>NZ_CP192100.1:1600000-7067500 GCF_050955795.1 Actinoplanes sp. CA-051413
CCGTAACTTAGGGAGAAGGGGGGCCGGACGCGTGAAGCCCCTTGCGGGTGGAGCGTGGTATGGCCGCAGAGAGCAGGGGGAAGCGACTGTTTACTAAAAACACAGGTCCATGCCAAGTCGTAAGACGATGTATATGGACTGACGCCTGCCCGGTGCTGGAACGTTAAGGGGACCTGTTAGCCTTTCGGGGCGAGGCGGAGAACTTAAGCGCCAGTAAACGGCGGTGGTAACTATAACCATCCTAAGGTAGCGAAATTCCTTGTCGGGTAAGTTCCGACCTGCACGAATGGCGTAACGACTTCCCCACTGTCTCAACCACAGGCCCGGCGAAATTGCAGTACGAGTAAAGATGCTCGTTACGCGCGGCAGGACGGAAAGACCCCGGGACCTTTACTATAGCTTGACATTGGTATCCGAATGTAATTGTGTAGGATAGGTGGGAGCCTGTGAAGTCCGGACGCCAGTTCGGGTGGAGGCAATCTTGAAATACCACTCTGTTGGATTTGGGTATCTAACTTGCGGCCCTGATCGGGTCGAGGGACAGTGTCTGGTGGGTAGTTTAACTGGGGCGGTTGCCTCCTAAAAGGTAACGGAGGCGCCCAAAGGTTCCCTCAGCCTGGTTGGCAATCAGGTGTTGAGTGTAAGTACACAAGGGAGCTTGACTGTGAGACTGACAGGTCGAGCAGGGACGAAAGTCGGGACTAGTGATCCGGCACTTGCGAGTGGAAGCGGTGTCGCTCAACGGATAAAAGGTACCCCGGGGATAACAGGCTGATCTTCCCCAAGAGTCCATATCGACGGGATGGTTTGGCACCTCGATGTCGGCTCGTCGCATCCTGGGGCTGTAGCAGGTCCCAAGGGTTGGGCTGTTCGCCCATTAAAGCGGTACGCGAGCTGGGTTTAGAACGTCGTGAGACAGTTCGGTCCCTATCCGCCGTGCGCGTTGGATACTTGAGAAGGGCTGTCCCTAGTACGAGAGGACCGGGACGGACGAACCTCTGGTGTGCCAGTTGTCCCGCCAGGGGCACGGCTGGTTGGCTACGTTCGGAAGGGATAACCGCTGAAAGCATCTAAGCGGGAAGCTCGCTTCGAGATGAGGTATCCCACCACCTTGAGTGGGTAAGGCTCCCAGCTAGACGACTGGGTTGATAGGCCGGAGATGTAAGCCTAGTAATAGGTTCAGTCGACCGGTACTAATAGGCCGAGGGCTTAACTACACCAAACTTGATGTTCGACCGCGTCCACTGTGTGATTCACAGCAAACAACCACCCCACCCCAGGGAACAAGCCGAACGTTGGTTTGGTTCTGGGGGTGCAGGGAGTGTTGTGTCGCTGATAGCTGTTTCGGTGGTTATAGCGGAGGGGAAACGCCCGGTCTCATTCCGAACCCGGAAGCTAAGCCCTCCAGCGCCGATGGTACTGCACTCGGGAGGGTGTGGGAGAGTAGGACGCCGCCGGACTTAACGTTGGGAAAGGCCCACACCAGTGATGGTGTGGGCCTTTTCTATATCCCCTTTTGGAGCTCACCCCGGTCCGGGGTGGGCTCTTTTTGCGTTCCTAGGGCTTCCGGCCGGCGCCGGTCAGCCTGTGGTTGGCGGTGGCTTGGGCGCTGTTGCGGTCCGGGCCGGGCAATACTGCGGGGGCTAGTGACCTGCGTGGGTGACTGTCATGCCGGTAGGCCCCCGCGCGGACCGGGGATCGTGGATTCGCCGCGCGGAGGGTTTCGATTGGCCGCAAGAGCGTTCCGGGAACAGAGCCGATCATCGCTGAGCCGCGCCGCGGCTATTACGGCCAGCTGCAGAAAGCCCGCTCAGTTGCGAGTTTGGGCGGCGGCCCGGATCTCGCTGAACAGCTTCGCTGAGTCATCGACCGTGCGGCCCGGGAACATCGCCAGAGCCAGGCTGCCGTGGTCGGCCCAGCCGCATACCGGCATGTCCGCCCCGTCCGCCTTCGTCGTCCCGCACTTCATCGTGCCGCCGAGCGGGCCGGCCGGCACGTCGTGCAGCCCGGTCACCGAACCCTGCTCGTCGGAGACCAGATCAAACGCCGTCACCAGATCATCTTCCGGCGTCCAGAACAGCGTTGTGCCGCCGAAGAAGAGGACGTCGTTTGCTGAGCCGTCCGTGTACACCGCTCCAACTGCCCGGTCCAAGGCCACGTCCGCTGACAAGGCCGTCTGCAGGTAGTCCGCTGTGCTGCGGCCCTCGTCAGTGCTGTCGACAGTCAGCCCTGCGACCTTTGCCGGGACAGTCAGAGTCGCGTCCTTCTGCGAGGCGATGCGCCAGCCCACGTACCCGAGGACGGATGCACCCGCCAGGCTGACCGCCAGCAGTGAGCTCAGGACGATGGTCTTGGTCCTTGACCTGGGCGCTCGCTCCTCCTTTTCCTCACCGGTGGACTCGGTGAGGGGGAACGGGTCAGCGGCGATCTCCACCGGTGTTGCCTCGGGTGGCGGAGCGGAGCCAGGGCGTTCGGACATCGTGCGAGCCTAACAACTCGTCGATCCAGCGCCGGGCGTTGTCCACAGACCCACCCTTGTCCACAGGGAGGCGGTGCGATCGCAGGCTTCCCGGACGGGCTCCGTAGACTTGTCGGGTGAGCGAAGCAACCGACACCCGTACCCCCGACAGCCGGCCCACCGGTGGCCTTTCCGCCCAGTACCAGCCGGGCGAGGTAGAGCAGCGGCGGTACGAGCAGTGGGTATCGGCCGGCTACTTCACGGCGGACCCGGCTAGTGACAAGCCGCCCTTCTCCATCGTCATCCCGCCGCCCAACGTGACCGGCTCCATGCACGTCGGCCACGCCCTCGAGCACACCATCATGGACACCCTCAGCCGCTTCAAGCGGATGCAGGGCTTCGAGGTGCTGTGGCTGCCCGGCATGGACCACGCCGGCATCGCCACCCAGAACGTCGTCGAGCGGCAGCTCGCCGCCCAGCAGGTCTCCCGCCACGACCTGGGCCGGGAGGCCTTCGTCGAGAAGGTCTGGCAGTGGAAGGCCGAGTCCGGTGGCGCGATCACCGGCCAGATGCGCCGGCTCGGCGACTCCGTGGACTGGAGCCGCGAGCGGTTCACCATGGACGAGGGCCTCTCCAAGGCCGTGCAGACGATCTTCAAGCAGCTGTACGACGACGGCCTCATCTACCGTGCCGAGCGCATCATCAACTGGTGCCCGCGCTGTCTCACCGCGCTCAGTGACATCGAGGTGGAGCACACCGACGACGACGGTGAGCTCGTCTCCATCCGCTACGGCGACGGCGACAACGCGATCGTTGTTGCTACCACCCGGGCCGAGACGATGCTCGGTGACACCGCGGTGGCCGTGCACCCCGACGACGAGCGCTACAAGCACCTGATCGGCACCGAGGTCGAGCTTCCGCTCACCGGGCGGCGCATCCCGATCGTGGCCGACGAGCACGTCGACCCCGCTTTCGGTACGGGTGCCGTCAAGGTCACGCCGGCGCACGACCCGAACGACTTCGAGATCGGCCGGCGGCACGACCTGCCGAGCATGACGATCATGGATGAGCGGGCCGTCGTCACCGTACCGGGGCCGTTTGAGGGTCTTGATCGGTATGAGGCTCGGCCCGCGATTGTTGCTGCCCTGCGTGAGCAGGGGCGCATTGTCGCCGAGAAGCGGCCTTACCAGCACTCGGTCGGGCACTGCTCGCGGTGCAAGACGACCGTGGAGCCGCGGCTGTCGTTGCAGTGGTTCGTCAACACCGGACCCCTTGCCAAGGCGGCCGGCGACGCCGTCCGGGACGGCCGGGTCACCATCGAGCCGCCGGAGCTGGCGAAACGGTACTTCGCGTGGGTCGACAACATGCATGACTGGTGCATCTCGCGCCAGCTGTGGTGGGGGCACCGCATCCCGGTCTGGTACGGCCCGGCCGGCGAGGTCGTCTGCGTCGGACCGGACGAGCAGCCGCCGACCGGCGACGGCTGGCGCCAGGACGAGGACGTGCTCGACACGTGGTTCTCGTCCGGGCTGTGGCCGTTCTCGACCATGGGCTGGCCGGAGCAGACCGAGACGCTGGCGAAGTTCTACCCGACCAGCGTCCTGGTCACCGGCTACGACATCCTCTTCTTCTGGGTCGCCCGGATGATGATGTTCGGCCTGTACGCGATGGACGGTGTGCAGCCGTTCGACGTGGTGGCCCTGCACGGGCTGGTCCGCGACGCGCACGGCAAGAAGATGTCGAAGTCGTTCGGCAACGCCGTCGACCCGCTGGACTGGATCGACCGGTACGGCGCCGACGCCACCCGCTTCACGCTCGCCCGCGGCGCCAACCCCGGCTCCGACGTGCCGATCAGCGAGGAGTGGTGCCAGGGCTCGCGCAACTTCTGCAACAAGCTGTGGAACGCGACGCGCTTCGCGCTGATGAACGGGGCCACGGTCGAGGGCGAGCTGCCGGCGTCGGCGGAGCTGTCGAGCGTCGACAAGTGGATCCTGTCGCGGCTTCAGCACGTCATCGCTGAGGTCGACGAGCAGCTCGCGACGTACGAGTTCGCCAAGGCCTGTGACACGCTCTACCACTTCGCGTGGGACGACGTCTGCGACTGGTACGTGGAGCTCAGCAAGCCCGTGCTGGCCACGGACGGCGTCGAGGCTGCGCGCTCGCGCCGGGTGCTCGGGCACGTTCTTGACCAGCTGTTGCGTCTGTTGCACCCGGTGATTCCGTTTGTCACCGAGGAGCTGTGGACCGTGCTGACCGGTGCCGAGTCTGTTGTCGTCGCTGCTTGGCCGGTTGCCGACCAGGCTCGTGTCGACGATGTGGCCGAGGAGGAGCTGGCCGCATTGCAGAAGGTCGTCACCGAGGTGCGGCGTTTCCGCTCCGACCAGGGCCTGCGCCCGGGTCAGCGGGTCAGCGCCGCGCTCACCGGCCTCGGTAACGTCGGCATCGACGTGCACGAGCCGCTGATCCGCGCGCTGGCCCGGCTCGACGCCCCGACGCCCGAGTTCTCGGCCACGGCGACCCTCGCGGTCACCGGTGGCATCACCGTCGACCTCGACACCCGGGGCACCATCGACGTCGCTGCCGAGCGGGCCCGACTGGACAAGGACCGCGCCGCCGCCGAGAAGGAAGCGGCGCAGTGCCGGGCCAAGCTCGACAACGACGCGTTCGTCGGCAAGGCGCCCGAACAGGTCGTCGCGAAGATCAAGGATCGGCTGGCCACGGCCGAAGCTGACCTCGCGAGAATTGCGGCGGCCCTGAAAGTGTTGCCCTCGTCATGAGCACATACCGAGAGGTGATTGCCGCGCTCGACGGGCGCGGCTTCACCCGCATGGCCTTCGACATGCAGAAGATCCGTGACCTGATGGACGTGCTCGGTAGTCCGCAGCGGGCGTACCCGTCGATCCACCTCACCGGGACCAATGGCAAGACGTCCACGGCTCGGATGATCGACGGCCTGCTGCGTGCGCACGGGTTGCACACCGGTCGCTACACGAGCCCGCACCTGGAGACGGTCCGGGAGCGGATCAGCCTCGACGGTGAGCCGATCTCCGAGGAGCGGCTGGCTGCCGTCTACGACGAGGTGGCCCCGCTGGCCCAGTTGATCGACGAGCGGTCGGCTGAGCCGCTCACCTACTTCGACATGACCACAGCGCTGGCGTACGCGACGTTCGCCGATGCGCCCGTGGACATTGCCGTGGTCGAGGTCGGCCTCGGCGGCGAGGAGGACGCGACCAACGTCCTCGAGGCCGGCGTCTGCGTCATCACGCCGATCGGGCTCGACCACACCGAATGGCTCGGCGACACGATCGAGGACATCGCCTGGGCCAAGGCGGGCATCATCCACAAGGACGCCACCGTCATCAGCGCGCTGCAGACCGAGGATGCGATGCGGCCGTTGCTGGAACGCTCGGCACAGGTCGGTGCGACCGTCGCCCGCGAGGGCAGTGAGTTCGGCGTCATCCGGCGGGACCAGGCGGTCGGCGGTCAGGTACTGACGCTGCAGGGGCTCGGCGGCGTGTACGACGAGATCTTCCTGCCGCTCTTCGGCGCCCATCAGGCGCAGAACGCCGCCCTCGCGCTCGCTGCGGTCGAGGCGTTCCTCGGCGCGGGCGCGGCCAAGCAGCTCGACTCGGACCTGGTCCGGGAAGGCTTCGGCGGGGTCGACTCGCCGGGCCGGCTCGAACGGGTACGCAGCGCGCCCACGATCCTGCTCGACGGTGCGCACAATCCGCACGGCATGGCGGCGACCGTGACCGCGCTCGAGGAGGAGTTCTCGTTCCGTCACCTCGTCGCTGTGGTCGGCGTGCTCGGCGACAAGGACGTGGCCGGCCTGCTCGAGCTGCTGGAGCCGGTCGCGGCCCGGCTCGTCGTGACGCAGAACAGCTCACCCCGGGCGATGCCGGTCGACGAGCTGGCTCAGATCGCGGAAGAGATCTTCGGCGAGGACCGGGTGACGATCACCGAGAACATGCCCGACGCCATCGAGGAAGCGGTCGTGCTCGCCGAATCGGACACCGACGGTGAGCACAGCGGCGTCGCGGTGCTGATCACCGGGTCCATCGTCACCGTCGCCGACGCGCGGAAGCTCCTCAAGAAGTGACCACGCCGCCGCCGGAGCCGGCCTCGCCCGTGCCGTCGCCCGAGGAGGCGCCGGCCGGGGTCGAGGGCGACGAGCCGCGGCGGTCCGGGCTGCGCAATCCCGAGGCAGCGGTACGGGGGCTGGGGGCGGGCACGCTCGCTCTGGAAGCGATCGTCCTGCTGCTGGCGATCCAGCCGATCCGGATCATGGGCGGAGATCTCAGCGGCTGGGGCATCGGAGTGGTGGTGGCCCTGGCGGTGGTCGCGGCCCTGGTGGCCGGGAGCATGCGGCGCCGCTGGGCCTGGCATGCGGGTACGGGGTTGCAGGTGCTGCTGCTGGCGTCCGGGCTGCTGCACTGGTCACTTGCGGCGCTGGGATTGATCTTCGGGTTGACCTGGGCTTACGCGACGTCGGTACGGCACAAGATCCTGGGCTAGCCGCGGTCGCGGCCGGGTCTGTGGGTCCACCCGCTGCGGTGGGCGGGTGGACCGGCGACGGCTTGGTCAGCGGATGGCGCGCCACTGGGTGATGGCGATGTTGTGCTGGTCGGGGTCGTGGAAGGAGGCTGCCCAGAGTTCGAGCCTGTCGCCTCGGTTCACCGGGCGGGGGCCGTGGACGAACTTCACGCCCTTGGCCTTCAGCTCCTCGTAGACCGCCTCGACGTCGCCCACCTCCAGGTTGAGGTAGATCAGGCGGCCGGCCACGCCGGACAGGTCGGGGACCGTGCGGAGGACCAGCCTCGTGTCGCCGGAGGCGAGCACTGCGCCGCCTGAGCCGCTGTCGATTTCGTAGAAGCCCAGCAGCTGGCGGTAGAACGCCACTGAGCGTTCGAGGTTGGTGACCAGCACCGTGATGCCTACGCCGTGGATCGCGCCGGCCGGGCCGGGGCGGGCGCTCGGGTAGGCGGTGATCAGGTCGTCGGCGCGCTCGTCGGGTTCGAAGCCGCCTTCGAGGTCGGCCCAGGGCCTTCCTCGCTTCGGTGACGTCCCTCCGGCGGGGGTGGGAGTTAGGGGCTTCGGCTGGGCGGCGGCGGGTGCGGGGTTTTGCTGGGTGGGTTCGCTTGTGGTTGCGGCGGCGTAGACGGTTCCGGGGCGGATCGGGGTGGGTTCCGGTCGGGGTCTGGTGTCCTCGGGGTTGCCGGTGCCGGAGCCTCCGCCCGGGCCGAAGGCGGTTGGGGAGGCGTAGACCTGTCCGGGAGCTCCTGAGGCTGCCGGCCTGGGGTGAGTGGCGGAGACAGCTCCGGTGGCCGCTGCGCCCGATGCAGCGCCGAGACCGGCTGCGGTGGCCGCTGGGCCCGATGCAGCGCCGGAGCCGGCTGCGGTGGTCGCTGAGCCCGGTGCGGCGGCGGAACCGGCTGCGGCAGGGCCGCCCGATGGAGCATCGGGGCCGGTCGCGACCGCGGGACCAGATGCAGCGCCGGATTCGGCTGCGGCGCCGGACCGGGACGCGGCGCCGGACTCGGACGCGAAGCCGGACCCGGCCTGGGCGGCACGGTCAGAGGCCGGGGCCGGGGCCGGGGCCGGGGTAGAGCTTGGCGCGGGAGCTGAACGGGTAGCGGAGACTGCGCCGGGGCCTGGGGCGGAGGTTGATTCCGCTTCGGAGGCGCGGTCAACGGCAGGCGAGTCGGTGGGTCGAGGTGCGGCCGGCGCTTCGGCAGCCGGCTCATCCGTGGACCGGCCGGAGTAGGCGGCGGTGCCGGCGCTCGGACCGGGCTCGGCAGCCGACCGCGGAGCATTGGCCGGCTCCACGTCCGGAGCGGCCGCGCCGGCCGCGGCGGCTGTGCCGGCGGCGGCCGCGCTGGGTGAGGTGGCTGGGCGGGGAGCGGTAGCGGGCTCGGAGGGAGGGCTGAGCGCCGCCGCCGGGTCCAGACCATCCGGCGGCGGCTGGGTGGCCGACACCGAGCCGGTGGCCGCAACCGGCTCGGCTGGGCTAGGTGGCTCCGGACGCCGAGACGCTGGGCGTGGGGCGTCGGGGGTAGGGCGAGCTTCTTCTTGCTTCTTGCCGCGGAACGCATTGCCCAAAGCCGCCAACCCCGCAGCCACCACCGCCCCCGCAGCCGCTGCCAGGCCGGTCGTCTGCGCCGTGCTGCGTGGCTCGCCAGCACTGCGTGGGAGGTCGTCCGCAACTGGTGGCGCGTTGTCTGGTGGGCGCGGCCGGGGCGTCGGGCGGGGTTCCGCAGCCGGCGGCGGTTCCTCGGTGACCAGCGGCGGTGGAGTCTCGCTCTGGGATTCCGGCTGCCGGGCGCGGACCTCCCACGGCGGCGGTTCCAGATCCCCGAGAAGGTCGTCCTCGGCGTCCAGGACGCGGCCCGCGCGGTCGGTCGCCGGCGGGGCGATGATGTCCTCGTCCACCGCCGCCCGCGCCGCGCGGGTCTGCTCCGGGGGTGGTTCCGGGTCGCCGTCCAGGGGCAGGTCGATCTCCGGGTCCTGCTCCCGGCTGCGCTGGGCGGGCACCGGCTGCGCCGGGTCCTCATCCACTGAGTCTGAAGCCACTGGTTCTGAAGCAACTGGGTCTGAAGCCACTGGGTCTGAAGCCACTGGGTCTGAAGCCACTGAGTCCGAGGGCGGCCGGGAGGATGCCGTGGGGGCTTGGTCCGGTGCTGCTTCTGTCGGCTCTGTGCCCGTACCGTCGTCTTCCGGGTCCATGGTTGCTGTCGCGTGCGGTCTTGGTCTCGGGCGGGGTTTTTCCGCCGGGCGCGGCGGCGAGGCCGTCGCGGTGCGGGCGCGTTGCGGCAGCGGCGTCGTGTAATCGTAGTCCGGCTCCACCAGCTGGCCCTCGACGATCGGGCCGCCGGGGGAGTCGCGGACGATCACCGGCGGTGGTGGTTCGTCCAGCAGGCCTGCCTGCGGGGGTGGCGGGGGCGGGCCGTCCAGGTCGCCCAGGCGCGGCGACGGCGGCGGCGGGGGTGGCGGCTCGTCCGGGCCGCGGCCCCACTGGCGGTCTCGGGTCGCCCACGGCGGGGGTTCCGGTTCGCCGCCCAGCAGGTCGTCGTCCGGCAGGTCTTCCTCGTAGTACGTCGGGGGGACGTTCTGGGTGCCCAGATCGTACGTTTCCGCCTCGTCCCAGTTGATGCGGACGCGGCGCATGTCGTCGACGTCCACCGTCACCGGCAGGGTGTCGCCCACCCGCGGCCATTTGGCCACCGGGACGCGGGGGTCGCGGACCGTCACCTCCGACGTCGGCAGACCCGGGGCCACGATCACTATCTGCAACTCCGCGCGGCCGTAGATCGCCGTTGCCGGCGGTTCCGAGATGGCCTTGACCTGCGCTGATCCTGCCACCCAGGCGCGGGCGCCGCGCCGGACCACGTTGACCATGCCCAGCGCGATCGCCAGGATCAGCATCGCCAGGCCCAGCGCGACGATCGCCCAGCTCGACATGCCGAGCCCGAACAGCATCACGAAGACCGCGATCGTGCCGACGACCGCCGCCACGAGTTTGCGGGCCGGAGCGATCGGCCGGCCGTTCTGGTTCGCCACAGTGGACCTCCCGGGTGTACCCGTCAGGTTACGTAGCCGCGACCGCCCGTGGAAAGTGCGCTACCGGGCGGTTGCCGCTCGCGCCCGATCCGGTACCGATAGGCTGACCTCCCGACCGGCGTGTCGGCTTGCCACGTCCTACCCAGGAGGAACTACCGGTGTCCACTGCCACCGAGCGCACGCTCGTGCTCGTCAAGCCCGATGCGCTGCGGCGCGGCCTGCTCGGGGAGATCCTGGGCCGGTTCGAGCGCAAGGGCCTCACGATCGACGCGCTGGTCGTGCGGACCATGGACGCCGAGCTGGCCGACCAGCACTACGCCGAGCACGTGGACAAGGCCTTCTACCCGCCGCTCAAGGAGTTCATGACCAGCGGGCCGCTCGCCGCGCTGGTGCTCTCCGGCGACGAGGTCATCGCGGTCGTCCGGGCCCTGGTCGGCGCCACCGACGGGCGCAAGGCCGCCGCGGGCACGATCCGCGGCGACCTGTCGCTGTCCAACCGGGAAAACCTGGTCCACGCCTCCGACTCCCCCGACAGTGCGAAGCGTGAGCTCGCCCTGTGGTTCCCGGAGCTCTGAGCAGCCTCAGACCTCCAGCGGCGGTTCGTTCTGGATCGCGATCGACAGCCGGTTCCACACGTTGATCGTGGCGATGGCCATCAGCAGATCGGCCAGCTCCTCCTCGGTGAACTCCTTGGCGGCCGGCGCCCAGACCTCGTCCGGGACGCCGTGCTCGCCGAGGCGGGTCACCGCGTCGGTCAGGGCCAGCGCGGCCCGCTCCCGCTCGCTGAAGAACGGGGCGTCGTGCCAGGCCGCGACGGCGAAGAGGCGCCGGCTCGACTCGCCGGCGGCCAGCGCCTCGCGGCTGTGCATGTCGGTGCAGAACGAGCAGCCGTTCACCATCGAGGCGCGCAGCTTGATCAGCTCGTACAGGGTGGGGTCGACGCGGTCGCGGCAGTACTGCTCCATGCCGTAGACGGCCCGGTACGCAGCCGGTGCGACTTTGTCGATCGCCAAGCGGGGCATGAATCCTCCTGTGGTCGTGGTGTACACCGTCAGGACGAGACAGCGGCGAAGGACGTGACAGGGGGCGCAGCCGGCCGTCTGATCTTCGGCCGCCGTCCATCTCGGTCCCGCCCGGGCTTCACCTGGTCCCGAGAGCCTGCCGGTATGACCTCCATCGATCGGCGTAGCCTGCTGCGGGCCGGGGTGGCCGGCGGCGTACTCGGTGTCCTGCCCGCCGGGCCGGTCTTCGCCCGGCCGGTCGGCGCAGCGTCCCGTGCTCACCCACGGGGGCCGAGCAGCGTGAGTGGCTGATCCGCGGCCTGCGCAGGTCGCGGGCCACCTGGAAGGTGATCGCCAACGACCTGCCGCTGGGCGTGGTCGTGCCGGACGGCCCGGCGGCCCAGGAGGGGGTGGCCCAGGGCGACCCGGGCGCGCCGCTGGGCCGGGAGCTGGAGTGCCCAACGCGCTGGACGGCACGTTCGGCCCCGAGGCGGTCTTCGTGAACGCCCCGCAGGCCGTCGACCACCCTGCCGAAGCCGCGGAACAAATGACGGCCGGTATCGTTGTGTAGTCAGGCGTTGATCCGGCCATCACCGGGGAGCCTCCGGAAGAACAGGCGCGTGCGCCTCAGTAGAACCGGGCGGACACCGGCCCGCACCCCAGCCGGCGAACGAGCGGGCGACCCCATGGGCCGTCAAGCGAGGTGGTACCGCGGGCTCCGGCTCGTCCTCGCAGTCCACGCAAGTGCACTGCTCGAGGAGTGACCACCGATGGCTTATCCCAAGCACACCGACGCCGCCGGCGTTCCGGCGAGCCCCGACCTGCCCGCGGTCGAGCGGGCCGTGCTGGAGCACTGGGCCGCCGACAAGACCTTCGAGGCCAGCGTCGACGCGCGCCCGGCCGGGGAGAACGGCAGCAACGAGTACGTCTTCTACGACGGCCCGCCGTTCGCCAACGGGCTGCCGCACTACGGCCACCTGTTCACCGGCTACGTCAAGGACCTGGTCCCGCGCTACCAGACCATGCGCGGCAAGCACGTCGAGCGCCGCTTCGGCTGGGACACCCACGGGCTGCCCGCCGAGGTCGAGGCCGAGAAGCAGCTCGGCATCACCACCAAGGCGCAGATCCTCGAGCTCGGCGTGGACAAGTTCAACGACGCCTGCCGGACCTCCGTGCTCGCCTACACCAAGGACTGGGAGCGCTACGTCACGCGCCAGGCCCGCTGGGTGGACTTCGGCAACGACTACAAGACCCTCGACCCCAGCTACATGGAGTCGGTCATGTGGGCCTTCAAGACGTTGCACGAGAAGGGCCTGATCTACGAGGGCTTCCGGGTGCTCGCGTACTGCTTCCGGTGCGAGACGCCGCTGTCGAACACCGAGACCCGGATGGACGACGTCTACCGGGACCGGACCGACCCGGCGCTGACCGTCACCTTCCAGCTGGAGACCGGCGAGCGGATCGCGGTGTGGACCACCACGCCGTGGACGCTGCCGTCGAACCTTGCGCTGGCCGTCGGCCCGGACATCGAGTACGCGATCCTGGAGAAGGACGGCTCGCGCCTGATCGTCGGCGCGTCCCGGGTGGCCGCCTACGCCAAGGAGCTCGACGGATACGAGCAGGTCGGGACGGTGCTGGGCCGGGAGCTGGCCGGGCGTCGCTACACCCCGATGTTCGACTTCCTGGTCGAGCAGGCCGGCCCGAACGCGTACCAGGTGCTGGCGGCCGACTACGTCAGTGACGAGGACGGCACCGGCGTCGTGCACCAGGCGCCCGCCTTCGGTGAGGACGACCAGAACGTCTGCAACGCCGCCGGCATCCCGACCATCGTGACCGTCGACGACCACACCCGGTTCACCGCGCTCGTGCCCGACTACCAGGGCGTACAGGTCTTCGACGCCAACAAGCCGATCACCGCCGAGCTCAAGTCCCGGGGCGTGGTGCTGCGGCACGAGGGGTACACGCACTCGTACCCGCACTGCTGGCGCTGTGACACGCCGCTGGTCTACAAGGCTGTGTCGTCGTGGTTCGTGGCCGTGACCAAGTTCCGGGACCGGATGGTCGAGCTCAACCAGGAGATCACCTGGACGCCGGCGCACATCAAGGACGGCTCGTTCGGCAAGTGGCTGGCCAACGCCCGGGACTGGTCGATCAGCCGGAACCGGTTCTGGGGCTCGCCCATCCCGGTGTGGAAGTCCGACGACCCGACCTACCCGCGGGTCGACGTCTACGGCTCGCTCGAGCAGCTCAGCGCGGACTTCGGCGTCGAGGTCACCGACCTGCACCGGCCGTACGTGGACGAGCTGACCCGGCCCAACCCGGACGACCCGACCGGGCAGTCCACCATGCGCCGGGTGCCCGAGGTGCTGGACTGCTGGTTCGAGTCCGGTTCGATGCCGTTCGCGCAGGTGCACTACCCGTTCGAGAACAAGGACTGGTTCGAGCACCACTACCCGGGCGACTTCATCGTCGAGTACATCGGCCAGACCCGCGGCTGGTTCTACACCATGCACGTGCTGGCCACGGCCCTGTTCGACCGGCCGGCGTTCCGCAACTGCCTGAGCCACGGCATCCTGCAGGGCGCCGATGGCCGCAAGATGTCCAAGAGCCTGCGCAACTATCCGGACGTCTACGAGGTGTTCGACTCCTACGGCTCGGACGCGATGCGCTGGATGCTCATGTCGTCGCCCGTGCTGCGCGGCGGTGACATGCCGGTGACCGAGACCGCGATCCGGGACTCGGTGCGCCAGGTGCTGCTGCCGGCCTGGAACGTCTGGTACTTCTTCAGCCTGTACGCCAACGCCGCCGGTCACGAGGCCCGGTTCCGCACCGACTCGACGCACCTGCTGGACCGCTACATCCTGGCCAAGACCAGCGAGCTCGTCACGGACACCACCCGCCAGCTCGACGAGTACGACATCTCGGGCGCGGCCGCGTCGGTGCGCTCGTACCTGGACGCGCTGACCAACTGGTACGTGCGCCGCTCCCGGGACCGTTTCTGGGCCGGCGACGCCGACGCGTTCGACACCCTCGCCACGGTGCTGGAGACCCTGTGCCGGGTGGTGGCGCCGCTCGCGCCGCTGACCGCCGAGGAGATCTGGCGTGGCCTGACCGGCGAGCGCTCGGTGCACCTGACCGACTGGCCGACGGTCGAGGCGTTCCCCGCCGACCCGGAGCTGGTGGCTTCCATGGACGCGATCCGGGAGGCGGCCTCGGCGGCGCTGTCACTGCGCAAGGCCAAGGCGCTGCGGGTCCGGCTGCCGCTGGCCAAGCTGACCGTGGCCAGCCCCGACGCCGACGCGCTGCGGCCGTTCGCGGACCTGCTCGCCGACGAGGTCAACGTCAAGGATGTGCAGCTCAGTGCCGATCTGGCCGCGTACTCCCAGCAGGTGTTGACCGTGGTCCCGCGGGCCCTGGGCCCGCGCCTGGGCAAGCAGGTCCAGGTCGTCATCAAGGCCGTCAAGGCCGGCGACTGGGAGCTCGTCGACGGCGCGCCCGTCGCCGCGGGCGTCACCCTGCAGGAGGGCGAGTACGAGCTGAAGCTCATCGCCGCCGACGCGGAGAACTCGGCGCCGCTGCCGGCCGGCCGGGGCGTGGTGCTGCTCGACACCGAGGTCACGCCCGAGCTGGCGGCCGAGGGCCTGGCCCGCGACCTGATCCGGGTCGTGCAGCAGGCCCGCCGCGACGCCGACCTCGACGTGTCCGACCGGATCGCCCTGCGGATCGCGGCGTCGCCCGTGGTCGCCGCGGCCGTCGACGTCCACCGGGACTTCGTCGCCGCCGAGACGCTGGCGACCGCGCTGACCCTCGACGAGGCCGTGACCGGCTTCAGCGGTGAGGTCGGCGACGGCGAAACGGTAACGGTATCGGTCACCCGCACGGTGTGAGTCCTGCCTCCTGGCTCGGCATTTGCCGCATTGCGCGGTAAATGCCGAGCCGGGAAGCGGCCGCTCGACGGGAGTTTTCCGGGCTGTTTCCGTTAATCTCACATCGCCCCCCGCATCTCCCGCAGTCCCCGCCCGGAGGAACACGTTGCCGCTGCTCTACTCGATCGGCAAAGTCACTGTCGGTCACGCGATGACGCTCGGCTGGCGGCCGCACGTCGAAGGTCTCGAGCACATCCCCCGGACCGGCGGCGCGATCTTCGCCGGCAACCACCTGTCCGTCGCCGACGAGCTGTTCCTCGGCGCTGTCGTGCCGCGGCACATCGCGTTCTGGGCCAAGGCCGAGTACTTCCGCGGCGGCGGCATCGGCGGCAGCATCACCAAGTTCGTGATGCACGGCCTCGGCGCGATCAAGGTCGAGCGCGGCGGTGGCCGGGCCGCGCTGACCGCCTTCGACGGCGCGATCCCGGTGCTCAAGGCCGGTGACATGGTCGCGGTCTACCCCGAGGGCACCCGCTCCCCGGACGGCCGGCTCTACCGCGGGCGTACGGGCGTGGCCCGGCTCGCCGTCGCGGCGGGCGTGCCGATCATCCCGGTCGGCATGCTCGGCACGGACAAGGTGCAGCCGATCGGGCAGCGTTTCCCCCGCCCCGGCAAGGGCCAGGTCACGATCAAGTTCGGCACGCCGATCCCCACGGTCGGCCGCAGCGACGACCGCACCGCGCTGCGCGCGCTGACCGACGAGGTCATGGCCGAGATCCAGAAGCTCACCGGCCAGGAGTACGTGCCCAGGTACGCACCCCCGCGCCAGTCTTCCTAAGGAGCCCGGGAGCCACGGGCCTGCTCCTGCTCGACCAGTGCTTCCAGGTCGGTCAGCCGGTGCAGGCCCTGCATCGGCCGGCGCATCCGGTGGTTGTTCGCCAGCTGCTCCTCGTGGCGGTCCAGGAAAGCCCAATAGCCGGCCGTGTACGGGCACGCATCGTCACCGACGCGCACTTTCGGGTCGTACCGGCAGCCGCCGCAGTAGTCGCTCATCCGGTTGATGTACGCCCCGCCGGCCGCGTACGGCTTGGTGCTCATCCGGCCGGCGTCGGCGTACTGGCTCATGCCGACCACGTTGGCGGTCATCACCCACTCGTAGCCGTCGACGAACGCCCGGTGGAACCAGTCCGCCATCGCCCCCGGCCGCCAGCCGCGCTGCATCGCGTAGTTGCCGAGCACCATCAGCCGGGGAATGTGGTGCACCCAGCCGCGGTCGCGGACCCCGGCCAGCACGTCCGACAGGCACCGGGCCTCGACCGCGTCGGCGTCCAGCTCGGCGAACCAGCGCGGCACCGGCTTGCTTGCCTTGAGCTCGTTGGCGCGCCGGTAACCAGGCTCGAAGTACCAGTACAGGTGCCAGACGAAGTCGCGCCAGCCGATCAACTGCCGCACGAAGCCCTCCACGCTGGCCAGCCCGGCCCGCCCCCCGCGGTACGCCGCCTCGGCCTGCTCGACGGCCTCCAACGGGTCCAGCAGACCCAGGTTGAACGCGGCGCTGAGCCGGCTGTGGGCCAGGAACGGGTCCCCGGCCAGCATCGCGTCCTCGTGCGGCCCGAACGCCGGCAGCCGGTGCCCGACGAAGTGCCGCAGCCGCTCGACCGCCTCGGCGCGAGTCGCCGGGAACAGCCGCGGACCGTCACGGCCGATGAAAGTGATGCCGTCGTCGCGCTCCCAGCGGTCCAGGTCCTCCCGGACGGCCGCGTCGATGTCGTCCTCGCGGATCTCCGGCGGCTCCTCGACGTCGAGCCGGGTGACGCCGCGCGGCGGTGGCTCCCGGTTCTCCGCGTCCAGGTTCCACGTGCCGCCGGCCGGTTCGGTGCCGTCCATGAGGATGTCCAGGCGGCGCCGGGCGTCGCGGTAGAAGTCCTCCATCCGCAGGCCGCGCCGGCCGTTGGCCCAGGCGACGAACTCCGGCGGGGCGGTCACGAAGCCGCGCGGCGGCAGCAGCTCGGCGCCGAGGCGCTGGACCAGCCCGCGGGCCGCGCGGGAGGTCGGGTGGCAGACGCTCAGTGGCTCGCCGAGGTCGCGTACCGCCTCGGCGTAGGTCTCGGCCCGCACGAAGACGGCCTGGTCAGCGAGCTCGGCCGCCCGGTGCCGCAGCGCGGACAGCACCAGGTGGGCCTTCTGCCGATGGAACGCCCGGCGCCGGAACACCGCCTTGGACTCCACCAGCAGCACCGGCTGGGCGGGGTCGTCGAGGAAGTGCGGGCCGAGCTGGTCCGCGAACAGCCAGCGGCGGGTCATGCCGCCTTCTTACCCGCGGGTGAGCACCGCATTCCGCAGGACACCCGTGAGATCCGCGCTCTCCTCCACGGAACGCCTGGTCAGCAGCACGGTGGCGAGACTGCCGTGGTCGGCCCAGGCGCAGACGACGACAGCCTTGCCCCCGGAGCGGCCGACGCCGCAGCGCTCGTGCACACCGGTCTCGCCGAGGTCGTAGGACTGGATGTCCTTGATCGCGTACTCGCTGCTCAGGTGGGTGATCTCGGCCTCGACGTCGGACTCGGGGGTGAGCCGCAGCCCGGTCGTGCCGAACATGGTCACCCGCTTGCCGTTGCCGTCGGCGTAGACACCGGCGAAGACGTCGCCCTGGACCAGGTTGGTGCCGTTCAGCTGCTCGGAGAGCTTCTCGACGGCCCGCCGGCTGGCGCCGTCGTCGCGCAGAGCCAGGTCGGCCACCGACTGGGGCAGGGCCGCCGAGACCGGATACTGCTGGGCGGCGGGCCAGGCGAGATAGGCCGGTACGCCGCAGCAGCAGATGGCGCTGATCAGCGTGAACATGGCCAGTCTCCGGGGCCAGCGGCGTTTGCGCCGGGGCGGGGGCGGCGGGCCCTTGCCGGCCGGACCGCCTTGTCCCGGCCAGCCGGGTGCCGGGCGCTGCTGGACCGGCCGCTGCTGGGTGGCCCGTTGCGGGATCGGCCGCTGCTGGGCCGGACCTGACGGAGCCGGTGGGACCCAGGGGGAGGGGGCCGGGGGCCGGGACTGGACGGGGAGGCGGTTGGCCGGGGGCTCGGGTGTCTGGTTCGCACGGTTCTTGCGGCCCCAGCGGCGGCGTCGCGGTGGATCTCCGGCCGTGGGGGTTGCTCCCGCGGCCGAAGGCGGTGGGGCCGGGACCGGATCGCTCGCCGGCGGGCTCCCGGCCGGCGGCTGCATCCGGGTAGGCGGCAGCGGCGCCTCTGAGCGGGCCGGCGGCAGCGGCGCTTCTGAGCGGGTGGGTGGGAGCGGCGGCTCCGAGCGGGTCGGTGGTAGCGGGGCCTGCATCCGGGTCGGCGGCAGCGGGCTGTCGATCCGGGTCGGCGGCATCGCCTCCGGGAACGGGATCTCCGCCTGCCACGGGGTGTCCTGGTCGGCCCAGGGGTCGACCGCGGGTGTGGTGGACCAGTCCTCGCTGTCCGCCCACGGGTCGGCCGGGGGCGGCGGCTCGTCGGCGTCGGCCTGCGTGCGGCGGCGCGACCACCACGCCTGCTTGGGCACCGGCGGCGGCACGGCCGCCGAGCCGCGCGCTCTTGTCTCCTCCGCCGCGCCGCGTGCTCTGGTCTCCGCCGCCGCGCCCGGCGCTCCCTCGACGCGGGTGGGGTCGGGGGTGGTGTTCGGCGGGGTCCCGGCGGCCGGACTCTCCGGCTGCTGCTCGGTCATCCGTCGATCTCCTTCCGCTGCTCGCCCCGGGCCCGGGTGCCGGGCGTCTTCCGCCAGGTTAGAGACGGGCCGCCACCCATCGGCGAAGATCGAGGCCGCGGATCGACGGCCGTGGCGGCTCGCCGGCGCTGCGGACCAAACGCGAGAACGGACACCCGGGGCGATGTGCCGGACGGTGCGGAGTCGTATGGTGACCCGGTGGTGAGTGCGAAGAAGGCGACTGAGCGGAACGCGGTGACCGTGACCGGCCGGGCCCACGCCCAGCCGATGATGTTCGCGCACGGGTACGGCTGCGACCAGAACATGTGGCGCTCCGTCGCACCCGCGTTCCTGGACACCCACCGGGTGGTGCTCCTAGACCACGTCGGTGCCGGCCGTTCCGACCTGAGCGCGTACGACGACCAGCGGTACTCGACCCTGGACGGCTATGCCGAGGACATCCTCGAGATCATCCACGAGCTGGACCTGCGGGACGTCATCTTTGTCGGCCACTCGGTCAGCGCGATGATCGGCGTGCTCGCGGCCAACCGTGAGCCCGGCCGCTTCGCCAAGCTGGTCCTGGTCGGCCCGTCCCCGCGCTACATCAACGACGGCGACTACCAGGGCGGTTTCGACCACAGCGACATCGAGGCCATGCTGGAGTCGCTCGACAGCAACTATCTGGGCTGGTCGAGCGCCATGGCCCCGGTCATCATGGGCAATTCCGACCGGCCCGAGCTGAGCCAGGAGCTGACCAACAGCTTCTGTGCCACCGACCCCGAGATCGCCCGCAAGTTCGCGCACGTCACGTTCATGTCCGACAACCGCAAGGACCTGGGCCAGGTCCGGATCCCCACGCTGATCCTGCAGTGCGCCGACGACGTCATCGCGCCGGCCGTGGTCGGCGATTACGTGCACAGCAACATCCCCGGGAGCACACTGGTGGCCATGAACGCGACCGGGCACTGCCCCAACCTCAGCGCTCCCGCCGAGACCATCGCCGCGATCAGGACCTTTCTGTAGAGCGATGACGGAGAACGGTGGCGGTGGGCCCGACGTGACGCAGGATCTACGGGTCCCCTGGGAAGAGGATCCCGGGGACCTGTACGAGTACGCGCCCTGCGGCTATCTGACGACGCTGCCCGACGGCACCATCGTCAAGGTCAACGAGACGTTCCTGGCCTGGACCGGTTACGTCCGCGGCGAGCTGATCGGGCAGCGCCGGTTCCGGGATCTGCTCAGCGCGGGCGACAAGATCTACCACGAGACGCACTACGCGCCCCTGCTCAGCATGCAGAACGACGTCCACGAGGTGGCCTTCGACCTGATGCGCGCCGACGGTGAGCGGCTGCCGATCCTGGTCAACTCCAGCCTCGGCCGGGACCCGAACGGGATGCCGCGGGTCATCCGGACCACCATCTTCAACGCCAGCGAGCGGCGCGGCTACGAGAAGGAGCTGCTGGCCGCCCGGCGGGCGGCCGAGGCCTCCGAGCGGCGGGTCCGCGCGCTGCAGCAGATAGTGGCCGATCTCGCCGCCGCGCCGACCGCGGCGGAGGTGGCCGACGCCGTCGTCCGCGCGCCCGGGCCGGCCTTCGGCGCCGCGTCGGCGACGGTCTGGCTGGCCGACCCGGACCGGGACCAGCTCACGGCCGTGGCCGGCACCGAGTCGGCCGCCCTGACCGGCGACGACATCCCCCGCGGGTCGTCGCGGGTGATCGCCGAGGTGGCCCGGCGCGGCGACCTGCACGTGGTCGGCTCGCTCGACGAGGCGCAGGAGCACTTCCCGGAGCTGGCCGTCACCATGCGCCGCACCGAGCGGGCCATGGTGGTGCTGCTGCCGCTGACCGCGGCGCCCACCGCCGACCCCGCCGCCGTCGAGGTGCTCGGCGTGCTCGGGTTCGACTTCGCCGAGCCGCGCGAGCTCACCGACAGTGAGCTGCGGGTGGTCCGGCTGCTCGGCCACCAGGCCGGTCAGGCCCTGGACCGGGCCCGGCTGTACGACGACGCCCGCCGGCGCGAGGCGCTGGCGGTCTTCCTGGCCGCGACGACCCGGGCGCTGGAGGTCGAGTCCCGGCTCATGCCGCGGGCCCGCCTGCTGGTCGAACGCACGGTCCCCGAGATCGCCGAGTGGGCGGCGGTGCGGCTCCAGGTCGGCCCGGCCGGCCTGGTCGCCGAGGCCGGTGGGCCCGCACCCGACCCGCAGCGGCTGGCCGAGCGGGTCGCCCAGGTGCTGCTCGACGGCGAGGCGCAGCTCAGCGACGACAAGGAGTTCGACGCCGGGTGCGCGGTGCTGCCCCTGGTCGCGAACGGCCGGGTGCTCGGCACGCTCGCGCTGCGGATGGCCCCGGAGCGGCGTACGGCCGCGGCCGAGGCGGTCTTCCTGCGGGACCTGGCCGACCGGGCCGGGCTGGCCCTGGAGAACGCCCGCCTCTACGAGCAGGAACGGGCCATCGCCCGGACCCTGCAACGCAGTCTGCTCGCCGGTGACCTGCCCGCGGACCCCCGGTTCGCGGTCGAGACGCACTACCAGGCCGCCGCGCACGACCTCGAGGTCGGCGGTGACTGGTTCGACGCCTTCCTGATCACGCCGGACAAGCTGGCCGTGGTCGTCGGCGACGTGGTCGGCCGGGGCATCGACGCGGCCACCACCATGGGCCAGCTGCGCAGCGCCATCCGCGCGCTGGCCTCGGCCGAGGCGGGCCCGGCCCGGCTGCTGGAACGCCTGGACCGGTTCGTCGAACGGGTCGAGTCGGCCCGGATGGCCACGGTCGCGTACGCCGAGGTCGACCTGTCGGCCAACGAGATGGTCTACGCCTGCGCCGGCCACCTGCCGCCGCTGCTCACCGAGCCCGGCGAGCCACCTCGCTACCTACTTGACGCCCGTTCCGGGGCACTGGGCTCGCGCGCCGCCCGCCAGGCGCGGATCGAGCACCGGACGCAGCTGGCGCCGGGCAGCCGGCTGCTGCTCTACACCGACGGCCTCATCGAGCGCCGCACCCGCCGCATCGACGCCGGCTTCGAGCTGCTGGCCCGCACGTACGCCGGCAAGCGGGACTCGCCGCTGCCCGGGCTGACCGCGTCCATCGCCGACATGCTCGTCGGCCAGGAGCACGCCGACGACGTCTGCCTGCTGTGCCTGGCGCTGGGCACCGAGCAGCGGCTGGAACGCACCATCGGCGCGGACCCGGTGCAGATCGCCCTGTTGCGCAAGGACCTGCGCGGCTGGCTGGTCGCGCATGCTGTCGACGACGAGAGCGCGCAGGCCGTGCTGCTGGCCTGCTCGGAGGCAGTGGCGAACGCCATAGAGCACGGCTACCGGGACAACCCGCTGGGCCTGGTGGAGGTCGTCGCCACGGTGTCGCCGGACACGGTCGACGTCCGGATCACCGACCGGGGCGTGTGGGCCGATCCCGAGCCGGGCGGCGCGCGGGGCCGCGGCCTGCAGCTCATCCGCCAGGTGATGGACACCGTCGCGTTCGACCACGTCGACGGGACCATGGTGTCCATGCGGCGGATCCGCCGGGGAGCGCGACGATGACCGAGCAATGGGTGACTTTCGCCAAACTGGGTCAGGCCGATCTGGTCCGGCTCGCGGGCGAGATCGATCTGGCCAACGCCCCGGAGATCGGCCGCGAGATCGTCCGCCAGACCGGCCGGGCCGACGCCGTGGTGATCGACCTCACGGCGGTGTCGTTCCTGGACAGCGCCGGTGTGCGGCTGCTCGACGCGCTCGTCGGCGACCTCGACCTGCAGGGCACACCGATCCGGCTCGTGGTCGGCGCGACCGGCGCGGCGCGGATGACCCTGCAGCTGTGCGCGTTCCGGGATGATCTCCTGGCCACCGACCTGGACCGGGCCGCGGACGAATTGGGGCGCTGACCCGCGTACCCTAGGGCCCCATGAGCGTAAGTTCCGTCTTCCCGCAGCTCGAGCAGCTGCTGCCCCGGGTCAGCAAGCCGATCCAGTACGTGGGCGGCGAGCTCGGCGCCGTAGTCAAGGACTGGGACGCCACCACGGTCCGGTGGGCGCTGATGTATCCCGACGCGTACGAGGTGGGCCTGCCCAACCAGGGCGTGCAGATCCTCTACGAGGTGCTCAACGAGCAGCCCGACGTGCTGGCCGAGCGCACGTACGCGGTCTGGCCCGACCTCGAGGCGCTGATGAAGGAGGCCGGCGTCCCGCAGTTCACGGTCGACGCCCACCGCCCGGTGCACGCCTTCGACGTGCTCGGCCTCTCGTTCGCCACCGAGCTCGGCTACACCAACATGCTCTCGGCCCTCGACCTGGCGGGCATCCCGCTGGAGAGCAAGGACCGCACCGTCGACCACCCCATCGTGCTCGCCGGCGGCCACGCCAGCTTCAACCCGGAGCCGATCGCCGACTTCATCGACGCCGCCGTGCTCGGTGACGGCGAGGAGGCGGTCCTCGAGATCACCGGCATCATCCGGGAGTGGAAGGCCGAGGGCTGCCCCGGCGGCCGCGACGAGCTGCTGCTGCGCCTGGCCCGCACCGAGAGCATCTACGTCCCGCGCTTCTACGACGTCGACTACCTGCCGGACGGCCGGATCCAGCGGATCGTGCCGAACCGCCCGGACGTGCCGTTCCGGGTGCACAAGCGCACGACCATGGACCTCGACGCCTGGCCGTACCCGAAGAAGCCGCTGGTCCCGCTGGCCGAGACCGTGCACGAGCGGTACGCCGTGGAGATCTTCCGGGGTTGCACCCGGGGCTGCCGGTTCTGCCAGGCCGGCATGATCACCCGCCCGGTGCGCGAGCGCTCGATCACCACGGTCGGCCAGATGGTCAAGGAGGGCTTGGAGTTCTCCGGCTTCTCCGAGGTCGGCCTGCTGTCGCTGAGCAGCGCGGACCACTCCGAGATCGGCGACATGTGCTCCGGCCTGGCCGAGCAGTACGCGGACACCAACGTCTCGCTGTCGCTGCCCTCGACCCGGGTGGACGCATTCAACATCGACCTGGCCCAGGAGCTGTCCCGCAACGGGCGTCGCACCGGGCTCACCTTCGCTCCCGAGGGCGGCTCGGAGCGGATCCGCAAGGTCATCAACAAGATGGTGACCGAGGAGGACCTGATCCGTACGGTCGTCACGGCGTACTCCAACGGCTGGCGCAGCGTGAAGCTCTACTTCATGTGCGGCCTGCCCACCGAGACCGACGACGACGTGCTGCAGATCGGCCGGATGGCGCACGAGGTGATCCGGGCCGGCCGGATCGCCACCGGCACCAAGGACATCAAGTGCACGGTCTCCATCGGCGCGTTCGTGCCCAAGCCGCACACCCCGTTCCAGTGGGCGGCCATGGAACGGCCGGAGGTCATCGACAACCGGCTGCGGATGCTCAAGCAGGAGATCAACAGTGACCGGTCGCTGGGCCGGGCCATCGGCTACCGCTACCACGACGGCGAGCCGTCGCTGATCGAGGGACTGCTCTCGCGCGGCGACCGCCGGGTCGGTGCGGTGATCCGGCGAGCCTGGGACAAAGGCCAGCGTTTCGACGGCTGGAGCGAGCACTTCTCGTACGCCCGCTGGGTCGAGGCGGCCGCGGAGACGCTGCCGGCCTTCGGCGTGGACCTGGACTGGTTCACCACCCGCGAGCGCGAGCAGCTCGAGGTGCTGCCCTGGGACCACCTGGACTCCGGGCTGGACAAGGACTGGCTCTGGCAGGACTGGCAGGACTCCAAGACCGAGTTCGAGCAGGACGACTGCCGCTGGACCCCGTGCTTCGACTGCGGCGTCTGCCCGTCCATGGACACCGAGATCCAGATCGGCCCGACCGGCAAGAAGCTGCTCCCGCTCACCCCGACGAACGGGCTGCGCTCGCCCGCGCATACGCACTGACCAGGAGAAATACCATCGCCAAGAATCAGCCGGTGGGCGGCCAGGCCCCGGTCGTGCAGCGGATCCGCCTTCGGTACGCGAAGCGCGGACCGCTGCGCTTCACTTCGCACCGGGACTTCGCCCGGGCCTTCGAGCGCGCGCTGCGCCGGGCCGCCGTCCCGATCGCCTACTCCCAGGGCTTCACCCCGCACCCCAAGATCTCGTACGCGAGCGCGGCACCCACCGGCGTGGGCAGCGAGGCGGAGTATCTGGAGATCGGTCTGCAGGCCGAGGTCGACCCGGCCGAGCTGCGCGCCGCGCTGGACGCCGCGCTCTCGCCGGGGCTGGACATCCTCGACGCCGTGGTGGCCCGGGAGGGCAGCCTGGCCGACCAGATCAACGCCTCGCGCTGGCTGCTGGAGCTGCCCGGGGTCGAGCCGCAGGTCGCCGCCGACGCCGTCGCGGCGTTCCTGGCGGCCGAGGAAGTGCTGGTCGAACGCATGACCAAGCAGGGCCGGCGGTCGTTCGACGCCCGGTCCGCAGTGACCTTCTTCGCTGTGACCAAGCAGTCTGGTGCACCTTCCGGGGCCGCGGTCGCACCGTGTGCGATAATCGACCTTGTCGTGCGGCAGGTCACTCCGGCCGTCCGACCCGATGACGTCCTTTCCGGCCTGCGTGTGGTGGCTGGCCTGGAGCCGCCGGTGCCCGCACGGGTTACCCGGCTGGCGCAGGGCACTCTCACGCCGCAGGGGGAGATCGTTGATCCGTTGGAAGCGGATCGCGAGGGCGCCACCATCGGAGGGCTCTGACCGATTCGGTCGGCGTCCACGTTGGCAGACTTCGGCAGCCCGTCCGACCTGGTCGGGGCCGAAAAACTTGCGGCGACCCTGCGTGGCAGCGCTCACCCGCGCCCGGGGCCGCCAGAACTGGAGAGCGCCCCATGCTCGATAACGAGCGCAATGAGGGCGGTGAACGGGACGGAGCCACAACTCCTCCCGTCGATGCCGCCGAGAGCACCACTCCCGCGCGCCGTACGCGTGCCCCGAGGCGGAAGGCGACGCCCGCTGCCGCACCGGCTGCGGACGCGTCCGGCGCCGAGTCGGGTGCCGCCGACGAGACAGCCGGTGCCGTCGACGCGGCGGTGGAGCAGGCCCCCGCGGCTCCGGCCCGCCGGCGTCGCAAGGCGGCGGCGCCTGCTGCCGCTCCCGCGGCCGAGCCGATAGCCGAGGATCCCGCCGCGGTGGCCGAGAGCCTGCTCAGTGACGCTGAGCCGGTCGCGCCGGTGAAGGCCGTGCGCAGCCGCCGCAAGAAGGCCGTGCCCGCTGCCGCGCCGGTCGAGCCGGTCGAGCCCGTGGTGGAGGAGCCCGCTGCGGAGGAGGAGCCGGTCGCCGAGGCCGCTCCCGTCGCACCGCCGGTCGTGGAGCCGGTCGCGCCGGTGATCGGTGTGCTGCCGCTCGACGACGACCTGGTCGAGGAAGCGCCCGCGCCCCGCACCCGGAGTCGCAAGGCTGCCCTGCCGCCGGCCGTGCTGTTCATGCCGCCGGAGCCCGAGACCGAGCCGGCACCGACCCGGCGCACCCGCCGGGGTGCTGCGGCGGCTCCCGTCGCCGCCCCCGTCGCCGACGAGACCGACGCTGACGAGCCGATCGCCGAGGAGACCGTCGAGCAGGAGCCCGCCGAGGCTCCGCGCCGGGCCACCCGCAGCCGTCGCCGCCGTGGCGCGGCCGCCGAGGAGCCGGTGGAGGTCGCCGACGTCGTCGAGCAGCCCGTGCTGGAAGAGATCGACGAGACCGCCGACGACATCGAGGACGGCGCCGACGACGAGCTCGACGAGGACGGCAACAGCCGTCGCCGCCGTCGCCGGGGCCGTCGTGGCCGCGGCCGGGGCAAGGGCCCGTCCGACGAGGGCGACGACATGGACGCCGAGGCCGAGGCCGAGGGTGGCGCGGAGGGTTCCGCGGACGCCGAGGCCGAGGACGAGGAGGACGCCGAGGACGGCGACGGGGTCACCCGCCGCCGGCGCCGCAGGCGTCGCAAGGGCGCCGGCGACAGCGAGACCGGCGGCATCGAGGACGGCGTGCACACCGTCGTCCGGGTCCGGGAGCCGCGCACCCGCGAACGCTCGGACGAGGTGCAGGGGGTGTCCGGCTCGACGCGGCTGGAGGCCAAGCGGCAGCGTCGCCGGGACGGTCGTGAGCAGCGCCGCACCCGGCCGCCGATTCTGAGCGAGTCCGAGTTCCTGGCCCGCCGCGAGGCGGTCGACCGGGTCATGGTCGTGCGGCAGAAGCCCGACCGGACCCAGATCGCGGTGCTCGAGGACGGCGTGCTCGTGGAGCACTACGTCTCGCGCACCACGTCCGGGACCATGGTCGGCAACGTCTACCTCGGCAAGGTGCAGAACGTGCTGCCGAGCATGGAGGCGGCGTTCGTCGACGTCGGCCGCGGCCGCAACGCCGTGCTCTACGCCGGTGAGGTCAACTGGGACGCCACCGGGCTGGAGGGCCGGGCCCGCTCGATCGAGCAGGCGCTGCGCTCCGGCGACTCGGTGCTGGTCCAGGTCACCAAGGACCCGATCGGGCACAAGGGCGCCCGGCTGAGCAGCCACATCGCGCTCTCCGGCCGGCACCTGGTCTACGTGCCGAACGGCAACGCCTCCGGGATCAGCCGCAAGCTGCCCGACAACGAGCGCAAGCGCCTGCGTGACGTGCTGAAGAAGCTGGTGCCGGACGGCGCCGGGGTCATCGTGCGCACCGCCGCCGAGGGCGCCAGCGAGGACGAGCTGGCCCGCGACGTCAAGCGGCTGCAGGCGCAGTGGGACGACATCCAGGCCAAGGCGGCCGAGGGGCACGCGCCGGCGGCGCTCTCCGAGGAGCCCGACCTGGTCATCCGGGTGGTCCGGGACCTGTTCAACGAGGACTTCCGCGAGGTCGTCATCCAGGGCGAGCAGGCGTACGGCGAGGTGGAGAGCTATCTCGACTCCGTGTCACCCGAGCTGCTCGACCGCCTGCACCGCTACACCGGCGTCAACGACATCTTCGCCGACAAGCGCATCGACGAGCAGATCCTCAAGGGCCTGGACCGCAAGGTCTTCCTGCCCTCGGGTGGTCACCTGGTCATCGACCGCACCGAGGCGATGACGGTGGTCGACGTCAACACCGGTAAGTACACCGGTGCCGGCGGCAACCTCGAGGAGACGGTCACCCGTAACAACCTCGAGGCGGCCGAGGAGATCGTGCGTCAGCTGCGGCTACGCGACATCGGCGGCATCGTGGTGATCGACTTCATCGACATGGTGCTGGAGAGCAACCGCGAGCTGGTGCTGCGCCGGCTGACCGAGTGCCTGGGCCGGGACCGGACCAAGCACCAGGTCACCGAGATCACCTCGCTGGGCCTGGTGCAGATGACCCGCAAGCGGATCGGTGCGGGCCTGCTCGAGGCGTTCACCGAGACCTGCGACCACTGCAAGGGCCGGGGCCTGATCATCCACACCGAGCCGGTGCCGGAGAAGCGCGTCCCGGGCGCGGCGACCCAGGTGAAGGCGGTCGCCGCGGCGGCCCGCACCGAGGCGCCGGCGCAGCAGCCGAGCACCAAGTCGCGGCGCCGGCGGGGCGGCGGCAACGAGCCGGCCCCGGCCGAGACCGAGCAGGTCACGACCGAGACGGCGGCCGACGCTCAGGAGGCTCCGGCGGAGCCGGTGGCGGCCGAGCCCGCCCCCAGCACCCAGGACCGGACGACCCAGAACCGGACGACCCAGGACCGGACGACCCAGGACCGGACGACCGAGGACCCGGCGGCGGAGACGGCGGGCCTGCCGGCCGGCCAGTCCACCGGTACGGTCGCGGCCGGCTCCGGGATCGTGGCGCGCACCGCGCCGGCGGCCACCACGGCCTCCGACGACGACTACGACATCAGTGGTTACGACCTCTCCCGGTACGACACGGGCACCAACGGCGCGGCCCATCCGGCCGAGCCGCTCCAGCTGACCGGGTCGGACGACCCGGACGCGGCGGAGGACGAGGAAGAGGACGGCGACGACGACGAGCCCGTGGGCGCGGGAGCGGGCGGCCGGCGTCGTTCGCGGCGCGGCGGCACCCGGCGGCGGACCCGGCCGTAAGCGTGGTGGCCGGGCGGCCTCGGCGGGGATCTCCCGGCCGGGCCGCCCGGCGCAGCCACACTGATCTATCTCGGTTACCCTCGTGATCCCCCCGAGCCCCACCTGCGAGGAGTACCGATCCCCGATGCGACGCCTGCTGTGCGCGACCGCTGTGAGCGGCGCTTTTCTTCTGCTCGGCGCCGGTTGTTCGGCCGACGATCCGGCCGCCACCACGGCCGCGCCCACGCCGGCCACGTCGGGAGCTGCCGCACCGGCGGCCGGCGGCGGCACCACCGGTTCAGCCGCGGCCACCGCCTCGCCGCAGTCCGGTGACGCGGCGCTGTCGGGCAACAGCTCGGCGATCTGCCAGCAGGCCGCCAAGACCGGCGGCGACGCCGCCAAGAACTTCGCGCAGGACCTGAAGCTGCTCATCGACGCCCAGTCGGCGCAGGACGCCGACCAGGTGGCCAAGGCCAAGGCCAAGACCACCCGGGACGTCGAGAACTACTCGTACGCGCTGACAGACATGTCGAAGCTGGCCTCGGAGCCGACCCTCAAGGCGGCCCTGGCGGACATGGGCAAGCAGGTCACGGCGCTCAAGGGTGACGTCACGAAGATCGATGCCGCCCAGCTCACCAAGCTGCAGGAGACCCTCGACAAGGCCTGTGGTTCGAGCTGAGCGGTCCCCGGTTTGGGTCCGGGGCGTTCGATGAAGTAGTCTTTCTGACGGCGCATTTTCGTGCGCCTGTTCCGTGCGCGCCCTGGCCCATCCCCCTCGGGAAGCCCGGGCGCATGCCGGATCCAGTTTCATCCGCCAGCAGCTTTTCCGCTGCGTAAGTCTCAGGGAGTCCGCGTCGATGTACGCGATCGTCAAGACCGGCGGCAAGCAGTACAAGGTTGCCGAGGGCGACGTGATCGAGGTCGAGAAGCTCGCGGGTGTGCCCGGCGACGCCCTGACCCTCGCCGCGGTGCTCCTCGTCGACGGTGACAACCTGGTGACCGATGCGGCCAAGCTTGCCAGCGTGACGGTGTCCGGCGAGATCGCCGAGCACACCAAGGGTCCGAAGATCCGGATCCACAAGTTCAAGAACAAGACCGGTTACCACAAGCGCCAGGGGCACCGTCAGCCGCTGACCCGCGTCAAGGTGACCGGCATCAAGAGCGGGAAGTAGGGGCAGCCATGGCTCACAAAAAGGGTGCGTCCAGCTCCCGCAACGGCCGCGACTCCGCCGCCCAGCGGCTGGGCGTCAAGCGGTTCGGCGGCCAGCTGGTCAACGCCGGCGAGATCATCATCCGCCAGCGGGGCACGAAGTTCCACCCGGGAGAGCTCGTCGGCCGCGGTGGCGACGACACGCTGTTCGCGCTGGCCAAGGGCAACGTGCTCTTCGGTCACACGCGGGGTCGCAAGACCATCAGCATCGTGCCGGTGGCTGAGTAAGCATCACGTCACAGCGGGCCGCGGACCTCACGGGGTCCGTGGCCCGCTGTTTGCTTTTTCTGGTTTGAGGTAGGAGAACACAGTGTCTTTTACTTTTCGGGTTTGAGGTAGGGAAACACAGTGGCTACGTTCGTCGACCGGGTTGTGCTGCACCTGCAGGCAGGTGACGGCGGGCACGGCTGTGTCTCCGTCCGCAGAGAGAAGTTCAAGCCGCTCGGGGGTCCCGACGGTGGCGACGGCGGGCACGGCGGGGGCATCACGCTCGTCGTGGATCCGCAGCAGCACACCCTGCTGGACTTCCACTTCCATCCGCACGTCAAGGCGCCCAGCGGCACCGGCGGCATGGGGGCCAACCGCGACGGCGCCAAGGGCCGGGACCTGGTCCTGCAGGTGCCCGACGGCACGGTCGTGCAGACCCTCGACGGTGAGGTCATCGCCGACATGGTCGGCGAGGGCACGACCTTCGAGGTCGCCCGCGGCGGTCGCGGCGGCCGGGGCAACGCCTCACTGGCCAACGCCCGGCGCAAGGTTCCCGGCTTCGCCGAGCTGGGCGAGCCCGGTGACCAGCTCGACGTCGTGCTGGAGCTCAAGAGCGTCGCCGACGTCGGCCTGGTCGGCTTCCCGTCGGCCGGCAAGTCGTCGCTGATCTCGGTGATGTCCGCGGCCAAGCCCAAGATCGCCGACTACCCGTTCACCACGCTGGTGCCCAACCTGGGTGTCGTGCAGGCCGGCGACCAGACCTTCACCGTCGCCGACGTCCCGGGCCTGATCCCGGGCGCCGCCACCGGCAAGGGGCTGGGCCTGGAGTTCCTGCGGCACATCGAGCGCACCTCGGTGCTGGTGCACGTGCTGGACGCCGCCGCGCCCGAGATCGAGCGGGACCCGCTGGCCGACCTGGACGCCATCGAGGCGGAGCTGGCGGCATACGGGGGGCTCGAGGAGCGGCCGCGGCTGGTCGTGCTCAACAAGATCGACATCCCGGACGGCCGCGACCTGGCCGAGATGGTGCGCCCCGAGCTCGAGGCCCGCGGCATGCCGGTCTTCGAGGTCAGCGCGGTGACCCGCGAGGGCCTCAAGGAGCTGATCTTCGCGCTCGCCGAGACCGTGGCGGCGCACCGGCTGGCCAAGCCGGCTCCCGAGGCGACCCGGGCCGTGGTGCGGCCCCGCGCGGTCGACGAGAAGGGCTTCACCATCGAGGTCGACGGCGAGGGCGTCTACGTCGTCCGCGGTCCCCAGGTCGAGCGCTGGGTCCGGCAGACCAACTTCGAGAACGACGAGGCGATCGGCTACCTCGGCGACCGGCTCGACCGCCTCGGTGTCGAGGCGGCGCTGGCCAAGCAGGGCGCCAAGGCCGGCAGCCCGGTCCGGATCGGCGACCGCGAGTTCGACTGGCAGCCCAACACCGCCGAGTACGTCTCCGGACCACGCGGCACCGACATCCGCCTGGAAGAGACGAACACCCGGGCGAGCGCGGCCGCGCGACTGGCGGCCCGCCGGGCCCGCCGGGTCCGCGGCGACGACGAGCTGCTGCACATGTCCGAGGACGGCACAGTGTCGTCGGTCTCGATGGCGTCGAAGCCGGTGCTGGTCGAGGACGACGAGTTCGGCGACGACGAGTAGGTCTTTCCGCCGGGTCCCGGCCAGATCCCCGCAACCCGGCGGAAACTGACCCGTTCTAAGGTGTCCAGCGTGCTGATCGAATCGCGTGCCTCGTCCGACGCCGAACTGGCCGCCCTGGTGATCGCGCAGCAGAAAGAGCTGAGCGAGGCCGACGGCGGCGTCGACGGCGTGGTCTACATGCCGCACGACAACGCGGCGTACCTGGTCGTCGTGCTGCACGGGCGCGCGGTGGCGTGCGGGGCGTGGCAGCCGCTGGAGCCCGGCGTGGCCGAGCTGAAACGGATGTACGTGCGACCGGCGTTCCGCGGCCGGGGCATCGCCCGCCAGCTCATCGTGGCGCTGGAGGAGGAGGCGCTGGCCGACGGCCGGCCGGTGCTGCGCCTGGAGACCGGCACCTACCTACCGGCGGCGATCAGCCTGTACCGCTCGGCCGGCTACGTGCCGATCCCGGTCTTCGGCGAGTACGTCGGCAACCCGTACAGCGTGTGTTTCGAGAAGTCGCTGGCGGCGGTCACTTCCCGGTGAGGTCCGCGGTGACGAGTTTCTCGCCCCGCCGGGCGGAGAACTGCGTCGTCATCACCGGACCGGCATGATGGGCGAATGCCGAGCCTGACCCGCGCCGAGGCCACCGCCCGGGCCGCCACCCTCACCGTCACCGGGTACGACATCGACCTCGACCTGACCGCCGAGGGTGACACCTTCCGGTCCCGGACGGTGGTGCGCTTCACCGCCGAGCCGGGCACCACGACGTTCGCCGAGCTGGAGCCGGCCGAGCTGCTGTCGGCCACGCTCAACGGCACGCCGGTGGACCGGGCCGCGCTCGCCGAGGAGCGGCTCACGCTGACCGGCCTGGCCCGGGAGAACGAGCTGGTCGTCGAGGCCCTGATGGCGTACTCGAACACGGGGGAGGGGCTGCACCGCTTCACCGACCCCGCCGACGGCCGCGTCTACCTGTACGCCCACATGTTCCTGGACGGCGCCCGGCGGATCTTCCCGTGCTTCGACCAGCCCGACCTCAAGGCGCCCTTCACGCTGGCCGTGACCGCCCCCGACGGCTGGCTCGTCGCCGCGAACGGGGAGCCGGCCGGTGCTGCCGACGGCGGGCGGTTCCGCTTCGCCGCCACCAAGCCGCTGGCGACGTACTTCGTGTCGCTGATCGCCGGGCCGTACCACTTCCGTACCGATTCCCACGACGGCATCCCGCTGGCCCTCTACTGCCGTCAGGCGCTCGCCGAGCACCTCGACGAGCAGGCCGCGGAGATCTTCACCGTCACCAAGCAGTGCCTGGACCGCTATCACCAGATCTTCGAGGTGCGCTACCCGTTCGGTCACTACCAGCAGGCCTTCGTCCCCGAGTTCAACTTCGGCGCGATGGAGAACCCCGGGCTGGTGGTGTTCCGCGACGAGTTCATCTACCGGTCGGCGGTCACCGACAGCGAGCGCGAGCACCGCGCCATGGTCATCGCGCACGAGATGGCCCACCAGTGGTTCGGCGACCTGGTCACCATGGCCTGGTGGGACGACCTGTGGCTGAACGAGTCGTTCGCCGAGTACCTCGGCACCCGGATCACCGCCGAGGCGACCGCGTTCACCGGCACCTGGACCACGTTCGCGATGCAGCGCAAGGCCTGGGGCATGCGCGCCGACCAGCGCCCGTCCACCCACCCGGTGGCCCCCAGCGACGTCACCGACACCGCGCTGGCCCTGCTCAACTTCGACGGCATCTCGTACGCCAAGGGCGCGGCGGTGCTGCGCCAGCTCGTCGCCTGGGTCGGTGACGAGGCGTTCCTGGCCGGGCTCAACGAGCACTTCGCCGCGCACGCGTACGGCAACGCGACCCTCGCCGACCTGCTCGCCGCTGTCTCGAAGGCCTCCGGCCGGGACCTGACCGCCTGGGCCGACGTCTGGTTGCGCCGGGCCCAGGTCAACACGCTGCGCGCCGAGGTCGAGCGGGACGAGAGCGGCCACTACACGGCCGTCAGCCTCGTGCAGACCGCGCCGGAGGACTATCCGACCCTGCGGCCGCACCGGATCGGCGTCGGGCTCTACGACCGCGGGCCGGACGGAACTGTGGTCCGGCGCCGGCTGCTGGAGGTGGACCTCGATCCGGCGGTGGACGGCGGCCGGACCCCGCTGCCCGAGCTGACCGGGGAACCCGTCCCGGAGCTGCTGCTGGTCAACGACGGCGACCTCGGGTACGCCAAGATCCGGCTGGACGAGAAGTCGGCTGACGCCGTACCGCTGATGTTGCCCCTGCTGGACGACTCGCTGGCCCGGGCGCTGCTCTGGGGAGCGACGCTCGACGCCGTCGTCGACGGCGAGCGGCCGGTCGCCGAGCTGGTCACGCTGGTCCTGGCCGCCCTGCCGGTCGAGCGCGAGGTGGCGCTGGTCGAGGACGTGCTGCGGATGACCCGCACGCTGGTGGACCGCTATCCGACCCCGGAGACCCGGCCCGCCGCCCTGGAGATGCTGGCCCAGGCCAGCGACCGGCTGCTGGCCGCGGCCGAGCCGGGCAGCTCCCGTCAGCTCGCCGCGGTGCGCGGCCTGATCGGCGCGAGTGCCGACGTGCCCCGGCTGCGCGGCTGGCTCGCCGGCGAAAGTGTGCCGGAGGGCGTGACCGTCGACGACGACCTGCGCTGGCTCATCCTGTACCGGCTGGTCGTGCTGGGGGAGGCCGGGCCGGAGGAGATCGAGGCGGCGCTGGCGGGGGATCTGAGCGCCACCGGTGAGCAGCAGGCGGCGCGTTGCCGGGCCGCGTTGCCGGACGCCGAGGCCAAGGCCAGGGCCTGGGAGCTGATCGTCAACGACATGTCCGCCTCGAACCGGATCCTGGAGGCCACCGCGCACGGGTTCTGGCAGCCGGAGCAGCTCGACCTGACCACCGACTATGTGGCCCGTTACTTTGCCGACATGCCGGGCATGCTGCGCCGGCGGACCGGGATGAGCGGGGAGCGGGTGGCCGTCGCGGCGTACCCGTCGGTGGTCGTCAGGCCGCGGACCAGGGAGCTGGCCGCGGAGCTGCTGGCGACGCCGGACCTCTCGGCGATCCTGCGGCGGGTCGTCACGGACGGCGACGACGACGTCCGGCGTGCCCTGGTTGCCCGGGGATAGCGGATTCCGCCCGTTGTCCCCCGTTCGAGCCGTTAGCCTCGGCTTTACGGGGGTGGGGGCTGGTGGAGTGGTCCGAGGAGCTGTCCGGTGGTCTGCTGCAGGCCGCACCGGACGCGATCCTGGTGATGGACGAGGGGCGCATCGTCCTGGTCAACGACCGGGCCGAGGATGTCTTCGGCTGGCCCCGCGGCGAGATGCTGGGTCTGCGCGCCGACACGTTGCTGCCCGACACCGAGCGCGTGCCGGAGCTGGCCGGGCTGCGCCGCGAGGCCGACGACCGCGGCCCCGGCACGAGCCTGATGGGCACGCTGGCCCTCAAGGTGCGCCGGCGCAACGGCACGATCTTTCCGGCCGAGGCGTCGCTGTCGCGGGTGCAGACCCCGCAGGGCCGCCTCACGGTCGCGGTGATCCGGGACATGACCGAGCGCCACCGGTTGCAGGCCGAGGCCGAACGCCAGCGCAGTGAGGTGCAGGAACACCGCAACCAGCGGCTCGAGGCGCTGGGGCAGCTGGCCGGCGGCATCGCCCACGACTTCAACAACATGCTCGGTGTGATCGTCAACTACGCTAACTTCGTGATCGAGGAGGCCGAGGCGCCGGCGCCCGACCTGAAGGCGATCGCCGACGACGCCCGGCAGGTCATCCGGGCCGGCCAGCGCGGCACGGACCTGACCCACCAGCTGCTCAAGTTCGCCCGCCGCGAGGTCGTGCGTCCGCGGGTGCTCGATCTCAACGCGGTCATCGCGGACACCGAGGACATGCTGCGCACCTCGATCGGCGAGCACATCACCCTGATCACCCGGCCGGCCCCGGGACTGCCCTCGGTCACCTGCGATCCCGGCCAGATCGAGCAGCTCCTGGTCAACCTGGCCGTGAACGCCCGCGACGCGATGCCGGCCGGCGGCAACCTGGTGATCGACACCGCCTGCTCACGCCTGGGGGTGGGCGACCATCCCGACCTCGCGCCCGGTGACTACGTACGCCTGCGGATCTCCGACTCCGGCCAGGGCATGGCCCCCGAGGTCATCGAGCGGGCCTTCGAGCCGTTCTTCACCACCAAGGCCAGCGGCGAGGGCACCGGGCTGGGCCTGGCGACCGTCTACGGCATCGTCACCCAGGCCGGCGGCAGCGTCAGCCTGACCTCCGAGCCCGGCCTCGGGACGACGGTGACCATCCTGCTGCCGGCCGGTGCGTCGGAGGAGGAATCGGTCGCGCCCGCGCCCGAACCCGTCGGCACCGCCGGGCACGGCGAGACGCTGCTCGTGGTCGAGGACGAGGACGCCCTGCGCGACGTGGCGGGCCGGATCCTGTCGGGGGCGGGCTACCACGTGCTGACCGCCGACGGCGGGGCGCAGGCCCTGGAGCTCGCCGCCGTGCACGAGGGCACCATCGACCTGCTGGTCAGCGACGTGGTGATGCCCGGCATGCTGGGCAAGGAGCTGGCCGAGCGGCTGGTCTGCGTACGGCCCGACACCCGGGTGCTCTACATGTCCGGGTACGCCCAGCCGGTGCTGGCCTCACAGGGCACGCTGGAGCCGGGGGTGGCGCTGCTGGAGAAGCCGTTCACCGCCGCCGCGCTGCTCACCGCCGTTCGGCGACGCCTCGACGGCTGATCTAGGATTCGCCGGATGCGGGAGCGGCGACGAATCGGGATCATGGGCGGCACGTTCGACCCGATCCACCACGGTCACCTGGTGGCGGCGAGCGAGGTGCAGAGCCGCTTCGACCTCGACGAGGTGGTGTTCGTCCCGACCGGGCAGCCCTGGCAGAAGGGCGCGGTGAGCCCCGCCGAGGACCGGTACCTGATGACGGTGATCGCCACCGCCTCCAACCCGCGCTTCCAGGTCAGCCGGGCCGACGTGGACCGCGACGGGCCGACGTACACCGTCGACACGCTGCGCGACCTGAACGCCGTCTTCGGCGCCACGGCGGACCTGTTCTTCATCACCGGCGCGGACGCGCTCGCCAAGATCCTCTCTTGGAAGGACGCCCTCGAGATGCTCTCGCTGGCGCACTTCATCGGGGTCACCCGGCCGGGCTTCGAGCTCTCCGACGCCCACCTGCCGGCCGACACGGTGACGCTCGTCGAGGTGCCGGCGATGGCCATCTCGTCCAGCGCCTGCCGCCAGCGCGTGGCCGACGGGGAGCCGGTCTGGTATCTGGTACCCGATGGTGTGGTGCAGTACATCGCAAAGCGTGGACTTTATCGGAGCGAAGGTCCGGTTTAGGGCCATTCATCCGGGTAGAGATGTCATACCGGTATGAGAGGCTGGTAACTCTGAAACCGAACGAGGGGAGACCGGTGCCCGTCACCGAACGCGCCCGCGAGCTCGCGCTGACCGCCGCGCAGGCCGCGGCCGACAAGAAGGCCCAGGACATCGTCCTGATCGACGTCGCCGACCAGCTCTACATCACCGACGCGTTCGTGATCGCCTCGGCGGCCAACGAGCGCCAGGTCGGCTCGATCGTCGATGCCATCGAGGAAGCCCTGCTCAACCTGCCCGAGAAGGCCAAGCCCGTCCGTCGCGAGGGTGAGCGACAGGGCCGCTGGGTGCTGCTCGACTACATCGATGTCGTGATCCACATCCAGCACGCCGAGGAGCGGGAGTTCTACGCCCTCGACAAGCTGTGGAAGGACTGCCCGACCATCGAGTTCGTGGATCGTGACCTCGCCGAGGCGGACGCCTCCTCCGGCGCGGCATGACCACTCGCGTCATCGTCTGGCGGCACGGCAACACGGACTGGAACGCGGGTAACCGCGTCCAGGGCCAGACCGACGTGCCGCTCAACGAGCTCGGCCGGCAACAGGCCGTCGACGCCGCCGAGCTGCTGGTCCGGCTGCGTCCCACGGCCCTGGTCGCCAGCGACCTGAGCCGCGCCGCGGACACCGCGGCGGCGCTGGCCGCCCTGACCGGCCTCTCGGTGACCTATGACGAGCGGCTGCGCGAGCGCTCGTTCGGCCAGTGGCAGGGCCTCACCATGGCCAAGGTCGCCCTGACCCGCCCGGTGGAGTTCGCCCGCTGGCGGGCCGGCGCCGACGTCATCGGCGGCGACGTGGAGACCCTGGACGACCTCGGCAAGCGCGTCGCCGACGCGCTGCAGGCCGCGACCGACCGGGTGCCGCCGGACAGCACGATCGTCGTCGCCACCCACGGCGCGGCCGCGCGCTCGGGCATCGGGCACCTGCTCGGCTGGCCCCGCGAGCAGCTGCGCACCCTGCGGGCCCTGCAGAATTGCCACTGGGCCGAGCTCACCCACGACGACGAACGCGGCTGGCAGCTCGGCAGCTACAACGTCGGCCCGTTCGGCGACCGCCCCGTCCCGCCGCCAGTTTGATCTCCGGTGCCGGGAACGGGCGGGGCAGCGGGTAGCGTCCAACCACCATGACTATCCGACGCATCAGCCTGCCTCTGCTCGTCGCCCTGGCCCTCGCGGGCTGCGCCAACGGCGACTCCGCCGGTGCGCCGGGCTCCTCGGTCCCACCCGCCTCGTCGGCTCCGTCGACCCCGTCCGAGGCCCCGACGGAGGAGTCCGCGACTGTGAAGCCCCCGGCCGGCGGCACCCAGACCCTCACCGGCACGATCGCCGCCGGGGTCGAGCCCAACTGCCTGCTCCTCGACAAGCACCTGCTGATCATCAACGATCCCGCCCAGCGCGCCGACGCCAAGCCCGGTGCCTCGGTCACCGTCACGGGCCGCGTCGAGCAGGGCATGATGACCACCTGCCAGCAGGGCACGCCGTTCATCGTCACCACCCTCCGCGCGAACTAGGCCACCATCGGCTACGGTGCCCGCATGCCCGTCGCGGTCGTCACCGACTCCACCGCGTACCTGCCGTCCGAGCTGAGCGGGACGTACGACCTCACCGTCGTCCCGCTCACCGTCGTGATCAACGGCGAGGAGGGCCTGGAGGGCTCCGAGATCTCCCCGGCCGACGTGGCCCGTGCACTGGGCCAGCGGCGGGTCACCGTGAGCACCTCACGGCCGGCGCCGGAGCAGTTCGTGGCCGCGTACCGCCGGCTGCTCGACGCGGGAGCGGACGGGATCGTCTCCGTGCACCTGTCGTCGCAGCTCTCCGGCACCTACGACGCGGCCCTGCTCGCGGCCGGAGAGGTCGGACCGCTGGTCCAGGTGGTGGACAGCGGCACCACGGCGATGGGCCTGGGCTTCGCGGCCCTGGGCGCCAGCACGGTGGCCGGCACCGGCGCGACCCTGGAAGCAGTACGCCAGGCCGCGGTCGACCACTCCGCCCAGGTCAGCACGCTGTTCTACGTGGACACCCTGGAATTCCTGCGCCGCGGCGGCCGGATCGGCGCGGCGTCGGCGTTGCTGGGGACGGCGCTGGCGGTCAAGCCGATCCTGCACGTGGTCGACGGGTCGATCGTGGTGCGCGACAAGGTGCGTACCGCCGGTCGGGCGCTGGCGCGGCTGGTGGATCTGACGGTGGAGGCCTCCGGTGAGGGGGAGGTGGACATCGCGGTGCACCATCTGGGGGCGGCGGACCGGGCGGCAGCGTTGGCTGACGCGGTGACCATGCGGTTGGGTGACCGGCTCCGGGACTGCTACATCACGGAGATCGGGGCAGTGGTCGCGGCCCACGTGGGGCCGGGGGTTGCCGGGGTGGTCGTGCACCGGCGCGTCTGAGCCCGCGCGATGGTCAGTCCTGGCCCGTGTCCTTGGGCCAGCTCTCGCCGCGCCAGCGTGGGGGTGTGAGCTGCTCCTCGGTCAGGTGCGGCACGACCTCCCGCCACGGCCGGATGGTCTCGCCGACCTGCACCTCGTCGGCCACCGGGAGCAGCGCCGGCCCGTCCTGCGGCCACAACGCCCGGGTGCGACCGTTGTCCGCGATCAGCAACTCCGCCGCCAGCGGCAACTGCTCGGCCTGGCGGGCGTACTCCCGCGCAGCGAGCACCCCCTGCGCCCGCCGCACACAGATCTCGTACGGTGAGCCCGGCGCCGCCCGGTAAGGCACCGTGCGCCCGTCGGCGTCACTCACGTAGGCCATCGGGGTGATCGCCCGCGGCGACGCCAGATAGATCGCCTCGGCCTGAGAGAACAACCCCGGCAGGTGATCGCTGTTGTCCGCAGTTACCAGCAGCGTGCCCCGATCGGGCGCGAAGGCGACCGGCTCCCCGCCGACCTGTCCGGCGAGCCCGGCCAGCCACCCGTCGAGCAGCAGATGCGAGGTCCAGTAGGAGTCCCCGTCGTCGATGAACTGCACGACGACCGGTTCGGTGGCCTTGCCCAGCAGCTTCGCCGCGGTCAAGTTGGCCCGCGCGGCCGCGAACACCTCGTCGGCATCGACGTCCCACCCGTTGTCGACGGACACGTACGTCATCGTCTCGGGGTGGTCCACCACGACGAACTCGGCCAGGAACGGCAGCGCGGACCGCCTCAGCGGCGCGCTGACGTCCGAAGGCGTGGTCACGCCCCGCAGCACCGGCCGCAGCAGCGGACGGGCCGCATGCCAGTCCACAGGTAGGCCGGGATTGCGCAGGAACCCCGCGACAAACCGGTCGACCCGACGCCGGCGCCGGCGCCCTCGCGACCGTTGCGCCAGCAGTCCGTCGAGCTCAAGCACACTCGGAACGTCGTCACCGTCCGGAGTGAAACTCACCGAAAAGGTCGCCGAGTGGTATCGGGCGTCGGCGAACCCGGCACGGCGCAGCCTTCTGATGACCTGGCTGGCCAGCCGAGCCCGGGCGACCCTGCGGAAAAACCCCACGCGCAGTGCCTCCTTGCTCTGCCCCCCGGCATCGGCCGCTGACCTTATCGCAGGGCTGTTACCGCTAAACATTCCGACCACCGACCGGTGACAGCCCGCGCCTCCAGATCCTCGTCCTCGACGACGCCCGCATTCAGCCCCGCGGCCCGCACAGCTGCGACGGCGGCCTCGGTCTGCGCTTCGGTGATCTCGGACAGCAGCAGCCCACCAGGGGCGAGCCAGTCGGCGGCACCGGCGACGACAGCACGGAAGACATCGAGCCCGTCGGCGCCACCGTCGAGGGCTGTGCGGGGCTCGTGCAGGCGGGCCTCGGCGGGGAGCAGGGCGAGATGCTCGGTGGCGACGTAGGGAACGTTAGCCAGCAGGACGTCCACGTGACCGCGCAGCTCCTCGGGCAGGGCCGTGAAGAGGTCACCCTGGAAGACCTCCCCGCCGAGGTTGTCCAGCGCACAGGCCACGGCGACGGGGTCGCTGTCCGCGGCGACCAGGCGGATGGTTGGTGCCTTTTCGCGTACGGCGAGTCCGAGCGCACCGGAACCGCAGCAGAGGTCCACCACGGTCTTGCCGGGCGTTCTGAGCTCGGCCAGGGCGGTGTGCACGAGCAGCTCGCTGCGGACCCGGGGCACGAAGACGCCGGGGCGCAGCCGGACCCGTACGCCGCAGAAGTCGGCGAAACCGACGACCTGCTCCAAGGGCTCGCCCAGCGCCCGGCGATCGACGAGCTCGCTGAGATGTGCCGGATCGGTGGCGGCGCTGCCGAGCACGGCGGCCTCATCCTCGGCGAAGACGCAGCCGGCGGCCCGTAGCCGGACGGTGGCCTCGGTCAGGTCGGTAACTGTCACAGCGCCATGTCTAGCAAAGCGGGGGACGGGGCCGGAGGTTATCCACAGTCCGTTTTTATCCACAGGGGGCGGGGCGGGGGAGGTTTGCTTCGGCTTAATTTCGGCCGGTGCGTGAGGCGAGCAATCCCGATGAAGTCAGTGCCAGGCTGCGGACGGTTCTGGCGCCGGTGCGCAGCCGGCCGGTGTCAGGGTCTGTGGGCTCTTCGCGGCCTTCGGGGTCGCCGTGGGCTACGCCGCCGAGGCGGCTGTCCGGCGAGCTTCCTGGTTCAGGGGCGCCCTCCGTTGCCGGGGATTCGTCCGAGCCCGTCTCTTCGGACCAACCGCCTTATCGCGCTGCCCCTGTTCCTTTCGAGCCGCCACCGCCCTCACCGCCCTCACCGGAGCCGGACTTGGTTCACCATGCCCCCTCATCGTCGCCTCCCCGGAGGTCCGCGCTGCCCGAAGGTGGGGATGGTGACGGGGCTTGGCCAGTGCCGGGTGGGCCACCGCTCACCTGGAACGATCTGTTGCCGGGCTGGCCGGATGATGTGACGCTGCAGCCTGAGGAGCCGCGCCCTGCTGTCGCCGCAGCCAGCCCGCCTGCGCCGCCGCCCATCCCCGCCCCCGAAGACCTGGCGACTCGGCCGCCGTGGGCTCCCCCCGAAGCATTGCGGCCGCCTGCCCTGTTCGGGCCCGATGCCGACGACGAATACCCCGGCGAAGAATCTTTGACCGGCGCCGGCGCGTTCGACAGCGCTCCGCGTTCGCGTCTCGGCGCCTTCGACCCCGGCCGTCGCGGGGTGAAGGCGCTGGCTGCGGTGGCGATCCTCGTGGTCGTGATCGCGGCCCTGCTGGCGTGGCGGGCCCGTCCGCGGGTTGATCCGGTAGCTCCACCCGGCATCGACCCCGCCGCCGCGGACGCCTCCCTCGCGGACGACTCGGACGACTCGGACGCAGCTGGACCAGCGACCAGCGCTCCGGCCGGACCAGGCGCCAAGCCGTCCTCGCCGGCTGCGGTGGTCGTGGCGGTCGGCGGCAAGGTCCGCAAACCCGGACTGGTCGAACTACCGCCGGGTGCCCGCGTGGCGGACGCTCTGCAAGCGGCCGGCGGCGCCAGCCCGGGCGTCGATGTGGCCCCGCTCAACCTGGCCCGCAAGGTCGCTGACGGTGAACTCATCATGGTCGGCGTCACGCCACCGCCGGGCGCTGCTCCGACCGGCGCTGCCGGTCCCGCAGCACCCGGGCAACCTGGTGCCGGGCCGATCAACCTCAACACCGCCACCCTCGCCGACCTCGACACACTCCCAGGCGTAGGACCGGTCCTGGCCCAGCGCATCTTGGAGGCCCGCGATGCCCAGGGCGGCTTCAAGGCGGTCAGTGACCTCCGCCAGGTGAGTGGCATCGGCGCAGCCCGCTACGAACAACTCAAAGACCTGGTGACCGTGTGAGCCGCGAGGCCGGCAACCATCCGTCAGAGGATCGCGTGCCGGATCTTCGGCTGGCGAGCTTCGCGGTTGCACTGTGGCTCGCTGCGCTGGCTTCGCTCTACCTGTCCGCGCGTTGGGGCCTCATCCTCGGCGCTGGGGCGCTGTCGGCGGCCGCAGGCACAGCCCTGATCCACCGCATACCGCGTGCCTTCGATGACTCACGACGAGAAGCGGTGCGTTGGCTGGTTGCTGCTGCCTTGCTAGGCGCTGGCTGCGGAGCCGTGGCCACCGCCGCGCGGGTCAGTGTTCGGGATGCCGGGCCGGTTGCTGCGCTTGTTGATGCCGGTGCCACCGTACGAGTGGATCTTGTGGTGCGGGATGATCCGCGGGCCTTGCGGGGGTCGCCCGGGCTGCCGGCCACCTACCTGGTCGCGGTCGAGCTGACCTCGGTGTTTCCCGAGGACGGGTCGCGGCTGCGGCTTTCGGTGCGGGCGCTCGTGCTGGGCTCCGATCCGGCCTGGCAACCGCTGCTGCCCGGCCAGCGTGCCTCGGTCAAAGGCCGCCTGATGGCCCCTCGTGGGGGCGACCTGCGGGCTGCCGTCCTGTCGGTGAAGGACCCGCCCGTGCTGCACGGGCGTTCGTCGTGGACTCAGCGCGCCGCGGGCACGCTGCGTGCCGGTCTGCAACGAGCCTGCGCGCCGCTGCCGGACGACGTCGGCGGCCTGCTGCCTGGCCTGGTCGTCGGCGATACGAGCCGGCTCGACGACGCGCTGGAGGAGGACTTCCGCACGACCGGAATGACGCATCTGAACGCCGTGAGCGGCGCCAACGTGGCGATCATCCTCGGGGTGGTGCTGTTCGCGGTGCGGTGGACCCGGGCCGAGCCGCTGCTCACCGCTCTCGTCTGTGCCGTCGCGCTGGTCGGCTTTGTCATCCTGGCCCGGCCGTCACCCAGCGTGGTGCGAGCCGCCGCGATGGGGGCGATCGGACTCATCGGGCTGGCCGCCGGGCGTCCGCGCGCCGCCTTGCCCGCCCTGGCCGCCGGGGTGGCAGTGCTGATCGTCGTCGACCCGGAGCTCGCGGGCGACATCGGCTTCGCGCTGTCCGTGCTGGCGACCAGCGGCCTGCTGCTGCTCGCACCGAAGTGGCGGGACGCCCTCCGGCGCCGGGGATGGCCGCTGCTGGCCGCTGAGGCGCTGGCTGTGCCCGCCGCCGCCCAGGTGGCGTGTGGCCCGGTTGTCGCCGGGATCTCGAGCTCTGTGAGCCTGGTCGCCGTACCCGCCAACCTGCTTGTGGTGCCCGCGATTGCGCCCGCCACGCTGTTCGGGGTCTCCGCCGCTGTGCTGTCGCCCGTCTGGCCGGTCGGTGCTGAGTTCGCCGCCTGGCTGGGGCAGTGGCCCGCTCGGTGGCTGGTGCTGGTCGCGACGTACGGCGCCCGGGTGCCCGCGGGTGCGCTGCCGTGGCCCGGTGGCGTGCTGGGCGCCCTGCTGCTGGCTGTGGTCACGGTCGCGCTGCTCATCGCCGTACGGCGGCCGCTCGTCCGGCGGTTGGTGGCGGTTGTCTCGCTCGGGGCGATGCTCGGGGCCCTGCCCGTACGGCTGATCGCGTCGGGGTGGCCGCCGCCGCGCTGGCTGATCGTCACCTGCGCTGTCGGCCAGGGCGATGCAATCGTGCTGCCGGCCGGCGCTGGGCGTGCGGTCGTGGTCGACGCCGGACCGGAGCCGACCTCCGTCGACCATTGCCTGCGGCGGCTCGGCGTACGGCAGGTCGTGCTCTTCGTCGTCAGTCACTTCCACGTCGATCACATCGGTGGGATCGCCGGCGTCTTCCGCAACCGCTCTGTCCTGGGCGTGATCACGCCGGACTGGCCGGAGCCACCGGGCGGTCGTGCCCTCGTCGCCGCGCAGGCCGCCGGTGCCCGGGTGCCGATGCTCGCGGTGGGGCCGGGCTGGTCGTACACGGTGGGTGGGCTCGCGCTGACGGTGCTGGGGCCGTACGAGCCGTTGCACGGCACCAACTCCGACCCGAACAACAACTCCCTGGTGTTGCGGGCCCAGCTCGACGGTCGCACGGTGCTGCTGCCCGGGGACGCCGAGACCGAGGAGCAGCAGGCACTGCTCAACCATCTCGGGCCCGCGGCGGTACGCGCCGACGTGCTCAAGGTGTCGCACCACGGCTCGGCGTACCAGTTGCCGGAGTTCCTCGACGCTGTCGACCCCGCCGTGGGGCTCGTGTCGGTCGGGGCCGGCAACGTCTACGGGCACCCGAACACCTCCCTGCTCGCGCGGCTGAGCCGGGGCGGGACGCGGATCCTGCGTACCGATCGGGGCGGTGACCTCGCCGCCGTCAACACCGGCTCAGGTCTCGCGGTCGTGGCTCGCGGCGACCCGCCGCAATGACCTGTCACGTCCGGTGGCGCGCCCTCGTCCTCATGACAACGACGAACCTAAGGAGTACGAGCATGAAGGTCGCAGTGGCCGGCGGCACGGGTCTGACCGGCCGCCACGTCGTCCAGGCGCTCAAGGATGCCGGTCACGAGCCGGTGGTGCTGGCCCGGTCGACCGGCGTTGATCTCGTGACCGGCGCCGGGCTGGAGGCGGCGCTCGCCGGGGTCGACGCCACCATCGACGTGAGTAACGTGACGACGCTGAAGCGCGCCGAGGCGGTCGGCTTCTTCGAGCGAGCCGGGCGTCACCTGCTCGACGCCGCCGCGCGGGCCGGGGTACGGCATCACGTCGCGTTGTCCATCGTCGGCATCGACCGCGTGCACACGGGCTACTACCAGGGCAAACTGCGGCAGGAGGAGATCATCCGCGCTGGCTCGGTGCCGTGGACCGTGCTGCGGGCGACCCAGTTCCACGAGTTCGCCGAGCAGATCCTCGAGCGGATGCCGGGACCCGTCGCCCTGGTGCCCCGCCTGACCGTGCAGCCTGTCGCCGTACGGGAGGTGGCCGAGGCCCTTGTCGAGCTGGTCGGCGGCGAACCGCAGAAGGCCGCGCCCGAGCTGGCCGGGCCGCGGGTGGAGTCGCTGTCCGACATGGCCCGGCGGCTGGTCCGGGCCGGCGTCGTCCGCCGGCGTGCCGTGGTGCCGCTGTGGCTGCCCGGGCCGATGGCGCACGGAGGGCTGCTGCCCACCGGTCCCGGGCCGCGGGGCACGCAGACCTTCGAGCAGTGGCTGGCCGGACGGCGTGGGTGACGGTTCGCGCAGCGTTCACCCGGCGGCCGGGCCCGGGAACATCGGTGATCATCAACTTCGTCGTAGGGTCCACGTATGTCGACGTCTCGTGTTCGTGCAGCGCTGGCCGGGGTCGTGGGAGCGGTCCTGGTCGTGACGCTGACGCCGGTCGTGGCGGCCGCCGCCGCACCCGCTGTGGTGCCGCTGGTCGACGATCCGGCGAGCTATGTGGATCCGTTCATCGGGACCACCCGCGGCGGCAACACGTGGCCCGGCGCGACCCGGCCGTTCGGCATGATCGCCTGGAGCCCGACCAGCACCAACGGCGACCAGACCAACACCGGCGCGGCCAACGGCTACGAGTACAACGTCACCAAGGTGCGTGGCTTCAGCCTGACCCACGTCAACGGCGCGGGCTGCAGCCCGGGGGCCGCCGGGGACGTGCCGATCATGCCGTACGTGGGGGACGTCACCACTTCACCCACCGCGGACACCCGTGATCAGCAGTACGTCTCGACGTTCGCGCACGCCAACGAGTCCGCCACCCCCGGCCGGTACACAGTCGGGCTAGACAACGGCGTACGGACCGACCTCGCCGTCAGCACCCGGGCCGGCGTCGGCGACTTCACCTTCCCCACCGGCTCGGCCGCCAACCTGCTGTTCCGCACGTCCAATTCGCTCAACGGCAGCGAGGACGCCGAGATCACCATCGACGCCGGCAGCCGTACCGTCACGGGGTCGGTGCTCACCGGCGGCTTCTGCGGGCGCCGGGGCAACGGTGGCGGGGCGACCAACCCGAACCGCCGCTCTTACTACCGGCTCTACTTCAGCGCGGCCTTCGACCGTGACTTCGCCCGGACCGGGACCTGGCAGAACGCGACCGTCACCCCGGGCGGCACCACCGCCACCGGGGGAGAGGGCTACCTCACCGGCGCGGACCGGGCCGGTAAGGGCTCCGGCGGCTGGGTGGGCTTCGACACGGCCGCCGGCGGGGCGGTGCGCATGCGGGTCGGCATCTCGTACGTGAGCCCGGCCGGCGCCGCCGCCAACCGGGACGCCGAGGTCCCCGCCACCGCCACCGTCGACTCCGTTGCCGCGGCGGCCCGCGACGCCTGGAACACCGAGCTCAAGCGCATCCGGGTCGGCGGCGGCACCGAGGCGCGGACGAAAGCCTTCTACACCGCGGTCTACCACTCGCTGATGCAGCCGCAGACGATGAACGACCTGGACGGCCGCTACCTCGGCGCCGACCGGCAGATACACAGCATCCGGGCCGGCCAGCGGGCGGCGTACGGCACGTTCTCCGGCTGGGACCAGTACCGGGCGCAGATCCAGTTCCTCGCGCTGCTGCGGCCCGACGTGGCCGGGGACATGGCCCAGTCGATGCTGGACTTCGCCGCCCAGAACAACGGCATCTGGGACCGCTGGCTGCACCTCGGCGCCCCGACCCACGTCATGACCGGTGACCCGGCCGCGCCGACGCTGGCCACGTACTACGCCATGGGCGCCCGCAACTTCGACTCCCGGGCGGCGCTCGACTCGCTCGTCCGGCAGGCGACGGTGCAGAATCCGGACGCCCTCTCCGACGCCGGTTGCCCCGGTCAGTGCCTCGGGCAGCGGCCGACGCTCAACACGTACCTGGCGCTGAAGTACGCGGCGAACGACATCTGCCACTGCTGGGGCGGTGCCGCGGAGACCCTGGAGAACTCGCTGGCCGACTTCTCCCTGGCGATGTGGGCACGGCGGGCCGGGCGCAACGACCTGTACCGGCAGCTGCTGCCGCGTGGCGACTACTGGAAGAACACGTACAACCCGGCGGTCGGGTACCAGGCGGCGCGGCGGGCGGACGGCAGCTGGCAGAGCGGCTTCACGCCGTCGACGGATGTGGGCTTCGCGCAGGGGTCCAGTGCCACGTACACGTGGATGGTGCCGCAGGACGTGTCCGGGCTGGCGGCGCTGATGGGTGGGCGTACGGCGGCGGCGACCCGGCTGGACGGGCTCTTCCACGACGAGAACGGCAACTGGGCGGTGCTCGGCGGCAACGCGCTGCGCTACGACCCGACCAACGAGCCGGGCATCCATGTGCCGTGGATGTACAACGGGCTCGGCCAGCCGTGGAAGACCCAGGAGACTGTGCGGCAGATCGTCGACACCGCGTACGGGACCGGTCCGGCGGGCCTGCCCGGCAACGACGACCTGGGCACGATGAGCGCCTGGTACGCGTTCGCGGCGATCGGCATGTTCCCGCAGGTTCCCGGCCGGGCGGAGATGCTCCTGGGCAGCCCGGTGTTCACCCGCGTCGTGATCGACCGCAGCAACGGCGTCCGCCTCACGGTGAACGCGAACTCCGCGGGCCCGTACGTCCAAGGGCTCAAGCTGAACGGCTCGACGCTGCGCCGCTCCTGGCTCCCGGAGTCGTTCGTGCAGACCGGCGGCACGGTCACCTTCACGCTGGCGACCAGTCCGAACAAGACCTGGGCCACCGCGTCCGCCGACCTCCCGAAGGACCACTGACGACCGGCCGGGCGTCGATCGTCACAACGACACGCCCGGATTAGGCCGACCGTTCCCTTCGACCCCGGGCGATCGGTTCGGATGTGGGTGGGATCACCTTCGTCCGGCGAGCCAGACATTCAGCCTGATCGAGAACCATTACGGCGGCGGCCGCATGGCGGATCACCGATATGTCTGGTTTCGCGTTCCTCGGTCAGCGGGCTGCGCGCAGGAGTGAGTCGTGCGGAAGCGTCAGACCTTCGTGCGAAGATTTCCGACGTGAACACCGCGTCCCCGGCACCGTTGCTGCTCGTCCAAGGCGACGAGGAGTTGCTCGCTGCCCGGGCGATCGCCGCCGCGGTCGCCGCCGCGCGGGCCGATGAGCCCGGCGCGGACGTCCGCGAATACGAGGCCGGTGCGCTCAGCGCCGGTGAGGTCGCCGAGATGCTCAGCCCGTCGCTGTTCGGCGGGCGCCGTGTCCTGGTCGTCCGCAGCGGGCAGGACGCGCGCAAAGACCTCGTCGCCGCGCTGCTGGCCTACGCCAAGAATCCGGACCCCGACGTCTCGCTGATCGTCTCCCACGTGGGTGGCGCCAAGGGCAAGGCGTTCGCCGACGGGCTGCGGGCCGCCGGCGCGACCGTCGTCGCCGTCGCCAAGCTCAAGGGGGAGCGCGAGCGGATCGCGTTCGTGCGTGACGAGTTCCGGCGCAACGGTGGCCGGTGCGACGAGGCCGCCGCGTCCGCGCTGCTGGCGGCGGTCGGCACCGACCTGCGGGAGATCGCCGCCGCCTGCTCGCAACTGCTCGCCGACACCGATGGCAAGATCAGCGCGGCCGTCGTCTCGCGCTACTACAAGGGACGCGCCGAGGTCAGTGGCTTCGCGGTGGCCGACGCCGCCATGGTCGGTGACGTCCCGGGTGCGCTCGAGGCGCTGCGCTGGGCCCTGCACGTGGGTGTCGACCCGGTGCCGATCGCCGACGCGATCGCCGACGGTGTGCGCACGGTGGCCCGGGTCGCTTCGGCCGGCCGCGGCAACCCGTACCAGATGGCCAGCTCGCTCGGCATGCCCGCGTGGAAGATCCAGAAGGCCCAGGAGCGCAGCCGCGGCTGGACGCCGGAGGGCCTGGTCGACGCGATGCGCGCGGCGGCCGATTGCAACGCGGCGGTCAAGGGCGGTGCCGAGGACCGGGGGTACGCACTGGAGCGCGCTGTCTTCGCCGTCGCCGCTGCCCGTAACTCCGGCGGCTCGCGATGACCCGGTCACGCCGGGCCGGGCTGTCCCGTGACGAGGCCCGCCAGCAGCCGCTCTACGCCCGCATGCTGGGTCTGCAATATCTCGCGCCCGGTGGCTTTCTCTGCTTCGTGTTCCTGGAGGGCGCCGTCGCGCTGGGCATCCTGCTGGCGCTCGCCGAGCTGGTCAGCTGGTGGGGCGTGCTGGCGCTGCCGCTGACCGTGGCGGCCATGGTCAAGCTCAACGACGTGGTTGCCGGCGCGTTGATCCGTCCCGCGACCACCCGGCCGCCGGTTGCCGGGGTTCGCGCTTCCGCTGCCTCACCGGGAGCGGCGACGGTTCGTCTGTCGCCCGCCGTAATTGCGCAGGTCAGCGCGGCTGCGCCGGAGGGCGGGTCACCTGCGCTGCGCCCGGCCGTCGTTCGGCGAAGCACCACAGACCTGGCTTCCGGGCCGCCCGACGAAGATCGCTGGACCCCGGCCGCCATGGACGCGAGCGCGCTGAACGGTCCGCCGGTGACCCGGCAGTGGACCGAGGACCTCGACGACAGCCAGCAGCGTGCACGACAGTCGGCAGCCCGCCGCTACGAGTAGGCGGGCGCGCCCCTCCCACTGCCTGACTGTGTCACCTGACCGGGGAAACAACTCAGGCACCGCTGAACCCGGAGGTTCGGCGGTGCCCAGAGGTGTGTGACGCTGAAACCAGCCTGCGGTCAGGCAGACAGCGAGGCGATCCGCTTGGCGATGGCCGACTTGCGGTTCGCCGCCTGGTTCTTGTGAATGACGCCCTTGCTCGCAGCCTTGTCGAGCTGACGCGAGGCGTCACGCAGCAGCGCGGTAGCCGTCTCGGCGTTGCCGGACGCGCTCGCCTCGTTCAGCTTGCGGATCACGGTCTTCAGCGACGACTTGACCGACTTGTTGCGCAGCCTGGCCTTCTCGTTCTGCCGGTTGCGCTTGATCTGGGACTTGATGTTCGCCACGCGACAGCCTTGTCCTGACTAGTTCGGATGATGTACTCGGACGGTGGCGACGCAGCAAACAGCAACGTCACCACACGCGACGAACTAATGTATCAGGCCCACTTCGCGCCGCCCAAATCGCTCGGCTCCCCGGCCTGCTCACGGCTCACTTCGGTGGCACCCAGCCGCGGCGCTCGGCCAGCCAGGCGAGGGCCTGCTCGCCGCTGAACCGCTGGTGCTGCCGGCTGTGCGGCGAGGCGCTGCTGGGACCGCGGGCCGCGCTGGTCAGCCAGTATCCGCCGAGCGCGGCCAGGGCGCCGTCGACACCGTTCGCCGGCGGCTGCCACGGCTCCAGGGCGGCATCCACGTCGAGGGCGCTCGCGTACGCCGTGACCAGCAACGTCACCGTGTCGAACCACGGTGCGCCGAGGCAGGGCCAGGTCCAGTCGCAGAGCCAAGCTGCGCCGTACGCGTCCAGCAGAACGTTGTCCACCCGCAGGTCGCCGTGCAGCATGCCGGACCCCGCGGCCAGCTCCGGCAGCCCGCGCTCCAGCGCGGCCAGCTCGTTCAGCCGGCCCGGCACCCAGTCCGGCGCGGGCGGCAGCGGCGCCCGCCCCGCCGCGATCTCGGACCACCATGACAACTCGTCACGCACGATGTCGCCGAGCCGTGGCAGGCCCAGGGCGAGCAGCTCAGGGCCGGGCTGACTCAACGCCACCGCCGACGCCTGCCAGGCCGCCAGCGCCGCGCTCAGGTCACCGGGCGCCCATGGCAGCTCCGGCACGTGCCCCGCGATCGCCTCCAGGCACAGCACGAAGTGCCCCTCGGCCACGAGCGTCCACCGCGGCCGCGCGGCCGGTACCTCGGCCGGTAGCGCGGCTGTGACGGCCGCCTCACGGGCGTACCAGTCGGCGATCGGCTCCGTCACCGGCGCGGCCTTGACGAAGACCCGGTCCCCGGCCGCCGTCGTCAGCACGGCCGCGAAAGCCCTGGTGAAACCACCGCCCGCCGCGGCCGCGGCCACGACCGGCGAGCCGAGCCGCAAGCTGATCGCTTCCCGCAAGGCCGCCGGCAGATCCCCCCAATCCGGACGTACGGCGGTAGCGCCGTAAGCGACCTCGGGCAATGTGACGGCGCGCATGCCCCCATCCTGCCTCCCCGTTTTTGTCGTACCCGGCTGGCAGGCTGTGCCCATGAGAACGGACGACTTCTGGGCGGTCATCGACCGGGCTACCGCCGACCGGCCGGGCTCGCCCGACGAGGTGGCCAAGCGGGCCACCGCCGAGCTGGTGGGGCGCGACCCGGCCGAGATCGTGGCGTGGGGCCGCCACCTCGACAAGGTGATGAACGCCTCGGGCAAGGAAGACCTCTGGGCGGCGGCCTACCTGATCAACGGTGGGTGCTCCGAGGACGGCTTCGACAACTTCCGCGGCTGGCTGATCGCGAACGGGCGGGATGTCGTCGCCCGGGCGGTGCGCGAGCCGGATTCGCTGGCCGATCTGCCGGCGGTGCAGGCGGCGGCTTCGACGGGAGCGGTGTTCGAGGCCGAGGAGGTGCTGGGCATCGCCGAGGCGGCCTACCGGGAGGCCACCGCGGACGATCTGCCGCCGAGCGAGACGCCCAGGACCCGGCCGGATCCGGCGATGCTGTGGGACTTCGACAACGAGGAGGAGATGCAGAAGCGGCTGCCCCGGTTGTCCGCCCTGTTCCTCGAGCCGCCGGACTGATTCGCCGGACTGATCCGCCGGACTGCCCAGGGGGCGGGAAACGACGTCGAACGGGTGGTCTGGTTTGGGCAGAATCAGGCGCATGGACGTTCATCAGCAGGAGACGGCCCCGGTGGGGGAGCAACGGTCGATGCGCGGCGCGGTCGTGTCGGTGAGCTGCAACGACGTTTACTCGTTCAGCAAGCCGGTCCGCGACGAGATCGTGCTGATCGCCGGGCTGGGTGTGGCCGGTGATGTGCATGCCGGGCTGACGGTCCGGCACCGCAGCCGGGTCGCCGTGGACCCGGACCAGCCCAACCTTCGCCAGGTGCATCTGATCCGCGCCGAGCTGCACGACGAGGTGAATCAGGCCGGCTACGACGTCCCGGCCGGTGGCCTGGGGGAGAACGTCACCACGACCGGCATCGACCTGCTCGCGCTCCCGGTGGGCACTGTGCTGCGCTTCGGCCCGGCCCCCGCGCCGGGCGCGGAACGCTCCTCGGCTGTCGACGTCGCTCACGCGCCGGCGCCCGCCGCGGAACGCTCACCGGCCATGGAGACCGACCTCGCTGGTCCGCCGGACGGTGCCGCCGCGGTTGTGGCTGTCGCTGGGCGCGCCACCCTCGACGCTCCCAGCGCCGAGGCCGTAGCCGCTCTCGCCGCCCGCATCCAGGCCGAGCAGACCGCCGAGCAGACCGCCGAGCAGACCGCCGAGCAGACCGCCGGGCCGGTCACCGAGCGCGATCCGGCCGACCACGACCACGAGCACACCGAAGCCGACGGCACCCCCGACCCCCGTCCGGCGATCGTCGTCACCGGACTGCGCAATCCCTGCCAGCAGATCAACAACTACCGTCCCGGCCTGCTCAAACGCGTACTCGGGCGGGAGCCCGACGGCTCGGTCAGCCGGCGGGCGGGCGTCATGGCCGTGGTCCTGCGGGGCGGCCCGGTCCGGCCCGGCGCCGAGATCCACGTCGAGCTTCCGCCGGGGCCGCACCGGCCGCTGGACCGGGTGTGATCGGGGCTTGCCGCGCGGCGTGGGACGATAGACGTTGCCGGTGCGTTCATCGGCAGCCAGCCCGCTTGAAGAGAACGGACGATCGTGCCTGGACCGCTCGACCCCGGCGTGAACATCATCGGAGCGACCGATCCTGGTCGGATCCGCAACTTCTGCATCATCGCGCACATCGACCACGGGAAGTCGACCCTGGCCGACCGGATGCTGCAGATCACCGGCGTGGTCGACCCGCGGCAGATGCGCGCTCAGTATCTCGACCGGATGGACATCGAGCGCGAGCGTGGCATCACGATCAAGAGCCAGGCCGTGCGCATGCCGTGGATCGTCCGCGAGGGTGACCGCACCGGCGACACCGCCGTGCTCAACATGATCGACACGCCGGGCCACGTCGACTTCACCTATGAGGTCTCCCGCAGCCTCGCCGCCTGTGAGGGCGCGGTCCTGCTGGTCGACGCCGCGCAGGGCATCGAGGCGCAGACCCTCGCCAACCTGTACCTGGCGATGGAGAACGACCTGCACATCATCCCGGTGCTCAACAAGATCGACCTGCCGGCCGCGCAGCCGGAGAAGTACGCCGAGGAGCTGGCCAAGCTCATCGGCTGTGAGCCCGACGACGTGCTGCGGGTCTCCGGCAAGACCGGGGTCGGCGTCGCGCACCTGCTCGACGAGGTCGTCCGCCAGTTCCAGCCGCCGGTCGGCAACCACGACGCCCCGGCCCGCGCGATGATCTTCGACTCTGTCTACGACGTCTATCGCGGCGTCGTGACCTACGTCCGGGTCATCGACGGGCGTATCGAGGCCCGCGACAAGATCAAGATGATGTCCACCGGCACCGTGCACGAGCTGCTGGAGATCGGCGTCGTCTCGCCCGAGATGGAGAAGGCCGGCGCGCTCGGCGTGGGCGAGGTCGGCTACATGATCACCGGTGTGAAGGACGTCCGTCAGTCCCGCGTCGGCGACACCGTCACCAACAACCAGCGGCCGGCCACCGAGCCGCTGGGCGGCTACTCCGACCCGAAGCCGATGGTCTACTCCGGCCTGTACCCGATCGACGGCTCGGACTACCCGGCGCTGCGTGACGCCCTCGACAAGCTGCAGCTCAACGACGCCTCACTGACCTACGAGCCGGAGACGAGCACCGCGCTCGGGTTCGGCTTCCGGTGCGGCTTCCTCGGCCTGCTGCACCTGGAGATCATCGGCGAGCGGCTCGAACGCGAGTTCAACCTCGACCTGATCTCCACCGCGCCGAACGTGGTCTACCGCGTCTTCACCGAGGACGCCGCCGAGTTCGTCGTCACGAACCCGAGCGAGTTCCCGGACGGCAAGATCGCCGAGATCCACGAACCGGTGGTCCGGGCAACCGTCCTGGTCCCCAACGAATACGTCGGCGCCGTCATGGAGCTGTGCCAGAGCCGCCGCGGCCAGCTGCTCGGCATGGAGTACCTGTCCACCGAACGGGTCGAGCTGCGCTACACCCTGCCGCTGGGCGAGATCATCTTCGACTTCTTCGACCAGCTGAAGTCCAAGACCAAGGGCTACGCGTCGCTGGACTACGAGCCCTCGGGCGAGCAGGCGGCGGAGCTGGTCAAGGTCGACATCCTGCTGCACGGCGAGCCGGTGGACGCGTTCAGCGCGATCGTGCACAAGGACAAGGCATACAACTACGGCGTCACGATCGCGGCCAAGCTGCAGAAACTCATCCCGCGGCAGCAGTTCGAGGTGCCGATCCAGGCCGCCATCGGCAGCCGCATCATCGCCCGCGAGACCATCCGCGCCATCCGCAAGGACGTGCTCGCCAAGTGCTACGGCGGCGACATCAGCCGCAAGCGCAAGCTGCTCGAGAAGCAGAAGGAAGGCAAGAAGCGGATGAAGATGGTCGGCCGCGTCGAGGTCCCCCAGGAGGCCTTCATCGCCGCGCTGTCGACCTCGGACTCGGTCGACAGCAAAACAAACAAAAAATAGGGCGGTTTGGTTTTCCGGCCGGTCGGGAACTCTGGGGTTCAGACGAACGCAACAACTGTTCTACCCCCCAAGGAGACCTTCAATGACCGTCACCGGCATCATCACCGCGCTCATCGTCGGCCTGATCATCGGCGCCCTCGGCCGCCTGGTCGTACCCGGCAAGCAGAACATCCCGATCTGGCTGACCATGGTCATCGGTGTTGTGGCCGCCCTGCTGGGCACGGTCATCGCCCGCGCCTTCGGCGTGGACAACACCGGCGGCATCGACTGGATCGAGCTGCTGTTCCAGGTCCTGCTGGCCGCCGTTGGTGTGGCGCTGGTCGTCGGCATCCTCGGCCGCCGCGGCGTCACCCGCTGAACCCGGATCAGCTGAGGCTGAACCGAAAGCTACACAGGAACGCCGGACCGCGAGGTCCGGCGTTCCTGCATTTCCGTCTCCTGTCGCAAGCCGGGGAAGTCTCGCGACGCTGAGCCACCAGCGAGCTGGAGCGGGACCGAGCGGGCGCGGTGCAGGCCAGAGCGATGCAGATCACAAGGCGCAAGATCAAGGGCAAGTTCCGGTCGTAGGTCCGTGCGTGGTGCTGAGCGTCGCTCACGCCGAGACCGGTCGCTTCGCTCCCTGCCATGTCCGTGCTTGGTCACCCTCCGCGCGCTTCGCGCGCACTCGGGCTTCGCCTTCGGCTCGGCTTCGCCTCAACCTCGGACTCGTTCCCGAGTCGAGGTCGCCTCCACCTAGATTCACCATCCAGCCGCCCCCGGCCTTGCAGCCGCCCCCGGCCTTGCAGCCGCCCCGGCCTTGCAGCCGCCCCGGCCTTGCGGCTGACCCCTGCCTTGCACCGCGCTTCGCGCAGCTAGGCGGCCCCGGGCCTTGCTGCCGGCCCCGGCCTTCCGGTCGGGCTTGCCCTGCCAGGCGGGCTTGATCGTCCGGCTGGCTTGCCCTCCACCTCGGGCTTCATTCTCGGCCCCGGGCTTCCGCGCCAAGCCCAAGCTCCACCTGAGACTTCGCCTTGAGGACCGGGCTTCGCTGGATTGCGGGCTGCGCAGTCCGCGACCCGGCCGCTAGCTTGGGCCGATGGCTGTTCGGGGGCTTCTGCTCGACGCCGGCGGCGTACTCATCGGACCCGTCGGCGGCCGCTGGAATCCCCGGTACGACTTCGAGCAGGTCCTGGCCCGCCACGTCCCCGGCATCCCGGACTCAGCCCTACCGGCAGCCTTCGCAGCCGGCCAGGCGCTGCTCGACAGCACCTCCGGCACCGCAGACAGGACCGACTACCACCGGGCCATCCTCCAAGCCCTCGGCATCGCCGCCCCCACCCCCGAGCCGCTCGCCGAGCTTGACCAGCCCGCCGCCGGCCTGCCGGTCGAGCCCTACCCCGAGGTCAGGGACGTGCTTGCCCGACTCCACGCCGACGGGGTGCCGATGGCTGTCGTCTCGGATGCCTGGCCGGATCTCGATGACCTTTTTGGCCGGCTCGAGCTGCGGGACTTCTTCGTCACCCTGGTCATCTCGGCCGTTCTCGGGTGCCGCAAGCCCGATCCGCGGATGTACCGCGCCGGCAGTGACGCGCTCGGGCTTTCGCCGGCCGATTGTCTCTTTGTTGATGACGATCCTGAGCTTGTCGCCGCGGCCGTCCGGCTCGGCTATCAGGGCGTCACGATGGTTCGCGACCCCGACCAGGCAGAGCCGCCCGCCACGCGGTGGATCGCCTTACTGAGCGAGCTTGTTCAGTAGCGGAACTTGTGTTGCGCGCTGCGGCGGTTCACCCAGGCCGGGAGTTCGTCCACGTTCTCCAGATGTGGCACCTGCTCCACCGGGTCCTGCGGCTTCGTGACCTTGCGCATCGTCACCACGTAGCCCTGGACCAGGCGGTCCTCGCGCAGATCGCGGTACGTCGCCTCCACCATCACCTGGGTCTCGTCCGCCCGTTGCAGGGCGCAGTAGACCACCCCGTCGCCCTCGTCGCGGAGGGCTCGGCGGATCTGGCCCCGGTCGTCCGGGTGGACCAGATCCGGCAGCTTCGCGAACGGGGGGAGTTCCTTCTCGCCGATCAGTTCGTGCAGCGCCGGGCTCGCGTACCGGATCTGCTGGTCCTCGTCGATCACCAGCATGATGTCCGCGGTGTTGCGGATCACCGCCCGCAGGTAGAGGTCGCTGTCGCGGCGGCCCACCGCCTCCACCAGGGAGATCCGGTCCAGGGCCAGCGCCGCCTGGCCGGCCAGGACCTCCAGGGCGTCGCGGCTCACCGTCAGCATGTCCTTGCGGCCCGCCAGCACCAGCGCACCGCCGCTCGGGCGGGCCACTGCCAGCGGTTCCAGCCACAGCGGACAGACCAGTGTCCCGTCGGCCGGGTCCGTTCCGGGTTTCTTCTCGTCGTCCAGCCACCAGCTGCGCGGGCGGGGGCTCGTCGCCGCCGCCGGCAGGGCCTGGAGGGTGAGCTGGCGGTCGTCGGTGGCGAAGACGATGCGTTGCACGTCGTGCGGGGGCAGCAGCTGGGTCACCGCCGTGCGGACCGCCTCGTCGACCGCGGCGTCGTCGGCCGCCGCGACCAGCGCCGCGCTGGCCTCGCGCAGTACGCGTTCGCGGGTCAGGGCCTGGCTGTTCTGCGTCACGGAGTCGGCCAGCCTGGTGAAGGCCAGCACCACCGTCAGCGCGCCCGCCACCGCGATCACCACACCGTCGCGGACCTCGCCCTGCAGCGCCTCGATGAGCAGCACCAGCGGCGGCGTGGCCACCGACAGGCCCAGCAGGGTCGCCCAGCGGCCCTGCCATGGCTTCGGCCGCATCGGCAGAGGAGTCGTCAGCTGGACCATCGACGGGTGCAGCGCCGCGCCGCCCCAGGCCAGGTAGAGGAGCATGTAGCCGGCCTCGGACCAGTGGCTCGGCGCCAGCGAGTACGCGATGTCGCTGCCCAGGCAGCCCAGCGCTCCGACGCCCAGCAGCACCGCCGACCAGTTGAACCAGACCGCCACGGCCAGCCGGGCGCAGATGCCGACCAGCAGCAGGGCGCCGAGCATGTCCTCCGGCGCTATCCCGCCCAGCCAGCTGCTGCCACCGATCAGGAAGACCCAGATCACCAGCAGCACCGCGCAGGCGAAGGCGACCAGGTCGATCACCCGGGCCCGGTCCATCAGGATCGCGCCGGCCCGGGTCAGCTGCAGCAGCGACAGCGCCACCAGGGCGAACATCGCCAGGTAGGCGATGTCGGCGGCAGCGTACTTGTGCAGGGCGTGCAGGATGTCGCCGATGGCCACCGCGACGACGGACGCCGTCAGCAGCAGCCAGGGCCCGATCCGGGCGGGCTTGTGCCGGCATATCCCGAAGATGATCGCGGCGACGCCGACGGCTCCCAGATGGATCCACTCGATGGCTTGGAGCACGACTAACTAGTACCAGTCCGGTCGCTGTCTGTCCACGTCGATGTATACGCAGCGCTATGACCAGGCAACATCGTGATCGTGACTCGTCCGGGCATGAATAAACGTGAATATGAAGGCTGATCGCCTAGCTGAAGACCTCGGCGATCACGGTGTCGTTGCCGGCGCCCTTGCCGCCGGTTACGGGCTGCCACTTACCGTCGGGTGCGTTCCACTCCCGGTCGGCGAAGCGGACCCGCTCCACGCCCGTGCTGCTGGCGTGCGCAACGAGCCAGTGGGCGTACCGCCAGCCGGCGTTGACGTCCTTGACCGCGACGGTCAGGCCACCGCTCTGGGTCGCCTCGATGGTGTTGAGGCCCTTGCCCCAGTCGAGGCGCATGCCCTCGGCCAGCGCGGCCGCCGCGGTGGCCCCGCGCAGGGCGGGCTCGCCGCTCACCGTGCACTCGACCGCGCCGGTGGCCCGGCCGGTCAGGGCCTTGGCGAGCACGGTGGACTCGTCGGCCCACTTCTCGTACGCGTTCGGGTAGGCCGACCGCTGCACCTTCTGGGCCGCGTCGGTGACCCGCATCTTCTGCCAGCCCTTGACCTTCTTGAGGGCCGAGTAGAACTTGCCCGCCGCGTACCTCGGGTCCTGGATCTTCTCCGGCGTGCCCCAGCCCTGGCTGGGGCGCTGCTGGAACAGCCCGACCGAGTCGCGGTCGCCGGTGTCCAGATTTTCCAGCTTGGACTCCTGGAACGCGGTCGCCAGCGCGATGACCACGGCCTGCTCGGGCATCTTGCGCCGCAGGCCGACGGCGGTGATCGTGGCGGCGTTGGCCATCTGCACGAGGTCGAGGGCGACCTCGCCGTCGGCGCGCACGATGCACTCCGGGCCGAGCTGCGGCAGCTTGATCTTGCCGCCGACGGAGTTGACGGCCACGACCACGCCGAGAGCGCCGAGGAGCGCGAGCAGAACGACCACGACTACTGGCTTTCTCCGCACGCACACTCCCTCCGTCGGGGGACAAGAGTAATCAACGAGTGCCCGTCTCCTGCGTCGCCGGCACCCAGGAGGCCGGGCGCTTCTCGCGGAAGGCCGCGACACCTTCGCGGCCCTCGGCCGACCGGAAGTAGCCGGCCGAGCGCTCCGACAGTTCGGCCAGGTCGGCGCGCACGGTCTCGGCCGGCCGGCGGCGCAGCAACTGCTTGGTGCCGGCCAGGGCCAGCGGGCCACCCCGGACCAAAGACTCCGTGTACGCGGTGACAGCCGCGTCCAGCCCGTCCGCCTCGACAGCCGCTGTGACCAGCCCGATCTCCGCCGCGCGCGCCCCATCGAAGACATCGCCGGTGAGATAGAGCTCGGCAGCGGCCCGAGGAGCCAGCCGGGGGAGCACGGTGGCACTGATCACGGCCGGGATCACGCCGAGGCGTACCTCGGAGAACGCGAACGTCGCCGTACGGGCGCAGACCGCGATGTCGGCCGCGGCGATCAGGCCCAGCCCGCCCGCGCGGGCCGGACCGGCGATCCGGGCCAGCACCGGCTTCGGGAACTCCCAGATCGCGGCGAGCACGTCGGCCAGCAGCTCGGCCGGGATCCGGCCGGACTCCCGGGCCTCGGCGGTCTCCTTCAGGTCGGCTCCCGAGCAGAAGACCGGGCCGGTGTGCGAGATCACCACCGCCCGGACCGCCGGGTCGGTGAGCGCGGCGCCGAGCGCCGCCAGCAGCTCGCTCATGAGCTGCGAGGACAGCGCATTACGGTTCGCCGGGCTGTCCAGCGTCACGGTGGTCACCCCGGCTGCGGTGACGGTACGGACCAACTCCATGCCGGAACCCTAACGGTGTACGTGCACACTTGACGGATGCCTGGTCCCGCGCCCGAGGGCGAGCCCGTACCGAGTGACGGCTCGCTGCCCGACAGTGCCCTGCGCGACGTCGGCGGACGCGGTTTCGGGGTCTATGTCCACGTCCCGTTCTGCGCCAGCCGGTGCGGGTACTGCGACTTCAACACGTACACGGCCAGCGAGCTGGGCGGGGGTGCCAGCCGGGAGGGTTACGCCGACGCGGTCCTGGCCGAGCTGAAGCTGGCCGCCTCGGTCACCGGCGCGCGCGTCGACACCGTCTTCGTGGGCGGCGGCACGCCGACCCTGCTCGACCCGGGTGACCTGGGCCGGATCCTCGAGGGCATCGACCGCACCTGGGGGCTGGCCGCCGACGCGGAGATCACCACCGAGGCCAACCCCGAGTCGGTCACCCCGCAGTCGCTGCAGGCCCTGCGCAAGGCCGGCTACACCCGGATCTCGCTGGGCATGCAGTCCGCGGCCCCGGCCGTGCTGCGCATCCTGGAGCGCCGGCACACCGCCGGACGGGCGCCGCAGGCCGCGATCGAGGCCCGGGAGGCCGGCTTCGACCACGTCAACCTCGATCTGATCTACGGGACGCCGGGGGAGACGCCCGACGACTTCGCCCGTTCGCTGGCCGCGGTGCTCGACGCGGGGGTGGACCACGTCAGCGCGTACTCGCTGATCGTGGAGGACGGGACGCGGATGGCGGCCCGGATGCGCCGCGGCGAGCTGCCGTACCCGGAGGACGACGTGGCCGCGGACCGCTACCTGGCCGCCGAGGCGGCGCTGGGCGGGGCGGGTTTCTCCTGGTACGAGGTCTCGAACTGGGCGACGACGCCGGACGCCCGCTGCCGGCACAACCTCTTGTACTGGACCGGCGGGGACTGGTGGGGGCTCGGGCCGGGCGCGCACAGCCACGTCGGCGGGGTGCGCTGGTGGAACGTCAAGCACCCGGCCGCGTACGCGAAGCGGGTGGAGGCCGGTCTGTCGCCCGGGCAGGGCCGGGAGATCCTGACCGATGCGGACCGCCACGTCGAGGACGTGATGTTGCGCGTACGGCTGCGCGACGGCCTGCCGCTGACCGCGCTGGACGCGGCCGGGCTGACCGGCGCGGCCGGGGCCCTGGCCGACAGCCTGCTGGACCCGGCGGCGTACGAGGCCGGCCGGGTGGTCCTCACCCTGCGCGGCCGGCTGCTGGCCGACGCCGTGATCCGCGACCTGCTGCCGTGACGCCGATGGCGCCGGGCCGGGGCCCGGCGCCATCGAAGCGCTACTTGATGAGCGAGACCGTCATCGGGTAGTTATACGGCTCGTTGTTGTTCGCCTTCACGCCGGCGACGATGCCGAAGATCGTGGCGATCGCCCAGGCCGCGATACCGACGAAGAAGCCGATCACGATGCAGGTCAGCACCCAGCCGACGATGGCGATGATCGACCAGAGGATCTGGAAGTTCAGCGCCTTGACCGCCTCGGCCCGTACGACCGGGGACTGGTTGCCCTTGGCCAGCAGCGCCACCAGCGGCGCGATCCAGCCGGAGCAGCCGCCACCGAGGAACGCGCCGGCCGCGCCCCCGAAGTGGGCGACCAGGATCCAGGTCTTGTCGTCGTTGCCCGGCGCGTAGCCACCCGGCGGGTAACCACCGGGCTGCTGGCCGTAGGCGCCGGGCGGCGGGCCGTAACCGCCGGCACCGGAGCCGGGCGGCGGGCCGTAGCCACCGGCACCGGAGCCGGGCGGCGGGCCGTAGCCACCCGCGCCGGAGCTCGGCGGCGGGCCGTAGCCACCCGCACCCGAGCTGGGCGGCGGGCCGTAACCGCCGGCACCCGAGGTGGGCGGCGGGGTGCCGTAGGTCGGCGGCTGCTGCGGCGGGGTGCCGTAGCTCGGCGGCTGCGGGGAGCCGTACGCCGGGGGCGGCGGCGGGGCCGATCCGGGAGTCGGATCGTTACCCGGATATGGGTTGAGCGGCGCGGTGGGATCCGAGGGATTGCCCTCACCGGGCGGACGCGGCGGTTCAGTCATGCGCACACGGTAGGACCGCACGTCGAACGTGGCGAGAGCAACACCCGGGTGACGTCGGAGAATAGACAGTCGGCTAAGTGGCCCGGGCCCTGACGGCTGATCATCGCGCGGCGGGCGCGGGCGACGTAGACTGGCACTCGACTTCGCGGAGTGCCAGCTGAGAGGTGGAGGGGTACGACATGAGTCTCGACGACCGCAAGCTCGAAGTACTCCGCGCCATCGTCGAGGACTACGTCGCCACCCAGGAGCCGGTGGGCAGCAAGGCCCTGGTCGAGCGGCACCAGCTGGGCGTCTCACCGGCCACGGTCCGCAACGACATGGCCGTGCTAGAGGAAGAGGGCTACATCCGGCAGCCGCACACCAGTGCCGGTCGGGTGCCCACCGACGCCGGTTACCGGCTCTTCGTCGACCGGCTCTCCCGGGTCAAGGCGCTGAGCCCGGCCGAGCGCCGGGCCATCGAGCGTTTCCTGGTCGGCGCGGTCGACCTCGATGACGTGGTGCACCGCACGGTGCGCCTGCTCGCGCAGCTCACCCGCCAGGTCGCCGTCGTGCAGTATCCCAGCCTGGCCCGTTCCGCGGTGCGCCATCTGGAGCTGGTGCCGATCTCCACCACCCGGATCATGCTGGTGATGATCGCCGACACCGGCCGGGTCGAGCAGCGCCTGGTGGAGCTGCCCGGGCCGACGCCCGGCGACGACGTGCTCGACATGCGCCGCGTGATCAACGCCAAGCTCACCGGGCAGAAGCTGGCCGACACCCCGCCGCTGGTGCAGACGCTGGTCGACGAGTGCGCCCCGGAGAAGCGCACCACGATGGCCTGCGTCGCCTCGGTGCTGCTGGAGACACTGGTGGAGCGCAGTGAGGAACGCCTCGCTCTGGCGGGCACGGCCAACCTCACCCGCGGCGGCGTGCTGGACTTCCAGGGCTCGCTGCGGCCGGTCCTGGAGGCGCTGGAGGAGGAGGTCATCCTCCTCAAGCTCATCGGTGAGGTGGAGCCGAGCACCACCCGGGTCCGCATCGGCGACGAGAACGAGATCGACAACCTGCGGGCAGCCTCGGTGGTCAGCACGGGTTACGGCCCGGGCACGACGATCGTTGGTGGGCTCGGCGTGCTGGGGCCGACCCGGATGGATTACCCCGGCACCATCGCCACGGTACGAGCCGTGGCACGCTACGTTGGCGATTTGCTGGCACAAAACTGACGGAACCGCTCAGCGCTGGGCAGACATGAGGACTCGAACCCCTGTGGCCAAGGACTATTACGGAATTCTCGGGATCAGCCGGGAAGCCACCGACGACGAGATCAAGCGCGCTTACCGCAAGCTGGCCCGTCAATACCACCCGGACGTCAATCCCGACCCCGAGGCGCACGAGAAGTTCAAGGACATCAACGCGGCGTACGAGGTGCTCTCGGACGACCAGAAGCGGCAGATCGTCGACCTCGGTGGCGACCCGCTGGCCCCGGGCGGCGGCGGCGCGGGCGGACCGGGTGGCCCCGGCGGGGCGGGCCCGTTCGTCGGTTTCCAGGACATCATGGATGCGTTCTTCGGCACGGCCGCCGGTGGTGGCTCCCGAGGACCTCGGCCGCGCACCCGGCCCGGCGCCGACGCGATCCTGCGCCTGGAGCTCGACCTGGTCGAGACGGCCTTCGGCGTCGAGGCGCCGATCACGGTCGACACCGCGGTCCTGTGCACCCAGTGCTCCGGCGCGGGCACCGCACCCGGCACCCACCTGGCCACCTGTGAGACCTGTGGTGGCCGCGGTGAGGTCCAGTCGGTGCAGCGCACGTTCCTGGGCCAGGTCGTCTCGTCCCGCCCGTGCCAGGTCTGCCAGGGCCACGGCACGGTCATCCCGCAGCCCTGCCCGACCTGCGCCGGCGACGGCCGGATCCGCACCCGCCGCTCGCTGACCGTGAAGATCCCGGCCGGCGTCGAGGACGGCATGCGCATCCGCCTGGCCCAGCAGGGCGAGGTCGGCCCGGGCGGCGGCACGGCCGGCGACCTGTACGTGGAGATCCACGAACGCCCCCACGACGTCTACTCCCGCAAGGGCGACGACCTGCACTGCCGCGTGACGCTGCCGATGACGGCCGCCGCGCTCGGCACTCGGCTGACCATCAAGACACTGGACAGCGAGGAGAACATCGAAGTCAAGCCGGGCACCCAGCCGGCCTCGACGCTGCGGATCCGGGGTAAGGGCGTGCCGCACCTGCGCGGGCAGGGCCGCGGTGACCTGTTCGTGCACCTGGACGTCAAGACGCCGACCAAGCTGACCGCCGACCAGGAGCGGATGCTGCGCGACTTCGCCAAGACCCGCGGTGAGGACATCGCCGAGCTGAGCAAGCAGGGCGGATTCTTCTCCCGGATGCGGGACGCCTTCAACGGGCACTGAGGGACCGGCGGCGTTCGGCTAGCGTGAGCGGGTGTCTGCGCCTCTTTTCCTCGTTGACGACCTGCCCGGCGGTAAGCGGTTCACGCTCGCCGGTGCGGAGGGGCATCATGCCGCCACCGTGCAGCGGCTCCGGGTCGGTGAGGTGCTGCTGCTCGGGGACGGGCGGGGCGGGACTGCTGCCGCCGAGGTGACCGGGGTCGGCCGGGGCAGCATCGACGTCGAGGTCACCGGCCGGGATTTTGTCGCCGCGCCCGATCCACGCCTGGTGGTGGTGCAGGGCATCGCCAAGGGCGACCGCGGTGAGCTGGCGGTGCAGGCCATGACCGAGATCGGCGTCGACGAAATCGTGCCGTGGGCCGCCTCCCGGTCGGTCGCCCAGTGGCGCGGCGACCGCGGGGTCAAGGCCCGGGAGAAGTGGGTCAGCACCGCGCGGGAGGCCGCCAAGCAGGCCCGGCGTCCGTGGCTTCCGGTGGTCTCGGGCAGCCCTGATGTCTCCACCAAGAAGGTCTCCGGGCTGCTGTCCGCGGCCGCTGCGGCGTTCGTGCTGCACGAGGAGGCCACCGACCGGCTCAGCCAGGCGAAGCTGCCCGATGCCGGCGAGATCGTACTGGTCGTCGGGCCCGAGGGCGGGATCAGCGATCAGGAGCTGGGCTCGTTCGTCGCGGCCGGCGCGCAGCCGGTGCGGCTCGGGGAGTCCGTGCTGCGCACCTCCACGGCCGGGATGGCCGCCCTCGCCGTGCTGTCCGCCCGCCTGGAGCGCTGGTGACGGCCGATGAGGTCGGCCGGTGGATCGCCGCGGCGCGGCCCCGCCCACCGCGGCGGTGCTGGTGACGACCGGAAGGTGACGGGTAAGGAAGGTTAGCCTAAGCTTCGCGGCATGGTGCTGACGCGGACGGCCGCTGCGACGCGACCGGGGCCCAGGGCCGCGCCGGCCGCCGCCGGGCTCGCCGCGACCCAAGCCCGCCGCACCCTCGGCCTGCTGATCTGTCTCGGCGTGCTGGCCCTGGTCTGCCTGCTCAGCGTCGCCCTCGGCACCCGCACCATCTCTCCGGGCGCCGTCTGGGACGCGTTCTTCCACTTCACCGACACCGACGACCAGTCGATCGTGCGGGACCTGCGGGTGCCCCGCACGGTGCTCGGGCTGCTGGCCGGCGTCGCCTTCGGACTGTCCGGCGCGGTCATCCAGGCCGTCACCCGCAACCCGCTCGCCGACACCCAGATCCTGGGCATCAACGCCGGCGCCGGGCTGTTCGTGGTGTTCGCGGTCGGGGTGCTCGGTCTGACCAGCCTCGCGCAGTACATGTGGTTCGGGTTCGCCGGGGTCGCGTTCGCGCTCACCCTGGTCTACCTGCTCGGGTCCACCGGGCGCGGCGGTGCCACCCCGATCCGGCTCACCCTGGCCGGGGTCGCCCTGGGCGCGGTCATGGACGGCATCTCCGGCGGCATCCGGCTCGTGCGGCCCCGCGCCTTCGACTACCTGCGGTTCTGGGACATCGGCTCGCTGGCCGGGCGGCCGCTGGACGTGGCCACCACGATCCTGCCGTTCGTGCTGGCCGGGACGGTGCTCGCGCTGATCGTCGCCCGGTCGCTGAACGCGGTGGCGCTCGGTGACGATCTCGCCCGTACCCTCGGTGCCCGGATCGGCCGCACCCGGTTCCTGGCCACCGTCTCGGTCATGATGCTGGCCGGCGCGGCGACCGCCGCGGTCGGGCCGATCGGGTTCGTCGGGCTGATGGTGCCGCACGTGGTGCGCTGGATCGTCGGCCCGGACCAGCGCTGGATCTTCGTCTACACCGTGGTCTGCGGTCCGGTGCTGCTGCTGCTCGCCGACATCGTGGGCCGGCTCGTGGTGCGGCCGGGTGAGCTGCGGGTCGGCGTGGTCACCGCCTTCATCGGCGCGCCCGTGCTGATCTGGTGGGTCCGCCGGGCCCGGGTGAGTGGCCTGTGAGCGTCGACTTCGGCCGCAAGGTCGTGGTGCTGCGCCCGCACCGCAACGCGTCCGCCCGGATCTCGCTGCGTCCCGCGCTGGTCTGTGCGGTGCTCGTGCTGGCCACGCTTGCCGTCGGGGTGCTGACCCTGGGCACGGGTGAGTTCACCCTGACCCCGGCCGAGGTGCTGCGGGCGCTGTCCGGCGAGGGCACCCGGGCCGCCCGGCTGGTGGTCGTCGAGTGGCGGCTGCCGCGGGTGCTGCTGGCGCTGATCATCGGCGTCGCGCTGGGGCTGGCCGGGGCCGTCTTCCAGGCGCTGACCCGCAACCCGCTGGGCAGCCCGGACGTCATCGGGTTCAGCACGGGCGCGTACACCGGGGTGCTGCTCGTGACCGTGCTGTTCGGCAACGGCTACTACGTGGTCGCGGCCGGTGCACTTGCCGGTGGGCTGGCCACCGCCGTCGCGGTCTACCTGCTCGCCTTCAAGCGCGGCGTGCAGGGCTTCCGGCTGATCATCGTGGGCATCGCGATCAGCGCCATGCTGGCCTCGGTCAACCAGTGGTTCATCATCAAGGTCGACCTGCAGGCGGCCTTCGCCGCCCTGATGTGGGGGCAGGGCAGCCTCAACGGCCTGGGCTGGGCGCAGGTCACCCCGGTGGCGGTCACCGTCGGCGTGCTCTGCCTGCTCCTGATCGGGTACGGCCCCCGCCTGTCCCTGCTGGAGATGGGTGAGGACGCGGCCGCCGCGCTGGGCGTACGGGTGGAACCGACCCGGCTCGCGTACCTGGTCATCGGGGTTGCCCTCACCGCGGTCGCGACAGCGGCCGCCGGTCCGATCTCCTTCGTCGCGCTGGCCGCCCCGCAGCTCGCCCAGCGCGTCACCCGCACGCCCGGCATCGCGCTGCTGCCCTCGGCCGCGATGGGCGCCTTCCTGCTGATGTTCAGCGACTTCCTCGCCCAGCGGGCGTTCGCCCCGACCCAGCTGCCGGTCGGGGTCGTGACCGTGTCGGTGGGCGGCATCTACTTCGTCTGGCTGCTGATCCGCCAGGCGCGACGACAGGGGTCCTGAATGAGCATCGCCGCCCGCGACATCACCATCGGGTACGACCGCAGGACGATCAGCGAGCACCTCGATCTCGAGGTGCCGGAGAGCCGGTTCACCGCGATCATCGGCCCCAACGCCTGCGGCAAGTCCACGTTGCTGCGCGCGCTGGCCCGGCTGCTCAAGCCCAGCGCCGGCGAGGTGCTGCTGGACGGCCGGGACATCCACTCGCGGCCGGCCAAGGAGGTGGCCCGCCGGCTCGGGCTGCTGCCGCAGTCGTCGATCGCCCCGGACGGGATCACGGTCGCCGAACTGGTCGCCCGCGGCCGGTTCCCGCACCAGAAACTGATCCGGCAGTGGTCGGCCGGGGACGAGGCCGCCGTGGTCGCCGCGCTGGCCGCCACCGGGGTGACCGACCTCTCCGGCGACCTCGTCGACACGCTGTCCGGCGGGCAGCGGCAGCGGGTCTGGGTGGCCATGGTGCTGGCCCAGCAGACGCCGATCGTGCTGCTGGACGAGCCGACCACGTTCCTGGACATCGCCCACCAGATCGAGCTGCTGGAGCTGTGCGTGCGGCTCAACCGCGAGCAGGGCACGACGATGGTCGCGGTGCTGCACGACCTCAACCAGGCCGCCCGGTACGCCGACCACCTGGTGGTGATGAAGGCCGGGGTGATCGTGGCTCAGGGCGACCCGCGCGAGGTCATGACGGCCGAGCTGGTCGAGGACGTCTTCGCGCTGGGCTGCCGGATCATCGACGACCCGGAGACCGGTACGCCGCTGGTGATCCCGCGCTCGAAGGTGACTCAGCGCGTAGGTTAGGCTGTCCTTACTTTCGGCCGACCTGTGGGGAGACGTCGTGTCCAGCAACCCGTTCGACGACGAGAACGGCACCTTCCACGTCCTCGTGAACGACGAGGAGCAGCACTCGCTCTGGCCGTCCTTCAAGGAGATCCCGTCGGGCTGGCGCAGCGTCTTCGGGCCCGCGCCGCGGCAGCAGGCCATCGACTACGTGGACGCCAACTGGACCGACCTGCGCCCCAAGTCGCTGCGCGACAGCATGGCCCAGTGAGCAAGTCCGGCGCTCGGATTCTCGTACGCACCACCACTCGTAACGCCAAGCGGCTGTGGCTCGGCACCGGCCTCATCGCGGTGCACCAGGCCTGCGAGACGTTCGTCCCGGTCCTGATCGGCGTGGTCATCGACCGGGCCGTCACGCCGGGCGACCTCGGTCAGCTGCTGCTCTGGGTGGGCGTGCTCGCCGTGCAGTTCACGGTGCTGACCATGGCGTACCGCTTCGGCGCGCGGCAGCTCATGGCCGCCATCGCCGAGGAGGGGCACCAGCTGCGCCTGGAGGTGTCGGCGAAGATCCTGCATCCGCGCGGGGTGCGTACCGACCTGCGGGCCGGGGATCTGCTGACGGTGTCCACGAGCGACGCCGACAACACCTCCTACCTGCTGGACTACGTGCCGCGGATCGTCGGTGCCGTCGTCGCCACGGTGATCAGTGCGGTGGTGCTGCTGCTGATCTCCGTACCGCTGGGTCTGGTCGTCCTGGTCGCCACCCCGCTGGTGCTGGTGCTGCTGCAGATCAGCTCGCCGCTGATCACCCGGCGGGTCGCCGACCAGCAGGAGCAGGCCGGCCGGGCCACCTCGCTGGCCACCGACCTGGTCACCGGGCTGCGGCCGCTGCGCGGCATCGGCGCGCAGGACGCCGCCGCCGGGAACTACCGGGCGGTCAGCCGCCGCTCGCTGGCGGCGACGCTGCGCGCGTCGCGCACCCAGGGCGGCTACCTGGCCGCCTCGACCGTGCTGAGCACGCTGCTGGCCTGCGGCATCGCCATCCTGGCGGGCTGGTTCGCGCTCACCGGCCGGATCACCGTCGGGCAGTTCATCACCGTGATCGGCCTCGCCCAGTTCCTCATCGAGCCGTTCGGGACGCTGGCCGTGGTGCCGAGCTGGATCGCCGAGGCGCGCGCGTCCGCGGACCGGGTCGCGCTGGTCACCGACGCCGGGCTGGTGCTGCCGGAAGGCGCCGACCGGCCCGCCGAGCACCCGTGCGACCTGCGCCTGTCCGGCGTGCGGCACGGCCCGCTCGACGGCCTCGACCTGCACGTGCGGCCGGGCGAGTTCGTCGGCGTGGTCGCCCGCCGCCCCGGCGACGCCGAGGCGCTGGTCAAGCTGCTCAGCGTCCCCGCCGACTACCAGGGCAGCGTGCTGCTGGGCGGCTCACCGCTGGAGCAGGTCGACCGCGCCCACGCGCGCCGGCTGCTGCTGGTCGAGCCGCACCACACCGACCTGTTCACCGGCACGATCGCCGCCAACGTGGCCGTGCACGCTGACGGGGAGATCCCGGCCGACGTGCTCAGCGCCGCGGCTGCCGACGAGGTGCTGGACACCCAGCCGGAGCGGCTCGACGCGCTCGTCGCCGAACGCGGCGCCAGCCTCTCCGGCGGCCAACGGCAGCGGATCGCCCTGGCCCGCGCGCTGCTCGCCCGGCCGCCGGTGCTGGTGCTGCACGACCCGACCACCGCCGTCGACGCGGTCACCGAGCACGCCATCGCGCAGGGCATCCGCGCGCTGCGGCACGGCCCGGCGTCCGGCTTCGCCACCGTCGTCATCACCAGCAGCCCGGCCCTGCTCGCCGCCACCGACCGCATCGTCGTCCTCGGCGACGGCGTGGTCACGGCCGAGGGCGAGCACGAGGAGCTGGGCGCGAGCGACGAGACCTACCGACGGTTGGTGCTGCGATGACCCAGATCCTGCCCATCGCGACCGCCCGGCAGACCCGCGGCTGGCTGTGGGCCGAGCTGCGCGGGCGCCCGGCCGAGGTGCTCGGGACGCTGCTGGTCGGCCTGCTCGCGGCCGCGGCCTCGATCGTTCCCGTGTACGCCCTGGGCATGCTCGTCGACCGGGTCCGCGACGGCGCCGGCACGGGGGCGATCGTGTCGATCTCCGTCGTCATCGTCACCGCCGCGCTGATCGGTGGGGGTGCGATCGGGCTGTCCTCGTACCTGATCGGCCGGCTCGGCGCCCGGATGCTCGCCGACCTGCGCGAGAGCACCGTCGCGACCGCCTTGCGGCTGCCGGCCCTGGTGCTGGACCGGGCCGGGCGCGGCGACCTGCTCTCCCGGGTCGGTGCCGACATCGCGGCGATCGGCAAGGCCGTCTCCGACGTGCTGCCGAACGTGATCTCGGCGCTGCTGCTGGGCGTGCTGAGCCTGGTGGCCATGGCCGGCATCGACTGGCGGCTGGGCCTGGCCGGCGCCGTGGCCGTGCCGTTCTACGTGGTCGCGCTGCGCTGGTACCTGCCGCGCTCGGCCCCCCGGTACGCCGCGGAGCGCAAGGCTGTCGCCGAGCGGTCGCAGCTGCTGGTGGAGAGCATGCAGGGGTTGCGGACCGTGCACGCGTACCGGCTGGAGCAGCGGCACCTGGCGGACATCGACACCGCGTCGGCCAAGGCGCGCGACATCGACGTCGGCGTCTTCACGCTGTTCACCCGCTTCGTCGGCCGGGTGAACCGGGCTGAGTTCTTCGGGCTGGCGGCGATCCTGACGGTCGGCTTCTGGCTGATCCGCGACGGCTCGGTGACCGTCGGCCAGGCCTCGGCCGCCGCGCTGCTGTTCCACCGGCTGTTCAACCCGGTGTCCACACTGCTGTTCACCTTCGACGAGATCCAGGCGGCCGGCGCGAGCCTGTCCCGGCTGGTCGGCGTCGAGACGATGCCGGTCGAGCAGCGCGGCGCGGGCCGCCCGCCGGCCGACGCGGCGCTGACCCTGGACGACGTCAGCTTCAGCTACGACGGCCGCACGCCGGTGCTGCGCAAGGTCAGCCTGCGGCTGGAGCCGGGAGAGCGGGTGGCCCTGGTCGGCTCGACCGGGGCCGGCAAGACCACGGTGGCCTCCATCGCCGCCGGTGTGCTGCGCCCCGCCGCGGGCGTGGCGCGGGTCGGCGGGGTGCCGGTCGCGGAGCTGCCGGGCGAGACCGTGGCGATCATCAGCCAGGAGACGCACGTCTTCGCCGGGCCGCTCATCGAGGACCTGCGGCTGGCCCGCCCGTCGGCGAGCGTCGAGGAGGTCTCAGCCGCGCTGGATACCGTAGGCGCCCTGCACTGGGCGCTCGCGCTGCCCGAGGGGTTGGAGACGCTCGTTGGTGACGGCAGCCACGAGCTGACCGCCGCGCAGGCGCAGCAGCTGGCGCTGGCCCGGCTGGTGCTGCTGGACCCTGCGGTCGCGGTGCTGGACGAGGCGACGGCTGAGGCCGGGAGCGCGGGGGCCCGGGCGCTGGAGGAGGCCGCGGCTGCGGCGACGCGGGGGCGGACGGTGCTGATCGTGGCGCACCGGCTCACCCAGGCGGCGTCGGCGGACCGGGTCATTGTGCTGGAGCATGGAGAGATCGTGGAGTCGGGGCCGCACGCTGAGCTGGTCGCTGCGGGCGGGCGCTATGCGCAGCTGTGGTCGGCCTGGGAGACGCGCAGCTCAGCGCCGGCACAGACCTAGCGAACTCTGCTCACGCATTAAGCCGCGAGGCTTGGACCGTCGCCTCGATGGTGTGCGACAAGGTCGGGCGGAAACGCTCGATCTCCGCTGCCGTGACGCCGTTGCCGCGCGCCCGGGCTTCCCAGCCGGCCGCGGCATCGGCGACTTCCCGCAATGTGGTCCGGGCTTGGGCGTCGGTGAGGCCGAAGGACGACGCGTACATGACGAGGGCCCGCAGATCATCCGCTGGATTGTCGGCTCCGCCGATGCTGGTGACCCGGTGGGCGGCGAGATCGGGATTGGGATTCACGTCGAACGCCGGGGCGAGTCGCCAACCGGCTCCTCCACGAAGGAATCCATGGTTGCGGAGATGGTCGTCGGTGTTGTGCACCGCGACCGAGAATGCGATGCGCCGCCAGAGTTGCCGCAGGTCGTCGTTTGTCGCTGAGCTGTGTTCAGGAATGGCTTCCGCGATCTCGGTGTAGTCGCGTGACTCACCGTCGCGAGCTTCGAGGAGCGTCATCGCACTGATGTAGCCGACGCGGGCCGCTCGGTGCCGATCGAATCGGTCGAGCAGCAGCACCGCGTGCCCCTCGACACCTATCAACCGGCGGTTCGGCACCGAGATGCCGGCGTTCTCCGCCAGATCAAGAGCAGTCATCTCCCACCGCATGACACTCCATCCATCGGAGGGATGGGGAAACTTGGCGATGAGAAGGCGGTCGCCGTCCTTCACCGACGCCTTGGGCCGCGCACCGCCCAGCGATCCGGTGCCGGCGTCCAGCAGCGTCTTGATCGCCGCCAGGTTGTCTGGCTCGTCCCGGGCGACCGCGGTGGCTGCGTGCAGCAGACTCGGCAACGCAATGAGTTTCGGGACCTCCGGCGCCGGATGCTGGAACTCCCCGGCGGCGTCAGTTTTGAAGCGCAACGCCCCTTGGCGCGTTTCGTCGCTCACACCGAGCAGATAGTCCCGGTCGTCGAGTGCTGGGAGCGGTCGTCCGGCGGCGCTCGCGGTCGCCCGAAGCCGCTTCGCGATCAGTCCGCGACCCCAGCGGTCGGGGGCGGCGTCACTGAACGCTCCGGGGAGCCCGTACGGCAGAGGCCATGAACCGGCCGAGAGTCGCAACGCGGGATCGACGGCATAGGCCCCACGGGCGGAGAGATAGTCACGCTCATAGGAGAAGTTGGCGGTGAGCCGGTTGCGTCGGAATGTGAAGTAGGCGTCGCCCACCTTCCGGGTTTCTCCGTCGAGGTCCAGGTAGGTGAGGATGTGGCTCACTGGCGTACCCGCTTGGGAAGGATGTCGTCGGCTCGTGCCCGGCCGAGGTCGGTCTCATAGGGATCCGTAGCCGTCACCACGGCGTCCAGCACGCCCAGAGCCCGAGCCACCCCCAGGAAGGCCTGGAAGCTGACGCCGGCGTCTCCGGTCTCGATGCGGCGCAGGGTGTTCCTGGAGATGCCGGCTCGTTCGGCCACCTGGGCCGCCGTGAGGCCTTGCAGCTTGCGCCACGCAACCGTCTGTTCGCCGATGCTCTTGGCGGCGGAAGTCACCCGGACCGATGGGGGACGAGGCACAGGACACCTCCTTAAGGGCAAGGACCTCACCATAATAGCGCTTTATGCGCAGGATACTGAGCATTATTGAGAGTGAGTGCGCAGCTAGGCGGGTCCGGGGGCCTCGGGGAAGGAGACCTGGACCCGCAGGCCGTCGTGGCCGGTGGACGACGCTGCGATCACGCCGTCGTGGGCTCGAGTGATCGAGCGGGCGATCGACAGTCCGAGGCCCGCGCCGCCGCCCTGGTGGATGCGGGCGGCCGACAGCCGGCGGAATGGTTCGAACAGGGCGGACACCGCCTCGGCCGGGACGTCGTCGCCGGTGTTTGTGACGGTCAAGGCCGGGTCGTCGCCGACCTGGACGTCGATGGTGCCGTCCGGGCGGTTGTAGCTCACGGCGTTCTGCACCAGGTTGCTGACCAGGCGTTCCAGCAGTACCTGCTCGCCCAGGACCAGGCGTGGGCGCAGGGTGCTGGTGATCGTGATGCCGGCCTCGGCGGCCCGGGCGCGGTGGGCGTCGAGGACCTCCGCGGTGATCAGGTCGAGCCGCAGCGGGGTGCGGGACAGCAGGCCGCGGTCGCTTTCGGCCAGGACCAGCAGGCCCTCGATCAGCTGCTCGTTGCGTTCGTTGGTCTCCAGCAGCTGGGCGGTCAGCAGTTCGAGCTGGTCCTCGGTGCGGGCCCGGGCCATGCCGACCTCGATCAGCGTCCGTTGCACCGCGAGCGGGGTCCGCAGCTCGTGGGAGGCGTCGGCGGCGAACCGGCGCTGGGCCTCGTACCCCACCGCGATGCGGTCCATCATGTCGTCGATCGTGCGGCCGAGCAGCGCCACTTCGTCCTGGCCGGGCCCGGGGCGCAGCCGGTGGCCCAGATTTTGCGGGCCGACGTTCGCGATCACCGGGACCAGATCGCGGACCGGCCGCATACACCACCGTGCCGCCGGGACACCCGGCGCCAGCAGGCCGGCGAGGACCAGGAACAGGACCGGTCCGGTCACGACGCTGGGCCGCCGGAAGACCTGCTCGCAGAGGAACGAGGCTTCGGCGTCGGGGGCCCGCGGCCCGCCCATTCCGCACCAGGACACCCCGAACTCCCGCGACAGGGTGAGCACCTGGTCGGCGACCGTCGGGGCGAACTGGGCCGCGACCAGGGCGATCCCGCAGACCAGGAGGATTCGGCGGACCGGGGACGGTGACCTCATGGGGCGAGCCGGTAGCCGACCTTGGGCACCGTGTGGATCACCGGCGGGTCGCCGAGCTTGCGGCGCAAGGTCATGACGGTGGTACGGACAGTGTTGGTGAACGGGTCGGCGTTCTCGTCCCACGCCTGCTCGAGCAGGTCCTCGGCGCTGACCACCCGACCGCCCGCGCGCATGAGCACGTGCAGGACGGCGTACTCCTTCGGCGAGAGTGACAGCGTCAGCCCGTCGCGGGCGGCCGTGTGCCGGGTCACGTCCAGCACGATGCCGGCCTGTTCCAGCACCGGGGGCAACGCCGGGGTCGAGCGGCGGGACAGCGCCTGCAGCCGCGCGACCAGCTCCGCGAACGCGAACGGCTTGGTCAGGTAGTCGTCGGCGCCCAGCCCGAGGCCCTCGACCCGGTCGCGGATCCCGGCAGCCGCGGTCAGCAGCAGCACGCGCGTGCCCAGCCCGGCCCCGGCGATCCGCCGGCACACCTCGTCGCCGGTGCTGCCGGGCATGTCCCGGTCCAGGACGGCGACGTCGTAGCGGTTGACGCCGAGCTTCTCCCAGGCGGTGACGCCGTCGTAGACCACGTCGACGGCCATGGACAGCCGGCGCAGCCCCTCGGCCACCATGTCGGCGAGCACCCGCTCGTCGTCCGCCACCAGCACCCGCAACGCCGCGCCTCCTCGCCGTCCGTGACCGCCCGCCAGGCTGGCACAGCCGGGATAAAGATTCCATAAGGACCGTGCTGACGTCCTCCGGACGGGCGCTTACGCAGCATGGCATCCCATGAGATCTGTCCGTCGATGTCTCACCGCGGTCCTGGTCGTCGTGGCGCTGACCGCCGCACCGGTGAGCGCACAGCCGGCGTCCGCCATCGCGCACGGTGAGGATGTGGACGCCGGCGCCTATCCGTTCACGGTGTTGCTGACCATGACCGGCCTGCCCACCGACGGCCCCGGCACCCGGGACAGTTCCTGCTCCGGTGCTCTGGTCGCGCCCCGGTGGGTGATCACGGCGGGGCACTGCTTCCGTACGGCCGACGGGCGCCGGGTGAGCCGGACCGTGGCCGACCGCACCACCGCCACCATCGGGCGCGCGGACCTGAGCAGCGGGGTGGGGCACGAGGCCGAGGTTGTCGCCGTACGCCAGGCCGAGGGCGCCGACGTGGCGCTGGCCGAGATCGACCCGGCGGTCACCGACATCACCCCGCTGCGGGTCGGCACCGCACCGCCCACGGTGGGCGAGGTCGTGCGGCTCACCGGGTACGGCCTGACCGCCGGTGACGGCTCCGAGCCGGCGCAGCGGCTGCAGACCGGGCAGTTCGTCGTCGGCCGGACGAGCGACTCGCTGATCGAGACCTCCGGCAAGGCGCCGCGGGCGGACACCAGCCCGTGCCCGCACGACTCCGGCGGGCCGTACTTCCGGCAGCAGCGGGACGGGACCACGGTCCTGGTGGCCGTGGTCAGTGGCGGGCCCCGGTGCCCCCACCCGGGGCCGGACTTCAGCGCGCGGACCGACAATCTCGCCGACTGGATCGCCGGTACGACGGGCGGGCCGGGCTCCAGCGGCCGCCACCTGGTCGCTTACGGCCTGAGTGCCTTCGCCGCGCTGGCGGCCATCGTCCTGCTGGGTCTCGCGGTGCGGTGGCGTCGGCGATGAGTTTCCTCGGTGAGGCCGTCGTCGACCTGGCGGCGGTCGCGGCCAATGTCCGTACCGTGGCAGCCGTCGCCCGCACGGACCTGATGGCGGTGGTGAAGGCCGACGGTTTCGGGCACGGCGCGATTGCGGTCGCGCGTGCCGCGATCGCCGCGGGCGCCGGCTGGCTGGGCGTGACGTCCTCGGCGGAGGCGCTGTCGCTGCGTTCCGCCGGGCTCACCGCGCCGATCCTGAGCTGGCTGCACGCCCCGGACGAGGACTTCGGCCGGCTGATCGCCGCCCGCGTCGACCTCGGCGTCTCCACCGTGCCGCACCTGCACGCGGTGGCTGCGGCCGGCCGGCGGCTCGGCGCCCGGGCGGTCGTCCAGCTCAAGGCGGACACCGGGCTCTCCCGCAACGGGGCCGTGGGTCACGAGTGGCCCGAGCTGACCGGCTGGGCCCGCAAGTACGAGCAGGAGGGCAGCCTGCGGGTCCGGGGCGTGTGGTCGCACCTGGCTGACGCCGAGACGCCGGGCTCGGTGAGCGTCGCCCGGCAGGTCTCGGCCTTCGACGAAGCGTTACGGATCGCCCGCGCGGCCGGCCTCGACCCCGAGCTGACCCACCTGGCCAACTCCGCGGCGGCGCTCACCGCACCCGCCGCCCGCTACGACCTCTGCCGGATCGGGATCGCCCTCTACGGGATCGATCCGCTCGGCGCCGGCACACCCGGCCTGCGTCCGGCGCTGACGCTGCGATCACGCGTGGTCAACGTCAAGCGGGTCGGCCGCGGCACCGGCGTCTCGTACGGCCCGGACCACGTCACCACGCGCCCGACGACCCTGGCCCTCCTGCCGCTCGGCTTCGCGGACGGTCTGCCCCGCGCGGCGCAGGGCCGGGCCGAGGTGTGGCTGCACGGTCGCAGATGCCCGGTCGTCGGACGCATCGCCATGGACCAGTGCGTGATCGACGCGGGTGAGCTGCCCGTCGCCGTCGGGGACCCGGTGACGGTCTTAGGCCCCGGCGGCACCGCGCCGACGGTCGCGGACTGGGCCCGCTGGGCCGGCACCAGCCCCCACGAGATCTTGACGGGCATCGGCGCCCGGGTGAGACGGACCTACCGGTACGGAGAGGCAGCAGCACTGTGAGAACCCGGATGGCACTGGTCTACGGCGGCCGCAACGGCGAACATGCGGTGTCCCGCGGCTCGGCGGCGAGCATCCTGGCCCACCTCGACCCCGACCGGTACGACGTCACCGAGGTCCTCATCGAGCAGGACGGGCAATGGCAGGTCGGCGGCCGGTCCGTGGCTCTGTCCGAGGCGCTGCGGGTCATGCGCGATCAGGACGTGGTGTTCCCGGCCCTGCACGGCGCGTACGGCGAGGACGGCCGGCTCCAGGCCCTGCTGGAGTGGCTGGGGGTGCCGTACGTCGGCAACGGGGTCTTCGCCGGCGCCGCGGGCATGGACAAGATCGTGACGAAGAAGCTGCTCGCCGCGGACGGGATGCGCGTCGCCGAGAGCGTGACGATCGACGGTGACGACCTCCCGCTGTCCGAGCAGCGCCGGCTCGGGCTGCCGGTCTTCGTCAAGCCGGCCCGGGCCGGTTCCAGCCTCGGCGTCACGAAGGTCCGCGATTGGGAGCATCTCCCGGCCGCCGTGCGCCTGGCCCGCGGCTTCGACGACAAGGTCCTGGTCGAGCGGGCGATCACCGGGCGGGAGATCGACGTGGCCGTCCTGGAGCATCCCGACGGCCGGGTCGAGGCCGGCCCGCCGCTGGAGATCACGGTGACGGAACGGACCTTCTTCGACTACGACGCCAAGTACCGGGGTGGCGCCGCGTTCGAGATCCCCGCTGTCCTCGACGCGGCGACCACCGATCTGCTGCAGGAACGCGCTGTGCAGGCTTTCCGGGCGCTCGGCTGCCGCGGTCTGTTGCGCGTCGACTTCTTCCTGCCGGCCGGTGGATCCGGTGAGCCGGTGGTCAACGAGGTCAACACGTTCCCGGGGATGACGGCCGAGTCGCAGTTCCCGCAGATCTGGCAGCGGGCCGGCATTCCCTTCGCCGCCCTGCTGGACCTGCTGGTCGCCGGCGTCACCCGGCCCCGAACCACCGGAGCCGGAGGTTAGGCTAACCTAATCTCGCGTCGGTGACGCGCGCCCGGCAGGGCGTCCACATCGGAGGGCGAGATCAGATGACGGCAGGGCTGCAGGGTGTCGAGGAGCTTCTCGCGCGGTGGAACAACCACACGCGGCCGGCGACCACCTCGACCGCGGTCGCCGACTTCGCCGCGCAGGCCCGGCGTACCCCCGATGCCCTGGCCCTGGTGGCCGGGGAGACCCGGCTCACCTACCGGGAGCTGAGCGGCCGGGTCTATGCCGTCGCGCGGCACCTGCGCGAGCAGGGCGTCCAGGCCGAGGATGTGGTCGGCATCGGGATGCCGCGCTCCGCCGAGATGGTCATCGCCGTCCTGGGCGTCATGGTCGCCGGCGGCGCGTTCGTGCCCGTGGACCCGGCCTGGCCCGCCCAGCGCCGCGAGCAGGTGCTGGCCGAGGCCCGCGCCGGGCTCGTGCTGACCGAGCTGCCGCCGGGGGTGGCCGAGGACCCGGAGATCCCGGTGGCGCCGGGTCAGCTGGCCTACGTGATCTTCACCTCGGGCTCGACCGGCACGCCGAAGGGCGCGATGATCCGGCACGAGGCCATCGCCGAGCGGCTGCGCTGGCAGGTCGAGCACGTGCTGCACTTCGGCCCGGGCGACGCCTCGCTGTTCAAAGCACCGCTGTCCTTCGACATCAGCGTCAACGAGATCCTGCTGCCGCTGGTCTCCGGCGGCTACGTGGTGGTGGCCGAGCCCGGCGGCGAACGGGACCCGCAGTACCTGCTCGACCTGATCGCCACCGAGGGTGTGACCTTCGTCTACCTGGTCTCGTCCATGCTGGACGTGCTGCTGCAGCTGGCTCGGGGCACCCACCTGCTGGACGGCCTCAAGCACGTCTGGTGCGGCGGCGAGGTGCTCACCCCGGAGCTGTTCGACCGGTTCCGCGCCCAGCTCAGCACCACGCTCTACCACGGTTACGGGCCCGCCGAGGCGACCATCGGCGTCTCGCACGTGATCTACCGCGACTCGGCCGAGCGGATCGCCACCTCGATCGGCCGGCCCAACCCGCACACCCAGCTCTACGTGCTCGACGACGAGCTGAACCCGGTCGGCGTAGGCGTCACCGGCGAGCTCTACGCCGCCGGCTTCCTGCTGGGTCGCGGCTATGTCAACGCACCCGCGCTGACCGGCGCCCGGTTCGTCGCCAACCCCTTCGGCGCGGCCGGCGAGCGGATGTACCGCACCGGCGACCTGGCCCGCTGGCACGCCGACGGCACCCTGGAGTTCGTCGGCCGGGCCGACAACCAGGTCAAGATCCGCGGCATGCGGCTGGAGCTGGAGGAGGTCGAGGCGGTCGTCGCGACCCACCCGGCGGTGCGCCAGGCCGTCGTGGTCGTGCACGACCGGCACCTGATCGGGTACGCCGTTACGAGCGACCCCATGACGGCCGGCGCCAGCAGCCCGGACGATTTGCGCGGCTGGTGCGCGGACCGGCTCCCGGAGTACATGGTCCCGTCCGCGTTCGTGCTGCTGGACGCGTTCCCGCTGACTCCCAACGGCAAGGTGGACCGGCGCGCGCTGCCCGCACCCGTACTGGCCGGACCGGCCTCCCGGGCACCGCGCACGCCCACCGAGGCCGCACTCTGCGAGGTTTTCGCCACCGTGCTCGGCCTGGACACCGTAGGGGCCGAGGACGACTTCTTCGCGCTGGGCGGGGACAGCATCGTCGCCATCGGGGCTGTCCGCGCGGCTCGCCGGGTTGGCTTCACGCTGCGCGCCCGGGACCTGTTCGCCAACCCCACGCCCGCCGCGCTCGCCCTGGTCGTCGCCTCCGCCGCCGAGCCCGAGACCACCGCGGTGGACCCGACCGGGCCGGTCCCGCCGACGCCGATCGTCGCCTGGCTGGACGAGGTGGGTTCGGCGACCGACGGCTTCCTCCAGGCCGTCACGCTGCGCACCCCGGAGGGCCTGACGCAGCCGGAGCTGCACGAGCTGGTGGACGGGCTGCTCGCCGCGCACGACGTGCTGCGCGCCTCGCTCGACGGCGCGGTGCTCACCGTCGCCGCGGTCGGGTCGGTCACTGCCCGTGACGTCGTCCGGGTCGGCGAGGACCTGGACGCGACTGCCGCGCGCCTGAGCACCGACCGGATGGTGGCCTTCTCCTTCCACGAGCAGGCCCGGCAGCTGATCGTGGCTGTGCACCACGTCGTCGTGGACGGGGTCTCGCTGCGCGTGCTGGCCGAGGATCTGCGGACCGGGCTGCCGATCGCGCCCGCGCCGACTTCGTACCGGCAGTGGGCGACCGCACTGTCCGAGGCGGACTTCAGCGCTGATGAGCCGTACTGGGCGGCGGTTGCGGCCGAGCCGGTGCCGCTGCTCGGCAGCCGGGCGCTGGACCCGGCCCGGGACACCGTGGCCACCGAGGAGACGCTGACCGTCACGCTGGCCCCCGGCGTCACCGAGCGGCTGCTCAGCACGGTGCCCGCGGCCATCCACGGCGGCGTCAACGACGCGCTCGTGGCCGCCCTGGCGCTGGCGCTCTCCCCGGACGCGCCGCTGCTGCTGGAGCTGGAAGGACACGGCCGCGAGGAGGACGCGGTCGACCTGGACCTGTCCCGCACCTTCGGCTGGTTCACCACGCTCTTCCCGGTCCGGCTGGACGTCACCGGGCTCTCCCTTCCGGCCGCGGTGAAGGCGGTCAAGGAGCAGCTGCGGGCGGTGCCGGCGAACGGCCTGTCCTACGGCGCTCTGCGGTATCTGGCGCCCCGGCCGGAGCTCGCCGTGCAGCCGCAGGTGCTCTTCAACTACCTGGGCCGGTTCGGTGCGGATGAGGAAGTGGTCGAGCGGCGGGACCCGCGCATGCCGTTGCCGCGGGCGCTGGAGGTCAACGCCGTCACCGTCGACACCGCGCTCTCCGCCACCTTCAGCTGGGCCGGCGGCGTGCTCACCCGGGCACGGGCCGAGGAGATCGCCGGTCGCTGGGTCGAGCTGCTCACCGCGATCGCCACTGACCCCGGCATCAGCGGACACACGCCGTCGGACTTCCCGCTGGTGGGCCTGAGCCAGGCCGATGTGGACGCGTTCGGTGCGGACGTGACCGACGTGCTGCCGCTGACCCCGCTGCAGGCCGGGCTCTACTTCCACGCCACCTACTCGCCGGGCGCCGACCCGTACGTGGTGCAGCAGCTCATCGAGCTCGACGGGCCGCTGGACGGGGAGCGGCTGCGCGGCGCCGCCGGGAAGCTCTTCGACCGGTACCCGAACCTGGGCGCCGCGTTCCGTCCGGTCGGCGACGGCGAAGTGGTGGCCGTCGTCGGTCGCCGCCCCGAGCTGCCGTGGCGCCTGGTCGTCACCGATGACGTCGACACCGTGGCCGCCGCCGAGCGCGCGCAGCCCTTCGACCTGGCCCGCCCGCCCGGCATGCGTTACGCCCTGGTCCGGCTGGCCGCCGACCGGCACGTGCTGGTGCAGACCGTGCACCACATCGTCGCCGACGGCTGGTCCGTCCCGCTGATCCTCAACGACCTGCTCGCCCTCTACGCCGGCCAGCCCCTGCCGCCCGCCCCGGCCTACCGCGACTTCCTGGCCCACCGCGGCACCGGCGACCCGGATGCTTTCGCGCGCCTGCTCGACGGCGTGGACGAGCCGACCCTGCTCGCACCCGGCGCCGACGCCCCCGCCGCCCGCCTCTCGGCGACCGTCGACGGTGCCGGTGTGCAGGCGGTCGCCCGCGCGTACGGGATCACCGTCAGCAACGTCCTCGCCGCCGCCTGGGGTGTGCTCGTCGGCCGGGTGACCGGCCGCACCGATGTGGTGTTCGGCTCGACGGTGTCCGGCCGCGGCGCCGAACTGCCCGGCATCGACGCGATTGCCGGCCTGCTCATCAACACCGTGCCCGCCCGGGTCCGCTGGACCGGCGCCGACAGCCTGGCCGACGTGCTGCGTGGCTTCGCGGCGGCCCAGCGTGAGGTGGTCGAGCACGAGCAGACCGCGCTGGCCGACGTCCAGCGCCGCCTGGGCCTGCCCGAGCTGTTCGACACCCTGGTCGTGGTCGAGAACTACCCGGCCGCCACCGCACCCGACGGCGGTGACCTGCGGATCGCCGGGATGCGCGTGATCGAGGCGCCGCACTACCCGGTGACGCTGATGGTGAAGCCGGGCGACACCATCGCCGTCGATCTGACCCACCGGCTCGCCCCGGAGATCGCCGAGCTGCTGCTGGAGCAGTACGTCCGCGTGCTGACCGCGATCGCCGCCGACGCCAACCGCCCGGTCGCCGCCCTCGACCTGCTGTCGGCGGAGCAGCGGGCCGCCGCGCTGGCTCTCGGAACGGGTGCTCCCGCGCTGGTCACGGCAACCGTGCCGGACATGATCGCGGCCGTCGATCCCACCCGGACCGCCGTGCGGACAGGCGCGGTGGAGCTCACCTACGCCGAGCTGTGGTCGCGGGCGGGCGAGGTGGCCGGTGCACTGCACGCGGCCGGGGTGCGCCGCGGTGACGTCGTCGCGGTCGCCACCCGGCGTACTGCCGAGTTGCCGGTCGCGCTGCTCGGCGTGCTGCGCGCCGGGGCCGCGTACCTGCCGGTGGACCCCGGCTATCCGGCCGCCCGCATCGAGTTCATGCTCGAGGACGCGGCACCCGTCTGCGTGCTGGTCGACGACCCGAGCGCGCGGACGCTGCCCCCGCACGAGCTGCCGACTGTCCGGGTCCGGACCGCCCGGGGTGCCGCACCGGCGGTGCCGCTGGACGGGAATGACGCCGCGTCCGTGGTCTACACCTCCGGCTCCACCGGTCGGCCCAAGGCTGTCGTCGGCACCCACGCCGGCCTGGCCAACCGGCTGGCCTGGGCCCGCGACGCCTGGGACGGCGAGGTGCGGGTGGCCAAGAGCTCGATGAGCTTCATCGACGGCACCACCGAACTGCTCGGCGGGCTGGTCGCCGGGGCCACCGTCGTCGTCGCGGACGAGACCGCGGCGGCCGACGGCACGGCCCTGGCCCGGCTCGTCGCCGAGTCCGGCGCGACCCAGCTGCTCGCCGTGCCGAGCCTGGCCGCCGCGCTGGCCGAGACCGCCCCGGACCAGGTCCGCGGGCTGCGCCGGTGGATCACCAGTGGTGAGGCCCTGGACGCGGACACCGTCGCCGCGCTGGTGGCGGCCTCGCCCGGCGCCACCGTCGTCAACTCCTACGGCGCCTCGGAGAACACCGGCGACGTGCTGGCCGGGGTGGTCATCTCGGGGGAGCCGGTCACCCTGGGCCGGCCCGTGCCCGGGGTACGGATCCACCTGCTCGACGCCGCCCTCGAACCGGTCGCCCCGGGTGCGGTCGGCGAGCTGTACGTCGGCGGTGTCCAACTGGCCCGTGGCTACCGGGGCCAGGGCGGCGCGACGGCAGCCCGGTTCGTGGCCGACCCGTTCACGCCCGGCCAGCGGCTCTACCGCACCGGCGACCTGGGCCGCTGGCTCGGCGACTCGGTGGAGTTCCTGGGGCGCAACGACGACCAGGTCAAGGTCAACGGGCACCGGGTGGAACTGGCCGAGGTGGAGGCGGCACTGCTGCGCCGCCTGGGGGTCCGCGAGGCGGTAGCGGTGGCGCGCAACCGGAAGAGCCTGCATGCCTATGTGGTCGGCGAGGACCTCGACCCGCAGGGACTGCTCGCCACTCTGCGGGAGGAGCTGCCGGCGTATCTCGTACCGGCGACGGTGACCGTGCTGGACGCCGTACCGCTGCTGCCCAACGGCAAGCGGGACAGGCGCGCGCTGCCCGACCCGGCCGCCACCGTGGCTGCCCCGCCGCGCACGCCGCGCGAGGCCCTGGTCTGCGAGCGCCTGGCGAGCGTGCTCGGCGTCGGCTCCGTCGGCGTGCACGACGACTTCTTCGCCGCCGGCGGGGACAGCATCTCGGCCATCCGCCTGGTCAATCTGCTCGCCCGGGACGGGATCGTGCTCACCACCCAGGACATCTTCCGCACCCGGACCGCCGCCGCGATCGCCGCCACCGGCGAGGAGCCGGCCACCGAGCCGGACAGCGCGCCGGCCGCCGAGGTCTGGGAGCTCTCGCCGCTGCAGCAGGGCGTCTACTACCAGGCCACGTTCTCCGACGGCGCCAGCACCTACATCGCCCAGAACGTGTTCGACCTGGACCGACGCATCGACGTGCCGGCCCTGGAGCTGGCCTTCGCCGCGCTGCTCGACCGGCACCCGACGCTGCGGGTCAGCTTCACCGGTGACCCGCGCCCGCTGCAGACCGTCAGCCCGAGCGTGCCTGCCGTCGTCACGGTGCTCGACGGCGACCCGGAGCTGATCGCCGCCGAGGACCGTGAGCGCCCGTTCGACCTGACCGCGCCGCCGCTGGTCCGGCTCACCGTCGTACGCCGGCCCGACGGCACCGACCGGCTGCTGCTGACCTGCCACTTCCTGCTCTGGGACGGCTGGTCGCGCGAGCTGGTGCTGCGCGAGCTGTTCGCCCTGTACGACTCGCGCGGCACCCGCGGGGCCCTGCCGCTCGACGGCCCCGGCTTCACCGACTACCTGGCCTGGATCGCCGCGCAGGACACCACGGCCTCGGCCGCCGCCTGGAAGTCGGCACTCGGGGAGCCGACCATCGTCGTGCCGGAGGCCGTCGGGCGCGAACCGGTGCTCTCCGACCGCGTCCTAGCCGCACTGCCCACCGGCGTCACCACCCGGCTCAACGAGCAGGCCCGCCGGGCCGGCGTCACCCTGAACTCGGTGCTCACCGCCGCTCTGGGCCTGGTGCTGGGCCACCGCACCGGCCGCGGCGACGTCACCTTCGGCACCACCGTCGCCGGGCGCCCGACCGACCTGCCCGGCATCGAGAACGTCATCGGGCTGTTTCTCAACACCGTGCCCGCCCGGGTCACCGCCACCGGTGGCACGCCGGTCGTCGAGCTGGCCCGCCGGGCCCAGCAGGACCGGCTCGACCTGGCCCCGCACGAGTACCTCGGCCTCGGCGACATCCAGCGCGCGGCCGGCCACGACCAGCTTTTCGACACCCTGTACGTGCTGCAGAACTTCCTGGCCGACGACACCTTCGCCGACCTGGAGGCCGCCCAGGGCATCGTCGACGTCGAGTACACCGACACCACCCACTACCCGCTGACCTGGGTGCTCACCCCGGGCGCGAACCTGCGGATCAAGCTCGAGTACCGCCCGGACGTCATCACCGAAGCCACCGCCCGGTCCATGGTGGACTCGGTGGTCACCGTGCTCAGGACGCTGGCCGACGGGCTCGACGTGGCCGCCGGTGCGGTCCCGCTGAGCGCGGCGCAGTATCCGGCCGGCCGGACCGCCGAGATCCCCGACGAGACCATCGCCGAGATGCTGGCGGCTCAGGCCCGGCGGACCCCCGCGGCGGTCGCGCTGGTCGCGGGCGAGCAGCAGCTCACGTACGCCGAGCTGGACGCCCGGATCGACGCCGTCGCCCGTGGCCTGGTCGCCCGGGGTGCCGGACCGGAGCAGATCGTCGCGCTGGCCCTGCCGCGCGGCGTGGACATGGTCGTCGCGCTGTTCGCCGTGCTGCGGGCCGGGGCGGCGTACCTGCCGCTGGATCTGGACCTGCCGGCCGAGCGGCGCCAGCAGATGATCGACGACGCCCGGCCGCTGCTGGTGCTGACCTCGCTGGACGGCCTGGCCCGAGACGAGGGGCCGGTGACCCACCCCGGCTTCACCGGGGTCCGGCTCGACCGGCCGGCGTACGTCATCTACACCTCCGGCTCCACCGGCAAGCCCAAGGGTGTCGTCACGCCGTACCGGGGGCTGACGAACATGCAGCTCAACCACCGGGCCGAGATCTTCGACCCGACCGTGGCGCGGGCCCGGGCGGCCGGCGTCGAGCGCCTGCGGATCGCGCACACGGTCAGCTTCTCCTTCGACATGTCCTGGGAGGAGCTGCTCTGGCTGGTCGAGGGGCACGAGGTGCACGTCTGCGACGAGGAGCTGCGGCGGGACGCGACGGCGCTGGTGGCGTACTGCCACGCGCGTGGGATCGACGTCATCAACGTGACCCCGACGTACGCCCACCACCTCTTCGCCGAGGGCCTGCTCGACGGGCACCGGATGTGGCTGGTGCTGCTGGGCGGCGAGGCCGTCACCGAGGCGGTCTGGTCCCGGCTCAGCGACCCGGACGGCCCGACCGGCTACAACCTGTACGGCCCCACCGAATACACGATCAACACCCTGGGCGCGGGTACGGCCGACAGCACCACCCCCACCGTCGGCAAGCCCATCTTCAACACCCGCGGCCACGTGCTGGACAACTGGCTGCGTCCTGTCCCGCCCGGCGTGGTCGGCGAGTTGTACATCGCCGGCGCCGGCCTGGCCCGGGGCTACCTGCACGCGCCCGGCCTGACCGCCGCCCGTTTCGTCGCCGGTCCGGACGGCACCCGCCTCTACCGCACCGGCGACCTGGTCCGCGAACGCCCGGACGGCAACCTGGACTTCCTCGGCCGCAGCGACGACCAGGTGAAGATCCGCGGTTACCGGATCGAGCTGGGTGACGTGGAGAGCGCGGTCGCGGCCGTGCCGGGCGTCCGCCAGGCCGCCGTGCTGGCCCGCGACGGCAAGCTGGTCGCCTACCTGGTCGGCCCGGTCGAGCCGACCGAGGTCCGGGCCGCGCTCACCGAACGCCTGCCGTCCTACATGGTCCCGGCCCTGTACGCCGTCGTGGCCGCCCTGCCGCTGACCGTCAACGGCAAGCTCGACACCGCCGCGCTGCCCCCGGGCGCCCCGGTCATGTCGGCCGCCCGAGGCCCGCGCGACGAGCGGGAGAGCCTGCTCTGCGGCATCTACGCGGACGTGCTGGGCCTGCCGCAGGTCGGCATCGACGACGACTTCTTCGCCATCGGCGGGGACAGCATCTCCTCGATCGCGGTCGCCGGCCGGGCCCGCAAGGCCGGGCTGCACGTCACGCCGCGGGACGTGTTCCGCCGCCGTACCGTGCAGGCGCTCGCTGCCGCGCTGCCCGCGGCGACCGTGGAGGTCCGCACCGACAGCGGTCTGGGAGACATCGCGCTGACCCCGATGCTGGCCGAGACGGTGAAGTCGGCGACCCCGCTGGGCCACTTCTACCAGTCGATGGCCTGGCACACCCCGGCCGCGCTGACCCGCGCGCAGCTGGAGACCATCCTGCAGGCGCTGCTGGATCGGCACGACCTGCTCCGGGCCACATTCGACGGCACCCTGCACGTGCCGCCGCCCGGCGTGCGGGCCGCCGACCTCTTCGCCCCCGACGAGGACGAGGCGATCCGGCGGCTGGACCCCGCCCGCGGGATCATGCTGCAAGCGGTCTGGACCGGCCGCAAGCTGACGCTGGTGATCCACCACCTGGTGATCGACGGCGTCTCCTGGCGGGTCATCACCGGTGACCTGGCCCGCGCCTGGGCCGATGTCCGCGCCGGCCGCCCGGTCGCGCTGGACGAGGTCGGCGCGTCGTTCCGCACCTTCGCCGCCGCCGGGGCCGACTACTCCGACCAGGCCGGCTTCTGGCGCGCGACCCTGGCCGACCCGGGCCCCGACCTGGGTGACCGGCCCGTGGACCCGGCCGTCGACACCGCCGCCACAGTCCGCTCGATCACGGTCAGCCTGCCCGCCGACGTGACCGTCCCGCTGCTGTCGACCGTCCCGGCCGCCATGTCCGGCGGCGTCAACGACGTGCTGCTCACCGGCCTCGCCGTCGCGGTCAACCGCTGGCGTGGCCGGAACGCGCCGGTGCTGGTCAGCCTGGAAGGCCACGGCCGTACCGGCGACCTCGACCTGTCCCGCACGGTCGGCTGGTTCACCGCCATCCACCCGGTGCGGCTGGACCCCGGGCCGGACGGCGACGTCGCCGCCGCGGCCCGCGCGATCAAGGAGCAGCTGCGGGCGGTGCCGGCCGACGGCATCGGGTACGGCCACCTGCGCTGGCTGCACGACGAGGACTTCGGCCCGGCGCCGCAGATCCTCTTCAACTACCTGGGCCGCTTCGGCGCCGAGGGCGGCGGCGACTGGAGTCCCGCCGCGCCGCTGCGCGAGGGTGTCGGCCCGGCCAACCCGGCGATGCCGCTGGAGATCAACGCGCACGCCACCGGCGACGTGTTCACCGCGACGCTGTCCTGGCCGGCCGGCATCCTCGGCGAGGACCGGGTCATCGCCCTGGGCGAGCAGTGGATGGCCGCGTTGCGCGAGCTGGCCGCCGCCGACGTCGCCGGGCACACGCCGTCGGACTTCCCGCTGGTCACGCTGACCCAGGACGACGTGGACGCGTTCGCCGACGCCACCGACGTGCTGCCGCTGCTGCCGTTGCAGGAGGGCATGTACTTCCACTGGGTGACCGCCGAGGTGGACACGTACGCGGTGCAGCAGATCGCCGAGCTGACCGGCGAGGTCGACCCAGCCCGCCTGCGCCGCGCGGTCGAGGCCGCCGTCCGCCGCCACGACGCGCTGCGGGCCTCGTTCCGCGAGCTGCGTGACGGGCGGGTCGTGCAGGTCATCGCGGCCGACGTGCAGGTGCCGTGGCGCGAGTACGTCGCGGACAGCCCTGAGCGCCTCGCCGAGATCGCCGCGGCCGAGCTGGCCCAGCCGTTCGACCTGGCCCAGGCGCCGGTGCTGCGGTACGCGCTGGTCTCGCTCAGCGCCACCGAGCACCGGCTGATCGAGACGATGCACCACATCCTGGCCGACGGCTGGTCGTACCCGCTGGTGTTCTCGGACGTGGTGGCGGCGTACCACGGGCGCGAGCTGCCGGCCCCGGCCGCGACCTTCCGCGACCACGTGGAGTCCGTCGTCACCCGCGACCGCGAGGCCGCCCGTGCCGCCTGGGCCACCGCGCTGGCCGGCGTGGAGCCGACCGCCCTGCACCCGGACATCACCACGGTGTCGCACCACGACAGCGCCTTCGCCGTCTTCGCCCGCAGCAACGAGCTGGCCGAGGTCGCGCGGGCCAACGGCGTCACGGTCAGCACGCTCGTGCACGGCGCCTGGGGTCTGCTGCTCGGCCGGCTGCTCGGCCGCGACCGCGTGGTCTTCGGCTCCACGGTTTCCGGCCGCGGCGGCGATCTCAGCGGCGTGGAGACCATCGTCGGGCTGCTCATCAACACCGTGCCGGTGCCGATGGCCTGGCGTCCGGACGAGCCGCTGGGCGACGTGCTGCGCCGGCTCCAGGAGCAGCAGACCGACGTGCTGGACGTGCAGCAGGTCGGCCTGGCCGAGCTGAACCGGCTCGCCGGGGTGCGGGAGCTGTTCGACTCGATGGTCGTGGTGGAGAACTTCCCGGCCGTCGAGGGCGGCGACGCCGAGGGCCTCGGCGTGCGCGGCTTCACCGGTACGGACTCACCGCACTACCCGGTGTCACTGGTCGCCTTCCCCGGCGACGACCTGACGCTGGAGATCAAGTACGACGCCGCGATCGGGGCGGCGGCCGCCGAACGGCTCGCCGGTCTGGTGCACCGCATCCTGGACCAGTTCACCGACGGGCTCGACCGGCCGGTGTCCACCCTGGACCTGGGCGCGGCGGCCACCGGCGGCGAGACCCTCGAGGTCCGCGACACCACCCTCGACCTGTGCCTGGACCGCCCGGACGCCGTCGCGGTGACCGCCGGCGACAGCACCCTGACCTACGACGAGCTGGAGGCCCGCTCGAACCGGCTGGCCCACGAGCTGATCGCCCGCGGAGTCGGCCCGGAGTCCCGGGTCGCCGTCGCCCTGCCCCGCGGCGCCGACCTGATCGTGGCGCTGCTCGCCGTCATCAAGGCCGGTGGCTGCTACGTGCCGGTGGACCTGGGCGCCCCGGCCGCCCGGCAGGAGTACATCCTCGGCGACGCGGCACCGGTCTGCCTGATCGGCGACGGCGGTGTGCCGGTCGACGCGCCGGGCCGCCCGGACACCCGCCCGCAGGTGGCACTGAGCAGCGCGAACGCGGCGTACGTCATCTACACCTCCGGCTCGACCGGCAAACCCAAGGGTGTCGTGGTGACCCACCGCGACGTGCTGGCCCTGTTCGCCGCGGCCGAGCGGCACTTCAGCTTCGGCCCGGACGACGTGTGGACGATGTTCCACTCGTACGCCTTCGACTTCTCCGTCTGGGAGCTGTGGGGACCGTTGCTGTACGGCGGCCGGCTGGTCGTTGTCCCGCACGACGTGGCCCGTGACCCGCAGCGCTTCCGGGCCTTGCTGCGCGACGAGGGCGTCACCGTCCTCAACCAGACACCGTCCGCGTTCTACCCGTTGATCGAGGCGGACGCGGCCGAGCCCGACCGGCTGCCGCTGCGCTACGTCGTCTTCGGCGGCGAGGCGCTGGACCTGTCCCGGCTCACCGCCTGGTACGCCCGCAACACCACCCCGCAACTGATCAACATGTACGGCATCACCGAGACCACCGTGCACGTCTCGTTCCGCGCCCTGCACCCGGACGACGTGAGCCGGCCCAGCGTCATCGGCACCGCCCTGCCCGGCCTGACCGTGCACGTCCTGGACGCCTACCTGCAGCCGGTGCCCGAGGGCGTGACCGGCGAGATGTACGTGGCCGGTGACCAGCTCGCCCGCGGCTACCTGGACCGGCCGGCGCTGACCGCGTCCCGGTTCGTGGCCAACCCGTTCGGGCCGGGCCGGCTCTACCGCTCCGGTGACCTGGCCTGCTGGGAGGACGGCGAGCTCGTCTACCTGGGCCGTTCCGACCACCAGGTGAAGATCCGCGGCTACCGCATCGAGCTGGGCGAGATCATCTCGGCGTTGCTGGCGCTGGGCGGTGTCTCCGACGCGACCGTGATCGTGCGGGACGGCCGGCTGGTCGCCTATCTGGTCGCCCGGGCCGGCACCCGGCCCGACGTCGATGCGATCCGCGCGCACCTCGCCACGACCCTGCCCGACTACATGGTCCCGGCGGCGTTCGTGACGCTGGACGCGCTGCCGCTGACCGTCAACGGCAAGCTCGACCGCGACGCCCTGCCGCCGCCGGCCGCCGAGACCCGGGCAGTGCCGACCGCCGCGGACGAGCCGCCCGCGGTCACCACGCTGCGGCAGCTGTTCGCCGAGGTGCTCGGCGTGCCGGTGCCGGCCGACGGTGACTTCTTCGCCCTGGGCGGCGACAGCATCGTCGCCATCCAGCTGGTCAACCGGGCCAAGCGCAGCGGCGTACGGATCTCCCCACGCGATGTGTTCGTCAAGCGCACGCCTGCCGCGCTGGCCGAGGTGAAGATCGCCCCGGCGGCCGCGCCGAGTGACGGTGTCGGAGAGGTGGCGCTGCTGCCGATCGTGCACCGGCTGGCCGAGTTGGGCGGCGATGTCAGCCGCGTGCACCAGTCCGATCTGCTGCGCACCCCGCCCGGCGCGACCGCGGCCCGCCTGCAGCAAGCGCTGGACGCCCTGGTCGAACGCCACGACGCCCTGCGGTTGCGCCTGAGCCGCCCCGCCCCGATGTTCTGGTCCCAGGAGATCACCTCGACCGGCCAGGTCACGCTGACCACTGTGGAGGGTCTCGACGCCATCCAGCGGGAGGCCGAAGCCGCCGTCGCCCGGCTCGACCCGGACGCCGGCCGCGTGCTGGAAGCCGTCTTCTTCGACGCCGGGCCGGACCGGCAGGGCCGCCTGCTGCTCGTCGCCCACCACCTGGTTGTGGACGGCGTCTCGTGGCACATCCTCACCGAGGACCTCCGCCAGGCCTACGAAGGCCGTGCCCTCGACCCGGTCGGCACCTCGCTGCGGACCTTCGCCCGGCTCCTCACCGAGGAGGCCGGCAGCGCGTCCCGGCTGGCCGAGTTCCCAGCCTGGCAGGCGGCTCTCGCTCCCGGCGGGGAACTCGTGCCGGGTGTGCTCGCCGGCGGGCCGACCCGAGACCATGAGATCCGCATCCCGGTGGGTCAACTCACCGGCGACGTCACCGCGACGTTGCTCACCGCCCTGCACGCCGCGGTCAACGGGTGGCGGGGCACCGGGGCCGACCTGGTGGTCGACCTCGAACGGCACGGCCGGGAACCAATCGGCGACGCGGACCTGTCCCGCACGGTCGGCTGGTTCACCTCGGTCTCCCCGGTGCGCCTGCCCGCTCTGCCGACGGACGACGGGCTGGGCTTCGGCCTGCTGCGCTACCTCAACCCGCGATCAGCGGCGGCGCTGGCCCGGCTCGGCACTCCGCAGGTGCTCTTCAACTATCTGGGGCGCTTCACCGAGGACACCACGGACTTCTCGCCCGCGGACGAGGACATCAAGGTACGGCTCGACGGGGTCACGCCGTACCTGTTGGAAGTGAACGTCTGGATCCGCGGCCGGGAGCTGCACGCGGTGCTGACCTATGCGGACGAAGGGCTGGGGCTGGACGCCACCCGGGCCATCGCGGACGGCTGGGCGGCGGCGCTGGCCCCAGCCGAGCAGCAGTGGCCGCTCTCGCCGCTGCAGGACGGGCTCTTCTTCCAGGCCAAGCTGGCCGGGGACGCGGACGTCTACATCGCGCAGAACGCCTTCGACGTCGGCTACCGGCTCGACGTGCCGGCGCTCGAACGCGCCTTCGCGGCCGTACTCGCCGCACACCCGGCGACCCGGCTGGGCTTCACCGACGAGGGCCGCGACCATGCGGTGGCCATCCTCGGCACCGAAGTGCCCGCCGTCGTCGAGGTCGTCGACACCGACGAGGCCGGACTGGACGAGATCATGGCGGCGGACCGGGCGCGCCCCTTCGACCTCGCGAAGCCGCCGTTGGCCCGGCTCACCGTCGTGCGGCGGCCCGGCGGACGGGACCGGCTGCTGTTCACCTACCACCTGCTGCTCTGGGACGGCTGGTCCCGCGAACTGGTGCTGCGGGACCTCTTCGGCGCGTACGCCGGCCGGCCGGTCCCCGGGCCTCGCGCCGGTTTCACCGACTACCTGGCCTGGCTGGCCCGGCAGGACAACGAGGCGTCCGAGCGGGCCTGGACCGAGCGGCTGGGCGAGCCGACGATCCTCTACCCGGCGGCGGCCGGCACGCAGCCGGTGCTCGCCACCAGCCTCGGCGTGCAGTTCACCGAGGCGCAGACCGCCCGGCTCACCGAGCAGGCGCGGGCCGCGGGCGTCACCCTGAACGCCGTGCTGAGCACCGCGCTGGGGCTCGTGCTCGGGCACGCCTCCGGCCGCACGGAGGCCACGTTCGGCACCACGGTCGCCGGGCGCCCCACCGAACTCGACGGCATCGAGGAGGTCGTCGGCGTCTTCCTCAACACTGTGCCGCAGCGGGTCACCTTCGCCGCCGCCGAGCCGGTCCGCGACGTGCTGCGCCGGGTCCAGGCCGAGCGCATCGACCTGATGCCGCACGAATACCTGGGCCTGGGCGACATCCAGCGCGCGGCCGGGCGCGGCCCGCTCTTCGACAGCCTGTACGTGCTGCAGAACTTCCTCGACGACGACACGTTCACCGACCTGGAGACCGAGCACGGCATCGTCGGGGTCGAGGCGGTGGACGCCACCCACTACCCGCTGACCTGGGTGGTCACCCCGGGACGGCAGCTGCGGGTACGCCTGGAGTACCGCTCCGACGTGGTCGCCGAGACCGACGCCCGGTCCCTGCTCGACCGGTTCGCCGAGGTGCTGCACACCCTGGACGCCGACGCGCCGGTGGCCGCCGTGCCGCTGTCCGGGGCGCCGGCCCTGCTCGGTCACAGCGCGGAGATCCCCGACGTGACCATCGCGGAGATGCTCGCCGAGCAGGCCGCGAACACCCCGGCCCGGGCCGCGCTGACCCACGACGGCGTGACATTGAGCTATGCCGAGCTGGACGGGCGGGTCAGTGCCGTGGCCCGCGGACTGCGGTCGCTGGGGGCCGGACCGGAGACGATCGTCGGGCTCGCCCTGCCGCGTGGCATCGAGATGGTGGTGGCGCTGTTCGCGGTGCTGCGCGCCGGGGCCGCGTACCTGCCGCTGGATCTGGACCTGCCGGCCGAGCGGCGCCAGGACATGATCGACGACGCCCGGCCGCTGGTCGTGCTGGAGTCGCTGGCCGGGCTGTACGAAGAGGTCGGCGAGCCGTGGCGGGCCGACTTCGCCCCCGGTACGCCCGGACGGCTGGACCGGCCCGCGTACGTCATCTACACCTCCGGGTCCACCGGGCGGCCCAAGGGGGTCGTGACGCCGTACCGGGGGCTGACGAACATGCAGCTCAACCACCGCGAGGCGATCTTCGCGCCGACGGTGGCGGCGGCCGGCGGCCGGGTGCTGACCATCGCGCACACGGTCAGCTTCTCCTTCGACATGTCCTGGGAGGAACTGCTCTGGCTGGTCGAGGGCCACCACGTGCACGTCGCCGACGAGGAACTGCGCCGCGACGGCCGGGCCCTGGTCGCCTACTGCGCGGCCCACCGGGTCGACGTGGTCAACCTGACCCCGACGTACGCGCAGGCCCTGCTGGACGAGGGCCTGCTCGACGGCGACCACCGGCCGTGCCTGGTGCTGCTCGGCGGTGAGGCCGTCTCCGAGAAGCTCTGGACGGTCCTGCGTGACACCGGGGGCGTGGCCGGCTACAACCTCTACGGCCCGACCGAATACACGATCAACACCCTGGGCGGGGGTACGGACGACAGCGTCACCGCCACCGTCGGGAAGCCGATCTGGAACACCACCGGCCACGTCCTCGACGCCTGGCTGCGGCCGGTCCCGCCCGGCGTCGCGGGCGAGCTCTACATCGCCGGCGCCGGCCTGGCTCGCGGCTACCTGAACCAGCCGGGCCTGACCGCGTCCCGCTTCGTCGCCGGGCCGGACGGCACCCGCCTCTACCGCACCGGTGACCTGGTCCGCGAACGCCCGGACGGCAACCTGGACTTCCTCGGCCGCACCGACGACCAGGTGAAGATCCGCGGCTACCGCATCGAACTGGGCGAGGTGGAGACGGCCGTCTCGGCGGTGCCCGGCGTCCGGCAGTCCGCGGTGCTGGCCCGCGACGGGGCGCTGCACGCCTACCTGGTCGGCCCGGCCACCCCGGCCGAGGTAAAGGCCGCCCTGGCCGAGCGCCTGCCGTCCTACATGGTCCCGTTCCTGTACGCCGTCGTGGACGTGCTGCCGCTGACCGTCAACGGCAAACTCGACACCGCCGCGCTGCCCGCACCCATCCCGGTCACCACCGAGTCAAGGCCGCCCGCCGACGACCGGGAGCGCCGGCTGTGTGAACTCTTCGCCGAGGTGCTGGACCTGCCGTCGTTCGGGGTCGAGGACGACTTCTTCGACGCGGGCGGGCACTCGCTGACCGCGCTGCGGCTGCTCGGCCGGATCCGCGCCGAGCTGGGTGGGGACCTGTCGCTGCGGGTGCTGTTCGATGCCCGTACCCCGGAACGCCTGGCCCGGGCCACCGCCGGCCCGGCGCGGGCCGCCCTGGCTGCGCGGACCCGGCCGTACGTGCTGCCACTGTCCCCGGCGCAGCAGCGGCTCTGGCTGCTAGACCAGATCGACCCCGGTTCCAGCGCCTACAACTATCCGCTGGTGCTGCGCCTGGCCGGCCGGATCGACGTGGCGGCGCTGTCGCTGGCCCTGGCCGACGTGGTGGCCCGGCACGAGGTGCTGCGCACCCTGATCTCCGGCTCGGCCCAGCACATCACCGACCCGCCCGCCACCGTCCCGGTGCTGGTCGGGGTGCCGGTGGACGAACTGGTCGCCCGGCCCTTCGACCTGGCCACCGACCTGCCGATCCGGGCCGCGGTCAACGAGGAGGGCGACAGCTCGGTGCTGGCGCTGGTGCTGCACCACATCGCGATGGACGAGTGGTCCGACGGCCCGCTGCTGCGCGACCTGAGCACGGCGTACCTCGCCCGCCTCGAAGGCGAGGCGCCGGCCTTCACCCCGCTCCCGGTGCAGTACGCCGACTACGCACTGTCCCTCGTGGACGATCCGGCGCAGCTGGACTTCTGGCGGTCCGCGCTGGACGGGCTGCCGGACGAGATCACCCTGCCCGCCGACGCGCCGCGCCACCCTGCCCGCCGGACGGCCGGTCTGGTCCGCGCCACCCTGCCCGCCGAGCTGATCGACCCGTTGCGGGAGATCGCCCGCGCCGAGTCGGCCAGCCTCTTCATGGCCCTGCACGCCACCCTGGCCGCGCTGCTCTCCCGGCACGGCGCGGGCACCGATGTGCCGATCGGCAGCCCCACCTCCGGCCGCGGTGACGCCGCCCTGGACGACCTGGTCGGCTTCTTCGTCAACACCGTCGTGCTGCGCGCCGACCTGTCCGGCGAGCCCACCTTCGCCGAGCTGCTGCGCCGGGTGCGCGCCGCCGACCTGGCCGCGTTCGAGCACGCGGCGGTGCCGTTCCAGCAGGTCGTGGAGCTGGTCAACCCGCCGCGGGTGGCGGGGCGCAATCCGCTGTTCCAGGCGATGATCGGCTACTTCCACCGGCCGGTGGAATCCGGGCCGGTGCTGGGGCTGCCGGTGCTGCCGGCCCCGGAGGTGGCGGCCGATCCCAAGGTGGACCTGAACGTCACGTTCATCGACGGCGGGGCGGACGGGGTCGAGGTCACCTGCGAGTACGACGCTGGGCGGTTCCGGGCGGAGACCGCTCGGCGGTTGCTGGACCGGTTGGTGCGGCTGCTGGGCGCTTTCGCCGCGGACCCGGCGCAACTGGTCGCCGAGGCCGACCTGCTGACCGACGACGACTTGCAGGAACTGCGTCTCCTGAACCCCGCGGCCGGTGCTCGTCCTGCCGCTGAGCCGTGGTTTGCCGCACTTGCCCGGCATGAGGGTAAGGCGCTTGTTGCCGACGGGGTGAGCTGGAGCTATGCCGAGCTGGACCGGGCGTCCGACGCCGTCGCCGCGTTGCTGGTGGCGCGCGGGATCGGTCCGGAAAGCATCGTCGGGATCAACCTGCCCCGCTCGGCTGACCTGATCGTCGCCGTGCTCGGCGTGGCCAAGGCCGGCGCCGCGTACCTGCCGCTCGACCCGGCGTTCCCGGCCGCCCGGCTCGCTTTCATGGTCGAGGACGCGCGGCCGGCCGCCGTCATCGGTGACACGGTTTTCGACGGCGTGCCCACCGTCAGGCTGACCGAGGCGGTGCCCGCCGCAGCGCCGCCCGTGCGGATCCGGCCGGAGCACGCCGCGTATGTCATCTACACCTCCGGCTCGACCGGGCGGCCCAAGGGCGTTGTTGTCACCCATCGGGACCTGGCGACGTTCCTGGCCGCCGTACCGGTGGGGGGTGATGATCGCCTGCTTGCGGTCACGACGCTGTCCTTCGACATCTCCGTGCTGGAGCTGATGGGTCCGCTGCTCGCCGGCGGGACCGTTGTGCTGGCCTCGCCGGATCAGGTCCGGGACCCCCTGCTGCTGGCCGCGCTGCTGCGGGAGGAGCGCGTCACCACGATGCAGGCAACCCCGTCACTGTGGGCGGCGCTGCTGGAGTCGTCCGATGTGGACCTGTCCGAGGTGCGGGCGTTGGTCGGCGGTGAAGCTCTGCCGGTGTCGCTGGCGGCGGATCTGGTCGCGCGGGCGGCGGCGGTGGTCAACCTGTACGGGCCGACCGAGGTCACCGTCTGGGCCACGCGCGATGACATCGACGCGAGCTGGGACGGCACCATCGGGCGTCCGCTGCCCGGGACCTCGGTGCACGTGCTCGACGAGCGGCTCCAGCCGGTGCCGCCGGGCGTGGTGGGGGAGCTCTACCTCGGCGGAGCCCAGGTCACCCGGGGCTATCTGGGGCGGCCGGCGCTGACCGCGTCCCGCTTCGTCGCCGGACCGGACGGAGGACGGCTCTACCGCACCGGCGACCTGGTCGTGCTGCGCGGCGGCCGGCTCGTTTATCTGGGCCGGACCGACCACCAGGTCAAGGTCCGCGGTTTCCGGATCGAGCTCGGCGAGATCGAGGCTGTAGCGCTGGCGCACCCGGACGTGACCCGGGCCGTCGTGGTGGCCCGCGACGACCGGCTGGTGGCGTATCTGACGACCGCCAGCCGCACGGTGCCGAACGGGCTGTGGGACGACGCGCTGCCGGGCTACATGATTCCGGCTGTGTGTCATGTGCTGGACGCGTTGCCGCTGACGCCGAACGGCAAGGTGGACCGGGCCGCGCTGCCGGACATCGCCGTCACCGCCGCCGGTACGTCGCCACGGTCGCGGGTCGAGGCAACAGTCGCCCGGATCGTGGCGGAGATGCTCGGCGTGCCCGAGGTGGGCGTCCACGACGACTTCTTCGCGCTCGGGGCGCACTCGCTGCTGCTGGTGCGGCTCGCCACCGCGTTGCGCCGGGAGGTGGCTGTGGACGTACCGGTGGCCCGGCTCTTCACCGCGCCGACCGTCGCGGGTGTGGCCCGGCTGCTGGCCGACGACGCACCCGCCGGGGATGCCCTTGATCCGGTGCTGACGCTGCACGCGGGCGGTGACCGGCCGCCGCTGTTCTGCCTGGCTCCGGCGAGCGGGTTGAGCTGGCAGTTCGCCGGGCTGAAGCGGTATCTGCCGGCGGACATCCCGCTGATCGGGTTGCAGAGTCCGCTGCTCTCCGGCGGGACGCTGCCGTCGTCGCTGACCGAGCTGGCCGCGGCGCACGCTGATCGGATCACGGCACGGCAGCCGAGTGGGCCGGTGCGGCTGCTGGGCTGGTCGTTCGGTGGGGCGCTTGCGTTGTGCGTGGCGGCCGCCCTGAGCGCGCGCGGCCGCGAGGTGGAATTCGTCGGCATGCTGGACGCACGCCGGGAGACGGTCCAGGTGCCGTCGACGGTCGCGGCCCTGCTCACCGAGATGGGGTACGCCGTCAGCGATCCTGGGCTGTTACTGGCTGACGCGGTGGGGTTCGTGCGTGCGGCTGGGGGGAGTGTGGCTGCGTTGACGGATGGCGAGATCGCGTCGGTGTTGGAGAGCTATCTGGCTGCGGATCGGCTGATGGCTTCGGCGGAGTATCCGGCTTATGGGGGGACGGTGTTCTTCGTGGAGGCGACTGTGGCTGAGCAGGGGTTCTCCGGCCCGGCTGCGCCGTCGTGGCGTCCGTTGGTGGGCGGTATGGAGGTGCATTCGCTGGCGGTTGCGCATTCGGAAGTGCTCGATCCGGCGACGTTGGAACGCCTCGGGCCGCTGCTGGCTGAGCGCCTGGGGTAGTTCACCGGACGAGGGGAACTACGTCCTCGCCGAGCAGGCTGCGCAGGCCGATCAGGGTGAGGCTGATGGCGAAGCCGAGCAGGATGGAGACGCCGATCCCGGCCCACCACTTGAGGCGGTTGTCCCGGGCGGGCGGGCCGAAGCGGGGCTGGGTCTGTGGTCGCCATGGGCGTTCCCGGGCCAGCCACCAGAGCAGGCCGAGGCCGAGCGGTACGCCGGAGACGAGCCAGAACCAGAACCACTTCGTGCCGGTGACCGGGTCGGGCGCGGAGACCAGCGCCCAGAGGAACAGCAGACTGCCGGCAATGAGCAGGCCGGCCTGAATGGCTCCGACAGGCGGGTCGGCTGGGCGCCGGGCTTCGTAAGCCTGCAGCTGCTGGTTGAGAGCGTTCGCTTCAGGAGCGCTGTCGTCGCTGGTGTTCTGCTCCTCCACGGTGGTGTGGTGGCGGCGGCCGTCGGTGGTGTGCCAGAGGAGGATGGGGCCGGGACCGCCGGACTCCTGAAGGTCGGCGGGGAAGGGGCTGACGAGGCCGCCCTGGTTCCGCCAGCCGTCGCCCCATTCGTAGTAGGTGAGGCGCTGTGCAGCGATGTCGGCTCGGACCTGCTCGGGGGTGGACTCGCGTGGGGCGGCCCACCAGGTGACGGCCGCCCAGGCGACCCAGCCGAGCACCAGGATGACGCGTAGCACCTGCCACCACGAGATTGTCGGCCGCCCCCCAACCTCCTGCACTACCGCGTCACCCGTCACGGGCACATCGTCGCAAAGAGTGGCAACGGCCGGCGCACCCGATCGCATCGACGAGGCTCGCTGAGTCGGGCACAATGCGACTGTCCGTTGTGTGCCCGCTACACAAAGTTGTAGTCGGTGTCGTGGAGAGGTTGCGACAGTGTTCGTCCGACGCCTGGGAAAGAATCCGCGTGAGCGGGGCAGCTTGAACAACGCGACATGCCCCGACATCTTCGAGTTGAGTGACGGCTCGTTCGCCGTGATCGGAACAGATCGCACCGCGGAACTGGAAGCACTGCTGCCGGCGGACGCGTCTCGTGCCCAGAATGAACGCATCGTCGTCATCACCAGGGAGACGTTGGTTGCGGCGAAGGCGGATATTCCTGAAATCTAACCGCCCGAGGGATACTTATGGGCGGTTTCGCGCTGCGGGCACATCTTGTGATATTCACTCCAGGTGCGGTCGGCGCACTGGGAGCGCAGGGGGTCAGACGGGTGGAGTTCGTTCGACGGCTGGGAAAGAGCCCGCGGGAGCGTGGCAGTATCAGCCACGACACCTGCCCCGACATTTTCGAGCTGAGTGACGGCTCGTTCGCCGTGATCGGAACGGACATGACCGAGGAACTCGAGGGTGCGCTGCCCGCGGATGCCGGCCGGGCCGGCTATGAGCGCATCGTGGTGATTACCCGCGAGACGTTGATTGCCGCGCAGAGCGATATTCCGGTCGGCTGATCATTTACGCCGCCTTGGGCGCGTCCGACCGATCCGGCACGAGTGTGGGGCCGGCCGAAGAGGAGCGCCCACTCCTGGCGACGACCTCCTCGTATTCGGCGCAGATTCTGTCCACCTGCTGTGCGTAGGAGAACTCCGCGCCATCGGGTTCGAGGTACTTTCGGCCGCTCTCCGTCGCACGCCAATATGCGCGCATCACCGGACTGGAGAACAGGTGGCGCATCATTCGGATGATCCCGGCCTCGGTGTAGATCTCGGACTGTAGTGCTCTCACCTCGAATGAGAAGATCAGGTTGGCGTAGAGGAACTGCCGTTTCGTGCTCGGGGGCAGGTCGAGGTCGAAGTCCGGCCAGACCGCGGCCAGTTCCTCGTCGTCGATGCTCATCTTCAGCAGATTCTGGTGGAGCATGCCGAGGTTGGCGTGTGACGTGCGCCGGAGCTCCGCATGGTTGTGGATCAGAAACTGCCTCTGGCGCGCGAGTTCGGCACTGTTCTGACGTGCGGTGATCACCACCGCAAGCAGGGCGAGACTGCTGATGATGGAACTGAGCACGCCGAAGGTCTGGCCCACGTCGCTCCAGGTGCGCCACTCCTCGGAGGCGCCCTGGCGAGCCAGTACGGCGGCGACGCCCACTCCCGCGAGCAGGGTGACGAGCACGACCCCGCAGACGACCGCCAGCCAGGTGGCGACGCGGCTCAGCATGGTGGTTCTTCGCGGTGCGATACCGACCGATGACTCTTTCATGGTGTCACGACCCTCAAGGACTCGCGGCAGAGATCGTCGCACACCGCGACCGCTCTCTTCTATTCTCTGCTCTCATATTGCATTGCCGTATCAAGCGGCGCCAGCATGGAGCGGTGAATGATTGTCGTGAGGGCCTTGTATCGATCGGCTAACTAGCAAGTTGCGGTGTAGCAATAATCCAGCTATATGATTTTTAAGGAGAGGAAAGGGCGGCCGGTTTCCCCGCCGCCCTTTCCGCTCGCACGTATCTGAGATCAAGCGGCGTTCGACAGGTCCGTGACGGCCGTCGCCTTGTTCCCGTCAGTCGCGTTCTTCAGCTGCGGCACCAGCACCTCCAACGCATACAGCAACGCATTGGGCCCGCTGTAAGCCAACGCCCCACCCAACGGCGTCGAGAACGACGTGTACAAAGCCCGGTCCTCACCAACCACCTTCAACCGGCTGAAAGCCGGCGAGGCCAGCATGTCCTTCTTCGTCGCCCCGTTCACGAAGAGCACATCCCGGTCCAGCAGGTCGAGCCGCTCCTCGCTGACGTCCTCCGACTCGCTCTGCGCCGCGAAGCCGAGGGCGTCGAACAGGGCCCGCCGCGGGTCCTTGGCCGGGATCAGCCAGTGCTGCCCCTTCTCCGGGCCGAAGTCCACCACCAGCGTCTTCCCCGCGAACTGGGGGTTCGCCGCCTTGGCCTCGTCGATCTTCGCGTTCACCTTGGCCACCAGAGCCTGCGCCTCGCTCGACTTGCCCAGCGCCTTGCCCGTGGTCAGCGTCTGCACGTCCCACGGGGTCTGCTCGTCCGCGTAGTCCTTGGACTGGATGACCGTCGGGGCGATCTGGGAGAGCTTGTCGTACGTCTCCTTGTTGATCGTCTCGTAGATCGCCAGGATCAGGTCCGGCTGCTGCTTGATGATCGCCTCGAAGTTGATCTCGGCCGAGAACGTGGTCAGCTGCTTGCCGGCCAGCGCCTCCTTGACCCACGGGTACGTCGGGTACTCGGTGAACCATTCGCGGGTGCTCACCGGGACCACGCCCAGCGCCAGCACCGGGTCCTGGTCGTTCCAGCCGACGGTGACGACCCGTTCCGGCTGCTTCTCGATCGTGGTCGAGCCGAACTTGTGCTCGATGCTGACCGGGAAAGCGGCGGCGGCCGAGCCCGATGCGGCGGGCGCGGCGGCACCGTCCTCTTCGGACCCGCAGGCGGTGATGGTGGTGGCGGCGAGCAGACCGGCGGCGACGGCGGTGAGGGCGCGTCGCCAGCCGCCCAGGCGGCGGTTCATCTATGTGGCTCCTAGCTGAGGGGGCGTTGGATCAAGGATGAGGTTAGGCTAGGCTAACTTTGCTTCCGCGACGACCCCCTCGCGGGCCTCATCCACCCCAGGAGGACGACACATGCAGCGGACCCTGCTCGGCGGCAAGATCCACCGCGCCACCGTGACCCAGGCTGACCTGCACTACGTGGGTTCGATCACGATCGACAAGACCCTGATGGACGCGGCCGACCTGGTCGAGGGCGAGCAGGTCCAGGTGGTCGACATCGACAACGGTGCGCGGCTGGTGACGTACGTCATCGAGGGTCCGGCCGGCTCCGGCGTGATCGGCATCAACGGCGCGGCCGCCCGGCTCGTCTCGGTCGGCGACCTGATCATCATCATGTCGTTCAAGCAGGTCGACGAGCGCGAGCGCGCCGACTACGTGCCGCGCGTCGCGCACGTCAACGCGCAGAACCAGCTGATCGAGATCGGCTCGGACCCGTCGGCACCGGTCCCCGGCGCGGACGACCAGATCTCCGGCGTTCTGGTCCACTGAGGCTGGCGGGGCCGGGGGCACTGCGATGGGCGCGCTGACGATCTGCCGGGACTGCTGCTGCGGCAGCGCCGACAAGCATCCGGAAACCGACCACGACGCCCAACTGGAGGCGATCCGCGGCGCGGTGGGTGACAGACATCGCGTACGCGTGAGCGAATGCCTACGAGTCTGCGAACGCTCGAACGTGGTCGTGGTGCACCCGACCCCGGCCGCCCGCCGAGCCGGCGCCCGCCTGGTCCACCTGGGCGACGTCCTCGACGACAATCTCGTCGGCGCGGTGGCCGCCTGGCTGGACGCAGGCGGCCCAGGCATCGCAAAGGTCCCGGAGCCCCTGACCGCCCGCATCTTCAACCCGGCCGACTACGCCGACTGACGCCCCGGCCCGAGGCTCAGTCCATGCGCAGCGGCGCGGCCACGAGCACCAAACAAGCCAGAACCGCGATCCCGATACGGACCCCGCGCAGCCCCCGCCACCAAGGCAGCAACCACAACCCCAGCCACAGCACCCCGAAGACGGCGACGTGCTGGCCGACCACTTCGAGGGTGATCTCCTCACACCGGTTGTCGGCCAATGACTTCGCGCACACCTCGGGGACCTCGCCGAAGGCTTCCCCCAGCACCATCAGCATGCCCACGGCGGCCGCGACAGCCGGCCCGAGCACCAGAGTGACCAGCGGTGTCAGCAACCACCCGGCCAGATCCCGGCGACGGTCCGTTCGCGGGCCACCAGTCGCATTCTGCACGCCCGCACCCTAGCCTCAGACCGGGTAATCAGTCCGGTGCGCGTAGGTGAGCTGGTCCGCAGCGACCCCCCACTCCACGAGGATCCGGCTCAGCTGGCCCTCGTCGCCGGCCTGCGCACTCCGCGCTTCGGTCATCCCGTCGTCCGGCCCGAAGCACCAGTCGTTGTCGATATAGGTGTTGTCGAACTCTCGCTGAAGCACGTTGAACGCACCCCCGGCGAGCGGGTAGACCGCGACCCACGCCCGACGACCGTGTACCGCCGCCGGCACCTCAGCGACGATCAGCCGGCCGCGCCGCAACGCGGTACGCAGGGGGAGGGGCCACTCGTCGATCACGGCCGGAATTGAACCACGAGGTTCTAAGCTGCTGCGGTGGGACGACGAGTGCTGGTAACCGGCGCAAGACGAGGAATCGGCGCTGCGATCGCCGTCGACCTGGCGGCGCCCGGCTGGACGCTCCTCCTGCATCACCTGGACGCCGCCGAAGAGACCGAATCCGTAGCGCGGCAATGCCGGGACCGCGGCGCCCGTACCGAGATCCTCGAAGCCGATCTCGCCGACCCGGCCGCCGTCTCCGCACTCGCCAACCGGGCCGGCCCCGTCGACATCCTCATCAACAACGCCTCCCGGGCCTCGAACGTCTCCTTCGACGCTCTGTCCCTCGACGAGTGGCAGGAGACCTTCGCCGTCAACGTCACCGCGCCGATGCTGCTCGCGCAGGCGTTCGGCGCCGGGATGGCCGAGCGGGGCTGGGGCCGGATCGTCAACGTCACCTCGGCCACCGTGGCGCTCGGCGGGCCGTCCGGGCCCTCGTACGTGGCCAGTAAGGCCGCCCTCGTCGGCCTCACCCGCTCGCTCGCGCGGTCGCTCGGCACCGCCGGGGTCACGGTCAACGCGCTCTCGCCCGGCGCCATCCTGACCGAGCGCGAGCGGGAGATCCTGGGCGACGACCCGCACCCCGGGCTCGTCGCCGCCCAGGCCGTGCCGCGCACGCTGGTCCCGGCGGACCTGCTCACCGCCGTACGGTTTCTGGTTGCCGAAGGCTCCGGGGCGATGACCGGTCAGGTGGTCGAGGTCGGTGGGGGACTGGTGCTCGGTTAGCGGTCCGGGTGGCTGGTCAGGTAGCCACCCATCGTCGTGAAGTACTCCTGAGCCGGCATCTCCACGCCCTCATCGGTGCGGACCGAGCGGATCAGCAGCGCCTTGCTGCGGCCGCGGCGGGCCTCCGCGCCCGCCACGATCGCCACGCCGTCGCCCTCGCGGAAGAAGATGCGGCCCGGCGTGCCGCCATAGACCGCCTGCGAGACCGCGGCCGTGACAATTTCCAGCCGGCGTCCCTTGTGGAAACAGAAGGCCTGGGGGTACGGCGTTGACTGCGCCCGGACCAGCCGTTCCAGTTCCTCGGCCGTCCAGGTCCAGTCGATGCGAATGTCCTCCTCCGACCGCTTGTGGAAGAAGCTCGCCTTCGAGCGGTCCTGCGGCACGAAGTCACGCCGGCCGCTCGCGATGGCTGCCAGGCCGTCGACGGTGATCGGGCCGAACAGCTCCAGCGTCTTGTGGAACAGGTCCGTCGTAGTGTCGGCCGGGCCGACCGGGACCGCGCGCTGCAACACGATCGGCCCCGCGTCCAGCGTGTCGTCCATCATGTGGGCGGTGACGCCCACTTCGCGTTCATCGTTGAGCAGGGCCCAGATCAAGGGCGAGAAGCCCGCGTACGCCGGCAGCAGCGCGTCGTGCACGTTGAGGGTGCCGAACGGCGGCAGGTTGAAGATGCGCGGCGGGATCCAGGTGCGCCAGTTGGTGGCCACGATGACGTCCGGCGCGACCTGCTTCAGCGCCTCGTACAGCTCCTCGTCGTCGGGGCGTTCGCGCAGCATGACCGGCACGCCGTGGGCCTCGGCGAGCTCGGCGACCGAGTCCGACCAGACCTTCTCGTACGCGCCCTCGCCGACCGGGTGGGTGACCACCATGACCACGTCGTGTGCCGAATCCAGCAACGCCTGCAGGGTCCGGTGCCCCCAGGTCTGGAAGCCGAACATGACGACGCGCATGAATTTTTCTCCCTCACTCGGCACTGCGGACGCCTCCGCAGATGCTTAGGTTAGGCTAACCGAAATCTGGGGTCAGGTCGGCCCCGCCGTGGAGGGGACGGACATGTCTGAACCTGAACTCGATGTCGTGGGGATCGGCTTCGGCCCGTCCAATCTGGCCATGGCCATCGCCGTGTCGGAACACAACAGCGGGCGGGGTCCGGATGCGAGGGTGCGCACCCGGTTCCTGGAACGGCAGGCCGGCTTCGGCTGGCACCGCGGCATGCTGCTCGACGACGCCACGATGCAGGTCTCCTTCCTCAAGGACCTGGTGACCCTGCGGAACCCGACCAGTGAGTTCACCTTCCTGCGCTATCTGCACAGCCAGGACCGGCTCATCGACTTCATCAACCACAAGAACCTGTTCCCGCTGCGGGTCGAGTTCCACGACTACTTCGCCTGGGCCGCCGCGCAGGTCGACGACCAGGTCACCTACGACGCCGAGGTGCTCTCGGTGACCCCGGTCGCGTCCTCCGGCGGTGACGTGGTCGCGGTCGACGTGCTCTCGCGCCACGGCGGACAGCTCAGCACCCACCGCGCCCGGAACCTGGTGATCGGCACCGGGCTGCGCCCGCGCCTGCCCGAGGGTGTGACGGCGTCCGACCGGATCTGGCACACCAGCGACCTGCTGCACAACATGCCGAAGCTGCGCGGCACCGAGCCCCGCCGCATTGTCGTGGTCGGCGCCGGGCAGAGCGCGGCGGAGGCGGTCGCGACCCTGCACCGCGAGTTCCCCACGGCCGAGATCTGCGCGGTCTTCTCCCGGTACGGCTACTCGCCGGCCGACGACAGCAGTTTCGCCAACCGCATCTTCGACCCGGCGGCGGTCGACGACTTCTACGTGGCCCCGGAGGACGTGAAGCGGCAGCTGATGGGCTACCACGCCAACACCAACTACTCCGTGGTCGACATGGACCTGATCGACGACCTGTACCGGCGGGCGTACCAGGAGAAGGTGCTCGGCAAGCAGCGGCTGCGGATGCTGAACGTGTCCCGGCTGACCGAGGTGGCCGACGGACCGGACCAGGTGGTGGCGAGCGTACGGTCGCTGGTCACCGGGGAGACCCAGCGGCTGGCCGCGGACGTGGTGGTCTGCGCGACGGGCTACCACCAGGCCGACCCGTACGCGATCCTGGGCGAACTCGCCGACCTGTGCCACCGCGACGAGCTGGGCCGCCCGAGGGTCGAGCGCGACTACCGCGCGGCGACCGACCCCCGCCTGCGGGTGGGCATCTACCTCCAAGGCGGCACGGAGCACACGCACGGCATCACGTCGGCGCTGCTGTCGAACACCGCGATCCGGGTGGGGGAGATCCTCGACTCGGTGGTGACCCGCCGTTCGGCGCCGGCCCTGGTCAGCGTCTGATATTCATTTCCTTGCACGCATAATCATGCATAGGATCGGGTCATGTCCGATCCTCAGCATGGTGCCCGGCCGGCCCGGATAGAGCAGTCGGCCGCGGCGGCGTGGCCGGCCGGCCGCACCGAGACCGCGGCCGGTTGGCTGCTGCGGCACACCCCGGGCGTGGCCCGCCGGCGCTCCAACTCGGCCCTGCCGCCGGCGCCGGACCAGCATCCGGAAGATGCCGTGGACGCGGTGGAGGCCTTCTATAGGGCGGCCGGCCTGCCGGTGACGGTCCAGGTAAGCCCGGCCGAGCAGCATTCTGCGCTGGACGCGGCACTCGCCGCCCGCGGCTACCGCCGCGAAGCCCCCACCCTCGTCCTGACCGCTCCCACCGCCGACGTGATCGCCGCGACGCCCCCGGCATCCGCGGCCGTGGTGATCCACCCAGCGGCAAGTGCCGAGTGGCTGGCTGCTTATCAGGAGCTCAACGGGCCCGAGGACACCTCGGCACTGGCCGAGCGGGTCCTCGCGCGGGTCCCGTCGCCGGCCGCGTTCGTGCTTGTCCGGGTGGACGGCCGGGATGCCGCGATCGGGATGTTCGTGGCCGATGGCGAGCGCGCCGGAGTGTTCTGCATGGCGACCCGCCAGGAGTACCGGCGTCGCGGCCTCGCGCTGACCGTCCTCGGCGCCGGAGCGCGCTGGGCAGCCACCCTGAACTGCCACTCGCTGTATCTCCAAGTCGAAGAGGGCACCGTCGCCGCCCGTGAACTGTACTCCCGGGTAGGTTTCGCCCATTCCCACCGCTACCACTACCGGGTCCACTGACGACCGAGAGTGCTGACATTGCGCTGCGTCAACCCCTGCTCTCTGACAGTGGTAAATATAACTCTGCGTGACTGATCATGAGGGGTCTGGTAAGACTTATTTCCACAGTCGACTCGTCCGATTAGTCAGTTCGCAGTGTGATCGTTGTCTTGTCGCGTGTCGTAGCGCACACTTTCGTCCGCGCGTCCGCCCCCTCCCCTGGCGCGAAGGAACCCACATGACGCAACCCCGCCAGCTCCCACCAGCACCGGTACCGCACGTCCGGAAGCGCAGCCCGATCCCTTGGGTGATCTTCGCCGTCCTCGTCGTCGTGGCCGGCATCGTGCTGGTGCCCAAGCTCCTCGACGACGGGAACGCCGACAATGGACCGCAGCCCGTAGCGGCCGCGGAGCAGGATCCGCTCCTCGTCGCGGTGCAGAAGTGCGACCCCGCCAAGAACGGTATGAGGCTCTCTGACAGCAACCGCAAGCTGACCGTCAAAGGCGTCGGGGACAAGTCCCCGGACGGCCTCTCCGCAAGCGCCATGACCTGCGTCTTCGACACTCTGCAGGTGCCCGGCGCGCTGGCCGACCGGATGTACGGCACGGTCGAGGCCGACGGCCGGTTGCAGGGCGACTGGCCCGGCTACTCGGTCTCCTGGACCAACGACCAGAACGAGGGCCTGAACCTGACCGTCACCCGCAACTGAACCACCACGCGAAAGGGGCCACGATCGCCGAGCGGTCGTGGCCCCGTCGTATGCGTCGGCGGCTAGAGCGACAGGGTGGCGGTCAGCCGCGGGTCGTCGAGGGCGTGCGCGGCGGTCACCTCGTACGGGCCCGGAACGGTCTGCCAGCCCTCGTCCCAGACCTGCCAGGTGCGCGGCGGCAGGGGGACACGGACGGTCACGGTCTCGCCGGGGTGGGCCTCGACCGGGTGGAAACCGGCCAGCCACCGCACCGGCCGTTCCGGCGCCGGCGACTCGCCCTGCGCACCGGCGTACACCTGGACGACCTCGCGGCCGAACCGGGCGCCGGTGTTCGTCAGGGTCACGACCGCCTCGGTGGCCGACACCGACAGCGTCTCGTACTGCCAGCTGGTGTAGCCCAGGCCATGGCCGAAGGCGTACAGCGGGGTGGTGCCGGCCCGCTGCCAGGCCCGGTAGCCGATGAAGATGCCCTCGTCGTAGGCCACCTGGCCGTCGCGGGGGACCACCTCCAGAATCGGGCAGTCCTGCTCGCGGCGCGGCCACGTGGTCGGCAGCCGGCCGCCCGGTTCGGTGACGCCGAGCAGCACGTCGGCCAGCGCCGCCCCGGCCTCCTGCCCCGGGAACCAGGTCAGCAGCACCGCAGCCACGTCGTCGGCCCAGGGCAGCAGCACCGGCGAGCCGGCGTTGACCACCACGACCGTGCGCGGGTTCGCGGCTGCCACCCGTACCACCAGCTCGTCCTGCCGGCCCGGCAGCGAGAGTGACGTGCGGTCGAAGCCCTCGGACTCGACCTGCTCGGTCGTGCCCACGACGACCACCGCGACGTCCGACGCCGCCGCCAGGGCCACCGCCTCCTCGATCATGCTGTCCGCCGAGACGCCCGGCGCCAGGTGGCCCAGCGTCGCGCTGACCGTGTGCGCCATGCCCGGCTGGATGCTCTGGCGCAGCACCACCTCGACCGGCTCGCCGGCCGTCAGCTTCGCGACCGCCCGCTGCTCGCGCGGGGAGAGCAGCAGGTCGGCGCGGGTGGCGCCGGGCGGGTGCAGCGTGCCGCTGTACAGCTGCTGGGCGCCCACCCGCAGGTCGAAGGTGCCGAAGCCGGACACTGCGAAGGTGTGCTCGCCGTCCTGCTCGGGCGTGAACGTCGTGCGCATCTCCAGGCCCGTGACAACGGCCGGGTCCAGGCCCGCGGGCAGGTCGCCGATCCAGCGCACGGCGGCGGTGTCGACGCCGAAGCGGTGCCCGGCACCCAGCAGCTCGATCGACGCCGGCTGCGGCAGCGCGGGCAGGAACGGGCGCGGGTCGGCGCCGACGGCGTGCACCACGTCCACGCCGGACAGCGCCCGGCTCAGGCCGTCCAGCGGGGAGATCACGTGCGGCGGCACCACCTGGGCGCTGCCGCCGCCGAGCACCCGGGCGTCCGTGGCCAGCGCCCCGATCACGGCGACCTTGGTCAGCGCCGCCGGCTCCAGGGGCAGCGTGAACTGCTCGTTGCGGGCCAGCACGAAAGACCGGGCCGCGACCTCGTGCGCCACGGCGTCGCCGTCCAGGTCCGGCGGGGGAGACCCGACCGCCGGGGGTACGCCGTCAAGCACGCCCACCCGGCCGGCCAGACGCAGCACCCGCCGTACCTTGTCGTCGATCAGCTCCTCGGCCACCTCGCCGGCCCGCACCGCCGCGACCAGCTTGGCCCCCCACGGGTTCTCCAGCGCCGGCATGGCGATGTCCAGCCCGCCCAGCGCGGCGGCGACCGTCTCCCGGGCCGCCCGCCAGTCAGAGACCACGATGCCGTCGAAGCCCCACTCGTCCTTGAGGATGTCGGACTGCAGCCGGCCGTTCGAGGCCATCGGCTCGCCGTTGACGCCGTTGTAGGCGCTCATCACACCCCAGCCACCGGCCGCCACCACCCGTTCGAACGGCGCCAGATACAGCTCGCGCAGCGCCCGCTCGCCGATCCGCACGTCGACGGTCATCCGGTCGGTCTCGAAGTCGTTGCCCACCAGATGCTTCACCGTGGTGCCGACGCCGTGCTCCTGCACCCCGTCCACGAAACCGACCGCGATCTCGCCGCTGAGCAGCGGATCCTCCGAGTAGCACTCGAAGTGCCGGCCGCCCAGCGGGGTGCGCTGCAGGTTGACCGTGGGGCCGAGCAGCAGGTGCACGCCCTTGCGCCGGGACTCCTGACCGAGCAGGTGCCCGGCCTTGCGGGCCAGCGCCGGATCCCAGGTGGCGGCCAGCGCGGTCGGGCTGGGCAGGGCGATCGACGGATCGTCGGGGGCCCAGCCGGTGCCGCGGACGCCGATCGGCCCGTCGGACATCACCAGCGAGCGCAGCCCGATCTCCGCGATCGCGGGCAGGGACCAGAAGTCCTGGCCGCCCAGCAGCGACACCTTCTGCTCGAGGGTCAACCGGGCCAGCAGGTCATCCATGGAAGCGCTCCCATCACGTCGAATACCAAGATCCTACGTGCGCAGGTAGGAGGCCCCGTTGAGGTCGATGATCGTCCCAGAAGCCCACTCCGCCTCGGCCGACGCCAGCCAGTGCACCGCACTCGCGATCTCCGCCGGCCGCGCCACCCGGCCGAACGGGCTCTGCGCCCGGATCGCGTCCCCGCGCGGCGACTTCAGGTGCTCGTTGGTCATGTCGGTCTCCACAAAACCCGGGGCCACACAAGCCACCCCGATCCCGTACGGGGCCAGCGCCACCGCCAGCGACTGCGCCATCGAGTTCATGGCCGCTTTGCTGGCGCCGTACGCGGGCTGGTCCGGCTCGCCCCGGAAAGCGCCGCGCGACGACACGTTGATGATCCGGCCCCCGCGCTCGCGCATGTGCTGCGCCGCCGCCCAGGACGCGTTCGCCGCCCCGAACAGGTTCACGTCGAAGGTGGCCCGCCAGTTGGCCAGCCACTGCTCGTAGCCGGTGCCGAAGATCGGGTGCGGGCGGTCCGTGGGGCCGAACACGCCGGCGTTGTTGACCAGCACGTCCAGGCCGTCCAGCCGCTGCGCCGCCTCGTCGACCATCGCCCGTACCGCTGTGGGGTCGGCCAGATCCGCCCGTACCACGATGTGGCCGCGGCCCGGCAGCGCCGCGGCCAGTTCCTCGGCCAGCGCGGCCGAGTCCCGGTGATGGATGGCGACCCGGTCGCCGGCCTCGGCGAACCGGGTCGCGACGGCCCGGCCGATGCCGCGGGAGGAACCGGTCACGAGGATCGCGCGTCCTGTCATGGCCTCACTCTAGGATCTTCGGCGTGGACAACGACTGCCTGTTCTGCCGCATCGTCGCCGGGGAGATCCCCGCGAGCGTCGTGCACGAGACCCCCACCACGCTGGCCTTCCGCGACATCGACCCGAAGGCCCCGGTGCACGTCCTGGTGATCCCCAAGGCGCACCACCGGGACGTCGTCGCGCTGGCCGCCGACCCCGCCGCGGCCGCCGACGTGCTGGCCGCGTCGGCCGCGGTCGCCGAGGCCGAGGGGCTCACCGGCGACGGCTTCCGGCTGATCTTCAACACCGGCAGCCACGGCGGCCAGGAGGTCTTCCACGTGCACGCCCACGTCGTCGGTGGCCGGCCGCTCGGGCCGATGGTGGCCCGGTGACCCCGGAGCAGCGCCTGGAGCGCGCCGTCCGCAGGGTCCAGGCCGACGCCCGGGTGCCCGCCCTCTCCGTCGCCCTGCACCGCGCCGACCGCAGCCTCTGGACCTGCACCGTCGGCACCTCCGGCCACCCCCGCGCCCTCGACGCGCAGAGCCGCTTCCGGATCGGCTCGGTCACCAAGACCTTCACGGCCGTACTGGTCATGCAGGCCCGCGACGACGGCCTGCTCGACCTCGACGACCCGATCGCCACCCACCTCGACGTGCCCTCGCACGGCACCGCCACCATCCGCCGGCTGCTCTCGCACACCGCCGGCTTCCAGCGCGAGCCGTACGGCGACGTGTGGGACCTGCTGGTCGCACCCGACGACGCCGCCCTGCTCGCCGACCTGGCCAAGGCCGAGCGGGTGCTGCCCAACAACCGCCGCTACCACTACTCCAACCTGGGCCTGGCCGTGCTCGGGCAGCTCGTCGCCAAGCTGCGCGGCGGCACCTGGGCCTCGGTGCTGCACGAGCAGATCCTCGAACCGCTCGGCCTGACCTCCACCACCGTCGAGCCGACCGGCGACGCCGTGGTCGGCTACCTGGTGGACACCTATTCCGACGCCGCCCGTCCCGAACCGCAGCTCGACATGGGCGGCGCCGCCCCGGCCGCGCAGCTCTGGAGCACCGCCGGCGACATGGCCCGCTGGGCGGCCTTCCTGGCCGGCCCGGAGCTCGTCGACCCCGGCGCGCTGGTGCTGGCGCCCGAGACCCTCGACGAGATGCGCTGGCCGCAGACCACGACCGACGAGACCCTCTGGTCCGGCGGCTTCGGCCTCGGTCTCATCCTCGCGCCCCAGGGCCGCCGGGTGATGCACGTCGGGCACGACGGCGCCATGCCCGGCTTCCTCGCCGGCGTCTACGGCCGGCGCGGCGGCGAGGGCAACCCGGGCGCGCTGGGCGCCGCGGTGCTCGCCTCCTCCGGCACGGCCACCGAGATCAACGACCTGGTCCACGAGCTGCTCGCCCTGGCCGTCGAGGCCGACCCCGCCGAGGTCCGTGCCTGGTCACCGGGCCGGGCCGCCCCGCCGGCGTACCGCTCGGTGCTCGGACCCTGGTGGAGCGAAGGCTTCGCGCACGTCTTCAGCTGGCACGACGGCGCGCTGCAGTCCCGCGGGGCCGACGCGCCGGCCGACCGGCCGCCGTCGATCTTCCGGCCGCTGCCCGACCAGCCCGACGTGCTCCGGACGATCTCCGGGCGCGAGGCCGGCGAGCTGCTCCGGCTGACCCGCGACGCCGACGGCCGGGTGGTCCGGATGCACTGGGCCACCTACCGGTTCACCCGGGTCCAGGAGACCTTCGACGGCGTGCCGGTCTCCGAGGGCTGACCCGCTGTTCCCGGCCCGGCCGACCCGCCGATAATGGCATCGGCGCGGGTGCCGCCGACCGGATACGATGGCACGATCCTTACGCGGACCGCCGGAGAGGCGGGCCTCTCCGAACCGGGACGAGAATGAGAGCAGGTGGCTGAGGCCTCACGGCCGCCCCTATGACCGGCACCGATCCCAGCAACGCTGCCGCCCGGGCCCAGACCAGGATCTCGGTCTCCGACCCGAAGATCATGGTGAACCTGCTCGGCGCCAAGGACGAGATCCTGCGGCACATCGAGCGGACCCTCACCAGCGACGTCCACGTCCGCGGCAACGAGATCACCATCACCGGCGTGCCCGCCGACAACGCCACGGCCGAACGACTCTTCTCGGAGCTCATCGAGCTGATCGAGAGGGGCGAGACCCTCAGCGTCGACGCCGTCCGCCGCACCGTCGCGATGCTCGAGCAGAACACGGCCGAGCGCCCCGCCGAGGTGCTGACCATCAACATCCTCTCCCGGCGCGGCAAGACGATCCGCCCCAAGACGCTCGGGCAGAAGCGCTACGTCGACGCCATCGACGAGAACACGATCGTCTTCGGCATCGGCCCGGCCGGCACCGGCAAGACCTACCTGGCGATGGCCAAGGCCGTCCAGGCGCTGACCGCCAAGCAGGTCAACCGGATCATCCTGACCCGTCCGGCGGTCGAGGCGGGCGAGCGGCTGGGCTTCCTGCCCGGCACGCTCAACGAAAAGATCGACCCGTACCTGCGGCCGCTGTACGACGCGCTGCACGACATGCTCGACCCCGAGTCGATCCCCCGCCTGATGGCAGCGGGTACGATCGAGGTCGCCCCGCTAGCCTATATGCGGGGTAGGACTTTGAACGATGCGTTCATCATCTTGGACGAGGCGCAGAACACGACGCCCGAGCAGATGAAGATGTTCCTGACCCGGCTCGGCTTCGGCGCCAAGATCGTGGTCACCGGTGACGTCACCCAGGTCGACCTGCCCGGGGGCACCACCAGCGGGCTGCGTATCGTCCGGGAGATCCTGCAGGGCGTCGATGACGTGCACTTCTCCGAGCTCACCAGCTCCGACGTCGTCCGGCACCGGCTGGTCGCCGAGATCGTCGACGCCTACGGCCGCTACGACGTCGAGCAGGAACAACAGGCCACGCAGTCCGTCCATGCCGTGCCGGGCCGGGCCGCCAGCGGTGGCCGCCCGAACCGCCGGCGCTGATAAGGGGTTACGCACTACATGTCCATCGAGATCGCCAACGAGTCGGGAGTCGAGGTCGACACCGACGCGATCCTGGCGGTGGCCCGGCACGCGCTCGAGGAGATGGGGGTCAACCCCCTCGCCGAGCTCTCGATCCTGCTGGTCGACATCGACTACATGACCGAGCTCAACCATCGCTGGATGGGCAGTGACGGTCCCACCGACGTGCTCGCCTTCCCCATGGACGAGGGCAGCGTCGACCACGGTCCCGGCGAGGCCGGCACGGGTGAGCCGGCCCTGCTCGGCGACATCGTGCTGGCCCCCGAGGTCGCGGCGAAGCAGGCCGCGGTCGCCGGGCACACCCCCGCGGACGAGCTGCACCTGCTCACCGTGCACGGGGTCCTGCACCTGCTCGGCTACGACCACGCCGAGCCCGAGGAGGAGCGCGAGATGTTCGCGTTGCAGGCCCGGCTCCTGCAGAGCTGGCGCTCCGGACGGCGGGCCGGCTGATCCCCGTGGAGCCGTTCTTACTCGCGGCCGGCCCGACCAGCGGGCTGCCCGACGTGCAACTGGTGATCTACGCCGCGGTCCTGGTCTTCCTGGCCGGCCTGGCGTCGATGACCGACGCGGCGCTGGCCACGGTCTCCTCGGCGCGCGCCGCCGAGATGGCCCGCGAAGGCCAGCGCGGTGCCGCCGCCCTGGAAGCCGTCGCCGGTGACGTCGTCCGCCACCTCAATCTTCTGCTGCTGCTCCGGCTGCTCTGCGAGCTGACCGCGACCACGCTGGTCGCGCTCGTCGCGGTGGACAGCTGGGGCGTCGGCTGGCGGGCCGCGCTGGTCACGGCCGGGGCGATGACGCTGGTCAGCTTCGTCGTGGTCGGTGTCGCCCCGCGTACGGTCGGGCGCCAGCACGCGTACGCGGTGGGTAAAGCCGCCGCGCCGCTGGTCCGCTGGCTGGGCCGGGTGCTGAATCCGCTGGCGTCCCTGCTGATCCTGATCGGTAACGCGGTCACGCCCGGCAAGGGCTTCCCCGAGGGCCCGTTCGGCAGCCAGGTCGAGCTGCGCGAGCTGGTCGACCTGGCCGAGCAGCGCGGCGTCGTCGAGCACGGCGAACGCGAGATGATCCACTCCGTCTTCGCGCTCGGTGACACCATCGCCCGCGAGGTGATGGTGCCGCGCACCGAGATGGTGTGGATAGAAGCACCCAAGACGTTGCAGCAGGCGCTGTTCCTCTTCCTGCGCTCCGGCTTCTCCCGCATCCCGGTGATCGGCGAAAGTGTCGACGACGTGCTCGGCGTTCTGTACCTCAAGGACGTCGTGCGCAGCACCCAGAACGGCGACCCGGCGGCCTCGGCCATGCCGGTCGCCGAGCTGATGCGCGGCGCGACCTTCGTGCCGGAGTCCAAGCCGGTCGACGACCTGCTGTCGGAGATGCAGGCGGCCCGCACCCACCTGGTCATCGTCGTCGACGAGTACGGCGGCACGGCCGGCCTGGTCACCATCGAGGACATCCTCGAGGAGATCGTCGGCGAGATCACCGACGAGTACGACGTCGAGCGCCCGCCCGTGGAACACCTCGACGACGGCTCGGTGCGGGTCACCGCCCGGCTGCCGATCGAGGACCTCGGCGAGATTTTCCATGTCGAGCTGCCGGCCGACGAGGTCGAGACCGTCGGCGGCCTGCTCGCCCAGACCCTGGGCCGGGTGCCGATCCCGGGCGCGTCCGTCGACGTCGGCGGCCTGCACCTGATCGCCGAGGGCACCACCGGCCGCCGCAACCGGATCGACTCGGTGCTGGTGTGCCGGGTCGAAACCGCCTCAGACGAAGCTGAGGACACCGAGAACATCCCCGAGACCGAGGAAAGACAGCACGCTGATGCCTGACCAGACCAGCCCCGCCGGACCCGCCGTCCCCGCCGCCGAGGGCGAGCTCACCGCCGAGGACGCCAAGCTGGTCACGCTGGCCCGCGGCGCCCGCGCCCGGGTGGGCGCGGTCGAAGGAGCAGCGGTACGCGACCAGGACGGCCGCACGTACGCGGCGGCAACCGTCGTCCTGCCCAGCCTGGCGGTGACGGCGCTGCAGCTCGCGGTGGCCTCCGCGGCGGCAGCCGGCGCGACCAAGCTCGAGGCGGCGGCGGTGGTGACGGAAGCATCGACGCTGGACGGCGCCGGGCACGCGGCTGTGCGTGATCTGGCGGCGGACGCCCCGATCCATGTGGCGTCGCCGACCGGGGCCCTGCTGGGCACGGTGACGGCGTGACGACGGGTGGCGAGGCTTCGGGTCGGGATGGGGACGCGGCGCGCGGTAAGGCCGGGCGCTCGTCGGGGGCCCGCGGTGGCGCTGAGGGTTCGGCTGCTGGGGGTCTCGGGCGGAAGGCTCGTGCCGGAGATGCTGAGGGCGCCGGAGGCGTCGGTGGTTCGCGAGGCGCTGGTGGCCTCGGTGGTTCGCGAGGCGCTGGTGGTGGCGCAGGTGCAGGCGGTTCTCGAGGCGGCGGAGTCGCTGGAGGCGGCGGAGGCCGCTCCGGGAGCGTCGCTGGGCGCGATGGTGAAGCCCGTGGCTCGGCCGGCGCTCGCGGCAGCGGTGGCGCCCGCGGCGCTGGGGGAGCGCGGGGAAGCGCTGGTAGGCCTGCGGGTGGTGCCGGTGCGGGGCGGCAGGTGCTGCCGACGCGGTCGGATGCTGTCAGTGAGACCGGGGAGCTTCGGCCGGCGCGTTCCAAGCCCAAGTGGAGTCCGCGGACTGCGGCCGGGGGGACCGGGCGTTCCCAGGCGGCTGCGGCTGGTGGGCGTTCGCAGAGCACCGGTGGGGAGCGGCGGGCTGCGGGCGGCCGGGGGAACCGGGCTGGTGCTGAGGTCGGTGGCGCGGAGCGTCCTGTCGTTGGCGGTGCCGAGGAGCGGCAGCTGACTGCGGGGGAGCGGAACGAGCTTCGGCGGCAGGAGCGGCGGGCGGCTCGGCGCGAGCAGGGCGGTGCGGCGAGTGGCGGGGCGAAGCGTGGCGTCGGTGCGGGCAAGCGTGGTGAGGCCGGCGGGGCTGCGAAGCGAGGCGAAGCCGTGGGCGGAGCGAAGCGCGGTGAAGCCGCTGGTGGTGCGGCTGCGGCCGCGGGTGGCGCCGCGGTGAGCGGCGGAGCAGCGGGTAGTGCGAAGCGTGGCGCGGCGGGTAGCGGCGAAGCGGCGGGTAGTGCGAAGCGTGGCGCGGCGGGTAGCGGCGAAGCCGCGGGTAGCGCGAAGCGTGGCGCTGCGGTGAGCGGCGGAGCTGCGGGTAGTGCGAAGCGAGGTGCCGCTGGAAGCGGCGGAGCCGCGAGCGGTGCACGGCAAGGCGAAGCCGTGGGCGGAGCCAAGAAGCGAGGCGCAGCGGGGAGCGGCGGAGCCGCGGGCGCGAAGCGCAGCGAAGCCGGAGGCGCAGCGAAGCGCAACACCACGAGCGGCGAGAACGTCCGTGGGGCGAAAACTCCCGCTGAGCGCGACAGTGCCAGTGCTTCCGTGCCGGCCGCCGCCGGGGCGGGCGTTGGTGCGGACGGCGCGACTGAGTCAGGCGACCTGAGCCCGGGGCCACGGGCTTCCGGCGGCGCGGCTGATGCCCGTACGGGAAGAAAGAAGCATCGGCACAAGGCGGCCAGCCGGGAGATCAAGGTCGCGGATGATGTCTACCGTGCCGGGTTTGCCTGTTTTGTTGGCAGGCCCAATGCGGGTAAATCCACGCTGACCAATGCAATCATCGGTCAGAAGATCGCCATCACGTCCAACAAACCGCAGACCACCCGGCACATCATCCGCGGCATCCTGCACCAGGAGCACGCCCAGCTCGTGCTGGTCGACACCCCCGGCCTGCACCGGCCCCGGACGCTGCTCGGTGAGCGCCTCAACGACCTGGTCCGCGAGACCTGGAGCGAGGTCGACGTGATCGGCATCTGCTTCCCGGCGGACGAGCCGGTCGGCGCCGGTGACCGGTTCATCTCGGCCGAGATGGCCGAGCTCAAGGCCACCGTCATCGCCGTGGTCACCAAGGTCGACCTGGTCGATCCGGCGACGCTGGCGCAGCGGCTGATGGATGTCAGCAAGCTCTACGACTTCGCCGACATCGTGCCGGTCAGCGCCGTTTCCGGCCACCAGGTGGAGACCCTGGTCGACGTGATCGTCAAGCAGCTGCCGGAGTCGCCGCCGCTGTATCCGGACGACGTGCTGACCGAGGAGCCCGAGCAGGTGCTCATCGGGGAGCTGATCCGCGAGGCCGCGCTCGAGGGCGTCCGGGAGGAGCTGCCGCACTCGATCGCCGTGCTGGTCGAGGAGATGGTGGTCGAGGGCCGGTCGATGAAGATCTACGCGAACCTGTACGTCGAGCGGGACAGCCAGAAGTCGATCGTGATCGGCACCGGGGGCGCCCGGCTCAAGAATGTCGGCACCAAGGCGCGCGCCGAGATCGAACAGTTGCTGGGCCGCAAGATCTATTTGGATCTGCACGTGCGGATCGCCAAGGAATGGCAGCGCGACCCCAAGCAGCTTCGTCGACTCGGTTTTTAATCGCTTTTGTGGGTCTTATCACCGGATGCCGGTTTCGGTTTGCTTTGTGGGGGCTTATTTAGATAGCCCTTTACGTCATGCGGAATCGGTACCTGGACCTGTTGCGTGCCATCGCCATCGTCCGGGTGGTGGTCTACCACTCCACCGGCTGGGTCGCCCTGACCATCGCGTTCCCCGCCATGTCGGTGATGTTCGCGCTGGCCGGCTCGCTGATGGCGGCCTCGCTCGACCGGTCCGGGCCGCTCGCCGTCGAGCGCCGGCTGCGCCGCCTGCTGCCGTCGCTGTGGGCGATGTCCGCGATCGCCGTGCCGGCCATGCTGCTCACCGGCCTCGCCTGGGACTGGAAGATCCTGTACTGGGCGTTTCCGGTGCAGGACCCGCCGGCCAACGGCTGGGGCTCGATGGCCCTGAGCGCCACCTGGTACCTGCGGGACTTCCTCTGGTTCGTGCTGCTCTCACCGCTCGCCCTGCCGGTCTTCCGCCGCTTCCCGAAACTGTCCCTGGCGACGCCCTACACCGCCCTGGCGGTCATCACCCTGCTCGGCCTCACCCCGCACCCGATCGTGCGCGACATGGCCCTCTACGGCGGCGCTTGGCTGCTCGGCTTCGCCCACCACGACGGGATGCTGCGCCGGCTCGCGCGGCGCCGGCTGGCCGGCTTCGCGGTGCTGCTGGCGACGGCCGGCGCCGGCTGGGTGCTCACCCATCCCGGACCCCGGGGGTACGACCTCAACGACATCCCGCTCGGCAACGCGCTCTGGTCCGCGGCGTTCATCCTCGTCGCGCTCGGCCTGGCCCCGGCCGTCACCGCGACCCGGGCGTCCCGGCTGGTCACCGTGCTCAACGCGCGGGCCCTGACGATCTACCTCTGGCACGTGCCGATCATCGTGGCGGTGACCCGCATCGGGGAGACGCACGGCCTGCCGGTGCGCGGCGCGACCGGGATCGGGTGGCGGCTCGTGGTGATCGTCGCGCTGGTCGGGCTCGCCGTCGCGCTCTTCGGCTGGATCGAGGACTTCGCCGCCGGACGCCGGCCCGTGCTGCTGCCCGGCGGCCGTCCACGCCGGCCGGCCGTGGCGCCGGTGTCGCCCGCTGTCGGGCAGCTCGCCGAGACCGTGCGCTCCTGAGCCGGTTTGCTCCGGTCAGCTCTGGCAACCCTCGCGACCGTGGGCGCGGAAGTACTTGGTGACGTCCTCGGGCACGCCCTTGCAGTATCCGTCGCTGCCGCCCACGAAGGTGCGCCACGCTCCGTCGGTGTAGCGGAAGGTCTCGACCTCGGTGTCGCCCTGAGGGTCGACAGCGCGCCGGGTGGAGATGGCGTAGTCCTTGTGGCAGGTGATGTCGGTCAGCTCCTGCTTGCCCCAGTCCGGGTGCTCTTTCTTGATCGCCGCCAGCAGGGTCGCGGTGGTCACCGGGCAGCTCGCCGAGCCGCCCTTGCCCTCCTCGCCGGCCTTGTCGGTCGGCTTCTGGGTGGCGGGCGCCGTTTCGGTGGCGCTGACGGCCGGTGCCGACGATGCCGCGGCCGGAGCCTTGGCAGCGGTGTTCTCAGTGCCGGTGCTGTCACAGGCGGCGAGGCCCACGATCAACAGACTGCCAAGGGCGACGAATGAACCAGAACGTGTGGACATGTGACTTGCTCCCCGTGTGACTTGCTCGATGTCGAGAACCCTATTGATCGGCGCGTCCGACGTGCTCCTGCCTTCGTGCCACCGTCCACGGTGAGACCGTGCATACATGACCATCACCGCCGCGCACGTCCGCCGGACGTACTACGTGCTCGGTCTCGGCAACACCCTGGCGGCCTCGCTCATCTGGGGCGTCAACACGCTGTTCCTGCTGGACGCCGGGCTGACCAACTTCCAGGCATTCGCCGCGAACGCGTTCTTCACCGCCGGCATGGTGCTGTTCGAGGTGCCCACCGGCATCGTCGCCGACTCCTGGGGGCGCCGGGCGTCGTACCTGCTCGGCACGGTGACGCTGGCGGCGACCACCGTGCTCTACGTCTGGCTGTGGCGCATCGACGGGCCGTTCTGGGCCTGGGCGGTGTCGTCGGCGCTGATCGGGCTGGGGTTCACGTTCTTCTCCGGCGCCACCGAGGCCTGGCTGGTCGACGCGCTGGCCGCCACCGGCTACACCGGCAGCCTGGACCGGGTCTTCGCCCGCGGGCAGGTCTTCATGGGCATCGGGATGCTCGTCGGCGCGGGTGGCGGCGGATACCTCGCCCAGGTCGCCGGGCTCGGTGCGCCGTACCTGCTGCGGGCGGCCGTGCTCGTGGTGATGCTGGTGGTGGCCGCGCTGCTGATGCACGACCTCGGCTTCACCCCGGACCGCGGCGGGGGCTACCGCACCGAGGTACGCCGGATCGCCGCCCAGTCCGTGGAGTACGGCCTGCGGGTCCGCCCGGTGCGCTGGCTCATGCTGGCCGCGCCCTGCACCGGCGGCGCGATGATCTACGTGCACTACGCGTTGCAGCCGTACCTGCTGGAGCTGTGGGGTGACGAGACCGCGTACGGGATCGTCGGTCTCTCCGCCGCGTTGCTGGCCGCCGCGCAGATCGTCGGTGGGCTGGTCGCGCCGGCGCTGCGGCGGGTCTTCGCGCGGCGCACCTCGATGCTGCTCGTCACCCTGGGCCTGAGCGTGCTCGCGGTGCTGCTGATCGCCCTGATCCCGAACTTCTGGGTGGTGCTGGCCCTGGTGGTCGCCTGGGGGCTGCTGTCGGCGGCGGGGCAGCCCGTACGGCAGGCGTACCTGAACGGCATGATCCCGTCGCAGCAGCGCGCGACCATCCTGTCCTTCGATTCGCTGATGGCCTCGACCGGCGGGGTCGTGGCCCAGCCCGCGCTGGGCCGGGCCGCCGACGTCTGGGGCTACCCGGCCTCGTACGTGATCTCGGCGGGTGTCGCCGCGCTCGCGCTGCCGTTCGTCTGGCTGTCGCGGCGCGAGCGGCACCCGGCCGACGTTCCTTAGCTGCCCGGGATGGCGGTGATGGTCGCGTCCCCGCTGCCGGTCTGCACCTCGATGACGTTCTTGGCCGTCGCGTCGTTGACGATCCCGAGCAGTTCCGCGTCGCCCGAGCCGGTGCGCGTCTTCACCTGGTAGGCACCGTCCGGCACCATGAGCTCGATGTTGCCGCTGCCGGTGCGCGCGGTCACCGAGGCCACCTTCGTGACCTCGACCGTGACGTCGCCGGAGCCGGTCTGGGCCCGGACCGCCTTGCCGCCGCCGAGGCCGTGGGCCTCGACGTCGCCCGAGCCGGTGACCAGCGTCGTCTCGCCCAGCAGGTCGTTGGCCAGGATGTCGCCCGAGCCGGCCTTCAGTGACACCGTGCCGCTCGCCCGGTCGATGGCGGCGCCGCCGGAGCCCACCGTGACGTCGGCCGAGCCGATGTCGCTGAGCGTGAGGTCGCCGGAGCCGAGCTTGCCGCGTACGGCCACCCCGGTCGGGGCCTGGATCTCGTACGAGACCTGGCAGTTCGGCCCGCAGTTGGTGTCCAGGGTCAGCACCGTGCCGGACAGCTGGTACGAGCCCTGCGGGTCGTCGGAGCCGTCGCTGCGCACGATGCGCTTGATCCGGGTGTCGGCGATCGCCGCCGTGGTCACGGTGACGTCCCCGCTGCCGCCCGTCAGGACGATCTCGGAGACCTTCACCTTCTCGGTGTCGTCGTAGGTCAGCCGGGCGCCGATCCCTCCGCCGCAGCCGGCCAGGGCGGCCGCGGTCGCGGCGATCAGGGTGACGGCGCCGGCGCGCCGGGCGAGAGTCGGGGTCATGCCTGTGACGCTAGGCGGCGCCGGCCCCCGGGCACCATCAGTCCTCCCACTGAGGCGGCCCCGAGAAGACCCTGAGATCCGGGTCAGGGTCTGTCGTACCCAGGAGGCAGAATGACCCCGTGCCCGCCGGATACCGACGCCATCTCTACCGCGACGACGCGGTGGTCCTGCGCGTGCAGAAACTGGGCGAGAGCGACCGGATCATCACCCTGCTGACCCGCCGGCACGGGCGGCTGCGCGCGGTCGCCCGCGGGGTGCGCCGCACCAGCTCCAAGTTCGGCGCCCGGCTGGAGCCGTTCGGCCACATCGACCTGCAGCTCGCCGGCTCGCCCGAGGGCGTCGGCAGCAGCCTGCACTCGGTCAGCCAGGTCGAGGCCCTGATGCTGTACGGGAAGAGGTTCCTCACCGACTACCCCCGCTACACCGCGGCCAGCGCCATCGCCGAGACCGCCGAGCGGCTCTCCCCGGTCGAGCGTGAGCCGGCCCTGCGGCTGTTCCAGCTCACCCTCGGCGCGTTCAAGGCCCTAGCGGCGGGGGAGCACGCCAGCAGCCTGGTCCTGGACGCCTACCTGCTGCGCGGCATGTCCTTCGCCGGCTGGGCGCCCGCCCTCGGCGAGTGCGCGGTCTGCGGCAGCCCGGGGCAGCACGGCGCCTTCTCGGTGCCGGCCGGCGGCGCGGTCTGCCCCGACTGCCGGCCGCCCGGCGCGGCCCATCCGGCCCCGGCGACGGTCGCCCTGATGCAGGCCCTGACCAGCGGTGACTGGCAGCTCGCCGACGCCACCGAGCAACCCGTACGCCGTGAGTGCAGCGGGCTGGTGGCAGCACACCTGCAGTGGCACATGGAGCGCAACCTGCGCGCGCTGCCACTGGTCGACCGACGGGAGAGCACTTCGTGACACGTCCGCCCACACCGCACAGCTCCGGCGCCCGGCCGCCTGCCCTGCCCGCGGCGGCGGTGCCGAAGCACGTGGCGGTGGTCATGGACGGCAACGGCCGCTGGGCCAAGGAGCGCGGCCTGTCCCGCACCAAGGGTCACGAGCAGGGGGAGCATTCGCTCTTCGACACCATCGAGGGTGCGATCGAGCTCGGCATCCCGTACCTGTCGGCGTACGCCTTCTCCACGGAGAACTGGAAGCGCTCGCCGGAAGAGGTCCGCTTCCTGATGGGCTTCAACCGCGACGTCATCCGGCGCCGCCGCGACCAGCTCGTGGAGCTGGGGGTGCGGGTGGTGTGGTCCGGGCGGCCGGGCCGGCTGTGGAAGAGCGTGATCTCCGAGCTGCAGACCGCGGAGGAGATGTCGAAGGACAACAAGACCCTCACCCTGCAGTTCTGCGTCAACTACGGCGGCCACGCGGAGATCGCGGACGCGGCGGCGGCGATCGCCCGGGACGTGGCGGCGGGCAAGCTCAAGGCCGACAAGGTCAACGAGAAGACCCTGCGGAAGTACCTGTACCACCCGGAGATCCCGGACGTGGACATGTTCCTGCGCCCGTCCGGGGAGGAACGCACGTCGAACTTCCTGCTCTGGCAGTCGGCGTACGCGGAGCTGGTCTTCCTGGACACCCTCTGGCCGGACTTCGACCGCCGCCACCTGTGGTATGCCTGCGAGCTCTACGCCCAGCGCGACCGCCGCTTCGGCGGCGCGATCCCCAACCCCGTCGCCCCGCAGTGAGCCACCGCTTCCTCTACCTGGCCCGCCACGGCGACGCCGTCAGCGAGGACGCCGGCCTCAGCGACCTGGGCCGCCGCCAGGCCGAGCTGCTGGGCGCCCGGCTGGCCGACGTGCCGTTCGCCTCGGTCACCCACAGCCCGCTGCCCCGCGCGGTCGAGACGGCCGCCGCCTGGCCGCAGGCGCAACCGTCGGAGGTCGTGGGCGACTACCCGCCGTGGGTGCCGGCTGACGTGCCGGCCCCGTACGCGATGCTGACCGAGGGCTGGAGTGACGCCGAGCTGCGGGACGGTCCGAAGCTGGCGGAGCAGGCGCTGGCGCGGTTCGCGGTGCCGGCCGAGCAGGAGACTTACGAGCTGGTGATCACGCACAGCTTCCTGATCGCGTGGTTCGTGCGGGACGCGCTGGGGGCACCGCCGGAGCGGTGGATGGGCCTGAACACGGGCAACGCGGCGCTGACGGTGATCCGTTACAGCGGGGACCGGCCGCCGGCGTTGATGCTGCACAACGACATGGCGCATCTGCCGCCGGAGCTGCGCTGGACCGGCTTCCCACCCCACCTCCGGGTGCGGTAGCGCCGGGCTTTTGGCCCTGGGCCGCGCCGGGCCGCCCTTTCGCGGCGGCCGGGCCGGCGCGTCAGGCGGTGATGACGGCGACCGCTGCGTCCACGTCGGACAGGTCGGGCAGCACGGCGTGGGCGCCGGCCAGCACCAGCTCGGCCATGCTGGTGGAGCCGGTCGCGACCCCCACGGCGAGCGCGTCGTTGGCCAGTGCCGCCGACACGTCGTTGGCCGTGTCGCCGATGACCACCGGCCGGAAGCGCTCGCCGTACTTGGCCTCGGCCCGTTCCAGGCAGCGCCGCACCAGCGTCGCCCGGACGCTGTCGTCGGTGCCGTAGCCGCCGATCTCCGCGTCGAAGGCCCCGGTCAGCGCGAACGCCGCGATCTTCGCCGCCGCGACCTGCGGCACGTTGCCGGTGACCAGCGTCTGCACCACGTCGGGCCGGCTGCCCAGCTCGTCGAGCACGGCACGCACCCCCGGCATCAGCGCGCCCTGCTCGGCGAACTCGTGCCGCGAGACGTGCACCTCCTCGACGTAGCGGGCGAAGAACCGCTCCGGCGTGCAGTCGTGACCCCGTGGGTGGCGAAGACCTCGGCGCAGATGTCCAGGTCGGTCCGCCCGCCGAAGTTCGGCGTGGCCCGCCACGCCACCCCGGTGAGCTCGGTGAAGGCGGCCTTCCAGGCCCGCGCGGCCACCCCGCCGCCGCGCAGCAGCGTGTAGTCGATGTCCCACATGATCAGGCGTTTCACTGCTCGGCCAGCCGCCGCTCGATGTGCTCCACCTTGCCGTGCAACGCGTCGGCGACCCCGGGCCTGATGTCGGCCTTCAGGGAAACGGTGACCCGCGGCGCATGCGCGGCGACGGCGTCGACAGCCTGCTTGATGACGGCCATGACCTCGTCCCACTCGCCCTCGACGGTGGTGAACATGGCATCGGTGCGGTTGGGCAGCCCGGAGGCACGGACCACGCGTACGGCCTCGGCGACCAGATCACCGACGGAATCACCCACGCCGAGCGGCGTGACAGAAAAGGCAACCAGCATGGTCCCCAATCTAGATCAAGATCAAGATTCCCCGGCCGGCGTGATGTCCGAGACGAGTCCGGTGTGCGTGGTCGGGTAGGCCACCGCTCCGGCGGTGAGTTCGTGGATCACGCCGTCGAGGAGGTCGAATGCCTTCGCGTACGCGGCTTGGGCCGCAGGCAGGTGCCAGGGCAGAGCAACATAAGCCGTCCCCACCGTCAGCCGACGCAATCCGGACCCCGCGACCGGCGGCGCGCTCGGCCCGTCCGGAAACCCGGCCTCCTCCAGCGCACCCCGCAACGCCTCCAACGCCGCCGCCTCGACCCGGCCCGTCCAGCCCCGGGTGGCGAGCGGCCCCGGGAAGTGGTGGCGCAGCGACACCCGGCCGTCCGGTTCGATGCTCAACTCGCTGCGGCCCCAGGGGTCGCCGGGGTCGCTCTCGTTGCCGACGCTGTACCCGTACCGGCGAGCTGCCATGGGCAGAGCTTAGGCCCCCGTCCAGCGGCTGCTCAGCGCCGCGATTCCCATGCTCAGGGCGGCCGCCACCGCGACGAACGCCGTCACGCCGGCCGTCGTCTCCCCGGTTCGCAACGCCCACACGCCCAGGCCCGCGAGTGCGCCCGCGTCACCGATCGCCGCCGCGCCGAACAGCGCGTAGTCGCGCCCGAACGCGAGGCCGCCGACGACGAGGGCCAGCCCGCCGCCCACGATCGCCGTGATCCCCGCCGCGCTGTGGGTGCCCAGGACCGCGAATCCACCGACGAGGGCGGCCGCACCCCAGCCCAGCACGGCCACGGCCAGCAGCAGGGAGTCGGCCCGCAGCATGGCGACCCCGCAGGCGAGGACGGCCACCCCGATGCCGGCGATCGACACGCCGGCCAGCACCGCACCGTCCTGCCCGGCCGCGACACCGGCCCGCAGCAGCGCCACTCCGATGCCCAGAGCCGCGACGCCGGGTAACAGCCCGCCCGCGTCCGTCCGGAAGGCCAGCCAGCCCACCGCGGCGATGATCAGTGCCGCGGCAGCGACGCCCGCCGGGATCTGCCACGCCGGGTGCAGCGCCGCGGCCGCCGCGACCACGGCCAGAGCGACCAGAGCCGGGACGACGCGGCCGATCGCGGCTACCAGCAGGACAACCGTCAACCACCGGTACGGGACGGCCGCGCCCGACAGGTTCACCAACTGGTTCCCGGCAGCGGCCCCGAGCAGGAACGCAGGCCCCCTCTGCCTACCCATGACGTTCACCGGTCACGTCGACGGCGTCCCAGGTCAGCTCCCGGGACTCGTCGCCGCGGCTACGGGTCAGCGTGATCCGTACCTCTGCCCGCACCTCGCCCCCGCTCTCCGGGCAGGCGCCGGTCAGCGTGCCGGCGAAGCCGTCCTCGGACTCCGCTGTCCGGTCGTCGTCGTGATAGAGCCACTTCACCGGGCCCTCGGTGCGCACCGGCGTGCCGCAGCCCGGACATCGCGCCTGGAGGACGGCCGACAACGGCAAAGAGCTGGACCGCATCGGGTACGGCCGGCGCAGCTCCAGCGCCGGGGACGGGCTCTGGTGGTGCGTGCCCACCCGCAGCGCGTCCGGGCCGTGCAGGAGCATCGGGCTCAGCGGGCCGGGCGGCAGCGGGTCGACGCCGGCGCGGAGCTGCCGGGCCGTGCAGAGGTGGGCCAGCCGGGTCAGTTCGGCCGCCCGGCTCACCCCGGCGTCCGGCCCGAGACGCTGCCAGCCGGGGGCCGGGTCGTGGCGGGCGGCCTCCTCGGCGGCCCGCACTCCCGCCGCCATGGCTTGTCGGACATCACCGGCGGCGGCGGCTTGCAGCAAGTCCGCGACCACGCCGCTGCCGGACCAGTCCAGTTCGGTCACCCGCAGGGCGGCCAACGGGTCCTGCGCATCGAGCGGTTCCTGCCCCAGCGCGATCACAGCCCAGCGCAGGACCTCGCGGAGCAGCCGGGCCTGCTGCACAGCATCCAGGCCGTCCGCCGGGTCGGCCGCGGGGATCGGCACCGGATCTGCTTGCAGCGCTGTGGCCAGCTGCCGGCGCAGCCACCCGTACGGCGTGTGCCGGTGCAGCTGCGCCAGCAGGCCGCGCAGCTCGGGGACGTACGTGAGCAGCCGCTCGTGGCCGACCAGCTCGGCCAGCCACCGCTCGTCGGGGTGGATCAGGATCCGCGAGGCGATCGCCGCCGCCACCCCGGGATCGTCGGTCTGCGTCAGGGCATCGGCGACTGTGCGCTGCCCGTACCCGCCGTCGGCCAGGTATCCCACCAGCGTGGGCCGGGTGGACTCGGTGTGCCGGCGGTGGATCAGCCCGGGCAGGAACGCCTCGCGGACCTCCGGCACGGTCTCGGTGCGCGCGGCGGTCACGTAGGCCTCGCTCTGGGTGGCGTACCGCAGATGTCTCGCTGCCGCGCGCCGCACCTGCGGGACCGGATCGGTCAGCATCCGTTCCAGCTCGGCCAGGGTGGCGCCCTTGGCGCCCTCGATCGCCTCGATGCGCAGCTCCGGCGCCGGGTCGGCGAGAAAACGCAGGGTGAGTTCCCGCGTACGGTGCAGCGACAGCACCGCCTTGAGCCCGCGCATCCGCAGCCGGGCCTCGCCGCTCGCAGCCAGTTCCTCCCGCACGGGTTCGCAGCGGGAGCCGAGGTGATACAGCAGCTTGGCGATGCGGTCGTCGTCCTCCGCCAGGTCGAGCGCCACCTCGCGGATACGTTCGTCGAGGCCGTCCTGCCGGCTCAGAATCTGCTTCAGCGCGTGGGCCGCGGTGCTGCCGACCTCCCGGTACGCCTCGGCCATGCCGCCGGCGACCTGCACCTCGCCGAGATCGTGCAGCGCCATGTCCAGCAGGGTGCCGATCAGCTCGGCGGAGCCATCGCGGGCAGCCCGCTCGGCCGCTCGCAACCGGACCATGTCCTCGGCACTGCGCAGGTCGTCGTGCAGCGACATGGCAGCAATCTAGCGGCTGCCGGCGCGGCCGCGACTCCCCTCAACGTGTCAGCCGGCCACGGCCTTCCAGCCGCGCTGCACCGACCGGCGGCATCGCTCCGGCTCGTCGCCGGTGCCGACGAACAGAGCGGTCAACATGGGTACGCCGTGAGCGAGCGTCTCGCGCGGCAGGGGACCGGGGGTGACCAGGGAGACCAGACCGTGGCCGATCACCCAGCTCTGGATCGCCAGTTCCAGCGGCACGGTAGCGGCTCGGAAACGGCCGGCCTCTCGGCCCCGGCTGGCCGCCTGGACCAGGTACTCCAGCGTCTGGTCGGCAGCCTCGGCGTCCTCCAGCTCGTAGGTCGCATCGAACATGACCCGGTACAGGTCCGGATGGTCGAGGGCGTTGCCGAGGTACGCCGCGACCAGCGCGGTCAGGTCCCGTACCGGATCGGCGGACATGGTCACCGCGGCCAGCCGGTCCGCCAGCCGGGTGAAGCCCTCCTGCCGCAGCGCCTTCCACATGCCGTCCATGCCGCCGAACCAGGTGTAGACCGCCATGGTCGAAACCCCGGTCCCGGCCACCAGGGAGCGCAGGGTGATCGGCTCGCGGGTGCGCAGCATGTGCCCGGCGCGTTCGAGGAGCAGGGTGCGGACTGCCGGGTCCTTCGTCCTCGCCATGGCCTCAGGATACATAGCATTGCACTGCTATAGTTTCGGCAGTCGAGCCCACCGGCTCCCGGAGACATGGAGGCAGCATGGCCGTCACACTGGTGAACCCCGAAGGACTGCCCAAGGTCGACATCTACCGGCAGGTGTCGATCGGCACCGGGTCGAGGATGGTGTTCATCGCCGGGCAGATCGCCCGCGATGCCGACGGCGGCCACGTCGGCGAGGGCGACTTCGCCGCTCAGGTCGAGCAGTGCTACCTCAACATCGGCACGGCGCTGGCCGAGGTCGGTGGCTCCTTCGACGACGTGGTCAAGCTGACCGTCTACCTCGTCGACTGGACGCCCGACAAGATGCCGCTGTTCGTCGAGGGCGTCGCCCGGGCCGCCGCGAAGCTGGGCGTCACCCCGATGGCGCCGCTCACCGGGATCGGCGTCGCCGCGCTGGCCGAGCCGGACGTGCTGGTCGAGGTCGAGGCGACCGCGATCCTCGGCTGAGGTGGGACCATGGTGGCATGCGCCGCGATGTGCTGGACCTGATCGACCACGTGCTCCGTGACGTCTCGCTGAGCGACGACGCGATGCGCTGGGCGCCGGACAGCGTTCCCGACCTGCGGCTGCTGATCCACCGGGAGTGGCCGGCCCGGCGCCAGGCGACGTGGCGCTGGTGGTGCGAGACGTGCCGGCAGCCGCTGCCGCAGCCGCACTGGTGGATCGACGGCGTGCCCGCCGGTGGGGTCGTGCTGAGCAGCGGCATGCGCGCCTTCCACCACACGATCGATCCGCGGACGCCGCGGCACGCACTCGTCGAGCGGGCGTCGCGAAGCTGAGTCAGTGGGCCGCGCAGCAGGGGGTCGGATACCGGGTCTCGAACGGCACCAGCCGCCCGCCCGCCGCCGGGCCGGCGAGCAAGGTCAGCTGTCCAGCCCGCCACTGTGGACGGACGAAGTCGCCCGTGTCGATCAGGGTGGCCGGGTCGGCCGCGCCACCGCCGAGGACCTCGACCTTCTCGATCGCGCTCAGCTCCAGCACCTCGGCGACGCTCAGCGTGCCGACCAGCCGCTCCACGCCCGGATAGAGCACCGCACGACCCGAACTGCGCGCCACATGCTCAGCAACAGCCTCCGGACACGCGGCACCAAGGCCAGTGGGCGAGGCGTCGGCGAAGACGAGGGTCAGTGCCACGTGTGGCCGCGGTGAGCGCACGAGGTGCGTGAAAGCCAGCACCGGCGCCGGGGAGAGCGACGCCAGCCAGTGCTCCGCCGCGACCGTGTCGGGATGCTCCAGGCTGACCCCGAGCACCGGCAAGTCGTCCAAGGCCAGGGCGGCCGCCGCCGGGGTGGTGGCGGCGGCCGCGGTCCGGTCGGGCATCACCGGGGCAGGACCCAGATCGGGTTGGTGTAGAACCACAGGTCGCCCCACGGGTCGGCATCGCCGAGCACGTCGAGCTTCGGGCCCGCCGGGTCCACCGCCGCGCCCATCAGGCCCGGCTGGGTGCGCTTGCCGTCCGTGCCGCGCAGGCGCAGGTAGAACGGCTTGTCCAGGCGGCCCAGCCGGTACGTCACCGACAGCTTGCGGGCCCCCGGCGTCACCTCGTACGACTTCACGACCCTGGTGTCCGGCGCGGTGAAGGTGTCGCGGGCGGCGACCGGGCCGGTCACCGAGCCGACGATCACGTCCACCCGGGACAGCACCGGGACGAACTGCGCCCAGTTCGGCACATCCTGGAGATCGATCTCCAGGGTCAGCTCGGTGGCTGTGCCCCGCTTGACGTGCAGGACACCGCCCAGCGGCGTACCCGTGGCGGTCCGGCGGTCGCCCGCCACCCGGACCCGCGCGTCCAGGCTCTTGATCAGGCGGCCGTGGTCGACCCACACCCGCCCGGCCCGCAGGCCGTCCATGACGGCCTGGTAGGAGAACGACGTCGAACCGACGTTGGTGCGGCCGTAGAAGCCGGGCCAGAAGTCGCCGGCGGTGGTGTTCACCTTGCCGGTGTAGACCGGGTCGTGGTAGCGGCCGTTGGCCTCGAAGTCGCTGCCCGGGCCGCGGTCGGACTGGTCCAGGTAGTTGACGTGGCTGTCCGAGTTGACCGTCACCCACCAGGCCCGGCCCTCGGCCAGCAGGCTGTCCCAGAGGCCGCCGACCGTGGCGGTCATCCAGTCGAAGCCGCCCCAGGTGCGGTAGGTCTCCGGCGGGTAGCCCTGGTACGACGCGGCCGACGGGTTGTTGTCGTAGAGGCCGCGCGCGCCGCCGCGGCCGTTCGGGGCGGGGATGCCGGCGGCCTGGTGGCCGGGGGCGCCCTCCATGCCGATGGCGATGGTCGGGTCGGCGTCGCGCCAGTTGCGGATCTCGTGCGGCGAGTCGATGCCGCGCCGCGACGGGTGGTTGGCCAGGAACAGCGCGCCCTCGACCTTGCGGGCGCGGACCTGCTCGCCGAGGAACTTGATGCCGGCGATCGCGGCGGCCTCGTTCTGCTCGGTGGTGTTGGTGGCCGGCAGCTGCGAGCCGTCGAAGGTCTGCTCGAACTGTTTGAGCACGCCGACCTCGTTGCGGCCCGGGTGCACGAAGACCGTGGCGTGCTCGGCGGCCGGGATGTTCCACTCCAGACCCTGGAAGGTCAGCAGGTCCGGCAGTTCCTCGCGGGTCCTGCGGATGTCCGGGTTGACCTTCTCCACGCCGATCTTGGCGTGCGCGTTGCTGCCGTGGTCGGTGATGACCACCCAGTCGAGGCCGAACGCGCGGCCGTGCCCGGCCTGGTCGATGACCCGGTACTGGCCGTCGGAGCTGTGCTGGGTGTGGATGTGGTGGTCACCCGCGAGCCAGCGGAACCCGCCCGTGGCGGTGCCGCCGCCGGCCGGGCCGTGCGAGTGCGGCAGCCCGGCGGCCGCGGCCGCCGACGGCGTGGCGAGCACCGACGCGGCCGCGCCGGCACCGAGCAGGCCCGCGCTGCGCAGAAAACCGCGGCGGGAGACGTCCGAGGGCGACAGCTCGCTGTCCGGGACGCTCAGATCAAGGGCCGGGGGTACGTCGGCAGCACCGCCGGCGTCGTGTGAGTGGTCGTGATCGTGGTGGTGATGGCCGTGACCCATGTCCCATGGCTCCCGAAGATCGACAAGGATGACCTGGCCAATCTCGCGGCCGCACCGCAACGCCGGATGGCGCCGGGGTGACCGGTGCGCGAACACGGGAGGGTTTCATGCACAGCCGCGCATCAAAAGGCGCGGGTGGGGCGAACTACCGGTGCCGGACGATGGAGCCGGCCATCATGTCGTGCAGGGTGCGCGCGTCCGCCCGGAAGACCATGAGGGCGTCCGCGACGCCGAAGAGGCCGAGCGTGAGCATGTTGGGGATCCAGAACAGGAGCCCCTCGATGAGGAACTCACGCAGGAACATCCGGCCCCAGCCGAACGCCTCGCCCGTGGTGGCGTCGGCGACCACGTGACCCAGCAGCTGTTTGCCGGGGGTCTGCCCGTCGCTCCAGGTGATCATCGACCAGATCAGCCAGCCGATCCCGAAGGTCACCACCATCAGCAGGACGTCCAGGACCGCCGCCCCGAGCCGGCCGCCGGCGCTGACCGTCGCGGACGCGGGCCGGGTCCAGGCCACGGCCGGGCCGGGCGCGTAGACGGCCGGAGCGTGCTGGACCGGGGGAGCGTAGGGCTGCACGGCCCGGCCGGGCGGCGGGTAGTGGGCCGCGGCCGGCGCGTGCGGGGCCCGGAAATGGGGATCGGTCATGGGGTCCACAGTGCCCTTCATCGACTACACAGCGTGGCGCCCGTGACGCTACGCGGCATCATCGCCGGTGGACAGCGCGTGGTCACCCGGCTGCGGTAGGTCACCCGGGCGGACTCGGCGGTCCCCGGGGCGGCGCGTCCCGACGTTCAGCCGATGATCGGCCGGAACAGTCCGAACAGGACGCTGGTGGTCAGGGCGGCGGCGGACACCAGCGTCGCGCCGGCCATCAAAGCGGCGTCGGCGCGGCCGAAGGTCTGCCGGCGGGCGTACGTCCTGGGCGTGCCCGCGTCGAAGCCCCGCGCGTCCATCGCCACCGCCAGCCGCCCACCCCGCCGCAGCGCCCCCACCAGCAGCGCGAACGCCGTCGACACGAACAGCCGCAGCTTGGCCACCGGGTTACGCCCGGCGTCGATGCCACGGGCGCGGCGGGCCAGGCTGAGCATCTGCCACTCCTCGCCGAGCAACGGCACCAGCCGGAACGCGGCCAGCGCGCCGATCGCAAACCGGGCCGGCGCCCGCACGTTCTGCACCAGGGCGTCGGCGAGGTCGGTGGGGTCGGTGGTGGCGAACACGATGATGCCCGGCAGCGCGATCGCGAAGACCCGCAACACCATGCCCAGCGCGGTGACCAGCACCCCGGTGGTCACCTCGAACGGCCCGAGCGTCGCCACCGTCGCCCCGGTGCGCTCGGCCGCGAACAGCACCAACGTGATCACGATGCCGCCGGCGGCGAGCACCAGCGGCCAGGCCCGCCGGAACAGGGTGCCGTAGCGCATCCCGAACAGCGGCAGCACCGCCAGCTCCACGGCCAGGGCGATGGTCGGGGTCAGCGGGTCCAGGGTGGCGATCAGCGGGGCGCTGAACAGCAGGGCGGCGGCGAGCTTGGCGACCGGGTTGCGCCGCGCGAGCGGTGCGGTGCCGGCCTCGAACGTCGGCAGGGTGAGCGTCATGCGGCCCGTTCCAGGCGGTGGACGGAACCGGCGAGAGCCGCCACGAAGTCGTCGTCGTGGGTGACCGCGACGATGCCGTGGCCGTCGTCGCGCAGCCGGGCCAGCAGGTCGACCAGCTCGATCCAGGTGCGCCGGTCCTGGCCGAACGTCGGCTCGTCCAGCACCAGCAGCCGGGGCGCGGTGGCCAGGGCCGTCGCGACGCTCAGCCGCCGGGCCTCCCCACCGGAGAGCGTGTACGGGTTCGCGCCCGCCAGCTTCTCCAACCGCAGCCGCTGCAGCAGGTCGTCGACGACCCGGCGGACCTCGGCCTCCGGGCGCCCGATCCGGCGCGGGCCCAGCGCCAGCTCGTCGGCGACCCGGTGGGTGACGAACTGGTGCTCCGGGTCCTGGAAGACCGAGCCGATCCGGGTGGTCAGGTCGGCGGCCCGCCACCGGTGCGGTGCCCCGCCCGGGACGGCGTCGATCGTGCCCGAGGACGGCTTCAGCAGCCCGCCGAGCAGCAACGCCAACGTGGACTTGCCCGCGCCGTTGGGGCCGGTCACCGCCAGCACCTCGCCCTCGCGGGCGGTCAGCGTGGTGGGCGCGAGGCGGTTGCGCAGGGTGACGGCTTTGGCGCGTACCAGAGGGGCACCCGGACCGGTGACGGCCTGGCGGGGGGCGATCGGGTGACCCGGCACCCAGACCCCTTCGTCCGCCAGCCGGTCGCCGTGCGCGGCGAAGACCGCGCCCGGCGGGCCGTCGGCCCGGACCCCGCCGCCCGGCTCGAGCACGACCACCCGGTCGACGAGCGTGAGCGCCTCCGCGACCCGGTGCTCGACGATGATCAGCGTGGTGTCGTCGCCCAGCGCGCGGGCGACCGCGGCCCGGATCAGCGCCGCCCCGGCCGGGTCGAGGTTGGCGGTCGGCTCGTCGAGCAGCAGCAGGCCCGGGCGCAGCGCGAGGGTGCCGGCCAGCGCCAGCCGTTGCTGCTCGCCGCCGGACAACGCCGCGGTCGGCCGGTCCCGGCCGTAGCCGAAGCCGACCCGGTCCAGCGCCTCGTCGACGCGCGGCCAGATCTCGCCGGCCGGTACGCCGCGGTTCTCCAGCCCGAACGCCACGTCGTCACCGCTGCGCGACATGACCAGCTGGGTCTGCGGGTCCTGGAAGACGATGCCGACCCGCTCGCGGGCCTTGCGCGGGTCGAGCCCGTCGATCTCGACCGTGCCCTCGGACTCGCCGGAGTCCTCGGGCAGCAGCCCGGCCAGCGCGGCCAGCAGCGTGGACTTGCCGGCCCCGGACGGCCCGAGCAGCAGCACCCGCTCGCCGTGCGCGACACGCAGATCGACCCCGCGCACCGCCCACGCCTTACGACCGGCGTGCCGCCACCCGAACCCCCGCAGGACCAGCTCGCCCATGGTTAAACGGCGGCGCGTTCGCGGCCGGAAGCGAAGCGGTCCAGCACGCCCGTCTGGGCCAGCGCCCGGACCAGCAGGATGCTGCCCAGACCGGCCACCAGTACGGCGCTGACCGCGGTGATCGCGATGTACGGCAGCCGCAACGTCGCCCACGACGTCCCGCCGTACCAGACGAAAGCGTCGTAGACGGACGCGGCGATCCCGGCCGCGGCCGCCGCCAGCGCCGCCACCGGCAGGTTCCACACCCGGTACGCGAACGCGGCGAAGACCAGCTCGGCCGCGGCCGCCTCGATCGGTCCCTGCAGCACCAGCGTCCAGCCCCAGCTCGTGCCGAGCGCGACGGACACCAGGGCGGCCAGGGTCAGCGTGTAGAAGGCGGCGCCCGGCTTACGGATGACCAGGGCGCCCAGGACGGCCGGCACCAGCCAGACGCCGTACAGGATGGCCCGGCCGGGCAGCGGGATGGCGTCCGCCGGGCCGTTCCAGAGCAGGCCCCAGGCCCAGAAGATGACCCCGAACGCGACCGCGATGATCGAGGCGATGACGATGTCGATGGTGCGCCAACGGTGCTGCATGTGATGTGCCTCCCAGCTCGTACCGGGAGGAGACGCGACGCCGTGGCCGGGGACGTCTCCCGGACACGGCGCGGCTGGAGAAAGACCGAGCTCCCTGCGCTGGCATTACCCAGATCAGGTTCGAGGGTCTGCGGTGTCACCCGCACTCTCAGCGCTGTGCGCTCCCCTGTCGGTGAAGTTTGTTAGCGACCTACCTCGACCCGCGCATCGCGTAGGCGATGCACCGCGTCTGGGCCGTCGCTAACAAACTTCATTGCATGTTCGTCGAACTACTTGTGTTTCGATGAACGCTAACACCGTACGGCTGTACGGGACAGCGTAGGAGGCGTCACATGCAGATCAAGGCCAGAGGTCTCACCTTCGACGTGTACGAGGGCGGCCCGGCCGGCGGTGCACCGGTGCTCCTCCTGCACGGATTCCCCCAGGACCATCGCGAGTTCGACCTGATCCTGCCCCGGCTGCACGCGGCCGGGCTGCGCACGTACGCCCTCGACCAGCGCGGCTACTCACCCGGCGCGCGCCCTCCCGCGGTCGCCGACTACCGCCTCGACGAGCCGACCGCCGACGCGGTCGCGGTGCTGGACGAGCTCGGTGTCGGTAAGGCACACGTCATCGGCCACGACTGGGGTGCGCAGGTGGGCTGGCTGCTCGCCGCCCAGCACCCCGACCGGGTCAGCACCCTGACCGCAGTGTCGGTGCCGCACCCGCGCGGGCTCGGCGTCGCCCTGCACAACCAGCCGTCGCAGAAGCTGCGTTTCGCCTACATGGGGGTGTTCCGGTCGCGGGTCGCGGAGCGGCTGCTGCTCGGGGCCGGCGGTACGGCGCTGCGTCAGATGATGCGCCCGATCGGAGCCCGGGCCGGCCTCTATGCCACGGCCATGCGCGAGCCGGGCCGGCTCACCGGCGCGCTGAACTGGTACCGCGCCCTGTCCAGTGGGCAGCTCGCCAAGGTCGGCAAGGTCACCGTGCCGACCACGTACGTGTGGAGCGACGGCGATCCGGTCGTCGGCAAGCCGGCCGCGCTGGCCACCGCGACCTGGGTGGAGGCCGACTACCGGATGGTGACGTTGCGGGGGATCGGCCACTGGATCCCGGAGGAGGCGCCGCGCGCGCTGGCGGACGTGGCGCTGGCCCGCATCGGCGTTTGACGCCGTTCACGTCCGGGCAACCATCCGTCCACCGAGAAGGAGGTTCGATGGCCGCCGAGAAGCGACGGAGCAAGCACGAGACCGAGAAGCAGCGGTGGGACCGTAACTTCGCCGACCTGCTGCAGGAGCTGCGCGTGGCCCAGACGGGCGTGCAAATCCTCTTCGCGTTCCTGCTGACTCTGCCCTTCAGCAACGGCTTCCCGAAGACGACGGCCTTCCAGAAGGACACCTACATCGTCGCGCTGCTGGCCGCCGCGGCCGCCACCGCGATGATCATCTCGCCGGTGGCGTTTCACCGGGCGCTGTTCCGCCAGGGCCGCAAGCCCGAGCTGGTCCGCTACGCGCACAAGATGGCCACCGGTGGCCTGGCGTTCATGCTGATCTCGATGGTCAGCAGCGTGCTGCTGATCACCGACTACCTGACCAACATCTGGGTCGCGTTGATCCTGACCGGCATCGCCGCGCTCTTCTTCCTGACCTTCTGGGCCGCCGTCCCGTGGGCCCGCCGCAACTGGGTCGACGATGACGACGAGGAGGAGGACGAGGAGTTCGCCGAGGACGCCGCCGAGCCTAACGAGGCTTCGCGGGCTTGAGCCCGAGGTCCTCGAGCTCGAGCGCGGCCAGCGCCTGCACCGCGGCGGCGTCGCCGTTGCGCCAGGACTGGGCGATGTCCGGGCCCAGCTTGGCCAGCTCGTTCAGCGGCCGGCTGGCCAGGGCCCGCAACGCCAGCAGGTCCTGACCGGCCGGCTCGGTGCGCACCTGGGCGGCCACCGCGGCCCGGCGCATCCAGCGCAGCCGCTTCGGCAGCCACAGGAAGAGCACCAGCGCCAGCGGGACCGCGACGATCAGCAACGCCATGGTCAGCGCCAGATTGTCGACGACCTCCTGCTGCTGACGGCCGGCCTCGGCGATCGACTTCGCGGCGTCGGCGGCACTGTTGAACGGCGCGGTGAGGTCGTCGCCGACCAGCGGCACCCGACCCACCTTGCCGCCGATGTCGCCGAGGTTGCCGGCGATCCCGGTGCCCGCCTCCTGCAGTTTCTGCCCCGGCACACCGAGTTTCTCGACCATGTCGTTGATCCAGAGACCAGCCCGGATCCAGGCGTAGACCCAGAACACGACCAGGAGATCGGTCAGCAGCTGGCGGACGGCGGTGGGCAGCCGGTCGGCGTACATCTTCACGCGCGACAGCGTCCCACGCGCGGGCTAGGAACGCTTCGCCGCGCACTCCGGGCAGGTACCGAAGATCTCCATGGTGTGCGAGACGTCGACGAAGCCGTGCCGGCCGGCGACCTTGTCCGCCCAGGTCTCCACCGCCGGGCCCTCCACCTCGACGGCCCGCCCGCAGGACCGGCAGACCAGATGGTGGTGGTGGCCCTGGCTGCACCGGCGGTAGAGGTGCTCGCCGCCGGGCGGGCGCATCACGTCGATCTCGCCGGCGTCGGCGAGACCCTGCAACGTGCGGTAGACCGTGGTCAGGCCGACCCGTTCACCCCGCTCACGCAGGATGGCGTGCAGCTCCTGGGCGCTGTTGAAGCCCTCGGCATCGGCGAGAACGGCGCTGACCGCACTGCGCTGCTTGGTGTTCCGGACAACAACGCTGTCCTCAGTCATGAGACCTCCCTCGCGTGGCTGACGGCATCGGCGACGATGTGGGCGACGTGTTCGTCCACGAGTGAGTATGCGATCTCGCGGCCCCGCCGTGCACCCCGCACCACGCCGGCGCCGCGCAACACCCGCAGGTGCTGCGAGACCAGCGGCTGCGGCGCGCCCAGCTTCTCCACCAGCTCGTGCACGCACCGTTCGCCGGCCCCGAGCTCCGCGACGATCGCCACCCGGATCGGCGCGGACAGCGCGCGCAGCAGCTCGCCGGCCGCCTCGTACGCCTCGTAGCCGCTCGTCGGCACAGGTGCCACGTTACTGCTCATCGGGCCTCCGCCTGCAGCACGACCTCGGGTGGTTCGAGCTGGGCCGCGGCGTGCTGCCGGCCCGGAGCCGAACGCCGGCGCAGCACCCGCCAGGTCCCGGCGCCGACGGTCACGGCGACGAAAGCGGCGATGGCCAGGATGACGATCGTGGCGCCCGGCGCGGTGTCCACCTCGCCGGCCAGCCAGACCCCGGCGGCGGCCGAGCCCACCCCGATCACCATGGCCGCGGCCATCGTGCTGCGGAACCCGCGGGTGACCTGCTGGGCCGCCGCGACCGGCACCACCATCAGCGCGCTGACCAGCAACAGGCCGACGGTGCGCATGGCGATCGTGACGGTCACCGCGGTGGTCACGGCCATCAGCAGATTGAGCGTACGCACGGGCAGCCCGGACACCCGGGCGTACTCCTCGTCGTTGCAGACCGCGAACAGCGCCTGCCGCAGCCCCAGCATCGCGACCAGCACAGCGATGCCGAGAACGGCGATGACGATCAGGTCCTGCCGCGACGTGGTGGTCAGCGAGCCGAAGAGGAACTGCATCAGGTTGGCGTTGCTGCTGTCCTCGGAGAGCCCGACCAGCACCACCCCGCCCGCGATGCCGCCGTAGAAGAGCAGGGCCAGGGCCAGGTCACCGGAGGTACGGCCCCGCTCGCGGACCAGCTCCACCCCGATCGCCCCGATGACCGACACGACCACCGCGGTGAGCACGGGCGACTGGTTCAGCAGCAGGCCGACGCCGACGCCGGTGAGCGCGACGTGCCCGATGCCGTCACCGATCAGCGACAGCCGCCGCTGCACCAGGTAGATGCCGAGCGCGGGGGCGATCAGGCCGATGATCAGCGCGCCGAGCAGGGCGCGCACCATGAAGTCGTAGGCAAAGAGATCCATCGTCAGCTCGCCGGCATCCGGTCGGTGGGGGCCACGCAGATCCGGGCCCGTTCGGCCTCGGCGTGCGGGTGGACGTGGTCGTGGCCGGGCTCGGCGTGGTGGCCGGCCGGCTCGGGCACCGCACCCTCGTACGCGATCCGCCCGTGGTGCACCACGACGGCCTTGTCGATGAGCGGCTCGATCGGCCCGAGCTCGTGCGCGACCAGCAGGATGGTCCCGCCGGCCTCGGCGAAGCGGCGCAGCGCCGCGGCGAAGGCGTCCTGGCTGGCCGCGTCGACGCCGGCCGTGGGCTCGTCGAGGATCAGCAGGTCCGGCCGTCCGGCCAGGGCGCGGGCGATCAGGGTGCGCTGCTGCTGGCCGCCGGAGAGGGTGCTGACCGGGTCGGCGATCCGGTCCAGCAGGCCGACGTCGGTCAGCGCGGCCCGGACGGCCTCACGGTCGGCGGCCCCGGACGGCCGGAAGATGCCCCGGCGGGCCAGCCGTCCCGACGCCACGACCTCGCCGACGGTCGCGGGCACGCCGCTGCCGGCGCCCATCCGCTGCGGGACGTAGCCGATCCGCTCCCACTGCCGGAACCGGCGCTGCGGGATGCCGAACAGCGTGACCGTCCCGGCCTCCAGCGGCACCAGGCCGAGGATGGTACGGATCAGGGTGGACTTGCCGGAGCCGTTGGCGCCCAGGATCGCGACGACCTGGCCGGGTTGCACGTCCAGGTCGATGTCCTGCAGCACGGCCCGGCCGCCGTAGGAGACGGCGGCGTGCGAGACGGTGACGACGCTCATGACGGGCATCCCAGGGCGGTGGTCAGGGCGGTCAGGTTGCTGCGCATGACGGAGAAGTAGTCCGTATCCGGCTCGGTGAGCCCTTCGAGGGGATCGAGGACGGCGGTCCGCGCGCCGACCTCCCGGGCGATGGTCTCGGCGACCTTCGGGCTCACCAGGGTCTCGAAGAAGATCGTGGTGGTGCCGGTGGCCCTGGCCTGCTCGGCCACCTCGGCGAGGCGCTGCGGCGACGGCTCGGACTCCGGCGAGATGCCGGTGATGCCGATCTCGGTGAGCCCGTAGCGGTCGGCGAGGTAGTGGAACGCGGTGTGGCTGGTGACGACCTCACGGCGGGCACAGCTCTTCAGTGCGGTCGCGTATTCCGTGTCCAGCGCGGTCAGCTCGCGGTGCAGCGTGGCGGCCCGCTCGGTGTAGCCCGCCGCCCGGGCCGGGTCGACCTGGCCCAGGCGCTGCGCGAGCTTGTCGGCGATCGCGGCGAAGCGCACCGGATCCAGCCAGACGTGCGGGTCCGTCGAGCCCTCGGCGTGCTCGGGCTCACCCGGGACGTGCTCTTCCTCGTGCTCGGCGGCGGGCAGCAGCTGCACCGCGGTGCCCACGTCGAGGGCCTTGTCCGCGGCCTCCTGCTTGACGGCCTCGTCGACGGCCGGCTGGAAGCCCTTGAGGTAGACGACGAGTCCGGCGTCGCTGATCGCGGCGACCTGGCGGGTGTTGAGCTCGACGTCGTGCGGCTCGGCGCCCGGCTTGGTCAGCTGGCTGACCGCGACCGAGTCCGCGCCGATCCGCTCACTGAGGAACTGCAACGGGTAGAAGGCGGTCACCACGTCCAGACGCCCGTCGGTGCCGAAGCCGCTCGCCTTCTCGGCGCAGCCCGCGCCGGCAGCCACCAGCAGAGCGGCGGCGGCGGCGAGCAGGCGGCGGCGCATCATGCCACCTACTGTGCGCCGTATTGGTAATGATTGTCAAAAGCGCATGTGTCAGATGACCTTGGCGACGACGGCGGCGAACAGCAGCACCAGCATCGTCACCCGCACGGCGCGCACCGGCCCGGACTGCACCGGCCAGGTCGTGAAGGTCAGCGCCACCAGGGCCGCGCCCAGCAGGAAGAGCAGCGCGGCGCCGATGATCCCCGGGAGGAACAGGCCGGCCAGCAGCACGGCCAGGGCCGCCAGGAAGGCCGTCGTCGGGCTGACCCGGGCCAGCCGGCGCAGCAGGTTGTCGGACGGAGGTGGTGTCACGTCGGCCGTACTCCTTCGGTGCGTAGGCTCAGCCCATGCTGGTGCTCAACCGCTTCATCGTCCCGGGCGACACGCAGGACTCGTTCACCGAACGGGCGCACGCCGCCCTCGCCGCCCTCGCGGAACGGCCCGGTTATCTCTCCGGCCGGCTCACCCGCGCACTGGACGACCCCGCCTACTGGACCCTGGTCACCGAATGGGAGTCCGTGGGAGCCTACCGGCGCGCCCTCGGCGGCTTCGACGTGAAGGTGCACGCCACCCCGCTGCTGTCCGAGTCGCTGGACGAGCCGTCGGCCTTCGAGACCCTCGCCGCGGCCGAGCCCGGGGCCGCGGTCGTGGTCGTGGCCAGCGACCGGGCCACCGAGCCCTGGCGCTGAGTCGTACGCTGGATCCCATGACCCTTCTCGGGCAGCAGCCGCCACCGCCGCCGCAGGGCCCGGGTGTGTTCCCGCCCTTCCCCGCCCCGCCCGTCGAGGGCCGGGGCCGGCGCGTCGGCGTGGCGCTCGGCCTGGGCGCGGGCGTGCTCGTGCTCGTCTGCGGCGCCGGCGCGGCCGCCGCCGTCGGCCTGACCCGGGTGATGAGCAGCGCGCTCAACGAGCAGGCCGAGGTGGTCGTGGGCGACTACCTCGAGGCGCTGCGCGACCGCGAATGGTCGCAGGCCTACGACCAGCTCTGCCCGCAGGCCAAGGAGCAGGAGAACGTGGCCCAGTTCACCAGCCGGGTCTCCGCCGGGGAGCCGATCACCGCCTGGGACGTCGGCAACGTCGAGCTGGTCCAGCTCTCCGCGCCGGTCACGGTCACCTACGCCGACGGCGACCGCGCCGACCTGCGCGCCTACCTCGGGCAGAACCGCCAGACGGGCGGCTTCGAGGTGTGCCGCGTCGAGGAGTAATCTCCTCATTTTGTCCGATCCCGACGTCCCCGCCGACAACCAGCCGGCGTAGGAGGAACATGCCCGCCGATCGTATCGACGCCGTCGTCAGCCTGGCCAAGCGCCGGGGATTCGTCTTCCCCTCCAGCGAGATCTACGGAGGCACCCGCTCGGCGTGGGACTACGGTCCGCTCGGTGTCGCGCTGAAGGAAAACGTCCGCCAGCAGTGGTGGAAGACGATGGTCCAGCAGCGCGACGACATCGTCGGCCTCGACTCCGCCGTCATCCTGGCCCGCGACGTGTGGGCCGCCTCCGGCCACCTGGAAGCGTTCGTCGACCCGCTGACCGAGTGCCAGTCGTGCCACAAGCGGTTCCGCGCCGACCACCTCGAGGAGGCGTACGAGCACAAGCACGGCACGCCGCCCTCCTCGCTGCAGGAGCTCAACTGCCCCAACTGCGGCAACAAGGGCACCTTCACCGAGCCGAAGATGTTCAACGGCCTGATGAAGACGTACCTGGGCCCGACCGAGAGCGCCGAGGGCCTGCACTACCTGCGCCCGGAGACCGCCCAGGGCATCTTCGTCAACTACAACAACGTGGCCACCGCCGCCCGCAAGAAGCCGCCGTTCGGCATCGCGCAGGTCGGCAAGTCGTTCCGCAACGAGATCACCCCGGGCAACTTCATCTTCCGGACCCGCGAGTTCGAGCAGATGGAGATGGAGTTCTTCGTCCCGCCGGGCTCGGACGAGGAATGGCACGAGTACTGGCTCCAGCAGCGCTGGAACTGGTACCGCGATCTCGGCCTGTCCGAGAGCAACCTGCGCTTCTTCGAGCACCCGAAGGAGAAGCTCTCGCACTACTCCAAGCGCACGGTCGACATCGAGTACCGCTTCCAGTTCGGCGGCACCGACTTCGCCGAGCTCGAGGGCATCGCCAACCGTACGGACTTCGACCTGACCACCCACTCCAAGCACTCCGGGGTGGACCTGAGCTTCTTCGACCAGGAGAAGCAGGAGCGCTGGGTGCCGTACGTGATCGAGCCCGCGGCCGGCCTGACCCGAGCGGTGCTGGCCTTCCTGCTCGAGGCGTACGACGAGGACGAGGCCCCGAACACCAAGGGCGGCGTCGACAAGCGCACGGTCATGCGTTTCGACCCGCGGCTCGCACCGATCAAGGTCGCGGTGCTGCCGCTGTCGCGCAACCCGGAGCTCTCGCCCAAGGCCCGCGGCCTGGCCGACCTGCTGCGCAAGCGCTGGATGGTCGAGTTCGACGACTCGCAGGCGATCGGCCGCCGCTACCGGCGCCAGGACGAGATCGGTACGCCGTTCTGCGTCACGGTCGACTTCGACACCCTCACCGACGACGCGGTGACGGTCCGCGACCGCGACACCATGAAGCAGGAACGGGTCGCACTGGACCAGATCGAGCGCTACCTGATCGAGCGCCTGCCAGGCTGTTAAATGGCCTCGCCTCCGGCTCGGCGGGATTGCGCCCCACGAGGTCGGTGTCGAGGGCACCAAAAATGACCACGGCAAAGAGCGCCTAGTCATTTTTGGCACCCTAGACACCGACGGGCGCAATCCGACCGGGTTGCGCTCAAAACTTAAAACTCAAAACCGCCCGGTCGGTCGTTGCGGTCGGCGATCAGGCCGGCCAGGGTCGCCACGGCGATCTCGGCCGGCGTACGGCTGCCGATGTTCAACCCGATCGGGCGGTGCACCCGGGCGATGTCGTCGTCGCCGACCCCCAGCTCCTTGAGCGCGGCGATGTGCGGGCCCTCGTGCTTGGGGTTGCCCATGATGCCGACCCAGCGCGGCTCACCGGCCAGCACCTCCTTGAGCACGGCGCCGATCTCCGGCCGGTGGTGGTCGGTCAGCACCACGTCGGTGTGCTCGTCGATGCCGGCCCCGGCCAGCTCGGCCACGTACGTGTCGCCGTGCGGCCGCGGCGGGCCGAGCAGCCGGGTCGGGTCCGGCTCGACCAGGATCGACTGGAAGCCCAGCTCGGTGCCGAACCGCAGCAGCACCTCGGCGACCGGCGAGGAGAAGACGGCGACCAGCCGCCGGGGACTCTGTTCCGCATCCACGTTTTGACTCTGCCAGATGGTCGTATGCCATGCTCGATGACGTGACTCTCGCTCTTTCCAACGCCCCGCTGACCCTGGGCAAGCACCAGGTGTGGCCGCCCGTCGTGCTCGCGCCGATGGCCGGCATCACCAATGTCGCGTTCCGCAAGCTCTGCCGCGAGCAGGGCGGCGGCGTCTACGTCTGCGAGATGATCACCACCCGGGCCCTGGTCGAGCGGATCCCCAAGACGCTCAAGATGATCGCCTTCGGCCCGGACGAGGACTTCCGCAGCCTGCAGCTGTACGGCGTGGACCCGGACGTGACCGCCGCGGCCGTGCGGATGGTCGCCGAAGAAGGCCTGGCCGACCACATCGACCTCAACTTCGGCTGCCCGGTGCCCAAGGTCACCCGCCGCGGCGGCGGCAGCGCCCTGCCCTGGCGACGCAAGCTTTTCGGCCGCCTGGTCAAGCAGGCGGTCGACGCGGCGGCGCCGGCGGGCGTCCCGCTGACGATCAAGATGCGCAAGGGCATCGACGAGGACCACCTGACCTACGTCGAGGCCGGGCTGATCGCGCAGGAGGCCGGCGTGGCGGCGGTCGCGCTGCACGCCCGTACGGCGGAGCAGCGCTACTCGGGCACCGCCGACTGGGAAGCGATCGCCACCCTCAAGCAGGCCCTGGACGTGCCGGTGCTGGGCAACGGCGACATCTGGGAGGCCTCGGACGCGATCCGGATGGTCGAGCAGACCGGCGTCGACGGCGTGGTCGTGGGCCGCGGCTGCCTGGGCCGGCCGTGGCTGTTCAAGGACCTCCAGGCGGCGTTCAACGGCGAGGTGTCGCAGGAGCTGCCCAAGCTGGGCGAGGTAGCAGCGATCATGTCCCGGCACGCGCACCTGCTCGTCGAGGCCCTGGAGGACGAGCGGCACGGCTGCGCGGACTTCCGCAAGCACGTGGCCTGGTATCTCAAGGGCTTCCCGGTCGGCGGGGACCTGCGCCGCTCCCTGGCGATGGTCAAGTCGCTGGCGGAACTCGACGACCTGCTGGCCAAGCTCGACCACGAGGAGCCGTTCCCCCGGGAGTCGCTGGGCCAGCCCCGCGGCCGCATCAACGCCCCGGGCAAGGTCTCGCTGCCGTACGGCTGGCTGGACAGCCGCGACGACGACACCGTCCCGGAAGGCGCCGAGATGGAGAACAGCGGCGGCTGACACTCACCCGTGGTGGCAGACGGCCTCGAGGTTGATGCCGTGCGGATCGAGCACAAAACCGCCGTAGTAGTCGGCGTGGTATTCGGGCCGTACCCCGGGCTCCAGCAGCGACGTCGCGCCGGCGGCTAGCGCCGCCCGGTAGAACGTGGCCACGTCCTCGCGGGTGTCGACGGTGAAGGCCAGGTGCATGTTCGTCCCGACCGTGCCGCCGTCGATGAGCCAGAAGTACGGCTTGACGTCGGCCAGCCCGAAGCCCGTCATGGCGGTCGGCTGGTTCGGGGTGGCGTTCGGCGGGATCTGCAGCATCTTGGTGATGCCGATGCTGGCCAGCACAGGCTCGTAGAAAGCCACGGCCGCGGCGAGGTCGGGCACGGCGAGGTTGAGGTGGTCGATGCGGGATCCGGATCGGTTCATGACCGCATCGTGGCAGCGGTAGCGGACACGGAATGACCGCTACTCGCGGCAGGATCGGTCCGTGGCCACCACGTCAGCGCGTCTGCTCACTCTGCTGTCCCTGCTCGGCGCGCGGGCGAGCTGGTCCGGGCCCGAGTTGGCCGGCCGCCTCGGGGTCAGCACCCGGACCCTGCGCCGGGATGTGGAGAGCCTGCGCGACCTGGGCTATCCCGTGCCCGCGGTCAAGGGCCCCGAGGGTGGCTACCGGCTCGGCGCGGGTAGCAAGCTGCCACCGCTGCTGCTCGACGACGAGCAGGCCATCGCCGTCACGGCCACCGCCTGCACCCGGGCGAACCGGGCTTCGCGCCGGCCCGGCGGGTCGAGCCGCACCACCTGGTCACCTGGGCCGGCCGCTGGTATCTCGTCGCCTACGAGCCGGCTGACGAACGGTGGACAGTCCTGCGCGTCGACCGGATCCACCCGCAGGCCGCTACCGGTATCCCGTTCCAGCGCCGCGAGCTGCCCGAGCGCAGTGTGGCCCGCTACGTCATGCGCAGCTACGACCGCGGTGACACCCCGGCCCGCTGGCAGTGCCTCGGCGTCGTGCTCATCGAGCTGCCCGCTGAGGTCGTGGCCCGCTGGGCGCCCGGCGGGTCGGTCATCGAGTACGTCGCGCCGGCCCGTACGCGTCTCACGCTCGGCGCCTGGTCCTGGGCCGGGATCGCCGGCCTGCTCGCCACCTTCGACGCCGACCTGATCGTCGTCGAGCCGGACGAACTCAAGGCCGCCTGCCGGACCATCGCCGACCGGTACCGCAAGGCCGGGCAGTAGCCCCCTGGGCCGCCCGGAACGCCCGAATGGCTGATTCCGGGCCGGAACCGGACGCCCACACTGTGCGAGTGAAAAATCAGACCTGGACCCGGCTCAGCACCGCGCAGAAGGCCGGCGTCATCGTCGCGGCCGTGGTGGTGCCCGTGGCCGGCGTACTGGCGGTGATCGGTGCCGTCGGCGGCGACTCCTCCGCGCCCACGGCCAACCCGGAGCGTCAGCCGGCCGCCTCCGCCACGGCGGTCGCGTCGGCGTCGGCCCCGGCCCCGGTGGCCGGGAAGTCGCCCGGGGTCCGCAAGCGCACGATCACCGAGACCGAGCCGATCGCCTTCAAGTCGCGCACGGTCAAGGACAACTGGCTGCCCAAGGGCACCCGCGAGCCGCGCACCGCCGGCATCGACGGGGTACGGACCAAGACGTACGAGGTGACCCTGGTCGACGGCCGCGAGACCAAGCGCAAGCTGCTCAAGTCCGAGGTGACCCGCGAGCCGGTGCTCGAGGTGGTCGCGGTCGGCACCAACACCGGCCCGGACGACAACGCCAACGGCTGACAGCCGCCCGGCACGGCGGACGGGGAGGACGCTCAGCGCCCTCCCCGAGACCGTGGCTGTGACCGGCTCAGACGTCGAGGTCGTTCTCGATGCGCTTGAGCTGATGGCGGGCCATCGCCAAGTTGGAGCGGTCCCGGCGCAGCGCCACGTACAGGAACAGGCCCTTGCCCGAGCGGCTGGTCAGCGGCCGGATCAGGTGGTACTGGCTGTCCAGCGTGATGAGGATGTCCTCGATCTTCTCGGTGATGTTGAGCATCTCCATCGCCCGCAGCTTGGCCCGGACCACGTCGGTGTTGCCGGCCGCCGCGACCGTCAGGTCGAGCTCCTTGCCGCCGCCGACAGTGCCCAGGGCCATGCCGCTGGTGTGGTCGACCAGCGCGACACCGACAGCACCGTCGATGTCCATGATCTCTTTCAGTGCGGTTTCCATGTCAGCCATGAGTGTGGTTCCTCTTTCGTGTGGGTCAGCCGGCTTGCCGGCTGCGGAAGGTGCTCTGCAGGGTGGCCATCGGCGTACGCCGGGCCAGCGGTGTGGACGGCCCCATCTGCGTCGGGATCTCGGGGCGGTGCGGCGCCGGCGCCTCCAGGACGAGGATGTTCACCAGCCGCCGTACGGCCCGGCGGGCCTCGAGGTGCACCATGGCCAGGTTGGCGTTCCCGGTCGTGACGAGGGTCAGCAGGGCGTTCGGGCCCGCGGTGTACGAGGTGATGTAGCCGCCGTCGCACTCCACCACCGACTCGCGCAGCTCGCCGTGGTTGACGGCGTGCGCGAAGCGCCGGGCGAGGGCCAGGTGGGCGGCGGCCAGGGCGGCGAGGCTGTCCGGTTCGATGCCGTGCGCGTCGTGCGCGACCACCATCCCGTCGGCGGTGGCGAGGACACTGCCGGAGAGCTCAGGCACCCGGGAGCGCAGATTGCCGAGTTCCGTCAGTACCGCCGGATCCACCGTCATCCTGGGTCTCTCCTTCCTGGTCGGGCCGCACCGGTGGGGGAGGGGCCCGGGTCATCGCAGGGCTCGCAGCGCGGTGCGGATCCGTTTCAGCAGCACCTCGTCGGTGCCGGTGTGCAGCTGGCCGGTGTCCGCGGCGACGTCTTTGGGCAGCTTCGCCCCGGGCTTGCGGCGGGCCAGCCGCGGTGGCCGGTCCGCTCCGGGCGTCGTGGCCGGGCCGGACTCCAGGGCCGGGCCGGGCGGATCGCCCGAGGCCGGAGCCGGTCGCGGCCCGGCGATGATGGGTACGGTCGGACTGTCCGCGGGCGACAGAGCCGGCCGGCGTACGTCCACAGCGGTGCCCCGGGCGCGCGGTAGCCGTACGAAATCGGGTTGGGGTGTCTCCCGCTCGCGGACCTCGGGCCGCTCGATCAGGCCGAGTGCCGCCAGCCGGCGCAGCTCCTGGATCGTCGCGTAGCCGGCCCGGCCGAGCAGCTGGGCCAAATCCGCCGGGGTGCGCTGGCCGTCGGCGTGCACCAGCAGCTCCCACTGCGCCGCGGTGAGCGTGACCCGTTCGACCGGCGGGCGCGGCACCGGGATGACCGGCGCCGTGTCGAGCTGCGGATGCGGGTAGATCTCGTCCAGCAGCCGCGCCCGCCGGCGGGCCTCGCGGGTGACCGCCGCCGGATCGACCCGCACGATCTGGCCCAGCCAGTGCGTGGCCCCGTCCAGGAAGTCGACCGGCGCCGAGGCGGGGGACAGCGCGAAGTAGGCCGCGTCGTAGGTCGCGCCCAGCACGCACAGCTCCAGCTCGCCCTGCGTCAGGTGGCCCTGGTCGAGCAGCAGCCGCCCGACCTGCGCGCGGGAGGTGCCGGCGTCCAGCGCGGCCTGCCAGGTACGCGCGGCCAGCCGGCCGGAGGCGGTCAGCAGCTCGCCGACGCCCGGCGCGGCCGCCGACTCGGCGTAGCTCACCTGACCCTCGATGAGGTAGACCGTGCCGCCGGGGTGGCCGCCGACGACCAGTGCGCCGGTCTGCCGCTCGCCCGCTGCCTGCGTGAGCAGACGCCCGGGCGCAGCGGTCTTCGAGGGCTTCACCGTCACTCCTTCTCACCGGATCGGTACGCGACATCAGGTCGCCACGAGCTCGTCGGCGAGGGTCTGCATGCGCCGCCGGGCCACGGCGAGGTTGCCGCGGATCCGGTCCAGCCACACGTAGAGCACCAGCCGGCTGTCGAAATCGGTCTGGACGAGCCGCAGCAGGTGGTAGCCCCCCGCGGTCGTGATGATCAGGTCCTCGAGCAGGTCGTGCGGTACCGCCGAGACGAACAGCGACCTGCTCTGGGCGGCCTGCACGACGTCCGCCGTGCCCGCCGCCGCTGCGTCGTGGTCCTCGTTGGGTGCGGCTCCGGTCGTCGCGACCGGGAAGCCGGTGGTGTAGTCGACGATGCTGGCGCCGATCGCGCCCGGTATCGCCATGGCCTCCTGCAGGCAGTTCTCAACCCCGGGCACATCTCTCCTCAGCCGAGTGATGTTCCCGCCGTTCGCCGTGCCCGGCCGCTGGCGGGACTGCCGGGCTTCTTTGCCGCGGCCGGCCGGGGTGGTGCTGGGTGTGGCCGGCCCGGATCTTGTCGTCCGCGCCGTCACAATGGGCCATCCTGCGGCCACCCCGATCGGGGCGGTCGCACCCGGTGTGCGTCATCGCCATCGGCGTTCATCTCGTTGTTGTCACGCGGCGGCGAGGCCGCCGGGCGGCCCGCAGCCGGTGCGGTGCGGGCCGGGTGTAGAGCCGCTTGGCGGCCTGCGTACCGAGCGAGCCGAGCTCGATCGGGGCCACCGCGCCGAACCAGTGCCGCTCGCCCGGCACGAACCGCATCGGCGCCTCGTCACTGCCCTGCAACAAGGCGTGGGTGGCCGCGGTGATCGCGGCGACGACCCGGCAGGCCAGCTCGTGATGGCCGAGGTGACCGTCGCGCACGAGCGCCCGGCCGACGGTCCCGGTGCCGCGGCCCGCCGCGTACGCGGACTGCCACGCCGCCGCGGCCAGCCGCCCGGAGGTGACCAGCCGCTCCCCGATGCCCGGGCAGGCCGCCGACTCGGCATGGGTGATCCGGCCGGCGACCAGGTAGATCACCCCGGCGGGGGCACCGCCGACGTGCAGGGCCCCGGTACGCCCGGACTCGGCCAGGTTGGTGAGCAGGCGGCGCAGTGCGTTCACGGTGGGCTCTCCTCCGGCCGACCAGGCATCGACCTTTCAGTGGAGTCTCGGCCGCCGTTCGGCAGGAGGTCGCACGGGCGGTGCGTTGTTCCGATCGTGGCCGCGCAGCCGCGTGCGCGTAACATCATCGCCACTTTCGATGGCGTCACGTGAAGGAGTGCCGATGCCCGCTCAGTGGGAGCAGGTCGTTGTCGACGCGGAGGATCCCGCCCGGCTGGCCCGCTGGTGGGCGGAAGCTCTCGGCTACCAGATCGTGCACGAGGAGCCCGGCGAGGTGGAGATCCGGCGCACCCCGGACACCATGCCCGGCCTGCTGTTCACGCCCGTGCCGGAGGCCAAGAAGGGCAAGAACCGCCTGCACCTGGACCTGCGGCCGGACGACCAGGAGGCCGAGGTCGAGCGCCTGGTCGACATGGGCGCCCGGCCGGTCGACATCGGCCAGCACGAGGTGAGCTGGGTGGTGCTCGCCGACCCGGAGGGCAACGAGTTCTGCGTGCTCTCCTCCCGCAAGCCCGCTAGTACGTGAACTGACCGATCAGCCCCTGGATCTCACCGGCGGCGGCGCTGACCCGCTCGGCCGAGCGCCGGGTGGTGTTGGCCCCGTCGGCGGTCGCCCCGGTGGACGCGGTGATGTTCGTGACCGTGCCACTGATCTCGGTGGCCGCGGTGGAGACCTCGCTGACGTTGCGGGCCATCAGCTCGGTGGTCGTGGACTGCTCCTCGACGGCCGCGGCGATGGTCCGCTGGCCGTCGTCGATCCGGGTGATGACCCCGGCGATGGTGTCGATGGCTCCGGCCGTACGCGTGGTCATGTCCTGGATCGCACCGATCTTGGCGGTGATGTCGCTGGTCGCCCGCGCGGTCTCCTGGGCCAGGTCCTTGACCTCCGAGGCGACCACGGCGAAGCCCTTGCCGGCGTCGCCGGCCCGGGCGGCCTCGATCGTGGCGTTCAGCGCGAGCAGGTTGGTCTGCTCGGCGATGGCGGTGATCAGCCGGACGATGTCACCGATCTCCCGGCTGGCCTCACTGAGCGTGGCCACCAGTGCGGTGGTGGTGGCGGCGTTCTCGCTGGCGGCGGCCGTGGTGGTGGCGGCGTCGCTGGTCTGCCGGGCGATCTCGCGTATGGAGGCGGACAGCTCCTCGGTCGCGGCCATCATGTCGGTGACGGAGTGTGACACCTGTTGGGCGGCGCTGTCCGCGTTGCGGGCCTGCCCGGAGGTCTGCTCGGCCGAAGCGTCGAGCTGGCCGGCCAGGTCGCGCAGGTCTCCGCTGGCCGAGGTGAGCGCGCCGGCGCTGGTCGCGGTGGCGGCCACGGTGGACCGGATCGCGCGCAGCGCCCGGTTCAGCGCCTCGGCCATCTCGCCCAGCTCGTCCCGGCGCACGACCTCCACCTCGACGGTCAGGTCGCGCCCGGCAGCCGCCCGCAGCGCGGTGACCATCTGCCGCAGCGGACGGCGCACGGCCCGCACGGTGAACATCGCGGCCGCGGCGGTGAGCAGCGCGCCGGCCAGGCCGGCGGCCAGGATGAGCCAGCCACTGGTACGGCTGGAGTCGACCCCGGCCTTCGCTGCATCCTGCACCGCGAGCAGCATGTCGTCGTCGATGGTGCCCAGCCCCTCCTCCAGCTGCCCGAAACTGTCCAAGAACTCCGGCAGCTGGGCGACGGCCGCGGCATGGTCCCGCTCGGCCAGCGCGACCAGGCTCTTGGCCGACTCCCCGTACGCCACCACGGCCGGGCGGACCTGCGCGTACTCGGCGGTCAGCCGGTCGGGCGCCAGCTTCGAGGCGGCGTCGTACTTGGTCACCAGCGTCGTCGCGTGCTCGCTCACCTCCGCCACGGCATAGGCCTCACGCTGGGCCGGCGTGGTCGCGTAGAGCGCCGACATCACGTCGGCGCGCAGGCCGTCGTGCATCATGTCCGCGTTCCACTGGCTGCTCATGCCGTCACTGATCGCCGCGATCTCGTCGGTGGCGTCGGCCTGGTTCGCCGATCCCCACTCCGCGGTGATGCCGACCAGGGCCACCGAGGCGACGCCTATGCCCGCCATCAGGACCAGCCGGGCGACGATGGTGAACCGGGACTGGGTGTGCGAATCGGACTCCACACCAATCGCATCGGCCGACGCGACGGACGCCTTAGGGTGGGGACATGACGGACGGCGATGCCCACCGCTGGGTGCGCGAGCCCGCCAAGGACAGCGGCTACGGGCGCACCCAGTACGAACGCGACCGGGCCCGTGTCCTGCACTCGGCCGGATTCCGCCGGCTCGCCGCCAAGACCCAGGTGCACACCGCCGGCTCCGACGACTTCCTGCGTACCCGGCTCACCCACTCGCTGGAGGTCGCCCAGATCTCCCGCGAGATGGGCGCCCGGCTGGGCTGCGACCCGGACGTGGTGGACGTGGCCGGGCTGGCCCACGACATCGGCCACCCGCCCTTCGGGCACAACGGCGAGGCCGCGCTCAACCAGGCCGCCGAGGCCTGCGGCGGCTTCGAGGGCAACGCGCAGACCCTGCGCGTGCTCACCCGGCTGGAGGCCAAAGTCGACGGCGCCGGCCTCAACCTGACCCGCGCCTCCCTCGACGCCAGCTGCAAGTACCCCTGGCCGCGCGGGCCCGGCCGGCGCAAGTTCGGGGTGTACGACGACGACCGCCCGGTCTTCGACTGGATCCGCAGCTCCGCCCCGGACGGCGAACGGCAGTGCCTGGAGGCCCAGGTCATGGACTGGGCGGACGACGTCGCCTACTCCGTGCACGACGTCGAGGACGGCGTGCACGGCCGCTACCTGTCGCTGGCCCCGCTGCTGCACGACGCCGACGAACGCGCCGAGCTGTGCGCCGACGTGGCCGCCACCTATTCGGACGAGACCCCCGAAGCTCTGGGTGAGGCCCTGCGGCTGCTGCTCGCCGACGAGGTGGTGACCGCCGTCGCCGGCTACGACGGCGGCTACCGCTCCCAGGTCGCCCTCAAACGGATGACCAGCGTGCTGACCGGCCGCTTCGTCTCCTCGGCGGTCGGCGCGACGAACAGCCGGCACGGCTCCCGCCCGGTCCGCCGCTACGACGTCGACCTCATCGTGCCGCGTACGGTCCGTAACCAGTGCGCCCTGCTGAAGGGCATGGCGTTGCGCTACGTGATGCGCGCCCGCGCGGCCGAGGACTGGTACGAACGCCAGCGCGAGATCCTCGTCGAGCTGGTCACCGTGCTGGGCGAGCGGGCGCCGGACCATCTCGACCCGATGTTCGCCGAGCTGTGGAAGGCCGCGGAGACGGATGCGGCCCGGCTGCGCGTGGTCGTCGACCAGGTCGCGTCGCTGACCGACCCGGCGGCCGTCGCCTGGCATCGGACCCTGATGGCAGCGGGCCGGTGACGCGAGGCAGTATGTAGCCGTGGCGGGCAGGGTCAAGGACGAGGACATCGCGTTGGTCCGCGACCGGACCTCGATAGCGGACATCATCAACGAGACAGTGACGCTGCGCTCGGCGGGCGGCGGCAACCTCAAAGGGCTGTGCCCGTTCCACGACGAGAAGACCCCGTCGTTCACCGTGTCACCCGCCCGAAATGTCTATTTCTGTCATGGCTGTGGCGCGGGCGGCGACGCCATCAAGTTCCTGATGGACGCCGAGCACCTGACCTTCCTCGAGTCCGTCGAGCGGCTGGCCGGCCGGGCCGGCATCCAGCTGCGCTACGACGAGTCCGGCTTCAAGAACGAGGGCCCGCGCCAGCAGCCCGGGCAGAAGCAGCGCCTGATCGCCGCGCACGCGGCCGCCGCCGAGTTCTACGCCGAGCAGCTCAGCACGCCCGGCGCCCGCAAGGCCCGCGAGTTCCTGGCCCAGCGCGGCTTCGGCCGCGACGCCGCCGAGAAGTACGGCTGCGGCTTCGCCCCCGACGGCTGGGACCTGCTCGCCAAGCACCTGCGGCAGAAGGGGTTCACCGCCGAGGAGCTGACCGTCGGCGGGCTGGCCAAGCCGGCCCGGTCCGGCTCGCTCATCGACCGGTTCCGCCGCCGCCTGCTGTGGCCGATCCGGGACCTGACCGGCGACGTGATCGGCTTCGGCGCGCGCAAGCTGTTCGACGACGACGACGGCCCGAAATACCTGAACACCCCGGAGTCGCCGCTCTACAAGAAGTCGCACGTGCTCTACGGCATCGACCACGCCAAGCGGGAGATGGCCAAGCAGGGCCGCGCGGTCATCGTCGAGGGCTACACCGACGTGATGGCCTGCCACGAGGCCGGTGAGCCGACGGCCGTGGCCACCTGCGGCACCGCCTTCGGCATCGACCACATCGGCGTGCTGCGGCGGCTGCTGATGGACAGCGACAGCTTCACCGGGGAGATCATCTACACGTTCGACGGGGACGCGGCCGGGCAGAAGGCGGCGCTGCGGGCGTTCGAGGAGGACCAGCGTTTCGTCGGGCGCACCTTCATCGCGGTCAGCCCGGACAACATGGACCCGTGCGAGCTGCGGCTGGCCCGCGGTGACCTGGCCGTCCGCGACATGATCGCGAGCCGGGAGCCGCTGGTCGACTTCGCGCTGCGGCAGACCCTGTCCCGCTTCGACCTCGACACGGTCGAGGGCCGGGTCGAGGCGATGCGCCGGGCCGCGCCGCTGGTGGCCAAGATCAAGGACCGGGAGAAGCGCCCGGAGTACGCCCGCAAGCTCGCCGGTGACCTGGGGATGGATCTGGAGCCGGTGCAGCGGGCCGTGGCCGCCGCCTCGTCGCCCGAGCAGTCCGGTGCACCCACCCCGCGCAAGCCGGCCGACAGCCCGCAGCGCCTGGTGGAACGCGAGGCCCTCAAGCTGGCTCTGCAATATCCGGTGCTGTCCGGCCCGATGTTCGACGCGCTGGGCCCGGAGTGTTACGGCGACCCGGTCTTCCAGGGCATCCGCAAGGCGATCGCGGCGGCCGGCGGCACCGCCTCGGCCACCGGCGGCGCCGGCTGGATCGAGGCGGTCCGCGACCTGTGCGACGACCTGGGCGGCAAGGCCCTGGTCGGCGAGCTGGCGGTAGTCCCGCTGCACGTCGACGGCGAGGCCGATCTGCGGTACGTGCAGGTGACGCTGGCCCGGTTGCAGGTCGGCGCGGTCACCACCCGGATCAAGGAACTGAAGTCCAAGGTGCAGCGGATCAACCCGGTCGCGCACAGGGACGAATATCTGGCTCTAGCCGGGGAGCTCTTCTCGCTCGAACAGCACGCTCGCGCCTTGCGCGACCAGGCGGCAGGTGGATTGTGAGTCTCTTTCGTCGGCGTCCGAAGCTCCCCGCCGCGCTGCGGCCGGCCCTCGAGGCGGAGGAACGCGTCCTGGCGTGGGCCTTCGTCGGGGACCCGGGTGGTGAGCAGGTGCTGGTCGCGACCAACCGCGGCCTGTGGCTGCCCGGTGGCGAGCGGCTCGGCTGGCACGAGATCCACAAGGTGGCGTGGTCGGGCCGTGAGCTCGTGATCACCCCGGCCGAGGTGGCCCAGGAGCGCGACGGCTACACGGTGCAGGTCGACGCGCCGGTGCGGGGTTTCCTGCTGCTGGAGCCCGGTGAGCTGCCGGATCAGGTGCGCACCCGGGTGACCCGCTCGGTGGCGTACACGTCGCACCACCCGTTGCCGCCCAACGGCGGGGTCCGGGTGGTCGGCCGTCGGGTGAGCGGGGTGGACGGGCTGAGCTGGGCGGTCCGCTACGACGCCCGGACGGCCGTGGACGCCGAGCCGATCATCGAGGTCACCGACCAGCTCGTCGGTTCCGCGCGGGACGCGACCACCCCGTCGCTCTGATTTTTGTCGGACCCCTTCACTAGGGTCGGCCGGGTGACGCTCATTCACGCCCGGGGGCTGGTCAAGAGGTTCGAGGGGTTCACCGCGGTCGACGGCATCGACGTCGACGTGCGCCGGGGGGAGGCGTTCGGCTTCCTCGGTCCCAACGGCGCGGGCAAGAGCTCCACCATGCGCATGATCGGCTGTGTCTCCCCGCCGACCGACGGCGTGCTGCGCATCCTCGACATGGACCCGCGGCGCGACGGCCCGGCGATCCGGGCCCGCCTCGGCGTGTGCCCGCAGCTCGACAACCTCGACCTCGAGCTGACCGTCCGGGAAAACCTGACCACGTACGCCCGCTTCTTCGGCATCCCGCGCAAGGTGGCCCGGGCCCGGGCCGACGAGCTGCTCGACTTCGTCCAGCTCACCGAACGGGCCGACAGCAAGGTGGAGCCGCTGTCCGGCGGCATGAAACGCCGGCTGACGATCGCCCGGGCGCTGGTCAACGAGCCCGAGATCGTGCTGCTCGACGAGCCCACCACCGGCCTCGACCCGCAGGCCCGCCACCTGGTGTGGGAGCGGCTGTTCCGGCTCAAGCAGCAGGGCGTGACGCTGGTGCTCACCACCCACTACATGGACGAGGCCGAGCAGCTCTGCGACCGCCTGGTGGTGATGGACGGCGGCAAGATCGTGGCCGAGGGTTCCCCGCGCGACCTGATCGAGCAGTATTCGACCCGCGAGGTCGTCGAGCTGCGCTTCAACGCCGAGTCCCAGGAGGTCTTCGCGGACAAGCTGGCCGGGGTGGGCCGGCGGCTGGAGGTCCTGCCCGACCGCATCCTGCTCTACGTGACCGACGGCGACGACGCGGTCGCCGAGGTGCAGCGCCGGGCGCTGAGCCCGGCCAGCGTGCTGGTGCGCCGCAGCAGCCTGGAGGACGTGTTCCTGCACCTCACCGGCCGGACGCTGGTGGACTGAGATGACCCGCTACGTCCTGGAGTATCACCTCGTCAGCTATCGCCGCATCTGGCGGTCCAGCGTGCTGTCCTCCTTCGTGCTCCCGCTGCTCACCATGCTGGGCTTCGGGGTCGGCGTCGGCGCGTACGTCACCAGCGGCGTCGAGGGTGTGCCCTACCTGGACTGGATGGTGCCCGGCCTGATCGCCTCCACGGCCATGCAGGTGGCGATCGGCGACTCGACCTGGCCGGTGCTGGGCGGCTTCGAGTGGCAGCGGATCTACTTCGGTCAGGCGGCCGCCCCGCTGCGCGTCGCCGACATCCTCGACGGGCATCTCGCGTTCGTCGTCTTCCGCACGCTGATCAGCTGCGCGGCGTTCCTGGTCATCGCCACGGCGTTCGGCACGATGCATTCGTGGTGGGCAGTGCTGACGCTGCCGATCGCCGCGCTGGTCGGTCTGGCGGTGGCCACCCCCGCGTTCGCGTATGCGGCGACGGTCCGCATCGACAGTTACCTGGCGGTGCTGTTCCGGCTGGGAGTGATCCCGATGTCGCTGTTCTCCGGCGTGTTCTTCCCGGTCGAGTCGCTGCCGGGGTTGCTGCGCTGGATCGCGTACGCGCTGCCGCTGTGGCACGGCGTCGACCTGAGCCGGGCCGCCACGCTGGGCGTCGCGCCGGCCTGGTCCCCGGTCGGGCACGTGCTCTATCTGGCCCTGTGGGCGGGTGCCGGCTGGCTGCTGGCCTACCGGGCGTTCCGCCGCCGGCTCGTGGTGTGAGGGGCTGACATGCTGACTCTGGTCCTGCCGCGGCTGATCTCGTTCGAGGGCGCCGGCCGGCGTTCGGCGTCCGTGGTCGAGCGCAACGTGACGACGCTGCAACCGTCGTACTGGCTGGTGATGGCCTCCGGCTTCATCGAGCCGATCCTCTACCTGTTCTCGATCGGCATCGGCGTGGGCGCGCTGGTCGGCGACCTGACGCTGCCCGACGGCCGGGTGATCGATTATGCGGCGTTCGTCGCCCCGGCCATGCTGGCGTCGTCGGCGATGAGCGGGGCGCTGTCGGAGACGACCTTCAACTTCTTCGGCAAGATGAAATTCATGAAGCTGTACGACGGGATGCTGGCCACCCCGTTACGGCCGATCGAGATCGCGCTGGGCGAGCTGGCCTGGGCGATGATCCGCGGCAACATCTACGCTGCGGCGTTCCTGGTGGTCATGGTGGCGATGGGCCTGACCACGCCGGGCCTGGCGGTGGCCGCGTTCGGGGCGGCCGTGCTGGTCGGCTTCGCCTTCGGCGGCACCGGGATGGCGCTGTCCACGTTCATGCGCAGCTGGCAGGACTTCGACCTGGTGGCGTCGGTCCAGTTCGCGCTGTTCCTGTTCTCCGGCACGTTCGTCCCGGCCCAGGCCTACCCGGCGGTGCTGCGCTGGGTGGTCGAGGTGACCCCGCTGTACCGCTCGGTCGACCTGATCCGCGCGATCACCACCGGCGAGGTCGGCTGGCTCCAGGCCCTGGACGTGCTCTATCTGCTGGCGTTGTTCGCGCTCGGCCTGGCGGTGGCGGGCCGCCGGATGGGCCAGCTGCTCTGCCGATAGCTGAAAGGTGGCTGAGATCAGGTGATTAGACGGGCATAACACCGGGCAACACCCCAGCTGAGGTCGTCTTTCGTGCGCGGTGTGTCTCCGGGGCACGAGGGCGGAAGCCGACCGAACGGACACTGCCGCAGCGCCCGGAGGGACCCGTCATGAAGCTTCACAAGGACAACGACTCGAAGAGCGAGGCCGAGGACAGAGCCCGCCACGACGTCGCGACGACCAAGACGGGGGAGGACAGGGACAACGACCTGTCGGCTCCGAGCCCCGACGAAGGCCCCGACAACCCGGCGAAGCTGAAGGGCAAGGGCATCTTCGCGGCGCTCAAGCGCACCTTCAAGCAGTTCTCCGAGGACAACGTCACCGACTGGGCCGCCGCGCTGACCTACTACGGCGTCCTGTCCATCTTCCCCGGCGTGCTGGTGCTGGTGTCGATCCTGGGCATGCTCAGCGACAACGGTCAGCAGACCGTGCAGGACACCGTCAGCGAGATCGCCCCGACCCAGATCAAGGACCTCCTCGACCAGGTCCTCACCCAGGTCTCCGACCCGGGTACGGCCGGCTTCGCCGCGATCCTCGGTCTGGCCACGGCGTTCTGGTCGGCGTCCGGCTACATCGGTGCGTTCATGCGCGCCTCGAACGCGATCTACGACGTCCCCGAGGGCCGCCCGATCTGGAAGACCCTCCCGATCCGCCTCGGCGTCACCGCGGTCGTCGGCCTGATGCTGATCCTGTCGGCCGTCATCGTGGTCTTCACCGGCGACCTGGCCCAGGCGGTCGGCGACACCATCGGCCTGGGTTCGGCCGCCGTGACCACCTGGAACATCGCCAAGTGGCCGGTCCTGATCATCCTGGTCAGCCTGATGTTCGCGATCCTCTACTGGGCCTCCCCGAACGCGAAGACCGGCGGCTTCCGCTGGGTCAGCCCCGGCGGCATCTTCGCCGTGGTGATCTGGCTGATCGCCTCCGGAGCCTTCGCCCTGTACCTGGCCAACTTCGCCAACTACAACAAGACGTACGGCACCCTGGGCGGCGTGATCGCCTTCCTGGTCTGGCTGTGGATCTCGAACATCGCCATCATGCTGGGCGCCGAACTGGACGCCGAACTCGAACGCGGCCGAGCGATCGCCGCAGGCCACCCGGCCGACGACGAACCCTTCCTCCAGCTGCGCGACGACCGCAAGCTCAAGAAGGGCAGCGAAAAAGGCCTGAGCACCAACTGACCACCCTTTCCGCCGAACCGACGGCCGCGACCCTTCGACCGGGTACGCGGCCGTCGGCCTGTCCGGGCTTTGCCTATTGCTGGATGTTGTAGCTGGTCGGGCGATGCTGACGGTCCTGCACAGCCGACCCATGTCGGGTGCCCCGAGCACCTCGGACCCTTGTCAGGTCCTGCTCAACTAACCTCACCTCTTCCGCCGAGCGGGTCGCGTCATAGGCGATGGCCTTGCGCTGGTGGGCGGTTGTGGGCCCCGAGACCTTGGTAATTTTCGGCCCCTATAGAGGCCAGATTTTCCCAAGATCTACGTTGGTGCGCGGACCCGACCTTTGGTCGGACCTCGCATGTGCTCAGCCCGATTCCGCGCGTGCCCACACGCTCCGGCCGCGCACTCGTTTCGCGCCCTGCTCGCCCCGCGCTCCGCGCTCAGTGTTCGCGCGGCTGGCGTCTCGGCGCGTGCCGCGTGCCTTGGGTCCCGCGCGTCCTGCGCGCCGCGCCTGCATGTTTGGCGTTCCGTGCGCCGCTTGTTCGCGTGCCCCGCGCTTGGTGGCCCGCGAACCTTACGTTCGGCGCGTGTGCGTGGCGCGTGCGCATGCCCGTCGGCCCAAGCCTGACTGCCCCCTGCGCTCCCTCAAGCCCGGCCCCGCCGGCAACCTCAGGCCTGAGTCGCTTCCTCGTTCTCGTCCTTGACCGCCGCGCAAGATCGCCTTATCAGACCGCGGCGGGCAGCGTTGCGTGCGTCGACGGGCACGCTCCGGATGGCTTACTGTCCAGGGCGGCGGATGCAGTTACTTTTGAATCAGGCGACAAAAGTTTGTGGTGATCATCGAGAAGGTATGGACGAGCCCACCGGAAGGGCCCTAGTGTGACGGTCGTGACACCGTCCCGTTTCGGCGGTGTGAACGGCCGGAGGTGCCCGTGCATGTCGTCGACGCCCCCCATTTGCGCTTGTTGCGCTTGTTGCGGGACGAGGGTCCGATCTCTCGGGCCGAGCTCGGTGATCGGCTCGATCTGACCCGTCCCCGACTGCTCGCCGAGGTTGAGCGACTCGTCGCCGCGGGCTACATCGCGGAGGCCGGGATGGCCGCTTCGCGGGGTGGCCGGCGTTCCACTCTTGTCGAGTTGCAGCCGCGACTTCGGTTCGCCGCTGTTGACCTCGGCGCCAGCTCCATCGATGTCGAGGTGACCAACGGGCGGCTCGAGCCCGTCGCGGCGTACCGCGAAAGCGCTGACATCCGGTCCGGGCCGAAGGTCATCCTGCACCGGGTCAATGAGCTGCTCGCCAAGGCCCGCACCGACGGTGCTTTTGACCGGCTCGATGCCGTCGGCATCGGGGTGCCGGGGCCGGTGAGTTTCCGGGACGGGGTGCCGGTGTCGCCGCCGATCATGCCCGGCTGGGACCGCTACCCGGTGCGTGAGTTGCTCGCCCGCGAGCACGGGTGCCCGGCCGTCGTGGACAACGACGTCAACATCATGGCCATCGGGGAGCGGCACGGCGGGGTCGCCCACTCTGTGGACGACTTCCTCTTCGTCAAGATCGGTACGGGCATAGGCTGCGGCATCCACCTCGGCGGCGGTGTCTACCGGGGTGTCGACGGCTGCGCGGGCGACATCGGCCACATCCAGGTCGACGCGCACGGGCCGATGTGTTCCTGCGGCAACGCCGGTTGCCTCGAAGCACTGTTCAGCGGTGCCGCCCTGGCCCGCGATGCCGGTGCGGCGGCCCGCAGCGGTGAGTCCCCGGCGCTGGCCGAGCGGTTCGAGGCCAACGGTGAGATCGGCGCCCGGGATGTGGCCGACGGCGCCGCGGAGGGCGACGTCACCTGTATCCGGCTGATCCGCGACGGTGGTCGCCGGGTCGGGGCGACGCTGGCCACGCTGGTGAGCTTCGCGAACCCGTCGATGATCGTCATCGGGGGCGGGCTCGCCCAGCTCGGCCACATCCTGCTCGCCGAGATCCGCAGCGTGGTCTACCGGCGCTCACTACCGCTGGCCACCGGCAACCTACCGGTGGTGCTCAGCGAGCTCGGCGCCCGCGCGGGCGTGAGCGGCGCGGCCGTCCTGGCCAGCGACACGGCCTTCGAGCAGGCGTCATGACCGCCCCCGAACCGGCCCGCGACGACCGGCCCACCGCAGCCCCGGCGCCGGAAACCCCGGCCCCGGCCGCAGAAAGCTCGCCCGCAACCGGCACCCAGCAGCGCGAACGCGACGGCATCGGCGAGGTCGTCCTCCGCCTGGACGGCGTGGTCAAGACCTTCCCCGGCGTCCGCGCCCTCGACGGCGTCCAGCTCGAGGTCCGGGCCGGCGAGGTCCACTGCCTGCTCGGCCAGAACGGCGCCGGCAAGTCCACTCTCATCAAGGTTCTCGCCGGCGTGCACCACGCCGACGAGGGCAGCATCACCTGGCTGGGGGAGCCCTTCGCCCCGGCCAGCCCGCAAGCCGCCATGCGGGCCGGGATCGCCACCATCTACCAGGAGCTCGACCTCGTCGACGATCTTTCCGTCGCCGAGAACGCCTTCCTGGGTCACGAGGAGAGCCGCGCCGGTTTCCTGCGGCGGGGTTCCACCGCGCACCGTACGAGGCAGATCCTGGCCCGGCTCGGGCATGAGCACATCTCTCCGCGCCGCCTGGTGCGGTCGCTGCCCGCGGCCGGCAAGCAGATCGTCAGCATGGCCCGTGCGCTCTCGCACGACGCCCGGCTGATCGTCATGGACGAGCCCAGCGCTGTGCTTGCTCATGACGAGGTCGAGAACCTGTTCCGGATCATCCGCGAGCTCACTGCGCAGGGCATCGCGGTCATCTACATCTCGCACCGGCTGGAGGAGATCCGCGACATCGGCGACCGGGTCACCGTGCTCAAGGACGGCCGTACCACCGCCGCTAATCTGCCCGCCCGCAGCACGCCCACGCGGGAGCTGGTCAGCCGGATGACCGGGCGGACCATCGAGTACGTCTTCCCGCCGCGCGAGGTCAAGACCGGCACCACGCCGCTGTTGCAGGTGGAGGGGCTGACCCGGGCCGGGGAGTTCGCCGATGCGTCGCTGACCGTCAAGGCTGGGGAGATCGTCGGGATCGCCGGGCTGGTCGGGTCGGGACGTTCGGAGCTGCTCGAGACGATTTTCGGGGCCCGGCGGGCGGACAGCGGCACGGTCACGCTCAACGGTAAGCGGATCACGTCGATCGGGGGCGCGGTCCGGGCCGGCATGGGCATGGCCCCGGAGGAGCGCAAGAGCCAGGCTCTGCTGCTGGACGAGCCGATCTACCGGAACATGACGCTGGCCACCTTCAGCGGTTACGCGCGCGGTGGTTTCACCGATGTCGGCAAGGAACGTTCGGCCTCGATGGAGACCGCCGATGCGCTGGAGCTGCGCCCGCGGGACGTGAGCCGGCCGGTGCGCACGCTTTCCGGCGGCAACCAGCAGAAGGTCGTCGTCGGGCGGTGGCTGCTCGGCGGGACCAAGCTGTTGCTGCTCGATGAGCCGACCCGTGGCGTGGACGTCGGCGCGCGGGCCGAGCTCTACCAGGTCATTGCGGATCTCGCCGCCCGTGGGGTGGGCGTGCTGCTGGTCTCCAGCGAGGTCCCCGAGGTGCTCGGTCTGGCTGACCGGGTGCTGGTCATGCGCGAGGGGCACCTGATCCACGAGGCGCCCGCGAGCGAGATCGACGAAGCCACTGTTCTTGATCTCGTCATGGCGGGATCTCTGATGGAAGGGGAGCCGGCATGACCGATCAGACGACCAAGGCGAGCCTGCCGGCGCAGAGTCCGCCGGTTGAGCCGCCACCGCCAGCGACCGGCCAGGCCCGGTCGCGGGGCAACTGGTTCAAGGGCGACGGCGCCGAGCCGCTGCGCCGCAACCTCGGCCTCATCGGGGTGCTGGTGATCCTGGTGATCATCGGTGCGGTCACCCGGCCCGAGCTGTACGGCGACGCCACCTGGGTCAAGAACAACACCTTCACGATCCTGCAGCAGGCGTCCGCGATCGGTGTGGTCACCGTCGGCATGACGTTCGTGATCATCGGTGGTGGCATCGACCTGTCGGTCGGCGCGATCATCGCGGTGGCCGGCGTCTGGTCCACCACGCTGGCGACGCAGAGCTACGGCACCCTGGGCATGATCTTCACCGCCCTGGTGGTGGGCGTCTCGGTGGGGCTGATCAACGGCGTGCTGATCTCGTACGGCCGGTTGGTGCCCTTCATCGCGACCCTGGCCATGATGGTCGCGGCCCGCGGTGTGGCGGCGCAGATCTCCGGCAAGCAGACCCAGGTGTCGGCGAACACCACGATCAACGACATCGCCAGCACCCGGTGGCTCGGCATCCCGCTGCTGGTCTACATCCTGGCGCTGGTCGTGGCCGCGGGCTGGGTGCTGCTGAACCGCACCACCTTCGGTCGCCGCACGGTGGCCGTCGGCGGCAACCCGGAGGCGGCCCGGCTGGCGGGCATCAACGTCAAGTTCCACACCGTGCTGCTGTACGCGTTGTCCGGCCTCTGCTGCGGCATCGCGGCGATCATGCTGACGTCCCAGGCGACCAGTGCCCAGGCCGCCATGGCGAACCTGTACGAACTGGACGCGATCGCCGCGGCGATCATCGGTGGCACGCTGCTCAGCGGCGGCCGCGGCACCATCATCGGCGCGCTCTTCGGCGTGCTGGTGTTCTCCACCATCACCAACCTTTTTGCGATCAACAATCTCTCCACCGAGGCCCAGAACATGGTCAAGGGCGCGATCATCGTCGCGGCCGTGCTGGTCCAGCAGTTCCGTTACAAGTCACTCACTCAACTCCTGGGTCGTACCAAGAGCTGACCTACCCCACAAACCCCCACGGCGACCGGTGACGGCCGCCCGGTCACCCCTGGAGAAAACATGTCGAACTTGTCCCGCCGCCGCATCCTCTTCGGTGGCGCCGCGGTCGGCGCCGGCGCCCTGCTGACCGCCTGCACCAGCAACACGCCGCAGGAGAACACCCAGGTCAACACCGGCAACGAGGACTCGAACCCGAACGCCGCCCCGGGCACCAAGGTGGTCATCGGCTTCTCGGCGCCGGCCGCCGACCACGGCTGGATCGCGGCCATCACCAACAACGCCAAGGCGCAGGCCCAGGCGTACAAGGACGTGGAGCTGCGCGCCGTCGAGGCCGGTGCGGACGCCGCGACCCAGCGGGCCGCGCTGGCCACCCTGATCGCGCAGAAGCCGAACGTGCTGGTGATGCTGCCGCACGACGGCAAGGAGCTGAACGCCTCCGGGCTGGAGGCCATGAAGGCCGGCATCCCGGTGGTCAACCTGGACCGGGCCTTCCCGGACCGGGCCGCGTACCGGCTGCAGATCAAGGGCGACAACTTCGGTATGGGCATCGCCGCCGGCACCTACATCGGCCAGCAGCTCAAGGCCAAGGGCGTCACCAACGCGATCATCGGCGAGATCCCCGGCATCGACTCGCTGGAACTGACCCAGGAGCGGTCGAAGGGCTTCGTCGCGGCGCTGGCGACCTTCGGCTTCAAGGTCGCCAACCGGCGGCCGGCGGACTTCACCGCCGACGGCGGCCAGCGGGCCGCGACCGACCTGCTGCAGGCGCTGCCCAAGATCGACGCCATCTGGAACCACGACGACGACCAGGGCATCGGCGTGCTCGCGGCGATCAACCAGGCCAGCCGCAAGGAGTTCTTCATGGTCGGCGGCGCCGGCTCGAAGGCGGCCATCGACGCGATCACGGCTGACAACAGCCCGCTCAAGGCGACGGTGACCTACAGCCCGTCGATGGCCTCGTCGGCGATCTCGCTGGCCCGGTTGATCGGCCAGAACAAGGGCATGTCGGACCTGGTGGAGCTCCAGGTCCCCAAGGAGATCACCCTCGCCTCCGAGACGATCACCAAGGAGAACGCCGCCCAGTACGCCAAGCTCGGCTTCTGAGCGGGTCCGTCCACTTCGGCGTAGAAGGAGATCACATGGGGCAGCTGCGGGTCGGCATGGTCGGGTACGCGTTCATGGGCGCCGCGCATTCACAGGCATGGCGCACCGTGAACCACGCCTTCGACCTGCCGCTGTCGGCACGGATGTCGGTCGTCTGCGGCCGCGACGAGGACAAGGTCGCGGCCGCGGCGGCCAAGCTCGGCTGGGAGGGGCACGCCACCGACTGGCGTGCGGTCGTCGAGCGTGACGACATCGACCTGGTCGACATCTGCACGCCGGGCGACACCCACCGCGAGATCGCGCTGGCCGCGCTGGCCGCGGGCAAGCACGTGCTGTGCGAGAAACCCCTGGCCAATTCGGTGGCCGAGGCCCGGGAGATGGCCGCGGCCGCGGCCCAGGCCCAGACCCGGGGGGTACGGGCGATGTGCGCGTTCAACTATCGCCGGGTCCCGGCGGTGGCGCTGATGCGGCAGCTGGTGGCCGCCGGCCGGATCGGCACCATCCGTCACGTGCGGGCGGTCTACCTCCAGGACTGGATCGTCGACCCGGAGTTCCCGCTGGTGTGGCGGCTGCGCAAGGACGTGGCCGGCTCGGGCGCGCTGGGCGACATCGGCGCCCACATCGTCGACCTGACCCAGTACGTCACGGGCCAGTCGATCACCGGGGTGAGCGCGCTGACCGAGACCTTCGTGAAGGAGCGGCCGCTGCCCACCGCGGCGGCCGGGCTGTCGGCGGAGGGCAACGGCAGTTCGGGCCGCGGTCAGGTGACCGTGGACGACGCGGCGTTGTTCCTGGCCCGGCTGGACGGGGGAGCGGTGGCCACGTACGAGGCGACCCGCTTCGCCACCGGCCGCAAGAACGGGCTGCGGGTGGAGCTGAACGGCTCGCTGGGTTCGCTGGTGTTCGACTTCGAGCGGATGAACGAGCTGCAGTTCTACGACGCCGCGCTGCCCAGCGCGGAGCAGGGCTTCAGCCGGATCCTGGTGACCGAGCCGGACCACCCGTACATGGCGGCGTGGTGGCCGGCGGGTCACCCGATCGGTTACGAGCACACCTTCACCCACGAGATGCGGGACCTGATCGAGGCGATCGCCACCGGACAGGACCCGACGCCCTCGTTCGCCGACGCGTTGCAGGTGCAGCTCGTCCTCGACGCGGTGGAGCGCTCGGCCGCCGCGTCGTCCTGGGTGGACGTGGAGGCCGTGCTGGCAGGTGTGTGACCCAGACCTCCGCCGTACGCCGCGAGGGACGAACCGGTTGCGCCCCGGGTCGTCGGGCGGGCGACGGAGCGGCTGTCCGGCATCGACCGTCCGGGTTCCCGGCCGGTGCCGGACAGCTGTGGGACATCCGCACGTGTGATCGTTCCGTGCGTGTCCAAGTGTGCATTTGATGCACAGATAACGCTCTCTCCGATGGTGTGTCGACTTGCCCTCGGAAGGGTCCACAAGCAGGTCATGGTGGGCGGTGGCATCGGCACGAGCCGATGCCACCGCCCTTTGTGGATCATGTCTGCGCCGGTCAGGGCGTCGCACGGCCGGTACGCCGCTGATCCGGCAGGCGGTCGAGGCTCGTATCCGGGGGCAGACAACCCACGGATGGAGGCGTCATGGCACCCCGTCGGTCCGCCACGACCGCATCGGAAAATCGCGGCCAGATGATCCATACTGGACGCTGCACGAACCGATGCACGTGCGAATGCACCGGTGACGCCCCGCTCCAGGAGGGATTCTGATGCGTTTGCGCCACCACTCGGGCCGGGTCGTCCACCTGAGCCACGGCACCCACGAGCGGCCTGCCCGGGATCTCCCGGCCGTCGTCGAGCACCTCGACGCGTACGCCGCCGTCCGTGACCGGCTGGCCGTGGACACCCTGGGGGTGAGCCTCTGGCTCCCGCCCACCCTCGCCGCCGCCCTCGCGATCGACGGGCGCTCCCGCACCCGGCTGCGTGCCGAGATCGAAGCCCGCGGGCTCGAGATCGTCACGCTGAGCGGAGCGCCCTACGCCGAGGGCGGCGACGAGGACCCCGCCGTCCCCGACTGGAGCCACCCGGCCCGGCTCGAATACACCCTCGACCTGGCCCGCATCCTCACCGACCTGATGCCCGAGGACGCCGTCCGCGGCGCGGTGACGACCACCGGCCTCGGCCCGCGCGAGGGCTGGGACGCCGCCAAGCAGAAGGCCGCCGCCCGGATCCTCTCCCGGCTCTCCGCCGGCCTGGCCGAGGTGGCCTGGCACACCGGCCGGGCGGTCCGCGTCGGCTTCCAGCCCGAGCCCGGCTTCGTGCTCGACGACACCGACTCGATCGTCGAGGCGTTCGGCCGGCTCGACCGTGACCGCCTCGGTGTCTGCCTCGACCTGGCCGACCTCGCCTGCACCTGGGAGAGCCCGGTCGCGGCCCTGGACCGGCTGGCCGCGGCCGGCATCGCGGTCATCCGGGTCGAGATCGCCGCGGCGCTCGAGGCCACCGATCCGGTCGCGGCCGCGGAGGCTCTGCGGGGGTACGTGGAAGCCGGCCACCCGCACCAGGTGACCAACCCCGCCGGCGCGAAGGTCGACGACCTGACCCAGGCGCTCGCCGACCTCCCGCCCGGCCCGTGGCGGGTGCGGTGCCACGTGCCCCTGCACAACCCGCCCGCGCCGCCGCTGACCGCCACCACAGAGGTCTGGCAGGCGGCGCTGCGGCACCTGCTCGGGGGTGAGCACCCCGGCACCGAATACCTGGCCGTCGAGTCCCCCGCTGGGGGCACCGGCGCCCAGCTCGCGTACCTGAAAAGTGCCCTGGGTGAGCTCGGGCTATCGCCGCCCGCCGAGGCCTGCGCCGCACACTGATCGCGGGGCTTTCGCGGCCGCGGCCGCGGCTCTAGAGTCGGTGCAGGCACCGCCGCGACGGGCGGGCCGGCCCGGGAGGCGCAAACCCGGCCCGGCCGCGACGTCCCGACCGGTGATGCCGCCGGCCCGCCGCCCTCGCGCGGGCCACCGGAACCCTTTTCGTGCACCGGCGAACAGGGAGTTTTGACAATGGCGCGACCCATCACGCTCTTCACCGGCCAGTGGGCCGACCTGCCGTTCGAGGAGGTCTGCCGGCTGGCGGCGGAGTGGGGCTACGACGGCCTGGAGATCGCCTGCTGGGGTGACCACTTCGAGGTCGACCGGGCGCTGGCCGAGGACGACTACGTCGACCGCAAGCGCGAGCAGCTCGCGAAGCACAACCTGAAGGTCTTCGCGATCTCCAACCACCTGGTCGGCCAGGCGGTCTGCGACCACCCGATCGACGAGCGGCACCAGGACATCCTGCCCGCGGTGATCTGGGGCGACGGCGAGGCCGAGGGGGTGCGGCAACGTGCCGCCGAGCGGATGAAGGACACCGCCCGGGCCGCCGCCCGGCTCGGCGTGGACACCGTCGTGGGCTTCACCGGCTCCTCGATCTGGCACACCGTGGCCATGTTCCCGCCGGTGCCGCCGGCCATGATCGAGCGCGGCTACCAGGACTTCGCCGACCGGTGGAACCCGATCCTGGACGTCTTCGACGCCGAGGGCGTGCGGTTCGCGCACGAGGTGCACCCCAGCGAGATCGCGTACGACTACTGGACCACCCGGCGCACCCTGGAGGCGATCGGCAACCGGCCGGCGTTCGGGCTCAACTGGGACCCGTCGCACTTCGTCTGGCAGGACCTCGATCCGGTGAACTTCATCCTCGAGTTCGCCGACAAGATCTACCACGTCGACTGCAAGGACGCGAAGGTCCGTACCGGTGACGGCCGCCGCGGCCGGATGGCCTCCCACCTGCCGTGGGCCGACCTGCGCCGGGGCTGGGACTTCGTCTCCACCGGGCACGGCGACGTGCCGTGGGAGGACTGCTTCCGCGCCCTGAACGCGATCGGCTACACCGGCCCGCTGTCCGTCGAATGGGAGGACGCCGGCATGGACCGCCTGGTCGGCGCCCCGGAGGCGCTGCAGTTCGTACGCCGGCTGGCCTTCGACGCGCCCAGCGCGGCCTTCGACGCGGCCTTCTCGTCGTCCTCCTGACGCGCTCGTCGTCCTGAAGCGCCAAAGGCCCGGTCCACCGTCGGTGGGCCGGGCCTTGAGAAGCGGTACTTGTCAGTACGTGGTGCCGGTGCCGTTCGACGAGGTCATCCCGGACCCGCTGGTGGACAGCGTGCTGGTCTCGGTGCCCGTGCTGGAGCTGGTGCTGGCGGACTTGAGCTTCTCACCGAGCTTGGACTCGTTGAGCTTGTCCTTGCCCTCGGTGTAGAGCTTGTTGGCCTGCGCCTGGGCGACTCCGGCGGCCTCCTGGACCGTCGGGTGCTCCCACACCTTCTTGGCGTTGGCCGTGATCTCTTCGTACTTCTCCCGGCCGGCACGGCTGCCCAGGACGAAGCCCGCCGCGAGACCCGTGATGAACATGAGCTTTCCGCGCATGGCGGCTCCTTCCGTTCGGTGACGCTCGTGCGTCGAACAGGTGCTTACCCATCCTGCACCGCAGTCATGCCCCTGGTCCGTGTTTCATCCCTGTTGCGCGCGCCCCGGCGCGCCGGGTCACCCGTTTTCACCCGGGGCGGGCGGTCATGTATTGTCGTTCCGGTCGCCACCACTACCGCGGAAGCGGGAGCGGAGGTGACGGTTCGATCCCCTGTAGCTCAATTGGCAGAGCAGCCGGCTGTTAACCGGCAGGTTATTGGTTCGAGTCCAATCGGGGGAGCTTTTCCGCAGGTCAGGGGCCACTTCGGTGGCCCCTTTTCCGTATCCGGCCCCCGGGCACCGCCACCTCGACGGCCGCGCCGAACCCCGCCCGCACCGGAAAACCGGTCGCGGCCGCTGCGGCGGCCCGGTATATCTGCATGACGACGCCGCGGCTGCCTGCCGTCGCGCCGGCCCGACCATCTTCACGAGGAGTGACAATGCGAGCAGCTTCCACGCTCCGGACCTTTGACCGTCCTACCGTGGAGATCTGTCTTGCCCTTGTTGAACCTCGGGATCGTCGCCCATGTTGACGCCGGCAAAACCAGCCTGACCGAGCGCCTGCTGTACGAGGCCGGGGCCGTGTCCCGGCCCGGGAGCGTCGACGCCGGCACCACCCGCACCGACTCGATGGAGCTGGAGCGGCAGCGCGGCATCACCATCCGGGCCGCCGTCACGTCCATCGCCGTCGGTGATCTCATGATCAACCTGCTGGACACCCCGGGCCACCCCGATTTCATCGCCGAGGTCGAGCGTTCGCTGGCCGTGCTCGACGCCGCCGTGCTCGTGGTCTCCGCCGTGGAGGGCGTCCAGCCGCAGACCGTGGCCATCTGGCGGGCGCTGCGCCGCATCGGCGTGCCCACCGTGGTGTTCGTGAACAAGGTCGACCGCGGCGGCGCCGACGTCGGTGCCGTCCTGACCCAGCTCCGGCGCCGGCTCGCGGCGCACCCGGTTGTGCTCACCACGGTCACCGGGCAGGGCGGGCGCGACGCCCGGGTGCACCCGGCCGGTCTCGACACCGAACCGGTGGTGGAGGCGGTGGCCGAGGTCGACGACGCGGTGGCGGCCCGGTGGCTGATGAACCGGCCGGTACGCGCCCGTGACGTCCGGCGGGCGATCCGGCGCGCGGTACGAAGCACCGAGCTCACCCCGGTCACCTGCGGCTCGGCGATCACCGGCGCCGGCGTACGCGAGCTGTGCCAGGTCCTGGCCGAGCTGCTGCCCCGCGGCGAGCACCGGGACGGGCCGCCCGCCGGTACGGTCTTCGCCGTCGACCGCGACAGCCACGGCCGGCGCGTCTGGCTGCGGTTGTGGTCCGGGCAGCTCCGCGTACGGGATCGGGTGCTGTTCCCCGGCGCCCGGCCCCAGACGGTGACCGAGATCGCCGTCACCGAGCCCGCCGGTGTGCTCGTGCGACCGTCGGTGTCGGCCGGGCAGATCGCGGCGGTACGCGGCCTGTCCGCCCGGGTGGGTCAGCTCGTGGGGGATCCGCCGCGGCGCCACGCCTACCGTTTCCCGCCGCCGACCCGGCAGGCTCTCGTCGAGCCGGTCGAACCGGCACAGCGCCTGGCGATGTTCGCCGGCCTGGCCGAGCTGGCCGACGAGGATCCGCTGGTCGACCTGCGGCTCGACGAGCAGCAGGAACAGGCGGTGGTCCGCCTGCACGGCGAGGTCCAGAAGGAGGTGCTCGCCGCCCTGCTGCAGGACCGGTACGGCGTCCGGGTGCGGTTCTCCGGCACTTTGACGGCGTGCATCGAGCGGGTCGCCGGCACCGGTACGGCCGAGGAGCGGATCCGGGAGCGGGGCAACCCGTACCTGGCGGGCGTCGGACTGCGTGTCGACACCGCCCCGATCGGGCACGGCATCGAGTTCAGTCCCGGGATCGAACCCGGCCGGCTGACGCCGGCGTTCGTCGCGGCCACGGAGCAGGGGGTACGGGCGGCGCTGCGGCAGGGCCTGCGCGGCTGGCCGGTGACCGACTGCACGGTCACCATGACGTCCTCGCAGTACTGGCCGCGACAGAGCAAGCCACATCAGAAGTTCGACAAGTCGATCTCCTCCGTGGCGGCGGACTTCCGCAACCTCGCCGCGGTCGTGGTGACCGCGGCGTTGCGCCGCGCCGGCAGCCGGGTGTGCCAGCCGATCGAGCGGTTCGAGATCAATCTGCCGCCCGACGCGGTGGATCCGGTGCTGGCCCTGCTCGGCCGGCTGGGCGCGGTCGTCCGGGACACGACGCCCGCCGGTGGATACCTGGAGGTGAGTGGTGACCTGCCGTCCGCCCGAATCCCGCAGGTCGTGGCCGCGTTGCCCGACCTGACCGGCGGCGAGGCGGTGCTCACCACGCGCTTCGACCACTACGCGGCGGTCACGGGCGAGGAGCCGCCGGTGCTGCCCCGGCGCGGACCGGACCCGGGGGACCGGGAGGCCTGGTTCCGCGCCGTACCCAGGTAGGCGCTTCTTTCTTTCTCCCTGCCGGGGACCGGTACCGCCGTTAGGCTGAGGTCTGCGTTGTTTGTCCTCCAGTGAGGTGTGCCCGTGTCGCAGCCCGTATCGGTGGACGTCGTCATCGTCGGCGGCGGTCTCGCCGGACTCGCCGCTGCCCGGCGCCTGGACCGCGCCGGGGTGAACTGGCTGCTGGTGGAGGCGGCCGACCGGATCGGCGGCCGGGTGGCCACCGACGTGGTGGACGGCTGGCGGCTCGACCGCGGCTTCCAGGTGCTCAACACGGCGTACCCGCGGGTCCCCGCACTGGTCGACGTCGACGCCCTCGACATGCGCTACTTCACCTCCGGCGTGCTCGTACGCCGCGGCCCGGGCCTGCACCGCCTGGAGAATCCGCTGCGTGAGCCGCGCTCGGCGCCCCGCACGCTGACCTCGGGGGTGGGCTCGCTCGCCGACCGCCTCAAGTTCGCGGCGCTGGCCACCCGCTACGCGACGTTCCCACCGGCCCGGCTGCTCGACGCCCCGGAGACGACGACCCAGGAAGCGCTGCGGCGTGCGGGCCTGTCGCACCGGATGATCGAAGAGGTGCTGCGGCCGTTCCTGTCCGGCGTCTTCGCCGACCGCTCCCTGGACACGTCCAGCCACGTGCTGGCGATGGTGCTGCGCTCGTTCGCGCGGGGCCGGATCGGGGTGCCGGCGAGCGGGATGGCTGCCCTGCCGGCGGCGGTGGCGGGTCCGCTGCCGTACCCGCAGCTGCTGGTCGGCGCCCGGACCCTGTCGGTCAGCCCGGGCCAGGTCGTGACCGACGGCGGGGAGCTGCGCTGCCGCGCGGTCATCGTGGCGACCGACCCGGCAACGGCGGCGACCCTGCTGCCCCGGCTGCCGGTGCCGGACATGCGCGGCCTGACGACGTACTACTTCGGCGCGGACCAGGCCCCGATCGACGAGCCGACCCTGCTGCTGGACGGCGACCGCCGCGAGATCGTGGCCAACACGGTCGTGATGTCGAACGCGGCCCCCGAGTACGCCCCCGCGGGCAAATCCCTGATCGCCGCCTCGTCAGTGGGCGTCTCAGCCCCGTCCGGCGCGTCGGAGGCGGTGATCCGGGTCGAGCTGGCCCGCATGTACGGCATCCCGACCGACGACTGGGAACTGCTGAGCGTGGTGACCCTGCCGCACGCCCTGCCCGCGGCGAACGTCCCGCAGGCGCGCCTCCGTAAGCCGGTGGCGCTGGGCGACGGCCTCTTCGTGGCGGGCGACCACCGCGACAGCCCGTCGATCCAGGGAGCTCTGGCCAGCGGCTGGCGTACGGCCGGCGAGGTCCTGTCCTCGCTGGGCGCGACGGTCAGCTCGCCGGCGGCCTGACCGCCAGCGCGGGCAGCCCCCGGGCCGGCGCGTCGGTGACCAGGACAGCTCCGTCGTCCGGTCCGGGCTGGTCGAGACCGCCGCGTCCGCTCGTGACGACCAACTGCGAACCGGCCAGGCACACACTGGTCGGCTGCCGGGCGGGAACAGGCACGATGCGATCCAACTGCCCGTCCGGCCGGTAACGCCGCACCGCGCTCCCGCCGAAACACGCCATCCACAGGAAACCGTCGGCGTCGACGGTGAGCCCGTCAGGGGAGCCCTCGCCTTTGTCGAGCTGAACAAAGTCCTGCCGCCCGCTGAGCTCCCCGGTGGCCGGGTCGACGTCGAAACGCTGCACCAGCCCGAGCGGGGTGTCGGACAGGAACATCGTCCGCCCGTCTGCGGTGATCGCGGGCCCGTTGGCGATGGTCAGCCCGGTGAGAACGGTGTGCACCTTGCCGTCCGGGTCGAAGCGGTACAGCGCGCCACCCTTCGGCGACTGGTCGCAGGCCATGCTGCCGGCCCAGAACCGCCCGGCCGGATCGGCGACAGCGTCGTTCATCCGCCACTCCTTGCCGGTGACCGGCTCAGCGCCGGCAAGCTCCCGGACCCCGGCGGGCTCCAGCAGCCAGAAACCGGTCCCGGCCGCGGCGAGCCAGCTTCCGGGCGCATCCCGTACGGGGGCCACGGCGGCCAGTGGCACGTCGAGCTCGGCGAGCAGGGTGAGGGACTGGGGGCCGGAACCGGTCGGTGTGGGCGTACCGAAAAGCCGCCCAGCCGGAATGTCGACCAGCACGACCTGATCACCGACCCAGCGGCTGCCCTCGCCGAGCTCGAACCGGTCGGAAGAGAGCGCACGCACATCGGTCATGCCCGGCACATCCCCTCAGGCGCCGGGCCTGAAACAGGCGGGGACGGGTAGAGACCGGCCATGGACAACGACAAGGAACCCGCCACTCAAGGCCCGCAGGACCCGGAGCAGGAACACCCGCTGCAGGAGGCCCACGGAGGAAGCATGGCCCCGGATCTGGTGGACGACACCGGCCACGCGAAGCCGCAGGACGACGAAAAGTAGCCGCTCACCGTGCCGTCGGCGAAGATCGGTAGCTCGGAGTTGAGCAGCCGGGATAGGATCGCCGCCGGTACGGGGCGGTAGCTCAGTGGGTTAGAGCAGGGGACTCATAATCCCTCGGTCGCGGGTTCGAGTCCCGCCCGCCCCACGGTATTGGCTCCGGGGGCGACCCCCGGACACCCCACGGTGCGATGGTTGCGCTTGGCGGGTCGGCCGCGCGGATGCCTGAGGCCGCCATGAAAGCAACCCGCGGTAGCGAATGTGAAGCGGTGGGCTCGGGCGTACCTGAGTGATCGGCGTAGGCACGGGTGGCGGACAATCGGACCGTGACAATGCCCGAGCCCGTCGGCGCTCATCAGCGGATCGTCCTCGACGTGCTCTGGGTGTTGCTGCTGCGCGGCGGCCGGTGGCCCACTTTCCAAGAGCTTGATCTACATCTGTATCGGGCTCTTGATCTTGACGCAGCGCAGCTGCTGGTGAAGGTGCCACCAGGTCTGCTTTACGGCGTCAATACCGGCAGTGCCATGCCCATCGCTGGGACTACGACAATTGGACTGACCGCTGCGGGCGCTTACGCGACCGGACGCGCGCAGCGAGAGCTCGATCTGTTTCTGGCCGTCGTCCGCCAGGCAGCCGCGATGGAACGCGACTTCGACCCACCAGCTGACCGGCCAGACCTACAGGCGGATTTGGTCTCGGCCGATGTTGCGATGCTCTTGGGACTGTCTTTGCCCGAAGACTCGGCATTGCTCAAGCGGCTCAGCGCGATCTTGTACACGGAGAGGTGGGGGTGGACCAGCTTCGGTGGCCTGGGCACCGATACGTGGAAGATCCGAATCGGCCGGGAGGTTCGCCGGTTCCAGCAGGTTCGTGACATTGCCACGTACTGGGAACTTCGCCCCAAGCACTGGCTGCCGGACAAGCCTGTGCCGGTTGCGATGCGCTCGCCGGCGGCGACTCGGCGGCAGGGTGCCGTTGTGCAGGCCGCCCGCGACAGCATCGCCAAACAGTCCCTGAGACACGTCGATGTACTGGTCGTAGCAGCGACACCCGAAGAGTTCGACGCGGCCCGAAAAACGGCGTCAGCCGCCGACCCTAGCTGCCGCGGCGTCGTCCGGTGGGAACAACGAGACTCGGACGGGCCGTCGCCGTACTTATTGGGTGAGTATCGGATTGACGGGAAGCCCCCGTTCACTGTGGCGTTGGCCCGGCCGACGCAGATGGGTGCCCGCTCGACGGGGCCGGTCGTCGCGAGACTGGTTGAACGCCTGCGGCCTGCGTCCCTGGCTATGTGCGGCGTATGCGCGGGTAATCCCGCGAGCACGGCGCTGGGTGACGTCGTGATCGGCACACCTGTCTTCGAATGGGACGAGGGCAAGCACTCAGCTGCAGGGTTCGAGGGCGCTTATCAACAATTCTCGTTGAGTCCGCGCTGGCGGCGTACTGGGGAAGACTTCAACCCTGTCAACCTTCCTAGCTATGGCAAGCCGAGCGAGCCCGAGGCTTTTCTGTGGTTGCTCGAACAGCTGTATCGCGGGCAACAAACACGCGACCATCCCGCACGCGCCCAATACTTCCCGAACGGCACCTGGCTCCCGGGTTTGGAGCGACTTGAGGAACAAGATCTAATCGGGCGCGAGCCGACCGGCGAAGCCGTCCTGACCCGCGACGGATCCGCGTATGTACAACGACGGCTGTATGACGACGTAGATGGACCGCAGCGGCTTCCGTTTCGCGTGTTGGTCGGTCCGATGGCCAGCGGCAGTGCTGTCATGGCCGACCCCGACGTCTGGAACTGGTTGAAGGCGATGGGGATGCGGAAGATCGCCGCGGTCGACATGGAGGCGGCGACGATTGCGACGATCGCCGATCAACAGGAACTTTCCTGGCTTGTCGTCAAGGGCGTGACAGACCATGCCGACGCCCAAAAAGACGACCGCTACAAACAATTCGCTGCCCGCGCCTCGGCGCAGGTGATGTTTGCCCTGCTGGAACGCTTGGTGCACGCACCCGTGGTCGCGGCCGGCGACCCAACCGTCGAGCCTGTCATCTACGTCCCCAACGAGCCCATTGTGGACCCGACAACAGTCAGGCCCACCGGCAAGCCAGTGCCGGCGGAGCAGCAGAATGCCGTCCGCTCGGCCAAGAGATATCTCCAGACCGCTGCGTTCTCTCGCAAGGGGCTCATCGAGCAGCTTTCCTCGGACGCCGGCGACGGTTACTCGTCGGAGGCAGCAACCCTCGCGGTGGACTCCTTGGACATCGACTACGACGAGCAGGCGGCCAAGTCGGCCCAGAACTACCTCCGCATGTCAGGCTTCTCCCGCAAGGGACTGATCGAGCAGCTGGAGTACGAAGGCTTCACCCACTCGCAAGCCGTCCACGGAGTCGACGAGGCCGGCCTCTAACGGGCCCTCAACCTATGGCGTGAGCGTCACCGTCACCGTCCGCGTGTAGAAGTCACGAGCCGCCGTCCCCTGCTCCCGCGGCCCGTAGCTCGACTCCTTCTCCCCGCCGAACGGTGCGTGAAAGTCCACCCCCGTAGTAGGCGCATTCACCTTCACCATTCCCACATCCAGCCGATCCGTCAGCGTCAGCGCCGCCCCCAGATTCTGCGTATACACAGCCGCCACCAGCCCATGCCGTACGTTGTTGGCCGTCCGCGCCGCAGCCTCCGCCGATTCCGCGGGCAGCACCACGCACACCGGCCCGAAGTGCTCCTCAGTCAGCAGGTCGTCGCCGGCCGGCACATCCGCCAGCACGGTCGGCGCCTGGAACCAGCCGTCGCCGGAAGGCTGCCGGGCAGCCGTCAGCACCTTGGCACCCCCTGCCCCGGCACGCTGCACCGCCGCCCGGATCGCCTCGCGGGGACGGGATTCGATCAGGGGGCCCACCACCGTCGCAGGGTCTGCCGGGTCGCCCACGGGCAGCGCCTCGACCGCTGCGGCCAGCCGCTCGGCGAACGGGGCCGGGTCGCCGACCACGATCACCCGGCTGGTCGCGGTGCATTTCTGTCCGGCGTACCCCATCGCCGCCGCCGCGATTGCCTTTGCCGCTGCTTCCTGGTCTGCGTCCGGTAGGACGATGGCGGCGTTCTGGCCGCCCATTTCGCATTGCACCGGGATGCCGCGGGTGACCGCCCGCCGGGCGACCGCCTGCCCGGCGGCGACCGAACCCGTGAACGAGACCGCATCGGCTGTGTCGACGATCGCTTCGCCTGTGCCGCCGAGGCCGGTCAGGACGGTCAATACGCCGTTCGGGAGCGTTCCGGCGAAGAGTTCGGCCAGGCGCAGCGCCACCGCGGAGGACTGTGGGGCGGGCTTGAGGAGCACCGTGTTGCCGAAGGCCAGGGCCGGCGCCGCCTTCCAGAGGGGGATCGCCACCGGGAAGTTCCATGGGGTGATCAGGCCGACGACGCCGTGGGGGCGGCGGCGGGTGTGCAGCAGGGACACGCCGTCGGCCGGGGGGTACACCTCGCCTTCGGGGTGCAGGGTCTGCTGGGCGAAGTAGCGCAGGATCGCCACGCCGCGGCCGATCTCGGCGCCTGCCTCGGCGCGGGGCTTGCCGACCTCGCGGACCACCAGGTCCGTCAGTTCGGCGGACGCGGCCAAGACCGCCTCGGCGCAGGCGTGCAGAGCGGCTGCCCGGGCGTGCGCCGGCTGGCGCGCCCAACCGGTGGCCGCTTCCCGGGCTACGTCGGCCGCTGCGGCCACCTTGTCCGGCGCTGTGTCCGGTACGCGCACAACAACGTCCGACGGCGCTTGCGGGGAGAGGCTCTCGATCGTGGTCATGCTTGTCCCTTCCCGTTGGTGGCCCCGCCGACCGCGACGACGGAGTTGGTCAGTGTGCCGAGTTCCGCCGACGTTATCTGGATCGTGTCTCCGACGTGCGTGGTGAAGTCGGCGTCCGGCACCACCCCCGTGCCGGTCAGCAGCACCACACCCGCCGGGAAGCTCAGTGCCCGGAACAGCCAGCCGGCCAGGTCCGTGAAGCCGCGGGCCATCTCCGCCGTCGACGTCGTACCGGTGTAGGCCTCCCGGCCGTCCCGCAGCACCCGCAGCCCGATCTGGAACGGACCCGGCCCGACCGCCCAGCTCGGGATGATCGCCGGGCCGATCGCGCAGCAGCGGTCGTAGATCTTCGCCTGCGGCAGGTAGAGCGGGTTCTCGCCCTCGATCGACCGGCTGCTCATGTCGTTGCCGAGGGTGTAGCCGAACACCTCGCCCGCCGCGTTGAGGACCAGGCCGACCTCGGCCTCGGGGACGTCCCAGCCGGAGTCGGCGCGGATCCCGACGGCGTCGCCGTCGCCGACGACCCGCCACGGGCTGGACTTCAGGAACAGCTCGGGGCGGTCGCTGTCGTAGACCTGGTCATAGAGGGAGCCATGCCCGGACTCCTCCTTACGGCCGTCGCGGCTGCGCAGGTACGTGACCCCGGCCGCCCACACCTCCTGCTCGTCGACGGGTGGCAGCACCTGCTGCCCGGGCATGTCGCCGCGGGTGTCGCGGGCGGCGGCCTCGACCACGGCGCGGGCCTGGTCGAGCGGTACGGCGAGCAGGCCGGCGAGCGTACCGTCGAGCTCGCCCCACCCGCCGTCCTGGCACACCGCCCAGCGCGAGGTGTCGCCGTCGCGCAGGTGGTGAATGGAGATCGGCATTGGCTATCCTCGGTGTGTAGTAGTGCGGGAAAAATGTGCGGTTACCCTCTGCAGGTGCCGGTCCGGCATTTCGAAGGGACTATCGACATGCCCCGTGTGGTACCGGCGGTCATCCGCGCTCTCGACATCCTCGAACTGTTCCTGGACCGCCCCCAGCTGTCGGCGCGCGAAGTGATGGAGCGGCTCGACCTGCCCCGCACCACCGTGCACGAGCTGCTCGTCACGCTCGAGGCCCGCTCGTACCTGATCTCCGTACCCGGCCAGCCGGTCCAGTACCGGCTCGGCATGCCCCTGTTCCAGCTCGGCGCGGCGTTCGCCGGCCGGCTCGACCTGGTCCGTGAGGCGCAGAGCGTCGCGCGGGACGTCGGCGCCGCCTGCAACGAGGCCGTCCACGTGGCCGTGCTCGACGGCCCCGATGTCATCTACCTCGTCAAGGTCGACAGCACGCACCCGGTCCGGATGGTCTCCGCGGTCGGGCGGCGATTGCCGGCGCACTGCACGGCGGTCGGCAAGATCCTGCTGGCCGACCTCGATCAGGCGGCCCTGGACGCCGTGCTGACCAAGGGCACCCTGTCCGGCATGACGCCGGACAGCATCACCGACCCGGACCGGCTGCGGGCCCATCTCGAACGCGTACGGTCCGAGGGCATCGCGGTCGACAACGGCGAGTCCGACAGTGCCATGCGGTGCGTCGGCGCGGCGATCCGCGACCACTCCGGCGCCGTCATCGCCGGCATGAGCATCTCCGCGCCGATCATCCGCTGGACCCCGCAGACCCAGGTGGAATGGACCGAGCTGGTGCGCGAGGGCGCGGCCACGCTGTCCACCCGGATGGGCTACCGGGCCCGCTCGCACTGACCGGCTTGCCCGTACTGCTCCGAAATCGCATCGAAACATTGACACCTCTCGCGGTGGTCCTCTAGCGTCGCGTCCACCCAATACGATATCTCGAACTGAGTTCGAAATCTCGAACGGCGGTGCCCGTGATGCGAATCGATCTCGACGTCAGCGCCGCCTCGACCCGGTCGCCGCTCGCAGCCTGCGAAGTTCTTCGGTCACCGGATTCAAGACACAGCTAGAGCCACGCCCTTCGGCGGCGGCGGTGCGAGGAGACGGAGGAGGCGAATGTCCATGGACAAACCGGCCTGGTCCCGGCGCGGCTTTCTGGGGATGGGGGTGGGGGTGCTCGGCGCAGCCGGTCTGGCGGCGTGCGGGGACACCTCCGATACACCCGCCAAGGTGCAGCCGGAGGTTCCGAAGGAGCTGATCGACGCCGCGGCGACGATGAAGGGCTCCTCGATGGGGGTGCTGTCGCAGAAGCTGTACTCGACGGCGGCGAACGAGGCGCTCGACAGCTCGATCGCCAAGTTCGCCAGCGCCACCGGCACGAAGATCGAGAACAGCCTGGTCCAGGCGGACGCCGGTGACGTGGTGGCCAAGATCGACGCCGAGGTCAAGGGCGGGGTGGCGCGCGACCTGGCGTTCATGACCGACTCGCGATTCGTGGCGCAGTTCCAGGCGCTGGGCGACCTGGAGGACGTGACGGACGTCGTCAAGACGCTGACGGCCCAGTACGGCGAGCCCTGCGCCGAGGCCAAGAACTTCTGCGTCTTCGACGGCAAGTGGTTCGCGATCCCGTACCACTTCATCGGGATCGGGTCGTTCCTGCGCAAGGACTGGATGCAGGACAAGGGCATCACCCCCAAGGAGGGCTACAGCTGGGAGGAACTGCGGGACCTGTGCCTGGCGATCTCCGATCCGGCCAAGCGCCGGTACGGCTGGGGCATGACCGTGAACCGGTCCGGCGACGCCAACGGCATGATCGAGGCACTGATCAACTCGTACGGCGGGGCGATCGCCTCCAACGACGGCAAGAAGGTCACCTTCGACACCCCGGAGACGGTCCAGGCGGTGACGTTCCTGGGTGACATCTACACCAATCCCAAGTTCAAGCCGATGCTGCCGCCGGGCGTGGCCAGCTGGACCGACACCAGCAACAACGAGAACTGGCTGGCCGGGATCCTCGGCTACACCCGCAACCAGTTCAGCGTCTACGCCGACTCCCGGACCAAGAAGAACCCCGTCCACGAGAACACGTACGTCTTCTCCGACTGCACCGGGCCGGCGACCGACAAGCCGCTGCTCCTCGGCCAGTCCCAGGGCTTCGTCGTCTTCAAGGGCGCCAAGAACCCCGGGCTCGCCAAGCTCCTGGCGCAGTACCTGGTCAGCGCGCCCGCGCTCGCCGGGGTGGCCAAGGAGGCGCCCGGCCTGGTCATGCCCGCCTGGCAGAAGGTCTGGGACGCCGACCCGTTCTTCACCAGCGGCGACCCGGCGTTCCCCATGCTCCGCAAGATCACTGAGCTGTCGCTGCCGCTGTCCACCAAGAACGGGCTGACCTTCCCGCAGAAGGCCAGCGCGGGCCAGCAGGCCGTCGGTGGCGCGTACGTCCTGACCGACATGATGCAGCAGGTCGTGCAGGGAACAGCGCCCGCACAGGCCGTGAAAGCCGCTCACGCCAAGATGGTGCAGATCTTCGCCCAGCAGGGGCTGCCACAGTGAGCTCCGTCCGTTCCGCGCCGGCCCCGGCGAAGCGGACATCTCCGCCGCCGGGGCCCGGCTCTCTGACGAAGACCCAACGGCGGCTGGGTCGTGACTGGCGGCTGGCGGCGCTGTTCCTGGCGCCCACGGCCCTGCTCGTCGGCGGTCTCGTGCTCGTGCCGATCGCCCGGTCGATCATCACGAGCACCACGGAACGGCACGGGCAGGAGAGCGTCTTCGTCGGCCTGGGCAACTACTTCGCCCTGGCCGGGGACCAGCAGTTCCACACGGGCGTGGTGAACTCGTTCGTCTTCACCGCGTACGCCGAGGTTTTCAAGGTTGTCCTGGGGCTGGCCGCAGCCCTGCTGCTGCACCAGCAGCGGCGTGGCCGGGCCGTGCTGGCCGGGCTGCTGCTGGTGCCGTGGGTCGTGCCGACCGTGGTGACGGCCTTCAGCTGGCGCGCGCTGCTCGACCCGATCTTCGGCAGCGTCAACACCCTGCTCACCTCCTCGGGGATCGGTCCGCTGCTGGCCGACCTGCATCTGGTCGACAGCTGGCCCGCGGGCTGGCTCTCCGACCCGTCGCTGGCCATGCCGTCGGTGATCCTGGTCAACGTCTGGAAAGGCGTGCCGTTCTTCACCGTCTGTTTCCTCGCGGGACTGAAGGCCATTCCGGCCGACCTGTACGAGGCAGCGACCATCGACGGCGCCTCGTCGTTGCAGCGGTTCGTCAACGTGACGCTGCCCGGGCTGCGCCACGTGATCACCGTGACGGTGACCCTGTCGTCGATCTGGACCTTCAACAACTTCGACCTCATCTGGTTGCTGACTCAGGGCGGCCCGGGCGACGTGACCGCGCCGTACGTGCTGGTCGCGTACTCGAAGGCGATTTTGCAGCTGCAGTACGGCGCCGGAGCGGCGGTCACGCTCGTCATGCTGCCGGTCATCGGCGCGCTGGTGTTCGTCCTGGTCCGGTTGCTGCGCCAGGACGCCGGCACCCCGCTGCCCCCGCGCACCCGCACGGGGCGGTGGCTCAGTTCGATGCAGCAGGCCGGTACGGCGCGCAAAGCGCTGCCGTGGGTCATCGCGGCGGTGGGCACCGCCCTGCTGGCCTGGGCATCGCCGCAGATCTTCTGGAAGGCGGCGGTGGTCCTCGCGGTGATCCTGCTGATCGCGGCGGCGGTCGGCCGGCTCGTCTCGGCCCTGAAGTCGAGCGGAGGCCGCCGCGCGTCGTCGCTCGTGTCGGGCGTCGGGCGGGGTGTCGCCCTGGCCGGGCTGCTCGCCTTCGTGCTGGGCCCGCTGTACTGGATCGCCGTCACGGCCTTCAAGTCCGAGAACCAGGTCGTCATGCGCGACCACGACCTGTGGCCGACGCCGTGGACCCTGGAACAGTTCGGTGCGCTGTTCAGCAACCAACCGTTCGGCCGCTGGTACCTCAACACCCTGCTGGTGTCCGCGGCGTCCACCACGGTCGCCCTGATCTGCGCCGCCCTGGCGGGCTACGCGCTGGCCCGGCTGCGGTTCCGCGGGGCGCAGGGCTTCACCGTCACGGTGCTGCTCACGTACGTGATGCCGGGCGCGCTGCTGTTCATCCCGCTGTACCAGATGCTCATCGGCGTGCGGCTCACCGACTCGTTGTGGTCGCTGGTGGTGACGTACCCGACGTTCACGCTCCCGTTCGCGACGTGGCTGCTGGTGGGCTACTTCTCGTCGATCCCGGTGGAGCTGGAGGAGGCCGCGCTGGTCGACGGCTGCACCCGCCTGCAGGCGTTCGGCCGGGTGGTGCTTCCCCTGGCCAAGCCGGGACTGCTGGCGGTCGCGCTGTTCACCCTGACCAACGCCTGGAACGAGTTCCTGTTCGCCTTCGTGTTCATCACCAAGGACGAGTACAAGACCCTCCCGGTGGGGATGCAGTCGATGATCGCCGGAGACGTCGTACCGCAGGGACAGCTCGCCGCGGCGTCGCTGCTGGTCAGCATCCCGGTGGTGATCATGTACGCGTTCGGGCAGCGCTTCCTGACCGAGGGCCTCACCGCGGGGGCGGTCAAGGGCTGACCGGCGTCACTCGCACTCCGGGTCGTCCGGCAGGTCGATCAGCGCGGCTTTGTCGTCGAGGAAGTCGCGGAAGCCGATCGGCCAGTGCACCGGCGCCGGGAACAGGCCCGGCTGGGGCTCGACGGCCAGCGCCACCCGGACCAGGATGTCCGCGACCGCCGGTGGCACCGGCCGGCTGTCGCGGGCATCCAGCAGCAGGGACCGCTCGGCTTCGCCCAGGGAGTTCCAGGCGTCCTCGAACTGCTCCATGACCCCACCGTAGGACGGCGCCGCGGGGTGCCGAGCTGGTTCGCTCCGGAGCGGTGAATTACGCCGACGTAGTTTGTTTGAGCTGGTAGCGGCCTTGATCGACAGGACGTAGCGTCGGTCGGGTGGAGCCCAAGGTCCAGTACGCGATGCAGACGGCGGACGGCGCGTGGCGCGTCGAGATCGTCAAGCGCGGGCGGACCCAGTGGTACCGGGTCGTGCACGAGGACAACGTTCTCGACTGGCTGAGCATCGCCGCCGTCCAGCGGATCCTGGGCGAGGCCGGCATCGACATGGCCGACCTCGGTGAGGCCGCCGCCTGAACGCCCTGAGCCGGCTCGCCACACCACCGTCACGGCGCCGGCGTCAGCTCCCACCCGGTGACGACCGTGTCCGACTCCGAGCCGTCGGCGGTGCGGGCGCGGGCCTGGACCTCCAGGTATTCGCCGACGAGGGTGTGCCGGAAGGTCGCGACAGAATTGGTCAGCGGTAGTGGCAGGTGGCTCCTACGCTCGGGGCGTGGACCGACAGCGAGAGACCACCGACCCGGCTGCCCTGTTGGTGCTGGCCCGGGACCTCAGGACCGCCGCCGTCATCGCCGGACGCGCTGATGTTGTCGCCAAGGTTGACGAGGTCATTCTTCTGATCGCGGGCGAGGACAAGCCGGCCGCCACCGAACGCGACAGCGACAAGGCCAACGCCGTCGTCCGGATCCTCGACGGGCTCGGCTTCTGAGCGGATTCAGTCCTGCTTCAGTGACCAGTCCGCGTCGTCGTCCTTGACCGTGCCGTCGCTGTACTGGGCCGAGTTGGATGTCGGCCACACCTTGTTCGGGAAGCTGGACGGGTCGACCGCGTCGCCGTGCAGCAATGCCAACGCCGTGACCTGTGCTCCCACGAAGGCGGTCACCGTCGCCAGGGCGGTGCCGATGATGGCCGTGTTGACACCCGCTTCCTCCAGCATCAGGGCCGCGCCGGCCCAGGAGAACGCGGCTGAGGCGTACGCGGCGATGATGGTGATGGTCGCCGCGATCAGCTTGGCCAGGACGCCCGCCAGGGTGAGGTAGAAGGCTGCTCCGGCCAGCGCGCAGGTCAGCAGGTTGGCCGAGGTGCTGGTCGCGATCGAGCCGATCCGGGAGGCCGCCGCGGCCTGCGCGCCGACCGCCGTGCCGTACGCCTCCCGCGCGTCGCCGGACCACTCCGAGTTGTCGATCGCCAGGTTCTGGTCCGTCAGGTTCGCCGCGACGAGGTTGGCCTCGCCGCGGATCTCCAGCCACTTGAAGCCGTCGATGGCCATGTAGATCGGGGCCACCGCGCCCTTGAGCAGGTCGATGAACCAGTTCAGGATGTCCTGGCCGATCTCCACCGTCTTGGTCGCCAGCCAGGTGATGCCCTCGGCCACGGCGTCGGTGATGTACCAGTGGTCGGTGGCCCGCTGCGCCGCCGGCGGGATCTTGCCGAGGTTCGCCGAGAACGTCGCCATGCCGGACTCGATCTCGGCCAGCGTCGCCTCGAACTGAGCAGTGCTGAAAGTCATCGCAGGGTCCCCGTGGTCAGTAGATGTTGCGGATGCGGTGCTCGCTCGCCTTGTCCTCGGCGTCGTAGGTGTCGGCGACCGAGCGCAGGGTGCGCCCGATGTCCGTCATCGCGGTGGCGCCCTCACGGGTCCGCGCCGCCACCGCGTCGATGATCTCGTTGTACGGGCCGACCATGATCTGGAACAGTCCCGCCTCCAGCCGGCCGAACTCCCGGGCGGCGACATCGGTGCTCATCTTGCTGAGCTTGGCGCTCTGCTCGTCCCAGATGCCCGCCTCCTGGCGCAGCACATTGGTGGCGACCGTGACCTCGTCCGGGGTGGGCAGATCACTCATGAGTTGTTTCCTCCAGCCGGGCGTCGGTCGGTGATCGCGCGCAGGGTCGCCAGCGCGTCGCCGAGCAGGCCGTCCAGGTCGGCGCTCGGCGCGGTGGGAGGCGGGACGGCGTGTCGGGCGGCGCGCAGCGCCTCGGTGAGCGCGGCCGTGATGGCGTTGCTGTCGCGCCGGGCGGCCCAGTCGGGGTCGATGGTGCAACGGGCGAGGCCGCCGGGACCGAGCGCCACTGTCACGTACCGCTGCGGGTCCGAGCCCTCGACCGCGCCCGGCGCGGTCTCCGCCGGCTGCTGCACCGTGTGCAGGGCCTTGAGCACGTCCTCGGTCAGCTCGCCGGGATCGCGTTCCGTGCCGGCCGGCGGACGGGCGACCGGGCCGGCCGACGGGTCCGGGCCGTCCTCCTCGGCGTGGGCGCGCTTGGTCCACCAGCGGTTGTCGTCGAGCTGGTCGGAGAAGGCCTTCATGCCCTGCCGGATCGCGTCGGCGTTGGCATCCATGACGGCCGCGCCCAGCCCGGCAGCCTCGATGCGGCGGTCCCAGCCGTCGCGCACGCTGATCGCCGTGGGCAGGCCGTCGCCGCCGAGCACGACCCGGACCCAGCCGGACGCGTCGCAGCCCTCGGCCTGCTTCGGCACGGCCTGGGCGAGCTGGGTCGCGAGCTCACCGAACTGGGTCACCTTGGCCTGCAGCTGCTGGAGCCGGGCGAGCATGTCGCCGTCCATGGCCGTCACCGTCCGTTCCCTGCGGGGGAGCGCAGTGCGGCCCGCCCGATCAGTGCGATGAACAGCGCGGAGTGGGCCATCAGCAGGGTGAACAACGCCAGGATGCCGGCGGTCGCGAAGCTGACGCCGAGGGCCACGGTCAGCGCCGCCGCGATGAACAGCGCGGTCGCGGTGATCCACCGGAGGGCGCCGGAAACCCCGCGCCACACCAGGATCGTGCCGACCACGGTCACCGCCAGCACGATCACCGCGAGGATCTCGGTGGCCGGGCTGCCGAACGCGGTGTCCTGCGCCAGGTCAGGCGCCGCCGCGCAGAACAGCAGCACCCCGCCCAGCTCCACCAGCGGCGCGACGAACCACAGGAAGAGCAGGAAACCACGACTGCTTCTGGTACGAGCCGACGACGCGGCCACCGCAACACCCCCGAATATGACAGAACCGTCAGCCTGCCCGACCCGGCCGCAGCTCAGCAACCCCGCTCCGGCGGCCGTACGGGCCCGCGGCTCTTGCGGTGCCGAACTAACTCAGTAAGTATTGAGTCAATGGAAACTGAGCGGAGTTCTCTGAGGGAGCGGGCGCGGATCCATGCCGCGCTCGGTGACCCGGCCCGGCTGGCCATCGTGGACGCGCTGAGCCTCGGTGACGCCTCGCCCGGCGAGATCGCCCGGGACCTGGGGATGCCCAGCAACCTGGTCGCCCACCACGTCAAGGTGCTGGCCGCGGCCGGGCTGCTGGAGCGCACCAAGTCCGAGGCTGACCGGCGGCGCACGTACCTGCGCTTGCGGCCCGGCGCTCTCGCCCGGCTGACGCCGCCCCGCCTGCCGGACACCGCCCGGGTCGTGTTCGTGTGCACCCACAACTCGGCGCGTTCGCAGCTGGCCGCCGCCCTGTGGGCCGACCGCACCCACCGGCCGGCCGCGTCGGCCGGCACCCATCCGGCCGAGCGGGTGCATCCCCGCGCGGTGCGGGTCGCCCGCCGGCACGGGCTGCGGCTCGGTCCGGCCGCGACCGCGCACGTCAGCGACGTCGTGACCGACGACGATCTGATCATCGCGGTCTGCGACCGCGCCCATGAGGACCTGACTGCGACGGTACGGCCACAGCTGCACTGGTCCGTCCCCGATCCGGTACGCGCCGACACCGACGCGGCCTTCGAGGACGCCTACACCGACCTGGCCGGCCGCATCGAACGGCTCGCAGCATGACCGGCACCGCGACCTGGCGACGGCTGCTGGCCGAGTTCGTCGGCACCGCGCTGCTGGTGACGGCCGTCGTCGGCTCGGGCGTCATGGCGACCACGCTGTCGCCGGACGATGTCGGCCTGCAACTGCTGGAGAACTCGGTCGCCACCGCGTTCGCCCTGGCCGCGCTGATCCTGACGTTCGGGCCGGTCTCCGGGGCACACTTCAACCCCGTCGTCTCGGCCGCCGACTGGTTCCTCGGACGCCGTACCGGAACCGGCCTGACCGCCGCCCAGCTGGGCGGATATGCCCTCGCCCAGACCGCGGGAGCGATCGCCGGCTCGGTGCTGGCCAACCTGATGTTCGACCTGGCGGCGGTCGACCTGTCCAGCAAGGAGCGTGCCGCCGGGCACCTGTGGCTGGGTGAAGTCGTCGCGACCGCCGGGCTCATCCTGCTGATCTTCGCTCTGGCCCGGTCCGGCCGGGCGGCGGTGGCTCCGGCGGCGGTCGGCGCGTACATCGGCGCCGCGTACTGGTTCACCAGCAGCACCAGCTTCGCCAATCCGGCCGTGACGATCGGCCGGGCGTTCACCGACACCTTCGCCGGGATCGCGCCCGCGTCGGTGCCGGGCTTCGTCGTCGCCCAGCTCATCGGTGCCGCGGCCGGGACCGGTCTGCTGCTCGCGCTTTATCCCGGCGCCGGCGCGGCCGCCGGTGACGTGGTCGTCCCCGACACCTCCGAGGAGTCCGTCCGATGAGCAAGCCCAGCGTCCTGTTCGTCTGCGTGCACAACGCCGGCCGTTCCCAGATGGCCGCCGGCTGGCTGCGCCACCTGGCCGGCGACCGGGTCGAGGTCCGCTCGGCCGGCTCCGAGCCCGGCAGGACGATCAACCCGGCCGCCGTCGAGGCGATGGCCGAGGTCGGCATCGACATCACCGGCCAGACGCCGAAGAAGCTCGAATGGGAGACCGCCGAAAGCTCTGACGTGATCATCACCATGGGCTGCGGCGACGCCTGCCCGATCTTCCCGGGTAAGCGTTACGAGGACTGGAGGCTCGAGGACCCGGCCGGCCAGGGCGTCGAGTCGGTGCGCCCGATCCGCGACGAGATCAGGACGAGGATCGAGAAGCTGCTCACCGAGCTGGTCCCGGCGACCTGACCGGCCTGCCCAGCTCAGTGCAGTGGGCGATCGTCGCGTCGTCGGCGGTCACCCCGCGGTCGGCTTCCGCCGCCCGGACCCGATCGATGACGGCGGCGGGTCCGCTCGCCGCCAGGACGGCCAGGACCTCAGGCCAGCCGGCCAGCCGGAAATCATCGACGATCCGGCCGGCGCCATTGCTGAGCAGGGCGGCACTGTCCAGCTCGGCGACCGGGCAGCTGCCGGTGAGCGCCTCGTACGCCGCCCGCGGATCGTCCTTGGCCACCCAGAAACCGCCCGGCTCGTTGCGGTTGCCGCGCAGCTCGTCCAGGACCCGCTGGTACTCCTCGGTGCCCTGGCCGGCGGCCGCCAGCGCGGGCAGATACGACCGGCTGACGACCACCTCGCGGGGATCATTGACCACCAGCGGCGCGCTGCCCACCCGGTCGAGCACCACAGTCGAGTCGCCGAGCACGAGGTAGTCGGCGCGGCCGGCGGACACCCGCAGGACGGCCACGGTCGCCGACGGACTGATCCGGCTGGCGATGTCGCAGGTGTCCCGGTGATCGTCGGTCACCCGCACGATGGCCTCGGCGAGCAGCGCCGGAAGATCGCTGTCCGGCATCAGCGCGAGCAGGCTGAGAAGACTGCCGCCCAGCCGGGTGGCATACCACGCGACACCGTGCCGGCAGACCGAGCCGGCCCCGGGAATCCCGGCGCCGTCGACCACCACCGCCGCCATCGGTACGGCACCGGCGAAGTCCTCGTTCACCCGGCCGGCCCGAGCCACGGCACTGACCATCGCCACCCGCATGCCTGCTCGGCTACTTGCTGGTCCGCGGCGTGCCCGCGGAGACCGGTGCGCGGGACCCGGCGTAGTCGTCCGGGGCGGCCGCGAAGGGATCGCCGTACTGGCGCATCGCGCTGCGGGCGTGGACCTGTTGCAGCGTGGTCACCCGTTCCGAGCGGCCGCGGCCCAGGAAGCTGACCGCCCAGTGCAGCACCGCGGACACCCGGTTCTTGAACCCGACCAGGTAGAACAGGTGCACCACCAGCCAGATCAGCCAGGCCGGGAAGCCCGACAGGCGCAGGCCGCCGATGCTCGCCACCGCCGAGAAGCGGGAGATCACTGCGAGGCTGCCCTTGTCGAAGTAGTGGAACGGCTGCCCGCCCGGCCGGCCCGCGAGGCGGCGCTTGATCTGACCGGCCGCGTGCCGTCCGCTCTGGATCGCCACCTGGGCGACCCCGGGCAGCTGCTTCCCGTCGTCACCCGGCAACGCCATCAGGTCGCCCACGACGAAGATCTCCGGGTGGCCCGGTACGGTGCCGTCCGGCTCGACGTGGATGCGTCCGGCGCGGTCGGTCCCGGCGCCGGTGACCTCGGCCAGCCGGCGGGCCAGCGGCGGGGCGGACACCCCGGCGGCCCAGACCTTGGTCATGGCGGGGATGCGCTCGTGGCCGCGTACGGTCTCGACCTCGATGCCCGTCGGGTCGACGCCGACGACCTTGGTGTTCAGCTCCACCTCGACGCCGAGCTGGTGCAGCTCTCGCAGCGCGCGGGTGGACAGCCGGTCGCCGAAGGTGCTGAGCACCGCGCCGACCGCGTCGACCAGCACGACGCGGGCCCGGTGCGGGTCGATGTGCTTGTACTGACCCGGCAGGGTGCGGTGGGCCAGCTCGGCGATCTGACCGGCCATCTCGGTGCCGGTCGGGCCGGCCCCGACGATCACGAAGGTCATCCACCGCTCGATGTCGGCCGGATCGGTCTGCAGGTCGGCGATCTCGAACGCGTGGAAGATCCGGGCCCGCAGCTCCAGGGCGTCGTCCACACTCTTCATGCCGGGCGCGTCCTCGGCGAAACCGTCGTTGCCGAAGTACGACTGGGAGGAGCCGGCCGCGAAGATCAGCGTGTCGTAGCCGACGGTGTAGGAGACTCCCGGGCCGGCCACGTCGACGATCTTCGCCTCGACGTCCACGTCCCGGACCCAGCCGAGCCGGACGTCGACGTTGCGCTGCTTGCGCAGGATCTCGCGGATCGGCGGCGCCACCTCACCCTCGGAGAGGATCCCGGTGGCGACCTGGTAGAGCAGCGGTTGGAACAGGTGGTACGTCGTACCGTTGATCAGTGTCACGTCCACATCGGCGTTCCGCAGCGCCTTGGCGGCGAAAAGCCCGCCGAAACCCGCTCCGACGATGACGACCCGGTGCCTCTGCGCAGTTCCTGACATCTTCAATTCCACCTTTCACCCAGTAGAACGCCGTGGACCGGCGGCTACTGCCCGAAAGGGGTCCCGCTGAGGTGTGATCTGCGGAACCGGGGCTGCAGGTCAGGCGCGGCCGGCGCGGGTGCGGGCGGCCGGGGCCGGGGCCGGGGCGAAGCGGGCGAAGCCGTTGTTGCGGGTGCGCCGGACCGGGGACGGCGTGGTCACCGTCGGAGCGGGCGGGGTGGAGAGCACTGGCTGGGACGGCTTGCTCGGCGCGACAGCCGGGGCCGGGGCCGGCAGCGGGACCGGGGCCGCCGCGGCCGGTGGCAGGCTGGGGGCCGGCGGTGGCGGCGGGGTGTAGCTGCCGGTGGGCTCGTCCGGGCCGCGGGTCCAGCCCGGCCGGTAGGTCAGCAGGACGCCCGAGACGGCGCAGATCGCCAGCACGCCCATCAGGATCATTGTTTGCGTCATCCCGCCACGACCTTCCGCTCCACGCCCGAGCCGTTGGTTATCTAACCAATGACGGTAGCAGTGCCTGTGTCTTCAACCAATTGCCCAGCCGAGGTGGGCCGGATCCGATCGGACTGGGCCTATCCTTGGCCGGTGACGCCTTCCACGCCGGAGGCCGGCTTCGGCGGCTACCTCAAGGAAGCGATCCAGGCTGCGCGGTTCCCGACGCCGACGCACTTCGCCCGGGCGGCCGGCACCGATCCGTCCGTTGTGCTGCGCTGGCTCAGCGGTGAGCAGCGGCCCACCATCAGGTCCATCGAGCGGATCGCGCCCGTGCTGGGCCGCAGCATCAACGAGATCGTGGTGGCCGCCTATCCCGACCGGGTCGGCGGGTCGCCGCCGGCGCCGCCGGTCACCTCGCCGATCGTGCACGAGCTGGGCCGGATCCTCGCCCCGGACTCACCCATCCCGGAGGCCGACCGCAAGGCGCTGGAGGCGGTCCTCGACCGGATGCTCGACCCGTACCGGAAGGTCCTGCGCCGGCGCCGGTCGGCATGACCGTCACGATCAGCTTGCCGGGTGTCGCGCCCGGGCTCGGATATCCGTAATCTCGGACCATGACTGAGCGGGCCCGCGCCGATCATGGGTCCACCGTGGGCGGACTGCATCTCCAGCTGAGCAAACTGCTGCTCGGCTCGCTGATCGCCGCGGTGGCCGCCACCGGCGCGCTCATTCTCACCGTGATCGTCGGGATGCCGCCCGGGCATCCGCCACCGCCCCCGCCCGGCGGCGGCATGCCTCCGCCGCCCCCGCTGACGTCGCTCGCGGTCTTCCCGGTCATCACCGGGTTGTTCGTGCTGGCCTGGCTCGCGGTCGTGGTGGCGTTCTCCCGGGACCAGATCCTGCGCCGGATCGAGCAGCTGCGCGACGGCCCGGTGCCCGACGGGCGGCAGTTCGACGAGGTCCTCGCCGAGCTGCGGGCCCAGCTCGCCGCCGACCGCGAGCGGGAGCTGCACGTGCTCGAGGAGCGCATCGCGGAGCTGACCGAGGAGTACGGCGAGCAGCGCGAGACCGACGGCTACCTCAACGGCATGCGCGTGGCGACGGGCGAGGAGCCCGTTTCGGCCAAGGTGCACTCGATCCGCCGCACGCCGCCGCAGCGCTGACGCGCCCAGGTGATTCGAGCGCCTCGTCCGTTTCCGGGGCCCTTCCGGCGGGGTACAGGGAGATCAGGAACATCCCCGAGCCGAAGGGTCAGCGAAGATGGTGACCGTACGACTGAGCACCACCCGGTCCGTGTCCGCCCGGCGGCAGGAGGTGCGGCGATGAGCGCTGTTGCGAATCCCGCCACCGTCGACGAGTGCCTGCGCGTGGGCGCCGGCTTCTCGCAGGGTGACCGGAGCTGGATCGCCGAGCAGTTCGGCACGCTCGACGCCCGGCTCGCCGGTTTCCACGCCGACACCACCGAGCTGGAGGTGTCGGTCAAGGACCGCGAGGCCCCGGGGCAGAAGGTGACCCTGGAGTGCTGGATCGCAGGCCGGCAGAAGGTCGTCACCACCTCCTCCGAGGAGGACCTGCACGCCGCGCTCAACGACGTGCGCGACGACCTGCGCCGCAAGCTCAACGACGCGAAGACCAAGCAGGAGCCGCGGCACAACCGCCACCTGCGGGAGAACGCGCTGCCCGACCCGGCGGCGATCGACGAGGGCGACCTGCTCAAGAACGACCAGATCTGAGCGTCGCGCGTCCTGCCCGCCGCTCAGCCGGCGGGCAGGACGCGGAACCGCAACAGGGACGCGAGCGGCACGCCTGAGAGGTGGATGCGCTCCAGCGCGACGGTACGGCCACCCGGCTGCTCGAACAGCCGCACCCCGTCCCCGAGCAGCACGGGCGCAACACAGGTCAGCACCTCGTCCAGCACGCCCGCCGCCAGGCACTGCCGGGCGACGTCCGCACCGAGCACGTTCACGTACTTGTCGCCGGCTGCCTCCTTCGCCTGCCGGACCGCCTCGGCGAAGTCGCTCACGAACGTGATGCCCGGCCAGGCGGTCTCGGGCACGTGGTGGGTCAGGACGATCTGCGGCCCGGACCAGCCCCCGCCGAACGCCTCACCCTCGGCCGGCGTGTCCTTGTAGGGGTCGTCGCCGCGGAACGTGCGGTTGCCGACCAGCAGCGACCCGATGTCACCGATCAGCTCGTCCACATACGGATTGGGCCCGAGGTACGGGGTCAGCCACGACATGTCCCCGCCCGGCCCGGCGATGAAGCCGTCCAGCGACATGGTGACGGAGTAGAGCAGTTTGGCCATGCCCGCCAGTCTGCCGCTTGTGCTCAATCCGGGTTCAGGGTGCAGGGTGATCGGATGATCGATCCGCTGGTTTCCGTACGCCTGGCCCGGCCGTGCCGTGATCTCGCCGCCGCGCGCCGCTTCTACGTCGACGGTCTCGGGCTGGAGGTGCTCTACGAGGGTTCGGGTCCGCACGACATCGTCATGCTCGGCTGGCCTCAGGCGGCCTGGCACCTCGAGCTGGTCGGCGGGTCGTCGAGCGAGCCGGCGCCGACCGAGCAGGACCTGCTGGTGCTCTACCTGGCCGGGCCGGTCGACGAGGAGTTGGTGGCCCGGCTGGAGGCGAACGGCGGCACCCGGGTGTCTCAAGGCGGCTACTGGGACAAGTGGGGAGTGACCGTGGCTGACCCGGACGGATATCGGCTCGTTCTTTCCACCCGGAGCTGGTGAGCAACGGCAGAAAATCCGGCATAGTTCCGTGCTGGGCAAGAAGGCGCGCCCGCGACGTCACATCCGGATGGTGATCAGGGTGCTGCGCTTCGCACAGTGAGGCATGAGCCTGACCCTCGCCCCTGGAACAGCCTGGTCCGACGTCCTCGCCCGGGTCGCGGCCGCCGCGCCCGAGGCGCTCACGGCCGACCGGCTGCGCAATCTCTACGCCGGCAAGTGGCATGACGTCGGCACGCCGGCTGAGCTCCGTACCCCCGTGGACGGCACCCTGCTCACGCACCTGGCCAAGGTCGATGCCGGCACCGCGGCCGAGGCCGTGCGGGCCGCGACCGCGGCCCACCGGATCTGGTCGGCGACGCCGCTCGCCGAACGCAAGGCCCGCGTCGCGGCCGCCGTCGAGGCCCTGGCCCTGCACCGCGACCTGCTGGCCCTGACCCTGGCCTGGGAGATCGGCAAACCGTGGCGGCTGGCCTGCGCCGACGTCGACCGGGCTCTGGACGGCGTGCGCTGGTACGCCGAGCAGATCGACCGGCAGGTCGCCGGCCGGGAACCGTTGCCTGGACCGGTCAGCAACATCGCCTCCTGGAACTACCCGATGAGCGTGCTCGTGCACGCCGAGCTGGTGCAGCTGCTGGCCGGCAACGCGGTCATCGCCAAGACGCCGTCGCAGGGCGGCGCCGTGTGCCTGACGCTGGCCCACGCGCTGATGGTGCGGGCCGGGCTGCCCGTGACGCTGCTCTCCGGCAGCGGCGAGGAGCTCTCCGAGGTGCTGGTCCGGGCGCCGGAGATCGGCGCGGTCGCGTTCGTCGGCGGCCGCTCCAACGGCGGCAAGGTGGCGGCTGCGCTGCTCGACTCCGACAAGCGGCACTTCATCGAGCAGGAGGGCCTCAACGCGTGGGGGATCTGGGACTTCTCCCAGTGGGACCTGCTGGCCGGGCACCTGCGCAAGGGTTTCGAGTACGGCAAGCAGCGCTGCACGGCGTACCCGCGGTTCGTGGTGCAGCGGGAACTCGTCGACGCGTTCCTGGACGTGTACCTGCCGGTGGTCAAGGCGGTCCGTTTCGGGCATCCGCTCGCCGTCGAGACGCCCGGCGACCCGCTGCCGGAGCTGGACTTCGGGCCGCTGATCAGCGCGGCCAAGGCCGGCGAGCTGCGCCGCAAGGTCGACGAGGCGATCCGCGGCGGGGCGGTGCCCCTGCACCGGGGCGCGAGCTCGGCGGGCCGGTTCCTGGACGGGCAGGACACCAGCGCGTACGTGGCGCCGGCCGCGCTGCTGGCACCGCCCGGCCGGTCCCGGCTCATGCACGCCGAACCGTTCGGTCCCGTGGACACGATCATCGTGGTGGACACCGAGGACGAGCTGCTGTCGGCGATGAACGCCAGCAACGGCGCCCTGGTGGCGAGCATCGCGGTCGACGACGAGGAACTGGCGGCCAAGCTCGCCCAGGACGTGCAGGCCTTCAAGGTCGGCATCAACCGGCCGCGCTCGCGGGGCGACCGTGACGAGTGCTTCGGCGGCCGCGGCGCCTCCTGGAAGGGCGCGTTCGTCGGCGGCGACCTGCTCGTGCACGCGGTCACCGAGGGCGAGCCCGGCGAGCGCCTGTACGGCAACTTCCCCGACTACAGCAGCTACCCGCCGGACATGTGAGCGCCGGGCTGCACCAGACTGGACGCCATGCCCAGGACGATGCGGATCAGCACGCGCAATGCGACGTTCCAGCAGTGGGAGGCCCTGCTGACCAACCGGAACAAGCGGCAGCGCGCCGGTGAGTTCCTGGTCCAGGGTGTCCGCCCGATCTCCCTGGCCGTGGAACGCGGCTGGGAGATCCGCACCCTGCTGGCCTCGGACGGGCCCGGCCTGTCCAAGTGGGGGCGCGAGGTCATCGAGACGGCCGGCGCGCCGCGGGCCGTGGTCGCCGCCGAGCTGATGCGCGAGCTGGGCGGCAAGGACGAGGACGCGCCGGAACTGCTGGCCGTGGTGGGCCTGCCGCCGGACGACCTGACCCGCCTGACGCCCGGCGCGAACCTGCTGGTGGTGGTGTTCGACCGGCCCACCACGCCGGGCAACATCGGCACGCTGGTGCGCTCGGCGGACGCGTTCGGCGCCACCGGCGTGGTCGTCACCGGGCACGCCGCGGACCCGTACGACCCGAAGGCGGTCCGGGCCAGCACCGGGTCGCTCTTCGCGCTGCCGGTGGTGCGGGTGCCGAGCCACCGGGAGGTCCTCGACTGGGTCGGCGATCTGCGCGCGGACGGCGTACCGGTGCAGGTCGTCGGCACCGACGAGCGCGGCCCGGTCGAGATCGCCGAGCACGACCTGACCGGGCCGACGGTCCTGGCGGTCGGCAACGAGACGCACGGGCTGAGCGCCGGCTGGCGGGAGGCCTGCGACCAGATGGTCCGGATCCCGATCACGGGCGCGGCCAGCAGCCTGAACGCGGCCTCGGCGGCCAGCGTGGCACTGTACGAGGCCGCCCGCCAGCGGCGCCGCCGTTAGGTCTGGAGCTGCTTGCCAGCTTCGCCGCCGTTAGCTCCGGGCGAACTTTTCGATGGCTGCCGGGGTTACCGGGGTGAAGAAGTTGACGAGGTTGCCGTCGGGGTCGCGCACCAGCAGCGACCGGTTGCCCCAGGGCATCGTGGTGGGCTCGGCGACGACCTCGTCGACCCGGCCGGCGATGCCGCGGTAGACAAGGTCCACGTCGTCGACGAGAAACTCGATGATCACGGTGCGGTTGTCGGCCGGCCGGGCCGCGCCGGGCGCGAACAGATCAACGGTACGGGTGCTGCCGATCGCGAGAGTGGCCCGCTCGGTGGTCAACTCGGCGAAATCCTCGGTGAACCAGTGCGCCTGCACCCCCGTGACCTGCTCATAGAAGGCGACCAGCCGCGCGGCGTCAGCGGTGATGATGCGGATCGAGACGATGTTCATGAGGGCACGCTAGAACCGATACTGGACAGAAACGGCCCAGTATTCGCGCTAAATTTTCGCCCATGGCCCGACCCACCGCCCAGGTCCTCACCCTGCTGGAGCTACTGCAGTCGGGCGGCATCCGAACCCTGACCGAGCTCGCCGACCGGCTGGGCGTCGACCCTCGCACCGTACGGCGGTACGTGGCCCACCTGATCGACCTGGACGTGCCCGTCGAATCGGTACGCGGCCGGCACGGCGGCTACCGGCTCGCCTCAGGTTTCCGCATGCCACCGCTGATGCTCAGCGACGACGAAGCACTCGCCGTGCTGCTCGGCCTGATCGCCGGTCGCCGTACGGGCCTGGCGACGACCACGGGCACGGCGAGCGAGACGGCGGCGGCCAAGATCCGGCGGGTGCTGCCCGAGCGGCTCGCCCGCAAGCTCGACACCGTGCTCGAGTCGCTCGCCTTCACGGCCGCGCCCGGCGAGTTCGCCCTGCCGGAGACCGCTGTGCTGCTGACGATCGCGGACGCGGTGCGGCACTGCCGGCCGGTCGCGATCACGTACACCGGGGGCGACGGGCGGCGCAGTGCGCGGACTGTGCATCCGTACGGGCTGGTCGCGCACTCCGGGCGGTGGTACGTCACGGGCGTCGACCCGGACCTCGGGGCGGACCGGACGTTTCGGCTCGACCGGATCGCTGACGCCAGGACGTTGCCGGGCTCGTTCGAGGCGCCCGCCGGGGTGGATCCGGTGCGGCGGGTGCTGTCCGGGTTGGCTGGGGCGCCGTACCGGCATCGGGTGACTGTACGGATCCAGGCGACGGTCGAGCACATCCGGAGCCGGCTGCCCGCGGGGGTGGCGGAGCTCGACCCGGATCCGGAGGGCGGGGGGTGGGTGCGGGCTGAGCTGCGGGCTGAGCGGCTTGACTGGATTCCGGGGGTGCTGGCGTCGCTCGACCGGCCGTTTGTGATCGAGCGGCCGGACGAGTTGCGGGGGCTGGTCGCCGCCCTCGCCGAACGACTCGCGGCTGCCGCCCGCGCCACTCCAGGCGCCGGGTAACCCGGTCGCCGGGTGTGGGCCGCGACCGTACGGTCGCAGCATGGTCCCCACCCTGCGCTCGATAGTCGACCCCACAGCGCTGGCCGGCATCGCCGCCCGGGAGTACGGCCTCGACGTCACCCGCTGCGTCCTGCTGCGCTCGCTCGTCAACGACGTCTACCGGCTGGACACGCCGTCCGGTCCGCAGGTGCTCAAGCTCTACCGAGCCGGGTACGCGTCCGCCGCCTGGGAAGTGGCACTGGCAGCGCACGTAGGGGCGGGCGTCGCTCAGGGCGTACCGCTGCTCGACGGCCGCCCGGCCGGCACGCTCACGGCGGCCGAGGGTCCGCGGGCCTTCACGCTTTGGGAGTGGGTGCCCGGTGGCAAACCGCCGAAGCCACGCACCGACGAGCCCTACCACCGTTTCGGCGTTGCCACGGCCGCGTTCCACGAGGCCGCCTCCGGCTTCCCGGGCCCGCCGGCTGTCGACGTTGGCGAGCTGGTCGACGAGGTCCTGGCCCGGGTGCCGGACGCCGCCGACCGGTCGTTGATCGCCGCGCTGGCGGCCGAGGCCGGCCGCCGGGTAAGCGCGGCCGAGCTGGACCGCGGCATCTGCCACGGCGACGTGACCCTGGACAACGTGCACCAGGACGGCGACCGGATCATCTTCTTCGACCTGGACCGGGCGGCGGACGGCTACCGGGCCGCGGATCTCGCCCCCGTGGCTGGGACGCCGCACTGGGCGGCGTTCCTGGCCGGCTACCGCTCGGTGCGCCCGTTCCGGGCCGCGGACGAGGCGGCGGTGCCCTGGCTGGGCGTGCTGCTGCGGATCGACTACCTGCACTTCCACCTGTACGCGAAACCGGCGATGCGTGGCACCGAATCGCTGACCGAGGGCTGGGTCGAGCAGAACCTCACCGAGCTGCGCGCCGCGGGGCGGCGGTTCGGCGTCTCAGCTGGGGGCTTCGCCGGCCGATGAGAGGGGCAGTCCGGCTGGACCGAGGAGGCGATCGTGCGGCACAAACGCAACGAGGCTGAGCAGCAGGTCGCGGAGTTGTTGCGGACCGCGCGGGAGTCGCTGGGGCTCAGCCTCGCCTTCATGACCCGGATGGACGGGACCACCCAGCATCTGGAGGTGGTCGAGTCGCCGCTGCCGTGGGTGTTCCGGGACGGCAACACCCAGCCTCAGGCGACCACGTTCTGCCAGGCGATCATCGATGGCAAGCTGCCCGCGGTCATGCCGAACGTCAAGGATTTTCCGGCCGCCATGAAGCTGCCCTCGGCCCGGATGCCGCGGATCCGCAGCTTCGTCTCGGTGCCGATGGTGCTCAGTGACGGCACCGTCTACGGCACCTTCTGCGCTGCCGGGTTCGCCGCCGACAAGGAGCTCAGCAAGCGGGACAAGGCGTTGATGGAGGTGTTGTCCCGGGCCGCGTCGGTGATCATCGAGCCCGGGGTGCGGGAGCGGAAGCGCAACGCCGAGATCGAGAGCCGGCTGCGGCCGGTGATCGACAGCGGTGGCCCGCTCGTGCTGTTGCAGCCCATCGTCGACCTCGTCACCCGGCGGCGGGTCGGCACCGAGGCGCTGAGCCGGTTCCCGCGGGAGTGGAACCTCGCGCCCGACCTGTGCTTCGCCGACGCTGACCTGATCGGCGAACGCGAACGCCTCGAGGTGCTGGCTCTGCGGCGGGCCGGGGAGCACCTCGACCGGGTGACCGGCTACGTGGCCATGAACGTCTCGCCGGAGACGCTGTTCACCGACGACTGCGCCGACTTCCTGGCCCGGCTGCCGCTCGACCGGGTGGTGCTGGAGCTGTCCGAGCACGAACCGATCGAGGACTACGACGCCCTGAAGGCCGTGCTGGCGCCGTTGCGGGCCCGCGGCATGCGGCTGGCCATCGACGATGTCGGCGCCGGCTTCTCCTCGTTGCGGCACATCGTCATCACCGCGCCCGACGTCATCAAGCTCGACCGCAGCATCGTCACCGGGCTCAGCGACGACCCGGTGCTCTCCGTGGTGGTGCACTCCCTGGTCGACCTGGCCCGGGCCACCGGCGCCCAGGTCGTCGCCGAAGGCGTCGAGACCGAGGCGGACGCCGCGGCGCTGGCGAAGCTCGGTGCCGGCCTCGGCCAGGGCTGGCACTTCGGCCGCGCCACCACCCCCGGCGAGCTGCACGACGAATACCCCGTGGCCGCGCCGGCGCCCGCGTTCGGCTGACCGCCGCGGCGTACCGGTGGCCGGAACGCCCCGGTCCGCCCCATTGAGCTGCGAAGACTGTCCGGTTGTCGGCAGTGCCGGACGGCCGTGCGTCAGTACGCTCGGCCGCGATGGACCTTCTGGAGCGCGACAGCGCCCTCGCCGACCTGGACGCGCTGCTGGCCGACACGGCCGGTGGCGGGCGGATCGCTGTCGTCTCCGGTGAGGCCGGCGCCGGCAAGTCCAGTCTGGCCACCGCTTTCGCCGCCGCGGCGGGTCCGCGCGCGTGGGTGCTCTGGGGCGCCTGCGATCCTCTGCTCACCCCGCGGGCCCTCGGGCCGTTGCACGACATCGCCCGCGAGGTGGGCGGTGCGCTGCGGGAACGGATAGCCGCGGGGGAGCGGAGCGCGGTCTTCGACGCTCTGCTCGACGCGCTCGACGGTCCCCGGCAGCGCCGCCGGCCCGTGGTGGTCATGGAGGACCTGCACTGGGCCGACGAGGCGACCCTCGACCTGGTGGCGTTCCTGGGACGCCGGCTGGCGGTGCTGCGGGTGCTGCTCGTTATCACGTACCGCGATGACGAGATCGGTCCCGACCACCAGCTGCGGACCGTCCTGGCCGGCCTGCCGCGGACCCTGGTCCGGCGGTTTCCGCTGGCCCCGCTGTCGGTCCAGGCGGTCGACGAGCTCGCCCGCCGCGCGGGCCGGGCTTCCTCCTCCGTGTACGCGGTGACGGGCGGTAACCCCCTGCTGGTCACCGAGGTCCTCGCCGCAACCGACTCCGCTGTACCCGCCACCGTGCGCGACCTGGTGCTGTCCCGGCTGTCCGCGCTGTCACCGGAGGGCCGGGAGGCCGCCGGTTTCGTGGCCGTCGTGCCGTCCCAGGCCGAGCCCGCGCTGCTCGCCTCACGCGGCGCCGGCGTCGAGGAATGCCTGGCCGGAGGCGTGCTGAGCGCCACCGCGGACGGGGTCGCGTACCGGCACGAGCTGCTGCGCCGGGCGGTGGAGCAGGAGTTGTCGCCGGTGCGCCGGGCCGCCCTGCACGCCGACGTGCTCGCCCAGCTCGCCGCCCGGGCCGGCGTGGACCCGGCCCGGCTCGTGCACCACGCCCACCACGCCGGGGACGCCGCCGCGGTGCTGCGCTGGGCGCCCGTCGCCGCCGTACGGGCGGCCGGGGTCGGCGCCAACAAGCAGGCCGCGGCCCACTACGAGCTGGCGCTGCGGCACGCGGCCGGCGCGCCGGCGGCGGAACGGGCCGAGCTGCTGGAGGCGTACGCGACCGTCGCCTATCTGGCCGGGCAGATCGTGGAGGCGCTGGAGGCCCGGCGGCAGGCGCTGACGTTGCGCGAGCAGGCCGGTGACACCGTACGGATCGGCGAGAACCTGCGCTGGGTGTCCCGGCTCAGCTGGTGGCGGGGGTACACCCGGCAGGCCCGGCAGGCCGGCGTCCGCGCGGTGGAGGTGCTCGAGTCGATCGCGCCCGGACCGCAGCTCGCGATGGCCTACAGCAACCTGTCGCAGCTGCACATGCTCGCCGGCGAGGCCACCGCCATCGAGTGGGGCGAACGCGCCATCGACCTGGCCCGGCACTTCGGCGACCTCGACACCGAGGTGCACGCCCTGGTCAACGTCGGCTCGACCCGGATGGAACGCGACCCCGGGCAGGGCGGCGCGGAGCTGGAACGGGCCCACGCGCTCGCCGCCGCGGCCGGGCTCGACGACCACGCCACCCGGGCCCTGGCCAACAAGGCCTGCCAGGCGGTCGAGTGGTGCGACTTCGACATCGCCGAGGACGTGCTGGAACGGGTGCTGAACTTCGCCGAGGCCCGCGACCTGGACGGCTACGTGCGCCATCTGCTCGGCTACCGGGCCGCGATGCAACTGGCCCGCGGCGACTGGGCCGGCGCCCAGGCCGACGCCGAGACCGCCATGTCCGGTCCGGAACGTCCCGGGCCCTCCCGCAGCACCGCGCAGGTCGCGCTGGGCAAGCTGCGGGCCCGCCGCGGCGACCCGGACGCCGTCGACATCCTGTTCAAGGCCGAGGGGCCGGCGTACGAGGCGGACGAGGTGCAGTTCGTCGGGCCGGTCTCGACCGGGCTGGCCGAGTACTACTGGATCGCCGGGGATCCGGCCCGCGCGGCCGCCGAGGCGCGACGCGGGTACGAGCTGGCGGAACGGTTCGGGCATGCCTGGTTCGCGGGACAGCTCGCCTACTGGCAGTGGCGGGCGGGGGAGCCGATCCCGGTCACCGAGCTGATCGCATTGCCGTACAGGTTGCTGATCGAGGGTGACTGGCGGGGTGCCGCCGCCGAATGGGAGCGGCGGGGTTGCGCGTACGCCCGGGCCGAGGCGCTGAGCTGCGGTGACGAGGAGGCGACCGCGGAGGCGCTGCGCATTGTGGACGGTCTCGGCGCGGTGGGCACGGCCAGGCGGCTGCGCGCCGAGCTGCGGGACAAGGGCGCCAAGGTGCCGCGCGGGCCTCGTCCGGCGACGGCCGCCCATCCGACCGGGTTGACGGCCCGGCAGCGGGAGGTGCTGACGCTGCTCGCCGAAGGGCTGAGCAACGCCGACATCGCCGCGCGGCTGACGCTGTCGGCGAAGACCGTCGACCATCACGTGTCGGCGGTGCTCGGCAAGCTCGGCGTACCGTCGCGAGGCCAGGCCGCCGCGGCCGCCCGCCGCCTCGGCCTGCTCGCGCCCCGCTGACGCCAACATGGGGAGAACTCCCCACGCGAGCCCCGGCCCGCCGCTCCTAGCGTCAGCCGCATGACGAGTTCACTTGCCCTTGACGGCATCAAAGCACGCCAGCAGAAGACCTGGGCCAGCGGCGACTACGGCGCGGTCGCGGCCCTGATCCAACCCATCTCCGAGGCGCTCGTGCAGGCGGCGGACCTGTCCGCCGGGTCGCGGGTCGTCGACGTGGCCACCGGTACGGGCAACGCGGCCATCGCGGCGGCCCGGTGCCTGTGCACGGTGACGGGGGTCGACTACGTACCCGAACTCCTGGACCGCGGCCGGGCCCGGGCCGCCGCCGAGCACCTCCCGGTCGGCTTCGTCGAGGGCGACGCCGAGGCCCTGCCCGGTCGCGACGGCGAGTTCGACGCGGTCCTGTCCGTCGTCGGCGTCATGTTCGCCCCCGACCAGGAACGCGCGGCCGTCGAACTGACCCGGGTGTGCCGGCCGGGCGGCACGATCGCCCTGGCCAACTGGACGCCGGACGGCTTCATCGGCGAACTGTTCCGCACCGTCGGCCGCCGCGTCCCGCCGCCGCCCGGCGTGCGCGCGCCCGTCGAATGGGGCAACGAGCCGCGGCTGCGCGAACTCTTCGGCGACCGGGTCACCGACCTGCGGGTGACCCGGCGCGAGTTCGTCTTCCGGTTCGGGTCGCCGGAGGACTTCGCCGACTACTTCCGGGCGCACTACGGGCCGACGCTGAAGGCCTTCGAGGCGCTCGGCGAGGACGGCAAGCTCCTGCACGCCGACCTGGTCGACCTGATCACCCGGTACGACGTGGCCACGGACGGCACCACGAAGGTCCCGTCCGCGTACGTCGAGGTGCTGGCCACCCGCGTCTGACCCGGCCGGGTCCGGTCAGTCGACCGGCCGGCGCTGCTGAGGGACGGCGGCCCGCAGAGCCCCGTCCCCGGCCAGCTCGGTCAGCACGTCGTTGAGGGCGTCGACCTGGTCCTCGGTGTGCGCCGCGGTCAGCTGCACGCGGAAGCCGATCTCGTCGCGGGGCACCCCCGGGTACGGCGCCAGCGTCACGTACTGCCCGGCCCGCCACAGCCGCTCGGAGACGGCGATCAGGTCGTGCTCGGGTGAGATCGGGATCTCCACGACCGGGGTGTCGTCCCGGTTCAGGGTGTGCACCCCCAGGCCCCGGACGTGCGAGAGCAGCTTCATGGTCAGCCGGTAGAGGTGCGTGCGCAGCTCGTCACCGCGCTTGTCGTTGACGTCCAGGCCGGCCATGACCGTGGCCAGCGACGCCACCGGGGACGGGCCCGAATACAGGTACGTCGGCGCGGCGACCTTCAGCCGGTCCTTCACCGCCGTCGGCAACGCCAGGTACGCCAGCAGCGACGAGTAGGCCTTGGAGAAGCCGCCGACCAGGATGATGTCGTCGTACGTCTCGCCGCTGTGCTTGACGATGGCGTTGCCCCGCAGCCCGTACGGGGACTGCTCGACGGGACTGCGCTCGCCGATCACGCCCATGCCGTGGGCGTCGTCGACGTACAGGACCGCGCCGTACTCCCGGCACAGCCGGGCGTACGTCTTCAGGTCCGGGATGTCGCCGGTCATGCTGTTGACGCCGTCCATGCAGACCATGACCGGCCGGGCGGTGGCCTCCCGGAGCAGGCGGGCGAGCTCGTCGGTGTCGCCGCTGCGGAAGCGGCGCAGCGTCGCGCCCTGCCCCCGCGCGAAGACACAGCCGTCGTAGATGGTCTTGTGCGCCCGGCTCTCCATGATCAACGTGCCCTGCTGGGCCAGCGCCGGGATGACGCCGAGATGGATCTGGGAGATGGTGGGCAGCAGCAGGACGTCCTCGGCGCCGAGCAGGTCGCTCAGGCGCTCCTCGAGCTGCGGATAGAGCCGCGGGCTGCCGAGCATGCGCGACCAGCTCGGATGGGTGCCCCACTTGCGCAGCTGCCCCTCGACCGCGCCGATGACCTCCTCGTCGAGGTCCAGGCCGAGATAGTTGCAGGACGCCCAGTCGACCAGCCAGTCCTGGCCGATCCGGATCCGGCGCCCCTCGATCTCGTCGATGACGGCGTCGTACATGCGGCTGTGCAGGCGCAGGTCTTCGATGTCGTGCGTCATTGCCGGCACGAGTGAACCCCTCTCACAGAACGAATCATGAAGCCGTACCCGGGCGGCTCGCGGATGAACCCGAGCGATGCAGAATGCAGGCCCAATCACGTCAGGCGGGCTTTCGCGGTAGTGAACTCGGTCCCGCCCACTGTGCCGTTTCGCCCGATCATGAGGCTTTCGCGTGGTGGAATCGGGGCATGCGGATGACGGTGGGGGCCGAGCACGCGGCGTACCGGGATCGGCTCTAGCCCGCGATGCAGAGCGAATCCGCCGCCCCGGCGCTGCTGCGCCCGGTCCTGCCCATCGCGGACCGGATGCGCACCAGCACCCGCCTGGCCGCCCTCATCCTGGTGCTGATGATCCCCGGCATCGTGGCCACGTCCGCCTATGTCCGCGAGGCCCGGGCGCAGATCGCCTTCAGCGAGGCCGAACGGCAGGGCCTCGAGGTGGTCCGGCCGGCTCTGCTGGCGCTGGCGAACACGGTCGCCGCCAAGGAACCCGACCTGGCCGGTGTCCGGGCCGCCGTGGCCGCCCATCCCGAGCTGCGGCTCGACGACTCCGTGCGGGCCGTGCCGGGGCGGCTGGGGCCCACCCCGATCCAGCGGTTCGCGCTGGCCACGGCGCTCGCCGGGCTGATCACCGACGCCGGCAACAACTCGAACCTGATCCTGGACCCGGACCTGGACTCGTTCTACGTCATGGATGCCCAGATCGTGCAGCTGCCGAAGGCGCTGCTGGGCGCGGCCAAGATCGCCGCGGCCGATCTGACCGGCGGGACCAACGCCATCGCGACCCAGGCGGTCCGGGCCGGGGAGCTGGCCACCGCGGCCGACAATCTCCGGTACGACGTGAGCACCGCGGCCGCCAACACGGCGATGGACGGGCTCGACGGCCGGCTGACCGAGATCGGCGCCGCGGCCGACGCCATGACCACACTGGCCGAACAGCTCACCGACAACCTGGGCCGGCCCGGCCCGGCCGACGTGGGCCCGGTGGCCTCCGCCATGTCCGGCGCGGTCGGCCCGCTCGCCGAGGTCCTGGACGACCTGCTCGAGATCCGGGTGGACGGTTTCGAACGGGAACGGCTGATCGTCCTCTGCGTCACCATCGGCGGTTTTGTGCTCGCCGCGTGGTTCGCCGTCGGCGTGCTGTGGCGTACCCGGCACGACGTGGCCCTGGCCGTCCGCGGCGTCACGGCGATCGCCGACGGTGACCTGGAGACGCGCCCGGTCCCGGCCGGCCGGGACGAGCTCGGTGACATCGGCCAGGCCCTGACCACCGCCCGGTCCCGGATGCTGGCCCAGGAGGAGGAGCTGGCCCGCGCCCAGGTCGTCCGCGAGGAGCAGCTGCGGACCAGCTTCCAGCATCAGCGGCAGGCCGAGCTGCGGCTGCGCGACCGCGCCCAGCACATCATCGACGGTTCGACCACGGTCATCGCCGAGGAGCTGCGCCGGGTCACCGATCAGGTCGGCGACGTCCGGCGGGCGGCCGAGACCATCGACAGCGGCATCTCGGCCACCGGCGCGGCCACCGAGGCGGTGGTGGCCGACGCCCGGCGGGCCGAGGACGTGATCGCCTCGCTGGAGCAGAGCCTGCGCCGGGTCGCCGAGACGGCCACCCTGGTCAAGGGCATCGCGGGCCAGACCCGGCTGCTGGCCCTCAACGCCACCATCGAGGCCGCCCGCGCGGGCGAGCTGGGGCTGGGCTTCACCGTCGTCGCTGACGAGGTCAAGGAGCTGGCCAACAGCACATCCGTCTCGACCGAGCAGATCGCCGGGACGATCAGCGAGCTCGAACGCGACACCCAGCAGATGGCCGACACCATCGCCACGATGGTCGCCGGTATCGCCGGGGTGGGCGACGCCGCGACGTCGCTGCGCGCGGTCGCCGCCGACCAGGGCACGGTGGTGGGCCGGCTGGCCGACCAGATGGGCCGCACGATCGGCCGGGTCGAGGAGATGTCGGGCCTGTCCGCGCAGCTCGAACGCCGGGAGAGCGACCGGGTGACCATGTCCGGCACCGTCCGGGTGCAGCGGGCCGGGGACACCTACACCACCGAGCTGATCAACGTCAGCCGCGGCGGCATCCGGGTCCACCTGGACGCGGCCAGCCCCCTGGGCATCGGCGACGCCGTCCGGATCGAGAGCCTGGGAACACTGCACGAAGGCATCCCGGCCCGGGTCGTCAGCCTGGGCACCGGCGACGAAGCGGGCGAGGCCGGCCTGCAGTTCATGATCCCGGACGACGCCCTGGCCGAGCGGGTCGACCGCTACGTCGCCGACCTCATCGAGGGCGCCGCCCTACCGGCCACCTAGGCCGAGCGGGCCGCGCCGAGCGGACCGAGCCGGCCGCGCCGAGCCAGCCGCGCCGAGCCGGGCCGCGCCGGTCGCCGCCGGCCGGCCGGTGGGATCGGCGTCAGGGGAACGTCCGGACGTAGCGGCGCTGCCAGGGCGTCTCGACCGCCCCGCGGTGATAACCGGCGCGGACGTAAGCCACCGCCTCCGACGGGGGCACGCCGTCGAGCACGGCCAGGCAGGCCAGCGCCGTACCCGTGCGCCCCCGGCCGCCGCCGCAGGCGACCTCCACCCGCTCGTCCGCGGCCCGCTCCCAGGCCTCGCCCAACAGCTTCACCGCCTGGGCCCGGTCGGCCGGCAGCCGGAAATCGGGCCAGCGCAGCCACCGGCTCTCCCACGCCACCGGGGCCGGTTCGGCGCCGAGCAGGTACACCCCGAACTCCGGGACCGGCCCGGGCGGCAGCGGCCGGCGGAGTCCCCGCCCGCGCACCAGCCGCCCGGACGGCAGGGCCAGGATCCCGGGTCCGGCGGGATCCCAGGTCATGCCGGGAGCAGGGACGACGCCACGGACGACAGCCACAGCACCACGGCGCGGGCGCCGGGGTCCGGGTGGCCGATCACCCGGTCGCCCAGATAGCTGGACCGGCCCAGCCGGGCCCGGATCGCCGTGGTGCCCTGCGCCCCGTTGCGGGCCGCGTCCACCGCGGCGGCCAGGGCGTCACGGCCCGAGGCGCCGTCGCGCAATGCCGCTGCCATGGCCTCCGCGGCCGGGGCCAGGGCGTCGACCATCGTGCGGTCGCCGACCTCGGCCCCGCCGACCTCGCGGACGCCGTCGGTGCCCGCTCGCAGCGCCGCCGACCACGCGCGGGCCGGGTCGTCCGGGCCGGCCTCCTCCAGGGCGGCCGCCGCGCGGAGCAGCATGATCGCGTACAGCGGGCCGGAGGTGCCGCCGATGCTGCGCCGTACGGTCGCCGACGTGGCCCGCAGCACCGCCGCCGGGCCCTGCTCGCCGGGGTATTCGGGGCACTCCGCCAGGACCGCCGCCGCGCCCCGGGCCATGCTGATGCCCATGTCGCCGTCGCCGACCTCGCGGTCCAGCTCGGTCAGCTCGTCGCGGTGGGCGACCAGCGTCTCCGCCACCGCCTCCAGGGCCCGGCGCACCGGGTCGTCAGCCGGCAGCGTGCCGGTCGGGCCCTCGGCCGGGGCCGGCGCCGGAATGACCGCACCCTCGGCCGCCGGGGTGGTGTGCGGCCAGGCCGGCGCGGTGGTCGGCGCGTCCAGCGCGGTCAGCAGCTCCTCGTCGACGGCGAGCAGGCTGACCGAGACGCCGGCCATGTCCAGCGCGGTGAGGAAGTTGCCGGCCCAGAGCCGGGCCACCGGGTTGCCGCGTTTGCGCAGCTGCCGGACGGCGGCGTCGGCCACGATGGACAGTTCCATCGGCGGGGTCGCGCCGAGGCCGTTGACCAACAGCGCGACGGGCTGATCGGGGGCGATGCCGCGGTCGTCGGCGATCGCGGTGACCAGCCGCTCGGCCACGTCGTGGGCCTCCTGCAGGGCGGCGCGTTCCACCCCGGGCTCACCGTGGATGCCCAGGCCCCACTCGGCCTCGTCGGCGTCGAGCAGGAAGCCGGGCTGGCCGGCCGCGGGCACGGTGCACGCGCTGAGGGCGAGGCCCATCGTGCCGACTGTGTCCGCGACGCGCTGGGCCCGGCGGGCCACCTCGGCCAGCGGCAGACCGGCCGCGGCAGCCGCGCCCGCGACCTTGTGGACCAGCACGGTGCCCGCGAGGCCCCGGCGGCCGGCGCCTCCCTCGGCGGCCAGCGCGACGTCGTCGGCGACCACCACGGTGGCCACGTCGACGCCCTCGGCCCGGGCCAGCTCGGCGGCGAGCCCGAAGTTGAGGCGGTCGCCGGTGTAGTTCTTGACGATCAGCAGGACGCCGCCGGGTGTCGCCACCGCTCGGATGGCGTCGAGGACGGCGTCCACGGACGGCGAGGTGAACACGTCGCCCGCGACCGCCCCGGTCAGCATGCCGGCGCCGACGTAACCGGCGTGGGCCGGCTCGTGCCCGGCGCCGCCGCCGGAGAGCAGGGCGACGTGCCCGGCCGCGCGGACGTCGTCGATGTCGGTACGGACAGCGGTGGTCGAGCCGGCCAGGCGGGCGATGCCGGCGGCGGTGAGCGTGAGTCCGTCCAGGGCCTCGCTGACGACGTCGTCAACGGCATTGATCAGCTTCTTCACCCGGATCATTCTCCTACCCATCGCGCGGATTGACCCGGTAACATCGCCGCCGTGCACAGCAACTACAGCGAGCGACGCCGGATGAGCCCCCTCCGGTTGCGTTAGCACGTGCCTCCAGCCGGCGGGTCGATCCCGCCGGCGCGAGTGGCACCGGCACCTGTCGACCCGTCTCCGCGTCGAAGTCGATGGGTCGTCATGAATCTCGAAGCTCTTCTCACCGCCCGGCTCGCCCAGGACACGTTGCGGCAGTGGCGGCACTTCGTCGCGGCGTCGCAGCGGTATCTGCTGGCCGCGTACCACCGGCTGCGGGTGACGCTCGCCCCGCAGGACTTCACCGGCGAGAGCTTCTACAACGACAAGCTGGAGCCCGTGGTGGCCGAGCTGGCCGCACAGGGCCTGCTGCGGGAGAGCGAGGGCGCGCTGTGTGCGTTCCCGCCGGGCTTCACCGGCCGGGGCGGCGATCCGCTACCGCTGATCGTGCGCAAGAGCGACGGCGGTTTCGGGTACGCGGCCACCGACCTCGCCGCCCTGCGGTACCGGACCGGTGAGCTGGGCGCAACCCGGCTGCTCTACGTCGTCGGCGCCCCGCAGCGCACCCACTTCGCGATGGTCTACGCGGTGGCGGCGGCCGCGGGCTGGCTGCCGGCCGGCGTACGGGCCGAACACGTCGGCTTCGGCTCGATCCTGGGCACCGACGGCAAGATGTTCCGGACCCGCTCCGGCGACTCGGTCAAGCTGGCGGCCGTGCTGGACGAGGCGGTCACCCGGGCCGCGGCGCTCGCCCCGTCGGCCGAGGTGGCGCGGGCGGTGGGGATCGGCGCGGTCAAGTACGCCGACCTGTCCGGCGACCGGATGTCGGACTACGTGTTCGACTGGGACAGGATGCTCGCGCTGACCGGCAACACCGGGCCGTACCTGCAGTACGCGTACGCCCGGACCCGGGGCATCCTGCTCAAGGCGCAGGCGGCGCCGGGACCGATCCGGATCACCGCCCCGGCCGAACGCGCCCTGGCACTGGAACTGCTCGGCTTCGCCCCGGTGGTGACCGGGCTGACCGAGTCGCTGGAGCTGCACCGGCTGGCCGGCTACCTGCACGGGCTGGCCCAGACCTTCAGCGCCTTCTTCGAGGCGTGCCCGGTGCTGAAGGCGCCGGCCGGCGTCCGGGAGAGCCGGCTCGGCCTCTGCGAGCTGACCGGCCGGACCCTGCGGCAGGGCCTCGACCTGCTCGGCATCGAGACACCGGAGCGGCTCTAGAGCGGACGCCCCTCCTCCTTGACGACGCCGAGCAGCGGCCGGTTGGCGCCCGCCGGGTCCCAGGTCGGGTCGGTGACGGCCGGCTGGGCCCAGTCCAGCCGGCCGAAGCCGGGCCAGATCCGCTGGGTCAGCGCGCGGGTGGTGTGCACCCGCCGGCCGGCCCGGCGGCGGCGCTCGGCCAGCACCGCGCTGAGGAACATCCAGGGCGGGGTGCCGGGCGGTGGCGTCTGGGAGATCTTCTCGGCGACCTCCTGGGCCAGCGTGTGCGCGAAGCGCCCGTTCTGCGGCTGCCGGATCTCGCCCGCCCGGGCCAGGTAGTGCCGGGTGGCCAGGGCCAGCTCGTCGTCGAGCCCGCTGAGGTCCAGCTCGGCCGCCCAGCCGGCGAGCTGTGGCGGCATCGACGGCACCCAGCCCCACGGCGCCGGGGACCGCTCGTGGATGACGAACGTGCCCGCCGCCTGGTCGCCCAGCCGCCGGCCCTGGGCCGAGAAGATCATGGTGGTCAGCGCGACCGCCCAGGTCAACGGCGGGAACAACAGCCCGGGCCACTCCACGGCCACGCCGACCAGGGTGCGGGTCAGCGCGTGCCGCAGCCGGATCGGGCCGCCGTCGACCCGGACCACCCGCAGGCCCATCGCGCGCTTGCCGATGCTGCGGCCGTTGGTCAGCGTCTCGGCGATCGTCGGGTAGGCGATGAACACCAGGATGACGCCGATGGTGAAGGCGGCCTGCATGAAGGCGCCGTCGGCCACGCCCGGCGGCAGCACCGACGTGCCGATCCCGATGATGATGACCGTCAGCAGGACGAAGACCAGCTGCATGGCGATGTCGATGATCAGCGCCAGGCCGCGCGAGCCGACCCGGGCCGGGCGTACGTCGACCTCGACGGCCTCCCCGTTGACGATCGGCTCGTCGCTCCCGCCGGTCGCCGGCACCGCCACAGTCATGCGGGTAGTTAACCCGATCGGCGTTGGCTACGCTGCGCCGGTGGACCTGGACGCGTACGTCGCCGAGCGCCGCGGGGAGTGGAACCGCCTCGAGGTGCTGGCCCGCCGCCGGCGGCTGTCCCCGGACGAGGCCGACGAGCTGGTCCTGCTCTACCAGCGGGCGGCGACCCACCTGTCCGTGGTCCGCAGCCACTCACCGGACCCGATCCTGCTGGCCTCGCTGTCCCAGCTGGTCATCGCCGGCCGCTCGGCGGTCACCGGCGGCCGCAGCTTCTCCTGGCAGCCCGTCCGGCGCTTCTTCACCTCGGCCTTCCCGGCCCAGCTCTACCAGGCCCGCCGCTGGTGGCTGACCGTGATGGTCGTCGACGTCCTGGTGGCCTGGGCCCTGATGTGGTATTTCTCCGCCAACCCGGACGTGATCAGCACCTTCGGCACCGGCCAGGAGCTGCAGCGCTACGCCGAGCAGGACTTCGTCGACTACTACAGCGAATTCCAGGCGCAGAACTTCGCGGCCAGCGTCTGGACCCACAACGCCCTGATCGCGGCCCAGTGCCTGGCCTCGGGTGTGCTGATCCTGCCGGTCATCTACATCCTCGGCCAGAACATCTTCGCCCTGGGCATGTCCGGCGGCGTGATGATCTACACGGGCCACGCGGACACCTTCTTCGGCTTCATCCTCCCGCACGGCCTGCTCGAGCTGACCTGCATCTTCGTCGGCGCGGGGGTGGGCCTGCGGATCGGCTGGGCGTGGATCGCGCCCGGCCCGCACCGCACCCGCGGCCAGGCGCTGGCCGAACGCGCCCGCGGCGGCATGCTGGTCGCGCTGGGCCTGGCCGTGACGCTGGGCGTCGCCGGGCTGCTGGAGGCGTACGTGACACCGTCCGGCCTGCCGACCGTGCTGCGGATCGGGATCGGGGCGGTGGTGTGGGTGGCCTTCATGGCGTACGCGCTGGGCGTGGGCGGGGCGGCCCACCGCCGGGGCGAGACCGGTGACCTGGCCCCGGAGCACTCGGCCACCCCGGTCCCCACAGCTTGATCAGGCTGCTGTCCATGCTGATCCTGCTGGCGGCGGCAGCCTTGCACCTCGGCTTCCAGCTGACGGTGTCCCTGGTCGTCTACCCGGCGCTGGCCGACGCGCCGGAGTCCGCCTGGCGCGAGATCCACGACGCGCACAGCCGCCGGATCACCCCGGTGGTGGTCATCGTCTACGGCCTGCTCGTCGTCGCCTGCGGCTGGGCGGTGCTGGCTGGGCCGGACGGCTGGACGAGCGTGTCCGTCGCCGCGGCTGCGGTCGCCGGGCTGCTGACCGCCTTCGGCGCGGCGCCGACGCACGGCCGACTGGGGCGGGGCTGGTCCCGGGAACTGCTGCACCGGCTGCTGCTGATCGACCGGGGCCGGACCGCGGCGGCGGTGGTGTGCGCCGTAGCCGCGTTCCTGGCCGCCCGCTGAGCGGGTCAGAGGCGCCCGGCGGCTTTCAGCATCAGGTAGACGTCGGCGACCTTCGAGGCGAAGTTCTCGCGCAGCTCGTCCACGACCAGCACCCCCTGCTGTTCCAGCAGCGCCCGTACCCGCCCGCGCTCGGCCAGGGCCAGCTCCGCCGCCGCGGCCACGTGCACGTCCGCCGCGGTGGCGCCCTCCGGCGGCAGTTCAGCCAGCTGGGCGGTCTCGGGGTCGCGCACGCTGGCCAGCACCACCCGGTGCCGGGTGGTCAGCCGAGACAGCATCGGCAGCAGGCCCTCGACGATCGGTGCCGCGTCCAGCGCCGTGAAGATGACCACCAGGGAGCGTTTGTGGTCGCGGCGCAGCAGGTCGCCGGCCGCCAGCCCGAAGTCCGTCTCGACCAGCGCCGGCTCCAGGGCGGCCATCGAGCTGATCAGGCGGGGGAGCTTGGTGCGGTGGCCGCCGCCCTCCACCTTGGCCCGGACCGCCGTGTCCAGGGCCAGCAGGTCGACCCGGTCGTCGGCCTTGGCGGCCAGCACGGCCAGCAGCAGGGCCGCGTCGATGGCGGCGTCGAGGCGCGGCTCGTCGCCGATCCGGGCCGCCGACGTGCGGCCGGTGTCCAGCACGCAGATCACCCGGCGGTCGCGTTCCGGGCGCCAGGTGCGGACCACCACGTCATGCGTACGGGCACTGGCCCGCCAGTCGATCGAGCGCACGTCGTCGCCGATCACGTACTCGCGCAGCACGTCGAACTCGGTGCCCTGGCCGCGCCCGCGGGTCACCACGGCGCCGTCGAAGATGCGTAGCTTGGCCAGCTTCTCCGGCAGCAGCCGGCGGGACGGGAAGCGCGGCAGTACGCGCAGCGTCGACTCCGGCGTGACGGCCTCGTTCCACTTCTGCCGCCGCTGCCGGTACGCGAGCCCGAGCGGCCCGTACGAGCGCAGCGTCACCCGCACCGCCCGCCGGTCACCGTGCCGGGTCGGGGTGAGCGTGGTGGTGAGCTCCTGTTCCTCGCCGGGCAGCAGGTTGAACCGGTGTTCGGTGTTGTCGGCGCCGGCGGACGGCACCCAGCGGTCGCGCAGCCGCAGCCACAGCGGCCGCCGGGCGGCGTTGCCCACGGTCAGCGCCATGGTGGTCGTCTCGCCCAGCCACACCGTCGCCTCGCCCGAGCGGCGCAGGGTGACCCCGGTGAGCGGCGCCGCGACCAGCACGTCCAGCGTTGCCGCCACGACGGCGAGCCCCAGCACGGCCGCGGTCAGCAGCCACGGGCTCGGCAGCAGCGCGGGCAGCGGGAGGCCCAACGCCAGCAGCAGCGCGAAACGCCTGGTGATCACGGTCGGCTCAGCGGGGCGCGGGCACGGCGCCCAGCACGGTCCGCAGCACCGAGTCGGTGGAGACGCCGTCCAGCTCCGCTTCGGCGCGCAGGCGTACCCGGTGCCGCAGGGTCGGGATAGCGAAGGCCTTCACGTCGTCGGGCAGCACGTAGTCACGGCCGCTGAGCCAGGCGCGGGCCTTGGCCACCGCGAGCAGCGCGGTCGTGCCGCGCGGGGACGCGCCCAGCTCCAGCGCCGGTGACACCCGGGTGGCCCGGCACAGGTCCACGATGTACTCCAGCACCGGCTCGGCGACGGCGACCCGGCGGGCGGCCTCGCGGCCCGCGGCCAGGTCGGCGGCGGTCGCCACCGGCCCGACCCCGGCGGCCTTCAGGTCCCGCGGGTCGAAGCCGTGGTGGTGGGCCTTGAGCACGCCGAGCTCCTCCTCGCGCTGCGGCAGCGGCACGGTGAGCTTCAGCAGGAACCGGTCCAGCTGCGCCTCCGGCAGCGGGTACGTGCCCTCGTACTCGATCGGGTTCTGGGTGGCGACCACGATGAACGGCTCGGGCAGCCGGCGGGTCTCGCCGTCGGTGCTGACCGTGCGTTCCTCCATGGCCTCCAGCAGCGCCGCCTGCGTCTTCGGCGGGGTCCGGTTGATCTCGTCGCCGAGCAGCAGGTTCGTGAAGATCGGCCCGGGCCGGAAGTTGAACGCGGCGGTACGCGCGTCGTAGACCAGCGAGCCGGTCACGTCACCGGGCATCAGGTCCGGGGTGAACTGCACCCGCTTGGTGTCCACGTCCAGCGCCGCGGCGAGCGCCCGCACCAGCAGCGTCTTGGCCACCCCGGGTACGCCCTCGAGCAGCACGTGGCCGCTGCAGAGCAGTGCGATGACCACCCCGCCGACCACCGCGTCCTGGCCGATGACCGCCTTGGCGACCTCGACCCGGAGGCGCTGCAGCGCGTCGCGTGCCGCCATGGCCTCCATTCCTGCGGAAGACGTCACGTCAGATTCCCCTCGTCTGTTCCCTGTTGCCAGTTCTGCTGCCCCGTCACGAACCGGACCAGGTTCTGCACGGTCGTCGCGGCGCGGGCGAGCTCCTCGTCGCTGTCCTCGACCCCGCCGCTGAGCATGTGCCGTACCTCCAGCACCGGCTGGCCGACGGTGGCCGCGACGCGCTCCGCCACCTCGTCGGCCGGGATGTCCGCGGGCAGCCCGTAGTGCTCGGCCAGCCGCGCCCGGGCCGCGCCCTGCAGAGTGGCCAGCGACGTGCTGCGCGCTCCGGCCCGCTGGTAGAGCCCGCCCAGGCCGCGGACGGTCTCGGCGGCCCGGACCCGGACCGGCAGCGGCTCGGCCACGGGGGCACCGAGCCGGCGCGCGGAGGCGGCGGCCAGCGCGAGCGCGGCCAGGGCCAGCAGGGCCAGGGTGGCCCACACCGCCGGTGGGAAGGCCCGGGCCAGTGGGCTGTCCGAGACGCGGTTGCCGCCGCCCTGGGTTGAATCGGCCTCGCCGCCGTCCTGCGGCGCACCGGTCGGCTCCTCGTCGGGCAGGTCGTCGTCGGGGCGTTCGCCGCTGTCGTCACCCTGGTCGTCGTCGGTGCCGGGATCCGGCTGCTGCGGCTCGGTGGGTGGGACGGCGTCGTCCGGGTCCGGCTCGCGCTCGTGCAGGTCGAGCCAGATCACCGTCGGGTCGCGGGCCAGCAGACCGCGGGCCAGCGCCCGGTTGCCGTGCTCGTCGGCCCGGTCGTTGCGGAACGGGTCCGCGGCGCCGACCAGGGTCATCGCGACTTGCGCGCTGCGGAACTCCACCAGGCCGTCGTTGTAGCAGCGCACGGCCTGGTAGGCGGAGACGTCGTAGCGCAGGCGCTGCGCCGCGGCCGGGCCGGCGGCGTTCACGTAGTCCGTCGAGCAGCCCGGCTGGGGCGCCGTGGCCGTCCAGCGTGGCCCGCCCACCGGAACGGAGAGACCGGCCGCGGTCAGCTGGTCCTGGCCCGGCGCGACCATGACCACCCGGACCTGCTCCGGCAGCGCGGCCAGCCGTGGCAGGTAGGACGGGTGCATCAGCTCAGGGGTGGTGACGAAGAGCGTGACCGGCCCGCCCACCTCGGCGTCGGAGAGCGCGTCGAGGCTGGTGCGGTGCACGGTGATCCGCACCCCGGCGCTGGTCAGGGCGTCGGCGAGCAGCCGCGCGCCGTCACCTTCGGCGCTGGTGGGGGACAGGAACGAGGCATCGGTCGGGTCCGGCTGCTGCACCACGTGCGCGACACCGGTCATCGTGGCCAGCCCGGCGACGACGGCGAGCGGCAGGGCGAAACGCAGCCAGCGGCGTGACTTCACGACGGGACCCCGCGCATCCGCATCCGGACGTCGCCGGTGAGGGCGCGCATGCGTTCGTCGTGGGCGGGCAGGGCGGGGCGGTTGCCGTACCAGATCTCGGAGAACAGGTCGGTGGCCCCGGCGAGCGAACCGGCGACGGCCGGGCGCTGCGCGGCCGCGGCCGCCGCGACCTCGGCGGCGGTGTTGCCGGGCAGCGGCGCGACCACGCCGGCGGCGGTGAGGTCGCCGACCACGTCGCGCAACCGCTGCCGGATGGCCTCGGCATAGCGGCCCTCGGCCGCCAGCCGGTCGGCCAGCAGCGTGCCGTCGGCCAGCACGACGGTCGGGGCGAAGACCGGCTCGACCTTGGTCTTCGCCTTCCGGGCGGCCTTCGGCTTACGGGTACGGCGCCAGCGCGGCAGCCGCCAGCGGGGCATGCGCAGGCGCGGCATCCGGGGCAGCCGGGTCGGCACCCACGCCGGGTACCAGTACCAGAGCGCGCCGGCCAGCCCCGCGATCGCCAGCAGGAGCAGGAGCAGGACCTGCGGCGGGACGACGTCGAACACCGCCGCCGCGAACTCGTCCCAGACCCGGGTCACCGGGCGTACACCAGGGCGGCGGAGTCGTCCTCGCCGCGGCTGCGGGCCCGGCCGATGGCGATGTCCAGCCCCTCGGTGCGGATCCGCGTCTCCAGCAGCAGGACGGCGGCGACGCAGGCCAGCGCGGAGTAGGCCACGGCGTTGGCGAGCACCCAGGCGGCCGGGGTGAGCCAGGTCAGCCAGGCCGGCTCGCCCCCGCTGAGCTGGGTCAGGACCCACACCCACCCGCTGCCCAGCGCGAACCGGATGACGAACCAGGTCAGATAGGCGCTGAGCAGGGTCCAGAAGCCCCGCAACGCCCCGCGCGTGGTCAGCCGGGCCGAGCGCCACAGCGCACTGAACGGGTTGCCGGCGCGGTCGATGACCAGGACCGCGGAGGTGAGGCTGAACAGGCCGTACATGATCAGCCACGGCACGAACCCGGCGAACAGCGCGACCCCGCCGGCCACGCCGAGCACGAGGGCGATGCTGACGGTGGCCAGTGGCCGGGTGCGCGACCAGAGCTCCCGATGGCGTACCGCCCGTCCGAGCAGGGCCGGAGCAGCGGCGGCCGCGGCGAGGGCGCCGAGCAGCGTGAGGATGACGGTCTCGGTGGCGAACCCGAGCGCGGTGACGATCCACCACTGCCCGAAATGGCCGCGCGCCGGACCGTAGTAGGGCGCGGTGACGAAGGCGGCGGTGCGCAACGGCACCAGCAGGGCCTGCTCCAGCAGCCCGAGGACGGCGGCCGTGGCCAGCAGGGGAAGGGCCCGGGCCCGCAGCAGGGCCATGGCGGCGTCCAGCAACTCACCGAGCGTCATCGGACGCAGCGGCAGTTCCGGCTGCGCAGGCATGGCGGCGATCCTACGAGATGCCCGCCGGTCCCGTGACATCTGCCGGGTCCCGCGGCAGCTCTCGCCTGGAAATGCATCGGCGGTTATGGTGCCTCGTGGGCGCCCACGAGGCGCGTGCACTTTTCCCCTCGAAAGGTTCCTGATGACCCTTCCCGCAGGCGTCTCGCGGCGTGGCGTTCTCGCCGCCGCAGCTGCCGGTGCCGCCGCTCCGCTCGTGCTCGGTGACGCGGCCGGCGCCGCTCCCGCGACACGTCCCGGTCACGGCCACCACCCGAAGGCGTACGACCTGACCGTGCTCGGCACCTCCGACACCCACGGCAACGTCTACAACTGGGACTACTACAAGGACCTGGAGTACGACGACAGCGCGCACAACGACGTCGGTGTGGCCAAGCTCGCCGCCCTGGTCAACCAGATCCGGGCCGAGCGGCGGGGCAAGGCCACCCTGGTGCTCGACGCCGGCGACACGATCCAGGGCACGCCGCTGGCCACGTACTACGCCAAGCAGGAGCCGATCACCTCGACCGGTGAGAAGCACCCGATGGCCAAGGCCATGAACGTGCTGCACTACGACGCGGTCACGCTGGGCAACCACGAGTTCAACTACGGCCTGCCGCTGCTCAACCTGTGGATCCGCCAGCTGGGCTTCCCCGCGCTGGCCGCCAACGCGCTCGACGCGACGACCAAGCGGCCGGCCTTCACGCCGTACGTGATCAAGAAGGTCTCCCTCGGGCACGGCGCACCGACGCTGCGCGTCGGGATCCTCGGTCTGACCAACCCCGGCGTGGCCATCTGGGACAAGGGCAACGTCGAGGGCAAGCTGGTCTTCGCCGACATGATCGCCACGGCCGCCAAGTGGGTGCCGGTCATGCGGGCCCGCGGCGCCGACATCGTGCTGATCTCCGCGCACGGCGGCGACAGCGGCACGTCCAGCTACGGCCCCGAGCTGCCGAACGAGAACCCCAGCGCGCTCATCGCCGAGCAGGTCCCGGGCATCGACGCGATCCTGTTCGGGCACGCGCACGCCAACGTCCCGCAGCGTTTCGTCACCAACAAGCAGACCGGTGCCCAGGTGCTGCTGTCGGAGCCGTCGAAGTGGGGCCAGCGGCTGAGCCGGATGGACTTCACGCTGACCCGCGACCGCGGCCGGTGGACCATCACCGACAAGAAGTCCGACCTGCTCAACACCAACACGGTCACCGAGGACCCGCGGGTGCTGGCCGTGGTCAAGGCCCAGCACGCCAAGACGGTCGCGTACGTCAACCAGGTCGTCGCCACCTCCACGGTGGAGCTGACCACGGTCGAGTCGCGGTACAAGGACACGCCGATCCTGGACTTCATCAACAAGGTGCAGACCGAGACGGTGACCGCGGCGCTGGCCGGCACCCCGTACGCGTCCCTGCCGGTGCTCTCGCTCGCCGCGCCGTTCAGCCGGACGGCGGTGTTCCCGCAGGGTGACGTCAAGATCCGCGACGTGGCCGGCCTGTACGTCTTCGACAACACGCTCGAGGCCGTGGTGCTGACCGGGGCCGAGGTGAAGGCGTACCTGGAGTATTCGGCGAAGTACTTCGTGACGCTGCCGGTGGGCGCCACGCCCGACCCGGCGACGATCAGCGACCCGGCGGTGCCGGACTACAACTACGACGTGTTCTCCGGCGTCGACTACGACATCGACATCAGCCGCCCGGTCGGTGACCGGATCACCCGGCTGGAGATCGCCGGTGCCGCAGTCGCGCCGGACGCCCAGTTCGTGGTCGCAGTGAACAACTACCGGCGCAGCGGCGGCGGCAACTTCCCGGGCATCGTCAAGACCCAGGTCTACAACGCCCAGCAGGAGATCCGGCAGCTGCTGATCGACTGGGCGCAGGCCAAGGGCGAGATCAACCCGGCTGATTTCTTCGTCGCCAACTGGCGCCTGGTCCGCGCGGGCGTCCCGGTCTTCTGACCGAGGGCCGCCGACAACAGGAGGCCGTCGTGATGTTCCCCCCGGAACATCACGACGGCCCACCCACCCCATCCCGGCCGGCCACTGTTACGGCCGGGAAGCTCGCCGCCGGCCGCTCTTTCGGCCGGGAGGCTCATTGCCGGCCGCTCTCTCGGCCGGGAAGCTCACCGCCGGCCGCTCTTTCGGCCGGGAGGCTCATTGCCGGCTCAGCGGCCCGGCCCCGAGTGCCACTGGCCGTCCTCGTCGGCGGTCAGGGTCAGCGAGGCGGTGTGCCCGTCGTCGAGGGTCAGCCGGCACAGGTAGTCACGCATGCCCTCGACATCACGCTCGCCCACGGCCCGGCACTGCGCCGCGGTGACGTTGATCCGGGCCGCCTTGAGCTGGCCGTCCCCGACGACGTTGCGCTGCACGGCCTCCAGCCGCTGGTTCTCCCGGAGCTCGGTGACGAGCGGGCCGACCAGCACCGCCGAGGCCACGAAGGAACAGAAGGCGCCGGCCACGAGGGAGACCAAGAACGTGATCCAGTACGGGGCAGTGCTGTTCCGGGTCCGCCGGGCCTGATCGGCGCGGCGCTTGGCGGAGATGGCCCCGAGGATGCCGAACAGCATGGTGAAGACGGCCACCGGCCAGACCGCGGGGGCCTGGGCGCGGGAGGCGTGCCGCATCTCGTCGGGGAACGGGACCAGCAGGCCGCCGTACTGCGGCAGCGGCTGCTCCGGCGGCGCGGGCGCCTGCCCGGCGGTGGCCCACGGCGGGGCGGTCGGATAAGCCGAGGGCGGGGGATGGGCGGCGGCCTGCGCCGGGCCGCCGGGCTGCGGATACGGTACGGGCTCCGGGTAGCCCGCCGCGCCCTCCTGCGGGTACGAGACGGCCGGGTAGCCGCCGCCGGCCGGCTGCTGGGGCGGATATTGCGCGTAGCCCGTTGTGAACTGGGGGTAGTCCTGGGGCGCGACCGCGTTCTCGGGGCCGGGGGGAACCTGAGTGGTCATGCGGGGCCTTTCCGGGGGCGGCTCGGGAGCAGTGCCGTGCCAGAGCCCCTCTCATCGGTCCACCGCCGCCCGACTTGAGAAACACTCGCCCGGCGCCGCGTCGTGTTCCCGACTCATTCGATGGACATCGATGGCAGAAGGAGGAAGGTCGAGCCGTATCGGGAGGCGCATCATGCGAAAACTTCTTGTCGCGGCGACAGCCGGCCTGCTCCTGGCGGGCCTGACCACCCCGGCCCAGGCTGACAGCGGCCCGGCGGCCGGATTCGACGGGGTGCGAGCCTGGAACTTCGACGGGGTGCGAGCCTGGAACGAGGCGGCATTCCAGGCGGTACGCACGACCCGGGCGAGCGACGCCGACGCCGCCCGCTGGTACGCGATGCTCAACGTGGCGATGTACGACGCCGTCAACGGCATCGTCGCCGGCCGTTTGGAGCCGGCCCGCCACCACGCCCTGATCCCCGGCCCGGGCCCCCGCGACGCCGACCCGTACGCGGCGGCGGTGTCCGCGGCGCACGTGGTGCTGGTGGCGGTCGATCCGGCCCGGACCGCGGCCTACGACACCCGGCGCGACGCCGACCTGGCGCGCGTACGCCCCGGACACCGCCGCGCGGCGGGCGCCCGGTGGGGCGACGAGGTCGGCCGGGCAGTCGTGCAGGCGCGGGCCGACGACGGCTCGTCACCGGTACGCACCCAGCCGGCGGGAACGGGACCGGGGGTGTTCCGGGCGGAGTGGTCCGGGGTGCAGTACCGCGATGTGCGCCCGTTCGCCGTCCGTGACCCGGCCGCGTACGTGCCCGGCCCGCCGCCGCCCCTGGCAAGCGTCGAGTACGCGGCGGCGTTCGCCGAGGTCGCAGTGCTGGGAGACGCCGCTGTGCCGGCACCGGAGCTGCTAGCGACGTACCAGTTCTGGTCGGTCCCGGCGGGCTCGGACCAGCCACCGGGCGAATGGCTGCGGATCGCGCTGACTGTGGGCGGCGATCTGTCGCTGGCCCAGGGGACACGGATGACGGCGCTCGTGAGCATGGCGCTGGCGGACTCCACCGTGACGACCGTGCGGACCAAGGAGACGTACCGGCACTGGCGGCCGACGACGGCGATCCGCGAGGCGGACACCGACGGCAACCCGCTGACCACGGCGAACCCGACGTGGTCGGCGCGGGCGGGTTCGGTGGGAGGCAGCCCGGAGTGGACGTCGGGGCACAGCTCGTACAGCAACGCGGGGGCTGTGGTGCTGGCCGGCTTCTTCTGCTCGGACAACGTGCGCTTCACGCACGTGAGCGACACGGCGCCGGGTGGGCAGGCCCGCAGCTATCCGAGCTTCTCGTCGGCTGCGACGGAGGCGGGGCGGTCGCGGGTGTTCGGCGGGCAGCACTTCGCGTTCAGCGACCGGGCCGGCCAGGCGATCGGCCGAGGCGTCGGGGATGAGGTGCTGGCCACGCGGCTGCTGCGGGTCCACGGGAGCACCCACGTCGGCTCGTGTCCGCGCTGATCGCCGGCGCGGCCATAATGACCGACCATGGACCTGGACGAGTACCAGCGCGGTGCCCTCCGCACCGCCGCTCCCCGTGACAAGAAGAACGAACTGCTCCACCTGGTCCTCGGCCTGGTCGGCGAATCCGGGGAGATCGCCGAGAAGTTCAAGAAGTGGGTCCGCGACCTCGACAGCGACGAGTCCCGGATCGACCGGGACGACATCACCAAGGAACTCGGTGACGTGCTCTGGTACGTCGCGGTGCTGGCCGACTACCTCGACCTCTCACTGGACGACATCGCGCAGGCCAACCTGGCCAAACTGGCCAGCCGGCAACACCGCGGCGTGCTGAGCGGCAGCGGCGACGACCGCTGATCCGTCAGTTGTTGCCGGTGCCCGTGCCGCCGCCGTCCTCGCCGCCGCCGCCACCTTCCGGCGGTGGCGGCTCGGTCGTGGGCGCCGCCGGGGTGGTGGTGGCCGGCTCGGTCACGGGCGGCGTTGTCGTCTTGTCCGGGGTCGGGGACGTGGACGTCGAGGCCGACGTCGACACCGACTTGCTGACGGACGGCTTCTGGGTGGGCTTCTGGGTGTTGGCCGGCGGGTTCACCGGGCGGGGGGCCGCGGTCGTCTCGGTGGGCTCCACCGGATCTTCGGTTTCGTCGTCGGCTGTGGTCGACTCGGTCGGCACGATGGTGTTCGGCTTCTGGTCCGCGTCGGCGTCGCCGCTCTGCAGGGCGATGGCCAGGGCCAGACCGCCGGCCAGGATGAACAGGCCGATCACGGTGAGCAGGACGGCGAGCTCGTTCTTCGTGCGGCCGCGCTTGCGGGGCGGGGCCTGCATCGGCGGTGCGGCTTCGAGCAGGTTGCGCTGGCCCGGCATGGTGCGGCGGGGCGCGGCCGGGCTCATCGGCCTGGTCAGCGAGGTGCCGCTCATCGACGTGCCGGTCTGTCCGAGGCCGGCGCCGGTCAGGCCCGCACCGCCCAGGCCCGCTCCGGCCACGCCGGCACCGCCCAGGGTTGTGCCGGTGGTCGACGGGCCGTGCATCGTCGGGCGGCGCAGGGCCGTGCCCGTCATCGAGGTGCCGGTCTGCGAGCGCCAGTCCAGAGTGCCGGCGGCGGCCAGTGCGGCCACGGCGAACTCGGCGGCGTCGGCGAACCGGTCCTCCGGGTGCTTGGCCATCGCGCGGCTGATCAGCTCGCGGACAGCCGGCGGCACGGTGGTCTCCGGCAGCGGCTCCGGGTCGTCCTCCAGGTGACGCAGCGCCACCTGCAGAGCGTTGTCACCGTCGAACGGTGGGTGGCCGGCCAGGCAGTGGTAGGCGACCGCGCCCAGCGCGTACACGTCGGTGGCCGGGGTGACGTTGCCCTTGGCGACCTGCTCGGGCGCCATGTACAGCGCGGTGCCGACGATCGCGTTGAGCCCGGTCACGCTGGTCACGGCGGCGGAGCGGGCCACGCCGAAGTCGACCAGGATCACCGTGCCGTTGGGCTTGACGATCAGGTTGCCCGGCTTGACGTCGCGGTGCACGGTGCCGTTCTCGTGGGCGGCGTGCAGGGCCTCGGCCGCCTGCGCCACGATCGACATGGTCTCGGCGACACCCAGGCGGCCCTGCTCCTTGAGCCGGGCCGAGAGCGGCTCGCCGTCGACGTACGCCATCACGAGGTACGCGCAGTTGTCCTCGTCGTTGACGTCACCGGCGCTGTAGTCGTACACCTCGACGACGCCGGGGTGCCGGAAGGCAGCCATCATCCGCGCCTCGCCGTAGAAGCGGGCGGCGAACTCCGGGTCGGACAGCATGGCGCTGCGCAGCACTTTGACGGCGATCGTGCGGCCGAGCACCACGTCGGTGCCGCGCCACACGTCGCCCATGCCACCCGTGGCGATGCGCTCGTCCAACCGGTAGCGGTTGTCCAGGAGACTTCCCGAACTGAGCACCAGCGGACCTATCTACTCGGGTGTCGCCACGGACGGATGACGCGGAACGGAGGCCCGGCTGCGAGCCGGGGCCAACTGTACAGATTCACGTCACCTCCAGGCGAGGTCGGTCGGTCGCCGGCCGGGCGTGGTGCCGGCTCATCGGCGGGTCAGTGGCGGCACCGTCCGGCCCGCCGCGGAGTCGGTGATCAGCTGGCCGAGGCGCCGTTGCCGGGTTTCCTCCCGTTTGGCGCTGACCACCCAGTGCACGGCAGCCCGGCGGTAGGACGCGGGCTGCGCCGAGAACCAATTCCATGCCGCCTCCTCGCCCTCGAACCGGGCAGTCTGCTCAGCGTCGAGCACCGCGTCCGCGGGCTGCTCGTACGAATACGCCGCCACCCGTTCGGGCTTGCGGGACTCGAAGGCGTGCAGCCCGGCCGGGTGCATCTGCCCCGCCGCGGTCAGCTCGGCGATCTTGGCCACGTTGACCGCGCTCCACACGCTGCCCTTGCGCCGCGGAGTGAACCGGACCTGGTAGCGCTCGTCGTCGATGCGGCGCCCGATGCTGTCGATCCAGCCGAAGCACAACGCCTGCTCGATCGCCTCGGTGTGCTGCACCGTCGGCCGGCCGGTGTGCTTCTTGTAGTAGCCCACCAGCAGCTCGGGCGCGTCGGCGTGATGCTCCAGGAACCAGGCACGCAGCTCCGACGCGTCGGCGAAGAACACGGGCTCCATGGCGAAGAGCCTAGGCGCGGGGCCCGACAGAAAACAGCGACCGCCGGGCGGCAAAGGGCTCCGTCCGGCGGCCGCCGCCGGTCAGTTGTCGTAGGTCGGTGTGACCACTACCACCGCGTCGGGCTCGGACTCGGCCAGCTCCAGCTGCTCGTTCTCCGCCTGGCGCTCCAGCGCGGCCCGGGCGGTGGTCGCGGCAGCCCAGCCCAGCGCGACACCGAGCAGGCCGGCGCCGATGAGCAGGCCCCAGGGCAGGCCCGGCTTGCGGCCGGCCAGCGCGTTCGCGGCCAGGTTGGCGCGCTCGTACGCCTCGTCGCTCACCTCGGCGAGCTTGGCAGCGGCCTTGTCGGCCAGCTTGCTGCTCTTCTTGCCCGCCTTGCCGGCGAGCTTGCCGCTCTGCTTGCTCGCCTTGTCAGCGAACTTGGTGGCGGTGGCCGCGGCGACTGCCGCCTTGGCGCTGGCCAGGTCGGCGGTGTGCTTGCCGGCGTCCTTGGCGCTCTCGCCGGCGCCCGCCATCGCGGACGACAAGTAGTCCCAGGCCTGCGCGGCTGTGCGCTCGGCAGTGTTCTTACGAGAGAGCATCTCCTCGGTACCTCCTGCGATCGCCGGTGCCGGCGGGTGGGTCGTCGACTTGTCGAACGTGCCCAAGCGCCACGAAAGGCAAACGTACCGGTGAACGGGCGACGTCAGTCGGATGTGGACAGCGTCACGTCGGATAAAACGGTGGACATCGCTGGGTACGCTTGCGTCGGTTCACACGGGGCACACAGGTGCCTGCCAGGTTCACGCACTACGGTTCGAGCAGTTTCACCGAACCCGACGGGGGTATTCATCGCGGCCCCCGACGACAGCGGCATCAGGTACGGCCGCCGTCGTGCAGAGGAGCAGACGCTCGGGGCATCCCGGGCGGGTGGAGGTAGTGGCGTGACGCTGTCGATAACGACGTCGACACTCCCCGCAGGGGTGGTGGAGATCTCCCCAGCGGGTGAGATCGACGTCGAGAACGCGTACGAGATCAAGGACGCCGTGGCGGGTCAGCTCGCCGCCGGCCGTCCCGAGCGCATCGAGCTCGACATGCACGGCGTGACCTTCATCGATTCCGTGGGCATCAGTGCCCTGGTCGCGGCGTTCCAGCTGGCCAGCGTCAGTGGCGTCAAGCTGGTCGTCACGCGTCCCAGCCGGTTCGCGCACCGCCAGCTCTGGGTCACCGGCCTGCTCGGCCTGTTCGGCGCACCCCAGCCGTGCGCGGATTGCGACGAGCCTTCTCATCAGCCCCTCGTGTCCGGCGCCTGACCGCGAGTGATCATGGAAGTTAAGCCTTCCTGAGGCGGCTTGTCCGGGTGCTCGGCGGTAGGGGATAGTGCCCTGCGTGGCGAAACTTCCGATGGGCACCGCCATCCTCCGGCGATATGTGCTGATCGGCGCCATCGGCCAGGGCGGTGTCTCGACCGTCTACTCGGCCGTCGACGCCCGCCAGGGTCGCAAGCTGGCGGTGAAAGTGCTGGCCCCGAGCCTGGCCGACGACATGCAGGCCCGCGAGGACGTACGGCGCGAGGCGCTGATCACCGACCGGCTGCGGCACCCGAGCGTGCCCCGGGTCTTCGAGTACGGCGAGGCGCCGCTGCCCGACGGCAGTGTGGTGCCGTACGTGGTGCTGGAGTTGCTGGCCGGGGTGCCGCTCACCGAGCGGCTGGCCCGGGGGCGGCTGGAATGGCCGGAGGCTGTGCGGATCGCCGCTACGGCCGCTGACGTGCTGGCCGTGGCGCACCGGCGGGGCGTGGTGCACCGGGACCTGACCGCCCGCAACATCATGGTCAGCCCGGCCGGCATCAAGATCATCGACTTCGGCCTGGCCACGGCCGCGCTGCGCACCGGCGACTCCGGCGCCCACCCGGTCCTGATCCGTCGCAGCGCCTCCCGCGAGGCCCCCGCCCGCGGCGCGGTACTCCACGGCGGCGGCGGCCCCAGGCACGGTGCCCCTAGGCATGGTGCTCCGGATCACGGTGTCGCCCGTCACGCTGACCCGGCCCGAGGAGCGGCAAGGCACAGCGACCTGGACCGCGACGGCGACGCGAACGCCCTGCCCTCGCATCCCAAGACGGCGTTCGCCCGCCCGGCCGACGACGTCTACACCCTGGGCGTGCTTCTCTACGAGATGCTGACCGGTCGTTCCCCGTACCCTCCGGCGGTCGCGGCCATGATCGTGGCCGCCGGCCGGGTCGGTCACCTCGCGCCGACCCCTGTCCTGGCCATCCCCGGCCTGCCGCCGCCGCTGCGCGATCTGGTCCGCGCCTGCATGGCGAAGCGCCCCGAGGACCGCCCACTGAGCGTCGACGTCGCCCTGGACCTCTGGCGGATCCTGGACGGCGTCACCCTGCCCGAGCCCTCGGTCAACTGACGCCGCAGCTAGATCGCCGGCGTCTGCACGACGATCGACTCGAGGTTGAACTTCACGTCGGTGGCCTCGGCCGGTGAGCGGATCGGGGTGACCACCGCGAAGCCTTCGGCCAGCGCCGCCAGGTCGGTTCCCGGTTCCAGCGGCTCGTCGGCGGCCTGCACCGCGGTGCGGACGAAGCCCTCGCCGGCCTCCGCGATGCTCATCTGCACCTGACCGAATCTGGCCAGGGTGGCCCGGCGCAGCCCGCGGATGCCGTCCACGTGCAGGTCCGGCACGTTCAGGTTGAGCACCGTGCCCGGCGGCGTGTGGGTCAGTGTGGGCAGCAGTTTCATCGCCAGGCCGGCGGCGCTGTCCCAGTGCCGGTTCTCGTCGTCGGCGTGTTCCAGGTCGGCGATGGCCTGGCCGCCGCTGGCCGCGGTGCCGTTGGCCGGGGAGAGCACGTCCAGGGAGACGGCGAGGCCGTGCAGTCCCGCGTGCGAGGCCGTCAGGGTGGCGCCGACCGTGCCGGAGTGCACGACCGCCGCGCCCGCGTTGGCGCCGCGGTTGATGCCGGACAGGACGATCTGCGGGGGCGGGCCGAAGGCGCTGCGCAGGGCGAGCAGCACGATGAAGGCGGGGGAGGCCGCCACCGCGTACGCGGGCACGTTGCGCACCCCGGGCAGCTCCCGCTGCGACACCACGATCTTGCCGTTCTTCTCCACCGCCGTCATGGCGGCGCTGGTGCCGCTGGCCTCGGTCAGCGGCGCCGCGACCACGATGTCGAGGCCCTGGCGGGCGGCGGCCCGGGCCAGGTGGCGCAGCCCGGGCGCGTCGATCCCGTCGTCGTTGGTGATCAGGATCCGTGGCGTCGTCATACCGGCACCTTCGTGTCGACGGGCGTCAGTCTCACCCGCTCGGTCAGCACCTGGACGGCGTCGATGCGTCCGGTGCCGAGCCCGTGGCGGGTCACGTTGAGGGCGCCGGCCGCGGCGCCCGTCCGTACGGCGTCACACAGCGTGCCGCCCTGGGCGAGCACCGCCGCTACTCCGGCGGTCATCGAGTCGCCGGCCCCGCGGGACTCGGCGGCGATCATCTTCGGCATGTCGACCTCGTACACCTGGTCCTCGATCAGGGCCAGCGCGCCCTCGTCGGCCCGCGAGACGAGCGCCATCTCGGCCCCGTCGTCGTGCAGTTTGTGCAGCGCGCGGGTCAGCGACTCGGTGGAGCCGTCCTTGACCATGCCGTCGCGGATGAGTTCCTCGTGGCTGACCTTGACCACGTGCGGGCGGGCTTCGAGCGCGGCGGCGAGGTGGGCCGCGGACAGGTCGACGATGACCTTGCAGCCGTTGGCGCCCAGGTCGGTGGCGAGCCGCCGGTAGATGTCGGCGGGCACGACGGACGGGTGGGCGGGCCCGCTGAGCACGGCGATGCCCGCCCGCAGCCCTTCGGCGAGCGCGAGGCTGTAGAGCTCGTCCATCTCGTGCCGCGACAACGGCTGGCCCGGGTCCTCGGCCAGCTCCTGGCGCTGGCCGCTGCGCCGGTCGTGGACGTACCAGCCGGTGCCGGAGTCGCGCTTGATCGTCTTCAGCGTCACGCCGTGGAACTTCAGCAGCGGCTCCAGCACCCGCCCGACCTCGCCGCCGGTGGCCGAGCAGAGGGTGACCTGGGCCCCCAGCAGCGTGATCATCCGGGCCTGCCAGACGCCCTGCCCGCCCGGGTGCACGTGCAGCTCCGCCTTGTCGTGCTGCTGCTCGAGCGTCACGGTCAGCTGGGGCGCAGGCACGAACACCATGACGCCTTTGTGGCTCATGAGCACAGTCTTGCGGACGGGCCCCCGCCGCCGGGCGTGATCGCTGATTTAGCCGGTCGGCTTGATTCCCAGCACGGCGCCGTTGGCTCCCGGCGCGTCGAAGCGAACCGTACGGACCTGACCGAAGCCCGCGCCGGTCAGCCAGTCGGCATACTCCGCGTCCGAGTAATTGCGTCCGCCCACCGTCTCGACCAGCATGTTCATCCCCATCAGGGCGGCCGGGGCGGGTCCGGTGCGGTCCGCGTCCAGCAGCAGCTCGGAGATGATCACCAGGCCGCCGGCCGGCAGGGCCGCGTAGGCCTTGGCCAGCAGCTCCCGGTTGGTCGCCTCGTCCCAGTCGTGCAGGATCATGCTGAACAGCACCGTGTCGTGACCGCCGGGGAGCGCGGCGTCGGCGAGGAAGTCGCCGGCCCGGGTGGTGATCCGGTCGGCCAGTCCGGCCAGCTCGATCTTGCCCGCGGCGATCTCGCAGACATGCGGGAGATCCAGCACGGTGGCGGTCAGGTCCGGCTGCTGCCGGCAGAGCTCAATCGGGTACGCCCCGGAGCCGCCACCCACGTCCAGCAGCCGCTGCCGCCCGGCCAGGTCCACCGCACCGCCCAGCGCCCGCGCGGTGAAGATCGACGTGGAGTACATCGCCTCCCAGAACGTGGCCAGCAGTTGCGGGTCGGCGGTGGTGAACATCGACTCCTGGGTGTCCGGATCCCAGGTCAGCGGCCGGTCGGTACGCAGCGCCTCGCCGATGCGGTGCCACGGCAGATAGGTGCGGTGGTCGCAGTAGGTGACCTGCCCGCCGAAGTAGTACGGCTTGCCGCGGACCAGGAACTCCTCGGCCAGCGCGGTGTTGCGGTAGCCGTCGCCGGCGCGTTCCAGCAGCCCGAGCGAGGCGCAGGCGGTGAGCAGCAGGTCGGCCGGGCGATCGGGCAGGCCCAGTTCCTGCTCGGCGGCCGCGACGGTCAGGGTGCGGCCGCCCGCGAGCCGGGTGAACAGGTCGAGCTCGACGGCGGCGGCGAAGGTCTTGAAACTCCAGAAGCCGGTGACGAGGTCCATCAGGGGTGTCGGCGTCAACATGACGCAGATCATGGCAAAGGGGCGCTCGCGGCGCGCCCGGGCAGTTATCGGGCAGCGGCCTCGGTCAGCTCGCGCAGCGGCGTGACCAGCGACGGGTCGCTGCGCAGCAGGTCCTCCAGGCGGACCCGCCACCGGCCGGCCTCGATGTCGGCGGTGAACCGGTCGCTGTCGCTGCTCTGCACCGACGCCTCGAGCAGGCGCTGGCGGGTGTTGGCCAGTTCGCCGTACATCTCGGTGCCGAGGCGGCTGAGCACCCGGCCCGCGTACGCGTCGTAGCTCGGACCGGCGGCCATCCGGACGAATGCGCGGGCGGCCTCCCAGGCCACCCGGGGCTGGTGGATGACGGATTGCGTCATGGCGATCCCCTCTGTGGTTGGCGTCACAAGGAGTGTAGGAGCCGGACGCCTTCCGGGGGATGCTTCGAACGGCTTGCTACCAACCGGCCGGGGTGCACGGGCCGCCCGCGCCGACCGGTTCGACCTGCAATGTCGCGTGATCGATGGCGAAGTCGTGGTGGAGAGCCTCCCGCGCGGTGGCCAGCACCGTGCCGAGTTCGGCGGTGGGCTCCAGGCTCAGGTGGGCCGAGGCGACGTCCATGCCCGAGGTCAATGTCCAGACGTGCAGATCATGGACGTCGCAGACGCCCGGTACGGCGGCCAGTCGCGACCGCACGTCGCCCACGTCCAGGCGCTCGGGGGCGGCCTGCACCAGGATGCGGACCGCGGCGCGACCCAGGGCGAAGGTGCGGGGCAGGATCGACAGAGCCACGACCACGGCGACGATCGGGTCCGCGTACGACCAGCCGGTGACCGCGATGATCGCGGCCGCGACGATGACGCCCGCCGAGCCCAGCAGGTCGCCGAGCACCTCCAGATACGCCCCGCGGACGTTGAGGCTCTCCTTGGCCCCGGCCCGCAGCAGCAGGAAGGCGACGATGTTGATCAGCAGACCGCCGGTCGCCACGATCAGCATCGCGCCGGCCGGCACGTGCGGAGGATCGGAGAAGCGCCGCACGGCCTCGATGAGCACGTAGATCGCGACACCGGTCAGCAGCAGGGCATTGGCCAGGGCGGCCAGCACCTCGAGCCGGTAGAGCCCGAAGGTGCGCTGCGAGTCGGTGGCGGCCCGGCCGGCGGCGTGGATCGCGGCCAGGGCCATCGCGATGCCGAGCACGTCGGTGAACATGTGCCCGGCGTCGGAGAGCAGGGCCAGTGAGCCGGTGGACAGCGCGGCTGCCGCCTCGACCAGCATGAACGCGGCCAGCAGCCCGGCCGCCCACCACAGGCGGGTGCGGTGCCGCTCGCCGGCCCGCAAGGCCTGGCCTCCGTGGTCGTGCCCGGCTCCCATGAGCCCTACCTTCCGTCGCCGCGCTGGGCCTCGGCCAATATATGTTCACATCGCTATGTATGCAACTTGAACTTGAATGCCATTCCGCGGGTACAGAGGGGTGCCAGAAAGTTCCCGCCTGGAAGGAATCACCCCTTGTCCAGAGGCACTCTCGCACTCGTCACCACGGCAGCCCTGGCCGTGGTGCTCGGCGCCGCTCCCGCCGAGGCCGCCCACCGCGGTGGCTCCCTGCAGTCCACCATCCAGCTGCCGGACGGCTTCCAGCCGGAGGGCATCGCGATCGGCAAGGCCCCGTACGCGTACTTCGGCTCCCGGGTGGACGGTGACATCTACCGGGCCAGCCTGCGCACCGGCCGCGGTGAGGTCATCAGCCAGGGCCCCGGCACGCAGTCGCTCGGTCTCAAGATCGACAACCGGGGGCGGCTCTTCGTCTCCGGCGGCAGCGGCGGCAACGCCCGCGTGATCAACGCCGCCACCGGTGCGGTGCTGAAGTCGTACACGCTGCAGACCGTCCCGTCGTTCATCAACGACGTGACCCTGACCGGTGGCGCCGCCTGGTACACCGACTCCACCAACCCGGTGCTGTTCAAACTGCCGCTGGGCCGGCACGGCAAGCTGCCCGCCGAGGCGGTCCGCGTGCCGCTGACCGGCGACATCACCTACCAGACCGGCAACAACGCCAACGGCATCGCGCCGACCCCCGACCGCCGGGGGCTGATCATCGTGCAGTCCAACACCGGCAAGCTTTTCCGTACGTCGTACAGCGGGCGCACCACCGAGATCGACCTCGGCGGCGAGTCCGTGCCCAACGGTGACGGCCTGTGGCTGCGCGGCAGCACCCTCTACGTGGTGCAGAACCGGCTCAACGTGATCACCCGGATCCAGCTCGACAAGCGCGCCACCAAGGGCACGGTGGTCAGCCGCACCACCGACCCGCGCTTCGACGTGCCCACCACCATCGCGGAGTACGGCAAGTACTTCTACCTGCCGAACGCTCGCTTCACCACGCCGGCCACGCCGGAGACCGAATACACCGCGGTAGGGGTCAAGCGCCCCTAACGAGTCGCACCGTGCCAGTCGCGGGTCCCCACCGTCGTGAGGCGCTGGGTGGCCCGCGACAAGGCCACGTACAGGGTCCGGGTGCCGCTGGCGTCGACCGCGATCTCGGCCGGCTCGACCAGCACCACCGCGTCGTACTCCATGCCCTTGGCCTGCAACGCGGTGACCACCTGGATCCGCTCGGGCAGACCGGCCACCCACCCGGCCATCTCGTCGCGGCGCAGCACCGGCGTGATCACGCCGATGGTGCCGTCGACGTCGGACAGGTGCTTCTCGGCCGCCTCGCGGACCGCCTCCGGCAGCTGCGCGGCCCCCACGACCAGGTCCACCGGCTCCACCCCGGTGCTGCGTACCGCCGAGGGCAGCGGCAGGTCCGGCATGATCGTGAGGATGACCCGGGCGGCGACCGCGAAGATCTCCGACGAGTTGCGGTAGTTCGTGGTCAGCGAGTACGTGTTGCGGCGCCGCGAGCCCAGCGCCCGGTCGCGGGCCCGGTCCAGCTCCTCGGCGTCGCCGGACCAGGCGGTCTGCGCCGGGTCACCGACGATCGTCCAGGACGCGTACGCGCCGCGCCGGCCGATCATCCGCCACTGCATCGGGGTCACGTCCTGCGCCTCGTCCACCACCACGTGGGCGTAGTCGCGGTAATCCTCGTCGCGGACGATCTGCGCGCGGCTCAGCGCCTGGCGGTCGGCGAACGTGCTGACCTCCTGCACCCCGTCGCGGACGTGGAACGGGTTGTTGCGGTTCCTCTTCGCCGGCTGCCGCGGGCGGCCCATCAGCTCGTCCAGCTCGTCCAGCAACGCCACGTCGGCGATCGTCGGCCCGTGCTCGGCCAGCCCGTCGAACGAGCCCTGCAGCAGCGCGATCTCCTCGCGGGCCAGCAGCCCGTTGGCGTACCCCCGCAGCCGGGCGGGCTCGGCCAGCCAGCGCAGCACCCGCATCGGGGTGAACCGAGGCCACCACGCCCGCAGGAAGTCCCGGAAGTCGGTGCGGTCGGCCAGCTCGGCCTCGAACTCCTGCTTCTCCGGCAGCGTCTTGACCGAGCCCTTGGCCTGCGTCCACAGCGCGTCGAAGATCCGGTCGAAGCCGGTGCCCCGGACCTCGTTGCGGCGCGCGCCCCGCGGCAGCGCCTTGCGCCGGATCCGCTCCAGGTCGGCGGAGTCCAGGCGCAGCAGGGCACCGCGGTAGAGAAGGCGCAGCTCGGTCGGGGCGCCCGGCACCGCGTCGTGCGAGGCGCGCTCCAGCACCCGGCGCATCCGCAGCGAGCCCTTGAGCGCGGCCACCGCGGTCGGGTCGGTGCGGGTGGCGTCGTACCCGGCGACCAGTGAACCGAGCGAACGCAGCGTCGCGGTGTCCTCGCCCAGCGACGGCAGCACCGTGGCGATGTAGTCGACGAACACCCCGGACGGGCCGACCACCAGGATGCCGCCGCCGGCGAACCGGCTGCGGTCGGAATAGAGCAGGTACGCCGCCCGGTGCAGCGCCACCGCGGTCTTGCCCGTGCCCGGACCACCGGTGACGATCGTCACACCGGAGGCGGGGGAGCGGATCGCGTCGTCCTGCTCCCGCTGGATGGTGGCGACGATGTCGCGCATACCCCGGCCGGTCGCCTTGGAAAGACTGGCCAGCAGCGCGCCGTCACCGACCACCCGCATGTCGGCGGGAGCGGCCTCCGGGTCGAGCAGGTCGTCCTCGATGTTGGTGACCCGCTCGCGCGCCGACTGGATCATCCGGCGCCGCACCACACCCAGCGGATCGGCCGGCGTGGCCCGGTAGAAGGCCGCCGCGGCGGGCGCACGCCAGTCCACGACCAGCGACTGCGACTCCTCGTCGCGGATGCCCATCCGGCCCACGTAGTGCACGGCGCCGCTGGTCAGGTCCAGGCGGCCGAAGACCAGGCCCTCGTACTCGGCGTCCAGGGCGTGCCGGCGGCGGGCCCGGTGGAACACCATGGCGTCCCGCTCGACCAGGGCGCCGAAGGTGCCGACGCCGGCCAGCTGATAGCCCTCCTTCTCGGCCCGGGACGCGTCCTGGCGCAGGTCGGCGAGCCGGGCGTACACCCGGTCGACGTGCTGCTGCTCGACGGCGATCTCCTGCTGCAGGACGGTGGCGTCGCTCAAGTCCGTTGTGCTCCCCGCTGGTGCTCCGCGTGCTCTTGCCGCCGCCCGGCACCGGCGCCAGGGGGCAATCGAACTTACTCCTGTTGCGGCACCTGCGTCGACGGCGGCACGCCCTTCCGCGGCCGGGACCGTCGCGGCACGCCCCTTCCGCGGCCGGGGCCGTCGGGTTCGCGTCGGAGCGCCTCGGCCGGTCGGATCAAGCCGCCTGGTCGTAGCCGGTGCGCCGGGCGGGGGCCGGCGCGCGGCTCGGGGTGCTCTTCGCTGCGCGGTCGACGACGGCGAGCAGGGCGGCGGAGACCTCGGCCGGGCGTTCCATCATGAGCATGTGGCCGGCGCCCTCGAAGACGGTCAGCTCGGTGCCCGCGAGAGCCCCGGCGATCGACTCGGCACACGGCGGCGGAGTGAGCCGGTCCCGGTCGCCGACCAGCGCGGCGGCGGGCACGTCACCGAGCGCGGCCAGGGTGTCCAGCCGGTGCTGGGCGCCGACCGAGGCCCGGAAACCGCCGATGGACCGCAGCGAGGCCCGCCCGAACGCCGACATGGTGACCTCCAGGTCGCCGGGCTCGTAGTCGTCGCCGAAGAGCAGCCAGCGCACGGTCGGACGCAGTACGGGCAGCATCGCGTTGTGCGGGCGCCAGGCGCCGAGCCGGGCCAGCAGACCGGCACCGGCCTCCTCAGCGGCCCGCAGGACCGGCGTGATGGTGGTGGGCAGGCCGTAACAGGTGTGGGTGGCGCCCTCGGCGGTGGTCGAGACGAAAACCAGCCCGGCCACCCGCCCAGCGAACTCCTGCGGATACGAGTCGGCGAACTCCATGATCGTCATGCCGCCCAGCGAGTGCCCGACCAGCACGATCGGCCCGGCCGGGGCGTACTCCCGGAGCACCTCGGCGAGATCGTCACCGAGCTGGGCCAGCGTGGCCGAGCGCAGCCGGGTCGGGGAGGAACGGCCGTGCCCCCGCGCGTCGTACGCGACCACCCGGGCGTCGACCTGCTCCAGCGCCTTGCTCTGGTGATGCCAGGTCCGCCGGTCGAGACACCAGCCGTGCAACAGCACCACGGTCACCGGCGCGTCGGCCGGGCCACTGGTCTCGACATGCAGCCGTACGCCATCGGCGAGGGTGAGCTCCGACCGCTCGGACATGGGCACCTCCGTGATTCGCACGGCCCCGTTGTACCCACGGGTAATAAGCATCACGCGCGAAAGACCGAATTGCCAGACCCATGGAAGATCTTGCGCCGACCGGCCCGTCCCAGTCGGTGGGCGGAGCGACGTGATCTGCCTCGCACAGGCTGTCCCCGGCTGGTCACTCGTAGAGAATCAGAGCCATGACGGCTTCCTCACCTGCGGAACAGGCAGCGCCGGTGCACCCGGCGGCCGCCTCGAGTTCATCGACCATGGTCGGAGCGGTCCCGGCCGCGGGGCCCGCGCCTGCGACAGTCGCCGACCGCCCGGACGCCCCGGCGCGGATCGTGCGGCCGGATGACGCGCTCGCGGAGCTGATCGCCGGCAACCGCCGGTTCGTCAGCGGCCGGCCGCTGCACGGCCACGACGTGTCGGCTGCTGCGGCGGCGTCCGGTGGGCAGCTCCCGCACGCCGTGGTCCTGGGCTGCATCGACTCGCGGGTGCCGCTGGAAGCGATCTTCGACCAGACATTCGGCTCGATCTGCGTGGTCCGCTCCGGTGGTCACGTGGTCGACCACGCGGTGCTCGGCTCGGTCGGCTTCGCCGTGTCGGCCCTCAACGTGCCGTTGATCATGGTGCTGGGCCACGTTCGGTGCGGCGCGGTGGACGCTACGGTGACCGCCCTGCGGGCGGGGGACCGCCCGGACGGGGACGTGGGGTATCTGGTGGATGAGATCGAGCCTGCGGTGCGGGCGGTCGGGCTGGATGATCCCGAGGTGACGGCCAAGGCTATGCGGGCTCATGTGGCGCGGACGGTGCAGCGGATGCAGGACGTGGCGGGGGTGCCGGCGGCGATTGCTGCGGGGAAGGTCGGGGTCGCGGGGGCGGTCTACGACCTCGACACCGGGCTGGTCGAGCTGCTCAGCTGATTGGGCCGTGGGTCGTGGCTGGCTGCACTCCGTAGCGCTCGCAACGGCAGCGACCGGTGAGGTCGTTCTGGTCTCCGTGGGTTGGCTGCGCCACGCCGGCCCGGCCCCGTCGCCCGAGCGCGCCCGGGCGCCCTGGCCACCTCACCCTTGCGGGCGACGTCGGCCGGGCCACCTCGCCCGGGCCAGGCCTGGCGCCGTCGTGCCCGTTTCGTCGGCCCGTGGTCTGGGCTGCGTCGTCCTGGCCTGGCCATCGGTGGCCTCGGCTGACGGCCGCCATTGCGCGCTGCCTTGCCGCCCGAGTGACCACGCAGCCCCCGGCGCGCTGATCAACTTGTCGTGATCTTCAGTGGGCGCAAAAAGGCGCTCCCCGGACCTCGTGGTCTGGAGAGCGCCTTTGTAGCGGGGTTGCTCAGCTCTCGAAGACGCCGGCGTCCGCGAGGCGCTTCTCGGTCGCGCCCCAGCCGTGCTGCGGGAACGAGGCGTCCAGGCCCTCGATCTCGGCGCGGATCTTGGCGCCGTGGCCGGCGGCCGCGAGGGTGCGGATCTCCTCGACGAAGGCGTCCGAGTCGGTGCGGAGGTGGTTGGTCTTGCCGTTGGTCAGGTTACGCACGTAGGCGAAGCGCCCTTCGGCGAGCGGGATGAGGTACTTGAACTCACCCAGCACGCTCAGGGCCCCGCCCTGACCGGCCTGGCCGGCGCGGACTGATGCGCGGGCGGTCTTTGAGGTGTTGCTGGCCACGGCGGTACTCCTAGCTAGGTATTCCTCGGCAAAGTTGTCGGCAGAAAATGCCGCAGCCAGCCTACACGAACCCGGCATGGCCGTGCCGCCGGACGGGGTTCGGCCGTTAGGTCAGGTGTGCCTCGACGGCCATTCACATGTCGATATTGCGGTTTCTCTGGCGCACCATCCGTACCACCCGGCATCATGGAGCACGATCAACCGCGGTCGAGGTCGTAGGGGAAGACGCACCTCGGTCTCCGGGAGGTCACCGTGCCAACGTGTGGCGTCGTATACGTCCACTCGACTCCACTCGCCGTGTGCCAGCACGTCGAGTGGGCGATCGCGCGCGTCCTGACCGCGCCGGTCAATCTGCACTGGACGGCGCAGCCGGTAGACCCCGGCATGCGGCGTTCCGAGTGCAGCTGGACCGGACGGCCCGGGACTGGCGCCGAGCTGGCTGCTGCCCTCCGGCAGTGGCCCATGATCCGTTTCGAGGTCACCGAGGAACCGAGCCCCGGAGTCGACGGGGAGCGTTTCATGCACGTCCCGGGCCGCGGACTGTTCCGCGGCACCATCGGGGCGTCCGGTGACATCCAGATCGGTGAGGATCGGCTGCGGGCCATCATGGCCGCGGCCAAGGCTCCGGAGGCGCTCTCGCATGCCCTGGAGAAGGCGCTGGGCACAGCGTGGGACGCCGAGCTTGAGCCGTACCGGTACGCCGGTGACGGTGCGCCGGTCACCCTGCTCACCCGGGTGGGCTGATCCAACGCCAGGAGTGGTCCTGCGTCATGTGGCTGGATCATGGCCGGGGAACCGGGCCGGTTACCTGCTGATAGCTGCGGGCGGGCACCCGCCGTGATAGCTGCGGGCGGTCACCCGCCGACTGCGGGGGCTGGGCGCTGGCCTACGCCGTTCCTCGCCAGCGGGACGTTGTCCTGGCGAGGCCCTACCTCGCCGACTGACCGCCTGCTGGTCAGCCGCTGGCTTCGCAGCCCGGTCGAGCGCCGACTTCCCGTCGACCTTGCCGTTCGGGCCGGAAGTCGGCCCGACCTTTCCCTTAGCGGCACGTCGTTGGTGGGGTCGGCCCGCCCGTTGTCAAGGGGGTGCGCCTGCCCCCGTTCCTGGGGTGGACCGGTTTGTCTACGCGCTCGGGAGCTGATCGAATGACAGCCGTGAAGAGGGCGTTTCGCGTTGCTGTGGCCGTACCCGTGGCTTTGTCTCTGCTGGCCGGGTGCGGCAGCAGTGATGCGCCGCAGCAGCCGCGACCTGCTCCAGCCTCAGCGTCTCCCGCCGCTTCCGCGCCTTCCGTCAGCGCTGCCCCGACCGGCGATCCTGCCGCCCGGGCGCGCGAAGCCGTCAAGACCTTCACCGACGCCCAGCTGGCCGGCCAGGTCCTGATGCCCTATGCCTACGGCGACAAGGCCGACCAGGTAGACGAGACGGCCGCCGCCGGCAACAAGCGGATCGCCGGCGTGGCGACCCCCGCCGAGATGGTCACCAAGTTCGGCCTCGGTGGGCTGATCCTGGTCGCGTTCACCCCGGACGACCCGACCGGCGCCACCAATCCGGCGACGAATGTGGACGATCCGAAGCAGGTGCGGGCGCTGACCGACGGCCTGCAGCGGGTGGCGACCGGCCTGCCCGGCGGCGCGCCGCTGCTGATCGGCACCGATCAGGAGTACGGCGTGGTCACCCGGGTCAAGACCGGCGTGACCCTGCTGCCGTCCGCGATGGCGTTCGGGGCGGCGGGCAGGCCCGAGCTGACCGAGGGCGCCTGGCGGGCGGCCGGCACGGAGCTGGCCGCGATGGGGATCAACCTCGACTTCGCCCCGGTCGCCGACACGCTGGGGCCGCAGGGCAGTTCGGTGATCGGCTCGCGGTCGTTCGGCGCCGACCCGAAGGCGAATGCCGCCCAGGTCGAGGCCGCTGTGCGCGGGATCCAGGGCGCCGGGGTGGCCGCGGCGCTCAAGCATTTCCCTGGTCATGGGCACACCGCGGGGGACAGCCACGACGACCTGCCGGTGGTCGCGCAGAGCCGGCCGAAGTGGGAGAGCGAGGACCGGCCGCCGTTCGCCGCCGGGATCGCCGCGGGTGCCGGCGTGGTCATGTCCGGGCACCTGGATGTCGAAGGCCTCGACAAGGGGGTCGCCGCGACGTTCTCGCGCAAGATCATGACGGATGTCCTGCGGGGTGAGCTGAAGTTCGGCGGGGTGGCGATCACCGACGCCATGAACATGCCGCCCGCGATGAAGTGGCCGGCGGGCGAGGCGGCGGTCCGCGCGCTGAACGCCGGGAACGACATCCTGCTCATGCCGCCGGATCTGGTCGGTGCGCGGGACGGCATCCTGGCCGGGCTCAAGGACGGCAGCCTCAAGCGGGAGCGGCTCGTCGAGGCGGTCACCCGCGTCCTGACGCTCAAGTTCCGTACCGCCGCGCAGGTGCGGCCGGAGCTGTCCGCGCTCGGTTCGGCCGAGCACGTGCGGGCCGTCGGCGCCGCCGACGCGGCCGCGATCACCCTGCTCAAGGGCCCGTGTTCCGGGCCGCTGGTGTCCGGGCCGGTCACGGTCACCGCGTCCGGCGGCCGGGAGGCCGCCCGGATCACCCTGGTCAAGGCGTTGCAGGACGCGGGCGTCAAGGTCCAGGCGGCGGGCGGCACGGTCGTGCACCTCATCGGGTACGGCGACCGGCAGACCGACCTGAGTCCGGACGCGACGATCACTGTCATCATGGACACTCCGCAGCTGCTGGCCGGGTCGCGATCGCCGACGCTGCTTGCGACCTACTCGTCCAGTCCGCTCGCGCTGACGGCCCTGGCCACGGTGCTCGCCGGCAAAGCGGCGGCGCCGGGCAGATCCCCGGTCGCGGTCGGCAAGCTACCGCGCAGCGCGTGCGTCAAGTGAGCCGCCGGAAGCGTCCCGGCGCTGACCCGTGCCGGCGCCGGAAGGCGGTGGCGAAGGCAAACTCGGAGGCGTAGCCGACCCGGTGCGCGACGGTGGCCACAGTGGCGTCCGAGTCACGCAGCAGCCGTGCCGCCACGGTCATCCGCCACCAGGTCAGGTAGGCCAGCGGCGGCCGGCCGACCAGGGCGTTGAAGCGACGGGCGAAGGGCGCCCGGGACAGGCCGGCGTGCGCGGCGAGGGTGGCCACCGTCCAGGGGCGGCCGGGGTCCTCGTGCATGGCGTGCAGGGCGGCGGCGGTCACCGGGTCGCGCAGGGCCGCTGCCCAGCCGGTCGGTGCGGCGGGCTGCTCGGCGTACCAGCGGCGCAGCAGGTAGAGCAGGAGCATCTCCAGCAGCGCGGGCACGACGGCGTCCGTGCCGAGGCGGGGGTGTTCCAGCTCGGCGGTGAGCAGGCCGACGGCGGCGCGCAGTTCGTCGGTGGGGCTCAGGTGGATCACTTCCGGCAGGTCGTGGACCAGCGGGTGGACCTGCGCCGGGTCGATCTCGTACGCGCCGCAGAGCGTGACCACCTCCTGCCCGTGCGGCCGTGTCCCGGGCTCCTCCGCGAACGGATCCGGAGTGCCGGCGCCGGGGACTGACCCCGGACGATTCCATCCGGGCGGCAACGGCGGCGGCCCGCCGATGCCCAGCCCCGAGACATTGATCATGCGGATGGTCGAAGCGTCCGTGCACGGGGCCGGCACGGCGTCCGGCCTGTCGGCGAGGGCGTGCGCACGACCGTGCGGCCGGAACACAACATCCCCGGCGTGAAGCCGAACCGGCGCGGCACCACCGGGTGGAAGCAGCCACGGCGACCCCCGCAGGACCACCTGAAAGCCCATCCCCCCGGGCACCTCGGCGAACTCCTGCGCCCACGGCGCATCCCACCCGAGCAGCATCGACCGCGGCCGCCCGGTCCGCTGCACGGCGAGCACATCACTGAGCACATCCATCGCCGCACCCGCCGAGACGATCGCGAAGGTTTCCAGGACTTGAAAGCATAGGTCGTCCTCACCGACCCGCCTACGGTCGGTGGTCATGAGAGCTGCGCGCATCCACGAGTACGGCGGCCCGGACGTCATCCGCGTCGAGGACATCCCCCAACCGCTCCCGGGACCCGGTGAGGTCCTGATCCGCGTGGCCGCCACGTCTCTGAACCCGACCGAGACGGCGCTGCGTTCCGGCTTGCTCGCAACGATGTTTCCGGTCGTACTGCCGGTAACCGTGGGCTGGGACGTCGCGGGCACCGTCGACGGCGACCCAGTTCTCGGAATGCTCGACGCAGGCGCGGCCGCCGAATTCGCGGTGGCCCCGGCCACGTCCCTGGTCCCAGCCCCCGCCACGGTCCCGCTTGCCGACGCGGCTGCCCTGCCGCTGGCCGGGATGACCGCCTGGCAGACCGTCACCGAACACGCCGCCATCACCCCGGGCGAACGCGTCCTGGTCAACGGCGCAGGCGGCGGCATCGGCGGCTTCGCGGTCCAGCTGGCCAAGCATGCGGGCGCGTACGTGCTGGCCACCGCAAGCCCCCGCAGCGCCGCGACGGTCCGGAGCCTCGGCGTCGACGAGGTGCTCGACTACACCGCCGGCCGGTTGACGGTGGGGGAGCCGGTCGACGCCGTGCTGAACTGCGCGGCGATCGACCCCGCCGCCGCGGCCGCACTCGTTCCCTTGGTCCGGCGGGGCGGCCGGATCATCACGGTTGCCACCCCGATCGAGTCGTCCGCGTCGGTGACCGCCCGGTACATGGTCACCCGCAACGATCCGGCCGACCTCGCCACGCTGGTACGGCTGGTCGACGAAGGCGTGCTGCGGTTGGTGATCACTGACCGCCGTACGCTCGACGACCTGCCGGAGCTGCACCGGCTCGCGGAATCAGGCCGTACCCACGGCAAGATCATTGTGACGCCGTCCCGCTGACCGGGTCAGAGTGGGATGTTGCCGTGCGCGCCGCGGGCCGCCGGCGCCGCGGCCAGGGCTTCCGCGATGCGGCGGCGGGTCTGGTCCGGCGTGATCACGTCGTCGACCACGCCGATCTCCAGGGCCCGGTTGACCCCGCCGGCCGTGTGCAGCTGCTCCTCGACCAGCGTCTCGCGGAGCGCCTCGCGCTCCTCGTGCGGGGCTGCCGCCAGCCGCTTGCGGTGCAGGATGTTCACCGCCGCGCCCGCGCCCATGACCGCGATCTCGGCTGTCGGCCAGGCGAACACGGCCGTGGCGCCCAGCGCGCGGGAGTTCATCGCGATGTACGCGCCGCCGTACGCCTTGCGGGTCACCAGCGTCACCCGCGGCACGACCGCCTCGGCGAACGCGTGCAGCAGCTTCGCGCCGCGGCGGACCACGCCGTCCCACTCCTGGCCGAGACCCGGCAGATACCCGGGTACGTCCACCAGCACGATCAGCGGTACGCCCAGCGAGTCGCACATCCGCACGAACCGGGCGGCCTTCTCCGCACTGGACGCGTCCAGGCAACCGCCGAGGCGCAGCGGATTGTTGGCGATGACGCCGACCGTACGACCACCGAAGCGGCCCAGCGTCGTCGACACGTTCGGGGCCCACTTGGCGTGCAACTCCACGCCGGGCTCGTCGAGCAGCGCCCGCACCACCGGCTTCACGTCGTACGCCCGGTTTGCCTGGGCCGGCATGGCCTGGGCCAGGTCATGGCCCGGCGTGCTGCCCGCCGCGACGTCCGCCGGGGTGAGCCGGCCCTGCCGGCCGAGCAGGACGGTCAGCTTGCGCGCCTCGGCCAGCGCGCTCTCGTCGTCCTTGGTGGTGATGTGCACGACGCCGGAGCGGCGGCCGTGCGGCTCGGGACCGCCGAGGCGTTCCATGTCGACCTGCTCACCGGTGACACTGCGGACCACCTCCGGCCCGGTCACGAAGATCCGGCCGGCCTTGCTCATGATCACGATGTCGGTCAGCGCCGGGCCGTAGGCCGCGCCGCCGGCGGCCGGCCCGAGGACCACGGAGATCTGCGGTACGCGCCCGGACGCGCGCACCATCGCCGCGAAGATCTGCCCCACCCCGTCCAGCGCGACCACGCCCTCGGCCAGCCGCGCCCCGCCGGAGTGCCACAGCCCCAGCACCGGCACCCGCTCGCGGACCGCGGTGTCGATCGCGTCGACCACATGCCGGCAGCCCTCGACGCCCATCGCCCCGCCCATCCGGGTGGCGTCGGTGGCGAAGGCGATCGCCGGCGTGCCGTCGACCTCACCCCGGGCCCACAGCACGCCCGAGTCGTCCGCCGGAGCGAGCAGACGCAGGGTGCCGCCGTCGAACAGCGCCCGCAGGCGAACCTGCGGATCACGGGTGTCGATGGTGGGATCGGCGGGAGATGAGGTCGTGGTCACGGCGCTTCTCCTAACGGTTCACAGCGCGGGGTGAGGAACCGGACCGGTCACCGTGCGGGGTCAAGACCGGATCGCGCGGCGTGAGCACCGGGCCGGTCACCGTGCGGGCGGAAACCGGACCGCGCGAGGTGAGGATCGGCCGGTCACCGCGCGGCGTGGAAACCCGACCGCGCGGTGACCGACCGGACCCGTCAGGCGCGGGTGAAGACCAGGGCGACGTTGTGCCCGCCGAAGCCGAACGAGTTGTTCAGCGCCGCCGGGATGTCGAGCTGGCGGGCCTTGTGCGCGGCCACGTCGAGCGACAGTTTGTCGTCGGGGTCGTCGAGGTTGATGGTCGGGGGGACGACGCTGTCGCGGATCGCCAGGATTGTGGCGATCGACTCCAGGGCGCCGGCCGCGCCGAGCAGGTGCCCGGACATCGACTTGGTGGAGGTGAGGACCGGGTGGTCGCCCACCGCCGTGAGCAGCGCCGCGATCTCCGTCATGTCCCCGGCCGGGGTGGAGGTCGCGTGCGCGTTGACGTGCACGATGTCGGCCTTGGTGAGGCCCGCGTCCTCGATCGCCCGGCGGATCGCCCGGATCGCGCCGGCGCCCTCGGGGTGCGGCTGCACGATGTCGTAGCCGTCCGAGGTGATGCCGGCTCCGGCCAGCCGTGCGTAGATCGTCGCGCCGCGGGCGATGGCGTGGTCGGCGCGCTCGAGGACGAGCGCTCCCGCGCCCTCGCCGAGCACGAAGCCGTCGCGGCCCTTGTCCCACGGCCGGGACGCCTTCTCCGGCTCGTCGTTGCGGGTCGACATGGCCCGCATCGAGGCGAAACCGGCGATCGGCAGCGGGTGGATCACGGCCTCGGTCCCGCCGGCCATGACCACGTCGGCCCGGCCGGAACGGATGATGTCCAGGCCCAGCGACAGCGCCTCGGCGCCGGTCGCGCAGGCGCTGGCCATCGAGTGGACGCCCGCCTGGGCGCCGAGCTCGAGGCCGACCCAGGCGGCGGGGCCGTTGGGCATCAGCATCGGCACGGTGTGCGGGCTGACCCGGCGCGGCCCGGAGGCCTCCAGGATGTCGTCCTGGTTGAGCAGAGTCTGCGCACCGCCTATGCCGCTGCCGAAGCTCACGGCGAAGCGCTCGGGGTCGAGCCCGGAGTCCTTCAGGCCGGCGTCGGCCCAGGCCTGGTGGGCGGCGATCAGCGCGATCGCCTCGGAGCGGTCCAGCCGGCGCAGCTTGACCCGTTCCATCACCTCGGACGGGTCGACGGCGAGCTCCGCGGCGATGCGGACGGGCAACTGCGCGGCCCACTCCTGGGTGAGGGCTCTCACCCCGGAGCGGCCGGCGAGCATGGCGTCCCAGGTGGACGCGACGTCCCCGCCGAGCGGGGTCGTCGCGCCGAGCCCGGTGACGACGACGTCAGTGGTGCTCATGTCAGTGGTTCGCCTCGATGAAGGAGACGGCGTCGCCGACGGTCTTGAGGTTCTGCACCTCGTTGTCGGGGATCTTGACGCCGAACTTCTCCTCGGCGGCCACCACGACCTCGACCATGGACAGCGAGTCGACGTCCAGGTCGTCGGTGAAGGACTTCTCCTCGGCGACGTCGTCCGGGTTCACCCCGGCGACCTCCTCGAGGATCTCGGCGAGGCCGGAAGTGATCTCAGCGCGGGTTGCCATGTTCGGTGGTTCCTCTCGATGGTGGGAAAAGCTACGGGCAGCGGATGACCTGACCCGCGTACGTGAGGCCGCCGCCGAAGCCGAAGAGCAGGACCGGGGCGCCCGAGGGCACCTCGCGGCGCTCGACCAGCTTGGACAGGGCCAGCGGCACACTCGCCGCGGAGGTGTTGCCGGACTCGACCAGGTCCTTGGCGACGACGACGTCCGGGCCGAGGCCCAGGCGCTTGACGATGCCGTCGATGATGCGGGTGTTGGCCTGGTGCGGCACGAAGGCGGCGAGCTCCTCCGGCCGGACGCCGGCCCGCTCGCACGCCTGCAGGGCGAACGGCGCCAGCGCGGTGGTCGCCCAGCGGAAAACGATCTGGCCCTCCTGCTGGATGTACGGCTGCCAGCCCTCGATCCGCAGCACGTCGCCCTTCTCCGGGGCCGAGCCCCAGAGCACCGGGCCGACACCGGGCTGCTCACCGTCGGGGACCGCGGAGACGACGGCCGCGCCGGCGCCGTCACCGAAGAGCACGGCGGTGGTGCGGTCGGTCCAGTCGGTGACGTCGGAGAGCTTCTCCGCGCCGATGACGATGGCGTTGCGGCTGGCGCCCGCCCGGATCGCGTGGTCGGCGGTGCCCAGGGCGTACGAGAAGCCGGAGCAGGCGGTGTTCAGGTCCATCGCCGCCGGGGCGGTGATGCCCAGCCGGGCGGCGACGCGGGTCGCGACGTTGGGGCAGCGGTCGATGGAGGAGCAGGTGGCCACGACGACCATGTCGATGTCGGCGGCGCTGAGCCCGGAGCCGGCCAGGGCCTTCTCCGCGGCGAAGGTGGCCATGTCGGCGACCGACTCGGCGTCGGCGATGCGACGCTCGGCGATGCCGACCCGGTCTTTGATCCACGCGTCGTTGGTGTTGACGATCTTGGCCAGATCGTCGTTGGTGACAATGCGCGAGGGCTGGTAGTGGCCCATCGCGACGATGCGGGAACCCGCGGTCATCGTGTTGCTCCTTCGTTCGCGACGGACGTGGTCACTGCTGTTGCCCGCCGATGCGGGCCACCGGCTGGCCGGGGGCTACCGGGTCGTCGTGGTGGGCGAGCCACTCGGTGAGGATCCCGGCGGCGTGCGCGGCGACCTCGACCGGTCCCTGCCGGGTGGTCACCTGGCCGATGACCTGACCCTGCCGCAGGTCCACGCCCTCGGCCAGACCCTCGGCGGGCTGGAACAGCCCGGCGCTGGGGGCGACCACGACCCGGAAGAGCGGGGTGGGCTCGTGGGTGGAGGCGGTGCCGTGCCGGGCGATGAGGTCGCGGGCGGCGGGCAGGTCGTCCGGGGTGTTGAGGGTGACGATCTCGGGGGCGTTCTCGCCCTTGAGCTCGCGCTTGGCCAGCCCGGCCAGGGTGCCCGCCGGGGGCAGCTCGATGATGCCGGTGACGCCCAGGTCGCGCAGGTTGCGCAGCACCAGGTCCCAGCGGACCGGGGCGGTGACCTGGCGGACCAGGCGCCGCAGCATCTCGCGGCCGTGGTTGACGGCGGCGCCGTCCAGGTCGGACAGCAGGATCCGGGCCGGGTCGGCGACGGGCACGCCGGCCGCGACGGCCCCGAGGGCCTGCTCGGCCGGCGCCATGTACGGCGTGTGGAAAGCCCCCGCGACCTGCAGCGCGATGACCCGGGCCTTGGCCGGCGGCTCGGCCGCGAACTTGGCCAGCGCGTCCAGCGCACCGGCGGCAACGACCTGACCGGCACCGTTGCGGTTGGCCGGGTAGAGCCCGTGGCGCTCGATCGCGGCGATCACCTCGTCGGCGTCGCCCCCCAGCACGGCGCTCATGCCGGTGGCCTCCAGCGCGCAGGCGGCGGCCATCTCGCGGCCGCGGACCCCGGCGAGGGTGATGGCGGACTCGGCGGACAGCACCCCGGCGAGGGCGGCGGCGCCGAGCTCACCGACGCTGTGCCCGGCGACCAGGGCGACGTCGTGCATCGGCAGGTGCTCGGCGGCGAGCAGGGCGGCCGCGACGAGCAGCGGCTGGGTGCGGGCGGTGTCCTTGATGTCGTCCGCGCCGGCTTCGGTGCCGAGGTGGATCAGGTCGACGCCGGAGAGCGCGGACCACCAGGTCAGCCGGGCCTCGGCCCCGGGCAGGCCGAGCCATCCGGAGAGGAAGCCGGGCTTCTGGGAACCCTGGCCGGGCGAGAGTACGGCGAGCACGGAGTCGACTCTTCCGGATGCGAGGTCGTTCCGGGGTTGCTGCACGGGACCAAACCCTACGACCGGCGTTGTAGCTTTCCTACAAACACCCCTGTGCTTCGCCCAGATTAGGCATGATATCGGGGCTCTTCCGGCGGTGCGTGAAGGACCGCGAAGCCCGGTGATTTAGCTCGCAGGGTCGAGGCGCCCGATGGTCAGAGCCATCCGCAGCGCGAACGCGTCCCGGCCGTCCAGCGGCGACAGACTGGTCACCTCGGCGACCCTTTTGAGCCGGTACCGCACGGTGTTCGGGTGCACGAACAGCTCGCGGGCGGCACTTTCCAGCACGCCGCCGGCCGCGAAGAAGGCATCCAGCGTCTCCAGCAGCCCGCCGCCGGCGCGCGACAGTGCGCCGTACACGTCGTGCCGCAGCGCCCGCCGGGCCTCGGAGTCCCCGGCCATGGCCCGTTCCGGCAGCAGGTCGTCGGCAGCCACCGGGTTCGGGGCGCCGGGCCAGGCGCGCGCCGCCCGGAAGCCGGCCAGGGCGGCCCGGGCCGACTCGGTGGCCTGGTCCAGCGAGGGGACGGCCGGGCCGACCACGATCGGTCCCTCGCCGAAGCTCGCGGCCAGGTGCCCGGCGGCGACCAGCGGGTCGGCGACCCCGCCGAGCACGACCACCAGCCGGTCGCCGTGCACGCCGCCGATGACCTCGACCCGGGCCCGCCGGGCGGCCCGGTAGACCGAGTGCAGCACCGCGGTGATGTCACCGCCGGGGGTGCGTCCCACCACCACGGCCACCGGGGGTGCGTCGGCCCAGCCCAGGGCGGCGGCCCGGCTGGCCAGCACGTCGGAGGAGTCGCCGCGCAGCAGGGCGTCGACCAGCAGCGCCTGCAGCCGGGCGTCCCAGGCGCCGCGGGACTCGGCGGCGCGGGCGTAGACCCGGGCGGCCGAGAAGGCGATCTCCCGGGAGAACTTGAGGATGGCGACCGCGAGGGCCTCCTCCTCGCCGGCCGCGGCCAGGCTGGTCACCTCGGCCTCGGCCACGTCGATGGTGACCTTGATGAGGGCGACGGTCTGGGTCAGCGTGATCGAGCGGGCCAGGGCGCGCGGGGCGGCGGCGAAGACCTCGTCGGAGATCTCCTGGGTGCCGGCCGCGGTGCCGCCCGAGCGCAGCCACTCGACCAGCGAGCGGACGCCGGCCTGGGCGACCAGCATGACCCACGAGCGCTGGTCGGCCGGCAGGGCCCGGAACCAGGGCAGGGTCTCGTCCATCCGGGCGACGCTGGCGCTGGCCAGGGCCCCGGCGCGGCGCTCGACGCGGCGCAGGGTCGCGGCCAGCGGGGGGCGTTTCGCCGTACCGCCGGGTTTCGCCTCCTCTGCCACCCGGCCAGCCTGTCACGACCGGGCTCGCGGGCGGTCGCCGGTGCCTGGCATGTCTTTCCATGGCCGTGACCTGCCTGCTGGCTGTACCGTTCCGCGCGGTTGCCGAGCATTCTTCATCTGTAACCTTTGGGTTATTTGTCCGATATAGCGGTGCGCCTTCACCGTGATTTCGGTCGGTGACCTGGCAGGGTGTCGTCCTAGCACCGCACGACTCGTAGGTGCGAGGTCTTATGACGGGCGGCGCGGTGCCGATGAGACCCGGTGGTCCGGACGGCGGGCAGGAGAGGGGGCAGGGATGACGGAACGCGAGGACGGCCAGCTGTACGCCGAAGCGGAGCAGGTCGCCGCGGAGGAGCCGTTTCCCTCGGTCGCGTCCGCACAGGCCACCGAGGAGCCGGTCGACGACATCCCGCACCGGGTCGGCTGCCGCACCGAGCTGCGCGGCTGGGCCGGTGCCCACCTGCACGGCGCGGTCCGGCCCCGGCGCCGGGCAGTGAGCCGGGGGCGTCCGCCCGGCCGCTGGTGCTGAAGCGGCGTCCCGCTCACCCTCGTGGGTGACTGACTGCGGTGTGGCGGGCTGGTTATGGCCCATCGTCCGGCCCGTCTCGGCACCGTGTGTGTCCGTGGACGACAAGAGACGACTCATCCTCGACCAGGCCCTCGCCCTCGTCGACGAACACGGCCTCGGTGCCATGTCCATGCGCGCCGTCGCCGAACGGGTCGGGCTCACCTCGATGGCCCTCTACCCGTACGTCGGTGGCAAGGACGCCCTGCTGGACGGGCTCGTCGACCTGCTGCACCTGGAGCTGGGCACCGAGTACGGCGAGGACCCCGGCGACATTGACTGGCGGCAGCGCCTGCGGGCCCTGGGCCGGGCGGTACGGGCGTTGTCCCGGGCGCACCCCGGCGCGTACCCGTTGCTGCTGAACCGCCGCTCCGCCGGCGCCTCCGCCTCCTGGCTGACCGCCGCCCTGCGCGGCTGCCTGCACGACGCCGGCGTGCCGGGGGAGCAGGTGCCGCGGCTGACCCGGATGATCTGCGCGTTCCTGCTCGGCTACACCGTCGGCGAGGTGACCGGGGGGCTGCCCGCGGACGAGGCGGCCTGCCACGAGGACGCCGCGGGGGAGTTCGACGCCGACCTGGACGACCTGGTCCGGCTGGTGGAGGTCACCGTTAGCGGCACGTGAGGCCGTTCGGCATCGCCGCCCGGGTGCTGTGGCCTATAAAGAGGCTTATGTCCGACGGGTACGTTCTGGAGCGGTACATCCAGCTGCGCCGCGCCGCGTTCCTGATGTGCGGCGACTGGGCGCTCGCCGACGAACTGGCCCGCACCACCCTGGCCCGGGTGCTCGCCGATCCCGACATCACCGAGCCGGACCTGTGGGCGTACGCCGATCTGATGGCCGCCTTCAAGAAGCCCCGCGGCCGGCGCGAGCACGTCTTCGTCGCCCCGGAACCAGCCCTGCTCACCGAACCCGTCCCGGCCGATCGAGGCTCGGGCGGCGGTCAGCTGCAACTGGCCACCGCGCCTGCCGAGGTCGACGCCGTGCACACCGTGCTGGTGCTGGACGCGCTGCACGGCCTCAGCCCGCGCTGCCGGGCCGTGCTGGTGCTGCGGCACTTCTGCGGGCTGGCCATCGACGAGACCGCCGACGCCCTCGACCTGGACGACAGCAGGGTGCTCGCCTTCGAGGCGGAGGGGCTGGGCGCCTTCGCGGGCCTGCTGGCCGCCGCCCGGCCGGTGGACGTGCGATGAGTGCGCTGCTCACGGCGGTGCTGGAGAAGGCCTGCGAGAGCGAGCCGCCGCCCGGCGACGCGGTTCCGGACATCAACCGGCGGGCCGACCGGCTGCGCCGCCGCCGGGCCTGGCGCGTGGTGCTGGCCGGCCTGGTCGCGGTGGCCCTGGTCGTGCTGCTGGGCTTCGTCCTCACGAACGTCCTGCTGCCCGGGCACAAGGCCCGCTCGACCGCCGCGGTGCCCGTCCCGCAGCCCCGCCCGTCCGCCGTCCTCGACCCGGTGCTGAGCGTGCTGGCACCGCCGGTGGACGCCAAGGGTTACCGGATCGTGCCGCGCCCGCCCAGCGCGGGCACGGGCTGGCGGCAGTACGCGGTGCTGAACGCGGACGGGGAGCCGCGGGGTCTGGTCGAGGTCGCCGTCTACGACGCGCCGGCCGGGCTCTGCCTGCCCGTGCAGGCCGAGCCGGAGGCCTGCGCGCTGCCGGACCGGACCCGCGGCGGCATCGAGTACGCGCGCTACGCCGAGACCGGCGACGTCGACTGGCAGGTCCACGAGGTGATCGCCCGCCGGGTGGTCGACGGCCGCACGGTGGCAGTGATGGCCACCGGGGAACGGGGCACCGGCAGCGCCGAGCTGGGCGAGCCTCCGCTGACCACGGTGGAGGTGGCTCAGGCGGCCACGAACCGGCGCCTGCCGGACGCCTTCGGGGTGGGTGAGCGCTGCAACGCGCCCGCCCCCGCCTGCCCGATCCTGCGGGTCCCGGTGCGCCCGGCCGGTTGAGGTCAGACCCGGCGGCGGATCAGGAACGCGATGCCGCCCAGGCCCAGCAGGATCGTGAGCAGGACCGCGCCGTTGAGCAGGTACAGCCGGCGCATGTCGGCCAGCACGTCGTTGACGCCCTCGACCGGGTCCAGCTCCTCGGCCTGCACGTCCTCGCCGATGCCGCCACCGATGCCGCCGCTGACCACGTCCGGCTTCTCCTTGAGCGGCACGCCGCTCAGACGCAGCGACTCCGACATGGTCAGCCGCCCGTAGAACCAACCGGGCGTCTTCTTGCCGGTCGGCTGCTTGGCCGGCCGGAACGCCCGCGGGCCGCCGGCGGCGTTCGGGTAGAGCTCGTAGGTCTGGTTGGCCTTGTCCTTGATCAGCACGGTGACCGTGAACTTGGGGCCGAGCTTCTTCGCTTCCGGCTTGGAGGTGGTCGGCGGCGTGGTCGCCAGCCAGCTGACCTCACTGAGCAGCTGCTTGAACAGGTCCGGCCGCTCGCTCTGCTGCACCGTCACACTGTTGCCGGGGAACTTGCCGGCGATCTGCACCGCCGTGGGCTTGGCCGGCGCCTTGGGCGCGGCCGGCGCGGCACCGGCGGCGAGCCGGTCCGGCGCGGCCTGCGCAGCGCTGGGTGCGGCGACTCCCGCGCTCAGCGCAACAGTCGCCGCGAACACTCCGGTCGCCGACAGCAATCGGGCGATCACCCCTTGAACCACCGTCCGGCCTCCCCGCCCCGTGGATGACATCCGTGCGCCGGCCGGAACGGCGCGCCCGCAAGGACCCGTCGCCGGCACGGCCCAGTCCTCACAGCCTGCCCGCAGATCGTCTCGGCCGCATCCCGGAACGGGACGAATTGGAGCTATCTGGGATCGACTGCATCGGTGGACCTTGGCCGCTGATCAGCGGGCGAATAGTACCCAGCGAGGGCAAGCCGAGGGGGTTCCGGTCACCCGTGCTGCTGACGTTCATACCCCTTTGACGGGCTGAACTGGCCAGGACGTTGCCTGGTGAGGTACGCGCGCGCCGTCATCGAAGCGCGCGCGTACCGAAATGGTCACGAAACCTCAGGCCAGGCGGGACCGGGCCGCCGCCAGCCGGGCCAGGGTGCGCTCGCGGCCCAGCACCTCCAGTGATTCGAACAGCGGCAGGCCGATCGTGCGGCCGGTCGTCGCGACGCGTACCGGTGCCTGGGTCTTGCCCAGCTTGAGCCCGCGCTCCTCGCCGACCCGCTCGAGGGCGGCCTTCAGCGGCTCGGCCGACCACGTCTCCAGCGCGCCGAACGCCGCGACGGCGGCGTCCAGGATGTCGCCCGCGCCCCCCTTCATCGCCTTGTTCCACGACTGCTCGTCGCGGACCGGCTCGGCCAGGAAGAGGAAGTCGACGTAGTCGACGATCTCGCTGAGCACGGCGATGCGGGTCTGGGCCAGCGGCGCCACCGCGGCGAACACGTTGGAGTCGAAGGCCGACGGCTCCCACGGCGGTGCCGGGATCGTGTCGGTGCCGCCCAGCCAGGGCGCGCACACCGCGGCGAACTCCTCGGCGTCCAGGGCCCGGATGTAGTCGCCGTTGAACGCCCGCAGCTTCTTCACGTCGAAGAACGCGGGGGAGTGGCTGACGTTCTCGAGCCGGAACTCCTCCTCGACGACCGACCAGGGCACGATCTCACGGTCGCCGGAGGGTGCCCAGCCGAGCAGCAACAGGTAGTTGCGCATGGCGGCGGCGAGATAGCCCTCGTCGCGGTACGACTCCAGGGCCACCTTGTCCCGCCGCTTGGAGAGCTTCTGCCGCTTCTCGTTGACGATGACCGGCACGTGTCCCCACACCGGGGGCTTGACCCCGAGCGCCTCCCAGAGCAGCTGCTGCTTCGGGGTGTTGGGCAGGTGCTCCTCGGCCCGGATCACGTGGGTGATCCCCATGGTCATGTCGTCCACGACGTTGGCCAGCAGGAAGACGGCCGAGCCGTCGCTGCGGGCGATGACGAAGTCCTCGAGCAGTTTGTTCTCGAAGGTGGGCTCGCCGCGGACCAGGTCGACGACCACGGTCTCGCCCTCGTCGGGCGTGCGGAAGCGCAGCGCCCGTCCCTCGCCGGGGCCCAGCGCCCGGTCGCGGCAGAAGCCGTCGTAGCCGATGTGGGTGTTGCCGGTGCGGGCGATCACGTCGTCGCGGGTGCAGTCGCAGTAGTAGGCGCGACCCTCGCCGTAGAGGCGGGTCGCGGCGGCGGTGTGCTCCGCGGCGTACGTCGACTGGTAGTAGGGGCCCTCGTAGGAGCCGCGCTCGATGCCGATCCAGTCGAGCGCCGAGAGGATGCCCTCCGTCCACTCGGGACGGTTGCGGGCGGCGTCGGTGTCCTCGATGCGCAGGACGAAGACGCCACCGTGCTGCTGGGCGAAGATCCAGTTCTGCAGCGCCGAGCGGGCACCGCCGACGTGGAACATTCCGGTCGGAGAAGGGGCGAAGCGTACGCGTACTGTCACCCGACCAGCCTACGGCGCTTGTCGAGTCCCTTGTCAGCGACCTTTTATCACGTCTTATATTGACGACTATTAGTTAACCTTCTTAAACTTCAGCCGCCCGATGTCATCCCCGACGGCGCCCCCACGCCGGACAGAGAGGTCCCTGATGAAGAGAAGACTGGCTGCCGCAGCCGCTGCGGTCGCCGTGGTGGCCACCAGCGCGATCGCCATGCAAGGCACGTCCGAGGCCGCCGTACTGCCCAACAACTTCAAGAGCGTCGGCTACATGCCGTCCTGGGCCGGCAGCGTCAACAGCATCCAGTACAGCAAGCTCACCCACATCAACTACGCCTTCGTGCTGCCGAACTCCAACGGCACCCTGCAGGCCGTCCCGGACCCGGCCAAGCTGCAGTCGCTGGTCTCGCTCGGACACCAGAACAACGTCAAGGTCGGACTCGCCCTCGGCGGCTGGAACGACGGCAACGACTCGGCCTTCGAGGCGCTCGCCGGCAACTCCGGCGCCCGCACCACCTTCGTCAACGCCGTCATGGGCCTGGTCGGCCAGTACAACCTGGACGGCATCGACATCGACTGGGAATACCCCGACCCGGGCACCTCGGGCAACAACTACACGGCCCTGATGCAGCAGCTCAGCACCGCCCTGCACGGCCAGGGCAAGCTGCTCACCGCGGCGGTCGTCTCCGAGGGCGGCACGGCCAACGGCGTGCAGCCGGCGGTGTTCGGCATGGTCGACTGGCTCAACATCATGGCGTACGACGGCGGCAGCCCGCACGCCAACTACGACTGGTCGATCGCCAGCGTCAACTTCTGGAAGGGCCGCGGCCTGCCCGCCAGCAAGGCGGTGCTGGGCGTCCCGTTCTACAGCCGTCCCGGCTACAAGACGTACGCGCAGATCGTCGCCACCAACCCGGCCTTCGCCAACCAGGACTGCGCCACGATCAGCGGCGTGCAGGAGTGCTACAACGGCCTGCCGACGATCCGCCGCAAGACCCAGTGGGCCATGGCCAACGCCGGCGGCATCATGAACTGGGAGCTCTCCCAGGACGCGACGGGCGCCAACTCGCTGGTCAGCGCCATCTACGCGACGGCGACCGGCGGTGGCACGCCGACCACCCCGCCGCCCTCGGGGCGCACCGGCCGGATCACCGGCATCGGCGGCAAGTGCGTCGACATCGCCGCGGCGTCGTCGGCCAACGGCACCGCCGTGCAGCTCTACGACTGCAACGGCAGCGCCGCGCAGAACTGGACCGTCGCGACCGACGGCACCCTGCGCGGGCTGGGCAAGTGCCTGGACGTGGCGGCGGCCGGCACCGCGAACGGCTCGCTGGTGCAGATCTACGACTGCAACGGCACCGGTGCCCAGCAGTGGCAGGCGCAGAGCAACGGCACGCTGCGCAACCCGGTCAGCAACAAGTGCCTGGACGCGTCGAACAACAGCTCGGCCAACGGCACCCGGCTGCAGATCTGGGAGTGCTTCGCCGGTACGAACCAGCGTTGGACCCTGCCCGCGTGACAGCTGATCCGCGCGGTTCCGCTGACTCAGGGGACCGCGCGGATCCGTACCACCAGGACCGCGCCGAGCAGGGTGACCGCCGCGGTCAGCGCGTACAGGGTGGAATAGCCGCCCAGGTGGGTGACCAGCGGCGCCGCGATGGCCGGCCCCAGCACCTGCGGCGCGGCCGTCGCGATGTTGATCACCCCGAGGTCCTTGGCCCGGTCCACCGCGGCCGGCAGCACCTGGGTGATCAGCGCGGTGTCGACCGCCAGATAGACTCCGTAGCCCGCGCCCAGCAGCACCGAGGCGACCAGGGCCACCGGCCAGGTCGGCCAGATCGCCAGCAGCAGGGCGGCGACCGCGATGACCACACCGGACCACACCACGAAGATCTTGCGGCGCCCGGACCGGTCGGAGAGCCGGCCGCCGAGCACCGCGGTCGCGACCATGCCCGCCGTGTAGAGCAGGATCATGATCAGCAGTCCGGTGTCCGGGTCGGCCAGCCGGAGCCGGTCGGTGAGGAAGTACAGCAGGTAGAGCGTGCCCAGGGCGTTGCCGAGCTGGACCAGGAACCGGGTGCCCCAGGCCCAGCCGAAGTCGGGATGCTCCCGCAGGACCCGCCACAGCCCGGTCCGCGACCGCGGCCGGGCCGGCCCGGCGGGCAGCGGATCGTCCGGGGTCAGCAGCACGAACGGCACGGCCAGCAGCAGCAGGACCAGGGCCATCACCAGGTAACCCGCGGCGACGCCGGTGACCACCGCGGTGACCAGCACCGCGCCGAGCACCAGGCCGAGCGCCTGCGGCATGCCGATCCAGCCGGAGACCATGCCCCGCTGACGCACCGGCACCCGGTCCGGGACCGCCGCGGTCAGCGTGGCCAGCATGATGTTGAGCCCGAGCTGGGCGCCGGCCCAGCCCAGTGCCACTCCCGCGAGGTGCCGCTGACCGGCCAGGGCCAGCAGCGACAGGGCGGCGATCAGGGCGCCGGCCAGCGTCCAGACGTGCCGGCGGCCGTACGACCGGCCGCCGAGGCGCAGCCGGGTCCGGTCGGAGTACAGGCCGGCCAGCGGGTTGACGACGATCGCGACCAGCGCGCCCAGGGCGGTGACCCAGCCCAGCGCGGCTTCCTTGCCCTCGATGCCCAGCTCGCTGATCTGTCCCGGGAGCAGCACCTGCACCGGCGTGAAGAACGCCATCCACAGACCCAGGTTCGCGGCGGACAGCAGGGCGACCCACGAGCGGTGGACCGGCCGTACGGGCTCGGCCAGCGCGGCGGGCGCGTCCTGCATGACGCTCATCGGACCCCCGGAGCGGGCTTCAGCGGATGACGGACCCCTCGGGCAGGGCCCGCCGGGTCGCGGCGGACAGCGGGGCGAACGGCGTGACGACTGGGTGGCCGTCGGCGAGCTCCCACACCCCCTCGATGCGGCCGTTCACCACCAGCGTGGGGGAGATCCAGCCCTGCGGCCGGGAAACCGCCGACTTCGGCCCGCTGCTCACCGTTTCGAGCCGGCGCAGGCTGCCCACCACGTACGGGTCGAAGGCCGGCAGCAGCAGCACCGTGTCCCCGCCGCCGGCGTCCGGCGCGTCGATCGGCAGGAAACCCTCGTCCCCGACGGGCCGAAGCCGGTCGGCCAGCCGGGCGAAGGACTTCTTGGCCAGCGGTGGCTTGAGGTCGAACCAGCGGGCGAACTCGGCGGCGTCGGCCGGCCCGTACGCGTCCAGGTGATGGAGCACCAGCTGGTCGATCGCGTCCTCGGCGGGCACCGGCTCCCAGTCGCCCAGCCAGGCCCGCGGCGCCACGAACGTCACGTGCCGGCCCCGGGGCGGACCCGAGCAGAGCAGTCCGCGGAAGGCCAGCGGCTTGAGGATCGCCCCGAACCCCTGGATCAGCGGCCCGCGCAGGTCCTCGTGCCCGGTGGCCTCGATGATCGCGCCGGCCAGTTCCTCGCGGGTCAGAGGCGTGGCCCCCAGCAGGTCGGGCAGCGCAGCGATGATGTCGCGCATCTGCTCCGCCGTCACGCCGTGGAACTTGAGCCACGAGCCGGTGGTCTCGCGGGTCCGGGTGCTCATCGCGGCCACCCAGAGCGGCAGGTCGGCCGCGGGCAGCAGGTGCAGCGTGCCCCGCGCGGCCCAGGTCCGGACCAGCGACTTCTGCCGGTACAGCGCGGCCTCCAGATCCGGCTCGGTGCCCAGCCGCAAGGTCGCCGAGGCGAGCGCCGAGGAGGCGACCTGGGCGTGCAGGCCGCCGACCCGCCGGGCCGCCGCGACCACGTCGCCGGCCTTGGTGCTGCCGAGGTGGTGCCGGTCGATCCGGCGTCGCAGGATCTCGTCGAGTTTCACGCGCTGCAGCGTCGCATGTTGAGGTGGCGCAGCGGGACCGGCTGAGGCAGGCTCAGCTGTTCGATCGCCATAACGCGGGAGGCCGGCAAGCATGGGAAAGACCATCGCGGTGGAGTACGTGACCCTGGACGGCGTCTTCGAGGAGCCGGCCTGGAGCGGGCCCTACTTCAACGACGAGCTCGGCGCCTGGCAGAGCAGCAACCTCATGGAGGCCGACGCGCTGCTGCTGGGCCGGCGGACGTACGAGGGCTTCAAGGCCGCCTGGCCGCAGATGGAAGAGGCGACCGGCGACTTCGGCAAGAAGATGAACGGCATGCCCAAGTACGTCGCCACCACCACGCTCACCGAGCCGGAGTGGAACGCAGAGTTCCTCCAGGGTGACGTGGTCGAAGCGGTGACCAGGCTCAAGACCGACTCCGGCCCGCTGCTGATCAACGGCAGCGCCTCGCTGGTCAACCTGCTGACCCGGCACAACCTCATCGACGAGTACCGGATCATGGTCTACCCGGTGGTGGTCGGCGAGGGCCGCAAGCTGTGGGACGAGGGCACCAAGGTCGCACTGAAGCTGAGCAGCACGTTCACCACCACGACCGGCGTCGAGGTGCTCACCTACCTGCCGGCCTGACCGCTGCCCGCGCTCAGACGGTGAACCGTCCCACCAGTCCGGTCAGCCGCCGGGCGGTCGCGTTCAGCTCGTCGGCCGCCTGGTGGGACACCGCCACCGCGGACCGGGTGCTGTCCACCGCGCCGCTGACCGCGGTGATGCCCACCGCGATGTCCTGGCTGCCGGTGGCCACCTCGCTGATGTTGCGGGCCATCTCCGCGGTCGTCGCGGCCTGCTCCTCCACCGCCGCGGCGATCGCCGTCTGATAGTCGTTGACCTGGGCGATGGTGGCGGTGATGGCGTTGATCGCCTCGACCGCGCGGGCGGTGTCCCCCTCGATCGCGGCGACCCGGGCCGTCACGTCGTCGGTCGCCCGGGCCGTCTCCTGGGCCAGCTCCTTGACCTCGCCGGCCACCACCGCGAAGCCCTTGCCGAGGTCGCCGGCGCGGGCCGCCTCGATGGTGGCGTTCAGCGCGAGCAGGTTGGTCTGCTCGGCGATGCTGGCGATCAGCCGGACCACGTCGGCGATCTTGCTGGTGGAGACCCGCAGCTCGTCGATCACGCCGCTGGCCGTCTCGGTCAGCCCGACGCCGTCGCGGCCGGCCCGCGCCGCGTCCTGGGCGTTGCTGGAGATCTCGCCGATCGAGGCGCCCATCTCCTCCGCGCCGGCCGCGACCGTCTGCACGACGTGGCTGATGCCCTCGGCGGCCACGCTGGCCGCGCCGGCCTGGCCGGACGCGTCCTCGGCGGAGGTGGTCAGCTCGCTGCCGGTGGCGGCAACCTGCCCGGCGGACCGGGAGACGCCGTCCGAGGCGTTGGTGACCTCGACCATCACCTCGCGCAGCTCGGCGACGGCGGTGTTCAGGGCCGTGCCGGCCCGGCCGATCTCGTCCTGGGCGCTGGGCGGCACGGAGACGGTCAGGTCCCGCTGGGCCAGCCGGGCCAGGGCGGCGGTCAGGCCGCCGAGCCGGCCGGAGATGCGGCGCGCCTGCCAGGCGGCGAACAGGCCGCCGGCCACGGCCAGCAGCAGGGCGGCGATGAGGAACGCGGTCAGCATGGCGCGCCGCCCGTCGCGGACCGCGTCCACCGCGCCGGAGGCGTCGGCGTCATAGCCACCGACGGCGATCGCCCACGAGTACGGCGCGTAGTAGGCGACCGTCGTGGTCGTGGGACCCGCACCCGCGCCCGCGGAACCCGGCAGCCGGTACGTCTTGCGCCAGGTGGCCCCGCCCTCGAGCTGCGGTGCCTGCGCGACGATCTCCTTGACGTACCCGGTGCCGGCGGCGTCCGTGGCGTCCAGGTCGGTCCGCCCGACCGCCCCGTCGAGACTGGAGGCGATGACCCGCCCGGTGTCCGCCTTCGCCGTGCTGTAGACGGTGACCCAGCCGTTCTCGCGGACCGAGGTGGCCGCGATCGCGTCGGTGAGGTTCTTGAGGGCGGCCGCCTGCTGCACGCCGACATAGAGCGCGCCGATCACCTTGCCGGAGGCGTCCTTGACCGGGTCGTACGCGGAGATGTACCAGGTGTCGACCACCTGGGCCACACCCCGGTACGGCTTGCCGGCCTTGATCGCGGCGGCCACGGCGTTCGGGGTCCCCTCCGCGGTCACCGCGGGGATGAACGTGCCGATGGCCCGGTTGCCGGTCTTGGCCCGGACGTTGGTCGCCACCCTCAGCAGGTCGCCGGCGTCGTTCATCCGCTGGAAGACCGTGACCGTGCCGCCCAGCAGCGACTGCACGTCGTCGACGAACGGCGTCGCCTTCTTGACGTCGGTGTTCTGACCGAGCCACTGCCCACCGACCGTGGCCCGCGGCAGCTTCACCGACTGCTTGGCCTGCGACAGCTGGTTGGTCGCAGTCCAGGTCGTGGTGTCGCCGTCCAGGCGCAGCCCGCCGCGCTGCTTGAGCAGCGCGTCGGCGGCCTGCATGTCGCTGTCCACCCCGCCCTGCACCTCGTCGCCGACCGAACCGACCAGCCGGGTCACGTTCGCGGTGGTCTGGTCCAGGTCCTCGGCATTGAGGGTGGCGACCGCGGCGCCGGTCTTGTCGGCGAACGCGTCGCTCTGCCAGGCACCGACGCCCACGAGGACGGCCGCGGTGCTGACCACCCCTCCCAGACCGAGCGCGAGCAGTTTGTGGCTGATCTGGAACCCCATGTCCGGCTTTTCGGCGGGATCCGGGCCCAGCTGAGGATCTTGGCGCAGAAAAAAGGGGAGCCCCGCGGGGCTCCCCTTTCTCGTCCGATCGCCTAGCTGTCGCCGCCGGTCTCGCCCACCGGAGCGGCGTTGACGTCGTCGATCGCGTACTTCTTGGCGGCCTCGGCCGGCACGTGCGCCGGCACCTTGCCGCTGAGCGCGAGCCGGCGCAGCGTGGCCACCGCGATGGACTCCGCGTCCACGTGGAAGTGGCGGCGCAGCGCGTGCCGGGTGTCGCTCATCCCGAAGCCGTCGGTGCCAAGCGACGTGTATTCGTTCGGGATCCAGCGGCTGATCAGGTCGGGCACGGCCCGCATCCAGTCGCTGACCGCGATGGCCGGGCCCTCGGTGCCCTCCAGCTTGGTCCGGATGTACGGCTTGCGCGGCGCGTCACCCGGGTTGAGCAGGTTGTGCTCCTCGGTCTCGACGGCGTCGCGGCGCAGCTCCGTCCACGACGTCACCGACCACACGTCCGCGCCCACACCCCAGTCCTGGGCGAGCAGCTTCTGAGCCTTGAGCGCCCACTGCATGCCCATGCCGGAGGCGAGGATCTGCGCCTTGGGACCGTTGGTCCCGGGCGCCGCCGCATAGCGGTAGATGCCCTTGAGCAGACCCTCGACGTCGACCTCGTCCGGCTCCACCGGCTGCAGGATCGGCTCGTTGTAGATGGTCAGGTAGTAGAAGACGTTCTCCTGGTGCTCGCCGTACATCCGGTGCAGGCCGTTCTCGACGATGTGCGCGATCTCGAACGCGAACGCCGGGTCGTACGCCACCACGGCCGGGTTCGTCGCCGCGATCAGCAGCGAGTGCCCGTCCTCGTGCTGCAGGCCCTCACCGTTGAGCGTGGTCCGCCCGGCGGTCGCGCCGAGCAGGAAGCCGCGGGTCATCTGGTCCGCCGCCGCCCACAGCTCGTCGGCGGTGCGCTGGAAGCCGAACATCGAGTAGAAGATGTACAGCGGGATCATCGGCTCGTCGTGGGTGGCGTACGAGGTGCCGGCCGCGATGAAGCTGGCGGTCGAACCGGCCTCGTTGATGCCCTCGTGCAGGATCTGCCCGCTCGTCGACTCCTTGTACGACAGGAAGAGCTCGCGGTCGACCGACGTGTAGGTCTGGCCGTGCGGCGAGTAGATCTTCTTGGTCGGGAAGAGCGAGTCCATGCCGAACGTGCGCGCCTCGTCCGGGATGATCGGCACCCAGCGGGACCCGAACTCCTTGTCGCGCATCAGATCCTTGAGCAGCCGGACGAAGGCCATCGTGGTGGCGACCTTCTGCTTGCCCGAGCCGCGCTTGACGTCACCGAAGGTCTTCGACTCCGGGATCGCCAGCGACTTGTGCTTGGTGCGCCGGCTCGGCACGAAACCGCCCAGCTCCTTGCGGCGCTCGAGCATGTACTGCAGCTCGTCGGACTTCTCACCCGGGTGGTAGTACGGCGGGAGGTACGGGTTGTCTTCCAGCTGCTTGTCCGGGATGTCGAGGTAGAGCCGGTCCCGGAACTGCTTGAGGTCGTCCAGGGTCAGCTTCTTCATCTGGTGCGTGGCGTTGCGGGCCTCGAAGTGCGAGCCGAGCGTCCAGCCCTTGACGGTCTTGGCCAGGATCACGGTCGGCTGGCCGGTGTGCTCGGTGGCCGCCTTGTAGGCCGCGTACAGCTTCTTGTAGTCGTGGCCGCCGCGCTTGAGGTTCCAGATCTGGTCGTCGGTCATGCCCTCGACCAGCTTGCGGGTGCGCGGGTCGCGGCCGAAGAAGTTCTCCCGGACGTACGCGCCGGACTCGCCCTTGTACGTCTGGTAGTCGCCGTCCGGCGTGACGTTCATGAGGTTGACCAGGGCGCCGTCGCCGTCGGCGGCCAGCAGCGAATCCCACTCGCGGCCCCAGACGACCTTGATGACGTTCCAGCCGGCACCCCGGAAGAACGACTCCATCTCCTGGATGATCTTGCCGTTGCCGCGCACCGGACCGTCGAGGCGCTGCAGGTTGCAGTTGATCACGAAGGTCAGGTTGTCGAGCTCCTCGCGGGCCGCCACCCCGATCGCGCCGAGCGACTCGACCTCGTCCATCTCACCGTCGCCGAGGAACGCCCAGACGTGCTGCTGGCTGGTGTCCTTGATGCCGCGGTTGTGCAGGTAGCGGTTGTAGCGGGCCTGGTAGATCGCGTTCAGCGGGCCGAGGCCCATGCTGACCGTCGGGAACTCCCAGAAGTTGTTCATCAGCCGGGGGTGCGGGTACGACGGCAGGCCGCCGCCCGGGTGGCTGAGCTCCTGGCGGAAGCCGTCCAGGTCGTTCTCGCTGAGCCGGCCCTCGAGGTACGCGCGGGCGTACATGCCGGGGGACGCGTGACCCTGGAAGAAGATGTGGTCGCCGCCGCCGGGGTGGTCCTTGCCGCGGAAGAAGTGGTTCATGCCGACCTCGTAGAGGCTGGCGCTGGACGCGTACGTCGAGATGTGCCCGCCGACGCCGATCTCCGGCCGCTGCGCGCGGTGCACCAGCATCGCGGCGTTCCAGCGGATGTACGCCCGGATCCGGCGCTCGACGAACTCGTCACCGGGGAACCAGGGCTCCTGCTCGGGCGAGATCGTGTTGATGTAGTCCGTCGACGTCAGCGGCGGGACACCGACCTGTCGCTCCCGGGCCCGCTCGAGCAGGCGCAACATCACGTAGCGGGCGCGCTTGGCGCCACCTTCGTCGATGACTCCGTCGAGCGACTCGACCCACTCGCTGGTTTCCTCGGGGTCGATGTCCGGAAGCTGGCTCGGCAGGCCGTCGCTGATCACCGGGCGCTTGCGTTCCGTGGCCACAGGCATTCCTCTTGGTCGGTGTCGGACCGTGCGACTCATTGTGTGAACCGCACGGGAATGGTTCCATCCTGCCCCCTGTCGGTGTCTGTCGTCACGCCTACCGTCCGGGTACGCGACGCTCGACACACGTACTGAGCAGTAACTTGAAGTCAACCTGCGAGAAAGCTGAACCTCACCTGGCGCGACGGGTTGTCGCCGTTCGGGTCGACCAGGCAGATGGACTGCCAGGTGCCGAGCTGGATGCGCCCGCCGATGACCGGCAGGGACGCGTACGGGGGGATCCAGGCGGGCAGGACGTGATCGCGGCCGTGCCCGCGCGAGCCGTGCCGGTGCCGCCACTTGTCCTCGGCCGGCAGCAGCTCGTCGATGGCGGTGAGCAGGTCCTCGTCGGAGCCCGCCCCGGTCTCGATGATCGCTACCCCGGCGGTGGCGTGCGGCACGAACACGTGCAGCAGTCCGTCGCCGCGGCCGCTGACGAACTGCTCGGCCTCGCCCGTGATGTCCCGGACGACCGGCCGGTCCCCGGTCCGGACGGTGATCACCGTGGTGTCCATAGCCGGGAAGTCTGCCATTCGTGCTGACACGCTACGTATAGAGGTCGAGCACGAGGAAGCAGACACCCACGATCACAAACCAGAACCCGCACTGCGCGAGCCGGCCCAGCACCGCCATGTTCCCAGCTGAGCACCTGTCCGCCGGCCCGCGCAGCCGTTCGGCGCACTGTCACCCACCGATGTCCCGGCGGCCGAAGCGGTAGACGCCCACCGCGGCCAGGACGACCGCCGTGCCCGCCAACGCTGCCGCGCCGCCCCACTGCACGCCGTTGGTCAGCGGCTCACCGCCCAGATACCAGTGGAACGGTGAGACGTTCCGGGTCCACTCCAGGGCGGCGACCTGTGGGAAGACGCTGTTGGCCAGGTACGCCAGCACCGCGACGCCCGCGCTCACCCCCAGCGCCAGGCTCTTGCTGCCGGTGGCCGCGCCGACCGCGAAGGCCAGCGTGCCGAACATCGCGCCGAACAGCGCCAGCTGGACGTTCATCGCCAGGAAGCCACCGACCGCGACCGTCTCCAGCTCGAACGGCGCCCGCAGGGCCACCAGCAGCGCGAACAGGACCACCGCGACCACCGCCATGCCGGTCAGCGCCGCGCCGAGCCGCTGCAGGGCCAGCCCGCGCCGGCTCACCGGATGGGCCAGGACGAGGTCGAGGGTCCCGGCCTCCTCGTCGCCGGCGACCGCGCGGGCCCCGGCGGCGATCATGAAGACCGCCACCAGCAGCGGCACCAGCAGCCCGTAGACCGCGCCGCCCAGGTAACCCTGCGCAGTGCCCAGGTCGCCCGAGTTGAAGGCGGCCAGCACGTCGTCCGGGTACGCCGCGAGCGCGTCCGCCATCTCCGGCGAGTTCACGGTCGGCCAGAACGCCGCGTACATCAGGGCGACCGCCGCGATCGCCACCGTCCACCCCGGCAGCGACCGCCGGGCGTCCCAGAGGGCCTTCGGGTAGACATCACGCAGGAACATGGTCGGCCTCCGGCCGCGCGTAGTAGTGGAAGAAGATCTCCTCGAGATCCGGCTCCTCGCACAGCAGGTCCCGCACCGTGTACCGCGACGCGGCCTTGACCAGCTCGTCCGTGTGCCCGGCGAGCCGTCCGCGCAGGGTCGGGCCAGCCACGGTCAGGTCGGTGAAGCCCGGCACCCGCGCGAAGTCGGCGGCGTCGAAGGCACCGTCGAAGGTGAGCGTCACGCTGCGCAGGGCGTGCGCGCGCAGCGACTCGACACTCTCGACGGCGACCAGCCGGCCGTCGCGGATGATGCCGACCCGGTCGGCGGTGTGCTGCACCTCGCTCATCACGTGCGACGACATGAAGACCGTCGCGCCCTCGCGCCGGGCTTCCTGCACCAGCCGTACGAACTCCTGCTGCAGGAACGGGTCCAGCCCGCTGGTCGGCTCGTCGAGCACCAGCAGCTCGGGGGAGTGCATGAAGGCCTGGATGACCCCGGCCTTCTGCCGGTTGCCCTTGGACAGACCCCGGATCTGGCGATCCAGCTCCAGACCCAGGCGGTCGGCGAGCTCGGCGATCCGCGCGGCCGGGACGCCGCCGCGCAGATTCCCCAGGTACGTGAGCAGCTGGCGCGACGTCTGCCGGCCGTCGACGACGAAGTCACCGGCGAGGTAGCCGATCCGCCGGCGCAGCGCCACCCCGTCGGCGCGCGGGTCCAGGCCCAGTACGCGGACGGTGCCGCTGGTCGCTCGGATCAGGTCCAGCAGGATGCGGATGGTGGTCGACTTGCCGGCGCCGTTGGGGCCCAGGTAGCCGTACACCTCATTGGTCTTGACCTCGAGGTCGAGTCCCGCCAGGCCGCGCGTGCCGCGGCCGTAGGTCTTGACCAGGTCCTGGGTGGAGATGGCCAGGTCAGCCATCACTCCGTCCTCTCTGTTCGTCCTTGAATCGCTGGATGAGCTTGGGCACCTCGACCTCGAGGAAGGCGTAGAAATCCCGGTTCGTCCGCAACCGTTCGGCGCCGGGGGCGTCCTCGCCGCCCACGACTTCGAGGCCGCGGTCCATCAGCTGCCGGAAGTAGGTGAACTTCTCCGAGCCCGCGGCGCGCATGATCGCGTCCGGGGTCATCTCGTAGAAGGAGCCGCGGCGCCCGGGCATGGCCACCCGCCGCGCCAGCCCGCTCGCCTCCAGCGTGCGCAGGCCGGCGCTGACCGAGCCCTTGGAGAGCCCGAGGGCGGCGACGAGCTCGGCGCCGCTCTGCGCGGCCGGGGTGCAGATCAGCAGCCAGCCCAGCAGCTTCCCGTACGCCTGCGGCATGCCCATGCCGGCCAGCACGACCCCGGCCTCCTCGGCGTAGCGGCGCTCGGCGCTGATGTCCACGTGTTCCCCTAGTCTTCAATGTTCAGTACGTTCTGAACTTAGTCCTCGCGGAGATCGAAGACCAGCCATAAATCCGACCGAGTGTCCTACGGCACTCACGCGCGGTGGCGGTGCTCGCCAGGGTCGGCAATGCTGGGTCGCGTGACCACCCCGCAGAACCTCGACGAGCGCTTCCGTGACGCCGTCTCGGCCCTGCAGCCGAGCGGCCGGCGGCCGGCACCCGACGAACCGATCCGCGACGGCTCGGCCCTCACCGGGGCCCGGGCCAGAGAGCTCTTCGACGCCCAGCTCACCAGCCGCCACCTCGACCTGGCCGCGCGCTGGCTGCGCAGCTTCAACGAGGGCTTCTACACGATCGGCTCGTCCGGCCACGAGGGAAACGCGGCGGTGGCGGCCGCTCTGCGGGTGGACGACCCGGCGCTGCTGCACTACCGGTCCGGCGGGTTCTACTGTGCACGCGCGCTGCAGGCCGGCGTCGAGAGCGACGACGAGTCCCGCAAGGACCCGCTGGTCGAGGCGGCCCGCGACGTGCTGCGCGGGGTGGTGGCCGCGGCCACCGAGCCCATCGCGGGCGGCCGGCACAAGGTCTTCGGCCGCGCCGACCTGCAGATCATCCCGACCACCTCGACCATCGCCTCGCACCTGCCGCGGGCCGTCGGCCTCGCCTTCGGCATCGCCCGCGGCAAGCAGACGCCCTGGCCCGGGGACGCCGTCGCGGTGGCCTCCTTCGGCGACGCGTCGGTCAATCACGCGACCGCTACCGCGGCCTTCAACACCGCCGGCTGGTACGACCACACCGGGCAGCGGTTGCCGCTGCTGCTGGTCTGCGAGGACAACGGGTACGGCATCAGCGTCCCGTCACCCGACGGCTGGACGGCTGAGACGCTGCGCGGCCGCCCCGGCATCCGCTACTTCAGCGCCGACGGCTGCGACCTGGCGGCCACGTACGACGCCGCGCGTGAGGCCGCCGACTGGGTCCGCGAGCAGCGCCGCCCGGCCGTGCTGCACCTGACCATGGTCCGGCTCATGGGTCACGCCGGCGCCGACGCCGAGGTGGCGTACCGCTCGGCCGAGGAGATCACCCGCGACCTGGAACGCGACCCGCTGGTCGGCACCGCCCGGCTGCTCGTGGAGAGCGGCACCCTCGGCGTCGAGGAGCTGCTGACCCGCTACGACGAGGTCGGCTGGCAGGTCCGCAAGGTCGCCGAGGAGGTGCTCAACGAGCCCAAGCTGACCAGCGCGGCCGAGGTCATGGCCCCGCTGGCCCCGCGCCGCCCGCTGCGCACGGCCCGGGTGATCGCCGACGCCGCCACCAGGGCGGGCGGCCCGGGCGCGCACGCCCGCTCCCAGACCTTCGGCGGCAAGCTGCCCGAGCAGGGCGGCCCGCTGACCCTGGCGCAGACCATCAACGCCACCCTCACCGACGCCCTGCTGGCCACCCCGGGCGCGGTCCTGTTCGGCGAGGACGTGGCCGTCAAGGGCGGCGTGTACGGCGTCACGAAGAACCTGCGGGACCGGTTCGGGGCCGAGCGGGTCTTCGACACCCTGCTCGACGAGACGTCCGTCCTGGGCCTCGGCCTGGGCGCCGGGCTGGCCGGCCTGCTGCCGATCCCGGAGATCCAATATCTGGCGTATCTGCACAACGCCGAGGACCAGCTGCGCGGCGAGGCGGCCACGATGGGCTTCTTCTCCAAGGGAGCCTTCCGAAACCCGATGGTCGTGCGGGTCGCCGGCCTGGCCTACCAGCAGAGCTTCGGGGGCCACTTCCACAACGACAACTCGGTGGCCGTGCTGCGCGACGTACCCGGGCTGGTCCTGGCCGTGCCGGCGCGGGCCGCGGACGCCGCACCGATGCTGCGGGCCTGCCTGGCCGCCGCGGCGGCCGACGGCAGCGTCTGCGTCTACCTGGAGCCGATCGCGCTCTACCACACCCGCGACCTGTACGAACCGGGCGACAACGAGTGGCTGGCGCCGTACGCGGGTCCTCTGGAGTGGGCGAACGCACACACGCCGATCGGGCGCGCCCGGACCTACCCGATCGGATCGGCCGACAATCTCACCATTCTGACGTTCGGCAACGGGCTGCCGATGTCGCTGCGGGTGGCGGCCCGGCTGGCCGCCCAGGGGTACGGCTCGCGCGTGGTGGACCTGCGCTGGCTGTCCCCGCTGCCCACAGCCGACCTGGTCAGGGAGGCGTCGGCGACCGGACGGGTGCTGATCGTGGACGAGACGCGACGCTCGGGCGGCGTCGGCGAGGGCATCCTGGCGGCTCTCGTGGACGGCGGATTCGTCGGCGCGGCCCGCCGGGTGGCCGCCGCGGACTCGTTCGTTCCGCTGGGTCCGGCAGCACAACAGGTCCTGATCGGGGAAGATGCCATCACACAGGGTGCCCACGCGCTGCTGGCGCGGTAAATTGCCACACACTCGGTGCGCCACTTGCGCGCAGAGCCACAACTGTGTGGACTACCCAGACCGGGACCGGCATCGGTCCCGACCACGGAACAAGGAGGCATTCGACAGTGAGCGCGACCGCTGGTCAGGCCGACGGCGTACGTAGCCCGGCGGACCGGTTCGGGATCGAACCGGACTCGGTCGTCATGGAGATGGGCTACGACGACGATGTCGACGAAGACCTCCGTGACGCCCTGGCCGAACGTTGTGGGGAGTTGGAAGACGAGGACACCGATGAGGTGGTCGACGCGGTACTGCTCTGGTACCGAGACGGCGACGGTGACCTGTTCGACCTGCTCACCAATGCTTTGGGGCCGCTGGCCGACACCGGAGTGGTGTGGCTGCTGACCCCGAAGGCCGGCCGCGAAGGCCACGTCGAGCCGAGTGAAGTGAGCGAGTCCGCGCAGACAGCCGGCCTCCAGCAGACCTCGACGGTGAACGCGGGCAAGGACTGGACGGCAGCCCGGCTGGTGTCCCCGCGAGGCGCAAAGAAGAAGTAGCTGCGGTACTTCTGCCGGCCGGCGCCCTGAGGACGGGCGACCGGCCATTCGACGTACGCCCGCTATCGTGATCCCATGCCGATCGAGGTGGGAACGCAGGCGCCGGACTTCACGCTGAAGGACCAGAACAACCAGGAGGTCACCCTCGCGGACTTCACCGGCCGCAAGGCGGTCCTGCTGGTGTTCTACCCCCTGGCGTTCTCCGGCACCTGCCAGGGGGAACTGGCCGAGATCCGCGACAACCTCCCGCAGTACGCGAACGACTACGTACAGGTGCTGACGGTGAGCGTGGACTCGGTCTACAGCCACAAGATCTGGGCGAACACCGAGGGCTACAACTTCCCGATGCTGTCAGACTTCTGGCCGCACGGGGCGGTGGCGCAGGCCTACGGGGTCTTCAACGAGCAGGCCGGCGTGGCCAACCGCGGGACCTTCGTGATCGACAAGCAGGGTCAGGTCCGCTACGCCGACGAGCAGGCCCCGGGCCAGCGCCGGGACCAGAGAACCTGGCGGGACACCCTGAAAGAAACGATCTTCTAGGCCCTCCGGACGCCGGAAACCGGAAGGGTACGATGACCACTCCGGTTACTGCGGGAACCGGGCGCGTAGCTCAGTGGGAGAGCACTCGCCTTACAAGCGAGGGGTCGTAGGTTCGAAACCTACCGCGCCCACCATTCTGGCTCCGGGAGCGACCCCCGGACTCCCCACGGCGCGGTGGTCGCGCGGGGGAGCTCCGGCGCGGCAGCCGGGTGACGCGCCCGGGCTCAACGACCGTCTCGTCCCGTCGGTCTCAGTTCGTTTGGCGGTGACCAGTCGAGCGAGCTCAAGAGGTGCGGCAGGACGCGTTCGTACTCGGCCTGCGTGCCGATAGCCGGGCGATGCTGGGGATGGGCGTTGTAGTACCGGATGGCGGCGCAGAGAAATCGTGGGTCGATGGCGTGCGGACGCAGTTGATTTCGGTACAGGTGGAGGCCGCGTCGACGCACCAGGTCAGGGCGGCCGTAGCTCAGCCGCACGGTCTTCGCGTCCGGGTCCGGCGGTAACGCCGGGACGGCGGGCGAGGCCTCCCAGGGGACGACGAGCGAACCCATAGCGCCTCGCTGCCACAGCCCATCGGGACGAAGCTGCACACCTGAATCCCGCCACGCGAGGGCGACCCACAGGATGGCGATGCACGGGTAGGCCAGCTCAACCAGCTGATCCGGCAGAAACGACTCCGATGCCCGGTCCCGGACGACGTCGGCCGCCATTCCGGTGCCCAGAACCAGGAAGGCGAGCCCCATGAAGGCGAACATCGGCTGTGGTGGAGTGCTGAATGCCGGCACGTGTGGCTGAACCATGAAGGACCGTGGTCGGCTCCAGGACGCCGCGACAACGCCCATCAGCAGAAGGACTGCCGTGGTGGCGACCATTGCCGGAAATGTGCGTCGTCCGAGAGCAGGGAACCAGAGGTGAGCCAAGACGTAGGCGGCCGACAAAACGAGACCGACGGCCAGGATGCCCCGCCGACGACGACCGACCGCGGCGAGGAGCTGTGTGATCACCCCGGCAGGGTACGGCCTTCGATGTTGTAACCATGAAGCATCAGCTGTGACGGGACACAGGCCGCCGCCGGCGATGTCAGGCTTCGCTTGATGCGTCAAGGATTCAGGTCAAGTGATCTGTAACCTCGTCGACGATGGGGTCGGCCCAAGCCGCGTGGCCGAACTCCCACGTCCAGAGAATATCGTCGGACTCGCCGGTGGCCATGTCCAGAGCGGTAGCGGTCAGGTCTCGACCGGGTTGGATGTAACCGACGCGCTCGCGGACTCGCTTGGCGTGACGGATGCAGTACTTGAGGCCCCAGGGTCGGATGCGTCGGGCGCAGATCGCGGCCGCCACCGTCGGCCCGTTGCATCGTGCCGTTGTCGAGATCAAGGTCTGTCCCACGCCCCCTACGACGTCCGATCGAGCTATGGACAGGGTCTGGGACCGGGCGGATGGTGTCAGTGCGGGGGTTCTCCACTGGCACTGAGGCCGGGGAACCATTTCGGTCTCCAGAAGCACCAAGGAGTTCCGATGAAACGCCGCCGCCTGCTCATGATCGCACCAGCCGTAGTGCTCCTGGGGGCTGCTCTCCTGCCGCCACCTGCCCTCGCATCGCCCGGAAGTGGTTTCACCGCGCCCGTCCTCGTGACGGCGGACCTCGATCACAAGGTCAAGATCAACAGCGACGGGGTCAAGGTGCTGACGAACAAGCGGACCGATGTTCGCGTCCAGCGGTTCATCTTCGAGGCCGGCGGCCACACCGGCTGGCACCACCATCCCGGTGTGGTGATCATCGCCGTCGAAACGGGCTCGTTGACGTTCTGGGATTCCAAGTGCCGTGCCAAGACGTACGGACCCGGTCTCCCTAATGGTTCGGTGTTGACCGAAAGCGGCGACGCGGCGGGGCAGGTCACCAGTGCCAACGGGGGAACGTCCTACGTGACATACCTTGCGCCGAGCGCTGACCCGCCCGTCTTCCGGATTGAGGACAACCCGCCGCGATGCGCGAGCGGTCGGCTGCTGAGTGGATCCTCGACCACAGCCCACTGATCTCAACGCCCACCCAGAACCTCATATCGCCGAGCTTCTGCCGCAGGTTGATGCAACGATCAAGTCTCACGATGGAAGGGCAGAAGTCGTGGGCGAGTCCTGGTGGGGTGAGCTCGACGTCGCGCTGAACGAGTCCGACGTGGTGGGCATTCAGGAGCGATCAGGAAGCATCGTGCTGTTGCTGCATGTCCTCTCGGTGCCTGAGTATGGTCCGGTTGATCCGGACACCCGCAGAATGCTCGTCCTGTCCAATCCGTCGAGGGTGCGGGTTCTGCTCCGTCGCGATCGGATGGGGGTGGACGCCTACGGGCCGGCCGTGCCCTTGCCCGACCTGCAATCGGTGGACGAGTTCTTGGCCTCGTTGTCACGGTCCGGGTCCATGTATGGCTGGCAGTTCCTGGACGCGCCAGAGTTGATCGACGACTGGCCGGATCTCCTGAGCCTGGACCTCGGACTGGCGTCGACGCCGGCGAGGCACAGCCTGTACTGGTTCAACGAGTGCGGCCGCGAGGAGGACGGCGACCAGGTCGCCTACTGCATCGAGGGCGTCGTGGAATTCGAAGGGCTTCGGGTCCTGCGCGCCGATGGGACTCCGGTTGCGCTGGAGGATTTTGTCGCCGACGGCAAGCGCTGGTGGTCGGGACTTCACGCCGGCGATCCTCGAGTTGGGTATGAGGCGCAGAAGGCACAGGCCAGACCCCCGTCGTGGCGGCCGGAATCAAATTCTCGCTGACCGCAACCGCCGCGGATGATCCCGGCGAAGAAGCATCCGCGGTACCACCGAACAAGAAGGATAAACACCCGGTATTCAGGACTGTTTCACCAGGACCGCGCGGGTGTAGAGAAGATCGAACCCTTGGCGCTGCACATTCTGCTGAGATTTGGAACCCGGCTGTGTCGTTACTACAGCGATGTCACAGCCCGCGGAGGCCGCATCGGCGAGCCGGGCCGAAGTCAACGCCGTCTGTACGCCTCGGCGGCGGTGCTCGAATGCCGTAGCCGCGCCGGTCAGTTGGGCGATGCCGTCGGACATGCGAAGGCTGGCTCCGCCGGCGATGACCCCATCGCGTAGTGCGGTGTAGCGCGTTGCCCCGGCCGCAGTGGCATCACGTTCGGCATCCTCGAGGATCTGGCGCGGGAACTCCTCGTGCCACGGCACTCCTTGCGTATCCGGATGGAGGGTGGCATCCACGACTACGGCGAGCCAGGCCTCGAACTCGTGGTCGTTGCTCGGCTGGACTTCGATACCGGGCGGAATGACTCGCTCGACGCGGTCGAGGGCACGACCCAGCACGTTCTCGAACGAGACGAGCCGGTATCCGCGTTCGATGAGAAAGGTGCCGATCTCAGGATCGCCGAGGTGCGCGAGCTCGATCTGGACGGGGCTGTCGCAGGCGGCGAAGGCCTCCTCGATCTCGTCCATTTCGGCCGCGCTCGGCACTCCGCTGAAGCCCAGCCCGGCGACCTTGTTGAACGGCGAGTCACTCTCGGCGAAGCTCGCCACGCCGCCGGCCACAGAGGTGACGAACCCTGTCGTGGTCCCGGTGCGACGCTGAGAGGCGCGGCTGCATTCGGTGATGAGCTGCGCCTCCGCCTGCTCGATGCGCCTGGCCAGGTTGACGTCACAGAAGAGGGGCGACCGGCCGACATCCACGGAGTCACCTTAGGCCGGGTGTTCGGGAAAAGGTGGGCGCGGAGGTTGGGGAACCTACCGCGCCCACCGCCCGGTTCTGATCGTTACCAGGTCCACTTCTGGAGTGCGTTGCCGTTGCAGGTGGCGATCAGGATCGCCGCCTTGCTGGCTGTTGAGGCCGACGCCAGGCACAGCGCCGTATTCCCTAGCGGCCGCACCGTGCCGTCCGTACGGAACTGCCACGTCTGGGCCGCTGAGTTGTTGCATCGGTAGGTCCAGATCTTCTGACCCGTCACGTACGTCGACGACGGTACGTCGATGCAGTTGCCCAGCACCCGCAGTGTGTTGTCATTCGGCAGACGGGTCAGAGCCTGCGCCTTGGTGTTGTTACACGCGTACGCCTGCAGATATGTCTTGATCGCCAACGCCGAGGACGGTACGTCGATGCATTGGGTGCCGTTCTTGACGCCGCTCATCAGCGGGTTCGGGCTCTTGGCGACCTGGACCATCTTCGCGATCGACGGCACGCCCTCGGAGTTGATGACAAAGAGCATGTAGTAGCCGGGAGGCGTCACGCCGCCGGTCGGTGGGCCGGTGACCGTCAGTGTTGTGCCTGAGGCGGTGAACTTCAGCGGGACGTAGCGCTGCCCCTGGTCCACGCCGTGCGTCACGTCGCTGAGGCCGACCAGCGCCACCTTGCTGATGTCGGTCGCGTCGCCGACCGTGACCGAGAAGTTCGCGTTGATGGCGACGCTCGCCGGTGCCGCCGAGATGGTCGGGCGGGTCGCCGGCTCGCCGGTGCCGTCCTTCTTGAACAGGTACGGCGGGCTGAAGTACTCGATGTTCTTCTCGAGGTATCCCGCCGTCATGCAAATGCCGCAGATGCCGCCGCCTCCGGTCATGACCCGCCCGTCCGGAAGCAGCGCTGCCGTCGAGTGGTACTGCCGGATACGGCTCGCGCTCGCGAGCTCCGTCCACTGGCCCGTCGCCGGATCCCACCGCTCGGCCGATGTCGCCGCGTTGTTCAGGTCGACCAGGCTGTTGGTCGCGGCACTGGTCATGCCCCCGGTCGCCAGCACCGAGCCGTCAGCGAGCACAGTGGCGTTGTGCTGCCGGCGTCTCGTTGTCATGGAGCCGGTCGCTGCGACGGTCGGGATCAGGCCGGTCGTGCTGTTCATGACGACCGCGGTCCGGCTGGGGACCTTCGCGACGCCATCCTCGGTGATGTTTCCGCCTCCGACGACGATTGTCTTCCCCACGTCGTACGTGGCGAAGCTGCCGTAGTCCCGGGTGATGGCGTCCCGGGTCGCGGTTCCCGTGATCACGCCGTTTCCCGCGGTGTTGATGGTGTATCCGGTTGTGTAAGGGCCGATCAGTCCGAGCTGCGTGTCGGGACGCGAGCCCATGAATGGATACAAGCGAGCGCCGTATTTTGTGAAGCCGGTCAGCGCGCGAATGGCGCCGTTCGCCTGGTACACCTCGGCTGTGGTCGGTCCACCGCCGATGATGACCTCCTCGCCGTTGGCCATCTGCGTCACCGCCGGATACCAGCGGGCGGCGGCCATGTCCTTGCCGCGGGTCCACGTCTCGGTCTGCCAGTTGAACACATAGGTGCGGACGGTTCCGGCGAGCTGCGCGTTGGCGTTTCCACCGGCGATCAGAATGTTGCCGTTCGCCAGGTGCGCGAAGCCGGCACAGAAGATGTTGGAGCCCTGCAGGTCGACCCGTTTGGTGGTGTTGTCGGCCGGATTCCACACCATGGCGCGGGTGAAGGTGTGATTCGGATAGGACTCGGCCGCGTTGTCGCCGACGGAATCCCAGATCAACAGTTTGCCGTTCGGCAGCACCGCCTGGAACACCGGGACGACCGACGTGGCGGTGACCGGGCTCCACGATCCCGACTGCCCGGGATCGGCGGCCAGTGCCCTGTTGGTGGCGCGCGCCGTCCCGGGGCGTACCCCGGTTCGGCGTTCGATCTGTCTAGCCTTTTCTCCGGTCTTCTGCTCGATTTCCCGCATCGGCGTGCCCACCAGGTCCTCGGCCATGTGCTCGGCGTCGTCCGCCAGATGAGCGTGCTCATGGGCCTGTTCGTGGGTGTGGGTGTGCGGCTCAACCGCCGGCTGGCCGGGTGCGCCGGCGGCCGTTGCCGAGCCGCCGAAAAGTAATGCCGCCGACAACAGAGAAGACCAGATCAACCTACGACGGGTACGCATGGCAGGGTCCTTTCGCCGGAGATCAATGATCAGCAGCTGTGGACGGCGCGCCGGAACCCACGTCGAGTTGTATCCCCGTTGGTGCGAGATCCGCGAATGTCGTCTCGCTGACCGTCTGATGTGTTCAGTGGCGTCACCTTAACTTTTATTAAATGGATCATCAATGCCTGCTGGACGTGCCTTACGGCCGATTCGCAGCTCCGTCCGGGCACGTGATACAACCGAACGGACAACGTCGGATGGCGAGTGGACAATTGGCTCCGCACGGTCCTGCGGCAAGCCGTTACACAGGCTGAAAAAGGTGGAAATTCCGAACTAGACCCAACGGGTGCCCAGCCACATCCGGTCGTACCAGTTTTCGTAGGTCATCAACTGGCCGACAAAGATCGGGAAAAAGTAGGCGAAGCACAGGGCGACCGCGACCACGTATCCCGCGGCGACGACCGTGCCGATCAACCGGCGGTCCGGATGGGCGCCTTCGTCCCGCGCGGGCGTCATGATCGCGCCCAGGACGTACACCACGGCCAGGATCAGGAAGGGCAGGGCGGGCAGCGCGTAGAACGAGAACATCGTCCGGCCGTCCTTGACGGCGTACCAGAACCAGGGCAGCAGGCCGGCCACCACGCCCGTACCGATGGCCAGGGCCCGCCAGTCCCGCCGGGCGATGCCGAACCAGACCAGCGCGCCCAGCGCGGGCAGGAACGACCACCACAGAATGGGCGTGCCCAGCAGCAGGATCTCGCGGGCGCAGCTCGGGGCGCCGCAGTCGCCGGCGCCGTTCCAATAGAACGGCACCGGGCGGCCCAGCAACAGCCATTGCCAGGGCCAGGACTGCGACGAATGCCGGTCGGTCAGGCCGCTGTGGAAGGTGTACGCCACCGAGTGGTAATGCAGCAGATTGAGCAATGGACCCAGGATCGGTGGCTCGTTCAGGCCGATCGCCTCCCGGTAATGCCGGAAATAACCGGAGTCGGTGACGAACCAGCCGGTCCACGAGGCCAGATAGACGATGCCGGTCAGAATGAAACTCAGCACGCCCCAGCCCAGATCACCCACGATGCCGGCAATGAGCGGGCCACGGATACCGGCGGAACGGCGCGCGCCCACCCGCCACGCAACGATCAGCGCGGCCAGGAACGGCAGGAAGAACAGCGCGCTCCACTTCACTCCGCATGCCAGCCCGAACAGCACGCCGGCGACGAGCAGCCACCACGGCACGATCCACGGCACTTTCGGCGTGCTGCTGGGGTCGTAGCCGTTTTTGAGCGCGCGCAGCAGGCGGCGACGGTAATGGTCGCGGTCGAGCAGCACCGCCGCGAAGGTCGCCAGGATGAACAGCCCCAGGAAGATGTCGAGCAGAGCGGTGCGGGAAAGCACCAGCTGAAAGCCGTCGAGCGTCATCAGCAGGCCGGCCGTTCCGGCCAGCAGGACCGAGCGGAACATCCGGTACGCGACCCGGATCAGAATCAGAATCATCAGCGTGCCGGCGATCGCGGCCGAAAAACGCCAGCCGAGCGGATTGTTGCCGAACACCTTCTCGCCCAGCGCGATCAACCATTTGCCCAGCGGTGGATGCACCACGTACGCGGGGCCGTTGGCCGTCTCGTCCCACTCCACGCCGCGCCGCAGCATGTCCCACGCGTCGGTCGGGTAGTACTTCTCGTCGAAGACCAACCGGCGCGGGCTGCTGATGCCGTTCAGGCGCAGGATCGCCGCCATCGCCACGATGACCGCGGTGACCACCCACGAGTACGGATCGAGCCAGTTCTCGAGCGTCGCCAGCCGCCGCCGCACGATGTCGGGCACACTGCCCGATCCCGCGGCACCGGTCGGCGCAGGTGGTGGCGGGGTGAGCGCAGTCCGAGCTGCCGCCGCGATCGTCACCGGGCGATCGTAGGGTCCGCCGTCGAGGTCTGATCGCCTTGATCGCCGGAGTTCCCTACTAACGGGGCAGGAGGCCGCCCGGCCGCTCATAGACGAATCTGCGGTGGGTGAGCGGCCAGGCGACGTACGACGCGACCGTGATCGTCGCGAAGACCAGGCGGATCCGCGGAGGCGCCAGCGGGCGGTCCGGCCGGTAGATCAGGCCGGCGTCGCTGTGGAAGCTGGGCTCGAACCTGCCGTCCCGCATCGGCAGGAGAATCATCGCCTCAAGACGCTGCAGATGCACAGAACGCATGCGGGAGGCCGCGACATTCAATACCAGGAATCCGACGAACGAGATGGCGACAGCGGGCGCCACCAACGGCAACCACGCGGGAATCTTGCCGTCGCACTTCAGGCTCTGGCAATGATCGGTGAAGAAAGCGGTAGCCGCGATCACATACGTCAGGCAGGTGGTCGTAATGGCGAACGCGACCGCCAGGGCCGTGGAGTCGTCCTGCCGCTCAATGGCATAGGCGGCCAGGAGCTCACTGCGAGTGGGCGCATCCATCGCGTCACCGTGTGTCCACCTAGGTGCGACCAGATGTAACCGGCTGGATCGGCGGGCTGGCCCGAACGGGTAGCCGTCACGTCTGATCTGTACCCGCTCGCGAATTCACGGACAGACGGATCGGTCGGGGGTTCGCTATGGTGGCGCGGCTGATCATCCACGGGGAGTGTTTGCCATGACGTTTCGCCTGCGCGCGCTCGGCGCCATCCTGCTGACCGCCGGCGTGCTCGCGGTCCCGTCGGTCGCGCATGCCGCCGACGCCGACACCGCGAAGCTTGCCGCGCTGACCGAGCTTGACAGTGACGGCAAGGTCACCTCCTACCCGGTCAAGCCCGGCGAGTCTGTCCCCGTCGTGCTGGGGGTCGCCAACCTCGGCACCGAGCCCCTGCCGGGCGTCGTCGTCAACGTCCGCGTGGTCAACGACGTCGACCTGCCGAAGGAGTTCGGCAACTGCCAGTACTACGTCGACTCCAACCTCGACGGCGCCTGGTGCGAGATCGATCGGGAGCTGGCCGTCGGCAAGACGTACGCTCTCGCGTCGTTCCCCGTGGCCGCCGCGGCGCAGGCGCGGGCCCACCGCTGGTCCTCGGTGATCTTCCAGTGGTATTCGAAGGCCTGGGCCGACCGGCAGGGCGGCATCGAAGCGCTGGCCAAGGCGGACAGCGGCCGCGGCACGACGCCCGCACCCGGCCCCGGCGCGGACATCGATCTCACGGTGCGCGAGCTCCCCGTCCCGGCCGAGCCGCGGGCGATCGGTTTCGCGCGGGTCAAGCTGGTCCTCCCGCCGACGAGCGAGCCGACCGCCACCCCGACTGCCACCGCGACCGCGACTCCGACCGCGACGCCCGCCACGACCGAGCCGACGGCGGCGCCCGCCACCACGGAACCGGCTGACGGCAGCGGCGGCGGGCTGCCGGTCACCGGCAGCCAGACCGCGACGGTCGCCGGGATCGGCGCCGCGCTGCTGCTCGGCGGCGCGGGAGCTCTGGTGGTCGCCCGGCGCCGCCGCAGGAGCTTCACCGCCTGACCGAGGGAACCACATGACTTCGCCGTTCGACGACGGTCCGGGGCAGTGGACCGGACCGCCGCTGACCGGGGACATGGTCCGGCAGGCCGAGGCGACTCTCGGCGTGCGGCTGCCGCAGGCGTACGTGTACCTTGCTGCGACTGCGCAACGGCGGCGTGCTGCGGGACACGCGTCATCCGACGAGCTTCCGGACGTCCTGGGCCGCTGATCACTTCGCGGTGGACGTCCTGCTGGGCATCGGATACGCCGAGGGTGCCGACGCTCAGTCCGCGTACCTGATCGCCGAGTGGGACTATCCGGACATCGGGGTGGTGATCGGGGTGACGCCCTCGGCCGGCCACGACACCGTCATGCTGGACTACTCCGGTTGCGGACCCGCCGGCGAGCCCGCGGTCGTGTACGTCGACGAGGACCGGCTCCCGAGGCGGGTCGCCGACTCGTTCGCGCAGTTCATGAGCGGTCTCGAGCCGGACGATGAGGAGTAGCGGCCGTTTCAGGCGACGCAGAACTCGTTGCCCTCGGGATCCTGCATGACCACGTGGTCCAGGTGACCGTAGGACTCCTCGCGGACGGCGGTCGCCCCGGCGGCGACCAGCTCGGCCACCTTCGCGCGGATGCGCTGTTCGCGTACCGCTGGATCCATCGGCTGCCCGGCGGCGACCCGGATGTCGAGGTGCAGCCGGTTCTTGGCGGTCTTGCCCTCCGGCACCCGCAGGAAGCTGATCGCCGGCAGCCTGCCCTCGGGGTCGATCAGCGCCGCGCCGTCGGCGAAGTCGTAGCCCGGCTCGTCGACGTAGCCGAGCGCCAGCGCCCAGAACCGGGCGAGCCGTTGCGGGTCCGCCGCGTCCCCGCTCACCGTCCAGTGTGTGGTCATGCGTTACATCATGGCCCGGTGGTGACGCTCTGTTCCGCAGTGGCCGACCAACTCGCCAGCAGGCGGAGCGCGTCCTGGGCCGGTGAGCCCGGCTCGGCGCTGTAGGCCGTCAGGGTCAGGCCGGGATCGGCCGGCATCGGCATCGCCTCGAAGCCGAGTTTGATCTCGCCGACGACCGGGTGCCGCAAGTGCTTCGTCCCGGTCAGGTGCAGGCGTACGTCGTGCGCGGCCCACCTGGTCCGGAAGGTCTCGCTGCGGGTGGAGAGCTCACCGACCAGGTCCGTCAGCCCCCGGTCGTACGGGTCCCGTCCGGCCTCCGTGTGCAGCAGCGCGACCGTCGTGTTCGCCGCGTCCTCCCAGTCGGGGTAGAAGTCCGTCGCCCGCGGGTCCAGGAACGCGAAGCGGGCCAGGTTCGACGGCCGGGCCGGATGCTCGAAGACCGGCGCGTACAGCGCGTAACCCAGCTTGTTGGCGGCGAGCACATCGAGCCGGCCGTTGCGGATGAACGCCGGTGCGTCGGTCATCGCGTCGAGCAGCTGCTGCACGCCCGGGCGGATCCGCAGCGTGACCGGGCGCCGCCGGGCCCGCGCCGGGGTGTTGCTGGCCCGGGCGAGGTCCGTCAGGTGCGCACGTTCGGCCTCGTCGAGCTGCAGCGCGCGGCAGATCGCGTCCAGCACGCTGTCGGAGACGCCGCCGAGGTTGCCGCGTTCCAGCCGCGTGTAGTAGTCCGGGCTCACGCCGGCGAGCAGGGCCACTTCCTCGCGCCGCAGTCCGGGGACCCGCCGGTGGCCGCCGTAGTTCGGCAGGCCGGCCCGCTCGGGTGTGATCCGGGCGCGCCGTGAGGCGAGGAACTCGCGGATGTCGTTGCGGTTGTCCACGCACTCCACGGTACGGGCGGTCCGGCCGGCGATGGAGGTTCTGTCATTACCTGCCTCCCCTGGAACAGCGGCGGGCCCGCGATCTAGCGTGGCGGTCACAGGCCGGCGCTTTCCGCCCGGCCCCCTGATCGAGGAGCGCGCATGGCGGCCGCCGTCACCCCCGGCGCCGGGCTGGCCCGCCTGGCGACCATCTACCGCGAGGGCACGCTCGGCCGGCGGCCGGTCGTGCCCGCCGACTTCGCCGAGCTCGAGCGCCGGGCCCGCCGGGTGAGCAGCAGAAAAGCCTGGGCGTACGTCGCGGGCGGGGCCGGTGAGGGCCGGACGATGCGGCGCAACCGGGCGGCCTTCGACCAGTGGGCGATCGTGCCGCGGATGGCCGCCGGCGCCGTGGAACGGGACCTCTCGGTGCAGCTGCTCGGCGCCCGGCACTCCACGCCGGTCCTGCTCGCGCCGGTCGGTGCCGCCGCGCTCATGGGCCGCGACAGTGACGTGGCCATCGCCCGGGCCGCCGCGGCGACCGGGACCGCCTACGTCTTCTCCAACCAGGGCTGCAACCCGATGGAGGAGTGCGCGGCGGCGATGGGCGACACCCCGCGCTGGGTGCAGCTCTACTGGAGCAGGGACGAACGCCTGGTGGACAGCCTCATCCAGCGGGCGGAGGCGATCGGCGCCGGAGCGTTGGTCGTCACCCTGGACACCACCGTGCTGGGCTGGCGCCCGCAGGACCTCAACCTGGGGTCGCTGCCGTTCAGCCGGGGTCTCGGCATCGCGCAGTACACGTCCGATCCGCGGTTCCGGCAAATCGTCACCGATCGGCTGGCGGCACCCCAGCCCGACAAGACACCGGTACGGGTGACGCCCGGTGCCGTTCGCGCGTTGCTCGCGATGACCCGCAACCACCCGGGCCCGTTCTGGCGCAACCTGCGCTCGCCCGTCCCGCGCGCCTCGGTCGAGACGTTCCTCGACATCTACTCCAATCCCGGGCTGAACTGGGAACACCTGGCAACCCTGCGCGACCGGACGCGGCTGCCGATCGTGCTCAAGGGGATCCTGCATCCCGATGACGCCCGCCGCGCGCTGGACCTGGGCGTGGACGCCATCGTGGTCTCCAATCACGGCGGCCGGCAGGTCGACAACGCCGTCGCCGCGCTGGACGCGCTGGTCGCCGTGCGCGAGCGGGTCGGCGCGCAGCCCACGGTGCTGTTCGACAGCGGCATCCGTACCGGAGCCGACGTCTTCACCGCCCTGGCGCTCGGCGCCGACGCCGTGCTGCTGGGCCGCCCGCACCTGTACGGCTTCGCGCTGGCCGGCCGGCGCGGCGTCGAGGACGTGATCCGCAACGTGATCGCCGAGCTGGACCTGACCATGGCCCTGACCGGTGCCCCGAGCATCGCGGCGATCACCGGGGACCTGCTGCGACGGGACAGCTGGCAGAGTGCGCCGCATGGCTGAGGTCGACGTGGTGTTCCGCAAGTTCGACGGCCGGCTGCACCGCCGCGCGGTCGAGATCCACCTCGGTGAGGACGAGTGGGGAACGTGGCTGGGCGTGCCGGTCGGTACGGAGGTGCACTACGTCGCGGCCGGTGTCACCCGCGCCGACGAGCACCGTGGCGTCCGCCTCATCCCGCACGACGGTTGGTACACGCCGCTGTTCTTCGCCCCGACCCGCAACCTCGAGATGTACTGCGACATCACCGCCCCGGCCGTCTGGTCGGGCCGGGAACAGGTCACGATCGTCGACCTCGACCTGGACGTGACCCGTACGCACCGGGGCCGCGTCACGCTGCTGGACGAGGACGAGTTCGCCGCCCACCAGCTCAGCTACGGCTACCCGGCCGAGACGGTCACCCGGGCGGCCGAGGCGGCCCAGCAGGTCCTCGCCGCGTGCCGGGAGCGGGCCGAGCCGTTCGGCACCCACTACCGCACCTGGCTCGAACGCGTCTGACCGGCCACGAAGCCGGCGATGGCCGCGACGACCGGCCGGTACGGCTCCTCCGGCTCCTGCGGCCACCCCGCGGCGTCCCAGGTGCCGAGCCGGTAGACCGCCGCCCGGACCAGCAACTGTCCCCACTCGGGCAGGTGCGCCCACCGCTCGATCACCCCTGTGCCGACGCCGTGCCACACCATCGCGTCCACCGCGGCGACGGCCGACGCCCATGCCGGCGGCCGCCAGTACGCCGGCCAGTCGATCACCGCCGGTGGCAGGCCGTCGGCGAACAGCACGTTGCCGAGCAGATCGCCGTGCACGATCTGCTCCGGCAGCGCGATCGGCCGCCGGTACGTCAGCAACTGGTCCAGCAGGGCGGAAGGTCTGCGCCGCGCCGGGGGCAGGTCGTCGCCGAAGGCCAGCTTGTTGCCGTACTCCCAGGGGTTGTCGCGGGTGTCGAGCAGCGAGGGTCGCGGCACGGCGGCGACCGCCTCGTGGAACGCGGCCCCGGTCCGGATCACGTCGTCGACGCGGCGCTGGTCCGGCTGCCCGGCGACGGCTCGGGCGGCCTCCCAGCCACCGGCCAGCCAGTCACCGTCGGCGGCCCGCACCGGCCGGGCGATCCGGAAGTGCGGCGACTCCGGCAGGGCGGCCAGCACGGCACTGCGCCAGCGGACCTCCTCGTCGCCCTCGGACGGCTTGAGGACGAGATCGCCGATTCGCCACGTGCCGCCCTTGCCGCCGGCCAGCCGTACCGCCTCGCCCTGCGCGCCGAACGCTGCCCGCACCTCGGGCGGCGGCCCTTGATCTGTCATGGGTGACCGTCTTCCAGATAGAGCGTGGTGCTCGTGTGCAGTGCGCGTAGAGCGGCCGCGGCGCGCCGGGCCAGCAGGGGAAGCAGCCGTTGCGCGGCTTCGCCGGGATCGGACCAGGCCCAGCTGCGCAGCTCGGCTTCGGGCAGCCGCACCGGATCGCCGCACCGGCCGCCGTCGAAGACCAGCATCAAACCGTCGGTGCGAGCGTCCCGTGGTGGCACCCAGTCGACGACGAGCAGCCGCCCCGGCACCACGCTGAGCCCGAGCTCCTCGGTGATCTCCCGCGCGGCGGCGGCCCGCGGTGACTCACCGGCCTCGACCACCCCGCCGGGCAGCTCCCAGTAGGGCTTGTAAGTGGGCTCCACCAGCAGAATCCGGTCGTCGCTGTCACGCAGCAGCAGCGCGGCACCCATCCGCTTGCCCGGCAACGTGGCGGTCCAGTCGGTCGTCACGGCGGCCAGAGTACGGGCCGCGTGAGGGCCGCCGGCGACGTTAGCCTGTGCCTGTGGATATCCAATCCGCGATCGCCGACGAGCGGCGCCGCGTCGCCGATCTGGTGGAGTCGCTGACCCCGGAACAGCTGGAAACCCCTAGCCTGTGCGGCGAATGGACGGTCCAGCAGGTGGCCGGCCACCTGCTGGCGGCGATCGGCAAACCGGTGACACCGGTGCTCCCGCTGCTCGCCCGCAACGGCTTCAGCATCCACCGGACGAACGCCCGGCTGGCGGTCCTCACGGCGGAGCAGCCGGCGGCCGAGCTGGCCCGCAGCCTGCGCGACAACGCGGAGAACCCGTTCCGCCCGCCGATCGTGGGATATCCGGGGCAGCTGACCGACCTGCAGGTGCACGGCCAGGACATGCGCCGGCCGCTGGGACTGCCGCACGGGCTGCGGCTGGAGCGGCTGCGGGTGTCACTGGACTTCCTGGTGGGCGGCCGGGCGGTCGGCTTCACGCCGAAGCGGCGGCTGGCCGGGTTGCGTTTCGAGGCGGCGGATCTGGACTGGTCGACGGGCGCGGGGCCGCTGGTGACCGGGCCGGCGGAGGCGCTCATGCTGGCGATGACCGGGCGCGGCGTGGCGCTGAGCGAACTGGACGGGCCGGGCGTGCCGATCCTGCGCAACCGGTTGAGCTGAGCCTGATCGGCCTGTCCTTTTCGGATAGTTGTCCGGGACGCGCGGAGACCCCGAACCGCGCGCCACGCCGGGGACAAAAATGTCAGTCGCCGGTCATAGCGTCGCGGCATGGATGACAACGAGTACGTACCCGAGAACGACCACCGCCCGCACCTCACCCTCGAGCGGCACCTGACGATCGGACCGCACGTCTACCAGCTCACCGCGTCCGGCACGGGCGACGAGAGCATCGGCCTGACCGTGGTCGGCTGGGGCCCCACGGGCGAGGTGGTGAGCGAGATCAGCGGAGGGATCTCACCCGCCGACCTCGCCCCGGTGGCGGACGCGCTGACCTCGACCCTGGCCGGCCTGGCGGCGCTGCGCCGGCAACGCCTGTCATCGGTGACACCGGCGCAGGCGACGCTCGGGGAGCGGCCGAAGCGCCACCGTAACCAAGGCACGCGGTGGTCGGCCGAGGACGACGAGCGGCTGGTCGCGCGGCACCGGGCGGGCGCGAGCCCGAGGGAGCTGATGGAGGAGTTCGGCCGCAGCCGGGGAGGCATCCTCGCCCGGCTGGAGCACCTCGGCCTCATCACCGCTGACGGAGTGCCGATCGCCGCGTCGGAGGAAGGCGGTCCCGGCGAGGGGACGGAGGTGGTCGCCGAGGCGGCGTGATGCACCCGCGCTGCACCCGGAGGTGAGCTCAGGTAGCCGAGCACCCACCCGATTCCTCCAGGTACCGGCGGACGGCTCCGCCGGTGAGCGGGCCCGGGCGTACCCCCCTCGGCGTCCGGGCCCGCTCAGCTTCCCGCAGGCGGAAAGGGTGCACCGTGGCCACACCGGGGCCCAAGGGTCTGCACATCGGCATCGACACGGAGAAGGTCGTCGTGTCGCCCAGCCCGCTCAAGATGCGTACCGGCCGGGCCCGGCGGGTCCGCTGGGGTTCCGTCACCGAGGTCGTGCCGGTCGCGCCCAGTGGACGCAGCCGTCAGGACCGGATCCGGTTCGCCTCCCAGCTCACTCTTGTCCTGGTGATGCTGTCCGGGGTGCTGAGCGCGCTCGGCATTGCCTGGTGGCTGGCGGCGGGTGGCTCGGTCGCGCTCATCGCTTTCGTGGCGGTCGAGCAGGCGCGTGCTGCCCGTACCGCGATCATCGCCATGCCCAAGGGCGACAGCGCCCACGTGCTCGTCGCTCCTGAGGAACGGGCCGCTTTCGAGCGGGCGTTCGTGGTGGCCAAGCGGGTGCGGCGCACCTGGCCCGCGCTGCGGCACATGATCGACTCCGACGACGCGGATCGCAGCCTGTCGGCGGCGCTGGAGGAGCTCGCCGCCATCATGGCCCGCCGCCAGCAGGTCCGCTGCCTGCGGGAGGAGCTCGCTCAGGCGACTCGACACGACCTGCCGGCGGACAGCCCGGCGGTGCAGGCCCTGGCTGAGCAGCGGCTGCGGGTCGAGGCGCTCTGGCGATCCACGGCCGGTGCGGCCAACCGCATCCTGGCCAGCATCAACGCCGCCGCGCTGGCGGGGGAGAACCTCATCCGCGAACAGCGCATCGGCGACACCGCCCGCGAAGCCGAACTGGCGATTTCCCGGCTGACGGCGGCCGGTCCGCCCCGCACTGAGGCCGGCCCGGAGCTCGCCGAGCGCACCGCCGCGGTGATCGCCGCCTATCGCGAGCTGGCCTCCGGCCGCTGAAGAGCGCCTCTGAAGTTGTCCGCGTTGGCGCGGGCGTTCGCGCCCAGATCTGCCAGGTGCAACGCCGCCCCCTGCAACGACTCCGGCACCAGCCGATAGAACGTGTACCGCCCCCGGGGCTCGGCCTCGACCACCCCAGCCTCCCGCAGCTGCTTCAAATGGCCGGACACGTTCGGCTGCTTGGCCCCGGTCTCGGCGACCAGATAAGCCGTACACGCCGGCCCGCCCGCCAGGATCTCCACCAACTGCGCCCGCAGCGGATCAGCCAGCAACCGGACAACATCAGATCCAGCTGATATCAGTGAATCCTGATGCGACGGCGCCGCGGAAGACGTCAGCAGACCACCCAGCAGGTTCATCGCGTCTTTCTTGACCCAGTAATAGACCCACGTCCCGCGCCGCTCGCAGTCCACCAGGCCGGTCTCCCGCAGCACCCGCAGGTGGTGCGAGATGGTCGCGCCCGTGACCTCGAACGCGTCCGTCAGGTCGCAGACGCAGATCTCCGTAGTAGCCGCGATCAGCGACAACAGCCGCAGCCGCACCGGATCACTGAGTGCCTTGAACATCGGCGCCAGCTCGACCGCGGCCTGCGGGGCGAGCGCCTGCGCCGACAGGGGAGGGCAGCAGGCCGCCGCCGGCGGGATCTCGACCACGGGAAGAACGGACATGCGGATAGCTTGACACTCGTCTAAGTCCGATGCAAGGTGGGGAAGGAGTTAGACCGCTGTCAAGCAAGAGGAGCTAGGGGCCATGAGCGAGAAGTGCTGCGGAACCACCGAGGCGACCGTGGAGCAGCGCAGCGAGGCATCAGGCGGGACTGATGAGTTGACGGCGTTGCCGGTTGTTGTCATCGGTGCCGGTCCGGTCGGGCTGGCCGCCGCCGCTCAGCTGCGGGAGCGGGGCCTCTCCTTCCAACTCCTCGAGGCCGGTGCCGGCCCGGCCGCCGCCGTCCGCAGCTGGGGGCATGTCCGCCTGTTCTCTCCGTGGCGCTTCAACATCGACGCCGCGGCGGCCCGCCTGCTGACCGACGCCGGCTGGGTGCGTCCCGCCGACGACCAGCTTCCCACCGGCGCGCAGCTGGCCGCCGACTACCTGCAGCCGCTCGCCGACCTGCCCGAGATCAAGCCGCACGTCCGCTACGGCGCCCGCGTCGTGGCGATCACCCGGCTCGGCCTCGACCGCATCCGTACCGTCGGCCGCGCCGCCGCCCCCTTCCTGGTCCGCCTCGCTGACGGCGAGGACATCCTGGCCCGCGCGGTCATCGACGCCTCCGGCACCTGGGGTACGCCCAACGTCCTCGGCGCCTCCGGCATCCCGGCCCACGGTGAGGCCGAGGCGGCCGCGTTCATGGAGTCGGCTCTGCCCGACGTCCTGGGACGCGACCGTGATCGGTTCGCCGGCCGGCACACCCTGGTCGTCGGCGCCGGGCACTCCGCCGCCAACACGCTGCTCGCCCTGGCCGAGCTCGCCGAGCAGGTTCCCGGCACCCGGGTGACCTGGGCGATCCGGGCCACCGATCCGGCCCGCAGCTACGGCGGCCAGTCCGCCGACGCGTTGCCGGCCCGCGGTGCGCTGGGCAGCCGCCTGCGCGCCCACGTCGAGAGCGGCGCCATCACGCTGCTCGACGGCTTCGGCGTCCAGCGGGTCGCGGCCCGGCCGGACGGCACGGTCGAGGTCTCCGACGGCACCCGTACGGTCACCGCCGACCGGATCGTGTCGGCCACCGGTTTCCGCCCGGACCACTCGATCGCCGCGGAGCTGCGGCTGGATCTGGACCCGGTGCTCGGCTCGACCCGCGCGCTGGCTCCGCTGATCGACCCCAACGAGCACTCCTGTGGCACCGTCCCGCCGCACGGCGTCGACGAGCTGGCGCACCCGGAGCCGGACTTCTTCGCCATCGGGGTGAAGTCCTACGGCCGCGCGCCGACGTTCCTGCTCGCCACCGGGTACGAGCAGGCCCGCTCCGTGGCCGCCGCGCTCGCCGGTGACTGGGCCGCGGCCCGCGACGTGCAGCTCGACCTGCCCGAGACCGGGGTCTGCAACAGTAACCCGGTCGACGGCGACGCCGGGCGGGGGCTGACCACGGGAGTCGCGGGCGGGCTGCTGTCCGCGCCGCTCGTTCTCGTCTCCGTGTCGGCTGGGGACAGCCAGGCCGGCAGCTGCTGCGGGTGACCGGGGGACGCCCCGGCCCGGTGGCCGCCGATCCCGCGATCGGCGGTCACCCCGGCACCCGGGTGCGCGCCCGCCGCACGGTCGCCGCGCTCGCGATCACCCAGACCGTCGGCTACGGCACGCTCTATTACTCCTTCGCGGTTTTCCTGACCCCGCTCGCCGCCGAGCTGCACACCACGACAACCGCGATCACCGGTACGTTCACCGCCTCCGTCCTGGCCGCGGCGATCCTTGCCGTGCCGGTCGGGCGGTGGCTGGACCGGCACGGCGGCCGCGCGCTGATGACCGCCGGCTCACTGCTCGGCGCGCTGCTGCTGGTGGCCTGGTCACAGGTGGACAGCCTGTGGCAGCTGTACGCGGTCCAAGTCGGTCTCGGCGCCGCCGGTGCCGCCAGCCTCTACGAAGCCGCCTTCGCCGTGGTCATCGCCTGGCACACCGCCGCCGAACGCCCGAACGCGCTGCTCGTGCTCACCGTCGTGGCCGGCTTCGCCAGCACCGTCTTCCTCCCGCTGACCGGCCACCTCGTGGAGCAGTACGGCTGGCGCACCGCCCTGCTGATCCTCGCGGCCATTCAGGCGCTGCTCACGGTCCCGTTGCACGCGCTCGTCCTGCGTCCCGCCGCGCCCGTCGCTCGTGCGGCCCGGGCCCCGTTCCGTCCCGACCGGGCGTTCTGGCTGCTCGCGCTGGGCTTCACCGCCAACACCGCCGCCATCTCCCTGGTCACCGTGCACCTGGTGGCGGCCCTGCTGAGCTGGGGTCATCCGCTGTCGTTCGCGGCGACGACCGCCGGGCTGTTCGGCCTGCTGTCGGTGACCGGCCGGCTGGCCACCACCGCACTGCAACGCCGGTTCCGCACCGCCACAGTCGTCGCCGCCGTCTTCACCGTGCAGGCCGTCGCGGTGGCCACGCTGCCGTTCACCGGCCGCACCGCGGTCGGGGCCGTGGTCGGCGTGGTCGGCTTCGGGCTCGGCTTCGGCGTCGCCACCATCGCCAAGCCGGTGCTGCTCGCCGACCGCTACGGCACCAGCCGCTACGCCACCATCGCGGCGATGCTGGTCGTGCCGGTGACGATCGCCAAGGCGACCGCCCCGCTTTGCGCAGCGGCGCTGCTGACCCGCGCCGGCAGCTACACCAGCGTCTTCCTGACGACCGCCGGCCTGTGCATCGTCGCCGCGGCAGCGCTGCGGATCACCCGAGAGCCGTGACGGCCCGGTCGGCGGCCGCAAATCAGGCCAGAGCCGGGACCGCCGGCCTGTGTGCCATCGCCGCGGCAGCGCTGCGGATCACCCGAGAGCCGCGACCGCCCGGGCGGTGTCCTCCATGATCAGGTCGGCGTTGAGCTGGGCGCCGACGTGCAGGCCGGCGGCGGCCGCGCTGACCACCTGGGCCATCTGGTCGGTGACGTTGCCGGCGACCCAGACCCCGGGCACTTCGGTACGCCCGTTCGGCTCGGCCACCACCGCGCTGCCGAAGTCGTTGTCGGTCGCGGTCAGGCCCAGGGACGGCAGCGGTTCCGTGTTGGCCAGGAAACGGGGGGCGACGACCAGGGTCTCCCGGGCGACCACGGTGCCGTCGGCCAGCCGTACCCCGGTCAGTTTGTCGCCCTCGGCCAGCACCTCGGCGACCTTCTCGGTGATCACCGAGATGCCCCGGGCGGTGAACTGCCGGGCCTGCTCGGCGTCCGGCTCGGGCGCGGTGTGCAGGAACAGCGTGATGTCGTCGCTCCATTGCCGCCACATCAGCGCCTGGTGCAGCGACATCGGCGACGAGCCGATGATCCCGATGGCCTGGCCGCGCGCCTCGTAGCCGTGGCAGTACGGGCAGTGGATCACGTTGTGCCCCCAGTGCTCGCGCAGGCCGGGGATGTCGGGCAGCTCGTCGGTGAGCCCGGTGGTGACGAGCAGCCGCCGGGCCGCGTACGACCGGCCGTCGGCCAGCGTCACGGTGAGCAGGTCGCCGTCGCGGCCCGCCCCGGTCACCCGGCCGTCGACGATCTCACCGCCGTAGTGCCGTACCTCGCTCTGCCCGGCCGTCCGGAAGTCGGCCGGCGCGATGTCGTCGCGGGTCAGGTAGTTGTGGATGCCGTCGGCGGGAGCGTTGCGGGGCTCGCCCGCGTCGATCACCAGCACCGACCGCAACGCGCGGCTCAAAGCCACCGCGCCACTCAGTCCGGCGGGCCCGCCGCCGATCACGATCACGTCGTATGTCATGGCACCACGGTCGCCCCACCCGGCGAAAAGTGGCAAGCTTTGTTGCCATGACGGCAAACGACGACGTTCTGGCGGCGGTCGGGCCCCGGCTGCGCGCGCTGCGCCAGGAGCACGGGACCACGCTCGCCGCGCTCTCGGAGACCACCGGGATCTCGGTGAGCACCCTGTCCCGGCTCGAGTCGGGGCAGCGGCGGGCCACGCTGGAGTTGCTGCTGCCGCTGGCCGGGGCCTATCGGGTGCCCCTGGACGAGCTGGTCGGCGCCCCGCCCACCGGCGACCCGCGGATCTACGCCCGGCCGCTGCGGCACAGCAGCGGCCAGACCATCCTGCCGCTCAGCCGGCAGGCCACCGGTCTGCAGGCTTTCAAGCACATCATCCCCGCCGGGGCGCGGGCCGAGCCGGACCCCAAGACCCATGAGGGGTACGAGTGGCTGTACGTCCTGCACGGCCGGTTGCGTCTGGTGCTCGGCGAGCACGACCTGGACCTGCCCGAGGGCGAGGCGGCCGAGTTCGACACCCGGGTGCCGCACTGGTTCGGCAGCGCGAACGGCGAGGCGGTCGAGTTCCTCAGCATCTTCGGCCGCCAGGGTGAGCGGATGCATGTCCGCGCCCGCTCGACCCGCTCGTAGCGGCTACCAGCGCAGCGGCAGCGTCGCGAGGTACGCCTCCAGCCGGTCGGCGATCACCTGGTGGTCGCGCAGGGACGGGTGCCAGTGGCAGCCGCCGTAGTCCAGCCCGGCGCTGTCGTAGTACCAGTACCGGACCCGGCTGTCGCCACGGTCGTTGCTCTCCTGCACGACCTGCCGCGCGGTGTCGGCGAACGCCGTGGTGCCGGAGACTGCCGTCGCGCTCACCACGATGATCGTCCGGGGTCCGTAGCGGGCCCGCAGCTTGTCGAGGAAGCCCAGGTAGGCGGTGCGGTACGCGGCGATCAGGCTCTCCGGCGTCCACTGCTCGCCCGGGTTGATCGCGGTGGAGAAGTCGTTGATGCCCAGGCCGACCACGACCAGCTGGGGCCGCCACCGGCCCGGCCGCCAGACGTCGCCGTCCACGCTGAGCAGCGCCCGGTCGTAGTAGGTGCGGTAGCTGGTCCCGGGTTCGCCGCCGTTGTAGTTGCGCACCATGCCGCGGCCGGAGAAGGCGTTGAGCTGGTAGTCGGCGTTCAGGCGCCGGGCGGTGAGGGCGCCGAAGCTCAGGTCCGCGTTCGTGGTCCGGTTGACCTCGTCGCCGGTGCAGTCGCGGGACGCGGAGAGGTTGCCGTAGCCCGCGGTGTACGAGTCACCGATGAACTCGATCTGCCGGTGCCGTGCCGGGGGACCGGGCAGGATCGCGCCGCCGGCCGCGGGCACGAATCCGCCGAACTCGCTGACCGCCCACGGGCTCTCCGACCGCTTGACCAGCCGGACCCGGTGCGGGCCGGGGGCCAGGTCCCGCACCCAGTAGGTGGTCCGGCCGGGCATGACCAGGGTGGCGACCGTCGCGCCGTCGACCTGCACGTCGTAGTCGGCGGCGGCGTCGTTGAGGACGATCCCGACGCCGGTGCCCCGGAAGCGGCCCTCGAAGTAGACCCCGGGCCAGCTGTACTGCAGCGCGTCCGCGGTCGCCTGGACGCGCCCGGCGGTGTGCACTGCGGACAGCGTGGCGGCGGGCCCGGCCGGCGGAGGTGCCGCACCGGCGCTCGTGGACAGCAGCAGGGCCGGCATCAGGGCGGCGGCCAGCAGGGTTCCGGTCAGACGGCTCGGTCGCACGGGCTCTCCTCGGGGGTCACTCCCGGCTAACTCATTCGTGAGCGTCGATGCCACCACTGAACCGGTCAAGTGTCAACGGTCAACGAAGGGCGGATAGCCGATCGGGCGAACTTCTGCGCAGAGTGATCAGGTGTTCACCCAATCGGGTGACTCGACTACCCCAAGGTAGGCAAATACGTTGTCAACTGACATGAGTGCCCCCGACCATGCCCGGATACCGTCCGCCACGTGGATCCTCGATCCGGGCGACGGGCAGTTCGCGGCGTCCGGTGGGCCTCGGTCAGGCCGCCCGGCGAGCGGTGGACATCTGCCGGGGCACGATCACCGGGGCGGGAGGCTGCGGCCGTCGGCCGAGGACTTCCAGCGCGTCCAGCAGCATCGTCTGGACGACCGCCGACTCGGGCAGCTGCCAGCCGGTCTGCTCCGGGGAGACGGCCCAGCGGACCGGGCCCTGCGGGGTACGGCTCGGTGCCGCCGGGATCCACGAGCCGCGACCGTGGCGCAGGACGTCCAGACAGGACCCGAGCTCCGGCCGCAGTTCCGCTCCCGGGCGTACCAGGAACATCCAGCGTCCGGACGGCGTCACCACGACCGGACCGCGGGCGTCCCCACTCGCCGGGCCGAGGACGCCGGTGTGCAGGCGCACCGCGCCCAGCACCCGCAGGCCGACGGCCGCAGGCACCTCCAGCACGTCGAACTTCCAGCCGGTGGCCAGCAGCACCGTGTACGGCCGGCGGTGCCACCAGCGGGCGACCCGCGCCGGGTCCGTGCTCGAATCCTCTTCCCAGGACTCGATGGCCGGGTGGCAGCCCATGATCGGGCAACCGGCCCGGCCGCAGGCGAAGCGGTGACCGGCCAGATAGGCGCCCGGGGTCACGGCCCAGCCGTGCGCGGCGTACCGCAGGGCGGCCCGTCGCAGTCGCAGCCGATCAACGTACTCCCATGGGCCGATCGGCCATCGGTTGCTCCACTGCATGGTCGGAATACCTCCGATCCGGCACTAGTGGCCGCTATAGCAGTCGCAACTGCCGTTACCAAGCTCGACACGCCTCGTTTGTCGGGGCAGATCACGTATTGCAACTTGCATGAGAAACTATCGAGCATCGGTGGGCAGACGATCACACAACCTGTGCGACCCGCACAGAGGAGTGAGGTCCAGACTGCAGCTGACACACCGCAATGCTCACCGGCGGGGGTCGCCGGATGAGTGGGGGAGGCACCGTGGACGAGCTGCCGATCGGCCGCCGAGTCGCCTACTGGCGCGGCCGTCGAAAGATGTCCCAGCAGGTCTTCGCGGACCGGCTGGGAAAGTCGAAGAGCTGGGTGGACAAGGTGGAGCGGGGCGTCCGCCGGCTCGACAAGTTCTCCGTCGTCTATGAGATCGCCGACGTCCTGCAGATCGACGTCCAGCTGCTGCTGGGCAAGGACGTCGAGCGCAGGCCGGAGACGCAGAACTGCATCGACCAGGTCGAGGTCGAGGAGATCCGCGCGGCGCTGGAACGCTACGACCAGATGAGCGCGTTCTTCCACCCGGTGCCGATGGCACCGCCCCTGGCGGAGATGCGCAAAGCGGTGAGCCACGCCTGGCTGACCTACCAGCACGCCAAGTACGGCGTCCTCGCCCGCAAGCTGCCACAGCTGCTGCGCGACGCCCAGGCCGCCGACAGTGCCCACGCCACGGGTGCGGAAGCCCGCGACGCGGCGCACCTGCTCGGGCAGGTCTACCAGATCGCGTCGTCGGCGCTGCGCAAGGTCGGCGAGCACGAGCTCTCCTGGCTGGCCGCCGACCGGTCGATCGCCGTCTCGCAACGCGCCGGCGACCAGCTGCTCGCCGGGATGGCGACGCACCGGGTCGGCATGGCGCTGCTCTCCCTCGGCCGGATCCGCTCCGCGCTCGAGGTCAACGTCAACATCGCCAACCGGCTGGCGCCGACCACGCCGGAGTCGGCCACCCCCGAGCGGCTCTCCGTCTACGGCCTGCTGCTGCTCACCGGCGCCATGGCCGCCGCGCGGATCGGCGACAGTGCCACGGTCCGCGACCTGGTGTGCGGCGCCGAGCAGGCGGCCGGCGCGCTCGGCGGCGACTACAACCACTACTGGTCGTCCTTCGGGCCGACCAACGTGGAGCTGCACCGGGCCGCCGCCGCGGTCGAGCTGGGCGACGGCGGCAAGGCGATCGAGACGCACAACCGGATCAACAAGGAGAGCTTCGCCGCCATGCTGCCGGAGCGGCGGGCCCACCACTACCTGGACATCGCGCGGGGCTACACGCAGGTCGGCGACGTGGAGATGGCCAGCGAGATGCTGCTGGAGGGCGATCGGCTGGCCCCCGCGGAGATCCGCTGCCGCCCGCTCGCCCACGAGGTCATCTCCGACGTGTTACGACGCACGCGGGGTACACCGCCGGCACCCATCGCGGAGCTGGCCGAGCAGATGGGAGTCGGCGTATGAGGTGGGTTCTCGGGTGATGGACATCAACACCTCGCCCGGCGTGCTGTACGTCCTCGTGTGCGGCTCGCCCATCGCCCGCGACGTCGGCGTGCTCGTCGACCTGGCGCAGCGGGACGGCTGGGAGGTCTGTGTGATCACCACGCCGGACGGGCGCAAGTTCATCGACGCCGCCGCGCTGCAGGCCCAGACCGGGCACGCGGTGCGCAGCTACTACAAGAACCCCGGCGACGAGGACCTGCTGCCGCCGGCCGACGCGATGATCGTGGCCCCGGCGACGGTCAACACGATCAACAAGTGGTCCGCCGGCATCACCGACACCCTGGTGCTCGGGCTGCTGGTCGAGGGGTACGGCTTCAACATCCCGACGGTCGTGGTGCCGTACACGAACAGGGTCATGGCGCTGCACCCGACGTTGCACGAGAGCATCGCCCGGCTGCGCAGTTGGGGCGTTCAGGTGCTTTACGGCGACGACGTCGTACGCCTCGGCGGACCGGGACAGAACGACCGTTTCCGGAGCCAGTTCCCGTGGCGGCGAGCGCTGCAGGCCCTGCACACCCGTTTCCCGGCCGACAACCGAGTCGAGCCCGGAGCCCGCTCCTGAAGCTGGGTAGAGTGGGCGGCCGTGAGCGACTCTGCCCTACCCCCGCCGACCGTCCGTGATGTGGTGGCTGCCCTCGACGCCCGTTATCCGCGTGCCTGGGCCGAGCAGTGGGACAGGGTGGGCCTCGTCCTGGGCGAGTTCGACACCCCGGTCAGCACGGTTCTCTGCGTGGTCGACTGCGTCCCGGAGACCGTCGAGGAGGCGGTCGAGGCCGGGGCGAGCCTGATCGTCGCCCACCACCCGCTGCTGCTCAAGGGCGTCTCGTCGGTCGCGCCGGACACGTACAAGGGCCGGATCGTGCACCGGCTGATCAAGGCGGACATCGCCCTGTACGTCGCGCACACCAATGCCGACGTGGCGAACCCGGGTGTCTCCGACGCGTTCGCCGCCCGGCTGGATCTGGTCGATCTGCGCCCGCTGGTCCCGGCCGCGCCGGGCAGCCCGGCCGCCGGCGCGGGGCGCGGCGTGGGCCGGGTGGGCGAGCTCGCCGCCCCGATGCCGCTGGCCGAGCTGACCACCTTCGTCGCCCGCCGGCTGCCGCCGACCGCCGCCGGGGTGCGGGCCGCGGGTGACCCGCAAAGACTGATCCGTACGCTCGCCGTCTGCGGGGGAGCGGGCGACTCGTTCCTGGCCGACGCCGGCCGGGCCGGAGCCGATGCGTATCTCTGCGCCGATCTGCGGCATCATCCCGCCAGCGAGCACCTGGCCACCGGCGGCCCGGCTCTGCTCGACGCTGCCCACTGGGCCACCGAACGCCCCTGGCTCGACGAGCTGGCGGGCTGGCTGCGCGCCCAGTTCCCGGTCACGTCCCTCGTGTCCGACCTCGACACCGACCCCTGGACCGTGCACGCGGTCAGTGGAAAATAAGGAGACCTGACGTGAAGGCCGCCCCGCAAGACCAGCGCCGACTGCTCGATCTGCAAGCCGTCGACATCGCCCTGTCCCAGCTCGCCCACCGCCGCAAGTCCCTGCCGGAGCTGGCGGAGATCGCGACGATCTCCCGCGAGCTGTCCGCGCTGGAGGACCAGCGGGTGCGCGCCCAGGTGGCCGTCGACGACCTCGACCGCGACATCGCCCGCTTCGAGAAGGACATCGAGCAGGTCCGCACCCGCAAGGACCGGGACCAGGCCCGGCTGAACGCCGGCGGCGCGCTGCGCGAGATCGAGGGCCTGCAGCACGAGCTGGCCACGCTGAACCGCCGCCAGTCCGAGCTGGAGGACGCCGAGCTCGAGCTGATGGAGCAGCGGGAGACCGCCGAGCAGGCCCTCAACGACGTGAAGAAGAAGCTGGCCGAGGCGAGCGAGCGCCGGGCCGCGGCCGAGGCCCGCCGGGACGAGGCGAACGCGGAGATCACCAAGGAGCAGGAGTTCAAGACGCAGGCCCGCGGGCCGCTCGTCGCCGACCTGCCGGCCGACCTGATCACGCTCTACGACAAGATCCGCGCGGACTCGGGCCTGGGCGCTGCGCTGGTGCGCTCCGGGCGCTGCGGCGGTTGCCGCATCGAGCTGTACGGCGCCGACCTGGCGCGGGTGAAGTCCGCGCCCGCCGACGAGGTCGTCCGCTGCGAGGAATGCCGCCGGATCATGATCCGCACCGCGGAGTCCGGGCTGTGAGCGACCGAGTTGGCGCGGCGGCGTTCTGCCGTAGCGCAGCGGAGGCAGGACGTCGCCCTTCCGGCGCCGCACGAGGGAGCGAATCATCAGTACAGTGACCAACGAGCTCAGGGTCGTCGTGGAGGCGGACGGGGGGTCGCGGGGCAACCCGGGGCCGGCCGGTTACGGTGCGGTCGTGCTCGAGGAGGGCACCGGCGAGGTGCTGCTCGAGCGTTACGCCTCACTGGGCGTCACCACCAACAACGTCGCCGAGTACCAGGGGCTGATCGCCGGCCTGCGCGCCGCCGCCGAGCTGGGCGCCGCCCGGGTCGACGTACGGATGGACTCGAAGCTGGTGGTCGAGCAGATGTCCGGCCGCTGGCAGATCAAGAACCCGGGGCTGCGCCCGCTGGCCGCCGAGGCGGCCAAGCTGGTCGACGGCTTCGCCGCGGTGACCTTCGACTGGATCCCGCGCGAGCGCAACAAGCTGGCCGACGCGCTGGCCAACCGGGCGATGGACGAGGCGGCCGGCAGGCCGGTGGCTTTCGACTCGCCCACCGAGCCCAAGGCGCCCCGGAACTGGGCGCCGCCGTCCCTGGACACCGCGACCCGGCTCATCCTGGTCCGGCACGGCGAGACCGCGATGACCGCGCAGGGCCGCTACTCCGGCCGCGGCGACGTCCCGCTCTCCGAGCAGGGCGAGGCCCAGGCGATGGCCGCGGCCGGGCGGGTGGCGGGCATCTCCCGCGACGTCACGGCTGTCGTCTCATCCCCCCTGGCCAGGTGTACGCGCACCGCCGAGCTGATCGCCGCCGAGCTGGGCAACGTCACGGTCACCATCTTGCCGGAACTGATCGAGTGCGACTTCGGTGACTGGGAGGGCCTGACGTTCGCCGAGGTCCGCGAGCGCTGGCCGGACGAGCTGGACCGCTGGCTGGACTCGACGGCTGTCGCGCCGCCCGGCGGGGAGTCGTTCAAGACGGTGTCGAAGCGTGTACGCGGGGCCCTGGCGACGCTGCAATCGGCGTACCCGTCGGGGACCGTCGTCGTGGTCTCGCACGTCTCGCCGATCAAGCTGATCCTGCGCGACGCGCTCGCCGCCGGCGACGCCTTCCTGCACCGGCTCTTCCTGGACGCGGCCGGCGTCTCCACCATGGACATGTGGCCCGACGGCGGGATCGCGGTCCGCTCGGTGAACGAGACGGCGCACCTGCGCTGAGGTATTGACCCCGCCGGGTGCGGACGTTTAGCTTCCTCGATTAGGAAAGTTTCTTCACCATTCCTCTTCGACAAGCTCCGTCCGCCCCTGGAGGGCTCATGCGCGGATTCTCCCGTCGTCTGCTGGCCGTCGGCGCCGCCGTACTGGTCGGCGTCACGGCCGCACCCACCACCGCCCAGGCACACCAGAAGAAGTCGTACGTCAAGGTCGGATACTTCACCCAGTGGGGTATCTACGGCCGCGATTTCCAGCTCGCCAAGGTCCAGCAGTCCGGCGCCGCCGCCGGCCTCACCCACCTCAACTACGCCTTCGGCCCGGTCACCGCGGCCGGCGTCTGCGAGTCGGCCGACTCGTGGGCCGACTGGGGCGTGCCGTTCACCGACGCGCTCAGCGTCGACGGCGTCGCCGACGTGGCCGGCCAGCCGATCGCCGGCAACCTCAACCAGCTCGCCGAGCTCAAGAAGAAGAACCCGAAGCTGCGGGTGCTGATCTCGCTGGGCGGCTGGACCGGCTCGGCGACCTTCTCCGACGCCGCCCTGACCGACGCGTCCCGCCAGAAGCTGGTCAGCTCCTGCGTGGACCTGTGGATCAAGGGCAACCTGCCCGGCCTGTCCGCGGGCGTCGCCGCCGGCATCTTCGACGGCGTCGACCTGGACTGGGAGTGGCCCGGCTCCGAGGGCAACGCCGGCAACGTGATCCGGCCGGAGGACAAGCGGAACTTCACCCTGCTGACCGCCGAGTTCCGCCAGCAGCTCGACGCGCTGGGCCGCAAGAACCGCAAGCACTACGAGCTCACGGCGTTCCTGCCGGCCGCCCCGGCCAAGATCGACGCCGGCTTCGAGGCGAAGAAGATCTTCAAGTACCTCGACTTCGGCACGGTGCAGGGCTACGACTTCCACGGCTCCTGGGAGGCGCGGGCCAACCAGCAATCCGCCCTGCGGGTCCCGCCCGGCGCGCCCGACAACCCGGACTTCTCCGTGGATGGCACCATCGACGCATGGCGTGACCGCGGCGCACCGGGCCGCAAGCTCGTGCTCGGCATCCCGTACTACGGCCAGGGCTGGACCGGCATCACCGCCGCCGGCAACGGTCTCTTCGCCCCGGCCACCGGCGGCGCGCCCGGCAAGTTCGCGGTCGGCACCGAGGACTACAAGACCCTGAAGAACCTGCCCGCGCAGGGCTTCAAGGTGCACCGGGACTGGCGTTCCGGCCACTCGTGGCTGTTCGACGGCACCACCTTCTGGACGTACGACGACCCTGCGCAGATCCTGCAGAAGACGGCGTACATCCGTACCGAGGGGCTGGGCGGCGCGATGATGTGGTCGCTCGACGGCGACGACGAGAAGGCCTCGCTCACCCGTACCATCTCGGCGGGTCTCTGGACCCCCTGGCGATAGCAGGTCCGGGGCCGGGGTGGTGTGCCGTTCGGCGCACCGCCCCGGCCGTTCGGCGCAGGGTGATCACGGCCTGGCGCACCGTCTCCGAAGCCTCTCGGTAACCTGCGGCGATGGCCGTGACCACGGTCACCACCTCGTCTGAGCTCCGATGAGGAGGCCTTGATGTCCGCACCGCGCAGCGATCGCAGTCCTTGGAACTGGCTGCTGGTCATACCGATCGTGCTTCCGCTGATCACCCCGTTCTACAACTTCGACTCACCGAGGCTCTGGGGCTTTCCGGCCTTCTACTGGCTGCAGTTCTCGTTCATCCTCGTCGGCGTCATCACGACCTCGATCGTCTACCAGATGACCCGGAAACCACCGGCCGTCCCCGCGGGGGACCGCACCACGTCGCCGGAGGCCTCCGATGAGTGACCACATCACCGAGATCGTCGTCTTCACCTTCCTGTTCCTGCTGGTCAGCGGCATGGGCTTCATCGCGGCCAAGTGGCGCCGGCCGACCGACATGGCGCACCTGGACGAGTGGGGACTCGGCGGGCGCAGCTTCGGCGGCTGGATCACCTGGTTCCTGGTCGGCGGTGACCTCTACACCGCGTACACGTTCGTCGCGGTGCCCGCGCTGATCTTCGGCGCCGGCGCGGCGGGCTTCTTCGCGGTGCCCTACACGGTGGTCATCTACCCGCTGTTCTTCCTGATCCTGATCCGGCTCTGGTCGGTGTCGCACCGGCACGGTTTCGTGACCCCGGCCGACTTCGTCCGCACCCGCTTCGACTCGCCGCTGCTGGCGCTGCTGATCGCGATCACCGGCATCGTCGCGACCATGCCGTACATCGCGTTGCAGCTGGTCGGCATCGAGGCGGTGCTCAAGACGATGGGCGTGACCGGGGAGAGCGCGCTGGCCCGGCACGCGCCGATCATCGTGGCGTTCGCGATCCTGGCCGCGTACACGTACCAGTCCGGGCTGCGGGCGCCGGCGCTGATCGCCTTCGTCAAGGACACGCTGATCTACATCGTGATCATCGTGGCGGTGCTGTACCTGCCGTACAAGCTGGGCGGCTGGGGCTCGATCTTCGACGACGCCAACGCGAAGTTCCAGGCGTCACCGGCGCCGGGCGACGGCATCACGCTGAATGCCAACAACCAGATCCAGTACATCACCCTGGCCCTGGGCTCGGCGCTGGCGCTGTTCCTCTACCCGCACAGCATCACCGGCGTGCTGGCCAGCAAGAACCGCAACGTCATCAAGCGGAACATGTCGGCGCTGCCGGCGTACAGCTTCCTGCTCGGCCTGATCGCCCTGCTCGGCTACATGGCCATCTCGGCCGGGGTGAAGCCGCTGCCCGGCAACACCGCGGGCAGCGTCGACAGCAACACGGTCGTGCCGCTGCTGTTCGACCAGCAGTTCCCGGCCTGGTTCGCGGGCGTCGCCTTCGCCGCGATCGGCATCGGCGCCCTGGTCCCGGCGGCGATCATGTCGATCGCGGCGGCGAACCTGTTCACCCGCAACATCTACAAGGAGTACATCCGCAAGGACGCCACCCACGCGCAGGAGGCCGGCGTCGCCAAGATCGCCTCGCTGGTGGTGAAGGTCGGCGCGGTCGCGTTCATCATCTTCCTGGACCCGCAGTTCTCCATCGACCTGCAGCTCATCGGCGGCATCATCATCCTGCAGACCGCCCCGGCGGTGGCCATCGGCCTCTACACCCGGTGGCTGCACCGCAACGCCCTGATCGTGGGCTGGGCGGCCGGCATGGGACTGGGGCTGTGGATGCTCTACCAGATCCCGAACGCGGCGACCAAACGCGCCCACTTCGGCGGCTCGGCGTTCCCGCTGGAGAAGTTCGGCTTCGACACCCCGAAGACGATCTACGTCGGCTTCGTGGCGGTCGCGCTGAACCTGCTCGTCGCGGTGATCATGACGCTGATCCTGCGGGCCATGAAGACCCCGGACGGCTTCGACGGCACCGAACCGGACGACTACTTCGCCGACGAGGGCGACCCGCGGCTGGAGAAGGCCCGTACCACTCCGGAGACCCTCGGCTCCTCCACCTGACCGTGACCCGCTCGCGATCCGCGGCCCCGGATGTCCTATCCGGGGCCGCGGCCTTTCAGGTACGCGTCCATGTCCCGGGTCAGCCGCTCCAACATGCCGGCCAGCTCCTGGCGCTCGTCGGCGGTCCAGTCCCGCAGCACCTCGTCATAGACCTCGCGGCGGGCCTTGCTCACGGCGTCCACTTGCGCAAGGCCCCGCTCACTGGCGGCCACGACACTGCCGCGGCCGTCCAGCGGATCAGGCGTACGCACGACGAGGCCGTCGCGGTGCAGGCCGCCGACCTGCCGGGTCACCGTGGAACCGTCCAGATTGAGGCGGGTGGCGACGGCGGAGACATTCTGCGGGCCGGCCTCCTGCAGGAAGCGCAGAATCACGTACGCGGCGCGGTCGAGCGCACGGTGCGGCCGCGGCGCGGAACGGCGGGTGGCCTCACCGAGCCGCATGAGCATGGCCACCTGGGTCTCGATGACCCTGAGAGCCGAGTCGTCGTCCGCCATCTGTCCTTCCCCGGTACTGCTTCTACTCTTCAGCGAAATGCCCGCCACAACAGGATGAGCCCGACAACGGTCCCAAAGGTGACGATCAGCACTTTCAGCACCCGCGCGGGCAACCGGCGTGCGATGTGCGCCCCCACATAGCCGCCGACAACGGTGGCCGGGGCGACGGCGAGCACCGCACCCCAGTGCACCGGCGCGAAGAACGCGAAAACCACCACGGTGACCAGCCCGACACCGGCGGAAAGCACATTCTTGAGCGCGTTGATCCGATTCAACGTCTCGTCCAGCACCAAAGCAAGCGCAGCGACGTACATGACCCCCAGCGCGGCGCCGAAATACCCCCCGTAGACCGCCCCGACGAAGACGACGATCTGAAGGGTGACCTTCTTCTCGCCGGTCGACCGCCCGACCAACGCCCGCAGCCGATCCTGGAAGAAGAGGATGGCCGCGGCGCCGAGCACCAGGAACGGCACGACGACCTCGAAGGCGCGGGCGGGCGTGCCGAGGAGGAGGAAGCAGCCGAGGGTGGCGCCGACCAGGGCGGTGGGGACGATGGCCCGCAGCCGCCGTCCCTGGCCGGTGAGGTCGGCGCGGCTGCCGACGACGCTGGAGACGTAGCCGGGGAAGACGGCGGTGGAATTGGTGACGTTGGCGTCGACCGAGGGAAGGCCGACGACGATGAGGCTGGGGAAAGTGATCAGCGAGCCGCCACCGGCGATCGCATTGACCACGCCGGCGGCGAGACCGGCGGCGACCAGCAGCACGATGTGGGCGAGATCCATGATGCCGAAGAATCTACGGGCCGGGGGTTGGGGGTGCTGGTTCGAGGCCCGGGTGTGTGGTTGGGATCCTGGTTCGGCCGGGTCATGGCCGCCGAGGCCGGGCACCGGCCGGGTTGTTGGCCGGCCCGGCCGGGCCCGGGGCGGCTTTCGGTCCGTCGCCCGCGGGGTCGTCGTTGGCGTCGGTAGGATGGTCATGCGACGGACGAGTCGACCGGGCGGTCGCGTCGGTGTTCCTCCGGGAGCACCGCCGAGGAACGTCCGGACTCCACAGAGCAGGGTGGTTGCTAACAGCAACCCGGGGTGACCCGCGGGAAAGTGCCACAGAGAAGAGACCGCCGGCCTCGTGCCGGTAAGGGTGAAACGGTGGGGTAAGAGCCCACCAGCACCCCGGGCGACCGGGGTGGCTCGGTAAACCCCACCCGGAGCAAGGCCAAGCAAGGTCACCGCCGCGAGGCGGGGGCCGGCGCAGGCATTCGAGGGCTGCTCGCCCGAGTCTGCGGGTAGGCCGCAAGAGCATGTCGGCAACGGCACGCCTAGATGGATGACCGCCGCCGGCGGCCGCGAGGCCGTCGCGCACAAAATCCGGCGTACAGGTCGACTCGTCCGTCGCCCACCTGGCCGAACCGGCATTGTGTGTCCACATATCGGAAGCCCGGGTGCAGGTCCTGAGCTGACGATGGACGCGGCCGGCGCAAAGTCAGAGTGGTGTCAAGGCAGACAAGCGAAGAGCCATCTCGTCGCCCCGTCCCAACGCTCGCCCTAGGGCCCGGAGGCCCATATAGAGCGGCATGGACACCTGGTCGCGAAAGCGGTCTTCCAGCGCCAGGAGGCTTGCTGGATCTCGGCGTAGTTCTGCGAGGTCGAGCTTGCCGTCGAATTCAAGGCGCTGAACGAATGGCGTCTCGACGAGGCGGACGTCGCGTCCGAAGAGCTCATCTGCGCTGAGCTTGAGCAGCGTTACACCGACGTATTCGGGTTTGGCTCCCTTGTTCAGCCAGCGAAAATATCCTAGTACTTCGGTCCAGGCGATGTCGTGATAGCGGATGTTGGATTCTTCCACGAGTTCGCGCTGCATGGCGCACGCCAGGAATTCGACCAGGGCGCGTTGGCCGCCGCGATGCCGTTTGACATCTCGAAGGTCGACGGACCCCGACCCGGCCGGCGCGAACAGTCCGGGCTCGGACGCTGAGCGGGCTCCCTGAAGGGTGAGGACCAACTTGCCGTCAGAGGTGAAGGCCAGAGTCGACACGCCGATTGCGTTGGCCTGCCAGCTGTCGGTCAATGGGATGATCTTGCCGTCACGGATGATGAGCTTTCCGCCGTCGACCAGCTCGCTGCCGGTCTGCCGGTCGAGGACCTGCCACCCGGTCAGGTAGTTGGAGCACATCATGCTGAAGTAGTCGGTTCGGCTCAGCCGGACCGTGCCGCCGTCCATGAGCAGGTCACCGTCGAGGTCGTCGTCCTGACGCACCAGCTTTCCATTGAAGGTGTTCTGGGATTTTGCCCGCAAGGTCAGGATCTCGTGGGCGAGTCGACTGATGCGGCCAGGCAGCTGTCTCTGCTGAGGACTGAAGCTGCATTTCGCGGGTGAGGTGGGCAAGGCGTTGTCGACGGCGTTCCACACGACAGCGAGTTCACTGCCACTGCGCGTGCCGCTGTACGGCAGTTGCACCAATTCGCTTCCTGCCTCTGTCGAATGAACCGTCGGCAGGGTGGAAGGAACCATGGCGATGGTCGACCGACGGACGCGGATCCACTCCGGCACCAGGAGCGCAACCGACAATGCGACTCCTGCCAACCCGACGCCATATCCCCAGCTCAAGCTGGCGGTACCCGCGAGTATCCCGGCCAGGCCGAGGACGAGCCCTATCACTGCGCCGTAGTAAGTGATCCGCCTTCGCAGCCCTATGCGTCGAAGGTCCCAGTTCCGTCGGAGACCCATTGCGAGCAACCACAAGCGCTGAGTCTCACGCGCGTGAGGATCTGGTTTCGGCGACATTGAGCCCCTCGTCGCTCTTGGACGATCCTGAAGACCCACAGTAGGACATTGAAGCATTGGATGGATGCCCAGGAGCGGCCACCCGAGAAGCATTCCCATCTTTGGCAAGGATGGGCCGGTGGCAGTCGACCTGCATCTGACCCCTCTCGTACCACCGGCTTCGCCGGCACCTGCCTGATCGCCGAGATCCTGGCGCCGAGCCGCTTGGGTGGATGTAGCTGGCCAATGACCTTTCCGACCGTGGACGGGCCGCCACGCCCTCGACGGGCTCAGCGTCTGCTATCGCGACGCCGGGGAGAGCGCCCGCCCCACCGAGCCGGGCCACACCTTCGTCCCCGGCAATCCGTATGCCGCCGACTGGGACTGGCCCTTCCGGCGCATCGACTACATCCTCGTCGGGTGCAGTGAGCACGGCGGGCCCACGCTCGCCGTCACCGACTGTGCGCTGGCCTTCGATCAGCCCGAAAATACCGTCAGTGACCATTACGGCGTTGTCGCCGACCTCAGGATTCCGGCTCAGCGTCGGCCGTAGAGGCTTGTGGGAGAGGCCGAGCGGGTATGAACCGGTCCGTGACCGCGAACCAGAAGGACAAGCGAGGCACCGCCACGGCGATGCATGAGACCGCCGAGGCGCTCGAGCGCAGCGAGGCCATCCTGCATGAGAGCGCCGAGGATTCTCCCGATGCCGAGACTCGGCGGCGGTTGCATCGGCTCGGCGATGAGGTCACCCGGCAGGCCATGGACATCGAGCGGCGGGCCGACCTCCTGCCGCCACCGGACAGTCAGGATCGTTGACGCCGGCCCGGCGTGGGCTCACGCTGGGTGCATGGCGGTTTTCCGGGTACGGCAGAGCGGCCGGCGGGTCTCCGCGGTCGACGCGTACGAGTTCCCCAGCGGGGTGCGGCAGCGGTTCGCGCTCCGGCACGGGGAGCTGTCCGGTGATGCCGTCCGGTCGGTTGAGGCCGCGGCCCGGCAGTGGTTCCGGCTCGCCGCCCGGCATCCGAAGGCGCGGCTGGCCATGCCGTCCGTGATCGTCGATGAGTTCTGCCGGGAGTTTCAGTTGCACACCCGGGAGTACGCGGACTTCTGTGTCACAGCACTCGGGCGTCCGGCTATGCCCGCCGCCGAGAGCCGGCCCGGGGAGCTGGCCGCTACCTTCCGGTTCGCGCAGGAGGACGAGCCGCGCGAGGCCGGGCTGCTGCCCGCGTTGTTCCGGGTCGACCGGGAGGTCGCCGTCGCGGGTGGGCGGCGCTATCTGGCCGACTGCGGCGGCCGCGGCATCTGCTACGAGCTCGAGGGCATCGTCTGCCTGCAGCATCTCGGCGGCACCGGTAAGGCCCTCACCGGCCGCCGGTGGGATCTCAAGCGAGGCGGATCCGGCGCCGATGGCATGTCCGGGGACGGCTACGGCGGCGGTGGCGGCGGTGGCTGTGGCGGCGGTAGCTGTGGTGGCGGCGGTTGTGGTAGCGGCAACTGACATCGCAGCATGAATGAACTGTGCCAATTTCGGTGACCGGCCCGGCCACTGGTGCCGACCGGGCCGGCGACAATCGTCGGAGAACGGCTTGCCGGTCGGGCCAGCGGATCGTTGGCCGGGGTCGTCGGTCAGGCCGGGTTTGAATGGTCGACGGGCCGGCCGACCATCGAAAGAGTTGACGATCAAAATCGGGCGGTAAATGCGCCGCTATACCGGGGTCGTCATCGTACCGATTCGATGCCCTTCACCTGCGCTTATTCACGGAACCGTCCGATGTGTGGTGAGCGCCGCGGTGGGCGGGGGCCGGGTGGCGGTGAGCCGGCCCGGTTACTCAAGTGGGCAGGTCAGGTCGGGTAAGCCGTTTGCCGGAGGGCAAGTATCCGCAGGTGGTCGGCACTGTCCAGTGCGGACCCGCGGGTGAGTAGACTGCTCGGCCGGAACGCCTCACCGGGTGCCCGGCTTGTGAGTTTCTCCTCTGCCCGCTCCGGTTGACGTGCAACTTGCACACTCATAGTGTCTGAAGGGTGACGGCGGGTGCTCACTGGGTAGGATCCCGGTACGGTCGCGCCACGGTACGTCCGTCGACCATCCGGCCGTAGGGAGTTCTTGGTGAGTATCGCGATCGGCATCAACGGTTTCGGTCGGATCGGCCGCAGTGTGATGCGTATTGTCGGTGCCTCAGCGGACACGGGAATCACCGTCGCCGCCATTAACGACATCGCTCCGGTCGACCGTTTGGCATACGGCCTCAAACGCGACAGCGTGCGCGGAAGATTCCCCGGAACGGTGGCCGCCGCCCCCGGCCAGCTCATCGTCAACAATCGCCCGATCTGGGTGTTCCAGGAGTCGCAGCCGAGCCGCATCCCGTGGGCCGAGGCCGGCGTCGACGTGGTCATCGAGGCCAGTGGCCGGTTCCGCAGCGGCGCCGGAGCGCGGGACCACATCACCGGCGGCGGCGCCCGCAAGGTCGTCATCAGCGCCTCGGCCGACGACCCCGACGCGGTGCTGGTCTACGGGGCCAACCACGAGCTGTACGACCCCGCCCGCCACGACGTCGTCTCGCCCGCCTCCTGCGGTGTCAACGCGTTGTCGGTGATGGCCAAGGTCCTGCTGGAACGCTTCGGCCTGCGCTCGGTGCACACCTCGGTCGTGCTGGCGATCCAGGGCTGGCAGAAGGCGCAGGACTCCCTCACCGGCTCCTCGCGCGACGACCCGCGGCTGGGCCGGGCGATGCACGACAGCATCATCCCGCACAATCACGTCGCCGGTGACCTGCTCAGTGTCGCGCTGCCGCAGCTCGGCAAGGTGCGCTACAGCTACTACTGCGTGCCCACCCCGATCGGCTCGCTGGCCGAGCTGACCGGCTTCACCGACCGGCCGGTCAGCCGCGACGAGATCAACCGGGCGATGGCCGAGGCGGCGGCGGGCTTCCTCGGCGGGGTGCTCGACTACGAGCCCGATCCGACGGTCTCGGTGGACGTCCGGGACAACCCGGCGTCCTGCCTGTTCGACCCGTCCGGCACCCAGACCAGCGCCGACGGCGGCGTGCAGGTGCGCGGCTGGTTCGACAACGAGTGGGGCTTCTCGCACCGGCTGCTGGATCTGGCGCGCCTGATGGGGGAACGTGAGGCCGTACCGGTGGGGGCCCCGTACCGGTCCGGCGTCGTGTAGAACTGATCGGTGATTGCCACCAGTGAGGTCGAGATCGCGGCGCGCCGCATCGCCGGGCGGATCAGGCGCACCCCGGTGTTCCGGGACGGGCCGGCACTGCTGAAGCTCGAGTTCCTGCAGCACGCGGGGTCCTTCAAGACCCGGGGCATGTTCAACCGGATTCTCGCCGCGGCCGAGCACGGGCTGCCGGCGGCGGGCGTCATCGCGGCCTCCGGCGGCAACGCCGGCCTCGCCGCGGCGTACGCGGCCCGCGAGCTGGGCGTGGCCGCCGAGATCTACGTGCCGGTCACGGCCCCGCCGGTCAAGGTGGCGAAGCTGGCCAAGCTCGGCGCCCGGGTGGTCCAGGTCGGCCACGAGTACGCGGAGGCGTACGAGGCCGCAGTCGTGCAGGCCGAGGTGACCGGGGCACTGTTCTGTCACGCCTACGACGATCCGGACATGGTGGCCGGCAACGGGACCCTCGGGCTGGAGCTCGCCGAGCAGCTGCCGGACGGCTTCGACACCGTGCTGGTGGCGGTCGGCGGGGGCGGCCTGATCGCCGGGGTCGCCGCCGCCCTGCACGACCGGGCCCGCGTCGTCGCCGTCGAGCCGGTCACCACCGCAGCCCTGCACGCGGCCCTCGATGCCGGTGGCCCGGTGGACATCCCGGTCTCCGGGGTGGCGTCCGACGCCCTGGGCGCCCGGCGGGTCGGGACGATCGCTTACGAGACGGCCGTTGCGGCGCAGCTGCCGTCTGTGCTGGTCGACGATCAGGCGATCGTGGAGGCCCGGCGGCAGTTGTGGGAGGACTATCGGATCGTCGTCGAGCACGGCACCGCCGCCGCGCAGGCCGCATTGACCTCGGGCGCCTACGTGCCGGAGCCGGGGGAGCGGGTCGTGGTGCTGCTCTGCGGCGCGAACACGAATCCGGCCGACCTTGCTTGAGCAGGTCCGCCTCATCGAGCGGGTGCGGGAGGTGTGCCGCGCCGACAGCCGGGTCGAGGCCGCCCTGATGTACGGCTCGTTCGCCGACGGCACGGCCGACGAGCACAGCGACATCGAGTTCTGGATGTTCTTCACCGCCGTGCCCACCGACCCGCGGGCCTGGATCGAGCTGGTCAGCCCGGTCACCCACCTGGTCCGCAACGAGTTCGGCGCGCACGTGGCGTTCTTCCCGGGGCTGATCCGCGGCGAGTTCCACTTCGCCGGCACCGCGGACATCGCTTCCGTCCGCGACTGGCCGGCCTGCGACATCGTGCCGGTCGTCGACAGACACGGTCTGCTGGAGCAGTCACGCCCGCAAGGCGTCACGGACCGTACGGCGGATGTCTGCGGTCGCTTTGCCAACTGGCTGCTGCTCGCCCATCACGTCGGGCAGCGCGGTGAGGTGCTGCGGCAGCGGGACGCCCTCGCGCACGCCCAGCGCCATCTGCTGTGGATGGCCCGGCTGGCCGAGGGCCGCACCGAGCACTGGCTCACCCCGTCGCGGCAGGCCGAGGCCGAGCTCAGCGCGGCCCCGATCGCGGCGCTCTCGCGTACCCATGAAGATGTGAGCGCGGCCTGGCAGGCAGGCCGCGCCCTCTGGATCAAGCTTGAGCCGGACCCTCCGGAGCGGCTTTTCGCCGAGCTGGACCGGGCACTCGGGAGCTGACCGCGGTCACGCCCAGCAGGACCAGCAGCACCCCGCTGAACCACAGCATCGCGGTGGTCGCCGGCAGGAAGTGGGTCGCGATGCCCAGGCCCAGCGCCGGGCCGATCAGGCCCAGGTAGGCGATGAGGAAGAGCCCGGCCAGGGCCTCGCCGCGGACCGCGGGCTCGGCCATCGCCGCGACGGCGCCGACCGCGGACTTGAAGAGCAGGCCCGCGCCGCCACCGGCGACCGCGCCGCCGAGCAGGAACAGCGCCAGCGAGGACAGGTGCATCCCGGCGCCGAGCACGACGAGCCCGGCAGCCTCGGCGGCCAGGCCGGCGGTGAACCGGTGGGCCGGGCTGAGCAGCGTCGAGCCGGCCTGGGTGGCGGCCGCGGCTCCGAAGACCAGGAACACCACGACGCCGGCGAGCAGCCGGCCGGGGTGGTGCAGCGAGCCGGCGACGAAGCTGGGCGCCAGCGAGGTGAACAGGCCGAAGACCGCGAAGCCGGCGAACGCGCCGGCCGCGGCGACCGCGTAACCCAGCCGGTCGGCGGCGGCGACCCGGATCCGCTGCGGCCGGTAGCGGGGTGCGACGGCGGGCGCGACCACCGTCTCGGGCGTGGCCGCGACGGCGACCGCGCTGAGCGCGAGCAGGACCAGAAAGACGAGGTACGGGGTACGCAGGGGAGCGTCGACGAACTGCGCCAGCGCCCCGGCGACCAGGGTGCCGGTGCCCAGCCCACCGAGGTTGGCCGCCGCGGAGATCAGCTCGAAGCGTCCCCGCCCGGCGTGCGGCCGGTGCGCGACGTGCAGTTCCAGCAGGTACGCGGTGGCGGTGGCGGTGATCATGCCGACGCCGAGGCCGGTGACGAACCGGGCGATCAGCAGTCCGGGCAGGGCCGGCCAGAGAAGGAACAGCACCGCGGCGACGGCTTCCAGGGCCAGGGCCGGCAGCAGGACGCGCTTGCGGCCCACCCAGTCGGAGACGTGGCCGGCGAGCAGCAGGCTGGTGACGACGCCGACCGCGTACACGGCGAAGACGACCGTCACGGTGAACGGGGAGAAGCCGTCCTGCTGCTGGTAGAGCGGGTAGAGCGGGGTGGGCACGGCGGAGAACGCCATCGAGATCGCGAAGACGGCGGCGATCAGCCAGAAGCCGGTGCCGTGCCGGGCGGAGCCCTGACGGACCTGCGGCGACTGGGATGGGGCAGTAACGGTCATGTCCTCACAGTGCGTCGCGGCAAGCATCATGTCCAACGAAGGTTCCTGCTCGTACCTATCACCGAATGCGATAGTTGCGGGTATGGAGCTTCGTCACCTCGCCTACTTCGTCGCCGTCGCCGAGGAGGGCAGCTTCACCCGGGCCGCCACCCGCCTGCACGTCGTGCAGTCCGGCGTCTCCGCGGCGATCAAGGCGCTGGAGCACGAACTGGACGCGCCGCTGCTGGAACGCACGTCCAAGCGGGTCGCGCTCACCGACGCCGGTGCCGCACTGCTGCCCCGGGCCCGGGCCGCACTCGACGCCGCCCGGGCGGCCCGGGACGCGGTGGACGAGGTCCGCGGCGGACTGCGCGGCACCGTACGGATCGGCACGCTGACCGCGATCGGGCTCGTCGACCTGCCGGCGCTGCTGGGCCGCTTCCACCGGACCCACCCCGCCGTGACCCTGCAACTGACCGTGTCCACCCGGGGCTCCGGCGGCCTGGTCGACGCGCTCACCGACGGCCGCCTGGACCTGGCGATGGTCTCGGTGCCCGGGCGCCCGCCGGCCGGGGTCCACTTGCGGCAGTTGCTGTGGCGCCCGATGGAACTGGTGCTCCCGGCCGGTCACCGGCTCGCCGGACGGCCGGAGGTGCGGGTCGAGGACCTGGCCGGCGAGCAGTTCGTGGACTTCCCGGTCGGCTACGGCAACCGCACGGTGGTGGACCGGGCGTTCGCGGCGGCCGGGTTGCAGCGCCACGTGTCGCTGGAGGTGGTCGACATCAGCACCGGTGCGGGCTTCGTGCGGCACGGGCTGGGCATCGCGATCCTGCCGCGTTTCGCCGTACCGGATGAAGTGGATCTTGTGGTCGTGCCGGTCGCGGACGCCGACCTGGACTGGCCGCTCGGGGTCGCCACCTCGGCGGTCCGGGCGCCGGGCGCGGCCGCGCGGGCCCTGCTCGGCATGATCGACGATCACCTGCGCCCGCCCGGCGCTCTCCGCGATGCTGGGTGAATGTCCTCCGACCAGCAGATCCAGTCGGTTCGCCAGTTCCGCCGGTTCGCCCTGGTGGTCTGCCTCGTCGGCGTGGCGGTGCAGCTGGGCCTGACCGCCTATTACCTGGGCATGGGCCACAAGGCCACCCCGCACGACGTACCGGTGGGCCTGATCGCGCCGGACGCCAAGCGGGCGCCGATCGTCGAGCTGCTGGAGCGCGACGGCGTCTTCGCGGTGAGCGACTACGCCAACGTCACGGACCTGCGGGCCGGGATCAAGAGCCGCGAGGTGTACGGCGGGGTCGACGCGAGCGCCGCGCAACCGCACCTGTATCTCGCCTCCGCCGCCGGTCCCGCCGCCGCGAGTCTGCTGCGCGCCACCTACACCTCGGTCGTCGGCCAGCAGAACGCCGAGCAGCTCGCGGCTCTGGCCGGGCAGGGCGACACGATCTCGGTCGAGCAGGCACGGGCACTCGCCGCGGCCCCGGCGGTCACCGACGTGGTGGCGCTGCCGGCCGACGACGTCAACGGCGCTTCGCTCGGCTTCCTCACCCAGGCGCTCGCGCTGGGCGGCACCATCGCCTCGGTCGGGCTGGGCCGGCTGATCCCGCGCACCCGGCGCTCCTGGAAGCGCGGCATCGGCCACCTCAGCACCCTGATCGTGTACGCGCTCGGCTCGGCGGCCGTGGTGCTCTGGTCGATGACCTGGTTCGGCGTCGGCGCGGAGGCCGACCACCCGGAGATGTTCGGCATCTTCGCGCTGATGTCGCTGGCGATCACCGGCTCGACGGCCGGCGCGGTGGCCCTGTTCGGTCCGGGCGGCGCGCTGCTCGGTGGCCTCTACTTCACCGTGGGCACGGTCATCTCCGGCGCGAGCATCCTGCCCGAGTTCCTGCCGGCGTTCGGCCGCCTCCTCGGCGAGAACCTGCCGACCGGGGCCGGCGTGCAGGCGGTCCGCGACAATCTTTATTTCCCGGCCGCCCCGATCGGCGCGCACCTGCTGGTGCTGTCCCTCTACGCCGGGCTCGGGTGCCTGATCGTCCTGGTCACGAACCTGCTGCCCAACCGCGGAGACCGCACCAGCGAGGTCGAGCTGGAGCTGCGGGACCGCATCGAGGGCGCCGAACTGCGGGAGCCGGTGCCGATTCCCCCCGGTATTTCTTGATCCGTTGTGACGTTCGGCTCGTGGTTCCCTTAACAAGTGCGGCGTAAGGTCAATCCCGTGCTTGAAGCGTCAAGTGCTAAGGGAGCTGTCATGTCTTTGGGTATTCGCAGCCGGGTCACCGTGCCGCTGAAGTTCGCGGACGGATACGTCACCACGGCCGAGGTGATCACCTTCGACGGGCTCGCCGACGGCAAGGAGCACCTCGCGCTCGCCCTCGGCGACGCCTTCGGGGCCGAGGTGCCGCTCGTCCGCCCGCACTCCGAGTGCCTCACCGGCGACGTGTTCGGCTCCGAGCGCTGCGACTGCGGCCCCCAGCTGCGCGAGGCCGTCGAGCGGATCGCCGGCGTCGGCGGCTTCCTGCTCTACCTGCGCCAGGAGGGCCGCGGCATCGGGCTCTACGCCAAGCTCGACGCGTACGCGCTGCAGGACCTGGGCCTGGACACGTACGAGGCGAACCGGGCACTCGGGCACGCCGACGACGAGCGGGACTACACCGCCGCGGCGCAGATGCTGACCGCCCTCGGTGTGGGCCCGGTGGATCTGCTCACCAACAACCCGGACAAACCGGCCCAGCTGCGGTCGTTCGGGGTCGACGTCCGCGAGGTGGTGCCGACCCACGTGCACGCTTCCGCCGCCAACGTGCGCTACCTGCAGGCCAAGGTCGCGCACACCGCGCACACCATCGACCTGCCCCTGGCGGTCTGACTTCCGGTTTCCGCTCAGTCATATTTCCGGAGCGCCGAACGGTAGGGCGACATGCCGTAGGAGCACGGAGGTATTTCGCTGTGGGGATCGAGGCCGTCAACAGCCGGATCGCGGACATCCAGAGCCGGATGATCGCGATGCAGACCCAGCAGGCCACGGCGGCCAAGACGTCGTCGGCCACGTCGACCGACCCCGCGTCGGGCGGCAGCTTCGCCACCGCGCTCGCGGACGCCATGGGCACCCAGTCCTCGGCGGCGTCCGCGGGCCCGGCCAAGTCGTACTCGCTGAACGGCAAGGGGATCCCGACCGAGCTGGTCGGCTACGGCAACGGCAAGATCCCCGCCAACGCGCTGGAGAAGGTGGGCAACACCAACCACAAGCTGTGGGCGCCGGCGGCCGAGTCGCTCAACAAGATGATCAGTGATGCCAAGGCGCAGGGTGTGACCATCGGGATCACCGACTCCTACCGTTCGTACTCCGAGCAGGTCGACGTGGCCCGCCGCAAGGGCCTCTACTCGCAGGGCGGGCTGGCGGCCAAGCCCGGCACCAGCGAACACGGCTGGGGCATGGCCACCGACCTCGACCTGAACAACAAGGCGCAGGCGTGGATGCGCGCCAACGGCGAGAAGTACGGCTTCGTGGAGAACACGCCGCGGGAGCCGTGGCACTGGGCGTACAAGCCGAAGTCCGTCTAAGCCGGCTTCTGCCAGAGCAGCTCGCCGTGCAGCAGTGACATCCAGCCGTCCGAGTGGGCGGCCCAGGCCCGCCACGCGTCGGAGATCTTCTGCAGGTCCGCACCCTGCTCGGCGGCCTGCCGGGCCAGGTCCGACTTGAGGATGCGGTCGGCCCACATGCCGCCCCACCACTGGCGGTCCTCCGGCGTCGCGAAGCACCAGGTGCTCGACGTCACGACCGGGTCGCTCAGCCCGGCGGCGTGGGCCCAGGACAGCAGCCGGCGTCCGGCATCGGGCTCACCGCCGTTGCCACGGGCGATCCGGCGGTACAGGTCCAACCACTCGTCCAGCTCCGGCAGCTGGGGGAACCAGGCGAACGCCGCGTAGTCGCTGTCGCGTACCGCGACCACGCCGCCGGGTTTGGTGACCCGGCGCATCTCGCGCAGGGCGGTGACCGGGTCGCCGACGTGCTGCAGCACCTGGTGGGCGTGCACGACGTCGAACGTGTCGTCGGCGAAGTCCAGCGCGTGCACGTCGCCGACCGCGAAGTCGACGGTGTCCAGCCCGCGCCGGGCGATCTCGGCCCGGGCCAGGTCCAGCGCCGGCCCGGTGGGCTCCAGGGCGGTGACCCGCCCGGGTGTGACTTGCGTCGCGAGATCAGCGGTGATGGTGCCGGGTCCGCACCCGATGTCCAGCAGGGTGTCGCCGGATTTCAGCCGTGGCAGCAGATACGCCGCCGAATTTTCTGCGGTGCGCCAGCGGTGCGAGCGCAGGACCGATTCGTGATGCCCGTGGGTATAGACAGCAGCCATGCCGCGAACGCTATGCCGACGTCTCGCATTTCGGGAGCATAATCCTATATTTTGAGATGACGGCGAATACCCGATTTCGTGTAGTGGCAGCCAGGCCGTAGTTTTGTGGCCATGAGGATCGGCATCGTAGGCGCGACGGGGCAGGTCGGCGGCGTCATGCGCCGCATCCTGGCCGAGCGCCAGTTTCCTGTAGACCAGCTCCGGCTCTTCGCCTCCGCCCGCTCCGCCGGGCGCACCCTGTCCTGGGGTGACGGCGAAGTGACCGTCGAGGACGCGGCCACGGCCGACTACCGCGGACTGGACATCGTCCTGTTCTCCGCGGGCAAGGGCAGCTCCAAGGAGTACGCCCCCAAGGTCGCCGAGGCGGGCGCGGTGGTGATCGACAACTCGTCGGCGTACCGGATGGACCCGGACGTCCCGCTCGTGGTGGCGGAGGTGAACCCGGACGCGATCGCGCAGCGCCCCAAGGGCATCATCGCCAACCCGAACTGCACCACGATGGCCGCGATGCCGGTGCTGCGCCCGCTGCACGACGAGGCGGAGCTGGTCGCGCTGGTCGCCACGACGTACCAGGCGGTCTCCGGCGCCGGGCTGGCCGGCGTGGCCGAGCTCGACGACCAGATCAAGAAGGTCGCGGACCGGGCCACCGAGCTCGCCTTCGACGGCAGCGCCGTCGAGTTCCCGGCGCCCCGCTCGTTCAGCCAGCCCATCGCGTTCAACGTCCTGCCGCTGGCCGGGTCGATCGTCGACGACGGCCTCGGCGAGACCGACGAGGAGCAGAAGCTCCGCAACGAGAGCCGCAAGATCCTGGGCATCCCCGGCCTCAAGGTCTCCGGCACCTGCGTGCGCGTACCGGTCTTCACCGGTCACTCGCTCCAGGTGAACGCGCGCTTCGCCCGGCCGATCAGCCCGCAGCGCGCCCGGGAGCTGCTCGCCTCGGCGCCCGGCGTGGAGCTGTCCGACGTTCCCACGCCGCTGCAGGCAGCCGGCCGGGACCCGACGTTCGTGGGCCGCATCCGCGCCGACGAGACGGTCGACAACGGTATCGCGCTGTTCCTCTCCAACGACAACCTGCGCAAGGGCGCGGCCCTGAACGCGGTCCAGGTCGCCGAGCTGGTGGCCGCCGCGCTCTGAGTCCCTGCTCCGGCCCGTTCCACCCTTGGGTGGGACGGGCTTTGTCGTTCCTTCGGGGAGTCTTTTCGACAATCCACTATGGAAAAACCGGGCTTTTTGCCTGAATCGGTAGCGCATGGTCGATTTGAGGTGCACAGTGATTGCATGAACGACAGTGGGCCCGGCGGCGGCTACTTCTGGTGCCTCCGCCACAACCGGGTCGAGACCGGGGACGACGTGTGTCCTGCGCAGTACCGGCTCGGTCCGTACGCCTCCGCTGACGACGCCACGCGGGCGCTCGAGACCGTCGAGAAGCGCAATGCGACGTGGGATGCCGAGGACGCCCGCTGGACCGGGGAGGTCAGCTAGGCCGGCTCGACCCCTGTGTCCAAGCCGGAATCCTGCAGTCTCCAGGCGGAGACGAGCCCGCAGTCATTCGCAAGGAGGAACTTCCCCATGGCCGTGCCCAAGAAGGCCCCGACCCGGACCGCCACGACCGGCGCCAGAAGCGCGCGGGTCGCCGCGTCCCCGGCAGCTGCCAAGCCTGCTGCCAAGCCCGTTGCTGCCAAGCCTGCCGCTGCCAAGCGGACTGCTGCTGCTAGTTCTGCCAATGGGCAGTCGGTTGCTGTGCGGTCTGCGGTCAAGCCCAAGACCTCGGCTGCTGCTGCCGCCGCCAAGCCTGCGGCCAAGCCGGTTTCTGCCGCTAAGTCCGGTGGGGCCAGCAAGGCTCCGGCCAGTAAGACGACCGCCAAGAAGGCGCCTGCTACCAAGTCGGCTTCGGCTTCGGCTCGGGCGGGCGCTGTGAAGCGGGCTTCCGGGGCTGCCAAGCCGGTTACTGCTGCGGCTGCGCGTTCTGGCGCGGCGGCCGGGAAGTCGTCGACTGCTGCTAAGTCGTCGACCGCTGCGCGGTCTGCGGGTGCCAAGTCGTCGGTTGTGAAGTCTGCGGGTGCCAAGGCCACCACCGCCGCGAAGTCGACTTCCGCGAAGTCCGCGGCGGGGAAGTCGACGGCTGGGAAGTCTTCGGCGGCTGCGAAGTCCACGGCCGTGAAGTCCGTCGCCGCCAAGTCCACGGCTGCGAAGTCTGCGGCTGGCAAGTCTTCCGCGGCCGCGAAGTCGACCGCCAGGTCCGCTGCTGCGAAGTCCACGGCCGCTAAGTCCACGGCTGCGAAGTCCACCGCGGCGAAGACCACGGCGAAGTCTTCCGCGGGCAAGTCGGCAGCGGCGGCCAAGTCGGCTTCTGCTCGTTCCGCTTCGGCTCGTTCGGGTTCGGCCGGTGGGACGTCGGTTCGTTCCACGGCTGCGAAGCCCACCGCGGCGAAGACCATGGCGAAGTCCTCGGCCGTCAAGTCGACGGCGGCCAAGTCGACCGCCGCGAAGTCGATCGCCACTAAGTCGACCGCCGCCAAGTCTGCTGCCAAGTCGACCGCCACTAAGTCTGCTGCCGCGAAGTCGACCGCCGCCAAGTCGACCGCCGCCAGGTCGGCTGCCGCCAAGTCGACTTCCTCGAAGGCCGGGGCCGGTAAGTCGGGTGCCGGTAAGGCGACTGCGGGTAAGGCCACCACTGCCACGTCCGCCGCCGGCAAGGCTTCGGCCGCGGTCAAGGCCGCCGCCAAGTCCGCCGCCGCGGCCAGGACCTCGGCCGGCGCGGCGAAGAAGGCCGCGGCTCGCAGCACCGGCAACGCGGCCGCCACCAAGGCCCGGACGACCACCGCCGGCAAGGCCGCCAACGCCAAGCCGGCCGGCATGACCAAGACGTCGGCCACCAACGCCGGCCGGGTCAAGAAGCCCGCCTCGGCTGCGGCCGCGCGTACCGCCACCGCCGGCAACAGCGGCCTCTCCGGGAACGGCCGCGTCTCCACCGTCGCCGGCTCGGCCCGCAAGGCGACCGCCAAGCGCTGAACCCGGGCACACCAGGGCCGCGCCGATCACGGCGCGGCCCTTCTGCGTACCGGAATTGTCGGTGCGGCCTGGTAGGAATGACCCGTGCCGATCAAACGGGTGTGGGCGCCACACATCGACTTCTCCGTGCTGCGCCGCGAGCTCGAGTTACCTGCCGAGTTCCCGGCCGACGCGATGCGGGAGGCGCAGGAGGCCGCGACCGGGGTCGCACCGCCGGGCGTCGACCGCACCGACATCCCGTTCGTCACGGTGGATCCGGCCACCTCGCGCGACCTCGACCAGGCGATGGAGCTTACCCGCCGGCCCGGCGGAGGCTATCGGGTGCGCTACGCGATCGCCGACGTCGCCTCCTATGTGCGGCCGGGCGGCGCGCTCGACACCGAGACCTGGGTGCGCGGCCAGACCATCTACTTCCCGGACGGCAAGGTCCCGCTGCACCCGCCCGTGCTCAGCGAGGGCGCGGTCAGTCTGCTGCCCGACGCGGACCGCGCCGCAGTGCTGTGGACCATCGACCTGGACGCCGACGGCGAGATCACCGGCATCGCCCTGGAGCGAGCGCGGGTGCGCAGCCGGGCCAAGCTCGACTACGCCGGCCTGCAAGCGGACGTCGACGCGGGCACCGCCCCCGAGCCGATCGCCCTGCTGCCCGAGCTGGGCACGCTGCTGGCCCGCCGCGCAGCCGATCGCGGCGCGGTCAACCTGCCCCTGCCCGAGCAGGAGGTCGAGCAGAACGGCGGCGGCTGGCAGCTGGTCCTGCGGGCGCCGCTGGCCGTCGAGGAGCACAACGCCCAGATCTCCCTGCTCACCGGCATGGCCGCCGCCACCCTGATGCTGGAAGGAGAGATCGGGCTCCTCCGCACCATGCCGCCCGCCCGCCCCGAGGCAGTGACCAAACTCCGAGCGGCCGCCGCCTCCCTCGACGTCCCCTGGCCTCCCGACGCCTCCGTCGGCGCGGTCGTAGCCTCCGTCGACCCGGCCAGCCCCCGCGGCGCGGCCTTCCTCAACCAGGCGGCCGAGCTCCTGCGCGGCGCGGGCTACACGGCCTTCGACCAGGAGACGCCCGCCGAAACCGGCCACGGCGGAGTGGGCGCGCCCTACGCACACGTGACCGCACCGCTGCGCCGCCTGGCCGACCGCTACGCGACGGAAGTGTGCCTCGCTCTGCACGAGGGCCGCGAGGTGCCGCAGTGGGCCCGCGAGGCCCTGCCCCGCCTCCCCAAGTGCATGGCGACGACCGACCGGGTTGCGTCAGCGGCCGACCGCGGCGCCGTGGGCCTCGCCGAAGCGGTGCTGCTCGCCCACCGGGTAGGGGAGACCTTCGAGGCGGGCGTCCTCGACGTCGACGAAGACCGCGCAGGCGCGAAGGGTGGCCAGGACGCCGCCCCCGCAAAGCCGGACGACCAGGCCGCTGCGAATGCGGCCGAGCCGGCGGCGGCCCCGAAGCAGAACGGACGCGACAAGCCGAACAACCGCCGTCCCCGAGGCGGCAAAGTCGCCATCGACGAACCGGCCGTCCAGGCCCGCTGCGTGGGCGAACTCCCCCTGGGCGATCGCATCCAGGTCCGCCTGACCCAGGCCGACCCCAAAACCAGAGAGGTCCTCTTTGAACGAATCTGACCCACCAGGCCGCCGCCCGCCGCGCCCGAACCGGGGTCCGCGACCCGTCGGCCGCGACGCACACGGCCCCACGAGCAAGGGCCGACATCTGCCTGCGTCGTAGACCCCCGATCAGGGGAGTTGCGGGACGCCCGCCTGGTCCAGGGGCCAGGCCGGGTTGTGGGTGATCTCCCACAGGTGGCCGTCCGGGTCCGTGAAGTAGCCGAGATATCCGCCCCACTCCGCTGCGCCGCCGGCCTTCACCAGAGTCGCGCCGGCCTGGACCGCTGAGCGCAGCGCCTCGTCCACCGCCGCTGGGCTTTCCACGTTTATCGCCAGCATTGTGCCGCGGAAGTCGGCGGCCGGGTTCGGTGGCGGCTGGCGGGTCGGCAGGCCCGCGTCCGCCGTCATGTCGTCGGTCGCTACCAGGGACAGCAGACCGCCGGCGGTGTGGAAGAAGCTGACCACGCCGGGCACCGAGGCCGTCGACAGCCGCCAGCCCAGCGACTCGTAGAACTCGGTGGCTCGGGCCACGTCGGCCACGCCGAGGGTGGCCAGGCTGACTCGGGCAGGAACGGACATGGCAGGAAGTCTGCCACTTGTCCGATCTTGCCCGGGCCGTACCCCTGGCTCAGAAGGTGTGTTCCTCCGCCGGGAACTCACCGCCGCGGACCTCGTCCGCGAACTGCCTGGTCGCTTCGGTCAGGATGCCCGACAGGTCGGCGTAGCGCTTCACGAAGCGCGGCGCCTTCCCCTCGCGCAGGCCCGCCATGTCCTGCCAGACCAGCACCTGCGCGTCCGTGTCCGGGCCCGCGCCGATGCCCACCGTCGGGATCGTCAGTTCCTTGGTGATCTGCTTCGCCACCTCGCCGGGCACCATCTCCAGCACCACCGCGAACGCGCCGGCCTCGGCCACCGCGCGGGCGTCGGCGATGACCTCTTCCGCGTCGCTGCCGCGGCCCTGCACGCGGTAGCCGCCGAGGGTGTGCTCGCTCTGCGGGGTGAAGCCGATGTGGGCCATGACCGGGATGCCCGCGCCGGTGATCGCCCGGATCTGGTCCGCGGTGCGGCGGCCGCCCTCAAGTTTCACGGCGTGGGCGCCGCCTTCCTTCATGAAGCGGACCGCGGTGCGCAGCGCCTGGGTCGGGCCCTCCTCGTACGAGCCGAACGGCAGGTCGCCCACCACCAGGGCCGTCTTCGTCGCGCGGACCACTGCGCGTACCAGAGGAAGCAGCTCCTCCGTGGTGACCGGGAGGGTCGTCTCGTAGCCGAAGACGTTGTTGGCCGCGGAGTCGCCGACCAGCAGGACCGGGATGCCGGCGCGGTCGAAGATCGCGGCCGTGTACTGGTCGTAGGACGTCAGCATCGGCCAGCGGTCGCCGCGTTCTTTCGCGGCGATCAGGTCGCGGGTGCGCACGCGGCGAGTGGCGGGGCCCCCGTACAGGGTGGGGATCTCGGACATCTCTGTCTCCTTCCCTCGAGGCCGCGGTGTGCGGTCCCCGGGTCTGCCCCAAATCGTCGCACCCGGCATGCCGCACCGGTCAGGGTTCAGTGGAGCCGGTCACACCCCTTCGCGGAAGCGGTTGGTGATCGGCAGGCGGCGGTCGCGGCCGAACGCCTTGATGGAGATCTTGGTGCCCGGCGCGGACTGCCGGCGCTTGTACTCGGCCAGGTCGACCATGCGCAGCACCCGGTCCACCAGCGCCGCATCGTGGCCCGCCGCGATCAGGTCGTCGCGGCCCTGGTCGCCGTCGATGTAGCCGGCCAGGATCGCGTCCAGCAGGTCGTAGTCGGGCAGCGAGTCGCTGTCCACCTGGCCCGGGCGCAGCTCCGCGCTGGGCGGCTTGGAGATCGAGTTCTCCGGGATGGGGGAGTCGGCCTGGGTGTTGCGCCAGCGGGCCAGCTTCCAGACCATCGTCTTCGGTACGTCCTTGAGCGGGTTGAAACCGCCGACCGAATCGCCGTACAGGGTCGAGTAGCCCACCGCCAGCTCGCTCTTGTTGCCCGTCGTCAGTACCAGGTGTCCTTCCTGGTTCGACAGGGCCATCAGGATGACGCCCCGGACCCTCGCCTGGAGGTTTTCCACCGCGAGGCCGGAGAGCGACATGTTGGCCAGGAAGGCGTCGACCATCGGCTGGATCGGCTCGCTGCGGTAGTCCAGGCCGGTGCGCTTGGCCAGGTCCGCCGCGTCGTCGCGGGAGTGGGTGGACGAGTAGCCGCTGGGCATCGAGAGGCCCACCACGCGTTCCGGGCCGAGCGCGTCGACGGCGATCGCGGCGACCACCGCCGAGTCGATGCCGCCGGACAGGCCCAGCACGATCGAGCGGAAGCCGTTCTTCTCCACGTAGTCGCGCAGGCCCAGGGTGAGCGCCGACCAGATCTCCGCCTCGTCGTTGACCCGGTCCGCGATGCCGCCGACCGCCGGGCCGTCGGTGAGCGGGCGCAGCGCTCCGGCGACGGTGACGCGGGTGATGCCCATGGCGTCGTTCGTGCGCTCCTCGACCCGAGGCGCCTCGGCGGCGGGAGCCGGGCCGGGCTCGTTCTCGACCGCGTCCGCCTCGGGCAGCTCCAGGTCGTGGATCAGCAACTCGGTGGTGAACTGGCCGGCCCGGGTGAGCAGCTCGCCGGCGGCGGTGACGATCATCGAGTCGCCGTCGAAGACCAGCTCGTCCTGGCCGCCGACCATGTTCACGTACGCGATGGTCGCGCCCGCCTCGGCCGCCCGGCGCTTGACCAGCGGCAGCCGGATGTCGTCCTTGTTCAGCTCGTACGGTGAGGCGTTGATGTTGACGACCAGCCCGACGCCGGCCCGCCGGGCCGCGGCGAACGGGCCGCCGGCCTGCCACAGGTCCTCACAGACGGTGAGGCCGACGTCGACGCCGCCGACGCGCACCACCGTCAGCGAATCGCCCGGCTCGAAATACCTGTCCTCGTCGAAGACGCCGTAGTTGGGCAGGTGGTGCTTGAAGTAGGTCGCGGCGATCCCGCCGCCGAAGAGCAGCGCGGACGCGTCGCGCCGGCCGCTGCCGGGCACGGCGTCGGCGCTGGTCGGCGCCGGGCCGTCGGCGTCGACGTAACCCACCACCACGGCGATGTCGCCCAGGCCGTCCGCGGCCAGGTCGGCGGCCAGCGTACGCAGCGCGCCCTGCGACGCCCGCACGAACGAGTCCCGGAACACCAGGTCCTCGATCGGATAGCCGGTGAGCATCATCTCCGGGAAGGCGACCAGCTGGGCACCGGCGTCGGCGGCCACCCGGGACCAGTGCCGGACAGCCGCGGCGTTGCCGGGGATGTCCCCGACGGTGGAGTTCACCTGGGCAAGAGCGACGCGCAACGAAGGCATGACGGTATTCTTCCCCAGCGCCGGCGAAGCGCGCAGCGCGCCTTACCCGGGGCAGGCTGTGCGCCATGGTCAGCGTAATCTCGGCGTAACGGGACCGGGAGACACTGAGCGCCGGCAAGTACGAGGGGTTGACGTGGACCGACAGCAGGAGTTCGTGCTTCGTACGCTCGAAGAGCGCGACATCCGTTTTGTCCGGCTTTGGTTCACCGACGTGCTCGGCACGCTCAAAAGCGTGTCGGTGGCGCCCGCGGAGCTGGAGTCCGCCTTCGAGGAGGGCGTGGGCATCGACGGCTCGGCCATCGAGGGCTTCGCCCGGGTCTCCGAGTCCGACATGGTCGCCATGCCCGACCCCACCACGTTCCAGGTCTTCCCGTTCGAGGGCGGCGCCAGCGGCGAGAGCGCCCGGATGTTCTGCGACATCCTGCTGCCCGACGGCAGCGCGGCCTGGGCCGACCCGCGGCACGTGCTGCGCCGGATGCTCGCCAAGGCGGCCGAGAAGGGCTTCACCTTCTACACCCACCCCGAGGTCGAGTTCTTTCTGGTCCAGGACGGCCCGCTGGACGGCTCGGTGCCGGTCCCGGTCGACGGCGGCGGCTACTTCGACCACACCACGCACTCGGTCGCCCGCGACTTCCGGCGGCAGGCCGTGCTCGCGCTGGAGCGGATCGGCATCTCCGTCGAGTTCAGCCACCACGAGGTCGCCCCCGGCCAGCAGGAGATCGACCTGCGGTACGCGGACGCGCTGACCACGGCCGACAACATCATGACCTTCCGGCACGTCGTCAAGGAGGTCGCGCTCTCCCAGGGCGTACGCGCGACGTTCATGCCGAAGCCGTACACGGACCAGCCCGGCAGCGGCATGCACACGCACCTGTCGCTGTTCGAGGGCGAGCGCAACGCCTTCCACGACGGCGAGGACCCGCTGAAGCTGTCGAAGACGGCCCGCGCGTTCATCGCCGGCCTGCTCGTGCACGCCCGGGAGTACACCGCGGTCACCAACCAGTGGGTCAACTCCTACAAGCGGCTCTTCCCGATGCAGCTGCCCGACCGGATCACCGAGTCGCCGGCGTTCGTGAGCTGGGGCGCGCTGAACCGTTCCGCGCTGGTGCGGGTGCCCGCCTTCGGCAAGCCCAACTCGGCCCGGGTCGAGGTCCGCTCGCTGGACTCGGCGACCAACCCGTACCTGGCCTTCGCGGTCATGCTCGGGGCCGGCCTCAAGGGCATCGAGGAGGGCTACGAGCTGCCCCCGGGCGCCGAGGACGACGTCTGGTCGCTCTCGCCGGCCGAGCGCAAGGCGGCCGGCTACGACGCCCTGCCGGAGAACCTGGCCGAGGCGATCGACGTGATGGCCAAGTCGGAGCTGATCCCCGAGGTGCTGGGCGAGCACGTCTTCGACTTCTTCCTGCGCAACAAGCGGCAGGAGTGGGAGCAGTACCGTCGCGAGGTCACGCCGTACGAGCGTCAGCGCTACCTCGGCGCACTCTGATATCCACAATCGGCCCGGCGGTGGATCACCGGAGTGCGCTGGTCCGATACGGTGCCCTCTGACGTCGTGACGAGGGAGAAGCCGTGCTGGAAGATCTGCTTGAGGGTGCCGGGCGCAGCGTTGTGTTCGGCCTGGTCGGTATCGGGCTGATGGCTGTCGGCTTTCTGCTGGTCGACCTGCTGACCCCGGGCAAGCTGCGGGACCTGATCTGGGTGGACCGCAACCCGAACGCCGCCCTGCTGCTCTCGGCGAACCAGCTCGGCATCGCGCTGATCGTCTTCACGGCGATCTTCACCAGCTACGACGAGTTCGGCCGGGGCCTCGCGTCCACGGTGATCTTCGGCCTGCTGGGCATCGCGGTCATGGCCGCGGCGTTCGTGGTGCTGGACTGGATGACCCCCGGCAAGCTGGGCGAGGTCATCTGCACCCCGGACCGGCACCCGGGGGCCACGGTCAGCGCGGCCTCGCACTTCGGCGCGGCGCTGATCGTCTGCGCCTGCATCGCCTGACCCGGCCGGCGGCTCCCCGGGTTCTCAGGAGCCCGGGGTACGCCCGAAGTCGCTGATCGCCGTGCTGCCGGTGCGCCGCACGCCCGGCAGGTCCTCGATGATCGCGGCCGCGGCCATGATCAGCGGGATCGCGGCGAGCTGGGCCACCGCCACCACGTGCCCGAGCGGGATGGTCGCCAGCACGATGAGCGCGGCCCCGACGCGGTGCCGCCAGCCGCCGATGCCGAGCCGCAGCAGGAAGCCCGCGTGCCCGAGCTGGTAGATCGCGACCCCGCCGGCCAGGGCGATCGCCTCACCCCAGTGCAGCGGCTCGAAGGCGTGCCCGACCGTCTTCTTGATGCCGACGGCGAGCACGACCACGCCGAGCAGCATCACGTAGTGCGCGTACCCCCAGCCGTCGAGCGCGAGCCGGGCGCGCCGCCGCGGATCGGTGGTGCCGGCCAGGACGTGCTCGGAGCGGTCGTTGTCGCCGGCGAAGTAGATCCACCACAGGTAGTAGGCGATGCAGAGGCCCAGGACCGCCACCAGGATCGCGCCGCCGCCGAGGTGGACCCCGCGGAAGCCGAGCCCGATGGCGACGATCGACTCGCCGATCGCGACGATCATCACCAGGCCGTGCCGCTCGACGAAGTGCCCGGCCAGGATCGAGTGCATCTCGATGTCGTGCACGTAACCGGCGGCGATCTGCACCAGCGGCGCGGCGATCCAGCACAGGTGCCGGTACGGCTCGGGCAGCAGCCCACCGGTCAGCACCAGCAGGGCGGCCAGGATGTTGAGCGGGGCCAGCTGCCGCATGGCCTTGCGCGCCGCGGGACCGGCCTGCAGGAACAGCGCCGAGTGGACCAGGTTCACCACCAGATAGCTGACGCCGAAGAGCCAGCCGTACTCGCCGAAGGCCTCGGGCACCGCCAGGGCCATCACCAGGAAGCCGGCCATGCCGGCCAGCAGCAGGGTGCGCCGGACGGAGCTGTTCGGGGCGACCGCGTTGGTCAGCCAGGCGTACCCCGAGTACATCCACCAGATGACGAAGAGCATCAGCATCACGTCGCCCAGGGTGGCCAGGGTGACGTGCTCGGCGAGCGTCTCGGTCAGCTGGGTGATCGTGAAGACGAAGACGAGGTCGAAGAAGAGCTCCAACGTCGACACCCGGACCCCGGACTCCGGCGTGGCGGTGGCTGATTCCGTCATGGCCCGCAGCCTAGGGGCCGGGGCGGGATTCTGTCGTACCCCGGCACTAGCGTCGCCGGCGTGAACCGTACCGACCGGCTCTACGGACTCGTCGAGGAGTTGCGGGCTGTCGCGCCCCGGCCCCGCAGTGCACGCTGGCTCGCGCTGCGGTTCGAGGTCTCCGCGCGCACCATCGAGCGCGACATCTCCGCGTTGCAGCAGACCGGCGTGCCGATCTATGCCGAGCCCGGGCGCACCGGCGGCTACTGCCTCGACCGCACCCGCACCCTGCCGCCGGTCAATCTCACTCCCGCCGAGGCCGTCGCCATGGCGCTGGCCCTGCAGAGTCTGGGCGGCACGCCGTTCCGGTCCGCCGCGCGTACTGCCCTGCACAAGCTGGTCGCCGCGATGCGGGAGGACGACGCCTGCGCGGCACGGGAGCTGGCCGGGCGGGTCCATCTGGTCGGCCGCGACGGGCAGGCTGCCCCGATGCCCCGGCTCGTCGCCGACGCACTCTCCGCGCGGCGCGTGCTGCGCATCGGGTACGGCGACCGCGCCGGCGCCGCCACCGTCCGGGAGATCGAGCCCCTGGGGTACGTGGGCAGCCCCACCCACTGGTACCTGGTGGCCTGGTGCCGGATGCGCGCCGCCGTACGCGCGTTCCGTACCGATCGGATCAGCACCGTGACCGTGACCGCCGAGGCCGTCCCGCCGCGCCGGCTGGCCCCCGGTGAGCTGGACATCCCCCACCACGTGGTGACGCAGCTGACTCTGGGCTGAAACCGGTCGACCCGCCCGCCCGCGGTCCGCGAGGATGCCGGGCGTGGATCTCACCCTCGAAGCCGTGACCGCCGCCAACTGGCGGTCGTGTGCCGCCCTCACCGTGCATCCCGATCAGCACGAGTTCGTCAACGCTGTCACCCACTACCTCTGCGTGTGCAACTACGGCGACACCTGGCAACCGCTCGCGGCCGTGCGCGACGGGGAGGTCGTCGGCTTCTGCATGTGGGGGATCGACGACGACCGCAGCCGGTGGATCGGCGGCGTGGTGGTGGACGCCGCGCGCCAGCGCACCGGGATCGGCCGGGCCATGATCGGCGCGCTGCTGGAGCGGCTGGCCGCCGACCCGGACTGCCCGAACGTCGCCCTCAGCTACTCCCCGGACAACAAGGCCGCCCGGGCGCTCTACGCCTCGCTGGGCTTCGTCGAGACCGGCGAGCTGGAGGACGACGAGATCGTGGCCCGCTGGACGAGATCGTAAACACCGACAGGGGGTTGTCGCCGGGCTCCGCGAAGGTCGTCACAACGACCTGAGGAGAGAAGAAGATGACCATGAACAACGGCATCGGATGGTTCGAGATCGGCACCGACCGGCCCGCCGAGGTGGAACGGTTCTACGGCGAGGTGCTGGGCTGGACCTTCGGTGATGACGACGACTCGACGGCGGCCGACGGGACGGCGTACCGGATCATCACGACGCCCGCCGCCGAGAGCGTCCGCGGCGGCCTCTACGCCACCGGCGGGAAGGTCCCGAACTACGCGGTGTTCACCGTGCTGGTCGCCGACACCGCCGCGACCTGCCGGCAGGCCGAGGCCGCCGGGGGCAAGGTGCTCCTCGAGCCGGTGACCGCGCCGGGCGGGCTGACCTTCGCGCACCTGCTGGACCCGTCCGGCAACCACTTCGGGGTCTTCACGCCCCCGGGCGAGCCACGAAGGCTGAACGACGGCTGAACGACGGGAACGGGTGGGCCGGGGTCCGGTGTCGGTCCCACCCGATAGCCTCGGAGCGTGGGTACAGCGCTGGTAATCGAGAACGATCCGTCCGACGATCTCCGCAGGCTGGGTGAGTGGCTCACCGAGGCCGGCCTGGAGCTGACCGTCGTGCGCCCGCACGCGGGCGACCCGCTGCCCGAGACGCTGGACGAGCACGTGGCCCTGATCGTGCTCGGCGGCGACCAGAGCGCCTATCCGAACGCCGCGGGTGATCCGGGCGCGTCCTGGTTCCCCGCGGTGGAGGGGCTGCTGCGCAAGGCGGTCCGCTACCACGTGCCCACGCTGGGGGTCTGCCTCGGCGGGCAGTTGCTCGCGACGGCGCACGGCGGCCTGGTCGAGCGCAGCACCTCCGGCCCGGAGATCGGGCCCGGCCTGGTCGGCCGGCGCGACGCGGCGGACGGCGACCCGCTGTTCAAGTACGTGCCGCTGCTGCCCGACGTGGTGCAGTGGCACAGCGACGAGATCACCGAGCTGCCCATCGGCGCCGTGCTGCTGGCCGCCTCCTCGCGGTATCCGCACCAGGCGTTCCGGCTCGGTGACCGGGCGTGGGGCCTGCAGTTCCACATCGAGTGCGACGCCGAGATGATCGCCGACTGGACCCGGACGGACGTGGCTGCGCTCGACGAGCTCGGTTACGACGCCGAGGCGGTCGTGGCGGCCACCGCCGAGATCCTGCCGGACGTCGAGGAGGTCTGGCAGCCGTTCGCGGCCCGCTTCGCGGCGCTGGCCCTCGGCACCCTCCCTGATGCCGACATCCCCAATCCCGGGACCATCCGCACCCTCCCGCTGCTGGGGCAGTAGGCATGACCGCCTGCACCGAGCGGCACCAGGCTGCGGCGAACGACGGCATCGCATGCGAGGGCCAGGGCATGCCGAAGGAGGGCGCCGCATGACCAGGCCCAGCCGGCTGGCCCGGTACGGCTTCGCCGACAACGGCACCCGCGCCGCCGACCTGCTCGGCCCCGGCGGTCTGCGGCTGTGGGACGCCGAGGCGCAGGCCCCGGTCGACGGCGACGCGGGTGAGCTCATCCACGCCCTGTCCCGGGCCGCCGACCCCAACCTCGCCCTGCGCCAGCTGCACCGGATGGTCGACGCGGTGGCCCGGGCGGCCCAGCGCGGCAGCGGCGGCCCGGTGACCGGGCCCGGCGAGGAGATCTCCGACAGCCCGGCGGCCGACGCCGTGCTGCACGCCATCTACACCGACGCCGGGCTGCGACGCCGGCTGGTCGCGGTGCTCGGCGCCTCCTCCGCGCTCGGTGATCACCTGGTTGCGAACCCCGATCAGTGGCGAGTGCTCGCCACCGGCAAGACCGGCCTGCCGCCGAACGCCGAGGGGCACCTGGAGTTCGGCGACTCGACGGGGGAGGGGCCGCCGACCGTCCCGCTCCTGCGTACGGCGTACCGGGTGGCCCTGCTGCGGATCGTCGCGGCCGACCTGACCGGCGGCCGGGGCCTCGAGCCGACCATGGCGGCGCTGTCCCGGCTGGCCGACGAGACCCTGGCGGCGGCGTACGCGATCGCACTCGCCGGTCTGCCCGCGAGCACCGCTCATCCGAGGCTGGCGGTCGTCGCGATGGGCAAGTGCGGCGGCTACGAGCTGAACTACGTGTCCGACGTGGACGTCATCTTCGTGGCGGCCGGCGACGAGGACCTCAGCGCGGGCACCGCCGTCGCGGCCCGGCTCATCGAGGTGTGCGGGCAGGTGGCCTGGCCGGTCGACGCCGCGCTGCGCCCGGAGGGCAACCGCGGTCCGCTGGTCCGCACCCTGGCCAGCCACCAGGCGTACTACCGCCGCTGGGCCCGCACCTGGGAGTTCCAGGCGCTGCTCAAGGCCCGTCCGGCCGCCGGTGACCTGGACCTGGCGGCCGAGTGGATCGACGACCTGGCCCCGCTGGTCTGGCACGCCGCCGAGCGCCCCGAGGCGGTCGAGGACGTCCGGGACATGCGCCGCAAGATCATCGACAACGTGCCGGCCCGGGAGGTCGAGCGCGAGATCAAGCGCGGTCCCGGTGGCCTGCGCGACATCGAGTTCGCGGTGCAGCTGCTCCAGCTCGTGCACGGCCGGATCGACGAGAGCCTGCGCGAGCCCGGCACCCTGCCCGCGCTGCGCGCCCTGGTGGCGGGCGGCTACGTGGGCCGCGAGGACGGCGAGACGCTGCTGCGCGGTTACCGCTTCCTGCGCAGCGTCGAGCACCGGCTGCAGCTGCAGAACCTGCGGCGTACGCACACCGTGCCGGACGATCCGAAGGCGCTGCGCTGGCTCGCCGCCGCGCTGGGCTACAAGGCGGTGGCCGGGCGCGACGCGGTCGAGGCGTTCCGCTCCGACTGGGTCGCGCACGCCGCGCACGTCCGGCGACTGCACGCCAAGCTGCTCTACCAGCCGCTGCTGGAGGCGGTCGCCCGGGTGCCGGCCGAGGCGCTGCGGATGACCCCCGAGTCGGCCGGCCGCCGCCTGGAGATCCTCGGCTTCGCCGACCCGGCCGGGGCGCTGCGCCACCTGCAGTCGCTGACCGGCGGGGTCAGCCGTACGGCGGCGATCCAACGCACGCTGCTACCGATGTTGCTGCAGGACTTCGCGGACTCACCCGAGCCCGACCGCGGCCTGCTCAACTACCGGCACGTGTCGGAGAAGCTGGGCACCACCCCCTGGTATCTGCGCCTGCTGCGCGACGGCGGCCCGGTCGCACGCCGGCTGGCCCGGGTGCTGAGCCTGTCCCGGTACGCCACCGACCTGCTCACCCGCGACCCGGAGGCGTTGCGCCTGCTGGCCGACGACGCCGAACTCCAGCCGCGACCCCGCGACGTGCTGCGCGACGGCTTCATCGCCGCCGCCGACCGGCACCTGGATGCGGGGGCCACCGACGCGACCAAGGCCATCACCGCCGTGCGGGCGCTGCGCCGCCGGGAGCTGTTCCGGCTGGCCTGCGCAGACATCCTCAGCCGGGCCGGCGAGCTGGCCCCGGCGCACCCGCTGGACGTGCACGCGATCGGCATTGCCCTCTCCGACGTCGCGGACGCCACGCTGGGTGCGGCGCTGCACGCTGCCCGGCGGGTGCATCCCGGACCGGAGGGACTGCGGTTCGCGGTGATCGGCATGGGCCGGCTCGGCGGGTACGAGCTGAGCTACCCCTCCGACGCCGACGTGCTGTTCGTCTACGCCCCACCGGAGGGCATGTCCGACGGCCAGGCCAGCGCGTCGGCGCACGCCATCGCGGAGGAGATGCGCCGTACCCTCGGCGCCCCGGCGCCCGACCCGCCGCTCGGTGTCGATGCCGACCTGCGCCCGGAGGGCCGCCAAGGCCCGCTGGTGCGCAGCCTCAACGCCTACGCGCAGTACTACGCCCGCTGGTCGAAGGTGTGGGAGTCGCAGGCGTTGCTGCGGGCCCGGTTCGTGGCCGGCGACGCGGAGCTGGGCCGCGAGTTCGAGCAGCTCGCCGACGGGATGCGCTATCCCAGCGGCGGCCTGACCCGCGAGCAGGTGATCGAGATCCGCCGGATCAAGGCGCGGGTGGAGACCGAGCGGCTGCCCCGCGGCGCGGACCCGAACACCCACACCAAACTCGGCCGCGGCGGCCTCGCCGACGTCGAATGGGCGGTGCAGCTGCTGCAGCTGCGCCACGGGTACGCGCTCCCGGCGCTGCGCATGACCCGCACGCTGGAGGCGTTGTCCGCGGAACTGCGGGGCAAGCTGATCGACAAGGTCGACGCGGCGGCGATGACCGCGGGCTGGACCCTGGCCGCCCAGGTCCGCAACGCGCTCACCCTGGTCCGCGGCCGCCCGACCGATCAGCTCCCGCGCCACGGCGTGGAACTGGCCGGGGTGGTGCTGCTGCTCGGCGGCGGCGACCCGGGCGAGTTCGTGGACCGGTATCTGCGCATCACCCGCCGCTCACGGGCGGCGATGGAGCGCGTCCTCGATGCATGAGGAGCAACGGCGCGGCCTCCTGCGAGTGCTGGCGCCGACGCTCGGCGCCGCTGTGGTGCTGGCCGGCGCGTTCCTGCTGGCGCCCCGGATGGGCACCGACCTGGCGGCGCAGCAGGCCCGCGCGGACTTCTTCGCCGGTCACGGCTGGGCGCCGGTCGACTTCGGCTGGTACGGCGGGGTCGGCCAGTTCGGCTACAGCCTGCTGACGGCGCCGCTGGGATCGCTGATCGGGATGCGGGTGCTCGGGGCACTGGCGGCGGTGGTCGCGTCGGTCCTGTTCGGGTGGCTGCTGTGGCGCACCGGGGTGCGGCGGCCGGTGGTGGGTGCGCTGGTCGGGGCGCTGGTCTTCGCCGCAAACCTGGCCAGCGGCCGGGTCACGTTTGCGGTAGGCCTGGCTCTCGCGGTGGCTGCCCTGTGCGCAGCAGCCGACGCCCCACCGTCCCCGGCCGAGCCGGGCGCGGGACCAGCGGACGCCGTTGAGGCGGCCAAGGGCGAGGAGAAAGAGCCGGCCGGACCGGGACGGCGGTGGCGGATCGTCGCCGTCTTCGTGCTGGGCGCTCTCGCGACCTGGGCGAGCCCCGTCGCCGGCCTCTTCGCCGGGCTGGCGGGCGCCGCCCTACTGCTCACCGGCCCGGTCCGGTCCGGCCTCCGGTCATGGCGCCCGGACCCCCACTGGCCGCAAGCGCTGGCCCTCTGCCTGGGCCCGGTGCTGGCCCTCGCCCCCATGGCCCTGCTCTTCGGCAACGGCGGCCGCCAGCCCTTCACCGCCGAGTCCATGAAGATCCACGTCGCACTCGCCGTACTGGTCGCCGTCGTTGTTCCGCCGCGCTGGCTCGCCGTGCGGATCGGTGCCGCGCTGACCGTCGTGCTGCTGCTCGGGGCGTTCTATCTGCCCAGCCCGATCGGGTCCAACGCGCTGCGCCTGCCCATGCTCTTCACGATCCCCGTGCTCGGCGCCCTCGTCGCCTTCGGGCGGGTCCGGCTGGCCCTGCTGCTCGTCGCCGTCTTCTGGTGGCAGCCGTTCGTGGTCACCGGCGACCTGGGCCGCGCGGGGTCGCCCGAGTCGCGCCCCGCGTTCCATCAGCCGCTGGTCGACGAGCTGGCCCGGCGGGAACCGGGCCGCGTCGAGGTGGTCCCGCTGCGGGACCACTGGGAGTCCGTGTACGCCGCCGCGCAGGTCCCACTGGCCCGCGGCTGGGAACGCCAGGTCGACACGGACCGCAACGCTCTCTTCTACCGCGACGTCATGTCCCCGCAGGACTACGTCGCCTGGCTGCGCGCCAACGCCGTCACCTACGTCGCCATCGCCCCCGGCGCGGTGCCCGACCGGTACGCGCGCACCGAGTCCGCCCTGGTCCTCAACGGATTGCCGGAGCTGCGACCGGTGTGGCAGAACGACACCTGGCGCCTGTACGAGGTCACCGACGCGACGCCATTGGTGTCGGCGCCGGCCGAGCTCGCGCGTAGTGACCGAGGCGGCGTCACCGTGCGCGTCCCCGCGCGCGCCGACGTGCTGGTCCGCGTGCACTGGTCGCGCTGGCTGAGCGTGCAGCAACCGGGCGCGTGCCTGGCGTCCGGCCCCGACGGCTGGACGGAGCTGCGCGTCACCACCCCGGGTGAGTTCCGGCTCACCAGCTCACTGCGGCCCGGACCGGCGTGCTGAGCGCAGGCCGATGGGTACGCTGACGCGCATGCCACGGTCACGAGGGGTCCGCACGAGGCCGTTGTCATGATCCAAGGGCTGCTGGCCCGCCCCGCGTTCCTGCGCTGGCTGGGCTTCTTCGGTGCTGTGTGCTGTGCCGTGGACGCGTTCCTCTACGGCGCCGCCCCGTTCATCCGTCGCAACGTCAACGTGGTCAGCGTGCTGCGCGAGCCGGCCGGCGCCCTCATCCTGCTGCTGTGGCTCGCGGGCCTGGCCGCGCTCTGCGTCGCCTGGTGGTACGGCCGCCGCCTCCAGCTCACTCCCCGGTGGATCCTGGTGACCGCCGCGCTCTGGTCCGTCCCGCTACTCATTGTGCCGCCGCTGGCCAGCCGGGACATGTACGCGAACGCCTGCCAGGGCGCCCTCGTGCACGCCGGCTTCAACCCGTACCTGGTCGGGGTGTCGGCCCAGCCATGTCCCTGGCTGGACTCCGTCTCGGTGGTCTGGCGCGACACGCCCACCCCGTACGGTCCGGTCTTCCTCGTCCTGGCCGGACTGGCCGCGGCGTTCGGGTCGCAGCTGGCCGCCCTGATCTCCTTCCGGGTCCTCGCGGTGCTGGGCGTCGTCGCGATCGCGGGCTGCCTGCCCGTGCTGGCGCGACGGGTGGGCGCTCCTGTGGACCGGGCGCTGTGGCTGGTGCTCTGCTGCCCGCTGGTGCCGGTGCATCTGGTCGGCGGCGGCCACAACGACGCGCTCACGGTGGCGTTCATGGTCGCCGGGTTCGCGGTGCTGGCGGCGCCGGTGAAGAGCTGGACCACCCTGCTGGTCGGCGGGGCGCTGCTCGGCCTGGCCATCTCCATCAAGATCACCATCGGGGTCGTGCTGCCGTTCGCCGCGCTGTTCGCCGTCGGTGGTCTGCGGGCCGCGGGCTGGGGCGGGCTGATCAAGCGCGGGGGAGCGGTCATGGCGTCCGCGCTCGTCGTGCTGGTGGCCGGCTCGTTCGCCTCCGGGCTGGGTCTGGGCTGGCTGACCGCGTTGTCCGGCGCGGGGGAGTCGGTGAACTGGTCGTCGCCGCCGACCGCCATCGGTCTCGCCGTCGAGGCGGCCGGCCGCTGGTTCGGCGCCGATCTCGAGGTCGTGCCCGCTGTCCGCGCGGTCGCATTGGTCCTGCTCGGGGTGTCCCTGCTGGTGATCCTCTGGCGCTCCCGGGACCGTGACCCGCTGGTCGGGGCCGGGCTGGCGCTGCTGGCCGTGATCTTCTTCGCGCCGATCACCCAGCCCTGGTATCTGATCTGGCCGCTGGCGCTGTTCGCGGTCGGCACCGCGCGGGCCCGGTGGCTGGCCGGGACGGTCGTCTTCGCGATGGCCACGATCCTGCCCGAGGGCACCGGGGTGTTCCGGCCGCTGGGCGTGCCGATGTCGTTCGCGATGATCGTCCTGATCGGCTGGGTCGCGTACCGCAGCGTGACCTGGCTGCGCGGGAGGGAACTGGTGACCGCGGCGTGAGGCTGATCCGGTGGGGCGGGCTGGCCGGGAGCGTGCTGGTCGCGGCGGCCGCCTACCTCGGCGGTTCACCGTTCGCGCGGGGCACCACGGTCACGCCGGGCACGATGCTCGCCGGGCGCGAGGGTGTGCTGCTGCCGTTGTGCTGGGTGCTCGGCCTGGCGGCGTTGCTGTGCGCGTGGTGGTTCGGGCGGCACCGGGTGCCGTCGACGCGGTGGGCGCTGGTCACCGCGGGGCTGTGGATCCTGCCGGTGCTGCCGATGCTGCCGCTGGGCAGTGAGGACATCTACTCGTACGCCTGCCAGGGTTTTGTCCAGCACTCGGGCGGCGATCCGTATGCCGGTGGCGTGCAGGATTTCGGCTGCCCGTGGCTGGGTTCCGTGTCGACGACCTGGCGCACCTCGCCGGCGCCGTACGGTCCGCTCTTCCTGCTTGTGGCAGGTTGGGCCGTGGCGCTGGGCGACTCGCTTTCCGGGGTGATCGCCGGGTTGCGGGTCATCGCCCTGGCCGGTCTGGGCCTGGTCGCGGCCGGGTTGCCGGTGCTGGCCCGGCGCGCGGGCATCGACCCGGCCCGCGCGGTGTGGACGGTGCTGGCCTGCCCGCTCGTGCTGATCCACCTGGTGTCCGGCGCCCACAACGATGCGCTGATGGTGGGCCTGCTGGTGGTCGGGCTGGCCCTGGTCGCCGCCCGGCCGTCGCCGTCGCTGCTGGTCGCGGCCGGGGTGGCGCTGGGCCTGGCCGTGGCGGTCAAGGCGACCGCGGTTGTCGTGCTGCCGTTCGCCGTCCTCGCGGCGGTGCCCCCGTCCGCACCGGTACGAACCCTGTGGCGCCCCGCCGCCCTGATCGCCGCCGGTGCCGTCGGCGCCGTGGGCCTGGTGTCCCTGGTCTCCGGGCGCGGTCTGGGCTGGATCGCGGGCCTGCTCCGCAGCGGCGACACCGTGGCGTGGACCTCACCCTCGACCGCCGTCGGACTGACTGTGCAGGCCGTCACCGGCGTGGACGCCGTGGGAGTGACCCGGATCCTCGGTGTGCTGCTGCTGGTGGTCCTGCTTCCCGTGCTGTGGTGGCGGGCCCGCGACGGCGAAGCGCTCCCGGGCGCCGGCTGGGCGCTGGGCTTGACGGTGCTCTGCGCGCCCGTCTTCCACCCCTGGTACGCGATCTGGCCCCTCGCCGTGCTGGCGGCCACCACGGCGGAACGGCGCTGGGTGCTGGGCCTGTGCGCGCTCGCGGCCACCCTGACCCTGCCGGCCGGCTACAACTGGGCGCTGTTCACCCGCGTGCCCGGTGCGCTGGCCGTCACTGCTGTGCTGCTCGGGCTGGCCGTACGGCAGGTCCGCGAGCTGCGCCACCGTAGAGTGTCCGCGTGACGCGCCGGGCCTGGACCATCGCCGCCCTCGCGGCCCTCGTCTCCGCCGGCGTGCTGTGGTGGGCCGCCGAGCTGCACTTCTTCTTCGACTCGCGGGTCTACTCGGGCGCCGTGCGGTACTGGTTCCGCGACGACGGCATGGTCTACGACTGGCTCGAGGACGGCACCCCGTACGGCTTCACCTATCCGCCGTTCGCCGGCCTCGCCATGCTGCCGATGGCGTACCTGCCGTTCTGGCTGATCCTGGTGATCGCGGGCGCGGCGACGGTGGCCAGCACCGCGCTGGTGACCTGGTGGCTGGCCGGGCCGATCATCCGGCGCTCCCGCCGGCCGCTGTGGCTGGCCGGCAGCGTCGCGGTCGCACTCGCGTTGTGCTTCGAGCCGGTCCGCGAGACGTTCGGCTTCGGCCAGGTCAACACCGTGCTGCTGGCGCTCGTGGCCGGGGACGTGCTCTTCGGGGTGGCCAGAGGGCGCAAGTGGGGCGGCGTCGGCATCGGGCTGGCCACCGCGATCAAGCTGACCCCCGGCGTCTTCATCCTCTATCTGCTGGTCACCGGGCGCTGGCGGGCAGCCGGTACGGCCATCGCCGCGGCCACCGCCGCGACCCTGATCGCCGCGGGCCTCTTCCCGGACGAGTCCCGCGAGTTCTGGACCGCCGCGCTATGGGACACCAACCGGGTCGGCAACCTCGAGTACCTGTCCAACCAGTCGCTGCGCGGCCTGCTGGCCCGGCTGCCGCTGGACAGCGTGGAGGCTCAGGTCTGGCTGGTCTGCGTGCTGGCCACGCTGGCGTTCTGGGTGTGGCGGGTCCGCGCTGCCGCCCGCGCGGGGGACTACCTGGGCGGGCTGGCCCTGACCGGTCTGCTGGGCTGCCTGATCAGCCCGGTGACCTGGGTGCACCACTGCGTGTGGCTGCTGCCGGCGATCGTCCGCTGCGTCGACACCGGCCTGTCCGCGGGCCGCGACCGGCGCGCACTGTGGCTGGGCGGGGCCGCGTACGTCGTGCTGACGTCCCGGCTCACCTGGGCCTGGGAGAACGGGCCGCGGCCGCCGCTCGCGATCATCGGCAGCAACCTCTACGTCTGGTTCAGCCTGGCCCTGCTGATCTGGATGCCGCTGCGCGCGTCGTCGCGCGTCGAAGCGCCCGACGAGCAGCGGATCGCTGCACCGGCGGTCACCTGACGACCCGGATCAGGTGGCCGGGCGCAGGCCGGTCGCCTCGATGGCAGTTGCCATGGTGATCGAGGTGCCCGAGTCGTAGGCCCGCTCGTAACCCGCGTCCCCCAGGGCGGCGCGGGTCAGCACCGTGATCCGGTCGGTGTCCGGCATCGACCGGTCCGGTGCGCCCCGGACCGCGTCGGCCGCGCCGAGCAGCATCGCGGCCCGGGCCGGTTCCCCGATCCGTACGGCGTAGTCGGCCACCCCGACCAGGACCTGGGCCATCACCGGCGCGTCCAGGGAGTCCACCGCCATCTCCACCGCGCCCCGGTGCAGGTCGTGCGCGGCGGCCAGGTTCCCGGCGGCGCCCTCGATCAGCGCCTGCGTCGAGCGGGTCATCGCGCGGAACTGCGTCATGTGGGCGGAGTTGTCGATGAGGCGCGCGGCCCGGGCCATCCGCTCTCGGGCCTCCTCCAGGGAGCCCTCCTCGCGGGCGATCGTGGCGTAGCCGTACTCGACCGACGCCAGCACCTCGGACAGCCCGACCTCCTCGGCCGACTCCCGGGCCTGTTTGAGCATCCGGCGTGCCTCGGTGCGGTCGCCGGCCAGCCAGAGCTGGTGGGCCAGCTTCATCTCCAGCTGCGGCAGGTCCTCGCGGATGCCGACCTCCCGGACCAGCGCGAGGGCCTCCCGCTGCCAGGTCACCGCGTCCTGGAACTCGCCCTGGGCCGCGGCCATGTCGCCGAGCGCGCTCAGCGTGAAGCCGACTCCCCAGCGTTCGCCGATCGCCCGGAACCCGTCGAGGGCCTCGCGCAGCTCCTCCCGGGCGACGCCGGGTCGCTGCCCGAAGTTGAGCCGCAGCTGCGCGACGATCATCCGGGCGATGGCCCGCAGCCACGGATCGGTGTCGGTGAACAGCGGCTCGACCTGCGCGAAGGCACCCAGCTGCCCGCCCGACTCGAAGATCGACGCCAGTGGCCCCAGCAGCCGCAGCACGGGATGCGCGGCGTCGGGGCCGGCGCCTTCCCGTCCGGCGGCCTGGAACCACCCCTTGACCTCGTCCATCGGCGCGGCGCCCTCCAGCCCGTTGAGCGCCGAGTACGCGTACGCCAGCGCCCGGTCCTCCGGGTCCGTCTCGCCGGTCAGCGTCAGCACGTCGCGGGCCAGCCCGCAGCCTTCGGCCCGGTGCCCGCGCAGCCACCAGTACCAGCCCAGCCGGGCGGTCAGCGCCGTCGCGGTCCGGGCGTCGCCGGCCTCGATCGCGGCCCGGACCGCCGCGTGCAGGTTGTCGTGCTCGACGCTGAGCCGGTGCAGCCAGCTGAGCTGGTCCCGCCGGCGCAGCTCCGGCTCGGCCCTGCCGGCCAGGGCCAGCAGGTAGCGGGCGTGCGCGACGCGCAGCTGCTCGGTCTCACCGGCCTCGGCCAGGCGTTCCAGGCCGTACTCGCGGATGGTCTCCAGCATCCGGTAGCGGTCCCCGGACAGCACCAGCAGCGACTTGTCGACCAGCGCGCCGAGCAGATCGATGTCCGCGCCGCAGACCTGCTCGACCGCGGTCACGTCGGCCCCGCCGTGGAAGTAGGCGAAGCGCCGCCACAGCGCCCGCTCGTCGTCGTCGAGCAGGTCCCAGCTCCAGTCCACGACCGCCCGCAGCGTCTGGTGCCGGGGCAGCGCGGTGCGGCTGCCGTTGGTGAGCAGCCGGAACCGGTCGGTCAGCCGGGCCGCCAGCACGTCGACCGGCAGCGTGCGCAGCCGGGCGGCGGCCAGCTCGATGGCCAGCGGCATGCCGTCCAGCGCGCGGCAGATCCGGACCACCGGACCGATGGTCCCGGGCTCGAGCGCGAAGCCCGGCCGGGCCGCGACCGCCCGGTCCAGCAGCAGCCGTACGGCCGGATAGTCCGCCGCCTGCACATCCGTCGGCGGCAGCGCGAGGGGCTCGACCGGCCACAGCTGCTCGCCCGGAATGCCCAGCGGCTCGCGGCTCGTGGCGACCAGCCGCAGCCCTGGCGCACACCGCAGCACCGCGTCGGCGACCTCGGCCGCGGCGGCGATGAGATGCTCGCAGTTGTCGAGGATGAGCAGCAGTTCCTTACCGGCGAGGGCGTCCGTCAGCCGGGTCAGCGGCGGCACCGGCTCGCTCGCCGGGTGACTGCCGGCCAGGCTGATCACGAACTGGCTGCGCAGCTGCAATGCGGTCAGGATGGCCTGCGGCACCTCGGCGGGGTCGGTGAGTGGCGCCAGCTCGACCCGCCACACCCCGTCCGGATGCCCGGCGGTGAGCGTCTGCCCGGCCTCCACGGACAGCCGCGTCTTGCCGCTGCCGCCGGGGCCGATCAGGGTGACCAGCCGGTGCGCGGCCACCAGGTCACGGACGGCCCGCAGGTCCGCCTCCCGGCCGACGAAGCTGCTCACCTCGGCCGGCAGGTTGCCCCGGGCCTGACGGTGCTGCCCGCGCAGCGTCTCCACGTGCAGCGCGGCGAGCTCGGCCGACGGGTCGGCACCCAGGGCCTCGGCCAGCTCGGCGCGGATCCGCTCGAAGACCGTCAGGGCGCGACCGGGATGACCGGCCGCGATCAACGCGCGCATCAGCAGGCCGGCCAGCGGCTCGTGCAGCGGGTGCTCGGCGGCCAGCGACTCCAGCTCGCCGACCAGATCGGCGTCGCCGCCGGTCCGCAACCGGGCCTCGGCCCGCTGCAGCCGGGCGGTCAGGCGGAGCTCATCCAGGCGTACGGCCTCAGCGCGCGCCACGTCGGGGAACTCGGTCGGGCCCCGCCACAACGCCAGCGCCTCCTCCGGCCGGCCCTGCGCGACCAGCCGCGTGAAGCGGTGCGCGTCGACGCAGTCCCGGTCCAGGTCCAGGCGGTAGCCGGACGGCGTGACGGCGATCGCGAGCCCGGGGGCGGCGCGGCGCAGCCGGGAGATCAGCGCCTGCAGCGCGCCGGCGGCGCTGCCGGGCGGATCGGCACCCCACACCCCGTCGACGAGCCGGTCGGTTGAGACGGCGCGGCCGGCGTCGAGGGCGAGCAGGATGAGGAGGGTACGCAGACGCGCGCCCGCGACCGGCACCGCCGTACCGGTGTCGGCCCGAAGCTCGACGGGGCCGAGCAGCGCGATGTCCACGCTGTTGATTCTGCTCCCCGTCCGCGACCCGGTTCCGGCAAGCCTAGGGTTGCCGGATGCCAGTCGCCCGCCGCAGCCCGGTCCGTCAGACCGCACCCCGCAAGCCGGCCGTGCCCGCCGCCCTCGAAGTGCCCCAGCAGGAGCTCGAGCCGGAGACCACTTTCCGCGCCGTCGCGTTCGACGGTCACGACCTGTCCGGGCGGGAGGCGGAGTCGGTGGAGTTCGCCCAGTGCCGGTTCCGCGGGGCGGACCTGTCCTCCTCGGTGCTGGCCCAGCTCACCATGACCGACTGCGTGGTGCAGGTCGCGAACTGGGCCAACGTGCGCGCCGACGGCGGGGCGGTACGGCGGGTGACCTTCGACGAGTCGCGGATGACCGGCTTCTCCGTGACGAACGGCAAGCTCGGCGACGTGACCTTCGACCAGTGCCGGCTGGATCTGTCGGGCTGGCGCTTCACCGGCTTCGACAGCGTGCGCTTCACCGGCTGCAACCTGACCGGGGCCGACTTCACCAACGCCGACCTGCGGGGCGCCCGGTTCACCGGATGCGACCTGACGGGCGCCCAGTTCCACCACGCCACCATGGACGGCGCCCGGTTCCGGCGCTGCGAGCTGGACGGCATCGCCGGGATCGCGAGCTGGCGGGGCGCGGTCGTGCACCCGGACGACCTGCCGGCGCTGAGCTACACCCTGGCCGGCGGTCTCGGCATCAAGGTCGACCCTTCGGACTGACCCGTCTCCGCGGCCTCTCGGCCGTTTTCGTTCCCTCAGGCGGTCCCCGCGGCCTTGGGCGGGTCCGCGGCCTTGGGCGGGTCCGCGGCCTTGGGCGGGTCCGCGGCCTTGGGCCGTTCCGCGACTTCGGGCCGTTCCGCTACCTCTTGGGTAGGGCTACGACGATGGAGCCGGCGGCGCGGTCGTGCAGGCCGCGGCGCTGGGCGTCCATGATGATCGCCGGGATCAGCAGGGCCAGCAGGACGCCGCGCAGCAGGCCGCGCAGGATGCCGATGGCGCCGCCGTCGGCCACGGACACCGCGCGGATCCGGGCCAGCGACATCCCCAGGGTCTGTCCGAACAGGCCGATGAACAGCGCGTTGAACAGGATCAGCACGACCACGGGCGGCCAGGCCACGACCCGCGGATCGGCGTAGAAACTGGCGATGACCAGGCACAACGCCCAGTCGATGAGCAGCGCGGCGAGGCGGCGGCCGAACTTGGCGGGCTGCAGCGTCGACAGGTCGAGAGCCGCCGCCTTCTCGGGCGGGGTGGGTGATCCGTTCGCGCTTGTCGCCACGGGGACGAGCGTAGTCGCGGGCGTACCGTTGCGGCATTTCCGCCCCCGGCGGCCCATCCCCGGCGGTAGGGTCGTCGATGATCTCGGCTCTGTAAGCCCTCGGGTAACCCAGGTCTCAGGCTCCGTAACACGGCGGAAACAATAGGGATACGCCTGGGCAACTACGGGGCCATAGCGTCGCGACAGCCTAGCCTCGTGGCGGCTCACGCCGCCCCGGTTCGAAAATCATGTGCCAGGAGGACGTGTGTTCGCCAATCCCGAGGAACTCCTGCGATACCTCAAAGACGAGGACGTCAAGTTCGTCGACGTACGGTTCTGTGACCTTCCCGGCGTGATGCAGCACTTCAACATGCCGGTGGAATCGTTCGACGACAGTGTCGTGACCGACGGCCTCGCCTTCGACGGATCCTCGATCCGCGGGTTCCAGGCCATCCACGAGTCCGACATGATGCTGCTGCCGGACGTGACGACGGCGTTCGTCGACCCGTTCCGCATCCAGAAGACGCTGGCCCTGAACTTCTTCATCCACGACCCGTTCACGCGGGAGGCCTACTCGCGTGACCCGCGCAACGTGGCGAAGAAGGCCGAGACCTACCTGGCCTCCAGCGGCATCGCCGACACCGCGTACTTCGGCGCCGAGGCCGAGTTCTACATCTTCGACTCGATCCGTCACGAGACCGCCGCCAACCAGGCGTTCTACTACATCGACTCGATCGAGGGCGCCTGGAACTCCGGCAAGGACGAGGAGGGCGGCAACCGCGGTTACAAGACCGCGTACAAGGGCGGCTACTTCCCGGTCTCGCCGATCGACCACTACTCCGACCTGCGCGACTCCATGGTGCGCCGGCTGATCGACGTCGGCTTCACCGTCGAGCGCTCGCACCACGAGGTCGGCACCGCGGGCCAGGCCGAGATCAACTACAAGTTCTCGACGCTGCTGCACGCCGGCGACCAGATGCAGATGTTCAAGTACATCATCAAGAACACCGCCTGGGAGCACGGCAAGACGGCGACGTTCATGCCGAAGCCGCTCTTCGGTGACAACGGCTCGGGCATGCACACCCACCAGTCCCTGTGGCTGGGCGGCGAGCCGCTGTTCTACGACGAGACCGGCTACGCGGGTCTGTCGGACACGGCCCGCTGGTACATCGGTGGTCTGCTGCACCACGCGCCGTCGCTGCTCGCGTTCACCAACCCGACGGTCAACTCGTACCGCCGCCTGGTGCCGGGTTACGAGGCGCCGGTCAACCTGGTCTACTCGCAGCGCAACCGCTCGGCCTGCACCCGCATCCCGGTGACGGGCAGCAACCCGAAGGCCAAGCGCGTCGAGTTCCGCGTGCCGGACCCGTCCTCGAACCCGTACCTGTCGTTCTCGGCCCAGATGATGGCCGGTCTCGATGGCATCAAGAACAAGATCGAGCCCCCGGCCCCGATCGACAAGGACCTGTACGACCTGCCCCCGGAGGAGTGGGGCAGCGTCAAGCAGGTCCCCGGCTCCCTGGACGCAGTCCTGCAGTCCCTGGAGAACGACCACGAGTTCCTGACGGCGGGCGGCGTCTTCACCGACGACCTGATCTCGACGTGGATCGACTACAAGCGCGTGAACGAGATCGACCCGGTCCGTCTGCGCCCGACCCCGCACGAGTTCGAGATGTACTACAACGTCTGACCTGTTCCAGCCGTTCGACCTGTGGTTCCGGCTCCTGCCGGAGGTGCGGCGACAACTCGCGAAGCGGCGGTCATGCCCGGCTCACAGCCGGCGTGACCGCCGCTTCTGGCTTTCCAAGAGCCGCCGTCGACCGCGCGCGGGTGCGCTCCAGCATGTCCGGCCACTCGTGAACGCAACTCCTTGAAGCCACGGGAGTCCTGCTCGAGATCGGACACCCGACACCCGACACCGGGCACCGTCTCCATCGCCGTGTCGCTACGGGCTTCTAGGTCTTGCATGATCAGGTGAGGTTGCTCAGCCGGATGCCCACCGTGCCGGATCGATGTGAAGTGACCTCGGTATCGGCAGACTCAGCGATACCCTGCGCCGTGATGACGCATCTGAACGGATGGTCGAGGGTAATTGCACCGGGCGGCTTGATGTTGTTGTCGAGTGTCCGACGCACGATCGAGTGAGTTGACGGGCGTCGAATGCTGGTACCTACTCTGTATCTATGTGGCGGTGCTATCGGCCACGATGGACTTCCGTTGTCGACGATCGTGGGGGATAGCGTGGCGAGTGCATCGATCGAGGTTGCTGGGGCGGACGCCGAGCGGCTGGCCGGGGATCTCCATGGCGTCTTGGAGAAAGCTGCGGAGCGCGGTGACACGGTGGGTGCGGTCGAGGTTGAGCGGTCCGCCGAGGTAGTTGTTGCGATCATCGGCCTGGTATTCAGCGGGGTCAGCACGGCCAAGGTGATCTGGGATTGGTGGCGCGCAAGCGAGACCACCGATGCCAAGGTCACGATCCACTTGGACGACGGCACCCGGATCGAGCTGTCGGGAGTGGATCAAAAGACGCTGGAGACAGCTCTTGGCCGTCGGGTGCAACCGGAGCTGACCGGCCGCGGCGAGTAGGGCGAGGCCGCTTCGTGGAGCGATACGACCTGGAGATCTTCAAGCAGACAACTGACCGTTCGGAGCTCCGCTTCACCCGTGACGGCAAGGTGGAGAAACGTGGGTTGGACCAGGCCGCCGTCGAGGCGCTCGTCGCGGCCGTCGCGCAGCACTATTCCGAGGGGTCACCGGCCCGGCGCGTTTTTGGTTCAGCCCTCTTACGCGATCTTGGTGAGCGGCTGTACCGGTTTCTGGACGGCGACGAGCGGTGGCTGAGTAATGTCTCCGAGGATCCGCGCGGTGTGGCTTTGCGTATCCTCACGGCTGAGGAGCGGCTGCGGCATCTCCCGTGGGAGCTGCTCGCTCGCGACGGCGCCTATCTCGCGGCCAGTCGGCAAAGACCTTTGCTGCCGATTCGGGCGTCGAGCCGCGTCGCGACACTGGGCGACAGCGTCACGGTTCATAACCGTCCGTTGCGCGTGCTGTTCATGGCGACCTCGCCAGAAGGAACGGAGCCGGTCCTCAACTACGAGGCCGAGGAAGCCAGGATCTTGTCGGCGACGGCCAACACGGGTACGGAGCTCGTGGTCGAGGAGAGCGGGACGCTGGAGGGTCTGCGGTTCACCGCGGAATCGTACGGCGCCGGCTACTTCGACGTTCTGCATCTGAGCGGGCACGCCACCATCGATGGTCAACCAAGGTTCCTGGTGGAGAACGAACTCGGCGGGCGGGTCCTGGCGTCGGCTGACGACATCGCCCAAGCCATGTTCGGTCAGTGGCCGCGGCTGGTGTTCGTGTCGGGCTGCCTCACCGCCGGCGCGCCGGGCGAGGGAACGTTCCCGTCGATGAGTGAAAGCCTGGTCAGCGCGGGCGCACCCATGGTCCTGGGGTGGGCGCTCCCGGTCGGGGACGTGTCAGCGTCTGTGTTCGCGGCACACCTCTATCAGTTCCTCGCCGGGGGCAAACCTCTGGACCTTTCCGTGGTTCTGGCCCGGCATCAGCTCTTCGCCGTACAGAACAGCAGCTGGCATCTGCTACGCGTGTACGCCGACGCGTCACCGCTCACCCCCGTGGTGACACCGCTGAACACTTCGGGGCGGGAACGAATTCGGGTCCGCCACGCCGCCGACGAGTTCCTCGACCAGCAGACCCACCTTTCCCGGGTGGCGTCACGGGCCGACTTCGTTGGACGGCGCCGGCTCATCCAGCGTTGCCTGCGCATCCTGAAACAGCCCCTCGGATCACCCGGGTCGGCCCAAGCGCTGGTGCTGCAGGGCATGGGCGGATTGGGCAAGAGCACCCTCGCCTCCCGGCTGCTGGAGCGGATGCCTACCCACCAGCGGGTGGTCTGGTTCGGACGGGTCGACATCACGAAGTTCCGGGAATTGACCTCGATGGTGGCGTTCGAGACCATGGCCGACCGCGACGATGCCGCGGCGGTGCTGGCCCGAGACGACGTGGATCTCACCGAGCGGCTCAAGTACCTGTTCCGCGGGCCGCTCGGCCGAATCTCGTGCCTGTTCGTGTTCGACGACTTCGAGGACGGCAACCTCGACGAACGCGACGGCGGCCACGTGCTCTCCGGGGAGATGGCCCCGATCCTTGCGGCTCTGCTGAAGGCGATCGACGACACGAACAGCCTCAGCCGGGTGATCATCACCAGCCGGTACCGTTTCCCGCAGCCGGCTGGGACCACGATGCAACTCGTACCCCTGGAAACCTTCACCAAGGTCGAACAGACCAAGAAGATCGCGAACCTGCCGAACCTGCGCCCCCAATCACCGGTCGACACCACCGTGAAGGCCCGGGCGATCGCAGCGGCCAGCGGCAACCCCCGCCTGCTCGACTGGCTCGACAAGATCATCGCCGACACCGGCCTGGACGTCCCCGCTCTCATCGCGGCGATCGAAGACAAGGCTGCCGAGTTCCGGGAGAGCATCTTCGCCGAGAAACTACTCGGCACCCAGCCGATCGAGCTGCAGACAATGCTTGCCCGGCTCAATGTGGTCGAACTGCCCGTTCCCCTGGCGACAGTCCACGCCGTCCACGACCACCCCGACGCGGACCGGCACATCGAACGGGCGGCTCAGCTCGGGCTGCTCGAAGAAGGCCTCGACCCGGAAACGGGCGAGCCTCGCTACTACGTCTCGAACGTTCTACGACCACTCTTCGAGCGCCTGCTCACCGCCGACGACCACCAGCAGGCGTGCGCCGCCGCCGCTCGCTCCCTCTACCAGATCTGGGTGGTCAATGACCGGCCTGGCGACCCGGCACCACTGTGATGACGACAGCAAATCGCCTGGTGGAGGTGCATCGGCTGGCGGTAGCCGGCCGGGAGGCGAGCATCGCTCGCATGGTCGGGGGTGCGCTCGGCCGGGTATGGCTGGCCCGATCCCGGTTCGCCGATGTCGCCCGGCTGGCCCAACACACCCTCACTTTGGGCGATGACGCCAGCGCCCACTACCAACTGGGCTGGGCACAACACTCGACTGGCTCCCCGTGGGCGGCGCTGGATTCCTACGCCCGGGCCCTCAAGCTTTACCAAACCGCCGAAGACCACGGCAATGAAGCAGTCACCCTCAGCAATATCGGCTTGGTCTACGACGGGCTGGGTGACAGGCGGCGGGCCCTGACCTACTACGAGCAGGCCCTGCTCATCCTGCGGGAGGTCGGTGACCGGGCCGGGGAAGCCGCCACCTTCAACAATATCGGCTTGGTCTACGACGGGCTGGGTGACAGGCGGCGGGCCCTGACCTACTACGAGCAGGCCCTGCTCATCCTGCGGGAGGTCGGTGACCTGGGCGGGGAAGCCGCCACCCTCAACAATATCGGCCTGGTCTATAAGCGGCTTGGTGATCAGGAGCAAGCCCTGTCCTACTACGAGCAGGCCCTGCTCATCCTGCGGGAGGTCGGCGACAGAGCCGGGGAAGCCACCACCCTGAGCAACATCGGCGGTGCCTACCACGGGCTGCATGACCGGGAGCAAGCCCTCTCCTACTACGAGCAGGCCCTGCCCATCACGCGGGAAGTCGGTGACCGGGTTGGGGAAGCCACCATCCTCAACAACATCGGCGGTGTCCACCTCGGGATGGGCGACCGGGAGCAAGCCCTCTCCTACTACGAGCAGGCGCTGCCCATCCGGCGCGAGGTCGGTGACCGGGCCGGGGAAGCCGCCACCCTCAACAACATCGGCATGGTCTACAACGGGCTGGGTGACCAGCAGCGGGCCCTTGGCTACTACGAGCAGGTCCTGCCTATCTTGCGGGAGGTCGGCGATCGGTTCGGGGAAGCGGTCACCCGGTACAACCTGGCGATGATCTATCGGCGGGGTGGTGAGCTCGATCGGGCTGTCGTAGAGCTGGAGCAGGTGGTGGGTCTTGACCGGCAGGTCGGTCATCCTGATCTGGAGTCTGACACCGCCATGCTGGAGCAGGTCCGGCGTGAGCAGGAGCAGGGCGGTTCAGCTGCGGGGGCTGGGTCGGCGTGACGTCGACGGCGCGGTGGGTGGAGGTGCATCGGCTGGCGGTAGCCGGCCGGGAGGCGAGCATCGCTCGTAGGGTTGGGGGTGGGCTGGGCCGGGTGTGGCTGGCCCGGTCCCGGTTCGCCGATGTCGCCCGGCTGGCCGAACACACCCTCACTTTGGGTGATGACGCCAGTGCCCATTACCAACGGGGGTGGGCGCAACACTCGACCGGCTCTCCGTGGGCGGCGCTGGAGTCCTACGCCCGGGCCTTGGAGCTCTACCAAATCGCCGACGACCGCGGCAATGAAGCAGCCACCCTCAGCAACATCGGCGGCGTCTACGACGGGCTGGGTGACAGGCAGCAGGCCCTCACCTACTTCGAGCAGGCTTTGCCCATCCTGCGGGAGGTCGGTAACCGGGCCGGGGAAGCCGCCACCCTCAACAACATCGGCGCCGTCTACAACGGGCTGGGTGATCGGCAGCAGGCCCTCAGCTACTACGAGCGGTCTCTGCCCATTCGGCGGGAGGTTGGCGACCGGGCCGGGGAAGCTGCCACCCTCAACAACATCGGCCTGGTCCACAACGGGCTGGGTGATCGGCAGCAGGCCCTCAGCTACTACGAGCGGGCCCTGCTCCTCTTGCGGGAGGTCGGCGACCGCGCCGGGGAAGCCACCACCCTCAACAACATCGGCCTGGTCCACAACGGGCTGGGTGATCGGCAGCAGGCCCTCAGCTACTACGAGCAGGCCCTGCCCATTCGGCGGGAGGTCGGCGACCGCGCCGGGGAAGCCGCCACCCTCAACAACATCGGCCTGGTCTACGACATGTGGGGTGACCGGCAGCGAGCCCTTTCCTACTTCGAGCAGGCCTTGCTCCTCCTTCGGGAGGTCGGCGATCGGGCCGGTGAGGCGGTCACCAGGTTCAACATGGCGATGATCTATCGGCGGGAAGGTGAGCTCGATCGGGCTGTCGTAGAGCTGGAGCAGGTGGTGGATCTTGACCGGCAGGTCGGTCATCCTGATCTGGAGTCTGACACCGCCATGCTGAATCAGGTCCGGCGTGAGCAGGAGCAGGGCGGTTCAGCTGCCGGGGTCGGGTCGGCGTGACGTCGACGGCGCGGTGGGTCGAGGTGCACCGGCCGGCGGTAGGCGGCCGGGAGGCGAGCATCGCTCGTAGGGTCGGGAGATCGCGAGCGTGGCGGCGAACCGCTCATTACGGTCCGAGCAACCGGGGGAGCGCGGAAAGCAGACCAGCGCACCCGCACGACAGACCGACGATCAGCGCCCCCGCGACGACGATCCTGGCGGTGCGAGGAGCCAGCGCTTCGACCACGACCGAACCCTAGGGTGGCCGGATCCAACTCGACGCACGTCAGGTGAGGGACGACTGCCGCGTCAGTGCGACACCGATGGGGCGGCTTGTGTGGTCAGCTCAGGCGGCGGTAGCGGCGGCGCGCAATGCCGGCGGGGTTGATCGCGAACACCCTGGCCGCGATGCTGGGGGCGTGGAGTACGTGTCCCGAGCGCCGCGGCCACCGCTGGACGAGCTGATCGACGACCTCTACTACCTGGAGGGCGCGCCGCCGTACGCCCGGCTGACGCTGCCGGCCAGTCCGGCGGCGTTCCTCATCGTCAACCTCGGGCCGCCGTTCCGGATCCGCGCCGGCGCCGACATCGAGGCGGCCGAGTACGCCGACGGATGCGTGGTCACCATGCCCACCCGCGCGCTGGAGTTCGGCTACCCGCCCCGGACCCGGTCCGTCGGCGTGCACTTCAAGACGTGGGGGCCGGCGCCGTTCCTGCCCATGCCCGCGGCCGAGCTGTGCGATCGGCCGGTGACGTTGGAGCAGGTCTGGGGTCGGCCCGCCGTCGCCGAGCTGCGGGACCGGCTGGCCACGGCCGGGGGACCGCGCGAGATGCTGACGCTGCTCGAGGAGGAGCTGATGCGGCGGCTGGGCGAGACCGCCGGCCTGGGGCTGGTACGGCACACGAGCCGGGTCATCGCTGCGACCAGCGGGGCGGTGGCCATCGACGACCTGAGGGTTTCAGCCGGTGTCAGCAGCACTCACCTGGCCCAGCGGTTCAAGGAGCTCGTCGGTGTCACGCCGAAGCGGTTGGCCCGCAGCCACCGCTTCGCCGCCACCGTGTTCTCGATCAATCCCGCCGAACCGGTCGACTGGGCCGATCTCGCCAGTGGCGCCGGCTATTTCGATCAGGCCCATTTCGGCCATGAGTTCCGGGCGTTCACCGGGCTCACCCCTACGCGGTATGTCGAGGTCCGGCGGCGGTTCATGCGCGAGCATCCCGGGCACGTGCTGGACGGCTGGCCGCTGCCGGCCGATTGATTTCTTACAAGAGCGGCAGCCCGTGACCCGCTAATTTGGGGGCATCCCCAAGCAGAGGAGAGTCCTGTGGGCAAAGTGGTCATGTACAGCTCGGTGTCGGTGGACGGCTTCATCGCGGACGAGAATGACCAGCCCGGACCGTTGTTCGACTGGTTGACCAGCGGTGACGTCCCGTTGGACGAGAGTGGCGTGCTGAAGGTGTCGCAGGCCTCCTACGACCACACCCGGGCGTACTGGGCCGAGATCGGGGTGACCATCGCCGGCCGCCACGTCTTCTACATGACGGACGGCTGGGACGGGAAGCCGCCGAGCGGGATCGACCACGTGGTTGTCGTGACGCACCGGCCGGCGCCTGAGGGCTGGGACCACGCGGCGCCGTTTCACTTCGTCGACGGGGTCGAGGCCGCCGTGGCCAAGGCGCAGGAGCTTGCGGGTGACCGTTTGGTCGAGGTCGCCGCCGGTGACGTCGGTGGCCAGGCGCTTGCCGCGGGCCTGGTCGATGAGGTGCGGATGGACGTCGTGCCCGTCGTGTTCGGGTCCGGCAAACGCTTCTTCGGGTCGGTCGACGCGCAGCAGCTGCTGGCGGACCCGGACGTGGTGATCCAGGGTGACCGGGTGCTGCACCTGCGCTACCAGGTGCGCCGTTGACCGGGTCCGCCAAAAGCCGCGTACCTGTTCAGCCGCGCAGCTTGTCCCGCAGCTGGACCAGCCGCTTGCGCAGTGGCTTCGGGAGCTTGCGGCCCAAGCTGTACAGCAGCTCCTTCGGCCGGGACCGCTCGTAGACGAACTCATACGTCGGCGTGGCGTTGAAGACCCGGCCGGTCGGGCGGTAGCCGTACGGCTTCAGCGCCGCCTCGATCGTGGCGCGTTCCGGCTCGCCGAAGGCTTCGGCGAAGACGATCGGGTGGTGGCCGCGGAGGATGCGGCGGGCGCCTTTCAGCACCTGCTCCTCCATGCCTTCCACGTCGATCTTCAGGACGACGACCTTGCCGCGGACGACCTTGTCCAGGGGTACGACGTCGAAGTGCTCCCAGACCCCGTCCAGGAACGACTTGGCCTGTCCGGGCTCGCTGCCCAGGCCGACGTGGTGCACCGTCACCTTGCTGGTGAGGTCGTTCACGTCGACGTTCATCTGGGTCCACCCGGCGCAGCGCTCGCGGGGGTCGAAGGCGTGCACGTGAGTCGACGGGCAGTACATCCCGAACCAGACCGTGTGGGTGCCCAGGCAGGAGCCGGCGTCCACGTACACACCGCGCTTGTTCAGGGTGCGGATGTAGTCCAGGAACTTCTGCTCGTAGAACTGGTTGGTGAAGAACGGCTTGTAGAGGGTGGGCGGGGCATCCGGCGGCCACGGTGACATGTCGAAGCGGCTGGTGATGCCGTGTCGTTTGACGGTGATCATCGGCTCTGCCGTTGGATCCATGCGACTACCCTGTCTGTTTGCGGAGCCCGCCGACATCACGGGGCTTACGCCTGTCGGTTGTCCATCGGCATCCTTTACCGGGAGCGATGAAAATACTACTGGTCATCGGGTGGGACTTTCCCAGTTGAAGCAGACGGCGTGGCGCATTCCGCGGCAGCGCACAAGGGAGCGGGTGACGGCGAGCGGGATCCCGCCGCCGCGGCCGCCGACGCGCCGTCGCCCGTACCGGAAAGTGCTTGTCGCCCTGGGGGTCGTCGCGCTGCTGGCGCAGATGGCCTTTGTGATGGTCACCGCGGCGCGGCAGCAGTCACAGACCGCGGACGAGGGTGTGTACATCGCCGCGGCCGTCATCTACCTGCGGCATCACGAGCTGCGCTACAACCCCGAACATCCGCCGCTGGCCAAGCTGGTGATGGCCGCCGGCCTCGCTTTCGCCGATGCGCGCATCGATGCGGGCCCGGACAAGAATCAATATCAGGCCGGGACGGATGTGCTCTACGAGCACGGCAACGGGGCCCAGCGCATTCTCTGGTACGCCCGGCTGCCGATGATCGTACTGACGCTGCTGTTCGGGCTGATGGTTTTCGCGTTCGCCCGCGACATCACCGGATCGGGTGGGGGTCTGCTGGCGCTCGCGTTGTACGCGTTCTCGCCGGACGTGATCACGTACGGCTCGCTGGCCGGGGTCGACCTCCCCGCAGCCGGCTTTGTGCTGGCCGCCGCCTGGCTGGTCTGGCGGATGAGGCGCCATCCGTGGGTGTATCTGGCCCCGGCCGGGCTGGCCCTCGGAGCCGCACCGGCCACGAAGATGAACACGCTCGTCGTGGTGCCGGTCCTGTTGCTGCTGGCCGCCGTGTCCGCGTGGCACGCCCAGCCGGGCCTGCGGCGCGTGCCCCGGCTGCTGACCGCGGTCGCCGCCATGGTCGGCGTCGGCGTCGTGGCCGTCGCAACGGTATGGCTCACCTATCTGATCGTTGATACGCGGCTGCACTGGGTGGCGCCGCCCGACCTGCCGGTGATCAACGGGACGGTCGGTCACCTTGTCGACTGGCTGCCGTTCCCGCGCGCCTACGGGGACGGGCTGCGCGTCCAGCTCGGACTGGAGGACCGGGATTGGGGCGGCTTCCTGCTGGGCGACACGTACTCGCGGCACCGCTGGTACTACCTGCCGGCCGCGCTGCTGATCAAGACGCCGCTGGGCATGCTGGCCCTGTGGCTGGCCGGCACCGTAACGATGCTCGCGGTGCGCCGGTTGCGGCCGGCGGCGCTCTACGTGCTGCTGCCGACGGTAGTGCTGCTGGTGGCGGCCATGCAGGGCAGCCGGGACTGGGGCGTGCGCTACGCCATCTTCGTACCGGTGCTGCTGGCCGTGGCGGCAGCTGCTGTCACCGCCGTCCGGTGGCGGTGGGTGCAGGCGGTCGCGGTCCTGCTGGTGGCCTTCGTCGCCGTCAGTTCGGTGCGCGCCTTCCCCTACTACCTGCCTTACTCGAACGAGGCCTTCGGCGGTCCGGCGAAGACCTACCTGCGACTGGGTTCGTCCAACGTGGACTGGTATCAGGACCTGTACCGGCTCGCCCTGCACCTCCAGGAGCGGTATCCGGGTGAACGGGTCTGGCTGGTGCACCGCAACCGGGCCATGGCCGGCTACTACGGCATCGACGCCGGGGATCCGCTGAAGGTGCCGCCGTCGGAGGTCAGCGGCCTGCTCGCGATATCGGTGACCCAGCTGACCAATCTGACGCCCCAGCTCCGGGAGCTCGTTGCCCGGGGCGTCCGCATCGACCAGGTCGGCCACTCGATCTTCATCTACCGGGTGCCGCCGGCCCGCTGAAGTCCAGGTGGCCGCGCAGGACGGCCCGGGTGTACGCGGTGATCGTGAAACCGTCCTTGATCGACTCGTCGCGGATCAGGCCGGCCAGCTCCTCCGGGGACACCTCCCGGATCTCGGTGATGCCTTCCTCGCGGACGGCCGCGGCGGTCATCCCGGTGTCCGGGTAGATCGTGCCCAGCTCGTGCAGCTTGGCCGCCTCGACGCCGATCTCGTCGCGCAACTCGCGCCGGGCGTCGTCGGCCGGGTCGGTGCCGGGCATCCCGAAACCGCGCGGCAGCTCCCACTGCCAGTTCCGGGTCGCGTGCCGGAAGTGGCGGACGAGCACCACGCGTCCGTTGTGGACCGGCAGGATGACCACTCCGGCCGCGTTGCCGGCCGGCACCAACCGGATGTACGTGCCGAGGTCGCCGCTCGGGCGCCGCACGCTCGGCGCGGAGAACGTCCCGGAGAGCGACCGCGAGCTGAGCCAGTGGACGCTGGAGCAGCTCCAGGCCGAGGAGAACTACCTGGAGTCGGCCCGGCTCAAGGCGACCGAGGTGGGGGAGCAGGCAGCGGCGGCGGTCGCCGGGTCGCTGCAGCGTGGCCTCGACCGTGTGCTGCTCGCCCAGTCCAGCGCGCTGAGCGCGATCGCCCTGGCCTTCACCGCGGCGCAGACCCTGGAGTACAAGCCGCCGATCCCGGACCGGACCTACGGACCGCTGGTCGCGCTGGTCGCGGCTATCGCTCTGGCCCTGCCGGTGACCGTGGTCCGCTGGTGGCGCGGCGGCGGCCTCGACCGGGAACGCTCGATCGTGGACGTGACCAGCGCGGGCCTGACCGGCGCGGCGGTGGCCTGGCTGATCGAGACCCGGTTCACCGACGACCAGCCGTGGCTGGCGGTCGGCTGCGCGGTGGGCGCCGGTGCACTGGCGGCCGCGTTCGCCTGGTGGCGGGTGAGAAAGCTGATCCGCGCCGCCGCCGCGACGTCATCGCTCGCCGGTGGCAGATCAGCGGCCTCAGCCGAATCGGGCCCCTAGTCCGCCGAGGCCGCCGACGTCCGTGTGTTTGCCGCACCGCCGGCAGACCTTCAGGTTCGGGTCCTGCGTATCGTGCCGCCGAACCCATGAATGCCACCCGAGCCGGCACTTCCAGGGCTTGCTCATGCCCTCCGACGCTACGCTCGTTCCAGCCGGCCGGCGGACGCTGTCTACCGAGGGGGCAGGAAGTCCGTCACGGGCATTTCCGCGAACGCCAGGCGGGCCTGGACGGCTTGCCGGTCCGCCTGGACGAGAGCGTCACGGCTGACGGACGGGTCCACGAACGATCCCCGGCTGCGCCGATCGCGCCAGGCGACGGACCCGGCCACCATGGCGATCGCTGCGGCGATACCGGCCAGGAAGATCAAGAGTGTCATGCCCTCACGGTAGGTGATGACCGCCACACGCTCTGAAGGGGCGACAGGACGATGAAATTCAGTTTCTGCCCCGACCCGACTCCTGCGGACTGGCTCGTCCGGTCCGGGGCGCCAGACCTGCGACTGATCACGTTCGGGCCGGCGGGTTTCGAGGCGTACGCCCGCCTTCGCTACATTCCCGACCCGGTCCGGCTCGGTCAGGAGGAGGCCGACGCCGACGTTCCCGACGATCATCCGTCGGACATCGCGCAGGCGCGGCGGACGTTGCACCGGCTCGCGCCGTTCACGAACACCCCGGACGAGTGCTACTTCTGCGTCTGGGAGGGCTACTCCGACATCCCGCTCCCGCCGGAGGCGCGCCTGATTGACCTACCCCATCGGCGCTTCGCCCTGTTCCGGAGCCGGCTGCGGGACATCGATCACTGGGAGGCCGACTTCGGCGGCGGGCAGCCCATCGCGCCGCCGGCGTTTGTCTGGCCGGCTGATCAGCGCTGGTGCTTCACGAGTGACGTCGACCCGCACTGGGCCGGGATCGGCGCCGAGCGGGCGGCCGTCGACGCCCTGGTCGCTGACCCGCGGCTCGACGTCGTCGCGGCCGATCCGGCGGAAAGCCAGCCCCGGTACTACTAGACGAGTAAGTCCTAACTGAGTCAGTGGTCGTAAGCGATCAAGGACCTGGTCAAGGGTTGGCCGGTGGCGCGGTTGTGCCAGATCGCGGCGGTCATGGCGAGGAGGCGTTGCGCGATGCGGGCACCGACGCCTTCGATGCTGCGGCCGCCGTGCAGCTCCAGGTCGAGCTGGCCTTTCAACGTGTCGTTGACCGATTCGATCAACTGCCGGACGGGTTTGAGTAGGTGCTCGCCAGGGTGTGCAGTCCGGTTGCGGTAGGAAGGGCGCAGTAGCCGGGCTCCGCGATCAGCGAGCCAACGGTCAAGTTCGGCGGAGACATAGCCTTTGTCCGCGATGATCAGCTGTCCCGGCCGGGCCTCGAGCAGGCTGGGGTCGTCTTCCAGGGCAGCGGTTAAGACCTGGCGTTCGTCGGTCTTCGCGGTCGCCAGGGACCAGGCGATCGGCAGGCCCGAGGGTGTGCAGATCAGATGTAGGCGCAGCCCCCAGAAGAACCGGGAGTGTGAGGCGCAGTAGCCGTAGCCGGCCCAGCCGGCCAGCTCGGAGCGTTTCGCCGTGGGCCGGGACCGGCCGCACTCGACCGGGGTGGAGTCGGTGACCCATACGTCGTCGTGCCACAGGTCAGTGTCCGAAGCGACCAGCCGGATAGCCTTCTTGAGTAGCGGCAGCGCGGCCCGCAGGCGCTTGTTGTAGCCGGACTGACCGGGCAGATACGGGAACGCGCCGGGCAGATGCTTGGGCAAAAACCGCAGCCACCGGGCCTCGGAACGAATCCCGAGCAGGGCCTGAGCCACCGCGATGGTCAATAGTTCGGCGTCGGACAGCTTCGGAGGACGCCCGGTCCGACGACGCTTCCCGAGCCAGTCGTCGATCTTCACGTAGAGTGCGATGAGAAGGGTGTTGATGTCTGTCGTCACAAACAGATCATCGACACCCTTCACCTTTACGCGGGCCAAGCGTCCAACCGCTCAGTGCACGTGCTCAGTGCACGTGCTCAGTAGTCACGCGTACAGACCCCACCGCAGCTCACTTGCTCAACGAGTAAGGACTTACTCGTCTAGGAGCCGACGCTGCGCGCGAAGACCAGCGGAGCGTTGTCGCCGTACCCGAAAATCACCTGGCTGCCGCCCGCCCGCTCGACCGCCTCGTCCCAGCCGGCCGGCGCGGTGTCGCCGCCGGGCGTCATCCGGGGCAGCAGGAATCCTTCGTCGCCCGGGCCGTCCACGACGACCAGGGTGACGCGGTTCATCAGGGAACATTCGCCGGTCGCGGCGTGGGCGGGCACGTCGGCGGCGAGGGCGAGCACGGGTACGCCGTCACGGATCTCGAACCGTGCGGCGTCCGGCGGGAGCATGGTCGGCATCGGGCGAGTATGCCAAGACCTTCAACGCGGCATGGCCCGGGCGAGCTCCTCGCTCAGCTGCTCACCAGTTGCGCCAGGCATCGGTCAGCTCGGCTCGGTGCGGGCTTCGCCCGGCCGTCAGCGCCGTGACGTCAACGCCCGCCTCGGTCAGCACGGCGTCGATGTACTCGCACAGTTCCTCGCGCTCGCCGGTCTCGATCACCGCCTGCTGCTCGTCGATGGCGTTGAGCGCGAGCACCACCCGTTCCACCGCCGCCCACGCCGCCTCGTCCGTGACGGCCGGGAGGTCTGCGAGCTCCTGCGCGTACGCCGCCAGCACAACGTCGACCGCCGCAGTCGCCTCGGCCGGCCACAGCTCCGCGGCGTACGCCTGGTCCTGGGGGAGCTTCCCCGCCGCGACCGCCGCTTCCTGCTCGGCCACCCGGCGCTGCCACGTCTGACTCGGCCTGTCGATCATGGCCGTCAGCGTAGAGGTCAGCGGGGGCGCGGCTGGCGCATGCCCTTGCCGCCCGGGCGCATGTTCTTCGGGATCGCGCCCTTGGGCATCTGCGGGCGGGCCATCAGCGCGCCCAGCCGCTTGTCCAGGGCGTTGACGTCCTTGCCGGTCAGGTTGCGGGGCAGCTTCATCACTGTCGTGCGCAGCTTGCGGATCGACAGCTCGCCCTCGTTGGGGCCGATCATGTAGTCGTACATCGGGGCGCTGCCGATGACCTTGGACAGGCGGCGCTTCTCCTGGCCCATCAGGTTGCGGACGCGCTGCGGCTGGCCCTCGCCCAGCAGGATCACGCCGGGGCGGCCGATCACGATGTGCACCATGTCGAACTGGGTGGTGGAGCTGGCCGCCGGGCGGACCCGCCAGTCGCCGCGCATGTTCTCCATGATCGAGGCGGCCGCGCCGGGCTGGCCCTCGGCGGCGTTCATCATCGCGGTGTTCGACCGCAGGTTGAGCACGATCAGGGCGGCCAGCAGGGTGACCATGACGCCGATCGGGATCCAGATCCAGCCCAGGCCCAGGAGGACGAGTAGCACGGTCACGGCCAGCGGGATCAGCACCGCCGCGACGATCAGCGGGACGAACCACTTGTCCTGCCGCGCCGTGAACGCGAACACCTGGCCGATCTGCTTCAGGCGCTCGACGAACGACACCTTCTCCTGGGGTTTTGCCATACCCGAAAGTGTAGTGGTCAGCCGGGTGCCTTACTCGCCCAGGACCCTCAGCTGAGGCACCCGGGCGGCGAATATGGGGGACCTTCCCCATGCGGCGCCGGCACCTTCCCGCGAAGAGTCGAGGACAGCAAGGACGACCGATCGCGAGGAGTTGTGATGTTCCCGCTCAGTGACCCCGAATTCCAGCTCGACCTCCACCGCCAGCGCTCCCGGGAGTGGCGCAGCGCCGCCGCCGCGGATCACCTCGCCCACGAGGTCGCCGCGGGCCGGCACCGGCGCTCCCGGTGGCATTGGCCCACCCGCCGGCCCCCGCACGGGCAGGCGTCCGCGTAGTCATGACCGTGCTTTTCGGGGCAGGCGCGCCGGGTCCGTGGCATGACATGCTCGACGGCGTGACGGCGCAAGCCAGCAGTGAGTTCCTGGTCGGCCGGGAGGCCGATCTCGCCGTGCTGCGCGACGCCCTGAAGCGCACCCGCAACGCCGAGCCGTCGACCGTGCTGGTCGGCGGCGAGGCGGGCGTCGGCAAGACCCGCCTGGTGGAGGAGTTCTGCCGGTTGGCCACCGCGGAGGGCGCCCGGGTGCTCACCGGTCAGTGCCTGGAGCTCGGCGAGGAGGGCCTGCCCTTCGCGCCGTTCGCGGCCGCGCTGCGCCGGCTGGTGCACACCGACGGCCCCCAGGTGCTCGACGGGCGCGAGCAGGACTTCGCGCGGCTGCTGCCCGAGCTGGGCCCGCCGCCACCGGACGCCGTCGGCGAGGCCCGCCGCGGCTACCTGTTCGAGCTGGTCGCGGCCCTGTTCGACCGGCTCGCCGAGCGGCAGCCGCTGGTGCTGGTGATCGAGGACCTGCACTGGGCCGACCGCTCGACCCGGGACCTGATCGGCTTCCTGATCCGCTCCGCCCGGCTGCCGCACGTGCTGCTGCTGGCCACGTACCGCACTGATGAACTGCACCGCGGCCATCCGCTGCGGCCGTTCCTGGCCGAGCTGGACCGGGTCCGCGGCGTGCAACGCGCCGACCTGGACCGCCTCGACCGCGACGGCACCGCCGAGATGCTGGCCCACCTGCTCGGCACCGAGCCGGAGCCGCGCACGGTCGACGCCGTCCACGAGCGCGCCCAGGGCAACCCGTTCTTCATCGAGCAGTTCGCCGCGTCCGCCGACCCGACCTGCTGCGACATCCCGCACAGTCTGCGCGACCTGCTGCTGACCCGGGTCGACCAGCTCAGCGACGCTGCCCAGCGGGTGCTGCGGGTGGCCGCGGTCGGCGGCACCAAGTTCGGTCACGAGCTGCTCAGCCGGGTCGCCGGCATCGACGAGGCCGACCTGGAGTCGGCGCTGCGGGCCGTCGTCGCGGCCCAGCTGATCGTCTTCGACGCCGACGGCGGCTACGAGTTCCGGCACGCGCTGGTGCGCGAGGCCGTCCACGACGACCTGCTGCCGGGCGAGCACGCCCGGCTGCACGCCCGCTACGCGGAGGCGGTCGAGGCCGAGCCGCAGCTGGTCGCGATGGGCCGGGCCCCGGCCGAGATCGCTCATCACTGGTACGCGGCCCACGACCATCCCAAGGCCCTGACCGCGGCCCGCCGCGCGGCGCAGGCGGCCGGCCGGCGGTACGCGTACGCGGAGCAGGCCCGGCTGCTGGAGCGGGTCCTGGAGCTGTGGGAGCAGGTCCCCGAGGCGGCGCAGCTGCTCGGCGCCAGCCACCTCGACCTGCTCGAGGAGACCGGCCTGGTGGCCATCGACGCCGGCGACCACCAGCGCGCGCTCAAGCTGACCAAGGCGGCGCTGGCCGACCTGGACGTCGAGGCCGAGCCGGTGCGCGCGGCCCGGCTGCTCGTGCGGCGCAGCAAGCTGCTCTACAACGCGGGCACCAGCGACGGCGCGGCGGAGGCCCGGGAGGCATACCGCCTGCTCCGCGCGGCGCCGCCGTCGCAGGAACGGGTCACGCTGATCGCCGACGTCGCGTACGCGCTCGGCGGGGTCGACGACGAGGAGGCCGGCCGGGTCGCCGAGGAGGCCATGGCCGCCGCTCGCGAGATCGGCGACGTGTCCGCGCAGGTGTCCGCGACCATCACGTACGGCCAGGTGTGCGGCGGCCGGTTGTCGGCCGTGGAGGCGCTGCCCGCGATGCAGGCCGCCGCGGTACGCGCCCGCGAGACCGGCGACCTGCCCAACCTCGCCCGCGCGCTGGTCAACGTCTCCGACACCCTGTTCGAGCTGGGCCGCTACGAGGAGTCCGCGGCCACGGCGGCCGAGGGCGTGCCGTACGCGGACCGGGTGGGGGTGCACCGCACCACCGGGGTGTTCCTGCTGGCCAACAACGCCGAGGCGCTGATGGCCCTGGGCCGCTGGGACGAGGCTGACGCCCGGTGCGCCGAGGCCGCGCGCCTCGATCCGCCCGGCACGCTGGCGCTGCCGTGGATGCGGCTGCGGACCGCGCTGCGGCTGGCCCGCGGGCACGAGGGCGCCGAGCCGCTGGCCCACCGGGCGATTGCGTTCCTCGGGCGCCAGTTCCTGCACCGGGAGAACAAGCTGTCCCTGCTGGAGCTGCGCATCTCGCTCGCCCGGCACACCGGCGACCCGGCGGCGGCGCTCACCGCGGCCCGGGCGGCGGTGGAGGAGCCGACGCTCGCCGACCGCCCCCGCTACGGCTGGCCCCTGCTCGCCGTCGCGGCCACGGCCGCCAGTGAGTCGGCCGACGACCAACTGGCCGCCCGGATCAGGCAACTCGCCGGGGCGATGCCGCAGCGCTATCCGAGCGACCGCGCGTACGCGACGCAGCTCGCCGCCACGCTGACCGGCCGGCCGGAGCTGTGGCGCGAGGCGGTGGCCGCGTGGCGGGTCGACGGTCAGCGCTATCCGCTGGCGGTGGCGCTGTTGGGGCTGGCCACTGCCGCGGCCGGGGCCGGCGACCGCCCGGGCGCGGCGGAAGCGGTCGAGGAGGTGGCCGCGGTGGCGGGTGCGCTGGGCGCCCGGCCGCTGGCGGAGGCCGCGGACACCCTGGCCCGCCGGATCGGCCTGCGCTCGGCGGCACATCCGGCTGTCACGGGTACGGAGACACTGACCGACCGGGAACGCGAGGTGCTGCGGCTGGTGGCCGAGGGGCTGAGCAACAGCGGCATCGCCAAGCAGCTCTACATCTCGCCGAAGACGGCCAGCGTGCACGTCTCCCGGATCATCGCGAAGCTGGCGGTGGCGAGCCGCGGCGAGGCCGCCGCGGTCGCGCACCGCCTGGGACTGCTCGACGACTGACGGCTCAGCGCCGGGCCAGCCACGCCGCGACCCCGGAGACCCACAGCAGCGCGGTGATCGCGCCGACCGCCAGGGTCAGGGAGCCAGCGGCGCCACCGCTCATCGCCCACAGGTCGCCGGCCAGCAGCGCCGTGCCGGCCACCGCGGACCCCACGGCGGCGGCCCGCTGCCCCGCGCGGCCGAAGTGCCGGGCCAGCACGTAACAGGCGGCGATCGACGCCGCGAAGGCGACCGTGCCGGCGGCCATGTGGCCGTAACTGTGCCAGCTGAGCGTCGCGGGCATCCCGTACGGTGTGCCGGCCGGGAAGCCGTCCGCGGGGTCCATGGTGAAGACGCCGGCGGCGAACATGCCGGCCCCGTTCGCCGCGACCAGCCGGGGCAGCCACCGGCTCGGCAGGGCCCGTCGCAGCCCGGCCGCCCCGATCATGGTCAGCACGCCGGCGACGACGAAGTTGGTGATCTGCAACCAGCCGAGCGAGCCGTTGCTGAGCACGCTGAGCGGATGCCGGGTCAGGTCGAAGCCGTCCCGGGTGGCGGCCTGGGCGAGAGCGACGGCCGCCCACAGCGGCCCGCCGACGGCGGCGCAGGTGAGCAGGGCCCGGGTGCGGGTGGTGGCGGTGACATTCACGGTACGGGCGGCGAGCGTGGTCATGGTCTGAGCCTCTCTGCGATTCGTAAGCTGCGGTTCTTGCCGCTACGTCGGTTCCGCGATGTGACAGGGAATGGTTCCATTACCTGTCACATGGATCGTTCGACGCTGGTGCACACGGCAACCACCGAGAACGGAGCAAGAAATGCGCTACCTGATGACGACCCGCCCCACCGAGCAGTCCGCCGACGAGAACCTGTACGCCGAGATGGGCAAGTTCATCGAGGAGCTGACCGCGGCCGGGGTCCTGCTGGCCACCGGCGGCCTGGAGCCCGGCGGCGTCCGGGTCACCTCGGTCGGCGACGAGATCACCGTGACCGACGGGCCGTTCACCGAGGCCAAGGAAGCGGTGGCCGGCTTCGCCCTGATCGAGGCCCGCTCCCGCGAGGAGGCCATCGAGCTGGCCCGCCGTTTCCGCCGCATCGTCGGTGACGGCGAGAGCGTCATCCAGCAGGTTTTCGGCCCGTGACCCGGCCGCCGAGCACCGCCGGCCCGGCCCCCGGGCCGGCGGTGACCGACGTCCACGCCCGCATCAACGCGGTCGTCAAACTCGAGTCGGCCCGGATCGTGGCGGCGCTGATGCGCGTCGTGCACGACGTGGGGCTGGCCGAGGAACTGGCCCAGGACGCGGTCGTCGCCGCCCTCGAACAGTGGCCGGCTGCCGGCGTACCGGAAAATCCCGGCGCCTGGCTGACGGCGATCGCCAAACGCCGGGCCGTCGACCACATCCGCCGGTCCCGCCTGCACGACCGCAAGGCCGAGCAGTACGCCCGCGAGCACGACCAGCCCCCGGACCTCTCCGCGGAACGCGACGACGTTCTGCGGCTGATGTTCATCTCTTGCCACCCGGTGCTGCCCACCGAGCAGCGCGCCGCCCTGACCCTGCGCGTGGTCGGCGGCCTGACCGCCGCCGAGATCGCCCGCGCATTCCTGATCACCGAGCCGGCCGTGGCCCGCCGCATCGCCACGGCGAAACGCACCCTGGCCGAGGCCGGCGTGCCGTTCGCCCTGCCGGAGGCGGACGACCTGGCCGCCCGGCTGTCCTCGGTCCTCGAGGTCATCTACCTGATCTTCAACGAGGGCTACTCGGCCAGCTCGGGCGACGACCTGATCCGCCCGGCCCTGGGCCAGGAGGCGCTGCGCCTGGGTCGCCTGCTCGCCGACCTCGCACCGCACGAGGCCGAGGTGCACGGCCTGGTCGCGCTGATGGAGATCCAGGCATCCCGCTCGGCGGCCCGCACCGGCCCGGCCGGCGAACCGATCCAGCTGCACGAGCAGAACCGCGGCCGCTGGGACCAGCTCCTGATCCGGCGCGGCTTCACCGCGATGCTCCGGGCCCGGGAGATCGGCGGTACGCCAGGACCGTACGTCCTGCAGGCGGCAATCGCGATCTGTCACGCCCAGGCCCGCACGGCTGCGGACACCGACTGGGTGCAGATCGCCGCCCTCTACCGGGCGCTGGCCGCGCTGCTGCCGACGCCGATCGTCCAGCTGAACCGGGCGGTGGCCGTGGGGATGGCCGAGGGGCCGCAGGCTGGGCTCGACCTGGCGAATGCGCTGCTGGTCGACCCGGCGTTGCGGGACTATCACCTGTTGCCGGGGGTTCGGGGTGATCTGTTGTGGCGGCTGGGTCGGGTGGGGGAGGCACGCCAGGAGTTTCTTCGCGCTGCGGGCTTGGCGCGTAACGCGGCCGAGAGTGCTTTCCTGCGCGGGCGGGCCGTGGCTGCCTTCGAGGCGGAGCCGGCGTCGGCCGCGGAGCTTGGCGCGGCGGAGTCCGTGGGCCGCACGGTCGGCGAAGCGGTGGCCGAGTTCCTGGCGCGTGATCTGGACGCGGCGACGGTGCGGTCCTACGGCCAGACGCTGACCCGGCTCTGTCGGGCTGTGGGTGCCGGGATGCCGCTGGCGTTGCTGACTGCGGAGCAGGTCAGTCAGGCGTGCGCGGCGGCCTGGGGCGACGCCGCACCCCGGACCTGGAACCGGCACGTGGCGGCGATTCGCTCCTTCAGCAGGTGGACATCAGCGACCGCTGCCGACAATTCCGCGAAGACGGCGGATATTGCGGCTGGGCTTGAACGGCGGCCGGAGACCGGGGGCCGGACCGAGGCGCTGAGTGGGCCGGCCCTGGACCGGCTATGGGTGCGCGCCGACGTAGGGCTGCGCGAGCGGACCCTGTGGCGGCTGCTGCACGAGTCAGGCGCGGGCGTCGGCGCGGTGCTCGCACTGAATGTCGAGGACCTCGATCTGGATGACCGCCGGGCCCGCAGCGGCGCCGGCTGGGTGAGCTGGCGGGCCGGCACCGCCCGGCTGCTGCCCGAGCTGCTCGCCGGGCGTACCCGTGGACCGCTCTTCCTCGCGGATCGCCGTCCGGGGCCGGCCCGGATGCCGGCGGAGGCCGACCGTTGCCCGGACACCGGCCGGGGCCGGCTCTCCTACGAGCGCGCCGAATACCTCTTCAAGCAGGCGACCGGCGCCACCCTGCGCCGGCTCAAGCCGGGCTGATCGTCAGCGGGTCGCCGCTCGCCACTCGTCCGCAGCCATCGGGTCGTAATAGCGGGTGAAGCCGCATCCCCAGGCGATGACGTCGGCCATGGTCGTCCCGCCCCAGCGGTGCTCGGCGCTGACCAGCAGGCGGGTGCCGATCCCGTACGCCGGCGCGTAGCCCGCCCAGACCAGGTAGCCGTGGGGCGAAGACATGTCGACGGTGACGGTCCCGCCGGAGCCGCCGGAGAACCACTCGTTGACGGTGAAGGTGACGCCCACGTGGGTGAGGACGCCGTTGGGGCGGTCGGAATGGGCTGGTCCGATGGCGGTCACGGTGCCGTCGAAGGTGAACGCGCGGCGGGCCAGTTCGCGCGGTGAGTAGCCGAAGGCGCAGGAGCCGTTCGCCGCATCGGGGAGTGCGCCGGTCCGCTGGGCAGCCGACGACGCAGCCAGCGGTGGCGTGGCGGTGCGTTCGGCCGGTGGTGGGTCGCTCAGGGCACCCGCGCCGACGACGGCCGCCACGGATGCGGCCACCAGGGCTCCGGCGCCCCAGGCGATCCGGGAGCGGCGGGCGTGACGAACTCGTCGGCGTGCCCCGGCGGTGAGCGCGGCGGGCCCGGGAGCGAAGGGCGCCCGGTCGGCGTCCTCGGCGAACAGCAGTCGTAGCTCGCGTTCCAGCTGGTCGGTCATGACGTCTCCTTGAGGGCGGCCGCGACGTCGCTGCCGCGCAGGGTCGCCAGGGCCCGGGAGGTGGTGGCCCGGACGGCGCTGACGGTCACCCCCATCGCCTCGGCGATGCCGGCGTCGTCCAGGTCGGCGTAGTAGCGCAGGACAAGCGCTGTCCGGGCGCGGGGAGCGAGGGTCGCCAGCACGTGGCGCAGCTGGTCACGGGCCGCCACCTCGTCGGCGGGGTCAGCCGCGCTCGGCGGCTCCCAGCCGGCCAGGTCGGTCGGCCGCTCGGTCGAGGAACGCCGCCGGTGCCAGCTCAGGTGGGCGTTGACCAGCATCCGGCGCACGTACGCGTCCGGTTCGCGGGCGGCGGCCACCTTGCGCCAGTGCCGGTACGCGTCCGCAAGCGCGGTTTGGGTCAGGTCCTCGGCCCGGTGGGCGTCACCGGTCAGCACGTACGCCAGCCGGAGCAGGGACCGGCCCTGCTCGCTCACGTACTCCTCGAACCCCACCTGCGACCTCCTCGACGCGCCTCACCAGGAGAGACGCATCGAGGCCGCGAATCCGCTGCAAAAGCGGCGGGGGTGGCTCAGCCGCGGGCGGCGAGGGCCTGCTGGTAGAGCCGGCCGGCGCGGTAGGACGAGCGGACCAGGGGGCCGCTCATGACGCCCGCGAAGCCGATCTCCTCGGCCTCCGCGTTCAGCTCGACGAACTCCTCCGGCTTCACCCAGCGCTCCACCGGGTGGTGGCGGGGGGTGGGCCGCAGATACTGCGTGATGGTGATCAGCTCGCAGCCGGCCGCGTGCAGGTCGCGCAGGGCCTGGGAGACCTCGGCGCGTTCCTCGCCCATGCCCAGGATCAGGTTGCTCTTGGTGACCAGGCCGGCCGCGCGGGCCTGGGTGATCACGTCGAGGGAGCGCTCGTAGCGGAAGCCGGGGCGGATGCGCTTGAAGATGCGGGGAACCGTCTCGACGTTGTGCGCGAGGACCTCGGGCGTCGCGCCGAAGACCTCGGCGAGCTGGTCGGGCTCCGCGTTGAAGTCGGGGATCAGCAGCTCGACGCCGCAGCCGGGCTGGAGCTTGTGGATCTGGCGGACGGTCTCCGCATAGAGCCAGGCGCCGCCGTCGGGGAGGTCGTCGCGGGCCACGCCGGTGACCGTCGCGTATTTCAGGCCCATGGTGGCGACGGACTCGCCCACGCGGCGGGGCTCGTCGGCGTCGAACTCGGCCGGCTTGCCGGTGTCGATCTGGCAGAAGTCGCAGCGGCGGGTGCACTGGTCACCGCCGATGAGGAAGGTCGCCTCGCGGTCTTCCCAACATTCGTAGATGTTGGGGCAGCCGGCCTCCTGGCAGACCGTGTGCAGACCCTCTTTTTGCACCAGGCCACGCATGTGCGTGTATTCCGGGCCCATCTTGGCTTTGACTTTGATCCACGGCGGCTTGCGCTCGATGGGAGTTTCGGCGTTGCGCGCCTCGATGCGCAGCATGCGGCGGCCCTCGGGAGCAATAGTCACAAGGCTGAGGTTACGCCGAAAGCAAGATCAACCGTTGCGGGGGCGGTGAGGCTCACACAGCAGTTTCTGTGAGTGCTCTCACGCCTGCCGGGGAAACCCGGTTTGCCGGTCGTGCGGGCGCTGTTAAGGTCCCGTCCACGGTGATGACGGAACCGAGTAGCGCCCCGATCCCGCCGGCCGAGAGAGCCACCACCAGCTGTGAAGGTGGCCCGGTGCCGGGGCGTGAAGACACTCCCGAGCCGCGCACGACAAGAGGCGCCTGAGCAAGGCGTGAAGGTGTGGTGGCACCGCGAGGATCCCGCTCGCCCACACCTCCCTGGGGCCGCGTTGCAGTCACCGAGGAGGTAAAAGCCGTGCAACGCATCCTCTCCACCGAACTGGCCCGGCACACCGGCGAGACCGTCACGGTCGCCGGCTGGGTCCACCGCCGCCGGCTGCTCAAGTCCGTGGCGTTCCTGATAGTCCGGGACGCCGCCGGGCTCACCCAGGTCGTCGTCACCGAGCCCGAGGTCCGGGCCGTGATCGAGACGCTGGGCGAGGAGTCCGTGATCGAGCTGACCGGCACGGTCACCGCGAACCCGGCCGCGCCGGCGGGGGTCGAGCTCACCGCTCCCGCTCTGCTGCGGATCCTGAACGCTGTGTCCGTACCGTTGCCTTTTGATCTGCACCGGCCCGCATTGACCGCGACCCTGCCCACCCAGCTCGACCATGCTGCTCTGTCCTTGCGGCACCCGGGCCGGGCCGGTGCTCTGCGGATCGCGGCCGCCGCGACCGCGGGCTTCCGGGCCGCGCTGGAGCAGCGGCGCTTCGTCGAGATCCACACCCCGAAGATCGTGGCGTCGACCAGTGAGTCTTCAGTCCGGTCAGGGGTGGTGGCGGGGCGGTCGGACGGGGAGTCCGGGGCGAACGTGTTCGCGCTCGACTACTTCGGCCGGCCCGCCTACCTGGCCCAGTCGCCGCAGTTCTACAAGCAGCTGATGGTCGGGGTGTTCGAGCGGGTCTACGAGGTCGGGCCGGTGTTCCGGGCCGAGCCGCACGACACGGCCCGGCACCTGGCCCAGTACACGTCGCTGGACGCGGAGCTGGGCTTCATCGCCGACCACCGCGACGTGATGGCCGTGCTCACCGAGGTGGTGGCGACGATGACCGCCACGGTGGCCGAGCGGACCGGGACCGCCGTGCCGAAGGTGCCGGCGGAGATCCCGGCGCTGCACTTCGCCGAGGCATTGCGGATCGCGGGTGCGCCGGCGGACGAGCCGGACCTGGCCCCGGCGCACGAGCGGGCGCTGGGGGAGTGGGCGCTGCGCGAGCACGGGTCGGAGTTCGTCTTCGTGACCGGCTATCCGATGCGCAAGCGACCGTTCTACACCCATCCGCAGCCGTCCGACCCTGTCTGGTCGAACAGCTTCGATCTGCTGTTTCGCGGGCTCGAGCTGGTCACCGGCGGCCAGCGGCTGCACCGCTACGCCGACTACGAGGCCGCGCTGGCCGCGCGAGGGGAGTCGGCGGAGGCTTATCGGGGCTATCTCGACGCTTTCCGGTACGGGATGCCACCGCACGGCGGCTTCGCGATCGGCCTGGAACGTTTCGTGGCCCGGCTGACCGGCGCGGCGAACGTCCGGGAGGTCACGGCCTTTCCCCGCGACCTGCACCGGGTCACGCCGTGATCGCCGCGGCCGGGCGGCGGGCGGCGCCGGCCGTCCCGTGATCCCGGCGGCGGGCAGCGCCAGGAGCAGGTCGGCGGGCAGCGCCGGGACCGGGTCGGCGGGCGGTCAGATGAAGACGGCGATCGTCATGCCGGTCACGATGATCAGCGGGATGATCGTGGTGCAGACCAGGATCCACCAGGCGATCGGGTGGCCGAAGTTCAGCACCACCCCGCCGCCCGGTTTCGGCACGAAGACCCGCTTGTCGCGCGGGTCGCGGTAGAGGCTCACAGCAGCGTCGGCAGGTGGCGTTCGACGACCGGCAGCAGGTCGTCGACCGTCACCGGTCGGCCCAGCTCCGCGCTCAGCGACGTCACGCCCGCGTCGCGGATGCCGCACGGCACGAAGCGGTCGAAGTTGCTCAGGTCGCAGTCGCCGTTGATGGCGAAGCCGTGCTGGGTGACGCCGCGGGCCACCCGGATGCCGATCGCCGCGATCTTGCGGTCGGGGCCGCGGTCGTCGGCGCGGACCCAGGCGCCGCTGCGGCCCTCGACCCGGTCGGTGGTGACGCCGAACTCGGCGCACACGTCGATGAGCAGCTGCTCGACGCGGCGGACGTAGGCCACCACGTCGATCGGGTCGGCCAGCTTGACGATCGGGTAGCCGACGAGCTGGCCCGGGCCGTGCCAGGTGATCTTGCCGCCGCGGTCGACGTCGACCACCGGGGTGCCGTCCATCGGGCGGTCCATCGGCTCGGTGCGCTTGCCGGCGGTGAAGACGCTGGGGTGCTCGAGCAGCAGGATGGTGTCCGGCTGGGTGCCGGCCACCACGGCGTCGTGCAGTCGGCGCTGGGTCTCCCAGGCCTCGCGGTAGTCGACCAGCCCGGGACGCAGCACCTGCAACGTAGAAGTCGTCACGCGGCCAAGCCTAGTCCGTCAGTTTCCGCGGGCCACCGGGTCGATGCCCGGCCGGATGCGCCACAGCAGGACGCCGCCGACGCGTTCCGGCTCACCGAGCAGGTCGATGGCCGTCATCTCCAGCGCGGCCCGGAACACCGGTCCCTGCGAGCCCGTCACCTGCGGCGCCAGGAACACTGCCTCGACCTTCCAGTAGGCCAGGTCGCTGCGGGTCTGCTCGCGGTCGTAGTCGCCGATCGGGACGATCTCGCCGTACAGGGCGGCGCGCAGGAACTTCCAGTCGGTCTGCCGGGGGCTGGCGCCGATCTGCCCGACGCCCTCCGGGCCGCCGGGGCCGAGGAAATAGCCGTCCGGCATCCGGAACTGCTTGCCGCCGCGGGCCATCGTGTACGCCTGCCAGCGCTGCCCGTCCGCGGTGTCGGTGGTCGCGAACGGCAGCGCGGTCAGCACCCCGCCGTCGCTCACGTACTGCTTCCAGAGTCCGTCGGCGATGAACGCGGGCTCGGGTGCGCGGTCGCCGGTCAGCACCGGCATCGGGAACAGCGGCACGAGCGCGACGGCGAAGGCGGCCGCCCACTGGGTGTGCTCGCGTACCGACGGCATCGGCTCGGTCAGCAGGCGGTCCGCGGTCAGCGCCAGCAGGACGCCGATCACGCAGGCCACCACCAGGGCGAAGCGGCCGGGCAGGGCGGAGTCGAAGAGCGGCAGGTCGATCAGGGCCGCGTACGGCAGCTTGATCTCGGTGGGGTCCTTGAAGAACTTGAGCTGTGGCCCCAGGGACAGCAGCAGGAAGACGGCACCCACCGCATAGAGCCCGATGAGGGTCTCGAACCGGCCGGGACGCGCGTGCCGCCGCAGCGTCACCAGGCACGCCACGGCCAGCACCATCAGCGGCAGGCCGAAGAACGACGTCTCCTCGGTCGGGTTCGGTGCCAGGTCACTGCCGAGCCCCAGCCAGCCGGCCAGCGAGCGGGTCGGGTAGCCCAGGTACGCCCCGATGTCCTCGGCGTAGTGGGCCTGGTTGAAACCGGTGCCCTTGAAGGTCTGCGGCCCGGCGAAGTGCATGTAGAGCGGGTACGCCAGCAGGATCCCGGCGACGACGGCCGTCACGCCCAGCCCGGCGAGCACGGTCGGCAGCGCGGCGCGGGCCGCGGCCCGGCAGTGCGGCATCAGCGACCGCGTCACCAGGAACACCCCGGTGGCGAGCGCGGTGAAGAACAAGCCCTCGGCAGCGATGGAGAAGCCGATCGCCACCAGTACGCCGAGGATCAGGCCGTGGCGCAGCCAGCGGCGCGGCTCGGGCAGCTTGAGCACCCACCACAGCACCAGCGGCGGGATCCAGCCGGCGGTCCAGTTGAGGTGGCCGTTGGCGTGCGAGATGAAGCCGGGCGCGAAGCCGCAGAACAATCCGCCGAGGGCCGCGGCGGCTGCCCGGTGCACCAGATAGCGGCGCAGGAACAGATACCAGGTGAAGGCGGCGGCGGCGAGGTTCAGGGTGAGGATCGTCGTGAAGCTGATCTCGGGACCGGCCAGGATGGTCAGCGGCGAGAACAGCACGATGTAGACGGTGATGGAGGTGTTGGCGGCCAGGTTCACCCCGACCGGGGTGTTCATCAGGTCGGTGAAGAACGGATCGGCGCCGTGGCCCAGGATGTAGACGCCGTAGCCCAGCAACCACTCGAAGAACGCCTGGTCACCCGCGTTCTTGGCGAGGACGTGCCCGGCCGGGTCCCGCCACAGCCCGTTGGTCACCCAGACGGCGAGCGCCAGCGCGACCACGGCGACGATCAGATGCGGGCGCCAGGAACGGCCGCCTCGGCGGGTCGGGGACTCGACCGGCGGATCGGCGGACTCGGACGGGGCTGCGGCGACGACGGACACCAGGCGCAGGTTAGCAAGCTTCGGCGCTACGGCCGGCCCGCCGTACTCGATTGCTGATCCACTGCCGCCCGCAGCGCCGTCTCCAGGGTCGGCTGGGTGAAGGTGAAGCCGGCCTTCTGCAGCACCCCCGGCAGCACCCGCTGACTGCGCAGCGCCTCGTGGGCGAACTCGCCCAGGGCGACCTGCAGGGCGATCCCCGGCACCTGCAGCACCGCGGGCCGGTGCAGCACCTTGGCGAGGACCTGGGTAAACGTGGCGTTGGTGACCGGCTCCGGGCCGACCAGGTTGACCGGGCCGGCCAGATCGTCGCGCTCCAGCAGGAAGCCGACGGCGCCGAGCCAGTCGGCCAGACCGATCCAGGGGACCCACTGCTTGCCGCCGCCGAGCTTGGCGCCGGCGCCCATCCGGAACGGCAACATCTGTGGCTTCAGCAGTCCGCCGTTCTCATCCAGTGGGAGCCCGGTGCGCAGCAGGGCCACCCGGGTGCCGGCGTCCTCGGCGGGACGGGCCGCGGCCTCCCAGACCCGGCACACGTCGGCCAGGAAACCGGTGCCCGCCGGGGCCTCCTCGGTGACCGGGCGGTCGCCGGTGTCGCCGTACCAGCCGACGGCGGACGACTGGAGCAGCACGCGGGGGCGGTCGGCGGCCGGCAGGTTCTTGATCGCGTGGGCGATCGTGCCGGCCGTGTCCACCCGGCTGCTGCGGATCAGGCTCTTGTACCGGGCGTTCCAGCGCTTGTCGCCGACGCCGGCGCCGGCCAGGTTGATCACCGCGTCGGCGCTCGCGACCACGGCCTGGTCGAGCTGGCCGGAGGACGGCTTCCAGGTGGCCTCGTCGGCGGCCTGGGCGGGGTGCCGGACGAGCCGGGTGATGTCGTGACCGGCGGCGCGCAGCCGCTCGGCGAGCCGGGTGCCGAGGAAACCGGACGCGCCGGCCAGGAGAATCCGCATATCTCCATCATTCCCGAAGTTGAACCCGCTCAAAACAAAGAAGGGGCGCCGAAGCGCCCCTTCCTCATGTTCTGTCCCGCGTCAGGCGCTGAGCCCCAGGTCGCCCTCGAACTGACCGGCCTCGAGGCGCTCCTTCATCGTCACCAGGAAGCGGGCGGCGTCCGCGCCGTCCACGATCCGGTGGTCGTAGCTGAGCGCCAGGTAGATCATCGAGCGCGGCACGATCAGCTCACCGAGGTTCGGGTCGTCGACGACCACGGCGCGCTTGACGACCGCGCCGGTGCCGAGGATGCCGACCTGCGGCTGGTTGATGATCGGCGTGTCGAAGAGCGCACCGCGGCTGCCCGTGTTGGTCAGCGTGAAGGTGCCGCCGGAGAGCTCGTCCGGGCTGATCTTGTTGTTGCGGGTGCGCTCGGCCACGTCGGCGATCCGCTTGGCCAGGCCGGCCAGGTTGAGGTCGCCGGCGTCGCGGATCACCGGGACGATCAGGCCCTTCGGGGTGTCCACCGCGATGCCGAGGTGCTCGCCGTCGTGGTAGGTGACCGTGCCGGCCTCCTGGTCGATGGACGAGTTGACCACCGGGTGCTGACGCAGCGCCTCGACCGCGGCCAGCGCCAGGAACGGCAGGAAGGTGAGCTTCGCGCCGTTCTTGGCCAGGAAGTCGGCCTTCGCCTTGTTCCGCAGGTTGGCGATCTTGGTGACGTCGACCTCGACGACCGTGGTGAGCTGCGCCGAGATCTGCAGCGACTCGACCATGCGGCGGGCGATCGTCGCGCGGGTGCGGGTCAGCTTCTCGGTGCGGCCGCGCAGCGGGCTCGGCGCGGGCTTCGCGGCGGCCGGAGCCGCGGCGGGTGCAGCCGCGGGCTTCGGCTTGGCGGCCTCGGCCTTCGCGGCCGCAGCTTTGTCGGCCGCCTCGATGACGTCCTGCTTGCGGATCCGGCCGCCGACGCCGGTGCCGGTGATCGACGACAGGTCGACCCCCTTCTCGGCGGCGAGCTTGCGGACCAGCGGGGTCACGTAACCGGCGTCGCCGGCCCCGTTGGCCTTGACCGTCTCGGCGGCCGGGGCGCTGGACTGCGCGGGCGCGGGCGGCGCGGGCTGGCCGGCCTCGACCTCGGGCGACGGGTCGGCGTAGGACTCGCCGACCTGCTCCGGGGCGGGCTTCGACTCGACCAGCGGCGCGGACTGCTGCTGCGGTGCGGGCTTCGGGGCCTCGGCCTTCGGAGCCTCAGCCTTGGGGGCCTCCGCCTTGGGAGCCTCAGCCTTGGGCGCTTCGGCCTTGGGCGCTTCGGTCTGCTGTGGTGCCGGCGCGGACGGTGCCGGGGCCGCGGCGGGTGCGTCGCCCGGGGTGCCGATGATGGCCAGCTCGGCGCCGACGTCGGCGGTCTCGTCCTCGGGGACCTTGATCTCCAGGACCGTGCCGGCCACCGGCGACGGGATCTCCGTGTCGACCTTGTCGGTGGAGACCTCGAGCAGCGGCTCGTCGACCTCGATGGTGTCGCCGACCTGCTTGAGCCAGCGGGTGACCGTGCCCTCGGTGACGCTCTCGCCCAGGGCGGGCATCTTGACGGCCGTGCCCTCGGAGCCACCGGCGGGGGCGGCGGTCTGCGGCGCGGGGGCCTCCTCCTCGACCGGCTTCTCGGTCGAGGGGGTGTCGAGCGCGGCGGGCTCGGGCTCCGGCTCGTCCTCGGTCTCGGGCTCAGCCTCGGGCTCGGCCTGCTGGGCGTCCTCGGCCGGGGCCGGGGCGGACGAGCCCGCGTCCTCACCGTCACCCGCGATGATCGCGAGCTCGCTGCCGACGTCGGCCGTCTCGTCCTCGCCGACGACGATGCGCGAGAGCACCCCGGCGGCCGGCGACGGGATCTCGGTGTCGACCTTGTCGGTGGAGACCTCGAGCAGCGGCTCGTCGGCCTCGACCCGCTCGCCCTCCTGCTTGAGCCAGCGCGTGACGGTGCCCTCGGTGACGCTCTCACCCAGCCGGGGCATGGTGACCGATACCGGCATCTCTCAGTACTCCTTAACCGCTTTGTTGGACCGAGTCGAATCAGCTGTGTGCGTGCAGGGGCTTGCCCGCGAGTGCGAGGAACGCCTCGCCGAGCGCCTCGTTCTGCGTCGGGTGGGCGTGCACGAGCTGGGCGACCTCTTCCGGGAAAGCTTCCCAGTTGTAGATCAGCTGCGCCTCCCCGACGAGCTCGCCCATGCGTGCGCCGACCATGTGCACGCCGACGACCGGGCCGTCGTTGACCCGGACCAGCTTCACGAAGCCCTGCGTCTTGAGGATCTGGCTCTTGCCGTTGCCGCCGAGGTTGTAGTTGTAGGTCGAGACCTTGTCGGCGCCGTACTGCTCCTTGGCGCGCGTCTCGGTCAGGCCGACGGAGGCGATCTCGGGGTCGGAGTAGGTGACCCGGGGGATGCCGTTCTCGTCGATGACCGCCGGGTTCCTGCCGGCGATCTCCTCGGCGACGAAGATGCCCTGCTGGAAGCCGCGGTGCGCGAGCTGCAGGCCGGGCACGATGTCGCCGACCGCGTAGATGTTGCCGACGCCGGTGTGCAGCCGCTCGTTGGTGATCACGAAACCCCGGTCGAGCGTGATGCCCTGCTGCTCGTACCCCAGGTCCTTGGTCGTCGGGCCGCGGCCGACCGCGACCAGCAGGATCTCGGCCTCGACCGTCTCGCCGCCGGCCAGGTACGCCTTGACGCCGTTCTCGGTGTGCTCGACCTTCTCGAACGGCTTGCCGACCTTGAAGTTGATCTTGCGCTTGCGGAACGCCCGCTCGACCGCCTTGGAGATCTCCTCGTCCTCGGCGGCGACCAGCCGGGGCAGCGCCTCCAGGATGGTCACGTCGGCGCCGAAGGACTTCCAGACGCTGGCGAACTCGACGCCGATGACGCCGCCGCCCAGCACAATCGCGGAACTCGGCACGCGGTCCAGGCGCAGGGCGTGCTCGCTGGTCAGCACCCGCTGGCCGTCGACCTCGAGGCCGGGCAGCGAGCGCGAGTACGAGCCGGTGGCGAGGATGACGTTGCGGCCGGTGTAGCGCTGCCCGTCCACCTCGACGGTGTCCTGCGACACGAGCTTGCCGGCGCCCTGGACCACGGTGATGTTCGGCTGCTTGAGCAGACCCTGCAGGCCCTTGTAGAGCCGGCCGACCACGCCGTCCTTGTACGCGTTCACGCCGGCCATGTCGATGCCGACCAGGTCGGCCTTGATGCCGAACTGCTCGCTCTCGCGGGTCTGGTCGGCCAGCTCGGCCGCGTGCAGCAGCGCCTTGGTCGGGATGCAGCCGCGGTGCAGGCAGGTGCCGCCCAGCTCGGCCTTGTCGATCAGTGCCACCGACAGGTTCAGCTCGGCCGCGCGCAGGGCGGCGGCGTAACCGCCGCTGCCGGCACCGAGGATCACGATGTCGAAGGTTCCGCCAGGCTGGCTCACGTCTACTCCCAGATCGCGTTCGTCTCCCCATGGGTCACATGGTGGAAACGGTCACAGCTGTCCTGGCCATCTTGTCACTTCCCGCAACGATCGATGTAGTCAGGTGCCCAAGGACACCGGGCGAGGACGTACCCTGACCGCAGTCGAACGTGAGGAGCGTGGCGTGGCGTGGTTCCGGCGGCGGAAAGAGCCGTCCCGCGGGGTGGGCCGGACAGCCGATCGTGCCGATTTCGAGCACCTCGCGGAGTTCGTCCGGTCCCGGCGGGGTGTGGAGGGTTTCATCGAGCCGCGGACGACGGTGACCGAGACCACGCTGCTGCTGGTCGCGCACGACGGTGAGTGGACCCGCCGGCGCGTCGACTCCCCGGAGGGCGCCCGGCGCTTCGCCCACCAGCTGGCGATGCCGATCTACGACATCCGGCTGATGGGCTATCCGCAGCGGATGCGCGACTACAACGAGCGCCAGAAGCGCCGCCCGGCCTCCTAGACCGGACGGCGCCCCTTAGCTCAGCCGTTGGCGGCCACGTCGTCGACGAGCGCCAGCAGCGTGCGCACCGGCACGCCGGTGCCGCCCTTGGTCCAGTAACCGTTCGGCTCGCCCGTGTGGTATGACGGCCCGGCGATGTCGATGTGCGCCCACTCGACCCCGTCGGCGACGAACTCGCGCAGGAAGACACCGCCCTGCAGCATGTGCCCGGCCCGGTCCATGCTCGCGTTGACCTGGCTGATGTCGGCGATCTCCGACTCCATGCCCTTGCGCACGTCGTCCGGCAGCGGCATCGGCCAGGCCGGCTCCCCGACGGCGTCCCCGGCCGCCTTGACCCGCTCGCAGGTCTCCGGCGAGCCCATCACACCGGCGATCCGCTTGCCCAGCGCGACCACCTGACCGCCGGTCAGCGTCGAGGTCTCGAAGACGTAGTCGGTGCCGTCGGCGCAGGCCCGGGCGATCGCGTCGGCCAGCACCATCCGGCCCTCGGCGTCGGTGTTGAGCACCTCGACCCGCTTGCCGCTGAACATGGTGATGACGTCGCCCGGCCGGTACGCCGTACCGGAAGGCATGTTCTCGGCCATGGCCAGGTAGCCGGTGACCGCGACGGCCGGCTTGAGCGCGGCGACGGCCAGCAGGGCCGCGCCGACCGCGGCGGCGCCGGCCATGTCCGACTTCATCTCCCACATGCCGGCGGTCGGCTTGATGCTGATGCCGCCGGTGTCGAAGGTGATGCCCTTGCCGACCAGCGCGACCCGCTTCGGGTCGGTCACGCCCTCAGGCGTGTAGCTGAGCTTGACCAACCGCGGCGGCGCCTCGGAGCCCTGGCCGACGGCGACGATGCCGCCGTAGCCACCGGCCTTGAGGGCGTCGAAGTCGAGCACCTCCACCTCGAGGCCGGTGCCCTCGGCCGCGGCGACCACGGCGTCGGCGAACTGCGGCGGGCGCAGCTCGTTGGGCGCGGTGTTGACCCAGTCGCGGGTCAGCCGGACGACCTTCGAGACCACCTCGGCCCGGGTCACCTCGGCCGCGGCCGCCGCGTCGGCGGCATCCGGCACGGTGACCTGCAGGGCCTTGACCGGGTCGCGGCGGGTCGGCTGCGGCTTGGTCTTGTAACCGGCGAACCGGTACGACCCGAGCAGCGCACCCTCGAGGATCGCCCGCAGCACCCCGGGCGCGTCGGTGTCGTCGGGCACCGGCAGCGCCAGCGCGACCGTCGCACTGCCGGCGAGCGCGCGCACCGCGGCACCCGTGCCCCGGCGCAGCGTCTCGGTGGCGGGCGCGGAGCCGGACGGCTCGTCACCCAGGCCGACGGCGACCACCAGCGGCGCGGCGATGGTGCCCAGCGTGGCCAGCTTGGTCACCTCGCCGGGGGCGCCGGTGGCGCCCAGCAGGGCCAGGGTCGAGGTCAGCTTGCCGTCGAACGCGGCGGCGATGCTCTCCGCGCCGGCCGCCGGCAGCAGCGCGCCACCCTCGTCGGGCTGACTGTGCAGCCCGATGACGATCGCATCGACGGCCAGTTCGGCGGGGTCGCTGTCGACCAGGGTGAGAGAGGGGGCGGGGTGGGTCACTCGGGCGCTCCGCGACGATGAGGGGCCGGAGCTCCCTCGTGGGCCGCCCCGGCGGTGTGGTCACCCCGGCGCGGGTCGCGCCGATCGGTGATGGTGTCCCGCCGATGCTAACCACATGCGAGGTCACCGGTAAGTTGCCACTCATGTCGACCGAGGCCGCAGCCCTGCTCCGTTCGCCTTTGCACGAGCGCCACGTCGCGCTCGGAGCCAAGTTCGCCGCCTTCGGCGGCTGGGAGATGCCGCTGGAGTACGCCGGTGGCGGCGTCCTGCGCGAGCACACCTCCGTCCGGGAAGCCGTCGGCGTGTTCGACGTGTCGCACCTGGGCAAGGCCCGGGTCACCGGACCCGGCGCGGCGGACTTCGTCAACTCCTGCCTCAGCAACGACCTGGGCCGCATCGCGCCGGGCAAGGCGCAATACACCCTGTGCTGCGACGACGCCACCGGCGGCGTGGTGGACGACCTGATCGCGTACCTGATCGGCCCGGACGAGGTCTTCCTGATCCCGAACGCGGCGAACACGGCCGAGGTGGTCCGCCGGCTCGCCGCCGCGGCGCCCGAGGGCATCACGGTCACCGACGAGCACCGCAGCTACGCGGTCCTCGCCGTGCAGGGCCCGCACTCCGCCGAGACGGTCACCAAGCTGGGCCTGCCGACCGGCCACGAGTACATGTCGTTCAACCCGGCCCGGATCGACGGCGTCGACCTGATCGTCTGCCGCACCGGCTACACCGGCGAGCAGGGCTACGAGCTGGTCGTACCGTGGGACGACGCGGTCACCGTGTGGGACGCGCTGGTCGAGGCGGGCGTCCGCCCGTGCGGGCTCGGCGCCCGCGACACGCTGCGCACCGAGATGGGCTACCCCCTGCACGGCCAGGAGCTGTCGCTGGAGATCACCCCGGTGCAGGCCCGCTCCGGCTGGGCGGTCGGCTGGTCCAAGCCCGCGTTCTGGGGCCGCGACGCGCTGCTCGCCGAGAAGACAGCAGGACCCCGCCGGCTGCTGCGCGGCCTGGAACTGACCGGCCGCGGCATCCCGCGGGGTCACATGCAGGTGTACGCGGGGGACGCGCTCGTGGGCGAGGTCACCAGCGGCACGTTCTCGCCGACGAAGAAGATCGGCATCGCGCTGGCCCTGCTCGACACGGCCGCCGGGCTGGCCGAGGGCGACCTGGTCCAGATCGACATCCGGGGCCGCCGGACCGAGGCGAAGATCGTGAAGCCGCCGTTCGTGCAGCCCTCGGTGCGGTGAGCGTCACCTACGACCAGGTGCGCGAATGGGTCCTGGCCCTGCCCGGGTGCGCCGAGGTCTTCGTCGAGAACTGGGGCCACAACACCCTGCGGTACGGCGACAAGATGTTCGCCTCGGGCGGCGGCGAGAGCGGCACCATCTCGGTCAAGGCGTCCCGGGAGGACCAGGCCGAGCTGATCGCCGCGGCCCCGCACATCTACGCTCCGGCGCCGTACGTGGGCCGCTTCGGCTGGGTCACGGTGGTGCTGGCCGAGGCCGACTCGGACGAGTTGCGGCAGGTCGTGACGGAGGCGTGGCGGCGGACCGCACCGAAGAAGGTCGTCAAGGCGTACGACTCAGCGCACGGCTAGACCGATCAGCGTCAGCGTGGTGGTCACCTCGACGGCCGCGCCGATGACGTCACCGGTGATGCCGCCGAACCGGCGTACCGCATGGCGCAGCAGCAGGACCGCCCCCAGCAGCGCGCCGGCGACGGCAGCCGGACCCTGCCACGGACGGCCCGGCACCGCCCAGACGGCCCCGGCCGCGACGACGGCCGCGGCCAGGATCACGACCGGCACCGGTACGGTCGCAGCGACCAGCGCGCCCAGCCCGTCGGGCCGGGCCGAGGGCACGCCGCGACGGCAGGCCACGGTGACGCCGAGGCGGCCGGCTGCCCAGGCCGCGACGATCGCCCACGGTGTCAGCTCGGTCAGGGCGGCGGCCTGGATCAGCAGGGTCAGCGCGATGGCCGCGACGCCGAACGGGCCGATGTCGGACTTCTTCATGATCGCGAGAGCGGCGTCTCCACGGCGGTAGGAGCCGAGGGCGTCGGCGGTGTCGGCCAGGCCGTCCAGGTGCAGGCCGCGGGTGAGCAGCGCGCTCGCGGCCACGGTGACCGTGGCGGCCAGGAGGTCCTCGCCCAGTAGGACGAAGAGGGCGGCCAGGAGTGTTCCGAGCAGGGCGCCGATCAGCGGGGCGGCGCTCATTGCGACGGCGGCGGTGCGGCGGTCGATGCGGCCGGTGCGGACGGGCAGGACCGTGAGGGTGGTCAGCGCCAGACGCAGTCCGTCGACCACTGGCAGCCGAGCTTTGGGCGGCTCGGCGTCTTCCGGCTGGTTTTCGGCGGGCCGGGGCTTGTCAGGCACTGGCCGGGCCGGGGCCGTGCGGCTCCGGCTCGGCGAAGTCCTGCTCGTCGTCGTCCGGCCCGTCCTCGTCCGCGGTCAGGCCGGCGTCGCCGTGTCCCGCCAACAGGGCCGGGTGCACCGGCAGCGCGCCCGCCAGAGCGATCGTCGAGCGCAGCAGCGGCAGCACTGTCAGAGCGTTCGCGCCCTCGCCGAGGTCCAGGCCGAGCTGCACGACCGGGGTCAGCCCGAGCACGTCGGCGCCCTGCCGGACCAGCGCGTGGGTGCCCGCGTCGGGCAGCAGGCACCAGTGCCGGGCCTGGCTGGCCAGGTCGCGGGCCACCAGCCCGGCCGCGATGCCCAGCGGCCCGTCCAGCAGCACCGGCATCCGCCGGGCGGCCGCGCCGAGCAGTGCGCCGGTCGCGATGGCCAGGTCGGCGCCGCCGAGCTGGGCCAGGATGTCCTTGGCGCCGCGCGGCTCCTGCCGGATGCGGTGCATCGCGTCGCGGACGGCCGCGCAGCGGACCATCCAGGCCGCGTCGTCGTAGAAGCCGCCGGGCACCAGCACCCGCGGCAGGATCGCCACCGGTTCGGCGCCGGTGGTCGCGGCCAGCACGGCCGTCGCCGCGGCCTCCGTGCCCACCCCGCAGGAGGCCAGGATCACGGCTTCCCGGCCCGCTTCGCCGGCCGCGTCGGCCAGCGCCCAGCCCTGCCGCAGCGCCGCGTCGACCGCCTCGGCGTCCATCACCGGGCCGTCCTCCATGGCACCCGACGGGGGTGTGCGGACCACCACGATGTCGGCGTCCGCGGTCGCCGCCAGGCGGGCGAGCGCACCCTCGCCGGCTTCGGCCTCGTCGGCCCGGCGGGTGGCGTCCTGCTCGTCGCCGCCGGCCGCCGCACCGCCGCCGTGCCGGCCGTCGATCAGCAGGACCCGGACCTGGCCCCAGGCGCGCGGGGTCGCGGTGCTCTGGGTGGCGGCCGCGAACTCGACGGCTTCGAGCAGCGTGCCGATGCCCGCCCCGGGCAGGTCGACGCCGGCGAGCCGGTCGCGGGCGTCCGGGCCGGCGTCGCTGTCCGGCAGCGGCAGGTCCATGCCCGCCTCGATGACCGCGCCGCTGGCGACCAGCGGCAGCACCATGGTCGGGGCGTGCAGGGCGCCTTCACCGGCGTTCGCGGTGCGGGCCCGGTGCGCCGCGACGGCCTCCTCGGCCGACAGCGGCTCGGTGCCGACCCCGGACGCGCCGGCGTCGGTGGTCCCGGAAGCGGCGGCGGCGGTCCCGGACGGGCTGGCGGGGGCGGTCCCGGACGCGCCGGCAGCGGCGGTCCCGGACGTGTCGGTGGAGGCGGTCCCCGGCGCGGCGCTGGGCGTGTCGGCAGCGGTGGTGCCGGGAGCAACGACGGAGGCCGTCCCGGGCGCGGTAGCGGCAGCGGGGGCGGTTCCGGGAGCACCGGCGGAGGCCGTCCCGGGCGCGGCAGCGGTGCCGGGCGCGCCGGCGGGCGTAATCACGGGCGTTCCGGCGGGAGGCGTCGCCGCCGTCATCGCGTCGTGCATGGCGACCTCGTCGACGCCCAGCGCCGCCCCGCGGGTCTCCGCGTTCTCGGCCTGCAGGTCGGTGACGATCGCGGGCACGTCCGGCCCGGTCTTGAGCCAGGTCGGCCGCCCGGCCACCACGAACGCGACCCGGTCACAGGCCCCGGCCAGCGCCTGGTTCGCGGTGCCCAACGCGTCCGCGAACGCCCGGCCGACCGGCGTGGCCGGCACCAACGACAGCCCCACCTCGGGGCTGACCAGCACCAGCCGGGCGGCGCACGAGCGCACCGCCTCCGCCAGGGCCGTCACGGTCGCCAGGTCGTCGTTGGGCTGCTGGGCCGGGTCGAGCAGCGCCGCCACCCAGCCGCCCAGGTCGTCCACGAGCAGTGTGTCGTCCGGCTTGGCCTCGGTGAGCAGGGCCGCCAGCCGGGACGGGTCCGCGCCGGTCTCCTCGGTGGTCCAGGACTGCGGGCGGCGGCGCTGGTGGGTCTCGATCCGGGCGCGCCACTCGGGGTCGTCCTCGCCGCCGACCGCCGTGGCGACATAGCGGACCGATGCGGCGCCGGCGACCAGCGCCTCGGCGAACGCGGACTTGCCGGACCGGATCCCACCGAGCACCAGGACCGAACTCCACCCGTCAGCAGACATGCCCCGTACTTTAGGGCCGTCCGCCGCGATCATGCGGGGCGACCCGGCTTCGATGGGCCCGGGCGTACCGGGCGTACCGGCGCGCACACCGTAGGGTGGGAACAGGACCACAGATCGACACCTGAGGGAGGCGGCGGAATGCCGTGGAGTTGGCGGTACGAGGGCGTCGACGGACAGCCGGTGGCCGGCCCGACCGAGACGTTCAGCAGCCAGGCCGACGCCGAGTCGTGGATCGGCCAGGCGTGGCGTGAGCTGGCGGCCGCCGGGGTCACCCAGGTCACCCTGGTCGAGGACGACCGGGTGGACTACAAGATGAGTCTGTTGCCGGCCGAGTGAGTTACCAGGTCTCGCGCGGCGCCCCGAAGAGCGCCTTCGTTCCCAGCCCGGTCTTCGTCGGGATCCTGGCGGTCACGGCGGTGGCCGGCTGGATGGCGTGGACCGGCTACGGCAACGTCCGGGTCGACGTCTTCCTGCTGATCGTGTCCGGCTGGGTGCTCTCGCTCTGCCTGCACGAGTACGCACACGCGATCGTCGCGTACTTCGCCGGTGACCGGGGCGTCGCCGACCGGGGCTACCTGCGGCTGAACCCGTTGAAGTACACGCACCCGGTGCTGTCCATCGTGCTGCCGCTGGTCGCGGTGGTGCTCGGCGGCATCGGCCTGCCCGGCGGCGCGGTGTGGGTGGACCACGCGCACATCCGCAGCAAGGTCAAGGAGTCGCTGATCAGCGCGGCCGGCCCGGCCACCAACGTGGTGTTCGCGCTGGTCCTGGCCGTGCCGTTCATGTTCGGTGCGGGCGACGACGTCGTGCTGCTCAGCGACGGCTCCGGCGGCTGGACCATCGGCGGCAGCCACGGTGACTTCTGGGTGGCCCTGGCCGCGCTGGCGTTCCTGCAGGTCACGGCGAGCCTGCTGAACCTGCTGCCGGTGCCCGGCCTGGACGGCGGCAACATCGTCCAGCCCTGGCTCAGCGCGCCCTACCAGCGCGCGTACAACCTCTTCGCGCCGTACGGCTTCATCTTGCTCTTTGTCCTGCTCTGGCAGTCGAAGATCAACGTCTGGTTCTTCACGCTGGTGAGCTGGCTCGCCGGGCTCATCGGGGTGCCGGACAGCATGGGCGAGATCGGCCTCGCCTACATGCGTTTCTGGCAGTCGCTCTGAGGCTCGCCCGGCGCCCCCGCACGGGGACGCCGGGCGACGCGGATCAGGGACGCTTCGCGGGGCTGACCGTCTTGGCCGGGTCCCGCTCGGTGACCGGCGAGAGCACGTCGTCGATCGCCTTCATCAGGTCGCTGTCGAGCTTCACGCCCGACGCCTTGGCGTTGTCGTAGACCTGCTCCGGCCGGGACGCGCCGATGATCGCCGCGGAAACGTTGTCGTTCTGCAGCACCCAGGCCACCGCGAGCTGCGCCAGCGACAGGCCGGCCTGCTCGGCGAGCGGCTTGAGCTGCTGCACCGCGGTCAGCACCTCGTCGCTCATCCAGCGCGAGATGAACTCGGCGCCGGACTTGTCGTCGGTGGCCCGCGAGCCCGCCGGCGGCTGCTTGCCCGGCTCGTACTTGCCGGTCAGCACGCCCTGCGCGATCGGTGAGAAGACCACCTGGCCGATGCCGAGCTCGATCGAGGTGGGCACCACCTCGGCCTCGATGACCCGCCACAGCGCGGAATACTGCGGCTGGTTCGACACCAGCTGGATCTTCAGATCCTGGGCCAGCTCCCAGCCGGCGCGGATCTCCGTCGCGGTCCACTCCGACACCCCGATGTAGAGGGCCTTGCCGGAGTGCACGATGTCGGCGAACGCCTGCATCGTCTCCTCGAGCGGCGTCGTGTAGTCGTAGCGGTGCGCCTGGTACAGGTCGACGTAGTCCACCTGGAGGCGGCGCAGCGAGCCGTTGATCGACTCCATGATGTGCTTGCGGGACAGGCTGCGGTCGTTCGGGCCAGGGCCGGTCGGCCAGTAGACCTTGGTGAAGATCTCCAGGCCCTCGCGGCGCTCACCCTTGAGCGCGCGGCCCAGCACCTCCTCCGCGCGGGTGCCGGCGTACACGTCGGCGGTGTCGAACGTGGTGATGCCCACGTCGAGGGCGGCCCGCACGCACGCGGCGGCGGCCTCCTCCTCGACCTGGGAGCCGTGGGTGATCCAGTTGCCGTACGCGATCTCGCTGATGAGTAGGCCGGAACGGCCGAGGTGACGGAACTCCATGCCTGGGACCCTACCGGCCCCTTACAGAACCGGCCGGGTACCGGAGAGCAGCCGCTCTATCTCGTCCACCACATCCGCGGGCCGGTCCCGGGTCACCTCGAGCACCGGATCGCCGTCGCGGTCCAGCGCACCCCAGCGCCCGTCCCGGTCCCCGACGATGAACGCCATCGGGTGGATGAGCAGCCGGGCGTGCACCGGAGCGACCCGCAACTGCCCGGTCCGGTCGACCACCCCGAGCCGGTCCCCGGCGTCGATCACGGCCAGCCCGTCGCCGGTGAAACCCTCGACGGGCCCGCCGGCGGTCAACTCGGTCGCGAACCGCTGATATTTGAGCTGGACAACGATCCGCCCGTGCTGGTCGACGGCACCCCACCCGCCGCGCCGCACCACGGCCAGCCCGTGCCGGAACGGCCGCACATCCTCGAACCCGCCGGGCACGATGACCCGGTTGTGCCAGTCGACGGCGAACCAGCCGCCGGCCGGATCCCGCGAAACCCAGGCCAGCCCGTCGGCGAACCGGCTGACCTGCACATAACCGCTGGACGGGTCGATGACCAGGGCGCCGGTCTCGTCGATCAGCTCCCAGGCGGCGGTGCCGGGACGGCGTACCCAGGCCACGCCCTCGTGGAACGGCTGGGCCTCGGCGTAACGCTCGGGGATGACGACTTCGCCGTTGCTGTCGGCGTACCCCTGCCACCCGGAGTCGTAGTCCAGAGCCGGATGCGGCGGCTCACTCCGCTGCAGAATCTCCTCGCGGGAGCGAGGATAAGGCCCCCACCCAGCCTCCCGGACCCGGTCCATGACCGCGTCGAGCGCGGCCTCGGTCCGAGCGACCAGCTCGGGATCCTCGACCCGCCGCAGCTCCAGCGCGGCCTCGAAATGGTTGCAGGCCTCGAGGAACCGGCCCTGCTCGTAACCGGACTTACCCGCCTGGACGTGCAACTCGGCCCGGAGCCGGTCGGGCAGCTCGACGGAACTGGCCTCCTCGAACAACCGGTCGGCCTCGGCGAAATCCCCCTGCCACTGCTGCACTTGGGCGAGCCGGGCCTGCGCGAGCGCGATCAGCCGCAGCTCACCGGTGGCCTCGGCATGCCGGAGAGCCTCCCGCGCATCGGCGAGGGCCCAGCCGAGATCACCGAGCACCCGCGACGTGACGGCCCGCAGACCGAGCAGGCCGGCGCGGACGATGTCACGCTCGGCGTACTCCAAGCGGTCGGTGAGCCGATCCCGCACGGCCAGGAGCGGCTCCGGGTCATCGACGGTCTCCCGCAGGGTGACCGGATCAACCTTCCAGGGGTACGCGGCCAGGATCTGCTCCGGGTCGGCGCGGCGACGCTCGGGCTCGGGATCGGGCGGCGCGCTGGGCATTCCGGTACGCGGGGGAGCGGGCTGCCTCCGGAGGGGTTCGGCTTGTGCGTGCTCGGGTTCGGCTGGTTGCGGTTCGGCTGGTTGCGGTTCGGCGTTTTCTGCGGACGTTGCGTTGACTGGGTCCGTTTTCGCCGGCTCGGGTTCGACCAGCTCGGCATCCACCGTCTCGGCGTCGGGCGGGCCCGCAGCGACTTGCTCAGCCTGATCCGCTTCTCCTTCAACCGGTGGGGTATCCGCCTGGTCGGTCTGGATCGGGTCGGCGTCGCTCGGGGCGGTCTCGACCAGCTCCGCGTCGACCACCTCGGCGTCGACCAGTTCCGTGTCGATCAGCTCGGCGTCGATCGGCTCGTTCTGCACCGGTTGGGCGTCGGCCGGTTCGGCATCGATCGGCTGCGCGTCGACGAGCTCCGCCTCGACGACCTCTGCGTCGACCAGCTCCGCGTCGACGATGTCCGTGTCGATCAATTCCGGGTCGGCCAGTTCCGCGTCGACGATTTCTGGACTGGTTGGTTCTTCGTCAACCAGTTCCGCGTCGACCGGCTCTGGGTCGACTGGCTCTGGGTTGGCCAGTTCCGGGTCGGCCGGCTGGGAGTCTGCCTGCTCCGCGGCTTCGGGCTGGGGGTCGGCCGGCTCGATGTCGGTCCACTCCACGTCGACCGGTTCGGAGACCCCGGGTTGCACGACGACGGGCTCCGCGTCGGCCGGTTCGACGGCGACCGGTTCGACGGCGACGGGCTCCGCGTCGGCCGGTTCGACGATGGTCGGCTCGGCGTCGACTGGTTCGGCGGCGGCCGGTTCCGGTTCGGCGGCGGCCGGGACTGCCGCGTTGGGTTCGTCGCTGGCGAAGGCTGGGTCTTCGGTGAGGTGTTCCTGCTCCGGCTGCGGATCGTCGACCTCGACCTCGGCCGCCTCCGACAGGTCGGGGCCGGTGGACTCGAGATCGGTGACATCGGCATCCGCCGTGTCGGGCGCCGCCGTGACAGGCGTTGCAACGTCGGTCGCTGCCGTGTCGGCGGACGGCTGCTTCTCCGCCGGCGCCTCGTCCTCCGGGGCGACCTCCGCGGACTTCGGCCTGACCATGCGGGTCTCGGTGGTGGGCGAGAACCAGTCCTGCTTGACGGCGGCCCCGCTGGTCGGCAGCGAACTGACCGGCGCGCCACTGACGGGACCACCGCTGATCGGGGCGGTGGTCGCGAGGGCAGCGTCGGCCGGACTGTCGTCGATCGTCGCGCCGCTGGTCTCGTCGTCGGCGATGTCTGGAGTTTCGATGATGAGATCGGTCGGATCCGGGGCGGCAGGTTCCGGTTCCGGGGTGACCGCGCCGAGGCCGCTCATCGACAGCAGCCAGCCCAGACCGTGCGGCTCTTCCGCGCCGGCTTCGGCTTCGGCAACCGGGCTGGGCTCAGCCGACACTGGCGTGACTGCGGTGTCTTCTCGGCTTGTCGCCGTCTCCGCAGCTGCGTCTTGCGCCGGTGCAGCCGCCACGAAGGGCGGGATCGGCCGGGTGACTTCCGGATCGACCGCGGCAGAACCGCCCACAGCAGGCTGAACCGTCGGCCGCGAACCGGTGGAATCAACAGGCGCCGACTGCTGCGGTGCCTCCGCGGGCCGAGCGGGAACGCCATAAGGAGGCCGCAGCGCCTGCCGCTCGTCGACCGGCGGGGTGGACACCGGCGCCGGCGGAGGCGGCGGGCCGTGCCGTGGCTGAGGCTGGTATGGCTGGGTCGGCGGAGCCGGACGATAGTGCGCGGGCTGCGCGGACGTGGGCCGGACAGCGGGCGGCGCCTGCTGCTGCCCAGCGGCTGGAGTCGCCTCCACGGGCGGCGCAGCGTAGGCGGCACGCGCCCAAGCTTCCGGCGCCGACCGGCCTTGCTGCTCAGTTCGCCCATCCTGAACCGGCGGCGTGGACTGCGCGGGCGGCGTGGACTGCGCGGAGTGCACGGGCGGCGCGGACTGCGCAGGTGGCGCCGAGCTCACGGGCGGCGCGGAATGCGCGGGCGGCGCCGAGTGGACGGGCGGCGCCGGGGATGCGGGGTGCGCGGGCGATGTTGCGAGCCCTGCGGGCACGGAAGGTCCCGGCATCGCCGACGGCGTGGACTGCGCGGGCGGCCCGGAGCGCACCGGCGGCACCGAATGCCCAGGCGGCGTCGCGAAGGCAGCAGGCACGGAAGGCCCCGGCACCGCCGACGGCGCGGACTGAGCAGGCGGCACGGACTGAGCAGGCGGCGCTGAGTGCACACGCGGCGCGGAGTGCACAGGCGGCGCCGCATAGGCGGCAGGCGCGGCAGATGTCGGCGTGGCAGGCGGCGGCGCGTAGGCAGCCGGCCGAGCCACCGGCGGCACCGACCTCGGCTGCTGAGCCTCCGGCGGCGGCACAGCCCGCATCGGCGCCGGGAAGCGCGGATCAGTCGGCGGCTCGGCACTGTGAGCCGCACGCCGACCCGCAGGCGGCGCCGACCGAGGCGCCACCGACCGCGATTCACCCTGCTCAGCGCGAGGCCCCAACGGCGTAGCAGGCCGCGGATCAACCGGCGAAGCCCAGGTCGGATCAGGCGCCACCGGCCGCGGAGCCGGATAAGGCGCCACCGGCGTAGTAGCAACCGGCCCCTGATAAGGCGGCGTGTCATGACTCACGGGCCGCGCCGGCTGGCCGTAGATCTGGTTGTCCCCTGGGCGGGCGGCCGGTTCCTGGGCGGCGGGCCGCGACGGCGACTGCGAGGCCGGACCGATCCGGTACGGAACGTAAGCATCCCCGTTCGGCCGCGCCTCGGGTCCGGAACGTTGCGCCGGACGGCCCTGCCGACCGTCCTGCGGGGCGGCGGGACGACGCTGCTCCACCGGCCGCTGCTCAGGCTCGGCTCGCGCACCGGCCGACCGCGAGTCGTAAGACCGCCCGTCCGGGAACCGGGTGTCCGCAGCGAACCGGTTGTCCGCAGCCTGCTGACCCCCCTGATGCCGCGAGTCCTGATACCGCGGATCCACCCGACGAGAGTCAGGCGGCGACTGCCGAGAATCAGGGGAAGGCGAGGACTGGCGAGGGTCCGGCGAACCCGGACGGGCCGGAGCCGCAGCCGGCCGACCCGCGGGATACGCAGGCCCCTGAGCCTGTCCCGCGGACGGCCGCTGATGCCGCAGCTCCTGCTCCGGCAGCCGCTCCGGCAACGGTACGGGCCTGTTCCACGACGGTCCCTGCTGCGGCGGCTGCGCCGCTCCCGCCACGTACGGTGTCCGGCTCGCCGGTGCGGCGTACCCCTGCTGTTCCTCCGGCCCGGTCCATGACGGCGGCGGCTGCGGTGGACGGCCGACCGTCGCCCGGCCGGCCGCCGGTGACACCGGGCGGGCCGTCGACGGGCCGCCGGACGACGGCGCCGGTGGGCCGGAGGCCTGGGCGATCGCCCGGAAGTCGGCGTCCCAGGCCGACGCTGCTTCCGCTGCTCGGGAGGCGTCGTAGACGGGGTGGTGCACGGCCCGGCGGCGGCCCGGGTCGCCCGGGTAGCGCTGGCCGGGCAGGGGTTCCCATTCCCAGGTGATCTCGTACACCCAGGCGGGTTCGTCGTCCCAGCGGTCCGCGCCGGAGTGGGAGCTCCAACCGTTCATCGGGCAGCCCTCTGGGCGGCCGATGGCTGGTTACGCTCCGTCACGACGATTATCCACCTTGTCGGAAATAGCTCGTGGCAGGGCGGTGCACCGGGTACAGTCGCCCGGCTCCGCTGCGGGGGTTGTGGAAGGAGATTAACGGCGTGGACCGGCTCGACGCCAGGGTGCCTCAGATCTCTCCGCACCGGCCGTTCCGGGACACTCTCGTTACTTCCGGTGCTCTCGCATGGTCAGGTTTCCGGAGGTACGCCACCTACCGGCAGGCGACGATAGCCGGGGCGTTCACCAACACCGTCTTCGGGTTCCTCCGCTGTTACGTGCTGCTCGCCGTGGCCGCGGGTGCGGTCGGTGGCCGGCCCGCCGGTTATGACGCCGCGCAGCTGACCACTTTCGTGTGGGTGGGACAGGGGTTGCTCAGCGTAGTCGCGCTCTGGGGGTGGACGGAACTGGCCGACCGGATCCGCAGCGGTGACGTGACGGCCGATCTGCTGCGGCCGGTTCATCCGGTGCTCAGCTATCTGGCCCCGGACCTGGGCCGGGCCCTGCACTCGTTGCTCTTCCGGTTCGTGCCGCCGGTTGTCGTCGGCGTGATCTTCTTCGATCCGTATCTGCCCGGCCGCCTGTTCACCGTGCCGTTGTTCGCGGTGTCCGTGCTGCTCGCGGTGGTCGGCAGCATGGGCATGCGGTTCCTGGTCAACGCGACCGCGTACTGGCTGCACGATGCGCGCGGGCCGCTGGTGCTGTGGACGCTGGCCGCCGGGGTGCTGGCCGGGCTCTACTTCCCGCTGCGGTTCCTGCCCGACTGGCTGGCCGTGACGCTGTGGGTGGCCACGCCGTTCCCCGGCTTCCTCCAGACGCCGCTGGACGTGCTGGTCGAGCGGGATCCCACCCCGGTGCAGGTTGCCCTGGTCGTGCTGCAGGCCTGCTGGGCGGCGGTCCTGCTCGCGCTGTGCGCGCTGGTGCAGCGCCGCGCCGAGCGTCGGCTGGTGGCTCAGGGTGGCTGAGCTGCGGGCGTACGCCGCGCTGCTGGGTGGGCAGTGGCGGTCGATGATGGCGTACCGGGCGTCCTTCGTGGTGGAGATGATCACCAACATCGGCGGTACGGCCCTCGACGTCATCGCCGTCCTGGTGATCTTCCGCGCCACCCCGACCATCGCCGGTTTCACGCTCACCGAGGCGATTCTCATGGTCAGCCTGTCCTCGTGCGCCTTCAATCTGGCGGACTTCGTGGTCGGCAACATCGACCGGCTCACCACGTACGTGCGGACCGGAATGATGGACACCGTCCTGCTCCGGCCGTTGAGCGCCCTGTCCCAGCTCGTGTTCATGGATCTGCCGCTGCGCAAGGCCCTGCGGGTGGCGCTGGCCGTCGTGGTGCTGGTGGTGGCCCTGCGGCTCAACGACATCGACTGGACGCCGGCCCGGGTGACGCTGGCGTTGCTGGTGCCGGTGGCCGGGGCGGTGTTCTTCGGCGCGATCTTCGTGCTCAGCGCCAGCCTGGCGTTCTGGTGGGTGGACTCGGGGCAGCTCGGCAACGCGTTCACCTACGGCGGGCGGGACTTCACCTCGTACCCGGTGCCGGTCTATGCGGGCTGGTTCCGGGCCGTCTTCGCGTACGGCCTGGGTTTCGGGTTTGTGGCCTACCAGCCGGCGCTGGCGCTGCTGGGCCGCACCGACCCGCTCGGTCTGCCGGGCTGGACGGGTTACGTGTCATCGCTGGTCGCGCTGCTTGCGGCGGGCATCGCCGCGCTGGTCTGGCGGTCCGGCATCCGGCACTACCGCAGCACCGGATCATGAGGGGGAGATCGTGACCGTCATCCGGATGGACGGCCTGCGCAAGGACTTCACGGTACGGGTCCGCGCCGGCCGCCTGCGCCGCACGAAACGCACGGTGGCCGCGGTCGACGGCATCGACCTGCGGATCGAGCGCGGCGAGATGGTCGGCTACATCGGCCCGAACGGCGCCGGCAAGTCCACGACGCTGAAGATGCTGACCGGTGTGCTGACCCCGTCGGCCGGCACCGTGTCGGTGTGCGGGCTGACGCCGGTGCCGCAGCGCACCCGGCTGGCGCTGCGCATCGGGGTGGTCTTCGGGCAGCGTTCGCAGCTGTGGTGGGATCTGCCGCTGCGCGAGTCGTTCAGCCTGCTGCGCCACATCTACCGGGTGCCGGCGCCGGAGCACGCCGCCCGGCTGCGGCGCTGCATCGGCCTGCTGGATCTCGACGGCTTCCTGGACACCCCGGTACGGCAGCTGTCGCTCGGCCAGCGCATGCGCGGGGAGCTCACCGCGGCGCTGCTGCACGGGCCCGAGGTGCTGTTCCTCGACGAGCCGACGATCGGCCTGGACGTGGTGAGCAAGCAGGCGGTGCGCTCGTTCCTGGCCGAGCTGGGGGCCACCGGCGACGTCACCCTGGTGCTGACCACGCACGACCTGGCCGACATCGAGCGGCTCTGCCGGCGGCTGGTGGTGATCGACCACGGCCGGGTGGTGCACGACGGCACGATCGAGGCCCTGCACAACCGGTACGGGTCCCGCCGCCGCCTGGTCGTGGACCTCGACGCACCGCTGCCGCCCGGCTTCACGGTCGACGGGGCCACGCTCGTCTCTGTCGAGGCGGACCGGCACCGCGCCTCGTTCGACCTGCTCTCGGACGAGGCGGGACCGGTGGTGGCCCGGCTGGCGGCGCTGTCGTCGCTGCGGGACATGTCCCTGGTCGAGCCGGACATCGAGGACGTGGTCGCCCGCCTGTACGCCTCTTAGCGGTGTTCCATCACCAGCACCGCCCACGTCCCGGGCTCCAGGGCCTGGTAGCTGTGCGGGATGTCGCCCGGAAAGGTCACGTAGTCGCCGGGGCCGAGGTCGAGCTCCTCCCGTTCCGGCCCGACCCGTAGCCGGCCCGCCGCGACGACCAGATGCTCGATGCTGCCGGGCAGGTGCGCGTCGGCCTGCCGGGAGCCGCCCGGCTCCAGCTCCATGACGTAGATGTCACGCCGTGCGTGGGCGCTGCCGGCGGCGAGCAGGGTCGCGAAGAAGTCGGCGTGGTCGGACTGCAGCCGCGGCCCCTCGCCGGCCCGTACCACCCGGATCTGCGGGGAGGGCGGCTCGACCAGCCGGCTGAACGGCACGCCGAGCGCCACCCCGAGCGACCAGAGCGTCTCCACGCTGGGGTTGCCGGTGCCCGACTCGAGCTGGGAGAGCGTCGACTTGGCCAGCCCGGCGCGCCGGGCCAGCTCGGCCAGCGAGATGCCGACCCGCTCGCGCTCCCGGCGCAGGGCCGCGGCGATGGTGGCGAGCGGGGGAGCGGGGTGCGACATGTTCACTCCGTCGATCGAGTCGTTCGGTTTGACGAACGCTGGGCGCGTCGTTCATTATTTTGGACCATGCGTACGCCATCCCGAACACCGGACCGCGCACTGCTGCGCGACGCAGCGGCCATCGCGGCGGCGATGATCGCGGTGGGTGCGTCGTTCGGGGCCATCGCCATCGCGTACGGGCTGCCGACCTGGGTCCCGTTCCTGATGTCGACGGCGGTCTTCGCGGGCGGCGCCCAGTTCCTCGCCGTGGGTCTGATCGCCGCCGGCAACCCGATCGCCGCGGTCTTCGCCGGCCTGCTGCTCAACGCCCGCCACCTGCCGTTCGGCCTGGCGGTCTCCGCGACCGTCGGCCCCCGCTGGCGCGACCGGCTCATCGGCAGTCACCTGATGACCGACGAAGTGGTCGCGTTCACGCTGGCCGAGCCGGACCCGGTCCGGCGCCGCCGCACGTACTGGCTGATCGGCATCACGCTGTTCACGTCGTGGAACACGGGCACGGCCCTCGGCGTGTGGCTGGGCGGCGCCACCGGCGACCCGGCGACGCTGGGGCTGGACGCGGCCTTCCCGGCCGGCCTCATCGCCCTGATCCTGCCGTCCCTGCGCGACCGCGACACCCGCCTGGTGGCCCTGCTGGGCGCGGCAGTGGCGGTGGCGCTGGCCCCGGTCCTGCCGGCGGGCCTCCCGGTCCTGTGCGCCCTCCTGGGCCTGGCCGCGGTGTTCCGCCCCCGCCGCCGCACCAGCCACCAGCCCGACACCACCGGCGTCCGGCCATCCGGGCCGGTGAGGCAGGAGACCGAGACCGGCAACATGCCGCGAGGGACGGCGGGGCAGCAGGCCGAGACCGGCGTGCGGCCGCGTGGGGTGGTGGGGCAGGGGGCCGAAACCGGCGACGGGCCGTCCGGGGCCGTGGAGCGCGAGACCGAGACCGGCGTCCGGCCGCCCGGGACCGACCGGCGCACCGAACCTGAGGAGGCGTCATGCTGATCGCGGCGATTCTGACCCTGGCGGTGGGCACCTACACGATGCGGCTGGCCGGGGTGGTGCTGCGCGACCGCCTCGAGCTCTCCGACCAGCTTCAGCGCCTGCTCCCGATGGCGGCAGCAGCGCTGCTGGCGGCCCTGGCGACCACGGCCGCCCTGATGGAGGGCACAGGCTTCGCCGGCATCGCCCGCCCGGCCGGCGTGGTGGTAGGCGCCCTGCTGGCCTGGCGCCGGGCACCCTTCGTCGTGGTCGTCCTCGCCGCGGCCGCTACCGCCGCCCTGCTCCGGCTGGCCGGAGTCGAGTAACCCCGCTCAGGGTTTCACCAAGCACGCACTTGGCGCGCGGCGGGAGTGAGCCCGCACGGGCTTTGCCAAGCACGGACCTGGCATTCGGCGGGAGCGACGGTCAGCACCATGCAACCAGGCACGACATCCAGCTCTTGCCTTGATCTAGATCTTGAGGATCAGATCTTGTCGCCGAGCTCCACCTGAGGCTTCGGGACGCGCATGCGGCGGAAGGTCAGCCCGCGCATGATCCCGTAAAGATAGAGCGACCCGATCCGCTGCGTCGTGTTCGGGAAGCGCTCCGAGACCAGCTTCTTCACCTTGCGGGCGATCAGCACGCTGTCGACGAGCACCGCGATCGCCAGGATCGCCCAGAGCAGGTTGGCCCCGATCTGGACCACCGGCGGCATCGCGCCCGTCGAGCCGATGAAGACGATGATCGCGCCGGCGAAGAACCAGGTGCCGGCGGTTCGCTTGGCGTCGACGATGTTGCGGACCAGGGCGCGTTCCGGGCCGCGGTCGCGGGCCAGCAGGTAGCGCTCGTCGCCGGCGCGCATGCCCGCCGACGCCTCGGCCCGTTCGACCTTCTGACGCTCGCGCATCTGCTTGTAGGCCTCGCGCCGGTTGGCCGGGGCCTGCGCCGTGTCGTGCCGGCGCTGCGCGTTGGTGCGCTTCGGCGTCGTGACGCCGAGCTCCTTCTTCGAGGGCGTGTAGGCCTTGGGCTTGGGCGCGGCCGACTGCCCGGCTTCGTCGGTCACCGTGGCGGTGGCGTCGGAGACGAGGTCGGTGGACTTTCGGCGAAACAGCGAGGACACCCCCGCAGCGTAGCCAAGAGCCCCCACAAACCCGAAACCGCGCCGGCCCAGAGCCGGCGCGGTTTCCTGAAAAGGGAGATCAGATGCGTTCGACCAGCGCGCCCAGGGCGGCCAGCTTGCCCTCGAAGTCCTCGTAGCCGCGGTTGATCAGGTCGACGCCGTACACCCGGGAGGTGCCCTCGGCGGCCAGCGCCGCGATCAGGTGGCTGAAGCCCGCCCGCAGGTCGGGGATGACCAGGTCGGCCGCGTGCAGCTTGCTGGGTCCGGCGATGACCGCGGAGTGCTTGAAGTTGCGCCGGCCGAAGCGGCACGGGGTGCCGCCGAGGCAGTCGCGGTAGACCTGGATGGTCGCGCCCATCGCGTTCAGCGCCTCGGTGTAGCCCAGGCGCTGCTCGTAGACCGTCTCGTGCATGATCGACAGGCCGCGGGCCTGGGTCAGGGCCACCACCAGGGGCTGCTGCCAGTCGGTCATGAAGCCGGGGTGCACGTCGGTCTCCAGCGCCACGGCGTTGAGCTCGCCGCCCGGGTGCCAGAACCGGATGCCGCCCTCGACGCCGGTCACGCCGGCCCGCCCGACCCGGGCGTCGGTGATCTCGAACTCGCCGCCGATCGAACGGAAGACGTTGAGGAACGTCATCATGTCGGCCTGCTGCGCGCCCAGCACCTCGATCTCGCCGCGGGTCGCGAGCGCGGCGGCGGCCCAGCTCGCGGCCTCGATCCGGTCCGGGATCGGCTTGTGGTTGTAGCCGTGCAGGCGGGGCACGCCGAGGATCTCGATGACCCGGTCGGTGTGCACCGTGATGATCGCGCCCATCTTCTGCAGCACGCAGATCAGGTCCATGATCTCCGGCTCGATGGCCGCGTTGCGCAGCTCGGTCACGCCCTCGGCGCGCACCGCCGTGAGCAGCACCTGCTCGGTGGCGCCCACGCTCGGGTACGGCAGCTCCAGCTTCGTGCCGTGCAGTCCGTTGGGCGCCGTCAGGTGCATGCCCTCGGGCGTCTTGTCGACGACCGCGCCGAACTGCCGCAGCGCCTGGATGTGGAAGTCGATCGGCCGCGGCCCGATGTGGCAGCCGCCCAGGTCCGGGATGAACGCGTGCCCGAGCCGGTGCAGCAGCGGTCCGCAGAACAGGATCGGGATCCGGCTCGACCCGGCGTGCACGTTGATCTCGTCGCTGCTGGCGCTCTCCACGTTGGTGGGGTCCATGACGAGCTCGCCGTCGTCGGCGCCGTCGGTGACCTTCACCCCGTGCAGGCCGAGCAGGCCGCGGACGACCTCCACGTCGCGGATGCGCGGCACGTCGAAGAGCCGGCTCGGCGACTCGCCCAGCAGGGCGGCCACCATGGCCTTGGAAACCAGGTTCTTGGCGCCACGGACCCGGATCTGTCCGTGCAGCGGCGTACCGCCGTGTACGGCCAGGACGTCGTCGGTCAACGCAACCTCCAGAGGCGGGCGCGTCAGCGCGCCCGGATGCGAACAGGGGTGCAGCCGACGGTGGGGGACCGGGCGGCTGCCGCCCGGGCAGCATAGCCCTGCGTGACCAGAGCAGAAATCATCACAACGCCCAAGGCGGCACGAATTGCTGATGATTAAGGCAACAAAAAGGTGCGACGGTGCGTACGGCTCATCGACGGTTACCGAGGGTGAGGTTTTACGGCAGTGCCAGCATCTGATCGAGGGCCACCCGCGCGTACTTCGCGGTGTCCTCGTCGACGGTGATGCGGTTGGGCACGCGGCCCGCCACGAGCTCCTCGAGCGCCCACACGAGGTGCGGGAGATCGATGCGGTTCATGGTCGAGCAGTAGCAGACCGTCCGGTCCAGGAAGGTGATGTGCTTGTCCGGGTGGGCCAGCGCCATCCGGCGGACCAGGTTGAGCTCGGTGCCGACCGCCCAGGCCGAGCCGGCGGGCGCCGCGTCCAGGGCCCGGATGATGTATTCGGTCGAGCCGACCTCGTCGGCCGCGCGGACCACCTCGTGCGTGCACTCCGGGTGGACCAGCACGCGCACTCCGGGCACCCGCTCGCGCACCTCGCGCACGCTGTCGATGGTGAACCGGCCGTGCACCGAGCAGTGCCCGCGCCAGAGGATCATCTTGGCGTCGCGCAGCTGCTCGGGGGTGAGGCCGCCGTTCGGCTTGTGCGGGTCGTAGAGCACGCAGTCGTCGAGGTCGAAGCCCATCTCCAGCACCGCCGTGTTGCGGCCCAGGTGCTGGTCGGGGAGGAAGAAGACCTGCCGGCCCTGCTCGAACGCCCAGTCCAGGGCGCGCTTGGCGTTGGACGAGGTGCAGACCACGCCGTTGTTGCGGCCGACGAAGCCCTTGATGTCGGCCGAGCTGTTCATGTACGTCACCGGGACCACATCGCCGGCGATCCCCAGATCGGTGAAGTGCTCCCAGGCGGTCTCCACCTGGCCCAGCACGGCCATGTCGGCCATCGAGCAGCCGGCGGCCAGGTCGGGCAGGATCACCTGCTGGCCGGGGCCGGTCAGGATGTCCGCGCTCTCGGCCATGAAGTGCACGCCGCAGAACACGATGAACTCCGCGTCGGGGCGGGCTGCCGCCTCGCGGGCGAGCTTGAACGAGTCGCCGGTGACGTCGGCGAACTGGATGACCTCGTCACGCTGGTAGTGGTGGCCCAGCACGAACACCCGGTCGCCGAGCGCGGCCTTGGCGGCCTTGGCGCGGGCGACGAGGTCGGGGTCGCTGGGCGCCGGCAGATCGCCGGGGCAGTCCACGCCGCGCTCGCTGGCGGGATCGGTGCCACGGCCGAGCAACAGCAGCGCCGTGGCGGTGTTCGCAGGTTCGGTCCAGGTCGACGTCACGAGATCCATGTTTCCACAACGTTGCCGCGCCGTCGGCCGCCGAAGGAGTGTCCTAGGGCACTCAGCGGCGGCGGCCCTGGAGCTTGGTCGCGAGCTTGCGGAGCCGCGCCTGGTTCTCCGGCTTGGCCAGCTGCCGCTGACCCTGCTGCACGATCTTCTGTCCCTTGGGGCTGCGCAGGAACATCTGCAGTCGCTGCATGAGAGTGGCCATGCAACCGAGCGTGACACCCCAACCTGTGTGATGCCTGTACTTTCTCCCCGTGCGCGTATTGATCTGCCCCGACAAGTTCGCCGGCACGCTGACCGCCTCCGAGGTCGCCACCGCGGTGGCCGAGGGCTGGCACGAGACCGCCCCGGACGACGAGACCGTGCTGCGCCCGCTGTCCGACGGCGGTCCCGGCTTCGTCGAGGTGCTGGCCACCGCGCTCGGCGGCCGCCGGCTCCCGGTCGACACCGTCGACCCGCTGGGTCGCCCGGCCCGCGGCGAGGTGCTGCTCGTAGGCGACACGGCCTATGTCGAAAGTGCCCAGGCCTGCGGCCTGCACCTGCTCAGCAAGCAGGAACGGGACGTCAACGCCGCCACCTCGTACGGGCTGGGCCTGCTGCTCGCCGCCGCGGTGGAGGCCGGCGCGGCCGAGGTGGTCGTCGGGCTCGGCGGTTCCGCGGTCAACGACGCCGGCGCCGGGATGCTGGCCGCGCTGGGTGCCGGCCCGGTCGACGTGAGCGGCTACGCCCTGCCGTACGGGGGAGCGCCGCTGATCACCGCGACCGCCCTGGCCGGCGAGCCCCAGCTGCGCCAGGTACGTCTCGTGGCGGCCACCGACGTCGACAACCCGCTGGTCGGCCTGCACGGCGCCAGCAACGTCTACGGCCCGCAGAAGGGCGCCACCCGCGAGGACGTGCTGCGGCTGGACGCGGCGCTGGACCACTTCGCCGGCGTGCTGGAGCAGGCGTTCGGCGTCGAGAATCTGCGCGTCCTGCCCGGTGGCGGCGCGGCCGGTGGGATCGGCGCCGCCCTGCTCGCCCTCGGCGGCCGGGTCGTCTCCGGGATCGGCCTGGTTACCGGCCTGATCAAGCTGGAGGAGCAGCTCGACGCGGCGGATCTGGTGATCACCGGTGAGGGCTCGTTCGATCACCAGTCGCTGCGCGGCAAGGTCGCCGCCGGCATCGCCAACGGCGCCCGCGACCGGGGCCTGCCCTGCGTGGTCATCGCCGGGCGCAACGAGACCGGTCACCGCGAGGCGGCCAGTGCCGGGGTCACCGAGACGTACGCCCTGATCGAGCACTTCGGCTCCGAGGAACAGGCGCTCGCCGAGCCGGCCCGGGGCCTGCGCGAGGTCGCCGCCGGGCTCGCCCGGCAATGGAGCAGATGACCAGGTGTTCGACATCTCGGCCCCAGCGATTGGGAATACGCCCGGACAGCGTTAGCGTTGGCCGGTACGGCACATCACCGGACCGGCAGGAGAACCGCAACGTGACCACTGAAGCGCACACCGAGTCGACCGAGGCCACCACGGCCGCGCCGACCGGCGTCATCTTGACCGACGTCGCGGCCGCCAACGTCAAGCGTCTCATCGCGCAGGAAGGTCGCGATGACCTGCGCCTGCGCATCGCCGTGCAGCCCGGTGGCTGCTCCGGCCTGCGCTACCAGCTGTTCTTCGACGAGCGCTCGCTGGACGGCGACATCGTGGCGGAGTTCGACGGTGTCGAGGTCGTCGTCGACCGGATGAGCTCGCCGTACCTGGCGGGTGCCACGATCGACTTCGCGGACCGCATCGACGCCCAGGGCTTCACCATCGACAACCCGAACGCGCAGAACTCCTGCGCCTGCGGCGACTCGTTCCACTGATCCACTCTGCCGAGGGCCGTTCCCGAGCTGGGGAGCGGCCCTCGACCATGTCCACCAGATGACGCCCGGGTGTCGCCCGGGCCGACGGCCGGTAGGCTCACCCGGTAATCGCACCCGACCTCGAGGGCCGACATGAAGATCGCCGTTACCGGCTCGATCGCCACCGACCACCTGATGCACTTCCCCGGCAAGTTCGCCGAGCAGCTGATCGCCGACCAGCTGCACAAGGTCTCGCTCTCGTTCCTGGTCGACGACCTGGTCGTGCGGCGCGGCGGCGTGGCCTCGAACATCGCCTACGGCATGGGCAAGCTCGGCCTGCGCCCGATCCTGGTGGGTGCGGTCGGCGCCGACTTCGCCGACTACCGGTCCTGGCTCGAGCGGCACGGGGTCGACTGCGACTCGGTGCACGTCAGCGAGGTCGCCCACACGGCCCGCTTCGTCTGCACCACCGACGACGACCTGAACCAGATCGCCTCGTTCTACGCCGGCGCGATGAGCGAGGCCCGCAACATCGAGCTGGCCCCGGTGGCCGCCCGCGTCGGCGGCCTCGACCTGGTGCTGGTCAGCGCCAACGACCCGGCCGCGATGATCCGCCACTCGCAGGAGTGCCGGGCCCGCGGCTTCGCGTTCGCCGCCGACCCGTCGCAGCAGCTCGCCCGGATGGACGGCAGCGACGTGCTGACGCTGATCACCGGCGCCGAATACCTGCTGACCAACGATTACGAGCGCTCGCTGCTGGAGACCAAGGCCGGCCTCACCAGCGAGCAGGTCCTCGAGCAGGTCAAGATCCGGGTCACCACGCTGGGCAAGGACGGCGTGGAGATCACCGGTCGCGACCTGGAGCGGATCCACGTGCCGGTGGCCCGCGACGTCATCCCGGACGACCCGACCGGCGTCGGCGACGGCTTCCGGGCCGGCTTCTTCGCCGCCCTGGGCTGGGGTGTCGGCCTCGAGCGGGCCGCGCAGGTGGGCTCGCTGGTCGCCGCGCTCGTGCTCGAGACGGTCGGCCCGCAGGAGTACGACGTCAAGGCCGACTTCTTCCTCAAGCGCCTCGCCGACTCCTACGGTGACCAGGCCGCGGCCGACGTCCAGCCGCACCTGCCCGCCCCGGCCTGACAGTAATGGTGCTAGCCGTCTTCGCCGGCCTGCCGGGCGTGGGCAAGAGCACGCTCGCCGAGCGGGTGGGGGCGGTGCTGCCGGCCGCCGTGCTGGCGGTCGACACCGTCGACTTCACCATGCGGGCGTACGACGTCACCGAGCCCCGGCCCGGCTATGCCGCGTACGGGGTGGTGGCGGCGCTCGCGGAGGCCCAGCTCCGGATGGGCCACCACGTGATCATCGACGCGGTGAACCCGGTGAAGGCGGCCCGCCAGCACTGGGTCGAGCTCGCCGAGCGCCTCGACGTCCCGTTGCGGGTCGTCGAGGTGGTCTGCGGCGACGACGCCGAGCACCGCCGCCGGGTCGAGACCCGCTTCGCCGCCCGCGCCCACGACGGCATCCCGGACTGGGTACGTGTGCTGGAACGCCAGGCCGAGTACGAGCCTTACCTGGGTCCGCGGCTGGTCGTGGACACGTTCCTGGCCGAGGAGCCGGTGGGCCCGGTCGTCGACTACCTGACTCTGCGCACCTCGTAGACGTCCGGCGCCGGGCTGCCCAGATATTCCTGGGCCTTCATCCGGCACCAGGCCGGGATGTCGTTGGCCGCCGCCGGGTCGTCCGCCAGCACCCGCACCACCTCGCCGACCGCCACCGTCGGCAGCCGCCTGGCCAGGTCGATGATCGGCAGGGGGCAGCGCCGGCCCCGCGAGTCCACCTCGATCACATTCCCGCCTCTGCCCGGAGCCCGGCGACCACCCCGGGCAGGACTGCCAGGAAGCGGTCCACCTCATCCTCGGTGGTCCCGCGGTGCAGCGACACCCGGACGTTGCCGTGGCTGAGCACGCCCATCGCCTCCAGCACGTGACTGGGCCGCAGCGTCGAGGCGGTGCACGACGAGCCGGAGGAGACGGCGAAGCCCTGCCGGTCCAGCGCGTGCAGCAGGGCCTCGCCGTCGACGTACAGGCAGGAGAAGGTGACCAGGTGCGGCAGCCGCTGCACCGGATCGCCGACCACCTCGACGTCGGGCACGGTGGCCGCGACGGTCGCCCGGATCCGTTCCACCAGGGCGGTGAGCCGCACGGCCTCGGTCTGCGCCTCGGCCAGCACGGCCCGCAGCGAGGCCGCGGCCGCGACGACGGCCGGCAGATCGAGCGCGCCGACCGGCCGCGGCCGGTGACGATCATCACCCGGGTACGGCGACAGCCACCGCACGCCCTTACGCACCACCAGCACTCCGACCCCCGCCGGACCGCCCCACTTGTGCGCGCTGGCCGTCAGCAATGACCAGCCCGGCGGCACGGGCACCCGCCCGATCGACTGCGCGGCGTCCACGAACAGCGGCACGCCGTGCTCGGCGCAGGTCTCCGCGGCAGCGGCCACCGGCTGCACGGTGCCGACCTCGTGACTGGCGCTGATCAGGCTCGCGAGAGCTACTCCGGGCGCGCCGACCGCCGTACGCCAGGCGTCCAGGTCGAGCCGGCCGGCCAGGTCGACCCCGACCGGCACCGCGTCGCCCGCCTGGGCCGCGGCGTGCAGCACCGCCGAGTGCTCGATCGCCGAGTGGACCAGCGTCCGTCCGACCCGGGCCCGCCCGGCGAGTCCGCCCAGGACAGCGGCGTGCACCGCGGCCGTACCCGAGGACTGGAAGGACACCTCGTCCTGCCGTACCCCCAGGGAGTCGGCGACGCTGCCCTGCGCCGCCTCACGCAGCTGCTGGGCCCGCCGGCCGGCGGCGTAGAGGCGGTCCGGATCGGCCCAGCCGTCCGCCAGCGCGGCGAGCAGCGCCTGCCGCGCGACGGGATGCGGGGGAGCGGCGCTGGCCGCGTCCAGGTAGGCGGGCGCACCGGCGGGATCGGCCATGAATTCCACCTTCCGAACGGTATCGTCCACATGATCAGTCGTTTCTCGGGTACGCCGAAGATCCGACCCCCGGTCAGCGGGTGGCAGGGCCAGGTCGAGTAGTGTGCGACCGTCGGTGACGCCTTGCCGCCGGTGTCCGGATTTCGCACCGGGCGGTGCTCTAGGGAGGCAGGAGCAGGTGGTCTCAAGGAGTTCGGTCGCACGGCCGCGTGTCGTACGGCTCGCCGGGCTCGGTGTCGGTGGTGCCATGCTGCTGGCCCTGCTGTCGGGCTGTTCCGTGGACAGCGTCGGAGGCGCCTTCGGCGGGTTCGGCTGGCCCGAGCACGGCATCAGTCTGCAGGCCCACAAGATGTACGACCTCTGGATCGCGTCGACGATCGCGGCGCTGGTCGTCGGGTTCTTCGTCTGGGGCCTGATCTTCTGGTGCATCATCCGGTACCGCAAGCGTGGCGACAATCTGCCCGTGCAGACCCGGTTCAACATGCCGCTCGAGGTTCTGTACACGGTGACCCCGGTGCTGATCGTCGCGGTGCTCTTCTACTACACGGCGATCGTGCAGACCGACGTGGACAAGCTCTCGGCCAAGCCGGACATGACCGTCGAGGTCGTGGCGTTCAAGTGGAACTGGCAGTTCAACTACCGCGACGCACCCGGCGCGGAGGCCAAGACGGTCGCGTCCAACCTCGGCTCGAGCGACGTCATCCCGCTGCTGGTCCTGCCCACGGGCAAGAAGATCCGCTTCGAGGAGACCAGCCGCGACGTCATCCACTCGTTCTGGGTGCCGGAGATGCTCTTCAAGCGTGACGTGTTCCCGGGCAACGTGCGCAACACCTTCGAGGTGACCCTCGACCGTGAGGGCCGCTACGTCGGTCGCTGCGCCGAGCTCTGCGGGACGTACCACGCCTTCATGCAGTTCGAGCTGGTGGTCGTCTCCCCGGAGAAGTTCGACCAGTTCCTCGCGGCCAAGGAGGCCGGCGGTTCCACCCAGGACGCGATGGGTGCGATCGGCTTCACCGGCGACGAGCGCTTCGCCGTCACCACGCAGCCATTCGACACCCGCCGGACCAACCAGTCCTGGAACCAGTCCGGCAACACCGCGGCGGGGAAGTAGGGGACCTGAGTTGAAGACCGAATACAAGATCTTCGCCGGCGTTGCCGCCTTCCTGTTCGGCGCGGCCGCCGTCTACGGTGCCTACACCTACGGCGAGATCGGCCAGCTCGAGTGGATCGGCTTCGTCGCCCTGATCCTCTCCGGCCTGCTCTGCTCGATGTGCGGCGGCTTCTTCTGGTTCGTGGCCCGGCGCATCGACCTGCGGCCCGAGGACCGCGAGGACGGCGAGATCGCCGAGGGCGCCGGTGAGGTCGGCTTCTTCAGCCCGGGCAGCTACTGGCCCTTCGGCCTGGCCCTGGCCGCGTCGACCGCCGGCCTGGGCCTGGTGTTCTGGCAGTGGTGGCTGGTCGCCCTGGGCATGATCATGGTGATCTTCGCGTCCTGCGGCCTGCTGTTCGAGTACTACTCAGGCACCCGGCACCCCGCCGAGCACTGAGCCGGAGAGAGCAACGTCAGAAGGCCCGCATCCCCTCGGGGGTGCGGGCCTTCTGCTTGCCTGTGCCGCCCGCGCCGGGGCGCGGGGTCAGGTGGGTGTGGGTCAGGCGGCCCGGCGCTGCTGGGGGGCCACTCGGGACCCGCCCGCGGACAACAGCACCCGGAAGGTGACCGGGGCGACGATCTCCGCCGCGCCGCAGCGCGTGCAGAGCAGCTCGGGGCACTCCTCGGCATGGCCGTCGGCGCAGGGTGGCGTCTCGAACGGCATCTCGGTGTTGCAGATGACGCAGCGCAGTTCTCGGTCTCGCACGGGTGGCTCCTCTTCGCCGGAAGGTGGAATTACCCGAATGTCCTTCGAACGTTGTCACGGGCCGCGACGCGGGTCAGGAACCCGGCCCGGCGTGTCAGGAAAATATTGGCCGGTCACCGGCCGGCTCCGCGACCTCAGGCGGCTTCGGCGGCCTTGGCCGCCTTCGCGGCCTCGACCCAGCGGCCGAGCAGCGCCGTGGCCGCCCCCGAATCCACCGTCTCCGCGGCCCGGGCGATCCCGGCGCGCATCGTGTCGGCGAACGTGCCGGGGAACCGCGCGTGGGCCGCGAACGCCGCCGCCGCGTTGAGCAGGACCGCGTCGCGGACCGGGCCCTTCTCGCCGGCGAACGTGCGCACCGCCGCGTCGGCGTTGAACGCCGCGTCGCCGCCGCGCAGATCACCCGGGTTGCTGCGGGGCAGTCCGAAGTCGACCGCGTCCACCACGGACTCGGTCACCGTGCCGTCCTTGACCGTCCAGATCCGGGTCGGCGCCGCCGTGGTGAACTCGTCCAGGCCGTCCTCGCCGCGCATGACCAGCGCGGAGTCGCCACGGCGGGCGAAGACCTCGGCCATCACCGGGGCCATCCGCTGGTCGAAGCAGCCGACCGCCGCCGCGCGGGGCCGGGCCGGGTTGGTCAGCGGGCCCAGCACGTTGAAGAACGTCGGGTGGCCCAGCTCGCGCCGCGTCACGGCGGCGTGCCGCATGCCGGGGTGGTAGCGGGCGGCGAAGCAGAAGCCGATCCCGGCCTCGGCGACGGTGCGCTTGACCCCCTCCGGGCCCAGGTCCAGCGGGATGCCGAAGAACTCCAGCAGGTCGGCGGTGCCGCCGGCGGACGAGGCCGCGCGGTTGCCGTGCTTGACGACCTTGACCCCGGCGGCGGCCGTGATGATCGCGGCCATCGTGGAGATGTTGACCGTGTGGGCCCGGTCGCCGCCGGTGCCCACCACGTCGACGGCGTCCGCGCGGAGGTCCTCGGGCAGCTCGACCACCGTGGCGTTGGCCAGCATGGCCTCGACCAGCCCGGCCAGCTCGCCGGGTGTCTCACCCTTGGCCCGCAGCGCCACCGCGAACCCGGCGACCTGCACCGGGGTGGCGTTGCCGGCCATGATCTCGCCCATGGCCCAGGCGGTGTCCTGCGCCGAGAGCTCCTCCGAGCGCAGCAGGGCACTCAGCAGGTTCGGCCAGGTCGGTGCTCCCATGCGGGGCACACTCCTTCGGGGGGAGTTCGGGTTGCCTTCAGTCCGGTCAAGGGCGCGGCGGGGTGGTTGGAAGGGCAGCTGTGGTTCGCTTCAGCCCAGCTTGCCCATGGTGCCCAGCGGGATCACGCCGTCGCGGCGGCCGCGGAGCATGCCGGCGATGGTCTGACCGGTGGTCACCGGGTCGAGCGGGTGCACCAGCGTCGCGTCGACCTGGGCGAACGCGGCCAGCCAGCGGTCGGCGGCGCGGGCGATCACCACGCAGGTGGGCGGCGGGTCGGCGTACTCGTCCTTGGTCTGGCGGGCGATGCCCAGACCGCCGGCCGGGGCCGCCTCGCCGTCGAGGACCATCAGGTCGATCTCGTACGTGTCCAGCAGGATCCGGCACTCCTCCCAGGTGGAGGCGTCGACGAACTCCACGGAGAGGTCGGCGGCGGGGCGGACGCCGATCGCCAGCCTGATCCGGTCCCGGACCGCTGGGTCGTCGCTGTACAGCAGGACGGTGTACTTGTCCGGCTGCGGCTTGCTGTCGTCGCTCATGTGTGCCCCGGTTCCCACGCTCGTAGGTGCCCGCTGATCGTACCGAACCGGCTAGCGGGCGTCCGGCTGTGGTCGTACCGTCGGGGCCGGCTCTGTGATCTTGGTCGCCGCCGCCGGGCCCGCGCCGGCCGGCTCGTCCGGCACGGCGCCGGCGCGGCGCTGGTCCTCGGCCTCCGCGCGGTCCAGGGCCCGGTCGATCCGCTTGGCCTCGCGCTCCGACTGCTTGATCCACTGCAGCACCAGGATGCCCAGCATCGTGACGCTGACGATCTCGCCGCCGGCCCACAGGATGCCGCCGGCCACCACCTGGTCGTTCCACGGGTTCGACCAGTCCAGGCCCAGGCTCGGGTACCAGTCGCCGCCGAGCAGGGTCTTGCTCTGCATGATGGTCAGCCCCAGCACCGTGTGGAACGGCACGGACAGCACCATGAGCAACGCCCGCGCCGGGTACGGCCAGCGGTTGGGCAGCGGGTCCAGGCCGAGCAGCGGCCAGAAGAACAGGCACCCGGTGACGATGAAGTGCACGTGGATGAACTCGTGCAGCCAGGCGTGCTCGAGCGTGGCCCGGTAGAGCCCGGTGAAGTAGAGGACGAACGGGTTGGCGACGAAGATCCCGAACGCGACCAGCGGGAACGTCAGCACCCGGGCGGCCCCGCTGTGCAGCACCGCCAGCAGCACCTTGCGGTTGGCCGCGGGCAGCGTGCGCAGCGCCAGCGTCACCGGCGCGCCGAGGGCCAGGAAGATCGGGCCCACCATGGACAGCACCATGTGTTGCACCATGTGCACGCTGAGCAGGGTTGTGTCATATGCCTCAAGGCCGGTCACCGTCACCGCGGCGATCGAGCCCAGCCCGCCGAGCAGGAAGGCGACCGTGCGGCCCCGCGGCCAGTGGTCGCCGCGCTGCCGCAGGCGGTGCACGCCGTAGAGGTAGACGGCCCCGGCGATGACCAGGAAGAGCGCGAGCAGGCTGGTCAGCCGGATCTGGGTGAAGATCTCGGCGACGCTGAACGGCGGGGGCGCAGTATCCCCCGAGGCCGCCGCGAGCGTGGGCATTTCGACTGGCTGCACCCTTCGAGGCTAGGCCCCGACCGACCGTCACCGGCGCACGGGGCGCGAACCAGGTACGGATTGGGCCCCCCGCGACATGTTCGAGTGATCGCGGGGCAATAATGAGCCCGTGACAGCGGCAGCCATCGACAAGAGCCGGATCCACTCGCTGACGAGACCCAACATGGTCAGCGTGGGGACCATCGTGTGGCTCTCCAGTGAACTCATGTTCTTCGCGGCGTTGTTCGCCATGTATTTCTCGATCCGTGCCGCCGCCCCGGAGATGTGGGAGGAGCACACCAGAGAGCTCAACATCCCGTACGCCACCACCTTCACGGTGGTCCTGGTGCTCTCCTCGGTCACGTGCCAGCTCGGTGTCTTCGCGGCGGAGAAGGGTGACGTCTTCGCGCTGCGACGCTGGTTCACCATCACCTTCGTCATGGGCCTGATCTTCGTGCTCGGCCAGGCGAACGAGTACCGCACGCTGGTCGGCGAGGGCGTCAAGCTCAACAGCGACGGCTACGGCTCGATGTTCTACCTGACGACCGGGTTCCACGGTCTGCACGTCACGGGCGGTCTGATCGCCTTCATCGTCTACATGATCCGCACCACCATGGGCCGGTTCACGCCGGCGCAGGCCACCTCGGCGATCGTGGTGTCGTACTACTGGCACTTCGTCGACGTCGTGTGGATCGCGCTGTTCGCCATGATCTATTGGCTGCAGTAGCCGCCCGCCCGTGAGTTTCAAGGTCAAAACCCAGAGGACACAGCCCATGACTTCTGACACCCCCGCCGGCCGGCGTTTCCGGGTGTTCAACCGGCGGCGGTCGGCGCCGAGCCGGGTGCGGCGGCGCCTCGGCGCGGCGGCGCGCATGCTCGCCGCGCTCGCGCTGGCCGGAGGCGTCTACACCGCTTTCGCCCCGGGCGCGTTCGCCGAGGACACCCCTCAGCTCTCCGCGTCCGCGCAGGAGGGCAAGGCGCTCTTCGACAACAGCTGCATCTCGTGCCACGGCCGCAACGCCGAGGGTGTCGAGGGTCGCGGGCCGAGCCTCATCGGCGTCGGTTCGGCCTCGGTCGAGTTCCAGGTGGGCACCGGCCGCATGCCGATGACCCGCCAGGAGGCCCAGGCCGCGCAGAAGCCGCCGCAGTTCGACAAGGCGCAGACCAAGCAGCTCGGGCAGTACATCCAGGAGCTGGGTGGCGGCCCGCAGATCCCGACCGGCGACCTGACCATGACCCTCGAGGAGAACCCCGAGGCGCTGGCGGCCGGTGGTGAGCTGTTCCGGCTGAACTGCACCTCCTGCCACGGCTTCGGGGGCGGCGGTGGTGCGCTGTCCTCCGGTAAGTACGCGCCGAGCCTGCACGACGCGACGACCGAGGAGATCTACTCGGCCATGCTCAGCGGCCCGCAGAACATGCCCGTGTTCGGCGACAACGAGCTGACCCCGGACCAGAAGCGCGAGATCATCACGTACGTCAAGATGCAGCTCCAGGAGGACAAGGACCCGGGCGGCCTGTTCAACCTGGGCCGGTACGGTCCGGTCACCGAGGGTCTGGCGATCTTCGTCGTCGGCATCACGATCCTGGTCTTCGCGGCGCTGTGGATTGCGGGGAAGTCATGACCGTTGTCAAGGAACCGCACGGCGCGCACGGCGCCGGCGAGGAGCCGCTGGACCTCAGCGACCCGCGGCTGTCGCGCTTCGAGATCGTCCGGGAGGGCGCTCGCCGGGACGACATCGAGATCGTCACGTACGAGTCGCAGTTCCCGGGGCCGAACACCCGGGCCGAGAAGCGCATCGAGCGCTCGATCGCCCTGATGTTCCTCGTCGCGGGCCTGCTCGGCCTGGTCTTCCTGATCGCGTACATCTTCTGGCCGTGGGAGTACGAGCTGGGTCACACCACCAGCGACTACTACACGCCGGTGCTGGGCATCTCGCTCGGCCTGGCGCTGCTGGCGATCGGCTTCGCGATCCTGACCTGGGCCAAGAAGCTGCTGCCGCACGAGGTTTCGATCCAGGACCGCCACGAGGCGATGTCCACCGACGAGGACCGGCAGATCACCGGCCAGACGATGCTGTTCACGGCCGACGAGCTCGCCATCCAGCGCCGGCCGCTGCTCAAGGGCGCGGTCGCGCTGGGCCTGACCCCGATCGCCCTCGCCGCGGTGGCCCCGCTGATCGGTGGCCTGATCCGCAGCCCGCACAAGCCGGACCGCGGTCAGGACCCGCCGATGTTCCGCACCGGCTTCGACCCGGTGCCCAACCAGGGCAAGCTGGTCCGGCTCACCCGCGAGGACGGCACGCCGATCCGGCCCGAGGACGTCAGCGTCGGCGGCCAGATCACGGTCTTCCCGGGCATCCCGCACGGCGCGACCAACGAGTACGCCGACTCGCCCACCCTGCTCATCCACCTGCGCGCCGGTGACGCCTCGGTGGCCCGCGCCGCGACCGACGGCGATGCCAAGAACAAGGGTGCGATGTGGGGTAACTACGTCGCATACTCGAAGATCTGCACCCACGCCGGCTGCCCCGCCAGCCTGTACGAGCAGCAGACCAACCGGCTCCTCTGCCCGTGCCACCAGTCGCAGTTCCTGATCACGGAAAACGCCAGGCCGATCTTCGGTCCCGCGAGCCGCCGCCTGCCTCAGCTGCCCATCACGGTGGACGAGGAAGGCTTCTTCGTGGCAACGTCGGACTATCGAGAGGCCGTAGGGCCAGACTTCTGGGAGCGGCCATGAAGCGCCGGAAATTCGATCTAGCAGCCGTACCGGGTAAGACAGCCAAGGGTCTCGACGAGCGCCTGCAGGTCGCCACCCCCCTTCGCGGCCTGCTCAACAAGGTTTTCCCGGACCACTGGTCCTTCCTGCTGGGCGAGATCGCGCTGTTCTCGTTCATCGTCCTGCTGCTCAGCGGCGTCTTCCTGACCCTCTTCTTCGACCCGTCGATGAAGGAGATCGCGTACGACGGCGCCTACCCGGCGCTGCGCGGCACCGAGATGTCGACCGCGTACGCGTCGTCGCTAGACCTGTCGTTCGAGGTCCGCGGTGGTCTGTTCATGCGCCAGATGCACCACTGGGCGGCCCTGCTCTTCATGGCCTCCATGATCGTGCACATGGCCCGCGTCTTCTTCACCGGCGCGTTCCGCAAGCCGCGTGAGGCCAACTGGATCATCGGCATCACGCTGTTCCTGCTCGGCTTCCTCGCCGGCTTCACCGGCTACTCCCTGCCGGACGACGGCCTGTCCGGCACCGGCCTGCGCATCGCCTCGGCGATCATGCTGTCGATCCCGGTCGTCGGCTCCTGGGTGTCGGCGTCGGTCTTCGGCGGCGAGTTCCCCGGCGAGCTGATCATCGGCCGCTTCTACATCGCCCACGTGCTGCTCATCCCGGGCGGCCTGCTCGCGCTGATCAGCGTGCACCTGGGCCTGGTGTTCAAGCAGAAGCACACCCAGTGGCCCGGCCCCGGCCGGACCAACTCGAACGTCGTCGGCGAGCGCATGTTCCCGCGGTACGCGCTCAAGCAGGGCGGCTTCTTCATGGCCGTCTTCGGCGTCATCTCGCTGATGGCCGGCCTGTTCCAGATCAACCCGATCTGGCTGTTCGGGCCGTACCGGGCCTCCGAGGTCTCCTCGGCGAGCCAGCCCGACTGGTACGTCATGTTCATGGACGGCCTGGTCCGGCTCATGCCGGCCTGGCAGATCGACATCCCGATCGGCAACGGCTACGTGATCCCGCCGCTGTTCTGGCCGGCCGTCGTCGGCCTGGGCGCGCTGTTCACCCTCCCGATGATGTACCCGTTCATCGAGGCCCGGCGGATGAAGGACAACAAGTCCCATCACCTGCTCCAGCGCCCGCGGGACACACCCGAGCGCACCGGCGTCGGCGCGATGGCGTTCACGTTCTTCATCGTGGCCACCATCTCCGGCGGCAACGACGTCATCGCCGACAAGTTCCACATCAGCCTGAACGCGATGACCTGGGCCGGCCGCATCGGCATGGTGATCCTGCCGCCGCTGGCGTACTGGCTGGCCGTGCGGATCTGCCTGGGCCTGCAGCAGCACGACCGCGAGGTGCTGGCCCACGGCGTGGAGACCGGCATCATCAAGCGGGCCCCCGACGGCCGGTTCTACGAGGTCCACCAGCCGCTGGGCCCGGTCGACGACTACGGCCACCCGCTGCCGCTGGACTACGCCGGCTGGGTCGTCCCGAAGAAGATGAACCGCCTCGGCGCCCTGGCGCCTGCGGTGAAGGGCTTCTTCTTCCCGGTCGAGAAGCCGGCCGAGGCGCCGGTGTCACCGGGCATGCCGCCGGTGACCGCCCGCGAGGAGCGCGAGGAGATCACCTCCGGTCGCTGATCGAAGAGCACGGAAAGGGGACCCCACGGGGTCCCCTTTTCATGCCCGCAGGCGGCCGACGGACTCGGCGTAGTAGAGCGACTCCGCCAGATGGAAGGCGATCTGCCGCGGCGACCAGGCCGAGCCGTCCCGCCGATCGAGCTGGGCGTCGGAGAGGGCCCGTAGCCGCACGTCGAAGATCTGCGCCAGCCGGGTGAGCCGGCTGCGGGCCTCGTCGAGGTCGGCCGCGGTGAAGGCGGCGAGATCGGCGGCGGTGGTGGTCGCGGAGGCATGCCAGGCGTCCGGGATCGTGGGCACTCCGGCGACGCGGGCCTCCATCTCGGCCAGATGGTCGATGAGGTGGTCTGCGACCCGCCGGATGGCCTTGTGCGGGGTGTAGAGGCGGTCGCCGGCCGGGACGGGGACGCCGTCCCAGGCGGTCCAGGTGGCCGCCAGGGTCAGGACCTGGTCGACCAGGCCGGTCACGACCTCGGCGGGATGCCGGTCGTCGGTCAGCGGGGTGTCGGACATCGCGGCAGCGTATCCGTGGCCGCCGACACTTTTACGGCGCTCGCCGGCGCTCGGCCGGCGCCTCATGGCGCTCGCCGGAGCTCGGCCGGGACCTCATGGCGCTCGCGGGTGCCGCGGCCGGGACCTCATGGCGCTCGCCGGCGCTGGTCGGTGGCGGCGGCGTTGGTCGGCGGCCGGCGCCTGGCGGTGCCCGGCGGTGCTCAGTCGGCGTCTGGGAGGCCGATCGCGAAGGCGTCCTCCAGGTCGTGCTTGGAGTACGCGCGGAAGGCGATGTGCGACTCCGTGTTGAGAACCCCCGGGGTCTTGGAGATCCGGCCTGCGATCACCTCGGCGATCTCGTCGAACTGGGCGACCCGGACGATCGCGATCAGGTCGACGTTGCCGGCCACCGAGTAGACCTCGCTCACGCCGGGCAGCGCGGCGAGCGCCTCGGCGACCTCCGGGATGGAGTCGGTGGCGCACTCGATGTGCACGATCGCGGTGTTCACGCTGGCGTCTCCTCGGCGATGAGGCGGATGAGTGGGACGGGTCGGTTCATGCTATCCACGGGGCGGCCGGCGGTCAGGCGGGGACGGTGAGGTCTTGGCCGGCGCGGACGGCGTCCCGCAGCGACTCGCCCTCGTGCACTGTCGCCCCCGGCCAGATCACGCACCGGGTGACGCTGCCGTGGACCTCGGCGCCGGCACCGATCACGGACTCGGCCGCTCGGCCGGTCAGCGTGGCCGTGGGGTCGGTCAGGCCGGCGGCTGCGTGCAGGTTGGCCTTCAGGTAGTCCGCCGGCGTACCGGTGTCGATGTAGACGCCGTCGTAGGTGATCAGCTCCAGCTCGCCGGCCGCCTCGGCCGGGCGCCACACCGTGCGGACCAGGTCGGACGGCTCGTCGGTGAGTTCGCGGAGGTAGCGCCACGGCACGAGCGAGAAACCGGCGAACCGGTGGCCGCTGAAGCCGCCCGTCGTGCCCGGGGGCAAGGGGCGGGTCAGCATCCGTACGGTCTCTCCGGTCCAGCCCTCCAGCAGCGCCGCGAGGTCCTTGCCCGGCTCGCGTTGCGGATCCGCCAGATAGGCGTCCGCGTTGCCGATCAGCGCTCCCCGGCCGTCGATCCACCCCCGGAGGCGGCCGAGGCCGCCGGACGTGCCCAGCGGGCCGTCAGGCTCCACGGACAGGTGCGCGCGGTCGCCGACGTGGGTGACAACCTGCTCGGCGAGGTACGCGGCGTTGACGGCCACCTGCGACGGTCCGCTCAGGCCGAGACCACTGATCCGGGTCAGCGCCCGGTCCAGCAGGGCGACGTTGCCGACCGGGCACAGCGCCTTGGGCAGCAGCTCGGTCAGGGGCCGCAGCCGCTGACCCTCGCCGGCCGCCAGCACCACCGCGGCGATGGCCGGCGTCATGACGGGCTGTGGGCCGCGTGCGGGCCCATGCCGTAGATGCCGAGGACGATCGCTGTGTTCGGGGTCAGCCGGGGCAGGTCGTCCAGCGGGAACCAGCCCGCCTCCAGGACCTCACCACCATCGACCACCAGCGGGGTCGTCGACGCCGGGACCGAACCCATGAAGATCGTGTCGACCCAGCCCTTGGCGTGCACGATGGCGTTCGGCACCGCCGGGATCAGATCGTCCGGGTCGATGACCACGCCCGACTCCTCGGACAGCTCACGCGCCGCGCCCACCGCCGGCGGCTCCGCCTTCTTGAGCAGGCCGGCCGGCAGGCCCCAGCTGCGGCCGGGCGGCTGACGCAGCAGCAGCAACCGGCCGGGCTCCGGCGCCTCCGAGTCGCGGATGATCGTCACGGCGCCGACCAGATATTTCGGCACGATCAGGCGGACGATGCGGCGGCGCACGGAATGCGGCAGCCGGTAGAACGTCTGGTACGCGACGCCACGCAACCGCCGGTGGATGTTCACCCCGCCAGGCTAGCGGCCGGGCGCGATGGGCTCAGTCCGGGTGGTCGACCAGGGCGATGAGCTGCTCGACCACCTGGTCGGGCTCGAGGTTGCGCTCGGTGACGGCCACCAGCATGGTCTCCAGGTCGGGATAGCCGAGCTCCTCGGCCAGCCGGCGCAGCGGAACCTCGCTGGCCAGCCCCCGGTCGTGCTTGCGCAGGGTCAGCCCGATCGTCGCGCGGCCCAGCCGGACCTTGTCGGCGATGCTGATGCCGGGGCTGTTCTCCTCGGCGAAGTAGCGGTTGATCTGCATCTGCGCCTGGGTCGACTTCACGAAGCCGAGCCATTCCTTGCGGGGCCCGCGCGGTGCCGCGCCCGGCTCCACCTCGACGTGGCCGTCGGTCTCGGTGAAGATCTCCACCACGTCGCCGTCGCGCAGGGGCGAGCTCAGCGGGGCCAGCCGGCCGTTGATCGTCGCGGCGAGCGTCTCGTCGCCCTTGTCGGCACTGAGCTCGTACGCCAGGTCGACGGGGGTCGAGCCGGCCGGCAGGTCGAACGTGTTGCCGTGGGCGAACACCTGGATCTGGCCCTCGGCGAGGTCACAGCGCAGCGAGGCGAGGAACTGGCCGGCGTCCGTGGTGTCCTGCTGCCAGTCGAGCACCCGCTTGAGCCAGGTGAGCTGGTCGGCGCCCCTGGCCTCGGCGCCCTCGGTCGACTTGGGGTAGCGGTAGCCGGTGGCGACGCCGTACTCGGCGCAGCGGTGCATCGACACCGTGCGGATCAGCACCTCGACCAGGCGTCCCTCGGGACCGGTCACCGTGGTGTGCAGCGAGCGGTAGAGGTTGTTCTTCGGGGAGGCGATGAAGTCCTTGAAGCGGCCGGCGACCGGGCGCCACTGGCCGTGGATGGCGCCGAGCGCGGCGTAACAGTCGGTCTCGGGCCCGTCCACGATCACCGCGATGCGGGGCAGGTCCAGCGGGACCGCGTGGCCGCCGGCGACCGTGTCCTTCCAGATCGAGTAGTAGTGCCGCGGGCGGGGCATGACCTTCGCGTCCACCCGGGATCGGCGCAGCGCGACCTGCGCCTTGGCCTTCACGTCGTCGACGTATTCGGCCCAGCCCGGGCGGTTCTTCACGTGCTCGTCGATGCGGGCGAAGGACTCCGGCTCGAGGTGGTAGAGCACCACGTCGTCGAGGTCGCGCTTGAGGGCCTGGATGCCGAGGCGGTCGCACAGCGGGACCAGCACGTCGAGGGTCGCGGTCGCGATCCGGGCCCGGGAGGCGGGGGAGCGGGCGTCGAGGGTACGCATGTTGTGCAGGCGGTCGGCCAGCTTGATGACCAGCACCCGGACGTCCTTGCCGGCGGCCACGATCATCTTGCGGATCGTCTCGGCCTCGGCGACCTTGCCGTAGAACGCCTTGTCGAACTTGGTCACGCCGTCGACCAGGTGGGCCACCTCGGGGCCGAAGTCGCCGTGCAGCGTCTCCAGCGTGTAGCTGGTGTCCTCGACCGTGTCGTGCAGCAGCGCGGCGACCAGGGTGGTGGTGTCCATGCCGAGCTCGGCGCAGATCTGCGCGACCGCGAGCGGATGCGTGATGTACGGATCGCCGCTCTTGCGGAACTGGCCGCGGTGCATGTTCTCCGCGACGGCGTAGCTTCGGCGCAGCACGCCCGCGTCAGCGGAGGGGTGGATGTGACGGTGGGTGCGGGTGAGCGTGGTGACCGGGTCGTCGTCGTTGCCCTGGAAGCTGAGGAACGAACGCAACCGGCGCGAAAGCGGGATCTCCGCGGGTGACGGAGACAGGGCACGTCCAAGGGCGGCGCCGTGGCCGGCGTCGACGTCCACTCGGACACCCCCTCACCGATCTACCGCAAGATCTGCCCGGCCCGCTTCGTTCACCCCGAACGGTACGCACGGATCCCACCGATTTTCACGGCTTCGCGCGCCGTGTTCCTTACAGCCTAAGCGAGCGAGCGTCATCCGAACGGTCAGTTACCGATGAGCGAACGGACGAGTCTCTTCTCGACGCCGCGGCTTCCGCCCTGGTGAGCAGCCTAGTGAAGCGCGCAGCGCCACGCGCCGGTGACACCCAGTCGCCAGAAGTTTCCACCAGCCGGGTGTCGGGCCGTTCCAGCCAGGCCAGAATCCGCTCGGTCTCCTCCGCCGAGGCCGCCGGGACGGGACCTGGTCCTGTCAGGACCGTCTCCGCGGTGGCACGGGCCATGTCCAGGGTCGGCCGGGGGTGCAGCCGGGGCGGTGAGGTCGCCGCGGCGGCCAGCCGGCCGTGCCGGACCACGATGATCTCCCACCCGTAGGCGTCGTTGCGCCGGGCGGCGACCAGCTCGCTGATGCCGGTGAGCGCGCCGAGGCGTTGCATCCGGACGGTGGCGCGCAGGAGCGCCACGAGCCGGGATCTGATCACCGCCGCCTCCTCGTAGCGCTGCCGGTCGGACAGCGCCTCGATGCGGGTGAGCAGGGCGTCGACCAGGGGCTGGGGGTCGCCGTAGGTGGCGGTGCGAAAGGGCAGGGCGGCTCTGCGGGCGTACTCCTCCGGGGTGATCTCGTGCTCGCAGGGCGCCGGGCATCGGCCCAGCTCAGCCAGCGCGCAGGCGGGCGTGCGGGTCTTGATCGAGAGCTTGTGGGTGCACTGGCGCAGCGGCACGGCGTCGTAGACACCCGCGGCAGCCAGCTCGGCCGTGCGGCGTGAGGAGAACGGGCCGAGATAGGCGGCGCCGTCCTCGGCCAGCGACCGGACCACCGACAGGCGGGGGTACGCCTCGGCGGTCAGCTTGAGCCAGACGACCCGCTCCGGATACTTCGACCTGCGGTTGTACGGCGGCGCGTGGGCCGCGATGAGCCGCAGCTCGCGCACCTCCGCCTCCAGTGAGTGGGCGCACTCCACCGCCTCGACCCGGACCGCGGCGCCGATCATCTCGGACATCCGGGCCCGCTTCTCGCTGGCGGTGAAGTAGCTGCGCACCCGGGTCGCGATGTCGACCGACGTGCCGACGTAGAGCGGCCGCTCGTCGGCGGCGCGGAAGACGTAGACGCCCGGGGCGTGCGGCAGGCCGTCGGCGAGGTGCCGCTGGCGCCGCTGGGTCGGGGTGACCGCCTTGGCGAACTCGATGGCGTCGCCCAGCGTGTGCACCTTGTAGCTGCCCAGCCGCTCGATCAGCCCGTGCAGCACGTCGACCGTGGCCCGGGCGTCGTCCAGGGCCCGGTGGGTGGGCTGGACGGCGGCCCGGAAGAACTGGGCCAGGGTGCCGAGCTTGCGGTTGGGCACCTCGTCCTTGGTCAGCGCCCGGCGGGCCAGCGCGGCGGTGTCGAGCACCCGCAGCTGCGGCCAGGGATGCCCGTGCCGGGCGCAGGCGGCCTTGAGGAAACCGACGTCGTACGGCGCGTTGTGCGCGACCAGGACGGCCCCGCGCAGGAACTCCAGCAGGCTCGGCAGCACCGCCTCGATCGGCGGCGCCGGGGCCAGCATGGCCTCGGTGATGCCGGTCAGCACGGTGATGAACGGCGGGATGCGCTCACCCGGGTTGACCAGGGTGCCGAGCACCCCCAGCTCCTCGCCGGCGCGCACCTTGACCGCGCCGATCTCGGTGATGCCGCCGCCGTCCGGCGCCCCGCCGGTCGTCTCCAGGTCGAGCACGACGAAGGTCGTGTCCCGCAGGGACAGCGCCGCCGGATCGACGGAGCCGTCGGCGCTCAGGAGGGTGTCCAGAGTGCCCTGCACGTATGCCGGTTGTGCCACGACGGGCAATTTAGAGAGGGGGTATGACAAACTCCGGCCCGCGGCGGGAAAACATCACTTGCTACCGCAAGCTTTTCCGCTGCCCACGGTGGGAGAATAGAGAAATGTCCGCGCCGCCGCCGTTCGACGACCGCCCCTTCGAGGAGGCGGCTCGTGGGACCGAGGGTGCTCCGGACCAGGCCGGGGACGACGACACCGGGCATAGCTACGGCCCGGGCGCGGCCGAGGCGGTCGGCCCGGACGCCTCCGAGGCTTCTGACCAGGACATCGACCCGTCCGAGGACCTGGGCCGGTCCGCGGACAGCGACCCCTCCGAGGACCTGGGCCCGTCGGCGGACAGCGGCCTGAGCGCGGATCTGGAACTGGCCGCCGGCCTCGGCGCTGCCGGGGAGCGCGGGTCGGCCTCCGGATGTGATGCAGAACCCGATCTTGCCGACGGGTCGGACGAGGATCATGGTCCCGAGCCCACCCTGCCCGAGGCTGTCCGGCAGCGGATCACCATTCTCGCCGCGGCCGCGCTCACCGGGCTGCCGGCCGAGGAGACCCCCGTGCCGTTGCGCCGGGTGGCCAAATTCGCCCCCAACCGCCGGGCCCGGCTCGGCGGGCCCGCCATCGCCGCCCAGCTCGCCGCCGACCCGCTGTTCCGGCAGCGGATCAGCGGCCGCATCGTCACCGACGCCGGTGATCTGGGCGCCGCCGTGGCCGGCGGGATGGCCCCCGCCGCGGCCGACCCGGTCGAGGTCGCCGCGCTGGCCTATCTGGCCCGGCCGGAGGGCTGGCGCGGGCTGATCGAGGCGGCCGGCGTGTCGGTCCGCGCCGAGGCCGACGTCGCCGCGATCGCCGGCCAGATCCGCGACGCCGAGCTGCGGGCCGCCCGCGCCGAGCACGACCGGGCGGTCGCCAAGGTCGAGGCCGACAAGCTGCGCGACGAGCTGGCCCGGGTCCGCGAGGAGCTCGGGCAGCTGCGTGAGGAGGCCCGCTCCACCTCGCGCGCCCTGCGCGAGACGCAGGCGGCCCAGAAGCGGGCCGCCGACCTGCTGGCCACCGAGAAGGGCCGGCAGGCCAAGGTGACGGCCGATCACGAGGCCGAGGTACGGCGGCTGAAGACCCGTCTCGCCGAGGCGGAGGCGGCGGCTGCCTCCGGCAAGCAGAGCGCCAAGGACGCCCGGGCGGCCGACGAGACCCGCCTCTGGCTGCTGCTGGAGACGATCGGGCAGGCCGCGTCCGGGTTGCGGCGCGAGCTGGCGCTGGGCCCGACCGACAAGCTGCCGGCCGACTTCGTGGCGGACACCGCGGCGGACCGGCCCGGCGCGCTCGAACGGTCGCGCCCGCGCGCCCAGGACACCGACGACCCGGGCCGCCTGGACCAGCTCCTGGCGCTGCCGCGGGCGCACCTGATCGTGGACGGTTACAACGTCACCAAGCGCGGCTTCGCCGAGATGTCGCTCGAGCAGCAGCGCAAACGCCTGATCACCGGGCTGGGCGGGATCGCCGCGCAGACCGGCGACGAGGTCACGGTGGTCTTCGACGGTGCCGAGCGGGTGCACGGGCTGCCGCCTGCCCCGCGCGGCGTACGCGTGCTCTTCTCGCACAAGGGCGACACCGCCGACGAGCTCATCCGCCAGCTGGTGCGGGCCGAGCCGGCCGGCCGCCCGCTGGTCGTGATCTCGTCCGACCGCGAGGTGGCCGACGGGGTACGCCGGCACGGCGCGTACCCGATGGGAGCCGACTCACTGCTGCGCCGGCTCGCCCGCTCCTGATTTTTGTCATACCCCCTCCATAGCGTGACTGTCACCGATGGTGGTCGGTCCGCGACAGCTCCTCTTCCCCCTGCGCGGGCCGCACCCCCCACGATGCGGAGGAAATGATGATCATCGACTGCGGGCGCTGCGCCGAGCGGACCGATGAATGCAACGGATGCCTGGTCAGCACGTTGTACGACACCCCCGACGGCATCGCCGACCTGACCCCCGGCGAGCTGCGGGCGATCGAGACGTTCGAGCTGGCCGGCTTCGAGGTGGAGCTGCTGGAGACACCGGACCCGCCGGTCTCCGTGCCGCTCTACCCGCGCCGCCGCCACGTGGCGTGATCACCATCTCTAGGATGGCTCGATGACTCCCCGGCTCTGGGCGGCGTGTGCGCTCGGTGTGCTCGTCTTGGCGCTGATCGCGTACGCGGCGACAGTGGTCCCGTGGCACCGGCCGCCGGCGCCCCGGGCCGACCAGCTCGAAGCCCTGCGCGGCCTGCCCGGCGACCAGGTGGAGCGGGCTCGCGCCTTCCACTCCGACCTGCGCCCGGGCTCGTACGGCGCCATGGCGGTCGGCCTCCTGGCGGCCCTGGTGCTCGGCCTCACACCGCTGGGGGCGCGGCTGGTGTCCCTGGTCGGGCGCCCGTTCGGCGACCACTGGATCGCCCAGGCCGTCCTCGGTGGCCTGGTGATCGTGCTGGTCGTCGAGGTGCTCACGCTGCCGTTCGCGGTCTGGCGGCACACCGTCGTGGTGCGCTACGACATCTCCACCCAGACCTGGGGCCCGTGGGCGGTCGACCTGGCCAAGTCCTATGCGGTCGGCGCGGTCATCGGCGGGCTGGCGCTGCTCGGCTTCTTCACCGTGACCCGGCTCGCCCCGCGCTGGTGGTGGGCGTTCGGGGCCGTCGGTGCGGCGGCGCTGGTGGTGCTGCTGTCGTTCGTGCTGCCGGTGGTCGTCGAGCCGATCTTCAACAAGTTCACTCCGATGGCCCAGGGCCCGTTGCGCACCGAGCTGATGAGCCTCGCCGCTCGCGACGGCGTGCCGGTGCGCGATGTCCTGGTCGCCGACGCCTCCCGCCGCACCCGGGCCGTGAACGCGTACGTGTCCGGCTTCGGGCCGACCCGGCGGATCGTCGTCTACGACACGATGCTGACCGAGGCCACGCCCGAGGAGGTCGTCTCGGTCACCGCCCACGAGCTGGGTCACGCCCAGCGCGGCGACGTGGTGACCGGCACGATCATCGGCGCGCTGGGTGCGGCCGCCGCGGTGATCGCGCTCTACCTGCTCGGCTCGCTGGGCTGGCTGCTGCGGCTGGCCGGCACGGAGTCGATGGGTGAGCCGCGGACGATCGCGCTGCTGCTGGCCCTGGTGAGTGTGGCCGGGCTGCTCGGCGGGCCGGCCCAGGCGCTGGTCTCGCGGCGCATCGAGGCCCGGGCCGACGCGCACGCCCTGGAGCTGACCGGCGACGCGGCGACGTTCGAGGCGATGCAACGCCGGCTCGGCTCCGTCAACCTCTCCGACCCCGACCCGCCGACCTGGGAGCACCTCATGTTCGCCTCGCATCCGTCCACCGTCGAGCGGATGGCCGCGGCCCGCGCGTACGCCCGGGGGGAACGCTGATGGGCCGCACGCTGCTGGTCACCAACGACTTCCCGCCGCGCCCGGGTGGCATCCAGCAGTTCGTGCACAACCTCGCCGTCGGGCAGCCCGCCGGCTCGGTGGTGGCCTACGCGTCCACCTGGAAGGGCGCGGCGGAGTTCGACGCCGAGCAGCCGTTCGAGGTCGTCCGGGAGGACACCGGGGTGCTGCTGCCGACCCCGGCGGTCGCCCGGCGGGCCGCCGAGATCGCCCGGTCGCACGGCTGCGACAGCGTCTGGTTCGGGGCGGGGGCACCGCTGGGCCTGCTCGCGGACGGGCTGCGGCGGCGCGCGGGCATCGAGCGGGCGGTGTCACTGACCCACGGCCACGAGATCGGCTGGGCCGCGCTGCCCGGGGCCCGCCAGCTGCTGCGCCGCATCGCCCGCGGCAACGACGTGATCACCTACCTGACGGAGTTCCAGCGCGTACGGCTGGACCGGGCGCTGCACGGGCTGACCGCGCTGGAACGGCTGACGCCGGGGGTGGACGTGGACGCGTACCACCCGGGGGTGGACGGCTCGCAGGTGCGCGCCCGGCACGGGCTCGGCGACCGCCCGGTGATCGTCTGCGTGTCCCGGCTGGTGCCGCGCAAGGGTCAGGACATGCTGATCCGCGCGCTGCCGACGATCCGCCGCCGGGTTCCGGGCGCGGCCCTGCTGATCGTGAGCGGCGGCCCGTACCGGGAGAAGCTGCAGGCCCTGGCCCGGGCCGAGGGTGTCGAGCCGGACGTGGTGTTCACGGGCTCGGTCCGCTGGGAGGAGCTGCCGGCCCACTACGCGGCCGGTGACGTGTTCGCGATGCCGTGCCGCACCAGGGGCGCGGGGCTCGACGTGGAGGGTCTCGGCATCGTCTACCTCGAGGCCTCGGCGACGGGTCTGCCCGTGCTGGCCGGCGACTCCGGGGGAGCGCCCGACGCTGTCCGGGAGGGCGAGACGGGTTACGTGGTCGGCGGCAGTGACGTGCCGGCGATCGCGGGCCGGCTGGCGGAGCTGCTGGCCGACCGGGAGCGGGCGCGGGCGATGGGCGCGGCCGGGCGGGCGTGGGTCGAGAAGGAATGGCGGTGGGAGACGAAGGCGGCTCAGCTGACCGAGCTGTTGCGACCGTGAATGAGTCCTCACTCCTGGTATATGGATGGACACGCTGTGTTGAGAAGGCGTAGGAACGGCTGAGAGCCCTCGGGACGGGAGCCGTCGATGCAGGACGCCATCCAGCAGCAGGACCCTCCGACACCGACACCGACACCGACACCGACACCGACACCGACTCCGACACAGACTCCGGCTCCGCCGCCTGAGGCGGCCGGCCCGGGTGACGGGCGGGTGCCGGACGTCGGGCTGGATTCCGGTGGGGACGGCGAGTGGTCCGACGACGCGGAGCTGGCGCTGCCGTACTGGCTGACCAGCACCGAGGAGGCCGCCAACACCACGTTCCTGCGGATGCTGCGGCGGTTGCCCCGGCTGCTGCGGTCGGCGTGGTCGCTGGCCTGGCAGGCGAGCCGGCGGACCACCATCGCCGTGCTCACGTTCCAGCTCGCCGCGGGAGTGGCCAGCGCGGTCGGGCTCATCAGCGTGGTCGGTGTCTTCGACGGGCTGCTGCGGGAGGGACCGACGCCGGAACGGGTGCGGGCCGCCGTACCCTCGTTGCTTCTGCTCGTCGGCTCCGCCGCCGTGCGCAGTGTGCTGACGTCGGCCGGGGCGGCGGCCAACGGCCGGCTGTCCCCGAAGGTCTCGCAGGCCGCCCAGATGCGGCTGCTGGACCTGACCACCCGCGTCGACCTGTCCACCTTCGACGACCCGGGCTGGCGCGATGCCATGGAACGGGCCCGCGACCGGGGCATCGACGCCGCCCAGTATCTCGTCGACCGGGCCATCGAACTCGGCACCAACCTGATCGGCCTGGCCGCCGCGGCCGGGGTGCTGGCAGTGCTGCACCCGGTCCTGCTACCGCTGCTCGTGCTCGCGGTGCTGCCGATCGGGTGGGCCGCCGTGCGCTCCGCCCGGCTGCGCTACCGGCGGATGCTGCGGCTCATCGCCGTCTGGCGGCGGCAGCGGATGCTCGCCGAACTGCTCGCCGCCCGGGAGCCGGCGCCCGAGCTGCGGGCGTTCACCGTGCGGGAGTATCTGCTGGCCGAAGTGCGGCGGCTGCTCGCCGTCTCCACCAACGAGGAGATCCGGATCACCACCCGGCAGATCCGCACCAACCTGGCCGGCACCGCCCTGAGCAGCGTCGCCACCGGACTCACCTACGCCACGTTGCTCTGGCTGCTCTGGACCGGCCGGATGGAACTCGCGGTGGGCGGCGCTGCCGCGTACGCGATCAGCATGGGAATCGGCAAGCTCACCGAACTCGCCCACAGCGCCAACCGGGTCTTCGAACAAGGCCTCTACTTCGCCGACTTCCAAGGATTTTGCGACCTGTCCCTGAGCCGCACCGAATCCAGCACGGGCGCCGCGGTGCCGGCGCTGGCCCGGGAGATCCGGCTCGACCAGGTCACGTTCAGCTATCCCGACGCCGAACGCCCGGCGGTCCGCGACGTCAGCATGACCCTGCGCCGCGGCGAGATCATCGCGCTGGTCGGCGAGAACGGCTCCGGCAAATCAACCCTGGCCGGCCTGCTCGCGGGCCTCTTCCAGCCGCAGAGCGGCAGCATCAGCTGGGACGGCGTCGACCTCACCCGCTACGACCCGGAGACCGTCCGCGGCCAGGTCGCGGTCGTGATGCAGGAACCAACCCGATGGCCGCTCTCCGCGCGGGCCAACATCACCATCGGACGGTACGACCACAGCGTCGAACCCGAACGCGTGCTCGGCGCGGCCCGGGCCGGCGACGCCCACGAATTCGTGATGGAACTCGCCCGCCAGTACGACACGCTGCTGTCCCGGCACTTCACCGACGGCGCCGACCTCTCCGGCGGACAGTGGCAGCGGCTGGCGGTGAGCCGGGCGTTCTACCGCGACGCGCCGCTGCTGATCTGCGACGAACCGACCGCGAACCTCGACGCGCGGGCCGAGCACGACGTGTACCAGCGGCTCCGGGAGCTGGCCGCGGGCCGTACCGTCGTGCTGATCACCCACCGGATGGCCAGCGTCCGCGAAGCGGACCGGATCTTCGTGCTCGACCACGGCGAGGTGGTCGAGGAAGGCGACCACGCGACGCTGATGGCGGCTGACGGGATCTACGCGCAGCTGTTCTCGTTGCAGGCGAGCGCGTACCAGTCGGCGTCGTAGGTCACATCGCGGCGGGGTGCGGGGCGTGCCAGAGTTGGCTGGTGGACACCACCGGGCTGATCGTTGTTGCGGCGGTTCTTGTGCTGGGCACGGTGGCCGGGTTGTGGCGGCGGCGGACCGATGGGCGGTTCGTTTCGGGCTCATCGGTTTCTGCTGGGGCGGGCGGTGGGGGATCGGCCTTGGCCGCGCCGGGGGCGGGTGCTGAGCGGTCGGCGGAAGGCGGGGCGGTGGGCAACGTCATCGGCTCGACCGGTCTATCGGATGGGCTCTCCTCTGGGCGCGACGTCGGCGTGGGCGGACGCGACGCTGGTTCGTCTGGGCCCGACGCTGATTCGTCTCGGGACGACGCCGGCTCCGGTGGGCGGGACGTTGAGGCGGAGCAAGTCGTGACCGCGGATCCTGGTGCGGCCGGTCAGTGGATAGATCCTGCCCTGCTGGCGCAGCTGGGTGTCCAGCCCGCGCAGGCCACGCTGCTGCAGTTCTCGTCCGCCTTCTGTGCGCCGTGCCGGGCTGTCCGGCGGGTCAGCGGTGAGGTCGCCGCCCTGCTCCCCGGTGTGCGGCACGTCGAGGTGGACGCCGAGAGCCACCTGGACGCGGTCCGCGCGCTGGGCATCTGGCGTACCCCCACGCTGCTGGTCCTGGACGCCGAGGGCCGGGTGGCCAAGCGCGCCACCGGCGTACCGGGGAAGGCCCAACTCATCGCCGTGCTCGGCGACCTGCTCCCAGCCACCTGACCTGGGAATCTGCACCTCCACGGCGGTGATGGGACTCACCAGGACGACGGCCGCCGGCCGTGTCACGCTCAGCGCATGCAGCTTGACCCGCGTGGGCCACGGTTCGCCGCGGCGTTGACCACCCTCGTCCTTGTCATCGTCCTGGCGACCGGGTGGGGCTGGCTCGCGCTGGTCCAGACCGCCGTCTTCGCGATCACCGCCGCTGATCCGCGCCGCGGGCCTTACGCCCTGCTCTACCGCTTCCTCGTAGCGCCCCGGCTCGGGCCGGCGACCGAGCGGGAGGACGCCGCGCCGGTTCGGTTCGCGCAGCTGGTCGGTTTCGCCTTCCTGGCTGTCGCTTCGGTCGGCTACCTGTCCGGTGCCCCGGCTGTCGGCCTGGTGTTCGCGGGGTTCGGCCTACTGGCGGCCTTCCTCAACGCGGCCTTCGGCCTCTGCCTCGGATGCGAGGCCTACCTCGCCGCGCGCCGGCTGACCGCCCGCCGCGCCTGACGCTCAGCTCGGACGCGGTGCCGCCCCACGGCTCGTCGTCTGCGGCTTGTGGCGCTGCTGCTCACCGCCTGCGGCACCGCCTGCGGCTTGCGGCACCGCCTGCGGCTTGCGGCACCGCCTGCGGCTTGCGGCACCGCCTGCGGCTTGCGGCACCGCCTGCGGCACCGCCTGCGGCTTGCGGCACCGCCTGCGGCTTGCGGCACCGCCTGCGGCACCGCCTGCGGCTTGCGGCACCGCCTGCGGCTTGCGGCACCGCCTGCGGCTTGCGGCACCGCCTGCGGCACCGCCTGCGGCTTGCGGCACCGCGTGTCGCCGCTGCTCGCGGTCAAGGGCCCCCGCTCGCCGCTTGCCGCCGCGCTTGCCGCCCGGGAACTCCCGGCTCGCCGCCAATCTGCCTCGCGGCCTCGTCGCGCGCCTCACCCGTCCTACCCAAGGCCCGTTGCTCGCTCACGTGAGGTGGTTGAGGTCAACCTTGTTCCGGGTCGGCTGGGGCGTCGAGGGCGCCCGGCGATTGAGTAGACATATCGCCCACCCGGGTGGCTCTGCCTAGCTCGACAGGGCTGAAAATAAGTAGCGCCCGGAAACGCCCAAGATGCCGTATCCGTGCCCGGAAAGACAGATCCGCCCGCCACCCTCAGCGAGGGTGACGGGCGGATGCCGTGAGCAGATCAGAACTTGGGAGCGTCCGGAGCCTCCAGCAGACCCAGTCGCAGCGCCGTCATCAGCGCCTGGGCCCGGTTGGCCGCGCCCAGCTTCTCGTACAGCTTGGAGATGTGGGTCTTGGCCGTGGACTCGCTGACGAACAGCTGCTTGGCGATGCCGGCCACGCTCATGCCGTCCGCCAGCAGGCGCAGGACCTGGCCTTCGCGGGGCGAGAGCTGCGGGCCCGATGGTGCCAGGCGTCGCTTCATGGCTTCGGCGAGGTCGGCGGCGGTGAACGCGCTCGGTGCCGAGGCGGCGTGCCGCGCGGCGGCCACGACCTCGTCGGCGGGGGCCGTTTTGGGCACGAATGCGCTGGCCCCGGCCTCGAGTGCGCCGAAGAGCTGGTCGTCGCCCGCGTACATGGTGAGCACCACGATGCCCATGTTGGCGTTGTTCTTGCGCAGCGCGCGGGTGGCCTCGAGGCCGCTGCCGTCGGGCAGCCGCAGGTCCATGATGACCACGTCGGGCTGCAAAGCGCCGGCCTGCCGGACTGCTTCGGCGGCCGTGGCCGCCTCACCGACGACCTCGAACTGCCGGTCCCGCTCGAACGCGTGCCGCAGCCCCTTACGGATCAGGTCGTGATCGTCGACGAGCAGCACCTTGGTGCGGGTCGTCGGCATCGGACTGGTCGACATGCTCGGGTTACTCCCCTTCTGGTGCGGAAACGCTATCCCGCACGCTATCGCGCCGGGCGGAGGTTCCGAGCACTACCGCAACGGTTGTCCCGCTGGGGTGTCGCGGCCGGATCTCCAGTCGGCCCCGGATACGTTCCGCCCTCTCGGCCATGATCGCAAGGCCGTAGCGGCCGTCCGGACGATCATCGGCAAATCCCTTGCCGTCGTCGGTGACCTCGATCTGCGCGTACGGCGGGTCGACCGTGCACGTGACCCACAGGTTGGAGGCGCCGGCGTGCTTGCGGGCGTTGGTGATCGCCTCCTGGGCGATGCGCAGCAGCTCGGCCTCCGTGGCGGCGGGCAGCCGGGCGGTGGACTCGTCGAACGTGAAGTGCACCCGCAGCCCGGCCGACGTGCCCAGGGTGCGGGCGTACTCGGCGATGGCCGCGGCCAGGCCGCCGTTGCGATCCACCTCGGAACGCAGCTCGAACAGGCTCAGCCGCAGCTCGGTGATCACCCGGGTGACCTCGCCGCGCAGCGTGCGCAGCTCCTCGGCCGTCTCGTCGGCGCCCTCGGGCAGGGTCGCCTGGGCGTTGTCGATGCCGTACCCGACCATGACCAGCTCCTGCGCCACCCCGTCGTGGATCTCCCGGGCCAGCCGCTGACGCTCCTCATTGGTCGCCAGCGACCGCACGTCGTCGAAGAGCAGCGCGGCCTCGAGCCGCAGCGCGGCCGGGCCGGTCACCTCGGTGACCCGGGCGACGACCGCCGACGGGTACGCGCTGGGCACGTCGGCCTCGAGGATCACCAGGCCGATCGTGCGCACCCCGGCGACCAGCGGCACGACCAGCGACGAGGCGTCCCCGCCCTGGTGGGAGCGGGCCTGCGAGCGTGAGGCGGTCTGCGGCTGCTGGGAGGCCCAGGCGTCGGCGATCGCCGAGTCGGCGTCGAGGGTGACCTCCCAGTCGACGCGTTCGGCGCCGGTCTGCGCGAGCACGACCAGCCGTCCGCCACCGCTGGCGGACAGCACGGCGGCCCGGTGACCGGGCGCGACCTGGCGGAGCTCCTCCAGCAGGTGCTCGGAGATGCCGCCGGGGTCGAGCGTGGCGCCCGGCAGTGAGCGGGCGACGCTGCGCAGCTGGGTCAGCAGGCGGGTCGCTTCCGCGTACGGTTGCGGTTTGTTCTCCACCGGGGTCATGAGCTGGCGCATGGTGTCGGCCGCGAAGGTGATGATCGCGCCCAGGATCAGCCATTGCCCGCACGCGGCCAGATAGCCCGGCTGCAGGATGACCGTGTCGCCGTGGCCGACGACGAGCCCGCCGGCGACCATCGCGACGGTCGCGACCCCGAGCAGCGCGGCGCCCTCGGTGGCCCGGCGCTGCAACCCGGCGGTGAGCAGCGGGACGACGAGGTAGGGCAGGATCGCCTCCGCGCCGAAACCGGCGGCGATGGTCCCGTTCGCGGCCACGGCCACGGATCCGGCGGCCAGGCCGACGACCGCGGCCTCGGCGAAGCGCCCGATCGGCGCGGCGATCCGATGATCCGGCGCGAACAGCGCCGGCAGAGCCGCGACCAGCAGCAACGCGATCCAGCGGAGCTGGCCGGGATCCCGGGTGGCGATGAGGGTGAGCGCCGCGACCAGGGCGAGCACGACGAGGCGGGCCGCCACCGCGAGCGGATGGACGCGCGTGGGGACGCTGGCTGAGGCTGGCACGTGACGGATCGTAGCCGCACCCTCCGACACCATCGCATCCGCGACCCGGCGGAGATCGGTGGCCGCAAGGCCGGGAGTCGCAAGGTCAAGGGCCAGATCAAGAGCTTCATGTCGTAGGTCCGTGCGGGGCCCGGGCCGTCGCTCACGCCGAGAACGGCCTGATTGCATGGGGCGGACCGCGGTGGCTGCGCCGGGCGGTCCCGCGACAGGTGGCGGTGCGGAACCGGTCGGCGACGGGCGGTGCCCGGTCGCCCGGATGTGGGCTCGTACCGGGTAGCCTGCCAGCCATGGCGGACACCTCGACGCAGTCGATCCAGGTCCATGCGCCCCTCGCTCAGGTGGCCGCGGTGATCTGCGACTTTCCGCGCTACCCCGAGTGGGCGGACGCGATGAAACAGGTCGAGGTGCTCGAGGAGTACGAGGACGGGTACGCCGCCCAGGTCCGGTTCGTCATCGACGCGGGACCGCTCAACGACGACTACACGCTCGACTACGCGTACGCGGAGGATCTGTCGCGCATCGAGTGGCACCTGGTCGCACCCTCGAAGATGCAGCGCACCCTCAACGGTTCGTATGACCTGGCCGACAACGGCGACGGAACCACGACAGTGACGTACATGCTGGAGGTGGAGCTCTCCATCGGCATGCTCGGCATGTTCCGCCGCAAGGCCGAGAAGATGATCATGGACACGGCGCTGAAGGAACTCAAACGCCGCGTCGAGAGCCTCGCCAAGGCGTAGCCGGGCAGCACGTCCGGCCGCGCCGCACACGCGGTCGCGAGCAGGGGAGCAGGACAATGGCAGAGCCCACAGGTACGGCCCGCCAGGAGGCCGAGAAGCTGGTCGCGACGGTTCTGGCCATGGCGTCCCAGGCTGGTCTGGGCGGCCCGCCCAAGGACCGCGACCCGGCTGCCCCGACCGGCCTGACCGGCTTGACCGACAGGCTCTCCGGCCTGATGGACCAGTTCCTGGGCGGCGCCCCGGACAACCAACCGGCCAGGCCGAGCGAGACCACCGACCGCGGCCACCCCACCGACCCGCGCGAAGCGGGCTCGGGCGTGGCCGCCGACTCGCGCGAAGCGGGCTCGAACGCGGCCACTGACCCGCGCGAAGCGGGCTCGGGCGTGGCCACCGACTCGCGCGAAGCGGGCTCGGGCGTGGCCACCGACTCGCGCGAAGCCGGCTCGAACGCGGCCGCCGGCCGGCGGGAAGCCGGTTCCGGCGGCGGTGATCGACACGCCACCGGCTCACCGCAGACCGGTGCGCGGGGCGCGGCCGAGCGCGGCCACGGAATGCCGGGTGCGCGGGGCGCGGCCGAGCGCGGCCGCGGAATGCCGGGTGCGGGGGGCAGCGACGAGCCGCGGGGCGGTGCTCCGGCAGACAGCGATCAGCCGGGTTTCGACTGGCGCGAGGCCTACCAGCACACGCTCGACTCGCTGGGCGCGCAGGCGCGGCAGGCCGCCGGTCGGCAGCTGTGGGCGGGTGCCACCCGCTTCGGCGGCTGGTCCACGGGCAGCGCGGAATGCTGCGTGTGCCCGATCTGCCGGGCCATCGCCGGAGTGCGCAACCCGACCCCCGAGCAGGCAGAACGCCTGGCGACCGGCGCGGGCGACTTCGCGAGCGGGGTGGCGAGCCTGCTCCGGGCCTTCTCGACGGTGACCGGCACGACCGGCACGTCGACCCACCGCAAGCCACCGCCGCGCCCGACGACAACGCCGGACCAGGCCTGGTCGACGGCGACCCGCAGGGCCAAGCCGGCCGACACCACCCCGCCCGACTACGAGGTCCGCGAGACCGACGACCCGTGGACGGCGGCAACCCGCGCGCCCCGCCCCGAACCGGCAGCGCGAGCCACCGCACCGGAAGACCCGACGGTCGGGACAGCAGCCGAACAAGCAGCCACCCAGACCGACGCAACCGGCCCTGAAACGGCTCCCAGCGAGCCGGCAACCTCACCGTCGTCGAGGTCAGGTGACCCCTGGGCGGCTGCCACCCGCACCTCCCGGCCACCCACCCGACCAGGCACCGCACCCGCCCCGACGTCCCGCCCAGCACGGAAGAAGCCCGATGCGGCGTCGGCCGAGGCAGATGCGTGGGTCGTGACGCCTGGCGGGTCCGTCTCGCACCCCGCACCCGGCGCTGAGAGCGCAGACCAGGAGCGTGCTGCCACTCGTTCGCCCCGGCGGGCCGACCAGGCCGCACCGGGCCGTCCATCCACGGAGGCCGCCCCCACTGCGGCCGCGCAACCCACCACCGACCGCCCCGGAAGCACCCACCCCGCCCCGGTCCAGGACTCCGCTGCTGCGGTTGATCAAGCCAGTGCGCGTACCGGAAAAAGGCCTCAAGAAACCGGAACCCCGACCCCCTCCGGACCCCCTCCTCTGCCTGACAATGGTCCCGGCTCCCCGCGACGCGTGACGGGGGCCACCGATGTCTGGGCGGCGGTTACCGCCGCAAATGGCGACACTGCCGGTGATACCGGCGTGGCGCATACGCCCAGCGTGGATCATGATGTTCCGGGCACTGCGCCGGCTGCTGAGGCAGCCGAGGGCCGTGGTGCCGGTTCGGGCGACGACGCCCGTCCCGGCGACGCGGTGTGACACAACAGAGGGGACGGGCAGCGTGACGCTGACCATCGGAATCGACGTCGGCGGCACGAAGGTGGCCGGCGGGGTGGTGGACGACCGCGGCGTCGTGCTCGCGCAGACCCGGCGGGAGACGCCGGCCGAGGATCCTGCCGGTACCCGGGACACCATCGTGGCCGTCGCGGCCGAGCTGGCCGCCGCCCATCCGGAGGCCAAGGCCGTCGGCATCGGTGCCGCCGCCTGGATCGACGCCGCCGGGGCCACCGTCCTGTTCGCGCCCAATCTGGCCTGGCGGGACGAGCCGGTGCGGGATTACGTGGCCAAGGCCGTCGGGCTGCCCACCGTGCTGGAGAACGACGCGAATGTCGCCGCCTGGGCCGAGTTCCGGTACGGCGCCGCCCGGCACGCCGACGACTCCATGGTCATGATCACCGTCGGGACCGGGATCGGTGGCGGCATCGTCATCAACGGCGGTTTGTGGCGGGGCGCCAACGGCATCGCCGGGGAGCTCGGGCACATCCAGTCCGTGAACGACGGGCATCCGTGCGGCTGTGGCCGGCTCGGCTGCCTGGAGCAGTACGCCAGCGGCAACGCGCTGGTGCGGTTCGCCCAGGCCGGCGCGCGGCAGGAGCCGGGGCGGGCGACGTTGCTGCTGGAGCTGGCCGGTGGTGATCCGGCGGCGATCGGCGGGCGGATGATCACCGAGGCCGCGCAGGGCGGGGACGGGGTGGCCCGGGACGCGTTCGCGCAGATCGGCTACTGGCTGGGCGTCGCGATGGCCGACCTGGCCCAGGCGTTCGACCCGCAGGTGCTGGTGGTCGGCGGCGGCGTGATCGACGCCGGGGAGCTGCTGATGGGACCCACCGAACGGACGTATCGGGACCAGCTCGCCCAACGCGGGAGGTTTCCGGTCGCCGAGATCAGGGCAGCTGAGACCGGCAACACGGCAGGTGTGCTCGGCGCCGCCGATCTCGCCCGACGTATCTGACCAACGACGAGGGAGCACGCCGTGTCCGGGGTCCCGCTGCGGGTGTTGAGCTACAACGTGCACGGCCTGCGCGACGATCGGGCGGCCCTCACCGGGCTCGTCCGCGACCTCGCCCCGGATGTCGTCGTCGTGCAGGAGGCGCCGCGCCGGTTCCGCTGGCGGCAGAAGTGCGCCTCCCTGGCCAGCGACTTCGGCATGGTCGTGGCGGCCGGCGGGCTGCCCTCGCTGGGCAACCTGCTGCTCGTCAGCCTCCGGGTACGGGTGCACGAGCAGTGGTGCCTGCGTTATCCGCTCACCCCGGGCCGGCACCTGCGCGGCGCCGCGTTCGCCCGGTGCTCGGTGCGCGGCGCCCGGTTCACCGTCTCCGGCTCGCACCTGGCCACCGACGCCCGGGAACGCCCGGATCAGGCGGCCCGCTGGAAGGAGGCACTGGCGGCGGTCGACGGTCCGCTGATCGCCGCCGGTGACCTCAACGAGGGGCCGGGCGGGGGCGCCTGGCGTACGGTCGCCGACGGTCTCACCGACGCCGCCGGTGCCGCCGCCGCGGCCCTCACCTTCCCGGCCACCCTGCCCCGGTTGCGCCTCGACGGGCTCTTCGTCTCGCCGGACATCACGGTCGAGCGGTACGAGGTCGTGGAGACCGATCAGGCCCGCCGGGCCAGCGACCACCTGCCCGTTCTCGCGGAGCTGTCCCTGCCTTCCGAGTAGCTCTCGCTTCTGCGAGGATCTCCGGGTGCCCGACACCCCAGAGATCGCCGACCGGCACGACGCCGTCTGTGTCATCGGCGCCGGCGGCAGTGGCCTCGCGGCGATCAAGAACCTCCGTGAGCAGGGCTTCGCCGTCGACTGCTACGAGCGTGAGACGTCCGTGGGCGGCGCCTGGAACTGGCGGCACGACCGCAGCCCGGTGTACGCCTCGACGCATCTGATCTCGTCGCGCCCGCTCACCGAGTTCCCCGACTTCCCGATGCCCGACGACTGGCCGGACTATCCGCACCACAGCAAGCTGCTCAGCTACCTGGAGCGGTACGCGCAGCACTTCGGTCTCGGCGACAGCATCTGGTTCGGCACCGAGGTCGTCGCGGTGACGCCGGTCGGCGACGGCCGCTGGGACGTCACCACGCGCAGCACCGGCGGCGGCGCCGAGCGGATCCAGCGGTACGCGGCCGTCGTCGTCGCCAACGGGCACAACTGGTCGCCGAAGCCGCTGCCGGTGGACACGACGAAGTACCGGGGGCAGGTGATCCACGCGTCGGCGTACAAGGACCCGGCGCAGTTGCGCGGCCGCAAGGTGCTGGTGGTCGGCGGCGGCAACACCGGCTGTGACATCGCCGTCGAGGCCGCCCAGCAGGCGAGCACGGTCTGGCACTCGACCCGCCGCGGCTACTGGTACGCCCCCAAGTACGTCTTCGGCCGCCCCGCCGACCAGGTCAACGACAAGATGCTGCAACTGCGCCTGCCGTTGTGGCTGCGTCAGTGGATCTACCACCGCACGCTGCGGCTCACCGTCGGCGACATCACCCGGTACGGCCTGCCCGCACCCGACCACCGCCCGTACGAGAGCCACCCGGTGGTCAACAGCCAGCTCGTCTACTACCTGGGCCACGGCCGGATCACCCCGCTGCCGGACGTGACCCGCCTCGAGGGGTCGATTGTGGAGCTGGCCGACGGCCGCCGCGTCGAGCCCGACCTGGTCATCACCGCGACCGGCTATCTGCCCCGGTTCGAGTTCCTGGCCCCGGAGCTGCTCGACATCGACGACGACGGCAAGCCCGATCTGCACCTGCACGCATTCGCCCGCAAGCATCCGACGCTCGCGGTGATCGGGCTGGTGCAGCCGGACGCCGGGCTGTTCCCGCTCGCGCACTGGCAGAGCGTGGCCGTGGCCCGCTGGCTGCGGTTGCGGGCCACCGACCCGGTCCGGGCGGCCGCCGTGCAGCAGCGGGAGTCGACGCGGCCGCTGCGGTCGTGGACCCGGCTGCGGGTGGTGCCGTCGTCCCGGCACTGGTTCGAGGTCAGCCACACCAGTTATCTGCGCACCCTGGAAGATCTGTTGAAGCAGCTGGAGCCGGCATGAGTTCGCAGGTGTTGCGGTTCGCGGACTGGACGTCGCCGGTGCCGCCGGTGCGGCGGGAGGTGCTCAGCGCCGTCCCGGAGACCGCCGAGGACAATCCGCCGGTGTTGTTCGTGCCCGGGCTGGGCCACGGCGCTTGGGCGTTCGCCGAGCACTGGCTGGGGCACACGGCGTCGCGGGGTTTCGCGGCCCACGCGGTGAGCCCGCGGGCGAACGGGTCGCTGCGGGCTTACGTGCACGACGTGGTGCAGGTCGCGGCCGGGCTGCCGCGGCAGGCTGTGCTGGTCGGTCACGGCGCGGGCGCGCTGGTGGTGGCGCACGCTCTCGCGCGGTATCCGGCCCGCGCCGCAGTGCTGGCCTCGCCGGTGCCGGAGGGCTGGTCGGCGCTGGGTGCCGCGTTGCGGGCCAATCCGCTCGGCACGCTGCCCGCACTGTTCGGGGCGGCGCCCCGGCTGAGCCGCAAGCAGCTGTTCAGCGCCGAGCTGGCCGAGGCCGACGCCTACCGGGCGAAGCTCGAGCGCACCCCGGCCGCGATCTACCGGCAGGTGCTGTTCGCGACCTCGCCGGCGGCGCCGGTCGGTGACCCGCCGACGCTGGTGGTGGGCAGCCCGGACGACCGGGTGGTGCCGCGCAAGGCGCTCGACCGTACGGCGGCCCGTTTCGGCGCGGCCCCGCTGCTGTTCCCCGGCATGGCCCATGACCTGATGCTCGACACCAACTGGCCGGAGCCGATCGACGCGATCCTGGACTGGCTCACCAAGGAACTCGCCGGCTGAGGCGCGTCACCGGGCGTCGGCGTAGGCGGCGAACCGGTCGACGAGGCTCTGCGGCGCGTTGTCGTCGAAGCAGAGCGCCAGGTTGTCGGCGGCCTCCCGGGCGGCTTCCGCGCTGCGGGGGAAGAGCTCCTTCTCGTACGCGGAGAGCGCAGCCTCGATGTCGCCGGGGTGCGCGGCGATGGCCGTGCCGAGCTCGGCGCCGTCGAGCATGGCCAGGTTGGCGCCCTCGCCGGCGAACGGGGACATGAGGTGCGCGGCGTCGCCGAGCAGCGTCACCCCGGGCACCCGCTCCCATCGGTGCTCGATCGGCAGGGCGTTGATGGCCCGGGGGTGCAGGGCGCCGTCGGCCTCCGTGATCAGCGCCCGCAGTTCGGGCGCCCAGTCGGCGAAGTGCTCCAGCAGGACCGCCTTGGCCCGGCCGGGGTCGGTGAAGTCCACGCCGGCGATCCACTCCTGCGGTGTGCTGACCGCGGCGTAGACGTGCAGGCTGCCGTCGGTCTCCCGGTGGGCCAGGAAACCCTTGCCCGCGCCGAGCGCGAACAGCATGCCGGCGCCGACCACCGCGGCCGGCCCGGGGTGCCGGGCGTCGGCGTCGAGCAGGTCGATCTCGACGAACGACACTCCCGCGTACGCCGGCCGGGCCTCGGACAGCAGCGGCCGGATCCGTGACCAGGCGCCGTCCGCCCCGACCAGGACGTCGCTGACCACCGTGGTGCCGTCGGCGAAGCTGAGCTCGTGCCGGCCGTCGCCGAGGGCCCGGGCGCCGGTGAGCTTGCGGCCCCAGCGGATGGTGCCGGCCGGCAGCGACTCCAGCAGCATCCGCCGCAGGTCGCCGCGGTCGACCTCCGGGCGGGTGCCGTCACCCTCGTCGGCGTCCTCGAGCAGCAGGGTGTTGTGCCGGTCCAGGACCCGGGTGGCCTCGCCGCCGGGGTGGATGATGGCGCGGAACTCGTCGATCAGCCCGGCCGTGCGCAGGGCGACCTGGCCGTTGTAGTCGTGGATGTCGAGCATGCCGCCCTGGGTGCGGGCGGCGGGGGAGTCGTCGAGCTCGTAGATGGTGGCGGGGATGCCGTGGACGTGCAGGACGCGGGCCAGGACCAGCCCGCCCAGGCCGGCTCCGACGATGGTGACGGTGGGCGTGTGCATGATGCCTCCAGTAGGTACGTGTTCGTAACGAACATGTTCGGAACGGGCACGGCTTGGTCAGCCGGCCGGGGTGCTGCTCAGTCCCTTGACCAGGGCGGTGAAAGCCCAGCGGGTGCGCTGCTCGCCGGTGCCGGAGAGCAGCTCGTCGCGGGTGCGGTGGATGTGCGGATAGGTGCCGGCGTCCGCCTCACGGACGACGGCCGCAAGTTCCTCCTCCTCGCCGGCGGCCTCGGTGGCCTCGTCCCGGCTGCCCTGCTCGGCGGCGACCGCGGTGGCGTGCTGGAGCAGCAGGTCGACACCCCAGGCGGCCTGGCGGACCGGCACTCCTTCGGCGAGCAGGAGCCCGAGGATCGTGTCGATCAGGCGGAGGTAGTGCAGTCCGCTCGGGCGCAGCGTCAGCACGGAACGCGCCAGGCTGGGATACCCGAAGAGCAGAACGGTGTACTCGTACAGCAGGTCGATCAGCTCGCCGGAGAAGTCGAGGTCGGCCAGCAACTCGTCCAGCAGTGCGCCGTGCAGCTCGGCGGTGTTGCGGACGTAGACGTACAGCGAGGCCGGGCCGGTCTCCAGTTCGCTCGCCAGCCGGCGCATGGTGAGCCGTTCCAGGCCCTCCTCCCGCATCACCCGCAGCCCGGTCGCCACCAGGACCTCCCGGCTCAGGGGGGCCTTGGCCGGACGATCGCGGCGGCTGACAGGGACTCGGCGCGGGCTCATGAACACGATCGTAGCGAACATGTTCGTCAACGGCAATGGCGCGCTGTTTGCGCAAGCTGGCCGCGCTACTTGCGCAGGCCGGCCGCCAGGCGCCCGGAGTGGTCCAGGGCGGTGAGGTAGGCGCGCGCCCAGGCCAGGATGTCGTACCGGGTCAGATGGTCGCGCATCGCCCGCATCCGGCGTCGCAGGTCCGCCGGGTCGGCGTCCAGCGCGTCCAGCAGCGTCGCCTTGAGCCCGTCCACGTCGTGCGGATTGACCAGGAACGCGTCCTCGAACTCGGCCGCCGCCCCGGCGAACTCGCTGAGCACCAGCGACCCGGTGCCGGCCGCGCGGGCGGCCACGTACTCCTTGGCGACCAGGTTCATGCCGTCACGCAGCGGGGTCACCACCATGACGTCGGCGGTCAGGTAGAGCGCGGCCAGGTCGGCCCGGTCGAACGGCTGGTTCAGATAGTGGATGGCGGCTTCGCCGACGCGGCCGTACTCGCCGTTGATCCGGCCGACCTCGCCCTCGATCCGGTCCCGCAGCACGCGGTAGCTGTCGACGCGTTCCCGGCTCGGCACCGCCACCTGCACCATCACGGTGTCGTGCACCTTGACCCGGCCGTCCCGCAGCAGCTCGCTGTACGCCGTCAGCCGGTGCTCGATGCCCTTGGTGTAGTCCAGCCGGTCGACGCTGAGCAGCACCCGCCGCGGCCGTCCCAGGTCGGTGCGCAGCTGCTCGGCGTGCTCGACGATGTCGGGGCGGGCGGCCAGCGCCTGCATCTCGCTGACGTCGATCGAGACCGGGAACGCGCCGGTGCGCACCACGCGACCGTCCAGATTGATCTGGTCGTCGGTGGACTGCGCGCCGAGCAGCTTGGTGGCCAGCTGGGCGACGTTGTGCGCGGCCTGCGGGCGCTGGAAGCCGACCAGGTCCGCGCCGAGCATCCCGCGCAGCAGCTCGACCCGGCGGGGGAGCTGCATGAACAGCTCGGGCGGCGGGAACGGCACGTGCAGGAAGAAGCCGATGAGCACGTCCGGGCGCAGCTCGCGCAGCAGCTGCGGGACCAGCTGCAGGTGGTAGTCCTGGATCCAGATCGCGGCGCCGGGCTCGGCCACCTCGGCGGCCGCCTCGGCGAAGCGCCGGTTCACGTCGCGGTACGTCTCCCACCAGCGCCGATCGAAGACGGGCTGCTCGACGGCGTCGTGGTACAGCGGCCAGAGGGTCGAGTTGGCGAAGCCCTCGTAGTAGCCGCGAAGCTCCTCCTCGGACAGTCCCACCGGGCGGATCCGCAGGGAGCCGATGTCGGGCAGGACGGGGGCGCTGTCGATGCCGCCGTTCCAGCCGACCCACGTCGCCGGGGTCTGCTCGAGGATCGCGTGCAGGGCGCTGGCAAGGCCGCCGGGGCTGCGCCGCCACTCGCAGGCACCGTCCGGGGCGGCACTGTCATCCAGCGGAAGGCGGTTGGCGACGACCACGAGCGAGCTCTGGCGCATCCACGAAAGGTTACGCGATGGCTACCGAGAGGAACAACGGCAGTGATCTATGTCCTTCTCCGGGCCTGGTTCAGACCACTGCGCCGTCGTCGAAGTCATCGTCGTCGTCGCCCGAGCGCAGCCGCCAGACCAGCGTCACCGCGCCGCCGACGATCGCGGTGAAGCCGATCAGGGTGACGAAGTTGCGCTCGATCGGCAGCAGCCACGGGAACAGGAAAAGCAGGAAGCCGAGCACCACGCCGAGCACACCGGCGACCGCGTACTTCGAGATGTGCGGCAGCGGCGGCGGAGGTGGCGGGGTGTAGCGCTCGTCGTCCTCGTCGTTGTCGTCGTCATCCGTGCCCGCGCCGGTGCCGAACGTGTCCAGCCCGTCGAGCAGGGACGGCTCATCCGTACGGCGGCGGTTGAGCGAGACGCCCGAGAAGTCGGCGGCCGACGGCAGGGTGCCGCCCGGCCGGCGCGGCTGCTCCGGCGGATCAGCCGGCGGCAGGTCCGGCGCGCGGGTCGGATCCACACCCTCGGACGCCGGCCACGGCGGGGCCGTCGGATCGATCGGAGTGTGGAAACCGGCAACGATCTTGGCCCATTCGGCATCGACGGTGCTCTGGTCGGTGCGGGTCTCGGACTTCGGAGTGACCGGGGTCGGACCCACCCCACCGGTCAGCTTGTGCAGATGCTCGCGGGCCGTGGCCAGATGGGTGCGGTCGACGTAGAGCCGGTCGGTGGGCCGCGCCGGGAACGTCGTGGCGCGCAGGATCGGATTCAGGTCCGCGGACGGCTGCAGGTATGCCGCGATACCGCCGGCGGCCAGCACATCCAGGAGGTGTTCACCGACGCGGGGATCCACGTCGCCCGCGGCCGCGTAGTCGGCCGCGTCGAGCCCGTTGTCCCGCCGCCCGCGGCGGGCGCCACCCGCTGACACCCTGCTCACTCCTCGCTTCGCGCCGTCGCGCGCTGTGCCCGCCCCGTCCGGCGGATTCGGTACCCGTTCAGCTGCGCCCGGCCGACCGTGCCTTGAATGGTGACACGTGACATGCCGGTTCCGGGAGTGCGTTGTGGCGTGCCGCTCCCGCTTCGTACGCTTTCGGTGGCCACAGACCGTGGCGCGCGGGAAAGGACACCGGTGTTCTACTGGCTGCTCAAGTACGTCGTGCTGGGACCCGTCCTGAAATGCCTCTTCCGCCCCGATGTGGAGGGGTTGCACCACGTACCGCGGAGCGGACCGGTGATCCTCGCCTGCAATCACCTCTCCTTCTCCGACTCGATCTTCACACCCCTGCTGGTGAAACGGAGGGTGACGTTCGTCGCCAAAGCGGAGTACTTCACCGGTAAGGGGATCAAAGGCTGGCTCATGCGACAGTTCTTCGTCAGCACGGGGACGATCCCGGTGGACCGTTCGGGCGGCAAGGCGGCCCGGGCGGCTCTGGACACCCAGCTGCGGGTGCTGCGCGGCGGAAACATCGCGGGCATCTACCCCGAGGGGACCCGGTCGCCGGACGGCCGGCTCTACCGCGGCAAGACCGGCGTGGCCCGCCTGGCCCTGGAGAGCGGGGCCCCGGTCGTGCCGGTCGCGCTGCTCAACACCGACGAGATCCAGCCGACCGGCAAACTGATCCCCAAGATCAAGCGAGTCCGCATCCGCTTCGGCGCCCCGCTGGACTTCTCCCGCTACGCGAACTCCCTGGGCGACCGCTTCGTCGAACGGGCGGTGACCGACGAGATCATGTACGAACTGATGACCCTGACCGGCCGCCCCTACGTAGACGTCTACGCCGCATCCCTGAAGACAGCAATCGTCGCCCCTTCTTCGAGTCGCTCGACGTCCGCGTCTGTGGAAAAAACCTGACCCTTTGCGGTACGCGTCCCGGCGTCACCCAACCGCAACACCGGGGCCGGAGTGGCGCAGTACTCGGCCCGGCGGCCGGTCCAGGCCGAGGGATAAGCCGCCGGGCTGGAGTGATGGCGTGTGCGGTCGGCCCGGTGGCCGGTCCCTCGACTGGACCGGCGGCGTGGGTGGGCCGGCCCGGCGGCTGAGCCCTCGGCTGGCTGATGGCGTGGGCGGCCAGGTTCTGGTTCTGTCCCGCAGATCACGCATAGCAGATCCCTCGGCCTGGACCGGCCGCCCAGCCCGGAAGCCGCGAAACTCCAGCCCCGGACGTGCGGTTGCCCGACCCCGGGACGCGTAAGGCAAAAAGGTCCTTACCGGTCCGCCATGCCGGCGCGGCGGCGAAGGGCCGAGACGTCCGTGACCACGATGCGGCGGCCTTCGGTGCGGAGCCAGCCGCGGCTGGCGAACGAGCCGATCGCCTGGTTGACGCTCTGCCGGGAGCCGCCCGCCATCTCCGCCAGTTGGCTCTGGTTCAGCTCGATCGTGATCATCGGGGCCTGGCTCTCCCCGGCCAGCCGGACCAGGGTCTTGGCCACCCGGCCGGGCAGGTCGAGGAAGACGTGGTCGGCGTTCTGCTCGGTGAGGCGGCGGATCAGCGCGCCCACCGAGCGCATCACCGCGTCCAGGATGCGGGGGTTGGAGTGGACCAGGTCGATGAAGGCCACGCGGGACAGGGCCAGGGCCTGGCTGTCCTCGATCGCTTCCGCTGACGCCGAGCGGGTGAGGGCGTCCAGCAGGGAGACCTCGCCGAGCACGTCGGGTGGGCGGACCACGGTCAGGACCGCGCGTTCGCCGGTCGGCGCCGTGCGGAAGACGGCGATCGCGCCGCGGCGCAGGATGATCAGGGAGTCGCCGGGGTCGTGCTCGACGAAGAGGATCTGACCTTTGCGGTACGTGCGTGGCACCGCCGCTGCGATCACCCGCTGGCGGACGTCCGGCTCCAGCCCGGCGAACATTTCCACGCCTGTGAGCGCGTCTCCTTGCTCTGCCAGTCGATGATCCACGGTCAGTCCCTCCCCGATCGGGACCCCCGTGGACACAGTTGTCCGGCGCCGGCCCCACGACGCGAACGATCACTCTTAGCATGAAGAGCCACGTCGACGCCATTTGATACATCCAGCAGACGCGTACGATCATCCCGCTTGCGTAGCTATCTGTACACCCTCTAATCGCCCGGCGTGACTATCGCCCACGGTGTCCGTCGTCATTACGGTCTGTACCGGGATAATCGCCGCCGTGCCGGATGACGACCTTCTTCGATCGACTTTGCGCGACCAGTGGCACCTCGTACCCGCCGAGATCACGGCGCTGCCCGGGGGTCTGCTCTCGCACGGCTGGGACGTGACCGCGGGCGGCGAACGCTTCGTGGCCCGCCTGGCCGACCCCGCCGCGCGCCAGCCGGTCGAGGCCGGGCTGGCTGCCGCCGAACACCTGCGGGGCACCGGCATCGAGGCGGGGGAGCCGGTACGGACCCTGGCCGGCGGCCTCACCGCGGAGACCCCGGCCGGTGCGCTGGCCGTGCTGCGCCGGGCCCCGGGCCGTACGCTCGACGGCCGCGACCCGGTCGACCAGCAGTTCTGGGGCGACCGCCTGGGCGCGGTGCACAGCCGGCTGCAGGGCTTCCACCATCCGGGGCTGCGCCGCTGGAACCTGCTCGACCCGGAGGCGGCGCACCTGGCGATCGAGCCGTGGTTGCGTCCGGCGGTCACCGAGGCGGTCACCGCCATGACCCGGCTGACGGTCACCGACCGGCTCACGTACGGGGTGCTGCACGGCGACCCGGCCCCGGAGATCTTCCTGATCGACCCGGCGACCGGCCGCGCGGGCCTGCTCGACTGCGGTGCCAGCGGCACCGGCCCGCTGCTCTACGACGTGGCGGCGGCCGTGGTCTACGCGGGCGGCACCGACACCTCGGCCGAGCTGCTCGACGGCTACCTCGCGGCCGGCCCGGTCGACGAGGGTGAACTGCACGCGGCGCTGCCGGTCCTGCTGCGGTTCCGCTGGGCGGTGCAGGCCGACTGGTCGGCGCAGCGACTCGTACGCGGCGACGACGGCAACGCCCGGGAGGCACTGGGCCGGGCGAGGCAGGCCCTGGCGGAGACCACCGGCGCGGCGTAGGCAAGGATGTCCGCGATGGCCTACAGGTATTTCTACGACTGCGAATTCATCGAGGACGGGCGCACTGTCGACCTGGTCTCGATCGGCATGGTGGACGAGTTCGGCCGCGAGTTCTACGCGGTCTCGACCGAGTTCGACGACTCCCGGGCGGTGCCCTGGGTGCGCCGCAACGTGCTCGACAAGCTGCCGTCCCCGGCCGACCCGGCGTGGCGGTCCCGCGAGCGCATCCGCGACGACCTGTACGCGTTCATGCGCGAACCGGTCCAGGGCCGCGACGAGCAGATCGAGCTGTGGGCCTGGTACGCGGCGTACGACCACGTGGCCCTGGCCCAGCTCTGGGGGGCGATGCCGGCGCTGCCCCGCGAGATCCCGCGCTTCACCAAGGACCTGCGCCAGAAGTGGGACGACCTCGGCCGGCCGCCCCTGCCGACCGCCGAGGGCCGGCACGACGCCCTGGTGGACGCCAAGCACAACCTGGCCCGCTGGCGGGCGATGGGGGGCTGATCCCCGTTCGTTTCGGGTCCCCCGCTCTGGGCACGTTTTCCTGCGTATCCGACAACGGTGAGGGGATTTGTGATGGCCGAGAAGACCGAGCAGGAGAAGCGGGAAACGCTCAAGGGGCTGGTCAAGGACGCCCGGATCGGCATGCTCACCACCATGACCGCCGACGGGCGGCACGTCAGCCGGCCGATGGCCGTGCAGGACGTCGAGTTCGACGGCGACCTCTGGTTCCTCACCTACGCCGACTCCGACCTGGTCCAGCAGGTACGCACCCACCCGCAGGTCAACGTCTCGTTCAGCGACGACAAGCAGCACGCCTGGGTGTCCATCGCCGGCACCGCCGAGCAGCTCACCGACCGGGCCAAGGCCGAGGAGCTGTGGAACCCGATGCTCAAGGCGTGGTTCCCGGACGGTCTGGAGACGCCGAACCTGACGCTGGTCAAGGTGCACGCCGACACGGCGGAGTACTGGGAGTCGGCGCACAGCTCGCGCGTCGTCACGCTGCTGGGCTACGCCAAGGCCGCGGTCACCGGGAAGACCCCTGACGCGGGGGAGAACGAAACCGTGCAGTTGTAGCGGGGCGCCTTGGTCCGGGCTGCGAGCGGCGACTACAGTGCGCTTGCGGCCCGCCCCATGACCCCGGCAGTGCAGCCGGACGACAGCTTTCTCCTCCGGAGGCGGGCATCTCGCGACCTGATCTCAGGGAGGACGAGCAATCATGCGTATCGGCGTGCTCACCGGCGGCGGAGACTGCCCCGGTCTGAACGCGGTGATCCGGGCGGTCGTCCGTAAGGGCGTCGCCACTTACGGACACGAGTTCGTCGGATTCCGCGACGGGTGGAAGGGCCCCCTGGAGGGCCTGACGAAGCCCCTCGGCATCGCCGAGGTCCGGGGTATCCTGCCGCGCGGCGGCACCATCCTGGGCTCTTCCCGCACCAACCCGTTCAAGATCGACGGCGGCGTGGAGCGGATCAAGGCCAACCTGGCCGAGCAGGGCGTCGACGCGCTCGTCGCGATCGGCGGCGAGGACACCCTCGGCGTCGCGACCAAGCTCAACGACCTGGGCGTGAACGTCGTCGGCGTGCCGAAGACGATCGACAACGACCTCAACGCCACGGACTACACCTTCGGCTTCGACACTGCGGTCAACATCGCGATGGAGGCCATCGACCGGCTGCACACCACCGCCGAGTCGCACCACCGCACCCTGGTGGTCGAGGTCATGGGCCGGCACGCCGGCTGGATCGCGCTGCACGCCGGCCTGGCCGGCGGGGCCAACGTCATCCTGCTGCCGGAGCGCAACTTCGACGTGGAGCAGGTGGCCACGTACGTGACCAAGCGCTTCCAGGTCGAGTACGCCCCGATCGTCGTGGTCGCCGAGGGCGCGCAGCCGCTCGAGGGCCAGATGAGCCTGCAGAGCCAGGAGAAGGACGCGTTCGGTCACGTCCGCCTCGGCGGCATCGGCCAGTGGCTGGCCCAGCAGCTGGAGGAGAAGACCGGCAAGGAGGCCCGTACGGTCGTCCTCGGTCACATCCAGCGCGGCGGCACGCCCACCGCGTTCGACCGGGTGCTCGCGACCCGCTTCGGTCTCCAGGCGATCGACGCCGTCCACGAGGGTGATTTCGGTAAGATGATGGCGTTGCGTGGCACCGACATCGTCCGCGTCCCGCTCGCCGACGGCACCGGTGAGCTCAAGACCGTCCCGATCTCGCGGTACGACGAGGCCGAGGTCTTCTTCGGCAGCTGAGCCGGCGTTCTTTCACAAAAGGGGGCGACCGCCGGTCGCCCCCTTTTCCTGTCCCGAAGGGGTCCGATGGGCAATCACATGATCGCGGTGATCGGTGCCGGCAAGCTCGGCGAGCTGGTGCTCTCCGGTCTGCTGCGGGCCGGCTGGCCGGCCAACCAGATCATCGCCACCACCCGGCGCCCGGAGCGGGCCGCCGAGCTGGCCGAGCGGTACGGCATCCGGCCGACCCTGAACCTCACCGCCGTCACCCAGGCCGACGTGCTGCTGGTGGCGGTCAAGCCGCAGGACGCGGGCAAGCTGCTGGACGAGTTCGGCATGAAGATCCCGCCGGGCAAGCTGGTGGTGTCGCTGTGCGCGGGCCTGCCGACGAGCTTCTTCACCGAGCGGCTGCCCGGCGGCATCCCGGTGGTACGGGTCATGACCAACACCCCGGCCCTGGTCGACCAGGCGATGACGGTGATCTCCGCGGGCCCGTACGCGACGGACGAGCACCTGGCGCTGACCGAGGAGATCTTCCAGCCGCTGGGCAAGACGATGCGGGTGCCCGAGACCCAGCAGGACGCCGTGACGGCGCTGTCCGGCTCCGGCCCGGCGTACTTCTACCTGCTGGTCGAGGCCATGATCGACGCCGGGATCCTGCTCGGGCTGCCGCGCCAGGTCGCGCACGAGCTGATCGTGCAGACCGCGATCGGCTCGGCGGTGATGCTGCGCGACTCCGGCGAGCACCCGGTGAAGCTGCGCGAGGCGGTGACCTCCCCGGCCGGCACGACCATCTCGGCGATCCGCGAGCTGGAGAAGCACGGCGTCCGTGCGGCGTTTCTGGCCGCCCTGGAGGCCGCACGGGACCGGGCTCGGGAGATCGCCGCTCAATCTGCCTGAGTCAGTACCAGATGGCGATGCGGGCGCCGTTGTTCTCCTCCGGCGGGCTGGGGTGGCTCTGCGCCGCCCCGGTCGCCATCCGGTGGGCGCTCCAGGCCACCGCGGCGGCGTCCAGGATGTCGTCGGGCGGGGCCTGCCCGGCCGGGCCGAGCTGGTCGGGCAGCACGATGCCGTGCTTGGCCAGCAACTGCCGGCGGCGGGCCTGACCGGTCCAGGTCTTCTTCGCGTACGCCAGTGGCTCGCCCGCCATCTGCCGGAACGACACCTCGGGGTGGGCCTCGAAGAGCAGCCCCGGGTGCCGTTCCCAGATGGCGTTGGCTTCGAGCAGTTTCGGTCGCAGCGCCCAGGACTGGCGGCTGAGCCCGGCGCCGGTGAGTTCGCGGCAGAGCCGGTTGGCGGCGGCGAAGTCGCCCTCCTGCCAGACCGCGCGCGGTGGCACCCGGAAGACGCTGCTGCGCCGCGGACCGAGCTGGTCGGCGGCGAGGGTGTCCGCGGCGCGCCAGCGGTCGGGGAGCATGCCCAGCGGGATGTCGACGCCGATCACGGCCGCGCCGGAGCTGCCCGCGACGATCTCGTACAGGGTGGACGCCAGCATCGCCCGGCCGAACGCGCCGTCGCGCAGCTCGACCCCCACCCAGCCCAGGGCGTACGCGTCGACGCCGATCACGTGGATGCTCATCCGCAGCTCAGCGGGGGAGCAATTTCTCGATGGCGGCGATCAGCTCGCCGTCCTGGGGGTCGGTTTGCGGGCCGAACCGGGCGGCCACCGCACCGTCCGGGCCGACCAGGAACTTCTCGAAGTTCCACTGGATCTCGGGGCCGTCGCCGACCAGTTCGCGGTAGAGCGGGTGGCGTCCGGGTCCGTTCACGTCCACCTTCTCGGTGAGCGGGAACGTCACGCCGTAGTTCACCTGGCAGAAATCTTCGATCTCCGCGGCCGTGCCGGGCTCCTGGCCGCCGAACTGGTTGCACGGGACACCGAGGACGACCAGCCCGCGGTCCGCGTAGGTGTCGGCGAGCGCCTGGAGTCCGGCGTACTGCGGGGTGAGGCCGCAGCGGGAGGCCACATTGACCACCAGGACGACATGATCGCGGTAGCGATCCATATCGGCCGGTCCGCCCGAGAGTGTGTGGATGTCGACGGCAAAGATGGTCATGACGGCAGACTACGCGCTGTGCGCGAGCGAGTGCACGCCGTGGCGGCCTCCGGGAGAAAAGTTAAGGTCGCGCTTAATCAGCGATGACGTTCTTGACTCATGTTCATAGATGTGACTACCGTCTCTTCAACTTCCCTTTGGAAAGTTTCCTAACTGTTCTTGAGGAGACGCAGTGAAGAAATCCCTCCGCCGCGCCCTATGGGCCGGGGCCATCGTGGCGGTCGCGACCGCTGCGGTCCCCGTGGTCCAGGCCTCGGCCGCCGCCGCCTGTGCCCCCGCCTGGAGCGCCTCGGCGGTCTACGTCAAGGACAACTCCGTCTCGTACCAGTCGAAGAACTACACCGCGAAGTGGTGGACCACCAACGAGGTCCCCACCGCCAGCGGCGAGTGGGGCGTCTGGGCCGACAAGGGTGCCTGTAGCGGTGGACCGACCACGCCGCCCACCACCCCGCCGACCAAGCCCCCCACGACACCTCCGACGACTCCGCCCACCACGCCGCCGACGACCCCGCCGACCAACGGCCCGGCCGGTAAGGCTGTCGTGGGTTACTTCGCCGAGTGGGGCGTCTACGGTCGCAACTACCACGTCAAGAACCTGGTGACGAGCGGCTCGGCGGCCAAGCTGACCCACATCCTGTACGCCTTCGGGAACACCACCGGCGGCCAGTGCTCGATCGGTGACGCGTACGCCGACTACGACAAGGCCTACACCGCGGCCGACAGTGTGGACGGCGTCGCCGACACCTGGGACACCGGCGCGCTGCGCGGCTCGTTCAACCAGCTGCGCAAGCTCAAGAAGCTGTACCCGAACATCAAGGTGATCTGGTCGTTCGGCGGCTGGACCTGGTCCGGTGGCTTCACCCAGGCCGCCGCGAACCCGACCGGCTTCGCCAACTCCTGCTACAACCTGATCAAGGACTCCCGCTGGTCGGACGTCTTCGACGGCATCGACGTCGACTGGGAGTACCCGAACGCCTGTGGCCTGACCTGCGACGCCAGCGGCCCGGACTCGTACAACAAGGTCGTCTCCGCCCTGCGCACCAAGTTCGGGCAGAACTTCCTGGTCACCTCGGCGATCTCGGCCGACGGCTCGAACGGCGGCAAGCTGGACGCGGCCGACTACGCGGCGGGCATCTCGAAGCTCAACTACGTCTTCCCGATGACCTACGACTACTTCGGCGCGTTCGCCCCGCAGGGCCCGACCGCCCCGCACTCGCCGCTGACCTCGTACGCCGGCATCCCGCAGCAGGGCTTCTGGTCCGACGCGGCGATCCAGAAGCTGAAGAGCAAGGGCGTGCCGTCCAGCAAGATGCTGCTCGGCATCGGCTTCTACGGCCGCGGCTGGACCGGCGTGAGCCAGACCGCCCCGGGCGGTACGGCCACCGGTGCGGCGCCGGGCACCTACGAGGCCGGCATCGAGGACTACAAGGTCCTCAAGAACAGCTGCCCGGTCTCCGGCACGGTCGGCGGCACCGCGTACGCCAAGTGCGGCAGCAACTGGTGGAGCTACGACACCCCGAGCACCATCGCCGGCAAGATGACCTACGCGAAGCAGCAGGGTCTGGGCGGTGCGTTCTTCTGGGAGTTCTCCGGCGACACCGCCAACGGTGAGCTCATCACGGCCATCAAGAACGGCCTCAACTGATCTCTTCCTAGATCGTGGGGCGCCGGGGATCCTCCCGGCGCCCCCTTTCGTTGCGCGGATTAGGCTTCTGACATGCGCCGAGAGTGGCACCAGCTCAGTCATCCCGGGGTCGGGACCACCGCCCTGCAGACATCCCGCCCGTCCACCGACTCCGCCGAGGACTCCGCCCTCGGCCTGGACAAATGGCGGGAGCTCCCGCGCCTGCAGATGCCGCCGTGGGCGGACATGGACGAGGTCGCGTCGGTCTGCCGGGTCCTCGACACCGTCCCGTCGATCGTCGCGCCCTACGAGGTCGACCAGCTCCGGCACCGCCTCGCCGAGGTCTGCGAGGGCCGCGCCTTTCTGCTCCAGGGCGGCGACTGCGCCGAGACCTTCGCCGACAACACCGAGAGCCACCTGCTGGCCAACGCCCGCACGCTGCTGCAGATGGCGGTCGTGCTGACGTACGGCGCGTCGATGCCGGTGGTCAAGGTGGCCCGGGTCGCGGGGCAGTACACCAAGCCTCGGTCCTCGGCGACGGACTCGCTGGGGCTGCCGGCGTACCGCGGCGACCTGATCAACTCGCTGGACGCCAACGAGGCGGCCCGGGTGGCCGACCCGCAACGCATGATCCGGGCGTACGCGAACTCCGCCGCGGCGATGAACATGCTGCGGGCGTACCTGGCGGGCGGCCTGGCCGACCTGGCCGGCCTGCACGACTGGAACAAGGACTTCGTCCGGGCCTCGCCGGCCGGCGAGCGCTACGAGGCGATCGCCCGCGAGATCGACCGCACCCTGGACTTCATCCGCGCCTGCGGCATGACCGAGGACGAGGCGCTGCGCACGGTCAGCCTGTACTGCTCGCACGAGGCGCTGGCGCTCGAGTACGACCGGGCGCTGACCCGGGTCTCCGACGGCAAGGCGTACGGCCTGTCCGGGCACTTCCTGTGGATCGGCGAGCGCACCCGGCAGCTGGACCACGCGCACATCGACTTCATCAGCCGCATCGCCAACCCGATCGGCGTCAAGCTCGGCCCCGGCACCAGCCCGGAGACCGCCATCGAGCTGTGCGAGAAGCTCAACCCGGACAACATCCCGGGCCGGCTCACGCTGATCAGCCGGATGGGCAACGGCAAGGTCCGCGACGCGCTGCCGGCCATCGTGGAGAAGGTCAGCGCCACCGGGGCCAAGGTGGTGTGGCAGTGCGACCCGATGCACGGCAACACCCACGAGTCGTCCAACGGCTACAAGACCCGCCACTTCGACCGGGTCGTCGACGAGGTCCTCGGCTACTTCGAGGTGCACCGCGGCCTGGGCACCCACCCGGGCGGCATCCACATCGAGCTGACCGGCGAGGACGTCACCGAGTGCCTGGGCGGCGCGCAGGGCATCGAGGACCTCGACCTGCCGGACCGCTACGAGACCGCCTGCGACCCGCGGCTCAACACCCAGCAGAGCCTCGAGCTGGCCTTCCTGGTGGCGGAGATGCTGCGTGGCTGACCTGCGGTCCGACACGGTCACCCGGCCGACCGCGGCGATGCGCGAGGCCATGGCGACGGCGGCGGTGGGCGACGACGTCTTCGGCGACGACCCGACGGTCATCGCCCTGGAACGGCAGGTGGCCGAGCTGTTCGGGCACGAGGCGGCCCTGTTCGCCCCGTCCGGCACGATGGCCAACCAGATCGCCCTGCAACTCGTCGTCCCGCGCGGCGGCGAGCTGCTGGCCGGCGCCGACGCGCACGTGGTCACGTACGAGCAGGGTGCGGCGGCCGCGCTCGGGGGCATCTCCACCCGTACGTGGCCGTCGGTGGGCGCGGCGCTGGATCCGGAGCAGATCGAGGCGATGATCCGCCCGGACGGCTACCCGTCGGTGGCGACCCGGGCCATCGCCGTCGAGCAGACCCACAACCTCGGCGGCGGCACGGTGGTCCCGCTGGAGATCCTGCGCCGCCTGCGTACGGCAGCCGACGCGGCGGGCGTGGCCCTGCACTGCGACGGCGCCCGGATCTGGCACGCGCACGTCGCGGACGGCGTGCCGCTGGCGGCGTACGGGGAGCTTTTCGACACCCTGTCGGTCTGCTTGTCCAAAGGCCTGGGCGCGCCGGTCGGCTCGCTCGTCGTGGGCAGCGCGGCCCACATCGCGCAGGCCCGGGTGCTGCGCAAGCGGCTGGGTGGCGGCATGCGCCAGGTCGGCATCCTGGCGGCGGCCGGGCAGCACGCGCTGGACCACCACCTGACGCGGCTCGCCGACGACCACGCGCGCGCCCGGCGGCTGGCCGAGGCCCTCGAGCCGCTCGGGGTGGCGCGGGCGGCGGAGGTGCGGACCAACCTGGTGCTGCTGGACCTGACGAAGTCGGCCCTGGACGCGCCGTCGCTGGTGGCGGCGGCGGCCGAACGGGGAGTGCTGATGGGGGCGATGCTGCCGCGTACGGCCCGCCTGGTGACCCACCTGGACGTCACTGACGACGACATCGACGTGGCGATCACAGTGCTGCGGGAGTTGCTCCGATGACCCGCCGCGCCATCGGCACCTTCACCACCGCATTTGAGCCGCTGACCAGCGACGACGACTTCATCGGCCGGTTGCGGGTGCGTAAGACGATCGACGGCGACCTGACCGGCGAGGGGCTCGCGGAGATGATGTCCGTGGGCACCGCTGTCGAGGGTTCGGCCGGCTACGTCGCGATCGACCGGATCACCGGCACCCTGGACGGACGTGCGGGCAGCTTCGTGTTGCAGCACTTCGGCCTGATGGACCGTGGCGCCGGCACGCTGACCGTGCGGGTCGTTCCCGACTCGGGCACCGGCGAGCTCACCGGGTTGACCGGCTCGTTCGCCATCGTGAACGAGGGCGGCGTGCACTCGTACACGTTCGACTACGAGCTGCCCACCGGGTCGGCCAGCACCTGATCCACGACGTGGCGCCAGGCCGGGGCGGCACCCGGCTCGGCCAGCATGATCAGCGCCTTCCACAGCGCCCATCCGCGGGCCCGTTGCCAGGTCTGCCGGTCGAGGCCGACCGCGTCGCGGAAGGCGGCGCGCTCGTCCCCTTCCAGGGTGTTCCAGGCGATCACCAGGTCGCAGGCCGGGTCGCCGACGCCGCAGGTGCCGAAGTCGATGACGGCGGCCAGCCGCCCGTCGCGCACGAGCAGGTTGCCGACCGCGATGTCACCGTGGAACCAGACCGGCGCCGACTCCCAGGACGAATCCAGCGCCTCGGCCCACACGGCCCGGCAGGCCCGTACGTCCACGGCGTCCCCGAGTTCCTTCAGGGCCTGCTCGACCCCGTCGGCGTAGGCGCTGGGGTGGCAGCCCCGGAAGAACGAATGCCGGCCGCCGGGCGGCCCGGCCACCGGAGCCTGCCGCAGCACGGTGAGGAACTCGCCCAGGTCGCGGGCCAGCCTGAGGCGGTCGACCGCCGCGGCGTCCTCGAGGGTGTCGCCCGTCAGCCATTGCCGGACCGACCACGGGTACGGGTAACCGGCCCCCGGACGCCCGACCGCCACCGGAGAAGGCACCGGCAGTGGTAGGTGCCCGGCCAGCTCGGGCAGCCAGCGGTTCTCCTTCTCCACCGCCGCCACGTAACCCTCGGCGCTGGGCAGCCGTACGGACAGCTGATCGCCGAGCCGGAACGTGCGGTTGTCCCAGCCCTGCCGGGGCACCGGCGTCACGGGCAGGTCGGTCCACTGCGGGAACTGCTCGGCGATCAGGGCGCGTACCAGATCGGTCGTGATCGTGGGCTTCACAGCTCGGGACGCAGCTCCTTGAGCAGGGCGATGTCCGCCGCGTGGCCCTCGTGTTCCTCGGTCGGGGTCTCCACGATCACCGGCAGGCCCGCGGTCGCCGGGTGGGCCAGCAGCTCGGCGAAGGCCGCCGCGCCGATCCGGCCCTCGCCGATGCGTTCGTGCCGGTCGCGGGTCGAGCCGCACTCGTCCTTGGAGTCGTTGGCGTGGATCAGCTGCAGGCGGTCCGGGCCGACCGTGGCCACCAGGGCGTCCAGTGTCTCGGTCATGCCGCCCGGCTTGGCCAGGTCGTGCCCGGCTGCCCAGGCGTGGCAGGTGTCGAAGCAGACGCCCAGCCACGGGTGGTGCTCCACCGCGGCCAGGTACGGCCCCAGATCCTGCACCTTCGACGCCAGGCTGCGCCCGCCACCCGCACTGGGCTCCACCAGCACCTTCGGCAGGCCCTGGGCCGCCGCGACGTCCAGCAGCGGCAGCAACGCCTCGCGCAGCTGGTGCAGCGCCTTGTCGTCGTGGGCCGGGTCGACCGAGCTGCCCGCGTGGTAGACGATCGCCGTCGCGCCGATCGCGGCACCGCGGCGCAGTGCGTGCTCCAGCGTCTCCACCGACCGCTGCACCGTCTGCTCGGTGGGTGAGCCCAGGTTGACCAGCAGCGACGCGTGGATGTACGCCGGCAGCCCCCGCTCGCCGCAGCCGTCACGGAACAGCGTGTCCTGCTTCGGGTCACCGGGCGGCAGCGCCCAGCCGCGGGAGTTCGAGACGTAGACCTGCACCGCCTCGGACCCGGCCGCGTCCGCGTACGGCAGTGCCGCCTTGGCCAGGCCCCCCGACGTCCTCGTGTGCGAGCCGACCGGCCTGCTCACGCGCACGTCAGCACCACCTCGGTCTGCGGTGGCACCGGCGTGCCGGCCGGCGGGTTCTGGATCCGGACCACGCCGTTGGGGTTGAAGTCGAGGCGGGCGCGCAGGCCCTGCGCCTCCAGGACGCCCTTCGCCTGCTGGCACGGCTGGTTGTTCACGTCCGGGACGCCGACCTGCGGCGGGCCCTTGCTGACCACGAGCTTGATCTCGTCGTCCTTCTCCGCGCCGGTGCCCGGCTTGGGGGACTGCTCGATGACCTGGTCGGCGGGCTGGTCGCCGTCCTTGTACTGCTCCACCACGGTCAGGCCGAGGCGCTGGGCCTCGCCGCGGGCGTCGTTGATGTTCTTGCCCGTCAGGTCCGGCACGGTGATCGGCGCCCGGCCCTTGCTGACCACCACGGTCACGGTCGAGCCCGGCTTGAGCTGCGCGTCGGCCTTCGGGTCGGTGGAGATGATGACGCCCTGCGGGATGGTGTCGCTGTACTTGCCCTTGCCTTCCTTGACCTTGAGCTTGGTGCCCTCGATCTCGCCGCGGGCCACGGCCAGCTCCTTGCCGACCACGTCGGGCACCGGATAGCGCTCCGGGCCCAGCGAGAGGGTCAGCGAGACGACGCCACCCTTGAGGATGCGCTCGGTGGGTGGCGGGTCCTGGGTGAGCACCACGTCCTTGGGGACGTTCTCGCTGAACGCGCCGTCGCCGATGCGCAGCTCGAAGCCCTCCTGGGCGGCGGCCTGCTCGGCCTGGGCCCGGCTCATGTTCACCAGCTGCGGGGTGTCCGTGTAGCGGCCGAGGGTGACCCACCAGGTGCTGCCGACGACGACCAGCACCATCAGCGCCACCGCCGCCATGATCAGGATCTGCCGCCGGTCGCCGCTGAAGCGGCTGAGCAGGCCGCCCGCGGCGCGCGGCGGCGGTGCCCCGGCCCGGCGCTGGCCGCCGCGGGCGCGGCCCTGCTCCGGCAGGCGGGCCCAGCCGGGGCGATCGCCGCCGGTGGCCGGGAAGGTCGTGGTGATCGCGGGCACGAGCGCGGTGGCGTCGGCGGCCGGCGGGCGGGCCGGGACCTGGCGCAGCAGTGCGGTCTCGACGTTCGCCGCGCCCAGGTCGTCGCGGACCACCTGCACCTCGGCCAGCAGCGCGCCGGCGTCGGTGGGGCGGGCGCCCGGGTCGCGGCGGGTGGCCCGGGCGACCAGGTCGTCGAGCACGGTGGGCAGGCCCTTGACGATGCTGGACGGCGCCGGGACGTCGTTGTCGACGTGCTGCCAGGCGACCTCGACCGGCTCGTCGCCGTCGTACGGGACCCGGCCGGTGAGCATCTCGAAGAGCACGATGCCGGCCGAGTAGACGTCCGTGCGCGCGTCGGCGTGCCCGTCGGTGACCAGCTCGGGTGCCACGTAGGCGACCGTGGCCATGAGCTGGCCGGACTCGTCGGTGCTGCTGGCCTCGACCGCGCGGGCCAGGCCGAAGTCGGCCACCTTGACCACGCTGTCGACCAGGTTGGCGATGCCGCCGCTGGGCGCCTCGGCGACCAGCACGTTCTCCGGCTTGACGTCGCGGTGCACCAGGCCGGCGCGGTGCGCGGCGGCGATGGCGGCGAGCATCTGCTCACAGATGGCCAGCGCCTCGACCGGGTTGAGCCGGCGGCGCTGGATCAGCAGGTCGCGCAGGGTGCGGCCCTGGACGTACTCCATGACCAGGTACGGCAGGCCCTGGTGGCGGCCCTGGTCGTACACGGCGACGACGTTGGGGTGGGTGAGCCGGGCGATCGTCTTCGCCTCGTCGGTGAAGCGGTCGACGAAGTGCACGTTCGTCGCCTGCGACGGGTGAATGATCTTCAGGGCCACCGTGCGTTCGAGCCGGTCGTCCACAGCGGTGTACACAGTCGCCATGCCACCACGGGCCACGCGACCGGTGATCCGGTAGCGCCCGTCAATCGTCGTGCCGATCAACGTGTCGGCGACAGTCGTGTCCATCGGCGTGAAGTGTATGTGTCCTTCCGGGCGCGGCAGCCCAGGATCTCACAGCTGAGACCGAACGGGTACAGCGCGCAGCCCTGACCAGGGCAAAGTGGAGAAAACGACCCGCGCGGCCGAGGCCCCGCGAGTCGTTTATCGTGACAAATCGGATCAGTGCCGTCGCGCGTGGCGTCCCCGGCGCTCGTCCTGGTCCGTCCCCGCGGTGTCGTCCGACCCGGTCGGCTCGGCCGAAACGGGCGATTCGCTCGGCGCCGGCGAGTCACTGCCGTCCGGCGAGGACGACGGCGAAGGCGTCGCCGAGGGGCTGTGCGGCGTCGGCACCGGCGCGGTGGGCGTCGGGACCGGCGGGGACAGGCAGCAGTCGGTCGGCCGGGTCTCCGGCTTCCCAGCCGCGGTGGTCCGCGGCGCCACCGGCGCGACCGCCGGCGGAGCGAGCGGCGCTTTGCCACCGGCGGTGGTGGGCAACACCCGGATCGACCCGGGTACGGGCTCAGCAGTCGTCGTGGCCGCCGCCGGAGGCCGGCCACCTGGGGCGTAGGCGGTGCCCCGGCCCAGTCCCGAGTTGGACAGATCACCCTCGGAGCCCCGCGGCGCCTCGGCGGCCAGCGGGTACGGCTCCGCCCCGGCCGGCTTCTCGCCGACCAGCGCACCGATCCCGTTGACGACCGCGAAGTAGCTGCCCGCGGCCCCCGCGACCGCGAGGACGCCGAAGGCCGAGACCGCCGCGATCCGCCGCGGCCGGGGCACGAGCTGCTCGCCGTACGAGGTGCGCAGTCCACCGGTCAGGCCGGCACCGCCGAAGGTGCTGAACCCGGTCGAGGTCACGTCCGGGTGACCGGCCCCCGGCCGGACGGCTGTCCCGCCGGCTGGGCGGTCGGCAGCGGGCCCATCGGCGTCCGGCTCGGGCCGGCCCAGGTCGTACCGCACCGAGCGCCACGCTCCGGCCACCTCGGTGCGGGCTTTGCGCCACATGGTCATCGGGACTGTTCTCCGATCTCGAGGAACCGGGGACTTCCCGGTTCCGCATGCTCCGCTTGGTCAGCCGCGGAGCGGGCATGGCACGCTGGTCGGGTGACCGATTCCGTAACCGTGGGTGAGGCGGCGGCCCCGCAGCCCACCGGCCCGACCGAGTGGATCAACCTGCCCGACGTGGCGGACAAGCTCGGCGTGTCGATCAGCAAGGTGCACCAGATGATCCGCGACGGTGCTCTGCTCGCCGTCCGGCGTGACGGTGTCCGCGTGGTGCCGGCAGAGCTGGTGGCCAACAGCACCGTGCTCAAGCACCTCCCCGGCATCCTCACGTTGCTTCGCGACGCTGGGTACAACGACGAAGAGGCGCTGCGGTGGCTCTACGAGCCGGACGCAACCGTGGACGGCTGCGGCGCCAAGGGTCTCGGCGGGGACCGCGCCCGTGAGGTCAAGCGGCGTGCCCAGGCGCTTGGTTTCTGACCGCCCACATGCGACACCTGGCGTACCTCCTCGTGCTCGCGGGATGCCTGGTGTCCGCGATCTGGCTGGAACCGGTGCTGAAGGTCAACGTGCTGCGCCGGTGGCGGCGGCTGCTGCTCACGCTGCTGCCGGTCGTGGTCATCTTCGTGCTGTGGGACCTGGGCGCGATCGCCGCCGGGCACTGGACCTTCGACCCGGAACAGACCACCGGCGTGCTGTTCCCGGGCGGCCTGCCGCTGGACGAGGTGCTGTTCTTCGTCGTGGTGCCGGTCTGCGCGGTGCTGGGCTTCGAGGCGGTCCGGGCCGTGCTGCGCCGCCCGGCCGGTGACGAATGACGTACACCGTCGCGGCGCTGCTCGGCGTGGCCGGGGCGCTGATCGTGGACCTGGCCGTGCTGCGGACCCGGCTGGTGACCCGGGTGGTGTTCTGGGCCACGTACCCGATCATCATCACGTTCCAGCTGCTGTCCAACGGCATCCTGACCGGCCGGCGGATCGTCATCTACGACCCGGCAGCGATCATCGGCTGGCGGCTGGCCTACGCGCCGGTCGAGGACCTGCTGTTCGGCTTCGCGATGGTGCTGCTGACCCTGTCGGTCTGGGTCTGGCTGGGCCGCCGCGGGGTGCAGCGCGCACCGGCGGCGGGCGAGGGCAGCCGACTGCTGAGGTGGGCCCGGGCCCGCACGGGACAGCGCGATTCGGCTGATATGTGACACCATCCCGCGGTGCGTCTGAGGCCGTGGCTGCTGACCGCCGCGGCCGGGCTGGCGGTGGTGCACGTGATCGGGGTGCTGTTCGCCCGGCCGCTGTACCGCCCGGCCGAGGTCCTGGCCACGCTCTGCCTGCTGGCTTACGCGATCAGTTACGACCTGCTGGCTGATCGCCGCCCGGCACGATGGGGGTTGAGTGTCGCGGCGGCTGTGCTGGTGGCCGGGGCCGCGCTCACCGTGCCGCCGCCGGCCAGCGACGGCGCGGGGTGGCAGTTCCTCAGCCCCGAGCAGTACGACGGCCTGATCCGGCGGAGTCAGCTGGAAAGCATGATCCCGGTAACGGTCGCACTTCTCTTTGTGCTGGTGCTGCTGGTGATCAGCACGCTCACCGAGGGCCGGCAGTGGCCGAGCCGGACCGGGCTTCTGACGGGGATCGCGGCGGCGGTCCTGGTCGTCGGTTACACGGTTGTCCGCCTCGCGGTGATCGAGTTCGAGGTCCACGAAGTCGCGATAGTCGTCACCTTCGGCGACGCGGCGCCGGCCCGGAGGCTGTCGGCCGGTGTCGTGGCTGTCCTACCGCTGCTGTTGGCGTTGACGGCGCTCGCGCTTGCCGTCGTGACGGCCACTCAGCGACGCCCGCGGGCCGCCGGTGGTGCGCTCCTGCTGGCGGTGACGGGACTGATCTGGATCGATGCGGCGATCGGGGCCGCTCGCCTGTCCTACGCCGTCCACGACGACGCGAGCATGTTCTCGCTGGACCTGTTCACAGCGACCGACACGCTGCCGCAGCCGACGCAGGCCCTGACCGCGGCCATGCAGCTCACCGCGGCCGTCCTTCTCATCGCCGGTCTGGCTCGCCGGCCGTCGGCCGATCGGGTTTGACCAAGCACGCACCTGGCATTCGGCGGGAGCGACGGTCAGTGCCATGCAACCAGGCACGACCGCAATTTGACCTTGACCTTGATCTGGATCGGGCTCAGACGGCTCGCCGGGTGGCCGCGTCGGCGAGCTCGAGCAGCACCCCCCGCGCCTCCGCCTCGACCTCCGCCGCGGCCAGCTCCGCCAGTGCCGCAGTCGTCAGCGCCGTGATCCGCTCCTCGGTCCGCGCCAGCGCCCCGCTGTCGCGGATGAGCGCCCGCAGCCGCTCCACCCCCGCGTCGTCCAGCGCCGGATCGCCCAGCCGGGCCTCCAGCTCGGCCCGCTCCTGCTGGCCGAGCGCGGCATGCGCGGCCGCCACCAGATACGTCCGCTTCCCCTCGCGCAGGTCGTCGCCGGCCGGTTTGCCGGTCTGCGCCGGGTCGCCGAACACCCCGAGTACGTCGTCGCGCAGCTGGAACGCCTCGCCCAGCGGCAGTCCGTAGCCCGAGTAGGCCCGCATCAGTGACTCCGGCGCACCGGCCAGGGCCGCGCCGAGCAGCAGCGGCCGTTCGACCGTGTATTTCGCCGATTTGTACCGGGCCACCTTGCTGGCCCGCTCCGTCGACGTGTCGCCGGTCACCACCGTCAGAACGTCGAGGTACTGCCCGGCGGTCACCTCGGTGCGCATCTCGTCGAAGACCGGGCGGGCCCGGGCCAGGTCGGCCGGTTCGATGCCGGAGGTGTGCAGCAGCTCGTCCGACCAGACGAGCGCCATGTCGCCGAGCAGCACCGCCGCACTGTCGCCGAAGCTGTCGCCGGCTCCGCGCCAGCCGGCCGCGGCGTGCCGGGCCGCGAACCGCCGGTGGATCGACGGCTCGCCGCGGCGGGTGTCGGAGCGGTCCATCAGGTCGTCGTGGATCAGAGCGCTGGCCTGCACCAGCTCGAGCGCCGCGACCGCCGCGACGACCTGCTCGGAGTCGGCCCCGCCGGCACCGCGGTAGCCCCAGTAGGCGAACGCCGGCCGCAGCCGCTTGCCGCCGAGCAGCACGAAGTCGTCGAGGGCGTCGGCCAGGTCGGCCAGCACCCCGTCGATGGCGAGCAGCCGGGACCGCTGGGTGGTGAGGAACGCGGCCAGGGCCTTGTCGACGCGGGGCCGCAGGCCGGCGCGTTCTAGCGGGGACGTCACGGGGCCAACCTAGCGGGTCTGGCCGGGTCCGCCAGCCGGTAGAGTCTGCGGTGTGTCTCTCGGACTTCCTTCGCGGCTCCCGACGTCTCCGGCGATCGGGGAGCTCATCCGTCGTCCGGGTCCCACCTTCTCGTTCGAGTTCATGCCGCCCAAGTCGCGCGAGGGTGAGCAGCTGCTCTGGCAGACCATCCGTGAGCTGGAGACGCTGCGGCCCGACTTCGTCTCGATCACGTACGGCGCCGGCGGTAGCACCCGGGACACCACCGTCGCGGTGACCGAGCGCGTCGCCACCGAGACGACGCTGCTGCCCATGGCCCACCTCACCGCGGTCAACCACTCCGTCGCCGAGCTGCGCAACGTCATCGGGCGGCTCGCCGGGGCCGGCATCCGCAACGTGCTCGCCGTCCGGGGTGACCCGCCCGGTGACCCGATGGGCGAGTGGGTGCGCCACCCCGACGGCGTGCTCTACGCCGAGGATCTCGTGCGGCTGTTGCGCGAGGCCGGTGACTTCAGCGTCGGCGTCGCCGCGTTCCCTTACAAGCACCCCCGCTCGGCCGACATCGAGGCCGACACCCGCAACTTCATCAGCAAGTGCCGGGCCGGCGCCGACTTCGCCATCACGCAGATGTTCTTCGAGGCCGACGAATATTTGCGGCTGCGTGACCGGGTCGCCGCGGCCGGCTGTGACACGCCCATCGTGCCCGGGGTGATGCCCGTGCTGCGGATGGCGACGATCGCCCGCGCCGCGCAGCTCTCCGGTGCGCCGTTCCCGCCGGCGTTGCTGGCCCGCTTCGAGCGGGTCGCCGACGACGACGCGGCGGTGCGCGCGCTCGGCATCGACCTGTGCAGCGAGATGTGCCAGCGGCTGCTCGACGAGGGCGTGCCGGGCATCCACTTCATCACCATGAACCGATCCACGGCGACCCGTGAGGTGTGGCAACACCTGGCCGCCAACGTCCCGGCTTGACCTGGCAGGAGTACGCGGCAGCCTGGTCCAGGCTGCACGGCGGCTTCGACCCCGAGTCCGCCGCACCGGTCGTGCGCGGCTGGATCCGGCTGGCCTACCGCGGCGGCAGCCTGCTGGGCCGGTGGCGGGTCAGCCCGTCCACCGTCACCGCCTGCGGGCTGTTGCTCTGCCTCGCGGTGCCGTTCGCCGCCCTGCTCGGCCGTTCCGGTCTGCTGCTCGGCGCTCTGCTGGTGCTGCTCGCGGGTTTCGCGGACGCGTTCGACGGCGCGGTCGCCGTGGTGACCGGCCGGACCAGCCGGCTGGGTTTCGTCTACGACTCGGTCGCCGACCGGCTGGGTGAGCTGGCCTGGCTGGCCGCGTTCTGGGTGGCCGGCGTGCCGGGCTGGCTGGCGGCGGCCGGCGCGGCGGTGAGCTGGCTGCACGAGTACGTGCGGGCGCGCGCCGCGGCCGGCGGCATGGACGGCCTGGGCATCGTGACGCTGGGGGAGCGCCCGACCCGGGTCTCGGTGGCCATCAGCGGGCTGCTCGTCGGCGGGGTCGCCGGCCTGGTCCACCCCGGCTGGGAGACGACGGTCGTGCTGGTCGCGGCGATCGGATGGCTGGCCCTGGGCGCGATCGGGCTGGCCCAGCTCGTCATCGCGGTACGCCGCGAACTGTCCGCCTGACGGATCTTTATTCGGTTGTCCACGATGGCGCCGCCCCCTACCTTTCTCAGCAACGACGTGTCCCGGATCACCGGGGCCAAAGGGAGATACACGTGACTGCCTTCCGGCACGAGAGCAGGGCTGACGGCCCCGGTTGACGCGCGCCCGCGCCGGCCGGCCGCCGTTCGTCCCTGTGTCCCGGGACGGACGGCTTTTTCGTGCCGAGCCGGCCAGCGCCAGAGACACAGGGAGGTGACCCGCGATGAGTGTGGTCCTCGTACTCAACGCCGATTTCGGGCCACTGCACCGGGTCAGCGTCCGGCACGCCATCCGCATGCTGTGCCGTGAGGTGGCGGTCGTGCAGGAGGCGCAGCCGGACGCCCGGATGGGTGTCTTCCCGATCCCGACCGTCGTCCGCCTGGTCAGCTACGTGGTGACGCGCTGGCGGCACGGCCGCGGCCCGGGCTGGTCCCGCGGCGGCGTGCTGACCCGCGACGGCCGGCGCTGCGCGTACTGCGGCGGCGCCGCGTCCACCATCGACCATGTCCTGCCGCGCTCGCGGGGCGGCGGCAACACCTGGCTCAACACCGTCGCGGCCTGCGGGCGCTGCAACCAGCGCAAGGGCGACCGTACGCCGGCGGAAGCGCGGATGCCGCTGCGCTGGGTGCCCACGGCGCCCGGCTGGGCGGCACTGACCGCGCACTGATGACGACGGCCGGCGGGTTCACACGGGGGTCCGTCGGTCGTCCATCAGGCCGGCAGCAGCAGTGCTTCCACCATCGCGCGGTAGGCCACCGGGTGCACGACCGGGATGCCGTACTGGCGGGCCTTCTTGGCTTTGCCGGACATCGAGTCGGGGTCGGCCGCGACCAGCAGCTGGGTCCGCTTGTTCACGGCGTCGCCGACCACCAGGCCGGCTGCTTCGGCCTCGGCCTGCCATTGCTCGCGGGCGGGTTCCATGGTCCCGGTGAAGACCACCAGGTCACCGCGCCGCAGCTGCCAGAACTGCCGGTCCGCGCCGGCCGTGGTCCGCGCGGCGTCGGCCAGGGCCTTGTCCACCGCGGTCGGGGGCAGCCCGACGAGGGCGGCGACCCCCGCCAGGTCGTGCCGCTCGGCCGGGGTCAGGACGCCGTCGGCCAGCGCCACGGTCGCGAGCCCGGTCAGATACCGCTTGTGCAGGCACCGGACGTCGGCCTGCCCGAGCCCGAGGGACTCGGCGACAGCGATCAGGCCGTCCGCCTCGGTGTTGGAGATGTGCCGGTCGAGCAGCGCCTGGTCGAGCAGGTCCAAATACGCGTCCGCCCGGGGCTCCTGCTGGCGGGGGAGGCGGTCGGCGAGGCGGGTGAGGAAGTGCGGATCCCGTACGCCGGGGGAGCGGCGCGGCACGGCGGCAGCCGTCGTGACGGGCAGCGCGGGCCACGGCAGTGACCGGGCGCCGGCGAGGGTCGGGGACCACGGCGGCGGGGCACCGGTGATGGTCAGGTAGTGGGCGAGCAGGTCGGCCGCGGCGTGGGCGTCGTGCAGCGCGGAGTGTGCCTGGTGGGTGGGCATGCCCGCGGCGCGGCGGCAGTCGAGGAGGCTGCGGCCGGCGCTGGGCAGGAAGTGCGGGGCGAGCTGCATCGTGCACAGGCCGTACCGGGCGTCGATCGGCACGGTGTGGCCGAGGCGGCGGAACTCGGCGGCCAGGAACAGCGCGTCGAAGGCCAGGTTGTGGGCGACCAGTGTGCGTCCCCGCAGCCGGCCGGCGATCACTCCGGCGAGCTGCGCGAAGCCCGGGGCCCGGCCGGCCTCGGCGGCGGAGATGCCGTGGATGTACTGCGGCCCCAGATCACGGTCGGGGTTGAGCAGGCTGCACCATTCGTCCTGCACCCGGCCCTGCTCGTCCAGGTGGACGACGGCGATCTCGATGATCCGGTCGTGCCAGCTCGCGCGCAGCCCGGTGGTCTCCACATCGATGACCGCATACATGGCTGCTCCTACGCGCTGTTAGTCCTGATTGCCCCGTGCCGTCCGGCTCGGGCCATGACGCTAACAACGCACCGCAGGCAGGGGACTCCGCTGCGTGGGGGGTCTTCTCGGCCGGTGCCCGCCGAGAAGAAGACGACACGCTGAGCCGGGAAGTCGTCCGGAAAAGCAATCATCCGGTACGGGATGATCGCGCGTTACGCTTCGGTCATGTCGTCCGCAGCCCCCGAGCGCACCGAGCGCGATGTCACCGGCCTGCTCAACATGGCTGGTCACGCCCTGTCCAACCGGCTCGCCGCCGCGCTGGCCGCCGTCGATCTCACGCCGCGCATGCAGTGCGTCCTGGTGCACGCCCTCGAGGAGGAGCGCACCCAGATCCAGCTCGCTGCCCTGGCCGACCTGGACAAGACGACCATGGTCAGCACCGTGGACGACCTGGAGCGGCTCGGGCTGGCCGAGCGCCGCCCGTCGGCGACCGACCGGCGGGCCCGGATCGTCGCGGTCACCGAGGCCGGCCGGGCCGCCGCCGAGCAGGGTCAGCGGATCGTCGACCAGGTGCACGCCGAAGCGCTGGGGGCGCTGCCGGAGCCGGCCCGCGAGGCTTTCGTCGCGGCGCTGCGGCAGTTGGTCGAGGGTGGTCTGGAGCCGGGACCCAAGCCGGTGCGACGGGCCAGGCAGTCGGCAGGTAGGTGACATCTGGATAGTCTGCTAGCGGACTATCTGCTACGGTCGCACCATGGTTGCTTCCGCGTACCCCCGTCGTGGCCCGGCGCTCGCCGTGCTCTGCGCGATGTCGCTGATGATCGTGCTGGACAGCACGATCGTGGCCGTCGCCGTGCCCGCCATCCAGCTGGATCTCGGCTTCTCGCCCGCCGGGGTGGCCTGGGTCGTCAACGGCTACCTGATCGGCTTCGCCGGTTTCCTGTTGCTCGCCGGGCGCCTCGGCGACCTGCTCGGGGCCCGCCGGGTCTTCCTCGCCGGACTGGGTGTCTTCACCGCCGCGAGCCTGCTCTGCGGTCTGGCCGGCACGGCCGGGCTGCTGGTGGCGGGCCGGTTCGTGCAGGGCGTCGGTGGTGCCCTCGCCTCGGCGGTGATCTTCAGCCTGATCGTGCGGCTCTATCCGGAGCCGGGCCCGCAGGCCCGGGCGATCGGCGTCTACAGCTTCACCCAGGCCGGCGGGGCCGCCTTCGGCTTCGTGGCGGGCGGCCTGCTGACCGAGGCCGCCGGCTGGCCGTGGATCTTCCTGGTCAACGTGCCGATCGGCGTGGCGGTCCTGGTCGGCGCGCTCCGGGTGCTGCCCCGCGAGGCGGGCCTCGGGCTGGGCGACGGGATGGACGTGAGCGGGGCGGTCCTGATCACCGCGGGACTGTCGCTGGGCGTCTACGCCATCGTGGACGGTGTCTTCTGGTACGGCGTGACGGCCGTCCTCCTGGTCGCCGCCTTCCTGCTCCGCCAGCGGTACGCCCGCCGCCCGCTCGCCCCGCTGCCCGTCCTGCGCCGCCGCTGGCTGCTGGGCACCGGTGCCGCGGTGGTGCTGATCTTCGCCACCGGCATGGGCTTCCAGTTCGTCAACGCCCTGTTCCTGCAGCGGGTGCTCGGCCTGGACGCGATCGGGACCGGCCTGGCGTTCCTGCCGACCCCGATCGTCATCGGCCTGATCTCGCTCTTCGTGGCACCCCGGGTGACGGCCCGGCTGGGGGCCCGGCCGGTGCTGCTGACCGGGCTGGGTGTGCTGGCCGCGGGCCTGTTGCTGCTGGTCCGGGTGCCGGTCGAGCCGCGGTACCTGACCGACGTCCTGCCGGCCCTGATCATCATGGGTCTGGGCATCGGCGTGGTCATCCCGGCGATCATCATGCTGGCGATGTCCGGTGCCGGCCCGGGTGAGACCGGGCTGGTGTCCGGCCTGACCAACACGGCCCAGCAGGCCGGGGCCGCGCTGGGCCTGGCGGTGCTGGCGGTGGTGGCGGCCCGGGTCAGCGATGCGAGCCTGGCCGCAGGCGCGGCCGAGGTCGCGGCGCTGCGCGACGGTTACAGCCGCGCCTTCCTGACGGCGGCCGGATTCTCCCTCGGCGCGCTGCTCATCGGGGCTGTCGTGCTCCGCCGCGGCCCCTCACCGGTTGGCGACGGCGGCGGGCTCGTCGACGACAGCAGCAGGCCGGTCGGGGAGCCGGCGGTCGCGGACGCGGCGGCGGCGGGTCCGGTCGCGCTCGAGCCACCACTCTGCCGCCAGTAGCGGCAGCGTCCACCCGAGCCACGCGGCTATCGCGGACACGACCCAGCCGAACAGCACCTCGTCACCGTGGAACGTCGTGTCGAGCTGCGGGGAGAGCGTGATCACGGCGATCGCACCCCAGATCCGGTTGGTGATGATGGACGCGGTCAGCGCGAAGCTGCGGATCATCCAGCGCCGGTGCTCGGCGAAGCGGTGCTGCCGGGCCATCCGCCAGCCGGTCAGGGTGCAGGCGAGCCACAGCACGGCCAGCAGCAGGTTGCTCGCCCGGGTCGCCGGCCCGAACGGCGTGAACGCGCCCACCACCAGCGCGGTCACGCCGGCGGGCAGCACGCCGCCGAAGACGTAGAGCCGGCCGAGCCGCCGGTGCCAGACCGGGTGCCGGGCGCGCAGCCAGGGCCAGATCTGCAGGACCGCCGTGGCCAGCGCGATGCTGCCGAACAGCACGTGCGGCACCAGCGTCCAGTAGTGCGCGACGCCGAGGGCCTCCGGCTGGGGGACGCGGGAGCGGTCCGGGTCGAGGCTGAGGTACGGCGGCAGCGAAAAAGCCAGGAACAGCGCCACCACCGCCCCCAGTGGAAAGACCCACGGTCGTCGCCACCATTTCGGTTGTGCCCTCATCGCCGTCCCCCTCCGGTTGCGTATGCCGTACGCATGTAGCGTATGGCATACGCACCAGCTCCGGAAGGGGCGCTCGTAGGATGGCCACCGTGACGACCGAGATCCCGCGTACGCTGCGCGTCCTCTGGGGTGAGCCGGACCGGCCGGGCGGCCGGGGGCTGAGCCGCGACCGGATCGTCGCGGCCGGCATCGCGCTCGCCGATGCCGACGGCATCGCGGCCCTGTCCATGGCCCGGCTGGCCGAGCGGCTCGGCAGCGCGCCGATGTCGCTCTACCGGCACGTGTCCAACAAGGACGAGCTGTTGGCCTTCATGACCGACGCCGCCCCGGGTCCGCCGCCCGACCTGCCCGCCACCGGCTGGCGGGCGGCGCTGGAGACCTGGGCCCGGGCGCTGCGCGGGGTCTACTACGCCCACCCGTGGATCCTGCAGGTCACCGCGGGGCGGCCGCCGCTGGACCCGGGTCAGCTCGCCTGGCTGGACCGGGGTCTGTCCGCCCTGGACGACACCGCGCTGAGCCCGGCCGACCGGTTCGAGCTGCTGATGACGGTGCTGCACTTCGTCCGCGGCGAGGCCGCGATCGGGGCTGTCCTGCTTCAGCGCGGGCCGGGCGACCAGGCGGAGTACGGCCGGCTCATCGCCCATTTCGTCACCCCGGAACGGATGCCCGCCCTGGCCGCGGCCTCGGCGGCCGGCATCTTCGCGGCCGGCGACGGTGATCCGGAGCCGTCCTTCACGTTCGGGCTGACCCGCGTCCTCGACGGCATCGACGTCATGGTGACGCGCGGTGGAGGCTGAGCTCGGGCACCTCGCCGAGATCGGGGCGGCCCGGGCGGCCCTGGACGAGCGTGAGCTCGAGCTGATCGACCGGGCCCGCCAGGCCGGCGCCACCTGGAGCCAGGTCGCCGCGGCGCTGGGCCTGACCAGCCGCCAGGCGGCCGAGCAGCGCCGGCAACGGCTGGTCGCGGCCGCGCGGTCGCGGCGCCACGAGCAGGACCTCCGGTACGCCCACAGCATCGTCACCCTCCGCGCGGCGGTCGACGACCTCCACCGCGGCATCGCCACCGACCGCCGCTGGACCACCCGGTTCCCGCGCGCCGCCCTGGTCCGGGCGACCGTGCGGACGGCGCTGGACGCACCACCGGGCGGCCTCTACGCGCTCGCCGCCCAGGCCGACGAGGACCTCGCCGCGGCGCCCCTGCCCGGCCACGTCCGGCTCGCCGCGGCGGCCCTGCACCAAGCGTTGTCAACAGATCATTGACAACTCCCACAGGCATTGAGTCGGAAGGACTCACCTGTCGAGGATGGGTGGCATGCGTCGCAACGTCGTGCTCTTCGTGGCGATCTCGCTGCTGTCCGGCTTCGGCAGCACCGCGATGTCCCTGGTGGCGGGCATCTGGATGCTGGACCTGACCGGCTCGGCGAGCCGGGCGGCCCTGACCGGCCTCTGCGTCTACGCGCCGGTGCTGGCCGGGCCGTGGCTGGGCGGCCTGCTCGACCGGGTGCCCCGCCGCCCGTTGCTGATCGCCACCAATCTCGTGCTGGCCGCATCCCTGTTGAGCCTGCTGACGGTGCACACCCCGGCCGGCAGCTGGCTGCTCTACGCCGTCTCCCTCACGTACGGGATCAGCTACGTCCTGCTCGACGCGGGCGAGTCGGCCCTGCTGCCGGTGGCGCTCCCGGCCGGCGCGCTCGGCGAGGTCAACGGCTGGCGGTCCAGCGCCCAGGAAGGCATGAAGCTCGTCGCCCCGCTGGCCGGCGCGGGCCTCTACGCCTGGCACGGCGGCGCGGCCGTCGCCGTCCTCAGCGCGGCGCTGCCGGTGGTCGTGGCAGTCCTCTACGCCGCGCTGCGCCTGACCGCTGCCCCGGCGACCAGCACGAAGGTCCCGTCAGGACTGCGCGCCGGTCTCGCCGTACTGGCCGGGCACCCCCTGCTGCGGGAGACTGTCACGCTGGCCGCCGTCTCGATCGCCATGTCGGGATTCGCCACCGCCGCCCAGTACGAGGTCGTGACGGTCGACCTGGCCCTGCCCGCGACCTTCCTCGGTCTGCTGCTCAGCGCGCAGGGCGCCGGTTCCGTCGTGGGTGGCCTGATCGTCGGCCGGCTGATCACCCGCGGGGGCGTGACGGTCGTCGGCGTGGCCGGGACGGCGCTGTTCGCGGTGGGCCTCGCGGCACGCTGCCTGCCGTGGTGGCCGGCGCTGCTGGTCGGCGGGGTGATCGGCGGCATCGGTCTGCCCTGGACGCTGGTCGCGGCGGTCACGGCCGTGCAGACCCACACCCCGCCCGAGCTGCTGGGCCGGGTCGCGGCGACGGCGAACACGCTGATGTTCGGCCCGATCGCCCTGGCCACTCCGCTGGGCGCGGCCGCGGTCCACTTGGGAGCCCGACCGGTCCTGCTGGCCGGCGCCGCCTTCTGCCTGGGCGCGGCGGCAGCCGTCGCCCGCCGTTCGTGGCACGGGCAGCCGGCCGGGGCAACTGTGCCCAACACTGGCAGGTAACCGGCCTTTGCCTCCCGCCGTTCCTCGCCCTCGCCGCCCGACGACGTGCCGACCGAGCCGACGGACAGCGCCACTGGCGACAGCACGCCGACCCCCACCGCGACCCCGCCGTCCCCGCCGGCTGCGGGCACCGGGACCGGCGGCGGTGGCGTGCTCCTGCCCGCTCCGATGGTCATCGACCGCCCGGGGTGGGCCGTGGCTTTCCTGGCGGCGTCGTCAGCCCGTAGTCGAGAGTTCGCGGCGGATTTCCCTCCGCCTTGAAAACGTTGTAGCCGAAATACGTCGTGCCGATGACGGCCGGGTATCGCGAGCAATAGAAATGCGTGGTCGCGCGCAGTGCCGCGCGTTTAACCGTGACGTCGGCCACTAATCCCGCGGTCTGATCCGGCATCGAGTCGTGCGCGGCCAGGGTCTGGAATCCGTATTCGACGACGATCGGCGCGCCCGGCTGAGCGGCCACCGCCCGGTCCGCCGCCGATCGCAGCCGCGGCGCGTCGATCAGCTCCTCCGCGCTGCTGCCGGCCGGCGGCACCCGGCCGCCCGGATAGCTGTAGCTGGTCAGCACGTACCCGTCGGCGCCGCTGTCGCGATAGGACGGGATGCGGTACGACCCGTCCCAGCCGTAGAACAGGCCGACGAAAACGGGTGCCGGGCCGGCGTGCGGCCGGACCAGGGCGACCAGCTCCTTCGCGTACGCGACCTGGCGGCGCGCGGACAGCTCCGAGTTGACCCCGCCCAGCCGGGCCTGCACCCGCGGGTCGTCCACCGGCATGTTCAGCGCCAGGTAGGCCACCGGCTTGTCCCGTACGTAGTCGAGCAGCTCACGATGCCTGTCGAGCACCTCGGCCGCGTCCTCGGGGCGGAACGCGAACTTCCCCGGGTCGTACGCCTCCAGCCGGACGACCGCCCGCATCGCCAACGTGGTCAACGCGGTGAAGAACTCGTCGAGGCGGGACCTGCTCCACGTCTCCAGGCCGTAGACGTTCACCGTGTCGATGGCGTGCTCGTCGCGCATCCGCCGCAGATCACCGCTCACGTCGGCGGTCGGTGACCAGGTGGCGCCCTGGATCCAGCCGGCCGGACCGGGATACGGCGTCAGCGCGGCCGAGCTGCCGATCGGGCAGGCGCGCGCCGGCCGGTCGCCGTCCGACCCGCACGCCGTGAGCGGCAGCACCGCCAGTGTGAGGGTCAACACATGGGCCAGCTTAAATGTCATGCCGCCATTTCTCCGGTATGGACACAGCGTTTCCGTGGTCCCCACAATACCCCGCTGACCTGCCCCGGCGGCCGAGCCGTCAAATATTGACAGAGTTCATCCAGGGGAAACAATGCGGGCCCGCCCCCGGCGTGAAACGCGGGCGAACGAACCGTTTTACCCGCCATTAATATCGCCCGTCCAAGGTGGAGCCCGGCAGTCACTTCCAGGGGAGGAACAATCATGTACGACAACTCGGCGTCATTGGCGCTCACCGGCAGCGGGATCACCATTCTCGGGCAGACCGCGAGCCTGACGGCGGTGACGGTCGGCGGCGCGCTGTTCGTCGGCATCGGCGCGGTCCTGGCCCTCAGCGACCGGCTCAAGCGGCGACGGGACGGCTCCTGATGACCAAGTCCCCCCGGCTCTACCTGATCATTCTGGGCGGATGGTCGGTGTTGCTCGCGGCGCTGCTGGAGACCTCGCTCGACCAGCTCGACGCGGCCACCCGGGCCGGCTGGCCGATCGTCACGCTGGTCGTGGCGAGCACCGTCTTCATCGCGTACTTCTGGCTCAACGGCACCAAGGACGTCGTCTACACGCTGTACTACCACCTGGTCTCGGCCCGGCGGTCGCGGCCGGTGCCGCGCCGGGCGTCGGCCGCCCAGCCACGGGTCGTGCTCGTCTACTGCACCTGCAACGACTTCTCCGCCGACAGCCTGCTGCGCAGCATGCGCCAGGACTACGGCAACTTCGACGTGGTCATCCTGGACGACTCGTCCAAACCGGAATACCTGGCCCAGGTCGACGCCTTCGGCGCCGAGCACGGCGTGCGGGTGGTGCGGCGGGCGGACCGCGCCGGCTTCAAGGCCGGCAATCTCAACAACTACCTGGGTACGGCGGAGTACGACTACTTCGTCATCCTGGACAGCGACGAGATCATCCCGCCCGGCTACATCGGGCGCAGCCTGGACTACTTCGCGGCGTACCCGAACGCGGGCATCGTGCAGGCCAACCACATCGCCACCCGCAACCGCAACGCGTTCATGCGGATGTTCTCGATCGGCGTGGACTCGCACTGGATCGCGTACCAGACGGTCAAGGACCGGCACGGCTTCCTGTCGCTGCTCGGGCACGGCGCGATGGTCAGCCGCGAGTGCTACACCGCGGCGGGTGGCTTCCCGCACGTGGTGGCCGAGGACCTGTGCTTCTCGATCGCCGCGCGGGACGTCGGCTACTTCACCGTCTTCGCGCCCGACGTGGTGTGCGAGGAGGAGTATCCGGTCGACTACCTGGCTTTCAAGAAGCGCCACTCGAAGTGGACCCAGGGCAACATGGAGTTCATCAAGCGCTACACCGCGGTGATCCTGCGCTCGCGGATGAGCTGGTTCGAGAAGCTCGACATCGTGCTGTTCACCTACAACCTGCCGCTGACCGCGGTGTTCTCGATCTACGTGGCGATCCACGTGGTGGTGCTGCCGGTGCTCGGCTACCGCATCGAATATCCGCTGTGGATGCTCGCCCCGACGGCCTTGTTCCTGCTGGCGCCGATGCTCAACGACGTGATCTTCCACTTCCGCGCCATGCCGAAGCTGCGCCTGGCCTGGTATCTGCTGCACACGGTCCTGCTGTACGGCTCGATGCTGTTCATCAGCTTCCGGGCCTCGGTGACCTCGGCGTTCGGCAAGTCGGTGTTCGTGGTGACCCCCAAGGAGGACCAGCGGATCACCCTGCGCCAGGCCCTGGTGGCCAACCGCGCGGAGATCATCTTCGGGGTCCTGCTGATGGCCGTGTCGATCTATCTGACCGGCAGTGCGCTGCCGGTCCTGCTGATCGCGGTCCCGGCGATCCTGTGCTTCTACCTGGCGCTGAAGCACAACACAGCCACCCCTGTGGCGGAAGGAGCCGAGCCCGAGGCGCGCGAGCCCGTGCCGGCGGCCTGACCGCCTGCACCGAGCGGCGCCGGGCCCGGTGGGCGGGTCCGGCGCCGCGCCGCTGTTCAGAACAGGCGGCTCAGCACGCCCGACTCGATGAGGATCACCAGGCCGATGGTGATGAAGACCAGCGGCACCAGCCAGTGCCCGTGCCGGCGGACCAGTTCGATGATCCGGCGGTGCGAGCCGAGCCAGGACGCCGCCGCGCACCACACCGCGACCAGCACCGCGAAGACCAGCACCACCACGACACTGCCGCCGGCTCCCAGCGTGCGGAACATCGGCGTGTAGACCGCGATGTTGTCGGCGCCATTCGCGATGGTCACGCCGGCCACCGCAAGCGCGTTCCCGGCCGCCACCGGGGAGTCGTCGTCAGCACCGCCGCGGGCCGCGCCGATCAGCCCGCGGACGCCGAGCGCGATCGGGACCAGGCCGAGCAGCCCGACCCACTCGTCGGGTACCAGGGCCAGGCCCAGGGCGGCCAGCGCGGAGACCGCCACGAGCACGGTGATGCCGGCGTACTGCCCGGCCCAGATCTGCCAGGGCCGTGGCCGGCCCGCCGCGCGGGCCGCGAGGAACAGCACGGTCAGCACGATGAGGTCGTCGACGTTGGTGCCGGCGAAGACCCCGGCCGCCGCGAGCATGGTTCCCAGCAAGCTCTACCTCTGTTCCACGACCGGCGTCGGCCGATCGATGTCGCTGTTGTCGATCACCAGATCGGCGCGCTCCCACGGCCGGCACGCGGCGAAGTACAGGCGCTGGCCCTGCACGTACCGGGCCATGCTCGGATGGTCCGGATCCGGGTGGGTGCCGTCGCGCCGGGCCATCCGCTGTGCGGTGACGGCGAACGGCGCGGTCAGGAAGATCGAGAAGTCCCAGTGGGCGGCCAGCTCGTCGCGGTGCAGGAACAAGCCGTCCACCACGAGTACGGCGTCGGCCGGCGCTTGCACCCACGGCAGAGCCAGCACCTCGTCGGTGGCGACGTCGTGCACGGCGCTGCGATACCGCCGGTCCCCACCCGGCCCGAACGGCGCCAGCACGTCGGAGACCAGCGCCGGGCAGTCATACGAGTCCAGCCAGAAGCCCTCGGGTGAGGTGCGCCCCCGCCGATGCCGGACGGCCCGTACCTGATGGAAGCCGTCGGCGGACACGTGCACGACCGGCCGCCCCAGCGCGCGCAGCGCGGCGGAGAGCTCCCGGGCGAACGTGGTCTTCCCGACCCCGTCGACGCCGTCCACCGCGACCCGCACGGCGCCGGCCGCCGCTGGGATCCGGCCCGCGACCTCGGCGATCACCTGCCCTCGGGTCACGGATTGACCAGGCCCGTGCGGTACGCGACGACGACGGCCTGGACCCTGTCCCGCAGCCCGAGCTTGGCCAGGATCCGGGCGACGTGGGTCTTCACCGTCGCCTCCGACAGGTGCAGCCGGGCGGCCAGCTCGGAATTGCTCAGCCCGTGCGCCAGCAGGCCGAGCACTTCCAGCTCGCGCGGGGTCAGGACGCTCAGGTCGCGGTGCACGACCGGCACGTCGGCGTCGCGCTGGGCGAAGCGTTCGACCAGCCGCCGGGTGATCGCCGGCGCGAGCATCGCGTCGCCGTCGCGGACCAGCCGTACGGCGTTCACCAGGTGCTCGGGGGTGACGTCCTTGAGCAGGAAGCCGCTGGCCCCGGCGGTCAGCGCCGCGTACACGTAGTGGTCGAGGTCGAACGTCGTCAGCATGATGACCCGCGGCGCCGCACCGGTGCCGGAGAGGATCTGCCGGGTGGCCGCCAGCCCGTCCATCTCGGGCATCCGGATGTCCATCAGCACCACGTCGGGCCGGTGCCGGCGGACCGCGTCGACCGCCTCGGCACCGTTCGTCGCCTCGGCGACCACCTCGATGCCGTCCGCCGTGAGGATCATCCGGAAGCCGGCGCGGACCAGCGCCTGGTCGTCGGCGACCACCACCCGCAGTGCCGTGGTCACGACACCTCCACCGGGATCCGGGCGTGGACGCGGTATCCGCCGCTGAGCCGCGGTCCCGCCTGCAGGACCCCACCGTAGACGGCGAGCCGTTCGCGCAGGCCGAGCAGCCCCCGCCCGGCACCCGTGGCGGCCGCGGCGCCGGACCGGCCACCGGTGTCGGCCACCTCGACCTGCACGTCGTCGTCGCCGTAGGCCAGCGTCACCCGCACCGAGGCGCCGGCCGCGTGCTTGACGATGTTCGTCAGCGCCTCCTGCACCAGCCGGTACACCGTGAGCTCGATCCCGGACGGCAGCGGCATCCGGTGCCCGCTGCGGGTGAGCTCGATCGGCACGCCGGTGTCGCGCATCCGCTGCACGAGCCCGTCGAGCCCGTCGAGACCAGGCTGCGGCGCCAGGTCCGCGTCGCTCGCCGGCTCCGGGCCCTCGCTCCGCATGGTGAGCAGGCCCATCACGTGGCGCAGCTCGGTCATCGCCGACCGGCCGCTGGCCTCGACCGCCAGCAGCGCCTCCTTCGCCTGCTCGGGCGCCGAGTCCATGATCTTGCGGGCGCCGCCGGCCTGGATCACCATCACGCTGACGTTGTGCGTCACCACGTCGTGCAGCTCCCGGGCGATCCGCGCCCGTTCGTGCTCGGTGGCCCGGCGCACCGCCTCGGCCTGCTCGTGCGCCATCACCGCCATCCGCGCCTGTCCCTCGTCGGCGCGGTGTTTCCACCGGCGTAGGCCGTCGGCCGCGACGGCGATGGGCAGCAGGATCAGGTACGGCACCGCGCTGTCCGACACCGAGCTGGCGTCCGACTGCAACGTGTTGTGCAGCACTGCCGCGACCGGCAGGGTGGCCAGTGCGGGCAACCGGTACGGGCTGAACACCGCGGCGGTGTAGCCCGCGACGACGCAGGCGAAGAACGACAGCCGCAACGCCGCCGGATTGTCACTGACCGCCGAGGCCAGGCCCAGCATGACCCACAGCACGCCCAGCGGATACCGGCGCCGGAACACCAGCGGCAGCACCACCAGCAGGAGCAGCAGGGTCGTCCGACCGGCGGACTGGCCGTCGTCGACCGGCAGGAACGGCGGCCACACCGGCTGGCACCGCGGCACCGGACCGGGACCGGGGTATGGGACCGGGCAGTTGACCAGCCCGACCCGCTCCTGGATGCCCTCGTCACCGGCCTGGATCGCCGCGATGCTCAGGGCCAGCGCCAGCACGGCATCGAAGACCTGGCCCCGCAGCGACAGCGGCGGCAGCGGGCCGGCCGGCCGGGTCAGCGCCCGTACCCCGGCCCGCAGCCGGCCCAGCAGCGCACGTTCGGTCACCGGCTCATTCTCGTCGCCGTGGCGGCACCGCGGTATCCGTCTCGGGACGGGTGCGCGCTACCTCGCACGCCTACATCTCAGGGATGACACCGCGCCGGGCTCATCCCATTGCGGTACCGAAGATGCCTCCCGCCGGCGATGTGTCCGGTCCGGGCCCGCACCTAGCGTCAACGCCGCCGAGCCCGTCTGCGGCTTGCCATCCGACGAGGAGACCACCATGAGTGCGCCGTTGATCGAACTGCGGGACGTGACCCGACGCTACGACGACGGACCGCCGGCGTTGCGGGAGCTGTCCCTGACCGTGCAGCCGGGGGAGTCGGTGGCGATCCTCGGCCCGTCCGGCAGCGGCAAGTCCACGCTGCTCAACCTCATCGCCGGGCTGGACCGCCCGAGCACCGGCACGGTCACGGTGGACGGCGTCGCCGTGGACAAGCTGGGCGAGGCGGCGTCGGCCAGATACCGGCGGGCCCGGATCGGCCTGGTGTTCCAGTTCTTCAACCTGCTCGACGACCTGACCGTCGCCGACAACGTGATGCTGCCGGCCCAGCTCGCCGGGATGGCCCGCGCCGCCGCGCAGCGCCGGGCCACCGAGCTGCTGACCGTGCTCGGCGTCGACCGGCACGCGGCCGCGTACCCGGGGCGGCTCTCCGGCGGGGAACGGCAGCGGGTCGCCGTGGCCCGCGCGCTGATGAACCGGCCGGCGCTGCTGCTGGCCGACGAGCCGACCGGGGCCCTGGACACCGCCGCCGGCGAGGAGGTCCAGCGGCTGCTCAACGAGCTGCACGCCGACGGTCAGACGATCGTTCTGGTCACGCACGACCTGGCGCTGGCCGAGAACTGCGCCACCCGTACGGTGCAGCTCCGCGACGGCCGGGTGGCCGCGGACACGACGGCGACCGTCCGATGAGCACGCTGGGACGGGTGGTCCGCGCCGGAGCGGGCCGCCACCGGGTCCAGACCGTGGTGATCACCCTGGTCGTGCTGATCGCGGTGACCTCGGCCGTGCTCGGCGGCTCCCTGCTGGTCGCCTCCCGGGCGCCGTTCGACCGGGCCTTCGGCCAGCAGCAGGGCGCACACCTGACCGCCCAGTTCGACCCGGCCAAGGCGACGGTGGCGCAGCTGACGGCGTCCGCGGGGGCCGCCGGGATCGACGCCGCGGCCGGACCGTTCCCCACCACCCAGATCAGCGCGCGGGGGCCGGGCGGTCACCCACGGCCACCGATGAATGTCGTCGGCCGGTCCGCCGCGGACGGCCCGGTCGACCGGGTCACCCTGACCGCGGGCCGCTGGGCCACGGCCCCCGGCGAGCTGGTGCTGGCCGAGGACAGCCGCTTCCGCGGACCACCGGTCAAGATCGGTACGGTGTGGACGGTCGCCGACCCGCCCGGCAGCCCCGACGTGACCGTGGTCGGCATCGCCCGCTCGGTCAGCCGGACCGCCGACGCCTGGGTGACTCCGGGGCAGGTCACCGCCTGGACCGGCGACCGTGGCCCGGCCGGGTGGCAGATGCTCTACCGCCTCACCGCCGCCGGCACCACGGCCCAGGTCGACGCCGCCCGTACCGCGATCGCCGCCACGGTGCCGGCCGGCGCTCTCACCGGAGCCGTGTCCTGGCTGGCCACCCGGCAGAGCGCCGTCGGCCAGGCCGCGCTGCTGGTGCCGTTCCTGATCGCGTTCGGGGTGCTGGGCGTGGTGATGGCGGTGCTCATCATCGGCAACGTGATCGCCGGGGCGGTCAGCACCGGCACCCGCCGGATCGGCATCCTCAAGGCGCTGGGCTTCACCCCGGCCCAGGTCGTCCGGGCGTACCTCGGTCAGGCGCTGATCCCCGCCGCGGCCGGCACCGTGCTCGGGGTCGTCGCCGGGAACCTGCTGACCCTGCCGGTCCTGGCCCAGACCAACCGGCTGTACGGCACGTCCGACAACGGGGTGACGCTGTGGGTCGACGCGGTGGTGGCCGGGGGCGCGCTCGCCGTGGTGATGCTGACCGCCTGGGCCGCCGCGGCGCGGGCCGGCCGGCTGCGCAGTGTCGACGCGATCGCCGTCGGCCGTACGCCCCGGCCCGGGCGCGGTCAGTGGGCGGCCCGGCTGACCGGCCGGATCCCGGTGCCCCGGCCGCTGAGTCTCGGCCTCGCCCATCCGTTCGCCCGGCCGCTGCGCTCGGCCGGCATCGTCGCCGCGATCGCCTTCGGCACCGCAGCCGTGACGTTCGCCGTGGGTCTCGGCACGTCGCTGAGCCTGATCCAGGAGGCCGAGGACCTCGCCGACGTGCGGATCGAGCCCCGGATGGCGGCGACGGGACCGGGGGCGGGCGGGCCGGGCCCGCAGCCGATGCCGGACGGACCGGGGCCGATGGCCGACCCCGCCGGCGTCGTCGCGGCGATCACCGCCCAGGCCGGGACCGGCGGGTACCTGGGCCAGGCGCGGACCGAGGTGACCGTCGCCGGGATCACCGGTCCGCTCTCCACCGTCGCCCTGACCGGCACCGACGGCGCCCGCTACTACCGGATGGTCGCCGGGAGCTGGCTGAGCGGGCCGGGCCAGATCGTGGTCTCCACCCCGTTCCTGACCGCCGCCGGCAAGAAGGTCGGCGACACCGTCGTGCTCACCGACCACGGCACCGACGTCACCGCCCGGATCGTCGGCGAGGCGTTCAACACCGACGACCGGGGCATGCAGATCCTCACCGACCTCGCGACCCTGCGCGCCGCCGAGCCGGAACTGGCGCCGGAGACCTTCTTCGTCTCCGTCCGGCCCGGGACCGACACAGCGGCGTACGCCTCCGCCCTGGACACGACGCTGCGGTCGCTCGGCGCGGAGGCCCGGACCGTCGAGCACGAGACCGACGAGCTCGTGCTCATCATCGACACGCTGACCGCCCTGCTCAGCATCCTGCTGGTGGTCGTGGCCGGCCTGGGTGTGCTGAACGTCGTCGTCCTGGAGACCCGCGAGCGCGTGCACGACCTCGGTGTGCACAAGGCCCTCGGGATGACGCCGCGGCAGACGACCACGATGGTCATCTCGTCGGTGCTGGTCACCGGCGTCATCGGCGGCGTGATCGGCGCGGCGGTCGGGGTCGCGTTGCAGCGTGCGGTGCTCAGCGCCATGGGTGGCACCGCCGGCTTCACCCTGCCCGCCGCCATCGTCGACGTCTACGGCTCCTCCGAGCTGCTGCTGTTCGGCCTCGGCGGGCTGGTCATCGCGATCGGCGGCGCGCTCCTCCCGGCCGGCTGGGCCGCCGGCACCCGCACGGTCACCGCACTCCGCACCGAATGACTCCTCGTGGAAAGGGGCCGACATGAAACTGGCCTGTGCCGCCCTCGCTGTCACCGTTGGACTACTGGCCCCGGCGCCGGCCCGGGCCGCGGACACGCCGCAGCTGGCCCGGCCGACCGGCCCCCATCCGGAGCTGGTCCGGCCGACCGGCCACCAGCCGGTCGGCACCGCCGCGATCCACCTGACCGACACGTCCCGCCCGGACCCGTGGGTGCCCGGCTCGGCCGCGCGCGAGCTCATGGTCACCGTCTGGTATCCGGCGGCTGGGCCGGGCGGGCGCCGCGCCCGGTACATGTCACCGCGGGAGTCCGAGCTGTACCTGGCCGGCAAACGGATCACCGACCTGCCGGCGGACACCCTGAGCCGGGTCCGCACCTACGCGTACACGGATGCGCGGCCCGCCGGCCGGGCCCACAGCCTGCCCCTGGTGGTGCTCTCACCCGGCTACACCCAGCCCCGCGGGACGCTGACCGGGCTGGCCGAGGACCTGGCCAGTCACGGCTACGTCGTGGCCGGGATCGACCACACCCACGAGACGTACGCGGTCACCTTCCCCGGCGGCCGCATCGCCACCTGCGCCGCGTGCGAGCTCACCGAGGACGACGCGTTCTTCCGCAAGCTGTACGCGGGCCGGGCCGCCGACGTCTCCTTCGTGCTCGACCGGCTGACCGGGCCGAAGCCGGCGTGGCGGGGCAGCTCGCTGATCGACGCCTCCCGGATCGCCATGTCGGGTCACTCGGCCGGCGGGGCGAGCGCGATCGCGGCGATGGCCGGGGACCCCCGCATCGACGCGGGGATCGACATGGACGGCACGACGCGCGGCATCGTCCCGTCCGGCGGGCTGTCCCGGCCGTTCCTGTTCCTCGGTACGCAGGCCGAGCACTCACCGGGCGGCCGGGACGTCTCGTGGGACGACGACTGGAAGCGGCTGACCGGCTGGCGGCGCTGGATCGTGGTGGCCGGCGCCGTGCACGGGTCCTTCACCGACCTGACGCTGCTGGCCGACCAGCTCGGCATCGACCTGGGCGCGACCATCACGGGCACCCGCTCGCTGGAGCTCACCCGCCGGTACAACCGGGCGTTCTTCGACCGGCACCTGCGGCACCGGCCGCAGCCGCTGCTGGACCGGGCGTCGCCGCGCTACCCCGAAGTGATCATCGCCGCGCGCTGAGAAAGGGAGGGGTAGCGCGACGCCCTGTTTATTTCTTGCCGATGGCCTTGCGGTAGTCGTTGTTGAGGCGGCCGATCAGCGTCAGCGGGATCCCCTTCGGACAGACCGTGGTGCACTCGCCCATGTTGGTGCAGCCACCGAAGCCCGCGTCGTCCTGGGCCTGCAGCATGTCGACGACCCGGCTGTCGCGTTCCGGCTGGCCCTGGGGGAGCAGGCCCAGGTGGGACACCTTGGCCGCGGTGAACAGCATCGACGAGCCGTTCGGGCAGGCCGCCACGCAGGCGCCGCAGCCGATGCAGGTGGCCGCCTCGAAGGCCGCGTCCGCGTCCGGCTTGGGCACCGGGGTGGCGTGCGCGTCCGGGGCGGTGCCGGTCGGCGCGGTGATGTAGCCGCCGGCCTGGATGATCTCGTCGAACGCGCTGCGGTTGACCACCAGGTCCTTGATCACCGGGAAGGCGGCCGCGCGCCACGGCTCGACGTCGATCGTGTCGCCGTCCTTGAAGTGCCGCATGTGCAGCTGGCAGGTGGTGGTGGCCCGCTCGGGGCCGTGCGCCACGCCGTTGATCATCATGCCGCACATGCCGCAGATGCCCTCGCGGCAATCGTGGTCGAACGCCACCGGGTCGTCACCGTCGAGGATGAGCTTCTCGTTGAGGACGTCGAGCATCTCCAGGAAGCTGGCGTCGGGGGAGATGTCCTTGACGTCGTAGGTGACCATGCGGCCCTTGTCGGCCGGCCCCTGCTGGCGCCACACGCGTACCTGGATATCCATTACTTGTAGCTCCGGGTGCTCGGGTGAACGTATTCGAAGTCGAGCTGTTCCTTGTGCAGCACGGGCGTCTCGCCGAACTCCCAGGCCGCGACGTAGCTGTACTCGTCGTCGTGGCGCAGCGCCTCGCCGTCGGGGGTCTGGCTCTCGGCGCGGAAGTGACCGCCGGCCGACTCGGCGCGGTGCAGCGCGTCGATGCACATCAGCTCGCCCAGCTCGAAGAAGTCGGCGACCCGGCCGGCCTTCTCCAGGTTCTGGTTGAGCTGCTCGCCGGTGCCGGGCACCTTGACCCGCTGCCAGAACTCCTCGCGCAGGCCGCGGATGAGGCCGATGGCCTTGGTCAGGCCCTCCTCGGTGCGTTCCATGCCGCAGTACTCCCACATGATGTGGCCGAGCTCGCGGTGGAACGAGTCCACGGTGCGATCGCCATCGACGGCCAGCAGCCTGGCCAGGCGGTCCTCGACCTGGCCGCGGGCGGCGACAACCTCCGGGTGCGACTCGTCGATCTTGTCGAACGGGCCGGACGCGAGGTAGTTGTTCAGCGTGTTCGGCAGCACGAAGTAGCCGTCGGCCAGGCCCTGCATGAGTGCGGAGGCGCCGAGCCGGTTGGCGCCGTGGTCGGAGAAGTTGGCCTCACCGATCACGAACAAGCCTGGGATGGTCGACTGGAGGTCGTAGTCGACCCAGAGCCCGCCCATCGTGTAGTGCACGGCGGGGTAGATCCGCATCGGCGTCTGGTACGGGTCCTCGCCGGTGATGCGCTGGTACATCTCGAAGAGGTTGCCGTACTTGGCCTCCACGGCCGGCTGGCCCAGCCGCTCGATCGCGTCCGCGAAGTCGAGGTAGACACCGAGCCCGCCGGGGCCGACGCCGCGGCCCTCGTCGCAGACGTTCTTCGCGGCACGTGAGGCGATGTCACGGGGGACCAGGTTGCCGAAGGACGGGTAGATGCGCTCCAGGTAGTAGTCGCGCTCGTCCTCCGGGATGTCGCCCGGTTTACGGGAGTCGCCATGGGAAAGCGGCACCCAGACCCGGCCGTCGTTGCGCAGCGACTCCGACATCAGCGTCAGCTTGGACTGGTGCGAGCCGGACTCGGGGATGCACGTCGGGTGGATCTGCGTGTAGCAGGGGTTGGCGAACAGCGCGCCCTTGCGGTGCGCCCGCCAGGATGCTGTGACGTTGCAGCCCTTGGCGTTGGTGGAGAGGAAGAAGACGTTGCCGTAGCCGCCGGAGGCCAGCACGACCGCGTCGGCCAGGTCGGTGGTGATCTCGCCGGTGACCAGGTCGCGGACCACGACGCCGCGGGCCTTGCCGTCGACCACGACCAGCTCGAGCATCTCGTGCCGGGCGTGCATCTCGATGTTGCCCAGCCCGATCTGCCGCTCCATCGCCTGGTACGCGCCCAGCAGCAACTGCTGACCCGTCTGCCCCCGCGCGTAGAAGGTGCGCGACACCTGGGTGCCGCCGAAGGACCGGTTGTCGAGCAGGCCGCCGTACTCGCGGGCGAACGGCACGCCCTGGGCCACGCACTGGTCGATGATGTTCACGCTGACCTCGGCCAGCCGGTACACGTTGGACTCGCGGGCGCGGAAGTCGCCGCCCTTGACCGTGTCGTAGAACAGCCGGTAGATCGAGTCGCCGTCGTTGCGGTAGTTCTTGGCGGCGTTGATGCCACCCTGCGCGGCGATCGAGTGCGCGCGCCGCGGGCTGTCCTGGTAGCAGTACGAGCGCACCTTGTAGCCGGCCTCGGCCAGCGTCGCCGCGGCCGAGCCACCGGCCAGGCCGGTGCCGACCACGATGACGGACAGCTTGCGGCGGTTGGCCGGGTTGACCAGCTTGGCGGAGAACTTGCGGCGCTCCCAGCGGGTCTCGATCGGCCCGTCCGGAGCGGCCTGGTCGGCGATGGACTCGCCCTCGGTCCAGAAATTCATGATCAGTCCACCAATCCGGTGAGCACGGCGAACGGCACCGACAGGTAGCCGACCACCAGGACGACGGAGAGCAGCAGCGCGGCGCCGCGGGCGATGCGCTCGCCGCGGGCGGTGCGCTGGCCCAGCGTGCGGACCGCGCTGAACAGGCCGTGCCGCAGGTGGAAGCCCACGGCCACGATGGACAGCGTGTAGAACAGCGTCACGTACCAGCGGTCGGGCGCGAAGTCGGCGGCGACGTTCGCGTACGGCTCACCCGGCTTGCCGTTCGGGTTGAGCGTGCCGGTGGTCAGGTCGAGGATGTGGTAGATCACGAACAGCAGGATGATCACGCCACCCCAGCGCATCGTCCGGGCCGCGTAGCTGCCCTGGACCTTGGGGCGGTGCACGTAGCGCACGGGCCGGGCCTTGCGGGCGCGGCGGGCCAGGATGGTGGCCGCGACGATGTGCGCGACGACCGCGAAGGTCAGCACCGAACGCTGGATCCACAGGTACCAGTCCTGGGGCAGCAGGGGCGTGCCGATGGTCCGCAGCCAGTGCGCGTAGTGGTCGAAGGTGTCGGCGCCGAAGAAGATCTTCAGGTTGCCGATCATGTGGGCGTACAGGAAGCCCACGAGGAGCAGCCCGGTGACCGCCATGAGGATCTTCAACGCCAGCGAGGAGCGCGCGCCCCGGCGCGGCTTGAGCGCCGGCTTCTCGGCCAGCGTCTTGCGGGCCGGCTCGGCCGTCGCCCGGGGAGTTGGAGTGCTGATGTCTACCGCCACACCCTGAACGCTAGGAAGCCGCGGGCGATTCGTCTAATGCATGATCGGCGGGGTCGTCATAGACGTAAGCTATCAAGGTGCAGCTTCAACAGCTCCGATACTTCGTAGCAGTGGCAGAAACCCGGCATTTCACCCAAGCCGCTGACTCGCTGAACGTCTCTCAGCCAACTTTAAGTAAGCAGATTCACACCCTCGAAGAGACGCTCGGCGCGCCGCTCTTCGAACGCGTCCGGGGCGCAGTCGCGCTCACCGCCGCCGGCGAGACCCTGCTGCCGCTCGCCCACCGGATGGTCGCCGACGCGGACGCCGCCCGCGACGCGGTGCAGGAGATCGTCGGGCTGCGCCGCGGCCGGGTCCGGGTCGGCGCCACCCCCAGCCTGTGCTCGTCGCTGGTCCCGACCGTGCTGCGCCGGTTCCGCACCGAGCACCCGGACATCGAGCTGCACGTCAACGAGGGCAGCTCGCAGGACCTGATCACCGACCTGCTGGCCCGGGACCTGGACCTGGCGCTGATCGTCCACCCGGAGCAGGGCGTCGACCCGGCCCTGCACGCGGCCCCGGTGCTGCGCGAGAGCCTGGTCGTCGCCTCGGTCGCCGCCGGACCGCCGCCGACGGCCAACCGGCAGCTCGCCCTCACCGAGCTGCGCGACACCCCGCTGGTGATGTTCCGGCCCGGCTACGACCTGCGCGACGTCACCCTGGAGGCGTGCCGGGGTGCGGGTTTCACCCCGCGCTTCGCGGTCGAGGGCGGCGAGATGGACGCGGTGCTGGCCTTCGTGGAGGCCGGCCTCGGGGTGGCACTGGTGCCGAGCATGGTGCTGGTCAACCGGCCGCTGCTGCGGGCGACGCCGCTGGCGCCGCCGGGGATGCGCCGCACGATCGCGCTCGCGCACCGGCGCCGGGCGGTGCTCCCGCACGCGGCAGAGGCGCTGCGCGCGACGCTGCTGGACCACATCGCGACGGGCGAGCTGCCTTTCGGCGTCCAGCCCCTGTGATCAGCGGAACTGCTCGGCGTGGTCGGTGGCCCATTCGGCGAACGTCCGGGCCGGCCGACCGAGCACATCAGCCACCGTCGTCGAGGCCGGGCCCGGGGCGCGCGCATAGTCGGCCAGCGAGCCCAGCAGACGGTCGGGGATCTCCGCCGGCAGGCCGGCGGCGAGCATGCCCTGGCGCGCCTGCTCCGGCGCGATCTCGGCGAAGCTCAGCTCCCGGCCGGTGGCCCGGCCGATCGCGTCGACCTTGGCCGCCTGGGTGAGTGGTTGCGGCCCGGTGAGCAGGTACGTCCGCCCGGCGTGCTCCGGCTCCAGCAGCGCCCGTACGGCCACCGCGGCGACGTCCCGCTCATCCACCGTCGAGGTCACCGCCGCCGCATGAGCCCCGCGCACCACCCCGCCCCGCCGGAGCTGCGGCGCCCAGGCCAGCGCGTTGGCGGCGAAGTCGGTGCACCGCAGGATCGTCCACTCCAGACCCGACCGCTGCGCCGCCTGCTCCGCCGCGGTGAACTCCGCGATGAAACGGGGGTCGCCGACCGGGTGCGTCACCGTGGCCGCCGACAGCACGACGACCCGCTTGGCGCCGCGCTCGGCGGCCCGGGTGAGCAGCTCCGGCGTGGCCGCCCGAGGGCTGTAGAGCACGGCCTCGACGTGCGCGATCGTCTCCAAGGGCGTGTTGCGGGCCGGGTCCCGGGACAGTCCCGCGGCCCGGTCGCCCAGCAGCCGCATCGCTTCGCGGCCCACATTTCCTGTCGCTCCGGTGATCAGCAGCATGGCGGACTCCTCAAGGCGCTTCGGCAGCCGTACGATATGAATCTCATAGTAAAGTATTTTGGAGTTCATACAATATGGCGGACGTAACATCCCGGCGGCGGCTGGTGGCCGGCGTCAAGGAGTCGCTGCGGCTGGCCCGCAACCAGCTGTCGGTGTTCAGCCGGCAGGTCGGCACCCGGCTCGAGCTCAAGGACGCCGACCTGGACTGTCTCGACCTGATCGACCGGGCCGGCCCGCTGAGCCCGACCGCCCTGGCCCGGCTCACCGGCGTGCACCCGGCCACCCTCACCGGCATCCTCGACCGGCTGGAACGCGGCGGCTGGATCGCCCGGGAGCGCGCCGAGCACGACCGTCGCGCGGTGCAGATCCGTTCCCTGCGCGACCGCCAGGGCGAGCTCTACGGGCTGCTCGCCGGGATGAACCGCTCGATCGAGGAGATCTGCGCCGGCTACTCGGACGCGGAGCTGGCCGTGGTGGCCGACTTCCTGCGCCGCACCACCGAGGCGGGCGAGACCGCCGTCCGGGACCTACCGTGACGTGGTGCTGATCTCCGGCAGGCTCACCACGAGGTCGTAGGCGTCCAGCACCGGCGTGTCCAGGAAGGTCTCCGACAGGCGGATCTTCTCCGGCCCGCTCATCCGGTTCCGCGCCGCCCGCAGATCCACCAGCACCGGCCCGGCCGACGGTTGGAACACGGCCTCCACACTGTCCGCGGGCGCCGGAGGCAGATCCTCGCTGGTCACGGCGACGCCACCCGGTGCATCCGGATCGGCGCGGCGCGCGGAGGTCCGGCCCGCCTGCGCGGTCACCGCCATCGCCACGTACTGACCGCCGAGGCGGTCCGCCAGATGGTGACCCATGGCGGACAGCGCGAACGTGGGAGTGCGCACCGGGGTGCGCTGGATATGCGTGTTGTGCGCGGCCAGCACGATCTTCGTGTCCGGGCCCAGCAGCTCGAGGACGGTCTCGGCCATACCGCGGTCGCGGGCGGCCACCTTCGGATGGGCGAAGTCCGCCGTGAAGCTTCGCAGCCCCTGGTCCAGCAGGCACGCCAGCCGCAGCTCGTGCCGGGCCGTCCGGTACGCCTCGGCACCGGCGGCCGCCGTGTAGTCGACGGCCAGCGCGTCGAAGCGGGTCGCCAGGTCGGCCAGCAGCGCGGTGGCCCGGTCCCGGTCCACCCCGTCGATCGCCGCATAGGCCCGGTACGCGAGCAGAGTGTGCTCGCCGGCGTAGGCCCGGGCGTACTCGGCGATCCGGTCGACCAGCGGCAGCGCGTCCGCGTCCACCTTGCCCAGGTAGCGCCGCAGGCTGTCGAGGGCCGGTAGGGGAGAGGCGGTCGAGCCGGGCACGTCCACTCCGCTGAACCGCAACGGCAGCGGCGACGACCGCATCCAGCGGAGCAGGTCGCGCATCTCCGGGCACCGGCCCATCCGGTACGTGATCCCGTGCTCGGCCAGCTCGTCGAGGTCACCCGGCCCGCCCCGGACCCAGTCGTCCACGGCCAGGCCCTCGCTGAAGCCGGACTCCATCGCGAAGACGGTGAAGCCGCACCGCTCGGCCAGGAACCGCAGCAGCCGGTGCCGCCACAGGTAGTACTCGCGGACGTGGTGGGCGCTCTCACCGATGGCGACCACCCGCGCGTCCCGCAGGATCTCCACCAGCGGTTCCAGGTCGTCCAGCGGCGCCGGCGGATCGGTGGTGCCGAGTAGGATCGCCCGCTCCGCGACGAAGGCGCTGAAGGCAGCTGTCACGCCGGTCCGATCTCGTCCGCGACGATCTTCGCCGAGAGGGTCACCATGGGCAGTCCGCCGCCCGGATGGGTGGAGCCGCCGACCAGGAACAGCCCGGCCAGCGGGCCACGGTTCGCCGGGCGGGTCAGGCCGCCCGCCGTACCGTAGATCGCGCCGCCCGGCGTGGCCGTGGCCTCCGCCAGATCCGCCGGGGTGCGGGTCTCGGTGAACACCAGCCGGTCCCGCACGTCCAGCCCGCGCGCGGCCAGCACGTCCAGGATGTGCCGCCCGTACGCGTCGGCCAGGCCGGGCCGCCGCCAGTCGACCGCCCCGAACGACGGGCCGTGCCGGGGCGCGTTGACCAGCACGAACCAGGCCTCGGTGCCGGGCGGGCTCACCGCGGGATCCGCCGCCCGGGTCACGAAGACGGTCGGATCCGAGGGCGGCCGGGCCCGCTCGCCGGTGCCGGGGGAGCCGAAGACGGCGTCGAACTCGGCGTCGTAGTCGCTGGGGAAGAACACGGTGTGGTGCGCCAGCTCGGGCGTCTGCCCGCGGACACCGAGCAGCAGGACGAAGCCCGCCAGGCTGCGAGCGGCCAGCCCGCCGAGGCGGGACGGCGCCGGCAGCAGATCGCGGTACACCGACAAGGCGTCCACATTGGCCACCACCACGTCGGCCGGGACCTCCTCGCCCGAGCCCAGCCGTACGCCGGTGGCCCGGCCCGCGGTCGAGCAGATCCGCTCGACCGGCGAGGACGTCACGACCTGCACGCCCAGCGAGCGGCAGCGGTCGAGCAGCGCCGTGGCCAGCACCCCGAGCCCGCCGGCGAGATACCAACCGCCGAAAGCCAGCTCCGCGTACGGGATCGCGGCCAGTGCCGCCGGGGCCCGGCGCGGATCGGCGCCGGCGTAGGTCGCATAGCGGTCCAGCATCATGCGCAGCCGCGGGTCACGCAGATACTGCCGGCCCAGCGACCGCAGCGACCGCCCGGGCGCGATGGCCGCCAGGTCACCGACCCGCCAGGACAGCGCGGCCAGCGACGCCGGGGTGACCTCGCGCTGCAGCACCGATCGCCAGGAGGCCCGCCAGATCCGCTCGGCGCGCACCCAGAACCGGGCCCAGTCCGCGCCGGCGGCCGCCCCGAAGGCGGCCTCGATGCGCTCCCGGAACACCTGCGGGTCGGACGAGGAGTCCAGCACCGAGCCGTCGGGGAAGTGGTGGCGCACCACCGGGTCCAGCGCGACCGGGGACAGCTCCAGGCCCAGGTCGGCGAAGACCTGCGGCAGGGTGAGCAGGCTGGGGCCGGTGTCGAAGCGGAAGCCGTCTCGCTCGTACCGGCCGAGCTTGCCGCCGACCTCGGCCGACCGCTCGTGCACGGTCACCCGGTGCCCGGCGGCGGCCAGCCGCGCGGCGGCGGCCAGACCACCCACCCCGGCCCCGATCACCACGACGTTGCTCATACCGGCCGCCCCCGCCAGGAGAGCGCTCCGCGCCGCCGCAGGGCGAACGAACGCACCACCAGAGCGGCGAAGAGCAGGATCGAAACCGGCTGGGCCAGGGCGTCGGGCCAGGCCCGGCCGCCGGTCGCCCGGGCCGCGGCCACCCGGCCCACAACCCCAAGCAGGTACGCCGCCAGCGCCCACCCGGCCGGCTCCACCGCCCCGGCGGCCAGGAGAACCACGGCGGCCACCGGCGGCACGACGTAGAGCAGCACCAGCAGCCCGACCACCGCGGCAGCCCCGGCCGGCGACCCGAAGGACGCCCACATCGACTTGCTGTAGCCGTCGCGCAGCTCCCGCCACGAGCTGTACATCAGGCACTCCGCCAGCGCCGAGCCGTCGGCGAGGGCGATCCGGCCGCCGGCGCGCTTGACCGCCCGGGCCAGCCCGATGTCCTCCAGCACGTCGTCCCGTACCGCCGCGTGCCCGCCGGCCCGCTCGTAGCCCGCCCGGTCCAGCACCAGCCACTGGCCACCGGCCGCCGCCAGCGACGGTCGCGGCGAGCGTTCCATCGCCCGCAACGGCAGGAAGGTCAGCCACGACCATTGCAGCAGCGGCTGCACGAGCCGCCCGGACCCGACGATCCGCGGGTACGGCGACAGCAAGTGCACCCCGGCCGAGCGCAGCAGCTCGACCCCGCCGGCGATCGCCCCCGGGGCCAGCACCACGTCGGCGTCCACAAGAACCAGTACGTCCACGTCGCCGGCCGCGGATGCGAGTTGCGCGCACGCGTGCGGTTTGCCGAGCCAGCCGGCCGGCAGGGGCGCGCCGGTCAGCAGCCGTACCTTGTCGCCGGCGACCGCCCGCACCACCTCGGCCGTGCCGTCGGTCGAGCCGTCGTCGAGCACGAGGATCTCCAGGTGCGGCACGCCGGACTGGCCCAGCAGCGACTGCAGGCACGGCGTCACACGGTCCGCCTCGTCGCGCAGCGGCAGCAGCACGGCGACCCGTTCGGTGGTCGTCGCCCCGGAGCGCGGGCGGCGCAGCAACGCCGCGTTGACGATCGTGTGGGTGGTCAGCGCGACCAGGGGGAGCAACGCCAGCCACCTCATGCCGGCACCGGCTGACGGATCCGGCGCACGGCCAGCGGCAGCACGATCGCGCCCATCAGCACGCCGCCCCACAGCGCCGAGGCCGGCAGGCCGAGGAAGACGGCGTGGGCGAGCACGGAGGAAGCGTACGTCCACCACCAGAGCGCGAGCATCGGTGTGTCGCCCGGCAGGACCACGGCGGCGCGCGGCCCCGCGGCGGCGGCGAGCCCGGCCATCAGCAGCACCGCGAAGCCCAGCCAGCCCAGATAGTTGCCGATCGGGATGCCGGGCACGCCGGGCAGCGCGGGCGTGGGGGAGTCCCAGGTCCAGTAGCCCTCGGCGACCATCTGCGGGTCGAGGAACAGGTCCCAGGCCGCGAGCCCGGCCGCGGCCAGCGCGATCCGCGCCGGCCGGGAGCGGGCCAGCCGCAGCGCGGCCAGCCAGGCCGGCCAGGCCATCCAGGTCCAGGCCAGGGGGATGATCAACGGTACGCCGAGCAGCTTGGGCCCGAGCTGGCCGGAGTAGTCGTAGGTGCCGAACGGGAACCCGGTCGCCACCCCGATCGCCTCCACGGCGAAGCCGCCCAGGGTGGCGGTCGCGATGAGCGCGGCGGCCGCCCGGACGCCCCGGGTCAGGAGCGCGTGCGAGACCGACAGCAGGTAGCCCAGCACGACGGTCAGCACGGTGAGGCCGGCGCGCAGGCCGCCACCGGTCAGTGGATAGCAGATCTGGGTCAGGATCAGGGCGCCGAGCAGCACCCAGGGGACAACGCGGATCACTGTCAGATGCCGACGATCCCGGGCGCGTCCTCGGTCGCCGGCCGGCTGGCCAGCGGCAGCTCCCGCCCGAGGATCGCGAACGCCCGCTCGTCACCGGGGAAGATGAAGTCGCGCAGCACGTCGGAGAAGCCGAAGCGCCGGTACAGCCGCCAGGCCCGCGACTTCTGCTCGTCGGCCTCGGGGGTGGACAGCAGCACGGTCGAGCCGTCGGCCATCGACAGCAGCGCGCGCAGCTGCCGGGCGCCGATGCCGTGACCCTGCGCGCTGGGCTTGACGTGCAGCTCGACCACCTCGAAGCAGTCACCGAGCCAGTGCCGGCGCCCGGGCTCGTCCAGGGCGGCGCGGACCTGGTCGTGCCACCACTGGCCGGGCCCGGACGAGTAGCCGTAGCCGAAGCCCGCGAGGTGGCCGTCGGTGGTGAGGGTGGCGACGGCGCGGAAACCGGCCCGGCGCACGTGGGCACCGATGTACCCGCGCCGGGTCTGCAGCAGCTCGGCGCGGTAGCCCATCGCCTCGCCGTACACGCTGACCACGTCGTCCAGCCGCCGGAGCATGTCGTCCGGCTGCCAGGGAACGAGCCTCATCGCTCTCCTTCTCGCCGGGGAACATCTTGCCAGCCCAGAACGGCTTTGTCGCCACTGATGCCGCGCACCGCGAACCGGGCGAACAGCTCCTCGGCGTACCACCGGGCGGCCGGGGTGCGCTGCACCACGGCGCGATGCTCCGGCTGACGGTACGCGAACCCGGTCAGATCCGCCTCGGTGCGCCAGACGCTGACCGTGCCCTGCCAGCCGAGCGGCGCCTCCCCGATGCCGAACCGGGCCAGCAGGCCGGGCGCCGCGGCGAGCTCACGCGCCACCGGAGGCACGGCCCGCCAGAACGTCAGCGCGCGCACCGGGCGCAGCCGGGCCCGGGTCAGCGCCAGCACCGGGGCGTCGGTCCGCCCGCCGGAGGGCGCACCGAATGGGGTCTGCCCGGACCACTGCCCGCGGCTGGTCAGCGGGGTCAGCTCGATCCGGGCCGACCCCTCGGCCAGCGCGTCCCAGGCAGCGCCGACCGGCCCGAGCTCCCCGCCGGCCGGACTGTCCCAGGCGACCACGGCGGCGTACCGGGTGAGATCGGCGTCGCCGGGCCCGAAGCCGGTGCCGGTCCCGGTGCCGAGCAGCTTGCCGAACCGTACGCCGGGCAGCGCGCGCAGCCGCCGCCGATCGAGCGCCATGCGCAGCAGCGCACCGCCCAGGGCCCGGCGCGGAACCCGCCACACGTGCAGGGTGACCAGCGGCGGGACGTCAATCATGGGAGCCACGCTACGTCGCCGGCGGCGTCGCGTCCTGCTCGCCCTGGCGCCGCCGCGTCCGGGCCGTGTACGCGCGGCGCATCTTGACGTGGTTGCCGCAGCCGGCCATCGAGCACCAGCGGCGCACCCGGTTACGGGAGTCGTCGTAGAAGGCCCAGCGGCAGGTGTCGCGCTCGCAGACCTTGAGCCGGGTCCACGTACCGTCCTCGGTGGCCTGCCGGACCGCGTCGATCAGCCCGGCCAGCGCCCGGTCGAAAGCCGGTCCGCCGGCGGCGACCAGGTGGTATCCGTCGGCGGTGAAGGCCGGGCGCACGGGAGCCAGGGCCTGGTTGAGCGCGGCCAGCGCGGCCGGATCCGCGGGATGACCGGCATGGGCGCGCAGAACTGACCGCAGCCCCTCCCGCACGGTCACAGCGGTGGCCAGGTCCGCCGGGCGCAGCCGCGCGCCGGGGGCCAGCAGCTGCCGCTGCGCGAGCCACTCCCGCAGCTGCTCGGGCGTGGTCAGCTCTTCGGCCCCGACCTGCGGCTCGTACGTGTTGACGAAGTCACGCACCAGCCGGACGGCTCCCGCTGCGGGCACCGGCCACCTCCTCCTGATTCACACCATCGTAACGCCTTGACAGGTGTAGCTGCCGTTTGTGATGGTCGGGACAGGTACACCGACCAAACGCCTACGGTGGTGTGAAGGAGGGCGGGATGACGGCGCTGCCCGTGCTGGTGCTGGGGTTGCTGGCGGCCCTCGGCCCGCTCTCGATCGACCTGTACCTGCCGGCGTTCCCGGCGCTGCGCCAGGACCTGCACACCTCCGCCGGGGCGGTGCAGCTCACGCTGGCGGGCATGACCCTCGGCCTGGCGCTGGGGCAGGCGGTGGTGGGCGCGTGGAGCGACCGGGTGGGCCGTCGTACGCCGTTGCTGCTGTCCACTGTGCTGCACCTGCTGGCGACGATCGGCTGCGCCCTCGCCCCCTCGGTCGAGGTGCTGGCCGCCTGCCGGTTCGTGCAGGGCGTGGGCGCGGCGGGCAGCGCGGTGCTCGTGCTGGCGATCGTCCGGGACGTGGCCGACGGGCGCACCCTGGTCGTGCTGCTGTCCCGGGTCACCCTCGTGGAGACCGTCGCGCCCCTGCTGGCCCCGGTGGCCGGCGCCGAGCTGCTGGCTGTGGCCGGCTGGCGCGGTATCTTCGGCCTGCTCGCCGCCGGTTCGGCCACGCTGCTCGTCGCGGCGCTGCTGATCGTGCCCGAGACCGCCAAACCCCCGCCCGAGCCGGTGCCCCTGCGGGCCCGGCTGCGCGCGGTGGGTGCCGACCGCGACTTCCGGCTGGCCACGGTCAGCGGCAGCATGACCTTCGCCGGGGTCTACGCGTACGTCGCCGCGTCACCGACCCTCCTGCAGGAGGTGTACGGCCTCAGCGCCCGCACCTACGCCGTCGTCTTCCTGCTCAACTCCCTCGGCCTGGTGGTGGGCGTCCAGCTCAGTTCGATGCTCACCCGCCGCGCCGGCCCGGCCCGGGTCCTGGCCGGGTGCACGGCGGTGACCCTGCTGGCCGCGGCCGCGATCGTCCCACTGCAATGGGCGCACGCCGGACTCGCCGGCCTGCTGCCCTGCCTGTGGCTGTTCGTGGCCGGCTGCGGCGGCTGCTTCGCCGGGGCGGCGGGCCTGGCCCTGCACGGCCAGGGCGCCCAGTCCGGCACCGCGACCTCGGTCTACGGGTTCGCGACCTTCGCGGTGGCCGGCCTGGTCTCCCCGCTGGCCGGCCTGGCCGGGATCACCGACGCCACGCCGCTGGCCGTCGTCCTGCTCGCCACCGCCGCGGTCTCCCTGACGGCGGCCGGCTTCCTGCTGAGGGCCGGCGCCGCTCAGGCCACCTCGGTGGCCGTGCCGCCGGTGACCCGCAGCAGCTCGGCATAGGTGATCGGGAAGACCACCTGCGGTACACCGCCCGCCGCCCAGATCTCCGGATACTGCGCCAGCGCGGTGTCGACCAGCGTGCGCACCGGCTTCGGGTGTCCCAGCGGAGCGACCCCGCCGATCGCCTGCCCGGTGTGCGCCCGGACGAACTCGGGCGTGGCCCGCCCGAGCTTGGCCACCCCCAGCGCCGCGGCGACCTTCCTGGTGTCGACCCGGTGCGCGCCCGAGGTGAGCACGAGCAGCGGCTCCCCGTCCGCGTCGAAGATCAGCGAGTTGGCGATCTGCCCGACCTCGACCCCGAGAGCGGCGGCCGCGGCGGCGGCGGTGTGCACACCCTCGTCGAAAACCACCATGCGCGGCGCGCTGCCGTCGGTGGTACGGGCATCGGCGTTCTCCAGGGCGGCCTGCACGGCCAGCACGTTGGGATGACTCTCCATCCGCCCATTGTTCACCAGCTGAATCGCTCCCGGTGCAGGTGGGCGGCGGGCACCCCGACCGCCCGGGCCGCCACGCGCACCGCGTCCGTCCACCGGTCCGGGCCGCACAGGTACAAGTCGTGCGCGGCCAGGTCGGGGGCGATCTCCCGCAACGCCTCGGCGTCCGTGTAGTCCGCGTACTCCGCCGGCAGCCACGACGTCGGGTGGGCGCGCGGCCCGATCAGCGGGACCAGCCGGACGCCGCGGCGCTGGGCCAGCCATTCGAGCTCGTCCAGGAACGCCACCTCGGCGGCGTGCCGGGCGCGGTAGACCAGTGTCGCCTGCCCGTGGCCGTACGGCAGGTCCCAGAGCAGCGCGAGCAGCGGCGTGATGCCGACCCCGCAGGCCAGCATCGTCACCGGCCCGCCGCGGTACGACTCCGCGGTGAGCCGCCCGTACGGTCCCTCGATCAGCACCCGGGTCCCCGGCGCGAGCGTGGCCACCCGGGCGCTGCCGTCGCCGAGGCCCTTGACGGTGATCCGCAACTGGTCGCCGCGGGGTGGCCCGGACAGCGAGAACGGGTTGCCCCGGGACCAGCCGCGGCCGTCCAGGAAGCGCCACACGAAGAACTGCCCCGCCCGCACCGGCAGGCGATCGAGCCGGCGACCGTGCAGGTAGACCGAGACCAGGCCGTGGGCCTCGGGGACCACGTGGTCGACGCGCAGACGGTGCCGGGCCGTGCGCCACAACGGCATGCCGAGCCGGAAGATCAGGACGCTGCCGGCGGCGGCCGCGTAGAGCGCACACCAGTACGCGCGCGCTGCCGGGCTCGCGGTGAAGTCCCGGCCTGCCGTCAACTCGTGCGGCAACGCCAGGCCGACACCCAGGTACGCGTACAGGTGGAGGAGATGCCACGACTCGTAGCGCAAGCGGCGCCGGGCCGTGCGCACCGAAGTGACGACCACCAGGACCAGGGCGGCCAGGGCGACCACCGCCAGCAGCATCCCGGGATCGCCGGCGACGAACGCGGCGAAGCTGCGGACCGGCGCCCGGCTCCAGGTGGCCAGCACGACGTGCGCGAGCAGCAGCTGGAACGAGGCGAAGCCGGTGCGGCGATGCCAGCGGGTCAGGGTGTCCTGGCCGAAAGCGCGTTCCACCAGCGGGATCCGGGCCATCAACAGCACCTGCAGGAGCAGCAGATCGGCCGACCACAACGCCGCCAGCCGGCCCGCCGCGCCCGCCGCCGGCCGGCCCCCGCCGGCCAGGTCCACGACGCCGCCGCGGGCCCACAGCACGGTGACGACCACCAGGCTCAACCCGGCCGCGGCCCGCGCGACGGGCCCCCACCAGCGCGGGGTGGGGGAGACGCGGGGGCGCACGGACGTCAACGTACAAACGGTTCCGCCCGGTGGGCAGGGGTTGGTGAGAAGGCCGACGAAAGCCCGGATATCCGTTATCCGGCGGCGCCCACACCCACTGCCGCGGCGCTGGCTTCCCACAGCCGGGCGGCCACCGCGGGGTCGGCGGCCACGGTGTCCGGCCGGGTCACCTTGTGCCCCACGTAGTAGGCGCCGTCGACGACCTCGGCGGTGCTCAGCCAGGTCAGCAGCTCGCCGGCCTGCTCGGGGGTGGTCAGGAACGGCGCGAACCGGTAGAAGAACCTGGTCGCCGCGCCGACGCCGAAGTTGCTGCGCACCACGCCCGGGTGGAACGACACCGAGGTGATCTCCGGCCAGCGCCGGGCCGCCTCGGCGGCGAACAGGATGTTCGCGGCCTTGCTGGCCCCGTAGGCGCGCCACGAGCTGTACGTGCCGGCCGAGCCGGTGAAGTCCTCCGGGTCCAGCCGGGCGCGCTGGTGCGCCCGCGACGCCGTGTTGACCACCCGGCCACCGTCGAGCGCCCCGCGCAGCAGGTGGGTGAGCAGGAACGGCGCCAGGTGGTTGCCCTGGATGGTGGCCTCGAAGCCGTCCGCGGTGCGGACATAGGACTCCACCATGCCGCCGGCATTGTTGGCCAGGACGTCGATCTTCGGGTACGCGGCCAGCAGCTTGGCGGCCAGCTCCCGGACCTCGTCGAGCACATTGAAGTCGGCGCGGAACTCGTCCGGCTCGGGCCCGGTGGCGGCGGCCCGTACGGCGGCCATCGCGGCACCCAGCCGGCGGGGATCGCGGCCCACCACGACCACCTGCTCACCCCGCGCGGCGAGTTGCCGGGCGGCGGCCAGGCCCACGCCCGAGCTGGCTCCGGTGATCACAAACGTGCGTGGCATGTGTCGCTCCTCATGTCTGCGCTGTCCCACCCATCGTGCATCCTGGCAGCGGTGATCGGTTACGTGCCGGTCTTAGGAAAAGAGAACGATGAGCACCGAGATCGTCGTGCCGGCATCCGTGGACAGTCCCGTCCAGGCAGCGCCGCCGGCACACTCTGTCACCCGCTGGCTGCTCGCGCACCGGGTGCAGCCGGTCGGGCCGGAGGCCGCCGAGGGCTCGCACCCGCAGCCCTGGTGGAAGGTCATGGCACTGACCGGCGTGGACTACTTCTCCACCCTGTCGTACCTGCCGGCCATCGCGGCGCTGGCCGCCGGGGCGCTGTCCCCGCTGGCCACCCTGCTGATCGTGGCGCTGACCCTGCTCGGCATGCTCCCGATGTACCGGCGGGTGGCGCAGGAGAGCCCGCACGGCCAGGGCTCGGTCGCGATGCTGGAAAATCTGCTGCCGTTCTGGCGCGGCAAACTGTTCGTGCTGGTCCTGCTCGGCTTCGTGGTCACCTCGTGGATCGTCACGATCACCCTGTCGGCCGCCGACGCCACCGTGCACATGTCGGAGAACCCGTACCTGCCGGGCTTCCTGCACGGCCACGCGGTGCCGATCACCATCGTGCTGCTGCTCATCCTCGGCTTCGTCTTCCTGCTCGGCTTCTCCGAGGCCGTCAAGGTCGCCATCCCGCTGGTCGTGGTCTTCCTCGGCCTGAACGCGGTGATCACCGTGGTCGGCCTGGCCGACGTGTTCACCACCGCGGGCGCGCTGTCGGCCTGGGTGGACGCGCTCGGCGCCCACGGCACCGGCTTCTTCGACCTGCTCGGCCCGTCCGTGCTGGCGTTCCCGGCGCTGGTCCTGGGCCTGTCCGGCTTCGAGACCGGGGTCAGCATGATGCCGCTGATCGCGGCGTCCGGCGAGTCCGCCGAGGATCGGATGAGGTCCCGGGTCCGCAACACCCGCAAACTGCTCACCACCGCGGCGCTGATCATGAGCGTCTACCTGATCGCGACGAGCTTCGTGACGACCGTGCTGATCCCGGTGCGGGAGTTCGAGCCGGGCGGGCAGGCCAACGGGCGGGCGCTGGCCTACCTGGCCCACGAGAAGCTGGGCGAGATCTTCGGCACCGCGTACGACATCAGCAGCATCCTGATCCTGTGGTTCGCGGGCGCGTCCGCGATGGCCGGCCTGATCAACATCGTGCCGCGCTACCTGCCCGGCTACGGCATGGCCCCGGAATGGGCCCGCGCGATCCGGCCGGTGGTGCTGGTCTACACGGCGATCAGCATCGGCATCACCATCGTCTTCAAAGCGGACGTGAACGCGCAGGCGGGCGCGTACGCCACCGGCATCCTGGCCATGATGGTCTCGGGCGCGGTGGCCGTGGCGATCTCGGCGGTCCGCCGCCGCCGGCGCAAGGCGGCGACCGGCTTCACCATCCTGACTCTGATCCTGCTGTACGCCCTGGCCGAGAACATCGTGGAGAAACCCGACGGCATCGCGATCTCGGCGGTCTTCGTGGCCGCGATCATCGTGGTCTCGCTGATCTCCCGCGTCACCCGCACCACCGAGCTGCGGGCGGACCGCATCGAGTTCGACGAGCCGGCCCGCCGCTTCATCGCGGAGTCGGTCGAGCACGACGGCGAGCTCAACCTGGTCGCCAACCGCCGGCAGGCCGGCGACGAGCAGGAGTACGCGGCCAAGGAACGCGAACAACGCGGCATGAACCCGGTCCCCGGCGCGGCCGACATCCTGTTCCTGGAGATCAAGGTGATCGACCCGTCGGAGTTCAGCGAGATCCTGCGCGTGCACGGCGAACAGGTGGGCCCGTACCGCATCCTGCGGGTGCAGAGCCCGGCCGCACCGAACGCGATCGCCGCGATCCTGCTCGCCCTGCGCGACGCGACCGGGGTACGGCCGCACTGCTACTTCGAATGGGCGGAAGGCAGCCCACTGGTGCACCTGTTCCGGTATCTGCTGCTGGGCCGGGGCGACACGGCGCCGGTGGTCCGCGAGATCATCCGCAAGAGCGAACCGGACCCGGCCCGCCGCCCCGGCATCCACGTGGGCGGCTGACCCTTCTCTTCGGCCCGGACGTCAGTGCAGGCGCGCCGTCCCGTACAGGTGATCAAAGATGATCTGATCGACCGGGGAGACGCGAGGACGATCGGCATGGGTGAGCCAGACGATCTCCTCGATCTCACTGTCCGGCCGCAGGACGCCCTGGTAGTCGGCGGTGTAGCAGGTCATCCGGACAACCGTCCCGGCGGAATGCCCGTGGGCGGGAGCCTCAAAGGTCCCGACATGCTCGGCGCTGCCGGGGGTGATGGTCACGCTGAGCTCCTCCCGGATCTCGCGGACGAGGGTGTCGATGTCGCTCTCGCCGGGCTCCCGCTTGCCGCCGGGAAGGTAGTAGACGTCCTTGCCGCGTGAGCGGGAGCTGAGGATCGCGCCGTTCTCGATGCGGATCCAGGCGATCTTGTCGATGACGGTCATGGGTTGCTGCTTCCTGAGACTTGTACGTGGCGCGTTGGGATGCGCCAGGCCGGGTGGTTGCACGGCCTGACGGCCGTCGACGACGGTAGCGCCGGCGCGGTCAACGATCCTGGGCGGTGTCTTTGAGCTTGCCGGCCACGGCTGAGGTCGGTCGGCTCGGGCTTCCCGCCTGTCCCGGCCTCGCCCGACCCGTTTCGCCCGCTTGCCCGCCCAGCGCCTAACTCGGCCTGGATCGCCCGGGTCGGCCCAACGGGCCCGCCCAGCCTGTGGGCTGGCCGCCCACCCGCTCGCCGGCCCGGCCCGGCCCGGCTCGGCCTCAGCCAGCCTTGCCTCATCGGCTGGCCCGGCCCTGCGGCGCACGCCCAGTTCGTGCGGCTCATACCGGGTCCGGCGCGGCCGCCGGCCGCCGGCTGACCGATTCGCCGGTCCTGGACAGTAATTTCCGAGTGGCCCGCATACCCTTCCTGACCAGCAAGTCCTTACCTCCACGGGCCACCCCGCCGAAGGTGATCTCCACCTCCACCGACCACCCCGCCGGAGCCCTCGCGTGTGTTGCTTTTTTGTCGTACCCGGGGTGTACTCTCATTCTTAGTTAGAACGAGTGTTCGATTGGTTCGAACTCCTGTGCCAGTAGAACACCCGGCCTGACTACTCGGGAGCCGCGTTCGCGGCGGGGCTCCCGGATGCGGCGCCCGCGAAGTGCCGCATGCGAGGTCCGGGCATTCGCGGGTCCGGACCGGCACAAAAGGCAGGACCGTCGTCCGCTGTTCTCGACCCCCGAGCGGCGGGCGACGGACCCGCCGGCAAGTCCGGCCGGGTGTGGTGTGGGGAAGCTTCACACCCGGCCGGCTGCCACAACCGCTGTGTTCTTCCTCTTGCAGCGGATCGGTTCGACCAGCACGTCGGATGCGACACACGCGAGGAGACGACCATGGTGAGCAACCAGGCCCACCCGGTGCCCACTCTCAGACCGCCGAGCGCCTTCCCGGGCCCGATCCCGGGCCAGACGGCGAGCCCCGGTCCTCTGGCACACGCGCCCACGGCGGCGGCCCAGGCGGCGCCCACCGTCCCGGCCAACCTGCTGCCGAACCGCACCCCGGCCCAGCTGCTCGCCATAGCCCGCCAAGGGCTGGCGGAAGCGGCCGGCACCCGCCCGGACGGCCTGCGCTACGCGGCAGCCCACCTCGCGGCACTGCGCGCAGCCGCAGCGGTCCTCGCTGCCCGCGCCAGGCCGGCCGCGCCGACGAAGCGCAGCCGGGTGACGAGCGCCTGGTCCCTCCTGGTCCTGGTGGCACCCGAGTTCAGCGACTGGGCCAGCTACTTCGCCCTGGGCGCGACCAAGCGAGCCGCAGCCGAAGCAGGCATCCCCCGCGTGGTCAGCCCCCGCGAGGCGGACGACCTGCTACGCGCGGCGGAGCACTTCGTCTCCCTGGTTGAGTCCACCCTCGGCGTGGCCTACCAGCCAACCCTCGAAGCCGCCTAGGCGGCGGCCCGGCGGCCCTCCCGCTTCTGCCCCTTCGGGTGCGTCGGATTGGTCAATCACCTCGGTCGGCTGCGGAATGACCGTTTCCTCGGCGTCGATGATCAAGGGCGGCAAGTGCTGAATTCTGTGGCCGGTGACGTGCGATCCGCATGGCGGCGCCCAGTGGGCGGGCCTGATCGCCAGGTTGCGGCCGGCCGCAGACCGCCTCGATGGCATCCGGTAGTCCGTCGAAGATCACCTACCGGGTGGTGCCGAAACCGGTTGAGCCTTCGGTAACGCCTTCGGTAACGCCTGCGGCTGCTACTCGTAGCTGCCGGCTCGGGCTACGCGGATCCGGCTGGCGGCAGCGTGGCGGCTGCTCACCCGGGCTCCTGCCGCACCGCCTGGGTGCTGCTCGCGGTGGGTGAGCCCTCCGGATCGCTGGTGGCAATACCTCGTTCGCGACGTCGCTTCGGCGGAGTCGTGACGATAAAGATCAACTTCAATGTACGTGTACAAACGGGGCGGACAATGGCCGGGCGCATGATCAACGGTGCTGCGGCCCTTGCTGAGCTGGTTCGGCCGGCCAGCGACACCGGCGATTTCGGGACGCACCGGGTGCTGCCGGTCCTCCCCGAACTGAGCAGTCTCCTGCCGAGCCGAGGCCTGCGCCGCGGAACCACCATCGCGATCGGCATCACCCCCGGCCCTTCCGTCCATCAAGGCGCCCTCCCCACCCCATCGCCGCCACCCGCCGGCCCCCACGAGCGCGAAGCCTCCGCCAGCGCCGCCCGCCGCAACTCGCCAAGATCCGCACCCGACCCGCATGAAGAAGTCACGAACTGGCCAGGCGACAGAGCACCCGAGCTCGACGCTGTCGGCAGCGGATCAACAAATCGGCCGGGCGGTAGAGACTTTGCGGCTGACGGCGCCGGCGGCGAATTCATGGTTGGGCGAACCGAGTTCGGCGGCGCCAGCAGCGGATCTATCGCTGGGCCGGGCGGTAGAGGGTCCGCGCTCGACGGTGTTGGTGGCGGATCCACAAACGGGCCGGGCGGCAGAGGCCTCGCCACCGACGATGCCGGCGGCGGCTCTGCTGGCGGGCCTGGCATGGCGGAGTCCGCGACCAGCGGTCCGGGCGGCCGGTTCCCGAGCGAGCCGGGCACGAGAGCGACCGAAACCGGCGACGGATCCGCGAACGGTCCGGGCCGAAGAGGACCCGCAAACGGTGACGGATCCGCGAACGGTCCGGGTCGAAGAGGACCCGCAAACGGTGACGGATCCGCGAACGGTCCGGGCCGAAGAGGACCCACAAGCAGTGACGGATCCGCGAACGGTCTGAGCGCAAGAGGATCCGCGACCGCCGGATCCGAGAATGCGCCGGCCAGGAGAGGATCCGCGACCTCGCTGCGGAGCGCTCCGCCCCTCCCAGGCGCCACCATCCGGGGCGGCGGCGCGGTGCAACCCGGAGGAGGAAGCACCTCTCTACTCCTGGCCCTGCTCGCCGCCGCCTCCAACGCCGGTTCCTGGTGTGCCGTCGTCGGCGTCCCCACGCTCGGCGCGCTCGCCGCTGCGGAGAGTGGGATCGCCCTGGATCGGCTTGCGCTTGTGCCTGATCCCGGCCCCGAGTGGCCCACCGTCGTCGCCGCGCTCATCGATGGGGTGGATGTTGTTGTTGTTGCCGTACCGGGTCAGGTTTCGGCTTCGATCACCAGCCGGCTCGTCGCCCGGGCCCGGCAGCGTGGGTGTGTGCTTGTGCCCTATGGGCGGTGGGACGGCGCGGATGTGACGCTGCAGGTCACCCAGGGCCGCTGGGAAGGCCTCGGCGCGGGGCACGGCCGGCTGCGTCGGCGCAAGGTCACCGTCGTTGCCCGGGGCCGGGGTATGGCGGCCCGCCCCAAAGAGATCACCATGTGGATGCCGGGACTCACCGTCGTACCCCCGCACGACCCCACGCCCGGCACCCGATCGCGGCCCGCCGCTGTCCTCCCGGCCGCCGACCAGCCGGCCGAGGCCGAACGCGATGCCCAGCAGCCATCGCCGGCTCCTGGCGTTGAGGGGGCGACAGGACTGGCGTCCGTCACCTCGATCCTCCCGCAGCCGCCCGGCCGTGACCGGGCAGCGTGGCCAGGGCCGCCCGCCAGCGCCGCGGCCGCGGCGGTGACCGCTGCCGCAGCAGACCCGCCGGCGTCCACACCGCCAGAAGCGGTCGGGGGGTACGCGTGAGCCCCACCACCGCCGGAGTCCGCACCCTCGTCCTCTGGTGCCCCGACTGGCCCGTCATCGCCGCCGAGATCGTCGAAGGGATCGCGGCTTCCGGAGCTGTAGCCGTTCTCCACGGGAACAGAGTTCTTGCTTGTTCCGAGGCCGCCCGTGCGGACGGGGTGCGGCGCGGGTTGCGGCGGCGGGAGGCGCAGAGCCGGTGTCCTCAGCTCGTGGTCGTCGATCATGATCCGGGGCGGGATGCCCGGGCTTTCGAGCCGGTGGTCGCCGCCGTCGAGGAGGTTGCGGTCGGGGTCGAGGTGATCCGGGCCGGGGCTTGTGCGCTGGCCGCGCGGGGGCCCGCCCGCTACTTCGGGGGTGAGGAGCTCGCCGCCGAGCGGATCGTCGAGCAGGTCGCTCAGGCCTGTGCCGTCGAGAGTCAGGTGGGCATCGCCGACGGGGTGTTCGCCGCCGGGCTGGCCGCGCGGTCCGGGACGATTGTCGGCTCCGGGCGTACCCGGGAATTTCTCGCCGCCGTGCCCGTCGAGGCGCTGGAGCGGCCCGACCTGGCCGACCTGCTCCGGCGCTTGGGGGTCAAGACCCTCGGCGATTTCGCCGCCCTGCCCGCTTCCGACGTGCTCACGCGGTTCGGGTTCGACGGGGCGCTCGCGCACCGGCTCGCCGGCGGCTTCGACCATCGGCCGCTGGCGGTGCGGCAGCCGCCGCCCGACCTGGACGTCAGCGACACCTACGACGAGCCGCTCGAACGGGTCGACGTCGCCGCGTTCGCCGGCCGGGTGCTGGCCGAACGGCTGCACGAGCGGCTCGCCGCGCACGGGCTCGCCTGCACCCGGCTCGGCATCGAGGCGGTCACCGCCGACGGCCAGGAACTGCACCGGGTCTGGCGGCACGAGGGCCTGCTCACGGCCGCGGCCATCGCCGAACGCGTACGGTGGCAGCTCGACGGCTGGCTCACCGGCGCCCGGCGTGGGGCACCGAACCGGCCCACCGCCGGACTGGTCCGGCTGCGGCTCGTCCCGGACGGTGTCCTCGTCCACCTCGGCCTGCAACCCGGCCTCTGGGGCGACACCGGCGCCGAACGCGAACGGGCCCACCGCGCACTGAGCCGCATCCAAGGTCTGCTGGGGCCGGAAGCGGTGCTGACGGCCGTGCTCGGCGGGGGGCGTTCCGCGGACGACCAGGTACGCCTGGTCCCGTGGGGTGATGAGCGCACCCCGGCCCGGCCCACCGGCGAGGCTGCCGTTCCGTTGCCGGCGCTCGAACCGGTGGTGGTCTCCCTGGTCGATCCGCCGGCGCTGGTTGCGCTCCCGAGCCCGCCTCCCGAAGCGCTCCCGGCCGGAAAAGACGAGGCCGGCGAGGAGTGGGGGATCGGTGCCCGCTTGTGGGCAGTTCCGAGTGGGGCAGTAGCCGGGTCGCGGCCGGGAGTGGCGGCCCGCAAGGAGGAACCAAAGCTGGAAGCGGCAACGCCGGGGAAGACCGTCCCGGGGGAGGCCGGCCGCAAGCGAGGACGTAAAGGCGTCAAACGGCCCGTACCGATGCCGCCCTGGCCGGGTCGCCTGCCCCGCCCCGCGCCTGCCCTGGTTCTCCCGCAGGCACTGCCCGCCGTAGTGCTCGATGCCGACCGCCGTCCCGTCGGCGTCAGCGCCCGCCTAGAGCTCACCGGCGACCCCACCTTCCTGCTCATCGGCACCGCCGCCCCCGTCGTCATCGCCGGCTGGGCCGGCCCGTGGCCGGTCGACGAGCGCTGGTGGGCCCCCGCCGAGGCCCGTCGCCGGGCCCGATTCCAGGTCTCCCTCGACGACGGCCGGGCCCTGCTGCTCTCCCTCGCCGCCGGGCATTGGGCGATCGAGGCCATCTATGACTAGGGCCGGACGATGAGTTTCCACAATCCGCGGATGCCGTGGTCCAAGCTGGAGGGCACGCTCACCGGCAAGCATCTGCAGGTCGTCGATCCGCTCGCCGTCGACGGCGACGGCGGGGATTCCCCCGCCTGGAGCCGCAAGCGGCAGCCCTATCAAGCGCCGGCCCTGGTCCGGGCACCCAGCCGCGACCGGTACGCCGAACTGCACTGCCACACCAACTTCAGTTTCCTGGACGGCGCCAGCCACCCGGAGGAGCTCGCCGAGGAGGCCGCCCGCCTGGGGCTCACCGGGCTGGCCGTCACCGACCATGACGGGTTCTACGGGGTCGTGCGTTTCTCGCAGGCCGCCCGTGAGCTGGGGTTACCCACGATTTTCGGCGCCGAGTTGTCGCTGGATCTCGCCAAGCCGCAGAACGGTGAGGCCGACCCCGAGGGCCGGCATCTGCTTGCCCTCGCGCACGGCCCCGAGGGGTACGCCCGGCTGGCCCGCACCATCTCCCGCGGGCAGCTCGACGGCGAGGAGAAGGGCAAACCGGCGTACGGGGAGCTGGAGGACGTCGCCGCGGTTCTGCGTGACCATGTGCTCGTGCTGACCGGGTGCCGCAAGGGCAGTGTGCCGCGGGCGCTGGCCGGTGGCGGGCTGCCGGCTGCCGCGTACGAGCTGGACCGGCTCGTCGGGCTGTTCGGCCGCAGCAATGTCGTGGTGGAGCTGACCGCGCACGGCGACCCCTACGACGACGACCGCAACGACGCCCTGTACGAGCTGGCCCGCAGCCGCCGGCTGGAGGTGGTCGCGACCAACAACGTGCACTATGCGACTCCGGCGCGGCGCCGGCTGGCCACCGCGCTGGCCGCCGTACGGGCGCGGCGCAGCCTCGACGACATGGACGGCTGGCTGCCCGCTGCCGGCACCGCCCACTTGCGCAGCGGGGCCGAGATGCGGCGGCGGTTCGCGGCGTACCCGGGGGCGGTGGAGAACGCCGCGATGTTCGGTGATGATCTGGCCTTCGATCTGAACCTGGTCGCGCCGAAGCTGCCCGATTTCGACATTCCGCCCGGGCACACCGAGATGAGCTGGCTGCGGGAGCTGACCATGCGCGGCGCGCGGGAGCGGTACGGGCCGCCGCAGGCCCATCCGAAGGCGTACGCGCAGATCGAGCACGAGCTGAAGATGATCGCGGAGCTGAACTTCCCCGGGTACTTCCTGGTGGTCTACGACATCGTGAAGTTTTGCCGGGACGCGGACATCTACTGCCAGGGGCGGGGCTCGGCCGCCAACTCCGCGGTCTGTTACGCGCTGCGCATCACCAACGTGGACGCCGTCGCGTACGACCTGCTCTTCGAGCGGTTCCTGGCCCCGGAGCGGGACGGGCCGCCGGACATCGACGTCGACATCGAGTCCGACCGCCGCGAGGAGGTCATCCAGTACGTCTACCGCCGGTACGGCCGGGAGCACACCGCGCAGGTCGCCAACGTGATCTCGTACCGTCCGCGGTCCGCCGTCCGGGACATGGCCAAGGCCTTCGGTTTCTCGCCCGGGCAGCAGGACGCCTGGAGCAAGCAGATCGACCGCTGGGGCAGTGTCGCCTCGGTCGACGTCGAGGAGATCCCTGAGCAGGTCGTCGCGTTCGCCAACCAGGTGCAGAACTTCCCCCGGCACCTGGGCATCCACTCCGGCGGCATGGTCATCTGCGATCGGCCGATCATCGAGGTGTGCCCGGTGGAGTGGGGCCGGATGCCCGGGCGCACGGTGCTGCAGTGGGACAAGGACGACTGCGCGGCGATCGAGCTGGTCAAGTTCGACCTGCTGGGGCTGGGCATGCTGTCGGCGCTGCACTACGCGTACGACATGATCTCCTCCGACCTGGACATCGGCACCATGCGGCTGGACGATCCCGAGGTCTACGACATGTTGTGCCGGGCCGATTCCGTCGGGGTCTTCCAGGTGGAGAGCCGCGCGCAGATGGCGACGCTGCCCCGGCTCAAGCCCCGCGAGTTCTACGACCTGGTCGTCGAGGTCGCGCTGATCCGGCCCGGCCCGATCCAGGGCGGCTCGGTGCACCCGTTCATCCGCCGCAAGAACGGCCTGGAAGAGGTCACCTATCCGCATCCGCTGATGCGCAACGCGCTGGAGAAGACCCTCGGTGTGCCGCTGTTCCAGGAGCAGCTGATGCAGCTGGCCATCGACGTCGCGGGCTTCGACCCGGCCGAGGCCGATCAGCTGCGCCGGGCGATGGGATCCAAACGGTCGGTGGAGAAGATGGAACGGATCAAGAGCCGCCTGTACGCCGGGATGGCCGCCCGGGGCATCACCGGTGAGCTGGCCGACGACCTGTTCCAGAAGCTGTCCGCGTTCGCCAGCTACGGCTTCCCGGAGAGCCACGCGATGAGCTTCGCGTACCTGGTCTACGCCAGTTCCTGGCTCAAGCGCTACCACCCGGCGGCGTTCTGCGCGGCGCTGCTCAACGCCCAGCCGATGGGCTTCTACTCACCGCAGTCGCTGGTCGACGACGCCCGCCGGCACGGCGTCGAGGTGCGCCGCCCGGACATCAACCTCAGCGACGCCGCCGCGGTGCTGGAGTCGACCGCGCAGACCCGCTGGGGCAGCGCGCCCGGGGAGCCGCCGCACGCCTGGGGACTGGGTGGCCCGGCCGTGCGGATGGGGCTGAGCAGCGTCCGTACCCTCGGTGACGACCTGGCCCAGGTCATCGAGCAGGAACGACGCGCGCACGGGCCGTACCGGGATCTCGCGGATCTCGCGCGCCGGACCGGATGCTCGACCGCCCACCTGGAGGCCCTCGCGACCGCCGACGCCTTCGCGGGCTTCGGCCTCTCGCGGCGCGAGGCGCTGTGGGCGGCGGGCGCCGCCGCGCAGGATAAACCGGACCGCCTGCCGGGTACGGTCACCGGCACAACCGCGCCGACGCTGCCCGGCATGGCCGATGTGGACAAGCTCGTCGCGGACGTCTGGGCCACCGGCCTGTCCCCGGACGCGCATCCCGCCCAGTTCATCCGGGCCGAGCTGGACCGCGCGGAGGCGGTGCCGATCGCCCGGCTGGGCCGGGTCGAGGCCGGCACCCGGATCCGGGTCGGCGGCATCGTCACCCACCGGCAGCGGCCGGCGACGGCGGGCGGGGTCACGTTCATCAACCTCGAGGACGAGACCGGGATGCTCAACGTGACCTGTTCGCCGGGGCTGTGGCAGCGGTACAAGCGGGTGGCGCGCAGCAGCGCGGCGCTGATCGTGCGGGGGCGGCTGGAGAAGTCCGAAGGGGTGCTCAACCTGGTGGCGGATCGGCTGGAGGCGGTCACCCCACCGATCAGCCCGGCGTCCCGCGACTTCCGATGAACGGACACTATATTTCCGTTCTGCGCATCCTGCACCTTTTGTGGCGTAGACCGGATGCGCACCGGAAACGTGGCATCGGGGAGAGCACCATGATCAGCACCATCGCCGCCGCAGTCCTCCTGCTCGCGGCCCCGGTCTCCCTGGCCGGGACCGTGGCCGCGCCGGCTTCCATGGCCAGGCCGGCCTCCGTGGCTGAGGCGGCTTCCGCGGCTGAGGCGGCTTCCGTCGGCGCCCGGGTGAAGAAGACTGACCTCACGGTGAGTTATCTGGCTGACGCCGGCTACGCGGCCGCGGTGAAGCTGCGGTGCGACCCGGCCGGCGGGGCCCACCCCAAGAAGGTCAAGGCCTGCCGGTCGCTGGCCGCCGTCGGCGGCGACCCGAGCCGGCTCACCCCCGCGCCGATGATGTGCACGATGGAGTACGCGCCGGTCACCGCCCAGGTCAAGGGCACCTGGCGGGGCCGCCCGGTGAACTGGTCGCACAAGTTCGGCAACCGCTGCGACATGCACCGCACGACCGGGGTGCTCACGGCCTTCTGAGCAGCGACTCGGCCATGGTCTCGGCCAGCCAGCGCTCGTAGCGGTCCAGGCTCCAGCCGCGCCGGCGGGTGAAGCGGTCCAGCAGTTCCGGGGCGGTCAGGGCCCATAGCACGTCGCCGGCCTCCGCCTCGGTGAGCCCGTCGCGCAGCCCGAAGCGCCGCGCGACGTGCCGGGCGATCCCCGCGGTGCCGATCGCCCGCTCACCCTCGATCTTGTCGACGAACGCGCGGACGTCCGGGTCGCGCCCCGCGCCCTGCACGAACACCACCGCGATCAGCGGCCCGGCCCGCTCGAAGATCTCCCGGCCCATCCGGGCGTACAGCCGCAGGCACTCGTGCGGGTCGGTGGCGGCGAGCATGGCCCGCGCGATCGGCCGGTCGATCATCGGTACGGGCGCGTCGTCGCCGGCCAGCGCCACGTCGTACACGGCCTTGAGCAGCGCCGCCTTGCCGCCGACCAGGTTGTACACGGTCTGCGGGCTGACCGCGGCCCGCTTGGCGATCGCCTCGATGGTCGCGCCGAAGTAGCCCCGGCGCAGGAACAGGTCACGGGCCGCCACCAGCACCTTCTGCCGGGTGGCCCGGACCTGTTCCGCTCTCGCCGGGTTTCTCATGCCTCGCTCAGGGGGATCGGCGCCGGTGGCCGCAACGCGCCGACCTGCCACAGCACGCTCAGCTCGTCGCGGACGCCCCAGTGCTCGGCGAGCAGGCCGTTCTCGGCGCGGTAGAGGTGCATGGTCGGCATCGCGTACGGCCTGCCGGTGGGTGCGAAGCCGAGCGTATCGACGTCGTGGACACCGTGCGCGGTGGCCCGGATCGCGACTTTGTCCCCGTCGGCGACCATGTCGTGCACCTCGTAGCGGATCTTCAGCGCGGTGGTGAGGAACGTGAGGATCTGCAGGTAGCCCGCGCGGCCCTGCGGCGCCCACGGTGGCGCGCCGTGATCGACGAAGTCCTCGGCGACCAGGTGTCCCGCGGCGGCGACGTCCCCGGTGTCGAAGACCTCCAGTACCTGACGGGCGAGCTTCTCGGCAGTGTTCATCGGTGGTGTCCCTTTCCGGTACGGCGTTGACTGGAACCACGTTCCAGCCAGGGCACCGCCGCGGGCAACGATCATGGAAAGACCGGCCGTCGTCCTCCAGCGAAGCGGCTCCGCACTCCGGCTGCGCGCCCGGCCGATACGCTGCCCAGGTGGACACCGCATCGACGCGAACCCCCCGCCCGCCCGTCACCGTGCGTACTGCTGCCGTCTGGGCCGTGCTCCGCCGCGAGCTCGAGCGCAGCGCCGGGCGGGAGCTGACCGTGCTGGACGTCGGCGGCGGGACCGGTGGTTTCGCCGTACCGCTGGCCGAGGCCGGGCACACCGTGACCGTCGTGGACGCCAGCCCCGACGCCCTCGCCGCCCTGACCCGGCGGGCCGCCGACGCGGGCGTGGCCGACCGGGTCCGCGCGGTGCAGGGCGACGGCGACGCGCTCGCCGGGCTGGTCCCGCCGGGCAGCGCCGACCTGATCCTGTGCCACGCCGTGCTGGAGGTCGTCGACGACCCGGCCAAGGTGGTCGCCGCGATCAGCGCCGCTCTGCGCCCCGGTGGCGCGGTCAGCTTGCTGGTCGCGGGCCGGGCGGCAGCCGTGCTGGGCCGCGCGGTCAACGGCCACATCGCCGCGGCGGCCGCACTGTTCGGCGACGACGAGGGTCGCGCCGGCACCCGCGACACCCTACGCCGGCGCTACGACGCGGAGACCGCGTCGACGCTGCTGAGCGCGGCGGGCCTCACGGTCGAGGAGATCCACGGGGTACGCGTACTCGCCGACCTCGTACCGGCCGCCGTGGTCGAGGCGGACCCGCAGGCGATGCTGGAGCTGGAACTGGCCCTCGCCGCCCGCCCGCCGTTCCGTGACATCGCCTCCCAGCTGCACCTCTTCGCGCGGCGCCCATGACCGATCAGCTGCCCCCGGAGGCCTTCACCCCGGTCCGGCCCGCGTACGGGAGCGCCAGCCTGGCCGACCTGATGCCCAGTGTCTCCGCGGTGCTCGGCGTGCCCGGCACCACGGATGTGCTGGGGCTGGGCGCCGAGCTCGACGGCGTGGACCGGATCGCGGTGCTGCTGGTCGACGGGCTGGGCACGTACCAGATCCCGGTCGCCGCGGCCCACGCCCCGATCCTGGGTGAGCTGCCCGCCCGGGCCCTGACCTCGGGTTTTCCCTCCACGACCCCGGTCAGCCTGGTCACCCTGGGCACCGGAGCACTGCCCGGCGCGCACGGCATCCTCGGCTTCACGCTGCACAAGCCCGACGGCGGCATCCTCAACCACATCAAGTGGGGCGACGACCCGGACCCGGCCAAATGGCAGCCGCAACCGACCCGCTTCGAGACGGCGATGGCGGCCGGATTGCCCGTCACCCAGGTGACCCGGCCCGAGTTCGAGGGCACCGGCCTCACCGTGGCGGCCAACCGAGGAGCCACCTTCTCCGGCGCCGCCGACCCGCTCGCCCTGTCCGACCGCATGCTGGCGGCCCTGTCCCGGCCCGGCCTGGTCTACGGCTACCACCCCGACCTAGATCACCACGGGCACGGCACCGGCGTCGACTCACCGCCCTGGCAGGAAGCGGCCCGGGAGGTCGGCCGGCTCGTGACGCGGCTCGCCGACGGGCTGCCGGAGGGCGCGGCGCTGCTGGTCACGGCCGACCACGGGCAGCTCAACGTGCCTGCCGAGGGCCGCATCGACCTGGGCCGGGACCCGGTGCTGGCGGCCGGGATCGTCGCGGTCGCCGGTGAACCCCGGGTCCGCTACCTGTACGTGGAGGACGGCGCCCGCGACGACGTGATCGCCGCGTGGCGCGGGGTGCTGGGGGACAAGGCCTGGGTGCTGACGCGCGAGGAGGCGATCGCGGGCGGCTGGTACGGGCCGGTGCCGCCCGAGCACGAGAGCCGGATCGGTGACGTCGTGGTGATCTGCCAGGGGCGGACGGTGATCGTGGCCAGTGGGTGGGAGCCGCCGGCGGTGGGGCAGCTGGTCGCGTACCACGGGTCGGTGACCGCGGCCGAGATGACCATCCCGCTGCTGATCGTGCGCTGACCCGGCTTTTTGTCGTACCCCGCGGATAGCGTTCCCGTCGTGGGACGAAGTCAGGCCATCGGCCGGGGGCGTGATCCGCGGTTCGGGCCGGAGGCCGACGACGCGGGCTGCACCATCCTGCACGTCGACATGGACGCGTTCTTCGCCGCCGTCGAGGTCCGTCGCCGCCCCGAGCTGCGCGGCAAGGCGGTCATCGTGGGCGGGCTGGGCCCCCGCGGCGTGGTCAGCTCGGCCAGCTACGAGGCCCGCCGCTTCGGCGTGCGCAGCGCGATGCCGGCCATGCGGGCCCGCGCCCTGTGCCCGCACGCGGTGTTCCTGCCGCCCGACTTCACCGAGTATTCGGCCGCCTCCACCGCCGTCATGCGGATCTTCCGGGATGTCACGCCGCTGGTCGAGCCGCTCTCCCTGGACGAGGCCTTCCTCGACGTGGCCGGTGCCCAGCGGCTGCTCGGCCGCCCGGCGGTCATCGCCCGGGACATCCGCGCCCGGATCGCCGAGGAGCAGCGGCTGACCTGCTCGGTCGGGGTCGCGCCGAGCAAGTTCGTGGCCAAGCTCGGCTCCACCCGGGCCAAGCCCGACGGCGTGATCGTCGTGCCGACCGGCCAGGTGCTCGACTTCCTGCACCCGCTGCCGGTCGACGCGCTGTGGGGCGTGGGGGAGAAGGCCGCCGAGACGCTGCACCGGCTCGGCCTCATGACTGTCGGTGACCTGGCTGCCGCGCCGCTGGGCATGCTGCGGTCCGCGCTCGGGGAGGCTTCCGCCGCGCACCTGCACGAGCTGGCCTGGGGGCGGGACAGCCGCCGTGTGGTGGCCGAGCACGTGGACAAGTCGATCGGCGCCGAGATGACGTACGACACCGACGTCACCGACCCGGTGACGATCCGGCGCAGCCTGCTGGCCCTGGCCGACAAGGTCGGGGCCCGGCTGCGCGCCGCCGGGCACGTGGGCCGGACCGTCACGATCAAGATCCGGGTGGCGGACTTCCGGACGGTCAACCGGTCCCGCACGATGCCGACGGGCACCGATGTGGCCCGGGAGATTTTTGCGACTTCCTGGACGCTGTTCGAGGCGCTGCGGGTCGCCGAGCCGATCCGCCTCGTCGGCGTCCGGGTCGAGGGGCTCAGCGCCGCCGCGACCACATCACGGCAGCTCACGCTGGGGGAGCCGGAGCGCGGCTGGCGCGAGGCGGAGGCCGCGACGGACGCTCTGGCGGCCCGTTTCGGCCGCTCCATCGTCGGACCGGCCAGTCTTTTGGGACAAACCGATCATCGCCGAACCGAAAATCACCCGCACTCGACGGTCGTCCCGCTTTCCGACCCGCCGACGCCCTCGTAGACTTGCGGTAAGGCAGCCGGTCGGCTGTCTCGCACCATCGGCCCGCCTGCACCACCGCCGGGGGGCCGGACATGCGCCCGGGGAGGAATGCCGTGCCGCTCTCGGAGCACGAGCAGCGGCTGTTCGACCAAATCGAGCAGTCGCTTGCCGAGGACCCCAAATTCGCCTCGGCTGTGCGGGCCAGCGACCCGCGTTTCCACGCCCGGCGCCGACTCGTCGTCGCCGCGTTCGTGATCGTCGCTGGTCTGGCGTTGGTTGTCTACGGCACGGTGAGCAGCAACACGCTGCTCGGCGTGGCGGGATTCGTGGTCATGCTGGCCGCGGCCGCGTTCGGGATGCAGAGCCGGCGGAAGGGTCAGGCTCCTGACCTGCACGCCGTCGGTGGCACCGCGACCCGTCGCACCCGCTCGACCCGGAAAGCGGGCTTCATCGACCGGCTCGAGGACCGCTGGCGTCAGCGTCCCGAGGGCCACCGCTAGCCCGGACAACCAGCGGCGACGAATGGCGGCCATCCGGCCGCCATCGCCGTATCCGCACGCTCATCACCACGATGAGCAGGAAATATCGCAGCGGCGTCCTGCAGAGGGACGCCGCTCATTGCTACGCCCGGGCCAGGCCGGAACTGCAGGATGCAGCGGACCGACCCGCCGCGCCTGGGGTTGACCTCAAGCCGGCTTCCGGTTTTACCGTCAGCCGATGACTGCGACTTTCACCCCCGTATCCGCCCCCGAGCAGGACCGGCACGACCTCATCGCCCTCGTGGCCGAGATCGAACGAGCTCAGCAGCAGGAGGACGTCGAGGGCTTCCTCTCGCTGTTCGCACCGACCGCGGTCTGGGTGAACGGCGCGGGAACGCGCCTCATCGGCATCGAGGAGATCAGCGAGTTCACCCGCGGCGTCCTGCCCGGAGCCATGGCCGACGGCTCGGTCACCTACGAGGTCGAGCACATCGCCTTCATCACGCCTGACGTGGCCTTGACCGGCGTACGCCAGCAGTACCTCGACGCGGCCGGGAGGCCTCTCGCTGAGGACGGCGCGGGAAGCCCGAGCTACCTGTGGTCCCGGACCGACGGCAGCTGGAAGATCGTGGCCGGCCAGAACACGGCCGTCGTCGCGTCGTACTGACCGCGGGGACCGGCTTGCCCATGCCTGAACGCTAATGACTGTGCAGCAGCGTTTCGGTGATCTCCTGTACTCGTGCGGCGGTGATGCCGGTGCGTTGCTCGACGGCGAGGGGATGGTCGGTCGGTTCCAACTCGATCGCGGGACGCTCGCCGAGCGATCGCGTGTGCAGATGGGTCTTCAGATTCAGCGTCGACGCCGGATAGGCCGGGATCTCGTTGGACAGCCAGCCGAAGTACGGCGGCTCGGTCTCGCGGCCGGACTGGTCCCACAGCTTCACCGCCCGGAAGAAGTTGTCCTTGCCGAGCGAGACCCAGACGTTCCAGGCGAAGACCTGATCGCTGTCGACCACGGGAATCTCGATCAGCCCCCGGACAAAGAATCCCTGATCCTTGATCACGCAGATCTCGGGCTCCAGGACGTTGAGCGGCTCGGTGGCAAGATCGTCCGACCAGTACGCCGGCGCAGGCAGCCCGAACCCCATCGCCGGCCCGGGGTGCCGTTCATGGCAGCAACGACACACAAAGCCCCGCTCCGATGACATGGGATCGAAGCTTACGGTGTGCCGTCAGCGGCGGTCGGTGAGTGCTGCCTCCAGCCGTAACCCGATCCCGGTGATCACGAGCAGGCCCGCGAAGAAGTAGCCCTTGGCGGGCGTGCTCTCCGTGACCAGCCCGATGAGCGAGATCAGCAGGCCGACCAGCAGCGCGATAGTGCCCAAGATCCTCGTCGTGTCGGTCCGTCGTCCCCGAGCGTCCACGCCGAAGACCATACGGGTCCTGATCGGACGAGGCCGCCCTGCCGGAACCTCAGGTCCGGCAGAGCGGCTCCGGGTCAGCGGGCCCGGTTCGCCAGCAGGCGGCGGGGGCTGAAGCGGACCAGCAGGTCACGGCCCCGGCTGAAGCTGCCGACCCACCGGGCCGACGTGTCTCCCATGCCCAGCCGCCACCGCAGCAACACCGACGGCGGCAGCACGACCGCCGCGAACCGCGTCCGCTTCGTCGCCGTCCTGGCCAGGCCCTTGCGGACCTGGTTCAGCGCCGCCGTCAGCTCGCCGCCCTGCAGCGGCTGCCGGGCGTACCGGGCTCGTTCCTCGGCCCGGCCCAGCAGCGTCGCCGACTCCGCCGGCGTGTCGGTCAGGTCGGCCTCGCGGACCAGGCGCTGGGCGGTGTGCCTCGGCGTTTCCGTCGGGTCCACCGGTACGCGGTAGTCGATCATCGTATCGACCAGTTCGTCCCAGGCGGCGTGGGCGTCCTCGCGGGCGCGTACCGCTTCGGTGGTCACGACGACTTCTCGGGTGCCCGGTGGGGCCGGGCCCGTCGCTGCCGTCACCGTTGTCTTCGGGGCTGTTGCCGCGTGGCGGCGTCGGCGGACCAGGACCCGGCGCAGGGCCGGCACCGCCAGCAGAACCAGGACCAGGGCGATGATTCCCGCCGTCAGCAGGGCCGTCGTCGAGGGGCCCGACTGGTTCGCCGGGTCGTTCAGGCCCTGGGCGCCGGCGTCGACGTCACGGTCCGGGCGTTCCGCCGCGCCCGGTCCGGCCGAGGCGTCGGTGCCCGGGGCCACCGTGGCGGTCGACGTCGGAGACGCCGTCTCCACCGCGTCGGTGTCCGGGGCCCAGTCGGAGCGGGTCGAGCCGACGACCGCGGCCGCCGGGGTCGCGTCGAACGGGACCCAGCCGAAGCCGTCCAGGTAGACCTCGGTCCAGGCGTGGGCGTTGCGGTTCGTCAGCACGTACGCGTCGCCGTCGCGGGTGCTGCCGCGGGTGAAGCCGAACGCCACCCGGGCCGGGATACCCGCCTCGCGGACCATCCAGGCCATCGCCGCCGCGTACTGCTGGCAGTAGCCCGCCTTGCCCTCCAGGAACGTCGTGATCACCGACGCGCCCGCCTCCGGGTCCGCGGTCTGCAGGCTGTACGTGAAGCCGTTGTCCCGGGAGAAGTAGCGGTAGATCGCCGCGACCTTGTCGTACTCGGTGCGCTCGCCCTTGGTCAGGTCGTCGACCAGCTTCTCGACCTTCGCGTCCTGCGGGACCGTGGTGAACTGGGTCCGCAGCGGGTTGTCGCGGGGCAGAGCCTCGGCGCTGCGCAGCTCGGCGGGTGTGTACTTGGCCCGCACGTAGTCGAACGAGTACTTCTTCTCCTTGGTGGTCGTGCGGTTGGAGTAGACCACCTGGGTGTTCGGGTCGTACGACCAGGCGCCGTCGAGGCCGTCTGTGTCGATCGCGGTCGCATAGACCGGGGCCAGGGTCTGACCGAAGTCCTTCGTGATCTCCACCTCGGCGTGGTACTGGCGGTACTGCGCGCCGGCGGTGGTGCCGCTCTCGCGGGGGTCGTAGAGACCGCGGGACAGCGGCTGGCCGTTCGGCGTGCGGTTGCTGAAGCCGTCCGAGGAGAGCACGTCGGCGACGCCGAAGCGCAGGTAGAACGGGTCCGGTTCGTTGGTCGTGACCCGGACGTAGTTGGTGACCTGGGTCTGGTTGAGCTGACCGCTGAGCGAGGCGAACAGGTTGATCCGGCCGGTGCCACCCTTGCCCGAGCCGCCCGTACCGTTGCCGCTGCCGGCCTGGGTGAGCGAGTTGAGCAGGCCGGTGTTGAGGCCCGGGACGATCACCGGCAGCAGCACGGCCGTGGCGACGCCGATCACGGCGAGCCGGCGTCCGGCCGCGGCCAGCGGCGACGGCTCCCAGACGTCGACGTCGCGGCCGTCGCCGGTGAAGCGACGGCCGAAGCGGCGCACCCGGTCCACGTTGTCGGCCACCAGCAGCCAGAGGAAGCCGGTCGCGCCGACGATGAACGGCAGCACCGGGACGCTGTCGACGTACACGGCGACCGGGACCGAGTAGATGGCCAGCATCGGCAGGCCGGCCAGGGCCGGCTTACGGGCCACGACGGTGAGCAGGTCGACCGCGATCGCGACCGCGCCGATGCCGAAGACGGCGACGAACAGCAGGCCTTCGCGGTCGGGGACCGGCACACCGTACGAGCGGGTGTCGTTGCCGGCGTCGCTGAACAGCGCGCCGAAGTGCTCGAACGTCGCCGGGGACGGGATCAGCGAGAGCAGTTCGTCGCCGCTGGGGAACATCCAGGTCAGGGTCAGCAGCAGCACCACGACCATGCCCAGTGCCTGCGCCCAGGACGGGAAACGCAGCGTACGGGTCAGCACCGCCGCGCCGGCCACCAGGCCGACCGCGAGGATGCACTCCAGCAGCCAGGTCCAGGTGTCGAAGATCGCCGACAGCGGCGCCGCCGCCAGCAGGGTCGCGGCCGCCGCCACGAGTCCCAGTCGTCGTCGCCCGGTCACCGTAGAACTCCCCTCATCGCCCGACCGTCTCGGCCATCGCCGCCCGGTAGGCGAAACCTTGCGAACCACGTCCGGCCGCCGGCCAGAGCGCGGCGAGCGAGTCGCCGTGCGCGACCGGCACCGAACGCCAGCCGCTGCGGACCAGGGCCAGAGCCGTGGCGCCGTGCGCCCGGTCGGCCTCGGTGCGTTCCCCGGGTGGCATGTTCACCCAGGTGGAACTGTCGATCGCGAACCCGATGCAGGTGGCGCCGTTGCCACGCAGCCCGGTGAGCACCTCGGCCTCGGCGACGCTGAGCGTGCCGAACAGGCCGATCACCAGGCCGCCGTCGGAACGCCGCCGGACCTGGTCCACCAGCACCGAGATGTCACCGGCGCGGGCCAGCTTGACGTCGGCGAGGGTGTCCAGGATCGCGCCCTCACCACCGATCTCGGTGGCGTCGACGTCGATCCCGGCCCCGGTCACCAGGCGCAGCTTGTAGCCGGCCTGGCGCAGGTGCATCGCGATGCTGGCGGCGGCCGAGACGGCCCATTCGAAGCTCGCCGTCGGGCCCTCGCCACGATGCGCGGCCTGACGGGTGTCCAGAACGACGGTAGCTCGGCTCTCCCACGGCTGCTCCTCGCGGCGCACCATGAGCTCGCCGGTGCGGGCGGTGGAGCGCCAGTGCACCCGGCGCAGGTCGTCGCCGCGCCTGTACTCCCGGGTGGCCGCGTCGTCCTCGCCGTGCACGGCCACCGACCGGGCGCGGCTGTCGCCGGTGCCCGCATACTCGCCGGCGAGACGCACGGGGGGCAGCGGGACGACCTGCGGGATGACCGTGAGCCGGTCGACGCTGGGGAACGAGCGGGTCAGCTCGCACAGCCCGAACGGGTCGGTCAGCCGGATCACCAGCGGGCCGACCGGATACCGGCCGCGCACGTCGGCGCGGACCGTGTACGCCACCGAGCTGGCCTGGTGCGCGCCGAGCCGTTCCAGCACCACGCGGGGCCGGCTGCCCAGGGCGTACGGCAGCCGGTCCTCCAGCAGCAGCGTGCCGGTGGGCAGCCGGGACATGTTCTGCAGGCGCAGGATGACGCGCGCGCTGGAGCCGACCGGGGCGCGGCCGGGCTCCAGCGAGCGGGTGCACGCCAGCTTGTAGCGGCTGCGCCCGACGTACGCCGCGGCCAGCAGCGGCAGCATGGCCAGCAGGATCGCCACCCGCAGCAGGTCCTTCTCGCCGAGGATGAACGCCGAGATGGCGGCGGCCGAGCCGGCGGCCAGGAAGGAACGGCCGCGGGTGGTCAGTCCCCGCATGGCCTCGCGCATGTCAGCGCCCCCGCGACTCGTACTGCCCGCGGGTGTCGCCGACCGCGCGCGTGTCGTACGGCGAGCGGTTGCGATCGTGCGGCAGGGGCAGCCGGTGCACGATCTCGGCCACGATGGCGTCGGTCGTACGCCGGTTGAGCTGGGCGTCCGCGGTCGGGATGATGCGGTGGGCCAGCACCGGCACGGCCAGGGTCTGCAGGTCGTCGGGCAGGACGTAGTCGCGGCCCTCGAGGGCCGCGACGACCTTGGCCGTACGGATGAGCTGCAGGGTGGACCGCGGTGACGCGCCGAGGCGGATCTCCGGTGCCTCCCGGGTGGCCGTGACGAGCGCGATCGCGTACTGCTGGACGGCCTCAGAGGCGTGCACGTCGCGGGCGGTGGCGATCAGCCGGCGGACCAGGGCGGCGTCGGCGACGGACCGCAGGTCGTTCAGCGGGTCGTGGGCGCCGTGACCGTTGAGCATCGCCATCTCGGCGCGCGGGTCCGGGTAGCCCATCGCGATACGGGCGGTGAAGCGGTCGCGCTGCGCCTCGGGGAGGGGGTAGGTGCCCTCCATCTCGATCGGGTTCTGAGTCGCGATGACCATGAACGGCGCCTGCAGCTCGTACGTCGTGCCGTCGACCGTGACCTGCCGCTCCTCCATGCACTCGAGCAGGGCGGACTGGGTCTTGGGCGAGGCCCGGTTGATCTCGTCGCCGACCACCAGGTTGGCGAACACCGCGCCCGGCTTGAACTCGAAGTCGCGCGTCTCCTGGTTGTAGACGCTGACCCCGGTCACGTCGCTGGGCAGCAGGTCGGGGGTGAACTGGATGCGCCGGACCGAGCAGTCGATCGAGCGGGCGAGCGCCTTGGCGAGCTTGGTCTTGCCGACGCCCGGCACGTCCTCGATCAGCAAGTGGCCCTCGGCGAGCAGCACGGCCAGAGCCAGCCGGACCGTCGCGCTCTTGCCCTCGATGACCTGCTCGATGTTGGCCATGATGGCCCCGCTTGCGGCGAGGAACTCATCACTCGGCAGGGGACCGCCGGGCTGGTCCCAGGTTGGCGTTGTCACGGGCCTCCTCCATGTCGTTCAAGCCCCTTCCTACGTGCTCACGTAGAAAAGGAACCGAAGGTTCGCGGGCGGCCGGCGGTCCGTGGGCCTCCGGCGCTCGCCGCCCGTTCCCCACAGGTTAGCCCGGTCACAGCAACCTGCCGAGCGCGCGCTAGCGGCAGTGACGGCTTGTGGTCAACTGGACACGCATATCGGATGGGTTACGAATCAGCACGGTTGATACCGGGTGCCGCGAGAACCGGACGCCCGGTATCATGCAGTCATGGCTCGGTCCTTCCTGCTTCTTAGCCAGCCGTGCTGATCTCATAACAGAGAACAGCGCGGCGCCCCCTCCTGCGAGAGGGGCTTTTTTGTGCCCTGAAGTAGGTGATCCTTGTCGACTGACTTTTCGAAAAGAACGAGATGGTGACGATGAGCGAGTCCGAGACCAACGCGGACGTCCCGCCGTACCGCTACACAGCGGCCCTGGCCGCGGAGATCGAGCCCCGCTGGCAGGAATTCTGGTCCGGCCACGGCACGTTCCACGCGCCGAACCCCACCGGTGAGCTGGCCGATCCCGAGCACCCGCGGGCCGGGGCGCCCAAGCTGCACGTGCAGGACATGTTCCCCTACCCGTCCGGCGCCGGCCTGCACGTCGGGCACCCGCTGGGCTACATCGGCACGGACTGCTACACCCGCTACAAGCGGATGGCGGGCTACAACGTGCTGCACCCGATGGGCTTCGACGCCTTCGGCCTGCCCGCCGAGCAGTACGCGGTGCAGACCGGCACCCACCCCCGGATCACCACCGAGGCCAACGTCGAGCGCTACCGCGGTCAGCTGCGCCGGCTGGGCCTGGCCTACGACGAGCGGCGCAGCTTCTCCACCACCGACCCCGAGTACTACCGCTGGACGCAGTGGATCTTCCTGCAGGTTTTCAATTCGTGGTTCGACCCGTCCGACGCCAAGGCCAAGCCGATCGAGATCCTGGTCTCGCAGTTCGAGGCCGGCGAGCGGGAGACGCCCGACGGACGGGCGTGGGCGGAGCTGTCCGACGTCGAGCGCCGGCAGGTGATCAACGACTACCGCCTGGCGTACGTCAGTGAGGCGCCGGTCAACTGGTGCCCGGGGCTGGGCACCGTGCTGGCCAACGAGGAGGTCACTCCGGACGGGCGTAGTGAGCGCGGCAACTTCCCGGTCTTCAAGCGCAGCCTGAAGCAGTGGATGATGCGCATCACCTCCTACGGCGACCGCCTGGTCGACGACCTGGACACGCTGGACTGGCCCGAGCCGGTCAAGCTGATGCAGCGCAACTGGATCGGCCGTTCCAAGGGTGCGCACGTGGACTTCCCGGTCGGTGGCGACGACGTGATCAGCGTCTTCACCACCCGGCCCGACACGCTGTTCGGCGCGACGTACATGGTGCTGGCGCCCGAGCACACCCTGGTCGACTCCGTCGTGCCGGCCGCCTGGCCCGAGGGCACCAAGGCGGTCTGGACGGGTGGGCACGCGAGCCCGGGGGAGGCCGTCGCGGCGTACCGGGCCGAGGCCGCGGCCAAGACCGAGGAGGAGCGGACCGCCGACGCCAAGGTCAAGACGGGTGTCTTCACCGGCGCGTACGCGACCAACCCGGTCAACGGCGCGCGCATCCCGGTGTTCATCGCCGACTACGTGCTGGCCGGCTACGGCACCGGCGCGATCATGGCGGTGCCCGGCCAGGACGAGCGCGACTGGGCGTTCGCGGAGGTCTTCGACCTGCCGATCATCCGTACGGTGCAGGCGCCCGACGGTTTCGACGGTGCTTTCACCGGCGACGCCCCGGCGATCAACAGCGACTGGCTGAACGGGATGGGCGTGGCCGACGCCAAGGCCGCGATGATCTCCTGGCTGGAGGAGCACGGCCACGGCCGGGGCGCCACCACGTTCCGGCTGCGCGACTGGCTGTTCAGCCGGCAGCGCTACTGGGGTGAGCCGTTCCCGATCGTCTACGACGAGACCGGCCTGCCCGTCGCGCTGCCCGAGTCGATGCTGCCGGTGGTGCTGCCGGACACCGACGACTTCTCGCCGCGCACCTTCGACCCGGACGACGAGCACAGCGAGCCGGAGACGCCGCTGTCGCGCAAGAAGGACTGGGTGACCGTCGAGCTGGACCTGGGCGACGGCCCTCGCGTTTATACCCGCGAGACCAACACCATGCCCCAATGGGCCGGTTCGTGCTGGTACGAGCTGCGCTACCTGGACCCGCACAACGACAAGGTGCTGGTCGACCCCGAGAACGAGGCCTACTGGATGGGCCCGAAGGACTCCGCGGACTGCGGCGGTGTCGACCTGTACGTCGGCGGCGTCGAGCACGCGGTCCTGCACCTGCTGTACGCCCGCTTCTGGCACAAGGTGCTGTACGACCTGGGCCACATCTCGTCCTTCGAGCCGTTCCGCAAGCTGTTCAACCAGGGCTACATCCAGGCGTACGCGTTCCGCGACGCGCGTGGCGTCATCGTGCCCGCCGAGGAGGTCGTCGAGCGCGACGGCAAGTGGTACTTCGGCGAGCAGGAGGTCGACCGCGAGTACGGCAAGATGGGCAAGTCGCTGAAGAACGTGGTCACCCCGGACGACATGAGCGAGCAGTACGGCGCCGACACGTTCCGGGTGTACGAGATGGCGATGGGCCCGCTGGACGTGTCCCGCCCCTGGGACACCCGCGCGGCCGTCGGCTCGCAGCGCTTCCTGCAGCGGGTCTGGCGCCTGGTGGTCGACGAGGAGACCGGCGCGGTCCGGGTCACCGACGACCCGCTGGACGCGGCGACGCGGCGCGTGCTGCACCGCACCATCGACGGTGTCCGCGAGGACATGGACGAGCTGCGGTTCAACACGGCCATCGCCAAGCTGATCCAGCTGACCAACACGCTGACCCCGCTGGGCACGACGTCCCGCGAGGCGATCGAGCCGCTGGTGCTGATGACCTCGCCGTTCGCGCCGCACCTGGCCGAGGAGCTGTGGCGCAAGCTGGGCCACGAGGACACGCTGGCCTACGCCGACTTCCCGGTGCCCGACCCGGCCCAGCTGGTGGCCGAGTCGGTCACCTACCCGGTGCAGGTCAACGGCAAGGTCCGCGGCCGGGTCGAGGTCGCGCCGGACGCGAGCGAGGAGACGGTACGCACGGCAGCGCTGGAGTCGGTGGCCGAGGCACTGGCGGGCCGGGAGCCCCGCAAGGTGATCGTGGTCGCCGGCCGACTGGTCAGCGTCGTCGTCTGATCGTCGTTCCACATGCAGGACAGTGGCAGGGTCGTCGGGAGGTCGGGCACGCCGTACCGGAACAATCCGGTACGTGCCTGATCTCCCGGACGTCCTGACCGTTGCCCCGCTGAGCTCACCCCTGGACGCAACTGTGCGCCCACCGGGGTCCAAGAGCATCACCAACCGGGCGCTGCTCTGCGCCGCCCTGGCCCCGGGCCCGTCGACGCTGACCGGGGCCCTGTTCGCGGACGACACGCGGGCGATGCTCGACGCGGTGGCCGCCCTGGGTGCCACCGTCGAGGCGGACCCCGAGGCGGCGGTGATCCGGGTGACCGGCGTCGACCCGCGTACCGGAACAGCCGACGCTGCTGTCGACGCCCGGCAGTCCGGCACCACGTCCCGTTTCATCCTGCCGGCGGCGGCGCTGCGTCCCGGCCGTACCGTTGTCGACGGCACCCCGCAGCTGCGCGCGCGCCCGTTCGGTCCGGTCCTGGACGCCCTGCGCGACCTGGGCGCGGAGGTCTCCACGACGGGGTTCCTGCCCGCGACTGTGCGCGGTCCGCTGCGTGGCGGTCCGGTGCAGGTCAGTGGCCACATCTCCAGCCAGTTCCTGTCCGGCCTGCTGATGGCCGGGCCCCTGATGACCGACGGCCTCGCCGTGGAGCTGACGTCCCCGCTGGTGTCCGTGCCATACGTGGAGATGACCCGGGCGGTGATGACAGCCTTCGGCGTACGCGTCGACGGCCTGACCGTGGCGCCGGGCACCTACCAGCCGACGGAGTACGCGGTGGAGCCGGACGCGAGTGCGGCCTCTTACTTCCTGGGCGCGGCGGCGATCGCGGGCGGCCGGGTGACCGTGCGTGGGCTCGGCAGTTCGAGTCTGCAGGGCGATGTCGGCTTCGCGGACGTGCTGGGCCGGATGGGGGCGACTGTGACCCGCTCGGCCGACTCCTTGACGGTCAGCGCGGCAGGCCCGCTGCACGGGGTCGACGTCGACATGTCCGATATTTCGGATACTGCGCAGACGTTGGCGGCTGTGGCGGTCTACGCGGACTCGCCGACCCGGGTGCGGGGGATCGGCTTCATCCGCGGCAAAGAGACAAATCGGGTGGCGGCGGTGGTGACCGAGCTGCGCCGGGCGGGGATCGACGCGGTGGAGGACGAGGACGGCTTCACGATCCGTCCGGGGGCGCCGCGGCCGACTCGGTTCGCCACGTACGAGGACCACCGGATGGCGATGAGTCTGTCGCTGCTGGGGTTACGGTCGCCGGGGATCGAGATCGCTGACCCGGGTTGCGTGGCCAAGACGTACCCGCACTTCTTCACCGACCTCGCCGCCTTGAGCTGACCCCGCCGCCTACCCTGCCTCCGCTGACCAGGCTGCTGCCCGCTGCACCAAGGTTGCCTGAGTTGGGGTGCTTGATCGGCCATCGCTGACCCAGCGGCACAGGCTGCTGCCCGCCTGCACCCGCGTTGCCTGAGTGGGGGCAGCGTGACCCACGTGGTGTTGGAGATCTTGGTAGCCGATGGCTCCTATAGCGGCCAAAAATATAAAGGTCTGCCGGTGCCAACCGCAGGGCCCGGCTGGCGGCTCCGCCTGACCTGCTCCGGCCGCGCGCGCGGCAGGGGCGGTATGAACGCCTGAGGTGGCATGGACGCCTGGGGCATTGTGGGCGGCTTGGGTGATGTGGGCACCGGGGCGGTGGGCCGCTGGTCGCCGGCGCTAGGTCCCTGGCGCTGAGCCGCTGAGCCGCTGAGCCGCTGAGCCGCTGGGCGCTGAGCGCTGAGCGCTGAGCGCTGGGGACTGGGCGTTGGGCGGCTGTGCGTTGTGCGTTGTGCGCTGTGCGCTGGGCGCTGTGCGCTGTGCGTTGGGCGGCGGGCCGCCGGGCCGGGGGCCGTTGGCGGCTGGGTGTTGGGCGGCTGGGCGTTGGGGGCGCTTGGCTGCCAGGCCCGTTGAGGTGCGGAGCTTGATCGAGTCGCCGGAAGGGCCGCGTTGTCACGAAGTAGGACCTGCGCCCGGGAGCGTTTCTAGCGCTGGGGCGGGGGACGACGGGTCAAAGGAGAACGGCCCGCCACGAATGCGGCGGGCCGTGCGCCGTTTCTCCAGCTGCGTTGGCTCAGGCGGCCGCAGCGACCGCAGCCGCGGCGTCGCGGCGGGCGGCCAGGCGCCACCGCAGCACGATAGTCGTCGTCAGGCCGATCCCGATCGCCGCCGGTGCCAGCGTCAGCGGGTTCATCGAGCCCGGCGAAGCCACCGCCGCGCCGATCACCGCGTACGAAACCGCGGACGGCACAGATGCCAGCGTCGTGCCGAGCAGGTAGCGCTTGCGGCACACCGATGTCGTGCCGTAGGCGTAGCCGATCAGGCCGAACGGGGCCAGCGGGAGGAAGCGGACCAGCAGCACCGCCGACAGGCCGCGGCGGTTCAGCCAGCCGTCCAGGCGGTCCAGTTTGCCGCCCGCCCGCGCGCCCAGGGCGCCTCGGCCGGCCCAGCGGCCCGCGTAGTAGGTCGCCACCGCGGCGATGATGGCCGCGGCCAGGGCGGTGGCCGCGCCGGTGGCCGGGCCGAGCAGGGCGCCGCAGGCCAGCGTGATTGCGGTACGGGGGACGAGCACCGACAGGAGCAGGCCGCCCACCACCGCGATGGCGACGGCTGCCGCCGGGCCGAAGCCCACGACCGAGTCCGCGATGGCCTGCAACGGCAGGACCGCGGCCGCCACGCCGAGTGCGGCAATGACGGCGGCGAGGATGCCGACGCGGGTGAACCGGCGCCGCCAGCCGAGCGGGGTCGTCGGGTGCTGCGTGCTGACCTGAGGGTCCGTGGCGGGGGTGGTGATGCCCCGCGGGGCGATCAGGGTGTCAGTCATGCAGGCGTACCCCTAAAGTCTCGTCGGTCCAGGTCTGGTGATCGGCGCCTGCAGTGCTCAGGCGGCGCCTGCCGCGGCGAGCCGCTCGCCTCTGAGCCGGTCGGCCCAGGTGTCGTCGAGCGCTTGAAGACTATCCGCGCCGATCGCCCAGCGCAGTAGCAGATCGGCTATCGCTGGGTTGCGGGCCAGCGCCGGGCCGTGCGCGTAGGTGCCGAGGATCTTGCCGTGCCAGGCGCCCTCGGTCTGGCCGTCGTTGCCGACGCCGGCGGTCACCCGGGCCAGTGGTGCCACTCCGGGACCCAGGTGGGTCCGGCCGCCGTGGTTCTCGAATCCGGTCAACGGGGGCAACCCTAGCCGGGGATCGATGTCGCCGCGAACCTCACCCACCGCGCGTGTCTCGCCCCGGTCCGAGCTGAGGTCGAGCAGGTCCAGGCCGGCGCACTTGGCGCCCTTGGCGAAGAACGAGCTGCCGAACAGCTGGTAACCGGCGCACACGGCGAGCACGGCCGCGCCCTGGTGGACGGCCCGGTGCAGGCCGCCGTCGGCGATCAGCCGCTGGGCGGCCAGCGCCTGCGGGCCGTCCTCGCCGCCGCCGATCAGGTAGATGTCGGCGGTGGTGGGCATGGCCTGGTCCGAGCGGACCTCGTACGTCTCCACCGGGATGCCCCGCAGCGCGGCGCGGCGGCCGAGGATCAGCAGATTCCCCCGATCGCCGTACGTGGAGAGCAGGTCCGGGTAGATCCAGACGATCCGCAGGGTGCTCTCAGTTGACACGGTCCAACTCCGCTCGGATGTCCTGGAACGCCGTGTAGTTGGCGATCACTTCTAGCCGGCCGGGCGGGCTGGCCTGCACCGCCTCGTCGAAGGTATGCACGTGCCGGAAGGCGACATCGTTCACTTCCAGCCGGACCGCCAGGTCGTAGGCCCGGTCGCCGGTGATCAGCACCTGCCGGCCGCGCAGCGGGGAGAAGTCGACGTCGTAGAGCCAGGACGTGTCGAAGCCGTCGGGGTCGCGGGCGTTGATCGACAGCAGGGTGGGGGCCACCTCGGCCATGTCGAACGCCTCGAGCCAGCTGGCCGGGTTCTTGGCCAGCAGCAGCCGGATGTTGCGGCCGTCGCGTTCCACCTGGGCGTAGCGGCCTGCCACCGACGAGACGCCGGCCAGCCGGGGGACGGCCTCTATCGGGCGGACGCCGAACTCGGCGGCCACGGCCAGCGCGGTGGCGGCGTTGCCCAGGTTGACGTGCCCGGGCAGCTGGAGCTTGACCAGGTGCCAGTCGCCGCGGGGGTCGATGACGCCGTCGTCCTCGACGGTCCACTGGGCCTGCGGGCGGCGCAGCGGGCACCCGGTGCAGCGCCAGTCGCCGTTGGCGCGTTCGATCGGGGAGCCGCACTCCGGGCAGACGAACGAGTCGTCGTGCCAGCGCTGGCCGGCGCTGAACCAGACGACGTGCTCGGTGTTGACCGCCGCCCAGACCACCATCGGGTCGTCGGCGTTGGCGACCACGTGCACGTCGGGGTGGGCGGCCAGGGCGGTCCGCCACATCTGGGCCATCATGGCGACTTCCTTGGCCCGGTCGAGCTGGTCGCGGGAAAGGTTGAGCAGTGCCACCACCCGCGGGGTGGTCTCGTCGATGACCCGGGCCAGGTAGTGCTCGTCGACCTCGAGCACCGCGAACGGGGTGGCACCGGCCTTGGCCAGGGCCGAGGTGTGCCCGGTGGGCATGTTGGCGCCGAAGGAGTTGGTGGCGACCGGGCCCAGCACGCCGAGGGCGGCCGCGGTGAACCGGGTCGTGGTCGTCTTGCCGTTGGTGCCCGAGACCAGCGCGATCGCGCGGCCGGCGGCGAGGTTCTTCAGCAGGTCAGGATCGATCTTGAGACCGATCCACCCGCCGATCACCGAGCCGTCGCCGCGGCCGGCCGCCCGTGAGAGCGCCGCAGCGGTTCGCGACACGGAGGTCGCGACCTTGGCCCGTAGGGGCATCTTCCCGTCCGTCACGGCGACGAGGGTACCGGAAACGGACACTACGTCGAGTGGCCCCGGGGTCTGTCCAGGGGTATCCGCCGCCGGGCCGCCCCCTCGGCCGAACGGATGATCTCCACTACGCCGCCTGTCGCCGAGTTTGCGCCGGTGGGGGCGTTTACGGTCACATTCTCCCGACCTCGGTCCGGCCCATGATCGACCCCGATGGGGCTTTTTATGTGTTGTGTTTCACCCGTAACCTTCGACCCAAAGTGATCATCCCATCACCAGGTGCACCGGCATTTGTCACGGCCTGGTTACAAACCGGACAGCGATCCACGTGCCAAATACGGAGAGTAGTCGAGCGGAGCCCTGCAGTCCGCCGGGAAATCGGGTAGCAAGGGTGAGCCGGTGAGCGCCCGCTCGCCGCTCGCACCGCATCGGACCACGCCGAGCCCTGCCCCGGTCCGGGTGGCGCGACCACACGCACGCGAACAACAACACAGGCATACGGGGGCAGGGACGGGGGACCCAGATTCGGTCCACGGGGCACGCGCCACTTGCGGCGTACCGCGGGGATCTTGGGGTGAAGCCACCATCGGTGGCCGGGCAACCTTCCCGCCCGAACCCGACAGCTAACCTCGCAGGCGTGCCGGAGGGATATCTCTACCGTGCACGAAAGCACCTCGCACCGGCGTCGTCGTACCGTTGGCACCGGTCCCATCGCTCTGTCCCTGGGTCTCAGCCTCGCGGCCAGCCAGCTGATCGGCACCCCGGCGGCCTCCGCCGCTCCGGCGCCCGTCACGGCGGCCGCGGCGGCAGCCGTCAAGCCCAAGCTCACGAACTCCTACAACAGGAGGGCAGTGAAGAAGGGTCAGACGGTCCGGGTGACCGCGAAGCTCATCAACCCGAAGACCGGCAAGGGCGTCAAGGGCGCCAAGGTCAGGCTGCAGATCCGTGGCGGCAAGGCGTGGAAGACCTGGGTCACCCGGTCGACCGACGCCAAGGGTGGCGTCTCGATCCTGACCAAGCCCGGCTCGTCGCTGTACTACCGCACCGTCTTCTCTGGCGGCAAGGGCTACACCGCGGTGCGCAGCGGCCAGACCAAGATCACCGTGCGCGTCACCCAGAACAAGGCGGCCAAGGTGCTGGCCGAGGCGGCCAAGCACAAGGGCGCGCCGTACAAGTTCGGTGCTTCCGGTCCGAACCGGTTCGACTGCTCCGGCTACACCATGTACGTCTACAAGAAGGCCGCCGGTAAGAAGCTGCCGCACAAGGCCAACTCGCAGCAGCGGTACGGCAAGGCCGTCGGCAAGGGCAGCAAGAAGGCCGGCGACCTCCTGGTCTTCCGTTCCGGCTCCTACGGCACCCACGTCGGCATCTACGCCGGCGGCGGGTACATGTGGGCCGCCCCGCACACGGGTGACAAGGTCAAGAAGCAGAAGGTCTACGGCAAGAACTACGTCGTGCGCCGCCTCGTCTGAGTTCCGCTCAGCGGTACGGTCAACGGCAGCACCAGTAAGAGCAGTACGACAGTTCAGTGGGGCGCGACCCGGTACGGGGTCGCGCCCCACTGTCATGTCCGCTCCACTTTCTCCTCCACTTTCCTCCCCGATGAGGTGCCCAAGGGCAGCCGCGCCTTCCCCAACGCCCGAATTCGGGGGACTTTCGTGCCCGGGTGGGCGGCATGTCGGAAAGTGGACCATGGTGCGGCCCGCCCGGCCCTCCACTTCCACCCCACCGGCTCTGACGTGCGGATACATCCGCGAATCGGGTTCGCGGAAGCCGTCATTCTGGTTGCGAGTGGAGGGAAGTGGAGTAGAGTGGAGCGCAGTGGCAGGGCCTGAGGAGGAGCTGAATCCGAGGGGATTTGCCGGCCCAGACGACAGGTGATCCGCACAGAGCTGGCTCTGCGGCGGCGCCCGGGGCAGGGGGGTTGGGCCGATGTTCCTCGGCACGCACACCCCGCGCCTGGACGACAAGGGCCGACTGATCCTTCCGGCGAAGTTCCGCGACGAGTTGGCGGGAGGTGTCGTGATCACCAAGGGGCAGGAGCGTTGCCTGTACGTCTTCCCGATGCCGGAGTTCCAGCGGATCGCCGACCAGCTGCGCGAACAGCCGGTCACCCACAAGGCCGCCCGGGCCTACAGCCGGGTGTTCTTCGCCAGTGCGCACGACGAGATCCCCGACAAGCAGGGCCGGGTCACCATCCCGGCGCATCTTCGGGAGTATGCGGCGCTGAACCGCGAGCTCGTGGTGATCGGGGCGAGCACGCGGGTGGAGATCTGGGACAAGCAGTCCTGGGAGCAGTACCTCTCGGCGAGCGAGGACGACTTCGCCGACATCGAGGAGGGGGTGCTGCCCGGCGGATTGTGAGGCGTGGCACCTGTGGGCCAGTGAAACGGCCCGGACGTCGCTGCCGCCGTACTGCGAGATCTCCAGCCGCTCCCGCTCCTGGCGCCTCTTCCCCGGTGCCAGGCGTGTGTCCGGTCGGGCGCGCCCGATGGCAACGGGCACGAGCGGATGGGGATCTGGCGGTACGGACAGACGACCGGGCTGTGCCGGCACCGGGGATCGGTGCGGGTCGGACCGGGTGAGCGCGGAAAGAGCAGGCAATGGGGGTCAGGATGGGCGAGCTTCGCGGCACACACGTGCCGGTGCTGCTCGAGCGCTGCCTCGAGTTGCTCGCCCCCGCGCTCGCGCTGCCGGGCGCGGTGCACGTCGACTTCACTCTGGGCCTGGGCGGGCACGCAGAGGCAGTGCTGGAACGGCACCCGGACGTGGTCCTGATCGGACTCGACCGGGACACCGAGGCGCTCGCGCACTCCCGGCAGCGGCTGGCGCGGTTCGCGGACCGGACCCACTTCGTGCACGCGGTCTACGACGAGCTGCCGGCGGTGCTGGCCGACCTCGGATACCGGCACTTCCACAGTGGCCTGTTCGACCTCGGTGTCTCGTCGCTCCAGCTGGACGAGCCGGACCGTGGGTTCGCCTACGCCCGGGACGCGCCGCTGGACATGCGGATGGACCAGTCGCGCGGGATCACCGCGGAGGAGGTCGTCAACGGCTACGAGCCCGGCGAGCTCGTCCGCATCCTGCGGGTGTACGGCGAGGAGAAGTTCGCCACCCGGGTCGTCTCGGCGATCGTCAAGGAGCGGGCGAAGGGCCGGATCGTCTCGTCGTCCCGCCTCGCGGACCTGGTCCGGGACGCGATCCCGGCCGCCGCGCGGCGAACGGGTGGAAATCCCGCGAAAAGAACGTTTCAGGCGCTACGTATTGAGGTAAATGCGGAACTCGCCGCGGTCGAGGCGGCGGTTCCCGCGGCATTGGACAGCTTGGCCCCGAAGGGGCGCCTTGTGGTGATGTCGTATCAATCGTTGGAGGACCGGATCGTCAAGCGCGCCTTCGCCGCGAGGGCGCGCAGCACCGGGCCGATCGACCTGCCGGTCGAACTGCCCGGAACGGGCCCTTCGGTGCGGCTCCTGACCCGCGGGTCGGAGCTGCCCAGCGCGGCGGAGGTGGCGGAGAACCCGCGGGCGGCTTCGGTGAAGCTGCGCGCGGTGGAACGGATCGACCAGCACGGCCAGACGGCAGGGACCGCGCGCGAACGGTCCCGACTGTCTACAACGCACGGGGGACAAGGGCGGTTACGCCCGGGGGAACGCCAGGAGGGGGAGGGGCATTGAGCGAGCGCATGACCACTGCGCCGCGGTCGGGGGGCCGGACCACGGAGCAGGTTGGCAAGGGCCGGCGCACGCCGGCCGGCAAGACGACCGGTACGACCACGGGCGGAGGCGTCCGGGGGGCACGCCGCAACCCGACGGCCGGTACCAACCGGGACAGCGCTGTCCAGAACAGCGCCGTCCAGGGCGCCACTGCCCTCAAGCTCAACACCGAGCAGCAGCGTGACCCGATCACGACCCCGCGCCTGCGGGTGGCGCCGCCCGCGCCGATCAACGCTCCGCGCGCGCCGTTCATCGCGCTCGTGGTGGCGGTCGTCGTGGCCGGCGTGCTCGGCATCCTGCTGATCAACACCAAGACGGCGGAGAACTCGTTCCGGATCGACACGCTCCAGAAGCAGCAGGCCAAGCTGGACTCCCAGCAGCAGGAGCTGGAGAACGAGATCGCCGCCAACAACAGCCCGGGCAGCCTGGACGCCGCCGCCCGCCGGCTGGGCCTGGTCAAGGCCGACAACCCGGCGTACATCCGGCTGCCCGACGGCAAGGTCTTCGGGGTGCCGAAGCCGGGCAGCGGCGAGGTGGCCGTGACCGCGCAGGAAACCGCCACCTCGGCGACCGGGCGGTAACGCATGCCGCCCCGCGCCGACGGGACACCGCGCCGGGGCCAGGAGCCCCGGCGCGGCGCTTCTGCTGACCTGCCGCCGGCCGACGGCTCCGGGCGTGAGGACGACCGGGCCCGCGGTTTCGGCGGCATCGGAGACGCGCGGGCCTACACACCGCGTGGCCGGACCGTGCGCGAGGGAGACCAGCGCACCCGGTCGCCGCGTACGGGTCGCAACACCGATCCGTTCCGTCCCGCGCTGCAGGTCCTGGACGGCGGCCGGCCGACCCGTGACCGGCGCCGCGAGGCCGAGGACGACCAAGAGCCGCCGTCGCACCCGGCCCGGGAAGAGCGGGGCCGGGAGAAGCCGGGCCGCGAGTCGCGGGCCCGCGCCAAGCAGGACCGCGAGACGGAAGACCGCGACACGGACGGCCGCGACACCGAACGCCGCGACACGGACGGCCGTGGGACGCGGGACCGTGGGACGCGGGACCGTCGGACGCGCGACCGCGAGCTGCCGGACCAGCGCCAGGAAACGCCGCGGGGGCGTGCCACTGAGGACCGTGCCACCGAAGCGCGGTCCGGGAAGCCTCGCACCGCCGACGGCCGTGCCGCCCAGAGCCGAAGCACCCAGAGCCGTGCCGCCCAGAGCAGCGCGGCCCAGGGCCGTGCCGCCCAGGGCCGCGGCGCTCAGAGCCGGGCCGCTCAGAGCCGGGCCGCTCAGAGCCGTGCTGCCCAGGACCGGGCCGCCCAGGACCGTTACGACGAGGACGAGTGGGACGAGGCGCCACGCCGGGGCGGCCGGGCCACTGCCGGTGCCACCCGGTCGCGCTCGACCGCCAACCCGCGGCGGGGCGCCGCTGGTGCCCGTACCGAAGCAAGTGCCCGGACCGGCCGGGAGCGCAAGGTCGCCGTCCCGCCCGGACCCCGGCGTGGGCCGGCCGGGCGTCCGGCCCGGTCCTCGGCGCCGGCCCGGCCCGGCACCCGGCGGCCCGCACCGCTGATCCCCGCCGAGCCGCCGCGGCTCGCCAACGGCACCCGCCGGCTGCGGCTGGGCACCGTGCTCGCGCTCACCCTGTTCGTGGCGATCGGGGTACGGCTGGTCGTGTTGCAGGTCGGCGGTTCCACCGCAGCCGCGGAGAGCCTGCTCGAGCAGCGCCAGAAGCGCCTCACCGAGGTGGTCCTCCCGGCGCCGCGCGGCAGCATCCTGGACAGCTCCGGTGCGGTGCTGGCGCACAGTGTCGAGGCGCGGTACATCTACGCCGACCCGGAGATGATCAAGGATCCGGTCGCCGCGGCCGCCAAGCTCTCCCCGAAGCTGGGCATCCCGCCGTCCAAGCTGATCTCGCTCATGGCGAAGAAGAAGCGGCCCGGCGGCGGCCCGTCCCGCTTCGAGTACCTGGCCCGCGGCGTCGACATCGCGGTGGCCGACGAGATCGCCGCGATGAAGATCCCCGGCATCAGCTCCGACCGTGACGAGCGCCGGGACATCCCGGGCGCCGACCTCGCGGCCAACCTGATCGGCTTCACCGGCGACGACCACACCGGGCTCGAGGGCCTCGAGGCCCGCTACGACGAGCTGCTGCGCGGCAGCGACGGCAAGCGGGTGTTCGAGATCGGCCGCGGTGACCTGGCCAAGGAGATCCCGGGCGGCTACCACCGGCAGGACGACGCCTCGCCCGGCTCGTCGATCCAGCTGACCATCAACCGCGACCTGCAGTTCGAGGTGCAGCGGGTGCTGAGCCAGCAGGGCGAGAAGAGCAACGCGACCGTGGCCGCCGCCGTGGTGCTGAACGCCAAGACCGGCGAGGTGCTGGCCCAGGCGAGCTACCCGGCCTACAACGCGGCCAAGCCCGGCGACTTCAAGCCCCGCGACCGGGAGGACGTGGCGACCAGCGTCATCGCCGACCCGGGCTCGACGCACAAGGCGTTCACCATCGGCGCGGCCCTGGAGGAGGGCGTCATCACCCGGGACTCGCTCATCACGGTGGGCCCGGGTCTCAAGCGGGGCGGCTACGACTTCGTGGACACCCACCGTCAGCCGTCCGGCACCCGGCTCACCATCCCCGGCGTGCTGGCGTACTCGTCGAACGTCGGCACGATCCGCATCGCCGACAAGCTCGGCAAGGCCAAGCTGTACGAGTACCAGCAGCGCTTCGGCCTCGGCCGGGCCACCAACGAGGGCATGCCGGGCGAGGCGACCGGCAAGCTGCTGGCCCCCGACGAGTGGAGCGGCTCGGCGTCCGGCTCGGTGCCGATCGGCATGAGCGTCGACGCCACGCTGATCCAGATGACAGCCGGGTACGGCGCCATCGCCAATGACGGCACCTACATCCAGCCGCACCTGATCAAGGCGACCATCTCCGGCAAGAACGGCTCCGTCGTCCCGGCCCCGGCACCGGAGACGCATCGGGTGCTCAGTGCCGGCACGGCCCGGCAGCTGCGCGAGATGATGGAGTCGGTGGTCGACGCCGAGGGCGGCACGGGTGGCCGGGCCAAGGTCGACGGCTACCGGGTCGCGGGCAAGACCGGCACCGGCAAGATGCTGGTCGAGGGCCAGTACACCAAGCACAACGCCGGCTCGTTCATCGGCATGGCGCCGGCCGAGGACCCACAGTTCGTCATCGGGGTCTTCGCCGACGTGCCCGACGGCACCGGCGGCGACGTGGCCGCTCCGGCGTTCAGCAAGATGATGTCCTCCGCGCTGCGCCACTACCGGGTGCCGCCGTCGGGTAACCCGGAGCCGACCTTCAAATTGAAGGGGTAGGCGTACCGATGGCGTTCGCAGCGGGATGCCGGCCACGGGGTAGGGTCTGACGCCGTGTCCGGCATTCCCCGTCCCCAGACAGTCCGGCCCTCTCGGCTGGCCGACCTCGCGGTGCTGATCAGCGCCGAGCTGGTCGGTCCCGATGCCGAGGTCAGTGGCGTCACGCACGCCAGTGGCGAGGTGCAGCCGGGTGACCTCTACGCCGCGTTGCCGGGTGCCCGCCGGCACGGCGCCGAGTTCGCCGGTGCCGCCGCGGAGGCCGGTGCGGTCGCGGTGCTCACCGACCCGGCCGGCCGCGACGCCGCGGTCGCTGCCGGGCTGCCGGTGCTCGTCGTGGCCGACCCGCGGGCGGTTCTCGGCGCCGCCGCCTCGCGGATCTACGGCGACCCGACCGAGCGGCTCACCGTCATCGGGCTGACCGGCACCGCCGGCAAGACCTCGACGGCGTACCTGGTCGAGTCGGGGCTGCGGGCCGCCGGGCTGACCACGGGGTTGATCGGCACCGTCGAGACCCGCCTCGGCGACCTGGTCGTGCAGAGCGTGCGCACCACCCCCGAGGCCACCGACCTGCACGCGATCCTCGCCGCCGCCCTGGAGCGCGGGGTCACCGCCGTGGTCATGGAGGTGTCCAGCCACGCGCTGGCCATGGGCCGGGTCGGCGGGGTCCGCTTCGCCGTCGGCGGCTACACCAACTTCGGCCTGGACCACCTGGACTTCCATGCCGACGCCGACGACTACTTCGCGGCGAAGGCGAAGCTGTTCGACGGCCGGTGCCGCTTCGAGGTGCTCAACGCGGACGAGCCGGCCCTGCTGCCGCTGCGCAAGCCAGCCACCATCACGTACTCCGCCGCCGGGGACACCGCGGCCACCTGGTCGGCGAGTGACATCGCCGGCGACGCGTTCGGCCAGCGCTTCACCGCGCACGGCCCGGCCGGGGCGGTGCGCGCGGGTGTCGCGCTGCCCGGCCGGCACAACGTCGCCAACGCGCTGCTGGCGCTCTCCTGCCTGGTCGCGGCCGGCATCGACGCGCAGGTCGCGGCCGACGGCATCGCCGCCTGCCCGGGCGTGCCGGGCCGGCTGGAACGGGTCGACTCGCCCGGCGACGTGTTCGGCGTGGTCGACTACGCCCACAAGCCTGACGCGATCGTGGCCGCGCTGGCCGCGCTGCGCGAGCTCGCGACGACCCGCGGCGGGCACCTGGTCTGCGTGATCGGCGCCGGCGGCGACCGGGACCGCGGCAAACGCCCGCTGATGGGGGCGGCCGCGGCCCGCGGCGCCGACCTGGTCGTCATCACCGACGACAACCCGCGCACCGAGGACCCGGCCGGGGTCCGTGCCGCGGTCCGCCAGGGCGCCGAGCAGGCCGGCGCGGCTGCGAAGATCATCGAGGTGGCCGGCCGCCGGGCCGCGATCGACGAGGCGGTACGCCTGGCCGGTCCCGGCGACGTGGTGGCCGTCCTGGGCAAGGGACACGAGCGAGGCCAGGAGGTGAACGGCGAGGTGCTGCCGTTCGACGACCGGATCGAGCTGGCCGCGGCGCTGGCCGTACGCGCGGGCGGTGCCGCTTGATCCGGATGACCCTGGACGAGATCGCCGAGATCACCACCGGCCACCTCGTCAACGCCGATCCGGCCGCCACCGTCACCGCGGCGGTCGAGTACGACACCCGGGCGGTGCAGCCCGGCGGCCTCTTCGTCGCCTTCGCGGGTGAACGGGTGGACGGTCACGACTTCGCCGCCGCGGCCGTCGCCGCCGGTGCCGTGGGCGTGCTCGGCACTCGTGACACCGGGCAGCCGGGGATCATCGTCGACGAACCGCTGCGGGCGCTGGCCGCGCTGGCCACGGTGGCCGTACGGCGGCTGCCGGAGCTGACGATCGTCGGGCTCACCGGCTCGTCGGGCAAGACCACGACCAAGGACTACATCGGGCAGCTGCTGGCCCGGCTCGGCCCGACCGTGGCGCCCGCCGGCTCGCTCAACAACGAGCTCGGCTTCCCGTACACGGTGCTCAAGGCGGACCCGGCGACCCGGTTCCTGGTGCTGGAGATGGGCGCCCGGGGGATCGGGCACATCCGCTACCTGACCGACATGGCCCGGCCCCGGATCGGCGTGGTGCTCAACGTGGGCGCCGCGCACATCGGCGAGTTCGGTTCCGTCGAGGGCACCGCGCGGGCCAAGGGTGAGCTGGTCGAGGCGCTCGGCGAGGACGGGGTCGCGGTGCTCAACGCCGACGACCCGTTGGTCGCCGCGATGGCCTCGCGCACCGTGGCCCGGGTCGTGTTCGTGGGCGAGTCCGAGACGGCCACCGTGCGGGCGGTCGACGTGACGCTGGACGAGCGCGGGCGGGCGGCGTACACGTTGCTCACCCCCGCCGGGTCGGCGCCGGTGCGGCTGGCCGTGACCGGCCGCCACCAGGTCGGCAACACCCTCGCCGCCGCGGCCGTCGCGCTGGAGGCCGGGATGACGCCGGCCGCCGTGGCCGCCGCGCTGGGTGAGGTCGGCATCGTCTCCGGCCGCCGGATGGACGTCTTCGACACCCCGGGTGGTGTGACAGTCATCGACGACTCGTACAACGCCAACCCGTCGTCGACCGCCGCGGCGCTGCGGGCTCTCGCCGCGCTCGGGGCGGGCCGGCGCACCACAGCTGTGCTCGGTTACATGGCCGAGCTCGGTCAGTTCGAGACTTCGGGACACGAGGAGGTCGGCCGGCTCGCCGCCGAGCTGGGAGTCGACAGAGTGATAGCGGTTGCGGACAATGCCGCCCCGATCCTCGACGGCGCGGCAACGGTGCCCGCCTGGAAGGGCGAGGCGGTGCTCGCGGCCGACCAGGCGGCGGCCGTCGCGGTGCTGCGGGGCGACCTGCGGCCGGGCGACGTCGTGCTGGTCAAGGGATCGCGGTACCGGACGTGGGAGGTGGCCGACGCGCTGCGCGCGGATCCGGCCACGCAGGAGGTAAGCCTGTGAGGGCAGTCATCGTCGCGGCCGCGGTCGCGTTCATCATCTCGCTCTTCGGCACTCCGCTGGCCATCCGCGTGTTCACCGCGCTGAAGGCCGGCCAGCCGATCCGGGCCGTCGGCCCGGCCAGCCACCAGGGCAAGAAGGGCACCCCGACGATGGGCGGGGTGGCGTTCATCTTCGCCACGGTGCTGGCGTACGTGGCCGGGCACATCGCCCTGACCACACTGCCGTCGGAGCAGATCGCCCAGGTCCAGCCGACGATGACGGCGCTGGTCCTGCTCGGGCTGTTCGTCTTCTGCGGCGCCGTCGGCTTCCTCGACGACTTCATCAAGGTCCGCCGGCGCAACTCCGCCGGGCTCAGCGCCAAGGGCAAACTGCTCGGCCAGCTGCTGGTCGGCGGCGGCCTGGGCGTCGCCGCGCTGTACGTGCCCAGCACCAACGGCCAGACGGTGGCGAGCGAGCACATCTCGTTCATCCGCGACATCAGCTTCCTCGACGTCGGCAAGGTCGGCTCCGTGCTGGTCTTCGTCTTCGTCATCATGTCGATGTCCAACGGCGTCAACCTCACCGACGGCCTCGACGGGCTGGCCACCGGCGCGTCGATCCTGGTGCTCGGGGCGTACGGGCTGATCGGGTTCTGGCAGTACCGGCACTGGTGCGGTGACGACACGTACGTGGCCAACCCGGCGAACTACTGCTACGAGGTCCGGGACCCGTTGGAGGTCGCGTTGATCGCGGCCGCGGCGGCCGGCGCCTGTGTCGGCTTCCTGTGGTGGAACACGTCGCCGGCCCGGATCTTCATGGGCGACACCGGCGCGCTGGGCCTCGGTGGCCTGATCGGCGGGCTCGCGATGGCGACCCGGACGACGCTGCTGTCGATCATCATCGGCGGCCTGTTCGTCATCATCACGATGTCCGTGGTCATCCAGATCATCTCGTTCAAGACCACCGGCAAGCGGGTCTTCCGGATGTCACCGCTGCAGCACCACTTCGAGCTGGCCGGCTGGAGCGAGGTCAACATCGTGGTCCGGTTCTGGATCGTGGCCGGCATCTGCGTGGCCATCGGTCTGGGCCTGTTCTACAGCGACTTCCTCGCGGTGATGGGATAGATCTCTCGCGACACGCCAGCTTCGCATCCCGGGGCTGGCGTGTCGCGCCACCATGATGGTCACCATGGGCGAGGACAAGGTAGACACCCGGCCCGCGGTCACCGTGTCGCCGGCGGCGACCGTGCAGCCCGCCGCGCCTGCCGCCCGGCCCCGGTCGCTCAGCCAGCAGCTGCTGCCCGCGGTGCACGGCCTGCTGGCCCGGCCGCTGTCGTCGTACTACCTGCTGCTGGCCAGCTCCGGTCTGCTGCTGCTGATCGGCCTGACCATGGTCTTCTCCGCGACCAGCGTCAAGGCGTACGCCGAGGACGGCAGCGCGTTCTCCGCCATCCGCAACCAGCTGATCTTCGCCGTGCTGGGCCTGGTCGGCTTCTGGGTCTGCCAGCGGCTGCCCGCCACCACGCTGCGCTTCCTCGGCAAGTACGTGCTCGGCACGGCCATCGTCCTGCTGGTCCTGCTGGACCTGCTGATGGCGATGCGCTCGGTCGGCATGATCGATGCGGATCCGCAGACCGGCATCGTCGCCCTGGGCCCGCTGAAGGCCAAGCTGCTGTGGCTCTACATCGGCCCGATCGGCATCCAGCCCTCCGAGATCGCCAAGCTCGGCGTGGTGCTCTGGGGGGCCGACATCATCGCCCGCAAGGGGGCGGCGCTGGGCCACTGGCGCGAGCTCGCGATGCCGCTGTTCCCGCTGGTCGGCCTGCTGTTCGTGCTGGTCGGCTACAACGACCTGGGCACCATGCTGGTGCTGCTCTCGCTGGTGATCGGGCTGCTGTGGGCCGCCGGGGTCCGGATGCGGGTCTTCGCCGCCCTCGGGGTGCTCGGCCTGTCCGGCATCGGCCTGCTGATCGCCGCGGCGTCGCGCGGGGCCGGCTCCGGCGCGGTCGGCGAGGAGAACTACCGGCTGGCCCGGATCACCGTGCTGTTCAAGCCGCTCGAGGACTGCCAGTCGGACTTCTGCTACCAGATGGTGCAGGGCCGCTCGGCGATCTACGAGGGCGGCTGGTTCGGCGTCGGGCTGGGCAAGGGCGCCCTGAAGTGGAACTGGTTGCCCGCGGCCGACAACGACTTCATCTACGCCGTCGTGGCCGAGGAGCTCGGGGTGGTCGGCTGTGCCGTCATCCTGGCGCTGTTCGCTGTGCTGGCGTACACCGGCTTCCGGATCGCGCGCCGGGTCGACGACCCGTTCCGCCGGCTGGCCGCCACCGGCATCACCACCTGGCTGGTGGCCCAGGCCGTGATCAACATCGGCGGGGTGGTGGGCCTGCTGCCGATCACCGGGCTGCCGCTGCCGTTCATCTCCACCGGTGGCAGCGCCCTGGTCGTGACGCTGGCCGCGATCGGCATCCTCGCCTCCTTCGCCCGCGCCGAGCCGGACGCCGCCCGGGCCCTGCACGCCCGTCCGCCCGCCCGATGGGTACGGCTACTCTGGGCCCCGCTGCCGCCGCTCCCCCCGCCGCGGCGGCCGGCCAAGCCGCGCCCGCCCGCCCGGTGATCGGGCATCCGGGCACCAGATCCGGCGGGGGAGAACTGGAGACCGTGATGGGTCTGCTGCGGTCTGTCGTGCTCGCCGGGGGAGGCACCGGCGGTCACATCTATCCGCTGCTCGCCTTCGCCGACGCCCTGCGCCGCCACTTCCCCGAGGTGCGGATCACGACGCTGGGCAGCCCGAAGGGCATGGAGAACGAGCTGATCCCGCCGGCCGGCTACGACCTGCGGGTCATCCCGGCGTTCCAGCTGCCCCGCGCGCTCAACCTGAACCTGCTGCGCACCCCGGACCGGATGTACAAGTCGGCCCACGCGGCCGGTCAGATCCTCGACGAGGTGCAGGCGGACGTGGTGGTCGGCTTCGGCGGTTACGTGTCGGTGCCGGCGTACCTGGCGGCCTGGCGGCGCGAGCTGCCCATCGTCATCCACGAGGTGAACGTGCCGCCGGGGGTGGCCAACCGGATGGGCATGAAGTTCACCAAGAACATCGCGGTGGGGTTCCCGACCCAGCCGCAGCAGGCCGAGTCGCTGCGCGACGCCCGGGTCGTCGGCGTACCGCTGCGCACGTCCATCACCCGGATGGACCGGCACGCGCTGCGCCCGCAGGCCCTGGCCCACTTCGGGCTGCGCCCGGACCTGCCGGTGCTGTTCGTCTCCGGTGGCTCGTCCGGGGCCCGCACGATCAACCTGGCGGTGGCCGGGGCGGCCAAGAAGCTGGCCCACGCGGGCATCCAGGTGCTGCACGTGCAGGGCGGGCGCAACGACCCGTTCGAGATCCCCAGCGATCTGCCGGTGCCGTACGTGGTGGTGCCGTACCTGTCCGACATGAACCTGGGCTACGCCGCCGCCGACCTGATGCTGTGCCGGGGCGGGGCGATCACCGTCGCCGAGACCACCGCGATCGGCATGCCGGCGATCTACGTGCCGTACCCGTTCAGCAACCAGGAGCAGAAGCGCAACGCCCTGCCCGTGGTCGAGGCCGGCGGCGGTCTGCTGGTGGACAACGCCGAGCTGACCCCGGAGTGGATCGAGCGTACGGTCATCCCGCTCGCCCGGGACCCGCGGCGCCTCGCCACAATGGGTGCCGCGGCGGGCGGCTACGGCCGCCGCGACGGCGACGAGGCCCTGCTCGACTTCGTGTGCGAGGCAGTGGCCCGCCGATGAGTCCTTCGACAACCAGGGGAGTGGTCCTGTGAACACGGCGGAACTGACGCCGGCCGGCGAGCTGACCGCCGAGCAGCTGGGCACCGTCCACCTCATCGGCATCGGTGGCGTGGGCATGGGCGGCCTGGCCCGGCTGCTGCTGACCCGGGGTGTCCCGGTCTCCGGCAGCGAGCTGCGGGAGTGGCCGGCCCTGGCCGCGCTGCGCGCGCTCGGCGGCACGGTGCACATGGCGCACGAGGCGTCCAACCTCGACGGCGTCGACACGGTCGTCTACTCGACGGCGATCCCGCAGGACCACGTCGAGATCGTCGAGGCGCGCCGGCGCGGGCTGCGGGTGCTGCACCGGTCCGAGGCGCTGGCCGCCGCGATGACCGGGCGCCGCACGATCGCGGTGGCCGGCACCCACGGCAAGACCACCACCACGTCGATCATGACGGTGATCCTGCAGCACGCCGGCGAGGACCCGTCGTTCGTCATCGGCGGTGAGATCTCCGCGGCCGGCTCCAACGGCCACCACGGTTCCGGCAGCTACTTCGTGGCCGAGGCCGACGAGAGCGACAAGTCGTTCCTGATCTACCGGCCGCACGTCGCCATCATCACCAACATCGAGGGCGACCACCTCAACAACTGGGGTGACCTGGCCGGGCTCAAGGCGGGCTTCCTGGAGTTCGCCGAGCTGACCGACCCGGACGGCTTCGTGGTCACCTGTGCCGACGACGAGGGCGTGCAGGAGCTGATCGGCGCGCTGCGGGCCGCCGGTCGCACGGTCTACACGTACGGCGAGTCCGAGGCCGCCGACCTGCGGGTCACCGACGTGGTCTCCTCTGTGCAGGGCGTGCGTTACCAGGCCACGCTGGACGGCAAGCCGCTCGGCGAGATCGCGCTGGCGCTGCCCGGCCGGCACATGGGCCTCAACGGCGCCGCGGCGGTGCTGACCGCGATGCGGCTGGGCATCCCGCTGCAGAAGATCACCGAGGCGCTCGCCTCCTTCCCGGGGGTGCGGCGGCGTTTCGAGCGCAAGGGCACGGTCGCCGGCGTGCGCGTCTACGACGAGTACGCGTACCACCCGACCTCGGTCAAGGCGGCTCTGCGCACGCTGCGCGAGGTGGCCGGGGACGGGCGGCTCGTGGTGGTGTTCCAGCCGTACCGGGTCTACCGCACCCGTGACCTGCAGACCGAGCTGGCCGAAGGGCTGGCCCTGGCCGACGAGGTGATCGTCATGGAGGTCTTCGGGCCCGGTGAGCAGCGTGGTCCCGGTGAGGGCGGCGTCGCGCTGACCGCGGCCGTCGACCTGCCGGCGGAGCACAAGGTCTTCGTGCCGTCGTGGGAGGACGTGCCCGCCGAGGTGCTGCGGCGCAGCCGGCCCGGCGACGTCGTGGTCACCATGGGCGCGCCGCCGATCTCGATGATGGGTGACGAGTTGCTGGCCGCCCTGGCCGAGGCCTGACCGGACCGGGAGACCACATGAGCGACGGCGGGGGCGGGCGCAGCTGGCGGCTGGTGCGGGCGGACACGGATGCCGTGCCGACCTCGGTCCGGCGGTTCATGGCCCGCGCCCGCCGGCGCAAGCTGCGTGCGGCGTTGCCCTGGGCGGTCACGGCGGGCGTGCTGCTCGTCGTGGGGGCGGTCGCCTGGATCGTGTACGGCACGTCGGTGCTGGGCGTGCGCCAGGTCGAGGTGGTCGGCACCGATTCGCTCACGCCGCTGCAGGTCGAGGAGGCTGCCGCCGTACGGATGAAGCAGCCCCTGGCCGGCGTCGACCTGGACCGGATCCGGGGCCGGGTGGAGGGTCTGCCCGCGGTCGACCGCGCCGTGGTGTCCCGCAGCTGGCCCGGAACCGTCGTGATCGAGGTCGTGGAGCGCACGCCCGTCGCCGTCGTGGCGGCGGGCAAGAATTTCACCCTGATCGACGGTGAGGGCGTCGCCTACCGCACGGTCTCCCGGCGCCCGCCCGGTCTGCCGCTGGCGCAGCTCACCGCGCCGGGCCCGGACGACATCAACACCCGGTCGGCGCTCACCGTGCTGTCGTCGCTGACCGCGGAGCTGCGCGAGCAGGTCGTCTCGATCTCTGTCCTGGCTCCCGCGCAGGTGCGGCTGGGGTTGCGCAAGGACCGCGAGGTCTTCTGGGGTGACGAGACGCAGAGCGAGCGGAAGGCTCAGGTGGCGACCGTGCTGCTCGAGCGCAAGGGCGACACGATCGATGTCAGCGCCCCGGACGTGGTGACCATCCGCTAACCGGACAAAGATGGCCGAACGGCGCATTCCGTCCAAGGTTACGGCTGAGTCGGATACTCGCCACGTAAGCGGACGCCGACACGCCGCGTCGGTCCTTGGTTGTCGCCTGTCCGCCGCTTACGTTGCCCCGAGAGGTTCGAGTAGTTGACATAACACTAAGCCTCTAGTAGAGGGTGAGGGTTTCCTCGCCCTCCCTTGTACGGCGCGGGTATCGATGGCGGTTCTTGGCCGGACCGCTGGGGCCCTCGACACCCACAACCCTGAAGGGAAGGCTGAGCCCGATGACACCTCCGCACAACTACCTTGCGGTCATCAAGGTCGTCGGCATCGGCGGCGGCGGCGTCAACGCCGTGAACCGCATGATCGAGGTTGGGCTCAAGGGAGTCGAATTCATCGCGATCAACACCGATGCGCAGGCGCTGCTGATGAGCGACGCCGACGTCAAGCTCGACGTCGGCCGCGAACTCACCCGGGGCCTCGGCGCCGGCGCGCAGCCGGACGTCGGCAAGAACGCCGCCGAGGACCACCGCGACGAGATCGAGGAAGTCCTCAAGGGCGCCGACATGGTCTTCGTGACCTGCGGCGAGGGCGGCGGCACGGGCACCGGTGGCGCCCCCGTGGTCGCCAACATCGCCCGCAAGCTGGGCGCCCTGACCATCGGCGTGGTGACCCGGCCGTTCTCGTTCGAGGGCAAGCGCCGCCAGGTGCAGGCCGAGGCGGGCATCGACGAGCTGCGCAACCAGTGCGACACCCTCATCGTGATCCCGAACGACCGGCTGCTCGCCCTGGGTGACCGCGGCATCAGCATGATGGACGCGTTCCGCCAGGCCGACCAGGTGCTGCTCTCCGGCGTGCAGGGCATCACCGACCTGATCACCACCCCGGGCCTGATCAACCTCGACTTCGCCGACGTGAAGAGCGTGATGAGCGGCGCGGGCAGCGCGCTCATGGGCATCGGCAGCGCGCGCGGCGACAACCGCGCCGTCGAGGCGGCCGAGAAGGCCATCTCCAGCCCGCTGCTGGAGCAGAGCATGGACGGTGCGCGCGGCGTGCTGCTCTCCATCGCCGGCGGCTCCGACCTCGGTCTGTTCGAGATCAACGACGCGGCCCAGCTGGTCACGGACGCGGCCCACCCGGACGCCAACATCATCTTCGGCGCGGTCATCGACGACGCGCTCGGCGACGAGGTGCGGGTCACGGTCATCGCCGCGGGCTTCGACGGGGGCACGCCCTCGTACAAGCCGGCTGAGACCGGCCGCAAGGTGGTCCAGCAGGCCTCGGCACCGCCCGCGGTCGCGCCGTCCTCGCCGGTGCCGGTGACGCCGCCGGCGCCGCCCGCCGCGACCACCCCGCCGCCGCGCCGGGTGCTCTTCGACGACGTGGACGTGCCGGACTTCCTGAAGAACGGCTCCTGAGGGCATTGGCAAAAGAGGCGCGCCGCGACGAGCTGGCGGCCTCGCTGGACGAGGTACGCCGGCGGATCGAGCGTGCCTGCACGGCGGCCGGCCGCGACCCGGGGTCGGTGACCCTGGTCGCGGTGACCAAGACGTACCCGGCGAGCGACGTCGAGTTGCTCGCCGGGCTCGGCGTCACCGACGTCGGGGAGAACAAAGATCAGGAAGCGGCGGCCAAGGCGGCGGCCGTGACGGCTGCACTGCGCTGGCATTTTGTCGGTCAGCTGCAGCGCAACAAGGCCAAATCGGTGGTCACCTACGCCGACGTCGTGGAATCGGTGGACTCGACGCGCCTGGCCGGGGCGCTCGCCACGGCCGCGGCCCGGCTGCGCGAGCGTCCGCTGGACGTGCTGGTGCAGGTCAGCATCGACGGTGATCCCGCCCGCGGCGGGGCGGTGGCGGACGGCAGCGATCCCGATCGCGACCTGTGGCGGGTGGCGGCGGCGGTCGAGGCGGCCGAGGGTCTGCGGCTGGGCGGCGTGATGGCGGTGGCGCCGCGCGGGTGGGAGCCGTCCCGGGCCTTCGAGGAACTGGCCGGCCTGGCGGCCCGGCTGCGGTCCGAATATCCGGACGCGACAGACATTTCGGCCGGCATGAGCGGCGACCTCGAGCAGGCGGTCCGGCACGGCGCGACACACGTACGGATCGGCACTTCTTTGCTCGGGATGCGAAACACGCTGCGGTAGCCTTGCGGCGGGCAGCAAACTACATACGTGTTGTTTACGCGCGACGTGCCTCGGCCGACGCGCCCGGACGACGCAGCGTCGCAGCGGGCCGCGGTCATGTTTACCGAACGCGGGATCCGTGCAAGGGGGGACGCGGCACGCCGAGGGGGCGCGGGCCGCACAGCGGACGGAGGTGGGGGCATGGACGAGCGGTTCGGCGCCGAGCAGGGGCTGGTGAAGTCATGAGCGCTTTGCGAAAGGCCGGCGTGTGGCTCGGCCTCGTGGAAGAGGACGACCAGTACGACGACCGCTACCGCGACGGAGGCGGCTACCGCGAGCGTGAGCGCGACCGGGACCGCGACTCCGGTTACCGCTACGCCGACGAGTTCGCCGACGAAGAGGACGACGTCGAGGAGGCGCCCGCGCTGCCGCGGGCCCGCCAGGAGCGCAGTGGCCGCCTGGAGCGCGCCGCCGCCCGCCTCGACCTCGACCGGGACGACCACGACCGGCCGGAACGGCAGGAGCGCGCCAGCGTGCGCTCGATCACCCGGCCGCCGGCGCCGGTCGCCGAGCCGACGGGCTACTCCACCCGCGACAACCTCGCGCTCGCCCCGCAGACCCAGGTGCACCAGCGGGTCGTCGAGGAGGACCAGCGCTACCAGATCACCACGCTGCACCCGACCACGTACCGCGAGGCGCGCACCATCGGCGAGCACTTCCGCGACGGCGTACCGGTCATCATCAATCTCACCGAGATGGATGAAGGGGACGCCCGCCGGCTCGTTGACTTCGCCGCCGGGCTGGCTTTCGGTCTGCGCGGTACGATCGAGCGCGTGACCAACCGGGTTTTCCTGCTCTCACCGGCCAACGTCCAGGTCACGGCAGAGGACAAGGCCAAGATCGCTGAGGGCGGTTTCTTCAACCAGAGTTGACCCTAACGAGGGACCCGCCTGACGTGCTGTCGATCGTGTTTCAGATCATCTATCTGCTGCTCTATGTGTTCTTCCTGACCCTGCTCGCCCGGTTCGTCCTGGGTGCGGTGCTGCAGTACGGGCGTCGGTGGCAGCCGGGCCGAGGGGCGTCGGCGGCATTGGAATCGGTGTGGAGCGTCACTGATCCACCCCTCAAGGCGTTGAGGCGTGTGATCCCACCGCTTCGAATTGGTACCGTGAGTTTGGACCTGGCGTCCCTGGTCCTGCTGGTTATCCTGTTCGTGCTTTTGAACTTCGTGTTAGCGCGTCTGATCATCGCGTTCGCGTGACAGCGTCCGCCTGATCGACTGCGCCCCACGCGGCCGCAACTGACCCGAGGAGTTTCGATGCCGCTGACCCCGGCGGACGTGCACAACGTCGCCTTCAAGAAACCCCCTATCGGCAAGCGGGGGTACGACGAGGAGGAGGTCGACGCCTTCCTGGACGAGGTCGAGCGCGAACTCGCCCGTCTGATCGAGGAGAACAACGAGCTGCGCGCCCAGGTGGAGCGCGGCGGTCGGGGTGGCGCACCAGCCGGCCCGAGCGCCGACCCGCGGATGGCGGCGGAGCTCAACGAGATGAAGGCCCAGCTCGACCGGGTGCAGCGCGACAAGTCTGCCGCTGAGCAGGCTGCCCGGCAGATGCAGGCCGAGCTGGAGCAGGTCCGGGCCCAGGGCCCGGTCGGCGCCGGTGCCGGAGCCCCCACGGGCGCCGACGGCGAGCAGCAGGCGCTGCGCGTGCTGATGATGGCCCAGCGTACGGCCGACGACCACGTGTCCGACGCCCGCCGCGAGGCCGACAAGCTTCTCTCCGACGCCCGCTCCAAGGCGGAGGAGGTCACCCGCGAGGCCCGCGCCAAGGCGGACGCCCTGGAGCGCGACGCGCGCCAGCGGCACCAGGAGGCCATGGGCGGCCTGGACGCCAAGCGGTCGGCGCTGCAGAAGCACATCGAGGAGCTCAAGCAGTTCGAGCGGGAGTACCGCACGCGGCTGAAGGCGTACCTCGAGAGCCAGCTGCGCGACCTCGACGGTCGTGGCCAGGGCCTCGAAGCCGAGATGACCCGCGCCGACGCCAACCGTTCGGTCGGCGGCTCCGGTGGCCTCGCGGCCGCGGGCCTCGCCGGCTCGTACGGCGGCAGCCGCGCCAACTCCATCGAGACCGGCCGCTGAGCCTCGGCTTGCGGAACGGTCGCACAGCGGCGGGGATGAGCCATGATCGTTGTTAGTCTGCTGCTCATCCTCGTCGCCGTCACGCTGCTCGTGCTCGGCCTCGTGGGCGGGTCGAGCTCTCTGTTGATCAGCTCCATCGTCGCCAGCCTGCTGGCCGCGGTGGCCCTGGTCATCGGTGCCCGCCAGGCCTCGGCCGCCCGGCGCGCGGCGACAGCCCCGGCCGGCGATGCCGCACGCGCGGCCCCCGCCCCCGACGCTGCTTATGCGCCCGACGCCGCCTACGTGGCAGGCCACGAGGACGCGGAGGAGCACCTGACGGGGCCGGACGCGACCCAGCGGGTGCAACCGGATGCCGACCTCTACGACTACGACGACGCTGCGGCCGGCCGGCCTTCCTCGGGTCAGACGGCCGGCCCGGCGCCGACGGAATCGGCACCGGACCCGACCGCCGACTACGAGCACGCCGCGAGTTTCATCGGCGGCGCTCGTGCGGACGACCCGTCCTCGGGTGAATTCGACGAGCCGGACCCGGACGACCCGGACGACGAGCCCCTGCCCCAGTCGGTCCGCCCGGCGGACGCGGTACGGGTGGCCAGCCTGGACGCCGAGGTGCTGGTGGTCGACGGCCGGCCCCGGTACCACCTGGCGGATTGTTCGCATTTGGTAGGGCGGATGACTGAGGGGCTGCCTGTTGCTGAGGCGGTTGAGCTCGGGTTCAGCCCTTGTGGGCTGTGCCGGCCGGTTGATCGGCTGGTCGCTGCGGCCGCCCGCCGCTGACCGTCCGCGGCTTTGGGCCCGGTCCGACGATCAAGATCAGCGGCCTGGGCTGGGGAATCTTCGTCGTCAGGTTCGCCGCCCGCCGTTGCTGGCCCCCGCAGGGTTTGTCGGCTTGCTCTTGGCGCCCGGCGGCCCGTGACCGGGCATTTCCGCCTGCCCATCGGCTCGTGACCGGGCATTTCCGCCCTGCCCCGCGGCCCGTGGCCGGGCGCGCCTGGACGTTTGCCCGGCGGCTCGTGACCGGGCTCTCGACTCTGCTGGGCGGCTCGTGGCCGGGCGCGCCTGGACGTTTGCTCGGCGGCTCGTGACCGGGCATCGGCCCTGCTCGGCGGCTCGTGACCGGGCTATTGACCCTGCTGGGCGGCTCGTGGCCGGGCGCGACCGGATTTTGCCCGGCGGCTCGTGACCGGGCATCGGCCCTGCCCGGCGGCCCGTGACCGGGCTATTGACCCTGCTCGGCGGCTCGTGGCCGGGCGCGCCTGGACGTTTGCCCGGCGGCTCGTGACCGGGCTCTTGACCTTGCTCGGCGGCTCGTGGCCGGGCGCGCCTGGACGTTTGCCCGGCGGCTCGTGACCGGGCATCGGCCCTGCCCGGCGGTCCGCGACCGGGCACTTGGCGGCGTCCGGGCGGACTCTTGGACAAATTAGGTCCGTGCTCGGCCAAGCTTGCGCTTTCCCCGGCTATTCGGGGCCTGCCTGCGGCCTCGCGCGAGGCCGCCTTCGCTTCTAGAAGACCTTGGTAAAAAATGGCCGTCATAGGGGCCAATCGCGACCAAGATCTACCGTCGCTGCGCCCGCTGGGGCCTGATCCCGCCTGAGGGGGCCCGGCGCGGCGGCGAAGAGGGCGCCGGGCGGAGCAGGGCAAGGCAGGGCAAGGCGGGGCGCGGAAGGCAGGGGGCTCGGAAGGCGGGGCGAGGCGGGGCAGAGAAGGCAGGGGGCGGGGAAGGCAGTGCGGGGTGGGGAAGCGGGGCGCGGGAAGGCGAGGCGGGGCAGAGAAGGCAGGGGGCGGGGAAGGCAGTGCGGGGTGGGGAAGGCGGGGCGCGGGAAGGCGAGGCGGGGAAGGCAGGGCGAGGCGGGGCGAGGCGGGGCGAGGCGGGGCGAGGCGGGGCGAGGCAGGGCGAGGCGGGGCGGGCGGGGGTTGGCGGAACGTCGGATTTGGTGGGGTGTCGGTGATCGGCACAATGGGGCATGGCCAAGCGGCGCGTCCCCTCACCCGATCCGGCCACCACCCGACCCGGCGCGAGCACGCCGCGAGCCGGTCAGAGCGCCGGTGACGGGTGGCGGTCCGTCGTGGTGCGGGTGCGGCCCGGCGCTGGGCGTACCCAGGTCGGTGGGCGTTATGAGGGGCCGCACGGGCCCGCGCTGATCGTCGCCGTCGGGGCGCCCGCGGTTGACGGGAAGGCTACCGAGGCCGTCAGGCAGGCGCTTGCCGTTGCGCTCGGGGTCAAGGCCCGGGACGTCGAGCTCAAGGTCGGCGCCACCAGCCGGGACAAAGTCTTTACCGTGGCCGGGGACGTCGGGGAGCGGTTCGCCGCCCTGCGTGACGGCAGCGCATGACCGGCGGGCTCGACCTTGCGTTGCTTGTCGGTGCCGCCGTGCTGCTGGTCGCCGTCGGTGCTGTTCGGCTCTCCACCCGGCTCGGACTGCCCAGTCTGCTCGTCTACCTGTTGATCGGTGTGGTCATCGGGGAGGCCGGCTTCGGTATCCGCTTCGATGATGCCGAACTCACCCGTACCCTCGGATTCTGCGCCCTGATCATGATCATCGCCGAGGGTGGGCTGACCGCCCGCTGGAGCACGTTGCGGCCGGTTCTGGGGTTGTCGGCCACCTTGGCCACCCTCGGGGTGGCCGTGAGTATCGCCGTGGTCGGCGTCGTCGTGCATTTTGTGCTCGACGTGGACTGGCGTCTCGCGTTGCTCTACGGCGCGGTGCTCTCGTCCACCGACGCCGCCGCGGTCTTCGCCACCCTGCGGGTGTTGCGGCTGCCACCCCGGCTGGTCGCCACGCTCGAGGCCGAGTCCGGCATGAACGACGCCCCGGTGGTCCTGCTGGTCGTCCTGCTGTCGGCCACTGCCGGGATGACCCACCCCTGGTGGTACGAGCTCCTGATCGTCATCTACGAGCTCGCTGCCGGCGCCGCGATCGGGCTGGCCGTGGGGGCGACCGGGCGCTGGTTGCTGCGCAATGCCGCCCTGCCGTCGGCGGGTCTCTATCCGATCGCGGCGGTCGCGCTCACCTTCCTGGCGTACGCGGCCGGCGCCGTCGCCCACGCCTCCGGTTTCCTCGCCGTCTACGTGGCCGGGGTGGTTATCGGCAATGCCCGGTTGCCGCATCGCCAGGCCATTCTCGGGTTCGCCGACGCGCTGGCCTGGGTCGCCCAGATCGGCCTGTTCGTGCTGCTCGGGCTGCTCGCCTCGCCGGCCCGGCTGGGTGAGGCGCTGGTGCCCGCGCTGGTTGTCGGGTGCGCGCTCGTGCTGCTGGCCCGGCCGCTGTCGGTCTGGATCTCGGCGTTCGTCAGCCGCAGTTTCCGGGAGCTGGGCCGGTCGGGGCGGACGTTCCTGTCCTGGGCCGGGTTGCGCGGGGCGGTGCCGATCGTGCTGGCCACCATTCCGCTGTCCAGTGCGACGCCCGGGGCCGAGACGCTCTTCGATGTGGTGTTCGTGCTGGTGATCATCTTCACGCTGGTGCAGGCCGGCACGCTGGCGCCCGTTGCCCGGCTGCTGCGCATCACCGCGCCCACCGAGGCCATCGAGATCCAGGTCGAGACCGCGCCGCTGGAGCAGATGCACGCCGACCTGTTGCAGCTCGACGTGGCGCCGGGTTCGCGGCTGGCCGGAGTGCACATCGACGAGTTGCGGCTGCCGGTCGGTGCGGTGGTGACGCTGGTGGTGCGGGAGGGGGCCGGCTTCGTGCCGGGGCCGGACACCCGGCTGCGGACCGGCGACGGCCTGCTGATCGTGACCACGGCGGCGGCCCGGGACCTGGCCGAGCGGCGGCTGCGGGCGGTGAGCCGGCGGGGACGGCTGGCCCGCTGGTTCGGTGAGGACGGCCGCGACAGATCTTGAGCGCGGGGGTTGTGGGCGTTTGGTCCTGTCTGACGATTCGGCTGCGTCGATTAGGGCGCTGGGGGCCAACCCAGCGGAAGTGGCAGGTGCGAACGAGGCGGGTGTGGTCGTCGGGTATCTGACGAGGGTGTTCGGGGCATTCGTCCCGGTTACCCGGTCACCGGGCCGGTGCGCCGTGTTGTCGCTGCTCTTCACGTTCCGTATCCTTGCCACCCTCCGGAGTGCGCGGCGATCCATGGCCGCGCCGTTTGTGCACGTGGGGGCCGGTGCACGGGTCGCGTGGGGGCGCGGCCGGGGCACCGATACGGGACGGGTGGCCGACCACGTCCCGATGACCGCTGGAAGACCGCCGATTCGCCGCGTGCAGCGCGGCTCAGGGGAGCGACGATGGCCAAGGCAACCGACACCAGGTCCGCGTCGACCGCGAAGGCCGCGCCCGCCAAGGCGCGCAGCGCGGCGGAGACCGAGAAGATCCGCGTCGCGCTCGTGGAGCGCCGCGACGAGCTGCAGGCCGAGTACGACCAGACGCTCAGCGAGATCACCGAGCTGCAGCGGGACCGGCTCACCGACTCCGCCGGCGACGACGAGGGTGACCGGGGCACCAAGACCGGGGAGCGGGAGCAGGAGATCACTCTGGCCAACAATCTCCTCGACCGGATCACACAGGTGGAACGCGCCATCGACCGGCTCGGGACGGGCAACTACGGTTGGTGCGAGCGATGCGGCAACGCCATCCCCGTCGAGCGGCTGGCGGCGTTCCCGGTCGCGACCCTCTGTGTGTCCTGTAAGCAGTTGGAGGAACGACGCTGAACGCCGACGAGGCTGCGGGTGGCACCACGGCGACCGCGTCCGGGCCCGGGTTGTCCTCCGGGTTCGCGCGCCGCGCCGTGGCGGTGCTCGCCATCACCGCCCTGCTCGCCGTCGTGCTCGACCAGGTCGTCAAGGAGCTCTCCACCAAGGGGCTGACCGAGGGCGAGCCGGTCCGGATCCTGGGCGGACTGGTCTATCTGTCGCTGCTGCGCAACAGCGGGGCCGCGTTCAGTCTCGGCAGTGGTTACACCTGGGTGTTCCCCCTGGTCACGATCGTGGTGATCGGCTGGATCACCTTCATGGTCCGCAAGCTGCGCTCGGTGCCGTGGGCGATCGCCCTCGGGCTGGTGCTCGGCGGCGCGCTCGGCAACCTGGGCGACCGGCTGTTCCGGGCGCCCGGGCCGTTCCAGGGTCACGTCGTCGACATGATCAGCCTGTTCGGGCCGTACGGGGAACACTTCGCGGTCTTCAACATCGCCGACAGCTGCCTGTCCGTCGGCGTCGTCCTCGCCGTGCTGCTGGAGCTCACCGGGCGCCAGCGTGACGGCAGCAGGGCCACCTCCAGGAAAGCCGAGACCGCATGACCTCCCGTTCCCTGCCCGTACCGGACGGTCTGGACGGCATGCGTCTCGACCAGGCCGTGTCGCGCATCTTCGGCCTGTCCCGCACCGCCGCCGCGACCCTGGTCGAGTCCGGTGACGCGCTCGTCGACGGCATCCCGCGGCCGAAGTCCGACAAGGTCTCGGCCGGTTCGTGGCTCGAGGTCACGCTGCCGCCGCCGGTGACCGCGCCGACGCTGGAAGCCACGCCGGTGCACGGCATGAAGATCATCTACAGCGACGACGACATCGTCGTGGTGGACAAGCCGGTCGGGGTGGCCGCGCACCCGAGCCCGGGCTGGACCGGCCCGACGGTCATCGGCGGGCTCGCCGCGATGGGCCAGAACGTCGCGACCAGCGGCGCCGCCGAGCGCCAGGGGGTCGTGCACCGCCTCGACGTCGGCACCACCGGGCTCATGGTGGTGGCCAAGAGCGAGCTGGCCTACAGCGCGCTGAAGCGGGCTTTCAAGGAGCGCGAGGTCGACAAGCGCTACCACGCGGTCGTGCAGGGCCACCTGGACCCGCTGCGCGGCACGATCGACGCGCCGATCGACCGGCACCCCACCGCCGACTACCGGTACGCGGTGATGAACGGCGGCAAGCCCAGCGTCACCCACTACGACACGATCGAGGCGTTCCGCTCGGCCAGCCTGGTCGACGTCAAGCTGGAGACCGGCCGGACCCACCAGATCCGGGTGCACTTCTCCGCGATGCGGCACCCGTGCGTCGGCGACATCACGTACGGGGCCGATCCGACCCTGTCCGCGCGGCTCAAGCTGGGCCGGCAGTGGCTGCACGCCCGCGAGCTCGGCTTCCTGCACCCCCGTACGCAGGACGAGGTCCGTTTCGTCAGCGACTACCCTGACGACCTGGGGTACGCGCTGGACGTGCTCCGCGACGCGAGCTGACGACCGCCGTCTGAGGGGGCGACCTCGATGAGGACAGGGGACAGGGTGCTTCCGCCGCTGACCCGCGGCCTGTCCCGCATCGGCACGGCCCCGTTGCGGATCCTCAGCGGGCTGGCCGTGGCCTCGGTGACCGCGCTGCTCATCGCGGTGGTCTGGGCGGCCGACCACGGGCCCGAGGCGGTCGATCCCAGCGGTGACGTGGTGCGGGTCGGGGTGGTCGAGGGCCAGTCCGTCTCCGGCTATCTGCGTTCCAGCCGCGGTGAGCTGGCCGCGCTGCTGCCCTCGTCGGGTTCGCCGGTGGCCGGGGAGACGTGGGCGCTGGTCAGCCTGCGGTCCTACCTGCCGCCGGACAAGCTGCAGGCGACCCTCGCCGGGGTCCCGGTGGCCGAGGTCTACGCCCGGGCACCCCTGCCGGGGGTACGCACCCCGGTGGTCAAGATGCCCGTCTACCGGATGCCGCAGGACGTGGTGACCGGCATGCTGAACGCCGCTCTGGCCCGTGACCAGGAGCAGGCCGACTATCAGAAGCTCGGCGAAGAGCTGGAGGGCGACGGCGTCGACCAGATCAGGCTGCGCCGGGCGTACGACAACGCCGCGCAGACCGCCGCCTCGGAGGCCGCCGCGTATCGCGCCCATTGCGCCTGTGTCTTCGCCGCCGTGGTGCGGGCCGCGCCCGCCGTGCTGGAGGATCTCGCCGGCCGCGCCGAGGTGCGGGTGGTCGATCCGGCCCCCGAGGTCCGCAGCCTGGACCGTACGGAGTTCCGCCCGGTCCGGCCGGAACAGACCACCACGGTCCCCGACGATCCGGAGTCAGGTGCGCCCACCGTGCCTTCGCGGTCGCGCAGTGTTGCCCCCGCCCGCCCTGCGCCACTACCCTCATCGACCGGGGCTGCTGTGACATCGGCCTCACCCGACGGCCCCGTCCTGGGGTCCGGTCCGTCTGCCCCGGCAGTTCAGGAGAGCGCTGCCGTTGCCTCCGCGTCACCCGTGGGACCGGGTCCCGGCCAGCCGCCGACCGCCTCAGGAGCATCTCGCGACGCTTCTGGGCGTTGACATCCTGAACGACCGAGTCCTGTGGTGCGTACGGGTAGGTGCACGTGCACGTGGTTTCTGCCACTGGGTGATCAAGACCGCCGGGCATTTGCGGGTTCCGGGTGTGGCCTGAATAGGGTTGGCGTCCGTAGCCTGTCGGAGAACGGGCGGCCCGTCAGGGCATCGGACAGGCGTCACAAGGGCACATCGAGTAGTCGCTGGGAGGACGAGCCGTGGATGGGACCGAGACCGGCTGGGGCCGGCCTGCGGAACCAGCCCCGCGTTGGCGGGCGCTGCTCGACCGTGCCCGGCACGGGTCACGGACGGCCGACGAGGCCGAGACGGACCGTGAGGAAGCGGAGGCCGAGGCCCGCCGTACGGCGGGCGGTCAACCGCTGCCCGGACGTCCCGGCCGGCCCTTCAACCCGCTCGATCCCCGGCAGAGCGATCCGCGGCAGAGCGACCCGGCCCGTGGTGCCTTCGACCAGCGCCCGACGGAGCGCCGCCCGGTCAACCCGCTGGATCCGCGCCGTCCCGGCCGGGCCAGCCTGGGCGAGCGGCTGGGCCAGTCCGAGCCGCTGGCGCCACCGTCCGACCCGCGCCCGATGGATCCCCGTTCCGTCGATCCCCGCCTGGGTGAGCCGCGTCCCGAGGCGCGGCCGATGAACCCGCTCGCCGAGGCCCGCCGCCAGTCGCGGATCGGTGAGGGCTTCCAGTCCCGTTCGGCTCCCGAGGAGCCGCACAGCTTCTTCAATCCGGCCACCCGGTCCGTACCGTCGTCGATCGGTCGGGTCGCGCCCGAGCTGGCGCCCCCGCCGCCGAGCCGCGGTGCCGCCTCGGTCGGGTCCGCGTCGGTCATGCCGCCGCCGGTGGCCCCCGCGCCGCCTCCGCCGGCCCTGCAGCCGCCGCCCACCCTGCCCCCGACCACCGCGCCCATGCCGACCTCGCCCGCGCCGGCGCGCATCGAGTGGCGGCAGGCCCGGCCCGAGCAGGAGGACCGCGCGGTCTCGGTGCTGCGCCGCAAGCTCGGCAAGCCGCGGGTGCTGGCCTTCGCCAATCCCAAGGGCGGCGTGCACAAGACGACCGCCACCGTGCTCGCCGCGGCCACCATCGGCAGCGTGCGGGGCCGGGGCGTGCTGGCCTGGGACGACAACGAGCTGCGCGGCACGCTGGGCCTGCGGGCCGGCAGTGCCCGGCACGCGCGGACGATCCGGCACCTGGTCAGCGAGCTGCTCGAGATCGAGAACATGCACGGCGAGCAGATGATGTCGCACCTGGACGACTTCCTGCGGCACGCCTCCGACGGCTCGTACGACGTGCTGGCCGGCGAGGAGAATCCCCGTTTCGCCCAGCGGCTCGACCAGAGCACCGTGCGCCGCGTGATGGATCTGCTGCGCCGCACCCACGACGTCATCTGCGTCGACACCGGCAACAACGTCGAGAGCGTCAACTGGCAGACCGTGATGCGCAGCGCCGACCAGCTGGTCATCACCACGGTGCCGCGCGAGGACGCCGCGTTCACCGCCGACTGGATGCTGGACGTGCTCAACGAGACCGGCATGGAGGATCTGGTCGCCAACGCGGTGACGTTGATCTCCTGTCCGTCGCCCGGCAAGCTGCCGCTGCTCGACGATCTGGCCAAGCATTTCGCCACCCGGACGCGGGCCGTCGCGGTGGTCCCGTACGACCCTGCGCTCGAGGTTGGGTCATCGATCGAGTACAGCGTGCTGCAGCCGGAGACCCGCCAGGCGTGGCTGCGCGCCGCGGCTGTGATGATCGAGCCATTCGCCGAATAGATCGGGTGTCAGCGGTGCCTCGCGGGGCCGCACCGGACTAGGCTCTGGCGAGTCCGGAAACGCCGCGGCAAAGGGGGCCCTGGGTGTCTGACTCGTTCGTGCATCTCCACGTGCACACCGAGTATTCGATGCTCGACGGCGCCGCCCGGGTCAAGGATCTGCTCGCCGAGGCCAACCGCCTCGGCATGCCGGCCGCGGCGATCACCGACCACGGCAACATGCACGGGGCGTACGACTTCTACAAGCAGGCCACGGCGGCCGGGGTCACTCCGGTGATCGGCGTCGAGGCGTACGTCGCCCCCGAGTCGCGGCTGACCAAGAGCCGGATCAAGTGGGGCCGCCCGGAGCAGAAGGGCGACGACGTCGCCGGTAACGGCGCCTATACCCACATGACCATGTGGGCCCGCAACGCCGTCGGGCTGAAGAACCTCTTCCGGCTCAACTCGCGGGCCTCCATCGAGGGCCAGATGGGCAAGTACCCGCGGATGGACTTCGACATCATCGCGGAGCACGCCGAGGGCATCATGGGCACCACCGGCTGCCCGTCCGGCGCCGTGCAGACCCGGCTCCGGCTCGGCCAGTTCGACGAGGCGCTCAAGTCCGCGGCGATGTACCAGGAAGCACTCGGCGCGGACAACTACTTCCTCGAGATCATGGACCACGGCCTGTCGATCGAGAAGCGGGTCCGCGACGGCCTGCTGGAGATCGGCAAGAAGCTCAACATCCCGCCGCTGGTCACCAACGACTCGCACTACACGCACGAGTCCCAGGCCGAGGCGCACGACGTGCTGCTCTGCGTGCAGACCGGCAGCAACGTCGCCGACCCCAACCGGTTCCGCTTCGACGGCGCCGGCTACTTCGTCAAGTCGGCCGACCAGATGCGCGCGGTCGACTCGTCCGACGCCTGGCTGGAGGGTTGCCGCAACACCCTGCTGGTGGCCGAGCGGGTGGACACCGACGGCATGTTCACCTTCAAGAACCTGATGCCGCGTTTCCCGGTGCCCGAGGGTCACACCGAGGAGACCTGGTTCCGGCACGAAGCGTTCGAGGGACTGAAGCGGCGTTTCCCCGGTGGCATCCCGGAGACGCACCTCAAGCAGGCGGAGTACGAGCTCGGGATCATCATCCAGATGGGCTTCCCGTCGTACTTCCTCGTGGTCGCCGACTTCATCCAGTGGTCCAAGCGCAACGGCATCGCGGTCGGCCCGGGCCGCGGCTCGGCCGCCGGCTCGCTGATCGCGTACGCGATGGGCATCACCGACCTGGACCCGCTGCCGCACGGGCTGATCTTCGAGCGCTTCCTCAACCCGGAGCGCGTCTCCATGCCCGATGTCGACATCGACTTCGACGAACGCCGGCGCGGCGAGGTCATCCGGTACGTGACCGACCGCTGGGGCGAGGACAAGGTCGCCCAGATCGCCACCTTCGGCACGATCAAGGCCAAGGCCGCGATCAAGGACTCGGCCCGGGTGCTGGGTTACCCGTACGCGGTGGGCGACCGGATCACCAAGGCCATGCCGCCCGCCGTGATGGGCAAGGACATCCCGCTCTCCGGCATCTTCGACAAGGACCACAAGCGGTACGGCGAGGCCGGCGAGATGCGCTCGCTGTACGACACCGATCCCGACGTCAAGAAGGTCATCGACACCGCCCGGGGCATCGAGGGCCTGATCCGGCAGACCGGCGTGCACGCGGCCGGCGTCATCATGAGCGCCGAGCCGATCATCGACCACATCCCGCTGATGCGGCGCCCGGCCGACGGCGCGATCATCACGCAGTTCGACTACCCGACCTGCGAGACGCTGGGCCTGCTCAAGATGGACTTCCTGGGCCTGCGCAACCTGACGATCATCGACGACGCGGTCAAGAACATCGAGCTCAACCACGGCAAGAAGATCGACCTGCTGGCGCTGCCGCTGGACGACAAGCCGACGTACGACCTGCTGGCCCGCGGCGACACGCTGGGGGTGTTCCAGCTCGACGGTGGCCCGATGCGCTCGCTGCTGCGGCTGATGAAGCCGGACAACTTCGAGGACATCTCCGCCGTGCTGGCGCTCTACCGGCCCGGCCCGATGGGTGCCGACTCGCACACCAACTACGCGCTGCGCAAGAACAAGCTGCAGGAGATCACCCCGATCCACCCCGAGCTGGAGGAGCCGCTCGAGGAGATCCTCGGCCCGACGTACGGCCTGATCGTCTACCAGGAGCAGGTGCAGCGCGCCGCGCAGAAGCTGGCCGGCTACTCGCTGGGCCAGGCCGACCTGCTGCGCCGGGCCATGGGTAAGAAGAAGCGCGAGGTCCTCGACAAGGAGTACGTCTCCTTCCGCGACGGCATGAAGCAGCGCAACTACTCCGACGCCGCGATCAAGGCCCTCTGGGACGTCCTGGTCCCGTTCGCCGACTACGCCTTCAACAAGGCCCACACCGCCGGGTACGGCCTGGTGTCCTACTGGACCGGCTACCTCAAGGCCAACTACCCGGCCGAGTACATGGCCGGCCTGCTCACCAGCGTCGGTGACGACAAGGACAAGATGGCGATGTACCTGGCCGACTGCCGGCGCATGGGCATCCAGGTGCTGCCGCCGGACGTCAACCAGTCCGCCGGCCCGTTCACCCCGGTCGGCAAGAACATCCGCTTCGGCCTGGCCGCGGTCCGCAACGTCGGGCACAACGTCGTCGACGCCATCGTGCGCTGCCGCAAGGAGAAGGGCGACTACGGGGACTTCTACGAGTTCCTGTCCAAGGTGGACGCCGTCGCCTGCAACAAGAAGACGGTGGAATCGCTGATCAAGGCCGGCGCCTTCGACTCGATGGGGCACACCCGCAAGGGCCTGCTCGCCGTGCACGCCGAGGCGATCGACGCGTACGCGGACGTCAAGAAGAACGAGGCGGCCGGCCAGTTCGACCTGTTCGCCTCGTTCGGCGAGGACTCCGGCGCCGGCAGCGCGGCCACCGTGGCGATGCCCACGATCGGCGACAGCGAGTGGGACAAGCGCGACAAGCTGGCCTTCGAGCGCGAGATGCTCGGCCTCTACGTCTCCGACCACCCCCTGGCCGGCCTCGAGCAGCTGCTGCACAACTCGGCCGACACGACCATCGCCGCCCTCAACGAGGAGGGCTCGGTGCCGGACGGGCAGGTCGTCACGCTCGCCGGCATCCTCACCGGGGTGCAGCGCCGGATCACCAAGCAGGGCCGGGCCTGGGCCTCGGCCACGCTGGAGGACCTGGCCGGCGGCGTCGAGGCGCTGTTCTTCCCGAACACGTACGAGGTGATCGGCCAGTACATCGCCGAGGACGCCATCGTCATCGTCAAGGGCCGGGTGGACCGCCGCGACGACACCCCGCGGATCATGGCGATGGACATGTCGATGCCCGACGTCACGCACAACCCGGACAGCAAGCCGATCACCCTGACCATGCCGATCACCCGGTGCACCCCGCCGCTGGTCGACGAGCTCAAGGAGATCCTGGTCAGCCACCCGGGCGACGCCGAGGTGCACGTCCACCTGCAGAACGGCAGCCGCACCACGATCTTCCGGCTGGGCGCGGTGCGGGTGGCCCCGACGCCGGCGCTGCGGGCCGACCTGAAGATGATCCTCGGTCCGTCGGCGGTCCTCTGATGCCCGCTGCCGCGGTGCTCGGCAGCGGGCGCACAGGCGGACCTGGCAGGATCGGGGAGTGAACCCCAGCCAGGAGCCGGGCCCCCAGCGCTACGAGCAGGCCCCGCACTACGAGCAGGCCCCGAACTACGAGCAGGGCCAGTCGTACGAGCAGGGCCAGCCGTACTACCCGTACGGCGAGCCCGTCGACGCCATGGGCTGGGTGCCGACGCGGCCGAAGCGGCGGCCGTTACGCCGTACCGTGCTTGTCGCGGTCTCGATCACGGCCGCGATGGCCGTCGCCGGCGCCCCGCTCGGCCTGCTCTGGTCCTGGCTCGCGCCGACCATCCCGGTGATCAACGCCGGGCAGAACGGCATCGTGGTCAACGACCCGTCGCCGGAGGAGTACATCGCGGCGGACGCCTGGTTCACCCTGATCGGCTTCACCTTCGGGCTGCTCGCCGCCGTGCTGATCTGGCTGGTCCTGCGCCGCGACCGGGGCCCCGGCCTGCTGCTCGGGGTGGCCCTGGGCGGGCTGGCCAGCACGCTGGTGATGTGGCAGGCCGGCCGGCTGGTCGGGCTGGCCGCCTGGAACGACTGGCAGGACAGCTCCAGCGCCGGGCAGGCCTACGACCGGCCGCCGGACCTGCACGCGCACGGCGCGCTGCTGGTGGCCGCCTTCGCCGCGGTGATCGTGACCACGCTGCTGGCCGGCTGGTCCAACGACCCGGACCTGGAGCTGCCGGGAGCCAAGCCCGGCTACGGCCACGACCTGCCGGGCGGGCCTGGTTCGGGCGGGCACAGTGCGGGCGGGCCCGGTTCGGGTGGGTTCGGTGCGGACGGCTTCAGTTCGGACGGCTTCAGTTCGGGCTCACCGGCCGGGCCAGATCCGACAGCGGCACCGGCACCGCCCGCACCTTGGCCAGCAGACCCGCCTCGCGGTTGAGCAGCCGCAGCTCGGTGCGCAGCCGGGTGGCGGTGTCGACCGCGCCCAGCAGCTCCTGGCGCTCCTCGGTGGTGAGCTGCGCGGTCGCCGCCACCAGGTGGGAGAGCACCGTGGGGTCCTCAGGGACCTGGTCGAGCACCTCGGAGTCGGGCCGCAGCAGGTCCAGGTAGGTGCGGAAGGCGGTCAGCACCCGCGGGGCGAGCAGCGCCGACACCGGGTCGCCGCTTTCCTCGTCGGGCAGCCACTCCACCTCGGCGGTCAGGTACGGATGGGTGTCCGCCGCGATCGCGAGCACCCGGAAGCGCCGGCGGCCGACGGTGACGATGTCGAAGCGGCCGTCGGGCAGCTCGGTGACCTGGCGCAGCTCCGCCGTGCAGCCGACGCCGTAGAGCTGCTCCGGGGTGATCGCCGCCTCGTCGGCCGGGCGCTCGGCGTCACCCTCGGGGGTGGCGACCTCCCAGCCGTACCGGAGGGTGACCACACCGAACTCGTGCGGTTCGTCGTCCGTCGACGCGACGAGATCGCGCACGAGCGTTCTGTACCGCTCCTCGAAGATGTGCAAGGGCAGGACCAGGCCGGGAAAGAGCACCGTGCCCAGCGGGAAGACCGGGATAATCGCGCCCACGGAGCGAGCGTATCGGCCCGGTAGCTGTCCGCGCGCGCCCCGGTCCGGTGATCTTCATTTCGGCTCGGCGCAAAAGTGGCAAAGGCCTCCTTCCCAGTGCCTGGAATGCCGCCCGGGGGCCGGCCGCGGGGCCGCCTAGACTTGACCCGTGCTGAATCGGATCGACCTGCGCGGCTCCCGTCGGGACCCCCGCGGTCTGCTGCCCCGTGCCCAGCTCGACGTGTCCGCTGCCGTCGAGAAGATCCGCCCCGTCGTGACGGCGGTTCGCGAGCATGGGTTCTCGGCGATCCGGGAGGCCACCGAGAGATTCGACGGCGTCGTGCTCGAGCGGCTGCGGGTGCCGGTGGCCGCGATCACCGCCGCCGCCGAGGAGCTCGACCCCGACGTCCGGGCCGCCCTGCTGGTGGCCATCGAGCGCTCCCGCAAGGTGCACGGCGACCAGCGGCGCACCGACGTCACCACCCAGGTGGTGCCCGGCGGCACCGTCACCGAGCGGCACGTCCCGGTGTCCCGCGTCGGCCTCTACGTCCCCGGCGGCCTGGCCGTCTATCCGTCCACCGTGGTGATGAACGTGGTGCCCGCCCAGGTCGCCGGCGTCGAGTCGCTGGTCGTGGCCAGCCCGCCGCAGCCGGAGAACGGCGGCCTGCCCGACGCCCGGGTGCTCGCCGCGTGCGCGCTGCTCGGGGTCGAAGAGGTGTACGCCGTCGGCGGCGCCCAGGCCATCGCGATGCTCGGCTACGGCTCGGACGGCGCCGACGAGACCGACCGCTGCGAGCCCGTCGACGTGATCACCGGCCCGGGCAACATCTGGGTCACCGCGGCCAAGCGCCTGCTGCAGGGCACGGTCGGCATCGACGCCGAGGCCGGCCCGACCGAGATCGCGATCCTGGCCGACGACACGGCCTCGCCCGCGCACGTCGCGGCCGACCTGATCAGCCAGGCCGAGCACGACCCGGTCGCCGCCAGCGTGCTGGTCACCGACTCGCCGGAGCTGGCCGAGGCGGTCGAGGCGCAGCTGGCCGTGCAGGTGCCGGCGACCAAGCACGAGGCCCGGGTGCGCGAGGCGCTCGGCGGCCGCCAGTCCGGCATCGTGCTGGTCGACGACCTGGAGCAGGGCCTGCGGGTGGTGGACGCGTACGCGGCCGAGCACCTGGAGATCCAGACCCGCGACGCCCGTACGTGGGCGATGCGGGTGCGCAACGCCGGGGCCATCTTCGTCGGCGCTTACTCGCCGGTCTCGCTCGGTGACTACGCCGCCGGTTCCAACCACGTGCTGCCGACCGCCGGCTGCGCGCGGCACTCCTCCGGCCTGTCCGTGCAGTCGTTCCTGCGTGGCATCCACGTGGTCGAATACGACGAGGCGGCGCTGCGCGACGTCGCCCCGCACGTGGTGGCACTGGCCAACGCCGAGGACCTGCCGGCCCACGGTCAGGCCGTGACCGCGAGGTTCCCCTCGTGACCACGATCGACGACCTGCCGATCCGGGACGATCTGCGGGGCAGGTCGCCGTACGGGGCGCCGCAGCTCGACGTCTCCGTGCGGCTCAACACCAACGAGAACTCGTACCCGGTGCCGGACGCCGTGGTGGAGGCGATCGGCAAGGCCGTGCAGGCCGAGCTGCGTGACCTCAACCGCTACCCGGACCGGGACGCGGTCGCGCTGCGGGCCGACCTCGCCGACTACCTCGGGCATGGGCTGACCACGGCGCACGTGTGGGCGGCCAACGGCTCCAACGAGGTCCAGCAGCAGCTGCTGCAGGCGTTCGCCGGTCCGGGCCGCACCGCGCTGGGCTTCGGCCCGTCGTACTCGATGCACCCGCTGCTGGCCGCCGGCACCGGCACCCGCTGGATCGGCGCGCTGCGCGACCCCGACTTCGGGCTCACCCCGGAGTCGGCGGTCGAGCAGATCGATCGGAACGCGCCGGACCTGGTGTTCCTCTGCTCACCCAACAACCCGACCGGCACGGCCCTGGACCCGTCGGTGGTCGAGGCGGTGCTGGCCGCGGCGCCGGGCATGGTCGTCGTCGACGAGGCGTACGCGGAGTTCGCCCGGCCCGGCACGCCCAGCGCGCTCGCATCGCTGCCCGGCCACCCGCGCCTGGTCGTCACCCGCACGATGAGCAAGGCGTTCGGCTTCGCCGGCGGGCGCCTCGGTTATCTGGCCGCCGACCCGGCCGTGGTCGACGCCGTCCAGCTCGTCCGCCTGCCGTACCACCTGTCGTCGCTGACCCAGGCGGCCGCGCGGGCCGCCCTCGCGCACCGCGCCGCCCTGCTCGTCACCGTGGACGCGATCAAGGAGCAGCGCGACCGGATCGTCACCACTCTGCGGGCGCGGGGGATCCGGGTCGCCGACAGCGACGCGAACTTCGTGCTCTTCGAGGTCGGCGGCGATCAGCACGAGGCCTGGCAGCGCCTGCTGGACCGGGGTGTGCTGGTCCGCGACGTCGGCCTGGCCGGCTGGCTGCGGGTCACCGCCGGCACAGCATCCGAAACCGACGCCTTCCTGGGAGCCTTGTCGTGAGTCGCTTTGCGCGCATCGAGCGCGTCACCAATGAGACCAAGGTGCTCGTCGAGATCGACCTCGACGGCACCGGCAAGGGTGACCTGGCCACCGGCGTGGGGTTCTACGACCACATGCTCAACCAGCTGGCCAAGCACGGCGGCTTCGACCTAACCGTGCGCACCGAGGGCGACCTCGAGATCGACGCCCACCACACGATGGAGGACACGGCCATCGCGCTGGGCGACGCCTTCGCGCGGGCGCTCGGCGACAAGGCCGGCATCCGGCGGTACGGCTCGGCGACCATCCCGATGGACGAGGTGCTGGTCCGCGCGGCTGTCGACCTGTCCGGCCGGCCGTACGTGGTGCACGAGGAGCCGGAGCTGGCGCCGTACATCGGGCCGGTCTATCCGACCAGCATGACCCGGCACATCTTCGAGTCGTTCGGCCACGCCGCCAAGGTGACGCTGCACGTCAGCGTGCTGCGCGCGGCCCGGGACGGCGGCAAGGCGGACGCCCACCACGTGGTGGAGACGCAGTTCAAGGCGTTCTCGCGGGCGCTGCGCGAGGCCGTGGAGATCGACCCGCGCAACGCCGGCGCGCTGCCGTCGACGAAGGGCGTGCTGTGAGCAGCATCGTCCCGATCCTGCTGCTCGGGCTGGGCGGCATGCTCGTCGGCGGGGTGATCTCGCTGTCCCGGCAGGGCGCCACCAAGTTCAGCATCGGCCTGGTCGCCGCGCTGGCGGTGCTGGCGCTGGCCGGTGGCGTCCTCTGGCTGATCCCGGGAGACAGCTGATGAGCAATGTGGTGATCCTGGACTACGGCTCCGGAAATCTGCGGTCCGCCGAGCGGGCTGTCGCGCGTACCGGTGCCGACGTGACGGTGACCGACGACCTGGCCGCCGCGGCCGCCGCGGACGGCCTGGTCGTGCCCGGGGTGGGCGCTTACGCGGCGTGCATGGCCGGCATCGAGAAGCTCGGCGCGGGCCCGGTCATCGCCGAGCGCGTGGCCGCCGGCCGGCCGGTGCTGGGCATCTGCGTCGGCATGCAGATCCTGTTCGAGTCCGGCGTCGAGCACGGCGTCGAGACCCGGGGCCTGGGCCTGCTGCCGGGCGCGGTGACCCGGCTGGCCGCCCGGCGCATCCCGCACATGGGGTGGAACACGGTGTCCGTGCCGGACGGTTCGGTGCTGCTCGACGGGCTGTCGGCGACGACACGGTTCTACTTCGTCCACTCGTACGCGGCGTCGGACCTCGGTGCGCTGCAGGCCGTCGGTGCCCGGGTGACGACGGCCGCGCACGATCAGCCGTTCGCCGCTGTCGTGGAGCACGGCCCGCTGTCCGCCGCGCAGTTCCACCCGGAGAAGTCCTCCGACGCCGGGTACGCGCTGCTCAGCAACTGGGTGTCGGGTCTGCCCTCCGCCGCCGTACGGTGAGCAAGGATCGCGCCAGACGGCGGGCCGAGCGGCTCGCCGTCCTGGAGAAGGAGAAGGCGGTCCGGGCCCGCCGGTCCACCCGGCGGCAACGCCGCCGCGCCCTGGTGCGTTCCCTCAAGCTCAAGCGCCGCCCCAGCTCCGGCACCCTGTACCGGCGCAGCCGGGCCCAGCGCACCGGCATCGCGATCATCCCGTTGATCGCGGCGCTGGCCGTGTGGTTCCTGGTGCCGGAGCTCGCGCTGCGCCTGGTGCTCATCGCCATGATCGTCCTGGTGCTGCCGGCCCTGGTGGTCGTGGTGCTGGGCCGCCGTTTCTGACCGTTCCCGCTGTCCTTGATCGGAGTTCCGCTGTGACCCTCACCCTGCTGCCCGCTGTCGACGTCGCCGACGGTCAGGCGGTCCGCCTCGTCCAGGGCGCCGCGGGCTCGGAGACGAGCTACGGCGACCCGCTCGAGGCGGCGCTCGCCTGGCAGAACGACGGCGCGGAGTGGGTGCACCTGGTCGACCTCGACGCCGCGTTCGGCCGGGGCTCGAACGCCGCGCAGCTGGCCGACGTGATCAGCCGGCTCGACGTGAAGGTGGAGCTCTCCGGCGGCATCCGCGACGACGCGTCGCTGCGGGCGGCCCTGGCCACCGGCGCGGCCCGGGTCAACATCGGCACGGCGGCGCTGGAGGACCCGGAGTGGTGCGACCGGATCTGCGCCGAGTACGGCGACCGGGTGGCGATCGGGCTCGACGTGCGCGGCCGTACCCTGGCGGCCCGGGGCTGGACCCGCGAGGGCGGCGACCTCTTCGAGATCCTCGAGCGCCTGGACAAGGCGGGCGCGGCCCGGTACGTGGTCACGGACATCACCAAGGACGGCACGATGCGCGGCCCGAACCTGGACCTGCTGCGCGAGGTGTGCGCCCGGACCGACAAGCCGGTGATCGCCAGCGGCGGCGTGTCCACCCTGGACGACCTGCGCGCCCTGGCCACGCTGGAGCCGATCGGGGTCGAGGGCGTGATCGCGGGCAAGGCGCTCTACGCGGGCGCGTTCACGGTCCGCGAGGCGATCGAGGCGCTGGCCTCCGCATGATCACCCGTTTCGGCTCGGGCGGTCCGTGGGAGGAGCGCTACGGCTACTCCCGCGTGGTGCGAGCCGGCAACCTGCTGGTCACCGCCGGCTGCACGGCCACGGTGGACGGGGTCGTGACGGGGATCGGCGATCCGCGGGCGCAGGCGCTGACCGCGTTCGGGATCGCGCTGGACGCGCTGGCCGGGGCGGGTGCGGGGATCGAGAGCGTGATCCGCACCCGGATGTACGTGACCGACGCGGCGTACTCGGACGCGGTGGCGGGGGCGCACGGGTCGCTGTTCGCGGCGGTACGGCCGGTGGCGACGCTGGTCGTGGTGGCCGGGCTGCTTGATCCCCAGCACCTGGTGGAAGTCGAGGTCGAGGCGTACGTCTGATCCGGGTCAGTCGATCCGGAAGACCGCCACCTGGTCGGCGATCGCCTCGAACTGGTCGGAGTCGGCCTGGTCGACCAGCCCCAGCCGCACGTAGAAGGTCACCCCGCCCGGCACTTCGCGGGGGAACGCCCGCAGCACCGCGCGGGCCTCCGCCGGGTCAGTGACCTCGGTCAGTGTCACCGGCGTGCGGTGGCGTCCCGCGGCCAGCTCACCGCGGCCGGCGGCTCGGATGTTGCGGGCCCAGTCGCTCTGCGGCAGCGCCGAGACCACATAGCGCCGGCCGTCCACGGTCAGCGGGGAGACCGGGGTGGGACGCGGCTCGCCGCTGCGCCGCCCCGGCACGACAAGCACCCGGACCGTGCCCAGTGGCAGGCCGAGCCGGGACATCAGCCGGACGACCCGGTTGGCGAACGGGAGCCAGGACGGCAGGCTGCCGGTGGACCGGTCCATGACTATCCCTTCGATGATCGAAGCTTTCCGGTCGACGGTAGACTCCTTCGAGTGTCGAAGCAACTGAGCGCGGAACCGCGCGACGAGGCGGCCCGGGCCGCGGCGGCCTTCGGGGCCGCGGCCGACGTGGTCGACGAGGCGGCGGCTGCCACCTTCGGAGTGAACCGCACCGATCTGCGCATCCTCGGCCTGGTCCACACCGTCGGCGCCATGTCCGCGACGGTGCTGGCCGGGGCGGCCAACCTCAGCCCGGCCGCGACCACCACGGCGATCCAGCGGCTGGCCGCGGCGGGTCACCTGACCCGTACGGTGGACGAGAACGACCGGCGGCGAGCCGTGGTGGCGCTGACCCCGCACGCCGAGGAGCTGATCAGTCGCGTCTACGGTCCGGTCGAGCGGGCCGGGCGCCGGGTGCTGGCCGCGTACTCCCCGGAAGAGCTCGCCCTGATCACCGGCTTCCTGCACCGCGGCATCGACATGCAGCTCGCCGAGGCCGACCGGATCCGCAAGATGACCGCCTAGCGCGCCGTCTCGTGGCGGCGCCACGCCTCGCGCAGGACCGCGACAGCGGCCGGCACCGCGGGCCGGGCCGCCGAGGCCTCCCGCCAGGCCACCACCACCCGCCGGGTCGGCACCGGCCGCACCGGCACCACCCGCACCCCGGCCGGCAGCGGCGGCCGGGCCAGTCGCGGGACGACCGCGATCCCGAGCCCCGCCGCGATCAGGGTCAGCTGCGTCTCGAACTCACCCACGTGGAAGTCCGGCCGCACTCCCGGCACCACCCGGATCAGCCACTCGTGACAGATGTCCCCGGCCTTCGCCGCGATCCACCGCTCGTCGCGCAACTGCGCCAGCCGCACCTCGCGACCCGCCGCGAACCGGTGGCCGTCCGGCACGACCAGATCGCCCACGTCCCGGCCGAGCTCCAGATGCGTGACCCCGGGCGGATAGCGCAGCGCCACCTCCGGCCAGTCGTCCAGCACCGCCAGATCCACGTGCCCGCGCCGCAGCATGTCCAGACCCTCGTGCGGGCTGACCTCCACCAGGCCCGTCGTCAGCTGCGGGTGCTCGGTGGCCAGGCGGTGCAACGCGTACGGCAGCAGCGCCCGGCACGCCGTCGCGAAAGCCGCCACCTCCAGCCGGCCGATGACCGTGTCCCGATGGGCCGCCAGCGCCGCCTCGGCCTCGTCGACGCTGGCCAGCACCCGCTCGGCGTGACCGGCCAGCACCCGCCCGGCCTCGGTCAGCCGCAGCCGGCGGCCGTCCTTCTCCACCAGGGTGGCCCCGGTCTCGCGTTCCAGCTTGGCGAGTTGCTGCGACACGGCCGACGGCGTGCAGTGCAGCGCCTCCCCGGCCGCCAGCACCGTCCCGTAGCTGGCCACGGCGTGCAGGGCGCGGAGCCGACCCAGATCGATCATGTAGTCACGCTACATCGTCGCTGTAGCACTATTCGCTGGTGCTTCAGCATCACCGGCGGCGACGCTGAGACCGTGAAACCGCGTGACATCGCCCTCGCCGTGGCCGTGGCCGCCGCCTGGGGCGTCAACTTCGTCGTGATCGACATCGGCCTGGACCACTTCCCGCCCCTGCTGTTCTCGGCGCTACGGTTCCTGCTGGCCGCGTTCCCTGCGGTCCTGTTCGCCGGGCGCCCACCGACCCGCTGGCGCTGGGTGATCGCGGTCGCCCTCACCCTCGGGGTGGTGAAGTTCTCCCTGCTCTTCGCCGGAATGGCCGCCGGCATGCCGGCCGGCCTCAGCTCCCTGGTCCTGCAGAGCCAGGCGGTGTTCACGACGGTCTTCGCGGTGCTGCTGCTGCGCGAACGCCCCGGCCGGCGCCGCGTCGCCGGGCTGGCGGTCGCGGCACTCGGCATCGGCGTCGTCGCGGTCCGGCTCGGCGCGGACGGACTGCCGGCCGGAGCATTCGGCCTGGTCCTGGGCGCGGCGGTGGCCTGGGGGCTGTCCAACGTGGCCACCCGGCAGGCGGCACCGACCGACACGCTGCGCTTCATGATCTGGGTCAGCGCGGTGGCGACCCTCCCGCTGGCGGCGCTCTCGCTGATCATCGAAGGCCCGGCCACGGACCTGGCCGCGCTGCGCGCGAGCAACATCCCCGCGGTCGGCGCGCTGCTGTACGTCGCGCTGATCTCGACCCTGGCCGGCTTCGGCGCCTGGGGCGCCCTGATCAGACGGTACGGCGCATCGGCCGTCGCCCCGTTCTCGATGCTGGTGCCGATCTTCGGCATCGCCTCGGCCGCACTGCTGCTGGACGAGACGGTGCACGCGACGGACGTGGCCGGCGGAGTGCTCGTGATCGGCGGCGTCCTGATCGGGGTACTGGGCCCGGCCCGGCCTGTGGATACTCCCGAACCGGCGGGCCGGCCGCTCGATAGGGTTGGGGCATGACGGTGGCGGTGCGGGTGATTCCCTGTCTCGACGTGGACGCGGGACGGGTGGTCAAAGGAGTCAACTTCGTCGACCTGCGCGACGCGGGCGACCCGGTGGAGCTGGCCGCGGCCTACGACGCCGCCGGAGCCGACGAGCTGACCTTCCTGGACGTGACGGCGTCATCCGACGACCGCGGCACCATGCTCGACGTGGTCCGGCGCACGGCGGAATCGGTCTTCATCCCGCTGACGGTCGGCGGCGGCGTCCGCTCGGTCGACAACGTCGACACGCTGCTGCGCGCCGGGGCCGACAAGGTCGGTGTGAACACGGCAGCGATCCACCGGCCGGAGCTGATCGCGGAGATCGCGGACCGCTTCGGCAATCAGGTGCTGGTGCTGTCCCTCGACGTACGCCGGCTGCCGTCGGGGCCGACACCGGAGCACCCCAGCGGCTGGGAAGTGACGACGCACGGCGGTCGCAAGAGCGCCGGGCTCGACGCGGTGGAGTGGGCGCGGCGGGCAGCCGAGCTGGGCGCGGGGGAGATCCTGCTCAACTCGATGGACGCGGACGGGACGAAGGCCGGGTTCGACCTGGAGTTGATCGCGGCGGTTCGGGCGGTGGTCGACATTCCGGTGATCGCCAGTGGTGGGGCGGGGGCGGTGGGGCACTTTCCGCCGGCGGTGGCGGCGGGGGCGGATGCGGTGCTGGCGGCCAGTGTCTTCCACTTCGGAGAGTTGACCATCGGTGAGGTCAAGGAGAGTCTGCGGGCGGCGGGCAACCCGGTCCGCTGAGCGACGGGTTGTCGCGCGGTCCGGTGGCTCGGTCCGGCCTTGCGATTGGGTCGGCGCGGGTCAGCGGCCGTCGGCCAGGCGCAGGGAGTATTCGCGGACGGCCGCGTTGTAGGTGCGCTCGTCGAGCTTCCAGTCGGATTCGCCCGGGGTGGCCGCCCGGTTCAGCTGCGTCTGCAGCGTCACGACCGCCGACGACAGACCGCTGAACGGTCTGGTGCGCCACAGCTGCTCGCCCGCCGGTGCCACCTCGACCAGGTCGTCGTCCACCGTGAGCAGGCCGGCCCCGGCCAGGCGGCGCACGGAATCCTCCAGCTCGGACCGGCTGGGCACGCTGTGGTGCAGGAAGTCGGCCGCGGCCAGCACGTCAGCCAGGCTCGCGCCGGTCACCGGGAGCGCCGCGTGCAGTGCCCGGTCGCGCTCCAGGCGCTCGGCGATGACCGCGGACACGAAGATCCAAGCGTCGTTCCAGTGCCAGTCGCCAGCCCCCATGTCGCCATGATGCCGTGCGCCCGCCGAACCGGAAAGCGATTGTGTCGCGATGATCACCAAGCTGTGTCCGCCCGCCCGGACATATCGCCCGCTTCGCCGACCCCGCGAGTGGCGCGATCAGAACAGCGCCACCGCGAGGCCGTGTCCGGCATCGGCCGCGACCGATGCCGTGACCGCCCAGGACCGCTGCGCTGCGCGCAGCTCGGTGTCAGGCCGCCACGGCCGGCGCGATCTGAGGCGCGCCCGGCTGCGGTTCCCCCTCTGTCGCCACGGCCGGATCGTCGGCCGTCGCCGGCACGGCGAAGACCGGCATGAACAGCTGCACCAGCGGCCCGATGCCCAGCGCGTACGCCACCGTCCCGAACCCGATCGTGCCGCCCAGCAGCACCCCCACGCCCAGGACCAGCACCTCGATGCTCGTCCGGACCACCCGGATGGACAGCCGCGGCCACCGGTTGACGATCCCGGTCATCAGCCCGTCGCGCGGCCCCGGCCCGAACCGGGCACCGATGTACATCGCCGTCGCGACCCCGTTCAGCGCGATCCCCACCACCAGGTACGTGATCCGCATCGCCATCGATCCGCCCGGGGTAAGCACCGCCAGGGCGCCGTCGGCCGCGAAGCCGATGACCACCAGGTTGGCGATCGTGCCGAAGCCGGGGCGCTGCCGCAGCGGGATCCACAGGAGCAGGACCGGGATGCCGGTCAGCAGCACCACCCAGCCGAAGCTGACCCCGGTGGCCTTCGACACACCCTGGTGGAAAACGTCCCACGGGTTCAGGCCGAGGTCGCTCTCCACCATGAAAGCCATGCTTATGCCGTACAGGACCAGGCCCGCGAAGAGCTGGGTCACGCGGCGGGGCAGGCGGGCGCCGGCGGGAACGAGGTTGCTCAGACGACTCATAAGTGCCACTCTGAAGGCCAATTAGCGGCGATCAAAGAGCCAATTTGTCGGAGGTGGCCATGACGACGTCGGTTCGCGGGGGCCAATTGGCTCGGTTGCTCGGTCAGTGGCACTCCTTGCCGGGGCGGCATCGCAGTCCTGACTATGCCGCGCTGGCCGGGGCGATCCGGGGATTGCTCACGGACAGCCGGTTGCCGCTGGGCGTTCGGCTCCCCGCCGAACGCGAGCTCGCCGAGGCGCTGGGCATCAGCCGGACGACGGTCACTGCCGCGTACCGCTCGCTCCGGGAGACCGGCCATCTGACCAGCCGGCGCGGCGCCGGCAGCTGGACCACCCTGCCCAACGGCCATCGCGTCGCGTCCTCGGGCCTGTGGACCCCGGACGACGACATGGACATGATCGACCTCGGCGTGGCCGCCTCGGCCGCGCCCGTCGAGCTCGTGCCCGCCGCGCGGGCCGCCGCCGAAGACCTGCCGCGTTTCCTCGGCAGCGCCGGCTACCACCCGACCGGCCTGATGGAGCTGCGCGAGGCGGTCGCGGCCGGCTACACCGCCCGCGGCGTGCCGACCAGCCCGGAGCAGATCCTGATCACCAGCGGTACGCAGCACGCCCTCGACCTGGTGCTGCGCCTGTCCGTCCCGGCCGGCGCGACGGTGCTGGTCGAGTCGCCGACGTACCCGAACGCCCTGGCCGCTCTCTCCGCCCGCCGCGCCCGGATCAACACGCACGGCCTCGACGCGGCCGCCGCCGGCTGGGACGGCGAGATGCTGCTCGGGGCGCTGCGCCAGACCCGGCCCCGGCTGACGTACGTGATCCCGGAATTCCAGAACCCGACCGGCCACCTCATGCCCGCCGAACTCCGCGAACGTCTGGTCGCCGCGGCCCACGCCGCCGGCACCGAGCTGGTCGTCGACGAGTCCTTCGTGGACCTGCCGCTGGACGGCACCCCGGTCCCGCCGCCGGTCGCCGTCTTCGACCGGCACTCCCGGGTCGTCTCGATCGGCGGCATGAGCAAGGCCTACTGGGGTGGCCTGCGGATCGGCTGGGTCCGCGCGTCCGCGCCGCTGGTGCAACGCCTCGCCGCCCTGCGCGTCGGCGTCGACATGGCCAGCCCGGTCCTCGAACAACTGGTCGCGTGCCACCTGCTGCGGGACGCGGAGAGCATCGTCGCTGCCCGCCGCGCGGAGCTCTCGTCCCGGCGGGATGCCCTGGTCGCGGCGCTGGGCGAGTATCTGCCGGAGTGGCGCTTCACGGTGCCGGCGGGCGGGGTGATGCTGTGGGCGGAGCTGGACGGGCCGATCTCCAGCGCGCTGGCCCGGGCAGCCGAGGACGTCGGCGTACGGCTCGCGCCCGGACCCCGGTTCGGCCTGGACGGCACCCTCGAACGTTTCATCCGGCTGCCGTTCGCCCTGCCCGCCGACGACCTGCGGGAAGCGGTCCGCCGGATCGCCTCGGTCCGCCACGACCTGGACCGCGCCGCCCGCCCGGCCTGGCGCACACCCGCCGTCATCGCCTGACCCGCCGGAAACGCCGGCCCGCCGGAAACGCCGGCCCGCCGGAAACGCCGGCCCGCCGGAAACGCCGGCCCGCCGGAAACGCCGGCCCGCCGGAAACGCCGGCCCGCCGGAAACGCCGGCCCGCCGGAAACGCCGGCCCGCCGGAAACGCCGGCCCGCCGGAAACGCCGGCCGGGCGGATGGCCGAACGCCGCGTCAGCCGCCGAGGACGCTCACCTCCATGCCGCCCAGATCCGCCGGGTCGGCGATCTGCTCGATCCCGGTGATCCGCCCATCGACAACGGTGAAGGCGAACGCCACCCGCACCGTCCCACCCGGCGCCCAGACCAGCCCAGCCTCCCCGTCCAGCAGAGCCGTCTCCGCACGCTGCGCCCGCCCCGAAAACGTCTCAGCCACCTCCGCAGCACCGCGAAGCAGCGAGCTGGCCCCGTACCGGACCGCCGCCGCGTCCGCACGAAGCTCCACCTCCGGGTCCAGCAGAGCGAGCAGCGCGGCGAAGTCGCCGCCGCGGGAGGCGGCCAGAAAAGCCTCGACCACGGTACGGCTACGAGCCCGATCCTCCTCCGCCGAACGCCCCTGCCCCTGCACCTTGCGCCGGGCCCGGCTGGCCAGTTGCCGGGCGGCCGCCGGTGAGCACCCGGCGATCTCGGCGATCTGCGGGAACGGCACCGCGAACATGTCGTGCAGCACGAACGCCAGCCGTTCCCCGGGCGCAAGGGTGTCGAGCACGACCAGCAGCGCCGGGCCCATCGCGTCCGCCAGCAGCGCCTCGCTCTCCGGGTGGGCGTCCTCGGCCGCCGGCGCCTCCGGGACTTCCTTGCTGTCCTCGCGCCGGGCGGCCCGCGAGCGCAGCATGTCCAGGCACACCCGGGAGACCACGGTGGTGAGCCAGCCGGTCAGGTTGCCGACGTCGGACGTGTCGCTGCGGCTGAGGCGCAGCCAGGCTTCCTGCACCGCGTCGTCGGCCTCGCCGGCCGAGCCGAGCATCCGCTGCGCCACCGCCCGCAGGTGGGGCCGGTCGGTTTCGAAGCGCCGGGCCAGCTGGTCCAGGTCGCTCATTTGTCACACCTCCGCGTCGGCATCCGTCATCACCATGACGGGCCGTGGTGGTCCGTTGTGACGCTCACGGAAGGACCATTGTCATGACGACGTCCGGCATCGGCACCATTGTCATCCCGGTCAGCGATCTCACCGCGGCGAAGGCGGTCTACGGCGCTCTGCTCGGCGTGGCCCCGGATGTGGACCAGCCCTACTATGTCGGCTACACCGCCGGTGGTCAGCACATCGGCCTCGACCCGAACGGCAGCACCGGCCCGGTGATGTACTGGCACGTGACGGACATCAGGACGGCCCTGCAGGGCCTGCTGGCGGCGGGGGCCGAGCAAGTGCAGGAGGTCAAGGACGTGGGCGACGGCAAGCTGATCGCGACGGTACGCGACAAGGACGGCACCGTCCTGGGCCTCCTCCAGCCGGCATGACACAACCGGAACCGCGCCCGCCGGCGATCCGCAGAGCAGACGTCCTCGCCAAACTGACCGCCCCGGTCGCCGACGCCTGGGTTGCGACCGGCACCGCGGACGGGCCGTACCTGGTGCCGCTCACCCTGGCCTGGCTGCGCGAGCGGATCGTCCTGGCCACCGACGGCAGGTCCCGCACGGCGACGAACATCGCGGCAACCGGCGCGGCCCGGCTGGCCCTGGGCGCGACCCGGGACGTCGTGATGATCGATGCGGTGCTGGAGGAGACCTTCCCGGTGGCGCAGGCGCCCTCCTGGGTGGCGGACGGCTACGCGACCGGCACCGACTGGGATCCGCGTACGGCCGGCGGCACCTACCTTTATCTGATCCTGCGCCCGGACCGCATCCAGGCCTGGCGTGAGGAGAACGAACTCAAGGACCGCACCCTGATGCGCGACGGCACCTGGCTGAGCTGACCAGTAGAAGGCGCGAGCGCCGCGATCAGAGATCGATCGCGGCGCCCGGTCCTGCATGGTTCAGGGCTACATCTGTACGAGCGTCCCGGCGTACATCTTGTCGATCTGCTCGGCGAAGTTGGTCTCCACGCTGCGCCGCTTGATCTTCATCGACGGGGTGATCTCGCCCTGCTCGATGCTCAGGTCGCGGGGCAGGATGGCGAACTTCTTGATGGTCTCCCACCGGTTGAGCTTGCCGTTGAGCTCCTCGATGTAGCCCGCGATCAGCGCTTCGGTCTCGGCCGCGGTCACGATCTCGCGGTAGCTCTTGCCGGCCAGCGGGCCACCCGCCGCCCAGCCCGCGATCGCTTCCTCGTCCAGCGAGATCAGCATCGTCACGTAGTTGCGGGCCTGGCCCACCACGACCGCCTGCGACGTGTACGGGCAGACCGCCTTGAACATGCCCTCGATCGCCGACGGGGCGATGTACTTGCCGCCGGAGGTCTTGACCAGGTCCTTCTTGCGGTCGGTGATCTTGAGATAGCCGTCGCTGTCCAGCTCGCCGATGTCACCGGTACGGAAGAAGCCGTCCTCGGTGAACGACTCCTCGGTCTCCTTGGGCAGATTGTGGTAGCCGCGCATGACCGGGGCGCCGCGCAGCAGGATCTCGCCGTCGCTGTCGATGCGGCACTCCAGGTCGCCCAGCGGCTGGCCGACCGTACCGATCCTGAGCTTGCCCATCCGGTTGACGAAGTTGGCCGCGCTCGACTCGGTCAGGCCGTAGCCCTCCATGATGGGCAGATTGGCCGCCGCGAAGAACTCCGCGATGTCGTGGCTCAGCGGGGCGGAGCCGGAGACCAGCACCCGCAGCCGGCCGCCGAGGCGCTGCTGCAGCTTGCTGAACACCAGCTTCTCGGCCACCGCGTACTTGGCCTTCAGCACCCCGCCGACCGGCTTACCGGCCTGCTCCAGGGCGACCTTCTGCTTGCCCACGCCGACCGCCCAGCCGAAGATCTTGGCCTTGGCGCCGCCGGCACTCAGCGCGGTCGTCACCGTCTTGTTGTAGACCTTCTCGAAGATCCGGGGCGCTGCGCACATCAGCGTCGGCTGCACCACGGCGAGCATGTCGACCAGCTTGTCGACCCGCCCGTCGACGTACGTCGGCACGCCCACGTGCAGGATGCCGCAGAGCAGGGTCTTGCCGAACGAGTGCGACAGTGGCAGCCACAGATACTGCAGGTCGGTCGACTCGAACAGGCCCAGGTCCGCCTGCGCCACGCCCTCCCAGGTCCAGCCGCGGTGCAGCAGCTGCACACCCTTGGGCCGGCCGGTCGTGCCGGAGGTGTAGATCAGGGTGGCCACGTTGTCGGGGCCGACGCCCTCGACGATCCGGTCCACCAGGTCGGGCTGCTCGGCGAGCGCCGCCCGGCCGCGCTCCTCCAGCTCGGCCAGGGTGAGCTGCGGCGGCGTGGCGTTGGCGTCGGCCAGGCCGTCGATCAGCACCACGTGGGTGACCGAGGTGTCCGCGCCGGCCAGCTTCAGGGCCTGCTGCGGGTTCTCGGCCACCAGCACCTTGGAACCGGAGTCGGCCACGATGTAGGCCGCGTCCTCGGGCTCGGTGGTGGGGTAGACCGTGGTGGTCGCCGCGCCGGCGCAGTTGATGCCGAGGTCGACCAGGACCCATTCGAGCCGGGTGCCGGACAGGATCGAGACCCGGTCCTCCAGGCCCACGCCGAGCCCGGCCAGCCCGGCGGCGATCGCCGTGGCCCGCTCGCCGACCTGGGACCAGGTCAGCCAGCTGATCGCGGTGTCGTTCGCCGTCGGTACGGCGAATGCCTGACCGTTCGGGGTCGCCCGCACACGTTGCAGGAACATGTCCGGGATTGACCGGTAGGGAACCTCGAGAGCCATCGGGCGCCGCCTCTTTGCGTCTATGGGGGATTACGTGACAGCCGTGTTACCGCAGAGTATTGCCCGGGCGTCGCGAGGGCCAGAGTGCGGTGGGTGGACCTGCACAGGTGATCCTAACCGGGTCGCCGCCCGAGGTCTTTCAGCAATGGCGGTATGGCCCTTTCGATATAGAGGAATGTCGACGTCCTGCCCCTAATCTCAGCTCAACGGACCGGGTGGGCCACAAACCCAGGACACGGGTTCGCAGGCGCGAGAGAGGAAAAGCATGGCGATTCGACGCCCCCGAAGCGGCCGGTTCCTGGCCGTGAGTTTGCTCGTCGTGGCAACGACGACCGTCGCGACGGTGACCCCGGCGACGGCAGCCCCCGCCACCGGGCAGATCCGGCTCGCCGGCACCGCCGACGCGGTGGCCGGCAGCTACATCGTGGTTCTCAAGGACAGCGTGGTCGCGAAGACCAACCGCGTGGCGGCCGTCGGCGACAAGTCGTCGAGCCTGGCCCGCGGCTACGGCGCGGAGGTCCGCCGCACGTTCGGCGCGGCGCTCAACGGTTTCGAGGCCGGGATGAGCGAGGCCGCGGCGAAGCGGCTGGCCGCCGACCCGAGCGTCGCCTACGTCGAGCAGAACCAGCGGGTCTCGCTGCTCACCACGCAGACCGGCGCCACCTGGGGCATCGACCGCATCGACCAGAAGGCCCGGCCGCTGAGCACGACGTACACGTACGACACCACGGCGAGCAACGTGACGGCGTACATCATCGACACCGGCATCAAGTACACCCACAACGACTTCGGGGGCCGGGCCCGGGTGGGCTACGACGCCGTCGGTTCCGGCGGGGTGGACTGCAACGGCCACGGCACGCACGTCGCCGGTACGGTCGGCGGCGCCACGTACGGCGTCGCGAAGGCTGTCAAGCTCGTCGGCGTCCGGGTGCTCAACTGCTCCGGCAGCGGCACCAACGCCGGGGTCATCGCCGGCGTCAACTGGGTCACCCAGAACGCCGTCAAGCCGGCCGTGGCCAACATGAGCCTCGGCGGCGGCGTCAGCACCGCGCTCGACAACGCGGTGGCCAACTCGATCAGCTCGGGTGTCACGTACGCGCTGGCGGCCGGCAACTCGACCGCGAACGCCTGCAACTCCTCGCCGTCGCGGGTCGCCTCGGCCATCACCGTCGGTGCCACCACGAGCACCGACGCCCGCGCCTCGTACTCGAACTACGGCACCTGCCTGGACATCTTCGCGCCGGGCTCGGCCATCACCTCGGACTGGTACAGCAGCAACACCGCGACCAACTCGATCAGCGGCACGTCGATGGCCTCGCCGCACGTGGCCGGGGCCGCGGCCCTGGTGCTCGCGGTCAACCAGTCGTTCACCCCGGCCCAGGTGCGCGACACCCTGGTCAACAAGGCCACCCCCAACGTGGTGACCAGCCCGGGCACCGGCTCGCCGAACCGCCTGCTCTACGTCGGCCCCTGAGTCCCGCGCAACGCGACGGAGCCCCGGACCGCCAGGTCCGGGGCTCCGCTCTTCCTGCGGTACAGCGTCAGTCGTCCGAGCCGTCGTCGTCGGAGTCGTCATCCGAGTCGTCGTCTGAGTCCGGCCCGTCGTTGTCGGTCTCGTTCTCGTGCCGCAGCACCTCGCCGGTGGCGCGGTCCACGTCGATGTCGTGCTCGACCGTGCCGGCCTGGACCTCGATGTCCCACACCGCGCGGCCGTGCTCGGTCTCCCGCTCGCTGTCGGTGACCTGGCCACCTCCGGCCGCCTTGATCGCGATCTCCTTGGCGGCGTCCAGGCTGACGGCATCGGCGGCCGCGGGCGCCGAGGAAGCCGACGAGGACGGGTCCGCCGAGGACGGGACCGACGAGGAAGGTGCGGGGGAGTCGGTGGAGGCCGAGGGCGCCGGCGCGGCGAGAACCGCCGGGCCCGACGTGTCGTCACTGCCCGCCGCCATCGCCGTGCCGCCGAGAGCGAGCGCGGCCACCGCGCCGGCGGCGAGGGCGGATGCGGTACGAAGCCTGATCATGAAAACCTCCGGTGTCGTGAACGGAACACCGACAGGTTCGCGCCCGGCGCGCTATGGCCGCGCTGTGCGATCGCTAAGACCGGGTTAAGGCCGTTCAGAGCCGGTAGACGGAGACGTGGTCGGTGCTCGTCGCGTCGAACGGGCGGCGGTGCCAGTCGGCGTAGCGGGCCTCGAGGTGCAGGCCGGCCTGGGCGGCGAGCCGGTCGATCTGCTCCGGCCACAGGTAGCGCATCCCGAACGGCTGCAGGTGTACGCCGCCCGGGGTGAAGCTCACGTTCTGGCGGATGTACGTCTGCGCGGCCCGGTCGTAGCGGTGCAGCCGCAGCGAGGCCTCGTCCTCGGTCACCGAGCGGACCTGCGGGTGCTGCTCGTCGCGTTCGAAGTCGGCCGGGTTCGGCACGAAGGCCTCGATGACGAACGCGCCGCCGGGGGTCAGCACCCGGGCGACGTTGCGGAAGCAGGCCGCCTGCCGGTCGGCGTCGACCAGGTTGAACAGAGTGTTGAAGACCAGGTAGGCCAGCGGGAACCGGCCCCGTACGGCGACGTCGGCCATGTCGCCGATGACCACTGGCAGGTCCGCGCCGCCGGGCTTGGCGCGCAGCTTGGCCACCATCTCGGGTGAGCCCTCGACCCCCTCGACGCGCAGGCCGCGGGCTGCCAGCGGCAGGGCCACCCGGCCGGTGCCGATGGCGAGCTCCAGCACCGGGCCGCCGTCGGCGATCCCGGCGAGGAAATCCACGGCCGCGGCCGGGTCGGGGTTGCTCGTCGCGTCGTACGCGGCGGCCCACTGGCGCCCGAACAGGCCGGGGTCATCGAACATCGACATGCCCGTCAGGACAACAGAGGATCAATCGGGCGGCAAGCGCTTTACCGAAGCCAGTTCCAGCCGGACCCGCGCGCCGCCGCCCGGGGCGGTCCCCACCTGCAGGGTGCCGCCACCGGCTTCGGCGGCCCGGCGGGCGATGTCCAGCCCCAGCCCGGTCGAGCCGCTGCCCGACGAACCGCGGCGCAGCGCCTCGGCCGGGAAGCCCGGGCCGGAGTCGTCGACGGTCAGCACCGCTCCGCCGCCCGGGCGTTCGGTCAGCGACACGGCCAGGGCGGTGCCGTCCGGGGTGTGCGCGAAGACGTTGCCGAGCAGGGCGTCCAGCGCCGCTGCCAGGTCGTCGGCCGGCAGTGCCACCGGCAGAGGTGCGGACGGGAGCTCACGCCGTACCTCTCGATCTGTGTCCTCGGCCAGCACCGTCCAGAAGGCGACCCGGTCCGCGACCACCGCGGTGGCGTCGGCCGCGGCCGCGCGGTCGCCGCCGCGCCGGCGGGCCTGCTGGATCACCGCCGTGACCGCCCGCTCGATGCTGTCCGCGGCCGCCGAGACCCGCGCGGCCTCCTCCTCGTCGCGCAGCGACTCCGCCTCCAGCCGCAGCGCTGTCAGCGGCGTGCGCAGCCGGTGCGACAGGTCGGCGACCTGCTCGCGTTCCTCGCGCAGCAGGTCCTGGATGCGCCCGGCGAGATGGTTCAGCGCGACGGCGACCTCGCGCACCTCGCGCGGGCCGGACGGGCTGGCCCGCGCGGTCAGCTCGGCCCGGGCCAGCCGGTGCGAGACCGCGGACAGGTCGGCGATCGGCGCCACGATGCTGCGGGCCAGCCGGTCGGCCACCACCAGCCCGAGCAGCACCAGGGCCAGGCCGAGCCCGGCCAGCACCAGCCAGGACCGGGCCACCCCGCTGGTGAGCTCCCCGGCCGGGACCACGGTCCGCAACACGTACGTCGCGTCGCCGCTGAGCACCGGCACCACGATCTCCCGGCCGGCGTCGGTGTCCACGGTGAAGGACCGGCCGTTGGCCTGGGCCAGCCGCACGGCCGGGGTGCGGTCGGCGGCCGTGCCCAGCACCGGGCCGTCCGGCGGGAAGACGCTGACCGGCAGCGGCAACCCTTGCACGGTCAGGGCCAGCGACCCGTTATCGCTGGTGCCGATCTGCGGCACGATCGTCTGGAGCACGTCGTTGGCCCGGCTGATCGCCCGGTCCTCGGTCACCTGCCGGATCAGCAGCGCGAGCGGCACCAGGAACGCGAGGAGCACCAGGCAAGTGGTGGCCGCGACCAGCAGAGTCAGCCGCCGTCTCATGCCGGACCGCTCAGCCGGACTCCCACCCCGCGGACCGTGTGCAGGTAGCGCGGCTCCTGGGCGGTCTCACCGAGCTTGCGGCGCAGCCACGACAGGTGCACGTCGACCGTCTTGTCGGCGCCGCCGTACGGGACCTGCCACACCTCGCTGAGCAGTTCCCGCTTGCTCACCACCTGCCCGGCCCGGGTCGCCAGGTGGTGCAGCAGGTCGAACTCGCGCGGCGTCAGGTCCAGGTCGGCACCGTCCAGGGTGGCCGTGCGCGCGCCCGCGTCGATGCGCAGCCCGCCGACGGCCAGCGCCACCGGTTCGGCGCCGGTCACCCCGCCGCGGCGCAGCACCGCGCGCACCCGGGCGTCGAGCTGCGCCGCGGTGAACGGCTTGACGATGTAGTCGTCGGCGCCCGCGTCCAGCACCCGGACGATCTCCTCCTCGTCGTCACGGGCGGTCGCCACGATGACCGGCATCGCGCTGACCGCGCGTAGCATCCGCAGCAGCTCCCGGCCGTCCAGATCGGGCAGCCCGAGGTCGAGCACGACCAGGTCGGGCCGCTCGGCCAGGGCGGTGCGCAGGCCGTCCATCGCGGTGTGCGAGGCGGCCACGGCATGGCCGCGCTCGCGCAGCGCACGGAGCAGAGTGGTACGGATCGCCGAGTCGTCCTCGATCAGCAGGAGGTGGGCCACGCTGCACGGTAACCCGGCACCCCGGGCGCGACGACGCTCTTAACCGTCCCTTAGCGTCCCTGCGGGCCCGGCTTAGGGTGGTGCCCGGCATAGTCGGTCAGGTGAATCGTCGAATGCTGCTGGTGACCGCCGGCTGGCTCGGCGCGGCGGTGCTCGCCGTGCTGGTCGGTCTCGCGGCGGTCAGTGTCATCGGTAACGGGCTGACCACGCCGGAGACCCGCCCGCTGAGCGCGGCCGAGGTGGCCGACGAACTGGCCCGCCAGGTCGCCGTGTCACCGTCGGCCTCGCAGGGGTCCGGCAGCCGCCCGCCGGTCACGCCGTCGGCGTCCGCCGCCCCACCCACCCAGACTTTCCCGACCCGGGCGGGCACGGTCGTCGGTCGCTGCGTGGGCTCCCGTCCGGAGGTGGTCAGCATGTCGCCGCGGCAGGGCTACGAGCTGCACGAACAGGACCGCGGCCTGCAGGACGACGACGCCGAGGGCGAGTTCCGCGCCCAGGGCGGCGGCAAGGACCGGGTGAAGTTCGAGATCGTCTGCCGGGCGGGCATCCCGGCCCTGGTCGCCGACGACTGAGGAGCTTTCGCCACCCGGGAGTAGCCGGTCAGAGGCCGATCGCCGCGGTCGTCAGCTTCGCCACCGCGTCGGACTCGCCGGTGACCTGCACCTCGGCCACCCGCTGCCGGCCGGAGACGAACAGGGCCAGCTCACCCGGCTCGCCGGTGACGGTGGCCCGGGGCTCGCCGGCACCGATCCGCAGCGAGCCGAAGCCGGGCGCCTCGACCTGCACACCGAAGCCGACCTTGCGCAGGGCCAGCCGGGCGGTGAGCTTGGTGGCGTTCCAGATCGCCTGCTGCTCGCCGTGCTCCAGGCTGCGGCGGGTGAAGCCGGGCGTGGCCCGCCGGACGTCCTCGTGGTGGATGAAGAACTCGACGGTGTTGCTCAGCGAGTCGAGCAGCGGATTGCTGACCGGGCTCCACCAGGGCGGGGTGCGTACCTCCTGGATGATCTCCGGGTACGGCTGGGCGGCCTTGGCCAGCCGTACGTGCTCGCCGTGCCCGGCCAGCGGCGGGATCAGCATGCCGATCATGGCGTCCGGCCGCCGTTCGCGGACCACCAGGTGCGCGGCGAGGTCCCGGGTGGTCCAGCCGGCGCACACCGTGGCCAGGTCCGGGCCCACCTGGTGCAGCAGGTCGGCGAGCTGCCGGCGCTCCGCGCGCGCGTAGTCGGTCATATGCCGATGGTAGGCGTGACGCGGGTCTCCCGCCCGGCGGCTCGGTCCGGGCTGCACGACGGTGTGCTTGTTGCCACAATGTAAACCTGTGGCGTTTCGCGGTCGATTCGGCAGGATGGACCGGTAAGGCCGGAGCAGCCGGTCAGCACTTACCGCAGGGCGGGGATCTTTGACCACGAGGGCCAGTCGTGACGTGCTGGGCAGAGGCCTGCGCGTGCTCGGCCGGGCGATCCGGACCGAACCGCGGCTCTTCATCATCGGCACCATCGGCAGCAGCCTGTTCGGCCTGCTGGTCATCGCGAACTCGTACGTGGTGGGCGGGGTGATCGGCAACGTCGTCGTGCCCGCGTTCGCCGAGCACCGGGCCGGCACCGGCGAGCTCGCCCTGATCGCCGCCGCCTTCATCGGCATCGCCCTGCTGCGGGTGGCCAGCATCTTCGGCCGCCGGCTGGGCGCGGGCTACATGCAGTTCCGGTTGCAGGCCCGCTACCGCCGCGCGGTGACCCGGCGCTATCTGGCCCTGCCGCCCGCCTGGCACCAGCGGCACGCCACCGGCACCCTGTTGTCGAACGCCAACTCCGACGTCGAGGCCGCCTTCGTGCCGATCGCGCCGCTGCCGTTCGCGGTCGGCACGATCGTGATGATCGCCGCCGCGCTGGTCTCGCTGTTCCTCACCGACTGGGTCCTGGCCATGGTCGGCGTCTGCCTCTTCCCGGCGTTGTTCGGCCTCAACCTGGTCTACTCGCGCCGGATGTCGCCCCGCCAGATCCGCGCCCAGCAGCTGCGCGGCAAGGTCAGCGCGGTCGCCCACGAGAGCTTCGACGGCGCGCTGGTGGTCAAGACCATGGGCCGCGAGGCCGACGAGTCCCGGCGCTTCGCCGTGCACGTGAGCGAGCTGCGCGACGCACTGATCTCGGTCGGCCGGCTGCGCGGCGCGTTCGACCCGGTGATGGACAGCCTGCCCAGCGTCGGCACCCTGGCCGTGCTGATGCTCGGCGCGTGGCGGCTGCAGTCCGGCGCGATCAGCGTCGCCGAGCTGGTCAGCGTCTCGTTCCTGTTCACCGTGCTGGCCTTCCCGGTCCGGGCGATCGGCTGGGTGGTCGCCGAGCTGCCGCGCAGCGTGGCCGGCTGGGAACGGGTCCAGGCGGTGCTCGGCGCCGACGGCGACCTGGCGTACGGCTCGGCCGCCCCGGCCCGCACCGGTCCGGCGGAGATCACTTTCGATCACGTGCGCTTCTCGTACGGCGACGGCACCGAGGTGCTGCACGACGTCTCCTTCACCGTCCCGGCCGGCCGCACCGTGGCCCTGGTCGGCGCGACCGGCTCGGGCAAGTCGACCATCGCCTCGCTCGCCGTCCGGCTGGTCGACCCCGACAAGGGCACGGTCTGCATCGACGGCACCCCGCTGCCCGAGCTGAGCGTGCCCGCGCTGGCCTCGGCGGCGGCGCTCGTGCCGCAGGTGCCGTTCGTCTTCGACGACACCGTGCGCGGCAACGTGACCCTGGACCGCGAGGGCCTCGACGACGAGGTGGCCTGGTCGGCGCTGCGCCAGGCCCAGGCCGAGGGCTTCGTCGCCCACCTCCCGGAGGGCCTGGACACCGCGGTCGGCGAGCGCGGCACGTCGCTGTCGGGCGGCCAGCGCCAGCGGCTGACCCTGGCCCGCGCGCTGGCCGGGCGGCCGAGGCTGCTGGTGCTCGACGACGCCACCAGCGCGGTCGACCCGCGGGTCGAGGCGGCCATCCTGGCCTCGCTGCGCGGGCACGACTCCGGCGCCTCGATCCTGGTGGTGGCCTACCGGCGGGCCACGATCGCGCTCGCCGACCTGGTCGTCTACCTGGAGGACGGCCGGGTGGTGGCCACCGGCACGCACACCGAGCTGATGGCCACCGAGCCCGGCTATCTCAACCTGGTCACCGCGTACGAGCAGGCCGAGGCCGCTCGCGAAGAGGACAGCAAGGTCATCGCGTGAGCACCGCTGTACTGGAGAAGCCCGCTGCCGAAGAAGGCGCCCTCGCCACGTTCCGCCGCGGCGTCGCGCTCTCGCCCGAGCTGCGCCCCGGCCTGATCGGCACGCTCGCGCTCGCGCTGGTCTCGATGGCCGGCCGGGTCGCCGTGCCGATCGCCATCCAGCAGGGCATCGACCGTGGCATCCGCGCGCCCGGCGGGCCCGACCTGGGCATCGTCGCGGTGATCGTCGGTCTGACCCTGGCCGTCCTGGTCGTCTCGACGGCCTGCGGCTATGCGATGACCCGCCGGCTGTTCACGGTCAGCGAGACCGCGCTGGGGGCGCTGCGCTCACGCACGTTCCGGCACATCCACGACCTGTCGATGCTGCACCAGCAGTCCGAGCGGCGGGGCTCGCTGGTCTCGCGGGTCACCGGCGACGTCGACCAGATCACCCAGTTCCTGCAGACCGGCGGCGTGATGCTGCTGCTCACCTCGGGGCAGCTGGTGGTCACCACGATCGTCATGTTCTTCTACTCGTGGCAGCTCACCCTGGTGGTGTTCGCCGCGTTCCTGCCGGCCGTGATCGTCATCCGGCTGTTCCAGAAGCGGCTCGCCGGTGTCTACCGGATCGTGCGCGAGCGCACCGGCGTCATGCTCGGCGCGGTCGCCGAGAGCGTGGTCGGCGCGACGGTCATCCGCGCGTACGGGGTGGCCGGGCGCACCGGCCAGCGGCTGGACACCTCGATCGACAACCTGCGGGTGGCGCAGCAGAAGGCGCTGCGGACCAGCGTGATCAGCTTCTCCACCGGGGAGCTGGCGGCCGGCGTGGCGCTGGCCGCCGTGGTGGTCGTGGGCCTGCTGCTCGGCGTCGACGGCGGACTGAGCGTGGGCAAGCTGACCGCGTTTCTGTTCCTGGTCACCCTGTTCATCCAGCCGGTGCAGATCGCCACCGAGGTGCTCAACGAGGCGCAGAACGCGGTGGCCGGCTGGCGCCGGGTGCTCGACGTGCTCGACATCGAGCCGGACGTGGCCGACCCGGACGCCGCGGGTGTGGAGCTGCCGCCCGGCCCGCTGTCGATCCGCTTCGCCGACGTGTCGTACAGCTATCCCAGCGGGCCGGTCGTGCTCGCGGACGTGGACCTGGAGATCGCACCGAAGACCCGGGTCGCGGTGGTCGGTGAGACCGGCAGCGGCAAGACCACCTTCGCCAAGCTGCTCACCCGGCTGATGGACCCGGTCGGCGGCCAGGTGCTGCTGTCCGGCACGCCGCTGACCTCGGTGCGTTTCACATCGCTGCGCTCGCGGGTGGTGATGGTGCCGCAGGACGGCTTCCTGTTCGACGCGACGGTGGCGGAGAACATCCGCTTCGCGGCGCCCGAGCTCACCGACGAGGATCTCGAGCGGGCCTTCACCGAGCTGGGCCTGGCGGACTGGCTGGCCGGGCTGCCGCTCGGCCTGCAGACCGCGGTGGGCGAGCGCGGCGAGGCGCTCAGCGTGGGGGAGCGGCAGCTGGTGGCTCTGGTACGCGCCTACGTAGCCGACCCGGACCTGCTGGTGCTGGACGAGGCGACCAGCGCGGTCGACCCGGCCACCGAGGTGCGCCTGCAGCGTGCCCTCGACACCGTGACCCGCGGCCGCACCACCGTGGCGATCGCCCACCGGCTGTCCACCGCGCAGTCCGCCGACGAGGTGATCGTGGTGGACGCGGGCCGCGTCGTGCAACGCGGCCCGCACGCCACCCTGATCCAGGACGAGGACTCGATCTACGCCAAGCTGTTCGCCTCGTGGCTGGAGCAGACCCGCTGACTCAGCGCGCGTAGAACTCGACGACCAGCTGCTCGTCGCAGACCACCGGGACCTCGGCGCGCAGCGGCTTGCGGATCACCGTGGTGCGCAGCTCCTCGACCACCGTGGACAGATACGGCGCGGTCGGGCCGTCGAGGTGCGCCCCGGTGGCCGCGATCTGGAACGGCGGCTTCTGCCGGCTGGTCTCCCGGACCTCGACGACCTGTCCGGGCTTGAGCCGGTACGACGGGCGGTCGACCTTCTTGCCGTCGACCAGGAAGTGGCCGTGCGCGACGAGCTGACGGGCCTGGTAGATGGTGCGGGCCAGGCCGGCGCGCTGCACGGTGGCGTCGAGCCGGCTCTCCAGCAGGGCGACCATGTTCTCGCCGGTCTTGCCCTCCTTGCGGTGCGCGTCCTCGTAGGCCCGGCGCATCTGCGCCTCGCTGATGTTGTACTGGTGCCGCAGGCGCTGCTTCTCGAGCAGCCGGACCTGGTAGTCCGACGCCTTGCGCCGCCCCCGGCCGTGCATGCCCGGCGGGAACGGCCGCTTCTCGAAGTACTTCACGCACTTGCGGGTCAGCGGAATGCCGAGTGCCCGCGAGAGCCGGGCCTTGGGACGGGAGTTGTTCACGGGCGATCTCACTTCGCATCAGGGGTGTTGTACGGTTAGGCTCACCTTACTAAGGCAATCCTAACCGGTGCTCGGAGGTACCTGACATGCAGCCCACGCCCGCCGAGGTCGCCCGTACCCTGGCCGCCGGTCACCTGCCCGCCGTCGCGCACATCGCCTGCCGGCAGGGTCCGTACCCGGTCCGGCACGTGACCGACAGCCAGGGCCGGGTGCTGCTGCTGGCCCCGCGCAACGGCGCGCTCACCACGGCGCTGCGCCCGAGCGAGGGCAACGACGACACCGCGCTCGTCCTCGACATCAGCGACGTGCCGCCGGTCGCCGGCGCACCCTCGCTCGGCCGGGTCTGGGTGGCCGGCTGGGCCGTGGCGCTCACCGGCGAGCAGGCCCGCGAGGCCGCCCTGGACTACGCCGACTCCGACCCGGCACCCGACCTGCTCGACGTGGGCGACTCCCAGGTCCTGCACCGGATGGAGGTCGCCGAGGTGCGCTACGAACGCAACGGCGTGCTGGTCGACGTCGACCCGGACGACTACGCCCTGGCCGGCCCGGACCCGCTGCGCACCATCGAGTTCGACCTCATCGCCGACCTCGCCGACCACCACGTCGACGAGATGGCCGGCTACGTCCGCCGCCAGCTCGGCCCGGCCGCCCGCCCCGGCGACGAGCCCAAGGTCGTACGCCTGGACCGGTACGGCTTCATGGTCCGCCTGGGCGACCGGCTCGCCCGGCTGGCCTTCCCGCGCCCGGTCACCGACCGCCACGACCTGGCCCACCTGCTGCACCCGGTGCTCTGTCACCGGTGCACCCGTGACAGTGATGCCGAAACAATCCGCTGATCGGATGTTCACCCCGAAGTGGTCCCGGCGGTAGACCGTAAGGACCAGGATGGTCGTCGGCGCAACGGCGCCCGGACCGATGGAGGCATCATGGGAACGATCACCACATCCGACGGTACGGAGATCTTCTACAAGGACTGGGGCTCGGGCCAGCCGATCGTCTTCAGCCACGGCTGGCCGTTGTCGGCCGACGACTGGGACACTCAGCTGCTGTTCTTCGTCCAGCACGGCTACCGGGCCATCGCCCATGACCGGCGCGGGCACGGGCGATCCACGCAGACCAGCGACGGCCACGACATGGACCACTACGCCGACGATCTGGCTGCGCTGACCGCCCACCTCGACCTGCACGACGCCGTGCACGTCGGACACTCCACCGGCGGCGGCGAGGTCGTGCACTACATCGCCCGCCACGGCGAGTCCCGGGTGGCCAAGGCGGTGCTGATCAGCGCGGTCCCGCCGCTGATGGTGCAGACCGAGGCCAACCCGGGCGGCCTGCCCAAGAGCGTCTTCGACGACCTCCAGGCGCAGCTGGCCGCCGGCCGGTCCGACTTCTACCGGGCCCTGCCGTCCGGCCCGTTCTACGGCTTCAACCGCCCCGGCGTGGAGCCCTCCGAGGCGATCATCCAGAACTGGTGGCGGCAGGGGATGATGGGCGGCGCCAAGGCGCACTACGACGGCATCGTCGCCTTCTCACAGACCGACTTCACCGAGGACCTCAAGAAGATCACGGTGCCGGTCCTGGTCATGCACGGCGACGACGACCAGATCGTGCCGTACGCCGACTCCGCGCCGCTGTCCGCGAAGCTCGTGCAGAACGGGACGCTGAAGACCTATGCCGGTTTCCCGCACGGGATGCCGACCACGCAGGCCGAGACGATCAACGCCGACCTGCTGGCCTTCCTGCAGTCCTGACCCGGCCACCGCCCCGGCGGCGCGGGTCATGCGTCGAAGACGCCCGGCAGGTCACCCGTCAGGTAGCGCTGCACGGTCGGGCCGATCGCGGCCACCAGCCGTTCGGCCGGGGCGGAGGCCACCGGCTCGACCTTGAGCAAGTAGCGGATCATCGCCAGGCCGCCGATCTGGGTGGCGACCAGCGCCGCCCGGGTCGGCGCCTCCTTCTCGTCGATGTCCAGCTCGGCGATCGCGCGGCGCAGCACCTGGGTGACCACGAACTCGCGCATCAGCCGGGCGGTCCACTCGTTGCTCATCGCCGAGCGCATCAGGGCCACCGCGGCCACGCCGGCGGGGGAGTCCCAGATCCTGAGCACGAGGGCGACGAGCCGCTCGCCCGCCTGCTCGCGGGGCCCGGCCATCGCCTCCGGGATCAGCTCGGCCGGGTTGATCGGTGAGTTCATCGACGCCAGGAAGAGCTTCTCCTTGGTGCCGAAGTAGTGGTGGACCAGGGCCGGGTCGACCCCGGCGGCGGCGGCGATGGCCCGTACCGAGGCCTTGTCGAAGCCGGCCTCGGCGAACACGGTGCGGGCGGATTCCAGGATGGACTGCTTGGTGTCCTGGTTGCCCGGACGCCGCCCGCTACGCCGTACCAAAAGAGCTCCTTGTCAGGGGGTGCGGCGCCGCAGCGTCGCGGCGGCCAGGACCAGCGCGACGACCACCGCACCGATCACGACCGTCAGGTCGCGCCACATCGTCGTGGTGGCGTCGGGGTGGGCTCCGACCTGGGTCAACGCCTCGATCGCGTACGACAGCGGCAGCACGTCCGAGGTCGCCTGCAGCCAGCCGGCCATCTGACCGCGCGGCACGAACAGCCCGCACAGCAGGATCTGCGGCACGACCACCACCGGTAGGAACTGTACGGCCTGGAACTCGGTGCGCGCGAAGGCGCTGCAGAACAGCCCGAGCGCCACCCCGAGCACCGCGTTCACCACGGCGATCAGCACGACCAGCCCAGCGGTGCCGACCGTGTCCAGCCCCAGCGCCCAGTACGCCACCGCCACCGCGACCCCGGCCTGCACCGCCGCGGCCAGCCCGAACGCGAGCCCGTAGCCGAAGAGCAGATCGAGCTTGCCCAGCGGGGTGGTGAGCAGCCGTTCCAGGGTGCCGGTGGTGCGTTCGCGCAGCATCGCGATGCTGGTCACCAGGAACATGATCACGAACGGGAAGATCCCGAGCATGACCAGGGCGATGCGGTCGAAGGTGCCGCCCGCCCCGTCGTACATGAAATAGAGCAGGACCAGCAGGACCGCCGGCACGACGACCAGCAGGGCCACCGTGCGCCGGTCGTGCCGCAGCTGCCGCAGGATGCGCGCGGCCGTGGAGAAAGTGATCCGCAAGCTCATGCCGCCGCCACCTGCTCGCTGTCGCGGATGAGGCGCAGGAAGGCCTCTTCCAGATCGTCGGTGCCGGCCGCGGCGCGGATCGCGGCGGGGGAGTCGTCGCCGATCAGCCGGCCCTCGCGGATCAGCAGCAGCCGGTCGCAGCGCCCGGCCTCGTCCATCACGTGGCTCGAGACCAGCAGGGTCGTGCCCGCCGCGGCCAGGGCGTGGAACTTCTCCCACAGGTCGGCCCGCAGCACCGGGTCCTGCCCGACGGTGGGCTCGTCGAGCACCAGCAGCCGGGGCGCGCCGATCATCGCGCAGCCCAGCGAGGCCCGGCTGCGCTGGCCACCGGACAGGTTGCCGACCAGCTGACCGGCCGCGCCGGCCAGGCCGACGTCGGCGATCGCCCGGTCCGCGTCGGCCGCGCCGAGGCCGTACAGCGAGGCGAAATAGCGGGCGTTCTCCCGGACCGACAGGTCGGCGTAGACGCTGGGGGCCTGGGTGACATAACCGACCGTACGCCGCAGAGCCGGCGCCCCGGCCGGCTCGCCGAGCACCGTGACCGTGCCCGACTTCACCACCTGGACGCCGACGATCGCCCGGATGAGCGTCGTCTTGCCGCTGCCGCTCGGGCCGAGCAGCCCCGTGACGCTGCCGGCCGCGACCGCGCAGCTGATCTCGTGCAACACGCGGCGCTTGCCGCGCTCGACCACGAGGTCCTCGACCTCGATGGCGCTGGTCATCATGCCTCCCCAGTTAATTCATCGTCCGATGAGTTCAACGCTAGATGAATTCCGTGGGCAGGGCAATGACAAAAGCCGCGAGCCCCTCCTCGGGGATCGCGGCTCTCGGGTCGTGCGGTGCCGGCCTACAGGGCCAGGATGCGGTCCAGGAACTCGCGGTAACCGCGCATCGCCATCCGCATGCTCTCGGTGTCCGGCGTCGAACCGGCGCGCAGCGGGTCCAGCTCGTCGCGTTCGGCCAGCATCGACTCGGTGAGCTCGTGCACCGCCTCGGTGAGCAGGTCGTGGGCGCGGGTCAGGGCGGCCACCGGGTCGTCCACGAACTGCGCCTTGACCTCGTGCCACTCAGCGCGGAACTGCTCGCTGGCCGACTCCGCCCAGAAGGTGATGGAGACGTCGTTGACGTCGCCCGGGCGCAGCGGCGTCTCGCCGGCCGCCTTCGCGGCGCGCCGGCCGGCCGCGGCCTCCTGCAGATCGTCCAGGTTGGCCGACCGCCGGGGAGCGGGCGCGAGCTGCTCGTCGGTGGCCTCGTCGTCGCGGCTGCGCCGGCCGCCGGATCCGCTGACCGGGACGCTGGCGCTGCCCGAGGCACCCGCCCGCGGGCCGGCGGTGGCCCAGCCGGTGGGCTCGAGCCGGGTCGGCGCCGACGGGTCGATCGCGGGGGCGTGCGGCGCCGGGGCCTGTGCCGTCGGGGCTTGTGCCGTCTGGGCTTGTGCCGTCGGGGCCTGCGAAGTCGGGGCTTGTGCCGTCGGGGCCTGTGCAGTCGGGGTGTGCGACGCCGAAGTGTGCGGCGCCGGGGCCGGCGCGGCGGCCGGCGGCGTGCTGACCGGACGCCCGGGCATCGGCATTGGCACCTGGGCGGAGCCGGCCGCCGACGGCGTGCCGCTCGCCGGCCGGCCGGCGGACTGCTGCGAGCTTCCCTGCTGCGGGCCCGGCTGCTGCGGGGGGATGGGCGTGGACGGGGTCACGCTCGGCGCGGTCTGCTGACCGGGGCCGGTGACCGAGGCCGAACCGGAGGCCTGCGGCGCGAACGGCGAGGGCGCGAACGGGGGCCCGGCTGGACCGGCGTCGTCGGCCGGCGCGAACGGCGACCGCGCACCGGGCTGGCTGTCACCGGCGGTGGACGCGAACGGCGACCGCGGGCCGGGCGCGGCGTCGTCCCCGGCCCCGCCGAACACGGGCCGGTCGTCGCCGGGGCCGCCGAAGACCGACCGGTCGTCGCCAGGGCTGCCGAAGGTGGACCGCTCCTCGCCGGCGCTGCCGAAGGTCGGCCGCTCCTCAGCGGGGCTGCCGAAGGTGGGCCGGTCGTCGGCGGGCATGAACGCGGACCGCATCGCCTCGTCACCGGGAGGCGCGAACGGGGACGGCTCGTCGCCGGTCGGTGCGAACGGCGAGCGCGGGCCGCCGCTCACCGGGGCCTGGCCGTTGGCGATCGGGATGCCGCCGTGCCGGGGACCGGCGTCGCCGTTGCGGTGCCCGTTGGTCTCCACCGGCGGGAAGCCGCCCTGGTTGGTCCACCGGGTGCCGTTGGTGCCGAGCAGCGCGTCCGCCGGGCGCCGCGAGCCGAGGGCCACCATCTGGGTGTCGCTGGTCAGCGCCGGGTGCGGCCGCGCGGCGAACGGGGCCGGCTGCTCGTCGGGCTCCGGCTGGTCATCGTGCGGCTGGGACTGCTGATCGCTCACCTGCGGGTGCTCCCCGTTCGGGCCGGCGGCGCCGGCTTGCTGGTCGGACGTGTGCGCCGCGGCGCCGGTGGCGTCCGGCCGGACGCCCGGGTCCTCTTCGGACTCGCGGGGCGCCGGCGTGGACATCCCGTGCACCGGCCAGAAACGGGCCAGGCCGCGGGACTGCCGGTTCTCGGGCTCGGACGTCGGCTCCATCGGTTCAAGACTCCCGTTCCAGTGGCGGCGCCATCCGCGGGGCGGGCCGGTCGGACGGCGGGCGCTGCACCTTCTCAGGTGCGGCGCACGACGACGGTACCGTCCCCGGCCTCCCGGTCACACCCCCAGTGCGGGTCCGTGACCGGATCGTGGGCTACCGGTACGGCCCCGTGGACGCTGGTACCCGATACGAGAGAATGTGACACTGTGCCCGCGACTGACCTTGTGAACGGACCTGTCTCCGCGCTGGACCCGGCGATCGCCGCCCGCCTGCGCCGCACCCCCGACGGCCTGGTGGCCGCGATCGTCCAGGAGGCCGGCACCGGCGACGTGCTGATGCTGGCCTGGATGGACGACGAGGCGCTGCACCGCACGCTGACCACCGGCCGGGCCACCTACTGGTCCCGCAGCCGGGGTGAGTACTGGGTCAAGGGCGCCACCTCGGGCCACCACCAGTATGTCCGTTCCGTGGCGCTGGACTGCGACGGTGACGCGCTGCTGATCACGGTCGAGCAGGTCGGCGCGGCCTGTCACACCGGCACCCACACCTGTTTCTCCGACGACCTGCACGCCGTGCCGGGGGAGAGCTCATGACCAGCGGCTCGGTGACACCGGACGAGGACGCCTTCGTCGCGCAGGCGGCCCGGCGCCGGGTGGTGCCCGTCGTGCGGCGGTTGCTGGCCGACGGCGAGACCCCGATCGGCGTCTACCGCAAGCTGGCCGGCGGCCCCGGCACCTTCCTGCTGGAGTCCGCGGAGCAGGGCGCGGGCTCGGCCGCCTGGTCGCGGTACTCGTTCATCGGCGTGCGCAGTGCCGCCACCCTGGTGGAACGCGACGGCCGGGCCGCCTGGCTCGGCAACCCGCCGGCCGGCGTACCGGTCGACGGTGATCCGGTGGTCGCGCTGCGCGAGACCGTCGCGGCCCTGGCCGCCCCCGAGGAGCCCGGTACGGGCGACGACCTGCCCCCGCTGACCGGTGGCATGGTCGGTTACCTCAGCTACGACCTGGTCCGCCGGTTCGAGCGGCTGCCGTCCACCACCGCCGACGACGTGCCCCTGCCCGAGCTGGGCATGATGCTCGCCACCGACCTGGTGGTGCTCGACCACTACGACGGCTCGGCCATCCTGGTGGCGAACGCGGTGCTCGACGCCGGTGCCGACGCGCGCGCCGCCCGCGCGGCGTACCACCAGGCGGTCGGCCGGCTCGACGCGATGACCACCGCGCTGTCCCGGCCCACCCCGCCGATGATCTCCACCGTCGAGCGGCGCCCGGCCGGTGACGTGCTCAGCCGCACGGCCCCGGGCGACTACCAGAAGGCGGTCGAGACGGCCAAGGAGGCCATCCGGGCCGGCGAGTGCTTCCAGATCGTCGTCGCACAACGCTTCGAACGGGCCACCGACGCCGATCCGCTGGACGTCTACCGGGTGCTGCGCGCGACGAACCCGAGCCCGTACATGTACCTGCTGCGCTTCGACGACTTCGACATCGTCGGCTCGTCGCCGGAGGCGCACCTCAAGGTCAGCGCCGAGCAGGGCGGGGTGCGCCGGGCGCTGCTGCACCCGATCGCCGGCACCCGCTGGCGCGGCGGCACCCCCGAGCAGGACAACGCGCTCGCGGCGGAGCTGCTGGCCGACCCCAAGGAACGCGCCGAGCACGTCATGCTGGTCGACCTGGGCCGCAACGACCTGGGCCGGGTGTGCCGGGCGGGCACGGTCGAGGTGCCGGACTTCGCCCGCATCGAGCGCTACAGCCACGTCATGCACATCGTCTCGACCGTCGTCGGTGAGCTGCGCGCCGACCAGAGCGCCTTCGACGCGCTGGCCGCCACGTTCCCGGCGGGCACCCTGTCCGGCGCCCCCAAGGTCCGGGCCATGGAGATCATCGAGAGCCTCGAGCCGACCCGGCGCGGCCTGTACGGCGGCACGGTCGGCTACTTCGGCTTCGCGGGCGACATGGACATGGCAATCGCGATCCGTACGGCGCTGATGCACGGCGGGACGGCGTACGTGGGGGCCGGCGCCGGCATCGTGGCGGACTCCGACCCGGCGGCCGAGGAGCAGGAGACCCGTAACAAGGCCGCGGCCGTGCTGGCGGCGATCGCGGCCGCCGAGACACTGCGCGCGGCCCGCTGATGACGCCCGGCCGCCGGCTGGCGTACGCGGTCCTGCTGTGCGCCGCGGGCGCCGGGCTGGCCGTCTACGGCGTGACCCGCACCTGGTCGGAGATCGTCACCGCGCGGCCGGGCCTGTCGTCCCTGCGCGATGCCCGGACGGGCGCCGACCTGGAGCCCTGGGTGATCGGCCTGGCGCTGGTCGCGCTGGCCGGAGCGGGCGCGCTGCTCGCCACGCGCGGCCTGCTCCGCCGCTCACTGGGCGGGCTGCTGGCGCTGGCCGGCGCGGGTGTCGCGGCCGGAGCCGTCGCCGGCCGGGCCGGCCTGGACGTCGGCGCCGCCGGGACCGGTGCCACTGTCTGGCCGGTGGTCTGCGTGCTGGGTGGGCTGCTGATCGTGCTGGGCGGCCTCTGGGCGGCCCGTTCCGGTCACGAGTGGCCGGCCATGGGCGCCCGCTACGAACGCCGGGGCGCCGCGGACGCGCCGGTCACCGACGCGGACGTGGATCAGCGGGTGGACACCAGGGCGGCCTGGGACGCGCTCGACCGCGGCGACGACCCGACGGCGCGCTGACCGTTGCGCCGCTGACCCCGGCTCGCGTTCGCGGCCAGGGCCGCCACCATCGCGTCCATGTCGGCGCGGGCCTGGGCCCGGGCGCGGTCGGCGCAGATCGCCGCCCACGCGTTGCCCTGGGCGGTCCGGACGTTCTCGTCGCCCACCATCCGGCGCTCGACCTCGGCCGCGAGCTCGGCGGCCGCCGCGACGACGGCCCGGGAGACGGCGACGAAACCAACCTCTGCAGTAGCCATGGTCATCCTCACGAGACTCGTGCCGGGGGCCGGCGTAGCTGACGCCGCCGACCAGTCTGCCGGAGTCCGATGATGCCGGAGTCGTATTTCCGATCGGTGACACCACCGTCACCGCCAGGGGGGATCAGCCGATCATCCAGGGGGTCGCAGGTAGTCGCCTGATGCATGCGAGGAGGATGTGACGGATGAGACAGCGCGCCACCCGGGTGCGCATTATGCCGCAGCCCATCTCGTGAGGCGCGCCATACCCCGGGGGGCTGGACATGTCGGCGGCCACCTAGCATCGGGCCGAGGACACCCGGAGAGGGGAGTCATTAGGTGACATCCGATCAGGCGGCGGGCAGTGGCGGACCCGCGGAGCGTGGTGCGGGACCGCAGAACGTGCTCGAGGAGATCCTGGCCGGGGTCCGCGAGGACGTCGCGGCCCGCCAGCAGCAGCTTTCGCTGGAGCAGGTGCGTGACCTCGCCGCGGCGGCACCGCCGGCGATCGACGCGTACGCGGCCCTGCGCAAGCCCGGCGTGGCGGTGATCGCGGAGGTCAAGCGGTCGTCGCCGTCCAAGGGCGCGCTGGCCGACATCCCGGACCCGGCCGAGCTGGCCGGCGAGTACGCGGCGGGCGGCGCGCGCTGCATCAGCGTGCTCACCGAGGGCCGCTGGTTCGGCGGCTCGCTGGAGGACCTGGCCGCGGTGCGGGCCGCGGTCGGCGTGCCGGTGCTGCGCAAGGACTTCGTCGTGTCGAGCTACCAGGTGCACGAGGCCCGGGCCCACGGCGCCGACCTCGTCCTGCTCATCGTGGCCGCGCTGGAGCAGAACGTGCTCACCGGCCTGCTCGAGCGCATCGAGTCGCTGGGCATGACGGCCCTCGTCGAGGTGCACAACGAGGAGGAGGCCGACCGGGCCCTGGACGCCGGGGCCCAGGTCATCGGCGTCAACGCCCGCGACCTGCGCACCCTGGAGGTGGACCGGTCCGTCTTCGAGCGGATCGCGCCCGGCCTGCCCAACAACGTGGTCAAGATCGCCGAGTCCGGCGTGCGCGGCCCCCACGACCTGATCCGGTACGCGTCGGCCGGCGCGGACGCGGTGCTGGTCGGCGAGGGCCTGGTGACCAAGAAGAGCCCCCGCGACGCGGTCGCCGAGCTGGTCAACGCGGGCAACCACCCGGCCACGCCCCGGCCGGTGCGATGAGCGCCCCGGCCCTGCCGGACCTCGCCGGGCACTTCGGCCGCTACGGCGGCCGGTTCGTGCCCGAGGCGCTGGTCCGGGCGCTCGACGAGCTCGACGCGGCGTACCGGGCGGCCAAGGTCGACCCGGTCTTCCAGGCACGGTTCACCGGCCTGCTGCGCGACTACGCGGGCACGCCCTCGCTGCTCTACCGGGCCGAGCGGTTCTCCGCCGCGATCGGCGCGGAGGTGCTGCTCAAGCGCGAGGACCTGAACCACACCGGCGCCCACAAGGTGCGCAACGTGCTGGGCCAGGCCCTGCTGGCCAAGCAGATGGGCAAGCCGCGGGTCATCGCCGAGACCGGGGCCGGCCAGCACGGCGTCGCCAGTGCCACCGCGGCCGCGCTGCTCGACCTCGAGTGCGTCGTCTACATGGGCGAGACCGACACCGAGCGCCAGGCGCTCAACGTGGCCCGGATGCGCATGCTCGGCGCCACCGTCGTGCCGGTGACCAACGGTTCCCGCACCCTCAAGGACGCGCTCAACGAGGCCCTGCGCGACTGGGTCTCCAGCGTCGACACCACCCACTACCTGCTGGGCACGGCCGCCGGTCCGCACCCGTTCCCGGAGATCGTGCGCGACTTCGTCGGCGGCATCGGCATCGAGGCCCGCGCCCAGTGCCTGGACAAGCTGGGCCGGCTGCCCGACGCGATCGCGGCCTGCGTGGGCGGCGGCTCCAACGCGATCGGCATCTTCCACGCCTTCGTCCCCGACGAGGACGTGCGCCTGTACGGCTTCGAGGCCGGCGGCGACGGGGTGCAGACCGGCCGGCACGCCGCGTCGATCACCGGCGGCTCGGCGGGGGTGCTGCACGGCGCCCGCACGTACGTGCTGCAGGACGAGGACGGCCAGACGGTCGAGTCGCACTCGATCTCGGCCGGCCTGGACTACCCGGGCGTCGGCCCGGAGCACGCCTGGCTGCACGACACCGGCCGCGCCCGCTACGAGCCGGTCACCGACGCCGAGGCGATGGCCGCGTTCCAGCTGCTCTGCCGCACCGAGGGCATCATCCCGGCCATCGAGAGCGCGCACGCGCTGGCCGGTGCGCAGCGGATCGTGCCGGCGCTGACCGAGGAGCTCGGCCGCACCCCGACGATCGTGATCAACCTGTCCGGGCGCGGGGACAAGGACGTGCACACCGCGGGCGCCTACTTCGGCATCCTCGACCAGGTCGAGACGATCGTCCCGGGGGAGAACTCGTGAGCATCGCCGACACCTTCGGCAAGGCCAAGGCCGAGGGGCGTGCGGTGCTGGTCGGCTGCATGCCGGCCGGCTTCCCGAGCGTCGACGAGAGCATCGCCTCGATGGTCGCCATGGCCGAGTCCGGCTGCGACGTCATCGAGGTCGAGCTGCCGTACAGCGACCCGGTCATGGACGGGCCGGTGATCCAGAAGGCCAGCGACATCGCGCTGGCCGGCGGTGTGCGCACCCGCGACACCCTGCGGATCATCGAGGCGGTCGCGAACGCCGGGGCCACCGTCGTGCTGATGACGTACTGGAACCCGGTCGAGCGCTACGGCGTGGACGCGTTCGCCCGCGACCTCGCCGCGGCCGGCGCCACCGGCATGATCACCCCGGACCTGATCCCGGACGAGGCCGGCGAGTGGATCGCCGCCGCCGACCGGTACGCGATCGACCGCACGTTCCTGGTCTCGCCCTCGTCGACCGACGAGCGCCTGGCCATGACCGTCGCCCAGTGCCGCGGCTTCGTCTACGCGACCGCGCTCATGGGCGTCACCGGCGCGCGCACCGCGGTCTCGTCGCAGGCACCCGAGCTCGTCGCCCGGATCCGCGCGGCCGACCCGGAGATGCCCGTCGGCGTCGGCCTGGGCGTCGGCACGGGTGCGCAGGCGGCCGAGGTGGCTGCTTTCGCGGACGGCGTGATCGTGGGCAGCGCGCTGATCCGGTGCGTGCTCGACGCCCCCGACCGGGGCACCGGCCTGGACCGGCTGCGCGCGCTCAGCGCGGAGCTGGCGGAAGGCGTACGGGTCAGCAAGGCCTCTTGATGATTCTGTCAGGGCCGGGCGGTAGGGTGCGCGCGTGAACCTCGCCGCTATCCCCAGCCCCACGACGTCGGTCTGGCACGTGCTCGGCCTGCCGATCCGGGCGTACGCACTCTGCATCGTCGCGGGCATCGTGGTCGCCGTCCTGGTCATGGAGTGGCGGCTGCGCCGTCGCGGCGTCGCGCCGTGGGCGTCGCTCGACATGGCCGTGTGGGCGGTGCCGTTCGGCATCATCGGCGCGCGGATCTACCACGTCATCACGTCGCCGGGCGACTACTTCGGCGCCGGCGGCGACCCGATCCGGGTCTTCCAGATCTGGGAGGGCGGCCTCGGCATCTGGGGCGCGGTCGCCGGTGGCGCGCTCGGCGCCTGGTTCGCCGCCCGCCAGCTCGGCCTGCCGCTGAGCGTCTTCGCCGACGCGCTGGCCCCGGCGCTGCCGCTGGCCCAGGGGATCGGCCGGCTCGGCAACTGGTTCAACAACGAGCTGTACGGCAGCGTCACCACCCTGCCGTGGGGCCTGCGGGTGCACGACATGGACCGGGCCAATCCGGGCCACGCCACCGTCATCGACGGCAAGGCCGTGACCCTGCCCGACCTCTACCACCCCGCCTTCCTCTACGAACTCGTCTGGGACTTCGGCGTGGCCGGCCTGGTCTTCTGGCTGGACCGCCGTTTCAAGTTCGGCCGCGGCCGGGCGTTCGCTATCTACGTGATGGCGTACACAGCGGGCCGCTTCTGGATCGAGATGCTGCGCGTCGACGAGGCCAACCACATCTTCGGCATCCGGCTCAACGTGGTCACGTCCGTCGTGGTGTTCCTCGGCGCGCTGATCTACTTCCTGATGGTCAAGGGTCCCCGCGAGTACGTGGTGCCGATCGACGCCCCCGACTCGGCCCCGGAGCCCGGCGCCGACAGCGACGTCTCCCAGGTCGACGTGGGCGGGGCGGCGGCCACCACCAAGCCGCCGTCGGCGTACCAGGTGGTCAGCGAGGAGCGCTTCCACGCGTACGAACGCACGGGCGTCCTGCCGCCCGCCGCCGACGCCCCCGATTCACCGACCGAGCCCGACGCCGCAGAGCCGAGTGCCACCGAGCCCGCGGAGCCCGACAGCAAGTCGTCGGCCTCCGCATCCGCCGACGAACACTGACGGCCAGGCCCCGGCGGAAGGCGGCGGCGTGCGCACGGCCGTGGTGGTGGGAGCGGGCATAGCCGGGCTGGCCGCCGCCGGAGCACTGGCCCGCGACGGCTGGCAGGTCACCCTGCTGGAGTCCGGCGAGCGAATCGCGGCATCCCCGACAGCCTTGGTGCTGTGGCCGAACGGCCGGCGCGCCCTGCAAGCCCTCGACCCCGACGGCGGCTGGTCAGCGATCGCATCTCCGCTGCCCGACGGAGGCGTCCGCCGCCCCGACGGCCAATGGCTGGCCGCACCACGTGCGCGCCCCGGCGCCGGCCCGGCCCCGGCGGTCGTCCACCTCGAGGACCTGTACGACGCACTGGTGGCGGGCCTCGGCGACCGGGTGGACATCCGCACCGGCATCACCATCACCGGCGTACGCACGGGCGGTGTCCAGCGTCCGTCAGTGACCGACGGCCGCAGCCGCTTCGAGGCGGACCTGCTGGTCGCCGCCGACGGCATCGACAGCCGGGTCCGCCGCGCTCTGGCCCCGGAGGCCGCTGCCGTGGGCTCCGGCTTCGCGGCGTGGCAGGCGGTCATCCCCGGCTACCGCGTACCGGACCTGCCGGCTGACCAGGCAGCCGGCGGCGAAACCCTCGGCGCCGGCTACCGCTTCGTCTCGATGCCCCTGGGCGGCCGCGCAGCCGGCCGAGGCGGCGTCTACTGGGTGGCCACCGCGGCCGGGGCGCCGCGCCCGGAGTCACCCGCGACCCAGCTGGAGTTGCTGCGGCGCTGGTTTGCGGGCTGGCATGCGCCGGTCGGAGCGCTGCTGGCGGCGACCCGTCCCGAAGACCTGGTGCCGCAGGAGGTCCGGGAGCTGCGGCCACTGCCGCGTGCCTACGGCTTCCGAGCGGGGCCGGGTGGCGTGGTGCTGCTGGGCGACGCTGCGCATGCCATGCCGCATCACTTGGGGCAGGGTGCTTGTCTGGCCTTCGAGGACGCGGCCACTCTGCGGGCGCTGGTCGCGGAAACGCAGCCGGGTCCGGCTTTGTGCGCGGCGGTGGAGGAGTACGACCGGGCGCGACGGCCTCGCACGACGAGCGTGGTCCGCCAGAGCCGGCGGATGTCTGCGGTCGTGCAGGCCCGGGGGAGGCTGGCGCTGCGGGCGCGGAACGCGGCGCTGGGGTCGTTGCGGCCTCGGATCCTCGGCCACGCTCACGGCCTCACGGCCGACTGGCAGCCCCCGGAGTAACCGCGTGCCGGCGACTCGGGCTCGCTGCCTACAGAGCGGCAGCGGCAGCCGGCTCCGCAATACAAGCCGTACCGATACGCCGGAACCCGACCTTGGAATACAACCGCGCCACGTCGTCGTCACCCGCGGACAGGAACACGAGCTCGCCGCCCTCCGTCAAGGTGCGCCGTGCCAGGCTCGCGGTCAGCTGCGACGCGTACCCCCGACGCCGGGCCGACGGCAGCGTTGCCACCCCGGCGACCTCAGCCACCACGCCCACCCGCTGAACCGACCCGCAGGCCAGGATTCCCTCGGTCGGGGACTCGACCACAGCGCTGAGGAAACGCCCGGACGAGTGCCGGCGTACCAGTTCCGCCACCGCCTCTTCGTTCAGCGGTGGCACCGCGTCGCGTTGGGCCGGGCCGGCGACTTCCACCACCAGCGACCCCGTCTGCACGGTCGTCGCGTTGGCCGGCGCGCCGAAGCCCAGCCGGCCCACCGCGCGGCTGGTGCTGATGTCCGCCGGGAAGGTCGGTGCCGCCGGGTCGAGGAAGCGGATCGTGGCGCCGGGCAGTGGCAGGTCCGGCACCAGCGCCGCGCTCTCCAGCACCATCAGTGGCGCGAGCAGCACGTCGAGGCCGGCCGAGCGGGCCACCGCCAGCAGGTCCGGGGTTGTCTCGTGCACCCATTCGAAAGCCTCGGGCACGCCGAGGTCTCGTTGCCGCTGCCGCACGGCGGTAACATCAGCGGCGGACGGTGTGCCGGCGCCGCCCAGGCGGGGGCGGGCGTAGTAGGGCCAGCCCTTGCCGTCGTTGACGAAGAGCACGAAACCACCGATCTCCTCCGCGACGGCGGCGTCGCGGGGTACGGCATCGTAGAAGCGTTCCAGCCGGGTGAAGACGTCGGTATCCTCTAGCGCCACCGCGCGAGACTACCCGTTGAGCCGCCGGCGCCTCTCGCCCGGCAGTGACATACCGCCCTCCGGACCGTCACCGAGGACATTTCGGTGGGGCAAAAGTGTGATCCATCCGCACCTGGCGGAGATCGGTGACGACTAACGTAGACTCTAGAGACTTTTGCAGGGCCGACGTCGTCCCGACCTTGAACGGAAACACCAGTGACGATCGGAGGCCCGGTGGCTCTTCCGCACCCCCAGGGGCTTGACCTAACCACGGCGGAAGCCCGAAGCGACGCCCAGAGCCGCGGCTTGTACGACCCGGCTCAGGAGCATGACGCCTGCGGTGTGGCGTTCGTGGCCGACCTGTACGGCCGGCGCTCCCACGACGTGGTCGCGAAGGGCCTCTCGGCGCTGATCCGGCTCGATCACCGGGGCGCCCGCGGCGCCGAGTACAACACCGGCGACGGTGCCGGCATCATGATCCAGGTCCCGGACGCGTACCTGCGTTCCGTGGTGGATTTCGAGCTGCCGCCCGCCGGTTCGTACGCGACCGGCCTGGTCTTCCTGCCCAACGACCCCGACGAGGCCGCCCGTTCCGTCGCCGTCTTCGAGAAGTACGCCCTCGTCGAGGGGGGTGACATCCTCGGCTGGCGTGACGTGCCCGTGGACCCGTCCGGGCTCGGTGAGACCGCCGAGGCCGCCCGCCCGCGGATCCGCCAGGTCTTCCTCGCCGCGCACCGGCTCACCGGCGGAAAGTCCGGCCCGGCCGGCGAGCCGCTGTCCGGTCTCGAGCTGGACCGGGTCGCGTTCTGCATCCGCAAGCAGGCCGAGCGGGAGAGTTCGCAGCGCGGCGTCGCGGCGTACTTCCCGTCGCTGTCGGCCCGCACCATCACCTACAAGGGCATGCTGACGCCCGACCAGCTGCCCGCGTTCTTCCCGGATCTGACCGACGAGCGGGTGGACAGCGCCATCGCGCTGGTGCACTCGCGGTTCTCCACCAACACGTTCCCGTCGTGGCCGCTCGCCCACCCGTACAGGTTCATCGCGCACAACGGTGAGATCAACACCATCCGCGGCAACCGGAACTGGATGGCCGCCCGGGAGGCGCTGCTCGCCTCGCCGACCGTGCCCGGCAACATCAAGCGGCTGTTCCCGGTCTGCACGCCCGAGGCGTCCGACTCGGCGAACTTCGACGCCGTGCTGGAGCTGCTGCACCTGTCCGGGCGCAGCCTGCCGCACGCCGTGCTGATGATGATCCCGGAGGCCTGGGAGAACGACCCGGCCATGGACCCGGCCCGGCGCGCCTTCTACCGCTTCCACGCCAGCCTGATGGAGCCGTGGGACGGCCCGGCCAGCGTGGCGTTCACCGACGGCAGCATCATCGGCGCCGTCCTCGACCGCAACGGCCTGCGTCCCGGCCGCTGGTGGCACACCAGCGACGGGCTGGTCGTGCTGGGCAGCGAGGCCGGCGTGCTCGACCTCGACCCGGCCACGGTGGTCGCCAAGGGCCGGCTGCAGCCGGGCCGGATGTTCCTGGTCGACACCGAGGCCGGCCGGATCGTGCACGACGACGAGATCAAGGCCGAGCTGGCCGCCGCCGAGCCCTACGACGAGTGGCTGCACGCCGGGCTGATCGACCTGCGCGACCTGCCCGCCCGCGAGCACGTCATCTACACCCACGACTCGGTCATGCGCCGCCAGCAGGTCTTCGGTTACTCCGAGGAGGAGCTGAAGATCCTGGTCGCGCCGATGGCCCGGACCGGGGCCGAGCCGCTGGGGTCGATGGGCACCGACACGCCGATCTCGCCGCTGTCGACCCGCCCGCGGCTGCTGTTCGACTACTTCCATCAGCTGTTCGCCCAGGTCACCAACCCGCCGCTGGACGCCATCCGCGAGGAGCTGGTGACCAGCCTGGCCACCACCATCGGGCCGGAGGGCAACCTGCTCGACCCGGGCCCGGCCAGCTGCCGGCAGATCGTGCTGCCGTACCCGGTCATCGACAACGACGACCTGGCCAAGCTGCTCTCCATCGACGAGGACGGCGACCTGCCCGGTTTCAAGGCGGTCCGGGTCTCCGGGCTCTACCCGCTGCGTGACGGCGCGGCCGGCATCAAGGCGCGCCTGACGCAGATCTGTCGGCACGTGTCGGAGGCGATCGAGGACGGCGTGCGCATCCTGGTGCTGTCCGACCGCGACTCCAACGCGGACCTGGCGCCGATCCCGTCGCTGCTGCTCACCGCCGCGGTGCACCAGCACCTGGTGCGGGAGCAGACCCGCACGCAGGTGGCGCTCGTGGTGGAGAGCGGCGACTGCCGGGAGGTGCACCACGCGGCCGTGCTGATCGGGTACGGCGCCGCGGCGGTCAACCCGTACCTGGCGTTCGAGAGCGTCGACGACCTGATCGCCACCGGCCCCCTCGCCGGGATGGACTCGAAGAAGGCGGTCGGCAACTACGTCAAGGCGCTCGGCAAGGGCGTCCTGAAGATCATGTCCAAGATGGGCATCTCCACTGTGTCCTCGTACTGCGGCGCGCAGGTGTTCGAGGCTGTCGGCCTGGAGAACAAGCTGCTGCAGCGCTACTTCGCCGGCACGTCGGGACGGATCGGCGGCTCCGGCCTGGCCGAGATCCACGCGGAGGTCGCGGCGCGGCACGCGAAGGCGTACCCGAAGAACCCGGCCGAGCGCAGCCACCGCCGCCTCGAGGTCGGCGGCGAGTACCAGTGGCGCCGCGAGGGCGAGGTCCACCTGTTCAACCCGGAGACCGTCTTCCTGCTGCAGCACGCCACCCGCAGCAAGCAGTACGACGTCTTCAAGCAGTACACGGCCAAGGTCGACGGTCTGGCCGAGGCGGCCGGTTCGCTGCGTGGGCTGTTCCGGTTCCGGGACCGTGAGGCGATCCCGCTGGAGGAGGTCGAGCCGGCCAGCGAGATCGTGAAGCGGTTCGCCACCGGCGCGATGAGCTACGGCTCCATCTCGGCGGAGTCGCACGAGACCCTCGCGATCGCGATGAACCGCCTCGGCGGCAAGTCCAACACCGGTGAGGGCGGCGAGGACGTCGAGCGCCTGTACGACCCCGAGCGCCGCTCGTCGGTCAAGCAGATCGCCTCCGGCCGCTTCGGCGTGACCAGTGAATACCTGGTCAACGCCGACGACCTGCAGATCAAGATGGCGCAGGGCGCGAAGCCGGGCGAGGGTGGTCAGCTGCCCGGTAACAAGGTGTGGCCGTGGATCGCCAAGACCCGGCACGCCACCCCGGGCGTCGGGCTGATCTCGCCGCCGCCGCACCACGACATCTACTCCATCGAGGACCTGGCCCAGCTCGTCCACGACCTCAAGAACGTCAACCCGGCTTCGCGCGTACACGTGAAGCTGGTCTCCGAGATCGGGGTCGGCACCGTCGCCGCGGGCGTGGCCAAGCTCAAGGCCGACGTGATCCTGATCTCCGGCCACGACGGCGGCACCGGCGCGTCCCCGCTCAACTCGCTCAAGCACGCCGGCTCCCCGTGGGAGCTCGGCCTGGCCGAGGCCCAGCAGACGCTGCTGCTCAACAAGCTGCGCGACCGGGTCACCGTGCAGGTCGACGGTCAGCTCAAGACCGGCCGCGACGTGATCATCGCGGCGCTGCTCGGCGCGGAGGAGTTCGGCTTCGCGACCGCGCCGCTGATCGTCTCCGGCTGCATCATGATGCGGGTCTGCCACCTGGACACCTGCCCGGTCGGCATCGCCACGCAGAACCCGGTGCTGCGCGAGCGGTTCACCGGCAAGCCCGAGTTCGTGGAGAACTTCTTCCTGTTCCTCGCCGAGGAGGTCCGCGGCTACCTGGCCGAGCTGGGCTTCCGCACCATCGACGAGGCCATCGGGCACGCCGAGATCCTCGACGTGCGGCCGGCCGTGTCGCACTGGAAGGCCAAGGGCCTGGACCTGGCCCCGGTGCTGTTCGTGCCGGAGCTGCCCGAGGGTGCCGCCCGCCGCGGCGTCGTCGCCCAGGACCACGGGCTGGAGAAGGCGCTCGACAACGAGCTCATCGCGCTGGCCGCCCCGGCCCTGGCCGAGGGCACCGAGGTCCGCGCCGAGGTGGCCGTGCGCAACGACCACCGCAGCGTCGGCGCGATGCTCGGCGGCGAGGTCACCCGCCGCTACGGCGGCAACGGCCTGCCCGACGACACCATCCACTTCACCCTGCGCGGCACCGGCGGGCAGTCGTTCGGCGCGTTCCTGCCGCGCGGGGTGACCCTGCGGCTGATCGGCGACACCAACGACTACGTCGCGAAGGGCCTCTCCGGCGGCCGGGTAATCGTGCGCCCGGACGAGACCGCGCCGTTCGTCGCGGAGGAGAACATCATTGCCGGCAACACCATCCTGTACGGCGCCACCGGCGGTGAGGTGTTCCTGCGGGGGCGCGCGGGTGAGCGCTTCGCGGTCCGCAACTCCGGCGCCGCGGCGGTCGTCGAGGGTGTCGGTGACCACGGCTGCGAGTACATGACCGGCGGCACCGTGGTGGTGCTCGGCACGGTCGGGCGCAACTTCGCCGCGGGCATGAGCGGCGGCACCGCGTTCGTGCACCGCCTCGACCCGGGCCGGGTCAACCCGGAGCTGGTCGACCTGACCCCGCTCAACGCCGAGGAGCAGGAACAGCTGCACACCCTGGTACGCAAGCACTTCGCCGAGACGGGCTCCGCCGTGGCGCAGCGCCTGCTCGCCGACTGGCCGGTCGCGGTGAGCGAGTTCACCGCGGTGGTGCCGCGCGACTACAAGCGCGTGATGGAACTGATCAAGACCGCCGAAGCCGCCGGTCGGAACATCGACGAGGCGGTTATGGGGGTTACCCGTGCCTGATCCCAACGGTTTCCTGCGCTACGAACGACAGCTGCCCAAGCGCCGCCCGGTGCCGGTACGCATCCGCGACTGGCGCGAGGTGTACCCGCCCGCGGGCGAGGAGCTCATCCGCGACCAGGCCACCCGGTGCATGGACTGCGGTATCCCGTTCTGTCACGAGGGCTGCCCGCTGGGCAACCGCATCCCGGACTGGAACGACCTGGTCCGCACCAGCGCCTGGGACGCGGCGGCGGAGAGCCTGCACGCGACGAACAACTTCCCGGAGTTCACCGGCCGGCTCTGCCCGGCGCCGTGCGAGGCCGCCTGCGTGCTGGGCATCGCCGACGACCCGGTGACGATCAAGCAGGTCGAGGTGGAGATCGCGAACCACGCGTTCGCCACCGGCCTGCGCCCGCAGCCGGCTCCGGCGCAGTCCGGGCGCAGCGTGGCCGTCGTCGGTTCCGGCCCGGCCGGGCTCGCCGCCGCCCAGCAGCTGGCCCGGGCCGGTCACGCCGTCACGGTCTACGAGCGCGACGACAAGATCGGCGGCCTGCTCCGGTACGGCATCCCCGACTTCAAGCTGGAGAAGGACCGCATCGACGAGCGGCTGGCGCAGATGGCCGCCGAGGGCGTGGTCTTCGAGACCGGCGTCAACGTGGGCGTCGACATCACCGCCGACGACCTGCGGGAACGTTTCGACGCGGTGCTGCTGACCTGCGGCGCCCTGGCCGGCCGGGACGCCACCGACACCCCGGGACGCCACCTCGGCGGCGTGCACCTGGCCATGGAGCACCTCGTCCCGGCCAACCGGGTGGTGGCCGGCCAGCAGGAGAGCACGCCGATCGACGCCGCGGGCAAGCACGTGGTGATCATCGGCGGCGGCGACACCGGCGCGGACTGCCTCGGCGTCGCCCACCGGCAGGGCGCGGCGGGTGTGATCCAGCTCGACCAGTACCCGCTGCCGCCGGAGACCCGGCTCGGCGAGCTGCACCCGTGGCCGACCTGGCCGGTCATCCTGCGCAACTACCCGGCCCACGAGGAGGGCGGCGAACGCATCTTCGGCGTCGCGGTCCAGGAGTTCGTCGACGACGGTACGGGCAACGTGACGTCGGTACGGGTCGCGGACGTGGTCGTGGAACGGGTCAACGGGCGCCGTACCGTCACGGTCCAGGAGGGCTCTCAGCGTGACCTGCCCGCCCAACTGGTGCTGCTCGCGATCGGCTTCGAGGGCACCGAGCAGCAGCCGCTGCTGGAGCAGTTCGGCGTGACCCGCAACGTCCGCGGCGCGGTCGACGCCGGCGACGACTGGCAGACCGGCGTGCCGGGCGTCTTCGTCGCGGGTGACATGCACCGCGGGGCCTCGCTGATCGTCTGGGCCATCGCCGAGGGCCGGGCGGCCGCCGCCGCGATCCACACCTACCTTGGCGGCTTCGGCGAACTGCCGGCACCGGTACGCCCGTCGTCGCAGCCGCTGGCCGCGGTGCGCTGATCCAGGAGTCGGTCACGGGGCGGTGCATCCGCCCCGTGACCGTATCCGTCTTCTCCGCCCACCTGGTCCGCTCCGCGCTGCCGGGCACCCCCGTGCTGTCGGTCGCGCGGATGCGGCACCTAGGCGGCCAGCCGGTGTTCCGCCCCGGCGGCGTGCCGCAACAGCCTCTCGCGTGCAGCCTCGGACTCCCGGGCCTGCTCACGTTCCGCCTGCTCCAACACCCGGCGGCGCCTCGCCGCCGCCCATCCGAACCTGTCCGCGTGCTCCCCGAACGCCATCGTCACACCTCCAGGACAACCGCCGCTGAACAACCGGCTGCTGTCAACACGTGACGATCCGTCAAACGGTTCAGGGTCACCTGCGAGGGGCGGGTCGCGCCGTACCCCGTCTGCCCGCAACCGCACCGGGGCGACCGATAAGCTGAGGCTGATCGCGGTCGCTGAAGCCCGCCGACGCCGGCCGGAACCTCACGGCGCGTCGCTACTTGCAGTTCATCCCCATGACGGGGGTCGGCCAGCGGGCCGATCCGAAAGAGAGACTAGCCTGATGGCTGTGACACGCCGCGCAAAGATCGTCTGCACCATGGGTCCTGCCACCGCCTCCCCCGAGCGCATGCTCGGCCTGGTCGAGGCCGGCATGGACGTGGCCCGGCTGAATTTCAGCCACGGCAGCCACGAGGACCACCGCCAGATCTACGACATGGTCCGCACCGCCGCCCGGGAGACCGGCCGCGCCGTCGCCGTCCTGGCCGACCTCCAGGGCCCCAAGATCCGGCTGGGCAAGTTCGCCAACGGGCCGCACATCTGGGCCAACGGTGACACCGTCACCATCACCAGCGACGACATCCTCGGCACCCCCGACCGGGTCAGCTGCACGTACACGAAGCTGCCGCAGGAGGTCAAGGTCGGCGACCGGCTCCTGATCGACGACGGCAAGGTCGCCGTCGAGGTCTCCGCCGTCGAGGGCAACGACATCCGCTGCCTGGTCACCGAGGGCGGCCCGGTCAGCAACAACAAGGGCGTCTCGCTGCCCAACGTCGCCGTCAGCGTCCCCGCGATGAGCGACAAGGACGAGGCCGACCTGCGCTTCGCCCTCAGCCTCGGCGTCGACCTGATCGCCCTGTCGTTCGTCCGCTCGCCCGACGACATCAAGCTCGTCCACGCGATCATGGACGAAGAGGGTGTCCGCCTGCCGGTCATCGCCAAGGTCGAGAAGCCCGAGGCGGTCACCCACCTCGAGGCCATCGTGCTGGCCTTCGACGGCGTCATGGTCGCCCGCGGCGACCTCGGCGTCGAGCTGCCGCTCGACCAGGTGCCTCTGGTGCAGAAGCGGGCCGTGCAGCTCTGCCGGGAGAACGCCAAGCCGGTCATCGTGGCCACCCAGATGCTCGACTCGATGATCGAGAATTCCCGCCCGACCCGCGCCGAGGCCTCCGACGTCGCGAACGCGGTCCTCGACGGCGCCGACGCGGTGATGCTCTCCGGCGAGACCTCGGTCGGCAAGTATCCGGTCCTTACCGTCAGCACCATGGCGAAGATCGTCACCACCACGGAGAGCGGCGACTTCGGCGTCCCGGTCCTGCAGCACGACCCGCGCACCCACAGCGGCGCGCTGACCGTGGCCGCCAGCCGGATCGCCCGCAACATCGGCGCCAAGGCCCTGGTCGCGTTCTCCCAGACCGGCGACACGGTCCGCCGCCTCTCCCGGCTGCACTGCGAGCTCCCGCTGCTGGCCTTCACCCCGGTCGCCGAGGTCCGCGACCAGCTGGCCCTGTCCTGGGGCGTCGAGACGTTCCTGACGGACTTCGTCGAGCACACCGACGACATGTTCCGCCAGGTCGACCACGCCATGCTCGGCCTCGGCCTGGCCAAGCCCGGCGAGTACGTCGTCGTCGTGGCCGGCAGCCCGCCGAACGCGCCCGGCTCCACCAACACCCTGCGCGTGCACCAGCTCGGCTCGCTCGTCGACCCGGCCACGGTGACCGAGCAGAAGTGAGCACCCCGCTGACGGGACAGGCCGCCGTCGATCAGCTCCTCGAGGTCCTCGACCTCAAGCAGATCGACGCGGCCACGTTCCGGGGCGAGAGCCCCCAGGTCGGCGCCCAGCGGGTCTTCGGCGGCCAGGTCGCGGGCCAGGCCCTGGTCGCGGCCGGCCGCACGGTCCACCCGGAACGCCGCGTGCACTCCCTGCACGGCTACTTCGTGCGCCCGGGCGACCCGACGGTCCCGATCGACTTCGCGGTCGAGAAGATCCGCGACGGCCGGTCCTTCTCGGTCCGCCGCTCCACGGCCCAGCAGCACGGCCGCACGATCTTCTTCATGTCGGCGTCGTTCCAGGTCACCGAGCAGGGCCTCGACCACCACACGCCCCCGCCGGAGGGCGTGCCGGGCCCGGACGAGACCCGCACGATGCTCGACTGGCTGGCCCGCTACCCGGACCGCGCGGCCGCGTTCAAGGCGGCCCCGCAGGCGATCGACGTCCGCTACGTGGGCACCCCCGGCTGGGTCCCGCCGGGCGACCGCGACGCCGCCGACGAGCAACGCGTCTGGATGCGCATCAACGGCAAGCTGCCGGACGACCCGCTGATCCACGCCTGCGCCCTGACCTACGCATCGGACCTGTCCCTGCTCGACTCGGTCCTGTCGATGCACGGCGAGGTGTGGGGGCCGGGCGGCGTGATCGGCGCCAGCCTGGACCACGCGCTGTGGCTGCACCGGCCGTTCCGCGCGGACGAATGGTTCCTGTACGACTGCACGAGCCCGTCGGCGAGCGGCAGCCGGGGACTGGCCAGCGGCCGGATGTTCACCGAGGACGGCCGGCACATCGCCAGCGCGGTCCAGGAGGGCCTGCTCCGCCGCGTCGGAGCCTGAGGCTGCCCGGAACAAGAAAGGGCCCCGCCGGGGCGGGACCCCGGCCCGGCGACTGGCCGTTCAGCGGGTCCCGCCACCAGCGGGGCAGGGGAAACTTTCAGTCCACCAGCCGGCCGCGGCCGACGCTCGACGAGTCGTCCATCCCCGCCTCGCCCGCCGCCGGCGATGCCTCATCCGACCCGGGCGCCACCCGTTGCCCCGCCGACGCCTCGGCCTGCAACTCCGCACCCTCGGCCGTGTCGGGAACCTCGACGTGCTCGTCCGCCGCCGCCTGAGCTGCCGCACCCGGCACCGCCGCGCCGGTCACCCCGGCCAGCGCCAGCATCGCGTCGAGGTCGGCGGTCGTCCGCAACACCTCTTCGTGGAAGCTGCCGGTCGGCCCGTCCTGCGGTAGCTGGGCCTGCGCCCGTACCGGTGGGGCAGCCGACGCGGAAAGGTCCGACAGCGCCGAGGCCGAGGCCGAAGGCCGGGCCGCGGCCCGGTGCCGGGGGCCCGAGGCCCGCTGCGACCCGGACTCGAAATCGGTCAGCCCGGCCGAATACCCGGCAACTCCGACAGCCCGCTGCGGCGTCAGCTCCAGCAACCGCCCCGCCCGCGCGGCGACCGAGGCCTCCCGCAGCCGCAACGAGGCGACCAGGTCGGCGATCCCGCGGCTCAGCGCGGCCCCGCCGAGCACCAGCACGACCAGCTCCGGCGTCCGCACGTACGAGCTCGCCGAGAAGAAGCCCAGCGCGGCCTCGACCACGCCGACCACCATGAGCAGGCCCCAGATCCGGTCGCTCTCGCGGGTCAGCATCGAGATCGCGATGTCGGCCGCCCCCCGGACCATGAGGTACCAGCCGATCAGCGCGGCCGGCGTGGTCCACGTCGTGTCCCCGTCCCGCAGCATGATCACGCCGGTGGCGGCGAACAGCACGGCCATGCCGGCGTTCAGCCACCAGGTCCGCGTCCCGGCCAGCGCACGCACCGCCTCGGTGACCGCCGCGAACAGGATAACCGGACCGGCCACGTGCACCAGGTCGGCGGGCTCCAGCCGCAGCACACTCCAGGCGATCGCCAGCCACGCCACACCCGCGAACAGAAGGAACCCCCACATCCCGTCGCGGACGACGGTCAGGGGCGACGAGCCGGACCACAACATGGAGCCTCCTGGCAGTGCTGGTACTGCCATGACAACACCAGCGAGACCGGCAAACCGGTCTTTCCCGGAATTCCCCCGAGGCGGTTCGCTGCCTGCTCCGGTAGTCACCCTGAGGTTTACTGGGCATCGCGTCAGTGCTTGGGTCCCACGTATTGGTCCAACTCCCGGACGTCGTCGCGGCGCGCGACCGACAGGAGGTTGCGCCGGCACATCCGCCATCGGAGGCCGAGCTGATCGAGCGATTCCTGGCAGAGCGCCATGATGTCGGCTGATTCGTTGGAGAACATGTACCTCGGATAGAGATATGTTTTGCCTGATCGCACCACCTTGTTGGTAACCCGGCAGCCATCGGAGTGAAATAGTCCGCGCAGGAAGCTTCCCGGATTCTCGTCGATTATCGGCTGCTGCCAGTCCGTCAGCCGAATGGGTCGTTCATGCTTTCGCCCGGGTCCGTGCTGAGGCAGCAGGCAGGGCCAATGTCCGGAGTAACTCTGCACATTGATGCAGCCGGTCTGCCGCACCCGCTGCACGCTCCTCGCCAGGACCGCCAGCATCGCAGTTTCGCACTGGGCGATCAGTCCCGGCCACGTAGCGGTGCAGGAGACGCGCAACACCGGCACCTTGGCGCTGGTGACCAGGTGGCCGTCGCCGAGGTAGAGGCCGAGAAGGTACGAATAGCTTTTCTGATCTTGCGGCGGGCCGGGAATCGGTCGGCAGCGCGGGCATCTTGACGGCTCGGGAGGATGCATCAGCCGCCGTCTGGCGCGCTCGCCGTAGAACCAATGCGCGACCGTGCCGCGGGGCAGCCCGACGGCCTTGCAGACCTCGCCGAAAGGGATGCCGGCCGCCATCATTGCTGTCGCGCGTTCGCGCAGATGAGGTGGATGCACCCGGGCATTGTCGAACAGGGGTACGACAGTTTTTCGTGGTGCCGGGGACGGGATTCGAACCCGCATGTCCTTTCAGACAGATGATTTTGAGTCATCCGCGTCAGCCGATTGCGCCACCCCGGCATGCCCGGTCCGATCGTGACAAGGTCACGCTGACCAGAGCACGTCGAAGCTTACCCACTACGCTGAGGGCGGTGGCACCCAGATACCCGGGTGTCGCGACTTCACCAGCGTTGGGGGTAGGGGTTCGTGGCCGACACGCAGGCGGGTGCCGAGCGCAGGCGGGTTCTGATCGCCGAGGACGAGGCGCTCATCCGGCTGGACCTGGCCGAGATGCTCGTGGAGGAGGGCTACGACGTCGTCGGTGAGGCCGGTGACGGCGAGACCGCCGTACGGCTGGCCGAGGATCTGACGCCGGACCTCGTCATCCTGGACATCAAGATGCCGATCATGGATGGCCTGGCGGCCGCGGAGCGGATCGCCGGCGGGCGCATCGCGCCGGTCGTCATCCTGACCGCTTTCAGTCAGCGGGACCTGGTCGAGCGGGCCCGGGCCGCCGGCGCGATGGCGTACCTGGTGAAGCCGTTCCAGAAGTCCGACCTGGTGCCGGCGATCGAGATCGCCCTCTCCCGGTATTCGGAGATCTCCGCGCTGGAGTCGGAGGTCGCGGGGCTGACCGACCGGCTGGAGACCCGCAAGTCGGTCGAGCGGGCCAAGGGCGAGCTGATGACGAAGTACTCGATGACCGAGCCGCAAGCGTTCAAGTGGATCCAGCGCACCGCGATGGATCACCGGATGACGATGCGTGAGGTCGCCGACCGGATTCTCGCCGAGGGCGAGGAGTCCACCGGTACGCCCGCCCCATGACCGGTGACCTCTGAGAACTGCCTGTTTGTTACACCTTCTCCGGCGGGGGATCACCGGACGTAACGGTTCGGTGAATGCCCGTGCGAACACTTACTACGGTGCCGGATCGTGGGATAGCGTCCCGCCCCATGACGGGCGCAGTTGTGTCGTGCCGGTGCGCAAGTGCCAATCGACCGGCGGTGGCTCGGTGGGTTCGGTATGGAGGAGGGTTCCAACCTTGAGGCAGGTTCTCGTACGTGCCATCGGCGGGTTGGCCGTTATCGGCCTCATCGCCGGTGCTGCTGCTTGCAACAGCGACAGCGGCAGTGATGACACGGCCAGCGGCAACTGCGGCTACAAGCTCGCGTACTTTGGCGCCCTGACGGGGTCTTCGGCGAACCTCGGTGTGAACATCGAGCAGGGCTTCGAGCTCGCGATCAACCAGTACAACACGAAGAAGGGCTCCGACTGCATCACGGTCGCGAAGTTCGACTCTCAGGGCGAGCCGGGCGTCGCGCCCGGTGTGGCTCGTAACCTGGTCGCGGACAAGAAGATCCTGGGCATCGTCGGCCCGCCGTTCTCGGGCGAGTCCGAGGCCGCGGTGCCGATCTTCGAGGCCGCCGGCATCCCGTCGGTCACCCCGTCCGCGACGCGCGTGTCGCTGACGGCGAACGGCTGGAAGACGTTCCACCGCGCTGTCGCCAACGACGACGCGCAGGGTCCGGCCGCGGCCAACTACATCAAGGACGTCATGAAGGCCCAGAAGGTCTTCGTGGCGAACGACCAGTCCGCGTACGGTGCGGGCCTGTCGGAGGTCGTGGAGAAGACCCTCGGTGCCGCGGTGATCGGCAAGGACAAGACCGAGGCCGACGGCAAGCAGACCGACTTCTCGGCGCTGGTGCAGAAGGTCGTCTCGTCGCAGGCGACCGTGCTGTTCTACGGCGGCTACTACCAGAACGCCGGCCTGATCCGTAAGGCGCTCACCTCGGCGGGCTGGAAGGGCACGCTGGTCGGCGGCGACGGCATGAAGGACGTCGGCTTGGCCAAGGCCGCGGGTAACGGCCCGGCCACCGGCACCATCGTGACCTGCCCGTGCTCCCCGCCGGAGAAGGCGGGCGGCACGTTCGTCACGGACTACAAGGCCAAGTGGAACGTCGACGCCGGTACCTACAGCGACGTGGCGTTCGACGCCGCGAACATGCTGCTGCAGGGCATCGACGCGGGCAACACCACGACGGAGAAGCTGAACACGTACCTGTCGACGGCCGAGTACAAGGGCATCGCCAACACGTACAAGTTCACCGACAAGGGCGAGCTCGACCCGAGCTACATCAAGGTGTGGACGTTCAAGTTCGACCCGACGGGCAACCAGATCGCGGACCAAGAGGTTCCTACCGCCTGATCGACTGAGTAACTTTTCGTAGGGCCGGTGCGGCCGGATGATCTCCGGCCGCACCGACCTTCTCGTTTCAGGAGCCCCTTGTGAACTTCTCCGGTCTGATTCAGGACTTCGGGCCGCTCACGATCACGGGCCTGGCCCAGGGTGCGATCATCGCTCTCTTCGCTCTGGGCTACACCCTGGTCTACGGCGTACTCCGCCTGATCAACTTCGCGCACTCCGAGGTCTTCCTGATCGGTTCGTACGCCTGCCTCATCGTCTGGGGCTTCTTCGGACTCGACCAGAACTCGGCTACCCCCAACGTCATGAGCGTCATCGGCCTGTTGTTGCTGGGCCTGGTGGTGGCGATCGTGTTCTCCGGCCTCACCGCACTCGGGGTGGAGCTGGTGGCCTACCGGCCGCTGCGTAAGCGCAACGCCCCGCCGCTCGCGTTCCTCATCACCGCGATCGGCGCGTCCCTGTTCATCTCCGAGACCGTCGGCGTCATGACCCAGCGCAACATCAAGGGTGTGCCGCCGCTGATCCAACCTCGTGACGTCTTCGTGATCGGCAACATGCATGTGACGAATCTGCAGATTCTGATCATCGTGCTGGCGCTCGTGATGATGTTCCTGCTGGACCGCTTCATCAACCGTTCGCGGCTGGGCCGGGGTATCCGCGCGGTGGCGCAGAACCCGGACAGTGCGGCGCTGATGGGCGTGAACAAGAGCCGCGTGATCTCCCTGGTCTTCCTGCTGGGCGGCCTGATGGCGGGTATCGCTGCGGTGATGTACGACCTGAAGATCGGTGTCACGCGGTTCGACGCCGGCTTCCTGCTGGGCATCGAGGCGTTCACCGCGGCGGTGCTCGGTGGTATCGGCAACCTGCGTGGTGCGCTGCTCGGCGGGCTGCTGCTGGGTCTGCTGCAGAACTACGCGGCCTCGCTGTTCGGCACCGAGTGGCTGCACGCCGCGTCGTTCGTGCTGCTGGTGTTGATCCTGCTGGTCCGTCCGACGGGCCTGCTGGGCGAGTCTCTCGGGAGGGCACGGGCATGACAACCGAGGCGACGAGTTCCCCCGCGCCGAAGACGCCGGCCCCCGGGTCGCTGTCCGCGCAGGAGAAGAAGAACAGGCGCGAGGACCGCGGCGGTGTGCGCGGCTGGTACGGCCGGCAGCCCAAGGTGGTCCGGATCGTGCTGGGTGTGGTCTTCGCCGCGCTGGCGTTCCTGCTGCCGTACGTGGGCGAGATCCCGCTGCTCGGCCCGCAGATCGTCACGCAGGGCATCGACTGGCCGAGTGCGTTGTTCAACATGTCCTACTACGTGCTGCTGGCGCTGGGCCTGAACGTGGTGGTCGGTTTCGCCGGTCTGCTCGACCTGGGCTACGTCGGCTTCTTCGCCGTCGGCGCCTACACGGTCGCGCTGCTCTCCTCGCCGGACAGCGTGCTGCGGACCGAGTGGGGCTGGCTGGCCGCGGTGCCGATCGGTCTCGCGGTGGCGATGCTCTCCGGCCTGGTCCTGGGTTATCCGACCCTGCGGCTGCGCGGTGACTATCTGGCGATCGTGACGCTGGGCTTCGCGGAGATCATCCGGATCGTGGCCACGAGCACCGAGACGCTGCGTGGTGACCGGGGCTTCTCGGACATCCCGCACCCGCCGGGTGAGTTCTCCGACGGCAAGCCGATCTTCGGCGTCGCCGACGCGGTGCCGTACTACTGGCTGGGCCTCGCGGTGATCATTCTGGTCATCTTCGGGGTCCGCAACCTGGACAACAGCCGGGTCGGCCGCTCGTGGCTGGCGATCCGCGAGGATCAGGAAGCCGCCGAGATCATGGGCGTGCGGACGATCAAGTACAAGCTGTGGGCGTTCGCGATCGGCGCCTTCATCGGTGGCCTGGGCGGCGTGATGTTCGCCGGCCAGCAGGGCTTCATGAACTCGCAGACGTTCGTGCTGCAGTTCTCGATCCTGGTGCTCGCCGGTGTGGTCATGGGTGGTTCCGGCAACATCGCCGGGGCGATCCTGGGTGGCGCGCTGATCTCGTACATCCCGGACCGGCTGCGTGGCATCGAGGACCCGATCTGGCACACCGACCTGTTCGGTTTCCGGTTCGCCATCTTCGGCGCGGTGATCATCGCGATCATGATCTTCCGCCCGCAGGGCCTGATCCCGAGCCGGCGCCGCGCGATGGAGCTCAAGGACCGCGAGAAGGAGGTGGCTCCCATTGAGTGAGCCGCATATCGAGACGCCGCAGGAGGCCGACGCGGCCAATGCGGGTCCCGTCGACAAGGCCGGGCCCAAGGACAACGCCCCGGCGAAACCGGTCGGTGACGTCCTGCTCGAGGTGGACAACGTGACGCTCCGCTTCGGCGGTGTCGTCGCGCTCAACGAGGTCAGCTTCAGCCTGCGCAAGGGTGAGATCTTCGGTCTGATCGGCCCGAACGGGGCCGGCAAGACCACCTGCTTCAACGCCATGACCGGCGTGTACCGCCCGACCAGCGGCGGGATCCGGTTCCAGGGCCAGTCGATCGTCGGCAAGAAGAAGCACGAGATCACCCGCGGCGGGATCGCCCGCACGTTCCAGAACGTGCGGTTGTTCCCGGAGATGACCGCGCTGGAGAACGTGATGGTGGGCGCGGACGCCCACCACAAGACCAGCGTGATCGCCGCTCTGTTCCGGCTGCCCCGGCACCACCGCGAGGAGCGTACGGGCCGGGACCGGTCGTACCAGCTGCTCCGTTTCGTCGGCATCGAGCACCGCGCCGGTGACGTCGCGCGCAACCTGTCGTACGGCGAGCAGCGGCGCCTGGAGATCGCCCGGGCCCTGGCCACGAACCCGACGCTGCTGTGCCTGGACGAGCCGGCCGCCGGCTTCAACCCGGCGGAGAAGACCGAGCTGCTCGCGCTGATCCGCAAGATCCGCGACAGCGGGGTGACCGTGCTGCTCATCGAGCACGACATGCGCCTGGTCATGGGTGTGACCGACCGGATCGTGGTGCTGGAGTTCGGCAAGAAGATCGCTGAGGGGACGCCCGCCGAGGTGCGGGACAACCCGGCTGTGATCGCGGCGTACCTGGGAGTGCCGACCGATGCTGCTTGAGCTGAAAGACGTCACGTTGATGTACGGGCGCATCCAGGCCCTGCACGGCATCAGCCTGACCGTCGGCGAGGGCGAGATCGTCGCCCTGATCGGCGCCAACGGCGCCGGGAAGTCGACGACCATGCGGGCGATCTCCGGGCTGCGCCCGGTCGCCCAGGGCACGATCACCTTCAACGGCGAGGACATCACCAAGCTCCGCGCGGACCTGCGGGTCGTGCGGGGTGTCTCGCAGTCGCCGGAGGGCCGGGGCATCTTCCCGGGCATGTCGGTGCGCGAGAACCTGGAGATGGGCGCCTACACGCGGCGCAACCGGGCCGAGATCAGCGAGGATCTGGACCGGGTGTTCACGCTGTTCCCGCGGCTCCGGGAGCGCGAGAAGCAGGTCGGTGGCACCATGTCCGGTGGCGAGCAGCAGATGCTGGCGGTCGGCCGGGCGCTGATGAGCCGGCCGAAGCTGCTGCTGCTCGACGAGCCGTCGATGGGCCTGGCGCCCATGCTGATCCAGCAGATCTTCGACATCGTCGTGGAGATCAACCAGCAGGGCACGACCGTGCTCCTGGTTGAGCAGAACGCCCAGCAGGCGCTGTCCCGGGCACACCGGGCGTACGTGCTGGAGACCGGCGAGATCGTCAAGTCCGGTACCGGCGCCGAGTTGCTGACCGACCCCTCGGTCAAGGACGCCTACCTCGGCGTCGCTTGAGCCCACCCGAACACCATTGAGGAGTTGACGACGATGTTCCGCACCACCCCCATGCGGCGCGCGTTCGTGGGCCTGACCGCCGCGTTCGCGATGACCCTTTCTCTGACCGCCTGCGGCGAGGAGTCGGACGACCCGGGCACCGGGTCGGGCGCTCCGGTGCCGTCGGCTTCCGCCGACACCTCGCTGGCCGACAAGGTCCCGGCCGACATCAAGGCGGCCGGCAAGCTCATCATCGGTACGGACTCCACGTACGCGCCGAACGAGTACCTGGACGCCGACGGCAAGACGGTCATCGGCTTCGACGTGGACCTGTTCAACGCGGTGGCGCAGAAGCTGGGCCTGACCACCGAGTGGCAGTCGTCCAAGTTCGACGCGATCATCCCGGGCGTGACCTCCGGCAAGTACACCGTCGGGGTGTCCTCGTTCACCGTCAACGCCGAGCGGATGAAGGAGGCCACCATGGTGTCCTACTTCAACGCCGGCACGCAGTGGGCGGCCAAGGCCGGGGCGACGATCAACCCGGACGACGCCTGCGGCAAGAAGGTCGCTGTGCAGGTCGGCACCGTGCAGCTCGACGACGTCACCGCGCGGTCGAAGAAGTGCACCGAGGCCGGCAAGGCGAAGATCACGATCGACCAGTACCAGTCCCAGGCCGACGCGACCAACGCGGTCGTCTCGGGCAAGGACGAGGCCATGCTGGCGGACTCGCCGATCGGCGCGTACGCGGTGAAGCAGACCAACGGCCAGCTGGCCCTGGTCGGCGACATCTACGACTCGGCGCCGTACGGCTACGTCCTGCCGAAGGCGCAGGCGGAGTTCGGCGCTGCGATCGAGGCCGCGCTGGAGGCGCTGATCGCCGACGGCACGTACAAGACGGTCCTCACCAAGTGGGGCGTCGAGGCCGGCGGCATCACCGACCCGGCCGTCAACCCGCAGGTCTCCTGACCCGCGCAATGACGACGGAGACACAGTCCGGACGGGCACGACCCGAGGCCATCAAGGCCGTGCCCGTCCGGCACCCCGGGCGCTGGGTGGCGATCGCGGTCCTGGCCGTGCTCGCCGCCATGTTCCTCCACCTGATCTTCACCAACGACCGGTTCAACTGGCACTTCATCTTCGTCAGCATGGGCGAGGGCAAGCGCGGGGCCATGTTCACCGGCCCGGTGCTGGAGGGTCTGCGCGGCACGCTGCTGCTGACCGTGCTGGCGATGGTGATCGGTGTCGGGCTGGGCGTCGTGGTGGCGATCATGCGGCTGTCGACGAACCCGATCCTGTCCAGCGTCGCCTTCGGCTACACCTGGGTGTTCCGGGCGCTGCCCCGGCTGGTGCTGGCGATCCTCTTCGGCAACCTGGGCATCCTGTGGGAGCGGATCGGCTTCGGGCTGCCGTTCGACGCGCAGCTCGGCAACCTGTTCGGCATCCACGACCTGAACGCGCAGTTCTACAGCATCAAGGCCACCGACCTGCTCTCCGGTTTCCTGGCCGGCGTGCTGGCGCTGGGGCTGTCCGAGGCCGCGTACATGGCCGAGATCGTCCGGGCCGGCATCCAGTCCGTGGACGAGGGCCAGTCCGAGGCGGCGTCGGCGCTGGGTCTGTCCCGCGGTCAGGTGCTGCGCCGCATCGTGCTGCCCCAGGCGATGCGGGTGATCGTCCCGCCGACCGGCAACGAGACGATCGCGATGGTCAAGGACACGTCGCTGGTGGCATTCGTACCGGTGTCGTTCGAGCTGTTCTTCCAGTTGCAGGCGATCAGCTCGCGCACGTTCATCGTGCTGCCCGTACTGATCGCGGCCTGCCTCTGGTATCTGATCATCTGCAGTGTGCTGATGGTCGTGCAGTTCTTCGTGGAGCGGCACTTCAGCCGCGGTTACGGCACCGCCGGCAAGGCCCGGATGCGGCTCAGCGGCCTCACGGCCGAGCAGGGCGGTGCGGTGCCCACGTCGGGTCCGGGAGGGGCGGCAGCATGACGGACGAGATGGTGCGCGCGGAGAGCGTGCACAAGTCCTTCGGATCGCTGGAGGTGCTCAAGGGCATCGACCTCGTGGTGAAGTCCGGCGAGGTCAGTTGCGTGCTGGGCCCCTCCGGCTCGGGCAAGTCGACGTTCCTGCGCTGCATCAACCACCTGGAGAAGATCAACGCCGGCCGGATCTTCGTCGACGGCGACCTGATCGGCTACCGCGAGCGCGGCGGCAAGCTGCACGAGCTCAAGGAGAAAGAGGTCGCCGCGCAGCGCCGGGCCATCGGCATGGTGTTCCAGCGGTTCAACCTCTTTCCGCACATGACGGTGCTGCAGAACGTCATGGAGGCGCCCTGCCGGGTCAAGCGGGAGAACAAGGGCGAGGTCCGCGACCGCGCGGCGGCGCTGCTCGACCGGGTCGGCCTGGGCGAGAAGAAGGACAGCTACCCGAGTCAGCTCTCCGGCGGCCAGCAGCAGCGTGTGGCGATCGCCCGGGCGCTGGCCATGCGGCCCAAGCTGATGCTCTTCGACGAGCCCACCAGCGCGCTGGACCCCGAGCTGGTCGGTGAGGTCCTGGACGTGATGAAGGACCTGGCCCGTGACGGCATGACCATGATCGTGGTGACCCACGAGATCGGCTTCGCCCGCGAGGTCGGCGACTCGCTGATTTTCATGGACGGCGGCGTCGTGGTCGAGCAGGGACCTCCGCGCGAGGTCATCGGCAATCCGCAGCAGGAACGAACCAAGGCATTCCTGAGCAAGGTGCTGTGAAGCAGGCGGGGCGGTCCCGGTTCTTGTCGTACGGCGAGACTAGAGTTCTGCGACGTGAGTAACGACGCCCAGACCCCCCGCTTGCTGCTGCTCGATGGGCATTCGCTGGCCTATCGCGCCTTCTTCGCGCTGCCGGTGGAGAATTTCTCGACGCAGACGGGCCAGCCGACCAACGCCGTGTTCGGCTTCACGTCGATGCTGATCAACATGTTGCGGGACGAGAAGCCCACGCACATCGTGGTCGCCTTCGACGTCTCCCGGGTGTCGTTCCGCACCGAGAAGTACGCCGACTACAAGGCCGGTCGTGCCGAGACCCCGCAGCCGTTCCAGGGCCAGGTCAGCCTGGTCAAGGAGATCCTCGAGGCGCTGCGCATCCCGGTGGTGGAGAAACCCGGCTACGAGGCCGACGACGTCATCGGCACGCTGGCCTGCCAGGCCCGCGACGCCGGCATGGAGGTCGTCATCTCCACCGGCGACCGCGACGCGTTCCAGCTGGCCGGCGAGCACGTCACGATCCTCTACCCGGTCCGCGGCGTGTCCGAGGTCTGGCGGATGACCCCCGAGGCCATCGAGACGAAATACGGCGTCCCCCCGGGCCGCTACCGCGACAAGGCCGCCCTGGTCGGCGAGGCCAGCGACAACCTGCCCGGCGTGCCCGGCGTCGGGGACAAGACCGCGGCCAAGTGGATCAACCAGTACGGCGGGCTGGACGGCATCATCGCGCACGTCGACGAGATCAAGGGCAAGGCGGGGGAGAACCTGCGCGCCCACCTGGCCGACGTCATGCGCAACTACGAGCTCAACGCCCTGGTCTGCGACCTGGAGCTGCCGCTGCGCCCCGAGGACGTCAAGTGGCAGGGCTGGGACCGTGAGGCCGTGCACCAGGTCTTCGACGCCCTCGAGTTCCGGGTGCTGCGCGAGCGGCTCTACTCGTATCTCGACGCCGTCGAGCCCGAGGCGGAGTCCGGCTTCGACCTCTCCGGCACGGTCCTGGCCGCCGGTCAGGTCGAGGGCTGGCTGAGCGAGCACGCCCGCGAGGCGCCCGTCGGCGTCGCGGTCACCGGCCGCTTCGGCCGCGGCACCGGCGAGCTGACCGGCGTCGCGATCGCCACCGGCGACGGCCCGGCCGCCTGGTTCGACCCCACGACCCTCGACGAGAGCGACGAGCAGGCGGTTGCCGCCTGGCTGGCCGACCCCGACCGCCCCAAGGTCATCCACGAGGCCAAGCCGGCCATGCTGGCGTTCCGCGCGCACGGCTGGTCCCTGGCCGGCGTCCGCGTCGACACCGCGCTGGCGGCCTATCTGGCCAAGCCCGACCAGCGCGCCTACGACCTGACCGACCTGGCGCTGCGCTACCTCAAGCGCGAGCTGCGCGTCGACGCCCCGGAGACCGGCCAGCTGACCCTGGACGGCCTCGGCGACGACGAGGGCACCGCCGAGCAGAACGTCATGCTCCGCGCCCGCGCCACCCTCGACCTGGCCGACACGATCACCGAGGAGCTGTCCCGCGACGACGGCGCCTCGCAGCGCCTGCTGGCCGAGGTGGAGCAGCCGCTGGCGATCGTGCTGGGCGAGATGGAGCACGTCGGCATCGCCGCCGACACGGAATACCTCTCCGAGCTGGAGGCGCACTTCGCCGCGGAGGTGAAGGCGGCCCAGCAGGCGGCGCACGAGGTGGTCGGCCGCGAGTTCAACCTGGGCTCACCCAAGCAGCTGCAGGAGATCCTGTTCACCGAGCGCGGCCTGCCCAAGACCAAGAAGATCAAGTCCGGCTACACCACGGACGCGGACGCCCTGCAGAGCCTGTTCGCCCAGACCGGCGACCCGGTCCTGGAGCACCTGCTGCGCCACCGCGACGTGGCCAAGCTGAAGTCGACAGTGGACGGCCTGCTCAAGTCGGTCTCCGACGACGGCCGCATCCACACGACGTTCAACCAGACGGTCGCGGCGACCGGCCGGCTCTCCTCGACCGACCCCAACCTGCAGAACATCCCGATCCGCACCCAGGAAGGCCGCCGCATCCGCCGCGCGTTCGTGGTCGGCGAGGGCTTCGAGTCGCTGATGACAGCCGACTACAGCCAGATCGAGATGCGCATCATGGCGCACCTGTCCAAGGACGAGGCCCTGATCGCGGCCTTCAACTCGGGCGCCGACTTCCACGCGGCCACGGCCTCGTCGGTCTTCCACGTCCCGGTCGAGGAGGTCGTCCCCGACCAGCGCCGCAAGATCAAGGCGATGAACTACGGCCTCGCGTACGGCCTGAGCGCCTTCGGCCTGTCCAACCAGCTCACCATCTCGACCGACGAAGCCCGCACCTTGATGGAGGAATACTTCCAGCGCTTCGGCGGCGTCCGCGACTACCTCCAGACCGTGGTCCGCCGCGCGGTCCAGGACGGCTACACGGCCACCATCCTCGGCCGCCGCCGCTACCTGCCCGACCTGAGCAGCGACAACCGCCAGCGCCGCGACATGGCCGAACGCATGGCCCTGAACGCCCCGATCCAGGGCTCGGCGGCCGACATCATCAAGATCGCCATGCTCCGCGTCGACGGCGCCCTGCGCACCGCCGGCCTGCGGTCCCGCATGCTCCTCCAGGTCCACGACGAGCTCGTCTTCGACGTGGCACCGGGGGAGCGCGAGACGCTGGAGGCTCTGGTGCGGCAGGAGATGGGCGGGGCCTATCCGCTGTCCGTGCCGCTGGAGGTCTCGGTCGGTGTCGGCCAGGACTGGAACGGCGCTGACCACTAGACGAGTAAGTCCTAACTGAGTCAGTGGTCGTAAGCGATCAAGGACCTGGTCAAGGGTTGGCCGGTGGCGCGGTTGTGCCAGATCGCGGCGGTCATGGCGAGGAGGCGTTGCGCGATGCGGGCACCGACGCCTTCGATGCTGCGGCCGCCGTGCAGCTCCAGGTCGAGCTGGCCTTTCAACGTGTCGTTGACCGATTCGATCAACTGCCGGACGGGTTTGAGTAGGTGCTCGCCAGGGTGTGCAGTCCGGTTGCGGTAGGAAGGGCGCAGTAGCCGGGCTCCGCGATCAGCGAGCCAACGGTCAAGTTCGGCGGAGACATAGCCTTTGTCCGCGATGATCAGCTGTCCCGGCCGGGCCTCGAGCAGGCTGGGGTCGTCTTCCAGGGCAGCGGTTAAGACCTGGCGTTCGTCGGTCTTCGCGGTCGCCAGGGACCAGGCGATCGGCAGGCCCGAGGGTGTGCAGATCAGATGTAGGCGCAGCCCCCAGAAGAACCGGGAGTGTGAGGCGCAGTAGCCGTAGCCGGCCCAGCCGGCCAGCTCGGAGCGTTTCGCCGTGGGCCGGGACCGGCCGCACTCGACCGGGGTGGAGTCGGTGACCCATACGTCGTCGTGCCACAGGTCAGTGTCCGAAGCGACCAGCCGGATAGCCTTCTTGAGTAGCGGCAGCGCGGCCCGCAGGCGCTTGTTGTAGCCGGACTGACCGGGCAGATACGGGAACGCGCCGGGCAGATGCTTGGGCAAAAACCGCAGCCACCGGGCCTCGGAACGAATCCCGAGCAGGGCCTGAGCCACCGCGATGGTCAATAGTTCGGCGTCGGACAGCTTCGGAGGACGCCCGGTCCGACGACGCTTCCCGAGCCAGTCGTCGATCTTCACGTAGAGTGCGATGAGAAGGGTGTTGATGTCTGTCGTCACAAACAGATCATCGACACCCTTCACCTTTACGCGGGCCAAGCGTCCAACCGCTCAGTGCACGTGCTCAGTGCACGTGCTCAGTAGTCACGCGTACAGACCCCACCGCAGCTCACTTGCTCAACGAGTAAGGACTTACTCGTCTAGCGGTCCGCTCCGGGCGGACGCTCAGCGATGCGAGTCGTCCGGCGGCACCGTCGTCGCGGTGACGATCTCCTGCAGCGCGGCGACATGCCCCCGGTTACCTCGGGCGCCGCGACCACTTCGGCCGCTGCGACCGCTTCGGGCGCCGCGACCACCTCGGCGGCCCGGCCCCGACACCGCCGCGGTCACCGTGTGTTGCTGCGGCTCACTGGCGCCGGCGACCGCATCCGAACGGCTGCCCGCGTTGTTTGGAGCCCGGTCTGCCGGCGGATCCTCGCCGGGTTCACCGCCACCGGCACCCAGCGGGCGTCAAGGTCGTATGCAACGCCCCGACACCGCAGCTCAAGACACCCGAAGCCCGCGCGCCGAACTCAAACTCCTCGTCGCACGCGGCCTGCCGACCGATGACGAACCCGGCGCCGCGGCTACTTCGGCGCGCGCTCGGTTGCCGTCGCTTGCACCGTGCGTCTCGGGTATCGGCTGACGAAGCCGGGATCTCTTGGTCGGCGAAGTCCGCCCGGCCTTCCGCATCGACGTCCGGTGGCGATTAGTGACTTAGGCCACGCCCGCTGAGGCCGAGAATTGAGGGGGTCGAGTTGCCCCTTCGGGCGGTTTCTTCGGAGCGAGAGGTCAGCTTCGATGCCTTCGGCGGTGCCAGCTGCACCGTCCACCTCGGATTCCGTAGGTGGGCGAACCGCGCGGCCCCGGCCTCGACGACCCGGCCGAACCGTTGCCGCGTAATGCATTCTGGCTTTGCGCTACAGCTCCCTGGCCGTGTGGAGTCGTGGGGTAGATCTTCTAATCCGAGATTTGCTTCGGTTTGCAAGGGTGAGCCCATGCCGAGTTCTTCGACCGAGATGACATCGTCGTCCAGTGCTTGGGCGCCCGTGGTCCGGCGGCCGCTCGACGCCGATCAGGCCCACGCCTTCGCGCCGATGTTCAAGGCGCTCGGCGACCCGGTGCGGCTGCGGCTGCTGTCGATGATCGCGTCCGCCGGCGGGGGCGAGGTGTGCGTCTGCGACCTCACCGGCTCGTTCCAGCTGACCGGCCCCACCATCTCCCACCACCTCAAGGTCCTGCGCGAAGCCGGCCTGGTCGACAGCGACCGCCGCGGCACGTGGGTCTACTACCGCCTCGTGCCGGCGGCGCTCGCCCTGCTGGCCGGCCTGCTGGACGTCAGCTCCGTCACCGCCGGGATCTGACCTCCGGCCCGGCGCCCGGCCCGAGGCGACTGCGGTTCCGGCTGCGGCTGCGGCTGCGCAAGCGTGCGATGGCTCCGCAAGCGTGCGATCGGCCGGCCGGCACCCGCGACGAGGCCGTGCAGCGGTGCTCAATCGCGGAACCGGACCCCTGGGTCTACTTCTTCAGTGGGTCGTGACCCCAGTTCATCAGCGAATACCGCCACTTCGTTTCCTTGACGTCGCCGTTCGGGCGCTGGGCCAGGTGCCGGTGGACGTACCCGGTCACCTTGCGCATGTGGGCCTCGTCCTCCTCTGTCAGGTCGCCCTTGCGGGTGTGCAGCAGCTTGATGATCTTCCGGCCCGAGTCGTGGCCCACGGATTCCGCGTTCTCCGACTTCTTCTGGCCGACCTCGCGCGACTCTTCCGTCTTCAGCCACTTCTCCAGCTCGCCGGCCGTCATGTTCACCGCCGCGCGGAAGTCCTCGTACACGTCAGTCACGGTGCAGCGCCCCCGGCTTGTGCACCGCTTCGCGGCCGGTCTTGTCGCTCTTGACCTTGTACTGCGGGTCGTCCTTCGACGCGTCGACCGTGCGGCCCGCCGCTTCCGTACGCTTGGTGATCTTCTGCTCGACCTCACCCTCGACCTTCTGGCCGTGGCTGCTCCACGACACGTGGTCGCCCTTGCCCAGGTTCTCGTCATGTGCCATGAGCTGCAGATACCCGGCTAGGACGGCAAGTAACTCACGAAGATCGCGGTGCCCGGGAACAGCCTGCCGCGCAGCGGGCTCCACTGGCCCCAGATCTGTTCGTGGCCCTCCGGCCATTCCGGCTCGACCAGATCCGTCAGCACGAAGCCCGCCGCGACCAGCTCGCGGATCCGGTCGCCCAGGGTGCGGTGCTGCTCGACATAAGTCGGCACGCCGTCGCCGTCCTGTTCCACGTACGGCCGGCGGTCGAAATACGGGTGCACTGCCAGCAGGCCGTCCTCGCCCGGCTCGTCGAGGAAGATCCATCGCATCGGGTGGGTGAGCGAGAACACCCACTTCCCGCCCGGTTTCAGCACCCGGGCCACCTCGCGCATCACCGCGCCCGAATCGGCCACGAACGGGATCGCGCCGAACGCCGTGCAGACCACGTCGAACGAGGACGTGGCGAACGGCAGGGCCAGCGCGTCGGCCTGGACCAGCGGCACCCGTACCCCTGAGCGCTCGGCCGCCTCGCGGGCGTGCCGCAGCATGCCCGCCGACAGGTCCAACGCGACCGCGTCGGCACCTTGTCCGTCCAGCCAGCGGGCGCCGGCCGCCGCTCCCGCGCCCAGCTCCAGGATCCGTTTCCCGCGCACCTCGCCGAGCAGGCGCGCGTCGGCCTCCCGCAGACCCTCCGGGCACCAGACGAAATCCACGTCGCCCAGGAACTTGCCGTGCTCGTCCTGGTAGTCGTCCGCGTCCAGATCCCACCAGTGCCGGCTGGCGACCCGGCTCTCCGCATCGGTCACCGCCCGGCGCAGGGTGCCGGCCACGGCGGTTGGTTGCGCTTCGATCACGCCCAAACGGTACGGGGACCGTACGACACTTCCCGTCCGCGGCTCCCGGACCCCTCACCGGGCGCTCAAAACGCCACAAAACGGCCGCTCAGAGCGGTTCCGCGGGAACAATGTGCCTCGGTCATCAGGAGGCCTTGCAACCTGTGGTAATGCGCACGGTAAGCTAGTCGATGCACTCGCGGATCGTGTGCCTCGGCAGGGAGCAGGTTCCGCAAGTCGTCGGTCCCAGCATGATCCTGCTCGCTTGATCTGACTCCAGTTGTCGTGATCACCGGATGTTCGTGCTGTGTCCGCCGTCAGTTCCGTGAGGGCGAGAGAGACACCACGACACCATCCGTTCGGAGCAACAGTCCACATGACGAGCAGCATCGAGGCCACCTCGAGCGCCAACAAGGTCACCGTCGACGATCTCGGCTCGGAGGAAGCATTCCTCGCAGCCATCGACGAGACCATCAAGTACTTCAACGACGGCGACATTGTCGAAGGCACCGTCGTCAAGGTCGATCGGGACGAGGTCCTGCTCGACATCGGCTACAAGACCGAGGGCGTCATCCCCTCGCGCGAGTTGTCGATCAAGCATGACGTGGACCCCGCGGAAGTGGTGTCGGTCGGTGACCACATCGAAGCCCTCGTCCTCACCAAGGAGGACAAGGAAGGTCGCCTGATCCTCTCGAAGAAGCGTGCGCAGTACGAGCGCGCGTGGGGCACGATCGAGAAGATCAAGGAGGACGACGGCGTCGTGCGCGGCTCCGTCATCGAGGTCGTCAAGGGCGGCCTCATCCTCGACATCGGTCTCCGTGGCTTCCTCCCGGCCTCGCTGGTCGAGATGCGCCGCGTGCGCGACCTGCAGCCGTACGTGGGCCGCGAGCTCGAAGCCAAGATCATCGAGCTGGACAAGAACCGCAACAACGTGGTCCTGTCCCGCCGGGCCTGGCTCGAGCAGACGCAGTCCGAGGTTCGCACCGAGTTCCTCAACAAGCTGCAGAAGGGCCAGGTCCGCAAGGGCGTCGTGTCCTCCATCGTCAACTTCGGTGCCTTCGTGGACCTGGGTGGCGTGGACGGCCTCGTGCACGTCTCCGAGCTGTCCTGGAAGCACATCGACCACCCGTCCGAGGTCGTCGAGGTCGGCCAGGAGGTCGAGGTCGAGGTGCTCGACGTCGACCTGGACCGCGAGCGCGTCTCGCTGTCGCTGAAGGCGACCCAGGAAGACCCGTGGCGCCAGTTCGCCCGCACCCACGCGATCAACCAGATCGTGCCGGGCAAGGTCACCAAGCTGGTTCCGTTCGGTGCGTTCGTCCGCGTGGACGACGGCATCGAGGGCCTGGTGCACATCTCCGAGCTGGCCGAGCGGCACGTCGAGCTGCCCGAGCAGGTCGTCCAGGTGGGCTCCGACGTCATGGTCAAGGTCATCGACATCGACCTCGAGCGTCGCCGGATCTCGCTGTCGCTCAAGCAGGCCAACGAGAACTTCGTCGAGGGCGAGGAGCACTTCGACCCGACCCTCTACGGCATGGCGGCGACGTACGACAACGAGGGCAACTACATCTACCCGGAGGGCTTCGACCCCGAGACGGGTGAGTGGCTCGAGGGCTTCGACAAGCAGCGCGAGGCGTGGGAGAAGCAGTACGCCGACGCTCGCGAGCGCTGGGAGGCCCACACCAAGCAGGTGCAGGCGTCCCGCGAGGCCGACGCCGAGGCCGCGCTCAACCCGGCTCCGGCCGGTGGCGTGACCACCTCGTCGTCCACCTCCACCACCTCCACGTCGACGAGCTCCTCCGCGGGCCCGGCGCGTGCGGCGGAGGAGCCGGCCGGCACGCTGGCCACCGACGAGGCGCTCGCTGCTCTGCGCGAGAAGCTCGCCGGCGGCAAGGCCTGAGGTTCAGCGCCTGGCTCGCTAGCTAGTTGAACGGTCCGCAGGGGCCGTCCGCGATTTCGGTCGCGGGCGGCCCTTCGGCATACTTGCCCGGTGTTGAAGGTCGGTCTCACCGGAGGAATCGGCGCGGGCAAGAGCGCCGTCGCCCAGCGCCTGGTCGCCCGCGGCGCGGTGCTCATCGACGCCGACCGGCTGGCTCGCGAGGTGGTCGCGGCCGGCACGGACGGCCAGGCCGCGGTCGTCGAGGCCTTCGGCCCGGCGGTGCTCGGCCCGGACGGCGAGCTCGACCGGCCCGCGCTGGGCGCGCGGGTCTTCGGAGACGAAGCGGCCCGGCGCCGGCTCGAGAGCATCATTCACCCCCGCGTGCGCGCCCGTACGGCGGAACTGACCGCTGCCGCCGCCCGGGACGCGATCGTGGTCAACGACATCCCGCTGCTGGTCGAGACGGGGCTGGCGGCGTCGTACCACCTGGTCGTCGTGGTCGACGCGGACCGGGAGACCCGGGTCCGGCGGCTGGTGGAGACCCGTGGGATGAGCGCCGAGCAGGCCGCCTCCCGGATCGCCGCGCAGGCCGACGACGCCGTCCGGCGCGACGCCGCCGACGTGGTGCTCACCAACGACGGTGGTCTCGACGAGCTGGACGCGCTGGTCGAGCGCCTGTGGCAGGACCGGCTGCGCCCGTACGAGAAGAATCTGCGACTCGGCCGCCATGCCCCGGCCGATGGAGTGCTCCGCGTCGTACCCCCGGATCCGACCTGGCCCCGGCAGGCGCAGCGGGTGATCGACCGGATCCGGCACGCCCTGGCGCCGCAGCTCGGCGGCGACGCCGACGTCGCGCACATCGGGTCCACGGCCGTGCCCGGCCTGCCCGCGAAGGACCTGCTGGATCTCATGCTGGCCGTGCCGACCCTGGCCGAGGCCGATCGGCTCGCCGCGGCGCTCGGGGCCGCGGGCCTGCCGCGCCGGGCGGGCGACTGGTACGACAATGCCCGCGGCCTGCCCGGCCGCACCTGGCCGAAGCGGTTGCACGGCAGCGCGGACCCGGGACGGCCGGTCAATCTGCACGTACGGGTGACGGGCTCGCCGGGCTGGCGTTTCGCACTGCTGATGCGGGATCACCTGCGGGCGGTGCCGGCTGCCCGGGACGCATATGCGCAGGCCAAGCGGGAGTGGGCGGCGCAGCATCGGGACGTGGAGGGCTACGCGGAGGCGAAGGAGCCCTGGTTCGACGCGGAGGCGGCCGCGGCGGACGCTTGGGCCCAGGCGAGCGGCTGGCAGCCGCCGAGGTCCTAGCGGTCGGCGGGTATCGCCCGGACCGGCTCGATGGCGGCCGGGCGGGTCGCTCTCGTCCGGATGGATCGCTGGGGTCCGGACAGTAAGGGGCGCTCGCGGCGGCCGGTTCGCGCGGGTGCGCGACCATCGCGGATGCGCGCGCCGGACCAAGCCGGGGCAGCTATCCGCGGGCCTGCCCGGGCGCACCGTGTGATGGTGCCGGACCGGGCCGGACGGCCGCCGCGAGCGGCCTACCCGATCACCGTATAGCCGCAGGTGAACGCTGGACAATGCTGCTTCCCGGGGCCGAATGTGCACTCTGCGAACAGGGTCACCCGGCGCCCGCGGAAACTTGTCACACCCGCGACGTACGGTGGTCTGCATGGCGCTCGACATCCCACGACTCGACGGCCGCTTCGAGGTCGTCAGCGACTACAAGCCCGCCGGTGACCAGCCCACGGCCATCGCCGACCTGGAGCGCCGGGTGCGCCGTGGCGACCGCAACACGGTGCTGCTCGGCGCGACCGGCACCGGCAAGAGCGCCACCACTGCCTGGCTCATCGAGAAGCTGCAGCGGCCGGCGCTGGTGATGGCCCCCAACAAGACCCTGTGCGCCCAGCTCGCCAAGGAGTTCCGCGAGCTGATGCCCCACAACGCGGTCGAATACTTCGTCAGTTACTACGACTACTACCAGCCCGAGGCGTACATCGCCCAGTCCGACACGTACATCGAGAAGGACTCGTCGGTCAACGAGGAGGTCGAGCGGCTGCGGCACTCGGCCACCATGTCGCTGCTCACCCGGCGCGACGTGATCGTGGTGGCGACCGTGAGCGCGATCTACGGCCTCGGCACCCCGCAGGAGTACGTCGAGCAGGCGGTCAAGATCAAGGTCGGCCAGGAGTGGGACCGCGACAAGCTGCTGCGCCGCCTGGTCGACATCCGGTACGCCCGCAACGACATGGCTTTCCAGCGGGGCACCTTCCGGGTCCGCGGGGACACCCTGGAGATCATCCCGGCCTACGAAGAGCTGGCGATCCGCGTCGAGCTGTTCGGCGACGAGATCGAGAAGCTCTACTACCTGCACCCGCTGACCGGCGACATCGTCCGCGAGGTCGACGAGCTGATCATCTTCCCGGCGACGCACTACGCGGCCGGTCCGGAGCGGATGGAGCGGGCGATCCGCGACATCGAGGCCGAGCTGGCCGAGCGGCTCGCCGAGCTGGAGCGCCAGGGCAAGCTCCTGGAGTCGCAGCGGCTGCGGATGCGCACGACCTACGACATCGAGATGATGCGCCAGGTCGGCTTCTGCAACGGCATCGAAAACTATTCGATGCACATGGACGGCCGGTCGCCCGGCGAGCCGTCGCACACCTTGCTGGACTACTTCCCGGACGACTACCTCACCGTCATCGACGAGTCGCACGTGACGATCCCGCAGATCGGCGGCATGTACGAGGGCGACGCCTCCCGCAAGCGCATCCTGATCGAGCACGGCTTCCGGCTGCCCAGCGCCGCCGACAACCGGCCGCTGCGCTTCGACGAGTTCCTCGAGCGGGTCGGGCAGATGGTGTTCCTGTCCGCGACGCCCGGCCCGTGGGAGATGGGTCAGGCCCAGGGCGAGTTCGTCGAGCAGATCATCCGCCCGACCGGCCTGGTCGACCCGCAGGTGGTGGTCAAGCCGACCAAGGGCCAGATCGACGACCTGATGCACGAGATCAAGCTGCGCACCGAGAAGGACGAGCGGGTCCTGGTCACCACGCTGACCAAGAAGATGGCCGAGGACCTCACCGACTACCTGCTGGAGAACGGCATCCGGGTCCGCTACCTGCACTCCGAGGTCGACACCCTGCGCCGCGTCGAGCTGCTCAAGGAGCTGCGCAAGGGCGACTACGACGTGCTGGTCGGCATCAACCTGCTCCGCGAGGGTCTCGACCTGCCCGAGGTGTCGCTGGTGGCGATCCTCGACGCGGACAAGGAGGGCTTCCTGCGCAGTGGCCGCTCCCTGATCCAGACGATCGGCCGCGCCGCCCGTAACGTCTCCGGCGAGGTCCACATGTACGCCGACAAGATGACCCCGTCCATGCGCGACGCGATCGAGGAGACCGACCGCCGCCGGGAGAAGCAGGTCGCCCACAACAAGGCGAACGGCATCAGCCCCGAGCCGCTGCGCAAGAAGATCCACGACATCCTGGACGACATCTACCGCGAGGCCGAGGACACCGACGCGGCGGTCGGCGGTCAGCTGGTGGGCGGCGGCGGCCGGCAGATGTCGCGCGGCAAGGGCCCGGTGCCGGAGACCCGCTCGAAGGCCCGCGCGAGCTCGGTGCCGGCCCGCGAGGGCATGGCCCGGGCGGAGCTCGCCCAGCTGATCCAGGATCTCAACGACCAGATGCTGGGCGCGGCCCGCGAGCTCCAGTTCGAGCTGGCGGCCCGGATCCGCGACGAGGTCCAGGAGCTGAAGAAGGAGCTGCGCGGCATGGACATGACCGGGGTGCGCTGAGGACGATGCAACGATCGGAGGCGGAGGCGTTCTACCGCGAATACAACGCGGTGTGCAACGCCCACGCCTTCGATCGCCTGTCCGACTTCGTGGCCGAGGACGTCCAGGTCAACGACGAGCCGCAGGGCCTGCCGGCGTACGTGGCGGGTCTGCGTGAGGTGGTCCGGGCGTTTCCTGACTACCGCTGGGAGATCCGCGGTCTGCTGATCGACGGGGACAGGATCGCGGCGCACTTCACGGACACCGGGACTCACCGGGGTGAGTTCCTGGGTGTGGCGCCGACGGGACGCAGGGTTTCGGCGCGGGAGTTCGCGGTGTACGAGCTGGAGGCGGGCCGGATCGCGCGGGTGTGGGTGGCGGCGGACAACCTGGCGTTGCTCAACCAGCTCCGCTGATCGCCGCCGGCGTCCGGTTCGCCGCCGGCGTCCGGTTCGCTGCCCGCCCGGGGCCGCTGCCCGCCCGGGGCCGCTGGCCGCTCTTGGAGCCGCGGGTGGCGGCTGCTGGTCCGGCCGCTGCCCGACTGGCGGCGAGGAATTCGGTGGGGCGCGAGCCTGGCATTCCCTACGCTGGCGCCCGTGTCAACGATGGTCACCTGGGCGCCCCTGCCGTTCGACGACGAGGATGCACTCGTCTCCCTGGCCGCGCGCTGTCTAGCCGCCGACGGCGGACTCCCGCTCGCCGCCGACCCGGCCTTCCTGCGCCGACGATGGCAAGCCCCCGGCACCACCACCATCCAAGGCCGAGACCACGACGGCCGCCTCGTCGCCGCCGGTGCCGCACGCCCCACGCCCGCAACCGGTGGCGTCACCTTCTGCGGCCTCGTCGACCCCGACGTCCGGGGCCGGGGGATCGGCTCCCACCTGCTCACCTGGGGCCTCGACCAGGACCAGCCCGTCACCGTCGAGACCGAGTCGCTGACCGGCCCGGCCCAGGAGCTCTTCGCAGCCCGTGGACTCCGGCAGATCTTCGCCGAGGACGTCATGCGCATCGACCTCGCTGACGGCGTACCGGATGCGGCCTGGCCTGCCGGCACCCAGCTTGCCGCCTGGTCAGAAGCGCATGCGCCGCGCTTTCACGACGTTTATACGGCCGCTTTCCGGGACCGGCCCGGCTTCCCCGGGTGGACCGCCGACGAGTGGATCTCCGACCTCACGGAGGATGACGACTTCCGGCCGCTGTGGTCCGTGCTGGCGACCTTGCCCGACCTGGGCGACGCCGGATTCGTCTCCGCCGCGGTCGACTGGATCGTGCAGGTCGGGGTCGTGCCCGCCGCCCGCGGCCGCGGGCTCGGCGGAGCACTCGTCGCGGAGGCCCTGCGGCGGATGCGCGCGGACGGTGCGACCCACGCCTGGCTGGACGTCAACGTCGACAACCCGGCGGTACGGCTCTACCGCAAGCTCGGCTTCGAGCACCGGGGACGGCGGGCGCGCTACCAGCTCCGTTAGGCCGGCGCGATGTCGTTGAAGTGTTCGACCAACGGCGGCCTGGCGAAGTACGGGCCGATCAGGGTCCGCCACTGGGTGAAGCGGTCCGAGTTGCGGAAGTTCTGCTCGTGGGCCTCGATCGACTCCCACTCCACCAGCAGGACGAAGCGCGACGGTGATTCCACGCCGTGGGTCATCCGGACCGAGTGGCAGCCTTCCGTGCCCGCCAGGACCGGGTGGGCTTTCCGGTACGCCGCGGTGAACTGCTCTTCCTGGCCGGGGGAGACGTCGATCAAGGCGACTTCGAGAATCATGCTCCGCAGCATGCCACACCAGGAGAACTAGCCTCCTAGGATGCGATAGAGGCTGTACAGCGGGTGTCTGAAACGTCGGCAGGTGCAGGGGTGTGTCCGGTTCGTGCGGAAAAGATGGCGAGAGCCTCGACACGGATAGCCGGGGTGATGTGCGAATCGGGCCGCCGATGCGACACAATGGCGGCGTAGGAGGGGAGTATTCCTCTGCGCCGGTCTCGTCAACACGGTCTTCACTCTTCGGGGTGAGCCCGGGGCCGGCGGTCGTCGCCCAGCCGGGCGCCGGCGGAAGAGACCTCCGACAGTCGCACGTCGCTGTCACCGCTTCATTCCGGAGCGGGAGCAGCGATGAACCGTGTCTGCCGGAGGTTCCCGTTGAATGTTTCCGCCTGGGTCTGGGTCATCACCCTCGTTGCCCTGGTCGTCGTCCTCGCCGTTGATCTGCTGATCGTCGGCCGGCGACCGCACGAGCCCAGCATGCGCGAGGCAGGCGGCTGGGTCGCCTTCTACGTCACGCTGGCCCTCGCCTTCGGGGTGGGCGTGTGGGTCGCCTGGGGTGGTCAGGCCGCCGGCGAGTTCTACACGGGCTGGCTGACCGAATACAGCCTCTCGGTCGACAACCTCTTCGTCTTCGTGATCATCATGGCGCGCTTCGCGGTGCCCCGGCAGTTCCAGCAGAAGGTGCTGCTCATCGGCATCGTGCTGGCGCTGGTCATGCGCGGCGCGTTCATCGCCGCCGGCGCCGCGCTGATCGCGCAGTTCTCCTGGGTCTTCTACATCTTCGGCGCGTTCCTCGTCTACACCGCCATCACGCTGCTCAAGCAGGGCGAGAACGACGAGGACGACTTCAAGGAGAATTTGCTCATCCGGTGGAGCAAGCGCGCGCTGCCGATCTCCTCGTCGTTCGACAGCGGCAAGATGACGGTGGTGACCGAGGCCGGCAAGCGGCTGTTCACGCCGATGCTCATCGTCATGATCGCGATCGGCACCACCGACCTGATCTTCGCGCTCGACTCGATCCCGGCCATCTTCGGCATCACCAAGGAGCCGTACCTCGTCTTCACCGCGAACGTCTTCGCGCTGATGGGCCTGCGCCAGCTGTACTTCCTGCTCGGGGGCCTGCTGGAGCGGCTGGTCTACCTCAACATCGGGCTGGCGTTCGTGCTCGCCTTCATCGGCGTCAAGCTGTTCCTCGAGGCGCTGCACACCAACGCGCTGGGCTTCATCAACGGTGGCGAGGGTGTGCACTGGGCGCCGGAGATCCCGATCTGGCTGTCGCTGCTGGTCATCCTCGGCACGCTGGGCATCGCCACGGTCGCGAGCCTGCTCAAGTCGTCGCGTGACAAAAGGAAAGAACTGATCAAGGCCTGAGCAAGCCAAAAGCCGGGGGTACGCGTGGTGCGTACCCCCGGCTTTTTGTCTGTCCGTCAGCCCTGGTGCTTGCGGCGGGCCGCAGCCCGGCCGCGGACCTGCTGGTCGAGCACGACCTTGCGGATCCGTACGTTCACCGGGGTCACCTCGACGCACTCGTCCTCGCGGCAGAACTCGAGGGCCTGCTCCAGCGACAGCTTGCGCGGCGGGATCAGCTTCTCGGTCTCGTCGGAGGTCGACTGACGCATGTTCGTCAGCTTCTTCTCCTTGGTGATGTTGACGTCCATGTCGTCCTGGCGGGAGTTCTCGCCGACGATCATGCCTTCGTAGACCTCGGTGGTCGGCTCGACGAAGAGCTGGCCGCGCTCCTGCAGGTTGGTCATCGCGAACGCGGTCACCACACCCGCCCGGTCGGCCACCAGCGAACCGTTCTGCCGGGTGCGCAGCTCGCCGAACCACGGCTCGTAGTCCTCGAAGATGTGGTGCATGATGCCGGTGCCGCGGGTCTCGGTGAGGAACTCGGTCCGGAAACCGATCAGGGCGCGGGCCGGGACCAGCCACTCCATCCGCAGCCAGCCGGTGCCGTGGTTGATCAGCTCTTCCATCCGGCCCTTGCGGGTGGACAGCAGGGTGGTGATGGCGCCCATGTACTCGTCCGGGGCGTCGATGGTCAGGCGCTCGACCGGCTCGTGGATCTTGCCGTCGATCGTCTTGGTGACCACCTGCGGCTTGCCGACGGTCAGCTCGTACGACTCGCGGCGCATCTGCTCGACCAGGATCGCCAGTGCGAGCTCACCACGGCCCTGCACCTCCCAGGCGTCCGGGCGCTCGGTCGGCAGCACGCGCAGCGAGACGTTACCGATCATCTCGCGGTCGAGGCGGTCCTTGACCATCCGGGCGGTCACCTTGGCCCCCTTGACCTTGCCGACCAGCGGCGAGGTGTTGGTGCCCAGGACCATGGAGATGGCCGGCTCGTCGACGCTGATCAGCGGCAGCGGGATCGGGTTCTCCGCGTCGGCCAGCGTCTCGCCGATCATGATGTCGGCGATGCCGGCGACGGCCATGATGTCGCCCGGGCCGGCGCTCTCGGCCGGCTTGCGCTCCAGGCCCTCGGTGATCAGCAGCTCGGAGATGCGCACGTTGCTGATCGTGCCGTCGGTCTTGCACCAGGCCACGGTCTGGCCCTTGCGGATCGTGCCCTCGTGCACCCGGCACAGCGCGAGCCGGCCGAGGAAGTTGGAGGCGTCGAGGTTGACGACGTGCGCCTGCAGCGGCGCACCCTCGGTGTAGGTGGGGGCCGGGATGGTGTCCAGGATCGTGCTGAACAGCACCTCGAGGTCGGTGCTGTCCTCCGGGATCGTGCCGTCCTTCGGCTGGGTCAGGGAGGCGATGCCGTCGCGCGCGCACGCGTAGACGATCGGGAACTCGATCTGGTGCTCGTCGGCGTCGAGGTCGAGGAAGAGCTCGTACGTCTCGTCGACGACCTCCTTGATCCGGGCGTCGGGCCGGTCCACCTTGTTGATGATCAGGATGATCGGCAGCTTGGCCTGGAGCGCCTTGCGGAGCACGAAGCGGGTCTGCGGGAGCGGGCCTTCGGAGGCGTCGACGAGCAGGGCGACGCCGTCGACCATGGTGAGGCCGCGCTCGACCTCACCGCCGAAGTCGGCGTGGCCGGGGGTGTCGATGATGTTGATGGTGACGGGCTCGCCGTCGGCGGGCTTGTAGCTGATCGCCGTGTTCTTGGCGAGAATGGTGATGCCCTTTTCCCGCTCCAGGTCCATGGAGTCCATGGCGCGGTCGGCCATCTCGCCCCGTGCGTGGGACTGGCTCCCCTGGCGCAGCATGGCGTCGACCAGGGTGGTTTTGCCATGGTCGACGTGGGCGATGATGGCGACGTTGCGTAGGTCGGTGCGGGTCTGCATATCACCATTGTCCCCGGTCTTTGTTGCGGTGACCGTCCGGGGTCACAACCCGGAACCGGTGTCGGACCTCGTCCCTGATGGGCATTTTGTCGGGCGGCACGGGCGGCGGCCCGCTGCTAGCGTTCGGGCGTCGTCTCCAGGCACCGGGAAGGACTTCGTCGATGAACCGCAGGCTTCTCGTGCTCGTCGCAACGCTGGTCGGGTCGCTGGTGGTGAGCGGTTGCGGGCTCGGCGGGCAGAAGCAGCAGCCGGTCACGGTGGCGGCGCAGCCCACGGCCTCGGTGCCGGAGAACATCGTCGACCCGGTGCTCGAGGACGAGGAGCCCAGCCCGGAGCCGACCACGGCGAAGCCCAAGCCGAAGAAGAGCACGGCCAAGCCCAAGGCCACCCCGACCGAGGACCCCAACAACTTCCAGCTGCCCGCCTGCGCCGAGCGCGACGGCAAGGAGATTCCCAAGGCCAAGGCCAAGGCGGCTCTGAAAGCCGCGGCCGGCAAGACGTACTGGCCGGGGTCCGCGCCGCAGCTCAAGGTGCCGAGCCGGCTGGTCCTGGTCACCGCCTGGCACGAGAGCGGCTGGACCTCGAACTACGTGAACTGCGACGGCGGCCGGGGCCTGATGCAGGTGATGCCGGACACCGAGGCGTTCATCAACCAGCGTTTCGAGAAGTCGTACTCGAGCAAGGACTACAAGCAGAACGCGGTGCTCGGCGCCAACTACCTGGCCTGGCTGACCAAGGCGTTCGGGGACGCGTACTTCAAGGGCAAGTACGACCTGAGCACCAAGAAGTGCAAGAGCCACTCCAGCCTGTGCCTGCTCAACATGGTGATCGCGGGTTACAACATGGGCCGCGGGGCGGTCGACGAGGCGTACGCGCGCAAGGAGCTCCCCAACGAGCAGTACGTGGACGTCACCCGTTCGCTGATGAAGTCCTGCTACTGCGACCGCTACTAGCGACCGGGTCGCCGGGCGCCGCAGGGGTCGAGCTACACTAGTCGGCGGAACCCGAGACTGTGCCCGCCGCTTTGACCCATTCTCGAGCGCGGTAGTAAGGTCTCGGGGTTGTCGTGCGTTGATGATGCTGGCGAGCTCCTGATGTAGGTTCGTGCAGCACACACTAAGGAGCTTTTGCGTAATGCCGCCCAAGAAAAAGACCCATGAGGTAACCCTCGCGCTTGAGGCGGGTAACGCCGCGATGGTCGACCTCGGCAAGATGCTCGGCCCGACCGGCGCCAACATGCGTGCCGTCAAGGTCGAGTACGACGAGGCGACGTCGAAGCAGCGTGGCGAGATCATCCCGGTCGTCGTGTCGGTCTACGAGGACCGCAGCCACACGCTGACCTACAAGACTCCGCCGACGAGCTTCCTGATCCGCAAGGCTCTGGGCATCCAGTCGGGCGCGTCCAACCCGCTGACCCAGACCGTGGGCACGCTCAGCGCCGACCAGATCAAGCAGATCGCCGAGCGCAAGCTCCCCGACCTGAACGCGAACGACGTCGACGCCGCGGTGAAGGTCGTCGCCGGCACCGCGCGCTCGATGGGCGTCAAGGTCGCCGAGTAAGTCTCGTAAGCACAAAAACGGCGCGGGTCCCGATCGGGACCCGCGCCGTTTTTTCATGCCTCTTTGCCGACGACCTCGTCGATGAGGCCGTAGTCGCGGGCCTCGGCCGCGCCGAGCACCCGCCCGGCGGACAGGTCGTCCTCGATCCTGCTGCGGGTCTGGCCGGTCACCTCGACCAGGCGCAGCACGACCTCCTCCAACTCGCGCAGGTGCTGCCCGGCGGCCGCGGCCACCTCGTCGGCGGTGCCGGTGACCCCGGCCGCGCGGGGTTCGGCCAGCTTGAAGCGGGCATGCCGGTACGCGGAGCGGCGCTCGGCGGCGGCCAGCACCGCCAGCACGGCCCCGCCGGCCTCGGAGGTGACCACCGCGTGCACGGGCGCGGCCATGGCGTCCATGACGTCGATGACGGCGTGCGCCGCGTTCAGGTCACCGCCGGAGCTGGCCACGTGCAGCTGGATCGGCTCCGGCCCGGCTGCGTCCAGGGTGAGCAGGGCGGCGGCGATCCCGGAGGCGGCCTGCCCGGTGAGCGGGCCCCGGATCATGACGATGCGCTGGTCGAAGAGGCGTTCCTCGAGCCAGCCGGGAAGGGTGGGTCCGCCGCCCGGCCACTGCTCGGGTGGGGGAGGAGGGCTGGAAGGTTGCCATCGCAGATCGGGTGTCACCGGACCTCCGCGCGTCGAGGGGTGTTCCGAGTCTAGGGACGCGCGCACCGGATGGGGGAACGGTTCAGCCGTGGGCGGACGGCGCATTGCCCGCGGCTGCCCGGAGTGCTTGCATGGACACCATGTGACCCGCCGCACACCAGGAGTTGTGATGTCCGAACCGCTGCAGCTGGACCCCGCCACGACGGCACTCGTGCTGATCGAGTATCAGAACGAGTTCGTCTCGGAGGGCGGCGTGCTGCACAACGCCGTCGCGCCGGTGATGGACAAGACCGGGATGCTGGCCAACACGATCGCCCTGGTCGACGCGGCCCGCGCGGCCGGCGTGACGATCATGCACGCGCCGATCACGTTCGCGCCGGGCTACGGCGAGCTGTCGCGGCACCCGTACGGGATCCTCAAGGGAGTCGTGGACGGCAACGCCTTCGTCAAGGGCACCTGGGGCGCGGCGATCGTCGAGGACCTGACCCCGGCCGAGGGCGACATCCTCATCGAGGGCAAACGCGGCCTGGACACGTTCGCCAGCACGAACCTGGACTTCATCCTGCGGTCGCGCGGCATCTCGACGGTGATCCTGGCCGGCTTCCTGACCAACTGCTGCGTGGAGTCCACGATGCGCAGCGCGTACGAGAACGGCTACCGCGTCATCACCCTGACCGACTGCACGGCGGCGACGTCGGCGGAGGAACACGACAACGCGATCGCGTACGACTACCCGATGTTCTCCCTGCCGATGGAGTCGACCAGGCTCACCGCCGCCCTCTGAGCCTCACCAGCCGCGCTCGCGCCACTCCTGCAGGTGGGGGCGTTCCGTGCCCAGGGTCGAGTCCTTGCCGTGGCCCGGGTAGAACCACGTGTCGTCGCCCAGGCGGTCGAACAGCTTGGTCTCCACGTCGCCGATCAGCGATGCGAAGTTCTTCTTGTCGCCGCGGGTGTTGCCCACGCCGCCCGGGAACAGGCTGTCGCCGGTCCACAGGTGGGCGATGCCGTCCGGCTCGCGGTAGAGCAGCACGATCGAGCCCGGTGTGTGCCCCACCACGTGGATCACCTCGAGCGTGCAGTCGCCCACCGCGATGGTGTCGCCGTCGCGGACCGTGCGGGTCACCACCGGGATCGCCTCGGCGTCGTCGGCGCCCGCTATCGACTCCGCGCCGGTGGCCTTGACGACCTGCTGGAGGGCGCCGGTGTGGTCCGGGTGGCGGTGGGTGGTCACGACCGCCGACAGGCCGGCCGGGCCGATCAGCTCCAGCAGGGTGTCCGCGTCGTTCGCGGCGTCGATCAGCACCTGCGTGCCGTCGGCGCGGCAGGTCAGCAGGTACGCGTTGTTGTCCATCGGGCCCACCGACACCTTGCGGACGGTCAGGCCGGTGAGCTCGCGCACGGCCGGCCGGCCGCCGCGGGTCACCTCTCCGGTGTAGGACATGTCACTTCCACCTCGGGGGCTCGGGCAGTGCGCCGTCCGGCGACACCGTGAGGTCGCTGCCGTCGGCCCGGCCGGCCAGCCAGGCCGCGATCGAGCGGGTCGGGCCGCTGATCTCCGGGGCGCCGTCCGGGTTGCCGATGGTCAGCGTGTGCTCGACGCCCTGCGGGCGCAGCACCAGGTCGAGGTCCTGGATGTTGGTGACGATCTCGCGCAGCAGCCGCAGCGCGAACGCGTCCGACCAGTCCTCGGGGGTGTAGCCGCGGCCCAGGTCGACGTGGTGCACCTCGACCTCGCGCAGCCGGGCCCACGGCACCGCGGCCGCGGATGCGCCGGTCGGGGCCAGGAAGAACGTCCACGCCTCGGCCGGCATCGCCGCGGCCGCGTCGGCGAGGCGTTCGTGGGCCTCGCGCAGGTCGGCGATCTGCTCGGCCACCGGCCGGTCGGCGCCGGCGTCGATGCCGTCCGCGCGGGCCGTCGGCGACGCGTAGGCCGGCGTCTCCACACCGGTGCGGGCCCAGGTCAGCAGATTGGTGTAGGCGTCGGCGTTGCGGGCCACGTGGGTCAGGACGTGCCCGACGGTCCAGCCCGGCAGCGCGGACGGCGCGCTCATCGCGCTGTCGTCCAACCCCTCAGCGGTACGGATCAGGCGCTCGGTGGCCTGGTCAACATCGGTCATCAGCACAAGCGGGTCAACCGTCACGAGACGACCCTAGTTGGTGGCCCCGGCGCGGGCGCCACGGAATTCGCTTTCGTGGCCGTAGCGGCGTCCGTACCGTCGGTGCAGACGCGCCAGACGATCACGGAGGGGGTGGGAATCGTGCTGTTCGTCGTTCGTGCGTTCCGGCTTCGCCCGGAGGCTGCCGCCTGACGCCTGTCGGCGCGGCCTCCCCTTCACCCTAAGGGTTCTCATGTCTGACCTGTCCGCGCTGGGCTGGGACGAGACACTCGCGTCCGCCTATCGACCCTTCGACCGTCCCGACGCCACCGCCGCCCGCGTGCTGCGGGCCGACCGCGGCGTCTGCACCGTTCTCGATCCGTCCGGGGTGACCCGGGCCAGCCTGGCCGGCAGTGTGCTGCTCAGCGCCGCCCACGACCCGGCCAATCTGCCCTGCGCCGGTGACTGGGTGGTGCTGCGGCGCTGGCCCGACCGGCGTACCACCGTCGACTGTGTGCTGCCACGGCGCACCGCGCTGATCCGCCGTACCTCGGACAAGGACTCCGTCGGCCAGGTCCTGGCCGCCAACATGGATGCCGTCGCGGTCGTCGAGCCGATGCACCCCGAGCCCGACGACGCCCGCCTGGAACGCCTGCTCGCGCTCGCCTGGGAGTCCGGCGCGCAGCCGGTCATCGTGCTTTCCAAGAGCGACACCGCGCGTGATCCGCAGGCGGTCGCGCGCCAGCTCGCCGAGCTGGCGCCCGGGGTACGCGTCCTGCCGGTCAGCGTGCATCGCGGCACCGGCCTCGAGGCGTTACGCGAGTACGTCGCCCACGGCCGCACTCTGGCGTTGCTGGGTCGTTCCGGCGCGGGCAAGTCGTCGCTGGTCAACGCCCTCGCCGGCACCGAGGTGATGGGCATCCAGGAGATCCGGCGCGCCGACGGCAAGGGCCGGCACACCACCGCGTACCGGAATCTGGTCGTCATCCCGGGCGGGGGAGCGGTCCTGGACACGCCCGGCATCCGCGGGGTGGGTCTGCTCGACACCGCCGGGGGTCTCGACCGGGCCTTCGCCGATGTGACGGCGCTGGCCGGGCAATGCCGGTTCGGTGATTGTGGTCACGACGGCGAGCCGGGTTGCGCGGTCGCGGCGGCGCTGGCCGACGGGACGTTGCTGCCGCGGCGCCTGGAGAGCTGGCGCAAGCTGCACCGCGAGGTCGCCGTCGAGAGCAGCCGGCGGGCCGCGCGGCTGGCGCAGGCCGCGAGCTCGTCACGGCGCAGGCCGCGCCGCTGAGCGCCTCTGGCACAATTCACCGGTGCCCGCGGTGGAAGAGGTCCTGGACGAGCGCGGCCTCCCGGCCGCGGCGGCGCCCCCGCCCGCGCGGCGCCGCCGCCCCGACCTCTGGGCGCTGACCAGCTATCTCGCGCTCGGCGTGCTGGTGCTGATCCAGCTCTGGATCGACCCGGCCGGCCGGGTGCTGTCGCACAACGACGACGACCACGGCTTCTTCGCCTTCGCCATGGCGCACGGCGAGCGGGTCCTCTTCCACGGCGCGAATCCGCTGTTCAGCGACCGGATGAACGTGCCCGACGGCGTCAACATGATGGCCAACACCACTGAGCTGGCCCTCAGCCTGCCGATGGCCCCCATCACCCACTGGCTGGGCGTGGGCGTCTCGGTCGTGCTGCTGCTCACTCTGGGTCTCGCCGGTACGGCCTTCGCCTGGTACCGGGTGCTGTCGCGGCACCTGGTCGAGAGTCGCCGGGCCGCCTGGATCGGTGGCCTGTGGTGCGGGTTCGCGCCGACGATGGTGTCGCACGCCAACGGGCACATCAACTTCGTCTCGCAGTTCGTCGTGCCGTTCATCGTCTGGCAGGTGCTGCGGCTGCGCGAGCCCGGCCGGGCCGTCCGCGGCGGGGTCGTGCTCGGGCTGCTGATCGTGCTGCAGGTCTTCATCAACGAGGAAGTCCTGCTGTTCACGGCGCTGACGCTGGCCGCGTTCGTGATCGCGTACGCGGCGCTGGCGTGGTCGGAGGTGCGGGGTTACTGGCGCCGGTTCCTGGCCGGGCTGGGTGTGGCGGGTATCACCGCGCTGGTGCCGCTGGCGTACCCGCTGTGGTTCCAGTTCACCGGGCCGCAGAGTTACAGCGGGCAGCCGTTCGAGCCGGGCAAGTTCGTCACCGACCTGCTGTCGCTGGGCGCGTACGCGCGGCAGTCGCTGGCCGGCAACGCGGCGATCGCCCGGGAGCTGAGCGTCAGCCCGACGGAGGAGAACACCTTCTACGGCGTACCGCTGCTGGTGTTGCTCGTCGTCTCGCTGGTGCTGGTGTGGCGCAACCTGGCCGCCCGGGCCGCCGCGATCGCCGGCCTGGTCCTGCTGATCATGTCGATGGGCCCCGAGCTGCGCGTCGGCGGCTACGACACCGGCATCCCGCTGCCGTTCGCGCTGATCGCCCACGTGCCGGTGATCGACCTGGTCAGCGTCACCCGGTTCGCGATGGTGACCACGACGATCATCGGCCTGCTGCTGGCGCTGGCCGCCGACCGGGTGCCCGCGCTGAGCCGGCGCCGGCAGACCGCGTTCTGGGTCGGCCTGGCCGTGGCCGTCGTGCCGGTGCTGCCCAAGCCGCTGCCGGTGGTCGCCGCCGACCCGCTGCCGCCGTTCATCGCCCAGCAGATGTGGCGCGACTACGTCAGCGACGACCGCACTCTGGTGACCGTGCCGTTGCCTGAGGTCACCACGGGCCGGGTCGGGATGCGGTGGTTCGCGATGTCCGGGCTGGATTACCGGGTTCCGCGGGGCTACTTCATGGGCCCGGCGGACCCGCCGCTGAACAACACCGGCTCCTGGAACGCCGCACCCCGGCGCACCTCCGACCTGTTACGCATCGCGGGGGCGTACGGTCGGATGCCGGTGGTCACGGTCGCCGACCGGATGGCCGCCAAGAACGACCTGAGCTACTGGCGGGCCGCGGTGGTGGTGCTCGTGCCGGGCACCCCGCACCACGACCTGCTCGAAAAGACCCTCACCGACCTGCTCGGGAAGGCTCCGCAGCAGGTCGGCGGGGTTCAGCTGTGGGACGTACGGGGCATCGTTCGCCCGTCCGGGTGACGGGAATGCCGGTCCCGTCCACGGCGCTGTAGTTCGCTGGCGGAAAACTTGTCGTACCCCGTGGCTAGGGTGGCGGCGCCCATTGTCTTGACGTTACGGAGTGGCTGGCTGTGGCCGACCGACTGATCATCCGCGGCGCGCGGGAGCACAACCTGCGCGACGTCAACCTCGACCTGCCCCGCGACGCGATGATCGTGTTCACCGGTCTCAGCGGCTCGGGCAAGTCCAGCCTCGCCTTCGACACCATCTTCGCGGAGGGCCAGCGCCGTTACGTGGAGTCGCTGTCGTCGTACGCGCGGCAGTTCCTCGGGCAGATGGACAAGCCCGACGTCGACTTCATCGAGGGCCTGTCCCCGGCCGTGTCCATCGACCAGAAGTCGACCTCACGCAACCCGCGCTCCACCGTCGGCACGATCACCGAGGTGTACGACTACCTGCGGCTGCTCTTCGCCCGTACCGGAATCCCGCACTGCCCGGTCTGCGGTGAGCGGATCAGCAAGCAGTCGCCGCAGCAGATCGTCGACCGGGTCCTGGCGATGCAGGAGGGCACCCGGTTCATGGTGCTCGCGCCGGTGATCCGCGGCCGCAAGGGCGAGTACGTCGACCTCTTCGCCGAGCTGCAGTCCAAGGGCTACGCCCGGGCCCGGGTCGACGGCGTGGTGCACCCGCTGGCCGAGCCGCCGAAGCTCAAGAAGCAGGAGAAGCACACCATCGAGGTGGTCGTCGACCGCCTCTCGGTCAAGGCCGGCAGCAAGCAGCGCCTCACCGACTCGGTCGAGGCGACGCTGGCGCTGTCCGGCGGCATCGTGCTGCTCGACTTCGTCGACCTGCCCGAGGACGACCCGAACCGCGAGCGCCGCTTCTCCGAGCACCTGGCCTGCCCCAACGACCACCCGCTGGCGATCGAGGACCTCGAACCGCGGGTCTTCTCCTTCAACGCGCCCTACGGCGCCTGCCCGGAATGCACCGGCCTGGGCACCAAGAAGGAGGTCGACCCGGAGCTGATCGTCCCGGACGAGGAGCGCACCCTGCGCGAGGGCGCGATCCAGCCCTGGTCCGGCGGCTCCACCATGGAGTATTTTCTGCGGCTGCTGGAGGCCCTGGCCAAGGCCGAGAAGTTCAGCGTCGACACCCCCTGGCGGAAGCTGCCGAGCCGGGCCCAGAAGACGATCCTGTACGGCTCCGAGGACCAGGTCCACGTCCGCTACCGCAACAAGTACGGCCGTGAGCGCTCCTACTACACCGGCTTCGAGGGTGTGGTGCAGTGGATCGAGCGCCGGCACAGCGACACCGAGAGCGACTGGTCCCGCGACAAGTACGAGGGCTACATGCGCGAGGTGCCCTGCCCGACGTGCTCCGGCGCCCGGCTCAAGCCCGAGGTGCTGGCGGTCACGATCGCCGGCAGGAGCATCGCCGAGGTCTGCAACCTGTCCGTCGGCGAGTGCGCCGAGCTGCTGGCCACCATCGAGCTGACCGACCGCGAGAAGATGATCGCCGAGCGGGTGCTCAAGGAGATCAACGCCCGGTTGCGCTTCCTGGTCGACGTCGGCCTGGACTACCTGTCGCTGGACCGCGGCGCCGGCACCCTGTCCGGCGGCGAGGCGCAGCGCATCCGGTTGGCCACCCAGATCGGCTCCGGCCTGGTCGGCGTGCTGTACGTCCTGGACGAGCCGTCGATCGGCCTGCACCAGCGGGACAACCACCGGCTCATCGAGACGCTGGTCCGGCTCAAGAAGCTGGGCAACACGCTGATCGTGGTCGAGCACGACGAGGACACCATCCGGACCGCCGACTGGATCGTCGACATCGGCCCCGGCGCCGGTGAGCACGGCGGCAACATCGTGCACAGCGGCTCGGTCAAGGGTCTGCTGGCCAACAAGGAGTCCCCGACGGGGGCGTACCTCTCCGGCCGCAAGAAGATCCCCATGCCGGCCACCCGCCGCCCGCACACGCCGGGCCGCGAGCTGGTCGTGCAGGGCGCGCGTGAGCACAACCTGCGCGACATCACCGTCGGCTTCCCGCTGGGGCAGTTCATCGCGGTCACCGGGGTCAGCGGCTCGGGCAAGTCGACGCTGGTCAACGACATCCTCTACACCGTGCTGGCCAACCAGATCAACGGCGCCCGGATGGTGCCGGGCCGGCACACCCGGATCTCCGGCCTGGAGCACGTCGACAAGGTCGTCGGTGTGGACCAGTCGCCGATCGGGCGCACCCCGCGGTCCAACCCCGCCACGTACACCGGCGTGTTCGACAACATCCGCAAGCTGTTCGCGGAGACCGTCGAGGCCAAGGTGCGCGGGTACGGTCCCGGCCGGTTCTCGTTCAACGTCAAGGGCGGCCGCTGCGAGAACTGCTCCGGCGACGGCACGATCAAGATCGAGATGAACTTCCTGCCGGACGTCTACGTCCCCTGCGAGGTGTGCAAGGGCGCCCGGTACAACCGGGAGACCCTCGAGGTGCACTACAAGGGCAAGACGATCTCCGAGGTGCTGGAGATGCCGATCGAGGAGGCCGCGACCTTCTTCGAGCCGATCACGTCGATCCACCGCCACCTCAAGACCCTGGTCGATGTCGGCCTGGGCTACGTGCGGCTGGGCCAGCCCGCGCCGACTCTGTCCGGTGGTGAGGCGCAGCGCGTCAAGCTCGCCTCCGAGCTGCAGAAGCGCTCCACCGGCCGGACGGTCTACGTGCTCGACGAGCCGACCACCGGCCTGCACTTCGAGGACATCCGCAAGCTGCTGCTGGTGCTCAACGGCCTGGTCGACAAGGGCAACACGGTCATCACCATCGAGCACAACCTCGACGTGATCAAGAACGCCGACTGGCTGATCGACATGGGCCCCGAGGGCGGCCACAAGGGCGGTCTGGTGCTGGCCACCGGCACCCCCGAGGAGCTGGCCGACGTGCCCGACAGCCACACCGGGCAGTTCCTGCGCCCGATGCTCGGCCTCACCGGCGAGCCGGCCGGTGCGGCCGCCGCGCTGGCCCGCGCGGCCAAGGCCAACGGCGCCCCGAAGGCCGCGACCAAGCCCCGGGCGACCCGGTCCCGGGCCAAGGCCGCCGTCTGATCCACAGGTAACACACAGCTACGCCGTCCGCCCGCCCCGCTACCAGGGGCGGGCGCTGCTGCCTGCTCGAAACCACCGCCAAATACGGCATCCATGCCGATATTTTTCCACCCGGCCCATGAACCACAACGCGGATGGCAGCGTATGTACAAGCAACGCCGCGTGACGCAAGCACGCGGCTCAGGGGTACGGGAAGGGTTCGGAACAGATGACTGACGTGCAGACGAGGCCCGACGCCGAGATCGCCGCCGTCCAGCCGGCCTGCGGGGGAGCGGGATCGTCGCGCCGCGTCGTGCTGGCCGGAGCCACCGCGCTCGGCGCCGGCTGCCTGCTGGCCGCCTGTGGCACCGACACCGGCGGCGCCGGCAGCAACGGCTCCAGCGGCGGCGACTTCAGCAACAACCCCGCGCCGGCCGGCAGCAAGGGCGCCGACACCGGCTCGACCTCCGGCGGCGACTCGGGCGGCAACTCCGGTGGCGCGGCGCTCGCGCTGGTGGCGGACATCCCCGAGGGCGGCGGCATCATCAAGGGTGACTACGTCATCACCCAGCCCGCCTCGGGCACCTTCAAGGCGTTCAGCAAGGTCTGCACCCACCAGGGCTGCGACGTGAGCAAGGTCGACGGTGGCGTGATCACCTGCCCGTGCCACAACAGCACCTTCTCCATCGAGGACGGCGCGCCGACCGGCGGCCCGGCCAAGAAGCCGCTGCCCGAGACCAAGGTCAAGGTGGACGGCGACAACATCGTCGCCGCCTGAGGCGACCCGCGAACTAGGGCCGGCGTGATCCTGCCGACACCGCCGGCCCCGACACACTCCGGCCGGAGGCCCGACGCCGTGGCGGCGGCAACGGGCCTCCGGTCGGATAATCATGTCAGGGGTCCGCACTAGTGTTGAGTCGTGCCTGACCCGTCCAGCTATCGGCCGGCGCCCGGGACCATTCCGGACGCCCCCGGTGTCTACCGCTTCCGTGACCCCACCGGCCGCGTCATCTACGTGGGCAAGGCGAAGAGCCTGCGCAGCCGGCTGAATTCGTACTTCGCCGACACGTTCGGCCTGCACGCCCGCACCCAGCAGATGGTCACCACCGCGGCCGCCGTCGACTGGGTGACCGTCAGCAGCGAGGTCGAGGCGCTGCAGCTGGAGTTCTCCTGGATCAAGGAGTTCGACCCGCGCTTCAACGTGAAATACCGCGACGACAAGTCGTACCCGTTCCTCGCCGTCACGCTCAACGAGGAATACCCCCGGCTGCAGGTCATGCGCGGCGCCAAACGCAAGGGCGTGCGCTACTTCGGGCCGTACTCGCACGCCTGGGCCATCCGCGAGACCCTCGACCTGCTGCTGCGCGTCTTCCCGGCCCGCACCTGCTCCAGCGGCGTGTTCAAGCGCGCCGGCCAGATCGGCCGCCCCTGCCTGCTGGGCTACATCGGCAAATGCTCGGCGCCCTGCGTCGGCACCGTCTCCGCCGCCGAGCACCGGGAGATCGTCGACGACTTCTGCGACTTCATGGCCGGGCGCACCGACACGTTCGTCAAGCGCCTCGAACGCGACATGATGCAGATGTCCGAGCAGCTCGAGTTCGAGAAGGCGGCCCGGCTCCGCGACGACATCGCCGCCCTGCGCAAGGCCATGGAGAAGCAGACCGTCGTGCTCGGCGACGGCACCGACGCCGACGTCGTCGCCTTCGCCGAGGATCCGCTCGAAGCGGCGGTGCAGGTCTTCCACGTCCGCGACGGCCGCGTCCGCGGCCAGCGCGGCTGGGTCGTGGAAAAGGTCGAGGACCTCAGCACGGGAGACCTCGTGCACCACTTCTGCACCCAGGTGTACGGCGACGAGCACGGCGAGAACGACGTCCCCCGCGAGCTGCTCGTCCCCGCCCTGCCGCCCGACGCCGAAGCGCTGGAGAAGTGGCTCACCGAGCACCGCGGCAGCCGCGTCAGCCTGCGCGTGCCCCAGCGCGGCGACAAGCGTTCCCTGCTGGAAACGGTGGCCCGCAACGCCGGCGAGTCCCTGGCCCGGCACAAGCTGCGCCGAGCCGGCGACCTGACCACCCGCAGCAAGGCCCTCGATGAGATCGCCGAGGCGCTGGGCATGGAAACGGCGCCGCTGCGCATCGAATGCTTCGACGTGTCCCAGATCCAGGGCACGGACGTGGTGGCCAGCATGGTGGTCTTCGAGGACGGCCTGGCCCGCAAGAGTGAATACCGGCGCTTCGCGGTCCGCGGAAACCCGGACGGCTCCGGCACCGACGACCTGGCGGCGATGAGCGAGGTGATGCGGCGGCGGTTCGCCCGCTACCGCGCCGAGGCCTCACCGGGCGGCTCCGCACCACCGTCCGACGCCCTGACCGACGGCCCAGCCGATGTCCTGGCTGGTGGTCCGGCTGATCGCCTGGCCGGTGGCGCGGCCGACGTTGCCGCTACGGCTGACGGCTCGGAGCCGGTGACCAGCGAGCTGCCCGGCATCGACCCGCTGACCGGGCGGCCGCGCCGCTTCGCCTACCCGCCCAACCTGGTCGTCGTCGACGGTGGCCAGCCGCAGGTCAACGCGGTTGCCGCGGTTCTGTCCGACCTCGGCATCACCGACGTGGCTCTGTGCGGCCTGGCCAAGCGGCTGGAAGAGGTGTGGCTGCCGGGCGAGGACTTCCCGGTGATCCTGCCCCGCACCTCCGAGGCCCTCTATCTGCTTCAGCGGGTGCGCGACGAGGCCCACCGCTTCGCCATCACGTTCCACCGGCAGCGGCGCTCCAAGCGCATGACCGCGTCCGCGCTCGACAACATTGCCGGGCTGGGGGAGACGCGGCGCAAGGCGCTGCTGCGGCACTTCGGCTCGTTGAAGCGGCTGGGGCAGGCCACACCGGAGGAGATCACCGAGGTCCCGGGCATCGGCCGCCGGACAGCGGAGGCGGTCCTCGCCGCCCTGGCCGACACCACGAAGGCCGGGGACCCCGCACCCGACCCGGCCACACCGGCGACCGGCGGTGCGGGAAAGACGAAGGCGGGAGCGAATCGCAACAGAGCCGCGCGGCCGCGCATCCCGACCCCGGACACCGTGGACCTCGGCGACCCGCCGGCTGAACCGGGGCAGGAGTCGTCCGTGGCAGCGCTGGAACGGCCTTGACGCAATCATTCCGCCGACGCCGCGGGTAGTGGCGGAATACGGGCGGTGGGGACGCGGTTCACCGGGTGGGTCGATCGGGGTGGCTCGCGGGACCCTTCGGGCACCGGATCGGGTAAAGGACACCACGTCCGGCGGTACCGGGTCGACGCTTCGGCCTAGGATGCAGTGTCCGCCCGGAGGGGGCGCAGGCGCAGTGCGGTTCAGGAGGAGTGCGTGACCGAGTCGATGCCGGAGTTCGTTCCGGAGCTGACGCCCGACGAGGCCGGTACCGACCTCGTGGTGGTGACCGGGGTGTCCGGTGGCGGCCGCAGCACGGTCGCCCGCGCCCTGGAGAACGTCGGCTTCTACGTCGTCGACAACCTGCCGCAGGCGCTCATGCTCGACATGGCCCAGCTCGCCTTCGAGGCCGGCGGGGCTGCCCGGCGTACGGCAATGGTTCTTGACGTCCGCAGCCGGGCCTTCTCCACCGACCTGGCCGGCGCGGTCCGCGCGCTCAAGGAGCGCGGCTTCTCGCCGCGCGTCGTGTTCGTCGACGCCGACGACGAGGTGCTGATCCGGCGCTTCGAGTCCGTCCGGCGCTCGCACCCGCTGCAGGGCGACGGCCGTCTCGCCGACGGCATCGCCGCCGAGCGCAAGCTGCTCGAAGAGGCACGCGAGCAGTCCGACGTGATCATCGACACCAGCCACCTGAACGTGAACCAGCTCCGGCGCCGCGTCGAGGAGCTGTTCGGTGGCGAGGACGCCCGGCGGCTGCGCATCACTGTGCTCTCGTTCGGCTTCAAGTACGGTCTGCCGCCCGACGCCGACTACGTGATGGACGCGCGCTTCCTGCCGAACCCGTTCTGGGTGCCGGAGCTGCGCGAGCACACCGGCCTGGAAGAGGGCGTCAGCAGCTACGTGCTCGGCCAGGAAGGCGCCCACGACTTCGTCGGCACGTACGCGGGCCTGATCGCCGCGACGGCGCCCGGTTTCGAGCGCGAGGGCAAGCGTTACCTGACGGTGGCGGTCGGCTGCACCGGCGGCAAGCACCGCAGCGTCGCGATCGCCGAGGAACTCACGGCGCAGCTGCGCGACATCCGCCTGTCCGCCCATTCCTCGCACCGCGACCTGGGGCGGGAGTGACGGCGGCGCAGCCGGCGGGGCCGGGCAGCAGCCCGGCAGAGCAACGCGGTGTGACCGCCGGTTCCAGCGACGACACCACGCGGCGCCGCATCAAGGTCGTGGCGTTCGGGGGCGGGCACGGGCTCGCGGCGTCCCTGCGCGGGCTGCGGAACTGCGCGCCCGCCCTGGACCTCGACATCACCGCCGTGGTGACGGTGGGTGACAACGGCGGGTCGAGCGGCCGGCTGCGAGCGGAACGGGACGCGCAGCTGCCGCCGGGTGACCTGCGGATGGCGCTCGCGGCGCTGGCCGGTGACGATCCCGGTCATCAGCGCACGGTGGCGCTCATGCAGCACCGGTTCGCCCTCGTCGGCAAGCCCGACCGGCGCGGCCCCGGCACCGACGGCGCGGGAGCGGGGAGCGGCCGGGAAGGCGAGGTCGGCTCGAAAGCTGCGGTCGGTCCGGAAACCGAGACCGGCTCGGACTCCGACTTCAGGCCCGAACCCGCATCCGGTGCCGACTCCGGCACGGGTTCCGGCCTCGGTGCAGGCTCCGGCCTCGGTGCGGGAGCGGGGGACAAGGCCGGCTGGGGCAGCGTCGATCGGCGGATCGCGTCGGTCGGGGGGAAGCATGATCCGCTCGCCGGGCACGCCGTCGGGAACCTGCTGCTGCTCGGCCTTCTCGAACTGCTCGGTGATCCCGTCGCCGCCCTCGAGCACGCCGCCGCCATGGTCGGTGCTCGCGGCCGGGTCCTGCCGATGGCCTCGCACGCCGTCGGGATCGAGGCCGAGGTGCGCGGCGGTGACCCTGACCGGCCCGACGAGGTTGTCACCGTGCGCGGGCAGCATGCCGTCGCCGTCGCCACCGGGCACATCGAGGCGCTGCGGATCGTGCCGTCCTCGCCGCCGGCCTGTCCGCCCGCCCTGGCCGCCATCGCCGAGGCCGACTGGCTGATCTTCGGGCCCGGCAGCTGGTACACGAGTGTTCTTCCGCATCTGCTCGTGCCCGAGCTGGCCGAGGCCATCGTCGCCAGTCCCGCCCGGCGGCTGGTCACGCTCAACCTCGGCGCCGACAACGAGACCTCCGGGCTCTCCGTGGCCGACCATCTGGCCGCCCTGCACTGGTATCTGCCGCGGCTGCGCGTGGACACCGTGCTGGCCGACGCGAAGTGGGTCGGCGAGCCCGATCCGGTGCACCGGGCCGCCCAGGCCCTGGGTGCACGCCTGGTACTGGCGCCGCTGGCCGTTGCGGACGGCAGTCCCAAGCATGATCCTGAGTCGTTGGGCACAGCACTGGTGCCAGTCCTCGGCTCCGATCGTTAAGCAACTGGCGTACCGCGAAACAAGCATGAGGTGACTTCGAAGATGGCGATGACGGCAGCGGTCAAGGACGAGCTGAGCCGGGTCGACGTACCCAAGCCGTGCTGCCGCCGTGCGGAGATGGCCGCCCTGCTGCGCTTCGCCGGTGGGCTGCACATCGTGTCCGGGCGGGTGGTCGTCGAGGCCGAGCTCGACACCGGCGCGGTGGCCCGGCGGCTGCGGCGGGAGATCGCCGAGGTGTACGGCTACCCCAGCGAGGTGCACGTCCTCGCCTCCGGTGGCCTGCGCAAGGGCAGCCACTACATCGTGCGGATCGTCAAGGACGGCGAGGCGCTGGCCCGGCAGACCGGTCTGCTCGACGTCCGCGGCCGGCCGGTGCGGGGCCTGCCGCCGCATGTCGTCTCGGCCAACGTCTGCTGCGCGGTCGCGGCGTGGCGGGGCGCGTTCATGGCGCACGGCTCGCTGACCGAGCCCGGCCGCTCCAGCGCGCTGGAGATCACCTGCCCGGGCCCGGAGGCCGCACTGGCGCTCCGCGGCGCCGCGCGCCGCATCGGCATCACCGCCAAGGAGCGCGAGGTGCGCGGCGTCGACCGTGTGGTGATCAAGGACGGGGACGCGATCGCGGCGCTGCTCACCCGCATCGGGGCGCACTCGAGCGTGCTGGCCTGGGAAGAGCGACGGGTACGCCGTGAAGTCCGCGCAACCGCGAACCGCCTGGCCAACTTCGACGACGCCAACCTGCGCCGCTCGGCCCGAGCGGCCGTGGCAGCAGCCGCGCGCGTGACCCGAGCGCTGGAAATCCTCGCGGACGAGGCCCCCAACCACCTCACTTCGGCCGGCCGACTGCGGCTGGAGCACCGCCAGGCCTCGCTCGAGGAACTGGGGGCGCTGGCCGACCCGCCACTGACAAAGGATGCAATCGCCGGCCGTATAAGGCGTCTGCTCGCCCTCGCCGACAAGCGCGCCCGCGACCTGGGCATCCCCGACACAGAAGCAGCAGTGACCCCAGAAATGATGGCCTGCTGACCCACCCCCACCCCTGACGCGGCCCCGGCACCACGCCTGACCAAACCCCGACACTTACGCCTGACGGAGGCCCGGCTGCGCCTACGAGGGCCCGGCCCTGCGCCTGACCGGGGCCCGGCGTTGCGCCTGACAGGGTGCCGGCGTTGCGCCTGACCGGGGCCCGGCACCGGGCGTAACCGGCGGCCTGGCATTGCGCCTGACCGGCGGCCTGGCACCGCGCCTAATCGGCAGCCTGGCACCGGGTGTGACCGAGGCCTGGCACCGCGCGTGACCGGGCCCGGCACCGGGCGTACCGGGGCCTGGCACCGCGTGACCGGCCCGGCACTGAGCGCAAGCGGCGCGGTCTATTCGCTTGACCACCCGCCGGCCTCGGCCTGCCCGACAGAATCCCCCGGCGTCACCCCAGGCGCGGCAGCCAGCCCACAAACCGCAAGGGGACCACCGCCCGGCACCGTGCACCCAGCGGCGAGCAACCATGAACCTGCCCGCCAGCGACTCGCATGCAAGGTTGGGGGCCGGGGGTGCCCAAGCAGGCATAAAAACGCTCCACCAGCCAGCTTGGGCACCCCCGGCCCCCAACCGTCAACCGCAACCGACCCGCCAACTCGGGCCGCAGCCGACCAACTCGGGCCGCAGCCGACCGACCCGGGCCGCAGCCGACCGACCCGGGCCGCAGCCGACCGACCCCGGCCGCAGCCGACCGCCAACCCCGGCGGAGCCCAACGGCCCGGACCACCACCCCCGGCCGCCGACGAAACGGCGCTCAGTCAGGTTTGCGGTTGTCGATGGGTGTGCGCGTACCGGAAACGTTTGCGCACCTTAGGTCACGATCAGGTCGCGCCCCCGGTCCAGGGGCGAGAGGGGTTCTCGGATAGGGTGGCCTCGACGGCGACGGTGCCGGCAAGCATGGCCGCCCGCGCCGGGCGCCGCCGGCAGCGCCAGCTCCGACCTGGCCGCGGCGGACTCGAGCTTCGAGGCGCGGTGGCCAGATGAAGCAACTGCCGGCCCTCGATCAGGTCGGCACGCAGACCTCCGCCGGTCCTAGATCCCGGCGGACCGAAACGAGGAGATCCACCTGTGACCATCCGGGTTGGCATCAACGGCTTCGGCCGTATCGGCCGCAACTTCTTCCGGGCGGTTTCCGCCTCCGGCGCGGACATCGAGATCGTCGGTGTCAACGACCTGACCGACAACGCGACGCTCGCCCACCTGCTGAAGTACGACAGCATCCTGGGCCGGCTGCCGCACGAGGTGAAGGCCACCGCCGACGAGATCACCGTGGCCGGCAAGACCTTCAAGGCGTTCGCCGAGCGTGACCCGGCCAACCTGCACTGGGGTGACCTGGGTGCCGACGTCGTCATCGAGTCGACCGGCTTCTTCACCGACGCCACCAAGGCCAAGGCGCACGTCGACAACGGCGCCAAGAAGGTCATCATCTCGGCGCCGGCCAAGAACGAGGACATCACGATCGTGATGGGCGTCAACGACCACCTGTACGACGCCGCCAAGCACACGATCATCTCGAACGCGTCGTGCACGACCAACTGCCTCGCGCCGATGGCCAAGGTGCTCAACGACACGATCGGCATCGAGCGTGGCCTGATGACCACGATCCACGCCTACACGCAGGACCAGAACCTGCAGGACGGCCCGCACAAGGACCTGCGCCGCGCCCGCGCCGCCGCCCTCAACGTGGTGCCGACCTCCACCGGTGCCGCCAAGGCTGTCAGCCTGGTGCTGCCGGAGCTCAAGGGCAAGCTCGACGGCTTCGCGATGCGCGTGCCGATCCCGACCGGCTCGGCCACCGACCTGACCTTCCAGGCCGGCAAGGAGACCTCCGTCGACGAGGTCAACGCCGCGATCAAGGCCGCCGCGGACGGCCCGCTCAAGGGCATCCTGGTCTACACCGAGGACCAGATCGTCTCCTCGGACATCGTCACCGACCCGGCCTCCTGCATCTTCGACGCCGGCCTGACCAAGGTCATCGGCAACCAGGTCAAGGTCGTCGGCTGGTACGACAACGAGTGGGGCTACTCGAACCGCCTCGTCGACCTGGTCAAGCTGGTCGGCTGAGCCAGTTGAAGACTCTCGACGACCTGCTCGGCGAGGGTGTCTCGGGTCGGCGCGTGCTCGTGCGCGCCGACCTGAACGTCCCGTTCGACAAGGCTGACCCAAGCCGGATCAGTGACGACGGCCGCATCCGCGCGGTGCTGCCGACCCTGATCACTCTGCGTGATGCGGGTGCCCGCGTGATCGTGTGCTCGCACCTCGGCCGCCCCAAGGGCGCGCCGGACCCGAAGTACACGCTCGCCCCGGTCGCCACCCGCCTCGGTGAGCTGCTCGGCAACCCGGTCGTCTTCGCCGAGGACACCGTGGGCCCGTCCGCCAAGGCGGCCGCCGACGCGCTGCTCGACGGCCAGGTGCTGCTGCTGGAGAACCTGCGCTTCAACGCTGGGGAGACCAGCAAGGACGACGCCGAGCGTGGCGCGTTCGCGGACGAGCTGGCCGGGCTGGCGGAGTTCTACGTCGACGACGCGTTCGGCGCGGTGCACCGCAAGCACGCCTCGGTCTACGACGTCGCGGCCCGGCTCCCGCACTACGCCGGCGGCCTGGTCCTCACCGAGGTCGAGGTCCTGCGCAAGGTGACCGAGACCCCGGAGCAGCCGTACGTGGTGGTGCTCGGCGGCTCGAAGGTCTCCGACAAGCTCGCCGTCATCCAGGCGCTGCTGCCGAAGGTCGACAAGCTGCTCGTCGGCGGCGGCATGTGCTTCACCTTCCTCAAGGCCCAGGGCCACGAGGTCGGCAAGTCGCTGCTCGAGGCCGAGATGATCGACACCTGCGCCGATCTGCTCGCGCAGGCCCAGGGCCGCATCGTGCTGCCGGTGGATGTCGTCGCGGCTACGGCCTTCGACGCAAACGCTGAGCACGACGTGGTCTCCGCCGACGCGATCCCGGCCGACCGGCTCGGGCTCGACATCGGCCCGGCGTCGGTGGCGCTGTTCGCCGAGGCCATCGGTTCGGCGAAGACGGTGTTCTGGAACGGCCCGATGGGCGTCTTCGAGCTGGCGCCGTTCGCGGCCGGCACCCGGGGCGTCGCCGAGGCCATCACCAAGATCGACGGCTTCTCGGTGGTCGGTGGCGGCGACTCGGCCGCGGCCGTACGCACCCTGGGCATCGACGAGTCCGGCTTCGGGCACATCTCGACCGGCGGCGGCGCGTCGCTGGAATACCTCGAGGGCAAGTCCCTGCCCGGCGTCTCGGCACTGGAGTCCTGATGGCTGACGTGACCCGCCGGCCGATCATGGCCGGCAACTGGAAGATGAACCTCAACCACTTCGAGGCCATCCTCCTGGTGCAGAAGCTCGCCGCGAGCCTGAACGAGCAGCAGCTGACCGACGTCGAGGCGGTTGTGCTGCCGCCGTACACCGACCTGCGCAGCGTGCAGACGGCGATCGACGGCGACAAGGTGCCGATCCGCTACGGCGCGCAGGACCTGTCCCCGCACAAGGGCGGCGCATACACCGGGGACATCTCCGGGGCGATGCTGGCCAAGCTGGGCTGCACCTACGTGGTGATCGGGCACTCCGAACGCCGCGAGTACCACCACGAGGACGACGCGCTGGTCAACGCCAAGGTGAAGGCGGCCCTGGCCAACGACCTGACGCCGATCCTGTGCGTGGGTGAGGGCCTGGAGATCCGCGAGGCCGGCAGCCACGTGCCGCACTGCTGCTCGCAGCTGGACGGCGCGCTCGACGGGCTCAAGGCCGAGCAGGTCAAGAACATCGTGATCGCGTACGAGCCGGTGTGGGCGATCGGCACCGGCAAGACCGCGACGCCCGACGACGCGCAGGAGGTGTGCGGCGCCATCCGGGCGCGGCTCGCCGAGAAGTACGGCGCGGAGACGGCGGACGCGGTGCGCGTGCAGTACGGCGGCTCGGTGAAGGCGGCCAACATCGCCGCGATCATGGCGCAGCCCGACGTGGACGGCGCCCTGATCGGCGGTGCGAGCCTGGACGCCGAGGAGTTCGCGTCGATCGTCCGGTTCCGCGAGCACGTCCAGCGCTGAGTTGTAGGCCCGGCCGCCGCCATGCGGTGGCCGGGCACCCGCTATTGTGGTGGCGCTGCTGTGCCCTTCGAGAGGAATGACCCGACCATGCCGATCGCGTTCGCGTACACGTTGATCGTGTTGCTGCTCATCTCCAGCATCCTGCTGACCCTGCTCGTCCTGCTGCACCGCGGCAAGGGCGGCGGCATGTCCAGCATGTTCGGTGGCGGCGTCACTTCCAGCCTCGCCGGCTCCTCGGTCGCGGAGAAGAACCTGGACCGCTACACGGTGCTCGTGGGCGTCATCTGGTTCGCCTGCATCGTGGGCCTGGGCCTCTGGCTCAAGGTCGCGCAGGCGGGCTGAAACACATAGTTAACGTCCGCTTCCCAAGCGTTCGTTATCAGGTCTTCCTCCAGATGCTCCACGAGTCGTAGACTCTGCCGCGCGGTCCGGTCCGTCCGGGCCGCGCGGTTGTTTTCCACCGCTTTTATACCGCCGCTTTCCCCGGCGATGAAACGCCCTCGAGACAGGAGTGACTTCCGTGTCCAGTGGCAGTGCGATCCGCGGCAGTCGTGTCGGCTCCAGCCCGATGCGCCCTGACGAGCGCAGTGAGCCCGCCCCGCGGCGGGAGGTGACGTACTGGTGCGCCGCCGGACACCCCGTGGAGGTCCGCTTCGCGGCCGATGTGGTGCCCCCGGAGACGTGGGACTGCACCCGGTGCGGCCAGCCCGGCGGTCTCGACCGGGAGAAGCCTCCCGGCCGGATGCGCAGCGAGCCTTACAAGTCGCACCTGGCCTACGTCAAGGAGCGTCGCTCCGACGAGGACGGGGCGGCCATCCTGGCCGAGGCGCTGGCCAAGGTCCGGCAGCGCCGCGGCCGCAGCGAGTAGGACGCGTCACTCGGCCGTGCCCCGGCCGAGATAGGTGGCGGTGTCCGCGCCGGGCACCGGGAGCTCGACGAAGCCCAGCCGTCCGTAGAAGGCCCGGGCGCTGACGTTGGTCACCGCCATGCCCAGATGCACCCGCGGCACCCCGGCGGCGCGCAGGCCGGCCAGGAAGGCGCTGATCAGGCCGCGGCCCCAGCCCTGGCCCTGCCACTGCGGCAGCAGGTCGATGTGCAGGTGCGCGGGATAGTCGGCCAGCTCCGGCACGATCATGCGCTCCGGGTGCTCGTGCAGCCACAGCATGCCGTCCTCGCGGGTCACCGGCGGCTCCGCCGGGTGCGGGTAACGGCCGGCGGTCGCGGGCAGCCACTCGTCGCGGTACCGCTGCGCGAAGCGGGCCGTGTCGGCGGTGCCGAGCACGTAGCCCACGGCTGCGCCGGTGCCGTCGTCGAGGACGTACGCGTGTTCCGGCTCGAGCGCCACGTACGGCGCCGCGAAGATGTCGCCCATCAGGCGGTCGGACGAGTACTGCCCCCGGGCGTCACCCCCGGCGTCGGCGGTACGGACGCAGATGTCGTAAACGGCGTCGAGGTCGGCGGGACGGTACGCGCGGATCAAGGGCTGCACAGCCGCGAGTCTAGGTAACGGCAGCCTGTGACGGGCGTCACCGTGGCAGCGCCAACCTTCCGGGGCGCCGCGCGTCTACTCCTGCGAAGGATCACCCCCGACCGCACAGGAGTTCCGTGATGCGCCTGACCCGCCGTACCGCCTCGATCGCCACCGCCGCGACTGTCGTCGTCCTGGCCGGCGTGGTGACCGCTACCAGGGCCTTCGCGGACGAAGCGCCGGCGCCGGTGCCGGCGGTTACCAGCCCGGCCCCCGCCACGTCGCCGGCGCCTACCTCCAGCGCTGCTCCTGACGAGACGAGCGCCCCAGCAACGAGCCCTGTCCCGGCGGAGGAGTCGCCGGAGCCGGCCACCACGGCCGCGCCGGGCCCGTCACCGACGCGGGGCGGCGGCAAGCCCACCGCGTCCACCGTGCCGTCGCCGACCCGGGCGGGTGGCAAGCCGAGCGCGTCCACGGTGCCTTCGCCGACGGGGGTCAAGCCGAGCGCCACCCCGGTACCCTCGCCCACCCGGACCCGGCGCTGACCCACAGGACTGCCATGACCTTCGTCGTAGCGCTGCCGGCGCTCGTACCGCGCTGGCTGCGCTCGATGCTGTCCGGACGATCGGCGGCGGTGCGCGGCGAGGGCGCGGACGGGCCCCCGGCGATCAACGAGCTGTACCACGCCCGCCGGCTCAGCCTGGTGCGGCTGGCGGTGCTCATGGTCGACGACCTGCCCACCGCCGAGGACATCGTGCAGGACGTGTTCGCCGCCCTGTACCGGCGGCACGGGGCTGACCTGCGTACCGTGGCCGACCCGCACGCGTACCTCACGACCGGGGTGATGAACGCCGCGCGGTCGGCGCTGCGGCGCCGGCGCACCGCCCGCGCCTACGTCCCGCCGCGTCCGGGCCTCGCGCCGGCCGCCGAGGACGAGGTGCTGCTCGGCCAGGGCGATCGCGAGGTGCTGGCCGCGCTGGCCCGGCTCACCGTGCGGCAACGCCAGGTGGTGGTGCTGCGGTACTGGTCGGAGCTGTCCGAGCAGGAGATCGCCGAGGTGCTGCGGGTGTCCCGCGGCACGGTCAAGTCGACCGCGAGCCGCGCGCTGGGCATCCTGCGCGGCCTGCTGGGGGAGCGCCGATGAGCACGGACCTGGAGGATCGGGTGCGCCGGGCATTGTCCGCGCGGGCCGGTCAGATCACCCCCGGCAGCCTGCAGCCGGCCGTGCCGCCGACCGCGGCGGCGCCGGCCCGCCGGTCGTGGCGTCCCCGGTGGCGCTCGCTGCTGGTGGTCGCGGCCGTCGTGGTGGCGGTGGTCTTTTCGGTACGGCGGCCCGCCGGTGATCCGCCGCTGCCGGTCCCGAACGCCCCGGCCGCCACGGTGCCCTCGCCGTCGATCGCGCCCTCACCCAGCCCGACGTCGGTCTCCGAACCGGTCCCGTCGACCGTCGGCATCAGCGACTCGCCCCCGCCGCCGTCGGCCACGACCGCTCCGAGCGCCTCCCCGGGGCGGGTCGCGCCCGAGTCCATACCGCGGACGCCTGCCCGGACGCCCTGACCGGGCTCGTCAGGGCTGTCCCGCGTGGCCGCGCCGACCCCCGCGTGGCCGCGCCGGCCCCCGCGGCCTGACCCCGTGCTGGGCGGGCCCGGGCCGGTCAGCGCAGGCTGCGGGCCTTCGGGGGGACGTTGGCCGCCGCGGCCCGGTCCAGCAGCCACAGCGTCTTGTCGGTGCCGACCGCGCCCGCCGCCGGCAGCTGCTTGGGCCCGGCACCCTCGATCGCCATGCCGACCGGGGCCGCCTTGTCCTTGCCCGCGGCGATCAGCCAGACCTCCTCGGCCGTCTGGATCGTCGGCATGGTCAGCGAGATCCGGGTCGGCGGCGGCTTCGGACTGTTGTGCACCGCCGCGACCGTGCCGGTCTCGTAACCGCCTGGGTGCTCCGGGAAGATCGACGCCACGTGCCCGTCCTCGCCGACGCCGAGCATCAGCACGTCGAAGTGCGGCAGCTCGGAGCTGCCCGGCTTGGCCGCCGCGGCCAGCTCGCGGGCGTAGCGGGCGGCGGCAGCCTTGGCGTCGTCGCCGTCCGGCCCGTCGGACGGGGGCATGGCGTGCACGCGGGCGGGGTCCAGCGGCAGCGCGTCCAGCAGCGCCTCGCGGGCCTGGGTCTCGTTGCGGTCCTGGTCACCGGCGGGCAGGAAGCGCTCGTCGCCCCACCACAGGTCGACCCGGGACCAGTCGACCGCGTCCGAGGCCGGCAGCTCTTTGACCGAACGCAGCACCTTGGCCGCCACCCGGCCGCCGGTCAGCACGACGCTGGCCCAGCCGCGCTCGGCCTGCGCGTCGATGATCTTGATGACCAGCCGCGCCGCCACCGTCGACGCCAGGATGTCGGCGTCGGGAACCACCACCACAACGGTCTCGCTCATGAAGCCCCTCGTCACCGGAGAAAGGGGCCACCCGCCGAGTCGGCGAGCGGCCCCCACGATCTTAGAGCGTCAGGCGGCGGAGCCACCCGGGCCCGCGAAGGCACCGGCCGCGTCGCCCGCCTGGGCCGCCTGCATCGGGTCCTTCCACACGTGTACGCGCATAGCCGGCTTGCTGTCCAGCCCCGCGATACCGGCCATGGCCCCCAGCGCCTCGCCGTAGATCTGGTCGGCGTCCAGCCGGCGCAGCTCCTCGGCGAGCTCGTCACCGACGGGTCGCTTCGGCAGCGGCATGTACCGGTCTTCCTGGCCGGTGCGGCTGAACAGCGCGGTGCCCTCGTCCCGGGTCACCCGGACGCAGTCACCGTTGGCGCACTGGAGCTCCACCGAGTGCATCCGCGGCGAACGGTCGGTGTGCTCCCACGCCGGGTCGATGCCCAGCCGCGACTTCAGCCAGCCCTGCATCAGCGCGGCGGTCGGGTCGTTGAGCGGCGCCACGATGGTCGCGCCGGTGACCCGCTCGTCGGTGGTGTCGAACGCGCCGGCCACCAGAGTGCGCCAGAGCGTGATCCGGGTCCAGGTGAGGTCGGTGTCGCCGGGGGCGTAGTCCTTGGCCCGCTGGCGCAGCGCGGCCACCGGGTCCGGCGCGAGCTTGCAGTCGGTGATGCGCCGGTCGGCCACCACGCCCAGGAAGTCGTTGGCGATGACGTCCGGCGGCTCGCTGTGCCACCAGGTCACCACGGGCACGTCCGGGGCGAGCAGCGGCATGACGACCGACTCGGCGTGCAGGGCCAGGCGGCCGTACATGCGCATCACGACGGCCTCGGCCGGGCCCAGCCGGCCGCCCACCACGATCTCCGCGTCCAGCCGGCTGCGGCCCTCGAGGTCCGAGCGGACCACGATGAGCAGGCGGCAGGGGTGCGCGGACGCCGCGATGGTCGCGGCGGCCTCGGCCTCGCGGACCTTCTTCTCCTCCACGACGGCGACCAGGGTCAGGGCGAGGCCGCTGGCCACACCACCCGCGCTGCGCCGTTCGGCCGCGAGAGCCTTGACGACCTCGTTACCCGTGGTGTCCCACAGCCCGATCATGCTCGCCTCCAGGCACGGCCCTCGCGGGCCAACATCTCGTCGGACGCCCGCGGGCCCCACTCACCGGAGCGGTACGGCTCCGGCTTGGTCCCGGCCCAGGCGGCCTCCAGCGGGTCGATGACCTGCCAGCTCTGCTCGATCTCGGCTGCGTCCGGGAACAGCGTCCGGTCGCCGACCAGCACGTCGAGCACGAGCCGCTCGTACGCCTCCGGGCTGGACTCGGTGAACGCCTCGCCGTACTGGAAGTCCATCGCGATGTCGCGGACCTCCATCGTGGTGCCCGGCACCTTGGAACCGAACTTGAGCACCACGCCCTCGTCCGGCTGCACCCGGATGACCAGCTGGTTGTTGCCCAGCATCTCCACGTCGGCCGGGTCGAACGGCAGGTGCGGCGCCTTCTTGAACATGATGGCGATCTCGGTGACCCGCCGCGGCATCCGCTTGCCGACGCGGACGAAGAACGGCACCTCGGCCCAGCGTCTGTTCTGGATGCCGAGCCGGACGGCCACGTACGTCTCCGTGGTGGAGTCCGGCGGGATGTTGGCTTCCTCGAGGTAGCCGACCGCGCGCTCACCGGCGACCCAGCCGGGCAGATACTGCCCGCGGACCGAGCCCTTGGCGATGTCGGCGGGCAGGCTGATGGCCTTGAGGACCTTCAGCTTCTCGGCGCGTACGTCATTGGGGTCGAAGCTCGTCGGCTCCTCCATGCCCACCAGCGCGAGCAGCTGCAGCAGGTGGTTCTGCAGCACGTCGCGGGCGGCGCCGGAGGCGTCGTAGAACGCCGCCCGGGTGCCGATGCCGACGTCCTCGGCCATGGTGATCTGCACCGAGTCGACGTACTTGGAATTCCACACCGGCTCGAACAGGTTGTTCGCGAAGCGCAGGGCCAGGATGTTCTGGACCGTCTCCTTGCCGAGGTAGTGGTCGATGCGGAACACGTCGGCCGGGGTGAAGACCTCGTCGACCAGCTTGTTCAGCGCCATCGCGGTCTTCAGGTCGTTGCCGAACGGCTTCTCGACCACCACCCGGCGCCAGCCGCCGGACTTGGCGTTGTCGGCCATCCCGGTGCGGGCCAGCTGGTTGAGCACCAACGGGAACGCGGCCGGCGGGATGGAGAAGTAGAAGGCGGCGTTGCCCGCGATGCCGTTGCGCTCACGCAGGTCGTCCAGCGTGGTCGCCAGGTGGTCGAAGGCGGCGTCGTCGTCGAACGAGCCCGGCACGAACTGGAACTGGCTGGCCAGCCTGGTCCAGACGTCCTCACGCCACGGGGTCCGGGCGCCCTTCTTGGCCGCCTCGTAGGCCAGCGACTCGAAGTCGCCGTCGCCCCAGTCGCGGCGGGCGAAGCCCAGGACCACGAAGCCGGGCGGCAGCAGACCCCGGTTGGCCAGGTCGTAGACCGCCGGGATGAGTTTCTTTCGGGACAGGTCGCCCGTGACTCCGAAGATCACCAGAGCGCAGGGCTCGGGGATCCTGGGAAGCCGTCGGTCCTGTGCGGTACGCAGCGGATTACCCACGAGTCCCATCCTGCCAGCTTTTTGGTGTCCCGCAGCGTTACGGCCAAGGGTCAGTGCCGCAACATCTCGGCGGCGGTGAGGACCTGGCGGATGCCGCCGGGCCGGTCGGTGAGGTGCAGGTGCAGCAGCGGACGGCCCCGGCCGGCCAACGCCTGACGGTCGCCGGCGGCCCGGGCCGCCTGCAGACCGCCGAGCGTGCGCTCCTGGCCCGGCACCGCGACGTCGCCGGTGACCGCGCCGGTGATCTGCAGAAACGAGCCGTGCAGCGGCCCGCCGCGGTGGTACGAGCCCCAGCCGAAGCCCGCCGGGCGGCCACTCGCCGCGGAGAGCAGGGGCCCCAACCGGGTCACCTCGGCGTCGCCGGTGCGGTCCAGGAAGGCGTGGATGCGGAGCTGATCGTCCACCTCGGCGAGCAGCTCACGCAGCGCGCCGGCGAGGTCCGTGGCAGAGCCAGTGGTGAAGATCTCCACGGCGCCCTCGACGAAGGACGGTGCCGCGGGCGCGGGATCGGCGGCCTCGGCGGGGAAGTCACGGAACGGGTCGACGCCGCGTACGTGCGCGGCGATCGCGACCGCGTACGGCCAGGCGAGGAAGTGGGCGCCCAGCGGGCCGTTGACGGCCACCATCGGGCCGGCGGCGTCGGCCAGCACCGCGGCCGGCGCCAGACTGCCGCCGTAGGTCACGGTGAGGGCGTCGCCGGGCGCGTCCTGCGGGGTCCCGGCAATGGTCACCGGCAGGCCCAGGCCCCCGGTGAGCAGGTCGGCGGCCCACTCGCCGAGCTCCAGGCCGGAGCCGTCGGGCACGAGCAGGATCCGCTCGGCGGCGGCCAGGGCGACCCCCAGGGCCAGGGCGGGATTGTCGTCGTCGGCGGCCAGCGACGGTGCGAACAGCTCGGCCTGGTCGATCAGCTCGGCGACGTCCACCCCGGCGAAAGCGGCGGGCACCAGAGTGGCGGCACCGAGTGCGCCGGGCTCGGCGGGGACGGTCACCGCGCCGGCCGCCTCCAGCTCCGGCAGCGGTCCGCCCAGCACCACGAAATGCCGTCCCGCCTCGGCCGCGGTCAGGCCCAGATCGCGGTACGCCTGCCAGAGCACGCTGCCCAGAACCTCGTCGGCCAGCACCACGACGGTGCGGCGCAGCAGGGCGGGGTCGTCGAGCAGGGCGCGGACAGGGTGCGGATCCGGATCGTCCAGCACGGTCAGTGGCCGGCCCAGCGTGCGGGCGACGGCCCCGGCGGCCCGGCCGGGACCGGTCAGCACCACATTGCTGAGATCGCCGAGCTCCTCGTGCAGCTCGGCGATCAGGGGAAGCAGCTCGGCCCCGCCCCGGTACGCGTCCAGGAAGCGGAGCCGGTCGAGTGCCCGCCCCTCGGCGGCGGGCCCCCACAGGGTGGGGTCCTTGCCGGCGAGCAGGCCGGGAACGCCGTGCGCGACCAGCTCGCGGCGGGAAGCCGTCGCCGGGCTGCCGTGAACGGCGAACCCCGCGGCGGCCTCCACGCCCGCGAGCAGGTCATCGGTCACTTAGCGGCGTCGCTCGGGCTGTCCGAACCCTTCGCGGCGGCGGCCAGTGACTTCTTCACGTCTTCGAGCAGCTCGGCCCAGCTGGCCTCGAACTTCTCGACACCCTCGTCCTCGAGGACCCGGAAAACGTCGGTCAGGTCGACACCGGCCGCGGCGACGTCGTCCATCACCTTCTGCGCCTGGGTGTACGAGCCGGTGACCGTGTCGCCGCGGGTCTCCCCGTGGTCCTCGAACGCCTTGATGACCGACTCCGGCATGGTGTTCACCGTGCCGGGAGCGATCAGCTCCTCGACGTAGATGGTGTCCTTGTAGTCCGGGTTCTTCGTGCCGGTCGAGGCCCAGAGCGGCCGCTGCGGGAGGGCACCCGCGTCGGCCAGCGCCTGCCAGCGGTCGGAGCTGAAGACCTCGGCGTACGCCTGGTACGCGAGCTGCGCGTTGGCCACCGCGGCCTTGCCCCGCAGCGCCTTGGCCTCCTCGCTGCCGATCTTGTCGAGCCGCTTGTCGATCTCGGTGTCCACCCGGGACACGAAGAACGAGGCGACCGAACCGATCTTGGTGAGGTCGTGGCCGTTGGCCTTGGCCTGCTCCAGGCCGGCCAGGAACGCGTCCATGACGGCCCGGTAGCGCTCCAGCGAGAAGATCAGCGTCACGTTGACGCTGATGCCCGCGGCCAGCGTCGAGGTGATCGCCGGCAGGCCCGCCTGGGTCGCCGGGATCTTGATGTAGAGGTTCGGCCGGTCGACCAGCCACCACAGCGTCTTGGCCTCGGAGGCGGTCTTCTCGGTCAGGTGCGCGCTGCGCGGGTCCACCTCGATGGACACCCGGCCGTCGACACCGTTCGACGCGTCGTACGCCGGCTTCATCACGTCACACGCCCAGCGCACGTCGTACGACGTCAGCAGGCGTACGGCCTCTTCGACCGTGACCTCCTGCGCAGCCAGGTCCTTCAGCTGCTTGTCGTACGCCTCCGCGTCGGCCAGCGCCTTCGCGAAGATGGACGGGTTCGTGGTCACACCGACCACGTGCTGCTCGCGCCGCATCTTGTCGAGCGAGCCGGTCTCGAGCCGGACGCGGGAGAGGTCGTCGAGCCATACCGCCACACCTGCGGCGGAAAGCTCTGCCAGCCTGTCGGTCATCGCTACTCCTCAGTTTCCGGTCGTGTGACCGGTGATTTCGCCGACCTTGGCGAGGGCGGCGTTGGCCTTGGCCACCACGTTGTCCGCGGTGAACCCGAACTGCTCGAACAGCACCTTGGCGGGGGCGCTGGCGCCGTAGTGCTCGATGCTGACCGCCTCGCCGGCCTCGCCCAGCAGGCGGTCCCAGCTCATCCGGATGCCGGCCTCGACCGTCACCCGGGCCTTGACGCCGCGCGGCAGGACCTGCTGCTGGTACGCCGTGTCCTGCTCGAAGAACCACTCCTGGCAGGGCATCGACACGACCCGGGTCGGGGTGCCCTCGGCCTCCAGCCGCTCCTGCGCGGTGAGGCAGATGGACAGCTCGGAGCCGGTGCCAATGAGGATGACCTTGGGCTCGCCGCCAGTCGCGTCGGAGATGACGTAACCGCCCTTGAGGGTGCCCTCAGCCGAGGCGTACTTGCTGCGGTCGATGGTCGGCAGGTTCTGCCGGGACAGCGCCAGCGCGGTCGGCCGGTCGGTGTGCTCCAGGGCGCCGCGCCAGGCCCACGCGGTCTCGTTGGCGTCGGCCGGGCGGACCACGTCGAGGCCGACGATGGCGCGCAGCGCGGACAGCGTCTCGATCGGCTGGTGCGTCGGGCCGTCCTCGCCCAGGCCGATGGAGTCGTGCGTCCACACGTACGTGACCGGCAGCTTCATCAGCGCGGACAGCCGGACGGCGCCGCGCATGTAGTCGCTGAAGACCAGGAACGTGCCGCCGTACGGGCGGGTGCCGCCGTGCGCCACGATGCCGTTGAGGATCGAGCCCATGCCGTGCTCGCGGATGCCGAAGTGCAGCGTGCGGCCGTACTCGTGACCCGGGAACGCCTTGGTGGCGTACTCGCTCGGGATGAACGAGGGCTCGCCCTTCATGGTGGTGTTGTTGCTCTCGGCCAGGTCGGCCGAGCCGCCCCACAGCTCGGGCAGCACCGGCGCCAGCGCGTCGAGGACCTTGCCGGAGGCGGCGCGGGTGGCGATGCCCTTGGCGTCGGCGGGGAACTCGGGCAGCGCCTCGTGCCATCCCTGCGGCAGCGTACGGGTCGAGAGCCGGTCGAAGAGGGCCTTGCCCTCGGCGTTGCTCGCGGCCCAGGCCTCGAAGGACTTGTCCCACTCGGCGTGCAGGGCGCGGCCGCGCTCGACGACCTGGCGGGCGTGCTGCAGGACCTCGTCGGCGACGTCGAAGGTCTTGTTCGGGTCGAAGCCGAGGATCTCCTTGGTCGCGCGGACCTCGTCCTCACCCAGCGCGGAACCGTGGATCTTGCCGGTGTTCTGCTTGTTCGGCGCGGGCCAGCCGATGATCGTCTTGAGCACGATGAAGGTGGGCCGGTCGGTGACCTCCTGGCCCGCCTTGATCGCCGCGTACAGCGCCTCGACGTCCTCCTGGTACTCGGTGCCCTTGTCCGGGTCACCCTTGCGCCAGTCGACGTGCCGGACGTCCCAGCCGTAGGCCGCGTACCGGCCGCCGACGTCCTCGTTCTTGGCGATCCGGGTGTCGTCCTCGATGGAGATCTCGTTGTCGTCGTAGATCAGCGTGAGGTTGCCGAGCTTCTGCACGCCGGCGATGGCGCTCGACTCGTGGCTCACGCCCTCCTCGATGTCGCCGTCGGAGCACAGCGCGTACACGTTGTGGTCGAACAGCGAGTCACCGTCGGCGTTCGGGTCGAACAGGCCGCGCTCGCGGCGGGCGGCCATGGCCATCCCGACCGCGTTGCCGATGCCCTGGCCGAGCGGGCCGGTGGTGACCTCGACGCCGGGGGTGTGGCCGTACTCCGGGTGCCCGGGGGTCAGCGAGCCCCACTGGCGCAGCGCGGCCAGGTCGTCCAGCGCCAGGCCGTAGCCGGAGAGATAGAGCTGGATGTAGAGGGTGAGGCTGGAGTGGCCACAGGAGAGAACGAAGCGGTCCCGGCCGGCCCAGTGCGGATCCGTCGGGTCATGGCGCATGACCCGGTTGAAGAGCAGGTACGCGGCGGGCGCGAGGCTCATCGCCGTGCCGGGGTGGCCGTTACCGGATTTCTCGACGGCGTCCATGGCCAGCACCCGGACGGTGTCGACCGCCCGGCGGTCTAGGTCGGACCAGTTCAAATCGTCTTTGGCAGCCACGTCGGTTGCGCTCCTCGGGCATGGTGTGTCGAATCCTTTTGACTTGACCCTATCCATTCCCGGTAAACCCCCGCCCGGGGAACGGCACAGGCCCATACGCTGAGAGCGGACAGTGAACCTTGCGGCCTGTGACGCCGTACACCCGTGCCGGGTCGACCGGAGGGCGCCCCGGGCTGCGCGTAGTCTGATCGAACGTGCCGGCCGGTCCCCATCGGCCACGGCTCTGTTCCACACCCTCGCCGATGCCGGAAGGTGGCTGTCCGTGAGCATGATCACCGAGCGTCCCGACCAGGGGCGGTCGCCCGGTCTTCTCGAGGCGGTCCCGCCCACGGCGGGCCGGCCGGGAGGTCGCCGCGACATCGGCGCCGTGGTGAAGGCGTACGTCTCGCTGACCAAGCCGCGGATCGTCGAGCTGCTGCTGGTGACCACGATCCCGGCGATGATGCTCGCCGCGGGCGGCTGGCCCAGCCTGTGGCTGATGGCGGTCGTGCTGGTCGGCGGCTCCCTGGCGGCCGGCGCGGCGAGCGCGCTGAACTGCTACATCGACCGCGACATCGACCAGCTGATGCGGCGCACCAAGCGGCGCCCGCTGCCGGCGCACACGGTCACCCCGCGCTCGGCACTGATCTTCGGCCTGGTGCTGGCGGTGGTGTCGGTCGTGCTGATGGGCGCCTTCACCAACTGGCTCGCCACGGCGATGACGGCGGCGTCCATCTTCTACTACGACGTGGTCTACACGCTGTGGCTGAAGCGGCGTACCCCGGCGAACACCTTCTGGGGCGGCATCTGCGGGGCGGCCCCGGTGCTGATCGGCTGGGCCGCGGTGACGGGCTCGGTGGCCCCGCTGGGCTGGGCGCTTTTTGCGGTTGTGTTCTTTTGGCAGATGCCGCATTTCTATGCCCTGGCCATCAAGTACAAGGACGACTACGCCCGCGCCGGCATCCCGATGCTGCCCGTGGTGCGCTCGGCCGGCCGGGTCAACGCCGAGATCCTGATCTTCACGGTGCTGATGCTGGTGGCGTCCCTGGCGGCGTGGCCGCTGGGCCTGGGCCCGATCTACGGCGTCACGGCGGTGCTGTCGGGCGCGATCTTCCTGTCCGAGGCGGTGCGGCTGGTGCTGCGCTCACGGCGCGGGGAGCCGCTCAAGCCGATGCGGCTGTTCCACTGGTCGTACACGTATCTGACGATTCTGTTCATCGCGGTGGCGGTCGACGCACTCGTCTGAGTGGTGGCAATGCGTGATGACATTCACGCACGTCGCACAGAATGCCCGTTATTTGCGTTAGCGAGGTCACGCTCCGTACCCCGTTAGGTGGAACCTGACCGGGGGTGCAATTCGGGCAGTATCGGTCGAAAACAATGTCCGTAGCGCTTAAACCCGCAGGTAATTGCCATCACAAAAACGCACTGGGTGTGCTTGCCAAGGCCGGAAGTCTGCCTAGGCTGCGAGTCATGGCAGAAGGTTCCGATACGACACTGACCGCCGACATCAAGTCGTTCGCCGTCGGCCACGGCGGCGCGAAGGCGGTCATCGAGTACGTCGGCAAGCGGGGCGCCCGCATCGTCCTGGTCGGCGAGGACGGCGAGTGGACCGACCAGTTCGCCGCCGACGGCACCGACGTCGCCCGCAAGGCATGCGAAACAGCAGGCGTCGAAGTGGAAAACGCATGGGAGCGGGAGCTCATGGAGCAGATGCGCCCGAGCAACGACCTGTGGCGCTCGATGTCCCGCCGAAGCATGGCGCGCTGAGCCCGGGGTTACTCCGCCTCCTCACATACAGTCCTTGTCCGTTACAGCGGCCCGGAAACTTTCCGGGCCGCTTTCGTATGTCCGGGGTCTTGGGGCGAGGGCGTCCGGTCGTCGGCGGGTGGGGGCGCGAGCCGGCCGAACGCCCAGCACAGCACCGCTGAGCTTGGTAAGAACGGTCAAGCGACCGCCCACCCCACGCTGGCAGGCTCAGGGACGTGAATCCGTCCGACACCTTCGCGGTGTTTCTCTCCGGGGTCGCCGACTGCCTCGACGACCACGAGGTCGACAGCGACGCCCTGGCCGGCCGGCTGCACCTTTCCCGTTCGCACCTTGATCGGCTGGTTGCCGCCGCCTCAGGTGAGACCCCGGCCCGGTTCCGGCGCCGGGTGCTGCTAGAGCGCGCCGCCTTCCGCCTGCTCGACACCCACACCGGAATCCTCGACGTCGCCGTCGAGGCCGGCTATGGCTCCCACGAAGCGTTCACGAGAGCTTTCACCCGCGCGTACGGCCTGACGCCGCAGGCGTGGCGCCAAGCTCCCACCGCCGTGCTGCTCGCTGCACCCAGCGGGGTGCATTTTCATCCGCCGGCGGGCCTGAGGATGCCCGCCCGCCACCACAACGAAGGAAGCGAGGCGAGTTCGATGGATCTGGTCAGCAAGATGGTCGAGCACCATGTCTGGTTGCTCGGGGAACTGGTCACCCAGGCCGGCGCCGTGGACGGCCGCCTCCTGGACCGGCCGGTGCCGGCGGCCGGGCAGGTGGACGACGATCCCACGGTGCGTTCGCTGCTGTCGCGGCTCATCGGTCAGATGGACATGTGGAACCGGGCTCTCGCGCTACGCGACTACGACTGGGAGGTCGAGCGGAATGAGAGCTTGGCCGGCATGCGGGACCGGCTCGGGGAGGTGGGTCCGGCTTTCCTGACCCACGTACGGCGGGCCGTCGCTGAGGGCCGGCTCGATGACACCTTCGTGCATGCGCAGTGCAGTCCGCCGCAGGTCTACACGTACGGCGGGCTCATCGCTCATGTGCTCACGTTCGCTGCCTACCGCCGCACCGTTGTGGTCGGGGCGCTCGCGGATGCCGGGGTGGGCGATTTGAACTTCGGCGACCCGCGGGACTGGGTGGCCGAGCACTGAAGTCAGGCGACGGGCTCGGGGATCGCGGCCGGGACGGGTGGGGCGCTCTGCGGTGACTCGTGGAACGGGCGTTCGCGCAGGCTCCACAGCACGCTCAGCGTCGCCACCCAGACCAGGCAGGCGCCGAGCATGTGGGCTCCCACCAGGATCACCGGCAGGTGGGTGAAGTACTGGACGAAGCCGATCAGGCCCTGGGACAGCTCGACCACGATCAGGACGCCTGCCGCCCGGATCGCCGGGGCCGGGGCCTTCACCGCGCGCAGCGCGAACCACAGGCCCACTGACAGCCCGATCAGCAGGAACACCAGGTCGGCGTGGGCCTGGGAGATCGTGGCCGGGTCCAGGCCGTTGCGCTTGGCGTTCTCGTCGCCGGCGTGCGGGCCGCTGCCCGTGACGATCACGCCGACCACGATCACGGCCCCGCTGACCAGGGCGGTCAGCCGGGCCAGGGTCGGCAGCGGGGTCCGGACCAGGGTGCGGCGGGGGCGGTCGCCCTCCCGGGTGCGTTTCCAGAGCGCGTACGTGGTCGCGATCAGCGCCATCGAGAGCAGGAAGTGCAGGCCGACCACCCACGGGTTCAGGTCGGTCAGCACCGTGATCCCGCCGATCACGCCCTGGCCGGGGATGCCCAGCCCCGCCGCCAGGGCCAGCAGGATCAGCGATCGGCGCCGGGGCTTCTGCCGCAGGGCCGCGATGAAACAGGCCAGAGCGATCAGGCCCAGCACGATGCCGAGCACCCGGTTGCCGAACTCGATGACGCCGTTGATGCCCATCTCCGGGGTCGTCGTGTACGACTCCTCGGTGCATTTGGGCCAGGTGGGGCAGCCGAGGCCCGATCTGGTCAGGCGGACCGCCGCGCCCGTGACCACCAGGCCGATGTTGGCGATCAGCGAGGCCAGGGCCAGTCGGCGCAGCAGGGTGCCATTGCTCACCTCTGGCATCGTACGCCGGAATTTGATCTTGATTGAGCGCGCCCGGGGCACGCGGTGTCCTGGATCACCAGGGTGCCGGTTTGCAGGGACTCCAGGAATTACGTAACGTTGGCGTAGTGAAAAACGGAGTGCTGGCGCGGAGCAAGGGAGTGGCCGTTGTGGCCCCTTCCGCTGACGCGCGCACCCGTGACCGGGTCGCCCAGCTGCTCTTCGAGAGCGGGGCGGCCACCGCCGCCGAGCTCGGCGCCCAGCTCGGGCTCAGCCCCGCCGCCATCCGCAAGCACCTCGACGCGATGCTCGCCGACCAGCTCGTCGAGGTCCGCGAGACCCGGCCGCAGGGCCCGCGCGGCCGGGGCCGGCCCGCCAAGGCGTTCGTGCTCACCGCGGCCGCCCGGGAGGGCTTCCCGCACTTCTACGACGGCATCGCCACCGCCGCCCTGCGGTGGATCGCCGAGCACGGCGGCCCGGAGGCGGTCACCGCCTTCGCCACCTCTCAGGTCTCGGCCCTGGAGGAGCGTTGCCGGGCCGCGTTGCTCGAGGCCGGCGACGACCCGATCGCGCGGGCGGAGGCGCTCGCGGAGGCCCTGACCGCCGAGGGTTACGCTGCCAACGCGACGACGATCGCGTCCGGCGGGCAGCTGTGCCAGCACCACTGCCCGGTGGCGCACGTCGCCGCCGAGTTCCCCCAGCTGTGCGACGCCGAGACCGCGGTCATCTCGCGGCTCATCGGCACCCACGTGCAGCGCCTGGCCACCATCGCGCACGGCGACGGGGTGTGCACCACGCACATCCCCACCCCGCCGCGCGCGATCAGCACAACCGATTCGACCGCCACCACTGTGAGGACAGATAAATGACCGAGCAGATCGTCCAGCCCGTCGTCACCCAGGAAGAGCACCTCGCCGCCCTGGGCAAGTACGAATACGGCTGGGCCGACGTCGACACCGCCGGGGCGACCGCCCAGCGCGGCCTGTCCGAAGCGGTGGTGCGCAACATCTCCGCGCTCAAGAACGAACCGCAGTGGATGCTCGACCTGCGGCTCAAGGGCCTGCGCCTGTTCGACCGCAAGCCCATGCCGAACTGGGGCGCCGACCTCACCGGCATCGACTTCCAGAACATCAAGTACTTCGTGCGCTCGACCGAGAAGCAGGCCGCCACCTGGGACGACCTGCCGGCCGACATCAAGAACACGTACGACAAGCTGGGCATCCCCGAGGCCGAGAAGCAGCGCCTCGTCTCCGGTGTCGCGGCCCAGTACGAGTCCGAGGTCGTCTACCACAAGATCCGTGAGGACCTCGAGGAGCAGGGCGTCCTGTTCCTCGACACCGACACGGCGCTGCGCGAGCACGAGGACATCTTCAAGGAGTACTTCGGCACGGTCATCCCGGTCGGCGACAACAAGTTCGCCGCGCTGAACACCTCCGTGTGGTCGGGTGGCTCCTTCATCTACGTGCCGAAGGGTGTGCACGTCGACATCCCGCTGCAGGCCTACTTCCGGATCAACACCGAGAACATGGGCCAGTTCGAGCGGACGCTGATCATCGTCGACGAAGGCGCCTACATCCACTACGTCGAGGGCTGCACCGCCCCGATCTACTCCTCCGACTCGCTGCACAGCGCGGTCGTGGAGATCATCGTCAAGAAGAACGCCCGCTGCCGGTACACGACCATCCAGAACTGGTCGAACAACGTGTACAACCTGGTCACCAAGCGCGCCACCTGCGAAGAGGGCGCGACCATGGAGTGGGTCGACGGCAACATCGGCTCCAAGGTGACGATGAAGTACCCGGCCGTCTACATGACCGGCCCGCACGCCAAGGGCGAGGTGCTCAGCGTCGCGATGGCCGGTGAGGGCCAGCACCAGGACGCCGGCGCCAAGATGGTGCACGCCGCGCCGCACACCTCCTCGTCGATCATCAGCAAGTCGATCGCCCGGGGCGGCGGCCGCACCTCGTACCGCGGCCTCGTGCAGGTCATGGAGGGCTCGCACCACAGCGCCAGCACGGTCAAGTGCGACGCGCTGCTGGTCGACACGATCTCCCGCTCGGACACGTACCCGTACGTGGACATCCGCGAGGACGACGTGTCGATGGGCCACGAGGCGACCGTCTCCAAGATCAGTGACGACCAGCTCTTCTACCTGATGAGCCGGGGCCTGACCGAGGACGAGGCCATGGCGATGATCGTGCGCGGGTTCATCGAGCCGATCGCCAAGGAGCTCCCGATGGAGTACGCCCTCGAGCTCAACCGCCTGATCGAGCTCCAGATGGAAGGGGCTGTGGGCTAAAAAGAAGCCCCCGGCCGACGCAACGCAGACGCAAAGGACGAGATGACTACCGAGGCCATGGCCCCGCCGAGCACCAAGTCGCAGGTGCTGCGCTCCTTCGACGTCACCGACTTCCCGGCCGTCAACGGCCTGGAGGAGGAGTGGCGCTTCACGCCGATCAAGCGCCTGAAGGAGCTGGTCACGGCGACCACGCTGACCGGGTCGGCGCCGGGCTTCGCGCCCGGCGACCTGCCGGCCGGCGTGTCGGTCACCCAGGTCGACGCGGGCAAGGTCGAGGCGGTGCTGACGCCGTTCGACCGGATCAGCGCGCTGGCGTACGGCTCGGCGGCGCACGTGACGCTGATCGACGTCGCCGCCGACACCGTCGCGGCCGAGCCGGTGGTCATCCGGGTCGTCGGGCAGGGCCTCGAAGCGGCCGCCGCCCGGACCTACGTCAAGCTGGGCAATTTCGCGCAGGCGACCGTGGTGCTGGAGCAGACCGGCGCGGCGACGCTGGCCGACAACGTCGAGGTCGTGCTCGGCGACGGCGCCCAGCTCACCTTCGTCACGCTCACCGAGTGGGACGCCGAGGCGGTGCAGGCCCAGCACGTCAAGTTCAAGGTGGGCCGCGACGCCAAGGTCGTCCACGTGCAGGTCAGCCTCGGTGGCAGCCTGCTGCGGCAGTTCGCCAGCGTGGAGTACGCGGGCCGCGGCGGTGAGGCCGAGCTCTACGGCCTGTACTTCGCCGACGCCGGCCAGCACGTCGAGCACCGCCAGCTCGTCGACCACAGCGTGCCCGACTGCCGCAGCTACGTCGGCTACCGCGGCGCCCTGCAGGGCCGGTCGGCGCACACCGTCTGGGTCGGCGACGTGGTCATCCGGGCAGCGGCCACCGGCACGGAGACGTACGAGATCAACCGCAACCTGCTGCTCACCGACGGCGCCCGCGCCGACTCGGTGCCGAACCTCGAGATCGAGACCGGTGAGGTGGTCAGCGCCGGGCACGCCAGCGCGACCGGCCGCTTCGACGACGAGCAGCTGTTCTACCTGATGGCCCGCGGCATCCCCGAGTCCGAGGCGCGCAAGCTGGTGGTCCGCGGCTTCTTCGCCGAGCTGATCAACAAGATCCCGGTCGAGGAGCTGCGCGAGCGCCTGGGCGACGCCATCGAGGCGAGGCTGGCGAAGGCGGGTTCATGAGTTTCGAGCTAGTGGGCCCGGCCGCGGATGTCGCCAAGGGCTCCGTCATCACCACGGAGCTCGACGGCGTGGACATCGCCGTCGTGCACGCCGACGACGACCAGTTCTACGCCGTCCGGGACGAGTGCAGCCACGCCGCCGTCGCGCTCTCCGAGGGGGAGGTCGACGGATGCACCCTCGAGTGCTGGCTGCACGGCTCCCGCTTCGACCTGCGTACCGGTGAGCCCAGCGGCCTGCCCGCCACCGAGCCGGTGGCGACCTTCCCCGTCGAGATCCGCGACGGCGACATCTACGTTTCGACCACGCCGAGTAATGGAGTCATGCCGTGAGCACCCTCGAGATCCACGACCTGCAGGTGTCGGTCAAGCTGCCCGAGGGCGAGCTGAAGCCGATCCTGGCCGGCGTCGACCTGACCGTGAAGTCGGGCGAGACGCACGCCATCATGGGCCCGAACGGCTCCGGCAAGTCGACCCTGGCCTACTCCATCGCCGGCCACCCGAAGTACGAGATCACCGGCGGCACGGTCACCCTCGACGGCGAGGACGTCCTCGCGATGACCGTCGACGAGCGCGCCCGGGCCGGCCTGTTCCTGGCCATGCAGTACCCGGTCGAGGTCCCCGGCGTCTCGGTGGCCAACTTCCTGCGCACCGCCAAGACCGCGATCGACGGCGAGGCGCCGAAGCTGCGCACCTGGGCCGGCGAGCTGCGCGGCGCCATGGAGAAGCTGCAGATGGACCCGGCGTTCGCCCAGCGCAACGTCAACGAGGGCTTCTCCGGCGGTGAGAAGAAGCGCCACGAGATCATGCAGCTCGAGCTGCTCAAGCCGAAGATGGCGATCCTCGACGAGACCGACTCCGGCCTCGACATCGACGCGCTGCGCGTCGTCAGCGAGGGCGTCAACCGGGTCCGCGCGTCCGGCGAGGCCGGCCTGCTGCTGATCACCCACTACACCCGCATCCTGCGCTACATCAAGCCGGACTACGTGCACGTCTTCGTGGCCGGCAAGATCGTCCAGGAGGGCGGCCCGGAGCTCGCCGAGCAGCTCGAGGCCGAAGGTTACGAGCGTTACGTGGCCGGCGCGCGGGCCTGAGGATCGGGGCGATCATGACCTTCGACGTGGCGCGGGTGCGTGCCGACTTCCCGATCCTGAGCCGGGAGGTCAACGGGCACCCGCTCGTCTACCTCGACAGCGCGAACACCTCGCAGAAGCCGCGCCAGGTGCTCGACGCCATGCGGGCGCACCAGGAGCAGTACAACGGCAACGTGTCCCGCTCCGTGCACACGCTCGGCACCGAGTCCACCACGGCGTACGAGGATGCCCGCGCGAAGGTCGCCGCCTTCATCGGGGCGCCCAGCCCCGACGAGATCGTGTTCACCAAGAACTCGACCGAGGCGATCAACCTGGTGGCGTACACGTCGGCGGATCTGCTCAAGCTGGGCCCCGGCGACGAGATCGTGGTCTCCGAGATGGAGCACCACTCCAATCTCGTGCCGTGGCAGCTGCTGTGCCAGCGCACGGGCGCGACCCTGCGCTGGTTCGGCGTCACCGACGAGGGCCGGCTCGACGAGTCGACCCTCGGCGAGCTGGTCAACGAGCGCACCAAGCTGGTCTCGATCGTGCACATGTCCAACATCCTGGGCACGATCAACGACCCGGCGCGGATCGTCGCCCGGGCCCACGAGGTCGGCGCGCTGGTCATGCTGGACTGCTCGCAGTCGGTGCCGCACCTGCCGCTCGACGTGGTCGAGCTGGGCGCCGACTTCATCGCGTTCACCGGGCACAAGATGCTCGGCCCGACCGGCATCGGGGTGCTCTGGGGGCGGATGGCGCTGCTGGAGGCCATGCCGCCGTTCCTGGCCGGCGGATCGACGATCGAGACGGTGACGATGGGCGGCACGACGTTCGCCGCGCCGCCGGCGCGCTTCGAGGGCGGCACCCCGCCGATCACCGAGGCGATCGGCCTGGGCGCGGCGGTGGACTACCTGACGGCGCTGGGCATGGAGAACGTTCACCGGCACGAGCAGGAGCTCACCGCGTACGCGTTGAAAGCTCTCGCGGACGTGCCGGGCGTCCGGGTCTTCGGCCCGGGCACCCCGGAAGGCCGCGGCGGCACGGTCTCGTTCGAGGTCGAAGGTGTGCACCCGCACGATGTCGGGCAGATTCTCGACGACCTCGGTGTTGAGGTGCGGGTGGGGCACCACTGCGCGCGCCCGGTGTGCGCGCGGTTCGGGGTCCCGGCGATGACCCGGGCCTCGTTCTACCTCTATACGACGACCGACGAGATCGACGCCCTGGCGCGCGGTCTGGAGCAGGTGCGGAAGGTGTTCGCCTGATGATCGACCAGCTGTACCAGGAGATCATCCTGGACCACTACAAGCATCCGCACGGCAAGGGCCTGCGGGCGCCGTTCGGTGGCGAGGCGCACCACGTCAACCCCACCTGCGGCGACGAGGTGACCTTCCGGGTCGCCGTCGACGGCTCCACCCTTAAGGACATCTCGTACGACGGGATCGGCTGCTCGATCAGCCAGGCTTCGGCGTCCGTGCTGCACGAGCTGCTCCAGGGCCGCACGGTGGACGAGGCGGCCCCGGTGCAGGAGGCGTTCGTCGCGCTCATGCAGAGCCGCGGCCAGATCGAGCCCGACGAGGAAGTGCTCGGGGACGGGGTGGCGTTCGCCGGTGTGGCGCGCTATCCGGCCCGGGTCAAGTGTGCGTTGCTGCCGTGGATGGCGTTCAAGGACGCCGCGGCGCGCGCCGGTGTGGGCGTGAGCCCGGAGGTGAAGACAGCATGACGGACAAGACGCTGGAAGAGATCGCCTCGGACGCGGCCGACACGGCGGGTCCCGACGACGCGACGGCCCCCGTGGTGGCGGAGGCGGAGGCGGCGCCCGGCACGGTCGTGTCGAAGCCGACCGTCGCCGACATCGAGGAGGCGATGAAGGACGTCGTCGACCCCGAGCTCGGCATCAACGTGGTCGACCTCGGCCTGGTCTACGACGCGCATGTCGACGACGACAACGTGGTGACCCTGGACATGACGCTGACCTCGGCGGCCTGCCCGCTGACCGACGTCATCGAGGACCAGACCCGCCAGGCGCTGACCACCGGGCCGGGCGGCGGCCTGGTCAAGGACTTCCGGATCAACTGGGTGTGGCTGCCGCCGTGGGGCCCCGACAAGATCACCGACGACGGGCGCGAGCAGCTGCGCGCGCTGGGTTTCAACGTCTGAGACAGCACCGTATCGTCAGGAACGCCGGGTCAGCTCGCTGACCCGGCGTTTCTCGTCCTTACGCCGTCACGGATCCGTCGAAGAGGGTGCACCTGGCGGTGCCCCACCCGACGATGGCGCCGTAGGTGTCGAAGACGCCGACGGTCAGCTCCTCGGCGTAGTAGTACGGGGTGCTGCCGCTCCGTGAGTGGACATAGCCGGGATCGGACCAGGTGCCGTCGGCCGCCCGGGTCAGCCGGCGCTCGGTGTCCCAGGCGCCGCCGACCAGCTCGGAGCGGAACCGGGGGTCGTACTGCTCGGTCTGCTCGGTCCGCACGATGTGGTAGCCGATGCGGGCCGGACGTCCGGCACCGTCCGGGGAGCCGGCCTGCCCGTTGACCCCGGTGACGGTCGCGGCCACCGTGCGTTCGGCCGGATCGCACGTCAGCGTGACCGTGGTCCGCTGATCGTGGTTGCAGGACACCTCGAGGCTGGTCAGGGCGATGCCGGCGGCGTTCTTGAACGTCACCAGGAGGTTCTCCCGGTAGAACAGTGAGGTCACCGGGTTGAAGGTGGTCTTGTAGCCGGTCGCGTTGACCTCGCCCGTACTGGTGCTCATGGTCTTGACCGCCAGGGGCTGGGCCGCCGACCTGAGGGGCGCGGACGTCGTGGCCGTGACAACCGTCCCGCCACGGCGCTGGAACTCGACGGTCACAGGCGCCGGCGGGGTCCCCGGCGTGAACAGAGTGCCGGAGGCCCACGTCCTGACGGCACCGGTCTGCGCGTCGCAGGTGATGTTCGCCCGCAGCGGCGGTGTCGCCGCCTGGGCCGCGGTGGGTGGGACCAGCAGCCCGGTGGCCGCCAGCACGACCAGGCCGGCCAGCGTGCGCAATCTCGACATGGGTCCCCCGGTGATCTCGGCGATGATGCGCCCCAGACGCTAACAACGATCGACGTGCGCCGCTGTCCCCGGTGGACGGTCTCAACTGGGCAGGCGGATCCCGGTCATGCCGCCGTCGACCGCCAGCAGCGTGCCCGTTGTCGCGGACGCCAGCGGGCTGGCCAGATAGGCGATCGCGTGGGCGATCTCGGCCGCCGTGACCAGCCGCCCGGTCGGCTGCCGCCCGCGCAACGCGGCCGCGGCCGCCGCCGGATCCTCGGCCGCGTTCAGCAGCCGGGCCACCCACGGGGTGTCGGCCGTGCCGGGCACCACCGCGTTGACCCGTACGCCCTGCCGGACGTGATCGGCGGCCATCGCCAGGGTCAGCGAGGCCACCGCGCCCTTGCTGGCCGAGTACAGGGCCCGCTGCGGCAGGCCGAGCGGTGCCGCGATCGAGCAGGTGTTGACGATCGCGGCGCTCGGCGAGGCCAGCAGGTACGGCAGCGCCGCCCGCGACATCCGCGCGATGCCGACCACATTGATGTTGAGCACCCGGTGCCACTCGTCGTCGCTGTTCGCGGTGACGTCGCCGACCGCGCCGATGCCGGCGTTGTTGATCAGGATGTCGATGCGGCCGCATCGCTCGGCGACCGTGGCGACGGCCGCGTCCACCGATGCGTTGTCGCCGACGTCGCAGACCACCGACAGGTCGGCGTCCTGCTCGACCAGGTCGAGGCCGGCCACCCGGGCGCCGCGTTCGCGCAGCAGGGCGGCGGTCGCGGCCCCGATTCCGCTGGCGGCACCGGTGACTATCGCGGTGAGTCCGGCGAACTCAGTCATGAGTGGGCCTCCAACGGCCAGGCGGTGATCCTGCGCTGCCGGTCATGACCGGAGCCGGGGATCGACGTGGATCTTGGGTCCGGCGCCCCAGCCGGGACGGCGTTCGCCGGCCAGCACCGCGGCCACGTCGTCGAGCCCGACGGTGGCGGCGACCAGCGGACGCGGATCGACCTCACCCGAAGCGAACAGCTCGACCGTCCCGGCAAACCCACCGGAGGCGCTGAGCACCCCGACGGCGGTGACGTCCTTGAGGGCCAGCGTCCGGGAGTCGATCAGGCTGGGCTCGGCGGAGAGCCCGACGTAGACCACGCGCCGCCCCGGCTCGACCAGCTCGGCGGCGAGCGCCGGCAGCTCCGGGCCGTTGGACGCGTCGATGACCGCGTCCCAGGCCAGGTCCGGCAGCGTCTCGGCGGTCCAGCCCTGCGGAAAGCCCACCGAGGCGGCGAACGCCAGCGACGCCTCGCTGCGCCCGAGCAGGTGCACGTCGGCGCCCTGGGCGAGCGCGATCTGGGCCGTGAGCAGGCCGATCGCACCTGGGCCCAGGATCAGCAGCCGCCCGCCCGGCGGCAGGGCCGCCCCGCGGACCGCGCGCAGCGCGTTGCCACCGGGCTCGACCAGGGCACCCAGCGCCGCGTCGACCTGCTCGGGCAGGGCCTGCAGAGCCTTCACCGGTACGGGCAACTGCTCAGCCAGTGCCCCCGGCCAGCCGTTGCGTACGCCGATCTCGTACCGGTCGGCGCAGACGTGCTGCCGCCCGGACCGGCACCGGGCACAGCGCCCGCAGCCCAGCATGGTGTCACCGGTGACCCGCCGGCCGAGCCAGGTCTCCGCCACCCCCGGCCCGACGGCGCTGACCGTGCCGGACCATTCGTGGCCGATCCGCATCGGGTACTTCGCCTGGCCGGTGTGCAGGTACGACATCGCGCCGCTGAAGAACTCCACGTCGGTGCCGCACACGCCGGCCCGTTCGACGTCGACCACGACCTCACCGGGACCGGCCGCCGGCGGCTCGACCTCCTGGACCTCGGCCCGGCCCGGCCCGGTGATCACGAAGGCGCGCATCAGCGGGCGGCCACCACGGTCTGGCGCTGGCTGCCCAGTCCGTCGATGCCCAGCTCCATGACATCGCCGGGGCGCAGCCAGACCGGCGGGTCGAAGCCCATGCCGACGCCGGGCGGGGTGCCGGTGTTGATCAGGTCGCCGGGCTCCAGCACCAGGAACTGGCTCAGGTAGCGCACGATCTCGTACGGGTCGAAGACCATCGTGGCCGTGCTGCCGGTCTGCCGCCGGACGCCGTTGACGTCCAGCCACATGCCCAGCGCGCTGACGTCGGCGATCTCGTCCGGGGTGACCAGCCACGGTCCGGCCGGGTTGAACGTCTCGGCCGACTTGCCCTTCGACCACTGCCCGCCGCGTTCCATCTGGAAAGCCCGCTCGCTGATGTCGTTGCTGACCACATACCCGGCGATGGCCTCGCGGGCGGCGTCGTGGTCGTCGAGGTAGCTCGCCCGCCGGCCGATCACGATGCCCAGCTCGACCTCCCAGTCCAGCTTGGTGGACCCGCGCGGCTGCCGCACCCGGTCGTACGGCCCGACCAGCGTGTTCGGCGGCTTGGTGAACAGGATCGGCTCGGCCGGCACGGCCTGCCCGGTCTCGGCGGCGTGGTCGCGATAGTTGAGCCCGATGCAGAGGATCTGGTGCGGGCGGGGGATCGGCGCGCCGACCCGTTCCCCGGCGAACGGGCGTACCTGCCCGGCGGCGATCCGCGCCTCGACGGCCTGCCGGAACTCCTGCGGCGCGGTGAAGAACAACCCCTCCAGGTCGGCGGTGTCGACGTAGGTGTCGTCGTCGACGCGGACGACGCTGCGTTCGAGGCCGGCGTCGCCGATGCGCATCAGCTTCATGTCTCTCCAGGGTTGGGTCCGGCCCACGGGGTCACCGGCAGCCCGGCGACCCCCACGTCGGCCAGGAAGAGCCGGCCGGACAGCGGGTGCGCGGCCAGCTGGTCCGCGTTCAGGTGGGCGGTGGCGGTGGTGATCAGCAGCCGGTCCAGGCCGGCACCGACGAACGCGACGCTGGTGGTGTGCGGGGCCGCGACCGTGACGACCCCGGCGGGACGGGCGTCGGGGGTGTAGCGGCGCACCTCACCGGCGCCCCAGATCGCGATCCACAGGTGCCCGTCCGCGTCGGCGCACAGGCCGTCGGGCAGCCCGTCGGTGATCCGCAGCCACTCCCGGCGGGGCCCGGTGACGCCGGTGGCCGCGTCGTACGAACGGACCCAGACGATGCCCGGGACGCTGTCGATGCTGTAGAGCAGGCTGCCGTCGGGGCTCCAGCACAGACCGTTGGACAGGTTGAGGTCGTCGTCGAGCAGAGTCAGCGAGCCGTCGCGCTCCAGGCGTACCAGGGTCTCCTCGCCCTCGGTGTCGCCCAGGGCGAGCGTGCCCACCAGGAACGCGCCCGCCGGATCGCAGGCCCCGTCGTTCAGACGGCGGCCGGAGCCGGCGGCGACGACCCGGGTCGGCGGCGTGGTGAGCAGCCTTTCCGCGCCCGCCACCAGCAGCTCGCCGGCGGCCGAGCAGACCACCGCGCCGACCGTGCGGTCCCACTTCTGGGTGCCGGTGACGATCACCCGGTCGCCGTCGAGCCGGCCCTCGTGCACCGTGCCGGCGTCGATGTCGACCCAGAGCAGCCGGTCGCGCGGGGCGTCCCACACCGGGCCCTCGCCGAGCAGGAAGCTCTGCGTGGAGGCGACCTCGGCGGTCCGGTTCATCGGGCCTCCACCGTGGCCCGGATGGCCTGGACCTCGGCGACCAGGGTCGCCAGCGGGGTGCGGGAGACCGGCGCGGAGACGCTGACGGCACCGCTGGGCCGGGTCGGCGACGCGAGGAACACGGGTACGGCGAGACAGACGATGCCCGGCTCGTTCTCCTGGTCGTCGACGGCGTACCCGTGGGCGCGGATGGTCCGCAGCTCCGTGGCGAGGGCCTCGGCGCTGGTCAGGGTGTGTGGCGTGCGCTGGGGGAGGGTGCGGTCGCCGACCCAGGCGGTGACCGCGTCGTCGTCCGGCAGCGCGTACGCCAGCAGCAGCTTGCCGACCGCCGTGCTGTGCACCGGGTTGCGCCCGCCGACCGTGGAGCTCAGCCGCAGCGCCCCGGCGGCCGGGTCGACCTTGGCCCGGTAGACCACCGTGTGGCCGTCGAGCACCGCGTAGTGGGCGGTCTCGCCGTAACGCTCGGTCAGCGCGGTCAGCACCGGGGCTATCCGCAGGTGGTCGGGGCGGGCCTCGTGGTGGGCGAACGCCAGCCGCAGGAACTCGTCACCGAGCACGTACCGGCCGTGGCCGTTGCGGGCGGCGAAGCCGAATCGGCACAACGAGGCCAGGGCGCGGTGCACAGTGGGCTTGGGACTGGCGACCGCCCTGGTCAGCTCCTCCAGGGAGGCGCCGTCGGCATGGCCAGCCAGCTCGGCGAGAACGGCGAGCACCCGATCCGTGCCGACCAAGGGGGGTGCGGTATCCGAGGGCACTGGCGTACCGTACCGGATATTCCAGATAGGCACCCAGCGTTCCGATTATTGGAAGTTATATGCCTGAACTGCGCAGCGCCCAGTGGTACGCCGGCCAGGACCGCAACTCCTACATCCACCGCGCCTGGATGCGCCGGGGATCACCGAACTCGGCCTTCGAGGGCCGGCGGCCCCAGATCGCCATCGCCAACACGGCCTCCGACCTGACCCCCTGCAACAGCCACCTCGACGAGGTCGCCGAGCACGTCAAACGCGGGATCTGGGAGGCCGGCGGCGTCCCGCTCAACCTGCCCGTCGTGTCGATCGGCGAGACCCAGGTCCGGCCGACCGCGATGCTCTGGCGCAACATGGCCGCGATGGCGACCGAGGAGATGCTGCGAGCCAACCCGATCGACGGCGTGGTGCTGCTCGGCGGCTGCGACAAGACCATCCCGTCGCTGCTCATGGCCGCGGCCTCCGTCGACCTGCCGGCCGTCGTGGTTCCGGGCGGCCCGATGCTCACCGGTACGTTCCGCGGCACCCCGCTGGGCTGCGGCACCGACGTGTGGCGGCTCTCCGAGGAGGTACGCGCGGGCACCCTGAGCCAGGCCGCCTTCCTCGAGTCCGAGTCCTCGATGATCCGCAGCCGCGGCCACTGCAACACCATGGGCACCGCCTCGACCATGGGCCTGCTCGCCGAGGCCCTCGGCACGGTGCTGCCCGGCACGGCGGGCACCCCGGCGCCGGACAGCCGGCTGCTGGCCCGCTCGCACGAGACCGGCCGGCTGATCGTGGAAATGATCGCCGCGGACCGCCGGCCCAGCCGGGTGCTGACCACCGGCTCGTTCCACAACGCGATCGTCGCGCTGGCCGCGCTCGGCGGCTCCACCAACGCCGTCGTGCACCTGCTGGCCATCGCCGGCCGGCTCGGCGTGCCGCTCACCCTGGCCGACTTCGACCGGATCGCCGCGGACGTCCCGCTGCTGGTCGACCTCCAGCCCGCCGGCAAGTACCTGATGGAGGACCTGTACCGGGCCGGTGGCCTGGCCGCGGTGCTGCGCGAGGTGGCCGACCTGCTCGACCCGGACGCGATCGACGTGACCGGCCGGCCCTTCGTCGAGTCGCTGACCGAGGCGCAGATCTGGGACCAGGACGTCATCCGCACCCGCGACAAGCCGCTGCTGCCGCAGGCCGGCATCGCGGTGCTGCACGGCAACCTGGCCCCGGCCGGCGCGATCATCAAGCCCGCCGCGGCCAGCCCGCACCTGCTGCGGCACCGCGGCCGGGCGGTCGTCTTCGACTCGGTGGAGGACTTCCACGCCCGCATCGACGCGCCGGACCTCGACGTCGACGCGGACTCCGTGCTGGTGCTGCGCGGCTGCGGGCCGCGCGGCTACCCGGGCATGCCCGAGGTGGCGAACATGCCACTGCCGACCAAGCTGCTGCACCAGGGCGTCCGCGACATGGTCCGGGTCTGCGACGGGCGGATGAGCGGTACGGCGTACGGGACGGTCGTGCTGCACGTGGCCCCGGAGGCCGCCGCCGGGGGACCGCTGGACCGGGTCCGCGACGGCGACTGGATCATCCTCGACGTGGAGAACAGGCAGCTGTCGGTCGACCTGCCGGACGAGGAACTGGCCGCCCGCGAGCCGTCCGCCGCCCTGCTGGCCGCGCTGGCCCGTCCCGACCGCGGCTGGCAGAAGTTGTACGTGGACACCGTCCTGGGCGCCGAAGTGGGCGCCGACCTGGACTTCCTCGTCGGCTCCAGCGGCGACGAGGTGAGCCGGGAATCGCATTGAGCCGAAACTTGTCGCACGCCGGTGGTAGACCATCGGGATGACGCAGCTGCTTCCCTTCCCCGAACTGCTGGACCTGATCGCCGAGCGCTCCGCCGCCTTCCGTCAGGCGGTCGCCACGGGTGACACCGCGGCGCGCGTGCCCGGCTGCCCCGACTGGTCCCTGCGCGACCTGGTGGCGCACCTCGGCGCCGTCCAGCGGTTCTGGGCCGAGGTGGTGGCGGCCGGCCCGGCCGACAGCGCGCCCGAGTTCGTCACCAGTGACCCCGTCGGTGACCTGGTGGAATGGTCGGCCGAGTCGACCCGGCTGCTGATCGACGCGCTGCGCGTGGCCGGCCCCGACCGCGACTGCTGGACGTGGTGGGGCGCCACGGAAGCGCCGATGACCTCCGGTGCGGTGGCCCGCCACCAGGTTCAGGAGGCCGCGGTGCACGCGTGGGACGCCCAGGAGACCGTCGGAAAGCCGGAGCCGGTCCCGGCCGCGGTCGCCGTCGACACGATCGACGAGTTGCTGGTGGTGACCCTGGGCTCGATCGGCGCCTGGCCGCACCGGCCGGCCCGGATCGCGCTGTCGGCGGTCGAGGGCCCGACCTGGCTGGTCGACCTCACCCCGTCCGGGGCCAAGTCCGGCCCGGCGGCGAGCGGCGAGCCGCTGGCGACGATGCGCGGCTCGGCCAGCGACCTGGTGCTGGCGATCTACAAGCGGATCCCGCTGGAGAGCATCGAGGTGGACGGCGACCGCGAGGCCGTCGAGGAGTTCCTGGCCTGGACCGACACGGAATAGCTCAGAGGTGGTCGACCGTGTTGTAGCGGTCCAGCACAAGACGCCCTGACGACTCCCGGAAGCTGGTGATCGAGGCGTTGCGGACCTGGCCGTGCTGCTCGACGATGCCCGGCAGCGCGGCGAGCTCCAGGCCCTCGATGACAAAGCGCATCATCAGCACCACCGAGTCGTGGGCCACCACCACGACCCGTTCACCGGCGTGTTTGCCGTTCAGGTCGGCGAGGAACGAGGAGAGCCGCTCGGCGATGTCACCGAAGGTCTCGCCGCCCGGGGGCCGGTAGGCGTACTCGCCGGCCTGCTCGAAACGGGCCGGCTCGTCCGGGAAACGCTGCCGGATCGCGGCGTCGGTCAGCATCTCCAGCTCCCCGGTCAGCCGGTCCACGAGCCGGTCGTCCGTGCTCGGCGCGGGCAGCGACAGTCCTGAGCTCTCGACGGCGATCCGCCACGTCTCCCGCGCCCGCCGGTACGGCGACGTGATCACCACCTCGGGCAGCTCACCGGACGACAGCGTGGCGAGCCACCGCCCGACCGCGCGCGCCTGCTCGACCCCGAGATCGGTCAGCTCCACATCGGTGTCCCGGCCGGTCAGGCCCGACTCCAGCCGCCCCTGCTGGTTGGCGAGCGGAAACGCGACGTTCGCCGTGCTCTGCCCGTGCCGGATGAGGATCAGCTCCGCGACCACGCCCATTCCCGGACCCTAACGTGTCCGCAGCGGCCGCCCGAAACGCGCCGGAGCACACGGCGGTCGCGCTTCCGGGTAAATCGGTGGCCTCCACCGCGGCGCCGCGGCCATCATGGCGGCGTGAAGAAGCTGAGCCCGCACCCGACCCTGTCTGCCGCCGCGCCCGTCCGGGCCGCGCGACAGCAGCGCGTCGCCGCCGGCCCGGCCACTCACCCGCCCGCGCCATGACCGCGGCGTTCCTGGCCGGCGCGATCGCCGGCTATGGCGTCGCCGTGCCCGTCGGCGCCATCGCGGTCCTGATCGCCGGCCTCACCGCCCGCACCTCCCTGCGCGTCGGAGCGGCGGCCGGGCTGGGCGCGGCCACCGCCGACGGGGTGTACGCGCTGATCGCGGTCCTGGGCGGGGCGGCGCTGGCGGCGGCGATCGCACCGATCTCGACGCCGCTGCGCTGGGTTGCCGCGGTGGTCCTGCTGCTCTTGGCGGTTCATACCGCCTGGTCGGCCTTGCGTAAGCGGGCGGCCCAGCTTTCCTCGGGTGATCCAACGCGTCCCGAGCGTGCGTCTCCCGATGGCGGCGCCCGCGCGCCGCGTCTCGCGGATCCGGATGCCGGTGCCCTCGGGGTGGGGCCGGTCACTGCCGTGCCGGATGCGGGCCGGGACAGGGGACTGGACACCACCACGGCCGCGCGCGCCTACCTCGGTGTGCTGGGGCTGACGTTGCTCAACCCGGCCACCATCGTCTACTTCGCCGCGCTGGTCATGGGGCGTGGCGGCACCGGCGGCGGGGTGTGGTTCGTGATCGGCGCCTTCGTGGCCTCGGCGAGCTGGCAGCTGCTCATCGCCGGCGGCGGCGCCCTGGTCGGCCGTCTGCTCACCGGCGACCGCGGCCGCCTGATCACCGCCATGGTCTCCAGTGCGGTGATCGCCGTCCTCGCCGTCGGCCTGGTCACCTGACCACCGTGCGGTCACAGATGCTTGGTGGCCTCACGGACCGACAGTGGCGACAGCCGGTCACGGTGGTCAGCGACGTACCGGGCCACCGCGGCCGGATCGGTGCGGGCGTAGTGCCGCAGCGCCCAGCCGATCGCCTTGCGGACGAAGAAGTCGCGGTGGCCCGCCTGCCGGGTGCAGTATCCGAACAGGCGGTCCACGTCGGTGTCCGTGCCGTAGTGCAGCTGGTGCAGGATCGCCGTACGGATCAGCCACATGTCCTCCTCCGCCGACCAGGCGTCCATCTCCGCACCCAGCTCGGGATGCCGGCGCACCAGGCCGCCCACCACGCGCGTGGCCAGCGGGTCGATCGTGTCCCACCACGACTTGGTAGTGATCAGGGTCCGCAGCGTGGCGAGGAAGCCCGGCCCCGGCACCGCAACGTGCCGGCGCAGCCAGTCGCAGGCGAAGTACTGGTACTCGCGCTCGTCCAGCTCCCAGCACGCCAGCGCCACCGCACGCAGGTCTTCCTCGGTCGGTGCGGGCAGTCCGGCGACCACCGTGCGGGCCAGGGCGCGCTGCGTCGGCGCCGGGATGCCCAGGAACGCGAACTGCTCCCGCATGTACGCCGCCGCCGGCCCGGCGCGTTCCGGATCCTCGGCCGCCTCGTAGCTGCGCACCAGGCGGTCCAGCAGTTCTTCCGCGGGCGCTCGGGTCATGCCGGGATCATCCCACCGTAGGGTGGCAGTCATGAGCGCGAGACCGGCGGCAGGCGGCGGACGGTGGGTGGACGTGGCCCCCGAGCGGCTGACTCGCTGGCTGGAGAACTTCGCCGGCCGGCACGGCCCGTGGACGGCTGACGGGCTGCTGCTGACCGCGGAGGACGGCGCGACCGCCGAGCTGGCGGCGCCGCCCGGGTCGCCGGAGACCAAGGATCTGGACGGGTTGCGCCGGGCGGCGGGGGAGTCACGCCGGATCGGTCTGCTGCTGGCCCGCAAGGGTGCGGTGGCGGTCGGCGTGGCCGACGGTCCGAAGCTCGTCGTGTCCAAGGTCGACACGCACTATGTGCAGGGCCGCACGGCCGCGGGCGGCTGGTCCCAGCAGCGCTTCGCCCGCCGCCGGGACAACCAGGCCAAAGCGGCGGCCGCGGACGGCGCCGGCATCGCGGCCCGCCTGCTCCTGCCGGAGGTACGCACCCTGAGCGCCCTGGTGACCGGCGGCGACCACACCGCGGTGGACACCATCCTGGCCGCCGTACCCCTGCAACCGCTCGCCGCGCTGCGCAGCGACCGCTTCCTCGAGGTCCCGGAGCCCCGCAAGACGGTCCTGGAGGACGCGATCGCCCAGGCCCGGGCAGTCCGCATCCTCGTCAAAGACCCCACCTGACCCGGAAGTCTCCAGGTCAGGTGGGGCCGGATCGCACGTGAGAGGTCAGCTGACCGCGCCGGCGGCGAAGGTGTCGCAGCTCTTGGGGTCGCCGGTGTCGAAGCCGCGCTTGAACCATTCCTGGCGCTGGGCGCTGGTGCCGTGGGTGAACTCCGCCGGGTTGACCGAGCCGCCGCTCTTCTTCTGCAGGGTGTCATCGCCGATCTTGGCCGCGGTGTCCAGGCCCTGCTGGATGTCCTCCTGGCTGATGCTCTTGAAGATCTTCTGGCCCGAGCCGTCGTCCGTGCCCGTGGCGTTCTTCGCCCAGGAGCCCGCGTAGCAGTCCGCCTGCAGTTCCAGCTTGACGGACTGCTCGTTCGCCCCGGTCGGGTTGCGCTCCTGCTCGCGGCGCATCGCGCCCTCGGTGCCCAGCAGGTCCTGGATGTGGTGGCCGTACTCGTGGGCCAGCACGTACGGCTGGGCGAACTCGCCCGGCGCGCCCAGCTGCTGTGACAGCACGGTGTAGAAGGTCAGGTCGATGTAGACGCGGTCGTCGGCCGGGCAGTAGAACGGCCCGACACCCGAGTCGGCGCTGCCGCAGCCGGTGCTGACCCGCTTCGAGAACAGGACGGTCTTGGACGCCTTGTACTGCTCGCCGAAGGTCGCCGGGAGGGCCTCCACCCAGTAGTCCTGGATCGAGTTGACGTAGAGCACGTTGCGGCAGTCCAGCTGCTTGACCGCCTCGGACTGCGTGCACTTCTGGGTGAGGGAAGTGTTGTCCCCGGTCTGCGTGCTCGCCCCGTCACCACCGGTGAGATTGTTGATGCCGAGGAAGCCACCGACGACCGCGATGAGCACGGTGACGATGATGCCGGTGAGACCTCCGCCACCGATGGGCAGGCCGCCGATCCCGCCGCCGCCCCCGCCGGAGGAACGCTGGTCGTCGATCTGACTGGTGTCGATCCTGGCGTTCTCGTTGAGTTCCATCGCATCCTCGCTCGCGCGTCCACCACGTGTGGCGCCATTCGTACCCGGTCGCCGCGCCCGCTAATCGGGTGGGGGGTCGTGGCCGGCGCCCGGTACAATTGCCGGGTGCTGCTCTGCGAAGGCTGACCTGCCCCGCGCCGACCGGGATCTTCCGCGATCCCGGCGGCGCTTCCGTGTGCCCTGAGCCAGCCTTCTTCCCTCGAGAGCGAGACGCTTCCTCATGATTACCGCCACCGGACTCGAACTGCGCGCCGGCTCCCGGATCCTCATCTCCCCGACGACGCTGCGCGTGCAGCCCGGCGACCGGATCGGCCTGGTCGGCCGCAACGGCGCCGGCAAGACCACCACGCTCAAGGTGCTGGCCGGCGAGGGCACGCCGTACGCGGGTGAGGTGACCCGCACCAGCGAGGTCGGCTACCTCCCGCAGGACCCCCGCACCGGCGACCTGAACGTCACCGCCCGCGACCGGGTGCTGTCCGCTCGCGGCCTCGATGTCCTGTTGTCGCAGATGCAGAAGCTCGAGGTCGAGCTCGAGGAGAGCGCCGACGAGAAGCTGATCCGCCGCTACGGCCAGTTGGAGGACCAGTTCGCCAGCCTGGGCGGGTACGCCGCCGAGGCCGAGGCCGCCCGGATCTGCTCCAATCTGGGCCTGCCCGACCGCGCCCTGGCCCAGACGATCGGCACCCTGTCCGGTGGTCAGCGCCGGCGCATCGAGCTGGCCCGCATCCTGTTCCAGAATTCCGGCCAGAACGGCAAGGGCATCCTGCTGCTCGACGAGCCCACCAACCACCTGGACCAGGACTCGATCACCTGGCTGCGCGGCTACATCGCCAACCACAAGGGCGGCCTGATCGTCATCAGCCACGACGTCGACCTGCTGGAAGCCGTGGTCAACCGGGTCTGGTATCTCGACGCCAACCGCGCCGAGGTCGACATGTACAACGTCGGCTGGAAGACGTACCTGGCCCAGCGGGAGACCGACGAGCGCCGCCGCCGCCGCGAGCGCGCCAACGCGGAGAAGAAGGCCGGCGCGCTGCTGGCCCAGGCCGACAAGATGCGGGCGAAGGCCACCAAGACCGTCGCCGCGCAGAACATGGCCAAGCGGGCCAACAAGCTGCTCGACGGCCTGGAGGACGTGCGCACCTCGGACAAGGTGGCCAAGGTCCGCTTCCCCAGCCCGGCGCCCTGCGGCAAGACGCCGCTGACCGCGCAGGGCCTGTCCAAGTCCTACGGCTCGCTGGAGATCTTCGCGGACGTGGACGTGGCGGTGGACCGTGGTTCCCGGGTCGCCATCCTGGGCCTCAACGGCGCGGGCAAGACCACGCTGCTGCGGATCCTCGGCGGCCACCTGCAGTCCGACACCGGTGAGGTGCGGGCCGGGCACGGGCTGCGGCTGGGTTACTACGCCCAGGAGCACGAGACGCTGGACGTGGACCGCACGATCCTCGAGCACATGCGCAGCGCCGGTTCCGAGCAGACCGACACCGAGCTGCGGAAGATCCTGGGTGCGTTCCTCTTCTCGGGTGACGACGTCGAAAAGCCGGCCGGCGTGCTCTCCGGCGGCGAGAAGACCCGGCTGGCGCTGGCCACCCTGGTCTGCTCGGGCGCCAACGTGCTGCTGCTGGACGAGCCGACCAACAACCTCGACCCGGTCAGCCGCGAGCAGGTGCTGGACGCCATCGCCAACTATCCGGGCGCGATCGTGCTGGTCACCCACGATGCGGGGGCCGTGCAGGCGCTGAAGCCGGACCGGGCCATCCTGCTGCCCGACGGCGACGAGGACGCGTGGAGCGACGATCTGCTGGAGCTCGTCGAGCTGGCGTGATCGCCATCGCTTGATCGAGGATCAACGGCATCGTCGGTTGTCAACTGGTGCCCACACAGACAGTGCGACTCCTGCCCGGCTCCGGTCACCGCGCGGCCGGTCCCGGGCACCCCTCAGCCGGCCTCCGCTGCCCGTTCGGGCGCCGGCCCACATCCCTGAGTGCATGCTGCGTTGACGCTGCGTGACATCGTTGTCCGTCCACCGTGTAGTTGATGTTTGTGCAGCTCAACGGGTGGTCTTGGGACGAGGTCCGGGGCGGCGGGGCCATCCTGGCGGGCGGCCGGCAAACGCTCTCCGGCGTCCGATTCCCGACCCGATCCGGCCTCCGGGGCAACGGTCTGACATTGATGCGCATGGTCACCGTCGGGTTCCTGACAGTGGTAATTGGGCACGTTGGCTAAGCCGAGATACCTAGCGCATGATCGTTGGAGGCGGTCTAATAGGTGGGACCGTATCGAACCGCACAGTCTGGGACGTGAGGATTCAACATGGCAGCCACCGGCACAGCCACCAGCACTGAGAAGGGTCGTCGAATCGTCGGCAGCGAGCGACAGACGCTCGCCAAAGACCTGGTGAAGCGATACACCTCCGGCGAGAGCATTCGGGCGTTGGCCGCCTCCACCGGGCGGTCCTACGGATTCGTGCACCGGGTGCTCACCGAGTCGGGTGTCCAGCTTCGCCAGCGCGGCGGCGCCCGTCGTCGCAAGAAGGCGTGACGACCAGCGCATCACCCGGGACCGAAACAGGCGTTCGGTATGACCAGGACGGGCCGGTCGCGACGGTGACGTTGTGCCGGCCCGATGTGCTCAATGCCCAGACTCCCGCCATGTGGTCGGAGCTCGCCGACATTTCCCGGAAAATGCCGGGGGACGTGCGAGTCGTCATTGTCCGTGGTGAAGGCCGTGCCTTTTCCGCCGGACTCGACTTGTCGGTTGCCCGGGGCGGCGGCGATTCTTCGTTGCCGGAACTGGCCGCGTTGTCCCCGGAAGAGTGCGCGGATCGGATTGCCGGCTTCCAGGATGCGTTCACCTGGTTACGCCGGCCCTCGCTGGTCACCATCGCCGCCGTGCAGGGCCACGCGATCGGGGCCGGATTTCAGCTCGCGCTCAACTGCGACTTGCGGATCCTGGCCGACGACGCCCGTTTCTCGATGGCCGAAGTCACCCTCGGCCTGGTGCCGGATCTCGGTGGCACCAAACGGCTGACCGAGCTGGTCGGGCCGTCCCGCGCCCTGGAGATCTGTGTCACCGGCCGGCGCATCTCGGCGCAGGAGGCGGACCGGATCGGTCTGGCCACCGCCGTCGTGCCCGGCGCCGACCTGTCCGGAGCGGTCTCCGACCTGGCCGCGGCCGTGCTGGCCGCCGACCAGGGCGCCGTGGCCGAGATCAAGGCACTGCTCGCCGGGGCCACCGGCCGCTCGTACGCCGAGCAGGACCGGGCCGAGCGGGAGGCGCAGACCCGCCGCCTGCGCGACCTCCTGGGTGCCGAGTAAGGACCGATCAGGAAGAAACCGGTTACCTCTCGGGTTGTCATACCCAGCGGGCAGACTGTGCCTGCCACAGACGCCCGGGAGGTGACGCATGGGTCCGAACTCCAGCGGCTCCAGTTGGATGATGCTGCGCTCGATCCAGAATTCCGAGCGCGTCTCGAAGCATCAGCTCAGCCGGGGCACGACCAAGCGCATCCTGCGCTTCGCCCGGCCGTACCGGCGCGACATCATCGTCTTCCTGATCACCGTGGTGTTCGCCGCGGGCATCGGCGTCGCCACCCCGGTGCTCGCCGGCCACGTGGTCAACGCCATCACCGCCGGCGCCTCCGACGCCGCCGCGACGGTCGTCAAGCTCGCCTTCATGATCGCCGGGCTGGCGGTCGTCGACGCGTTCCTGTCCCTGGCCCAGCGGTGGTATTCGGCCCGCATCGGCGAGGGCATCATCCTCGACCTGCGCACCAAGGTCTACGACCACGTCCAGCGCATGCCGCTGCAGTTCTTCACCCGGACCCAGACCGGCGCCCTGGTCAGCCGGCTCAACAACGACGTCACCGGGGCCCAGCGGGCGTTCACCTCCACACTGTCCGGTGTGGTCAGCAACGTCATCCAGCTCGTGCTGACCGCCGCCGTGATGTTCAGCCTGTCCTGGCAGATCACCGTATTGTCGCTGGTGATGCTGCCGGTCTTCATCATCCCCGCGCGCCGGGTCGGCAAGAAGCTCGCCGAGATCACCCGCGAGTCGTACAACCTGGACGCGAAGATGAACGCGACCATGACCGAGCGCTTCAACGTCTCCGGCGCCCTGCTGGTCAAGCTGTTCGGCCGCCCCGACGCCGAGGCCGCGCGCTTCGGTGAGCGCGCGCAGCGGGTCCGGGACATCGGCGTGCAGCAGGCCATGTTCTCCCGCACCTTCTTCGTCGCCATGCTGCTGGTCGCCTCGCTGGCCCAGGCCCTGACGTACGGGCTCGGCGGCTGGCTCGCGGTCACCGGCAGCGTCACCGCCGGCACGGTGGTCACCCTCGCGCTGCTGCTGACCCGCCTCTACGGCCCGCTCACCGCGCTGAGCAACGTACGCGTCGACGTGATGAGCGCGCTGGTCAGCTTCGACCGGGTCTTCGAGGTCCTCGACCTCAAGCCGGGCATCGAGGAGAAGCCGGACGCCGTCGCCATCCCGCCCGGCTCCGGCCGGCTCGAGTTCCGCGACGTGCACTTCCGCTATCCGAGCGCCGACGAGGTCTCCCTCGCCACGCTGGAGGACGTGGTCGCCCTCGACCGCACCGAGAACGCACCGGTGCTGCGCGGCGTCGACTTCGTCGTCGAGCCCGGCCAGATGGTCGCCCTGGTCGGCCCGTCCGGTGCCGGCAAGTCCACCACCTCCATGCTGGTCTCCCGGGTCTACGACGTGACCGAGGGCGCGGTCCGCGTCGGCGGGGTCGACGTGCGCGACGCCACCCTGGAGTCGTTGCGCGACACCATCGGCGTCGTCACCCAGGACTCGCACCTGTTCCACGAGACGATCGCGGAAAACCTGCGCTACGCCCGGCCGGAAGCGACCGAGGAGGAGATGTGGGACGCCCTGCGCGGCGCCCAGGTCGCCGAGCTGGTCCGCTCCCTGCCCGAGGGCCTGGACACGGTGGTCGGCGAGCGCGGCTACCGCTTCTCCGGCGGCGAGAAGCAGCGCATCGCGATCGCCCGGCTGCTGCTCAAGCACCCGTCGATCGTGATCCTCGACGAGGCGACGGCCCACCTGGACAGCGAGTCCGAAGCAGCCGTGCAGCGGGCCCTGACCGTGGCGCTGGAGGGCCGGACGGCGCTGGTCATCGCCCACCGGCTGTCCACGGTCCGCGACGCCGACCAGATCCTGGTCCTGGACGACGGCCGCATCGTGGAGCGCGGCAAGCACAGCGAGCTCGTGGCGGCCGGCGGTCTGTACGCGGAGCTGTACCGCACGCAGTTCGCGGTGGGCGACAGCCCGGCCATGCCGTACGCGGAGGAGACCGAGCAGGTCATCGTCCAGGTCCCGCACCCGATCGAGCCGTGAGCGCAGATCGGGGCCCGGAGCAGCCGAACATGCCCTGAGAATTGAGCTGCGGCAGCCGGTGAGGTTGTGACAGAAACATTCGATGGACCTACGCCCGGCCGGCCCAGCGGACGCCGCCCTGATCGCCGAGTTGCACGCCGCGAGCTGGCGTCGGCATTACCGGGGAGCCTTCGCCGACTTCTATCTCGACGGTGACGTGATCACCGAACGCCGGGCGGTGTGGTCATCGAGGCTGGCGGCTCCCGGCGCCGGTCTGACGCTGCTGGCGGAGGCTGGTGCCGAGCTGATCGGCTTCATCCACATCGAGGCCGACCACGACGAGCGGTGGGGAAGCTTCATCGACAACCTGCACGTGCGCCACGACCGGCAACGTTCCGGGGTGGGCCGGGCGCTGATGGCCGCGGCGGCGGAGGCTGTTGAGCACCGCGCCCGCTACCTGTGGGTGCTGGAGCAGAACGTCGCGGCGCAAGGGTTCTATCGGGCGCTGGGTGGGCGGTGCGTGGAGAAGGCCGTGGTGTCGCCGCCCGGTGGGGTGGCGGGCCGCTTGCACGGCACGCCGCACAAGCTCCGCTTCGTCTGGCCTTGACACGTTGCCGCCCGCAGCAGGGCGGCTCAGGCGGTGCGCAGGAAGTCGATCAGCAGGGGGTTGACCGCTTCGGGTCGTTCCAGGCTCGGCAGATGCCCGGCCCAGTCCAACTCGACATGCCGGGCCCCGGGGATCCGCTTGGACAGCGCCACAGCGATCTCGCGGAAGTCGATCACGTCGTGCGCGCCGGACACCAGCAGCGTCCGGGCGGTGATGGCCCCGACATCCGGCTCCGTCGCCAGCTGTGGGAACTCCTCGGTCGCCGCCAGCTGCACCTCGAAGGCGCGACGTTGCATTTCGCGTACCTTGTCGCGGGCCGCCTGGTCCGCCGCCGGACCGACCCACATCTCCACATTGAGCTCGGTGGCCGCATCCACATCCCCGGCCTCCAGCAGCGCGTCCTCGCGAGCGCCGAAGGCCCGCAGGTCGGCGCTGCGTTCCCGCTCCCACCAGGCCGTGCAGAGCAGCGCCAGGCTGGTCACCCGCTCCGGCCGGCCGGCGGCGATCTCCAGCGCCACCCGGCCCCCGCCGGACGCCGCGATCATCGCCACCTGGTCCGCGCCGAGCGAGTCCATCAGCTCGACGACGTCGTCGGCGTCGCCGGACGGCCCGTCGGGCATCGGGGAGTCGCCGAAGCCGCGGAAGTCGGCCCGGACCACCCGGTAGCCGGCCTCGACCAGCGCCGGGACCTGCGGGTCCCACATGCGCCGGTCGCACACCGTCGAATGCAGCAGTACCACCGTGGGGCCGTCGCCGGCCACGTCATGAGAAAGAGTCATCCGCGCCACCCTAGGCCCGTGGCCCGGCCCGGCACATGCGGTTTATCCCGGCAGTGCCGCCAGCGCGGCGGTGGGGACCGCGATCCATCCTTCGGTCCGGGCCGCAGGCAGCTCCCGCTCGTCGGGGCGGCAGACCTGATCGCGTACGGCGGCCCGCGCGGTCAGCGCCGCGACGACGGCGTCCAGCGCATGATCGCTGCGCCGGCACAGCTCCTCGTGCCCGCCCAGGTCCAGCCACGGCGCGGCCTGTTTCAGCTGGTCGACGACTGTCCCGAGGGCGGCCTGGTTCTTGGCGGTCTTGTAGCCGCGCCAGGGCAGACCCCACACCTTGAGCGACGCGGCGGGATAGACCTCCACGACCGCGCCGGCCCCACTGCGGTCGACGCCACGTCCGGCCTGCGCCAGCCGTGTCTGCAGCGCCGCGCAGCGCATGGCGGTGTGCCCGATCCGGTCCGCGGACACGCTCAACGGCACCAGCCCGGTCAGCCGGCGGGCCACCTCGTCGGTGTGCCGCCAGGCCAGCCGGCGCCGCCACTGTTTGGCGTCCACGCCGTCGGGGATCGGCACCCGGCCGTCGCGGTGGGCGCCGACGAAGGTCACGAACGCGTCCGGCCAGCCCAGTGGGCAGTCGATGCCGATCTTCGCGGACCGGCCGGCCAGTTCGACGATCGTCTCGTCGTCGGCGGGCACGGTCACCAGCCGTACGGTGGCTCCGGTGGCGGACCAGGCGATGGACGCGATGGCGGTCCCGGCCGGGTCGGCGGCCAGGTCGACTCCGGCGGTCAGCACGGGCCGACCATACGCGCGCCGGCGATGACGGTCCGTGGCGGCTTGGCATGAATCCGTGAGCCGGAGCGACCCTCGACGTCGATACGGTGGGGCCTCGTCCAAGGGAAGACACGGGGAGAAACCGATGCGTCAGGTCAAGAACAAGCTCACTCTGCTGGCCCTCACCGGCTGCGCCATCGCTGCGACAGCGGCCTGCTCCACCCCGTCCGACGCGCCGATCGCTGCTCCGTCCGCGTCCACGGGCGCCGGTTCCGCCGCGAGCCAGGCCGCCGGCCCGGCCCCGAGCCCCACGGTGAGCACCTCGACCCGGCCCGCGGCCCCGGCCGAGAAGCCGGCGACCAGCGAGAAGCCGTCGACCGGCCAGGGCGGGCAGGCCGACGACACCGACTGGGCCAAGGTCGCCTTCCGGGCGCTCGGCTGCAAGCGCGACGCCGACCTGCCGAAGCGGGCCGAGGTGCAGCACGTCGACCACTCCGACCTCACCGGCGACGGCCGGAAGGACACGATCGTCGCGGCGTCCTGCCCGACGACCACCTCGACCAACGCGGTGCGCGTCTTCGTCTTCGGCGCGGACTCCAGCACCGAGCCGCTGCTGACCATCGGCAAGGACTCGTACCTGCGGACGGCCGACCTGCGGGCGAAGGGACGCTCGCTGACCGTCGAGTCCGAGGCGCTCAGCGACGACGCCCCGCTGTGCTGCCCCGACCTGCGGATCACCCAGAGCTGGAAGTGGACCGGCTCGGCCTTCACGCGTACCGCGTTCAAGAGCACGGCGCTCTGAATGCAACTAATCCGGGCTCAGCTCCGTCTTGGAGGGTGGGGCCTGGGAAGCGGCCCTCGGATGCCGCCGGAGGTCAGGTCAGTGCCCCCGCTGACCTGGCTTTCGGCCGGAGCCGTCCGGCAGCGCGGCGATCCGGGCGAGCAGCATCGGGATCCAGTGCTCGCCGTAGCACGCCCGCAGGTCCGCGCGGCGCCAGTCGTCGCCGGTGACCGTGCCGCGGCACGAGGATGTGCCGCAGCGGCAGGCCATCGTGTACGCGGGCTCCGCCGTACTGGTGGCGTAGTCGTTGGTCAGCTCCTCACCCGGCGCGATCGGGCGCCTGGTGGCCAGCTCGTACGGGCCGACCCACCACAGGTTCGGGTCACAGCTGTGGTTGCCGTAGCCATTGGGGCGCCGGGGCGGCAGGACCAGATGCTCGGTCTCGCTCACGGTGATCGTGTCGACGTACGGCTGCTCCGGGTCGGCGATGAGCCGGCGCAGTTCCGCCCACGACACCAACCGCCCGCCCAGACGCGAGACAACCACGCCCGCCGGGTACGCCTGCCGGGCGAACAGCCCCCGCCCCTCGATCACCGAGTCCCGCACCTCGATGCCGGGATCGAGCCAGCAGTCGGCCTCCGGGATCACCGCTCCGCCGCCTCCCGCAGCTCCGCATACGCCGCCGCCAGCGTGTCGACCGTGTAGTGCGCGTTCAGGCCGCTCGGGTTCGGCAGCACCCACACCGGCACCCCGCCGACGGTCTCGTCCTGCGGCCCGATCCGCGCTCTGGGCCGGCCGAACGCCGCCCGGTACGCGGTCACGCCCAGCACGGCGAGATACCGCGGCTGCCAGGTGCGCACCAGCTTGTCCAGCAGCCGGCCGCCGTCGACGAACTCGGCGGGGGTGAGCTCGTCGGCGCGCGCGGTCGCCCGGGCGACGACGTTGGTGATGCCCAGGCCGAGCTCGGGCAGCTTGCCCTGCTCGGACGGATGCAGCAGCACCGGGGTGAAGCCGGCGCGGTGCAGCGCGGGCCAGAACCGGTTGCCCGGGCGGGCGAAGTGGTGCCCGGTGGCGGCCGAGTACAGGCTCGGGTTGATCCCGGAGAACAGCACCCGCAGCCCGGGCCCGACCAGGTCGGCCAGGGTGCGGTTGCCGGCGGCGGCGACCTCTTCGGCCGTCGGCGGCCGGAATGCGGGCGGCGGCACGGCGGACAGCATCCGCCAAGCGTATCGATCCGGCCGTCGGGGCCTAAGGTCCCGGCCGGTGCCGGGTCAGCTCATTGAGCAGGACCGCCGGGCCGGGAGTCATCAGGCCCACATCGATCACGAAGGAACCTCGGCGCAACCGTGGCGTCCGGGCGGCTGTCGGGGCGGAAGCGACCGCCTCCAGCGTGGTGGGGGTGACGACCAACTGGGTGAACGGGCCGGCGAACCGCAACCGGGCCGACGCGATGGCGGCCGCCGGCACGAAGGTGGCCCGGTGCCGGCTCGGCGCGAACTCCACGCCGGCCGCGGACACCCGTACCCAGCCGGGGTTCGATCCCGTGCCGGCCAGCGCACCGAGCCCGCCGGCCGCCGCGGTCGAAAGCGTCACCAGCCCGGCTTCCACGTAGTCACCGAAGTCGAGCGAGGCGCCGGCCGCGACCGCCGCGACCATGGCCAGCCCGCGGATCAGCAGAACCACCGGCGCGACGAGCAGCGCGACACCGAGACCCAGCCGCCACCGGTGCACGCGGAAGACGACCGGCTCGGTGACGCTCACAGCATCCGTAGCGCACCGCCGTCGACAGGCAGGGTCAGCCCGGTCAGGTAGCTCGCCGCCGGGGACAGCACGAACGCCGCGATCTTGCCGAACTCGTCCGGCTCACCCAGCCGGCGGAGCGGGACCGAAGCCGCCGCCTCCGCGGCAGCCGCCTCGGCGTCGCCGGTCGCCTCGAACAGCTCCTTGTTGCGGTCCGTCAGCACGCGTCCCGGGAGCAGGCTCACCACGCGTACGCCGCGCGGGCCGTACTGGTCCGCCATGTCCTTCGCCGCACCGGCCAGACCGGGTCGCAGCCCGTTGGACAGGCCCAGGCCGGCGATCGGCGTACGCGCCGACGTGGACAACACCAGGGCAATCGCCCCGCCCTCGGTCAGGGCCGCCGCGATCGTGCGCGCCGCGCGTACCGTGCCGAGAAAGACCGTCTCGAACGCCTCGCGCCACTGCTCGTCGGTCAGGTCCGCGGCCGTGCCGCGGGCCGGGCCGCCCACCGAGATCAGCGCGCCGTCGAGGCGGCCGAACCGCTCCCGCGCGGTGCTGATCAGCAGCTCCGGCGTGCCGGGATCGGTCAGATCAGCCACCACCCCCGCCGCGCCTTCGCCGAGCTGAGCGACCGCCGCGTCGACCGCCTCCTGCGAGCGCGCGGAGACGACAACCTTGGCGCCGTCGGCCACCAGCGCGCGGGCGGTGGCGAAACCGAGGCCCCGGGAGGCGCCGGTGAGGACGAAGACGCGATCAGCCAGCCCGAGATCCATGCCGCAGATCCTGCCATCCCGACGACCGTCCCGGGCACCCCGAAAGATCAATGGGCGCGCAGGAAGGCGGCGGTCGCCGCGTCCGCCGGCAGGAACGACTCGATGGCCAGCTCGTCGAGGGTGACATCGAGCGGCGTGCCGAGCACCGACGTGACGCTGAAGAACGACAGCTCCCGACCCGAGGTCGCGTACCGCAGCGGCACGACCATGCCGTCCGGCCGGGCCGCGGCCTGCCCGCCGGGCAGCGCCAGCAGCTCGTCGTGCAGCGACCGCAGCACCGGATCGCCGGTCGCCTGCGCCTGGCGGTCCAGCCGGTGCAGGACGTGCGCGCGCCACTCGGGCAGATTCCGGATCCGGGGCGCCATGCCGTCCGGGTGCAGCGACAGCCGCAGCACGTTCACCGGCGGTTCCAGCAGGTCCGGCGCGGCCCCGGCGGTCAGCAGCGGCACCGCCGCATTGCCGTCGACCATGGTCCAGTGCCGGTCGATCAGGACGGCCGGATACGGCTCGTGCCCGGCCAGCACGTCACGCAGGGACGCCAGCACGGCGGCCAGGTCCGGGCCGCGAAGATCCCCCTCGGGATAGGCCGGCGCGAAACCGCCGGCCAGCAGCAACGCATTGCGCGCCCGCAACGGTACGGCCAGCTCCTCGGCCAACCGCAGGATCATCTCCCGGGTCGGCCGGGCCCGGCCGGTCTCCACGAACGACAGGTGCCGCGTCGACACCCCCGCCTGGCCGGCGAGCTCCAGCTGGCTCAGCCGCCGGTTGCCCCGCCACCGGCGCAGCAGCACCCCCACGTCGCTCATGACCCCGATGGTAGGGAGCCGGCCGCGGACCGCCGATTACCCGCGAGGTAATCGACCGGACTACCCGGGCCGGGTGACGGTGGTCGGGCCGACAACCCGAGCAGCGAGGAGAACCGACATGAGCGACTTCGACATCGTGGTGCAGCGCTACCTGGCCGCCTGGAACGAGACAGACCCGCAGCGCCGCCGCGCGGCGATCGAGGAGGCCTTCACCAACGACATCCGCTACGTCGATCCGCTGGCTGCGGTCGAGGGCCACGCGGCGCTGGACGGCCTGATCGGGGCGGTGCAGGCTCAGTTCCCGGGGTGGGTCTTCACGCCTGGTGGGGCGGTCGACGCCCATCATGAGCAGGCGCGTTTCACCTGGCATCTGGGCCCGGCGGGGAAGGAGCCGGTGGTGATCGGCTTCGACGTGGCTGAGCTGGGGGCGGACGGACGGATCCGCACGGTGCTGGGCTTCATCGACCAGGCACCCGCGGCGCTCGGCTGATCCGGCGGCGTCAGGTCCAGAACGTGTCGTGGCGCAGGTAGAATTCCGTGCGTTCCTCGTCGGACATCTGCGCGACGGTCGAGACCCGTTCGAAGTAGTCCTCCCGGGGCGCCCCGGGGGCGAACAGGATCAGCATCGACGCCGGCTCGCCCGACTCGTTGCGGAAGCCGTGCACGCCGCCCTCCGGCACGTACAGGAAGTCGCCGGGGCGGCCGTCCTGCCACTTGGTGCCGTCGTAGAGCTTGACCGTGCCGGACAGCACGAAGAAGGACTCCGAGATGGAGCGGTGGAAGTGCGGATCGGGACCGCTGCGGGGACCCTTGAAATCCCACCGGTACAGGCCGAACTTGCCGTCCGTGCTGGCACCGGTGGCGAGGTAACTCGCGGTGGTCGCCGCTCCGTCCAGCTCCGGTTCGGCGCCGGCGACCCGCAGGGTCGCGGTCGCCTCGCCACCGTCGCCGAGGTAACGCGCATCGGGATAGGACATGCCAGCGACCGTACGCGGAAACCGCCGGGCCGCGCTGCCCGTGCCGCGGGCCGATCGACGAGATCAGTCCATGGCATGACCGCCGTTGACCGTGATGCGCTCGCCGGTGATGAACCGGGCCCCGTCCGAGGCCAGGAAGGCCACCACGTCCGCGATCTCACCCGGGGTGCCCATCCGGCCCAGCGGCACCTCGCGCCGGTAATCCTCGACGTGCTTCGGGTCGATGCCCGCGTGCCGTTCCACCGGGATCCAGCCGGGCGCGACCACGTTGACGGTGATGCCCCACGGGCCGAGCTCGCGCGCCCACGTGCGGGTCAACGAGAACTGCGCACCCTTGGCCGCGCTGTAGGCGGACATGCCCGGCGCCGCGCGCTCGAAGAGGTCCGAGCCGATCTGGATGATCCGGCCACCGCCGCGCTCGCGCATGCCGGGCGCGATCGCCTGCATCAGCAGTGTGGGGCTCTTCACGAAGAAGGTGAGCTGGTCGAGGTGGTCCTGCCAGGTGACGTCGACCGCGTCGATCGCCGGCTGCGGGCCGGTGGCGTTGGGCACCAGCACGGCCACCGGGCCGAGCTGGGACTCGACGGCCGCGACCAGCGCGGTGACCTCCGCCTCGTCGGTGACATCAGCCCGGAACGCGGCCGCGCGCCCGCCGGCGGCCTTGATGTCGGCGACGACCCGCTCGGCGTCCGCGCGGTCGGGCAGATAGTTGACGGCGACGGGCCAGCCGTCGGCAGCCAGCCGCCGGGCGATGTGCGCACCGAGCCCCCGCGAGGCACCGGTGACCAGAACCGAGCCATCCATGCCGACGAAGCTACCGCCCACCCCCGACAGTTTCCCGGCATCGGCGCCCAGCCCGACAGCAGCGCCTAGGCCGCGGACCTGGGCTCAGCGGCGCAAGCTGGGCTCAGCCGTGGCGCAGGACGCGTACCCGGCCTGCCACCTGCACGACCACGGACCCGGCGGCGCCCCGCACGGCCGGCATCCGGCGAGGACGCGGCGGATTCTCACCGTCGTAGATCAGGGACGCCTCGCGGGCCGCGAGTTCCGCCCCGGCCGCGGCCGGGAGCTCCCCCCGCGAGGCCAGCCCCCGGGCCAGATCCCAGCCGTCGCGCAGCGACCCCCGCGTAGGCCGCGTCGCGGCCCACGCCGACCACTGCCTGTACCACCCCGCACCCAGCGCGTGCACCAGATCCGGCCACTGCCGCGCGACCTCACCGGCCCGCTTCCTGAGCAGCGCGACCCGCGCGGCCTCGACGAGCCGGGCATCAAATCCCGGGGGTACGGCGGCCCCGCCGGTCAGCGCGGCCACCAGCTCGGCCTGCCGTTCCGCCAGCGTCGTCATGTCACCCTCGGGTAGCCGGAGGCGGCGGCGATCGCGTCGAGTTCGCCGGTGAGCTCCGCCGCCGATGGGTAGTCGCCGTCGCGTTCCAGCATCAGTGCCGGGGGCCGGTGCCGGGCGCACAGCTCGGTGATCAGGTCGAGCACCGGCTGGGGGACCGCGTCGGTGTGGGTGTCGTGGTAGATCCCGTCGTGTTCCGCGCCGCCGGCCACGTGGACGTAGGCGATCCGGTCCAGTGGGAGCCGGTCGAGCAGGGCCAGTGGGTCCGTGCCGCGGTTCAGCGCGTTGGCGTAGACATTGGCCACGTCCAGCAGGAGCAGGGCGTCCGTGCGTTCCAGGATCTCGGTCAGGAACGCGCCCTCGTCCAGCTCGTCGTCGGGCCAGTCGAACAGGGCCGCGATGGGTTCCAGGGCGATCGGCACCGACAGCTCCGCCTGGGTGCGTTTCACGTTGGCCACCACCGCGTCGACGGCTTCGCGGCTGCGCGGGATCGGCAGCAGGTGGCCGGCTTCCACGCCGCCCGCGCGGACGAATGCGATGTGCTCGCTGACCAGGGGTGCGCCCAGCCGCTCGGCCACGGCTGCGAGGTGGGTGACGCGGGCCGGTTCGACCGGTTCCGCGCCGCCCAGCGACAGTTTCACCCCGTGCGGCACGACGGCCACGCCGCGCTTGCGCAGCTCGGCCAGGCCCACCGGCAGGTCACCGTGGGCGTGTACGGACTCGGCGACCACCTCGACGAACTTGAGGCCGGGGAGCTGGGCGACGAAGCCGCCGATCTCGGGCCGCCAGCCGATGCCCACCCCGTACGCGGTGGTCATCCGCCGCACCCGCCTCCGCCGCCGCAGCCGCCGCCTCCACCACCGCAGGACGAGCTGCCGCTGCTGCACGAGGAGGAGCTGCCCGAGTCGCCGCCGGAGGACGAGCCGCTGTTGTTGTAGGCGTTGATGCGCTGGACCTCGGCGTCGGCGGCGAAGGCCGGGTCCATGGTGTAGAGCGTCGCGGTGCCGTACAGGGCCACGCCCATCGCTGCGCCCGTCGCGCCGTAGGTGGCGTAGGAGGGGGACTGGTGCGGCGCGAGGTAGGCGTGCTGCTGACGCAGGGCGCGCAGGCCCTTGTCGGCCGCGTGTGTCGCGCGGCGGCGGCGCGTCAGCAACATGATGGTCAGGAAGACGGCGATCACGATGGCCACCACGAGGAAGCTGACGGGCTTGTCGTTCTGCAGGCCGTCGACGAGCCGGGCCACGCCGGCCAGCACGACCAGCGCACCCACCAGGGCCCAGGCCCGGGCGGCCTTGAGCTTGGCCGGGGTCACGGCCAGGCCCTGGGCCTCCAGGCCCTCGCGCAGCTGCCGTACCGCCGCGACGACCCACTGGTCACCAGTGAGGTCACGGGCCCGCAGGCGCCGGCCCGCCGCGTTGTAGACCGCCGAGTCCAGCGGGGTGGTCCCGGCGGGCATCGGGCCCGACTGCTGCAGGGTCTTGCCCGGGCCGCCGGTGATGGCCCCGGCGCCGCGCAGGCCGCCCAGCGAGGCGTAGACGGCGAGCTGGTCGCCGCCGTTGAGGTACGCGACCTGCTGCGGGCCGAGCCGGTCGACGGGGGCGCTGCGGTTGCCGGAGAACAGGACGCGCCGGTGGATGGCCGAGAGAATCAGCACCGAGACGATCGCGGTGAAATAGAGGACGAGGAAAGCCGGTCCGGGGATGCCCCAGGTGTCACCCTGCGCCGCGAGATTCATGTCCGACCTCCCGAGCTGTGTAGTTGCTGGACCTCATTGTGCAGGTCAATGCAACATTCGGGTCACGGCCGGCGGACAGCTTCCTCCACGACGTCCAGGACCCGGCTCAGCTCGCCCGCCGGGCGCCCGGTCGCCAGGTGCAGGACCAGCCCGTCGTACGCCAGCTCGAGGAACTGGGTGAGCACCTCCACGTTCACGTCGTCGCGCAGCACACCGGCCTCGTGCTGGCGTTCCAGCCGTTCGCGGGTGGCCTCGGCGATCGCGGCGGAGCGCTCGGCCCAGCGCTTGGCGAAGGCGGGATCGGTGCGCAGCCGCCGGGAGACCTCGAGCTGGCTGCCGAGCCAGCCGGCCGTGTCGCCGTCGCTGGTCCGGGCCTGCTCGAGCAGGTCGCGCATCACCTGGACGAGGCCGTTGCGGCGGACCGTGGTGACCATGGCGGCGGCGTCGTCCTCCGCGACGGCGAGGAACAGCGAGTCCTTGTCGCGGAAGTGGTGAAAAATCGCGCCACGTGAAAGGCCGGTGGCCTCCTCGAGGCGGCGCACGGTGGCGCCCTCGTACCCGAATCGGGCGAAGCATCCGCGCGCCGCCGCGAGGATCTCGTGGCGGCGGGCGTCGAGCTGGTCTTGGCTTACCCTGGGCACGCTGCGATCGTGTCACGCCGGTTCGGACGCTTGCAATCCGTACGTACGGCTTGCCAGCCCATCGAGATCTGTCTCGCATGGTGCCAAAAGCGTCATCCGGCCCTCCCTTTGTTAACACTCTTGGACTGTCCGCGCCCGCATTCACTCACGTACAGTGCGCGGGTGCCTCTCGTCTTCCTCGCGCTGGACGACACCCTGCTTGACCGCAGCGGTGCGTTCCGTCTGTGGGCGAAAGGTTTCCTCGACGAGATCGCGGCGCCGCAGGACGATCTCGACTGGTTACTGTCGGTCGACGCGGACGGCCTCACCTCCCGGTGGGACCTGGCCGATCTGATCCGCGACCGCTACCAGCTCGACATCCCCTCGATCGACCTGCTCGAGGAGCTGCACGAGGGTCCGCTGGCCTACGAGCGTCTCGACCCCCTGGTCGCCTGTGCGCTGCAGATCGCCGGGGACGCGGGGTGGGTCCCGGTGGTGGTCACCAACGGCCCGCACGAGCAGCAGGAGACCCGGATCCGGCGCACCGGGCTGGACCGGTACGTCGCCGACTGGGTCATCTCCGAGCAGGCCGGCGTCAGCAAGCCCAACCCGCGCATCTTCGCGCTGGCCGCCCAGCGGGTCCGGATGCGTCTCGGCGGCGCCTGGATCGTCGGGGACAGCCCGGAGGCGGACATCGGTGGCGCCGCCGCGATGGGACTACCCAGCGTGTGGTTGCACCGGGGCCGGGACTGGATCGACAACCGGTTCGCGCCGACCCGGGTGGTCGGCAACGTGATCCAGGGACTGTCCGCGGTGATGGCCGCCCGTTAATTCGGTTGCGCGACCGGGTGACGCCCGGGAGAGTGCTTCCCGTACGTGATCCGCAGGTTTCTCGAGAAGAAGGGGGTGAACCTCATGGCTGTCGTTGTCCTTCGCCATGCCCAGGTTCCAGTTTCTTTCTTCTCCGAGGAGACCCTCCAGTGCGAGAGCACGACGCTTTCGGCCCGGCAACCATGCGCCGCGGCCGCCGCAAGTTCGACGACGACGACGCCGACTTCGTAAAGACGGGCAAGCTCGAGCCCGCTCTGGCCGAGGACCCCGACCTGCCCGAGACCGGCGACCGCTGGTCGACGTGGGACGGCGCCCTGCACGGCCCCCATCCCCGCCCCGACTGGGTCCGCACCGAGTACGGCGCGGTGGACACCGAGCTGGGCATGCTCAAGACCGGCAAGGAAGCGGACGTCTTCCTGGTCCGCCGGGCCGTGCCCGGCACCGACCAGCTCAGCATGATCGCGGCCAAGCGGTACCGCGACGGCGACCACCGGCTCTTCCACCGCGACGCGGGCTACCTCGAGGGACGCCGGGTGCGCCGGTCCCGGGAGATGCGCGCGATGACCAACCGCACCGCGTTCGGCAAGGAGCTCATCGCCGGGCAGTGGGCGGCGGCCGAGTTCGGCGCGCTGTCCCGGCTCTGGCAGGTCGGTCAGGAGGGCGGCACGATCTCGGTGCCGTACCCGGTGCAGCTCATCGGCACCGAGCTGATGCTGGAGTTCATCGGCGACTGGGAGACCGGGGAGGCCGCGCCGCGGCTGGCCCAGGTGCGCACCGACCGCGACGGGCTCGAGGACCTGTGGCGGCAGATGACCGACGCGCTCAGCGTGCTGGCCCGGACCCAGATCGCGCACGGCGACCTGTCGCCGTACAACACGCTGGTGCACCAGGGGCGGCTGGTGATCATCGACATGCCGCAGATCGTCGACCTGATCGCCAACCCGCAGGGCGCCGAGTTCCTGGCCCGCGACGTGCGCAACGTCGCGAGCTGGTTCACCGCGCGCGGCCTGACGGTGGACGCCGACGGGCTGATCGAACGCCTCAGCTACGAAGCGGGACTGCTGTGACGTCCCGGCGCAAGCAGCCCGGACCGCGGCCGCCGGACAAGCGGTGGCCGCGGCCGGGGCCGCGTCACTGGAGGTAGCCCTCGACCTCGTTGGTGCTGTGGGCCTGCTCGCTGTCCGGGTTGTTGCCGAACTCCCGGGCAGCGCGCCGCCGGCGCAGCAGGTCCCAGCACTGGTCCAGCGACTCCTCGAGCTCCTTGAGCTTGGCGTGCTCCTCGTCGCTGGTGATCTCGCCGCGGCTCAGCTGCTGGCGGAGCTTGTGCTCCTCTTCGACCAGGCCGTTGATCCGGCCCAGCACAGTGTTGTCATCCATGACCAAGAGCCTTGCACACGGGTTTCACAGATCAAGCGGCACTCGCGGCGCGACCGGCTCGGCCCAGTCACCGGTCAGCACGCGAGAAGTCTGCTGCGGCGGGAGCACCAGCTTGTAGCCGACCTGGCGGACCGTGCCGATCATGCACTCGTACTCGGTGCCGAGCTTGGCCCGCAGCCGGCGGACGTGCACGTCGACGGTGCGGTGGCCGCCGAAGTAGTCGAAGCCCCACACCTCGCGCAGCAGCTGGTCCCGGCTGAACACCCGGCCCGGGTGCTGGGCCAGGAACTTGAGCAGCTCGAACTCCTTGTAGGTGAGGTCGAGCTGGCGGCCCTTGAGCCGGGCGGAGTAGGTCTGCGGGTCGATGGCCAGCTCGCCGGCGGTGACCGTGCCGCTCGCCCCGCCCGCGGTGCCGCCGGAGACCCGTCCGGTGGTCATCCGCAGCCGGGCCTCGACCTCCGCCGGTCCGGCGTGGGTCAGCAGCACGTCGTCCAGGCCCCAGTCGGCGGCCATCGCGATCAGGCCCGCCTCCTCGACGACGGCCAGCAGTGGCACCCGCAGGCCGGTGGCGCGCAGCATCCGGCACAGGTCACGGGCCTCGAGCAGGTCACGGCGCGCATCCACGAGGACGACATCGGGGTCGGCGCCGGAGAGCAGGGACTGGACGTCGAAGGTGCCGACCCGCAGCGAGTGCCGCAGCAGATCGAGCGCCGGTAGCGCCCGATCCTCCGCAGCGGCGCCGGGGCGGGTGGCCAGCAGCAGGATCTCCATGGGCCTCAGCGTGCGGCACGCATGTTTCGAAACGTGTTCTTCATATGTAACACCCCGCCGTCCGGACGGACGACGGGGTGTTCTACAGCACATACAGGACCTAGCTGGTCAGCATCTTGCGCAGCACGTACTGCAGGATGCCGCCGTGGCGGTAGTAGTCCGCCTCACCGGGGGTGTCGATCCGGACGTCGGCGTCGAACTCGACGCCGGTGTCGGTCAGCACCTTGACCGTCGACGGGATGCCGCCCTCGTTGAGCGCCTCGACGCCGGTGATGGTGAACGTCTCGGTGCCGGTCAGGCCCAGCGACTCGGCGTTGGTCTTGGGCGGGAACTGCAGCGGGAGCACGCCCATGCCGATCAGGTTCGAGCGGTGGATGCGCTCGTACGACTCGGCGATGACCGCGCGTACGCCCAGCAGCATCGTGCCCTTGGCCGCCCAGTCACGCGACGAGCCGGAGCCGTACTCCTTGCCGGCCAGGATGACCAGCGGGACGCCGGCCTCCTTGTACGCCACCGAGGCGTCGTAGATGCTGCTCTGCTCGCCGGTCAGGTGGTTGACGGTGAAGCCACCCTCCACGCCCGGGACGAGCTGGTTGCGCAGGCGGATGTTGGCGAACGTGCCGCGGATCATCACCTCGTGGTTGCCGCGCCGGGAGCCGTACGAGTTGAACTCGTGCTTGGGCACCCCGTGCTCGGCCAGATACTTGCCCGCGGGGGAGTCCGCCTTGATCGAGCTGGCCGGCGAGATGTGGTCGGTGGTCACCGAGTCGCCCAGCTTGGCCAGCACCCGCGCGCCGGCGATGTTCGTGACCGGCGACGGGTCGGCCTGCATGCCCTCGAAGTACGGGGGCTTGCGCACGTAGGTCGACTCCGGCGCCCACTCGAAGGTCTTGCCCTCCGGCGTGGGCAGCGACTGCCACTGCTCGTCACCGGCGAACACGTCGGAGTAGGCCGTACTGAACCCGATCGCGCCGATGGTGGCGGCGATGACCTCGTCGATCTCCTTGGCGCTGGGCCAGATGTCGGCGAGGTAGACCGGCTGGCCGTCCGAGCCGGTGCCCAGCGGCTCGGTGGTGATGTCCAGGTCCATCGTGCCGGCCAGCGCGTACGCAACCACCAGCGGCGGCGAGGCCAGGTAGTTCATCTTGATGTCGGGGTTGATCCGGCCCTCGAAGTTGCGGTTGCCGGAGAGCACCGAGACCGCGGTGAGGTCGGCCTCGTTGACGGCCGCCGAGATGGCGTCGGGCAGCGGGCCGGAGTTGCCGATGCAGGTGGTGCAGCCGTAGCCGACGAGGTTGAAGCCGAGCTTGTCCAGATACGGCGTGAGGCCGGCCCGGTCGTAGTAGTCCATGACGACCTTGGAACCCGGCGCCAGCGTGGTCTTGACCCACGGCTTGCGGTTCAGGCCCTTCTCGACCGCGTTCCGGGCGAGCAGCGCGGCACCGATCATGACCTGCGGGTTGGAGGTGTTGGTGCAGGACGTGATCGCGGCGATGCCGACGAAGCCGTGGTCCAGCTCGAACTCGTTGCCGTCCTCGCCGACCACCCGGGTGGGCTTGGAAGGCCGCCCGGTGGCGCCGTCGGCCGCGCTGAAGACGTGCGGCTTGTCGGCGTCCGAATTCTCGTGGTTGGCCGGCGGGTCGCTGGCGGGGAAGGACTCCTCGCTGGCCTCGTCGGCGGGGCCCACGGCGCTGACGTAGTTGGCGAGCGCGTCGCGGAACATCGGCTTGGCGCGGTCCAGCGGGACGCGGTCCTGCGGGCGCTTGGGGCCGGCCAGCGACGGCACGATGGTCGACAGGTCCAACTCGAGGCGCTCGGAGTAGTTCGGCTCCCCGGCCGGGTCGTGCCACAGGCCCTGGCGCTTCGCGTACGCCTCGACCAGCGCCACCTGCTGCTCGGAGCGGCCGGTGAGCTTGAGGTACTTGATCGTCTCGTCGTCGATCGGGAAGATCGCCACGGTGGAGCCGTACTCGGGCGACATGTTGCCGATCGTGGCCCGGTTGGCCAGCGGCACGGCGCTGACGCCGGGGCCGTAGAACTCGACGAACTTGCTGACCACGCCGTGCTCGCGGAGCATCTCGGTGATGGTCAGCACCAGGTCGGTGGCGGTGGTGCCGGCCGGCATCTCGCCGTGCAGCTTGAAACCGACGACCCGCGGGATCAGCATGCTGACCGGCTGGCCCAGCATCGCGGCCTCGGCCTCGATGCCGCCGACGCCCCAGCCCAGCACGCCCAGGCCGTTGACCATGGTGGTGTGCGAGTCGGTGCCGACGACAGTGTCCGGGTACGCCTGGCCGTTCCTCTCCATGATCGTGCGGGCCAGGTATTCGATGTTGACCTGGTGCACGATGCCGGTGCCCGGGGGGACGACCTTGAACTCGTTGAACGCGGTCTGGCCCCAGCGCAGGAACTGGTAGCGCTCGCGGTTGCGCTGGTACTCCAGCTCCACGTTGCGGGCGAAGGCGTCCTCGCGGCCGAACAGGTCGGCGATGACCGAGTGGTCGATGACCAGCTCGGCCGGGGCGAGGGGGTTGACCTTGGTGGGGTCCCCGCCCAGCTCCTTGACGGCCTCGCGCATGGTGGCGAGGTCGACGACGCAGGGCACGCCGGTGAAGTCCTGCATCAGCACCCGGGCCGGGGTGAACTGGATCTCCACGCTCGGGTCGGCGGTGGGGTCCCAGCCGCCGAGGGCCCGGATGTGGTCGGCGGTGATGTTCGCGCCGTCCTCCGTCCGGAGCAGGTTCTCCAGCAGGATCTTCAGGGAGTACGGCAGGCGGTCATGCCCGTCGACCTTGTCGATCGTGAAAATCTCGTAGCTCGCGTCTGCGACGCGTAGCTCGCTCTTCGCACCAAAGGTGTCGAGGCTGGCCACGTCATCTCCTTCACACCCAGCGACCGTGAGTAGTCCTCATCAGTCTGTCCCACCGGTGACGGCCGCCCGCCGGTTAGGTTGTCCTAACTCAGGGTTCACGTCTTCCGTAAACCGTACGTCCGTCTTGTTATTCGGTGCAACCCGGGTCCGAGGTTTGCTCCTCATGATCAACGGGAACTGACCGTCCCGTGCAGGCACCCACGGATCTGGCGCACCTCACTGATTTCTTCGACCGCTACGGCTCCGCCCTGACCAGGGGCGACGTCTCGGCGGTGGCCGGCTGCTACGCCCTGCCGGGCATGGTGGTCTCGGACTCGTACAGCTTCACCTTCGCCTCGCCGGCGGCGGTGGCCCTGTCGTTCCTCGGTGCCGCGCCGGCGTACAAGGAGCAGCAGATCGTCGCCGCGCACGCCCAGCTGCGCGATGTGCAGCGGCTCAGCCCGGCGCTGGCGATGGTCGCCGTCGAATGGGAGTACCTCGACAGCCTCGGCAACGCGGTCCCCGGCGAGAGCTACCGCTACCTGATCCGGGTCGACGCGAACGGCCCGCGGATCACCACCGTCATCGCGACGCACTGAAACTGACGTACCCCGGTGCCATCATGTCCAGGTGACCACGATCGAGATCGCCTCGCCGGAGGCACCGACCAGACTCAGCAACCCGCAGTGGCTGGTCGTGCACTACCGGCGCGAGGACGAGGGCTACGGCGACTGGTCATTGCACGCCTGGGGTGACATCGCTCCCGACGCGATCACCGGCTTCCCCGGCGGGCACCCGTTCGCCGGTGCCGATCCCTACGGCCGTTTCGCCTGGGTGCGGCTGGCCGACGCCGCCCGCGAGGTGGGCTTCCTGGTGGTCGACCACACCGGCGCCAAGGACGTGGCCACCGACCGGCACGTCGATCCGGCCGTCACGCCGCAGATCTGGCTGCGCCCCGGCGACCCGACGGTCTACACCAGCGCCGCCGCGGCCGGCCACACCACCGAGATCCCCGCTGAGGACGACTTCGCGGTCATCCACTATCGGCGGGCCGACGGTGACTACGACGGCTGGGGCGTGCACGCCTGGGAGGGCACCCCGACCAAGCCGCGCTGGCACGCGCCGCTCGCCCCGGCCGCGTTCGACGCGTTCGGTGCTGTGTTCCGGGTGCCGGTCCGCCCCGATGCCGTCGGCCTGCGCTTCGTGCTGCACCGCGGCGACGTCAAGGACCTGCCCGACGACCAGCGCCTCGATCTGACCGCCGGCCGCGAGGTGTGGCTGCTCTCGGGCACCACGGCGCCCGTGCTGCCCGACGTACGGTCGCTCGGTCCCGAGCTGGACCCGGCCCGAGCCCTGGGCGTCTTCCTCGATCGCACCACGGTGGCCCTGCCACCGCAGCTCGCCGACCGGGCCGAGAGCTTCACCCTGGTCGCGTCCGCCGACGGCGGCCTGCGCCGCGACGGCGACGAGCTGACCGGCGAGCGCACCATCCTGCCGCTGACCCCGCGCCCCGGCGGCCTGTTCCAGGCGCAGAGCCGGCATTTCCCGCACCTGCGGGCCTACCGCGCGTTCGCGGTGCCGGAGCTGGGCGACGCGGCGCTGGGCTATCTGCTGCGCGGTCAGCTGCTCGCGGTCGGCCGCGACCACGCCGGCCGGGTCACGGTCCTGACGGCGGTCCAGCTGCCCGGCGTGCTCGACGACCTGTACGCGGATGCCGCCGACGCCGAGCTCGGCGTGGTCATGGAGGAGGAGCGGCCGACCATCTCGGTGTGGGCGCCGACCGCGCGCACGGTCGCGCTGGAGCTCGCCCGCACGCCCGGCGACGACGAGCCGAAGGTCCTGCCGATGGAACGGGACGCGCTGACCGGCGTCTGGTCGATCGCCGGCAAGCGCAAGTGGCTCGGCCGCTACTACCGCTTCCGGGTCGAGGTGTGGCACCCGGCGGCGCAACGCGTGGTGACCAGCAGCGTCACCGACCCGTACTCGCTCTCGCTGTCGGTCGACTCGACCCACAGCCAGCTCGTCGACCTGGACGACCCCGAGCTCAAGCCGCCGGGCTGGGAGACGCTGGTCAAGCCGCCGCCGGTCGCGCCCGCCCGGATGCAGATCGCCGAGCTGCACGTCCGCGACTTCTCCATCGCCGACACCACCGTGCCGCCCGAGCAGCGCGGCACCTATCTGGCCTTCACCCGCGACGACTCGGCCGGGATGCGGCACCTGCGGATGCTCGCCGACGCCGGGCTCACCCACGTGCACCTGCTGCCCGCCTTCGACTACGCGACCGTGCCGGACCGCCGCGCCGACCAGGCGGTGCCCAAGTGCGACCTGGCCGCCCTCCCGCCGGACTCACCCGAGCAGCAGCGCGCGGTCATGGCCGTCGCCGCCGAGGACGGCTTCAACTGGGGCTACGACCCGCTGCACTACACGACACCCGAGGGCAGTTTCGCCGTCGAGCCCGCCGGCAGCGCCCGCATCCGGGAGTTCCGGTCGATGGTCGCCGCCCTCAACGCGGCCGGCCTGCGAGTGATCATGGACGTCGTCTACAACCACACGATGGCCGACGGGCTGGCGCCGTTCAGCGTGCTCGACCGCGTCGTCCCCGGCTACTACCACCGGCTCCTCGACGACGGCACGGTCGCCGAATCCACCTGCTGCTCCAACACCGCACCCGAGCACATGATGATGGGCCGGCTGGTCATCGACTCGATCGTCACCTGGGCCCGCGAGCACAAGGTGGACGGCTTCCGCTTCGACCTCATGGGACACCACCCGCGGGCCAACATCCTGGAGACCAGGGTCACCCTGGACCACATCGACCCCGACATCTACCTGTACGGCGAGGGCTGGAACTTCGGCGAGATCGCGTACGACGCCCGGTTCGTGCAGGCCACCCAGGTCAACATGGCCGGCACCGGGATCGGCACGTTCAACGACCGGCTCCGCGACGCGGTCCGCGGTGGCGGCTCCTTCGGCGACGACCCGTCGGAGCAGGGGTTCGCCACCGGGCTGGGCGCGGCCACCCCGCTGTCGGTGCACGACCGGATCAAGGTGGGCCTGTCGGGCGGCCTGGCGACGTACCGGTTCGTGACCCACACCGGCGCCGAGCACAGCGGCGCGCAGATCGACTACAACGGCTCACCCAGCGGATACGCGGCCGCGCCGGGCGAATGCGTGACGTACGTCGACGCCCACGACAACGAGATCCTCTACGACGCGATGGCCTTCAAGCTGCCGCAGTCCCTGCCGATGATCGACCGCGCCCGCATGCAGGTCCTGGCCCTGTCCCTGGTGGTGCTCGGCCAGGGCGTCGGCTTCGTGGCGCTCGGCACGGAACGGCTGCGCTCCAAGTCCCTGGACCGCAACTCCTACGACTCGGGCGACTGGTTCAACCAGATCCGCTGGAACGGCGCCGACGGCAACGGCTTCGGCGTGGGCCTGCCCCCGGCCCCGGACAACGAGGACAAGTGGCCGTGGGCCCGGCCGCTGCTGGCCGACCCGGCGCTGGTGCCGGCGGCGGAGATCATGGACCTGACCGCGGCCCGGTACGCCGAGCTGTTGCGCATCCGCCGCTCGTCCCCGGCCTTCGGGTTGCCCACGGCCGACGAGGTCCAGCGCAGGCTGACGTTCCCGCTCGGCGGCCCGCACGAAAGCCCCGGCGTGATCGTGATGTGCCTGGACGGGACCGGTCTGGACCAGCGCTGGAGCACGGTGGTGGCGGTCTTCAACGCGACCGAGACCTCGACGACGCAGCACGTGCCGGCGCTGGCGGGGGTGCGGCTGGAGTTGCATCCGGAGCTGGTGGCTTCGGCGGATCCGGTGGTGCGGACGGCTACGGCTGAGGGGGGCACGCTGAGCGTGCCGGCCCGCTCGGTGGTCGTCTTCGTCGCCGACCTGGCCTGAGCGGTCCGGGCTGGTCCGGCTTGGGCGGTTGCGGTGGGCCTGGCTTGCGTGGCAAGAGCCGGTGAGTCCGTCGCTGCGCCGCCCGCGCTGAGCCAGGTCAGCGCTGAGCGAGGTCAGCGTTCGGGCGGTGGGCAGCTCGGCACGGTGACCGTGAAGGTGGTGCCGCCGTCCGGGCCCGCCGGCTCTGCCGTCAGGCCGCCGTGGTGGGCGTCGATGATCGCCTTGCTGATCGCCAGCCCCAGCCCGGTGCCCTTGATCCCCTGCGACACCGCGTTCGACGCGCGGAAGAACCGGTCGAACAGATGCGGGCGTTGCTCCTCCGGGATGCCGATGCCCGTGTCGGTGACCCGCAGCGTCGTCGTCGCGGTCGCGTCGTCGTGGCGGCCGGTCAGGGTCACTGTGCCGCCCTGCGGGGTGTATTTCACCGCGTTCGAGATCAGGTTGTCGAGGACCTGGCGGATGCGTACCGGGTCGGCGTGGGCGGGCAGGTGCCGGGCCACGTCCACCTCGATCGTGATGTTCTTGGCCGTGGCGTCCGGGCGGCGGGCATCCACGCTGTCCACCACCAGCCGGATCAGCGACAGCGGGCGCGGTTCCAGTTTCATCTGGCCGGCGTCGATCCGGGCCGTGTCCAGCAGGTCGTCGACCAGGCCCTGCATGTGGGCGCTGTGCTTGTCGATCACCGAGGCCAGGTGGCGGTGGTCGCCGGTGAGGCCCGCGTCGTCGAGGAGCATCTCCGTGTAGCCGCGGATCGTCGCCAGCGGGTTCCGTAGTTCGTGGCTGACCAGGGCCACCAGTTCGTCCTTGAGCCGGTCGAGTTCGCGCAGCCGGCGGTTCTGCTGCTGCTGGTCGTGCAGCACCTGCTCGCGGCGGTCGGCCAGTTCGCGGCGGGCGGTCACGTCGGTCGCGATGCCGTCGATGTACAGCCGGCCGTCTTCCGGGCGGGGCACCGAACGGATCCACACCCAGCGGGTGACGCCGTCCAGGCCGAGCAGGCGGACCTCCGCGTCTGCCGGTTCGCCGCCGAAGACGGTGTCGCGCAGCCGGGCCATGGCCGGCATGTCGTCCGGGTGCACGTTCTCGGCCATGGTCTTCGCGATGTCGGTGCCCGCCGGCAGCTGCGCACCCAGGATGCCGTGGCTGTCGGGGCTGGCGTAGACCACGACGGGCCGGCCGTCGTCCTCGATGGCGTAGGTCCACACGTAGTCGTTGACCTGGGCCACGACCCGGTCGAAGGCGCGCTGGGTGGCCGCCAGGACCTGGGTGAGCTCCTCCGCGCGGCGGCGTTCCAGGTGCCGGCCCAGGTGGGCGCAGACGCCGTCGAGCATGGTCAGCAGTTCCGCGTCGGGCTTCTCGACCGTGGTGCTCAGGAACAGCAGGACGCCGAGGATGCGGTTGTCGCTGCGGACCGGCAGGCCCACGGCGGTACGCAGACCCGCGGCGCGGGCCTCGTCGCGGCGCACCGCCGTACGGGGATCGTCGGCGAGCTCCGGCACCCACAGCTCCGCGCCGGTCTCCCAGACGATCCCGGCCAGTCCGGTGCCCCGGGGCAGGACGAACGGCTTGTCGTTGGTCACCGCCGGCAGCGGATGTCCCGGCTCCGTCCAGTGGCCGACCCGGCTGATCAGGCCGGTGTCGTCGTCGGTGCGCCAGAACTCCCCGCAGGTCCAGCCGAGCGCGGTGGCGATGGCGGTCACGGTGCCGGTGGCGGCCTGCTCGGCGGTGGTGGCGTCGGCCAGGGCCCGGGCCACGGCGTGCTGGGTCTGCTGCAGTGTCGCGGCCCGGTGCTGGTCGGTGACGTCGTGCAGGGCGGCGACCGCGCCCAGGTGCCGGCCGTCGGCGGTGGTGATCGGGCGGGCGTTCGCCACGAAACGGCGGCGCCGGCCGTCGGCGGCCCGGACCGTCACGTCCTGCCCGTCGACGTGCTCACCGGCGTACGCCCGGGCCAGCGGCACCTCGTCCGGCTCCAGCGGGCGCCGGCCGTCCGGGTCGTAGAGCCGGCCCGCCGCGGTGAGCGAGGCGACCGCCGCGGGTTCCTCGCCCGGCTCGTACAGCGCGCGCAGGGCGCTGTTGCGCAGCACGAGCCGCCCCTCGGCGTCGCAGGCGGCCACCCCGGTGTCGAGGCTGTCGAGCAGCGTGTGCAGGAACGTCCGGTCGTCGTCGGCCCGTTGTCCGGCTGCCTTGCGGTCGGTGATGTCGTGCAGGAACGCGTGGCAGATCAGGGTGTCCTCGGCCACGACCTGCAGTGTCATCTCGATCGGGAACTCGCGGTCGGAGCGGTCCACGGCTGCCAGTTCGAGGCGCTGCCCGGACAGGATCGACACGCCGGTGTCGCGTACCCGTTGCAGCCCGGCCTCGTGGGCGGCCCGGTAGCGGGCCGGCAGGATCAGCTCGCCGACCGGCCGGCCGATGGCCTCGGCCGCCGGCCAGCCGAAGAGCGTGGCCGCCGCGGTGTTCCAGGCCAGGATCACGCCGTCGGCGTCGGTGGACACGAACGCGTCGTGCGCGGTGTCCAGCACCCGGCTCATGCGCTCGGTGGCCAGTTGCAGGTCCCGGTTCGCGGTCCGCAGCGCGATCTCCGTCTCGGCCGCGGTGGCCAGGGTCTGCACGATCGAGAGTTCCTGCGGCGTCCAGTCGCGGGGCACGGTGTCGATCACGCAGAACGAGCCCAGCACCGTGCCGTCGGGGGCGTGCAGCGGATAACCGGCGTAGGCCGCCACCTGCAGATCGTCGATCGCGAGGTTGTCCCGCAGCCGGGGGTCGGCGCGGGCGTCCGGCACGATCAGCGGGGCGTCGTCGATGACCACGTACTGGCAGAAGGAGTGCGACATCGGGGTCCCGCGGCGGCTCGCCCAGGGCTCGCCCAGCCCGACCTGGCTGGCGAAGACCTGGCGGTCGGCGTCGACCATCGTGACCAGCGCTATCGGGGCGCCGGCCTGCTGCGCCGCGGCGGACGCCAGCCGGTCGAGCGACGGATAGCAGCCGTCCTCGAGCAGGCCGGTCTCCCGCAGCCGGCGCAGGCGTGCCACGTCGGTCAGCCGGGCGTGCTCGTCCACGTCTTACCCATCGTCCGATTCGCGGCCACCATGAGCGTGTGGCGGGTCACCCGCGCGGCCGGTGCGGTGGGTGCACGGCCATTGCGCCGATCTGGGAACATGGGCGCGGCCCGCCGGGTGGCGGGCGTTCTCGAGGTCGGAGGTCACCGTGCGGTACGCCCGGGCATTGTGCGGCATCGCACTCGTCGCGGCCCTGGCCGGTTGCACGGACGACAAGCCGGCGGCGTCCCCGCCCACCTTCGTCGCGCCCGGGTCGGCGCCGGCGTGGACCGAGCCGGCCGACTACGCCTTCGTCGCCGACCGGCAGTGCGAGGGCAGCCCGTCCCTGGGCAAATACCGCGTCACCGTCACCGCCGGTGAGGTCGCCGGTGTGGAGCGGGTCGACGGCAAGACCGCCTCCGGCGAGGAGGAGATCGAGGTGCCGTCGCTGGGCGGCCTGCTGGAGCTGGCGCAGACCGCGGCCGACGACGGCGGCGCGATGACGGTCAAGACGGACCCGGCGGACGGCCACCCGGTCGCCATCACCTTCGACGTCTCCGACGGCACCGATCCGGCAGCCGGTGGGGAAGGCCCCACCTGCTTCGTGATCTCCGACTACGCGCCGCGCGCCTAGCCAGCTACTCGGGGCCGGCTACTCGGGCAGGCGCGGGCCGGCCTCGCGCTGGGACGCCAGCCACGCCTCGACCTGGTCAGCGGAGCGGGGCAGACCGGCCGACAGGTTGCGGCAACCGTCGGCGGTGACCAGCACGTCGTCCTCGATGCGGATGCCGATGCCGCGCAGCTCCTCCGGGACCAGCTCGTCCTCAGGCTGGAAGTACAGGCCCGGCTCCACGGTCAGGACGTAACCCTGGCCGAGCTCGCCGTCGCGGTAGGTCTCCTTGCGGGCCGCGGAGCAGTCGTGCACGTCGATGCCGAGCATGTGGCCGAAGCCGTGCAGGGTCCAGCGGCGGTACACCGTGGACTCCTCGGACATCGCCTCGTCCACGCTCACCGGCAGCAGGTCGAGGTCGTGCAGGCCCTCGGCGAGCACGCGCATGCAGGTCAGGTGCACGTCGCGGAACTTGACGCCGGGCCTGATCGCGTCCATGCCGGCCTGCTGGGAGGCGTGCACGATGTCGTAGACCTGGCGCTGCAACGGGGTGAAGGTGCCCGAGACCGGCAGCGTGCGGGTCACGTCGGCGGTGTAGAACGTGCGGCCCTCGACGCCCATGTCCATCAGCAGCAGCTCGCCCGGCTTGGTCACGCCGGTGTTGCGAACCCAGTGCAGGATCGTCGCGTGCGCGCCGGCACCGACGATGCTGCCGTAGCCGACGTCGTTGCCGTCCGTGCGGGCACGCAGCCCGAAGACGCCCTCCAGCAGGCGCTCCTTGACGCCGCGGTCGGCCGGCAGGAGGCGGGCGACGTCCTCGAAGCCGCGCACGGTGGCGTCGATGGCGTCCTGGAGCTGGGCGATCTCCCACTCGTCCTTGACCAGCTTGAGTTCCGAGATCACCCCGGCCAGGGCGCGGTCGCGGCGGGCCCGCGGGTCCGGCTCGTACGCCAGGATCGCCCGGTCCACGTTGGCGTCGTGGCCGCGCAGCACCCGGGTGCGGGCCGGCGCGCAGTCGGCCAGGGCCGGTCCGAGCTCGCCCCACGGCGCCGTCTCGATGCCCAGCTCGGTCGACTTCTCCGCGAGGGTGTGCCGGCGGCCCACCCACAGCTCGCCGTCGCGGCTGCGGAAGAACTCGTCGGTCTCCTTGGAGGAGCGCTGGTGGCTGTAGAGGACCGCGTCGTGCCCGGAGCCGCTGGGCCGCAGCACCAGCACGCTGCCGGGGTCGCTGTCGCCGGTCAGGTAGACGAAGTCGCTGCCCGGGCGGAACGGGTAGTCGGTGTCGTTGGCGCGGACCTTCTCGGTGCCGCTGGGGATGATCAGCGTCTCGCCCGGGAACGCGTCGGAGAGCGCGGCCCGCCGCTTGGCGTAGTTGGGCGTCTCGGGACGGGGTGTCACGCTCAGCGCGTCGTCCCGCCAGCCGCCGCGCATGAACTGCAGGAACGCCTCCGGGAAATCCGGGTCGTGCGACTCGGTTTTCGGTGTCGTACCCTCGCTCTGCTCGGCCATGGCCGGCCCTCCCGTCATCCGCGCGGCGTCGCTCGTCCCGTCCTGACGTTACCGCCTCGCCAAGATCAAGAGCAGCCCGGCATCACCCGTTGCCCAGGGTGAGGCAGGCCACGCGCGGTCCGGCCGTCCCGGCCTTGCCCGCAGCGGTACGGGTGTGCTCAGCGTGCACGATCAACGAGCGGGCCGGCTCCACCTCGTCGAAGGTCCAGTTCTGGCGCGCGGTGACCGAGGCGCCGCCCCGCGCGTCGGCGGTGAAGTCCAGCCACACCTCGTTGCGCGGATTGGCGTACTCCGGATCGACCGAGGGCGGCGAGGCGGCGGCCTTCGGGTCGGGACTGTGCTGGTAGTGCGGGCCGGCGTCCTCCGGTGTCGCGGTGCACGGCCGGGTGTGCAGGTGGGCCCCGTACGCCCGGCGCGGGACCAGGCCGCCGGCGGTCAGCCGTACCGTCGTGCCCGTGGCCGTCCGGGAGATCGTGAGCTGGGCCGTCGCACCGGGCGGGACCACCTTGGGGTCGTAGGTGACGGCCCGCGCGCTCTGCGGGAACGGCAGGAAGGTGCCGGAGACAGTGCCCTCGACCAGCGGCGCCGCCAGGCCGTCCGGAGAGGGTGCCGACGACGGCAGTGCCGGGCTCGGTGCGCCGCTGACCAGCCAGGGCGTCGAGCCCGGCGGCAGCGACCCGCCGGACCCGGTCGCCGTGCCGCCCGGGCCGGTGCAACCCGCCAGGGCCGCGGTGAGCAGGAGGGGCAGGGCGAAAGCGCGCGGATGCATGGGTTGGATCATGCCAAACAACCACAAAACGGGCGAGCATTCGGGAGTGGCTGGCTTTCTCGCGTCCCGGGCGTAAGGCTGACGGCATCGGTGCGGCGTTACGTGGAGGGGATCCGGATGGGCTACGCGGTGGTGCTCGGTGAGGCGTTGGTGGATCTGCTGGAGACCGAGCGTGACGGCGAGCTGATCTATCGGCAGGCGATCGGCGGCGCCCCGCTCAACGTGTCGGTCGGCGCCACCCGGCTCGGCGGCGAGGTGCAGTACTTCGGCTCGCTCGGCAACGACACCCTGGGCGATCGGATCGCCGCGTTCCTGCGCCAGATCGGGGTGGGCACGACCGGGCTGAAGCGCGTACCGGTGCCGACCACGCTGGCCGTGACCACCTTCGAGGGCGCCGAGCCGACCTTCCAGTTCTACGGCGAGCCGCCCTCGTACGCGCTGCTGCGCCCGGAGGACGTCGACGACAAGGTGGTGGCCGGAGCCGCGGTGCTCTACACCGGGTCGATCAGCCTGATGCGCGAGCCGTTCCGGGCCGCGGCCCGCAAGGCCTGGGCGATCCCCGGGCCACTGAAGGTCTTCGACCCCAACGTACGCCCGAAGCTGCTGCCCGACGCCGCCGCGGTCGGCGAGCTGCGTGACCTGGTCGAGGAGTTCTTCGCCACCGCCGACCTGGTCAAACTCAGCTCGGCCGACGCCGAGGTGCTCTGGGACGGCGCGGGCCCGGCGGCGGCCGCGGAACGCATCCTCAAGACCGGCGCGAAGGCGGTCGTGGTGACCTGCGGCTCCAAGGGCGCGTACGTGGCCACCAGGCAGAGCACGGTCATGCTGCCGGCACCGACGGTCGACGCGGTGGACGCCACCGGCGCGGGCGACTCGGTGATGGGCGCGCTGGTCCGCCGCCTGCTGGCCGACGGCGTGCCGGCCGCGCCCGAGGGCTGGCAGAGCTACGTGCGCTTCGCGCTGGCGGTGGCCGGCCTGGTCTGCGAACGCCCGGGCGGCGCGGTGGCGATGCCGACCATGGAAGAGCTCACCGCCCGCTGGGGCGCGCTGCTGTAACGCGCACCGGGAAGAAAGTTCGCCGGGAGCGATGATTCGGCGGCGCGGTGGGAGTCACCTCTCGGACAACGCATCCCGACCGTGTCCGGAGGACCTCGATGACCACGATTCCCGTCACCGCCCAGCAGCTCGACGTGCCCGGCGCCCGGCTGCACTACGAGGTACGCGGCAGCGGCCCGCTCGTGCTGCTGTCCGGCGCGCCGATGGACGCCCGCTCGTTCGAGCCGCTCGCCGGCCTGCTGGCCCGCGACCACACCGTGCTGACCACCGACCCCCGCGGCATCAACCGCAGCTCGGTGGAGCACCCCGACCGGGACTCCACCCCGCAGGAACGCGCCGACGACCTGGCCCGGCTGCTGACCCACCTCGACGCCGGCCCGGCCGTGGCGCTCGGCTCCAGCGGCGGGGCGGTCAGCGTCCTGGCCCTGGCGCAGACCCGGCCCGAGCTGGTGCACACCGTCATCGCCCACGAGCCGCCGCTGGAGGAGCTGCTGGAGGACCGCGCCGAGCTGTACGCCGCCACCGAGGACATGGTCGCCACGTACCTCGCCGGGGACGTGCTCGGTGCCTGGGTCAGGTTCCTGCGCGCGGCCAACATCCCCTTCCCGCCGGAGATGATCGAGCAGGTGTTCCTCAGCGACCGCTCGCCGCAGACCGTCGCCGACGAGCACTTCCAGTTCGCCCACATGCTGCGGGCCACCGCCCGGTGGGTGCCCGACCTCGACCGGCTCAAGGCGGTGCCCACCCGGATCGTGGTCGGTATCGGCGAGGACTCCACCGGGCAGCTGTGCGACCGGGCGTCCCGGGCGCTCGCCACCGGCCTGGGCATCGCGCCGACCATGTTCCCCGGCGACCACATCGGCTTCGCCCAGGACCCGGCGGCCTTCGAGGTACGCCTGCGGGCCGTCCTGGAAGGCTGACCGTCGGGCACACTTCGTGAGGTGAGTGACACCCGCGCCGAACCCGCCGACCTGGCCCGAGCCCGCAACGGCGACGACGAGGCGTTCAACCGCGTCGTCGGGCCGTTGCGCCGGGAGTTGCACGCCCACTGCTACCGCATGCTCGGCTCCACCCACGACGCCGACGACGCGCTGCAGGACGCGCTGCTGCGGGCGTGGCGCGGGCTGGCCGGCTTCGAGGGCCGCAGCTCGCTGCGCTCGTGGCTCTACACGGTGGCCACCCGGACCTGCCTGGACGCCGTCGAGGCGCGGGGACGGCGGGCGCTGCCCGTCGACGTCGGGCCGTCGAGTTCCCGGGCTGTGCTCGGTGATGTGCCGTCGCACGAGGTTGCGTGGCTGGGGCCGTACCCGGACGGGCAGTTGGGCCGTGCCCGGCCGGACGCGCGCTACGAGCAGCGCGAGGCGGTCGAGCTCGCGTTTGTCGCCGCCCTGCAGCATCTGCCGGGCAACCAGCGCGCGGCGCTGCTGCTCTTCGAGGTGCTGGGCTTCTCGGCGGCGGAGATCGCCGAGGTGATGGCGACCTCGGCCGCGTCGGTGAACAGCGCGCTGCAGCGGGCCCGGGCGATCGTGGCGGCGAAGGTGCCGGCGCGCAGCCAGCAGCAGACCCTGCGCAAACTCGGCGACGCGCGGCTGCGGAAGATCGTCAGCGGCTACTCGGCGGCGCTGGAACGCGGCGACGTCGACGGGCTGGTCACGCTGCTCACCGAGGACGTGACCTGGGCGATGCCGCCGCTGCCGCACTGGTACGAGGGGCTGGCGGCCGTCACCGACTTCGCCGCCCGGGTGCCGCTGAGCTCGTGCGGATCGTGGCACAACGTGCCGGTGACCGCGAACGGGCAACCCGCGGTCGCGCAGTACCTCGACGGGCGGGCGTGGGCGATCACCGTGCTCACCCTGCGCGACGACCGGATTGCGGAAATCACCTCGTTCCTGGGCACGGAACACTTCGCCGCCTTCGAGCTGCCGGCCGCCACCCTCCCAGGCCAAGATGGGGCATGACGCGATACACGATCGACGCCCCCACCGCGATCCGTCTCGTCCGTGAAGGCGTGACAGTGGCCGCGGAACACCAGCTCGTCGCCCCCAACGTGCTGCGCTCGCAGGCGCTCTCGCTGCTCTACCGGCAGACCCGGCAGGGCGAGATCGCCGCGGCGGACGCGCGGGCGCTGCTCGACGGGATCACCACGATGAAGATCCGGCTGCTCGGCGACCGGGTCTCCCGGCAGACCGCGTGGCGGGTGGCCGAGCAGTTCGGCTGGGACGACACGGTCGCCGCGGAATACGTCGCCGTGGCGCAGCTGCAGGCCGACGCCCTCGTGACCCTCGACCCGGACCTGGCGCGCCAGGTCGAGGGCGTGGTGCCGCTGGCGCCGTTCGAGGCGCTGCTGAGCTAGTCGCCCAGGGCCTTGCTCAGTCGCCGAGGGCCTTGGCGATGAAGCGCTGCCGGTCCAGGAGCACCCGCTCGACCCGGACCTCGGCCACCAGCTCCTCACCGTCACGCACCACGACGTCGAAGATGAGCTTGCGCCCGTCCACCTTGGCCAGCGTGGCCAGCGCGGTGACCCGGCGCCCGAGCGGGGTGGGCGCCCGGTGCTCGACCTCGGCGCGGACGCCGACCGTGGTGACGCCGCCGGGCATCTGCCGGGCGGTCGCGGCGACCGTGGCGGCCTCGGCCAGCGCGAGCACCCTGGGCGTGCCGAGCACGGGCACGTCACCCGAGCCGAGCGCCTGGGCGGTGTCGGCGTCGGTGACGGTCAGCTCCACCCGGGCGCTGAGCCCGGGGGAGAACTCCGGTAGCTCCATGCGACACAGCTTAGGGCTGCGGCGGCCGGCGCCAGTAAGCGTCATCCACAGGCACCGCGTCATCCACAGGCGCTGCATCATCCACAGGCACCGCGCCGTGCGGGCCGGTCGTGGGCTGACCGGCGAAGGACGGACCCGGGACCGCCGGGGCCAGCATCGGCTGCTGCTGCCCGGCGACCTGCGCCGTCGCGGCCCGGGCGTGCCGGGCGCGGATAGACAGCTGCTCGGCGATCCACCACGCCTCGTCGACGTCCCGGTCCTGAGCCACCCCCGACCGGCCGCCCGCGGTGTCGGCGTACACGGTGGCCAGGCGCAACATCCGCTGCACCGGCCCCTGCACGACCCGTACGCTCTGCAGCCGCGCGTACGGGACCATGGTCAGCTCCTTGGTGAGCAGCCCGGAACGCGCGACGAAGACCTCCGGCGTCAACCCTGTGCCGAACGACCGCAGCGCGAACGGGTGCAGCCAGCGAGCCCGGTCCGGCGGCGGCAGCGTGGCGAGCGCGGCCAGGTCGACGCCCGGGAGCACCTCCCACACCAGCTGCCGGCCGGCCGCGAACACGCCCACCGGCAGCAGGCGGTCCGAGCGCTTGTCGTCGTTCGACTGCGGGCCGGCGTACCCGGCGATGTCCAGGCGCATGTGCAGCCAGTCCTTGGCCCGCCAGAGCAGCGGCCAGGTCACCCCGATGGACTGCACCCGGTTCAGCGGCACGATCTGGCTGCGGGTCTCCAGCAGCCCGTAGCGCACCGCGAGCCGCCCGTCGGGATCGCGGGCCAGCCGGAAGTCCCAGTCCTGCAGCACCCGCCGGACCGGTTGCAGCAGCACACCGGCCATCGCGGTCACCGTGCTGGCGATGCCGACGAAGGTCCAGGACCCTTCGAGCACGAACTGCATCACCACGAAGGCGACACCGACCGGCAGCAGGAAGGCCTGCGGGGTGAGCAGCTGGCTGATCAGCAGGTCACGGTTGCTGACCCGGAAAAGTGGCCGCTCGGGCGCGGCCGCCGCCGGCTCCGCGGCGCCCGGAGCAACAACCCCAGGGGTACGGCCGGCGAGCGCAAGCAACCGCTGCCGGAGCGCGGCGGCCTCCCGGACACTCAGGTACGCCAGCGGAGCCTCGGTCTTGCCGCCGCCGACCACCTCGAGCCGCAGTTCGGCCAGCCCGGTGAGCTGGGCCAGCAAAGGCCGCCGCATCTCGACGGCCTGCAACCGGTCGAGCGGGATGGCCCGGTTGCGCCGCCAGAGCAGCCCGTCCTGGATCCGCAGCTCCCGCCCGACGACGTGATAGCCGGTGTTCAGCCAGCCGATCACCGCGAAGATGACCACGCCGACCGCGACGACGGCCACGACGAGGGCGAAGCGCTCGATCCCGACCTGCGACAACGTCTGCCAGCTGAGGGCGGCGACGATGACGGCGATGGACTTGGCGCCGCTGAGCAGCGGGCTGAGCGGATGCAATCGGCGGCGCGGCTCTGCGACCACCGCGTCGGCGAGCGCCGGCGGCCCGGCCTCGGTGCCCGGTCCGGCGAGATCCGGTGGGCCGGCGGCATCGGACGGGCCGGCGGCGTCGGGCGGCCCGGTGGTCGCGGCGGGGTCGCCGCCGGGTCCGGGGTCCGGCTGGGGGCGGGAGTAGGCGGCGGTCACAGGCCTTCGGCCCGGTCCTCGCCCAGCGCCGTCAGCCTGTCGCGCAGGCGGGACGCTTCCTCCGGTAGGAGGCCGGGGATCTTCGCGTCGCTGGCTGCCGAGGCGGTGTGCAGCTGGACGGTCGCCAGCTTGAACGCGCGTTCCAGCGGTCCGGCGGTCACGTCGACGAACTGCATGCGGGCGTACGGGACGATCGACAGCCGGCGGATCACCAGGCCGTGGCGGACCAGGAGGTCGTTGTCGCGTTCCGCGTACCCCCAGGCTTTGACGGCCCGGACCGTCACCAGGGAGCGCCAGATCGCGGCGGCCACGACCACCGCCATGGCCGCCGGCCAGATCCAGTGGTCCGTCAGGACCGCGCCGACCGTCAGGCCGGCCAGGACGATGACCACCCAGATCGCCCTGTTGATCAACTCCACAGTGATCAGGCTGCGGGAGACCGGCCGCCATTCGACCGTGTCGGGCCACGGCTCGAGCGGGTCGGTCGGGGCGGGCGCCGGGGCGCTGGGCTCGGTCACGCTGAAAGCCTAAGCGGAGCTGTCGCGCTGCGGCGCCCGGAACGGGGTGACCTCGCGCAGGAATGCCCGCGCGGTCAGGAAATCGGTGAGGTATTCACGGTGGTCGTCGCAGGCCAGCCAGGTCTTGCGGTACGCCGGGTCGTGCAGCTTGGGGTTGTTCCACAGCAGCGACCACGCGCCGGGCGCACGGCAGCCCTTGCGCGAGCATTGCGGGGAAAGGTCCTCGACCACGGAATGAACACTATCCGGTGGGAGGGATTAGAGCGCCGGGCGACCACGGGGGAAGTCGCCCGGCGACGGGCTGAATGTTACACGCTCACGCGGGTCCCGCGTCTACCCGCCGGAGGTGCCCGTTCGAGCGCATCGCGCAGAAAGATCGACATCCTCGCCCGCGCGGCGGGCGCGTAATCCGCCTCTGCCCGACGGCTCCCAGCGTGGTCGTGTAAGTCTTGAGCGTCGGCACCCGTGCCGGCGCGACCTGAGAACCGCAGAATCTCGATGGAGGACCGGTGGCCGAGCCGACCATGCCCCAGGGCACGAGCAGCGCCGATCCGGGCAGCGCCGACCAGGCCCGGCCGGAGCAGGGCAGGCCAGAGCAGGGCAGGCCAGAGCAGGGCAGGCTCGACCAGGGCTGGCCGGCGCAGGCGCGAGCGGAGCAGAGCTGGCCCGAGCAGGCGCGAGCGGAGCAGGCGCGGCCGGAGATGGGCCGGCCGGTGACGCCCGCTCAGGACGCCACCCAGCTGGAACGGGCCATGTTCGAGGTCAAGCGGGTCATCGTCGGCCAGGACCGGATGATCGAGCGGATGTTCGTCGCGCTGCTGGCCCGCGGGCACTGCCTGCTCGAGGGCGTGCCCGGCGTGGCCAAGACGCTGGCGGTCGAGACCCTGGCCCGCGTCGTCGGCGGTTCCTTCTCGCGCATCCAGTTCACCCCCGACCTGGTCCCGGCCGACATCGTCGGCACCCGGATCTACCGGCAGTCGAGCGAGAAGTTCGACGTCGAGCTCGGCCCGGTCTTCGTCAACTTCCTGCTGGCCGACGAGATCAACCGGGCGCCCGCCAAGGTGCAGTCGGCGCTGCTCGAGGTCATGGCCGAGCACCAGGTGTCGATCGGCGGCGAGACGCACTCGGTGCCGGACCCGTTCCTGGTCATGGCGACCCAGAACCCGATCGAGCAGGAGGGCGTCTATCCGCTGCCCGAGGCGCAGCGCGACCGCTTCCTGATGAAGATCCTGGTCGGCTACCCCACCGACGTGGAGGAGAGGGAGATCGTCTACCGGATGGGTGTGAGCCCGCCGGAGCCCAAGACCATCTTCTCGTCCGAGGACCTGCTGGCCCTGCAGCGCCGCGCGGACCAGGTGTTCGTGCACAACGCGCTGGTCGACTACACGGTCCGGCTGGTGCTGGCCACCCGCGCGCCGGCCCAGCACGGCATGCCCGACGTCGCCCAGCTCATCCAGTACGGCGCCAGCCCGCGCGCCTCGCTCGGCATCGTCCGCGCCACCCGGGCCCTCGCCCTGCTCCGCGGCCGTGACTACGCGCTGCCGCAGGACGTGCAGGACATCGCCCCGGACATCCTGCGGCACCGGCTGGTGCTCAGCTACGACGCGCTCGCCGACGACATCCCGGCCGACCACATCGTCGCCCGGATCATGGCCAGCGTGCCGATGCCGTCGGTCGCCTCCCGGCAGGGCACCTCGCCCAACGGGCACCCCGGCGCCCACCCCAACGGCCATCCGGTGTCGGCGGTGCCGGCCCCGGCCAGCGGCGCCCCGGCGTTCGACTCGCTGCCGCAGCAGCCGGCCTGGCCGGGACAGCAGTGACGGTCAGCTCGTGACGACCGCCGACCTCCCGCCCGTGGTGAAGGACGCGAGCACGGCCCGCGCCGAGGCCGTGCTGTCGCGCCTGCAACTCCTGGTCACCCGCAAGCTGGACGGTCTGCTGCAGGGCGACTACGCGGGGCTGCTGCCGGGTCCGGGCAGCGAGGCGGGGGAGAGCCGCGAATACCGGCCCGGCGACGACGTGCGCCGGATGGACTGGCCGGTCACGGCCCGGACCACGCTTCCACATGTACGGCGTACGGTCGCCGACCGTGAACTGGAGACGTGGATGGCGGTCGACCTGTCGGCCAGCCTCGACTTCGGCACGGCGACCATGCTCAAACGTGACCTGGTGCTCGCGGCGGCCACGGCGATGGCGCACCTGACCGTACGCGGCGGCAACCGGATCGGCGCGGTCGTGGGCACCGGCTCGGGCCTGCCCGTCCAGCCGCCCAGCGGCTTCAGCTGGCGCCGGCGGCGGGAGCCCAGCGCCCCGGCACCGCAGACCCAGCCGATGGTGCGGATGCCCGCCCGGCCCGGCCGCAAGGAGGCGCAGGGGCTGCTGCGCGCGATCGCCCGTACCCAGATCCGGCCCGGACGCACCGACCTGGGTGAGCTGATCGACATGCTGAACCGGCCACCGCGCCGCCGGGGTGTCGCCGTGGTCATCTCCGACTTCCTGGCGCCGGTGGAGGGCTGGTCCCGGCCGATCCGCAAGCTCGGGGTCCGGCACGACGTGCTGGCCATCGAGGTTGTCGACCCGCGCGAGCTGGAGCTGCCCGACGTCGGCGTGCTGACCCTGGCCGACCCCGAGACCGGGGTGCTGCACGAGGTGCAGACGGCCGATCCGGCGCTGCGGGCCCGGTACGCCGAGGCGGCCGGCAACCAGCGCGGCGAGATTGCCCGGGCACTTCGGGCCGCCGGTGCCGCACACTTGAGGTTGCGCACCGACACCGACTGGCTGCTCGACGTCGTCCGTTTTGTGGCCGCCCAACGACACGCACGCACCCGGGGGACAACGCGATGATCCGTTTCCTGCAGCCGTGGTGGCTGCTCGCCGTCCTGTCCGTCCTGCTCGTGGCGGGCGCGTACGTCCTGCGGCAGTTCCGCCGCCGCACGTACGCGATGAAGTTCACCAACGTGGAGCTGCTGCGCACCCTGGCGCCCAAGGGCTTGGGCTGGCGCCGGCACGTGGCCGCCGTGGCCTTCCTGCTGAGCCTGCTGTCGCTGGCGTTCGCGATGGCCCGGCCGTCGATCGACCGTGAGGAGCCGCTGGAACGGGCGACCGTGATGCTGGCCATCGACGTGTCGCTGTCGATGGAGGCCGACGACGTCCAGCCGAACCGGATCGAGGCGGCCCAGGAGGCGGCCAAGGCGTTCGTGCAGGAGCTGCCGCCAACGTACAACCTGGGCCTGGTCTCGTTCGCGAAGGCGGCGAACGTGCTGGTGTCGCCGACCAAGGACCGGGCCGCGGTGCTCGCCGGCATCGACGGGCTGACCCTGGCCGAGGCGACGGCGACCGGCGAGGCGGTCTTCACCTCGCTGGACGCGATCCGCACGGTCCCGGCTGATGGTGCCAACGGCGCGCCGCCGGCCCGCATCGTGCTGCTGTCGGACGGCTACCGGACGTCGGGCCGCTCGGTCGAGGACGCGGCCGAGGCGGCCGAGGCGGCCAACGTGCCGGTCTCGACGATCGCCTTCGGCACCGACACCGGGGTGGTCGACATCCGCGGCCAGCTGCAGCGGGTGCCGGTGGACCGGCTGTCGTTGCAGCAGCTGGCCGACAAGACCAAGGGCTACTTCTACGAGGCGGCGTCGGTCTCGGAGCTCAAGCAGGTGTACGAGGACATGGGCAGCTCGATCGGCCACCGGATCGAGCCCCGAGAGGTCACCCAGTGGTACGCCGGGGTGGCTCTGCTGCTCGGGCTCCTCGCCGGGGCGATGAGTCTGCTCTGGACGTCACGCCTGCCGTAGGGGTGTCTTGATCCACGAGACACCCCTCGCGGGTCAGGGAGTGCTGTGGACGAGGACGAAGAGGACGACCACCCAGGCGGCGGCGATGGTGAAGGTCAGGGGAGCGACGAACTTGCCCATGGCTGTGACTTTCCGGTGGGTGACCGACGGGGAAAGTGCGCACACGGCTCGTCGCGGCCGGCATCCAGCTCCCGTCGCGGCGCGGCACGACACCACCCGACTCCGGTAGAACAGACGGAGTCGCTGGGCGGTTGGAGCGGGATGGGTTGCTGCGTCAGCGGGTCAGGCTCGGGGCGCACACCGGTGAAGGCGCGCGGCGGTCGAGGTCAGAGCGGCTGACGAACGGCCCGGCCACGACTGGGAGGATCGCTATCTCGCACAGCGATCACCTCCGTTAGTAGTCCGGGCTCGGGAACCGTCGAAGAGCGTACCTCTTAAGCGGGGCTTAAGGTAATCGGGCTCACCGTGGTGTCGCCCACGTGTCGCGACCGCGAGAATGCCGGCCAGCGCGGGCAGCCAGGCGAGGCGTTGCCAGGCCCAGCCGGCGCTGTCCGGGGCGGTCAGGAGGCCGGGCATCGTGGGGTTGAGCAGGGCGGCGGCGCCGGCTACGACCAGCAGCACGCTCTGGTGGCCGAGGTAGACCGGGATGGCGGCCCGGTTCAGGGCGGTGATCGGGTGGCGGACCCGGTCGTGGCGCAGGAGCCGGGCGAGGGGTCCGCGCAGCATCAGGAAGACACCGATCTGGGTGACGGCCAGCGCTACGGCGGCCAGGGTGGGCGGGTCCAGGTTGGACCGTCCGCCGCCGGGGACCCCGACCGCGCTGGCGGGGTAGCCGCTGATCAGGATCAGCGCGGCCAGGATCGCGGCGCCGTTGCAAGCGAGCGCGGCGCCGACCCACGGGCCGGCACCCGGCCGCGGGGAGGTGCCCACGGACGTGCTCGCGGCCGGGGCGCGGCGGCGGTCGCTGCCGGCCAGCATCATGCCGAACAGCCAGGGGATGGACCACGCCGCGGGGATCACCACGAGGTCCGGCAGGAGGCCGAGATCTCCGGCCGCGACGACCACCAACGGCGGCAGGACGGCCGCTACCCCGAGCCGGCGGACGACCCGGCTCAGCGGGCCGGTAACCGCGCGCAGGGCGAGATAAGGCAGCAGGAACCACAGCGGGCTCACGACCAGTCCGGCGATCGTGCGCAACGTCCCGGTGGGAGTTCCCAGCGCCGCCCCCGCGAACAGAACCAGCGCCCACCCGGCCAGCAGGAAGGTCGCCGGACGCAGCAACCGGGCGAGCGCCCCGCGGCGCCGGCGGGCCGGCTCGGCGGCGGTGGCGGTGGCGGCGGGCCGGCGTACCTGTGCCGAGCTGGCGGCGCCGGACCGGCGTGCGCGCGCGGAGCAGGCGGCGGAGTATCCACCGGCGAAGAAGAGCAACCCCAGCGTCTGCAGCAGCCACGTCGCCGGAGCCGCCCCGGGCATCGCGACCAGCGGGCTCGCGGTCGTCACCCCATCCGGGCCGGGGACCAGGCCAGTGACCAGCCAATGCCCGGCGACCACCCCGACGATCGCGTACGCACGGACCGCGTCGATGGTCCGGTCCCGCGGCGCCGCGCTCATGCCGCACCCACGGTTTGCGAGGCGGGGTGCAGCACGACCGAGGCCACCGCGGTCAGCGTCGCCGAGCCGGGGCACAGGTACCCGTCGTGGCCGCTCACCCCGGCGGTCGGCAGCGGCAGCGCCCCGAACCCAGGCGACGAAGGCCGCCGGCCGTGACCCAGATGTCCGACCCGCAGCTGCGGTATCCGCCGGATCCAGTCGTTGTCCGCGAGCGCCGACCACACCCGGGCCCCGCCCAGGCCGGCCGCCGTGTTCGTGCCCATGCCCGGCGCGCCCAGCGCGACGACGTCGGCGACGCGTGGCAGGTGCGGCGCGGCCAGGCCCACGACCAGCGCGCCGTAGCTGTGGCCGATGAGTGTCACCGCGGCCCCGGTGGGCAGCGTCTGCACGAAGGCGGTCAGTTCGTCGGCGCCGGCCCGGGCGCGCAGGTCGCGGGCCGAGTCCAGGGACAGCCCTTCCGGCGGGTCGTAGCCGAGCCAGGCCACGACGGCGACCCGGGTGCCGGGGGCGGTGGCGCGGAGTTCCGCGTACAGCGCGCGGGCCTGGACGGCTGGTGCGCGGCGGGAGACGCCGCCGAGGCCGCGGTCGAAGTCGCGCAGCCGGGTGTCGACGCCGGGGACGAGCACCGCGATCCGTTCGGCGCTCGCCAGGTCGCCGAGCACCTCGACGGCCCGTCCGTCGCCGCGCGGGTCGAGGGTGAGGAACTGGCGTCCGGAGCGGGCCCAGGACGCGTATGGCTCACCGGCGCGGGTGAGTGCCGGGGCCGGCGGTGCCGCCTGCAACGGCAGGGCCAGGGTCAACAGCAGGAGAGTCAGGGAGATCCGCATGACCTGCACCCTGCGGCGGCGGCCTGGTCCCGAGCGTCACCCCTAGGAGCCCACTGCGAGGCCCTACCGGGGTGCTACTCGCCCGCGGCGATCAGACCTGACTCGTACGCGAAGACGACCGCCTGGGCCCGGTCGCGCAGGGCGAGCTTGGCCAGGATGCGGCCCACGTGGGTCTTCACCGTCTGCTCCGCGACCACGAGGTCCGCCGCTATCTCCTGGTTGGACCGGCCGCGGGCGATCAGCCGCAGCACGTCCGTCTCGCGCGGCGTCAGACCCGTCAGTGCCGTGGGCCGCGGCGGCCGGGCCTGGGGGCGGGCCGCGAACTCGGCGATGAGCCGGCGGGTCACCGAGGGCGCCAGCAGGGCCTCGCCGGCCGCGACGACCCGGACCGCGTGCACGAGGTCCGCCGCGGGGGCGTCCTTGAGCAGGAAACCGCTGGCCCCGGCGCGCAGGGCCTCGTACACGTAGTCGTCGAGGTCGAAGGTGGTCAGGATCAGCACCCGGACCGACGCGCCCGGGGTCAGCAGCCGGCGGGTCGCCTCCAGGCCGTCCATGACCGGCATGCGGACGTCCATCAGCACCACGTCCGGGTCGAGCCGGCGGGCGGCCGTGACCGCCGCGGCGCCGTCCGGGGCGCTGCCGACCACGAGCAGGTCGGGCTGGGCGGCCAGCAGGGCGCCGAAGCCCTCGCGGACCATGGCCTGGTCGTCGGCGATCAGGACCCGGATCATTCAGACCTCCGTCAAGGGCAGCCGGGCCGCGACCCGGTAGCCGCCGTCCGGCGCGGGGCCGGCCTCGAGTGTGCCGCCGAGCAGGGCGGACCGTTCACGCATCCCGACCAGCCCGTGCCCGGGCCCGTCGGCTGCGGCGAGGGCCGCCGCGCCCGGATCGTTGCCGACCTCCACCCATAGCGCGTCGGCAGTGCCGCGGACCGAGACCCGCACCGGGCCGCCGGGCGCGTGCCGGGCCGCGTTGGCCAGGGCTTCCTGGACGATCCTGTACGCCGCGAGCCCGACCGCCTCCGGCACCTCCGCGACGTCGTCCTCGGCCAGCGTGACCTCGACCCCGGCCCGCTGAGCGGTCTCGACGAGCGCCGCCACGTCGGACAGCCCCGGCTGCGGCGTACGCAACGACTCGTCGGTCTCCGCGCGCAGCACACCGAGCAGCCGCCGCATGTCGCCCAGCGCCTCCCGGGCGCCCGCCGCGATGGTGCCGAACTCGGCCCGGGCCGGCGCGGTCAGGTCCGTGATCCGGTACGGCGCGGTTTCCGCCTGGACGGCGATCATCGACATGTGGTGGGCCACCACGTCGTGCATCTCCCGGGCGATCCGGGCGCGTTCCTCCAGCACCGCCCGCCGGGCCTGCTCCAGCTCGGTCAGCTCGGCCTGGCGGGTCAGCTCGGCCCGGCTGCGCCGGCGCCGGGACACCAGGTCACCGGCGAGGCCCATCGCCACCAGGAGCATCACGACGCTCCACATGTTGTCGCGCGGGGCGTACGCCACCACCGGCACGATGGTCAACGCGGTGACCAGGGCGATGACGGCCGACTCCTCGTGGCGCACCAGCGCGGCCAGCACGAACAGGAAGCCGAAGATCTGCACCGGCGACCAGGGCCAGGGCTCGTCCGGGGTGGCGCCGAGGATGCCCAGGAACAGCAGGGGATAGGCCAGCCGCCAGGCCAGCAGTGGCCGGCGCACGGCGACCACCACCGGCAGCACCGCCCAGAGCGCCAGGGCGCCGGCGACGAACCGGTTGAGGTCGCGGTTGTCGAGCAGGTAGGTGGCGTTCACCAGGGCCAGGCCGACCAGGGCGAGCAGGGCCACCGGTACGCCGTACAGCCGGATCCTGGCCCAGCGCCGGGTCCGGGCCGGCGGCTGCCGGCGGTCCGGGCCCAGCAGCACCCGGCGCAGGGGACCGGTCAGCTCCATCCCGGCAGGCTACGGTGACCGGCGCCGGCCCGTCGTGCCCCTGCGGGATGATCTCTGTGTCCTACTCAGGTATGACAAGGGGTGGGCTTCGTCCTACCAGCAGGTAACGCCTAGTCTGCGAGCGGTCTGTTCCTCGAGCGAAGGAGTACGCGTGGCCCGCACCGTGTTGGTGACCGGAGGTAACCGCGGCATCGGCCTGGCCATCGCGCGGGCCTTCGCCGAGCAGGGCGACCGGGTCGCCGTCACGCACCGTGGCAGCGGCGCGCCCGAGGGGCTGTTCGGGGTCCAGTGCGACATCACCGACTCGGCCGCCGTCGACGCCGCCTTCACCACCGTGGAGCAGGAGCTGGGCCCGGTCGAGGTGCTGGTCGCCAACGCCGGCATCACCGACGACACGCTGCTGCTGCGGATGAGCGAGGAGCAGTTCAGCCGGGTGCTGGACACCAACCTGACCGGTTCGTTCCGGGTCGCCAAGCGGGCCAGCAGCAAGATGCTGCGGGCCAAGTGGGGCCGGATCATCTTCATCTCCTCGGTCGTCGGCCTGTACGGCGGGCCGGGCCAGGTCAACTACGCGGCCAGCAAGGCCGGGCTGGTCGGCATGGCCCGCTCGATCACCCGTGAGCTGGGCAGCCGTAACATCACGGCGAACGTGGTGGCGCCGGGCTTCATCGACACCGAGATGACCGACGTGCTGTCCGAGTCCCGCAAGGCGGAGATCCTCAAGGCGATCCCCGCCGGACGGCTCGCGGCGCCGGACGAGGTCGCCCGGGCGGTGACGTTCCTCGCCGGGGACGGCGCGGCGTACATCTCGGGCGCGGTCATCCCGGTCGACGGCGGCCTCGGCATGGGTCACTGAGACCGCCCGCTCATCCAGCTCAGCGAAACGGAGAAACGAAAGTGTCTGGACTGCTCGCCGGCAAGCGGCTGCTCATCACCGGCATCATCACCGACGCGTCGATCGCGTTCTCGGTGGCGAAGATCGCCCAGGAGAACGGCGCGACGGTCGTGCTGACCGGCTTCGGCCGCATGTCGCTGGTGGAGCGGATCGCCAAGCGGCTGCCCGAGCCGGCGCCGGTCATCGAGCTGGACGTGACCAACCCGGAGCAGCTCGCCGGCATCGCCGACAAGGTGCGCGAGCACGTCGACGGGCTCGACGGCGTGGTGCACTCGATCGGCTTCGCGCCGCAGAGCTGCCTCGGTGGCGGGTTCCTGGACGCCCCGTGGGAGGACGTCGCCACGGCGCTGCAGGTGTCGACGTACTCGTACAAGTCGCTGGCCACCGCCTGCCTGCCGCTGATGGGCCCGGGCGGCAGCATCGTCGGCCTGACCTTCGACGCGACCAAGGCGTGGCCGGTCTACGACTGGATGGGCGTGGCCAAGGCGGGCCTGGAGTCGGCCTCCCGCTACCTCGCGCTGCACCTGGGCAAGCAGGGCATCCGCAGCAACCTGGTGTCCGCCGGGCCGCTGCGCACGATGGCCGCCAAGTCGATCCCGGGCTTCGAGCAGTTCGAGGAGGCCTGGGCCGAACGCGCGCCGCTGGGCTGGGACCTGAGCGACCAGGAGCCGGCCGCGCGGGCGGTCTGTGCCCTGCTGTCCGACTGGTTCCCGGCCACCACGGGCGAGATCGTGCACGTCGACGGCGGGTATCACGCGCTCGGCGCCTGAGCCCGTGGCGGGGGTGGCTGTGGGCCACCCCGCCGGGCGAGGGAGTATGGAGCGGTGGCGTACGACGCGTTCCTTCTGCTGTCCTTCGGTGGCCCCGAGCACCCCGACGATGTGATGCCGTTCCTGCGCAATGTGACGCGCGGGCGGGGCATCCCCGAGGAACGTCTGGCCGAGGTGGCCGAGCACTACTACCACTTCGGCGGCGTCTCGCCGATCAACCAGCAGTGCCGTGACCTGTTGGCGGCGGTGACGGCGGACTTCCGCGCGCACGGCATCACGCTGCCGACGTACTGGGGCAACCGCAACTGGCAGCCGATGCTGGCCGACACCATGGCGCAGATGCGCGACGACGGCATCACGTCGGCGCTCGGCTTCGCCACCAGCGCGTACGGCGGCTACTCCTCCTGCAAGCAGTACTGGGAGGACATCGCCCAGGCCCGCGCGAAGGTCGGTCCGGGCGCGCCGGCCGTGGCCAAGCTGCGCCAGTTCCACGACCACCCGGGCTTCGTCGCGCCGCACGCCGACGCGGTCACCGCCGCCCTGGCCCAGCTCGACCCGGCCCGCCGGGCCAGCACCCGGCTCGTGTTCACCGCGCACTCCATCCCAGTGTCGATGGCCAAGACCGCCGGTCCTGACGGCGGCCGGTACGAGGCCCAGCTGCACGAGACCGCCGCGCTGGTGCACGCCGCCGCCGCTCCCGACCTGCCCTGGGACCTGGTCTGGCAGAGCCGGTCCGGCCCGCCGCAGGTGCCGTGGCTGGAGCCAGACATCAACGACCACCTGACCGCGCTGGCCGAGAAGGACGTCACCGACGTCGTGGTGAGCCCGATCGGCTTCGTCTCGGACCACCTGGAAGTGCTCTGGGACCTGGACAACGAGGCCCGGGACACCGCCGCCGAGCTCGGCCTGGGCTACGCCCGCGCGGGCACCCCCGGCACCGACCTCCGGTTCGTCACGATGGTCCGTGAGCTGGTCGAGGAGCGGACGAACGGCGTCGGCCGGGAACGGCTCGGTACGCTGCCGGTCTGGGACCAGTGCCCGGCCAACTGCTGCCCGCCCCCGCAACGCCGAGGAGCCTCATGACCGAGCGCAAGGCTGTCGAGAGCTGGCTCACCGACATGGACGGGGTCCTCGTCCACGAGGGCGAGCCGGTCCCCGGTGCACCCGAGTTCGTCAACCGGATGAAGCAGTCCGGCAAGCCCTTCCTCATCCTCACCAACAACTCCATCTACACCCCCCGCGACCTGCAGGCCCGGCTGGCCCGGATGGGCTTCGACGTGCCCGAGCAGTCGATCTGGACGGCGGCGCTGGCCACCGCGCAGTTCCTGGCCGACCAGCGCCCGGGCGGCACGGCGTACGTGATCGGCGAGGCCGGCCTGACCACGGCGATGCACGCGGTCGGTTACGTGCTGACCGACTACGCCCCGGACTACGTGGTGCTCGGCGAGACCCGCACGTACAGCTTCGAGGCGATCACCAAGGCGGTCCGCCTGATCAACGACGGCGCCCGGTTCATCTGTACGAATCCGGACCCGACCGGACCCTCCAACGAGGGTGCCCTGCCGGCGGCCGGCTCGGTGGCGGCGATGATCTCGAAGGCGACCGGCGTCGACCCCTACTTCGTGGGCAAGCCGAACCCGATGATGATGCGCTCGGCGCTGAACGTGATCGGCGGGCACAGCGAGAGCACGGCGATGATCGGCGACCGGATGGACACCGACGTGCTGTGCGGCCTGGAGGCGGGGCTGGAGACGATCCTGGTGCTGACCGGGATCAGCACGCGGGCGGAGAGCGAGCGGTACCCGTACCGGCCGTCGCGCATCGTGGACAGCGTCGCCGATCTGATCGCCGAGATCTGAGGCTGCGTGCACGGCACGGCCGCTCCCGCGTACGGGAGCGGCCGCGGGCCCGCGATCAGCAGGCCGTGGACGACCGCATCCGGTAGGCCACGATCTTGATGATGCCGCTGGTGACGGCGTGGTTGCCGGCCGTCCAGTCACTGCCGGCGCGGATCCACTTGCCCTGCGACTCGTTCCACGTCCACCGCTGGGCGCAGTAGCCCGAGCCGATGTAGACGCCGCCGGCGTGCGGCCAGCCGAGGCTGGTGGTGTAGGCACCGGACGGCAGGACCTCGTCGTATCCCGAGGAGCGGTAGTCGTAGAGCACGCCGATCCCGACGCTGCTGCCGTTCAGGATGGCCTTGGCTGTGCTGGCCGCCTGCGCGGGTGCGGCTCCGGTCAGGGCGGCCGTGACCGCCAGCAGAGCGGCGACGATGAGCTTTCGCATGTGCACGTCCTTGGGTGAGTCGGGGCGGTCAGCAGTGGTACGGGTAGATCTGCACGAAGTAGTTCCCGGCCAGCCGGAACCGGTTGGGTCCCCGGAAGTCGCTGCCGGCCGGGTTCCAGGTCCCGGGCTGGCCGGTGGCGGAGGTGTACCGCGCGGCGCAGTAGCCGGAGCCGATGTAGACCCCGCCGGCGTGCCCCCAGCCGAGGTTGTAGTCGGTCCAGTTGCCCGAGGGCAGGATCCGGTCGTAGTTCGACCCGGACGTCCGCCAGTTCTGCAGCACACCGAGGCCGACCGACCCCGAGTTGTAGATGCCGTAGACGCTGGTCGGAGCGGCCTGTGCGGGGGCGGCGCCACCCAGCAGCAGTGGGATGGCCAGGGCCGCGGCGACAGCGGCTCCGACGAGACGTTTCACGAACACAGATAGCTCCTCACGGTGGATGGGGTTCGGTGGCCGGCCGCCCTCCATGCTGGACAGACGAAGCGCCGGGCGGAACGCCCATCCGTCCCCGGACAGCGGTTTTCTGTCCCCCGCAGACAGATAATCCGGTGCTGGCACAATGAACGCCGTCGATTCCCGGGGGTGACGTTCGTGCCGGAACCGCTGGCGCCATGGTGGAAAGAAGCTCACGACGCCGCGCGGCTGCTGGCCTCGAACCTCGAGGCGGCAGCGGCCCACGCGAGCCGCGACGGCGTCTACACACCGCCGCCGGGATCACCACCGCCGCGCCGCCGGCGCCGGCCGGGATCCCTGCGCCACCTGGCCGAGGTCATCCGCAGCCGGCGCCTGGCCCCCGGTGTCTCGGTCGACAAGGACATCGTCGCGGGCGTCCTCGCCGGGGAGCTGCGCTACATCACCGAACCGGTCCTCGTCACCGCGGTGGCCCGGGCGGCTCACCTCATCGCGCGGGTGCCCTTCGACGAGGCCGACGCCGAGCGCCTCGCCGTGGCCTGCGCCCATGTCGCCGCCCTCGTGGAGGCCGCGGAGGAGGCCGACCGGCGGGCACCGAGCCTGCTGCCCGCCGCGCGCAGTGGCGGCACCCCGCAGCCTGCCGAGCCGGCCCGGACCGCCGACGACCCGGATCTCCGCGACGGGCCGGTCATCATCGACGCCACGTTCACCACCCGCCGTCCCCGGCGTCATCGGGCGGTGCTGGCCGGCGTCGTCCTGCTGGTCCTGACTCTCGCCGCGGCGGGACTGGTCGTCGCCACCCGCGGCGAGGAGCCGGCCGGCGACGAGCCGGCCGGCGAGGCCGCGTGCCGGTCGGACACCACCGACGACGACGTCATCGTCGACACGCCCCGGGTCTTCGACGACGACCTCGCCACCCGGCTGAGCCCCACGCTGGACTTCGACCAGATGAACGGCTCCGCGCGCTACGCCCGCCACCAGGGCCGCACGTACTACTGGGGCCGGGCCGGCTCGGACGACCACGACCCGCACTCCGGCGGCGCCCGCGTCCGCTGGCGCGCCGCGGCCGGGCAGTGGCACAGCTGCCCGGCGCCGCTGGCCGTGACCGAGCGCGGCTACGTGCACACCCCGGCGGTGGCCACAACCATCGGCGGGCAGCCGGTCACCGTGCAGATCTGCCTGTGGCGCGACACGCTCCGCCGGGAGAACTGCACCCCGGAGATCCGCAACGGCTGACCCGGACGCCCGCGGGATCAAGGAGCCGCCAAGAGTGCCCGGCGGCGCGTCAAGATCGCGTCAAGATTCGCCGTGCCGGCGCGGGGCGGGGCTTCACTGGGCCCGTGCTGACCACTGTGAAACGCGTGCTGGTGGGTCCTCCGCTGCGGAGTGACCGCCTCGGTGAGACCCTGCTGCCCAAGCGGCTGGCGTTGCCGATCTTCGCCTCCGACCCGTTGTCGTCGGTGGCCTACGCCACGCAGGAGATCCTGCTGGTGCTGACCCTCGGCGGGCTGGCCTACCTGTACGTGGCGCCGTGGGTGGCGGTGGCCGTGGTGGTGCTGCTGGCCGTGGTGGTGGCGTCGTACCGGCAGGTGGTGCGGGCCTATCCGAGCGGCGGCGGGTCGTACGAGGTGGCTTCCCGGAACCTGGGCCGCTCGGCCGGTCTCGTGGTCGCGGCGGCGCTGATGGTCGACTACGTGATGACGGTGGCCGTGTCGGTGGCCGCCGGGGTGGACAACATCATCTCGGCGGTGCCGTCGCTGCAGCCGCACCGGGTGCTGATCAACGTCGGCTTCGTGGCGGTGCTGACGGCGATGAACCTGCGGGGGGTGCGCGACTCGGGCAAGACGTTCGCCTGGCCGACGTACCTGTTCATCGCCGGGATCCTGGTCCTGGTCGCGGTCGGGCTGGGGCAGGTCGTCGCCGGTGATCCGCCGGTGGCCGAGTCGGCCGGCTGGCAGGTACGCCCGGAGCAGGTGGGGCTGACCGGGCTGGCGCTGGCGTTGCTGACGCTGCGCGCGTTCGCCTCGGGGTGCACAGCGCTGACGGGCGTGGAGGCCATCTCCAACGGGGTGCCGGCGTTCCGGGTGCCGAAGGCGGAGAACGCCGCCCGCACCATGCTGGCCATGGGCGTCACGGCGATCACGATGTTCGCCGGACTGACCGCGCTGGCCCTGATCACCAAGGTGCGGGTCGCCGAGAACACCTGCGACCTGATCGGCTTCCCCGGCGACTGCACGTCCGACCCGCAGCGGACGGTGATCGCCCAGGTGGCCGCGGCGGTGTTCGGCGGCGGCGCCGGGTTCTTCCTGATCCAGGCCCTGACCGCGCTGATCCTGATCCTGGCGGCGAACACCGCGTTCAACGGCTTCCCGCTGCTCGGCTCGATCCTGGCCCAGGACCGCTACCTGCCCCGGCAGTTGCACACCCGCGGCGACCGGCTGGCGTTCTCCAACGGCATCATCGTGCTCGCGCTGATCGCCGCCGGCTTGATCTGGGCGTACGACGGTTCGGTGACCCGCCTGATCCAGCTCTACATCCTCGGCGTGTTCACCTCCTTCACCCTCAGCCAGGCCGGGATGGTGCGGCATTGGAACCGCGCGCTGGCCGGGGAACGCGACCCTCGCGTCCGCGGGCGGCTGCACCGGTCCCGGGTGATCAACGCCGTGGGCTGTGCGCTCACCGGGCTGGTGCTGCTCATCGTGCTGGTCACGAAGTTCACCCACGGCGCCTACCTGGTGGTGATCGCCGTGCCGGTGCTGTACGCGCTGATGCGCGCGATCCGCGCCCACTACGACCGGGTCAGCGCCGAGCTGGAACCCGAGCCGGGCGGGGTGGTCATGCCGGCCCACGTGCACGCGGTGGTGCTGGTCTCCCGGGTGCACCGGCCCACCCTGCAGGCGCTGGCGTACGCCCGGGCGACCCGGCCGGACACGCTGGCCGCGGTGACCGTGGCGATCAGTCCCGAGGACGTGGCGCGGCTGCGGCAGGAGTGGGCCGACCGGGAGCTGAACGTGCCGTTGACGGTGCTGGAGTCGCCGTACCGGGAGATCACCAACCCGGTGCTGGACCACGTCGTCCGGCTCCGCGCCGAGGGCCCGCGCGACCTGGTGGTGGTCTACCTGCCCGAGTACGTCGTGGGTCACTGGTGGGAGCAGCTGTTGCACAACCAGAGCGCGTTGCGGCTCAAGGCCCGGCTGCTCTTCCAGCGCCGCGTCATGGTCGTCAGCGTGCCCTGGCAGCTGGAGTCGAGCCGGCACAAGCCGCACCGGGACCCGGTTGCGGCCGGTCGGCGCCGGTCGTAGCCCCCGATCGGGTACACCTGAGCATCATGGGAACCTCAGCAGGGCCGGCCGGTCGGCGCCGCCGGGCGTGGCGGCGGGCCGGCACCGGCGTCGCGGTGGCAGCGGCCGGGCTGACCGCGGCCAGTGCCGTGCTGGTGCCCGCCCGCGGTGACCTGTCGCTGGCCGGCGTGGTCCTGCTCTATCTCGTGCCGGTGGTCATCGCCGCCATGGTCGGCGGCTGGGTGCCCGCGGTGGCCGCCGCCGGCGTCGCAGGCCTGCTGGTCAACTACTTCTTCATCGTGCCGCTGCACACCCTGGCGGTCGAGACGGCCGACGACGTCGTCGTGCTGGTCGTCTACGCCGGGGTCGCCACGGTGGTGAGCCTGGCCGTCGAGCTGGCCGCCCGGCACCGGGCCACCGCCGAGCGCCGGGACGCCGAGGCGGCCCTGCTCGCCGCGGCCAGCACCCAGCCGATCGAGCGAGCCTCGCTGACCCGGCTGCTGGAGCAGGTCCGGCTGACCTACCGGATGGACACCGTCGCGCTCACCGACGACGGACGCACGGTCGAGGAGGTCGGGCCGCCGCCGCGCGGCGAGCCGGTGCTGTCCGTCGCGGCCGGGGGAGGGGTGCGGCTCATCGGGTGGGGGCCGCAGCTGTTCGCCGAGGACCGGCGGGCCCTGCAGCGCCTGGCCGCCACCGCGGCCCGGACTCTGCAGACCCAGCGGCTCGCCGGTCAGGCCGCCCGGGCCGAGGAGCTGGCCCAGATCGACCGGGTCCGGGCCGCGCTGCTCGGCGCGGTCGGCCACGATCTGCGTACGCCGCTCGCCGGGATCAAGGCCGCGGTGTCGAGCCTGCGGCAGTCCGACGTCGAGTTCAGCGCGGACGACCGGGCCGAGCTGCTGGCCACCGTGGAGGAGTCCACCGACCGGCTGACCACTGTCGTGGACAACCTGCTGTCCCTGAGCCGCCTGGAGGCCGGGGTGCTGTCCGTGCACTCCGGCCCGACCGCCCTGGACGCCGTCGTGGCCCGGGCCGTCATGATCACCGACACCCACGGCGTCGCCGTCGACGTGGACATCCCCGACGACCTGCCCTGGGCCGAGGCCGACGCCGGCCTGCTCGAACGCGTCGTCGCCAACCTGCTGTCGAACGCCGTCGCCGCGACCCCGGCCGGACGGCCGGTCGTGATCCGTGGCCGCGCCGAGGACGACCGGCTGCGGCTGCTGGTGATCGACCACGGTACGGGCATCGCGGCCGCCGACCGGGACCGTGTCTTCGCGCCGTTCCAGCGCCTGAACGACCAGGCCGGTGCCGGGCTCGGTCTCGGCCTGGCCATCGCCAGAGGTTTCACCGAGGCCCAGGGCGGCACGCTGACCCCGGGCGACACCCCGGACGGCGGACTGACCATGACCATCACCCTGCCCGTCGCCGCTGTCCGGCCGGTCACCCCGTGACCCGGATCCTGCTCGTCGACGACGACACCCACCTGCTGCGCGCACTGCGGATCAACCTCGCCGCCCGTCGCTACGAGGTCGTCACGGCCGCCGACGGCACCACCGCGCTGGCGCTGGCCGCCCGGACCCCGCCGGACCTGGCGATCATCGACCTGGGCCTGCCCGACCTCGACGGCGTCACGGTCGTCGAGGGACTGCGGGGCTGGACCCAGGTCCCGATCATCGTGCTGTCGGCCCGGGACAGCGAAGCCGCCAAGGTGGCTGCCCTCGACGCGGGCGCTGACGACTACGTCACCAAGCCGTTCGGCATGGACGAGCTCCTCGCCCGGATCCGGGCCGCTCTGCGCCGCGCCACCCCCGGCACCGACATCGCCGTCATCACCACGGCCGACTTCACCCTCGACCTGGCCGCCAAGCGGCTCACCGGCAGCTCCGGGGAGCCGGTCCGGCTCACGCCGACGGAATGGCATCTGCTGGAGGTGCTGGTCCGCAACCGCGACAAGCTCGTCGGGCAACGGCAGCTGCTGCAGGAGGTGTGGGGGCCGGCCTACGAGACCGAGACCAACTACCTGCGCGTGCACCTGGCCAACCTGCGGCGCAAGATCGAGCCGCAGCCCGCCCGGCCCCGGTACCTCATCACCGAGCCGGGCATCGGCTACCGCTTCACCGCCTGACCACCGCCCAAATCCGACTCGGGCGGTCCTGGCCTTCACGGCTCGCGCTTCACGTACGCCTTCCCCGACCTGCGTGGCTACGGCGAGCGCCGTGACATCCCGGGCGCGTACACGATCGCGGAGGCCGCCGCCGACATGCTGGCGGTGGCCGACGAGGTCGGCTGGGATCGGTTCTCGCTGGTGGGCCACTCGATGGGCGGCATCGTGGCGCAGCGGGTGCTGGCCGACGCGCCGGACCGGGTCGAGCGGCTGGTGGGCATCAGCCCGGTGCCCGCCAGCGGCGTGCCCTTCGACGAGCAGGGCTGGGCGCTGTTCAGCGGGGCCGCCGAGACGCCGGCCAACCGGCGGGCCATCATCGATCTCACCACCGGCAACCGGCTCGCGGGCAGCTGGCTGGACCGGATGGTGCAAGCCTCCTGGGCGAGGCGGCGATGCGGGGGACCTGGCTGGCCCACTACCCGAACGCCCGGCTGGAGGTGCTGGCCGACGCCGGCCACTACGCCATGGACGAGACCCCGGTGCGCCTGGTCACGCTGCTGGACGCATTCCTGTCAGCAGAGCGGTGAGCACCCGGGTCAGCCGCGGCCCGACCTCCACGACGGCGTGCGCCAGCCGCGGGTCCTCGCGGTAGAGCGCGCTGACTTCGGGGCCGGGCGTCGCCATCTGCCACAGCGCCCCGGCCATGCTGGTCGCCGTCGCGATGACGTCGACGCTCTGCTCCTCGGTGAGCCCGAGCAGCCGGTGCAGCTCGGCCCGGATCGCCTCCACCTCGGTGAGGGTGACGAGCTTGAACGCGCGTACCGACTCGATGGACACGTTGCGTTCCAGGTTGAGCGGGGCCTGAGCGAGCAGGTCGCAGAACATCGGGCGCTCCACCAGGCTGCCGGCCAGCACGCCCGCCACCGCGGCGGCCTGCGGCGGGCATTCCCGCAACGCCGCGCACAACGCCGCCGACCAGTCCCGCCAGCCGGCGGCGGTGAGCCTGAGGAAGATCTGCTCCCGGGTCTCGAAGTACCGCAGCAGGGCGGACTTGTGCATGCCCACCGCCTCGGCGATGTCGGTGAGCGTCACCTGCCGGATGCCGCGCCGGGCGCCGAGCTCGGTCGCGGCCGCCAGGATGGCCGCCTCGCGCTGCTCCTTGGCGGCGGCGGAGCGGGCCCGCTGGAATGAGGTGCTCATCACTGGCCAATCTTAACGCAACCGTGTTTTGTTAAAGGCATGACACAGACATGGTTCATCACCGGATCCTCCCGTGGCCTCGGCCGCGCCCTCGTCGTGGCCGCCCTGGAAGCCGGCGACCAGGTGGTCGCCACCGCCCGCCGCCCCGAGCAGCTGGCCGACCTCGCCGACAAGTACGGCGACCGCATCCTCACCCTGCCCCTCGACGTCACCGACGCCGCCCAGGTGGACGAGGCCGTGGCCGCCGCGATCGCCCGCTACGGCCGCCTCGACGTGGTCGTCAACAACGCCGGATACGCCAACGTCGCCCCCATCGAGACCGGCACCGAGGCCGACTTCCGCACCCAGTTCGAGACGAACTTCTGGGGTGTCTACCACGTCTCCCGGGCGGTCATCGCGCCGCTGCGGGCCCAGGGCGGCGGCACCGTCGTGCAGTTCTCCTCGATCGGCGGGCGGGTCGGCGGCTCGCCCGGCATCGCCAGCTACCAGGCGGCCAAGTTCGCCGTCGACGGCTTCAGCCGGGTGCTCGCCACCGAGACCGCGCCGTTCGGCATCAAGGTGCTGGTCGTCGAGCCCAGCGGCTTCGCCACCGACTGGGCCGGCTCGTCCATGTCCGTCGACACCATCCCGGCCGACTACGACACCACCATCGGCGCTATGCACCGCCGGGTCCGCGCCGGGGCCGGTGGCGCGGCCGGCGACCCCGACCGGGCCGCGGAGATCATCGTGCGGACGGTCAAGAGCGGCGCCGCCCCCACGCACCTGCTGCTCGGCGTGAACGCGAGCGAGATGGCGCTGGACTACTCCCGCCGCCAACTCGACGAGGCGGGCGCGTGGCAGGACGTGAGCCGGTCGGCGGACTTCGGTCAGCCGTACCCGGCGGAGCTGCCGGTGCGGCCGGGCAGCTGAGCGCCCGCCCCGATCTGGCAGGGTGGTCGCATGGCACTGTCATGGGACGAGTCCTACTTCGGGCAGCTGCGGGCCCTGGCCGGCAACGGCCGCACCCTGATCAGCGTCGGCTCCCGCTGCGTGCTGCGCGACGACGCCGGCCGGGTGCTGCTGGTCCGCCGGTCCGACAACGGGACCTGGGCGCTGCCCGCCGGGATGATGGAGCTGGGCGAGTCGCTGCGCGACTGCGCGGTGCGCGAGGTACGGGAGGAGACCGGCCTGGAGGTCCGCGAGCTCACCCCGTTCGCGGTCTACACCCGGTCCCCGGAGCGGGGTCCCGACATGTACGGGCACACGTACCAGCACATCACCATGACGGCGCGGATCGACGCGTACGAGGGGGAGCTGGTGCGGGCCACGGACGAGACCACGGACGCCGGCTGGTTCGCGCCCGGTGCCCTGCCCGAGCCGCTGCGTGAGGGTGTCCGGCGTACCCTGACCGACCTCGCGGCGTTCGAGACCGCGGGCACCTTCACCCTGGAGTGACGACAGTGGGACTGTCCTGGGAAGAGTCGTACATCGGTGGCCTGCGCACGCTGGCCGGCGACGACCGCGTGCTGATCTCGATCGGCGCGCACGGCGTCGTCCGCGACCCGGACGGCCGGATCCTGCTGATCCAGCGCTCCGACGACCGGACCTGGGCCCTGCCGGGCGGCACGATGGAGCTGGGCGAGACCCTGCGCGAGTGCGCAATCCGGGAGGTACGCGAGGAAGCCGGCCTGGTGGCGCGGGACGTCACCCCGTTCGGCCTCTACACCCGGGCCCGGGACTGGTACCCGAACCCGTACGGGCACAGCTACCAGTACATCTCGCTGATGTGCCGGGTCGACGGCTACGACGGCGAGCTGGAGAAGGTGACCGACGAGAGCGTGGACGCGGGCTGGTTCGCCCCGGACGCGCTGCCGGAGGGCTCGGGCGGCCTGGTGCTGCGGGCCCTGCAGGACCTGGCGGCGTTCGAGACGAAGGGCACATTCGCGCTGGACTGAGCCGCGGCGGCCGATCAGGGGAGAGATTCCCTGGATGGTCGGTCTCGGTCTGTTCACCCACTCCGTGGCGGGCTCGGCCGCCGCAGGGCTGCCGGCCGGTTCGGCCGCCCGTCTGGATCTCGAGCGGCTCGCCGCCGTCGCGCTCTGGGCGCCGCTGGTCGTGGCGCCGCTGGGTGTGCTCATGCAGATGTCGGTGTGGAGCAGCATCGTCCGGGTCCTGCGGCTCGACGCCGGCGTGATCAAGTCGGCCGCCGGCGGGGACCTGAGCCCGCGGATGCCGGTGGTGGGCAAGGACGAGCTGGGTCAGATGGCCGAGGCGTACAACGCGATGATGGACCGCTTCCAGGACACCGTGGCCGGCATCCGCCGGGCCGTCGACGAGGTCACCTCGTCGGCCGGCAGCCTGCGGCAGGCCAGCAGCACGATGACGGCGGCCGCCGACGCCACCGCCACCGAACTGGAGACCGTCGCCCGTTCGGCCGCCCGCACCAGCGACGAGGTCGGGGCCATCGCGGAGGGCACCCGGCAGATGCGCCGGGCGATCACCGAGATCAGCGTCAACACCACCGACGTGTCGCGGATGACCGACGAGGCGGTGACCGGGGTGACCCGGGCGACCGGCAACGTGACCCGGCTGCGGGACTCCAGCCAGGAGATCAACGACGTGCTGCGCAGCATCAACGCGATCGCGGCGCAGACCAACCTGCTGGCGCTGAACGCCACGATCGAGGCGGCCCGGGCGGGCGAGGCCGGGCGCGGCTTCGCGATCGTGGCCGGCGAGGTCAAGGACCTGGCCCAGGCCACCGCCGCGGCGACCGAGGAGATCGCCCGCCGGATCGAGGGCATCCAGCACGACACCGGCGAGGCCGTGGACGCGGTCAGCGGCTTCTCCGCCATCATCGGCGCGATCGCTGAGCATCAGGTCACCATCGCCGCGGCGGTCGAGGAGCAGAGCGCCACCACGGGCACGATGGTCGAGGGCGCGGGCACGGTCAGCGGCGGCACCGAGCAGATCAGCCTGGCCATCGGCGCGGTCAGCTCGGCGGCGGCCGAGGTGCGGGGCGCGGCGGAGGAGACCCACCGCGCGGTCGGCGACCTCACCGGTACGGCGGACCGCCTCAACAGCCTCGCGGCCGTCTTCCGTTCCTGAGGGGCAGCCGACCGGCGGTTACATGCCCGCGGCGACCTGGGCGAAGTAGCGGTTGGCGACCCGCGTGTGCAGGTCGAAGCCCAGCGCCTGCGGACTGTGCAGCACCTCCCGGCCCAGCGCCTCCTCGTTGGGCACCACGGGCGGCAGTTCGTCCTCCGAGGACAGCGCCGGGAGCAGGCCGAAGATCAACAGGGTGCCGTCCGGGGCGCTGATCGTGTCGTACAGGCGTACCGTCTCGGGGTCGGTCCGCAGGCCGACCTCCTCGCTCAGCTCGCGCGACGTCGCCTGCTGCCAGGTCTCGCCCGTCTCGATGAAGCCGCCCGGCAGGGCCAGGGTGTCGCGGGCCGGCGGGATGCCCCGGCGCACGACCAGCAGGCCGCCACCGACCGGCTGCACCGCGACGGCGACCGGTTTCGGATTCAGGTAGCTGGTCTCGCCGCACGCGCCGCAGCGGCGCGGCCAGGGCTGTTCGGGCACGAAGCGCGCGCCGCAGAACGTGCAGTGCGCGTATCTGTCAGGCATGCAGCGGGGCATTGCAGGCCGCGACCAGCGCTTGCCGGCAGGCCGTGGTCAGCGGGCGCAGCGCCGCGTCGCGCTGCTGCGCCTCGTAGCCGTTCACCGCGCCGCCGGGGGCGTTGTGCTCGGCCAGCACCAGGACCTGGTCGAGGATGCTGGCCCGGGCGAACAGCCGGCGCGAGCGCGGGTCGAAGCCCGGCGGCAGCGTCGCGGTGCTCTCCGGGCGGCGCAACGCCTGCAGCGCGCCGGCCAGCTCGGGACGCCACTGCGCGACGTCCAGGCGGGTCAGCTGGGTCGTCGCCTCGGTCAGGGCCGTGGTCAGCTCGATCTCCGCCTCGGCCGGGCCCATCTGGAACGTCGGCTTGAACGCCGGCACCGGGTAGAAGCGCCACAGCACGGTCTCGAACTCCACGCCCGAGCCGGAGGTGTGCCGGCGCAGCTCGGGCACCACCCCGAACGACGGCGTCACCACGGCCTCGCCGGCCAGCAGCGCCGCGCCGGTGAGCTCGCCCGGGCCGGGCAGCCCGCGCGGGTCGCCGGGGGCCGGCAGCACCAGCCGGATGTCGTCGGGGTGCAGCTTGGCGAACGCGGGCAGCGCGCTGCTCAGCGGCACGTCGGTCCACGTGCCGGGGGCATCGGCGACGAGGTGCTCCTCGTCGCCGGCGATCTCGTCGGCCAGCTCGTCGAACGGGACGAGGCCGGCCCGCCAGGCGCGTACCCACGCCACGAACCGGGTGGACCGGCGTGCCGTGAGTGTCGCCGCATCTGCTGCGGGGGACATGCGAGCAAGGGTACGTGCCGTCCGCCTGGCTTGTCTCGGTCGGAGCGTCGGAAGCGGCGTGTCCGTCCGCAGGGTTTAACGTGCCTGACATGTATGGGGAGGATGTGCTCTCGGGGAACTGGCGGCGCCGCAAGGTGGTGCCCGAGGTGGACGCCGAGCCTGACCTGGTGGTCGAGGACGTCGACTCCGGTTTCTGCGGTGCGGTCGTCGGCTTCGAGCTCGGGGCGGTCGTGCTGGAGGACCGGCGTGGCAAGCGTCGCAATTTTCCGCTCGAGCCGGCCGCGTTCCTGCTGGAGGGCCAGGTGGTGACCCTGCGCCGGCCGGCCGGCAAGCCTGCTGCGGCGGCCCGGCAGCGGACCGCCTCCGGGTCGGTCGCGGTCGCGGGGGTACGCGCCCAGGTCGCCAAGGCCAGCCGGATCTGGGTCGAGGGCGTGCACGACGCCGCCCTGGTCGAGCGGATCTGGGGCGACGACCTGCGCATCGAGGGCGTGGTGGTGGAGCCGCTGGACGGTATCGACGACCTGGCCGGCGCGGTCCGTGACTTCCGGCCGGCCCGCGGGCGCCGGGTCGGTGTGCTGGTCGACCACCTCGTCGCCGGGTCCAAGGAGAGCCGGATCGTGGCCGCGGTCACCGACCCGAACGTGCTGATCACCGGGCACCCGTACATCGACGTGTGGCAGGCGGTGAAGCCGGAGCGGGTCGGGCTGAAGGCGTGGCCGGTGATCCCGCCCGGACAGCCGTGGAAGGAGGGCGTCTGCCGGGCCGTCGGCATCGCGCAGCCATACGAGATGTGGCGGCGCATCCTCAGCAGCGTGAACAGCTACAAGGACGTCGAGACGCCACTGATCAACGCGATGGAACGGCTCATCGACTTCGTCACCGAGCCGAGCTGAGCAGCGCCTCGGCCAGCGCGGTCCGGACGTTGAGCACGCTGCGGCCCTGCCGGTGCGCGGCGACCAGCCCGGCCGCCCGCAGGGCACTCAGGTGCTGGGAGACGCCGCCGGCGGTCATGCCGGTGCGCCGGGCCAGCTCGGTGGTGGAGCTGGGCGCGTCCAGCTCGACCAGCAGCCGCGTACGGCCCCGGCCCAGCACCGCGCCCAGCGCGTCCGTGCTCTCCCGGCGCGGCTCCCACAGCGTGGCCACGCCCCGGGCCGGATAGGCCAGCTGCGGCACGTCATCGGCGAAGATGCTCAGCACCGCCGGCCAGACGAACACCGACGGCACCAGGACCAGGCCGGCGCCGTCGCTGACGTCCTCGGCGGTGCAGTAGCGCTTGCTGATCGACAGCGTGCCCGCCTCCCAGCGGACTCGCTCGTGCAGGTCGTTGAGCAGACCGGCGGCGCCGTCCTCGGCCAGGGCCCGGGCGCGGGCGAAGATCTCGGCGTCCAGCAGCAGCTGGATCCGCGGCCAGTCGGGCGCGACGGCGGTGTGCCAGAACGCCTCGATCTCGGTGCTCAGGCGGGCCAGGCCGGTGGCGGGGTCGGCGTACAGCTCGCGCACGGCGGGCGGGCGGTGGCCGTACAGGTCGAGGTGTTGGCGGACCACCGCGGCGGGCGTCGCCCGCAGCCGGGCGAGCTCCGCGCCCAGCTCGGGGGTCAGGCCCACCGGCGGGGGCGTCAAAAAATCCGGGAGGTACGCCGGTTCGCGCGGCACCAGCTCCCACAGCAGCGTGTCGCGCGGCACAGCGACCCGGCGCACCCACGGCAGGTGGACCGCATGGCTGCCCGGATCGCGCAGCACCCGGATCGCCGCGACGACCTCCCAGAGGCAGGACACGGCGAAGCGGATGCGCGCCACGGCACCGGCCGACAGCCCGATCGCCACCATGCGGACCCCCGACGTTTCAGCTCCAGCTGAATCATTATCGCGACCGGCCCGGCCCGCCGACACTGGCCGCATGACCGACTTCCGTGACCTGCACGTGCCCGGCAAACCGCTGATCCTCGTCAACGCCTGGGACGCCGCGAGCGCCCGCGTGGTCGAGGCCGCCGGTGCGGCCGCCGTCGCCACCACCAGCGCCGGAGTGGCCTGGAGCCTGGGCGCGCCGGACGGCGACGCCCTGGACGCGTCCGCCGCCGTCGCGGCGGTCGCGCGGATCACCGCGGTGGTGTCGGTGCCGGTGACCGCCGACATCGAGAAGGGGTACGGCGACGTGGCGGAAACGGTCCGGCGGGTCCACGCCGCGGGTGCCGTGGGCGTCAACCTCGAGGACGGCGCCACCGCCGAGCCGGACCGGATCGCCGCCGCCCGGGCCGCCGCGCCGGAGCTGTTCCTGAACGCGCGCATCGACACGTTCCTGGCCGGCGTGGGCGGGCTCGACGAGACGGTCGAGCGGGCCACGGCGTACCTGGCGGCGGGCGCGGACGGCATCTTCGTGCCCGGGGTGACGGATCCGCCGACCGTCGCCGCGCTGGTCGACCGGATCGACGCCCCGGTCAACGTGATGGCCGGACCCGGCGCGCCCGGCCTGGCCGAGCTGGCCGCGCTCGGCGTGGCCCGGATCAGCCTGGGCTCGTCCGTCGCCCAGGCCGCGTACGGGCTGGTGGCCCGGGTCGCGGCGGCGGCACTGGGCGACGGCGGCTACGGCGAGCTGGCCGGCGCGGCCGACTACGGAACGCTCAACGCCCTGCTCACGCCAGGTGCATCGGGTCGCGGCTGAACAGGAACGTGGCGATGTCCAGCCGCTCGACCGCGCCGTCCGGGCCGCGCAGCACGGTCAGCACCTCGCCGGTGTTCATGCCGGCCGTGCCCCGCCAGCGGTCCCGCGACTCCCGGACGAACCGCCACGGCGGCTTCTCCGGCGCGGTCACCTGCCGCATCACCAGGCCGGGACCGTCGGCGAGCACCTCGTACTCGCGGCCCATCCACCACCAGCGGCCGCACAACTGGGCGACATCGGCGTCGGCCGGCGGTGCGGGGCGCCACGGCTCGGCCGGCACCGGCTCGTGGTCCAGCACCGTGGTCAGCACCTCCAGGGCCAGCGCGCGGATGCTGCTGCCGCGCAGGCCGTACGAGTTGGCGAAGGCGATCACGCCGGTGCGGCTGGGCCGGTGCACGGCCAGCTGGGAGTTGTAGCCGGGCATCGAGCCGCCGTGGCCGACGTACACCCGCTCGCCGACGCGCATCAGCTCCGGGCCCAGCCCGTGCCCGGCGGTCCAGGCGTCGTCCTGGATGACCACCGGGGTGCACATCTCGTCGACGGTCTCCCGGCTCAACACGGCCGGCGCGGGATCGGCCAGGAACGCCGCCCACTTGGCCATGTCGGTCACCGTCGACCAGAGCTGCCCGGCCGGGGCCATCGCACCGGCGTCCAGCCGCGGCTCCTCGTGCAGGCTGTCGTCGAGCTCGTGCACGACGTACCCGCGGGCGTACGGCTCGACCGGCGCGTACGTGGTCCGCTTCATGCCCAGCGGGTCGAGCACCCGCTTGCCGACCAGGTCGGTCCAGGACTCCCCGGTGACGCGCTGCAGCACCGCACCGAGCAGCCCGTAGGCCAGGTTGGAGTAGTGGTAGGTCCGGAACGGCGGCCCGGCGACCTTGTCGGCCAGCTCGGCCAGCAGCTGGTCGACGTCGCCGCCGGCGCTGCGTTCCCACCAGGGCCCGTCCGGCTCGCGTTGCAGGCCGGAGACGTGCCCGAGCAGCTGACGCAGCGTCAGCCCGCCCACCGAGGTGCCCGGCAGGTGCCGGTAGAGCAGGTCGTCGAGGGCGAAGAACCCCTCGTCGCGCAGCTGCATCACCATGGTGGCGGTCAGCGTCTTGGTGATCGAGCCGAGCCGGTACTGGGTCTTGGGGTCGGGCGGCGGGGTCTCCCCGGCGCCGGTGAAATGCAGCAGCGAGCGGTCGCGGACGACCGCCAGCGCCACGGACGGCGCGCGGCCCGCGGACTGCGCGCGGGCGACGATCCCGGTGACGCGTCGGCCGGTTTCCGGCAGCAGGGACACGGTGGGCCTCTCTCGGACGGGGACGGTCCAAGGTTTAACTGAACGGCGCCGATCTGGCTACGGAAGAACCCGACGTGACGCGACGTCGCCGTGCGAGCGCAGACGTGTCACGATCTGGGTATGGAAAGCGTTCTCTGGATCGTCCTCGCCATCGCCCTCGCGATCGGCGAGGCCTTCACCGCGACTTTCCTGATCATCTTCTTCGCCGTCGGCGCTCTCGCCGCGGCCGGTGCGGCGGCTCTCGGCGCCCCCGTGCTGCTGCAGGCGATCGTGTTCGCCATCGTCTCCGGTCTCTCCGTCGCCGCGATCCGGCCCATCATCATGCGGCACGCGAAGTCGGCCGCCGAGACGGGCGACACGCCGTTCGGCATCGAGGCCATCGAGGGGTCGCAGGCGACGGTGCTCGAGGAGGTGACCGCCGACCACGGGCTCGTGAAGATCGACGGTGAGCTCTGGACGGCGCGCTCCTTCGACGGCGACGAGAAGTACGCGCCCGGCGACCGGGTCCGGGTCATCAAAGTGAAGGGCGCCACGGCGATCGTGTGGCGCGACGAACATCCGAACCTCTGAGCAGACGGCACACATACAAGAGAAAAGAGGACGCCATGGAAGTTGTAATCGGTGTACTCATCTTCGTGATCGCCCTTTTTGCGGTGATCACGCTGGTTCGGTCGGTCCGCATCGTCCCGCAGCAGCGGCACGACGTGGTGGAGCGGCTGGGTAAGTACAAGCGCACCCTGTCCCCGGGGCTCAACCTGCTGGTGCCGTTCGTCGACACGGTCCGTACCAAGGTGGACATGCGGGAGAACGTGGTCAGCTTCCCGCCGCAGCCGGTGATCACCTCGGACAACCTGGTGGTCTCGATCGACACGGTGCTCTACTTCAAGGTCGTCGACCCGGTGCGGGCGACGTACGAGATCGCGAACTTCCTCCAGGCCATCGAGCAGCTGACCGTCACCACCCTGCGTAACGTCATCGGCTCGCTCGACCTGGAGCGGGCACTGACCAGCCGCGAGGAGATCAACCGGCACCTGTCGGGGGTGCTCGACGAGACCACCGGCCGGTGGGGCGTCAAGGTCACCCGGGTCGAGATCAAGGCGATCGAGCCGCCGCCGAGCATCCGCGACTCGATGGAGAAGCAGATGCGTGCCGAGCGGGACCGCCGCGCCGCGATCCTGACCGCCGAGGGTGTCAAGCAGTCACAGATCCTCACGGCCGAGGGTGACAAGCAGTCCGCGGTGCTGCGCGCCGACGGTGACCGGCAGGCCCGGATCCTGACCGCCGAGGGTCAGGCCAAGGCCATCCGGACGGTGTTCCACGCGATCCACGAGGCCAACCCGAGCCAGAAGGTGCTGGCGTACCAGTACCTGCAGGCCCTGCCGCAGATCGCCAACGGCTCGGCCAACAAGGTCTGGATCGTGCCGACCGAGCTGACCCGGGCCCTGGAGGGCATGGGCGGCGCGCTGGGCGGACTGGCCAACATGGTCGGCGACCTGCCGACGGGCAAGGTCGACGCCGCTGCGGTCGAACGGGAGGCCGCCGAGGCCGCCGAGGCCGCGGCCAAGGAGGCCGCCGCTGTGAACGCCCAGGTCCGAGCGGCCGAGGCGCAGGTCTCCGGCGACACCGGTCCCCGGAGTCTGGCGGCCCCGCCCACGGTGCCGCCGTCGGCGGCACTCGGCGGTGCCGACTACAACGGCGTGGGCGAGCCCGAACGCGCCTGACGTCCGCCCCGGCGGTGCAAGATCGGAGCGAATAACGCAAAACCCCGCGCTGTGCGCGGGGTTTTGCCATGCTGACCGAGGATTCCGACCGGTACCCCCGGGCCGCTCGGCTGTGAGCCCACCACGAGGCGGAGCCATGAGCCATGAGCATTAGTCAGAACCAGACTGCCAGTGGACGGCCGCTGCGGGTGGCACCGGCCTGGGTCGGCGCCGCGGGGCCGGGTGCCGTCGCGGAACATCACCTGCCGGTGCGCGAAGCCGTCTGGATCTGGTCGGTGCGTCGCTATGCGCGCGTCTCGCTCTGGGCCCTGCCGGTCGGCGCGGCCCTCTATGGCTGGTCCACTCTGGGCATCTCCGCCCCGCCCGGACCGCTGCTGCTCAAGCTGGCCGCCGGCTGGTTCTGCGCCATCGCGATGATCGGCCTCGCCGGGCTGCTGGCCGGTTCCCGCACCCGCCGCTCGGCCGTCGCCGGGCTGCTCATCGCCATGGCCGGCTTCATCATGCTGCTGCCGCTGGCCGCGCTGCCGACCGGCACCGGCCCGGACGGCATCGGCCTCAGCGCCGCCCAGGTGCACACCGCCTCGCTGGTCGCGGCGGCCGTGACCGGCACCGGCTGGCTGCTGCTGGGCTGGGCGGTCTTCCGCTCCAAGCTGGTCAACCCGGCCGACGGCGTGCTGCTGATGCTCGCGGCCGTGTCGATCGGTGCCGGGTCGCACGCGATGCGCCCGCTGCCCACCGTGGGAGCGTTGCTGCTGCTGGCCGCCGGCATGGGCCTGGCCTGGACCGGCTCACGGCTCATCCCGCCGGCCTGATCCGCCGTACCCGGGTGGCATGCTCGGCTCGAAGCCACGACGAGCCGGGGAGTGCACATGGGCAAGGTGGTCGCCGACATCTCGGTGTCGCTCGACGGATACGTGACCGGGCCGGACCCCGGCCCCGACAGCGGCCTGGGCAGCGGCGGTGCGGGCCTGCACACCTGGGCGTTCAGCACCGACCCGGTGGACCGCGAGGTGCTGGCGTCGGCCACCGACGCGACCGGCGCGGTGGTCATGGGTCGTCGCCTGTTCGACATCGTCGACGGCCCGCACGGCTGGAACGACGAGGTCGGCTACGGTGCGGGCCTGGCCGCGGCGCCGCCAGTCCTGGTGGTGACCCGCAGACCACCCGAAACGGTACGGCTGGCCGACCGCTTCACCTTCGTTGTGGACGGCGTACGCAGCGCAATCAGCACGGCCCGCGCGATGGCCGAGGAACGCGACGTGGTGGTCATGGGCGGCGCCCAGGTCATCCGGGGTGCGCTGGCAGCTGACGCGGTCGACGAGCTGCGCCTGCACCTCTCGCCGGTGCTGCTCGGCGGGGGCACGCCGCTGTTCGACGCCGGGGTCAGCCCGCGCACCCTGCGCCAGATCCACGTCCGGGTCTCCCCGCACGCCACCCACCTGACCTACCGCGTCGACTGACCGGCACTTGGGTGATGCCGTCCGGCCTACTCGTTGGCGGTCAGCGTCAGGGATTCACGAGCGGGCGCCTCGCCGGACCGGCCGGCCGGCTCGGCGCCGGCCAGGGTGAAAACCAGGCGAGCGCCCTGCTGATAAGAAGCGTCCAGGGCGATCTCACCACCGTGATGCTCGACGATTTTCTTGCACAGGGCCAGACCGATTCCGGTGCCCGGGTAGCTGTCCCGCGGGTGCAGCCGCTGAAAGATAACGAATATCTTACCGGCGAACTCGGGATCGATCCCGATGCCGTTGTCCTCGACGCCGAATGTCCAGACGCCGTCGTCAACGTCGGCAGTGATGTGGATCAGTGGGGGCTGCCCCGGCCGGCGGAATTTGATCGCGTTGCCGATCAAGTTCTGCCAGAGCATGGTCAGGAGGGTGGCGTCGCCGGGAACAGTGGGCAGGGTGGGCCTGACGATGCGGCCGCCGGACTCGCCGATGGCCAGGGCGAGGCTTTCCTCCGCCTGCGCGACGGTCTGGTTCAGATCAACCGGCTGGACGGCCTTGTGCACGCGGCCGATGCGGGAGAAGGCGAGCAGGTCGTTGATCAAAGTCTGCATTCGCGAGGCGCCGTCGACCGCGAAGCCGATGTACTGCTGCGCCCGCTCGTCGAGTCCGTCGGCGTAGCGCCGCTGCAGCAACTGACAGAACGAGGCGACCTTGCGGAGCGGCTCCTGCAGGTCGTGCGAGGCGACGTAGGCGAATTGTTCCAGGTCGGCGTTGGACCTCTGCAGTTCACGTTGCTGCTGTTCCAGCTGCTCCCGGGCGCGTTGGCTCGTCGCGAGCCCGTCGACCAGGCGCCGCCGCATCGCTTCGACGTCATGACCGAGCCGGGCCAGGTCGGCAGGGCCCGCGGGGGTCAGGCCATGAGCGAAGTCTCCTCCGGCGACGCGGCGCACCGCCCTGCTCAGCTGGATCAGCGGCCGGAGCACCACCACGCGCAGCAGGACAGCGATCAGCACGAGGAAGGCGAGCAGGACGGCCGCGAGGAAGACGAAGACACCGTTGCGGACCTGTCGAGATTGATCGAGTGCGGCCCGCCCGTCCTGCCTGATCTCGATGAGGCGACCGTCCAGTACGGCGACGCTGGCCCGTACCGCGTCGAAGGCGATCTTGCTCTGCATCACGGCTGTCATGGGCGCCGGCGCGGCGCCGTCCTGATGGCGTGCGATCAGCGGGTCGGCCACGGTGGTGCGCCACCGGCGTGCCTGCTCCTCAGCATCGGCCAGGCCGGCCGACGCGAGCGGCTCGGTGCTCAACAGCTGCCGGATCCGGGCAACGGCCGCCTGCTCGTCGGCGATTCCCTGCTGGTACGGCTCGAGGAACTGCCGTTGACCACTCAACAGGTAGCCGCGTACGCCGATCTCCTGGGTGACCAGCGCCGCGCCGAACTCCACCACGGCGGTCCGCGCCGGGGACACCCGATCGCTCAGATGGTTCGAGACCGTCGCTGTGCGCGACAGTGCCTGCGCTCCGACAACCGCACCGGCCAGCACCAGCACCACCATGGCCACCAGCACCGACGCGAACCATCGCTGGGTGGTCCAGCGGCTGCCGGGCGGACCAGTGACGGTCGCGCCATCGTCGACATCGGCCACGGCGGTGAGATTCACAGGCGCACGGTACGCGAGGGCCCACCGTCGTGCCAGGGAGCAAGATTTCAGGCTCCGCCGCGCCGAACTCGACAAGTTGCGTCGGTTGCTGCGTCGATTGATCGGCGGTATGGTCCGGGGAGTGTCCACCGGCGTCGCCCGGCGGGCAGCTCTCGACGACGGACCAGTCGCCCGTGAATGAGGTCTTCAGCATCAGTGGAAGGACGACCATGAACGTGACAGTCGCCACCTCGATGACCGACATGTCCGAGGCCCCGACCGGCCCCGGCGGCCAGCGAGACGTCACCGACGCCGTGCAGCTGGTGAAGGCCATGGCCGCCCTGCCGACGGGCGATCCGGCCAAGGCTCGTCTCCGCGAGCGCGCCATCGAAGCGTGGCTGCCGTTGGCGCAGCATCTTGCCCACCGCTACTACGGCCGCGGCGAGCCCCAGGACGACCTGACGCAGACGGCGACCATTGGTCTGATCAAGGCAGTCGACCGGTTCGACCCGGACCGCGGAGTCGACTTCGCCGGCTTCGCCATTCCCACCATTCTCGGCGAGATCAAGAGGCACTTCCGCGACCGCACCTGGTCCATCCGGGTGCCGCGGCGGCTGCAGGAGCTCCGAGCGGCGATCACGGCCGCCAACAACACGCTCAGCCACACCCTGGGTCGTTCGCCGACTGTGGCCGACATCGCCGTCCACCTCGGGATCACCGAGGAGTCGGTGCTGGAAGGGCTCGAGGGTGCCATGGCCTACAGCGCCACCAGCCTCGCCACTCCAATCGGGGCCGAGGGAGACCGGGAGCTGGGCGACACGCTCGGTGGCTATGACCACGATCTCGAACTCGTCGACATGCGCCTTGCGCTCGGGCCGGCCCTCGCGTCGCTCGACGCCCGGGATCAGAAGATCGTCGCTCTGCGGTTCTACGGAAATCTGACGCAGGCGCAGATCGCCGAGCAGCTCGGCATCTCGCAGATGCACGTCTCGAGGCTGCTCACCCGGGCCCTGCTGACGCTTCGCCACCGGATCGACGCCGGCTGACGCCATCCTCGCGGTCGCAGGAGGGCCCGCCCGGTTCAGGGGTTCGAACCGGCGAAGCCCCGGCGGGAGCCCATGCCGCTCGGGCTGGCTCGACCCGCCGGGGCCGCTGGTCGATCAGGAAGCTCAGTGGTTGTGCGAGTCGGTACGCGGGTCGGTGTCGCTGCTGCGGCTGCCGGCCTTCGCCAGGCCGCGGCTGACCATGTAGCCGATGGTGAGCAGAGTGATGTACCACCACGCCTTGTCGGCGGCGAAGATGTCGCTGCCGTCGTTGTTGGCGCGGTCGCCGACCACGTACGAGGCGATCAGTACGCCCAGAACGGCAGCCACGTAGACGATCAGCTCGGTGGTCTTGAACGAGGGCTTCGTCTCCTCGCCGTGCGTACGGGTGCGCGCAACGCCCTTGGTGTCGTTGTTCCCGCGAGTGGACGTCGTCATTTTTGCCATCTCCTGAAGCTGTCAAGATTGCTGTGGGGGTGCCCTTGGCGTAATGCCGCCGGCGAAAATGGTGTACCCCGTGCTCGGGAATCCACACGATAATCGCAGAATGAATCCGGCCCGCGGTGCGCTCAAGATACTTTTTCCTGGTCAGCGCCGGTCACGCTTTCTGAGCCGCTGAATCGGTGCCGCGGTAATTCATTCCCGTATTGACGTGCGGGTGAAACTCGCGGCCGGGGGTTGCCCCGGAACGGCTACCGCCAAACCACAATCAATCTGAGCTGTACGCCTGCTCACGGGTCGCGCCGGCCGTGCTCTGGTAGCTGAGCACGAACATGCAGCTCAAATAGAGACCGAACAGTCCCTGGTGCACCGCGATGAAGGTGAGGCCCTTTCCGGCGGGCAGCACGAGGAAGATTCCGCCGAAGTATGCGACGAGATGCAGACCGATCAGGGGCAGTTCGCGCAGCCGTTGTCGGGTATGGCTGTTGACGAGGTGGCGGGCGCCGGCGAAGTGGGCTTTCACCGCCTCCAACAGCAGCAGGGGCAGAGCCGTCCAGGCGCGATGGTGGTGGCGCGTACCGGCGGGCAGCCGGCTGAGCTGAGCAATCCATGCGGCGGAGATGAGCCCGAGGATCCCGACGTCAGGATCGTCGTCTGCGTCGTCCGGGCCGGCGGGATGGCGGGTGGGCCGCGAGGCCCACCAATCGAAGCTGAATCCCACACCCACATTGGTCAGGGAAACCCCTAGCAGGTAATTGGCCCGGGGGGACGGGAAGATCCGGCTGTGCCCCACGTCGTGGCCGAGGACGGCGAGCCGCGTGGACAACAGGGCGAAATAGGACGCCAGGGCCAGCTGCCACCAGGAATTCCCGATCAGCACAAAAGCAGTCACGGCAATGGCGAACAACGAGAGCACGACAACGGTCTGACCGACCCAATATCCGCAGTACTGGTCCGGTGCGGCCCACCGCGGGGTCGCGGTCGTCGCGCGGTCGTCGCCGGACACCTTATGGGGCTGCATTGCCGCTCCCGCTCCACAGTCATCCACATGGGCGCTGCCGGGGTCCGGAGCAGGCGGAGGGTTATTACCCGGCGCAGCACATGTCACACCCTCGACTGTGGCGTTCCCGTCTACTGCACTGCGTGGATGGCTGCGACGGCTGCGTGAGCGTCCGGCACCGTGATGGTGACAGTCCGGCCGGTGCGCAGGATCAGCCGCAGGGCCGGCCCGGAGCGGACCGTGCAGCTGGTGCGGCGCGGCGTCCACCAGAAGCCGTAGGAGACGGACCACGGTGACAGGTCAATGACCTCGGCGTGCTCGATGTGCTCGATGCGGTAGGTGCCGCGCGGCCAGCCGAACACTCCGAAGCGGACCGAGACCCCGTTCGGGCCTGCGGCCGTCCGGACGCTGCCGGCGGTCAGCACGTTGACCAGCACGGCGGTGGCCGCGACGAGCAGCGGGACCACCAGGCCGGGCCCGCTGCCGTCTCCGGCGTTGCCCAGGACGAGCAGCGGCACCACCAGGGCGATGCTCAGCACCACCATGGGCCAGTTCGTGACCCGTCCGGTGTAGAGGGAGAACGGGCCCGTTCCAGGAATCGCGGGTGCCGTCACGGGGCACCGTCCTTTCGGTTGGTCACGTGAGCTGCTCGATGAGGCGGATCAGGTCGCTGCGGCCGAGCCCGTACCGGCGGGCCACCGTCACCAGTTCCTGGGCCGCCTCGGCGACCGGGGCCGGCTCGGTCATGGTCGACGCGACGCGCGCCCCCCGGCCTCGGCGGAACTCCAGCAGGCCGTCGTCGCGCAGCTGCCGGTACGCGGTCAGCACGGTGTTGCGATCGACTGACAGCGCCGAGGCCAGTTCGGCCGCCGGCGGCAGCTGCTCGCCCACCTTGAGCTCGCCCGAGACGACGCCTTGGCGGACGCATCGGGCGATCTGGTGCTGGAGCAGCTCCCGCGACGAATGATCGATCAGCCATCTCATAGTGCTAGCATTATCAGCACCATTATTCGAGTGAGTCAAGCCGTTCGTGCACCCACGCCAGCGTCGCCACACCTTGGGCTCGCTGGAAGTCGCGGACGGTCGGCAGGCCGGGTGGGGCCGGCTGGCGGGCGGCGTCGAGGAAGAAGCCCGCCATGCCGGCGAGGAGCGCGGTCAGATCCTGCGGGTCGACGCCGGGGGTGTGCTCGGTGAGCAACCGGTCCGCCGGCTGCCCGCCGTAGAGCCGTACGTTGATCAGCAGCAGCACCGTGTCCACCCAGCCCGCGCCGCGGCAGGCCCAGGGCCAGTCGACCAGCGTGACCCGGCCGTCCGGGGCGACCAGCAGGTTGTCGGCCCGCACGTCGAAGTGCACGAGCGTGTCCCCGGCAACCGCGGTCCGCGCCCGGTCGGCGAGCGCGCACAGCCGGTCGAGGTGTTGCTCGGCCCAGGGATCGAGGTTCCCCGGCGGGTCGGCGGCGATCCGTTCCCAGCCGCCGAAGTCGTAGCCGAGGACGTCGGCCGCCAGTGGTACGTCGGTGACCGGTGATGGGGTGAGCCGGCGAGCCAGGTCCCGCAGCACGGTCAGTACGGTGGCCAGTTCGCCGGCCTGCCACGGGGTGTGCGGATGCCGGCCGGGCACGTCCTCGAGCACGAGCGCGACCCACTCGCCGTCGTCGTAGGTGCCCAGCAGGCGTGGCGCGGCTGCTTCCTGCGGCAGGCGTGCCGTGACGGCTGCTTCGCGGCGGTGCATGTCGACGCTGACCGGATTCTGTGCCGTGCTGACTGCTTTGACGAAGGCCCGGGTGCCGGCTGCGGTCCGTACCCGGTCGGCGGTGCCGGGGGAGAACCCACCCGGCTGGGACACGGCCTCCACAACGGGGGAGCCGAGCAGGTCCTCGATCGCCGCACGGACCTCGCCGGGAAGGTCCGTCCAGCCGATCCGTACGCCGGTTGCCTGGGTCATGCCGGGATTCTGCCCGCTGGGACGACCGGCTTGCGCCCCATTTATCCAGTCGCCGTGACGGCCACGGGCGCCGGCCCGGTCACCGGCACCGGGCGGGGGATCCGCACCGCGCACAGCAGCGCCCCGAACAGTGCCGCCGCGAACACCAGCATCGCGATCGTGTACGACCGAGGGCTGGGCTGGCCCGACGCGTTCACCGACCAGGTCAGCACGGTGCCGCCCAGGGTGGCGCCCAGGCTGCCGCCGACCGTACGCATGACGGTGTTGACCGCGGCCGACACCCCGGTCCGCTCGGGTGGCACCGCCTCGACCACCAGGGCCCCGACGGCCGCGAACGCGAGCCCGACGCCCGCCCCCATCAGCAGAACAGCCAGGCACACCTGCGCGATGGTCCCGTGCAGCACCGCCAGCAGCAGGTACGCCGAACCGGCCGTGGCCGTGCCCACGGTCAGCGCCGCGCGGGGCCCGTGCCGCCGGACCAACCGGCTCTGCAGGGGCATGACCAGCAGCGTGCCCAGCGCGGTCGGCAGCATCACCAGTCCGACCACGCTCGGGCCGGCCCCGAAGCCGATCCCGCTGCTCGCCGGCTGGGCCACCAGCAGCGGCACCAGCATCCACGAGCCGAACATGCCGACGCCGAGCAGCAGGGTCGCGGCGTTGGTGGCCCGGACGGTGGGCAGCGCCATGGTGCGCAGGTCGACCAGCGGGTGCCGGGCCTTGTGTTGCCGGATCAGCCACAGCCCCGCGACCACGGGTGCGGCCAGGGCGGAGCCCCACACCTGCGGGGCCGTCCAGCCGTACGAGCCGGAGAGGCTGATCGCGAGCAGCAGCAGGCCGAGCCAGGTGGCCAGCAGGACCGCGCCCGGCCAGTCGATGCCCCCGTCGTCACGGCGGCGGGTTCCGCGCGGGAGCAACGCGGCCACCGGGATCGCCGCCAGCACCGACACCAACGCCGGGATGCCGAACAACCATCGGGACGACACCACGGTGAGCAGTGGCCCGGCGGCGACCGTGCCGGCGGCGCCACCCACGCTCATCACAGTGGAGACGGCGACGAACGCCCGGGGCCGCCGTACGGGTGGCACGTGGTCGCGGATCAGGGCGAAGCAGAGCGGGAAGACCGCACCGCCGAGGCCCTGGACCGCCCGCCCGGCCACCATCAGGGCGAGCCCGTCGGCGAGCGCGGACAGCACCGAGCCGGCGCTCATCGCGGCGAGCGCGCCGAGCAGGACGCTGCGCTTGCCGTGCAGGTCGGCGAGCCGGCCCAGCAGCGGGGTCGAGACCGACGCGCTGAGCAGGAAGCCGGTCAGGATCCACGCGGCGCCGGACGGGGTCGTGCCGAGCTCGCGCTGGAAGACGCCGAGCGCCGGGACGACCAGCGACTGCAGCACCGAGTAGGCGGCGGTGGCCAGGCAGAGCCCGGCCAGGACGGCGGCGACCCGGGCTTCCACCGGGCCGCCGCCGGGCCGCGGGCCTGCTGTCACGGTCGCAGCGCCACGGCCGCGGGCGCTACGACGGTGTTGCGGTTGGCCGGGCGCGGCAGCCCGTAGTGCTCGCGCAGGGTCCGCCCGGTGTACTCGGTACGGAACCGGCCGCGTTCCTGCAGGATCGGCACCACCTCGTCGACGAAGCGGGCCAGCGAGGACGGCAGGACCGGCGGCATGATGTTGAAGCCGTCCGCCGCCCCGTTGTCGTACCAGGACTCGATCTTGTCGGCGACCTGCTCCGCCGTACCGGTGAAGGTGAGGTGTCCGCGCCCGCCGCCCAGCCGGGCGATGATCTCGCGGACCGTGAGCCGCTCGCGGCGGCCGAGGTTGACCACCAGCGTGCGGCGGCTCTTCGCCCCCTCGATCTCCTCCTCGGCCGGCAGGTGCGCGGGCAGTTCCTGGTCCAGGCGCAGCTCGCCGATGTCCACACCGAGCAGCTCGGCCAGGCCGGGCAGCGCGAACTCGGCGCGGATCAGCCGGTTGAGCTCCGCGTCGAGCTCGCGGGCCTCGGCCTCGGTGCCGCCAATCAGCGGCACGATCCCCGGCAGGATCTTGATGTGGTCCGGGTCCCGGCCGTGCTCGGCCGTGCGCCGCTTGAGGTCGTCGTAGAACTCACTCGCGTCGGCGAGCGTCTGGTGCGCGGTGAAGACCGCCTCGGCGTAGCGGGCGGCGAAGTTGCGGCCGTTCGCCGAGGAACCGGCCTGCACCAGCAGCGGATGGCCCTGCGGGGTGCGCGGCACGTTGAGCGCGCCGGCCACCCGGAAGTGGGTGCCCGCGTGGGCCGGCGGATAGATCCTGTCCCGGTCGCCCCACACCCCGCCGGCCTTGTCGGCGAGCACCACGTCGTCGTCCCAGGAGTCCCAGAGCTTGAGCGAGACGTCGACGAACTCGGCGGCCCGCTCGTAGCGCTCGCTGTGCGCCGGGAGCCGGTCCAGGTTGAAGTTGCGGGCGGCGTCGAGCCCGGCCGTGGTGACGATGTTCCAGCCGGCCCGGCCCCCGCTGACCAGGTCCAGCGAGGCGAACCGCCGGGCCAGGTTGTACGGCTCGTTGTAGGTGGTCGACGCCGTGGCGATCAGCCCGATCCGCTCGGTGGCCCCGGCGAGCGCGGTGAGCAGTACGGTCGGCTCCAGCGTGCCGGACGGCCGGCGTCCGACCTGGTCCCACAGCACCGGCCCGTCGGCCAGGAACAGCGAGTCGAGCTTGCCGCGTTCGGCGATCCGCGCCAGGTTCTTGTAGTGCTCGACGTCGACGTCGGCGCGCGGGTCGCTCTCGGGCAGCCGCCAGGCGGCCTCGTGGTGCCCGACGCCCATCAGGAACGCGTTCAGGTGCAACTGCCCGGGCCGGCTCATCGCGCTGCCTGCGGCGTGTAGTGGCCGGCCTCGTCGCCCTCGATGACGTAGCTGCTCCCGCCGTCCGCGCCCACCGGCACGGTCCCGGCGACGGTGACCCGGTGCAGTTTGCGGGGCAGGTCGCCGTAGTCGTCGGCGGCGTAGTGCTGGGTGGTGCGGTTGTCGAAGATCACGACGTCACCGACCGCCCAGTGGTGGCGCAGCGTGTTCTCCGGCCGCGTCACGTAGGCCTGCAACAGCCGCAGCAGATCCTTCGACTCCGTCCGGGACAGGCCGATGATCGTGTCGGCGAAGCCGCCGATGAACAGGTTGGGGGCGCCCGACTCGGGGTGGATGCGCACCACCGGGTGCGCGGTGCGGTACCGCTGGGCGGTGAAGACCTTGTGGTACGCCTCAACCTCTTCGGTACGGAACTGCGGGTGCTCGGCGTAGTCGTGGTCGTTGGTGTGCACGGCCCACAGCCGGTCGGCGAACAGCCGCAGGTGCTCCGGCAGGTCGGCGTAGGCGGCGGCGGTGTTGGCGAAGAGCGTGTCGCCCCCGTACGGCGGGATGACCAGGCTGCGCAGGGTCGTGGCCTTGGGCGGGGCGACCACGAACGTCACGTCGGTGTGCCACGAGTTGGCCCGGGCGCCCTCCCCGCCCTGGACCGCGAGGATGTTGGCGTGCCCGTCGACCGAGGGGACGGTCGGGTGGGCGGTGGTCAGCGGTCCGAACGTGCCGGCGAAGCGCAGATGGGCCTCGTCGTCCAGGTCCTGGCCGCGGAAGATGAGCACCTTGTGCTCGACCAGCGCGCTGTTGAGCCGGGCCGCGAGCTCGGTGTCGATCGGCCGGGCCAGGTCCACGCCGATGACCTCGGCGCCGATCCGGCCGCCGATGCGGCGCACCTCGGTGGTGGTGGGAGCGATCGTCATGACGGTGCCTCCTAGCTGGTGGTGCGCCACGTGGAGAAGCGGCGCTCGGTGATGATCAGGACCTGGTTCACGACGAGGCCGATGGCGGAGATCGTGATGATTCCCGCGTACATGTCGGGCACGGCGAAGTTGTACTGGGCGTAGTTGATGAGGTAGCCGAGGCCGGCCTTGGCGCCGACCATCTCGGCGGCGATCAGGATGAGGATCGAGTAGGCGCCGGCCAGCCGGATCCCGGTGAAGATGGTCGGCACGGCGGCCGGCAGCACGACCTTCTGGAACAGCCGCAGCGAGCCCAGCCCCAGTGAGCGGGCCGACTTGATCAGCAGCGGGTCGACGGTCCGTACGCCGCTGACCGTGTTCAGCAGGATCGGCCACGAGCAGGCGTAGAAGATGATCGCCACTTTGGACGTCTCGCCCAGCCCGAGGATGAGCACGAATACCGGCAGCAGGGCCAGCGCGGCGGTGTTGCGGAACACCTCCAGCAGCGGCGTGAGCAGGGTCGCCGCCGGCTTGTACCAGCCGATCAGCAGGCCGAGAGGGATGGCCGCGACGACGGCCAGGCCGAACCCGGCCAGCGAGCGGCCCAGGCTGGCCTGGGCGTGGTCGATCAGCTCGCCGGACTGCACCAGCTGCCACCAGGCGACCAGCACGTCCGACAGCGGCGGCAGGAACGTGGCGTCGACCAGCCCGAGCCGGGGGAAGATCTCCCAGACGGCGGCCAGGGCCGCCACGGCGACCACCCGGGTGGCGACGGCGCCGGCTCCGCGCAGAAAACGACGGATCCAGGGGTACGCGACCACGGGCGCAGTTCCAGCAACGGCCGCCGGGGTCGCCACCGGGGCCGGCCGGGACTCGATGAGGCTAGACATTCGCCTTCTCCTTCTCGTTCAGTCCCAGCTCCTCGCGGCGGGCCTGACGCACCTCGTCGCGCAGCAGGGTCCAGATCTCGTGGCGGTAGCGGGCGAACTCGGGGTCGGAGCGCAGGTCCTCGGTGGCCGAACGGGCGGTGATGGGCACGTCCACGACCTGCTTGATCCGGCCGGGCCGCGACGTCATGACCGCGACCCGCTGTCCGAGGTAGACGGCCTCCTCGATGCCGTGGGTGATGAACACGACGGTCTTGCCGGTCTTCTCCCAGATCCGCAGCAGCTCGTCCTGCAGCCCGTCGCGGGTCTGCGCGTCCAGCGCGGCGAACGGCTCGTCCATGAGCAGCACGTCCGGGTCGAAGGCGAGGCTGCGGGCGATCGCCACGCGTTGTTTCATGCCGCCGGAGAGCTCGTGCGGATAGCGGTCGTGGAAGCCGGACAGCCCCACGAGGTCCAGGTACTCACGGGCCCGGCCGGCCCGTTCGCGGCGGGGCATGTGCTTGGCCTCCAGACCGAACTGGACGTTGCCCAGCGCGGTTCGCCAGGGCAGCAGGGCGTACTGCTGGAACACGACGCCGCGGTCCAGGCCCGGCCCGGTGACCGGCCGGTCGTCGACCAGGATCCGGCCGCTGGACGGGGTGGCCAGCCCGCCGAGCAGGTCGAGCAGGGTGGACTTGCCGCAGCCGCTGGGCCCGACCAGGACCAGAAACTCACCGGCGTGGACGTCCAGGTTGATGTCCTGCAGGGCGGTGACGCTGGTGCCCCGGGCGTGGAAAACCTTGCTGACGTTGTCGAAGCGGATCTTCGGCGTGCTCACCGGGCACTGCCCGAGGCGACGTCGTTGTACTCGTTGGTGTAGAGGTCGGCCGGCTTCAGGCCGTCGTCCTTGAGCTCGCCGATGCTGTCCAGCCACTCGATCCAGGTGCTGAAGTCGGCGTCGGTGATCGTGCCGCCCTTACCGGCCACGCCGTAGCTCTTCCAGAACTTGAGCTGGCTGTCGTCCTCGCTGCGGGCCCGCTTGGTCAGGATGGACCGGAACCGGGCGATGACCGTGTCGCGCGGCTGGGCGCGGCTCCAGTCGATCGCCTTGGCCGTCGCGGTCACGAATGTGCGTACCGTGTCGGGGTTCTTCTTGAGGAAGTCGTTGCGCACCACGTAGCTGCCGCCGGTGAACGGCCCGAGCAGCTCGAAGTCGGTGTAGAGCGGGCGCAACCCGCCGTGCTCCAGCGCCTTGTCCCGCAACGCGCCGCTGAGCGAGGCGACGTCGATCTGGCCCTGCCGCAGCGACTGCTCGGTGTTGACCGGTGGCACCACGACCAGCTCCACCTGCTTGATCTCGGCGGGCGTCAGGCCGTTGCGCTTGAGGTAGGTCTTGGTGATCGCCTCGGCGTGCGCGCCCAGCGTGTTGACGCCGATCTTCTTGCCGATCAGGTCCCGGGCCGTCCTAATCGGACTGGCTTCCGGCACGAAGAAGCCGTTGTAGCTGTCCTTGTCGGCGCCGTAGTAGCCGATCACCGCGGTGATCGGTGCCTTGGACGCCTTGAGCTTGACGATCGCGCCGTTGAAGGCGCCGCCGAAGTCGATGTCCCCGGTGGTCGCGGCCTGGATGTCCTGCGGGCCGCTGATGGTGTTGCCGATCCATTTGAGCTTCACGTCGCCGAGATAGCCCAGGTCCTCGGCCAGTTCTGCCGGGGTCACCTGGCCGACCCAGCCCTGGTAGCGCAGCTCCTTGGTCTGGGCGCCGCCACCGGCGGCGGCGCTCCCGCAGGCGCTGAGCGCGGAGGTGGCCAGCAGTGCGCCGGCCAGCGCGGCAGCCACGGCGAGTCTGGGTGTCTTCATGGGATCGCTCCTAGCGATGGGTGCGGGTCAGCGACCGGCCGGCGCAGCGCCGGTCGGTGGGAGGGCAGGCGTCATCGCGCCACGTGCGTCAGCGCAGGTGGCGGTTCAGGTGCTGATGGCGGCGGTCGGTCAGATAGCTGGGTAGCTGTGCGCGGCCGTCGGACTCAACAGGTGCAGGAGCACACCCGGAGGAAGTCGACGAAGCGGCGCCGCGTGAGACGCTTGCTCCGGTTCATGGGACCAACGTAAATGTCCCGCTACCCCGCGTCAGCCACTTTGTGACCCAGAGCACATACATTTCCCATAGGTTGGATGGGATATCTAGAGCGGCGTGACGGCGGTGCGGCCGAGTTCCCAGAAGGCGATGGCGGCGGCGGTCGCGACGTTCAGCGAGTCCACATTGTTGTGCATCGGGATGGCGACGCGGACGTCACTGGCCTCCAGCGCCTGGCGGGTGAGCCCGGGACCCTCGGCACCCAGCAGCAGCGCGGGCCGTTCCCGCTGAGCGGCGGTGAGGTGCTGCAGCGCCACCGCGTCGGGCGCCGGGGTCATCGCGAGCAGGGTGAAACCGGCGGCCCGGACGGCGGCGAGGGTCTGCGGCCAGTCGTCGGCTTTCGCGTACGGGATGGCGAAGACCTCGCCCATGCTGACCCGCACGGCCCGGCGATACAGCGGGTCCGCGCAGGTGGGGGAGAGCACCACCGCGTCGATGCCCAGCGCGGCCGCGCTGCGGAAGAGCGCGCCGAGATTCGTGTGGGTGTTCAGCCCCTCCAGCACAGCCAGCCGCCGGGCCCCGGCAAGAAGCTCGTCCAGCGGCGTCAGCGCCCGCCGGTGGAAGGAGGCCAGGATGCCGCGGTGGACGTGGAAGCCGGTGACCGACTCCAGCACGTGCGGGGCGGCCGCGTAGAGCGGCGCGTCGGCGGGCAGATCACCGAGCTGGTCGACCCGCTTCTCGTCGACCAGGGCGGAACGCAGCCGGTACCCGGCCCGCAGCGCGCGGTGGATCACCAGTTCGCCCTCGGCGATGAAGAGCCCGTTCGGCGGCTCCCACTTGGTCCGCAGCTCGACATCGGTCAGCGCCCGGTAGTCGGCGATCCGCGGGTCGTCGGGGTCGGTGATGCTCAGTGCTGGCACATCCGGCATTCTGCCTGCCGCGGCCGGGCCGCCCACGACCGACCGGGTACCGGCAGGATGGGGGGATGTTCGTCGACTCGCTGGAGACTCTGCGCAAGCGCCGCAGTGCCAAGTGGCGCACGTACCCCGATGATGTTCTGCCCATGGGTGTCGCCGAGATGGACTGCTCGCTGGCCCCGGCCGTGACCGCCGCCCTGCGGGCGGCCGTCGACGCCTCCGACACCGGCTACTCGGCGGCGGAGCCGGAGCTCGGCGAGGCGGTCGCCGGCTTCGCGGCCCGGCGCTGGGGGTGGGAGGTGGACCCGGCCGCGGTCACCGCGGTCACCGACGTGGGCGTCGGCGTGGTCGAGCTGCTGCGGATGCTCACCCGCCCGGCGGACACCGTGGTGATCAGCCCGCCGGTCTACCCGCCGTTCTTCGACTGGCCGCCGGAGGCCGGCGTGCAACTGCGGGAGGTGCCGCTCACCGCCGAATACCGCCTGGACCTGCCGGCCCTGGAGGCGGCCTTCGCCGCCCACCCCGCGGTCTACATCCTCTGCAATCCGCACAATCCGGTCGGCCGCGTGCACACCCCGGACGAGCTGGCCGCCCTGGTCCGGCTGGCCGAACTGTACGGCGTGACGATCATCAGCGACGAGATCCACTCCCCGCTGGTGCTGCCGGGCGCCCACTTCACGCCCACCCTGACCGTCCCCGGCGCGGCGGAGGTCACGGTGAGCCTGGTGTCGGCGAGCAAGGCCTTCAACCTGGCCGGCCTCAAGTGCGCGGCGATCGTCACCGGCGGCCCGGCCATGGCGGCGCTGGTCGAGCGCTTCCCGCGGGACATCCGATGGCGCACCGGCCACCTGGGCGTGGCGGCCACGGTGGCGGCGTTCAACGACAGCGATGCCTGGCTCGACGACCTGCTCACCGAGCTCGGCGCCCGCCGCGCCGAGCTGGGCGAGCAGCTGAGCACCCGCCTGCCGAAGATCAACTGGATCCCGCCGGAAGCGACCTACCTGGCCTGGCTGGACTGCCGAGCCCTGGGCGACGACAACGAACCCCGAGAGCTGTTCCTGTCCCGCGCCCGGGTGGGCCTCGAACCAGGCACCCGCTTCGGTGCCCGCGGCGCAGGCTTCGTTCGGCTGAACTTCGGCACAAACGCGGATATCCTCAACGAGGCGACCGCACGTATGGCGAGCGCCACCGACAGGTAGCGGCGGCGGCCCGGACGCTGCGGCAGTACGGTTGTACTGTTCGCGTCGTTCTGCCGTCGGGGGTGTGCAGGTGTCGTCCGGTCCCGGGTCCGACCCTCATATGCTGGCGCTGCTGCGAGCCATCAGGCTCCGGCTCGCCGCACCGGACGCGGCTGCCGCGGGGGCGGCTGATGCTACGGCCGCTCTGGGTGGTGCGGAGGCCGAGGAAACGCCCGCGGGCGAGCCGGTCCACCCCGACTGGATGATGCATCCCGACTGGCCTGCTGCGTCTCCTCCTGGCCAGACCTCGCCTCCCGGCCAGACGTCTCCTTCGGCTCAGACCTCTGCTCCTGGTCAGTCCTCTGCTCCCGGTCAGAGCTCTTCCGCTCAGAGCACGTCTTCCGCTCAGAGCACGTCTTCCGCTCAGAGCTCTTCTTCCGCTCCGGCGTCTTCTTTCGCCAGCGGGGACCAAGCCGGGCCGGCCGGTGCTTTGCCTGCGGCGGATCTGCCCGGCCTGCCGGCGGCGAGCCCGCCTGACCTACCGGCGGCGCATCCCCTGCGGGACACCTCGGCCGGCGGGGTGCCGCGCGTGGAACGAGAGACGGCGGGGAACGACAGCCGGACCTGGCGCGCGAGTGTCGGGCCGATGCCCCGTGGGCCGCGGCCGCCCTATCCGGCTCCTTCCTCGCCGGGCAGCGTTCCCTCGTCGCCGGGTGGCCCGGCTCCTTCCGAGCCCGCGCCTGGGACCGGGCCCGGGCCTGGCTATGTGGTTCCGGATGCTGGTGGGTCTGTGCCGCTTCCCGGGAGTGACCCTGGTGAGCCGGTGGCTCCCGGGAGCGTCGACTCGCCCGGGTGGGCTCCCGGCCGGTCCGGGACGTCGCCGGTGCCGGGCGGTGCGCCGATCCGGCCGGGCACGGCGCCGGCCGTGCCCGATCTCGACGACTTCCTTCCGGATGCCGGTGCAGGAGACGGCGGACGGGTGATGCCCAATCCGATCGGATCGGGGCCGTCCGGATCCGGCTTTCCATTTCTGCGCGGGGGGAGTCCGGCCCTTCCGTCGGCGTTCAGCACGACTCCGGTGCCCGGTGCGGCGCCTGCGCCGGGCGGCGGCGCGGGATCCGTTCCTGGAACGTCCGGCACCGGCCCGGGAACGACTTCCGGCGCGGGCACGGCACCCGGTGCGGGAAGTGGAGTTGGCTCTGCGCCCGGCTCGGGCGGGGCGCCTGGCGCCGGTTCCGGAGTTGGACCGGGTGCCCTCACTGGCTCGGGCGGTGGGCCGGGTGCCGGTTCCGGTTCGGGAGGAGTGCCGGGTGCGGGTTCCGGTTCGGGGACGGCCCCGGGCGCGGGTCCAGGCTCAGGCATGACCCCGGGCGCCGGTCCTGGTTCCGGCCCGGGCGCGGGCGCCGGGTGGGGGTCGGTTCGCGGAGCGGGCAGAGCCTTCGGTGCAGGCATGGCCCCGGGAGGCCTCGGCACATCACCGGTCCCCGGCGCGTCCACCCCCGGCGCGACCGTCCCCGGAGGCGTAGCCCCAGGAAGTGGGCTTCCTGGCGGGGCGGGCCCTAGCGGCACGGTCCCTGGCGGCGCGGTCCCGGGTGGGGCGGGCCCCGGTGGCGCGGTTCCTGGCGGCGCGGTCCCGGGTGGGACCAGCCCTGGTGGCGTGGTCCCGGGCGGAGCGGTACCTGGCGGGGCAACCCCCGGTGGGACCAGCCCTGGTGGCGTGGTCCCGGGCGGAGCGGTACCTGGCGGGGCAACCCCCGGTGGGACCAGCCCTGGTGGCGTGGTCCCGGGCGGGGCGGTCCCCGGTGGGATGGGCCCTGGCGGCATCGTTCCCGGTGGCGCCGTTCCTGGCGGTGGAGCTCCCGGGGGCAATGGCCTGGTGCCTGGCGGCACAATCCCGGGCAGCCTTGTCCCTCCGGCAAGCTCTGGCGGCGGTCAAGGTCCCGCAGCCGGTCGGCCCCAGACCCCAGGGACCACGCCCGGCACGTCGATCGTTCCCGCGGTTCCGCCCGGCACCGTCGTTCCCGCTCGGCCTGGTGCCGTCACCCCGCCCGTGCGGGGCGGGCTGCGTCCCGGGGCCACCACCCCGTACCCGCCGGGGGCTGGGCCTTGGGCCGGCGGCGTACCGCTCATCCCGGCCACCGGTTCGTCGACCGAGCCCATCAGCGGCATTCCCGGCATCGGCGGCCCGCGGCCGGCCGGGCCGCAGTGGCCGGGTGATCCGGTTCAGGCCGTCGGTCCCTTCGGACCGGTACGCATGCCCGACATCGTCCCGCCCGTAGGCGCCCGCCCCGCCCTCCCCGCCGACGGTATGGATCCCGCCGATGACGCCGCCCTGCGGGAGATGGCGCGGCTGCTCGGCAACAGCCTTTCGCTGGCCGGCGGGCCTGAGGAGGTCGCCGACCGGTTGCGGGCTGCTCTCGCTCAGGCCCAGCCGGCGTTGTTCGCCAAGGTGCCCGGCGGACCGGCCGTTCAGGTTGCGCAGCTCGCCGATGCTCTGACCTGGCTGGTGCATCATCTGGGCCAGCCGCCGCTGCTGGTCGCGGCGTGTGGCCGGCTCGGTGCCTCGCTGGCCGAGTGTGGCGTCCTGCCGCAGCAGTTGCAGCTGGCCGGGGCCGCGCTGGCCGAGGCGATGCGGGCGGGGATGGCTGCCGGTGGCTGGCGGCAGGACTTCGACCAGGCTTGGCGGTCGACGTGGCAGCACGCGTACGAGTGGATCGCTCATGGGATGGCCGCCGCCGCTTATCAGCCGGCCGTGTGGACCGCGGTTGTGGTCGGGCACGAGCGGCGCCGGGATGATTTGGCCGTGTTGTGGTTGCGACCGTATTTGCCCATGCCTTACCGGCCCGGTCAGTACGCCCGGATCGAGTTGCCGGACCAGCCCGGCGTGTGGCGGCCGTATTCGCTGGCCGGGAACCCGCGCCGGGACAATATCGTCGAGCTGCACGTGCGGGCCAAGAGTCACAGCGGGATCAGCGGCGCGCTGGTCTACCGGACCGGCATCGGGGACACCGTGCGGATCGCGCGCGCCGAGGGGGAGATGGGGCTGCCCGAGTCCGGCCGGGATCTGCTGATGATCGCCGGGGACACCGGGGTGGTTCCGCTCAAGGCGCTGCTCACTGAGCTGGCTGCGACCGGGGATCCGCGGTCGGCGGTGCTCTTCTGGGGCGTGCGCAATCTGAGCGAGCTGTACGACATCGACGACATCACGGACATTGCCCGGGCCTGCCGGCGGGCCACCGTGATCCCGGTGGTCTCGGAGGGGGAGGCCGGCCCGTACCCGAGCGGCCTGGTCACCGACGCGGTCGCCGCCTACGGCGAATGGTCGGCCCACGAGGTGTACCTGGCCGGACCGCCGCTGATGCTGGCCGCGACCAGCCTGGCCCTGCAGGCGCTGGGCGTGGCCCCCGACCGCATCCACCACGACAAGCCCGACTGACCGGCCCGGCCTGAGCAGCCCGGGTGGCCCGGCGGGCCGGGTGGTCTGGCAGCCCGGGTGGTCCGGCGGCCCGAAGTGGTCCGGCGGCCCGAAGTGGGGCGCGGCCGGCCAAGCCCGAGCGGTCCTCGCCGGACCGCGCCCGGTCAGGCGAGGGCGGCAGCCAGGATCTTGGCGTAGGCCGGCGGCACGAAGGTCGGCCCGCCCGGCGTCAGCACCTCGTCCCGCGAAGCAGCCGCCCACGCCTCAGCCGGCACCGCCGCCCGCAGCGCCGTGATCACCGGTGCGTCCGCCCATTGCGGGTCGTCGCCCAGCATCGTCAGGGCGACCAGGGATTCCTCCACCTCGCCGACGCATTCGAACGGCTTGTGGGCGTCGATGCCCAGCAGTTCCAGGTAGCCCGGCACCTGCGCCGGCTCGGCGAAGAGGTCGCGGCCGAAGATCCGGGTCAGCCGGGCCCGGGACATGGACGGCGCCATGGCCAGCGCCACGAAGCGGCACTTGGGGCAGTCGCCGCACCAGCGGGCCGTCGGGTCGTGCAGCTTGAACGCCTTGTTGCAGCTCGTCACCACGTCGTCGTACGCGGTGTACCGGGCGAAGAGCTGGGCGATGTGCAGCTCCGACAGTGAGCGCAGCAGGGAGAAGTGCGGCTCGGTCAGGCCGGTGTGTGCCGTGACCGCGGCTCGCAGCAGGCCCTCGGCGAGCACTCCCTTGGACCACTGGTGGTTGATCTCGTGACCGTTCCAGATCAGGTTGGGGTCGGAGGCCGAGCGTTCGTTGGACATCACCACCGGGCCTAGGCCGTGCAGGGCCGCGGTTGCGATCGCGATCAGCGAGTTGATCGCGGTCACCGGGATGTGGCCGTTGAGGGCCCCGGCCTTGTTGAGCTCGAACAGGCGCGGGTCGAGCTTGCGGCGGGCGGCCAGGGCGGTCAGGCCGGAGGCGGCGTTCACGTTGACGATCACCGGGTTGGGGTTGACCGAGAACGGCACCGGGTCGAGCCCGGCGGCCCGCAGGATCTCCAGGGTGACGATCGAGTCCTTGCCACCACCGACAGCCGACAGCGGCCGGCCGTCCGAGTTGTCCACGGGGGGAGGCGGCGAATCGGGCGAAGCCGGCGAGGAGACCGACAAAGCCAGCACGTGCGGGAGCTTGTTGACGTACGCGTACTCCCCGAGGCCGTGCGTGTAGACGGCGGTGAAGAACTCGGTGACCGCAGCCGGCACCGCGACCGGCGCCTCGATCCGGGCCGGCGCACCGACCTTGTAGTAGCTCACGCCGGCCACGACGTGCAGCAGCTCGAGCACCTTGAAGAAGTGGGCCGGCGGCTCGCCGGAGCCGAGCGGGAAGGTGATGGTCTCGGTGAACTCCAGCGGGTCCGGGCCGTCGAGCAGGTAGTCGAACTCCGCGACCCCCGTCGCCGGATCGAACCTGTATGCGGGGAACCGCATGACCTCGTACTGCGCACGCACCCGGCACTCCCAACGTAGGACCAGCGAGCCATACTAGTGCGACTCGACCGAGGGAGACGATTGTGCGCCTGGCAGACCTGCGCGGCCGTTCCGTTGCCGTCTGGGGGACCGGCCGGGAGGGCCGGGCCGCCGTCACGGCCGTCGCCGCCCACGGTCCCTCGCGCCTGATCGCGGTGGACGACAGCGCCAACTTCCTGTCCGTGCCCTGGGAGGGCGAGCTGGCCGCGCTGGCGCCGCTGGCCGGTGGTGATCACGCCCAGGCCGCGCTGATGGCCGCCGACGTGGTGGTGCGTTCGCCGGGGGTGCCGCAGACCCATCCGTGGATGGCCGATCTGCGCGCCCGGGGGATCACCGTGACCGGTGGCAGCGCCCTCTGGATGGCCGACCACGCCAACCGCACCATCGGGGTGACCGGCAGCAAGGGCAAGAGCACCACGTCCAGCCTGATCAGTCACCTGCTGGCGGCGGTGGGCCGGCCCAACGTCTTCGGCGGCAACATCGGCGTGCCGCTGCTCGACCTGCCCCCGGCCGAGCAGTACGTCCTGGAGCTCTCCAGCTACCAGTGCAGCGATCTCACCGACTCGCCGCGCGTCGCGGTGGTGACCTCGTTGTTCCCCGAGCACCTGGACGCGCACGGCGGCGAGCGGGAGTACTACCGCGACAAGCTCAACCTGCTGGCCCACGGTCCCGAGCTCATCGTGATCAACGGGGCCGACGACCGGCTGGTCGCCGAGACCGTGGCGGTCAAGGACGCGAACGGCTTCGCGGCGATCCCGGCCGCCGGCGGTGACTCGCGGTTCCGGGTCGAGGCCGACGCCCAGGTGTACTGCAGCGACGAGGCCCTGTTCCCGCGGGACACGCTCAAGCTGCGCGGCCGGCACAACGAGCGCAACCTCTGCGTCGCGCTGGCCGTGCTGGACGGCATGGGCATCGACGTCGTCGGCGAGCGGGAGGCCCTGCGCGCGGCGGTCGCCTCGTTCCAGGGGCTGCCGCACCGGCTGGCCGAGATCGAGGACCCGTCGGGGCTGACGTTCGTGGACGACACGCTGTCCACGAGTCCGTATTCGGCCATGCACGCGATCGACGCGTACGAGGGGCGGCCGTTGACCGTGCTCGTCGGCGGCACCGACCGCGGCCTGGACTACAGCCCCCTGCGGGAGCACCTCAAGGACCGGGAGATCACCGTGATCGGCCTGCCGGACAGCGGACCGCGCATTCTGGCCGAGCTGGCCGGCCTGGCCGGCGTGCGCACGGAGGCGGCGGAAGATCTGCCTTCGGCGGTACGGCTGGCCCGCAAGCTCACGCCGTCCGAGGGTGTGGTGCTGCTGTCCCCGGCGGCCCCCAGTTACGGCCGTTTCCGCAACTTCGAGCACCGCTCCGAGGTCTTCGCCCAGGCGGTCCGCGACAGCGCTTAACCGGTTCTGGGCAGAATTATTGCCGGACCCCCTCCTGTTTCGAGACGCCCTCGCGGATTGCGAGGGCGTTTCGCATTGCCCGCCGGGTCCCCCGTCCGGGTCACGCCGACGCGCCGTTTGATGCCGTTGGCGACCCAAAAAGCCGATGAGCAAACCCTGCCAAAAAGCATGAATGATGGCGGTCACGCCCTATCGGCCATATGCGGATCGACGTACGTCAACCGACTGCCGGGGCACCCGCGTTCATCGACGTGCGCCAGGTAACGGTTTGAAAACTTCACCCACGGTCTTGACACAGGGGGTCAGAAAGTAAGAACTTTTACCGCGACAGTTAACACTCCTTTCTGAAGGGACGGCCCATGGTCGAGCCAGACGCAGACGGCACCGCAGCGACCGCGGTCGTCGACTCGCTGGTGCGCGACCAGGCCCCGCCGTTGCAGCACAGCATGAACAACTCGGACGGGGTACTGGTGCGGGTGCGCACCCTGCTGCCCGAGTTCACCGGCGCCCTGCAGCGCGTCGCTGAGCAGGTCCTCACCGACCCGGCGGCGGCGTCCCGGGCGACCATCGTCGAGCTGGCCGAGCGCAGCGGCACCTCGCCGGCCACCGTGACCCGGTTCTGCCGGGCCCTGGGCTTCGACGGCTACGCCGACCTGCGCCTGGGCATCGCGGCGGAGACCGGCCGGGCCCGCGCGTCCGGCTGGACCGTGGACATCGGCCGCGAGATCCAGCCCAGCGACCCGCTGGAGCGGGTGCTCGGCCAGATCATGGCGGCCGACACCCGGGCCATGCACGACACCGCCTCGCTGCTGGACCTGGCCGAGGTCGAGCGGGCCGCGGTGGCCATCGCCGCCGCGCCGCGGGTCAACATCTTCGGCGCCAGCGGCAGCGCGCTGGTCGGCGAGGAGATGCAGTTCAGCCTGCACCGCATCGGCGTGGCCGCCTGGGCCTGGACCGATGTGCACAACGCCCTGGCCGGCGCCGCGCTGTCCCGGGCCGGCGACGTCGCCCTCGGCATCTCGCACAGCGGCGAGACCGGCGAGACCATAGAGCTGCTCGCCGAGGCCAGCAGCCGCGGCGCCACCACCATCGCGCTGACCAGCTTCCCCCGCTCGCCCCTGGCCGAGCTGGCGGACATCGTGCTGCTCACCGCCACCCAGGCCACGACCTTCCGGCCGGACGCGCTCTCCGCGCGGCACCCGCAGCTGGTCGTCCTCGATCTGCTCTACGTAGCCGTCGCCCAGCGGACCCACGAACGTTCGCACGCGGCCTTCCAACGCACCGCCCAAGCCGTCCACGGCCACAAAGCCGTCAAGGACGGGAGCTCCGCCCCATGAATTCGAGATCCCCTCTCACCCGCATAACTCATTCGTCCAGGAGGACTAGCGTGAAGCGCAGAATCGCGGTTGCGGCGACCCTCGCCGCGACGCTGCTCGGTGCCGCCGCGTGCGGCTCGAACAGCGACAGCAGCGACACCCCCAATGCCGCCGCTTCCGTCAACGGTGCCGGCAAGACCATCAAGGTCTGGCTGATGGTCGACGCCCAGTCGGGCTGGCCCGAGGTCGTCAAGCAGGCCAACGAACGCTTCACCCAGGCGACCGGCGCCCAGGTGCAGGTCGACTACCAGCAGTGGACCGACCACCTGGCCAAGCTGGACACCACCCTGGCCGGCAACGACGTGCCCGACGTGGTGGAGCTGGGCAACACCGAGATGCCGAAGTACGTCTTCAACGGCGCCTTCGCCCCGCTCGACAAGGGCCAGTTCGAGAACTCGGCCCAGTGGCTGACCGGCCTCTCCGCCCCGTGTGAGCTCGACGGCAAGACCTACTGCGTGCCGTACTACGCCGGCGCCCGGGTCCTGCTCTACCGCACGGACCTGTTCGACAAGGCCGGCCTGAAGGCCCCGAAGACCTACGACGAGCTGGTCGCCGCGGCCAAGACGCTCAAGGAGAAGAACGGCAGCGACAAGCAGTTCTCCGCCTTCTACATGCCGGGCAAGTACTGGTACGCCGCGATGGCGTGGGTGCACGGCAACGGCGGCGAGATCGCCAAGAAGGACGGCGACAAGTGGGTCGGCGCCCTGTCCGAGCCGGGTGCGCAGGCCGGCCTGACCAAGTGGGCCGAGATCGCCAAGACCTACTCCAGCGGTGACCCGACCAAGGACGAGAACGACCAGGACGCGGTCTACGCGCAGGGCAAGTCCGGCATGCTGTACGGCAACGGCTGGGAGCTGGGCGCGGTCCAGGAGCAGCCGAAGGACCCCAACGACCCCGCCTCGGCGAAGGTCAAGACCAAGGTGAACGGCAAGGTCGCCACGGCGCCGCTGCCCGGTATCCCGTCCTTCCTCGGTGGCTCGGACGTCGCCGTGACGGCCAAGAGCAAGAACGCCGACCTGGCCGCCAAGTGGGCGCAGATCTTCACCGACGCCAAGTCGCAGGAGGGCCTGATCGCCAAGGGCGTGCTGCCCAACGCGACCTCCCTGCTGGACAAGGCCGCCGCGGTCAAGGGCAACGAGGCGACCGCGCAGGCCGCCAAGGAGACCTGGTTCGTGCCGATGGCGCCGAAGTGGTCGGACGTCGAGTCGGCCAACGTCCTGCAGAACATGCTGGTCAGCATCGCCACCGGTAAGGCCACCGTGCCGGCCGCGGCGAAGGAAGCCGACGCGAAGATCAACGAGATCCTCAACGCCAGCTGACCGTGATCGGGCCGCCCACCCTCCCCGGGCGGGCGGCCCGGCCCGGCACCGCATCCCCGCAGAGAGGTCAGGAACCGATGTCCGTCGTCGACTCCCCGTCCGCCCCGCCGGCCCAGCAGCCGCCGGCACCGGCGCCGGCGGGCGGGCGCGCCCGGAGCAAGCGTCGTTCGGCCACGAGCGGCGGCTTCGCCCCCCTCGCGCTCACGCTGCCCGCATTGCTGCTGCTGGCCGGCCTGCTCGGTTATCCGCTGGTACGGATGATCGTGCTGTCGTTCCAGAGCCTCGGCCTGCGCCAGCTGTTCGGCAACCTGCCCCCGGACAACGTCGGGTTGGCCAACTACGTCAAGATCTTCACGGACGCGACGTTCTACCAGGTCGTCGGGCGTACGGTCGCCTTCACCGTGGTCTCGGTGCTGCTGACCCTGCTGCTCGGCCTCGGTGTCGCCCTGCTCATGCGCCGGGTCGCGCCGAGCGTGCGGATCGCCATGATCGTCGCGATGATGTTCGTCTGGGCCATGCCGCAGCTGGTCGCCACCCAGACCTTCCGCTGGCTGGTCGACTCGGACTTCGGCGTGCTGAACTACCTGATCAACCTGCTGCCCGGCGTCGACTTCGCCAACCACAGCTGGTTCGCCAACCCGTGGCAGGGCTGGTCGGTGATCACCACCATCGTGGTCTGGGCCGGCATCCCGTTCATCGCGATCACCCTCAACGCCGGCCTCACCCAGGTGCCCAAGGAACTGCTCGAGGCGGCCGTGGTCGACGGCGCCTCGGCCTGGCAGGTGCTGCGCTCGGTGACTCTGCCGATCCTCAAGCCGCTGCTGATCATCGTCACTACGCTGTCGGTGATCTGGAACTTCGGCCTGTTCACCCAGGTCTGGGGCGTGCGCAACGGCCGGCCGGAGGAGGAGTACCAGGTGCTCGCGACCTGGTCGTACAGCACCGCGTTCAACAACAACAACTACGGGCTGGGCTCCGCGATCGCCGTCGTCACGGTGTTGCTGCTGCTCGGCGTGACAGCCTTCTACATGCGGCAGATGTTCCGGATCGGAGACGTGGACTGATGGTCGCCACCGCACCGTCGACCGCCGTACGCAAGCGGCGCCGCCCGGCCCGCGAGTCGGACACCCCCACCGTCGGCCGCAGCACCGCCGGCACGATCGCCGCGAACGCCCTCGGCGTGCTCTTCGCCTTGGTGATGTTCTTCCCGATCTACTGGATCATCAACACGGCGTTCAAGCCCGCGCCGGAGATCCTGCAGTTCGACCCGACGTTCTTCCCGCACACCTTCACGCTGGACAACTTCAAGTCGGCGTTCAACGCGCCGTTCTTCCAGCGGAACCTGATCAACGGCGTGCTGATCACCTGCGCCGCGGTGCTCGGCGCGCTGGTCGTCGGGTTCCTGGCGGCGCTGGCCATCGCCCGGTTCCGGTTCTACGGCCGCAAGGCGATCATCCTCGTCGTCCTGTCGGTCCAGATGGTGCCGTTCATCGCGATCCTGATCCCGCTGTTCCTGATGCTGCAGAAGGCCAACCTGACCAACAGCCTGGGCGGCATCGCCCTGGTCTACGTCGTGCTGATCCTGCCGTACACGGTGTGGACCCTGCGCGGCTTCATCCAGGCCATCCCGCGCGAGCTCGACGAGGCCGCGCTGATCGACGGGGCCAGCCGGTTCCAGGTCTTCTGGAAGATCATCCTGCCGCTGACCGGTCCCGGTCTGGTTGCGACCTCGGTCTACGGCTTCATCCAGGCCTGGAACGAGTTCATCATCATCAACACGCTCAACGACCAGGCCCACCAGAACCTGATGGCCTGGCTCCTGCAGAACCAGACGAGCCGTGGGACCTTCTGGGGCCCGCTCATGGCAGGGTCGATCTTGACCGCCCTCCCGGTGGTCATCTTCTTCCTGATCGTCCAGCGCAACATCGCAACCGGCCTGACGGCTGGCGCCGTCAAGGGCTGACCCGGCACCGCATCACCATCTGAGGAGAAAGCGCATGACTGAGATTTTCAAGCCCGAGGTCGACCGCCGGACGCTGCTGCGCCGCGCTGCCGCCGTGGGCCTGCTGGCCACCCCCGCCGTCACGATGCTGAGCGCCTGCGTGGGCGGCGGCAGTGACGACAAGGACGACGCCGCTGAGAAGCCCGCCGGTACGGTCTCCGCGACCAACCCGCTGGGCATCAAGGAGGACGAGCCGCTGGAGATCCTGATCTTCAACGGTGGCCTCGGCACCAAGTACGCGACCGACGTGGACATCCCGTCGTACAACAAGCTCTTCCCGAACTCCAAGGTCACGTTCAACCAGGCCGAGGAGATCTCGACCGTGGTGCAGCCGCGGTTCACCGCGGGCAACCCGCCGGACATGATCAACAACTCCGGCTCGAAGCTGATGGACCAGGGCGCCCTGGTCCAGGCCGGCCAGGTGCAGGAGCTGACCGAGCTGTACGCGGCCCCGTCGGTGGACATCACCGGCAAGACCGTCAAGGACACCCTGATCCCGGGCACCATCGAGCAGGGCACGTTCAACGGCAAGCCGTACGTGCTCAACTACGCCTTCACCGTCTTCGGCCTCTGGTACAGCGGCAAGCTGTTCAAGGACAACGGCTGGACCGTGCCGACCACGTGGAGCGACTTCACCGCGCTGCTGGGCAAGATGAAGGCCAAGGGCATCACGCCGTTCGGCTACGCGGGTGCGAACGCGCCGTACTACATGTACACGCTGCTGCTGACCAGCGCCGCCAAGATCGGTGGCGCCGACATCCTCAAGAACATCGACAACCTCGAGGACGGTGCCTGGACCAACGACGCCGTCAAGCAGGCCGCCGCCGCGTGGGCCGAGGTCGGCGCCAAGTTCTCCAACAAGGCGTTCCTCGGCCTCAAGCACACCGAGGTCCAGCTCCAGCAGAACCAGTACAAGGTGGGCCTCTACCCGTCCGGCTCCTGGCTCGAGAACGAGCAGGCCAAGGACACCCCCGACGGCTTCGACTACCAGCTCATGCCGGTGCCGAGCGTGACCTCGGCCGACAAGCTGCCCGTCACCGCCCTCTACGCCGCGGCCGGCGAGCAGTACTTCGTCGCCAGCAAGGGCAAGAACCCGCGCGGTGGCATGGAGTTCCTGCGCCACATGCTGAGCAAGGCCGGCGCCGTGGGCTTCACCCAGCTCACCAAGACGCTGACCGTCGTGGCCGGCGCCACCGACGGCATGGAGATCAGTGCCGGTCTCACCTCGGGCAACAAGGCCCTGGGCGCGGCGGGCGCGGACACCTTCAGCTTCCGTTTCGACACCTGGTACAAGAAGCTGGACGACGAGCTGCGCGCCGCCACCAACGAGCTGATCTACCAGGGCGGCACCGCCGACAAGTTCGTCGAGCGGATGCAGAAGGCCGCCGACGCGGTCAAGAAGGACTCGTCCATCCAGAAGTTCTCCCGCTGATCCTTCGCTGAGCCAACGTACCCGCAATCACGAACGGAGCTAAAGAACCATGAAGCACGGCAGGTACCCGTTCATCATTGGCTTCCTGATCGTGCCGGTGGCCATCTACGGCACGTTCGTGATCGCGGCGTACGTCCAGGCGTTCCAGCTGTCGTTCACCAACTGGCGGGGCTTCTCGCCGGACGTCAGTTACATCGGCTTCGACAACTTCACGAAGCTGTTCCAGGACAACACGTTCTGGAAGGCGATCCAGCACCACATCCTGTTGCTGATCTTCCTGCCGCTGCTCACGATTGTGCTGGCGCTGTTCTTCGCGTTCCTGCTCAACGTGGGCGGCGGCTCGAAGGGCGGCCGTACCCGAGGGGTCTGGGGTTCGAAGTTCTACCGGGTGGTGTTCTTCTTCCCGCAGCTGCTGGCCCTGGCCCTGGTCGCGGTCATCTTCTCCCGGGTCTACTCGTCCGACGACAGTGGTCTGATCAACGGCCTGCTCCACCAGGTCGGCGCCGGGCCGGTGCTGTTCCTGGCCGACAAGAACCTGGCGCTCTGGTCGATCCTGGCCGTGCTCGTCTGGCAGGCGGTCGGCTTCTACGTGGTGCTGTTCTCCGCCGGGATGGGCTCCATCCCGACGGAGATCTACGAGGCCGCCGCGCTGGACGGCGCCACCCGGGGCACCCTGTTCTTCAAGGTGACGCTGCCGCTGCTGTGGAACACGCTGCAGGTCGCCTGGGTCTACCTGGGCATCGCCGCCTTCGACGCGTTCGCCCTGGTGAACGTCATGTCCGTGGACCGCGGCGGGCCGGACGGCGCCACCACGGTGCTGGGCCTGGAGATCTACCGCAACGCCTTCGACTACGCGCAGTTCGGCTACGCCTCGGCGATGGGTGTCGTGCTGTTCTTCCTCACCATCACGTTCGCGGCGCTGACCCTGCGGGTCACCCGGCGCGACGCGATCGAGCTGTGAGCCGGACCGGGAGCATCAAGTGACTTACACGAAGACGGACGGGCCGGCGGCCTCGTACACCGGGTCGCGGCACTCCACCACCGCCTCGCAGCGGGACAAGAAAGAGATCAAGCTCTTCAGCGGCTTCGCCCACGTCGCCCTGGCGGTCTGGGGCCTGCTGGTCATCGCGCCGCTGATCTGGGTGGTCCTGGCGTCGTTCAAGAGCAACACGGAGATCTTCACGCAGGCGCCGTTCAGCCTGCCCAGCAAGATCTCGTTCGAGACGTACAAGACGGCCTGGACCGAGGCGCACGTCGGGCGCTACTTCCTCAACAGCGTCTTCGTGGTGGCGATCAGCACCGCCGGCACGATGCTGTTCGGCTCGATGGCCGCCTACGTGCTGGCCCGCTACAAGTTCGTCGGCAACCGCTTCATCTACTACCTGTTCGTCTCGGGCCTGGCCTTCCCGGTGTTCCTGGCGCTGGTGCCGCTGTTCCTGATCCTGCAGAACCTCGGCCTGCTCAACACCTACACCGGCCTGATCCTGGTCTACATCGCGTACTCGCTGCCGTTCACGGTCTTCTTCATGACGGCGTTCTTCAAGACGCTGCCGAACCAGATCGCCGAGGCCGCGATCGTCGACGGCGCCTCCCACACCCGGCTGTTCTTCCAGGTCATGCTGCCGATGGCCCGGTCCGGCCTGGTCAGCATCACGATCTTCAACATCGTCGGTCAGTGGAACCAGTACCTGCTGCCGGTGGCGATCATGCAGGGCGCGGGCGCGCAGGAGAAGTGGGTGCTCACCCAGGGCATCGCCAACATCTCGGTCTCGGCGGGCTACCAGGCGAACTGGGCCGCGCTGTTCGCGGCGCTCACCCTCTCGATCCTGCCGATGATCATCGTGTACGCGTTCTTCCAGCGTCAGATCCAGTCCGGCCTCACCGCGGGCGCGACCAAGTAGCTCAGCACGGCACACGGGCGGTGTCCTTCCACGGGGGAGGGGCGCCGCCCGGCTGCGTTCCCCGTCCGGAGGTTGTGGCCGGGTGCCACGATCGGCGGATGGCCGTCGTCGATGTGCAGCGAGTGTTCCGCGCCCTGGCCGAGGCCCGGGACAAGGACTTCTATCCGCTGTGGTGCGACCTGACGTATCTGTGGCGCCCGCTGCCCGAGATCAAGTTCCGGATCTACCAGGTCGCCGACACCGTCGATGCCCGGATCGCGCTGTGGGTGGCGGGCAGCCGGCCGGACAGTACCCAGATCACCTGGGGTCTCGTGGTGACGGCCGAAGCCGCGAAGCTCACGATCGAGACGTCGATCGACGTCGGGACGCCCGACGGCCCCGAGGTGGACGACCAGGTGTTCGAGCGGTCCGCCGAGACCGACGATGCGACCCGGGCCGCGGAGCTCATCAGGAGCATGGCGGGAGAGCTGTGCGGTCAGCGGTGGCCGATCACCCAGGAGTCGTTCCCGACGAGCTGACCGGGCAGCTCAGGCGCGGTTGAGCAGGACCCGGCCCAGCACCAGCGTGCCCAGGCCGGCGACCACCACGCTGAGCAGGCCGACCCGCAGGCTGCTGTGGTCGGCGACCAGCCCCACCAGCGGCGGCGAGAGCAGGAAGCCCACCCGCTGCAACCAGCTCACGATGGTCAGGCCGGCGCCGTGCGGCAGCCCGCGCAGTTCGTCGGCCGTGTGCATCGCAGCCGGGACCAGCGTCGCCGTGCCCAGCCCGGCCAGGGCGAAGCCGGCCAGGGCCGAGCCGACGGACGGCCAGGCCAGTGCGCAACCCATCCCGGCCGCGGCCAGCGCCCCGCCGGCCCGGGTCACCGTGCGCTGGCCGAACCGGTCGACGGCCCGGTCGCCCAGCAGCCGCCCGGCGGTCATCGCCACCTGCAGCGCCACGAAGGCGAGCCCGGCCGTCGCCGCGCCGGCGCCGAGATAGTCGGTCAGGTACAGCGCTCCCCACGAGGAGCCGGCGTCCTCCACGAGCGCCCCGAAGGCCGCCAGTGCCCCGAGCGCGGCCAGCATCCGTACCGCGGGCCAGGCGAAGGACCGCCGGCCCGGCGGGGCCGCACCCGGCTGCGGCGCCGCCCGCTCGGCGTCCTCCGGTCCGGGCAGCATTAACCGGTACGCGACCAGCAGGATCGCCCCGACCAGCACCGCGGCCACGCTCAGGTGCAGGACCAGCGGCACCCGCAGACCGGCCGCGGCCGAGCCCATGAGCCCGCCGAGCACCGCCCCGATGCTCCACACGCCGTGGAACGAGTTGACGATCGAGCGGCCGTAGAGCCGCTGCACCCGCAGGCCGTGCGCGTTCTGCGCGACGTCGACGATCGCGTCGGCCGCCCCGGCCACCAGGAACACCGCGGCCAGCACCCACCAGGCCGGCGCGACCGCGACCAGGATGAACGCCACCGCCATCAGCAGCATGCCGGCGAGCCCGGTCCGCGACGACCGGAACCGGCGGATCGCGGCGGCGGCGAACAGGCCGCCGAGCAGCGAGCCGAGTGCGCCCGCGCCCAGGGCCGAGCCCAGCGCCGCGTTGCTCAGCTCCAGCGATTCCTTGATCTGCGGGTAGCGCGGCACGATGTTGGCGAACAGGGCGCCGTTGGTCAGGAACACCGCCGCGACGGCGATCCGGGCCCGGCGGGCCTGCTCGGTCGGTCCGGCGCCGAGAGTCGCCGTCACTGCGCGCTGAACCGCTGCACCGCGGCCTCGACGTCCGGCTCGGTGACCGGGAAGCCCGGGAAGCGCGACAGCCGGACCAGCGGGATGGCCCGCATCATCTGGCCGTTGGTCGGGTCGGACAGCATGTCGGTGAACAGGCCCGTGCCGAGCTGCTCGCGCAGCCACGAGCCGGCGGCCGGGTGGGCCAGCCAGACGTCCACGGTCGACTCGGCGCTCAGCGGCACGGCGTAGCCCTGGCCGGTCAGCGTGACCGTGCCGGTGAGCCGGATGTCGCGCGAGGACGCGCCGACGCGGACGCCGAACTCGCCGCCCTCGACCACCCAGTTCCGGGCCGCCTCGTGCCAGAACGCGAATGCCCGCGCCCCCAGCGTCAGGGTGACCGGCGCGCTCTCGCCGGGCCCGAGCGCGACCTGGGTGAACGCGCGCAGCTCCTGCTCGGGGCGGTAGACAGTGGCCTGCGGGTCGGCGACGTAGAGCTGGACCGTCTCGCGGCCCGGGCGCGTACCGGTGTTGGTGACCGTCAGGCTGACCTCGACCCGCGGGTCGTCGCCGTCGGCCAGCACGGAGACGGACAGGTCGCTGTAGCCGAAGCTCGTGTAGGACAGGCCGTGGCCGAACGGGTACGCCACCTCGAGACGGTGGGCGTCGTACCAGCGGTAGCCGATCAGCAGGCCCTCGCCGTACCGGACGTGGCCGAGCTCGCCGGGGAACACGCCGATGGTCGGGTTGTCGGCGAAGCGCACCGGGACGGTCTCGGCGAGCCGGCCCGCCGGATCGGCCGCGCCGAGCAGCAGGTCGGCGGTCGCGCTGCCGCCGGCCTGGCCGAGCAGCCAGCCCTCGAGAACGGCCTGCGCGCGGTCCTGCCAGGGCGCGACGGTGACGACCGAGCCGTTGGACAGCACGACGACCACGCGCGGGTTGGCGTCGGCCACGGCGTGCAGCAGATCGAGCTGGTGGGCGGGCAGGTCCATGTGGTCGCGGTCGTAGCCCTCGGACTCGTACGACGGGGGCAGCCCGAGGAAGAGCAGGGCCACGTCGGCGGCGGCTGCGGCCCGTACCGCCTCGGCGACCAGGCCCTCGTCGGCGGCCTCGGAGTCGATCACGAAGCCGGGGGCGAAGGTGACCTCGCGGCGCCCGTCGAGGGCCTGCCGCAGGGCGTCCAGCGCGGTGTCCACCCGGGTGGGGTTGACCTGTGAGGATCCGGCGCCCTGGAACCGCGGCGTCCGGGCGAATTCACCGATGACCGCGACCGGGCCGCCGCCCGCCGGGTCGAGCGGCAGGATCCCGCCCTCGTTCTTGAGCAGCACCGCACTGGCCACGGCGGCCTCACGGGCGAGCGCGTGGTGGGCGTCGGCGTCGAAGGTCTGGCCGTCCTCCAGCGCCGGCAGGGACCGGTTGATCAGTGTCAGCACCCGGGTCGCCGCCCGGTCGACGTCCGCCTCGCTCAGCGTGCCGGCCCGGACGGCGTCCAGGATGACCCGGGTGCCGGCCCCACCGGACGACGGCATCTCCAGGTCCAGCCCGGCGGCCACCCCGGCGTCCCGGCGGTTGACCGCGCCCCAGTCGGACACCACCAGGCCCTCGAAGCCCCACTCGTCGCGCAGCACCTGGGTGAGCAGCCAGGGGTCCTCACTCGCGTACGTGCCGTTGATCTTGTTGTAGGCGCACATCACCGTCCAGGGCTGCGCCTGGGTGACCACCCGCTCGAAGGCGGGCAGGTAGATCTCGCGCAGCGTCCGCTCGTCGACGTCGGCCGAGACCGTCATCCGGTCGGTCTCCTGGTTGTTGGCGGCGAAGTGCTTGAGCGAGGCGCCCACCCCGGTGCTCTGCAGGCCGTTGACCAGGGCCGCGCCGAGCTCGCCGGCCAGCAGCGGGTCCTCGGAGAAGTACTCGAAGTTGCGCCCGCACAGCGGCGAGCGCTTCATGTTGACCCCCGGACCGAGCAGCACGGCGACCTGCTCGGCGCGGCACTCATGGCCCAGCGCCACACCGATGCGGCCCAGCAAGTCGGTGTTCCACGTGGAGGCGAGCCCGGCGGCGGGCGGGAAGCAGGTGGCCGGGACGCTGTCGTTGAGGCCGACGTGGTCCGACTCGCCGGCCTGCTTGCGCAGGCCGTGCGGCCCGTCGGTGACCATCACGCCGGGGATGCCGAGGCGCTCGACCGGCTGTGTACGCCAGAAGTCGGCCCCGTCCAGCAGGGTGGCCTTCTCCTCGAGGGTGAGTGCGGCGAGCAGCGCGGGAACGTCGAGTGTCATGACCCGACCGTAACAATGAAAACCTCCGCATGGAAGTTTTTGTGGCCTACGATGGCGCGATGGACGAGGCCCCCGAGATCACCCGGCGCGGCGCGTACGACAAAGGGGTGCGCCGCCGGCGCGAGATCCTCGACCGGGCCATCGAGGTCTTCGCCGAACGCGGCGCCGAGGGCACCTCGCTGCGCGCCATCGGAGAGGCCATCGGGGTCTCGCACGCGGCGCTCAAGCACTACTTCGCCTCCCGCGAGGAACTGCTGATCGAGGTCTACCGGGCCGCCGAGGAACGCTCGATCGCCGAGGACCGGCTGCCCCCGGACGTCTCGGTGGTCGGGCTGATGACCCACGCGGCCCGCCGCAACCACGGCGTGCCCGGCCTGGTCCAGCTCTACTCGACGCTGGTGGCGGGCGCGCTGGAGGAGGGCCACGAGCCGTCCCGCGAGTTCTTCGGCCGGCGCTTCGCCCAGCTCCGCCAGGTGCTGACCGAGCGCATCGAGGCGGACCAGCGGGCCGGCCGGATCCGGCCCGACCTCAGCCCGCCGGCGGCCGCCGCGCTGATCATCGCGGCCTCCGACGGCCTGCAGACCCAGTGGCTGCTGGACCCCGCGGTCGACATCGAGAAGTCCCTGGAGCTGCTGGAAGGCCTGCTCGGCGGCTGAATGTCATACCCGCACGGCAGAATGGGCCCGTGCTGGTGGCTGTGGTGTCCGACGACGGGAGCTGGCACGGTTCCGGCCGCTGGCAGCAGGTCCACCCCGACGGCAGCCCGGCCGGTGAGCCGCAGCGCGTCGCCGACCTGCCGGCCGCCATCGCCGCCCGCGAGGCCGCCGAGCACCCCCGCTGGCTGTGGGCGGCCACCACCGACTGCTATCCGACGCTGCTGCGCGCCGGTGTGCGGGTGCGCCGCTGCCACGACATCGAGCTGACCGAGGCGCTGCTGCTCGGCCACGCGGGCCGCTGGGGCGAGCCCCGCGCGCTGGCGGCGGCCTGGGCCCGGCTGACCGGCGCGCCGGTGCCGGCCGACCCGCCACCGCGCCTCCCGCAACCACCGGGCTTCGCCCAGGGCGCGCTCTTCGAAGCCATGTCCGGGCCGTCGGCCGCCGCCGGCTCGGTGACCCTCGAGGCCCTGACGAGGGTGTATGCGGACCAGCACGCCCGGATCGCCGCCACCGGCCAACCCGGCCGTTTCGCCCTGCTGGTGGCCGCCGAGTCCGCCGGGGCGCTGGTCGGCGCCGAGATGGGCCACGCCGGTCTGCCGTGGCGCGCGGACATCCACGACCAGCTGCTGCGCGACCTGCTCGGCGCCCCGCAGCCGGTCGGCCCGCCCCGCCGGCTGGCCGAGCTGACCGCCGAGATCAACGCGGCCTTCGGCGTGCACGGCCTGCACCCGGACTCCCCGGCCGAGGTGCTGCGCGCGTTCGCCCGGGCCGGCATCGAGGTGCCCAACACCCGGGCCTGGGTGCTGCGCCAGGTCGAGCACCCGGCGGTGAAGCCGCTGCTCGAATACAAGGAGCTCTACCGCATCTGGACGGCCCACGGCTGGGCCTGGCGCGACGCCTGGATCAGCGAAGGCCGCTTCCGACCCGAGTACGTCCCCGGCGGCGTGGTGTCGGGCCGCTGGGCCACCCGCGGCGGCGGCGCCCTCCAGGTGCCCAAGGTGGTCCGCCGGGCGGTGGTCGCCGACCCCGGCTGGCGCTTCGTGGTCGCCGACGCGGGCCAGCTGGAGCCGCGCGTGCTGGCGGCGGTGTCCGGCGATTCCCGGCTGGCCCGCGCCGGCGCCGCCGGAGACCTCTACGCGGCGCTGGCCACCGACTCGTTCAACGGCGACCGGGCCAAGGCCAAGGTGGCCCTGCTGGGCGCGATGTACGGCCAGACCGGCGGCGCGGCGATCCCGGCCCTGGCGGTGCTGAGGCAGAGCTACCCCACGGCCTTCGACTACGTGGAGGCCGCGGCCCGTACGGGGGAGGCGGGCGGCCTGGTCCGCTCCTGGCTGGGCCGCACCTGCCCGCCGGCGTCCACGGCCTGGCGTGAAGCGGGCCTGGAGCCGCCCGAGGAGTCGGGATCGGCGGAGCCGCAGGGCGGGGCATCGGGCCGGGCGCGAGGCCGCTTCACCCGCAACTTTGTGATCCAGGCGACGGCGGCCGAATGGGCGCTGGTGCTGCTGGCGACGCTGCGGACGGCGTTGGAGGGCATGCGGGCGGAGCTGGTGCTGTTCGTGCACGACGAGGTGGGGGTGCACTGCCCGGTCGAGGAAACGGAGCAGGTGGCTGAGGCGGTACGGGTGAGCGCGGCCAAGGCGGGGGAGCTGTTGTTCGGGGGGATCGAGGTGCGGTTCCCGCTCGACGTGTCGATCGTGGAGTGTTACGCGGACGCGTGACCTACCGAGCCGTCGCCTTCCGGAGGTCGCTGAGCCACTCGACGCCGAGCCGGTGACCGTCGGGGAACTGGTCGTCGCGATCCCAGCGCCACGCAGTGATCATCGCCAGCGTGACGGCCCGGCAGTCGCGGAGCAGGTCGTGGTCGACGCCCGGGTAGAGGTCTGCGACCTTGTCGGGTGCGTGGGCCAGGTCGAATTCGATCGGCCCCTGGCAGCACGTCTCGAAGTCGATGAAGAGCGGGCCGGTCGCGGTCGGGAGCAGGTTGCCCGGGTGAGGTTCGCCGTGCAGAAGTTGTTCGGGGCGGCCGCTGTCGCTGACGGCTTGGCGCAGGCGGTCCAGCGTGCCGGCGAGAAAGGCCCGGTCCTCGTCAGTGAGCTTCGGCGTTCTTTCGTGGTCGGCCACGAGCGTCTGGGCCTCGGAGATCCGGTCCGTGAAATGCGGGGTGCGCAGGTCGACCCGGCGCATCCCGGCATGCAGACGTTCGAGCGCGCTGGCGTAGTCCGCGGGTGGGATCGCTTGGGTGGTCACCGGTTCGTAGTAGGTCCATAAGGTGATGACGAAGTCGTCCCGCGCGAAGACCTCGGGTGGTTCCAGTGCGGCCACCGGGCTGCCGACCTCGAACAGTCGCTGAGCGATGTCCAGTTCGAACTGGGCGGACTGGTGTGCTGCCGGTGCGACTCGGGCCAGCACGTCGCAGGGCTGGAGGCGCAGGGTGAGCTTGTTCGAGTTGTGCAGCACGACTGCGTCGTGGGCGGTCAGGCCGAGTGAGGAGGCGGTTGATAGGGCTGCTTGGGTTGCCCGGTGGGCCGCGTACGCCTGCATCGGAGCACCGTAACTCGGCGTTGTCGGAGCAGCAGCCGTATTTCGATCTCCCTGCGTCACTGCGAAGCATCCGAGGCACGGACCAACGCTCTGAACGCACCCGGCGTTGCCCACCGCCCACGCACGTGGCAACGGCCGCCGGTTCCGGTACGAGACGGTCTCACAGCCTGTGGCCCGGCAAGGGGTGGCGAGAACCGATCGGTGTGTCTAGCCGGGGAATACTGGTGGGCGGTGCCGTACGAGCTGGGCACGTCGGCTGCCGACTTCCCGAACCGACCGCAGACCGAGGACGAACTGTGGGCTGACGAAACCGTTCAAGAGTGCGGTACGCACTCGATCCTCGACGTGCGATGGGTGGTGACCGAGCTCAAGGACGCCGACTACGGGACGGTCAGGACAGTCAGCGAGGCGGAAGCGCTTGAGCGGTCGGGTGTCACCAAGCCGACCCGGGCTCAGGTCGAGGCATTGGGGCCCCTGGCTCAGGAGCGATGGTTCGGTAGGTGTGCGGTACTGCACGACACTGCGGGGAAACCGAACGAGATCTACTTCTGGGGATTCTCCGGAGATTAGCCACCGCGACGGCCGCTAAGTGCCCGGCATCAACGCTCAGGAGCAGGCCATCGGGTTACTGCGGCTGGTCATTCGTTGTCCGAGCGATAGCCGAGGTTGGGCGCCAGCCATTTCTCCGCTTCGGCGACGGTCCAGCCTTTGCGGCGGGCATAGTTCTCGACCTGGTCGCGGCCGATCTGGCCGAGCACGAAGTACTGCGACTGCGGATGGGAGAAGTACAGGCCGCTGACAGCGGCGCCCGGCCACATGGCCATGCTCTCGGTCAGCTCGATCCCCGTGTTGGCCCGGACGTCGAGCAGTTGCCAGATCGTCTGCTTCTCAGTGTGCTCGGGGCAGGCCGGGTAACCGGGAGCAGGTCGGATGCCGATGTACTTCTCTTTGATCAGCGCCTCGCTGTCGAGGTTCTCGTCGGGCTGGTACGCCCAGAATTCGGTGCGGACGCGTTCGTGGAGCCGCTCGGCGAAGGCCTCGGCCAGCCGGTCGGCCAGCGACTCCAGCAGGATGGCGCTGTAGTCGTCCATAGCGGCCTTGAACTCGGCGATCTTGTCGCCGATGCCGAGACCGGCGGTCACCGCGAACGCGCCGACATAGTCGGGTAGGCCGGTGTCGCGGGGCGCGACGAAGTCGGCGAGGGATCGGTGTGGCACTCCGGCCCGGTGTTCGGTCTGTTGCCGCAGCTGATGCAAGGTGCTGAGCACCGCGGTGCGGTCCTCGCTGGTGTACAGCTCGATGTCGTCGCCGACCGCGTTGGCGGGGAACAACCCGATGACACCGGCCGCGGTGATCCACTTCTCGGCGATGAGCCGGTCGAGCATCGTCTGCGCGTCGTCGTACAGTCGGCGGGCGGCTTCCCCCGTGGCCGGGTTGTTGAGGATGTCGGGGAACCGGCCCTTCATCTCCCACGCGTTGAAGAACGGCTGCCAGTCGATGTACTCGCGCAGTTCGCTGAGCGGGTAGTCGGCGAACGTCTTGACGAACTGGTGTGCCGCCGGTGCCGGCCGGCCGGCCTGATGGACCCGCGGCGACTGCGCGGCGATCAGTCGGGGCCGCGGCGGGCGGTAGCCGGCCCAGTCGATCGGTGTGTGATTGTCCCGAGCTGCCGAGATCGGCAGCATCACCTTCGTGTCGTTGCGGGCGGCGTAGCGTTCGCGCAGGGACTCGTAGTCGGCGGCGACCTCGGCAAGCAGAGCGGGACGCTGCTCGTCGGACAGCAGCGCTGCGACGACCGGAACCGAACGCGAGGCGTCCTTCACCCAGATGACCGGCCCGTGGTATTTCTGGTCGACCTTGACCGCGGTGTGCGCCCGCGAGGTCGTGGCGCCGCCGAGGAGCAGGGGAATCTGCAGTCCGCGGCGCTCCATCTCGGCCGCGAAGCCGACCATCTCCTCCAGCGAGGGGGTGATCAGCCCGGACAGCCCGATGGCGTCGGCACTGTGCTCCTCAGCCGCGGCGAGGATCTTCTCGGCGGGAACCATGACGCCGAGGTCGATGACCTCGTAGTTGTTGCACTGCAGAACGACGCCGACGATGTTCTTGCCGATGTCGTGCACGTCGCCCTTGACGGTTGCCATGATGACGACACCGTTGCTTCGCCGGGCGTCTCCTGGTTTCTTGGTCGCCTCGATGAACGGGATCAGGTAGGCGACCGCCTTCTTCATCACCCGCGCCGACTTGACCACCTGAGGCAGGAACATCTTCCCGGCGCCGAACAGGTCACCGACGACGTTCATCCCGGCCATCAGGGGCCCCTCGATGACTTCGATGGGCTGGCCGCCGCGGCCCTCGATGAGCGCCCGGAGTTCCTCTGTGTCGGCCTCCACGTGATCGTCGATGCCTTTGACCAATGCGTGGGTGATGCGTTCTCCGACGGGCAGTGAACGCCAAGCGTCGTTGACCGCCTCGGCCTTGCGGCCGTCACCGGCGAACTCGGTAGCGATCTCCAGCAGCCGTTCACCGGCGTCGCGACGGCGGTTGAGGATCACGTCCTCGATGCCCTCGCGCAGTACCGGATCGACCTGGTCGTAGACGGTCAGAGCGCCGGCGTTCACGATGCCCATGTCCATGCCGGCGCCGATGGCGTGGTAGAGGAAGACGGCGTGGATGGCCTCCCGGACGGCGTTGTTGCCGCGGAACGAGAAGGAAACGTTGGACACGCCGCCGGACACCAGAGCGCCGGGCAGGTTCTGCTTGATCCAGCGCGTGCCTTCGATGAAATCGACGCCGTAGTTGGCGTGCTCCTCGATGCCGGTCGCGACCGCGAAGATGTTCGGGTCGAAGATGATGTCTTCGGCCGGGAAGCCGATCTCGTCGACGAGGATCCGGTAGGCCCGCTCGCAGATCTGCTTGCGGCGCTCGAGATTGTCGGCCTGACCGTCTTCGTCGAAGGCCATCACGACGACGGCGGCGCCGTACTTGCGGCACAGCCGGGCCTGGGCACGGAACTTGTCCTCGCCCTCCTTCAGCGAGATCGAGTTCACGATCGGCTTGCCCTGCACACAGCGCAGGCCGGCCTCGATGACCTCGAACTTCGACGAGTCGATCATCAACGGGACGCGGCTGATGTCGGGCTCGCTCGCGATCAGCTTGACGAAGCGGTCCATCGCGGCGAGGCCGTCGATCATGCCCTCGTCCATGTTGATGTCGATGACCTGGGCGCCGTTCTCGACCTGCTGACGGGCGACCGACAGCGCGGCCGGGTAGTCGCCGTCGCGGATCAGATTGCGGAACTTCGCCGAGCCGGTGATGTTGGTCCGCTCGCCGATGTTGACGAACAGCGACTCGGCAGTGATGTTGAGCGGCTCCAGGCCGGACAGCCGGCAGGCCGTATCGGAGCCGGCCGGCACCCGCGGGGCGAGGCCCTCGACGGCAGCGGCCATCGCCGCGATGTGTTCCGGGGTGGTGCCGCAGCAGCCGCCGAGCACGTTGAGCAGGCCGCTGTCCGCGAACTCCCGCACGATCCCGGCTGTCTGCCCCGGCATCTCGTCGTACTCGCCGAACTGGTTGGGCAGACCCGCGTTCGGATAGCAGGAAACGAAGCAGTCGGCCAGGCGCGACACCTCGGCCAGGTAGGGTCGCATCTCCTGCGCCCCGAGGGCGCAGTTGAGCCCGATCAGCAGAGGCTGCGCGTGCCGTACCGAATTCCAGAACGCCTCGGTGACCTGACCGGACAGGGTACGGCCGGAAGCGTCGGTGATGGTGCCCGAGATCATCACCGGCCAACGGCGCTCACGCTGCTCGAAGAGAGTTTCCAGCGCGAAGATCGCCGCCTTGGCGTTCAGCGTGTCGAAAATCGTCTCGACCATCAGGATGTCGGCGCCGCCGTCGACCAGGCCGTTGGCCTGCTCCAGGTACGCCTCGACCAGTTCGGTGTACGTGACGTTGCGCGCGCCGGGGTCGTTGACATCCGGCGAGATCGACGCGGTCCGGTTCGTCGGGCCCAACGCACCCACCACGAACCGCGGCCTGGCCGGGTCGACCGCGGTCGCCGCGTCGCACTCAGCCCGGGCCAGCCTGGCAGCCTCGAGGTTGAGCTCGTACGCGATGTCCTGCATGCCGTAGTCGGCGAGCGAGATCCGCTGGGCGTTGAAGGTATTGGTCTCGATCAGGTCCGCTCCGGCCCGCAGGTAATCGCGGTGGATCTCCCGGATCGCCTCGGGCTGGGTCAGCGACAGCAGGTCGTTGTTACCCCGCAGGTCGCTCGGCCACTCGGCGAACCGCTCGCCCCGAAAGTCCTGTTCAGCGAAAGCATGCCGCTGGATCATCGTGCCCATCGCGCCGTCGAGGACGAGGATCCGAGACCGCAGAAGCTCGGTGAGTTGTGCCGTGGCATCTGGGCGCAAGAGCATCAGAAGATGCTCTCACCCTGGACGTCGGGCCGCCAATCAGGATCGGACACGTCAGCGACACCACAGTCGCGCCCATCACTACGATGTCGCCGAGCGGCCGCCCGACCCTCGCATCAGCAGGAGGAACATGATGTTCGTCGTCTTCGTGACCGGCGTACGCAGTTCCGGCAAATCCACCCTTGCGCGGTACTTAGCGCTCAACGGGCATGACGCGGTCAGTCTCGACGACGACACGGCCTGGACGGCCGGCACTTCACGCCACTGGGATCCGGACCGCCTCGATGCCCTCATCAGCACCGCCCGCGATCGGGGCGTACAAACCCTGTGGCTGGTCGGACACGCCGACAACGCCCCGGACCTCAGCGCCCGGTTCGACGTGTGCGCCCTGCTGGACATCGATCAGACAACGGTGGTCCATCGCGTGGGTCAACGTCGCGGCGACAACCACTTCGGCGACTCCGGCGCCGCCCTGCAGAAGGCCCTCGAAAGCCACACCTCCTTCCTGGCGCAATGGCGCCGACGCGGAGCCGTTACCGTCGACGCCACCGCGCCGGTACAGGCCGTCGCCCAGCAAGTCCTGACAGCGGTCGCCGCGACCGTGCTGACCCGCGAGCCGCATTAGCGCACACCGTCGTCGAAGACATCGTCCGCCGACAGCACACCCGTCCTGCGCCGGCTCACGCACACCTGCCCGACTGGATCCTTCTGCTCGGCACCCCGAGTCCTGGCGGACAGGGCGTTGCAGATGACCGATGCCGATCTGGGCCACGTCCAGACCATCGCGGCGAACTACGAGCACCCTGGTTACGCCCTGCCGATGACGGGTCAGCGCATTACGCACAACCACGTCACTACCTTCGCAGCGATTACGGATCTCGAGGGCGAAGTCCGGCCCCTGAACCGGACTCGACGGCGGCGGCAGAAGCAACGGCCCGGCCGGTTCACGCCGCACCCTCCGAACTCTGTCTCCGGGTTGTGAACGCGAGCCTGCAACATCCGCTCACGCCGCGTTGAAGCGTGCTGATCTCCGCTGTACGTTTCATCGACCGTATTCCAAGGCCTCGTGGACGCGCTCCGCGGCGTAGCGCGTTTGCTCGTCGAAGAGTACGAGACGAACCACGTCCACGGCGGGCGGTGCGGCGTGCAGCGCGTTGACGATGGCGTCGACCGGCTGAGCCGTGATGTCGCCAGTGACCAGCTCGATCCGCACTGCCATACCTCTCAGGTCAGTAGAACTGATAGCCGTGCCATGACCGGGCCGGGCAGACGATTACCCGCCGATGCAATCCGGGAAATTGAACAAGATCATGTGCGCTCTCGTGTCTCCGAGAGGGGCATCCGGCGAGCAGCGCTGACTCTTGCTACAGGTTGCTGCGCTTGACGGGAAGCCAACTCGTGAGAGTCGGTACCAGGGCGGACACCAGCTGCTCGCCGAAGATACAGAGCGTCTGTTCCCAGGGATGTCCGAAGGTCCCCGTGCTCATGTCCTCGGTGAGGAAGATGTAGTAGTCCCCGTTCGGGAAGACCGTCGTGGGCCATTGCTGGTCCGACTGGCAGGCGAACAGGTGGGGCCAGAACCGGTACGTTTGGTGCTGCCAGTCGAGCACGACAATGCTGGTGTCGGGGTCCAGCACTCGGGTGAGCGCGACCAGCGCGAGGCTGTTGATGGCGTCCGCGCCGGCCGCGAACTGCGCGTGGCTGCCGGCGAAGATCGGTCCGAGGTCGACGGTGACCGACGGCCGGGGCTCTTCTATCGCGGGCCAGGATCGCATGCCGGGCCGGAAGGCGAAACGCTGGTAGAAGGGGTCCCAGTACGTGTCGTCGGCATCCATGGGGATCGGTTCCCAGGCAGGCCGAGCCGACGGAGTGGACTCGGTCGGGCGGTCATCTGCCCCGTGGACAATGCCGGCCAGTTTCTCCTGGATGCCGCGCAGCACCGTGATGGTGTCACGGTCGGTGAAGCCGGTGTCGGACGTCCAGTCCCGCGACCAACCCAGCGTCTCGCTGGCGAATGCCAGCTCGGTGGCCAGCAGAAGGCGGCGGCACTCACGACGCGACACGGGACGTAACGCATCGAGGAGGCCGACGAGCCGTGGCACATCCGAGCGCAGTGCGTTGCGATCTCGGTAGCCGAGAAGGTCGACGACCGCTTCCCTGTCACCGTCCGGGCGCTCCCACTCCGTCATGCCGAACCGAAGCAGTAGCCGTTCGACTGGCGTGAGGCTACTCAGATCGACCTGCGCATCCATGTCCACCGGCTGATCATCCAGCAGTCGATATCCAGCCGCGTACTCATTTGCCGCCGAGATCGCGCGCGGCGACGAGCGGTGCTCCCCATGCGTACGCTGCCCGGATGCAGATCGACCTGGTTACAGTGATCGTCGATGAGTACGACCCGGCCATCGACTTCTTCACCGGCATACTCGGGTTCGATCTTGTCGAGGACTCTCCGGCGCTCACCGATGACGGGCGCCCCAAGCGCTGGGTGGTCATTCGCCCTCCCGGCGCACAGACAGGCATCCTCCTTGCTCGTGCAGACGGAGAGCGCCAAACCGCAGCGGTTGGTGACCAGGCAGCCGGTCGAGTCGGGTTCTTCCTTCGCGTCGATGACTTCGACGCCGCATATCAAAGGATGACCATGGCCGGCGTCACGTTCGTCCGTGAGCCGCGCACCGAACCGTATGGCCGTGTCGCAGTTTTTCTCGACATCGCCGGTAACAGGTGGGATCTCCTTGGAGCTCTCCAAGCCGAAGAAGACAAGGCGGGCCACCAAACGCACTGATCTGCCGCCTGGTGTGCGCCGCCCACCGAGAGCGGTCACGCGGCGAGCGGGCTGCGTAGCTAGGGTTACCGCCGTGCCTTGAGGTTGTCGTGGCGTAGCGTGACATCGTGAGTGCCGTACGTGTATTCGAAACCAGGGAGTACCGGCCGGAGTACGGGCTGCTTCTGCTGGTCGACAACTGCGTGGCGTGGGATGCCGCCGAGGACCCGGTGGTGCCGCATCACCGTGATCGCGGAGACACCCAGGCGGGTACGTTCGCGGGATCGGGTGCCGGCTGGCTATCCGCCCAGGCGGACGATCTAGCCCCTCACGCGATACGCCTTGAGCTGCATGACGGTCCTTCTCCGGAGGACCGGACAGCCTTCGACGACTTGCTGGAGACGCCGTTCCGCTCCAGCTCAGGCGGGTTGACGTTGGCCACCCTGACAGGCGGGTACGGCGCAGCCGACTTCCACCTGGGTGACGCCGAATGGTTCAGAACACGGGTGGCCCGGTGGCGAGCCGATACCGCAGGTCAGCCGGGGTATCACTGGCTGATCTCCTGCTGGCCCGTCACCATCGTCGAACCTCCCGTCTGGCTCGCCCGTCGCGAAGCGACCGGGGCCGAGCCCACTGACGTGGCCCGTGACGTCGAATCCGTGCTGAGGTGGACGCCGCAGTTACCTGTCCGGACCACGATGGCATCACTGGCGCAACGGTTACTCCTCGGTGAGACGGCACTGCGTGACGGCTTGGCTTCCGCAGAGGACAAGGGCCTGCTGCACGTCGATGACGGACCGGAACTGCGGTTGTGGCTCGGCCGGCGAACAACATCCTGACCGGTTCGGCTCCGCATCTCAGTGGCTCAGTTGGCCAAGCGCGGCGCCAGCGACGACGTGGCAACGTCAAGGGTCTCAGTGGCGGATGTCGCGTCAGGAGAGACGGAGGTGCAGGTAGGAGCGGTCGTCGAAGCTGGTCTGGCCGGCCATGACCCCCTTGGTCCCGCGCAGCGGGCCGATGCAGTACGGGTCCTCGGCCAGCAGCTCGGCCAGCCGCGCCTCGGTCTCCGCCAACGTCGGCAGGATCACCGGATATCCGTCGCTGGCCAGCACCAATTCGTCGACGTGCGCAGGGACGTCGTGCACGACGATGAGCGAGGACGGCACCGGGCGGCCGTCGATCGCCGCGAAGCCGTAGGGGCCGATGGTGTTGCGCAGGGCGCCCTGGCGAGATATCAGTACCCGGGCCGCGGCCCGGCCCGGATCGCTGACGGCGAGATCCAGCCCTCCGATGGCGATCTCGGCCGCGATCACTGCCGCCCTGAACTCGGCGGCGATCCGGTCGAGCGGCTTGCGCGGCCGCCCCACCCCCGCCGGCATCCCGGCGTAGGAGAAGCCCACATCCCCGATCTGCCACACCTGCCGGCGCCGCCGCGAGTAGATGGTCACCGACGCGCTCGGACGCAAATGCGCCGGCAGCTCCGGGTCGATCCGCTCCGCGAGCGTCGACGTCAGGCGGAGAGTGGCCGACTCCACGTCGGCGTCCTCGGGGAGGGTGGTGATGGCCGAGACGCAGGCTGCCATCGCCCAGCGGCCGCCCGTGACGGCCGGCATGCCGTACCCCTGGCCGGTTATGTCTGTGGCGCCGTCCACGATCGCTGCGTGACCTTCCGTCACGATGACGGCGTCCTCGCAGAGCTGGGGATCGCCGGCCTTGCCGGCGACGAAGGTTTCGACGACCCGCACGCCGGTCAGCCGTCGGCCCAGAGTTCCAGGTCCAGGCGTTGCAGCACGTGCGGGGCGAACATTCCGAAGACCGACAGGATGGCGATCAGCGTGAACACAGTGCGTAGCACCAGCACCTCGCCGCGACCTCCGACCTTGATCGCTATGCCGTTCGGGACGCCGATCATGCGCCACATGCGGCGGCCCATCGGAATCGGCCACAGGATCGGTACGCCGTTCTTCGTGATCATGTCGCCCAGCAGGTGCACGACGCAGCCCACGCCGACCGCGAAGCCCAGCATCGGATAGCCGCGGTCGCCGGGCAGGTTCGCCGCCGTGAACCAGGCGATCACGCCCGACGCCAGGGTCACGATCAGCCAGCCGGCGCGTTCGGCCCACTCGTCGAACAGGCCGCGCAGGGCCAGGCCGGCCATGAAGAACACCACTGCCACGACCGCCCACTTGCCGGAGCCCGCGCACAGCGCCGTCGTGCCCCAGCCGACCAGCGCCGCGAACGGCAGCGTGTGGGTGAACGTACGGTGACCGTTGTTGCGGCGCGGGTCCTTGCTCAGTTTCGTCGCCGTGTAGATGCCGAGCGAGATCTTCTCGATGACCTCGGCCACGAACAGCGAGAACACGCCGAACGTGCGGGCCACCGTCGCGCCGCCCTGGTTGCGGGTCACCTTGCCGGACAGGTCCAGGTCGGGCAGCAGGGCGCCGCCCGCGCAGACCGTGGTGCCGACCGCGATCGCGAGCGGCGACTGGGCGTACCCCGCGAAGTGATCCAAGGCCCAGCTGCCGGCCAGCCAGACGGCCGCGCCCGACAGTGCGTGCGACGGACCCATCATGGTCGTGCCCACCCCTCCCCGTAGCCCCGGCGCGACACGGCCGGGGGTAAACCTGGCAACTGTCGCAGAGCGGGGAGGGGCGGGCAACGACCGCCACGTCTACTATGGAGTGTTTACCATCACCTATAGGTCGGTGCGTTCCACGGGGCGACGTGGTGGCGGTAGCCGTACTCGGCCCGGTAGCGGCCGTACCGCGCGTGCCGCATCAGGCCCATGACCAGGAAGACCAGCGGGATCGCGGGCCAGAAGAAGTGCGCCCCGGAGAGCGCCCAGAGAGCGGTCAGGAAGAGGGCCAGCGTCGCGACGAAGCCGGCGTGCCGGCGTACGCCCCGGCGTGTCGCGGCCTGCGCCTCCGGTGTCGCGGCCAGCGCGCGGCGGCCGTTGTCGGGCAGGTCGGCGGTCAGCGGGGCGAGCTCGTCGCGGTACTTGGCGGCGTACACCTGACCGAGCCTTTCCTCGCCCTCCTCGAGGGTGAGCCGGCCCTCGGTCATCGCGGCCCGCAGGATCTCGGCCACCTGCTCGCGCTCGGTGTCGGAGGTGCGGAGCCGATTCGGACCGGACCGGGTGGTGTCGCTGGGATACACGGTGACCTCCTGAAACGTGGCGGGACTGACTTCCAGGGTGACGGATCCGGCGCCGGGCCGCGTCGCCCCGGCGGAGCATCCGGTACGCCCACCGGTACGCCCTGAGGAGTACGCGATGGCCGGCCGTAGTACCTGAGGCGCAGGGCACCGTCGTTCTTGGTGCGGATGCCCGGGTGAGCAGCGGTGCCGTAGGTTCGGGAACGTGCCAGACCGGGGTGTACGCGACCAGCCGTCTTCCCTTCGTGGGAGACCGTCTGCCGCTGCCCGCAAGGCGGAGTGGCAGGAGTGGCGCCGCCGCAGCCGCTCGGGGCGGTTCCGGTCGGCGGACTGGCCCGGGTATGCACGCCGCCGATCGCGGCACGGGCACTGGCGCGGGGCGGTCATCACCGCTCTCTGCTTCCACATTTTCGGCAACTGGCCGTACGCCGCCCACCTGGCCCACCCCCGGGACGTCATCGCGTGCGCGTTGCTGCTGGTCGGCCCGCTGGCCCTGGCCTGGCGGGGACGCGCGCCGGTCGTGGTCCTCGCGGTCGCCGGCGCGGCGTCGATCGGGTACGCCGCCCTCGCCGTACCGTCCTGGACCTACGCCGTCGCGCCGGTCATCGCGTTGTTCACCGCGGTGCGCACCGGTCACCGCCGATCCGCCCTGATCACCGTGGCGGCCGGCTACCTGGCCTACCTCCTCGTCATGTTCCTCTGCGCCGATCCGCTCGGACTCTCGCCCGCCGCCCGCCCGACCCCGCGCGACGCCGTGCTCACCGCCTTCGGGCTGGCCCTGACCGGGTTCCTCGGCAGCGCCGCCGGGGCCCGGGCCGCCTATCTCGCCGAGATGTCCAAGGCCAACGCCGAGCGCGCCCGCGCCCGCGAGGAGCAGGAACGCCGCCAGGCCGCCGACGAGCGGTTGCGCATCGCCCGCGAGCTGCACGACGTGCTCGGCCACCACCTGTCACTGATCAACGTGCAGGCCGGGGTGGGCCTGCACCTGATGGACAACCGGCCGGAGCAGGCCCGCGAGGCGCTGACCGCGATCAAGACCGCGAGCGCGGAGGCCCTGCGGGAGGTTCGCGCCGTGCTCGGCGTGCTGCGCCCCGAGGAGGAGGCCGCACCCCGCCAGCCCGCGCTCGGCCTGGACCGCCTCACCGACCTCACGGCGGACGCCGGGCTGCCGGTGACGACCGAGACCGTGGGGGAGCGGCGGGACCTGCCGGCGGAGGTGGACCGCGCGGCGTACCGGATCGTCCAGGAAGCCCTGACGAACGTACGCCGGCACGCGGCCACCGGCGCCTCGGCCACTGTCTCGGTCACCTACGCCCCGAGCGAGCTGCGCTTGACGATCCGCAATGATGCCGGCCGGTCGGCGCCGCGACCGGACACCGACGTGGCTCCGGGGACTGACGACGGCGGCAGCGGCATTGCCGGGATGCGGGCCAGGGCCGCCAGCCTCGGCGGCTCCCTCGAAGCGGGCCCGTTGCCCGACGGCGGCTACCTGGTCTCCGCGGTTCTGCCCACCACCCCGACAAGGGAGCCTGCATGATCACCGTGCTGCTGGCCGACGACCAGGCCCTGGTGCGGGCCGGGTTCCGGGCCCTGCTGAACGCCGAGCCGGACATCGAAGTGGTCGCCGAGGCGGGTGACGGGCTGGAAGCGGCCCGGCTGGCCGCCGAGACCCGCCCGGACGTGGTCCTCATGGACATCCGGATGCCGGGCGTGGACGGGCTGGAGGCGACCCGTCGCATCGCCGCGGACCCGGACCTGGCCGCCACCCGGGTGGTCATCCTGACCACGTTCGAGCTGGACGAGTACGTCTTCGAGGCGCTGCGCACCGGGGCGTCGGGCTTCCTGGTCAAGGACACCGAACCGGTGGAACTGCTGCGCGCGGTCCGGGCGGTCGCGGCCGGCGACGCCTTGTTGTCGCCGAGCGTCACCCGGCGGGTCATCGGCGAATTCGCGACTCCGGGCGGGCGGGGTCGTCCGTCGGTGCCGCCTGAGGAGGCCGAACGCGTCCTGGAGCAGCTGACCGATCGGGAACGGGAGGTGATGGTGCTGGTGGGCGAGGGGTTGTCCAACGACGAGATTGCGGCCCGCCTGCTGATCAGTCCGGCGACGGCGAAGACCCACGTCAGCCGGACGATGGTGAAGCTGGGGGCTCGGGATCGGGCGCAGGTGGTGGTTCATGCCTATGAGGCGGGGTTGATCCGGCCGGGCTGGCTCGCCTGAGGTCGTGCGGCCGAGCGAAATGCGGTGGGGCGCGGGCTGGGGGGTGCGGCGCAAGCTGGGCGGGGCGCGGCCGGGTGAGATGCAGTGCGGCCCGGGTGATCGCGGCTGGGCGAAGCCCAGCAGCCGGTTCAGACGCCGGCGGCGACAGCCACTCCGAGCAGAACCAGCACCCCGCCGGTGACCACCTGCACCCGGCGATGCACCGCCGGCCGGGACGCAAACGACCGCCCCCGATTCACCGCCCACGTGAACAGCAGGTACCAGCAGGCCGTAACCAACGCCCACAAGCCACCGAGAGCAAGGCTCGACAACAGAACCGGCCCGTCCGCCGTCACGAACTGGGGGAGCAGCGAGATCGCGAAGACCCCGGCCTTGGGATTACCGAGGTTGGTCGCCAGCCCGGCAAGGTAGCCGCCCCACCGCACCGGCGGCTCTGGCGCTCCGGCTGCCGGCGGAGTCTTGCGCAAGGACAGCAAGGTGCTCACGCCCAGGATGGCCAGCACCGCGCCACCGGCGGCGCGGATCACTGCGTACGCGCCGGGGTTGGCCAGGACGACCGCCGACAGGCCGGCGGCGGCCGCAGTCGTCCAGACCAGCAGCCCGGTCGCCGTGCCCGCGATGCCCGCCCACGCCGCGCGCAGTCCACCGGCCAGGGTCTGGCGAACCACAAGGGCCTGTCCGGCGCCGGGGAGCATCGCGAGCAGCCAGGTCGTGACCACAAAAGCGGCAAGGTGAGTGGGCATGAACCCAGCGTGCGGACAAACGAGCGTGAAGTGAAGGCCGCATTTCCGCAGGCAGCGTTAGATATTCTTCACGCATGGAGCCGGCCCAGCTGCAACTGCTCGCGCTGATCGACCGCTTCGGCTCGATGGCCGGTGCGGCGCAGGCGCTGGGCCGCACCCCCGCAGCGGTCACTCAGCAGCTCGCCAAGGCGGAGCGCGAGCTGGGCACCACCCTCGTGCATCGCGGGCCGCGTGGCGCCGCCCTCACCGCCGCCGGCGCCCTGCTGGCCCAGCACGGACGCGTCATCGACGAGGAGACCCAGCGCGCCGCTTCCGGGCTCGACGGGCTGCTCGGACGGCTCTCCCTGCGGCTGCGCATCGGCGCTTTCCAGGCCGCCGCTCTGCACCTGCTGCCTCCGGCGCTCACCGCGTTGCGTCACCGCTACCCGGACGCCGACCTGACCGTCACCGACATCACGTCCGACGTCGGCATCGACGAGGTTGTCGCCGGCCGCCTCGACGTGGCGGTCATCGCCTCCTGGGACACCCCGCTCACGCCGCCGGAGCGGGTCACCGTTCATCCGTTGCTGCGCGACCCCATGGTCGTCGTGCTGCCTGACGACCATCCCGCGCTGGCCGCGCCGGGGCCGGTCGGGCTGGCGCAGCTGCGCGAGGAGGCCTGGGTGACCATTCTGGCCGGTCACGCCGCCCGGGCCCAGTTCGACCGGGTCACCGCCGCCGCCGGCTTCGTGCCGCGGATCCGCTTCCAGACCGCGTCGTACGACGTCGCCCAGGCACTCGTGGGCACCGGCATCGGCGTCGCCCTGGTGTCGCGGCTGGCGCTCGCCCACGCGCCGGGTACCGCCCACCGAGCTCTGCGTCCGCCCGTGCCGCACCGCGACCTGCAGGTCGTCACGATGACCGATGCCACCGTCACGCCGCTGGTCGCGGTGTTGCTGCGGCTGCTCCGGGATGTCGCGGCCAAAGGTGATGCGGACGGGTGAGGGCCCGATCGGGGCCAGTGGTGGTGCACGCCTACGAGCGGGTTGATCCGGCCGGACGGCCACCATCCTGGGCGGCCCCGCCGCGTGGAATGCGGACTCAGTAGGCGTCGGTGGAGTACAGCACGACTGCCAGGACGATCAACCAGAACAGACCGCCGCCCTCCTTGCGTACGTCTTCCTCGGTGAGGTCGAGGTCGCTCAGCAACCTCAATGCCGGCTCGCGATCGTCATTGAGGAGAGCTTCGACGAGCGCTTGCATGCGGTCCGGCGCCGACCTGAGCCGATCGGCGAGGATTTCCGCGTCACGGGTGGCGAGCGCCAATTGCTCACGCCCGATGGATTCCGGAATGCGGATTCGATTGATCTTTTCGATGATCTGTGCAGTGCTCATGGCTGAGACTCCGATTCTCCGAGTAATGGTGTCCGGTCACCCGGAGGTGCCCTGCGGACAGGGCACCTCCGGTTCATGTCGTCGGTCAGGAAGTGGAGACGTAGAGATCGGTGACGCCGCTGTTGATGGCCCACACCGGGACTCCCCACCACCACCGGTCGATGCACGCGGTGCTGCCGCTGGGCACTGACAGGTACTCCGGCCCGGCTGCCGGGCTCGTCGACTGCACCGTGAGCGTGCCGGTACGCCCGTCGTAGTTCGTCGCGCACAGTCTGGTCGCACCCCAGAACCAGGTGGAGTAGAGCTGCTGCTCACCCGGGTTCAGCTGGGTCGTGGCACCGGCCACGGCGTTCGGCTTGGCGACGACCGGGGAGCCCGTGCCGGCCTGGGCTGTCCCCGCGAGCCCGGCCACCATGCCGGCGGCGAGCAGGGTCGGGACGGCAACGCGGCGGATGGCATTTCGGATCATGTGTGCCTCCTTCGATGAACCGGCGGATTTCCCGCCGATGCCTTTTTCGGCTGAGGTCGAGCATTCACCGCAGTCGCTTCTATTTCGTCCCTTCCGGGTAGCAGTTCGTGGATCCCCGGTTTGACGTATCGCTACGGCTGAAGACGTATTCACGCCGGTGGCGGGATGCGCACCAGGCCGATTTGATACGCGGTGGTGACGGCGTGCGCGCGGTTTCTGGCGCCGAGCTTGGTCAGTATTCGACCGACATGGGTTCGCACCGTCAGATTGCTGATGAAGAGCTGCCGGGCTATCTCGGCGTCCGACATGCCGCGGCTCAGCAGGACCAGCACCTCCTGCTCGCGGGGGGTCAGCCGGTCTGTCGACGTGGACCGGTTCTGGCCGCGGACAGGCCGGCCGGCCAACTCGATGAGCAGATCGGCCGTGACAACCGGATCCAGCCATGTCCCGGCACCGGCGACGGCTCGTACGCCGCCCACCAGCGCTTCGGTGGCACTCTGCTTCAACAGGTAGCCGGCGGCCCCCGCGCTCAGGGCTTCGCCGACGATCTGGATGCTGCGGTGGACGGTGAGGACCAGCACGCGGGAGGTGCCGCAGGCACCCACCTTTCCGATGATGTCGATGTCGTCCGGCGGAACGTCCATCACGACCACGTCCGGCCGGTACGCGTCGGTGCTCTCGACGACCCGGCCGACGGACACCTTGGCGACCACCTCGATGTCGGGCTCAGCGTTCAGCAGGGCGCTGACGCCGGCGCTCACGAGCGGCTCGTCGTCAGCGACAAGGACCCGGATCATCGTGGTGGCGCCTGCTCGGTGATGATGCCCAGCGCCCACCGCATGCGTGCGACGGCAGCATCCGGGCTGTCACCGAAGACCGCTGCCATCTCGGCCGCACAACGTCTGATGCCGCCCCGCGAGCGGACCGCTTGGGCCACAGCCTCGTGAGCCTCGGCGGGGGTGAGTGGTGCGCCCGTCGGCACGAAGGAGGCGAACAGAGCCTCAGCGCGCGCGATGACGATGCACTGGCGATTGTGGTTCATCCGGCTGCTCCAGTCCTGCGACGTTGTGGCTTGCCACGTCATCGTCGAACCGGGCAGGCACCGGGGTCGTCAGGGTGACGACCCTGAAAGTTGAGTGGCGAGGGCCTCCTTGAGGCCGTCCCGGCCCGTGACGCCGAGCTTGCGATAGACGGCTGCGAGGTGCGTCTCGACGGTCTTGACGCTGACGTACAGCTCCTCGGCGATGCGTCGGTTGGTGCCGCCCTGCGCGGCCCGGTCGGCGACGATCCGCTGGCTGCTGGTCAGAGATTCAACGCCACTGATCCGGGTCTGCCGGACCCGGCTACCGGCAGATCTCAGGTCCGCCAGCACCCGGTCGTGCAGCCGGGTCAGGCCGAGGCGATCGGTCAGATCCAGCGCCGCCGCGAGGTGCTCACGGGCCTCGACCAGATGCCCGTCGCGCCGCAGCGCGGCACCGTAACTCGCGAGCACCCGGGCGCGCACGGGCAGGCGCGGTGTGTCGGCGCAGACCTGTGCCGCCTCGGCGAGAAGCGAGGTGGCGTCGTGGGGATTCCGTGCGAATCTCGCCCGTCTGCGCAGGGCGAGAGCGAGCCGGAACGACGGTCCGTGACCGCGGCGGATGGCGAGCTCCCGGTCGGCTTCGGCGAGGGCGGCAGCTTCGTCGTGGAGCATGCTGTACGCGTGGCTCGCGACGAGGTGCGGCTCTTGCTGAACTTCGGTTTCGTGCACCGGCCCGTCAGGTGCCAGGGCGTAGCCGTTCTTCGCCAGGATCGACAGCGCCGCAGCCGGTCTGCCGGACAGTAGTTCGCCGAGTGCACGAGCCAGGGTCTCGCCGGCTGGTTCGCGCAGGAACATCAGCCCTGCCTCTGCGTAGTCCCCACGCTCGAGCGCTATGCACCCTCGAACGTAGTGGCCGAGGCTCGCATAAATGGTGTAGCCGTACCGGTGCGCGAACTCTTCCGACCCGGCCAGTTGGGCCAGCGCGTCCTCGAACCGACCCCGGCGTACCAGATTGAGGATCGCCCGATTGTTGAACTCGGCCTGGAGGTCCGGCGCGACCCCCCGGAGCCGGGCTATGTCGGGCTGGATCCGGACCAGTACCTCGTCCGCCTCGGTCATCGCCTCACTGGCCGCGAGATACGCGACTGCTTCCAGGGCGGCGAAGATCTCCCGATAGGTCAGCGGCCGGTCGGCGGGCAGGTCCCGCACGGCACGCCGGAGATGGCCCAGGAACTCTGCTTCCGAGCCCGCCTGGGCGGCACGGCGATGAAGCGCAGCGCAGATGAGCAGGTGACGTTCCTCGCCGGAGCGGGCCGTGAGCTGTCCGATGTCGACGTCGGTAAGACGTGGAGGAGCTGTCGCGATTGATCCGGTCGCGGCGTGCGCCAGCAAGATGGCTCTGAGACGGATCTCGTCCGGAGTGTCGCCGTACGGTTCGACGGCGAGGGCGCGTCTGTGTACCTCGTCCACGGCGTCGTGGTCGTCCAGTTCATAGAGCACTTCGAGCAGCTCCCACATCGCCGCGATCGACGTGCCGCGCGGACCCGACCGGACGACCTCGAAGAGGTGGGCACGGGCGGCGTGGATCGCGCCCGTAGCGCGTTCCGCGAGGGCGAGTGCGAGCAGTATGTCGGGGCGGAGCTCCGGCGTCGGTGGTTCCGCGAGCGCACGGCTCAGCAACTGGACCGCTCCGGTGGCCGAGCCGGTCTCGAGATTGGTGCGAGCTTCGCTCAGCAACAGCCGGCACACCCGTGCCGACCCTGCTGCGGGAGCCGCCACCAGATGTTGGACGACTCGCGAGATCGGCGCACCGGCTTTCTGCAGAACGCCGGCGGCCCGGGCATGCAGCGCGTCGATGACGCCGGGTTCCGCGCTCTGCTCCACCGCCGCCCGGATCAACGGGTGAACGAACGCGATCGGCTCACCCTGGGCGAGTACGGCGGCTGCCGTCAACCGGGCGGCCTCACGCCGGCCGTGGGCGTACGGCAGCCCCGCGAGCTGCGAGGCGTGCTTGAGGGAGGCATCGTCGCCGAGTGTCGCCGCCGCTCGGGCGAGGCGTCCGGCGGCGTCGCCGAGCTCGGCCAGCCGAGCGCGCACCGTCCGGGTCAGTGCGTCGGCACCGCTACGTTGCACCTGGTTCGCCGTGGCGGCATCAGGGATGCCGCCTGCCGCCAGCAACGGGCGGATGATCTCGCGGAGATAGAAGACGTTGCCCCCGCTGGAGGACGAGCACACGTCGGTGAACGTCTCGTCGGGCTCCTGCCCGAAAGCGGTGCGGAGCACCGCGCGCACGCCGGCGACCGACAACGGCCCGGGCTGTAGCAACCGTGCGGTCTCGCCCATCGTCAACCTCGCCACCAGGGGTTGAACGGCCGGGTTCTCGGCCGGTCGGAGGGCGACGAGCACCATGATGCGTTCGTCGCTGAGGTCGGTCGCGAGATCGGCTATCACGCGCAGGGAGTCGGTGTCCGCCCAGTGGGCGTCATCGACGGCCAGCAGCACAGGGCCCTCGTCGGCCAATGAGGCCAGCAGGGATTGGCAGCCGTAGTCCACCCCGGGCGCCAGGGTCGCACCGGGTGTGAAGAGCGCGGCTGCGAAACCGCTCGGGCCCGTCAACGCGGACGGTCCACCCCGTCGCTCCACTGCGGCCGCGAGAAGTCGCCGTAGCAGGTCGTACGGCGCAGTTGCTTCCACCTGGTGTGCGCGGGCCGCCAGGACATCGACGTCCTGGGCCAGTGCAAGCCTGCGGGCCGCCGCAACGAGTGCCGTCTTGCCCTGACCGGCGACGGCCTCGATGATCAGGACACAACTCCTGGCGGTCCGGATCCGCTTCAGACCCGCACCGATGACGGCCAGCTCGTGCTCGCGCTCCACCAGAGAGCCGGCGCCTGCATAGTCCGTTGCCGCACCGGGTGGCCATCCGACCATGGATTTGATCCTAGGCCGTTTCGACGTTCCGACGCATGCCGATAAAACCCGCTCAGTCAGATCTTGGTAGCCGGATTGACGACGCCTCACTGCCTGCTGGAGCCTGTTGCCACGATGGTGCCGGCATGTCTCAGGTCAGGGGATAGCCATTGAGTGACGACAATGTGCCCGCCGAGGTCGACGTCTTCATCAGTCTGACCCGTGACGAGATCCGCGCGCTGCCGCGGGAGGCGCGTGATGCCCTGGAAAGACTGATCGTCGAATTGCGGGCGGCGGGGTCTGTGGCAAGGCCGCTCACCGCGATTGCCACCGAGATCACCGACATCGCCGGCTCGGTCACCGATGTGCCGACGGACGTGCTGCCTGCGGGCGTGGAGCTGCGCGCGATGTTGATGCGCTCCGCGGAGGAGCTACGACTCCACGACAGCTTCTGCGCCGGGCCGTACCCGGATTCGTCCGGCAGCGGGACGTGTACGCGGATCATGATTTCTCAACCGCCCGTCGAACGGTCGACGCCATCCCCGTACGTCATTATCGGCAGGGAGCTCATCCGTCTGCCGAGGCCTGCGTCGGCCGACGACCCGACGCGTCCCTGAGATGAAGGAATCAAGGTACAACGTCTGGGTCGACAACGGCCCGTTCCACTATGTCTACAACGGCCTGTCGGGTACGACTGCCGTCGTTCCCGCGACCCAGCGAGAACTGATCACCGCTTTCCTCGCCGGCGACGATCCGGCCGGGCTCGACGCGGCTGTGCTGCATTCCCTCGTGGTCGGGCGGATGGTCATCACCGACGAGACCGACGAAGTCGAGGTGCTCCAAGAGCGGTACCGGCGGACCCGGCGCAACTCCGACGCGTTCCACCTCACCATCGTGACCAGCCTCGGCTGCAATTTCGACTGCCCGTACTGCTTCGAGGCCAAGCACCCCTCGCTCATGGACGAGGCGGTCCAGGACCGGCTGCTGCGCGTCGTCGAGACCAGGCTGGCGTCCGTCCGGCGGTTGTCGGTCCTCTGGTACGGCGGAGAGCCGCTGATCGGCCTCGCCGGTCTGCTGCGCATGTCGGACGCTTTCCGTACCCGTACGGAGGCAGCCGGTGCCGATTACAGCGCCTCGATCCTGACCAACGGCTATCTGCTGACCGCCGAGGTGGCCGAGCAGCTGAGCGCGCACGGGGTCCGGTCCGCCCAGGTGACCGTCGACGGGCCGGCGGAAACCCATGACCGGCGGCGCGCACTCACCAGCGGCCGGGGCAGTTTCGCCACCATCCTGGCCAACGTCGTGGCCGTGGCCGACATCCTTGCTGTCTCCGTCCGCGTCAACCTTGATGCGGACAACGTCGGCGACTACGGACGGCTGCTCGAGGTGTTGGCGGACGCCGGCCTCGCCGGGCGGGTTACGATCCACCCCGGCCAGATCGTCGCCGCGGACGTCGATCCCGCGGCGCCGAGCGCCTCCTACCACGCCGGCTGCCTCGGCCGATCGGAGTTCGCCGCGGTCGAGCGTGACTTCTTCCGAGCAGCCGCGAGCTTCGGCTTTTCGGTGCCGGGTCTGCCGAGCCCGGTCGGCGCGCCGTGCACGGCGGTCCGCGACGACGAGTTGGTGGTCGGCTCCCGGGGCGAGCTCTACAAGTGCCCCGAGACTGTCGGAAACCCGGCCGAGGTGATCGGCAATCTGCTCACCTGGCCTCGCGCCGGCGACCGGCTGCTCCGCTGGCTGACCTTCGAGCCGTTCGACGACGAAGAATGCCGCTCCTGCCGAGCGCTGCCGGTGTGTATGGGGGGCTGCGCCCATCACGCCATGAACTCAGGCCTACGGGACTCGCGATGTTCGACGTTCCGCTGGCGGTATGACGAACAGGTCTCCGCTCTCGTCAGTCGCCGGGACAGGTGAGGGCTGCGCGCCTACTTCTCGACGTACTTCTTCAGGATCTCGTAGTACTGGCGGTCGCCGACCTGGCTGTAGACGTTCCGGTCCGCGCCGAGCAGCACCATGAACGGGCACTCCTCGTCCTCGCCCGACAGCGTCTTCTCGATCACTTTCTTGCCCGTCGCCACCTCGTACAGGGCCAGGCGGTACTTGGCCTCGCGCAGCGGGATCTTGAGGCCTTTGGGGTCGTCGTACTTGCAGCTCTTGAGCTTCTTGCCGGTCTGCACCAGGTCCACGCAGGCCACCAGGCGCACCTTGCCCGGCGACGACGGGTCCCACGCCTGCTGCTTCGGCTTCGTGTACCAGTTCGGGATGTCGAACAGGGTGGCCTCGTGCTTGGTGTCGAAGTCCTTGCTGTCCTGGGCGAAGATGCTGACCGGCTGGGTGCCCGACGACTTCACCTTCGGCGACTTCGGGTAGTACCACTGCTCGCAGACCCGCTTGAGGTCGTCGGCTGTGCGTACCGGATAGGTGCTGGCCCGGGGGCCGGTGACCGTCTCCGCCTCCGGGTCCGCGGACGCGCCCGGCGCGGCCGACGCGCCCGGGAAGCTCAGGCCCTTCGTCACCGGTGGCGTGGTCGACCGCATCGCGTGCACGCCCAGGAAGCCGGCCCCGCCCAGGCAGCCCAGCACGACCACGACAGCGGTGATCGTCCCCCAGACGCGCCGGCGCGAGCGCCGCGGCTGCGGCTCCGGGGCCTGCCACGGCGGAAATGCCGGCTGATCAGGTGTTGCGCGCGTTTCATCCATGGGTCGCCTCCCCGTGTACCGGCATGGAAGCGGCGATCATATCGGTGCCGGTCAGTAACCGGGGACCGCGTCCTCGCCGGGCTGGGCGAACCAGGCCGGCGCGTCCTCCGGCAGCGACGTGCGGATCCGGACCAGGGCGAACGGGTTCAGCTCGGGCAGCGCGTCCGGGGCGAACCAGCCCACCGCGATCGACTCCGAGTCGTTGACCCGGGCCTCGCCGGCCACCGCCCGGCAGCGGAACCAGGTGTTGACCATGTGGCAGCGGTCGCCGTTGCCGTAGACGACCTCGTGCAGGGCCACCCCGGCCAGGCGTTCGATCTCGACCTGGATGCCGGTCTCCTCCTCGACCTCGCGGACCAGCGCGTCCGCGGGCTGCTCGCCGGGGTCCATCATCCCGGCGATCACCGACCACTGGTGGTTGTCGCTGCGCTGCCCGAGCAGGATCTCGCCGCGGTCGTTGAGGATGATCGCGCTGACCGTCGGGAACATGATCAGGTCGTGGCCGACCCGGGCGCGCAGCTTTCTGACGTAGTCGGAGGCAGGCATGCCGCCGACCCTAGCCAGCTCGGGCTGCGACAGCGGCGCGGACGCGTCGGCGACGAACAGCAGGGCGGTGGCCCGCTCGACCGACGGCCGGTCAGCGCCCGAGCGCGACCTGACCGGCGTACAGGACCGCCACGGCCACCGCCAGCCCGCCGAGGACCAGCCGCAGGCCGCGTTCCGGCAGGCGGGGTTGCAGGTGCGCGCCGACGTACCCGCCGACCAGGCCGCCCACCCCGCAGAGCAGGCCGATGCCCCAGTCCGGGGCGATGTCGCCCGGTCCGGCCCAGCCGAGCACGGCGAAGGCGGCGGCGCCGGCCACCGACGTGACGAAGGTCGAGGCCAGCGCCGCGGGCGCGACGACCGCCACCGGCAGGCCGCGGCCGACCAGGATCGGGCCCAGGATCGACCCGCCGCCGATGCCGTAGACGCCACCGACCATGCCGACGCCCAGGGCGAGTGCGACGATGCCCCGCTGCGGTGGCCGGCCGGTCACCGGCCGCTCCGGCGGCGGCGGTGGTTCGCGCAGGCAGAGCCACACGCCCAGCGGCAGCAGCAGCACGGCGACGATGATCCGGAACACGCCGGGGCCGGGCACCGCGAAGACCCGCAGTACCGCCCCGGCCGCCACGCCGGGCAGCGTGCCGAGCAGCAGCAGCCTGGTCAGCGGGCTGGCCAGGCTGCCCCGGCGGCGGTAACGCAGCAGGGCACCCGGCCCGGACACGACGTTGAACAGCAGGTTCGTCGGCGTCACGGCCGGGTTGGGCACGTCCAGCACGCTGAGCTGCACCGGCAGCAGGAACACCGCGCCGGAGACGCCGACCGGAGTTGTCACGATCGAGATCAGCAGGCCGGCGGTCACGGCGATGATGGCGTCGGCCCAGGTCACCGGGACAGTGTGCCCGGCGATTGTTAAGCCGGGTCCGGCCGTCGACGATCTTCGGCGGTGGCCTCCGTTAGTGTTCGTAACACCTGCCAGTAACAATGCAGCGAGGTCCGGACGAAGGGGGTGGGCGGCGGCGTGGCGGAGCGCGAGCGCTTGGCGCAGGCGGACTCCGGCGAGCGGCCCTGGCGTGCGTGGGGGCCCTATCTCGCCGAACGGGCCTGGGGCACGGTCCGGGAGGACTACAGCGAGCACGGCACCGCCTGGGACTACTTCCCGCACGACCACGCGCGCTCCCGGGCGTACCGGTGGAACGACGACGGCATGGCCGGAGTCTGCGACGACCGGCAGACGTTCTGTTTCGCCCTGGCCCTGTGGAACGGGGCCGACCCGATCCTCAAGGAGCGGATGTTCGGCCTCGGCGGCGACGGCGGCAACCACGGCGAGGACGCCAAGGAGTACTGGTGGTATCAGGACTCGACGCCGACCCACTCGTGGATGCGCTGGCGCTATCACTACCCCCAGGCCCCCTTCCCGTACGACGAACTGGTCCGCGTCAACGGCCACCGTTCCCGGGAGGAGCCGGAGTACGAGCTGATCGACACCGGCGTCTTCGACGACGACCGGTTCTGGGTCGTGACGGTCGACTACGCCAAGGCCGACGTGAACGACATGTGCATCGTCGTGACCGTGTCCAACCGCGGCCCGGACGAGGCCACGCTGCACGTGCTGCCGTCGCTGTGGTTCCGCAACACCTGGTCGTGGGGACTGCCCAACCGGCCGGTCCCGGTCATCACCGGCAGCCCCGGGCGCCTCGACGGCGAGCACCGCACCCTCGGGCACATCACCCTGGACGGCGAGGGCGCACCACCCGCGCTGATGTGCGACAACGAGACCAACGCGCAGCGGCTCTGGGGCCTGCCCGGCATGAGCATGTACCCCAAGGACGGCATCAACGACCACCTCGTCGCCGGCGCCCCGACGGTCAACCCGGCGGGCGTGGGCACCAAGGGCGCGCTGCACTACGAGCTGACGCTGGGCCCGGGGGAGACCCGCGAGATCCGGCTGCGGCTCACCCGCAGCGACGACGCGCCCGGCGAGCCCGACCTCGGTGACGGTTTCGCCGCCGTGGTCCGGGACCGGCTGGCCGAGGCCGAGGCTTATTTTTCCGAGCTGATCCCGGCCGCGGCCTCGGCCGAGGAGGCCGCCGTCGCCCGCCAGGGCATCGCCGGGCTGATGTGGGGCAAGCAGTTCTACCACTTCGACGTCAAGCAGTGGCTGCACGGCGATCCCGGCTCGGCGCCACCGCCGCCCGGCCGCCGCTACGGGCGCAACAACGCCTGGTGGCACATGAACAGCTTCGACGTCATCTCCATGCCCGACCCCTGGGAGTACCCCTGGTACGCCGCCTGGGACCTGGCCTTCCACTGTGTCTCGATCGCCCGGGTCGATCCGGGCTTCGCCAAGTCGCAGCTGCTGCTGTTGCTGCGCGAGTGGTACATGCACCCCAACGGCCAGATCCCCGCGTACGAGTGGGCGTTCGGTGACGTCAACCCGCCGGTGCACGCCTGGGCCGCGCTGAATGTCTTCGAGATCGACGGCGGGCGCGACTTCGACTTCCTGGCCCGGGTCATGCACAAGCTGCTGCTGAACTTCACCTGGTGGGTCAACCGCAAGGACGTCGGTGGCAACAACGTCTTCGAGGGCGGCTTCCTCGGGCTGGACAACGTCGGCCCGTTCGACCGGTCCGCGGCGCTGCCGGTGGCCGGCGTGCTGGAGCAGTCCGACGGCACCGGCTGGATGGCCATGTACGCGCTCAACCTGCTCGACATGTCGATCCGGCTGGCGCTGCACGACCGCACCTACGAGGACATGGCCACCAAGTTCTTCGAGCACTTCGCGTACATCGCCGAGGCGGCGTACCGGCAGGGGCTCTGGGACGACGAGGACTGCTTCTTCTACGACGTGCTGCGCCTGCCCGACGGGCACCGGATGCCGCTCAAGGCCCGGTCCATCGTCGGGCTGCTGCCGCTGGCGGCGACCACCCGGCTGTCCGCCGGCACCCTCAACCGGCTGCCCGAGCTGGCCGCGCGGCTGCGCTGGCTGCTGGCCGGGCAGGCCGAGTACGCCGACGTGATCAGCGCGCGCCGGCTGTCGGCCGACGGCCGCCAGCAGCGGCTGCTGTCCATGGTGGGCCAGGACCAGCTGCTGCGGATCCTGGCCCGGATGCTCGACCCGGAGGAGTTCCTTTCCCCGTACGGGCTCAGAACGCTCTCCCGCGCCCACCTGGAGAAGCCGTTCACGGTGCACCTGGGCGGCTCGGAGTTCACCGTCGGGTACGAGCCGGCCGAGAGCACCAGCGGCCTGTTCGGCGGCAACTCCAACTGGCGCGGCCCGGTCTGGATGCCGGTCAACTACCTGCTCATCGAGGCGCTGCGGGAGTTCGCGGCGTTCTTCGGCGACGACCTGATGGTGGAGTACCCGACCGGCTCGCAGACCAAGATGCCGCTGAGCGCGGTCGCCGACGACCTGTCCCGGCGGCTGGTGTCGCTGTTCGTCCCGGACTCGTGGGGCCGGCGCCCGATCTACGGCGCCTCCGAGGTCTTCCAGAACCATCCGGACTGGAAGGACCTGATCGCCTTCCCCGAGTACTTCCACGGCGACAACGGCGCCGGCCTGGGCGCGTGGCACCAGACCGGCTGGACGGCCCTGGTCGTGGACCTCATCCTGACCTTGCACCGCTGAGTCCGGCGGACACATCACTCCGCCCCGACGGCAGCACCGCCCGGGCGGAGGATGTCTCCGGGATCAGAGAGCGGAAATCACGGCCGGGTAGATCCTCCAGGCGACCGTCGAGAGTGCCACCACCGTCGTCGCAACCACGAAGGAGGCTGCCAGCCGCCTCAGCGGCATCCGGCTGGCCAGGATGTGCTGCACCAGGTGCACAGCCGCCAGGCACAGGGACACACCCAGCACCAGCAGAACTCCGCGGAGGGCCAGCACCGCCTGGGCGGCCGGCTCATGATTTGTGCTGGCCAGGGGCTGGGTCAGGAGGCTGAGTAGCGGTAAGTTGGTCATTGCAGGTCTCTTCTCGTCTTCACCACGGACGTCAGGCTTTGCATCTGAGTCGCCTCCGGGTCGCATCCGGGGGCGATTCGCGTTTCCGGGTCCAGATCGGACGGATCGAGCGGGGCGCGGTGGCGACCGCGCGGGCGGAGTGCGTCTTCGTCGGTGGGGCTCTGTCGCCATCACTGATCTCCCTGCACTTCACTTCAGGGAACTTCGATGAAGTTATGGTAGGCGTACTTCAGGGGCCGAACAATGCTGATATCTCGATTCAGTCACGTTCACGCGCGTCCTTGAACGCCATCTGCTTCATTGAGCTAGCCTTCTGGCCTTCCCGCCAGGTAGGGCCTAAACTTCGTCGCACTTGCTTGAAGTTCAGTGAAGGAAAATGACATGCAGCCGGCAGTGCCGCCCGATGCCCGTCTCGCCCGGCGCCTGCGTGCGCTCCGGGAGCGGCACTGGCCGGGTGTCAAGGTCACCCAGCAGCAGGTCGCCGAGGCCTTGGGCGGCGACACCGCCTTGAGCCTGTCGCTCATCTCGTCCTGGGAGTCGACCCGCAAGCCGGTGCTGCCCCCGGCCAACCGCCTCGCCGGCTATGCCACCTTCTTCGCCAGCCGGCGCAGCGTGGAGTCCGACCCCGCGCGGCTGCTCAGTGAGCGCGAACTCAGCAGCGAGGAGCGGGCCGCGCGCGGCGAGCTCTACGCCGAATTGCTGAGCCTGCGCTTCCCGGAAGAGCCACAAGCCGTCGACGAACCACCGGCGCCGGCCGCGCGGCGTCTCACCCTCTCCGCCACGGGCGACACGATCGGCGGTGGTACCTGGTTCTTCCCCGACCAGCGGCCGGTCGTCATCGTGCCCGGCAGCTTGCCGAAGCGGATCCGCGACCGGATGCCGTTCACCGATCCTCAAGACCCCGACTACGTACGGTCTTACATCCTGGCGGACCTGGACGCGTTGCTGGAGTTGCACGGCCACATCCGGGCGGTGAACCCGGCCGTCGACGTCCGCATCCGCCGGTCCGAGGAGATGGACGAGGATGACTTCACCAAACACTTGGTCCTGCTCGGCGGGGTCGACTGGAACCCGGTCGACCGGGATATCACCCGCCGCCTCGACCTGCCGGTCCGGCAGCAGGTGCGACCGAACGACGAGGACTCCGGATACTTCTCGACCCTGGACGGCGCGACCTTCGAGCCAGTTCTGGACGAGATTGACGGCCTGATCGAGGACGTGGCTCACTTCTATCGGGGGAAAAATCCCTATAACACGCTCCGGACCGTGACACTATGTAATGGCATGTACGGACGGGGAACTTACGGGGCCGTCCGCTCGTTGACCGACGCGAAGTTCCGCGACCGGAACGAAGAGTATGTCCGCAAGGCCTTCCCCGACTCGTCCGCCTTCAGCATTCTGATGCGAGTCCGGATCAATCCGAACGGAGACGTGGTGACCCCGGACTGGACGCTGGCGGAGGACCGCCTGCACGAGTGGCCGACGATCGATGAGTGACGCGAGCCGCCGGGTGCACCACACGAGCCACCGGAGTCTGATCCAACCATCGGCTCCGGGTGGTCGCCGCGCGAGCGTCGACGCCATCATCGTCCCGAGCGCCCGGTCCGCCGGCATGCTCGGCGAAGCCGGGCGCCTCGCCGTCGAGCTGGGCTGCGCGCTGCTGGTGCTGTCGAGCAAACATTCGGAGGCGGAGAAGGTCTTCCGGTATCTCACCGACCGCGGGGTGAACCAGGTCATCGCCGTCGACTTCCCCCGAGCGGGAGTGCCCCGGTTGCCTGAACTGGAGACCTCGACGGTTCTCGGCCGGTCCCGGCTGCAGCGGCGGACGGACACGAGCGCGAAGCGCAACCTGGGACTGGTGCTCGCGCGGGTGCTCGGCTGGAAGAACGTGGTCTTCCTGGACGACGACATCACCGTGCCGAAGGCGACCGATCTGGAGCTGGCCGCCGGCGCGCTGCCCGGCCGTGACGGCGTCGGTCTGCACATCGGCGGATACCCCGACAACTCGGTGGTGTGTCACGCCAACCGGGTGACCGGGGCGCCGCAGAGCACGTTCATCGGTGGCGGCGCCCTGGTCGTCCCGGCCGACCGGATGGACTCGTTCTTCCCCGAGATCTACAACGAGGACTGGTTCTTCCTGCTCGGCAAGACGATGCTGCGCCCGGTCAGCCAGGTCGGTACGGCACTGCAGAAGCCGTACGATCCGTTCGCGAACCCGGATCGCGCCCGCCGGGAGGAGTTCGGCGACGTCCTGGCCGAGGGTCTGTTCGCGCTGTTCGACGACGGCCAGAAGATCGGCGACGCGGGTCCCGGTTACTGGACGGAATACCTCGCCACGCGGCTGGAACTCATCATGAGCATCCAGGAGCGCCTCGACCCCAGTGAGACGCAGGGCAAGCAGATCCTCGAGTCCTTGACCGCGGCGCGTGGCCGCTTGCAGTTCATCACGGCTGACCAGTGCACCGAGTACATCGCCGCCTGGCAGCGGGACCGGGTGCGCTGGCGGGGCTTCATGAACGGGATGCGGCCGATCCGGCGCCTGCCGGCCGGAATGACGCCGGTCGACGTTGCACTGACCCGGTTCGGCCTGCAGCAGGTCACCTGGTGGACCGGGGCGCCGCGCCGGCCAGCACCGACGCCAACAGGCTCACCACGAGAGCGAGTGGCAGTAGCGTGACGAGCGCCGACCCCAGGCCGGCCCCGTGGGCCAGCCAGCCGATGGCCAACGGCCCGAAGATGCTCGCGCTGTAGCCGACAGCCGTCATATGGGCGACCGTGGCAGCGGTTCCCACGTCGCCGGCCGCGGTCAGGGCCGCGGGGAAGACCCAGCAGATCCCCACCCCCCATCCGACCGCGCCCACGTAGCCCCACGGCTGCGGTGCACCGAGCACGACGATGCCGATGCTCATGCCGGCCAGCAGGGCTCCGGCGCGGACGACACCGGTGGCGCCGACGTGTCGATGGGGACGTTCGGCGGCCAGCCGCCCCGCTGCCATCGCGGTCACGAAGAGGGCGTAGGCGAGCGCGGCGCCGCTCTGCGAGAGACCTCGCCCCTGGTGCAGGAAGACGGCGAGCCAATCGCCCGCGGCGCCCTCGACCGTGGCACCGCAGAAGATCAGGACACCGATCGCAGCCAGGCGCCGGACCGGCCGGCGCGTCGGCGCCGGCGACCGGGCGAGGTCCGGCTCGGGCGGCTTGTCCTGGGTGAACGAGGCCAGACTGGGCCCGCAGAGCACGGCGGCCAGCACGCATACCACGATCATCTGCGCGAGCAGCGGGACCGAGAGGTGCACCGCGGCGAGGGCCAGCCCGGCTCCGGCCATGCTGCCGAGGCTCCACCATCCGTGGAACCGGCTCATCAGATGCTTCCCGAGCTCGTTCTGGATGGCATAGCCCTGCATGTTCATGCCGGCGTCCCAGATGCCGCCGCCCACGCCCAGGCCGAAGAGTACGACCGCGAGCACCTCCGGCGACCGGGTCAGCGCGATCGCGACCAGGCATCCGAGAGTCAGGCCGAAGCCGAGGGTGACCACCCGCCGGCTGCCCCAGCGCGTGGCGGCGGGACCCGTCAGGGTCATCGCCAGCAGGGTGCCCAGACCGAGCATCACCAGCGCCAGTCCGAGCCGCACGAAGTCCGTGCCGGTCCGCTCCAGAACACCGGGAAGTCGGGACATCCAGGACGCCTGCGTTGCGCCGCTGACCGCGAAGATGAGACTGACATCCCGAGCGGTCCGCACGAAGTTACCCCCGTCGATCACTGTAGCCGGGGGCGTCACCGCATCGCCGAGCTGGAGGCCCGCGCCGACCGGCCGATCCAGGTCCAGGTGCTGAGCGTCCCGCCGCAGGCCAAGGCCCTGGAACAGCTGGCCGGCGCGGGCGTGCACCGGGCGTCGAGCTGGCTGCCGTCCGGTCCCCGCGACGAGGTCGAGGCCGGCCTGGACAAGTGGGAGCGGGCGATAGCTGAGTTCACCGGCCGCTGAGTTAGGTACGCGCACTCAGGGCCCGGGCGGCCGCCGCGACGAGGATCGACGGCGTGACCTCGTACCCGTGCCCGTCGTGCCGTACCCCGGCCAACCTGACCTCCGGCTGCCCCGGCTGCGGCCGCGGCCCGGACCCCGACGCTGCCGAGGTGATCCGCCTCGACGCGGAGATCCCGGTGCTCACCGCTCGGCTGACGGCCGCGCGCGAAGCGGTCGCGGGCGCCGACGCGGCGCTGCGCCGGGCGTGGCAGCTGCGGCAGGCCGCGGTCGCGCGGATCCAGGCGTCGCTGGCCCCCGTGCCCGCAGCCCCGGTGCCGCTGCCGCCGCGGCCTCCGATGGCGGCACCTCGCACCAAGGAAGCCTCGACCCGGCTGGTGCAGAACGCGTTGTTCCTGCTCGGCGGCCTGCTGCTGGGCGTGGCCGCGATCGTCTTCACCGCGGTCGCCTGGTCGCAGTTCGGCGTGGGTGGCCGGGCGCTGCTGCTGGCGGGCTTCACCGTCGCGGCCCTGGCGGCGCCGCTCGCCGCGCTGCGCCGCGGCCTCACCGCGACGGCGGAGACCTTCGCGGCGGTCGGCCTACTGCTGGTGCTGCTCGACGGGTACGCGGCCTGGTACGTCAACCTGTTCGGCGTCGCGGACTACTCGGCCCTGGGGTACGCGGGCGCGGTCTGCGCGGTGACGGCCGCGGTGGCCGCCGGGTACGAGCACGTGACCGGGCTGATCGGACCCCGCTTCGGGGCGCTGCTCGTGGCTCAGCCGGTGCTGCCGCTGCTGGTGGCGCCGTTCCACCCGGACGCCACCGGCTGGGCGTACACGATGGTGGCGGTTGCTGTGGTGAACCTGGCAGTGGTTCAGCTGCGGCGTTCCGGGCTGACGGCGCTGGGGATCACGGCGTACGCGCTCGGCGGGGGTGCGGCGATCCTGGCGGCACTCGCCGCACTGACGGGGCTCTTCACCGACTTCGCGTCCGGCGAGGTGGCATTGGCCGGCGGGGCGCTGATCGCGGCGGCGGGCGTACCCGTGGCGGCAGCCGTCCTGGCCCGGGCCTCGCGCTGGCAGTCGATCACCGGTGGGCTGCTGGTGGTCGCGCTGGCCGTCGCGGCCGGGCGGTTCGCCGGGGTCGCCGGCGGCAGCTTCGCCGCGCCGGTGCTGGTCGCCGGGGTGGTGGCTGCGCTGGCCGCGCTGGTCACGGTCGTGAACCGACGGCTGCCGGCAGCGGTACGCCGGGGGCCGTGGATCGCCGCTCTGCTGGTGGTCGCCGGGACGGGTGTGGCGGTCGTGGGGGTCACTATCGCCGTCGCGGCGACCGGTGACGGTGACTGGCGGCTGCTCGCGGTGATCGCTCTGGTCACGGTTGGGTTGACCGTGCTGGTGCCGCGGGGGATCCAGGCGCACGCCGTGCTGGGTGGGCTGGCGGTGGCGGCTGTTGCGGCGCCGGCCGGTTTCGGGTTGCCGTGGTGGACCGCGCCGGGGTTCGAGCTGGTGGTGGTCGCGGCTGCGCTGGGGTTGGCGCTGCGGGTCTTTCCGCTGTGGCCTGTCGCGGTGGCGGTTGTCCTGACGACTCACGCGGTGGCCGTCGCCTTTGCCCAGCCGTGGGTCGCCTGCGCGACGCTCAGCGCGGTAGCCGTCATCGGGATCTCCACCGCACTGGTGGAACGCACGGCCGGGGTGCTCGGGGGAGTGGCGCTTGCCGTGGGCATGGTGGCGGTGCCCGCAGCGGCGTGGAGTGGCGCGGCTGCGCTGTCGCTGTCCGCACCGGTGCAGAGCAGGGTGGCGCTGGGCGCGGCGGCCCTGCTCGTCGGTGCGCTGTTTGTCGTCGGTCGCGGGTACCGGGCCTATGCCCTGGCGGCGGCGCTGCTGGGTGTCGTGTCGGCGCCGGTCTGGGCGGTTGCCACCGGTGACTCCCCGGCGATCTATGCGGCCACCGCGTTGTTGCTGGTGGCGCTGACGTTCTCGCGTACCGTTCGGGCCGGTCTGGCTGCTCTTCCGCTCGGGATCGCGCTGTTCCTGGCGACCGCGCCGAGCCTGTCCGCTGTGCTGCTGCGGCCCTACGAGTGGCTGGGCCGGGTCTGGACCGGACGTCCGGACGGTACCGGCGTCGGGGCGGTTGCCCTGGCCGACGTCGTTGCGCTGGGGGTGCTTGCCGTCGCGGTGGTCATCGTGGTGCAGGGCGCTCGTGGGCGGCGGATCGCGGTGTGGGCTGTCGCGCCGGTGCTGGCGGTCATCGCTCCCATGGGTCTGGCCGCGGCCGGGGTTCCGTGGCCCGGTGTGCCGGCGGAGAGCCTGGTCGTCGGGCTTGCCGGGCTGCTCGCGGTGGCGTTGCTGCGTCCGGGGATGCGGGCGGTCGGGCCGGCGGTGACGTGTGCCGCGCTGGCCGGTGCCGGGCTCGCCGGTGCGCTGGCGACGCGCGGTGCCACGCTGGCTGCGCTGGGATTGACGCTGGTTGCCGGGGCGGTGGCGGGTGTCGCCGGCCGTGCCCTTGCTGCGCGGCTGGCCGGGTGGTTGACCGGCGCCGGGGCGGCGGTGGCGTTCGCCTACACGGTAGGCCGGGCGGCTGAGCTTTCCCCGGCGACCAGCGCCTTCGTTGTGCTCGGCGCGGCCGCGGTGATCCTGGCCGTGGGTGCGATGCTCGCCGGGCGCCGGGCCGATACGGGCCGGGTAGATGCGGGCCGGGCCGACACGGGCCGGGCCGATGCGGGCCGCGCGGAAGTGGGCCGGGCAGTGAAGGGCCGGGCGGTAGAGGGCCTGGCGGTGGAGGTGGCGGCTCACGCCGGGGCCTTGGTGGCGCTGCTGCTGACCGCCGGCTCGATCCGGCACGCCGCCGCGGTGTGCACGTTCTGGGGGCTCGCGCTCGGCGTGCGGGCGTTGCGGCCGGGCGAGACCGCGCCGGTCCGGCGTGGACATGTGCTGGCCGCCGCGGTCGCGGAGCTGGGTGGCTGGTGGCTGCTGATCGCTTCGGAGCAGGTCGCGACGGTGGAGGCGTACACGTTGCCGGCGGCCGCCGTGGCGCTGCTGGCCGGCTGGCTGGCGCGGCGCTCGCGTCCGGGGCTGTCCAGCTGGGTGACCTACGGTCCGGCGCTGGCGGCGGCGCTGTTGCCGACGCTGGCCTCCGTGCTGGCGGACGAGGGCCAGCCGCTGCGCCGGTTGTTGCTCGGCCTGGGCGCGCTCGCGGTGCTGCTGGCCGGCGCCCACCGCCGGCTGCGGGCGCCGGTGGTGGCGGGTGGCACCGTGCTGGCCGTGGTCGCGCTGCACGAGGTGGTGCTGGTCTGGGACCTGCTGCCGCGGTGGATCCCGCTGGCGGCGGCCGGGCTGCTGCTGGTCGGGCTGGCCATGACGCTGGAACGGCGCCGCCGGGACCTGGCCCGGGTCCGGGCCGCCCTGGGCCGGATGGGCTGAGCGGAATCCGGCGGGCTGGCGGGAATCCGGTGGTATGCGGCCGTCAGGGCCCTGTCCGTGGCAACGGCCGTGTTCCTACGGTGGCACATGCTTCGTTACGTCATTCCCGTGGTCGTGGCGCTCGTCTGGGCCGGGGTCTTCTCGTTCGTGCCGGAACCGCACCGCCTCAGGATCAACGCGGTCCTCGTGGGCGGGGCCGGGGCCGCCTACATCAGCGGCGGGAGCTTCGGCCTCGGCGAGCTCGGCTTCGCCGCCCTGATGAGTGCGGTCGCCTACCTGGGACTGCGGTCGTGGACCTTCGTCGGCGTCGGCTGGCTGCTGCACACCTGCTGGGACATCCTGCATCACCGCCGCGGCGCGCCGCTGATCCCGTCGCTGGCCGACTCCTCGTTCGGGTGCGCCATCTGCGATCCCGTCATCGCGCTGTGGTGTTTCACCGGTGGTCGGTCACCTCGGGAGCTGGTGCTGTGGCTGCGGGGTCTTGCCCGAGACATAGGCTGACATCTATGGTTGGGAGAGTCGCTTAAAACGTTTCATAGGAGACTTCCGATGACGGCTCCCCTTGCCGCGCTCGCCGTGGCGGTCATGCTGGCCACGACGGCGGCTCCGGCGTACGCCGTCACCGGCCACAACCATGCCCCGCTGCCCGCCACCGCTCTCACCGTCGGCGACCGGGCGGAACCCGTGGACGTCGAGGGGTCGCCGCTGTTCGGCTGGCAGCCTCGTGACGTCGACGGGGGCGAGCTCCAGACCGCGTACCGGATCAAGGTCGTCTCCGGCGGTGACCCGGCGCGGACCGTCTGGGACAGCGGCAAGGTCGTCTCGGACCGCACGGCCTATGTGCCCTACGGCGGCCCGGCGCTGACCGGCGACGCGGCGTACCGGTGGACGGTCCGGACCTGGGACCGCGCCGGCGCCGCCTCCCCGTGGTCGCGCCCGGCCACCTTCGGCACCGGGATCGGTGACGCCGGGTGGCAGGCGTCCTGGATCAGGCGCACGACGGCCGTCAAGGACGACTACACGCTGGCCCGGCGGGAGTTCACCGTCGGCGCCGGCCGGGTGGTCCGCGCCCGGCTGTACGTTTCGGCCTCCCAGCAGTACCAGGCCTACCTCAACGGGAAGCTGGTCGACCGCGGTCAGGCCTTCGCCTACCCCGACGAGGGCTACTACCAGGCCACCGACGTGACCGGCGAGCTGCGCGCGGGCCGGCCGACCGCGCTGGGCATCCTCTTCCACTGGTACGACGCGGGTCAGGGTCGCCCGGCCGGACAGTCCGGGATGCTCGCGCGGCTGGTGATCGACCACAGTGACGGCTCGCAGCAGGTGGTCGTCTCCGACGGCACCTGGCGGGTGACCCGCGGCCCGTGGCAGCCCGCCGCGTACCGCAACGGCGACGGCCGCGACTACATCGAGCACATCGACGGGCGGGCCGCCCAGCCGCTGACGGGGTGGAGCCGGCCGGGCTTCGACGACTCGGCCTGGGAGCCGGCGCAGGTCGTCGGCGCACATCCGGCCGGGGTCTTCACCCACCTGCGGGCTCAGCAGACCCGGCTGGCCTACCGGGACGTGCGGCCGGTCAGCGTCACCACGCTGCCCTCGGGTGCGGTGGTCGCCGACTTCGGCAAGGTCATCGCCGCGACGCCGCGGGTGCGCTTCCGGGCCGGTGCCGCGGGCCGCGAGGTCGCCATGACCGCCGGATACCTGCTCAACGCCGACGGCAGCGTCTCCAACAGCGCGCGGGACAACCAGTCCACCGACCTGTCCTATCGCTACACCCAGCGGGACGGGACCCAGACCTTCCAGGCCTTCACGTACGAGGCGTTCCGCTACTTCCAGGTCGAGGATCCCGGCTCGGCGCCGGACATCTCCGCCGAGCTCCAGCACACCGATGCCGACCCGCGCCGGACGGCGACGTTCCACAGTTCCGACGCCACCCTCGACGCGGTGTTCGAGCTGAACCGCCGGTCCGCCCTGTACGGCTCCCAGGAGCAGTTCCTCGACACGCCGACCCGCGAGAAGGGGCAGTTCCTCGCCGACTCGGTGAACATTTCCCGGGCGCTCATGGCCGGTTCCGGCGACCGTGCGCTGACCGCCCGGGCCATCCGCGAGTTCCTGTCCTCGCAACGGCGGTACTGGCCGGACGGCCGGGTCAACGCGGTCTACCCCAACGGCGACGGCAAGCGGGACATCCCTGACTTCACCGAGCTGCTGCCCGGCTGGGTGTGGAACTACTACCTCAACTCCGGCGACCGCAGCCTGCTGAGCGAGGCGTACCCGGCCTCGCAGGCCATCGCCGACTACGTGCGCCGCTACCGCGACCCGGGCACCGGCCTGGTCACGAACCTGGCCGGTGGCAGCGGCGCCTACCAGTACGGCATCATCGACTGGCCCAACCGCTACGGCTACGACACCGCGACCGCGGCCCGGACCACCGTCAACATCCTCGCGGTCGACGTCCTGCGCAGCACCGCCCGGCAGGCTCAGGCCCTGGGCCGGCCGCGCGCTGAGATCGACGCGCTGAACGCCGACGCGGACGCGCTGACCGCGGCGATCAACTCTCGGCTGCGCCGCCCGGACGGCATCTACCACGACGGCCTCACGGCGGACGGTACGCCGAGCAGCCACGCGTCACAGATCGCCAACGTGTACGCGATCGCCTTCGGGGTCGCCCCGCCGCAGACCCGGCCGCAGATCGCCGACCACCTGGTGTCACTGCGGTTGCAGATGGGTCCGATGACGGCGAACTGGCTGCTCACCGCCCTGCACGAGGCCGGCCGCGACGACCAGGTGCTGGCCCGGCTGACCGACGCCGGGTCGCTGGGCTGGGCCAACGTGCTGGCCCGCGGGGGCACGTTCACCTGGGAATCGTGGGAGGCCCCGGAGACCGGCGAGAGCCTCTCGCACGGCTGGGGCGCCACCGCGCTGGTCGACCAGCAGGAGGACCTGCTCGGGGTGACCGTGACGGCGCCGGCTGCCCGTACCGTGCGGATCGCCCCGCCGCGCGGCACCGCGCTCAGGCACGCCCGGGGCACGGTGTGGACGCAGGCCGGGACGGTCACGGTGAGCTGGCGGATCACACCGGACGGGACGGCGATCGTGGTGGACCTGCCGGTCAACGTCACGGCCCGGGTCGAGGTGCCGGTGTCCGGCCGCACGCCGCCGCGCGCGACCGGCGGGCCGCGACTCGAAGGCGTCCACGACGGGGTCGCGACCTACACGGTCGGTTCAGGGCACAGCACCTTCATCCCGCGGAAGGACCCGTCCTGACCGGGCCCACCGAAACCGACGCGCTCGGGTAAGGTGCGCGATCATGGGCGCGATCAAACCGTGGCATCTGCTGATCTGTCTCGTCGTCGTGGCGGTGATCATCGGCGGGCTCGTGGTCGCGGGCCGGGCCAACCGGCGCAAGTAGGCGCGGCTCAGCCCGTCCGGCGGCCCGTCCACAGCAGGTAGTCCCAGTGCATGACGCCGTTGCCGCGGTCGTGGCTGCGGGCCAGGCCGGCCAGGTCCTCACCGAGCGCGGAAACGCGTTCCGGGTCGCCGGCCAGGTTGCGGTAGGCGGCGACGGTCGGGCCGTAGTGGGCCTTGAAGAAGTCGCGGAACTGCTCGCCGTCGGCGAAGCGGTCGATGACCGCGCTGTCCACCGTGGCGGTGAGCTCGGCGACCCGGTCGCCGAAGAGGTCGCGGACGTGCTCGGCGCTGCCCCACAGCGGCGGCGGCTGGGCGCCCGGCGGAGGCGGCGGCGTGTACGCCTTCATCCGGCCGAAGAGCTGCCCGATGAAACCCTGCGGCGTCCAGTTGATCATCGCGATCGTGCCGCCCGGCCGGCACACCCGCACCAGCTCGTCCGCGGCGGCCCGGTGGTGCGGTGCGAACATCACGCCGACGCACGACAGGACCACGTCGAACGAGGCGTCGGCGAACGGCAGCGCCTCGGCATCACCCTCGCGCCAGTCCACCACCGCGCCGCGCCCGGCGGCCAGGGCCCGGCCGGCCTCCAGCAGCGCCGGGGTCAGGTCGCAGGCCACCACCTCGGCGCCGGTCAGCGCGGCCGGGATCGCGGCGTTGCCGGTGCCGGCGGCCACGTCGAGCACCCGCTGTCCCGGCCCGGTACGGCACGCCTCGACCAGCGTCGCGCCGAGCCGCGGGATCACCTCGGCGGCGACGCTGGGATAGTCGCCGAGGGCCCACATCGCCCGGTGGCGGTCTTTCAGAGCACGGTCGGCCCCGGTCGTGTCCGGCTGAACGGTCATCAGCTGAGCTCCCTTCCTCAGCAGCGACGCTACGGAGCCGCCGGGAACCCGGGCCAGTACAGGATGTGTATCGCCCGGACCGGCGGCCCGGGCCTACGCTGCTGGCCATGGGCGCCTCGTATCACCAGTTCTGCCCCGTGGCGAAGGCCATGGAGCTGCTCGACGAACGCTGGACCCTGCTGATCGTCCGCGAGCTGGTGTCCGGTAGCAGCCGCTTCAACGACCTGCGCCGAGGGCTGCCCCGGATGTCGCCGACCCTGCTGTCGAAGCGGCTGCAGCAGCTGGTCGCGGCCGGCGTCGTCGAACGGCGGCCGGCCGACGGCGAGGTGCAGTACACGCTCACCGTGGCCGGCCAGGAACTGCGGCCGATCGTCGAGGCGGTGGGCGCCTGGGGAGTGCGCTGGGTCGGCGAGCTCGGCGACGCGGACCTGGACCCGAAGCTGCTGCTGTGGGACATGCACCGCAACATCGACCACGCGGCGGTGCCGTCCGGGCGTACCGTCGTCGCCCTGACCTTCCCCGACGTGCCGGCGCCGCATCCCCGCTCGTGGTGGCTGGTGATCGCCGACGGCGAGGCCGACGTGTGCGACGCGGACCCGGGCCACGAGATCACCGTCAGCCTGACCGCGGACCTGCGGGCGCTGGTCGAGGTCTGGCGCGGCGACCGCACGTGGACCGAGGCGCTGCGGACCGGGCAGATGCGGGTGCACGGACCCGAGGCGGTACGCCGGGCGCTGCCCGGATGGTTCACGCTGTCGCTGTTCGCAGCGGTGCCCCGGCCGGCGGCGGTGTGACCGGCCGGCCCCGCGTCAGATCAGCGGATTCTCTTCGCTGCCGCCGGCGCCTCGGGCGTCTCGGCATGATGCCTCCGCTGCATGCGGAGCAGCTGCCTCAAGATCGAGATGGCGGTTCGATGTCGACCAGCGAATCAGCCGCCGGTCGGCTTGCCGCGGGCGTTGCGGACAGCGAAGACAACGATCAGAACGACCGTCGCGACTCTTGCCACGAGTGCCAGAACCTGCAGAATCGCCGGACCGCCGCGCAGGTGACCCACCCCGCCTGCGGCCAGTCCCGACGCGCCAACCAGGACCAGCGCTCCGGCCAGCCTCGGGTGCCGGAATTCGCGTCCTGCCAAGGTCAACCCCGCGGGTGTCCGCCGAACCCGCAGAAGGAGCACGATCCCCAGCAGGACGAAGATGACGGCGCCGGCCGTCTCCAGCGTGCCCAGGGCGACGTCGCGTGCGGCCATCGCGGGATCAGTCGTTGTGGACGATCGCCTCGGCGACGCGGCGCAGCTCGCCCTGATCCGGGCTGAAGCCCGCGGCGATGTCCGGGTGCAGGCCCGCGCGGGTCTGCTTCAACAGCTCGCCGGCCACGGTGTCGACCGGCTCGCCCGCGTAGTCATGGCTGACCTTGTCGGTCGCGTGCTGCAGGGCGGACGTGAGCTGCTCCTCCAGCGGGCCGCGCAGCTTCTCCTCCACCGGGCTCAGCGATGCGGGGTCCAGGTGGATCTGCGGGTCTTGCATGGAGTTCTCCTCGTTGTACCGGTGACGGCGCGACGCTGTTACCCAACCACGTCGCGCCGGCAAACCTGGTGTCTAGGACCGGCCGCGCTTGAGTTCGAAGAACGTTTCGCTGCGGGACAGCGGGACGACCGCGTCCCAGATCGCCAGGGCTTCCTCGCGGTCCGGGACCTCGTCGATGATCGGCCCGTGCACGCCGCGCCCGGCGCCCTCGATCATCAGCACCGGGGAGCCGATGTCCGGGCCCGCCGAGCCGAAGGCCAGCTCGTGCGACGCGCGGACCGCCTCGTCCCAGGACCCGTCGTCGAGCACGGTCTTGGGATCGGGGACGCCCGCGGCCTCGGCGGCGGCCACCACGATCTCGTCGGTGAGTGCCTCGCCCGCCTCGAACGTCCGGTTGCCGAGCTCGGTGTAGAACGTGGCGATGGTGTCGTCGCGGTGGTCCGCGCGCAGCGCCTCGACCAGCCGCAGCGCCCGCGTCGACGCCGCCATCATGGGCTTGTACTGGTCCGGGACGTTGTCGCCGTTGAGGATGGACAGGCTGAATGCGCGCCAGTGCAGTGTCACGTCGCGCTCCGGCGCCACGCCGACCAGCCAGCGCGAGGTGCGCCAGGTGAACGGGCATGCCGGGTCGAAGAAGTAGGTGGCCTCCATGGCTGCGATCCTAGGCCGGGCTACCGGAATGCGGGCCAGTGCTCCGGCCTTCAGGTCGGAGGTGAAGGCCCGCGCTGGGAGGGCCGCCGAGGCCCGAGCAGTGCCTTAATCCGGACGGTTTTGCTGCTCGATGTACCACCGGTAGGGCACGAGCACGGCGCGCGGTTCGTCGTTCTTCGCCAAGACCGTGTGCTGGCCCGCGTAGTGGGCTGCGTCGATCAGCTTGCCGATCTCCTTGCGGGCGTCGCTCACCGCGACCTGGGGTGTCTCGCTCATCCTGCCATCGTACATGTGGTACGTTTTGTACGTGCAGCTCCGTTACAACTTCCGGCTCTACCCGGACACCGTCCAGCGCGAAGCGCTGGCCCGGTCGTTCGGGAGCGCTCGCGTGGTGTTCAACGACGGGCTGCGCGCACGGCAGGAAGCCCGCGAGCAGGGCTTGCCGTATATCTCGGACGCCGAGCTGTCCAAGCGGCTCATCACCCAGGCCAAGACGACCGAGGCCCGAGCCTGGTTGGGCGAGGTGTCCTCGGTCGTGCTCCAACAGGCCCTCGCGGATCAGAACGTGGCGTACCGCAACTTCTTCGCGTCGAACTCGGGCAAGCGCCAGGGCCGCAAGGTGGCCCCGCCCCGGTTTCGGTCCCGCAAGGACAACCGGCAGGCCATCCGCTTCACCAAGAACTCCCGGTTCAAAGTCCTGGACAACGGCCGACTGCGGTTGCCGAAGATCGGCGACGTCGAGGTGCGGTGGTCGCGGAGCCTGCCGTCCGAGGCCAGCTCGGTCACGGTGATCCGAGACGCAGCGGGCCGGTACTTCGCCTCGTTCGTCGTGCAGACCAGGCAGGACGAGACGCTGCCGCCGGTCGACCCAGAGATCGGGATCGACCTCGGGCTGACCCACTTCGCGGTCATGTCCGACGGCACGAAGGTGACCGCGCCGAAGTTCCTGCGCCGCGCGGCCCGCAAGCTCAAGCGGCTGCAACAGGATCTCTCCCGCAAGACCAAGGGATCGAACAACCGCAAGAAGGCCGTCGTGAAGGTCGCCAGGGCGCACGCCGGGTGGCCGACACCCGGCGAGACTGGCAGCACAAGCTGTCCACGAAGGTAGTTCGCGACAACCAAGCGATCTATGTCGAGGACCTGTGCGTGGCCGGTCTCGGCCGGACCCGGCTCGCCAAGTCCGTGCACGATGCGGGGTGGGCCGGTTTCACCGGCATGTTGGAGTACAAGGCCGCCCGGTACGGGCGCACCTTCGCCCGGGTGGACCGATTCTTCCCGTCCACCCGAATGTGCTCGGCGTGCGGACGCATCAACGACAAGATGGCACTGAACGTCCGGGAGTGGCACTGCCCCTGCGGCAGCCACCACGACCGCGATCACAACGCCGCCAAGAACGTGTTGGCCGCCGGACAGGCGGACAACTCAAACGACCGTGGAGCGCAGGTAAGACCAGCATTCGTGCTGGCACCGCGCGGCGAAGCGGTAACCCACCCGGACGTTGCGTGTTCCACGCGCAGCGTGGAGGGAATCTCCGTCCTTTAGGGCGGAGAGGATGTCAAAGCACGCGGTTGCGCTGGTCGAGCCCGAGCGGCCCGTACGGGTAGTCCGGCGCGTGCAGGTCGCTCGCCTCGTCCAGAGCCGCGATCTCCGCCGCCTCGAGGTGCAGCTCGGCCGCCCGCAGGTTGGTCTCCAGCTGCTCGACCGTACGGGCCCCGAGGATCGTCGAGGTCACGCCGGGCCGGTCGGTGACCCAGGCCAGCGCCACCTCGGCCATCGACACGCCGCGGGCCTCGGCCACGGACTGCACCGCGTCGATGATCGCCCAGTTCCGGTCGGTGCCGCGCCGCTCCCACGCCTCCATGCCGCGCCCGGGGTCCTCGCCGAGCCGGGTCGCGCCGCTGGGCCGCTGGTCGCGGCGGTACTTGCCGCTGAGCCAGCCACCACCGAGCGGGCTCCACGGCAGCAGCCCCAGGCCGGCGTCGCGGGCGGCCGGCACGATCTCCCACTCGATCTCGCGCACCAGCAGGCTGTACTGCGGTTGCAGGGTGACCGGGGCGGCCAGGCCGAGCTCGCGGGCCAGGTGCACCGCCTTGGTGAGCTGCCAGCCGGTGAAGTTCGAGAAGCCGTAGTAGCGGATCTTGCCCTGGCGCACGAAGCTGTCCAGGGTGCGCAGGCTTTCCTCCAGCGGGGTCACCGGATCCCAGGAGTGCGCCTGGTAGAGGTCGATCGTGTCGAGGCCGAGCCGGGTCAGCGAGGCGTCGAGCGCGCGGGTCAGGTGCCGGGCGGACAGGCCGGCGCCGTTCGGGTCGCCGGCCATCGGGAAGCGGCCCTTGGTGGCCAGCACGATCGGTTCGGTGACGTCGGCGCTGCGCGAGGCGAACCAGCGGCCGATGATCCGTTCCGACTCGCCGGCGGAGTAGACGTCGGCGGTGTCCACGAGCGTGCCGCCGGCTTCGGCGAACCGGTCGAGCTGGGCGTGCGACACCTCCTCGTCGGACTCGGCGCCGAAGGTCATGGTGCCCAGGCAGAGACTGGAGACGGCGCAGCCGCTGCGGCCGAGTGTGCGGTATTCCATTCCAGCAACCTACGTCGCGGCGGGCAGTTCCACCCGGAAGCGGGCGCCGGCCGGGCTGTCCACGTACCGGAGATCGCCGCCGTGCGCCGCGGCCAGGCCGCGGGCGATCGGCAGGCCCAGCCCGGCACCGCCGGTGTCGCGGGAGCGGGACGTGTCGCCGCGGCCGAACCGTTCGAAGATCAGTGCCCGGTCGGCGGCGGGCACGCCCGGCCCGGTGTCGGCCACGTCCAGCACCACGCGCTCGCCGGTCCGCCGCACGGTGACCGTCACGGTCCCGCCCGCCGGGGTGGCGTGCCGGGCGTTGTCGAGCAGGTTGGTGACGATCTGGCCCAGCCGCACCGGATCTCCGTGCACGACCGGTGCCGGCTCGGCGGAGACGGCGAAGCTCAGCTGCGGCGCCAGCGTGCGGGCCCGGGCCGTCTCGGCCTCGGCCAGCCGGGCCAGGTCGACCGGTTCGGTGGCGAGCCGGAGGCCGCCCTGGCCGAGCCGGGCCGTGGTGAGCAGGTCGTCGACCAGCCGGGCGGCGCGGCGGGTCTCGCGGATCATGGCGACGGCGACCCGTTCCCGTTCCGGGCGGTCGAGTTCCTCGCGCAGCAGCAGCTCGGCGTTCGCCTGGAGTCCGGCCATCGGGGTCCGCAGCTCGTGCGACGCGTCGGCCAGGAACGAGCGCATCCCGGCCTCGGCGGCGTTCGCGGTGGCCAGGGCCGCCTCCAGCTCGTCGAGCATCGAGTCGAACGCCGCCGCGGTGCGGCCCAGCTCGGAGTCGGTGCGCGGGTGGCCCAGCCGGCGTCCCCGGTCGCCGGCGGCGATCTGCCCGGCCAGGGCGGTCATGTCCTCCAGTGGGCGCAGCGCCGCGCGCGACAACCGGGCGGCGGCGAGCCCGGCGAGCAGCAGGGCCAGCAGCCCGCCGACGATCTCCAGGAAGACCAGCCGGCGGAGCGCGTCGGTGATCTGGGTGGTGTCCAGGCTGAGCGTGAGGATCTGGTTCCCGCTCAGCTCGGTGCGCACGAAGATGACGCTGCCGGCGGTCTCCACCGGCACCTCGGCCCGGGCGCCGGCGGGCCGCTGCCGGGCCGGGCCGCCGGTGGGGAAGCGCCGGCCCGGTGGCGCCGGGTCGGACGCCGCCGCGACGCAGCCGCCGCCGTCGCGCACGCACAGCCGGGCGGTCACCCCGTCCCCGCGCAGCCGGTCCACGAGCTGCTGGGCGCTGAGCTGCGGGTCGAGCTGGCCGGCGAGCGCCACTCGGTCGGTCAGCCGGGTACGGGCGTCAGCATGCAGCCGGGCGGAGAGCGCGATGTCGACGGCGGTGAAGAGCACCACCAGGATCACGGCGAGCAGGCCGAGCACCACCCAGGTGACCCGGCCCCGCAGCGACAACGGCCGCAGCAGCCTCACGGGCGGACCACGTAGCCCAGGCCGCGGGCGGTGTGGATGAGCCGGGGGCCGTGCTGCTCGAGCTTGCGGCGCAACGCGCTGACGTGCACCTCGACCAGGTTCGGGTCGTACTCGTCGTAGCCCCAGACCTGGGTGAGCAGCTGGGTCTTGGACAGGATCCGGCCGCGGTGCCCCGCGAGGTAGGCCAGCAGCTTGAACTCGGTCGCGGTGAGCTCCAGCGCCTGGCCCGAGCGCACCGCCAGCCGGGCGTCCTCGTCCACCACCAGGTCACCGACCTGCACAGTGGAGGGCACCCGGCCGAGCCGGCGCAGGATCGCCCCGACCCGCGCCAGCACCTCGACGGTGGCGAACGGCTTGACCACGTAGTCGTCGGCGCCGGCGGCGAACCCCCGGAGCCGGTCGTCGACCGCGTCGCGGGCGGTGACCATCAGGACCGCGCAGTCGCTGCGCCCGCGCAGCGCCGCGGCCAGCGCGAAGCCGTCGCGGCCGCCGGGCAGCTGCACGTCGAGCAGGGCCAGATCCGGCCGGTACGCGTCGACGACCTCCTCGAAACCGGCGCCGTCGGCCACCTCCCGCACCTCGTGCCCCGCACCGCGCAACGCCGCCGCGAGCGGTGCCCGGATCGCGTCCTCGTCCTCCACGACCAGCACTCTCGCCACCATGGCCGAAGTATCCGCAGCGTGCCTGTGCGTGTTCGAGCACCGAGCTGAAGAACAGCTGAAGACCGCCGCCGATTCAGGCCTGCTTCAGTTTCGCGGGCGACGGTGGGACGAGCACCGAAACCGACATCCAGCACTGGAGGAGCTTTGCCACCGATCTTCAGCACCCAGCGGGCCCGGCGCGTCGCCGTGGCCGTGGCCCTCGGCGGCGGTCTCGCGCTCGGCGTCGCCGGGCTGGCCCAGGCCGCGGACACGCCGGCGCCCAGCGGCTCCGCGGCGCCGTCGGCGGGCGCGGCCGCCCCGGGCCGCGGCCCGGGCCATGAGCACACACCGCACCTGCACGGCACGGTGAAGTCGATCAGCGACACCCAGATCCTGATCACGGACCGCGAGGGCTTCACCCGGCAGATCAACATCAAGAGCACGCCGGACGGCGTCGCGGTTGGCACTTCCATCCACGCCGAGGGCACGGTGAACGCGGACGGCGTCTCGCTGGACGCCACCTCGGTCGTGGTCGCGACCGAACGTGACGGCAAGCGCGGCGGCGGTCCGGGACAACGCGGCGGTAAGGGACCGGGCGGCCCCGGCGGCGAACGCGGCGGGGCATCGGCCGCGCCGGGCACGCCGCCGGCGGCCGGCTCCACTGCGCCGAGCGCCCCGGCACCGTCAGCGAGCTGATGACGTGGGTCGGTGGTCCAAGCGGAGGCTCTCGATCCGCTTGAACCACCGACACCACTACCGCTACCCCGCAGCGGCAGGACTAACCACTTGAGTGACAAGTGGCGGGATCAGTTCGGTGAGGACAGTGATGCCGTCCGCGCTGAGCACCGACTCCGGGTGGAACTGCACGCCGGCGAAACCCTGGCCGCGCAGGGCGTGCACGGTGCCGTCCGCCTCGTCGCGGGCGATCTGCACCTCGCCGTACGCGGTGCCGAGCCGGTCGTCCGGGCTGAGCGCCGTGAAGCTGGAGTAGAAGCCGACCCGGCGGACCGCGCCGAACAGCGGGATGTCGCGGGCCACTCCCTGGTACGGGCTGTCGCGGCGGTGCAGCCGAAGTCCCAGGGCGGCGGAGAGCACCTGATGGCCCAGACACACCGCCAGCAGCGGCTGCCGGGTCGCCAGCAGCTCGGCCACCAGCGCGCGTACGCGGACCATCTTCGGCTCGTCCGAGGCGGGGTCACCGGGACCGGGTCCGACGGCCACCAGATCCGCCGGCGGGACGACGGGCACGGTCCACGGCACCACGGTGACCTTCAGGCCCAGGGCTTTGAGCTGGTGGGCCAGCATCGCGGTGAACGTGTCCTCGTTGTCGACGATCACCGCCGTACGGCCGTCGAGCTCGGGGACGGTCAGGGCGCCCGGGCGGCGCTGGTCCAGCCAGAAGCGGGCGAGGCCGTCGTTGCGGGCAGCCAGTGCCGCCTGGATCGCCGGGTCGTCGTCGTTCGGGCGTACCGGTGGGTGTCGCAGCGAGGACGCGCCCAGCGCGGCCAGCACGCCCGCTGCCTTGGTGTGGGTCTCGGCCACCTCGCCCGCCGGCGTGGAGTGCCGGACCAGCGTGGCCCCGACCGGCACCCGCAGCCGGCCTGCCGGGGAGATCTCCGCCGTGCGGATCAGGATCGGCGCGTCCAGCGTCTGCCGGCCCTCGTCGTCGTGGCCGAGCAGGGCCAGCACGCCCGCGTAGTAGCCGCGGCCGCGGCGCTCGTGCCGGGCGATCACCCGGCAGGCGTTCTCCACCGGGCTGCCGGTGACGGTCGGGGCGAACATCGTCGCGCGCAGCACCTCGCGCACGTCCAGGGAGCCGCGGCCGGCCAGCAGATACTCGGTGTGGGTCAGGTGCGCCATCCGCTTGAGGTACGGCCCGACGACCTGGCCGCCGTGCTCGGCCACCGCGGCCATCATCTTGAGCTCCTCGTCGAGCACCATGTACAGCTCGTCGATCTCTTTGCGGTCGGCCAGGAAGTCAGTGAGCTCGCGGGTGCCGTCGTGCCGGAACGTGCCGCTGATCGGGTTCATCATGGTCAGGCCGTCGGCCACGCTGACGTGCCGTTCCGGGGTGGCGCCGACCAGCGTGCGGGTGCCGGTGTGGACCAGGAACGTCCAGTAGGCGCCCTGCTCGCGGGTGAGCAGCTGACGGAACGCCGACCGCGCCGCCTCCAGCGGGTCGCCGTCCACGTCGGCCGTGAAGACCCGGTGGATGACGAAGTTGGCGCCCTCGCCGTGGCCGATCTCGTCGCGCAGCACCTCGGCGACGATCTCGCCGTACGCCTCGTCGGAGAGGTCGAAACCGCCGTCGCGCAGCGAGACCGGCGTCTCGGGCAGCTCGGCGACCAGCTCGCCGAGCGGCCGGGTGGTCCGCGTGGCGATCCGCAGGCACTCCAGCGGCGCGCCGTCGTCGACGCACGCGAAGCCGCGTTCGGCGACCTGCCGGTACGGCACCAGCGCGAGCGTCTGCGGTCCTTCTCGGCCCGGGGTCAGCGGGATGTCGGCGAGCGTGTCGACGGTGACGACATCGCCGGTCAGCACGTCGACGTGGTCGGCGCCGTCACGGTGCAGCAGGGCGAAGGGTTGCATCGGGTCCTCGTTCCGGGCTGGGGTCGCCGCCGAGGACCGGGCCGTACGAAAAAGGCCGCCTCGTCGGAGGCGGCCGCGGTGGTGTGATCTACACGCGGGTGGGTGTGGCCGCCGGGTCGGCGGGCCACCACATGCTCAATCGCGCGTGCATGCCGGTCATCCTAGGGGCCGTCGCGGTAGCAGCGCCAGCTCCGGGCGTCACCGGCGCGCCCGAGATCGGCCCAGGCGGAGGCGCCGTAGCGCCAGCGACAGAGCGCGTCCATGTCGACCGTGATCCCGGCCCGGCCGATCCGGGCGCAGGTCCAGGTGTCCGCGGTGGCGGTCGCGAGGCTGAACCGGCCGTGCGTGGCCCGGCAGTAGGACCCGGCCAGCGGGCCCACGTCGGCGTCCGCGCCGGGGCCGAGCAGCACCGGTGCGGGAGCGCTGGGGGACGCGGACGGCGACGCGGAGGACGGGGCCGGGCTGAGCTTGGCGGCCTGCCGGACCGCCCGCAGCTGCGGGCGGGTGGCGGTCGGGGCCGGCGGGTCGGTCCAGGCCGGCGGCGGCGGGACGGTGACGGTCGGCAGCGGTACGGCGGCCCGCAGCGTCCGGGACTCACGGAAGGCCAGCGGGGTGACCACCGCGAGCAGGACGAGGGCGAGGACGGCCGGCACCCACAGCAGCCGGCGCCGAGGCCGCGGGACGTGGAACTCGACGGTCGCCCGGTCGGCGAGAGGAGCCCCGGCGGCGTGCCGGGGCACCGCGGTACGCACCGCGAGCAGCCGGCCGATTCCGCCGGCCCGGTGACGCGCTGTGACGTCGACTGGCACTCAGCCACCGTACGAGCAGCGCAGACTTCCCGGTTCGGTCGTCACGGTGCGTATTCGAGGCGAAGGGGTGAGCGCCCGTCGCCGTACGGGGGAGTCAGGCGGCGGCGTACGCCCGGCGGACCGCGGTGCGGGCCCACTGCATGCGGCCGAGTGCGCAGTCCGGGTGCTCGCCGAACTCCTGGGCGACCAGGGCGGCGCAGCCGCGCTCGCCGAGCCGGTCCACCGTCGCGGTCACCGCCGCTCGGATGAGCTCGGGCGTCGGCTGCTGCGAGCGCTGCAGGTCGGAGACGAACAGAGCCTCGGTACGGATGTCGTCGGGGTTGATGGAAGTCATCAGGTCCTCCTGCCGTGCGTCTCGGTCGGGTGTCGTGGTTCCAGAACACCCCGGCGGGGCTGCGAGAGCGGCTGCGCACCAGTTGCCGTGCGGTTGCGCCGAGCGGCAGTCACACCCGGTACTAACCGGATATCGTGCGATTAAGTAGCGTAAGTAGGCCGAGCTTTCCCGGGCGGCCTCGACGGGGGGAAATGGCCGTGACGGTGGTCCTGGTCGCCGACGACGACGCCGACATCCGTGACCTGGTGGCGTTCAAGCTCGAGCAGTCCGGCCTCGAGGTGATCGCGGTGGAGGACGGGCAGGCGGCTCTCGAGCAGGCCCGGGCGCACCGCCCCACGCTGGCCGTGCTGGACGTCTCGATGCCCGGGCTCTCCGGCATCGACGTGTGCCGGATGCTGCGGGCCGAGCCGGCCACCGCCGGCATGCTGATCATCATGCTCACCGCCCGGGTGCAGGAGCAGGACGTCGAGGGCGGCTTCAGTGCCGGTGCCGACGACTACGTGACCAAGCCGTTCAGTCCCCGTGAGCTGGTCTCCCGGATCCAGGCCCTGCTGAGCCGAGCCCGGGCCTGAGCCGGCTCCCATGCGCCGTGACCCCTCTGTCGGGCGCCTGCTGACGAGGTCGTTCGCCGTCCTGGTGGCCCTGATCGTCTGTTCCGGGCTGGCCGAGATGACCACGGTCCTGGTGCAGCACCGGGTGGTCCGCGAGCTGTCGACCCACGTACAGCCGCTGGAGCTGGCCAACGCCCGGCTGCGAGCGGTGCTCGGCGACGCCCAGCGGGGCCTGCGCGGGTATCTGCTGACCGGCGATGCTCAGGTGCTGGACACGTACCTCGCCGCCCGCGGCGAGTACACCCAGGCGAGCCTGAACCTGCTGGAGCTGGCGACCGCCGCCGAGGAGCCGGCCGTCGACGCCCAGCTGATCCGGGCGGACATCTGGTGGGCCCTGGCCGAGCAGCAGCGCCGGGCGCCGCCCCGCAGCGACACCGCGGCCCGCTTCGTCACCGAGGGCAAGCCGCTGTTCCAGGCTTTCGTCAGCGAGAACGAGGCCTTCGACCGGGCCCTGGCCCGGCGCGTCACCACCCTGCAGCGGCGCAGCTCCTGGCTGGGCGGCGTCACCGTGGTCGTGGTGATCGTGCTGACGCTGGTGGCGGCGGCCACGGCCGGGGTCACGGCGCTGCTGACGGCCCGCCGGATCACCCGCCCGCTCGGTGGGGTGGCGCGGGTGCTCGACGAGCGTGGTGCCGGCCGGCTCGACGCCCGGGCCGACACGGGCCGCGGGCCGACCGAGATCCGGGCGGTCGCGGCCGCGGTCAACGCCATGGCCGACGAGCGCGAACGGATCCGCGTCGCCGAATGTGACGTGGCGCGGCTGCGCAGCGAGGTCCGCGAGCTCGGCTACCGCATCCGCGCGCACCTGCGGGTGCAGGACGCGATCGGCGAGGCGATCCGGGGCCTGGCCGCCACGATGGACGCCGACCACGTGCTGGTCCGGATGGCCCCCGGGCAGACCGGCGTGCCGCAGCACGCGAGCCTCGGTGACGAGCACCTGGCCGGCCGCCTCGCCCTGCTCGCCGCCTGTGACGTCGGCTGGCTCTCCGGCGGTGACGTGTGGACCACCGACGACGCGGCGCCCGCCGGGGACGTGCAGCCGCCGGAGGCCGAGATCCGGGCGTGCGCCGAGGCCGGGGCCGAGGCGGTGCTGACCGTGGCGGTCAGCGTCGGTGAGGAGTGCCTGGGTGCGCTCACCCTGCTGCGTGATCACGGCCCGGCCTTCACCCCGGTGGACGTACGGCTGGTCGAGGTGGTCGCCGCCGACCTGGGCCGCGGCGTGCACCTGGCCCGCCTGTACGAGCGCGAGCAGCACCTCGTCGCCCGCCTGCAGGAGCTGGACACCGCCAAGACCGACTTCATGTCCACCGTCTCGCACGAGCTGCGGACCCCGCTGACCAGCATCTCCGGATACGTCGAGCTGTTGCTGGACGCCGACGCCGGCGAGCTCAACGCGCCGCAGGCCAAGATGCTGGACGTCATCGGCCGCAACACCCGGCGGTTGCGCGACCTGATCGAGGAGATGCTCATCCTCTCCAAGATCGAGTCCGGGGCGTTCTCCACCTCGCGGGAGCCGGTCGAACTGGTCTCGCTGGTCGAGCACGCGGTCGAGGTGATCGCGCCGGCCGCGGCCAAGGCGGCGGTCACTCTGCACACCGAGGTGCACGGCCCGCTGCCGCTGCACGCCGACCCCGATCAGCTCGACCGGGCCGTGATGAACCTGCTGGCCAACGCGGTGAAGTTCACCCCGGCCGGGGGCGAGGTGCGGGTGGCGGCCCGCCGCGAGGGCGCCGAGATCGTCCTGGTGGTCGCCGACACCGGCATGGGCATTCCGGCGGGGGAGCAGAAGGCGCTGTTCACGCGCTTCTTCCGGGCCAGCAACGCGGTCCGGCAGGCGGTTCCCGGCACCGGTCTGGGCCTGGCCATCGTGAGCACGGTGGTGGACAACCACGACGGCCGGATCGAGGTGGAGTCGGCCGAGGGGGCCGGTACGACCTTCACCATCCGGCTCCCGGCCGCCTGAGGCCTCCGCATCCGTGCTGAACAGGGATAGCCTGTCGGCCATGCGCACACTCGAGGGCCTGCGCGGCGCCGCGCAGGTGACCGTCGGCGGGTCCGTCGCGGTGCAGTCCGCCGGCCCGCCCGTCACGCTCACGACCCGCTTCCCGATCGCCTCGATCGGCAAGCAGTTCGCCGCCGTGGCCGCGCTCCTGCTCGCCGAGCGCGGCGAGCTCGCCCTGGACCGGCCGGTCGCGCCCTGGCTGCCCGGCAGCCCGCCCTGGTGGCGTGAGGTGACCCTGCACCACCTGCTGACCCACACCTCCGGCCTGCCGCACTGGGGTGCCGAGCCCGGGTTCGACGTGGGCGCGGCGATGGCGATCGCCGACCGGCTGGGGCTGATCCCGCAGGGGACACCGGCGAGCCGGCCGGGCCTGCGCTGGCTCTACAGCAGCCCGGGCTACCTGCTGGTGGCGTCCATCGTCGAGCAGGCGGCGCGGCAGCCGTACGGCGACTTCCTCGCCGAGCACGTGTTCGCGCCGCTCGGAATGAAGGCGACCACCATCGGCCGGCCCGCCGACGACGCGGTCGAGGGGGAAACCCTGTCCCCGATGGCCGGCACCAGCGATGTGTGGTCGACGGTCGGCGACCTGACCCGCTACCAGGAGCAGCTCCACGCCGGCGCGCTGCTGGGCTTCGAGTCGCACGCGGTGCTGACCGGCCCGCTCGCCCCCACCGCCGAGGAGCCGCGCCCGGGGCGTTCCTTCTTCGCCGCCCACTACGGCTACGGCCTGTTCGTCGGCACGGTCGGCGGCCACCGGGCCTGGTTCCACCCGGGTGACATCCCGGGATTCGTGTCCTTCGCGGCCTGGCTGCCGGAGCAGCGGGCGAGCGTGGTGCTGCTGAGCGACGACGAGCACGCCGACGTGCACGCGGTGACCCGGCTGCTGCTGACCGCCGCTGCGTTATCGTAGGCGCTCACCTACTGCAGCGAGGTCGGGGCGGATGCCGTCGAGAAGGACCGGCGAGCAGCCGCGCCGCCGCGGTAAGCCCACGTCCAGCGACGTGGCGGCGGCCGCGGGGGTGTCGCGTTCGGCGGTTTCCTTCGCCTTCAACAACCCGCAGCGCATCTCCACCGCGACCCGCGAGCGGATCCTCGCGGCGGCGCAGGAGCTCGGCTACACCCCCAACACGCTGGCCCGGATGCTGCAGTCCGGTGCCACCCAGTCGCTGGGCGTGCTGCTGCCGCAACGGCTGGCCCGGATCCTGGAGAACCCGTACTACGCCCGGTTCCTGATGGGCGTCGGGCAGGTGTGCGACCAGGAGGGCTACACGCTGCTGCTGACCCCGCCGCTGCAGGACTCCGTTCTCAAGGCGATCCCGTACGCGGCGGTGGACGGCTTCATCGTCTGCGGGCTGGAGACCGACCGCGGTGAGGTCGCCGAACTGGTGCGCCGCGACATCCCGTTCGTGCTGATCGACAGCGACCGGTACGAGAACGCGCCCAGTGTGGACGTCGACGACCACGGCGGCGCCCGCGAGGTCACCCGCTATCTGCTGGAGCTGGGCCACCGGCGGCTCGCGGTGGTCTCGATGGACCCGGGCCCGGACCGGGCGGTGCGCGGTTACCGGGGGCCGCTGGCCCGGCGGATGGCCGGCATCACCGAGGCGCTGGCCGAGGCCGGGCTGAGCCTGGCCGACATCCGGCTGGCCGAGGTGCCGGTGACCCGGACGGACGGCTACCGCGCGACCCGGGCGCTGATGGCCGGTCCGCAGCCGCCGACGGCGATCCTGGCCCTGTCCGACGTGCTGGCCTACGGGGCGGTGGACGCCCTGCAGGAGCTGGGCGTCGATGTGCCCGGCGAGGTGTCGGTGACCGGCTTCGACGACCTGGCCGAGTCGGCCTGGTTCCGGCCCCGGCTGACCACGGTCCGCCAGCCCATCGTGACCAAGGGCCGCACTGCGGCGGACTTCCTCATCTCGGCGATCCGCGGCGAGGACCAGCACCCGCACCAGTCGCTGGGCACCTCGCTGATCGTGCGTGACTCCACGGCAAAACCGGCCTGACCGGCCTCCGTGAAAAACTCGGCGCGAGCTATGTAACACGAGTTAGTAACCTGCTAGCGTCAGCCGCCATGACCGATCAACTGACCGCAGACCCGACGGCTGAGCGCGACGGCGCCACTGCGATGGCGCCCACCTCCTGGTGGCGGGACGCGGTCATCTACCAGATCTACCCGCGCAGCTTCGCCGACTCCGACGGCGACGGCATCGGCGACCTGCCGGGCATCCGCAGCCGCCTGCCGTACGTGCGTGACCTGGGCGTCGACGCCGTCTGGCTGTCGCCGTTCTACGCCTCGCCGCAGGCCGACGCCGGCTACGACGTGGCCGACTACCGCACGGTCGACCCGATGTTCGGCACCCTGGCCGACGCCCGCGCCCTGATCGGCGACGCCCACGACCTTGGCCTGCGGGTCATCGTCGACCTGGTCCCCAACCACTCCTCGGACCAGCACGAGTGGTTCCGCCGGGCGATCGCCGAGGGCCCCGGCTCCCCGATGCGCGCCCGCTACCACTTCCGCCCCGGCCGTGGCGCCGCCGGCGAGCTGCCGCCCAACGACTGGCCGTCCATCTTCGGCGGTCCGGCCTGGACCCGCACCACCGACCCGGACGGCACCCCGGGCGACTGGTACCTGCACCTGTTCGCGCCGCAGCAGCCCGACTTCAACTGGGACCACCCGGCGGTGGCCGACGAGTTCCGCACCATCCTGCGCTTCTGGCTGGACCTGGGCGTCGACGGCTTCCGCATCGACGTGGCCCACGGCCTGGTCAAGGCCGCGGGTCTGCCGGACCTGGGCGCCCGCACCGAATGGCACCTGCTCGACGTGGGCGTCAGCCCGTGCTTCGACCGCGACGGCGTGCACGACATCTACCGCAGCTGGCGCCGGATCCTCGACGAGTACCCGGGCGAGCGGATCGCGGTGGCCGAGGCCTGGGCGCCCACCCTGGACCGGGTCGCCAACTACGTCCGGCCCGACGAACTGCACCAGGCGTTCAACTTCAGCTACCTGGGCACCGCCTGGGACGTCGCCACCCAGCGGCGGGTCATCGACGAGTCCCTCGAGGCCATGCGCCGGGTCGGGGCCCCGGCCACCTGGACCCTGTCCAACCACGACGTGGTGCGGCACACCAGCCGGCTGCTCCAGGCCGACGAGGGCGACGTGGCGGGACGCCGGCCGGCCGAGGTGGACCCGGTGGCCGGCCTGCGACGGGCCCGGGCGGCAACTCTGCTGCTGCTGGCGCTGCCCGGCTCGGCGTACCTGTATCAGGGCGAGGAACTCGGCCTGCCGGAAGTGATCGACCTGCCGCCGGAGGTCCGCCAGGACCCGGCGTTCCACCGCGCGACCGGCCAGGACGGCTACCGCGACGGCTGCCGCGTCCCGATGCCCTGGGAAGGTGACCAGGCGCCGTACGGTTTCGGTCCCGAGGGCGGCGCCAGCTGGCTGCCGCAGCCGGCGAGCTGGGCCCGGCTGAGCGTGGCGGCCCAGCAGGGCGACCCGGCGTCCACCCTGGAGCTGTACCGGGCGGCGCTGGCGCTGCGCCGGGCCGATCCGGCGCTGGGCGGGGCGGACAACCTGCGCTGGTGCGAGGGCCCGGACGGACTGCTGGTCTTCGACCGCGGAGATTCCCTGCGGTGCACGGTCAACATGACCGACGCGCCGATCCGCATCCCGCGGCCGGGTCAGGCCCTGCTGACCAGCGGACCGGTGGACCTGTCGGGCGCGGAGGCGGAAATTCCGGCGGACACGACCGTCTGGTGGGTGCCAGGATCGCCGGATGGAGCAAGTTGAGCGGGTCGTCGAGCTGATCACCGAGGTCGCCGGGGCGGAGCTGATCGGTGCGTACCTGCACGGGTCAGCCGTCCTCGGCGGCCTGCGGCCGGCCAGCGACGTCGACATCCTCGCGGTCACCCGGCGCTCGCTGGACGAGGAGCAGCGGCGGGCTCTGATCGCGGGTCTGCTGCCGATCTCCGGTTCCGCGGTCGGGGCCCGGCCGGTGGAGCTCACCGTCGTGGTCCAGGCCGCGGTGCGCCCCTGGCGCTACCCACCGACCGGCGACTTCCTGTACGGCGAGTGGCTTCGCGCCGACTACGAGGCCGGCCTGGTCCCCGCGCCCGAACCCATGCCCGGCCTGGCGCTGGAGGCCGCGGTGGCCCTGGCCGGGGACCGTACGCTGGCCGGGCCCCCGCCGGCGCAGGTGATCGACCCTGTGCCCACCGAGTTGCTGGTCCGGGCCGGCGTGGACGGTATCCCCGGGTTGCTCGCCGACCTGGCGGGGGACACCCGCAACGTGCTGCTGACCTTCGCCCGCATCTGGACCACGCTGGGCACCGGCACGATTGTCGCCAAGGACACCGCGGCGGACTGGGCGCTCGCTCGCCTGGCCCCGGAGCACCGGCCGGTGCTCGCGTTCGCCCGGGACCTGTATCTGACCACCTCCTATGCCGACGAGAGCTGGAGCGACGAGCTGAAGGCTCAGGTCGGGCCGCACGTCGACGCGGTCCTGGCCCGGATCGGCCGCCTGCGGGACGCGGGAGGGCAATGACACAATCGGCATCGCCATGACCGTCCACAAGCGAGACAGGCAGAAGATGCGAATCGCACGAGTCCTCCACCGCGGCGCTGCCGCCGCGATGACCGCGGTGCTGGCAGTGACCCTGGCGCCCCAGCCGGCGCAGGCAGCCATCGGCATCATCGGCACGATCACCACGGAGGAGGACGGCTACGAGCCCCGGTTCCCGTCCTTCGTCGAGCTCCAGGACGCCAACGACCGCATCATGGCGGTCTGGCACCGGGCCCTGGCCCACGAGGCGGTCGGCCGGATCGAGCTGTCGTTCTTCGACCCGGCCACCGGCCGGTGGGACGGCCCGGTGCCGGCGCTGGACAAGCAGACGCCGTGGCAGGGCATCGACACCCGGGACCCGAACCTGACCCGGATGCGCGACGGCAAGGTCGTCATGACCTTCTTCGCGCAGGGCAAGGTCTACTACTCGTACTGGCAGGCGCCCTGGACCCGGTTCACCGATCCGGTGGAGCTGCGCGTGACGGGCATGCCGGCGAGCGTCGCCAGCCACGGCAGCGTGCTGCCCCTGACGAACACGGCCACCTCGGTCGACGAGGTGCTCATCCCGTTCTACGCCGACGGCTCCAACGGCGGCTCCTACTACATGCGGGCGAAGTACCAGCCCGGCTCCGGCCAGCTCCTCGCCCCGCGGTCGTTCCGCCGGATCATCGCGAACGACGACTCGCCGGCCCCCGAGGACCTGCGCTACACCGAGCCGAGCTTCGTGCAGGTCGGTGACACCGTCGTGGCCGGCATCCGCGCCGAGGCCATCCTGGCCGATCCGCCGGCCGGTCAGACCGGACGGCACGCCCGGGCCTTCGTCGTGGCCCGGTGGAACGCGTACAGCGACACGGCCGACTTCAACGTTCACTGGCCGCAGATCAACGGCGCCGGGTTCTACGCCAGCTCGCACCACCTGCTGAAGGTCGGCGACCCCAACGACCCGGACATCTTCCTCACCTACGGCAACCGCTACGACTACGGCCACCGGCCCACCCGCGGCGTCCTGTTCGACGACCCGCTCGCCGTGACGTGGAGCGCCACCGTCACCAAGCAGCTCTACGACTCGGGTCACTACGACCAGGCCAACCCGAGCAGCATCGAACGCGAGCGGGACTGGTACTGGACGCTCGGCTTCAACGTGAACACGAGCTCCCCGGACTACGCGAAGCTCCAGATCGTCCGCAGCCAGCGCGCGGACTTCTGACGTACCACCCGCACCCCGCGAGGCCCGGTCACCGACCGGGCCTCGCGGGGTGTCGAGAGGTAGTAGTGCCACAGCAGTTTCGCCGCGATCGCGCGCCACGGGCGCCACGCCTCGGCGATCTCCAGCAGCTGCTCGGGGGTCGGGCGGGCCGGCCGGTTCCACAGCTCCGCGACCGCCTGGGCCAGGGCGATGTCGTGGGCCGGCCACGCGTCCGGACGGCCCAGCGCCATCAGCCGGTAGATCGTCGCCGTCCAGGGGCCGATGCCCGGGATCGTGCGCAGGGCCGCGTCGACCTGCTCGTCGTCCTGCCCGGCGAGGGCGTCCAGGTCGAGGGAGCCGTCCAGCACGGCCGTGGCCAGCGCCCGGGCGTAGCGGGTCTTCTGCCGGCTGAAGCCGATCGTCAGCAGGCGGGCGTCGTCCAGCAGCAGGAATCCGCCCGGCGTGAGGGGCTCGACGACCGCGCAGAGCCGGTCATAGGCCGCCTGGGCCGAGGCCAGTGAGACCTGCTGCTCCAGCACGATCCGCAGCAGAGTGCTGAAGCCGGGCTCGCGTTGCCACGCCGGCGGCGGCCCGAAGCGTTCGACGATGCCGGCGAAGGCGGGCTCGCGCCGGCTGAGCGCGGCGAGAGCGGAGACGGGGGCCGTCACTCCTGGGACTGGCCGGTGGCTTCGTCGGGCTTGTTGGCGCCGGTCTTGTTGATGCCGGAGTTGCTGCTGCCGTGGGCCGGCGTGGTCGCGGTGGGCGCCTGGTCGGTGATGAAGTCGCCGGTCTCCGGCTTGCCGGTGATGTGCTGGTCGGTGCTGGCGGCGTTGGTGACGACGCGGTCCTCGCTGCTCACGGGGTTCCTCTCGGTGGTCGCTGCGGTGCCTCGCCACGGTTAGTACCCCGTCGGACCCGGGTGACTCGCGAACCGGCCGCGCCACCCGATCGGGCGGCGCGGCCGGTACCAGTCAGTCCAGCTTCGGTGCGTCGTGCAGGTCCTTGGCGGCCAGGCCCGCGACCGTGCTGCCGTCCGCCAGCCGCAGGGTGAGGGTCGTGCCGCCCGGTGCGTCCACCGCCTCCGGGTACCAGGCGACGAAGTAGCGGTCCTTGACCGTGGCCTGCACCTTCTTGCCGCCCGGCAGCACGACGTCGACCCCGACGACGGCCGAGCCCAGGTGCCCGGCCATCAGCCGGGCGTAGCCCTCACTGGTCTTGAGCTGCCCCCAGCCCTGCAGCTCGACGCCCTTGCGGCCGAGCGCGGCGTCGGTCACCGGCGACTCCATGATGCTGCCCTGATGCACGTCGCCGGCCTTGTCGCGGAAGCACGTGGCGGTCCACCCCGACGTGGCGATGGACAGGTAGCTGTAGTCGCCGCGGCGCTCGCCGAGCACCATCTTGGCGGCGGCGAGCTCGGCCGGGGTGTAGCCGTACTCGGGCTGCAGCTTCTCCTGGACGCACTCGCTGCTCAGCGCGCGGGTGTCGCCGGTCGGCAGCGCGGCCGGGGTGGCGGTCCAGGACGCGTATGCCTGGTCACCGCCGCCCAGGCCGGGCACGATCAGGGCGGCGCCGGTGACCGCGACGGCGGCCGCTCCGGCGAGGGCCCACCGGGTGCGATGGCTGCGGCGGGTGGCGGGCACGGCTGCACCCTCGGCGGTACGGGGAACAGTGACGATGTGCTCCAGCAGCGCCTGGGCGGACGCCTGCCGCACCCGTCCCCGGGTCACCGGCGTGGCCGCGGCGCGCAGCCGATTGTCGAGGTCGAGTCGGTTGTCGTTCATGCGGTGGCTCCCGGTTCGGTGGGGACGGCGGTGAGGTGTTTGCGCAGGCGGCGCCGGGCGCGCAGGAGTCGCAGGCTGAAGGCGGTGGCGGAGATGCCGAGCACCCGGGCGGCCTGCGGGCCGGTCAGGTCCTCGAACACGGTCAGGGTGAGCACCTGCTGGTCGCCCGGGCTGAGGCGGGCCCAGGCCCGGGTCAGGTCGATACGGGCAGCGATGTCGTCGGGTGGCGCCCCGCTCTCGGCGGCGCCGGGCTCGCGCAGGATGCGCAACGCGACGGCCTGCTGACGGTTGTCGCTGCGGCGGCTGTTGCGCAGCACATGGTGCGCCACGGTGAACAACCAGGCCCGGGCCTGATCCAGGTCGGGTGGGACGTCGTCGAGGCGGCGCCACGCGGTGAGGAAGACCTCGGCGACCACGTCCTCGGCGGCGAGGGCGTGGGTGCGCCGCTCGACGAAGAGGAGCAGATCGTCGTACGCGGCCTCGAACAGGGCTCGGAAGGCGGCCTCGGCGGCGGGCTCGGCACCCGCCGGAGGGTCGGCCGTCATAGGGGCATGGGATCTGGTCACGTCCACTCATGTCCATCACGGGGTGGATCACTACTACTCTGCCGGCATGGTCTCGCTCATCCGCAACGTCTCGTTCGACTGCGCCGACCCGTACGCGTTGGCGGTCTTCTGGGCCGAGGTGATCGGCCACCCGGTCCACCCGGAGTGCGCACCCGGCGACGAGGAGGTCGTCATCGAGCCGCCGGGCGGGCCCCGGCTGTACTTCCAGGCGGTGCCCGAGAGCAAGCAGGGCAAGAACCGGGTGCACGTCTGCCTCGAACCGAGCGACCGGGACCGCGACGCGGAGGTCGACCGCCTGCTGGCGCTGGGCGCGTCCGTGCTGGGCGACCACCGCACGCCCGACGGCGCCGGCTGGGTCGTGCTGCTCGACCCAGCCGGCAACGAGTTCTGCGTGACCCGCTCGGCCGCCGAGCGGCATGCCGAGACGGCCTGACGATGCCGGGCGAGACCTTCGACCACGCGGATCTGGCCGATGCCCGCTTCGTGGTCGCCGACCTGACCGGCGCGCGCTTCGAGCAGGCCGACCTGAGCCGCGTGGTGATGCGCGGGGTCGAGCTGCGCGACGCGGAGATCTCCGGTGACATCTCGGGCCTGCACGTCAACGGGGTGCTGGTCGCCCCGCTGATCGAGGCCGAGCTGGACCGGCGGCAACCGGAACGGGTCAAGATGCGGCCCACCGACCCGGCGGGCTTCCGCGAGGCGTGGGAGCTCCTGCAGCGGCGGTGGGACGACACCGTGGCCCGGGCCCGGCGGTTAGACCCGGCGCTGCTGCACGAGTCGGTGAACGGCGAGTGGTCCTTCATCCAGACGCTGCGCCACCTGGTCTTCGCCACCGACGCGTGGGTGGCCCGGGTGATGCTGGGCGACCCGGACCCGTGGGATCCGCTGGATCTGCCGTTCGACCAGCTCCGGGACCCGCCGGCCGGCCTGCGTGGCCGGGACGCGCGCCCGTCGCTGGACGAGGTCCTGGCGCTGCGGGCGGACCGGATGGCCACCGTGCGCCGGGTCCTCGACGGGTTGACCGACGAGTCCCTGACCGCGGGCACCACACCCGTCGAGGGCGCCGGCTGGCCCGCACCGGACAGTTATCCGGTGCGGGACTGCCTGTTGTGCATTCTCAACGAGGAGTGGGAACACCGCCTGTTCGCCGAACGCGACCTGAGCGTGCTGGAGGCGCGGCCCCGGTAGGCCGGCCCATCAGCGGTACGCCGAGATGGTCACCGGCCGGTAGCCCGCCTCCTTCTGCTGGGCCCAGCGCGGCTGGTACGTGTAGAAGTTCCAGGTGCTGAACGAGCGGGTCGGCGGCCCGTCCTCCCGGGTGGCGATCGCCGCCCAGCGCACCGCCGGGCCCACGGTGTAGACGTCCTTGTCGGTCAGCCGGAAGCCGTCGGCCGCGGCCGTGTCGAACCAGGCCTGGTACGCCGACGCCGTCGCGCCGTGGATCGCCCGGTACGGGGTCGCCGTGTGCGCGCCGCCGGTCGCGCCCGGGTCGGCCAGCCAGACCGCCGCGTAACGGGCCTGCCCGGCCAGCTCGTAGCCGTCCACCGAGATCAGGCGGTAGCCCTTGGCGTCGTAGTCGTCGGCGTGCTGCTGGTATTCGGCGCCGGTCATCCGGATGTGGCTGAGCCAGGACCGCTTGTCCGGGTTGGCCGTCCAGACCGAGGCGTAGCGCGGTTCGCCGTTGTCGAGCCAGCCGGAGACCTTGGTCATCCGGTAGCCGGCCTTGCTCAGCTCGTCGAAGCGGGTGGTGAACGCGGCGAACGTCTGCCCGTGGGTGGCGGCCCAGGGCGTGCCGTCGGTGTTGCGGACCCAGGTGCTGGCGTAGGTCGTACCGGTGTCGCCGCGGTGGCCGTTGACGTCGACGAGCCGGAAGCCGTCGGCCTTGGTGGCGTCGACCAGGGCCTGGTAGCCGGCGGCCAGGGTCGCGCGGTGCGAGCGCCAGTCGCGCCAGTCGCGCTCCCAGATGGTCGAGTAGTACGGGCCCTGGGCCAGGAAGTCGTCGGCGGCCCGGCACAGCCGTTGCTCCGCGGCGGCCCAGTCGAAGCTGCCCCAGGCGTGCTGGTTGGTCAGCAGGACCACGTTGAGCCCGTTGACGCAGCGGGCCGCCACGGTCTGGGTCGCCGCCAGCCGGCCGTTGTGCGAGTACGCGATCTTCGTGCCGGCCGGGAAGTTCCAGTAGGTCTCCGCCGTACGCGGGGTGCCGAAGTTCCACCAGTGCGCGTAGAACGTCGCCACCGCCGAGGCGGACATGGACAGCCCGCCGTGCGCGGCCATCGACTCCAGCACCCAGCCGCCGTCGGCGTAGCAGCGCCGCTGCCCGGCCTCCCCGGCGAAGGTGCTGATCGGCACGTTGGCGTTCCAGTTCTTGTCGACGCACCAGTACGCGGGCTCGCGGGTGTTACGGGTGAGCCGCTTGGTACGCGACAGCACCACGTCGCCGGACGCGATCCCGAGCGGAGCCAGCAGCCGCTGATAGACATAGTCGCGGTACGGCAGCCCGCCGGCCTTCTCGATCACCAGTCCCAGGATCAGGTATCCCAGGTTGGAGTAGTGGTACTCGGCATCGGGCGCCGCGTCGAGCCCCAGCCCGAGCATGAACTCGGTGAAGTCGCGCGGCGTCGGCGGCGCGTTCAGCTTGCGGGCCTGGTAGACCTCCCACGCGCGGAACAGGTAGTCGGTGGTCTTGTTGTTGTCGAAGCCGCCCCGGTGCCCGACGAGGTCCTTGACGGTCAGATCCGCGATCCGCTTGTCGAAGTCGTCGGGCAGCTTGACGGTCAGGATGCAGTTGGCCGGCCCGCCCTTGACGCAGAAGACGTGGTCGGTCTTCTCGAGCAGGTCGCGTTGGTCGAGGTCGTGGATCGCGGCGGCGGTCAGCGGCTTGGTGATGCTGGCGATGCGGAACAGCTCGTTGTCAGGTGTCGCCGGGCCGAGGTCGGTGACCTTGCCGGTCGGGGCGTTGCGGGCCCACCACGGGCCGACCCGGCCGTAGCCCTGGTCGTAGATGGTGCCGCACTCGTTGGCGACGGCCAGCGACGCCGTCATGAAGCCCCAGTCCTGCATCATCTTGGTGACCTGGGCGTCGAAGCCGGCGAACCGGGACTCGGCGAAGGCCGGCACCTCGCAGCCCAGCTCGCGGTGGCGGTAGAGCGGCGGCGCGGCGCCGTCGGTGAGCACGGCCGCTGGTGGTTGCCCGGCCGCCTCGGCGCGGATCGCGTCCGCGCCGGCCGACGGTGGAGTCACCTCCTCGCCGGGCCGCATCCGGTCGCCTGCCTTGTGCAGCAGGTCGCGGACGGCGCGGACGGACTGTTGGAGCCGGCCGGGATCAGGCTCCGCGGTGGGAGCGGCGGGGGCCGGGGCTGCGGCGAGCCCCAGCCAGAGGGTGGTCGCGGCGGCGACGGCCAGACCTTTACGCGTACGCATGCAGTGCCTCCTGGGTCGAAGAGCGGGTTCGTCCCAGGAGGCGTACCAGGGTTGAGCAGGCGGAACGGGCGAGTTCCGCGCTGAGCGGACGGACGCCGGGGCCGGTGGTGCCGGTGGCTACTGCCGGTAGGTCTCGAGGAAGCGGCGCAGCCGGTCGGTGGCGTCGTCGAGCACGTCGACCGGGGCCAGGAAGACCATCCGCAGGTGGTCCGGGGTGGGCAGGTTGAAGCCGGTGCCGTGGGAGAGCAGCATCAACTGCTGCTCCAGCAGGTCGATGATCATTTTCTGGTCGTCGCGGATCTTGTGGACCTCGGGGTCCAGCCGGGCGAACAGGTACAGCGCGCCGGCCGGCCGGACGCAGTCGACGCCGGGGATCTCGTTGATCTTGCGCCAGGCGTGGTTGCGCTGCTCGTAGAGGCGCCCGCCCGGGCGGATCAGCGTGGTGATGCTCTGGAAGCCGCCGAGCGCCGTCTGCACGGCGTGCTGGGCCGGCACGTTGGGGCACAGCCGCATGTTGGCCAGCAGTTGCAGGCCTTCCAGATACTCCGACGCGTGGGTGGTCGGCCCGCTGACCGCCATCCAGCCCGACCGGAAGCCGGCCGCCCGGTACGCCTTGGACAGCCCGCTCATGGTCAGCACGAGCAGGTCCGGCGCGAGCGCGGCGGCACACTCGTGCTGGGCGTCGTCGTACAGGATCTTGTCGTAGATCTCGTCCGCCAGGACCAGCAGGTTGTTGCGCCGGGCGATCTCCAGCAGGCCCAGCAGGGTCTCCCGCGAGTAGACCGCGCCGGTGGGGTTGTTCGGGTTGATGATCACGATGGCTCGGGTGTTCGGCGTGACCTGGGCAGCCACGTGCTCCAGGTCGGGCGCCCAGTCCTGGGTCTCGTCGCAGCGGTAGTGCACCGGCCGCCCGCCGCACAGCGTCACCGCGCCGGTCCACAGCGGATAGTCCGGGCTCGGCACGAGCACCTCGTCGCCGGTGTTCAGCAGCGCCTGCAGCGACATCACGATCAGCTCGGAGACGCCGTTGCCGAGGAACACGTCGTCCGGCTGCACGCTCTCGACTCCGAGGGTCTGGTAGTACTGCGCGACGGCGACCCGGGCGGAGTAGATGCCCCGCGCGTCGCTGTAACCCTCGGCGTCGCCCAGGTGCATCACCATGTCGGCGACGATCGGCTCCGGTGTGCTCAGTCCCCAGGGCGCCGGGTTGCCCAGGTTGAGCTTGAGGATGCGGTGCCCCGCGGCCTCGAGCTCCTGGGCGCGGCGCAGCACCGGGCCACGGATGTCGTACCGGACGTTCTTGAGCCTGCTCGCCTGCTCGACCATGCGGCCAGCCTAAGCCAGGTCGGCGGCCAGCAGCTCGGGTCCGGTGACCGGCGCCACCGGCGAGGCGGCCAGGGTGAACCAGAAGACGCTGCCACCGCCCGGGTTGGCCTCGACGCCCAGTTCGCCGCCGTGCAGGGCGACGATCTTGCGGCAGACGGCCAGGCCCAGCCCGGTGCCGGGGAAGCCCTCGGCCGCCGGCGCCCGGTGGAACGGCGCGAAGATCCGGGTGCGCTGCTCCTCCGGTACGCCGATGCCGCGGTCGGCGATCTCGATGCGGACCAGGCCGGGCGCTTGTTCGCGGGCAGCCACGGTCACCCGGGCCGCCGTGCCGTGCCGGACGAAGCGCACCGCGTTGTCGACGAGCTGGCTGAGCAGCTCACCGAGCAGGTCCGGATCGGCGGTGACCGCGGGCAGCTCGCCCACGTCGATGCTCGGTCGTTCGCCGTCCACGTGGTCGAGCCGCGCGGCCACGACACCCAGGGCCAGCCCGCCGGTGTCGACCGGCACGAGCTTGAGGGCGGCGTCGTTCGTGGTCGAGTAGGTCAGCAGGTCGTCCACCAGCGTCAGCATCCGGCCGGTGCTGCGCCCGATGCGGTCCAGGAAGCCGCGCGTGGCCGGGGCCAGCGACGCGTCGCTGTCCTCCAGCAGCAGCTCGGTGAAGCCGGCGATGGTGTGCAGCGGGGCGTGCAGGTGATCGGAGGCCGCCCGGGCGAAGCCGGCCAGTTCCTCCTCCTGCTCGCGTACCTGCTGCTCGGCGGCCAGCGCCTGCTCCCGCAGCCGCTGCTGGACCTCCTGCTCGCGGGCCAGCTCGGCCCGGTGCCGGTCCAGGTCGGCGCGGCGCTCGGCGGCGGCCCGCCGGGCCCGCGCCTCGGCCCGTGCCCGGCCGCGGTCCGCGGCCAGCAGCACCGCGGCGACCAGCATGCTGATCAGGGCGGCGCCGAGCACGGTGAGCGGTGCGGCGGCGGTACGGGCGGCGCTGATCAGTTCGGTCGTCGGGCGGACCCGTACCTGCCAGGTGTGCCCGGCGGTGGCCACGTCGACGGTGCTGCCGGCGTCCCCGATCGGGTCACCGCCCTCGGCCCAGCGGGCGACCTCGTGGGTCACGCCGTCCGGGGAGGTCTCGGTCAGCACGGTGGCGACCCCGGTGACGCCGGCCCCGCGCAGCGACTCGCGCAGCAGGTCGGGGGCCCGGACGGCGAGCACGACCCAGCCGCGGAACCCCTGGTCGTGCACGGGGGCGATGAGCTGGAACGCGGGCTGGCGGTGGGCCGGCGGCAGGCCGAGGTCGGCCGGCAGCACGTGCGCGGGGCTCGCGATCAGCCGGCCGCTGTCGCGGGCCACTTCCAGGCCGCGGGCCAGCTCGGGCTCGGCGGACAGGACGGTACGGGCCGGCGGGGTGCTGCCGTCGACGGTGTGCTGGGCGCGCACGGTGCGGTCGGCGCCGACCACGACGATCTGGTGGGCCCCGGGCAGGCGCTCGCCGGCGATCCGGGCCACCGTGGGGGCCAGGGAGGTGGTGGGCTGGGTGGCGGCGGCGGCCACGAGGTCGTGCATCGTGTCCGCGTACCGCTGGAAGGTCGTGTCCAGGGCGCCGCGCACGCTCGCGGTCCGCAGGGCGAGTGCCGCGGTGCCGGCGTCGCGCGCGGTCGCGGCGAGCCCGCCGGCCGCGGCCGCGCCGGTGCCGAGCCCGAGGGTCAGCACGGTCGCGGCGAGGGCGACGCCGCGCCGGCCGGGGGAGCCGGCCACCTTCCGGATGTTCACGCACCCTCTATCGACGCCGGCCCGGGACGGTTGAGGGGCCGCGCCCGGGGGTTGCCGCATTGCTACCGTTCCCGGCTAACGATGCTCACAAAACGGATATATTCGGCGGTGCACCGTCAGGCCGGACCGCGCGAAGTGGGAGGACGATGAGCACGATCCTCCTCGTCGAAGACGATCCGGACATCCGCCACCTGGTGTCGTACAAGCTCACCAAGGGCGGCTTCGACGTGGTCGAGACGGCCGACGGGCTCGCCGCGCTGCGCGCCGCCCGGGAGAACCCGCCGGACCTGGTCCTGCTCGACGTGCGGATGCCCCGGATGTCCGGTATCGAGGTCTGCCGCGAGCTGCGCGCCGGCCCGCTGCCGGCGACCGTGCCGATCATCATGCTCACCGCCCGGTCGCGGCCCCAGGACCTCGAGCAGGGGTACGCGGCCGGCGCCACCGAGTACATCGTCAAGCCGTTCAGCCCCCGTGACCTGCAGGAACGGGTGGAGGCCGCGCTGGCCCGGGTGAACAGCTGATGCTGGGCCTGTTCACTGTCGTGCTCGAGGTGCTGGCCGGTGTCGTCGCCGTGACCGTGATCGCCATCGTCGGGGTCCGGGTGGCCCGCAAGACCCGGCACCGCCGCCGGGCCGCCCTGGCCGCCGGACCACGCCGGGCGTTGCTGGCCTTCGTCGCGGACAACGGCGAGCACGGCGCCCAGGAACTGGTGGCCATCCCCGACGAGGCCTGGCGGGCCGCCGAGCCCGGCGCCCTGGCCCTGCTGGGCAAGCTGCGCGGGGAGGCGCACCTCGCGCTGGTCTCCGTCTTCCTGCAACGCGGCATCGCCCGTACGGCCCTGGGGAACCTGCACTCGCACAGCCGGGTCAAACGGGCCCGGGCCGCCCAGGTGCTCGGCGACCTCGAGCTGCGCCAGGCCGTGCCGGACCTGTGCCGGCTGCTCACCGACCGGCACGACGAGGTCCGGGTCGTGGCCGTCCGCGCGCTGGGCCGCATCGGGGACCCGGCCGCCGCCTGGCGGATCATCGCCAGCCTGGACCGCTCCGACCCGGTGCCCTCACTGCTGGCCACCCACACGTTGGTGCAGCTCGGCGCCGAGGCCGAGGTGACCCTGTCGGCCGCGCTCGACCACCCGCAGGCCCGGGTCCGCGCGGTCTGCCTGGACGCGCTCGGCCTGCTCGGCGCCACCGGATCCGTGGACCGCATGGCCCGGGTGCTGCGCGAGGACAGCTACCTCGACGTCCGGGTGGCCGCCGCCACCAACCTGGGCAAGCTCGGCACCCGCAGTGCCCTCGAACCGTTGCAGCAGGCGCTGAGCCCGTCGCGGCCCGCGGCGCTGCGGGCCGCCGCCGCCCGGGCCCTGGGGGAGCTGGGATCCCCCAGCGCGGTGCCGATCCTGGCCGGCCTGCTCGGCGACGACGAGTTCCAGGTCGCGCACGAGGCCGCGCACGCGCTGCGCCGGCTCGGCCGGGCCGGCGCCGAGGCGCTCGCGGCCGAGATCGAGGCCGAGCGGACGCAGTCCGGGGCGCACGCGCGGCCGTCGGCCTCGGCCAGCCACGCCCAGGAGGCCCTGGCGCTGTCGCGGGTCGGGGCCGAGCACGGGGAACGTGTGGGGGCCGGCGCGTGACGGCCGGGCTCATCCGCGACATCCTGCACTACACCGACGTCACGATCTTCGCCTACTTCGTCGCGCTGAACAGCAGCTACCTGGTGCTCATCGTGCTGGCCGGGCTGGAGTTCGGCCGGCACCTGCGGCGGGCGCCGTTCGCCGGGGCCGACGACATGTTCCGCAGCCCGCTGACGCTGCCCGTGTCGGTGATCGTGCCGGCGTACAACGAGGGGCCGGGGATCGTCGCCGCGGTCACGGCGATGACCGCGCTGCGCTATCCCCGCTACGAGGTCGTGGTGGTCGACGACGGCTCCAGCGACGACACGTTCGAGCTGTTGCGGGCCGAGTTCGACCTGGTCGAGGTGCCGCGGGTGGTGCCGGCCGAGGTGCCGTACCAGTCGCGGGTGCTCTCCGTGCACGTCGCCCGGGCCAACTCGGAGACCCTGACCGTGGTCCGCAAGACCAACGGCGGCAAGGCCGACGCCCTCAACGTCGGCATCAACCTGGCCCGGCACCCGCTGATCTGCATGGTCGACGCCGACTCGGTGCTGGACCCGGACGCCCTGCTGTCGGTGGCCAAGCCCTTCGGTGACGACCCGCTGCGGGTGGCGGCGTGCGGCGGCGTGGTGCGCATCGCCAACGGGTGCAAGGTCGTCGGCGGCCGCGTGGTGGACGTGCGGATGCCCCGGCAGTGGCTGGTCCGCATCCAGGTGGTCGAGTACCTGCGCGCGTTCCTGATGGGCCGCACCGGCTGGTCGCGCCTCGGCGGCCTGGTGGTGATCTCCGGCGCGTTCGGGGTCTTCCGCCGCGACCTGGTCGTCGAGATCGGCGGCATGGCCACCGACACCATCGGCGAGGACGCCGAGCTGGTGGTGCGGCTGCACCACCATCTGCGCCGGCGGCGCCAGGACTACCGGGTCATCTTCGTCGCGGAACCGGTCAGCTGGAGCGAGGCGCCCGCCAGCCTGCGGGTGCTGGGCCGCCAGCGGCGGCGCTGGCACCGCGGCATCGCGGAGATCCTGCGCAAGCACCGCGGCATGATCGCCAATCCCCGGTACGGCCGGATCGGGCTGATCGCGCTGCCGTACTACGTGGTCTTCGAGCTGCTGGCGCCGTTCGTCGAGCTGGCGGCGCTGGTGCTGCTGCCGCTCGGGCTCTGGGTGGACGCCGTCGACCTCGCGTTCGTCTGGCGCTTCGTGCTGGTCGCCTACGGGTACGGGCTGCTGGTCAGCCTGGCCTCACTGTTCATCGAGGAGGTCTCGTTCCACCGCTACCCGCGCTGGGGCGACCTGGTGCGCGGGGTGCTGGCGGCGATCCTGGAGAACTTCGGCTACCGGCAGATCCTCGCGGTGTGGCAGGTCCGGGGCGCGCTGGGGGCCCTGCACGGGCGCCGGGCCGAGTGGGGCGTGATGCACCGCGCGGGCTTCGACACCGGACGCGAGTCAGCCGAGCCCGTCAGCGTGGGCGTCGACCGCTGAGCGCGGATGCCGCAGGCCGGGGTGCCCGGTCGGCAGGCTGCGCCGGATCACCCACCAGCTCACCGCCAGGCAGGCGGCCACCAGCGGCCAGGTGAGCACGCCCCGGGCGATGCCCAGCGCCACCACGGCGTGCGCGGCCCAGAGCGGCACGAAGACGGCGAGCCGGACGAGATACTGCGCGACCCACACCCAGCTGCCCAGCGAGTACGCCCGCAGCAGCGCCGGGTCACGCCGCCAGCGGGTCCGCTGGCCCAGCACCGCGCCGACGATGACGCCCAGCAGCGGCCACCGGACGACGATGCTGACCGCCCAGGCCAGCGCGCTCGCCGCGTTGGTGACGATCTGCACCAGGAAGAAGTCCTCGGCCCGGCCGGTGCGCAGGGCGATGAGCGCGGCGACGCACACGCCGAGCAGCCCGACCAGGACCGCCCGCGGCTTGTCGCCCTGCCGCAGCCGCCAACCGGCGACGACCAGCGCGGCGACGATCGCGGCGCCGGCGCCGACCCAGATCGACCGGCCACCGGCCAGCCACCCGGCGACGAAGACGACCGGGGGCACGGTCGCGTCGAGCGCGGCCCGCCGCCCACCCAGCAGATCGGCCAGCGACTCCGGTTGCGCCACGTCCCACCCCGCTCTCGACTTAGGCCAGCCTAACCGGTGGCCATCGAGGTCATGGGGCCGAGGTGTCGCCGGCCGACCGGAAAGCTGTGCGTTCAGTGACGACGTTGCACCGTGAGATGGCGCGTACCCCTGAGGCAGAACACATGCTGCATCGAGGTGTGTCCATGGTCTCGATCGGGTGATGGTTGCGGATGACAGCCCGCCGCCGTTGACCTGATACCGCCACTCCGCCCACACTTCCCGAAGGCCGTACCCGACGATGGCAGCCGATCTGGGGAGAAGGACTGCTATGGAGGTGCATCCTCCGTATCTGCTCGACAACGGTGGGGACCACAGCGGGTCAGGCGTGTCCGTGACGTGCGACGTGGACACCGCGGTGGTCGAGATGGTGGTGTCCGGACAGTGGACCAGGCGTCTGGCCCTGGACATCTACACCGTGCTCCGGAAGTGTCTCGCCGAGCATCCGGCGGCGGTCATTGTCGATCTGCAGGGGTTGAAGGATCGGCACGCGGACAGCGCCGCGATGTGGCTGGCCGCGCACCGGGCGACCACGGGCCTGCAACCGCCTGTGCAGCTCGCCCTCGCTGTCCCCGCGTCCGGCTCGCTGTCCCGCCGGCTGCACTGGATCGGGATATCTCGCAGCGTCCCGATCTTCACCACCGTGGAACAGGCTCGCACGGCCGTCATCAGCCGTCGCCCGCTCACCGACCGGCTGCAGCTGACCCGGCTGGCGCCGGGACCGGGTGCGGCGGGACTGGCCCGTGACCTGATCGATGTCGCCAGTGAAGCCTGGGATTTCCCGAATCTGCGGCATCCGGGCCGGCTGGTGATCTCGGAGCTGGTCGCCAATGCCGTCCAGCACGCCGGCACCCCCATGGCCGTCACCGTCTGGCGCCGGCAGCGTGGACTGCACCTTTCGGTGCGCGACGGCAGTCCGCGGTTGCCCGGGCAGCCGGCCACCACGCCGGCGTCGTCACGCGCCAGCGGCGGCCAGGGTCTGCTGCTCGTGGACACGCTGGCCTCGTCCTGGGGCGCCATGTCGACCCGGGACGGCAAGATGGTCTGGGCCACGATCCGTTCGTGCCGGCACCCATCGCCATGACGGTGGCGGAACCCCACATCGATGCGACAGGGCATTCCTCGACGTGCGACGTGTTCGTCTCCGTCCGCGATGATCAGGCGTCGACCATCGCGGTTCGTGGTGACCTCGACTTCGCTGTCCAGCACGCTGTGCGTGCCGCGCTGATGCGTATCCTTGCTCGCGATCGCCCGGGCCGCGTCGTTCTTGATCTGTCCCGGCTGGATTTCTGCGACTGCGCCGGTGCCCGCATGCTGGCCGACATGCGCCAGAAGATCATCGCGCGGGGCGGGACGTGTGTCGCTGCCGACCCGCAGCGGCACGTGGCCTGGCTGATGCACTGGTTGCAGGACCCCGCGAGTTGATGCCGGGTGCACCCGGCGCGCGGAACTGCGTACCGGCGACGCGCTTCGTGATTGGCAAGGGCCCGGTTCGGGGAAGGGCATGGCGGGGGTGATCCGGGTGTCCGACTCGATGGAAGCTGTCCGGCGACTGCTCGACCTGCGCTATCGCAGCCGGCCGGAGGATCTGCCGACGGCGCTGAGCGATGTCGCGCCGCTGCTCGACGCCGTCACTGTCACCGTGCTGCTGGTCGACTACGAGCAGTTGTCGCTGTGGCCGCTGCACGGCACGCCGGGCAGTCTCGAGCCGCGGCCGGTGGACGGCACCCTGGCCGGGCACGCCTTCTGCACCGCCGAGACGACCAATGAGAAGACATGTCTGTGGCTGCCGCTGCTGCACGGCGCGGAACGCCTCGGCGTGCTCGAGGTGTGGCTGCGCGATGCGCCGGGCGAGCGGGAGCGGCGTGACTTCGGGGTGATCGCCGCGCTGGTCGCGGAGCTGATCGCGAGCCGGCGCTTCTACGGCGACGCGGTGGAGCGCACCCGGCGCCGGTTGCCGATGCAGCTGGCCGCCGAGATCATCTGGAACCAGCTGCCGCCGCTGACCTTCGCCGCGAACGGCGCCCTGGTCACCGCGGTCCTGGAGCCCTGCTACGACGTGGGCGGGGACGCCTTCGACTATGCGGCGAACGGCGACATCGTGCACGTCGCCCTGTTCGACACCGTCGGGCACGGGATCAGTGCGAGTGCGCTGACAACGCTGACTTTGAACACGTACCGTAACGCCCGTCGCTCCGGGCTGGACCTGGCCGACACGTACCGCTCGATCGACAAGTGGATCCGCGCGCAGTATCCCGGCGCGTTCGTCACCGCGCTGCTCGGTGAGCTCGACACCGGCACCGGCCGTTACCGCCGGATCGCCGCGGGACATCCCGCCGAGCTGCACATCCGCGGCGGCCGGGCGCTGCCCGCGCTGCCCACACCGACAGCGTTGCCGCTGGGCCTGGGGCACATGCTGCCGCGGCCGCCCGGCGTCACCGAGCTGCTGCTCGAGCCGGGGGACACCCTGATGCTGTACACCGACGGGATCACCGAGGCGCGCTCGGCCGACGGGGAGCTGTTCGGGCTGGACCGGCTGGCCAACTTCATCGTCAAGGCGATGGCCGAGGGCTCACCGGCCGAGACGATGCGCAAGCTGATCCACGCGATCGTGTCCTACGAGAACGGTGAACTGCGCGACGACGCGACGGCTGCTCTGGTGCAGTGGCAGCCGTCGCCGGTCGTCACGCCTTCGCCGTGGTGAGCCGGCCCGGCCGGGGGTGGGGCCCGCGGATGCCGGTGCGGTCGAGAACGGCGCGGGCCATGACCAGCACGCAGATGCCGCCGTTGAGGAACGACGCGGCCACGTCGCTGGGGTGGTGCATGCCGCGGTACATCCGGGTCAGCGCCACCCCGATGGGCACGAGCAGCAGCAGCCAGGCGGCCCGCTTGAGCCAGGTGCGGTTGGCCACCCGGAAGAGGATCACGGCCAGTCCGAGGTAGAGCGCGACCGCCGCGGAGGTGTGCCCGGACGGGAAGCTCGACGTCGGCGGGGACGTGTCCATCTTCTCCACGTCCGGGCGGGGCCGGTCGATGACCAGCGTGGTCAGGAAGAAGACGACGGCCTGGGCGCAGACCGCGGCGCAGAGGAAGATCGGCTCGCGCCAGCGCTTGAGGACCAGGCGCAGCGCGAGCGCCGCCAGCACGGTCACCGCGATGATCGCCGGGGTGCTGGCCAGGGTGCTGAAGATCAGCGAGACCAGGCTGATGTCATGGGTGCGGTCGCGCTCGAGCTCGCGGTTGACCGAGTCCTCGATCGTGAACGGCCACATGTGCATCATGACCTTGGTGATGAGCAGACCCAGGGTGATCATGACGCCGAGCAAGACGGCGACGGGGGCGAACACCCGTTTGAGGGCCTGAACCGCGATATCTGCCATGGCCGGCGCATTACCCGCAGGTGTTCGTGCGCGAAACTAGGGCCGCCTTTCCGGCTTGTCCGGAGTAATGCGACAACGGAGGTTTTCGAATCCGATGGGCGGCTCACCGAACGCGTCAATACGGTTGCCCGCGGTGAAGATCCGGCAGACTTGCCTCGGTCGATCGGTTAACCCGGGTGTCGGCGACCGGTCCCAGCGATAGGTTGACATCCGTCGACGGCACCGCAATTCATTGGCACAAATCCGTGTTGAGCTGCGGAAACTGTTGTTTCAACAACCGGACGTGCGAATTTATCGATCCCGATGGGCGATCCACCGGGCTGGCGTCTCCGAAGTAGACCTGTGGGAGTAGGCAGGCCCCGACAAGTGGACGACCCCGGCCCGGTGCCGGTCGTCCCTCGCTGAAGGGTGGTGCGATGATCCGGGTCGCGGTGGTGCGGGACGAGGGATACTTCGGTGTCCCGGTACGGGTACTTCTGGAATCCAAGCCTGATCTGCACTACGTCGGCACCCTGCCGTTCGCCGGTGATCTCGCGCAGCGGGCGGCGGAGCTGTGGCCGACGGTGATCGTCATCGACACCGAGTACATGGTCAGCCAGGTGCTGCCGATGGCGGCCGAACTGCACGCCACCATCCCGTCCTGCGCCATGCTGCTGCTCTGCGACCCGGCCAAACGCGGCATGCTCCCGCCCCGGCGCTGGGCCGGCGGGCTCAACTTCCTGCTCAAGGACGTCTCCGGGGCGGTGCTGGCCGACTCCGTGCGCCGCCTGGCCGCCGGTGAACGCGTCGTGTCGCCCCTGCTGCAGGCCGCCTCGCTCAACACCGACCGGGGCCTGAGCACCCGCGAGCTCGAGGTGCTCGGGCTGGCCGCCGAGGGGGACTCGGTCAGCGACATCGCCGGCCGGCTCTACCTGTCCGGCGGTACGGTCCGCAACTACCTGTCCGCCGTCATCACCAAGACCGGCGCCCGCAACCGCCTGGACGCCATCCGGATCGCGCGCAAGGACGGCTGGTTGCGCTGAGGCTGCGGCGGCCGGGCACGTACCCTTGACCGGGATGCCATTCCATCAGCTCGACGTGCCGGCGCTGCCCATCCTGCTGCCGCTGGGCGGCGTGCTCATGATCGTCTCCTGGGTGCTGCTGCACCGGCGCGGCCTGCTCAGCGCCCGCCGCCTGACCACGGCGTGGATCGCCGGCTGGTACGCGGTGGCCGTCGTCGGCGCGACCCTGCTGCCGCTGCACCTGGCCTGGGGTCCCGGCGCCGGTCCGCCGGAGTTCTACCGCATCATCCTGGTCCCGCTGATCACCATGCGGGTCGACGACTTCCTGCTCAACATCGTGATGACGCTGCCGCTGGCGGCCCTGCTGTATCTGGTCGCCGGCCTGCGCGAACGCCGCCGGGTGGTGCTGACGGGTTTGCTGGTCAGCCTGTCCATCGAGATCACCCAGGCCGTCATCTGCCTCGCCTGGCACGGCAACCGCTGGGCCGACGTGAACGACCTGACCGCCAACACCCTGGGCGCCTGGCTCGGCTTCCTCCTCTTCTGGCGGACCATGCGCTCGGCGCGGGTCCGCGAGCTGATGCGCGGCTGGTCGCTGGTGGAGACCGAGCCCGCGGCGCCGCCGGTTCACCGTCCCGCGACCCGGTCGTAGAGCCTGGATACCGAGGCGGCCACGGCGGCGGCGCTGTAGCGGTCACCGGCCGAGCGGGCGGGCAGCCGGGCGCCGCGACGTTCCCGGTGACAGAGGACTTCGGTACGCAGTGCCCGCACCAGCGACTGCGGATCGCGCGGGGAGAGCCGGTGGGCGCCGTCGAGGACGGTCCGGGCCGCGGCGAGTTCGTCCAGTGGCGGGCAGGTCGCGTACAGGGCGGGCAGGCCGGCGGCGAGGGCCTCGAGCACCACCAGCCCGGCGGTGTCCGGGCCGGGCGGTGACGCGAAGACGTCCATGGCGCAGAGCATCTCCCGGGCGTGGCCCACGGTGCCGGCGAACCGGACCCGGTCGGCCAGGCCCTCGATAGCGGCGAGCCGCTGCAACGCGACCCGGGCCGGGCCGTCGCCGACCAGCAGCAGGGTGACCCCGGGCAGCTCGCCGACCGCCCGGATCAGCCGGTCGAACCCTTCGCCGTGCTCCAGCCGGCCCACCCCACCGACGACGGGTACGCCGTCCGCGATCTCCAGCCGGGCCCGGGCGGCCGCGCGCAGGGCCGGGTCGAAGCGGAACTCGGCGGCGTCCACGGCCTTGGGAATGACGGTGATCCGGGCGTCCGGCACACCCCAGGCGCGCAGCCGCCCGGCGACCGTCGGCGTCACCGCGATCGTGGCCTGCCCGGCGCGCTCGCCGGCGAGGTAGAGCGCACGGACGCGACCGGACGCCGGGCGGTCCTCGACCGACCGCGCGCTCAGGTGGTGCGCGGTGGCGACGACGGGCCGGACGCCGGCCAGCCGGGCGGCGAACCGGCCCTGCACGCAGGCGCGGTAGAGGTGGGTGTGCACGACGTCGAAGCGGCCCAGCCGGATGAGCCGGCGCAGCCGCACGATCGAGGCCGGGCCGCCGTCGGTGCCGAGCTCGTGCACCGCCGTACCGCCGGCCCGCAGCGCCGTCGTGACGGGCCCCGGCCGCGCCAGGGTGACCACCTCGCAGTCGTGCGGCAGCCGGGGCACCAGCAGGCGCAGTTGTTGCTCGGCCCCGCCGGCCGCCAAAGTGCTGATGACGTGCAGCACCCTCATTTCCCCCTCTTTCCTCGCGGCCCACTGGCGACGCTGCCAGAGTCGGGGCCGACAATGAAAGTCGCAGATGTCATGCCCAACATGAATGCCACCGAACGCGCAAAACGCATTACGGGTCCGGCCGAACGGATGTATCAGCACGCCGAAAGTGCCTGCGCAGTAGGCGATCGAGAGCACGCGATCGCCTCGGGTGCCGAACGTGAACCACGCTCATGTAGGCCGTGACAATTGCTACTGTGATCGATCTGGCGCAACTGGCAACCTTTATTCGCAAGCGCTGAAAAGCGACGAGCGGCGAGCGGCACGCGCAATTCCACCAGTATTTGATGCGGTGCGCGCCCGCTCTCTTTCCTTGCCAGTTCTCACCGCGGCCGTCGACCGCCGGTATCCGTCCAGGGAGGAAATCCATGCAGGTACGGCGAGCAGCGCCCGACGCCACCGCGGGCGACCGGCTGGCCCGGAGGCCGGCCGGGACGCCCTGGTTACGCATGGTGGTACCCGGCCGGGTGGCCCGGGCCGGCGTCGACGCGGCCGCGCTGGGTCTGGCCCTGCTGATCGCCACCCTGCTGCGCCACGACGGCGACCTCAGCCACGTCCACCTGCTGCCGCTGCTGGTGCTGGCGTGCTTCGCCGCGGTCGTGCACACCGTGGCCGGGCTGCGTTTCGGCCTCTACACCGGGCGCTGGTCGTACGGCTGCTTCGAGGAGATCGCCGCATTGGCCCGGACCGCCGTCGTGGCCACCCCGGTGATCTTCGTGCTGGACACCCTGCTGGGCCGGCTCGTGCCGCGCTCGGCCATCATCGCGGCCGGCCTGATCGCCCTGGTGCTCACCGCCGGCGTGCGCTACGCCGTCCGCCTGCTCAACGACCAGCGGCTGCGCCCGTCGCCCGAGCCGGGCACCCGGGTCGTCGTGATGGGCGCGGGCGAGGGCGCCACCCAGGTCATCCGCGCGATGCTGCGCAGCCCGTTCAGCCCGTACGTGCCGGTCGCGCTGCTCGACGACGACCCGGCCAAGCGCACCCTGCGGGTGATGGGGGTGCCGGTGGCCGGCAACCGGCAGGCGATGGCCGACGTGGTCCGCCGGTACAGCGCCGACGCGGTGCTGATCGCCATTCCCAGCGCGGGCGCCGACCTGGTGCGCGAGCTGACCGAGCTGGCCGAGCCGCTCAACGTCGACCTGAAGGTGGTCCCGCCGGTCGTGGAGCTGTTCGGCCGTACCGTCAGCGTCGAGGACATCCGGCCGGTCAGCCACGCCGACCTGCTCGGGCGCCGCGAGATCGGCATCGACCTGGCCGCGGTGGCCGGCTACCTGGCCGGGCGCCGGGTGCTGGTCACCGGGGCCGGCGGCTCGATCGGCTCGGAGCTGTGCCGCCAGGTCGCCCGCTTCCACCCGGCCCAGCTGGTCATGCTCGACCGCGACGAGTCCGGCCTGCACGCCGTGCAGTTGTCCATGGACGGCCGCGGCATGCTCGACGACCGCAACCTGGTCGTCGCCGACATCCGCGACCAGCAGCGCCTCGACGAGGTCTTCGCCGAGCACCGGCCCCAGGTGGTGTTCCACGCGGCCGCCCTCAAACACCTGCCGCTGCTGGAGATGCACCCCTCGGAGGCGCTCAAGACCAACATCATCGGCACGTACCAGATCCTGCAGACGGCCCTGCGCCACGGCGTCGACCGGCTGGTGAACATCTCCACCGACAAGGCCGCCGAACCGGTCAGCGTGCTCGGCTACTCCAAGCGGATCACCGAACGGCTCACCGCGGCGGCCGACGAGGCCGCCCACGGCACCTACTGCAGCGTGCGCTTCGGCAACGTGCTGGGCAGCCGCGGCTCGGTGCTGACCGCCTTCGCCGCGCAGGTCGAGGCGGGCGGGCCGATCACCGTCACCCACCCCGAGATGACCCGCTACTTCATGACCGTGCAGGAGGCCGTCCGCCTGGTCATCCAGGCCGGCGCGATCGACAGCTCCAGCGAGGTGCTGGTGCTCGACATGGGTGAGCCGGTGCGCATCCACGACGTCGCCCGCCGGATCGCCGATGCGGCGGAACGGCACATCCAGATCGTCTACACCGGCCTGCGCCCCGGCGAGAAGCTCTCCGAGATCCTGCTCGGCCCGGACGAGCCCGACCACCGCCCGCACCACCCGCTGATCTCGCAGGCGCCGGTGCCCCCGCTCGACGGTGCCGTGCTCTCGCTGCTGGACCCCACCGTGCCGCGTAAGGACCTGATCGCCGTGCTGCGCTGGCTGGCCGAGAGCCCGGCGCTGTCGCCGGCCCGGGAGACCCCGCCGCCGATGCCGGCGACCCGCAACGGGCGCCGGCCGAGCGCCCGCAACAAGACCACCGCGCCGCGGCAGCCCGAATTCACCGTACGCCCGGGACGGCAGCCGTGAGCCGCCCCGCGCAGGAAGGGAACACGCCCATGCGGGTCGTCATCGCCGGTCAGGGTTACGTGGGGCTGCCGCTGGCGGTCCGCGCCGCCCAGGTGGGTCATTCGGTCGTCGGCTTCGACGTCGACGAGGAACGCATCAAACGCCTCGCCGCCGGGGAGTCGTACGTGGACGATGTGTCCTCGGCCGAGCTGCAGGAGATCCTCGACGCCGGCTCGTTCCACCCGTCGGCCGACCCGCGCTCCTGCGCCGGCTTCGACGTCGCGGTCATCGCGGTGCCGACGCCGCTGCGCGAGGGCACCCCCGACCTCAACTACATCGAGCAGTCCGCCCGCACCCTGGCACGCTATCTGCGCCCGGGCGCCACCGTGGCGCTGGAGTCGACCACCTATCCGGGCACCACCACCGACCTGGTCGCGCCGCTGCTGGAGGAGGGCTCCGGCCTGATCGCCGGGGTCGACTTCCACCTCGGCTACAGCCCCGAGCGCATCGACCCCGGCAACCGCACCTGGAACCTGGTCACCACCCCGAAGGTCGTCTCCGGCATCAACGCCGAGTCGCTGGAGCGGGTGCAGGCCTTCTACGCCACGGTCGTCGAACACACCGTGCCGGTCTCCGATCCCAAGGTCGCCGAGCTGGCCAAGCTCATGGAGAACACCTTCCGGCACGTCAACATCGCGCTGATCAACGAGCTGGCGGTGTTCGCCCACGACCTCGGCATCGACGTCTGGGAGGCGATCGAGGCGGCGTCGAGCAAGCCGTTCGGTTACATGCCGTTCGTGCCCGGTCCCGGGGTCGGCGGGCACTGCCTGCCCATCGACCCGTCGTACCTGTCCTGGCGGGTGCAGCGGACGCTGGGCCAGAGCTTCCGGTTCGTCGAGCTGGCCAACGACATCAACAACCACATGCCCGACTACGTCGTCCGGCGCCTGGTCGGCGCGCTCAACCAGCGGCGCAAGCCGGTCAACGGCTCGACCGTGCTGCTGCTCGGGCTGGCGTACAAGAGGAACAGCGGCGACGCCCGCGAGTCGCCGGCCCGGCGGGTCGCCTCGCTGCTGCTGGACATGGGCGCCGAGGTCCGCGCGGCCGACCCGCACGTGGTCGAGGACGCCCACGTGGACCGCCGCGTCGTCCGGGTCGCCGCCACCGCCGAACAGATCGCCGCGGCGGACGCCGTGATCCTGCTCGCCGACCACGACGCCTTCGACCTGGACCTGGTCGTCGAGCACGCCGGTTACGTCCTGGACACCCGGCACCGCATCACCGGACCGAATGTGGAGACGCTATGACTCTCTGGGATGGTCTCAACCGGCTGGCCGCCGCCGTCGCACTGATGCTGTTGTCCCCGCTGATCCTGGTGGTCGCGGCCTGGATCAGAATCGCCGACGGCCGCGGCATCCTGTTCGTCCAGGACCGCGCCGGGCTCGGCGGGGTGCCGTTCCGGATGCTCAAGTTCCGTACGATGGTCCACGACTCGGTCGCGCTGAGCGCGCAGCTGGGCATCAGCGACCCGTTCGGCCTGGTCGAGAACGACCCGCGGATCACCCGGTGCGGCCGCTTCCTGCGCCGCACCAGCCTGGACGAGCTGCCGCAACTGGTGAACGTGCTGCGCGGGCAGATGCGCCTGGTCGGGCCGCGCCCGGACGTGCTGCCGCAGGTCGCCAACTACTCGGCCGAGGACGCCCGGCGCCTGGAGGTCAAGCCCGGCATCACCGGCTGGGCCCAGATCAACGGCCGCGACGACATCGACTGGCCGCAGCGCTTCGCCCTGGACCGCTGGTACGTCGACCACCGCTCGGTGACGCTCGACCTGCGCATCCTCTGGCGTACGGTGGCCACCCTGCACCGCGAGGAGGCCCCGGTGCACGTCGACGAGCTCAACATCCAGCGCGCCCGGGACCTCGGCCGTGCGGCCTGAGGTCGGCTCGGAGTTCCACTGGGACCCGGCCGCCATCGCGACCACACCGCAATCCTTGCTGCCGCAACGGTTCGAGCTGTTCGCGACCGGCTGCGGGGCACTGAGCACCCTGCTGCGGCAGCTGGCGCCGCCGGGCCGGCTGCACGTGCCGTCGTTCTTCTGCATGGGAGTCGCCGAAGCGCTGTCCGCCGACGTGCCGATCACCTGGTACCGGCACCTGCCCGACGGCCAGGGACCCCGCCTGGAGACCTTGCGCGCGCTGCCGGGCGACGTCGTCCTGGCCCAGAACCTCTTCGGCCGCGACCAGCCGGAGCCGTGGGCCGCGTGGATGCGAGCGCACCCCGGCGTCACCGTGGTGGAGGACCACTCACACGACCCGTTCAGCGACTGGGCCCGCGCCAGCTCGGCGCCGTACGCGGTGGCCTCCCTGCGCAAGACCCTGCCGCTGCCGGACGGCGGCCTGTTGTGGTCCCCGCACGGCCTGGCCCTGCCCGGGCCGGTCGGTACGGAAAGCCCCGGCGCGCAGCTGAAACTGGTGGCGATGCTGCTCAAGGGCGCGTGGCTGGACGGCCGGGAAGTGTCCAAGGACGACTTCCGGGCCCTGCAACAGCGCGGCGAGCACGCTCTGCTCGGCAGCGAAGGTCCGGCGAGCGCGCTGACTGCGACGGTGCTGCCGCTGCTGGATCTGGCCGGGCTGCGCGCCGCCAGCGCCCGGAATGCGCATGCTCTGATCGACGCCCTGGCGGCTCGGGGCGGGGCGTGGCGGGTGCTGGCCGGTGGGCCGGCCGGTGCGGTGCCGTTCCGGGTGCAGCTGCTGTGTGAGTCGGAGCCGGTCCGTGATGGTCTGCTGGCGCATCTGGCGGGGCACGGGATTTTCGCGCCGGTGCACTGGCGGCAGGACCGGGGCGGGGTGTGGAGCGGGGATGAGGAGGCGGCCGATCTGGCGGCGAGGATCCTGACGGTGCCGGTGGATCATCGGTGCGGGCCGGGGGATGTGCGCCGGGTGGCCGAGGTGCTCGGCGCGTTCGCCACCGCGCCGGCTGCGGCCTGACCCGGAATCCCGTTGCTCCGCGGCCGCCGGGCGATACAGACTGCGCGGATGCCCCGACACGTCGCCCTGGTGACCGGCGCCAACCACGGCATCGGCGCCGCCACAGCCGAGGCGCTCGCCGCCGGTGGCTGTGCGGTCGTCTGTGCGTACCGGAAAATCCACGACCCGGTCGACCCGGCAGTCCCGGATGTCTACCGGGCCGGCCGGGCCCGGACCGCCGACGCCGTCGTGGCCGCCATCCGCGCCGGCGGCGGCGACGCGGTCGCCGCCGACGAGGACCTCACCGATCCGCAGGCCCCGCAGCGCCTGTTCGACCTGGCCGAGGCCACCTTCGGCCCGGTCGACATCCTGATCAACAACGCCACCGGCTGGGTGCAGGACACCTTCAGCCCGCAGACCGTCGACCAGCACGGCCGGCAGATGCAGCCCGTCACCGTCGCGACCTGGTCGCAGCAGTTCGCCGTGGACGCGATGGCGCCGGCGCTGCTCATCGCCGAGTTCGCCCGGCGGCACGCCGCCCGCGGCGCGACCTGGGGGCGGATCGTGGGCCTGACCTCCGGCGCCGAGCTCGGCTTCCCGCAGGAGGTCTCGTACGGCGCCGCGAAAGCCGCCCAGACCAACTACACGATGTCCGCCGCGGTCGAGCTGGCGCCTCTCGGCATCACCGCCAACGTGGTCCATCCGCCGGTGACTGATACCGGATGGGTGACCGACGCGGTTCGCGAATTCGTGGCCCAGAGCACGGCACTGGTGAACGTCGCCACCCCGGCGCAGGTGGCCGAGGTCATCGCCTACCTGGCCTCCGACGCCTCCGCGTTGATCACCGGCAACGTCATCACCTTGCGCTGAACGCTGAGCAGGTCGCCCGGGGTGCAGTCCAGCGCGTCGCAGATCGCCGTGAGGGTGCTGAAGCGCAGCGCCCGGGCGTGCCCGTTCTTCAGGATCGACAGGTTCGCCACGGTCACGCCGACCCGGGCGGACAGCTCGACCAGGGTCATGCCGCGCGCGGCGAGGAGCGAGTCCAGGTGCACCGCGATCCGGTGCCCGTCCTCACCCATCAGACGAGCGTGTCCAGCTCGGCCCGCATCGCCACGCCGCGGGCGATGAGCTGACCGAACGCGGCGAAGATCAGCGCGACGGCGAGCCAGCCGGCCAGGGACCCGTGCGTGGTCAGCGCCGCGCCCGAGGTCAGCATCGTGGTCGACAGCGTCCATTCGGCGACGACGGTGATCGCCCAGACCGCCACCCCGCCGAACGCGGTGATCTTCGCGGTCCGGTCGAGCTCGCGGACGGTCCACCGGGTGAACGGGTCGCTGTCCTGCGCGGCCCGCAGCACGGTGGCCATCCGGCGCGCGATCCAGGCCATCAGCAGCAGGCCCGGGACGGAGGTCGCCGCGGACAGCAGCCGCTGGGCCAGCGACGGGTCCGTCACGGAGAAGACCACCTCGCCGGTCGGGTCGACGACGACCCCGGGCGCGATGCCCCGGATCGTGTCCCAGCCGGTCAGCATGTCCGTCGGAAGTCCCAGCGCGACCGGCGATCCCGGGATGACGGCGATCACCAGCACCGCGACGGCCAGGCAGAGGGAGGCGACCGCGATGAACGTCGCGGTGCCGCGCAACCGCCGCAGCCAGCGGCCCAACTGTGCGTCCATGAGACCCGCCTGACGTATCGAGAAACGATATGGATATCGAGAAACGATATGCCGGTCCGGGTGGCCCGTCAACGCCGGCCGGTAGATCCGTCCTGGCCGGGGTACCTGCCCGGGGTGACCGAGCCTTTCGTCGACGTCGACCAGCCGCTCGCCCCGGACGTGCCCGCGGCCCCGCACAGCGCCAGCGGGGAGGCGGTGCGCACCTTCGACCTCAGCGCCGTCGCGCCGGCCGCGCGGCCCGCGCGCCGCTGGACGCCGCGGCGGGTGGTGGCCACCCCGGCGGCCTACGACCACCCGCACGGGCGGCGGATCATGGCGCTGGTCGAGGCCCAGGGGATCGAGGTCGAGCGGCTGCGGGCCAACCGGTTGACCGGGGTACGCGGTGAGACCGACCGGGAGACGTACGCTCGCGCGAAAGCCACCATGGCCATCGTGGTGAGCCCGCCCGCCCGGCGCACCCTGCAGCCGATCGCCCCCAGTGCTGACTGGCGGTTCGACCTGGCCGAGGGCTGCCCGGCGCACTGCCAGTACTGCTACCTGGCCGGCTCCCTGTCCGGGCCGCCGGTGACCCGGGTGTACGCCGACCTGGACGACATCCTGGCCGGCCTGGCCGCGTACGAGGGGCGCGGGACGATCACCAGCCGCCGGGCCGCCCGCCGCGACGAGGGCACCACCTTCGAGGCGTCCTGCTACACCGATCCGCTGGCCCTGGAACATCTGACCGGCAGCTGGCGTCGCGCGGTCGAGCACTTCGGGGCCTGGGACGCGCCGGTGCAGTTGCGCTGGACGACCAAGTTCGACGACGTCGACACCTTCGTGGGGCTGCCGCACGCCGGGCGTACCCGGGTCCGGCTCAGCGTCAACTGCGCGCCGGTCAGCGACCGCATGGAGGGCGGCACGAGCCGGGTGGCGGACCGGCTGGCGGCGCTGCGCAAGCTGGCGCTCGACGGCTATCCGGTCGGCCTGACCATCGCGCCGATCATGCCGGTCGAGGACTGGCGCACTCACTACGGCTTGCTGCTGGACCAGGTGGCGGCAGCGGTCGAGGGCGTACCGGGGCTCGATCTGACCGCGGAGCTGATCACCCACCGCTTCACCCCGGGCAGCAAGGAAGTGCTGCTGGGCTGGTACCCGCGCACGAAGCTGGAGATGGACGAGGAGTCCCGCAGCCGCAAGCACGGCAAGTTCGGCGCGGTGAAGTACGTCTACCCGGCCGGGACGATGGCCGAGCTGCGCGGCTGGTTCGAGGCGGAGATCGCGGCCCGGCTGCCGTCCTGCCGGATTCTCTACTGGACCTGACCGTCACCCGGCCCGGCCGGCCCGTCACGCGGCCTTTTCCCGGCCGGCCGGCGGACTAGGCTGCGGCCCAGCACGGACGCCGATGCTGGAACGGGGGCGGCGATGAGCGCCGAGGATCGGATCGAACGAGCCGGGAAGTCCTATCACCAGGCGGTGTACAACGGGGATGTCGGCGCGCTGGCCGAGGCGGAGCGGGACCTGGACGCCGTGGAGGCCGACACGGCGCTGGCCCGCGGACGAATCCTGCACGCACGGTTCCTGAGCGGCCGTGCCGACGACGGCCCGGCACCCGTCGAGCATCCGGCCGAATTGCCGCTGTTCACCCGCGCGGCCGAGTTGTACCGGGCGCTGGGCGACGTACGGGGCGAGGCAGAGGCGTTGTTCTGGATCGGTTGCCTGCACCAGGTCATCCGGCGGGACACCGACAGCGCCGTTCCGTACCTGGAGCGATCCTGTCGGCTGGCCGCACAGACCGGCGACAAGCCGACCCAGGCCGAGGCGCTGCGCCACCTGGGCATCGCCGCCCACACGGCGGGCCGGCTCGATGAGGCGCGCGACCGGCTGGAGGAGTCCTCCGGGCTGCGCCGGGAGATCGGGGCGCTGCCGGGCGTGGCGGCCAACATGGTCGGGCTGGCCTACATCGCCGCCGCCCAGAGCCGGCGCGCGGACGCGGACGCGATCCTCGACGAGGCGGACGCCATCGCGCAGTCGCAGGGGGCACTCGCCATCGTGCGGCAGATCGGGCAGGCGAGGGCGGATTTTCGCGGCGCGACCTGATTCAATCGGTGGTCATGGGGAATCTGTCGCTGTCTCGCCGCCGGCTGCTGTTCACGGCCGGGGCCGGTGCACTGGGTGTGGCCGTGCTCGGCTCCTGCTCGTCGGAGTCGTCCGGGCCACCGGCGCCGGCCGCGTCGTCGGAGCAGCCCGTCCCGGCGGCCAGCGGCGCGGTGGCCGGCGACTGGCGGCGGGTGACCGTGTCCTACGTGGCCGCGTACATCCTGGTCCGCAACGGTGAGGCGGCGATCGTCGACCTGGGCACCGCCGGCTCGCAGTCGGCGATCGAAGAGGGTCTCAAGGCGGCGGGCGCCGGATGGTCGTCGGTGAAGCACATCGTGCTCACCCACCTGCACGACGACCACATCGGCGGCCTGGCCGAAATCGCGCCGCTCGTCAAAGCCTCCATCTACGCCGGCTCCGGCGACCTCTCCTCGATCATCTCCGACAAACCGCTGAAGCCGCTCGCCGAGGGCGACGAGGTCTTCGGGATGCGCGTCGTCGAGACACCGGGCCACACCCTCGGCCACATCTCGATCTTCGAGCCGACGACCGGCGTCCTGGTGGCCGGCGACGCCCTGCGTACGAGCAACGGCCTGGAACGCTCCGACCCCCAGTACACCGCCGACGAGGCCAAGGCCAACGACTCGGTCCGCAAGCTGGCCGCGATGGACATCAAGGCGATCCTGCCCGGCCACGGCGAGCCGCTGACGGCCGGCGCCGCCCAGGCTCTGCGAACATTGGCGGCCGGCCTGCCCGCGTGAACCGGCCGCTCCGGCCCACCGCCTACCATTTCGGCATGCGGCTTCACGTGGGATGCGCGATGTGGTCACTGAAGTCCTGGCAGGGACGCTTCGTGGCGCACCCGCTGCCGTCGCGCGAGCGGCTGCGGGCGTACGCCGGCTGGTGCAACGCGGTCGAGGGAAACACCACCTTCTACGCGACGCCGGCCCGCGACACAGTGGAGACCTGGGCCCAGCAGACCGACCCGGACTTCCGGTTCGTGCTCAAGCTGCCCAAAGTCATCACCCACGAGCGCCGGCTGGTCGCGGCCGAGGACCCGCTGCGGATCTTCCTGAACGCGATCGAGCCGCTGGGCCCGCGGGCCCACGCGTTGTGGATCCAACTGCCGGGATCCTTCGGCCCGGCCGACCTCCCGGCCCTGGAGACCTTCCTGCGGCAGGTGCCGACCTCTTACCGGTACGCCGTGGAGGTCCGCCACCCGGCCTTCTTCGACGACCCCCGCGCCACTGCGCAGCTGGAAGCAGTCCTCGCCGCCGCCGACGCCGAATGGGTGCCGTTCGACACCACGGTGTTCTTCGCGAAGCTCCCGACCAGCCCGGCGGAACGCGACGCCTGGACCAAGAAGCCGCGTCTGCCGCGCCGCTCGCAGGCCCTGACCGACCGGCCGATCATCCGCTACCTGGGCCGTGACGCGGTCACGGAGACGGTCGAGGGCTGGCAGCACTGGGTGGATGTGACGGTGGGCTGGCTGCGGGAGGGTCGGGCGCCGACGGTGTTCGTGCACACGCCGGACAACGCCGATGCGCCGCAGTTGGCCCGCCGCTTTCACGACGCGGTGCGGGCCCGGGTGCCGGAGCTGGAGCCACTGCCCGAGCCGGACCCGGTCGAGCCGCTCACCCTCTTCTGAGCGAACCCCACGTGCCTGACGGTTCACCCGCCTGCTCGCTGAAGCCGCATGATCAGGCGTCCGCTTTTAGCCGAGAAGAGTGCATTACTCTCGCCACTGCGACCGTGTCAAATGGCCTCTTTGCTTGCGGCGGAAATCGGTCTTGATCCCGCAATTTTCGCCAATTGAGGCGCCTTGTAGTTCAGCGTGCTCATCTTCAGCTTCAGCGCAAGATATTCGCGGAGTATCTCCCACGCCATGATCGGCGGCGCGGAGCAAACGTTCGGTCACACTCGGCGAATCTATATCCCTCTTCCGGGCTTGACTCGCTTCCGCAGATTTCTATCATGCCTTCATCCGGATGACCCGCTCGGGAGCCGATCTCATCCCACCATCGCTCGCGATCGGCCTCGATCAGGGGAGGAACGGTCTTGGCGAGGCCGCGAAGCTCGGCAAGCTGGACCTTCACCCCCTCAAGCGGGTTCTGGTAACGCCGAATTTCTGGATACGCCGACCCTCATTGGCGGTGTCAGCCACTTACGCCCCGTATCCAGAACGCAAACCATAAACGGTCGCATTGTTCAATCACCGCCGGCCCCGACGGCCGGTTCGGTCCATTCAGCCGGCAGGATCGCCACGCTCTCGATGGGAACCTCGGGTTCCTCCGGTGACGGCGTGCTCAGATAGACGTTCATACCCGGCAGTCTGAAGTACTGATCGGGGACGAACTCCGGCGATACCCCCACCCCGCGGAGGTCGACCAGCACGTCCGCCAGCGGCCGGTCGACCACCTGAACGCCGTTCACCAGAGCGTTGGCGCCGGCGATCTCTATCGATGCGAGGCGGTCCCGCTCGTCGTAGGAGAGCATCAGGGTGCCGTCGGAGTACCCGTCGATCTCTCCCGTGCCGGGTCCGTGCTCGAAGGAGTGACGATCACCGAGACGTGCACGGTGATCGGCGCGCTGCTCGCCAAAACGAGCCTCGGCCACCCCCAGCCCAGGGAAAATTTCAAAAGTGGGAATCATCGGTATTTCCTCCTTCCACGGCACGATTCTATCCGCAGCTCCGACAGGGGGACGCTCTGCGGGCAGGGAACTCTCATGCACAGGTCGGCAATAACGTCAGCGCAAAGTAGCTTTCAGCCGTGAGCGGCTCGGTCCGGGGATTGGTACACTAAGATTTTCAAACCACGCGAGGTACTCGGGAGAGCCGGGCAGTACCGCGGTATCCCCGAGGGTAACATTCCAGACACTCGCGTACGTCGCGTAGCCTTCATGCACGACTCACGCCCTCGTCTGAAACACCGAACAATCGCTTCGAAGTTGGGCTGAGCGAGTTTCTCGACTGTAACTGGGCGGCAGCCTTCAACATAATGCCGCACTCCGTATGGCCATTCAGAAACTTGCGCGCGAATTCATGACGTGAGGACGCCTGCGCGCACATCACCACATGGATACCGCATTCAAGTCAATGGTACTGCCCCGAACGAGCTGGTGAACACCAGGCACCTCGTCTCGCGCCGCGTCGTAGAGTGTGCAATAAGTCGTCCTTCCGCACCCCGACATGGCCATTTCGCCGTCTCGCCGTGCAGCCGGCGTCGAATCAGATCCATGTGCGAGCCGGTGGATGGCACGTCAGCGTTCGACCACGCTGCCCCCGGCCTCGTCAGCCGTAACTGAGCTGGCTGAAGTGACGCCTCTCATGCCGCGATGCGCGCGGTTCGTTCACCAGCAGCCTTGCGACCACAGCCTGAATACGCCGACTTTGAGCGGGCCTCGCGTGTCGGCGGGCTGACCGCCGTACCTCAGCCGGCCCGCCCGGCCAGCGCGGCCGCAGCCGCCGCGCGCACCGCCGGGGCCAGCGACTCGGCGATCACCGCATAGCCGGCACTGGACGGATGAAACCGGTCCGCACTGAACAAGCTCGCATCCACCGCGAACGCGTCAGCCGAACCCACCTCGATGTCCGCGACCCGAGCCCCGGCGTCAACCGCAGCTCGGGTCTGAGCCTGCCGCATCGCAGCGCTGGCCGCCCGGACCAGCATCCGCGTCTGCGGCGGCACCCACGGCACCACGCTCAGATCCGGCGCCGGGGCCACGACCACCTCCGCGCCGGCCGTGCGCAGCGTCTGGACAGCGTCGCCGAGGCTCGCCGCGGCCTGCGCCGGTGGCACGAAGTGGGTGAGGTCGTTGGCGCCGATGATGATCAGCGCCAGCCCGGGGCGCCACGTGGTGGCGCTGCGGGCCTGGCTGTGCAGGGCTTGGCTACGGGCGCCGGGGACGGCGAACACCCGGACGTCGGTGGTGATGCCGGCGGTGGACAGGTCGGCGGCCAGTCGCGCGCCGATCGTGTCGGCCGGGCGGGCGGCGCCCTGCCCGTACGCGATGGAGTCGCCCAGGACGGCGAAAGCAAGGGTCACGCTGTGGTACAACACCTCGGCGCGGCGATCTATTGCGGCAGCGTCCACTGGTAGTGCGTCGAGGTGGTGATCTCGTGGAAGCCGCACCGGCGCAGGATCGGCGCGCTGGCCGGGGACGCGTCCACGTGCAGCAGCCGGAAGCCGCGGGCGACCGCCTCCCGGGCCCGGGAGGCGATCATGGCGCGGTAGAGACCGCGTCCCTGCCACTCCGGCAGTGTCGCGCCGCCGAGCAGCGCGACGAAGTCGGTGCCCGGGTAGTACGTCGCGATGGCGGTGCAGACCACCTGGTCACCGGCTTCGGCGACCAGGATGGTGATCAAGCCGGGAGCGGCCGCCACCCGGGCGCCGAGGTCGGCCGCGACCCAGGAGCAGTCCGTCCCGATCACCTCGGTCTGGTGGTCGGCGAAGCGGCGCAGGTCCTCGGCCTCGCTGACCTGCCGCAGCACCACGCCGTCGGGCAGCACCGGTTCGGCGGCCACCTCCTCGGCGTGGCCGAGCAGCACGGTTGACGGCTGCTCCGGCTCGAAGCCGGCCGCGACCAGGCGTTCGGGCAGCTCCGCGGGCAGGTCGTGGGCCGCCAGCTTCCACTCGACGCCCTGGCCGCGGGCCTGGAAGTAGTCCCGCTGCCGGGTGATCAGCCGGTCGAGCTCGACGCCCCGGACGCCCGCGTCGCGGGGCGTCCGGATCCGTCCCACGTGCGCGCCGACGATCCGCAGGATCGGGCCGTCGTACTCGTAGGTCATGCCGGACGGGACGGTGCCGTGCGCCATCCGCATCTGCTCGTCGTAGGCGGCCAGGAGAGCGGCGGTGTCGACCATGGTCACATGGTGCCCGAGGGCCGCACGGTCAGCTGGCGTACGGCGAGCAGAGTGAGCCAGAGCCAGCCGACACCGATGGTCAGGCGTTGCAGCAGACCCGCCGTCGACACCCACCGCGGGTCCTGCGCGAAGCCCGCGTTGTTGAGGACGAACAGGATGAGGAACGCGGTGGCGCTGAGCCCTGAGTAGACGGCCCAGCCGAGGGCGCGGCGGCGGGTGAACGCGTAGGCGAAGACGAGCATCGCGGCGGCGAAGCAGACGAAGCCCGGCAGCGAGAAGGCAAGGTCGTGCAGGAGGCCGTGCCGGCTCGGGACGTCCGGTGTCGCCGGCGTACCGGCCGGATAGCCGCTGACCGGGTCGGTGACGAAGACCCCGGCCCCGAGCAGGCCCACACCCCAGACGGCGATCAGCAACGGGCCGGCGGCCGATCCCGGTCCGGGTCTGAGGCTGCGGCGCAACCCCACGGCGAAGACGAGCGTGAGCACTCCGGCGCTCAGGAACGCGACGATCTGCACCCAGCCGCCCGGCCCGAGCGACAGGGAACTGACCGGATGGCGGAGCGGATCGTAGCCGTCGCGGAAAGCTCCTTCCAGCAGGAACGAGCCGACGAACAGGGGTCCGGCCAGTAGGCCGCAGAGCAGGAGGAAGCGGTGTGGCTGCGGCGGACCGGCGGGAGTCATCTGTCAACCGTAGTTGACACGGCGCCATGGTGTCAACTACGGTTGACACGGTGTCAGCCTCGCGCCGCCGCTCGTTCGCGGGGCCGGCGCACTGTCGTGCTCGCGGCGGCCAGGGCCGGCCGGCGTCGGGCCCGGTGCCAGCGCCGCCCGCTCAGCGTCCACCGGAGCAACGCCCGCGGCGCCGCGCTCTGCGTCGCCACATGCAGCAGGTACCGCCACATCGGGTATTCGCCGCGGCGGTTCGACAGCGCGTACGAGAACTGCTTGGCCGGCAGGTCCACATAGTCCGGCACCCGCTCGAACCATTCGCTGCTGGCCTTGGCCGCCCGTTGCAGCGGGGCCAGCGCCGTCTTGCGGCGGTGTTCGTAGCGTTCCAGCGCCACCGCCAGGTCGTCGCCGCCGGCCACCATGTCGGCCAGGGCCATCGCGTCCTGCATGGCCAGTTTGGTGCCCGAGCCGATCGCGAAGTGGGTCGTGTGGGCCGCGTCGCCCATCAGTACCACGTTGCCGTGGTCCCAGCGCTGGTTGGTCAGCCGGCGGTAGTTCAGCCAGCCGGTGCCGCCGATCTCGGCGCGCTGGTCGATCAGTGGTTGCCCGCCCAGGTGGTCGGCGAAGATCTCCCGCAGGCGGGCGCAGCCCTGCACCGCGTCGAGGCGGTCCAGCTCCAGCCCGGCCCAGGTCTCCGGCGCGCACTCCACGATGAACGTGCTGGTGCCGTCGTCGAACGGGTAGGCGTGGTACCAGATCCAGCCGGCCGCGGTGCGTTCGAAGCCGAAGGTGAACGTGTCGAAGACGTGCGGCGTGCCCAGCCAGATGTACTTGTTGCGGCCCGTCTCGAGCTCCGCGCCGAAGTGCTCGGCGTGCTGGTCGCGGATCTTGCTGCCGGCGCCGTCGCAGGCCACCACCAGGTCGGCGTCGGGGACTTCGGTCAGCTCGTCGCGGTAGCTGATCTCGACGCCGAGCTCGACGGCGCGGGCGGCGAGGATGTCCAGCAGCTTGTGCCGGCCCAGGCTGAAGCCGTACCCGGCCAGGTGGGTGATCGCCTTGCCGGTGGCGCGGACCTCGTACTCGTCCCAGCGGCAGGCCGCCTCGGCGATGCGTCCGGCGCTGACCGGGTCGTAGCGGAACAGGTCGTCGAGCAGGTCGTCCCAGAAGACCACCCCCCAGCCGTACGTGACGCCGGCCGGGTTGCGTTCCAGCACGGTGACCTCGTGCGCGGGGTCGGCCAGCTTCGCCAGCACCGCGAAGTACAGGCCGGCGGGGCCGCCGCCGATGCAGGTGATGCGCATGCCGGGCTCCTAACGGTAGGGCGGGAAGGTGGCGGACAGGTCGTCCGGGTCGGTGCCGGGCCGGCGGTCGGCCACCAGCCGGCGGTACGCGTCCGGGTCGGCGACGATCCGCCAGGTGTGGAACGGGTGCCGGCCCGGCGAGAAACCGGCCTTGTACGAGAACAGCGAGTCGTTGCTGCCACCCTTGCCCCCGCCGAGGTGGAAGACGGTGTCGCCCCGGCTCTTGCACCACCGCCGGACCTCGTCGTACAGCAGCTCGTCGGCGTAGCGCTTGGGGGCCCGCCGGGTCGACGACACGTAGCCGGTGGCGATGCCGTCGTGTTCGAAGAACGTGTTGCCACCGACCACCTCGTCACCCTCCAGCGCGACGGCCAGGTGCATGCGGTCGCCGACGGCGTCGTGCAGCGCGGCCAGGTGCTCGCGGGTGAAGAAGTAGTACGACGACGCGCCGACCCGCCGCATGTTGTCGTGGTAGACGGCCACCCATTCGCCGAGCCGGTCCCAGTCGTCGAAGACGATCCGGGTGCCTTCGCGGCGGGCGCGGTTGATGTGGTTGCGGTGGTCGCTGCGGGTCTGGCGCCACATCTCGTCGAGGCTGACGGTCAGGTCCATCGAGACGGTCTCGCCGTGCCGGACCAGCGCGCCGAAGCGTTCCAGCGTGCTCAGCGGCGCGTCCAGCAGCGGGTGCATCCGGACGAACGCCGTCACGATGCCCTCGGCGCGCAACGTGGAGAGCATCGCGGCGCAGGCCCGGGCCCAGAAGGCGGGGTCGCCGCCGGCGATCGGCGCGGGATAGCCGTACGGCGAGATGGCGTCACGCAGCTCCGAGCCGGGCACATCTCGCAGGATCAACGGCAGGAGCAGCCGGCGGCCCTCCTCGGCGTAGTGGAAGGCGGTCGGCGCGCCGCCGTAGAGCTTCGCGTCGAGCTCGACGTACGCGGGCTCGTGGTACATGTCGTGCGGGGTCTGCTGCAGTGCCTCCTTCCATTCCCGGGCTGTCGGGTCCACCAGCGAAGCCTTCATCGGGGATTGCCTCCTTACGACCGCAGGATCCGGGCGTTGAGCGCCATGTTGGCGGCGAACTGGTCGTTGACGACCTGGTGCTGCTCCAGCCGCAGCTGCACGGCCGCGTCGTAGCGGCCCAGTTTCACGAAACCGTCGGAGAACCACCCGTTGTCGGCGCCGGTGCCGTCCACGAAGTTGCGGTAGGTGGTGCCGCCGGGCCAGACCACCTTGGTCAGCAGCGCGCCGAAGGCCGCCATGTCGGCGCCGGTCCAGGGCCGGCCGCGGTCGCGAGCCTCGACGACGTACGCCATGACGCCGTTGGCGTGGCTGACGTCCTGCCCGGGCCGCCGGGCCGAGCCCCACACGTCGCTCCAGAAGTACGCGGTGGGCTCGACGGGGTTGCGCCGCAGCTGACCGCGCAGGCTCGCGCCGCTGCCGGGAAGATGCAGATCGATGTTGCCGACCACTTCGAGGTACCGCTTGCGGCGCGCGGGGTCGGTGGTGATCCGGGACAGGTTCAGCCCGATCAGCGCCCAGTGCGCGGCCATGTGGGTGCGCTCGCGGTAGATCGTGTCGCCGGCTCCCCGTGCGTACCATTTCTCGAAGATGTGGGTCTCCGCGAAGGCCAGCAGCCGCTCGTAGCGCGAGCGGTACGCCGGATCGCGGTGAACTTCGGGGCTTTCGCGCATGGCGACCAGCAGCGCGGTGCCGTAGCGCCAGAAGTAGCTCTCGTAGAGCGGCACCTCGTTGCCGCCCTGCCCCGAGCTGCTCGACGCCCAGCCGCGGAAGTCGTCGTGGAACCGGCTGTCCCGCAGCGACGACGAGGGCCGGGCCGAGGCGGCCACGTTCTCCACGAACTCCAGGGCCCGGTCGAGGTAGCGGTGCTCGCCGGTGGCCCGGAACATCGCGATGCAGGAGTCGACCGAGTAGGACAGGTCGTAGTGGTCCCAGCTGTCCGCCGACCGGCTCAGCGGCAGGCTGTTCTCGGCCATGTAGTCCCAGCTCTGCAGGAACACCGACGCCCAGTGCGAGACCGGCTTGAGCTTGACCGCGAGATCGGGTCGCGGCGCGGCCGGCGGCGCCGGCACCGGCTCCATGATGGACGGTACGTCGGTGCGCGGTGGCGCGCTCGCGGCGGTCAGCGAGGCCACGGCGAGCAGCAGCACCGCCCGGCGGCCGATCCTGGCGTTCGCGGTCATGACGACACCGGCTCTCTGACCGGTACGGCCAGCTCGGCGGTCACCGGGGCCAGGGGGACGACCGCCGCGGCAGCAGCCATGGCGGCGAACAACCAGGCCAGCCGGGCGTCGTAGTAGTCACCGGAGAACAAGCTGCTCAGCGCGACGAACACCGCCGCCGCCACGGCGAGCCCGGTCAGCTGCGGGCGCACGCCGCCGCCGCGCACCGTACGGGTCCACAACACGATCGCCGCGGTCAGCAGGCCGATGCCGATCAGGCCACCCTCGGCCGCGACGCCGAGCACGTAGTTGTGCGGATATTCGACGCCCTGGTTGACGCCGATGAGGCCGTAGAAGCCGTCCAGTCCCGCGCCGGCGAGCGGATGCTCGACAGCCAGACGCCAGGCGGCCGCCCAGATGTCCGTACGGTCGGAGAGGTAGCGCTGCTGCACGGTCTGCTCGACGAACCGTTCCTGGAACAGGTTGGTGAAGGCAGGCGGCGCGAACGCCCACACGGTGGCGGTGGCGAGCAGCAGCACGGCGCCCGCGGCGACGACCGGACCCGTGCGCAGCCGGCCGCGGATCTTGAAGAGCGCGACGACGCCGACGGCCACCCCGGCGAGCAGGCCGGCCCGCGACCCGGACAGCACCGCGGCGAGCAGGAACAGCGGGATGACCAGCAGCGGCAGGATGCGCCGGGTGATCAGGAACAGGGCCACCGCGCTGATCACGCCGAGGATCTCGATGCGGACGAACACGTTGGGACCGCCGCCGAACGCGGAGTAGCGGCCCTGGTCGCCGGGGCCGTTGATGAACAGCGCGGCCAGGGCGAAGATGACCGCCGCCACGAAGAACAGCAGGAACGTGGTGCGGATGACCACCGTCGGGTCGCCGATCGTGTAGACGTAGAACGCCACGGTCAGCACGCCCAGCAGGATCAGGTCGAGCGTCTGCGGGCCGACCCGGGAGGCCTGCGGCGCCCACAGTCCCGAGGCGATCTGGAAGAGGAAGAACAGCACGGTCGTCACCAGCCAGCCCTCCCGCCGGTGCCCGCCCAGCACGCGGGGCCGCCGGGCGACGTCGACCGCGAGCACGACCAGGGCGATTCCCAGCCCGATCACCCGCAGGTCGACCCAGGCCAGGTCGAGGAAACCGGCCCGGTCCAGGGTGAACCGCCCGCCGATGGCGACCAGGATCATCACCAGGCCGGGAGCCAGGAAAACGCGCGGGGTGCGCAACCAACTCATGCGGTCACCCGCGCGACCCGGTCTCGGGTGACCCGGCTGGTGACGAGAGCGAAGAGCAGGCAGGTGCCGTAGCCGATCAGCGAGCCGTACGCGGCGCCGAGGATGCCCAGCGACGGGATCAGCAGCAGGTAGGCCGCGAAGCTGACCGCGAAACCGGTGATCTCGGCGGCGGACACCAGCGCGCTGTAGCCCCGGGCGATGAGCAGGCCCAGGCTGATCCGGGAGACGGCGTAGAGGCCGGCCGCGGCGACCAGCGGCAGCACGACGGCCTTGGCCGGGGCGTACTGCTCGCCGAAGACGGGCACGATCAGCAGGTAGAGCCCGCCGGCCGCGATCGGGGCCACGACCAGGCAGTAGACGACCGCGGCGAGGACGATCGGACGCGTACGCAGCGCGCCCTCGCGGTGGCTGGCCCGCCACTTGCCGAGCCGCGAGTCCGCGTACGCGCGCAGCGGCCAGGCCAGCAGCTCGGTCATCGTCGCGACGCTGGCGTACAGGCCGAGGGCGGAGGTCGACGCCAGCACGGGCAGGGCCAGCCGGTCCGACCGCAGCATGGCCATGTTGGACAGGGCGGCCGGGAAGAGCGCGAGGCCCTCCTGGCGGACCGTGCGGTTGCGGGTCAGCGGCGCGGCGGCCGGGGCCGGCAGGCGCAGCCACAGCACCAGGTAGGCGACGGTCGGCACCGCTCCGGACAGCAGGTAGGCGAGGATCCACACGGCCGGCTGGGTGGTGCCCGCCACGAACAGCGTGACCAGCAGGGCCAGCAGGAGCAGGGATTCGATGATGCGGGCGTACAGGAAGTCGCGCACCCGGCCGACGCAGATCGCGATGGCCCGGGTCGCCAGGCTCGAGGCCTCGGCGGCCGCGTAGGCGACGATCAGGGTGATGACCACCGGCCCGGGGTTGAAGCGGTCCGGGGCCAGCACGGCGAAGGCGGCCGCGGCCGACAGGGCCAGCCCGCCGGGCACGACAAGGAGCCGGGCGTACGCGCGGACAGCCGCCGCGGGCGTGACGTCGTGGTAGCTCGCGACGAAGCTGCGTTCGGTGCCCAGCAGCAGCACCTGGGTCGCCAGGTACACGACCTGGAGGATGAGGGCGACCTCACCGCGCCCGGACGGGCTCAGCGCGCGGACCATCAGGATGTTGGCCGCCAGCGCGACCCCGCCGGTCAGCAGCTGGGAAGCGACGAGCTTGACATAGGGCTCGCGCAGCTGGGCGACCAGCCAGGCAGACGGGCTGCCGCGACGTGGGGGAGCGAGCCCCGCCTCCGGCGCGGCGCGCTCCGCCTGCAACTCACTCACCGGGCTGCGACTTCTCGTCCGGGGTCCGCTGGGCCGGCAGGTGCGGCGGCTCGGCTCCCTCGGCGGGATCCGGTGCCGGCTGGGCCACCACAACGGGCTGGACGGCTACGGGCTGGGTCACCACAACGGGCTGGACGGCTACGGGCTGGGTCACCACAACGGGCGGGACGGCTACGGGCTGGGCCACCACGACCCGGGCCTGGCCGCGGGCCGCCGCCGCACCGGCCGCGTCGCGTGGGTGCGCCGCGGCCTCCTCGGGCGTGCCGACGGTCGCCTTGACCACGGCCCGGCCCCGGGCAGTGCCGCCGGCCGGCCGGGTGGTCACCGTCTCGTCGGCGCCGTCCGCCGGGCCGGCGAACTGGTCGTCCTGGCCCGTCGCGCCGAACAACTGGGTGACCAGCTCCGGGTCGGACGCGGCCGGCACCTCGGCCCCGCGATGCCAGTTGCCGCTGGTGGGCAGCTTCTTCGGCAGGGCGTTGAGGACCGCGCCGGCGAGCCGGGCCCCGACGCGTTCGAGCAGGTCCATCGAGCGCTCGACGTCGACCGTACGGGTGCGGTTGGCCCGCACCACCAGCAGCGCGCTGTCGGTCACCTTGCTCAGCACGGCCGCGTCGGCCACGCCGTGCAGCGGCGGCGCGTCCACGATCACCACGTCGAAGCGTTCGGTGAGGGCGCGTACCGTCGCGCCCAGCCGCGGTGACGCCAGGATCTCGCCCGGATCGGGCGGCTGCTCGCCGGAGGGCAGCACCGTCAGCCGGCCGTCCAGCGAGTCCTGCAGCACGTCGGGCACGTCCGCACTGCCGGACAGCACGTCGGACAGCCCCAGACTGGTGTCCAGGGCCAGATAGCGGCCGACCCCCGGGCTGCGCATGTTGGCGTCGACGAGCACCACCGTGGCGCCGGTCTCGGCCATGGCGATGGCCAGGCCGCAGGCGACGGCGGTGGTGCCCTCCTTGGGCTGGGCCCCAGTGAGCAGCAGCGACGTGCCGCGCCCGGCGTCGCTGTGCATGCCGGCGACATCGGGCAGCAGGCTGCGCAGCCGCCGGAACGCCTCCGCGAGCGCCTCGTCCGGATAACCGTTGCGCCCGGAGCGGCCGCCGAGCGAGATGAGGCCGACCGCGCCCAGCCCGAGCCGGCGCAGGTCGTCCTCCTCGCCGATGGTCTTGCGGGTGGCCTCCCGGACGGCGACGGCGACCGCGCCGATCAGCAGGCCCAGCACCGCGGAGAAGCCGATGTTGCGGACCAGGTTGCCGGGGACCTCGGTGGTGACCGGGTTCTGCGCGATGGACACCGACGGGGTCGGCCCGTCGGTCGGGGCGGTGCTCGGCGGGTCCAGCTGCTTGGCCAGCCCGACCAGCGCCGTGGTGGCGGTGGTGACGATCTCCTTGCTGCGCTCGGCGGACGCGTCGGTGGCCGAGACCACCAGCAGGTCGGTGCCCTCCTGCACCTGCGCCGACAGGCTGGCCTGCACCTGGGCGGTGGTCATCGGCAGCTTCAGCTTGGTGATCACGCTCTCGGCCACCCGGGGTCCGGTGAGCAGCACGATGTAGGAGTTGAGCCGGCTCGCCTTGGCGTCCGGGTCACCGGTGCCGGTCGTCACGAACAGCACCATCGACGAGCGGTAGGCCGGCTGGGCGGTCAGGCTCAGGCCGGCCGCGGCGCCGGCGGCGAGCAGCACCGGTACGACGATCCACAGCCATCGCCGCCGGCAGGCCCGCACGTACTCACGCAGTTCCACTCTGGTTCTCCATCGTCACGCCTGCTCCGACAGGGCCGCGGCGACCCTGCTTCCGGCCGGCCGCCGACCGGTTCAGTACGGCCTCGAACTGCGCGAACAGCAGATCGCGGGAGAACCGTTCGACGGCGAGCCGATGGGCCGCCTCGCGCGCCTGCTTGAGCCACAGCTCGTCGCGGAGGTGCGCGGCCAGCACCGAGCCCGCCTGATCGGCGTCGTACGGGTCCAGCACCAGCCCGGCTCCGGTCTCTCGCAGCAGGTCGGCCTGCCAGCCGCCGTAGTTGACGGCGATCGGCCGGGACGCGGCGAGCGCGTCGAAGAACTTGTTGGCCGAGTTGTCCCACAGGGCGCGTACCGGCCGGACGAAACTGCTCGACATGGTCGCCGCGCCGAGGATCACCGGCAGGTCGGCCTTGGGGACCTTCTCCCACATGTGCACGGTGCGGTCGAGCAAGCCGTACTCGGCGGCGAGGCGCTTGGTGGCGTCCCATTCCTTGCCGTGCCCGACGATGAGCACCTGCGCGTCCGGGTCGGTCTCACCCATCCGGCGGGCCGCCCGCACCAGGTATTCCACGCCGTTCACCGCACCCAGGGCGCCGGTGTAGACGATCAGCGGCCGGTCGCCGAGCCAGCGGTGCTCGTCGCGGAACCGCTGGACGGCGTCCGGGGCCACGTCGAACAGCGCCAGGTCGGCGGCGTTGGGGATGACGGTGGTGCGGGTGCCCGGCCGGCGGGCGGTGACCCCCGCGGCCATCCCCGGAGAGAGGGCGATGACCTCCTCGGCGTTGCGGTAGGCGAAGTTGGCCAGGGCTCCGGCGAGCCGGCGGGCCAGCGGGTTGCGCAGCACGCCCATCTCGATCGGCACCTCGGGCCACAGGTCGCGGACCTCGAAGACGAACGGCGTCCGGCGCAGCTTGGCCGCGATCACGCCGGGGACGGCGACGGTCAGCGGGGTGCTGGTGGCGAAGACCAGGTCGGCCTTGAGTGCGGTGGCCTTGGCCGCGGCCAGGACCATGAACTCGGCGAAGGCGCGCAGCCGCCGGGCGAAGGACATGTTGTTCGAGTACGGCACGGAGAACCAGTGCACCTGGATGCCGTCGTCGTCGGTGCGCCGCCAGCCCAGCGACCGCTTGCCCGGCGTGATGTCGGTGGTGATCACGTGCACGGTGTGGCCCTGGGCGACCAGCCGGCGGGCCTGCTCGTAGGAGCGGATGCCGCCGGTCATCGTGGGATTGCAGTAGTACTGGTGGATGTAGACGATGCGCATCCCGCCGGCGTCCCTTCCCTCGGTGGTCATCGGGCCACCGCCCGCACGGCCGCGACGACGCGTTCCCGGTCGTGGTCGGTGAGGGCGGAGCCGCTGGGCAGGCACAGCCCGCGGCGGAACAGGTCGGCGCTGACCGCGCCGCCGCGCATGACGCAGTCGCGGAACACCGGTTGCAGGTGCATCGGCTTCCAGGCCGGCCGGGCCTCGATGTTCTGCCGGCCCAGGTGCTCGATGATCCGGTCGCGGTCCGCGCCGAACGTGCCGGTGTCGACCAGCAGGCAGGTGAGCCACCAGTTGGGCACTCCGTAGTCCGCCACCGGCATGAAGGTCAGGCCGGGCAGGTCACCCAGCGCGGTGCGGTAGAACCGCGCGGTGCGCCGCCGGGCCGCGATGAGCTCGTCGAGGCGCTGCACCTGGCCGCGGCCCACGGCGGCCAGCAGGTTGCTGAGCCGGTAGTTGTGGCCGACGGCGCGGTGCTCGTAGTGCGCGACCGGCTCGCGGGCCTGGGTGGCCAGATACCGCGCCTGGGTCGCGATCCGGCCGTCGTCGGTGACGAGCATGCCGCCGCCCCCGGTGGTGATGATCTTGTTGCCGTTGAACGACAGCACCCCGGCCAGCCCGAACGATCCGGCGGCGCGACCTCGGTACGACGCGCCGAAGGACTCCGCTGCGTCCTCGATCAGGGCGACGCCGTAACGGTCGCAGGCCACCAGCAGGGGCTCGTAGTCGGCGCACTGGCCGTACATGTCGACGGCGATCACGGCCCGGGGCAGCTGGCCGCGGGCGGCGCGCACGCGCAGCTCCTCGGCGACCAGCCGGGGGTCGACGTTCCAGGTGTCGGCGGTGCTGTCCACGAACACCGGCCGGGCGCCGAGATACATCACCGCGTTGGCGCTGGCCGCGAAGGTGAACGAGGGCACCAGCACGGTGTCGCCGCGCCGGACGCCGGCCGCCATCAGCGCCAGGTGCAGTGCCGCGGTGCCACTGCTGAGCGCGACCGCGTGCCGCACGCCGACCAGCTCGGCCACCTGCGCCTCGAACGCGTCCAGGTCGGGGCCGACCGGGGCCACCCAGTTGGAGTCGAAGGCGTCCAACAGCAGCTTGCGCTCGATGTCGCTGACGTCGGGCGGGGACAGGTAGATCCGGGCGTCAGTCATGGATCCGGGTCCGAACGGCCCAGCCCGGCCAGGCCGGGTGCAGGCCCTGGCGCTGGATCCACATCGGGGAGTCGCCCGGGTGCATCGCGTCGCGCAACGTGGTGGCGAAGCTGCGGTAGCCCGCCTCGCGCACGATGCGCAGCTCACGCTCGCCGAAATCGACGGCGGGATTGCCGTACGGGGCGGCGAAGTCGCGCACCTCGACGCCGAGCTCGTCCTCGATCTCCCACTTGGAACCGGCGATCTCCCGGCGGGCGGCGTCGTCACCGGCGTCCGCCAGCCGCGGGTGGGTGACGGTGTGCGAGCCGAAGCGGTGCCCGGCCGCGGCCAGCTCCCGGCAGTCCTGCCAGCTGAGGTTGCCCGGCTGGCCGACCAGCCCGGAGGTGAGGAAGAAGGTGGCCGGCACGTCCAGCTCGGCCAGGATCGGGGCGACCACGTCGCGCCAGCTCAGGTGTCCGTCGTCGAAGGACAGGCAGAACATCGGCCCGGTCAGCGGGCGGCGCCCGGCCAGGACGTCCAGCGCGTCGTCCCAGGAGACCAGCGGGCCGAGGCGGCCGAACGTGCGCAGGTGCCGGCGCAGGTCGTCGGCGTACTCGGCCGGGACGTCGTGGTAGAAGGGGAAGTAGAGCCCGGCGGTGGTCGGCAGCCGCTTGAACATCCCGGCCGGCGCCAGCACCCGGCCCTGGACGCGGGGGCGGGCCCGCAGCTTGCTGCGCAGTCCGAGCTCGTTCAGCCGTCGCTTGACGGTGGTCGGCGATCCCATGTTTCTCCCACCTGCGCTCGTCGACTTCGGGCGTCCCGTTCACCCTGACAAATGCGGGGCGGGCAGCGTCAGTAGCAATTGTCATAACGAACGTGAGAAGCGTTCACGTCAATTCGAGAAGCGTCCGGACGGTCCTTGCGAAATGGCCGGGCGGCGAGGCATCCTCCGTCCCAGGGCCTTTTATCGAGCCGCCCGGGGAGAGTCATGCTGCGACTGCGACGGGTGGCGCCGACGGCCGGGCTGTGGGCCGACCGGGCGACGTACGACGACCGCCTGATCTTCCACACCGAACAGTGGCTGCGCTTCGTCGCCGAGACCCAGCGCGCCGAGCCGGTGCTGGCCACGGTCACCGACGGCCCGCGTACCGTCGGGCACTTCACCGGGCTGGTCACCAAGCGTTACGGCCTGCGGATACTCGGCAGCCCGATGGCCGGCTGGACAACGTCCTACGTGGGCTTCAACCTCGATCCGGCGGTGCCGCGCCGGGCCGCGCTGGAAGCGCTGCTGCCGTTCGCCTTCGGCGAGCTGGGCTGCGCCCACCTGGAGATCCGCGACCGCGGCCTGACCGAGCCGGACCTCGAGGGCCTGGGCCTGCGCTGGGCCGCGGCCCCGACCGCGGTGATCGACCTGAGCCCACCCGAGGACACCCTGTTCGCCGCGATGGCCGGCGCCTGCCGGCGCAATATCCGCAAGGCGGCCAAGTCCGGAGTCGTCATCGAAGAAGCGCAGCCGGACGACGAAGCATTCGCCGACGATTTCTACAATCAGCTACGCGACGTATTCGCCAAACAAAATCTGGTGCCGACCTATTCGATCGAGCGGGTCCGCGCCCTGATCCGCAATCTCGCCCCGGCCGGCCAGATTCTGCTGCTGCGCGCCCGCGACCCCGAAGGCCGCTGCATAGCCACCGCGGTCCTGCCCTGGTACCACCGCACGATGTACTTCTGGGGCGGCGCCAGCTGGCGCGAGGACCAGCACCTGCGCCCGAACGAAGCGCTGATCTGGCATGCGCTGCGCTGGGCCAGGGAGCGCGGGGTCACCGAGTTCGACTTCGTCGGCGGCAACTCCTACAAGGCGAAGTACGGCACCACCGAGGTGCCGGTGCCGTGGGCCCGCCGGTCCCGGTCGCCCCTGGTGGCCGGCCTGCGGGATGCGGCCAAGGAGGGGTTCGCGCTCAAGCAGCGAGCGGTGGCCCGCCTGACCCGGGTGAGCCACTGACGCGGCAGCCGCCCATTGTTGCCGCGTGGCAAGGTCGTCGCCATGAACGATGATGTCGCAAAGGACTTCCTGCATGGCCGGCTCAAGACGGTTCGTGAGGCGCTGGTCTGGAAGCTCGACGCCCTATCCGACTACGACATCCGGCGTCCCCTGACGGCGACAGGAACCAATCTCCTCGGCCTGGTGAAACACATGGCGACCGGTGAGGCCTGGTATTTCGGTGAGGTCTTCGGTCGCCCGTCCCCGGAGCCACTGGGGCGATGGCAGGACGCGGACGGCAGCGACCTGTGGGCGACCCCGGAGGAGACACGCGAACAGATCAACGACTTCTACCAGCGTGCCTGGAAGCATGCGGACGCGACGATCGGAGAGCATTCCCTCGACGCGCGCGGCCACGTTCCGTGGTGGCCGCAGCCCGACGTCACGCTGTTCACCGTCATGATCCACGTCCTTCAGGAGACCACCCGGCATGCCGGTCACGCCGACATCCTGCGTGAGCAGCTCGACGGCCGGACCGGGCTGAGGGCTGAGTACGAGGAAGAGATCGACACGGCGGCCCGCGCGACCCACCGCGCGAAGATCGAGCGGGCTGCGCAGGCAGCAGCCAGCTAGATTCCTCCCGGGGCCGTGTCGATCCGCTCGCTGCTCGTTCGACATGGGGGTGCGAGGGTCGAATGCGACCCGCCGGACAAGGAGAGCGCGATGCAGAAGTACATGCTGATCATGCGGGGCACCGACGAGACCAACGCCGCCATGATGGCCCGGATCGACGAGATGATGGCCACGACCCGGCAGTTCATCGAGGAGATGGTCAAGGCCGGCGTCTACGTCGCCGCCGAGGGGCTGGACGATCCGGGTCAGGGCGCCGTGGTGCATTTCGGTGACGGCGCCCCGGTGGTCACCGACGGGCCGTACGGCGAGACCCGGGAGCTGTTCGGCGGCTACTTCACGGTCGAGGTCGCTTCGCAGCAGGAGGCGGTCGAGTGGGCCAAGCGGGTCCCGGCCGTTCCCGGTTCCAAGATCGAGGTGCGGCGGGTGCCCGGGGAGGACGAGGTCCCGGAGGCCGGCGGGGAGTTCGTCAAGCAGGGCGAGAGCAGCGGCCGGGCCTGATGGGCGCCGCCGACGTCGAGGCCGTCTGGCGGAGCGAGTCGGCGCGGATCGTTGCCACGCTGACCCGGTTCACCGGTGATCTCGGGCTGGCCGAGGACGCGGCCCAGGAGGCGGTGACCGAGGCGCTCGTGTCGTGGCCGCGGGCCGCTCCGGCCAATCCGGCCGGCTGGCTGATGGCCACGGCCCGGCGGCGGGCGATCGACGCGATCCGCCGCCGGACCGCCTTGCAGGACCGGTACGCCCTGCTGGCGGCCGAACCGGCCGCCGGTCCGGTGGTCGACGACGAGATCGACCCGGACCGGATCGACGACGACGTCCTGGCGTTGATGTTCATCAGCTGCCACCCGGTGCTCTCGCCCGAGGCCCGGGTGGCGCTGACCCTGCGGGTGGTCGGTGGCCTGTCCAGTGAGGAGATCGCCCGCGCGTTCCTGGTGCCCGTGCCGACCGTGCAGGCCCGCATCACCCGGGGCAAGAAGGCGATCGCGGCGGCCGGGGTGCCGTTCGAGCTGCCCGCGCCCGGTGAGCGGCGGGAGCGGCTGGGCGGTGTGCTCAGCGTCCTCTACGTGATCTTCACCGAGGGGTCGACGGCCACGTCGGGTGATCAGCTGCTGCGACCGGATCTCGCGTACGAGGCGATCAGGCTGGCCCGCACGCTGGCCGCGCTGGTGCCGGACGAGCCGGAGGTGCACGGCCTGCTCGCGTTGTGCGAGCTGACGGCCGCGCGCTTCCCGGCGCGGACCGGGCCGGACGGTGCGCCGGTCCTGCTGGAGGACCAGGACCGGACGCTGTGGGATTTCCCGGCGATCCGGCGCGGGCTGGCCGCGCTGGCCCGGGCCGCGGCCGGCGGGCTCGGGCCCTACGGCCTGCAGGCCGCGATCGCGGCCTCGCACGCGTCGGCGCCCTCGGTCGAGGAGACCGACTGGGCGCAGATCGTGGTGCTCTACGAGGCGCTCGGCCGGGTGTCGCCCTCGCCGGTGGTCGAGCTCAACCGGGCGGTCGCCGTGGCCATGGCCTCCGGCCCGGCGCCGGCCCTGCTGCTGGTGGACGAGCTGGTCGCCCTGGACCGGCTGCCCGGGTCGCATCTGGTCCCGACCGTACGCGGGGAGCTGCTGGCCCGCCTCGGCCGGCTGCCGGAGGCCCGCGCCGAGCTGGAACGGGCGGCCAGGCTGTGCGCGAACCAGCGCGAACGTTCGGTGCTGCTGCGCAAAGCAGCCGCGCTGGGGGCGTGAGCGGGCCCTCACCCCGTGCGCTTGGGCGTTCCCCCTACTGTTGCCGGCGTGAGAGCTGACTGCCCGGCGGAGGGATGCCCGTGGTCGACGGCATTCTGATCCTGCTCATGCTGGTCTTCGCCATCGGCGGCTACCGGCAGGGTTTTGTCATCGGGGCGCTCTCCTTCGGCGGTTTCTTCAGCGGTCTGCTCATCGGGCTCCAGCTCGGGCCGCTGATCGCCGACCAGTTCGCCGACGGTGCCGTGCGGCTGGTCGTCGCGCTCGTCACGATGCTCGCGCTGGCGGTGCTCGGGCAGACCCTCGCGAGCTGGCTCGGCACCCGGGTCCGCGCGGCGATCGTGCACCCGTCGGCGCAGCGCCTCGACGACGCCGGCGGGGCGGCTGTCTCGCTGGTCGCGGTGCTCGTGGTCGCGTGGCTGCTCGCCGTACCCCTGGGGTCGACGCCTTTCCCGGAGTTCAACAAGCAGGTCCGCAGCAGCGCGGTGCTGCAGGGGATGGACAGTCTGCTGCCGCGGCAGCCGCAGGCGCTGTCCGCCGCGTTGCGCGAATCGCTGGACAGCGACGGCTTCCCGGACGTCTTCGCCGGCCTGGCCGGCACCGCCGCCCGGCAGGTGCCGCCGCCGGATCCGCAGCTGGCCAAGGCCCGGGTCGTCGGCGACGCCCGCCGGTCGGTGCTCAAGGTGGTGGGTACGGCCTGCGAGCAGCGCATCGAGGGCACCGGATTCGTGTACGCGGCCGAGCGCGTCATGACCAACGCGCACGTGGTGGCCGGCACCAGCACCGTGCAGGTGGAGACGACCGACGGCCCCCGCGACGGCACGGTCGTGGTGTTCGACCCGGAACGCGACCTGGCGGTGCTCCACGTGCCGGGCCTGCGCGCGCCGGTGCTGCCGTTCGGGCGGGAGCCGGCGCGGTCCGGGGCGGACGCGATCGTGCTGGGTTATCCGCTGAACGGGCCGTACAACGCGCAGGCCGCCCGGGTGCGCGAGTCCGGCGACATCACCGGCCCGGCGATCGACGACTCGGCCGACGTGACCCGGCAGATCTACACGATCCGGGCCCTGGTGCGCCGCGGCAACTCCGGCGGCCCGCTGCTGGCCCCGAACGGTGACGTGCTCGGCGTGATCTTCGCGGTGGCCCGGGAGGACCGCAATGTCGGCTTCGCGCTGACCGCGGCGGAGGCGGCCGGCCCGGCGAAGCTCGGCGCGGGGCGCACCCGCGGCGTCGGGACCGGCGCCTGCGGCTGAGCGGCGGTCAGCCCGTCGCCCAGCGTTGCAGCACGCCGTCGCGTACGGCGCCGAGCTGCCCGGCGCGGCGGTGGTGGCAGGTGGGCACGAAGCCCGGCACGCTGCCGGTGCGGTGCCCGGTCACCGGGTCCCAGATCTCCAGACCGCCGGGTGCGGCGGCGTACAGGCGGCTGCGGTCCGCGAAGAGCGCGCCGGCCGGTCCGGCGATCGTGGCGACCTCGGTGCCGGTGGCGGCGTGGAAGATCCGGACGCCGTCCAGCAGGGCGATGTCGTCGGAGCCGATGCCGCTGACCGCGACCCGGTCGTCGCCGACGAAGCACATCGGCGTGTCCCAGCGGTAGGCCCGATCGCACAGCGGAAGCCAGGACGGTCCGTCCTCGGACTCCCAGACGTTGCCGTCCAGCCAGCGCTCGAGGCTCCAGACCGCTGGGACCCCGACCGGCGCCCACACCCAGCCGTCGTCGGCGAGCCACCGGCTGTCGGGGGAGACGTGCAGACGGCCGTGGAAATAGTCCAGGTAGTGCGGGGCCCGCTCGCCCTCGGCGACCTCGTCCGGGGTACGGGCGGTCAGCAGCTGCCCGGATCCGGCGTCGTGCACGTCCAGGCGGTTCCAGTCGGTGCGGTGCACCACGACGGTACGGCCGGCGTGCTCGGCGAAGACCAGCGAGAACGGTACGAGATTCGTGCGGTAGGTACCGCTGTCCAGCAGCAGCGTCGTCGCGCCCGAACGCCGCAGATCCACGACCCGCCCGTGACGCCCGTAGTCGTTGACGACCGCGGCGAACCGTCCGCCCGCCGACGTGTGCAGCCGCGGCGTCAGGGGCAGGCCCGAGTACGACTCGTAGTCCGGTTCGGCGATCAGCACGCCGGTCGCCACCACGGTGTGGCGATCACTCTCCGGTTCCAGTTCGACGATCTCGCCGGCCGCGGTCAGCACGAGCCACGAGCCGTCCGCGCCGGCGGCCAGGTCGATGACCGCTCCGACACCGGCCGGCAGGGGCCAGGACAGCACGGTCCGATCCACCGGCTCCGGGCGCTCCTCGATCCCCGGTCGCCCGCGCCAGCCGGCGAAGCTGCCGTCCTCGGCCTCCTCGTTCAGGCGCCCGACGCACCCCTCGCAGACCTCCATCAGGGTGATCGGCGATCCGGCCGCGTCGCACTGCTCGCAGGCGAGGTCGTATTCCAGCAGCCGCCCGGTCAGCAGCCGCACGTGGCTGACGTCGTGCCGGGCGGGATCCATCAGGTGCGGGCAGACTCTGGCCGGCGACTCGTGGGCGACATGCCCGCACGCCAACGTTCTCACCGCGCCAACGTAGCGCCCGGCCGTCCCGGCCGCGCACCGCGATATCTGGCACGGTCGTGCAGCCACGTGGCTGATGCCGGTCGTGGAGCCGGTCAGGACACTGGAACGGCTTGCTCTCGTAGAGATTGGCGCAGCCCGTGGGCTTCGACGGCGAACCGGACGGTGTGGTCCCGCGGACGTCGTGGTCCGCGGAGCCGGTCGACCTGCGCCTGCTGGGCCGGCAGCGGGAATGCCGCGCGCTGGACGGACTCGTCGCCGGCGTACGGGCCGGGCAGAGCGGGGTGCTCGTCCTGCGCGGCGAAGCCGGCATCGGCCGGAGCGCCCTGCTGGATCACGTGGCTGAGCAGGCGTCCGGCTGCCGCGTCGCCCGCCTCGCCGGGGTCGAGTCGGAGTCGGAGCTGGCCATCGCCGGGCTGCACTGGCTGTGCTCGCCCCTGCTGGACCACCTCGATCGACTGCCCGGCCCACAGCGGCAGGCGCTGGCGATCGTGTTCGGCATCGTCAGCGGACCGCCGCCGGACCGGTTCCTGATCGCGCTCGCCGTGCTGAGCCTGCTGGCCGACGCCGCCGCTGACACGCCGCTGGTCTGCCTCGTCGACGACGCCCAGTGGCTGGACCAGGCTTCGGCGCGGACGCTGGGGTTCGTGGCGCGCCGGCTGCACGCGTACCCGATCGCCCTGGTCTTCGCCCTGCGGGGCGACCCGGCCGAGCCGACCCTGACCGGGCTGCCCGAGCTCGTCGTCGAGGGGCTCGGCGACGCCGACGCCCAGCTGTTGCTGGCCTCGGTCCTGCCGGTGCCGGTGGACGACCGGGTGCGCGGGCGGATCGCGGCCGAGGCCGGCGGCAATCCGCTGGCTTTGCGGCAGCTTCCTTACGGATTTGCTTCCGGTGAGCTGTCCTTCGGCTTCGGCACGGCCGACCCGGCGCTGCTGCCCGGCCGGATCGAGCAGGGCTACCTGCGGCTCATCGCGGCGCTGCCGGAGGCGACCCGGCGCCTGTTACTCATCGCGGCGCTCGAGCCGGACGGCGACGCGACGGTGTTGTGGCGGGCCGCCCGGTGCCTGGGCCTTCCGCCCGACGCCATCGTCGCCGCCACCTCGGCCGGCCTGATCGAGATCAGTTCCCATGTACGGTTCCGGCATCCCCTGGTGCGGTCCGCCGCGTGCCGGGCTGCCGCGGACCGGGTCCCGGAGGCGCACCGGGTGCTGGCCGACCTCACCGATCCCGGCCGTGACCCCGATCGCCGGGCCTGGCACCGGGCCCACGCCACGGCGGGCCCGGACGACGCCGTCGCGGCCGAGCTCGAACGATCGGCGGACCGGGCGCTCTCGCGCGGGGGTGTGGGCGCCGCCGCGGCCTTCCTGGCCAGAGCGGCGCAGCTGAGCACCGATCCGGCCGCCGGCGCGCAGCTGGCGCTGGCGGCGGCCGGGGCCCGCCACGAGGGCGGCGCCTTCGACGCCGCCCTGGCTCTGCTGGCGGTGGCGCAGGCGGGCCCGTTGTCCAGCATCCAGCAGGTCCAGGTCGATCTCGTACGGGCCCGCGTCATCTCCGGCCCCGAGGCTCCCGGGCTGTTCGTCGACGCCGCCCGCCGCTTCGCACCCGTCGACCCGCAAGCCGCCCGCGACACCTACCTGGAAGCGTTCGGCGCGGCCTTCTCCGCGGCGCGTCTCGCCTCGGGCACCGGTACGGCCGGAGTAGCCCGAGCCGCCCGCGCCGCGCCCCGGACCCGCCGTCCCCGAGCGACTGACCTGCTGCTGGACGGCTGGGTGGCCGTCTGCGTCGACGGCTGCCGCACGGGTGTCCCGTTGCTGAGAAAGGCGGTGGCGGCGTTCTGCCGGGAGGACGCGGCCCAACCGCTGCACGTGCTGCCGCTCGCCTCGGCCGCGGCCGCCGACACGTTGGACGATCAAGCCTGGGAGACCCTCGCGACCCGGCACCTGCTGACCGCCCGGCAGCTCGGCGCGCTCAGCGAGCTGCCGATCGCGCTGCACGGCCTGACGATGGTGCACGTCCTCAAGGGGCAGCTGGACGTCGCGGCGGCCCTGGTCGCGGAGTCGCGGACGGTCGCTGAGGTGACCGGGGCCAAGCTCTGGCCGTACGGGGCCGTGGCGCTGGCGGCGTTCGACGGCCGGGACAGCGAGCCCGCTCGGACGGAGCTGAGCCGTCTCGCCGACGGTGGCCAGGGTGCCGCTGTGACGGTCCTGCACTGGGCCGAGGCGGTGCTCGGCAACGCCCACGGGCAGTATCAGGAGGCGGTGGTGGCGGCCACCGGGGCGATCGCGGACCCGGACGAGCTCGGGCAGCGCACGCCCGCCCTGGTCGAGCTGGTCGAAGCGGCGTCGCGGACCGGCCTGATCGACGTGGCGGCCGACGCACTGCGGCAACTGTCGGCGCTGACCCGGGCCGGCGGCACCGACTGGGCCCGCGGTCTGGAGGCCCGGTGCCGGGCGCTGGTCAGCACCGACGACGCCGCCGAGTCCTGCTACCGCGAGGCCACGCAACGCCTCGGCCGTACGCGGATCCGGGTGGACGCCGCCCGCGCCCACCTGCTCTACGGCGAGTGGCTGCGCCGGCGCAACCGACGGGTCGACGCCCGGGAGCAGCTGCGCATCGCCCACGAGCTGTTCACCGCGATGGGCACGCACGCCTTCGCCGAACGGGCCCGCCGCGAACTGACGGCCACCGGCCTGACGGTGCGCAAGCGCAGCGAGGAGAACACCACCCGGCTCACCGACCACGAGAGCCAGATCGTCCGGTTGGTCGGCAACGGTCTGACCAATCCGGAGATCGGCGCGGAACTGTTCATCAGCCCACGGACGGTGGAGTGGCACCTGCGCAAGGTCTTCAGCAAACTCGGCGTCACCTCCCGCCGCCAGCTCACCGCCGTGGTCCGGGAGTGACCGGGCGGACCTTTACGCCGGTCCCGGCCGGTCACTAGCCTCATCTTCAGCCGGGGGAGATGAGCGCTGGTGTGGACGGACCCGTTGGTCGGACGCGAGACCGAGCTGGCGGTGATCGAGGACCGGCTGGGGCGGCTGGGTGAGCGCGGCAGCGCGCTGATCGTCCGCGGCGAGGCCGGGGTGGGCAAGTCCGCCCTGCTCGACGCGGCCCGCCGCAGCGCCACCGCGCGCGGCCTGACGATCCTGAGCAGTGCCGGCCGCCGCTCCGAGACGCGGGTGGCCTTCGCCGGTCTGCACCGGCTGCTGCTACCGGTCCTCGCCGAGGCCGACCGGCTCCCGGTGCCGCAGCGCACCGCCGTCCAGGCCGCGTTCGGCGTACGCGAGACGCCGGAGCCGAACCTCTTCATGATCGCGCTGGCCACACTGGAGCTGCTGTCCGGGGCAGCTGCCGGCAGTCCGCTGCTGCTGGTCATCGAGGACGCCGAGCTGCTGGACGACGCCACCTTCGACGTGCTGACGTTCGTGGCGCGCCGCCTGGAGCACGAGCCGATCTGCATGCTGATCGCGGCCCGGGACGGCGCCGGCAGCCGGATCGACGACGCGGGCCTGCCGGAGATCCGCCTCGGCCCGCTGGACGACGCGACGGCGGCGCTGCTGCTGGACGCCACCGCGGACGGTCTGCCGCTGGACGCCCGCCGCCGGATCCTGGCCGAGGCGCTGGGCAATCCGCTCGCGCTGATCGAGCTGCCCCGGGCGGCGCCGGCCGGCTCGACTTCGAGCGCGCCGCTGCCCTTGACCCAGCGGCTGGAGCGGGCCTTCGCGATCAGCATGGCCGGCCTGTCCGCCCCGGTGCGGGCACTGCTGCTGGTCGCGGCGCTCGACGACGGCGGGGATCAGGAACGGATCCTGTCCGCCGCATCGATCCTGGCCGGCCGGGCCGTCGGGGCCGCCGAACTGGTAGCGGCGCAGGCCGTCCGCGCGTTCACGCTCGACGGTGACGCGTTGCGGTTCCGTCATCCCCTGGTCCGCTCCGCGGTCTATCAGGGCTCGCCCGCTGCGCAGCGACGTGCCGCGCACCAGGCGCTGGCCGGTGTCTATGCCGGTGAACCCGACCGTGCCGTCCGGCACCGGGCCGCCGCCCTGCTGACCGCCGACGACCGGGTCGCGGCGGAGCTGGAGGCGGCGGGGGAGCGGGCGGCCCGGCGCGGTGCTGCCGCCGAGGCCGTCACGGCCCTCGAACGGGCCGCGCGGCTCTCGACCGGGGACCTGCGGCGGGGCCGGCGACTGCTGCGGGCGGCCCGGATCGCGTACGACCTGGGCCAGCTCGACGCCGGCACCGCCCTGGTGCACGAGGCGCAGCACCTGGACCTCCCGCACCGGGAGATGACCACGGTCCGCTACCTGCTGGAGCTTGGCCGCGACGACTCCTGGTCGGGCGAGGCGGGCATCCAGTGCCTGGTGGAGATCGCCGGCGAGCTGCACCGCATCGGCGACACCGACGCCGCGGCGGAAGCGTTGCAGGCGGCCGCCGCGCGCTGCTGGTGGGAGAGCCCGGATCAGCGGATCCGGGATCTGGTCAGGTCAGCCGCGGAACGACTCGACCTGGCACCCGCAGATCCGCGATCGATCTCGATCCGGGCCCAGACCGACCCGATCGCCGCCGGGAGCGCCGTGCTCAAGCGGATCAGCGGCCGGCCGCCGGACCTGACGGACCCGGTCGGCATGTACCACCTGGGATCGGCGGCCAACGCGGTCTGGGCCTACGACGTCGCGCTCCCGTTCCTGGCCGTCGCCGTGGACGGTCTGCGGGCCCAGCGACTGACCCGCCTGCTCGCCCGGGCCCTCGTGGCGCAGGCTTGGGCGGCCGTGCACCTGGCCCGGGAGCCACTGGCGGTCTCGGCCGCCGAGGAGGGCATGGCCCTGGCCCGGGACACCGGGCAGCCGCGATGGGCCGTCGCCGCCCAGCTCGCGAAGGCCACCATCTTCGCCGAGCGCGGCGACTTCGCCGTGGCGGAGGCCCTGACCCGCCAGGCCGAAGCCGTGATCCTGCCGGCGGGCGCGACCCCGATGCTGGCCTTGGCGCAGTTCGTCCGCGGGCGCGGTGCCGTGGCCCACCAGCATTATGCGGAAGGGCTGGTGCAGCTGCGGCGCACGCTGGACCCGGCCGGCCCCGGCCACCATCCGTACATCGGCGCGTGGGGCCTGTCCGACCTGGTCGAGGCCGCCGCCCACACCGGCGCCGCCGACGAGGCCCGGGCACACCTGCGGCAGCTCGAAGACCTGGCGGCCAAGACCTCCGGTTCGCTGCTGCTCGCCACAGCGGGCTACGCCCGGGCGATCTCGGCCGGTGACGACACCGCCGAGGCCCTGTTCGAACGAGCGATCGGCCGCGACCTGACCGGCTGGCACTGCTACCGCGGCCGCATGCTGCTGTGGTACGGCAGATGGCTGCGCCGCCGGCGCCGGATCACCGAGTCCCGGGTGCACCTGCACGCCGCCCTGGACATCTTCGACGCCCTGGCCTTCGCGGAACTGGCCCGCACCACCCGCCAGGAGCTACGGGCCAGCGGGGAACGCCCGGAGCACGCCACCCCGGACGCCTGGGCCCACCTGACGCCGCAGGAGCTGCGGATCGCCCGGCTGGCCGCCACCGGCGAGACCAACCGGGCCATCGGCGAGCAACTGTTCCTGTCCCCGCGTACGGTGCAGTCCCACCTGTACCGCATCTTCCCGAAGCTGGGAATCACCGCCCGCAACCAGCTCCGCGACGTGATGTCGAACCGCGACCGTGCCTAGCAGAATTCCGTCCACAGGTACTTCTTGGAGGTGGGGAACCGCCAGCCACCGCCCCGATAGGTCACCCAGCTGAGTGCACCGCCGGATGGCTCGAGAGCTCACTCCGGTCACTGTTGCTGGTCGCGGCCGACCCGGCCGATCACGCCGCCGGTTTCGCCGCGGTCGCACCGATGGCCGCGCACGAGTCGACAGCCGACATCCGCTACCTGGCCGTGCGGCCTCGACACTGGGGTGGCGGCGTTGCCCGGCAGCTGATGCAGGCTCTGCCGGGCCTGCTCGCCGCCGGCGGCTTCGCCCACGGTGAGCTGGACGTCTACCTCGACAACCCGCGGGCGATCAAGCTCTACGAAGGCCACGGCTGGCGCCCGTACGGCGACGCTTTACCACACCCGCGCAGCGGCCGTCTCGAACAGCGCTACCGGCTCGATCTCTGAGCCGGTCACTGCCCGTCGCCGGGTCGGCGGCCCGGTGGTTGTTCCGGGGTGGGCAGGGCCGCCACCCGTTTGAGCAGGGTCACGGTCTGCGGCCTGTCGTTCGCCACCTCCAGGCTGGTCCCGGCGTGCACGAGCGTCAGCGGGCGCGGATCCTCGTCGTGCAGCGCGTAGGTGGCCTGCGTCGAGGTCACGGTGACCCGCAGACTGCGGCCCTGCCAGCGGACCGCGAAGCTGAGCCGGTCGATGCCCACCGGCAGCGCCGGGTCGAAGGACAGCACGCCGCCGTGGTCGCGCAGGCCGCCGAAGCCGCTGACGATCGCGGTCCACGCGCTGGCCAGCGAGGCCATGTGCAGGCCGTCGCGGCTGTTGTGGTGCAGGTCGAGCAGGTCCACCGTGGCCGCCTCACGGGCGTAGCGGTGGGCCAGTTCGAGGTGGCCGAGCTCAGCAGCCAGCACGGCGTGGGTGCCCGCGGACAGCGACGAGTCGCGGACGGTACGGCGTTCGTAGTAGTCCAGGTTGCGGGCCTTCTGTGCGGGCGTGAACGCGTCGCCGCACCAGTGCATCGCCAGCACCAGATCCGCCTGCTTGACCACCTGGCGGCGGTAGAGCTCGAAGTACGGCGCGCTCAGCAGCAGCGGGTACTGCGCGGTGTCGTCGGTGAAGGCCCACTCCGGGTGTTCGGTGAAGCCCGCCGACTGCTCGTGCACGTCCAGTTCGGTGTTGTAGGGCAGGTGGACCGCGGCTGCCGCCGTACGCCAGGACAGCGCCTCCTGGTCAGTGACGCCGAGCCGGTCCGCGAGGTCGGGGTGCCGGGCGACGGCGTCGGCGGCGCCGCGCAGGTTCCGGGCCGCCATCAGGTTGGTGAAGATGTTGTCGTCGGACAGGGCGCTGTACTCGTCCGGTCCGGTGACGCCGGGCAGGTGCCAGACGCCGCGCCGGTCGAAGTGGCCTAGGGAGTCCCACAGCCGGGCCGTCTCGACCAGCAGTTCGACGCCGCAGTCCCGGTCCAGTGTGTCGTCGCCGGTGACCATGCGGTAGCGCAGGACCGCATCGGCGATGTCGGCGTTGACGTGGAAACCGGCCGTGCCCGCCGGCCAGTAGCCCGAGCATTCCTGGCCCCGGATCGTGCGCCACGGGAACGCCGCCCCGCGCAGCCCGAGCGCCTGCGCGCGTTCCCGGGCCAGCCAGAGCGTCGAGTGCCGCCAGCGCAAGGCGTCGGCCGCGGCCTGCGGCTGGGTGTAGGTGAGCACCGGCAGGACGAAGCCCTCGGTGTCCCAGAACGTGTGGCCGTCGTACCCGGGACCGGTGAGGCCCTTGGCCGGGATCGCCCGCCGTTCCGCCCGGGCGCCGGACTGCAGCACGTGGAAGAGGCCGAAGCGGACCGCCTGCTGCAGCTGCGCGTCGCCCTCGATGACGACGTCGGCGTTGTCCCAGAACTCGCGCAGATATTCCTGCTGCTCGCGCAGCAGCCCGGCGAAGCCGCTGCGGCGGGCGCCGATCAGGGCGGCCGCGACCTGGTCGCGCAGCGACGGCACCGAGCGGATGCTGGACCAGCCGTACGCCATGGTCTTGACGACCGTGAGGGTCGCGCCCGGCTGCAGCACACCGGTGACATTGGTACGCGCCCAGCACGGCTCCCCGTCCGACTCGACGACAACACCCTCGCCGCCGGTGACGACGTGTTCCATGCCCGCGGCCATGAGCTGCTTGCTGACCCGGGTCCGGTGCACGAGCAGGGCGCTGTGCGTGCCCACGACGTGCTCCACGGCTTCGAGCGGGTTCTCCAGCGCGGCGGCCACCCGCGGATCCACCGAGGTGGTCGACTGCTCCTCGTTGGTGATCAGCTCGGACTGCACGATCACCCGTACGGCGGCGTCGACCGCCTCGACCTGGTACTCGATCGCGGCGACGGCCCGCTGGGTTAACGACACCAGCCGGCGCGAGCGGACCCGGACCCGCTTACCCGCCGGTGAGGTCCAGTCCGCCTCCCGGGTGAGCACACCGTTGCGCAGATCCAGCCGGCGCTCGTGGCGGTGCAGGGTGCCGTAGCGGACGTCGAACGGCGCGTCGTCGACCAGCAGCCGGATGATCTTCCCGTCGGTCACGTTGACCACGGTCTGGCCCGACTCCGGATAGCCGTAACCACCCTCGGCGTACGGCAGCGGACGGCGTTCGTAGAACGAGTTGAGGTAGGTGCCGGCGATCCCGTGCGGCTCACCCTCGTCGAGGTTGGCGCGCAGCCCGATGTGGCCGTTCGACAACGCCAGCACGCTCTCCGACTGCGCCAGCCGGTCCAGGTCGAGGGCGGTCTCGCGGACGCACCACGGCTCGACAGGGAACGGCAGTTGCCCGGTCACCGTGCCGCCTCAGGAACCGGCGGCGAGGGTGGCCCGGATCTCCCGCGCCCACTGCGCCGACGTGAAGTCCGGTCCGACCGGGTCGACGAAGATCAGATCGCTGATCGTGTTGTCGGTCCGCAGGTGCAGGATGCTCTGGTATTCCGGCGACTCGTACCACTCGACGGCCGTGCGCCGGTCGGGGAACTCCATCAGCACCACCGAGCCCGGCCAGGCGCCCTCGCGTACCTCCACCGGGGCGTCGATCGCCAGCCAGCGCCCGCCGTACGGTTTGAAGGTCGCCTCCACGCTCTCCAGATACCGCAGGGACTCGGCCTTCGGGATCCCGTTCGGGATCCGCAGATGATTGATCAGGTACGTCGTCATGGTCCTGACCCTCCCGCGCCGGCCGGGGTGTTCGCGCCCGTGGAAGACCCTGGTGCGGGTCCGGTGCCGCCGTACCCGTGCGTGCGCCAGGGTGTTGACCGGTTCCAGCCGGCCCGGCCGGGCGCGATGGTGGAGGCAGTCCCGTCGTGAGAGGAGCTGCCATGGTGCGGGGTGCGGCGATGAAAGGGCTCACGGCGCTCGACAGCGCCACTGCGTGGCTCAACACGCCACCACTGACGGCCACGGACCTGCACGGCAACGTCGTGGTGGTCAACTTCTGGACGTACACGTGCATCAACTGGATCCGTACGCTGCCGCACGTGCGGGCGTGGGCGGACCGCTACCGCGACCATGGACTCGTCCTGCTCGGCGTGCACTCGCCGGAGTTCGGCTTCGAGCACGACCTCGGCAACGTCCGGCGGGCCGTGGCCGGGATGCGGGTCGGCCACCCGGTCGCCGTCGACAACGACTTCCGCATCTGGCAGGCCTTCGACAACCGCTACTGGCCGGCGCTGTACTTCATCGACGCGCGGGGCGAACTGCGCCACACCCACTTCGGCGAGAACGACTACCAGCGGTCGGAGATGGTGATCCAGGACCTGCTGACCGAGTCGGGACGGCAGATCCCGCCCCGCGGCCCGGGCGCGGTGGACGCCGCCGGGCTGGAGCTGCCGGCCGACTGGGACAACCTGGCCTCTCCGGAGACGTACTTGGGCTACGAACGCGCCGAGAACTTCGCCTCACCCGGCGGTGCCGTCGCCGACGTCCCGCACAGCTACGCGGCGCCGGCCCGGTGGGCCGTGAACGACTGGGCGCTGACGGGGGACTGGACCGTCGGCCCGCGCGAGGCCCGGCTGAACGCGTCCGGCGGCTCGATCGTGTTCCGTTTCCACTCCCGCGACGTGCACCTGGTGCTGAGCTCGCAGCCACACAGCGAGCCGGTGCGGTTCCGCGTCCAGGTCGACGGGCAGGCCCCGGGCGCCGCGGCGGGACTCGACGTGGACGCCGAGGGCCGCGGGGCGCTCACCGAGCCGCGGCTGTACCAGCTCGTGCGCCGGCCGGGCCCGGTCAGAGACGGCACCTTCGAGATCACCTTCCTTGATCCGGGCGCCCTGGCCCACGTGTTCACCTTCGGATGACGGGCGCTTGGGTCCTGCACGCATACTCGGGGACATGAATCGCAGCGATCGCGTACCGGCAGCGCAGCTGTACCGAGGACTTCCGCAGACCGTGCACAGTGCGCTGACGCCGCTGGGCGAGATCGAACAAGCGACCAAGATCGCCGAAGGTTGGCGGCAACCGCGCCAAGGGTGGCGCCGTGCCGTTTTCGTGGTCGGTACCGTGGTGCTGGCCGTGAGTGCCGCACTCATGGTCATCGCCGGTATTTACGGCGCCGCGCAGCAGTAGGGCAGCGCGGCGGACAGCCTGTCCGATTGCGTGTGGCCATTTCTTTCCGCGGTGGTCCACACTTGCCGGGTGCCGAATTCGGAGAGCAAGTCATTGGCCGAATCGGCCTCGACCTGGATGCAGGTGGTGTTCGGCGGATTGGGAGTGGCGATCGCGCTGGTGGCGTTGGTGATCGCGTATTTCGCCTGGGTCCAGCCGCATTCCCCGGCCGCCGACGACAACAAGGCCGAGCCGCCGCCGGTCGCCAAGTCAACCACGCCTGAGACGGCCGGTCCCACCACCGCGGCGGCCGGGGTGCCGCTGGTACGGCTCACCCCCACCGTCGGCGCCGGCAACGTCCGCCCGGCCGACGATGACCTGGTGATCCACTGTGCCACCGGGCAGACCAGCGACCGCCAGCGGGTGATCGAGTACGACCTGCTCGGCCGGTACACGGCGCTCAAGGCGGAGCTGCGGGTGTCCCGGGCGCGGGACGGTGACACGCCGCTGCAGCTCAAGGTCTTCACCGATGACGCGATCGCCGCGAATCAGGTCGTCACCAAAGGCAAAAGCGCGCCGATGCGTATCCCGCTGGACGGGAAGCAGAAGATGCGGGTCCAGTTGACCTGTCAGTTCCCGGACGGCGAGATCAAACTCGGCAATCCCGAACTCGATCATTCCTGACCGGGTGTCACCCGTTCGGGGATTGGTGCTTGACGCCGGTTGCCCGTAACGTTCGGGCCTTCAGAAATGCCATTCAATCGGGGAGCGGCTTTGGCGGCGAATCCGCAGGCTCCAATTCCCGCGCGACCGGGCTCGCCGGCCGGTCCCGCACCGCACAGCGGGCCGCCTTTCCAGGGGAACGCCGGGCCGCAGAGCACCCAGCCGCCGCCCGGCGCGACCTATGGCCAGCCGCCGCAGTCCGGCGCGCCCTACGGCCAGCCGCCGCAGTCCGGCGCCCCCTACGGTCAGCCGCCGCAGTCCGGCGCCCCCTACGGTCAGCCGCCGCAGTCGGGCGCCTCCTACGGCCAGCCGCCGCCATCCGGCACGCCCACCGAAACCATGCCGACCCAAGCCGTGCCCACCCAGGCCATGCCGACCCAGGCGATGCCCGCCCCGGCCGCGCCCAGCCCAGCCACGCCCGGCCCGGCTGGGCCGTCCGGGCTGTCCGGGCCGTCTGGGCCGCCCACCCAGCCGATGTCATTCGGACCGCCCACTCCGCAGATGCCGGCCGGACAGCGCACTCAGCCGATGCCGGCTGGGCAGCCGCCGCATGCGCACCCGACGCCGGCTGGTCCGCCGGCTGCGCCTGCGCAAGCCATGTCAGGCGCTGCGGGCGCGCCGCCGACCGCAGCGGCGTCGCGGAGTCGCAGCGGTCTGCTGGTGGCCACCCTGGTCGTCGCAGTGCTCGCGCTGGTCGTCGGCCTGGCCGGAGTCGTCATCGCGGCCATCGCACTGGGCCGCAGCGACAAGGCCACCACCCTGGCGACCAGCGCGAACGAGCGCCCGCTGCCACCGGCGGCAGCCGAGCCGACGGTGGTTCCCGATCCGACGACGGATCCGGCCGATCCGCCCACCGAGACCCCGGAGCCGGGCGCGACCACCTCACCCGGGGACATCAGCCCGACCGCCGAGTTCGCGATCGCGTATCAGGACCAGCACCTGCGCGTGCAGACCGAACGCTGCCAGCCCCAATACGGCGCCGCGGTCGACTTCGACGAGCCCCGCGTGATCGGCGGCGACGCGGGAGACATGGTCTATGACCAATGCAATCCCGGCGCGATCAAGACCGGGCTTCCCCTCGCGGAGGTCTCCGGCCAGAGCGCCACTCCCGCCGACTGCCTCGAGAACATCAGGACCACGCCCGCGCAGTCGCCGGTCGCCCCGGCGGAAGGGCTGACCTTCTGTTTCCTGACCTCACGCAACGACGCTGCCGCGCGGGGCACCACCCAGAAGCTCGTCTTCGTGACCGTCGACTCCATCACGGAGAAGAATGATCACGGCATCCTGAACATCACGCTGAAGGCGTGGAACGTGCCGGAATGAGTCGCTCAGCGGGGCGGCTGAGCGTCCGCCAGCTCCGGCTCCAGTCCTTCCTCGACAACCCGTTCCGGCCGTAGCCGCGGGAACGCCGCCGCCGTCACCGCCACCACCGCGATCCCCAGCAGCCAGCCCGCCACCACGTCGCTGGTCCAGTGCACGCCCAGCACGATCCGGCTCAGCCCGGTCAGCACCGTCACCGCGATCGCCGCACCCCACAGCACCCAGCGTTTCGCGCCGCGGGCGACCGGCAGCAGCACCAGCACGAACACCCCGGCGGTCAGGGCCGCGTTGAGTGCGTGCCCGGACGGGAAGGAATACCCGGTGGCCCGGGCGACCGGATCCAGCAGGTCGGGGCGGTGCCGGCCGACCAGCAGCTTGAGCAGTGCGCCGAGCACGCCGCCGACCGCCATCGCCGTGGCCGCCCACAGCGCGAGCCTTTTCGCCTGGCGCCGGAGCAGCCAGATCACCAGGATCAGCGCCGCCGCCCGCAGCGGCATCGGGGCGAAGATGTTGGTCCACCACTTGTTGGCCTCGGTCCAGTGCGGATGGCCCAGCGCCCAGGTGTGCAGGGAGTCCGTGACCGCCCGGTCGAGGTCGTGCAGGGGTGGCCAACCGCCGGCGACGAGCGCGGCGATCAGCGCGAACGGCACCAGCCCCAGCAGAGCCAGGGCGGACGCCGTCGTGAGCCGCATGCCGAGCTTCATCTTCCCTCTCTACCCCAGAAGCGTCTTCTGAATCCATACACATATGTGGACGCGTTTCCTGTACGTAGACACGGTGTTATGCTCCGCCTCCCATAGGCATCGAGCCACGACGATTGCCCGAGGAGTACCCCGTGCTGTTCTCATCCGTTGCCTGGCTGGCCACCGCCGTCCTGGCGCTGTCACCCACGCCCACCACCGTCGCCCCCGATCCGGTCACCATCACGGTCGACACCCGGCATCCGGCCGGGCGGCTGCCCGCCGACTTCGTCGGGCTCTCCTTCGAGATGCGCGAGCTCGGCATCGGCAACCTCGACCCCGCAAAGGGCAACACCGCCGAGCTGTTGCGCACGCTGGGCCCGAGCAACCTGCGGATCGCCGGCAACACCCTGGACCGCGACACCCTCTGGGTGCCCGAGGGGCAGCAGGCCCCTGATCCGCTGCCCGAGTGGGTGCAGGACGTCGTGCGGCCGGCCGACATCCGGCGGCTGGACGCGCTGCTGCGCACCACCGGCTGGCGGACCGAGGTCGGCATCAACGTCGGCCGCTGGGACGCCGGGCTCGGCGCCGACCAGGCCGCCGCGATGACCGCCATCCTCGGCCGCCGGTTGGTCGCCGTCGAGTGCGGCAACGAACCCGACCAGTGGGCGGGCAAGGCGCTGCGCCCGGCCGGGTACGCGTACCCGGACTATCACGCCGACTGGCTGGCCTGCGCCGACGCCGTCGGGCACAACCGCATCGCCGGGCCCGACACCGCGGGCACCTCCTCGGACTGGGCGGCCTCGCTGGCCCGTGACGAGCACGAGCGGATGGCCATGCTGACCGTGCACCAGTACAGCTCCGGCCCGGACGCCACCATCGCGACGCTGCTGGCCCCGCAGACGGTCACCAACCAGCTCAAGTCGGTGGCCAAGAACCTCGCCGCCGCGCAGGCGGTCGGGCTTCCGATGCGCATCGACGAGGCCAACTCGGCCTACAGCGGTGGCGTCGACGGGGTCAGCAACAAGTACGCCTCGGCGCTGTGGGGACTGGACTACAGCATGCAGATGGCCCAGGCCGGGCTGGCCGGGGTCAACATCCACGGCGGGCTCGGCGTCTGCAACGAGCCCATCTGGAACGGCAAGTGGCAGCGCTACACGCCGATCTGCGCGGCGGACAAGGCCGACGAGGCGGCCCAGATCTACCGGGCCATGCCGATCTACTACGGGCTGTGGATGGCCCGGCAGGTGGGTCCCGGCCAGTTCCTGCCGGTCACGGTCTCGTCGGGGCGCAACATCACCGCGTACGCGGTCCGCGGCGACGACTGCAAGCTGCGGGTCGCGGTGGTGCAGAAGGACGACACGTCGGCGGCACCCGTCACGGTGACCCTCGCCGTGGGCGGGCGCGACCGGCGCGGCCAGGTGCTGCGGATGACCGGGGAGAGCCTCGGCGCCGAACCGACGGCGGTGCAGGGCGCCACCGTCGACCGGTCCGGGCACCTGCGGCCGGGGCGTCCCGACGTCACCCGGGTCCGCGGCGGCTCGCTGTCCCTCGACGTTGCCGCCGGCAGCGCCGCTGTCATCACCCTCGACCGCTGAACGGGGCTGTCATGCGTACCGTCATCGCTTTTGTTTCCGTGCTGGCCGTGGCGACGCCCGCGCAAGCGGTCCCGCCGCGGCCGGACCTGATGACCCCGGTCACGGCGGTCGCTGCCCGCAGCGACCGCCGGCCGGTCGCCGGTGGCGTCCACGACGCCGCCGTGGGCCGCACGTTCATCTCCTGGGCCGGGCAGTACGAGGACAACTACGTGCAGTCCTACGAGCACCGCACCGGCACCTGGAGCGACCCGGTCCGGGTGGCCGGCGGCGACAACGACTCGCACAACTACCCGACCATGATCCAGGCCGCCGACGGTCACCTGCTCGTCTTCCGCGGCCTGCACAACCGTGAGCTGTGGGTGGCCCGCTCGCCGCGACCGCACTCGATCGAGGGCACCTGGACCGACGTGAACATCGCGGAAGGGCTCGGGGCGACGTACCCGATGCCGTTCCGCACCGCCGACGGCACGATCTTCGTCTTCTTCCGCGAGACCGCCGGGGATTTCGACCCGGCCTTCCCGACCGACACCCGGCCGATGAAGTACGTCCGGTCGACCGACGACGGGCGCACCTGGCAGAGCTCGACCACGCTGACCGGGGACCGCTGGGCGATCGCGCCGCTGAACCGGCCGGACAACATGAACGAGATCTACCTCGGCCAGCTGCGCTACGAGCCCGCGACGCTGCTGCACCGGGAGCGGGTCGGCATCGTCTACACGCTGGCCGGCGGCGGTCCCGAGGGTCACCTGCACGACCGCTACCACCGCAACATCTACTACACGGCGTTCGATCCGGGCTCGCTGACCTTCCGCTCGGCCGCCGGGCGGTCGCTGGGCACCTCGATCGACGATGCTGACCAGGAGGCGCACCTGAAGGTGGTGGAGACGCCGCTGCAGACGGTGAACCCGCGCTCGCCGGACTACATCAACCTGGTCGGCACGACGCTCGGGGTCGCGCCGTTCGTGGTGTGGATGCAGCTCGACGCGGCCGGCGTGGTGCACACCCACACCGGGACGTGGGCCGGGCTGGGCGGCTGGCGCACCCGGGAGGTGGCCACCGGCGTGCGGGTCCGGGACATGGAGCCGGCCGGACCGGCGAGCTGGCGGATCTACGCGACCCCGGCGGACGGCACGCCCGGCATCGGCGTCTACCGGCTGACCGCCGGCAGCTTCTGGCGGTACGAGACCACGATCGCCACGCCCAAGCCGGTGCAGCGCATCGAGGTGATCGACGGCCGTCGTGACCCGGCCTGGATCCTGGCCACCGGGGCCAGCAGCGCACGCGACGTGGCGGTGGCCGATGGCGATATTTACGTCGCGGGCCGCCCCCGGCCGTGATAATCCTGGCAACCATGCTGGGTGATCTGGTGCGACTGCGAGCCATGGAACCGTCCGACGCCGAGGCGCTGTGGCGGTGGAACCACGACCCGGAGGTCATGCGCTGGATGCAGGACAGCCACCCGCAGTCACTGGCCCAGGTGACGCGGTGGCTGGGCGAGGAGCGGGGCCGCAACGAGTACGGCGACCTGCTGCTGGGCGTCGAGGTCCAGGCCGATGACAAGCTCATCGGCCTGGTCCGGCTGCACGGCACCGAGCCCGAGCTCGGCATCGCCGAGCTGGACATCTATCTGGGTGAGAAGAACTACTGGGGCAAGGGGTACGCGACGGACACGGTCCGCACGGTGTGCCGCTACGGCTTCGACAAGATGCGTCTGCACAAGATCACCCTGACGGTCGTGACGGAGAACGAGGCGGCCTGGCGCGCGTACCGCAAGGTCGGCTTCGTGCAGGAGGGCCGCCTGCGCGAGGTCTTCCGCCGCGACGGCCGGTGGTACGACCAGTACACGATGGGCCTGCTGGCCGGCGAGCTGACCGACGCCTGACTCCCCGCCCGCTCTCACCTCTACTGACAGGTCCTCTCGTACGGCACGTCGGTCACATAGCGCGCCCATTCGTCCCGGGTCAGGCCGCCGTTGACAGCACAGGCGCGCTCGGTCGCGTGCCGGCGGAGATCGTTGAGGTGCGCCAGGTCCCACACCCCGGCGGAGCGGCGCAGGCCGGCGGCCAGGCTGTTTCCGTCGGCACTGAACGCGAGCGTCGACATCGAGTTGACCTGGCCGTCGAGCTGGGCCAGGCGGCGGGGGTGGCTGCGGTCGGTCAGGTCCCACAGCAGCACGGCGCCGTCCGGACCGCGGTTGACCAGCGTGCGTCCGTCCGGGCTGAGTGCCACCGCACCGCCCGAGCCGAAGTCACCGACGACCTGGGTGAGCTGACGCGGACGACTGCGATCGGTCGTGTCCCACAGCAGCACCACCCCGTACGAGCCGCCGGCGGCGAACGTCCGTCCGTCGGCGCTCAGCGCCAGGTCGTCCAGGGCGCCGGAGGAATCGCTGAGCAGCGCCGCCTTCCGGGGCGAGGCGGGCCTGGTCAGGTCCCACAGCTGGACGTTCACGCCGTTGCCCACGGCCAGGGTCTTCCCGTCCGCGCTGAGGACCAGCACGTTCAGCCTGATCCGGACTCCCTCGAAGCGGGCCAGTCGTCGCGGTGCGCGGCGGTCGGCCGTGTTCCACAGCTCGACCGTTCCGTCGGCGAGGCCCACGGAGAGAAGCCGGCCGTCCCGGCTGAGCGCCGACGCGGCCACCGAATTCGGCCCCCCGCTCATCGTGACGACCGGGTGGCTGATGGAGAGGTCGGCGGTGTCCCACAGCCGCACGGTGTCGGTGCTGCTGGTGATGACGGTGCGTCCGTCGGCGCTGAGCGCGACCGCGTCCAGCGAGTCGCGGTGGCCCTCCAGCCGGCCCAGCAGGCGGGGGGCGGCGGGCCGGGACAGGTTCCACACCTGCGCGGTGCCGTCGAAGCTGCCCGTGACGAAGGTCCGTCCGTCGGCGCTGAGGGCAACCCCGCTGATCGCGTCGCGGTGGCCGGCGACCTCGGCGACGCGTCGCGGACCGGTGCCGTCGGTCAGATCCCACAACTGCTCGGTGTAGTTGCGGCCCTCCATGGCCAGCGTCTGTCCGTCGGCGCTGAGGGCGATCGCGTTCAGCGACCCGGAGTTGAGGGTCAGCTGAGCGATCTTCACGGGCTGGCCGGGAAGTGTCAGGTCCCACGCCAGTACGGCGCGGTTGACGTAACTGGACACGAGGGTGTGCCCGTCGGCGCTGAGCGCGATCGCGGTCACCCAGCCGGTGCCGTCGGTGAGCTGGGCCACGCGGCGGACGTCGGCGCGGTCACTGAGATCCCACACCGAGACGGGCCGATCCTGCTGGCTGACGGCGAGCGTACGCCCGTCCGCGCTGAGCGTCAGGTCGACCGACGAGCGCGTGAGCTCGTCCAGCGTGTCGAGGCGCTGCGGTTTGCCGCGGTCGCTCAGATCCCACACCACGGTGCCGTCCCACTTGCTGGTCACCAGGGTGCGCCCATCGGCGCTGAGAGCCAGATCGCCCAGTTGCGAGTCGCTCTCGGCGAGTCGGGCCAGGCGGTGGGGCTCACGGCGATCGGTCAGGTCGTACACCAGCGCGGAGCCGTCCGCACTGCCGCTGACCAGGGTGCGCCCGTCGGCGCTGAGCGCGACCGCGGTCACGGTGTCGGTGTGCTCGGCGAGCTGGGCCAGGCGGCGGGGGTGACGGCGGTCGCCGAGGTCCCACAGCAGTACGGTCCCGTCCTGACCGGCCGTGGCCAGGAGCGTGGCGTCCTCGCTGAGCGCGACGCTCTCCACGGTGTCGGTGTGGTCCGTGAGCTGGGCCAGGCTCCGCGGGGTGCCGCGATCGGGCAGGTCCCACAGCCGTACGGTGCTGTCGGCGCTCCCGGTCACCAGCAGACGCCGGTCGGAGCTGAACGCCGACGCCGTCAGCGATCCGGTATGGCCGCTGAGGGTTCCCGCGTAACGGGTTCCGACCACCGTGTTGACCAGCCCGGCCTCGGCCTGGTCGCCCGGGTTGAGCTGTGCCGCCGCGAGACCGAGTTGGGTCGCCGTACGCGGATCCTGTTGCCGGACGGAGTCGGCCTGGCTGATCAGACGCTGGCTGATGCCGATCCGCTGCTGGGTCCGGGCCGCCTGTTCCTGCCGTCGCGCCTCGGCGGCGGCCGCCGCTGCCTTGCGCCGCTGCTCGGCGGCGAGGGTTCGCTGGCGTTCGGCCTCGGTGGCGGCGCGGTCGGCCCGGGCCTGCTGCCGATCGGCGGCGTCGCGTTGCCGGCGCGCGTCGGCGGCGGCGGCCGCTGCCTTGCGCTCCTGCTCGGCGGCGAGGGTTCGCTGGCGTTCGGCCTCGGCCGCGGCGCGGTCGGCCCGGGTCTGCTGCTGACGCGCTGCGGTTGCGGCCTTGGTGGCGTTGTCCTCCTGCCGGTCCGCCTCGGCTGCCGCCTCTCCCGCCTTGCCCTGTTCCCGGCGGGCGTCCGCGGTGGCCTGCTGAGCGCGGCGCTGCTCATCCCCGGCGATCTGCTGCTGACGTTGCGCCTCGGCCGCGTAGACCGTGGCGGAGACGCGATGCTGATCGGCGATCTGCTGCTGCCGCGACGCCTCGACCGCCGACGCACTCGCCGTACGCGCGTTGTGCACCGCGAGCGCGCCGGTGACCCCGGCCAGTATGAGGAGCAGGCCCACGAGCGCGAGCACCCCGCGGCGCAGCCGGATCATCCCGCGGTGCCGGGCGACGTCCTCGCTGTCCAGGTCTTCTTTGCTCACGCCATGGATGGACGCGGCCAGTTCGGCGACGGCGTCGCGGAACCGGCCGTGGCGCAGGTCGAGTTCGCTCTCCGAGCGGGCCCAGCGCAGGTCCAGGTGACGCGGCTCCTCCTGGAACACACCGCGCAGAGCGGGCGGTACGGCCGTTGACCGCTCCCAGTCGAAGTCACCTCGGGCGGAGTCCCACACCCATTCCCCGGACGTCACGACGGGCAGCAGCCGGTCCACCGGGTGTTCGGCCAGCCAGGCTTCGATCTCCTGGTTGACCCAGCGTGATCCCGCTGCCTCCGGGCAGGCCAGCAGGACGAAGTGCTCCGATCCGGCGAGGGCCTTCTGAATGGACGACCACAGCGCCGGGCTGGTGCCGAGGCCGGTCTGGTCGCGGAACACCTCCAGCGCCCGTCGGCGGTGCCACGGCCGCGCCAGCCGTTGCAGACCACGCTGCAAAGTGGGTGCCAGTGCCCCGTCGGCCGCATGACTGTAGGAGATGAAAGCGTCATAAGGCATGTCGAGGCCCTTCCCCGTAGCAAGGTCGCGCCAGATTGTGCCGCACCACCAGGCGTACGTCGATGGGTTAGTTGCTCCACGGCAATTGACGGCACCGGCGCGGCGCCACCCGGACGGCCGGATGATCTAGGATCTCCGGCCATCACGGGGAGGAAATTGCACATGTGGCCCTTCAAGAAGCGCGGCCCGGCGACGGCCGGCCTGATGATCGACCCGACCAACGGTGACCCGCAGGTACGGGCGCTCGTGGCGGCCGTGGCGGCCCGCGACAGCGCCACGATCCGGGCCATCCTGGACGGAGCGCCGGATCCCGACACGCACGCCTACCTGATGGAGGCCGCCGCCGAGGTCGACGGCGTGCAGGACTGGATCGGCGGGTGGATCGCCGCGGAGCCGCACTCCACGCTGCCGACGCTGCTCAGGGGCTGCCACGGCGTGTTCTGGGCCTGGGAGGCCCGCGGCGCCGCGCGGGCCGAGTACACCCGCGAGGAGCAGTTCCGCGAGTTCCACCGCCGGCTGCGGATCGCCGAGAACGCCCTGGACGAGGTCGTCGACCGCGACCCCGGCAACGTGACCGCGTGGACCTGGCTGGTGACCTCGGCCCGCGGCCGGCAGGTCGCCCCCGACGAGGCCGCCGCCCGTTTCGCCGAGGTGGTCAAGCGCCACCCGGCGCACGTCGTCGCGCACGAGCAGCACCTGCAGTATCTGTGCGCCAAGTGGTTCGGCAGCGACGAGCAGATGTTCGCCTTCGCCCGGCAGGCCACCGTGGCCGCCCCGGACGGCAGCCTGGTGCCGGAGGTCCTGGTCGTCGCGCACATCGAGAAGTGGCTGTCCCTGCCGCGCGGCGAGGACGGCCAGTACCTGCGCAGCGCGCCGGTCCGCGCGGACATGCTGGCCGCGGTGCACAAGTCACTGTTCCACCCGGCGTTCCGGCCCGGCCTCGGCTGGTTCCCGCGGGCCAACTCGTTCGCGATGGGCCTGGAGAAGGCCGGCGAGTTCGACGCGGCGGCGCGGGTCTTCGCCATGATCGGCGACCAGGTGACCGACTGGCCGTGGAGCTACTGCGGCAACGTCGTCAAGGAGTTCGCGGCGGCGCGGGAAAGGGCGTACGCGAACCGCGTCGGGTGACTGTGCGAGGATGTCGCGAACGATCTTGTCCAGTGTGGACATAAGCACCGCTAAAACTGCGCTTGCTACGCGTTATCGGTCCTTGTCGCCCGGGACATCGCGGGATAGACACTCGTAGTTATGGTCCGGCCATGACATCCGAGAAAGTCCGCAGAGGACTGAGATCCGTCCGCACTCTGGTAGGGACGGTGGCGGCCACGACGGTCGCTGCCGGGATCATCGGCTTCGCGTGGATGGGTTCGGCCGGAGCGGCGCAGCCGGCCGAGCCCGCCGGCCCGGCGGCCCCGGCCGCCCAGCCGGCCGACGCCGAGCCGGTCAACCCGAAGTCGTTGCAGCCGGCCAACATCAACCCCGAGAAGTCGCCGGTGCTCAACCCACCCGCGGTCAAGAAGGCGAAGCAGCCGTCGAAGGCGGAACTGCTCCATGAGGCAAAGGACCTGGCGGCGGAGGATCCGGGTTCCAGCCTCATCTGCTTCCGGCCGGACGGGACGGTCGCCGGCGTCGCCACGGTCAGCAAGGTCGACAAGAACGCCCCCATCGCGGATCCGAAGGCGATCTGTGACCGCGGCTGGCCCGGGAGCCACTCATGAAAATGTCGCCCCGCCGATTCGGCGCCCTGCTCGTTCCCTTCGTCCTGCTCTTCGGCCTGCTGGTGAACCAGTCTCCGGCATCCGCCTCGCACGTCACCGGTAACCACTGGGCGCACGACGGTCTGGCCCACTCCCAGATCTACTTCGTCGACCACACCCCGGCGTTCTGGCCGGTCTCCTCGTCGGTCTACAAGTGGAACGAGGCCCGCGGCGTCGACTCCTACTACAACTGGGCGAACTGCCCCAACACCCGGCTGCACTGCGTCGACGTGTACGAGTACCTCAACGACGACGGCAACTACGGGGTGACCTACCGTTCCGTCTCCGGCGGGCACTACACGAGCGCGACCGTCTATCTGAGCCGGGTCCGGGTCACCAACGCCCACCAGGCCCGCAAGACCACCTGTCATGAGCTCGGCCATGTGCTCGGCCTGGAGCACCGGACCGTGTCGAGCAGTTGCCTGCGTTCGGGAAATGCCGTTGATCTCAACATCTCCCGGTATCCCGACACCCACGACTTCGATGCCCTGCACACCCTGTACAACCACGCCAACTGAGCTTTCGCGGACGTCATGCCGGCGGTCGGGCCGCACTGCCCGGCCGCCGGTGCCGTGTCAGTCGCAGGGCTCGGGTTCGCCGGCCAGCGGACGGAAGGTGGCGTCCACCGTCGGTGTGTCACTGGTGAAGCGGGCCTCGTCGGCTGCCACCAGCGCCATGGTCCCCGGCACGTAGAGGCCGCCGCCGTACGTTGTCCGCGGTTCGGGCTGCCTGGGCTCGGCCTGCCACCATCGCCCGCCGAACTTGGCGTACCGGATCCCGCAGTGCACGAACAGGTCGTACCGGTAGGAGCTGCCGACGGCCGGGTCGGCCGGCCCGGTCGCCAGCTCGGTTCCCGGCGGCGCGGGTGGTCCACTGTCCACTGTTTTCTCCTCGACGGTCGAAGGGCTCGGCGCGGACGGTCCCGCCGCGGTCGGGGCCGGTGGTGTCCCGGCGTCCCGCGTCATCAGCACACTCGGTACGGCGATCGCGGCCACCACCAGCACCGCGAGCCCGGCCAGCCCGGCCCGGTCCCGTCGGCGCCGGGCGTGCGCGGACGCGATCGCGTCGGTGGCCGGAGCGACCCGCGGCGGATCGGCCACCATCGCGTGCAGCCCCCGGCGCAGTGCGTTCTCTTCCTGCTCGTTCATCGCCCCTCCACCGCCGTGTCGTGCAGGTCCGCGCTCTGCCGCAACCGGGCCAGCGCGCGGAAGGTCAGGCTCATGACTGTCCCGGGTGGGCACTGCAGGGCGCGGGCGGCCTGCTCCACCGACAGGTCGTCGTAGTACCGCAGGACCACCGCCGCCCGCTGCCGCCGGGGAAGATCCGCGAGCGCCCGGGCCAGCGCGTCCGTGGTGGCCACGGTGTCCGCGGTGTCCCGTTCGCCGGCGCGGTCGGGCAGTCGTTCCCGGGGCAGTTCGTGCCGCCAGCGCCGCCGGTGCCAGGTGCAGTACGTGTTGACCATGACGGTCCGGGCGTAGCCGGTGGGGGAGTCCCACCGGTCGGCCTGCGACCAGCGCAGGTAGACCTTGGTCAACGTGACCTGCAACAGGTCCTGGCCCAGGTGCCAGTCGCCGGTGAGCAGGCGCGCCGTCCTGAGCAGCGGCAGGTTCGCGGCCTCGGCGAACTCCTGGAACTCCGGGTCGGACGGCTTCACGGGCTTCCCCTCGGCGAGCCGGCGGGTGCCGGGCCCTCACTTGTTCCAGACAACCTCACCCCCCGGCCGCATTGCACCTGCCGGCGACGAAGTTTCCTCAGGCCGGGCTGAGGTTGCGGGCGCAGGCGGCCAGCGTTTCGAGGAGGTCCTGCTGTCGGGCGGGGCTCAGGCCCGCGCACATCCTTTTCTCGACGGCGCGGACCGCCGTGCTGGCCGCGAGCAGCTGATCGCGGCCGGCCGGGGTTAGCTGGGCCGGGAGCTCGCGGCCCCGGGCGGCGGTCGCGGGCCGGGTGACCAGCCCCCGTTCCTCGAGGCCGTGCAGCACCACGTTCATCGACTGGCGGGTGACGAAGGTGCCGCGGGCCAGTTCGGCGTTGGACAGGCCGGGCCGTTGGCCGAGCAGTTCCAGGCAGGAGTACTGCGGGACGGTCAGCTCCAGCGGCCGCAGCACCGCGTCCATCGCGGTGCGCAGTGCCACCGCGGCCTCCTTGAGGACGTAGCCGACGGCGTTCTCCACCGGCCCGACAGTCTCCTGTTGCACCATGTCAGCATCCTGACATACGCTGCCGGATGTCAGGACTTTGACATAGCAAGATTCGAGACGCCAGGAGTGAGCCATGACGGTTACCGGACCCGACTTCGTCGCCCTGCAGGTGCGTGACCTGCCACGATCCGCCGCCTTCTACGAGCAGCACCTCGGCCTGCACCGGATCCCGGCCGGCCCGCCCGGCGCAGTCGTCTTCGCCACCCAGCCCGTGCCCTTCGCGGTGCGCGAGCCGCTGCCCGGCGTTGACCTCGACGCCGGCCGGCCCGGGCTGGGGGTCGCCCTGTGGCTGCACAGCACCGACGCCCAGGCGTTGCACGACGCGCTCGACGCCGCAGGTGTGCCGATCGTGACGCCGGCCTTCGACGGTCCGTTCGGCCGCACCTTCACCTTCAGCGACCCCGACGGTTACGCCGTCACGATCCACGACAAGGCGTGACCACCTTCCGGATGCGGGCGCGCGGCCCGTTCTCGCTGCGCAGTGCGGCCCGCTTCGTCGCGGGGTTCTCGGCCGGGCAGGGCGGCGGCGACGAGGCGCGGCTCGACCTCGCGTTCCCCGCCGAGCACGGCTGGACCCCGGTCGGCGTCCGCGTCACCGGTGACGGCGCCGAGCCGGTCGCCGAGGTCGTGGCCAACCCGGGCCCGGTGCCGGCCGAGCGGATCCGCGCCCAGGTCGAGCGCATCCTGTCGCTGGACGTGGACGGCACCGGCTTCCCGGCGGTGGGCGAACGGGACCCGGTCGTCGGCGAGCTGCAGACGCGTTATCCAGGGCTGCGGCCGGTGCAGTTCCACAGCCCGTACGAGGCCGCGGTGTGGACGATCATCGGGCAGCGCATCCGCCGGAGTCAGGCCGCGGGCATCCGTACCCGACTCGCGACGCAGCTGGGCGAGCAGATCGACTTCGGCGACGCGCAGCTCCCGTCGTTCCCGGCGCCCGACCGGCTCGCCGGCCTGCGCGAGTTCCCCGGCCTCACCAGCCGCAAGATCGAGCAGTTGCAGTCCGTGGGCCGGGCCGCCGACGACGGACAGCTCGACGCCGCCACCCTGCGCGCCCTGCCGGCCGCGGAGGCCCTGACCCGGCTGCAGACCCTGCCCGGCATCGGACCGTTCTCCGCCGAGCTGATTCTGCTGCGCGGGGCCGGCGACCCCGACGCGTTTCCCCGCAACGAGAAACGGCTGCACCACGCCATGGCCGGCGCCTACCGGCTCGGCGACGACCCCGGCCTCGCGCAGCTCGAGGCCATCGCCGAGCGCTGGCGTCCGTACCGGACGTGGGTCGCGCTGTTGCTGCGCGCGTCGCTGGCCGAGGCAGGCCAGGCCGATCAGGTACGGCTCAGCCGATGATCACCGTCTGCAACTCGGTGAACGCCTCCATCGGGTGCGCGCCACCGACCCGCCCGAGGCCGCTGTCGGAGCCGGACCGCCCACCGAACGGCAGGTGGCTCTCCCAGTAGTTGGTGGACTCGTTGATGTTCACCCAGCCGGTACGCACCGCGTCGGCGAAGGCCAGCCCGGTGCTCAGGTCGGCGGTGTAGACGGCGGCCAGCAGCCCATACCGGGAGGCATTGGTCAGCTCGATCGCCTCCTCGACGCCCGACACGGCGACGATCGGGGCGATCGGGCCGAAGGTCTCCTCGGTGGCCGCCGCTGCGTCGGCCGGCACGTCGGTGAGGACGGTGGCCGGCCAGTACAGGTCGGTGGCGAAGCCGGGGGCGCGGGCGCCGCCGGTCAGCGCCGAGGCCCCGCGGCGCAGGGCGTCGGCGACGTGCTCATCCATCTTGGCCGCGACGCCGGCGTTGTTGAGCGGGCCCATCGTGGTGGCGTCGTCGAGCGGATCGCCCAGCCGGATGCGCTCCGTGACCGCGCGGGCGAGCCGTTCGGCGAAGTCGTCGCGCACCGCGTGGTGCACCAGCAGCCGCTCGCCGGCGGTGCAACTCTGCCCGGCACACAGGAAACAGGCCTGCAGAGCGCCCTCGACGGCCCGGTCCAGGTCGGCGTCGGCCAGCACCACGAGCGGGCCGTTGCCGCCCATCTCCAGCAGCGTCGCCTTGCCCGCCGCCGCGCTCGCCACCGACCGGCCGGTGGCCGTGGAGCCGATGAAGGCGACCGCGTCCGTGCCGGGATGGCGGGCGATCTCGTCACCCACCACCGGCCCGGGACCGGTCACCAGGTTGAGCACACCCGGGGGCAGATCGGCCTCGGCGACACACCCGGCCAGCGCGACCGCCGAGATCGCCGTCGACGGCGCCGGCGTCCAGACCACGGTGTTGCCGCTGGCCAGCGCGGGCGCGATCAGCTCGGCGGGCATCGTGTACGGCCAGTTCCACGGCGTGATCACCCCGACCACCCCGCGCGGGCGCCGGACCAGCAACGCCCGCTTGCCGGTGCTCGCCGAGTTCGGCAGCAGCCCGCCCAGCCGCTTGCCGTCCTCGGCGGCCATCCGCCAGTACGTGACCAGCTCGTCGACCTCGTCGTAGGCCTCGGCGCGCAGCGGCTTGCCCTGGTCCAGGGTCAGCGTGCGGGCCAGGTCGTCACGCCGGGACTCGATGACGTCCGCGACCCGGTGCAGCAGGGCGGCGCGCTCGAAGGCGGACAGCCGCGCCCAGCCACCGGCGGCCCGGCGGGCGGCGGCGATGGCGGCGCGGGCGTCCTCACGGTCACCGTCGGGCACGGTGCCCAGCTGCTCACCGGTCGCCGGGCTGGTCGCGACGGTGGTGGCGCCGGACAGCGCGGAGATCCAGGCGCCGTCCACGAACATCTGATGGTGCATGACTCTCCCAGCCGGCCGGACGATGAGGCGAGCCCACCCTAGTCGGCCGGGATGACCGCAGGACCGCCCGGACGCCACCCCGCAGCCGTCAGCGCGGCCCGGACCGCCGGTGCCCCGGCCGGGAAGTCCCGGGCATTGAGCAGAGCCGCGGAACCCATGCCCAGCAGTTTCCGGGCGTGCTGCAGGATCGTGCGGGGCAGCGTGCCGTCGGCGGCGCTCAGCGCGGCCAGGGCACCGTCGACCTGACCCACGTCGGTGACCATCATCAGGTCCGGGTCGGCCGGGAGCCGGACCGTCGTGAACGGCGTGCCGCGGAACTCGCAGCCGTCGAACTCGGCGCCGCTCAGGTCGACCTCGGTCATCGGGTTGGTGTCCGGCTTGTCCTCGCCGAGGTGCCGCCCGTCGAAGACCACGTCCCGCAGCGGCCCGGCGAACGTGCACCGCACGAGACTGGACTGCCAGAAGTTGACCCGGTCGAGCCGGGCGAACGAGAAGTCGCAGTCGGTGTACGTCGCGGCGCTGGAACCGACCGCGGTGAGGTCGGCCCGGACGAAGCTGACGCGCTCGTAGCGGTTGCCCCGGCCCTCGCGCCAGGCGCCCAGCGACGAGCCGCGCAGCTCGGCACCGGTGAACGTGGTGTCCGCGACCGTCGAGCCCCACAGCCGCCAGTCGTGGCAGACCGCCCGGTCCAGGCGGACGGACTCCAGCGTGCAGTCGAACAGCCGTACCCCGGCCAGCGACGCCCCGGACAGGTCGATCCCCGCGAGGTGGGCGCCCCGCCACTGCGAGACTGGCGGGGAGGCCGGGAACCCGCGGAGGTCGCGCTTGCCGTCGACCTCCGCGAGGTCCAGGTCGTCGAGCCCGGCCCCGGCCGCCAGACGGGACTGGATCTCCCGTTGCAGCAGCCGTCCGTCCGGTGTCGACCATCGTTGCCGTAACGCTCTCACTGCCACAGGATGCCCACTCCCGGGCCGTAGCGGGGGCCGTAGTCGTACACGTGCTGACCCCAGCTCTTGGTGGTCGTGAGGTCGTACCAGCCGACGAGCGGGACCGGTCCGGTGTTGGCCCAGTCCGGGCCCGGGTAGCCGTTCGGCGTGCTGAACAGCGGGGCGAGCGAGGGATCGTCGTCGGCCATCCGCTTCACCTCCGCGTCGAGGATGTTGCCCTTGATCGCGTTCTCCAGGTTGGGGTTCTTGTCGATCCTGGCCTGGTCCTTGGCCGAGAAGCCGATCTCGTTGTTCTCCCACCGGCGCAGCGCGTCGTTGGTGAAGTCGCGCAGCTTGCCGGCCAGCGGATCCGGGTTGGTGATCTCGTTGCCGTAGAGGTCCACCACCTTGGCGCCGCAGTTGTGCACCAGGATCCGGAAGGCACCGGCCTGCGCGTAGAAGGTGTGGAAGCCGCCGACGCTGAGGTTGTGCACGGTGACCCTCGCGGTACGGGCCTTGACCGCGGTGACCTCCGCCTGGCCGCCGACCTCGGTCCGCAGCCGCGAACCCGGGCGCAGGTCCTCGGCGTCGATCCACCGGCGCGCGTCCGGCGCCCAGAACGGGTGACTGTCGGCCGCGGTCAGGGTCGCGGTCCGGCCGTTCGACTTGATCGTGAGGTCGACCAGCTTCTTGACGCCCCGGTCGGTGACCACGTCGGTGACCGGGCGAGCCGCGGTGCGGTTGGTCTCCGGGTCGGTGGCCAGCACCTTCGCCCCGATCGGCACGTCCTCGATCGGCACGGTACGGCCGTCGGCGAGCAGGATCGGCGTACCGGCCAGGAAACTGTTCGGGATCTGGCAGGCCTGCGCCCGTTCGGCGATCTCCAGCAGGTCGTCGATGCGGTCCCGGGCCAGCGCCGCCCGCTCGATGAAGTTCTGGATCTTGGGCGCCAGCTTGGCGAGCTTGAACGCCGTGGCGAGGACCCGGGGCCCCGGGATGAGCCCGACGGCCGCCCACAGGCAGGCCATGATGTCGCCGTTGCCGAAGCAGGCCTCGAACTCGGCCAGCCCGGTCAGTTCCTTGAGCAGCTCGCCGTCCTCGGACGCCAGGAAGTCCCACACGCTCATCCCGGCCAGCGCCTGATCGCTCTGCAGCTGGGCCCGCTGCTCGGGGGTCAGGCCCCCCAGCTGCTCCGGCGCCGGCAGCGCCGGTGGGTTGCCGGACACCTGGGCGGCCAGGGTCAGGGCCCGGCGCCGGCGGTCGGTCTCCTCGGCCCGTTCGGCCGCCGCCTGCGCGTCGATGGCGTGCTGCAACGCGTTCGCGGCCGCCGTGGCCGCGCTGTCGGCCGCCGCGCGGGCCGTGGTCGCCGCGCGTTCCGCCGTCGTCGCATCGGCTTCCGCGGTCGTCGCCGCGTCCCGGGCGTCTGCCGCGTCCCGGGCCGCTGTGCGGGCTGCGCCGGCGGCGCTGTTCGCCTCCTGCTGGGCCGAGGCCGCGCTGCGTCCGGCGAGGGCCGCATCGTCGGCCGCCGCGTTCGCCGCGGACCTGGCCGTGCGGGCGTCCGCCTTCGCCTGGGCGTCGGCCCGGCCTGCCCCTTCCGCGGCGCTGCGGGCGGCGGCGCCGTCCCGGGCCGCCGCGGCAGCGGCCTGCTTGGCCTCCGCTGCGGCCGTGGCGGCGTCGGACGCCTGCCGGGCGGCCTCGGCCGCGGCCTCGAACGCCGGCTTGACCTGGCCGTTGGCGAGTGCGGCGGCCTCCTCGGCCCGCCGGGCCGCGGTCAGAGCCTCGGCCGCCCGGGCGGTGGCCGCGGCGGCCTGCTCGGCGCCGATCGTGCGGGCCTGCTCGGCGACCAGGACGACGAAGTCCGCGTCGATGTCGGCCCCGGTGAACGGGCTGACCATGCCCAGGGCGTTGTTGAGCGGCTCGGCGATGCCCGCCGACGAGGCCCGCGCCGCCGCGGCCGCGGTCACCGCGATCTCGGCCTGGGCCGCGGCGGCGACCGATTCGGTGGTCGCCGCGTCGGCCTCGGCCTTGGTCCGCTGGGCCGCCCACAACGACTGCACCGCTTCGTCGGCGGCCTGCTCGGCGAGCCGGACGGCGGCGCGGGCGGCCTCGGCGGCCCGCGCCTGCTGGGCGGTCGCCTCGGCGGCCCGCGCGTCGGCCTCCAGCCGGGCCTGATGGGTGGCCTTCGCCTCGGCCTCGGCCCGGTCGGCGGCGGCGTCCGCCCGCACCGCGGCGGCCCGGGACTCCGCGGCGGCGGCCTCGGCACGGTCCGCCGCCCGCTGGGTCTCGGTGGCCTCGGCCTGGGCGTTGGCCGCGGCCCCGGAGGCGGTGTTCGCGGCGGTCCGGGCCGCGCGGGCCGCACCCCGGGCGGTCTGCGCCTCCCGGGCGGCCGCGTCGGCCTGGCGTTCGGCCTCCACCTTGGCCTCGCCGGCCGGTGTGGCCGCCGCCCACGCCCGCAGGGCCTGGGCCTTGGCCTCGGCCGCCTGCAGGGACAGCTCGGCGCGAGTGGCCGCGTCGCGGGCCCGGCGGGCGGTGCCCTCGTGTTCCCAGGCGGTGTCCTGGGCCGACACGGCGGCGTCCTTGGCGCTGTCCGCCCGCTGCCGGGCGGTTGCCGCGGTCGCGGCCTGGGCCTGGGCGTTGCGGCGGGCACCGGCGGCGACCGCGGCCTGCTCGTCGGCGTGCTTGCGGTGGGTCGCCGCGGTGGCTCGCTCCTGGTCGGCCCGGATCCGCGCGTCCCGGGCGGCGGCCGCCTCGGTCTCGGCGGTGATCCGGTGCTGCCGGGTCCGGGCGGCGGCCGCCCAGGCGCGGGCCTCGGCGGCCTGGGCCTGCTCGCGGGCGGTCTTCGCGCGGGCGGCGGCGGTCTTGGCCGCGGTGGCCTGGGCGCGGGCAGCCGCGGCCAGCTTCGCCGCGGCCAGGGCGTGCTGCTCGGCGTGCGCGCGCCACTTGACGGCCTGATCGGCGTGGGCAGCGGCGCGGGCTTCGGCGCTCTGGGCGTTGTTGGTGGCGATGGTGGCGTCGACCGCGTGCAGCGCGGTGGTGGCCGAGCCGACCGCCGCGACGGCCGCCTGCTGCATCCCCTGCACGATCAGCGACCACTCGGCGCCGTACTGCAGGCCGGTGTCGATCAGGGTGTCGGCTGCGGCGGTCGCGGCGAGGGCGGCGTTGCGGGCCCGGTCGGCGGCCTGCTGGGCGTCGTCGCGCTGGACGGCGGTGTCGGTCCGGGCGGCGGCCAGCCGGGTGGCCTTGACCGCGGTGGTCTCCCCGCCGGCCAGGATGCGCTCGGCGGACCGGGCCGCGTTGGCGGCGCCGGCCATCGCGTTCGCCGCGCGTTGCAGCTCGCGGATCGCGTTGCCGTGGGCGATCAGCAACTGCCGGCGCGCCTCGGACGCCCGGGCCGCGCGGCGGGCCAGCTCGGACAGCTCCTCCGCGGCCTTGTTGCGGGCCTCCAGATCGGCCAGATACTGCTCGCGGGCGGCGGCGTCGGCGTTGGCCGCGGTCAGGTAGCCGCCGTTCCAGAACGCCGCGACCGCGGCGTCGTCGCCGGCCAGCGCGGCCTCGGCGGCCCGCTTGACCTGCGACTCGGCCGGGGCGGCGGCGACCAGCGCGGCCACGCGTTCGCGCAGCACGGTACGGCGGTCCCGCTCGGACTTCGCGGCCTGCTCGTCGCGGCCACGGGCGATCTCGGCCCCGTACGCCAGGAACATTGCCCGGTCGTTGTCGGTGGCCCGCAGCACGCGGGCGATCTCGGTCTCCAGGTATCCACCCGGCACGCCGGTGCCGGCCATCGCCCGGATCGTGGCGGTGTTCTGCCGGGCCGTGTCGCGGCGCCGCTGGTCGGACTGCTGTTGCAGGCGCGGGTGCGTCTCGGTCAGGAACCGCGTCAGCGCGTCCGGCACGTCGGAGGCCAGCGCCGCGGCCGCCGCCTCCCGGAACTCCGGTTCCTCGTGCGTCTCGGCGATCTCCACGATCAGCTCGCGGGTGACCGGATCGGCCGGGAACTCCACCCCGGCCCGGCCGTCCCACGTCCCGATCTCCAGCGGCGGCACGACCAGCGGCGTGTGGTCGTCCAGCGGCGCGGTGACCGGCGGGGGCGCGGCCGCCGCGGGTGGTGCGTTCAGGAAGCCGGTCGACAGCAGCAGAGCGGTGGCGAAGACCGCGAGGCGCCGGCTCATGCCGCGCCGCCGGTCATGCGCTGCTCGCCGGCGACCGCCTGGGCGAACAGCTCGGCCCAGTGGGCGGCCTGTTCGGCCGCGTGGACCTGTTCGGCGGCCCAGCTGTCCGCGGTCACCCCCGCGCTGCCGGCGATCGCCGTCCAGTTCACGCCGGTCGCACCGCCGGCCGCCTGGGCCACCTGATGCCAGTTGGCCGCCTGCGCCTCGGCGACCTGCTGGGTCTGCGCCCAGGCAACCCGGGCCGGGCCGGTCTGCGCGCCGGCGGCGGCCCAGGCGCGCGCTGCCGCGGCCCGGGCCTGCTCGGCGGCCTCACCGGCGGTCTTCAGCGCCGCCTCCTCGGCGGTGCGGGCCTCGGCGACCAGCCGGGCGGCGGCAGCCCGCCAGGCCATGTCCTCGTCGGCGACGCGGATCCGGAACGCGTCCAGGTCCAGCGCCGCGGCGTTGACCCAGTCGTAGGCGAAGAACTCCACCAGGTCGGCGTCGGTGGCCGCTGGGCGTAGTGCGAACGTGGCGGCGGCGCGTACCTGCTCACCCGGCGCGGTGTCGCGCAACAGCGCCACGAAGTCACGGTCGGCCTGCACGAGCGCGGCCGCCTGCGCGCCGGTCGACTCCCGCGCCTGCCGGTCGCGGTCCTTGGCGGCGGCATATCCGGTACGCGCGAAGTAGTCCAGGTCGGCGGCGGTGCCGTCGAGGGCGTACCGGGCGGCGGCGTGCACCTCGGGAGCGAACTCGGCGGTGTGCGTCTCGAGGACCCGGCGGGCGAAGTCGGCGTTGCGCACCTTGGTCTCGGCGGACCGCCGTACGGCGTAGGGGTAGCCGGACAGCACGAACCGGGCGACCGCGGCGTCCACGTTGCTGCTGATCAGCGCCGACCAGGCTGCCGCCCGTACGGTGGAGCGGGTGTCGTAGCCGGCCAGCAGGCGCGTGCGGGACCAGTCGGCCGAGTGCGCGGGTGTTGCCGCCGGCCCGGCCGGTTGCGCGGGTGAGGCGGCGGCCCACGCCGGACCCGGGGTGACCAGGACCCCGGACAATGCGACGGCGGCGACCATTCCCGAAAGCCGGGTTCTCGCATTCATGGCATTCCCATCCACGCAGGACACGCGTCGCGGCAAATCGACGGCCGTCACAGCGGAACACTTTTCCGGCGGTGTTCTCCGGGCGTGGCCGGAAGCGGCCTTCTCCTTGCCGGCAGGGGCTCAGAGGGCTAGGGCCGGTCCTGGGCGGCGGCGTCCGTACCGGTCCTGGACGGTTTCTGTATGCGGGCCGCTATAAGTGGTCTGCCGATTCCGGGAGGAACAATGAAATCGTCGGGAACACTGAGACGGGCGGTCACCGTAGCCGCCGTACTGCTGACCGCTCTGGTCGTGGGCGATCCGGGCGCGCTCGCCGCGCCCGGCGCGCCGAACCGTGCGGCCGCGGCCCGGGCTGCGGGTCTGGAGTCCTCGATCGAGGACCGGGTCCGTGCCGCCGCCGTCGTCGGTGTCGTCGCGCCGGACAGCTGGCTGGTGCTCAACGAACGCGACTTCGTCTTCCAGCTGTGGCAGAACGCGACGAACCTGCCCGAGGTGCGCGGCTCCGCCGAACTGGCACTGATGAACAGCTCCACCGATGACTTCGTCGAGTGCACGGTGTTCATCGAGTCCGGCATCCATGACGCCAAGAACCGCGACGTGGCCAACGAGGTCCGCGACGCGACCGCCGCCCGGGAGGCCCGTGAGCTCAAGCAGCGCGCGCTGATCACCGTGCAGATGCCGGTGACCCCGGAGCTGCTGCTGCTGGCCGACCGCGAGTTCGTGTACGAGATCTACCGCGGTCCGACCGGCCCCCGGGTGAAGGCCGCCGCGCTGACCGCGTTCGGCGGGACCGCGCAGCAGCAGCGCGACTTCATCACCACCGGCATCGCGCAGGCCCGCGAGCAGGACCGGCTCGCCGAGATCGCCGCGGACCAGGAACGCACCGAGGCCGAACGCCAGGCCCTGCGCGAGCGCGAGGAGCGGATCGCCGCGGCCGCGGTGCTGGGTGTGGCCGCCGACGAGGGCAAACTTGTGCTCAGCGACGTCAACTTCGTGCGCTGGGTGTGGAACACCGCGGCCGAGCCCACCGAGGTGTACGCCGCGGCCGAGGCCGCCCTGCGCAGCAACAACCCGGCCGACTGGCGGGCGTTCATCACCACCGGCATCCACGCCGCCGACGAGCGCGACCGGCTGGCGGCGCTGAAGAAGAAGGCCGAGGAGTACCGGGTCATCATCCGCGGGATCGAGGCCCGGGCCGAGGCGGCCGGGCAGGGCAACCTGGCCCGGGCGGCCCGTGCGGCGCTGGCCGGCCCGGACAGCGAGCTGGCCCCGTTCGTACGCGTCGGGCAGTACCAGGTGTCCGACAACGAGTGCGCCAACCCGGTGCTCGGCACCGACGCGGCCGGCTGGGGCAGGCTCAGCAGCAGCCTGGTGGTCACCCGGCAGGCGGTCACCGACCATCCCTCGGCGGCCTGGGAGCTGGGCGTGGCCAACGGCGCCGCGACCACCGCCGGCATCTACCTGCCGGAGCAGAAGGTGCAGCCCGGTGCCGTGTGGGAGGTCGGGGCGGACGCGCGGACCAACGATCCGGCGCGCCTGCGGATGGAGATCGACTGGCAGGATTCGGCCGGCGTGTACCTGGGCCACACCAACGGCGGCTACCTGCCGGTGGCCGGCACCCGGGCCTTCACCCGGATCTCCGGCCGGTTCACCGTCCCGGCGGGCGCCGTCCGGGCCAAGGTGCTGCTGCGGGCCACCGAGCTCGACGCGAACAAGGGTTTCGCCGCCACCATGTGTGCGTACAAGGCGACCCCGGACGCGGACGTCAAGCTGACCGGGACGTGGGCGGACGGCACGGCGACGGCGATGTGGACCACCAGGCGCACCGACATCATCGGCTGGAACGTGGGCCGTGACGGCACCGACACCCGCGAGAGCGGCCCGTGGTCGACCGAACGAACGACCGACATCAGCAGCCACCAGTTCAACCTGCTCAAGAACGGCTCCTGGTATTCGCTGATCCTGATCCCGAAGACCGCCGCCGGGCCGCTGACGCCGCTGAGCATCAGCGTCAGGCCGGGCACCGCGCCGCCGCCGGGCCCGGAGCCGGAGCCGGGCGACAGCGACGGCGTCACGGCGGCCAAACGACTCAACTGGGGCGCGCCACTGGCTCAGCACAGCGACGAGTTCAACTACACCGGTACGCCGGACCCGGCAAAATGGAGCGTGGGCAGCGGATGCTGGCCCAACCAGCACGCTGCCGGCACCCGCCGGTGCGCGGACCGCACCACCGTGGCCGACGGCAAGCTGATCATGACGGGTCTGGCCAACGGGGACACGGCCTGGATGCAGAGCGACTACAGCACCCGCTACGGGCGGTGGGAGGCCCGGGTGCGCTCCCGCAACACCGGTACGGACAACGGCCGCTACTTCCGGACCCTGCTCATCGTGTGGCCCGACGACGACATCTGGCCGGAGGAGGGTGAGTACGACTTCCTGGAGAACACGAGAACGGCTGCCCCGTGCGTGAATGCGGTGCTGCACTACCCGGTGAAGTCCGGCGGCACCCAGCAGGAGGACCGCGAGAAGACCGATTGCCGTGAGCCGATGAGCGAATGGCACAACATCGGCTTCGAGTGGACGCCGGACCACGTCCGCGGCTTCCTCGACGGGGAGCAGTGGTTCAGCATCTCCGGCGGCGAGTCGTCGACCCGCAAGGCGATGCAGTCGATGTGGCGTGGCCACCTGACCATGCAGTTCGACAACTTCCGCGGGCAGAACATGACCCCTGGGTCGTACGAGGCCGAATGGATCCGGATGTACCCGGTCTGAACCCGGCAGCCGGGGGCGGACCGTCGCCCCCGGCAAGTCGTGTTCGCGACTTCACGCGGCGTGACGACGCGGTACGGTCGCCGCACCCCGCCCGCGCGCGCATCGGAGTCGCCATGACCGCCACCAGCACCCCGGCCGACCTCGCCGGCGCCGTCCGGATCCTGCGCCCGCTGCTCGCCGAGCGCCTGCTGCTGACCCAGGACCCCGGATTCCCGGCCGCCCGCCAGGTCTGGAACGCCGCGGTGGCGCACCAGCCGGCGGCGATCGCCCGCTGCGCCACGGTGGCCGAGATCAGCGCGGCGGTGCGTACCGCCCGCGACGCCGGGACGCCGCTCTCGGTGCGGGCCGGCGGACACGACTGGGCCGGGCGGGCCCTGCGCGACGGCGGCCTGGTCATCGACCTCACCGGCATGCGTGACGTCACCGTCGACGCGCCGGCCCGCACCGCCACGGTCCAGGGCGGCGCGATCACCGCTGACCTGCTGGCCGCGACCACCCCGTACGGGCTGGCCACCGCGACCGGCGTCGTCCGCGCGGTGGGCCTGGCCGGCCTGACCACCGTCGGCGGCTACGGCCCCCTGATCGGCCGGTACGGCCTGGCCCTGGACAACCTGCTGGGCGCGACGGTGGTGCTGGCCGACGGCACGACGGTCGTGGCCGGCCCGGACGACGACACCGAACTGTGGTGGGCCCTACGCGGGGGAGGCGGCAACTTCGGCGTCGTCACGGAGCTGCGCTACCGGCTGCACGAGGTGCCGTCGATCCTCACCGGCATGCTGATGTTCCCGTTCGAACAGGCGGCCGCGGTGCTGTCCGGCCACGCCGAGCTCATGGCCGACGCCCCGGACGAGCTGAGCGTCATGACCGGCTTCCTGCCCGGTCCCGAGGGTCGTCCGCTGGCGTTCCTGTGCCCGTTCTGGTGCGGCGACCTGGCGGCGGGCGAGCAGGCGATCGCCCGGCTGCGCGCCCTGGGCCACCCGATCGTGGACCAGATCGGCCCGATGCCGTACGAGGCGGCGCTGAGCATGTTCGACCGCAGCATGGTCGACGGCAACCACTACCTGCTGCGTACCCGCTGGCTGCCCGACGTGCCGGCCCCGGCGGTGGACGCCCTCGTCACCGCCGCGAACGAGATCAGCTCCCCGGTCTCCGCCCTGATCCTGAACCGCTTCCACGGCGCCGCCGCAAGAGTGGACCCGTCGGCGACGGCCTTCGCCCAGCGCTCGCCGCACACCGTGCTGGAGGTGATCGCCGCCTGGCCGCCCGGGCAGCCGGTCGAGCCGCACCGCGCCTGGGCCGACGCGGTGGCGACGTCGCTGGACGAGCTGTCGCTGCCGGGCGGCTACCCGAACCTGCTGGGCCCGGACGACGAAGACCGCTCCCGCGACTCGTACGGCGCCAACCTGAGCCGGCTGCTGGCCGCGAAACGCCACTACGACCCGGACAACTCCTTCGCCTCGGCCACCCCGTCTCTCCTCGGCTGACCCCTGTGATTCAGCGCGCGCGGCGGTAGTGCAGGGCCACCGCGCCGTTGCGGAGCGGCTGCGCCGAGAGCAGCTCGAGCTCGCGTGTGCCGGGCAGCCCGCCCTGGTACAGCGTCGGGCCGTGGCCGGCGATCCGGGGATGGACGAGCAACTGGTACTCGTCGATCAGGTCCAGCCGGTCGAGCTCGGCCGCGAGATTGCCGCTGCAGAGGAGAACCCCGGCCGGATTCGCGTCCTTGAGCTTCTGCACTTCCGCACGCAGATCACCGGCGACGTGGTGGCTGTTGGTCCACGGGAAGTCCTTGCGCGTCGACGACACCACGTACTTGGGCTTGGCCTCCAGCTTGGCCGCCCACTCCCGCAGGGCCGGCGGCGCCTCCACGTCGCCGCGGGCGACGGCCGGCCAGTGGACCTCCATCATCTCGTAGGTGACGCGACCCCACAGCATCGCCCCGCTCTCGTCCATGAGACGGGTGAAGAGGGCGTGCGTCTCATCGTCGGCGATCCCCTCCTGGTGGTCGACACAACCGTCCAGGGTGACGTTGAGGGTGAAGGTGAGGAGTCCCATGGCCGCAGAGTCTAAAGCCACCACGGCGTCCCGGCGCCCAAGTGGATCGAGGGTCAGTCCAGGGTGAGCAGCCCGTTGTCCAGCGCCGCCGGGGTCAGGTGCCGATAGCCCACCGAGTCGAACACCACCGTCAGCTCATGCTCGTCGCGCGTCAGCAACGTCCCCGCACCCCACAGCCGGTGGTGCACCCCCACCCCACCCGGCACAGCCTGCCGCGACGGCGAAGGCTCCGGCTCAGCCCCCGCCGCATCGTTGTCGCACGACCCGCACGGTGCCTCGTAATGCTCGCCGAAATACCCCAGCAGCTCGGCCCGCCGGCACCGCACCGTCTCCGCATAGTGCCGGGCCGCGTCGATCCGGCTGGTCAGCACCGCCTGCCGCCGATCACCGGCCGCCGCCACCGCCGAGAACGTCGTCCTCGGCAGCGCTTCCGGGACCCGCACCGCGTCGTTGCCCTGCGGGACCAGCGCCCCCAGCTCCAGCAGCTCGTCGACCACCCGCTCGACCACATGCCGGCTCATCCCGCTGCCCTCCGCCAGCTCCCGCAGGCTCATCCGCCCCGGTGCGGCCTCAAGCGCGTCGACCACCGCGTGCACCGCGTGCGGCGCGAGCCGGGACCGCGCCGCCAGCAGCCGCGGGATCCGTACCGTGCGCGGGTCGTACACCAGCACCGCGCTGGCCGGCGCGCCGTCGCGGCCGGCCCGGCCGATCTCCTGGTAGTACTCGTCGAGGCTGCCCGGCACGCCCGCGTGCACCACCGTGCGGACGTCCGGCTTGTCGATGCCCATGCCGAAGGCGCTGGTCGCCACCACGATCTCCAGGGCGCCGGAGAAGAACCCGTCCTGGACCCGGCCGCGTTCCGCTGCCGGCATGCCCGCGTGGTACGCCGCCACCCGGTACGAGTCCAGCCGCAACCGTTCCGCCAGGCTCTCGCAGCGCGCGTGGGTGAGCGCGTACACCAGGGTCGGGGTGTCGTGGGCCAGCACCACCTCGACGGTCCGGTCGTCGACGGCCCGGGCCTCGGGCAGTCCGTGCCGGGTGCGCCGCACCGCCAGGGTGATGCCGGGCCGGTCGAAGTCGGCGACGATCACCTGGGGCTCGCGCATCCGCAGCTGCCGGGTGATGTCGGCCTGCACCGGCGGCGCGGCGGTCGCGGTCAGGGCCAGCACCGGCGGGCGGCCGAAGGTGTCGATGACGTCGGCGAGCCGCAGGTATTCCGGGCGGAAGTCGTGGCCCCATTCGCTGACCAGGTGGGCCTCGTCGACGGCGACCAGGGTGATCGGCCGGGGGCCGCTGGTCAGCTCGCGCAGCGTCTCGTCGTTGGCGAGCTGTTCGGGGCCGAGCATCACGAAGTCGGTCCCGCCGGCGCGCAGGGCGATGAGGACGTCGGCGCGTTGACCGCTGTGCAGGCTGGAGTTGAGCAGCACGGCCCGTAACCCCAGCGCGGTCAGGGAGCGGACCTGGTCGCGTTGCAGCGCGATCAGCGGGGAGACGACGACGGTCACGCCCGTACGGGCCAGCCCGGCGACCTGGTAGATGGCGCTCTTGCCGCTGCCGGTGGGCAGCACGGCCAGGGTGTCGCGGCCGGCGGCGACCGTCTCGGCGGCGCGGCGCTGGGCGGGCCGCAGGTCGAAGCCGAACACGGACCGGGCCAGCTCAGCGACGTCGGGCATGGGCCGACTCTAGCTAGAACGGGTCCAGGTAGGGGCGGCTGCGCACCCGGTCATGGAGCTCGCCCAGCCACGGCCGGCGGATCTCGGGCAGGCGCGCCAGGGTGGCCACGAAGACGCCCCAGTCGGGCCGGAACGGTCCGGCCGGCTGCCGCGGCGGCGGGTCGTCGCGCCGGGCCTCGTCGGGCATCGCGCCGGCCCCGGGCACCGGCCGGCGCTCGCGGTGGAAGGCCAGGTAGCGCCACACGTCATAGGCCAGCGGGACGGCCGGGGGCGCCGGCCAGTGCTCGCCGTTCTGCGGGTGCTGAGGCACGAGGACGAGGTCGGCGGAGACGACGGGCAGCCCCGGTCCGGCCACTGCCAGGGACATGGCCGGCGTTCCCGGCGGCAGCAGCATCTCGATCGACCGGCGGAAGACGTCGGCGACCGGGCCGTCGGGCACCGTCACCGGCGTACCGTCGGACTCCGCCAGCAGGTGGGCCAGGGCGGCCGCGACCGCGGCCGCCCAGATCGGGTTCCACCAGCCGTCCGGGTCGATCGGCGGCAGCACCGGCCGCTGCGCGGGCAGCGCCTCCCAGCTGGTCACCGGCTGCGGGTCGTCGTCACCGGCGAGACGGTGCACCGCCGGCGGGTGCAGCCACACCGCCTGCCAGTACGAGCAGTCGTCGATCCGCGTCGCCACCTCCTGCCCGCACCGCTCGCAGGCCAGGTTGGGCCCGTCCCGGCCGTCGAACCCGCAGCAGTAGCCCTCGCTGCGTCCCGGGATGAAAACGGTCCCGCGCACGTCACCCGGTGCGATGACCACAGCCCCGCCTTCGGGGTTCATCGCATACGTGCCGGGCTCCATGAGCGGACCCAGCAGGTCGTGGCCGTACTTCTGCTCGGCGTGCACCGGCAGCGCCACCCGCGACACCGGCACGGTGAGCACGGCACCGCAGCCTGCGCACGCGAACACCGTCACAACCTAGCGGCCGGGCAGCTCGACGGTGATGGCGAGGCCGCCGCCGGGGCGCGGCTCGGCGGTGATCGTGCCGCCGTGAGCGGTCACGATCGACCGGACGATGGACAGGCCCAGGCCGCTGCCCTCGGTCGAGCCGATCCGGTCGGTCAGCCGGCGGAACGGTTCGAACAGGCCCGGGATCTCGTACGCGGCGATGACCGGCCCCGGATTGGTGACGGTGAGCCGCTGACCGGCGCAGGTGATGCGCACCTCGCCGTCGGCCACGTTGTAGGTCATCGCGTTGCGCAGCAGGTTCTGCACCAGGCGTTCCAGCAGGATCGGATCGCCGTGCACCGGTGCCGGATCCAGCGCGGCGTGCAGGGTGATGCCGGCGGCCGCCGCCTCGGGCCGGGCCACGCTCACGAGCCGCTCGGTGACCGCGGCCAGGTCGACCGGTTCGCGGGTCGTCAGGTGCTGTTCGGAGCCCGCCAGCACCAGCAGGCCCTCGATGAGCCGTTCGTGGCGGGCGTTGACGCTGAGCAGGGTCTCGCCGAGCCGGCGGGTCTCGGCGGGCGCGCCGGGCCGGCTCATGGCGACCTCGATCAGCGTCCGGTTGATGGTCAGCGGGGTGCGCAGCTCGTGCGAGGCGTTGGCGACGAAGCGGCGTTGCGAGCCGAACGCCGCGTCCAAGCGGGCCAGCATGTCGTCGAAGGTGTCGGCCAGCTGCCGCAGTTCGTCCTTGGGGCCGCTGAGGCCGATGCGTTCGTGCAGGTTGCGGTCGGCGACCCGGCGGGCGGTCGCGGTGATCTGCTGCAGCGGGCGCAGGGTCCGCCCGGCCATCAGCCAGCCGAGCCAGATGCCGATGATCGCCACCCCGGCCAGTGCGATGGCACCGCGCTGCAGCAGCGAGGTCAGCGTCTGCCGGCGGAACTGCGTCTGCAGCTCCCCGGCCAGCCGCACCAGCTCCACACTTTCCGCGTCCTGGGTCGCGGCGAGGCCCTGCGGGTAGGTCTCGAGGGGGGCGGTAGGCGCGGCGGCGACCCGCATCCCGGGTACGGCGAGCACGGCGCTCTCGCTGAAGGAGCTGGTGTTCAGCGCCTGCGCGAGCAGCAGGTAGGTGATGGCCAGCAGCGCGGCCCCGGCCAGCAGGAACACCCCGCCGTAGAGGGCGGTCAGCCGGGCCCGGACGGTCAGTCGGTGGGTCGTCACGTGATCTGGTACCCCACTCCGGTCACGGTGGTGACCACCTGCGGCGGTCCGAGTTTGCGGCGCAGGTTCAGGATCGTCACCCGGACCACGCCGGTGAACGGGTCGGTGTGCTCGTCCCAGGCCTTCTCCAGCAGCTGCTCACTGCTGACCACCGCCCCGTCGGCGCGCAGCAGCTCCTCCAGCACGGCGAACTCCTTGCGGGACAGGGCGACGTGGTGGCCGTCGCGGTAGACCTGGCGGCGGTTGGTGTCCAGGCGTAGGCCCGCGCGTTCCAGCACCGGTGGTGCCGCCGGGCGGGCCCGCCGGCCCAGGGCCCGGACCCGGGCGATCAGCTCGACGAAGGCGAACGGTTTGGGCAGGTAGTCGTCGGCGCCCAGGCCCAGACCGGCCACCCGGTCGGCCAGACCGCCCGAGGCGGTGAGCATCAGCACCCGTACGGGCGAGCCGGAACTGACCACCGCCCGGCACACGTCGTCGCCGTGCACCACCGGCAGGTCCCGGTCCAGCACGAGCACGTCGTAGCTGTTGACCGCGAGCCGTTGCAGCGCGGCATCCCCGTCGTACGCGGTGTCCACGGCCAGCGACTGCAACCGCAGACCCTCCGCGATCGCGTCGGCCAGCACGACCTCGTCCTCTGCCACCAGTATCCGCACCGGCACATGGTGCCTGGCCAACCCGTTAGAACCCTGTTAGCGCCGGCGCTAATGATCCATTAACCGGCGTTCTGGTGTCGTGGCTCCGACCCGAGAAGGAGCTGTGATGACACACCGATACCGGATGCGGCTGATCGCCGTACCCCTGCTGCTCGTGGCCGCGCTCAGCGGATGCGCCGCCGACAAGAAGGAGCAGCAGGTGGCCTCGGCCGGCGGCAAGCCGAGCGCGGGCGCGTCGGCCCCGGCCGACGACGCGGCCCTGGGCCGCAAGTTCGCCCAGTGCATGCGCACGGCGGGGATCGACATGCCCGACCCCGGCCCCGACGGGATGGTCGGGATGCCCGCCACCGCCGTCGGCGACGCGGCCTCGGGCAAGAAGATGGATGCCGCGATGGAGAAGTGCCGCGAGTTCCTGCCCAACGGTGGCGAGCCGCCGAAAGCCACCGCCGAGGACCTGGCCAAGGCCCGCGACTACGCCAAGTGCGTGCGGGAGAACGGCGTGCCCAGCTTCCCGGACCCGGACCCGGAGACCGGCGGCTTCAAGATGGATACGGACAAGAACGCCGACCTGGAGAAGCTGTCGAAGATCGGCGACAAGTGCCCGCAGTTCGGCACGGGAGTGATGCCGGGCATCGAGGTGCGCCGGTGACCCGCCGCACCGCGCTGGTCGTGATCGCGGCGGTGGCCACCCTGGGCGCGACGGGCGCGGCCGCGGTCGTCCTCGACGACGAGCCGGACACCCCGCCGGCGGCTGCGGGACCGGCGGCCACCACCACGGTACGGCGTCAGACGCTGGCCAAGTCGGTCACCGTCGACGGCGAGCTCGGCTACGGCGAGCCCGTCCCGATGAAGTCGGCGGCCGGCGGCTCCGTGACGTGGCTGCCGAAGCAGGGCCGCACGATCGAGAGCGGCGGCACCGTGCTGCGCGCCGACAACCGCCGGGTCGTGCTGCTCACCGGCGTCCTGCCGCTCTACCGGCCGTTGTCGCCGGGCGTGGAGGGCCCCGACGTCCTGCAGTTCGAGCGCAACCTGCGCGACCTGGGCTACGGCGGCTTCACGGTCGACGACGAGTACAGCGCCGCGACCGCCCGCGCGGTCCGCACCTGGCAGAAGAAGCTCGCGCTGCCGCGCACCGGCACCGTCACCTCGGCGTGGGTGGTCGTGGCCACCGGCACGATCCGCGTCGCCGAGCACAAGGTCCGCGTCGGTGATCCCGCCTCGGGCGAGGTGCTCACCTACACCGGCGCGGCCGCGGTCGTCACGGTCGACGCCGAGGCCGACGCCGCCGACTGGGCCCGGCCCGGCGCCAAGGTGTCGGTCACCCTGCCCGACGGCAGCAAGACCCCCGGCACGGTGACCCACGTCGGCGCCAAGGCAACCGCCGAGCAGGGCAAGGACCCGACGGTCCCGGTCACCATCAAGCTGCGCGACCCGAAGGCCGGCGGCGGGCTGCGCGAGGCCCCGGTCGAGGTCACCTACACCGGCGAGCAGCGCAGGAACGTGCTGAGCGTGCCGGTCGCGGCGCTGGTCGCGCTGGCCGAGGGCGGGTACGGCCTGCAGGTCGTCGAGGGCGGCGCCACCCGCTACCTGCCGGTCCGGGTCGGCATGTTCGCCGACGGCCGCGCCGAGGTCAGCGGGGACGGGCTCGCCGACGGCATGACCGTGGGGATGCCGGCATGATCCGGATGAGCGAGGTCGGCAAGACCTATCCCGGCGGCGTCGCGGCCCTGAACGCGGTGTCGATGCGCGTGGACGCCGGCGAACTGGTCGGCATCGTCGGCCCGTCCGGCTCCGGCAAGTCCACGATGCTGCACCTGCTCGGCGCCCTCGACCGCCCGTCGACCGGCACCGTGAGCATCGACGGCCACGACGTGGCGAGCCTGCCCGACCGGGCCCTGTCTGCGTTGCGGGCCCGCACGATCGGCTTCGTCTTCCAGCAGTTCCACCTGGCGCCGGGCGTGTCCGCCCTCGACAACGTCGCCGACGGCCTGCTCTACACCGGCGTACGCCGCCGCGAGCGCCGCCGCCGGGCCGCGAGCACCCTGCAACGCGTCGGCCTGGAGCACCGGGCCCATCACCGCCCGCACGAACTCTCCGGCGGCGAACGCCAGCGCGTGGCGATCGCCCGGGCAGTCGTCGGTGACCCGGCGGTGCTGCTGGCCGACGAGCCGACCGGCAACCTCGACTCCGTGGCCAGCGCGGGCGTGCTGGAGCTGCTGCGCTCGCTGCACGCCGCCGGCACCACTGTCGTGCTGATCACCCACGACCGGGAGATCGCCGGGGGACTGCCGAGATGCCTGCACATGCGCGACGGCCGGCTGGCAGCGTCATGACCGCCCGCTTGCGTCCCGCCCGCCTGGCCCCCGGCGACGTGCTGCGGGTCGGGGCGGCCGGCCTGCGAACCCGGCCGCTGCGGATCGTGCTGTCCGCGTTGGGGATCGCCATCGGCATCGCCGCGATGCTGGCCGTGGTCGGTATCTCGGCGTCCAGCCGCGCCGATCTGAACCGCACCCTGGACCAGCTCGGCACCAACCTGCTGACGGTCGCGCCGGGGCAGACGATGGCCGGCGAGGACGCGAAGCTGCCCGCGGAGTCACCGGCGATGGTCCGGCGCATCGCCCCGGTCGAGTCGGCCACCGCCACCGGCCGGCTGGCGGCGAAGGTCTACCGCAACGAGTACATCCCGGTGGGGGAGAGCGGCAGCATCGCCGTCCTCGCCGCCCGGCCGGACCTGCTCGGCACGGTCGGCGCGCGGCTGTCGGCGGGCCGCTGGCTCAGCGACGCCGTCGACGGCCCGGCCGTCGTGCTCGGCGCGGCGGCCGCCCGGCGCCTCGGCATCGAAGCGCCCGGCCCGCGGGTGTGGCTGGGCGGGCAGTGGTTCAGCGTGGTCGGCGTCCTGGAGCCGGTGCCGCTGGCCCCCGAACTGGACTCGGGCGCCCTGGTCGGCTGGGCAGCCGCCCAGAAGTTGCTCGCCTTCGACGGCTCACCGACCACGGTCTACACCCGCGCGGCGGAGGAGTCGGTGGAGCAGGTCCGCCAGGTGCTGGCGGCGACGGCCAACCCCGAGGCCCCGAACGAGGTGAAAGTGTCGCGGCCCTCCGACGCGCTCGCGGCGGCCCGGGCGGCCGACAGCGCCCTCAACGGCCTGCTGCTGGGCCTGGGCGCGGTGGCCCTGATCGTCGGCGGGGTGGGGGTGGCGAACACCATGGTCATCTCGGTGCTGGAGCGGCGGGCGGAGATCGGCCTGCGCCGGGCGCTGGGGGCGACCCGCGGGCAGATCCGGCTGCAGTTCCTGTGCGAGTCGCTGCTGCTGGCCACGCTCGGTGGTGTCGCGGGTGTGCTGATCGGTGCTGCGGTCACCGCGGGCTATGCCGGGTACCGATCGTGGTCGCCGGTCGTGCCGGGGTGGGCCCTCGCCGGTGGTGTCGCGGCGACGATGCTGGTCGGGATGGTGGCCGGTCTGTATCCGGCGGCCCGCGCGGCGCGGCTGCCGCCGAGCCAGGCTCTGTCGCACTGACCCGGCCACCCGCTGCCGATGCGGCGGTACCTGCTCCGAGCGGCTCGGGTCGCCCGGTCCGGTGATGGACTCTGCGTGGCGGCTGCCTTTCAATGAGCAACAGCGCGGTGACCTGCGGGACCGGCCCGGCTACCAGGCGTACCGTCGCGCCCGGGGAATCGCACATCCCGGTAATTCCGGATTGAACCGGGATGGTCATCGCCGGCCGGGGTACTCACGCGGCTCGCATCCGAGCCCCATGCGGTCCACCCCCGGACCGATCCCCCGAAACAGGAGCGAGACGCGATGACCGAGCCGTCCCCGGAGAGACAGGCCCCGCAGGAGCCGCAGTTGTCCCCGGAGCAGATCGAAGCCGGCGACAAGTACGCCGACCTGCACGATCCAGGCCCTGGCGAGCAGTACGCGGGTGAGGCCGTCCCCGACCCGTGGGAGGAGGCGTCCGATGGCGAGCTGGATCCTGGTGCCGTGCCTGGTGACCCTCAGAACTGAGTTCAACACGCTGTCACCCGGCCGGGACAAGTCGAGCGACGGGTCCATCGGCGACACTGCGCACTCGCAGAGCTCGTCGGATCACAACCCGGACGAGACGGGCAGCACCCCGTACGAGGACGCCGACTCGATCAACGAGGTCCACGCCATCGATGTGGACAAGGACCTGCGCAAGGCCGGCTGGAGCATGCAGAAGGCGGTGGAGATCATCGTCATGCGGCACCGCGAGGGCCGCGACAACCGCCTGCAGAACGTGATCTACAACCGCCGGATCTGGTCCCGGTCGTGGGGGTGGACGACCCGCACCTACACCGGGGCCAACGCCCACACCCAGCACGCGCACTTCTCCGCCCGCTACACGACCGCCCAGGAGCGCGACACCCGGCCCTGGGGCCTACTGGAAGCCGAGGACGACGACATGGCCACGATCTCCCAGTCCGACTTCAACGCCCGCATGGACGCGTGGTGGACCGCCCGGATGAGCCCGAACGCCCGCGAGAACCCGCAGCGCGCCGCCCTGCGGGTGGCGCCGTGGCAGCAGAATGTGGGCCGCACCGGGCGCAGCGCGCACGAGGTGGTGTTCACCGACATGCTGCAGTTGCTGCAGCAGGCCGCCGGGCAGGACCCGCAGGCGGTGGGAGAGCTGGTGGTGGCCGGGATGGAGGACGAAGCCGTCGCGGACGCGGTGATCGGCGCGCTGGCCGATCCGAAGCGCTCGGACGAGGAGATCGCGGCCTCGCTGCGCACCGCTCTGGGCGACCGCGCCGGGGAGGTCGGCCGGCTGCTCGCCGCCTGAGCAGGCACGGTTATGGGGCTCGGCGTGCCGAGATGCCCGCCAGCACCGTCCCCACGCAGAGGGCGGCGGCGCTGAGCCCCAGCGACCAGTGGATCCCGACAACCGCGCCGAACAGCCCGACCGTGACCCCGCTGCCGAACCGCAGCCCGTTGGCCGACATCCCGTAGACCCCGATGACCCGCCCGCGGTCGGCGGACGGGGCGAGCAGCTGCACCAGGGTCTGCCCGATCGACATCGACGCCAGGTTGGCCACCCCGCCCACGACCAGCAACAACACCGACAGTGGATAGCTGGTCGAGACGGCGAACAGCACGGTGCTCAGCCCGTAGACGCCCGTACTGAAAACGGCCGCGGCCACGGTCGGCCGCAGCCGCCCGGTGGCCTCGAGCAGAATGCCGCCGATCACCCCACCGGCACCATTGGCAAAAAGCAGGATCCCGTACGCCGTCCCGGCGCTCCCCGCCCCCAGATCCTGCGCGAAGATCGGCATCGACGACTGCATCGAGGCCCCGACGAAGAACGACCCCAGCCCACCCAGAATGATCATGCTGACCAGCGTCCGGTTGGCGCTGACCTCCCGCAGCACCCGCACCGAATCGACGATCCCCATCCGCCGGCGCGGTGCCCGATCGTCGCGGGTGTGCCCGGTGAACTTCGTCCGGAAGAGGAATAGCGTCAGCGGCAGATAGAACGCCACATTGACGAAGATCCCGGCCGTCGGCCCGAGCCCGAGCAGCAACGCCGACCCGATGACCGGCCCGAACAGCACACCGAGGCTCTTGAAGGTGGCATTGAGCCGTACGGCGCTGGGCACCTCGTCATCGCCGACGAAATCGTGCAGCATCAGCTGCTCGGCCGGGCCCCACAACGACCCGGCCAGCCCGTGCAGCACCAGCAGCACACACGCCGACCACACCTGCAGCGAATCGGTCAGGAACAGCACACCCCAGGCCACCGAGACCAGCGCGAACAGCGTCTGCGCGACCTGGATCACCTTGCGGCAGTCGAACCGGTCGGCCAGCCCGCCGAAGTACACGGAGAAGAACAGAAAAGGCAGCCAATGGCTGATGACCTGGAAGCCGGCCAGGGCGGGGGAGTGGAACTTCTCCCAGAGCACCCAGTACGTGATGACGTGCTCGATGTTGTCGGCCATCATCGCGAGCGCCGCCCCGAAAAGATAAGGACGACAGTCCTTGTTCCGAAGAGCAGCAAACTTCCGGGGTACGACGGCAGCCGCCGGCGCGTGCGCGGGTACTCCGCAGGCGGCACACATGACAGTCAGACCTCCCAGCGGGCAGCCTCCCCGACCCGACCGCCGACCGCACCGCCGGTGCCTCACCAGGTGACGTGAATTACCCGTTGTTGGCGCGTCGCGCCGCTGTCTAGGGTCTGGTGATGCACCTGCTCGCCGTGACCATGGAAGCGCCCGACCCGGCCCGGACGGCCCAGTTCTGGGCTGGTCTGTTGCGCCGCGAGGTCATCCAGGACTCCGGCGGTCTGCTGCTGCCGGGCGAGGACGCCCAGCTCGGCCTCCGTTTCGTCCCGGGCCGCCCGGGCCTGCTCGGAGCGAGCCGCATGCACCTGCACCTGACCAGCGCCGACCTCGAAGAGCAGCAGCACACGGTGGCGACGGCGCTGAAGCTCGGCGGCCGCCACCTCGACGTCGGGCAGAAGCCGGAGGAGGACCACGTCGTCCTGGCCGACCCCGCGGGCTACCCGTTCTGCGTGATCGAGCCCGGCAACGCCTACCTGGAGGGATGCGGCCCGCTCGGCGAGCTCACCTGCGAGGGCAGCCGCGAGGTGGGCGTGTTCTGGAGCAAGGCGCTGGGCTGGCCGCTGGTGTGGGACCAGAACGAGGAAACGGCGATCCAGTCCCCACAAGGCGGCACCAAGATCGCCTGGGCCGGCCCACCCGTGCCGCCAAAAACCGAACCGAACAGGCAACGCTTCGAACTCACCGCCGCAGCACCCGACGACCTGATCTCCCTTGGCGCCACTCGCCTGGATAACGGTGTCCTGACCGATCCGGACGGCAACGAGTTCCACCTCAGGGAGCACTGACCCGCAGCGTTTACTCGCGTCGGCCACACTGACATCCCAGAGCTGGCAGCTGGTCAACCTTCGTCGCGGCGCGGGCCGAGCAGCCGTTCCAGCAGCCGCGGTTCGCCGGGCCAGGCGGCCATCAGCACCTCCCGGGGCACCTGCCGCCCCGCGTACCGCAAGGCCAGCGCCACCACGACGATGTCATCCAGCGGCCCGATCACCGGAATGAACTCGGGAATCAGATCGATCGGACTGGCAACCCAGATCCCGGCAATGACGATGGCGATCCGAGCCCGCCGCGGCACCCGAGGATCCTTGCGCAACCGCCGCACAGTGGTGACACAGTCCGGAATGAACGCAGCCAGATCCCGCAGAATCCCCGGCGGCAGCCGCCGAGCAAGGACCAGCAGCAACGCCCAGCTGAACACAAGACAGGCCGCAGCGACACCAAGCCCGATAAGCCAGTCCCGCAAGCTCGTCACCCACCGAACCCTACGGCGCCGCAGCCGTCCCCGAACCCCAGTCCCGCCGCGTCAGTCGCGGTGCCAGCGCAGCGGACCAGGGTGCAGGCTCCACCAGAGCCGCCGCCACCAGGACCTCTTGGCCCGCAGCGCCTCGGCATACGCGACAGCCTGCTGCCCCGCCCGCTCAGCCTGCTCCCCATCAGCCGCCCCGGGCGCGAACCCCACCGTGTTGACGGCGCCCACCAGCTCATCCAACGGCGGCATTTCATAACCCGCAGGCGGCGCAGCCGCCCGCACAGCACCGAGCCCGCCACCATCCGGCGCATCCTCCGGCCGCCACCCGACAGACGCGGCATCCACCGCGACAGCGCCCCCTGTCTCCGACGCGGACCCAGCGCCGACGCCGTTACCCGGCCCCGGCCCGTCGGTCACGCCGACCTGCCCCGCTTCGCTCCCGTCTCGACCGGCGACGGCGTCCCGCCGAGCCGACCCGCTCAGGCCCAACCCGCTCAGGCCTACATCCGATCCGCCCCGGCCCGTGCGTGACGTGCGCGCATCCGCACCTGATCCGTCCGAGTCCACGCTAGAATCGCTCAGACCCGTGCCCGACCCGCCTGAACCACCCGGCTTTGAGCCTCCCGAACCAGAACCGCCCGGACCCAGTCCGCCCGCACCCGGTCCGCCGGACTTCGAACCTTCCGGATCCGATGCGGCGCGCGACCGGCCAAACCGCCTCGCCTTCCGCTGCCGCGGCACCGGCGGCAACGCCGCAAAAGCCGCCGCCTCAGTAGCCGCGAGATGCCCAGGAACCGGCCTCCCCGCCAACCGCAAAGCGTCCGTGAACTCCAACCAAGCCCCAGTAATCCGCTCAGCCGGCGCCCCCACCCCGAGCCGCCGCTGCCGCAACCCCCGCCGCATCACCACCACAGCCACCGCCGCCGCGATCAACACCAGCAGCACCGACCCCGAAGCCCCGGTAGCCACCAGCACCCCGGACGCTCCACCGCTCCCAGCCACCGGCCCCTGAGCAACCACCGGCGGCGCCGAAGCACTCGGCGCCTCGGAAGCCGGCGGCGGCTCAGAAGTAGGCGGCGGCGACGGCTTGGGCGTGAAGTCCTCCTCAACCGGCCGCGGCTGATCACTCTTGGGCGACGGATCAAACGCCACCCACCCCAGCTCGTCGAACAACACTTCCGGCCAAGCAATAGCATCACCACCGGTGACCGTGCCCCCGCCCTCGGGCACGTCGAAGCCGACCACCACCCGCGCCGGCAACCCGGTCAGCCGCGCCAGCAACGCGAATGACGCCGCGAACTGCTCCGACGTACCGCGCTGCCCGCCCTGGTTCCGCGGCCCGAACAGGAAGAACTGCAGATTCGGGTACGCATGCCCGCTCGGCGAGTCCGCGACCTTGCGGTAGTGCTCGGCCACGAACTCCTCGATGGCCGCCGCCCGGTCGAACGATCCGGCGTTGCCGTCGGACAGCTGCTCAGCCAGCCGCGTGATCGAATCGGGCACTCCCGCACCGACGGTCAGGAAACGCGCCACCGCATCACCGGTGGGAGAGTCCGCCGCGGGGAGCAGGTTGAAATCAGGTTCCTGAGCTTGCGACGTCACCGTGTACCGCAGCCCCGGCTTCAGTCCCTCCGGGCTGATCAACGTGCCGCTCGCCGGGTCGTACGCGACGCGTACCCCGTCCACGCCGGTCGGCGTCGGGACCACCGGCAGGAGCCGCCCGGTCAGCTCATCCACCGTGATGTCCTGCGTGACCTGCCGCGACGGCACGTCGGGCAGCGCGGCCGCGGCCGGCAGCACCCGCCCGGCGTTGCGGTAGGTCGCGCCGACCCGCCACGTCACCCCGTCGTAGTCGGGCAGCACCGCGAGCCGCAACCGCGTCCGCCCCTTGCCGGCAGCGTCCGGGGTGACTTCGAGCAGCTTCTGTTTCGGGGTCAGCGCCCAGCCGGAGATCCGGTTCAACGGACTCTCGTCCAGGCTGTCCACCTGCGGCGGTTCGACGTACCGCCGGGGGTCGACCGGGGTCGCGGAGACCCGGCCGCCGACCCACGGCCCGACCACGACGATCAGCCCGAGAAGAACAACCAGCCCGGCGGCCGCCCCGGCCAGCGCCCGGCCGCGCACGGCCGCGCGGGTCTTCGCCGGTACGTCGGACAGCGCCGGCCCGCTCGCCGGCCGAGCACTGACCGCCAGCGCGACGGCGACCAACCCGGCGAACAGCACCGTCGGCCACCCGGCCGTCCCCGCATTGGGCCCGACGACATAAAGCGCGCCCCCGTAGAGCGCAGCCGCCGGCACACACCCGAGCAGCACCCGCCCGGACCGCACCGCCACCTCGGCACCGGCCAGCCCGGCCAGCCACGCCGCCACCACCGGCACGACCACGGTGTCCGGCGTCGACTCCACCGGAATCATGGCGGTGAGCAGCCGCGGAATCCCGTTGACCAGCGCATCGGTGACAATGCCGCCGAGTGCCCCGGTCATCTCGGCCCGGTTCGCGGCCACCCGCAACGCCCCGAGCGTGTACCCGGCCAGCAACAGCACCGACATCGGCGCGATCGTCCACGACGGCAGCCGCCGCGCCGCCACACTGACCCCGACGGAGCCGAACGCCGCGCCCGCGACGAGCTGCACCAGCAACGCGTCGGCATAGATCCGCCCGAGCACCACCCCGGAAAGCCCGATCAAAACCACCAAAGCCACGGGTACGACCGCAGCCCGCAACAACCTCACCATCGGAGCACCCCGCCCGAGGAGTTCGCGGCCCCTCGCGGCCTCATCGCGTGTCGCGCAGCGGCATCCTCCACCGGCGTCACCATCCCCGCACTCCGTCCCAGGCGCCGGCGAACTGGACCCCGTCCTCGGCCTCGATGACGATGAGCCCACCACCGGCTGACACCGGCGCAGCGTCCCGATCACCGAACAGCCCAGCGATGACGACGGGATAAGCGCCCCGCAACGCGGTCACCGCACCCAGATCGGCCCGCCCACCCGGCCCGGTCAGATAGACCAGCGTGTCCCCCAGCCGGTTCTGCCGCAGAATGCGCAAGGTCTGGCTGAGATCACCCGCCCGCAGCTCGGCCTCGGTGAGCACATCCAGGAACGGCCCCTCGGCGATCCCCGATACCAGATGCAACGCAACCGGAAGATCCTCCCGCACCGCAGCCGCCACAATCGAAGCCGCAGCCTCGCAGCAGGACTCGAACGAGGCAGCAGTCCCATCACGAACGTCCGGATGCGCCTCGGCCCGATCGTCAAGCAGCACAATGATCGTCGGCTCACTGGTATCGAGCTGCTCACGAACCATGAGCTCACCGACCTTGGCCGAACTCCGCCAGTGCACCCGCCGCAGCTCGTCGCCGATGACGTACTCCCGCAACGAATCGAACGTGATGCTGCCCTGCGGCACCTTGTCGATCCGCCCGTCCAAACTGCGCGCCATCCCGGCCGGAACAGCCCGCAGCAGATGAATCCGCGGATGCACCCACACGCTGGTGACCCCGCCATAGGTCCGCGACAACGTCATGAGCCCGAGCGGATCGGTCCGCGTGACCCGCAACGGACCAACCGGCACCACACCCCGCCGCTGCGTAGGAACGGGATACTGCACGGTGGTGTCCCGCCCGGGCCGCAACCGCAGCAGGGGAACGGGCACACTCGCCGAACCACACCGATCCGCGGCCACCAGGTTCGCGGCCCGCAGCTTGCTGGTGTTGTGCACGGTCAACGTCATGGTGGCCGGCTCCCCACGAGCCACCCGGTCCGGGCTGGCAACCCGCTCGACTCCCAGCCCCGGTCGCCACACAGCGAAGACAATCCCGCACACCACCGCGACAGCAGCAGCGGTGCCCAGCAGCGCCAGGTCCGGATACCCGAACCTGAACCCAGCAACAAGCAACGTCAGCGCAGCAACAAGAACGCCGGCCCCACGCGCGGTAACACCGCCAAGCCGCCTCACGCCGACGCCGCCGCTACCGCCGCGCACCGGCGGGCTCTACCGCGACGCCGACATGACTTGCGCTCAGTGCAGACGCTCATGCACCCACGCGCTGATTGTCCGGCAGCGGCACCGGCACCGACCGCACCGCGTCCTCCAGCACCTCAACCGCCGTAACCCCGCGCAACTGAGCATCCGGCGACAACAGCACCCGATGCGCGAACACCGACCCGATCAACGCCTTGAAGTCCTCCGGCAGCACATACCCCCGCCCGTTGATCAGCGCGTAAGCCGACGCAGCCCGGGTCAGCGCGATGACCCCACGCGGACTTACCCCGACCCGAACCTGCGGGTGATCACGGGTCGCGGCGGCCAGACGCACCGCGTACGTGTAAAGCGGATCAGCAATATGCACCCGCAACGCCATCCGCACCATCTCCCCGACGGTGGCCGTGTCGGTGACCGGCTCCAGCGCATCCGGGGAGCGCATCGCGGCCCCGCGCAGCACCTCAACCTCGACGTCCTCAGCGGGATACCCGACTGACAGCTTGACCAGGAACCGGTCGAGCTGAGCCTCCGGCAACCGGTAGGTCCCGTCCATCTCGACCGGGTTCTGAGTGGCCACCACCAGGAACGGCTGCGGCACCGGGTGCGGCACGCCGTCAACGGTGACCCGGCGCTCCTCCATGACCTCCAGCAGCGCCGACTGGGTCTTCGGCGAGGCCCGGTTGATCTCGTCGGCGATGACGATGTTGGCGAACACCGGGCCCGGGTGGAACTCGAACCCGCGGCTGGCCTGGTTGAAGATCGTGACGCCGGAGACGTCGGAGGGCAGCAGGTCAGGCGTGAACTGGATGCGCCGCCACTGACCGCGTACGGCCGCGGCGATCGCCCGGGCCAGCGTGGTCTTGCCGACGCCGGGGACGTCCTCGAGCAGCACGTGCCCCTGGGCGAAGAACGCCGTGAGTGCGAGCCGGACGACCTCGGGCTTGCCCAGCACCACCGTGCCGATGCGGTCGGCGAGCTGCGCCGCGACGGCGGCGAAGCCCTGGATGTGCTGGGGCGGCAGGGGTTCGTTGCTCACTGTGGTTCCTCAGCAGGTGGGCAGGTCGTTGATGTTGTCGCCGCCGTCGAGGTTGAGCCAGGCGAACGGGATGTAGTTCTTACCCTCGTAGTTGACCTGGACCCACCAGTCCGACTCCTTGTGGCCGTTGTAGATGTAGGAGTCGATGTTGCTGCCCTTCTTCTTGCAGTACGCCTCCAGCCGCCTGCCGGGCTTGGCCCAGCCGACCTGCTTGTCGTTGTCCTGCCGGGTGACGCTGAAGATCTCGTTGCCGTTGCGACCTTCGCGGTCCTTGTCGCAGTAGTCCGCGGTGTCGCCGTTCTCGCCGTTCTTACAGGTGGCGGTGCCGAACAGTGCGTCGGTCGCCTGGTTGCGGGTGCGGGCGTCGCTGGTGCCGGCGGCGGTCTTGGCGGTCACCGTGAGCGTGTAGCTGGTGCTCGGCTTCAGGCCGGTGACCTTGAGGCTCGAGCACCCGCCGGAGGCGGACCCGCCGCCGTTGGACGACTTGACTGTGCAGGTCGCCTGCGCCCCGCCGGCGTTCACGCTGAACGTGACGGTGGCCGTGTTGAACGTCGCGGACGAGCCGGTGATCGTGACCACAGGCTTGGGCAGCGTCTTCGCGGTGGCGGTCGCCGACTCGCTCTCGCCGGCCTCGTTGACCGCGCGCACCTCGACCGAGACGTTCTCACCGGTGCCGAAGCCGTTGAGCGTCACGCCGGTGCCGTCGGTGACCTCGGTGGTCTTCCCGCCGGCGGCGACCACGTACTTGGTGATCGGGCGGCCGTTCTCGGCGGGTGCGGTCCAGGTGACCTGGATGGTGCCGGCCTTGTCGCTGACGGTGGCCGCGTCGATGTTCTCCGGCCGGTTCGGCTTGGCGAACGGCACGACACTGTTGCTGATCGGTGACGCCTTGGAGCCGGCACCCCGCTCGTTGATCGCGACGACCGTGAACGCGTACTGCTTGCCGTACTCCAGCTCGCCGTCCTTGATGGTCATGGACGTCTCGCCCTTGACCTCGCCGAGCGGGGCGGAGGTGCCGTCGCTGACGGCGGTCACCGCGTACCGCTCGATCTCCAGGCCCTGGCCGTTGGCGGCCGGCCAGCTGACCGCGACCGTGCCGTCGGGTTTCGCCTCGGCCGTCGCGGCCGTGGGCGCGTCGGGGACCTCGGAGGTCGGGCGCACCGGGTTGCTGGTGCGGGCCGGGCCGTCGCCCTTCTTGTTCACCGCGTGCACGGCGAACCGGTACGTCTCGCCGTTGGTCAGGCCGGTGACGTTGAGCGAGCGCTGGTTGGCACCGACCTGGAAGGTCTTGTCGGCGCCCTCGACGACGTACTTGGTGATCTCGGCACCGTTGGCCGGCGCGGCCTGCCAGGAGACGCGGGCCTCGGCGTTGCCAGCCGCGGCGCGCACGTTGCGCGGCGCGCCCGGCTTGGCGACCGGGGGCTTCTTCGGCTTCTGCGGGGGCGGCGGCGGGTCCGGCGGGGTGGGCGGCGGGTCGCCACCGAGGACGTCGTCGGCGTACTTGTCGACGACGCGGACCTGGTGGGCGTTGTCGACGACGCGCGCGGTGGAGGAGCCGGGGGCGTTGATGAACAGGTAGTTCTCGCGCACCTCGAGTTCGAGGGGGCCGCCGGCCTGCTTGAAGGCGATGCTCTTCTGCTCGCGGCCGGCGGTGTCGAACACGTGCACGGTGCCGGTGGACTCGTCGGCGACGTAGAAGAAGCCCTCCCAGGCGACGGCCGGCTGCAGTTCACCGCCGTCACCGGGCACCACGAAGTCGGCGACGCCACCGGTCGACGGCACCGCGTACACGTGGCGGGCGTCGGGGACGGTGACCGGCACGACCAGGCCGTCGGTGTGCTCGGGCAGCGTGCCCGGACCGCTGAGCGGCAGGACGTGCTCGGCGGTGGTGTCACCGCGGAAGGTGGTGAGCTTGTTGGTGGTGCGGTCTAGGACCGCGACGCCGGTCTCCAGGGTGGACAGGGCCAGGTCGTGGCTGGGCGTGGCCACAGTCTCAGTGCGGATCTGCACCGGGCCGGCCTGCCCGGCCGCACCGCCGGTGGCATCGCCGTCGGGCAGGGGAGCGGCGGTGATGGCGGACACAGTGCCCTCGCTGGGCACGGCGATCCACAGCCGGCCCTCGCCGTCGAAGACGCCGCCGGTGATGCCGGGCGGGTAGCGAAGGGACTCGCCGATGGGGGTGAGCGAGCGCGGGTCGAGCTGGCGCACCTCGCCCTGGACGGCGTCGATGACGAACGCGGAGTCCTCGTGCAGGGCGACGCTGACGCCGATGCCGGCGGTCATGGCGGGCCCGACGAAGGTCTGCAAGGAGGTGAGATCCATCGAGCTGATGACGCCGGTCTGCATGTCGCGCAGCAGGACGAAGCGGTCGTTCTGCGAGATCTGGACCTGGTGGCCGCGAGCCTGGGGCACGTTGACGCGGGTGTCGACCCGGGCGGTGACGCCGTTGATCCGGGCGGCCTCGCTCTTGGTCTTGCTCCACACCCAGGAGGCGGCGTCGTAGCTGGCGACGGCCTGATCGGCGGCGCCCAGGCCGAGGACGGTGAGTCCCAGGCCGGCGACAAGGCTCAGGACAGTGCCCATGGTGACGAGCCCACCACGACTGCGCCACCGGCGCTTACGCTGGCCGATCACGACATCTGCACTGGCCACAGCCTGCCTACCTCCCCGTTTGCCGGCGGCGCCCGTTCAGGACGCAGGCCATCATAGGGGGATGGGGGTCGGTGTGGACACCCGGCAAGTCACGGTTGTGGATAGTGATGATCGCCGAGAGTGATCATCATTTGCCGGGCGAGGGCTTGGTCGAGCGAGGGACCCGGCTGGTGCAGATCTGCGGCGAGGTCGAGAACTGGCTGGTGGTGTAGACAGCCACGACAGCGAAGCAATAGTCCAGGTCAGCGTTCAGTCCATTGAGATCGAACGTGGTCGTGGTCGGCCCGACCTGACCCATCGGCCGAAGCTGTTCCCCGGGCTTGCCCCCGGTGACGACGAACGAGGCCCGCCCGTTGGCCGGATCAGCCCAGAACAGCTTGACCGACGATCCGTAGTCGCGCATGCGCACATCGCTAGGAGCGGGGCCGGCGAGAGTTGGCACATCAGAGGCCGGATCGTCACCCCGGTTGGCCAGAACGACAACCAGCGCGACCACGGCGATGATCACCCCGAAGACCGCGGCAATCGCCGCGAAAAGGGCCGGGGCCTTCCGGGAGTACGACGAATCGCCGCTGCTCGCCGGAACGGCTGAGGTGATCGGTGGCGCGGAGATGATCTGCGGCATGGGCTGCTGGTCGTAGCGGCTCTGCTGGAAGTAGCCGGGTTCGGGCTGATAACCGTGGCCAGGGAATTCGGTCGCGGCAGGCGGTGGTCCAGGCGGCGCAAAAGCCGGGGGTACGCCGTGAGCGCGGCTCGGCGGGACGGGAGGCGGCATCGGCTGCCCGTAGGCGGGGGGAGCCGACGATGATGCGGCAGGCTGGCCGTAGCTGGGCGGCACCGGCTGTGACGCGGTGCTCTGGTCGTAGCTCGGCGGCGCCGACCGTGATGCGGGCGTCTGGTCGTAGCTCGGCGGTGCCGGCTGCGAGGCGACTGACTGGTCGAACCTTGGCGGAGCTGACTGGGGGACCGCTGCCTGGTCGTAGCTCGGGGGAGCCGGGTCATAGCTGTGCGGGGAGAGGCCGGTGGCCGCTGAATCGCCGGCGGAGGGCCGCTCGTAGCTGGGCGGGGCCGGCTGCCCGTAGGTGGGAGCCGTCGGTAGCGGGCTTGGCTCGGGTTCGGGGAAGTAGCGGGGCTGGGGTTCCGCAACGGGCTGCTGTGGCAGGGGGCTCTGCTGAGGGCGTACCAGTGCCTGTTGGTCCTGGGGCGCCTGCCGCTGCGGCGGGACCTGGAAGCGTTGCAGCTGCTCGGCCGGCAGCTCCATGCGTACCGTCGGCGGGTCTTCCCCCAGGTAGGAGCGCGCGCGGACGACGGCCCAGTGGTCCGCGCCGAGCGCGGCTGGGCCGTGCGCGACCACACGGCCGAACGCCCGCCGGGCCTCGTGCCGGTTCTCCATCTCCTCGGCAACGACGCCCAGATCGAAGGAGATCCCCAGCATGACCGGGTCGGTGTCCCCGAGCCGCCACTGCCCGGCCGCGTACGCCTCCTCCAGCACCCGCCGCGCACCGGAAGGATCATCGGCACGCTGATGCACGGTGGCGAGCTGCTGAGCGGTCAGTAGGACGTCAGGGTCGTCCTCGCCAAGATTGGCCCGCCCCAGATCAACGGCATGCTCGAGCACAGCGCGCGCCTGCCCAAGATCGCCGGAATCGGCGAGGGCCAGCGCACGCTGCCGGGCGGCGAAGAGCGGGGACGGCTGAGACACGCAGGCCATGCTGCCCTTTGCCGTCCGGCGACGCCAGTACGGGCGGTCCCGCTGTCCCGATATGTCCGGTCCGGGGGTGGCCTGTGAGGGTGCCCGAGGGGCGTGTATATTTCTCTCCTGTGCAGCCCGCCGGGCGGCCACTTGCGGATGCGAACCGCAGGTCGAACCGGTTACGCTGTGCTCACCTTGTCCGGGTGGCGGAATGGCAGACGCGCTAGCTTGAGGTGCTAGTGTCCTTTATCGGACGTGGGGGTTCAAGTCCCCCCTCGGACACGAACTATTTCCCCATATGAGTCCGCGTCAGGCTGTGCCTGTACGCGGGCTTTTGTTGTTCTGGGTGGTAGGTGAGTTTGAGTCCGAGTTGTCGGTAGACCTCGGCGCGGTCGGCGGGGTCTGCTCCGGCCAGGACGGTGGTGAGTTCGCCGACTTGTTGGACGATGGCTGTGATCTGGTCGCGGGTCAGTCGTGGTCGGGACTCAAGCAGCGGTGTGGCGGCGAGTAAACGCTCGATGCGCTGGCGTTCGTTCTGGGTCTGTGTGATCCAGGTGGTGACCACGGCCGGGTCGGCGCCAGCGTCGAGAGCGGCGCGGTAGCTGGCCAGCTTCTTGTCACAGGCGGCGAGTCCAGTGCTGGCTTGTCGGGCGATGTGATCGTCGCTGGGTGGCGGCTGCTGGCTGTCGGTCAGGCGGGTGATGGTGTCTTCGATGCGGTTCGGTGTGAACGCGGATGCGAGTGCCTGGTCCAGGGGTGTGACGAGGTCACGTTCGCGGAGGTAGACGTTGCGCGGGTGGTCGATCTTGTTGGCAAGGGCGTATTCCTGGGCGTAGCGGCACCGGTAGTAGGCCTCGCCGTTTGATCTCTGGCCTTGCATGCGGCGTTGACAGACGGCGCAGTAGACGAGCCCTTTGAGGACGTAGGGGTGGCGGCTGCGGTGCTTCTTGTGTTCGTGGCCGGGTCCACTGCCGCGGCCGTGCAGGATTTGTTGGACCTGTTCGAAGGTGGAGGTGTCGATCAGCGGGGGGTGAACGATGTCCTTGGATACCACCCACCGTTCTTTGGGGTTCCACCGCACGATGGCGGTGTTGCCGAGCGCGACGTCGTTGACGTCGAGCAGGACCTCGTCGGTGCGTTGCCGGTTCCAGACTTGGTGGCCGGTGTAGCGGGGGTTAGTCAGGATCACGCGGATGGCGCTCTTGGACCAGGCAAGGCCGGGCCGGTGTGGATTGCGTTTGCGGTCTTAGCCGGACGGGCTGGCGATGCCGTCGGCGGTGAGGCTTTCAGCGATGACGTAGAGGCCGTTGCCAGCGAGGAACTCGCTGTAGATGCGTCGCACGGTGGGGGCGGTGTTGTCGTCGGGCACCAGGCCGTGCAGGCGGCGTCCGTCGGCGGCTTTGGCGGGGTTGGGGTGCGGGCCGAGGTCGGCAAGGGTGTAGCCGTAGGGTGGCTGGCCGCCGAGGTAGCGTGTACCGTGCCAGAACTCGTCGCACAACCAGTGAGCTGGGGCTTCGCAGTTCGTGGTGACGATCATCGGTGTGGTGATTCGGCTGCTGTACCTGATGATGATCAGGCTGGTCGGTGCTCTCGGGTTGCTGGTTCGTAGCGAGACAGCGGTGGTCGCCGAGGTTCTCGTCCTGCGTCATGAGGTGGCGGTGCTCCGGCAGCAGTTGAAGGGTCGGCCCCGGTTGTCCTGGCCGGACCGGGTCATCCTGTCCGGCCTTGCCCGGCTGCTACCCGCCGCTGTCCGGGCTCGCCGGCTGGTCACCCCTGCCACGCTGCTCGGCTGGCACCGGCGGCTGCTGCGCCGGCACTGGACTCATCCCCGTAAGACAGGTCGGCCGCCGGTCAGCGACGAGGTCCGCGACCTTGTGCGGCGCCTCGCCCGGGAGAACCCACGGTGGGGACATCGGCGCATTCAGGGTGAGCTGCTGCGGCTGGGCCATCGTGTCGGCGCGGGAACGATCCGCCGTATCCTCGCCGCCCGACGGCTCGGACCGGCGCCTCGGGTCGTGGACACCAGCTGGCGGACGTTCCTGCGCGCGCAAGCCCACGGTCTGCTGGCCATCGATTTCTTCCACGTCGACACGATCCTGCTCAAGCGGCTCTACGTGCTGGTGGTGATGGAGGTGGCCACCCGCCGGGTCCACCTGCTCGGGGTCACCGCCAATCCGGATCACGCCTGGGTTGTCCAGCAGGCCCGCAACCTTGTCATGGACCTCGGCGACCGTGCCGGCCAGTTCCGTTTCCTGATCCGCGACCGGGACGGCAAGTACAGCGCCGCGTTCGACGAGGTCTTCGCTTCCGAAGGCATCACCGTGGTCAAGATCCCGCCGCGGACACCGCGGGCGAACTGCTTTATCGAACGGTGGGGTCGTAGCCTGCGTGCCGAGTGCACCGACCAGTTGCTGATCTACCACGAGCGACACGCCCTCGCGGTGGTCGGCGAGTACGTGGACCACTTCAATGATCACCGCCCGCATCAAGGCCGGCAACAGTTACCACCGAACCACGACCCGGCAGTCGTGATCGCGATGGACGCCCCGGTACGACGCCGACAACGCCTCAGCGGCGTGATCAACGAGTACCACCGGGCAGCTTGACGAAATCTTCAAAGTGTCAGATCACGGCCATGAACGGGGTTTTGGCACGGTGCACGATCGGAACGAGGCGAGGTTGGCGCTGCCGATGACGCTCGGAAAGTACGTCGCGCGGGCCGGCACGCGACTGATGGAGCGCGCCGATGTCGGCACGCAGGTCGCGAAGGTCAAGCTCAACGCACGGGTGGAGATCACCGGCCAGGCCGACGCGGCGCATGCCGACTGGAGCAGCGTCATCGTCACCGAAGGTTTGCAGACCGGCAAACAGGGATGGGTCAAGACCGCGTTGCTGGACGACCTGACGCGCAAGAAGTCCATCTGAGAAACGTCGGCGCCGGATCACCTGATCGAGTCGAAGCCGTAGCGGGCGAGTTGGCGGACGGCAGCGTCGGGGTCGCCGTCGGCTATCCCGGCCAGGACGGCGCGCGCGCCGGCCCCCTGCGCCCTGAGTGCGTGGACGATCTCCATGCGTACGAGCATGTCCGGCTCACGCGACGCGGCTTCGGCGAGCGCTGATATCGCCTCGGCGCCGCCGATGCGGCCGATCGCCTGCGCGCTGCCACGTCTCACCTCGGCCGCCGGGTCCGTGCGCAGGGCCGCGCGGAGCGGGACGACGACCGCCGGATCGGCGATGCGTGCGAGGGTACCGGCGGCGATCAGCCGGAGATCGGCGTCGGCGCCGAGATCGGCCAGCACGGCGGCTACCGCGGGAATGGCCGGCACCTCGGCGACCTGATGGAGAGCCCACCTCCGTTGGTCGTCCGTACCGGAGACGAGCAGCTGCCGGGCGCGTGCCTCGGCTTCGGCCGCCGCGGCCGCCGCGCCGGCCGCTCGGGTCGCCAGGAGCTCGAACGCCGAGACGCGGCTGACATCGGCGGATGTGCCCGCGCGCGCGATCACCGTCCACCGTTGCGGAACGCGGGCACCCCCGGCCAGAAGCCAGGCGATCAGGACCAGGGTTTGGGTACCGCTCCGGTGCAGCGACGGCGACGTGACCAACGCCAGCTGTGCCGGATCGATGCCGGCCGCCGGCCGGTCACCGGGGACGAGCGCAACCACCGGTGGCATCGGCAGGGCGTGCGGCGGCACCGCGGTGGTCTCGAGCCACGCGATCCGCTCGGCCGCGACCGCCGCGCTCGGCATGCCGGCGAGGAAGCCGTACCAGTCGTCGTCGGAGTGTCCGCCCGGCCGGACCATGGCGTCGGGGGTGACGGCCGCCTTGAGCCGCAGACCCTCGGCATCGAGGTAGGCGAAGAAGCGGACGTAGCCGGTGCCGAGGCCGTGCCGCTCGACCACCCGGTCGCCGGGCTCCGCGATGCCGAAGGTTGCGAGGTAGTCGCGGTAGCGCGCGCCCGGATCGACCGTGTCCACCACGTCAGTGCACCGGGATCAGAATCTTCTGTCCAGCGGTCAACGGCGGCCACGCGTTGGCCGGGTCGAGGGCGATGCCGGGGTTGGCCCGGACCAGGTCGGCCTGCGCCACGCCGTGCTGTGCGGCGATCATGGCCCGCGTCTCACCGGCGACGACCCAGTGCTCGCGGCAGCCGGCGAGGACCGCGGTGGGCGGCAGTGCGTCGGTGATCCCAGGGTTGTCCCGCACGATCGCCGGCCGTGGCACGCCGCTGCGCCGCGCCAGATCGTCCAGGCCGGCGATACCGGCCGGGATCCAGGTCCGTACCGGCGCACCCGCCACCGGCAACGTCGCCAGCTGCGGACCGGTGCGCGCCAGACCCAGGAACTCGACGTGGCCCTGGAAGAACGCCGCCCGTACGCCGGCCTCGCCGACGCCCGCGTGCGGGGATCCGCCCGGAGGCGTGCCACCATCGCGGATCCGCTCCGCCTGCGCCCGGTGGAGGGCGTACTGAGCCGGGGTGACCGCGTTGACGATGAGCGTGGCATCGGGTTTCGGCGGCGACGACGCCCCTTCGACGGTACGGCGCAGGGGTTCGGCGTCACCGGCACGGGCGCGGGGTAGCACATCGGTGTTGAGCGTCGAGATCGTGAACATCTCGACGAACCCCTCGATCATCGTGCCGCGGCTCTGCTGCGCGTCGACGAAGGCTGGGTGCGCGCGCAGATGCAGACTTTCGTGCGTCGCGGTTCGGAAGATCGTCCAGCGTTGGGTCAGCTCCGCCCGACGGGCATCGGCGCCGGGAGCGTATGACGACTGCAGGGTGATGCCGGTCTTCCCGCTCTCGCTCCAGCCGGTCATCCGGTAGTCGATCAGCTGACGTTTGTTGCTGGGCGGGAGCGTCGAAGCGGCCGCGTAGGCGTCGGCCACCTCCCACCGGAAATCCTCGGCGCCGGGATCGTCGGTGGAGTAGTGGTGTGCGTCCAGGATCTCCTTGGCGAAGCGTCGTGAACCGGCCGCGCCGGCGCTGCCGGGGACATCGTTCTCGAACAGCCACCAGGCGACCCCGCGTGCGAGGTCGGGGTCTCCGGTGAACGTGGTCCGGTCGGCCTCGCTGGACGGGTCGAAGAGATTCTTGTCCGGGCCGGTCGTCTGAAACGGGCCTCTGGCCTGGACCTGCGCGGGGCTCGTGGCGGCGGCCTCGATCGTGGTGGCGTACCGCGTCTCCAGTGCGGCGCGAGCCTGGTTGGCGATGTCGACCACGCCCGTCGGCGCCGGTGCGGCGCCACCGACCGCGGCGGGCGGCGTGCTGAACGGCACCCGGGGGAGTCCCGCGGCGGCAACCGTCTCCGGCCGTTCGTATTTGAGATATTCGTCGAAGGCCACGAAGAGTTCGGCCTGCATCGTCGCGCGCGCTGCCGCCGCGCCGAGCGCACCGGTGGTGCCGTCCCACGGTATGCGGGGCGCCGGTGCGGGGGCGGGCGGTCGCGGGGCACCCCGCCGCACCGGCACCGGTGCGGCGGGCGCCGGACGGCTGCTGGGATCCAGCTCGTAACCCAGCTCGCGGGCGAGATCGGCCGACGGTAGCGCGGCCGCCCGACCCGGGGGCGACACCCGCTGGTCCGCGCCGCGGGTGGTCGGTATCGGGGGACGCAGCGGCACCAGGTAGTTGCGCATCGCCAGTTGGTCGCCCGGTGGCAGACCCGAGGCGCCGGCCGCCGTGTCAGCGGCCCGTGGATCGGCTCCGGCGCCGTGGCTGAGCCGGACGACCCGCATGGCCGTCACGATCCTGGCGGCGTCGGCCGCGCTTGCCGCCGACCCGGCGTTGCCGATGAGCAGGTCGAGCTGAGATCGCCGTTCCAGGTCGGTCAGCGTACCCAGGAGCTCGTCCATCGGCAGGCCGTCCAGAACGGCGAACGCGGCCGGGAAGTCGCCCACCCCGGCGATCGGACTCACCACGCCGAGGGCGTCCAGCACCCGCTCCACCGCCGAGCCCGCGGCGGGCGGCGCCACGGGCTGACGCTGAACCGTGCCGCCGGAGCTGACCGTACCGGCGTGTGGCACTGAGGTGGCGGGCGCGCCGTCGGCGGTCGCCCGCCTCCCCAGGGCGTCCGCCTGACTCTCCCACGCCGGCTCGGTGTTGAGTCCCGATCCGGCCAGCTGCGTGGTCGCACGCACGGCACCCGACCGTTGTTGCAGCACATGCCCGAGCTCGTGGCCGAGCAGCAGCCGGCCACGCGATGTGTCGGGCGCCCACTGTCCGGGCGCGACGTGAATGTCGCTGCCCTGCGTGAAGGCGAGCGCCCTGAGTCGCACGGCGCGTGCCGAGCCGGTGTGCACGCGCACGTCGGAGAAGTCCGCGCCTAGCGCGGACTCCATCCGGGCCCGGACCGCCACCGGCATCCCGGTCGGATCCGTGACCTCCGGCGCGGACGCACGGATGCCCGCCCGGCGGACCGGACCGTCGGCGGCCGGACCGTCGGCGGCCGGACCGTCTGGCCTGGACCGGGTAGCTACGGGTCGGCTTACCAGCGAACGCACGCTCACCTCCCGCCGCGTCCGTGCCTGCAAGGGCTGACGTTTACCATCCTCGGACCCGCTCGTCACCGTCTCGTCACCTGAGGGCCCAATCGCTGTCAGGGGGTGGGCGGCGGGCGTTGCGGGTCGGGGAATCTCGCGGCGAAGTAGGCGTAGAGGTGGGGACGCAACCGGGACAACGACTGAGGGTCGGCGATGTAGAACGAGAACGTCTCCGCGAAGTTCTCCGCGATGGAGGTGTCCGCATAGGCGGTGAGCCCGGCCAGGCCGTCCGCCGCTGCGGCGGTGCGGAAGTCGTTCGCCTCACCGGGAGGCAGCACATCGGTCCAATCGAGAAGCCCGGCCGCGTTCCGCGCCTGGCGCCGGCCGGACAACGTCCGTCCGGCCGTGAGTGTTGCCTCCTCCTTCTTCAGCCGCTTCAGCAATGCCGCCCATGGGGCCTTCTCGGCCGCCGGCAGAGTGACTGTTCCGGGCTGGCCCGGGATCGGGGTGCGATGGAACCGGCTCTGCTGGGCGAAGCTCGACCGGAACGTGGCCAGCGGCTCGCGGACCGGTGCGTCGTCCAGTGCGTGCCCGACCTCGTGGAGGATCAGCCGGTCGAACGCGGTCGACGCCCGTCCGCCCGGAGTGGCGAAGGTCGGTTCGGGCGAGCCGAACGCCGTGTCGAACACCCGGATCGCATGCTCTTCGATGGAGTAGGAAGCGCCCAGGGTGGCATCTGCGGGGTTGGCGCCGGGGACGCGGATGAAGGTCATGCCGCGCACCGTTGCCAGCATCGATTCCGGTATCTGGGCGATCGCCGACTGCAGCAGCGTGAACTGGTCGGCGGACCAGTCGGTGATCCCCGCCGTCGCCGTGGCGCGGACGAAGCCGAGCCGGGCGAAGATCTCGGCGGGTACCTGTTGTTGCTGCGGAGGGCGCTGGTCGGGGGCGATCGAGCTCACCCGCTCGACGAGCATCTCCCGACCTTTCGGGGCGGACCGCTGGACATGGGTGAAGCGGTAGACGGCCCAGTCACCGCCATACCGGCCGAGATCCAATGCCGTTGTCGCGGTGGTGTCCACCGGCATCGGTGGAGCGAACGTGGTGAGCAGGCTGGCCGCGAGCCGGGTGAGACCGGCGCGGATCCGGGGTGAGCCACCGGGTGCCAGGACCACCGTCGTCCCGGGCGGCGACGGCACGGGCACCGCCCGGGGATGGAACAGGGAATCCAGGAGCGCGGGCGTGAACTGGTACTGGTCGCCGAAGCGGATCCGGGCCCGCTCGTCGTCCGACAGCCCGCCCAGCAGCGCCGTGCCCTGCGGATCCGCGACGGTCGTCGGCCAGGCCCACTCGTGGATCACGGCCCGGTATCGCTGGAACAACTGGTGAGGGCTGTCCCCGGTGGCGGCGTCGGCGTTCAGTCGGCGGCCCTCCAGCGCGGCGGCCTCCAGCAACGCCGTCACCGCGTCGCGGTAGGCCTTGCGCAGCCGCTCGGTGAGTGTCTGCTCGGCGCCCAGCGCGGTGTCGATGAGCTGGGCGGCGGTGTCGCGGGTACGCAGCCAGCCAGCCAGCTGGGTCCCCAACCGGCTCAGCTGCACCCGTACTCCTTGGGGTTCCTGCTGGGGCCGGCGGCGCGGCGCCCGCAGGCGGATCGCGTAGAACTCGGCGGCGCCGCCGAGGAACGAGATGGAGTCCTCGACCGTCTGTCGCTGGTCGTCGACCGTCGGCGGGACCAGCGGTGCCTCGACCGGTTGGCGCAGCAGCCGCGCCGGCCCGGACCGGCTGTCGCGGACGTGGCCCAGCTCGTGCGCGAGCAGTGCCCGCCCGGCGGCGCTGCCGGGCGCGTACTGCCCGGCGCCGAAGACGATGTCCCGGCCGACCGTGTACGCGCGGGCGCGAACCGTCGCGGCCGACCACGCCGCCGCCCCGGCGGTGTGGACGCGCACGGTGGACAGGTCGAAGCCGAGGCCGGGTTCCAGAACCCGCCGGACCTCGGCGTTGAGCGACTCGGCGGGGGTGTTCACCGCCGCGCGGACGGCGGGGGACAGCACGGCGGCGCTCTCGGCGGCGCAGCCGCGGGCGGGTGTCGCCGCCGCCCGGGCCCGTGCGAGCCCCTGCGACGGCGCGGATCGCACGGGCGCCGCCTGGCGCATTGGGGTGGCGCGCTCGGCCACGGCGTCTCCTACTTGAACTCGACGCCCAGCGTGAGACCCGCGCCGACACGGGTCTCGCCACCGGTCAGCGGCACCAGGACGAAGCCTTCCAGGCCGACCCGCACCGGCTGCCAGGCGCGGACTCCGACGCCGAGGAACGGCGACAGGTCGAGCCGGTCGGCGGCCGGCCCCTGCACCGCGGTCCCGACGAAGCGCAGACCACCACCGAGGAAGAACGTGGGTTCCTGATATTCGGCGGCCAGGCCGATGCTCGCGGCGAACTGCCTCGGGCTGGCCACCGGCGACCCCAGCAGCTGCCCCTCGGCCAGCAGTTGGGCGCGGGCGTACGGCTCGCTGCGGACCAGCACCCGCGCGAAGCGGACGGTGACGGTCGCGTCCCCGGGCGCGTGGGTGCCGAAGAAGATTCCGACGCCGAGTACGTTGCGGCTCGCTGCCTGCGCCGTGTTCGCGTGCCGCTGGTACTTCTCGGCAGCCCGCCGGGCGGTGGCGGCGTCCCACACCTTCGAACCACCAGCCGCGGTGACCGAGCCCTGCTCGCCGGGGTCGGTGGGGCGCCAGCCGATGAGCTCCAGGCGGCCGCGGAAGTAGGCCAGCCGCAGGCTCTCCTCGGCGGAACCGGGGTCGAGCTCGACCAGGAACGGACCGCGCATGGCCGCCCGGACGGCATCGACGTCGGCGACGACATCGCCGTACTCGCCGCCGCCGGCGCCGGGGGGCACGATCTGCCGTGCGAAGTAGTCGGTGAACCCTTCGACGATGTGCACCTCGTCGCGGAACGCCGCGGTGAAGACCGGGTGCGCCAGCGCGTGGATGAGTTCGTGGACCGCGATCGCGTACACCTCGTCCCGGGGCCGGTTGAGGGGCAGGTTGACCCGGTCCTGCGCGGTCGAGTAGTTGCCACCGATGTTCGCGCCGGCGGCCTTGCTCAGTTCTTCGGCATGCGTACTCTGCAGACTGTGCGCGAGCTGATCGAGCACCTCGGTACGAGAGCCGCTCGCGAGGCCGGCCATCGCCCTGATGCATGCGCCGCATTTGGTCTCGGCGCGGTTGCGGGCGAGAGTCAAGCCCAGTCGCGAGGTGTCCCCGAAGGTCAACGGGACCCGTCCGGCCGGACGCCGGGTCGGCAAGGGCTCCGTCGCGTCCCTGGACAACGTCACGGTGCGATAGGTGTATGCGCCGAACCTGCGGTAGATGGCCTGCCGCGCATCTGTCGCGGCGTCGAGGCCGACGGACTCGTCCAGTTTGGCGCCGGTGCTGCCCCGCAGCGCCCTGATATTGGCCAGCAGCGGTTCGCGCAAGCCGGCCACCACAGCGGCGACCTCGGTCTGGGTGAGCACGCGGGGAGGGGCGTCCGGCCGCCCGCCCGCCTGGCCGGTCGCGGGCTCGGTGTCCGCGACGGGCTGGTCCACCGGGCGCCGCAACGCCGTCGCGATCCGGCGCCGTTCCTCGTCGGTGGGGTAGTGCGGCTCGACGTCGTCGCGGCCGCCCTCCCGGCGCAGCACCGGTGCCGTGCTCGGCCGTGCGGCCACTTTCCCGAGGGCCGCGGACGCGCCGGCGCCGGCGCCGGCGACCGCGTCCGCCTCCCGCTCGGCCGGATCGCCGGTTCGGCCGACTTCCGGCTCGCCGTCCGCCACCGGCGTGCCGCGCTGCTGTGCGACGTGGGTCAGCTCGTGCATCAGCAGGCGCCGGCCACGGCGGGTCGCCGGCGCGTAGCGTCCGGGCGCGAAGACCACGTGCTCACCGACCGTGTAGGCCGCCGCGCCGAGAACCGCCGCGGACGGGTCGGTGTGCACGCGAACCGAGGTGAAGTCGTGCCCGGCCATCCGTCTCATCGTGGCAGGCAGCGGTTCACCGGGTCCGGCGAGCGCATGGCTGACGCCCGGCACCTGGCCACCGGCGTGCCGCCGCCGCACGGCGCGTGTCACGAACACCGGGCCAGCTTCCGCCGGCCTCGTCACCGCACTGTCACCCGGCGGGCGACGCCCGGGTGACGGCTCGGTGCGAAGCTGGTGCCCGACGCCGTCGGACGTCGCCAGGGAGGACGCCATGTCGGTCGCGTTCGCAACACGGGAGCATCCGTCGGTGCGAGGCCCGGACCGGGTCGACGCGCCGGCGGTCCACGGTCCAGACCAGGGCCGCCGACCGGTCTGGATCCAACGGTGCGCAACCGGTTCGCCCGACGGCGCAACCTGCGAACAGCGGCTGAACGACGCGAGCGCGAGCATCCAGCGGATCACCGCTCGGGACGGCGGCGCCCCGCTGCCGGCGTCGGTGCGCCGTGGCTGGGAACCGGCCTTCCGCGCCGACTTCTCCCACGTCCGGATCCACAGCGGTCCGGAGGTCGACGGCGTCACGGCGGCGTTGCGGGCTCGGGCGCTCACCTCCGGCAACGACATCCTGATCCGGTCGGGCTCACCGCGGCCGGGAACACCGGCCGGTGATCGGCTCCTCGCCCACGAGGTCGCGCACGTGGTGCAGCAACGGCGGCACCCGCGATCCGGTGGGATCGATCGTGGGCCGGCGGACCCGCTCGAGATCGCCGCCGATCGCGCGGCCGACCAGGCGACGAGCGGTGCGACGGTCAGCGCCGCGCCGGCGGGCGGCGCGGGCGGCCCCGCGACGATCCAGCGCAAACTCGAAGTGGCCGATCCGGCGGCCGTACCGGCCGGGGCGCCGAGCGGGAAGACGAACGCCTCCGTCGTCGACGGCTACATCAAGTCGCTGTGCCCCGACTTCGGCGTGAGCGGCGGCAAGGTGGTGCCGACCGGTGGCCGGTGTCCGGTGCCCGGTGCTGCCCTGGCCGCCGAGTCATGCGGTTGCCTCTGCACCATGCATACCCATCCGGACGTCTGGACCATCCTCGTCAACGACGCCGACTGGCCGCACACCGACCCGGTCACGCGTACGGTCACCGTGCACTCCGGCTTCTCCGGCGTCGAGTTCGGGGCCTGGACCAAGGGCGCCGGAGCGCACCGGTTCATGTACCAGAACTGGCGGGTGCTGGCCCACGAGATGTGCGGTCACGCGCGACTGTTCGTTCGGGGCACCCACCCGAGCGGCCCGCCGGCGACCCACGGCGGCCGCCCCAGCCACGATCCGACCGTCACCATCGAGAACAAGATCTCCGGCGAGCGGGGGATCGCCGCGGCGGACCAGCGTGGGCTGTTCGCCGATCCGCACCACGGTGAGTCGCTGGCCCGCGTCTCCATCCAGGAGTTCCCGGTCGGCTCGTCCAGCGTCGCGGCGCTCCCGGCGGCGCAGGCCGCCAAGCTCGCGACCGCGACCAGCTTCATGAACACCGCCGGCGTCGAGGCCGACGTCGCCGGACACACCGACGGCGCCGGCAACGCCGCCGACAATGCCAAGATCTCGCTCGACCGGGCCAAGGCCGTCAAGGCGGATCTGGTCGGCCGCGGCATCCCGGCGGCCCGCTTCATCGACGTCCGCGGTGTGGGCACCGCCGAATGCGCCACGCCGGGGCCGCAGCCCGCCTGCCGCAAGGTCGACCTGTTCATGTACATCATGCGCGGCGCCAGCATCACGCATCCGTAGGAGGTGACGATGGCCCGGATCGTGGTGCGCCTGCGGCCGACCGAAACGGTGGGCGAACTCGACGTCGATGCGGTCGCCGCCCGCGTCGCCGACCTCACGAGGTGGCGCGCGGAGGTGGTGGACACCCGGTTGTCAGATGCGCCGTATCTGACCGTGGTGGCCACCACCGAAGACATCGACGACGCGGCCGCGGCGGAGCTGCGCGACGCTCTTCGTGAGCCGGTTGCGGCGCGGGCATACCTGGTCAGCGCCGTCGGCCGGGAGCAGCCACTGGAAGGCGCGGGCACCGAGGACTTGCGGGCGGCGGCGTGCGCCACTCCGTGAATGCGGTGTGCGGCGCTCCGCTTCACCGCGCCGTACAGGCTTCGGTGGCCGGCCACCATCCGGGCGAGCGGCCGACGATCCTGGTGACGGCCGCCGTGGGTGCCGGGCTCCACCCCGGCCCGGTGGTGATCTTCGGGCTCGAGTTGTGGGCGTGGATGATCCCGATCACCAGCGACGGGTCGTGCAGCGGCAGCACCACGAAGCGGCCGGGACCCCAGATGAACGCGGTGTCCTCACCGACCGACAGCGGACGAAACGGTGCCCGGCGCCACGCTTGCCGGCGGTAGGCGAGGGTGTTCCCGGCCGCCCAGGGCCGGCCCCGGCCCGGATAGCGGTAGCGCCAGACCCGGGACCGATCGGCGTCCCACCACAGCAGATCGTCCAGACCGCACACGTCGATCCGGCCGGTCAGCGCGGCGGCCTGACGGGCCAGGCGGTCGGGGTGCGACCAGTCGTCGTCGTCCCAGTGCACGAGCACGTCGCCGCGCGCGGTCTCGGCGGCGATGTTGCGTTTCGTGCCCAGCACCGTGCGGCGGTCCAGACGCACGTAGCGGACCCCGGCGCCGGCGACGATGTCCCGCACCGGGTCCCGTCCGTCGTCGACGACGACGAGCTCGCGGTCCGGGTAGCTCTGATCGAGGAAACAGCGGATCGCCGACGGTACGAACTCCCGGCGGTCGGCCGTCGGCATCAGGCAGCTGACGAGCGGGCCGGCCGCGACCGCGCCGGCCCGGGTGCCGGCGCCGACGGCCGTGTAGAACTCCCGGTCGGCGCCGAGCTCGGCCGGCTCGGTGACCTCCCGCCAGCCCCGTGCGGAGGTCTCGCTCCCATCATGAAGACGCCAACTGTTGGTGGCGTGCCGCACGTACAAGAAATGACCGGCGGCCGGCAGCGCGGCCAGCCGCGCTCCCCGGTTCAGCGCCCCCCGCAGCAGGAACGCGTCCTCGGCCAGCGACTGATCGGGGTAGCGGGACTGGCGCTGCCACACCGAACGCCGGAAGACCAAGGTGCCCCCGTGCACGTCGCCGACGAACAACCGGCGGTGGGCCGCGGGCGTCGGGACGCGGAACCGCCATCGCCGTACGTCGAACCAGACGGCGTCGCGCAGCGCGGTGATGTCCGCGTCGCCGGCCAGCAACGGCGCGACCTGGGTGCGCAAGCGCGCCGGTCCGTACCAGTCGTCGTCGTCCCACTGGGCGATGAACTCGCCGCGGGCCTGCTCGCACGCCAGGTTGCGCTTGTGCCCGATCGACAGCGACTGGGCCGGCCGCAGCCAGGTGATCCGGGAGTCGTCCGCCTCCGCGCCGATGGCGGCGCGGGAATCGTGTTCGCCGTCGTTAACGATAATCAGTTCCCAGGACGGATCGTCCTGGCGACGCAGGTAACGCACCGCTTGGCGCAGGAAGTCGGTACGGTCCGCGGTGGGCAGCACGCACGTCGTGACCGGGCCGCTCAGCTTCGCGGCCGGGTGCTGCCCGGCCGCGGGCGGCGTCTGGTCCGGCAAGGGCAGCCGGATCCGGATCCGGTCCGCGGGCGCGAAGTGATCGCACGCGTCGCCGGCGCAGTGTTCCCGGTAACCGTCCGCGGTCCCGTCGAGGCGCAGCCCGCACAGCCGGTCCTGGTAACGCCGCCGGCTCGCGGCGAAACGGCGCGGCTCCTCGGTGTCCCGCCGCCGGGTGGAGGGCGCCCGGTGCACGAACGCGGCGCCCACCCACACCCCGACGAAACCGGCCCGGGCCGCCCTGGCGCTGTACTCCATTTCCCAGCACGGTCCCAGGCCGAACCCCTCGTCCGCGGCGCCGACCGCCGCGATCACATCGGCGCGGACGGCGAAACAGAAATCGGCGAGCGAGTGCAGCGGCGTCAGCGGCGTCAGCGCCCGGCCGTGGCGGCGGTGGGCGGCCCGCGCGGCCGCGACCAGCCCGTCGGCGCTGCCCGACGCGGCGGGCAGGACGGCCTGCTCGTTCCAGCAACGATTGGTCGACGGGCCGGCCAGGCCTATCCGTGCCGAGGAGGCCAGGGCCGCGGCCAACGTGGTCAGGGCGTCCGGTGCCGGCCGGGCGCCGCTCTCCAGCAGGATTATGTCGCCGCCGTCCGCGGCCGCGGCAAGCCGGTTGAAACAGGCCGGCGGTCCGCCGGGCGACGAGGTGCCCGACTGGGGCAGGTCGCTCAGCACCGGGTGCCTGGCCAGGGCGCGGGCGGTCTCGGCGTCGGGTCCGTCGGGCAGCAGCATGACCGCTGCTCCGGCCGGCAGCGCCGCGTCCAGGGCCGCCAGGGTGGCCAGCAGCCGGGCCGGTTCGGCGTGCACGTGCACACCGACGGTCAGCGTCGCCATCGGAGGCCTCCTCGAGCCCGGCTACAGGAAAGTCGTGTTCGCATGCCAGACGAACGGATGCGCGAGATGCAGGCACTCCAGTCCGGGCACCAGCCGCGGTCGCAGCCCGCGCCGCCGGCATGCCGCCAGGAACACCTCGTCGCTGCGCGCGAAGGAGTTGATGGCCGTGGTGTAGCGGATCGACGCGATCACGTCCCGCGGGACTATCTGGGTGTAGCCCCACGGGTATTCGTCCGTCGCGGCGTCGGCCGCTTCCCGGGTGAGCCGGTCGAACTCGGTGATCGCGTCGCGCCGGCCCACGATCAACGCGTCGGTCGCCTCGCCGCCGAGGTGCCGGCGGCGTCCGAAGTACAGATGCGGTCCGGTCGCCTCGATCTGCGCGAGCACGCGGCTGACGCTGTCCGTCGGGAAGACGCAGTCCGCGTCGGCGAGCCAGACCCAGGGCTGCGCGGCGGCCTCGACCGCGTGGTTGGTCAGCGCGCCCTTGTTGCGGGCCAGGTCATGGCGCACCGCGACGTCGACGACGCGCAGTTCGGGGAAGGCGCGAGCCACCGTGGCGAGGTATTCGCGGGTCCCGTCGGGGCTGTGCGGATCCGCGACGAGGATCTCGAACGAGCCGGCGGGCGCGTCCTGCGCACACCAGTTGCGCATCGAGACCCGCAACCGCTGAAGGAACCGGTGACAGGTGATCACGATCGACAGCCGAGCCGAGGTGACCTGCGTGGCCATCGATGCTCCCGCTCTCGCCGGTCACGGGTTGCGCGGGGCGCGTCGGCGGGTGGCCTTGGCCGGCGTGCCGGTGCGGGACCGCGATGGCGCCGAATCTCCGGAGAGCGGGTCCGGCCGGGCCGAACCGGTGGCCGGCGGGAACAGCATCCGAAGATCCGCCACCTCGTCGCCCACCCAGGCCAGCGGTGCGTAGTGGTAGACGACCCCGTCGGGTGGCCGCATCGCCTCGTCGTCGGCGGGCCACACATCGCCGGTGACCACCCGGGCCGGGATCGCCCACCAGTCGCCCCGGCGGTACCGCGGAGCTTCGTCGCTGTCGGGTGCCGCGAAGCGGATCTCGATGCCGTCCTCGAGACCGATCCAGGTGCCGGTGACCAACGGCAGGGCGCCGTCGGTGCCGACCTTGAGCACCCGGCCGTCCTCGGTCGACGCGGTCGGTCGGTGGTCCCAACGGCGCAGCAGCGGGTGCAGGCCCGGATCGGTGCCGCTCGAGTGGCGCCCGTAGCCACCGGACGGGTCATCCTCCAGCGTCACCAGCCGTTCCGTCACGTCCACCGATCGGATCCGGCGCAGCGGGGGCGCCGGCGCGGCCGGGGCGTCGTCGGCGACCCGTGCGGCGTACGCGTCATCCACGATCTCCACCCAGTCGCCGGCGTCGAACGCCGTCTTGCCGTCGCGGCCCAGCGAAGCCAGCCGTACGAGGTTGCCCGAGATCGAGGCGATCGGCGCCACCACGGAGGCGTTCTCCCGCGACCACATCCAGGTCGCGCCCTGCGCCACGACGGCGGGTGGAGCGCCACGGCGGCCGCGCGATCGTCCCGACGCCGGCGCGGCGAGCGTCTGCGCACCGCCTCCGGTGTGCACCTGGATCCGGTAGAGCTGATTCTCCAGCCCCCGGTAGCGTGACTCCGGCGACACGTCGCACAGATCGTCGTCGGCGTCGTCCGGCCGTTTGGCCCGCACCTGCAGCAGCGGGATCTGCCCGCCGGTGCGCTGGAAGTTCTCGGTCAGCCAGATCAGGGCGGCATCGGCGCTCGGCGGGCCGGGCGGCGACCCTGACACGGCGGACGGGGTCGCCGCCACCTGCCAGATCACCTTGGCCCGGGCGCTGGAATCCGGGCCGAGGTCGCCCAGGGCGATCTCCCGGATGGACGGGTCCTCGACCGCCGTGATCAGGCGTTCCCAGACCCGCAGATAGACCAGGTACGGCGCGTCCGGCAGCCGGTCGTCGTCGATGTCGGCGTCGAGGTAGCCGTCGGGCTGGTCCCAGTAGGTGGCGGCGTCGGCGTCGTTCTCCACGAGCAGCCCGTCGACGTACATTCGCCCGGGCGAGATCGTCAGATCCGGTTCCTTGGTGGCGGTGCCGGCCGTGGCGATCTCGAAGCCGCCGTCCGGCCCGATCGGCGCCCCGGCCGGCCCGACGAGGTCGGCCACCGCCGTGCGCAGCTGGTGGAGCAGGACCGCCATCGCCTCGTTGAAGTCGGCGTCGAGTGTGACGCGGCCCTGCTGGCTGAGCACCGTCGAGACGTGCTTGACCCGGTCGAACGTGATGCGCGAGAAGTCCCCCTGCATGGCTGCCCCTCAGGTGACGAAGATGAGCCCGGCATCGCTGCCGGCCGGTGTGTATTCCGCGAGCCGCAGGCGCAGGTTGTCCTCGCGCTGCGGCTGGAACAGGTCATGGAAGGCGCCGAGCTCGGAACCGTCCTCGGCGCCGCGCCGGATCTCCGGTGCACAGGCGAGGTCGAGTTGGGCGTAGCCGGGTGTGCCGTACCGGGTGCTGGTGTACCGGGGCAGCACCCGTTCCGGCTCGCCGGACAGTTCCGGTTCGCAATGGAACCGCGGTGGCGTCCGGGAGCCCGGCTGCAACCAGCAGAACCGTACGCAGCCGGACTGACGCCGGGCGATCCGGACCGGGCCGCCGAGTATGCAGTTCTCCACCAGGCCGGCGCCGTGGCTGCGGACGGCGCCGAACACCGTGCAGCGGCGGGCATTGAACACCGCGTACGCATGCCGGTCGTCCGGCCCGGTGAACGCGTCCACGCCGGCGCCGTCGAGGATGCTGTCCGATAGGTAGATCCGGTTCGGCTCGGCCTGCTCGTCGCCGGCGTTGACCAGGATCGTGCCGAGGATGCTGTGCTCCACCTGGACGCAGGCTGGGGTGTCGAAGAACTCCAGGCTGGGCTCCTCCGCATGCTCCGGCCGGCAGCCGAGGTCGAGCGACCAGCCCGGCACCAGGGTGCAGTGCCGGATCACCACGCCGGCGACCGGGCCTTGGACCTGGATGCTGCGGCCGGTCACGAGGAGCCCGTCGAGGGTGATCCGCGGCGCCGGCCCGCTGCCCTGACCGGTGCCGGTGACCCGCAGTGCGTCCGGACGGTTGCTGTACCAGTCCAGCAGGCGCAGCACCGGTCGGCTGCCCTCGGCCGCCCGGATGGTCAGCCGGTCACCGAGGTCCATTCTGATCTCGATCTGCTCCTGGTAGGCGTCGCTGCCGACGATCTCGATGACCGCCGCGTCACGATCGGCCGACTCCTGCGCCCGGTTGTCCCGCCAGTGCCGGACGGCGTCCATGATCCGTTGGTAGGTCTGTCCCGGACCCACTCGCAGCGGAACCGGATCGCCCGGGTCCGCCGCGGCGACCGGTCGCGGGTATTCGCCGCCGCCGATGTCCGCCGAGAAGCCGTGGTGGTAGGTGACCCAGACACCGGTCTCTGGGGCCGCCCGGTTGGGGAATGAGATCCGGCCGAGGACGGGGTCGACCGCGACCTGGCCCCGGCCGACGGTGTAGCGCCAGTCCGACAGGTCGGCGGAGACGATCCGCGCCAGCGGGACCGGCTGATCGCCGTCCAGCCAGATGCACAGACTCTTGCCCGGCCCGTAATAGTGCGCCATGCGGTCGGTGAAGGCCCGCCGGCGGATGAACGCCGGCACGTTCGTCTCGTCGGCGACGTGCGTGGGCGACGGCTCCTCGACCGGCCGGGCGACCAGGGGAGTGTCGTTGGACAGGATGCTGAAGGTGAAGTTCGCCCGGTCCCGGTCGATGCAGAACGCGGGCGCACTCGAGATCCGGTAGGGCTTGAGCCGCCACAGGTACAAGCCGACCTCGGGGATGTTGTACCTGCCCGGGCGGGCGGCGGAGATCCGGGCGACCTCGACGGTGTGCGCGAGCGTGTCGAACGGGCCGTCGAGACGGTCCAGGGCGTCGACCGACCGCACGTCGGCCAGCCGGCCGCGACGGCGTCGCCTGGCGTCCGCCCGAGGATCACCGCCGTAGAGGCGTATGGTCTGGGTCACGCCCAGCAGCCGGCGGAACTCCACCGCCCGGGCCGGCCAGCCCGCGACGTCGGCGGCGAGTTGTTCCAGCAGCGCGAGGGCGCCCTTGCGCCGGCGATTGCCGACCGTGTTCGCTACGTCGCGGCGCGGCGCCGACTGCGCCAGCAGCAGGCGCGCCTGGTCGGTGCCGGCGGCGAGAGCCTCGCCGGAGCCGTGCAGCAACCGGTACCCGACGAGCTCGGCCAGGTAGGGCACCACCCAGTCCTGGCACGTCTCGATGAACCAGTCGTCGTAGAGCTGGGCGATGTCGGCCTCGACCAGGTCGGCCTGTTCGGTGACGACGGCCAGCAGCGCGCGCAGCGGTCCGCCACGCTCCTCGTCGCGGACCTGATAGATGCGCGGCAGCAGCCGGTAGAGGCGGTCCGGTTCACCGGTCACGGGATACTCCGAAGGATGAGTGTCTCGGGTACGTCGGGGGACAACAGCGCCAACTGGGCGGGCCGGATCCCCCGGAAGACGGTCAGGCGCCCGCCCACGCTCAGCACCGGGCTGTCGAGTTGCGGGTTCAGCCGGACCAGATCGTCGACGCTGAGCCCGTGACTGCCGGCGACCGACGTCAGCGTCTCGAGGGGGTCCGTGATCTCGTGGCGCAGCTCGTCGAAACGCGTTGGTCGCGCCGGGACGCAGGCCGCGGCGCCGCTCAATGCCGCGGTGACGGCGGCCAGTTCCGCCGGTGTGGAACTGCCGGCGATGCCGGCGAACACGTCGACGTCCACATAGTCCACGCCGGGTACGTGCTGCATGGCCGCCACCACCCGGCTGAGATAGGCCGGTTCGCCCAGCTCCCGGTTGGCGAAGCCCAGCTCGCTCAGCACCGCGGCGCGTACGGCGGGCTCGACCAGCGTCCAGGAGTGGTCGGGGTCGACCCGCACTCCGGCGGACAGCACGATCAGCACCAGGTCGCGGACGGCCGCCTCGACCGGCAGGTGCGGGTCCCCGGAGTCGGCCAACGCCGACTGCAGTGCCGTGAACAGTGCGGACGTCGGATCGATCGGTACGTCGTCCATGCCGGCGATCGTCACGTGTACGACTTCGCGGGCGCCGTCGTACAGCCGCCGGGCGCTCGCCTTGCCGATGCCGACCCGGGCCCTGGTGAAATCCTGGTAGTCCTGGGTGGACAACAGCCGGTCCAGGGCGAGGACACGCAGCGGGATGAGCTCGCGGGAGTCGGCCGGCTGGTCGCCGTCCGCGCCCCCGGTCGACGGCAACGGGTTGGTGACCCCACTGACGCCCAGGGGCCGGCTAGCCAGCTGGCTGATCTGATCGCTGACCAGATTGCCCGACCGGCCCGCCCCGACGCGGTACTCCGCCGTGACGTTCTCCTGCCCGGTGGGCAGCCGTGCGCCCCGGGTGCCGTCGCCGAAGGCGACCGCGGCCGTCGCGTCCGGGCCGCTGGTCTGGACGTAGTCGTGGTCGGTGTGGCGGGACCACGTCAAGGTCTCGACCTCGTGCCAGCGGACCCCGTTCACCCGGACGGTCAGCGCGTCGTCGGCGCCGAGCGGATTGTCCGCCGGCAACCAGGTCAGCGGCGTGGTCGGGGTCACCTGGCGCAGCGTGAAGACCTGGTCGGTGGTGCCGGCGTCGCCGCTGCCGAGCACCTCGGTGCGGGTCTCGCCCTGCGTGGCGGCGGTGACGTTGCCGTACAGCAGCGCCGTGTCGCGCCGGTAGGTGTAGGCCAGTTCGTTCGCCAGCACCAGAGTGGCGTGCACCGTGTCGCCCGGCTCGTCCGGGTCGACGCGCTGCCGCACTCCCGCGATCATGGTGAGCTCGCTCGCCGCCACCCCGCTGGTCAGGGGGACGTCGGTCCGCTCACCGGAGACGATCAGCCACCGGCCCGGGCGCAGCCCGTCGTAGGCCCGGTCCAGCTCGATCGTGCCGCCGCCGATGTCGTCCCTCAGCGGATCGCCGAGAACCTGCAAGGGCTCGCCCTGCGCGTACACCGTGACGAGTTCGGGCGTCAGGGCCCCGATGTCGCCTGCGAGGGTCAGCACGGTGATCGGCACGTCGACAGTGGTGATGGTTTCGCGCGATCCGACGGTCTGCGGGACGGTCTGCTGGTTCACCGCGGTCACCTGGCGGATCAGCGGGTCGGGGTTGTCGACCTCCTCGACGATCACCCAGCTGCCCGCCACGATGCCGTCGTACACTGCGTCCAGCGGCAGTATCGCCGAGCCCGCGGGCCCCGGCTCCAACAGCTGAGGGCCCGGCGGCGAGGTCAGTCCGCCGAGGAACATGCGTGCCTTGACCCGCATCACCTGCAGTCCGGACAGCGGCACGGGCGGCGCGATCTTGGCGTTGCCCCAGGCCCGGTAGAGCGCCTCCAACCGGGGATCGGCCACCGCCAGCAGCCGGGGGTGGACGTCGGAGTCGGCGGCGAATAGCTCCGGCACCTGCGACGATAGGTACCGCGCCGCGGCCGGCGGGCGCGACGGCGGCTTGCGCAGCGCCGCCAGCATCGGCGTGAGCCCCACCAGCGCGGCCGCCGCGCTGTCCGGGCCAGGGGGTGAGGACCCCCGCGAGGCGCGGGCGAGCGTCTGGTCCCGGACATCGGCCAGCTCCGGCGCTTCGGTACGCAGCGCCGCCGCGACCAACGTCAGGACCCTCATGCTGTCCCCGATCACCGCGCCGACCTTCTCGTCGAACCAGCGCACGACCTCGGGCCGGGCCCGCCGGCGGGCGATGGCCGTCTCCTCGCGCAGACCTCGCACCGCCTCGCGCACCTCGGCTCGGGGCACCTGGTTCACGCCGCTCTCCACCTGAGCGTCGGCCAGGTCGAACGCCAGTTCGGCCAGGACGGCGGCCGCGCCCGTGGCCGCCCGCGACGGTGGCTGGGCGCCCCGCGCCTCGTCGACCGCCTTGATCAGTCGCTGCAGGGACTGGGCGAGCGGCCCGATGTCCGGTCCGAACGCGACAAGCGTCACGACCGTGCTCCCGGCGGGGAAGTCGGGGCGGGCCTCGCCGACGATCCGGGTAGCCGGCGCGGTCGCCGATCCGAACAGGAACAACAATCGGTCGGCCGGCTTCAGGTTCGCCGTCGTCCCGGCCACGGTCAGCTCGGTCAGATCGGCATCGACGGTGATCGCGTCGATCGCCGGTGGCCTGGTCCGCCGGACCGCGAGCGTGTTCCACTCCGCGCGGGCCTCGAAGGCGTCGGTGGTCTCGAAGGCTTGGGGGAGCTCGCCCTGTGCCGGCACGCTGCGCGCCTGGGAGCCCGCGGGGATCGTCGTACGGGCACCCGGGTCAAGGGTGTAGGCGAGGAACGTGCTGGCCGCGAGGGCCGGCCGGAGCCGATAGCCCAGCAGGCGGCCCAGCTCGGCCAGTGACTCCGGCTCGGTGGCGGTGCGCAGGTAGCCCTCGTTCGCGACCCGCTCCTGATAGAACGTGAGCACGTCGGCCACCATCGCCCAGCCGTCCAGCAGTGCGATCGCGAAGTCGTCGGTGTCGCGGGTCGTCAGGCCGAGGGCGTCGTGGGCCGAGATGCGGGCGAGCATGGACTCCAGGAACCGGGCCTGGGTGCCGACGCGGCGGCTCAGCGCGGCCCGGCCCGGCGGGTTGGTCGTGTCGGCCGGAGTCACGGTCTGGGTGCCGGCGCAGCATCCGCACAGTTTCTCGATCATCGGCCACCTTCCATGTCGAGCGTGAGCAGTCCGTACTCGGGCCGGGCCGGGTCGGCGGCCAGTTGGGGCACCTCGAGGGGCCCGATGCGCAGCAGCCCGTCCTCGAGGGCGGTGCCGGCCGGCCCGAACAGCGGCTGCAGCCGGGTGACCTCCACGTGGCGGACCCCGGGCGTCGCCGCGGCGGCGGCGACCAGCTGACTGACGCGGACCGGGGTACCGAAGCTCAGGTTGTCGGGATGGAAGAGGCCGAGTCGGCCGTCGGGAAGCCGGCCCTCGCCGAACACGCCGGTCAGCGACCGGGCCACGTGGCCGGCGACGAAGTCCGGCTCCACCCGAACGCGCAGCGCCAGGTCGAGGGGGACGAGGACGGCCGAGCGGACCGACACGTCATGCCCGATGCGCTGGACGGGGTGCAGGGCCTCGCGTACGGCGGCGAGCAGCCAGTCCGGTGCGGTGTCGGCGTCGACCGGGTCGACGGCCACCTGGACCTCGTACCAGCTTCCGACCCACCGCAGGTCCGCAGCCGCGCGTTGGATGCCGGGCACCTCGGCGGCGATCGCGGCGTAGTCCGCCGGGGTGATCGCCCGCAGCAGCCGGTGGCTCAGCTCGTGCGGGGCGCGCCGGCGAACGTCCGCGACCGGTTCGGGATCGACACCGCCCGACGCCGGTAGTGGATTGAAGACCCGGCTGATCCCGCCCGTGCGGGTGCCGCAGAACACGACGGTGTTGATGGCGCCGCGGCCGAGGTTCCCGGCGCTGCCGTTGCCGACGCGGTAGGCCACCTCGATCGGGCGTCCGCTGGGGAGCGCGGCCCCGGCGCGCCCGTCGCCGAACCGCAGCGTCAGAACGCCGTCGTCGTTCACCTCCCCGACGACGTGGCGATCGTCGGGTCCGCTGCTCAGCAGATCCCGGCGCGGCCGCCACGTGAGTTTCCCGCCCGGGCCGGCGAGGGCGTCGTCGCCGGCGGGCACGGTGACGCGCAGGGCCGGCAGGGCCGCGCGCGGGTCCGGCCGCAGGGCGGCCCCGGCCGGTCCCCGGAACAGCGACCGGCCGGGGGCGACGTCGCGTGCCTCGGCATCGCCCCAGGCCTGTGCGATCTCCCAGCCCTCGTCCGAGGCGTCCAGCAGGTAACCCGTGCGGGCCCGGCGCACCAGTTCGGCCAGCCGGGCCGTCTTGGCGGCGAGCAGGTCGTCGAAGCGGGCCAGCAGCACGGCCAGTGCGGACTCCGGGTGTTCGCGGGCCTGCAGCCGGCGCACGAGCCGCGGGCCGAACAACAGGTCGAGATAGGCCAGATTCGCGTCACTGAGCTCGCCGCCGTGCCGGACCCGCGACCACCACGCGGTGAGCCGGGCGCGGGCCCGTTCCGGCGCGCCGCGCAACTGCTCGGCCTGTGCGCGGGCCACGGTCGCAGGCGCGGGGAACGGCGCCCGCTGGGTGACCGGTCCGCGCCGCAAGGCGGGACGGAACCTCGCTTCGATGGGCGGGTAGGCCGGGCCGGGTACCGCCGAGCCGTCGGAAGCGCAGCCGAACTCCGGTGGATCCGGGCAGCTCAGCTCCTGCCGCAGGACCGGCTGTTCGTGCGTCTCTGTGGACCCGCCGCACCAGTCCAGGCTGCGGCCGTGCTCGACGAGCACGACGTTGCCGAACGCGACACCCACCTCGAGGTCCTCGCAGCGGGGGCCGCCGCGCGCGGTGACGCACAGCGGGAACGAGAGCGCGTCCTCGCGTGACCAGGAGACCTCCAGCAGGGGTTGCCGGTAGAGGTCGTCCCGGGCCGGTGTCACCGACGTCAGGCGTACGGCCTGGCTGTGGGTCGAATCGGCGTCGCCGGGCACCCCGGTCCGCGGCCCGGTGGCCTCGGCGAAGATCAGGACGTCGCCGGGGCGCAGATGCAGCACCCGGGTGTCGTCCCCGCCGCCTTTCCGCTCGGACGCGTCCGGCTGCTCCGGTTGGGGCGGGCCGTCCACCAGCGTCGCCGCCGTGGCGCCGGAGGGGAGGCAGCACTCGCCGTCGCCCCACGTCCACAGGCTGATCCGGCTGTGGCCCGGATGCACCGCCACGTCCTCGACGGTCACCGGCTCGAACACCTCGTACGCGGGCAGGTCCGGCCGATCCAGATCCTGGGCGAGCGCGGTGCCGCTCTGGACGGCGGAGGTGGGCGGGAGGGAGGCGAACCGGAAACCGCCCGCCGGCAGCGTGACCTCCTCGGTCGTCTCCAGACAGACCCAGGCCCGGGCCGCGCAGCCGTCGTGCACGGCATAGTCCACCAGCCGCGCATGCCGGCGGATCGAGACGCGACGGCGCGCGGTCTCGAAGTAGGCCTCCGGGGCGGTGGCATCCTGCCGGTAGCTCAGCCGGTCACCCTCGTAGGCGAGGAGTTCGACCAGGGCGGTCCCCAGATCGGGCACGTGCCGTTCGATCCATCGCGGAGTCGTCAGGCTCATCCGGTCGAGCAGCAGCCGGCGGAAGCTGTCGTAGTCCTTGGCGAGATAGTCGATCTCGGGCTCGACGTAGGCGCGGGAGGGGCAGCTGCAGACCGCGGCGCAGTCCTGCAAGGCGGCGCAGTTCTGCTTGAACGTGAAGTCCTGGCAGGAGTAGCGCGGGTCGAAGGCGGGATGCGGGCGGGTGCCGGGCCGCCCGTGGGCGCCTCTCTCGACCACGCAGAGCCGGTACGTGGACCGGTCGCCGTGGCGGTCCACGGTGAGCCGCACGCAAACCGGGTCCGCGCCGTCGCAGTCGGCGACGGCCTCCACGCGGATGCCGGTGACTCGGCGGCCGCCGTCGATGCGGAAGTTGGCCGGCTCGAGGTCGGCCGGTGGCTCGGCGAAGAGCCGGACCGTCAGGGTCAGCTGATCGGCGCCGACGTCGATGCTGTCGATGCCGTTGCTGCCGGCGGACCGGGCGGCCGCGCGGCGCCGATCGTCGGAGCAGCTCACCGTGGTGCTCATCGGCCCACCCCGCCGTCGATCGTGTCGATCCGGCGCTCGCCGGTCGCCCGCAGCACGTACTGCACGTCGACCCGCAGCGTGGCGTCGTCGGCGGTCACGGTCAGCGACTCGAGGGCGATGACGTCGCCGAGCCACAGCTCCAGCTGGGCCTGCGCGTCGGCCTGCAGCACCGCCGCCACCGCGAAGCTGTTCGGTTCGAACACCATGTCGAGCAGGCCACAGCCGAAGTCGGGCCGGTTGACCCGCTCACCGCGGGACGTGAACAGCAGTTGCTCGATCATCTCGATGACATGGGCGGCGTAGTCGGCGGTGCCGGACCGTCCGCGGGCGTCGACGTGGAACGGGAAGCCGATGTCCATCCTGGTGACCGGCATCGCGCTCACGACCCGACCACACGTGCCTGCGTGGCGGCGACGATCGGCGGTGCCGGTGTTGGCGCACACAACCCGCCGCCCGGGCCGTTGGGCGTGGCTTGCAACAGGACGGCCTGGCCGTCCACCTGCACCCGAGCCGAGACGTTGGCCCACTTCACCGTGACGCAGGGCGTGGTGAAGCCGCAGCCGGCCACGGTGAGCACGGCGGCCACCGTCGCGATCGGTCCGCCGGCCACCGTACGGGCGCCGGCCGGGACGATGGTGACCTTCCCGCCGTGCGGGCAGGTCATGACCGCCGTGGTGGTGAGGACGAAGCCGGGCATGGTCGCTCCCTACTTGAGGACGGTCAGGCCGCCGTTGTTGATGTCGACGGACGTGCCGGCGAGCCGGATGGTGGCCAGCCCGGGGCCGCAGGAGAGCTCGATCCCGGCCTCGTTGATCTTGATGTACGGCCCGCTGGGCCCGTGCAGCTGAATCTGGATGCCACCGGTGGGGCCGGGCGCATCGGTGATCAGCAGGTAGTTCTGCGTCGGCGTGCCGATCACCACCTGCGGCACGCCGGGCGGGACGGTCTCGCTGACCTGCGGGGCCTCGAGGGTGCCGCCGCGCCAGAAACCAGTCCACACCGCCCGGTCGATGTCGTCGTCCTGGAACACGATCCACACGCCCGACTGGACGATCGGCACCACGTGCATGCCGGCCAGCGCCGTGTGCGGGGTGGCCCAGATGCACGGGTCGGAGCCCAGTACGTCGTCGACGCGTACCTGCAGGCGGTTGAGCTTCAAGGGGTCGATGTTGGAGACGACGACACCCTTGTACGGACCGGAGAACTTCTTCGCGTCGGCGGTCATGTCATCACCCGGTCGGAGAAGGGGACGAACCCGTCCCTGGTCAGGCTGAAGCTCTGCTTGTACTCACCGCGTTTGATGTCGTGGGTGACGCTGGAGACGTAATAGAGGCCGTCGTAGGCCAGTCCCGCGCCGCGCACGCCCACCAGGTTCCGGGACTTCAGGATGTGGCCGTAGCGCAGCACGTCGAGCTTGCCCTGCCCGGTGACGGCGTCGGAGGACTGGGCCGTCTTGCTGAGCCCGCGCAGCAGGATGTCCGTCACCGCGCGGCCGCTCTGGTTGGGCAGCGGTTGCCTCTTGAGTGCGATGGCCGGCCGGACGGCGAGCGGCGGGCGCAACAACGACACGTTGGGCAGCGGCACCGAAAAGCTGATCTTGGTGGTCGGCTCGGTGATCTGGACCGTGTACTCGGCGCGCGACAGGCCGTCGAAGCTGAACGTCAGCGATTCCACGTTCGTGGCCGCGCCGCTGTCCACGGTCAGGGCGGGCTGCACAAGACCGGCCCGAACCTGCGGACCCCAGTAGGCGGTGCTCACGTTCGGCACCGGACCGGGGATCAGGTGGAAGGTGTAGCCGGCCTCCGATGCCAGCGCCTTGATGTAGTCCAGGTCGGTGCCCGACTGGATCGGGATCTCCTCGATCGGCGTCTTCACGCTGAAGATGACCGCCGGAACGGGCGCCGGGATGATCCCGTAGTGCGCGTACTTCAACAGGATCCGCAGGACGCGTACGTTGAGCGGCATCGCGGGATAGCACTGGCGTACGTCCTCGACGTCCATCAGCACGGTCAGGTCCTCGCCCGTGACGGTCAGCGTCGAGGACCCGGGGGATTCGCCCGGGGCCACGTCGTGCCGGGTGACCACGCCGTCCATGAGCACGTCCAGGGTGCCGCCGACGACGACGGCGATCACGACCCGGGTCGGCGGGTCGAGCAGGCCGGACGGCAGGAGCGCCTGGGTGACGACCGACCGCTTGCTGACCGCGAAGGTCACCTGGAACCCGCTGCGCTGCCCGGCGGCCGACGTCACCTGGACGGATCGGACCGCGTCCATCAGCTCCTGCGGCGCCGGCGCCGCGAGCACTTTGCCGATCAGCAGCATCAGCTGCACGCTGCTAGCCATGGGGCACCCCGAACAGGCCGCCCCCGCTCGGCAGACCGGCGGGCAGGGTGATCCGCAGCACCCGGCCCGCGGGTGTGGTCAGGTCATCGGGGTCCGTGGCCCGGTTGGCGTCGGCGAGCTGCCACCACTGCTGGGGGTCGTCCAACTCCACCGCGGCGACAAGATCCAGCCGGTTGTGCTCGGCCGGGCCGACGATGTGCACGCCGATGGTGGTGAGCTCCTCGGGCCGGGGCAGCAGCCGGCGCCGCACGTAGACGACGGTGCGCCCGCCGGGCAGCTCGTAGGTGGCGGTGGGAACCGGCTGGTAACGGCTGGCGACCGAGAACATCACTGACCACCTCAGATCGTGGTGAGGCCGAGATCGGCCACGGTGTTGGTGACGAGCGCGGCGAACTGCTGCTTCTGCCGGTGGTACTGCAGGTACAGCTGGCCGCCCTTGTGCCGGTAGCCGACGTCGTCGACGGTGAGCACCCGTACGCCGATGCTGACCTTCGCCCGGATCGGGTCGAGGGAGGTGTCGAAGGCCTCCTCGGTCACGCTGAGCTCGGTGAGGCGGACGGGTACGACCCGCCGGGCCCCGAGCACCAGCACCATGAGCGGCGCCTCCACGGCCGCGATCTCGATCATGCCGCGACCGGCCAGGTCGTTCTCGGCGATCAGCTGGTCGACGGTGGGGTAGATGCTCGCCTCCAGCGCGGACAGCACCGGGGCCACGCCGTTCGCCGCCTCCCGCGGGTGTTCGGCGGGACGGTCCAGCTGATCGGTGGCGTCGAACTCGGCGTCGAACTTGAACGACTCGTGCGGCGGGCCCTTGAGGCGCAGCGCCTCCAGGCGGTCGCCGGGCTCGTTGCCGATGCCCTGCGGCTCCAAGGTGCGCGTCAACGTGTCGGGGTTGAACTGGAATGGGATGGTCCGCACCGGCCGGCCGAACGTCGGATCCAGCAGCACGAACCCACCGCGGACCACGGGTGCGGCGGCCGGGAAGCCGGTCATGTCGTCACCTCCTCGCGATCGGCGGCCCTGCTCATCTCAGGGCCTTCGCGGCCGGCAGCTTGGCGAGGTCCACCGACAGGGAGAAACCGAGGTCGACGGTGCCGGCCGGTGCCCGCAGCTCGCTCGGCGCGAGCGTGCGGAACTGCACCGTGGTGGCCCGCAGGATGTCGTTCGGCACCGAGCCCAGCGACCGCATGTCGAATCCGACCGAGCGGGCCGTGCCGGGGATCGGTATCCGGAAGTCCCGGTCGGCGAGCAGTGCCAGCGGGACGGCGAGCCCGTCGACCTTCTCGCGCGCCAGCCGGCCGAACTCGGGTAGCTGGGCGAGGCCGGCGACGGCCACGCCGGCCATCGTGGCGACGCCGGCGCCGAGGACCACCTTCTCGCCCGTCGTGGTGCGTTCGAGCAGCCGATACCGCTGGCTCTCGAGCAGGTCGGCGACGGCCGGCACTTTCACCACGGCACCGATGACGTCGCCGACGGTCCCGGGCCGCATCCGGTCCGGTGGGCGGTCGCCCGGCGGTCCGGTGGTGGGCGTGGTGAGCCGGCCGGCGAGGGTCGGGGTCAGCGGGTCCGGTCTCGTCCGCGCGGTGGCGGGACTCCCGGCGCCCGCTCCGCTGAGCAGGTCCGGCACCGGTGTGACAGCCGGACCGGACCGCGGCGCCTCGACCACCACCTGCGCGGCGCCGGTGGACGGCCCCGCCGGGTCGAGCGCGAGCGCCGCCGCCGGCACGCCGGCCTCGATCAACGCGCCGGCCACCGCGCGGGCGCGCCGGGCCGCCAGGTCGGCGTCTGGTCCACCGGCGCCCGCGCGCGCGACTACGCGGAACGGCATCGCCGGGCCCGTGCCGATCCAGGTGGTGATGAGAGAGGCGAGGAATCGCACGGTGGACCGGTGCGTGGGCGTGAGGTCGGCGCCGCCGGCCGGGAATCCGTCGAAAGTACCCACGGTGAGGTGCAGTCCGGGCGCCGGACCCGCGGTGCTGTCGGCGTCGCGAGCGACGCCGGGTGGGCGTCCGCCCAGGGCGGCCGGATCCACGCTGTGCCCGCTCAGCACGGCCGCCGCGGCACCGTGGGCCGTCGTCTCGGCGCCGGGCTCGATGCCTCCGTTGCGGTACTGGACGACATGCGCGAGCTCGTGCGCGATACTGCGGAGCCCGAGGCCGGCCGGAGCACCGAGGTAGACGTCGTCGCCCACGGTGAACGCGTGCGCATGCAGGTGCTGGGCCGCCAGCCCGGCGGCGCTGTCGTCGTGCACCCGCACGCGGCTGAAATCCGCGCCGAAGCGGGGCTCGAGCAGCGCTCGCACGCCCGGGCCGAGAGGTCGCCCGGGCGCCTCGGCCGCTGGGACCGTTGATCGCGTCGGGGTCCGTGCCGGGGTACGCACGGAGGCGAGTTCAGTCCGCACGACCCACCGCCTCGTACACCGATCGGGCGATGCCCGCGCCGAGGCCCGCGGCACCCGCGCGGACGACGTCCGGCCCGGTGACCCGCCGCATCCGGCGGGATCGCTGCCAGCTCGCCGAGGGCGCGGCGACGAGCAGCCGCGACAGCTCGAACTCCACGGCCCGGCGCAAGGTGTCGGCGTGTTCGCGGGAGACGGCCTTGTCGTCGAGCACGAGCCGGTCGATGCGCAGTTCGACTCTCATGGCACCCGCTCCTCAGACCAGGCGAAGTCGCGCTCCCGGATGGGCAGCTCGAGCTTGCGGAACTCGCTGCGCGCCGCGGCCAGCACCGCCGGCATGGTGATCGCGGTGCCAGCGGCCGAGGCGAGGAACGCGGCGTTCAGGGCGACGTTGCGAGCGGGGCCACCGGCGAGCGGCAGCGCGGCCAGCCGGTCGAAATCCAGATCGTCGCGCGGCGACGCGTCCGGGAACACCCTCTGCCAGATGATGCGCCGCTCGGCGAGTCCGGGGAACGGGAACTCCACGATGAACCGCAGCCGCCGGATGAACGCGCCGTCGAGGGCCCGGCGCATGTTCGTGGCGAGGATCGACAGACCGCTGTACGCCTCCATGCGCTGGAGCAGATCGTTGGTCTGCGTGTTGGCGTAGCGGTCGTGCGCGTCCTTCACCTCGTTGCGTTTGCCGAACAGCGCGTCGGCCTCGTCGAAGAACAGGATCACCCCACCGCCCTCGGCGGCGTCGAACAACCGGCGCAGGTTCTTCTCCGTCTCGCCGATGTACTTGCTGACCACCGCGGACAGGTCCACCCGGTACAGGTCGAGGTCCAGGTGGTTGGCTAGCACCTCGGCGGCCATCGTCTTGCCGGTGCCGCTCGGGCCGGTGAACAGTGCGCTGACGCCCAGGCCACGGGTGATCCGTTCACCGAAACCCCAGGTGTCGTAGACGGTGAGCCGGTGCGTGACCTGTTCGGCGATCTGCCGCAGCATGCGCAGCTCGTCGCCGGGCAGAACGAGATCGGCCCAGTCCACCCGGGGCTCCAGCCGCTGGGCCAGCGCGTCCAGCTGCGGGCGGGTACGGCTCTTGCACGCCCGCCACACCTCGCGCTCGGTGCCGCCGCCGGCGGCGATGACCCGGATCGAGGGCACGTCCAGCGCGAACTGAGCCGCCAGGGACAGCACCTGCCGCTCGCCGGCCGCCGGGCCGAGCGCGGCCCGCCACGCCGCGGCGCGTTCGGCGGTGGTCGGCGGCGCCACGTCCACGACAGTGCTGTACGAGCCGACGTCGGGCCAGCTCTCTCGGGTGGCCAGCAACGTCGGGCAGTGCAGTCGTTGCAGGAACTGGGCCACCGGCGGGCGCGTCTCGCCGTTCTGCCCGGCGTCCTCGACGTCGAGGAAGAGCGCGATGGGCAGCAGCATCGATTCCCGCTGCCACAGCCGTGCGAGGTTGTCCAGCTCGGTGGCGGCCGCCGGTAGCAGTGCCGCCGGCAGGCGGTAGGCGAGCAGTCCGCAGCGGGCGGCGGCGTGCGCCGCGACGAGTTGCTTGCTGGCCCGGTCGGCGCCGGCGAGCTGGACGACGGCGGTCGGCCCGTCGACTGCCTGCCACTGCCGGATCATCTGGGCGAGTACGGATTCGTGCGAGGCGGGTAAGTCCGCGTCGAGGTCGGGGTCGAGCGGGGTGAGCAGCGGTTCCAGGCGGTCGTCGACGTAGTTGAGGCACTTGATCACGTTGACGATGCGTTCGTCGGCCCGCAGGCCGCTGGCCGTAAGCGTCTGGCCGCTGTGTTGATTGATCTCGACCAGTCGCCAGTAGCGCAGGCCGCGTTGCGGCGACAGCACCGACCACGCCGGATCGGGTAGTACGCGCAGCGCCAGCGCGAAGGTCGGGAAGGCCATGCTCTGGCCCTGGACCGAGGCACACAGGTCGCCGAGCGAGGGGTCGAGTTCGGTCGCGGCGCACAACAGCAGCGTGTCGCGTTCGAAGCGGGTGAGCCCGAAGGTCTCGGCCAGGGTGACCAACGCGGGCGGCGGCGACATCCGCTCGGCGTCGGTGACCGCCTGGGCGGCGTTGGCGATCTGCGCGGCGGTGACCGGCGGCGCCGGCGCGCGCAGCGGCGGCTCGACGGACGGCATGCTCTGCCGCCGCCTCGACCTCCACGACCCGGGCACCTCGGGCAGGTCGACCGGGGGTCCGTCCGGCGGCTCGGCAGTCCGCGCGCCCAGCAGCAGGAGCCGCAGCCAATGCAGCGACGCGGCGAGGAACTCGCCGTTGGCCGCCTCCCAGGCGGCGTGGTCGGACAGCGGCCGGCTCATCACGTCACCGTCAGCTGCTGAGAGGCCAAGGGTGCCGGCGGCGTGGCGGCCGGGTCGAACCACAGCGAGTCCGTCCCGGCGATCCGCAACCGGACGACGTGGACGCCGGGCTGCGCGTCGGGCACCCGGAACGTCAGCGTGCCGGCGGGCGCGACGATCGGATCCGCCGGCCATGGTTCGCCCCCGAGCACCAGGGCCACCGATTGCCCCGGCCGCGCCTCGGGCTCGCAGTCGAGTGTCACGACGGCCGTGCCGGCGGCGTCGCGCGCGACCGTCATCGGCATCGTGCTGGTGATCCGCGGCGCGAGCAGCACACCGACACTGTTGGTCGGCAGCTCCCGGGAGGTCGGGTCGCCGTGCACGACGGCGGTCAGCCAGGCGCCGGACGGCAGCAGCGCGGGCTCGGTCGGGACCCGGAACCGCACGCGCGTGTCGGTGACCTCGACGACCTCCGCCGCCACCACGTCGACGGGCTCGGCGAGCAACGGATGGGTGAGGCGGACCCGCACGTCGGCCGCGGACAGATGCGACCCCTCCAGGGTGACGACGTCGCCGAGCCGCGCGGCCGGCTGGCCGTTCGGAGCGATCGCCGCGCGCAGGGCGGGGAACGGCGAAGCGGCATCGGCCAGCGCCACCGGTCCGCGGTCCAGCTCGCCGCGCCTGAGCACGGGCAGCGGCGCGCGGCCGCGGCGGCGGCTGTCGATCAGCACGACTCGCGCCTCGAACGCCGCGGACAGCCGGTACGGCGCCTGGAACACCGACCACAGCGAGTAGATGTCCTTCTCGTCGTGCGGCTGCCAGGTGATCCGGACCCGTTCCACCTGGTTGGCGATGTCGCTGTAGGGGGCGATCTGGGCCAGCTCGGCGCGGGTCAGCCGCGCGTGCTCGTGCAGGATGCGCAGCGCCCCGCCCAGTATCCCGTGCGCCTGCAGGTCGTCGCCGTCGGCGACGTGCGCGGTGAGCAAGTAGTGCAGCACCAGGGGGAGAGGCGGGTCACCGGTCTCGCCGGGCAGCAGGTCGCCGGTGGGCTCGTTACGCAGGGCACCGTCCACGGCGACCTGGTAGAGGAAGAGGTTGACCTGCTTCTCGAAGGCGGTGTCGCCGACCCGGTCGGGCGGCCGCGCGATCGCGACGGCACTGGCCTCGACCTCCTTGACCCCGATGTCGACGAGGTTGCGCAGCGTCTCCGTCACCGCCTCGATGGCACGCGGGTCGCTCATGTCCGGTCACCGCCCGAGCGGTCCCGCAGATACTGCTGCAGGCTGGGCGCTGGGGGACGGCGCGGTTCCCGGCGCTTCGGAGCAGGGGCCCGCTCGGGCGTGGCGCGCAGCTCGACTCGTCCGATCGTGACGGTGACGGTCCGCTCCGCGGGCGGGTTCCCCCGCCGGGGCGCCGGTCCCCGGGGAAGGTCGCGAACGGCGAGCGGCGTCGGCGGCTCGGCCGCCCACGGCTGTACCGGGTGGCTGGCCGGCGACGGCGGCGGGTCGTCCGGCGGCACCGGGGTGGTGAGTGCGATCGCCGCGCGCAAGGTGCTGGGCTGCGCGAACCCGTGCCGTTGTGCCCGTGCCCGTCCGGTCCGGTACGGCGGGCCCGGTACCGGGGACCGCTTGGATGGCTGTTCCAGCGCCGGGGGCGGTGTCGGCCGGGGTGGCTGTTCCGGCGTCGCCGCCACGAGGCGGGCCGGACTGGGCGGCCCGGAACGTACCGGCTCGCAGCCGTGGTCCGCCGGTCCTTCGACATCGTGCTCGTCGTCAGCCCGATGTCCCGGATCCGGCCGAGCGGGTTCCAGCGCCGGCGCTTCGGGGACGGTGATCTCCACCGGCGTGCGCGTCGACGGCTGCGTCCGGTCGGCGCGGTCGTGCACGGGCGGCTGGGCCGACCCGGCGTATGACGGCAGCGACGAAGCGCCCGGCTCCCGCTCCGCCGATTCGCCCGGCGGGACCGGATGGTCGGCGAGTGCCGGCCCCGGCTCGAACACCGACGGCAGGAGCGGCCGGATCAGCGGCGGCCCGTCGCCACGGGAGAGAAGCCGGCTCACGAAGTCGTTCATCAGGCTGCCACCTCGTCCAGGTAGAACCGTCGGCGGGCCGGGCTGACGGCCAGCACCTCGGCTTCGCTCCACCCGTAGGCGCTGGCCAGGGAATGCACATCGAACAGCAGCCGGCGGGCGTACGCGTCGACCTCCATCCACAGGTAGGCCGCCACGTCGAACGGCGCATCCCACTCGTGGCCGCAGGACCAGCAGGCCAGGCTCAGTACGACGTCAGCCTGCGGGTCGGCCACCGGCAGCCGGGCGGCGACGCCGGCGAGGATCTCGTCGCTCAACGCCTCGCTGCCCGCACTCCGTTCGACGACACACGTTTCGAGCAGCCGGCGGCGGGCGTCGCCCCCGGCGGAACCGAGAGCCAGCAGATCGCCGCTCGTCGGCAGGCGGAACTCCACCTCCACGCCCGCCACCTCGACGTGGCACCGATCGTCCGGCGCCTCCTCGACCGGGACGCGGATGTCCGCGACATCCAGCATCAACTCCAGCCGTTCCGCGCAGCGGGGGCAGGATGTCTCCGACGACAGCTGCGGACCGAAACAGCGCTCCCGCAGATCCAGCAGCAGCGCATCGCGGCGGCCCAGGGGCAGATCCGAGAGCTCGGCCGGGTCCCGCCGGCAGGCCGCGCCGGCCAGCGCGAGCGCCCGCGCGACGGCCGGGCGGCCGAGCGCGGCCTCCCACGCCGCCAGGAGCTCGCCTTCGGTGATCGCGGCCACGGCTCACGCCACCGGGTCGTCGAACTGCAGATCCGAGGGGGGAACCACGTCGATGTCCCGGATCCAGCCCTCGTTCTCCAGCTTGATGTGCTGGATGGAGACGGCGTTGGCGTTGGAATCGAAGTCGGACAGCGGCTGGTACTCCGAGACCCAGCAGTTGAACACCTGGTAGGACAGGACCTTCTGACCGGACTCGTCGAACATGTCGATGGTGATGTCGCGGCGGAAGTCCTGCAGCGAGGCCTCCAGCCCGCCGGCCGCGTTCCGGAAGCTCCAGGTCTTGTTGGCCCAGGCCTCGAAGATGTGATGGGCGCCGACCCCGCGTTCCATCTGGATGGGGTCGTACTCCGTACGCCCGGGCAATTTGTAGCTGGTGGCCGGATCACCGCCGGAGCGGTGCTTGATGACCTCGGTGGTGCGTTTGAAGCCGGAGACCTTGCTGACGCCGGCGATGTAGTCGGTGCTGTCGCTGAACTTCACCCGGAACCGGAAGTTCTTGTACGGGTCGAGGCGCTGGCCCCGCACGCTGACCTGTGGCATGTCTGTCGCCCCCTAGACCTGAATCTGGCCGGCGAGTTGCTGGATGTGGATGAGCACGAACTCGGCGGGTTTGAGCGGGGCGAAGCCCACCAGGATGTTTACGATCCCGCGGTCGATGTCGTTCTGGGGATTGTTCTGGGCGTCGCACTTGACCAGGTACGCCTCCCGCGGCGTACGGCCCTGGAAGGCGCCCTGGCGGAAGAGGCTGTTCATGAAGGCGCCGACGTTGAGCCGGATCGACGACCACAGCGGCTCGTCGTTCGGCTGGAACACCACCCACTGGGTGCCGCGGTAGAGGGACTCCTCCAGGAACAGGGCCAGCCGGCGTACGGGCAGGTACTTCCACTGGTCACCGAGGCGGTCCGCTCCGCGCATGGTCCGCGCGCCCCAGGCGACCGGGCCGACCACCGGGAACGACCGCAGGCAGTTGACCGCGAGCGGGTTGAGACGCCCGTTCTCGAGGTCGTTCATCGCGATGTCCAGAGCGGTCACACCGCCGAGCGACGCGTCGGTGCCCGCGGGCGCCTTCCACACGCCACGCTGGACGTCGGTCCTCGCCCACACGCCGGCCATCACCCCGCACGGCGGGAAGGCCCGCACCCGGTCCTCCTGCAGCGGGTCGGTCGACATGACCCGGGGGAAGTAGATCGCCGCGTTGCGGGTGGCGTCGCCGGTGAGCGTGTGCGCCTCCGTCGCGTCCGCCACGCTGGTCCATCCCGACGGCGGGTCCACGATCAGCATGGCGCGTTCCTGCAGGCACAGGGTCAGCGCGGCGGTGAGCACGCCCGAGAGGTCCTGCGTGCCCGGCAGGCAGAGGATGTTGAAGATGTCGGTCTTGAGCAGGGCGTACAGGCCGGACTTGTCGAGCTCGAAGCTGTCGCCGTCCCCGCCGAGGTAGTCCCGACCGCCGAGGACGGGATTGCCGTCCAGGCCGCCGGTTCCGGTGTTGTACCAATCGGTGTCGTGGCCGGGGGCGAACGGGTCCTGGCCGGGCTTGGGGCCGTCATCGCTGTCGACCGCGGCATGCGCGGCCGGCAGTGCCTCGGCGCCGCCGGTGACGGTGACCAGCCGGGACGATCCGAGCACCTTGTCGAGGCTGCGCGGGTCGTCGGAATCGGTGCTGATGTTGAGGTAGCGCTCGACGCCGACGACCGGGTCGGTGATCGACAGGTTGTACAGATCGCGATCCTTGTCCGCCGGTTCGAGGTCTCTGGTGTCGTAGTCCACGCGGACCTGGATTCGATCGCCCCAGACGCCCGGGCTCAGCGCTTGGAGCGCCACGTCGTCGCCGTCCGTCGCCCCGGGCAACGTGATGGTGGACGCCGCCGGATCGGTGTCGACCGGGGGCTCGCCCACCGGGACCGGGCCGCCGACCAGCCGGACGATCTCCGCTTCGCTTCCGCCGTTCTGATAGAACTGCAGGACCGCGTAGCTCATCGGGCTCTTGGGATGCAGGCCGCCGAAGGAGAGTTGGTAGTCGGCGAAGCTCGTGATGTGCACCGGGTGGTCGGGACCGCGCGGGGCCCAGCCGACAAAGGCGGCGATGGATGTGGGCACCCCGGCGATCGTCCGTACCGCGCTCGGCAGTTCGTCGATATAGACGCCCGGGAACGTAGGGGCGATGGGCATGGCCGTGTCTCCCTTCCGCGACGCGATGGAGGCGGACGTTCACCGTGCGCCGGTGCTGTCACCCCAGCGTCACGCGCGTCAGGAGGCCGCTGTCCGGTCCGCGACAACGCTTCGGGGCGGCATCGGGCGGGCGTGACGCGTCTGTGACGGCGGCGGCCGAGACTGGCTCGATCGGAGCAACCGTGGAGACGAACATGCACGAGGCAACGGTCGGTATGGCGCGCGCGCCGGAGCGAAGGTTCACGGCGTCGCCGGATCCGGTGCTCATGCGCTGCGGAGGACAGAGCTGTCCGCCCGGGACGTGCGGGCACGACGACGAGTCGCAGCTGCAGCGCAGCGGTGCGTTCGGGCCGGCCGTCGCGTCCGTGCCCCCCGTGGTCCATGACGTGCTCGCCTCGCCCGGCCAGGCGCTCGACGCCCGCATCGCCACGACGGCGGGTGCGCGGTTCGGTCACGACTTCAGCCGCGTCCGGGTACACACCGACGCCGCGGCCGCCCACTCGGCGCGAGCCGTGAACTCGTTCGCGTACACGGTCGGGCGCGACGTCGTCTTCGCCGCCGGGCGCTACGACCCCGTCTCGGCGGTCGGTCGCCGGCTTCTCACGCACGAACTGGTGCATGTGGTGCAGCAGTCGGCGGCCGGACGCCGCGCCGGCGGTGATCTGGCCATGGGCCGGCCCGACGACCGGTCCGAAGTCGAGGCCGCGTCGGCCGCCGTGTCGACGGACCTCGACCCCGGGCTCCCGCCGGCGCCCTGAGCTGAGTCTCTCACCGGCGGTCTGAGCTGGGCAGGGACGGTGCGGTGACAGTCGGCGCACACGCTCACCGGCATGAAGGATGACCCATCACCCGCCGCGGTGTGCGTCATGCGCATCGAACGACGGAAGTCGGGGCTGGCCATCACGGTCGTCGTCAATCCGGACATCCGGCAAACGTCGGAAGAACGACTGTTCCGCACCGGCGACGCGGATGAGGCAGTGCAATTGATACGCGACGTCATCACGGTGTTCCGGGAAGACAGCGGCTCGTGACAGCGCGGTGACGATGCGGCCGTTACGGTCGGCCTCAACGGCTCTGAGCGGAGGTGAGGTCGTGGCTGCGAATGCGATGAGTTCATCGATCGGCGCATGCTCTCCGGATGCGCCCGTCCTGCACCTGTTCAGCGGTCCGTACGTGACCACGCGCACGGGCCGCAAGGAGGTGCCGGAGGGCTCGAAACGGCTCCTGGTGTTCGTCGCGCTCCGCCGTCGCCGGGTCGAGCGCCGGTGCGTGGCCGGAGCGCTGTGGCCGGTCGGTGGCGACGAGCGCGCGTCCGGCAACCTGCGCTCGGCGCTGTGGCGCCTGCGGCTGGCCGGCATCGACCTCATCGACGCGGACAAGTGGTCGTTGCGCCTCGGCGACCGGGTGGGCGTCGACGTCCACGCGGTGAGCGACTGGGCGAATCGGCTGATCCGGCACACCGCGGCCGGCGCCGACCTGGCCATGCCCGCCGTGCTGCCGGAGGCCCTGGACCTGCTGCCCGGCTGGTACGAGGAGTGGGCGCTGATGGAGCGCGAGCGCATCCGTCAGCAGGCGTTGCACGCCCTCGAGGCCCTGAGCCGGAAGCTCGTGCAAGCCGGTCGCTACGCGGAGGCCGTCGACGCGGCGCTGATGGCCGTGAACGTCGAACCGCTGCGGGAGAGCGCGCAGCGGGCCCTCATCGAGGTGCATCTGGCCGAGCGAAACTGGATCGAGGGTCGCCGCGCTTTCGAGGCCTACCGGCAGCTGGTACGGCGCGAGCTCGGCGCGGAACCCTCAGCCGATCTGCTGCCCGACATCGTGCAGGCGTAGACCGCGCCGCCGTCAGCGGACGCACCAGCCGAGGAGGGTCCTGCCGAAATGCGCCGTCGTCGATGGCTGATCACGGAGAGTGTCGGTGATCTGCCTGACGCGCATGCCGTCTGGGTGGACGGTGAGGGTGATGTCTGTCGTGCTGAGCCGAGTTGTCGCCGCGATCGCGCTGCTCGCGACGTCGATGCCAGCTGCCGCGAAGGAGGCACAGGCCCCGTACTTCACCGCGAGCCCGAAAACGGCCAGCGGCCTGCCCGGCTCGGAGGTCCAGGTCACGTTCGCTTTGAAGCCGGTCATCAACTACCGGTCGGCGGTTGCGGCCGTCGACGTTACGAGCTGCGAGTTCTACCTGGACGCCGCCCTGAAGTCGACAGTCGGGTGCGGCGGCGTGGCCGGCGACGCAACATGGACGATGGCTATGCCCAAGTCCCTGAAGGCCAGCAAGCACCAGGTCCATTGGACCATCGAATACACCGTCAACGGGAAGTCTGGATTTGATCCTGACACCGGTGTCTTCACCTTCGACGTTTTCGAGCCGGCGTTCAGCACGGCCGTGGAGCCGGCGGCGGCGAATCCGGGACAGCCGGTCGACGTGAGGTTCACCAGCGAACCTGCCGGCGTGACCATCACCGGGTGCAGCGTGAAGGGCATCAAGTGCGGCGAGGACGGCGGCAGATGGTTCGCGCGGGTACCCGCCCCGGACGTCACCTCGGTCGTGCCGTGGAACGTCGCGTACACCGGCGGTCCGGGAACCGACAACACCACGCCGGGCGAGGTCGAAATCAAGGTAGAACCGTGGCCCGCGCCGGAATTCCAAGTGGGGATCGCCGGATCGGCCCAGGTCGAGCCGGGCACGCCGGTGACGGTCCAGTTCGAGAGCCTGACCACCGGCGTGGACGTCAGGACGTGCTTCGTGACCTATCGGGGCGAGCGCATCGACTGCACCGGCACCGGCCTGGCGACGGTCATGATCCCCGGCGACGCCGAGACGGGCCCGGTCGAATTGCCGTGGGAGCTGACCTTCGAGAGCTCCCGCCGCGGGGAGAAGGGCGATCAGCGTAAGGGGTCGGTCGGGTTCACCGTGGTGGTCGAGGAGCCGGACTTCTCGGTAACCGTCCAGCCTCCGGCGGCGCGGCCCGACGACACCGTCACGCTGACGTTCACCTCGCTGATCCCAGCGGTGGAGATCGTGGACTGCATCGCGTTCTTCCCGCACGCGATCGGCAACACCTGCCGACGCTCGCCCCAGCGCCGAGTCGTCCGCACCCGGGTGCCCCAGGACCAGCCGCCCGGCGCGACGCTGCTGCGCTGGGGCGTGGAGTACACCGGCGCCGCCGGACGCAAAGGCGCGGACGACGACGTCATCCCCTACCTGATTCTGTCTCCGCTGCCGAAGACCGGGCCGGTCACCAAGACCACGACACCGGCCGCCAAAGCAACAACGCCACCGCCCGGTAACGGTACCAGCACCGGGCAGGTGGCCATCATCCCCGGGTCGGCGCCCCAGTTCGTGGCTGAGACGAGGCCCGAGTCCGCCTCGACTGGCGCCCGGGTGACGGTCGTCGTCTCCCCGCTCGACCCTGACGTGCGGATCCTCGGCTGCGCCGTCGTCTTCTCCGGCGGCGGCGACCGCGCCTGCCGTCACTCCGGCGGCCACTGGTCGGCCCAGGCCACCGTCCCTGCCGACGCGCCCGCCGGCGAAACGCTGCCCCTGGACTGGCGGGTCAGCTTCGTCGACACGGCGGGCACCCGCGCCGACGCCAACGGCACGACCGACTACCCGGTGCGCGGATCCGCGCCAGCCGCCCCAGCCTTCGAGGTGGTCGCCGATCCGGCCGCCGCAGCCGGCGGCAAGGAAGTGACCGTCTCGCACAACTCCGAGGACACGGGCGTAACCATCACCGGCTGCCGAGTCGGATTCGCCGATGACGCCCTCACCAGCTGTCAGGAGTCGCCGGGCGGCTGGACCGCGCGGGTGGAGGTGCCGCCGACGATATCGACCGGCCTCAGCCCCCTGCACTGGACGATCGTCTACGCCCGATCCGGCGGCCCCGGCGGCACCGCCCAGGGCCTCTCGTCGTTCCGCGTGCTGCCGCCCGATAAGGACAACCACGACTGGCGAGTCATCGCCTGGAGTCTCCTCTGGCGGACCGCGCTCGGCGGCGTCCTGCTGGTCGGCCTGCTCGCCTTCCGCGTCATCCGCAAGCCGGTCCTCGACCGGTTCCGTCCCCGCCCGGCCGCCGTCCAGTCCGACGAGCGCCGGAAAAGCGATGACCAGCAGAGCGAAGGGACGGTGTCTGTGGTGCCGGTGCTCGCGCCCGAGGAGATGTCCGTGCGGGTCGACCGCCCGGACGCACCGCCGGCTCGGGACATCCGTCTCCAGATCCGCCGCCCCCGCCTGGCTCCCCACGTGCCGGAGGACCTGCCATGACGACTATCCCGATCAGTACGGTGTTCTTCGACAGCCCGGACGGCGCGGCCCGCGCGCTGACCGAGACGCTTCGCTCGACCGACTCGGCCGGTGAGATCCGCGACCACCTGGGCCGGACGGCCAATCTGACCAAGGACGCCGTGGTCGACGAGGTCGGCAGCGTCGCCGGCGAGATCCTCGAGATGAGCGTCTCCACGATCTTCGAACGGTCCTGGTCGAAATACACGGCGCTGGTCCAGGCGGCCGAGGAGACCGCCGGCGACCCGAACGCGGTCCGGTTGATCGGGCTGATCACCCACGAAGTCTCGGTCGGCTACGAGCCGCGGGTCGAGGTGTACCTGGGCAACAAGCGGGTCGCGACGGTCACCGTCCAACTCAAACTTGACCTGACCCTCCGAGGTGTCCTCGTCCACGTCCGCGACGGCTGCGTCACCGGGATCCGGGCCGGCGACTGCGCGATCAAGGGTGCCCTGGCAATCGCCGGCCAGTCGGTGACCAGCGGGGAGAAAACTCTCGACCTGGCGCGCGACATCTCGTTCCCCAGCCCGATCCGCCTGGCCGGGGAGGTCGTCGCTTGACTCGAGCGGATCAGGCTGACCCGAGCGGATCAGGCTGACCCGAGCGGATCAGGCTGACCCGAGCGGATCAGGCTGACCCGAGCGGATCAGGCCGGCGGCGGCTCGGCCACCTCGGCATTGACCCAGGACGGATCGTAGGCGGACATGACGCGTCGGTGCGTCGAATGCCGCCTCGGCGATCTCGTCCATGCGCGCCTCCTGTGATCGATGCGGGGACGCGCTCCCCATTCCGGCGAGTGTCCACGTCGTAGCCGGCTTCGGGGCGGTTGTCGTACCACGTCTGTTCGCCGGGGTTCCGGCCATTGGACAGCGGTCAGATCGGCATCCTGAACTTGTCCGGACCGGGGGATACCGGGTCAATGGCCGGGCGATCTCGAATCGATCGGTACCTGCCTGGATGCGATCGCAACAGCATTGCCAGGTGGGATTGCGGCCTCCATGGTATGAAGGCGATGGCCGCCCACCACACCCCCGTGATCTCGACATGGACCGGCTGCTGCATCGTCGATGCGTTCGCGTAGCTTGTCGTCGATCATGGTGGTCTGGTAGCAGTCCTGCATGACCACGACACCGATGCTGCGGTCGTTGTTGCCGGGTCGGCGATCAGAGTCGTGACGGTGTCGACGATGGCATCCGCCTCTGCCTCGTTGCGCAGCGCGCTGTCCTTGAACTTCTCCTCGGCATCCGGCACAGCAACGACCTGCAACGGCTTGGGGCGGTCAGCGCCGAACTGTCGAAGCGGGACCAGGCGGTGCTGGTAGCTGCATTGTTGTCGCTGCTTACGTGTTGACCGTGCACGATCAACTGCGCGCTGGCATGCAGCTTGCCGAGCTGGATTGCTCATTCAGCGGCGTCACCGTGCCTCAACGCACACCGGCACTCTTGGCCGTTGGGCCAGCACGTCCTTGAGTGGCACGTCGCACTCGATCGGCGCTGCTGGCGGATGCTGACAAGCAGGTCATCCGTGCTTGGGCACGAACACCAGCAGATCCAGGTGGATCGAGATGTGAGTGGCTGCGCGGACGGTCGCGGCGTCGGCCGGCGTAGTTCGCCAAGTGATGCGTTCGCCCATGATCGGTGCGGTGATCGCGATGATGTGTTGCAGCCAGCCGAGACCGCCTTGCTGGGCGGCGGGAACGACTCGTTCGCTGTGGCCGTGGTAAGCGGTCTCGGATTCGCCCGGGATGGCGGCCAGCGTCACGACGATGCAGCCGTCGGGGTCAGCAGCCGTCGGCAAGCGGCGAATAGTTGCTGCATTCGCTCCGGACTGGGTCAACAGCTGGCCCGGACTGTCGGGCGGAGGCCAACGCAGCATGATTTGCTGGACGGTGCCGGGGACGTGGTCGAGGCCAGCCAGGTCCGCCGGATTGTCCAGGAATATATAGGCGCGGCCGCCTGCGCCAGCGGCACCTTCGAGCGCAGGGTCGCCGCCGACGGACACGATGGTGTCGCCGGGCCGGGTGTAGGAACCGACGAGCAGCCCGGCGGTTCGCGGCGTGAGCCAGCCAGCCGGGTTGCGGTGAGACGGATGGTCGAGGCCGGCGACACGCCAGATGGTGATGGGGACGGGCGGGTTGCCGTCTACGACGTCCATGTCGCCGGCAGCCATCAGCTCCACTCGAACGACAGCGGCATCAGGACACGCGGCATGCTCAGTCGTTCTCGATCCTGATCACCAGAGCGCTGCCGTCCTCACCGACCGAGAAGGCATCCCCAGGCGGCCGGCGCCGCCGCTGCTGCGTCCACCACCGGTGGAGCCAACCGGCGTTACGCAGATAGCGATTCAGGTTCCCGTCGGCCAACTGCCGATACGGATGGCTCTCCAGTCCGCGAAATACCGCCAGTGTGCGGCCATCGCCCATTTGCATCCGCTGGGTGTGTCCCAGCAGCGTCGGGCCCGCCCTGAGCAAAGCGAATCCGGTCGTTGGTCGACATCGGCCGCGAGTCGAAGTCGTCCAACGGTTCCTGCTGCAGGCCCAGCTGACGGGCGGTCGCGTACCCGGAGGCGGAGGCGTTGTTTCCGGCGTACGCCAGCATCGCCGCGGCCGTCGTCGAGCTGAGCACCTGAGTGAACCAGCGCCGCTCCGCTGCCGGGATCTGATAAGGCGGTGGTGTTCCCAACATCGGCTGGCCGCCATTGTCGGTCGGCGTCTCGTCCGATGCCGTGGAACCGTCATCCGGTGACGGGACTGGAGGATCGAGCCACCGGCCCGGCATCCACTGCTTCTCCTCCGGCATCTGAGACAACAAGGCCTGGAGATCCTCCACGTCCCCCGACCACAACTCGTCGTCGCCGGGAGGATCGAAGACGTACGACTGGATACCGGTCTCCTTGAGCCGTGATGCAACCATCAACCCGTACAGCGGCTCAGTGCCGACAACCACCGTCCGAACCTGCAAAGTCGCATCCGCGAGCTGCTTCTTAACCTCCCGCATCCGCAGGTGGGTGCCCTTGCACTCCAGCACCGTCACGTGCACCGCTACACCGGGCGCGCCACGCTCGTAGCCGACCAGAAAGTAGTCCGGTCTCTTCTTCGTCGCGGGCCGATTGCGGACCTCGCCAGGCATGCCCTTGATGTACCCAGCTCTCAACGCGACGTCGGCGTCAACGACGTGATAGTCCAACCGCGGGTGCAACTGCCGGAGCACGGCTCGAGCGACCACCAGTGCCAGGCCGATACCCAACTGCTCCGACTGCGCCACCTTGTGATGATGCACGACCGACTGCGCCGCATCCGGGGTCAGCGCCAACATGCCGCTACGGGCTCGCATGGTCGCGCAGTACCGGACATGCGCCCAAAGCTGAGCCACAGGAAGAAGCCGCGACCGGCTGACGAACGTGGTCGCCACTCCGAGCTCACGCAGGACATCGGCGGGACTCGTCGTCAGCGGAGAGCTCACGACCACCGGGCTGGGCGCCTTGAGATAGCTGATGCTGCCCCTCGTCCTCGGCTTCTTGTCAGCAATGACCTGCACCTCAGGGGCCAGATCCTCCCGCGACTCCACCGGCAGGTTGGAAGGGGTGCGCAGCCGCTGCAGAACTCGCTCGATGTCCACGCCAGGCGTGGTGGGGATGATTCTCGAACGTCGATGCGGCACGTAGCTCAGAGTAGCGAATTGAACGCTCTTCGTGGAAGTGAGTGAATGTCTGTCCCGCACCACCGACCCAGCCACGCGTGGTCAGCCGGCTTCGTCTACTGGCCCGGTGGCGCCCTCAGCGACCGCATCATCTCGCTGCTGAGGCCCCCTATTCTCGACGGACTTGCTCAGCCAACGACGAACGGAACCCCTCGCATGCCAAGATGCCGAGCAATCGCTTCGAGGCCGTCCTGCTGGACACCGACGGCGATGAGCCGCTGGGCCCGGGTGACCGCCACGTACCAGTTGCGCAGCATTTCGTCCGCCGCGGGGTCGCCGTTGATCCAGCGGACGCCCGCATCGTCTTCGGGAACGAGTAACAAGACGCCCGGATGCTCATCGCCCTTGACCTGATGAATGTTGTCGGACCGGAACGGCGCGGTCGCCGCACCGGCAGCGCGTAGACCATCTGCCTTGCCGCGCAACTGGCCGATCACGCCGCGCGGACGCGCGCCCGGCGGCTGGGGCCAGCCCTTGAGCTTCACGTTCACATCCCTGAACCAAGTTGCGTTCGGCTCTGGTAGCGCATACAGGAACCCGTATGCGCGTCGGACGATGTCAGCGAAATCCACGCCGACAGCCGTGCAACGGGCCTCTAGGCTGCCTTGCGCCGGGGCGTCCGGATACCAATACCGCAGTAGCAGCCGGGAGCCCGTCCGGCAGGCGTCGTCGACAAGGCTCTGCTCGGCGGTCGCCGAGTGCACAACACGCCAGGCGTGGGCGAGCATCGTCGCGGCGTTCCCGGCCGGGCGTCGATTCTTGACGGGGAGATGGCTTCGGCTATACGCAGTGATTAGGCAGACCGCGACATCAACTTCGTAAGTTTGCGCGTGGTCGAGAAACACGTCGACGACTGGACGGCCGGTGGGCGCGTGCCGCGCGACGCCTCCTTTCAGGAAGTTAGTTGGCAGCAGGATGACGGGTGCCTCGAGTTGCGGCGGCCGTACCGCGTCGTCGGGCGGTCGGCTACCTGAGCGCAGGGTGGCGGCGAGCTGGCAGATGGTCGGGGAACTACGCCAATTGCCGGTGAGGTCGACGGTCTGCCCAAGTTCAGCTTCGAGGATGTCAAGCCGCGCCAGGTCAGCGTCACGCCACCCATAGATCATCTGGTCAGGATCGGCGACGACAACCAAGGGAATGCCGATACGGTGCAGCTTCTCGAAGACCGTCAGATCCGTCATGGAGCAGTCTTGGGCCTCGTCCACGATGATCTCTGCAAACCGTGAACGCAGCGGGCCGACTACGCTTTCCCCGGCATTCAGGAACTTCAGCGCCAGAAGCCGACTTTCATGGCCGGTGACATAGCCCCTCTGGAATTGCTCCCTTCGGGCATCGAGGGCCGCCTTCTCCCAGACACTCCACGGATAGTTGCTGCCATCGATCAGCCGTCTGTGCTCTCGCGAGAGCAGATCCTGACGGATGGACTCGTACCCGGCACCTGGCGCGCGCTGAAACGTGAATCCACTCAGCGGCACTGTGCGATCAAGTTTCACCTCGGCTTGTACGCGGTCCCAGGAGTCGAGCAGTCGCAGCGGCTTGCTCGCCGGCAGGTACGGCACCACCAGGACGTCCCAGATGAAGGCGTCCAACGTGCCGATGTAGTGGGGGAAGGTGGTCGCCTCGGGCCTACCTTCGCGGTGACAGCGGCGGCGCATCTGCGTGGCGGCTGCCCGGGTGAAGGAGAGTAGCGCTCGGCCGTGGCGCAGCGCGACGGACGGACCGCGCAGATGCCGGGAGACGATGACATGGGTCTTGCCGGCGCCCGGGCAGGCCCGGACGAACAATGGGGCCGCCGCGGTAACCGCGCGTTCCTGCGCCGCGATGGCCCGCTCGACGATGGAAGTCATCCGGCTGCTGGCGGCGCGTCTGGCTGCGGCGCGTCAGCGATGTAGCTGATGGCTTGCACCAGGTCGTCAGGCACGACGAAGCCGCACCCGGGAATCAGCCGGTCGGCGAGGGCGTGCGCGAACTCTGGTTTCGAGATTGGAGTGCCCGTGGCTGCCGGGTGCTCATCCTTGTCGAGGAACAGCAACCGGAACATCTCGGGCCGTTGTCCAACCGTAGCCTCGGCAATCGGCTTCCACCGGTGTTCCGAACGTGGTGCGCATTCCAGGAATGCTTGATGTAGCAACTCCTCGTTCTCTGGGCGCATCAGGGTCGGCTCGAGGGTGTGGGGGGCCAGGAACCAATCGATGACCTCGGTTCCTGCGCCGAGCTGCGTGGCGAGGGTGCGGGCCTTCGTGACCCGGGACGGTTCCTCATCTCCGGTCGGCCTATCCGTATCGGTGATCACCGCGATCCGCTGGCCGATTCGGACCCCGGCGACAGAGGTCAGTAGGACCTTCATGTAGGAGTCGAAGCCCACGCCGTCGACCAGGATCATCGTTGCGCCATGGAACCGGTCGATCGCTTCCTGCGCCACCCGCATTTGCATCTGGTCGGTATCCGTCGGCGCGGCGAGGACCAGGTCGGCGAGCGCGGGCAGCAGCAGCGCCTCGGACAGCCCCTCGATCAAAACGGTTCGCGCCGCATAGAGCATCGCGCTCTTGGTGACGTCGAGATACCGGTCAAGCTGCTTGATCTGCTTAGGCTTCAGCCCCATGTCGGCGACTGCTACGGCCCGGGCCTGCCACCCGGTCGCCTCGACACGGGGCCCGCGGGTCATCACGACGAGATCCTCGACGCTCACCGCCGCGGACAGCACCGGCGAATGGGTGGTCATCACGACCTGAATGTGCCCGGCAGGCTGCGACGGGTCACCTCCGGCTCGCTGCCGGGACGCCGCCGCCCGCCGCTTGAGGTAGCGCAGCAGCAGGGTCTGCAGCTGAGGATGCAGATGAGCCTCGGGCTCTTCGATCAGCAGCAAGGTCAGGTCCGACTCGCGTGCGGTCTCGAGCTCAGCCAGCACGGTAGCGATGTAGAGGGCGTTCGCATACCCCAACCCGGAGCTGTCGATAGAGGCCGTCAGCGGCAGCTCTGCGTCGCCGAGCAGCATCCGTAGCGCCCTAGAAATCGAGGCCAAGCTGGCATCCGTCACTGTCAGACCCGCCTGCTGGCGATGCGCGCCGGAAGTGATCGCCCCGAGCGGCACGCTGACCGCCGAGCCGACCGCCTGAACGGCTGCGTCCTGCGCCAGCGCGGTGAAGTGCCCGTCAGCGCGTTCGACGAACGCATCGACTTGCTCCTGGCCGCCCAGCAGCGCCTCCAGCATGACCCGAATCCGGGTTCCGCCGGCGACACCGAGGTCGCGTACGGCGTCACGCAACGCCGGCAGGTGCACGTGCCGGATTGCGGTGCGCAGGATGGGCTCGCCAGGCGATTCCCGGTCCTCACCGACATGCCACGTCGCGATTCCCCGCCGGCGCCCCAAGGGCGGTCCGGTGTAGGTCAGGGACCAGTACGCCGAACGTCTACCGTCCGCCGTCGCGCCGGGAAGAAACGCGTCGCGATACGTGCCGGCATGGTCAGGATCGATGTCGGAGAGAACAGCCTGCAGTTGTAGCTGGTCATCCGGTGCGCAACCGTCGAACAGGTCACCTTCGGCCAACGCTGCTCCACGTCGGCCATCAAGGGCATCTGTGAGCTGACGCAGGCTGTCGATCACCGTGGTCTTGCCGGCGTTGTTCTCCCCAGCGAGAACCGTGACCGCGGGACGAAGCCGGGCCGTCACCTGCCGGCACGACCGGTGATTCTTGATCGTGATCTCGGAAACGAACATGAAGGCTCCCACTGTAAGGGCGTTCATGATCGCAGCCGTGCCGATCATGGACGTCGCACAACGTGTCCGCTTTTCGGGTCGTCTTAACGCGTCTGTCGGGTGTGCGGGGTCCGCCGACTGTCGAGCCGCGACCGCCGTCCGGTTTCCACCCCGAGCGACAGTCAGCGCAGATCTCTATTTCCCAGGAATAACTGGATCCTTCAGCGTTACTTGTCAGAAAGAGTCAGGAGCGCCCGTTGATCGGGTTGGCTGCCTTCCTCAATCGACCGGCTCCCGCTCGAAGAGCTTGAGGTTCCGCTGCGGGATTTGCGTCGTTGCCGAATGTCGCAGACAGGTTGCCTCAAGGCGAAATGCCAATCGCGAACGCCAGAACCAATGCGTTTCGTTTATGGGGACTCGCTGCAGAGTGGGTTCGCCCTATTTCCAAGCGACACTTAGTTGGTCGTTGAACTGACAAAACCCTCGTCTACGAAATGGCAGCTTATTGGCCGCGCTAGCGCGGACGCGTTCCGATATGACGGCAAGCGGCGATGGGAGTTGTGGCCCGCCGGCTGATGCCGCGACCATCCGCGCGGAGACCGGACGATTCGCTCCGGACGCAGTCACTCGTCCGGCGGTATGATCTGCGGGGGGAGTGAGAGCTGTGGAAGACGACGACTGCGCCTGCCTCTCCGCGACTGGGACCGCAGTCTCCGGGCTACGAACACCCGGAAACGAGACAATACAACTACCTCTTGGCCACGCCGCGTTGACTACCTGCTGCGCGTCGCGAAGAACCGGCTCAAAGGATGCAGTACCGGCCCACCCTCGCCTTCGGATTCCTCGCCACCAGCGGACTGACACCAACCTGACCCTGACCTCAAAAGCTCAGTAAACTCGTCGGGGACTCGCGGACCGTTGGCCACGAGGGCTGCTGCGTTGCCCGATCAGCCCAGCGGCAGCTCCCAGATGTCGAGTTGCCGCCGTGACCGGAATTGGGAGATCGACGCCCAGGCTAGTCGGGGTCCTGCCGTGAACGACCGACGGCACTCCGCCAAGTCATCCACATCCGGGGTCGCCTTCGGTATCGCGGCAGGATCCGTGCGGCTTGCGAGCGAGAACCGCTCGAAGAACTCTCGCACGGTCGAACAGAAGTACAGGTATGCGGCCGTCTCAGACACGATCTGAGCGAACTCGGAGCGGTGCCGGAGATCAGCGTCTGGCGCGGTGCTTGTAGGAACTTCGGCGAGAGCGTCGAACAAGCGAAGAGTGGAGTCGTGCATTTGCCTTCCCTCACTCGCCTCGGATGGGAGCCGGGCGACGAAGGCCGCGACCGCCGCGTCCAGACCGGTGTTCTGAGCGGCCAGGCGGGCCGCTGCAACCTTCCGCCGCACGTCGTTACCGGTGAGCACGGACGAAATCGTTGCCAGGTCTCCGGGCTTATCGACTGTCTGGGATAGCGCGACGAGGTCGCGGGTCACCCGAATGAGGTCGCGTGGAAGGCCACCCGACATCGCGTGGGCCAGTGCCACAAATTGTTCCGGCAAGCCGATCACCCGGCGCCGAAGTAGCCGACGGGATTGCGGGAAGTCTAGGCAGGGAACGTCGATGACCGCGTCGAAGGCGGAGTCAAACGCGTCGCGCAGCGGAAGGCCGCGGCGTTCGAAGGCGCTCATCGCATTTTCGGAGATGGAGATGAGGTAGTAGCAGCCGGGAATGCCGAAAATGTTCTTGATGTCATTGAGAAACTCGTAGATGTCGGTGCTGGAGTCGAACTTGTCCAGCTCGTCGATGCCCATGCACACCTGCCGTGATCCGGACACCTGTCGTAGGAACTCGCGGAATCTGCTGACGATCTCCGGGAGGCCCATGGGCTTTTCGGTCATGGTGGTGCTTGAGGAGATGCCGAATTCAATGCCGGCCGGCAACTTCACGCCGGTGCTCAGGCCTTGCCCGATCGACTGTTGAAACGCGAGTCCGGTCAACAGGGTTCGTGCCGAGGTGGTGAGAGTGTCTGCGTTTGTGGTCAGCGCCGTGGGTTGCGCGAATGCGGCTGCCGAGGAGCGTTGCCACTCGGAGGCCAGGTACAGGGTGGCGCCGGCCGCCAATACCAGGAAAAGGCCCGGCTGGAGATTCGGATCGGGCCTCCATCCACCTAGGGCGGCAACGATGAGGCACATACCCCAGGCCGCGCACAGTATCACTGCGACGGTCAGCGTGCGGAAGATCAGCTGGCGCCGGTATTCGCCGGCGTGGCCTCCGCGCGATTGGTCGAGCCGCCATGGATCGGCTGGACCAACGATGTCCTGGCAGACGCTCGCGAATAAGTGGAGGACAAATTCCCGCGGGTCGTACCGCACCGGAGCCGACAACAAAACTCGGACGGCTGAGGTGGACGCGTCATTCCGGGCGGCGAACTCGGGTGAACAGAAGTGTTGTAGGAGTGTCGTCTTGCCTGCGCCGCGCGGGCCCGAGATGCCGATACTTCCCCCAGGCATGGACCGGATGAGCTGCTCGACCTCTACCTGGGCGGTGGAGGGTACGACGTGGAGTGGATTGTGCATTTCAGCAAGCCCGTCGGCGCGACGTACCTGCAGGACCGTCTCGTAGCGGGGCAGCCTTATATTGATCTCCTCGCGGAGAATGCCCTTCAGGCCTCGATCGCGCAATGCCGTCTCCCAACCAGTTCTCGCGGCGTCCAGGCGGGCGACGAGTAGCCGAAGGTCAGATCCGTCGAGCGCCGCACGCTGCCGCCGGTTCACCGACCACGGGACGAGAGCGAGCACACTGACCGCTACTAGCCCGGACGCAATCCCCAGCCAGGTGCTCACCTGCGGCGACCGTGTCCACAGCACGCCCCACTCGCGATTGTGGAGAAGGCCCCACATGATCCAGGTGAAGATCGCGCCACTCGCCACAACGGCGAGAGCGACCGATGCGAGCGCTCGCGCCACCCGCACGTACGGATGTTCGCCCATGAGCTGTATGGCCTCCAAGCCTGCGGAGTGCTGCTTCTGCAGATCGGCCAGGAGGTTCTGCTCCTGGACACAACTGGCTCGCGCCTCGGAGAAACGTGGACGTACCGCTGCGCCGAGTTCCTCCAGCGAGACCTCGGCCGCCTGAGCGCCGTCACGAATTTCCTGGTCGGTCATCAGTATCTTGTTAAGCAGTTCTTCGAGAAGGGCCTCGTCCGCCATGCGGTCATCATCCACCCGCGAGGTGAGCAGACGGGAATCCGACAAGTGACTGTCGTTCATCGTCCAGGTCCGTGCGTGATGGGCTACGTGGATGGCACGACGGGAGTGAGGTCAGATCGTGGGTGACAGCACCGACGGCCGCCGGTTTCGAGATCTTTTCGAGAACCGAGCGGTCGTGATCGCCGAACTTCCGTCGGGAAGAGCCCGCGATCTCGCGGTGCAGGTCCATCGCCCCGCCAGCCCGGGTGACTCGACGCTGCGTACGGGTAAGGAGTTCGATGCACTGTTCGCCGCCATCTTGCATGAGGCCGGACCCGATCCCGCAGCGGTAGCGCGGCTTGTCGACCGCTACCGGGCCGCATCCGTCGGCAGAGAGGAGTTCTTTTCCGAGCCGATGTACCAGGTCCAGATCAGCGACTGGCAGGCGACCGAAATGCGGCCGGAGGAGCCGGTATGCGCCACGGGAGGCGCGCGGATCGCACTGTGGCGCATCGACCCTCAGGACCAGCAGCGGATACCGGGCCCCGAATCGGGGACGCTGTTCAGCAGCTCTGCGTTCACGTTGGTCAACAGCGGCAACCGTACGAAGTACGCGCCGAAACGCTCGTGGAAGATCGCTATGGAGCCGGGTGACGACGATGGCCGTATCGTCGGGATGGCACGGCTGAACCTCAAGTCGATGTACAACGACCCGTCGCAGATGCGCGAGGGCTTGGCGTTGGCGCTGTTCCGCCGCGCCGGTGTACCCGCCGCGCGGCGCACTTATGCGCGGCTGGCCATCAACGGCGCGTATCAGGGCTTGTACTCCCTGGTCGAGCAGCTGGACCGTGTCTTCCTATCGGAGTGGTTCGGCGCGAACGATCGGGGCAACCTGTACAAGACGTACTGCGGCGACGTCGGCTGCGCCACTCTGGAGAGACGGGTCGGCGCCGACGGTGACGACGGCGGTCGGCAGTACTTCACCCGTCAAGACAGCCCTGACCTGACGTACCGTCTCGAGACCAACGAGGACGATTCCGCGGCCAACGGCTATGACGATCTCGCGGAGTTCATCCGGGTCATCAACGGGACCGGCCTGCCTGGCGCAGGCGACCGGTTCGACACCGACCTGTTCCGTGAGTCGGTCGAGAGCGTCATGAACGTCCGCGCCTTCCTTCGGTGGGCCGGGTTGAACGTGCTCCTGGGCGCCTGGGACAACTATTTCGCCACACCTGCCAACTACTACCTTTTCAACTCAGGGCGCCATGGTGCTGCGAAACAGTTCATGACTGCACCTTACTTCACCTTCATCCCGTGCAACTACGACAACTGCCTCGGCATCGACTACTTCGACACCAGATGGCAAGACACTGATCTGCTCGACTGGCCGGGTAACACCGGCGGATATCACAGGTACGGCGGGAAGTCTCGCCTCCCGTTAATACAGAACCTGTTAGCCAATCACGAATTCGCCCAGTATTACCTCGACCATCTGGAACACCTGCTCGACACCGACTTCAACACGACCGCGATCGACGCGCGAACGGGCACGGCAGAGGCGCCGGGGCTGTGGCAGCGAGTCAGCCCTTCGGCCTACCTGGAGGCCGACTTTCCGAACTCACCGCCGTTCACTGGCCGCCCGTTCACCAACGATGAGGTGTACCGCGCCGGCTACGAGCAGCAGAACCTGCGGCACGGCAACGAGTCAATCCTAGGGATCCGCCACTACGTTTGGATGCGTTGCGACAGCGCGCGGGCGCAGCTGGCCATTCTTCGCAAGGCCTACCCCGCGGGCACGAGCAGTGGCCAGTTCACCGGTGCCCTCGAGCCGGTGCCGGGGACCGTCAAACGAACGATGTAACTGCGGATGTTGAGGGCTACTTGTGGGCCGCCGTGAGGCGGCCTTCGAAGGTCATCTCGAAGGCGTTCGGGGCCTTGAGCGCGAGCAGCGGAAGCGTTGCCGTAGCGCGGTCGGCTATAGCACATCCGCCGTGCTCGCCGCCGCCGTCACCCATCCGCAGACGTACCTGCCGGATTCGGTGACCGCGCTACGCACCAGTACCGGTGAGACCGATCCGCGGCTGGCGGCGGCTGTCACGGCGGTGCTCGCATACGTCGCCAACACCGCCTCGGTACAGCCTGGGATTGCGGTGAGCACCCTGACGGTGACGACACCGCAGCCGTGGGGGCCGAAGTCGCGGCACCGCCTCATCCTCGCCGCGACCACCGCGGGGCTCCCCGAACCGGCCGTCGTCATCGCCGCAGCCGCAGCCGCCGCCTTTGGCGGCCAGGGTCGTGACGGCGTGCAGGGCAGATTCGTGCTGGTTTTCACCCCGCGAACTCGCCAACGCCATCTGACGAGCAGGCGCGGTACAAGGTCACGCGCCGTCGATCTGCCGAGCCCCGGCGCTCAGCTGTCGCGGTCGGGGTGGTCCGCACCGGACTCTCGTCGAGCTGACGCTCTACCTTGCCTACTCGGCCGATGGCTATCCGCGATCTCCGTCGCTGGGTTCTTCGGCTACATGCCGCTCACCAGGGCCTGCCAGGGCCTGCCAGGTATTCGGCCCTACGATCTTGTCGACCGGGAAGCCGGCTATCTCGGCCGCGATCGCCTTCTGAAAACTGTTGGTGGCAGCCTCGGTGAGCGGGCCGAAAATCCCGTCCACGCGGAGCTTCTTGGCATCTCCGGGGAGGTCACGGGAGTTGAGTTCCTCCTGTGCTCCGCGTACGAAATCTCCCTTGCTACCCCGCTTCACGGAATCGATCAGGGCCTGACACGTCCTTGGCCCGGCGATGCCGTCGATCCCGACCTTCTTCTCCCGCTGGAAGGCCCGGACGGCGGCTTCCGTCGTCGGCCCGAAGGTGCCGTCCACGTCGACGGTGTGCTGACGCGCCCGGAGCAGATACTGCAGGGTCTTGCCCGGGTGTCCCCGGTGGCCCTTCCGGATCTCGGCCATGGGCGGAGGATGCCCGACGTGGCCGGCGCCGTCCGCAGCACACCGAGGCCGCGCACGCTGACGCCCGGTGTGCTCAACGGCTGGAGCTGCTCATCGCGGCTACGGCCGCTGGTGTCGACGACCCGGATCGCGGGCGTAGCTTTCAACTTGCCTGCGGCCAGTGAGAATGCTTGCGTGGTGCCCAACGACTCGCCCAGCTTCACCCACTTGCCGGTCGCCTTCGAGAGTGCCTCAACCAGGTAACCGCGCAGGTCTTTGTCGGCGGCGACGAACACGGTGACGTCGTCGTGCGCCGTGGCCACGACGGCCTTCTTGTCGACGCCGAGGACGACGCTGCCGCCCGCTCCGAGCGAGACGAACATGTCCTGGGGCTTCTTGACGACGTCGCCGAGTGCCGCCTTCGGGTCGGCGTGCCGATTCGCTTTGCGATCCGGGCCGGGGTCGTAAGAGACGACCTGGTCCGGGTACGTGAGCTCACCGAGCGGGACGACCCGTACCGGGTCGGTCACCCCCACCCCGCCGTACTCGAAGCCGATCGTCGGGGTGGCCTTGGGATCGAATTTCACCGTTGTCCGGTACGTGCCGTCGAGACCGCTGACGAGCGGCCCGACCTGGCCGTCGGAGGTCGTCACGGCGAACCCGCCCAGGGTCGCCGGATCGGCCAGCACCACGTTGCGGAATCGGTCGCGCGGGATGACCTGCACGGAAGCCAGGCCCGGCTGGAGCAGGGCCACCTCGAAGGTGCTGAGGACCGGGTCGGGGCGGACCAGCACGTGTGTCTCCATCTTGCCCTCGCACCGGAAGCTGACGCCGTCGGCGGTAACGCCGAACGCGGTGACGCAGAAGGTGTACGCCTCCGGCACCGAGGTGTTGGTGACAGTGGCACGATAGCTGCCGTCGTCATCGCGGTCGGTCATCGCGATGGTCGTCTGTCCGTCGCCGCCGGTGAAGTCGAACAAGGGCAGCCCGCCGCCAGTGCCGTCATCCACGCCGACGACATGATGGAAATCTACCTGTCAGCGGTGAGCTGGTTGACCCACACCGTGAGCGGCGCCCTCGCCGACCAGCCCCTGCGCCGTGCCCACCTGTCAGGTTGACCCCACCTACCTCGGCGAAATGGGGGTCACCGCGGTGGAGCTCGGAAGAAATCCGGGCGGCTACCACGCCCGGGCTTCGCCCGTCCGGTTGCCGTTACTGCCAGGGTTCTCCGGTCCAGCCGGCCGAGGACCAGCTACGGCCGCTCCAGGACCTGCCGAGCCAGGTGTCGGACGACCAGCTACGCCCGTTCCACACTGCGCTGGACCAGCTCCGGCCGGTCCAGGTTCCGCCGGACCAGGAGCGTCCAGTCCAGGTCACGGGTGCCCAGGCCGGTTGTCCGACGACGGCGGCGCCCCACGCGGTGCCGGTCCAGGCGGAGCCGTTCCAGGTGCCGCCGGTCCAGCTGCGCTGGGCCTTGGCCGCGGTCGTCCACGTGGAGGCGACCCAGGGCTTGCCGAAGATGTCCGTCTCTCCGGCCAGTGCGGCGCCGGTGACGGAGTCGTAGATGTGCGCCGAGCCGCGTGAGGCTTCGAGCTTGCCCGAACCGGTTGCGGCGGTGGTGGTCTGCTGGAAGACCGGTGTCTTCGTGGCAGCGGCTTTGACGACGTCGATTTGGCCCGCGCCGGCGGCGTACGGGTCGCCGTTCTTGATCGGCACAGCGGTCGACATGAGCAGCTTCTTGACCTGGTCGGGAGTCAAGGCAGGTCGCTGCTGCAGCAGCAGCGCCACGGCGCCCGAGGCGACCGCGGCGGCCTGCGAGGTGCCACTGCCGCGGAACAGCCTCTGCTCCGGATCGAGCGTGGTCGAGATGTGGGCGCTCGGGTAGGTGCGGTCGATGTACGAGCCGGGCGCGCGCAGCGACACGATCGATCGGCCGGCTGCGAGCACGTCGGGGTGGCGTGCGGCGTTACCGCGGTTGGTGAACGTGGCGACCGTGTCGTCGCCGCGGGCCTCGGTGCCCATCGGGTCCGCGGCGCCCACGGCGATCACCTTTGGGTTGGCGGCCGGCATGGTCAGGTTGCCGGCGGCGAAGCCGTCGTTGCCCGCGGCGACTACCGTCACGATGCCGTTGTTCCAGGCCTGCTCGACGGCGAACGACAGCGGGTCCAGCGCAGCGGACTGCACCGAGTCGGTGCCGAACGACAGGTTGAGGACGCGGATGTTGAGCCCCGGGTCGTTGCGATGCGCCACCACCCAGTCGATCGCGGCGATGACCTGCGACACGTCGGTGGCGCCGTCGGCCGTGGCGACCTTCAAGCTGATGATTTTCGCGCCGGGTGCCATGCCGTGCAGTCCGCTGCTGGTCGGGTCGCTGCCGGCGATGATGCCGGCCATGTGCGTGCCGTGGCCGTAGGTGTCGAGGTTGCGCAGGTTCGCGCTCTGCGACTCGAACGATAGGTCCGGGCCGTAGACGACCTGACCGACGTTGTAGAGACCCTTCACTGGCGCGACCCCGGAGTCGATCAGAGCGACACCGACACCAGCCCCGGTCAGGACCGAACCGGTCGCAGTGACACCGTCGTCGGGGTTGTCCTTGTCCGCCTTGTCGCCACCCGCGGCCTTGATGACCGGAGCCAGCATGGTGATGCCGATCTGATTCGCCCAGCTGTTCATGCCCTTCATCCGCACGGCGGCATCACTGGTGACCTGCACACCTGTCATGGCTTTCAGCTGGTCAACCGCGGCGCCCGGCACGGTGGCCGAGAAGCCGCGGATTAGACTCAGATCCTGCTTGACGGTGCCGCCGCCGCGCTGTACCACCATCTTGGCCGCTGTCACTGCCACAACCGAGTCGGCGCGTACCACCACGGCCACGGCGGCCTCATCGGTTGCGTCCACCGGCATGGACGCTACGCGACCGGCTGCGGCCGGGCTGGCCGTGGTGACGGTAGCGCCAAGCGTGAGCAGTACTGCCAGCCCGGTGGCTGCGGTTCTGCGTGACGTGTTCGCCCGCATCCGTGACTCCTTTTGTTTGACGCCGGTGCGCGGCCGGGGGAGGGGCCGTGATCTCGTCGTCAAGGTTCTCGGCCACTAGATCGGCCGCGCCTGCGAAAACTTGACCTGTTCGGCCGCCGCATCTTGCAGGCGCAGAGTGCGCCCCATGGCGGACGTCCGGAGCCGATCAGGCGGTCCGGGCCATGACCGTGCGGCCGTGGATCACCGCCCGATGCCCGACGATGGTCCCTTCGACTCGCATTGCCCCGCGAAGCTTGCCCTCGTTGACCCGAGATCGTTGGCGCATGTCAGCATAGGGCCGCGAATCGCGACCGATGTTTGTCTGCAAGCCTCGGCCGCCTGGCCGAAAGGCAAGGGCATGTACTCCTACGACACGGCAGGTCCTGTGCCATCGGAGATACCTGAAACCTTTCCCACCGGGCAGCGGCTACCGAGGACTGCCGACTGGTTCACCACCGCGGACGTGCTGGGTGACGCACTTGTCCCCGTGCTGGCGGACTGGTGCGCCGTACACGTGCGGGCCTCCATCGTCGAGGCGTTGCGCGCCGGCGCCGCTGTTCCCCTGGCCGAGCTCGGCCTGGCCCAGCCGGTCGACGGCGAGCTGTTGGAAATGGTCACGCTGCGCCACCGCGACGCCGAGCGTGAACCGATCATCAGGCAGTGGGCCGCCGAGAGGCCGGTACGGACCGGCGACGTCTACGGCGCGGGACGTGTCACCGCCACCGGGAAGACCCGCTACATGCCTCACGTCGCACCGACGATGGTGCATGCCGCGATCACCGATCCGGAGCAAGTGGCCCAGTTCCAACGCCTGGGCATCACCAGTTCCATCGTCGTGCCCCTGTACACCTCGACCGGCGCGCTGCTGGGCGCCATGACACTGCTGCGTGAGCTCGACACCCGCGAGGCATTCACCCCACAGGAGGTGGTGGCCGCCGAACATTTCGCCCGGTCGGCCGCCGAAGCACTCGACGCTGCCCGCATCGCGACGGTCATCGCCGAAACTCCGGCGCCGAGAACCGGCGATCAGCGCAGCGCCACCTGGCGACCGTCACACCCGCGTGCCGCCACCATCAGTACCGAAGGCCGCAACTGGGCTCGGCGCACGCTGCCGGAGATCTTGACGCATCAACCCCGGCGAGACCTGTACGACGACATGGACCTGGTCTTCACCGAGCTGCTCAGCAACGCCGTCCGGCACGGCGGAGGGCTGTGCGAGGCGCAGTTGTCCAACACCGGTGACCATCTACGCCTGGTCGCCGCCGACAACGATCCACGCGGCCCCGCGATCCGAGCACCCCGCTTCGACCGGCCCAACGGACGCGGTATGCATCTGATCGAAGCGATAGCCGACAGATGGGGCGTCCAACGGCAGCACACCGAGATCGGAAAACGCGTCTGGGCCGATCTGCGCATCACCGCGTAGGACCTGGGGAAGCACCTCATCCCACCTGAAGTCTCGATGTGATTGCCCCGGGATCGGGGGGATGCACCGCTCGCGACGCCGGTGAAGGTGTGCCTGTGCGGAGCCGCAACATGTCTTGAGCTGGAACCAGCAGCCATGTCGGCGGTTGGCGGCTGGCGGCTGGCGGAACCAGCGTTCGGCGGTATCGCCGGCGACGGATGGTCGACTGCGGCGTACGTGGTTCGGTCGACGGCAACGCTAGGCCGTTTCCGTGCTCGTTGGAGATGCGCCGGGTTCGCTGTTTGCCGTACGCACCCGGGAGCCTGCGTACGGGGTGCCTGCGGCCACTTCGTCGCGGAGGTCGTCCAGCCGGCCCCGGCTCAGGAGAACGTCGACCAGCTGCTCGGCGGCCGACCAATCCCCCTCGTCAGCGAGCTGGCGCAGCACGCCCACCGCTCTTCGACGTGATCGTGCTCCGCTAAAAGGGTGATGGTTCGGCCGACGTCGGCTTCCTCGCGCAATGCGGCGGTTGCCTCATCGAGACGGCCGTAGCGGGTAAGTAAGTCAATCTTCCGGCTTGCCGCGGACGGCTCGTACAACTTGCTGCTCCTCCAGAATGGCGATTCCATCGTCAAGCCGGCCTTGCCTAGCCAGCGACTCGACGAGGACGGGAACCGCCCGGTCGAAGTAGGTGTTTGGCTCGGAGATCGCGATAGCTCCGCGAGTCGGCAGGCGCGCGGTCATGCTGCCTCCACTAGTGGTCACGCTCGGCGGGCGGCTTCCGGCCTGCTGATCGCCGAGAACAGCGCGCGACTTTGGCATCCACGGCTCAAGCTCGCCGTCAGGACTGCCAGGCCGCAGCCACGCAGTAAGACCTTGCCCAGTTGATCGTCTCGGTCGGGTGCGACGTCCTCGCTACCAGGACACACAGGAAGTATGAGGGGCTCGTGCGTACGACCATCACAATAGGTCAGTGACCAAGGAGACCTACTTCGCGACGGCAGCGCAGGTTCTGCCTACGATCTTGATCGCCCTCGCAGTGGAGGCTAACTCACTCCTCCGACAGGTACGCAATGCCCTGTATGGCGCGTTCGACCGGGTGGTTGCCGCGCAGGAAAACCTGAAGCGGGAAAGTAATGCTGCGGACATTGAGAATGAAGCGGGTGCTGAGCACCAAGCTGAGCTGGACAGCGCCTTGCAGGCGGCGAGCTGGCACCAACAAAGTGCGAATGAGGTGCAACGGCGCGCGCTGATCATTGGCCTAACATTCATGATGGGCGAACTATCGGCCGTGTCGAGCCTCTTATTCGGTGCCGGCGCTCGCCTGTTTCCCACTTTTCCACTCTGGTGGGTTACCGCCCCGATCAGCATGACAGCACTAGTGCTCTTGTCGTTACTGGCGGCCACACTGCCGCGGTACAACTTGCCGCGGCTCCAGAACCTCAACTATCTCATTTCGTCGCCTGTTACCTCGTCGGAAGCGTTGACGGAACTCATCATGCGCGACGTGCGCCGTGCCCAAGTCGACCGCGTGCGGCGGACGGATTAGAAGCTCCCAACACGATTTTCTGAATCGACGGGGCTGATGGGGATGGGGTCTCGGAACTCGCCGGCCTGCCGCGGACGGCGTCGCCGTGGTCGGTAGACCAACCGGTGCTCAAGCTGCTGGCTGAACTTGGTATTCAGGAGATACCAATCGAGCGGTCCAGCGACTTGGTCGCGCGTTTCGCAGGGCATGCCGCAGGCCTGCGACCGAGTGCTGACGAATTCGCCGCAGTCCGGTTCCTAGCGCGGCTCGCCCCGGACCTCGACTATCCCGGCGGCCTCATCGGCGAGGCCTACTTCGCCTCTGAATGGTTGGACTGCGCGTGTCATGTCAACTCGCTCGAGCGAGATGCGGCGAACGCGCTGGAAGATGCCCTACGCACGAGTGATCCGGTGAACATCGGCGCTGGGCTGCTGGCGGCAGCGACCGCTACCTGGTTCTAGCCCATACGCCCCGACACCCGGATCTGCCGCCGACAAGGCGCGCATGCGCCGGCCGCCGCGCGACGAAGTAGTTCAGGGCGGCTGGGTCCGAGGGGTCGATCGACGGCCCGCGGCGGTACGCAGCGCTGGAGTCGGCGAGTACGCCGCTCGCGATCTCGACCGGCGACACTACGAAGGATCAGGCTTTGGTCGGATCTTGGCCAGTCGCCGCGAGGGGGCGGCGACTCGCCTTCTGACCTCACCTTTGCGTGGCGTTACGGTCTGGCGGGCAATGCGTCCAGCAATCGAGCGGTCAGGCTTCGGGCCGGCTGAGTGCGATGTCATCCCGCGCGGATCGGTACGGCAGTGCAGTGTGCGTCGGCCCGGTCGATCAGCAGGTCCTCGGGTGTCGGGTACCGGCGGTGCAACGCGGCAACGGCATGCTGGTGAGCCAGGCGGTCGTACGGTGTCTCCTGCATCCTGGCCACCGACTCTCGTACCACCGACAGGAAGCCGACCGGCCACCGAACCCGGTGCACCGCCCGGACCACCCTGCTGTCCCGGTCGGCCAGCACGATCCGTACCCCGTGCGTACCGTCGACGCCGGCCGGTCCCTCCTCGGCCGGAACCAGATGGGGGTGGAAGGTCACCTGCGCCCAGGGCAGCACCGGGCCGAGGCGGTACAACAGGACCCCCGCCGCGCCGACGTCGATCCACGCGAATCGGGTCGGGGCCGCGGTGACCGCTTGCACTTCCAGCTCGTGCGGGCGACTCAGCGCCAACAGCGGCTCCACCGGCGCCCCGGTGACCATTGTCAGGCCGGCATGCTCCGGGAGCGTGACGTCCGGATCCAACCGGCTGCCCTTGCTGAGGACGGTATGCACATCCCCAGCGTATTGGCACGGGAGCGAGCTCGTGGGCGCTTGGCCGGCCTGGTCAGTGGTTCACCGGCCTGGTCAGTGGTTCATCGGCCTGGTCAGTGGTTCATCAGCACGTCGTTGACCGGTCGCGGATCACGACCGGTCGCGGTGTGTACTCCGTCGCCGGGTACGGCCCCGCGTCCGGCGCGGATGCCGTCGAAGAGGGCGGCGAGCATCTCCGCGTAGTCGCGCGGCAATCCGGCCTCAACCGCGCCGGCGACCCAGGCGTCAGGCGGGACGTCGATGTAGCGGACGGGCCGCCCCCATCGCCTCGGTGAGCAGCGCCTGCCTTCGAGTCGGTTGGGTCACCGCGCCAGGCGCGGTGACCGGACCGAAGGTTCTGCCGGGGCCGCGCACTCTGTCGTTCTGTCGGGGGAGGGCAGGGTAGCTGCGGAGCGGTTAGGCTATGAGTATTTCAAGGTCGACGATCTGCCCTAATGGGGTATTGGTTTGTGTCGATCCCGACACACACCAAATTCCCATACCGAGGTCAGAGGCAGGTAGAGGTCTCGACCCGGGTCTACGATCCGAACCCCCATGCGCTGCCTTCAGGCGAAGTCCACCGAGCGAGCGGGAGTCTGCCTTGAGTGCACGGAGGCTCAAAGCCGGTATCCATTGCCGGTCCATCGGTAGATCTGGCTGGTGATCGTGCCGCCGGCTCAGTCCGGCTCGCAGTCGTTGGCGAATTGCTCGATATCCAGCGTGCCGTCGCCGTTCGCGTCCTTGTGCTCGGCGTAGTAGAACGGCCCTCTGTAGTCGTCCTCCGGTGGCAACGTGGTGAAGTTGTCGAAGCCGCCGGCCTTCGGGTGCAGCACGATGACACCGTTGTAGCGGCCGGGGTTGTAGTCGAGGAAGTAATGGCCGGCTTTGTCAGGCGCGGGATCGGCGATCGACAACTCGTACCAGTCCCCGCCGAAGTGATGCCAGCGGACCTTGCCGGACCGGTCGGGTGACCACGATGTTGGCCTGCCGCAACACCTCGCCGGCCGACAGCGTGGTGAGCAAGTTGATCTAACCCAGCTCGGGCGCAGGAACGACACATGGTCGTTGATCCGGCACGCCGACTCGCAGGTGCCCTGGCGGCGCAGGTCCGCCGGAGTCGGCACCGGCGCCGGGTCGTACCGGTACAGTTCCTAGGCGACCGCCCCCAGGATCTCGGCGGAATGTTCCGGCAAGCTGGCCTCGTGAATGTGGAAGCCGGACCCGGTCAGCCCCAGCCATACCGGAATGTCGGTGTTGCTGTCGAGGCGCATGCCGACGGTCTGCAGCAGGGTGTCGGCGCGCACCTTCATGGCAGCCGCGGTGAGCCGGCACTCAGCGACCTTCTGCGAGTGGGCCCCGGACGTGGCGGATGCACGGCTGACGACGAGGTCACCCAGGTCGACGGTGCCGGTATCCAGCCAGAACAATCACTGGTCGACCCTTGGACGGTGCTCGAGCAACAGGTTGCGCCTCCTGCCCGCAGCCGGCGATGACGCGCGCTTCCGCCCCGGCGTCCTTGCGCCAGGCGCCGACACGCTCTGGGCACAATCTGACCATGACAGCCGGGCCGGGAGACTTTGAGCCCCTGATCGTGCAGCAGACCGTGTTCGTCGGCGAGCGGTTCTGAGCGTCGCTGGACCGTCTCGCCGAACGTCGAGGCCACCAAGACCACCAGCGAGTACTGGTGGGCTCGGCGGAGCAGACCAGTCGTTACGAGCTGCGCTGTCTCTCCTGTGCCATGTCAGTCGCCACGATGAACGTGGTTCGTGAGTCGCCGACGGCCTGACCGGCACGCCGATGGCGTGGGCGCGCGCCAGGCGGGACCCGACAGCAGGGCGACCGCGAAGACCGCTGCCCGCGCTTCGCGGTGGGCTTGCGCTGCCACTTGGTGAAGCGATACGCGACCGAATGCTGCCCGGCTGGCTCGCTTACCTCGACGGTGAACGGCACGTCGGTGTCCAGCGGCACCCCGGTACCAGCCTCGACGCTCAGCGCGCCAACCTTTAAGCCTCGTGGGGTGTACTTCTTAACAGCTTGGGGGGGGTCGGCGACGTAGTGCGCTGGCGCATCGAGCACGACTACCGCGAAGTCAAGACCGGGCTCGGTCTGGATCACTACGAAGGCCGCACCTGGCAAGGCTGGCACCACCACACCACCCTGGTCTCGGCCGCCCACGCCTTTCTGACCCTGCAACGGCTGAACCCAAAAACCCCGGCGCCGGAATGACGCTCTACGCCGTACTCCGACGCCTGCAACACCTGCTCGCCCGCCTCATCGGCACCTGCCCGACCTGCCAAACCCACTTCCCGCAACGCCTACGGCGCGCGGGACGCGGACCATGACAAAGCCCTACTAGGCGCACGTGCTCGTTTCGACGGCGCAGAATGCCACCTCGGGGTAGCGTGTCGATGGCCCGTCCAGCAACGGTTGTGGCTTGTAACGCAGGTGCCGATCGAAGAACGCTCGGGTGTAGGCGCGGGTGATTTCCATCGAGCGGATCGCGGGCAGGCCGGTTCCGATGTCCAAGTTGATCTGTTCGGCGAGGATGGCCACGTCTGTGAAGGACGCGTGCACCGCGCCGGTGACCACGAGCCAGCGCTTCCACCCGGTCAGGTGTCGCCATTCGCGCTCCCACGACAACGCCGATGGCATTCCCGGGCTGAAGTTGGACTGGCGGCCCAGGAACAGGAACGGCCGGGACAGCACGGTGTCCCGGATCGGGTCGTTGGTGAGCCCGTCGATGTCGATTCCGGCGCGCAACCGGGTGTCCGCCGCCATCGCCGCCAACGCGCTCGCTCCGCCGGCCGAGTGACCCGCCATCGCGATCCGGGACGGGTCGATCAGCGAGGCGCCGTTCCACTTCGAGTGCGGCCGGATCAGCTCGTCGAGAACGAAGGAGACGTCGGCAGCCCGGCCCTGATCCATCTTCTTCCAGAATGTTTGGGTCCGGTCGGGGACCTCGCACGCGAGACACGTTGTGACCCGGCCGTCGGGGAACGTCGTGGCGACGCTCTCATAGGTGTGCTCGATGCCGGCCACGACGTAGCCGTGGCTGGCCAGGTCTTCGGCCAACGCGGTGAGTACGCGGCGGGGTTTGGTGAAGCCGGGTGAAAGCAGGATCAGCGGCAGGGAACGTTTTCGGCCGGTCGGTTTGGTATCGGTGAATGCGTTGGTTCTGGTCTTGCTGAACGTGTCGTACGGGACGCTGGTGATGCCGCCGTCCTTCAACAGCAGCTCCGACTCCACCGGCGTCATGTATTGTGCCCGCTGCTTACCCGTCGACTTCGCCGGGTACCACAGCGAGACCATCAACTCCCGGGCGTCCGCCTCGGCCACCCACGGGTCGGGGCGGGAGTTGTCTTTCAGGTAAAGCGACGTGGCGCCGACCGGTTGGGTACCGGTTGGTCTCGGCAGATATGGCGCGGAGGGTGTGTCGGTCGAGGTGTGTGCCGTCGTGGTCGCACCCCCGTCACTCTCGGTGGTCGCGGACGCCACGGACGTCAGTGCCGCCACGGTCGCGGTCACACCCACCGCGGTCGCGGTAATGAGTAGCCGTCTCAACATGGGTTTCCTTTCCAGGAGATCTATTCGGTACGCAACGCGACAGCGGTGCGGGTGCGGGCGGCCCAGCCGGCCGGCAGCAGCGCGCCCAGGACGGCGATCAGCAGGCCGCCGAGGCCGAGCAGCGCCAAGCCGGCGGGCTGGTAGACGTCGGTGACGGAGACGGGCAGGTTGACGCCGGCGCTGTGCCCCATCGCGGGCACGACCACGCGGTGCATGGCCACACCGGCCGACGCGCCGATCGTGCCTCCGGCCAGCCCGATCACGACGACCGAGGCGATGACCATCGCAATCGTTTGCCGGGGCGTCATCCCCAACGCCTTGTGGATGCCGAGGTCGCGGACGCGTTCGCGGGTGTCCAGCACGACCATGTTCAGCACGCCCATCCCGGCGACGGTGACCAGCATCAGCGTGAGCAGGGCGGCCAGCGCGTCGAGCAACACGATCGTGTCGCTGCTCCCCCGGGACTGACCGGACTGCGCGGTGAATCCCGACGACCCCAGCGCGGTGTTCAGCCCGGCCACGTAGGCGGCCACGTCCGCGCCGCCGGTGAGCTCGATGTGGTAGCTCGCGGCGACCAGGTTCGGTTTCGTGGCCGCGAACGTGGCGGCGTCGGTGAACACCATCAAGACGTTGGTGGGATGGAAGACCTCGCCCACGATCCGGACCGGCACCGCCTTGCCGTGGTTGGTCAGCATGACCGTGTCGCCGATCCGGGTGCCGGTGGCGGTCAGGAACGTGCCCGGCACCGCGGCTTCGCCGGGGCGGGTGAACCACCGGCCGGAGACAATCTCGTACCCGCCCCAGGACGCGTCACCGGTGAACGCGTAGAGCCGGGCGGAGCCGGCCATCCCGGCGACCGCGACTTCCGTGTTGGCCACGCTGTAGTACCTCGCCGCCCCAGGCTGGGCTTGGACCGTAGTGGTGATCGTGGCGATCTCGTCGGCGCTGAGCGCCTTCGGGGCGTCGGGGGTCGGCTTCGGGTCACCCGACGGGCCGAAGGTGTCGATGACCACGTCGGCGGCGGCGTGGTCCTTGGCGACCTGCACCTGGTTCAGCGAGGCGGCCACACCGACGGCGAACGTGACCGTGGTGGCGCCGAACACGATGGCCGCGAGCATCGCGGCCGCCCGGACCGGACGGGCGAACGGGTAGGCAAGCCCGAGACTCACCGACCGGGGTAGCGGAAGACGGGCGGTCAGCCGGGCCGCCCACTGGCCGCGGCCGGGACGTGGCGTGCGCCCGACGGCGATCGCGTCGACGGTGCGCATCCGGCCGGCGCGCAGCGCCGTCGCCCAGGCGACCAGCGCAACGACGCCGAGCGCGCCGGTGGCCACGACCGCGTCGACCCACCAGGCGACGCCGATGGTACTGGTGCCGTAGAGCTCGTCGGCATCGGCCAGCATCGGGATGGCGAGGAGATTGCCGGCCACGACGCCGGCCGCGATCCCGATCGTCGCCGGAATCAGCGCCTGGGCCACGTACGCCCGGACGACCTGCGCGGGCGTGAACCCGATGGCCTTGAGGATGCCGATCCGCCGGGTGCCGGCACCGACTGCGCCGGCGATCACGTTGCCGACGATGAGCACCGACATGATCACGCCCAGTGCACCGAACGCGACCAGGAACGGCAGGAACAGTGCGGCGTTGCGGTCGTTGGCCTCCTTGACGGTGAGCCAGGACTGCGTCCCGGTCAACGCCTCCGCGCCGGTCGCCGCGGCCACCGTGGCCCGGCCCTGGTCGACCTGCGCGGCGGTGCTCGCCGCGGCGAAGCGGTAGAGCATCTGGTAGCCGCCGGTCGCGCCGGGCACGGTCAGCGTGGCGATGTCGGATGGCGACACCCAGGCATCGGCGGTTTGGCTGACCGACCGGGCCACGCCGACCACCTTCAGCGTCGGGCTTCCCGGCAACTCGGCGAAGCGCAGGGTGATGCCGAGCGGGGACGGCCCGATGGGGTAGTCCGCGGAGATCACGATCTGGCCCGGGCCGGTCACCCACTGTCCCTGGCTCTGCAGCACGTCGTCGACACCGCCGCTCGGCGCGGCACGGCCGACGACGGTCATCGGAGGCAGTTCCCGGTCGGCGGCGGTGTCGCGCGGTGTCGCGGACGCAGTCGGGAACGGACCGGCCGCCGCGGTGACACCGGTGGCCCGCGTGGACGCCGACAACCGCGCGGCCGTGGTCTTGCCAGCGTCGAACTGTACGGTCAGGTGCGCACCGTGTTGCTGGGCGAACGCCCGGCCGAACGGCCCGCTGGACGCCACGACCAGCGACCCGCCGAGCACCGACGCGGTCACCGCGATCATCGTGGCCAACCCGATCACGACCGTCTGCACCCGGCGCCGGCCCACGCCCGAGCGCACCACACGTCCCAGCGCGCTCATCGGCCCCGCCCCGCCGCGACGCTGCGAACGTCGGCGACGACCCGGCCGTCAACGAGCCGGATCATGCGGGTCGCGCAGGATTCCGCCAGCGACAGGTCATGCGTGACCAGGACGATGGTCTGGCCGTCGTCGTGCAGGTCGTTGAGCAGACGCTTGACGTCCTCACCCGACGCGGTGTCCAGCGCGCCGGTCGGTTCGTCGGCCAGCAGCAGCGTCGGGCGGTTCATCAGCGCGCGGGCCACCGCGACGCGTTGCCGCTCGCCGCCGGAGAGCCGGCCCGGGTATGCGGCGGCGTGCCGGGCGACGCCGAGCGCGCCGATTAGCTCCCTGACGCGGTGGTGGGCGGCGCCGCGCGCCATCCCGGCCAGCTGCGCTGGCAGGACGACGTTGTCGGCGACGGTCAGGTCGTCGAGCAGGTTGAAGAACTGGAACACCATGCCGATCTTGTCCCGCCGGTAACGGGCCGAGCCGGCTTCGTTGAGCTGGTCGACGCGGACGCCGTCGACGGTCACGGTGCCGCTGCTCGGCCGGTCCAGACCGGCGATCAGGTTAAGCAGCGTGGACTTGCCGCTGCCGGACGGCCCGAGGATCGCGACCGCCTCGCCGGGCGCGATGCTCAGCGATGTGTTGTGCAGCGCGGGCGGCCCTTCGTCGTACTTGCGGCTCACGTTGTGCAACTCGATCACCGGCGCGGTCATGCTCGTCTCCCTTGGTTCGGCCTGCCCTTGCGGAGATCGACGCTAGGGGTGCGAGGGCGTCAGGCGCGTCGGCCCGAGGAGGCATCCTGGTTGGCCCACAGGGATGTAGGTGTCCGGCCTCATCCCTGAGGACTAGGCGAGCGGTGGAGCCCGCTGGTTCTCCGGACCAATACCGCAGCCCATGGCGGGCCGGGGAGAATAGGCGCGGTGGGGATCACTGACCGACTGTGGGCCTGGGGCCGGCAACTGCTGCGCCCGTCCGGTCCGCTGCCCCGACCATCGCGGCGCAGCCAGGTATTCGACGCGATACTCGCGCTGGGTATCAGTGCCATCGTGATCCAGCCGAGCTACGGCGTGTTTCCCAGGCCCGCCGGTCGCGGCACGCCGGGCCCGGCGCTGCCGGAGCCACTGGGACCGCCGATCCAGGTGAAACCAACGGACACGCTCGACCCGCTCGCGTACCATCATGTCGCCTGGGTGATCGTGATGCTGCTGATTGCCGCGCCGCTCGTGAGTCGTCGCAGATATCCGCTCGCGGTGCTCTGGATCGTCATGGCCATGGCCGTGGTGGTGTCGGCGGTCACGGAGGACCGCGCGACGATCCGGTTCTCGTTCTACGTCTGTGTGATCGCCGCGTACAGTGCCGCGGTCTATAGTCCGTACCGGATGCCGGTGCTGGCCAGTCAGCTCGTGGCGGCCCTGCTGTACAGCCAGCTCCAGCAGCTCCAGTCACCGACGCTGCCCACCGTCTCCAGTGACGCCGTCCCGGCCCTGGTCCTGCTCCCGCTCGCGATCGCAACCGACGGGCTACGCCGGTGGCGGCGCCGGGCCGACGAGGAACGCGCGCGGACGGCCGCGTTGGAACGCGAACGGGACGAGGCGTCGCGTCGCGCGGCCGAGCAGGAACGCGCCCGTATCGCACGGGAACTGCACGACGTCGTCACGCACAACGTCAGCATGATGGTCATCCAGGCTGGCGCCGCCCGCACAATAATGCGGCCCGACCAGGAGCAAGTCCGGGAGGCGTTGCTCGCGGTCGAGGCAGGCGGTCGGGCGGCGATGTCCGAGCTGCGCCATGTCATGGGGCTGCTGACGATGAACGTCTCCGGCTCCGACCCGGCCGACCCCGCGGAACTCGCACCCCAACCCGGCCTGGACCGACTGGAGGCCCTGCTCGCAGGCGTACGGGCCAGCGGCGTACCGGTCGAGTTGAACGTGGCCGGGCAACCGCGCCCGATGCTGCCCGGGATCGAACTGGCAGCCTACCGGGTGGTGCAGGAAGCGCTGACAAACACCGTCAAGCACGCGCGCGGCGCATCCGCGACCGTCGCCGTCGCGTACGGCACCAGCCACCTCCGCGTAGAGGTGGCCGACACCGGCGGCGCGCCGCGTGCGTCAGCCACGACCGGTAACGGACGCGGGCTGATCGGGCTCCAGGAACGCCTCGCCGTCTATGGCGGAACTTTGCACGCGGGGCCGCGCCTCAGCGGCGGCTACCGTGTCCACGCACAGATTCCCCTGGAGGCCCCATGACCCTGCCACTACGCGTAGTGATCGCCGATGATCAGGCATTGGTCCGGGCCGGTTTCCGGATGATCCTGTCGGGCCACGGCATCGACGTCGTCGCCGAGGCGACCGACGGCACCGAAGCGGTCGACGCGGTCCGACGTACCCGCCCCGACGTGGTCCTCATGGACATCAGAATGCCTGAGCTGGACGGTTTGGAGGCCACTCGACGCATCCTGATCGGTGCCGCGGACGAGCCACGCGTGATCATGCTCACCACGTTCGACCTCGACCAGTACGTGTACGCGGCGCTGTCCGCCGGGGCCAGTGGCTTCCTCCTCAAGGACGTCAGCCCCGAATACCTGGTCGCCGCCGTGCGCCTGGTCCGCTCCGGCGACGCGTTGCTCGCGCCCGCCATCACCCGCCGCCTCGTCGAACGGTTCGCCCGCCGCGACACCGACACGCCCGCGATCCACCGCGACCTGAGCGCACTGACCGTCCGTGAGCTGGAAGTGCTGCGCCTGCTCGCCGAAGGTCTCAGCAACGCCGAACTCGCCGAACGCTTGCACCTGTCCGAGGCCACCGTGAAGTCGCACGTCGCCCGCATCCTCGCCAAACTCGGCCTGCGTGACCGAGTTCAAGCCGTTGTCGTGGCGTACCGAACCGGTGTAGCGAATCCTGCACCACCGGACTGACCGCATCACCGGGACTGTCAAACGAACGGCACCTCTCTGCGGCGTGGCCGCGGTTGGTGTTGATCGTTTGGTGTGGTCGTGTTCGCCGGGTTCCGGGTGATGCCGGAAGGGCAAGGCCGAAGGCTCGGCTGCCGGTCATCCATTCGCCTCGCGCTGGTGGGGGCATGGTGATTTACGACCGTGACCGGACGGGGTCAATCAAGAAGGCGGCCACGCCGCCGACCGGCGGGGGTCAGACACAGAACGACCCGCGTCCGGTCACGTCCGAGCCCGCTCACGCCGCCGTCGGGGTCTGCTCGAGGGCGCGGATGTGCCCGTCGCGCAGGCCGTAGAAGACGTAGGTGAGCAGCTTGCGGGCCACCGCGACGGTGGCGATGTTGCGGCCTCGCCGTTCCGCGATCCGCGTGCGGGTAGGGGTAAGCCAGTCAGCGTTGCGGGCGCCTTGAGCGGCTTCGACCGCGGCCCACCGGACCAGCGTCGAGCCTTGCTTGGTGATCGGGCCGTGCCGCACCACGGTGTCGGACTCGTGATGCTTGGGCGTCAGCCCAGCCCACGAGCTCAGATGCGCCGGGCTGGCGAAGCGGGTGACATCGCCGATCTCCGCGACGAAGACCGCCGCCAGCGTCGGGCCGACGCCGGGAACCTTCTGCACCGCCCGGAAGCCGGCGTGGTCGGCGAGGGCTGCGCGTAGTGGTCCGGCGACTGCGGTGATCTCGAAGTCGATCGCGTCGATCAGTCGCAGCAGCGCGTTGACGCGCAGCCGGTAGGCCGCGTCCAGCGGCGCTGCGTTCAGCCATTGCCGGCCGGTGACGCCGAACAGGTCCGTCACTGGTGGGTGCAGGCCCTGTTTGGCCAACACACCGTGCACGGAGGCTTCAGTCCGCTGCGCCAGGCGACCAGCTTGGCCCGGTGTCGCACCATCTCCCGCAGCTCCCGGACCGCCGGTGGAGCGATCCAGCCTTCGGGTAGCCGGTTCATGCGCAGCAGATCCGCGAGATCCGCGGCGTCGCGGACGTCGTTCTTGACCCGCCGGTAGGCGAACCCCTTCACGCCGAGCGGGTGCGCGAGGTGCACTTCGGCGCTGGCGTCCTGGAGCACGTCGGCGGCCCAGTACCAGCCGTAAGTGGCTTCCAGCACCACCTGCGGATTCTCGCCGGCTTGGCACTGTCATACGCACCGGCGCTCGTCGGATGCTTGGCTGAACACTTGGCGCGGGCACCCGTCCGGGGGTGGTGCGGTTCTACGGCGGGCAGGGCGGAACTGCGCCCGTCAACTTTGATACCGGGCGACCGCTGCGTCTGGTGCGAAAGTCGGCATATCGGCTCCGGGAACCGGCGCAGCGCGAGCCGCTCGGCGGCGTTCGCGTGCACTCTGTATGCGCACGGGTCAACCCGTCCGCACGATGCGCGCCGTTGCCGTCGCGGTGGCGATGAGGTCGCCGTCAGCGTCGCGGAGCTCGCCCGCCAGGAAGGCGATGGTGCCGCCGCGGTGCACGATGCGGCCGGAACCGACCAGGCGGCCGGGCCGGGCCGGCCTGAGGAAGCTGACCTTCAGTTCCAGCGTGGGGGCGAACTGGCCAGGCTCGAGGGTGGCAACGAGCGCGGGGCCGAGCGTGTCGTCGAGCATCGCGGCGAGGAAGCCGCCCTGGATGTTGCCCATCGGATTACGAAAGGCCGTACTGGCCTCGAACGCAACCTGCACCGTGCCCGCCACGGGATCGACCGCCTCGAGCCGCCAGCCGAGCGTCTCGGCAGCCGGCGGCGCAGGAACGCGACCGGCGATGGCGTCCCAGAACGGCCCGGTGCGGCCGTCAGCGACCGCGTCGATTTCCATGCCCGACTGTGTAACACACGCCTACGACAGACGGGTCCAGACTCCCGCGCCGCCGTCACGACCGCCGGGAATCGGCGGGTAGCAGCCCGTGCCGTGCCGTTTGACCCGCCGGGTCGGCGACGAGCGTCGTGTCCATGTTCGGGACTGTCAAACGAACGGCACCCCTCTCTGTCAAGGCGTCGCCGATAGAGAGGTTCCCAACTTGTTTGATCGGTGGCGGTGATCGTGGTCTGCAGCCATGATCGTCGAGGCCGTGGCAGGGGTCGCTCGAGTTACACCTGCCGCCTGCGGGCTGGCTGCCGAACGGCATGCGTCCCGGCCACGGCCGCCGGCGAGAGTGGCTCGAGAGAGGTCTGTGACACCCGAAGTTGGTCTGCCCTCCTCGCCGGATCCAAGCCCCCCTTGCTTCCGGCTATGAGGAGAACGCGTGCCTTCCACCTCCGCCCTGGCGTCCAGCCCGGTGATCATTGCTATTGATCCGCACAAGGCGTCCTGGACCGCTGTCGCGGTCGACACCCGGCTGCAGCCAGTGGCATCGATCCGGGTGCCGGTCAACCGCGACGGCTACCGCCAGCTTCGGCGTTTCGCCCGCCGCTGGCCGGACGCGAGTTGGGCGATCGAAGGCGCCGCCGGTCTCGGCGCACCGCTGACCACCCGCCTGGCCGCCGACGATATCCAGGCGGTCAACGTTCCCGCGAAGCTAGCCCGGCGAGTCCGGCTGCTGTCCACCGGCCACGGCCGCAAGACCGATGAAGCTGACGCCCTCTCGGTCGGCATCGCTGCACTGACCGCCACCCGCCTGAACACCACGGTGATCGACGAGGCCCTGGCCGCTCTGCGGGCAGTAACCGAACACCGCGACGACCTGGTCCGCACCCGCACCCAGACGGTCAACCGCCTGCACGTCCTGCTGGCTCAACTCATCCCATCCGGCCTGCCCCGCAAGCTGACCGCCGAGGCCGCGGCTGCGGCGCTACGCACTATCCGGCCCCGCACGCTGCTGGCCCGCACCCTGCGGCGGCTGGCCGTCGAGCTGCTCGCCGAGCTCCGCCGGCTTGACCGGCGGATCACCGAGGCCACCGCCACGCTCAGCGCCGCCGTCACGGCCAGCGGCACGACATTGACCGACCTGCACGGCATCGGCGACGTCATGGCCGCCAAAATCCTCGCCCGGACCGGCTCGGTCAGCCGGTTCCGATCCGAGTCAGCGTTCGCCTCGTTCTGCGGCGTTGCGCCCATAGAAGTCTCCTCCGGAGACGTTCAGCGGCATCGCCTCTCGCGGGCCGGCGACCGCCAGCTGAACTATGCCCTGCATGTCATGGCGATGACCCAAACCCAGAGGCCAACACAGGGAAGGGACTACTACCAGCGCAAACGCGCCGCCGGGAAGACCCATAAGGGGGCCATGCGCTGCCTCAAGCGACGCCTCGCCGACGTCGTCTTCCGCACCATGATCAAGGACACGGGAACCTCTCTATTGGCGACGCCTTGACAGAGAGAGGTGCCGTTCGTTGTACAGACCCTACGGACTCCGAGCGGTTTGAAAGATGACGCGTACGATCGTCGGGTGCGATCTGCCAGGCCGGTCCGCGTCGGTGCACCTGCTTGGGACATCGCGGTCCCGTTGCGGCCGAGTCGGCTGGTGGGCGTCACCATGGCGGGATTCAGCGATCGGGCCAACAGCCTCGTCGACGTTGAGGTGGTGCCGCATCCGACTGTCATGATGGTCTTTGACCTCGGCGACGGGGCTATGGTCCTCGAGGACGGCAATGGGCAGAAACAACAAGGGCGTGTGGTCGCCGGACTCGCGCCTAAGCGCGTTCGAGGGCAGGGCCAGGCTGGTAGCTTCACCTGCCTTCAGGTACGGCTGTCGCCCGTGGCCGCGCACGCGGTCCTAGGTGCTGCGACGGAGCTGAGCGGGGCAGTACTCGACCTCGACGACCTCTGGGGAGCCGACGCCGTGCGGACTCAGGAGCGGCTGCGCGCCGCCAAGTCGTGGGATGACCGGTTCACGATCGTGGAGGTCGCGCTGGCCCGGCGTCACGACGCAGGCCGCGGGGTCGATCCGGAAGTCGCATTCTGTTGGGGACGGATGACGGCCAGCCGGGGGCGGACGCGGGTCGAGCGGTTGGCGGCTGAGGTCGGATGGAGCCGCAAACGCTTGTGGTCCCGGTTCGGGTCGCAGATTGGCATCACCCCCAAGCGCGCCGCCCAGCTCATCCGGTTCGATTACGCGGCCCACCGCCTCGCCGCTGGTCACACCGCCGCCCGGGTGGCGGCTGACAGCGGTTACGCCGACCAGTCTCACCTTCATCGCGACGTCATAACCTTCACCGGGGTGACACCCGCGGCAGTGGCGAGCGCGCCGTTCCTCGCCGTCGACGATGTCGCGTGGCCTGCCCGGCCCTAACGCAGCACTCGGTCGGAGGTCCGTGGCTGACGGCCCGGGAACATTCGTCCAATCCACAAGCCGGCGGTGGCTGTGACAGTGGGCTCATAGCGTTTTTGCACCTCGGAGGACACATGAGAAGCACGGCTCCTCTAGGCACCCGCATTCTCAGGGACACCCAGGACTGGGAGGCCCTGACCGACAATCAGGTGATCACCGCGCGTGAGAAGGCCAATCGGGCAGCATCATCCCGTGCCGCACGGATCATCACCGGCCTGCCCGACCGTCGCGCGCACGTCAAGGAGACCACGATCGATCTTCCGGGCCGCCGCCTGATGCTGCGCGTACACCGCCCCAAGGACGCAGGTCGGAAACTGCCGCTGATCGTGTCGTTCCACGGCGGAGGGTTCTTCGCGGGGACCGCGGCGCAGAACGACTGGCTCAACAGCCACCTCGCGGCCTGCTGCCCCGCAGTGGTCGTATCGGTGGAGTACCGCCTCGCCCCGGAGCACCCGCTGCCCCAGCCGATCGACGACGGCTACGACACCGTCGTCCGGCTCGTCAAAGACGCCGCCGGCTGGGGCGTCGATCCCGGCGCCGTCGCGGTCATGGGCGAAAGCGCCGGCGGCACGATCGCCGCGCTCATCGCCCTGCGCGCCGGCAAGGACGGCCCGCCGCTCCTTGCCCAGGTGCTGAACTACCCCGCCACAGACTGGACCGAGACCATGACCGAGTACTCCTCGATCGAGGAGAACGCCGACAATCCCACCCTGTCGCTGTCCCGGTTGCGCATAGCCCGCAAGCTGAGCGTCCCACCGGGCCTTGACGCTCGCGACGTGTCACCCCTCAAGTTCGACAGCCTCGCCGGGCTGCCACCGACACTGGTCATCACGGCCGCACTGGATCCGCTGGCCGACCATGGACGTCGCTACGTCGAACGACTCCGTGAAGACGGCACCGACGCTCGCCTGACCTGCTACCCGAGGGCCACCCACACCTTCCTGAGCATCCCAGGTCTAGTGCCGGCCGCCCGACCAGCGCGGCGCGAAATCCTCACCTTCCTACGTAACCGTCTTTACCCGGCCTCGCGAGGATGACCGACCCTCAGACGGCATCCGCTTCTGCCGCCGTCCGTGCGCGCCGGTTGGCGGGGTGACGGTGGCTGACGTGAGGTTCCATCGGCCGGGAGGACCGTGTTCGAACTACGCCGTCGGCTCCTCGAGGAGGTGTTGCAGACGCGATGACACACCTGGCAGGGACCAGCTCATCGCCGCGTCGAGCGAGCTGCGAGCCATCAGGCGGTCGACCAGATTCTCGCCGAGCCAGTATCCGCACCGACCAGGCAGGTCGCCGTCGCGGTCGGCGGCGCCGCTGAACCAGAGGTCGGACACGTCCGAACGTCGCAGGTCGGCCAGCGCGCGTCGTTGCAGAGGGGTCTGCAGGTGCCGGCATCGCGCGATCCACCCGTCGTATCCCGGCGCGAACCAGAGCCGTCCACTCGCCGGCGTCTCGGGCATCAGCAGGGCCGTCACGTGCACGGCGAGTCCTTCCCGGAACAGATCGTCATCGACCCGGCTGTCCGGCCAATAGTGGGTCGTCCGCCGGAGGTGCTCGGCATGCACCATCTCGTGCAGGGCGAGGACGACGTCGTACCCGGGCTCCGGCAGCCGGTCGACGGCCAGGAACAGCGTTGGCCGACCGTTGACCGGCGTTGCCCACCCATTGGCCTCGCCGAGCCCGACAAGCACGACAGCGTCGATCGGGCCGGCGTCCGGCAGGCCTGCCTCAGCAACGCATAGGCCCGATACACTGCTTCGTGAGCCCGCTGCCCCTTACGGACAAGATCCGCGTGACGATGTACTAGTTCCGGGAGTTTCCGCCCGGCGTCGGCCGGGTCCAGCCACGGCTCGATCGCGCGATAAAGCTCCGCATGAGGCTCGACAATCATCTTCTGCCATCGGGCAACCAGGTCATCGTTCGTCTCCACCGCGGCGAACTCGGCGAACGGTTCCACAAGATCCCGGATCCTCACGGTGACATCGTCGCAGCGGCGCATGACCATGGGAAGACACTGATACCGCAGCGCACTGATCTGCCGCCGACCGTGCATGCAGCCCAGCCACGCTCCGCGACTGCCGGTGCTCCGCCCGTGCCGCTCCTTGCCTGACATGCCGAGCCGAGGATGTAATCATTCCGCGGCGACACCTGTTGATGCGACAGTTGCGGGAGGGATTAAGGCTTCGCCGGCGAGGTCTGATCAGCTGGGACATACTGATCATGCGTACGAGGAGATCCTTTGGCGGTACACCGATCTGCTGAACGAGTCGCATCTATGGCTCACCGACGCGATGTCATGGACGGTGGTCACCGGTGGAGTCAACGTCGAGTCGGCCGTAAGGCGCTTGGGCGGAGATCCGGGCAAGGTTGTCCGGCAGCGGCCGGTAGACGACGACTACGAGCAGCAGACGTACACGCGGTGGTATCTCGACGCGAGCGGTAGCGGGGTCACGCTGCTTGAGGTGAACGGCTTCCAGGCGAGTCGGCCGGAAGTCTTGCGACGCCTCAGTGGCACGGTCAACGCGGTGTACAGCGCGTACTGGAACATCGAGAATGACAACTCCTTCGGCTACGCACATGCTGGCGAGGTCGTCACGGAGTTCGATGGTGGGGATCCGCTGCAGCGCTGGGGAACGGTGCCGGACGCGCTGGAGGCTCAACGGGGACCACTGTGGGCCACGGCCGGTGAGTCGTGGCGGGCCGCGATGCTGGCGCTCGTGGAGATCCGGACCGGTGTGCGGCTCGACTTCTCCTGGTTCGAACGGCCCCGCCTCACCGTGCTCACGCCCGAAATTCCCAGCGATCCGCCCGTACCGACACCGGAGGGCGAGATCGTCGATCTGCTCGGGCAGAAGGAGAACCCTCGTCGCCACGCCGCTCTCGCCTGGCTGGCACAGATACTCGCCGACCGCTTTGGCCTTAACGACCCGGCTCTGGCCCGTGCCATCGAGGCGCGCCGAGCGAACGTACGGGTTGACGAGGCGACGAAGCGACAGGTGAGAAACACGACACGCAACCTTGTCCAGCAGATGCTCGCCCGTGACGAGACGGTGCCGCAGAAATCGACCCGGTCTGGCGACGCGGACAGGCAGCCATGGTAGCCGTCGAGGTCCTCGACTTCTTCGATCCATCAATCCTCGTCCTGCACGCCGAGAACGCCATGGGCGACGACTGGCCGCAGACCGTCCCCCAGCTCCGCGCTCGCCTTGAAGACCACGGAGCCGATGGCTTAGGGACATCAAACGCGACTGATAGCCCTCAGTGCACTCTATGCCGCCGATAGTGCGCGGCATCGAGGAGCAGCGCCCCGCGCACAAGCTTGCTGGACGGTCGACCACGGCTCAGCCCGTACGACGGATCCTGCGCATCAGCATCGCCCAGACGCCGTATCCGGAGCCGGTGTTCCCGGTGATGGCTCCCGCGGCGGATCCCATGAACAGGGCATTCGCGCAGTCCGGGCACACCTCTCGACCCGTGATCGTCTTCTGGAAGGAATCCCGCACTTTGCGGTGACAGTCAGGGCATTCGCGAGCTGACAATCCCATAGGGCTCCCTTTACGGTCGGCTACGCGCAGCGTACGGCCGCGGGGCACCCCCTGGCGCGACCTTCGTGCTAATGCTGGCGGTGTCCTCATCTGCCACGATCCGCTTGGCAACGGTGCGACACTGGAGCTTGGCAACAGCGGCCCGCGGCAGGCTCCGACGCTTCGGCGACGCCGTTGGGGATTCGGCCTGCGCCGCGTCCGGGGCGAAGGCGGACTCGCACCATGAGGTGCCAATGAAGGTCTACGCGTTCGAAGGTTCGAACGAGGTGTACGTCTCCGAGTCCTTGGCGCACGCCGAGGCCTACTTCGAGGCGATCGACGTCGAGAACGACGAGTACGTCTTCTTCGGCGCCGATGGCACCTGCATCAGCCCGTCGGTCCGGGACGGGCGCGTGGCGCTTACACCGATGGATGAGAGGCGGCCAGTGGAACTACGGGGTCGGCTCCGCACCTACCTGGAGCACCCGCAGGTGGCAATGGATCCGGCGCTCGCGGACGATCTCCCGGCGCTCGCGGACCTCCTGTTCGAGCAGGAGCAAACCCGGCGATGGCCTCGAATCCTGGGCTGGCCACGTTTCCGTTGATCCCGCTGATCTCCACGGAGTCGCGTATTCGAGGTCATTCGTTGGGACGTCGGCCCCCCGCTGGCGCCGCGCATTGTTCTGCGGCAGAGAACGCGCGGCGCCCTGGCGCCGAAGTTGGCCGCGACCGCTGACGGTGGTGCGCGGCGTGTACCGCAGGGCATCCAGGAGATCCGGCCAACGGAGCGCTCAGATGTCACAAGTCGTCAAGTTGCGGATCGGGTAGCCGAAAGGAAGCGCGGACCGCTGTCTAGTACTGCAACGGCAGTAAGCAGGCGAGACGTCTTCATGATCGGCTCGTTGGACATGGTGTGACGGATGTCGATGTTGCGGTGTGGTCGGCCGAGTTGGACCGGTTGGATGCCCGTTTCGCGGGCCGGTTCACACGTTCGGAACCGCGGCGGCGGGCCCGGCAGTACTTGTCCGGACTGGTCGCGGGCCTGGACCGCACGAACGGCTGGACCTTGGCCGAGCAGGCCGGTGACATCTCACCGGACGGTATGCAGCGGCTGTTGCGGTGGGCGGACTGGGACGTTGACGCGGTGCGTGACGATGTCCGCGACTACGTGATCGAGCACCTCGGCGACCCGAACGGGGTGCTGATCATCGATGACACCGGCTTCTTGAAGAAGGGCATCAAGTCTGCCGGGGTGGCCCGGCAGTACTCCGGCACCGCCGGCAGGGTCGAGAACTGCCAGGTCGGGGTGTTCATGGCCTACCGCTCGAGCAAAGGTCATGCGTTGATCGACCGGCAGTTATATCTCCCCACGGCGTGGACCGACGACCGGGACCGTTGCCGGGCCGCCGGTGTCCCGGACGAGGTCGGCTTCGCCACCAAGGTGCAGATGGCCCGGGAGATGCTGGCCAGGGCGTTCGCCTCTGGTGTTCCGGCCGGGTGGGTGACGATGGACGAGGCCTACGGGCAGTCGAAGTCGCTGCGGGTCTGGATGGAGGAACACGACCAGCCGCACGTGGTCGCGACCCGCCGTAACGACGACGTTGTCACCACCAGCATGGGTTTCGCCCGCGTCGACGAGCTGATCGCGTCCCTGCCAGGCCGGGCCTGGTCGCGGATCTCCTGCGGGGCGGGCGCTCACGGACCGCGCGAGTATTACTGGGCACGGATCCCGATCCGGGTGTTCTGGCAGACCGGGCGTGGGTATTGGCTGCTCGCCCGACGCAACATGAGCACAGGTGAGCTGGCCTACTACGTCTGCTACGGACCTCGAAAGACCAGGCTGATGGACCTGGCCCGCATCGCCGGATCCCGGTGGGCGGTCGAGGAATGCTTCCAGCAGGCCAAGAACACCGCCGGCCTGGACGAATACCAGGTCCGTGACTGGCGGGCCTGGTACGCCCACATCACCTTGTCCATGGCGGCTCACGCGTGGCTCGTCGTCGCCAGAACCCCTTACGTTAAAGGGGGAACCAGCACCAACGAGCATATGAAAATCGGCTACACCGTACCCGAGATCAGACGCCTGCTCGCCGCACTGTTCGTCCGCATCCACCAGCCCAAACACCACGTCTGGTGGTGGTCAGACTGGCGCCGAAGACGCCAGCACCAAGCCCGCCTCAGCCACTACAAACGCCGCGGCTACCCACTCAGCTAAGTGCCGTTGCAGTACTAGGCGCTGTTGGAGCCGCATGTGACGAACGAATACCCGCAGCCGTGCGGTGGCGGCTACCCGCCCCCATGGCCATCGGCACCCCACCCCGTTCCGTACGGACATGACCCGGCGATTTACACCCCTGGCTATCCGCAGGCGCCGACCGAAACGGCTCCGGGTGTGGCACTGATCGTCCTCGCCACGCGGTTTTCCGGCATTCTCGGGCTGGCTTTGGTCATCAACCGCGCCGGCACCGCGCGCCGCATGGGCCTGCCGACCGGGCGCTACTGGCTGGCCTGGACCATCCCGCTGACCGTCTGGTTGCCTCTGGTCATCTACATCAACGTCTACGCCAGCGACCCGAGCTGCTCCTGCTGAACTCCGCCGACCAGCCGGGGTGTAGCCACGATTCCGCCCACGCCCGGTCGCGGTCTTCCGGACGACGCCAGTCCGGGACTCCTCGATCTCCAGCTCACTGAGGCGACACGATCATCGCCAGCCCATGCCCCTGATCGGTCGGAGGCGCTGTGGTGGCCTACGGCCTGCGCTTTATCCCCGCATACGAGAGCCACCCTTTCGTCACCTCGATCGGGTGGTTCGACTCTTTGATCCTCGACCGGCGGCCGCACCGAACAGTTATCGCGGGGCGACGCCCGAGACCACCGCGGACTCCGGCAGGCCGAGCGCCTGACGCACCTGACCGGTCAGGGAACTGGTCACCGGCACCTCGCCTGCGGCTGCGAGGTATTCGACGACGGTGCTGGCGGCGGCGACGCGTTTGTACGCGGTCGCGCGTTGCTGAAGGTGCTCGTCCAAGTTGGCGATGATGGGCCGGACCTCGGTGGGCCAGTGATGTTTGCGGAGTCCCTCGGAGAAGGCGACGGTGGCATCGGCCGCGCCGGCTGCGAGCTTCTTGTGCCGGGCCAGATTTGCCTCTGTCGGTTGGGGGGCGCCCATCCATCTGTCTCGGGCGGCGTTGGAAGCAGCGCTGAGCTTCGCGTACGTCTCACCGGCCTGCTTGATCGTCATGACCGGCCCGGCCGGGGCCGAACTGGCCGAAGCGGCACTTGCCGGTGGCGACGCCTGGACATTCTCGGAGGCGCATCCGGTCAGACCTGTCAGGGACAAACTGATAGCGGCAGCGATGACAACACGGTTGCGCTTCACGAAATGGTCGGCCTCTCGTTGGTCAGAACTCGCCGGCCATCATCGGCAGGAAGTTGCTCCAGAGGAGGAAAAGGCGGTGTCCAGATGGAGATCGCAGCCGCAGACGGGTCCGATCAGCGTGCCGGAGCCGGGCGTTGAGGAGCTAACCCAGCCTGATGATGCACTGCGCCGATCTTGCGTCACTTGACGTACTGATCTGCCGCCGAGCGTGCGCGGTGGCAGGCGACGGCCTTAACGCCGTGTGACGCAGGCCAGGGTAGGCCTAACGCGCGGTCGTGCCGAGTTGATCGCACTTGATCATGCCGAATAGGCGTCCGCACTGGGACATGCGAGTCGAGGTATCCCGAAAGGGGAGCGGGATCCTTAAGAGGGCATCTGATCCTCTAAGGGGATAGTTCGCGTTCGCGCACGTCATCGGCCGTGATCGCTCGTTGGGTCAGCATGGGGATGGAGCGGCTTCCATATCGTACGGATCTTTCGGATGCCCGGTGGGCGTTGATCGAGCCCGTTCTGGTGCGGTGGCGTGAGGCTCGGCGGGGTCTGGGGATCCGGCCGCCGGTGCATGATCTGCGAGAGATCGTCAATGCGATCTTGTACGTGGCACGGACCGGCATGGCGTGGGAGTATCTGCCGCACGACTTCCCGCCGGCGAAGACGGTCTACGACTATTACGCCAAGTGGGAGAGAGACGGCACCACGGCTCGCATCCACGATCTTCTGCGGTCGCGGGTGCGTGAGGCGCTGGGCCGTGACCCCGAGCCGAGCGCCGCTGTGCTGGATGCTCAGAGTGTCAAAACCTCCTGCAACGTAAAGGAATCCGAGCAGGGCATCGATGCCGCGAAGAAGATCAAAGGACGGAAACGGCACATCGCCACCGACACCCTCGGACTTCTGCTCGCGGTAGTGGTCACGGCGGCGTCGGTGTCTGACTCCGCCGCCGGCAAGGGCCTGTTGAGCACGCTGGCCGCTGAGCATCCGACGGTGAGCAAGGTCTGGGTTGATGGCGGCTACCAGAACTCGGTGCTGCGTCACGGTGCGGGCCTAGGCATCAACGTTGAGGTAGTGCCACGCCGGACAGAGAAGGGCTTTCGCGTCCTTCCGCGCCGATGGGTAGTCGAGCGGACGTTCGGGTGGCTGATGCAGCACCGGCGCCTGGTCCGCGACTACGAGTCGCTGCCGCAGCGTTCCGCGGCAATGGTCCAGTGGGCGATGTCTAACACAATCATGCTCAGGCTGACCGAAGAATCCACCCAAACCTGGCATGGGTTATGACCGCATTGCTGGCTAATCGGACAGGCTGGGATCAGATGCCCTCTTAGAGGATCAGATGCCCTCTTACGTCGGCCTAGTCCACTTGTCATCGCCCCAAAGCTGAGCAACCGGCATCCGCGTGGGCCAGTGGGCCTGAATACGGGGTAGAAGTGGAAGTAGATGAGCAAGAAGGCCGGAAGGGCTGACCGGCACGTCAGATCTCGGCGGGTGCATTTTCACCTCGGCTCAACAGCGGAGCTAGCAGTTGGGCACCGGCCAGACTGCCCGCGAGCAGGGCCCTCTCGGGTACGCCCTGAGCCGCGAACGCCGCCCGCAACTTGGCGACCAGCGTGGAGAACTCCAGCGCCCGGTGCGGGGCACAGATCTCGTCGGCCGTGGCATCCGGCACGCTCCAGCCGAGCAGGGCGGCCCGGGCATCACCGGCTAGGCCCGTGCGGGCGCCGGCGGCCAGCGAGTACGGGGAGATCTCGTCGATGCCGACGAGCACCGCGGCATGATCCTCCCGGGTACGGCACTGGAACCTGTCCAGAGTCGAGACGGTCTGTAGGTTCTGCAGCGGCAGCGGCGTGCTGACCTGCGGCTGTGCGTGAAACCAGGCCAGGTCGAACGGACGGCCTGAGGCCGAGAAGTCGGCGGCGTCACGGGTTGCTCGCAGCAGGTCGGCCTGGAACGGCTCGGCGAATCGGCGGACCGGGTCGCTGAACTCGTCCAGGAGCCGGGCGGCCCGGGCCGGAGCGGGCGCGTGGCTGCGCCCGCGCCGGATGAACAATCCCTGTTCGGTCACGTGGATCGCCAGCATCCCGATCAGCGAGCCCAGCGCGGCACCGGTCTCGGGAAGGTCGATGCCGGTGCCGGCCGGTATCCGGGCGGCGTCGCGCCGGCCGACGTGGGCGGCCGCCCGGTAGCCGAGCAGATCCGCTTCGAACTCCTGCTGCTCGCTCAGCGGGCACGCGGACAGGTCGTCGGCAGGCGGGGAGTCGCTGGTGGCGGGACGGTGGTCGAGCACGTGGTGGGCGATCTCGTGACCCAGCACGAACGTCACGGCCTGGGCGGTGAGCCATACACCGAGCGGCTCGGCCGATGACGTCAGGCGGTGACTCAGCTTGGCCGCGAGTGCGTGGATCCGCTGGTTGACCAGGTAGTACCGCAGCAGGCCGCCGAGCAGAGCCGGGTCGGCTCCCAACCGCTGGTGATTGCGGACCGACCGAGCCACCCGCCACAGGTCGCGCAGGCGGCCGCCCGAATAGAGGCCGGTCAGGCCCTCGGCCGCGCAGCCGGCGTAGAGGTGGCAAAGGGTGAACGTCGCGTCGGAGAAGTAGACGAGCGCGGAGCCGTCGGCCAACTGCCGCAGGCGAGCCGCCACACTCTCCTGTTTAAGGGTGACCACGAAGACCCGCGCGAGCCGCTCGGGTCGGTCGGTCAGGTCGGCCATGGCGGCCATCACCTCGGCGATCAGCTCCGCCATCAGCCCGTCGACCGGGTTGGCGTGCCGGGCGCTCCACTCGCTCTGCCGCCAGCCGCGGGTGTTCTCGTCGAGCTGGGCGAGGTCGTCGGCCGCGTCCAGCTCGGTCAGCCGCTGGATCATTTCCTCCAGCTGGTCCTCACGGTCGCTCCTGATCCTGGTGGCCAGGATCTCGGCCATGGACTTGGCGCCCGGGCCGGTACTCATCTGGGCTGAGGCGCGTTGCGGCAGAACTCGCCGAGGCCGACCCGGGCGATCAGTACGGCGACCAGACCGATCGCCGGCAGCGACGCGTCATCGAGCAGCCGCAGCGTCTCGGCCACGGTGATCGCGTCGACGAGCCGGTCCGAGCCGGTCGTGCCGAGCAACGGCTGGATCCGCTCGTCGTGGCAGACCTTGCGCTGCAGCTCCCGGTGCTTGTTACTAAACCACTCCTTGCCGAAGCGCCGGTGGCTCTCGTCGCCCTCCGGTGACAGGCCGACGCCCTCACCGAGGAGCTCGGCGCCCAGCAGGGCGTACAGCTCGTCGTCGGTCTTGGTCCAGTACTGCTCTACCGTCATCGGTCGCCTCTCGGGGGGGGGGGGGGGGGGGGGGGGGGATCGTCACTACAATGCTGTCGCACCGCCGATGGGCGGCGTCAGGGAGCGGAACCGCAGGATCTCGTGGGAATGACCTTCGCGTTGACCTCGCGCGGACCGGACGCCCAGTTCTGGATGTAAGGCGACACGCCGTCCAGGCTGGCCAGCAGTGAAATGGCCGTCGCGCCGGTCAGGGCGACGTCGGTCCGGGCGGCCAGGCTAGCCTCGACGATTGTCGACGCGGCGGCGTCGGCCACGGCGGCGCTCGCCGACTCGACGCGAACCGGGCCGGACACGCTCCGGAAGGCGGCAGCCGCGGCCTCGTACAGATTGCCCTTGTACTAGGCGATCGTCTTCTCGGCCTGGGCGACGTGCTCTCCAGCAGGCCGACGAAGAGTCCTGCGGCCTCGGCCGAGGCGAATTCAGTGATCGGTGGCAGCTCCTGAAGCTTGGCCGCCAGATCCTGGCCCACACCGGGGACCATCGCCGTCCAGGCTGGGGTCCAGACGCGGACCGGCCAGTCGAGCGCCACGAAGGCGCGCTGTTCCTCGGCGGACGTCGAGGCGTCGACCGGGCTTTTGAGCAAGGACCGATTCTGCGACCGGTGCTTGTCCGACAGCGATTCCTTCAGCCCGGCCGTCAGGACGTTCAGAAGTACCAAGGCCGACTCGGGCCGGCGGGGTGCGAGTGGTGGTGTGAGTGGGCAGTTGGTCGGTTGAGCGTTTCGCTTTCTGAAGAACGACACGTCTGCCTCCTAGGTCCAGCGCCGGGGATCGTACGCACCCGATCCATCGTGGAACTGTCGGATTGCTGACGCTCATGGCGATCTAGACCGGGACGTGGGAGGACCCGACTCGGTGGCACGGCAAGAGCAACCATTCGAGGGAGGCGGCGGTCAATGATCGACACGCGCCGACATCAGCCCGCTCTGGCACCCCACGTCGCGCTAGCGGTCATGCCGCGGCAATCAGTGCAGGTCGAGCCGCTGCTGGTTGGCGAGATCGTGGTCGATCAGGCGTACGACCGGGATCGGTATCGCGCCATCCGGTTCGGGCCCTGCGCATCCGGGACCTCGCCCCCGACGACGCGGAAAGGTGGCGGCCGTAGGCGCTCGAGGACTGGTTGGGGCGGCCGCACCATCGGGTGACGCGTCCTGGCAACTTCTGTCTCGTTGAGCAGTTCGGAGTGGATCATAGGTCGCGAGAGTGGGGGGTTCGGTGTCGGATCGCAAGCCGCACCGGGATCCTCCCGTGCTGGTCATCGTGGGAGAGACCCCCGCGCGGGCCGCGGCCGCGTTGGAGCAATACGTCGGGCGCACGGTTGCCGATCGGGCATCGATCGATCTCGGCGGTGTCGTGTGTCGTTTCGAGCGGTGGGAACGCAGCCGCTTCGTCCGGCTGTCGGCCGGTCCGCGGCACGGCCTGCGGACAAGTGTGGCGAGCCTGGTGGCCTTCTTCCGCCGCGATCGGGGGGACAACGCGGGACGTTATCTGCTCATCCTCGACGATCTTGACGCCGCGTTCCGCGAATGGGGTGAGGAGGGGACCAACAAACTCCTGGGCGGGCTGAGCGAGTTCTGGGTCAGCACCGTCGTAGTCACCACGGACCCCCGGCACCTCGTGCCCATCCGGAAGAAGCCTCTGAACTTCGCCGAAATCATCGCGGTCGACGCGGCCGGCGAAACCGTGCGCGGTCCGTTGTGGCAAGTCCTGCAGGAACGCCGCACTCCGTATGTCACCCGATTGCGGACGGCATACCGGGAAGCCTTGCCGCCCCTTCGTCCTCTCGGAGCGGCCGCACCGGTCCACGACGAAACGACAGCGAATGAAGCAGTCGGGGACGCCAGCCGACGATTCGCCAACGTACTGGTGCAGGACATGGAGACGCGGGAAACGATTAGAGGAGCTCTGCGACCGAACCAATACGTCGACGTACTCCTCAACATCGGTCCTCTACACCCGGACAGCGTGGTCGCCAACAGTGAAAACGCCCCATTCCCGGCCGACCGCCTTCCGCCCACTCCCACTGGATGGTGGCTGGATGCGGTCCTGACGGCGCCGGGACATCAGCCCATCAGGACGCGGGCATTCTTCCTTCCCCGGACCGGCCCCAGCTGGTGGTGCAGCTGCAACAAGGGTGGTCTGCACTACTGCACCGAGGCAAACCGCACCAAATGGGTGGAATGGGCGGTCGATGTGGACCGGTCCCTGGAGGCCGCCATGTGGCAGCTGGCCATTTACATCGGTCCCACCCTGCTCCAACTTTTTCTAGTCGAACTAGCGCCTGGCAAGCCCGCCAGTGCCTCGGTGAGCTGGACCCTAGACCGGGACTTCGGTGATCCGGGCAGCTTCGCCCACCGTAGTCTCAGCCTGGTGCCGACGTCCCATGCCGGCGTGCCAGGGCTGCAGATCAAAGGATCGCAGCGTGCCCGTGTACTGGATTTTTCGGACAGCCAGGCGGCGACTGCCGCCGAGCATCTTCGAACGTTACTGTTCGACGCCCAGCTCTCGGCGGCCGACGGCGAGCTGCGATGCCGATACGACGCCAACGCCGCGAAAGATTTCGATGACTTTCTCGTCGATTTAGCCGACCTGGCGTACGCGGGAAGCGAGCTGCTGGCCGCCCTTCTTCCGGACTCCCGTGATTGCGCAGAGATGGTCACCGGCCTCCGCGACGACGGTCAGGCCACCGGCGAGGTGCAGGTGATCCAGGTCGTCAAGACGCCCGGGCAGCGGATGTCGGTGCCGTGGCAGCTCGTCTACGACATCCCCGGTGAGGGTGACCCGAGCGGCTGGAAGGTGTGCCGCAGCGCCCGGGAATTTGGTCCGGGCTCGGCCTGGGCAGGTTTGGTTCCGGTCCAGTGCCCTCACGAAGATGATCACGAGGGCAACCCAGGCACCTTGTGCCCTTTCGGATTCTGGGGGCTCTCCCACCTCTTGGAGGTGCCGCCGTCCAGTTCCGTGCGCGAGCTGGCGATCACCACCGGCGACGAACGGCCTCCTGCACTGGTCGTCGCCGTTAATCCGGCATTGGCAAACGCGACCTGGGACAGTCATATCCGCGCGCTCGCCGACCTGACAGAGAGGCCGCAACTTCCCACCGAGGCTGAGGAAGGATCCTGGCGCACGACGGTAGCCGCGGGAGCCGACGTCTTGTACTTCTATTGCCACGGCCGACGCATCGATCGCCCGGGAAGTAGATCGTTCCGACCGACGCTCGACCTGGGACCACGGTCCCGGCTGACACCCCAGGACGTGACCAATTGGCCGCGGCTCTCGCCGCCACTGCTCTGGGAGACGCGGCGCCCCCTCGTCGTGCTGAACGCCTGCAGCAGCGGCGAGGTCATGCCCGACACGCTGACCGAATTCGCCACCGCCTTCGTGGCCGCCGCGGGCGCGTCCGGCGTCATCGCCACCGAGATCGCCATGGAGTCCACGCTCGCCTGCCACGCCATGGAGCGCTTCTTCGTGGCGTTGTGGTCAGGCCTGGGTGTCAGCGCCGCCCTGCGACAAATGCGCTGGGAAATGCTCGCGCGCGGCAACCTGATGGGCCTGGCCTACACGCCTTACTGCGACGCGAATCTGCACCTCCCCGTCGTCAACACCGGACACTAGGGAACCGACATGGCATACAGCGACACGGTCATGAGCACGGGAGCCGTCTGTTTCGGCGTCGTCACCGGATACATCACCTACCGTACGCTGGCCCGGACAACGGCATCCGCGCGCGTCTCCGACCTCGCCAGCGTGCTGGGGGCCGTTGGCGGAGGCTTAGTCACCACGCTGCTGCCGCAGGAATCGGACGCCTTTGGCTGGTATGCGATCGGACTGGCCATCGGCATGTTGACCTACTTCGTCGTCTCCCTAATCGTGCGCGGCAAGCCGGCGACGGCCGAAGTACTAGGCGGACCCGACGACGTGCGGCCTCGCTCCCGTTAGCAGCCGTGCCGCCAGCCCCTGGTGCGGGCAAGCCACGGCTGCCATGGGGCCGGTCAGCCGTCTCCATGAGGTGGCTCTACCTGGAACGGCGCGGATGGAGTCCGCGCCGCCTCAGCATCACATTCGCCCGTCATTTCGTGCGCCGTTGACTGTTGTCAGTCGTTGGCCTCCGGGTGCGCCTGCCGTCGAGTTGGGCGGGTCACCGCGCCTGGCGCAGTGACCCATCCGAAGTTCTGCCGGTGTGACGCAATTGTCGTGCCGTCGGGGGAGTGCAGGTCGGTGCGGAGCGGTTAGGCTATGAGCAGTTCGAGGTCGACGATCTGCCCTAATGGGGTATTGGTTTGTGTCGATCCCGACACACACCAAATTCCCATACCGAGGTCAGAGGCCTGCAGAGGCTTCGACTCGGTCTACGATCCCAACCCCCATGCGCTGGTTTCGGGCGAAGTCGGCCGAGCGAGCGGAAGTCGGTCTTGAGTGGCAACCGTGAGAGTCGGCCACGCGGGTTCGCCTCCATGGGATCACAACTCCGGCCGATCCCATCCCGAGGGCCCGTCAGAACCGCTCAGAGCCACCGCCGTTTGCCCGCGCCTGCCGCACCCACCAGGATGGGTGGGTGCGTCGGTGGCTCATCGGGATCGGGATCTCCGGATTTCTTCTGCTCGTCTACTTCCTGACCCGGGAGGGGCGCAGCCACGCGGACCAGTGGATGAGCATCCTCGGTGGGCTGGCCGGGGTCGCCAGCACGGCGGTGCTGTTCGGACCACTCGTCCTGCAGGCGCTCGGTCGGCCGCAACGGCAGGGCCGGCGTGAGGTTCTGCGGCGGTGCGCGCTGCACCTGTCCAAGGGGGATTTGCCCCGGGTCCGCGACGTACGCCCCGCACAACTCGGAGTCAAGGCGGCTATCGGCTCCACCGGACCGGCCGCCCGGAACGCCCTGCCTTACCTCGGGCGCGAACGGGACCAAGAGCTGGACTGGCTGGTGGCCGGCGGCGGCGTGGTGCTGGTGCACGGCCGCGCCGCGGCGGGGAAGACCCGTACCGCTTGTGAGGCGATCCACCGCCTGCGGCCCGAGTACGGACTGCTGGTGCCGGAGTCGGGCCGGGCGCTGCGGGAGCTGGCCGACTCCGGGGAAGAACTGCGGAACGTGGTCGTCTGGCTCGACGACCTCGAGCGCTACCTGACGCCCCGAGGGCTCGACCGCGGCGTGCTGGAGCGGCTGTGCCCGCCGGGTCGTCCCGACATCGTCGTCCTCGCCACGATGCGGGGTGAGGAACTCGACCGGCTGCACCGGCGACCGGCCGGCCCAGACAGCACGCCGCACGCTGAGGAGTTCTGGACCGGTGTCGGGGTGCTCGAACGCATCCCGGAGGACCGTCGTGTCCGAATTGATCAATATCTGAGTCCGAATGAGCAGCAGGTCGCCCGGCGCAGCGACGACGACCGGATCGTGGCGGCGGCCAGCGCCGACGCCGGCTTCGCCGAGTATCTGGCCGCCGGCCCGCAGCTGATGCAGCGCTGGACGGCCGAGGGGAATCGACAGGCGGATCTGGGCCAGGCGCTGATCAGCGCCGCTGTGGACTGCCGCCGCGCCGGATGGTCTTCGCCGATTCCCGAAGACCTGCTGACCACGGTCTTCCGGCACTATCTGACGCCCGCCCTGCGGGAGCGTGGTGACCTACCGCCGGCTGCGACCGGATTGGCCTGGGCGAGTGAGCCACTTCTGGGCGCGAGCTCGTGCCTCTGGCCTCGGGTAGGCGACGGATACGAGGTCGCCGACTATCTCGTCGACCGCACCGACCACGGAGAGGGCCGGCTCGCCAAGGCGACGGTCCCGAAGGGCGTCTGGGACGCGCTGCTCGGGCGGGCCGGATCCGAGACCCGCTTCCTGATCGGCACCGCCGCGTACATCCGGGGCGAATACGACGTCGCCGAGGCGGCGATGCGGCCGCTGGCCGAGGCGGGGGATCCGCTCGCGATGTTCAACCTCGCGGTCCTGATCAGCCGCCGGACAGCCTGGCACGAGGCGCAGGACTGGTATCGGCGCGCCGCGGACGCCGGCCATATCGCCGCGATGGTGAACCTCGCGATGATGTTGCGAGAGTCCGGCGAGGACGTCGAGGCGGAGCAGTGGTACCGGCGGGCCGCGGAGCACGGGCACGCGGCGGCAATGACAAACCTCGGCGTGCTCCGCAAGATCAGCGGGGACCACGCCGGGGCGGCCTACTGGTACCGGCAGGCGGTGGCGGCCGGAGACACCGACGCGATGTACAACCTGGGCCTACTGATGGAGGAACGAGAGGAGCCGGAGCACGCATGTATTTGGTACCAGCAGGCCGCCGAGCAGGGGCATCTACTCGCCGCCGAACAGCTGCCCGAACTGGCTGAGACCGAAACCGAGGCCGGACCAGCCGAAACCGCGCCTAAGGCGATGATCTTCGACGATGACAGGGCGGTGGCACCGGCCCGCATCGACCCCGGGCCCGTCTGGCGGCTGTGCCGCAACCACCTGATCGCGAACCTCTGGTTCCCTCGCGCCGTATTGTCCGCCGTCCAGGAACAGACGGAGGAGCTAATTCGCCGGATGCCGCCGGTCGGGTCGGCGACATCATTCCGGGGCCTGGTAGTTGGTCATGTTGGCGCGGGTATCTGGCCATGGATGATCGCCACCATCGCGATGGCGCTGGACCAGGGCTACCGCCACATCATCGTGCTGACCGGCCCTCTCAACACACAGGCGCAGCAGATCCAGCGCCAGATCGGGCGGGCATTCGGCCCCCTGAGTGGATCGAGCTCGATCCGGATCTTCGTCGTGAAGAAGAACGCAGCGGTGCTGCGACGGCTGCTTGACAAGATCGACAGTGAGGACCTGGACGGACGGCCGTCTCTGGTCATCGACGACGTCAGTGACGAAGCGACCGTCTCGGCGATGCCCCGCCGGGACTGGGAGCGCACGGAACGGACTGAGACTTCGCTTGCGAGCATGCTTCATCGGCTGCTGACCCAGCAACTGCCCCAAGCTGCCTACATTGCATTCGGCAAAACCTTGTTCACGAACGCGCTGGTGGACCCTGCCCATCCAGCGGCACTGTTCCCACGGGACCTCGTGATGTGCCTTCCGCCGTCGCCCGGCTACATCGGGCCAGAGATCCTGCGGGACCTCGACCCGGAGTCGCTGGCGTCCGCCGACCCTGCGGTGATTGCGGAACGGCCGGCCCACGTCCGGCTCTTCGACGAGGACGACCTGGACGAGTCACTGCGCACAGCGCTCGACCTCTGGGTCCTCACCGGAGCAGTCCGGCGGCATCGCGAGCGATCGCGATCCGACCGGGTCCGGGACCACGTCCTGCTCGTGCACGGCCCACGTCGGACCGACGAACGGCGGCAGTTCGCGGAACGTATCGAGACGCTCTGGCGCGAGGAGAACGGCGACCAGGAACGGAGGTTGCGCCACCGGTACGAAACCGACATCCTCCCCGTCAGCCGGTCGATCGCTCCGGAACTGCCGATGCCGGACTTCGAAGACCTGCAGACCGATCTGGCCGATGTCCTGCGACGGATTGGTAAGCGGCCGGTGCAGGTGGACTTGGGCGCCAACCGCGAGTCGACGGCCCACGCGGCGGGATGGTCGGTCCTGGTGCTCTCTGGTGCAAGCCGGACCACCGTGTCAAACGCCACCGTGATCACGCACGCCTGGCACACCGCAGCCTCGCTCGACCGGCTGTCCCAGGCCGGACAATCGCTGGGCTTCCGCGCGGCCTACCGGGACTTGATCCGCTTCGTGACCACGCCGGCGCTACACCGGCCATTGCTGGCGGCCTTCCGCGCGGAGGTAGCCGCCCGCCACGAGCTCGCAATGTTCGGCCCGCTAGCGCCCCGCCAACTGCCGCCCGCCCTCGTCGCCCTACGCCCCGATGTCCGAATCCAACGCCCGGACCGGAACTTCAACGCGCTCCTGCTCGAACTGCGGCTACCAGGACGCACAATCATGCCGCTTAACTACCCGGTCGACGGCGCGGCGATCCGCCGAAATCTCCACGCCTGGGAACCGGTCCTATCGACCCCGCGAACATGGCACCACTTCCGCTCCGGAGACCGAGACGAACAGTTTCCCGCCCAGGTCTCGGTCGTCGACCATCAGACACTGATGTCTGTGCTGGGCGGACTCAACTGGGTGGCAGAGGACTACTTCCGACCCCACCTGACCTGGTTGCGGAGCCTAACCGGGCGGCAGCTCGCCCGATGGGTGATCATCTTTCCCGAGCATCCGCGCTCGGACAGCGGCTGGACGATCCTGGGCCACGGACCAATCACACTCTGGGCTCGCCGTCGCACCGAGGACGGCCAATTCTGGGTCATGTCCGACCCAATGCACCAGGCGGCCGCCCGCCGGATCGCCGGCCTCTCCTCACCCGTCGCCGACGAGGTCGCGGACCGGCTCAGCGGACCAGCCACCGGGTGCCTTCTGGTCTACGCCGTCGCAGAGAACCCCCCGGCCGAAGCCGCCGGCGGGCCCGCCGATGAGAAGGCCACCACCCTGGCCTTCCACATGGTCACCCCCATGAGCACCGCACCGGCCGACGGCGCGCTCAGCGCCTGGGGCGTCCGCTCACCCGGCGAACCCGCAGCGGTGACGATCGACGGTGCCTGACAGGTATCCGCAACCGGCAAGCGGGCGACTCGTGCGGGGGATCACCCGTTGCTGACCTCCGTCCTTCATTGAGCGCCGCTGCTTGAGCTGGCTCTTGATCGATGCGGCGGGCCTTGGCGTTGACTGTGGTCCGGGCAGGTGTTGTCGCCCAGCCGGAGGCCGGGTTTCTCCGTGGGGCCCTGGTCGTTGGTGCGGCGAAGACGTTGTCAGGTAACGGGTTCGGGTAGTTCGGCGAGTCGCTGGAAGCCGGTGATGAGGTCATTGGGCCAGGGCCAGCCGGCGGCGATGCGCATCGTGGCGGGGCTGAAGCCATGCTCGTCGACCGGCCCCAGGTGCAACAGCGTCAGGTTGATCGCGGCCATCGACCGAGGGCCGCTGTCTGGCCGCCGGAGCACCAGTGCCGGCAGCGCCGCGGCGACTAGCTAGCCCAGCTCGATGAACGTCGGCACGAGCCGGCATCCATCGTCGTCCTTGAGAGTTAATTCGTCGACAACAGGGGTGGCCTTGGCGAATAGCCGGTACAGCCAGGACACCTGCGCATCGGCTGGTAGTCCCAGGATCGCGACGCCTCGCACGACGGCAACAAACGGCCTCGGACTCATTCCAGCCACTGCCCAGCCTACGGTGCCGTTTGGCCGCCCTGCCTTGATCGAGTGCACTGACCTGCCGCCGATCGCGCGCTACGGCCGGCGGTGAGCCGCCACGGGCGTGACGCACGTCGAGGCGGCCCAACGCACGGTCGTGCCGACGAGCGGACACCGGATCAGAAGACCGCCAGGAGTAAGCCGCGCGCTTTTCTACATCATTCGTCTCTGAACTCTGCGTCAGTGAGCCCTCCGCTCTACCGTAGAGAGAGGCGGCGCTGTCCATCTGCCTGTAGGCCTAGAAGATGCTGGGTAGAGCGTGGCGAGCAGATGCACGCCGCCAAGCTTCAGCAGCGCACCGGGCAGGCTGGCCACATTCATGAGGAGGCCTGCGGCGAGTCCACCAGCGGAGTGACAAGCTGGACCGCGGCTGTCGTCGCACTCAGCACGTGGCTGCGTAGTTCCTCGGGCACCGTCTCACGGTCACGGTGGCTCGAGAGTCGGGGCGTCGGAGCGCGTCTCCCCGTCGACGAACGAAAATGTCGTACGGCTCGGTTGCGGTCGCCGTATGGTGTGGCACGACACGTACGACGCAGATCTCGGCCCGGCCGCGTATGCCAACGTAGTCCGCTCCGATCGCGACGCCGAGGGGTCTGCTGCACCGATAGGTGACATCTGAGATGGCTTGCCGTGCAGGCGGGCTGGAAGGATGTTGCTGTGCCCAAGCCCTACCCTCGTGCGTTCCGCGATGATGTTGTGCGGGTGACCCGTGACCGTGAGCCCGGCGTAACGGTCGAGCAGATCGCCAAGGACTTCGGGGTCCATCCGATGACGTTGTTCAAATGGCTGCGCCAGGCCGACATCGATGAAGGCGTCAAGCCCGGTGTCAGTGGCACGGAGTCGGCCGAGCTGCGTGAGGCGCGTAAGCGGATCAAGCTGCTGGAGCAGGAGAACGAAGTCCTGCGCCGGGCCGCGGCGTATCTGTCACAGGCCAATCTGCCGGGAAAAGGCTCTACCCGCTCGTGAACGAGCTGGCCGCGGACGGGATCCCCGTGGCGGTGACGTGCCGGGTGTTGAACATCGCTCGACAGCCCTACTACCGGTGGCTTGCCCGTCCGGTCACCGACGCCGAACTGGCCGAGGCGTATCGGGCGGACGCGTTGTTTGACGCCCACCGCGATGATCCGGAGTTCGGCTATCGGTTCCTGGCCGATGAGGCCCGCGCCGCCGGAGAGTCGATGGTCGAGCGCACCGCGTGGAAGATCTGCTCCGGCATGGGCTGGTGGAGCGCGTTCAGCCGCAAACAACGGCGGGGCAAAGGTGGTAGGCCGGGCCCGCCGGTCCACGACGATCTGGTCCGCCGCGACTTCAGCGCGGACGGCCCGAATCGGTTGTGGTTGGCCGACATCACCGAACACCGCACCGGTGAGGGCAAGCTCTACCTGTGCGCGATCAAGGACGTGTGGTCGAACCGGATCGTCGGCTACTCCATCGACTCGCGCATGAAATCGCGGCTGGCGGTCAACGCGCTGCACCACGCCGTCGCCCGGCGTGGTGAGGTGGCCGGCTGCGTGCTGCACACCGACCGCGGATCGCAATTTCGATCAAACAAGTTTGTCCGCGCTCTGAAACAGCACCACATGATCGGGTCGATGGGTCGAGTCGGCGCCGCCGGCGACAACGCCGCCATGGAATCGTTCTTCGGCCTGCTGCAGAACAACGTCCTCGACCGCCACACCTGGCCGACCCGGCAGCGGCTGAGGACCGCGATCGTGACCTGGATCGAACGGACCTACCACCGCCGCCGACGCCAACGATCCCTGTCCCGGTTGACCCCTATCGAGTACGAAACCATCATGACAGCACCGGCCAGTCAGGCCGCGTGACTGAACCTGTCACCTATCGGTGCAGCAGACCCGAGAACCTTGCAGGACTCTGGCTTCATCGGCTTGGATATACAGATGCGGCGCTCACCGCACCTGGTCACGACTACGGTATTGACGTCGTTTCGAAGGGTGCGGTGGCGCAGGTAAAGCGTTGGCGGACGAAGAACGTCGGAATCCGGGAAGTGCAGAGACTAGCGAGTTCCGCTGAGCCGGGGCAGACATGCTTGTTCTTCGCTTCCCGCGGCTATACGAAAGCTGCACAAGCTTGGGCCGGACACAGCGAGCAAAGAGTGAGCCTGTTCGTCATGCGGGACAACGGCACACTAATCGCGATAAATCGATGGGCCTACCAAGCGCTCTGCCGTGCCCCCAAGAAATGCTGGAGGCCTGGAGAAGTGCCGTCGACCCCACCCATGACGAGGTGGAACATATTCTTCCTAGCGGTAGCGCCGCTCCTGCTACTGGCCATGTCTTGGACATTGACGGCCGCTTGGTTGTCCAATGGAGACTACAGCCGGGGCGCGTTCATGGCCATCTTCTTCGCAGTGCTGCCGGTCGCGTTAATCCTAGGCATCGTGAAAGTCTCGTTCTCCGGGTTGCGTCGTGGATTAAGGGCACTGTATGAGGCGCTGACCACGAGGTCGGTTGCGCCAGTGAAGCGGGCACTGGAGATTTACGCCCCGAGCTTTGCTGGAGGGGCGGCTCCGGACCAGTTCGTCGGAATTCATCTAGATAACATGACCCGCCTCTTCAACTGGTGTGAGGACACCGCGATGAAAATGCGCATCGCAAGACGACGTAGATCGATCTTTAGCCTCCGACGTCGAACTCCGAGGGCCGCAGCCAGTTCGGAGGTTTTCTGGAATTGTTGAGCCCGCCACCATTCCGGGATCGAAGTCACTCACTCAGTGTAGAGTCACGCACAGCTCCACCCGTTGTCGTCGCCCGGCGCCCTCTTCTGGCCCGACAAGGCGGTCGGCAGCGCCAGAGGGGCAGGAGCTTGCCTTTGCCCCTCGATGCGGAGTTGGTACGGGCGTGAGAAGCGGAAACAACCGGTAGACGCTCGGGTGTGCCTGCCTTCGACGCCGTCCGCGGCTGACCCGCCAAAGCCGGGCCGTTCGACCTGCACGCCTTCGAGGACGAGTTCCGGCACGCGTTGCGTACCCTCGCCGCCACGGACCGGATACTGGAGGTCAACACCCGCATCCCGCTGGCCTCTGAGATCGTCCGCTGGTGGCGCGATGAAGGCGGCAAGGTGGTCACCTTCGGCAGCGATGCCCACGTCCCGGATGCCGTCGGCGCCGGCCTGTCGGCGGCTGTCGACATGGTCGAGGCACACGGTTTCCGGCCGGGCCGTCGTCCGTACGACCGGTGGACCGTTCCCGGGTGACCGTCACCCACGGCGGTTTACTCTTCATGCCGCCGAAACGCGCGAAGTCCTTGATCTTCTGCGGGGCGGCGCGTAGGTCGCTCGATCGGCGGTTGGCCACCGTCCACGAACTCGGCCGCCGACGGGTTGACGAGATCGGTTTATTTGCTTCATCGAATCGCCGCCGGCCCCCAGTTGACCCCGAATATCCGCGAGCTGATGCTGCTGTTGAGCAATCTTCCGGCGCCCAGACCAGCAGGCATGACCAGGCGCACCGTCGCTGAGCGCCTTAAGAGCTGACCCCCTGGACAGGGCGGCCGTCCTCGAGGTAGCGCACCTGTTTTGTCTTCCAGGCGGCGCGTACCCGACGTCGGACTGGTCCGCTGAGCAGAGGCAGCGCTGTGTCGATCGGCAGGATCCGGCTTTCGGCGATCTCGATCGGTTGGATGACCACCGTGTCCAGGACGGCGTCGGCGAAGACGCCGCAGTCGAACAGGAACCGCATACCGCCCGGACGGTCGGGTCGTGGGTGCAGGAAGTCCACGCAGACAAGCCGCCCGGTGGTGACGTCGAGGCCGCACTCCTCCTTGGTTTCGCGGCGACACGCTTCCCAGGGTGATTCGCCGATTTCGACGATCCCACCTGGGATCGTCCAGCCGCCCTTGTACGTCGGCTTCAGGATGAGCAGTCGGCCCTTGCGGCCACGTACCAGAGCTCCGGCGGAGGCCGGGATGGTCGGGAGTGTGAACGTCAGCTCGGGTAGCTCACCGGCGGTGACGTCGCTCATGGAGAGCATGCTAGAGCTGGCTCGACTGATCGGCCGGCTCCTCGATCGTTCTCGGGCCGAGGAGCCAGAAACTCGGTTACGGAAGGACGCGGCATGGCTGGTCGGCCCATTCGGTGGGACGGGCGCCCAGGGACAGTCGGATGTCGAGCCGGTTGTTCTGTTCGTTCTCCTCCGCGATCTCGTGCTGGGGGTCGACTGTCGCGACCAGATGGTGGATTCGGCCGTAGTCGCTCGGCCGGAGGTCGGCCTGCATGCCGGTGGCCGCGGTCCCGTCGCTGATTCCAGAGTTGCCCCCGCCTTTCAGACCGGTGTCGCTGCTCAGGCTGAACGGCACCAGATGTTGATACGGCGCCGTACCCTTGTCCAGGACCGCGATGAAGACTGTGAGACCGTCGGCGCCACTCAATGAACCTCTGCGTACCACTGAGCAGCGCAGGTTCGCCGCGGACAGGTACAGATCAGGCCCGGGTTTCGGCGGAACGGACGGGCTCGCCGGGATGCCCACGGCGGTCAGCGCCACCCTCGAGGCTGGCCCGTCGAGGTTCTGGTGGATGACGAGCGTGGCCTTACCGCTGAGAGCACCCTCGTACGCAAGCTTGATCGTGCAGTTCTGACCCGTTCCGAGAGTCCGGCCGGCGCAGCCGTCATCGCGCCGGAAGCCTTTCGCCGCACCACCGGTGATCTCGACTGCGCCGATCCGCAGGCTCCGGCTGCCGGGGTTGCTCACGACGACTGGCGGGCAAGATTCGGCGGTGCACGCCACCTGTCGAGGTGTCACTTGAATACAGAGTGAGCCTTCGCAGTTGGGCCCGATTGTGCCTTTGGACGTCGTTGGCACCGGCGTCGCCGAGGTTGGGGTCGCGCGCGGCCCGGCGGTGCCGATGATTTCCGGCCCGCCGGCTTCCTCCACCGCCTTGGCTCCGCCGAAAGTGAGCAGCACCGCGAGGATGGTGATCCCAACGGCAGCCGTCGCTCGTACGTTCACGAACGGCCCGTTGACGGTCAGCAGGGCCGCCACGACGATGCCTACAAAGGCCCCGATCAGACGCGTTCTCGGCGAGCCGTCGAAGACGGCGGTGAGCACGATGCCGCAGACCCCGGCGAGGATCTCCACTACCAGGGTGGTCGTCAGCGATCGCACGTCGTTGGCCGCCGGCGCTTCCGCGGCGCCGCGGGGTACGGGCGGAGAACCGCTCGCGACCCGCGTGTTCCGATCGTCATGCCATGAAGTACGCATGGATGGCCTTCTCTGCCGCCGCCTTGCCGTACTCGCCGATCCGCTCGACGAACTTGTCCCCGAACTGGTCGAGCCACGCCTTGCTATCCGACCAACCGAGGTCACCGCTGATGTCGCGGTCGAACTCGACGAAAAACAACCGAATCTTCTCGTTGTAAACGGCCAGATATTGGCCCCGGGGCGCCGGCTGCCCAACCTTGCCGCCTAGGATGGTCCATGCAAAAGTGGCCTGCCCGAACCATTCGAGGTCGATACCGAACTCACGTTCGGCGTAGTGGAGCCAGAAGCCTCCTTTGCCGTTGGCCAGAGCGATCGTCTCACCGAAGGTAATCGGCCCGGTCCGGGCGCCGTTACGGGTGAAGAACCAGCGCGCCTCTCGCTTGGCGGACTCGGAGGACGCGTCCTCGGTCCAGCCCAGGTTGATTCCCCACGTCTGGTGCCCGTACTGCAGAAACTTGCGCGGCCTACTGTTCTTCAGGGTGTAGCTGCGCTCCGGGTGATCCTCGAAACGGGACTTCCCGAAAACCTGGCCGGGCTCGCCGGCGCCGATGCTCCACTGCTTGTACTTTTCGGCGAGCTGGGCGACCTGGTCGAGGCTGTCGGTCATAGCGAAACTCCTAGTGATTGGTCAGGCGGAGCGAGGACGTCCGGGCCGGTCAGGACGAGGATGTCGCCGGGTCCCGGGGCGGTCGAGGGTGTAGTGCTGAACCTGATCATTCGGCTCGCCTGGTCCCAGGGTGGTGGTGCGCCGGGCGTATGGACGTGGCGCGGTGGCGGGCATGACCAGAAATACGCAGTTCCGAGGCCGTGTTCCGTGCGATGAATGGCAACTTCCGATCATCGACCGGTCCGTGGACCGCGGTTACCGTCGGAAGATGGCCCCGCACTGCCGGGCGCGGACGAGGCCGCTCGTCGTCGGTGGTCTGGTCGACGTGGCAGGTGAACCAGTGCAGGGTTTGTACGCCGTCGGCGAGGGCGAGGGCCTCGCCGAGAAGGCCGAGGTCCAGGACCACAGGGTCACGGTCCACAACCCACGACCAGCTTCAAAAAAACTTCCGTACGGGTCACCAAGCCAAAGGCTGTCGTTGCCCTCCAGCTTGGCCGTGGTGATTGAGGTGCCGATGACAGCAGCCATCACGATCACGCCCGCACGGCAATGGAGGTGGATGCGAGACGAGCCTGGTGCTCGTGTACGTCGGCGCAGAGCGGCCCTGTACCGCCCGGCCGCGGCCCGTACAGGTCGATGGTATGTACGCCGGCCGTGGCGGACCTCGGCACGACCATGGTCATGAACACCTCGGACCGGTCGGCGTCCAACCGGCCGGCGTATCCGACGATCTGCTGCGTCGTTGGTACGCCGTCGAACCACAGCTGCGCCGGCCCGCACAACCGGCGATCGCGGAAGCCGACCACCGGCACCCGTTCCCCGGGAGCGGCGGTCCGCGGAGCGATTACTCGCCACATGGTATGGGCGGCCGGGGCGGGAACGGCGACCGGCGCGGCGACCGGGATCGTGCGACCGCCGTCCATGTGTACGACCAACAGGACGAGACCGGCCGCGACAAGCGCTAGCGCCGGTTCGACGAGCCGTCGTACGAGCCGCGGCCGGCGATCGTCGCCGTACGCGATCTCGTGGGTCGTAGTGTCGGTCATGGACAACACCTCCGTGGATGTGCCCGGTCGGTGACTACCTCCGGTGCCGGGCGACTGGCAAGATGGATTGCTGCAGGCCCCATGGCATGTGTCCGACGTGGTGTCCGGCAATGTTCCCGGACAGTCGACGGACGGCCGATCGCGACTCCGAAAGGGGGTCGGAGAGGGTGGTAGACGGGCACGCCGATCCGGTACGGACGTTCTCCGATCGCCTGCGCCGCCTTCAGGCCGAGTCCGGCGGGCCCTCGGTGCGCGACCTGGTCCGGCTCACCGCGAAGATCGGTGCGCCGTACACCCGAGGGACGATCCACGACAAGCTCGCGGGACGATCGGTGGCGTCCTGGGAGTTCACCGAAGCCTTCGTACGGGCATGCGCGCTGCACACCGGCGTCGTCACCGATCCCGACCTCGGCCCGTGGCGGGAGTGGCACGCTGAGATGGCCCGGGACATCGCCGTCCAGCGCGCGGGCCGCCGCCGGACGGTCAAGCCGGACGTCTGCCCGTACCGCGGCCTGGAGTCGTTCAAGGCCGAGCACGCGGCGTGGTTTCACGGACGCGGCGTGGCCGTACGCGAAATTGTCGACGGATTGGCCGAGCACCGCCGCGGCCTGGTGCTGCTCGGTCCCTCTGGCGCCGGCAAGTCCTCGGTGGTTCAGGCCGGCGTGCTCCCGGCGCTGGCCGAGGGGAGAGTGCCGGGCAGCGACGACTGGACGATCGTTTTCGCGCGCCCGGGCAAGGATCTGTACGACGCGCTCGACGGCAGGTCGATCGTGGACGCGGTGGCCGGCCATCGCGCCGCCGGGTCGCGGTTGCTGCTGGTCGTCGACCAGTTCGAGGAGCTGCTGACGCCCGGGGACGGCGACAATCGCGGCGCGCTGGACGAGTTGACGGCGGCGGTGGGCGTACCCGGGATGTCCTTAGTCTTGATCTTGCGCGACGACTTCTATCCGCAAATGGCCGCTGAAGCGCCCGCGTTGCTGGCGGCGCTGCTGCCCGGCTTGATCAACGTGTCGACCACGCTGAGCGGCCAGGACTTGCGCGAGATCATCACGAAGCCGGCCACCGCGGTCGGCCTGGAGTGCCAGGACGGGCTGCCCGAGCGGATCATCGCGGACGTGCTGGCGGCCGACCGGCGCGCCACGGTCACCGTGCTGCCGCTGCTCGAACTGGCCTTGGAGCAACTGTGGCAGCGGCGGCAGGACGGGATGCTGACGCACGAGGCGTACCAGCGGATCGGCGGCATCGCGGGCGCGTTGACCACCTGGTGCGACACCGCGGTCGAGCAGTTGGCCGGCGAGCGGCAGGCGACGGCGCGCCGGATCTTGACCGCGCTGGTGCGCCCGGCCGACGACGAGCGCGGCATCCCGGCCGTGCGGCAGCAGGTGCCGATCACGGCGCTGCGGCGGCTGGCCGGGGGCGACGAGGCGGACGAGGTCCTGGCGGCGCTGACCGATCAACGGATTGTGACCACGCGTACGGTCGGCGACGTCCCGGTGGCCGAACTCGTGCACGAGGCGCTGATCCGCGACTGGGTGAGCCTGCGTGAATGGGTGCGGCAGGATCACCGCTTCCACGACTGGCTTCGGCGCGCCGACGAGCAGCACGCCCGCTGGTCCATGCAGCACGACGCCGGCGATCTTCTGCACGGCACCGACCTGTCCGAAGGCGTCGACTGGGCAACGCGGCGGCGCCTGCCCGAGAACGTGGACGAGTTCCTCACCGCGAGCAGGAACGATCAAAGAGCCGGAATCAGACGTACGCGTGCCCTGATCGCCATTCTTGCCACGTTTCTCGTGGTCGCGTTGGCGGCGGCGGGTCTGGCGTGGGCGCAACGGCAGAGCGCTGTGTCGGCGGAGAGGGCGGCCCAGTCGCGGCAGTTGGCCGCGCAGTCAGCCACGCTGAACAACACCAACCCCGATCTGGCCGCCTTGCTGGCGGTGCAGGCGTACCGCACGAGTCCGACCGACGAGGCGACCGAGAGCGTCTTCGCGGTGTCGGCGTCGCCGCTGCGGTACCGCCTGGACGACGGGCTGGTCGCGGAGCAGACGACATCGTTCAGCCCGGACGGGCGGTTACTGGTAACCGCCGGAGACGACGCAAAAATCCGGCTGTGGACCATGCCGGGTGGGCGGCTCAGCACCGTTCTGGACGATCACGTGGGTGCGGTCCGGTCCGCCGAGTTCAGCGCGGACGGGCGAACCCTGGCGACCGGCGGTAACGACGGGGTGGTCCGATTGTGGGACGTGGCCTCGGCGCGGCTGCTCGCCGCGATGCCGGGGCACACGGACGCGATCGCCACGGTGATGTTCAGCCGGGACGGCGGGACCCTCGTCTCGCGGTCACTGGACAAGACCATCGGGCTGTGGGACGTGCCAGGACGACACCGCCGAGCCGTCCTGCCGGCACCCGACGAGCTCGGCAATTACGCCTATGCGACCGCGATCAGCCCGGACGGGCGAGTCCTCGCGGTCTCCGGGAGCGACGGCCAGGTGCGCCTCCACGACGTGTTGCGCGGTACAAGGCTGCGGATCCTCGACGGCCGGCACGCCGGCGGCACGAGAACGGTGGCGTTCAGCCCGGACGGCCGCATCCTGGCCACGGCCGGTGAGGAAGGCGCGGTGTGGATCTCCGATGTGTTCACCGGACGCCGGTTGGCCACCATCGTCGCCCACACCGGTGGCGCGCGAGCGGTGAGCTTCAGCCCGGACGGGCGCACGCTCGCCACCGGTGGAGACGATCGGACGGTGCGGTTGTGGCGCCTCGTGGACCACAAGAACGTAGTTACCATTGCCGGGCACGGCGCCGAGGTCAATGAGGTGGTCTTCAGTCGCGACGGTCGTACCGTGATCACCCGCACCCAAGAGGGGATTGTCCGGCTCTGGGAGGTGGCGACCGGTCAACTGCAGGTGGCCATTCCGGGCAACGCGGTGTCTGAGTTCGCCGTCACCCGCGACGGCCGCACACTGGCCACGGCCGGGACCAACGGGACACGCCTGTGGGACCTCGCGGCCGGGCGGTCACGGCCGTCGCTGAGCGAGGGCGGCCCGAACGTGGCCGATGTGACCTTCAGCCCGAACAGGCGCACCCTGGCCTCGTCGAACTGGTCCGGCCACATCCAGATGTGGGACGTCGCCTCCGCGCGGCCGGGTCGTGGGTTCACCGCGTTCGACGGCGGTACCCCGTGGCTCGGCTTCAGCCCGGATGGGCGCACGCTGCTTACGGCCAGCGTCGAACACGGCGTACGGCTGTGGGAGGCCGCCACCGGACGGCTGCAGCGCTCGATCGACGGCGGGGTCTCGGCCACCGCACTCGCCCGAGACGGCCGTACGTTGGCGACGGGTGGTGACGACGGCAAGATCCGGATCTGGGACGTGACCACCGGCGGACGGCTCGGCGAACTGGCCAAGCACACGCAGACGGTGGAATCGCTGGAGTTCAGCCCGGACGGTCGACTCCTGGCCAGCAGCAGTCTGGACCACACAGTGATCTTGTGGGATGTCCGCCGCCGGGCGGCCGTTGCGTCCCTGGTGGGCCACACCGGCGAGGTCTACGCGATCGCGTTCAGCCCGGATGGTCACACGTTGGCGACCGGGAGCTGGGATGGGGTACGGCTCTGGGAGGTGGCGACCCGTCGGCAGCTCAGGTTGCTCACCGGGCACACCCAGCAGGTGGTCTCCCTGGCGTTCAGCCCGGACGGGCGGACGCTGGCCAGCGGCAGTTACGACCGAACGACCCGGCTCTGGGACGTCGCGACCGGGCTCAACCGGGCGACGCTGGTCGGCCACTCCAACACAGTGACCGGCCTGGAGTTCAGCCCGGACGGGCGGCTGCTCGTCACCGGCAGCTGGGACGGGACCGTACGGCTGTGGGACCTGTCGCTGCCGACCGTCGATCAGGCGATCGCCAAGATTTGCCGGGCGGTGCATCGCGACCTGAGCCCGGACGAGCGCGCCCTCTACCTGCGCACCCGCCAAACGGGGTCGCCGGTCTGCGATTGAAGTGCCAAGAGCCGTACGTGTCGGGGTGAAACCGCCTCTGTCGGGATCGCCCAGGTTCAGATCCGCACCGCCCCCGATGCGCTCCGAAAGGGTCAACGAACAGGACGACGTCGCCGGGCTGGAGCGCACGCAATCTCGGCCGTCAGATGCTCTACGACGATGATTCAGCGCCTGCTTCGCGACCGAATACGCCCGCCTTCTAGAGATCTAAATGGCCCGAACGGAAAGGATTTCGGGGTTGACCGATGCACGTTCGATATTCATCCCATGCTCTTGACGTACCGACGCAATGCCTCATGAAGCGATGTCATTTTCAGACAATCAGCCTACCGGCGCATGAACCAGTTCTGCCCCGGTCTTCGCGATGCGCTCTTCGCGTGCGAAGGTTGCTAGGTATCGTCGAAGAACCAGGATTTTCGGTAATGCAGAACATGAACAGGGTTCGCCGTCGATTCGGGACGTTATTCCGTGGGCTACGTGCCAGCGCACTGATTTGCCGCTGACAAGGCGACCACGCGTTGGTCGCTGCGCGCCGAAGTAGTTAGGGCGCTGGATTCCGGGGGGCGTTCAACGTTTAGCGTTGCGCGGCGCGGGAGTTGGCGAGTACGCCACTAGCGATCTTGACCGGCGAGACCACGGCGGATCGGGCTCCGGTGGGTTCTGACCGGTTACGCGACAGCGCTGTCCGAGCTGGCTGCGACGGTGCAGCACTCGCCGAATTTCAAGCTGCGCGACGAATCGCGAAGGTCAGATCTGCAGCAGCAAGGGCGGCCGGGCTGAGGAGGTATGCGGCGCCGGTGACCTTGACGCCCAGCAGACGTCCGTCAGCATCGAAAAGTCGAGAACGGTGACAGCCCGGGCGCTGCGTCGGCGAGCATGGTCCGGTGAACAGTCACCTCATTGACATGATCGCCGGCCGCAACGGCGAGCTAGAAGCTCGTCTCGTTCGGAACGGAACGAGCAGAACCCGGAAGTGATCGACTTTTCTGACCTGTTCGGTGACATTGCCTTGGCGTTGTGGCGTGAGCAGCCGTACGCGGCGGTCCAAATGACGTCCGCACTCCTCACGAAGCTTGAAGGCCAGCTCATCGTGCTCGGATCGCTCACCGACCGTGTCTTCGTCAGCCTGCCCGCCGTGATCCCCACCGAGGTCGACGGTGAAGACGCAAGGATTGCCGCGGAGCTGCAAACGCTGACGGAAGAGGCGTTAGGCCGGAAGCCGTAGTGCTGAAGAGACGAGTCTGACGGGGGATAGGCGGGACTCTTGGGGCCCACCGCTTCCGCTGACCTGAGCTCCCGGCACGAGCGACGATACCGTCACCTCAGCTCGGCGACACAAGATCGACAATCGAAGTCCACGCCTGCGGCTTGCCTCACTATGCCGACCTGGACCAGGTTGATCAGCGTGTGGCGGCGGACCGCATCCGGGTTTGGCACCCCGTGTATCTCTAGGTCGCTCTGCACCACGTCGGCCAGGGGCCCGAGCAGTGCCTTCTAACGACGACAATCCTCCTTCCTTTTGCCACAGGTTTGGCATCATGTCGATGCAGACGCCAACTTGGCTGTGTGAATAGTCTCTGGGTGCTTGGTCGGGTGACGCGTTCACCAACTATGCGGGTTCACTCCCGTCGACGTCTCTCAAGAAGATCTAGTGCACTCTCATGGCCGCTATCGTGCTCGGTTCCAGAGCGGCGACGTCGCCGACGCGTCCAGGACGGCTCGCTCGAGTGTCACCGTGGCCGGCCGGTCCGCTGTGATTCCCACCGGATGTGCAGGTCGGCCCATCGCAAGGCGTCTTGGGCCCACATCGCAGCGCGCTTGGGTTGGCCGGCGAGAAGTTGCTCAAGTTGCCCCTGCACGAACGTCGCATCGGCGAGTGCCCTATCCAAGACGGCTTCTCCGAGCCCACTGACCGCTGCCTTACCTCGGTGATACACCGTTAGCCGTCCTCGGATGCCCTGCCCGCGACGCTCACCGGCCATACCCACATACACAAGGGCGCCGTCCTGCCCTGCCGAGCGAGGTAGACGCCGGGCAGACGCGGTGCCGAGACGGCACCCAGCCAGCATGCCGCGGACCGCGGCCACGAACTCCCGCGAGGGCACATCGTCTGCCGCCGAGCGTGCGCGGCGGCAGGCGGACGGCCGTCACGCCGTGTCGCGCCAATCGGGTTAGCTCGGCGCACGCTCGTGCCGAGTTCAGTGCACTCGGTCAACGCCGCGCCGGGTCGAGCTCATACAGCTCGTACGGTCTCGTCGTCCTCGTGGCGCGGCACCGTCCCAGCGCGGACTCTGCTGGCGTGGCTTCCTGACAAGTTATAGACAGTCCATGTCTCGTGAATTCTGCATAATGGATGTCATGGGACCGGTGCAGTTAATGCGTGCTAGCGCCGGCATGCGCCCGAGCGGCACGGGCAGCTTTTCGTATTACGCGAACGCTGACATCGTGGTCGATAACATGGCATACCATAAGTCGGTCGGCGTCTGGGGCCGCCAGACCATGGGCGGCGTCTGGGTGCTTTTCCCGGGGACATACCAGAGAAGTCTGCCCACGAATCGCGAGCAATGGACGGTGCACATCGCCATCGGTCCGATCGACCGGTTCGCCGTCCGGTACGACGCGGCTGGCTCTACTCACTGGGACAATAATGCGGGCAACGACTACTTCCTGGACGCCGCGGCAGCCCAGCAGCAGGACGGCGTCGGCACCGCAGTGATCACCTCACCGGTGCAGGTTCCAGCGTATTCGCAGGTGGCGGGATCGCAGGACGTGACGCTTGTCGTGCAGAACCTCTCTTACGTCAAACAGGTTGGCATCCGCCGCACGACCGACAACTGGCAGACGTACCGGGATATCACCGCGACGTACGTGAAGAGCTACCCGCCGACCGCGACCCCCGCACAGCCATCGGCCGAGTATTGGGAGGCCACCGTTGCGCCGACCGGCGGCGCGCACGGGGAATTCGTGGCGTTCTACCGCGACGGCAACACGACGTACTGGGACAACGACTTCAATCAAAATTTCCATTACTGAGCCGCGGAAAGAAGAGCCGGCGATACGCCCGTGAAGCCCTCGAACGACCCCTGTACTGAACCGCCGATGAATCCCACGCCGCTCGGGCTGTCTATCGATGGCTCCAGCCCGTACGCGGCATCAGCCCAGTCGTACATTCAATGTAACGCCACTTGGTTAAGGGGTCACAATGAGTCGATCAATACGAGTGATCTACAGGCAGAGGAAGGGCAGGTCTCGGATCAACTTCAACTGGCCCCCCATCTCTCGGCTGTCGGCTGTGTTGGTCACGGCTGCAGAATGGGCACCTGGCGTGGACCCTTCGGAGCCACAACCAGGAAGGCCCCATCTGGGCGAAGCCAACATTTATGTAACGAACATCGGCCCCCATGGCGACCCAGGCGGGGAGGCAGGAGGTGTGGAATTTCATCTTCATGTGGACAATAGCGAGCCCCTGAATGTCGTCGTCACAATCACTGCTCTAGGAGACAGCGAGCAACAATTCGTCCAAAACTGAGTGTCATCGGCTTCCCGCCACGCCTTGCCGCCGGCCAACTTCTCTATGGGATCCCGCAAGAGTTACTGACGCGCGGCCGATGCTGATCGCCTACCTTCTGCGCCCTCATCTGGCACCCCTCTGTGTCAAGAGGTGGCGAGGGAGGGTGTTCTAGGCTGGGGTTCGGCGGGTCCGGGAAGTGACTTTTCCGAAGTGTCGATCGTGGGGATTTGGTCGGCCGCGCTGGATTGCAGAGTCGCCCCCGCTTGTCCTCCCGGGCCCGTCGCTGCCGTCTTCGCGTCGGCGACCATGCGCTTGTAGACGATGTCGGACAGGCGTCGTTTCAGCGCGCGCAGCGCTTCCATCGGTGTCTTGCCGGCGGCGAGTTTGCGCCGGTAGTAGGCGCGACCTTCGGTGTCGCGGCGAAGCTGGACGATGGCCATGATGTGCAACGCCCGGTTGATGCGCCGGTTCCCCGCCCTGCGATAGGCGGTGGCGGTTCTGGTCGCCGGACGACGCGTCGATGGGCGCAGTGCCGTTCCAGGACGCGAAATGCGCCCGGCTGGCGAAGCGGTTGATGTCACCGATGTCGCCCAGCAGCCGGGCGGCGCCGGACGGGCCGATGCCGGTGAGCTCCTGCAGACGGCTGCCGGTGGTGTCCGACCAGCTCGGTCAGTTCGGCGTTGGCGATCTTGATCTTCTTGTCGATCACGACGAGTTCGTGGATCAGCTCCGAGGCCAGCCAGCGACGGGTTCTGCCGACGACGTCACGCGGGCGCACGGTGTTGAGCAGAGCGCGGGCCTGGGTCGCGGACAGGAACTTCTTCGCTCCGCCCGGCACCAGCTCGAGCAGCAGGTGATGCAGGCGGCTGACCACTTCGGTGCGGGTCCGGCCGAGCTGATCGCGGCGGTCGACCAGCAGCCGTAACGCCACCGCGGTGTCGTCCACGACGACCTGGCGCAGGCCGGTGGTGCGCAGGGCGACCACTGCGACGCTGCGGGCGTCAACCGGGTCGGTCTTGCGGCCTTGGCCGGTAGCGAACACCCGGGCCCGGGCGGACAGTTTCGCGGGCACGTCAAGAACGGTTTCGCCGTCGGCGGCCAGGCGCTGGGCGACGTGCCGGCCGATGCAGCTGCAGCCCTCGACGGCCCAGATACGGTCGGTGTGCTTACGGCCGGCGGCCAGCATGGCCTTGTAGCCGTCGCGGTCGGTGCCGAACCGGCCCTGCCCCACGCCCTGTTCCCGGTCGTTGATGATCTCAATGGTCGCGGAACGCTTGTGGGGATCCACGCCGATGATGACCTGAGCCATCCTGACTCCTGTTCCTCGCTGCGACAGTGGTTGTCGGCGAGGAGGGCATCGCTACTTTGAGCTGGGCATACCCCTCTGGAGCCTCTCCGCGCCGCGGTGACCGGCAGGGCGCACGCCAAATGAGAGCCACACCAACGGGTGGGCAGCCGAAAAGAGAGCGACTCCGCCGGTCACCTCGACCATGCCTGGCCAGGCAGCGGTCGTGCCACCAGTCAACAAGTAGCCGAAAGTAGTGCGCCCAATCTTCGATGGAATCGACGCCGACTGGGGGCGACGAGCTCGGTCAACTCGGACGAGACCTTGCCGCCGTCAATGGAATCGTTGTGGTTCGGAGCGGTTCGTTTGGCCAACCTGCAGGCTTTGAAGACGGCCTACGGGTGTCTGTCGGTGGTGATGGGTGCGGTGATTATCGTGGGCGGCAAGAGTGATCGTGCCCAGCTCGTCGAGTGAAGACCTCGGTGGCCGCCCTCGGCCGCTCCGAACCGGAGATTACGCCCGAGGTCCGTAGGTCAGGCGGCGCAGGGCGAGCTCGGCGGGACCGGCCTGCTGGCCCTTGTCGAGCAGGCGGGCGATCAGCACGGTCACCAGCCAGACGGCCACCGCGATGATCAGACCGCCCGACGTCGGGCTGCCGAAACGGTCGCCGAGGGCGAGCGTGAAGGGCGCCAGCAGAACAAGCCACGCCACTGACTGGAAGAGGTATCCGGACAGGGAGCGCTGACCCAGCGCCGCGAGGGCGGTGATTATTGGGCCGGGCCGGGTGACCCACATGGCGATCAGGCCGAAGACGGCGACGTAACCCGGGCCGGCGAACATGCCGCTGGCGCCGTGGAGCATCAGGGTCAGACTGGCGACCGACTCGTCGACGTGCAACCATCCCGCGCTGACCAAGGCGGCCGGAAGACCTCCGATGACGGCGGTTCCGAGTCCGGCGACGGCGGTCCAGCCGAGTAGTTTTCGGTGGCGGGCCGGCTCTTCGAGGACACGGCGGCGGGCGGCCCACATGCCTAGCCAGGCGATGATGATGAAGGGCAGGACGGTCAGGGTGTGCATCGGCCACTCGCCGAGGCGATCTTGCAGGGACGCGAGGTACCCGGGCGCGTCGAGGGAGTCAACGTGGTCTGAGGGGAGCGGGGCCGCTCCGCTCGAACCACGGATGCCGCTCACCACGATGGCGCCGAGGGCCAGGATCTCGACGGCGGCCAGTGCCCAGAGCACCAGCACGATCCGGTGGAACTTGTCGCCGCGGCGCAGCAGGACCAGGGTCATGACGATCCCGACGATTCCGTACGCGCCGAGGAAGTCGCCGTAGTACAGCAGCGCGGCGTGCGCGAACCCGAAGACGACGAGCCAGAGGTTGCGGCGCAACAGCACCGAACGGACCTGCTTCGGGGTGGCGCCGGAGGCGTTCTGACGACGGGCGAGCTGGACGAGTCCGTACCCGAACATCACGGCGAAGACCGGGTACCCGCGGGCGTGGACGAGTTCGAAGAGCAGGAAGTTGAGGCCGCGGTCGGCGCCTTGCGGCGTGGTGTCGAGGCCGGGCTCGCCGGCGAAGACGACTCCGGCGACGTTGGCCAGGGCGATGATCAGCAGCATCGCTCCCCGGGCCAGGTCCGGCGCGAGGGCACGTTCGGCGCGCCGTACCGGCCCTCTGGTGGTTCGCGGTTCGGTTTTGATGCTCATGCCCGTCCTTCTCCCCGAGATCCCGAATTAGTATGTGAGAGAAAGTATCACGCATATATTAATGTGATCTGACATGATGGGCATGATCTTTCGGACGTGACGAGGAGCCATGACCAGCGAGGACTATGTGCCGGCGACGTTGCGCCGGCTGTGGGGGATGTCGGAGTCCTCACGTCTCGGACGGCCCGCGGCGCTCAACGTCAACCTGGTCGTCGGGGCGGCGGTGGCCATCGCCGACCGTGACGGGCTCGGCGGCGTGACGATTCCCAAGGTCGCCCAGAGTCTCGGCGTCACCGGGATGTCGCTCTACCGGTACGTCGGATCCAAGGACGAGTTGCTGACGTTGATGGCCGACGCCGCCCTGGGCGTACCACCGGAGATGGACACCGGCGGCTGGCGCGCCGGGCTGTGTGCCTGGGCCCTGGCGCAACGCGCGGTGTTCCAGCGCCGGCCGTGGCTGACGCGCGTGCCAGTGTCCGGGCCGCCGTCCGGACCGAACCAGATCGCCTGGATGGAGGCCGCGCTGATGATCATGTCGCGCACCCGTCTCGACTGGGCGCACAAAGTAGGCATCCTCTCGCTGATCAGCGGCTACGTGGTCCAGTCGGTACGGCAGTACGACGAACTCGCCCAGGGCCGACCCGACGGCCAGGGACAGGCCGACGCCGAGCGTGACTACGGCCGTGCGCTCGTACAACTCGTCACGCCCGAGCGTTTCCCCGAGACTGCCCGCCTGTTCTCCTCGACGCTGTTCGAGGCCCCGCCGTCGGACACCACGGACTCGGCGGTGGCCGACGCGGACTTCGCGCTCGGGTTGGAGTTGATCCTCGACGGGGTCGCCGTCCGGATCGAGCACTCCGGCATCTGAGGCTATTAGTCCACATGGGCCAAGGCCGCCGAGGCCTCGGCCTTGGTGGCGAAGCCGGTGCGGCGCATGGTTCTGCGCCTGTCCAGGCTCGGCAGGTCGACAGCGAAGGCCCAGGTGCCATGCCGGGCGTTGGACAGCTTCGGGCAGCGGGCGCCGAGTTGCCGGCCGTCGCTGTTGCGGCAGGCGCAGCAGCGGTAGACCCGGCCCGGTGCGGATTCGGCCTCATGACGTCCTCCTCGGTAGAGGTGAGCTTGTGTCACCTCTACCGGTGCCGTTCGGCTGCGACAACATCGCGACAACCCCGCGTGTCACCCCTGCGTGTGACCCCCGGACTTGTGCCCACGGTCAAGGGATACAGCGGGTCTCGGGTGCGCGGCTGCCCGGCAAGGAAGTGAGAGCGGGGTCCGCGACGGTGTTCATGCCCAGCAGCGGTCGCGGTCGGTCGTCTTGCACAGGCCGGACGTCACGCTCGCGGCCAGCCCCTGCCTCGCGGCCACAAGTGGTTCGCGACAACCAAGCTGTCACAACCGTCGTGGCTGCCCGGTCTTGCAGATGAGCGGAGGTTCCGCATGCATGTCTCAGGGAGGTGTTCGATGCCGAACGATAAGTCGTCAACCGCCGGGCACAAGCCGCGATCAGATGCGTGGCAGTCGGCGGTCACTGTGGTGCAGGAGGCCGTGCCCCCGTCAATTCCGCCGGGTGCGCAGGCGATGACGATCGTCGTCGAGTTCCCGCCGGGCGACCCGGGATCACCACCGCATCGGCACCCCGGACCGGCCTTCGGCTTGGTGCTGGAGGGCGAGATGATCTTCGAGCTCGAGGGCGAGCCCGCCCGAGTGGTCCGGGCCGGTGAAGCGTTCTGGGAGCCCGGCGGCGACGTCATCCACTATCAGGACGGCAACAACCGCGACGACATCCCGGTGCGGTACACCGTCACCATGCTGTGCGAGCCAGGCCGGCCGATGCTCGTGATCGTGGACGACGACGAGCTCGCCCGGCGGCAGGACCGCCGAGCCCCGTACACCCGCTGACCCATCCCTGATTACGTCAGAAAGGCTGCGAAATCATGAAGATCGCTGTCATCGGCGGGACCGGGCTCATCGGTTCGCAGGTCGTGCAGATCCTGAACGCGAGCGGGCACGAGGCGGTGCCGAGCTCGCCGGCCAGCGGGCTGGACCTGCTCACCGGCGCAGGCCTGCCCGAGGCCCTTGCCGGGGCCGACGTCGTGGTGAACCTGTCGAACTCGCCGACGTTCGACGAGGCCTCGACCGACTTCTTCCGGACCACCATGACCAACCTGCTGTCGGCGGCCCAGGACGCGGGGGTCGGCCACGCGGTCATCCTGTCGATCGTGGGGGTCGACCTGGTACCGGACCTGGTCTACTACCGGGCCAAGGTGCTGCAGGAGGACATTCTCAAGGCCGGCCCGATCCCGTACTCGATCGTGCGCTCGACGCAGTTCTTCGAGTTCATGACCTCGGTGCTGTCGTGGACCTCGGACGACACCACCGTCCGGCTGCCGCACACCCTGGTCCAGCCGATCGCGTCGGCAGACATCGCTCAAGCGGTGGCCGACGTGAGCGCGGGCAGCCCGCTGCGGGGCACCTGCGACATCGCCGGGCCGGAGGTCTTCGCTCTCGACGAGCTGGGGAAGATCACACTCGCCGCGCACGGTGACCACCGTACGGTCGTCACCGACGACAGCGCCGGCATGTTCGCCGCGGTGAAGGGTGGCGCGCTGATCGCCAAGGCCGGTGCCGTCATCGCCAAGACCACCTACCGGGAGTGGCTTGCGGCCGCCAAGGAATCATGATGGCGGACTTCTCGCGTCGGCTGGTCACCACGGATGTGCTCGAGGTGGGCTACCACGAGGCAGGCCCGGCCGACGGGTCGCCGGTAGTTCTACTGCACGGATTCCCGTACGACGTCCACAGTTATGCGGAGGTGGCGCCGCTGCTGGCCGAATCCGGGTACCGGGTCATCGTCCCGTACCTGCGCGGGCACGGTCCGACCTCGTTCCGGCGTCCGGACACCGCCCGTTCCGGTCAGCAGGCCGCCCTCGGCGCCGACGTCATCGCGCTGATGGACGCCCTCGCGATCCCGCGGGCAATCCTGGCCGGCTACGACTGGGGCGGCCGCGCAGCTTGCGTCGCGGCCGCCCTTCGACCCGACCGGGTCGCCGGGCTCGTCTCGGTCAACGGCTACCTCATCCAAGACATCAGCGCCGCGATGCAGCCGCTGCGGCCGGACCTGGAAGCGGGTTTCTGGTATTTCTTCTACTTCCTCACCGACCGAGGACGCGCCGGCCTGACGGCGAACCGGCGCGCGATCGCCGAGGTGATCTGGCGCCGCAACTCACCCAAGTGGGCCTTCACCGACGCTGACCTAGACCGCGCGGCCGCAGCGTTCGACAACCCGGACTACGTCGACGTCGTCCTGCATTCCTACCGGCACCGGCTCGGGCAGGCGGCCGGAGCACCCGAATACGACCAGGCCGAGGCGGCCCTGGCCCGCCGGCCGGCGATCACCGTCCCCACGGTCACCCTCGACGGCACCGCCGACGGCAACTTCCCCGCCACCGACGGGCAGGCGGGCGCGGCCCACTTCACCGGTCCGCGCGTGCATCGGCAGATCTTCGATGCCGGGCACAACCTGCCGCAGGAGGCGCCCGCAGCGTTCGCCGACGCCGTCCGGGAGGTGTCCGAACTCAGGGCCAGGGAGGAACAAGATGCTCACGTACGGCAGTAGACAGGGCCGGTGGGTGCTGGCCGCGACGGTCGGCGGTTCGGCGATCGCGTCCATCGACGCGACCGTGGTCGGTATCGCGTTGCCGGCCATCGGCCGCGACCTCGGCGCCGGGCTGTCGGCGCTGCAGTGGGTCGTCACCGCGTACACCCTGACGCTGGCCGGCTTGCTGCTGGTGGCTGGGGCTCTGGGGGACCGGTACGGGCGGCAGCGTGTCTTCACCATCGGCGTGCTCTGGTTCGCCGGCGCCTCGCTGCTGTGCTGCGTGGCCCCGAACTCGTCGGCGCTGATCGGCGCCCGAGCATTGCAAGGGGTCGGGGCGGCCCTGCTGACCCCGGGCAGCCTTGCCATCCTGGAGGCCGTGTTCGTGCCCGCCGACCGGGGCAAGGCGATCGGTGCCTGGTCCGGCCTGAGCGGAGTAGCCGGCGCGGTCGGGCCGTTCCTCGGCGGATGGCTCGTCCAGGCGGTGTCCTGGCGTCTCATCTTCGCGATCAATCTGCCGATCGCCCTGGCTGTGGTCCTCGTCGCTCGGCGGCATATCCCCGAATCGCGGGATGCGAGCGCAACCGGCCGGGTCGACCTGCTCGGCGGCGCCCTCGTCACGCTGGGCCTCGTCGGGCTCACCTACGGGCTCATTCAAGGCTCGGCCGCCGGCTGGGACGGTGCCGCGACACTCGTAGCGCTGATCCTGGGCGGCGCTCTGCTGATCGGCTTCACCGCCTGGGAGCGGCGCGCCCGCACGCCGATCCTGCCGCTGCACCTGTTCACCTCGACGCAGTTCAGCGCGACGAACCTGGTGACCTTCGTCGTCTACGGCGCGCTGGGCGGCGCCTTGTTCCTGCTGCCGTTGGAGCTGCAGCAGGTGTCCGCCTACTCACCGCTGGCGGCCGGCGTCTCGCTGCTGCCGATCACGGCGCTTATGCTTCTGCTGTCCGCCCGCTCCGGTGCACTCGCGGCTCGAATCGGTCCGCGGCTGCAGATGAGCGCCGGGCCGGTGCTCGTCGGGCTCGGCCTGGGCCTGTTCGTGCGGATTGGGCCGACCGGCGACTACCTCACCCAGGTGCTGCCGGCGATCACCGTGCTCGGGCTCGGCCTGGCCGTGACGGTGGCGCCGCTGACCGCCACCGTGCTGGCGGCGGTGCCGCCGCAGCACGCCGGGGTCGCCTCGGCCGTCAACAACGACGTGGCCCGGGCGGCCGCCCTCATCGCCGTCGCCGTCCTCCCGACCGCGGCCGGCATAACCGGCGCCGCCTACCAGAACCCCGGCCAGTTACTGACCGGGTTCCATTCCGCCGCCGTCATCTGCGCCGGGCTGTGCGTCCTCGCCGGTGCGCTGGCCGCGGCCACCGTCCGCAACGGCCGCCGGCCACCGGCGAAGCCGACGGAACGCACCGTCGCGAGTTCGCTTGTTCACTAGCTAAACCGTCTGGTCGTTCGCGGACGACCACAAAGGAAAGGGAGAGCGATGCGTATCGCGGTGGCCGGAGGCACCGGCCAAGCCGGTCGAATGGTCGTTGAACAGGCACGTGCCGCCGGCCATGACGTGGTGGTGATCGCCCGGTCGGCAGGGGTGGATCTGAGCACCGGAGCAGGCCTGGACGCCGCTCTCGAGAGCGTGCATACCGTGATCGACGTGTCGAACATCCAGACGATCAGCAAGACCGCGTCGGTCCGGTTCTTCGAGACGACTACGCAGAATCTGCTCGCGGCGGAACAGCGGTGCGGGGTCAGCCACCACGTGCTGCTGTCGATCGTCGGAATCGACCAGGTGAACTGGGGCTACTACCAGGGAAAGCGCCGGCAGGAGGAACTGGTGCTCGCCGGCCCGGTGCCGGCGACCGTCCTGCGGTCCACCCAGTTCTTCGAGTTCACCATTCAATCGCTCACTGCCTTCCCCGGGCCGCTGGCCGTGGTCCCGTGGATGCGGGCCCAGCCGGTGGCGGCGGCCGAGGCGGCCACCGAGCTGGTGCGACTGGCCGAAGGGCCCGCGTCGGGGCGCGTTCCGGAGCTGGCGGGCCCCGAGGTGTTGGTGATGTCGTCGGCCGTTCGCCAGGTGGCCAAATTCCGTGGCCCGCACAAGGTGGTAGTGAGCGTGCCGTGGCCGTCCGCCGCGGGCCGGCCGATGGCTAACCGCGGCCTCCTTCCGGCGGCACCGGGCCCACGGGGCACCCTGCGGTTCGCGCAGTGGCTTTCCGAAACGGCGCAACGACCTGCGCCTCAGCGATAGCTCCCCGCCGGGGCCGGGCTGCCGATTACGTTCAGAAGCCGCAGCTTTTCCTGGCTCTCGCTGCCCGGCTCGGCGGTGTAGACGACCAGTTGCTGGGACAGGTCCGGGTCGATAAGCCGCTGGCAATTCAGCTCGAGCAGACCCACCTCCGGGTGCACGAGCCGTACTGGACCGCAATAGCGTCCCGCGACCGGGTGCTGCCGCCAGAGCTCGGCAAACTGCGCGCTCTGGCCGAGCAGGGCGTCCACGAGATCCCCGGCCCGGGAGGCCGCGCCGTCGCGGACGTACGACTCGTGCAGGTCCGCGACGATCAGCCGAGTCTGCTCCGCCCGATCCGGCTCGGGGTAGATCAGCCGGGTCTCCGGGCTGGTGAACCAGCGGTAGTGCAGACTCCGGGCCGGCCCCGTGTAGTTCGTCTCGTCGCCGAACAGCGTGACGGCCAGTGGGGTCTGCAGCAGCGCCTCGCCGAGCGGGCTCATCACCCGTGCAGGCGCCTCCCGCAGACCATCGAAGATCCGCATCATGCCCGGGTTGACATGGTCGTCCGAGGTGCGGCGGGGTGTGGTGTACCCGGCCAGCCAGAACAGATGGTCGCGGTCCTCCATGGACAGGCGCAGCCCGCGGGCCAGCGCGCCGAGGATCTGCTCCGACGGGTGCGGGCCGCGCGGCTGCTCGAGACGGCTGTAGTAGTCGATCGACATGTCGGACAGGACTGCGACCTCTTCGCGGCGCAGGCCGCGCGTGCGCCGGCGCCGCCCGCGTGGGAGACCGACGTCCTCCGGTTGCAGAGCCTCCCTGCGCGTACGCAGGTACTCGGCCAGCCCGGCGCGGTTCATCTCCGTGTCGCCGCGAACTCGACGCCGCCCAGGCGCACCGAGACGTCCCAGAGCCGGACGGCGGCTGCCTCGTCGCGTGCCGGGCGGTAGATTGCCAGCTCGGCCGGTCCGCCGGTGAACTGGCCGAACCCGTCCGGGCCGTAGAGGCGGCCGCCGTGGGCGTCTGGGCTCGTCGCCGCGTAGAGAGCCGGCAGCAAACCCCGGTCGACGCCCTGCACCAACACACCCCACCGGGCCAGACGGCGCATGACGGCCTCGATCGGCGACGGCTTCTCCCGGCCCAGGTTGGGCCCGGCACCGTACAGGCCGGTCAGGGTCGTGCCCGGGTGAGCGGCATTGCTGACGATGCCCCAGCCCTGGGCGCGGGAGCGCCGATCGAGATCGAGGGCGAACATCAGGTTCGCCAGCTTCGACTGGTTGTACGCGCGGACCGGCGCGTACGCCTGCTCGCTTTGCAGGTCCGTCCAGTTCAGCCGGCCGTGCCGGGCTGCGCTGCTGGTCATGGTGGTCACCCGGGCGCGGCCCGCGCTCAGCATTGGCAGCAGCCGGGCGGTCAGCGCGACGTGGCCGATGTGGTTGGTTCCGAACTGCAGTTCGAGGCCGTCCTCGGTGGTGTGCCTCGTCGCGGGCGTCATCAACCCAGCGTTGTTGATCAGCAGGTGGATCGGCCGGTTCTCGGCGTTCAAGGTGTCTGCGAGCGACTCGATGGACTTCAGCGACGCCAGGTCCAGTTCGCGCAGCGACACGTCGGCGGCCGGTACCCCGGCGCGGATGCGACCCAGCGCGGCCTGTCCCTTGGCGTGGTCGCGGACCGGCAGGACGACCTCGGCGCCGGCCGCGGCCAGGCGGGCTGCCAGGCCCAGTCCGAGGCCGCTGGTCGCGCCGGTGACAACGGCGCGTCTTCCGGTCAGGTCGGGTGTGTTCGGCATGGTTACCTTCTTCATGATTCGACGGTGACCCCGATCGCGGCCGGTAGCCATGTATTGCCGGTACAAGGCTCAACGGTGGTGCCAGCCCCGGAGCTTGGCGGGATTCAGGACGACCCAAAGGGCCGTGGCTTGGTCGTGGTCGCAGGTCACGGCGATCACGGCGAGAGCCCGCCCGGTTCGGCGCAGCACCAGGCCCGCGCGCCCGTTGACGCTCTCGACCGTGAGGTCGTTGCCGGGCAGCAGCGCATGCACCAGCCAGGCCACCTCGGCGGCTCCGCGCAGCGGAAGGACCGGAGCGGGTACGTGGCCGCCGCTGTCGCATACCGCGACGGCTTCCGGGCCGAGGACGGCCTCGATCGCTTCGACGTCGCCCGTGCGGCAGGCCGCGGCGAGCCGGGGTACGACGTCGTCAGGAACGTAGGACATCGCCCGCCGGGTTGGCACCGGCCAGGAACGCCTCGCGGGGGTGCTGCACCGAGGCCAGCGAGACGATGTCCCGGCCGAACGGCACAGCGGTCGCCCAAACCGCGAGCACCCGGAACCTCCGCTCCCAGGTCGGCACCGCGAGCACGTGGTAGCCGCGGTGCATCAGCCAGGCCGGGAACCCCTTGATGACCAGGCGGTGGAACTGGAAGATGCCGCGGCCGAGGCCGAGCGTGGCGACTACACCGAGGCTGTGGTGCACGTACGGCCTGGGCTCCCGCCCGCGCAGCGTGGCGATCACGTTGCGGGCCAGCAGTTTGCCCTGGCGTACCGCGTGCTGGGCGTTGGGCACCGTCGAGACGCCGGGCCGTTGCGCGGCGAGGTCCGGGATGGCGGCGTCGTCGCCGGCGCCCCACGCGTCCGGCACCGGAGCCGCCTCCGTGCCGACCCGCAGGTCGGGCCGGACCACCAGCATCCCGTTGCGGTCGATGGGCAGGTCGGTGTGGTTGTGCACCATCGGGTTCGCCGCATTGCCGACCGTCCAGACGATCAGCTCGGAGGCGAATTCGTCGCCGGTCGACAGCACCACATGGCCGTCGACCGCGGAGAGCAGCTGGCTGTTGAGGTGCACACGGCCGCCGCGCTTCTCCAGCGAGCGCACCACCCAATCGCCGGGCTTGCCGGTCACCTCGGGCAGGATCCGGCCACGAGCCTCGACCAGATGGAAACGCAGCTCGTCCGGGCTCAACTCGGGGTAGCGTCGCACCAAAGCCCGGGCCAGCCCGAGCAGCTCACCGAAGCCCTCGACGCCGGAGAAGCCGCCGCCGACGAAGGTGACCGTGAGCAGCTTTCGGCGCTCCGGGCCGGGCGCGAGCCCGGCGGCCTGGTCGAACGCGGTCAGCAGCCGGTCGCGGATGGCGACCGCCTCCTCGACGTGCTTCATGCCGATCGCGTGCTCGGCCACCCCGGGGACCGCGAGCGTACGAGTCACCGCCCCGGCCGTCACGACGATGATGTCGTAGGGGAGCGGATACTCCTCGCCCCGAGCCGGACGCACGGTGACCACCTTGTGCGCGTGGTCGATCTTGGTCACCCGCCCGGCGATGATCTCTGTTTCCGTGAGGTGCCGGCGCAGCGAGACGGCGGCGTGCCGCGCCTCGACCGAACCGGCCACCACCTCGGGCAGGAAGGGCTGATACGTCATGTACGGCCGCGGGTCGACGACGATCACCCGCGCCTCATCCCGGCGCAGCTTCTTCTGCAGTTTCCAGGCCGTGTAAAAGCCGGCGTACCCGCCGCCGACGATCAGGATCGTCCGCACCTCGGTCCCCTGTCTCTCGCTGTCACGAGTACAGACCGGGTAGGCGGCTACTTTGTGACAGCGACGGCGGCGGTGAGTTTGTCGGGGTTCATCATCCACAGCACCTGCTCGATGCCATCCTCGGAGGCGTCGATGGCGACCACGCCGAGCGGCGTGTCACCGCGCCGCAGCACGACGGCGGGCCGCCCGTTGGTGGTCACCCATCGCACATCCACGCCATCCCAGTACCAGCTCGAGAACGCCGCGATGAACTTCGCCACCCGAGAAGCGCCGGCCACCACCTTGCGGGCGATGTGCTTGGCGCCGTTGCCGTCGGACACGCTCGCGACGTCGGCCGCGAACAGCTTCTCCAGCGCCTCGAGATCGCCGGAGCGGGCGGCCTCGAGGAACGTCGCCAGCAGCTGGCGCTGGGCGGTCTCGGGCACCGGGATCTTCCGCTCGTCGGCCACGTGCTTCCGGGCCCGGCTGACCAACTGGCGTACGGCCGGCTCGGTGGACTGCAGAATGTCGGCGATCTGCGCATACGGGTAGTCGAACGCCTCCCGCAACACGTACGCCGCCCGTTCCTGCGCGGTGAGTCTCTCCATCAGCATGAGGACGGCGAGTTCCAGGGCCTCCCCACGCTCGGCACCCAGGAACGGGTCCGCGCTGGTGTCGACGGGCTCCGGCAGCCACGGCCCGATGTAGGTCTCACGGCGGGCCCGCGCCGACTGCAGCTCGTTGATGGCGAGCCGGGTCGTCGTCGTGGCCAGGAACGCACCCGGATTGTTCACCACGCTGCGGTCGGTGCCCTGCCAGCGCAACCAGACGTCCTGCACCAGATCCTCGGCCTCACTGGCGCTGCCGAGCATGCGGTACGCGATCCCGAACAGGCGCGGCCGCACGCCCGTGAAGATCGACGCCGCCTCGTCGAGATCCCCCACCACTTGTCCCCCCAAGGTCCGCCGCGACACCACGTTAGCCCGCTGTCACAATTCCCGACCCTGCCCGGTCCTCGCTGTCGAAGGCAACCGAGAGTTGTGGAGGGCACATGGACAACCACGTTCTGGAGCCGGCGGCACAGGAGATCGCCGACGCCACGAGCAAACCCCCTTTCCTGTACGAACTCGGCGTCGACGCCGCCCGCAAGGTGCTCGACGACATCCAGGCCGCACCGATCGGCAAGCTGCCGGTCGACGAGAAGTGGATCACCGTCCCGGCCGCCGTCGGCGACGTGCGGGTGCGCATCGTCAAGCCGGCCGGCGTCGGCGGGCAACTGCCCACCATCCTGTACGTCCACGGCGGCGGCTGGATCCTCGGCAACGCCGGCACCCACGATCGGCTGGTCCGCGAGCTCGCGGTCGGCGTGCCGGCCGCGGTCGTCTTCGTCGAGTACGACCGCTCACCCGAGGCCCGCTACCCGGTCGCCATCGAGCAGGCCTACGTCACCGCGCAGTGGATCACCAAGCAGGGCACGACCGAAGGGCTCGACCCCACCCGGCTCGCCATCGCCGGGGACTCGGTCGGCGGAAACATGACCGCGGCGCTCACCATCCTCGCCAAGCAGCGCGGCGACGTCACCTTCGTGCACCAGTCGATGTACTACCCGGTCACCGACGCCGGGCAGGACACCGGCAGCTACCGGGAGTTCGCGGACGGGCCCTACCTGCCGGCCAGGAGCATGGCGTGGTTCTGGGACGCGTACCTGCCCGAGGTCGAGAAACGATCTGAGATCACCGCGTCGCCGCTGCGGGCCACCCTCGACGACCTCGCCGGGCTGCCGGAGGCGTTCGTTCTCGTCGACGAGAACGACGTGCTGCGCGACGAAGGCGAGGCCTACGCCCGCAACCTCACCGCGGCCGGCGTCCGCACCACGAGCGCGCGTTACAACGGCACGCTGCACGACTTCATGATGCTCAACCCGGTCCGCGGCACCGCCGCCGCGACCGCCGCGATCGAGCAGGCGATCCACGTCCTCCGCAAAGCCCTGACCTGAAAGGCAGAGATCAATGGCTACTGTTCTTCTCGTCCACGGCGCCTTCGCCGAATCGGCCAGCTGGAACGGCGTCGCCGAACGGCTGACCGCCGCCGGCCACGACGTCGTCGCCGTGGCCAACCCGCTGCGCAGCTTGGCCGGCGACGCCGCCTACGTCCGCGACGTGATCGCTTCGATCGGCGGGCCGGTCGTGCTGGCCGGCCACTCGTACGGCGGCATGGTGATCACCGAGGCCGCGGCCGGCAATGACGCGGTCACCGCGCTGGTCTACGTCTGCGCCTTCGCACCGGACACCGGCGAGTCCGCCTTCGACCTGTCGACGAAGTTCCCGGGCAGCACTCTCGGTGACGCGCTCGCCGCGTACCCGGTCTCGACCGGCGGCAACGAGTTCGCCATCCGCAAGGACGCCTTCCACCACCAGTTCGCCGCCGACGTGGCCGCCGAACAGGCCGCGCTGATGTACGCGACCCAACGCCCCGTTACCCAGGCGGCGCTGTCCACCGGCCTACCCACCGACCAGCCGGCCTGGAAGTCAATCCCGTCCTGGTTCGTCTTCGGCGACCAGGACATCAACATCCCGGTCGCCCTGCACCGCTTCGTGGCCGAACGTGCAAGCGCCCGTGGCGTACGCGAAATCGCCGGCGCCTCCCACGCGCTCAGCGTCTCCCGGCCCGACGCGGTCGCCGAAACGATCCTCGAGGCCGCCAAGTAGATCCGCCCGGCTCCCCGGCCCGGCCCGGGCAGGGGAGCCGGACCCACCTTCGAGGGAGGACCCATGGGCGTTGTTGTCATCCTCGCTACGGTCGTCGCCAACGTCGTAGCCGCCCTGGCCGACTTCACCAAGGCCAGGTTCGCCACCGAAACCGCGGCAGAAGTCGGCGTCCCACAGACATGGCTGCCCATTCTCGGCACACTCAAGACCGCCGGGGCAGCCGGGCTGACCCTTGGCCTGACCGGCGTCCCCTATCTCGGCCTGGCCGCCGCGGTCGGCCTGGTCCTATTCTTCCTCGGCGCGATCGTCGTGCACCTGCGCGCCCACGAGTTCCACCACATCGTCGCCACCGTCGGCTACTTAGCCCTGACAACCGCTGCCCTGAGCACCGAAATCGGCAGAACCGGATAATCCCTTACGGCGCCATGCTGCGCTCAACCCTCCGCGCCGTCGCAAATTCCCGTCAAAAGCGTAAGCCGCTCCGGTACCACACGAGCCTGCGTCATAACCGTTGCCAGCCGCAAACCCCCGAGCGGCGTCCACGGCGAGGGCGCCGCCGGTCCACCCGGGTCGACGCGTGCGAATTGTCGGCCAGGATGCTACCGACTGAACACACCCGCTTGGGCGGTTAGGCTATGAGCAGTTCGAGGTCGACGATCTGCCCGAATGGGGTATTGGTTTGTGTCGATCCCGACACACACCAAACTCCCATACTGAGGTCAGAGGCGGTTAGAGGCCTCGACTCGGTCTACGATTAGAACTCCCATGCGCGGTGTTGCGTCTTTCTCCGCAGTGCACCCACGCTGCGAGCGGGGACTTTGGCCGCACTCCCGATGGGCTGGGCGCGGACGACGGCGCGAGGTTCAGGCGCGGCTGACACAACCCGTCTGGCCGGGTGGCGATGCCGTCGCCCAGCTGATCAGCGGCATCCAGGACCAGGGCTACGCGGCGGCCAGCGGGGCGAACGAGACATCCACGCCGCGAGCGGCCAAGCGGCCCGCCAGCAATCCGATCCCGTACCCACCACCGAACTTCCGTCGCTGAGCAAGGCCATCGAGACCCGCGACGCCGAGAGTGTCCTCGCCGGGTACACCGACGATGCCCCGGTGACCGTGCTGGACAAGGACCACCCGCGCACCGCACCGCTCGTCTTCGCCGGCGCCGAGCCGATCGATGCCTACTGCCGTGATATCTGCGGCCAAAACATCCGGCACGAGGTGCGCGACTTGGTCAGCACGGCCTGCGGTCTCGCGTATACCCAGCACTGCCGCTTCCCCGGGCGGTACGATCGTGATCTTTCTACGGTCGCGACCACCCACGACGGCAGGATCTCCAACCAGACCGCGGTCCAGGCCTGGGAGAACTGACCCGCTCCGTACGGGCGCCCGGCCACTCCGGGCGCCCGACGCGTCAGGTCAGGATGTTGACGGCGCGCGACACGACCAAGACGACGATGACCAAAGAGGACGCCGCCTGCAGCATCATCAGGAACTTGGCGTACTGGGCGAGCGGAACCGTGTCCGCCGGACCGAACCCCGCTGCGTTGGTGAACGAGAGATACAGATAGTCACCCAGCCTCGGTTCCCAACCGGGCGGGCAGAGCTCCTCCTCGCTCATCTGCGGGAAGAGGATGTCCGGATACCGTTGCCCCCCGAACGCCCGCGCCGACGGGCCGCCGCGGTCGACGTGCCAGTACGTCAGCGCGAAAAGGAGGACGTCGGTGACCCAGATGGCAGCGCCGCTGAGCAGCAAATGACGGCCATCGGCCCGCACCGGCGCAGTCCATATCTGACCCAGAACCCTGGCGATCGACAACGAGATCACCACGGCCGCAAGCGCGAGCAGCGACAGTTCTAGACTGCGAAGCAAAGGGGAGGGTCGGCCGACCCGCACCGGGTTGGCGAGCACGACGGTCAGCAGCATGGCGATTTCTATCGTTGGCAAGAGCCAGCGCGGTCCCATCGCCATCTCGCGGGTCGCCCACGTGATGGCCGCGATCGCGGCGGTCGCGAGGGTGGCCGGCCACCGGTGCTCGGCCAACGTCCTCCGTCGCCAGGCCGGCTCGTAAACGTTGCTCGTCGAATCCGTCATCACGCCGGCCCTCTCTGCCCCGATGCCTCACCTCCTCGGATATACGCCCCGGCGGGTCATGAGCGCATCAGCCGCCGAGCGGGCATCGGTCGGGAGTCACTGCTCGATCACCTGCATCTGCTCGTCGATGTGGTGGCCGCCCTCGGCCACCGGCAGCGCGGTGAGAGCGGCGACCTGCTCGGGCGTCAGCGTGACGGCGTTCTCGTCCACGCGGCTCACCCGCTTGGTGCCGGGGATCGGGACGATGTCGTCGCCCTTCGCTAGCAGCCAGGTCGCGCCCACCTGGGCCGAGGTCGCGCCCACCTGGTCGGCGACCGCCTGCACCTGGTCGGCGATGCGCAGGTCGCACTGGAAGTTCTCGCCGGTGAAGCGCGGGAGGTTCCCGCGGAAGTCGCTGTCGTCGAGGCGCTCGACGTCCGCTGGGTGCGCAGGGCGCCGGTGAAGAAGCCACAGCCGAGCGGGGAGTACGCCACCAGGTCGATGCCCAGCTCGCGCAGCACGAGCAGGATCTGCTCCTGGTCGCGGGTTCACAGCGAGTACTCCGACTGCAGGTAGCGACCGTGCGCGCGGCGGATCGTGTCGACCCTGTGTGCGCAGATGCTCGCCGACCAGGGCGCCGAGGTCATCAAGGTTATATCCCCGGCCGGTAACGAGGCCCGCCGTTCGTGGACGAGGCGGAGACCACCAGCGCCTACTACCAGGGACTCAACGCGGCGAGGCGAATGTGACCCTCTACCTGTCGGTGCCACAGGGCCGGGAGGTGTTCTACGACCAGATCGTCGGCGCTGATGTGGTGGTGGAGAATTTCAAGACCGGCGCCATGCGTCGATCTACGGGCCGGACGTGTCGGGGGCAGGCCTGTCCCGTGCCCACGCGAACCATGGTGACCACCGCGAACAGCGGCCCGAGTCGCCTAGGTCGACGGCCGGTCAGGCTGCGGCAGGGGCCGCCACCCGCGGCAGCCCCTGCCCGTGCTCGCTCAGGCGGCCGGCTTGACCGCCGGGTACAACGCGAGACGCAGCACCTGGGACACGTCCACGGCCGCGCCCATCGCCAGGAGTCCGGCGCGGTTCGGGTGCAGGTGATCGCCCGGGCCGCCGACACTGCTGTTGGTGTCGTAGGCCGGCAGCAGGTGCCCCGGGTTGGCCGGGTCCTCGGTCACGGCGGCGAAGTCGGCAACCCCGTCGAACATCCCGCTCGTCCGGATGAAGGTGTTGATCGTGCGGCGCTTGGCGTCGGTCTCCGGCGTGCCATACAGGCCGAAGGCGGTGCCCGCGGACGGGGTCAGCGTGGCACCGATGATCTTGATGCCGCGCGCGTGCACCCGGCGGATAATCTCGCGGTAGCCGCCGATCACCTGTTCTGCGGTGGCACCGCCACCACCCAGGTCGTTGATGCCCTCCAGGATGATGACGACCCGTACGCCGGGCCGGGCGAGGACGTCCCGGTCCAGCCGGTCGACGGCGGGCGGCCCGTCACAGGGTGTGCAGCCGCCCGGAGTGCGTCCGATTCGCGTCACCATGTTGCCGCCGATCGCCTCCGTGACCACGGAGACCGCGCGGCGGGACGGGGAGTACTGGTCCACGCGGCGCTGCAGGACGTCCGGCCACCGGTCCCGGCCGTTGATCGTGGAGAAGAAGCCGTCGGTGATGGAGTCGCCGAAGGCCACGACCGTGGCGGCGTCCCGGCGCTGAAGCTGCACTTCGGAGACGAAGAACCACGAGGTGGTGGAGTGCGGGAAGGCGGTGTCGGCGACGTCCGCGGTGCGGTCGCCGGCGTTCGGGTCGGACAGGTACGACGTCGTGAACGCAGCCGCGTGCCATGTCATCGGTCCGCTGTCGCCGGCGACGTGCAGGCTCACCGCGAGGTGCTGTGACTGGGCGTCGGTGACCTTGACGGACACCGGGTCGCTCAGCGTCGTCCGGCCCGCCGGGACGGTGACCGACCGCCGGCCGGAGAAGGTGAGCACCCGGTTCGTGCCGGGCACGACGGTCGCGCCGATGCGCTGCAGGCCCACGTACGCCCGGCCGAAGGTCACCGCCCGGGTGCCGAACTCGTTGGTCAGCCGCACACGCCAACTCGTGCCCGCGGCACTGGGTTGCACGATCATGCGTAGCGTCTGGTTGTGCGCCTGATTGTCCGGCAGGGCGGAGGTCAGCAGCGGTGCCGTGTTCCCGGGGCCGGCCGGTCCGACCGGTCCGGGCTGACCGACCGAATAACCGACCGGATAGACGCCTTGAGCCGACGTGGTCCAACCGTCGACCCAGGCGTGCGATGATCCGTGCGCGGTCGCGGCCGGTTCCTGCGCCACAGCGACCGCCGGCGTGAGAAGCACCCACGCGAAGGCTGCGATGGCAGCTCGGCTCGAACGTGTGATTCGCATGCCACTCCTTTGTGGACGTGATGGTGCACGATCACGCGTGCACACCTGCGTTCGCTCGTCCCGGACGCGGTGCATGCGCGTTGGCACGGCACCCGGGCAGACCCTGCCTGCACCCGGGCGCCGTGCGGGCCCTGGGGCTCGTCAGGCGATGATTCGGCTATCCATCGATCACCATCGTTACCACACGCGCCGAAGGCGGATCAACCTCATCGACGGTCTTTTCCGCCGGGAGGTCTTCCCGGCGACGCCTGGCTCGCGGCAATCGACGATGGGTGCCACGAGCGACAACGCCGACCGGCCGCGCTGCCGCGATACGTTGCGGTGAGTCGGACTATGGCTGGAGTGGACATGAGACGTCTCAGCGCGGTGCTCGGTGCGACCGTCCTCGTTCTTGTGGCGGCTGTCGCCCCGGCCGAAGCGGCCCATCGCCGGCCCGGCCCGCTCGGCCCCTTCACCCACCTCGTGGTCATCTACCAGGAGAACCACAGCTTCGACAACCTGTACGCCGGCTGGGGACGGGTCGGCGGCCAACGGGTCGACGGGCGCGGCTCACCGGGTTACACGCGCCGCAGCACCCAGGTCCGGCAGGACGGCAGCCCCTACCGGTGCCTCTTCCAGAACGACCCCAGCCTGGCGACGCCGCCACTCGACGCCGCCTGCGGCACCGACACGGCGAGCAACGGGTTCTCCTACGCCAGTCACTTCGCAAACAGGCCGTTCTCCATTAACGACTACCTCACCCCGCAGAGCCCCACCTGCCCGGGTGGAACTCCCGGTGGCTGCACCCGCGACCTGGTGCACCGGTTCTACCAGGAGCAGTACCAGCTGGACGGCGGCCGGATGGACCGCTACAGCACCGGCAGCGACGCGGCTGGCCTCACCCAGGGTTACTACGACACCCGCCGGCTGCCGGTCTATGAGTACCTGCACGCCGCCGGAGCGCCGCACTACGTGATCGCGGACCGGTTCTTCCAGGCCGCGTTCGGCGGGTCGTTCCTCAACCACCAATATCTGGTGGCCGCACAAGCACCGCCGTGGCCCGGCGCCCCCGCCACCACCCATTCGATCATCGACGCCGAGGGCTTCCCGAACTCCAATCCACCCGCCGCGGGCACCGGCATCCGGGCGTACCCCCTGCACACCAGCAACCCGGCACTCAACGACGGACCCCTCACCCAGGCCTGCCCTGGACGACCCGGCTTCGCCTGCGGCGACTACGCGGTCAACACCGTCCAGCCGGCCAGCCCGCCCACCGCGGGCGGCGCCAACACGCTGCCGCTGGTCAACAACGTCGACCCGGCCGCGCCGGACTACCGCCGCACGATCGGCGACGAGCTGTCCGAACAGAACATCAGCTGGGCCTGGTACGCCGGCGGCTGGAACGACGCGGCGTCCGGGCATCCCGGCCCGCTGTTCCAGTACCACCACCAGCCCTTCAACTACTTCGCCCGGTACGCCCCCGGATACGTCGACCCGCGCACCGGCGAGCACCCCCGCGACCACCTCCAGGACGAGACCTCGTTCTTCGCCGCCACCCGCCAGGGGACGCTGCCGGCGGTCAGCTTCGTCAAGCCGTACGGGGCGGAGAATGAGCATCCCGGCTACGCCAGCACCGACAACGGCGAGCGGCACCTGGTCGACCTGGTCAACGCGGTCATGAACGGCCCGCAGGCCGCCCACACCCTGATCGTGGTGACCTACGACGAGTTCGGCGGCCAGTGGGACCACGTCGTCCCGCCCGGGCAGGGCCGCCACGCCACGCCCGGCCCCTCGGACGAGTACGGACCCAGCACCCGCATCCCCGCCCTGCTCATCAGCCGGTCGCTGCGCAGATCCGGCGTCGACCACACGCCCTACGACACGACCTCGATCTTGCGCACCATCGAACAGCAGTACGGCCTGGCCCCCCTGGACACCCGCTTCGGCCGGGACGCCCGCGTCAACGACATGAGCCCCGCACTCCACGTCGGTGGGATCCGGCACCGCTGACAACCTGCCCGTTCCTGGGCCAGCGAGCCGTAGCCGGTCATGACCGAACTGCGCGGCTCCTCACCGGTGCGGGAGCGTCGCGGGAGCCGGGCCGGTGCTCCCGCGGCGCAGTATCCGGAACGCGGGCCGTGCGTGGACGCGTGGGGGTGCGCCGGCGAGGACGTCCAGGACCACCCGGCCCAGCAGCAGGACCCCATGCTCATGCACGTCGATGCTCAGCACCGACAACGGTGGGTCCGCCAGCTCGCACAGCGGCGAGTCGTCGTACCCGAGCAGGCTCATCCGGCCCGGAACCCGGGCCGCCCGACTGGACCAGATCCTGCTCGGCGGCCACCGCTATGACGTCGTTGTCGAAGATCACCGCAGTGACCGGCCCGTCGGCGGCCAGCAGCCGGCGGGCGTACGGCGTACACCTCGCCGCCGTTCGACGAGGTCTCGCCGGGCCGCAGCGGGTTGGCCCGGAACAGCACGACGTCTTCGATGGAGGCTCGTGGGACAAGGACATGTGGGCAGCGGCGTACGAGCGGCTGGACTCCCTGCTGCGCCTGGACTACGTCGCGGTGCCGATCGATACCGCCGGGTTGACCACCGAACCGGCGATGAAACGGCAGCAGGCTTCGACCTCCGGTACGCCGTGGACGGCGACGCGGGGCAAGCCCGGGCGGTCCCCGTGGGGAAGCGCGCCGCGGAGGGGAAGCCATGCACCCGGTCCGGGGTGACATCGGACCTGCTCGTCCCGTTCGTGAATCCCGCGTCGGTGGAGCGGGTCGCGATCCGCTCGGGGCTCGCCGAGGGTAACAATCGGCGAACCCTGCAGGCGCGGCCGCGCCGCATCGAGCTGTCGTTCTCGGACGGCACCTGCGTGCCGTACCAGCTGGCCAACTCCCCGGGCGAGCAGAGGATCAGGGTTAAGGCCACCGGCGTGGACCAGGTTCGCCTGACGATCATCGACGTGTACCCGCCCGAGGACGGCGGCGCCCCGTGTCGTCGCGCTGAGCGAGGTGCCGTTCGAAAGCCGGGCATGCACCGGGCAGGCGTACAGCGGTTGCAGTCCAGCGTCGGAAACCGTGCCGTGGCGCAGTTGGTGGGGGGCGGCAGACGCTCTCGAGGCGCGGATGCGAGGCCGACCGGCGCCATCGCAAGCGAGGTGTTTTGGTGCTTAGCCCACCTCGGGATCGTCCGATGGCATCAAGGCCGAGGTCATCGCGCTGGCCGATGCCTCCTTCCCTCAGCTGTGTCGACAGGTAGACCGGCGCGGCCAGCCGAAGTCATCGGCGACCACAGTGCGCGGTTCGCGCCGTGGCGTCATCGTCGACCCTTGGGGCGGATAGGCATGACCGGGGGCGCCGGCTGCGGCTGATTGTCGTCCTCGGGGGTCTGTTGCGTTACCGGATCAGCAGACACTCTGAGCCGGCCGGACACGCTCGTCAGATCGCGTCGGCGAGTTCGGTGAATGCTGCGGCGACCCGCAGTGCGGGGCGGACGTCGACTCCGAGTTCGTAGTGGTCGCGGCGCACATTCTGCATGAAGGCATGCCCGGCGATCACGATCTGTGCGGTCCGATCTGTTTGGAGGCCGCGCATTGGTCTCAGCCGGCGCTTGAGCTGCGCATGATCGGCCTCGACCGGATTATTGGCGTACTGCTCGACGTGATGCCAGGCCGAGGGCAGCACGTCGTCGAGAACAGCCGGGTAGACCGGTGCGGCGTCAGTCACCACCTCGCTCGGGATCACCTTCAGCGTGCGCAGCGCCCGGGTGAAGAACCGCCGCGCCGCCTGGGCGTCCCGGCGGATCGAGACCAGCACGTCGATGACCTGGCCGTGCTGGTCGATCGCCCGGTAGACATAGCGCCAGATCACATTGACCTTCACGTACGTCTCATCGACGAACCACCGATCGCCGGGTGAGTGCCGGACGAACCGCGCGGCATCGACCAGCAGTGGCGTGAAGCGCTGCACCCACCGGTAGACCGTCACGTGATCGACCTCGATCCCGCGTTCGGCAACCAGTTCTTCGACGTCGCGGTAGGACAGGCCGTAGCGCAGGTACCAGCGCACCGCCGGACTTCGGGTCGCTAGATTGTCGAGCTGATCGCGATGGGGAAAGCGGCTGCTGCGCGGTGCCTGGAGTTCTGCGCTCGACCCTGCCTGTCACCAGGCCTTGCAGCGCTGCCTGAGCTCGGTGGGAGTCTTCGTTGGTCATGTTGGTCCAGACGCCACCTCGCCGGCGGGTCGCGTCGGCTAGCGCCCGTCCGTTGCCGTCTCGCTTGCCGTTGGTTCAAGGTTCGGCATTCACGGCTTGGATGGCATCGATGATGGCGTGGCGGCTCGGCCGCACTCCTGTGGGAACGACAGGCGGCGACTTCGGGTTGTGCTTCCTCTCCTGCCTCGCATGACCTTTGCCGTTGCGGGAGCGTCATCGGAGGCCATCAGGACCCTCCACGTCGTGACGTGAGTGCTGAGCTGAGCGCCCTGACGCGTCGACCGATTGTCTGTCCGGACAGGGGCCCGCCCGCCGAGTTGTCGGTCAACATGACGTCCCGACGGCCGGGCCGCGAGCCCGATGGGTTACCGCCCTCGAGGCTGGCCCAGAGTTCCGCGGCATCGTTGCTGATAGTCCCACCCGCTTCCAACCGAGGCGAACGCCTCATCATTGCCGACGTCGCGCTACGTGTTCTGAAAGTAGACGTCCCAGTCGTTGTTCGTGTCCGCGTTGTCGAGCGACAGGGCGGCTTGGGTCAGGAAGATGAGCTTGCCGGCCGCCGACAGCTGAGGGTCGATCGACCGGCCGGCGGCGCGTTGGGGCTGTTGCGGTGGTGTGCTGACCCGGCGCAGCTGAGACGTGTCGTTGGACCACAGGTAGACGTCGGACATGCCGTTGAGATCGCCGGCCTCCGCCGCAGCTCCGGTTGCGAAGGCGACCAGCGCGCCGTGACTCGAAATCGTGGTGCCGGTGGCGTGTACGGCGGGTGCGATCGTGGAAGTGGCGCCTGTGCTGCGGTCGTAGAGGAAGACGCCGTCGTTGCCGCTGTAGGTGATGTAGCGGCCATCCGGGGAGATTGCCGGTGCGTCAGACGCGACGGTCCGCTCGGTGTCTGCGGGGTTGCGGCTGACGCGGGTCGTTGTGCCGGCGGCGAGGTCGCGGACGAAGATGTCCGCGACGCCGTTGGTGTCGTCGGTGACCAGCGCGGCGGTGGACACGAATGCGACGAGCATCCCGTCGGCCGAGATGGCCGGCGAGGTGCCGTTTGCCGTACCGCGGGCGTCCGCGGCGACGCTGACCAGGGTCGGCTGAGCGGCGTTCATGTCTCGTATATAGACGTTGGTCTGCCCGGTGTTCGCGCCGAAGTTACGGGTGTCGGAACTGAAGGCGACGTACCGCCCGTCGGCCGAGCTCACGGCTCCAGTACTAGTCCAAGCCGGCGCAGGTCCCCCAGCCGTCTGGTCGGCCTGCACGACCGTGCCGGTTTGCGAGTCGATGCGGAAGATCCCGAGGTGGTAGTTGCCGTTGTTGGCGGTGACGGCGGCGTAGCGGCCGTCATCGGAGATCGTCACGCGGTCGGCGACGATCGGGCGGTTGCTGATGCGGACAGTGGTGCCGGTGACAGTGTCGCGGCGGTAGAGCCACAGTTGAGTCGAGTTCCAGACGCCGTCAAGGACGCGGCCCGCCGAGAGGAACGCGACATATCGACCGTCGCCGGATACAGCGGCGCCGACGCTGCTCGTTCCGGCGGCGTCACCGTAGGCGCCACGGCTGATCAACGCGGAGGGAGTGGGGTTGACGGCGAGGGCAATCGTACGGATGACGTGGTACCCCATGGTGTCGGTGAAGGCGAACCCAACCTGCGCGGTCGTGGCACCGGCCGGGATCCCGCTGATGGTTCCGTCGGCGGCTAGCGTCAACCCGGCAGGCAGCTGACCGGCGCTGACACTCCACGTGCCCGGCCGGTCGTCGGCGACGGTGAGACGGGCTGTGTACGCCCGTCCTTCGGTACCGGCCGGCAGCGTCGCGGTCGTGATCAATGCCGCCCCATGGGCGATCAGCAACGACAGAGTCGCCGTTGCCGTGCGGCCTCGCTTGTCGCGGAACTGCACGGTGACAGATTGGGTCTGCGCCGCGGTCGGAACGCCAACGATCAAGCCGGCCGTGCTCATCGCCAGTCCGGTCGGCAACGCGCCTTTGATAATTGACCAGGTGCCAGCACGCCGGTCCTCGGTGGCGAGCTGGGAGCGGTACGCGACCCCGTAGGTACCTGCGGCGAGACGGCGAGTGGCGATCACGGGCGGGTCGGCCGCGACCGTCAAGGTGAGGGTACGGGTGCTGGTCTGCGGGACGTAGTCGGTGAAGGCGACCGTGATCGTGCGTGAGCCGACGCCGGTCGGCGTGCCGGACAGCACGCCGTTGCTGGAGAGCGTGAGGCCGGGCAAGAACTTGCCGTCCACGATCTTCCACGAGCCGGTGCGTGCGGCCTTGAGCTTGAGCTGCGTCGTGTACGGCGCACCGTCGGAAGCAGTGGGCAGAGACCTTGTAGCAATGGCCGGCGCCGCCGGAGAGGCCGGGACGTACAGCAGCCGGTTGGGTGACCCGGCTCGATCAGCAACCTTCCCGGTGGTTGCCTGGCGAACCAGCGCGGATCGCACGGCCGCGGGGCTGTAGGAGGGGTGGGCGGCGAGAATCAGGGCGGCCGCCCCGGCGACGTGCGGGGTGGCCATGGACGTGCCGTCCCAGGTGGCGGTGGAGGTGTTGCTGCGCGCGGTCGCTGACGTGATGGCGACGCCGGGGGCGAAGATGTCGACGCATGACCCGTAGTTGGAGAACGACGCGCGCCGGTCTGCCTTGTCGGTGGCTCCGACGGTGATGGCTGGGCTTAGCCCAGACGGGCTGCCGTAGCAGGCATTCTGGTCTTCGTTGCCGGCCGCGACGACGTAGGTGATGCCGTTTTCGATCGAGTAGGCGACGGCCTGGTCCAGCGCAGGGCTGGAGCTGCCGCCTAGGCTCATGTTGGCCACCGCCGGCCGGATTGCGTTTTCTGTCACCCAGTCGACGCCGGCGATGCTCTGGCTCAGCCGTCCTTCGCCGTCGCAGTTAAGGACGCGCACTGCCACCAGGCGAATTTTCTTCGCGACGCCGAATTTCGCGCCTCCGAGGGAGGCCGCTACATGGGTGCCGTGCCCGGCGCAGTCATTGGCGGATCGGTCGTCGTCGACGAAGTCGTACCCGTAGCTGGCTCGGCCACCGAACTCGCGGTGCCCGAGCCGAATTCCGGTGTCGATGACGTACGCCCGCACGCCGGCGCCGGACGCTGACGCTGTGTAGGTCCTCGACAGGCTCCGAGACCGCTGGTCGATCCGGTCCAGAGACCATGGGGCGCTTCGCTGGGTGGCTGCCGTCCGCACGATACGGTCCTGCTCCACGATCGCAACGGCGGGATGCGCGGCGAGCCGCTGGGCGGCGGCCGGCGTCATGATCGCGGTGAAGCCGGGCACGTCGTGGCCGAACACCCGGGAAACCGAGGGCCCGGCGAGCGACTGGGCGGTCGCGGCGACGCCCTGGGCGAAGACCCGGTCACGTCGCAATAGCACGATGTATTGGCCCGGAACGACGTCTGCCGCAGTGGTCCCGTACACGACGCCCTCAGCTGGCGCGTCGGCGGCCCGCGCTGTACGGGGCGCCGGATGACCGGACAGCACCAACGCGATCGACACCGCCGCCGACCAGAATGCCGACATGAACATCGAACCCCTCACACACCATGGGCCTCAGACGCGCCCGGGAGCGAGGCGTCAGCTTGCGAGAGTCATGTTCGGTCTCTCGGTACTGTGACTTGAGGGATCAGCTGAAACAGCCCGAGCTACCGAACGGGCCTTGAGCAATAGCGAGACGACGGCCGACCACCACAACCGGCTCGACCGGTCGCTGAGGTGTCCGATGCACGGAGCATTTTGCGCGACGTGATCACCGTGGGCGCAACCGCGCCCTCAACTGCCGAGTGGAGTGCACCCCCGATCATGCCGAGCCGATGCCACCCTCGGCGCTCGGTGTTGAATCATCTGCGTCCTGACCAATTCGTCAAGAAGCGGTCGACTAAGCGCCTGAATCGCGACAAGGTGCCTCCCGTGGAGGCGCCATTGCTCGCCGGTTCCGGCTGGCGGGAGGACGCGCGGCTAAGTTCGGCAATCTCAGATGAAAGGCTCTCGTGCATATCATCGACCTTCTTCATCATCGCGTCTAACTGCTTCGGACTGACCGATCGATACGAAAGTAGACTCGAAAAAAGCACGAAGGTGACGGCGGCTCCGGCGAATCCCGCGCCCAGGTTGGTGAAAACGTCTGAGAAGAACGGTAAAGGGGGCTGGCCGCTGATTTGACTCAGCCAGAAGCCGAAGAACACCGTGCAGATTCCGACGGCAGCGACAGATCCGAAGAGGAAGGCATCGACGGAACGTTCGTCAGCCGCCGCCACCCGGCGCAAGCGTCCCCATCTGATCAGGAAGAACAGGACGGCGATGACGCAGCCCACGGACAGGTCCAGTGCTAGCTCGATCCCTCCGAGAGAGGCAAAGCTGGTCGCCGACAGAAACGAGCTGTGGATGAACCGAGTTTCGGAGCCATAGCGAACCTCGTACCACTCATTGTTGCCGTATACGGTGTCGCCGGCCACCCTTGCAACCACGATCACTTGACGTCCCTGGGTGTACGTTCAGTAGGGTCACACTCTATTCGAGGGCATGGCCGCACATTGGCTTCCCCGTGTACATAGGCCGTGTCCAATCCCTTGGCCTGACCGAAACTGGAATTAGCGATCCCCGCAAACATGAGCAGAATGGTGGCCAGCGCCATCAGGGGAATGAAGAGGCCGCCAAACGCTGCGAGGCCTGCCCGGGTTCTCATATGTCCATCGTATTACCCATCCGCTGCAATCGGAGTGCGCACTCTCCTGCCGCCGACAAAGGCGCGCACGCGCCAGCCGCCGCGCGACGAAGTAGCTCAGGGCGGCTCCGCGGGTCGACCGGCTGCCCGCGGGAGGTGCGCAGCGCTGGAGCCGGCAAGTACGCCGCTTGTGATCTCGGGCGGCGACACCACAGGGGTCGAGATGCAGGTGGGATCTTGGCCAGTCACCGCGAGGGGCCGGCGACTGGCTTTTGATCTCACCTTTGCACGGGTGTTGCGGTGGCGAGCAATGCGTCCAGCAATCGAGCGGTCAGGCTACGATCAGTTCGAGGTCAATGACCGGCAACGATGGGGTATTGGTTTGTGTCGATCCTCGGACACGTTAACCCCCACCACGATCATTCACGTTTCGGCGGATGATCGCGTTGGGGGTTTTTGATTGCCGGTCGGGCCTGCGGGATGCTGATTCCGGGCAGTGACAGCTGCCCCGTGTCGGCAACGTCCAGAGCATCGGGGTCGTCCTGCCCAGCGGCCTGGGCGGGACCGGTGTCCAGGTTGATGCTTACCGGTGTGCAGACGATCGCTATGCCTCGGCTGCGTAGCTGGCCGGCCACACCGGGGTCGGGGATTGCGTTCCGGTTTGTGCCGAGGCGGTGCGCCAGTTGCTCACCGGCTTCGGCAAGGGCCTGGTCTTCGCGCACGTAGAGCGTCTTCATCCGGTGTGGCTGAGCGTCGCTGGCGCTGGTGTAGCCGTGTCGGCACCGGTAGCGGGCTCGTCCGTGTGCCCAGTGCCCTTCTGCCCGGCGCCCGCACAGCCCGCAGATCACCAGGCCGGTCAGTTGGTAGCGGTGTGGGTTGGCATCGTCCGGGATAGCGAGGGCGGTGATGTGTTGCGCCGCGACGAAGGTCGCCTCACTGACCAGCGCCTGATGCACCCCTGGCGGCGAGACTTCCCACTGCTCGCGCGGATTCCAGCCGCGGGACGGTTCAGCCCAGCCGGGCGGCTGCTCTTGGCGCCTGGCCGTAGTTCTCGGTGAGCATGTAGCAGCGAACACCTCCGTCAATCGGAGCTGGCGCGGTATGGATCTTCTGGACGGCGACGAAGTCGACCTCGCTGACTAGTGCGGGATGACTCGGTGTGGCGGAGATGGCCCAATGCGATCCGCTGGTCCGCTGCTGCGTGTCGGTGTATCGGGTCATGCCGTCCACAGGGACATCGGGCCCGGCGCGGGCGCGCCACCGTGCCGGCACCCCGTTGAGGGAGGCGTTACCAGGGCACCCGTAGGGCCTGCGTTACCAGGCGTTGCTGCCCAGCTTAGCGGCCAGCAACGCCGCCGACAGCTCGTCGACGAGCACCCGGTCGACGAGCGCCAGTTCGAACGACTGAGCGAGCGACGCCTGTGCACAACCCCTCCACCGACGCGTAAGGCACCGTCACCGCGGCACCGTCACCGGCCGGCCACCGGACGTCAGGTCGTGCAAAGGCCCCAAAGGCCCCAGCTCGAGTCGATGCCCCGGCGGATGCACCAGCGCCGTTCGGCCGCCTCGTCGCCGATCACCCGCAGCAGCGGTTCACCCTCTATCCGCGTGACCTCGATGCTCCAGTGTTCGCCCGGGCGGACCTTCCCGTCTCTGAGGATTTGCCAGGCGCTGAACGAACCGTTCGGGTTGCGCCACTTGGTCCAGACCTTGTGATCGGTGCCGACCACGTAGATCTGGATGGTTCCGCCGCTCCACACGTGTGCGCCCCAGCGGTAGGCGCACAGGCGCACTCCGCCCCATTGATAGCCGGCGTACGACGTGGCGGTCTGACAGTTTTCGGAGGCGTCCGGGTCACCCTGGTTCTGATACTGCCGGACGGTTTCGGCTGCCGCGGCCGGCACCGCAGGTGAAGCGGCCAGCATGGCCACGATCGACAACGCGGCGGCGACGAACATACGGACTGATCGCAAGAGCATATTCACTCCTCGATAGATGGAAGCCTATTGACCAGACCGTACCTCCCGGGTAAAGCGCGCACCGTGAGGGTGCTGGGAATCAATTCGATCTTCCACGACCCCGCTGCCGCGGTGGTGGTCGACGGGCGTGTCGTCGCGGCGGCGGAAGAAGAAGAGCGGTACAGCCGGCGCAAACACGGAAAACGCCCGGTGCCGTTCTCGGCCTGGGAGCGGCCGGAACTGTCCGCGGCCTGGTGCCTCAAGGAGGCCGGCCTCAAGTCGGCCAGTTGGTGGAACACCCGCCGGCGGGACTCCAGCGGCCCGTTGGTGAGCAGGCTGACCACGTAATGCTGGCGGGTCAGGCGTCGGGTGCAGTGCACCCGGCGTTGTGACTCACCCATGACGACTGCCTCGAAGTCCCGCGCCGAGCTCTTGATCGTGGCGAGCAGGCGCAGCGCTTTGGGTCGACGCTCCATGGCAGCGAGCGGGAGAGCCCGATGTCGAAGAACTCGGCGACGACCTCGCCGCCGGCGGGCTCGATCAGGCTACGAGCCCGTGAAGTTGCCAGGCCTTGGATGCCTGCGGGTCTTGTTGGTCTCGGTCGATACGCGTCCGTGGAAAGTGAACCGTCTTCGGGGTGCGCGCCGGTGCCAAGCGTCATCCGTGCCGGATGAGCCGCCCAGCTCCGGAGGCGGGTGGGATGGCCTCAACTGATCCATAACGCATGGGAGGAACCCCGATGGCCGACGTCGACAAGGCATGGGCCGGTTGGATCTCCTTTGCCGGCACGCTGCTCGGACTGGTCGGCATGCTGAACGTCGCGCGGGGTGTCGTGGCGTTGATCTCGGACAAAGAAGTGGTGCAGTTCTCCGACAACGTCGTCGTCGACAACGTGACCGCCTGGGGATGGACAGTCCTGCTGTCCGGCGTGCTGTTGATCGCCACCGGTGCCAGCGTGTTCGCCCGGCGAACGTGGGCGCGAATCGCGGCGATCGTGCTGATCCTCCTGCATGCCACCTCACAGGTCGCCTGGCTCGACGCGTACACGATATGGGCGTCGCTGATGATCGGGCTGGACACAGCGATGCTGTTCGCGTTGACGGCCCGGTGGTCGCAGGACCGCGACGACCTGCCCAGCCTGCGGAATGCTACCGGCGGCACGCCGCGCAGCGCCGGGAGTTTGGTCCAGGAGACGGATCTGCAGCCCAGGGTGAGGTGATTCCAGAGGCCATACGCCGGTACGGAATGGACGGCTGCCGTCCTCCCGCGGTGCATCGGCGGTAAAGCCAATCCATCCGCACGGTCCCCGGGGAGCCGAGGTTGTGATCCTGGGCGTGGAGATGTTCCTGGATACTCGCGAGTCGAGTGACGGCGCGCAGTCAACCAGGCGAGACGGCGTTCGACGATCCCGTCGTTCGGCTGCACTGCGAACCCTCGCTGCTCGGCCGCCCAGCCGTCGGCCCTGCAGTTCGGTTTGGGCGCGCATTGCGGCGATGACCCGGTGCCGTGCCCGCGACACTTCCCGCTGCGAGCGGACACCGAGCAGATCCCGCAGAGCCAGCTGGCGTGGGCTGTCGAAGTCGACGGGCCCGTAAGTTTCCGGTAGCCACAGCGCCACACCATGACGGCGCAGCAGCAGTGCCAGCTGATCGAGCTGGCGCCCTTGGAAGGCACGTTCGCACTCACCGACCACGATGGCGTCTGTGACGCGCGGGATGGTGCTGATGGCCTCCAACAGACGTTTCGCGTGTGGCCGGCAGGGCCAGGCGACGCGGCGGGAGATCAGTGGCTGGGCGGGCAGGCGGTATTGCTCAGCGTGCGCGGGGACCAGGACGCCGCGAGGACGCAGTTGCCGGCCCCCGACCCCAGGCCCAGCTCTTCGACCAGCGGTCGAGTTCTTGTGGATCGTGTTGCAGTTCGCGAATCGCTCGGGCGGATCTCACCACGGCGCCCCGGTGCGAAACCGCTACGCCGTCGCCTCGACCACCGTGCTTCGGTCTGCCGGCGGACGGCCCATAGCCTTCACAGCGGGAAACAGAGGCCCGAGCACGGCCCACGCCTCATCAGAGATCACGTCACGCGACACAAGCACAAGGCTGCGCCCGACGACTTGGAAGACGCTCTAGCAACCCGTCGCAGGCGGGAGGCGTGGCCCGTGTTGGGAATGGCGCTGCTCCACGGCCGGCTCACCAGCTTCCGTTGGCAACACGGCCTGGGCGCGCTCGACAGTGATCCGCGGCCGCGGCCGTGGCCGTGGTCGTGCGCCCTGCGCAGGATCACATGTCTCTTCGACGTACTTCCATGACTTGAGCGAGGCCTGGCTGGTCGGGGTCGTCAGTTACTTCTCGGCGGTCGAGCCAGCAGCCGATCAGGTGGGCGAGCTCCCTGGGATGGCTGAAGTTCATGGCGTGCGCAGCGCCTCTGATCACCGCGATTGTCACGTGCGGCGGCGCCAGGCGACCGACCTCCCGTACGCGCGACGGCGGCGGCATGAGCGGGTCGCGGCTGCCGATCACGGCGAGCGTGCGCACCGGCGTCCGCAGGACGCGTTCGAGCGACGGGAACCGCACGAGCTCGCCGAACAGCTGCAGGGCGTTCACGGGACCGAAGTGCAGGTAGTCGGGCAGCACGACGGGGACCATTCGTGGGCTCTCGCGCCGGACGTCACGAGCAAGCTGCACGACTGCCCGGCTGAGCGGCTGGTTGTACATTCCGCCCGCGGGCGAGCAGAGCACGACGCCGGCCACGTGTGCGGGTGCGCTGTGCGCGACCTCCAGGCATACCGGGCCGCCCATCGAGTTGCCGACCAGAATCACCGGCCCGACGTCGAGCGCCTCGAGGACCTCGAGGAGTAGCCGGGCCAGCGACGGGATCCCCAGGGCGTGACCCCAGCCGGGGCTTCGTCCATAGCCCGGTAGGTCGGGAACGAACGTCGTCGCCCGGTTGGCGAGCGCCTTGGCGGTCGGCAGCAGGTAGCTGCCGGAGACCGCGAAACCGTGTACGTGTACGAGCGGGATCGAGCCGCGGATCTGTGGACTCTTGCGCACGAAGACCGGACGTCCCTGGACCACGACCCGGAGCTCTTGCCAGCCCGCCTCTGCCATGCCTGCACCGTGACGGAGGGAGGTGTGCGCGCGCCCCACCCGGAACGGATGAGCACTCGGGAAGTCCTGATCACGTCAAGCCGCCTCGACGGCGATCCGGCCCGCCGCCGTGCTCACTCCGGCGGGGTGAGGCACGACCCCGCCCGTGTGCCGGATCGTCGGCGGCGGATCGAGGACAGGAGGACCGTCGTGTCGACGTCATCACGGGAGAGCGGCCGGTTGCGGCATCCCGCCGAGCTGCCCTTCTACGTGTTCATGGTGATCCTGAACGTGATGATCATCGGACTGATCCTGCAGGCTGCGATTGCTCTGCCCCTCCTGCCGGACCAAGTGCGGGACTCGGGGTGGGGCCCGGTGATCCGTTCGGCGTTCATCGGATTACTGCTCCTGGCCCCGGCGCTGGTGGTGATCCGTGAGACGCAGCGGGCGGTGATCCGTGGCACGGCGGTCGAGCTGTCCCCCCGCCAATTCGGTGACCTGTACCGGACCATGGATGATTTCGCCCAGAGCCTGGGACTGTCGCGCCGGCCGCAGCTGTTCCTGGCCAACGGCAACGGCACCCTGAACGCCTTTGCCGCCCAGGCCACCGGCCACGACTACGTGGTCATCGCCAACGAACTGTTCGCCAACCTGCGGGAGAGCAACCGTGAGGGGCTGCGCTTCATCCTCGGTCACGAGCTCGGCCACATCCGGCTGCATCACGTCTCACTCTGGTACCAGCTGTCGGTCGCCTACTCCGAGCGGATTCCGGTGCTTGGCCCGACCCTGTCCCGGCTGCGCGAGTACTCCTGCGACCGGCACGGCGCCCATCTCGAACCGCTCGGCGCGCCCGGACTGGTCCTGCTCGCTTCCGGCCGGTACACCGAGCACGTCACCGACGTGGCGCAGCTGGTCCGGCAGGGCCAGCAGCTGCGTGGGTTCTGGGTCGAGCTGGCGCAGCTGCCGATGTCACACCCGTTCACGGTACGCCGGTTGGAACGTCTGTTCCGGCTGGGGATGTTCCATGCCCAGGTCCGCGGCGTCGAGTCGGAGACCACAGTCTGATCCGGCTTCGGCCCTCAGCTGCCTTCTCGGGGATTCATCCCCGGCGGAGGGTGTCTTCGTGATCGTGCTGGCCCAGATTGTGGCCAGACCACTCTGGACCTCCGGGGGGCTTTCGATGGACGACACCTACGCGTACCGACCGGCCGGGCTCGCCGCCCGGGACCGCACCAACACCCTGTTCGCTCAGACGATGGGCTACGTCGCGGTGACCACCGGCCTGTTCGCCCTCGGCGCGTACCTCGGTCGCAATCTTCCCGGTGGTGTCGCCTTCATCGCCTATCTCGCGGCGTTCGCCACGCTGATCGCCATGCAGTTCAGCGTCCGCAGATCACGGCAGACGACGGTGGGGCTGCTCGCGGCGTTCGGCCTGCTCATCGGGGTGGCGACCGCGCCGACGCTGGTCTACTACGCCGGCACCGACCCGCAGGCGCTCTGGCAGGCCGGCACCGCGACGGCGCTGTTCGTCGCCGCCTTCGGCGCGGCCGGGTACGCGACCCGCCGCGACCTCACGGCGCTGGCCCGGATCTGCTTCTGTGCGCTGGTGGCCCTGCTCGTCCTCGGCATCGTGCTGATCTTCGTGAGCATCCCGTACGGATCGCTCATCTACTCGGTGCTCGGCCTGGTGATCTTCGCAGGCTTCATCATGTTCGACTTCCAGCGGCTGCGGCGCTCCACCGACGTCGACGCCGCGCCACTGCTGGCAGCGTCCATTTTCCTCGACATCCTCAACGTGTTCCTGTTCTTCCTGCGGATCTTCCGGGGCGGGAACCGCTGACGCGTGAGCGCACACCCACCGTGGTGGCGCCGGTCGGCGGGCAGGCCGCCAGCCCTGTTGAAAGGTGCGTTCGTGAACGACAAAGGCATTGAGGATGGTCATCCCGCCGCCGCGTCGCCGCGTCCGGCGAACAAAGTCGCGGTGAACGGGCGGTTCGACAACACGCCCGGTGGCCCCGGTCCCGATGTCGTGCCCCGATGGTTGGCCCGGATCGGCTGGTCCGGCTGGATGGTCGCGGGTACGGTCGTCGGGGTCGGCGCAGTGATCGTGGCGATCAGTGTCGTGTTGCCCTTTGCCACGCCGGTGATCTTCGCCGTGGTGCTGGCGGCGGTGCTTCAGCCGTGGGTTGCCTGGCTGCAACGGCATCGGGTTCATCGGGTGGCGGCCGCCGTCATCGCCACGCTTGCTGTCCCGGCGGTGGTTTCCGCGCTCGTCGTCGTGGTCGTCGTGGGCTTGCGGGGGCAGAGCGCTGTCTGGGCGCAGACCGTCGAGACTGCCGCGGAGTCGCTGCGCTCAGGTACGGGCGTCGATCCTTTGACCCCGGTGGTGGACGCGTCGCAGCGGCAGGAGGTGCTGCTCGGGCTGGCCGGCGGTGTGCTGAGCGGAGCGGCGGCGTTCGCCGCGCTTGTGTTCACCGTGCTGATCGCCCTCTACGTGCTGTTTTTCCTGCTGCTGGACGGGCCTCGCTTCGGTGCCGGGATCGCCGGTCGCCTCTCCCTTCCCGCGGACACGGTCCGGCTGATGGTGGCGGACGGCGGCGTGCGCCTGCGCCGCTACGTCGTCGGGACGACCGTCGTCGCGGCTCTGGACGCGGTGGTGATCGGCGGAGCGGCCGTGGTCTTGCGGCTGCCGTTGGTTCTGGTCATCGTGCTGGTCACCTTCGCCACGGCCTATGTGCCGTACCTGGGCGCCTGGATATCGGCGATCTTCACAGTGATGGTGGCACTCGGCGCGGGCGGTGTGGACACCGCGTTGTGGATGCTCGCCGTCGTGCTGGTGACCCAGAACCTGCTCGAAGGTGTGGTCAGGCCCGTGGCCTTCGGCGCGGCCCTCGACATGCATCCGTTGGCGATTCTCGCGGCCACGGTCGCCGGCGGAATTCTCGGGGGTGTCGTGGGGGTCTTCATCGCGCCGCCGCTCGCCGCGATCGTCGTGTCCTGGCTGCGGACCCTGCGGGGGCAGCGGCAGGCCACGCGGGTGGCTGATGACGCGGGCGGGTCGCTCGGTATCGCGAAGGCGTGACAACCGCCGACAGGCTGCCGGTGCGGGCCGATCGATCGTGGACTCAGCCGTTCTGGCGAGGACTTCGCCGGCGGCCGGAGGGAGCTTGAGGGAGGGCGTGGACGGCGGCGGCGAGGAAGGGCCCGACCATCGCGATCCGCGCGCTGCCCGGTGCGGCCAGTTCGACCCGTGATCCGTCCGGCAACCGCAGGCACATCGCCAGTGGGTAGCGGCCACAGCGCCGGACCTCGGCCGCCGGCACGTGCCGGATTCCGCCCTCCGCCGGGTCGACCCTCAGCGTGACCGAGCGGCTGCCCAGCAGCCCTTGGCGGACGACCAGGACGTCGGCGACCCACCGCGCCCATACCCGGCGGCGCGGCCAGTCCCGTCCCAGGCGCGGCCAGAGACCGGACGGCTCGTCGAGGGCGCGGGCCTTGCACGGGAAGGAGTCCTTCGCCCGTGCGAACCGCCACCGGTTCAACGCACTCAGGATGATCACCGCGACTGCGGGGAGCAGCAGGACGACGGCGACGGTGACGATGGACAGCATGGTGGGGACCTCCTCGCGAATGCTGCGCCAAGAATTGCCCGCGGGAGCCGTCGTGCGCGTCATCCGCGACGACTGAGAGATCCCCGGCGCCGGCAGCTGCCGTGCTGACCGACTCTTGCCCGGTTGCGGCTGACCTGCTGAGCACAAGGCGTCGGACCTGTCCTGTCACCCCCGGCAGGCCGGGGCCATGCCAGCAGGGCTTGTCATCCCGGCCGGACGATGCTGAAACGGCCGCCCGGGCACAGGCTGTGCCACAAATTCGATGGAGGGTGGTGCAGTGATGTCGAAGCGGCAAGAGCTCGAGGTGGGAATCGCCGCCGGCAGGGCGCTGGAGGCGTTGCTGGAAGCGGGAAGGTACTCCCGCTATGGCCTGCGTACGGCGGGCACGCGGGTGAACCGGCGTGCGGTCGCGGCCGGGGCGGAGGGTGCCCGACGCGGCAGTGCCGCTTGGTCGGCATTGCGGGGAGCGACGCCTGCGCCACCGCCTCAGCCGGTGGCCGGGATTTTCATTGCCGCGATGGCGGGGAGCGCGGCGGCGTGGGGCGTCTGTCAAGGAGTCGTGGCTTGGCGAGCCGCGTACCCGAAGGCCGATGTGGCCGCGAGCCTGCGTCGCGTGCTGCGCTCCCGACGGCCGGTCCCCGCAGCCGGCGCGGCCGGCGCAGAGCACGTCACCGAGACGGCATCGGTGCCGGATTCCCCAGTCGGCATGCGGTGAGGACGAGGAGCGTGACCACGTCGGCGAGCTGCTCCTGCTGAGGAGACTGATCGGGCTGCACGCCGACGTACGCGCGTGTTGTTCGCGCTGCTCCGGCGCAAGTGTGACAGCGGCGGGGAGACCGGATGGCGACAGCCGCGAGTGAAGAACCGTGCGGGTAGACCGTCCCGGCTGGGTGCCGACTCGATCGCCGGGCTGTTCGGCGCCGTCAGTGGCGTCTGCTCCGGCCCCCGCCCGCCAGCCCGCGGCGCTCATGCGGACGGGATGAGCCGTTGCCGCACCGCCATGGGCTTTCCTCGGTTGCGGGAGACCTCGGACACCGCGCAGGGCTCTCACTATGTGACAAGCCGCTCACCGGGGCCTGCCGGACGAGCCCAGAAGGGGAGGGACACACATGTCTACTCTGGTCGCGATCGGCTATCCAGACGAGACTACCGCCGCGGCGGCCGCGAAGGAGGCACACCGCCTGGCGCGGGACCTGACCATCGAACCGGACGCCATCGCGGCGATCCGCCGCGACGCGGACGGCAGATTCCATGTTCAGACCAGCCACCACGCGGTCGGTGCGGGTGCCTCCTGGGGGATGTACTGGGGTCTGCTCTTCGGGGTGATCTTCTTCATCCCGTTCCTCGGCATGGCGATCGGCGCCGGCCTGGGCACGCTGATCGCCAAGGTCGCCCGGAACGGAATCGACGAAGACTTCCAGAATCAGGTACGCGACCTGGTCAAGCCGGGCACGTCCGCCTTGTTCCTGGTATTGGGGAGCGCAGCACCTGACAAGGCAGCCGAATCCCTCAGCGGCTTCGGCGGAACCGTCCTCAAGTCCTCGCTTTCGGAGCAGGCGGAGGCTGAGCTGCGGGAGGCACTGCACGGATCCACGGCGACGGACGTACGCCCCAACAAAGTGTGATGACCCGGTACGGATCAGCGCCCGAAGGTTTCCAGCAGGATTTCCCGCTCCTGCTCGGTGAGGTTGGTGGCGATCAGTTTCTGGTGCAGGCCGCGGAACCGCTCGCCGAGCCGGTCCAGGTCACCGTGGTCGGTGACCAGGAACAGTGCCGAGGTGCCCTCGGTGACCTCGGTGCGGATGCGCTCCAGCTGATCGCGGTTGATGCCGGTGCCCTCGGTGGCCTTGACCAGAGCGCCGATGCCGGCGCCGACCGCACCGCCGACCACCGGGACGAAGAAGAGGCCGCCGACCACGATTCCCCAGAACGCGCCCCAGCCGGTGTGCCGCCACGTGCTCTCATGCTCGTGGTGGGTTTCGGGCTTGGACGCGCCTTTGGGCCAGACGACCACTGCGCGGTCGATGATCGTCACCAGGCCTTCCCCGGCGGCGTGCTCCAGGATCGAGGCGGCCCTTTCCGCGTGATCGGGTTCGTCGAACTTCCATACCGTGAACGTCGTCATGACCGTCATGGTCGGCCCTGCCGTTCCGCCCGCACCTCATCCCTGGTGGGGTAACCGGTGGCTGAGCCCTTGGGCGGGATGGCGGGCTTTCATCCGCGCGGAATGAGGATCGCCGCTGAACACCGTGGCTGACTGAGCTGGACAGCAGGGTGCGGGAGGAGAGAGACATGGCAACATTGGTCGCTATCGGGTATCCCGACGAGACCACGGCGACGGCGGCGTCACTCGAGGCACACCGTCTGGCCAAGGATCTGATCATCCAGCCGGACGCGATCGCCGCGATCATCCGGGATCGGGAGGGCAAGTTCCACGTGACAACGAGCCATCATGCGGTGGCCGGCGGCACCTCGTGGGGCATGTTCTGGGGGCTGCTGTTCGGGATACTTTTCTTCGTCCCGTTCCTCGGCATGGCGATCGGCGCCGGGTTCGGTGCCCTCAGCGGCAAGCTCGCCAAGGGGGCGATCAACAAGGAGTTCACCGATCGGATCCGCGCGGAGTTGCAACCCGGCACCTCGGCCCTGTTCCTGGTGCTCGAGTCGGTCACACCGGACAAGGCGGTGGCGGCACTGAGCAGGTTCGGCGGCACCGTCCTCAAGTCCTCGCTGTCCAAGGAGACCGAGGCGGAGCTGCAGGAGGCGTTGCACGGCGGCGGCTCGGACGCGCTCCGATAGCGTTACCCAAGCCGGATCCGGACGCCGCCCCGCAATTGCGGGGCGGCGTCCCGTGTCCAGACCCTGCCGTCGCGAACAGGACGATCACCCCGACGACCACGACCATGGTGATCACTTCGGGGTCGTCCGCGACATTCTGTGCCGCGACGACGGTCGCTGCGGAGAGTTCCGTTTGTCAGGAGTCGACCTGCACACCTCATTCCCGGTGAATGGTGTGATGAGCGGCCGGCCGTACGGTGGGGAAACGGTCCTCGTAGAGTGGCCGGTACCGGTCGTCGAGCAGGGTGAGCAGGCTGAGCAGCAGCACGAAGAACAGTGCGTTGAGCAGATTCAGCTGACCGTCGGCGCGCGCCAGCAGCTGGTCGGCCACAACGACCAGCCCGGCGTTCATCAGCACCCGGACCCCGAAGGCCACCACCGCCGGTCTTGTGCCGCCCGTGGACAGGCTGATGGCGGCGTTCACCACGACGAACGCCGCAGTGCCGAGGAACAGCTGACCGTTCGTGGCCTCGGTGCCCGGTAGCACCTGCGAGAAGATCACCCACAGCAGTCCGACCAGAACCACCTTCTCCAGGGTCCCGGTGGACAGCAACCGGCCGGATGGTGCCGCCTGGCGATCACGTGGGAAGCCGATCGGTAGCGGGTCTGCGGCGACATGCCAGTGCCAGTCCGGCGCCGGCTGCCGGGGCCTCACGGCGTACCAGTAGACCAGGCACAGCAGGGCGACGGCGGCGACGATCGCCGGGCCGAACCACGGGACCTCTGCGATGGTCTCGGTGACGTCGAGCCGGGCGATGTGGATCCACCACTCCTGCGGCAGTTTGACGAAAACCCAGATCAGGCCGGCCGCTATGACCCACGAGCGCTGCGACATCCGGGCCGGATTCCAGAACAACCGGTAGACCTCGTACGCGATGAAGAAGTACTCGAACGTGTTCGGGAAGATGAGCAGCAGCGGGCGCCAGTCGGTCAGCTCGAACGCCACGACGCCGACGAGGCGGTAGAAGTAGAGGAACCGGGCTACCTGGACAGCCGGCCGGCTGGTCCAGTTGCGCATCGTCGACAGGTAGGCGACCGCCAGGTAGTAGACGTCCATCGCCTTGTCGTAACCCTGATAGCCGGGCGGGTCGAAACCGAACGACTGGAAGACGGTCTGGTCGACGGCGTCCAGGATCAGCGCCGTGACGATCGCCGGCAGCGGGTACCGGGGGATGAGCAGCGGGACCAGGAACCGCGCGGCCACCACCGCGAGGAAAACCGCCGTTGCCGTTGCTGTCATGTGTGCCATCCCCGGCCGAGACGGTGCGCGAAGGTGCCGCTTCATCCCACCCGCCCGCTCCCGCCAGGGGATCATCCAGCAGGGGTGAACGGATCCGACGCTCATCCGCGGGGAGCGATGGCCTCGACGGCGTCGGCGTCGAGACTCGCTGTGCGGGAAGGCGGAGGTGATCGAGGGGGAGGGCAGCTGTGTCCGGACCGGAACAGAGAACGGACGCCGACCGGTACGGGCTGGTCTTCACGCTGTTGCTGGCGAGCTTTCTCACCGCCGCGTTCCTGAGCAGCCGACCGTCGCGGGTCGTGACGATCCTGCTCTTCGCCGCCGCGCTGGTCCTCGCGCTGAGATTCACCGACATCCCATCGCGCCGGAGCCGGCGGCTGCGTGGGGGATTGCTGGTCGGGTCGGTGATCGTCGCCGCGCTCGCGGCCGTCGCGTCCGGTCGGCTCGTCGACGGATTGTCCTCGCTGTGGCTGGCGGGCATCCTGCTGTTCACCGTCTACGTGGTCGTCAGGCGGGTGCTGCACCACCGGGTGGTCTCGATGCAGACTCTCTTCGGAGCTCTGTCGGCCTACCTGCTGATCGGCTTCGTCTTCTCCGCGCTGTTCGCAGCCACCGCCGCGCTCACGACCGGGCCGTTGTTCGCCGACGGTGGCCGCGCCGACGGCAGCACGATCCAGTACTTCGCCTTCGTCACCCTGACCACGACGGGGTACGGCGATCTGACACCGGCCGGGCAACCCGGGCGCAGCCTCGCAGTGCTGGAGGCTCTGCTCGGCCAGATCTTCCTGGTGACTCTGGTGGCCCGGCTGGTGTCGGTGTTCGGCACCGAGCGGTACCGGCCGTCCGGTGATGTCGCCGACGACCGGTGACCGGGTGGCGTCATCCGCGGGGGGCGATGCGGCGTCGGGGCCGGCGGGACATGGTTTCGCCATCGGAAAGGAGTTGCCATGTTGAAGGCGATCAGCCACATGCCGGCTGGGACTCTCGGATTCGAGGCTGTCGGCGAGGTCGACGACGACGATGTCGAGAAAGTCGTCGCGCCCGCGCTGAAGGGGTGGGTGGCCGAGCGGGGGAAGATCCGGTTGCTCTACGTCCTCGGTCCCCGGATGGAGGAGTTCGAGGGCGACGCGGTCTCGGAGAACGCCAAGTTCCTCGCCCGGCATCCGACCGCCTTCGAGCGCGTAGCCGTGGTCAGCGACGAGGACTGGCTCCGGCCGGCGATCAAGGCGCTCTCGCTGCTTCTGCCCGGCGTGGCAAAGGCTTTCCCGGTCCGGGAGCTGACCGCCGCGAAGAGCTGGTTGGCCGAAGGGCTCGACGCCGACGGCCTGGCCCTGCGCCCTTGAGCGTACGAGAACAGGAGACACCGATGGCGACTCGACGTGGTGGTGCGTGGGCCGGCTGGATCGTTTTCGCCGGCGTCATGATGACGGTCACCAGCTCGATCAACATCTTCGAAGGTTGCCTGGCGCTGATCGCCGATGAACGGGTGGTCGCCACCGCGGACGAGTTCATCCTCGTCGACCTGACGTCCTGGGGATGGACGCTCGTGTTGTTCGGCGTCGTGATGCTCGGCTCCGGCCTCGGGCTGTTCGCCGGCGCGGTCTGGGCCCGGATCGCCTCGGTCGTGGTGATCGGCCTGCACGCTGTCGCCCAGGTGCTGTGGCTGGGGGCGTACCCGGTCTGGTCGTTGCTGATGATCACGCTGGACACGGTCGTGCTCTTCGCGCTCTGCGCGCGATGGGCGGAGAGCCGGCCGGCTCTGCGCTCCAGAGACATCGAGAGCCGCTCGGCCGACGGTATTCGGGGCGAAGAACTGTACGGACAGCTACCGCCTCAGGTCAGGTGACCTGACACGTCGAGCAACGTCGTGCGCCCCGAGAAGGAGTCGCCGTGACAGCCGAGAATTCCCGACCATCGACGCTGCGGGATCGGCTTCTCCGGGCAGGCGGACACCGCGGGGCCGGCCTCCTTGCCCGGGCCGAGTCGTCGCTGCCGGTCCGCTGCCTGATCCGCTTCGGGGCCATCAACGGCCGCGACCGTGCCCTCGTGCTGGGCGGCCAGGCGTTCACGACGATCATCCCTTTGCTGATCGTGGTGGCCGCCGCCGCCTCCCGCCAGGGTCCGACCGCGCTGGCGGACAGCCTTGCCGCACGGTTCCGGGTCACCGGCGCGTCCGCCGAAGCCATCCGTGCTCTGTTCGAGAGGCCGCCCGGCGCCACCGGCGCGATCACCCTGGCCGGTGTGGCAGTCCTGCTCTTCTCGCTGCTGAGCCTCACGCGGTCGCTGCAGCGTGCGTACGAGGCGGCATGGCAGCTGCCCGCGATCGGCGTGCGCGGCACGTTGAACGGCATGACGGCGATCGGACTGCTGCTGAGCTCTCTGTTCGTCCTGTCGCTGCTCGTCGGCCTGTTGCGGCAGGTGCCGGCCGGCAGCGTGCTCGCCTTCGTCCTGCGCGTGGTCACGTCCACAGCGGTCTGGCTGCTCCTGCAGAGCCTGTTGCTCTCCCGGCGCGTACCCATGCGGCGGCTGCTTCCCGGGTCCGTCCTGGCCGGCGCCGGCAGCGCGGTGCTGAGTGTGTACTCGGCGCTGTGGATGCCCCGGCTCATCGAGAACAACGCCGGACGGTACGGCATCATCGGCATCACGTTCGCCATGCTGACGTGGCTGATCGTCGTCTGCTTCGCGGTGGTGACCATCGCTGCGATCAGTGCCGAGATGGGCGGCGCGACGCGGATCGGTCGGCCCACGGACCGCGACGAGGCCACGTAGCGCATGGAGGGCGTTCCGCCGGATCGGCCGAACGCCCTCACGGGTGTTACCGGTAGCGCTACTTCTTCTTGCCGGCCTTCTTGGCCTTGCTGTCTTTCTTGGACTTCTTGGACTTCTTCGCCATCGGAACACCCCCTTCGCCCATCAGAAACGGTCCCTCGGTGCCGGGCAAGGTTCGGGTCAGGCCAGGATCCGTCGCTTCTGCTCCTCGAACTCCGCATCGCTGAGCACGCCTTGGGACTTGAGGTCACCCAGCTCCTTGAGCTGAGCGAGCTTCTGGCTCATCGTGTCGTCGGGAGCCTGCTGAGCGGGCGGCTGGTCAGCCTTGGCGGCCCAGCGGCCGGCCTGCCGGCGCGAGACGCGGTTGGACACGGCGGTGGCGGTACCGGCGACGGCGGCGGTGCGAGCGATCCCGCGAAGTAGACCTGGCATGGGGCGGCTCTCCTCTCGAGCTGACAGTCGGTCACACATTGACATCGGTGGCGTCCAGGGCGGCCAGAGCCGCCTGGACCGGGATGCGGCCGCTCGCCACCAGCTGGCCCCCGCCGCGACGCAGGGCGGATGCGAAGGGCGCGGCCCAGAGGTTCTCGTACACCAGGACGCCGGCGGAACTGCCGGGCTCCAGTACGGAGCCCGCATCGGCGATGTCGTCGGCGCCGAGCATGCCGGAGGAAGCTCCCTCGAAGACGGCAAGATCGAGCTTGCCGTCGTGGTCGAGATCCGCGATCTCCACCGCCGACAGCGCACCGTCGAGTTCTTTGCGGATGAAGAGCAGATCGAGAATGCGGATGATGCCACGGTCGACCAGCTCCACCAGCAGTGGCATTCCTTCGCCGGTCATCCGGTTGCCCGGAAAGGCGACGACCAGATAGTCGATCGGGCCCATCGCATCGAGATCGTCGTTCATGTCAGCCCTCCGTTTGCGTGTTCTGCCATGACTCAAGGTGCCGGAACAAAGGCCCCGGTCCGTCACCCGCAGCGGGTGAGACGAGCTACGGAGGGTTCACCGGCTCGGCATCGTGCGGCTGCCGCCGGGGGACGCCGTTGGCGACGAACAGCGCGATGAGCGCGATGACCGCCAGCACGCCCAGTGCCGCCCGAAGACCGTCGAGTCGGGCCGCCTGGTTCTCGTCGACGATCTCGGCCTTCGTCGTGCCCGCCACGCCGGCGGCGGTGAGCGCCTCGTCCAGTTTGTCGTCCGGGATGAACGGCACGCCGCCGGCCAGGTCGACCTGGGCCTGGGAGGACAGCTGCCGCGGGATGGCCGGGTTGTCCGCGATCCCGGTGAAGAAGGACGAGCTCAGGGCGGAGATCAGCACGGCTCCGGCCAGCGCGGTACCGATCGAGGCGCCGAGGAAGGTGACAGTGTTCTGCAAGCCGCCGACCTCCGCGCTCTGCTCGTCAGGCACCGCGGAGACCGTGACACTGCCCAGCTGCGATGCGAGCGCGCCGATGCCGAGCCCCGCGAACAGCATCGGCCAGGTGACCACCGCGGCTTGCACTCCCACCTCGAGAGCGGCGGCGAGCGAGACGATCCCCACGAACAGCGACAGGAACCCGAGCCGGACCACCAAGCGCGGTGAGACGTCGGGGAAGAGCTTCGGAATGCCGACCGCCGACGCCAGCAGGGCGATCGACAGCGGCAGGATCCGCAGGCCGGTGTCGACGGCTGACAGGCCCATCGCGATGGACAGGAACAGCGGCACCACGAAGAACAGGCCGGCCTGCAGCAGGTACTGGAAGAAGAACGAGGTCAGCCCGCCGCGGAGCAGTTTGTTGCCGAGCATCGCCGGGTCGATCAGCACGGCGGCGCCGTTTCGCTGACGCCCGCGCTCCCAGCGCAGGAAGCCGAGCAGGACCAGTCCACCGGTGAGGACCAGCCAGAGCACGGGGGAGAGGCCGAACAAGCTGGGGGCACCGGGCTTGGGACTGACGAAACCCCATGCGCCGGCCCGGATGACGCCGAACACCACCAGCCCGAGCCCGGTGGCCGACAGCAGCGTGCCGACCGGGTCCAGCCGGGCGCCGCGATCGGCCGGCACATCGGCCATCCGTCTGGCCAGCACGACGATGCCCAGGACCAGGATCACCTCGCCGGCGAACACCCAGCGCCAGGACGCGTACGTGGTGAGCAGCCCGCCGATCAACGGGCCGACCGCCACCGCGATCGCGCCGGACGCCGCGACCAGACCGTAGGCGCGGGGTCGATCGGCGCGGCTGAAGTTCGAGGCCACCAGCGCGACGATGGCCGGCATGATCAGCGCCGCGCCGACGCCCTCGAGCACCGACCAGCCGATCAGCAGCACGCCGAGGTTCGGGGCGATCGCGGTGATCAACGAGCCGCATCCGTAGATCATGCAGCCGATGGCGAAGGCGCGTTTGCGGCCCAGAATCTGCCCGATCTTGCCGCCGGTGATCATCAAGGACGCCATGACCAGGGTATACAGGGTGATCGCGGTCTGGATGCCGGTGACCGTCGTGCCCAGGTCGTCGGCCACCGTGGCAATCGACACGTTCATCACCGAGCTGTCCAACGCCATCAGGAACTGGCCGGACGCCAACGTCAGCAGGACGAGTCCCGAGCCGGACGCGGCCCGCCCGGCGACCGGTTGTGCGGTGGAGACCATGGGTGGATACCTCATCCCTCGTCGGACCGGAGGCGGAAGGCGGGGATCGGCATGTCGCCAGGATGGATCGGTGGTTGTGACCCCGGCGTCATCCGAACAGGATGAGCCGGTTACGTCCGGCGCTACCGGTCCGGACAGGGCCGGTCTTCGGTCGCCCGTTCGATGGCGACAAGCTGAATGCCGACCTGTTCGACGCGCCGCAGCAGGGCGTGGAATTCCTCCCGGGACAGCCATCCCTCGATCACGGTCTGCCGGGGCACCACCTCGGCCCGCATGCCGGCGAAGGCTCCGCACAGAGCCGGTCCGAGTCGATCCGACACGCGAATGCGATAGGTCTGTTTCATGTGCTCGCTCTGGGTCGGTTTGCTGGGCACGGGTCATCCTTTCTCGGGTGGGCCGAGGTCCGTCAGCCGTCGTACCTCCAGCAGCTGCAGGCCCAAATCATGAATGCGGGCCAACAACCCGAAAAGCGCCGACTGATCGGCCAGCGTGCCGTAGAGGACGGTCTCTGCCGGTTCGACCGACATTTGTAGTCCTTCAAGGTCACGAACCAGATCTGACGGGATGGGCCCAGCGACTCTCAGCTGGTACAGCGCGCGTACCGGCGAGGTATCGGACCGCTCGGCTGGCGGGTTCATCGCCACATCGTGCGCCGCTCATGGCCGCCGCGGATCGCCCTCCGCGGATGGCGGGTGGCCCGTCTGACGTGTTTCGGCACACGTCCGAGAGGACGATCACCCCATGCGACTTCCACTACTGTCAGGGGCTTAGCCAGGTGCGACGCAACAGCGGGAGGCGCGAGACCGAGCATGGCGGGCCGGCAGAGGCGCATCCCACACCGCGAGGCAGCGTCGCGGATGGAGAGTGCGGGGGAGCTGCTAGCGGCCAAGCTCAGACCACCGCCGATACCGTATCCGGCGATCGATCGGCGCCGGCTGTTGCACCGGCTCGATGAGGGCGTGTGCGGAGAGGTGACCGTCGTCTGTGCCGGTCCCGGTTCGGGCAAGACTTCACTCGTGGCGGCCTGGGCCGCCGGCCACACGTCGGAACCGGTTGCGTGGCTCTCGCTGGACAGCTTCGACAACAGCCCCAGCGCGTTCTGGGCCTATCTGCTCGCTGCCCTGCGGGCCACCGGCGCGGTCCCCGACGGCCATCGGTTGGGGCGGCTCCGCCCGGGACGTCGCGTCGACGAGACATTTTTGCGCCGGGTCGCCGGCGCCGTCGCCGAGCTGCCCGCGCCGGTGGTGTTGGTCCTCGACGATCTGCACGAGATCTCGAACCCCCGGGTCCTGAAGTCGTTGGCCTTCTTCCTGCGCTATCCGGTGTCTCAACTGCGGCTGGTGGTCACCACCCGGGTCGAGCGGGCACTGCCGATGCGCCGGCCCCGCCTGCGCCGGGCGGTGGTGGAGATCCGCGCCGCCGAGCTCGACTTCACCGCCGACGAGGCCGGCGAGCTGCTGGCCGGCTACGGTCTGCGACTCGGCCCCGCCGAGGCCGAAACGGTCATCGGTCTTGCCGAGGGCTGGGCCACCGGTCTGGTCCTGGCCGGGAGACTGCTGCGCGACCGGGGTACGAAGGCCGGCCTCGCCGAGTTCTCGGGCAGTGAGCGCACCGTCGCCGCCTACCTGACGGACGAGGTCCTGTCCACGATGACACCGCACGTCCGACGCTTCCTGCGGCACATGTGTGTGGCGGAGCAACTGTCCGGCGATCTGGCCGACGCGCTCACCGGCGACACCGACGGGCAACTGACCCTGGAGCTGCTGGCCAGGTCGAACGCCTTCGTCACGGAGATCGATTCTCCGTCCGGCTGGTTCCGGTGCCACGGCCTGCTCGCCGGTCTGCTGCGCCATCAGGTGCGCATGGAGACGCCGGAGCTCTTCCGCGAGCTTCACCGCAGGGCCTCCGGCTGGTTCGCGGAGCAGGATGCGGTGCTCGCCGCGCTCGCTCATGCCGTCGCCGCTCAGGACTGGCTGCTGGTCGGACGTCTGGTGGTGACCAGGGCCGGTCCACGGATCGTCTCCGTGGACCGCCGCCGCCTCATCGAGCTGTTGAACCGGATCCCCGCGACGGAGCTGTCCGCCACCGCGGCGCTCGAGTTGTGTTCCGCCCTCGTCGCCTATGATCGCGCCGACTACGGCGCGGTAAGCGCCCGGGTCGCCCGCGCCCGCGTCCTGCTGGTGCACGAGCAGGCCGACCTCCAGGACTCCGTCGAGGTCATGGCGCGCTCGATGGACGCTGCGCTGGCGAGATCGCGCGGCGACATGGCTGCCCTGGTCGAGGCGGCTGAGGACGCACTCTCCCGGCTGTTGGAGCTGTCACCGGCACAGTTCTTCCGCGCCCGGGAATACCGGGCGATCGCCTTCAACCAGGCAGGCGTGGGATTGTTCTGGCTGGGAAACCTCCGGCAGGCCGATACCCGGCTCCGTTCGGGCATGGCGATGGCCCAGGCGGTCGGCGCCGAGTTCACCCAGCTCAACGCGGCGAGCCACCTCGCTCTGGTCGCGGCTGCGCAGGGGGCCTTGCACGGGGCACGCAGGTATGCGGGCGTCGCTCTCGATCTTGCCACGAAGCGTGGCTGGCGTTCGAGGTTGCAGGTCGTGCCCGCGTACCTGGCGTCGGCGATGGTCGACCTGGAGTGGGACGATCTTGACGCCGCCGATGGCGCTCTCGAGGAGGGACTCGCGGCTCAACAGGCGGATCCCGAGCCGATCCAGCTGCCGGCTCTGCGGATCACCGAACTGCGGCTCCTGCTCGCCCGACGCCGGGTCGACGCCGCCCGGCTCGTCGCGGACCGTGTCGAGTCGGACATCGACGGTGCCCCGGTTCCGCTTCTGCTGGCCCTTTGGCTGGCGGTCGCCCGGGCCGAGCTGGAACTGGTCGCCGGCAATCCCGACGCGGTGCTCGACCGGATGGACTATCCGGACCGGGTGAAGGACGCTCCCCGGATGCGGGTGTGCCTGGCGCGCGCGCACCTTGCCCTCGGCGCCCCGGAGGCGGCCGAGGCGGTGCTGGTGCCGCTGCAACGATCCGCGCCTGACGTCGCGGTCGCGGTCGAGACCTGGGTGACCACCAGCCTGGTGGAGGACGCGCTGCGGCAGAGCAACCGGTCGGTCGACGCCTTCGCCCGGGCGGTCGCGCTGGCGGAGCCGCAGAACATCCGCCGGCCGTTTCTCGGCGCCGAGCGCCACACGATTGCCGGTCTGATGGAGCGCTACCAGTGGCTGGTGCCGCAGCAGTCACCGTTTGTGGCGGGCCTGCTCACCGACCTGGCGGTGGACGGGGCGACCACAGCGGCGGGGTCGGAGGCCGATGACCTCACGGCGCGAGAGCTGGACGTTCTGCGCTACCTGCCCACCATGCTGAAGAACCAGGACATAGCCGCGGAGATGTATGTATCTGTGAACACCGTCAAGGCGCATCTGCGGTCGCTCTATCGTAAGCTCGGCGTCACTCAGCGTCGTGAAGCCGTGGAGCGAGGCCGAGAGCTGGGGCTCTTGTAGGGCTTTGTCGTGTCCCGATGGGGCTGCGACCAGGCGCGCCGGTGCCGGGGAGTCACTCACCCCATGTGGACGATGCGCGGTGTCTGTCGCTGCTAAACCCTGAACCGAGGTGCGTTCCCCCATACGTGCCGGGCCAAACGCTGGACGCGACCAGTAAACGAGGCTAAGCCGTGACGAGCGATATGACGATCGGTGCCGTGCCCGCCGCCGAACAGACGACACCGACCGACCCACTGCTCGCATCAAAACTGACCGTGCCGGAGGCGCCGCCGTTCATGGTCGATCGAGGACGTCTGCTCGACCAGCTCTCCCGCGCCGTGCGCAACCCGATCACCGTGGTGACCGGCCCGCCGGGCTGCGGCAAGACCCAACTGGCGGCGTCGTGGGTGGCGTCCGGGGCGGCACCCGGACCGGTCATCTGGATCAGCCTCGAGGACGGTGACAACGACTCGGCCGTCTTCTGGCCCTATCTGATCGAAGGTCTGCGCCGCAGCGGCATCGTGCTTTCCCCGCCGATCGAGGAAGCGGCCCACAGCGCCGGCTTCGACCGGCCCATGCTGGCGCGGCTGGCAGCAGATCTCGCCGCCGCGCAGCAGCCGGTGGTGGTACTCGTGCTCGACAGTGCGTCGGTGCTCGCCGACCGGCAGCTCGCGGAGGAACTCGACGCGCTGCTGCGGCACGCCGATCACCATCTGCGCATCGTGCTGGTCGGCCGGTGGGACCCGCCGCTGCCGCTGTACCGCTATCGCCTGAACGGCAAACTCAGCGAGATCCGCGGCGAAGACCTGGCCTTCACCACGGACGAAACGGCCACCCTGCTGGCCGGGCACGCCGTGGAGCTGCCGGACTGGGCGATCGGCGCGCTGGTCGAGCGGACCGAGGGCTGGGCGGTCGGTCTCCGGCTCTTCGCCCTGGCCATGAAGGGACGCGCGGACGCGGAGGAACTGGTCGTCACGATCGCCGGCGACGACGCGAACATCGCCGAGTACTTCCTCGGCGAGGTGCTCGCCGCCCAACCGCCGGAGATTCGCGACTTCCTGCTGCGGACGAGCATCGTCGACGACTTCACCGCGGAGCTGGCCGAGGCGTTGATCCAGCAGGGCGACGCGCGGCACATCATCACCGTGCTGGAACGCGCCAACGCCTTCGTCCAGCCGGTCGCCGCCCGCTCCACGGTGCACCGTTACCACCGGCTCTTCGCCGAGCTGCTGCGCGCTCAACTGGCGTACGAGAAGCCGGAACAGGTCACGCAGCTGCATCGCCGAGCGACGGCCTGGTACGCCGCCCACGACCAGAGCACCGACGCGATCCGGCACGCGGTCGCCGCCGGCGACTGGGAGTACGCCTGCGCGATCCTGGTCGAGGACCTTTCTGTCGGCCGGCTGCTGGGTGAGGACGCCGATCGGCTCCGCCGGTTGTTCCTCGCCATGCCGGCCGACGCGGATGGACCACAGGCCGCCATGGTGCTCGCCGCGAAGGCCCTCACCGCCGGCGAGGACGGAGAAGCGGTGCGGCAGCTGAACCGCGTCGACCCCGCATCCTCGGAGTCATCGGTGCCGATGCGGCTGACGGTGGCACTGCTCGATGCGGTGGCCGCGCTGAAGCGTCATGACGACGCTCGGGCATTGTGCGCGGCCGGTACGGCGGGGGCCCTCCTCGCACTGGCATCGCCGGCCGCCGTCGCCGCTCATCCGGAATTGCGCACGGTCTTGCTGGTCACCAAGGGAACGGCGCAGAATCGCTCGGGTGCACTCGCCGATGCCGTCGTCACGCTGACGGAGGCTGCCGGGGGAGTGCAGCCCGCCGGGTGCGAAGGAATCCGGCTCGCCGGGCTGGAACAGCTCGCGCTGGCCTACGCCTACCAGGGCCGGTTGCAGGAGGCCGCCGACGCGGCCGCCCGTGCGATCCACCTGGTCGGACAGCACCGCCGCATGCCGCCGCGCCCCTCGTCGGCAGCCTCGGCCGTGCTCGCCTGGGTGGCGAGCGAGAGGTGGATCGTGGCCGACGCCTGGCGTCATCTACGGGCCGCGGAGGCCGGCGTGCCGGCCGCGGACGATCCGCTGACCACAACCGCGATCGCGCTCGTGCGATCGCGGCTGCTCAGCGGCCGGGGTGAGCTTCGCGGCGCGGCACGAGCGCTCGGCACCGTGCGATCCGACACGGGCGTAGCGCAGCCGGAGTGGCTGGTCCGGGAGGTCACCTTCGACGTGGCCCGGCTGCACGTGGCCATGGGACAGCCGGACGAAGCACTGGCCACCAGCCGGGAGCTCGCGTCCGCCGCGCCGGCCGAGGCAGCAGTCGTGAGCGCCGCCGCCCTCGTGGCGCGCGGTGATGCGCGGCAGGCGCGCGAGGTGATCCGGCCGGTCGTCGAGACAGCGGGTCTGCCTTCGCCGTTGCTGATCGAGGCCTGGCTGCTCGTGGCGGTCGTCGCGGGGGAAAGCGGCGAGGCGAGCACCGTGCGCGACGCGTTGGGACAGGCTCTGGCCCTCGGCGCAGCGGACGGTCATCGACGCGCCTTCCACCAGGCCGGGCCCTGGCTGCGCCACCTGTTACGCAACGACACCGAGCTGGCGGCCGGCTATCAGGCGCTCGGCGCCTCGTCACCGGCAAGGGCCCGCAATCCCACGGTGGGCGCCCCGGCCGCCGACAAGCCGATCGTCGTCGACTCGCTCAGCGAACGCGAACTCCAGGTGCTTCGGCATCTCGCCGCGATGATGGGCACCGAGGAGATCGCCGACGCCATGTACCTGTCGGTCAACACGGTCAAGACCCACGTGCGGAGCATCCTGCGCAAGCTCGCCGCGTCGCGGCGCAACGAGGCGGTACGCCGGGCCCGAGCGCTGGGAATCGTCTGAGCCCGCGTACCGCTTCACCTCACCCCACCGGCACCGCGGGTGGGGTGAGGTCGTTGAGGACAGCCGGAGCCGGCTCCACGGCCGGCAGCTCGGAGCCCCGGCGCAGCAGTTCGATGACGGCCAGGACTGCCAGCAGGGTCACCGTGAGCCAGACGACGACCGAACTGGTCGGCCGGTCCCACCAGGCGTAGACCGCGATGATCACGACCAGGGCGCCCGCACGGAGCGCCGTGACGTGCGCGGCGACCCAGCGGTCGACCACATTGGCCCGCCAGCCCAGTCGCTGGCCGCCGAGCCTGGCCGAGGTCATCGATCGACCGGCCGCGGTGCGCAGCGCGTGCGCCGCCCGGCCGGACCCGGTCAGCCAGGCCCCGATCGCGATCACCAGGCCGACCAGGACGATCGTCTGCAGCCGGACGGTGAACTGCTGCATCAACGTGTCCCAGACCACGGCGGCCGCACCGGTCGGAATGGTGTCCGGGGGCAGATGGGTCAGGTAGTAGTTGCGTCCCAGGGCCAGCGCGCCGAGCAGCGCCAGCAGGGCGCCCGCGATCCCGAACCCGGCGACGGACGTCATACGGCGGTGACCCGGCGCCAGCCAGACGCCGATGGCGATCAACAGGAAGGCGAAAACGACCAACGGTACGGCGAGGGTGTCGAGCAGCCCCGCAGCCCGCTGAATCCGGGGTATCTCGTCGGACCGCACGATCGGGAACGAGATGTTCACCGCCGGAATCCGGTCGGCGAACGGCACGCCGGCCGCCACCAGCCGAGGCTTGATCAGCGCGATGAACGCACCGAGGCTCACCGACACGGCGCCGTTGCGCACTTCGATGGCGCCGCCCTCGTTGCCCTTCAATGCGGCGACCAGCCCCGCGTGGGCGGCCTGGTTGGCCTGCTCCCAGGCCTGGGCGAACAATTCGGTGCGGACCACGTTGCGGATCTGGGTGTGGGCGAACGAGCGCACCCCGTTGACCATCGGTTGCCGGAGCGCCGCGATCTCCGGCGGGGCGCCCTGTTTCACCAGAGCGTCGAGCCCTCGATTGGTGAGTCCGTCGATGTCCAGCGCGGCGAAGACCTCGGCGGTGATCCGGTCGGCCACGGCGTCCTGAACGGCCGCGTTGCGGGCCAGGGGTGCGACGGTCTGCACGTACCGGTCGGTGTCGAAGACGACAGCCCGCGCCCACAACGCGACCGCTCCGACCGGCAGCAGCAGACAGCCGATCACCAGGAACACGGTCGCCGCACTCCACCGGGCGGCCCGCCGGGCCCGGTGCGGTCTGACCTGCGGGGTTTCCGGACGCGCCAGCATCGTCCTCAGACGCTCGTTCTCCGCCCGCAGTTCTCTCAGTTCCCGCTCGGCGTCGAAGACTTCGGCATCCATGGGAACCCCTTTCGGATCGGGATGAACAGGGGTTGACCGTAGGTCCGGGGTAGATGGCCGCTCTTCCTCCCGTGCGGATGGGAGCGCGCTGGGCGCGACCGGCAGGCCGTCCGGATTTCATCCGCTCGTGGTGAGCCGCGATGATCGGCGCCGATGCGACATTGGCTTCCGGTCAGGCGTTCTGTCGTGACCTCACCACCGACTCCACAGGAGGGGCGATGTCCGCTTCAGCTCCCTACCCGCCTGAGACGTACCCGGCTGAGCCGCTTCGGCCGGACGCCTCCACCGCGGCTTCGCCGGTCGTCCTGGATGCCGGGGAACGCTCCGTCCTGTGGCTGGCTCTCAGCGCATCCGTCCTCGGTGTGGTCATCGGCATCATGATGATCGCGTGGCCGGAGGCGACGCTGAGGGTCGTCGCCGTCCTGTTCGGTCTGTGGCTGCTGGTCCACGGTCTGGTGCGGATCGTGCAGGCGATCGCGGGCCGTGGCGGACGCGACGGTGCCGAGCGGGCCATTCTCGGCGTCATCGGGCTGTTCTTCGTCATCTCCGGTGTGGTGGCCCTGCGCAACCTGCTCGCCTCACTCGCGCTGATCATCACGGTGATCGGGTTGATGTGGCTGATCGGCGGGCTGATGGAGCTGATCTCGGCGTTCGGCGGTGCCCGCGGCTCGTACCGGATGTGGCACGTGGCTCTGGGCGCCCTGAGCATGCTCGCCGGCATCGTCGTGCTCGTCTGGCCGGAACTGTCGCTGAGCACGCTGGTCTACGTCACCGGCATCTGGATGATCGTCATGGGCCTGATGCAGGTGATCATGGTGTTCATGGTCCGCCGCGCGGTCACCGCCTCGGCGAGCTGATTCATCACCGACCTCGACGGCCGGTCCGCTCACGTCGACGCGGGCCGGCCGTCCTCGTACCGTGTGGTGCTCCTAGTGATGCAGTGCCGTCTTGAGCAGCACGATCACCAGCCCCAGCAGCAGGTTGACCACGGCGCTCAGCACCACCAGCGGGGCACCCGCGCCGGTCCGGATGGTGGTGATCGTGGCCCAGCCGACCTGGCCGGCGATCGCCACGATGAGCGCCGCCCAGGCGGCCGCCGCGTTGCTCGCGCCCAGCAGGCCGAAGAGCAGTGCCGCGGCCGCCGGTGGCAGCGCCGCTTCGAGCAGCGGCCATTCACGGCGGACGACCCGGCGGATCTGCCGGAAGTCGAGAGCCGAGTGCCGGATGCGCTGACCGACCAGACGGGCGTACCCGTGCGCGAGCCAGAACACCAGACCCGTGACGACCAACAGAATCGCCAGCCGCAGGGGCCGGAGGTCGGATTCGTCATGCGCGCCGACGGCTGCCCCGACGATGACGGACGCAGCCAGGAGCGAGCCATAGATGGCGCCGGTGTAATCCGGCTGCTGCGCCTGCGTGGTTCCCTCGGCGGCTCCGACGTCACCCGTTCTGGTCATCTGTGATCCCCGATCATCGTCAGCCACCTGTGGTGCACGGATTCTCATCCTGCTGCTGCGCCGGCATCCGGCTCCTCACCCGCTCCGGGTGAGCCGGGTGTCGCGCCGTCGCGACCTCGGGTCGGGCCCGGCGCGCTCATGCGGAGGGGATGAGTCGCTCAGGGGCCGCGGTGGGCTTCGCTCAGGCCGAGGACCCGCGAGACACCCGTGGGCCGTGGGCCTGCTCGTCGGCACAAGCCGGGCGAGTGACGGGAATGGGAAGGACTGTCATGGCTACTCTGGTCGCGATCGGCTATCCGGACGAGACGACCGCCACCGCGGCGGCGGAAGAGGCGCATCGCCTGGCCCGGGATCTGATCATCCAGCCCGACGCCATCGCCGCGATCCGGCGCGATGCCGACGGCAAGTTCCACGTGCAGACGAGCCACAACGCGATGGGCGCGGGCGCGTCGTGGGGGATGTTCTGGGGTCTGCTCTTCGGGGTGATCTTCTTCATTCCGTTCCTGGGCATGGCCCTCGGCGCCGGCCTCGGCGCCCTGATGGGCAAGGTCGCCAAGAGCGGCATCGACAAGAATTTCCAGGACCAGGTGCGCGACCTGGTGCAGCCGGGCACGTCGGCCCTGTTCCTGATCCTGGAGAGCGTCACACCGGACAAGGCCGTCGAGTCCCTGAGCCGTTTCGGCGGTACGGTCCTCAAGTCCTCGCTGTCCAAGCAGGCCGAGACGGAGCTGCAGGAAGCGCTGCACGGCTCGCCCGACGCCACCGCCCGCACCGCCGTCTGATCGGTCGGGCCGGCGCTCTCGTGGCCCACCCGGCCACGGGAGCGTCACTGCATCGCCGAGGGTGTCCGCAGGTGACGGCGCTGCCCGATCTCTTCCAGCCAGCGCACCAGCTGATGATGCACCGCATCGGCGCCGATCAACGGGGTCTCGGCGAGCGGCCAGTCGGCCGGGTGGATGAGCACCGCCTCGCTCTGCCAGCCGCCGAGGCCGCCGTGGCAGCCGACGAGTTCCTCATAGGCGGCGACCTCGTCCGTCCCGGGGTCGATGGGGCTGTTGATGACCAGATCGCCGACGTGCGCCAGCGTGTCGTGACGCCGCACGTCGGCGATCGCCTGCGGGCCGAACGCAGCGAGCGGGTCGTCGCCCTCGACACGATCCTCGTCGAGGTAGCGCCGCCCATTCTGGCCGAGCACCACGGCGCCGTGGTCACGGGTGCGGACCACGATGAACCCGATCCCGGCATGCGCCGTGAGCGTGCCGACCAGTCCCGGATAGAGCTGCTCGATCTCGTGCAGGAAAAGCCGTCCCGGTTGCCGGGTGAAGTAGATCATCGACAGATTTCCCGAGGCGATCAGCACCAGGTCCCCAGCGGCGGGTTGCCGGGCAACCCGCCGTCGCGCCCCGACATCCACTTGACCGTCGTGGGTCCGGGACCGGAACGTGCGCCTGGTGATCCGGCCCGCCGTGCCGCCCTGCTGCTCGATCTGGGTGAGGAACGTGTTGACCGGGCCGACGGTCTCGTCCAGTCCCGTCGCTGCGGTCACCTCCCCGGCGGCCATCGTCCGGCGGACGAGATCTTCCAGGGTCATGCCGTAGCGCTGCCGGAAGGTCGCGCCCTGACTCTGCCCGTGGTCGGAAAGCACGACGAACCGATAGGGGCGCGGCGCCCGGGCGGCGAGGTTCTCGAGGACCCCGATCAGGCGGTCGATGCCGGCCAGCGAGGCCAGCGACTCGGGGCGCGTCGGCCCGGCGTGGTGTGCGATCTCGTCGTAGTCGGTGAAGTCGCAGAAGATCGACGCGGTACCGGCCATCATCTGGTCGGCGATCAGACCGGCGTTGAGGTCGCGCAGCAGCACGTTGGTCACCCCGCGCAGCAGGACGTACGAACCGTGCCGGCGGATCCGGGGTTCCACGCCGCGTACCCGCTGCAGACGGGACTGGTGCAACTCCTTGATCATCTCGGCCGCGGTGAGCACCACCGACCGGGTCAGCCCGTAGGGATTGATGAAGAACGTGGCGAAACTGCGCGACGGTCCGCGCCGTGCGGCCCGGTTCACCAGGCCGCTCATGGTCAGCAGGCTGGTGGCGGCGTCGCCGGAGAAGATGTTGGAGATGCTGACCCCGCCGTCGGCGAGCAGCCCGCGGCCGTCGCTGAGGCGCGCCTGGATCACCGCGGCATCCTTCGGGCGATTGGCGACCAGCAGCGTTCCGCTCTCCTTCTCGTACCAGCGGAAGGCCGGGACCTGGTCGCTGCGGCCGTGCAGCAACCCGGCCTGGCTAGCCGGCGTGGTCGCCGGTAACTGCGCGTGCCAGTCCGTCAGGTGATGCCCGCCGGAGCGGATCCACCGGCTGAGCGTGGGCAGATCGCCGGAGCGCACCGCCCAGCGCAGCAGCGGTGCGGCCAGCCCGTCGATCTGCAGGAACACCACCCCGGGCCCGGTAGCCGGCGCTCCGGCGGCCTGGGACGACTGGCGCACCAGGTGGGTCAAAAAAGCGGCGCTGTCGCCGGCGGTCGCCAGCCAGGTGATGATGCTCATCAGGAAGGCGAAGAGCCAGGACGCCCAGAACGCGTTCCAGAAGCCGTCCACGTGAATGCCGGGAGTAAGGCTCAACGCCAGGTAGAACAACAATGCCTGCGCCCCGAAGCCGGCCGCCAGGACGCCGGCCCAGCCCAGGAGCAAGGCGAAGGACGTCATCAGCGGGCGCAGCCCGGCGGCCAGCAGGCCGAGCAGCGCGGTCGCCACCAGCACGTCCGCCGCCACCCCGGCCGACACGCCCGGCACAACCCGGATCGTGAACGCCATCGCCAGCCAGCCGAAGATCAAGGTCATTGTCCACCGGCGGAGTTCGGCCCAGCTCAACCGGCGACTCCGGAGCAGCTGAAGGCTGCTGCGGGCTCGCGATCTGTCGCCTTGTACGTCCACGTTGATCGCCCGTCTCCGAGGTGTCCGGCAATGCCGCCATTGCACGCGATCCGGCCACGGAGCTGAACCATCCCGGCCGGGTGAACCTCGGCCGCGCGGGTTCATGCGCCGGGGGTGATGGCAGCGCGGCACGGACGGCGCAGCGTGATCTGATGACTCGCTCGAAGATCGCACCGTTCGCGGACCGCACCGTGGCGGATCGGGTCCAGCTCGGCAAACACGCGCGCAAGGCCACCCCCTTGGACTCGCATGCCGATCTGACGATCCGCTCCGACCGGGATCCGGTCACCATGCTGGTGGCCGAGGACGCCACCCGGGTACCGGAACTCGTCCCGATCCGCTACGGCCGCATGCTCGTCACGCCGTTCACCTTCTACCGGGGCGCGGCCGGTGTGATGGCCGCCGACCTCGCCGGCACGCCGATCTCCGGCCTGCGCACGCAGACATGCGGGGACGCCCACCTGTCGAACTTCGGCCTCTTCGCCTCGGCGGAGCGCACTCTGGTGTTCGACATCAACGACTTCGACGAGACTCTGCCGGGTCCGTGGGAGTGGGACGTGAAACGGCTCGTCGCCAGTCTCGCCATCGCGGGCCGCAACAACGGCTACTCCGCGAAGCAACGCCGCCGGGTGGCGGTCGCGGCGGGCGCCGCCTATCGCACGGCGATGCGCGATTTCGCCCGGCGGACCAACCTGGAGGTCTGGTACGCACAACTCGCCATCGAGTCCCTCGTCGAGCAGTTGGGCACGGTCCTGGAGCCCAGCCAGGTGAAGCGCACGAAGGAAGCGCTGCAGAAGGCCCGGACCCGGGACAGCCTGCACGCCCTGGACAAGCTCTCCTCCGTGATCGACGGCGAGCGTCGCATCACCGCCCTGCCTCCGATCGTGGTGCCGGTCGAAGATCTGCTCCCGGACGCCTCGGCGGACAAGCTGTTCAAGGAAATGCAGGACCTGCTCCACGGTTACAGCCGGACGCTGCCGCCGGAGCGCCGGCAACTGCTCGCCCAGTTCCGCCTGGTGCACATGGCCCGCAAGGTGGTCGGGGTCGGCAGTGTGGGCACCCGCTCGTGGATCCTGCTGCTGCTCGGCCGCGACGACTCCGACCCGCTGTTCCTGCAGGCCAAGGAGGCCGAGGCGTCGGTGCTGGAGGAATACGTGGGCGCGAGCGAGTTCGCCCATCACGGCGAGCGGGTGGTCGCCGGCCAGCGCGCGATGCAGGCCAGCGGCGACATCTTCCTCGGTACCCGCCGGGTCCAGGGCATCGACGGGCAGGACCGCGACTTCTACGTGCGGCAGTTGCGCGACTGGAAGGGGTCGGCCGAGGTCGAGAAGATGCGCCCGAGCGGCATGGCTGCCTATGCCTCGCTCTGTGGCTGGACACTGGCCCGGGCGCACGCCCGGTCCGGGGACCGGGTCGCGATCGCGGCCTATCTCGGCTCGAGCGACCGTTTCGAGCAGGCCGTCGCCGCATTCGGCGAGTCCTATGCGGATGTCAACGAGAAGGACTACGCGCTGCTGATGGCAGCCGCGCGAGACGGCGTGGTCCCGATGCAGACGGGGATGTGACGGTGCTGACGGGACCGGTCAGCTCGACGCCGGAGCGCTGGGTCCGAGGTCGGCACAAGCGGGGGCCGCACCGAAGGCGCTTCGGACGACCTGAGTGCGACTGTCCACCGAGCTGCGTACGGCGTTCAGGTAGGCGCCGACGTCGGCGCCCGTGGCGGACAGGGTCGCGGTCAACGACAGCAAGGCTGTGGTGGTCTGCGTCGCCGTAGTCGCCGCGGTCACCTTGCCCGCGGCCACCCCGAGCTGGTCCACCGCCTCCCGCGCACGCTGCGACGCCGTCTGCAGTTGCTGTTGCTTGGCGACCAGGTCGGGGTCGGCGCCGGCCGGGAGCGAGGTCAGCGCCGTCTGCACGGAGGCCGCGGACTCCTGGACGGCGCCCACCCGGACGCCGACCTGTGCGCGGATCTGCTCCGCGGTGGTCGAGGAGCTCGACGGGTCGGTCGGCACGGCCGCGGACAGCTGCTGGACCGACTCGCGCAAGCCGGTCGATGTCACGCAGACCTGCTGAGCCCAGGCGACGGACGCGCCGGCGGGCACGGCTGCCGGTGCCGTCGTCGAGGCCGGTGCAGGGGCACTCGACGAGCCCTCCGGGTGGCCGCATCCCGCGAGGGACACAGCCGAGGACAGGGTGGCGATGATGATGGTGGTACGACGGAAAGCCATGCGGCGAGCTTCGTGCGGCCTTCCCCGCCCGGCATCATCCGAGCCGGGTGAAGGGCGGCGGTAGTTCATCCGTACCGGACGATCCGCGGTTGCGGTCCCAGGACTGAACTGGTTTCCGTGACGACCACCGATCCCACCACTCACCTGGTCCCGGCGGACGCCGGGCAGGTAGCCGCGGCGCCGGCGCCGGCGCTGCACGCCGGGATCCCGCGCTGGGTCATCAGGTCCGGCATGACCGGATGGCTGCTCCTCGGCCTGGCGGGCTTGGCCGCCGTCATCATCCTTCTGCTCGCCTACGCCAACCGGCTCGTCACCCCCTTCCTCGCTGCCATCGTGCTGGCGATCGTCTTCTCGCCGGTCGTCGACGCACTCCAGCGGCGTCACGTGCCGCGGATCGTCGGTGCCACGGCCGTGCTGCTCGGCCTGCTGGGCTGCACCGTCGGTCTCGTCTGGGCGATCGGGGCGGCCCTGGTGGACCAGGCGCCGGAGATCGCCGCGCAGTTCAAGGCCGCGCTCGTCGATGTGGCCGGGCGGCTGACGAGCCTGGGGCTGAGTACCCGGACGGCCACGCAGGCGACGTCCGCCGCGCAGGATGCCGGGACATCCACCACGTCGTTGTTGCTCGGCGGGGTGTTCTCCGGGCTGCGCGGGTTGTCCTCGCTGTTGTTCGGGCTCTTCATCGGCAGCGTGATCTTTCTGTTCATGCTGCTCAACGGCCGGCGGTACGCCGACTGGGCGGCCGGGCGCAGCGGCCTGGCGCCGTCGGTCGTCGACCCGGTGATGTCCGACTTCGGGTCGGCGATCCGCGGCTACTTCCGTGGCACGACCATCATCGCGGCCAGCAACGCCGTCCCGGTCGCGATCGCGGCCTGGGCCCTGAACGTGCCCCTGATCGGCACGATCGCGCTGATCACCTTCATCACCGCTTACGTGCCCTTCTTCGGAGCGATCATCGCCGGCGTCTTCTGCTGCCTGATCGCCTTGGGTGCACAGGGGCTGCCCGCGGCGCTGATCCTGCTGGCCGTGCTGCTCTTCGTGAACAACGTGCTGCAGAACTTCTTCGCACCGGTCGCCTACGGTTCCTCGCTCAACCTGGATCCTCTCGTCGTGCTGCTCGTCACGACGGCGGCCGGGCTGGTCGGCGGGGTCGGCCTCATCGTGCTGGCCGCACCCCTGACCGCGGTGATCAGCCGGACCACGCGGCGGCTGGCAGCCGCCCGCCAGCTGCACCAGGACCGGGCGGGCGGCCCGTCGCCCGCCTGAACGCATCCATCCATCCACACTGCCTCGAGGTGATGATTCATGACGAATGCCAGACCAGCCCCTGCCCGGGTCGACGCCGGCACGCTCTGGGCCGGCGGCGCCGCCGCCGGGGTCGTGGCGGCGCTGATCGTGGTCGTCGGCATCCTGATCTGTCGGGGAATCCTGGACATCGCGGTCCTGGCGCCCAAGGGCGAAGGTGTGTGGGGAGACGCGGACACGGTCACGTACGCCGCCGGCGCCTTCCTCGTCGCCCTGGTGGCCACCGGGGTCATGCACCTGCTGATGCTGGCGACACCACGACCCGCCACGTTCTTCGGCTGGATCGTGGTGCTCGCTACGGCCATCGCGGTCTTCGCGCCGTTCGCGGTGAAGGCCTCGACCGAGAGCCGGGTGTCCACCGCCGTGATCAACTTCGCGGTCGGCCTGGCCATCGGCACACTGGTCGCCGCCTCCGCCCGCAGCGCGGCTCGCAAGGCCGCGCTCGCCGGACGTCCGCCGCTCGCACCGCCTACCTATCGGACCAGGTAGCGGGAGGGGACCGTGCCGACAACCTCTGATCGGGTGCGCGCCGAGCCGGCGCAACCCAGCACCACGGCCCAGAGATGGCTGGCCCGCGCCGCCTTCGCGCTGGCCGCCGCCTCGGTGACGGTGCTGCTGGGATTCGCCGGGCTGCGGGGGCTGTCGATCGTCCTGGTGGGTGCCGCCGGGCTCGTCGTCCTCGTCGCCGGCGGGTACTGGTTTCTGGCCGAACGCGGCCTGCTACGGCTCGGTGCGGCCGCGCTGCTGATACTCGCGCCGGTGACCGTGCTCATCCTCTACATCCGGGCCGAGCTGTTGTGGGTGGCGCTGCTGTCACTGGCGTTCTTCCTGCTCGCCGGCGTCGCGGGGGTGTCCGCGCTCGCCGCCGACCGGGAGGAGACCGGCATGGCGACGTACGACGCACCGCCGGCCCAGCGACCCTTCCTGGTGATGAACCCCCGCTCGGGCGACGGAAAAGTGGTCCGGTTCGGGCTGCAGGCCAGAGCGGAGGCCATGGGGGCGGAGGTCGCCCTGCTGGACGGCCCGGGCATCGTGGACGTCGCCGCCCTCGCCCGGGACGCCGTCGCGCGCGGTGCCGACCTGCTCGGCGTCGCCGGCGGTGACGGCACGCAGGCGCTGGTGGCCGGGATCGCCGCGGAGCACGATCTGCCGTTCGTCGTGGTGAGCGCGGGCACCCGCAACCACTTCGCGCTGGACCTGGGGCTGGACCGCGAGGATCCCGCCACCTGCCTGCAGGCTCTGGTGGACGGAGTGGAGACCCGGGTCGATCTGGGGCTGATCGGTGGCCGTACGTTCGTCAACAATGCCTCGTTCGGGGCGTACGCGGAGATCGTGCAGAGCCCGCAGTACCGGGGCGACAAGACCCGTACGACGTTGGATCTACTGCCGGACCAGCTCGCCGGGCATCGCGGCGCTCGGCTGTCCGTGCACGTCGCGGACGTGACTGTCGAGGGGCCCCAGGCGGTGCTGGTGAGCAACGACCCGTACGGCTCCACCGATCTCGCCGGGCTCGGCCGCCGGTCACGCCTGGACAGCTGCGTGCTCGGCGTCGTCGCCGTCTCCGTGGCCAGCGCTCGCCAGGCGGTCGGGCTCCTGCGCCGCAGTCGTCAGCAGGGCCTCGTGCGATTCACCGCGGCGGAGGTCGTGATCGACGCCGACGCGGCCGAGATCCCGGTCGGGATCGACGGCGAGTCGGTGCTGCTCCGCACGCCGGTGCGCTGCTGTACGGTGCCGCGCGCGCTACGGGTCCGATTGCCGAAAGGCCGTCCCGGTGTGCCGCCGGCCAAGCCGGCCCTCGACTGGGTCCGGTTACGCCAGTTGGCGTTCACCCGGCCGCACCGGGCGATCACCCCGGGCGGGTGAGGACGCCGACGGCACCGGACACGAGGCTGGGAAACACGATCGCCGGGGTCACTCCGGCACCGAGAAGAGAGGTCGGGCGATGGCCGGCGTGGAGATCAAGAGGAAGATCAGGATCAGCCGCAAAGAGGCGGGGGCGCGCCTGATCGAGCTGGGCAAGGCCCTGACCGCGGCACCCGAGGCCGAGCTGGAACTCGACGGTGACTCGATCAAGTTCACTGTCGCCGACGACCTGGCCTGGGAGTTCGAATTGGAGGTCGACGGCAACGAGGTCGAACTCGAGATCGAGCTCAAGTGGTCGCAGGCGCCGGTCGCCTCGCCGGCGCCCGACCCCGCGCCGCCAGCGAGGCGTGCCCGCAACTCCCACCGCGGTAACACCGGCTAGCGCAGCTGGTCGAAGGCGGTCTCCCGGGCGGTGCCGGCGGCGGCCAGCGCGAGTGCAGCCACCCCGGCCAGATAGGCCGGCACGGCCCACCACGCGCCGGCCTCCGCCAGCAGCGTCGCGACAAGCGGTGCCGTCCCGCCCGCGACGGCCGTCGCGACGCCGTAGGTGACGGCGATCCCGGTGGCCCGCACCGACGTCGGGAACAACTCCCCGATGACCGCGGTCACCGTGAGCATCCCGATCACACAGCCCATCACGATGTCCGATACCAGTAGCCCCAGGCCGGAGTGGCCGGCGAGCAAGAAACCGGGGAAGGCGAAGCCCGCCAGGGCGAGCGTCGACGCCACCAGCACCGGGCGACGCCCGACCCGGTCGGAGAGCCGGCCGGCCAGCGGGGCGGTCACCGCGGCGCTGGACAACCCGAGGATGCTGATGCCGAGAGCCTGGTAGAGCGGCATCGCCCCGGTTGCGGCGAGATGGCTGGGCAGGAAGACGAACCACAGGTTGAACGCCACCGAGAGGGCCGCCACCAGCACCAGGCCCCGCGCGATCCGCCGGCCGCGTCCACGGAGCACATCGCGGACGACCCGCGGCGAGGCCGGATCCACCACCGCCTCGAACATCCGGGTCTCGTCCAGCCGGCGCCGGATGAAGCGGGCCACCAGGCCCAGCGGCGCGGCGATGAGGAAGGCCAGCCGCCAGCCCCAGTCCCGCAGCGCCGGTCCCGAGCAGAGCGCGGTGAGCAGTGTGGCGATCCCGTAGCCGGTCGCCATGCCGATCGCGATGCTGGCGGTGTGCCAGCCGCCGTACCAGCCGCGCCGGCCGGGCGGCGCGGACTCGAGCAGGAACGTCACCGAGCTGGGGACCTCACCGCCCGCGGAGAATCCTTGCAGGAGCCGCAGAAGCAGCAGCAGGACGGGCGCCAGCACGCCGATCATCGCCCACGTCGGCAGCACCGCGATCGCGGCGGTCGCCACCGTCATCAGCGCGATCATGCTGCTGAGGGCGCCGCGCCGCCCGAGCCGGTCCGAGCGTCGTCCCACGATCGTCGCGCCGAGCGGCCGGACGATGAACGACGTCGCGAAGATCGCGAAGGTCACCGCCAGCGCGGCCCGGCTGCCGTTCGGGAAGAAGACCTGGGCCAGCACGGTGGAGAACGCGCCGAAGATCGCGAAGTCGTACCATTCCACGGCATTGCCCACGCACGCGCCGATCAAGGTCCGTCGCGAGCTGCCGACATCTGCCCTGGTCACCATCTTGATCACCGTACGGAGGGGTGACGCTCGCCGATGTCCCGGGCGAACGTCGAAGAGCCGGTTCCGGCTAGCCGATCGGGTCGTGCCAGGTGGCACCCTCGGGCAGCAGCTCGTCGGCGTCCTTGGGACCCCAGCTGCCGCGGACGTACGGCTGCACCGGCACCACGTCATCGAGAATGGGGTCGACGACCCGCCAGGCCGCCTCGACCGTCTCCTGGCGGGCGAAGAGCCAGCGTTCGCCGGTCAGCGCCGCCTCGATGAGCCGGTCGTACGGACGCATGTCGGAGCCGGGCAGCTGGGCGAACGCCAGCTCGTTGGCCTGCGGGACCCAGCCCGCCCCCGGCCGCTTGCCGTTGAGGCGCAGTCCCGTCTCGGTCTCCGGCCAGATCCGGAACCGCAGCACGTTGGGCAGCAGGGGTGCGTCGAAGCGCGGATGCTGCTGCTCCGGCCGGTGGAACCGGATGGTCACCTCGGTCGCGGTGACCGGCATGCACTTTCCGGCCCGGATCGCCACCGGGACCCCCGCCCACCGTGGCGAGTCGATCATGAGCCGCAACCCGACGAAGGTCTCGGTGCCGGACCCCGGGGCGACACCCTCGACATCGCGGTAGCCGTCGTACTGCCCGCGGACGACATCGTCCGCAGCGGGCGGCCGGATCTGACCGATCAGCCGGCCCTTGCCCGCGCGCCAGGAGTCCTGGCCGCTCACCGTGGGCAGGTCTGCCAGCACGCTGGCGAGCACCTCCAGCATGTGGTTCTGCACCACGTCCCGGATGGCTCCGGTGCGGTCGTAGAACGCGCCGCGGCCGGCGACGTCGAACGCCTCGGCCATGGTGATCTGCACACTGTGCACGTGGTCGCGGTGGAGCAGCGGTTCGATCACCGTGTTGGCGGTCCGGGTGAACAGCACGTTCGCCAGGGCGTCCAGCCCCAGCCAATGATCCACCCGGTAGACGTGATCCTCCGGGAAGTACATGTTCATGGTCCGGTTGAGCTCCTGGGCGCTGCCGAGGTCGGAGCCGAACGGCTTTTCCACCATCACACGTGCGCCGGCGGCCCGTCCGCAGCCGGCGATACCCTGGGCGATCCGCGCGAACAGCGGTGGTGGCACCTCGAGATAGAACAGCGCTGTGCCGTCGCCGCCGATCTGCTCGGACATGGCCGTGTACGTGGCGTCGTCGCCGAGGTCCCCGTCGACATAGCGGAGCAGCGCCAGCAGCTTCGACGCCGCGGGAGTGGCCGCATCGATGCCGTTGAGACGCAGCGAGGCCGCGGCGTAGTCACGGAACTGCTCCAGGCTCCAACCGCTGTTCGCGACGCCGATCACGGGAACGGTCAGCACACCGCGCGCGACCAGGCCCACCAGGGCGGGAAACGTCTCCAGTTTGGCCAGGTCGCCGGTGGCCCCGAAGATCACCAGGGCGTCCATCCGATCGGTCATGGTCACGAGAACTCCTGCTGGAACTCGGTGAGGATGATCCGCGCCGCCGCTTCGATCAAGGCGAGGTGGGAGAATGCCTGGGGGAAGTTCCCCAGGTGGCGACCGGTCTCCACATCGAATTCCTCCGCGTACAGCCCGAGCGGCGAGGCGACCCGCAGCAACCGCTCCATCAGGTCACGGGCCCGCTGTTCCTCGCCGGCGATCGCCAGCGCCGAGACGAGCCAGAACGAACAGATGAGGAAGGTGCCCTCCCGGCCGGCCAGGCCGTCGTCAGTCTCCTCGGTGCGGTAGCGCAGGACGAACCCGTTCTCGGTGAGCCCGTCCGCGATCGCGTTCACGCTGGCGAGCAGCCGCTCGTCGCCGTGCGGGAAGAAGCCGAACATCGCCGCGAGCAACGTGGACGCGTCCAGCGAGTCGGTCTCGTAGTGCTGGCGCAGGACGCCCGCGTCGGTGACGCCGTGGGCCAGGATGTCCTGCTTGATCTCCTCGGCGGTCGCCCGCCACTGCTCGGCGAGCGCACGGTCGGAGCGGATCTCGGCGAGCTTGGCGGCCCGGTCGAGGGCGACCCAGCACATCAGCTTCGACGAGACGTAGTGCTGGGGTTTGCCCCGCGCCTCCCAGATCCCCTGGTCCGGCTCGCGCCAGACGGCCGTAGCGCAGCGGGCCTGGGACTCGACGATGGCCCACAGCCGTCGCGGCAACCGCTGGCTGCGGCGGTTGTGCAGCAGCACCGAGTCGAGGACCGCGCCGAACACGTCGTTCTGGCGCTGGTCGAAGGCCCCGTTGCCGATCCGCACCGGGTGAGCCCCGGCATAGCCGGACAGCTCCTCGCGGATCGACTCGGTCAGGTCGCGACGGCCGTCGATGCCGTACATGATCTGCAGCGATCCGTCGTCGTTCGGTTCGAGGTCGGCGACGAACTGCATGAACTCGTTCGCCTCCCAGTCGAGGTTCAGATAGTGCAGCGCCTGCAGGGTGAAGGTCGAATCGCGCATCCACGTGTAGCGGTAGTCCCAGTTGCGCTCGCCGCCGGGCGTCTCCGGCAGCGATGTGGTCAGCGCGGCGACCGTGGCGCCGGTCGGCATGTAGGTCAGCCCCTTGACGACCAGGGCGGCGCGCTGGATCGGGTCGCGCCAGCGATGATCGGGCAGGCGGGCGCGGTTCAGCCAGGACCGCCAGTACCGCGTGGTGGCGGCCAACCGGCGGCGGGCGTCGTCGAGGTCGGGCACCTCGTCCGCGCCCCAGGACAACGCGCAGTAGATCTCGTCGCCGACGGTCAACGCCCGGCGGCCCCGTACCCGGTCGCCTTCCTGTCCGAGCGCCAGGTCCGTCTGCAGCCGGAGCGTCTGCCCGGCACCGGTCGCCTCGGCCTCGTGCCGGCCGCCGTCGGCCTTGACGGACCATTCCGCCGGTGTCCGGCCGTAGTCGAAGGCCGGCTCGCACACGAGCTCGACCTCGACGGTGCCCTCCAGACACCGGGCGGTACGCACCAGCAGGTGGTCGGCGTCGTCATCCGCCGGCGGACGGGTGTGCGGAGTCACCATGTCCTCGTCGGTGTGCGGACCGACGGTCAGGGCGTCGCGTACCTCGATCCACCCGGTCGGTGTCTTCCACGTGGTGACCATGACGTTGGTTCCCGGCTCGTAGGCACGCGCCGCGGGATGGTGGATGCCGAAGGGACCGAGCCGGAAGTAGCCGGCCTGCCGGTCGAGCAGCGTGCCGAACACACTCGGCGAGTCGAAGCTCGGGACGCAGAGCCAGCCGACGCCGCCGTCCGGTGCGATCAGCGCCCCGGTATGGCAGTCGGAGAGAAACGCGTGGTCGGCGATCGGCGGGAACGGCGATGGCGCGGCCGCACTCTGTTCGCGCGGCGCACGGTCGTTGGTGGCAGTCATGACGCCTCCTTCGGACGTCATCGTCGTGCCCGCCGACCGGACACCGCCTCATCCGGACAGGGTGAGGGCCGGGCGGACACTCATGGCGATGCTGACAGAGGGCCGCGACGACCTTGACGGGTCGTGAACCACGGCTGAACAACTCACGGGAGGAGGGGCTACCGATGACGCTGGTCGGACTGCCACCGCTCGACGCTGTCGTCGCCGGGGATCCGCTCTCGGAGATGATCGAGGCCTACGAGCAAGCGGTACGCGAGCTGCAGGCGCTCAAGCACGATCGCAAGCGGGTGGCTCGTAAGCTGCGCGCCGAGGAAGAGCTCCGGCCCTGGCAGGTGGAACTGCTCAAGTTGCAGAGACATCTCGAGCAGCGCCGCATGAGGATGATCGTGCTGTTCGAGGGCCGCGACGCCGCCGGCAAGGGCGGCACCATCCGGCGCGTGACCCGGTACATGAACGAGAAGCACTACCGCGTCGTGGCGCTCGGCAAGCCGACCGAGGACCAGCGCTCGGAGTGGTACTTCCAGCGGTACGCCGCGCAACTGCCGGCCGGCGGTGAGATCGTCCTGTTCGACCGCAGCTGGTACAACCGCGCGATGGTGGAGCCGGTCTTCGGCTTCTGCACGGACGAGGAGTACCAGAACTTCATGCTCGGGGTGACGGGCTTCGAAAAGGACCTGGTCCGGCAGGGCACCGTCCTCGTGAAGCTGTATTTCAGCGTCACCCGGGAGGAACAGCGGCGCCGATTCGCGCGTCGGCACACCGATCCGTTGCGGCAGTGGAAGTTCAGCGAGATAGACGCCCAGGCGCAGGACCGTTGGGACGAGTTCACCGAACGCAAGTACGAGATGATCAAGCGCACCGACACGGCGAGCGCCCCGTGGGTGGTCATCCGCTCCGGCGACAAGCAACGGGCCCGGTTGAACGCCATGAAGGTGATGCTCAACGCGGTCGACTACCAGGACCGCGACGAGAGCCTGGACTTCGCACCCGACACCAGGGTGGTGACTTCCGGGAAGCAAGAGGTCTATCTGATGGAGGCCGAGCGCGTGCGCAGCGGCAGGTTCACCAGCTGAGCACCGCGTCCTCCTGTTCATCCCGGTCGGATGAGTTCGCGGAATCCTCAGCTGGGGAGCCTTGACTCCAGAACTTCCCGCGTACGAGCGAAAAGGAGCCATCATGGTGCACACGCAGGAGCCCGCTGCCTCGGCGGCCGGCAGGCGGGAGACTCACGAGGTGACCGGATGGGTCGGCTGGATACTCTTCGCCGGCATCATCATGTTCACCGGCGGTTTCTTCAACGTGATCGAGGGCATCGTCGCCCTGGCGCGGGACGACTTCTACCTGGTCGCCTCGAGCGGTCTGGTCATCGACGTCGACTACACCGCCTACGGTTGGGCACTGCTGATCTTCGGCCTCATCCTCGTGTTCGCCGGATACAGCGTCATGGCCGGCCGGACCTGGGCGCGGGTGACGGCCGTCGTCCTGGCCGTGGTGAACGCGATTCTGCACATGGTCTTCATGCCCGCCTATCCGCTGTGGTCCATCATGGTGATCACGCTCGACGTGTTCGTCATCTATGCCCTGGTCGTACACGGCAGGGAGATGAAGGACTACAAGTCGTAGGTCCGGCCGGGGTCCGCCGCGAAGCTCGTGGTGACGTGCTGGCCCGGTACCCGCTCCTGCCGGCGCGCCAGGAGCACCAGCGCCCGCTGATCCATCGCCGTGAGTTCGGCATCCGTGAGGCCGCGTGGGGAGAGCCCTTCGGCGGCCACGGTGGAGATCTCGACACCCAGCACGAGGGCCTGGCTCATCAGATACAGCAGCGTGAAGACGCCGACCACCGTCGCGAAGCTGCCGTACACCAGCCCGGCCCGAGTGATCAGGGCAGGAAGGACGGTTGCGGCAGTGTGGAGGAGGGCGGTGACGGTGGTGGCCGCCACCGCGCCGCCCACCCACATGTCGCCCAGCCGCACCGGCCGGCAGACCAGCACCTTGTGGACCACGACGATCACGGCGAAGACCGCCACGCCGGTCGCTATCCCGCCGGCACCCCGCTGAACGGCGGGAAGCCGCAGGACCGTGTCGGTGACGACAGTCGATCCGGCGGCCAGCACGCCCGTCACGAATGACAGGGCCAGCACCAACAGCACCCTGGTCCAGCGGCTGACCAGTCCGAAACGGTCCCGCCAGGCAACCCCCCACATCTTGTTGACAGCGAAGTACACGGCCAGCACACCACCGGTGCCGGAAAACAGAAGACCGACCAGACCGACAGCGAACGGGACGCCGCTCGACGGCAGGTCGGCCAGGGCTTGCTCGACGCCGGGCCGCAGCTGCGGCCTCACGAGCCGATCGAGCACGAGGCTCCGCCACTCGGGCTGCCCGCGCAGCAGCTCGGTGACAGCTGCCGTGGCCAGCAGGAGGAGAGGGAACACGCTGAGGAACCCGTAGTAGGTCAACTGCGCCGCCAGCCGGGGGCCATCGTCGTCCGAATACTTACGAAACACCGCCCAGGGAAAGCCGAGAACGCGGTGACGGCGCTGAACCATGTCGAGCCGATGCAGGATTCGCGACATCACTTCCGCCATCCGTCGGCCGATCGCCGCCACCAGGTCTCGGCGAGGGTTTCGAAACGGTTCGCCCGCCAGCGCCTGACCCGCAGCAGCAGACGCTTGCCGGAGAGCTCGAGCACCGTGTAGGACTGGCTCTCACCCGCGCGGATCCGCCGGGAGCAGGCCGTACCGCTCATCACCCCGATCATGCGACGCCGCAGACCCGGCCAGGCCTGCGACAGATCGACCTGGGCCTGCACATGGTCGTGTCCGCACAGCACCACATCGACTCCGACTCGGGCGGCCGCATGCAGTGCCCGCTCCGCACCGCGCACGACCCGCTCACGGGGGCGTTGCCTCGACCGGAACACCGGGTGATGCGTCATCAGCACTCGCAGCCGAGCCGGCTGCGCGAATGCGGTGCCGATCCGAGCCACCTGGCCGGCGTCGATCCGTCCACCCTTCCACAGGTACGGCCGTGGAGTACTCAGCCCCAGGACCTGCAGACCACCGAGGTGGAGCAACGGTTCCGGATGGGCGTCGACGACCCAGCGATAGCCGCTGAGCGGACGCACCGCCCGGATCAGCGGCCGGTCCAGGGGCAGGTCATGATTGCCGGGAACGCTGGTCCACGGACAGCCGATCGATTCCAGCCATGCCCGTGCCGCATGGAACTGCACGGCCCGCGCGCGCATGGTCAGGTCGCCGCTCACCAGCACCCGGTCCACGTCCTGGCGGACGAGATCGGCCCGTAGGCCGGCGACCACCGCGGGATCCTCGGTGCCGAAGTGCAGATCCGTGACATGGGCGAGGCGGATCGGCTGCATCAGGGCATCATTCGGCGGACGCGCGGTGTGAGGCTGTCTGCAGCACCGTGCGCCGCGGAACCAGCGAGTGTGGGCCGAGCCGGCCACCGAACCAGGTGCTGATCCCGGCCACCGTCAACGCCAGCGCCTCGACCAGCAAGAGCCCGGAATCCGTCCCGCGGTACTCGGTGCGCAGCCGGGTCAGCACGATGACCGTAAAAACGATCAGCACTCCGAGATCCAAAAGCACTCCGAAGGTGCCGAGCCGGGCAGCGCCAACGGGCCGGGTGGCCATGACGTCGACACTGATGATCCCCACCGCGACCGCCCCACCGAGCAGACCAGCGATGATGGTCCAGTAGGCCACCGTCCCGAGCAGCCGTGGCGCCCCGGCCAAGGTGGCCACATCGAAGATGATCGCCATCGTGAAGAGCCCCAGCGGGAACATCAGCAGGAGGGGCTGCACCGCATTGTCCGCGACCCGAAATCGACTTTCCACGCGACCGTCACTTCCCTCGCCCAGCTCCGACTCTCCGAGCTTGGGCCGCCGAGGAGACCGGCACGTCATCCCCTGCGAGCGAGAAGATGTGACTCGCCGCAGACGCTGCCCCACGGCGGAAGGTCGACGTAAGGCCGGCCGAGGCCAGTCCGACGCTGTACCGATCGAACACCCGGCTTTCCAGCGAATCGGTGAGCCGCCGGTCGCGAGCGCTTCGCAGGACTGGCCCGGCGCACCGGCGCCGACATCAGCATCCCGACGGCCGAGCGCGGTCCTGCAACCGGCACACGGCCGGGGCCGGAACTGATGACCGCGGCATGCAGCCGCGGGCGTAACACTGCCAGCACAGACACTCCTGCAGCGCCGCCCGTACCGTTGAGTGCCGGAGCCCGCCCGCTCGGTTGTGCGAGAAGGTGAAGGGCAAGCATCCGGGTCTGCGGGGAGCGTGGCGGACGACGTCTGTATGTCTGAAAGCAGGGAGCGCCCGTCGACCAGCCATCCGACACGCTCGAGCTCTGGCGCGTACCGCTGACGCTATCGCCGAAACAGCTGAGGACAGCGTCCACGTCCACGACGAGGCGGTCGGACATCTGCCAGGGGCGGGCAGAACACGCCGACCGCGACCGCCGTCTCGCTGCCGCTGAACGCCTCCGCACACGCTTACCGCAACCACCAGGTCCCGTCGGACGAGGTCCGTCAAGTGATCCGCGAGGCCCGTCCCGACGGCGGCGCGCAGGATTCTCCAGAGATTAGCCACCGCGATGGCCGCTGAGCAGGTTGCCGGGTGACCTCCTCGGATTGCGAGCCATCTGGCATGCGGACCTGCCACCGAGCGTGCGCGCCGGCCGTCGAGAGCGGTCGCGCGGCGTGATCGGCGCCGGCCTGGCTCGGGCGCACGCTTGTGCCAAGAAGAGTGTGTTGCCGCGCATTTCCTATGACCGGCACCCACTGTCCCGGACTCAGGGGGTAGCGGGTAACCCGGCGCGGCACAGCTCAAGTGCGTCCCGAGCACCACGCAGGGCTGCGATCACGTTGGGCGAGGGCCGCACGTGCACCTCGGCAAAATCGAGGCCGGCTGATCCCTCGGGGATCGGGTAGGCCAGCTGCTCATGCCCCAGCCGGAACTGAGCGTCGATGCCGGTGCGGTTGCCACGCGGATCCTGGCGATGCCAGCGGCCCCCGAGGTATACGGCGACGAGGCCGTGCAGGAAGGGTTCTCGCCCGGCGGTCAGCTGTTGGTAGCACAACCCAGCCGGAACGCTGGCGGCCCGGGCCACCGCCACCAGCAGGTGCGACTTGGCATAGCAGAGGCCGACGCCGGCGCTGAGTACCTCGCCGGCGGTGACAGTGATCCGCGGATCCTGGGCGTCCACGGAATGCCGGATCCGGTCACGAACCCATTCGAAGGCGGCCCGCGTGAAGTCGACGTCATCCGGATGCGCCGCGCGCAGTTCACCAGACAACGCCCGCACTGCCGGATGGTCCACCTCGACGACCATGTCACCGACCAGGTACTCCATCGGTTCGCCCGCGACCAGTTGCATAACTGTCCCTTCCCCGCGGCTGGTCGGATCAAGGCTCTCCATCGCGCCGTGGACCCGTCAAGGCCGCCGCCGTCAGCCGATGCACCCTCTTCGGCCTTCGAACGAACATACTCATCTAATAGGTCCTGTCAGCGTCGCCCAATCTTCAGTCCTCCGGTTACGGCTCAAGCCTGCCACCGAACTCGCCGACCTGATCGCCACCGAAGAACTCGGCTGGCCAGATGCTGGCGCCGAAACTCGTTGCCGCCGTACGGCGGGGCGGGCGCAGCACCTGGCTGTACTCAGCCCTCGCAACAGTTCTGTTCCGGCGCGCTGGACGTGGCGGTAGAGGCGTTCGCCAGCGTGAAAGCGGGTTCGCCGGTGCGAATCCCCAGGGCGGGCATTCCTGACGTGGTCGCTACCCTGCTGCCGTGGCAGAGATCGACGGGGACCCCGCAGGCGACAGCGCTCGGCCACACCGGCTGGCGATGCCGGTGTCCGTCGTCGTCCTGGCGATCGTCCTCGCCACGGTGTCCATCGGGCTGCTCAGGAACGCCTTGCACGGGTCGCCGGCCGGCCCGGCCGAGCCGGCGGTTGCCGCTTCACCGGCACCCCCTGCCCCCTCGGGTACGGCACCGATGGACCAGACCGCCTTCATGTGCATCGAGCAGACGAACAACCCCCACTGCGCACGCTACGTCTCCGACCTGGCGCGGCGGAGTCCTCTTGATGGCTCCCAGCGTGCGGCTGCCGACACCGGCCGCGTCCGCATCGAGGCGGCCTTTCCGCCGGACCGCGAAGGACCCTGCGAGTACGACGAGACCGGCGAATTCTGCTCGATGGAGATCCTGCCGCCGACGATAACGCAGGTTCGTCTGGCACTACGGCGGGCGGGGATCGCTGGAGCGGTGCTCCGCACGGCTCGCGCGGACGATCCCGCCCCGGTGGGGAGTGTCCTGCTAGCGGTGCCGGCCGGCCCGGCATGCCTGCTGGCGTATGACGACGGTGACGGACTGCAGCAATGGACCGCGGGACAGCTACCGGACGGCACCTGCCTCCCTCGGTGACAGACCACCGAGCTTCCACGTCGCCGCGCGTCGGGCGGCCGCAGATAATCGACCGGGCCGACCGATCCGGCTACCCACGAGATGACCTGTCCTGCGACAACGGCATGGACCACTTCCGGAGTTGCGGCGGGAATCGCTCCAGCGCGTCACGGGCCTGCTGGAGCGCCGCGAACAGTTCGGGGCTGCACTCCTCGAGCTCGGTGAGGTCGCCGCGCAGGTGCAGCGACCGGGCCCACAACACTGACCGGCCCTGCTCGAGCAGCTGGACAGCCACCTCGGCTTTCGCTGCCGTGATGGCCGCGCCCGCCGGGGCCGACGCCAGCCCCTACCAGGCAGCCAGGTGGCCTTCCCGGGCGGTGCGGTCGAGACCGTGCCACGCGACCTGGGGAAGCAGCTCCAACGCGGCAACGGACCTGGACCGGCTCACCCACGAGGGACCTCTCGCCACGGCTCTGAGCACGCTCGACGAACCGGCGGTCCGGCGCTGACCGAGCGCCGACGCGTCACCGCCCAGCTGGCCTGAGGGAAGCGGCGACTGAGCTCCCTCGGGTAGTGCCGTCTACGAGCGGCCGGACCGTCTTCGCCGGAGGACGACGGAAACGGCCATGCCCAGCAGGATGACCCCGGCGGCCGCGACCAGCGGTAGGTGCGACCCGCCGCCGGTCGGTTGCTGCTTAGCGACGGGCGGCGCGGCGGCCGGTTTCGGTTCGCCGCAGCGGGTCGAGCCGGGCCGGTCGGGTCCGGCACGCTGCACGTCGACCAAGGCCGCGCAGTGACCGATGCCGGGTGCTGCGACGTCGATGGTGACCTGCCAATCGCCTTCGGGGAGCGTGCCTTCGTAGACGGCGGTGGAGGTGCCCTCCAGGCGGGTGAGCGCGCTCGGGCCCACTTGGGTGCCCGCGGACGACACGGCGACGAGGGTGCCGGCAACCGGTTCGATGACCGGGTGCCCGTCGGCCCAGAGAAGGTCGACGGAGACGCTGCCCCGGCCGTCGTCGATGACGGTGAGGATGATCCCGGCGTGTGCCTGCGCCGGGGCGGCCGTACCCACCGCGATCAGCACCGCCGCCAGGACGCCGCACCACCAGCTTCGCCGGTGGTGCGGCGGTGCTCCGGTCGTTCCGATCACCTGACGTCGGCCGACCATGCCTGTTGGCGTACACCTGACGGTTTCTGCAGGGCGAGCAGCGGCCGGCCTGCGTAGGTGGCGTTGCCCGGGCCGGCCACGAGGCCGCCGGTGGTCAGGGTCAAACCCGCATCGGTACGGGTGACTTGCCACGTCGCCGCCGTCGCGCAGTCCTTCTGGACCAGCACAGCACCGGCCACGGCGGACCCCAGCGGGCTGACGCACTTGCCGGTCGCCTTCGACACCAGCTTGCCCCCGTCGAGGCGCCACGACTGGCTGGCCTCGCCGGTCGCGACCTGGGTCACCAGGGGCGTGCGGTCGGCGCTGCGGGCCCCGTACACGTCGGCGGTCTCCCCGGTGAGGGCGTTGGACAGCGAGAACCATTCACCGGCCGGCGGCACGGCCGCCGCCGGGGTCGAGACCGCGACCTCGTCGGTGTAGTCGGCCGACCCCTTGGTGATCTTCATGCGGTAGGTGCGTCCGGGCGTGAGGCCGGTGATCGTGACCCCGGCCGAGCGGATCGTGCCGAGCGTACGACCGTCGACGACGACCCCGTAGCTGCTGCCCGAACCCGCCGACGGCCAGCTGAGCCGAGCCGACGTGGCGGCGAGCTGCGCGACGGTGAGCTTGGCCGGCGCGGGACCCGGATCCGCGCTGGGCCTGGTCGGGCTCGGCGCGGGCGTGGTCGGTGCCGGCTGGGAGCCGCTCGGGCCGAGCGTGGGCGGCGTGGTGCGGCTCGCGGACGGCGACGGGACCGGCACGCTCGGCGTGCCGGACGGACCGGCCGACGGCGTGGCCGAGGGTGACGGGCTGGGCGTGGGCTCCGGCGCCCCACCGGTCTCGCCGGCGATGAGGAACTCGTTGCTGGCGACGTTCCAGTGCGAGGCGAGGTAGCTGCCGGGCTGCGGATCGGTGCTGTAGTAGTCGTCGTGGTTGCAGTCGAGCCGGTTCTCCTTGGCCCGGTCCGTACACACGATCTTCACCGTGGTCTCCGGTGCGTCCTTGTAGCACATGACGTCGTAGTCGTCGACGCAGTGACCGGCCTTGCTGGAGTTCGGGGCGCTGTTACTGACCGCGCCGAGGTTGTGCCCGAGCTCGTGAGCCGCCACGCTCGCCGCCCAGCAGCCGGTGTCGCTGCGGCCGTACGACGGGCCGGCGTTGCTGCGGTTGCGCGCCGAAGCCTGGTCGTCGCCCGCGAAGGTGCCGATGCCGCAGTACACGTTCGATTCGGCGAAGATCATGTACTTGCGGTCGGTGCGGTTGAAGCCGAGAGTCTTCAGCGCGCTGATGGTCTTGCTGAAGTCGTCGAGCTGGCCGTCGGGCACCTCGACCTCGCGGACGTCCACCCGGCAGTCCGAGGTGGTGACGTAGCGCAGGTGCCGGTTTCCCCCGGTGTCCTGGGCGCTCGCGTCGTAGATGGTGTCCACGCCGGCGGCCCACGTACGGAAGGAAGCCTCGTAGGCGGCGAAGCGGCTCGCGGTGGCGGCGGCGCGGACGTACAGGACCTGGACCCGCTTGCCGCTCTGCCCGTCGCCCTCGCAGACCACGTCGCCCGCGGCGGCCGCCGCGCCGGCAGCCGTGGGGGCGGCGGCCGGCGTCAGGGCGAGCGCGTCGGGCTGGCGCAGGGGAGCCGTCCGGGACGGCAGTGCCGGTTCTTTGCGGACCGCGGCGACCGGCGGAACCCGCTTCTTCACGCTGAGGCCGGGAGGCGCCTCGTCGGGGCCGTGCGAGCACCGGCCGGTGCCGATCACCTCGTACTCACCCGCGCAGGACGTGCCTTTCCCGCCGGGGCGCAGGCCCTTGTGGATTAGGCCTTCGCCGGGATCGTCGGCGGGCACGGAGGTCAGCGGTTCGGGTTCGGACACCGCTACGGTGCGCTCGCCCTGCGACGACGTCGAGGGAAGCAGCCAGGCGCTGCCGAGGGCCGAGGGAATACCGACGAGCCCGACCGCCAGGACACCGGTCGCGATGAGCGCGACGCGGCGCAGGGGGCGTCTGCGGCGGGGAGAGGACATGAATGCGGAGCCTTCCGGGGTGGGACGGGCAGGCCTCGATCGGCGCCGTGGTGGCGGACGCCAGGAGGGGCCCCGACGGTATCGCCGCATCGACGCACGTCACCGCTCTTAACTGAGACTTAATGTCGGCCTAGGCCACGTTTGAGTCGTCTCGCGCGGCTGATGCCAATACGTCGCCAAGTCGTGATCTACGGACGTGTGCCGGTGGCGGTCACGGCAGTATCGGTCACCGCTATGACCTCGCCGACAAATAGCCAGCTTCAGACTGCCTCAATGATCGTCGGCCTTTTCGTCGGGATCATCACGATCGCCACGTGCGCACGCTGAGCGGGGCACGTGGAGTGTCTCCGTTCCGCCAGGCCGCCTTCGCCCCTCCTCCCGTCCGTCAGTTCGGCTGCTGCTCCGTTCGAGGTCGTGGCGTCGCGGGGGACTCGGGGGGTGCCGGAAGGGACGTGCCTCGGTCCGGCGTACCGGTGCAGTTTGAGCTTCTCGTGGATGACGGCTGGCGGTTTCCGGGTGGTTCGGTACGCCAGGTCCTCCAGGTAGATCCACAGGTTGCTGTTGCGCTTATCTCGTTCGGCGCGCACGAAGGGCTCGATCGTCTCCCAGATGCGTCGGGCCTGAGGGCCGTTGGAGCCAATGACCAGCTCCTCCTTGACGATGCCGTGTGCGACCAGCTTGCCGAGGTCGTCGTAGAGACCGCCGACCATGCGCAACTGGGACCGGGCCTCCAACGACAGGTCCGTGTACGGCCGGACCGGTTGCCGCGGAAGCTCGTCGAAGATGAACTGTTGAGCGTCGAAGAACTCCTGGGTCCGGAACCGGCTGAAGACCTGGAGCACGACTGGCAGGGCGTAACCGTCCATCGTGGTTCGTGTCTGCCGGAGCGCGAGCGTCCCGGAGACGATCAGGGAGCCGACGGAGATGGCGATGGAGATGAGGGAGATCGCTGTCTTGGCGTCCACCGATCCAAGGTAATCGATCCTCATGGCCGGCCTTTGTGATGGCGTCGAGCTGGTCGCGGGGCATCCGCTGAGGTGGCGCCTCGGTCAGGCCCAGCCGGTCTTGGGCCGGGTGGTGGAAGTTTCGTTCACGGCGCATCTCGATGACGTGGTCGGTGAAGGCGCTGTGCAGCGCCTCCGCGCGCCACCACGTCGGCGACGGACATCGGGGCGCCGTTGATGACGACGGGATCGGCGTAGAGCTGGGCGAAGGCCGCGCGGTCGGCGGCGACCGGCACCGCCCAGGATCGCGCTGCGCGGCCTGGCTGGAAAGGCCGCACCGCGAGACGGTTCCCTTTCGGAGATCCGGGCGTAATTTGTGGGGTAGCAGGTCGTCCCTCCGGCACTCAGCGGCGAGGAGTCACCGATGAACCAGCTGATCAACAACCCGGCGAATGTGGTCGCGGACGCGCTCCGCGGCATCGCCGACGCCCATCCCGAGCTTCACGTCGATCATGAGAACCGCATCGTCCGCCGCGGCGACGCCCCGGTCGAGGGCAAGGTCGGGCTTGTCTCCGGAGGCGGCTCGGGTCACGAACCGCTGCACGCCGGCTTTGTCGGTCCGGGCATGCTGGACGCGGCCTGCGCCGGCGAGATCTTCACCTCCCCGGTGCCCGACCAGATCATGGCGGCAACGAAGGCCGTCGACGGCGGTGCCGGGGTACTGCACATCGTCAAGAACTACACCGGCGACGTGATGAACTTCGAGATGGCGGCCGAGCTCGCCGCGGCGGAGACTGGCGTCACCGTCCAGGCCGTCGTGACCGACGACGACGTGGCGGTGCAGGACAGCCTCTACACCGCCGGGCGTCGCGGGGTCGGCGTGACCGTGCTGGTGGAGAAGATCGCCGGTGCCGCCGCCGCGCAGCGGCGGCCGTTGGCCCAGGTGGCCGACATCGCCCGCAAGGTCAACGCGAACGGCCGCAGCATGGGCGTGGCGCTCTCCTCGTGCACGGTCCCGACCGCCGGCAAACCCACGTTCGACCTGCCGGACGGCCAGATGGAGGTCGGCATCGGCATCCACGGCGAGCCGGGACGCCGCCGCGTGCCGCTGGCGCCGGCGGCCGAGATCGCCGAGATGCTCGTCAGCCCGATCCTCGGCGACCTGGACTTCACCGGCCGGGACGGCGTGATCGCCTTCGTCAACGGCATGGGCGCCACCCCACTCATCGAGCTGTACGTCATGTACCACGAGGTGGCGGCGATCCTCGCCAAAGCGGGCGTCTCCGTCGCGCGCTCGCTGGTCGGCCCGTACATCACCAGCCTCGACATGGCCGGCTGCTCGGTCACCCTGCTCAAGGCCGACGACGAGATCCTGCGGCTGTGGGACGCGCCGGTGCGGACCCCGGCCCTGCAGTGGGGGACCTGACCCGATGGACGGCACCGTGGACACCGTGGCGCTGACGAGCTGGGTGCGGGAGTTCGGCCGGCTCGTCGCGGCCGAGAAGGAGCGGCTGACCGAGCTGGATTCCGCGATCGGCGACGCCGACCACGGCGTCAACATGGACCGCGGGATGACCGCGGTCCTGGCGGTGCTCGCCGGCGAAGCGCCCACCACCCCGGCCGACGTGCTCAAGCGGACGGGGATGACCCTGGTCAGCAAGGTCGGCGGCGCCAGCGGCCCGCTGTACGGCACGGCGTTCCTGCGGATGGCCGCCGCGGCCGGGGGCGCCGACGCGCTCGACGCGCCAGGTTTCGCGAAGGTGCTGCGGGCCGGGCTCGACGGGGTGGTCGCCCGCGGCAAGGCCGAGGCCGGCGACAAGACGATGTACGACGCGCTGGCTCCGGCGGTGGACGCCCTGGACGGGGCGCTGGCCGCCGGTCAGCCGCTCGGCGAGGCGTTGCGGACGGCGGTCGGTGCCGCCGAGCGGGGCCGGGACGCGACGATCCCGATGGTGGCCCGCAAGGGCCGCGCCAGCTATCTGGGCGAGCGTAGTGCCGGCCACCAGGATCCGGGTGCGACCTCGGTGACGCTGCTGCTGAGCGCGGCCGCGACCGTGCTCGGCGGGGACTGAGGCCGTGGTCGGCCTGGTGGTGGTCAGCCACAGCCGGGCCCTGGCCCGCGCCGCGGTAGGACTCGCGGCGGAGATGATCCGGGGCGCGGCGGTGCCGATCGAGGTCGCTGCCGGGCTCGACGACACGGCGTTCGGCACCGACGCCGTCGCCATCACCGAGGCGGTGGCCGCCGCCGACCGTGGCGACGGCGTGGTGGTGCTGATGGACCTCGGCAGCGCCGTCCTCTCCGCGGAGCTCGCGCTCGAGCTGCTGGCGGACGACCTGCGCGATCGGGTCGTGCTGTGCCCGGGGCCGCTGGTCGAAGGTCTGCTGGCCGCCGCGGTGGCCGCCGCGGGCGGAGCCGGCCGCGACGAGGTCGCCGCCGAGGCCGACGCCGGGCTGGCGGGCAAGCGATCCCAGCTCGGCGTGCCGGTCACCGATGCACCGGACACCGGCGGCGGGAACGGGGACGGGCCGTCGGCCACGGTCACCGTGCTCAACCGGCACGGCCTGCACGCGCGGCCGGCCGCGCGGCTCGTCACCCTCGCCCGGTCGTTCGACGCGGAGGTGCGGGTCCGCAACGCCGAGACGGGATCGCCGTGGGTGCCGGCGTCGAGCCTGTCGCGGATCGCCACCCTGGGCGTGCTGCACGGACACCGGATGCAGGTACGCGCGTCGGGCCCGCAGGCGCGGGCGGCTGTCGAGGGGATCGTGGCGCTGGCCGGGCGCGCGTTCGATGAGACCGAGCCCGCTTCCGCCGAACCGGAGGGCCCGGCCGCGCAGGGACGGGCGGCGTCACCGGGGATCGCCATCGGGCCGGCCCGGCACCTGTCCTCCGCACCGCTCGACATTCCCGACCTGCCCGCGCGCGGACCGGCGCAGGAGAGGCAACGCATCGACGACGCCCTCGCGTCCGTGCGGCAGGACCTGGAGAAGCTCCGGGCCGGCGCCGGCTCCATCTTCGACGCGCACCTGCTGCTGCTCGACGACGCCGATCTGCTCACCGAGGTCCGATCGCGGATCGACGCCGGCGAGGCCGCGCCCCCGGCCTGGGCGGCGGCCACGGCCCGGGTCGCCGGCGAGTTCGAGGCGCTGGCCGACCCGTACCTGAAGGCGCGGGCGGCCGACGTCCGCGCGGTCGCCGACCAGATGCTGCGCGCCCTGCTCGGGGTGCCCGCCGCGGTCACGCGGGGGTCCGGCGTGCTGATCGCCGCCGATCTCACGCCGGCCGAGGCCGCGGCTCTCGATCCGGTACGGGTCGCCGGTGTCCTGCTCGCGCTCGGCAGCCCCACCGCGCACAGCGCGATCCTGCTGCGAACCCGCGGCATCCCCGCCGTCGTCGGTGCCGGGCCGGCCGCGCTCGAGGTCGCCGACGGTACGCCGGTCGCGCTCGACGGGGGCACCGGCGAGGTGCTGGTGGCCCCGTCGGAGGCGGCGCTGGCGGCATTGCGCGAACGGGCCCGCGGGCAGGCTGCGCGCCGCGAGCAGGCGGCCGGCCGAGCCTCGGCGCCGGCCGTGACCCGCGACGGCGTGCGAGTCGCCGTCGGCGCGAACGTGGGGTCGGCGGCGGAGGCACGCGCCGCTGCGGAGCACGGCGCCGACCTGATCGGGCTGATCCGTACCGAGTTCCTGTTCCTGGACCGCGACGCCGCGCCCGAGGTCGAGGAGCAGGAGGCCGCGTGGCGCGAGATCGCCCAGGCGCTCGGCGGACGCCGGATCACTGTGCGGACCCTCGACGTCGGCGGCGACAAGCCGCTGCGCTATCTGCCGGCACCGGTCGAGCAGAACCCGTTCCTGGGCGTCCGCGGCCTGCGGTACACCCTGCGGCATCCCGGGCTGCTCGCCGACCAGCTGCTGGCCGTCGTCCGGGTGGCCCGCGACGTGCCGGTCAGCCTGATGTTCCCGATGGTCAGCACCGTGGACGAGGTGGTGCACGCCCGCCGGATGCTCGACGAGGCCGTCGCGCGGGAGGGCGGCGGCGAGCCCGCCGGCCTGCAGGTGGGAATCATGGTGGAGGTTCCGGCCGCCGCGCTCAAGGCCGCCGCGTTCGCCCCGTACGTCGACTTCCTGAGCATCGGGACCAACGATCTGACCCAGTACGCGCTCGCGGCCGAACGCGGCAACCCGGCGCTGGCCGCGCTGGCCGACGGCCTGGACCCCGGCGTGCTGCGGCTGATCGAGGCGGTGTGCCGGGGCGCCGGCGAGCGGGTCACCGTCGCGGTCTGCGGCGAGCTGGCCGGAGACGAGGCGGCGGTGCCGCTGCTGACCGGGCTTGGCGTGCGGGAACTCAGCGTGGCGCCGCGGAGCGTACCGGCCATCAAGGAGGCCGTCCGCGCCACGGACCTGGCCACGGCCGCCGCGCTGACGCGGGTGGCCCTGGAGATGCCGGACGCCGCCGCCGTGCGGGCTCTGCTCGACGGCCCGGGGTGAAGGAAGCGCGGAGGGCACAGCTGTTGGTTTCGAGCGGGTGGTGGCCGCTGCCGTCGGGGACATCTACGCGGCCTCGCTGACCTAACCGGGTGGCGGACGGCAACGGCGTACCGAATGATCGGACGGTGGCTCCCGTCAGCATCCGCGCGTCTTCGCCCCGCCGCGTCGTCGTTCTGGTCAGCGTGATCGTTCTGATCGACGTGTGCTTCTTCTCGGCGGTGGCGCCTCTGCTGCCGTCGTACGTGGTTGAGCTGGGCCTGTCCAAGAGTCAGGCCGGTGTGTTGGTCGGCGCCTACGCCGCGGGGACGCTGCTGGCGTCCCTGCCGGCCGGGCGGCTGACCGCGCGGCGCGGCGCCCCGCGGGTTCTGGTCTCCGGGCTGCTTCTGCTGGCGATGGCCAGCGTCGCGTTCGGTGTGGGCTCCTCGTTCGCGGTCCTCGCCGGTGCGCGCCTGCTGCAGGGGGTGGGCGGTGCCGCATCGTGGGCCGCGGGGCTGACCTGGCTCGTCCAAGAGGCGCCACGCGAACGGCGTGGCCAGATGATCGGCACGGTTCTCGGAGCCGGCGTCGCCGGCGCGATCGGCGGTCCCGTGCTGGGTGCGCTTGCCCACGCCAGCAGCCCTCGGCTGGTCTTCGGCGTGGTCGGGGTCGTGGCGCTCGGTCTGGCCGCCGCCGTGGTGCTGACTCCCTCCAGTAAGCACACGCCGCAGACCGGGACGCTGCGCCAGGCGTTGCGTCAGCCGGCGGTACGCGTGGGGGCCTGGCTCACCGTCCTGCCGGCCATGTACTTCGGTGTCGCCGGTGTCCTGGTCCCTCTGCGCCTCGACGAGCTGGGACTCGGCGCGACTGGTGTCGCCGTGGTGTTCCTCTGCGCCGCCGCGGTGGAAGCCGCGGGCAGCCCGCTGGTGGGTCGGCTCTCCGACCGCTTCGGTCGGCTGCTGCCGCTGCGGGCCGGTCTCGGCGGCGTGCTGGGCGGCTGCCTGCTGCTGCCGCTGCCGGGCCGGGCCGTGCTGCTGGCCGTGGTGGTGGTCTTCGCGGCGGCCATGAGCGGGATGCTGATGACCCCGGCGTCCGCGCTGCTGTCCGACGGAGCCGAGGCGTCCGGCCTGCCCCAGGGGCTCGCTTTCGGCCTGTTCAACTTGGCGTGGGCGGCAGGCCAGGGCATCGGCTCGGCGGGAGGATCACGCTTCGCCGAGAGCGTCGGTGACACTGCGTCGTATCTGGCGGTTGCTGTCCTGAGCGCCGCGACGCTGGCCGTGCTGGTCGTCCGGGCGCCCACAGGAGTGCGCTGACGCTCGACGTCGTGGCGATGCGGCTTGTATTTCGCACCCTGACCACGCCGCACGGGAGGGACGGCCGTATGTCAATCGGGTGGCGTCGACCGGGGCTCTGCGGCCCCGAAATGCTCGGCGGAGTGCGGCACCCGGCCGGTCACCCGTTGCCACAGCCAACCCGACGGGACGGATCGTCCGGTCAGAACGTACTCGCTGATGGCATGGTGGGTCATGGTGTCGAGCAGGGACCGGCGCGCCGAGGGTCGTCCGACGATCAGGAGCTGGTCGCCGGGCGCCAGGATGATGTCGCCGTTCGGGCCGAGGATGCTCTCGGAGTCCCGTTGCAGCAGCAGCGGCACAGCGGCGAGGGGCCTGCTCCGGTCCTGCGGGCTGTTCAGCATGTCCCCCAGCCGGGCGTCGCCAGCACGCAGCCAAGAGACGAGGGCGGGCGCGTCGCGATCGTTCAGGGTGACCTTCCAGACGCTGCCGAGGCGCCGGCCGCACTGCTGACGAAGACGGCCGATGACTTCTGCTGCCCAGTCGTCGCCACGTGCCGGCATGTTCTGCAGGAAGCGCCACAGCAGTGGGGTGCTCAGCTGGGCGTAGACCTCCCGCGCCACCATCTCGGTCGGCACCAGCAGCCGGTCGACGTCCATCGCCGCGAACAGCGGTGCGCTGGCGGGCCGGTTCTGCCGCGAGGCGATGAACAGTGCGGGGTTGACTTGGCGGGCAGCGGCGATCAGGGACAAGTTTGTCGTGTCGTTGTCGGTGCCGGCGACGAAACCCACCGCCTGCTCCAGGTCGGCGCGCGCCAGCACGGCGGGCTCGGATGCGTCGCCCACGACGACCGTGGTGCCCGCCAGGCCGTCCGGCTGCCGGTCCAGGATGACCACGTCCAAGCCCTCGGCGCGCAGGTCCTCAGCGAGCTTCCTGCCGAAGCGGCCGTAGCCGCATATGACCCAACGTCCCGCAGCCGGCAACCGACCCGGCTCGGGCAGATCGGCGCCCGGGCCGCTCTCCAGCCAGGACATCAGCTGGTACGACGCGGGTGAGCGCACGGCTAGCCCCAGGTGGTCGCCGAAGCGGTCGAACGGGTTGACGACCGTCGGTGAGCCGAAGGCCCGCATCCGGTGCTCGATCGCGGGCGAGATGGTCCGGGCGATGACCGGTAGGTCCGGGCGGACGAGAGCGGCGGTCATCGCGACGACCAGGTTGACCTCGTCGTTGTCGGTGAGTGCCAGCACTCCTTCACACCGGGGGTGCTCCAGACCGGCGACGGCCAAGGTGTGCGGGTTGCCGGCGTCTCCGGCCAGCCCGGGTACGTCGGCGTGGTACGAGTCGACGTCCAGCGAGTCGACGCGTTCCCCGGACATGTCGAGCACGACGAAGCGCCGGCCGATGGCGTCCAGCGAGCGACCGAGCAACTGCCCGGTTTGTCCGTACCCGACGATCAGCAGGAACGGCTCGCGCAACCTGCTCACCGTACGGGTGAAGCGCTGCAACCTCAGCGCCTGCCGGAACGCCCGGTCCTGCAGCAACGTGAGCAGCGACCCGATGGCGTACGCCCACCCGATCACCGTGAGGTAGATGGCGGCCATCACCCACAGCCGCTGGGCGCCGGTGAACGGTTGGGGAATCTCGCCGTACCCGATCGTGGTGGCCGTGTAGCTCATGAAGTAGAACGCGTCGAAGAACCCCATCCGGGTGGGGTGTCCGGCGGCGTCCCGGCCGGGAATGAGGGTCAGGCCCAGCACGCTGACTGCGAAGATCGTGATCAGGACGATCAGCGGGGCCCGCATGCGGCGCAGGATCAGGAAGACCGTGGACGACGTCTCCGCTGACCGGGCGGAGAACGCCCGCCGGGGTCGCCAGTGCCGCCGGTCATCGCGGTCCCGGAACCGGTGCTGCCTCGCCGAATCAGCCACGACTCCTCCCCGTCACCGGCGGTGGAACGACACGGTCTCGATCACCAGGAGCACGACCGAGACGAGATTGGCCAGCAGTGCACCCCCGGACAGCGACACGACGCTGGCCATCGCCGCCCCGTTGAGGCCGCTAGACGCGATCTGGGAGGCGTACCCCCAGGCCAGCGCGGCGGCGATCAGCTGCAGGTCGGCGACGAGGCTGGTGGCCAGGTGCACCGCCCCGATCTGGGTACGGTCGCCGAACTTCAGCACGGTCGCGATGAGACTGACCACGATCGCCGCGAACAGCTCGTACACGTTGTGCAACGACGGGTCGGACAGGTCGCCGATGAAGAACCCGAAGTTGAGCGTCGCGGCCAGCAGCACGAAGAAGCCGAAGATCACCTTTTCGAGACTCATGCGTGCCTCCTCCGGGTCGGAAACTCACGCTAGCTCGATACCGCCTCAGCCGCTGCGCGACCACGGTGGACGTGGCGACAGCCTGACGTATCGAGCGGCGGCCCTGGAAATGCTGGAACGCCTGGACGAGGCGACCGCCGCCATCACCAGGGCTGCCGTCACCGGTGACCGGTGGGACGTAGAAGCACGGCGTACAGGTCGCGGGAGCCTGGCTCGTGGACGTTTCCGTCGGCATCACGTCCGAGCGGAGCCGACTCGCCGGTAGATGGGAAGTACCAGACCTCCTCCACATCAGCCAGCGGTGAACAGTCATCCCCTCCTGTTTCGTCCAGGCCGACGATGACGACGGCCTCGCCGGGAAGGTCGGCCAGAATGTTGCGCAATTCCGCGACGGTGATCGTCCCGAGGGTGAGCATCGGATCCACGCGCGCATTCTGATCCCGAACGTAAGTGTTGTCCTCGGGCACACTGACTCCGCTCGCTGTGACGTCACCATGATGTGTCGCTGTTTGACGATAGATGCCGAGGCTGCACGAGGTGTGCCGTAGGCGCACTCTCATGCCGCGTCAAGGGCGTTGAAACTTCCGCAGGCGGCGATGCACCGCGAGGTATGCCGCCTTCTCTGCTCCGGTCCAACCCGGCACGGGCCGTCCTTGATCGAACCAGGCCGTCACCCAGCTTTGTGATACTCCAGCAGGAGATCCGCGCTACGTCTCGGTGCAGAATCGCCACCGGCATCGTGGTGCCGGTCCTCGACCTCTGATCGTGGCTCCGTCCGGCGGACCTTTGGTGACGACCGTCCGTATGCCGGCGGACAGGCATGGCGATGCTCAGCTCCGGCAGGTACTGACGTGCCACCACCAGGCTGGCAGCCACGAAGGAGACGGCGCCGACCAGCCATGGGCTCGGGGCGGCGGCCGGCGGCCGACGACGAAAATCGCCACCACCAGCGCGAGGATCACGGCGCTGGTCCCGGCGTACTGGGCGGCCGAGGCAACGAACCCGTCCGCATCGATCTGCGCGACCGCCGGGAACAACGAGCCGAGGACGAACACCAATTTGCTGCGGACGGTGACCTGGCTGTAGCGGTCGACGCCATGCCCGAGCCAAGGCCGGTCTCGAACGCCTCGTCCGGCAGCGGCGCCAGCCGGGGCTGCTCGAGCCCGGGTGTTGAGGCTGGCTTGGGCGTACGGGGCACGGCTCTGGGGAGTCGGAGCGGTTGGTGAGCTGGTCGGACCGGTCGGCTCAGGCGTTGTCCACCAGGTAGAACAGAGTGCTGGTCAGTATCACGCCGAGCAGGCCGGTCAGCACCATCAGGATGATGAAGGCGACGGTGTGGCTGCGCTTCTCGCCCGAGGGGGGCAACGGTGCGGGCAAGGACGGAGTCGGCCGGGGCTTCGCGGCCGGGAGTGTCGATCGAGGGCTCAACGGGGGCAGGGGCGTCCGGTGTGGTCTCGGGACAGGGGCCGGCGCGATGCCGAGCAGGGTCTCGAGGAGCTGGCGTGCGGTGGGCCGGTCCTCGGGCCGCTTGGTGAGTGCCTGGGCGACCAGGTTGCGCAGTACGCCGGTGAGGCCCGTCAGGTCGGGAGGCTGAGTTGCGATACGCAGGGCTGTTGCCGGCGGCGTGTTCGCGGTGAAGGGCGTGCGCCCGGTCGCCGCGTAGGTCACAAGCACGCCCCAGGCGAAGATGTCCGCGGCTGCGGTCACCGGGCCACCCGCGGTCGTGTCGAACGACTCGGGTGCCATGTACTGAACCGTGCCGATCATCTGCCCGCTCGCGGTGTGCTGGCTCGTGTGGTCCAGTGAGCGGGCGACACCGAAGTCGATGATTTTGATACTACCCAAAGTGATCAGGACATTGTCAGGTTTGAGATCCCGGTGGACCACCCCGGCCTGATGGATCGCGACGAGCGCCGCGGTGACGCCGATGATCACACCGGGCAGCCCGTCCGAGCTGAGTGGACCGTTCTGCTGAACCTCCGCGGCGAGGCTCGGACCGGAAACATAGTCCACCACCAGGTAGGGCGGATCATGGTCGGAGTCGGCGTCGAGCACTGCCGCGGTGCAGAACGACGGCACCTGGCGCAGCCGGTTCACTTCGCTGCGGAAGCGGCCCCGCAGTGTGCTGTCCCACGCGTACTCGGTGCGGATGGTCTTCACGGCGACCCGTCGCCCGTTGTGCCCGCGGCCGAGATACACCGTGCCCATCCCGCCGGTGCCCAAGCGGCCGACCAGCTCATAGTCGCCCAGGCGGGTGGGATCGCCGGCGCGCAAGGGCGTGATCATTTCCCTCCTGCCAGTCGCGGGGCGCTGAGGTGATCGAGGCTACTCGCCGGCCGTACCTGCTACCGAGAACGGGTCGAGTCCACCGCAGGTCAGGCCGCGACAATCTGTAGCTGTTGCCGCTGCGAGACGCGATCCGCGTGTACGACGGAGAGCGGGGAAGGCCTACGCGCACGATCCGACCCACCGGGGTGTTCGTCGCCGGCTCCTCGCGCATACCATTCCGGAACGCGCCGACCAGGTCGCCCGCCGAGCTGCCAAGGGCAGCCAGGTTGGACGCCCGCCCGGTTTCGACAAGGGTCGGTAGATGCCTATCGAGCGTCAGCACTTCCGGAAAGCGCTTCGATCACGTTCGGGTGGTGTCGATCGAGGACACCGAGGCGCAAATCCACCACGCCTCTCGCGCCCCGACGTCTTCTGATGCCCCCGCAACGCCACGTACCCCTCCCGGTCGGCGGCCGTCAGATCGCAGCGCAGCAGCCGTACGTCCGCGCGGATCGCCTCCTCGTCGACGATCTCGGTTTCCGGGCGGTGCGTGACGATCCGTCCGGTCGCGCCGACAGAACCCCCTCGACACGGCCCGGATAGACCCCGAGAGGTCCCCAACGGGAAGCCACCGCTGGGGGCAGACGCGCGGAAGCCGGGCGGTTCAAGGGCTCCCAACCGCCGTTACATGGCCGGTCATGTGGCGGGCGGTTTGTTCCGGCGCCGCCGGGCCGGGGCCGGCAGAGGCGGCTTGCGGGCGGCGTGCCCGATGATCAACGCGGATGCCAGGACGAGCCCAGCGGGCAGCAACCACACCGCGACGCTGTCGTGCCGCTGTGGGGCGGCCTCGGCGGTGTTGTCGGGATCGTCGACACCGCTGGGGGTAGGTCCGGTCGTCGCGCCGGTCGCGTCGGGTTTGTCGCCGTGGCTGGTCTGGGCCAGCAGTTGCGGGTCGGGTCCGTTCGTCGGTGCGGTCCAGCCGGCGGGGGCCGGCGTGGCCGGGCCGTTGTAGTGGAACCTGACGCTGCCCATTACCGCCATGGGTCAGCCGATCCAGCGGAGCGGCACCGAAGCCGCTATGCGCGACCGACAATGAGTCACCTCAACAAGCAGCGCCGCCGGCACTTCCGCTGTCGCCTCTGCCTCGAACTTGGCAGCACCAACCAGCTGCGGCGCCCCGCACGCCCGCCTCGACGACCCGGTCCCAGATGTCACCACCGACTCCGTGCCGAGCTACGTGGCTGCGGACCAAGGGCTACCCTGGCAAGCCGGAGGTGTCGAACATGCCGCTGCTGGGCAACCTGCTCGAGCAGGGCGTCCGGGACATGGTGCGGATCTGCGACGGGCGGATGAGTGGCACGGCCTACGGCACGGTCGTTCTGCACGGCGCCCCCGAAGCAGCTGCCGGAGGACGACTCGGCAAGGCCCGCACCGGCGACATGCGCGACGCCCTGAACCGACACCTGGACGTCGACGTCTCCGCCGCGGAGCGGGAAGCCTGCGAGCTGGCCCTCGAGGCGGTGACGGCCTACTCCGCTCACCGCCGCGGCTGGGAACGGGTCCACGTCGAACACCGTCGGGCAGGCCAACACTGGCGGCGCGCTCGACGGTCTGCTCGGCTCAAGCGGCGACCGTGCGTCCCGCGAGTCCGACTGACAGACAAGGACAGCTCATGAGCGCATCCCGTACCGCTGTCGTCACCGGCGGCATGAGCGGCCTCGGCGCGGCGGCCGCTACCCGCCTGGCCGCCGACGGCATCAAGGTCATCACCCTGGACATCGCCGACGGCGCCGACCTGCACGTCGACGTCACCGACGCGGCCGCTGTGCGAGCCGCCGCGGAACAGACCGGCCCCGTCGACATCCTGATCAACTCGGCCGGCATCGTCGGCCCGAACGCGCCACTATGGGAAGTCCCGCTCGACGGCTGGGCTCGCACCTTCGCCGTCAACGTCAACGGCACCCTGCACACCTGCCAGGCCTTCGTACCGGGCATGCGCGAACGTGGCTGGGGCCGCATCGTCAACATCGCCAGCATGGCCGGCAAGGACGGCAACCCCAACATGTCGCCCTACTCGGCCTCCAAGGCCGCCGTCATCGCCCTCACCAAGTCCCTCGGCAAGGAACTCGCCACCAGCGGCGTCCTCGCCAACGCCATCGCCCCGGCGGTGATCGAGACCCCGATGAACGCCAGCACCGGAGCGGAAGCGCTCGCCCACATCACCAGCCTGATCCCGATGAGGCGGGTCGGCCGGCCCGAGGAGGTCGCCGAGCTCATCGCCTGGCTCGTCTCCGACAAGGTCAGCTTCTCCACCGGCGCCGTCTACGACATCAGTGGCGGCCGCGCCACCTACTGATCTCCGCGGCCAGAGTCCTGGGAGGCGATGATGGTGCATGATTCTCGGCTACCTGATGCACCGATCCGGACTCGGGCATCGCCATCATGCTCGGTGCCACCGGACGCGGGTCCGCACTGCCGGGCGTCGCAACGATCCCAGAATTCATCTGGGAGCTGTCGTTCGGCGTCTACCTCATCGCCAAGGGCGGCCTAAGCGTCGAGGCGTCGGGTGGCGCGTCGGCGGCACTGATCTTCGCGTCGATGGCGGTCGGGTCGTCGATCGGGTGGTGGCCCTGGTGCCCGCTCGGGAGGGCTGCGCCGGCGTCCGCGCATATGTCATGGACGTCGACAGGGTCGAGGCCGCATCATCGCTTGGTGACCGGCTCCGACCGTGACCTGTTCGCATCCTTCGCCCCGAACGAACGCGCGCTGTTGGCTTGGGTGGCCCCGCAGCTGGACGCCGCCGCCATCGAGGAGATCGCCGAAGCCGACTACGGCGTCGACGTGCCCGAGTACCGTCGGGCCCTGACCGACCTGGTGCACAGCCCCTGGCTGCCCGATGACCTCAGAAGGGATCCCGCCGAGGTCCTGGCCCTGACCCGGTGGACAACGCCGGCCGGCCGGCGCGACCACCTCCGGCGACTGTTCGCCTGCACGCTCCTGGTCCGGGCAGTGACCGCCGGCGGCAACCCGGTGGACTCTCTCGCCCCGTTGGTGGACTCGGCATGGGAACTCGGAGAACCGGCCCGCGATGCCGCAGTGCGCTTTCTGGCCTGGTGCCGGCTGAACCTACCGGGCGACTGGCGCGACGACTCGTCCGCGCCGGTGTTCCTGACCCTCGCAGTGCTGCTGCTGTCGGCGGAAACGGCGACCGCGGCAGCACTGGCGGCGGTCCTGGTCGAGGAACTGGACGCAGTGCTGACCGACCCGGAACTGCCGTGGCGGCGACGTCCCCGGTCACCCCTGTACGTCCGCCGCGACACCGACTCCGCCTCCACCCGCCGGCTGTGGTCGGCGCTGGTGACCCGCTGCCTGGTGGACAACCCCGCGGTCGTCGATCCCCGGCTGACCGCGCTGGGCAGAGCCCTCGATGGCAACGCCGCCACCCCGATCACCGAACTCCGCGCACTGTTCACCGGCACGACGTAGCGGGAGGGGTGTTGGTAAGGAATGTGCCTCGCCGGCATCACGGGCGAGGTTTCGGGCTCTTGACCGCGAGCGTCTGATTGCGTAGACATGATAGCGCAGTCATACAGGCTGTGGCCCGGCGGTGGGAGGTGCCATGACGCGACTGACGAGGCAGGGCGGAAGCCCTCCGCCGCCGCGCAGCGTGGACGTCGCGCGGCTGGCCGGCGTCTCCCAGAAGACGGTGTCCAGGGTCCTCAACGACGAGCCGTATGTCTCGGCCGACGTGCGCCGGCGGGTGCTGGACGCCGCTGAGGAGCTCGGCTACCGGCGCAACCAGGCGGCCCGGGCGTTGGCCTCGGGGCGGACCCGGTCGATCGGCGTGGTGACGCTCGGCAGCGCCTTGTACGGGCCGGCGTCGCTGCTCGTGGGCATCGGGCGGGCGGTCCGGGAGGTGGGCTACACGCTGCGGGTGGCCGACACGATCGAGGGCGACCCGGGCGGCATCGCGGGCGCCCTGGCGTCGCTGCTGGACCAGGGCGTGGACGGCGTCGTCATCTCCGAGCCGATCGACGAGGGGGTCGGCCTCATCAGCGTCGACGTGCCGGTCCTGGTCCTCGGCGCGCCGTCCACCTTCGCGGCGCCGCAGGTGGTGACCGCCAGGGTCGGCGCGGGCCTGCTCGCGCGGGCCGCGACCGAGCACCTGCTGGAGTTGGGGCACTCGACCGTCCATCACCTGGCCGGTCCGCAGCGGTGGTATTCGGCACGGGACCGTCTCGCCGGTTGGCGCGAGGCGCTGCGAGCCCACGGCGCGGACGAGCCGCCGGTCGTCGAGGGCGACTGGTCGGCCGCGTCCGGCTACGCGGCGGGCCGGGAACTGGCCGGCGACGGCACCGTGACCGCGGTGTTCGCCGCGAACGACGACATGGCGATCGGTTTCATCCGCGCGCAGCTCGAGGCCGGGCGCCGGGTGCCCGAGGACATCAGCGTCGTCGGGTTCGACGACATCCCGGTCGCCGCTTACGTCAGCCCCCCGCTCACCACCGTGCGGCAGCCGTTCGACGAGGTCGCGCGGCAGGGCCTCGCGCTGCTGGTACACGTCATCGAGAAGCCGGATGTCGAGCTTCCACCGGCGGCCGACCAACCGGTCGAGCTCGTCGTCCGCGCCTCGACGGCGCCACCACCGCTCCGGCCGATCCCGGGACGTGGCCGCCGAGCGATCCCCCATGCCCACGGCGGCCCGCACGGTCAGCCCGCCGGCAGCGAAGTCCCCTCCACCCAGCCCTGATCAGCTTCGATCTGTCCACCTACGGCGGCACGTCACCCGAGGCCCGCACCGGCCGTCGCTGACGAGCGGCGGTAACACCCGCGCGGACGCGCACCTCTCTCGGTACCCCCTGTCCTCAGCACGCCGTTGCCCGGCGCGCCGGTCCACCCTGCCCTTTGACGGGAGTTCACCATGGCCATATCGTCCCGACAGTTCCCGGTAAGCCGCCGAACCTTGCTCGCCTCGGCCGGAGCGGTGTCGTTGAGTGCCGCGCTGGCCGCGTGCGGCGGCGACGACGACAAAGGCGGCGGTACCTCCGCCGCCGCGGCGGTGAGCCAGGCCGACATCGACAAGGCGATGTCGACCGCGACCGAGCTGACGTTCTGGACCTGGGTTCCGGACATCGCGCAAGAGGTGGCGCTGTTCGAGCAGAAGTACCCGGCCGTCAAGGTCAAGGTGGTCAACGCCGGCCAGGGCGCCCCGGAGTACACCAAGCTGCGCACGGCGTTGCAGGCCGGCACCGGTGCTCCCGACGTGGCGCAGATCGAGTTCCAGTACATCCCGACCTTCACCATCACCGACAGCCTGCTGGACCTGCGCCCGTACGGCGTGGCGGCGCTGAAGGACAAGTTCGTGGACTGGACGTGGGCGCAGGTCAGCGGGCCCAACGGCGAGGTCTGGGCGATCCCGCAGGACACCGGTCCGCTGGGCATGCTGTACCGCAAGGACATCTTCGACCGGTACGGCATCCAGGTCCCGACGACCTGGGACGAGTTCGCTGCCGCGGCCCGCAAGCTCCATGCCGCCAACCCGAAGGTCTACCTGACCAACTTCGCGCCGAGCCAGCCCGCCGCGTGGCACGGGCTGGTGTGGCAGGCGGGCGGCAAGCCCTACGTGAAGTCCGGCAAGAGCACCATCGCCATCCACGTCAACGACACGACGTCCCAGAAGCTCGCCGCGTACTGGGGCGGGCTGGCCAAGGAGGGCGTCGTCGGGACCGAGCCGGACTTCACCGATCCGTGGTTTGCCGCGCTCAACAGCGGCAAGTACGCCACCTGGCTCACCGCGGCCTGGGGACCGGTCTTCCTCTCCGGCTCGGCGAAGTCCACCTCGGGCAAGTGGCGCGCTGCCCCGCTGCCGCAGTGGGACGCGTCCACGCCGCAGTCGGGCAACTGGGGCGGTTCGACGAGCGCGGTCATCAAGTCGACCAAGAACCCGATCGCGGCGGCGGTGTTCGCCCAGTTCCTCAACTCCGACCCGGACAGCGCCAAGCTGTTCGCCACCAAGCAGTTCCTGTTCCCGGCGACGAAGGCGCTGCTCGCCGACCCCGGCTACCTCGGTGACACCCCCGCCTTCTACGGCGGCCAGAAGGTCAACCAGCTCTTCGCCGGGATCAGCAGCACTGTCAACACCACGTTCCAATGGCCGCCGTTCCTCGACCGGGTGGAGACGGACTTCAAGGAGACCGTCGGCAAGTCCCTCACCGACAAGACCGACGCCGTCACCGCGCTCGACCAGTGGCAGACCCGGATCACCACCTTCGCCAAGGGCCAGGGCTTCACCGTCCAATAGCAGCCGGCGGGTTCCGCGGCCGGCGCCGGCCGCGGGACCCGGCACCCTCGACCGAAAGGCCCGACGATGAGTGTCATCACCGCACGGTCTTCCCGGCGCACGGCCGGGCCGCTGTTCGTCGCCCCGTTCCTGCTGCTGTTCGTGCTGCTCTTCCTCGCCCCGCTCGGCTACGCCGCCTACCTGAGCCTCTTCGAGCACAAGCTCATCGGGGGCACGACGTTCGTCGGGCTGGACAACTACGTCACCGCCGTCAAGGACCCGCAGCTGATCCACGGCGTGCTACGGGTCGCGACCTTCTTCCTGATCCAGGTGCCGGTGATGCTGGTCCTGGCGCTGCTCTTCGCGCTCGCGCTGGACAGCGGCCTGGTGCGGCTGGCACGCGTGGTCCGGCTGGGCATCTTCGTGCCCTACGCCGTACCGAGTGTGGTCGCCTCGCTCATGTGGGGCTACCTCTACGGGCCGGACTACGGCCCGTTCGCCCAGCTGGGCAAGGCGTTGCACGTGCCGGTCCCGCACTTTCTGAGCAGCGAGTGGATGCTCGGCAGCCTGGGGAACATCGTGACGTGGGAGTTCGTCGGGTACAACATGATCATTCTCTACGCCGCACTGCGCGCCATACCGCAGGATCTCTACGAGGCGGCGGCGGTCGACGGCGCCGGCGCGTGGCGGATCGCCTGGTCCGTCAAGATTCCCGCGTTGCGGCCGGCGCTCATGCTCACCCTGGTGTTCTCGGTCATCGGCAGCTTCCAGCTCTTCAACGAGCCGAACCTGCTGCAACGCCTCGCCCCCGGGGTCATCGACAGTGCCTACACCGCCAACCTGTACGCCTACTCCCTCGCCTTCATCAACCAACAGATCAACTATGCGGCCGCGGTGTCGTTCCTCCTCGGGCTGGTCATCGTGATCGTCTCCTACGCCGTCCTGCTCACCGCGAACCGCAGGAGGACCTCATGACCACCACCGCCCCGGCCGTTCCGAGCGTCGCGGCGACCGGCCGGGCACGCACCGCCAGGCGGCGCCGGTCGCCGGGCAGGCGGCGCAGCACCCCGCTGACCATCGCCATGCTCGCCGCCCTGGCCTACTTCCTGCTGCCGCTGTTCTGGTTGGCGGTGGCCTCGACGAAGAGCACGCAGGACCTGTTCAGCACATTCGGACTGTGGTTCTCCCGGTCACCGCAACTGCTGTCGAACATCCGGGCGACGCTGACCCACGACCACGGGGTCTTCCTGCACTGGATGCTCAACACCATGCTGTACGCGGTCGTCAGCGCGGTCGGGGCCGCGCTGCTGGCGGCCGCCGCCGGGTACGGGTTCGCCAAATTCCGGTTCCGTGGCGACCGCGCCGGATTCAACCTGGTGCTCGGCGCCATCATGGTGCCGACCACCGCCCTGGCGATACCGACGTACCTGCTGTTCGCGAAGGTCGGCCTGGTCAACACGCCTTGGGCCGTGATCCTGCCCTCGCTGGTCAGCCCCTTCGGCATGTACCTCATGCGCGTCTACGCGCAGGACGCCGTCCCGGACAGTCTCATCGAGGCCGCCCGCATCGACGGCGCCGGCGAGGCTCAGATCTTCTTCCGGATCGCCCTGCGGCTGCTGGCTCCCGGGCTGGTGACCGTGGTGCTCTTCACCCTCGTCACGACCTGGAACAACTACTTCCTCCCGCTCATCATGCTCAGCGACCCCAGCCTGTACCCGATCACCGTCGGCCTCTCCTCCTGGGCCTCCCAGACCGCAGGGGGCGGATCCGGTGCGAACAGCGACACGGTCGTGCTCGTGGTGACCGGGTCCATGCTCTCGATCGTCCCGCTCGTCGTGGCCTTTCTGCTGCTGCAGCGGTACTGGCAGAGCGGGCTGGCCACCGGCAGCGTCAAGCAATGACCAACCGCTCCACTTCGGAGGTTCCCCCATGGCGGTGCTCCCCGCCCGCGTCCTCTTCGGCGCCGCGTACTACGTCGAGTACCAGCCCTACGAACGGCTCAAGACCGACCTCGACCTGATGGTCGACGCCCGCTTCACCGTCATCCGGGTCGGCGAGTCGGTCTGGTCGACCTGGGAACCGGAGAACGGACGGTTCAACCTCGAGTGGCTCCAGCCGGTGCTCGACGGCGCACACGAACGCGGCATCTCCGTCATCCTCGGCACGCCCACCTACGCCGTGCCGCCGTGGCTCGCCCGGCAGTACCCGGAGATCGCCGGCGAGCGGGCCACCGGGCAGCGCATCGGATGGGGCGCGCGGCAGGAGGTCGACTTCACCCACCCGGGCTTCCGGTTCCACGCCGAGCGGGTCATCCGGCAGATCGTCGGCCGGTACGCCGGCCACCCCGCGGTCATCGGGTTCCAGGTGGACAACGAGCCCGGCAACGAACTGCTGCACAACCACGGCGTCTTCCAGCGATTCGTGGACCACCTGCGCACCACCTACGGCGACGTCGAGACCCTCAACCGCGAATGGGGCCTGGTCTACTGGTCGCACCGCCTCTCCACCTGGGCGGACCTGTGGACCCCGGACGGCAACGCCCAGCCCCAGTACGACGTCGCCTGGCGGGCGTTCCAGGCCCGCCAGACGACCGAGTTCATCGGCTGGCAGGCCGGCATCGTCCGGGAGTACGCGCGTGGCGACCAGTTCGTCACCACGTGCCTCTCCTACGGCCGGCCCGCGATGCACGACGACGAACTGACCGAACGCCTCGACGTCGCCGCCGGCAACCCGTACTACGTCATGCAGGACGCCCTGGCGCTGCCGGACCGCGACCACGACGACGTCGAACAGCGCTGGAAGACCACCGGGGTGTGGGCGCTGTACCAGACCGCGGACCGGATGTTCTCGTCGCGCCAGGCGCCGTTCCTGGTCACCGAGACCAACGCCATGTCCATCGGCATGCCGTGGGACAACCGGCCGGCGTACGACGGCCAGTGGCGGCAGGCGGCTTGGGCGCTCGTCGCGCGCGGTGCACGGATGATCGAGTACTGGCACTGGCACACGCTGCACTTCGGCACGGAGACCTACTGGGGCGGGATCCTTCCGCACAGCGGCCGGCCGGGCCGCACGTACGCGGAGCTGTCCCGCCTCGGCGCGGAACTGGACGCCGCCGGCTCGCTCGTGGCCGCCCTCGAACCCGACGCCGACATCACGATGGTCTACTCGATGCCGAGCAAGTGGCTCATGCAGAAGTACCCGCCGCTGTCGGCCGCGGACGGTGGGCCGGACGCCGCGGCGTACCACGGCATCTTCGATCCCTTCTACCGCGGCGCATTCGACGCCGGCCGCCAGGTGCGCATCGTCCACGCCGGGCAGTTGCACGACCCGAGCGGTGAGCGGGCCGGCTCGGCGCCGGAGTCAGCCGCGCGACGGCATCCGGTCCTGGTCGTCGCGGCGCTGTACGTCGCCGACGACGCGACGCTCGACTGGCTCGCCGCCTACGCGGCCGCCGGCGGCCACCTCGTGCTCGGCCCGCGGACCGGCTACGCCGACCACGAGGCCCGCGCGCGACACGAGCCGGCGCCCGGACGGCTCGTCGAGGTCGCCGGAGTCCGCTACGAGGAGTTCAGCAACCTGGTGCGCGACGTCCCGGTCCGGGCCGCCCCGGGCGGGCCGCTCGACCTGCCGGAGCGGGCGGCGGCGACGCGCTGGGCCGACGGCCTCACCGTCGTGGACGCCGATGTGCTCGTCGAGTACGACCATCCGCACTTCGGCCGCTGGCCGGCGGTCACCACCCGCCGCCACGGCGCTGGCCGGGTCACCTGCGTCGGCACGGTACCCGGACGCGACCTCGCCCAGGCCCTCGCCGCATGGCTCGCGCCGGTGCCTTCCGGCGGATGGCGCCGCCTCCCGGCCTCCGTCACGGCCACCACCGCCACCTCCCCGGACGGGCGCCGGGTCCACGTCGTGCACAACTGGAGCTGGGAACCCGTCGCGGTCGAGGCGCCGGTGCCGCTGACCGACGCCCTGACCGGTGCCGCGGTCGCGCCGGGCACGGCGGTGCACCTCGGCGCGTGGGACGTACGCGTCTTCGCGTCGGCCGGAACCGAAGCTTCTGGCTGACCAGCCGCGGATGAACCGGTGAAACCAGCCAGGTCGCGTCCCGGGGCGGTCCAGCAGCTGAGGCGGCTGACGTGCCGGCGGCGTGCCGGTCGTCTGCTCGTGATCTTCACAGTCGCGCCGGTCGCGGCTACTGCGACGCGTCCACGGCTGTTCCCGGGGTTCTGCGGGACACCGCGAACGGCAGTTTGCTCGAGTTCGCCGCGACGGCATGCAACAAAGCCGGTCCCCGGCGTGTAATCAAGGTATGAGAGGTGCGGACTTCGAGGCGTACGTGCGTGAGGTCAGCCCTGGGCTGCTTCGTTTCGGGCACGTCCTGACCCTCGATCGGTCCGAGGCCGAAGATCTCGCGCAGGAGACGCTCATCCGGGTGGGACTGGCCTGGTCGCGCGTGCGGCAGGACGGCAACCCGGTCGGCTACGCCAACCGGACCATGGTCAACCTGTTCCTCAACCGGCGCCGCGGACGCGTTGACATTCCCGTCGCGGCGATGCCGGAGCGGGGCCAGGAGGATCTCGGCATTGCCGCCGTCGATGCCGCGGGCGCCCTGCGCGACCTGCTGGCCGGGCTGCCACCGCGGCAGCGGGCAGTGGTCGCGTTGCGGTATGTCCACGACATGCCGGACGACGAGATCGCCGCGCTGCTCGGATGCAGTCCGCAGACCGTGCGCTCCCAGGTGTCCCGGGGCCTGGCCACCATGCGCTCCCACCGGCCCGACGAGGAGGTGACGTCATGACCGACCGTGAGCTGGCCGAGTTCGACATCCCGGTGCCCCAGGATTTCGTGCAGCGCGTGCAGCGGGGCGTGCGTCGCCGCCGCCTGCTGCGGGCCGCGGCGGTCGGGAGCGCCGCGCTGGCCGTCGCCGGGGTTGTTGTCGGCGGCTTCGCGCTGGCGCAGGGCGGCTCGCCGCAGGCGCCGGTCACGCCGCCGGCCGCCGCGTCGTCGGGGAGGAGCGGGCCGGCCGGCTCCGCCCTGGACGGCTATGTCGTCACCTCGCTGCCGCAGGGCGCGGTCCGAGCCGGTGAGGACAGCTTCTATACGGCCCGGGTCACCGACAAGGGCATGGTCAACGACGGTACGGGACCAGGGCCGGGTGACCCGAGCGCGTCGGTGACCATGCGGCGCTACGACCGGACCGACGGCGCCAGCTTCTTCGTCACGGTGATGCGGCCGGTGACCGGTGACGCCGCCACCGTCGGGGCTCAGCTGTTGGCGGGTGCGACGGCCGGCGTGACGCCGGCCGCCGCCAGGTTCGACACGTCGGTCGGTACAGCTCAGATGTTCCGGAGCGTAGGTAACGAGATCACCACGTATCGGGCGGTCGTCGCCACCCCGGAGCACGTGGTGATCACGGTCGAGGGCAACGGGAAGGCCCGCGCCCCGGAGATCCAGGACGTGGCCCAGAGCATCGACCGCTGAGCTAACAGCGGGGGATCGTTCCACTCGTGACGCTGATCTGACCGGAATGGCTGTACCCGGTCACGCCGGTGGCCCGGTTGCGGTGGTAGTACCAGATGTTGGTTCCGCCGGTCTGTTCGCCCAGTTTGTAGCAGGTGATGCTGGCGCCCTGGCCGGGATACCCGAGGCCGTGCACCGCGCAGCCGGAGGTCGTCTGCGGACATTTGCGGATGCGTACGCCCGAGCCGGTGTAGTCGCCGCTGGCGGCCGCGAAGGCCGGGGTGGCCGGAATCAGCGCGACCCCGCTCAGCAGCACACCGGCCGCGGCCGTGCCCAGTATTCTCCTCGTTCTCATGGCATCTCCTCTTCGCTAGGTCACTGCATGGATCACGCCGGCGACGGCCAGCAGCGTCGTCGCCACCGTCGTCAGCCGGAACGGCCGGCCGGCGACGCTGTACCGCCTGTCCCAGTCGGAGCCGTCGCTCCAGCCGAGCCGGACCAACGGCATCACCGCCCGGCCGGCCCCGAACGCGGCACCGGCCAGTAGTGCATAGGGCCACCAGGCCAGCAGAGCCACGGTCAGCGCGGCCAGGTGCGGCACACTGCTGGTCATGAACGTGCGCAATCCGGTGCCCATCTCGAAACCGAACTGCCAGGCGCCGATCCGGCCGCCCTCCTGAATCACGGTGGACGGCACCTGCCGGCCGTTCTGAGGCAGCCACACCCGTACCAGACCGGACTCGTTGCCGACCACCACGACCGCGAGCAGCCCGATCAGGACCAGGCGCAGCCAGGTGGGCAGCACCGGCCGCAGCAGCGACCCGAGCAGCACCAGCAGCGCGCCGGTCGTGACGCCACCCAGTACCTCTCCGGCGGCGAAGTGCCACCGTGCGTTTCCCCGCCAAACTGACGAGCTCAGCAGATCTGCCGAGTTCAGGCTTCAAACGGAGCCGGAGATGGCGTACCCGGACACCAGCCCGAGCAGCAGCCACCACATGACAGCGACCGGCGGCCCGCCGGCCAGGACCGATGCCGCGGCGGCGGATGCCGCCGCGGCGAGGACGACGGCCGGTGTCCACGGATGGAACAGGGGCCGGACCAGGAGCATCAGATGGCCGTCCGGCAGATGCTGAACGTGTTGCGGGACGTGCTGCCGTCGCGATAGACGGTCCAGCCGTCGGAGCACTTGCGGTGGACGCCGCCACCGGTCCAGCGCCACGCGTTCCGGCTACTGCAGCTGGTGTTGTCAAAGGTGTAGTTGTAGGTCACGGAACTGCCGGAGTAACTGTCGTTGCGGTGCCAGGAGCCGTTGCAGGTGCTGCTGTACCAGGCGCTCGCGGGGACGCACGTGGACGGGGAGCCGGAGTAGTAGCTGCGGCAGTCGTTCCACACCGACAGCACCGGGTTCGGGTTGGTGGCGCGGCTCGGCAGCACCCGGGTGACCAGGTCCAGGGCGGTCAGGCCGAGGCCCAGCGCGCCACCGCCGGCCAGCCGCAGCAGGGTGCGCCGGCCCAGGCGGGAGCCGCGGATCGTCGCGGTCACCACGCTCGGGGTGGCGTCCGGGGGCGCGGTGTGGAAATCGGGCAGGGCGGCTGCGGTGATCGTCATGACGGGACCTCCGTGGTGGGCGTGGATGTGGGGTCGAGGGCAGCCTGGAGCGGTCTCAGGTCACCACCGGGAACCGCCTCGATGACAGTGCCGTCGGCGGCGATGACGACGATGCCGGGCGACCAGGAGGGGGCGAGGTCCCGGTACGCCTGCGCGTCGACCAGCACCTCCACGCCGTCCGACCGCTGGTAGTCACCGGACGCGGCGAGGACGGCGAACTCGGCGACGCCCGCGTACGTCGCGGCCAGCTTCCGGAACTCCGGCAGGACCTCGGCGCAGATGCTGCACCCCGGCTCGGCCGTGAACACGTACCGGCGGGAGGTGGTGAGCGGGCGCAGTGACCGCGCGGACTCGGGCAGGCCGGCGCGGGCGCCGGCCGGCAACCGCAGGGCCGCCTGCAGAATACGGACCTGTTGCAGCAGTGCCGCAAAGCCGAAGGCGAGCACGATGATCGCCAGCCAGGCGAGGATCAGGGCAGCGGTGGTGAAGTTCATCTCAGAGTGTCCTCCGGGGTATCGGAGCGGCGACGGCGGTCAGGATGAGGGCCGCGCCGGCACCCACCATCGCGGTGAGCGCGGCGAGCAATCGCCAGCCGGCGATCTCGGTCAGGGCAGGCGCCAGCCACGGCGAGGCCACGGCCGCGCCGGCGGCGACCATCGCGACCGCCCGCAGCAGCGACCGGCCGGCCCGTTCGCCGGTGGTGCCGAGGCACCCGCAGGAGGCGGCCGGGTCGCGGTAGGTCAGGACGGCCAGGTAACCGGCGAAGATCAGGTAGACGAGCGCGACCGCGGCGCCCGCCAGCCGCGCCGCACCGGCGGAGTGCACCGGCGCGATGGCGGAGGCGACGCCGATCCCGACCGACCCCGTCGGCAGCAGCCGGGCGACCGCGTCGATCCACCGGCGGGGAACGATCCGGTGCGCGCGCAGGTGGTGGCGCAGCATCGCGGGGTCACGGTGGTGCCGTAACCCGGCCACGACCAGCAGAGTCGCCCCAGCCTGAACGACGATCAGCAGGACCAGGGCCGCGAGCGCCGCCACTACTTCCAGTGCAGTGCGCTGAGTCCGGTCAGGAAGGCGAGGGCCTCGTCCTCGGAACTCTCCCGTGGATTCAGCGTGGCCACCGCGGTCGGCGTCGCGCACACCAGCACGGGCTTCGGTGCGGCCTCCTTGGCGTCACTGATCTGCCGCCACACCTCGCCGACCGCCACCCGGTGACCGGACCAGGCCGGGAGGCTCGCCTCTTCGGTCGCCGCCTTGCGGACGGTGAGGTAGCCGACCGGTGGCAGGTGCTTGAACGCGGTGATCCGCTGCCACGACTGCCCGGACGGCAACTCCACCTGGAGCCCCGCCGGGGCGTCGGCGAAGGTGAGATCGTCCAGCTTGCTCAGCATCTGCGCGTGGGTCGCGCGCGGTTCGTTGACCCAGCAGTACGCCTCATGCCAGCGGCCCTGCCACGCGACGAGGCCGACCGATCCGTCGACGTTGGCAGCGAGCAGAAAGGTGCCGCCCTGGGCCGGGTACTCGGCGATGTACTTTCCGTTCAGCAGCACCGCGACGTGACCGTCCACAGTGCCCACCGGGCCGGTTTCGAACGCGCGTCCCCCGATGTTGCTCGCCTCGGGAGTTCCGCTGAACCGGACCCGGTTCTCGGTGAACCACGGTTCGACCAAGCCGGAGTCCGCGTGTTTGACGGTCAGCGTGCTGCCGTCGGGCGCGACGAGTCGTCCGCCGGATCGTGGGCGCCACGCTCGGACCGCGTCGCGATCGATCGTCCGCACTGCCATAGATCCCCCGCTCACTCTTGGTGTGACACACGTTACGGAGCGGAAAGATCCTTATCGATCCCCGGGCGGACATCATCCACAAACGACAAAGCCGCGCACACCGACCGATCCCCGCGTTGTTCGGATCGGACGCGTGGCCGTAGTGCTTCCGTTCGGATCGAGCGCGATGTGACTGTCGGGCTCGCGGATGCGTTTCGCTGGGATACGTGCGCGATGCCTGGCGGAAGACGCTGTGCTCAGCTGTCGTCAGCCGCGTGTGTTGTCCAACGACTCAACCCACCGGCCAGCCCGGTGACGCCGGTTGTATCGGCATTGTCATGATCGGCCGCTGCCGGGTCCCGGCTGCCTATAGTCGCTGCTGTGCGTGCTCATGTGCTGGTCGCTGAGGATGACGCCCGGCAGGCCGAGGTGGTCCGGCGGTACCTGGAGGCGAGCGGGTATCGCGCCTCCGTCGTGCACGGCGGCCGGGATGCGATCGAGCAGGTTCGGCTGTCTCCGCCGGACCTTCTCATCCTGGACGTGATGATGCCGCAGCTGAACGGCGTCGAGGTCTGCCGGGTGCTGCGCCGGGAGAGCAACGTGCCGGTGCTGATGCTGACCGCCCGGCGCGACGAGGACGACCTGCTGCGCGGCCTGGACGTGGGTGCGGACGACTACCTGATCAAGCCCTACAACCCGCGGGAGTTGATGGCGCGCGTCCGCACGATGCTGCGCCGCAACCAGTGGGCGCCGGCCGAGCGGGATGCCGCGCTGCGGGTCGGCGAGATCGTGGTCGACGTCCGGGGCCGGCATGTGACCAGCGGCGGGCTCCGGGTGGACTGTACGCCCGGTGAGTTCGAGATCCTGGCCGCGATGGCCGCCGCGCCGGACCGGGTGTTCACCCGCGCGCAGCTGCTGGAGCGGACCCGTGGTTTCGAGGCCGCGGCCACGGACCGTACCGTCGACATGCACGTCATGCGGCTGCGCCGCAAACTCGAGCCGAATCCGCGCCGCCCGGCCTACCTGCTGACCGTCTACGGCGTCGGCTACCAGCTCACGGACGGGTCGCGGTGACGCGCGTCCCGCTGCACCGCAGCCTGGTCGCACGGCTGCTGGCCCTCTCGCTGGTGGTCATGCTGTGCGCCGTGGCGGCCACCGCGTGGCTCGCGGCGCAGAACACCACGCGCGCGATCGTGCAGGCGCAGTACCACGGGATCTCCGACGACGAGGCGATGATCTACGACGAGGTGGTCGCCTACGCCGCGTCGCACACCGACTGGTCCGCGGTGCGGCCGCTGCTCGTCGAACTCGCCGCGCGGACCGGCCGGCCGATCTCGCTGTCCTACCCGGAAGGCGAGTTCCTGGCCGGCTCGGAGACGTCGACGGTCCTGCCGGCCCGGCGGTCGGCGCTGGTCGACCCGCTCTACCTCGAGGGCTACCTTTCCCCCGAACCGGCCGGGCGCGGTATCGACTGGCGCGCGGTCGGTCCGTACCGGCTCACCGAGGCCGAATTGACGACCGTCTCCGCGCGCATGCTGGCGGCAGAGTCGTGCCTGCTCGGCAAGGGCCTCGACGCATGGGTCACCCGTGAGACCGGCGGCCGGCCGACGCTGCACTCGGACGGCGCATCGGACGCTCAGCTGGCCGACTGCGCGCGCGAGTCCGGCGCCGACGTCCCCACCGCCACCGAGCAGCGGGCGCTGGACGAGCTGACCGCCCTCACCAACGCCTGCCTGGGAGACGGCACGGTCACCGTGCTGCTCGGCTTCACCTGGACCGGGGCCCCTGCGGGTTCGGACACGCGGACCTGCATCGATGATGCCCTCCGGATGCAGCTCCGGCCGTACGTGGCCCCGCGCGCGATCCTCTACATCCACGACGCGGCATCGGTGACCGGCCCGGTTTTCGACCTCTCCCGGGCCAGCACGATGGGGATCGCCGGCGTCTCGGCGCTGGTGCTGGCGGTCGCCGTCGCGATCACGCTGCTGGTCGGCGTACGGATGTCCCGGCCGCTGCGCGCGCTCACCCGCGCCGCGGAGCAGGGTGCGGCCCGCCTGCCGATCCGGGGCCGGGACGAGATCGGCCGGCTCACCGCCGCGTTCAACGACCTGACCGAGCGCCGGGAGGCCGGGGAACGGCAGCGGCAGGCCATGGTCAACGACATCGCGCACGAGCTCGGCACGCCGCTGACCAACATCCGTGCCTGGCTGCAGGCCGCCCGGGACGGGGTGGCGGACCCCGACCCCGAGCTGCTGGATCTGCTCGCCGATGAGGCCGACGTGCTCCAGCACATCATCGACGATCTGCGCGACCTCGCCGCGGCCGACGCCGGGCAGCTGCGCCTGCACCCGGAGCTGGTCTACGTCAACGAGCTGCTGGACCAGGTCGCCGCCGTGCACGGCAGCCGCTCCGGGGACGTCACGATCGTGACCGAACCGGTCGGCGATCCCGAGGTGATGCTCGACCCGCTCCGGATGCGCCAGGCCTTCGGCAACCTGCTCTCCAACGCGGTCCGGCACTCCCCGCCGGGCGCCACCGTGACCGTCCGCTCCCGTCTCGACGGCGACGATCTGGTGATCGAGGTCGTCGACGCCGGCGACGGGATCAGCGAGGACGATCTGCCGCACGTCTTCACCCGCTTCTGGCGCGCGGACCGGTCCCGCAGCCGGCACACCGGCGGCAGCGGCCTCGGCCTGGCCATCGTCCGCGATCTCGTCGGCGCGCACGGCGGCACCGTCACCGCGACCAGCCGCGCCGGCCACGGCAGCACCTTCACCATCCGCCTGCCCGCCCGGGACTGACCCACCGCTTTACCCCCTTCCGCACCGTCGGTGGCTGCGCCACTCGCGGCGATGGACTTTACGCAGAAACAGACAGGAGGCGGCCGATCATGGCTGCGACGAAGGATCGCCTGCTGGCCCTGGACGGGCTGCGGCTGCTGTGCGCGCTGGTGGTGGCCGCCCATCACCTCGGCATGGCTCGGTCGGTGGACGGGGTACGGCCGACCAGCACGCATCTGCCGCAGGCGGTGAACTCGGTGCTGATCTACGGCAACCTCGGCGTGGAGGTGTTCTTCATGATCAGCGGTTTCGTCATCTGCATGAGCGGCTGGGACCGCAGCCCGCGCGCCTTCCTCGCCTCCCGGGCCGGCCGGCTCTACCCGGCGTTCTGGGCGTGTGTGCTGATCACCACGGCCGTGATGACCTGGTTCCCGCTCACCGAGGGCATCCCGCTGCCGCACGACCTGACCGGCGGTGACGTGGCCGTCAACCTCACCATGCTCGCCGCGCCGCTGAACGTGCCCTACGTCGACACCATCTACTGGACGCTCTGGTACGAGTTGCGTTTCTACCTGCTGTTCATGGTCATGATCGCGCTGGGCCTCACCCGTGGCCGCGTGCTCGCGCTGGGCGTCGGCTGGCTGGCCGCCTCCGTCGTCGTACCGGCCGGGGTGCCGCTCGCGGAGCTGGTCATGCCGCAGTACGCGCCGTACTTCGTGGCCGGCATGACGTTCTACCTGATCCGCCGGCACGGGATGACCCTGCCGCTGGGGTTGCTGCTTGCCGCGTCGTGGGTGCTCAGCCTGGTCCGCGTGCGGGAGCGCGTGCTGATCGCCAACCCCGGCTTCGCGGTGCCGGTCGGGCCGGGGCTGCTGATCATCACGCTCGGGTTCGCGGTGCTGCTGGTGATCGCGCTCGGGCACACCGACCGCTGGAGCTGGCGCTGGCTGGCCGTGGCCGGGGCCGTGTCGTACCCGTTCTATCTGCTGCATCCGCGCATCGGCTACACGATGATCCGGTACGCCTACGATCGCACCGGTCTCCCGGTGCCGCTGCTCGTCGCCGGCGCCATCCTGGTGCTGCTCGTCGCCGCCTGGCTGGTCCACCGCCTGGTCGAACGCCCGCTCGGCCCGGCGCTGCGCCGCCTGATCGCCACCGGACCGGTGCGGTCCCCGGCCGGCGTGTCGATGGCCGATGGACCCAGCTCGCCGGGCGGCGCGCTGGGCCTGCGGATCGGCGCGCCGGGAGAGGACGGCGGGGGTGTCCGACGGGCCCACGGGTAACGGCCCGTCGAGCGCCGCGGGCGAGGCGCGTGTGCGCGGCGATCCGGCAGAGCCCGTCAGCGAAGGCACGGCAGGTGCTCGATGCGCGGCCGCGTTGTCAGCGTGTGGTACCCGTATGGGGACATCGGGCGGGATGATTGCCCGGCACAACGGGGGAAACAGTATGGATTTGCAACAGGGCGCTGCGCCGGGTGACTTGACGCCCAGGCTGCTGCGGGAGTCGCAGTGGTCCGACGCGATGGTCGAGGAGTCCGGCATCGAGGTCCGCGACATCCCGTTCGTCAGCGTCGGCGGCGGCATCGGCTCCTTCGTCACCGTCGACTATCTGCGCATCGCCGGGGTGCCGACGAACCGGATCGCGGTGCTGTCGAACATCGACCATCCGTGGCAGACGTACCAGTATCTGACCCGGGTGTCGCAGATCCCGAAACCGGAGCGGATCCGCTCGGACTCCTCCTCGCGGCCGGACAACATCTGGGGCTTCCCCTCGTACGCGCTGGCCGAGGCGTGGCGGGACCGGACGCTGCGACCGCTGGTGCACGTGCTCGGGGAGCCGATCTTCGCCGACTACTGGACCCCACGGGCCGGCGCCGTCTTCGCCAGCCTGGAGCGCGAGGCGGCGCGGATCGCCTACCCGGAGATGCTGGTCAAGGGTGTGGTCCGGATGGTGCGTCGCCGGGTCGGCGGCGGCTACTTCACGATCGTGACCCCGCCGGCGGGCACGAGCGCGACCAAGCGGATCGCGTACCGGTCCCGGTTCGTGCACCTCGCGGTCGGCTATCCCGGGCTGCGGTTCCTGCCTGACCTGCAGGCCTTCCGCGAGAAGTACCGCGACTTCCACCACGTGGTCAACGCGTACGAGCCGCACGAGCACGTCTACGAGTTCCTCAAGACCTCGCCCGGCACGGTGATCGTGCGGGGTGGCGGGATCGTCGCGTCCCGGGTGCTGCAGCGGCTGATGGACGACCGGGAACGGCACGGGCTGCAGACCGAGATCGTGCACATCTTCCGCACGTTCGTGACCGGCGCGCACGGCCCGCACCTGTGGTCCCGGCGCCGGGGCGGCCACGGCTTCGCCTACCAGGGCTTCAACTATCCGAAGTCGGTCTGGGGCGGGCAGCTCAAGGCCAGGATGCGCCGGCTCGAGGGCGACGAGCGGGCTGCCGAATACCGCCGGATGGGCGGCACCAACACGCCGAAACGACGCCGCTGGCAGCAGCAGATGCGGTCCGGCCGCAACGCCGGCTGGTACCGCGCCTTCCAGGGCACCGTGGAAGAGGTCCGGCCGGGCCCGGAGGGCACCGTGCTGAGCATCGTGCGGCGCGAGGACGGCCTGCAGAACATCCAGTCCGACTACATCATCGACTGCACCGGGCTGGAGGCCGACATCGCGGAGCACCGGGTCCTCGACGACCTGCTCACCCACGGCGGCGCCGGGCGTAACCCGCTCGGCCGGCTCGATGTGGAGCGGACCTTCGAGGTCAAAGGCACGGCCAACGGTGACGGGGCGGTCTACGCCTCCGGCACCGCCACGCTCGGCGGCTACTTCCCCGGCGTGGACACCTTCCTCGGGTTGCAGGTGGCCGCCCAGGAGATCACCGACGACCTGGCCCGCCGTGGCTGGTGCAAGCGGCTCGGCCCGGTGCGGTCGACCGCACAGTGGATCCGCTGGAGTCTCGGCCGCCCGGTGCAGGGGAGTGCGCAATGGTCCCGATCCTGATCGGCCGCATCCAGACCCGGCTGTTCCTGCTGGCGCTGGTCGGCTCGCTGGTCACCCTGGTGCTGATCCCGCTGTTGCCGGTGCCGGGATCGTTGTCCGAGCGGTACCGGGTGGCGTTCGTCGTGCTGGCCGCGGTGGCCGTGCTCGGCATCGCCTGGGAAGCGCTGTACCACCTGCTCATGCAGTTCCGCTGGGAGAAGGACTGGCCTTCACTGTTCGGGCTGCTCACCGGCGTACCCGAAGGGGTGTTGCTCTGGTTGCTCCTGCGCGCCGGCGCGGTCCCGCTGATCGACACCGTGCCACCCGGATGGGCCTTCGCCACGCACTTCGCCGTGGTCTGGGTGGTTGTCTGGCTGGTCGCCAACGGACCGATGCGGGTGCCGTTCCTGCGGTGGCGCTTCCGCGGCGGGAGGCTGGTATGAGCATGCGTGTACAGCCCCTGCCCGGTGCCGGGCTCGTGGTGCGCGCCGGTGATCTGCTCGCCGTCTGCGCGGACGCCGGTGCGGAGACCGACGAACTGGTCGCGCTGGTGCGCCGGGCCGCCGCCGACGACGGCGGCGACGGGGCCGGCCTGATCGCCCGTCTGGCCGGGCAGCTTGGCTCCGACGGCGTCGCGTGTGCCGTGGCCGCGTTCGGCGGCACGCCCGCGATCCTGGTCCGCGGCGCCGCGGCCGCCGAAACCGACGGCGGGCACGGTCGCGTCCACATGCACGGACCGGCGCTGACCCACCGGACCATCGAAAGTCCACTGCGGACGGTGCGGCTCAGCCTGCCGGGCAGCGGCGCGCCGGATCCGCGGACCGCCCTCGACGCCGGCGTGGTCAGCGGGGCGGGGCTCGTCGCCCAGCTCGGCGCCCCGTCGCCGCCGGCTCGCCGATTCGACCGGGCGGCACCCTTCGAGGCGGTCATCGTGCTGCCCGGGTATGCCCCGGCGCCCAGCCCGCCGCCCCAGCCGCCCGCCGACGAGGCCGCGACGCACCCCCTCATCGAGGGGGTGTACTGCCGCGACGACCACTTCAACGATCCGGATCAGCGGTACTGCCAGATCTGCGGCATCTCGATGGCCCAGCTGACCCAGGTGACCCGGCTCGGGCCCCGCCCGCCGCTGGGTGTGCTGTTGCTCGACGACGGCAGCACCCTGCGCCTGGACATCGACTACGTGGTGGGCCGCGAACCCGACGCCGACCCGGACGTCGTCGCGGCCCGGGCCAGGCCGCTGCGGATCTCCGGCCCGGTCAGCGGGGTCTCCCGCCGGCATGTCCGCGTACGGCTGGCGGGCTGGCGGGTCGAGCTGGTGGACCTGCACTCGGCGAACGGCACCTTTGTGCACCGTCCCGGCACGGCGGAGCCCGCACAGCTCACCCCCGGCGTACCCGTGGTGATCGCGCCGGGGGCCCGCATCGACGTGGGCCGGCGCTGGTTCCGCTACGAGTCGCACCGCAATCCGTAGACGTGAAGGGACCAGATCAGGTGCAGGGCATCGCCGACTACGACTTCATCCGTCCCCTGGGTTCGGGCAACCATGGGCACTTCTTCCTGGCCCGGCGCCCCCGCCGGCTGCCGCTCGACATCGAGTTCGTCGCCGTCAAGGTGCTGCACGCGGAGTCGACCGATGTGGCGTTCCGCCGGGCCACCCGGGAGCTGGCCGCGTTCGCGGCGGTCCGCTCGCCCTACCTGGTCATCCCGATCGACGCGGGGCAGCAGGACGGTGCCTTTTTCTACTCGATGGAGTATCTGCCCGCCGGCTCGCTCGCCGAGCCGGCCCAGCCGTACTCCCCGGCGCAGGCCATGCGGGCCCTGGCCGCCGCGGCTCGGGCGGTCGCGGCACTGCACGCCGCCGGCATCGCGCACCGGGACATCAAACCCGGCAACGTGCTGCTGCATCCCGACGGCGGGAAGCTGTCCGACCTGGGCCTGTCGCAGGTCTTCACCGAAGGGGTCACGGTCACCGGGATGGGTGCCCTCGACGCGATCGAGTACGTCGACCCCGCCCTGCTGCTGGGCGGGCCTCCCGGCCCGGCGACCGACGTGTGGTCGCTGGGCGTCCTCCTGCACCGGGTGGTCAGTGGTGCCGGCGTCTACGGTGACCTGCCGGAATCCGACGGTCTGCTGGCTCTGCGCCGGATCCTGTCCACCCCGCCCCGGGTCAGTGACACGCTGGCGGCCCCGATCGCCGCCCTGGTGCGGGACTGCCTCGGCCCGGCGGCAGAGCGGCCCTCCGCCACCACCGTGGCCAACCGGATCGAGGCACTGCCGTGACCTCGCACGCCGTGGGTCAGCTCCTGCTCGGGCTGGCGGTCATCATCGTGCTGGCCCGGGCGCTGGGCGCGCTGGCTCGCAAGGTCGGCCAGCCGCCGGTGGTCGGGGAAATCATCGCCGGGATCCTGATCGGCCCGAGCATCTTCGGCACCCTGGTCAGCGACCGGTTCTTCCCGGTCGACATCCGGCCCGCGCTGGCGGGGCTGGCCAACGTCGGCCTGGTGCTGTTCATGTTCATCGTCGGCTACGAGCTGGACCAGACTCTGGTCCGCGGGCGGCAGCGGATCGCGGCGAGCGTCTCGATCGGCTCCATCCTGGCCCCGCTCGGGCTGGGGGCCGCGCTGGCGTGGTGGCTGGCCGATCGCCACGGCGTGACCGACGTCCTGCCGTTCGCCCTGTTCATCGGCGCCGCGATGGCGGTCACCGCGTTCCCCGTCCTGGCCCGCATCGTGGCGGACCGCGGCCTGGTCCGTTCCGAGGTGGGCGGTCTCGCGCTGGCCAGCGCGGCCGTGGACGACGTGATCGCGTGGTCGCTGCTCGCCGTGGTGGTGGCGGTCGGCACGGCTGACGGCAGCCTGCCCTGGCTCGTGCTCGCGGTCGCCCCGTACCTGTTCGTCATGTTCCGCTGGGTCCGGCCGCTGCTGCGGCGCCTGGCCGCGGCCCGGGAGCGGGCCGGTCGGTTGACCCCCGACGTCCTCGCCGTGATTCTCATCGGGCTGCTGGTCTCCTGCTACCTCACCGAGATCATGGGGCTGCACGCGATCTTCGGCGCGTTCGTGTTCGGCGCGGTGATGCCCCGGGCCGGCGGTGAGGCGTTGCGCCACGAGATCCTCGAACGCCTCGAGCAGGTCAGCGTGCTCCTGCTGCTGCCGGTGTTCTTCGTGGTCGCCGGGCTGCAGGTCGATCTGTCCACCGTCGACGGTGGCGCGCTGCTCGAGCTGGCGCTGATCCTGGTGGTCGCCATCGGCGGCAAGTTCGCCGGCGCCTACGCCGGTGCCCGGCTGAACCGCGTCGGTGCCCGGCAGGCCGGGGCGCTGGCGACGCTGATGAACACCCGGGGCCTGACCGAGATCGTCATCCTCTCCGTCGGGCTGCAACTGGCCATCATCGATCAGCAGATCTTCTCCATGATGGTCGTCATGGCGCTGGTCACCACCGTGATGGCGGGCCCGTTGCTGGCACTGATCTACCCGCGGCGGGTGCTGGAGCGCGACATCGCCCAGGCCGAGCGGGCCGCGCTGGGCGGTGCGGCGGGGTATCGGGCACTGGTGCTGGTACCCGCGGCGGCGCCGGCGGCCGCGGCGGTGGCCGACCTGGCCGCCGCGCTGATCGGGTCGCGCCGGCCGGCGACGCTCGCGCTGGCCCGGCTGGTGCCGTATCCGGCCGCGCCGCTGGAGATCGGCAGCGGGCTGATCGGCGGCCTGCTGGAGATGAATCAGGCGATGGGGGAGCTGACCCGGCTGTCGGCGGAGGTACGGGCCGATGGTCTGGAGGTGCCGGTCCTGGCCCGGTTCACCGGTGACCCGGGGGCGGAGCTCGCCGAACTGGTGCGCACGGGCGAGCCCGACCTGGTCGTCGTGACCGGGGATGGAGCCCGGCCCACCGCGGTGCTCGAGGAGACGCCGGTGACCGTGATCACGCTCGCCGGGCCACCGCCGGCGCCGGTATGTGCGATCATCGCTCGGATCACCGGCGACGCGTCCGCGAACGCCGTCCTGCGGACGGCGGCCGAGCTGGCGTCGGCGTACGGGGTCGAGCTGGTCGTCGACGCGGGGCCGCGGGTCTCCCGCAGTGTCGCGGGGGCCCTGCGTGAGCTGCGCCGCCATGGTGTGGCTGTGCGGGCCGAGCCGGCGGACAGCGACTCCGGTGCCGCGCTCGTGGTGGCCGCCGGGGGCGGGCCCGGCGACGGGTCGGACGGCGCGCACGTCGTCGTCCGCACCGGAGCGGACCAGGTCGAGGAAACCCCGGCGCAGTGGGTGCCCCGACTGCGCAGCCCGGCAGGCATCGGATCGGATGGGGAAGCGACGCAGGTGACGAGAGCATGACCGGTGGTGCGGGCCCGGCGGGCGGGCGGCCGCTGCTGCCTGGCGACCCGCGGCAGCTGGGCCGCTACGAGCTGATCGGCCGGCTCGGTGAGGGCGGCATGGGTACGGTGTACCTGGCGTCGACGCCGGAGGGCCGCCGGGTCGCCATCAAGATCATCAAGTCCGATCTGGCCGACGACCCGCAGTTCCGGCAGCGGTTCCGCACCGAGGTGGAGCGGGCCCAGGACGTCCCGCCGTTCTGCACCGCCGAGGTCCTCGACGCCGACCCCGACCACGCCCAGCCGTACCTGGTCGTCGAGTACGTCGCGGGGCCCAGCCTCGCCTCGGTCGTCGCCGAGCACGGGCCACTGACCCCCTCGAACCTGCACGGCCTGGCGATCGGGGTGGCCACGGCGCTCACCGGGATCCACGGCGCCGGCGTGATCCACCGCGACCTCAAACCGAGTAACGTGCTGCTCGCTCCCGGCAGCCCGAAGGTCATCGACTTCGGGATCGCGCGGGCCGTCGAAGGGGCCGTGAACCACACCCGGACCGACCAGATGGTCGGCACCGTGACCTACATGGCGCCGGAGCGCTTCGACTCCAGCACCGGCCGCAACCTCACCCCGGCCGCGGACATCTTCGCCTGGGGTGCCGTGATCGCCTACGCCGGCACCGGCCGCACGCCGTTCGCGGCGGACATGCCGCACATGGTCGCGGTGCGCATCCTGACCATGCCACCCGTCCTGGAGGGGCTCACCGGACCCCTGCGGGACCTCGTCGAGCAGGCGCTCGCCAAGGATCCCGCCGATCGGCCCACCGCGCGGGAGCTGCTCGACCGGCTCCTGGCCACCGGGCCGTACCGGGCCGGCAGCGCCGCCGCCGTCCTGGAGCGGCAACCCGCGCTGCGCGAGGCGGTCGCCGACGCGCGTGCCGCCGACGACGTGCAAGCCCGCGAGCGTACGGCCGCAATGCAGCTGCCTTCGCCGGGGGAGGCGGGCTCGCCGACGACCCGGTTCAACCTGCAGGGCCGAGCCGCCGCGGAGGAGGCCCCGGCGCGAGCAGAGCCGACGGTGGTGATTGCGCCGCAGATGGTCCCTGAGCCTGCGGCAGCCCCGCGGCGCGGATTCCGGGGGGCGGCCACCGCCGTCCTCGCGGGCACCGCCGTGATCGCGGTGACCTTGCTCGTCGGCATCGTGACCGGGTTGATCCCGGTGAATCGGGGCAACGACGAGAATCCCCGGGCGATCGGGCCGGGTGCCACGCCGAGCGTTTCGGCTGCGGCACCGTCGGCCGCGCCGGACGGCGTCACCGTCATCGCCGACCCGCTGACCTCCGAACGGGACTGGCGGGTCGTGCAGGATCCGGCGAACAAGGCGAGCTGTGAGTTCGACGGCGCGCTGGTGGTGGAGAAGCGGTCGGCCGGACCGTACAGGTGCCCCGGGCCGCGGCGGCTGCTCACCGACTTCACCGCCACCGTGACGGCCAAGCTGCTCACCAAGGGCGCGTGCGCGGCCGTCTGGCTCCGCTTCGACAAGGTCGATGCCACGGCGAACCGGGAGGCCGGCTACGTGCTGGCGATCTGCGCCGACGGCTACACGCTGATGACCCATGGTGCCACCGGGGTGAGCGACATGGCCGAGCTGGCGTCGTTCCCGTTCGCCGAGCCGGTAGGGCTGGGCGAGCCGATCACCGTCGCCATCACCGCCGACGGGCCCAAGCTGTCGTTCAGCCGCGACGGCACCGAGGTCGGCAGCTGGAAGGACTCCCAGTTCCCCAGCGGGCGAGTGGTTTTCGGCCTGCTCAACAAGTCAACAGGGTCGTCGCCCGCGCAGGTGTCGTTCAACGACGTGGAGATCCGCGCCTGACCTACTGCCGCAGGAAGTCGAGCAGCAGCGGGTTCAGCCGGTCGGGACGTTCCAGGCTGGGCAGATGGCCGGCCCAGTCCAGCTTGACCAGGCGCGCGCCGGCGATCCGGCCGGCCGGCTCGGCGGCGATCTGCCGGAAGCTCGCGTCGCTGGCCGGCCCGGCGGGCATGGGTTGCCCGAGCAGAGGGGTCGCACGCGGAACCCTCGTGTGAACGGGCTCAGCGGTTCGCGTACACGGACCGCACGGCGTCGATGAACGCCTGTCCACGTGTGGAGGGCGGTCCGTCCCTGGTGGGAAACAGCAGCATGCGAAGGTCGGTTGTCAGCTCGAACTGGACCCCGGCACCGTCGGCGTCCTTGTTGACGAAATTGTCGATCGACGTGCCGGCGATGTCGGCAGGCGCGGGCTGTTGAACGCTGAAACCGGCCGATCGCAGAGCCGTCGCCAGCTCGGCACCCGTGGCGGTGTCGCGTCCACCGATGTAGGCGACCTCGCCCGGCTTGTTCGCGCCGTGGATCGACAGGGCGTGGGGCCGCTGACGGATCAGGATCAAACACTCTTCGGTATCCCAGTTCTCGCTGGTCACATGCAGTCGAGGGGAGTTCTGCCCCGCGGGCAGCTTGCCCTTGAACTGACACTGCGTGTGGTCCGCACCTGCGATCGCGCTCGTGAGCTCGCTGGTGCGCAGTTCGATCGCGCCCCCGTGCGGAGCAACGACGATCAGCGGCGAGTCGGTGATCGCCCATGTGAGGTCATAAGCGACGCCGGCCTGCTCGACCTTGCGCAGCGCCGTCATCGACGGGTATTCCCCGACCTTGCCGGACGTGGCGGCCGCCGGGAGGCCCGGGGCCTGCTCAACCGGTGCGACACCGCATCCGGTCAGGATCCCCAGCGCGACGGCGATCCCGCCCAAGGCCCATCCTGCGTTCCTCACGTGGTTCCCCCGTTCGATGGTCGATCGATCCAGCGCTGCCGACGCTGTCCTGGATCCTACGCAGTCCCCGTCTACCGAATCCGCCCGCTGCTGGCGCGCTTCAGTAGTCCGAACTCTTGGACACTTCTGGATGTGGTGCAGCGCGCCATCTGTTCACCGTCGGCAAGGGCAGCTGCCGCAACCTGCGATCGGCGGCCCCGTGTGTAGGTCAAGCCTCGGGGGGTCGATCACGCGTCCGCAGCTTGACTGTACGGAGGGGTAACGCTTCCAGTGCGCCGATCAAGCGTTCAATTACTACTGCATTGTTCTCGACGCCACGTCTCGGCGAGCACGGCGTATGTGCAGCCGTCGAGCCAGCCCAGCTCGGCGTGCCAGGAGTCGCCGACGCCGTGCTGCTCACGACGCATGCCGACCTTCTCGAGGATCCTGACCGAGGCAAGGTTGTCGGCGAAGCAGCCAGCAGTGATCCGCCGCATGCCCAACCGGTCGAACGCGTACGCCACCATTGCCGTCGCCGCCTCGGTGGCGTAGCCATGGCCGTTGTACGCCGGATCGAAGATGTAGCCGAGTTCGGCCTCCGTCCGCGGTGGCATGCCGGGCTGACCCATACCGTCGACCGCATCAAGTGAGACGGTTCCAATGACCACACCGCCAAGCACGACCGCCTTGCTGTGGTCGTCGGGGTCTTCCGTCGCGTGCCGCCACGCCGCCCGGAAGGACGCAGGGTCGACCTCCGTGCGTAGTAGCCAACGAGTGACTTCGGGCAGATTGCGGTACTGCAGGATCCGGTCGACGTCCTCGTCACGCACTGGGCGAAGCTGAAGGCGTTCAGTGCGAAAGGTGGTGCTGTCCATGAACTGGGAGGCTAATGGGCGCAGAACGGCGACACACGCAATTTCCGGCTCGGCCGGGGTGCAGCTCACCTCACCCAACCTCGTACCGTTCTGCCGCTGGTAAGGCGAGCCCCGGTTGCAGGGCGGTCACATGCGCAACTGCAGTGCCCGTTCGCACGAGTGCTACGCCCTAACTCGGTGTGTAGTGCGGCATACCGGCGTCCGAACCGCGGCGTTCTGTCCTACTGTCGAAGGAGAGTCGGTCAGCGAGCACCCATCGTGGCTTCGATGGCAGCCGCGATCTGTTCGGCGCCCATCTCCTCAGAGTTGAACGCTCGGTCAGCCGGGATCGCTGGTAGCAAGTCGCGGAAACGGCGATACGCGGCGTGGTGAAACTCCGGCTCGCGTGACAGCCCGCGCCCTGGATCAGCCTGTGCACGCGCGAACGTCACCGCCACTGTGGCGTCGATGACAACCCATAGCACCGCTGCATCATTCGCAAGGGCACAGGTGAGGGCCGCCTGTTCCTCTGCGGTGTAGATCGGTCCGACGACCACGACGTAGTCCACGCTCGAGCGCATCCACTGGCCGACGAGTGCGCCATGAGCCTCGTGGGCGGCGAACCACAATCCGGCCTGGGCAGCTCCGGGCGTCGCTACCATCGCCGCGACGTCGTCGACGTCCGCCACCACTACGGTTTTGCCGCGGCTGGTCAAGCGCTCGGCGAGCTTGCTGGCGACGGTGTTCTTGCCGGCTGCGATCGGGCCTGTGAGAACCACCAGGTGAGGCATCATCCGAATCTGCCGCACCGCCAGCACGATCGCCAGTACGCAAGGACCTCGGGAGTGCCTTGCCTATCCCGGCGGCCGCCCTCGGCCTCACCGACATCCGGCGGGTTGCCCGGCCGGGACAGCGGCGCGGTGACCTGCCATGCCGGCGCTGGAGCCTGCGCATCGTGTGGGAGCTGCGGCTTCTGCGTCCGTGGTGTCCGACGGGTAGCGGCGGACTCGACCGCTGGGCAGGTGATCAACAGACACGGAAGCTGTGGTGGATGCGCCGGCTCCACCCTGACGAGCGCCTACCGCTGAGGTTCGGAGTTGACATCTCGCCTGCTACCGCTGGCCGCAGGGTCGAGCGGCCGGGGTAGCAGGCGAGAACCGGGTCGTTCGGTCAGGCGGGGTTCAGTTGCCACTGCTGGTTGGTTCCGCCGTTGGCGGTCCACTGCACGACCTGCGCCCCGTCGCTGGTCGACGCACCGGAGACGTCGGCTGCCAGTCCGTTGCTGCGGGCGACGATGGTGTAGTAGCCGTTGCCGGTGGGCCGCAGGTACCACATCTGGTTGGCGCCGCCGTTGGCCGTCCACTGCTGCAGTTGCAGCCCGGCCGTGCTGCTGCCGGCGTTGACGTCGAGCACCTTTCCACTCGGGACGTACCGGAGGGTGTAGGAGCCGTCGGAGGTCGTGGCGATGGTCCAGGTGCCGGTGCCACTCTGCTGGACCACCTTGGCCCCGTCCGCGGTGGAGTTGCCCGCGACAGCGAGCGGCTTGCCGCTGTTGCGGTTGACGATGCGGTAGGTGCCCGGTGCGGGTCCGGTTCCGCTGCCTCCGCCGAGGTTGAAGTACTCCACCGTGTCGGTGAAGACGGGGCTACCGGACTTCGTGGTCGACAGCTGCAGGTACACGCGGTTGCCGGTGGCCGGGGCGGTGAAGGACACCGGCTGGGTGACCCGCGAGCCGAGCGGGACGGTCAGGGTCGTGCTTCCGGACGCGACGACCGCGCCGTCCGGCGCGTCGAGCCGCGCCGTCCAGGTGAAGCCCACCGAAGTGTCGGCGAAGTCGTCGTTGAAGACGGTGATGTTACGGGTGACCGTGGCGTTCCGGGCGTAGGTGGGCACGGCCTGCGGCAGCGGGAAGGTGCCGTTGGAGTCCGAGGCGCCGGAGGCCGACCAGTACGGCAGGTCGACCGCGGCCACCGGGTTGAACGCCGCCTGCACGCGCTGGATCTGCGGGTTGCTCCACGGGTCGGGCAGGTTGTCCGCTCCGTAGATCGGGTGACCGCCCTCCTCCGGGGTGAAGTCGGTGGACCGCACTCCGGGCACGACGCTGGCCCAGGCCGACAGCAGCGTGTACGGACGCAGGTCGGTGGCGCCCTTGCCCCGCTTGGCCAGGGTTGCCGTGGCGAACCACTCGAAGCCCTGCTTGTTGTTGCATGCCGGCCAGATGAACTCGCCCTCGCCGTCGGGCCGCCCGTTCACGCTGACCAGGCCCTCCCCGTACCGGCCGAAGCCGTCGACGTAGTGCGGGATCACCGCGAAGTTGGCGTACGTCATCCCGGGATACAGGCTGACATTGTTGCCGACGCCCACCTCGACAATGATCGGCCGGGTTCCGTCGGCGCCGTTCATCGCCGCGTACAGGTCCTTCTCGAACTGTTCGGAATCCTGGCCGCTCTGGTTCGGCTCGTTGTTCTGACTCCAGCGGATGATCGCGGGGTGGTTGCGGTCGCGTAGGACCAGCGCACGGGCGTGGTTGATCATGTTGTCGCGTCCGACGGAGTTCTGCCACTCCTGCGAGGATTGGGAGCCGCGAATCGCGACCTCGTCGATGATCATCAGGCCCATCTCGTCGGCGACATCCAACATGTACGGGCTGCCGGGCTCCTGGTGGATGCGCACCACGTTGTAGTTCAGCCGCTGGTAGTTGTCCACCGCCTGCGGCCAGCCGCCGTTGCCGGACGACGGGGGCAGGAAGCCGGGCAGGGTGTGGTACGCGTCGCCCTTGCCGCCGTTGTTGATCCGGTCGTAGTCGCCACCCTGGAGGTTGTCGCCGCGGAAGTTCACGCGCACGCCGTTGAGGTAGTAGTAGTCACCGTTCTGGGTGGCCTCCCGGAACCCGAACCGGTACTCGGCGTCGCTCGTCCGGCCGTCGTCGGTGACGGCATGCACCGTCAGCCCGTGCAGCTGCGCCCGGTACCCCGACCGGTACGGCACGTTGGGCCACCAGTACGAGGTGCTGTCGAGGTTCCACGCGACCGGCCCGACGGTCACGGTCGCGGTCGAGTGGGCCGCCACGGTGACCGTACGGCTGGGCAATGCCGGGTAGCTGAAAGCCGTTCCGTTGGTGGACGACAGCGACCCGGTCAACGTCACCGACCGGGAACTGCCCGACGTGTTCCGCACCGTCACGTCGTAGGTCAGCGTCTTGTTCGCCACCGACGTACGCACGAATGTGTCGCTGACGTACACCGCCGGGTACACCCGCAGGAACGCGGACCCGAAGATCCCCTGCGGTATCGCCTCGGACCACGTGGCGGCGTCGGGCACCAGGTACCGGCCGTTGGATGCCTTCAACGCACCGCGGCCCTTCACGTTCACCGTGATCGTGTGGGTGGTGCCCGGCGCCGCGTAGGCGCTGATGTCGAAGTTCGACGGCGTGAACGCCGTGGTCTGCGTCGCGACCACCCGGCCGTCGACCGACAGCGTCGCCTGGTGATTGACCGCCCCGAACTCGATCCACGTCGACTGCGGCTGACCCGAGTCGGGCACGGTGACGGTGCGCGAGTACACCGCCTCGTTCACGTCGGTGAAGCCCTGCTTGTACCAGCCGCCGCCGGGCACGGTGATCGAGGTCGCCCCCCGACCCGCCGGCGTGAAACTCCAGGTCCCGGCCAGGTCGACCGAGGCGACCGCGGCGTTCCCGGCCGCCACACCGTCGACACCGGCGGCCGCCACGGCCCTCATCGCACTCGGCGCGGCCAGGGCCGGCCCGTCGATCGCCAGGGTCAGGACACCGAGGACCACGGCTGCGGCCAGCCCTCCAGCCGCTGTCGGCAACCAACCGCGCCGGCGGGCGTTCGAACGATGCATGCCAACCTCCTCTGACTCATCCGCCAGCTCCGCAACGCGTGACACGTCGAAGGCGTGGTTCATCTCGATGCCCCTCTTCCGCCGGTCAGGCAACGGTGCACGCCGCGCCGTTGAGCGTGAATGCGGTCGGGGTGGCGGTGTTGCCGGTGTGGCTGGCCTGGAATCCGATGACCACCGGTGCATTCGGGGCGAGGGTGGCGTTGTAGTTCACGTTCCGGGCGGTCACCTGACCGGACGCCGGCGAGTACGTGGCGCCCCATCCTGAGGTGATGCTCTGGCCGCCGGGCAGGGTGAACGCCAGGGACCAGCCGTTGATCGGGGCGCTTCCGGTGTTGGTGATGGTGAGGTTCTCGGTGAGGCCGGTGTTCCAGGGGTTGATGGCCGCGCTGACCCGGCAGGGTCCGCTCGCCGGACTCGAGGGGCTCGGGTCTGGCGAGGAGGGGCCGGGCGAGGAGGGGCCGGGCGACGAGGTGCTCGCGAACTGGGTGAAGAACTTCCACACCTCCTGCTTGACCCAGCTCCGCGCGCCACTCTCACAGCCGGCGCACCCGTCCACCGGACCCTGCTGGTGGCCGCCGTCGAACGGCGCCCAGACGACCGGGTACCCGGCGCGGCACCCCGAGTAGGTGGTGATGATGTGGGTGCGGCTGCCGGGCGCCGGCTCGGGGGCGTTCTGGGCGGTGCAGCCGTTGTTCCGGACGAACCTGTCGCGCAGGGCCCGGCCATTCTGGATGCCGTCATTGACCCCGTGGATGCCCAGGTACGCCACCGGCCCGGTGCCGCCGCTGCATCCGCTGATCGGCCCGGGGGCCGCGATCGCCGCGACCGCACGGAACACGTTCGGCCGGGAACACGCCAGCGAGTAGCTCATCGCGCCGCCGTAGCTGAAGCCGACGGAGAAACGCTGGGTCGTGTCGACACAGAGCGCGTTGTCGATCAGGCGGATCATGTCGTCGGTGAACGTCACGTCCTCGCCACCGGAGTTGGCCCAGCCGTTGTTGATGCCCTGCGGGGCGACGAAAATGGTGGTGTTGTTCGACTGGGAGAGCATGCCGTAGTAGGCCCAGGGCTGTCCGTCGGTCCCGCCCGTCGCGACCTGGCTGGCGGTGCCACCCAACCAGTGGAACCCGAAGGCCAACCGGTGCGGATAGTTGTTGTTGTAGGTGTCCGGAAGCCGGAGGGTGAAACTGCGGCTCTTGCCACCGCTTTGGATCGTGTGGTTGCCACTGTTCAGCCCCGGGGCCTTGCCGCATCCGGCGGTGGGCGCGAGGGCATTGGCGGCCAAGGGGGAAGTGCCTGCCGACGCCACGTGGGCGCCGGTCACAGCCAGGCCGACGACCAGAAGTCCGGTGGCGACGGTGGCGAGCAGTCCCTTGCGCCGAGAAGAGGGTTCGGCACGAAGCACGAGGTACTCCAGTCCTGAAGTAGTGCGCGATGGGGGTCGCACCACCCCATTGTGCAAACATCATACGTCTCATGTCAACGACGATCATCGATGTCTACGGCTGACTGCCACGGTGGATGAAGACGCGAGGGAGCCGACTGGCCGGAGCCGCGCCGACGCTGAGCTTCGCCGCGCTCGGCGCTTTGTCAAGACAGCGTTCGCGACTGATGACGGCGGCTCAGCGGGGCAGATCGCGGGTCAGGACCTTGCCCGTCGCGTTGCGGGGCAAGGACGGGAGAAACACCACGTCGCGCGGTACGCAGAAGCGGGCCAGGTGACGGCGCACATGGTCGCGGACCTGCTCCGGGCCGAGGATCTCACCCGGCTGCGGCACCAGGTACGCGGCCAGCCGCTCGCCGTACCGGTCGTCGGGCACGCCGATCACCGCCACCTCACGAATCTGGGGGAGGTCGGCGAGCAGGTTCTCCACTTCGGCGGGGAAGACGTTCTCGCCGCCGGACACGATCATGTCGTCCTCGCGGCCGTCGACGAAGACCCGCCCGGCCGCGTCGAGGTCGCCGGTGGCCAGCAGGCCGTCGTGCCGTTCCCGGGAGGTGCCGTTGGAGTAGCCGTCGAAGAGCATCTCGTTGCCGACGAAGAGCCGCCCGACCGTGCCGGTGGGTAGCGGCCGGCCGGCCTCGTCGAGCACCACGGTCCGGGTGCCGTGCAGCGGCCGGCCCGCCGTGTTCGGCGCTGCCCGCAGGTCGGCCGGGGTGGCGATGGACGCCCAGGACACCTCGGTGGAGCCGTACACGTTGTAGAGGACGTCGCCGTACCGGTCCATGACCCGGGTGGCCAACCCGCCGGGCAGCGCGGATCCGCTGACGGCGACCACCCGCAGCGGCGGGCGGGGGCCGGCCGGGGCCTGCTCCATCAGCTGCTGCAGCATCACCGGGACGGCGATCATGGCGGTGCACTGTTCCCGCACCATCGCGGCCGACACGGCGACCGGCTCGAAGCGGCGGCGCAGCACGACGGTGGCCCGCAGCGCCAGCGCGATCTGCAGGCCGGCGTACCCCCAGGTGTGGAACAGCGGCGCGGCGATCAGCACGCGGTCGCCGGCGCGCAGCGGGATCCGGTCGATCATCGAGCACAGCGGACCGAACCCGCCGGGCGTACGCCGCAGGGCGCCCTTGGGCGCGCCGGTGGTGCCGGAGGTCAGCACGATTGTCCGTCCGGCGCGCTCCGGTGGGGTCAGCTCACCGGGCGGGGCCCCGTTGATCAGTTCGTCGAGCCGCGCCTCGCCGATGCCGTCGAGGCCCTTCGGCAGCTCGAACTCGTCGTCGTGGATCAGCGCCCGGAGCTCCTGCTCCCGGGCGACGGTGCTGAGCTGAGGTCCGGACAGCCCGGTGTTGATCAGCACCGCGTCGGCGCCGAGCGAGGTGACCGCGACCAGGGTCTCGATCATGGTGGCAGAGTTGCGGCAGAGCACTCCGACCCGGTCGCCGGGCTCGACGCCGACCGTGCCGCACAGGGCGCGGGCCAGCCGCCCGGCCCGATCGAGCAGGTCGCGGTAGGTCACCGCGCGCCGCTCGTCGACGACGGCGACCCGTTCCGGGTCGCGGGCGGCGGCCTGCCGGAGCTCGCCGGCGAGGCCGAAGCCCCACCGGCGCAATGCGGTGAGCTGCCTGATCAGGTCGGCCGGTGGGCCGGGACGGAGCAGCCCGCGCCGGGCCAGGGTGGCGAGGACGAACGGGACGGCCATTCCGGTGCACCTCCAGGGGCGGGTCAGCGGATCGGCATCCCGGAGATCGCCCGGGCGATGACCAGCCGCTGGATCTCGGACGTGCCCTCGAAGATGGTGTAGATCTTGGCGTCCCGGTACATCCGCTCGACCGGGTGATCGCGCAGGTAGCCGGCGCCGCCGAGGATCTGCACCGCCTTCTCCGTGACCGCGACGGCCACCTCGCCGGCCTTCAGCTTGGACATCGACCCCTCGCCGGCGGTGAACGGCCGGTCGTTGCGGCCCATCCACGCGGCCCGCCAGACCAGCAGCCGGGCGGCGTCGATCTCCATCTTCATGTCCGCGAGGGCGAACGCGATCGCCTGGTTCTCGATGATCGGCCGGCCGAACTGCACCCGCTCCTTGGCGTAGCCGAGCGCGTACTCGTAGGCGGCACGGGCGATCCCGATCGCCTGGGCGCCGACCGCTGGGCGGGACAGCTCGAACGTGCGCATGGCGGCCTGCTTGCTGGCCCGCTGTCCCGAGCGGGCGCGGGCCAGGCGCTCGTCGAGTGCCTCCTTGCCGCCGAGCAGGCAGCTGCCGGGCACCCGTACGTCGTCCAGGAAGACGTCCGCGGTGTGCGAGGCCCGCAGACCGAGCTTCTTGAGCTTCTTCGTCCCGACCAGGCCCGGCGTGCCGGGCGGGACGATGAACGCGGCCTGGCCGCGCGAGCCCAGCTCCGGGTCGATCGAGGCGGTGACCACGTGGATGTTGGCGATGCCGCCGTTGGTGGCGTACGCCTTCTGCCCGTTGAGGACCCACTCGTCCTTGGCCTGGTCGTAGACGGCCCGGGTGCGCATCGAGGCGACGTCCGAGCCGGCCTCCGGCTCGGTGGAGCAGAACGCGCCGACCTTCGGGTCGGCGGTGTCACCGAAGCACTGCGGAACCCACTCGACGAGCTGCTCGGGGGTGCCGGAGCCGTAGATCGCCGCGACCGCGAGCGAGGTGCCGGAGATCGCCATGGCGATGCCGCCGTCACCCCAGAACAGTTCCTCGTTCGCCAGCGGCAGGGAGAGCCCGGTCGGGTCGGACCACGTGTTGATCAGGAACTCGAAGCCGTAGAGGCCGATCTTGGCCGCCTCCTGGATCACCGGCCACGGGGTCTCCTCGCGTTCGTCCCACTCGGAGGCGGCCGGACGGACGACGCCTTCGGCGAAGCCGTGTACCCACTCGCACAGATCACGCTGCTCCTCGTTCAGATCGAGCCAGAACTCCACGGCAGATCAGCCTTTCCTCGGAGGAACCTACTGGCGCGTTAAGTTACGGGGAGGATGCGTAGGCTGACAAGGGTGTCGACCACTCGCACCTTCAAGCGACTGCCCCGTGAGATCCGTGAGCAGCAGGTGCTCGACGCCGCGGTGCGGGTCTTCTCCCACCACGGCTTCCACACCGCGTCGATGGACGAGATCGCTGAGGTCGCCGGCGTCTCCAAGCCCATGGTCTACGCCTATCTGGGCACCAAGGAAGAACTGTTCATCGCCTGCCTGCGCCGGGAGGCCACCCGGCTGATGGAGGCGATCGCCGAGGTGGTCGACCCCACCCTCGGCCTGAGCGACCAGCTGTGGTCGGGCCTGCGGGCGTTCTTCGCCTTCGTCGGCGCACACCGCGACGGATGGGCCGTGCTCTACCGGCAGGCCCGCGGGCAGGAGCCGTTCGCCGCCGAACTGGCCGCCATGCGCCGGCGCATCGTCGACGTGATCGCCGACATGCTGGACCGGGCCGTGCGGGCCGAGGGGCGCCAGATCCACGGCATTGATCTCGAGGTCAGCGCGTACGCCCTGGTCGGTGCCGGGGAATCGCTCGCCGACTGGCTGGCCGATCACCCGGACGCCGACCCGGACAAGACCGCCGGCCGGCTGATGAACGTCGCCTGGCTGGGCGCCGCGCAGCTGCTCCGCGGCGATGTCTGGGCCCCGGGCGGCTCCGAGCCGCCGGTCACGTCCCGGGACGCGGCGTGACCCCGGTGACCGAGCCGGTCAGGTGGGGGCGGCCGGAGTCCGCCGCACGCAGGGTGAAATCCCAGCCGCCGCCGGCGGTTCGCGCCGCGGCGAAGTCGACCGTCGCCGGCAGCAGGATGGGCAACTTGAAGGCGACATCCACGCTGTAGGCCGGCGGCAGCCGCCCGTCGAGGGCGGCCAGACATCGTGCCTTGGTCCACATCCCGTGCGCGATCGGGCGGGGGAAGCCGAACAGGCGCGCGCCCAGCCACGAGGTATGAATCGGGTTGTGGTCGCCGGAGACGGCGGCGTAGTCGCGACCCACCCGGACCGGGACCCGCCGGCGCGCGGTGGCGGCCGGCCCGGGCGGTCGGTCGCCCCGGCTGCCGCCGCCCTCGCCCGGTCGATCTTTGCGGAGGTACGTGGAGACGCCGCGCCACGCCTCCTCCCCGTCGACAGTCGCCGAGCTGATGACGTCGAACTGCTGTCCCCGGTCGTGCGGGCGCAGGCCGGCCGCCCGCACGGACAGGTCGAGCCGGCTACCGGCGTCGATCGGCCGGCGCACCGTGATCCGGTTCGCGACGTGCACCAGCCCCGCGAGCGGGAACGGGAAGTCGGGGGCGGACATCAGCCGCATAGCGAGCGGCGTGGCCAGCACGTGCGGATAAGTGGCCGGCAGCGCGTCGGCGAGTCGGAAGCCGCAGACCCGGTCGTAGCGAGCGAGGTGCTCGCGGTCGATGACCGCCTCGCGGCGGATCGCTGTCCGGTCGGGCAGCGCGGTGCCGCGGCGGCGGGGGAGCAGGCCAAGAGCGATCCGGGCGTACGAGGGTCCGGGCCGCCCGGTCAGATCAACCACCATCTCAAGCTCCCAACAGGCTCTGGCCGCAGACTCTGACCACGTTTCCGGTGACCGTGCCGGAGCCGGGCGAGGCAAGCCAGGCGACGGTCTCCGCCACGTCGATCGGCAGGCCGCCCTGCGTCATGCTGTTCATCCGCCGGCCGGCCTCGCGCAGCAGCACCGGCATCCGGGCGGTCATCGCGGTCTCGATGAAGCCGGGCGCGACCGCGTTGATGGTGATCCCCCGACCGGCCAGGTCCGGGGCGCACGACTGCACCAGGCCGATCACGCCTGCCTTGGAGGTGGCGTAGTTGGTCTGGCCCCGGTTGCCGGCGATCCCGGCGATCGAGGCCACGCCGACGATCCGGCCACCGTCACCGATCAACCCGCGCTCCACCAGGACGTCGTTGATCCGCTCCGGGCCGGCCAGGTTCACGTCGAGCACCGAGTCCCACCGGGCGGCGTCCATCCGGGCGATCGTCTTGTCGCGGGTGATCCCGGCGTTGTGCACCACGACGTCGACCCCGCCGGTCAGGTGGGCGGCCAGTCGCTCCCCGGAGTCCGGCGCGGTCAGGTCCAGTTGCAGGGCCCGGCCGCGTACCTCGTTGGCCACGTCGGCCAGAGCGTCGCCGGCGGCCGGCACGTCCAGCGCGATCACCTCGGCTCCGTCGCGGGCCAGCACCCGCGCGGTGGCCGCTCCGATGCCCCGGGCCGCTCCCGTGACCAGGGCGATCTTGCCGGCCAGCGGCCGGTCCCAGTCGGCCGGCGCGGTCGCCGGGCCGGCGCCGACCCGGATCACCTGACCCGAGACGTACGCCGAACGCCCGCTGAGCAGGAAGCGCAGTGTCGACTCGATGGCCTCCTCGCCGCCCGGTGCCACGTAGACGAGTTGCGCGGTGACACCGCGGCCGAACTCCTTGCCGATGCTGCGGACCAGCCCTTCCAGCGCACGCTGCGCGGTCGCCTCCCGCGCCGAGCCGCACAGCTCGGGCGCCGTGCCCAGCACCACCACCCGGCCGGAGCCGAGCACCGAGCGGGCCGCCGGGTGGAAGAAGTCGTAGAGCGCCCGCAGCCCGGCCGAGTCGAGGATCCCGGTGGCGTCGAAGATCAGCGCGCCGTAGCGGGTGCCGCCCTCGATGCCGCCGCGCACGTCGGTGCCGGCCCGGTCGAGCAGGTCGCGGACCGGGCAGCCCAGCCGCCCGCCGGGCGCCGCACCCAGCAGCACCGGGCCAGGCGCGAGGGGAGCATCCGGTTCGTGGCGGCGCAACCGGGGCGGATCGGGAAGCCCCAGCCGCCGCACCACGGTTCGGCCCAGGCCGGTGTTCGTGAAGGTCGCGTATGTGTCACCCATGCGAGTAACCTACTCGCCAGTAGATTACTGACAAGCTCCCGGAGGAGTGCCGTGCAGAACACGCGCCGCGTCGCCGTCCTGGGTGGAAACCGGATCCCGTTCGCCCGGTCCGGCAGCCGCTACGCCCACGCCACCAACCAGGACATGCTGACCGCCGCCCTGGACGGGCTGGTCGCCCGGTTCGGGCTGGCCGGGCAGCGGGTCGGCGAGGTGGTCGCCGGCGCGGTGCTCAAGCACTCCCGCGACTTCAACCTCACCCGCGAGGTCGTCCTCGGCTCCCAGCTCGACCCGCACACCCCGGCGTACGACATCCAGCAGGCCTGCGGCACCGGGCTGCAAGCCGTCATCCTGGTCGCCAACAAGATCGCGTTGGGTCAGCTGGAGGTCGGTATCGCCGGCGGGGTGGACACCACCTCGGACGCGCCGCTGCAGCTCAACGAGGACATGCGGCGGGCGCTGCTGGAGCTCAGCCGGGCCCGCGGCCTCGGCGCCCGGCTCCGAGCCGCCGCCAAGCTCCGTCCCCAGCAGGCCTTCCGTCCGGAGATTCCGCGCAACGCCGAGCCGCGCACCGGGCTGTCGATGGGCGAGCACGCCGCCCTCACCGCGTTGCGCTGGAACGTCGACCGCGAGTCGCAGGACGCCCTGGCCCTCGCCTCGCACCAGCGCCTCGCCGCCGCGTACGACCGGGGCTTCTTCGACGACCTGGTCACGCCGTACCTGGGGCTGACCCGGGATCAGAACCTGCGCCCGGACACCAGCCTGGACCGGCTCGCCGCGCTCAAGCCGGTCTTCGGCGCCGGCGGGGCCACCATGACCGCGGGCAATTCGTCGCCCCTGACCGACGGCGCGTCGACCGTGCTGCTGGCCTCCGAGGAATGGGCGCGGGCGCAGTCGCTGCCGGTGCTGGCCTACTTCACCGACTGCGAGACCGCCGCCGTCGACTTCGTGCACGGCGACGAGGGCCTGCTGATGGCACCCACGTACGCCGTACCCAGGATGCTCGCCCGTCATGGCCTGACCCTGCAGGACTTCGACTTCTACGAGATCCACGAGGCGTTCGCCTCGCAGGTGCTGGCCACCCTGGCCGCCTGGGAGTCGCCCGAGTTCAGCAAAGAGCGGCTGGGCCTGGACGCGCCGCTCGGCTCGATCGACCGGGACCGGCTCAACGTCAACGGCTCATCGCTGGCGGCCGGCCACCCGTTCGCCGCGACCGGCGGCCGGATCGTGGCGAACCTGGCCAAGCTGCTCGCCGAGAAGGGCTCCGGCCGTGGCCTGATCTCCATCTGCGCCGCCGGCGGCCAGGGCGTGGTCGCCATCCTGGAACGCTGACCCGCGGCTGGGCTGCGTCAACGGCAGCTGGAGGTCCGCGCCTCCCCGCTGAAGGTGTCGATGTTCTCCACCTTCCAGGATCCGTCCTGGCGCACCGCGTTGACGGAGAACATCGCGCCCGCGGTGGAGGTCTGTTTCGTGGTGGTGCTGGTGTCGCTCTGGGTGGCGAAGACGAGCACCCGCGCGCGGTTGCCGGTCAACATCTGCACCCCGCTGTTGGTGACCGTGACCGTGACGACCAGACGCTGCTGGGGTGCATGTTGCCGTACCACCGCGAAAAGCTGGTCGTACTGGCAGACGGCCTTACCGGTCAGCAGGCTCCGGGCGGCCTGCTGGGTCTTGTCGAGGTCGTTGTAGTTGTACGAGAAGAGCGTGTTGACCGCGGTGGCGACCTGACCGTTCGCCTCACTGGTGGCGGCGTTGTCGGTCAGCGCGATGTTGGTGCCCGCCGCGGTGCGCACCTGGTGGGCCTGCTGGGCGAACCACGCGGCCAGTCCACTCAGGACCACGGCGCACGCGCCGAGCACCAAGACCTGTGTCATGGGCCGCCGGAGGGCAGATTGTGCAGCCGGGGGCTCCGGTGGTGTCGCGGAGGATTCCGGTTGCGCGGGTGGGGTTTGCGGTGGCGGCGGGGTGGGATCGGTGAGCGGCCGGCGTCGCACCATCCGCCGGGAAACGGTCCGCCGAGGTGGGCGGGTGGGTGTCGGCATGCGTGCTGGTTCCTTCCGTACGCGGGCTCAGGCCGCGGAAACCGGTACTTGTCCGATGGAGCTGAGCTTCCAGGTCGACCCGGTCCGCGTGAGCTGGCCCGCCAGCCGTTCCCGCTTGGTGGTCGGCTGGCCGGTCGCCGGGGTCACCGTCAACTCGATGGCCACGATGACGCTCGCCTTGCCGGCCCGTTCGTCCAGCTCGGTCACCGCGCCGTCGAGGATCTTCGCCGTGGTGATGGTCTTCGCCTTCTGGATCTGCGTGAGGAAGTTCTGGCGGCCCTGGTTGAGCTGATCGTGCAGGGTGCCGGTGGTGGAGTCGATCCAGAGATTGATGCCGCTCTCCGCCGTGCGGTAATCCAGCGTGTTGAGATTCTGGATCGCCTGCTCGGCGGCGCGCAGCACGTCGTCGCGGGTCTGCGAATACCGCAGCGAGTCGTCGTGCGCCGCCGACCACCACGACCAGCCGGTCCACCCGGCGGCGCCGGCGGCGACCAGGGCGAGGACGAGAGCCAGCACCACCAGCAGGTGGCGGGGACGCTGGCGGGTAACGGTCATTTGACAACTCCGTGGGCTCGCTCGTGCAGCCGGCGGGCCCGCAGCACCAGTTCCATGGCGAAGCGGGAGTCGGGATCGTCGAGCTGCTCGCCGAGACTCTGCTCGAGCTGACGCATGCGGTAGCGGACGGTCTGCGGATGCACGCTCAGTCGCTCGGCGATCTTGGCCGCCGACCCGCGCGCGTCCAGCCAGGCCTCGAGCGTCTCGACCAACCGCTCCCGGCGGTGCGGGCTCATCGTCCGCACGGCGGCGAATTCGCGGTCGGCGAGCTGCTCGACAAGCGCCCAGTCGGAGACCAGCAGCATCTCGCAGAGATGTTCCTCGCACAGAATCACCGGCCCGGTATCGATCGCGCCGGACTCGGCCAGCGCAAGCGCCTGCCGGGCCCAGCGCAGAGAGTCCGCTGCCGCGCTCAGCCGCACCGTGGGACCGACGGCCAAGCGACTGCCGGGGAACTCCGCGACCAGGCGGGTCCGGCGGTCCGCCGAAGGCCGACCGGGCACGAGCAGGTATGGCTCGACGCTGTCCAGGTCGGACAACACGTCATCCTTGGGCGGCGTCGCATCCCGGTTGCGGAGGCACACCGCGATCATGGTGACTTCGTCGGGCACCGTCCAGCCGGCCAGGTTGGCCAGGTCCTTCACCGCGCTCTCGGGGGCGGGCGGGGACTCCAGGATCAGCCGGAGCAGCCGACGGCGCCATTGGTTCAGCGCGTCGGCGTTGCGTGCCTTCGCCTCCATGTACCCCTCGACGGACAGCGTGGCCAACTGGTCGATGTAGCCGAGCAACGTGTCGGCGAGCTGGAACATGGTCGACGACAGCAGGCCTTCCCGTCGGCCCACCTTCACGGCCCGTTGCCAGGCCAGCCGGGCGCCGACCCGGTATGCCGCCTGGAGGCTGTCCAGGCTGCGGTCCTCGTTCGCCTCGTACCGGCCGAGCCGCCGGAACACCCCGTCCCAGCCCTCGTGGGACGCGGACGGGTCCGCGATCTGGTCGATGAAGGACTCGAGCGCGTGCTCGACGCCCAGCCGCATGGCCTGGCCGTACGGGCCGTCCATGGGGCGGGCGTACTCGGGAATGGTCTCGCGGATCTCGGTGATGATCTCGGTGGCCAGGCTCGGCAGTTCGGCCCGCATGATGACGGCCAGGTGGCGGGGGAGCACCTCCGGAGGCTTCGCCCGGCTGCTCCTCGTGGCGTGGCTGTCGGCCTGCAGTGGACGGGTCATCGACGTCTGCCCCTTTCCGACACCGGGCGGCCGGTTCGACGTGGCATCGAACATAGTCCATGTCGGTCGACTTGGCGCAAGTTGCCCTCTATACCGGTCATAGCTAACAAATCCGACAGGCTGCTCCGGACCCCGTCCTGGGGCTGAATTGCGCGTGCCGTGACAATCCGCGTCGGCACTTCGTGCTGGAAGTGATAAGAAACGGCGGCTCGCCGGGCACCCGAGCAATTCATCGGCGTCTCTGCTTGTGGCCCTTTGTAACCCGTCAGTAACATACCGCCGAGGCCGACTTCGAGCTACTGACGGCCCGCCATCCCAGGTCCTGCCGACGGCGCCGGGCGGACTCGGGAAGGGGCCGGCGGAGCGGGCTACAGCCAGGCCCGGCGACCATTCGGTCGCGGGCATTTCCCCAGGAGAGTGCCAATGCGCGTACGGAAAGCAAGTGTTCTCCTCGTCGCGGCGATGGCCGCGTCGGCAGTCGGCGTCAGCGCCTCACCAGCCGCCGCCGCAGCCGACATCAACGCCACCTATCCGATCAACGGCGTCAGCCACATCAACTCCAACGACTCCGACCTGCCGCTGGGTCCGGGCAGTCTGAAGGCGACCGTCAACCTGGACAGCGGCGCACTCACCGCCAGCGTCTCCCTGCCCCCGGCCATCGGGAACTTCAAGGAACTCGGCATCATCCCGGTGAGCGCGACGGTCGAGTTCATCGAGGCGGAGCCGACCACGGGGTCGCTGAACCTCAACACCGGCGCGATGCAGAGCACGTCGCACATCACCCTCCGGCTGACTCGCCTCACCATCGCGGGCCTGCCCGCTCTGGTCGGCAGCCGCTGCCAGACCGTCCGGCCGGCCGAGATCCCGTTGGCCTCGCAGTCCGGGTTCAGCGTGCTGCGCGGTGGCGTCGTCTCCGGGACGTACACCATCCCGCCGTTCGAGCACTGCCTGCTGAACACCGGACTGATCAACCTGACCATCCCGGGGCCGGGTAACACGCTCACCCTGACCCTCGGCCCGGCCGTCCTCGGCTGAGCCGGCAGTGCATCCCCCACTGAGGAGGCAAAGATGAGAATGCGCACCCGCGTGACCCGCATCCTGTTCTCGAGTGCCGCTGCGACCAGCGCGGCGGTCCTGATCGGCGCCGGCGCGGTCCACGCCGCCGACACCGCGGCCACCATCACCGTCACCAACCCGGCGGCGGGCGGCTCGTACACCGCCGTCACCTCGCACAGCTCGTTCCTGGATCTCACCACCGGCATCTCGCTGACCTGTACGAGCGGCGGCGGCCAGAACTACGGCTCGCAGGCCACCGGAGCGCTGCCCAGCCAGTCGGGCGTCGCGCTGCCGGCCACATTCGCCGCCGGCGTCGGGAGCCTGCTGTTCAACACCGCCGGCGGCTGCACCAGCCTGCTCGGCTCGGTGACCTCGATCGCGACGGACACGCCGTACGAGATCGTCATCCAGAACTACCCGGGCGTGAAGTCCGACGGCGTCACCCCGGCGAACGGGGACGGCTACATCCACATCAAGAACGTCAACGTGTCCATGCCGGCCTGCTCGTTCACCGTTTCGGGCGACGCGCCGGTGTACTACGACAACGCGACCCAGTCGTTGAACGTCACTCCGGACATCGCGCCGGAGTACGGCACCTCCACCACCGGCGACGTCACGCTGCCGGACGGGCCGTTGACGATCAGCAACGTCAGTGGCTGCCTCGGTGAGGTGCAGAACGGTGACATCGGCGCCTACTACGCCACCGCTGACGCCGAGAACCCGTTCGGCAACGACACGCCGTACGTGCTCGACTCTGCCCTGCAGATCACGTCGCCGTAGTCCGGATCGGAACCGCCGCCGCGCCCCGGTCGCCCCGGCGACCAGGGCGCGGCCCCACCGACGGGGGAGACTCCTTGCTGGGTAACAGCATCCGCTGGCTGACCCGCGCGGCCACAGTCGCGGTGCTGCTCGCGGCAGCGGGCACGCTGACCTCGGCCGCGCCGGCCAGCAATCACCGGGCCGGTCGCGCCGCTCCGGCCGGTCTGCTCACGGCGGCCCGGGCCGCGCCACCCACCCCGCCCGCATGCAGCGCGTTCCAGGTGCCGGGCCAGGTTCAGCAGCTGGGTTGCGCGTACGTGGTCGGCTACTCCAACGTCACCAAGCTGGACGGCGCCGCGCTGCTCGGCTCGCCCGACCCGGCCCTGGCCAGCGTGGTCATCACCGCGAACCGGAGCTTCTGCGTTCCGTCCACCATCCCGCTCGGCCTGTGCGTCATCCGCGGCGGCGTCCGGCACACCGTGACCGACTACCGGTTCATGCTGGAGCCGAACGGCATCACCCCGGGCCTGTCCGAGGGGGAGTTCCCGCCGGCCACCGCGACGTTCCTGACGTTCGGTTTTGTGCCGGTCAGCGCGACCATGCACCTCAGCCTGCTCGGTCCGATCACCGGCTCGGCGGAGACCACGCAGGCGAACGGCCAGCACACCCTCGTCTCGACCACGCTGTCCGGCCGGATCTCTATCCGGCTCACCGACGTCAAGGTGAACGGCGTGCCGCTCGCCGCGGGCGCGGACTGCCACACGACCGAGCCGGCGACCGACAACTTCACCCTCGTCGGATCGGGTGACAACAGCACCATCCCGCCGGCCGGCTACACCGTCGCCCGCGGTGGACCGCTCACCGGTACGACCACCATCCCCGCGTTCACCGGCTGCCGGGGCGCCGACGGGGAGGATCTGAACCCGTTGTTCACCGCGCCGCTGTCGGGGCCGAACAACTACGTCAAGATGATCCAGGGGAACCTCTGCTCCCCCGGGACCGCCGGCGCCAACGGATGTCCGCCCGAGATACCGGCGCCGCAACGATGACGCCTTTGTCGTCGATTGACAATCTTGGCATTGGCTCTTGTCAATCTGTGACAAGTTTGGCCGGGCAAAAGCCGACCGGCGGGTGTCGTCTTGTGCCGTGATGTTGCCGGAAGTAACGTGCCGGCCAGAACGTACTGCCGAGTAACCTTGCTCCCCGATAGGCCGGAGACTGTAATGGGCATCGAAGTGGAGGCCGACGGTCTGACGAAGTCCTTCGGCCGGCACACGGTGTGGCGAGACGTCTCATTGACCCTGCCGGCCGGCGAGATCTCGGTCATGCTCGGTCCGTCCGGCACCGGAAAGACGGTCTTCCTCAAAACCCTCGTCGGCCTGGTCCGGCCCGAGCGCGGCCGGGTCGTGATCAACGGCGTGGACATCGTCTCCTGCCGGGAGCGCCAGCTCTACCGCACCCGGCGGCTGATGGGGGTGATGTTCCAGGACGGCGCGCTGTTCGGCTCGATGAACCTGTACGACAACATCGCCTTCCCACTGCGCGAACACACCCGCCGCAACGAACGGCAGATCCGGTCCATCGTCGAGGAGAAGATGGCGATGGTCGGCCTGAGCGGAGCCGAGTCCAAGCTGCCCGGCGAGATCTCCGGGGGTATGCGCAAGCGCGCCGGCCTGGCCCGCGCGCTGGTCCTCGATCCCGAGTTCATCCTGTGCGACGAACCCGACTCCGGGCTGGATCCGGTGCGCACCGCGTACCTGTCACAGCTGCTGATCGACCTCAACGCGCAGATCGACGCGACCATCCTGATCGTCACCCACAACATTCAGATGGCTCGGACTGTGCCGGACAACATCGGCATGCTGTATCGCCGGCAACTGGTCACCTTCGGCCCTCGCGAGGTGCTGCTCACCAGCGACGAACCGGTGGTGGCGCAGTTTCTCAACGGCCGGCGCAGCGGGCCCATCGGTATGTCCGAGGAGAAGGACGCGGCGGCCACCGCCGCGGAGGCGATGACTGAACCCGACCTGGACGATGTCCGCGGCGTCGTACCGCAGCTGACGCCGACTCCGGGCCAGCCGTACCGGCAGGCGGTCGCGCGTCGGCAGGAGCGGGTGATGCGGATCCTGCACCAGCTGCCACCCGCGGCCCAGCAAGGCATCCTGGCCGGCCGCAATGAGGTGTCCCATGAACGCACTGGCTGAAACCGGCCGGGTGTTCACGCTGGCGGCTCAGGTGGCCCGCATGTCGCTCACCACCCGGCCGCAGGTCCGCGAGACCGTCGAGCAGTTCTGGTTCATCGCCAGCGTGACGATCCTCCCGGCGGCGCTGGTCTCGATCCCGTTCGGCGCGGTCATCGCCCTGCAGGTCGGTTCGCTGACCCGACAGCTGGGTGCGGAGTCGTTCACCGGGGCGGCCAGTGTGCTGGCCATCGTTCAGCAGGCCAGTCCACTGGTCACCGCGCTGCTCGTGGCCGGCGCCGGTGGCTCGGCCATCTGCGCCGACCTGGGCGCTCGCACCATCCGGGAGGAGATGGATGCGATGGAGGTGATGGGCATCTCGCCGGTCCAGCGCCTGGTCGTGCCCCGGGTGCACGCCGCCATGGGCGTCGCCGTGCTGCTCAACGGGCTGGTCTCCACCGTCGGTGTCGTCGGCGGGTACTTCTTCAACGTCATCATGCAGAACGGCACGCCAGGGGCGTACCTGGCCAGCTTCTCCGCCCTGGCGCACCTGCCCGACCTGTGGGTCAGCGAGATCAAGGCGCTCATCTTCGGCTTCATCGCCGGGGTGGTCGCGGCCAACCGGGGCATCTCCGCCAAGGGTGGCCCCAAGGGGGTGGGTGACGCGGTGAACCAGTCCGTCGTAGTGGCCTTCCTCCTGCTGTTCTTCGTCAACCTGGTGATCACGGCCATCTACCTGCGCGTCGTACCGCCGAAGGGTGCATGAGGTGACACACGCATCGGGCACGCGGCGACCGTCGTTAGTGGACCGCGCCCTGTCTCCTGTGGACATACTGGGCGACTCACTCGTCTTCTACGTGCGGGTCGCGCTGTGGGTGCCTCGCGCGTTGTTCCGGTATTCGAGGGAAATCCTGCGTCTCCTGGCCGAGGTCGCCTTCGGCAGTGGCGGCCTGGGCGTGATCGGCGGCACGGTCGGCGTGATGGTCGCGATGACCATGTTCACGGGCACCGTCGTCGGACTTCAGGGGTACGCCGCGATGGATCAGATCGGCACCTCTGCCTTCACCGGCTTCATCTCGGCGTATTTCAACACCCGGGAGATCGCGCCCCTGGTGGCCGGCCTGGCCCTGTCCGCCACGGTCGGCGCCGGCTTCACCGCCCAGCTCGGGGCGATGCGCATCTCCGAAGAGGTGGACGCGCTGGAGGTGATGGGTATCCCCAGCCTGCCCTACCTGGTCACCACCCGGATGCTGGCCGGGTTCGTCGCCATCATCCCGCTGTACGGCATGGGTCTGATCAGCTCGTATGCCGCCTCCCGGTGGACGACCATCCTGTTCAACGGCCAGTCCGCCGGCACCTACGACCACTACTTCGCGCTGTTCCTCCCGCCGCAGGACGTCCTGTGGTCGATCGGCAAGGTGCTCGTCTTCAGCGTGCTGGTGATCCTGACCCACTGCTACTACGGCTACCGGGCGAGCGGTGGCCCGGCCGGCGTGGGAGTTGCCGTGGGTCGCGCCGTCCGCAATGCCATCGTGCTGATCAGCCTGACCGACTTCTTCCTCAGCCTGGCGATCTGGGGAGCCACCACGACGGTGAAGGTGACCGGCTGATGATCATGCTGAGCCGCCGCCTGGCCGGGCTCGCGTTCCTCGCGGTCATCGTGCTGCTGGTGTGGCTGGTCGTCGCCCGCTATCAGGGGCGGTTCACCCCCGCGGCCATGGTCTATGTGGAGACCACCAGCGCCGGCAACAACATGCACCCCCGTGCCGAGGTGAAGGCACGCGGCGTCGTGGTGGGCGAGGTCCGCCGGATCACGTCGACCGGCGACGGCGCCCGGCTGGAGCTGGCGCTGCGGCCCGACCAGTTCCCGCTGCTGCCGGCCGACGTGTCGGCCCAACTGCTGCCGACCACACTGTTCGGCGAGCGATACGTCGCCCTGGTCCTGCCCAGCCGGCCCGGCCCGGCCCGGCTGGCCGAGCACGCGGTCATCCCGCAGGACCGCTCGGCCAACGCGATCGAGCTGGAGCGGGTCCTCGCGGACCTGCTGCCCCTGTTGCAGGCGGTGCAGCCGCAAAAGTTGTCCGTGACGCTCACCGCCGTCGCCCAGGCCCTGGACGGCCGTGGCGCCCAGCTCGGCACGACGCTGCGTGACCTCAACGCCTACCTGACGGAGCTGGAACCTTCGCTGCCACAGCTGAACGAGAACATCAGCCGGCTGGTGGAGGTGATGAACAGCTACGCGGACGCGGTACCCGACCTCACTGATGCGCTGACCCACCTGAGCGTCACCAGCCGGACCCTGGTCGAGCAGCAGAACAATCTCCGCACGCTCTTCGCCTCGGTGACCTCGGCCGGAGCTGACCTGAACTCGTTCCTGGCGGACAACCGGGACACCGTCATCCGGCTGTCCGCCGACAGCCGGCCGACGTTGGCCGTGCTGGCCAAGTACGCGCCGGAGTTTCCGTGTGTCCTGCAACAGCTCTCCGACACGGCGTCTGACATGGACAAGGCTCTGGGGAAGGGTACGTCGGAGCCGGGACTGCACGTGAGGCTGCACGTCACCCCTTCGCGTGGGGCGTACCTGCCCGGGAAGGACGACCCCGCGTACCAGGACAAGAGCGGACCCGCCTGCTATCCCACGCCGTACACGCCGACCATGTCCCGCCCGGACAGCCTGGCCAACGCCCCACAAGAGAGCGCGTACCTCAACGAACTGATGGCCGCCTCGCTCGGCGTCGCACCGCGGTCGCTGCCACCCTGGAGCAGCCTGCTGGTCGGCCCGGTCTTCCGCGGCAAGGAGGTGACGCTGACACCATGACGAAAAGCATCGCCGGCCCGGCGATCAAGGGCACCGTGTTCGCCGTCGTCACCGTGATCACCACGGCCATTCTCGGCCTGAGCATCGCCAACACGAGCCTTGGCGAGACCCGGACCTACCGCGCCCAGTTCACCGATGTGACCGGCCTGTCCGACGGCGATGACATCCGCATCGCCGGGGTACGGGTCGGCCAGGTGACCGGCATCCGGGTGGTCGACCGCCGGGTGGCCGAGGTGCGGTTCACCGTCGACGTCGCGCGTACCCTGCCGGCCTCGGTGACCGCCGCCATCAAATACCGCAACCTGGTCGGGCAGCGCTACATCACACTGGCCCAGGGCGTGGGCCCCGTCGGTCAGATCCTGGCGCCCGACCAGACCATCCCGCTCGGGCGCACCACGCCGGCGCTGGACCTCACCGCGCTGTTCAACGGCTTCCAGCCGCTGTTCCAGGCGCTGGCCCCCGAGGACGTCAACCAGCTGGCCAACGAGGTCGTCCAGGTCCTGCAGGGAGAAGACACCACCGTCGACAGTCTGCTGGCCCACACGGCGTCACTGACCTCCACCCTGGCCGCCAAGGACGAGGTGGTCGGCAAGGTCATCGACAACCTCAACGCGGTCCTGAATACCGTCAACGCACGCGGCGACAAGCTCTCCACACTGATCCGCACCCTCCAGGAGCTGGTCTCCGGGCTGGCCCAGGACCGGAAACCCATCGGCCAGGCGATCGACGCGATCGGCGATCTCACCACCACCACGGCCGGCCTGCTCCGAAGCGGACGCGAGCCGCTGCGCCAGGACATCGTGTCGCTCGGCAAGGTCTCGGCCACCCTGTCGGAGGGCTCCGAGCTGGACACGTTCCTTCAGCGCCTGCCGGTGAAGATGGAGAACATCGGCCGGATCGCCTCGTACGGCTCGTGGCTCAACTTCTATCTCTGCTCAGCGACGGTCAGCGGGGTCTCCACCTCGGACGGCAGTCCGCCGCCGACCGGGCTCCCGGTGACCGAGGCGAGGTGCCAATGAGCCGCCCCAGCCGCCATCCCGTCCTCGCCGGCGTACTCGGCCTCGTCCTGGCCGCCGCGCTCGCGCTGCTCGCGTTCAACGCCGACAACCTCCCGATCATCGGAGGCGGCACCACGTACACCGCCGACTTCACCGAGGCGGCCGGACTGCGCACAGGCAACGAAGTGCGGGTCGCCGGAGTGAAGGTGGGCACCGTTACGCGCGTGGCGCTGCACGGCGGCGTGGTGCGGGTCGATTTCCGGGTCAAGGACACCTGGGTCGGCGACACCAGCACCGTGGCCATCCGGATCAAGACCCTGCTCGGCGACAAGGTGCTCGCTCTCGACCCGCTCGGTGGGGCATCGCAGAACCCGCGGACCACCATCCCGGTCAGCCGGACGACCTCGCCGTTCGACGTCACCGAGGCGTTCGGGCAGCTGTCGGACACCGTCGGCCAGATCGACACGGACGCGCTGGCCCGCAGCTTCGACACGATGGCGCAGACCTTCCGCAACACGCCCGATTCGGTGAAGGGGGCGCTGCGGGGACTGTCCGACCTCTCGCGCACCATCTCCTCCCGGGACACGCAACTGGCCCAGCTGCTGACGGCGACCAGGCAGATCACGGGGCGACTGGCCGACGACAACGCGCAGTTCCAGGCGCTGCTGACCGACGGCAACCTGCTGCTGGCCGAGGTCCAGCGACGGCGCGACGCGATCGGCGCGCTGCTGAGCGGCACTCAGCAACTGGCCGTGCAGATCTCCGGGCTGGTCGCCGACAACACCGCGACCCTGGGCCCGGCGCTGGCGGCTCTGGACCGGGTCACCGACGTGTTGCAGCGCAACCAGGACAACCTCACCCGGGCACTCGCCCTGGCCGGCCCGTACTACCGGATGGTGGGCAACGCCATCGGCAACGGTCGCTGGTTCGACGCGTACCTGTGCGGCCTCGTGCCCGACTCGTACCTGCCGGCCGGCACCGCGCCGTCGAGCGGATGTGTGCCGCCGAGGACAGGGAGCACACGATGAGTCCGACGTCGTACCGGGCGGGTCGCATCCTCGCCGCTGGTCTCGCGGTGCTGGTCGTATTCACCGGCTCGCTGGCCTGGCTCGTGATGCGCGACTTCGGCACCAAGCACATCGTCGCGTACTTCGGCGAGGCGGTCGGCGTGTACGCCGGCTCGGACGTGCGGGTGCTCGGCGTACCGGTCGGTACCATCACCTCGGTCAGTCCGCAGGGCATGCGGGTACGGGTGGGGATCACGATCGACCGCGATGTCGAGGTGCCGGCCGGCGCGCTGGCCGCGGTTGTCGCGCCCAGCATCGTCAGCGACCGGTACGTCCAGCTCAGCCCGGCCTACACCGGGGGTGCGAAGATGACCGACGGCGACGAGATACCGGTGGAGCGCACCGCAACGCCGGTCGAGCTCGACCAGCTCTACGAGAGTCTCAACCGACTGGCCACGGCGCTGGGACCGAACGGCGCGAACCGCGCCGGCGCCCTGTCCGATCTCCTGGAGACAGGCGCCGCCAACCTGGACGGCAACGGTAGAGCACTGGGAAGCAGCATCGCCGACCTCGGCAAGGCAACCCGTACGCTTTCGGGTTCTCAGGCAGACCTGTTCGACACCATCGCCAACCTCGAGCGCTTCACGGCCATGCTCAGGGACAACGACGGCCAGGTACGCAAGGCGGAAACCCAGCTGCGCGACGTGGCCGGCTTCCTCGCCGACGACCGGCAGGAACTCGCCGCTGCGCTCCGCGAACTCGCCACCGCCCTGCTCCAGGTGCGCGACTTCATCCGGGACAACCGCGGCCGGATCAAGTCGAACGTCGACAAGCTGGCCTCGATCACCGACACCCTGCTCCGGCAGCGCACCTCGCTCGAAGAGGCACTGGACGTGGCGCCGCTGGCGCTCACCAACGTGCTCGGCGCCTACAACCCGGCCACCGGGTCCTTCGAGGGAAGGGGGAACCTGAGAGAGCTCGGTCCGGACCAGCCACCCGTAGCGGTGCCGTCCCCGACGGCGCCCGCCCTGCCCCTACCCCCGGTGGGCACCGTCCAAGGCGCCCCGGGAGGCCGCTGATGAATCGTCGCCCCCGCTTGCTCGTCCTGCCCGCCGTGGTGATGCTGCTCTTCGGCTGCGGCCCGGGCGCCTTCTCCGGCGCTTCCGACCTGCCGCTGCCCGGCGGCGCCGATCTCGGCCCGCACCCGTACCGGGTCGTCGCCGACTTCGCCGACGTGCTTGATTTGGTAGCGCATGCGGCGGTACGGGTGAACAACGTGCCGGTCGGGCGGGTGGCGAAGGTCGAGCTGCCCGACGGGAGCTGGACCGCGCGGGTCACCATGCTCGTCAACGGATCCGTCCGCCTCCCGGCCAACGCCGTGGCCCGCCTGCACCAGTCCAGCCTGCTGGGCGAGAAGTACATTCAGCTGGCCGCACCCACCGACGGCTCCGGCGCCGGGACGCTGAGCGACGGCGCCGAGATTCCGTTGGCCCGGACGAACCGCAACCCGGAGGTGGAGGAGGTCCTCGGCGCCCTCTCCATGCTCCTGAACGGCGGCGGGATCGCCCAGCTGCGCACCATCACCGTGGAGCTGAACAACGCGCTGGACGGCAACGAGCCAGAGATCAAGGCGCTGCTGAAGAACATCGACACACTCATGTCCAGTCTGGACAACAATCGAGCGGACATCACCGCCGCGATCGACGCCCTCAACCGCTTCGCGGGCGCGCTGGCCCAGCGAGACCAGCAGATCGGCGCCATTCTGGACGACCTCGCCCCAGGGTTGCGGGTGCTGGAACAGCAGCGCGGTGAGCTCGTCACGATGCTGCAGTCGCTCGACTCCCTGTCCCACACGGCGGTCGACACCATCGAGCGGAGCCAGGCCGACCTCGTGGCCGACCTGAAGTTGCTGGACCCGGTGCTGCGGCAGCTCAGCAACGCCGGGCAGGCCCTGCCGCAGGCCCTGCAGATCTTGTTGACCTACCCGTTCACCGACGCCACCCTCGACACGATCAAGGGTGACTACCTCAACGTGTATCTGTCGCTGGTCGCTGCGCCCGGCACGACCGTGATCCCGCCGCTGACGCCCGGCGACGCCATCGCTGCCGCAGCGCAGAAGGTTCAGGGCCGCCACCCGCCGGCCTCGACCACGCCGAGCACACCCGGAGCCAGCGCTCCACCACTCCCGCTGCCCATCGTCAGTTCGACTCCGCCGTGGGGGACTACGCCCTCGACGGCGACCTCACCTTCGCAGATCGGCCCACCCTCGCAGGCAGTCCCGCCCTCGGCGTCCGCACCGGAATCGCCGCCGGCCAGTTCCTCGCCACCCAGTGCCTCGACGCCCGAGCCCTCGACGCCCGAGCCCTCGACACCTTCGGCCTCGTCGGAACCATCCGCAGGAGGTACCGGCTGATGCTCACGCTCGGTGCGAAGCTCAAGATCGTCCTTTTCGCCGTCCTCGGTGTGCTCGTGGTCGGCTTCATCGGGCTGCGCTATGCCGACCTGGGCCGCTATGTCGGCCACAGCGGCTACTACGTGGTCCGCCTCGAACTGGGCGAGTCCGGCGGCATTTTCACCAATGCCGAGGTGACCTACCGGGGGGTGACGGTCGGACGCGTCGGCGCCATGCGGCTGACCGCCGACGGCATCGAGACCGACCTCAAGATCGATGATTCCGCGCCGCGCGTCCCGGCCGCGGTGCAGGCCGTGGTGGCCAACCGGTCGGCGGTGGGAGAACAGTACGTCGACCTGCGCCCGAAGAGCGACGGCGGACCGTACCTGGCCGCCGGAGCGCGCATCGAGCGCGCCGACACCCGGCTTCCGCTGCCGGTCACCACGATGCTGACCTCGGCGGCGGGCCTGGCCGCCTCCGTACCCAAGGACGACCTGCGCACCGTGGTGGACGAGCTGGACCGGGCACTGGCCGGCCAGGGCGGAAACCTGCAGATCCTGCTGGACACCGCCGGGGACCTGACCCGGGCCGCGTCGGACAACATCGGTCCCACGACTCAGCTCCTCGAAAACGGTCAGGTGGTGCTCCGGACGCAGCAGGAGTCGAGCGATGCGCTGCGCTCGTTCAGTCACGACCTGAACCTGCTCGCCACCCAACTGGACAGCTCCGACCCGGACCTGCGGCGCCTCATTCTCGCCGCCCCGGCGGCCGCGGACCAGCTGAGCGGGATGCTGAACGACACCGATCCGGGCCTCGGCGTGCTGCTGAGCAACCTGCTCACCACCTCGGACATCGCGCTGGTCCGCCGCGACGGGCTGGAGCAGGCACTGGTGACGCTGCCGGCCGTGGCGGCGGCCGGATCGACGGCCATCACCCCGGACGGCATCGACATGGGGCTGGTCACCACGTTCTTCAAGCCGCCGCCATGCGTCAGTGGGTACGGCGCAACGACGTACCGCAACGGGCTCGACGTGACGCCCGCCCCCAAGCTGAACACCGCGGCGTACTGCTCGCTGCCGCCCAGCACCGGCGTCGGCGTGCGCGGCTCGGCGAACGCGCCGCGGGGGAAGAGATAAGCGCCGGGCCCCGCGCTCTGTGCCACCCCGAATCAGGTCTCCTTCGCCACGTAGATTGCGGCGGCCGAGGATTACTGGCCACGCAGAGTCGGATCCACCGACGTGAATCGACGCCTCGATCTCGACCAGCGTTTCTTGGAGTGCGTGCAGCTCGAACACCAAATCGTCCACGTCCTCCTCCACCTGCTCGGTCCGCGCATGGACAGCGATGTACAGGAAGATCGGCCCGGCTCGGTGCGAACCGAGATGGCACGTACTTCACGGGATCAGCACCCGGCGCAGCCTGGACCCCATCAAGCACCGTACGGTTCTCCCGCGCCAATGACGTGCGTCGCTGGACGGTGACGGCCAACGCTTGCGGACTTTCCTGACAGGCCAAGGGCCAGCAGGCGACAGCTGGAGTCGGTCACTCAATGCATTGTCATGCCGCGATCCGCGTGCAGTGTCAAGGCTGTAGGGCTTGATTGTCGTGGGGTTTGGGGTACCCGAGTAGGGCCATCGCCGCCTGGTTGTCGATCCGCGACCAAAAGAGCTGGTGCAGCTCGTTGGGCAGTTCGTCCTGATGGCTGTCGGTGCGGCCTCGGCGGAAGAACAGGTCGTCGTGCCCCCGCAGCTCGTCGAGAGACGGAATGGCGGCCTCCGGTCGCGGACCAAGCGTGGGGGCCACCGTGGCGATGATCGGAGTTACCGCCGCATGCGGGTCACGGATCAGGTCCTCGTATCGGAGGACGACACGGTGCGGCACTGATGGTCGTACCCAGCTGAGAACGTTGGTTCCCCAACTGCCGGTTCCGACCGTACTCACCCGCAGAATCATTGACCGTAGTTCGTCCTCGTAGGTGCTCGGGTCTTCCTCGCTCGTCTGGCGGGCCCACGAGACCAGGGCGTCACGGCCGTCTCGCACCAGGCATATCGCCCGATCGTCCTCGTCGACGTCGGCATCACGCCGCCGGTGGGTTTTGACGTCGTAGACAGTCGAGGTCCTGACGCCATACAGCCGGTGGAGGACGATCCGTAGGAAGGTGTTGCCGGAGCGAGAAAACGACGCAACCCACACAATCATCTCTGAACGGTAAAGCACCGAACCGTCTGAGCCAGCTAGCGCGTTTGTCGGCATCCTCATCTAGCCGCTGACCGTGTGTCAGCTGCTGCACGTAGATCAGCATCCAGTCCGATCAGCGTGCACCGTGGCCTTCTCGGCAGCGGTGACCTGGTTCTGGATCGGGTAGTGTGCCGCTTCGTGTCGAAGTCCGTATCGCTAGCCCTCGCGCGGGTCCTGGCGCATTGCGGTGGCTCGCCGGCCGAGGCGGCGGCGTATTCCGCCGGGGCGATCGCGGAGGACCCCAGTGACCCGGAGCCGTACGAGTTTCTCGCCGAACTGCGTCGGGAGTTTCCCGGCGAAGTGGCGGCGGCCGTCGCGGCGCCGAGCGATCTCTGGCAGTTCGTGCTCGATGCGTACGTGCGTTTCCTTGACGGCGACATGGATTCTGCGGCCGGGCGGTTGGGATCGGTGATCGGCTATCGTCCCGGCGTTGCGTGGGCGTCGGCGCCCTGGTTCGGCGATGAGCGGTTCCTCGCATCGGTGACGGCGGCCGGCTTCTCCGATGCCTGCTTGAACATCACCGACTACGGCGCTGACCTCGACAACGACGTGGTTCGCGAGCATCTGCGGCCGTGGCTGCGGGCCATCAACCTGGTGTGTGACCGGGAGCCGCGGGCTGAAGCGATGGCGCGCATGGCGATTCTGTTGCGCTTGTGTGGGCGTACGGATGAGTCGTTGGCCCTGTGTGACCGTGCGGACTCGGTGGAACGCGTGATGCTCACCGAGGTTGTCCGCGCGGGGACCTGGCGCTTTCTCGGCGATCGGGGGCAGGCAGTGGCTGCTTTCGAGCGGGCGCTGCGGCTCGATCGGGTCTGCTGCACCGATAGGTGACAGGTTCAGTCACGCGGCCTGACTGGCCGGTGCTGTCATGATGGTTTCGTACTCGATAGGGGTCAACCGGGACAGGGATCGTTGGCGTCGGCGGCGGTGGTAGGTCCGTTCGATCCAGGTCACGATCGCGGTCCTCAGCCGCTGCCGGGTCGGCCAGGTGTGGCGGTCGAGGACGTTGTTCTGCAGCAGGCCGAAGAACGATTCCATGGCGGCGTTGTCGCCGGCGGCGCCGACTCGACCCATCGACCCGATCATGTGGTGCTGTTTCAGAGCGCGGACAAACTTGTTTGATCGAAATTGCGATCCGCGGTCGGTGTGCAGCACGCAGCCGGCCACCTCACCACGCCGGGCGACGGCGTGGTGCAGCGCGTTGACCGCCAGCCGCGATTTCATGCGCGAGTCGATGGAGTAGCCGACGATCCGGTTCGACCACACGTCCTTGATCGCGCACAGGTAGAGCTTGCCCTCACCGGTGCGGTGTTCGGTGATGTCGGCCAACCACAACCGATTCGGGCCGTCCGCGCTGAAGTCGCGGCGGACCAGATCGTCGTGGACCGGCGGGCCCGGCCTACCACCTTTGCCCCGCCGTTGTTTGCGGCTGAACGCGCTCCACCAGCCCATGCCGGAGCAGATCTTCCACGCGGTGCGCTCGACCATCGACTCTCCGGCGGCGCGGGCCTCATCGGCCAGGAACCGATAGCCGAACTCCGGATCATCGCGGTGGGCGTCAAACAACGCGTCCGCCCGATACGCCTCGGCCAGTTCGGCGTCGGTGACCGGACGGGCAAGCCACCGGTAGTAGGGCTGTCGAGCGATGTTCAACACCCGGCACGTCACCGCCACGGGGATCCCGTCCGCGGCCAGCTCGTTCACGAGCGGGTAGAGCCTTTTCCCGGCAGATTGGCCTGTGACAGATACGCCGCGGCCCGGCGCAGGACTTCGTTCTCCTGCTCCAGCAGCTTGATCCGCTTACGCGCCTCACGCAGCTCGGCCGACTCCGTGCCACTGACACCGGGCTTGACGCCTTCATCGATGTCGGCCTGGCGCAGCCATTTGAACAACGTCATCGGATGGACCCCGAAGTCCTTGGCGATCTGCTCGACCGTTACGCCGGGCTCACGGTCACGGGTCACCCGCACAACATCATCGCGGAACGCACGAGGGTAGGGCTTGGGCACAGCAACATCCTTCCAGCCCGCCTGCACGGCAAGCCATCTCAGATGTCACCTATCGGTGCAGCAGACCCATCCGGGCAACTGGTCGCTCTATCTCGATCTGGCTGATCTGGAGGCGGAGCGCGGCGACTTTGCCGCGGCCGTCGCTTTGGTCGGCCAGGCGCTCGAGCACGAGCCGCAGGAGATCACGCTGCGGGCGGCGGGCGCTGCGTACCGGACCCGGGCCGCAGGCTCGGTCACGGACCTGGACCTACTGCTGGAGCTGGCACCGCAGGTCCCACATGCGGGCTATCGGAACGAACTTGTCAAATACGCTTTGGGCGCCGAGCAGCTACCGTCCGACCGGATCGCGGCGGCCCGCCAGCTGCAGGCCTCCGACTGACGCAGAGTGCTGCTGGGTCATGCTGATCGCGCCACCGACCCGTCCACGTTGCGGCGTCTCGACCAAACCCTCAGCGCCGTCCCCGTACGGCCCGCCGTGGCCAGGCTTCAGCAGCGCGCCGGGAGAATCCTTAACTCAGCGACGACCGCTCACGCGTAACTCGGTCAGAACTGGATCGAGTCTGGCGAACAGAGCGGGATCGGTGCGTTCGAACTCAGCTGCGAGCGCGATGGCCGCCGCCTGAAGTGCACGGTGCAACTCGGCATGGTCGAGCGTACGGACCAGAGTGGCGGCCAAAGAGGACGTCACCTCAGCGGGCAGCAGGTGGGCGCCCTTCGCGTTACTGGCGGGCAAGCCGAGCCGCACGCAAGCCAGGGCGATCACCTGACCGCGGAGGGCGCCGATCCAGTGCTCCGCCTGCCAGAGCCGACCGCGTTGAAGGCACACCCGGGCGTGCAGGGCGTGATGCCACGCCAGGCCTGCAAGGGTATCCCGGTCAGGGACGGCAGCAGGGAACGAGACGGCTGGGTCGCCGAACACGGTACGCCAGCTCGGACCGCGAGGACCGAAATCCGCGCTCGGGGTGAATGCGAGGTCCACTTCGAGGAGCCCGGCCAGCAGGAAGACGCGGTACGTCGTTGGGCCCGACGACAGGTCCCAGTGATGCACCGCGGCGAAGTCGTCATATAGCGAATCGGTCCAACGTCGCATGGCCTCGTCAACCGAACCATCAATCCCGAATGCGAGGTCGATGTCCGACCATCGGTCACCGCTGCCGACGGCCTCCGAACCCGTGATCGCAGCACCAACCACAGCAGGATCGCGGTCCGCCAGATCGAGCAAACGGCCTCGGATGGAATCACGGTCACCGGCACTGAACATCGCCTGACCTTATCGAACGCGAATCTGATGCGGTTGCGCTCGGCCTTGCTCATGCCGCCGTAGAGCGCCATGACGAGATCGTGGGCGTCGCTGCCGGGGTCGATCGCGCCGCCTACCTCCGGCACCCAGAGGCCGACACCGTAGTGAATGAAGACGGGGAACATCATGCCGAACTGGCTGCCGTAGAAGGCGCGTTGTGGCTCGCCGATGACGACTGCCTCGAAGTCACGTGCCGGGCTCTTGATCGTGTTGAGCAGGCGCAGCGCTTTGGGTCGGCGCTTCCCATGGCAGCGAGCGGGACAGCCCGATGTCGAAGAACTCGGCGACGACCTCGCCGCCGGCAGGCTCGATCAGGCTGAAGCCCGCGAAAGTGCCTGTGGGTCCTGTTGGTCTCGGTCGATACGCGTCCGTGGAAAGTGAACCGTCTTCGGGGTGCGCGCCGGTGCCAAGCGTCATCCGTGCCGGATGAGCCGCCCGGCGCCGGAGGCGGGTGGGATGGCCTCAACTGATCCATAACGCATGGGAGGAACCCCGATGGCCGACGTCGACAAGGCATGGGCCGGTTGGATCTCCTTTGCCGGCACGCTGCTCGGACTGGTCGGCATGCTGAACGTCGCGCGGGGTGTCGTGGCGTTGATCTCGGACAATGAAGTGGTGCAGTTCTCCGACAACGTCGTCGTCGACAACGTGACCGCCTGGGGATGGACAGTTCTGCTGTCCGGCGTGCTGTTGATCGCCATCGGTGCCAGCGTGTTCGCCCGGCGAACGTGGGCGCGGATCGCGGCGATCGTGCTGATCCTCCTGCATGCCACCTCACAGGTTGCCTGGCTCGACGCGTACACGATATGGGCGTCGCTGATGATCGGGCTGGACACAGCGATGCTGTTCGCGTTGACGGCCCGGTGGTCGCAGGACCGCGACGACCTGCCCGGCCTGCGGAATGCTGCCGGCGGCACGCCGCGCAGCGCAGGGAGGTTGGTCGAGGAGACGGATCTGCAGCCCAGGGTGAGGTGATTCAGACGCCGTACGCCGGTACGGGTCTCACCCGCTATGACGGCTCTGGCTTGGAGTCCCTCGTCGGAGCCGTGGGGCCCGCCGGGATCGAAATCGCCATGTGGGCGTACCGGACGGACAGCATCACCCTGACGCCCGTCGCAGGCGTGTCAGACGTCGCCAGGCACGACGAGCCGGCCCAGCGGTGGCGCTCGTCTTGCATACTGTTAATCCCTCTAGTGTGGAGTGTGTAACGAATGATCCGCAAAGCCCTGTCAGCCGTCGGTATCGGCCTTGCCATGGTGCTGGCCACCACGATCCCGGCCTCCGCGGCGCCGGCGATCGAGCGTGACTACGCCCCCGCGACGGGCTCCATCACCAACCCCACTGCCTGCGTGTATGTCGAGGACCACGATCTCAATCCCGGCACGGGCTGCTTTGCGGCGGCCGGAGACATCCTCTACGCGGCGGACAGCAAGTCCGACGGACACTCGGTCGCCCTGCACTGGCTCAACTATCGGGACGGCTCGCTCTACCGGGAGGGCTACTGCATCCAGACCCACGGCAAGGACACCGGAGGGCGATGCAACAAGAACTTTCTCGAGGGTTCCAGTCTCTGGATCAGGGCGTGCACCTACGAGTCGAGCACGAACAGGGAGGTCTTCTGTAGCTCTTACGAGAAGACGTACGCCTGATCGGTTCTAGGCAACTGCTACCGGGGCCGGGGCGGTTGGCAGACATTGTTCGGGTTTTCACGTGGTCACCGGCGCCAACGGCCCGAGACGGGCCGTGAGGATACGTGGGGTGACTCCGAAATCTGGCGCGACCGACCTGGTCCCCATGGCCGGCACACCTAAGAAACAATCCTCATGGTTGATATAGGGGAGTCAGGTAAGTGCACTGCGGCTTCGCGTCCGCCCGCCGCCGCATCGCAGCGCCCCCGGCCAGGGCCGGACAACGTGTATGTCACCGGCTGTGAAATTAACAGGCTTGGCTGACGTGCCTCAGTAGGACGAAGGGCTCGGTCGTGAAACTGGGCATGACCTCGATTCGTCCGGGGCGCGAGTCTACGGCGCAGTGCTGTAGGGGCCGACACGCGGCAGAAACCGTTCGACGTCGATGCCGACCGGCTACCCACGCACCGACTCACCATGCGATCGTTCGGCTCAGTGTGAGGTCGTCGGCGCGCCGAACACGTGACTGCACCGCGAAGTCGGTCTTACCGGCTGTGACGGGTCGGGTCGGGTCCTCGTCGCAGCTGTCGGGCCCGCCCGGTTCTTCGCCCGCGGCTTACGGGTCGCAGCGCGGGCACTCGTCCGCATCGTCCGGCGGACTGCCGAGTGCCTCCGGGTTGATGCTCATGGCAACTCCTTGCTGTTCATCAGCGGGCGGCGTCAGGGTGGCCCGGCATGCTGGAGCCGCCACCGCTGCTTCCCGAGGCGCCGCCTGCCGTGCCCGAGCCGTCTGGTTCGGTGACGATGTCGCTCTCCGGCAGGCCGGCCGGCCGGCGATCGGTCTCGACCTGGGTGAGCGGGGCACCGTCCTCCTGCTTGACGGCCGTGTCGATGGGCAGTTCGCCGTTGCGATTTCCTTGATTTGTCGTCATGGCGTGCGCGTACCCGTGCGACAGCGCTTCATGCAGGCACCTCGTTACGGTACGCACCATTGGGGTAGGCGGGCGTTCCACCATCCCGGCCGAAGGAGCACCCGATGACCGTGCCTAGCCCCGAGGACGCCTTCCTGTTCGACCTGTCGCGGGCGTATGCCGGCGAGCGCACCGCCCTACAGATCCTCGAGCAGGGCGCCGGCGAGGTCGTCGACGAGCGGGCGGGTGCCGTGCTCACCCGGCACGCCGAGGAGACCCGCGCGCAGCTCCGGGGCCTGGAGCAGGTGTTCTCGCTGTTCGATGCTCAGCCGCAGGCTCTGAGCTGCCCGGCGCTGGAGGGCATCCGGCACGAGCTCGACCTGTTCCGGCAGCAGGATCCCGCTCCAGAGTTGTTGACCGTGACGACCCTGTTCGCCAACCTGAAGATCGAGCACAACGAGATCGCGACCTACGGTTCGCTCATCGACAAGGCCGTCCTGCTGGGTCAGCTCGAGGCGGCGCGGATCCTGACCATGATCGCCGAGCAGGACGAGGAGACCGCCGCGACGATCGGGCGGCTGATCCACGAGCTGCTGCTCGAGATGGTTCGCGACAGCGGGTCGGCCACAGAGATCGCAGCGGCCGGTGGCAGGGCGGCGCCGCACGCGACGAGCTGATCAGCAATGCCGGCGGCCCGACGCCGAGGGCGCCGGGCTGCCGCAGGCGAAGGCCGGTGTACGGGTCACCGACTTCCGCCACCTCAGTCCTGGGGCTTGAGCGGTTCGTCGGGCAAGGAGCGTGCCGGCTGATACCCGGCGGCGTCGCCGTGGGTAGGTCGCGCGTTGGCCTCAGGAATGGTGGTGGGCTCACCCTGGACTCGTTCCGGATGAGCGTCGCTGCCGGCACCGCCCGGCAGCTGGTTTCACCGACACTGCACCGGGTATGCAGGGCCGTCTGCGGCCGGTGCCCCACGTCGGCGAGCCAGCGTCAAGAAGCGGCGCGTCCCGGACCACATGAACGTGGTCCTGCAGTGACCCGAGCTTCAGCCCCGCACCTCACCCCCGTGCGGCGGCATGTCGGAAGGACGCCTTCCATGACAGACCCGCGACCCACCGAGCCGACCGACGCGTTCGCCGAACTTGGGCGGATCAACTTCAGAAAAACGGACGTCGCCACGGCCTTGACCAAGGTGGCTGACCTGGCGCGGCGCAGTATCCCGGGCGCGGACGACGTGTCGATCACTCTCGTCGGCGCCGGCGGTGCGCACACCGCCGCGTACACCGGGCACCCGGCCAGGTCCTCGGTCTGCTCCCCGCGGTTGCGGTAGCGCCGGGCCAGCCGGCCGGCGAACGGCAGCGCCGCGCTGATCATCTCCTCGCGGAGCCGGGCTCTCTCGGCCGCGGCCGCTGCTCCCGCGTCGTGACATACAGCTCGGCGATGGCGTCGAGGTCCTCCAACGGTGCTCTGGTCCGCATGATCCCCCCAAGGTCACCGTCAGGTGCCAGTGGCGATGGTTATGCCTCGACGCGAACCGATCATGCACCGAGGGCCGCGGCAATCGCGGATCCTTCCGGATCGTGCCCGATTTCGCAGGCACGCCTATCGGGCGATCGACCGGGTAGCCGTCGGTGCGCGGGTCGTGCAGCAGTGCGGAAACCGAGGAGGCGCCGTGCGTTCCCAGCGACAGAACGGCGCCGGGCACACCGCGAAGATGTTGTTGCTCCTGCTGGCCGTGCTGGCCGGCGCCGCCGCACCGGTGACGGCCGAACTGGTGGGCCCGTCCGTCAGGCTGGCGTCGGCGGCGGACCTCGCGGAGGCGGCGGCCCGGTCCGGCTACCCGGGCGTCATTGTGGACGGCGGGGAACTGCTCAGCCGGGCGCACCTCGCCCGCGCACTGCTCGGGCGTGCGGACCTGTCCGGACAACAGCGGGCCGAGCTCGACGTGATCCTCACCTCCGCCGCACCGCCGGCACAGCTGTACCTGACCCGGGCCTTCGCGGCCGGGCACCCGGTGGCCGAGCTGGCCACGTTCGCCGCCCTGCTGGCCCGGCGGGACCGCAGCTGGCTGAGGACCCGGTTGCAGCTGATCGATGCGGACGGGACCGGGCCGGTGCGGCACCGTCAGCCAGTACGACGACACCACCTGCGGTCCCACGACGATCCTGGCCGCCCGGGCGTGGGTGGACCCGATCTACGCGTTCGACCTGACGACGGACGGCCGGCCCGGCGGCGAGGAGGAGTCCGGCAGCCGGTTCCGGCACCGGCTGCGGGTGGAGGAACAGAGCATCCACGACCAGACGGACGTCCTCTGGCCGCAGACCGCCGGCACCCCGCCGTGGGGGCTGACCGAGATCCTTAACCGGCAGCCCGGGGGTCTCGGCGTCCGGTACCGCTGGATCGCCGTGGCGCGTACGCTGCCAGCTCTCGCCGATGCCGTGCTCCGGCGGTCGCTGGCCGCGGCGGAGCAGGGCTACCCGGTCCCGATGCTCATCGGTGACCTGATCCCGCGCCACTACGTGCTGCTCGTGGGCCACGACCCCGAGGGCGCCGTGTTCTACGAACCCTCGGCCGGTGAGCTCGTCCGGGTGCCCGCCGCCGAGGTGGAACGCCAGGACTTCAGCCGGCTGGGTTTCCGGCACCTGCACGGCGCGATCCTGCCGGGCGGACCGGTCACCGGGTGACCGGGCGCGTTCGCAGGGAGGACGGCGTGAGGTCGTGCCTCTTGGGTGTGCAGGCACGAGCCACGCTCCGAACGGAGCGACATGCCGCCGTCGTCCAGGCCCGCCTTGCGCGACAGCACCGGCACGGCGGTTACGCCGACTTCCGCGACCATCCACGGCACGCCGAGGATTCGCATGGCGTGCGTCCGTTGTCGGCCGTTGGAGCCGGCCAGGTAGCCCGGCCCGACGGGACCTGGCACGCGGGTCAGGTCGGCGGACTTGTGGACATCGTCGGCCTGGGCCTGCAGCACGGCTCGTCCCGGATCCGCGGTCCGTGCGTTCGATGCTCGCCGGCGAAGGCCCTGGCTCGGGTCTGGTCGCGGGTGATGTCCGAAGTGTTAGGTTCAAACGATGAGCGCAGGCGAGCCGGCGCCGGATCGGCAATACGGTCCGGGCCGGCCCGGTCTGCTCCGGGCACTCAACGAGCAGGCCGCACTCCGGGCGCTGCTCGCCGAGGGGAGCGTGACGCGCGCCCGGATCGCGCAGCTCACCGGCCTGTCCAAGGTGACCGCTTCGAGCCTGATCGAGCGGCTGGAGACACGGGGCCTGGTGACGAGCGTCGGCACCACCGACGGCTCGCGCGGCCCCAACGCCGTGAACTACGCCCTGGTCCCGGACGTCTGCTACGCCGTGGGCCTCGACGTCGACCCTGACCGAATCGTGGCTGCGACCGTGGACATGACCGGGCGAGTCGCGGGCCGTGTCGAGCTCGACGTCGTTTCGGGCGATCCGGCGGCGGCGGTCTGCCTCGCCGTGCAGACCACCATGGAGGAAGCCGGTGTGCCGCTGGGCCGGGTCGGACAGATCGTCGTCGGTGTTCCCGGCCTGGTCGACCCGGTCACGCGCGACCTGCGGTTCTCCTGGGATCTGCGCGATTGGCGTGAAGGGCTGGTGGATGCCCTACGTGAGCGTCTGGGTCGGCCGGTGGCGTTCGAGAACGACGCGAACGCTGCCGCGCTCGCCGAGGCGCGGCTGGGCGCGGCCGCCGGCGTCGCAGACTTTCTGCTGGTCTCGCTGGGCCGTGGGATCGGCCTGGCCCTGGTGATGGGTGGTGTCATCTATCGGGGCGCTACCGGTGCCGCCGGTGAGCTGGGGTTCATGCCGGTTCCTGGGGCGCCCGCGGAGATGACCACCATGAGGGACGGCTCCCTGGGTGGCTCGTTCCAGTTCCTGGTGGGCGCCGCGAACGTCCTGGAGATCGCGCGCGACGGCGGGATCGTGGCCGGCAGCGCCGCCGCCGCCGTACGCCGGGCCTCGGCGATGGGCCCGGCCGGGGCGCCGGTTCTCGAGGAATTGGCCCGGCGGGTGGCCCTGGGCATCGGCGGACTCAGCGCCGCGCTCGACCCGGCACTGGTGATCCTCGCCGGCGACGTGGGTCGGGCCGGCGGACAGACGCTGGCCCGACGAGTCGAACTGGCGGTTGCCCGCATGGTGCCGGTCGCGCCCAAGGTGGTGACCACGGCCGTGCGTACCGATCCCGTGTTGCACGGTGCGTTGCTTTCCGGCCTGGACATGGTCCACCAGAAGGTGCTGGGCCTGGACGGCAATTCGTCCATCGTCATCGATTCGCCCTGACCGGCGCGGCGCATTGCGCATGATCAGCCCGCCGCGGCTCACTACTTCGCCGGTGTGCGGATGCCCCGGAGATGGAGGGTGTCGGGCGGCCTCAGGTCGATCGGGTGGGGGCCGGTCAGCACGCCACCCTCGACGGGCAGGGTGTGGCCGGTGATCCACGCGGCGTCGTCGGAGCCGAGGAAGGCGACCGCCGCGGCGATGTCTTCCGGCTCGCCGACGCGGCCGAGCGGGTACATCGACGTGAGGTTCTCCAGCGCGCCCGGCTGGGACTCCCAGTTCGGTGTCCGGACGGTGCCGGGGGCGACGACGTTGAAGCGCACACCGAGCGGACCGTATCGGGCGGCGTAGTTCTGGGACATCGCGATCTGACCGGCCTTCGCCGCGGCGTACTCCACGTTGCCGAAGGCGGCGATACCGTTGACCGAGCTGATCGTGACGACGTTGCCGCGGTTCTTCACCAGGTGCGGGATGGCCGCCTGGATGCAACGGGCGGCGCTGAGCAGAGTGAAGTCGAGCTGACGGTGCCAGTCTTCGGCCGAGGTGTCCTCCGGCATCGAGGTGACGATGCAGCCGCCCGCGTTGTTCACCACCAGGTCGAGCCGGCCGAACCGCCCGACCGCCGCGGCGATCCCGGCGTCGATGTCGGCGCGTGAGGTGACATCGACCTTGACCCCGAGCGCGTGCTCAGTGCCGAGTTCGTCGGCCAACTCTGCCGCCGCGCCCTGCTGCAGATCCGTGACGACCACCGCGCCGCCCTCGGCGGCGATCCGCCGGACGACGGCCTGCCCAATGCCCTGAGCCGCCGCCGTGGCGAACGCGACCTTGCCCTCGAACCGCCGCATCACCGTTCCTCCGGATCGTTGCCGCCATTCTCCGCAACTCAGGCCGACCTGGGCGCCGAAACCCGAGCCGAGCATGTCGACCGCCCTCGGCGGCCTACACCGCACGAGATCGACTATCGACAGAGGCCCTCGCTAGAACACTATCTTCGCGACATCCACGCATGCCGCCCACAAAGCGATCGTCGGCACGACAGCGCGTTGTCTCCCGTGCGGGGCGGCGCTCTACGAGCTACCTCCTGGGACGTTGCGCGGAGAAGTCACGGGAGCGATGACGATGTCAACGATCCATGGGAGCGCGCCATTGCGGCCGTTGACTTTTGGAAGTCGGTAGCCTCCGTACCTGGCGCGGCGACCTAACCGAAGGTTCTGCCGACGGCTTACCCAGTGGCGACCGACTGCCGCCCGGCTGATCTACTTTTCGTGTGGGCAGCTCGTACGTGGACTACCGGGAGTCCGGTTTCTGGGTCCGCGACTACCAGGCAGAAGTGTGGCTCTACCTGCTGGCGCAAGAGGCCGAACGGATCTCCGCGCCCCCGGCGTGGCTCATTGATGCCTGTGCTGACTGGGAGGCGCAAGCCACGGCCGGCTTCATGGGATGCGTGTCATCCTGTCTGGATGACCATCTCGGAACGGAATCCGAGCGTGTCGCGGTGGTGCTCGACCTGTCCGAGCGGGTCCTCCGGCAGCTGCGCGAGTGGTCTCCGGCCATCCCGAAGGCTCTCGTGAATTCCTTCGGCACGGGAGGCGAACAGGAGTCGTTTCACTCCGACCCGCCTACTGACCCATTGTTGGCATGTGGCCACGCCTTCATCCGTCTGCTCCGTGGAGAATTACCGCCCGGCTATACCGGATGGGCATCGGCCTTCGCATAAGTAACTGCGTAGATGATCGAGGAGACGATCCTATGAAAGCGATCGTGGTGACGGACCAGGCTGCCGGAACGGCCGGGATGACGCTGGTGGAGCGCCCCATGCCGGCGGCAGCAATCAACGACGTCGTTGTCGAGGTTCATGCGTCGGGATTCGTCCCGACCGAGATGGCGTGGCCTTCGACCTGGACTGATCGCCGTGACCGGGACCGGACACCGTCGATCCCCGGGCATGAGATGGCCGGAGTGGTCAGAGCCCTCGGTTATGGCACGACGGGGCTGTCGGTGGGGCAGCGGGTGTTCGGCCTCACGGACTGGCATCGCGACGGCACCCTCGCGGAGTATGTGGCCGTCGAGGCCCGCAACCTGGCGCCGCTGCCTGGCGACGTCGACTTCACGGTGGGCGCGAGCCTGCCGATCTCGGGTCTGACGGCGTGGCAGGGACTGTTCCAGCACGGCCGCCTCCGGGCGGGGCAAAGCGTGCTGGTGCATGGCGCGGCCGGCGCGGTCGGGACGATGGTGACGCAACTGGCACGTGAGTCGGCGCGTACGTCATCGGCACCGGACGCGCGGCCGACCGGCAGAAGGCCCTCGAGTTCGGCGCGCAGGAGTTCGTCGACCTCGAGAACGACGCGCTGGAAGACGTGGGCGGTGTCGACCTGGTTTTCGACGTCATCGGCGGAGACATCCAGAAGCGATCCGTGCGTCTGATCCGACCTGGAGGCACACTGGTGTCGATCGTGGGGCCGCCCGAGGCGCGGCCCGCCGGCGGCTTGGCCGTCGACTTCGTCGTCGAGGCTGACCGGGTCCAGCTGAATGAGGTCGTCCAGCGCGTCCGCGACGGACGGCTGCGGACGAACATCGGCACCGTTGCAACACTCGACGATGCCGTCGCCGCTCTCAATCCGACCGAGCGGACCAAGGGCAAGACGGTCATTCTCGTGCGTCCATAAGGACTGGCCAAACGGCGAGGCGGCTCTGCGACCCTCGGGGCCGCTCTGGCCTGGCGAACCTTCGGGGGAAGCAGGCGCGGTCCTGGGCGACGTTCTGCCGCTCGGGCTGGTCGTTGAAGGGGTTCGCCACCCTCCATGCCGGTTCCCGCGGCGACGGGCCGCGCGGGACCTGGGATACGCGGGGCGTCAAGAGCGCTGTGAGGTCACCGACACTCCGGTAGGGCGGTCTCGCGGCTGGTCCTGGCACCGATGGTGCTGGTGATTCGGACGGCTTGCTGGGCGTGCGGGAACGCGATACCACCGGGCGTGTGCCTGGTGACGGCTTTGACGGTGCAGGTCTCATTGCGGCCGTGACCGGTCTCGCGGGTGCGGATCTGTCCCCAGGTCACGGCCTTGAGCCGATGGACCAGAAAGGTCAGCAGGCGGGAACCTGCTGACCTTTCCGGCGCTTACCGATGACTCAAGCCCGTGTCCATTTTTGGCTGCTCGCGCCGGAGCAGTCCCAGAGGTGGAGCTGCGAGCCGTTGGCGGTGCCCCGGTTCACGATGTCCACGCAGCGGTTGGCGGCCGGATTGACCAGGTCGCCGGCTGCCGAGAGGGTGAACTTCTGCGCGTTCGTGCCGTTGCAGGTGTAGAGCTGGATCGCCGTACCGTTGGCGGTGCCCGCGGCCGCGGCGTCCATGCACTTGCCCAGCGCGCGGACGCTGCCGTCGCTGTTGAACGACCACTGCTGCGCGGCGGTGCCGTTGCAGTCGTAGGTCTGCAGCCGGGCGGCGTCCACCGGGTTGGCACCCGGGATGTCGATGCAGCGGCCGCTGAGGCTCGACTTGAGCGCGGTGCCACCGCTGGGCGGCGGCGTGGTCGGGCCGGTGTTCGAGGTGCTGACATGCACGTAGTCGATCAACATCCGGCTCTCGGCGGGCAGCCCGGCGGGGTTGCCCTGGCCGAAGTTACCGCCGACCGCCAGGTTGAGGATGATGAAGAACGGGTGGTTGAAGACCCAGCTCACGTTGCCCTTGGCGGCCGACAGCGAGGCCGGGGTGGCCCGGAAGTACTCCTGGCCGTCCACGGTCCAGACGATCAGGTTCGCCGACCAGTCGACGGCGTAGTTGTGGAAGGCCTGGTACCACGGCGAGCCGGCGACGAGGGTGTTGCCGTACGAGCTGCCGCCGGAGTAGCCGGGACCGTGCAGCGTGCCGAACAGCCGGTTGGGGTCCCGGCCGACGACCTCCATGATGTCGATCTCGCCGTCGGCCGGCCAGTTGCCGCCGCCGAGCATCCAGAAGGCGGGCCAGAGGCCGGAGCCGTTCGGGACTTGGATACGGGCCTCGATGTGGCCGTACTGCTGGGTGAACTTGCCGGCGGTCTGGATCCGGCCGGAGGTGAACTGGCAGGTGCCGTTCCAACAGTCGTTGTGGCCGCCGCTGCCCTTACGAGCCGTGATGACCAGGTGGCCCTGCCCGTCCATGGCGACGTTGTTGGTGCCGCTGGTGTAGTACTGCAGCTCCTGGTTGCCGAAGCCGCTGCCGCCGGTGTCGAAGTTCCACTTCGACGAGTCGACGCCGGTGCCGGCGCCGCCGTTGAACTCTTCGTTCCAGACCACGGCTGCTTCGGCTGTGTCGCCGCGTGATACGACGGCGAGGCCGCCGCTGAGTGTCACCACGACGGCTGCCGCGGCGATGAGGAACCTGGACTTTCGCATGGGGGATGCCCTCCGGGGGAGAGGTGTTACATGTGTTAACAGTCTTGTTAGATCGATTGGCGTCAGTCAAGCGAAACCGGTTCCGGAACCGTTCCAGCAGCTGGAAGATGAGCCCCAGTGATCCCCTCCAGGACGACTCCTCGTTCCTTGGGCCCTTGTCCGCGTGCCTGGGCCGGCCGATTCACGTTGACCGGCTGACATCGCGTGCTGCTCGTCGGACGGCCACAGGCTGCCGCCAGCCCAGCGGGCCGCACGTTTGTCACGGCGTGGCTGGCGCGTGGTCGTCCGGGGCCCGGCTGGATCGTTGAGCCGATCCGCACGTGCAGCTCGCGCGGGGGATTTGAAGGACTGTCGCGCGGCCCGTGGCGCGGGCTGGGCGAGGCGACGACGGCCATACGAAGGCAGCGCCGTCGACGCACTTGATGAGCTCGGCGACTGCCTCGGCCGGGCCGATCTGGCGTAGACCGGCGCGGATCTCGAGGGTTTCGAGCTGCGCTCGGACGGTCTGCGCGGCCGCCACGCGCTCGTCGAGCTGGTGGGAGTTCAGCAACTGGGTGGCGATCGTCGCCGCCAGGGAACAGACCGCCGCGGCGGCGCACAGCAGCTGCCACGCCGGTGACGACAGGCCGAAGACGCCGGTCAGCCACTTCGCGAACGACTGGCCGCCGAACGCCGGGGCAGCGGTCAGGAAGGTCGCGAACGCGGCGGCGACGAGGGTGACGTTGACCAACAGCCGTCGGCGGGCGCCGGCTGAGCGCAGGTAGGTGTCGGTGCGCTCCCGGCGTTCCCGTATGACGACCAGCAGGTCGACGGGGGTGGCGGGCACGAGCTTGGCGTTGTCCATCAGGTCCTCCCGAATGTCCTGGCGCCCGCGCGGGCGGCGGTCGGACCGCCCGCGCCGAGCGGAAGTCAACCGTCGATCACACCTGGGCGGGTAGCGAGTAGAGCCGCGTCCTCGACGTAGGGCACCGGCATTCCCGCCAGAACAGTGCGGTCGTGTGAACACATCAATTGGACAAAGCCGGAGGTCGATGTGTGCACCACGGCGACATTGGCCAGCGGACCGACGTAGGTTCCACCGCCGCCGAGGTGTGTGCCCAGGTGAATGGTGCTGCCCACCGAGGCCGGGATGGGCCGGAAGTTGAAGAAGATGCCGCAGCGGATGTAGTCCTCGGGCCGCCCGAAGTAGACGCCGTTGGCCTTGGCTTGGACGACCCAGTCACCCGCCGGCAGCGGTATTGAGACGACCGTGTTGGCCGGGCCACCGGTTGTCGGTAGGTCCACGTTCGTGGCCGCGCGACGGAACACCGCGCCGGGCGACGCCGCGGCCTCGGCCGAGCTCTGGGTCGCCGAGACGGCGGCCAGCGCACCGGCAGCCACGCCGGCGGCCAGCAGAATGCGTGCGGTGGTGGAGGAGATGTTCATGAGCTGCGCTCCTTCGATGGTTTCCAGGGGTTGCGGTTGCCTGTGACAGTGCGCCGCCCATGCGGCCGGGCGCATGAGACGGGCGTCCCGCACCGGCCGGGCGTCGCGCCCGGTGGCCGGCGCGGGACCGCGGGGTCACCGTCCCGGGTGAGCCGGGACGATTGCCCGTCCGGACGGGACATTCGTACTGGAAGGTGGCCTGCGTCGAGCACAGACTGGCGGGGTGAGGTTCGCCAGGTTCGGTGCGGCAGCGGCAGCGACGTCCTCGATCGTCGTTGTCGCCTTGGCGTGGGGCAAGATCGTGCGGCCGAGCGAGGAGACCTGGTTCTTCGCGCCGGAGCCGTTCACCGGGCCGGTCTTCGTTCTGGCCTGCGGCGTGCTGGCGCTGGTCTGGTCGATCACCGGCGCGGTGCTTGCCTGGATCCGTCCGCGAAACGCGGTCGGCTGGTCGGTTCTCGGGGTGGGCCTGTCCCAGGCGGCGGCGGTGTGTATCACCGCATACAGCGGCTACGGCCTGCTCGGCAGCTCGCCGTCGTGGGGCGCGTACTTCGGGCCGGCTCTGTACCTGCCCGGCTGGCTCATCCCGCCGACCCTGCTGCTGGCCCTCTACCCGGACGGCCGGCTGCCGGGCGCGTGGTGGCGCTGGCCGGTCGGCACGGCCACCGTGTCGATCGTCGTCCTGATGCTCTGCATCCCGTTCCCGGTCGTCGATCCCGGCTCGGCGTCGGGTTGGGGCATGGTGCCCCGTTTCCCCGAGCGGCTGGCCGACCTCCTGGTCCCCGGTCCGCGCGTCTACGACCTCACCGTTTTTCTTTCGACCGACGTGGACGCCACGATTCCCGCTCTGCCGGCGGTGTGGGCTCAGTGGAGCCGGTTCAGCTCCTGGGTGTTCACCCCACTGCTGGTGATCTCGATGATCGTGATCTGGGTCGGTACCGTCATGCGGCTCTTCCGCGCGCAGTTCCCCCGCCGCCAGCAGTTGGCGCTGCTGATCTGCGTCGTGATGCCGTTCCTCGCGGCGTCGTTCTTCGTCACCGCCACGTTCGCCAACGTCCTGATGTTGCTGCCGCTGCTGCTGGTCCCGATCGCCGTGGCGGTCGGCGTTCTGCGCTACCGCCTGTTCGGCATCGAGACCGTGCTGCGGCGCGGCCTGGTCTACGGCATGTACACGTCGGTCGTGGTGGCCGCGTATCTGGGCGTCACGGCCGCTGTCGGCGCGGTCGTCGGCGCCGCGCTCGACAGCCGGCCGCTTCTCGGCGTGATCGCCGCCGCGTGCGTGGCGCTCGCGCTCACACCCGCGCGGGACCGGCTGCAACGCGCCGCCGACCGTCTCCTCTACGGCCACCGGAGCGACCCGATCCGGGCGCTGACCTCGCTGGGCGAGCGAGTCGCAGGAACGGGCCAGGGCGAACCGCTGGACGCGGCGCTCGCCAGTCTCGTAGCCGCCGTGCACGCGCCGGGCGCCAGCCTGATCGGTGTCGACGGCCGGCGGCTGGCCGGGGTCGGCGCGGAGGAGGACGCGACCCCCACCACCAATCTGCCCCTGCAGTTCGGCGGCGCGGCGCTCGGCGAGGTCCGGGTGCTGCCGCGCCGGCCCGGCGAGACCTACACCGCCGCCGACGTACGGCTTTTGGCCGTGCTCGCCCTGCAAATGGCTCTGGTGGTCCGGGCCTATCAGCTCGCCGAGCAACTGGAGGCGGAACGGGACCGGGTGGTCACGGCGGCCGAGGCCGAACGCGACCGGCTCCGCGCCGACATGCACGACGGCCTCGGCCCCTCGCTCTCCGGCATCGGTCTCGGCCTGGAAGCCCTGGCCGACACCGACCGCAGCCCCCTGCTGCGCCGGATCCAGGACGAGGTCGCGGTCGCACTGGCGGAGGTCCGCCGCATCCTCGACGACCTGCGCCCGGCCGCGCTCGACACGATGACGCTGTCCGAGGCGATCCGCCGGCACGCCGCCACGATCTCCTCCAAGGTCCCGGTGTCGCTGAGCACTTCCGTCCTGCCCGTCCTGCCGGCCGACGTCGAGAACGCCGCGTACCGGATCACTACCGAGGCGCTCACCAACGTCGCCCGGCACGCCGGCGCCCGCCAGGTGCGGGTGAGCGTCGGCGTGCCCCACGGCGCGCTGCGCATCGTGGTCGCCGACGACGGGCACGGCACCCGGTCGGCCGTCGCCGGCATCGGCCTGACCTCCATGCGCCGCCGAGCCGAGAACCTGGGCGGACGGCTGGAGATCAAATCGGGCAGCACCGGCACCATCATCACCGCCACCTTGCCGCTGGAGCCGTCATGACCCATCCCGTTCGAGTCGTCCTCGCCGATGACCACCCGATGTTCCGCTACGGGCTCGTCTCCGCCATCGCCGGCAATGCGGAGATCGAGATCGTCGGCGAGGCGGCCGGTGGCCGGGAGCTCCTGGCCCTGGTCGACGACGCCCAGCCCGACGTCGTGATCACCGATCTGACCATGCCCGGCATGGACGGCGCCGCGGCCACGCGCGCGATACTGGCGCGCCACCCGACGATCAAGGTGCTCGTCCTGACCATGCACGACGAGAACCAGTCGCTGATCGGCGCCCTTCGGGCCGGCGCCCGAGGCTACCTGCTGAAGGGCGCAGACCGGACGGAGATCACCCGGGCGATTCTCGCGGTTGCGGCGGGCGAGTCGGTGTACGGCACCGGCGTCGCCCACCGGATCAGCGACTTCTTCATCGGAGCCGACCAGGATCGGACCGCGACCGTGTTCCCCGAGCTCACCGACCGCGAACGGCAGGTGCTCAAGCTCCTCGCCGAGGGGCGCGGCAATCACGAGATCGCGCGTCGGCTCGCGCTCTCCGAGAAGACGGTGCGCAACCACGTCTCGGCGATCCTGTCCAAGCTGCACGTGAGCGACCGGGCCGCCGCGGTGGCCCGGGCGCGCGACGCTGGTCTCGGTGATCCGCAATGAGACCGCTCCTGGCCGTCGTCCTCGCCGGCGTCCTGCTGGCGGGTTCCGCCTGCCATCGCCCGGAGCCCGTCATGTTCGCTGACGGCACCACCATGCACCGGCTCCAGCAGGCCGGGCGGATCCGCATCGGGGTGAAGTCCGACCAGCCCAGCCTGGGATTCCTCAACCCGGCGACCAACCGCCATGAGGGCTTCGACGTCGAGATCGCCACCATCGTGGCCGCCGAGCTCGGCCTCAGCCGCAAGCAGATCACGTTCGTCACCACGACATCCGGGGTTCGCGAAAGCTATCTCGTTCAGGGTCGCGTCGACATCGTCGTGGCCTCATACTCGATGAACGATCGCCGGCGAACGATGGTCGGGCAGGCCGGACCGTACTTCCGCACCGGGCAGCAGCTGCTGGTGCGGCGGGCCGACCGCAACGTCATCACCGGGCCGGATCGGATCGGCGCCGGCCGGGTGTGCTCAGCCGCCGGCTCGACCTCGATTGTGAAGTGGCAGCAGCTGTACGGCACGGCGCCGGTGGCCGAGCCGACCTACACCAAGTGTGTGCAGCGCCTGCTGACTCGGTCGGTCGACGGCGTCACCACCGACGGCGTCGTCCTGCTCGGCTACGTCGCCCAGCTGCCGACGAAGCTGGCGGTGGTCGGGCCGAAGTTCTCCGAGGACGCGTACGGGATCGGCTATCCGAAGGGCGATCGGGTGTTCTGCGAATTCCTCACACGCGTGATCACGGACGCCGAGGAGGACGGGCGCTGGAGCCAGGCCTTCGACCAGACGCTGGGGCGGGCGGGCGTGCACGCCTCGAACATGCCCGCGGTCGAGCCCTGCCGCGATCACTGACCTTCTCATGGGGCATGCGATACGGGGACGACCACGGCAGTTGTACAAGGCCGTGCTGCGCGCCACTGACCACTAGCGCGAGCGGCCAAGAACAGACCGGCGCAGGACTCAGGGGACGGGCGGTGCCGATTCGGCACCGCCCTTCCCCTGATCAGCGGGGATCCGGCCAGAGCACCGGCGGTTCGGCCGGCTGCAAAATCAGCAGCTGCTCGCGTCTGAGCCGCAGGTACGCCGCCGGCCCGCGAATCAAACCGGCGAACTCGGCCTGATCAGCCACGGTGAGCGTCGCCCGGCCCAGTGACCGCAGCGCCACGGCCTGGGCCAGGTCGTTGACCAGCGGCTCGCCGGCGAAGCTGGTGCTGAACGCTCCGGCCAGGAACGCCACGGCGTCGGGTGGTGCCGTGTCCGGTGCCGGCGTACGGAAGTCGGTGATCGCGGCGGTGAGCCAGGCCAGTGTGTCCATCGCTGCCTCACTGGATGGCGAACGGGGTCTGGCCCTCGAACGCGACGTTGCGGAACGGCACCCAGGACATGTTCGGGGTTTGCGAACCGGGCATCTTCGCCGAGACCGACCGGTGCAGGTCGGCGTAGGTGGCCGGGTTCTCGGCCAGCGCCAGCTTCAGATTCTGGGTGAACAGGCCGTTGCGGGTGCCGTCCAGCGACGTCTGGTTGTCCTGACAGCCGGAGTACAACAGGATCGACGCGGCCGGCGGGACGGACCGGCGGGTCATCGCCTTCGCCGCCCGGTACAGCTTCGACCGGCGCCGGAAGTCGATCGCCGCGTCCTCCACCGGCAGCAGTTTCGAGACCAGCGCGGTCTCGGTCGACAGGGCCCGGTGGGTCGCCCCGATCCGGTCCAGCACCGGCGCGATGACCTGTCCGGTGACTCGTTCGAGCTCTGCTCCCGTACGCCCACCGGTCACGGACGCGAGCAACGGCCGTACCGTCGCGGCGAGCGAAAGGGTGAGTTGCACCTCGTCGGGCGGGATGGTGCTCGGCGGGGCGAAGTCCGCGGCCGGGTCCGCCTCGCGGGACAGACCGCGCCGCACCAGGTCGCGTTCGGCGACGTCGCGTTCCGTCGCCTGGACCATGGCCCGGCTCATCGTGCCGCTGTGACAGCTGTCCGAGAACATCAGGATGCGCACGTCCGGGGCGAACTGCCCCCACAGGGCGTAGAGCTCGTCGTCGAGTAGTTGCCGGTCGTAGAGGATCCAGGTCTCGTCCATGTGGTCGGACTCCTCGGCGTCCAGGTCCGGCACCTGACTGCCGTGCCCGGAGTACGTGAGGAGGAAGATGTCGCCGGACTTCAGGCTCTGGGCCGCCGAGCTGATCGCGTCGATGACCGCCTCCGCCGTGGCCTGGCCGTCGTGCAGGTTCGGCGCGGCCACGAAGCCGTGCGACTGCGCGATGGCCCGCATGTCGTTGGCGTCGTTGATGCAGCCGCGCAGCACCGGGATGCGGAAGCCCGGATAGGCGCTGTCGTTCACGCGGTTGAGGCCGATGTGCAGGCTGCGGCCCTGCACCGTGCCGGTCGGGGAGCCGAGCGACTGGACGAGGGCCCCGTAGGTCTGCGGGCCGACTGCGCCGTCCACGCTCAGGTGGTGTTCCTGCTGGAAATCCTTGGTCGCGGCCTCGGTCGCGACGCCGAAGATGCCGTCGATGGTGCCGGGGTCGTATCCGGCCTGCTGAAGAAGTTGCTGGACCTCGCGAACGTCCTCACCGGTAACGCCCCGGCGCAGAGTTCGGGTAAGTGTGGCCATGGGTCTCTCCCGAAAAAGGGGGAGGGAGCGCAATCCGTGGACTCCGCTCCCTCCCTGCGGTCGGTGCGGGTCAGTCGTCGAGCCATTCGAAACGCAGCGACTTGCCGGCCATCTTGTCGAGGTCGTACACGTCGTACATCGCGGTGTGCACGCCCCAGAACTTGGCCTTCCAGAAGCGCAAGTGCCCGGCGCGGCGCAGCTGGGTGACCGGGATGCGCACCGGTCCGTCGTCGTGCCGGCCGTCCTGGCACCACATCGCCTGGATCACCGAGTCGCCGGCCATCAGCTCGATCTGCTTCCACCAGGTGTTGTACGGCTGGCTCAGCGAGATCTCGATCATGCTGGGGTCGCCCAGGTCGGACACGACCATGTTGATGAAGTCGCCGTCGTAGGTGCGGGTCGGGAAGCTGTCCAGGGTCAGTCCGGTGTCCCGGCTCTGGCCGCCGAGCAGGGTGAACACGGTCGGCAGCACCTGCACGATGCCACCGAAAATGCTGCCGAACAGGTCCCGCCCGACCGTCGCACCGAGCTCGCCCCGCAGCAGCGAGACCTCGGAGCTCGCCCCGTCGGGGCCGACGTCCCGGTTGCCGATCAGGCCGTTGATCATGTCGGTCACCGCGGGGATCACCACGGGGGCCAGCGCACTGATCAACGGGAAGATCCAGCGGCTCTGGGCCTCGTCGTCGTCGGCCGCGGGCAGGCCGCGGTTCTCGGCGGCGGTGCGGGTCAGCGTCTCGATCGCTTCCGGCACCAGGTCCCACAGTTTGGGGCCGATGGTGGTGAGGAACGAGGTGAGGTCGCGCACGCGCTGGTCGGCGTCGGCTTCGGGCAGCCCGGCCGCGCGTTGCTGGCCGGCTAGCGCGTCGACGGCGGCGACGACCGCGGGACCGACGACCTGGAACAAGGTGCCCCACAGGCTGCGCTGCAGCTCGGGGTCGTTCGGGTCGATGGCGGGCAGTGCGCCGGCCGGCGCCGCCACGTCCGGGCCGACGTCGCGGGTGCCGGTGGCGGGCACGGCGCCGAGGTCCTGCACCATCCGTTCGGCTTCCTGCGAGTAGTCGGGCGTGGGGTCGGTGACGGTGCGGCCGGCGTCGCGGCCGGTGGCGGGGTACGCGCCGCCGGCGGGCTTCGCGGTTGCGGTGCCGGTTGCGGATCGGTTGGTTGCGGTTCGTGACATGAGGATGCCTCCATGCATCGGTACGGTTCGACGCGTAGCCCGATGGCCTGCCGGGCCGGTCTGGTAGCGCTACCCGGCGAATCCTTCGCCGCCGGCCGCTGCGGTGGCGTGCGGCGACCGTTCCGCCGGCGCCGCGACGACGTGCCACGCCCGGGGCGGCAGCGTGGCAGGGGCGTCTCAGCGCCGTGCGCGTTCATCGGCAGGTCGCAGCCGATCGGGGGCCACACATACCCGCAGGCATCGCAGCCGTGTGGGAGTTCGCGCGTGGACAGCGTCGCGGAGGCGTCTCAGCGGCGTGACAGCCGAGGCTCCGGTGTCGGCTACCTGCCGGATGGGATCAGCAGTGACGGCTGGTGGCCGGTGGCCGCAGGTGCGGGGCGATCAGCATGGTCAGCCCGGGGCCCGGTTCGGCCTGCACTTCCCGATCGAGCAGATGGGCGTAGCGGCGGTACTGCCGGACGGCGTCGAGGCCGTTGCCGGCCCGGATCTCGATCTCGATCAGCAGCCGGTTCGCGCTTTCCCGCAGCGGGTCCACACCCACTGCCGTACGCGCCAGGGTGGCGGCCTCTCCCACCCGGCCGGCCATCAGCAATCGCTGCGCGCAGCCCTCCAGGGCGTACAGGGTGAGCAGCCGGAACTCCTCCCGGAACTCCACCAGCCACTCGTCGCTCCACCCGGGCAACAACTCGAGCGGGCCACCTGCCCACGGACGGAACGGGAGATCCTCGCCGCGCATAACCTGCCACGCCCACTGGCGTACCTCGTCGAAGTCGACGCATGCGTCGGCGATGCGCAGAACCTCGCCCTCCTCGGTCACCAGCTGTGGAGCGTCGTTACGCAACCGCCAGTACGCCGTCCGGAGGTTGTCGCGGGCGCGGTGCTGATCAAGGTCCGGCCACAGCAGCCCGGCGGCGTCGGACCGGGCGGTCGGCCCGCGGACGCCGAGCAGGGCGACCAGGCGCCGGGCACTCGGGCGCAGGCCCACCCGGCGCCCGGAGGCGACGACGGCGAACCGTCCGAGGAGATCGATGCGGTGTGCGGGAGATATGCGGACACGTCCCATGGAGGCCCCCTGCCCGACTCCGTGCAGAGCCTCATTCATGCCATCGCCGCCCGCCCGCAGCGTCAAGCCCTGCGTCGCAGCTACGGCACAAAAATGGCAGGTCGCAGAAATAGCCCAGAGCCGCAGGAAGAGTGCAGGCCTGCTCAAAGCCTGGTCTTGACGGACCCATTTACGCGGCGTCTCGGCGGTGCCGATGCCGAGTTTCTGAGCTTCCGCGGTGATCGCAGCCCAGTCGGACTCGTAGTGCGGCCGCACCTCAGCGACCAGCCGCACCGCCCGCTGACGCCGGTGCGGGACATCCTCGCCCTCATCACCGGGACCGGCGCCGACCCCACCGTCAGCGTGGGTCTGGGCGCCACCCTCGAAATCATCTCATCATCGCCAACGTCGGCACAGCCGTCGTCCCGTACGCACTGTTCAAGCGATACAGCGAAAGCCTCGCGCTGGGCTACGTCGCCGCCCGGCTCGTCGAGGGCACCTTCATCGCTATCGGGGTCGTCAGCCTGCTCCCGTTCGTGTTCATGCGCCAGCAAGGCACCGCCGGCACCGACGCGGCTCTCGGCGAGGCCTTCGTCGCGATCTACGACTGGGCGTTCCTGGTCGGGCCCGGCATCCTCGCCGGCATCGCGAGCGGCATGATCCTCGGCTACCTGATGTACCGATCCGGACTCGTGCCGCGAGGCCTGGCGATGCTGGCAATCATCGGCGGTCGGCGTCTATCTCATCGTCAAGGGCTTCGAGCCGGCTCCGATCCCGGCCCTGATCGAGGGCGAACCCATCACCGTGAACACCGGCTCGTAAAGGCACCTGCATCCAGCGCCAGCTCACGGCGAGATCCAGACCGCCTGCACCGTCATCTCGGCCTCGCTCAGAATGTTGTGGCGCTTCTTGATGGTCTGCTGGGCGCGCTCGTAAAGGTCGGTGCTGATGGGTGGCGTGTGTGACTCGGCGCGGGCGCAAGGTATCGCCGGGGGAGTGCTGGCGACGCGTGACTCGTTGGCGTGCCGTTGCGCCTAGCTTGGGTTTCTTGCGCGCAGGGCATACGCACAGTTCCTACACCGCATTCAAAGGTCATCCCGCAGGCATTTAGCTCTCAGGTTCGGTTGATTTCTATGAACGTCAGGATGACGACCACTAGTTGCCGCCGCCCTGACGTTCTCCTCCCGCACGGGGCGTGGGTCGTGCCGTGCACCCGTATCTCGGCAGAGCGGCGACGCGGGCCGGTCCCTCGCGTGGCGAGGGACCGGCCGATCTGGAGCGTTACAGGCTCAGCAGAGCCAGGATCGCGTTCAACAGCGCGACTATCTGCGCGAGCGGCGCATTCAGGCCGCCGTTGAGCAGGCCGGCGATCGCGCACAACAGGTTGCCCAGCAGGTTGCCCGGCCCGGAGATCGCGGTGATGTCGAGCACGACGGTGTTGAGGTGGACCGTCAGCCCGAGCAAATTGAGGTCCAGCGGGCCGAGCACCAGGTGCAGGATCGGACAGGCGGCCTGTGTGCCGACGTCCCCTGCCGGCAATTGCACCGGCAGGGTGACTGCGGTGTCCGTGGTGCCGACGTTGTAACCGGCTGCGTCGGTCAGCACGCTGTGCAACGTGCCGATGGCGACCACCTTGCCGTTCTGCGCGGCGAACCGCTTCGGTGTGAAGGTTCCGGTTACCGTGCCGCCGTTGCCGAAGGTGCCGTTGACGGCGGACGTCATGGTGCCGGCAGCGACCTTCGGTGCCGGCGCAGCTACAGCCGGGGTGCCCACGACCGTGGCCATGGCCAATGCGACTGTGCTGGCTAATGCGAGCCTGGCGATGATCCCGATGCGCATGTCCCACTCCTTTAATCGACGAGCTTCATTGTGCAGTATCTGCCCGTCATGCTCTGCGGATAACCTTGGGCGAGGAGCGGTGGATTCATATAGCAGGAACTAATTCTTGCGATTTTTCGAGAAGAAGGCGTCGGCGATTTTCGCACTCGGACGTACGCCATCGTCCGTCAACGCACGTCGACGTGCGGGGACAGTTCTTCACTTCTGCGAACTGGCGCTGGCGCCGTCACCAATTTCCGCCAGCTTTCACCGTCTAACGGAGACTGTCAAGTTGTAGAGGGCTGGAATGTGTCGATGACAAAAGTCATGCTTTTGTTATGACGATAGTCACGCTTTCGCCGTGACAAAGGTAATTCGTGAACGCCTCTGACAATTGTCGGCCACCGCCATGAGCCGCCGGGCGCACGCCCGGTACCAGTTGCGGATAGCGACGAGCGGTCGATGAGAGGCGAGCGCGTAGCTCGCTGGGCATGGCGGATGAAAGCTTGCGGCGGACATCGGGTTGCCGCCCGGACGCGCCGTGCCGAAGCTCCCGCGGCTACCGCCTGTAGAGCTTCCCAACAACACGGTGACACCGGCGACTCTCGGGGTAAGGAAACAAATCGAGCCGCCTACCGCCCGAGGGAGCACGCATGCCTGGACTACACGAACTGTTGACGGTTCGGCCCGGCGGTACACGGCTCGCTGACATCGACCCGCGCAGCACTCCCGGGCTGCCGGAGAAGCGGGTGATCGGTCACGACCCGAAACGGTGGTCACAGACCGAGGTGGCCGCAATGTCGAAGGAGCTCGCCGCGTACCAGGAGCGGTTGTTCGCCTCGGCCAAAGAGGGCGCCACCAACCGGCGGGTGCTGCTGGTGCTGCAGGCCATGGACTGCGGCGGCAAAGACGGTACCGTCCGCAACGTCACCCAGAGCATGAGCCCTGCGGGCATGAAAGCCGTCAGCTTCGGCCTGCCCGACGAGGAGGAACGCCGCCACGACGGGCTGACCATGGTCAAGGTCATGCTGCACATCTCCAAGGACGAACAGAAGAAGCGTCTGCTCGCCCGGCTCGACGACGCGAGCAAGCACTGGAAGTACAACCCGGGTGATCTCGCTGAACGAGCCCGGTGGGACGACTACCAGCAGGCGTACGAGGACGCGGTGAACCGGTGCAGCACCACTGCCGCGCCCTGGTATGTCGTGCCCGCCGACCGCAAGTGGTACCGCAACTGGGCCGTCGCCACCCTGCTGCGCGACGCCTTCGCCGACATCGACCCGCAGTACCCCGAACCCGACTTCGACGTCGCCGCCGAACGCGCCGAACTCCTCGCCGCCGACTGATGACCATCACGCGGGACGCCTCGTTCCGCGGTGCGGCGGGCGCGACGGAAGTCGATCATCCGCACCGGCGCAGCGTGGTCACTGGTCCAGGTCAAGCGGTTCTTGTTCCGACCCGGTGATCAGTTCGGTGTCCGATTGTGGTGGGGCGGGACTGCGCCATTCGGCGAGAAGTACGGTGGCGTCGTCCTGCAGCCGGTCGTCCTGGTAGTCGAGGATGGCGTGCACGAGCCGCCGCATGGTCTCCGGTCCGGGAAGCTGGTCGGCGAGGGCCTTGGCGGTGAAGTCGGTGAGTCGTTCGACGCCGAACTGCTCGCCGTCGGCCGAGCGTGCTTCGATGATGCCGTCGGTGTGGAGAAGCAGGCGGTCACCGGGCTCCAAGGCCTCTTCCACGACCACCGGGGGGCGCCTGTCGCCGAGCGAGACCGGTAGGGCGGTCGGGGTCGGTCTTGGTCGATACGGTCCGCGGGCCTGTCCCACTGCGAGACTACGAGCGCGACGGTGGTCAGCTTTTCGCTGCGTGCCCAGCGCAGGAAAGCTCCGCAGTTCGGCTCTGCGGGCGACCCGCCGTTCGGCGCGCCATTGATCGACGTCGGCGTACTGAATGTCGGCCAGGGCAGCGGTCGCCGCGTCGATGTGATTGCGCACGGTGGTGGCCTGAGTATCCGTGACAGCAGTGTTTGGGCCGGTGCGGGTTCGGAGCCGGCGCGAGGGATACCAGTGGGCGTAGCGCGAGACGCTGCGGCGCTGTTGCGGGTCATCGATGGCGGCCAAGGCGCGATGCAGCCACTGCTGGAGGCGGTCGAGGATCGGGACGGATCCGTCGGCCTGCATTCCCGCCGCTGGGTGGTGGACAGAACCCTGGCCTGGCTGACCGCCCACCGGCGGCTGGCCCGCGACTACGAATGCCACCCCGAAGTCTCCGAAGTGATCATTCGCTGGGCCGCCATCAACGGCATGCTCCGCCGTATCACCCGCGGATGCCCAGCCCGCCGTCAACTCCGCCGCACCTTCACATGGACTTGATCCACCTCTCGAACACTCACTCAGCCACTGTCTCTGCTCAGAGTCAGGTTGTGTCGGCTCCGGTCCCCGGCCCAGGCCGCTTCGAGGATCGCGGTCAGGCTGGCGGTGTCGGTCGGCCCTGGATGGTTCTGAATCAATCGGGTGACGCCACTGGCCATCTCCGCGAAGCGCGGAAGGTCGGCGCGTGCCACGCCGAGGTCCGCCAAGGTGGGCGGGATGCCGATGTCGGCAAGGAGTCCGTCGAGCCAGGCAAGGAACGCATCAGCCGCCTCGGCATCCGAGGCGTCGGTCACGTCCAGCCCGCACACCCGGGCGAGGATGGCCAACCGGTCGCCGATGGCATCCCGGGCCGCGTCCAGGGCGTAGGGCAGTAGCAGCCCGACGCCGAGGCCGTGCGGCGTGTGCGTGGCTGCGCCGATGGGGTACTGGAGGGCGTGCGGGGCCGCGTTGCCCGCGTGGGAGAAGGCGAGCCCGGCGAGCATGGACCCGTAGGACATGTCCGCGCGCGCGTCCGTGTCGCCTCCGTCCCTGACGGCACGGCGCAAGCTACGGGCGATCCGCTCCGCGGCCAGGAGCGCGTAGTGGTCGGTGATCGCATTGCGGCCGAGGAAGACCTGCTCCACCGGGTCGCGCGGTCCGTGGGCCCGGGGTCGCGCGGTGTAGCTCTCCACCGCGTGGCAGAACGCGTCGATGCCGGAGTGGGCGGTGACGGTCGCGGGGCAGGTGTAGGTGAGTTCGGGGTCGACGATGGCGAAGTCGGGCACGATGTGGACGCTGGAGACCCCCACCTTCAGCTCGCGGTCCGGGTCGGTCAACACCGAGACGGGGGTGAGCTCGGAGCCGGTGCCTGACGTCGTCGGTACAGCGACGAGAGGAATCGTCGGCCCCGGCACCTTCGACTCGCCGTAGTAGTCGCGCGGCGTCCCACCGTGGCGGCGGATGACGCCGACAATCTTGGCGAGGTCGATCACCGTGCCACCGCCGATCGCGAGGATCACGTCGGCGTCCATCTCGGCGGCGACCGAGACTGCCAGGGCGACATCGGCGAGTGGCACGTCCGGAGTCGCGTCGGAGAACACCTCGACGACCTTGATCTTCTCCCGCACGGCGGCCACGATCGCGGCCACGCCGGGCTGCCCCAGAAGGACCTGGTCGGTCACGATGAGGACTCGCGAGCCACTCTCGGCCACCACTCGCGGGATGTTCTGCGCGACCCCTTCGCCCACTATCAGCTGGCGTGGTCCGCGGACGGTCTCGAGCATGTCAGTGCCTCTCCGGAACATCGGCGGCGATCTGCTGGGCGGACGTCCAGGTCACCGGCGAGACCGGGACGGCGTCGGCAAGGCCGGCCGACCGGAGCAGCGGGCTGGTCACGGTAGGTCGATCGCCGCGTAGGTGACGTCGAGGTACTCGAGGATGCCCTCGTGCGAGCCCTCCTTGCCGATCCCGGACTGCTTCACGCCTCCGAACGGAGCCGACGGGTCCGAGATCAGACCTCGGTTGATGCCGAGCATCCCCGTCTCCAGCCCCTCGGCGAACCGGAGCGCCCGCTGAAGGTCCCGGGTGAAGACGTATCCGACCAGGCCGTGCTCGGTGTCGTTGGCCTTCGCCAGCACCTCGTCGTCGGACGTGAACGAGATGATCGGCGCCACCGGACCGAAGATCTCCGCCCCCAGCATCCGTGCATCGTCGGGCACGTCGACGACGACCGTGGGCGGATAGAAGTGGCCCGGCCCATCCGGACGCTCGCCGCCCACCAGGACCCGGGCGCCGCGATCGACCGCGTCGGCGACGAGCTCCTCGATCTTGGTGACCGCGGCCTCGTCGATCAGCGCCCCGACGTCCACGCCGTCGTCGAGACCGTGGCCCACCGAAAGCGCGCCCATCCGCTCGGCGAAGCGCGCCGTGAACTCCTCGCGCACCGGCTCCTCGACGTAGATCCGGTTGGCCGCGATGCAGGACTCCCCGATGTTGCGCATCTTGGCCACCATGGCACCGTCGAGCGCGACGTCCAGGTCGGCGTCGGCACACACGATCAAGGCCGCGTTGCCGCCCAGTTCCATGGAGGTGCGCAGCACGTTGTCCGCTGCCTGTCGGAGCAGCACGCGCCCGACCTCGGTCGACCCGGTGAACGAGAGCTTGCGGGTCCGCCTGTCGGCCAGCAGTGCTGAGACCACCTCGCCGGCCCGCTTGGTGGTCACCACGTTGACCACGCCGGGAGGAACGCCGACCTGCTCCATGATGCGGGCCAGGAGCAGCATGGTGAGCGGCGTCTGGGCTGCCGGCTTGGTGATGGTCGTGCAGCCCGCCGCCAGCGCCGGAGCGATCTTGCGGGCACCCATCGCCAACGGAAAGTTCCAGGGCGTCACGAAGACGCACGGTCCGACCGGCTTGGGCACCGTGAGGATGCGATATCCACCTGCGGGAGCGGTGCTGTAGCGCCCCTCGACGCGCACCGCCTCCTCGGCGAACCACCGGAAGAACTCGGCGCCGTAGGCCACCTCGGCCCGAGCCTCGGCGAGCGGCTTGCCCATCTCGAGCGTTATCAGCCGGGCGACCTCCTCGGATCGCCCGGTCAGGGACCGGTACGTCGCGGTCAGCAACTCGGACCGTTTCCGCGGCGGGGTCGCCGCCCACTGCGCCATTGCCTTGCTCGCCGCGTCCAGAGCGGCGAGCCCGTCAACGACGCCGGCGTCCGCCACCTCGGCGACGGTCTTGCCGGTGGCCGGGTCCTCGACGGCAAAGGTGGCTCCGCTTGCGGCGTCGCGCCAGGCGTCGCCGATCCGGAGCCGCCGGTGCTCGGGGGCCAGGACGTCCATCGGGTCACTCATCGCGGCTACCGCCCGGCCTCGGACAGCGACAGCCCGGTGCCGGCGTCGAACAGGTGCGCACGGTCCAGGTCGACCGTGACAAGCAGCCGCTCGCCCGGCGTACCGGTGATGGTCGGTCTTGCCTTGACCTTGAGGATCTCCGTCCCCACTCGGACGTCGACCACCGTCCGGTCACCGAGCGGCTCGAGCTCGTAGAGCTCGCCTGACAGCGACGCGTTCCCACGCTGTTCGACGGACAGGTCCTCCGCACGCAGGCCCAGCAGCAGGGAACGACCGTCCTCAGCCGTGGTCCAGCGGGGCCGTGGCAACGTCCAGCCTTGGGCACCGACCAGACGATCGCCCTCGGCGTGGCAGGCGAGCAGGCTGATCGGCGGGCTTCCGACGAACCCGGCGACCCACTGGTTGGCCGGCCGCTCGTACACCTCGGCCGGCGTTCCGACCTGTTGCACCTTCCCCTCCCTGAGCACCGCGACCTGGTCGGCCATGGACAGGGCCTCGACCTGGTCGTTGGTCACGTAGACGAAGGTTGCTCCGAGCCTGGAGTGGATGCGGGTGAGCTCGGTGCGCATCTCGACGCGGAGCTTGAGGTCGAGGTTCGTCAACGGCTCGTCCATGAGAAACGCGCGCGGGCTACGGACCAGCGCCCGGGCCAGGGCGACACGCTGCATCTCACCGCCCGACAACTGCGCGGGGCGACGCTGCAGCAGACGTTCGATGTGCAGCAGGCTCGAGATCCGCTCGACGGCAGCGGCGATCTCGCTCGAAGAAGAGCGGCGTGCCCGCAGCGGCGAAGCGATGTTCTCGTACACCGTGTGTCGCGGATAGAGGGCGTAATTCTGAAAGACCATGGCCAGATCCCGTACGGCGGGAGCGTCATCGGTCGCATCCCTCCCGTCCAGATGCACCGACCCGGCGTCGAGCTTCTCCAGGCCGGCGATCGCTCGCAGGGTCGTCGTCTTGCCTGCCCCGGAGGGCCCGAGGACGACGAAGAACGAGCCGTCCGGCACGTCCAGCGTCACCCCGTCCAGGGCCTGGACCTTGCCGAAGGACTTGCACAATCCGTGCGCTGCCACGGTTCCCATCAGGCCACCAGCTCTTCCGTGCTCACGTCATAGACCGCCGGGGCCCCGCCGCTGTGCCGCAGCCCGACCTTCGCGTCAGTAGCGAACCGGACAGTCGACGGCATCCGCACCCGTACGTCGCGCCGGCCGCCGTGGTCGACCACGTAGATGATCTCGTCGCCCAGCCACTCCGCCGAGACCACGCGGGCCGGTACTGAGTCTTCCGCCCCCGGTTCTGCGACCTCCAGCGCCTCCGGCCGGACGCCGGCGACCAGGCGACGGTCGCGCGGCAGGCCCGGCGGTGGCGTGAGGGCCAGTCCGCCTTGCCCGCGCAGCTTCCCGTCGGCCACCTCCACCTCGATCAGGTTCATCGGCGGGGAGCCGATGAACGCGGCGCAGAAAAGACTCACCGGACGGTCGTAGACCTCCAGCGGCGTACCGATCTGCTCGACGCGGCCCTTGTTGAGGATGGCGATCCGGTGACCGAGCGACATCGCCTCGACCTGGTCGTGGGTGACGTAGACCATCGTCGTCCCCAGCTGCCCCTGCAGGTGCTTGATCTCCGTACGCATGTCCGCCCTCAGCTCCGCGTCCAGATTGGTGAGGGGTTCGTCCATGAGGAAGGCGCGCGGTCGTCGCACCAGGGCGCGAGCGAGCGCGACGCGCTGCTGCTCCCCGCCGGACAACTGGCGCGGTCGCCGGTTCAGGAGCGGAGCGAGCCGCATCAGCCGGGCGGCCTCGTCGACCCGCTCACGGACCTCCGCCTTGGGCAGTCCCTCGGCCCGCAGTGGGAACGCCAGGTTGTCGCGGGTTCTCAGATGCGGGTAGAGGGCGTAGAACTGGAACACCATGGCGATGTCGCGTTCGGCGGGCGGCAGGTCGTTGACCAGCGTGGCGCCGATGTGGATGTCGCCCGTCGTCTGCCTTTCCAGGCCGGCGATGGCCCGCAGCGTGGTCGTCTTGCCGCAACCCGAAGGGCCGAGCATCACGAACAGCTCGCCGTCAGCGATGGACAGGTCCACGTGCTCAACTGCGACCGTCCCGTCCGGGTAGCGCTTGTGCAGCGCGGTCACCTCGATGCCGGCCATCAGCGTCGCACCGCGCCGAGCGTCACACCGGCGACGAGGTGCTTGCGCACCAGGTAGGCGAAGACGAGCACCGGTAGGGCGAACACCACGGAGGAGGCGGCCACGAGACCCCAGTCCACTGTGGTACCGCCGATGAGCCCGGCGATGGCGGGTGGCGCCGTCCGGACGTTGTCGCTGGAGGTGAGGAAGATGGCGAACACGAACTCGTTCCACGAGAAGATGAGTGCGAAGACGGCCGTCGCGGCGATGCCGGGCACGAGCAAGGGAAGGGTGAACTTCCGGAACGCCTGCAAGCGGGTGTAGCCGTCGAGCATGGCGGCATCCTCGTACTCCGCGGGTACCTCGTCGACGAAACCCTTCATCATCCAGATGGTGAACGGGACGTTGAAGGCGGTGTAGATGAGGATCAGTCCGAGCGCGCTGTCGATGAGTCCGACCTGGCGGTACATGAGGAAGATCGGGACCACGACCACCACGGGCGGCATGAAGCGGGTGGACAGGATGAAGAACAGCTGGTCCTTCTTGGCCTTCATGTCGAAGCGTGAGTAGGCCCAGGCCGCCGGGACGCCCAGCACGGTGGCCAGCACCGTGGAGACGCCGGCGACCATGACGGAGTTGAGGAACGAGCCGGACAAGGTCGAACGACCGCCGCCGGAGGCGACGAACACGTCCCTGTAGTGGTCCAAGGTGACCTTGAAGTCGAGGAACTTGGCCGGGATGGCGTAGACGTCCCGGTTCTCCTTGATGGACGTCTCGATCATCCACAGCACCGGAAAGAGCATCACCACGGCCAGTACGGTCAGCAGCGCGACCTCCAGCACGGATCGGCCCCGGCCGCCACGGCGGCGCGTGGGGGGATCGTGATCCTGGACCGGACCTGTGGACACGGCCTCGCCGACGGAGAGGGCCATCAGTCCTCCTTGAGCTTGTTCAGGTAGCGCAGGTAGAGCTGCGTGAGGACGATGACGACGAGGACCATGAGGATTCCGTACGCCGAGGCGGTTCCGGTGTTGAAGCCCAGGAACGCGACCTTGTAGACGTGGAACGACAACGTCTCGGTGGAGACCCCCGGACCTCCGCTGGTGAGGATGTAGACGAGGTCGAACAGGCGGAAGGCCTCGATGGACCGGAACAACACGGCAATGAGGAGCAGCGGCCACACCAGCGGCAGAGTGATGGTGCGGAACCGGAACCACTCGGACGCCCGGTCGATCGAGGCGGCCTCGTACAGGTACTTGGGAACCGCGGTGAGGCCGGCGAGTGCGATGAGCATGATGAACGGCGTCCATTGCCAGGTGTCGACCACGATCAGGGAGATCAACGCCGTTCGCTGCCGGGTGAGCCACTCGACCTGCCCGAGGCCGAGCGAGCCGAGCATGCTGTTGACCACGCCGAACTGCGCGTCGAGCATGAATCGCCAGAACAGCCCGACCACGACCGGCGACAGCATCATCGGAACCAGGAACAGAGTGGTCAGCAGTCCTCGCCCGTGCGTACGCCGTGAGATCAGGTAGGCGATGGTGAAACCGAGAACGGTCTGCAGACCGACCGCGCCGACCACGTAGACCAACGTTGTCAGGGCCCTCAGGTGGACCTGCGCCGAGGTCAGGATCGCGGTGTAGTTCCCGAACCCGATGAAATTCGCGGGCCCGCCGCGGGTGGCCGAGTAATCGGTGAAGGACAGGTACAAGGCCCACAGCAACGGGAACACCGACATGGCGAGCAGTAGCAGCAGCGCCGGCGCGATGAAGACCACGGCGAGTCGGCGGTCGCTCAACCAGCGGGACCTGCCCCGGGCAGGCGGCGTCACGGACGCCACCTGCTCGGGACGGTCGGTCGTCAGAGGGACGGGGGCACTCACAGTCCGCCGCCACCCTTTTTACCGCTGGAGTCGAGCACGCCCTGCTGTTCCTTGGCGATGTCGTCGAGCGCTTGCTTCGGCTTCTTGGCGCCGTTGAGAGCCGCGTTCACGTTGGTGTTCTCTATGTCGACGAGGCGCGCGTACTCGGGCACGTTCCACATGTCCCGCATCCGCGGAACCGAGTCGGCGTACACCTGGTTGAACGGCCCGGCATTGAGGAACTCGGGCGACGCCAGGGCGTCCGTACGCGATGGCACGCCGCCGGCCGCGGCCCACTTCTTCTGGATGTCAGCCTGCTCGAACCACTTCATGAAGTTCAGGGCCTCGGCCTGGTTCGCCTTGGGGGAGTAGGCCGACACGTGCATCCCCATGCCGCCGAGAGGCACCAGGTCTGTCTTCTGTTTCGGCAGGGTGGCAAAGCCCAGTTTGTCGAGAATCTGCTCCCGCGTCTTGCCCAGCGTGGACTGCTTCGGGTCGAGCAGGCCGCCGCTCGCGGCGATCCAGTTGAACGCGATGCAGGCCTTGCCCTGGGCGACCGCCGCGTTCGTCTCGTCGATGAACCAGTTGCCGGAGCCCTTGGCGGTCAGCGGCTTCATCTTGTTGACCAGGACGTCCATCGCCTCTTGGCCGGCCGTGTCGTTGAGGACGCCGTCGATCTTTTTCGTCTTGGCGTCCCAGAGGTTGCCGCCGTAGACGCCGTTGACCGTGTTGTAGGTGACGGCCGCGGCGTCGGAGCCGTTGGCCTGGTGGAAAGCCAGCCCGCTGACGCCAGGATTGTCCGCCTGGCACTTCTCGGCGGCTGAGATCATCTCGTCCCAGGTCTGCGGTGGCTTGTCGCCGATCAGGTCCTTGCGGTAGATCATCGTCCAGGTGTCGCCGAGCAGCGGCAGTCCGTACAGGCTGGCGTTCTCGTCGCGCTTGCCGGTCTCCGCCTGGGGGTACTGGCCGTAGGCCGCCAGGAGGTACGGGTTGTAGGCCTTGACGTCGACGTTCTGCTTGACGAAGTCGGTGAGGTCGAGGATGTTGCCGTTCGTCACGGCCTCACCGATGTGCTGCGAGTCCAGGATCGCGATGTCGAAGTCGGTCTTGCGCGCGGCGAACTGGGTGAACATCGCGTCGTGCCAGTTCGCGTTCGGTACGGTGTTGACCTTGATGGTCGCGTTGGGTCGCTCTTTCTTGTACTCCTCGTTCGCGAAGGCTTCCAACGCTTGGGCGGGGGGCCACTCGAACCAGATGAAGCTCAGCGTCAGCGGGTCCTTGGTGAGCTCGGGGATGGTCGCCGGTGCCTTGGGGGCGCTCGCCTTCGCGTCGTCGTCCTGGCTGTCGCCGCAAGCCGCCGTGGTCATGGTCACCAGCAGCAGGGCCGCCGTCGCCAGCCGCACCCTTCGACCGGGAACGGGCGGTCCTGTTCGCTTCGGATACCGCATCTTCTTGCCTGCTTTCTGGGTAAGGACTTCTGGAGCCTCGCTAGGTGCATCGCCGAGCAGTTGCTGGGTTCCAGGCGTGCCGCGGGCAGTCTCGAGGGCCGGCCTGCGGACTGGGAGGGAGCTCGCGGCGATCGAAGTAGAGCGATGGCGGGCGGTTCCGCGATGGCGAGCGAACGCCACGTTTCCTATACGATCCGGTGAGGGCGTCAGCATGTCGCAGCGTTGTGATTGATGTCAACAGGTTCGCCAGGACGCAAGAAAGGACCTCACGTCACGATGGACGACGAATCGGTGATCGCGCGGGACCGTGGCGCCATGACGGGCGGGATGCCGCCGGGCAGAGCTCATGGCCGGCTGGCCGACGAGGTGTACGACACCCTGCTCGGGCAGCTGATGTCGCTACGGATCGAGCCCGGCTCCCGCGTCACGATCGACGTCCTGGCGCGGGAGCTGGGGGTCTCGCAGACGCCGATCCGGGACGCGCTGAACCGCATGGAGGCCGAGGGCCTGGTCGTGCGCGTGCCCCATGCCGGCTACCGCATTCCTCCCCAGATCACCCGGCACCGATTCGAGGACATGCTCGAGATCCGCCTGCTCCTCGAGCCGGCAGCGGCGCGCAGATCCGCCGAACGCGCATCCTTGCCGCAGGTGGACGGTCTGCGACGAATGCTGGAGGAGATGGCGGAGCTGGAGGGGGGCAACGGGCCCACGGCCTATGGCGCCTTCGGGCTACGCGACGCCGCTTTTCACGATCTCGTCGCCCTGAGCGCGGAGAACCAGATCATCCGTGAAACGCTCGCTCGCCTGCACAGCCACGTGCACCTCTTCCGGCTGCACCACGACACCCAGGTCACCCACCTGGCCATGGCCGAGCACGAGGAAGTCGTGGCCGCGATCGCCGCACGTGACCCCGATGCGGCCGCCTACGCGATGCGCCGGCACATCCTGCGGTCCGGCGAGCGTTTCCGGCGATTGTTCGACGAGGTCAAGGACGCGGACGGGATGGCGGCAGAGGCTTGACGGGCGTGCCGGCCCGAGCGATGCTGACTCAACCAGATCGGATCGGATTGGATTTACCCCTCACGCGCCCCCCACATGCGAGGAGAAGCAGGTGCCCAGAGCGCTGCTCCTGACCGGCGACGCCGCCGAGGAGCTCGACACCATGTATCCCTACTATCGCGTGCAGGAGGGCGGCTGGGACGTCGACGTCTCGTCACGGACGTTGCGTGACGTGCAACTGGTCATCCACGAGTTCGACCCCAACTCCGACGCCTACGTGGAGAAGAACGGCCGGAAGCTGCCGGTCGACGTGCCCTGGGCCGAGGTCGACGTCGAGCGCTATGACGCCCTCATCATCCCCGGGGGACGGGCCCCCGAGTGGATCCGGGTCGACGCCGACGTCAGGCGCATCACCGAGCACTTCTTCGCGCGCAACCTCCCCATCGCGCTGGTGTGCCACGGCGCGCAGGTGCCGGCGGTGTACGGGCTGCTGAAGGGTCGGAAGACGGCATGCTTCCCGCCGATCACAGGTGACATGGAAAACGCGGGCGCGACGGTCATCGACGCTCCCGACGTCGTGGACGGCAACCTCGTCTCCTGCCGGGGGTGGCCCGACATGCCGCAATTCGGCCGGGCGATGATGGAGCTCTTCTCGAAGTCCGTCAACACCTGACCTGCCCCCGTGTCGATACATCGGACCGTCACAGTCGACGGATCCCCCGTCCACGTCTTGGAAAGCGGCACCGGGCCCGCAGTGCTGATGCTGCACGGCTCCGGACCCGGCACGACCGGGTCCGGCGCCTGGACAACGACCGCGCAGGCGCTGGGCACGTCCTGGCACCTGGTTGCTCCTGACCAGGCCGGGTTCGGCCGCACACCGATCCCGGCGGGCTCCAGGGTTGGGCTCCGGCTGTGGACGGAGCAGGCCGCGAGCCTGATGGACGCTCTCGGTCACGAGCAATACGCCGTGGTGGGCCACTCCATGGGCGGTGCCGTGGCGCTGGCGTTGGCGGCCGCACGCCCCCGGCAAGTCACCCGTGTCGTGGCGGTCTCGACGATGGGCGCCCCCGGGGCGCCGCTGTCCGCCGAGCTCGACGCGATCTGGGCCGCCCCCGCCGGCCCGCTCGGGGCACGAGACATGCTGGGCCGCCTCGTCCTCGACCAAGCGCTCGTGACCGATGCGGCCGTCGACGCCCGGGCAGCTGCGATGCGAGCGGGGGCGGCCACATTCGCGTTGTTGTTCCCTCCGCCCAGGGCACGATGGGTCGACGAGCTCACCCTCTCGGCGCAGACGCTGGCAGCGGTCCGCGCGCCCGTGCTGCTCGTTCACGGCGCCGACGACCGGGTCACCCCGCTCGGGACGGCAGCCCTGCCCTTGCTCGGACATCTGGCCGACGTCCGTCTGCACGTGCTCGGCCGATGTGGTCACGTGCCGGCAACCGAGCATCCGTACGAGTTCAGGCAGCTCCTGTCTTGCTTCCTCCGCCGGCACCTCAACTTCTCAGGCATACCTGTAGTCAACGGAACCTTCGACCATGCGAAACCACAAGGAAGCGGACCGTGAGTTGCGATTGGCAACGGCGACGACCTCTTCAATGAACCTGACGGTCTTCGGTTCCTCGGCTCGCGCAGAGAGCTACCTCGAAGCAACCGACGTTGAGAACGACGAGTACGTCTCCTTCGGGGCCGACGGCACATCCATCACACCTTCAGTCCGCGATGGGCGGGTGGCGCTGACGCCGACAGTCGAGAAGCAGCCTGTAGAACTCGGCGGTTCGACGGCGGAACAGCGGGAGTCCGGATGGGTTGCGAAGAAGGCGTTGCTGGCATTTGTCGACGGTGATCTGCGGCGGCGCTCAGGGAAGCCGGTCGTTCACCGGTCGGCGGGTTGTTGCCGGGCGGGAGCGAACCATCAGGGGCCGGTGAGGGGGAAGCGGTCGTGCGGCGGCTGTCGCCTGCCTATGAGGTGACGCCGATCCGGAGTGGCACGCTGTTCGAACACTGCCATCCCCCCGATGACGTGGCCTCCGCCGCTGTGTTGCCCGGCGCTGTCTTGCTGTGTGACATGCGGGAGAAACGAGGATTCAGACCCGGATTAGAGTGCGATCGTGACCGACGCATCCGTGTACCTCGCCGCCCAGCCTCGCCTCGACACGCTGGTGACGGTGTTTCCGTCCGACGCTCTGCGGCTGCGTACCGACTTCGCCGGGACGGCCTGGATCGGCGACATCCCCGACCCGGCATCCGGAATGATGGGGCCGCGATACCAGCGGCGCGCTGTCGACTCGCAACTTTTCCTGCCTGACACCCACTGGTACTCCGTTTCCGAGCTGGACGACGCCGAGGTGCAGGTTGTCGTCGGCCTGCTCCAAGTGCCTGGCACTACGCAGGGCACGCAAGGTCTGGTCGGCGCGATCGCGGACCCGCAGGCGGATTTCTTCGAGCACCCCGAGCACGACGACCGGGTCGGCATCTGCCTCACGCTGCGGGGCCAGATCTGGTCCAACGTCGGTCTGTCGTATCGAATCACCGTGCTGTGCCGGCCGGAGTCGCTGATGCGCTCATCGATGATTGCCACGCCAACGTGAGCGGAGGGCGTGGCCGCCGGTGTGGAAGCTGGCACGAATCCCCTGTGCTGGGGCGTGTCACGACTGGGCCGCGTCGTGGATGCTCCTGAGTGCGGGGACCGCCGACAGAGCAACCCATAGAGTGGACACGGACACGCCGATCGCGCCGGTCACCATTGCGGTGAACGGGTCGGTCTGTGTCGCGATGACGCCTCCGAGGGCGGCCCCTACCGGTATGGCACCCCAGGACACCAGACGGTAGGCGGCGTTGACCTGGCCGCGCAGGGCTTCGGGTGTGGCTGCCTGGCGCAGGCTGACGGCGTGGACGTTGGCGATGCCGATGCCGATGCCCATGACGACGAAGATCGAGCACAGCAGCGCGAGAAGCCCGGATTCTGATCCTGTCCGGTTGGCGAGCAGCACGCCCAGGGGTGCGCCGTTGCCGAGGGCCAGGGTGACGAGCAGGACTCGGCCGTACCCGAAGCGAGCGGTGAATCGGGCACCGAACCAGGCGCCGGCGAACGAGCCGATGCCGCCGGCGGTGAACACCGCGCCGATGGCCACGGGGCTCAGGTGGGCTTCGCGGACGGCGTACAGCATCAGGCCGAGCAGCAGTATCTCGTTGCAGAGGTTGAACGTGGTGGCCTCGCCGAGCAGCGGTCGTACGAAGCGTTGGCGGACGGTGAAGCGGATGCCGCGGAGCAGATCGCGGCGTGCCGAAACGCCGACGGCCGGCTGATCGTCGGCCGGTTGCGCGGTGGGAGCGTCGAGGCGGATCCGGCTCAGGGAGATCGCCGACAGGAGGTAGCCGCCGGCGTTGAGCAGTAGGGCGACGGGCGCGGACAGGGCTTGGACGAGCAGGGCACCGATACCGCGGCCGCCGATCTCGGCTGCGGACTGCGTCGCGGCGAGTTTGCCGTTGGCGTCGACGATCTGGCCCTCGGAGACGATCGTCGGCAGGACTGCGAAGTCGGCGATCTGGTAGATGACGGTCAGCACGGCGGCGGCGAAGACCACGACGTAGAGAGTCGGCATGCCGGCCGTCCCGGTCCACGCGGCGACCGGAAGAAGCGCTACGAGCAACGCGCGCCCCAGGTCTGCGCCGACCATCAGTCGTAGGCGGCTGTGCCGGAACCGGTCCACGAGCAGGCCGACCGGCACGGTGGCCAGCAGGAAGGGCAGGAACTGGGCGACTCGTAAGGTGCTCGCCTGCGCGGCGGAGGCGGAGAGCGTCACCAGCGCGAACAGCGGCAGCGCGATCTCGGCGACCTCGCTGCCGAGCGTTGAGGCGGCAGATCCGCGCCAGAGCCGCCGGAAGTTCCGGCTGGACCAGGCGGGGGCCGGGGGTTCATGGTCGTCTGTCACTTCCTCCGTAACCGGCTTCATGGTCGATCAGGTTATGACTAACCGGTTGAGGACACAAGCTGGTTACTATGAAGGCATGTCAACCGGCCTCTCGATGGCGGCCCCGGATCGGCTGGAGCCGATCCGCCGATTCGTCAACACCCTCGACATAGAAGCCGGCACCGACGCCCTCCAGGACGCTGCCGGGTTGCGGGTCTGGCTGAACGCGGCCGGCCTGCGGCCGGACCGACCAGTCAGCGACGACGAACTTCGCCGAGCGCGTGAGCTACGGGAGGCATTGCGTACGGCGGCCTCGGCCAACCACAACAAGGCCGCCCTGCCTGCTGCCACGGTGGCAGTCCTGGACGATGTCGCGAAGCGGGCCGGCATCTCGCTGTCCTTCACCTCGGATCGCGATTGGCAACTGACGGCCCACGCGGCCGGCGTCGACGGCGCGCTGGGCGAGCTGGTTCTTCGCGTCATCGAGTCGATGACCGCCGGCACGTGGCCGAGACTCAAGGTGTGTGCCAGCGATGCTTGCCGGTGGGCGTTCTACGACACTTCGCGCGCCGGCACCGGCAAGTGGTGCTCCATGAAGCTGTGCGGCAACCGCGCGAAGCAAGAGGCCTGGCGCGACCGACGCCGCACAACCGGATAGCCGCTCCTGTCGGCGATCGTGATGAACGGCGACCACAGCGCGTGCCGGTCGGGGCGTCAGGGTGCAGGAAGCAGAGTGGCGGCCTTGTCGGCGGTGAGGTGCAACCGAACGGCCACAGGACGGCTTCCGGCCCGGCGGGACGGCAGTTACGAAGGCGCCGTACTGGAGCCCGCTGGTGCGGCGGGTCGATACTGAAGGGATGTGGCTCGGGCGATGGGTCAGCGGTCTGGTGCGCGGATGGCGAGATCAGGAGTTCATCCTGGTTTCGGCGGTGCCGGCGCAGACGGCGCAGCAGCGGTTGGGTGCGGCGGTCGTCAGCCGGGCCCAGGCTTTCCGACGGGCGCCGATGATGGTCCCCGACGACCGGGTGGTGTACGGCTATGTCAGCGACGGCGGATTCCGGCTGATGTTGCTGCGGGTACGGTTCGTGCGTCACCTGCGGTTGCCGTCGCTGAGGGGGGAGATCGTGGCGGTCCCGGCCGGATGTGAGATCCGGTGCACGCTGGATGGCGATCGGTCGGGCCGGGTTCCGTTCTGGACCGGAGTCGTCGTCGGCGCGCTGATCGCGCTGCTCGGTGTCTACGACACTGTCGCGCCGCTGGTGCAGGGGTCGTTTCGGGAGGCGTTGATCGGGCCGGTGGTCGTCGGCGTCGGTGCGGGGATCGCTCTGGCAGGAGCCGGTCTTGCGTGGCTGGTGCGGGGAGTGCACCGTACCGACGGCGAATATCTGTCTTCTTGGGTGGCCGAGAAGCTCGCGGGCTCGGGAGTGGCCGGTCACGCCTGAGCGCGGCCGACGTGCCGGCTGCGACCGGCCGACCCTGACCATGTGCGGTGCCCGCCGACGTCCAGACCGCCCTCGACGCCTCGGGCCGCGACGGCGGTTTGGCGCGCTGCCGTCCCGCCGAGCGTCGGTGGCTTCTGTAGCCGATCGAGGACGCCGCCCAAGAAGCGACGCGGCGTTGGCGCGGTCGCCGGTTCCCGACCGTTAAGGGTTGACTCCCTCTACAGGGCGGCCGTCCTCGAGGTAGCGCACCTGTTTTGTCTTCCAGGCGGCGCGTACCCGACGTCGGACCGGTCCGCTGAGCAGAGGCAGCGCTGTGTCGATCGGCAGGATCCGGCTTTCGGCGATCTCGATCGGTTGGATGACCACCGTGTCCAGGACGGCGTCGGCGAAGACGCCGCAGTCGAACAGGAAGCGCATACCGCCCGGACGGTCGGGCCGTGGGCGCAGGAAATCCACGCAGACAAGCCGCCCCGTGGTGACGTCGAGGCCGCACTCCTCCTTGGTTTCGCGGCGACACGCCTCCCAGGGTGACTCGCCGATCTCGACGATCCCACCCGGGATCGTCCAACCGCCCTTGTACGTCGGCTTCAGGATGAGCAATCGGCCCTTGCGACCACGTACCAGAGCTCCGGCGGAGGCCGGGATGGTCGGGAGTACGAACGTCAGCTCAGGTAGCTCACCAGCGTTGACGTCGCTCATGGAGATCATGCTAGGGCCGGCGCGACCGATCGGCATCCGCCGGGCTCGAGCAGCATCCCTAGCGCGTGTACCTAGTGGTTGGCAGGTGCCTCCGCCTCGACGACGTCGTGGCGATGCAGCCGGACGCGGGTGATTGCCCGACCGGTGATCCCCACGACCTCGGCGCCGTCGGGATGTGCTCAAGCTGGGCGAGCCGCGGCCGTGGTCACCGGGAGGTGTCCAGGTCGGACCAGAAGTCGAGGTGGTGTTCGGCGGCGTAGTCGACCGGGCCGATGTGGTCCGGCGCGAGGGACTGGACATACGGTACGCCCGCGGTGGGGCGGAACCGCGGCCAACGGGGGAGGCCGTCGCTGCCCGGGTCACCGGTACGTGCGAAGTTCGTCCAGTAACGGATCATCAAGTCGGACAGCCTGATCTGCCGTGCGGTGGCGGTGTCGGTGAACTGCTTGTCGCGGAACACGTACGGTGTGTCGCCGGCGTGGTAGGCGCCGGCCGGGAAGTCCTGCGGGAACGGCAGGTACACGGGCGCGTCGCGGTCGGCGAACTCGTAGGTGTACGTAGGCACATGGGCGGCCAGCGCCCGATGCTGGGCGAACGTCGAGAGCGCCCACATCCGGTCGGTGAGCACGCCGGCCCAGGTGATGCTGGGTGACTCGGTGGTGGTGAGCGGGTAACGCCGCAGGATCGCGTCGACCTGCTCCGCGCCGAACGCCGCCGACAACAGCTGCGGGTACTGCTGCGCGGTGACCGGATCGCCGGGGAGCACCCGGAACAGTCCGACGAACGTCCGGTGCTCGTCGCGGGTCGCGCCGGATATCACCGGAACTCGATGGAAGCGCCCCTCGCGCAGAGCCGTGGCAGGCAGCTCGGGCAGCGCGGGTCCGCCGTAGACGATCGCCTGGAAGATGTTCATCACCTGCGGGAATGCCAGGATGGTCTCGACCGGGAGCGCACGCAGGCAGGCCAGCGCGACTGCGGGTTCGGCCGGGTCGCAGCCGAGTTCGCCGGCGACCCATGCTCCCGCTTCGTTGGCCTCCGTCTCCGGCCGCCAACCGAACCATGGCTGTGCGCCGAGCCCTGGGAACATGGATTCGGCGGGCATGTCCATCAGCCCGAAGCCACTCTCGATGATCGCCCGGTCGAACAGGCCCTTCGATCCCGGTGCCACCAGATGGGCGGTGGTGGCGAGGCCGCCGTATGACACGCCGAACAGCGTGACGTTGTGCGGATCGCCGCCGAACGCGTCGATGTTGTGCCGCACCCAGCGCATCGCCGCCTGCTGGTCCTGCAGGCCGAAGGTGCCCGCGCCGGCCAGTCCGGGAAGGCCGAAGCCGCCGAAGACGCCCATGCGGTAGTTGATGGTGACCGCGATGACGTCACCGTCGGCGGTCAACCGGTCGGCGTTGAAGAAGTGGCCGGCTCCGACTGCGCCGTCGCCGTGGATCCACACCATGACCGGTTTGCGGGCACCGCGGTGGGCATCGCGGGGTGCGGTGACGTTCAGCATCAGGCAGTCCTCGTCCACGCTGCTCACATCCGCGTACGACGACGGCAGCTGCGGGCAGGGGCTGCCCGGCTCGGTGGCGTTCCTCAGCTGCGTCCACGGCGTGACCGGCTGGGGCGCGCGCCAGCGCAGATTTCCCGTTGGTGCGGCGGCGTACGGGATTCCCTGAAAAACGCGGTGCTGCGCGGTGACGGTGCCGCGCAGTGGGCCGTCGTCGATCCGCACGACGGCGTTGCCGCTTGTCGATGGGGTCTCCTGTCGGCCGACAGCGACCGCGCCGGCCGTCGGCGTCGCGAGTACGGCGAGAGCAGCGATCAGCGTTACGGCCGGTGCCCGGCGTTTCATGTCATGGCCTCGCCGTGCCGGGGTGCCGGAGTCTGTGTTGCCGATGCGTGCCGGATGGTCGCTCATGCTCGTCCCCTTCCGGGGTGCTCACTTGCAGGTGGCCAGCTCGATCAGCAGGACCAATTCGCGCCGGTACGGCTCCAGGTCCAGCGCGGGATCGTCGGCGAGTTGGCCGATGACGGCGTTGCGCAGGGCCAGCACCGCCACCGCCATCACTCGGGTGTCGAAGCGGCGGAACTCGCCGTTGCGTTGCCCCTCGCGGAACAGTTCCTCCATCGCGGCCTGGTCAGAGGTGGCGATGCCCGAAACCCGGGTGGAGGCGCCGCCGGCTCCCGCCGCGCTGCCGAGGATGGCGGCCAGGGCCCGCAAGTAGGTGCGGTGTTCGTTCAAAAAGTCGAGGTTGGCTTCGATGAACGCGCGCAGCTGACCGGCCGCTGTGGTCTGCGCGTCGACGCGGGGGTGGACGTACGCGGCGAACTCGGCGAGCACCCGTCGCGCCACCTCGTTCATCAGGTCGTCCCGGCCGGCGAAGTGATACGAGATCAGTCGTGTGCTGCTGAGCCCCGCCCGCTGGGCGATCCGGGCGAACGAGGCTCCGGCGCTGCCCAGTTCGGCGATCGTCTCGATGGCGTGCTCGACGATCTGCGCCCGTCGCGCCTCGTTCGTGAACGTGCGTCGAGTTACTTGCACGAGTAAAAAGTAACACAGCCAGCGTAGGATCGCATCGAAGTCGACAGATGAGGAGATGGCGATGAGGCGGCCCAACATCGGCGGCACGTTCAAGGCGCGCAAGCTCGGCCATTTCCGCGACGAGGCCGCCTACCAGCGCTACTGCACCGCCTATGACACGGCGTTCGCGGCTTTGCCCGTCGTGCCGGCGCAGACGTGGGACATCGACACCAGCTTCGGTTCGGTGCGCGTGTACCGGTTCGGTGCGGACACCCGCGAGCCGATGCTGCTGCTGCCGGGCCGTGCCGCAGCCAGCCCCATGTGGGCCGGCAACCTGCCGGGCCTGGTCGACGCCCGTGGCACCTACTGCATCGACCTGCTGGGCGAGCCCGGCCTGTCCGTGCAGACGAGACCGGTCACCGGCGACGCCGACCACGCCGCCTGGCTCGACGAGCTGATCGCCGCGCTGCCCGTCGACCGGGTTCACCTCGTGGGCCTGTCCTTCGGTGGCTGGACCGCCCTGAATCTGGCCGGCCACCGCCCCGGGAGGCTCGCGTCGGTTACCGTGCTCGACCCGGTGAACACCTTCGGGCGCATCACCTGGAAGGTCGTCGTCGTCTCCCTCGGCGCGGTGATTCCCGGTATGCCCGGACCGTGGCGCCGCAAGCTCATGAGCTGGATCGCCGGGGGCGCCGAGGCCTCCGACGCCGATCCGGTCGCCGCACTGATCGCGTCGGGCCTGCGCGACTTCGCCGCGATGCTGCCACAACCGACATACCCGAGCGACGAACGGCTGCGCTCGATCACCGTGCCCGCGTTGGCCGTCATCGCCGGTCGCAGCATCATCCACAACCCGGCCAAAGCCGCGGAACGCGCCCACCGGCTACTCCCGACCGCCACGGTAGAGACCTGGCCACTGGCCACCCACGCACTGAACGGTGAATTCCCGGAGCGCATCGCCTCCACGATCAACACTTTCGTCGGGCGCCACTGAGGCGCTGCGGGAACGAAGGACCCCGCCATCGAACTGCGGCGCTGCCGGCGCCCGGCGCTCTTGCTCAAGGGCCCCGTTCACGACGCCGCGTAGTTTGCACCATCTCAGCGCACGCAGCGTTGGGAACGTCCACCGAGCACGAATCCTGCAACCGCGGTCAGGCTGCGTGGGCGCCGGCCGCGTCGAGGACCGCGCAGGTGGCGCTCACGCCGTCGTCGGCGGCGTCGGGGGGCGAGATGCCCGTAGAGGTCCACGGTGGCCCCGTTCCCGTTCCCGATGTCGCAGCGGAGTCGGCCAGTGGCGAGCACGGGCCGGCCCCACGTCGAGATGGGCGCTTGTGGAGCCGGTCCACGTCAATGCCGGGCGCGTTTACCGGCTGTGGTGCTACTCCACGATCCAGATGCCGTAGTCGCGGGTCGCGGTGCCGAAGTCCTGGAAGCCCAGGATGGTGTTGTTGCCGACGTAGGTGTAGTTGTTGATGCCCTTGGCGATCACTGTGCCGTTCGCGCCCGGGCCGTAGACGGGCCCGCCGCTGTCGCCTCCGCGTACCGCCGGCTGGCCGTCGACCTGGCGGGCCTCGACGGCGTCGCCCGGGTCGGTGTTGTACTTCTCGACCCGCAGTCCGCACACGGGACCGCCGATGTCGCGGGCGGAGGATCCGCCGGACTGGCAGAGGTACTCGCCGGGGAACGTCCAGTCCCACCCGGCGACGGTGGTGACGACGTTGCTGTCCAGTCCGCCGACGTACATGACGTTGTCCACGTTGCCCGGGGTGCTGATCAGGGCGATGTCGTGGCCGTCGTTGTCGGCGGTGAACGTACCGATGAATTCGCCGACGCCGTCGCGGATCTGGTTGCCGTTGCTGCCGCAGTGTCCGGCGGTCAGGATGAACCGTTCGTTGTTGCCGTTGCGCACGGGGAAGCCGGTCGTGCAGCGCGAATTGCCGTTGATCTGGTCGGCGCCGCTCTTCCAGGGCGCCCAGTCGTCGCGCCTGCTGGTCAGCACCTTCGCGCCCTGGTCGACGACTTCGACCGGTACCCCGACCTCCGGGGCCAGCCGGGTGACGCCCGTCCCCGCGCTCGTGGCGACGACGATTTTGCTGCCGTCCACGGCGTACTTGATCCGTGGCTGCTGCGCGGCGTACGCCGAACGCAGTCTGGCGCCCGCGGCCCGCAGCTCAGTCAGAGAGTTCTCGGCCGCGCCGACTCGCACGGGGGCGACCGACCGGGAGATGGCGATCGTCTGCTTGATCCGGGTGGGCAGTGCGCCCTTCCACCACACGACAACCTGCTTGTCCTGAAGCTCGATCCCGGCGTACCCGGGGTAGGCGTTGCGCTCGATTTCCTTACGGATGGCGCTGGCTGCCTGAACGAGCGGAATCTGTCGGCGGGCGTTCTCAGGGAACTGGAACGGGGCGGGGGAGGAGGCGGCGGCGGGGGCAGATGCCAGGACGCCGGCCGCCAGAACGGCGATGCTGACAGCTGCTCCGAGGCGCTTGCTACGTGTCATCCGAGTGCCTTTCGCTGGGCACGCGTGCGGAACGCGCACCGATGGGGATGGTGACGCTGAGGGGGCTGCGTCGACAGCGCTTGGGAAGAGACCTCCTCTTGTCGACCGATGGGGGAATCGGAATTGAATGACCGGGCGGTGCGTGCGATGCAGGCAGCAAGAAGCGGGACGCCACTTACCGTGCTTCATTGACTGACATCGTTGTCAACGGTAGAGCGTCTGCGTGTTGTTAACAACCCTGCACATCGACGGCAGCAAATGCGTTTGGCTGACCGGTGCGCTGCCGCGACTGCGCGACACGCAACCTCGTCGGGTGCGCTTGCCGGTCAGGCGACGAGGCGGTGCCCGCGACACCCGTCGGCCGGCACGGCGGCGGGGTTGGCATCCGGGCTCGCCGAGCGGCCTCAATCAACGACAAGCGGTTCGGCTGCCTGACCTCGACGGTGCGTCGGCTCCCGACGGTCGCCTGCGAGCCGGTTCCGGCACGGACCCGATGGGCTTGCTCCACGCGGTGAAGTCTCGCCCACCGGGCCGGCGGTTCGCGGTCAGCCCACGAGCGGCATCACGCGGGCGATCCTGATGGAGGTGCTGCTGCTGCCGGCGGCGGGATAGGCGGCGCTGCCGTCCGCGTACGCCTTGAACGCCAGGTAGTCGTGGTCGCGCACGGCAATGGTGAACTGGTCTCCCACCGTCTGCGCGGTCCCGGCGTCGTAGACCTGCGCCAGCATCGACGTGCCCGACTGCCAGGCCAGCAGCATCCGGTCGTTGCCGTAACTCACCAGATGGGGGTGACTGGTCGCCGCGGCCGTCGTGACCGTCCGGTCGGACGCACCCGTCGTGAAGTGGTCCAGTCGCGCCGTGCCGCCCTGGCTCCACGCCGTCCAGTAGCCGCTGGTCTTCGCCAGCACCAGGTCACCGCCGAACAAGGTGCCGTCACACGTGCCCGCCGCCACCGTCCGGTACGGGGCGGGCTGCGCTATCCGGCAACCGTTGTCGGTGGCACACACCATCACGAATTTGCTCGTCCTCGGGTCCCACACGATCCGCGAGGTCCAGGCGTGGCTGCACCCGAAGTCGAAGCCTTGCCCGGTGACCAGCGCACCCTTGGCGTCGACCACCTGCATCCGGTCACCTTCGTGGATGTCCACGCAGCTGCCGTTCTGCATGGTGATCGCCACCCCGAAATAGGCTGCGTAGTTGCTGCCGTCCGAGGCCAGCCGGCCGTGGTGCTGGTACCACCAGACGAACCGGGCGCCGTTGTCGTAGCCACCCCGGGCGTCGGTCAGGTTGGTCACCTGCTGCTCCCACACCTGGTGACCGGCCATGTCGAACCGGATCATGTGCATCGTGTTGCACGGGCTCGACGCGCCTCCGCACAGCGGGCCGGTGTGGCAATCGCCCCTGCGGGTCAGCAGCAGCACCCCGCCCGTCGCGTCGGCTTGCACGTCCTGCAGATCGATGCCCGCGAAGCTGGTCGGCGTGCCGACGAGCTTGTCGTCGCAGTCGAGCCGGCCGAGGTACACCTTGCTGTCGGTGCCCAACCAGGCCAGCCACGAACCGCCGTCCGGTGTAGCCGCGATCGCCATCGGAAGCGGCTCGGTGTCGCCCTCGCCGCCGTAACCGGTGACCGCCGATCCGACGTTCACGTCGGTGACCCGCACCTGCGGGGTGGAGGCAGCCGGGCGGGCGCAGGCACCCGTGGCGGGCCCCGCGCCGGTCGAGGCGGACGGGCCCGGGGTCGCGGTGGTGGACGGGCTCGCCGTCGTGGCCGCCGGCGCCGAGGTGCTCGTCGCCGTACTCGTGCTCGGGGTGCCGGTCGGCGACGCCGACGGCCCGGCAGGCAGCGTCAGCCGCCACTGCTGGTTCGTCTGTCCGGTGCATCTCCAGTGGATGACGGCGGCGCCGTTCGCCGTGGACCGGCCGGACACGTCGACGCACCGGCCGTTCTGCACGTTCTTGAGCGTGTAGCCGTCGCCGGCTCGGGTCGCGACGAATGTCGTCGCGGCACCGCCGGTGCACGTGGCTTCCAACCGGATCGGGGTGCCGGTGGACACCGCCAGGCAGCCGGTGCCGCTCAGCGGGGCGATCGTGTAACCGCCGGTGACGGCGGTGAGCCGCAATGCCTGCCGGGCGGCGGCCCCGGCGGAACAGGCCTGCTGCGTTACCGGCTGGCCGGCACCCGCGGTGGACAGGCACTTGCCACTGTGCACCGCCTCGACCGTGTTGGGCAACGCCGGTGTGATCGTAGCGGCGGAGGCCGTCAGCACGGCGAACCCGCCACCTGCGGCCATGACCGTGGCAGCCACGGACACGAACAACCAACGTCGTGAGAACACGAGCTTTTTCACCGAGGACGTCTCCAGATATGTGAACGAGGACCGGCGCAGATGATTCACAACGGAGGACCCCAGCACCCCTCAACTAAGCCGAAGATAAGACAACCTTCAATCGATGGGCGCGCGGTCCGGGCGCGGGCGGGCCGATCGCGGCTGATCGCCCCACCCGCGTACGTGTTGACGTTCGTCAGGACAGGAAACTGGCGAACGGACCGTTGAGGATGCCGTTCTTCTGGGTCTGGCTGAAAGTGCAGTTGGGGTAGTCGTAGAGCGAGGCCGACATGCAGGTGCCGTCGGTCGAGGTGGCGTCGGGCAGTCCGAAGGCGTGGCCCAGTTCGTGGACCATTCCGCCGTACCAGCGGTTGATCGGGCCGTTGACACCCGCGGCGCCGTCCGCGTCGTGGCCGCTGAGCAGCACCCAGCCGTTGCCCCCACCGCCGCCGGACTTGTTCGTCTCCTCGGCGCTGACCTCCTCGACGTTGATCCACCGGCTGTCGGCGCCGAACCGCTGCTGCAGTTCGCGCTGGCCGTTCTCGACCACGCACCAGTAGTGGTCGCTGCCGGTGCAGTTGTTGGTGATGTACCAGTTCGTGTCGTGCAGGCCGTTGACCACCTCGACGACCGGGGTGTTCAGCGTGAACGTCTTGCCGAGCTGAGCCTTGAAGAACCGTTGCGCTTCCTTCATGACGCTGGTGATGCCGTCGGGGTACCGCTGGTCGAACGCCTTGTCGGTGGGCCTGAGCCAGTAGACCCGGACAGTCCTGGCCGGCGGCGTTCCGTTCGGCGGCGCCGTGGTCGGGGCGGCCGTCGGCGTCGTGGTCGGTCTGGTGGTAGGCGGGGTCGTCGGGGGCGTCGTGGTAGTGCTGCCGGTGCAGGCGACGTTGTTCAGGGTGAAGCCGGTCGGCACCGGGTTCGACCCGGTCCAGGTTCCGTTGAAGCCGAACGACGCGCTTGCGCCGGTGGCCAGCGCCGCGTTGTAGCTCACGCCTGCCGCGGTGACCGTCGCCCCGGACTGGGTCACGGTGGCGTTCCACGCCTGGCCGACGGTCTGCCCGGCGCCGAACGACCATCGCAGCGTCCACCCGTTGATCGGGTCACCGAGGTTGGTCACTGCCACGGAGGCGCCGAAACCGCCCTGCCATTGCGAACCGACCGTGTACGACACCTGGCAGCCGGCGGCGGCGGCATGCGCCGTCATCGTCATGACCGAGAGTGTCGCGCCCAGGCCGACCGCGAGCACGGCTGCCAAGAGGCGCCGAGTGCGTCTGAGTGCCATCTCGTTTCCTTCCTGATCGAGGCCGGCTCCGGGCGCGCCCTTGTCCCGGCCCGTGTGTGCGGAGCACGACGAAATCGTTTTCGGAAGATAGCAGTAATCGATGCTTGTCGATAGATGTACCCGGCATTCAGCTGGACATAGTCTGTGACGGAGTGCCGAAAGGTTTCGGAACTCCGGCTGGCAATGCGCGTTGCGGCATCAGGTCATGGCCCTGCAACGGCCGGCGCGCGGCGGTCGGGCGTGGGTCGCCCCCGCCTGTCATGCCTTGAGCCGACCAGGCCACCATCGACCTGCTGACCGACTACTTCGATGCCATGGAGGCCAAGGACTTCGACCGGCTCGGCTCCTACTGTGCCGACGATGGCTATGACCCTTTGACGACTCCGCCTAGCGGGTGATACCTGCCGCCCGGCAGACGCGACCGGGCGCGGTCCGGCGATGCGGGCATGCTGTACCTACGCTGAGGCCATCATGGGTGTCTTGACCAAGCCGCGCCGGCCGGTCGTACGCCGCCTCGGAATCGTGGCGATCGTCATGGCGTTGATCGTGGCCGGCTATGTCTCCTACGTTGCCGTCCGCCATGTCAGGCCCGTCGCGCTCCCTGTCGCGTCCGGGCCGTATCTGGTGGGACGTTCGCGGGTGGAGTGGACCGACCCGGCTCGCGTCGATCCGCTCGCGCCCGTTGCCGGCACGCCGCGCCGGTTGGCCGTCTGGTTGTGGTACCCGGCTGTCGCGGGCGGCGACATGCGCCCGGCGCCGTACGCGCCGGGACCCTGGGCGCGACTTCATCTTGCCGCTCCGGTGGGCTGGGCCGAGTCCGACTTCACCGCGATCCGCAACGGCGCGTACGAGGATGCGCCGGTGGCCCCCGGGCGATTCCCCATCGTGGTACTGGAACCCGGAATGGGCTTTTCCGCCCCGCAATACTCGGTGCTCGCCGAAAGCCTCGCGGGGCACGGCTTCATGGTCGCCGCGGTCACTCCCACCTACAGCGCCAACCTGACCGTGCTCGGCGGCAGGATCGTCGGTGCCGAGAAGGCCGGCAATCCACCGGAGCTGGGCAGCCACTCCGGAGAACTCGGCGCGCAAGCCGACCGGCTCGTCGGGATATGGGCGGCCGACGCCCACTTCGTTGCCGCCGAAGTTGCGGCGCTTGATCGCGGCGGGGCCCTCGCGGGTCACATCGACGCCACCCGGGTGGCCTACATCGGTCATTCCTTCGGTGGGGCCGCGGCACTGGAAGCGTGCCGCAGTGATCCGGCCTGCGCCGGTGCGGTCGACATGGACGGCACCCAGTTCGGTCCCGTCGCCCGGAAAGGTCTGCGCCCACCGACGCTGGTTCTGGGGCATGAGAATTCCTGCGTGACCGGCGGGTGCGCCCCGTCCGGCCGGGACGACCGGGACGACCTCGCGGTGGCGCAGTCGTTGATCGCCGCGAGCAGCGGCCCGGTGTGGGCGTTCACCGTCGACGGCACCGCGCACTTCGACTTCACCGACTACGCCGCCTACTACCTGGCGACGCCGCTGCGCCGGTTCCTCGCGCTGGGCTCGCTCGACGGGCGGCGAGCGCTCACCATCACCAGCTTCCTGGTGACGGCGTTCCTTGACCAGGCGATGCTCGGGCGTAGGTCCGTAGTGCTGGATACAGGTGGGAGTCCCTATCCCGAGGTGCGCGTCCGGCATCTGCCGCGCTGACGGACGACGGTGACCGTTTCCCGCACGGGCCTGGAACATATTGTCCGACAGGATGTAGGTGGTAAAGGCAGGCTCACCTATAGTGGGTGGGCGACTCGAGGAACCCCCGCGGTCGTCCGGCCATCCCGGATGACCGGCGATGCCCGCCCTTCCGGCCCGATCGTGACCCTTGCTCAGCTGGCGCCCGGCTGCCGTGCCCTGCTCACGGGCTTCGCTGTGGCCGCGCCGCCGTCGATCGTGCGGCGCCTGGAAGACCTCGGCTTCGCGGCGGGCACGGAGGTGGAGGTCGCACGCCGGGCACCGCTGCGAGACCCGCTGATCTACCCGCGCCTAGGGAACGATCATGACCTCCGGATACTGCGCCGACGGGCCGTCCAGCAGGTGCCCGCGGTGGCGCAGGTGCCGGTCGAAGAACGCCAGCGGATACGCCTGCTGCACGGCGATGCCCCGGGTCGGGTCCAGCGAGCCGATCTGGTCGGCGGGATCGATGCCGAGCACGTCGGCGAGCTGCGGTAGCAGGGCTTCGTAGTCGCTGTAGGACAGGTGCTTGGCGCCGGTAACCCGGAGCTCCAGATGCCAGCCGCGCAACCGGGACCAGAAGGCGTCGAGGTCCGGGTAGTCCGGCCGGTTGATCTTCGCTTCCATCAGCATGTACGGCCGGTCCAGTCCGGCGCCCACGACCGGGCCGAGCACCGGACCGTCCAGGCTGAGCCCGGCTTTGATGCGACGGTCGGCGTACATCGCCGATGCCGTGGTGGCGCCGCCCGCCGACGTCCCGACCATGCCGATCGCGTGCAGATCGAAGCCGCCGGCCAGTCCGGTGGGCAGGGGCCGGTGCTCGGCATCCGGGTTGCGGCCGGCGTGCAACCTCGCGAGGGTGTCCAGCACGAAGCGGGTGTCGGCGAGTCTCAGCTGGTATATGTCGGTGCTGTGCGGCCCGTCGGGCAGCGGCGTGACGACCCGGCCGTCCGGAAACTCAACCACGCCGTCGTAGGTGTGGTCGATCGTGACCACCAGGTAGCCGTGGCTGGCCAGTTGCTCCACGACCACGGTGTTACCGGAGCGGATCGCGTCGTTGCCGGGCGAGTACAGCACCACCGGCAGTGGATGGCCACGTCGCACGGGCGAGCCTTCGTGCCCGTGGGTCAGGGGCAGGACGACCTTGCCGGGTGGGATGTCCTCCGAGGCGAGCACCGCGGCGCCCGCGCCGGCCGTCAGCCACGGCGCCACCGGGTGGTGGTCGCCCGGATGGGTCGGGTACCACAGGCTGATCATCAGCTCCCGGTACCGCCCCGGCCCGGCCCACGGATCCGGACGGGAACGGTCGACCAGGTGCAGCGACACGGTGCCGACCGGGGCCGGTCCGGTCGGCGCCGGGAGCGTCAGCCGGACCGGATCGGCCGCCGGGACCGCCGCCGCCGGACCGGTCGCGGCGGCGGCCGCGCCGCCGGTAACGGCCACCGCAGCGACGGCGGCGGCCAGGATCGCCAGTGGTCGCCGGCCACGGCGGGGCGATGCCGCAATGGTGCTTGTCATTTCTCCTCCAGATGGACGTCGGGTGACTCGCCTCATCGTGGTGAATGGCCGGCGCGGAAACATCGGCCCGCGGCAGCAGGCTCCGGTGGGCCGCGCGGGCGAGGCGCGACGGGCCGGCTCGCCAGGTACCGGCCGACCGGCCTACGCCGGGCGGCCGATGCGGGTGAGGGAGGCCCGGCCGTACCTTGAGCCCTGTGACCGCTGAACCTCGTCCGCCGCGGCTGCTCGCGGCCGGAGGACATCCGGTGGATCGGCTCGTCGCGGTGAGCTTCGTGGCCGTGTTGATCCTGTACGCGGTGGTGCGCGACGACCCGGCGGCCGTGCCGGGTGTGCTGGTCGTAGGGCTGGCTCTCGATCAGCGTCGCCGTCGCCCGGTGCTCGCGCTGGCCGTGCTGCTGCTGGTCGCACCGCTGTGCCTGCCGCTCTGGGCGGCGGCGCTGAGCTGGTCGTCCGTGCTCTATCTGGTGGCGAGCACGCGGGCGGTGCGGACCTCGCTCGCCGCTCTGGCCGTCACCCTGCTGCCCGCACCGGTCGCCCTGTTCTGGGCGCCGTGGCTCGACGCCGTCCGGATCGGTGTCGTGGCCCTGCTGACGCTGGGGCCGGTCACGGCGTGGACCCTCGGGTACACGGTCCGGCAGCGTCGTGCGTACCGCGAAGCGCTTCGGTGTTACGAGCTCGAACGAGCGGCGGCCGACGCGGAACGCACCCAGCGGGCGTTCACCGAGGAGCGGCTGCGGATCGCCCGGGAGTTGCACGACGTGGTGGCGCAGAGCATGGGCGTCGTGACGGTGCAGGCGGGCTACGGGTTCCTGGTCTTCGACGACCAGCCCGAGCGGGCCAGGGCCGCGCTCGCCGCCGTGGAGGAAGCCGGCCGGGAAGCGCTGACCGAGTTACGGCGGTTGCTGGGGGTGATGCGCAACGAGTCGGGGTCGCCGGCCGCCCTGTCCCCGGCGCCCGGGCTGGACAGCCTGCACCGCCTCTTCACCCAGACGGCCGGGGCCGGGGTCCATGTCAGCTACCAGGTGACCGGCTCGCCGTTCCGGTTGCCGGCGGGTCTGGATTTGACGGCGTACCGCATCGTGCAGGAGGCGCTGACCAACATCGTGCGGCACGCCGGCACGGACACCGGCGCAGTCACCATCGACTACCAGGCCCGGGAGCTGTGCATCGAGGTGATCGACGCCGGACGGGGCGGACCCGTGACCCCGGGCGGGCACGGCTTGGTCGGCATGCGGGAACGGGTGGCCGTGTACGGCGGCCGGTTCACCGCCGCTCCTCGGTCCTGCGGCGGCTTCCGGGTGTCGGCGCGCCTTCCGCTACCGGCCGGCGCCGCAGGCGCGGCCCCGTGACGATCCGAGTGGTGGTAGCCGAGGACCAGGAGCTGGTCCGCGCCGGCCTGTGCGGCATCGTGGACACCGCCGCGGACCTCACCGTGATCGGTGCGGCGGGCAACGGCGTCGACGCCGTCCGGCTCGCCTGCCAGGAGCTGCCCGACGTGGTGCTGATGGACATCCGAATGCCCGACCTCGACGGGCTCGAGGCCACCCGCCTGATCACCGGGTCCACCACCGTCCGGGTGCTCATCCTGTCCACCTTCGATCTGAACGAATACGTCTACGCGGCACTGCACGGCGGCGCCAGTGGATTCCTGCTCAAGAGCTCGCCGCCGGCCGCCCTGCTGGCAGCCATCCGGGTGGTCGCCGCCGGCGAGGCGCTGCTCGCCCCTACCATCACCCGCAAGTTGATCGACCAGTTCGTCGCCGCCCGCACTTCGGAACCGCCGCGACCCGGATCCGACCCCTTGGCCGCGATCACCACCCGGGAGCGGGAGGTGCTCGGTCTGGTGGCGGAAGGGCTGTCCAACCCCGAGATAGCACAACGGCTGCACATCAGCCCTGCGACGGCGAAAACCCACGTCTCCAGCCTGCTGACCAAGCTCGGCGTCCGCGACCGCATCCAACTGGTGATCCTGGCCTTCGACGCGGGACTGGCCCGGCCACGGTCCGGGCGCCGGCCGTCCTGATTGTTCGACCCTGCCGATCCCCGAACCCGGGCTCAGGCGGACTTCCGGAGCCCAGGTCGGTCGGCAGGACGGGAACCCGGCAAGCTGGTACGCGGTGCCTGGCTCGGCGTAGTGCGTCGGAGTACGCCTCGATGAGCCGGCGGGTGATTTGCGGCGCAACCAGCGCGTCGCCGGCTGCGATGGCGTGCACCGCTGTGATGATGCGCACCGGTGGCGCGTCCTTCAGCAGGAATCCGGACGCGCCAACGCCCCGACCGTCACCGGGCGGGACGCCATGCTGGACCATCAGTCGCCGGCTGTCATGCCGACCCGCTCCGGCGCCATGGTTCCCCCGGTGCCAACACGTAGTGGGTGAGCACGTGGCGCCAGGGGATGACGGCGATGATGATCGCGACCCAGGCGACCGTCGCTGCCTGATCGCGGGTGGCACTGTCGAGCTGGTTGTCCAGCCAGGCCGGCAGGGCAACGATGCCGAGCCAGAGCAGCTTCCACGCGACTTCGAACAGCAGGATGGGCAGCATCCGCTGGGGGTGCCGGAGGCCGAGCAGTGCCAGGATCGACATCGCCACGAGCATGCACTCGACGGTGCCCTGCGCCAGACCCCACGGCTTGTCGGCGAACAGCAGGGGCCACTTGTACACGGCGAGGCCGACCCCCATGACGAGGTAACCGATCCGGAGCAGGTTCACCTGCCACAGGGCGAGTTGCCCCGTACGCGGTATCGCCGGTGCCGGTTGCTGTACGGACGTCATGATGACTCCGTAAGAGTGACCAGCCGTGCGCGGATCCGGTGGAGCTGGGGCATGAGGCCGTAGATCACGATCGGTACCGCGATCGTGACCAGGATGAAGGTCCGCACGACGACGGGCAGTCCGTCCAGCAGGCCGCTCAGCGCCAGGTTGAGGACGACAAGGGTGGGGAACACGGCCAGCCAGATCATCAGGGCCAGCTGGTGCTTCGACGGTGGTCGGTGGGACATGGTCGGAACTCCTCTACAGATTGATCGGGTGGTCATGGGTCGCGTTACGGAGGTCGTCGTCGACCAGGTCCGCGTTGATCGCGATGGCGGCGGTGGATCCTTCGCCCGCGGCGGTGATGACCTGGGCGCGCGGGTTGGCCGCGTTGCCCGCCACCCAGACGCCGGGGGTGGTGGTGCGGCCGGTCGCGTCGGTCACGACCCATCCGCGGTCGTCCACAGCGCAGCCCAAGGTCAAGAGCAAATCGTTTTCGGGTACGAAGACAGGGCGCACGAACACCGCGACGCGGGGGATGACGCGGCCGTCCTGGAGTTCGACGCCGGTCAGCCGGTCGTCGGTCACGACGAGGCGGCGCACCGGGCCGTCGACGACGCCGATGGCCCGGGCGGTCAGCTGGTGGCGCTGGTCGGCGGTCAGGGTGTCGGTGTGGGGAAAGAGGATGAGGTCGGCGGACCATTGCCGGATGAGGTGGGCGTGGGCAACGGCGTCCGGCGTACCGCCCAGCACGGCGACCGGCTGGTCGCGGACCTCGTAGCCGTGGCAGTAGGGGCAGTGCAGCAGGTCCCGGCCCCAGCGTTCACGTACGCCCGGGAGGTCCGGGAGTTCGTCGCGCAGACCGGTGGCGATCAGCAGGCGGCGGGCGCGCAACGGGACGCCGCCGGCCAGCGATACGTGAAAGCCGGTGCCCGTGTCGGGCTCGATGCCGGTCACCCGGCCGTCGATCAGCCGGCCGCCGTAGCTCTCCACTTCCGTGCGCCCGATGGCGAGCAGGTCCTGCGGCGCAAGGCCGTCGCGGGAGAGGAAACCGTGCATGTGGGCGGCTGGGGCGTTGCGCGGTGCGCCGGCGTCGATGACGGCGACGCGGCGGCGGGCGCGGGCGAGGACCAGAGCCGCCGAGAGGCCGGCGGCTCCACCTCCGATGATCACTACGTCGTACTCGCTCATGGGCAGAGCGTGCGCGCGCCCGGCGTACCGCAGCAATGTTTGTTGCTATTTCCGGGACGCCGGGGTGGGATGAGCCGGTGGACGACTTATCGCAGATCGCCGCGGCGCTCGACCTGGTTGGGCCGCGGCTCAAGCGGATCCGCGCCCAGCGCGACGTCACCCTGAGCGACTTGGCGGAGCGCACCGGCATTTCCAAGAGCACCCTGTCGCGCCTGGAGAACGGCCAGCGCCGGCCGAGCCTGGAGCTGCTGCTCCCGCTCGCGCTGGCCTACCGGGTGCCGCTGGACGATCTCGTCGGCGCCCCCGAGGTGGGGGACCCGCGGATCCGGCTCAAACCACGACGGGTGCACGGTCGCACGGTGCTCCCGCTGACCCAGCAGCCGAACGGCGTCCAGGCGTGGAAAATCGTCATCCCGGCGAGCCAGTCGACGCCGAAACCGCGGGCACACGAGGGTTACGAGTGGTTGTACGTGCTGTCCGGCCGGATGCGGCTGATCCTCGGCGACCGGGACTTCGTGCTCGATGTGGGCGAGGCGGCCGAGTTCGACACCCAGCTGCCGCACTGGTTCGGCAGTACCGGTGAAGGCCCGGCAGAGGTCCTGAGCATCTTCGGCAGGCCGGGGGAGCGCATCCACGTTCGCGCTGAATCAGGCGACCAGCAAGCAGCGCACTGATCCAGCCCGCGGCGCTCCTCGCACCGCGGTGTTGGCGCGGTCATCGACGAGGGCTGGTACGGGCCCGTCGGCGGGTTGCGATCCGGTACTCCGGCGACCCGCGTCGTGCGCCGGAGCAAGACGGATGCTGGGTCAGCTGACTGTCGCGAGTGCCGGTGACGGGACGGCCGCGGGCCGGGCGGGCGCGGTGAAGCCCTTGGCGATAAGCCAGATCGGCAGGACGACGAACTCGAACAGGAATCCGGGAATCAGGACTGTCATGCCGGTGCCTTGGTTCATGTCGAGCACGCCGAGCAGGTCCAAGGGCACGCCCAGCGAGAACAGGCCGTAGCCGACAAGGCCGAGCACGGCGATGGGCCGGGGAACCAGCCGGGAAACGAAAAGGAGGTAGTTGAGCACCAAGCCTCCGATGCCCGTCGGGATGTAGACCCAGAGGAGGTGATTCGGGACCACCTGCGACTGGATGAGCAGATAGAGCCCGCAGGCGGTGGACACGGCGAGCTCGACGATCCGGAGCACCGGGTACCACAGCGCGATCTTCTGGTTGACCTCTTTCAGGACCTGGTACATCAGAAGTCCGATGCCGGCGACAGCGAGGCCGGAACCGATCATCAGGAGGACGCCCGCTGTCAGCGGTGCCCGTTCGCTGTTGCCGTCCACGAATGCCTGGATCAGCGATGTTCCCACCATGGCGGTGGCCATCTGGACGAAGAACAACACGCCCACGGTGATGGCGATCTTCCTTCTTGACATGGCTCTCCTCGAATTGGGCTGGGCTTTCTCGGTCTTGCCTCAGATCTGGACGGCGAGCTTTCCGCGGGCCTGACCCGCGCACAGCCGCCGGATGGCGTCCGGTGTGTCGCTCAGCGGATAGGTCGTGTCGATGATCGGCGTGACCTGGCCCGCGTCGATCAACTGCGTCAGGGCCTGCAGACGCCGGTCACTTCGGCACCGAGCGCCTTGGCGATCTGCACGGCGAACAGGCCGACCCCGCCCGACGCACCGATGACCAGGACCTTCTGCCCCGCGGTGACGTGACCTGCGTCGCGGACGGCGGCGAGGGCGGTGGCCGCTGAGGTGGGTACGGCTGCGGCCTGTACGAACGACAGGTTGGCCGGTTTGGGGGCAAGGGTGTCCGGGCGGGCCGTTGCGTACTCGGCGAACGAACCATCGCACGTCCCGAACACCTCGTCGCCGACCTGGACTCCCGTCACGTGGGCGCCCACCGCGACGACCGTCCCGGCCACGTCGGTGCCGCGGACGCGGGTCTTGGGGGCGCGCAGGCCGAAGCCCATGATGCGCATCAGACAGGGCCGGCCGGTCATCAGGTGCCAGTCGCCGATGTGGGTGCCGGCGGCGCGGACCCGGATGAGCACATCGTTCTCCCCGGTGGCGGGGTGACAGCTTGGTCGGTGGTGGACACGGGGTCCTCCTAGGCGAAGTCGGTAACGCCAGGTGGGCTACCATACTTAGTACGGGAACGTACCGTACAAAGTACGGGAGCGCCATGGGTGGAGACGCGATGCCAAGAAAAGCGACAAATAGTCCAGCCGAGAAGCGGGTGCCCCTGAGCCGGGAGCGTGTCCTCAACGGAGCCCTGGCCGTCGCTGACGCCGAGGGCGTCGACTCCCTGACGATGCGCCTGCTCGCCGACCATCTCGGGGTCAAACCCATGGCTCTCTACCACCACGTGGCCAACAAGAGCGAGATCATCGACGGCATCGTGGACCTGGTGTTCAGCGAGATCGAGCTACCGTCCACCAGCGGCGGGTGGCGGTCGGAGATGAAGCGACGAGCCTGCTCCGCGCGCCACGTGCTCAAGCGCCACCCCTGGTCGATCGCGTTGCTGCAGTCACGGACCCACCCCGGCCCGGCCACCCTTCGGCACCACAACGCGGTCATCGGCACGCTGCGCGGAGCAGGGTTCTCAGTGGCCATGACCGCCCACGCGTATGCCCTGCTCGACAGTTACATCTACGGCTTCGCCCTCTCGGAGGCGTCGCTGCCGATCAACGGCCCGGAGACCGTCGCCGAGGTTGCCGGATCGATGATGCTGCAGTACCTCGCCGAGGACTACCCGCACCTGAGCGAGTTCTCGACCGAGCACATCCTCCAGCCCGGCTACGACTTCGGTCAGGAGTTCGAATTCGGACTCGAACTGGTCCTTGACGGGCTGACTCGTTCGCTCGCCGGCGCCAGGTAGCCGGCCCGATACCAATCGGGCCACCGTTGTGCGCTTGATGCGGCAGTGGCGATTCACTGACAGTGACCTATATAGCCACCTTGTGAGGGTGGTCACCCGCCGCTATGGTCTGTCTAGCGGTTCAACTAGTCCATCCAGTGGACCTACCGCACCTGGAATACACCTCCAGACGGGAGTTCCCCGGCATGAACAACCATTGGCTCAGAACGGTCGTGCCGATCGCGGCGCTGGCGATCCTCGCGCCGGCCTCGGCGCTGGCGCTCACGGGTTCGTCGAACGGGCAGCCCACCAGGCCGGCCGGCATCGATCCCATCTACGGCGTGTGCCGAGGGGTCGACCCGAGCTGCTACAGCGACTGGGGCACCCAGCGTGACAACAAGGTGCTGGTGTACTCGCGTACGGCGGGTCCCAGACACGCCAACCTGGGACAGGTCCTCGATCCCGACAACCCGAGCGTCCAGGGCCTCGCCCTTCCCCGCCCGTACGTGATCACCCACGATCACAGTGATCCGGCGGCGTGGCCGCGCCCGCTGAACAGCTCCAATGTGGCGCAATCCGCCCTGGTCAGGATGTTGCAGGCGGACGGCATCGAGGTTCACGTCACCGAGGACGTCCAGGCCATCGAGCGGCTCAACTCCAGCTACAAGGCCGTGATCTTCATGAGCCCCACCCGCGACACCCTGTGGAACCACGCGCGCGGCGCCGAGGGCGGCACCCGCCTTGACTGGGCCCGCGAGTCACTCCGCAAGTACATCCAGGGTGGCGGCGGTTTTGTCGGAGTCCACAACGCCTTCGGCACCGAGTACGGCTGGAAGTGGTACGAGGGGCTGCTCGGCAACGCGAACTACTACAACCACGGGCGCAGCCAGCCCGGCGACGTCGTCGTCGTCAACGACCGCGACGTATCGACCAAGGGCCTGCCACGACGCTGGGGGTTCTCCGACGAGTGGTACAACCTCGTGCCGTTCCCGACCAACGTGAACTTCCTCGCCACCGTGGACGAGCGGACGTTGGCGGGCGGCGCGGGCGGAGAGGGCTCGCACCCCGGGCACGGTGACTTCCACCCGGTCACCTGGTGCCAGTACTACGACGGTGGCCGGTCCTGGCTCACGACGCTCGGCCACGACGCGGCTGCCTTCCAGGAGAACTCCACATTCCCCGGTGCCGCCGCATTCCAGGCACACCTCGAGCACGGCATCAAGTCGGCCATGGGCCTCGAGCCGTTCTGCACCCCGGCCAAGCGCAAGTAGCCACAGCGGAAGGCGATCGATGAAACCACGAATTCTCCTGGCGGTCCTGCTCGGCGTCGCTGTTGCCGTCGGGCCGTCCACCGCTTTCGCCCAGAGCCCCCGGGTGGCCGCCGAAGCCGAGCCGCCGGGTCTGGAGCCGACGGGGGCCGACATGCCGGCCGTCGGCGGCAACCTCGCGAACCAGCACTACTCGGGACTGAAGCAGATCACGAAGCGGAACCTCGACGAGCTGGGCCCGGCCTGGCGCACGCACGTGTCGGCGGTCGCGCCGGCCAGTGACGACGTCGGCCAGCAGACGACACCCGTCGTCGCCGACGGGGTCATCTACCTCGACACACCCCGTGGTGAGGTGATCGCCGTCGACGGCGTGACCGGCGCGCCCAAGTGGAAGTGGGCGCCCGAGGGGTTCGAGACGGCGGACACCCGGCGCGGGGTCTCCCTCGGCCAGGGCAAGGTCTTCACGCTCGCCGCCGGCGACCGCATCGTCGCACTCGACCAGCAGACCGGCGCCCAGGTGTGGGTCTCGCAGCCGGCGGTCCAGGCCGGCGTCGACCTGGGCAGCCTTGACCGGGTCGCGACCGTCTACAGCGACGGCATCGTCTACGCCCACGCGGCCAACGGCGACCGGGCCGCAGTCGTGGCGGTGCGCGCGAGCGACGGCGCCTACCTGTGGCACTTCTTCGGAGGGCCGGACCGCGGAACCCTCTACACCGATGTCAACGGCAACTCCGTCGACGCCGGCGCCACCTGGGGGCCCGTGCTGCCCGACGGCACGCAGTGCAACCTCGAAGGCGGGGCCACGCCGTGGATCCACGGCGCGGTCGACCCTGAACTCGGCCTCTACTACATGACCTTCGGCAACCCGCGTAGCTGCCGGAGCTCGCAGGACGGCTCGCAGCGTCCGGGCGACAACCTGTTCTCGACCACCATGGTCGCGGTCGACCGGAAGACCGGGGCCTACAAGTGGCACTACCAGTCGATCCGGCACGACGTGTGGGACATGGACAACGTCCATCCGCCCACCCTGGCCGACATCAAGGTCAAGGGTCAGAAGCGCAAGGTGGTGTTCTACGGCAGCAAGTCGGGGCACCAGTTCGTGCTCGACCGGACCACCGGCAAGCCCGTGCTCCCCGTCGCTGACAAGCCGATGATCCAGGACTCCCGGCAGCACAACGCCGCGACCCAGCCGTTCCCGGCGGAGCGCCTGCTGCCCGAGTGCGTCGTCTGGCAGAAGCTGGACCCGCGCAACGTCCCGGGGGACCCGTGGCGTGCGGTGCCGAACTACAACGGCTATCAGCCCGACGCCGACGGCAATCTGGTCTTCAACCCGGACAGTTATGTCGCGGCGGACGAACCGTTCCTCACGTACCCGCAGGGCTCTCCGGCCGACCACCGCCGCGGCTGCATGTACGACCCGCAATGGGACCTGCCGATTCTGTCGACCACCAGCCAGAACGGCGGCGGTGACTGGTCGAACCACTCCTACAGCCACAACACGAACCTGGTCTACTTCCCCTACGGCACCAACCCCGTGGCGCACTGGAACGGCGCCGCGGCCAACGGGCAGCGGGCCATCGGCCAGTACCAGACCGGCGGCATCCTCGCCTACGACGCCTCGACCGGCAAGGTGCGGTGGCGCAATCACCTCGGCACGGACATGTCGCACGGCCAGGGCCCGTTGACGACCGCGAGCGACCTGTTGTTCGCCGGGCAGATCGACGGCCGGCTGCTGGCGATGGACGCCCGCGACGGCGACGTGCTCTGGCAGTTCCAGACCGGATCGGGCATCGCCGGTGCCCCCATCACCTACACCGTGAACGGCGAGCAGTACGTCGCCGTTCTCGCCGCCGGGTCCACGAACCCGTACGGCGCCTCGGTGACCCAGGGCGATTCGCTGTGGGCGTTCAAGCTCGGTGGCCGGTACGCGACGGAGTCGGGCAGCCAGGAGGGGCCCGACCCGGCACCGCTGGCGATCCGCCGTCCCGTCCAGGGCGATCCGGTCGAGGGCGCGACGGTGAACAACACCGTGTACCTGGGCCGCCAGGACCGCACCACCGACACCGCCACCGCGCGCGACAGCACGTCCCAGCGCGGTATGGCCCCGACCCACCTGCGGGTGCCGGTGGGAACCACCGTGACCTTCCGGAACCCGGGGGCGGAAACGTTCCCGAACTTCCCGAACCAGAAGCCGCACTGCGCGACCCAGTTCTTCGAGGGGCTCTTCAATCTCAAACTGGACCCCGGGCGGAGCTCCACTTTCACGTTCGACCGCGCCGGCGAGTACTACTTCAACGACTGCACCGACCCGCGGCCGACCGGCAAGATCGAGGTGTACCTGTCGCCACGGGACCTGCCGGGTGCGTTGCGGTTCCTGCCCTCGAGCCTCGATCTGAGCTCACGTACCGGGATCTTCACCGGGGTGCGCGGCGTCGTGATCGCGACGCTGAGCCTTCCGCCCGGCTATCGCCTCGACGGCGACGTCACCCTGCGGACACCGCTGTCGCGGACACCCGTCAAGGCAACATATGCCAAGACCATCGGTCGTACGCTGACCGTGGTGTTCGACAAGGCCGACCTCGACAACAACGTGCCGGCGGGTGACGCGGTGCCGTTGACGCTGGCCGGAACCTTCCGGCACGACGGCCGGCAGGAACAGCTCACCTCCACGGCGACGGTCCGGATCGTCAAGTAGGTCCAGGGCACCCGGTCCCGGCGAGGCCGTACGAAGGCCTCGCCGGGACCGGTCACCGGCGCCGGAGGTAGTCGCGGGTTGCCGTGATGGCCTGCCGGGCGTGTTCCTTGCCGCCCACCTGGGCGACCAGCGTCGCCCGGGGAATCTCCAGGGCGTACGGCAGTCCGGGCGGGAGGGCGTCGAGGATGCCGTGGACGTCGATGCCGCCCTCGCCGGGGAAGAGCCGTTCGAAGCGGGCGGTGTGGATGAGTCCTTCGTTGGTGGGCGGCACCGCCGGCGGTGCGTCGCAGACGTGTACGAAGTGGAACCACTCGGCGGGGAGCTGGCGCAGGTCCGCGATGCTCGAACCGGACCGGGCGAAGTGCAACAGGTCGACCAGGATGCCGGCGTTGGGCTGGCCGGCGCCACGCAGGACGCGGACCGCGGCGTTCAGATCCGGCGTCTCGGTCCAGGAGGGGAACTCGAGGTCGACGGTGAGGCCGCGTGGCCGGGCCATTTCGCACAGGCGCGCGAACCGCTCGATCTTGCGGTTGCGGTCAGGATCGGGGAGCTGGGCGATGACGTGCCGGGCGCCGAGTTCCGCTCCGGCGTCGAGGAACCGTTCCAGGTCCCGGGGGTCGTCGTCAGGGCTGATCCGGGCCAGTTCGATGTCCAGCACCTCGATGCCGGTGGCGGCCAGGCGCAACTTGGTGGTGCGCAACAGAGCCGGGTCGGTGGCGAGCGGATAGTGCGGCTCCTGCGGCGTCACCCGGGTCAAGCGCAGCCCGACGTACCGGTAGCCGGCTTCGGCCGCGGCGTCGACGAGTTCCGGTGGGGACAGACTCAACGCGGTCAGGTGAGCCAGGGAGAAATCGTGGCGTACGGATGCACCGGGTGAGCTGCCGCGCAGGGTGACCAGGCGGCGTTGCCGGTGGGCCGCCATCCGGACCGGCGCGCTGACCGGCCCGTCGTAGCCGGTGTATCCGTCGATGCGCTGCACCACGGCGAAGAACACGCGTGAGCCGAGCATCTCGGTGTAGAAGTGCAGGTAGGCGCCGTGCTCGTCCCGGTCGTAGAGAACCGAGTTCGCGCGCAGTGCCGCCAGGAAGTGCGGAGACAGATCGAAGCGAGCTTCCAGGTCGGCGTAGTAATTGTCCGGGATGGCGAGCAACGGTGCGCCGCGCGCCCGCATCGCCGCCGCGCTGGCGAGCGCGTCGTCGGTGGCGAAGGCGACATGCTGCGGACTGGGGATCACCGGAGCCCAGTCGCCGCGGCGCAACGCCGCCGTGCTGAGCGTGATTCTCACCCGGTGGCCGGGATCGGCGGCGGCCCGGCTGCGGATCAGCCCGAACGGCGCGATGATCTCGGTCGTCCCGGCCGCCCGCAGACCCAGCACCACGCGGTAGAACAGGGCCGCTTCATCGAAGTCGTCGACCTCGTCGGTCAGTGACAGGTGATCGGTGCCGGTGATCCCCGTGCCGCCACCGGCCGGGACCGGTGCGGGTACGAAGTCCTGGATCCAGCTGTCCCGGTCCGGCCCGGTGCGGACGAGGAAGACCGCGATGCCGTCGGGGGCGGCTATGGAGGTCAACTCCGCCTCCTGCGGCTCGCGCAGCCGGGGCAGCACCGGGGCGAGCAGCTGTTCCGCCCGGCGGGTCGAGGCGTCCGGATCGGCGCTCTCCACTGCCAGGGCGCAGATCGTTGCCGTGCCGGGAGTGACGGTCCGCTGCGCGGCGAAGTTCAGCAGGATCCGGGCCTCGGCCTGCTGCCAGAGCTGCACCGGTTTCGACCGGTGCTGACCGACGTGGGCGAAGCCGAGCGCGGCCAGGGCCCGGGCCACGGCCGGACCGGAGATCTCGTCCACGGCGACCTCGGTGAAGACGATGCCGCTGAGCTCGGGCGCCGGGGGAAGCCCACCCGAGCGGAGCCGGTCCCGGGCCGGTGGCGGGGCGACCGCGCCCGCCGATTCCTGAAGGGCCAGCAGTGACCGCATGCCGTCGATCGCGGCGTGCCGGGGATCCGCCTGCCGGTAGACGTCGTTGAGGACGTCGAGTGACAGCGGGCCGCCGTAGCCGGTGCTCAGCACATGAGCGAGGAACGTGGCGAGGTCGAAGGAGCCCAGGCCGGGGAAGAGCCGGTGGTGCCGCCCTCCTTCGACGACGTTCGCGGTCGGGCCGGCCGCGTCCGCCAGCTGGAGGTGGAACACCTTCTCGCCGGGGATGACCCGGAGGCCGGCCAGATCGCTCCCGGCGAGCGACAGCACGTGGAAGCTGTCCAGGCAGAGGCCGAGGGCGCGATGGCCGGCGCGGCGGACGATCCGCCACGCGTGCGGATAGGTGCTGACGAACCGTCCCCACGCCTGCGCCTCGTACGCGATGCGCAGGCCGCGGTGCTCGGCTCGGACGGCCAGGGCGTGCAACTGCTCGGCGGCGAGGTCGTCGTCATCGACGGCGTCGGCCGACGTCGACGAGCCGACCAGCAAAGTGCGGGTGCCGAGCTGCTCGAGCAGGTCAAATGTCCGCTCGGCCCGGCGCAGGGTCGCGGCGAAGACCTGCGGCGGCACCGCTTCCACGTCGGAGAGCATCTGGTAGGCGTCGATCGTCAGGCCGCGGCGGTCGCATTCCTGGTTGATCCGGTCCGGCGACCAGGACGACGCGACGAGATCGTTGTCGGCGAGTTCGACGCCGTGGAACCTCGCCGCCGCGGCGGCGGCCAGTTTGTCGTCGAGGGCGCCCGACAGGCAGGACGTGGCGATGGACAGACGATAGGGAGAGGCCATGCTGTCACCCCAGATAGGTGGGCCGGATGGCGGGCGGGATCGGTCCCTTGTTGCGCCGCCCCTGCCCGGTCTCCTCCCAGGCATGCGCGAGGATGCCGACGCTGCGGCTGAGGACGAACAGTCCTCGCGCCAGCGGGGCGGGGAAGCCGAGCTCGGCGTAGATGACCGCGGTGGCGCCGTCGATGTTCATCGGGATCGGCTTGTCGCGGGCCCGGTTGAGAGCTGCCTCGACGGCCAGGGCAGCACGCAGATGAGCGCCGTCCACGACGCCGGCGGCGACGGCCTCGTCGACGAGAGCCAGCAGGGGATCGCGTCTCGGGTCGCGGGTGTGGAAACGGTGACCGAAGCCGGGCAGATAGCGGACGCCGCGGGCCCGCCACTCGGCGATGACCTGGTCGGTCGCGGCCGGTAGAGCGTGGCCGGCGGCCTCGCGCCGGCGGATCTCGTCCAGCATCATCACGCATTCCTGGCCCGCGCCGCCGTGCGAGTCGCCGAGGGTGTTGATCGCGCTGGCCATCGCGTTGTTGAGCCCGACCCCGCAGGTGGCGGTCATCCGGGCCACCGCGATGGACGGGGCGTGGGGGCCGTGGTCGACACCGGCCACGAGGGCTGCTTCGAGCAGGGCCGCCTGCTGGGGCAGGGGACGCTCCCCGCGGAGCATGAACCAGATCATCGAACCGAACCCGATCGTGCCGATGAGGTCCTGGACCGGTGTGCCACGCAGTTCCACCACGTTCGGCTCGATACGGGACACCGCGGTGCCCCACCAGTCGGCCGCCAGCGATTCCGTCATGGCGCGACCCTAACCTCCGGTCCGTCCAGCGGTCTAGCGGGACCGTGCAGCGGATCGTTGCAGATGAGCTGAGATCGGCAGTCGTCTCTTGACACGGAATGTTTCGAGGGGAATAACTAACGTACCGGTTCGTACAAAGTGACGGAGGTGGCCCGTGATCGCATCGACCGGGTCAGCGCCCGGCGTCGTCGGCCAGAGCCGGGCTCCGGCCGGCCTGCCAGCGGCGCAGCAGTTCCGGCAGCTCCGCGTTGTGCTCGCCGAGCGCGGGCGGAGGTGTCTGCGCGGTGAGCGGCTCGCCGTCGAAGAGCACTCCGCTGCCACTGAGCCGCAGCGTGTCCCCACCCGACCGCTCAATTGCGGCCCGGGGCGTGCCGGCCGGAAACGGCAGGTCGGCGAGAAAGCCTCGGCCGGCGATCTGGTCGGCCGCGACCGCTTGAGCGACGGTGAGGATGCGGGCGGCCGGCACTCCGGCCGCCGACAGGATGTGTTCCCATTCGGCGGCCGGGCGGCGCCGCAGTGCCTCGTTGAGAACCTGGTTGAGCGCCTCACGGTTCTGCTTGCGCGCTTCCCGGTCGGCGAACCGCGGGTCGTCGATCAGGTCGGCCCGCTCGGTCAGCCGGCACAAGGTCTCGTACTGCTCCTGGCGGTTGGCCGCGATGTTGAGCGGGCCGTCGGCCGCCTCGAACGTGCCCGACGGCGCGGCCGTCGCGTTCTGATGGCCCATCGGCTGCGGCTCGACCCCGCTGACCAGATAGTTGGAGACCGCCCAGCCCATCGCGGACAACGAGGCCTCCAGCATGGACACGTCCAGGAAGCGGCCCCGGCCGTCGATCTGCCGGCCCGCCAGCGCCGCCGTGATGGCGAGGGCCGCGCTGAGCCCGCCGACCGTGTCGGCGATCGGGAAGCCGACCCGCAGCGGGGCGGTCTCCGGCGTACCGGTCACGCTCATCATCCCGGACAGGCCCTGGATGATCTGATCGTAGGCCGGGGCCTGACTCATCGGCCCGGTCTGGCCGAAACCACTGATCGCGCAGTAGACCAGGCCCGGGTTGAGTTCCCGCAGCCGTTCCCACGGGAAGCCGACCCGGGCCAGCACGCCGGCTCGGTAGTTCTCGACCAGCACGTCGGCGTGGGTGGCGAGCTGCTCGAAGGCGGCCCGGCCGCCGTCGGACTTGAGGTCGAGCTCGACGGACTTCTTGCCGGCGTTCTGGGCCAGGAACGACGCGCCCAACCCGGCCTGGTTGAGTTCGGCGTCGGGCCCGAGCCGCCGGGCGAGATCACCCCGGCCCGGCATCTCGACCTTGATCACCTCGGCGCCGAGCAGCATCAGGTGATAGGTGCAGTACGGGCCGGCGAGAACATTGGTCAGGTCGAGGACGCGGACACCGTCGAGCGGCCGGTCTTGCATAGGGGGATCTCCTTCCGACGCCCCAGGCCGGACCGGACCCGGTCCGGCCGGGGGCTAGAGCGACGAGCCGAGCGGGTGGTCGAAGCCGCGTTCGTTCATCCGGGTCGCCGCGGCCAGCAGGGCCGCGGTGAACTCCGCGACCCGGTCGTCGGTGAACCGCACGGTGGGGCCGCTGAGGGTCAGGGCCGCCACCACCGAGCCGGATCGCCCCTCGAGCGGAACAGCCACCGCGGACAGGCCCTCCTCCCGCTCCCCGTGGCTCACGGCGAATCCCTGCACGGCCGCCTGGTCGATCCATTCCTGCATCCGGCCGGTATGCCCCTCGCCCCACGGCGAGGACCGGGCGATGCGGTCGAGCAGCGCGGGCGGGGCGTTGCGCAGCAGCACCTTGGCCGAGGCGCCGGCCCAGAGCGGGAGTTCGTCGCCCACCCGGACGACGTGCCGCAGCGGTTGAGGGCTCTCCTGCTGGGCGATGCAGACGCGGACGGTGTCGCGGACGACGTAGAGGTTGACTGTCTCGCGCTCGTGGGCGGCGAGCTCGCGCATCAGCCGCTGGGTCTCGGGCGGCAGTTCCCAGCTCTGCCGGGCCAGGTGGGCCCACCGCCACAGGCCCGGGCCGGCCATGTAGCCGGAGTTCGTGGCCCACAGCAGCCCGGTCTGCTCCAGCGTCTGGACGATCCGGATGACGGTTGTCTTGGCCAGGCCGGTCGCGGCGACGATGTCGCGGATGGCCAGGAGCGGGCGCTCCTCGGTGAGCAGCGACAGGATGTCCAGGGCGCGCTGGATGCTGCGTACTCCCTGGCTGTCGGAGGTTTCCTCGCCGGGGGCTTTGCGGCTGGTCGCGGATGGCACCGTGACTCACTTCCTCTCGTCAGCCGCGACGGGCGGCCGTGGTGTCGCGGACACCGACGATTGTGCCGTCCCGCCGGCGTCGACATCGGCTCGTAACTTTTCGACACCCACCTATTGCCTTCGCCCGGCGGCCAACCGTACGTTACACCCGAGTCCGCAGAGCGGTCCAGAAGTACCAGATACGGTCCACTGAGCGGACCTGGGAGGTTCCCGTGCTCGACGCGATTCTCGAGACGCCGGCCGGCGACGTTGTCCTCGCACCGGCCCTGCTCGGTGGAAAGTGGACCACCGATGGGGCCACGACCGAGCGGATCGGGCCGTACGTCCGCAAGGTGGTCAGCCGGGCCCGACCGGCCGGGCCCGGCGACGCGCGAATCGCCGCCGAATATGCGCAGGCAGCAGCCCGTACGGTGGCCCGGCTGGCCCCGGCCACCCGGGCCACGATCCTCGACCGCGCGTCCGCCCTGGCCACCGGCCATCGCGAGGCGATCGCCCGGATCATCGCGCTGGAGCTCGGCAAACCGGTCCGCGACGGCCGGGGCGAGCTCGACCGGGTGGCCGACACGTTCGCCGTGTGCGCGGCCGAGGCTCGCCAGATCGGCGGTGAACTGCTGCCGGTGGCCGGCTGGGCGCGCGGGGTCGGCAACACCGCCCTGACCTATCGGGCACCGGCCGGCGTGGCCCTGGCCATCACCCCGTTCAACGCGCCGGCCAACCTGCTGGCGCACAAGCTCGGCGCCTCGTTCGCGGCCGGGAACAGCACCATCGTGAAGGCGCCACCCCAGGCCCCGGCAACCTCCGCGGCGATCGTCGCCCTCCTGCTGGAGGCCGGGGCGCCCGTCGAGTCGGTGCAGCTGCTGCACGGTGACGGCGAGATCGGCGCCGCCCTGTGCGCCGCCCCCGAGGTCGCCGTCATCAGCTTCACCGGCAGTGCCGAGACCGGGGCCGCGGTGGCCCGGGCCGCCGGAGCCAAGCGGCTGGTGCTGGAGCTGGGCGGCAACGCCGCGACCATCGTCTGCGCCGACGCCGACCTCGCGGCCGCCGCGAAGGTGTGCGCCCGCACCGGCTACAGCAATTCGGGGCAGAGCTGCATCTCGGTGCAGCGCGTCTACGTCCAGCGGTCCTGTTACACCGAGTTCGTCGACCTGATGACCGCGGCGGTCGCCGACCTGCGGGTCGGCGACCCGCTCGACCCGGCGACCGAGGTCGGCTCGATGGTGGACGATCAAGCCGCCGAACGCGTCCTGAGCTGGGCCACCGAAGCCGTCGCGAGCGGCGCCCGGATCACCGTCGGCGGCCGGCGCGACGGCGCCACCCTCAGCCCGACCGTGGTCGCCGATCCACCGGCCGACGCCTCGGTGATCACCCAGGAGGTCTTCGGCGCCCTGGTCAGCGTGCTGCCCTTCGACGACTTCGACGAGGTGCTGGCCACCTGCAACACGAGCCGGTTCGGCCTGCAGGCCGGGCTGTTCACCCGCGACGTCGGGCGCATCCTGACCGCCTGGCGCGAGCTCGACGTGGGCGGCCTGGTCGTGAACGGCTCGTCCAACTTCCGCCTCGACCACGTCCCGTTCGGCGGCGTCAAGGACTCCGGGTTCGGACGCGAGTCGCCGCGCTACATGGTCGAGGACTTCACGGTCGTCAAGACGCTCATGCTGCACGGCCTGTCGATCTGGGGAGAGAACTGATGTCCGCGCCCACTGTCGCCCAGCGCACCGCCGCCGGCGCCCTCGTCGAGCAACTGGCCGGTTACGGCGTCGAGTACATCTTCGGCACGTGCGGCCACACCAACATCGCTTTGCTGGACGCGCTCGGCCGCAGCCCGATCGAGTTCGTCATCGCCCGCCACGAACAGACCGCCGCCCACGCGGCCGACGGCTACGCCCGGGCCACCGGCAAACCCGGCGTGGTGCTGATGCACGTCGGCCCCGGAATGATGAACGCGGTCACCGGTGTCGCCACCGCGGCCCTCGACTCGGTGCCGCTGGTCGCCATCTCGGGCGACATCCCCTCCTACATGTACGGCCGCCATCCGCACCAGGAAGTCAACCTGCACGCGGACGCCGACCAGGCGGCCATCTACCGCCCCTTCGTCAAGCGCGCCTGGCAGGTTCAGCGGGTCGAGGACCTGCTCCGCTTCACCGAGCGGGCGTTCTGGACGGCCACGTCCGGCCGTCCCGGCGCGGTCCTGCTCAACGTGCCGATGGACATCTTCTCCCGGCCCCTGCCCGACACCGTCACCGTCAGTCCGCTGCCAAGCTCGTCCTCCCGGCCCGATCTGGCGCCGGCCGACGCCGACCGGATCGCCGCCCAGCTGGTCGGCGCCGAGCGGCCCCTGATCTACCTTGGGGGCGGCCTGGGCGGACCCACGGGCCGGCAGGCCCTGCGGGAACTGGCCGAGCACCTGGACATCCCGGTCGCCCACTCGCTGATGGCCAAGGGCGCCCTGCCCGACGAGCACCCGCTCGTGATGGGCATGACCGGATTCTGGGGACTGGCCGAGACCAACGCGTACGCCCGCAACGCCGACCTGGTGCTGGCCATCGGCACCCGGTTCGCCGAGACCGACGCCAGCTCCTGGGATCCCCGGTTCACCTGGAGCTTCCCGCCGAGCCGGCTGATCCAGATCGACATCGACCCGGCCGAGATCGGCCGCAACTACCCGGTCGAGATCGGTGTGGTGGCCGACGCCGGCCTGGCCGTACGCCGGATCCTCGACGCCGTGCACCGGCGGCAGGCCCCGGTCACGGCCCGCTCCGCCCTGCGCGAGCAGATCCACACCGCCCGCTCCGAGATGTTCGCGGCCAGCGCCGAACGCGGCCGCAGCGACCAGTTCCCGCTGCGGCCCGAGCGGATCCTGGCCGACGTGCGCGCGGCCCTGCCCGCCGACGCGGTGCTGGTCACCGACGTCGGCTGGAACAAGAACGGGGTGGCCCAGTGCTATCCGCTGCCGGCGGCCGGCCGGTTCATCACCCCGGGTGGCGCCTCCACGATGGGATTCGGCCCGGCCGCCGCCCTCGGCGTGCAGATCGCGCAGCCGGAACGGGTGGTCGTCGCGCTCATCGGCGACGGCGGGATGAGTGCGCAGCTGCCGGCCCTGCCGATGGCCGTCGAACGGGGCCTGCCGGTCATCTTCCTGGTGATGAACAACCGTGCCCACGGCACGATCTCCGACCTGCAGTCGAGCGCGTTCGGCCGCAGCTACGGGTGTGACTTCGTCGATCCGGACGGCAACCCGTACAGCCCCGACTTCGCCGCCCTCGGACGCGCCTGTGGCGCCGACGGCTACGCGGTCGGGGAACCGGGCGACCTCACCGTCGCCCTGAGGACGGCCATCGAGCGCCGCCGCCCCGCGGTGATCGACGTGCCGATGGTCAACGAACCCGTACCCACCCCCGGCCACTGGAACATCAAGGACATCTACCAGGGCCTTTTCGACTGAATCCTGCTGATTGGTAGAGGTGAGACGCTCATGCTCCGTCACCGCGCCACCGCCATATCCGTTCTCGCTGTCGCGACCTTGCTTGCTGCCGGATGCAGTGCGCCGGGCGAGAACGACGAAACGTCCGGAGACGACTCCGGGCCTGTCAAGATCGCCCTCGTCGATGCGCAGAGCGGCCAGCTCAGCTCGCTGGGCGCCTGGGAGCTCAAGGGTGCCCGGCTGGCCGTCGACGAGTGGAACGCCCAGGGCGGCATCAACGGCCGGCAGATCCAGCTCGACGTCTTCGACGACCAGGGCGACCCGACCATCGGGACCAACCTGGCCCGCAAGATCGACAGCGAGAACTACGTCGCCATGATCGGCACTGCGGAGAGCGCGGTGACCATCGCCATGGCGCCCATCCTCAAACAGGCCGAGATCCCGAACATCACCTCCGGCCAGTCACCCGGCCTGGTCGGCGCCGGCAGCGAGTTCCTCTTCCTCAACGGACCGACCAGCACCACGTACGACGAGACGCTGGCCAAGCACATCGTGGACCAGCAGGGCATCAAGAGCATCGCGATGATCACCAACAACGGCGGGTACGGCAAGGGTGAGCACGACGCGTTCCTCAAGGCCCTGCAGAGCCGCGGCGTCACCCCGCTGGCCGACCAGGTCGTCACCACCGAGCAGAAGGACTTCAGCGCGGTGCTCACCGGAATCCGCCAGAAGAATCCCAAGGTGATCTTCCTGGGCGCCGAAGAGGTCGAATCCGGCCTGATCGTCAAGCAGGCCCGTGACCTCGGCATCACCGCCACCTTCGCGGGCGCGGCGCCGCAGGGCACGCCGGTCTTCATCGACACCGCCGGGGCGAAGAACGCCGAAGGCACGATCGTCAGTTCGCCGTATCTGAGCAACGACGTCAGCGACGCGTCGAAGAAGTTCGCCGCGGCGTACAAGGCGAAATTCACCGAGGACGCCGAGCTGCACGGTGCCAAGGCCTACGACGGCGCCCAGATCCTGCTGACCGCGTTGAAGACCAGCAACGTCGCTGACGGCAAGGCGCTCGCCGATGCCATCCGGGCCACCAAGTACCAGGGCCTGCTCGGCGACTTCGCCTTCGACCAGACCGGCGTCGGCATCTTCGAGACGTCCATCGGCACCATCCGCGACGGCAAGCTCGTCGCCGTCACCAGCTGACCGGCCAGGGAGAGCCCATGCAGGTCTTTCTGCAGACGATCGTCGGCGGGGTCAGTCTCGGAGCCGTGTACGCCCTGGTGGCGCTCGGGTTCTCCCTGGTCTACCGCACCATGGGGCTGGTCAACTTCGCGCACGGCAACGTGGTGACCGTCGGCGCCTACCTCGCCTCCACCTTCTACCTGTCCACCAAGCTGCCGTTCGCCCTGGCCATGATCGTGGCGATCGGCGTGACCGGGGCGATCGGCCTGGTCATCGAGCGGGTGCTGCGTCCGCTGGAGAACCGGGACTTCGACCTCATGCTGATCGGCACCATCGGCTTCGGCATCGTGCTCGACGCGCTGATCATCATGATCTGGGGCGCCACCGGCCGGGCTGTGCCGTCGCCGGTGCCGTCCGCCCCGCTCGACCTGTTCGGCCTGCGTATCCGCACATACGATCTGGTGGTCCTGGCCATTGCCGCGGTCGCCACCGTGTTGCTGGTGCTCTTCCTGTCGCGCACGAAGACGGGCACCGCGATGCAGGCGGTTGCCATGGATCACGAGGCGGCCACCGCCGTCGGCATCCACGTCGGGCGCAGCAACGCCATCGCGTTCATGATCGGCGCCGGGCTCGCCGCGCTGGCCGGCGGCCTGGTCGGTCCGCTGCTCTACGTCAGCCCCGCGCTCGGCGGCGCGCTCGGCATCAAAGGCTTCGCAGCCGCCATCCTCGGCGGCTTCGGCAGCATTCCCGGCGCGATCGTCGGTGGACTCGCGATCGGCATCCTCGACTCCTTCACCGCCGGGCACTTCCAGGGCTACTCCGAGCTGGTCACCTTCCTGGTCTTCACGGTGATCATCATGGTGCGCCCGACCGGCATCTTCGGCGAGCGGACGGTCAACCGGGCATGAGATACCGCATCGGAGTGATCGCGCTGATCGGCGTCGCCGCCTGGCTGCTGCCCTACGGCCTCGACTCGTACGCCATCCACGTCGTCAACGTCATCGTCATCTTCGCCATCCTCGCCGTCGGGCTCGGCCTGTGCATGGGCGTCGGCGGGCAGGTGAACCTGGCCCAGGTCGCGTTCTTCGGCGTCGGCGCGTACGCCACCGCCATCCTCACCACCGAGGGCGGCCTCGGTTTCTGGATCTCGGCGCTGCTGGCGCTCGCGGCGACCGTCGCGGTCGGCCTGGTGGTCGGCACGCCCGCGCTGCGGGTCCAGTCGCACTACCTGGGCATCGTGACGCTGGGGCTGGCGCTGGCCTTCACCAACTGGGTCACCAACGCCGAGCTCAGTGGCGGCGCGGAGGGGATCTCGGCCATCCCCGTGCCCACCCTGCCGGGCATCGACCTGTCCAGCGAGTACCTGTACTACTACCTGGAACTGATCGTTTTCGCGGTCTCGCTGGCCTTCGGCCTGTTCGTTGTGCGGACCGGGCTGGGCCGGCGGATGCGGGCCATGCGCGACGACGCCCTGGCCGCGGGAGCGCTCGGCGCCGAGGTGCCGATGCTGCGCATGGTGGCGTTCCTGCTCGCCAGCGTCTACGGCGGGCTGGCCGGTGTGCTCTACGCCGGGCTGATCCGTTACGTCGCCCCGGAATCGTTCGGCATCGCCAACATGTTCCTGCTGCTCGGCATGGTCATCATCGGCGGACGGCAGAGCCTGATCGGCTGCGTGGTCGGCGCGGTGGGCCTGTTCCTGGTCCGTGAGGCCCTGGTCGACCACCCCACGGTCGCTCAGATCGGCTACGGCGCCGTCGTCGTGCTCGTCGTGGTCTTCGCGCCCACCGGCCTGGCCGGTCTGCCGGCCCGGGTGCGCGCCGGCCTCGACCGGCGCCGCGGACGGCAGGGCACCGCGGCACAGCTGCACCCCTTCCAGCCGTACGAGACCCCTGCCGCATCGGCCACCCGGGACGGGACCGTCCTGACCGTGAGCGCCGTCAGCATGCAGTTCCGCGGCCTGAAAGCGCTCGACGACATCTCGCTGACCGTCACCGAGGGCGAGATCCGCGGCATCGTCGGCCCCAACGGCTCCGGCAAGACCACCCTGTTCAACGTGATCAGCGGTCTCTACCGGCCCAGCCGCGGCCGGGTCGAGTTCCGCGGCCGGGACGTGACCAATCGCGCCCCGTACCGGTTGGCCCGGGCCGGGATGTCCCGCACGTTCCAGAACCTGCGCCTGTTCGGCGGCCTGAGCGTCGAGGAGAACCTGCTCGTCGCGCTCGACCGCAGCGGCACCGGGCAGAGCTGGCGATATCTGCTGCGACCGATCAGCGTGCTCCGTCGCGACCGCGACCTGCACCGGCAGGCCCACGCCGTGCTCGAACGCTACGGCCTCACCGAATTCGCCGGCCTGCCGCCCCGGTCCCTGCCCTACGGGATCCAGCGACGCGTCGAGATCGCCCGCGCGGTCGCCGCCGGCCCGGTGCTGCTGCTGCTCGACGAACCGGCGGCCGGCCTCAACGGCGAGGAGACCCGGCAGCTCAGCCAGATCGTCCGTTCCATCCGGGACAGCGGCATCACCGTGATCATCATCGAGCACAACATGGGCCTCGTGATGTCGCTGTGCGAGCGGGTCACGGTGCTGTCCGGCGGCCGGATCATCGCCGACGGCGCCCCCGCCGAGGTCGCCCGGACCCCCGCGGTGATCGAGGCCTATCTCGGCGACTCGATGAACGAAGGCGACCTGCCGCCGATCCCGGAGGTGACCCGATGACCGTCACGACCACCAAGGGACAGGACCTCACCGTGGAGGGCCTGACCGTGCACTACGGCGGCGTCTGTGCCGTACGGAATCTGAGCCTGGCCGTGCCGGCCGGCGACGCCGTCGGCGTCATCGGCGCCAACGGCGCCGGGAAGACCTCCACCCTCAAGGCTGTCATGGGCCTCATTCCCCGTACGGTGGGCAGCCTGCGCTTCGGCAGCACCGACCTGAGCCGGGTGAACGCCCGGCAGATGGTGCGGCACGGCATCGGCTACGTGCCCGAGGGACGGCACGTCTTCGCCGGCCTGCCGGTGGAGAAGAACCTGCTGCTCGGCGCGTACGCCCGCAAATGGAACGCCGACACGCGGGCCACCCTGGCCGAGGTGTACGAGCTGTTCCCCGTCCTCGGTGAGATGAGCGGCCGGCTGGCCGGAGCGCTGTCCGGAGGCCAGCAGCAGATGCTCGCCATCGGCCGGGCCCTGATGTCGCGTCCACGGCTGCTGCTGCTGGACGAGCCTTCCATGGGCCTGTCGCCGAAACTCGTCGAGGACATCCTGGCGGTCCTGCAACGGCTACGCGCCGAAGGCCTGAGCCTGCTGCTGGTCGAGCAGAACGCCAAGCTCACCTTCGAGGCGACCAGCCGCTGCCTGGTCGTCGAGAACGGGGAGGTCGCGATGACGGGCACCTCCGAGCAACTACGGCACGACCCCCAGGTCCGGCGTATCTACCTCGGCCTGTGACCGCCCTGCTCGGCACGCCTCTGCCGGTGGGCCGGCTGACGCTGCGCAACCGGGTGATCAGCCCGCCGATGGAGCGCAACTACGGCACCGCCGACGGCCGGATGACCGACCGCTACGTCGCCTATCTGCGGGCCCGGGCCGCGGGCGGGGCCGCGCTGGTCTTCACCGAAGCGACCTACGTGCGCGCGGACGGACGCGGCCGGATCCGGCAGCTCGGCGCTCACGCCGATCACGTCCTGGCCGGTCTGGGCGAGGCGGCCGAGGCGGTGCACGCCGAAGGCGCCCGGCTCGGGGTGGAACTGAACCACGCCGGCCGGGTCGCCGACCCAGCCGTGTCCGGCTTCCAGCCGGTCGCGCCGTCCGTGGTGCCCTTCCGCGGTCGCTCGCCCCGGGAACTGAGCACCGATGAGACCGAGGAACTCGCGGGTGCGTACGGCGAGGCCGCCCGCCGCTGCGCCGCGGCCGGGGTCGACGTCATCGAACTGCACGCCGCCCACGGCTACCTGATCCACCAGTTCCTGTCGCCCCGCACCAACCACCGCACCGACCGGTACGCCGATCCGATCCGTTTCCTCGCCGAGGTGCTGACCGCAATGCGCCGGGCCGCGCCGGACACCACCCTGTTCCTCCGGCTGTCCGCGTTCGAAGGGGTGCCGGGTGGACTGGACGCGGACGCGACGCTCGCGCTGACCGCACGGATGCCGCTGGACCTGGTCGACGCCCTCGACATCAGCGCCGGGTGCTACGAGGCGGGGGAGTGGATCGTGCAGCCGGGTGAGGTCGAGCGGGGCGTCCTCGCGCCGTTCGCGGCCCGCTACCGCACCTTCGGCAAGCCGGTCAGTGTCGCCGGCAGGATTCCCACCGGTGAGGCGGCCGAGCGGATCCTCGGGTCGGGCGCGGCCGATCTCGTCGCTGTCGGCCGGGCCCAGCACGCCGATCCGGCCTGGACCCGCATCACGCTGAGCGGCGGCACTCCGCGCCCGTGCATCGGCTGCAACCAGGGCTGCATCGACGAGCTGCACCGCCAGCAACCGATCTGGTGCGTGACCAACGCCCGCACCGGCCACGAACACGTCGCCTCACCACGCCGCAGGAAGCCCCGGCGGATCCTGATCGTCGGTGCGGGCCTCGCCGGGCTCGAAGCGGCCCGCAGCGCCGCGCGGGCCGGACACGCGGTGACGATGCTCGAGGCCGGAGCGGAGATCGGCGGCCAGTTCCGGTTCGCCGCGACGCTCACCGCCAAGCCGGAGTTCCGCCGGCTGCTCGACTGGTACACCGCCGAGCTGGTCCGGCTGGGAGTGGATGTCCGGCGTTCGGTGGCCGCGGACGCCGAGACGATGGCCGCCACCGAGCCGGACGTGATCGTGCTGGCGACCGGTGGAATCCCTTTCCGGCCGACGATTTCCGGCCACCACCTGCCCCGGGTGATGGCGGTGACGGACTGGCTCAGCTGTCCACCGGCCCCGGTGGGTAGCGCTGTGGTGACGATCTGGGGAGCTGACCGCACCGGAGTTGCGGTAGCCGACGCCGCAGCGACCGCGGGCCACCGCGTCCTGCTGCTCTGCGCCGGATCCGGCCTCGCACCCGAGGCCGGTCCCCGCGAGAACGGACCGGTGCTGCGGCGGCTCCACGACAACCCGGCGGTCGAACTGCGGCTGCACACCACGCTCGAGGGCATCGACGACGACCGGCTGCTGCTCGGCCGCGACGGCCGACGCTCGTGGTGGAACGTCTGCGGACCGGTAGTCGTGTCGCAGGGTTCGATGCCGGGTCCAGCCGTGCCGACGCCGTACGGAATCCGCACTGTCGGGATCGAAGCTGCGGTGGACGCGGCCGAAGCCATCCGGCGAGGCGCGGCCCTCGCCTTCGAAGGAGAGCCGGCATGACAGGGAGCGCGGCACCCCGCAGGACGCACAACGCCGAACGCACCCGAGCCGACATCATCGAGATCGCCACCCGCGAGTTCGCCGACCGGGGGTACGCCGGCGCGCGCGTCGACGAGATCGCAGCCCGCACCCGCGCCACGAAGCGGATGATCTATTACTACTTCGGCGGCAAGGAGGATCTGTTCCTGGCCGTGCTGGAGCAGGCTACCGCCGGATCCGCGCGCTGGAACAGCAGGTGGACGTCGAGCAGCTGGAACCCGCCGCGGCCCTACGCCAGCTCGCCGAACTCACCTTCGACCACCACGAGGCCGACCCGGACTTCGTACGCCTGGTATCGATCGAGAACATCCACCACGCCGAACATCTACGCCGCTCGCAGTCCCGGGAAGTCCTGTCGGCTCCAGCCTTGGACATCCTGGCCCGCATCATGGAACGGGGCAAGACCGCCGGCCAGTTCCGCGAAGACCTCGACGCCCTCGATGTCCACATGATCATCAGTGCCTTCTGCGTCTTCCGAGGGGCCAACCGCCACACCTTCGAAGCCATCTTCGGTCGTGACCTGCTCGCCCCGTCCCGGCGCGACCACCTGCGCACGATGATCGGTGACCTGGTGGTCGCGCATGTGACAACTCGCCCCGACCTGCTCTCGACCGACGACGGGGCTGTCTATCGGGAGACGGGGGTCTAGAGTGGACGCGTGCTGGGAGTAATCGCGGCCGCGCTTGGCGGTCCTGAGGTGTTACAGGTGACTGAGCTGCCGGAGCCTGAGGCCGGGCCCGGGCAGGTTGTGGTCCGGATCCGTGCGGTCTGTGTGCACCCGGCTGACGTCGCCGCCACCACCGGGGAGATTCCTCGCGGGCCGGATGTGCCGCCGTTCTCGCCCGGGTGGGACATCGCCGGCGAGGTGGCCTCGGTCGGCCCCGACACGGCTGATTTCGGGGTGGGTGACCGTGTCGTCGGGATGATTCCGTGGTACTTGACCCGCGGTGCACCGGGTGGCTACGCCGAGTTCGTGGCGGCCGACACGGACTGGTTGGTGCGGTTGCCGGACGGGCTCGACTTCGTGTCCGCGGCCACGGTGCCGCTCAACGCCCAGACCGCACACCAGGGGCTGTCACTGGTGTCGTTGGCCATGCTTCCGGCCGGCAGCAGCATTCTGGTCACCGGTGCCAGCGGCGGTGTCGGCGGCTTCGCCACCCAGCTTGCCGTGCAGAGCGGCTTTCGTGTCCTGGCGCAGGCCAGCCATGAGGATGAGCAATGGGTGCAGAGTCTTGGCGCTCACGAGGTGGTTTCCCGTTCCGTCGATCCGGCCAAGGTAGGGCCGGTGGCCGCGGTGTTCGACGCGGTCCCCCTCGGCGAGGCGGCAGCCGCTGCCGTCGAGGACAGGGGAGTCGTGGTCGCGACCCGGCCCACGCCGGCCATCGTCCCGGCCCGTGGTGTGCGCCAGGAGCTGCAACTCATCCGGCACGATCGCGAGCTGTTGGCCGACCTGGTGGGGCAGGTGGCGGCGGGACGGCTGCGCACGCGCGTGGCGGACACGATGCCGTTGACCGAAGCGGCCGACGCCCACCGACGGGTGCTGGCCGGTGGCCTGCGCGGAAAGCTCGTGCTGACGGTGGGCTGATCACCGGTCGGTGGAGGACTTCCGGTCCAGGTACGGATCGGCTTCGGCTCGGACCGTGAGACAGTTCGTGGGGATCGTGTCGACCATCGTGCCGGCGCCGTTCAGGCATCGGTAGCGGACCAGGGCTGCCCATTCGCAGGCGCTCTCGACCACTCCCGCACGACGGGCGCCACTGCGGTGCACCCATACCGGGTCGCCGGGCCGGCACGTCACTGCAGATCCCGAGGCGGTCAGGTCCGGCGAGGACCCGAGGGTCGCGGCCGGCTCGTACGTCTCGGTGTGGTCGCCGCTCTCCGTGGCCACGACCCAGGTGATACCGGCCTTGTCGGCGGTCTTCGCGTGCCGCTTGGCGCTGAACATCGCCTGATCCGCGCGGCGCAGCAGGTCGGCAAGGTCAGCGGAGGGTCCAGCCGGCACGACGCCGATCGAGGCGGTGATGGCCAGGGTGTGGCCCTTCACGTCCATCGGGGGTGCGATCGCGGCGCTCAGCGAGCTGGCCACCTCCTGCCACCACGCCTGCGGGACGTCGGCGCGCGGGGCGCGGGGCAGCGCGGCGAACTCGTCGCCGCCGAACCGGGCCACCAGGTGATCGGCGAGGCAGGCGGCCATGCGCCGGGCGACCACGCAGAGGACCTCGTCGCCGGCATCGTGGCCGTACGTGTCGTTGATCGGCTTGAAACCGTTGAGGTCGAGGATCAGGACGGCCGACGAGCAGTCGTCGCCGCGCAGCAGCTCCGGGGCGAGCGCGTGGAAGAGGCGCCGGTTGGCGAGTCCGGTGAGCTCGTCGTGGTCGGCCATCCACCGGAGTGAGGTGCGCTCGTGCTCCAGCTGCTGGACGTGCGCCGCGAGCTGATCGATGCGGGCTTGGAGGCGGGCAGTTTCGGGCTTGGTCCGCAGCTGAGCGTCATCTGGCAGTACACCGCTCGGGTCGGCGGCGGCAGAATCGAGGATCCGCATCGGCCGTCCTCTCAAGACTGCGGCGGACCAGCGGGAGCTGTCGAGTCGACGGCGAGGCATCGCCGAGCGCCACAGTGGAATCATGGCAGTCGGCCGAGGCGCGTGCAAGATTTCACGAGGACAACTATCACGGTGACATGATGCATCCGTGGCGGGTTTCGGCTACTTTAAGTACGTGCACTTTCGTGGTGAAAGAGTCGTTCTTGGACCTGAAGCGGTGTTTTCGCACCTCAGACCGGTAATGGGAGAGGCGCCGGGCCACTGGGCCGGTGGCCAGCCGATCACCCACGGTAAGCGACTCCGGAAGGAGGGGCACTGATGAATGGCGAAACCGGCTGGATCATTTCCAGCAGGTCGACGGGCAACGGAGGCAGTTGCGTCGAAGCCCGCCGCCAGGATGGCCTCATCGAGGTCCGCAACAGCAAGGCCCGTGAGGCCGGCACCGTGGTGTTCACGATCGAGGAATGGGACTCGTTCCTGTTCGGTGCCAAGCGCGGCGAGTTCGACCAGCTCTTGACCGACTGATCCCGGCGGACCTCCGCAACGAGATCAGTGCGTCAGCGGAACTCTCCGACCGGTACGGAGTCTTTGCTGATGAGATCGAAGATCCGCCGGTATTCGTCGACCTCGACCTGCTCCTCCAGGTAGAGCGCGCCGACGTGGGATTCGAGGTAGACCACGTCCGGATCGGCCGGGTCGTCGAACTCCAGGATCCGGAAGGCACCGGCCATCGCCGCGTGCGCCCCGACCGAGAACGGCAGCACCCGGATGTCGACCGTGTCCTCTTGGGACAGCCGCCGGAGATGCTCGATCTGTCCCTTCATCACCTGTTCGCTGCCGACCGTGCGGGTCAATGTCCCCTCGCCGAGCACCGTCACGAGGCGGATCGGTGGGTTGCGAGCGAAGAGCGTCTTCTGCCGCTGCATGCGGAGATTGATGTGGCGCTCGGCGATCTCCGAGTCGACCGGCTGCTCAGCGCCGAAGACGGCTCGCGCGTACTCCGGGGTCTGCAGCTCGCCGGGAACGACCTCGCCGTCGTACCCGAACATGCGGGACGCGGACGCCTCCAGTCCGACGTACAGCTTGAACCATTCGGGGATCACCGGGCTGGCGTCCCACCACTCCTGCTGTGACGTGCCCAGCGCGAGGTCGGCAAGCGCGTCGGTGATGCTCTGGTCCGCACCGTAGAGCCAGCAGAGCGCGCGTACGTTGGCCCCGGTGACCGGCACCTTGCCCGTCTCGATGCGGTGCAGCGTCGGCTCCGAGATGCCCAGCCGCGCTTCCACCACATCACGCCGGCTCATCCCGGACGCCGTGCGAAGCCGCGTCAGTCGCCGCCCCAATGCCCGTCGCACGACGCGTTGGCCTGTGACCGGCACCCTTACCTCCGCCTTGCCAACCCCTGTGGACGGTGACGTCGACCACCGTACCCGCAACGCCGCGTTGTCAACAGGCGACCCGTCGTTGCTCCCGTGTTCGCGGTGATGCGCGCCGGCTGGCTACGCCCGTGGGCTCCGCCCCCCTAGAGCGTGTCGCCAAAGGGCTACAGCCATTGCAGAAGTGCGGCGATGGTGACGGTGGCCTGGAACGAGGTGCTGGTTTTGTCGTAGCGGGTGGCTACTGACCGGCATTGCTTGAGCCGGTTGAAGCAGCGTTCCACGACGTTGCGGTGGCGGTAGATCAGCTTGTTGAACGTCGGTGGCCGGCCGCCGCGTGGTCCGCGTTTGTGGCGGTTGTTCTGCTGGTCGCTGCGTTCCGGGATGGTATGGGCGATGCCGCGTCGGCGCAGGTAGGCGCGGATGCTTCGACTGCTGTAGCCCTTGTCGGCGATGACATGGTCGGGCCGGGTCCGCGGTCGTCCTGGGCCTCGCCGGTCGACGCGGATGGCGGCCATGAGCTGTTCGAAGCGGGTGCAGTCGTTGACGTTGCCGCCGGTCAGCACGAACGCCAGAGTGCGGCCGGTGCCGTCGCAGGCGAGGTGGATTTTGGTGGTCAGCCCGCCTCTGGATCGTCCGATGGCGTGATCCGCTTTATCCGTTTCTCGCTGCCCCCTTTTGCGCCGGCGGCGTGCTGGTGGGCCCGCGCGATGGTGGAGTCGACGCTGACCAGCCAGTCGATGTCGCCGTCGGCATCGGCGTCGGTCTGTGCGCCCGCGAGCATTCTGGTGAATGTGCCGTCGAAGGCCCACCTGCGGAAACGTGTGTAGATCGACTTCCAGGACCCGTACCGGGCGGGTACGTCACGCCACGGCGCACCCGAGCGGATCTTCCACACGATGCCGTTGAGGACCCGGCGATCGTCGCTGCGGGGACGACCGCCGGTCACCGTGCAGGGCAGATACCGCGACAACGAGTTCCATTCGGCATCGGTCAGCTCATAGCGGCGGATCACGCCGTACATCATCCACGGTCATGATCCTTTGAAGACGTGCCCTAGCGGGGTGGCACCCGGTCCCAGGCGAAGACGCGGTCCGAGACCACCCCCGGGGGCGGTCCTTCGTTCAGGAGGTCGAGGTCTGATGCGAACGACACGTGCCGGCCGTCTGCCGAGATGGCGGCGCCGTAGGCGCCGTTGCCGACCTCCGGGTACGGGCGCTGCTGGCCGCGGGTGATCCAGATGAGGGACCCGGACTGCCGGTCCTTGACGAAGGCGTCGCTGAGGCCATCGGTGTCCGAACGGAACACCGGGGCGCGGGTGGTGAAGGCGACGAAGCGCCCGTCTGCCGACACGTCACCGCCGGCGGGGTAGTTCAGCATGGTGGACGGCTCACCGCGGTAGTCGGCGGAGATCAGTTCGAGCCGGCCGGTCCGCAGGTCGCGCAGCCACACGTTGGGGACCGGATCGACCCCGACGCCCAGGGATCCACCGTGGTTGAAGACGACGTAGCGCCCGTTGTCGGAGATGGCCGGCTCGCTGCTGGTCGCGACGAACGAGCGAGGATCGACGGGAACGTCGCGCGACAGCACCACGGTCGTGTGGCGCTGCCGGTCGCGGGCATAGACGAGCATGTCGGTCGGGAAGGGCAGCGGCGGGCCGGGCACGAGGGCTTCGCTGGAGGTGAAGGCGACCACGGTGCCGTGAGCGGAGATGGACGGGTCGGAGCTGAAGTAGTCGCTCTGCCCGCCGTCCGGGGTCACCGACACCCGTTCCGTATGACCGGCTGCCAGGTCGCGGACGAAGACGTCCGAGGTGGCGTTCGTGTCTCCTGCGATCAGATTCGGGGAGGCGGAGTCGAAGGCGACATAGCGGCCGTCGGCGGAGATGTCGGGTCGCAGTGCGCCGAGCTCTGCGGGCCCGTCGGGCCCGGCGGAGACCAGCGTGGTGGTCCCGCGCACGAGGTCACGGACAAAGACGTCGAACGTGCCGTTGTCGTCGCCGGCCGCGAACGTGGTCGCCGCTGATTCGAACACGACATAGCGGCCGTCCGCGGAGATGTTGCCGGGCCGGCTCTCGCCGTCACTGGCCACGCCGCCGTTGCCCTGCGAGACGAGCATTGTCCGCCGGCCGACGGTGTCCCGGACGAACACGTCGACCTGATCGTTGGTGTCACCGGCGACCAGATTTGTCGCAGCCGAGGCGAAGACGATGTAGCGGCCGTGTGCGGAGACGCCGGTGCCCGGTGTCGAGTAATTGTCTGCCGGGCCACCGTTCAGCGCGACGGTGACCAGGCTGAGCTTGCCCCGTGGTTCGGCCGCAGCGGGTGCGCTCGCGACCAGCAACGCGGCCACGGCTGTCAGGGCCGACGCCATCGATCGTCGCCTGTGCATGGTGACCTACCGCCGCGTGGACTTCATTGACTGTCGTCCGGCGCCATCACCGGCGCAACGCCCGACTACACCAGCGCCAAGCCGGTGGGGTCGGCGCAATAGGAGAGGTGGGCGCCGAGCGCGAATACCCGGGCCGAGGGTGCGGGGCACACCGTCGTGTGACAACGGCTGGGGAAGTTGCTCCCTATTCCAGTGGGTGTATCCCTATCCGGTCTATTATGCGTCGGTGACGCATGTATCCGCCCCCAGCGGCGAGCCGGCTTCCTGGATTCATGTCGGGCGGCAGCCGATCTACGACCGTAGCGGAGACGTGGTCGCCTACGAGCTGCTGTTCCGCGATTCAGCGGCAGCGCAGAGCGCCTCGCGGAGCACCGCGCAGGCCACCAGCCAGGTGATCGTGGCGGCCTTCACCGAGTTCGGCCTGGCCGAGCTGGTCGGGTCGAGGGCGTGCTTCGTCAACGTCACCCGCGAGTTCCTGACCGGCGAACTGCCCGTGCCGTTCGACTCCGACCAGGCCGTTCTGGAGATCGTGGAGACCGTCGAGGTCGACGACACGGTCATCGACGGGACCCGGGCGTTGGTCGAGCGGGGTTTCACCATCGCGCTGGACGACTTCGTCTGGGGCGCGGGAGCTGAGCGCCTCCTGGATTGGGCCACCTACGTCAAGGTCGACATGCTGGACGCCGACCCGGCCGGCGTGGCCGAGACGGTTGAGCAATGCCGCCGATACCCCCACATCCAGTTGGTCGCCGAGCGGCTGGAGACCGAGGAACAGTTGCAGCACGCCATGCAGCTGGGGTTCGACTTCTTTCAAGGCCACGTGCTCGGTCGCCCACATGTGCTGTCGACCGCGTCGATGTCACCGACACGCGCCGCCAGGCTTCAGTTGATCGCCGCGTTGAACGCCGACGAGGTCGACTTCGACGAGGTGGTGTCGCTGATCAGCCGGGACCCCGCGATCACGTACCGGTTGTTGCGGGCCACCAACTCCGCGGCCTCCGGTCTCGCCGCACGCGTCTCCTCGGTCGCTCAGGCCGCCACCCTGCTCGGCCCGGCGACGATCCGGCAGTGGGTCACGCTGATGCTGTTCAGCGACCTCACCGACGCCACCGAAGACCAAGTGATGACGACATTGATCAGGGCCCGGCTGTGTCAACTTCTCGCCGAGAAACTCCGCTTGTCGGGCGGCGCAGCCTTCACCGTGGGACTGCTGTCCGGTATCGCGGACCTGCTCGCCGAAAACCCCGCCCGGCTGATCACCGAGCTGCCCTTGGCCGACGACGTCGTTGCGGCGCTGACCGCCGAGGCCGGAGACCTCGGCCGGGTCCTGCACGCCGTACGCGCATACGAACAAGGACAGCCGACCGCCGGTGCGGTCATCAACGCCGAAGACATGATGGAGATCTACCTGTCAGCGGTGAGCTGGTCCACCCACACCGTGAGCGGCGCCCTCACCGATCAACCCCTGCGCCGGGTCGACCTGTCACGTTGAGCCATCCAGGCCATGCACGGCCGGCACGCGCAGGGTCCGCGCGCCGGGCTCGCCGCCGAGGATCACCTTGCGCAGGGCGGCGTTGTTGTCGGTACGCAGTTCGGCCAGATGCTCCTCGGGGTTGGCTCGGACCTCGATCCAGTACGTGCCGTTGGGCAGGTCGGTGACCTCGAAGGACTGGCCCGGGAGGAACTGCCCGTACGTGTCGCCGTTGCCGATGTCGAGCACCTCGCGCACCGCCACCGCCGTGTTCTGCCCGCACGAGGTGGCCAGGCTGGTGTTGCCCGGCCGCCACTTGGCCAGCGGCATGGTGTAGTCCACCGGGTCGGTGTTGGCGAGGCAGAACGCCTCCTTGCCGGAGCGCACGGCCAGTTCCTGGCCGGCGTCGAGCAAGTTGTACTGGGCGAAGTCGGTGAAGTGCCAGTGCAGGTGCCCTTCGCGGGCGTCCCACTGCATCGTCCCGGCGGGCCGGGCTCCCACTTCGGTACCGGCGGCGTCGTAGAAGTACTGGTACGCGTCCATGAGGTCCTCGCCGGTGCGGCGGAAGCCGTCCACCACCAGCGGAGAGGTCCCGCCGTTCCAGACGGTGGCGGCGAAGGTGATGTACGCCTTGCCGTCGGTGTCCTGCTGCAGGGCGATGTCCCAGGCGGGCAGCGAGCGCAGATCGGGCTTCGGGCCGGTCGCCGGCACCGCGGCCAGGGTCGCCGGCACCTTCGCGGGCGGCCGGAAGCGCGGGTCGTAGCCGGTCACCTGGGCTGCCGGATCGCCGGCTGTGGCGTGCTGGTGTGCCTCGGTGGCCGTGCGGGCCCCCGCCTTCGCCGCCGGGGCCGACGCCTGGCCCACGCCGATGTCAACCACGGTCAGGTCGAGGTTCACGGTGGCGTCCGCGGCGGGCACGGCCAGCCATTCCCGGTACGGATCGTTCAGCCGTACGGTGACCTGGTATTCGCCGCCCGGCAGATCGATCTCCGGTTGCCCGGTCCAGGCCCCGTCGCCGCGCGGGACGGTCTCGATGGGGGTGGCCCAGCCGGCCGGGATGCCCCAGACCGAACCGAGCAGGAACGGATTGCCGCTGCCGCCGTCGCCATAGCCGTGCCAGCCGCAGTCCAGCGGGTACGCGTTCTGCGACGGGCCGTCCGGGCGGCTGCGCACCGAGCGTTCCGAGTTCGGGCACCAGTCGGTCGTGTAGTCGTGGACCACCGCGCCGGCGGCGTCGCGGATCGTGATCGAGGTGAAGTCCTCGAAGCCACCGAACGACGTGAACAGGCCGGCCGGCAGCGGGGTGCCGTTGAGCTTGGCGACGATCGGCTGCGCGTACGACTTGCGCTTGGCCCGGATGTCAAAAGGCTGCGTCCCGGCGACCATGTGAATGCCGAGATCGAGATCGAACCAGATGTAGTCGCCGTCGACGAACCGTTGCACCACCGGGTGCGCGGTGGCGGAGCGGAAGGTCAGGATCGGCTGAGCGACGGCGGCGGCTGCGACGGCAGGCCCGACGCCGACAACGAGCAGTGTGGTAACGGTCAGGGCGGCCAGTGGACGTCGGATGTGCATAGATCCCCCTCGATGCTACATTCGGCCAACGTAACACCGCCTCCTCCAGACGGAGAGCCGTCGTCCACTTGCGGACACTCAGGCGAGACCTAGCCGGCTTCAGCCCTCCGCCTTGAGTACCTCCGGGGTGAGCAGCGCATCCGCGAAGTCGGCGCGGGCAGCGGCCACCACTGCCGGGTCGGGCTCATCAGTGGCGAACCATGGTTCCAGGTCGCGGGCCTGAACCAGGTGGCGGCCCCCGGCCAGGGGCTGCACGTCCCAGCCCGGCAGTGGGCCGAGCCGGGACAGATGAGCGCCGGTCACCACCTGAATCCCGTGGGCGTCCGGCACGTACCGGTCCCACAGCCGCCGGTAGCGACGGACCTTGGCCTCGGTCACGTGCGGCAGTGCCGGAACGGCGCCGGCCAGGTCGATCCAGGAGGTGACCTCGTAGCGGCCGGTCCGGATGAAGGCGACGTCGAGCCGGTCCGCGAACTCCAGGAGTGGTGCGCGCACATGCTCCACCCGCGCGCGCCAGTCCGGGTTGTCGTCACCGACCTGGCAGGTGACCTGGCCCCAGGCACCAAGATCAGCTCGCCTCACCGCTGCCGATGCGCCGTAGGCGATTCCTGCGGTGTGGTCGTGCTGGGCCGCCCACACCAGGTGCTCCGCGACGTCTCCGCCGGAGAACTCCTGCCGGGACCGCCCCATCGCGAGCTGGACGGCGGCGTCGGGCAGGGCTGCCCAGTTCACCAGGTACCGGCACAGCGCCGTGGTGGTCCCGGCGTCCACCGCCCACCGGGGCGGTCCCCACCGGCCGACAGTGCCGGGTGGTGGTACCTCGGCCATCCGGAAGGCGAGGTAGGCCGCCGGCCTGATCGCGGTGTCGAGGCCGACCGTCCCCGCGGACGGCGGCACCGGGGCCGGGGTCACCACTCCGGACCAGCCGTTCCGCGTGAGCGCTCCGGTGAACGCGGTGAGCCAGGACCGGTTCTGTTCGGCCGTCCCGATCAGGTCGAGGAAGACCACCGGACCGTCAGGCGACGGTTCGACGCTCTCCGCCCACACCGTGTCCGGGCGCACGCTGCCGTTCGCATGGGCCATCGCGTCGCCGGCCGCGGCCATCGCGTCGGCCAGCGACCGGTGCGACTCTCCCTCCGCGCCGCGGAAGAGCAACTGCAGGGCGTCGGCGTTGAGTTCCAGCCGCCGGTTGATGGCGGCCAGCTCCGCCACCACTCCCGAACTGTTTGCTTTTGTCATCGCTCTTGACCCTCCGTGCCCGCCCACATACCTTCTGAGCACATTACCGGGGCCGACACGCTCCACTTTGCTGGTTCGTGGGCCCTGCACGGGGAGGGCATCGATGATGCGCGCGTTCCGACGAACCCTGCTGGCTCTGCTCATCTGGTTGGTGGCACTCGCGATGGTGGTGTCGGCCGGCACCAACCAGGCCGTCGCGGCCCCGCCCCCACCAGAGCCCGGCCTGGCCTCAGCGGGGACCGGTGACCCGTGCAACCCCAACAGCACGCAGAGCGTCCTGATCGACGATAGCCCGCCCCAGTGCATCGCTGAGGAGACGCGCTCCACCCGGGTGCGCGTCAAGAACAGTTGTATCACCGGAACGAAGGCGCTGTGGCCGGACGCGACCTACTCCAAGCTGGAATGCCGTGGCGGTGACGGTATCCAGGCCGAGGCGATCGCCCAGGCCCGGGCCATCGCCCAGCTGAACGCCCGCGGCAGCTACGGCCCCAGTTCGCCCGGTGGCATCAGCCCGAACCTCCAGTGGGAAACCCAGATCTCGGGTGGCGGGCGACCCGACCTGTTCATCTACGACCGGGGCAACCCGGACGGCGGCGTCGGCCTGGTCGAGATGAAGATCGATGAAGCCGGCGGCGGTGCGGGCATCCCGGGTGCGCAGAGGGACATGGTCAAATACCTGGCCGCCTTCCCGGAAACGGCGAGCGGTCGGGATGTGAAGGCGTACTCCATCCCCGGCGGGTTCACCGACCGGTTCTTCATCACGTTCGGACCCTGCAAATACTTCCCCGACCAGGAGTCCGGCAACTGGTACACGACGCACACCGTGCCGGGCACCCCCGGCGTTCTGGTGTCGGACACGGTACGCCAGGAGTGCCCGCGGCGGTCGTCCCAGGGGGATGAGGAAGACCGGTACGAGGGCGAGATCGGTGCCGACAGGAATCACAACAACATCGACGACTTCCTCGACTACTTGGCTGATCACCCCGAACACTGGCACCTGCCCAGCCGGATCCCGAAGTGGTTCGCGCCGGCCAAGGAGCCGGTCCGGGTCCTTCTGACCGAGGACGCGCTGCTGGCGTTCGAGGAAGGCCTCGTGGGGGCCGGTGAGAGCGGCTTCCCGGCGCTGATCGAGGCGATGGGCGGCGTCGCGGTCGAATCGCAGGCGGCGATCGCCACCGGTGACGCGGTCGCCCTGGGCATGACCGCGGAGGAACTGGCGGTGGCCGAACTGCTGCTTGCGGATGCCGGAGTGATCACGCTCGGCACCGCCCTGGTGGTCGCCGCGGTGGTGATCGTGGTGGCAGTCGCGTTGGTGGCCCTGTGGAAGCTCTATCACGGACAGGGCAACGTCTACGGCGAGCCGCATCTCGGCACTCTGGACGGTCTGGCCTACGACCTGCAGTCGCACGGCGAGTTCCACCTGATGCAGGTTCCTGATGCGGATATCGACCTGCAGGCCCGGTTCGAGCCGGGGGCTATCACGAACGCGACCCGGCTGAAGGCGATCGCGTTCCAGATGAACGGCACCCCGGTCGAGATCCGCGACAACGGCACCCTGCTGGTGAACGACGAGGTCCAGCCGACCAGCAAGGTGTGGATCGACCTGGGCAACGGCGGCGTGCTGTGGCGCAAGGGCAACCGGATCATCGCGACGTTCCCGGGGGCCGACCCCACCACGCTGTCCCTCAACGGCACCGACTTCACCATCAAGGTGCCCGCCGGGGTCCCGACCCGGGGACTGCTCGGCAACAACGACGGCATCCCCGGCAACGACCTGGTCACGGCCTCCGGTGAGCAGGTCACCGGAGCGTCGGCGGCGGTCCTGCACGGGCGGTACGCCGACTCGTGGCGGATCACCCAGTCGGAGTCGCTGTTCACCTACGCCGACAGTGAGGACACCGAGACCCACACCAACCGGTCGTTCCCGCCGAACATCCTGACCTTGTCCGACTTCTCCGAGGCCGAGCTCAACGCCGCTGCCACCGCCTGCCGGGCCCAGAACGTGCCCGAAGGGCCGCAGTTCGACGACTGCATGTTCGACATCGCCCTGACCGGAGACGACTCGTACGCGCAGTCGGCCGCCGCGGTGACGGACTTCCTGCAGGACCCCACCGCTCGTAGCGTGTCCGCGAGCGGCACCCTGACCGAGGGGTACGAGGGGACCATCCCGGCCAACCTCAGGCCGGTGAGCCTGGTGACGGTGCCCGACGGCAAGGCGGCCGGGCCGGTCTTCGACAAGAGCGGGTACAGCTTCTCGGTCCCCGCGCTGCCGAGCCACGCGGACGTCACGGTCGCCCTCGACCTCTACGTGTTCGGCATGCGCGACGGTGAGCCGGCGACCGGCAGTGTCGCGATCAAGGCCGACGGGCTCACCCCGGTCACCGTGGGGTTCACGCCTACGGCGGCCACGGTGACCGCCGGACCGGGCCAGGTCACCTCGCTCGGGGTGGGCGAGTCGGCGGCCGGGCAGTTCAGCCGGTACCGGGTCACCTTGCAGGGCGGGCACCTGTCCGACCATCTGCGCGTCTCGTTGGAGCCCAACGGGTTCCGGGGACTGCTGGGCACCAGCCTGGCTGTTGACAACCTGTCGGTCGCGTTGACGCTGGTAGCACCTCAGAACTTCACCGTCGGGACCACGAGCACGGTGTCGGACGGGGTGCCCGCGGCCGGCGCCGGCCAGATCGAGACCCGCGCCTCGCACGACGTCTACTCCCTCACCGTGGCGGCCGGGGCGTCGGAGTACCTCGACCTGCGTACCTGTCCCCGAGGGCTGGCCTACGACGTGTACAACGCGGCCAAGGCCAGGGTGAAGAGCGGGACCTGTACGGACGCCGAACTGATGAACCTCGCCGCCGGCACGTACACCATCGATGTGCACGTCTCGCCGACGGCCACGGTTCCGGCGTCCTACTCGTTCGCATTGAGCCCGGTGGCCGCCGACGTGACCGGTACGCTCGCCACGAACGGCACCGCATCCACGGTCACCACGACGGTGCCGGGGCAGAACGCCCGGGCGACCTTCTCCGCCACCGCGAATCAGCGGGTGATCGTCACCTGTGCCGAGACCACCGCGCTCAGCTCGGTCAGGTACACGCTGCTCGACCCGTCCGGCGCGACGGTCAAGACGGCCTACTCCTGCCCGAGCTCCGGCCTGGCGTTCGACACCGTCACCCTGCCCACGGCCGGGACCTGGACGATCGCGATGAACCCGACGGCGACCGACGTCGGTGCGATCACCCTGACCGCGCGCACCGTACCGGCAGACGTGACCGCCACCGCGACGGTGACCGGCACGCCGGTCACGGTGAGCACGACCGCGCCCGGCCAGGACGCGAAGGTGACGTTCACCGCCACCGCCGGGCTGCGGATCTACGTCAAGTGCTCGGAGACCGCGAGCCTGTCGTCGGTGCGCTACAGCCTGCTCGATCCGGCCGGAAAGGCGGTGAAGACGGCCTACTCCTGCCCCTCCTCGGGAACGGTGTTCAACACCACGACGCTGGCGACCGCCGGTACGTACACGGTGCACCTGAACCCGACCGCCACCGAGGCCGGCGGCGTGACCCTGACGCTGTTCGCAGTCCCGGCGGACGTCACCGCGACCTCGTCGGCCGACGGCTCGCCCGTGACCGTCACCACCACCACGCCCGGGCAGAGCGCCCGGTTCACCTTCGCCGGCACCGCCGGGCAGCGGGTGTACGTGACCTGCGGCGAGACCGCCGGGATCGGTGGCGCCACGTATACGTTGTCGGACCCGACCGGGGCCTCCATGAAGACGGCGTACTCGTGCCCGACTTCCGGTAAGGCGTTCGACACCACCAAACTGGCCACCACGGGCACGCACACGATCACCGTCGACCCCGACAACGCCGAGATCGGCACGATCACGCTGACGATCTACTCGGTGCCGGCCGACGCGACGGCCACCGCTACGGCGAACGGCAGCGCGGTCCCGGTGACCACCACCCAGCCGGGCCAGAACGCGAAGGTCTCCTTCACCGGTGCTGCGAACCAGCGTGTCTACATCACCTGCTCCGAGACCACCGCCCTGGGGACGGTCGGCTACGCCCTGCTCGACACGGCCGGAACCGCGGTGAAGACGGCGTACTCCTGCCCCAGCAGTGGTGCTCTGTTCGACAACCAGACGCTGACCGCGGCCGGGACCTACACGATCACGATCAACCCGTCCAATGCCGAGACCGGCACCACCACACTTGCGATTTACACCGTGCCGGCGGATGTCGCGGTGGCGGTACCGACCAACGGAACGGCGACTGGCGTCACGACGACAGCGCCGGGCCAGAATGCCAAGGCGACCTTTACCGCTACAGCCAATCAGCGGGTATTCATCACCTGTACAGAAACAACAGGTCTCGGGTCGGTCAATTACGCGCTGCTTGATCCGGCCGGCACCACCGTGAAGACCACATCATCCTGCCTCAGCACCGGAACGCTGGTCGACACCCTGACGCTGACCGCGGCCGGTACCTACACGATCACGATCAACCCCGACAACGCCGAGACCGGCACCACCACACTTGCGATTTACACCGTGCCGGCGGATGCCGCGGTGACGGTACCGACCAACGGAACAGCAACCACCGTCACCACGACAGCGCCCGGTCAGAATGCCAAGGCGACCTTTACCGCGACAGCCAATCAGCGGGTATTCATCACCTGTTCAGAAACAGCAGGCCTCGGGTCGGTCAATTACGCACTGCTCGATCCGTCCGGAACCACCGTTAAAACAACGTCGTCCTGCCTCAGCACCCGCACCCTGATCGATACCCTCACGCTGACCGCGGCCGGTACCTACACGATCACGATCAATCCCGACAACGCTGAGACCGGCACCACCACACTGGCGATCTACACCGTGCCGGCCGATGCCACGGTGACGGTACCGACCAATGGAACAGCAACCACCGTCACCACCACCGCACCCGGCCAGAACGCCACGGCGACCTTCACCGCGACCGCGAGTCAGAAGATCCTGGTCACCTGCGCGGAGACGGCGAGCCTCGGATCGGTCAACTACGCGCTGCTCGACCCGGCCGGAACCAGCGTGAAAACCGCCAGCTCGTGCCCCAGTTCAGGAACCCTGTTCGCCAGTACCACGCTGACCGCGGCCGGCACCTACACGATCACCATCAACCCCGACAACGCCGAGGTCGGCACCGTCACCCTCGCGGTGAAGCCGGGGTAGGGCCGTCAGGGGCCTGCGGGCCGGCGGAGTGCGATGTCACCCAGCGCGGATCGGTACGGCAGTGCAGTGCGCGTCGACCCGGTCGACCAGCAGGTCCTCGGGTGTCGGGTACCGGCGGCGCAACGCGGCAACGGCATGCTGGTGAGCCAGGCGGTCGTACGGTGTCTCCTGCATCCTGGCCACCGACTCCCGTACCACCGACAGGAAGCCGACCGGCCACCGAACCCGGTGCACCGCCCGGACCACCCTGCTGTCCCGGTCGGCCAGCACGATCCGTACCCCGTGCGTACCGTCGACGCCGGCCGGTCCCTCCTCGGCCGGAACCAGACGGGGGTGGAAGGTCACCTGCGCCCAGGGCAGCACCGGGCCGAGGCGGTACAACAGGACCCCCGCCGCGCCGACGTCGATCCACGCGAATCGGGTCGGGGCCGCGGTGACCGCTTGCACTTCCAGCTCGTGCGGGCGACTCAGCGCCAACAGCAGCTCCACCGGCGCCCCGGTGACCATTGTCAGGCCGGCATGCTCCGGGAGCGTGACGTCCGGATCCAACCGGCTGCCCTTGCTGAGGACGGTATGCACATCCCCAGCGTATTGGCAGGGGAGCGAGCCCGCGGGCGCTTGGCCGACCTGGTCGGAGTCAGGAGTTACGCACTTGCCAACTAGATAGTAAGCGCGCATACTAGTTTGCATGAAGACGATCGCCACCGCTCAGCTCACCTCCGACGTCCGGCCTCAGGCGTTCTTCGATCGCTGGGCCGACATGGCCACCTGGCCGGAGTGGAACACCGACACCGAATGGGTCCGCCTCGACGGACCCTTCCGCACCGGCGCGACCGGGACGCTGAAGCCCAAGGGTGGTCCGGCCACCCGGTTCGTCGTCACCTCACTCGTGCCGGGCCACGAGTTCACCGACGTGTCCCTGCTGTTGGGTGCGCGGCTGACGTTCCAGCACCTGGTAGCCATTGATGCGGGCGGCCGCACCACGATCTCGGTGCGGGTGACCCTTGCCGGCCCGCTCGCCTTCTTCTGGAACGCTGTCCTGGGCAAGAACATCGCGAAGGGCCTGAGCGACGATCTCGCCCGGCTCGAAGCCGCCGCCCGTACGACCGAGGTGCCGGCATGAATCACTGGCTCGGTGTGGTGTGCCGTGACCACGTCCGGCGTGGCACCGAGCGCGGCATCGCTCAGCTCGGTCACGGCAAGCGGGACGGGCTCGCTCGACTCGCGGCCGGCGACTGGCTCGTCTACTACTCGCCGCGGACCAGCTTGCGCGACGGCGAACCACTGCGGTCTTTCACCGCGCTCGGCGTGGTCGCCGACGACGAGATCTGGCAGGCACACGAGGGACACTTCCATCCGTGGCGGCGCCGGGTCGACTACCTTCCGAACGTGGTCGAAACACCGCTCCGGCCGCTGGGTCTGGCCTTCACCGCTCAGCCCGGTTGGGGTGTCCAGTTACGTCGCGGCCTCGTCCAGCTCACCGATGACGATTTCAGCCGGATCCACCAGGCCATGCAGCAACATAAGGTAGCGGCATGAGTCTGGCCACTCGCCACGACAGCGCCGACGAAAGCCCGGGCCTGCTGTTGTGGCAGGTCACCAACCGGTGGCAGGCGGCGCAGCGGGCGGCGCTGAAACCCTTCGACATCACCCACGTGCAGTTCGTGCTGTTGGCGACGCTCACCTACCTGGAGACCTCCGGGCCCGTGACCCAGAAGGCTCTCGCCGACATGGCGGCCACCGACCCGATGATGACGTCCCAGGTGCTACGCGCGCTGGAAAGCCGCGACCTGGTACACCGGCCCCCTCATCCCAGCGATGGGCGAGCCCGGGCGGTAGCCGTCACCGTGGCCGGACGTGACCTCGTCAACAAAGCTGTGGTCGCGGTAGAGGCCTGCGATGCCTCCCTGTTCGCCGTCCTCGGCGCAGAGCTGCCGGCATTCACCAAGGCACTGCGGACCCTGCGTCAGTCCTGATGACCCGTGCTCCTGGGCGAACCGGCCCGCGAAGCGTGCATGTAACCGGGGTGGAGGAGTCAGGACTGCTCGACGGGCACTGCAGCCGGTGAGGGCGTGTCGACCAGCCGGGCGAGCAGTTGGAGGCGTTCGCTGTCGGGACTGTTCTCCTCAGCGGTGTAGGCGACGATCATCATTCCGGGTGACGCGCCGGGCAGCCGGTAGGCGTCCCAGTCCAGGTTGAGCTCGCCGACAAGCGGGTGAATGATGCGCATCCGGCCGCGGGTGGTCTCCTCGATGTCATGCCGGCCCCAGAGCGTACGGAACTCGTCGCTGTTCACCGCGAGCTCACCGACCAGGCTCAGGGCTCGCGGGTGGTTGGGGTCAGAGGCCACCGCGGTACGCAGCATGGCGGTCAACTCGCCGACGGTCGCCGCGCGGTCGGGGCAGGTCAGGTCAGCGCCCGGCTGCAGGAGCAGCCACAACATGTTCCGCTCCGGCGGCGGTAGGGCGGTCAGCTCGCCAAGCAGGGCACCAGCCAGCGGATTCCAGGCCAGCACGTCGAGGTGCCGGCCGACGACCATCGTCGGTGCGGTCATCGTGCGCAACAGCCGCAGTGTGGTTGCGGGCACCACCTCGGGCGCGCGACGTCGGCGTCGGTCAACCGGTCTGCGGGCGGCGGCGGCGAGCGTGTACAGATGCCGGCTTTCCTCCGCGGAGAAGTTCAGGGCCCGCGCGAGCGCCTCCAGCACCTGGTCGGAAGGCCGCACGTCGCGGCCCTGTTCCATTCGCTGGTAGTAGTCGGAGCTGACACCGGCCAGCAGGGCGATCTCCTCCCGCCGCAGCCCGGACACCCGGCGGCGCGGCCCGGGCTCCAGTCCGACGTCCTCCGGTCGTAATCGGGTCCGCCTGGCCTTCAGGAACTCCGCAAGCTCGCGGCGGGGATCGTCGTCCATGCCGCCCAGTATGCCTTCGGGTGCCGACTGGAAGGTGGGTCCGGTTGTCCCAGGAAAGGCCGGTCGACCATGATCGCGGTCCGGCCCGTCAAGCTCGGTGCGGCAGACGTCGACGACCGAGAGGACCAGAACCATGAAAGCCGCTCAGATCTTTTCGTACGGCGCACCCGACGTTCTCACGGTGACCGAGGTCGAGCGGCCCGAGCCGGGTCCAGGTCAGGTCCTGGTCGCTGTTGCGGCGTCCAGCGTGAACGGGCATGACGCGCTGGTTCGCTCGGGGGCCGCGAAGGTGATCTCAGGTCGCCGGTTCCCGATCGGTGTCGGTCTGGACTTCGCAGGCTTCGTCGCCGCCACCGGCCCGGACGTCGACAGCGTCCGGGCCGGCGATCCGGTGTGGGGCACCGTGCACCCGAGGGAGAAGCATGCCATCGCGGGCGCGGCGGAGTTCGTCGTCGTCGCGGCGGACCGTGTCGGCCCCGTACCCGTCGGGTTGTCAGCGCTGCAGGCTGCGGCGCTGCTCGTTCCCGGAATCACCGCCTTGGCCGCGCTCCGCGGCGCCACCCACATGGAAGCGGGCGAAAGAGTCCTCGTTCGTGGGGCGGCCGGCGGGGTCGGCACGGCCGCGGTCCAACTCGCGCACGCATTCGGCGGCCGGGTCACCGCCCTGGCCCGAGCCCGGCACACCGCCGCGCTCACCGACCTGGGCGCCGAATGCGTCCTCGACTACCGTCAGACCGCAGCCGAGGAGACCGGCCTGTTCGACGTCATTGTCGACACTGTCGGCACCGACCTCGCCCGCTACCGCCGCCGACTCACCAAGAGCGGCCGGATGGTAACCGTGGGGCTGTCCGGCCCCGCGATCGCCGCGATCGCCGCGTCCACCGTCTTCGGTTCCCGCCGCATCCGCACCTTCAGCGCGAATCCACGTGCTGCGCAGCTCACCGAACTCGCCGAACAGGTCGCGTCCGGAGCGGTGGCTCCGGTGATCGACGGCGTGTACTCCCTGAACGATGTTGCCTCGGCGCACCACGCTTTCGACAAGGGCGGCGCCTTGGGCAGGCAGATGGTGCAGATCGCAGGGAGCGACGCTACCGGTCAGTGAGCACAACAAGGGCGAACGAATCGAGTCGCGCTGCGCTCGCCTCGGCGGATCCGTGCGGGCAGTACCCGTCCGTGCAGTCGGTGGAGGTCAGCGCGCGGCGTGGCCGGCCACTCGTCCGCGGCCCTCATTTTTGGCGTGGTAGAGCTTGCGGTCGGCGTCGGTGAGCAGGGCCGGTAGTTCCTGGCGGCCGCCGGTGTGGACGCCGATGCTGATCGACACGGTGAGGCCGGCCGCGACCTCCTCCCACGGATGCCCACGGACGGCGTCGAGGATCACCCGGGCACGTGCTTCGGGGACGTCCGGTCCGACGTCAGCCAGAATCACCACGAACTCGTCGCCGCCGAGCCGGGCGGCGAGGTCCACCGGGCGCACGTTCGAGGCAAGCACCTGCGCGATCCGGGCGAGGACGACGTCGCCGATGTCATGGCCGAAGGTGTCGTTGACGCCCTTGAAATGGTCGACGTCGATCATCATGACCGCGTAGCCGTCCTGGTTGTCGGTCTCTGCCGGGATCGCCGGTTGTAGCAGGCCGGTCAGGTAGGCCTGGTAGCCGCGCCGGTTGGCGAGTCCGGTCAGGTCGTCGACGAGAACTTGGTGGCGCAGCTGCTCGTGTTCGCGGCGCCGGCGCTCCACGGCGATCGCGTCCCGCACGCCGATCATCTGGTTAATGCGGGCGTTCCAGCGCAGCATCACGAGTTCGTCGGAGTAGGCGGTGGCGACGGCCGGCGTGCCCGGCTGCCGGGCGGCGATGCTCATGCACAGCAGCCGGGTGCTCGCCGGCATCAGCTCATCGTCGATCCGCTCGGCGTGTCCATCGGCCAGCCGGGCTGCGCGAACTGTCTGTCCGTTCCGGGCGGCTCGGATGGCCGCGCTGACGGCGATGATCGTGGCGGTGGCGGCGTCGTCCCACTGGGGGTCCAGGTGGCACTGCGAGCTGCCCGAGGACCCGGCCAGGGCTGCCAGGAGACACAGGTGACGGCGGTATTGGGACACCCAGCTCGGCGGCCAGCCGGCGTCGATGGCCTCGAGGCCGGCGGGCAGGCTCGCGGCGGCGCGGGCCCCGGCAGCGGCCCAGTCACCGAGGGCCGCCTCCTCGCTCGCCCAGTCGAGGGCCAGGTCGAGCCGGTTGAACGCGACGGCGCGCCGTTGCCGGTGCACGGTCGAGCTCCACCGAGGGTCGTGGTCTTCGCCGAACGCCTCAGCGAGCAGCTCGTACTGCTGCGCGGCAAGTTCCCAGAGGCCCAGGGCGTGCGACACGTTCGCGACCTCGATCATGGCAGCCGCGCGGTGCACCACGGGAGCGCTCGAGCCGTCGAGCAATGCGACCGCACGCACCAACAGGCTCATCGGTGACTCGGTCAGATCCAGAGCCTGGCGGGACTTCACCCGGCGGGCCGCCGTATGAGCGAGCGACAGGGCGTACAGAGCCGGATCCTCGATCCGGCTCGCGATGTCAACCATTGCCTGGATGTGCGCCGAACCGTCCTGGCCGGCGTAGGCCGCGACGAACGAGGTCGCGAAATGGACCAGGACCCGGACGTCGTCCCAGCCGTGGGCGGCCGCCTCGACGCCGGCCACATTGGCTTGAGCTGCCGCGTCCTCACCTTGGGAGGCCTCGACGAGGGCATAGGCGCGCACGATCGCAGCGGAGTGAGCCTCGTCCGACCCGTCGGCATCCGGCACGGCTCACCCCCTCATCGGTGTTCGTGCCGTCTTGTACATCATCGAGCCGCCGACCCTGAACCTGAGGGATCGGGCGTGGCGCAGCACCGCAGCCCAGCGACGGGTGCGAGATCTGCCAGATCATGGCCGACGGCACCGAGGTACCGCCGGCGGGCTACTCGAAGGCGCCGAGGTCCGGCGCCTTTCCGGTGAAGGGCGATCCGACGTTGACGCCCTTGTCGATCAGGGCGCTGGCCGGGGTGGGACGCAGGTGAGGCAGCACCGGCAGGCTGCCGTCGGCCTGGCGGGGCCCGTCCCAGCCGGTGATCGAAACGCTCTGGAACTGGGCGTCCGACAGGGCGATGCCCAGGTTCCAGGAGTTCGACGCGGCGGTCGTACCGGTCATGTTCGACGTCAGGGTGCCCGTGTACGCGAGATTGTTGCGCAGATTGCCGCGGCCCACCGCGGCGTTGCCCGCGTCGACGCCCAGCATGTTGAAGTCGGGGTGGTTGCCGTAACTGGTGTTGTTGAAGAAGTCGTTCGCGACGGGGTGGTGGTTGGCGTAGAAGCCCGCCGCCTTGTTGGCGAACGCCACCGAGAAGCGGACGGTGTGCTTGACGGCGGCCGCGTCGTAGGCGCCGCCGTAGCCGCCGGCCTTGAAGCCGTTTCCGTTGCCGGCGCTGCTGGTCGTGCCGGGCAGGTATCCGTTGCGCCATGCCCACGATTTCTCGATCGTCACGGGCGAGTAGGCGTCGATGAGATCGAACCCGTCGTCGGCGTTCCACCACGCCCGGCAGCCGCGGAAGACGTTGCCGGCGGTGCCGGCCTTCATGTAGTGCGCGCCGAAACCGTCGGCGTTCTCGCCGGGCCCGTCGGTGCTGTTGGTGTCGTAGTTGTCGTGCGAGTCGGTGTTGAGCACCAGGTTGCCACCGCCGCCGTTGATGAAGAGGCCGGTGCCCATGATGTGGTGGATGTTGAGCTGCTCGAAGGTGTTGTTGCTGCCGGAGATCCAGATCCCCCAGGACTCGGCGTTCAGCTTGTTGTTCTGCTTGACACCGGAGATTTCCAGCCCCTTGAGGTGGATCCAGCTGCCGGTGACGTCCAAGCCCTTGAGCCGGCAGTCGTCGGCCATCCTGGCGAAGTCGAAGACCGGCTTCTCGCCCGGGAACGCCCAGTAGCGGATCGGGTTGCCCGGGGTGCCGCTCTTGTTCAGGGTGATCCCGTCGACCCGGGCGGTCTGGCTCGCACAGGCGGTGTTCGCCTTGGTGTAGGCGTAAATGCCGCCGCGGAAGTAGACCGTGTCGCCGGCCGTCGCGACGGTCTGCGCCTTGGCGATCGACTTCCACGGCGCGGCCTGCGTGCCGGCCGCGTTGTCGTTACCGGCCGGCGCCACGTAGTAGGTGGCACCGGCTGCCGCGCTGCTCTCGTCGGCCGAGACCGCGACGATGCCGATGGCGCTCGCCAGCACGGCCGAGCCCAGCAACGCGCGGGTCAAGACTCTTGACTTCATCAGGAACCCCAGGTCACAGGAAGCCGTCGAGGGCGGCTGTCGGCCTACGGGTGGCCTCGTCCCAGGCGGAGCTGTTGTAAGCGGTGAGAGACGGGTAGCCCTCGGGCTCCCAGAAGAAAGTGCCGAGACCGCCGAAAGCCTTGATCCCGGAGACGAACGCTTTCAGCGAGTCGCGCACCTGGGTCGGCTTGCCGACCGGCCCGCCGTACTCGACATGCATGATGGGCTTGCCGTACGTGGTCTGGATGGTCTGCATGTTGGCGAGGATGCCGGGCACGTTGCCGCCCTGGCCGTACGAGGACAGACCGGTGATGTCCCACCTGCCGCCGTTGGACCGGTAGGCGTTGAGGAAGTTCTGGACGCCGGCGAGGTTCTGGGGCTGGGCCAGGTGCACCAGCACCGGTGTGCTCGGGAAGACCAGTTTGGACATGTCGTACGCGGCGTTGAGCAGCCCGGTCATCTGGGCGGGTTTGCTGAGGCTGCCGGTCGGCTTGCAGATGCCGGAGTTCTGCTCATTGCCGATCTTCACCCAGCCGGGAGTTACGCCGTAGTACTTGATCACGTTCAGCGAGTGGTAGACGTAATCGTTCATCGCCTTCAGCATCTGGGCGTAGGTCATGCCGGCCCACGCCGCCGGCGGGTTCTGCACGCCGGCCGAGTTCCACGTGTCGCCGAAGTGGAACCCGAGCAGCACCTGCAGGCCGGCGTTCTTGGCTCGCTGGGCGAGCTGCGCGGTCTCCTCGATGCTGCAGTGCCCGTTGGTCGGGTGGCTGGACGGGTTGACCCACGTGCGCAGGCTCACCGCAGTGATGCCGTAGTCCTTGAGGATCGACAGCAAGTCCCGCTGGACGCCGTTTCTGTCCTTCCAGATGTAGCCGCTGGCCTCGAGTTGGGGCAGCCAGCTGACGTCGGCGCCCTTGACGAAGGCGGCAGCCGCGTCGGCCGGACCCGCCAGAACCGTGGTGCCCAGCGCAAGCGCGCCGGCTCCGGCGGCCGCGCCGAGCAGTACGGAGCGGCGCCGCAGCCCGCCCGGGCTCTCCAGGTCTTTCAGTGACATCCGTACACACCTCGGTCGGGGATGGGGAGGGGATGGGAGGCAGCGTTGTGACCGTTCACAGCGGACCATGACCACCCAAGACTGTCAAGCCTGTCTATATGTTGCCGACAAATCGGCAGCTCACAGCCCCCTCAATACGAATGATCAGAATCTGGCAGGCAAGCAGGTAGCCACCGCGAACGCGGCGGCCGGCGGATGCCGGGTGGACTACACGATCGCGAGCCACTGGGACGGCGGCTGCACCAGCGATGTCAAGATCACCAACTTGGGCGATCCGGTATCAGGATGGCGGCTGACCTTCGCCTTCGCCGGTGGGGAGCGCGTGGGCAACGCCTGGAACGCGACGCTGACCCAGGCCGGCAGCCAGGTGACCGCGGTGAACGTCGGCTACAACGGCAATATCGGGACCGCCGCCGTCGCGAGCTTCGGCTACCAGGGCACCGTCTCCGGCACCCACGCCAAGCCGACCGGCTTCGCCCTCAACGGCGTCGCCTGTACGGGCGCGGCCACCACCAGCCCGCCCACCGTGCCGCCTTCCAACCCGGCCCCCTCCAGCCCGGCGCCCACTACTCCGCCGCCGAGCACGCCTGCTCCCACCACCCCGCCGGCCAGTGGCTGGGACCCGCCGGCCACCTTGTCCGCCGCGCTGGATCAGGTCTGGCAGCACCAGGAACAGACCTACAACAAGTGGATGGACGTGATGGCCGGGCACAACGGCTGGCCGTACACCCAGGTGCCGGTGAAGGTCGTCGGCTGGGCGGTCCGGGACCGGGCCCAGCTGGAGTGGACCGACAACTCGGTCGACATCTACGTCGACAACATCCGGGAGAACGCGCCGCAATGTCCCGAGCCGTGCGGCCGGTTCTTCAACCAGTCCGGCACCTACCCGAACTGCCCCGGCGGCGCCGCCCGGCACTACGACCAGTCACTGTGGCTCACTGCCGGGTTCAGTGGCGGCGCCGGCGGTCGGCGGCTCCCTGATGAAGGCCGGCAGCGCCACCCGGATCACCGACTTCGACGCGTGGATGCTGCGCGACTGGTGGCGGCACCTGAAGATCCGCTACGGCTTTTTGCAGACGATCAATTCCGGGCCCGTACCAATTGTGCGGATGCCCTGATCGAGCGACTTCCCGGCCAGTGATCGACAAGAAACCGCCGTTGACTTCCAGTAATTCATCCCCTTCAATGGGTGTGCCGGCACGGGGGTGCGGCGAACGCGATCGAACGGCGATGTCGAGGGCTTTCTGATGGCCGGCGCCGCCATGACCCCGTGCACAAAAATCGGGGCTTGGAGGATCGATGCGCACCAAACCATTCTTAGTGAGAACGACACTGGTCGCTTCCATGGCGGCATTCTGCTCGGCATTCGCGATTACCGGGCCGGCCTCGGCCGACACGGACAAGGGCGCACCGCTTTCCGATCAGGTTCACGCCGAGGGCGCCACCGCTGAGGTGCTCGCCCTCATGCGCGACCAGATTCCGCTGGACCGGGCGGCCGATCGCATCGAGAGCTCGACGAAGTCGACATCGGCGTCGGGCCTGGGCGGCTTCATCGTCGACGCCGCCGCGAAGACGCTGAACGTGTACTGGAAAGGTGCGATCCCCGCGACCGTCCGGGCGGAAGAATCAGCCGCGGCGGGCAGCGGCATCAAGATCTCCGTGCATCCGGCCGCCTTCACCCTGCGCGAGCTGGAAGCCGAGCGGGATCGCCTGGCCACGCTGCACATCACCGGCAAGGCGTCCGGCCCCCGCGTTGTCTCGATCGGCCCGAAAGCTGACGGTTCCGGGCTGGAGGTCGGCGTCGCCGGGACACCGGCCGGGTCCGGCAAAGCGGTGCAGCAGGCCCTGACCGGTATCACCAGCAAGGTGACAATCAGCGCCGTGGCCTCCGAGGGACCCGTCGCGACCTCCCGCTACGGCGACACTTCACCGTACTGGGGCGGTTCGTACATGGAGCGTCAGGTCGACGCCACCCACATCGCCAGCTGCACGACCGGATTCCCGCTGAAGACCTCCTATTCAGGACAGCCCAAAGTCATGTTGACCGCCGCTCATTGCGGGCAAGGCTTCTGGTACAACGGCACCGGTTTCGGCATCAACAGCCTCATGGGCGGAACCTTCCCCGACGAGGACCGCACCCACGACGCCATGATCGTCGCGATGCCCACCGCCGGCCGTCAGTACGACGGCGGCTCCATCGCCGGCGAGGCGGCCCAGTTCTCCAAGCCGATCCGCGGCCAGTTCGGCAACCGGACCGGCGACTCCGTCTGCACCTCGGGATCCTTCTCCGGCGCCAACTGCGGCATCACGGTGGCCGCGACCGGGCAGACCATCACGATGGGCGGCTTCGGCACGGTCAAGAACATGGTCCGGGCGGAGAAGAACGACCGAACCGCGTCCGTCGGCAACGGTGACAGCGGCGGCCCGGCGTTCAGCCTCACCTCCGACGCCACCGGCGTCTACGCGCGCGGCACGATCAGCGCCATCTCCGGCAACCAGGCCGACTGGAAGACCTGCCGCGGCGTGCCCGGCGGAGCGAACAGCGACCCCAACGCCCGGCATTGCTCCTGGAAGTTCTGGTACCCCGACGTGCTCGTCCAGCTGCAGGGTCTCAACGCGGCCGTCGGCGACCGGACCTTCCGGGTTCTGCTGGACGGCGAGTGACCCGGCGCGGTGCGGGGCAGCCCTGCTATGAGGGCTGTCCCGCACCGCTCGGATAAGGCACACCCGAAGGCCGGAAGATCTGGCCGGGAATCGGTGTCGCGCTGCCGTGCACCAGCCGCACCGCCTGCGCGCCGTAACGGTCGTCGAAGGCGGCCTGCCAAGCCCCGGCTTCCTCGCCGATCATCACCTCGACCGCCGAGCCGTCATAGGTGGGACCGGCCCCGTTCACCGTCACCGCCCGGCGTTTCCAATAGGCGGCGTCGGCCATCACCTTGTCGGTCAAGCTCGCCATCTGCCCGGCGGTCCACCGCGCGTCACGAAACTCGATCCTCGGGGTGGACCAGCGGGCTCGTACCGCGTCATCGAGAGCATGGTCCGGCACCCGGTAGACCACCAGACTGTCGTTCGCGGCATCCACCCACATTCCGGCGAACGAGTTCGGGTATCCGCTGCGCAGGAAGTCCTCGATCCTTGCGGATACGACGCTCAGACCCGGATCCGAAGCGGGTGCCGGCCCGGGGCCGCCGCCGGCGTCACCCCGGTCCGACGCACAAGCCGCGACGGTCACCAGCAACACGGCGACGGCACAACACCTGACTGTACGCATCCGAACTCGCGCTCCTGGCCACATGTCGATGGGACGTCCCACCACGGACCACCGGTTCCCTTCTCGTCATGTTGTCGACGCCAAGGGTGTCGGTGAAGCGTCGCGACCAGCGGCACCCCCGGCGGCGGCGAACTCGGGGACGAGCGAGCACGGTGCTGAAGAGGCGCGGAATGAGACAGTGGCCCCCGGCGGGTGCCGGGGGCCACGGGTCGGCCGTAGGTCAGTTGTTGCCGGCGGCGTTGCACTTGACGGACTGGTCGATGCAGTTGCGCACCCGGGCGGCCTGCGCGGCGGGCAGCCAGGCGTTCATGAAGTCCCCGTGCATCGACGACGCCATCCCGGAGGCCAGCGTGAACCCGGCGGTGGTGCCGTGGACGGGGTAGTCGATGACGAACGACAGCGACGGGATCGTCACCGGGAACTTCCCGCTGGCGCAGGTGCCGTCCGGACCGGTCGGTCCGACGTGGTCCTTGTGGTTGGGGCTGTCCAGGTGCACGCCGTCCCAGCAGTCGGGGAAGACGAGCTGGTAGGTCAGGTTCGCGGTCGGGGCGCAGATCGGCCAGTTCCCGTCGGCGCTGCGGCCGGTCTGGCCTCCCGGGCCGGCGCACCAGAACTGGTTGCCGCTGCTGGGGACCTGCAGCTTCGCGTCACCGGCGATCATCCGGAAGCCGGGCGGGAACGGCTGGGTGCGGCTCGGGTCCTTCAGCCGCGAGCCGTAGTAGACGGTGACCCCGGCGGGGTCGATGACCGTGCCGTTCTGCAACAGCGAGGGGATCCAGTACGCGGACAGGTCCTCGGCCGGGGTGCAGGTGGTCACGGTGTGCCCGAGCAGGGACTGGTTGGTCGAGTTCGCGTTGGTGCTGGTATTGCCCAGGAAGGTGTGCGCGTGCGAGGCGCCGGCCATCCCGGGGAAGATGATCGGGTCGTCGTTGAGGTGGTGGCTGACCGTGCAGCCGGCGTTGAACTCCGGGACGCGTACCACGTTGCCGGTGATCGGCCGCGGGGTGAGCGCGAAGAACGCCGCCGTGTCGGCAGCTTGCTGGGCCGCGTTCACCGTGGGCCATCCGGGGCCTGAAGTCCCGGTGGGGGTCGGCGTGGCCGGGGTGGTAGGTGTGGTGCCGCCGGCCGCGGTGACGGAGAACCAGTTGAGGTTGACGAAGTTGCCGGCCTGGGGGCTGGTCAGGGTGAGAAAGACCGTCTGCGCGCCGGTCGGGTGGGTGTTCGCCACCGCGGACGTGGTGGTCCAGGTCTGCCAGCCGCCGGTCGAGGTCACCGGGATGCTGGCCAGCACGGTTCCGGTCGCCGATCCGGTGCGGAACTGGATGCTGCCGGTGGTGCCGCTGTCGGACGCCAGGCGTGCGCCCAGTGTGATCGCGCCGGCCGCTCCGAGGTCCACGTTGTCGTACCGGAGCCAGTCACCGTTGGCCAGGTAGGCGACGTTCTGCCCGCCACCGGTGTCGACGGTCGGTTCGACCTGCGCCCCGGACTGGCCGGCGTACGACTCGGCCTGGACGGTGACCGTGGTCGCCGCCGAGGCCGATCCGGCGGCGGCGGCGAGGCCAGCGGCCACGAGGGCGCCGGTGAGCGCCACACCGAGAGCAGCACGACGCACGGTGCGGCTCCGCGTCCGGGATTTCCTGGTGGAGAGGGCTGTGGCATGTCGGGTCGCTCTGCCACGGAACACAGGGGTTGTCATGGAGCTGCTCCTTGGGGATCGGGGATGTGTCGGAGCCGTTGCGAATCTCAACCTTGAACGCGGGGAAGCGCTCTCTTTGGTGCCCACTGTGAACGTCCCGTTAATGGCTGTCAATGCCTGGTGCCGCTCGGGGAAGCGCTTCCCTAGTCAGGCGACCAGGCAGATGCCCGCCGGGCATCGCCGGCCCCCGCAGTGGATCCCCGCCACCGTCGTCGGTATGAGCTGGGCCCCTCTCGGTGCCGCCGCCGTGGACGATCTCCGTGCCGGGCAGGCGGTAGCATTCCGCTTGTGCGGTGACTGATCCGTCAGCCGACGATGCTTCGGGTCGCATGGTGGGACGACCACGAGAGCGGGTTGCAGTGAGCATCCACTTGTCCAAGGGAGGCGCGCTGCGGCGGGTCGTCCTCAGTTGCGACGTGGCGGGATGCCCGATCCAGGTGGAGCCGCCGGCCACCGAGGCGTGGCGCAATGACACGGACGCCCGAGCCTGGGCTCGTGAACACGCTGTCGGCTGGAGGTCGGACCCGATCCGCCAGACTGACTATTGCCCGGCACACGCCCAGTTCCGTGAGGCCCCGGCTGGCGGCGACGCCCCGCCGCGGCCAACGGCAACCGTTCGGGATCGTTCCGGCAACCCGCTCAACCGCGACGAGTACGCCGAAGCTCTCGGGAAGCGGCTCGTCGACGGCGACCGGTCAGCGGGACGACCTGTGACGCTGACGGCGGCTCAGGCTGCGGTCGTGGCCCGGCTGCTTGACGAGCTGGCCGGCGTCTACCGTGGGGAAAGCCTGGGGACAATCGCCCACGAGCTTTCCACACTGCTCGACAGGAAACTCCGCGATCAGGAATGATGGTCGTGGCTACCTTTGGGCGCCTATTGCTGCGGTCCGCAGACGCGGAAGACGGGGTAGTCGGCGGCGACCTTCTCGAAGGCGGCTACGTCCGCGTGGTGATCCACCGGGATGTGCGGCCGGGCGCCCGGTGCCAGTTGGAGATATCGCTGCAGGATGGGGGCGCGACGGGCCGGATCGACCTCCACGAGGCGCACCTCCTCGCGCCGCCCGGCGCGGAGAACGGCCGCCCCGCCCGCCGCGCGGACATTCGCCACCCATGCGGTACGCGGGCCCAGCATGGCCACCAGATAGCGTTCGCCCTGATAGTCCGTGGGCACGAGCGGCAATGAGATGGTGCGGCCACTACGCCGGCCGCGGACCTCCAGGGTGACCAGCCGGCTGGGCCAGAGCCCAGACGAGGCGATCATGGCGGTGACTCGATTCATGATCGACGCCAGTCGGTTCGGCCGTCCGGATCGGTACATGGACCGAACCATCCGGCCAGGCCGCTGTCCGCTCTGCTGAGAATCTTTCATGGCGTCTCCGATCGTTGAATGACACAACCGCTACCGCCATCGATCAAGGCCGGGACGGCGACTGCCGTGCCTGGTCACACGACGAGCGATCGAAGCACGTTGCGGTCGTGCGGACAGTCGTCAGGTGGCCGTCCCCGACAGCGGCTTGCCGGTGACCAGCGGGGCACCACCGATCACCGACCACTGACCTACGTCGGCCGCAGCCGGATATCGGTGCGCGGGAACAGTCTGCGAAAAAACGCTGAAGGGGGCCGCAACGGGCAACTGCAAGCCACCGGGGTCCAGGGCGACACGACGACCCTACGCCTGTCCGCACCGATCGTCGTCGGGCCGCCGCCAGGCCGGTCCACCACCGCGGTGATCGTCTTCCGGCGCCGCCCGCCTCGGAGAGCCGGCGGAAGGGCCGAAGGTCCCGCCGGTGGGATTGCTTCGGCCCTGGCCGGCCGGGTTCGGCCCGGCGAGGGTGAATCCATGACGACTCTCGGCCGCGCGGTGCCCTCCGCCGCACCGCACCGGGCCCCATTGGCGAACCGGTTCATGGTGCGCCTGCTGGGTTCCCGGATGCGGCACCTCGCCGGCGGGAAGCTCGCCGTGCTTCGCTACACCGGCCGTACCGGAGCGTTGGTGGCGGTGCCGGTGCAGGCCACACGCGACGGTGACGACATCGTGGTGATGTGCGGCGACGCCGCGAACAAGCAGTGGTGGCGCCATTTCCGCGCCGGGGCGCCGGTCGAGGTGTTGTTGGAGGGCGCGTGGCGCTGCGGCACCGGCCGGGTGGTCACGGGCACCGACAGTGAAGCCGCAGCAGCGTATCGGAGAACTTACCCACGGTTGACGGTCGAGCTCGACGCCATCTTCGTCGTGGTGGCCCTCGATGGACCTGCCTTGGCCCGGCCGGCTCTGCGTGGCCCGCGGCTGGTGCGTTCGTGGTTCTTGACGGTCACGGCGGCGGAGTTCCTCGGCTTTGCCGTCGCGGCCTGCGCCGGTGCGGTGACTGCCGACGCCGCAGCGGGGGTTTCGGTGCCGGCCCTGCTCGCGGCCGGGGCGCTCGAAGGCGGCATGCTCGGCTGGGGCCAGGTCACCGTACTGCGCCGGGCGTTGCCCGGCGTGGGGCGACGGCAGTGGATTGTGGCTACCGCGGTCGCTGCGATGATCGCGTACGCGATCGGGCTGGTGCCCTCCACCTTGGCCGGGTCGATCGGGTCCTGGCCGGTGGCTCTCGTGGTGCCGGGCGCGGTTCTGCTCGGCGCTGCCCTCCTGGCGTCGATCGGCACCGCGCAGTGGCTGATCCTGCGCCGCCACGTCACCGGCGCGCTCCGCTGGATCGGTACCACCGCGCTCGCCTGGCTCGTCGGTCTCGGTGTGTTCCTGGGCTTCGCGATGCCGCTGTGGCAGCCCGGGCAGCCGTTGGCATTGACCATCGCCATCGGCGTCGGCGGGGGTCTGCTGATGGCGGCCACTTCTTCTCTGATCACCGGCATGGCGCTGCGGCACATGCTCCGTTGACCGACCTTCTTCGGATCTGTCCAGGGGCAGCGGCGACGGCTCGCCACAGCCCGCCCGCCGTTCGGCGGAAGCGGTCCGGTCCGCGAGGATGTGAAGATCAGACATGGGCGCGTCACGATCGCCGGTACGGCTGTTGCCCGGGCTTGCACTGGTGCGCGGGTACGAGCGGTCGTGGCTCCGGGGCGACGTGCTCGCCGGACTCACCGTGTGCGCCTACCTCGTGCCCCAGGTGATGGCCTACGCCGATCTTGCCGGATTGGCACCAGTCACGGGTCTGTGGGCCATCCTGGCGCCGCTGGCGCTGTACGTACTGCTCGGCTCGTCACGGCACCTGTCGGTGGGCCCGGAATCGACCACGGCTTTGATGACAGCTGCTGCGGTAGCGCCGCTGGCCGCCGGCGATCCGGCGCGCTACGCCGCACTGGCCGGTGCCCTCGCCGTGATGGTGGGCCTGCTGTGCCTGGTGGCGTTCGTCGCGCGGCTCGGGTTCGTGGCCGACCTGCTCTCCAAGCCGATCCTGGTCGGATATCTGGCCGGAGTGGCCGTGACGATGATGGTGGGGCAGGCCGGCAAGCTCACCGGCGTCCCGGTCACCGGCGACAGCATCCCGGCTGAGCTGGCCTCGTTCGTCGAGCACCTGCCGCAGATGGACCTGGGAACCGCGTTGTTCGCCGCCGCGATCCTGGCGCTGCTCTTTCTCGGGCAGTGGCGCTTTCCGCGTGTCCCGATACCTTTGCTGGCCGTGCTGCTGGCCACCACCGCCGTCGTGGTCTTCGACCTGCAGGAGCACGGCATCACCGTGGTCGGTGCCGTTCCCCGCGGTCTGCCCACCCCGGCGCTGCCCGACGTCGGAGACCTCGGGCAGCTGGTGTTGCCGGCGATCGGGCTGCTCGTCGTCGGGTACACCGACATGGTGTTGACCGCCCGGGCATTCGCCGACCGCGACGGCGCTCCCGTCGATGCGAATCAGGAGTTGCTGGCGCTGGGCGCGGCGAACCTCGGTGCCGGCGTGCTGCGCGGCTTCCCGATCAGCAGCAGCGGTAGCCGTACCGCGCTGGGGATGGCCGCCGGGGGCCGGACCCAGATGCACTCCCTGGTCGCGCTGGCCGGCGTGACCGCGGTCCTGATCTTCGCCGGGCCGCTGCTGGCCCGGTTTCCCACCGCGGCGCTCGGCGCCCTGGTGGTGTACGCCGCCACCCGCCTCATCGACGTGGCCGGATTTCGCCGGCTGGCCGCGTTCCGCCGCAGCGAGGTCCTGCTCGCTCTCACCGCGTTCGCCGGTGTGCTGGTCTTCGACATCCTCTACGGGGTCTTGCTGGCCGTCGGCCTGTCCGTCGCCGAGATGCTGCACCGCGTGGCCCGGCCCCACGACGCCGTGCTGGGCTTCGTCCCCGGCCTGGCCGGTATGCACGACATCGACGACTACCCGTCGGCGAGCACCGAGCCGGGGCTGCTGGTCTACCGCTACGACTCACCGCTGTTCTTCGCCAACGCCGACAACTTCCGCCGGCGTGCCCTCGCCGCGGTCGACGATCAGGGTGGGGCGGCCGCCTGGTTCGTGCTCAACGTCGAGGCCAATGTCGAGGTCGACAGCACCGGCCTGGGCGCGATGGAAGACCTGCGGGCGGAGTTGACCTACCGCGGCGTCGTGTTCGCACTCGCCCGCGTGAAACAGGACCTGCTCACCGCGCTGACCGCGTACGGGCTGACCGAGGCCATCGGGCCGGACCGGATCTTTCCCACCCTGCCCACCGCCGTCGCCGCGTACCGGGAATGGCTCCGCACCTGAGGTCACCGAGAGCGCCGCACTCAGACGGTGTGGCAGCGCAGCTGCCGCAGATGTCGCGGCGCCCGGTGTGCGGCCGAACCCCGGCATGGCCGTGCTTGTTGCCGTCAGCGCTGACCGAGGGGCCGGTCGGTCGCGCGGCCGGCGGCGCGCAGGATGCTGGCGATGAGCGCCGTGGTCGCTGCTGAGGGCGGCCGATTGCTCGGCGTGGCCAGCGCGACGGGGAGGTCCAGATCCGCGTCTTCGACGTCGACGACCGACACACCGTCCTCCTCGCTGCCCGCTCGTGGGAGCAGAGTCACGCCGAGCCGGTTACGCACCAGCCCCAGGGCAGTCGTTTGATCGGCCACCTCGAACGGGATGTCACGCACGATGCCGGCGCCCGCGAAGGCCCGGTCGGTGAGTGCCCGGTTGCCCCAGCCGTACGGGAAATCGATGAAGGTCTCGTCGGCCAGATCGTCCAGGGTGACGGAGGTGGCGTCGGCCAGGCGGTGCCGGCGTGAGCAGACCAGGGCCAGGCGAACTTTCCCGAGTGGATGCAGTCGCACACCGATCGGCTGACTGATGGGTCCCACCAGGGCCAGGTCGAGGTCGTCGGCTGCCACCGCCGCCAGATGTCCCGTGGAGCCCTCTCGCGAGGTTCGCAGCTGGAAAGTCACCAACGGGTGGGTGACATGGAATCGGCCGAGCACTTCGGGCAGATCGATGACGAGCAGCCCGGCCGACTGCGGGCGGGCGCCGATAGCCACCAGAGTTCCGATGCGGATGGTGCCGCGCAGACCTGCGCGGACCTGGTCGACGGTGTCGCGCGCCCGCCGTTCGGCGCTGAGCAGGGATCGTGCCTGCGGCAGCAGCGCCACACCGGCGTCGGTGAGCGTGGTGGTCGCTGAGTCGCGGAGGAACAGCGGCATGCCCAGCTCGCGCTCCAGCTTCTGGATCGTGGCGGAGACGGCCGACTGCGCGACGCGTACCCGCCGGGCGCCCTTGGTGAAGGTGCCTTCCTCGGCGACGGCGATGAAGTACTCGAGCTGGCGGAGTTCCATCACGCCACTATCGCCGATGGAGATGGGTGACAGCGCGAGGTCATGGGTGCGGCAGCCGCCGATGCCGCGAGGCTTCTCCCATGAATATCGCGATGACGACGGAACCCCCGAACGCCCGGACCATCGATCCGGCTGAGCTGTCCCGGCTGGTCGCCGAGGTGACCGGCCCGGTGTTGCAGCCCGGTGACGAGCGGTACGCCGAAGAGGTGGCCACGTGGAACCTGGCTGTGGCGCAGAATCCCGCCGTGGTGGTGGGTGCTACAGGCCCGGCCGATGTCCAGGCAGCCGTGCGCTTCGCGGGCCTCTGCGACCTTCCGGTGGCGGTCGTGGCGACCGGCCACGGTGCCCTGGTGCCGTCGGACGGGGCGGTGCTGATCAATCTGCGCCGGATGGACGGGGTCAGCATCGACACACAGGCGGGTACGGCGACGGTCGGCGCGGCCGCCGACATGCAGTCCCTGATCGACGCGGCCGCCGAACATGGACTGGCACCGATCGCCGGCTCGTCGCCGAACGTCGGTGTGGTCGGCTTCACCCTCGGCGGCGGCCTGAGCCCGGTGCTGGGCCGGGCCTACGGCTACGCCGCCGATCATGTGCGATGCGCGCAGATCGTCACCCCCGACGGGGTGGTGCGCCATCTCGACGCGGGCACCGAGGCCGACCTGTTCTGGGCCGTACGCGGCGGTAAGGGCAACTTCGGCGTGGTCACCTCGCTCACCATCGACCTGATGCCGGTCACCCGGCTCTACGGCGGCGGTCTCTTCTACGACGGGGAGCACGTCGGTGCGGTGCTCGACGCGTACCGCCGGCTCGCGGCAGGTGCGACCGAGCAGCTCAGCATCTCGTTCGCGTTCCTGCGGCTGCCGCCGCTGCCGTTCGTCCCGGAGCCCCTCCGGGGCCGGTTCACCGTGCATGTGCGTGTCGCCTATCTGGGTTCGGCGGCCGAGGGCGGGCGACTGATCGCGGACCTGCGCGCTTCGGCGCCCAGGTTGATCGATTCAGTGGCGGAGATGCCGTACACCGCGATCGCGGCCATCCACGCCGATCCGGTCGACCCGGTGGCTGCGTACGAGACCTCCTCGATGCTGCGGGACTTCCCGCAGTCAGCCGCGGACATGCTGATCGCCGCCGCCGGCCCGGACGTCGGCTCACCCGCCATGATCGTCGAGATCCGGCAGCTCGGTGGCGCACTCGGGCGCGAGCCGGAGGAGCCGAACGCCGTCGGCAACCGCGACGCCAGATTCCAGCTGTTCGCCGGCGCGGCCGGCGCGCCGGGCCTGGGGGAGACGTTCCGCGGGGCGCTCGACGACCTGAATCTCGCCCTCGCGCCGTGGTCGACGGGTGGCAAACAGATCAACTTCTTGAGCGCGTACGACACCACACCCGCGGCGGTCGAGAAGGCGTACGAGCCGGCGACCTACGAGCGGCTGGTACGGATCAAGACGGCGTACGACCCGCAGAATCTGTTCCGGATCAACCACACCATCAGGCCCCGGCGGTGACCGACGAGATCCGTACGCCGGATCAGCGCATCCGCGTCTTCGTCAGCTCCACCCTGGCGGAACTCGCCGCCGAGCGGCGCATGGTGCGGTCGGCCATCGAGCGGTTGCACCTGACCGCGGTCATGTTCGAGCTCGGGGCACGGCCGCATCCGCCCGCAAGTCTGTACCGGGCGTACCTGCGGCAGAGTCACGTGTTCATCGGCATCTACCACGAGCACTACGGCTGGGTCGCGCCCGGCGAGCGCATCTCCGGTCTGGAGGACGAATTCCGCCTCAGCCAGGGCATGCCGCGCCTGCTCTACTTCAAGCGGCCTGCGCCGGACCAGGAGCCGCGGCTGCACGAGCTGCTCGACGAGGTCCAACGCGACGGCTCCGCCTCGTACCGGGCCTTCACGGACGCTGAGGAACTCGCCGGACTGGTCCAGGAGGACCTGGCGACCATCCTGAGCGAACGCTTCCTGACCACCGGGGCGGACCGGGCTCATCCCTCGGCCGACGCCGCCCGGCCGCCCGTACCGCTGACCCGCACCATCGGCCGCGACGCCGACACCGCCCTGGTCGCCGGCATGCTCACCGCGGGGACACGGCTGCTCACGATCACCGGCCCGGGCGGGATCGGCAAGAGCCGGCTCACCCTCGAGGTGGCGCGGGCCGTCGCCGACCACTACATCGACGGCGTCGCGTTCGTACCTCTTGAGAATCTCACCGATCCGCACCGGGTGCTGTCGGCGATCGCGGCCGGCCTCAAGGTGCCCGACGACGGCACTCGCCCGATTCTCGACGTGCTCACCGACGAACTGGCGACCCGGAACCTGCTGCTGCTGATCGACAACATGGAGCAGGTCACCGCGGCGGGCCCGGAGCTGGCCGAGCTGCTCGGGCGCTGCCCGGAGGTGTCGGTGCTGATCACCAGCCGCCATGTGCTGCGGCTGCGCGGCGAGCGCGACTACCATCTGGGGCCGCTCCCGGTGCCGTACGGCGCCGATGACGAGACAGTCGAAGCGGTGGCGTCGGTGCGTCTGTTCGTGGAACGCGCCCGGGCCGCGGACCCCGGCTTCCGGCTCACCCGGACGAACCGGGCGGCCGTGGCGGAACTGACCCGGGTACTCGACGGCCTGCCGCTGGCGATCGAACTGGCCGCGGCCCGGACACGTCTGCTGTCACCGGCGGCACTGCTCGAACGGCTCACCGAGCGGTTCGACGTGCTCGCCCATGGCCCCGGCGACCTGCCGTGGCGGCAGCGGACCCTGAGGGCGACGCTGGACTGGAGCTACCAGCTGCTGAGCCGGGCCGAGCAGGCGTTGTTCACCCGGATGGGCCTGTTCGCCGGAGGCGGCACCATCGAGGCGATCGAAGGCGTCTGCGGCGACGAGACGGTCCCGGATGTGCTGAACACCGTTTCGTCGCTGGTCGACAAGAGTCTCCTGACGACCTCGTCGACCGGCGCGGCCGACCTTCCGCGGGTCGTGATGCTGCATACGGTCCGGGTCCGCGCCGTCGAACTGCTTGCCGAGCGGGGCGACACCGAGACGTTCGCCGCTCGCTACGCCCAGTGGTACACGGACTTCTGCGAGCCGGCTGACGTCATGCGCCACGCCCAGGCGCCCCGCCGCTGGGGGGCACTCGAACAGGAGGGCGCGAACCTGCGGGCGGTCGCTCAGTGGGCGACGGTCAACGCCGAGGACGTACTGCTGGTCGCTCTGGCTCAGCGGCTCTGGCCGTGGCTGTGGACCAGCGGCCGGGTCGGCGAACTCCGCGAAGCCATTTCCCGGACCCTGGCGGCGCTGCCGGCCGATCCGGCGCCGCGGGACCTCGGTTACCTGCACTACGTCGATGCCTACGCGAAGGGTCTCACCGGCGACTTCGCCGGGGCACTGCTCTCGGTGGACAAAGCCCTGCAGCAGTACGCGGCCGTCGACGGCACCGACACGGCGCTGCTCGTCGCCGCCGCCCGGCTGGTCCGCGGCACCGTGAGACTCGGCCTGGGACACAACGACGGTGTCGACGCGGATCTGGACGCGGCGGTCGAGGTCGCCCGCCGATGCGACAACGCCTGGCTGCTGGGCTACGCCACATCGCACCGCGGGCTCCGCCGCGCGATGCAGGGCGACCTGGTGCGTGCCCGAGCCGATCATGAGGTGTCCCGGGTCATTGCCACGGCGACCGGGAACGACGTGCTCGCCGCCCAGGCGATCGGGCAGCTTGCCATCGTTGACGTCCTGGAGCGCAGGTGGGATCAGTCCCACGCCGGTCTGGTCCGGCAGGTCGGCCATCTCCGACGCGTCCAGCACCTGGAAGGCCTGGCCAACGCCCTGGACACAACAGCCGCCCTGGCGGTGGCCCGGCAGTGCTGGGCCGTGGCTGCCGGCGCCGGAGCTTCCGCCCAGCGCCTGCGCGATCGCATCCGGATGGCGCCGTGGCCCCTGATCGGCGACTTCCACGACACCACGTCCCGGTCCGCCCGCGAGAAGCTCGGCGACGGGGCACCGGCCGTCGAAGCCGCCGCCGTCAGGACCGATCCCTGGACGGTGGTCGACGACGCACTGGCCGAGCTGTCTGTTGTCACTCCCGCGCATGGACGAACGACAGCGATCGAGGCGCCGCATCAGGCATAGGTCGATGACATCGCCCCGGATCGACAACCGGACAATGGCAAGAAACGGCCCCCTGGCCCACCGCCAGGAGGCCGTTTCGCCTCTGTCAGGAAACGATGCAGTTCCTGCCGTTCGCGCCGGAGCCGGTCTTGGTCGGCTCGGCGCCGGTGTTGTTGCCGGTGTACAACCAGCAGGTGGGGATGCTGCCGATGTTGTTGCCCTTCAGCGTCGCGACGTCGCCGTAGTTGGTGTTGACGCCGGCGATCACCTTGCCGCTGGTCGCGGTGATGTTCTGGATGGTCACCTTGCGGGCGGCCTGGGTGGAGCAGTTACCGCAGGAGCGGTAGAACTTGCCGAAGTTGGAGACCTTGAAGTTCTTGATGGTCACCGAACCGCCGGAGCCGCGGTTGTCCTGGAACACCTTGTCCGACGCGCTCGCCGCGCTGCCGCCGTCGATCACCACGGTCGCGTTGGTGCCGCGGAAGGTGGCGGCGTCCTCACCGACGTCCTGCCAGACGACGTTGGTGAGGTTGCAGCTGCCGGCGCAGTGGACGCCGTCGGCGGACGGGGCGCCCAGGATGACGTTCCGCAGGGTGGCACCGGCGGCCAGGTCGAAGATCGGGTCCTGGCCCTCGTCCTGGCCACCGCTGCCGAGTGCGCCGGAGCCGATGTAGCGCTTCCCGCCACCGTCGAAGGTGCCGGTCACCTTGATCGAAGCAGTGACCTTCACATCCGTGGCGGCTGACGCCAGACCCACCGTCGCAACAGAGCCGGCCAGCGCTGTGATCACAACTGCGGCACCGATGAGCACGCGTGGTCTTTTCATGTGGGGACCTTTCTCAGAGCCTCCCACCTTCGATGAAGGCGGGACGGAACCGGCGTGGTCATCGCAGCGTGCGGTCCGTGCGGATGACGCCGACGGTATTGGAGGAGGACATCTCCAACCTGACAGGCGTATTGATAAACGTCAATGAATATGGTTTGCAGCTTTGTTGCAGGATTGCGGTGGTTGCCCACCCTCGCCCGCCCGGCAACCTGTAGTGGTCAATAGGGCGCGGGAGGTTGCCCGATGAACCAAACTGATGTCAACACAGGGGCAGCGGACCTCAGTGCAGAGTGCAGGCGACCGCGGGCGCTCGGTTGCTGCCGATCCACGAGGCCACGAAGCCGAAGGTGGTCGAGCCGCCGGGTGCCGTTCTGCCGTTCCAGTCGGCGTTGCGGACGGTGACCACCGAACCGGTCTGCGTCGCGGTCGCGTTCCAGGTCTGAATGACCTGCTGGGTGTCGGGGAAGGTCACCGTGGCCGTCCACGCCGTCGTCGGCGCGGCTGAGTCATTGCGGACCGTTACTTCGCCCTGGAAACCGTCACCCCATTGAGAGATCACCCGGTAGGTCGCGGTGCAGGCGCCGGCCGGCGGGGTCGTGGGCGGCGTGGTAGGCACAGCCGTGGGCGGGGACGTGGGCGGGGTCGTCGGCGGGGTGATGCCGCCGAGCACGCGGGACAGGACGGAGTACCAGCCGGCGGCCATCTTCTGATAACCGGTGTCGTTGGGGTGCACGCCGTCGACGTTGTCCGCCACCGCGTCGTACCCGGTCCAGAGGTCCGCGACGACGACGGGGGACTGCACCGTCGTGAGGCCGGCGGCCCAGCCGGGGATCGCGTTGTTGAGCGCCACCACGTCGGCGGGGCACGTGGCACAGGCGGCGGCGCTCATCGGGATGATCTGCGCGACGATGATCTTCATGGCCGGGTTGGCCGTCCGCATCTGGCCGACCAGCTTGGTGAACGCGGCGAGCTTGGTGGCCAGCGGGATGTAGCCGCCCCACATGTCGTTGGTGCCGAGGTGCATCAGGACCACGTCGGGCCTGGCGGCGGCCAGCCAGGCCGGCAACTGGTTGTTGTCCGCGATGCCGGTGGCCGAGAAGCCGCCGTGGCCCTCGTGATCGAAGTCGTACGGGTAGCCGGGATTGCAGCCGCCGCCGTCGGAGACGCCGCCGACGAAGTCGATCGCCGTGTGTCCCGACGTCTGCAGCTGATGCCACAGCTTGGCCCGCCAGCATCCGGTCCCGGCGGTGATCGAGTCGCCGAGCGGCATGATCCGGACCGGCGCGGCGGCCGAGAGCGCCGGATCGGCCGCCGCGAGCACCGGCACCGCGGCGAGGAGGGCGAGTGCGAGCAGAAAGGCGCGGAGCCTGGAAAGCGGGGCGCCGGAAAGGGCTGGTGAAGGACTCCCTGAGCGCATCAGATCCCCTCTTCGTGCAGAGCGGCGATGTCGGAGGCGGCCAGTGCGCGGCTGTGGATCCGGAAGCTGTCCACGGCGGCGGCCAGGTACGGGTCGGCGTACTGCGAGCGGCCGACCCAGTTGCCGGTGGTCGAGCCGAGATCGGCCGGACCCAGCGTCATGGCGGAGTTGCGGGCGACCTCGACGCCGTCGACGTACAGGACGCCGAGGCGGGCCGCCTTGGTGACCGCGACGTGCACCCAGGTGCCGGTCGGCAGCGCGGCGGGTGCGTCGATGCGCTGTTCGCCGCCCGCGCCGGTGGCGGTGATGGCGAACCGGGCGGTGCCGGAGCCCGAGCGCGGGGTGAGGAACATGTTCGCGCCGGTCCCGCTGCCGAAGTCGAACACCCGGGCCCAGGCGGTCGCGGTGTCGAGCCGCACCCAGCAGGCGACGCTGAAGGCCGTCGCACCGGCCAGGATGCCGGCCGGCAGGGTGACGTGACTCCCGCTGCCGTTCAACAGGACCGCGTTCCCGGTACGCCCGGACGTCCACGTCCCGCCGGTGAGCGTGGCGGTCCGGCCGTTGCCGGTGGCGTCCGCGGCGCTGGTCCCGCTCGACTCGTCGAACCGGTAGTGGGCAACGAAGTCCGGTAGCGGCGGGCTGCCCGTCACCGTCCAGTAGACGGTGTACCGCTGACCGTGCATCCGGTAGAACGGCAGCAGCGACACACTTCCGGTGCTCGCGGTCGCGGTGTACTGCAGTGGATCCGCCGTCGGCGTGAGGGTCGCGGGTTGCAGGGCCGGCAGGGCGGACAGGTTCGTGGTGCCGTACGCGCCGGCGAGCACGATGGGTCCCACCTCGACCGCCTGCACCGCGGCGTTGTCCGGGGCCGCCGAACGGCGCAGGGCCATCGGCAGGCTGACGTCGACCACGTCACCGGAGGCGAAGGTCCGGTCGAGGACCGCGTACGTGCCGGGGGCGGCGGGGATCGGCTGGACGGTGCCGTTGAGCCGGATCTGTGCGCCGGCCGCCCAGGCGGGGATGCGGACGCGCAGGTCGATCCGGCCGGCCCCGGAGATGGTGAGCCGGGTGCTGCCCTGCTGGGGGAACGCGGTTTCCTGCCGTACGGTGATGGTCCGGCCGGGCCAGGTCAGCACCGACGGGATGAACAGGTTGACCCAGAGCCGCTCGGCGCCGTCGTGGAAGTACACGCTGTCGCCGTACTTGGTGTTGCTCTCCAATCCAGTGCCGTGACAGCAGACGAAGCTCTGGTAGTCGTTGCTGTAGGTCTTGATCCCGCCGGCCCGCAACGGCACGTAGTAGCACTGGAAGCCGTGGGCCGACGCCGGGTCCTGCGAGGCCAGCACGTGGTTGTAGAGCGCGCGTTCGTAGAAGTCGAAGTAGCCGGCGCGGGACGGGTCGGTGCGGAACAACTCCCGGGTCAACTTCGCCATGTTGTACGAGTTGCAGCACTCCGCCGTGGTGTCCGACAGCTCCGTCGCGATCCGACCGGGCGCCTTGAAGTACTCGCCGTTGGAGTTCCCGCCGATCACGTACGTGTGGTCGCGGACCACGATGTCCCAGAAGTTCGCCGCGATCGTCCGGTACCGGGTGGTGCCGGTGGCGTGGTACTCGCGGATCGCGCCGAGCGCCTTGGGGATCTGGGTGTTGGCGTGGTAGTTGTTCAGGCTGTCGACCCCGGCGGCCAGCGGATCGAAGACCTCGGCGTGGTCGAAGTGCTGGGCCGCGGCCAGGTGCGCCGGATCCCCGGTCACCTGGTACAGGTTGGTCAGCACCTCGTTCATGCCGCCGAACTCGGTGTCGAGCATGTCCTGTCGCTGGGCCTGGGTCAGCCGGTCGTTGCGGGCCTTCACCCAGGCGGCCATGCCGAGCAGCACGGTCAGCGCCTGGGCGTTGCCGGCCAGCAGATGCATGTCGAGCAGCCCGGCCATGATCTTGTGCAGGGTGTAATAGGGCGCCCAGACCGCCTGCCGGGCCTCCACCCGATCGATGAAGCTCTCCGGGAACGCGCTGAGGTAACCGGGGTTGAACCCGGCGGTCGCGGCGCGTGCCTGGCACTGGGCGAGCACGGTGACGACGCTGTCGCCCTTGGCCTTGAACGCGGGGGTGCCGGTGGACGCGTACGCCTGGGCGAGTGCGGTCAGCAGATGGCCGGTGGTGTGGCCGCGCAGCTCGGTGGTGGGGGACTCCCAGCCGCCGCAGGGGGTGGCCGAGGACGGCAGTCCGACGTTGAGCCGGAACGTGTGCAGCAGCCGGTCCGGGTCGAGGAACGTCAGGTACGCGTGCGTCCGGGCCTGGTTGGCGGCGAACGGGCTGCCCGCCGGCAACCGGACAGCACTGAGCGGGAACGGATAGGCGGAGACGCCGGTGTCGGGGCGCGCGCCGGCCGCACTGCTGAGGGACAGCGCGCCGGTGGCCGTACCGGTGATGATCGCCGTGCCGGCGGCCCCGGCACGCAGCAGGGTCCGGCGGGATACCGGGCCGGAGAGGGACATGGCGGTCCTTTCGCGTGGTCGGTATCGCGATCTCCGAAATTTACGAAAACCTTTTCGGCATCGTGGCAGTGGGGATATCAATTGTCAACGGTCTATTTATGACCGGGCGGGCGGCGGAAGATCCACGCGAGGGTCGGCGGTCCGGCCGACCGAAATCTTTTCGGCCGGTCGTGGAGGTCCCGTCGGAGCCCTGATCTCATTCGAAGTTGCTCCAGGCTGGAACTGATATTGACAACCTCCGATGCGGTGATACGGTCCTGAAAAGGTTTTCGAGGATTACGCGCTCCCTCTTCAACCCCAGCGCCAACCGTCCACGGGTCGGTGCGCCCAGCGGGGGTCGTCTCTCCGCGCGGTGGTGACCGCCCCTGCCCGCCGCGGTGGCGCGTGACCGAAAGGACAGCTCTGTGACCGCAGAGATGGGCCAGTCGCCCGAGCCACCGACGGCGACCGCCCGCACCGAACATCGTTCTCGCCTTCCCCGGCTCGTAGCAGCGTCGCCGGACGACGCCCGCCACCGAACCGAGGGCCCTGTGACGACGGCCCGTAGCACTCATCCGCGGTGGCGGAGGGCGGTCAGCATGGCGGCTGTCACGGTGCTGGCGAGCGGGGCCGCCGTGACGGCCGTCGCTGATCCGGCGCGGGCCGCGCAGACCATCGGCTACCCGGTCTTCACCGGGGCGGCGATACCTCAGCCTCCGGTGGGCTACACGACCGGCAACATGATGCAGTCCATCTACGACTCCGAGAAGGCCGGCACCGACTTCTGGATGGACCGGCTGCTGTCCCGGTCCGGCGGCGATGATCCGTCCGACGCCGACGGCGGCATCCTGATGACCAGGGGCCGGGCCGTCTTCATGAAGCAGCACAACCCGGCGGTCATCGGCTTCGGTGGCAGGGTCGCCTACTGGGAGAGCATCAACGACGCCAACGCGTACGCGATCACGCTGAGCCCTGGCACCTTCAGCGAGCAGCCCGCCCAGCGCCGGCAGGCACCGAGCTACTGGCGCAGCGTGTATGCCGGCGGATCGCTGCAGGCCACCGAGACCAAGTTCATCACGGACAACAACGTGCTGGTCACCAACCTCGCGATCAAGAACAACGGATCAGCCTCGAGCACGTTGACGGTGCGGGCCACCTCGCCGTACGCGTCTTCCGGCAGCGGCAACGAGCTGACCGGCTCGACCGGCGTCAAGAACGGTCTGACCACGCTGACCACCAAGCTGTCCGGCGACGGCTTCAGCGTGTCCAGCGGCGGCCTGAACCGGTCGATCACCGTCGGGGCCGGGCAGACGGTGCAGACCAAGGTGGTCATGGGCTTCATCGCCAAGGAGATCCCCGAGTCGGCCACCGACTACGCGACCTACCGGGACGCCACGCCGGACACCGCGTTCGCCACCCACGTGCGTCTGTACAACAAATGGTGGGCCGACAACGTGCCCTACATCGACGTGCCGGAGCCGGCGATCAAGAAGGAGGTCTACTACCGCTGGTGGCTGATGCGGTTCAACAATCTCGACGCCAACATCCCCGGCCAGAACTTCCAGTTCCCGACCTCGGTCGAGGGCGTGCTCGGCTACAACAACGCGATCGCGCTCACCCAGCCCATGCACATCGACGACCTGAAGTATCTGCGCGACCCGAAGTACTCCTACGGCGACTGGCTCTCGGTGGGCCAGATCTCCAAGGGTGGCCGCTTCCTCGACAACCCGGGCGACCCGGAGAACTGGTCGAACAGCTACATCCAGTACATCGCCGAGGCGGCCTGGCGCAGCTATCAGCTGCACGGCGGCCAGCCGGCGATCGCGGCCAGGCTCGCCCACTATGCCGAGGGTGACGTGAAGGGCCAGCTGAGCACGTACGACAGCAACAACAACGGCATCATCGAGTACAACTGGGGCGCGATGACCGGCAACGACGCGGATGCCGTGTCGTTCGACTACGCGCCGGGCAGCAACCTCGACCGGGCCGAGGGCGCCTACCAGTACAGCGGGGCCATGGCGGCGGCACAGGCCTACGACGCGGCCGGCAACAGCGCCAAGGCCACGGAGATGCGCAGTATCGCCGACCGGATCAGGAACGCCATCGTCGGCACGCTCTGGAACCCGGGCGACAACCTGCTCGAGCACAAGGTCGTGCCCACCAACCAGTTCAACCCGTGGAAGGAGATCAACAACTACTACCCGTACGCGGTCGGCCTGATGCCTGACACCGACCAGTACAAGCAGGCCCTGCGCCTGTTCGCCGACCCCGCGGAGTACCCGGTCTTCCCGTTCTACACGGCGAACCAGAAGGACAAGGCCGCCGCGGCCGCCAAGGGGAACCCGGGCAGCAACAACTTCTCCACGATCAACTCGACCGTGCAGTTCCGGCTCCTCTCCTCGGTGCTGCGCAAGTACCCGAACCAGTGGATCAGCGCGGACGACTACAAGAAGCTGCTCTACTGGAACACCTGGGCGCAGTACGTGAACGGCAACACCGCGTGGCCGGACGCCAACGAGTTCTGGGCCGACTGGAACCCCGCGACCAAGCACATCGACTACCGCTCCTGGATCCACCACAACATCCTGGGCAGCAGCAACTGGACGATCATCGAGGACGTGGCCGGGCTGCGGCAGCGCAACGACAACAAGGTCGAGCTGTCGCCGATCACCATCGGCTGGCCGAACTTCGCGGTCAACAACCTCCGGTACCGCAACGCCGACCTGTCGATCGTCTGGGACGACCCGGCCGACGGCGTGGTCCGCTACCCGGGTGTGCCGGAGGGGTACTCGATCTTCATCAACGGCAACCGGGTCGCCACGGTCAACAAGCTGGTGCCGCTGGTCTGGGATCCGGCCACCGGCTCGGTGACCACCACCGCCACGGTCACCTTCTCGACCGCGGTCACCGGCCTGCAGGCGCCGAATCAGGTCACCTTCAGTGACGCCGGCACCGTCGATCTGCTCGCCAAGGCCGGCGTCGATCTGACCCCGGGCACCGCCAACCTCGCGTCCGGCGTGGCGGTGTCCACCTCGTTCACCGCGAGCGGCGCGACCGCCGCGGCGGCCGCCGACGGCTATCCCACCAACGAGCCGTTCTGGGGCGCCGCCGGCTCACCCAACAGTCAGGACTGGTACGAGCTCAATTTCGGCTCGGCGAAGACGGTCGACGAGATGCGGCTGTACTTCAAGGACAGCCGGCCGGCCAGTACGGCGTACCGGGCACCGGCGTCGTACACGGTGCAGTACTACAACGGCAGCGCCTGGGTCGACGCGGCCGGCCAGGTCAAGACGCCCGCTGCCCCGCAGGGCAACCTCAACAAGGTGCAGTTCACCCCGGTCAGCACGCAGCGGCTGCGGGTGCTGGTGACCCATGCCAGCGGCTCGAAGGCCGGCCTGACCGAGGTGCAGGCCTTCAACCGCGGCGGTGGCACCCCACCGCCACCGACCGGTACGTCCTACGAGGCGGAGGCGAGTGGCAACGCGCTCGCCGGGCAGGCCGCGATCCGCACCTCGCCGGGCGCGTCCGGCGGCTCCCTGGTCGGCTACGTCGGCAACGGCGCCGCCAACTACCTGCAGGTCAACAACGTCGCCGGCACCGCCGGCAGTCACTCGATCACCGTCTACTACGCCTCCGCCGACGACCGGTCCACCCAGGTCAGCGTCAACGGTGGCGGTCCGGTCAGCCTGGCCACGCCGAGCACCGGCGGCTTCGACACGGTCGGTGCGGTCAGCCTGACGGTGACCCTGGCCGCCGGCACCAACACCATCCGCTTCAGCAACACCACCGGCTGGTCGCCGGACTTCGACCGGATCGTCGTGAACTGACATGCCCAGGAACCCGGAGAGGACAGCTTTGATGAGAAGGAGCCCACGCATCGCGGCGTTGTCGATCGCGGCGGTGCTGGCCGCGGTGATCGTGCCGGTCACGACGGCCGGCACGGCCGGGGCGGCGACGGCCGGTTGCCGGGTCGACTACACCGTCTCCTCGCAGTGGCAGGGCGGCTTCGGCGCCGACGTGGCCATCACCAACCTGGGCACGCCGCTCACCGGGTGGACACTCACCTGGAGTTTCGGCGCCGGGCAGAAGATCGGCCAGGCCTGGAACGCCACCGTCACGCAGAGCGGAACCCAGGTCAACGCCGTCAACATGTCGTACAACGGTGCGGTCGCCACGAACGGCAGCATCTCGTTCGGCTTCAACGGCGCCTGGACCGGCAGCAACCCGGTGCCGGCGAGTTTCGTGCTCAACGGCACGACGTGCACCGGCACTGTGACACCGACGACGCCGCCCACGACCCCGCCGACGACGCCGCCCACGACCCCGCCGACGAGCCCGCCGCCGACCGGAGGCACCACGCACACCTTCACGAATCCCCTGAAGGCGCAGGGGCCGGACCCGTGGCTCACCTACCACAACGGCTACTACTACCTGGCCACCACCACCTGGAACAACAGGATCACCATGCGCCGGTCGGCCACCCTCGGCGGCCTGGCCTCCGCGGCCGAGCAGACCATCTTCACCCTCAGCCGGCCGAACGGCGCGGGCACCATGTGGGCGCCGGAGTTCCACCTGCTCGACGGGCCGGACGGCAAGCGCTGGTACCTGTACTACGTCGCCGGCCGAGAACCGTACGATCTGGGCACCCAGCGCATCCATGTGCTGGAGTCGGCCGGCACCGATCCGATGGGCCCGTACAGCTTCAAGGCGGACCTGCTCGATCCGACCCAGGACAACACCTGGGAACTGGATCCGAGCATCCTGCAGCTCAACGGCAAGCTCTACCTGCTCGGGACCTACTACAACGGCTCGCAGCCCAACTTCATCCGGGAACTGGCCAACCCGTGGACCGCGGCCGGCCCCCGGCACGTGCTCTCCTCGCCCACCGCCGGCTGGGAGACGGTCGGTGGAGCGGTCAACGAGGGCGCCGAGGCTATCCAGCACGGCGGCAAGACCTTCATCGTCTTCTCCGCCTCACACTGCTCCACGCCCGACTACAAGCTGGGTCTGCTCACCTACAACGGCGGTGACCCGCTCAACGCGTCGTCCTGGGTGAAGTCGACCAGCCCGGTGTTCCTGCGCAACGACGCCGCCGGTGTCTACGGTCCGGGTCACAACGGATTCTTCAAGTCGCCCGACGGCACCGAGGACTGGATCGTCTACCACGCCACCACCAACCCCGGCGGCAACTGCGACCTCAACCGCTCCACCCGCGCCCAGAAATTCACCTGGAACGCCGACGGAACACCCAACTTCGGCAAACCGGTCGGGCTCGGCGTCACCCTCACCGCACCCTCCGGCGAGTAGGACCACGACATGTCGGTCCGGTGCGCCGGCGCACCCAGTACCCGTGCGCCGGCGCACCGGACCGCTCACCCGTCGTGGACGGGTATCCAGACACGCATCGACGACGGGCCGCGTCGGGCCCACCGGTGATAGGGCAGCAACGGTACCGGCAGGGAGGCGCCCGGCTCAGTCGGCACGACCCCGCCGTACGGCCAGTCGTCGCCGTCAGCGGGCTTCACGTGGAAGGTCGCCACGACCGTGCCGTCGCGTTCGGTGAGATCGGTGGCCGCGTTCATGCTCAGCGTGTCGAGCGGGACTCCGCTGGGCAGGTCGGCCGACTCCAGACAGAACACGATCGGGCCGCGTTCGACGGCGGCACAGCCACGAATGGCGTCGATTCGCGGATCCGGCATGGTGAGCCGGGCACGGACCGGCAGTACGAGGACGATCACCTCGCCGGCGGTGAAGCGGCGCCGGATCTGCACCGATCCCGCGGAGACCGGGCTGAGCCGGCCGTCGACCTCGATGGTGGCGTCTGTGGTCCAGTGCGGGATCCGGAGGGTGAGCGTCCACGGTGCTTGCGGCGTGCGGACGATCCGGATGGCGATGTGCCCGTCCGCCGGGTACTCGGTGTCGATCTCGAGGCCGATGCCGCGACCGTCGGGCAGCGTCGTCTCCAGCGACGCGGCGGCGTACTGGTGGAGCTGAATGCCTTCGTCGTCGGTGGTGGCCAGGTAGGCGGCCAGCGCGGCGAAGGTGCGGGCGAGGTTGGTCGGGCAGCAGGAGACCGCGAACCATGGCGCCCGCAAGCTGGAGGCGGCGCGGGGCACCAGAGCATCGGCCGGTGGGTCGATGCCGGGGACCCGCTGATGCAGGGTGTTGGTGTAGAAGAACCGGGTGCCGTCGTCGGACGGCGACGTGGCGATGACGTTGAACAGGGTGCGCTCGATCAGGTCGGCGTAACGCGGATCGCCCTGGGCGAGCAGCAGCCGCCAGCTGAACATGACCGAGCCGATACCGGCGCAGGTCTCGGAGTAGGCGCGGTCGGCCGGCAGCGAGAAGTCCTCGCCGAACGCCTCGTCCTGGTGGCGCGAGCCCATCCCGCCGGTGAGATAGGTGCGCCGGGCCACGGTGGTGCGCCATTGGCGGGCGAGGGCGTCCAGCAGCTCGGTGTCGCCGGTCTCGACGGCGACGTCCACCGCCCCGGCCGCCAGGTAGCCGGCCCGGACGGCGTGACCGCGCAGCACGCCGGCCTCGCGTACGGGTATGTCGTCCTGGAAATAGGCCCGGCCGAACTCGATGTCGTCGAGGGTCTGACGGCCGCGCCGCTCCACGAAAAGTCGCGCCTGGTCGAGGTATCGGCGCTGCCCGGTGACGCGGTACATCTCGACGAGCGCCGGCTCGATCTCCGGGTGACCGCACACCGAGGCTATGCCGTCCGGGCCGAAGGTGTCGCAGATGTGGTCGGCGGCGCGGAGGGCGACCTGGACGAGTTCGTCGTGGCCGGACGTGCGGGCCCGGGCGACGCCGGCCTGGATGAGATGCCCGTAGCAGTAGAGCTCGTGGCCCCACTCCAGGTCGCTGTAGCGCGGTTGCTGCCCGGGCCGGCCGAAGTTGGTGTTGAGATATCCGTCCGGTTCCTGCGCCGCGGCGACCCGCGCGACGATCGCCCGGAGGCGGGCGTCCAGCCGCTCGTCGCCCGTGCGCCCGTACTCCCAGGCCATGGCCTCGAGCAGTTTGTAGACCTCGCTGTCGGCGAATTCGCGACCACGCCGGGCCGCGGGCAGCCGGTCCTGCACGGCAGCGTCGAAGTTGCCCAGCCAGCCGGCGCGTTCCAGCCAGTGCTCGATGTGGGCCAGGGACGCCGACTGGTTGGTCTGCTGGCGTTCCTGCCAGAAGCCGGGCCGGAGGATCACTTCACGCAGGCCGAGTGGTCGCAGCCGGCCGGTGCCGGGCGCCGTGGGGGTGCCGCCCCGCTCGATCCAGGAGGTCTCGGGTACGGCGTCGGCGCGGACTACGTCATTGATGGTCACTGAATCATCCCTTGAGTGCGCCGGACATGAAGCCCCGGACGTAGTGCCGCTGGAGGGCGAGGAACAGCACGATGCAGGGGAACGCGAGCACGACCACGCCCGCTTCGGTGGCGCCGTAGTCGACGATGCCCATCACCTGCTGACGCATGTTGGCCACGGCCAGCGGCAGGGGAGTCTTGCCGGAGTCGCTGATCAGCACCAGCGGGGCGATGAAGTCGTTCCAGGCGGCCAGGAAGGCGAACAGGCCCACGGTGACCAGGCCGGGCCTGACCGCCGGAACCAGGATGTGCAGCAGTGCGCGGACGTTTCCGCACCCGTCGACCTGGGCGGACTCCCTCAGTTCCGTGGGCACCGCCTCGAACGAGATGCGCATCATGAACGTGGCGAACGGCAACTGGAACATGGTCAGGACCAGGGCCAGGCCGATCAGCGAGTTCTGCAGGCCGAGCCGGTTGAGCAGGACGTAGAGCGGGATCAGCAGCGTCGCGTACGGGACCATGAGGATCGCCAGGGTCACCAGGAAGAGCAGGTTGCGGCCGGGGAACCGGAACATCGCGAAGGCGTACCCGCCGAGCAGGGACACTCCGAGGGTCAGGGCCACGGTCAGGAGCGACACCAAGGTCGAGTTGAGCAGGTACTGCCAGATGCCGGCCTGGTAGTTGGCCAGGGTGTGGTAGTTGCCGAGACCCCAGCCCGACGTCTGCGCGGTGCCGGCCTGCGGACTGACCGATGCGATGACGGCCCAGACCAGCGGGAACAGGAAGAGCAGGGCGAGTCCACCGGTGAGGACGTGTTGCGGGGTGCGCGTCAGGTTACGGAACACGGATCAGTTCTCCTTGCCGCGCAGGCCGCGGAACTGCAGGGCGTTGATGGCCAGCAGGGCGACGAGCACCAAGATCGACAGGGCGGCGGCGCGGCCGAGGTCGTTCTGTCCGCCGAAGGCCATGTTGTAGACGAGTTGGACGATGGTGATGGTGCTGTTGTCCGGGCCGCCCTTGGTGAGGATGTAGAACTGGTCGAAAGCGAGCAGCGAGCCGGTGACGCAGAGGATCGTGCACAGCGCCAACGAGGACCGCAGCAGTGGCAAGGTGATGTGCCGGAAGGTCTGCAGCCGGCCGGCACCGTCGAGGTGGGCCGCTTCGTAGACATCGCCAGGGATGCTCTGCAGTCCGACGAGCAGCAGCAGCATGTAGAAGCCGGCGAACCGCCAGACGATCAGGATCACGGTGGACCACAGGGCCGATATCGGCGTGCCGAGGAACGAGATGGGCTGGTCGGTGACTCCGAGCAGGCGCAGCGGGGTGTTGACCGGGCTGCTCTGCGGTGAGTAGAGGGCGTAGAAGAGCAGCGAGGCGGAGGCGAGGCCGAGCGCCGACGGCACCAGGAACGCGGTTCGCAGGAACCCGGTCCATCGGCTCGACTCCTGCACCAGCAGGGCCAGCAGGAGCGCCAGCCCGAGCAGGATCACGGTGGTGACGACGGTGTACTTGACGGTGAACCAGACCGCGGGCAACAGCAGCCGGTCATCGAGGGCCTTCTGGTAGTTGCCCGGTGCGTTCCAGCCGCGGTCACCACCGAACAGGGTCCAGTCGGAGGCGGACATCCGGGCGACGATGCCGATCGGCACGACGAAGAAGATCAGGACGAACACGGCGGTGGGTGCCGCGTAGGCCCAACCGGCGAGTTTGTCCCTGCGGCGGGGCCGCCTGGGCCGTTGCGGCGTCGCCGGTGCGGCGGGCGCGGTGCCCTGGTCGGTGACGGCGGTGAAGGATATGGCCACGGTCCTCAGTTCCTTCTCGTCGACGGCGGCGCCCGGGGACGGACCCGGGCGCCGCCACGCCGTCACTGGCCGAGGACCCCGGTCAGGGCCTGGTTGTCCTTGGTCAGGCTCGACGGATCACCGAATACCTGGTTGCGCAGCAACGTGACCCAGGGGCTGCCCGGTGCGTTGAACGCCTGCTGGAAGTTCACCGCCACGGGGGTCTTGCTCTGCGGCGATGCGGCGGCCTTGTTGATGGTCACGATCCGCGGGTCCTGGGCCGAGTACTGATTGTCGGCCAGGTCGGTGCGCGAAACACTGCTGTCGTTCTTGGCCAGGACGTCGACCTGGGCCTTCTCGGAGGTCAGCCAGGCCAGGAAGTTCCAGGCCTGCTGGGTCGCCTTGGTGTCCTTCGAGATGCCGATGCCGTCGCCGCCGAGGAAGGTGGACGTGCCGCCGGTGACGCCCGGGATGGCGGCCACGCCGACGTCGACCGTCTTGGCCGCAGTCTGCAGCAGCGTGGCCGGGTACGGCATCACGCCGACCTTGCCCTGCTGGAACGCGGCGACCCAGGTGGCACCGGTCTCGTCCTTGGAACCGGGTGCGATGGCACCCGCGTTCTGCAGTTCCCGGAAGGTGCCGTAGACCTTCTGGGCGGCGCTACCGGCCAGCAGTGAGGTCTTGCCGTCGGCGCCCATGACCTCTTCACCGCTGGCCCAGATCATCGGGAACCAGGTGAAGACGTCGCAGCCGCCGCAGTTGCCGCCGAAGTAGGTGCCATAGGTACCGGGTTTGTTCAGTTTCTGGACGGCGAGCGCCTGGCTCCTGAACTCGTCGAGGGTCGTCGGGCCCTTCTCCGGGTCCAGGCCGGCCTCCTTGTAGAGCTTCTTGTTCCAGAACATCACCGACAGATCCAGCACGAACGGGAGCACGTACTTCTTGCCTTCGTAGGTGCCGGCCTGGACGTGCCCTTGGATGATCTTGTCGGCGTACGGGAGCATGCCGATGCTGTCGGTCAGGTCGGTGAACAGCCCGGCCTTGGTCCAGTTCGGGACGTAGACGATGTCGGCGGCGAACAGATCGGGCAGGTCGCCGCTGCCGGCGGCAGCGCCCACCTTGGCGACGTAGTCGTCGTTCGGGACGATGGTCAGCGAGACCTGGTTCTTGTGGCCGGCGTTGTATGCCTGGACCAGCGCCTTCGCCTGCAGTTCCAGCGGCGCCCGGGTCCACAGGGTGAGTTTCGTGCCGTCGTCGACGCCATCGACGCCGGCACCGGCGGGTGCAGCGGCCTCGCTCTTCCCGCCTCCGTCGCAGGCTGCCGGCGCGGTGGCCGCCAGGCTCGCGACGGCGGCGACCGCGACCGCCTTACGGAGCTTCCTCAGCGTTATTTCCAGTCGCAAAACGTACCTCCGGTAGCTACCGGATGCCGGGAACAGCATTCCGAGAGGATTTCGACGAGTTTCGGTCCGGCCCGAGCGGGGAGGTAGCATCAACAGCGTGAGAGCAGGTGGGTGCCACTCGAAACGGATAGTGGTGTATCCAGCAATGCCGAAAACGTTTTCAGAAACGTAGTACGGAGGAAAAACCGTTGTCAAGTGCTTCGATGCCGTCGCCGCAAAGGGCTCGGGGACGCCGGACCCGGACGGAAGTCGCCAACGGCACGGTCACCTTGCGTGACGTGGCCAAGCTGGCGGGCGTCTCGGTGGCCACCGCGTCGAAAGCGCTCAACGGTCAGCCCCAAGTTCGAGCCGAGACCCGTGAGCGGGTCGTCCGCGCTGCCGAGCAACTGTCCTTCTCGCCCAACACGCTCGCCCAGGGGTTGATCACGCAACGCAGCGGGACCGTCGGCCTGCTGACCTCCGACCTCGAAGGCCGGTTCTCGATCCCGATCCTGATGGGCGCCGAGGACGCGTTCGGAATCGACGAGATCTCGGTGTTCCTCTGCGACGCCCGTGGTGACAACATGCGCGAACGCCACCATCTGCGGGCCCTGCTGTCGCGCCGGGTGGACGGGCTCATCGTCGTCGGTGCACGCCCCGACGCGCGGCCGTCACTCGGCCACGAACTGCCCGTACCGGTCGTCTACGCCTACGCGCCCTCGGAAGACCCCGGGGACCTGTCCTTGGTGACCGACAACGTCGGCGGCGGCCGGATGGCGGTCGATCATCTCCTGCAGTACGGCCGGCGGCGGATCGCCCACATCACCGGCGACGCCACGTACGGGGCGGCGCAGGACCGGGCCAGTGGAGCGCTGGCCCGGCTGGCCGAGGAGGGACTCGAGCTCGCCGGCGATCACGTCTGGTTCGGCTCGTGGTCGGAGGCCTGGGGACGCGGCGCCACCCGGATGCTGCTGCAGCGCTGCCCGGACGTTGATGCGATCTTCGCCGGCTCGGACGAGATCGCCCGGGGCGTGCTGGACGTGTTGCACCAGGAGAAGCTCGCCGTCCCGGCCCAGGTCGCCGTGATCGGGTTCGACAACTGGAACATCCTGGCCGCGAACGCGCGACCGCCGCTGTCGACCGTGGACATGAACCTCGAGCAGCTGGGACGCCTGGCCGCGCAGCGGCTCTTCACCGCCATAGACGGCAAACTGGGTTCCGGCGTGGAGACCGTGCCCTGTCGCCTGGTCACCCGGGAGTCGACCGCACCGCTGGAGTGAGAACGGGCCGGTCATGCCCGCAAGCCGGAAGCGATGCGGCCCGCACCGGGCCGCGTCGCCGGGTCCACTGTGGCGGATGATCGGGCCATACCGACAAAGGATCGCGTAATCCGGTCGTACGCTTGCTCCATGATCACGACCGTGGCGGTCATCGGGGGCGGTCAGTCCGGCCTGTCGGCGGCCTATCACCTGCGGCGGCGCGGCATCGACTTCGTCGTGTTCGACGCCGAGGAGCGGCCGGGTGGCGCCTGGCAGCACCGGTGGGAGTCGCTGCGGATGGCCACCGTCAACGGCATCTTCGACCTGCCCGGCTTCCCGCGGCCGCCGCTTGACCCCGACGAGCCGAGCCGCACCGCTGTGCGGCGCTACTTCGCCGACTTCGAGCGGGCTGCCGGGCTGTCCATCGAGCGGCCGGTCCGGGTCACCGCCGTACGCCGGGCGGACGCCGACCCGGACGGCGACCTGATCGTCGAGACCAGCACCGGCGTCCGGCGGGTGCGCGCGATCATCAACGCGACCGGTACCTGGACGAACCCGGTCCGCCCGCACTATCCGGGCCAGGAGACCTTCGCCGGCCTCCAGCTGCACACCCACGACTACGTGTCGGCGGATCGTTTCGCGGGGCTGCGGGTGGCGGTCGTCGGCGGTGGGATCTCGGCGGTCCAGCAGCTGGAGGAGATATCCCGGGTGGCGACAACGTTCTGGTACACGCGCCGGGAGCCGGTCTTCCGCGACGGCGCGTTCGAGCCGGAGGTGACCGGCCGCGAGGTGATCGGCAAGGTGATCGCCGACGTCGAGGCGGGCCGGCCGACCGGGAGTGTCGTCTCCTACACCGGCCTGCTCTGGACGCCCTACGCGCTGGCGGCCAAGGAGCGTGGGGCCCTGGAGCGCCGCCCGATGTTCACCGAGATCAAACCCTATGGGGTACGCGGCCACCCGGTCACCGTCACGCTCGTGCAGGTACGCCGCGACGGGGCCGGGCGTGCCGCGGTCGCCGCCCTCAGCCGAAGCTTGAGCGGCTGACGGGGGCGGGCCGGACCGGGAGTCACTCGGGGTTGGTGTCGTCGCCGGCCTCGGACGTGGGCCGCAGGCGCTGGTGCGCGAGCAGGCTGGCCCGGGTGAGCACGTCGATCTGCGCCGGGTTGTAGAGCGCGACCACGGAGTCGATGAACGTCTGCATGGTGACGTTCTCGCTCTTGATGAGGTGCGCGCCCGGATCGTTCAGCCACGGGTAGTCGGTGAGGTTCTGGGCGATGACCGGTGCGAGCCGTTCGGCGACGTCCTGCCGGGTGGCCTCGTCCGCGTCCGGGGGCAGGGCGTCCATCTCCGCGCTGACGGGATCGTTGTCGTTCTCCGCCATGCGCTGCAGGTCCTTCATGGCGTCCTCGTCGTACAGCCGGGTGTAGACGTGGATGAGCGAGGTATCGGCTTCGGACAGGCGTGGCGCGACCGACTCGAAGCCCGCCGGGCCATCGGCCGGCGCTCCGTCGCGGAGGATCACGGCGATGTCGGAGCGGGCCTTGCTCAGGCGCTCGATCTCACTGGCGAGTTGCGCGTCGACCTGGCGCAGAACCTCCGGGGGCACGTCACCGACGGTCCTGGCCACGCCGATCTCGGACAGGGGAACCCCGAGCTCCACCAGCCGCCGGATACGCAGCAGGCAGACCAGATGCGGTACGCCGTACTGCTTGTAGCCGTTGTACCGGCGGTCCGGCTCTTCGAGCAGACCGAGGCGGTGGTAGTGCCGGATGGTGTTCACCGTGGTGCCGGCGAGATCGGCAAGTTCCCGGGTGCTCCAGGCCACGTCCGGCCCCCTCGATCAGTCCTCATGGCGACGCTAACACATGAGATCCGATCGATACGGTAGGTGCTGAGGCGGTCACCGGCGGGGTTCCCACCGGAACAGCCGCAGCGCGAGCACGATCGCCACGACGACCCAGCCGAGCGTCGGAGCCAGCAGCGGCAGCGAATCCGCCAGCGGCACGCCGCCGTTCCAGGTGTTCACGATCAGTTCGGTGGCCGACCCGCCGGGCAGCAGCCGCTTGAGCAGGGTGAGGCTCTCTGTGCCGGTGATGCCGACCCAGCTGGCCACGGCGATGGTCACCAGGCTGATCGGCAGGGTGGTGACCTGAGCCTGCTCGGGCGAGCCGGTCAGGCCGGCGGTGGCCAGCGCCAGGGCGAGCATCATGACGAAGGTCGCCAGGATGGCCACGGCCAGCAGCGCGACGTTGGCCGGGCGGCCGCTCACCACGGCGAAGACCCCGAGGATGGCCACTACCTGGACCAGGGCGGTGAAGGCGACCGGCAGGGTCAGGCCGGACAGGATCGCCGCGTCGCCGGCGGCGGTGGAGCGCAGCCGCTTGAGGAACAGGTCCTGCCGGCGCGCGGACAGGGTGGTCACCGCCGTGGTGTAGAGGCTGAACGCGCCGACGGTGAAGACGAGGACAGCGGCGATGTAACCCAGGCTGCCGATCTGAGCGAACGTGTCGCGGCGGTAGATGAAGAAGGCGCCGGCCGCCAACGGCATGATGAGGTTGGAGATCAGCACGGCGCGGTTGCGGAAGATCTGGGCGAATTCGCTGTACGCGATGGGGAGCATGTCGTTGCCTTCAGCGTGTCGGGGTGGGGACCGGGTCGGTCTCGATGGCGCGGAAGACGTCGTCCAGCCGGGTCGGCGCGGCGGAGAGGCCGTGCAGGTCGACGTCGTGCAGCTCCGCCCAGTCGAGCAGCCGCTTGAGGTCCGCTTGCAGTTCGAACGTCTCGATCTGGTACGCCGGACCGGCCGGCTGGACGGCGCCGACGGGCGGCACGGGAGCGCCGGGGGAGAGCGAGAACTGGATCGCTGCCGGCAGCGTCCGGGTCAGCTCGGGCACCGTTCCCTGACTGCGGAGAGTGCCCCGGTGCATGAGCCCGATGCGGTCGGCGTGCTGCTGCGCCTCTTCGAGATAGTGCGTCGTCAGGATGACGGTCGAACCGTTGCCGCGCAGTTCCTCCACGGCCTCCCACAGGGCATCCCGGGACTGGATGTCCAGCCCCGTGGTGGGCTCGTCCAGGACGATCAGCTCCGGTCGCCCGTAGACGGCGGTGGCGAAGTCGAGTCGCCTCTTCTCGCCGCCGGACAGTTGCCCGACCCTGGTCGCGGCCTTACGTGTGAGATCGACGATGCCCAGGACGCGGTCGACCGAATCGGAGCGGCCGGACAGCCGGCCGATCAGCCGTACGGACTCCGCGACGGTGAGGTCGGCGGAGAACCCGCTCTCCTGCAGCATGATCCCCATCCGCGGTCGGACCGCCCGCCGGTCCGCCGGACTCTCGCCGAAGACCTGTACGACGCCCGACGACGCCCTCCGATGCCCCTCGATGACCTCCAGCGCCGAGGTCTTGCCCGCTCCATTGGTGCCGAGCAGTGCGTACAGCTCGCCTTGCTCGACCCGGAAGGTCAGATCCTTGACGGCGTGGAAGTCGCCGTACGAGACATTCAACCGGTCCACTTCGATGACGGGTCGGGACGGTGCGCCGGATGTCTTCTCCGCGTGCCCCATGTATGTCCTACCTCCACTGCATAGTCGTTGGTGATCTGGGCTTGCACCAGTGGAGACCGTGTCGTCGGAACACAGTCAAGACAGCAGTCGGCAGGCTCACATTGCTGCGATGTAGGAGCGGGCTCCGACCAGGCGAAGGGCTCAGGCGCGGGGTTGGACCAGGCCGTTGTCGTACGCGAAGATCACCGCCTGGATCCGGTCGCGCGCTCCGATCTTGGCCAGTACGCGTCCGACGTGCTTCTTCACGGTTGACTCGGTCAGGATGAAGCGTTCGGCGATCTCGGTGTTCGTGGCACCCTGGCCGATCGCCTCGAGGACTTCGCGCTCCCGCTCGCTCAGCGTGGCCAGCCGGCTGTCCAGCTTGACTGGCGCCGCATCCTGCAGATAAGCGGTCATGAGCTTGCGGGTCAGACTGGGCGCCACCACCGACTCCCCGCCGGCGACGGCTCGGATGCCGGCGATGAGCTCTTCCGGACGGGCGTCCTTGAGCAGGAAGCCGCTCGCCCCGGCCCGCAGTCCGGCGTAGACGTACTCGTCGAGGTCGAAGGTGGTCAGGATCAGCACGCGGGTGCGGGAGCCGGCCGCGGTGATCCGGCGGGTGGCCTCTATGCCGTCCACGCCCGGCATGCGCACGTCCATCAGCACCACGTCGGGGCGGGCCTGCTCGACCATCCGCACCGCCTCCGCGCCGGTGGCGGCCTCGCCGACCACGACCATGCCGGGGGTGCCGTCGAGCAGCATCTTGAAGCCCATGCGCTGCAACGGCTGGTCGTCGGCGATCAGCACGGTGGTCATGCGGGCTCCTTGAGGACGACGTCGACGAGCCAGCCCCGCTCGGCCGGGCCGGCGTCCACCACCCCGCCGTACATGGCCGCGCGTTCACGCATGCCGAGCAGGCCGTGGCTCGGGGCGGCGGGTCCGCCGCGGCCGTTGTCCCGTACGCGTACGCGTACCTCTCCGTCGCAGGCAGCCAGCGTGACGTCCGCGGTCGCACCGCGCCCCGCGTGTTTGAGGGTGTTGGTGAGCGCTTCCTGCACGATGCGATAGACCGCGAGCTGCACGCCCCGGCCGAGGGTGCGCAGCTCGCCCGCGGTGGAGTAGGTGACCGGCAGGCCCGCGGCCCGTACGCTGGGCAGCAGCCGGTCGAGGTCATCGATGCCGGGCTGCGGGCTCAGCCGCGCATCCGCGTCCTCCCCGCGCAGCACGCCCAGCACCCGCCGCAGCTCGGCGAGCGCCTGCCGGCCGGTCTCGCCGATCAGTTGCAGTGGTTCGGCGGTCTGTTCGTCGCGCGATCTCGCGAGCGTGACTCCGCCGTCGGCCAGGCCGATGATCACCGACACGTGGTGGCCGACGATGTCGTGCATCTCGCGGGCCACCCGGGCCCGCTCGTCGGCGACGGCGAGGCGGGCCCGCTGGTCACGCTCGATCTCCAGACGGGCGGCCCGGTCCTCCAGAGCAACGAGATACGCCCGGCGGGTGCGCACCGCGACGCCGGACGCGACCGCGGCCACCGACATGCCGAGCGCCAGCACCGACGTGAAGGCGCGGTTCTCCACCACCGGTCCGAACAGATAGATCTCGGCGGCCAGCAGCGCGACGGTGATCCCGGAGGCCCAGGCGAGCGACCGCCACGCCCCCCGGGAGGCGACCCCGAACAGCATCACCAGCAGGATCACCCCGGCGCCCACGCCGGCGTCCAACCATCCCTCGATCAGGTCGGTGGCCGCGGTGACCAGGAACGCGGGGAAGGGGTACCGTCGCCGCCAGTACAGCGGCGGCAGCAGCAGCAGGGTCGCGATCGTGGCCGAGAGGGGCTTCTCGATCAGGTTCGGGATGCTGAAGAGCACGATCGGGACGGCCACGAAGGTGTCCATGACCCAGGGCCGGCGGTGGTGGAAAGTCCGCAGCCGTCCCTGCCGGTCCACCAGCCATCCCTGCGCGCTCATCAGGCCATTGTCCCCTCACGCGTCGGTCTTCTTGAGCCGGAGTGCCGCGGCGGCGAGGGCCACCACGACGTAGCCTGCGAAGACTGCGAGACCGATCCACGGCGCCAGGGTGTTCTCCCCCGGGGTCAGCGCCATGACCGCGCTGCCGGCGTTGCTGGGCAGGTAAGGGGTGATCGTCTCGGAGATCCGATCCGGCAGCAGCGCGGCCAGACCGGGCACGATCAGCAGGAGGCCGGCCAGGATCGCGATGGCGCCGGCGCTGGAACGGACGAGCATGCCGAGCGCGACGCCGAGCACCGCGACCAGGCCCAGATAGAGGCCGGCGCCGAGCAGAGCGCGCAGCACGCCGTCGTCGCCGAGGCCAACACTGCCGACCTCGTCGTTGAGTACGGCCGACCCCAGCGCGAAAGCGGCGAAGGCGCCGGCAGTCATCGTCACCAGTGCGGCGGCCCCGGCCACCAGGCTCTTCGACCACAGCACCGGCAGCCGGTGCGGCACCGCGGCGAGGGTCGCCCGGATCATGCCTGTGGTGTATTCGCCGGCCCCCAGCAGCGCGCCCAGCACTCCGACGGTGAGGCCGGCCAGGGTGCTGCCGGACAGGGCCAGATCGACGGCCGACAGGCTGTCGCCGGCAAAGGACGCCGAGGCGATCATGCCGAACGCGATCAGGAGCACGGCCGAGATGCCGGTGGTGATCCAGGTGGAGCGCAGGGAGGAGAACTTGGTCCATTCGGCGGCGACGACGCCACCGGGGGTGATCTTCATCGGGTGGCCTCGTATTCGACAGCGTGGTGGGTCAGGTCCATGAACGCCTCTTCGAGTGAGGCGTTCTGCGGGGTGAGCTCGAACAGCGGAATTCCACGGGTGGCCGCAGCCAGTCCGATCGCGCGGGCGGTGGTGCCGGCGACGAGCAGTTCCTCCGCGCCGGTCGACGTGACGGTGACGCCCGGGCCGGCGATCACCGTGCGCAGCGCGTCGGGGGCCGCGGTGACGACCCGGACGCCTTCGGCGGTCACGAAGTCGGCCACGGTGGTGTCGGCCAGCAGTCTGCCCCGGCCGATGATGACCAGGTGATCCGCGATCAGCGACACCTCGCTCATCAGGTGCGAGGACAGCATCACGGTGCGGCCCTCGGCCGCCAGGCCGGTGAGCAGGTTGCGCACCCAGAGGACGCCGTCGGGGTCGAGTCCGTTGACCGGCTCGTCGAGCATCACCACGGCCGGGTCGCCGAGCAGTGCGGCGGCGATGCCGAGCCGTTGACCCATGCCGAGGGAGAAGGCGCCGACCCGCTTGTGGGCGACGGCCGAGAGGCCGGCCAGGTCGAGCACCTCGTCGACGCGCGAGCGGGAGATGCCGTGCGTGCGGGCCAGGGCGAGAAGGTGGCTGACCGCGGTGCGGCCGGGGTGCATGGCCTTGGCCTCGAGCAGCACGCCGATCTCGCGCAAGGGCGCTTTCGACGACGCGTACGGCTTGCCGTTGATCAGTACGTCGCCCGAGGTCGGTGCGTCGAGAGCGACGATCATCCGCATGGTGGTCGACTTGCCGGCGCCGTTGGGTCCGAGGAAGCCGGTGACCTGTCCCGGCTTGGCGGTGAACGACAGCTGGTCCACGACGGTCTTCGCACCGTACTGCTTGGTTACTTCGCGTACTTGAATCATGCTCACAACGCTAGGTGCGCGTAACGGCGGGACCGTGGTACCGCGGTCGACACTTGCGCGCTTCCCTTGGTACCCCGGTACACCGCGCGACGCGGTCAGGATCGGCAGGTGCTGTCCCGGGCCGGCAGCTTTCCGTCGACCAGGTAGGCGGTGGTCAGGTTCAGCGCGCAGGCGTTGCCGCCGAGGACGTAGACGCCGTGCCCGCTGTCGTCGACGGTCACCAGCTTGGCCCGCTGACCGAACTTCTGGCGCAACAGCTGGGCGTTGACCGCCGGGGTGACCGGGTCGCGCCGGTTCTGGAGCATCAGCACATCGGTCGGCCCACTGTTGTCGACCTTGACGGGTGGCTCGGACGGCTCGTGCTTCCAGTACGCGCACGGGGTGATGTTGGCGGTCGCCGCGCCGAACATGGGGTACCGCTTGCGGTCCTCCGCGACGCCGCGCCGGTAGGTCGCCAGGTCCTCGGGCCAGTTGACGTCGTTGCAGGTGACCGCGAGGAACACGGTCAGCGCGTTGTCGACCGGGGGAGCCGCCTGGGCGGCCGGTGACACGGCGGTCGCCCGGGTCGCGCCGGGGTCCAGCAGCGCCTGCCAGATCCGGGCCAGATTGCCGTACTGGATGTCGCCGTAGAGGTGGGCGAAGGTGAGGTACCGGAAGATGGCGCCGGTGGTCCCGTCGGTGGCCGGGGTCTTGTCGAGCCGCTCGGCGATGGCGAAGTAGGTCTTGCGCACCTGCGTCGGCGTGCGGCCCAGGCCGTACGAGGCGTGCCGCGCCGCAGCCCAGTTCGCGAAGTCGGGGAACGTCTCCTCGACACCGCGGGCGAACCGGCGTATGCCGTCCCGGTCGAGGTGGGTGTCGGCGAGGTTGCTGTCGATCACCGTACGGTCGGTGGTGTCCGGGAACAGCGACACGTAGGCCGCGCCCAGCGCCGAACCGTACGACGCGCCGTAGAAACTGGCCTTGGGCTCGCCGAGGGCGGCGCGGATCCGGTCCAGGTCGCGCGCCATATTCGCCGTCGTGAGGTGCTGCAGCCGCGCGCCGGAGTCATTCGCGGCGCACGTCTTCGCGACCGCTTCGGCGATCGTCGCCTGCGCGGTCACAGCCACGTCGTCCGCCGCGTACGGCGGCACGTTGGCCCAGTAGCCGATCTCCTCGGTCAGGCCGCAGCTCATCGGCGTCGAGTGCCCGACGCCCCGGGTGTCCATGCCGATCAGGTCGTAGGTGTCCATGACGGTCGCCGGCAGGCCCTTCTTGACCAGGAACGCCGGCTGGTCCAGCCCGGAGCCGCCCGGCCCGCCGGGGTTGAACAGCAGGATGCCGCGCCGCTTCTCCGGCTTGGTGCTCGCGATCCGCGACACCAGCAGCGAGATCTGCGTGCCGTCGGGTTCGCTGTAGTCGAGGGGAACGGGCACGGTCGCGCACTCGGCCGTCAGTGGCGCCGTTTTCGCGTTCACATCCGCGGGGCAGGCGGCCCACCTCAGTTCCACCGCCGCGGGCTTCTCCGCTCGGGCCGGCATCACCGTGATCAGCGCACCGACCAGACCGAGCGCTGCCACCAAGGCAGCGCTACGCCGTCGACTCATGTCCAGCCTCCATCGCTCGTCCTCTTTGCAGTCCGACCCATGCGACACCATGTCCTCGGCACACAGTCAAAGCCCGCATTGACTGTGTTCCTGGAACACAGGCTGCACTGCGGAGATGTTCGACGAATGGCGGAGGCGCCGAGCCATCCAGCGCATCAAACCCGGGGACGGGCGCGCACTGAAGCGATTCCGCTGGTGGCAGCTGCTGACTCGATCCCTGTTCTCCCTTCCCGTGGACGGCAGCGCCGGCCGGCCGGTGGTCTATGCCGTCGACGTGAACCACCTGAAGAGCAATGAGAACGGCGACACCGAGGCTCACCTGTACCGCGACGGACTGCGTCACCCTCGAGCGAGGCTCCCCGCCGTCTTCCCGGTCGAAGGTGGTGAGATCGAGGTGGAGACGTCGTCGTTCGGTATCCGGCGATGCCACTTCGTCACCGCCGACGGGATCGAGCAGCAACTCGTGCCGGACCCCCGCTCCGCCGAGGGACGCCGCGCACGTCTCGATCGCGAGCACCCCGCGCTCAGCCGCTGGATCGGCACGCTCGCCGTCGTTCTGGTCGCCGTCCCGCTGCTCTTCGTCGTTCCGCAGACCCTTGAAGCGATCTCCCGGTTTCCTGCGCTGGCCGACCGGTTCGGAGTCTTCGAGTCACCCGTCGAGGCGCCGGGATGGTTGACCATCGCGCTCACGATCAGCGCTGTGGTGGGCAGCACCGAGCGGGCCCTGCGCCTGCGGTACAACCGCTGGCTGGACCCGGTGGCGAGCTGACCGCGGTCGGGATCAGGTCGCATCCGGCCCGGTCGTCCATCTGCTGCTGGGGTGAGGGGCACGTGCCCGTCGGCGGAAGCCGCCCGGGGTGTCGCCGACCTCGCGGCGGAAGAAGCGGCAGAAGTAGGCGGCGTCGGCGAAGCCGAGCCGTACGGCGACCTGGGCGACCGGGAGGGCGGTGTCGGCGAGCAGCCGCTTGGCCTCCGACGCGCGTGCCTGCCGGATGATGTGGCCGGGAGTCGCCCCCATGGTCTGGTGCACTTTGTCGTTGAGGTAGCTGGTGGACACCCCGAGCCGCGTCGCGTAGGCCGGCACGCCGGCTCCGAGTAGTTCCGGGTCGGCGAGCAGCTCCTGGAATCGCTTCGCCAGCGTGTCAGCCGGCGCAGTGGCACGAGCCTCCGGCCGCTGCCGATGCACTCTGCCCGTCTCGACGATCAGGACATGCAGGTAGGCCTGGAGGACGCCGCGGAAGCCGGGCTCGCGCTGACGATGTTCGCGTTCCATCTCGGCGATGAGGTGCTGGATCCGCCCGGACTCCTCGAGGGTCAGCCGGCGCCCGGGCGCCCGGGCGAGGCGATGGAGTGCGTCGCGGTCGCCCGGGTGGGTGAGCAGGAAGTCGTCGGTGAAGATGACGACGTGCCCCTGCAGCCGCGACACCTGGCGCCAGTGTCCGGTCTGCCGCGGCGTAACGACACACACCTGGGGCTGGTGCAGCTCCTGCTCGTCTCGGTTCACCACCTGCGCACCGGCACCCCCGGTGATGTGGACGAGCTCGTAGAAAGGCGACGGCGCTCGGGACATCAGGCCGATCCGTTCGATCGGGCCGACGGCGAACGGCACATCTTCCTCATGCCGGGGCGGTATGTCATCCATCGGTCTCATGCCGTCCGCGCGGACGGCATGAGACCGATAGGTCCGGCTCCCCGCCCGCATCAGCGCTGGTTACAGGTTGCCGCTGATGGCGGTGACCAGCTCGCCGTTGCTGGTGTCGCCGGAGAACTCCCAGAAGAACGCGCCGCCGAGACCCTGCTGCTTCGCGTAGGTCATCTTGCCGGCGATGGTGGTCGGGGTGTCGTAGCTCCACCAGTTACTGCCGCACTTGGCGTAGGCGGTGCCGGCCACGGTTCCCGTGCTGGGGCAGGTGTTCTTGAGGACCTTGTAGTCCTCGATGCCGGCCTCGTAAGTGCCCGGGGCCGCGCCGGTGGCCGTACCCCCGGGTGTGCTCTGGGTGACACCGGTCCAGCCGCGGCCGTAGAGGCCGATGCCGAGCAGGATCTTCGAGGCGGGAATGCCCTTGCTCTTCAGCTTCTGGATCGCCGCGTCCGACCAGAAGCCCTCCTGCGGTACGCCGGGGTAGGAGGTCAGCGGCGAGTGCGGGGCGGTCGGGCCCTGTGCGGCCCAGGCGCCGAAGTAGTCGTAGGTCATCGGGAAGATCTTGTCCAGCTTCTGCGCGGCGGTGGCGTAGTCGGCTGCGTCGATCTTGCCGCCGTTGCTGCCGTCCGCGGTGATCGCGGCGGTGATCAGGTTGCTCGGGCCGAACTTCGCCCGTAGTGCGGTGATCACCTTGTTGAAGGCGTCCGGGCCGCTGGTGTCACAGGTCAGGCCGCAGGCGTTCGGGTATTCCCAGTCGATGTCGATGCCGTCGAAGACGTCGGCCCAGCGCGGGTCCTCGACCATGTTGTAGCAGGACTCGGCGAACGCCGCGGGGTTCTGTGCGGCCTGGGTGAAACCGCCGGACCAGGTCCAGCCGCCCATCGAGTAGATCACCTTGAGGTGGGGGTACTTCTTCTTGAGCTTGCGGAGCTGGTTGAAGGAGCCGCGCAGGGGCTGGTCCCAGGTGTCGGCGACGCCGTCGACGGACTGGTCCGCGGTGTAGGCCTTCTCGTAGTCGGCGTACGAGTCACCGATGGAGCATCGGCCGCCGGTGGTGTTGCCGAACGCGTACAGGATGTGCGAGACCTTGGCCGCCGAGCCGGAGGTGTCGATGTTCTTGACGTGATAGTTACGGCCGTAGACGCCCCACTCGGCGAAGTAGCCCACCACCCACTTGTCGCCGGTCGGCGGGGGAGTGGGCGGGGTCGACGGCGAGGTCGGCGGGGTCGAGGGTGTGCTCGGCGGGGTGGAGGGCTCGGTGCCACCGCCGCATTCACCCTTGTCCGCCCAGACACCCCATTGCCCGCCGGCCGCCGGGACCTCGCCCTGGGTCCACCACTTCGCGGAATAGTTGTGCCCCTGGTACGAGGCGGTCTGCCCACCCGTGTACACCGCGGCGGCACTCCACTGCGATGCGCAGGGAACCGCGGCCGAGGCGGTGGAGACGGACAGCATCGTGGCTGCGCCTCCGACCATCATCACGGCGCCTGCGCACAGGGCGCGACGCATGCCGATTCTCATGTGAACTCCGATCTGTCGTACCCGTTTGATCACGCCGGGGAGAAGCCCTCGTCGGACAGCACACGCTGGGCCAGCGCCGAGTGTGTGAAGGCCGCGAAGGCGTCCGCGGCGGTGCGGTTGTCGCCCTTGCCGAGCCGTACGACGGTGTACTGGTCGGCGTGCTGGACGGCCGCGGGAAAGTCGATGGCGCGCAGGTCCGCCTCGGTCGCGGCGATGTCGGTGCGGTACACCAGGGCCGCGTCTGCCGTGCCGCTCTGCACGGCGGCCACCGCGGCACGTCCGTCGGCCACGGCCACGGTCGGGCGCACCGCGAGCAGAGACCGGGCCGCGTCTCCACACCGGGTCCGTGCGGCGCAGACCGCGACCCGGACACCGGTACGGCTCAGGTCCGCGACGCTGTTCACCGGGCCGGCCTGTCGCGCCACCGCGATGACGAGCGGGTTGCGGGCGATTACCGATGGTTTGCCACCGGCTCCGGCGTCGACGACTCGTTCGGTGGCGGCCGGGTCGCCGGAGACCAGGACGTCGGCCGGTGCTCCGCCGACGATGTGCTGGGCGTGCCGGGCACTCGGGCCGAACTCGACGAGCACGTCGGTTCCGGGATAGGCGGCCTCGAACTTCTCGACGAGGATGCCGAACGTCGTACGAAGCTGCTCGTCGGCACGCACGACAAGCTTGCCGCCGGGTTCACCGGACCGAGCCGGATCCGCCTGGCCGGCCTCGTGATGGTGCTGGTGGCTGGTGGTGCTGGGCGAAGCCGTCGCCGGTCGCGGTGCCGACCGTCTCCCGTTGTCGACATCGGACGGTCCCGCGGAACAGCCGGCTGCGGCGAGGACCACCGCCGTGCCGATGAGGGTGAGCTGGTGGCGCACGGTCATGGTCTTCCCTTCGCGCGGAGCGTCGCTGCCCGCGGCGGCCGCCGGGCCGAACATCTATCGGGCCAGCGGCCGCCATACGGTGGACCGGTCAGCAGGCGCCCTTGTCCTGCCAGACACCCCACTGGCCCGCGACGCCCGGTTCCTCGCCCTGCGTCCACCAGCGCGCGCTCCAGTTGTGCCCGTTGTGCGACACGGCGGCGCCACTGGTGTAGACCGCCGACGCGCTCCACGCCGTGGTGCAGGTGCCGGCGGGCGGTGGCGTTGTGGGCCCGGTCGGAGGCGTGGTGGGTGTGGTGGGTGTGGTCGGCGGCGTGCCGCCGCCGACGTTCACGTCGATGCAGGAGTAGAAGGCGTTCACCGTGTCGTAGATGTTCCACACGCTGAGGACCTTGTGCCGGCCGGCCGGCAGGTTCGTCAGGGTGTGCGACACGGTGGACGGTGGCTGCGAGGCATTGCCGCTGATCGTCTGGTGCAGCTGGCCGTCGACGTAGTACTGCCAGTTGAGGGTGCGGTGGGCGGCGGTGTTGCGCCACGTGAACGACGCGGTGCTACCGATGCTGGCCACCCGCCACCCGGCCCCGTCGTTGTCCAGGGCGGTGTATCCGCTGCCGCCGCTGCAGGTTCGGGCGCCCTTGGGGGCCTCGACGCTCTGCGGCTCGTACTGCACGCCGCCGCAGTTGGCCACCGCGCCGGTGGCGCACTGATCCTGCCGGCTGGGCGGATCGGTCACCCAACCGTGCGCGCTGGCCGGGGCGGCCGACATGACGACCGACGCCAGCGGCCCCAGCAGCGCGGCCGCCGCGAACGCAGCCGATCTTCTCGTGAGGTTCATCGTGCTCCTTCGGATTTCGGGGATCACGTCATCCACCGGAATCCATGAGAACGATTAACAGTTAACTTTGTCAACAGTAAGTTTTCGATCGTGGCCGACGACGTGAAAGTCACCATGCCCACGTTGTGAAGTCCATCGCCGGGCCGTTCCGGAGCGGTCCCGAGGGTGTGCGATTCGGGCGGGTGAGAGCCGGTATGGCCGCGTCGGGCGCGGTCGCACCGAGGTGCTCGGATTCTCGAAAGACCTGTTCAGAGCGTGCCGTTGTCTTTTTCGAGGTGCTCACGACAGCGCCGGCGCGACGGGCCGCAACGCCATCGACCAATGGCTATTGACCCGGGTGGTACGTCGCCCCTATGGTTCGCCACAACGTATGTAACGACAGTTAACTGCAAGGTTTCATTTCGGTGAGCGTCCCCCGAAGGAGATCCCCATGAACCGACGACCGGCCGCCGTCCTGACGGCCCTGCTGAGCGCCGCCGTCGCCGCGGCCCTCGCTGTCACCGTTCCCGCGGACGCCGGCACCAGCGGCGCCGGACCGGACGTGACGCCGCCGGGCGTCGCGCCGGCGATGTTCACCGCACTGCAACGCGACCTGCGGCTCACCCCGGCGCAGGCCACCGAGCACCTGGCCACCGACCAGCGGGCCGGCCGGATCGAGGAAGTGCTGCGCAAGACGCTGGGGACCCGGTACGCGGGCACGTGGGTCTCCTCCCGGGGAACCGCCGTCACGGCCGGCGTCAACGATGACGCCGCCGTGGCGGCGGTGCGGGCTCTGGGCGCGCAGCCCGTGCGGGTACGGCGTACCGAGGCGCAACTGACAGCCGTGGCCGAGCGCCTCAACCGGACGAAGCCCCCGGCTGCCGTGGCCGGCTGGTACGTCGACGTGGTCACCAATTCGGTCGTGATCCTCGCCCGGCCCGACGGCGTCGACGCCGCACGCACCTTCGCCGCGCGCACCGGCGCCGACCCCACCGCCGTCCGGGTGCAGGCCAGCGTGGAGAACCCGCGCCCGTACCAGGACGTGATCGGGGGCAACGCGTACTACATCGGCAGCGGCAGCCGCTGCTCCGTCGGCTTCTCGGTCACCGGCGGCTTCGTCACCGCCGGGCACTGCGGCCGGCCGGGCGCCCGGACCAGCCAGCCGGCCGGCACCTTCCAGGGCTCCACCTTCCCGGGCCGCGACTACGCCTGGGTACGGGTGGATGCGGGCAACACACCACGCCCTCTGGTCAACAACTACAGCGGCGGCACGGTCGCGGTGGCCGGCTCCGCCGAGGCGGCTGTGGGCGCCGCCGTGTGCCGATCCGGCTCCACTACCGGCTGGCACTGCGGCACGATCCAGCAGAAGAACGCCTCGGTCACGTACGCCGAAGGCACGGTCTCCGGGCTGACCCGTACCAACGCCTGCGCGGAGCCCGGCGACTCGGGCGGCTCGTGGCTGGCCGGCAGCCAGGCGCAGGGTGTCACCTCCGGTGGGTCCGGCAACTGCACCTCCGGCGGCGTCATGTACTTCCAGCCGGTCAACCCGATCCTGGCCGCGTACGGCCTGACGCTGCTGACCTCCGGCAGCCCGGGCCCGCAGCCGACAGCCACCACCACTGCCCCGCCCGGACCGGGCGGCACCACGTGGCAGGCGGGCACCGGATACGCGGCCGGGGCGCAGGTCTCGTACGCCGGCGTGAGCTACCGGTGCCTGCAGGCGCACACCGCGATGACCGGGTGGGAACCGCCCAACGTCCCCGCGTTGTGGCAGCGCGTCTGATCCTCCTGAAACACAACCCCCTGAGGAGATTCGGTGAGAAGGAAATCCGTACTGACGGGGCTGGTGGTCATCACCACCGGCGCCGCCATGATCGCGTCCGGCCTCCACACGAGCGCCGACGCAGCCGACCGACCGCGGACGCCGACCCCGGCGACCACCGCGGCCGGTGCCCCTTCGACCACCGCCCTGGCCGCCGCCGACCGGGCCGCCGCGAGCGGCTTCGACGACCTCGCCAAGGGCCCGAACGACGCGTTCCTGCGGCGTAGCGCGGTCAGCGGCCTGCGCGGCCTGCAGTACATCACCTACGACCGCACCTACCGCGGTGTGCCGGTGGTCGGCGGCGACGCGACCGTCGTGGTCGACTCGTCCGGCCGCGTACGCGACACCCTGGCCGCCGCGCACGGCCGCGTCAGCCTGACATCGCTGCAGCCGAAGCTGTCCGCGGCCAAGGCCGGCGCCACCGCCCGGGCCCAGCTGGACTCCGTGTCCAGCGCCTCGGCCCCGCAGCTCGTGGTGTACGCGCTGAGCGCCCGGCCGCGACTGGCGTACGAGAGCCAGCTCCTGGGCACCCGCGACAACGCGCCGAGCAGCCTGCACGTGTGGGTCGACGCGCTGACCGGCAAAGTCCTGTCCACCAAGGACGACGTGGTGTCCGAGGCCGCCCGTGGCTATCTCAACGGCTCCGTCCAGATCGACACCAACGGCGGCCTGCTCCAGGATCCCCAGCGCGCGGGCCTGTCCTGCGCCAACAACAGCACCAAGCAGACCTACCGCAACGGCGGCACCGGCACCGGAACCGACCTGCAGACGGCCTGCGTCGACGCGTACTACGCCGTCCAGCAGGAATGGACCATGCTGCAGTCGTGGCTGGGCCGGCGCGGCATCGACGGCAACGGCCGCGGCTTCCCGCTGTACGTGGGCCTGAACGACGTGAACGCGTACTGGGACGGCCGGTCCGGCACCTTCGGTCACAACCGGGCCAACTCCGCCCAGGCCGTCAGCATGGACGTGGTCGGCCACGAGATGGGCCACGCGATCGACCAGTTCACCGGGGCGGGCACCGCGAGCGAGGCCGGACTCGGCGAGGCCACCGGTGACATCTTCGGCGCCCTGACCGAGGCCTACGCCAACAACGCCGGCGACCCGGCGGACTACACCGTCGGCGAGAAGATCAACCTCGTCGGCAACGGTCCCATCCGGTACATGCACAACCCGGCGACCAACGGCGACCCGAGCTGCTACTCGTCGGCCATCCCGGGCACCGAGGTGCACGCGGCGGCCGGCCCCACCAACCACTGGTTCTACCTGCTGGCCGAGGGCAGCCGGCCGGCCAACGGCAACCCGGCCAGCCCGACCTGTGACGGCAGCACCGTGCCGGGCATCGGGATCCAGAAGGCCGGCCAGATCTTCATGGCCGCGATGAGCATGAAGACCTCCGGCTGGAACGCCCCGAAGTACCGCGGCGCGAGCGTGCGGTCCGCCGTCAACCTGTTCGGCGCCAACTCCCAGGAGTGCGTCAGCACCAAGGCGGCGTGGAGCGCGGTCAGCATCGGCACCCAGTCCGGCGAGCCCGCCTGCGGCACCCCGGGCCCGTCGAACGACTTCTCACTGTCCGTGAGCCCGTCGTCGGGCAGCCTGCGACAGGGAGGCACGGTGACCACCACCGTGGCGACCCAGGTCAGCAGCGGCAACGCCCAACCCGTCACGCTCAGCGCGTCCGGCCTGCCGTCCGGGGTCACCGCGACCTTCAGCCCGGCGACCGTCACGGCCGGCCAGCCGTCGACGCTGACCCTGCGGGCCATCGCAACCGCCGCCGTCGGCAGCAAGGCCGTCACGGTCACCGGATCGGCCGCCTCCGGCAACCACACCGCGACCTACACGCTCACCGTCACCACCGGCCAGCCGCCCACCGGCGACGACTTCTCGGTGTCGGTGTCCCCGCAGGCCGGCACGGTGGCGCCCGGAAACTCGGTCACGGCCGCGGTCGCCACGGCCACCACCTCCGGCAACGCCCAACCGGTGAACCTCGCAGTGACCGGTGCGCCCACCGGCGTCACCGCATCGGTGAGTCCCTCATCGGTCACCTCCGGCGGCTCTGCCACCTTGACCGTCTCGGTCTCTTCGACCGCCACCGCGGGCACCTACCCGCTGACGGTCACCGGCACCGGCACGGGCGGCACGCACACGGCGGCGTACACCCTCACGGTCTCCGGCGGCACTCCGCCGCAGGGATGCGGTGGCGCGGCGGCCTGGAATGCCGGCCAGGGATACCTGCCCGGGGACAAGGTCTCCCACAACGGTCACCTGTGGAACTCCACGTGGTACTCCACCGGCGCCGAGCCCGGCGCGCCCGGGTCGTGGGCGGTCTGGAGTGACGCCGGCGCCTGCTGATTGATGTGTACGACGGAGCGGGCTCCGAGCCACCTCAGGGCCCGCTCCGCCCGTCATCGCCTGAGGAGACAATGTGCGACACCGAAGGTCCCTCACCGCGGTCGTGGCCGCGGTGGCTCTCGCCGTACCCGTCATCGTGGCCACCTCCGCGTCGGCCACCACCGTCCGGACCACCCGCGCGGCCGGGCCGGCCGCCCCGGCCGCCGGCCTCGCCGCGCCCGAGATCACCGTCACCGACGTCAAGGCGCACCTGTCACAGTTGCAGTCCATCGCCGCCGGCAACGGCGGCAACCGGTACGCGGGCAGCAGCGGCTACACCGCCTCAGTGAGCTACGTCGAGCAGAAGCTGCGCGCGGCCGGCTACACCGTGATCCGGCAGCCCTGCACCAGTTGCACGGCCCAGTCGGCGAACCTGATCGCCGAGTGGCCCGGCGGCGACGCCCAGCAGGTCCTCATGCTCGGGTCCCACCTCGACAGCGTCCGGGCCGGGCCGGGCAGCAACGACAACGGCTCCGGCTCGGCCGGTGTGCTGCAGGTCGCGCTCGCCCTCGCGCAGCAGAACCCCACCATGACGCGGCGGGTCCGCTTCGCCTGGTGGGCCGACGAGGAGCAGGGCCTGCGCGGCTCGAACTACTACGTCAGCCGGCTTTCGGCCGCCGAGCGCACGAGCATCAAGGGCTACCTGAACTTCGACATGATCGCCTCGCGGAACGCCGGCTACTTCATCAACAACATCAACACGCCGCTGGCCGCGTCGCTGAAGAGCTACTACGACCGGATCGGGGTGGCCACCGAGGAGAACGTCGAGGGGGTCAACCGCTCCGACGACGCGTCGTTCCGCAACGCCGGTATCGCCAGCAGCGGAGTGGCCGCGGGCGCCAGCGCACGCAAGACGGCCGCCCAGGCGCAGAAGTGGGGCGGCAGCGCCAATGCGGCGTACGACCCGTGCTACCACAGCTCGTGCGACACCACCGCCAACATCGCCGACGTGCCGCTCGGCCGTGCGGTGAACGCCATGGCCACCGCGGTGTGGAGTCACGCGGTCGGCGACAGCCCGCCGACCGAGGACAGCTTCTCGCTGTCGGTGTCGCCTTCCTCGGCGGTGGTCGCGCCGGGCGGCTCGGCCACGGCCGCGGTGTCGACCGTGACGACCTCGGGCACTGCTCAGCCGGTGCGGTTGGCGGTTTCCGGTGCGCCGGCCGGGGTGAGCGCGGCGGTCAGTCCGTCATCGGTGACCTCCGGCGGCTCGGCGACGCTGTCCGTATCGGTGTCCGCCTCGGCGACGGCCGGGACCTATCCGCTGACCGTCACCGGCACCGGCGCCTCGGCCACCCGGACCACCAAGGTCACACTGACCGTATCGACCGGCCCGCCGGCCGGGTGCCAAGGAGTGAGCGCTTGGACTGCGTCGCAGGCGTACGCACCGGGCGACAAGGCCTCGCACCTCGGCCGCCTGTGGAACTCGACGTGGTACTCCACCGGCGCCGAACCGGGCGTCCCGGGTTCCTGGGCGGTCTGGAGCGACGCCGGCGCTTGCTGACCGGACCGGCTCAGCTGCCGGACAGCTGCTCCACATCGGCCAGACCTTGCTGCAACAGGACGACGGCCTCCGCCGCCCGGCCCTGCGCCTCGAGATTGTCAGCGAGCGACAGGATGACGGCGGCGAGGTGCCGTCGTGGACCGGTACGGCGGTAGCTGTCGGCCGCGTCCCGAAGGTGGCGTTCGGCGGCCGGCAGCTCACCGTCGTCCGTGGCGAGCGCGGCCAGGACCCGTTCGGCGGCCGGTGGCCGGGCGCCGGACTGTGCGTTCGGCGACAGATCGGTGAGCAGCAGGCGGGCGTCCTCGCGGCGGCCGAGCGCGCGGTACACCTCGGCGAGCTCCACGGCGCTGTCGCTCACCAGGACGGTCCGGCCGGCGGCGACGAAGCTGGCGTGGGCGTCGGCCAGGTCGCGCAGGGCGGCGGCCAGATCCCCGCTCGTGCGGCGATGCTGACCGCGGATGAGCCGGCAGCCGGCCAGCTGCACCGCCAGCGCGGCCTGCCGGCGTGCCTGTCGAGCCTGGAGCAACGCTGCCTCGGCGGCCCTCGTGTCACCGCGGGCCAGCAGCGTCCGGCACACCGTCAGGTGCAGGTCGGCGATCGCGCCCGCGTCCCGTGGGCCGGCCAGCGCCAGCGCCGCCGTGGCCGCGTTCGCCGCTTCCGCGTCGTCGTCGAGGTCGCGATGGCACAGCGCCAGATGCGCGTGCAAGGCCAGCAGCGCGTGGGGATCGGGCAGCCCGGCCTCGGTCAGCTCGGCCAGGGCCTGCCGCAACAGGTACGCGCCGTACCGGGGATCGCCCTGCCGGCGCAGGCATTCGGCGTGCCCGATCACCGCGTCCACCCGAAGGTGCGCCGGCGCCCCGGCCGACAGTCGTGCCGCCTCGTCGAACTCCCGGACGGCCCGCGCCGGCTCCCCGCGCTGCAGGGCCAGCTGTCCGAGCCCGAGGTGGCACTGCGCTTCGCGTATTGCGTCGCCGGCCAGGCTGGTCTCGGCGGACAGGCGCAGGTATGCCGCCTCGGCCGCGCCGGGATCCGTCCCGGCCGCGGCCAGCGCGAGCTCGAGATCGATGCGGACGTCGTGGTCCAGCGCCCGGCCGGTGAGCAGCTCCTGCCGGCCGGTGCCCAGGCGTTCGGCGAAGTGGGCCAGGGCGTCCGTGGAGGGCATCCGCCGGCCCGCCTCGACGGACGAGACATACGCGCCGGTGTAGCGCGGCGCGGCCAGCTCCCGCTGGGTGAGCCCGCGCGCCGTCCGCAGCTGCTGGATGCGCCGGCCCACGGCCGCGGCGTCACCGGACATGGACTCGTCGTGGCCGCTCACCGGATCTTCTCCGCCGCGTGCAGGCCCCGGCGCAGGACCATCGCCGCGTCGGCGTCACGGCCCGCGTCCAGCAGGACGTCGCCGAGCATCCGGCAGGTACGGACCAGCTCCGCCATCAGACCCACCTGCTCGTAGCGGTCGGCGGCCCGGCTCAGCAGCCGTTCGCCCTCGGTGCGGTCGCCCCGGCCCACCGCGACCAGGCCCAGCAGCCGGTCGGCCTCGGCCGTGCACTCGGCGTGGTGGAGCTCGCCGGAGACCCGCCCGGCCTCGGTCGCCAGCCGGGCCGCCTCGTCCAGATCGCCCTGCCGGCGGCGCACCTCCGCCAGCTCCAGCGTCGCCCCGGCGTGGTCCTGCGTCGCCCCGACCGCGAGCAGGATCTCGGCCGCGGCGGCGAGTTCCTGGGCCGCGGCCGCCGGCCTGCCCACCCGGCGCAGCACGTACCCGTACGCCCAGTGGCACAGCCCGACCTCGCGAGTCAGCCCCAGCTCGCGGTAGATCCGCTGGGCCTCGGCGAACATCCGTTCCGCCTCGGGCAGCTCCGCCGGGCTGCGGCGCAGCTGGCCGGCCGTCGTGTAGAAGTGCGCCAGCCACTCAGGGATGGTGATCAGGGGCAGCAGGGCCTGCGCGTCGGCCTCCAGCTGGCGGGCCCGTTCGCGCCAGTCCAGCTCCACGAAGATGTAGAGCAGAGACGCCGACAGGCGTAACCGTCCGTCGGCCTGGGTGGCCGGCTCGACCGGTGCCCGCAACTCCTCCTGCAGGACGGCCAGTGCGGTGGACAGATCGCCGCGGGCGAAGCGGCAGTACGCCCACCGGGCCACCGCGGCTGTGCGAGGCGTCGAGGGCGGATCCTCGCGTACGCGGTCGAACTGCTCCTCCGCCCCGGGCAGGTCGCCGCTCTGCAGGCGGGCTTCACCCAGCCAGTAGCCGGCCCAGGTGGCCGGCTCGGTGAGGGCGTACCGGGACGCGTCCGCGCGTACCCGGCGGAACTCGTCCTCGGCGTAGCCGATCTTGCCTTCGGACAGCAGGCGGCGTGCCTGCCGCAGCGATTCGGTCAGTGCCGCGGCCGTTCCGGGCGGCCGACCGTACCGCAGGTCGTCCGGGTCCACCCCCAAGCGCTGGGCCACATGGGTGAGCATCGATTCGCTGGGATTGCGGGTGCCGGCCTCCACCGCCGCGAGCAGGGCCCGGCTGTAGTGGGGCTGGGCAAGCTCTTGTTGCGTCAAGCCGTTGGCGTTGCGCAGGCGACGGATGCGCGGGCCCACCGCGCCGTGCTCGCGGGTCTCCCGGGCTTTGAGCGGCTTCGTCGTCACGCCACCTCCCCGGTCCACCCTAATGCCCGCGGATCACGGCACCCGTCGACGTCTTGCTACGCTCGCGACAACTATAGTTAACTGCGCTGTGACGAGAGGTGGACATGGGTCACGACGCGGGCAAGAACGGAGAAGCCGGGACGAGCGTCCCCGGCGGTGCGGACGTCTTCTGCCGGCATCCGGCCACCGGCGAAATCCTGTTCACCCCGGCCGAACCTCTCCCCGGAAAGGACGGTGTCGACTCATGAAGGTCGGCATTCCGAGCGAAGTCAAGAACAACGAGTTCCGGGTGGCGATCACCCCTGCGGGGGTTTTCGAGCTGGACCGGGCCGGCCATGAGGTGTTTGTGCAGGCCGGTGCGGGTGCCGGTTCGTCGATCACCGACGCCGACTACGTCGCGGCCGGGGCGACGATCCTGGCCGGGCCGGATGAGGTGTGGGCTACCGGTGATCTGATTTTGAAGGTCAAGGAGCCGATCGCTGAGGAGTACGGCCGGATGCGTGAGGGTCAGGTCCTGTTCACGTATCTGCACCTGGCGGCGTCCAAGGAGTGCACCGACGCACTCCTGGACCGCAAGGTCATCGGGATCGCGTACGAGACCGTCGAGCTGCCCGACCGCTCGTTGCCGCTGCTGGCCCCGATGTCGGAGGTCGCCGGCCGGCTGGCCCCACAGGTCGGCTCCTACCATCTGATGCGCTCCGGCGGCGGCCGCGGCGTGCTGATGGGCGGCGTCCCGGGCGTGTACGCGGCCAAGGTCGTGGTCATCGGCGCCGGCGTGTCCGGGATGAACGCCGCCGCGATCGCGTTGGGTATGCAGGCCGAGGTGCTGGTGCTGGACAAGAACATCGCCCGGCTGCGGGCGGCTGATGCCGACTACCGCGGTCACCTGCAGACGATCGCGTCGAACGCCTACGAGATCGAGAAGGCCGTCATCGACGCCGACCTGGTGATCGGCGCGGTCCTGGTCCCGGGCGCGAAGGCGCCGAACCTGATCTCCAATGAGCTGGTGTCGCGGATGAAGCCGGGCAGTGTGCTGGTCGATATCGCCATCGACCAGGGCGGTTGTTTCGAGGACTCGCGGCCGACCACGCACGCCGATCCGGTCTACCGGGTGCACGAGTCGATGTTCTACTGCGTGGCCAACATGCCCGGCGCGGTCCCGCACACCAGCACGTATGCGTTGACCAACGTCACCCTGCCGTACGCGTTGGAGCTGGCCAACCGCGGCTGGCGCGACGCGGTCAAGTCCGACCCGGCACTGGCCCTGGGTTTGAACACCCACGCCGGGCACGTCACCTACGGCCCGGTCGCCGAAGCCCACGGCATGCAGGCACTCTCCCTGACCGAGGTGCTCACCTGACCGTAATGACTCTGGTCGCCGCCGGCGGCCTTGGCCGCATACATGGCGTGGTCGGCGCGAGCGAGAGTGTCGCTCACGGCCTCGGCCGTCCCCGCCGCAACGCCGATACTGACGGTGACGGTCAAGTCGAGCTCGCGGACGCAGCGGACCATGCGTTCGGCGATCCGGGCTGCGCCCTCGACGTCGACGGCGGTGAGCAGCACGCAGAACTCGTCGCCGCCGATGCGGGCCAGCATGTCGCCGGCCCGGGTCTCGGCGGTGAGCGCGGTCGCGATCGCCTTCAGCGCGCGATCGCCCGCGGCGTGGCCTTGCCGATCGTTGAGCGGTTTGAACTTGTCCAGATCGATGATCAGGACCGCCGTGCACTCGGTGCCGGGCCCGCCGCCGGCCCGGCGGAGGAGTTCGCGATCGAACGCTCGCCGGTTGGGTACGCCGGTCAGCGCGTCGGTGTCGGCCGAGCGGGAGATGTGCGCGTGTTCCACCCGCAATTGCTGCAACGAGCGCAGTGTCCGGACGGCGTGCAGGGTCTGGAGCCGCTGGCGCCACAGCGCGGCGGCGAGGCAGTCGCCGTAGCGCAGCGTCGCTCGCAGCTCCGCTGTGCCGGTGGAGCTCAGCAGGATCGCGTGGGTGTGGGTCAGCGCCGCCACGTTGTACCACTCGATGTCCGCCGGCAGCTCGGCAACGACCTGTTCCACCAGCGCGAGAGCCTCGTCGCGGCGTCCGCTGCGGGCCAGGGCGACGGCCAGGAAGGGCACGCTGAACCGCCACCAGTCGAGGTACTGCCCGCTCCGGAGCGGCTCGGCGTGCACCCGGATCTGTTCCGCCGCGCCGGCGGGGTCGTCGCCGTCCGCGCGGGCGCAACCGACGTACATACCGGCCACGTTTCGCCAGTAGGAGCTGTCGGCCGGCGCGAGCTGCAAGGCGAGCTGCCCGTGCGACCCGGCGATCATGCTGTGCTTCTCGGCCTCCTCGGGCTGGCCGACCCGGTACAACTCCAGGGCCCAGGCGAGGTGCAGCTCGGCGAGGTTGAGCTGAACGGTCACCGGCACGGGTCCGGCCGGTTCGAGCCGCGCCGCCATCTCGTAGGCGGTGGTGTAGTGGGGGTCAGCCAGCTCGTACAGCCGCAGCGTGAAGTAGCCGATCGCGATCAAATTGTGCGCACTGGAGGCGACCTGCGGATCGCCGGGTTCGGCGGCCTCGGTCTCGGCCTCGGCATCGGCCAGATCACGCAACACCGCATCGACGTCGTGCTCGCCCGGATCGCTGTCGCCGAGCACGATGCGCAGCATGGCCCGCATCGCCAGAGCGTTCGCCCGCCAGCCAGGGCTGCCCTCGCGCTCGGCCGCCGCCACCATGAGGGTGCACGCCGCGAGCGCATCCCGATGAGCCCCCGCTGCCCGCAACGCCGCGGCACGGACGTAGTGCAGCCCGGCCGGCCCGTCCTCGAGGCAGCCGGTCAGCTCGGCCATCCGCGCTTCGACGCCCCGGCGCACCTCGTCCGGGTCACCCTCGTGAGCCGCCGCCACCAGGCGCATGACTTCGGCGTTGTCCAGCATGCCGACCCGATCGGCAATGGCCCGGCCGACTTGAGCCACAGCGCCTGGGAGACCCTTCTCGGTGGTATTCAGGCTGCCAGTTGCTTTGCGATGGACTGGGCGTCGAGGAGGTACCACATGCGCTCGAAGCGGCCGTCGCGGAAGTGGTAGAAGGCGTTCTCGGTGAAGGTGACGTCGCGACCGGTGGGCTGGAGTCCGAGCCACTCCTTCACGGGGGTGCCGGTGTCGGTCAGCCGGGCCGCCACCCGGTCACCCTCGATGATCAGGTCCTCGAGGTGGTAGACGAGGTTCTGCACCGAGTCCATGGCCTGCTGCAACGCGGCGACGTAGTCGTCGCGGGAGACGGGTTCGCCGTTGAAGACGATGGTGTCGTGAGCGAACTCGGCCATGCGGTGCAACTCGCGGGCGTTGACTGCCTCGAGATAGTCGCGATAGACCTTGCGCAGGTCAGTGTTGCCCATCGGAGACTCCTTCAGGCTGCCGCCGGAGCGGCGGTCCGGTAGGTGAAGATCCCATAGCCGAAACCGGCCACGGTGAAACCGTCGGAGGTGGCCGTGATTCCGGACGCCAGCAGCGCAGTGGCGCCGACCGCCTCGGTGGCGGCCAGCGTCGCCGCTTCCCGACGGGGATTGACGACGACCAGGTGGGACTCGCCGCGCACGTACGCGAACGGGTAGCCATCGTGAATCAGACGCGTGGTCGCCCGGGTCCTGAGCGCGGGCGTGGCCTGCCGCAGGGCGATGAGGTCACGGACAAGGTTGAGCGTCGATGACGGGTCCGTGTCCTGTGCGGCCACCGTGGGCCGGTCCGGTGCCGGGTCGACGGGCAGATAGAGCCGGGACGTCTCGGCCGTGGAGAAGCCGGCGTTGGGTCCGGCGTCCCACTGCATCGGGGTACGGCAGCCGGCCCGGTTGTACGCCGGGTTGCACACCGATCCCTCCACGTTCGGCAGGCCGGGCAGGTACCGCATACCGATCTCGTCGCCGTAGTACAGGCACGGCACGTTTCCCCAGGTGAACAGGAAGGTCAGCGCGGCGCCGAGCTGCTCGGCGGTCCGCGGGCCGCAGCAGAGCCGGTCGTAGTCGTGATCGGCGGTCGACATCACGACCAGCCGATCCGGATCCCCGGCGCGGGCTGCGTCCCAGGCGTCGAGGAAGACACGGGTGCTGCCTCTGCCCGCGGCGTCGAAGAACGGTTCGCGTGGTTCGTGGAACGGCAGCAGGCCCGCGTAGTGGTTGTCGAAGAGGCTGCCGTGTTCGTCCTGGATGACAAGGAAGAAGTCGGCGTCGAAGGCGGCCGGTTCGCCCGTGCGGGGCTCCGTGCCCTCAGGTATCAGAACGGCGTCCGGGTACTCGGCATTCAGCCACTCGCGGAGCTCGCGCCACAGGGCCACCGTCTCAGCCAGGCCGTCGGCCACCTGCTCGTCTTTGACCAGCGAGAACGCCATGTCCACCCGGAAACCGGCGACACCCCGGTCGAGCCAGAAGGCGATGATGTCCTTGAGTGCCTGCCGGTTGCGGCGCGGGCCGGGCGCGTCGATCGGGTCCCGCCATGACGGGTCTCCGGGCCGTCGCACCCACCCGAAGTTGAGCGCGGGCTGCTCGTCGTAGAAGTTCTTGAGGTAGTAGCCCTTGCGGCGGCCCGGCGACGGTACCCACGCCGGTGTGCCCGGAATATCCAGATCCCATGCTCGGTCCGGCAGGTCCTCGCACCAGAGATAACGGTCACCGTCCGGGTCCGGTCCGTCGGCGGCCAGCTCCCGCTGAAACCACGCGTGCTCGATCGAGGTGTGCCCGGCCACCAGGTCGAGCATGACCCGGATACCGCGTTCCTTCGCCGCGGCCACCAGCTCGACCATGTCCTCGTTGGTTCCGTAGCGCGGAGCGATCGAGTAATAGTCGGAGACGTCGTATCCCGCGTCCACGAACGGCGACGCGAAACACGGGTTGAACCAGATCACGTTCACGCCGAGCGAGGCGATATGGTCGAGGCGCGAGATCACGCCCCGAAGATCTCCGACGCCGTCCCCGTCCGAGTCGGAGAACGATTGCGGATAGATCTCGTACAGGACGGCGTCGGCAAACCAGTCTCGGCCCATGACCGCCATGCTAAAAGATCTGTGGCAGTGGCTTCGGAGCAGGATCCTAGGATGCCTTACCGGATGCGTCTGAAGTCATCACCGCCGACCGCCTGAACTGCGGCTACATTGACGGAGCACGGGCCCACCGACAGGAAGGACGCCGACCGGCCATGATCGTGAGTGCCACCGGCACCAGCAATGGTGTGGTCCGGCTGAGTGTTGCCGGAGAGGTCGACATGGCTACCGTCGGAGACCTCGAAAAGGCCATGATCGATGCCATCACCGCGGACGGCACAGCCCAGGTGACAGTGGACATCGCCGAGGTGACTTTCTGCGACTCGTCGGGCCTCGCAGCATTCGACCGGAGCTACTTCCTCGCCGGCCGGCAAGGAGTCTCATTCCGGCTGACCAGCCCGCAACCCGGCGTCCGTCAGGTTCTGCAGATCACCGGTCTGCTGGAGACGCTGACCCAGCCATGAGCTCGTCGACCCGTCGATCCGGCTGATCGGCCTAATCCGCGGCACGGTGGCGCCCACCGCTGCCTGGCTTGGAAGCGTCCGTACCGCGCTCTCCAGGGGTCAGCGGTCTGCGCTCAACCGCTTGGTCGGTGGGCTGCCCGCCGGCGGAATCCTTGTTGATCCATTCATGCGGGGCAGCGGACACCTCGGTCCGCAGATCCGACAGCCAGTGTTCCAGGTCGTCGCTTGTTCGTTCCGGACCAGCAGGCTCGCTGCTCGGGCCGGGGTCCTCGATGGCGCTCATCGCGGCGCACGCTCCGATCGGTCGGGTGCGGTCAGAGCGAGAGTAGCGGGCTTGCGCGAGGCGCTGATGTCGCTCGATCTCGTTCCTGACGTGGTCGACGGCCGGCGCGTGGGAGCCGCGCCGGCCGTCGTAGTCAACGTGCCCGGATCGCGGTTACAGGGAGCGACGTTGCTCGTGCGCGTCGGTGGCGTCGCTTTCCAGCGGTGTGGAAATGGGCTCGTCGCTACGGTCGACCACGGGCATGTGCTGTTCGATGACGTCAGCCTCGGCCGCCTCCATCGGTACGGCGTCAAGGTCCAGGTTCGCGGTGCTCATGGCCGGCGAGTCGTCGGTCGTACTGGTAGCCGCGGTGGTGGCGGCAGCCTTGGGGCGTCGGTTCCGCGGTCGGCGGGGCTTGTCACTGGTGACGGCCGGGGTTGAGCGTTCGATGGTGGTCTCGTCGGCCGGCAGCACGGCTGCGCCGGCATCAGGCTCAGACAGGCCCTGTGGGTCCTGCTCGGCTGACGGCCCGCCGGGACGGGCGCTTACTGTACGGACGGCAGCGGTGATCCTTTCGTACTTCTCTCGCCCGGCTCGCGTGCCCAGCACATACCCCGCGGCAAAGCCGGCGGCCAATTTCACGATTCTCATGTGAAGATTTCTCCATCTACTCGGTGGGTCGGGCCGTGCGATCAGGCGTGGTCAGGCGGGGGCTCATGGCATCGCCGAGCGTGACGGCGGGGCGGTGCCGCCCTGCGGTTCGGTGGCGTGCATGAGCTCGGTGATGGTCGACCGGTCCGCCTCCGACGGCAGGCCCCAGCCGGGCTGGTAGCCGTACACCTCGTCCAGGCCGGTGGCCGCGGTGCGGCCGTCGAGGATCTCCACGGACCCGGTGTCGATCAGGCCGGGATGTTCGACGCCGCACGCTTCGGCGACCTTGAGCAGGTCGCGACGCAGGGTTTTGATGTAGTTGGCGGCGCGCACGCTCTTGAGCGTGGGATCCAGTCCGCGGGTGAGCCAGGGGTTCTGGGTGGCGACGCCGGTCGGGCAGGTGTCGGTGTGGCATTTCTGCGCCTGGACGCAGCCGATCGCCAGCATGGCCTCGCGGGCCACGTTGACGATGTCGCAGCCGAGTGCGAACGCGACCACGGCGTTGTCGGGCAGTCCGAGCTTGCCGGCGCCGATGAAGACCACCTGCTCGTGCAGGCCACGCTGGGCGAACATGGCGTACACCCGGGCGAAGCCGACCTGGAACGGCAGTGACACCGTGTCGGTGAAGATCAGCGGCGCTGCGCCGGTGCCGCCCTCGCCGCCGTCGATGGTCACGAAGTCGACGCCGCGCCCGGTTGTGGCCATCAGTGAGGTGAGCTCGTCCCAGAAGTCGAGGTCGCCGACCGCCGATTTGATGCCGACCGGCAGGCCGGTCTCCGCGGCGAGCAGCTCCACCCAGTCGAGCAGGCTGTCGGTGTCGGAGAACTCGGCGTGCCGTGACGGGCTCACGCAGTCGACGCCCTGCGTGATGCCGCGGGTGGCGGCGATCTTCGCCGACACCTTCGCGCCCGGCAGCAGGCCGCCGAGGCTGGGCTTGGCGCCCTGGCTGAGCTTGATCTCCAGGGCGCGCACCGGGGCGCCGGCCACCAGGTCTTTGAGCCGCTGCAGGTCGAAGCGGCCGTGCTCGTCACGGCAGCCGAAGTATGCGGTGCCGATCTGGAAGACCAGATCGCCGCCGTGCCGGTGGTACGGCGACAGCCCGCCCTCCCCGGTGTTCTGCAGGCAGCCGGCCAGCGCCGCGCCCTTGTTCAACGCTTCGATCGCGTTGCCGGACAGCGAGCCGTAGCTCATGCCGGAGATGTTGACGACCGAGGACGGCCGGAAGGCCCGCGCTCTGCCGCGCGCGGCCCCGAGGACCTTGGCACACGGTACGGACGCCTCGTACCCGGCCGCCGGCGCTGACTGGGGCACCGCCCGCCCGAACGTACGGTGCTTGATGATCGGATACCCGGCCGTGTACTCGATGTCGTTGTCGGTACCGAAGCCGAAGTAGTTGTTCTCCTTCTTCGCCGACGCGTAGACCCAGCGCCGCTGGTCGCGGGTGAACGGCCGCTCCTCGTTGTTGCCGGCCACCACGTACTGACGCAGCTCGGGACCGATGGCTTCGATGAGGTACCGGCCGTGGCCGATGACCGGGAAGTTACGCAGCAGGGCGTGGTCGCGCTGCAGGAGATCGCGGACGGCGACCGCCGCCAACGCTGACACTGCGGCCGCCGCGGCGCCGATGCCCACCTTCATGCCGCATCATGTTGCCCCCAGCGGGACTGCTAAACAGCAGTTGTCAACCGACGTTCAGTGGCATGGCCGATTACACCCCTCAGGTCCGAGAAGAGGCTCGTCGGTGCCGGCGGGGGACTGCGGCAAGTGAGCAAGTTGCTATGGCTTCCTGTCGCTGCTGTCGGGCTTCCGGCAGCCGGCTTGTGCCGAGCCGCTGAGGGCGGAACGGTCGGGGTATCCGGCTCTGGTTCGGGGGCACACATGCGCACAGTCACGGCCCTTGCCGTCATTGCAGCACTGGTTGGCGTCGCCGCCGATCCAGCGTCCGCCGCTTCCAGGCCCACAGGCGGCGGGCCGTCGTGGCGGTTCACCCAGACCGCGACCACCAACCGGCTGGTCATCGCCGATGTGGTCAGCCGGTCGGTGATCTGGGCCGTCGGTGGCGGCGAGACCACGCCGGTTACAGACGGTAGCGTGGTTCTCACAACCGATGGCGGTAGGTCGTGGCGCGATGTCACCCCGCCGGGCGGCGCGACGGAGAACTTCCGCGACGTGATGGCGTTCGGTCGGGACGAGGCCGTGGTGCTGTCCACGGGCGACGGCGAGACCGAGCCAACGCAGATTTACCGTACGGTCGATGGCGGCGAGAGCTGGCGGGTGGTGTTCGACGATGCCCTGCCCGCTTTCTACAACTGCTTCGCCTTCTTCGACCATCGGCGCGGTTTGGCGATGAGTGACCCGGTCGGCGGTAAGTTCCGCATCGCTGAGACCACCAATGGTGGACGGTCGTGGCGGGTGCTGCCGGACGCCGGGATGCCGCCGGCGCTCAACGGGGAGTTCGGTCGAGCCACAGGCACGTGTCTTCAGGCATCGGGCCAGGGCTACGCCTGGTTCGGTACTACTACGCCGGCCGGTATCGACAACCGAGTCTTCCGGACCACGGACGGCGGTCACACCTGGAGGGTTGCGAACGTGCCGCTGTCCGGCGGGGATGACGCGGGCGTGCGGTCGCTGTCGTTCCAGGACCGGCGACACGGCATCGCTGTCGGCGGTCCCTTCGCCACGGACACCGGCCAGGCGGCCGTCACGGTGGACGGCGGCCGCACCTGGTCGCCCGCCGGGTCGCCGGCCGGCTTCCGCAACGGGGTCACCTGGGTACCCGGGGAGCGCAGCACCGCGATCGCGGTAGGCCCGAGCGGGAGCGACATCAGCACCGACGATGGTCGCCACTGGCGGCACTTCGACGACGCGTACCTGCTCGGCGTGGACTGCGCCCCCGGCGCCGGCTGCTGGGCGGTCGGCCGAGGCGGGCTCGCGGCCCGTCTGTCACTGAACCGACGGCGGACGTAGGCCACAGCGGCGAGGACAGTGTCCACAGGGCATCTGGATACCGGTTGTCCGATATTCAACGCGTCGCATCGGCCTCCCGCTATCGGTGGCAGGGTGGAAACGTGGAACTCCTGGTACTGGGACCGCTGACTGTCCGGCAGGGAGGACGGGACATCGTCGTCCCCGCCGCGAAGGCGCGCGCCGTGCTGGCGTACCTGGTGGTGCACTGTGGGCAGCTGGTCACTCCCGAGGCCCTGAGCGCGGAGCTCTGGCCCGGCGGTCCGCCGGTGAGCGCAGCGAACACCCTGCAGACGTACGTGTCACAGCTGCGCCGTCTGCTCGAACCTGATCGCAGCCCCGGCGACAAGCCGCGCGTGCTGCGCTCGGTGCCGGGCGGGTACCTGCTTGATCTACCGCCGGCACAGGTGGACAGCCGCCGGTTCGAGGAGGCGGTGCGCGGTGGCCGGGCGGCCCTTGAAGCGCACGAGTACGACAAGGCCGCGGATCTGCTGTCCGCCGCTCTCGGATGGTGGCGTGGGCCGGCGTACGGGAATGTGCCTGGCGACAGTGCGGCACGGGAGGCGGCCCGGCTGGAGCACTGCCGGCTGGTCGCCACCGAGCTGCGGATCGACGCGGATCTTGCGCTCGGCCGGCATGCCGACGTGGTGGGGGAGCTCGAGGGCCTGGTGCTGGCCAACCCGTGGCGGGAGGAGTTGGTGGCGCAGCTCATGCTGGCGCTCTATCGGTCCCGGCGGCAGGCTGACGCGCTCGGCGTCTACCGTGCTGCCCGGGCCCGGCTGGTCGGGGAGCTGGGCGTCGAACCCGGGCCGGAACTGCTGCGGCTGGAGCAGCGCGTCCTGCGCCAGGACCCGGATCTTGAGATCGGCGGCGTCCCTTCTGTATCGCCGCTGACGCATTCCGATGCGCCTCCCCGGACGGAGCGCGAGCGCCCGTGGAGGCTGATCGCGGCTGCCGCCGTACTGTTGATCGGGGTTGCTGTCGCACTGAGCTGGGGTGACGGCAAGGCGCCGCCCGCGGGCGGGGTTTTCTCGGAGTTCGATGTGGCTGTGCGGCCCGGTATCGGCTACGACCTGGACGTGCCCGCCGGGCAGCCGAGCGACTGGCATGCCACCAACAACCCGCGCTCGCCGGACTACGACTACCTCGACCTGTACCGCACCAGCCCGGCCGCTCCGCACGACCAGATTTCCGGCGTCGACCTGACCAACACCAACGCCTTCAACGCCGTGCACGCGGTCAACCGGGGCGACCCACCACAGGTCTGCCGTGGCCTGCCCCGCCAGGGTGGTGGCAACGTCCGGCTCGCCGGGTTGTCCGCCGGTGCGGAGGTGTGCTTGCGGACGCATGCCGGTCGGTGGGCGCTGCTCACCGTGGCCCGGATGCCCGAGAGCCGGCAATCGGTGCTGCCGCTGCACGTCATCGTGCTGAACGACTGAGCGTTCCCGCCGGCGCCGCGATCCGGGCGCCGGCGGGAACAGGTACGCCGTCAGCAGGTGCGCTGAGCCACGCACGGGTCGAGCACCCGCAGGTGACTCCACACCGCCGAGGTCCAGTCGAGGGTGGGGTCGGGGTCGCCGGGACGGTTGTAGAGCTTCGCCACGTACGAGGTCACGCCGTCGGCGGTATACGGTTCCCAGTTGGCCTGCCCGTAGGCGAGCCAGGGGTCGGGCCGGCCGAAGGCGGTGTACTGGTTGCCCGACTCGGCCTCGATGGCGAAGAGGTTCTGCGACCCGGTGTCACCGAAGTACATGCCGTACTCGGCCATGGCCCGCAGGAACACCTTCTTCCACGGCTGCACCGGCAGCGCGTCGATCTGCTGCGACGTCATGTCGAGCTGCAGCAGCGCGCCCATCGGCGGGGCGTCCACGGTGTTCGGGCAGGTCTGGCCCTTGCCGCGGGCCGGGTAGACGAAGGTGCCGTTGTCGCAGTCGATCACGATGTTCAGCGCGTGGTTGATCCGGCCGGCCTGGAGTTCTTCCGCGCGTACCCGTCCGGCCAGTCCGGCGAAGTGCGCCGCCGTGCCGTGCCCGACGCCGGTGGGCTCGCAGTTGGTGCCGTCCGCCGGCACGCCGGGGGAGCACTCGCCGACGACCCGGGACCGGCCGCCGAAGGAGATCTGCAAGGTGCCGCCCGGCGCGGGAAGGCCGCTACCGCGGACCTGCCACATGTCGTACGACCAGCCGGTGCTCTGATCCACCACGGTGAGGTGCCGGTCCGCGCCGGCCGCCGCCGACCAGCCGCCCTCCGGGGCGGCCTGGGCCGGGATGCGAACGCTCATGCCGTCGATGGTGCAGTTCCCGCCGTACGACAGGCAGTCGATCACGTACGTCGGGTCGCCGGGCTGCGCGTAGTAGGTGGGTTCGCCGCCGAGACCACGCGGGTCCGCGCTGATGTGTCCGGGGTAGTCGCGGGCGGAGATGTCACCGAGGATGCGTCCCTTGATCGCGTCGGAGCGCTGGGTGCTGCCGCCGATGGGCCGCGGGTTCGCCGGGATGGGGTTGTTGAACGGGCTACTCGCCTCGAACGGCCGCCAGCACGCCGGTGGCCAGGCGCCGGGGCCGAAGGAGCCCCAGGCCGGGGTGCATGTCGGCCCTGGAGTCACTGTCGCAGCGGCGTACGCGGCCCGCACGTTGCTGTCGCCGCCACCGGCGGTGGTGAACCGCAGCCGGAGATCGTTGAGATCGGCTTGGGTGATCCCGGTGGCGCTCACCGAACGCCAGGTGAAGCCCGAGCCGGCGGGAATCGTGGCGCCGACCAGCGTCCGGCCGGCCGTCACGACCTCGACCTGCAGCTGGGTGCCGGCGCCGGTGTTGGCGTAGTACCAGCCGGCGACGGACGCCGTGCCGCCGGTGAGAGATGTGGTCGCGAGCGTGACTTCGGTACGGCGGCCGGTGCCGCCGGCATAGATGTAGTCGGCGGCGGACACGGACGCCGGTTGCACGACGGCGTCGTCGAGCGCGGACCACGCCGGGCCCGCGGTGCCGCTGGTCCATTGCCGCACGATGTCGCCGTCGGGGCGTAGCACCACGCTGGTGTCCGCCGCGGCTGCGGCGGGCGTCCCCGGTGGAGCGGCCCCGGCGGGTGCGGCCAGGGCGGTGGATGCCAGCAGCAGGGCCGCGGCCAAGGCGATGGGACGGTGCGACGGTGTCATGGGAAACCTCCGTGCCGTAGGAAGCGGAGTGCTCCCTTCACCGTTGCGGCGGCACTGGAGAGGCGCTGGAGAACCGGGTGAGAAAACCTGGAGAGGCGACGCGACGGCCGGATCGCCCCTGCGGTCCGTTCAGCGGCGCGGCGACGCCGTCACCAGGCCGCTCTCGTAGGCGGCGGCGACGAGCTGCGCGCGGTCGCGGGCCGCCAGCTTCGCCAGCAGCCGGGACACATGGGTCTTCACGGTGCCGACGCCCAGCCGCAGGTGCGCGGCGATCTCGCCGTTGGACAGGCCACGGGCGACCAGTACCAGCACCTCGCGCTCGCGTTCGGTGACGCCGGGCAGGCCCGCGGTGGGAAGTTCGGCCTGTTCCGGGCGCTGGGCGAACTCCGCGATCAGGCGACGGGTCACGCCGGGCGCCAGCAACGCGTCGCCCGCGGCGATCACCCTGATCGCTGACAGGAGGTCGGCCGGTGGCGTGTCCTTGAGCAGGAAGCCGCTGGCTCCCGCGCGCAGCGCCGCGTAGACGTACGCGTCCAGGTCGAACATCGTCAGGATCAGCACCCGTACGTGCGCGGTTTCCGGCGCGGCGCAGATCTGCCGTGTCGCCTCCACGCCGTCCATGCCCGGCATGCGGATGTCCATCAGCACCACGTCCGGGCGCTCCCGGTGGGCCAGCTCGACCGCCTCGAGGCCGGTGGCCGCCTCGCCGACGACCGTCAGGCCGGGAGCGGTGTCGACCAGGGCCCGGAAGCTGCCGCGCAGCAGCGCCTGGTCGTCCACGACGAGTACCCGTACGGCGTCGCTCACGCGGAGACCTTCGCTGCCGCCTGGAACGGCAGGCGGGCCGATACCCGGAAGCCCTGCCTCGGGAGAGGACCGGCCTCCAGCGTGCCGTCGTAGAGCGTCACCCGCTCCCGCATGCCGATCAGCCCGAGGCCGGGCGTGCCGTCGGCCGGGAACTGGCGCCGGCCGGGCCCGTCGTCCGTGACCTCGACCGAGATCATGCCGCCGGCCCGGCCGATGCGGACCTCGCAGGACGCGGGCGCAGCGTGCTTCACGACGTTGGTCAGCGACTCCTGCACGATGCGGTAGATGCACAGCTCGACGCCCTCCGGCACCGGACCCAGGTCAGCCAGCCGCAGGTCGACCTTGACGCCGGCCCGCCCGGCCCGCTCGGCCAGGGCCGGCAGGCCGGCCAGGCCCTGCGGCGGGGCGTACGCGTCAGCCAGATCGTCCGTGGAATCCGAGCGCAGCACGCCCAGCATCTGGCGCAGCTCGGTGAGCGCCGAACGGCTCGTCGTCTCGATCGCGCCCAGCGCCTCCCGCGCCACCTCCGGATGCTGGTCCATGACGTGGTGCGCGACGCCGGCCTTGACCGCGATCACCCCCATGCTGTGCGCGACGATGTCGTGCAGCTCCCGGGCGATCCGCAGCCGTTCGCCGGCCACCGCGCGCTCGGTGAGCTGAGCGGCGGAGCGTTCCGCGTAGGCGTGGCGCTCGCGCGCGGCGCGGCCCAGCGTCCACGCACCGCCGAGCAGCACGGCGCTCAGCAGCACGCCGCCCGCCGCGTCCCGGGCCCAGACCGGCAGCCCGGCCACCGAACCGATCACCAGCGTGAGGCAGGTCAGCACGCCGATCACCCGGGTGGGCAGCCACGGGCGGGGCGGCCGGGTGAGCGCCACCGGATACAGCGCGAAAGCCGCGGCGACGAAGAGGCTGCCCGCGACGTCGGTGGCCGCGGCCGCCACGGAGGCGGCGAGCACGACCGTGAAGACGGGCACGGGCCAGATCCGGCGGACCGCGAGCGGCAGCCCCATGGCGGCGATGAGGAGGACACGACCCCAGACCGGTACGCCGTGAGCGGGTGACGAGCCCAGCGTGGACGTCAACATCACCGCGGTGTATCCGGCCGCGGCGAGCGAGTCCACCACGATCAGGTCACGCCGGCGCGGCCGGCCGGTGAGCAGCCGAGTGTGCGCCGATGTCACCTCACCGTTCACTAGTGAACTCCATGAGCCGACCGTATCGCCGGGCGGCGTGCCGCGTCGACCGTCCCGGGACGTAGGCCTGGAGGCATACCTCGCGCGGTACACGGCAGATCGGTCCATCCCGCGGCAGACGCAAAGTCGAGACGGGGGAGAGATGTGTCGCCGGTGCTGCTGCGGAAGGGTTGTCGCCATGATTGAGGTGCGAGAACTGACCAAACGGTACGGCGGCACGGTGGCCGTCGACGGGCTGTCGTTCACGGTGCGGGCGGGCACCGTCACGGGCTTCCTCGGCCCGAACGGCGCCGGGAAGTCGACCACCATGCGGATGCTGCTCGGCCTGGACACTCCCACCGCCGGCACGGCCACCATCGACGGCCGGCCGTACGCCGGGCTGCGCCATCCGATGCGCCGCGTCGGCGCCCTGCTGGATGCGAACGCGCTCCAGGGCAACCGCAGCGCCCTCAACCACCTGCGCTGGCTGGCCCGGAGCAACCGGATCGAGCCGGCCCGGGTGACGCGGGTGCTGGAGGAGGTCGGCCTGGCCGGGGTGGCCCGTAAGGCTGTCGGCGGGTTCTCGCTCGGCATGCGCCAGCGGCTCGGCATCGCCGCGGCGCTGCTCGGTGAGCCCGACGTGCTCGTGCTGGACGAGCCGGTCAACGGGCTGGACCCGGACGGCGTGCGCTGGATCCGGGACATGCTGCGGTCCTTCGCGGCCGAAGGCGGGACGGTCCTGCTCTCCAGCCACCTGATGAGCGAGATGCAGCTGACCGCGGACCAGTTGCTGATCATCGGACGCGGCCGGCTGATCGCCGACACCTCGGTGCGCGAGCTGGCCGAACAGTTCACCGAGGGCGTGCTCGTCCGCTCGGCGCGACCGGAGGAACTGGCCGGCGTGCTCCGCGCGGCCGGCGGTGAGATCGCCACCGCGGCCGACGGCGCCCTGACCGTACGCGGGCTCGACCAGCAGCGGATCGGCGACCTGGCCGCCGGGAACGGCATCCCGATCTACGAGGCCGCGGTCCGCAGCGCCTCCCTCGAGGACGCCTATCTGTCACTTACCGCCGGCACCGTCCAGTTCGGTGCCTCTGACAACAGGACGGTGTCCCGATGACCGACGCGCTCGTCGCCGAATGGATCAAGATCCGGACGACCGCGACGACCCTGTACTGCCTGGGCGTGGCGCTGGCCAGCGTGGTGCTGAGCACGCTGCTCACGTTCGGCATGGTCTCCTCGTACGACGGCCGCGACGCGGCCGGCCGCGCCACCTTCACCGGCACGCCGATGGAGGAGGTCACCATGCTGGTGGCCCACCTCTGCCTGGGCGTCCTCGGCGTGCTGGCGATCAGCTCGGAGTACACCAGCGGCATGATCCGCACCAGCTTCATCGCGATGCCGTCGCGCCGCGTGGTGTTCCTGGCCAAGAGCACGATCGTGGCGTGCGTGGTCTTCGTCGCCGCCCAGGCCGTCATCTTCGGCACGTTCTTCCTCAGCCGGCTGGTGGTCGGTGACCGCGCGATCCCCGACTACCGGACGGGCGTCGACGACCGCGCCGCGACCTTGTTCGCGATGGGTTTGACCGCCGTGGTAGTGGCGCTCGTCGGCCTCGGCCTCGCGGCGATCTTCCGCTCGGCGGTCGCCGCGATCGCCGGCATCGCGCTGCTGGTGTACGTGTTTCCGATCGCCGCGGGCAACATCCCCGAGCCGCTCGGGCCGAAGATCGACGCACTGTCGATGAGAAGCCTGGCCCTCCAGATCGGCGGCGACGTGCCAGATGCCGTGCTCTCGCCGGCCGCCGCGCTCGCTGTGCTGGCCGCGTACGTGGTGGTGGCGATCGGGATCGCCACCTACCTGATCGGGCGCCGGGATGCCTGACCGCTCATCCGGCGGGAGCCGCCGGCCGGCCGATCCGGCGGATATAGGTCCGGTATAGACCGTCGCAGTAGCGTGCGGATCCGCGGACCGGCCGGCGGCCGGCCCGACAACGACGAGGTGCCGCGCGGCGCGCCCGGGTGGTGCCCTGACCGGAAGGGAAAGCGATGCCTTCATTCGAAGTCGACCGGCGCGGACTGTTGCGCGGATCGCTGGTCATGGCCGCGCTGGCAGGAACCACGGCAGTGCTCGGCTCCAATACCGCCGCGGCGGCACTCGCCCCGCCGCGGACCGAGCCGCTGCCGGAGGTGCCGGGCATGCTCGGCGACCGGCTGGGCAACGAGTTCTGGTACCGCTTCGACCAGTACACAGCGTTCGCCCCCAGCGCCGAGCTGGCCGCGGCGTACGAGGTGCTGCGGTCCCGGTTCGACCGCTTCGAGCGCGACATCTACTTCGCCTGGCGGGACACGAACGCGGCCGGCACGTACCCCGCCGCGTTCCTGGACGTCGTGACGCCGATCCGGCCGCAGCTCGAGGTCCTGTCCCGGGCCCAGCTGATCGCCTTCGACGAGCTCTACCACCGGCATGACCCCCGGCTGGTGACCGCGTTCATCGACTTCGGCCAGGGCGTGCTCTTCGACCCCCGTCTCGCGGAGTACGAGCAGGAGGTGCACACGATGAACGGCAAACCGCCGGTGGGCTACCACACCTGGCACGCCTTCCTCCGCGCCATGATGCTGCTCGGCATCGACCGCGGACGCTGGCGCCGGATCGCCCCGCTGAACGGGCTGGCCTGGGCGGTCCAGACGGTCGCCAAGCCGGACACCAGGGTGGTGAGTCCGCCGCTGCCCCGCGAGACGGTCCGGCAGCTGACCCGGCTGTGGTTGCCGAAGAGCGTCGCGCAGCTCGACGAGGACTTCCTCTCGTTCCCCTATCCGGCGGGCATGAGCTGACGTCCGATGCGTTGCGGAAGACCCCGGCGCCTGGTCAGGCCCTCGCCGGCTATCCGGTACGCCGCCACCTGCACCGCGTCGGACAGCGGCGGGGCGTCCTCGGGCACCTCGGCCCGGACCGTCAGGCCGTCGTGCGCCAGCCGGGCGGCGAGCCGTTGCAGCGCGGCGGGCAGGTCGCCGTCGTCGAGGTCGGCGGGCCGCAGCCCGTCGATCGCCCGGCGCACCTCCTCGGTGACCCGGGTCAGCTCGGTCGCCGCGTCGGTGAGCAGCTGCCGGGCCGGCGAGTCATCGGCCACGTGCGCGGCCGCGGTGTCCAGCCGCAGCCGCAGGCCGCTCAGCGTCGGCCCGAGCCCGTCGTGCAGGTCGCGCCGGAGGCGCTCGCGTTCCTCGCTGCGGGCCGCAACGACCCGTCCGCGGAGCCGGGCGTGCAGCCGCCGGATGGTCTCGACGGTGCGGCGGCGCCGGGACCGCGACAGGTCGGCCGCCACCCGGTAGAGCTCGCGGCCCAGCACGGCGGTGGTCACCGCCCAGCAGAGCATCATGATCACCAGTACGGCCGAGGAGACGAACGCCGCGGCCACGACCGCGGCGAGCACTACCAGCGCGGCGCCCACGAGCCCGAGCACCAGGCTGGCCGACACAATTGTGGTGAGCGTCGGCGTGCACCGCCGCCGGGCGCGGTGGCTGACCACGTACAGGAAGGCCAGCACCGGGATCAGCACGACCCCGGGCAGCAGCAGCAGGCGCGGGTGCGCGTCGCCGAGCAGGGCGGGGCCGGGGCTGGGCGACAGGGCGGCGAGCACGGGCGGCAGCGCGATGCCGGCCGCGGCGATCAGCAGCGCCCGCGCCGGTCTCCGGCGCGGCGGCCCGGTCGCGGCCGCCCGGTAGATCTCGTCCGTGGCACCTGGCTCGTCGTCGTGTCCTTGACCTCTATGCCCCCGCAACTTGGTCATGGTGCCACGGTAGGCCGTAACAATCCTCTCGCCAACATCAACGAGTGTCGAACTCCGGACGTCCGTCAATCTGCCGGGTGCGGCGTTGATTGTAATTCCGGGGTCACGCGGAGACCGCGGAAAGAGGATGATGGAGCTCCGGTGTGGAACCGGAGCTCCAGCACTCATCGTCGTTTCTTGGGCAGGTCGAACTGGTCGGCGGCGCGGCAGTCCTTCTGGCTTCCGATCGCGGCGGGACCCAGTTCGGCGAGGGCTTCGCGGGCCCGTTGCCGGCCGAGGTTCCAGGCGTACCAGGGGTCGGGGTCCTCGAGGTCCTCGGCGATCCAGCTGAGCGTGCACCGGCGTACCGGATCGGGCAGTTTGGTCAGGGCCGGGGTCGCGTCGGCGGACAGAGCCCGCAGGTACCAGGCGTCGATCTTGCCGGAGCCTTCGTAGCGGGCCGCGTTGCGGCTGGCCACATAGCCCTCGGGGTCGAGGGCGGCGAGGCCGAGCAGCATCAGCACGGCGAGACCGACGGTGGCTCCGGGAATCCAGCGGCCCTGCCACTTCAGGCCGGCGACCGCGATCAGCACGAAGATCACACCGAGCAGCATTTCGGAGGCCATCACGAAGATCCGCTCACCGGTGAAGCTGTAGACCCGCTGGTACTCCCACATCCGCGACAGCGCGGACGCGACGATGATGACGCTCAGGGCGCACAGCAGACCCAGCAGTACGCGTAGCAGCAGCCGTTCCGCCGGCTGGTCCCGTTTCGCCCAGCGGGCCAGGCTCGCGATCAGCGCAAGGGACAACAGCGTGACCGCGACCAGCTGCCAGAATCCGCTCCGGGCGTACTGGGAATAGCTGAGCCCGGCCGTCTCCAGCACGTGCCGGCTTCCGCCGAACAGCACGGTGAACTGCACGGCGACGAAACCGCCGAAGAGCAGCACGAGCGCGGCGCCGGCCGGCGCCCACTCGATCAGGCCGAATCTGCCCTTGCCTTCGGTGTCCAGGCTGGACGTCGCCGGCGGCGCGGCCAGCGTGTAGATCCCGGAGACGGCGAGCAGGCCACCGGCCGCCGCCAGGAAAATCCACTGGAAGATCGAGCCGATGCTGAAATCGGGGATGGCGTCGTCCAGCAGCTGGGAGAACGCGACGTCGGCGGACGACAGCAGGGCGCCGAAGACGAGCAGCACCACAGCGGTGAGGGCGACCGAGAAGAGGATCCGCCGGGCGATTCCCGGATTGCGGCCCGCTTTCAGGTGCCGGCGTACCCACGGGATGCCGGCCAAAGCGGCGTAAGGAGCAGCCACCAGGCTGAACAGGATCGATCTGACCTGGCGGCCGCCGACGATCGCCAGCGCGGTGCAGCCGATCGCGCCCAGCACACTGAACGTCACCAGCCACCACGCGTTGCGGAACGCCGGGATGAGCAGCAGGGCAAGCGCTGCCACGGCCCAGCCGGAGCGGAGCAGCCGCTCGCGGCGCGGCAGGTCGGTGGATCGCCGGACGGCGAACGCGACTCCCAGCGTCAGCGCCAGCCAGCCGAGGAACCAGCCGATGCCCACCCGATCCAGCGGCAGGAAGATCAGGAAGCCGACGGCGCCGGCGAGCACGCCGGCCGGGACGGCCCAGCCCTGGGCTTTCTTCGGTCCGGGCCAGTGCTTCTTGCGGAACGTCTGCCACGCGGTCGGCGGCCGCTCGTACGTGCCGAGCGGGCGCGGCGGGTACTGGGGCGTGTGGGTTTGCGGACGCTGAGGAGCCGGTGGCAGAACCCTCGCCGGCGGGACGGCCGAGGGTGCCGTGGCCGGGCTCTTGGCAGCTGGCGGAGCGGCGGCAGCCGGAGTGGCAGCTGCCGAAGCGGTGGCAGCCGGAGTGGCCGCAGCCGGGGTGGTGACGGCCGGAGTGGCCGCAGCCGGAGTGGTGACGGCCGGCGGGGCCGCGGGTTTCTGGGGTTGGTCGGCCGGTTCGGTGACGGTCGGTTTGGTGGCGGCTGGGGCCGGCGCCGCAACGGAAACCATCGGCACGAAGATCGCATATCCCCGCGTACCGGGCGGGACCAGGACCGGTATCGCCCAGGCCGGTTCGCCTTCGGCCCCCGGCCAGACCAGCGACGGGATCGCCTCGGTGGGCGGCATGACCAGCAGCTGGGGCGCCGGCGGCGGGCCCGCGGAGGCGGCCTCCGCCGCCTTCGGGGGATCAGGCTGTTTCGGTGGCAGATCCGCCACTGCACCCTCCTGGGTTGATCAGTTCGGCACACGGTGAGCCGATCGCGCGGCATTTCGTACGTTGGAACGGGTCCGTATCGCCGCGACGACGGCAGAGTAGCCTGCGGGAACAAGATCCGCCCGCACGGACGCTGGCATCGGTGTGATCAACGCCGAAGTTCGACTCTCGCTGCTGGACCGGTCACGCACCCGTAGCGGCGAAACCGACGGTGCGGCGCTCCGGGGCACCGTGGCTCGCGCGACGCGTGCCGAGCAGCTCGGCTATCACCGCTTCTGGGTCGCTGAGCACCACGGTGTCCCCGGGATCGCGGGCGCCGCCCCGGCACCGCTGCTGACCGCCGTCGCCGGCGCCACGACGGTGATCCGGCTCGGCTCGGCCGGTGTCATGCTGCCGCACCACCAGCCGCTCGTCGTCGCCGAGCAGTTCGCCACGGTCTCCGCCTTCGCTCCGGGCCGCGTCGACCTCGGGCTGGGCCGCTCGCCGGGCTTCACCGCGCCGGTGCGCCGGGCCCTGCGGCAGACCGACGGCGACTTCGCGGCCGACCTGGCCGAGCTGCGTGACTTCCTCACCGGTACGGCGGAGATCACCCTGCACCCGCAGCCGGAGAGCTCCATCCCGCTGTACGTGCTGGCCACCGGAACCGGCCTGCGGATCGCGGCACGACTGGGCCTCCCGGTGATCGTGGGCGGCCCACTGCTCGGCGCGGACGGTGCCCAGGCGCTGGCCGACTACCGGCGCACCTTCGAACCCTCCGCCCAGCAACCCGAGCCGTGGCTGGCGATCAGTGCGGACGTACTGGTCGCCGACACTGACGCGGAAGCCGCCGACCTGCTGCTGCCCGAGGCGTGGGCGATGGCTCAAAGCCGTACGACCGGGGTGTTCCCGCCACTCGAACCGGTGGCTGCCGCCCGCGCCGCTGCCCGGACCCCGCGCCAGCAGCAGTACCTCGACCAGATCACCGCCGCGGCGATCACCGGCACACCCGACCGGGTACAACGCCACCTCACCGAAATACTCGACCGCACCGGAGCCGCCGAACTGGTCGCCACCGGCAGCACCTTCGACCGCGACGCTCTGCACGCCTCGGACGCCGCCCTGGCCGCGATGTTCTCCCGCCCCTGATCCCGGACTATCGTTGCGCCGATGAGTTCGAGCGCGCCTGTACCCGCATCCGGCCCGGCCGCCCTCCCCGGCTGGCAGCGGTACACCGTGCTGATGGCCGAGGCTGACTACCGGTCGGTCAGGAAGGACCCCCGGGTCGCGTACGCGTTGTGGTGCGTGGTCGGCATTCTCGGTGGGCACCGTTTCTACCTGGGGGACACCGGCCGGTCCATAGCGATGCTGTGCACCTTCGGCGGGCTCGGCCTGTGGACGCTGCTCGACGTGTTCTTCGTGGGAAGCCGGGTGCGCGCAGTCAACCGGTCACGCCGGTCAGCGATCATGGCCCGGTACGGCATCGTCGAGGACCTGTCCGACGGCCGGAACTGACGGCACCGTGCGGCGTTCGTTGACGGTCTGCCCGGCGCCGACCAGCGCCTGATGCGGTCTCGGCGGCGAGACCCTCTGTTCGTGCGGATTCCAGCCGCGGGAGGGTTTCACCCTGGCGGCCGGCTGCGTCGTCGCCTGGCCGCACTTCGTGGTGATCGGTGTGTTGCCGGTTCCGTACCTGTCGGCCGGTGTATCGGGGGTCCGCCAGGATCGCCGCGAGATCTTCGACGAGGGCGGCGAGCCTACCCCTTCCGGAGCCGGTGCACGGCTGCCCCAGGCTTCCTGCCCGTCTATTCGGCGCTTCCCGGCCGCTGAAGATCCCGGCGAGCAGGTGAGCGCGGGTGTCGCAGGAGCGCGCCGCTGTCATGGAAGGGAAGGACAGACATACATAGACTTAGGTTGATAGCTCGACACAAAGATGCCATCCTGTTTGGGAGCGCTCCCAACTGCTCGCGGCCGGGTAGGCGCAGCTTCGGCCCAGGACGTCGCCGGTCGTTCTGCGCAGTCCGTAGCGCGCCGTAGGGCTCGGCCCGACACTCCGGAGCCTCCCGGTCCGGTCTGCCGGCCCACCAGCACGGCGACGAGGAGAAGTGATCATGAGGTTCCGGGTCTTCGCGAGGTGGTACCGAAACCGCTTCGTGTGGGTGGCGGTGGTCCTGCTGATCTCGTTCGGTGCCGTCGTCTTCACAAGATCGGCCGGCCGGGAAGCAGAGCCGGCCGAGCTGCAGGCGCAGATTGTGACCCGGTTGCGAACCACCCTCGAGCAGTCGAAGCCCGAGCAGCACAACCACACCGGACATAATGGCCAGCAGGTGGCGACCGGGGCGAACGCGAAGCCGGCGGTCATCTGCGGAGTCCGCGTCTACGGCTACGAGCCGGCCGAGGCCACCGCTCTCGCCGACGTCCGGACGGTCTACGGCTTCCACCTCTGTGGGGTCGCCGAGCAGAAGCGCGAGTGGGACGGGGCGGTCAAGCTCGCCGGTCCGGTGATCGTGGACATGTCCACCCAGCCGGCGGGCATCCAGGTGGTCGAGGCGACGGACAGCGTCAGGTACATCGACCGGCTGTGGCAGATGTTTCCGGCGAAGTATGCGGAACTGGCGACCAAGGAGGCCCTGGCCAAATCGGAAATGGCCGACCTGCGCCGCCGATACGACGCCGCAGCCGATCTCTGACCACGCTGCTCGGACGGCACGGAGTTCCCACACGCATCGAGGCTGGGCGGACAGCGAGACGATCTACAGTGGCACACGATCTCCGAGAGGTAGGGCGGGATGGCCACGGTTCTGATCACCGGATCGTCTGCCGGCATCGGCCAGGCCGCAGCGGTTGCGCTGGCCGAGTCCGGACATGAGGTTGTGCTGCACGCGCGTAACGAGCAACGGGCGGAGGAAGCGCTCGCTGCCGTGCCCCGGGCGGCGGGCGTGGTCATCGCGGACCTCGCCTCGTATCGGCAGATCCGTGACATGGCCGCGCAGGCCGAAAAGTTCGGACGCTTCGACACTGTCGTGCTGAATGCGGGTCTTGGCCTCAAGCACGCCACCGACCGGCAGGTGACGGTGGACGGCAACGAGTTGATGTTCCAGGTCAACACGCTCTCGGCGTACCTGTTGGCGGCTCTGCTTCCGGATCCGGGGAGGCTGATCTTTGTTTCGTCGGCGGTGGCGGCTGACGGCGTGCTGGATCTGGGCGACCCGAACTTCGCGCGGCAACCGTTCAACGGCTGGCAGGCGTACCAGAACACCAAGCTGCACCTGATCCTGCTGGCCCTGGGTATCGGCCGCCGCCGGCCGGAGGTGATGAGCCTGGCGTTCGATCCGGGCTGGGTGTCGACCCAGATGACCCTGCGCAATGGCGACACCGCGCCGCTGGAACCCGCACATGCGGGTGTGCGCCTGGCCCGGTTGGCGACGGCTGACGTAGTGCCGCCGGACTCCTACGACACGGAGCGCGCTTGGCGGCCAGGCCCGAGAGAGACGGCTCCGAAGAATCAGGATGAACTGCTCGCCCTTTGCGCTCGGCTGACCGGCGTCACCATCTGAGGTTCCGTATCTGCTGGGTCTGGGGCGCCCTCGCCGCCGGAGTCGACGTTGCCGCATCCGCCGGTGGCTGCCAGGGGCGCGGCCTCCGACGGCGACGTGGCCGCGGAGACCGGGCCTGCCTCCCGGCGCTGCCTTCGCGACCTGCGCTGCAACCATGCTGCAACGCCCCGGCTGAACCATCGGTCAGCGTATCGCCGGCCCGATGGACAGGAGCGACAACATGGACGGTCTCCGCAAGACGTCGACCTGGTTCCTCGAGCCCTATGCGGATCACTCCGCCGCCTTCGTGTTCTCCCGCGAGCCGTTCGGCGTCAGCGTCCTGGACCGGCTGACCTGGTACGTCCTCGAGCTGTGCGACGGGCGCTCGGCCGAGGCGATCGGGGAGCGCGTCGCCGGCCTGCTCGGTGACCGCGCCACCCGCGAACAGGTCGCCACCCTGGTCGACCGGAAGCTGGATCTGCTCGGCCGGCACGGGCTCATCACCGCGGGAGCCGGGCGATGACCGCCGCTGTCGTCGACTGGTCCGGCGTCCTCGCCCTCGCGACCGGGCTGGAACGCCGGCTCGCCGGTGGCATGTTCGGCCGCGGCGACGACATCCGCCGCACGGCTGCGGCCTACTACCGCGGCCTGGGTGTGCTCTGCGCCCAGACGTGCGGGCTGGACACTGCCGATCTGGCCCCCGCCGGCGTACCGCAGCTCGAGTCGCTGCGCCGCGGTGCCCTCGATGCCGGGCTGCGGCTCCTGCTCGCCGGCGACGTCGAGCAGGGGCGTGCGCTGCTGGGCGAGCATGCCGCGTACCGGCGGACCCACCAGGACGATCCCGCGCTGGCGGCCGACGCGGCGCCGGGACGGGCGCGGCCCGGGGCTCTTCAGGCCTGGCACGGGCATCCGGTCGGCGAGGAGCTGGTCGCCCGGTTCAACACCTCGATGGCCGGTACGGCCGACACCTCCGTGGTCGCGACCGTGCCGTCCCGCCCGGAGTCCGGCACCGCCCTGCTCGCAGCGGCCGAGGTGCTGACCACCGCCCTGCCGCTGATCGGCCCGGACGTGGTCGAGGGCATCTCCGTGGGCGTCTACGACGGGGCCATGAACAGCGGCTACTACGCCGGCACTCCGCTGATCATCTACGTCAGCGAACGGATCTTCGCCGACCCGGTCCGCACCGCCGAGATCGTGCTGCACGAGAGCCTGCACCAGAAGCTCGCCGATCTGGGCGTGGCCCGCGACATCCTGCGGGCCGGCTACGTCGACGAGAGCAGCGAGCTGCTGCCGGTGCCGTGGGGTGGACCGGGCCGGCTGTTCAGCGCGGACCGCTCGCTGGCGGCGTACCACGTCTACACCCATCAGAGCCTGTTCTACCTGGCTCTGCTCTGCCGGTACGCCGACGACCCGGCCCGCCGCGCCGGGCCGGCCGGCAATCTCGTCAAGTCCTGGGCCCGGGCGCGGCACTTCGCGCGGGGAACCGAGACCCCCGCTCTCGCCGGTGAGTACGGCGTCGACGGCCGCCGGCTGACGGCCTGGCTGGCCGAGGTCGTCGATGCGCTGGCCGAGGTGCCGTTGCCCGGCGGCTCCCCGCTGAGCGCCCACGCCGAGAACTACACCGGCGTGTCCGTTCCCTCCTGATACCCGCACAACACCGTTCGGGACTGTGACGCTGAAAGGAGGTGAGTGTTATGGAGTCCATTGAGGCGCTGGAGCGGTCTCTCGCGGACATGTTCGCCGAGCCGCAAGGCCTGAAGGTCGAGGACCTGGGTCTGACGGACGACGTCGAGGTGCTCAGCGGGGACGTCCGGGAGATCCGGACCGACCTGTCGATCCTGGCGATGAACCGCCCGAAGACGAGCGAGCTGGGCCAGTAACGGCCCCGGCGTTCGGGTGCCGGGCGCGGCCGGACCGCGCCCGGCACCGTCCGGCCCGCAGACGAAGGGAACCTGACGTGACCACACCCCCGGCCGGGCGGCCGGTGCCGCCGCTGGTGCGGTTCCCGGACGCCGCGATGTTCCGGTACGCGCTGGAGCTGCCGACACCGTCGCTCGTCTACGACCTCAAGGGGCTGCGCCACTCGGTCGGCATGCTCGCCGCTGACGTCGCCACGGTGCACGGAGCTCAGCTCAACGTGGCCCTGAAGGCATGTCACACGATCGGGATCCTGAGCGAGCTGGCGGGTCTGGGCCTCGGCGCGGACGTCGCCTCCGTCGGAGAGTACGAGCTGGCCCGGGCGGCCGGGTTCGCCCGGATCACCGCCACCGGCCCGGCCTTCTCGATCGCCGACGCCGAGAAGCTGCGCGCGGACGGGGTGCTCGTCGACGCGAGCTCGTACGAGCAGCTCGACGCCCTCTGCGCGGCCTTCCCGGGCGAGCCCGTCGGGGTGCGGCTGCGGGTGCCGTTGCCGGACGAGATCGAGAACGAGCACAGCACCTTCGGCGGGCAGAGCCGCTTCGGGCTGCTCGCCACCGATCCGCGCCTGCACGAGCTGCTCGGCCGTACCGGAAATCCGCTCGTCCGGTTGCACACCCACACCGGGCAGATGAGCGCGGCCCATCTGATCTTCAAGACCCGCTACCTGCTGGCGGTCGCCGAGGCCTTCCCGAGCCTGCACACCATCGACCTGGGCGGCGGCTTCTTCAGCCTCTACGCCCAGCGCAGTGCGGCCCTGGCCGCGCTGGCCACCGTCGACCGCACGGTGCGGCAGTGGCGCGAGCGCACGGGCCGGCCGATGACGCTGCAGTTCGAGCCCGGCGGTGGGGTCCTCGGCCCGCACGGCTACCTGTTCGTCTCCGTGCTGTCGGCCGAACGCGATCATCCGGCCTTCGCCGCCGATGTGGTGACGGTGGACGCCTCGGCCTGGAACTACGCGCCCTGGCACCGGCCGGCCGTGCTGCCCGCCGACCCGGACGCGACGCCGGGCGAGGTCCGCGCCACCCTGCTGGCCGGCAACACGCTGTACGAGAACGACTTCTTCGGCACCGATGTGCGCGGGCGGCGTTCCACGTTCGACCTCGGCCCCTGCGCGGTGGGGGACCGGCTTGTGCTGACGGCCTCGGGCGCCTACACCTCGACCAACCGGCGGTGGTTCAACCGGCTCGAGCCGCCCGGCGAGTACGCGTACGACGGCACCGGGATCCGGCCGGTGTCATGAGTGCGGGCACGCAGGTCGCGCCGTCGACCGGGCGGCGGCACCGCGACGAGCTCGGCCTCGAACGCGAACTGCTGACCGGCCTCGCCGCCCTCGCGCAGGCCCAGGATGCCGGCGATCAACAGCACTGGGCCCGCTTCCGAAGCCGGCTCGCCGCGGTTGACGTGGCCGCGGACGCGCGGGCCGCCGAGCACCGCCTGGAGACCGCGTCCGAGCGGCTCCGGACGTTGCTGCTGCGACGCGGGCACCGCCTGGACGAGGAACATTTCCGCTCGCCGGACTCGACCGGCGACCGGCGCCTGCCCAGCGGGCTGGCCTTCCCGCACAGCTACGAGCGGGGCCTGCCGGTCGCTCACCTGGAGAACCGGCTGGCGACCGGGCCCGTTCCCGACGGCTGGCACAGGACAGTGGTCACCTTCAACAGCTGTATGGCGGGTCTGGGGCACGTGTTCCAGTCGCTTGTGCACATGCTGAGCCCTGATCAGCGGCGGCCGTTGTCGGTGGCGTACTGGGGTGACTACTTCGAGACCGACCTGCTGCTGGAGTACCTCGGCTCGGCCGTGCTGCGCTACGACAAGGTCGACACCGACGGCCTCACACAGTGCCTGCGAAACGGCGGCCACGAGGTGCTGCTCATCGAGCCGGTGCGCTACAACTGGGATCTGGACGTCCTCGACGTGACCGCGCTGCTGCGGGCCTGGCGCGCCGCCGCGGCCCGGCCCAGGATCATCGTCGTGGACACCACGCTGGTCTCGCCGCTCTGGCCGACCCGGGCCGTGCTCGACGGCCTCGCCGGCCTCGGTGACGTCCTGGTGGTCGAGCTGCGGTCCGGGCTCAAGCTGGATCAGCAGGGTCTCGAGCTGGCCAATCTCGGCATCGCCGAGATCTACTCACCGGCCGGCCCGGCGCCGTCGGCGGTGCCGAGCCATCAGCAGTTCGCCGACACGATGCGCCTGGCCCGGGCCACCACCGGCGCCGGCATCCCGGTCGCCGCCGCGGCCGCCCTCGACGTCGGCTTCATCGCCGATCCGGCCTGGATCCGGCGCCACGCCGGTCAGGTCTTCGCCAACAACGCCCGCCTGGCCCGCGAGCTGGAACCGGTGCGGGGCGTCTTCGCCGAGGTCGTGCATCCCGCCCTGCGCCCGGCCACACCCGGGGTGGCGCAGAGCCCGTTCGTCATCGTCAAGCTGACCGAGGACACCCTGCACAACCACGGGCTGCTGCTGGCCGCCCTGCGCCGGGAGGTGGCGCGTCGCGGCATCCGCTGCACCCACGGGTCGAGCTTCGGCTTCCGCTCACACCGTTTCGAGACGATCGTGCCGCGCGTCGCCCGCCGCGAGGGCCTGTTCAAGATCGCCGCCGGGTCGCGGTCCGGCCCGTTCCTCGACACCCTCATCGAGGTCCTGCGCGACCTGGGTGGCCTGCCCGACATGGCCGCCCTGCAGGCCCGGTATCCCGACCTGAAGGCGATTCCCCTGACATGACCGTGCCCCACCCGGCGCCGGCGTCGCGCCGGGCCCTGATGCGCTCGGCGGTACGCGGCCACCTGCCGGCGCTGAGCCTGATCCTCGGCGTCGCGCTGCTCGGCAGCGTGGCCGAGGCGCTGACCCCGGCTGCGATCGGTGCCGTGCTCAACGCCGCGACCGGCGGCGAGGGCCTGGCCGCCGGTCCCGTGGGAGTCCTCGCCGCTCTGGTCGTCGTCGCGATCGCCGCCAGCGTGTGGCGCTACGGCGCCTCGTCCCGCCTGCGGGTAAAGGTCGCGTTCCAGCTCAAGCGGCGCCTCGGCCTGGCGGTCGCGGGACGGGCCCGGGCGATCAGCCGCGAGGTCTCCCCGGGCGAGCTGGCCACGGCCATGACCTCGGACACCGACGCGATCGCCGGTTATCCGGGCGCGCTCATCCAGCTCGTCGCCTCGGTGGTCGCCTTCGCCGTGGTGGCCGGCTACCTGCTGACCAGCTCCCTGCTGCTCGGCGCGATCGTGCTGGTGGGCGTGCCGCTGCTGATGTGGGCGACCACGAGGGTGGCCGAGCCGCTCGAGGGACGCCAGCGCGAGCAGCGGATGCTGCTCGGCCGGCTCGGTGATCTCGGCTCCGACATCGCGCTGGGCCTGCGGATCCTGCGGTCGATCGGCGCCGAGCACGCGTTCCGCGCCCGCTATCGGGAGACCTCGCGGCAGGCGCGGGTGGCCGGCACCGGCATCGCCGGCACCGAGGCGCTGATCGAGGCGGCCAAGCTGCTGCTTCCCGGCGTGCTGCTGATCCTGGTCACCTGGGTCGGTGCGCGCCTGGTCCTGCGGGGCAGCATCGAGGTCGGGGCGCTCGTCGCGTTCTACGCCGCGGCGGCGTACCTGGTCGAACCGCTCGGCGCGCTCGCCGGCTTCGTGACCACCCGGGCCCGCTCGCGGGTGGCGGCCGACCGCGTGCTGCGGGCCCTGTCCGTCGTGCCCACGGCCTGGCCCGGCACCGGCACCGCGGCCACCGGCGACCTGCGCGACGGCAGCACCGGTGTCGAGGCCCGCGCCGGTGAGCTGACCGTCGTGGCGATCGGCGACGACCGCGACGCCGGGGCCCTCGGGGCGCGGCTGGCCGGACTCGACCCGCTCGACGCGGTGACCACCACGATCGGCGGCGTACCGATGGCGGAGCTGGACCGCTCGGCCCTGCGCCGGCTGGTCCGCCTGCACGGCGCGGAACCGACCCTGTTCTCCGGCACGCTGCGCGCCAACGTGGACCCCGGCGCGGCGGCCCCGGACGACGCGGTCGCCGGCGCGCTGGCCACCGCGGTCGCCACCGATGTCGTGGACGCGCTGCCGGACGGGCTGACGACCGTGGTCGGGGCGCAGGCGCGCACCCTGTCCGGCGGTCAACGGCAGCGGGTGGCGCTGGCCCGCGCGCTGCTGGACGCGCCCGCGTACCTGATCCTGGTGCAACCGACCACCGCGCTGGACACCGTCACCGAGGTCGAGGTGTGCGCCCGGATCCGGGACCGGCGGGCCGGTCTGACCACCGTGGTCATCACCACCAGCGCCGCCTTCCTGGAGGCCGCCGACCGGGTGATCCTGCTGGCCGGCGGTGCCCCGGTCGGCGGCACCCACGCTGAACTGCTGGCGAGCGACGAGAACTACCGCGCGCTCGTGGCCCGGGACAACGCATGAGCGCGCCGGGCACGCTGCCGCTGGCGGACCGCCGTACGGTCGGCCGGGAACTGCGGGCGCTGCAGCGCCGCCACCGGGGCCGGCTGACCGCGATCGTGGCGCTGCAGATCGCCACCGTCGTCGTGGGCCTCGGCCCCCCGATCCTGCTCGGCCGGCTGGTCGACGGGATCACCGCCGGCTTCGACACCCACGACGCCGACCTCACCGCCGCCCTCATCGCGGGCTGCCTGCTCGTCCACGCCGTCCTGGCGTTCGTGGCGACCAGGGCCGCGTTCACCCTCGGCGAGCTGGTCTTCGCCGAGCTGCGGGAGGACTTCACCGACCGGATCCTGGGCCTGCCGCTCGGCACGGTGGAGCAGACCGACTCCGGGGAGATCCTGTCCCGGACCACCACGGACATGGAGGCGATCCGCGAGATCGTCCGCACCGGCGTGCCGGAGACCCTGATCGGCGTGCTCACCACCGTGCTGACGGTCGTCGCCGCGTTCCTGGTCGATCCGCTGATCGCCGGCGGGGTGCTGGTCGGGCTGCCGGTGATCGCCCTGGCCACCCGTTGGTACACCCGCCGGGCCCCGGCCGCGTTCGCCGCGCGGTTCGCCACCCGGGCCCGGCTCACCTCGGCCGTCACCGAGACCGCGCGCGGCGCCGACACGGTGGAGGCCTTCGACCTGGCCGACGACCGGCGGGCGCTGGTGCGGGAGCGGACCGGGACCGCCCGCGAGGCCGCCCTGGTGCCCATCGGCCTGCACGTGCGCTGGTTCCCGGCGGTGCAGCTCGGCTACCACCTGCCGCTGCTCGTGGTCCTGGCCTGGGGCGCGTACCTGGTGCAGCAGGGCCGGGCCGAGATCGGTGCCGTCGCGGCGATCACCCTGCTGGTGCGGGCGCTGATCAACCCGCTGGACGACCTGGCCTACTGGTTCGGCGAGCTCCAGTCGGCGACCGCGGCGTTCGCCCGGATCTTCGGCGTCTCCCGGCCCACCCTCGCAGCGGCCGCCGCCGCGCCGGAGGCCGGCCCGCCCGCCGACGCCCGGGTCGAGGTCACGCACGTGACGTTCGGTTATGTGCCGGACCGGCCGGTGCTGCACGACGTCAGCCTCGTCGCCGAGCCGGGGGAGCGGATCGCGATCGTCGGTGCCTCCGGGGCCGGCAAGTCCACCCTGGCCCTGCTGATCGCTGGCGTGTACACCGGCACCGAGGGCCGGGTCGCCATCGGCGGCACCGCGGTGGCCGATCTCCCGGCCGATGTCCTGCGCGACCGGGTCGCCCTGGTCACCCAGGAGGATCACGTCTTCACCGGTACGGTCGCCGACAACCTGCTCCTCGCCCGTCCCGGGTCCTCGCCCGAAGAGCTCGACCGTGCCCTGCGAGCGGCCGGTGCCACCTGGGTGACCGCGCTGCCCGGGGGCCTGGGCACCGAGCTCGGTGCGGACGCGTACACGCCGACGCCGGCCGAGGCCCAGCAGCTCGCCGCCGCCCGGCTCATCCTGCGCGCACCGCTGGTGCTGGTGCTGGACGAGGCGACCTCGGCCCTCTCCCGGGCCCAGGCCGCCCGGTTCGAGCAGAGCCTGGCCCGGGCCGCGCGGCGCAGCACGATCATCGAGGTCGCGCACCGGCTCGACACCGCCGCCCGGGCCGACCGCGTGGTGATGCTGGTCGACGGCCGGGTCGCCGAGGCCGGTGCCCATCGCGACCTGCTGGCCGGTGGCGGGCCGTACGCGCGGCTGTGGTCGGCGTGGCTCGGCGGCCAGGCCCGGGCGGTGCCGTCATGACCGGCCGCGACGACGTCCTGATGATCGCCGACGACGTGGTACGGCGGCCCGCAAGCAACGGCTCGGGCGCGGTCTACTGGTGGCCCCGTACCGGCCGGGAGGTGCGCCTCGGCCCGGCGGCGGCACGGCTGCTCACCGCCTTCGCCGTGCCCACCAGCCCCGCCGTCGTTTCGGCCGACCTGGGTGGCCGCACGGACGAGGCGCTCGACGCCGTTGTCGAGGCTGTGCGGACCTTGGTCGGGCACGGGCTGCTGCGGGCGTACGCACCGGCGGCAGTGACCGAGGTGGCCCGGCGCACCGGGCTGTTCGGCATGCCCGTGACCGACCTGGCCGGGGCACTGCGGGGCCGGACCAGCGACGGTGTGGTGATCGGGGTCCCGTACGACGCCGGGGTCACCTACCGGGCCGGGGCCAAGTTCGCGCCCGAGTACCTGCGCCGGGTCAGCACCGGGCTCTTCCGCGCCACCGTCCGCGACGGCCGCCCCACCGGCATGTTCGACCCGGTCCGCGGCCGCCGGGTGCTCGACGGGGTCCGGCTCGTCGACGTCGGCGACCTGACCGGGACGGCACCCCGGCCGGGCGGTGCCATGGTGACCGCCCTGACCGACACGGTGGCCGCCGTCGTCGCCGCCGGGCGCGTACCGATCGTCCTCGGCGGGGACCACTCCATCACGATCTCCGTTCTGGACGGCATCACGCGCGCCACGGACCGCGTCGGCGTGCTGCATCTCGACGCGCACCACGACTTCGGCCGGATCCGCACCGGGTCGCGTGACGACCTGCACCACGGCAACTTCCTGGACTGGGCGTTGGGCGATCCGGCCGTCGAGTTCGTCGCCCAAGTCGGCATCCGCCAGCTCACCGACGAGGTGGGCCGGGCCCCGGGCCGGCTGCGCTGCTGGCCGGGCCGGACGGCCCTGGCGATCCCGGCCGCTCAGCTCGCCGCCGCCCTGCCACCCGGCCTGCGCTGGCACGTCACCATCGACGTCGACGTGCTGGACCCGTCCGTGCTCACCAGCACCGGCACACTGCTGCCCGGCGGTTTCGGCCACCTGGAGACAGTGGATCTCCTCGAAGGGCTGTGCGGCCGGCTCGACGTGCTCGGCGTCGACATCGTCGAGCTGATCGCCAGCCCGTCCGACGCCCCGGGCATCGTCGTCGCCGACATCCTGCTGCGCACGCTCGACGCGGTGTTCCGGCGCCGTGGCGAAGAAAGGGACAGTCCATGACCACGGCCGGCCCGATGCTCGAGACCCTCACCGAACCCCTGCGGGAGCGGCTCGTGACCGCGCTCTGTACCGCTGAGACGGGCGCCGCGTGCCCCGGCGGCGATGTCTGCGAGCGGCGGCACGCCCGCCTGTTGCGGCCCTTGCGGGCGGCCGCCGACGGCGACGTCGCGGTGGCCCGGGTGGACGGTGCCCTGGCGGGCTTCGTCCGGCTGGAGCGCAGCACGGACGCGGGACACGCCCTGGTCGAGGTGACCGGTCAGGTGTTCCCGCCCTGGCGGCACCGCGGGGCCGGGTCGCGGCTGATCGACTGGTCCCTGGACCGCGCCGCGGCGGGCGCGGGCGGGACGGTGGAGGTGCTGGTCGACGTCGTCGACGACCACGAACCGCTGGGTCCGGTGCTGGTGACCCGCGGGTTCGCCCCGGTCTCGGCGTTCACTGAGCTGACCAGGCCGCTGCGGCCGCCGCTGCTGCCCGCCGGTGTGCCCACCGCGCTCGTCACCGCTCTCACCGAGGCGGACCATGACGCGGTCGGCCAGCTCTACACCGAGATCTTCGCCGGCGACCCGCACGCGGGGCGGGGCCGGGCGGCCATCGCGGCGGCGCTGGCCCATCCGGGGCTGCGACCCGGCGCCTCCCGGGTGGCCCGGTCGGCCGGGGGAGAGCTGCTGGCCTACCTGCTGACGGTGACCTGGCCGGGCGATCCGGCGGACCTGTGGATCGAGACGATCGGGCTACGGCCCGCCGCCCGCGGCCTCGACCTGGTCCGGCGCATGATCGCCGACATCACCCGGCGACCGCCGGCCGACGCGGCGACGATCAGCATCGGCGTCCCGCACCGCCGGGACGAGGCCGCGATCACCGGCTACGAGGAGCTCGGCTTCACCGTCAGCGGCGGCTGGGAGCGCTACTCACTGTTGCTGTTCTGACCGGCGGCTGAGGCTGTGCCGGGCGGCGGCCCAGCGGCGGGCACCGGCCGGTTCGGCGCCCGCCGGCAGGCCCCACCGGTTGAGGTGCATGTGGACCAGACTGGCCAGCACGGCATCGCCGTCCTCGCCGTCGACCAGCCGGGTCAGCGCCGGATCGACCGGGCGCCCGCGGTACGCCCCGGCCAGGTGCTCGCCGGGGCCGGTGGCGAGCAGGTCGACGAGGATCTGCCGTTGGCGGTGCTCCTCGGTCCGGGCCCGGCGGTCCGGCCGGCCGGGAGGACCGGCGAGCCGCTGCACCGCCTGGGTCATCGCCGGGACGGACGCGCCGATCATGGCGGCGAACTGGTCGATCACGACAGCGGCGAGCGTGGCCGGGTCGAGGTCGCCGCGGCGCCGGGTGAGGGCGTCCAGCACCACGAGCGTGTCCACGGTGAACCACTGCTCGCACAGCGCCAGGCCCGCGGGGCCGCCGTAGCGGCGGGTCTCCGGCTCGTACGGCTCCAGCGTGAACCGCAGCACCGGACCGCGCCGGGCGATCAGCCGCAGCGCCGCGCACCACTGCGCGATGTCCAGCTCGCCGGGCACGCGCACGCGCAGGTGCGGCGCCGGGACGTCGTAGCGCACGAAGAACCAGCCGGCGTCCTGCCCGGCCAGATAGGTGGCGAGCAGTCCCAGCACCTCGTCCTGCGAGCCGGGCGCGCAGTACACATGCGTGGACCACCACCGGTCGCCGGGGAGCCGCGCCGGGCTCGCCCCGGTGAAGCCGCCGGGCCGGTCGGTGCGCAGCGGCGGCAGCGGCTGATACGCGTCGTTGACCGCGGTCGCCACGATCTCGGTCACGTGGGCCGGCCCGCCCGGCTCGACCAGGCACTCCTCGGCCCACTCGGCGCCCCGGCGGCGTTGCTCGCACAGCAGAGCCCGGTGGCGCGGGTGGTCGAGGTCGAGCAGCAGCCGGGTGTCGCCGGTGCCGGCGTACACATAGCGTGGCACCCGCAGGCCGGCGCGCCACGTCGTGACCTCGCGGTCCGCCGCGGGGCCGGCGAAGTCGTCCATCCGCCAGCGGGCCGGGGCCAGGACGACACCGGCAGCCTCGACGCGCGGCAACACGCAATGGGCGTCGGCGAAACGCCCCCAGCTCCAGCCCGGGGTGGCGTGATGAGCGCGCGAGACCCGGTGGACCAGATCCAGCAGCGGCGGCGCGGTCTCGGTGGCCACCAGGTGGTCGGTGCGCACGAGCACGCGCCGGCCGTCGCGGCGCGAGCGCAGATAAAGCGCGCCATCCTGTACGCCCAGCAGCAGGTCACCCACCCGCAGCGCCCGGCGCCCCGGCCGCACCGACGACCACAACAGCACCGAGTCGTACGCCGACGTCCCCTCGCCCAGGTTGATCGTGCTCTCATGCCAGTAGTCCATGGCGACGAGGTCGATGTCCTCCTCGCCGGGAGCGTGCGCGGCCGCGCGGACGTGCTCCGGCACCCGCTCGTCGGCGTCGGCGAACCTGGCGAAGGCGCGGCCCCCGGGCACGACCGCACCGCGGGGAGTGACAGCCGCCCGCCCATCGGGCAGCAGCTGGACGAACAAGTCACACGACGGCGCCGCTGCGCCCGCCGGCCGGGGCAGGTCGGCCACATCGGACTCCGACAGTGTCGCGACCGGCCCGCGGCGCACCAGCAGGCGGCGCAACCGGTCGAGGGCCGGATGGTCCTGCGCGGCGGCCAGCGGCGGGAGCGGCCCGAGACCGCGGGACGGGTCGGCGACGTCCTCGAGCGGGACCTCCTCGTACCCGTAGCGCTCGGCGAAGGCGTGCGCGTACCGGCGCAGGCCCGGGTCCGGGTCGGTGGCGAGGCCGGTGCGTTGCAGCACGGTCAGCGCCGTGGCCAGACCGGCGGTCAGCCGGCGGTCGACCGTGCCGGCCGGGCGCATCGTCAGGTCGATTCTGCCGTCCGCCGGCCAGTCCAGCGGGAACCCGTCAGGTGCGCTCGGGTGCAACGTGCTGACCAGCAGCCCTTCGTCCAGCAGCCGGGCCGCCACGGTCTCGTCACCGAGCAGGCCGGCGACCTCGGCGTACGGACGCGGCCGGGCGGCGAACTCCAGCAGGGTGTCGATCCGGGCCGAGCGGCGCAGGGTGCGCCGGCGGGCCGCGTACGGTGGCTGAAAGGTGATCCGGTCGGCCAGCACCCGAACCGTGGGATTGGTCGCGACCGGATGCCCGGGCGCGGCCTGGCGCAGCAGGCCGGTGGCGCGCCGGCTGTCGATGCGGTGCCGCCGCACGGGTGGCGTCCGCGGCGGACCGAGGGGCCCGTCGCCCCAGGTGCTGAAGCCGGCCATCGCGAACAGGCCGAACGGGGTCGGCCGGGTCGCCATCCGGATCGCGTACTTGGTCAAGGCGGCGGCCAGGCGCTCGCGCCGGACCGCACCGGTGTCCCGCCTGACAGCCAGCGCGAACTGCGGATTCGCCTGCTCGACGGCCTCGCGCAGCTGCGGGATGCCCCACAGGGCGCCGACCGGATCGGACTCGTCCACGGTCGTCGTGCGGGCGAACGTGGCCAGGCTCAGGGCCGGCATCCGCACCATGACCAGCGGCAGGAACCGCCACGCGCCCGGGCCCGGCGGCAGCGGTGATGGCATCGATCCTCCTGCTCGGACAGCTGTCCCCGAGCATCACCGGGTCTTGTTGCAGCCCTGTTGCAGTCAAGGTCAGCCCCGAGATGATCACGCAGAATCACCAAGTCGACCCGGACGGTGAAATTCAGCTAGGGTGCACGGAGCGCATAGATGACCATGTGACCTCTCGGGGGGAGTTGCATGCTGGAATTCAGCGTTCTGGGTCCGATGACGGTGCGGCAGGAAGGCCGGGTGCAACCGGTGCCGACCGTGATGCTGCGGCGGGTGCTCGCGTTGCTGCTGGCCCGGGCGGGCACGCCGACCTCGGTCGACCTGCTGATCGACGAGCTCTGGGCCGAGCGGCCACCGCGTTCCGCGCGGCGGACCCTGTCGGCCTACGTGTCCCGGCTGCGCAAGCTGCTCGGCGACCACGACCGCGTCGAGTCCTCACCCGGCTTCTACGCGATCTGTCCCCGCCCCGGCGAGCTCGACGTGGACACATTCCACCAGCTCACCGAGCAGGCGGCGCGGGCTCGTACGACGGGCGACCGGAGCGGTGCGGCGGCCGCCATGCGCGCGGCGCTCGCCCTGTGGCGGGGCCGCGCGTTCGACGGCCAGCGCGACACCGCCCTGGTCGAGCGCACCGCCGAGGGGCTGGAGCAGTCACGGCTGAGCACCTTCGAGGACTACATCGACTTCAAGCTGGACGCCGGTGCCACCGGCGACATCGTCAGCCAGCTCGACGCGATGATCGGTGAGCATCCGTACCGGGAAAGGCTGCGGGGGCAGCGCATGCTGGCGCTGTATCGCGGCGGTAACCGGGCTGACGCGCTGGAGACGTTTCGCCGTACCCATCACGTGCTGGTGCAGGACCTGGGCGTGGAGCCCGCGGTGAAGCTCCAGCAGCTGCACCAGCGGATGCTCGCCGGCGACCCGACCCTCGCCACGTCCTTCAGAACCGGGCGTCCCAGCTGACCTCGCGCGGGCCGTCGAATCGTCCCTCCGTCACCGAGATCAGCACCTCCGTGCGCACCGACGCCCCGCAGGCCGGGCAGGCGCCGGTCAGTGTGGCCGCGTAACCGTCCTCGAACTCGCGCACCCGGTCCTCGTCGCGATACCTCCACGCGGGTGGACCCTGCACCCGCGCCGATGTGTCGCAATCCGGGCACGGCACGTGCAGCACCGCGTCCGCCGGTTCGAGGCGCGGGCCGACGGCAGCCGATCCGTGCAGCCGGAGGACGACGGTGCGGCCCCGCTGAAAGCGCACGCGCAGCAGGTCGGGATCTTCGGTCAGCAGGCGACTCAGCGGTCTCGGCGGCAGCGGGTCCAGATCGGCGCGGATCTGCCGGGCCGTGAACAGGTGGGCCAGGCGCAGCACATCCGAGCCGAGGTCGACGGCCAGCGCGCGCCGCAGGTCGCCGTCGACGGCTGCGTGCAGCAGGTCGGCGACCGGCCCGGTGCCGAACCAGTCGTGCTCGATGATCCACTCCGCGGCGGTGTGGTCGTCCGGTGCCGCCAGCCACGCCGCCAGCCCCTCCGATTCCACGGCACTGTCCGAGTCCACGACGCGGTGCGCCCAACCCAGGACGGCGCGGAGAAGCCGCGCTTGCTGCACCGGGTCCAGGCCGTCCGCCGGATCTTCCAAGGGGTACGCGGACCGCTCCCACCGCGGCAGCCGGCCCAGAATGCCGAGCAGCTCGCCGTCCGTCGCGCTGCGCTCCAGACGCTGGAGTGGCTCCCACAGTTCGGGCGCGTATTCGAGCAGGTGGGGGAACTCGGCCAAGGCCGCCAGGTGCGCCTCGTCGTCGAAGACCAGGATCCGGGAGGCGACCGCCGCAACGACCCCGGGGCTGTCGATCAGGCGCAGGCGCCGGGCCGCCGTACGCCCCACCCAGCCGTCGTCGGCCAGATATCCCAGGAGCGCCCGGAACACGTCGTCGGTCAGTGGGCGGTCGACCAGCGCCTCGACGTACTGCTCCCGGACCTCGCGTACCGTCTCGACCCGCGCTGCGGCGACGAACGCCGGCGTGTCCCGCCACTGCAACTTGCGCACTGCGGCCAGCCGCACCTCCGCGCTCGCGTCGGTCAGCGCCCGGGGCGCGTCCTCCGGGTCGAACCGGGAACTTCCGCGCAGCGCCTCGAGCCGGACGATCGGCGAGGGGTCGGCGAGGAAGCGGCGGTTGAGCTCCACGGTACGGTCAAACGGAAGGACCGCCCGCAGCGCCCGCACCCGGAGCCGTTCCTCGCTGCTCATCTCCAGCTCGCGGCGCACCGGCTCGGCGTCGGGGCCGAGGAAGTACAGCAGCCGGCCGACCCGGTCGTCGTTCTCGGCCAGGTCGACGACAGCCCGGCGGACCCGTTGGTCGGCCGGCGCATGCCGGCGGAGGACGGCGGCCAGGGCTCCCGCCGCGGCGTCGCTCACGTTGTCCCAGCGCTCGGCCACACCACCGGCCGTCTGCACCTCGGCACCGTCGTGCAGCGCCATGTCGAGCAGCTTGCCGATGACCTCAGGTCCACCGTCCCGCGCGGCTCTCCCGACGGCCAGCAACCGGATCATGTCATCCGGGTCGTTCAGGTCTTCGGCGAGCGACACCCCCACGACGATAGGTCACGCCCCTTCACAGCTGCGGTATCGCCCGCAGGACGGTGCCGGTGGCGGTATCGATGACCACCAGGAGCCCGCCACCGCGGGCGTACCGCGGGTCGCTCAGCAGAACCTCCGCCACCGGCCCATCGACTGCCACCTCGGCGTCGCGCAAGGACGGGCGACGGAGCTCGGCCGCTTTCGCCCGCGCGATGGCGATGAGCTCAGCATCCGTCACCGGCTCAGCCTAGTTACCCGGTCAGCGCGGAGCATCGCCCGAGTAGCTGCGGAGGTACACCGCCTCGATGCCGCGGGCGGGGTCGGGCAGGAGGTTCGTCGCCGAGGACACGAAGGCGACGCGGTGGCCGTGCGCATCGATCGCCGGGTCGTGGCTGTCGCTGTCGGCCTGTCCGCCCGACGCCGGCAGACTCGCCCGGGTGTTGCGCCCGGTGCGCAGATCACGGACGAACACGTCGGCGAGCTCGTTGGTGTCGCCCGCCACGATGGTGGGGTCCGGCGACACGAAGGCGGCGTAGCGCCCGGTCGCGCTCAGTGCGGCCTGGCCGCTGCCCATGCTCAGCTGCTGACCGGTACGCGAAACGCTCACCCGACGGGTCGTGCCGAGCCGGCGGTCCCGCAGGAACACGTCCGGAACGTCGTTGACGTCCCCCGGGACCAGGTTCGATGCACTCGAGGTGAACAGGACGTACCGGCCGCCGGCACTGACCCCGCCGACGTTGCTCTCCCCGTTGGCCGGTACGCCGCTGCTCGACCTGCTGACCATCGTGGTCGTACGGGTCCGCAGGTCACGCAGGTGGATCTGCCATTGTCCGGTTGCGCCGTCGGTGGCGAGGTTCCCGGAATTCGAGGTGAAGGCCACGTACCGGCCGTCGGCGCTGACAGCCGCGTCGTAGCTCTCGGCGTCGCCGGGGTGGCCCTGGCTGGACACGCTGACCTGCTCGATGCGCGCTGTGCCGCGACGCCAGACGAAGACGTCGGACGTGTCGTTCGTGTCGCCGGGCAGAACAGCGTTGCGACTGCTGAACGCGATCACCCGGCCGTCGCGGCTGATCGACGGGCTGTCCGCGTACGGCGCGTAGGGCGCGCCTTCGCCGGCCGGCGGAATTCGTACCGTGCTGCCGGTCCGCCGGTCGTGCAGAAAGATGTTGCCCGTCGGGTTGGGATCGCCGGCGATGACGTTGGTGGCAAAGGACAAGAAGGCGATGTAGCGACCGTCGCCACTGATGGCGGGCTGGTAGCTCGCTCCGTCGAGTTGGGCGCCAGTTTCAGACAGGCTGACCCGGCTGATGACGCCCGTGCGGACGTCGCGGACGAACACGTCCCAGGCTCCGTTGGTGTCCCGGCGGACCAGGTCGGACGCGGCCGAGGTGAACGCCACGTAGCGGCCGTTCGCGGAGATGGCCGGCTCGTTGCTGAAGTTGTCGGGTGGTCCTCCGGCCGGAGTCGCGCTGACCCGGATCGTCGTCGCCCGGGGGATGGCTGACGCGGGTGTGCCCCAGGCGCCGGCGACGAGCGAAACGACTGCGGTGACGGCAGCAAAGGCACGAGAACCCATGGTCATATCCCTCTGTCCTAAGACGCGGCGACCTTCCCTTCGAGACTGTCCACCCTCGTGCCGTCGACCGGCACTAGCCGAAGGTCCAGCCGGCTCCCTGAAGCGGGCGACCGACGCCGAGAAAATCTATGTCCAGATCACTAGACAAGCTCGGTGAACCTGGCTAACGTAGTGCGGGTTGACAGCAGAGATCGCCGAAGACGCAGACGATCTGACCGAGCGTTAAGCAGGGCCCGGACGTTCTCGTGGCTCGCTCGGCATAGCGGTGAGTTCGTGTCACCGCCGCAGTGAGTAAGGCAAGGGCACGGCAAGACCCCGGCGTAAGTCCAGGTCGGGGCACATCAGGCGGGGCCGAGGCTGGTTCGGGGTTCCGCTTGGGAAGTCGTCCGTCGCACGTGTGCGGGGCCATGAAGTCGCGTGGGGCTTCGACACCGACGGACAGCACGACAGCAGTGGAAATTGGAAGCAGAGGAAAGGGAGGGCCGAACACCGTTGGATCGCCCGCCACCAGCCCGTCATTCAGCGCTGGGGTGGACACCGCAGTTTCCATCGAACGAGAGGTGGTCTCCGGTCACGCTTATGCGATCCTCGCACCCGAAACCGTCACTGGCGGTAGGTGTGGACACGACAAACCGACGTACCTGTCGGTAGATGGTGTTTTTGACCCGTAACCCTGGGCCCCGGCGCATTCGCGCCGGGGCCCTCGTCACTGCCCACCGCCTGCCGGAACATCGACAGAAGATCATGTGCTACGGTTACCGTGTTGCAGTTTTGATTTCCGTAGACGTTTTCCGGCGCCTGATGGGTTATCCAAACCCACCCGGGCGCTTTTCGTTTTTCGTGTCGTTTCGACGCGGGTGATCAACGCAGCGGCGCCAGAGTCCGCACAGTGCGGTCTCTACAGCCTGCGAAGGAGCAGACATGACTACAGGTACCGTGAAGTGGTTCAACGCCGACAAGGGCTTCGGCTTCATCACCCCGGACGGCGGCGGCGCTGACGTCTTCGCCCACTTCTCCGCCATCGCGACGAGCGGCTACCGCAGCCTCGACGAGAACCAGAAGGTCGAGTTCGACATCACCCAGGGCCAGAAGGGCCCGCAGGCGGAGAACATCCGCCCGCTCTGACCCTTGCTCTGCGAACGGCGGCCCGACTGGTTCAGCGGGCCGCCGTTCGGCGTTTCACCCTTCCGTCACAGCACCACGGCTTGATTGACTGTCAGGCCGCACGGATCGTAGGTGCACGGCGTTTTCCCCCCGAAGGTTGATGACTATGACGACGACGTATTCAGGCCCTGCGAGGCTGACCCTGGCTGACGGCGCGTGCATTTCCGGCATGGCGTCCCTCAGCACCAACCAGCGCGGAGGACTCGACGGATGGGGCGGCACGTTCCGTCCGGACGAGATCACCACAGACCTTCGCGATGCGGTCGAAGGGCTGCAACTGGAACTGCCCTACGACCGGGTGGGGCCAGTCGCCATCACCGGCATGCGCAAGCTGCTCGCCACGCAACTGTTGATTTCGCTGTCAGGTCGGGGACCGGCACCGTTCTGACAGCTCGGCGCACGGCGCGGCTCCATCGCTACGCCGACATGCCGGCGGTGCAGCGGTGCAGCGGTGCGGACCCTAACCCGACACGGCGGCGGACACCTCACTCGAGGCGTCGTTCGTGCCGGTTGGAAGGTTATGGGACGTGTCCGTCGGTGTGTCCGTTGCGGGAACGTGAATCGGACATCGCCCGTACGCTGAGCGGGACAGCGTCGATCAATCGCCCTCCGGGCATGGCGCGGCCATCGAGCCGAGGCACCTGGGGTCCGTGATGACGCAGGACTTGTCCGAAAAAGTCAATGACGTCGACGGCGTGGTGCGCCAAGCGCAGGCCGTGCTCGCGGTGGCGCTGCAGGCCTACATCGCCATCGGCATCGACGGCCGGGTGAAGGGTTGGAACCCGGCCGCCGAGAGGATCTTCGGTTACACCCCCGCCGAGGCCTGTGATCATGACATCGCCGAGCTGATCATCCCGGTCCAGTTCCGCGCGGCGCACCGAGCTGGCCTTGCTCGCCTGGCCGCCGGTGGACCCGGCCGGGTCCTCGGCCAGCAGCTGCAGCTGACCGCACTGCACCGCGACGGTCACGAGTTCCCCGTCGAGATGACCCTGACTGTCACCGAGGAACCACGCGGGCGCATGTTTCACGCCTTCGCCGACGACGTCACCAACGCACGCCGGGCCGCGCGGTTCACCGAGGTCAAAGCCGCCATCGCCCTCACGCTGGCCGCGGCGGACTCCAGTGCCGTCGCCGCGCATCGGGTGGTCGAGGCCCTCGGCGTGAAAATGGGCTGGCCGGTCGTGGAGCTGTGGCTGGTCGACGAGCACCGGCAGGTGCTGACCTGCGCTGCCCGCCACACCGAGCCCGGCCGGCGATTGGGCAGCTTCGCCCTCGACACGCTGGAACCCGGCATCGGGCTGCCAGGCCGGATCTGCGCCGACGGCGCCGCACGATGGATCCCCGACCTGTCCGCTGACGGTGCGTCCCTGCGCAGCGGCGCCGCCGCGCGTATCGGGTTGCACGTCGCCGTCGGCGTGCCGCTGTCCTTCGGCCGGCACACCCTCGGGGCGCTGTGTGTCTACGGCGACCAGGTGGAAGACCCTGAGGACATCCTGCTCGGACTGCTCGGCGGGCTCGCCGCGCAAGTCGGGCAGTACCTCGAGCGTCGTCGGGCCGAGGAACTCACCCTCGAACTGGCCCGGACCAAGGACGAGTTCCTGGCCATGGTGACCCACGAACTGCGCAACCCGCTTGCGGTGATCAGCAGCACCGTCGGGCTGTTCGACGAGGAACTCGACGACCTCACCACCGAACAACAACGTGAATACCTGCGCGTCATCGAGCGCAGCTCGCAGCGCCTGGCGGTGATGGCCGAGGACCTGCTCGATCTGGCCAGGCTCGAATCCGGGCACCTTGCCGTGGACGCGGTCGACACCGACCTGTGCGCCATCATCGGCGAGGCTGTGCAGGCCAACACCGCGCTGGCCGCCGGCAAACAGCTCAGCGTGATCGTGCAGCTGCCCGATCGGCTCGACCTGTACGCCGACCCCAACCGGCTCCGTCAGGTCGCCGACAACCTGCTCTCCAACGCCATCAAGTACACCCCGGACGGCGGCACCATCACCATCGCGGCCGGCTGCGATGACATCGGCCAGAACATCACCTGGACTGTCGCCGACACCGGTATCGGCGTCCCCCGAGGCGAACGGCCCCGGCTGTTCCGCCGCTTCTACCGCGCCTCCACAGCCCTGAACAAGCGCATCCCCGGCACCGGCCTCGGCCTGGTCATCACCCGCACCATCGTCGAACGCCACCACGGCACCATCACGCTGGCCGAGCGCACCGGTCCCGGCACCACCTTCGTGGTGCGGCTGCCCACCACGCCGGCCATCGCCTGACCGGTCGGTGCGCCGTTGCCGGCCACCTGGTGCTCGTCAGCTTCTCGTGGTCTCGCGTACCTGCTCGGCATCGTGGACCCGCCGCGCTGCGGTGCTATGTCGTGATCCCATGTCGACTCCCTGACCGGTACGTGGCGAGAGTGTCGGCGATGGCCTGCCCGATCGGGGTGGCGTGGACGTCGAGCTGGGTGGCGATCTTGCTGCTGTCGACGATGAAGGGCTCGTCGAACTGGTACTGCATCTCGATGAGTTCACGCACGGTCGGGTTGGCGAGGCCGACGATGCGCAGGAGCAAGGCCGGCATGGTGCGCAGCTTGGCGCGGGGTCGGCCGGCCTGCTGATAGATCATCTCGACGAGCTGGCGGGTGGTTCTGGTGTCGGGATCGTTGGGCAGGTGCCAGATCTGCCCGGGGGCGTCGGCATGCTCGCCGAGGACGGCGAGACCTTCACCGATGTCGGGGATGTAGGTGTAGGTGTGCGGCTGGTCGGCGTCACCGAGGACGGTGGCGGTCTTGCCGGCTGTCGCGGCGGGGAAGACGCGGTCGCCGAGGTTGGACTGGGCGCCGCCGTGCGGGCCGAAGTAGTCCGAGGCTCGACCGATGGCGACCCGGACGCGCCCGGCCCGGTGCGCGGCGAGGAGTTCGCCGGCCATCCGGGCCCGCAGCTGACCTTTGGTGGTGTGGGCGGCGTCGGGTCGGGCCTCGGTGAGTGGCCGGCCGTTGGGCCGGCCGTACATGTAGACGTTCTCCATGCTGACCAGGCGGGCGCCGGTGGCTTGGGCCGCGGCTAGCACGCCGGCCTGCAGTGGGGGCCACTGGGCCGTCCATTGGTGGTAGGGCGGGTTGAGGGTCTGGTAGAGCACAGCGGCGCCTTCAGCGACGGCGCAGGTGAAGGCGGAGTCACGCGCGTCGCCGCCGATCACCTCGACGTCGTCGGGTACGCGCGCCTGGCCGGAGCGGTTGACGAGCCGGACGGACTCGCCGCGCCGGCGCAGGGCGTCGTAGGTGGCCAGACCGATCGCGCCGGTGCCGAAGATGACGTGCCGCGCGGTGGTCACGCCGTCACCCCGACCGGAGTGCCGGCAGGGCGCGGGCCGGCGGCGGGGCGGTACGGCAGCAGGTCGTGCAGCAGCAGCCCGGACAGCGCGCACACGGTCAGGGCGCCGCTGAGACCCACGACGGTGAACTGTGCGCCGACGTCGACTCCGATGAGGGTGGTCGCCGCCCAGCCTAGAGCCCATACGACGGGCATGGCGGCAGCCCAGATCCACCGGGATCGGGTGCGGTGGGGCAGCGCGGCGGTCTGTGCGACGCCGAGCAGCAGACCGGTGATCGCACCCATCAGCATCAGGTCGGTGATCGAGGTGCGGTAGTCGACCGTGGCGGCTCCGACGAGCAGCCCGAGGCTCATCCCGATGGTGGTCGCCGGGATCCACCGGCGCGGGTCGAGACGCCGGCGGCTGAGCGCCGCTTGGGCGATACCGATGATCAACCCGACGATCGCGCCGCCGGTGAGTGCCGACAGGGCGTTGTCGACCCGACCGGCCACGGCGGTGCCCGCCAGGCCGGCGAGGGGGAACACCAATGTGGCAGCGGTCCAGATCAGCCAGGTGCGCAGGAACGACGGTGGTGATGTCGCGGAGTGGTTCATGGGTTCGGTAGCTGTCATCTCGGTCCGATCCGAAAACCGATCGTGCTGGACACTGTACAAATAACGTACGCTGTGAAGAGTGGCAGGAGGGATCATGGAAACATCGGCCCGACGGCGTTCTCGCGGTCCGCGGCGCGCGTTCACCGAGGACGAGATCCTCGACGCCGCGTTGACCCTGCTTGACGAAGGAGGGCCGAACGCCGCGACCCTGCGGGGCATCGCCGCCAAGTTGGACGTGTCGCCCAACGCGATGTACACGTATTTCCCCGACAAGGCCGCGGTGTTCAAGGCGCTGGTCGAGCGCCTGCTCGGTCAGGTCGACCACGGCGTCTTCGCCGACCGGGGCCAACCGTGGCGGCAACGGGTGCAATCGCTGGCTCTGGAGTTGCGCGCCCAGCTGACCGCTCATCCCGGCGCCGTCGGCCTCGTGATCGGCGGGCCGATGGACGGGCCGCAGGCTCGGACCCTCAACGAACGGCTCCTGGAACTGCTCGCCGACGCCGGGCTGACCACGTTCGACGCCGCTCGGGCGGCTCACCTGCTGCTCGTCTACGTGTTCGGCTCCATCGCCCTGGAGGTCGCCGACCATGGGCAGGCGGGACCCCTCCCGCCGGAAGGGGAAAGAACGAACAGCCGGCACCGCGCGGCTGCCGCCGCAGAGCCCGACCGGTTTCCCTGTTCCGCCGCCGCGGCGGAGGTCATGGCGGGCTACATGTCCACCCAGCAATACGTGTGGGGACTGCACCGCATGCTCGACGGCCTCACCGCGAGCGTGGACAGCACGGGGCACTGAGTTCGGCCACGCGCCGAAGGAGCACGACAGACACTCCACCACGTTGGAGAGGTACAAGATCATGACCGTAGCGTCCGCTTATCCGGTGCGCGTCGACGCGCACCTCGACCCCCACCTGTCCCGATGGCTGTGGCTCGTCAAATGGGTCCTGGTCATCCCGCACGTCATCGTGCTGTTCTTCCTGTGGATCGCCTTCACCGCGCTGTCCATCGTCGCGTTCTTCGCGATCCTGTTCACCACCCGGTATCCGCGACCGATCTTCGAGTTCAACGTCGGCGTCCTGCGCTGGACCTGGCGCGTCAACTACTACGCCTACAGCGCCCTCGGCACCGACCAGTACCCGCCCTTCACCCTCGCCGAGGTCCCCGGCAACCCCGCCCAGTTCCACGTGCCCTATCCCGAGCACCTGTCGCGCGGACTCGTCCTGGTGAAATGGTGGCTGCTCGCACTGCCGCACCTGCTGATCGTCGGCATCCTTGCCGGCGGTGGGGCCTCCCTGGCCGGCAACGCCGACACCCGCGACTACAGCTGGACCGCCGGCGGGCTCATCGGACTCCTGGTCCTCATCGCCGCCGTCACCCTGGCCTTCACCGGCCGCTACCCCCGCGGCCTCTACGATCTCATCCTCGGCCTGAACCGCTGGGTACTGCGGGTCGCCGCCTACACCTCCCTCATGACCGACGCTTACCCACCCTTCCGACTGGACTCCGGCGGCACAGACCCGGCGACCCCGGTCATCACACCGGCCCGGTAGCCGAGCCGACGACTCCGCTGTCCACCAAGGAGATCGACATGACCGCAACCGTTGTTCGCCCACCACCGAACACGGCGGTTCCGATGACCTCGCTGAGGAGAACCGCGATGGTCGCGGGCGCGTTCTACCTGCTCAGCTTTGTGTCCGTACCCATCCTCTGGCTGTACGATCCGATTCTCGAGGCGAGCTACATCGTCGGCCCCCACCCCGGCACCGGTGTCATCTGGGGCGGTGTCCTGGAAATGATCGTCGCGCTCGCCGGCATCGGCACCGCGGTCACGCTGTACCCGGTGGTCAAGAAGCAGAACCAGAGTCTCGCGCTGGGCTTCGTCGGGACGCGGGTCCTGGAAGGTGCCACCATCATCTCCGGCGTCGTCATCGTGATGACGATCGTGACTCTGGGGCAGGCCGGCGCCGGATCGGACGCACTGGCCACCGGTAACGCGCTGGTCGCGATGCACAGCTGGACGTTCCTGCTCGGGCAGGGTTTCCTTCCCGCCGTCAACGCGCTTTTGATCGGCTCCCTGCTGTACCAGTCCCGTCTAGTGCCGCGGATTCTTCCGCTGGTCGGCCTCATCGGAGCACCGCTGCTCGTCACGTCGGCCGTCGCCACGATGTTCGGCTTCTGGGATCAGGTGTCCACGCCGTCAGCGCTGCTGACTCTCCCGATCGGCCTGTGGGAGTTCTCGCTGGGCGTCTACCTGGTTGTCAAGGGTTTCAAACCCTCGCCCATCACCACTGTCACGGCTCCTCTCGACACGCCTCCCGAACGTCAGGTCGTCCCGGCCTGACCGTCGCCAACAACGCATTTCCCGAACGCCAATGCAGCGAATCGAGTCCATGGTGACCACCACGCCGCTCCCCGTGCCCACTGCTCCACCTGGAAATGGGTCAGGTACTCCGTTGCCCTCAGCCCCGAAACCGCGGGGGCACATCGGATGGATCGTGTTCGGGTCCTTGGCCACCGGACTCATCGCCGTGTTGCTCCTGGTCGCCGCCCCGTTCGTACCGGCCGAGGAAGCCGCCGTCACCGGCGCGGTCCTGTGCGGATTCGCGTTCGGGTGGACGACGTTGGCCGTACTGTCGGCGCGGCTGACCGACCAGCCTCAAATTTGGGCCGCCGTTCCGGCAGCGTTCATGGGGCTCGGCGGTCTGCTCCTGCTGGTGTTCGGCTCCTCCGTGGACCGGGTACTCAGCTGGGTGTGGCCGGCCGCCGTACTGGTGCTCGTGGTCTGGATGGTGGTGCAGGCCCGCCGGCACCTTCGGAGCCGCAGCCGGCGCTGGCTGCTCTATCCGGTGATCGGGATGCTGACTGTGGCCGCGGTGGGCGGCGCGTACGAGACGGTCAGCGCAGCCACCGATACCCCGCCGGCCATGCTCGGACAGTCGATCGACGTCGGCGGGCACTCCCTCTACCTGCACTGCACCGGCACGGGCAGTCCCACGGTCGTGCTGCAACCCGGGCTCGGTGCGATGTCCTCGGACATGGGCTGGATCGCGCCCCGGGTCGCCGTCGACAGCCGCGTCTGCGTCTACGACCGCCCGGGTCGCGGGGGCAGCGATGCCGTCAGCACCCCCGAGGACGCCTCCCGGATCGCCGGCGACCTCCACACCCTGCTGCAACGCGGGAACGTCCCCGGCCCCTACGTGCTGGTGGGCCATTCCTTCGGCGGGCTGTACGTGCTCACCTACGCGGCCCGCTACCCGGATGAGGTGGCCGGGATGGTCCTCGTGGACACCACGGCACCGCGCGACACAACGGCCGCCTCAGGGTCCGCCGACCCGAACCGCTACTACCCCATGGGGCGGGCTGCCACGCTGCTCTCCACCTCGGCTCGACTCGGCCTGACTCGGCTGTTCGCGCCGGCCGAAGGCGGTACTCTGCCGCCGCAGTCAGAAGACGAAGCACAGGCCACCCTCGTCACGGGCAGCAACCTGCGCAGCTTCGTCGACGAGTTCGCCCAAGCCAACGCCTCCGCGGTCGAAGCCGGAGCTTTCACCGACTTCGGCGCCAAGCCGTTGGTGGTGCTCACCGCCGGAACCGGAAGTGACGCCGACCTCGTCGCCGGCCATGTGCGCCTGGCCGCCATGTCGACCAACAGCGCGCACCGAGTCATCAAGGGTGCGAGCCATCAAGAACTCCTCGCAGACGAGAAGGACTCCGCCGCGACCAGTCAGGGGGCCCTCGACGTGGTCGCAGCGATCCGGCACGCGACGCCGCTGGCCCAGTAGTCAGGCTGGTGGTCGTTCAAGCAGTCACGACCTCGCGCCGCCGGCGTTGTTCGGCCCGTTGCAAGCTGTCCGAGAACTGGGTGGTGTCGAACCAGGTGGGGAAGGCCTTGGCCAGGCGGCTCGGTCCGAGGAACCGGGCGTGTCCGTTGGCGACCATGTCGCGGAAGGGCACGATTCCGACGAGCCAGCGGTGCATCTGTGCGGTGTCGGCCTCGAGGGCGAGATCGACGGGCAGGCCTTGGTCGTCCTTGCAGACCGTGATGCCCGGGCGCTGGATGTCCAGCCAGCCTTGGGCTCCGCCGGCCCCGGTGAGGACGAGGTGCACCACGGTGCGGATCTCAGGAAGCTTGGCGGGGATGGCGGCTTGGTGCGTACGCCAGATCAGCGTCAGGCCATCGCATTCCTCGGCGGTCGGATCTCCGAACATCCATTCAGCGGCCCAGGCGCCCATTGCCCACACTATGGGGGTCAGCGCCTGACCGGCCGCGGTCAAGGCATAGACGCCCGACAGGCCGGCTCGGCTCGCTTCATGTGTCAGCAGGCCCCGTCGCTGAAGCTCGCGCAGCCGCTGCGCGAGCAGGGTGCGACTCATCCGGGGAATCCCACGATGGATCTCGTTGAAGCCGCCGGCACCGACCATCACCTCGCGAATGATCAACGGGGTCCAGCGGTCTCCCAGCACCTCGACGCTGGCCGCGATCGGGCAGTACTCCCGGCGATTCATCTGGCCATCGTGCTCGCTTTCGGCGCCACCCGGTAGTACGGATCCTGTACCGCCCAGGCCCTGCCGGGCAGCGTGCCGGCAGGGCAATCGGTCCGGTTCGTCTCCTTCGCCCGGCGATCGGAGGGGGCCTGGGGCGGTACGACATCGTCACTGGTGGCCCCGGTCGCAGGACCCCCATCCTCGGTGACAGGCATTCAGCCAGGTCCGTCGTGGACCTGGGCCGAGGAGCGGAGACACAAATGACTGCGACGGACATCCAGCCGATCGATCAAGGAAGACTCGAGGCATTCGTCGGGCAGGCGGTCCTCGACATGGGCGCGGCCATCTCGGGGCTGCTACTGCACATCGGCGATCGGCTGGGCCTCTACAAGGCGATGGCCGGGGCCGGGCCGATCACGTCGGCCACGCTGGCCGACCGGACCGGCTCCGCGGAGCGGTACGTCCGGGAGTGGCTCGGCAACCAGGCCGCCGGCGGCTACGTCGTCTACCACCCGGGGGACGACACGTACGAGCTGCCTCCGGAGCAGGCCATGGTGGTCGCGAACGAGGACAGTCCGGTTTTCCTCGGCGGTGCGTTCGAGACCATCGCCTCCTGTTACGCCGACCACGACGTGTTCATGAACGCGTTCCGCACCGGCGCCGGAGTCGGCTGGCACGAGCACGACGACCGGCTGTTCTCCGGGGTGCTGCGGTTCTTCCGTCCCGGCTATGCCGCCCACCTGGTCGAGCAGTGGCTGCCGACCCTGGACGGAGTGGTGGACAAGCTGCGTTCGGGGGCGAGCGTCGCCGACGTCGGGTGCGGGCTCGGCGCGTCGACGATCATCATGGCGCAGGCGTTCGAACGCTCGTCGTTCGTGGGCTTCGACATCCACCAGCCGTCGATCGATGCCGCTCGCAAGGCGGCGGACCGGCTCGGCGTGAGCCGGCGGGTGCGGTTCGACATCGCGCCGGCCAAGGAACTGCCGGGCCAGGGGTACGACCTGGTGTGCCTGTTCGACACCCTGCACGACATGGGCGACCCGGTGGGGGGCGCGCGCCGCATCCGGCAGGCCCTGGCCCCGGACGGCACGCTGCTGCTGGTCGAGCCGGCGGCCGGCGACGCGGTCGAGGACAACCTGAACCCGGTCGGGCGGGCCTACTACGGCCTGTCCACGGTCATCTGTACCCCCGGTTCGCTGGCTCAGGACGTCGGGCTGGGCCTGGGAGCGCAGGCCGGTGAACGGCGGTTGACGGCGGTGCTGCACGAGGCCGGCTTCACCCAGGTGCGCCGGGCGACCGAAACCCCGTTCAACATCATTCTCGAAGCCAGGCCATAGGCCTTCGCAAACCTGGAGATGACCATGAACGTCGAAACGACTGTCACGGAAAGCGTTGTCCGCAACCACCTGCAGGCATTCCTGGACCAGAAGTCGGTTGCCGCGATCGTGAGTGACTACGACGAGGACGCGCATTTCTACAGTGAAGCCATGATCTATCGCGGGAAACCGGAGATCCACGGCTTCTTCGAGAACTTCATCGCGGCTCTGCCGGCACGGGCCATTGAGCGGTTCGCGCTCAGAAGCCTGCAAGTCGACGGAAACGTCGCCTATATCACCTGGTGCATAGGCGGCGATATCCCCCTGGGTACCGACACCTTCGTCGTAGCCAACGGCAAGATCGTTTCTCAGACATTCGCAATGTATGCGGCGCCGGCTCAATAGCTTCAGTCGACGGCGTGGTCGCGGTGGGGGACGCCTGGGCGAGCGTGCGCATCGAAACGCCGACGCCCGCACGCCTTCACCGGGCACCGCGAGCGCCATACTGGAACAGGTCCGCTGAGACGAGTCGCGAAGCGCCGCGGCGTGAACACGAAAGCCGGGGTCACCTGTGGAGAACATGCCATTCGACTCATTCGAGGCTCTGGCGCGGACCGCGGACGCCATCGCGGAGACGGCCGAGGCCAGCGCTGAGGTCCACGACCAGGCGGTCGGATTTTTACCTGGAGCGGCGGAACATGCTGAACGCGACCGTCGTTTCGCTGCCGCTGAACGCGCCGCTGCACATGCTTACCGCAACCACGAAGTGCCGCCGGACGACGTCCGTCAGGTCATCCGCGAGGCCCGTCCCTGAAGTGTCATGCGAGGCGTATCGCGTGGCGGTTTGTGTGGCCGGCTCGGTGGTTGTCACGCAGCGTCGCCCAGACCAGCTTGCCGTCACGGGTCGGCATGGCGCCCCACGCGGTGGCTGCCGCATCGACGATGCGCAGTCCCTGACCCGCCGCGTAACGGCGCTCTCCGGCGGCGACGGGTTCCGGGTCGCGCAGGACCGGCAGCCGGGGATCTCCGTCGCGGACCGACAGGCGCAGGCCGGTGGCGCGACGGTATACGGCGACCTCCATCGGTGTGCGGGCGTGTTCTGCGGCGTTGCACGCCAGTTCCGAGATGACGGCTCGGGCGAGGTACAGCAGTTCGCGCATGTCCCAGGCGTCGCAGGCTCTACCGACGAGGTCGCGTGCGGCGCTGGCTGACAAGGGCTCCGGCGGGAGCATGCTCAGTTGCATCCGGTCGGTCAGGACGGCGTGGGAGGCGACCGCCGTACGCGCTTGTTCTGGGGTGGCGGCCGTGGCGAGGAAGCGCGATGCCCCGAGACGAGCCAGTTTGCCGGCCAGGGGTGTTGCCGGGGGTACGCACAGCACCAACTGCACCGGGGGCTCCATGGCGCCGGCTGCGCGGTTGGCGGCCAGCCACATCGTCGCGCTGGCGGCCCAGAAGTCGTCCATCTGTCGCACGTCGATGATCAGCGTCGCGGGATGCCCGGCGATGCACTTGCGGATACTGGTGTAGGTGTTGCTGCCGAGGCGCTGATTCCACCGGCCGCGGACGGTTATCTCGACGGTGTCGGTGTCTATGTCGCTGATGACGTTCACGTCCGGGTCGACCGGATCAAGGCTGCCGAACAGGTACGGAGGGCGTGCCTCCATGATGATCCTTCTCCCCGACGCGGCCGGCATCTGCCCAACCTGCCCGCAGTATTGACGGTACGACTGATCGTGGTCAATGAACGCGTGCAGTCGAGGCGAACAACCACTCGATCGATACCGCTTGTCGAGCGGGAGCCGGCCGAGTCACCCGCACGGCGGCGCCCGCCGGAGAGATGGCGCAGGACTTCGCCGCAGCGGATACTGAAGCTGCGCGTGCCAACTGGGCGTTTCAGACGAGGGAGGTCCGCGTGGAGAAGCCTGAAGTTGACGTTCCGGGTGGCGTCGGAGAGCGGACCGCGGCCCAGACACCGGGTGCCGGGGACTCGAGGGAAGCCCTGGCTGAACAGCGCGAAGCCGAGCTTGATGCTCGTGAGGTCCGCGCCGATCTCCGCGAAGCGGAGCTGGCCGGCCGCATGGAACGGGCGACCCGGATCCTCGCCGAAGCCGCCGAACGGGACGATCAGGCAGACGCGCGTGACGTTGCCGCCACGACCCGCGACACGGCCGCCGGCCTTCGGTCCTTCCTGCATGACGGCGAGCATGAATACGGTCCTGCGCTGAAGGCACGACGCTTCGCCGCCATAGACCGCACGGATGCCGAGACCGACCGACATTCGGCCGCGACAGACCGCCTTGAACTCACTGAGGACAACTCCACGCCGCCCGACGGCGACAACGCCTGACCTGAGGACAGCGGACCCTGGATCGCGATGGACCGGCCGCCGGGTGACCCCCCGCCGAAAACCGTGAAGACACCGGGGGAGTGCCGGACAGGCCGTTCGGCACTGACGTCTGCCGCCGGCGCGGCGTTCTAATGAGGCGAGAAGCGGTCCCGCGTACGCGGACGTCGTGCCACCCGCGCCAGCCGCGCTGTCACCCCGGAGGTAGGCATGAGCGACCAGACACGATGCGTCTCCTCCCTCGTTGCGTCGATGGCCGTCGTCGCGGCGGCCGTCATGGTGCGGAGGCGGCAGTTGCGCTGGGGCGCGACCGCCGCCGAGACCACCGACCTCCTACCCGGCGACGAACTGATCTCTGACCCGGACCTGGCGGCCACCCGGGCGATCACGATCAACGCCGGCGCCGACGACGTGTGGCCCTGGATCGTCCAGCTCGGCCAGGGACGCGGTGGCTTCTACAGCTACGACGCCCTGGAGAATCTCGTCGGCGGTCACATCCACAGCGCGCTCCAGATCAATCCCGACTGGCAGCACCTCGACGTCGGCGACGCCGTCCGGCTCGCACCCGAGATGGCCCTGAACGTCGCCGTCGCCAAACCACCCCGGACGCTGGTCCTGCGGGGCGGGGCGCTGCCCGGGACAACCATCGCGCCGTACGACTTCACGTGGACCTTCCACCTGTCACCGGTCTCGGCGACCACGACCAGACTCATCGTGCGAGAACGGTACGCGTACACCCGGTGGTGGGCGCTGTTGATGGTGGAGCCCTTGACAGCCATCAGTTTCCTGATGAGCCGGCGCATGCTGCACGGCATCCGCGACCGCGCCGAGCAGTCCGACCACAATTCGGAGCCGAAGTCATGAGGATCCTGATCAGCACCGCGAGCAGGCACGGTTCCACCATCGGGGTTGCGGGCCGCATCGCCGGTACGCTCCGGGCCGGGCTGCCCGCCGACGTCGTCGTGGATGAGCTTCCCGCTGCCGAGGTCGGTGACCCGGCGCCGTACGACGTCGTGGTCCTGGGCAGCGCCGTCTACCTGGGGCGGTGGCTCGACGACGCCCGGAAGCTCGCAGGACAGATCGCGGCGCAGCCACCGCGGCCGGTATGGCTGTTCTCCGTCGGCCCGGTCGGTGATCCGCCCAAGCCGGATGAGGACCCGGCCGAGATCGGCGACATCATCCGGGCCACCCAGGCTCGCGGCCATCGTCTGTTCGCCGGGCGCCTGGACCGGCACCAGCTCAGTTTCGGCGAGAAAGTCGTCGTCATGGCCCTGCGGGTGGCCGACGGCGACTTCCGAGACCTCGACGCCGTCGACGCCTGGGCTGCACAGATCGCCGCCGAGCTCAGCAAGGCGGGAAGCGGGACAACGTGAGGCGCCCGCGGGCAACGATCGAGCGGACCACTCCCGGCGACCTGATGCAACTGGCCTCCGATTTTCCTGGCTCACCGATGCAGGTCGCGGCGGTACTGATGTTCGGCCCCGGGTCGGCGCTGGACCTGGCAGCGGTCCGAGGTGTGCTCGATCGACGCCTGCACGCGGTGCCGCGGCTACGGCAGCGCCTGGTCCGAGCTCCGTTCGGGGCAGGACGACCGATCTGGGTCGACGACCCCGACTTCGACATCCGCGCCCACGTCAACAGCGTGGACTGCCCGGCACCGTACGATCGGTCCGCGATGTTCGGCGTCATCGCCGGCACCATGTCGCGCCGACTCGTCAGGAACCGGCCCCTGTGGTCGGCCACGTTGATCACCTCACTGTCCGATGGTGGGGCTGCTCTGGTCGTGACACTGCACCACGTCCTCGCTGACGGCATCGGCGGCCTGGCCGTCCTCGCCTGCCTCGTAGACGGTGCGCCCGCCACGCCGGACACCGTCTTCCCGCGCCCGCCGCCCCGCCGGCGTGCTGTGTTCCTCGACGCAACGGCCACTCGTTGCCGGGCACTGAGCCACCTGCCGGCGAAGGCCCGGCACCTGCGCTCAGCCATGGCCGCACTCACCACGGGAGGCGTCGCCGGCCCGCCGCCGTCCTCTCTGAACCAGCCGATCGGATCGCACCGCGGTGTCGCCGATGTGCGCGTTGACCTGGCATCGGTGCAGCGGACGGCGCACGCACACAGCGCGACGGTCAACGACGTGGTCCTCACCGCGGTGACCGGCGCCCTGCACGGGTTGCTGTGTCAGCGTGGTGAAACCGTCGACCGTTTTGTCATCTCCGTACCTGTCGCAGGTCGGCGATCAGCCAGTGCCGGGCACCTCGGCAACGAGGTGGGCGTCATGACGGTGCCGGTCACCGTGACCGGCGACCTGCACCAGCGGCTCGCGGCGATCGCCCGCACCACGCGCCGGCGTCGGCCGGCCACTCCGAACGCGTCAGCCGCACTGCTCGGACCGGTGTTTCGCACCCTCGCGTGGCTCGGCGTCCTCCGTTGGTTCGTCAACCGTCAGCACTTGGTGTCGACGATGGTCACCAACATCCGCGGCTCCGACGCCGGCCTGTTCCTGCTCGGCGCTCAGATCCTCGAGATCATCCCGGTGACACCGATCACCGGGAACGTCACGGTCGCGTTCGCGGTGCTGTCGTACGCGGGCACGCTGACGGTCACGGTCACGGCGGATCCGCGGTGCTGCCCGGATCTACCAGCTCTGGTGGCCCGCCTGCAGGACGAGCTGGACTTGATCGCCACCGACCAGCCGCCGGAGCCCGTCCCGGAGGCGTCAATTCGCGTCTTATGTGCTGCGGAGCAACCCACGGCCGGCCGGCTGCCTTAGGAGCCACTGCATCCTCTGTCGACCGCACCAGGGGTATGCTCACGGGCCTGGGGCCAACCTTCTTCGAGTTGGCCGAGCCAGCGTCAAGCAGCGGCGCGGGTCCAGGGCTCTCCCGCCCGAGTGCCCTACAGCGGATCCGCGCACGCCCACGCCCATCAGGGGTCGCGGTGATGTGCCCATCGCAAGGACACGCCGCTCATGACGCACATCCCGCACTTGGCACCCGTCGACGCCTTCGCGCAGCTCGGCCGGATCAAGCTCAGCGAAACCGATCTCAACGGCGTTTTCCAGCAGGTGGCCGACCTCGCCAGACGCACCGTTCCCGGGGCCGACGAGGTATCCGTCACCCTGGTGCAGAACAAGGACGCACACACGCCCGCCTTCACCGGTGATCTCGCCCTCGCGCTCGACGAGTCGCAGTACGACCTCGGCCTCGGCCCCTGCCTCGAAGCGGCGTTCTCCACCAGCACCCAGCACATCGCCGACATGACCACCGACAAGCGGTGGCCGGACTGGACCACCCAGGCCCGCGAAGCCGGAGTGCACAGTTCCCTGTCGATCGGATTGCCCGTGCAGGATGCCGTCACCGGGGCGCTCAACGTCTACGCCACCAAGCCGCACGCCTTCGACGAGGACGCACTTGCCGTCGCGACGACATTCGCGAGCTATGCCGAGGTGGCCATGGCCAACGCCTACGTCTACAACGCCCAGACGACCCTCGCTCAGCACATGGAAATCGCGATGCGCAGCCGCGCCGTCATCGAGCAGGCCAAGGGCATCATCATGCGCGACCGGCGGTGCAGCGCCGACGAGGCCTTCACCGTCCTGACCAAGCTGTCGCAACGCAGCAACCGCAAACTCCGCGACGTCGCCGTGGCGCTCATCGCACGCTCCACTGCCCCCAAGCGCTGAGTGGGCATACGTTCAGCCACGACGCCGGCGGCCAGACCTCTCCGACGCCGGGACCCTCGCCGGTTCCTTCCTGCAGGCAGCCGGCGTACGGTTGAACTGTCGCTCGAGCCCCCGGTGGCTGCCGCTTCGCCGCTCGGCGAAGGCGGCCCGCATCTCCGACCGATCAGGCCGATGCGCCCCGCGCCGGCTGGTCTGCACCGTCTCGAAGCACCGACATCCGGCCGCGCGCCGGGGTCAGGAAAGCCGTCATGTCAGTCGTCTGGACCGCCGTCATCATCGCCCTCGTCGTGTTGTTTCTGCTGTTCCTCGCCGTCAAGGTCGTCAAGCAGTACGAACAAGGGGTTCTGTTCCGCCTCGGCCGGGTCATCGGCACCCGGCAGGCCGGCCTCACCTTCATCATCCCGTTCGTCGACGTGCTGAACCGGGTGAGCCTGCGGATCGTCACCATGCCGATCCAGTCGCAGGGCATCATCACCCGCGACAACGTCAGCGTGGACGTCTCCGCGGTCGCCTACTTCCGGGTGGTCGACCCGGTGAAGTCGGTCGTCGCGATCGAGAACGTCGGCGCGGCGATCAACCAGATCGCCCAGACCACCCTGCGTAAGGTCGTCGGTCAGCACACCCTGGACGAGACCCTGTCGGAGACCGACCGGATCAACATCGACATCAAGACGATCCTGGACGTCGCCACCGAGGACTGGGGCGTCGAAGTCACCCTGGTCGAGCTCAAGGACATCCAGCTGCCGGACAGCATGAAACGGGCGATGGCGCGGCAGGCCGAGGCCGAGCGGGAGAAGCGAGCGAAGATCATCGCCGCTGAGGGTGAGGCGCTCGCCGCGGACGCCCTGGGCACCGCCGCCGACATCATGATGGCCCACCCGTTGGCGCTGCAGCTGCGTAACCTGCAGAGCCTGGTCGAGCTGGGCGTCGACAAGAACACCACCGTGGTCTTCCCGGCGCCGCTGATGAGCACCATCGGCGAGCTCGGCTCGTTCCTGGCCCGGGAGAACGCCGCCGCGACGGCCGGCCCGCCCGCACCGGTGGTGCCGCTGACACCGGCCGCGCTGCCGATCCAGCCGCCGGCGGCCAACGGCAAGCCGCTGGCGAGCTCCTCCTAGAGCCCGCCGCGATCCCACCCCCGTCCCGGGGGACGCAGGGCGGATGGCCGTCGACAGCCGGAGGAATCAATGAACGACGACCTCGATCGTGACGACCGACCGGAACTGCACATACCCTCCATCGACGAAGACCGGGCCCGGCAGGGAGAATGCGCCCGGGTGCACCTGCCCAGCGGAAATATCTGCACGCTGGAACGGCACCATGCGAGCTCCTGCCGATTCGTGATCGTCGACGATGCGCCACCGTCGCCGCCGCTCACACCGTGACCGCCGAGCAGGCATTCACTGAGCCGTCCTGACCTACGCCTGTATACGTTCCGTGCCGTCGACGAGAGCCTGCGCGAGGTCGGACAGGCGCTGGTTGCGGTTGCGGGCGGTGCTCCTCAGGATGGTGAAGGCCTGCTCGACGTCGATCTGGAGGCGCTCGGCGAGCAGACCCTTCGCCTGCTCGATGAGCACCCGGCTGTTGAGGGCGGCCTGCAGCTGTTCGGTCAGCACGTCGCGGGCGCGGATGGCACGCTGCTGCAGCAGGCCCACGGTGGCGATGTCGGCCAACGCCTGCCCGATCCGCAGGTTCTCCCGATCCAGAGCCCCCGGCTCGGTCCCGAACAGGTTCAGCGCGCCGACGACATCGGAGCGCAGCCTCATGGGTAGCGCGTGCACCGCCGCGAAACCCACTTCGGACGCGGCCGCGGTGAAACGGGGCCACCGTCCCGCGGTGGGCAGGTTGTCGACCGACACGGCCGCCGCGGTGTGGAAGCACTCGACGCAGGGTCCTTCGTCGGTCTGCAACTCGAACAGTTCCAGGAGCCGGGTGCGTTCCGATGACGCGGCCACCACGCGCAACTTGCCGGCCCCGTCGGTGACCATGAGCCCTGCCGCGGTGACCCCGAGGAGCTGGACGCATCGTTCGGTCAGGGTGTGCAGGAATTCGAGGACGTCGAAGTCGTCGACGAGGGTGTCGGCCATCTCGATGAAAACGTCCGACAGCAGGGGCTGGGCCATGTCACTCACCTTCGTCATGCACCGTTGTGGCCACCGCGGTCGGTGACGGTTGTGGTGTCGTGCGGGAACCGCAAGCGGCGTGCGACCACATCGGTGGCGACGTCGCGCAGGCGTTGATCGTGGGCGTACGCATAGGCGCGGAGCCGTACGAGGGCGACGGCCGCGCTGACCCCGATCTGGGCGACCATCATCCCGGTGGCCTGGTGCACCTCGGGATGCTGCAGGCCGGCTTCCTCGGGACGACGACCGTTTCCCGCGACGGTGCCCGCGTCGAGCAGGAGCGCGCAGGCGGTGTCCGTGAGCATCATGACGTCCGCGAACCGCTGCTGGGAGAGGGCTCCGGGCACGCCCCGGTAGAGATCAAGCACACCGAGGTGGATGCCGCCGACCTGCAGAGGCAGGGCGAACACGGCTCGTACACCGAGGGCCACCGCCGCCGGTGCGAAGATCGGCCAGCGGGCCCGGCTGGAAGGGGCGTCAAGATCCGCCGCCAGTGCCGGCCCATCGACGAGAGCCTCGACGCCCGGCCCTTCGCCGAGGGTCGTGGCCAGCTCTTCGATCGCCTCGGCGACCTGATCGCTGGCGTGGACGACCTCGCGGGGGGAGGCGGCGAGCGTCACGGCGACCGCGGTCGCGTCCACCCCGGCGACCGTGATGACGACGGCTCCGACGTGGCCCACGGTGACGGAGGATCCTCGGGCCTGCTCGACGACGAGGTCCCACAACTGGATTCTGCGGTCAGCACTCACCATCGGGGCCGCCGAGCGGACTGGTCGCCATCAAGGATGCTCCTCGGAGCCCGTGTGTCGGATGTGGCATCGGTTGAGCCACCGGGTCCAGGGCGACACCTCGACCCTACGCCGTCGACCCGCACCGTCAAACCGGGAAGACGCGCGCATGACGAAAGGCGCCGCCGCGGTGATACGCCGGCGCCGGTCACCCGTACGGTGACCGTCAATTCGCTCCGGGTGAGGTAGCGTCTTCCCGTCGGGACTGTTTGTTCGTTCCGGCATCGCTGCTCCGGCCCTCGGCAGCTCCTCAGTCCTGTCCAGGTGTCTAGGAGCCGCTGTGGCCGCATTGAGTTGCTGCGTCGTGCGACCGGTCGGCCGCGCCTTTCGCGGAGGCGGTTCGTGGTGACCGCTGTCGACCGGCGGGCGCAGGCCCGGCCGTTGGAGTCCCCGTACCTCATCAACGTCGTCACCGATCGTCACGGCGTGGGGGCGACCATCACGACCGACGCGGGCATCCAGGTGATCGAGCTGGCGGTGCACGGCCGGTGGTCGCCTCAGCTGAGCGACCGGGTGTCCGCCGCGCTACCCCTGTGCCTGGCCGGGCCGTCCCCCTCGATCATCGTCGACCTGCGGGATCTGGAGGACACCTACGGGGCGAGTCTGCCGTTCTGGCTGGCGCTGTGGCGGGAGGCCAGGCTCGCGGACACGCCGATGCACATGACGTTCTGCTTGCCGGAGACGACTGCGTTGAGCCGGCGCCTGCGGAGTCTCGAAGGGCCGCAACCACGCGTCTTCGGCACTGTGCGCGAGGCGCGGATAGGGATCAGCGCCCGGATTTCGCGGGCCGACCGTCGCCAGGTCCGCTTGGAGCCTCGTCCGGCATCCGTCGCAGCCGCGCGTAGCCTCGTCGCGCAGGCTTGTCGGCTCCAGAACCTGCCGGGAGTGCTCCAGGACGCCTGTCTGATCGTGTCCGAGCTGGCCGCCAATGCCGTGGAACATGCCGGCACCGATTTCATCGTCACCGTGTCACACAGCGGCACCCGACTGCACGTGGCGGTTCATGACCGCGTCACCGTGTTTCCCCGCCCGGGCGAACTCGAGCTCGTCGGCCCGCGGGGCGAACTCGAGGAACGAGGCCGGGGCCTGCCGCTGGTGCACAGAGTCTCCACCGCGTGGGGCGTCGTGCCGACGCGTCACGGCAAGGTGGTGTGGGCGACGGTGATGTGAGGGGTTACGCCGTGGGGGAGTGACCGTTCTCGGTCAGCGGTATCTCCATCATCAGTTCGACCCGTGTGCCGTGCATCGATGAGATCAGCCGGACTGCTGTGCACACCGAGAAGGCCAGCCAGAGTCCGCGCCCGTCCACGGCTGCGGCATCCGGCCGCGGCGCGTGGTGGCGATCGACCCGGTCGGGCAGGCCCGGTCCTTCGTCACTGATGAGGCAGGTGACACTGCGGCCGACCAGGCTCAGGCGCACAGTTCCGCTGCCGCCACCGTGCTCGATGGCATTGCCGAGCATCTCGCCGACAGCCAGCGTCAGGTCACACGTACGCTCGTGGGACATATCGGTCCGGGACAGCCAGCCGGCCACCGCCCGCCGCACCGAGGTGAGGGCGGCAAGGTCAAAACCTGAGTGGTACGAAGCCAGCGGCGCAGGTTGCGTCCTCACTCGTCGTCCGACGTTGTCGCACAGTGCTGATGACGCATGGGACCTCCTGAACGTACCTGACGGTGCGCCACCGGGGTCCAGAGCGGCCGAGCTGTGTGGAACAGGCTCGATACCCGAAGACTACGCCGAGACCGGCACCACCGCCCGGCGTGCGGACCCGGGCGTACGGTGAGCGTTCGCGGCGATCGTGAAGAGGGCTTACGGTGTCCTCATGGATGCCGCTGGAGACACTGCTTGTGCCCGGTGCGGTGGCCCGGTGGTCGTCGCCGATGAGTCGAGCCATCCGTGCGGCGTCTGTGTACAGCATGGCCGGTGCACAGCTTGCGGTGTGCGGCTGTGGCGCCTGCTGGACGGGCTGCGCGTGCCGGTGACCGGCTCGCGGGGCCGATGGACGGCCGCGGCCGTGGGTGTCGGGCATGCGGTCTCCCGTTTGTCCCTCCGTGCGGACCGTGCGACACCTCCCGGCGTCCGCCCAGGTCAGCGTGTGGATCGCCGCCGGCCGTGACCGGTTCATCGATCACCTGAGGCAGGCCACGCGGTCGAAGTAGCGGACAACAATCCCGGGCTCGTCGTCCAGGGCGCCGGGCAACGGTTCGCCAGAGCGGGGAAGTGACAACCCGCGCCGGGAGACGCGCGGCCGCGTCGATTGCGCGTAGGGTCGGCCATGGATCGGTGACGGGCCCGCGCCGCGCCCCTACCAGGCGACGACAGCCGCCGGTAAAAGGCGAACCGTCATGACCGCACAACTGAGCTATCCGGTACGCGTAGACGCCTGCACCGGTGGGTGTTGCGGGTCGCCGCGCGGTGAGAGCGGGCCGGTAGGCCCGGCGCCAGCCGGCCGCCTTCAACGCCAGGAGTGAGAGATGGATCAATCCGCACGATCAGATCCGGTACGCCTGAAGGTCTGCATCGTCGGCGCCTCCGGGAAACTCGGGCAGTACATGGTGAGACATGCGCTGGACCGCGGCTACCAGGTGGTCGGCGTGTGCCGGGAAGCCAGCGTGGGCAAGCTCGACGCGTTCAAAGGACGCATGACAGTCGTGGCAGGAGCGACCGACGACCGCGATGTCATCGCCCGCGCTGTCGACGGGTGCGACGGGGTGCTGACCGTCCTGGTTCCGCGGGGCGTGCACGGCTACTCGTCAGGCACGGCCCAGGCAGTCCTCGACCACGCGCGGCCCGGAGCGCGTCTGGTCTTCTCATCCGGGTGGCACATCAGCCGCGACGGTCACGACGTGTACTCCTGGAAGCTCAAGGCGCTGGTCAGGATCGCCGGCCCGCTCGCCAAGCTGGCTCGTTTCGCCGACCTCGATGACCAGGTGGAAGCCTGCCGGCGGATCTTCGCCAGTAACACCCGGTGGACGGTGGTCCGCGGCAGCGACCTGCAGGAGGGTGAGAGCCAGGGACTACCGGTCTGGAGCCGGCACGTGGGGGACCCGATCCTGGCGAGCAACCTCACCCGCCGGGTGGACTTCGCCCTGTTCATGGTGGACGCCCTGACCAACGATGAACTGGTTCGGCAAGCACCGGCGATCGTCGGCTGCCGGACGCCGTCGGCGCTGGCCCATCCCGTCACCGGTGCGGGCGCGCGATGAGCGTGCGACCCGACCCGGCGCGGTCTCTGCCGACCGACGCACTTCGCCGGGTCACCGGAAGCCTGTTCCTGGTCGGCTCGATCGCGTTCGCAGTCGCGGCCACCGTGCTGTCCTCGACGTTCGACTGGCCCGACATCCTGAGGGAGCCGGCCGGTGTGGTGCTGCCGGCGTTCGCCGTCGGCGGTACCAGCCTGGTGTGGACGTGGTTCGCCACCGCGTGGACCTACGCGATCCTCGCCGTACCCGTCCTGCTGCTCCCCGCCGCGCTCGGCCGCCGCGACGACGCCGCGCTGCGGGTCGCCACCTACGTCGGTGCCACCTCGGTACTGCTGTCCCTGATCGGCTTCCTGCGCTGGGTCTTCGTCGTCCCGGCCCTGGCTCAGTCCTACGTCACCGGCGACGCCACCACCCGGGCCGCGGCCGGGGCCGCATGGACCGCACAACACCAGTTCGGCGGCGCACTGCTCGGCGAACACCTCGGCCAGCTGATGGCGGTCGGCTGGTCGGTGACGGTCTGCATCATCATCGTGCGCACCCGGGCACTGCCCCGGTGGCTGGGGCTGGTGGGCCTCGCCGCCAGCCTGCTCTACCTGCTGAACCAGGGCGACATTCTCGCCACCACGATTCCCGGCTTCCCGGTCTGGGACCTCGCCGGCCTGCTCGGAAGCACCACGTGGGGACTGTGGGTCGCGGCCCTCGGCGCGACGCTGCTTCTCCGCCGATCCCGTCGCGGCTCTGCGCCGGTCCGGAGCCGAGCCGATACCGGCGCCGGCACTCATGCCGTGACCCGGCCGGCTGCCGGCGCCGCGACCGCGGCGTGAACGTCACGGCGCCGGACCCGAGCCACGTCGTGAGCCCATCGGCCCGCCTGGCCGACTATCTGAAGGTACGGCGGGAACGACTGCGCCCCGCCGACGTCGGCCTGGCCGCCGGTAGCGGGCAGCGCCGGGTCATCGGACTCCGCCGTGAAGAGGTGGCCATCCTCGCCGGCATCAGCACCGACTACTACCTTCGTCTCGAACAGGGACGCGACGTGCACCCCTCGGCACAGGTGCTCGACGCGCTGGCGCGGGCACTCCAGCTCGATCCGGTGGCGACGGCATACCTGCATGGACTCACGCAACCGCCGGGCACCCCGGACGACGCCGGCGAAGGCGACACCGTGCACGAGAGCACCCGCTGGCTGATCGATTCCTGGCCACTGACCGCGGCCGTCATCCACAACCAGTACATCGACGTGCTGGCGTCCAACGCGCTGGTGCGGGCCTTGAACCCGAACTACCGGACCGGCGTCAACAGCGTGCTCTCGCTCCTGCTGGATCCGTCCGAGCGGACCTTCCACACCGACTGGCACGGGCTCGCCGCACGCTCGGTCGCCCTGCTGCGGACCATGGCTGCCACTAACGGTGAGGATCAACGCCTGCGTGCCATCGTCGCGGAAGGATCCGCCCGTAGCGCCACCTTCCGGGAGTTCTGGGGGCGGCATGACGTGGCGTGCTCGCCGTCGCCGTCGATCTGTCCGACGCGGAGGCGCCCGCGCAGCTCGTCGCCCGGGCGGCCCACTTCGGCGGACTCGACATCGTCATCAACAACGTCGGCGCCGTCACCCCGCGCACCGCGGGTTTCCTGCAGGTCAGCGACGACGACTGGCACACGACCCTCAACCTCACCCTGATGGCGGCCGTGCGCACCACCCGGGCGGCCGTTCCGCTGCTCATCGAACGGGGCGGCGGAACCGTCGTCACGATCTGCTCCGTCAACGCCCTACCTGCCCGACCCCGGCGTGATCGACTATTCGGCCACCAAGGCCGCGGTGTGGAACCTGTCCAAGTCACTGTCGAAGGAGTTCGGCGCGCAGGGTCTTCGTTTCAACACGATCAGCCCCGGGCCGGTCGCCACCGCGCTGTGGCTCGGCGAGCAGGGCGTCGCTGCCACGGTCGCCGCCAGCATGGGCGTTTCGTTCGACGAGGCGCGCCGCCGCATCATCGACAGCGCCGGCGGCTTCTCGACCGGCCGTTTCACCGAACCGGAAGAAGTCGCGGACCTCGCGATCCTGCTCGCCAGTGGCCGCGCCGGCAACGTGACCGGCGCCGATTTTCTCATCGACGGCGGACTGGCGAAGCAACTCTGAACCGCGCACGGCCATCCCAAGGAAGGCACCGCATGGCTGCAACACCAGTCGTCTTCATCCACGGACTCTGGATCCACTCCGCTTCGTGGGCGCCCTGGCTCGACCTCTTCACCGAACACGGCTACCGCCCGGCCGCGCCCGGCTGGCCCGGCGACGCCGCCACCGTCGCCCAGACCCGCGCTGCCGCAGCCGCCCTCGACGACGTGGGCATCGAGCAGATCTGCCACCACTACGCCGACTACATCGACACCCTCGACAGCAAGCCGATCGTGATCGGCCATTCCTTCGGCGGTCTCATCGCCCAGGAACTGCTGGCCAACAATCTCGCGGTCGCCGCCGTCGCCATCGACCCGGCACCCATCAAAGGCGTGAAGACCCTGCCGTTCTCGCAGCTGCGCTCCGGCTTCCCCGTACTGGGCAATCCCGCGAACAAGAAGCGCACGGTAGCGCTGACGGCGAAGCAGTTCCGCTACAGCTTCGGCAACGCCCTCACCGCCCAGGAGTCCGACGCCCTGTTCGAAGCGTGGACGATCCCGGGACCCGGCCGGCCGCTCTTCGAGGACGCCACCGCGAACTTCTCCCGCAACTCCCCGGCCAAGGTGAACACCCACCAGGCGGTACGCGGCCCCCTGCTGCTGATCTCCGGCAGCGACGACCACACCGTGCCGAAGGCGGTCACCCTCGAAGTGGCCAAGATGTACGAGGACAGCCCGGGCTCCATCACCGAATACCGCGAATTCGCCGACCGTGGTCACTCCCTGACCATCGACGCCGGCTGGCGCACCATCGCCGACGCGACGCTCGAGTGGCTCGCCTCGCACCCCGCTATCCGAGAGGACACCCGTGCCTACTGACCGAGCCACGGCTCGTCGCGGGCCATGGACCGCCGCCTTCGCGCTGACCGTCACCCTCGTTCTCGTCACGGCCCTGCTACCCGGGCAGCCGGCGTCCGCGCACACCGCCGCGCCCCAGCCCAGGCCCACTGTCGTCCTGGTCCACGGCGCCTGGGCGGACGGCTCGTCGTGGAACGCTGTCGTGCAGCGGCTGCAGCGGGCGGGCTACCCGCTCCGAGTTCCGCCGAACCCGCTGCGCAGTCTGCCGGCCGACTCGGCCACCCTCAGCGGCTTCCTGTCGACGTTCACCGGACCCGTCGTCCTGGCCGGCCACTCCTACGGCGGCGCCGTCATCACCAACGCCGCAACCGGCAACACCAACATCAACATCAAAGCCCTGGTGTACGTGGACGCCTTCGCACCCGACGCGGGGGAGACCATCTTCCCGCTCAGCGGCGCCGAATCAGCTCTCGCCGTGGACCCGGCAACAGTCTTCGACTTCGTGCCCTACTCCGGGGCGCCCGCCGGCGACGTCGATCTGTACCTCAAGCGCAGCACTTTCCTGACCTCTTTTGCCACCGGAGTTCCGGCCCGCACGGCTGAACTGCTCTACGCCGCTCAACGCCCGCTCGCGCTCAGCGCCGGCAACCAGCCCTCGGGCACCCCGGCCTGGAGAACCATCCCGTCCTGGTATCTGGTCGGCACCCAGGACACGATCATCACGCCCACAGCGCAGCGATTCATGGCTTCTCGCGCTCACGCCCGTACCGTGCAGGTCCGCGCCGGGCACCTGTCACTGATCACTCAGCCGGGGCCCGTCAGCGACCTCATCATCAAGGCGGCCCGCGCCACGGACTGACCCTCCGCCGTTCCGCATCCCACCCCCCGCCGGGCCGCTGACGGCCCGGCGGGTGTCCGCGGCATCCGGACGACAGAGCGACCGTGCCGCGTCAGCGCTTGGTGGACAGGATGTTCGAGGAGTGCCCGGCCTGCTCGTCGCGCTTCAGGCGCTTCGCCGTCTGCTTCTCCTTGATCGTCTTGCCCTTCTTCTTGACGTTCGCCTTGGTCGTCGAGTCCTTGGACATGATCGAACCTCCTGGAACAGGTCGGTGAACGTGCAGCGTGGTACCCGCCCTGACCGCGGCGTGCAGGAGACGAAGGAGCCGCGCAGTCGCGGAGTCGTTCACTGCACGTTGACCCTACGCTGTTTCCGCTGCTGCCAACGGTGGCAGTACATCGTAGGAGGCGACCACGAAGCAGGCGTAGTCTTGGGCTGTCGCTCCGGACCCCGGCGGCTCCGATCCAACGCCGGCGGACGCGACCCTGAAAGAGCAGACAATGATCATTTCCAAAGCCCTCGTGCTCAGCATCCTTCGCGAGCGTGGGCAGAACGACCGAGCCAACTTCGTCGACCGCGAGCTACCCGAACGCATCGACTCCGCGCAGCACGGGGGTCTGCTGGCCACGCTGCACCTCGATCCGAGCAAGCTGGCCGCCGCCGATCCGGCGTGACGGGCCGGTAACTCGAACGAACGTCAGGTTCGTGGCGACTGCGGCAGCTCCGCGACGAGGCTGGCGCCGCTTGCGGTGTCGGCCGCGTACAGGCTGCCGCCGTGGCGTACGGCGATGTCCCGGGCGATAGCCAGGCCCAGGCCGGCGCCGCCGTGGCGGCGATCGCGGGCTTGGTCGACCCGCGCGAACCGTTCGAAAACCTGTTCCCGGTCGGCCTCCGGGATGCCGGGGCCGTCGTCGCGGACCTCCACTCGAACGATGCCGGGCTCGGCTTCCGCGACGGTCACGGTGATGCGGTCGCGTGCGTATCGGGAGGCGTTGTCCAGAAGGTTTCTCAGCATTCTGGCCAGTTCTTCCTCGCGCCCGATCACCTGTGCGGGCCCCTCGGCCACCACGACGAACCGCTCGTCCGGCGGCACCCGATAGCGGCGCTCACCGACCAGTTCCTCGGCGATCGCGGCGATGTCGACCGGCTTTCCGCGAGCCGGCGCCGTCCGTTCCAGCCGGGCGAGCAGCAGCAGGTCGTCGATGAGCCGCTGCAACCGCTCGGTGCCGGTGCGCAGCACCTCCGGGTCGACAACGCCGCCGTGCGTGGCGGCGACCTCGACGGTATTGCGCAGGCCGGCGAGAGGGCTACGCAGCTCGTGCGCCGCGTCGGCGACGAACCGGCGTTGCCGTTCGGCCGCGTCGGTGATCCGGTCGAGGGTTTCGTTCATGGTGACGGCCAGCCGGGCGATCTCGTCGCCGGTACGCGGCTGGGGCACCCGGCTGCTCATGTCCGCGGCGGTGATGCGGGCCAGCTCGGCGCGCATCCGCTCGACCGGGCGCAGCGCGCGTCCGGCCGCCCACCAGGCAACCGCGGCGACGAACAGGATCGCTGCGGGCAGACCACGTCGGAGCCAATGGTCGACCGGGGCCACGGCGGCCTCCGCGTCGAGCGGAGAGACGAGTACGTAGACGGTCGCGCCCGAAGGGCTGACGTTGTAGGTCACCAGGGTGACCTCGCGACCGTCGAGCTGCCCCGGTGCGCCGCTGCGGGCCGGTCGCAGGTGAACGTCGAGGCGGCCGAAGAAGTCCTCGTTCTCCTGCGGTGGGACGGCCGGGAAGGTCAGACCGCTGTCCCGCACGTAAGAGGCCAGTTGGTTCTGGGCCAGCAGCACCTTGCCGTGGATGTCGACCACCGCGAAGCTGAGCTCCATGCCGTAATACGGGAACTCGTACCACTTGTCGTATGAACAACGCGCAGCATCAGCAACGCAGTCCACCGCCAGGGTGCCCCCGTCCGCGTTGATTCCGGCCGCAGGGGTCTGGTAGGTCGAGGCGATGGCGCGGGCCTGTGACTGCGCGGTCGCGACGGACCCGGCCACACTGTTCGCGTGGATCACGTGGCGCAGCCAGAGCGCCCCGCCCCCGAGGCACAATGCTGCCGCCAGCGCCGCCGCGGCCGCCGCCCGGACCCGTACCGGCAGCTGCGGCCTAGGCACTGGCGTCGACCAGTCGGTAGCCGGCGCCGCGGATCGTCTCGATGCTCAGCAGGCCGAACGGCACATCGATCCTGCGGCGCAGGGCCCGGATGTAGACCTCGACGATGTTCAGGTCACCGTCGTAGGCCGCGTCCCATACCTCGTCCAGTATCTCCGCCTTGCTCACCACCGTGTTCGCCCGGCGCGCCAGGCAGGCCAGGACCGAGAACTGCTTGGCGGTCAACGTGATCGGTGTCGAGCCGCGCGAACAGACCCGCCGCGCCTGGTCGACGACCAGATCACCGACTTTCAGCAGCGCCGGCCGGGGCTCACCACCCCGGCGCAGCAGCGCTCGCACGCGGGCCAGCAGCACGACGTACGAAAAAGGCTTCGTCAGATAGTCATCCGCCCCGGTGTCCAGGGCCTCCGCCTCGTCGTACTCGCCGTCCTTGGCCGTCAGGACCAGGACCGGCGTGCTCACCCGCTGCTCCCGCAGCCGAGCGCACACCTGATAACCGTTCAGCTGCGGCAGCATCAGATCGAGAATGACCGCTTGATAGCCCTCGCTCGAGGCGAGTTCGAGCCCGATGTTCCCGTCGTGAGCCACATCGACGGTGTAACCCTCCGCAGTCAGGCCGCGACGCAAGGACTCGGCCAGTTCCCGCTCGTCTTCCACAATCAGCAGCCGCACCCGGCCATCCTGCCAGCTCATGGCCGCACCAACCTGAAGCCCGTTTCAGCTGCCGGGGGAGTGACGCGGGCGAAGAGCACGACCCCACCGTCGGAGGTCACTCTCTGATAGCCGGGCACCGCCTCCGGGGGGTCGAGGACGGCCACCCACTCGGGCTGGACCACGGCGTTCGGGTAGAAGGGGAACAGGTAGACCTCGCAGCGGGCGGTGAGCTGCGGCGCCAGCCGCTGGTCGGCCGCCACGACCGCATCGTCGGGGATCCGCGCCAGCGCCGACCGGATCGCCGCGGCCGCCGGGTCACGCCGCCAGGTGGCCGGGTCGGCCAGGGCGTTGAGCGGCAGCACCGCCGACGCGGACACCCCGACGGCCAGGCAGGCGGCCGGCAGCCACCGGCGGCACCGGTCGAGCAGGGCCGGCGGGGCGTCCAGCATCGCCACGAAGACGATCGGCATCAGCACCGCGCTGTAGTGGTACTTCGTCCCCCAGTAGTGCGGGTTGTCCGCCCAGAATCGCCAGGTCAGCGTGGGCAGGGTCAGCAACAGCAGCGGTGAGCGTACGGCGAGAAAGCCGGTCGGAAGCAGCAGCAGGACCACCGTCAGCAGTTTGACCGGAACCCCGGTCAGCAGGGCGCTGCCGGAGGTGTAGGTGTACGCGTCGGCCTGGTTGAACGCCGGGATGAGGACCCGGACGATGAGCAGGCCGGCGGCGACCGCACCGCCGACGGTCGCGAGGCCGAGGCGCCACCGGCCGCGCAGGACGAGGTAGGCGCCGATCGCCGCGACGGTCAGCGGCAGGTCCTCCTTGACCAGCAGCAGCGGCGCCGCCCAGGCCACCGCCACACCCCACCGCCGCCGCACCAGGCACTCGAGGCTGAACGCCAGCAGCGGGACGGCGAAGCAGATCTCGTGGAAGTCGAAGCCGGCCGCCTGCTGGATGCCCCAGGACAGCCCGTAGGCGGTGCCGATCGCCAGGCCACCCCGGGTCCCGTACCGCGCGACAGCCAGCCGGGTCACCGGCACCGCGGACAGCGCCAGCAGCGCGGCCTGCACGATCAGCAGGGTGATCGGGCTCGGGAACACCCGGTAGATCGGTGCGAGCAGGATCAGGATCGGATGGAAGTGGTCGCCGAGCAGGTGGACGCCGGGCCCCTTCAGCGGTGCCAGCGGAGCGCCCAGACCGGCGTAGCCGCGCACCCCCTGTTCGAAAATGCCCAGGTCAAAGGCATTGGTGCGCACCCTGAGGTGCTTCGTGACCGCCACCATGGCGTACGCCGAGAAGAGCGCGACCGCCAGCAGAACGACTCGTTTCGACACGCGGCGATGATCGGCACCGCCGCCTGAACCGGACCTGAAGCAGGCTGAAGATCACTTCAGCCGTCCCGCCGGAGTTATCAGTCCTTCATGCGCAGGGTGTGGCTGGGCGAGTGGCCGTACTGGGCGCGGTAGGCGGCGGCGAAGCGGCCCAGGTGCAGGAATCCCCACCGGTAGGCGATCTCGGTGACGGTTCGCCCGCCGCTGTCCGGGCGGAGCAGGTCCTCGTGAGCTTTGGCGAGCCGTAGCCGGCGCAGGTAGGTCATGGGAGACATACCGGTATGCCGGTGGAAGCCTTCTTGCAGCGAGCGCACGCTCACTCCCGCTGTCCGTGCGAGATCGTTGATGGTGATGGCTCGTCCGGGGTCGGCCTCCATGCTGTCGATGGCGATCTTGACGTGCCGGGGCCGGCTCGGCGTCACCGAACCGGCAAGCTCGGCGCGGTACTGATGGTCGGTGGCCAGCAGCACGCCGGTCAGCACGCAGCTCCACAAGCGGCTGGCGATGAGCGGCTGGTGCAGGAGTCCGTTGTGGTTGTCCAGCTCAGCGTGGATGAGGCGCAGCAACCGGACGAGGCTGCGGCCCGGACCGGTCGTGAAGTCGTTTCCGAGCGGGATGTGCAGCGGTCCCTGCACGGGGTGTCCGAGGAGTTCAGCGAGCGTGCTCTCGAGTGCGGACGCGTCGATCTTCGTGGCGATCTGGCGGCAGCCGCCACTGATCAAGGGTTGGTCGACGCTCCCGGAGGGCCGGAACAGAGTCGCCCACCCAAGGCCGGCGGCGGCCTCCGCACCGTGCTGGCGGGCCTGCACGTGGCCGGCGAGGGGCAGGTTGAGCTGGTAGGCGTCCAGATATCCCAGACCGGTCGACACGTCCACGCCGTACGCCAGGTCACCGACCGTCAACGGGCCGAGCTGGACGACGGTCAGATCGAACGAAAAAGCGTCCACCGCACCGCGGGGTTGCACGATCAGCGGGCAGTAGGACCAGTCGAACATCGCGTTCGTCTCATCGGCGCTGGATGCGTGGTAGTGGACCGGGGCGCAGGACCGCCCGCCGTCTTGTTCGGAATCCACTGGCATAGCGAAAGCATGACGCCTTCCGCGGATCCAGCCAATCGCTTGATGGTGGATCGGGCCGGTGCCCGTGAAGACCTTACGCACTTCTTACGGCCGGCTCCGAAGTTCAACTAGCACTTCGGCAGTGCCGTACCCGACACCACCTTCCGGGTGCGGGACGGCAAGCTCACCCACCGGCGTACGGTGAAATCCGGCGGCGACTTCCCGGCGAGCATCGCCGTGTCCGGCCGGACCGTGTACGTCCTCAACGCCGGCGGCACCACCAACGTGACCGGCTTCCGGCTGAGCCGTGACGGGCTGCGCCCGCTTGCGGGCTCGACCCGGAAGCTGGGCATCACCAACGACGCCGTGCCGCTGTTCACCGATTCCCCGCCGCAGGTCGGCTTCAGCCCCGACGGCCGGCACTTGCTGTACGTGCAGAACACCCTCGCGGGCACCATCGAGGGGTTCCGGGTCGGCCTGGACGGTGAGCTCACTCTCGTGGAAACCGAGAACGAGGGACTCCCGGTCTTCGCCGACGGGTCCGGCATGGAGGGCCTGGTCGCCTGGTAGCCGCCGCAAGCAGGCGAGGTACGCGTGCGGCCCCCGCCCCCACGTCCGCCCGCGTACCTCGCCGAACCGTGAGCCGGAGACCCCGTCGCGCTGACGTCAGCGGCCCGCCGCGTCCGCGGTTTTCATTGCGGGAGGCTCGTTCCGCCGGGCACCGGCCCATGTCCAGAGGGCGAAACCCGCGGCCATGGCGAGCATCGTCTGCACTCCCCGCGGCGAGAAGATGTGGCTGTCGATGAAGGACCAGCCGGCGGCGAGCAGCACCACGGTGCCGGGAAGCACCCGGAGGCCGTGCCTGCTGCCCAGCGCGACCGACGCGGCCAGCGTGGCGGCGAGGAGGGCGTACACGCCGACAGCTCCGAGCCCGTCTCCTGTCTCATACAGCGCCAGCACCAGTCGTCGCAGCTCGGTCGGGTCTCCGGGTTGCCCGGCAACAGTGCCTGCGGCGATCCCGGCCACCACGTCCAGACCGGTGTATCCGATGGCGTAGACCGCGGCACAGATCCAGGCGACGATCCGGGCCACCCGGGAAGCGCCGGCGCGGGGCCGTTCCCGCAACAGCACCACGAATCCCAATGCCAGCAGTGGAAAAATCGGCAACAGGACGATGTGCAGCCACACCCAGTGATGGGCCGTCGCGGCCGACAGTCCGCTCGGATGGACGAGGCCGCCCAGTGCGAGCAGTACCGGCCCCAGCACCGCCCACAGACCGTTCATCACCGCGCTGTGCCCCTGCTGTCGGGATCTCACCGGCGTCCGTGGTGCGGCCGTCGGCCGGCACCCGCGAAGCGCAGCGTCGCGAAGACACCCACGCCCAGACCCGCGACCAGCGCGAGCAACGCGACGGGCAGGTTCGTCGACATCGGGCTCTGGCCGGCGGCCGGCAGGGGCCTGGCCGCGGTCGCCGGCGCGGTGGTTCCCGCTGCCGCGGGGTTCGGGGCGGTCGGCAGGGCGGCGAAGTCGACGATGCCGCTGCTCTCCAGCAGCGTCATGTGCGTCACCACGAACTGGTTGGCCTGCTGCGCCAGCTTGCGGACGGTGTCGTTGCGCGTCGTCGCTCGCACCGTACCGATGGCCGGGAAGATCTTTCCGTGCGCCGCGCGGAGCCGGTCGATGTAGATCTCGTCGAACTCGGCTCCTTCGGCATCGCGCATCTCGGCCAGCCATCCCTGCTGGTCGCTGTTCGGCTTCTTCGGCACGCTGATCCTCAGCTTCTTCGCGGCAGCACGGTCGAACGCGTCGAGGACCTCGTGCTGGGCCGCGATCTCGCGGCCGATCTTCCGGATCCGCGGATCCTGCGACTTCTGCTGGGCCATCTCCCCGGCCGGGATCTCCCACAGCCCGGCGAGACGCACCTTGACGACAAGATCCTTGTCGGCGGCCGAGAGGGCGCCCTCGCCCTCGTCGGGGATCAGCTCGTTGGGAGGCACCGGTACGTTGGGCTCGGCGTGCGCCGCCACGGGACTGAGCAGTACCAGCCCGATGGAGCAGACCACGGTGGCGCACAGCCGGCGCGACCTGGTCGAACCGTTTTCCCGCATACGAACCTCCCGGTATCCGCGTGTCGCCCGAAGGCCGTCGACACGTCTTCCCGAGGGGAGGTACGCGGCTTGCCCAGCGAAGGATGAAGCCGCAATGGTTTCGTAAGATCTTCCCGGCCGGCGGCCCCGGCATCGCCGGGGCCGCCTCTGGGCGATCGCTACGCCGCTGCCCAACGTTGGTTGGCGCCGCTGTGACAGTTCCACACGATGACCGCAGAGCCGTTCGCGGTGCCGGCACTGTTGACGTCGAGGCACAACCCGCTCTGGCCGTTGCTGATCGTGCCGTTGCTGTTGCGGTTCCACTGCTGGTTGGCGCCGCCGTTGCAGTCCCAGATCTGCACCCGGGTGCCGGCTGCGGAGTTTGCGGGCACGTCCAGGCACTTGCCCGTCACCTGCAGAGTCTGCCCGTTCTGGGTGAACTGCTGGTTGGGGTTGGTGTGGCAGTCCCAGATCTGCGTCTGTGCACCGTTGGCCGTGCTGGCTCCGCTGACGTCCAGGCACCGGCCGGACCCTTCGTTACGCAGCCGGTTGCCGGTCGGGTTCGGCGGGGGAGTGGTCGGATCCGGCGAAGGACCGGTGCCTTGGAACTGCGCGAAGAACCGCCACACCTCTGCCTTGGTCCAGGTCCGCACGCCGTCCTCGCAGCCGGAGCACCCGTCGACCGGACCCGGCCCGTGGCCACTGTCGTAGGCGGCCCACTGCACCGGGTATCCCGCCCGGCAGGCGTAGAGCGTGGTGACGTGCTGCCCGCTGCCCGGTGACGGTTCGCGTGGGCTCTGTGCAGAGCAGCCGTTGTTCCGGACGAACGTGTCACGCAGCGCCCGTCCCTGGGAGATGTTGAGGACGTTGTCCGAGACGCCGTGCAGACCGAAGTACGCGATCGGCTGGGTGCCGCCGCTGCATCCACTCAGCTGCGCCCCGGAGTAGACCGCGACCGCGCGGAAGACGGTGGCCCGGGCGCACGCGAGGGCATAGCTCATGCCGCCGCCGTAGCTGAACCCGAGGGCGAAGCGCTGCGTCGTGTCGACACAGAGGGCCTCGTCGATCCGCCGGATCATGTCGTCGACGAAGGTGACGTCCTGCCCACCGGGGTTGGCCCAGCCGTTGCCGTTGCCCTGCGGCGCGACCAGGATCGCGCTGTTGTTCGACTGCTCCTGCATACCGTAGTAGGACCAGGTGCTGCCGCTGGTCCCGCCCGAGGCGACGTCGTTCATGGTGCCGCCCCGCCAGTGGAAGGCGAAGATCAACCGGTACTGGTTGTTGCTGTTGTAGTTGGCGGGGACCCGCAGGATGAAGCTGCGATTCTGGCCGCCGCTCTGAATCGTGTGGGTGCCGCTGTTCAACCCGGGGGCCTTGCCGCACCCGGCCGTAGCCGCGAGGGCGACGGTGTCGGCGGCCGCAGCCGCCAGCCGGATTCCGACGACACCGACGCCGGTGAGAATCAGAGCCGCGGCGACGGCTATCGGCGTACGCCATCTGTGCCGATTGGTGCCCTGTCGCATTGCTGCTTCCTTTCGTTGTGGTGGGGCTATGCGGCGGTGAATCGCCACTGCTGATTGGTGCCGCTGTGGCAACTCCATTGCAGGAGGCGTGCGCCGTCCGTGGTGGCCGCGCCGTTGACGTCGATGCACAGTCCGCTGGGGACGCTCTTGACGGTGTACACGCCCGCGGTGGCGGTCGCTGTCACGAGGAACTTCTGCTGGTTGCTGTTGTTGCACGTGAACTGCTGCAGGAACGCGCCCTGAGCGGTGGAGCCGCCGGTGAGGTCGAGGCACTTGGTGCTGTGACCGGCCTTGAGGTAGACGGCACCGCCACCGGCGTCGACGGCTTGCCACTTCTGGTTGTTGCCGCCGGTCGCCGCCCACTGGACGATCTGGGCGCCGTCCGCGGTCGACGCGGCGCTGACGTCGATGAGCTTGCTGCTGTGCTGCGCCGTGACGGTCCAGGTGCGGCCGGCCACTCCGCCCGGGTCGGGCGCGCCGGTACCCACGCCGCTGCCGCCGAAGGTGAACGAGTCGACGTCGAACAGGCTGGTGGAGGAGCCCTTGAAGACCATGTACAGGGTGTGGGATCCGGCCAGGGCGGTGGTGTTGACCGCGGGCGTGGACTGGTAGTTGTCCCAGCCGCCCGTGTTGGGCACCGGCGTGGTGGCCAGCAGCGTGCCGGTCGGTGAGCCGGCGCGCAGCTCGATCGATCCGCCGCTGTTCGGTGACGACAGCCGGTAGCTGACGCTGGTGATGCCGGACAGGCTCATCGGGCTGAACGCCACCCAGTCGTTGTTGGAGACGTCGCCGATCCGCTTGCCGCTCTCCGCGGCGGCCTGCTCGACGACCCGTACGCCGGACTGGCTGCTGTAGTACTCCGCCTGCTTGTGTTTGGGTTGCAGGACCGCCTGGGCGTAACCGGTGAGCGGGCTCGCGCCACCGGCACCGCCGTCGTCGGTGTAGCGGGCTCGCAGGACGTAGTACAGGTTGGCGCCGTCGGGGTGCCCGCCCAGCAGGTCCGTGGCGATGGTGCCCGAGCAGCCCGGATAGTCGGTCGTCTCGTGCTGGTGGTCGTCGTGGCCCAGGGCCGGGTTGACCAGGACCTTGGTGCAGTCGATGGGTGCGCCGCCCGGATCGGACACGGTGACCGTGTACGGGACCCGGTCGCCGAAGTTGAGCATCCCGCCGTTGTCCGGCACGGTGATCGTGACCACCGGTGCGGTGTTCCCGACCGTGATCTGCACGTTCGCGAAGGACGCCTTGCCGGTGTTGTCGGTGACCCTCAGCTGAGCGGCGTAGTTGCCGTTGGCGGTGTAGACGTGCGACGGGCTGGCCGCCGTGGAGGTGGTGCCGTCGCCGAAGGTCCACAGGTAGCTGAGGGTGTTGCCGGGATCGGGATCGGTCGTGCCGGCGCTGCTGAACTGCACCGTCAGCGGCGCGTTCCCGCTGGTGGGCGTGCCTGTCGCCGTGGCGATCGGGGACCGCCCGCCCTGGATGTAGTCGATCCGGTAGAGGCCGGAGTCGTTGTTGCCGCCGCCGAAGTTCGAGCCCCATTCCAGCACGTACAGCGAGCCGTCCGGGCCGAACTCCAGGTCCATCGGCTTGATGAAGTTGCCCGCGGGCAGGAACGGGTTGGTCCGGGTGACCGCCGAGGCGGAGTCGAAGTGCACTTCCTTGATGTAGTTGCGGGTCCATTCGTAGAAGAAGTGGACACCGTCGTAGTACGGCGGGAACTTCGTCGCCGACGGGTTGGCGGCGTTGTAGCGGTAGACCGGTCCGCCCATCGGGCCCGACCCGCCCGAGCCGAGCTCCGGGAACGTCGGTGAGATGCCGTAGCCGTACCACATGTTCGGGGCGACGACCGGCTTGAGACTGGTCAGGCCGGTGTTGTTGGGTGAGTTGTTGACCGGTGCCGCGCAGTTGAACTTCGCGCCGACGACGCCGGTGTCCGGGTTGAACGGCGCGTACGGCTGGTTGTTGCCGTGGCAGAACGGCCAGCCGTAGTTGCCCGGGGCCTTGATGACGTTGAGCTCGACCAGCCCCTCGGGGCCGCGGTTGGTGGTGGCGCCACTGCGGTCGGGGCCGTAGTCGGCCAGGTAGACGTGGCCGTTGGCCGGGTCGATCGAGAAGCGGAACGGGTTGCGGAAGCCCATCGCGTAGATCTCGGCCCGGGTCTGCGCGGTGCCCTGCGGATAGAGATTGCCGGTCGGGACGGTGTACCCGCCGCCGGCCGAGGGCCGGATCCGCAGCAGCTTGCCTCGCAGGTCGTTGGTGTTGCCGGCGGTACGCGCGGCGTCGAGGTTGGCCTTGCCCGAGCGCCAGTCCAGCGGCGCCCAGCCCTGCCAGTTGGGGTCGAGGTTGGGTGGCGTGTCGTCACCGGTGCCGATGTAGAGGTTGCCGTCCGGCCCGAACTCGATGTAGCCACCGGTGTGCCCCGGCTCCGGGAAGGTGCGGTCCCGGTACGCGGGGATGTCGATGATCGTCACCTGGCTGGACATGTCCAGGGTGTCGCCGGTGAGCGTGAAGCGGGAGACCCGGTTGACGTCGGTGGTACTGCTGGCCGGCGAGTGGTACAGGTACACGTAGCCGTTGCTGGCGAAGCTCGGGTCCAGAGCCAGCCCGGTGAGGCCGTCCTCGCCGCCGGTGTAGACACTCAGCGTGCCGGCGGTGACGGTGCTGTTGGTGGCCGGCCGGAAGATCTTCACCTGCCCGGCGCGCTGGACATAGAGCACCCGCCCGTCGGGAGCGACCGCCATCGCCATCGGGTCGGCGGTGTTGTCGTCGAGCGTGCGCTTCTCGAAGTTGCTCCAGACGGTGCCGCCGCAGTCACCGGGCTCGTTGCCGGCCGCCCACTTCACGCCGCCCAGGACGTGGTTGCGGAAGGCGGTCTCGCTGTACGACGCGATCGCGTGACCCATGCCGGTGGCCCAGACCCGGCCGCCGCCGGTGTTGCGGCACCAGGAGATCGGGTGGTCGGGCCCCATCGCCCGCGCGCCCGGGTTGTACGTCCGCTCGTCGGCGGTGACCAGGACGTGGACGTCGCCGCGCGGGTTGCGGTCGAAGTTGTACCACTCCTCGCTGCGGTTCCAGCGGTCCGGCAGGCCGGCCGTCGACGGGTGGTTCTTGTCGGCGACGACGGCGGTGCCCGGTAGCACGCCGGGGGAGTGCTCCGGCATGTGCGCGCCGGCGTTAACCGTCTGGTCCCACCACGGGTATTCGGCCTCGATGCCCATGTCCACGGCGTTGTGGACGGCGACGATGCCCTTGCCGGCGGCCAGGAATCCCTCCACCGCCTGGCGCTGGGCCGCCGTGGTCCACACCATGCCGGAGGTCTGGAACATGACGAGCACGTCGAAGGTGGCCAGGTTGGCCGGGGTGAAGGCGGTGGCGTCTTCGGTGTGCACCACCTCGAAGTTGTTGGCGGCGGCCTGTTCGGTGAACATGGCGACGCCGGCGGGAATCGAGTCGTGGCGGTAGCCGGTGGTCTTGGTGAACAGCAGAGCGCGGAACGCTGGGGCCGCTGACGCCGGTGGAACGGCGACCGCGAACGACAACAGCAGACCCGCTATCGCCCCGATGATCAATGTGCTGCGACGCATGCCGTCTCCTGTACTGGCGGGGGAAGGGGCTGAGGACCACGGGCACGCGGCGCCGCTCCTCGGACGGTCCGGGCGTTGCCGGGCGTACCGAAGGCGTGCGTGTGCCGGTCAGGTCGTCATGCCGTCCGCCGCGACGGGCTCGGCCAGCATGCGTTCACGCATTGCCGAAAGTCAATACGACTACGGCCGGACCAATTCCGTTACACATTTTTGTGGGCTGATTTTGTGGAAAGGAACATCTACGCTGTCGACCAATTCCACTATTGATCCATTCTGCTGACCGCGCACGCATCGTGGGGGCCGCTGATGTCTGACGCTCTGCCGTCGCCGCTGCTCGCGCTGAAGGGCATCGGTAAATCGTTCCTCGGCGTGCGCGTCCTCGACGGGGTGGACCTCGATGTCGTACCGGGCGAGGTGCATGCCGTCGTCGGTGAGAACGGCGCCGGCAAATCCACGCTCATGAAAATCGTGTCGGGCGCGTACGCGCCCGACGAGGGCACGATCGAGTTCGCCGGCGCGCCGCGACGGTTCAGCGGCCCGCGTGACGCCCAGCGGGCCGGGATCGGCATCGTGCACCAGGAGTTCAACCTGCTGCCGGAGCGCACCGTCGCGGAGAACGTGTATCTGGGCCACGAACCCGTGCGCCGCGGGCTCGTCGACCGCAGGGCCATGCGCGAGCGCACCGCCGAGCTGCTGGCCTCGATCCAGGAGAGCTCGCTCCCGCCCGGGTCCCGGGTGGGTCGTCTCGGCGTGGCCCGGCAGCAGATCGTCGAGATCGTCAAGGCGCTCGCCCTCGACGCGCGGCTGCTCATCATGGACGAGCCCACCGCGGCCCTCGCCGACAACGAGGTCGAGCGGCTCTACGCGCTCGTCCGGCGGCTGCAGCAACGGGGGATCGGCGTGCTGTACGTCTCGCACCGCCTCAAAGAGGTCTTCGACCTGGCCGACCGGATCACCGTGCTCAAGGACGGCCGCCTGGTGACCACCGTGAACGCCGCGGACACCGACCCCAGCCGGCTGATACGGCACATGGTCGGCCGGGACCTGTCCAGCTACTACCCCGACCGGGCCGCGCCGGACGAGCCCGGCCGGGTGCGGCTCACTGTCCATAACGGAGGCAACCGCAAGCTGCGCGACGTCGATCTGCGGTTGCGGGCCGGTGAGGTGCTCGGCGTCGGTGGCCTGCAGGGCTCGGGGCGCTCGGCACTGGCTCGCGCTCTGTTCGGCGCCGCACCGTTCACCACGGGCGAGGTCACGCTCGACGGCCGACCGGTCCGGCTGCGTTCGCCCCGCGTCGCGATGCGCGCCGGCATCGCCTACGTCACCGAGGACCGCAAGGGCGAGGGCATTGTCGCCGGGTCGTCGGTCCTCGACAACGCATTGCTGGCCGGGCGGGCTGTGCTGCCCACCTGGCGGGGCCGCGCCGCCCGTACCGCCCGGGTCCGCGACCTGCTCGCCGCCGTCGACGTGCGGGCCGCCACGGAGGACCAGGAGATCCGCTTCCTGTCCGGCGGCAACCAGCAGAAGGTGGTCCTGGCCCGGTGGCTGGCTCTCGGGCCCGGGATCCTGCTGTTCGACGAGCCGACCCGGGGCATCGATGTGGGCGCCAAGTCGGCGATCCACGACCTCGTCCGCCGCCTGGCCCGCGACGGTGCGGCCGTACTCATGATCTCGTCGGATCTGCCCGAGCTGCTCGGGATGAGTGACCGGATCATCGTGCTGCGCGACGGCCGGATCGCCGGCGAGCTGGCCGCGGGCGCGACCGAAGAAGAGGTCCTCACCCTCGCCCTCGGCACCGTGCCGGCGGCGGCCTGATGAGCACCGCTCTGACCCTGCCGGCCCGGCGGACCGCACCCGGCGTCTTCATCGCCCTGGCTCTCACCCTGGCGGTCGGCTGGCTGGTCGTCACGATCGACGGCGGCCAGCTGTTCAGCCAGCCGACGACGGTGAGCCTGTTGCACGTCGCCGCCGGTCTCGGGCTCGTCGCCGTCGGCCAGACCGTGGTCATCATCGGCGGCTCGCTCGACCTGTCCGTGGCGTACGTGGTCAGCCTCAGCACCCTGGTCGCGGCGGAGGCCATGGCCGGCAGCAACGCGGGGCTGCTGCCGGGTATCGCGCTGGCGCTCGGGGTCAGCGCCGCGATCGGGTTCCTCAACGGCATGCTCGTCACCAAGGCGAGGATCAACGCGTTCATCGCGACCGTGGGCGTCGGGCTGCTGCTGAAGGGCTACCTCGACAACGGCTACGACGGCCCGGCGGGCCGGACCGCGCCGGTTCTCGTGCAGACCCTCGGATACCAGCGCATCGGCCCGGTGCCCGTGTCGTTCCTGCTCCTGCTGGCCGTCGCCGCAGCGACCTGGGTCGTCCTCGCCCGTACGCGCTTCGGTCACCATCTGATCGCCGTCGGCGGTGACCCGCAGGTCGCCCGGCTCTCCGGCGTACGCAACGACCGGGTGCTCATCGCCGCCCACGTGCTGTGCTCGCTCTGCGCCGGCCTGGCCGGCATCTATCTCGCCAGCCGGCTCGGCTCGGGTGCGCCGAGGGTGGGTACCGAGGGACTGTACGACCTGGAGTCGATCGCCGCGGTGGTCCTCGGCGGCACCGCCCTGGCCGGGGGGAGCGGCGGCGTGGCCGGCACCGTCGGTGGTGTGCTGCTGCTGGCCAGCATCGACGCCATCCTCAACCAGCTCGAGGTCGACGCCTTCGTCAAGCAGGTGATCCGCGGCGTGATCATCATCGCGGCCGTCGCCGTCTACGCCCGGCGGGCCTTGCGGAAGGCGGCGTCGTAGCGATGCAGCTCGCCGAACGGACCCGGCTACGCCCCGGCGGCCTCGCACCGATCCTGGTGATCCTCGCGGTGTTGCTGGTACTGCTCAGCATCCGCCAACCCGACTTCCTCGCCCCGCCGTCGCTGATGTCGTTCCTCGGCCGTTCCGCGCCGCTCATCCTGCTCGCCGCGGGCCAGTACTTCGTGATCGTCGCGGGCGAGTTCGATCTGTCCGTCGGCTCTCTGGTCACCGCGCAGGTCGTCGTGGCCGCCCGGCTCATCGACAGTGACCCGTCGCGTACCTGGCCGGTGATCCTGCTGCTGCTCGCGTTCGGCGCAGCCGTCGGGCTCGTCAACGGCGTCATCACCACCCGGCTGCGGGTGTCCTCCTTCATCACCACCCTGGGCATGTACCTGATCCTCGTCGGCGCCGTCTACCTGTGGTCCGACGGCGCCCCGAAGGGCGGGCTCTCCGAGGACTTTCGCCGGTTCGGCCGGCGCGCGTTCGAGGACGTGTTCCTGCTGGGTCGCCTTCCGTACGCCTTGCTGATCCTGCTGGCCGTGGCTGCCCTGGCCGTGCTGCTGACCCGTGCCGACTTCGGCCGGACCCTCGTCGCCGCCGGCGGCAACCCGCGGACGGCCGAGCTGAGCGGGGTACGGGTCCGGCACGCCAAGACCCTGGCGTTCGTGCTGAGCGGACTGGCCGCCGCGGTCGCCGCGATCCTCATCGGCGGGTACAGCGGTGTCTCCTTCCAGGCCGGCGCCGGTCTGGAGTTCGGCGCCATCACGGCGGTGGTCCTCGGCGGCGTCGCCCTGGGCGGGGGCCGCGGTTCGGTCGCCGGCGCGATGCTCGGCGCGCTGACCCTCGAGACGCTCTTCACGCTGATGAATTTCTACGGCGTCTCCGGCGCCCTCAGATCGACGGTCCAGGGCGCGATCATCCTGCTCGCCGTGGCCGTCTCGGCCATGCGTTCCGTTCCAGCTAAGGGGATCCAGTGAGACGTTCCACAGCCGCCGTGGCGATCGGTGCCGTGCTGGCGCTCGCCGGTTGCGCGACCGACGAGCCCACCGCCGTCGCCTCGGGCGCCGCGTCGCAAGCAGCCGGTTCCGGTACCGGGGCACAGTCGAAGTTCTTCGTGCAGGCCGACTACGACAAGGAGCTCGCCCTGCTCGGCGCTACCCCGACCGGGCCCGCCGGCAAGCCGTGGGAGCAGGTGCTCGAGCCGAGCATGGTGGAGACGGCCAAGTTCAAGAAGCCGGGACCGTACAAGATCTGCTTCTCGAACGCGGGGCTCAACAACCCGTGGCGCCAGGTCGGCTTCAAGACCATGCAGGCCGAGGTGGAGACGCACGGGCGCCAGATCAAGCAGTTCGTCCACGTCGACGCCGAGGGCAAGGACCAGAAGCAGATCGCGGACATCAATGACCTGCTGGGCAAGGGCTGCGACGCGCTCATCGTGTCGCCGAACACCACCGCCACCCTCACCCCGGCCGTCGAGGCCGCCTGCAGCAAGGGCCTGCCGGTCATCGTCTTCGACCGCGGCGTCGACTCGACCTGCCCGGTGACCTTCATCAACCCCATCGGTGGCTACGGTTTCGGCCACGTCGCAGCGGACTTCATCAGTAAGCGGATGAAGCCGGGCGGCAAGGTGCTCGCGCTGCGCATCCTGCCCGGCGTGGACGTGCTGGAGACGCGCTGGTCCGCCGCCAAGGTCGCCTTCGACAAGGCCGGGGTCGACGTGATCGGCGTCGAGTTCACCGACGGCGATCCGGCCAAGACCAAGAAGATCGTCAACGACTACATCCAGCGGTACGGCACGATCGACGGCGTCTGGATGGACGCGGGAGCGGTCGCGGTGGCCGCGGTAGAAGCGTTCGTCGACGCGGGCCGGCCGGTGCCGCCGATCAACGGTGAGGATCAGCTCGACTTCCTCAAGATGTGGAAGGACAAGAACCTCACCGCCATCGCGCCCACCTATCCCACCTATCAGTGGCGGACGCCGATCATCGCCGCGTTGCGCGTCCTCAACGGTGAACCGGTGTCCAGCCCGTGGAAGCTGCCGCAGCCGACCATCACCCAGGACAACCTCGGCGAGTACATCGATGCGGACATGCCGCCGCTGCACTACGCCGTGTGCGGCTGCACGGACCTGCCCGGCTACCCGCAGCGCTGGAAGTAGCCGGTTGTACGCCATCGGTGTCAACCCGTGGGTGTGGGCCTCGCCGGTCGACGACGAGGCCCTGGCCGAGCTCGTTCCCCGGATCGCCGCGTTCGGCTTCGACGCGGTCGAGCTTCCGCTGGAGCAACCGGGTGACTGGGACCCGGCCCGCACCCGGGACCTGCTGGCGGCGCACCACCTGACCGCGGCCGGCGTCTGCGCGGTGACCCCACCCGGGCGTGAGCTCGTCGCGGCGCCGGCCGCCGTGGTCACGGCGACCGTGGCGTATCTGAAGACCTGCGTGGACAACGCCGCCGTCCTCGGGGCGCCCTGCGTCGGTGGCCCGGTCTACGCCTCGGTGGGGAGGACCTGGCGCATGTCGCCGACGGCGCGCACGGCTTGCTACGCGGACTTCCGCGAGGCGCTGGCGCCGGTTGCCGAGTATGCCGGCGAGCGGGGCGTGAGCATCGGCGTGGAGGCGCTCAACCGCTACGAGACCAGCGTCGTCAACACCGTGACGCAGGCCCTCGAACTGATCGACGGCCTGCCCGCGAACGTGGGCCTCATGATCGACACCTATCACATGAACATCGAGGAGTCCGACCCGTACGCGATCCTCGGCCTCGCCGGTCCCCACATCAAGCACGTCCAGGTCAGCGGCACGGATCGCGGAGCACCGGGCAGAGACCACTTCGACTGGGACCGCTTCTTCAGCGCCCTGCGCGCGACCGGATACCGCGGCGCGGTGTGCATCGAGTCGTTCACCGCGCTGAACGATGCGATCGCCACCGCCGCGTCGATCTGGCGCCCGCTGGCCCCCTCACAGGACCGGCTGGCCCTGGACGGCCTGACCCATCTGCGATCGGTCAACCGGCGCTTGGATCGACAGTCATCACTTGACGGGCACGAAACTTCTCATTAACGTCAGCGAAGACATCATACGTCATACGCCCTCGCGGGGCGGTTCCTGGACGGTCACGCCGACCCGTCTGGTGATTGCTCCGCGAGAGCCGATCAGCCGAAATGGCGGCCCCCCCCCCAGCTCGATGAGGGCCGACAGCGTGTCGCCGCAGTCTTCGGCGTTCGTCATCACGGCGACGGCTTTGCCCGACGCCGGCCAGGCGAAGGAGAAGCAGCTGTAGCCGGTGTTCTGCCCGGTGTGCCCGAAGCACCCGTCGCCGAACTCGGTGCCCAGGCCGAATCCGTCCGGCACCTGCGGCGTCAGCATCTGGGTGGCCAGCTCCGGCGGTAGCAGCGCGGATCCGCCCGCGGTGGCGCGGTGGATCTCCAGTTCCAGCCGGACCAGGTCGGCGGGGGTGGTCCACAGTCCGGCTCCGGCCAGCTCCGGCTGGGTGTGCCAGCCGCCGGGGATGGGGATGCCGCCGCGGTGCCCGCGGGCGGCACGTTGCTGGTTCCCGTACGGGAAGCGCTGGTCGTAGCTGCTGTCGGCCATGCCCACCGGTCCGAGCACGAGCGCCGTCATCAGCTCGTCGAACGGGGTGCCGGTCACGTCGGTCAGGAGCTGCTGCAGAACGGCGTAGTGGCTGCCCGAATAGCGGAACTCGGAGCCGGGCGGCAGCTCGCGCCGGACCGCGGGCGTATTGGCCGGCGGCTCACCCCGGAGAATCTGCAGCAGCGACGGTACGGGCTCACCCGCGGGATAGCCGGGGAACCAGTTCTCGGTCAGCCCCGCCGTATGGGCCAGCACCTGACGCACGGTCACGGTGCCGGCTCCCGGCAGGCGCCAGGAGGACAGGTAGGCGTTGACGTCGGTGTCGAGGTCGATCGTGGCCTCGGCGACCAGGCGAAGCGTGCCGAACGCCGCGACGTGCTTGCTGATGGAGCACGCCGGGAACACCAGGTCGCGGCCGGCGGTCCAGACGTCACCGCCGGGTCCGCCCACCGCGACACCGATGTCGGGAACCCGATCGGTGCCGGCGATCGCGTCGCGCCACTCCTCTTCGAACCCCATGGGCGAGGAGTATGCCTCGCCGGCCCACGTTCAGCCGCTCGAGCTCGACTGAACACTCTTCCCAGCTCCGGCGAAGTAAGGGTGTGATGCACCCTGTGGAACAACCGGGCACCACGGGCTTGGATGCCGACGCTCACCTCATCGAGCGGGACTTCACGGCGATCTTCGACCGGCACTACCGCGCCATCTACGCGTACGTGGCGCGGCGGCTCGGGCCCGATCTGGCCGAGGACGTGGCGTCGGAGACGTTCCTGGTCGCGTTCGATCGCCGGCACACGTTCGATCCGGCCCGCGGCGACGCGCGGCCCTGGCTGTTCGGGATCGCCTCGAACCTGGTTGCCCGGCACGTCCGGGCCGAGTTGCGGCGGTATCGGGCGCTCGCCCGGGCCGGTGGGCAGGACGCCGGTCAGGCCGACAGCCACGCCGACGCGGTCGCGGGACGGCTCGACGCGGCGGCCGTGCGGGGCCGGCTCGCCGAGGCTCTGCGGCGGCTGCCGGAACCGGTACGAGCCGTCCTGCTGCTGGTGGCCTGGGCCGGGCTGACCCAGCAGGAGGCCGCCGAGGCGCTGGGCATACCCGCGGGCACGGCCAGGTCCCGGCTGCACCGGGCACGACAGGACATGCGGCAGGCGCTGGGCGCCGAGATCGAGGTGGACGAATGATGGACGAGATCAGCATTCTGCGGGAGACCTTCGGCCCGGACCCGGAGCCGTCCCCGGCAGCCGAGCAGCGCGCCCGGAATGCCCTGCGGGGCCGGATGGCGCCCCGGCCCGGGGCCTCGTGGCGTCTGCGGGTCCCGATGGTCGTCGGTGTCGCCACGGCGGCGGCCGTCGTCGCGGCGGTGGCGATCGGCAACGTCGGTGGCGGGACCCGGGTGACGCCGCCGATATCGGAGCAGCGGCCGGGCCACACCCAGGCGGCCGCGGCCGTGCCGTATCTGCGCCCGGTCAACGCGGCACAGGTGCTGGAGAACGCAGCGTGGACGGTCGAGCAGGAGCAGTGGACCGATCCGGCCCCGACCCAGTTCATGTACGTCGAGACCCAGGAGATGCGCAACCCGCGGGCGTACGAGCAGAAGGCGCCGAACGGGGCGCTCCGGCCCGGCAAGGCCAAGTACCGCAAGGTCCAGAGGTGGAACCGGATCGACGGCCAGGTGCAGGCTACGATGCGCAACGGCAAATTGGACGTGTTGCGGCAGGGCCAGGACGGCACGTACTTCGCCTTTGTCCCCTGGTCGCAGGTCGTCAAGCTGACCACGCCCGAGGCGATCTCCGCGTGGCTCGAGCATCCCGAGGGCGGCGTGACGGCGGCGCCCGACGCGCTGGCCGGCCAGTACGTGCTGCCGCCCGAGGTCAAGGCGGCCATCTTCCGCTACCTCGCCCAGCAGCCGGGCATGAAGGTCAACCCGGACGCGGTCAACCTCGACGGGCATCCGGCGATCGGACTGGGCCGGTTGATGGAGGGTTACCTGTCGCAGGAACTGCTCTTCGACAAACAGACGTACACGCTGATCGGCGAGCGTCTGATCGCGGTCAAGGACGAGCGCGGCACCGGCGACGGGCGCAAGGGCGACCTGTACCGGCAGGTGATCTATCGCAAGATGGCCATCGTCGACCGCCCGGGCGAGACCGGGTGAGCCCCGGGGCGCCGGCTGCGCGGGACTCAGCCGACGTCGGTGACGGTCAGCCGGCCGTCCTTCGTGCCGCAGATCAGGGTGTCCGCGACGGCCGTACAGCCCTGCGGGCCGACGGCCTCGACGATGCCGCGCAGCTGCAATCCGCCGGTGGCCAGGTCGATCCGGTCGGCCGCGACCCGGCGTCCGTCCGGGTTGACCGGGCGCAGGTAGTACTCCGGGACGGAGCCCACGGCGTCCCGCACGGCGGTGCCCGCGCCGAGGGACAGCACGACCGCGCCCGTGGCGGTGTCGATCAGCGCAAACCCGCCGTGGTCACCGCTGTGGGCCAGCACCCGGTTCTGCCCGGTGACCGGTACGGCGTCGACGAAGCCCGCCGCACGCCAGCGGACGGCGCCGGTGTCCGGGTCGAGCCCGACGGTGGCGGTGCCGTCGGCGAAGCACAGCACGATGCCGCACGCACGGGCCGCGGGTCCGGTCACGATCTCGTCGGTCGCCGACTGCGCGTACCGCCAGCGCTCCCGCAGCGTGTCCAGGTCGTACGCGGTCACCACCGCCCGGTCGGTCTCCATCCGGTTGACGAACAGGAAGCCGGACTCGGCCACGAGGCCGTTGCGGACGGGTACGCCGTTGCCGTTCTCCACGCGGCCCTGGGAGAGCAGAGCTCCGTCACTCAGGCGCAGCACCTGGACCCGGCCGTCCGGAGTGGCGGCCACGATCCGCTGCCGTTCGGGACCGACGACCGCCCAGGACTCGTCACCCTCGATCGCCCGCGACCAGATCCGGCTGCCGTCGGCCATCCGTACCAGGATCAGCGTCCGGTCCGGCTGCCTGAGCAGGGCGGTCCCGGGCGTCGCGGACACGATGTCGCCGGGCAGCCGCCACATCTCTGCCCCCGTACGCGGATCGAGCGCGACCGTCCCCTGCAGCAGGATCGGGACCAGCACCGCACCGGGCACCCGGGCCGTCATCCGGCCGCGCGGCATCGGCAGCCCCTTCGACCAGCGGACCGCCCCGCTGCCCAGCTCGTACGCCGTGACCTGGGAGCCCACGTTGATGGACTGGACGAACACCGTGTCGCGGGCCGCGTCGGCGAGGCTGGTCGGACTGAAAGCGACGCTCCACCGGGGCCGGATCACGGCAGACCCGGAGACGGCCGAGCCGGTGAGTGTCACCGCGCAGAGGACCGCCACGGCGGCCGCGGCCCAGCGCACGACGACGCGGTGATCAAGACGGCGTCGTGCGGGTGCCGGTGCCGTCGCGGGGGAGCCGGGATCACCCAGCTCGATGATGGTCATGACGAGCCCATTCCCTCATCCAACACCCGGTATCCACGGACCGGTACCCCGCCGATGTGCATGGTCAGGGCAGCCGGCGCCGCCCGGCGAAGCCCAGGCTCTAGCCGAGGCCGAGGTGCCTGGCCAGGATGGCCACCTGGTCGGCGAACCGGTTGAGGAATTCGGGCGAGCGCGGGTCGGTGCCGCTGGTGCCCTCGATGACGTGCGGCAGCGTGGTGGGTGCCATGGTCATCGCCATCAGCATGACGACCAGGCAGGCCGGGTCGAGATCGGCGGGCAGGTCACCGGCCTCCTGACGCTTGCGTAGCTCGTTGATGGTCTCGGCGAACATGTCGGTCGACGGGCGCGCCTCGGATCCGGCGTACTCGAGCCCGGTCCAGGCCAGCAGGCGGACCCCGTCCGGGTTGTGCACTGCCTCCAACGCGAAGCGGCGCAGCTGCTCCGGCAACGGCATGCCCGCCGGCGCCAACTGGGCCTGCCGCTCCTGCCACTGCCGCGAAATGGCCTGGTACAGGCCCTCTTTGCCATCGAAGTAGTACGAGATCAGCTGGACGTTCACCCCGGCGCGGGCGGCGATCGCGCTGACCCGGGCGCCCGCGTATCCATGCGCCCCGAACTCGGCCGTCGCGGCGTCCAGGATCAGCGCGCGGCTGCGTTCGGAATCGCGGTGCCGCTCTTGCGCCTTGGGCGACCTTCGGGGTGTCGACGCGGACATGGGCGTGATCATACCTTCGCTCGGCTGTGTTACGCATACACATGAGTTAGTCAAACGAACGCTTGACAGCGTCATCGCTCCGGCCCACCATGGGGGCATCGCAGGCAAACCAAGGAGGATGTATGCCGGACAGCTCAAGGATTCTCATCGCCGGTGGCGGTGTCGGCGGCCTGGCGCTCGCGCAGGCACTGCACCACGCGGGGCTCGATGTCGTCGTCTACGAACAGGACCCGACACCCCGTACCCGGAAGCAGGGTTACCGGATCCACCTCGACCCGACCGGCAACGCCGCGCTGGCCGATTGCGTCCCGCCGGAGGTCCTGGCTGTGCTGCGCCGCACCAGCGGCCGCAACGGCGATCTGGTGACGACCTTCACGACCGAACTGCGGCAGGTGTTCACGCAGCACTTCCCCGGCATTCCCGCCGATCAGCTCACCGCCGTCGACCGCAACACCTTCCGCCAGGGCCTGCTCACCGGCCTCGACGACGTCGTCCGGTTCGGGCACACGGTGTCCGGCTATCAGGTGACCGGCTCGGGACGGGTGCGGGTCGAGTTCGCCGAAGGCGGCAGCGACGAGGGGGATCTGTTGATCGGCGCGGACGGCGTCGGGTCGGCCGTCCGGCGCCGGTTGCTCCCCGAAGCGGTGCTGCACGACTTCGGCCTACGGTGTGTGTACGGCCGGATGCCCCTGACCGCCTCGTTGTCTCCCGAGGAATTCGAGCGTGGTCTGTGCTGGGTTTCGGCCGGCAGCACGTGCGGCGCCGGGTTCGGCACCGTCCGGTTCCGCACCCCCGTGGACGAGACGCCGGACTACCTGATGGTCACCCTGGTCGCGACCCCGGATCATCTCGGCGTTACGGACGACAGGTTGTTCCGCATGTCGTCGGAAGAACTGTGGGAACTCTCGACGACCACCGTCGCCGACTGGCATCCGGCCATTCGCGACATCTACGCCCACGCCGACATCGAATCGTTCTTCCCGATCACGTTCCGGATCAGTGAATCGATGCCGGCGTGGGCGCCTGGCCCAGTCACCCTGCTCGGCGACGCAGTCCACACCATGCCGCCCACCGCAGGTGCCGGAGCGAACACCGCGCTGGCCGACGGCGCCACGCTGGCAGCTGAGATCATTTCTGCGGCACGAGGCGCGAAATCGTTGGTGGAAGCGGTCGCGGCTTACCAGGCCGTCATGCTGCCGCGTGGTTTCGCTGCCATCGACCGCTCGCGGCACCTGGCGGCGCAGATGTTCGCGGCGACCTGATCAACCGCTGATCAGCCCGTTCTGTGCGGTCAGGATCCGAGCTGGATCCAGTGGGCGATGGACGGCACGCCGGTCTGGTCGGTCAGGAAGAGCATGTACCAGCCGGGCGGCGCGAGGTTCGGGTTGCCGACGACGGTCGCGAACAGGCCGGTCGCGTCCCGCGCCCCGATGTCGAGGTCGACGAGGCGCTGGCCGCTGTCGAAGGAGTGGGTGGTGACCCCGCAGGAGACGAGGCTGGCCCACTTGATCCGCCCGGCGTCCGGGGTGCTGATGCGGATCTGGTCGCCGTAGCGGCAGGCGTCCGGCGCGGCGATGATCGTCGGGCGTGGACCCCGGAAGAGGTACGGCGGACTGAACACCTCCACCCGCATCTCCTCCTCCGGATCCGGCGGCAGGAACTTCACCTGACTGCCACCCTCCGGGTTGCCGCCGGCGGCGACGACCCGGCCGTCCGCCATCAGCACCGCCGTCGAGTGGTACAGGCGCGGGACCGTGGCGGTCGCCGCCACCCGCCAGGAATCGGTGGCCGGGTCGTAGATCTCCGACTGCAGGCGGGCGAGTGGCTCGTCCTCCTGCTTGAGCGAGCCACCGCTGACGAACACCGTGTGGTCGGGCAGCACGACGGCGTTCAGGTGGATCCGGCCGAGGCCCATCGGGGTCGCCTCGGCGTACTGGGGATCGTCCGCCTTCAGGTCCACAATGCTGACCCGGTCAGTGGCGTGCGTCTTGTCGGCCTTACCCTCCGGCCCGCCGCCGCAGATCAGCACCCGCTGGTCCTGGGCCGGGGGCAGCAGAACGCTGGCGGCCTGGTTGCGCAGCTCCGGTTCCAGCAGATCGGGCACCGGCCGCATCGGGTTCTGGGGACGGCCGGGGTCGAAGACGAACGGCTCGACGGGCAGGCCGTCGTCCATCCGGCCACCGGAGAAGAAGATCTGCCCGTCCGCCAGCAGGAACAGGTGGGCGTAGAGCGGCAGGCCGAGGAAGCCTTGCGGGAACGCGATCTCGGTCCACGTGTCGGCGTCCGGATCGTAGATCTCCATGACGGCCCGGGACCCGCCGCCGCCGTGCTCGTCGAGGCCGGTGGCAGCGAGGACCCGGCCGTCGCCCAGCGTGATGAGCGTCGGGTACCAACGCCCATGTTTCATGGGCGCCGCGAACGACCAGGTCCCGGCGGCGGGGTCGAAGACGGCGACGTCCTTGCGGCCGGTGAACGGCCCGTAGTTCGCGGTGCCACCCGCGGCCAGCATCCGCCCGTCCGGCAGGAACGAATCGCCCCCGCAGAACAGGTCGAACGGTCGCCCGCCGGCGGTACGCAGGGTGGGCGGGTGGACGAAGGTGTCGTCCGGCGGCGTCCAGCGGGCGGAGACCGGCACGCCCTTCGCCTCGTCGCCGAAGTCGGGCGAGTCGAAACGAACCCTGCTGCTCCCGGAGCCGGCGAAGAACAGCACGTCACCGCCGGGCAGCAGCGCGGTGTGCACGGCGAGGACACCGGAGAGGAAGGTCTTGACGTCCCAGCGCCCGCACTCGGCCGGGTCCTCGTCGAGGTCCAGCACCATGTACTGGCCCGCGTTCTGGCCGGGCGGGGCGTCGACATTGAGAGCGAACAGCTTGCGGGCCCCGTCGAGCGTGGCGACCGCGATGCCACCGCCCTGGTTCTCCCAGGAGAACCAGTTCGGGACGCCGAGCCAGTCCGGGCCCCACTCGGTCACTCCGCCGTTGTCGTCGAAGCCGCGCCCGATCCGGAACAGCGCCTGGTTCTGGCCGCTGACCCCGGGCAGCGCCGGGGCGTCGTCGACCTGGAAGACGACGAGCTCCGCGGCGCCGTTGCCGGTGACGTCGGCGACTGCCACGCCGGCACCCTGATTCTCCCAGGAGAACCACCCGGGGACGTCGATCCACGGGCTCCAGCCGCCGGTGATCCGGCCGTCGCGGTCGATCCCGCGGCCGATCCGGTAGACGCCGCGGTTGGCTTGCGGCCCGTCGTCCACCATGAAGACGACAAGGTTGCGCCGGCCGGCCCCGTCCGGCGGCGTGACGGCGATCCCGGCCCCCTGGTTCTCCCAGGAGAACCAGTCGGGGACGTCGATCCACGGGGTCCAGCCGCCGGTGGCCTGGCCGTCGCGGTCGAGCCCGCGGCCGATCCGGTAGAGGCCACGGTTGGCCTGCGGCCCGTCGTCGACCATGAGAACAACCAGGTCGCGGCCGCCGCCGAGGTCGGTGACGGCCACATCGGCGCCCTGGTTCTGCCAGGAGAACCAGTCGGGGACGTCGACCCACGGGGACCAGCCGCCGGTCACCACGCCGTCCGCGTCCAGCGTACGGCCGATGCGGTACATGCCGCGGTTCTCCTGCGGTCCGTTGTCGACCAGGAAAACCACCAGGTCGCGAGCGCCGTTCGGATCCGCTGCGACGGCGATGCCCGCGCCCTGGTTCTCCCACGAGAACCAGCCGGGGACGGAATGGAATGTCTGCGGCATGAGTCGGCCCTCCTAGGGCTGCTCGGCGAATCGAATCAGCTGCGCCATGTCGAAGCTGCCGTCGTCGCCGGCCAGCGGCGCGACGGGGCGGAAGTCGGGTCGGCCGGGGTGAGCGGCTCGATGCCCGTGACCCGGGCGACCGTGGTGCCGGCGGGCAGCTCTGGCCGCAGGCCGCGCTGCAGGTTGCTTCGGGGGCCCGGATCATGGAATGGCCGAACCGGTACGCCGCCGCCGAGGCAACCATCCCGATGACCTTTGTTGTGGAATTGCAGTATGGTCAGGTGCAAATGCGAAATGAGATGTTCTCATCGTTGCGCGGGCTGCCGATCAATGCCGTGCCGAAGAAGACCTTTGGCCGTGCGGCATCCGTCTGAAGCGTCCGGCTGGGAGTGATGCTTCGGCTCGGTCGGGGTGGTCATGGCCGGACGACCTCACTCGGCCGGCCGATATCTCGGCATCCCGGATATCCAGCTGATCAACCATGATCGTCTCCGCTCATCACGGGTTGCCAGAAGCCGACCGGACTCCGCCGGCGGAGATCAGAAAATGCTGACCGGCGAAGCACGGGAATCGGTCATCGAATTACTCCCGCTCGCTGATAATTTGATCTCCGGGTGCGGTAGGGACCGTGCTGGGGGCAACCGGCGGCATAAGAACATCGTCACCCTACGACCGTTTCCCGCGATCATTTATCCTGTGTCCCGCAGCTGACAGGCGCCCGCGCGGGACCTGCCCGACAATGGTCGGCATCGCCCCAATTCACATTTTCTTTTTGGCACATGGCGCCGGAGCGAGGGGTCAGTCGATCAGCGCGGTCGCCAAACGCGGTAGCCGGCTACCGCCGTCTGGGTGGCGGTGGCGGTGGCGGTGGCGACAAATTACGCCGCCGCGGTCACCGTGGCCCTCGATCGCCCGTATGGCGTCGTCGTGCGGCGCCGGCTCTTCCAGCTGATGGTCGTGTTGTCAGGCGGGCTGAAGCTGCAGGGTCGCGGATCGAGGACCGTCCTGAATGAGGTGGTCGACAATGCCGGCGTACTGGCTGTACTTGCGTCGGTAGGCCGTGTCGACGGTGGGCAGGTCGGCTTCGGTGGCTTCGGTGAAGGTCACGTCGGTGGCCTTGCCGCCGGAGATGATCTGACCCGTGCCGGTCGCGGTCGCGCCACGGAACCAGGCGGCGGTACGTCCGTTGGTGGACCGGATGAACACGCGGCCGCCGTCACGCACGATCCAGATGGTTGTGGGGCGCCGCAGCGAGCCGTCCTGCCGGCGGGTGATCACCTGCACCTCTTGAGGCCCGGCGATCTGCGCTGCTTGTTGGTCGGTCCAGTCCGTCATGGTCGTGCACTCCTTGTGCTGCTCTGCATCAGCGGGTGTTGGTGCGCGGGCCGTGGTACTGCTCGTCGGTGACCGGCTCCTGCCAGGCGGTTTCCGGGGTGCCGTCGCCGGTTCCTTCCCACATGGCCAGGTGTGCCATGAAGGTGTCGGGGGCGGCGCCGTGCCAGTGGTCTTCGCCGGGTGGGCAGGTGACGGTCTCGCCGGGGTGGGTCTCGATGATGGTGCCGTCCCGGGTGCCGATCAGGGCGGTGCCGGACACCACGTGCAGGGCCTGGCCGAGGACGTGGGAGTGCCAGTTGGTGCGGGCGCCGGGGGAGAAGCGGACGAGGTTGACGCGCATCCGCGACGGTTGCTGGCCGGCGTGGATGACGTCCCACCAGACGTCGCCGGTGAACCAGTCTGCCGGTGCCTTGCTGGTGTTGCTCTGCTTGACGAGTTCCATCGTGGTCTCCAGTCGGGGGTTCAGCGGCGGCGGGCGGTGGGCTGCAGTGACGGGCTGACCCAGCCGTTGTCGGCCGGGTTCAGGGTGACGCCGGGCGCCACGATCTGATCGATGCGGTCCAGCACGTCGGTGGTGAGCTCGATGTCGGCGGCCGCCAGCTGGGACTCGAGGTGGTCCGTGGTGCGCGGGCCGATGATCGCTGAGGTGATGCCGGGGTGGCGCAGGACGAACGCGATGGCCATCTCGACCAGACTGATCCCGGCCTCGTCGGCGAGCCGGCCCAGCGCGTCGGCGGCGTCGAGCTTGCGCTGGTTCTCCGGCAGCGCCATGTCGAAGCGGTTCGCCAGCCGCTGACGAGCGACCGACATGGGGCCGGTGCTGTCGGCGTCCTTGCGGTAGCGGCCGGAGAGCCAGCCGCCGGCCAGCGGGCTGTACGACAGCACGCCCATCCCGTACCTCTGGGTCAGCGTCAGGATCTCGTTCTCGATGCCGCGGGTGAGGATGGAGTACGTCGGCTGCTCGGTGACGAACCGTTCGCGGCCGCGGTCCCGGGCGACGTACTGGGCCTCGACGAGCGCTGAGGCGGGAAAGGTCGAGTGGCCGAGGTAGCGGACCTTGCCGGCCCGGACGAGGTCCGTCAGCGCACCGAGGGTCTCGTCGAGGTCGACGGCGGGGTCGTAGCGGTGCATCTGGTACAGGTCGAGGTAGTCGGTGCCGAGCCGGCGCAGGGAGTTTTCGACCGACTGCATGATCCACCGGCGCGAGCCGCCGCGGTGGTTGGGGTCGTCGTCGAACGGCATGAAGAACTTCGTGGCCAGGACGACCTCGTCGCGGCGCCCCGCGAGGGCCTTGCCGACGATCTCCTCCGATTCACCCTGGGAGTACACGTCGGCGGTGTCGACGAAGTTGATCCCGGCGTCCAGCGCCCGGTGGATGATCTTGATGCTCTCCTGGTGGTCCTTGGTGCCCCACTCACCGAACATCATCGTGCCGAGGCACATCTTGCTGACCTGGACGCCGGTGCGCCCCAGCGGACGGAATTCCATTTCGGGTCCTTTCAGTCGGCGATCACGGGCGGACGAGGACTTTGAGGGCCTGCCGTTGGTCCATGGCGCGGTAGCCGTCCGGGGTCTGGTCGAGGGAGAGGGTGCGGTCGAAGACCCGGCCGGGCTGCAGCCGGCCGTCGAGGATGTCGGGCATCAGTTCCTCGATGTACGCCCGTACGGGTGCCGGGCCGCCGGTGAGGGTGAGGTTGCGGCCGAACAGGCTGGCGAAGCCGATCGGGGCCTCGTCGTACTGCGGAACGCCGACCCGGCTGATGACACCGCCGGCGCGCACGACGCCGAGGGCCTGCTCGTACGCGGGCAGGTGGCCCACGCATTCCAGCACGGTGTGGGTGCCGTCGCCGCCGGTCAGGTCGCGGACCCGGGCGATGCCTTCCTCGCCGCGCTCGCCGACGACGTCGGTGGCGCCGAACTCGCGGCCCAGGTCGGTGCGGTCCTTGTGCCGGCCCATCAGGACGATCTGTTCGGCGCCGAGCCGCTTGGCGGCCATCACGGCGAGCAGCCCGACGGCGCCGTCACCGATGACGGTCACGCTGGTGCGCGGGTTGACGCCGGCGCGGACGGCGGCGTGGTGGCCGGTGCCGAACACGTCGGACAGCGTCAGCAGAGACGGCAGCAGGTCCGAGTCGGCGGCGACGGGCAGCTTGACGAGGGTGCCGGCGGCCTGCGGGACGCGGACGGCTTCCGCCTGCCCGCCGCCGGTGGCGTCGGCGGGGATGAATCCGCCGTGCCGGCAGGAGGTCTGGACCCCTTCGCGACAGAAGTCGCAGGTGTTGTCCTGGAAGGCGAACGGGGCTACCACCAGGTCACCGCGCCGCAGACCGGCGACGTCGCGGCCGAGTTCCTCGACGACGCCGAGGAACTCGTGGCCCATCGGTGTGCCCTGGTCGGAAGCGGGCAGGCTGTGGTACGGGTGCAGGTCGCTGCCGCAGATGCAGGACAGCACGACCCGGACGACGGCGTCGGTGGGTTCCTTGATCACCGGGTCCGCGACGGTGTCCACACGGACGTCGCCGGCGCCGTACATGAAGGTGGCACGCATGGTGATTTCCTTTCCGACCTGCACAGCTGCGGTGCGCTGACGTCGTAGCGGGCGGCGATGTCGGCGATCTCGGGGTGGTTGACGATCAGGCCGTGGGCGAAGGGGGAGTAGGCCTCGACGACGATGTCGTGAACTTCTCCATGGCCTTTCAGATCTGCCGGTTCTCCTCGCGGCAGTCCTTGCCCATCTGATCCCACGGCCAGGGCGCGTGGATCAGGTAGAGGTCGAGGTAGACCTGCTCGCGGGGGATGCCGGAGTCGCGCACCGCCCGGCCGACGTCGATGTGGCGGTAGCCGAGCCGCAGGCGTCGGCGACGGCGTGGTAGCACTCGTCACCCTCCTTGAGCAGCCAGGTGCCGAAACCGACCCGCGGGATCCGGTCGCCGTTGCTGAGGGCGAAAGTGTCGGTGAGGGCGCTCATCAGTGCTCCTGGGTTTCGGTGGGTGACGTGGCCGGGTCGGCGGTGGCAGCCCAGCTGGCAATCAGGTTGAGGGCGTCCTGGTCGGGTGAGCCGGGTTGCGCGCTGTAGGCGTTGAGCCGCAGCCCCTGGTCGGCGGTGAGGTCCATCGACTCGTAGGTGAGGGTGAGGTCGCCGACCAGCGGGTGGTGCAGGCGTTTGACGCCGGAGCGGTGCAGCCGGACATCGTGGGCGGCCCACCAGGCCCGGAACCGGTCGCTGCGGGTGGACAGCTCACCGATCAGGTCGGTCAGGTCCTTCTCGTACGGGTGACGACCGGCCTCGCCCCGCAGCAGCGCGACGACGTCCTCGGCCAGTTGTTCCCAGTCGCGGTAGAAGTCCTGGGAGGCGGGGTCGAGGAAGACGAACCGGGCCAGGTTCGGCCGGCCGGTGGCCCGGAAGACGGGCGCGAACACCGCGCGGGCGAGGTGGTTGGCGCCGAGGATGTCGAGGCGCCCGTTGCGGACGTACGCCGGTGCGCTGGTCATCGCATCCAGCAGCTGTTGCACGGCCGGCCGGACCGTGGCCGTCGGGCGGCGCCGCATGGCCCGCGCCCGCGGGCTTGCGTTGGCCTGCCGGGCCAGGTCGTACAGATGGTCGCGTTCGGCCTCGTCCAGGCGCAGCGCCCGGACCAGGGCGTCGAGGACGCTGTCGGACACGCCGGAGAGGTTGCCGCGTTCGAGGCGGGTGTAGTAGTCGACGCTGACCCCGGCGAGCATGGCGGCTTCCTCGCGGCGCAGCCCGGGCACCCGACGGCTGGTGCCGTAGGCGGGCAGCCCGGCCTGCTCGGGAGTGATGCGGGCCCGGCGGGAGGTGAGGAAGTCGCGGGTCTCGGCGCGGTGGTCCATGGTCATCGGTTGGTCATGCTTTCAGCCTGTTCCGAGTACCGCCCGCCCTGGATGTCGACCTGCGCGGTGGCGGTGTTGATCTCGGCGAGGTCGTCGCTGGTGAGTTCCACGTCGGCGGCGCCGAGGTTCTCTTCCAGGCGGTCGAGGCGGCGGGTGCCGGGGATCGGGACGATCCACGGCTGCTGGGCGAGCAGCCAGGCCAGGGCGATCTGCGCGAGGGTGGCGTTCTTACGGGCGGCGATGGTGCCGAGCAGCTCGACCAGGGCCTGGTTGGCTCGGCGGGCGCCGGCGTCGAAGCGGGGGATGGTGGTGCGGATGTCGCCGGGCGTGAAGGCGGTGTCGGTGGTGATGGTGCCGGTGAGGAAGCCCTTGCCGAGCGGGCTGTAGGGGACCAGGCCGATGCCGAGCTCGGCGCAGAGCGGGATGATCTCGGCTTCGGGGCGCTTCCACCACAGCGAGTACTCGTTCTGCAGGGCGGTGACCGGCTGCACGGCGTGCGCGCGGCGCACCGTCGCGGCGGCCGCCTCGGACATGCCGAAGTGCCGGACCTTGCCGGCCGCGATGAGTTCCTTGACGGCGCCGGCGACGTCCTCGATGGGCACGTCGGGGTTGACGCGGTGCTGGTAGAACAGGTCGATGTGGTCGGTGCGCAGCCGCTTGAGGGAAGCGTCGGCGACCTGCTTGATGTGCTCGGGGCGGCTGGACAGGCCGGTCTGCTTGCCGTCGGCGTCGAACGCGAAGCCGAACTTGGTGGCGATGACGACCTGGTCACGGACCGGCTGCAACGCCTCGCCGACGAGCTCTTCGTTGACGAACGGGCCGTAGACCTCGGCGGTGTCGAAGAACGTGACGCCGCGCTCGACCGCGGCGCGCAGCAGGGCGATGTTGGCGTCGCGGTCGGGGCCGGGGCCGTAGCTCTGGCTCATGCCCATCGCACCGAAGCCGATCGCCGAGACGTGCAGGTCCTTGCCCAGGGTGCGGGTCTTCACAACAAACTCCTTACCGGGTGATCTCGTCGAGGGCGCGTAGCGCGTTCAGGGTGCGGGGGTAGCCGACGAACGGGAGCAGCTGGGTGATGACGGCGAGCATGGTGGCGCGGTCGTTGCCGACGTTGAGGTTGGCCTGGACGTGGCCTTTGACCTGCGGGTCGGCGCCGCCGAGGGAGATCAGCATGGCCAGGGTGAGCAGCTCCCGCGTCTGCAGATCGAGGCCGCCGCGGGTGTAGTGGTCGCCGAAGCAGTTGGCCGACAGCAGCCGCTGGATGTGCTGCTCGTCGTCGGGTGCGTTCGCGTACAGGGCGTCGACGGTCTCGGCGCCGACGATCTCCTTCTGCACGGCCAGGCCCTTCTCGGCCCGGGTCCCGGGGCTGGTGGTCGACTGGCCGGGCAACGGCAGGTCGATCCCGCGCTCGGTGAGGACCTCGTTGGTGGCGTGCAGGAAGTCGAAGACCTTGCCCATGCCGGCGTACGGGATGGCCTGGTAGACGATCTCCTTGGCCTCGACCGGGGTGACGCCGGCGGTCAGCGCGGCACCGAGCATGACCCGGTACTCACGCAGCGCCTGCCCGGCGATCAGCGCGGCCAGCTGCGTCATCAGCCGGGTCCGCGGGTCGAGGTCGCTGTGCCGCAGAACCTCGTCGAAGGCGAAGTTGTCGAAATACTCGATCAGCTCCGGATCGGTGACCGCGAGCGTCGACACGTGGCCGGGAAACAACTCGTCGTGGTTCTTGCGCGCCGTGTCGCTGATGGCCATGGCCAACCCCTCTCGTGGTCGTCGAGCAAACGGTAGAGCCAACCTGAGCAGGCCTGGCAGGTTCTGGCATTACCTGTCTGCCGCCGGCGAAACGGCCGGAGGGAGGTAACACCAGAACCTCCCTGGACCGCGGTCGGGGTGCATATCGTCGTCGACGGCGGTATCCACGGTGACGTACCAGTTCGGGGGGACGATGCTGATTCCGGCATCGGCGCTCTTCTGGGGGCTGCAGTTCGCCTTCCTCAACCCGGCGCTGGCGCTGCTGCTGGTCACGGTCTTCCACGCGAGCCCGGGCGAGGTCGGCTGGGCCTTGGCGATCTACAACACCGGCGGATTCGTCGCCTCGCTGCTGGTTCCCGCGTACGCCGATCGGGCCCGCGACTACGTGCGGCCGATGCTGGCCTGCGGAGTGCTGACGCTCGCCCTGGCCGGCGTGCTCGCCACGACCACGTCGCTGCCGGTCGCGGTCACCGGCCTGGTCCTGCTCGGCGGGCCGGCCGGCGTGGGCAGCTCGCTGCTGTTCGCCCACCTGAAGCACACCGGCGCCGCACCGGGCGACGTGGTGCGTACCCGGGCATTGGTGTCGGTCGCCTGGGTCGCCGGGCCGCCGCTGGCTGCCGCCCTCATCGGCGGGTTCGGTCCGCGGTCGATCCTGGTGGCCATCGCCGCGGTCGCCGTCCTCAACATCGCGACGACCGCGGCGATGCGCGGCTCCGTCTCGTCTGCGAGCGACGCGCCCGCGGAGGAGGGGCGGGTGCCGCGGGGACATGTCGCCGCGGTGGTTGTGGTCTTCATCGCGCTGCAGGCCACCAACAGCGCGACCGTCTCGGTGATGAGCCTGTTCGTGACCGACCGGCTGGGCCTCGATGTGGCCTGGGCGGGCGTCGCGCTCGGCGTCGCCGCGGGGCTGGAGATCCCGGCGTTGCTGTTGATCGGCAAGCTCACCGGTCGCGTACCCGGGCCGTTGCTCCTGCTGTCCGGATGCGTGGCCGGGATGGGCTATTACGCCGCCATGGCGTTCGCTCACGGGCCGGCGCTGTTGCTGGCTCTGCAGGTGCTCAACGCCTGGTTCTTCGCCACCGTCGCCGGCGTCGGGCTGACGCTGTTCCAGCAGATCATCCCGCGCCCCGGCGTGGCCGCCGGCCTGTACGCCAACACCCGCCGGCTGGGCGCCATCGCCGCCGGCCCGCTGATCGGGCTCGGCTCGGCGACCAGGCTCGGCTACGGCGGGGTGTTCGCCGCCAGCGCCGTGATCACCGTGGCTGCTCTGGTCGGCCTGCGATTGGCGTCCACCGAAAAACGGTCGTCGACGCCACCATCTGGGGCAGCCGCGGCACCTGGAACCTGCAACTGACCACCACCTACGAGCTCCGCGGCGAGGCGTGGACCGCTGTGCGGACCGTCGCGACGACGTTCTGATGACGTTACGACCGGCCGGGCCGTCCTGCCGCAAGGCCTGGCTGCGCCGGGTCGGCTTGCTCTGGGGGTGTCTGGCAGTACCCGGTACAGCCGTCACTGCCGGCCGGCCCGGCTTCGCGGTTGCCTGGGGAGGTAACCGGCGAACACCGACTGGGAAGGGGCGCCTGCGGTGCCTGCGTCACGCCACACCAGGATGATCCTGGCGATCATCTGCCTCAGCTACTTCATGGTCATCCTCGACAACTCCATCATTTTCACCGGACTGCCCCGCATCGAGGCGGCCATGCACTTCACCCCCACCGGCTTGACCTGGGTGCAGGACGCCTACACCCTCGTCTTCGGCGGTCTGCTGCTGCTCGGCGCCCGCTCCGGCGACATCGTGGGGCGGCGGCGGATGTTCATCATCGGCCTGGTGCTGTTCGCGTTGGCGTCACTGCTGGTCGGCCTCGCCCCGTACACCTGGTGGTTGATCGCCGCCCGGGCCTTCCAGGGCATCGGCGCCGCCATCCTGGCGCCGTCGTCGCTGTCGCTGCTGACCGCAAGTTTCGCTGAGGGCCGGGAACGGGCGAAGGCAGTGGCCGCGTACAGCGCGGTGGCAGGGATCGGCGCCAGCGCCGGCCTGGTCGTCGGTGGTGTGCTGGCTGACCTGATCTCGTGGCGGGCCGGGTTCTTCCTCAACGTACCCATCGGGGTCACGATGGTTTTCGCCGCCCGCCGGTTCATCGGCGAGACGGAACGCCGCCAGGGCCGTTTCGATCTGGTCGGCGCATTGTGCGCGACGCTGGGCATGACCGCGCTGGTGTTCGGCATCGTCGACGCCGCCGAGGCCGGCTGGACCGCGCCGAGCACCGTGATCGCGATCTCGCTGGGGGTGGTGCTGCTGGCGGCGCTGGTGATCAACGAGGCCCGGGTCGAGCAGCCGATCATGCCGCTGCGGTTGTTCGCCGACCGCCGCCGCACCGGCGCCTATCTGGTCCGGATGCTGTATCTGGGCGCGATGATCGGATTTTTCTTCTTCACCTCGCAGTACCTGCAAGGGGTCCTCGGTTTCAGCCCGCTCGCGGCCGGGATCGCGTTCCTTCCGATGTCCGCTGTCAACTTCGCTGTGGCGGTGCTGGTCAACCGGGTCATCGGGCGGTTCGGGGCCGTGCCCGTACTGATCGCCGGGGTCGCCGCCACCCTGGCCGGCATGGCCTGGCTCAGCCGGGCCGGCGCCGGCAGCGACTACCTGCTCGAGGTCGCCCTGCCCATGGTGCTCATCGGCGCCGGACAGGGACTCGCGTTCGCCCCGATGACCTCCGCCGGCCTTGCCGGTGTCAGCCCCGCGGACGCGGGCGCCGCTTCCGGGCTGATCAACACGTTCCACCAGCTCGGTAGTGCGCTCGGCCTGGCTGTCCTGGCCGCGATCGGCTCGGCCGCCGTCCCGGCCGGAACCGGCGGCTCCGCGGCGCTCGTCAACCGGGTCCACGCCGCGCTGACCGGTAGCAGCGTCCTGCTCGTCATTGCCCTGGCGCTGGTCATCGGCCTCATCGCCACCCGGCCGGGGCGCCCGTACGCCGCAGGGATGCATTCCGAGCCTCGGCCGAGGCGCGAGTACACCGGCGTCTCAGTGGAGTGACCAGCGCCGAAGGGGTGTACTGACAGCCCACCGCTTGCCGGCGCGATCCGGCCTAGCCTGGGCAGTATGGACAACCGTGACGAGGTCAAGGCTTTCCTCAGCTCCCGCCGGGCCAAGATCACCCCGGAGCAGGCCGGGCTGACCAGTTACAACCGCAACCGCCGGGTTCCCGGGCTGCGCCGGAGTGAGGTCGCGGACCTGGCCGGGGTCAGCGTCGAGTACTACGCCCAGCTCGAGCGGGGCAACCTCGCCGGTGCCTCGGACAGTGTCCTGGAGGCCCTGGCCCGTGCGCTGCACCTTGACGAGGCCGAGCAGCTGCACCTGGCCGCCCTGGCCCGCGCGGCCGGACCCGGCCCGCGAGCGCGCCGGAAGCCGTCGGCGCCGCAGGTTCGTCCCAGTGTGGCGCGTGTCCTGGAGCTGATGAGCGACGTGCCGGCGTTCGTCAACAACGGCCGCGGCGACGTCATCGCCGCGAATCCGCTGGCCCGGGCCTTGTATGCGCCGATGTTCGACGATGCCGCCGGCCCGGTGAACCATGCGCGTTTCGCGTTTCTGAACCTGCGGGCGCGGGACTTCTGGCGGGACTGGGAGCGCATCGCCACCACGACCGTGGCGATGCTGCGGGCCGAGGCCGGCCGGGACCCGTACGACAAGGCGTTGACCGATCTCGTGGGGGAGTTGTGCACGCGCAGCGAGGAGTTCCGGGCCCGCTGGGCCGCCCACGACGTACGGCTGCACAGCACCGGGATCAAGCAGTTCCGCCACCCGGTCGTCGGCGAGCTCGACCTGAACTTCGAGACCATGGACCTGACCGCCGACCCGGGTCTGTCCATGACCCTGCTCAGCGCCCCGGCCGGATCCGCTGCCGACGACGCCCTGCGGCTGCTGGCCAGCTGGGCCGCCGCGCGCGTCCGGGCACCGGCGAGTTCCGAGCCCCGCTAGCCGGCACGAGAGGTGGGCTGCCAGTACACCTGCCAGCAGCAACTTCTCCCCGCCTCCGATCGGCGGTTTCCTGAAGCACATGAAGATCGCCCACCTCGGAAGCCTGAACGTGTCCCGCATCGGCCTCGGCGCGATGACCATGGCCGGCACCTATACCAGCGAAGGCCGCCTCGACAACGCCGAGTCGATCCGTACGATCCACCGCGCCCTCGACCTCGGCGTCACCCACCTCGACACCGCGGAGATCTACGGCCCGTTCCTCAGCGAGGAGATCGTCGGCGAAGCCGTCCGGGGCCGTCGCGACCAGGTGAAGATCGCCACGAAGTTCGGTCTGGTCTCGCACGCCGGCGGCGGCCCCGGCGTGACCGACAGCAGCGCCGCGAACGTGCGGGCGGCCGTCGACGGTTCCCTGAAGCGACTGGGCACCGACCACATCGACCTGTACTACCAGCATCGCGTCGACCGCAGCACCCCGATCGAGGAGACCGCGGGCGCTGTGGCGGATCTGATCAAGCAGGGCAAGGTGCTGCACTTCGGGCTGTCCGAGGCGTCGCCGGACACCATCCGCCGCGCCCACGCCGTGCAGCCGGTGACGGCTTTGCAGACGGAGTACTCGCTCTGGACCCGGGACGTGGAGGCCGAGATCCTGCCGCTGCTGCGCGAGCTCGGCATCGGCTTCGTGCCGTACTCCCCGCTCGGGCACGGCCTGCTGACCGGGCAGATCCGTACTGTCGACGACTTCGCCGACGACGACTGGCGCAAGACCAACCCGAGGTTCACCGGCGAGAACTTCCGACGCAACCTCGCCATCGTCGACGAGGTCAAGGCGATCGGCGCCGAGATCGGGGCCACCCCGGCGCAGACCGCGCTCGCCTGGATCCTCACCCGTGGCGACGACATCGCCCCCATCCCCGGCACCCGCCGGGTGCCCCGGGTCGAGGAGAACACCGCCGCGGACGCCGTCGAACTCACCTCCGGGCAGCTCGCCCGCCTCGACGCGCTGCGGCCGGCGGCCGGAGCGCGCCACGACGAGGCGAACATGACCTCGATCGACCAGTGAGTCACCGCTCGCCGGTGCAGCAGCCGTCGTCGCAGTCCGCGGTCTTGCCTGCCGCGGTGGCGGCCTGTGGGACGGGTGCGCAGCAGGCGTCGCCGCGCCAGGCTTCGCGGCCTTCCTTGACGGCGACGGCGGCGATGATCAGCGCGGCGACGGGGTCGGCCCAGCTCCAGCCGAACAGGCTGTTGAGCAGCAGTCCAACGAGCAGGACCGCGGACAGGTAGGTGCACAGCAGGGTCTGCTTGGAGTCGGCGACCGCGGTGCGGGAGCCGAGCTCTCGTCCGGCGCGGCGCTGGGCGTAGGACAGGCCGGGCATGACCGCGAGGGAGACCGCGGCCAGGGCGATGCCGACGGTGGAGTGCTCGGCCTCGGCGCCGCCCAGCAGGGATCGTGCTGATTCGACCGTGACGTAGGCGGCGAGGGCGAAGAACGAGAACGCGATGATCCGCAGCGCGGTCTTCTCCCGGGCTTCGGGGTCGTGGCCGGCGAACTGCCAGGCGACCGCGGCGGCGGAGGAGACCTCGATGACCGAGTCGAGGCCGAAGCCGATCAGGGCGGTGGAGTCCGCGGCTTTGCCGGCGCTGATCGCGATGACGGCCTCGATCACGTTGTAGGTGATCGTGGCGGCGACCAGCCACCGGATCCGGCGGGCCAGCACGCCGCGGCGCCGCGAGTCCGGACCGGCTGGGGTGATCGGCAGGAGGGGCAGGCTCATCAGCAGCAGTCCTGGTCGGCGGCGTCGGGGCAGGCGGCCGGGTCGACGGCCAGGATCAGGCCGAGCAGGTCGTCCAGGGCGTGCCGGATGCGGGTGTCAGCGAGCTCGTAGCGGGTGCGCCGGCCCTCGGGAGCGGCGACGACCAGGCCGCAGCCGCGCAGGCAGGCGAGATGGTTGGACAGGTTCTGCCGGGTGGCCCCGAGCAGGTCGGCCAGTTCGGCCGGATAGCCGGGGCCGTCGCGCAGCGCGAGCAGTAGCCGGGCCCGGGTCGGATCCGACAGGGCGTGGCCGAAGCGGGCGAGGACTTCGCCGTGCGTCACCGTCTCCATGCCGCCGACCATACAGCCAGCGCTGTATTCAGCGGAAGATGTATCAAGCGATGTCGTACGATCTTGGAGTGCTGCTGACCGATCATGTCATCGCCGTTCCGCTCGACCACGACCGTCCGGACGGGCGAACCATCGAGGTGTACGCGCGGGAGATTATGGCCGCGGACGGACGCGATCTGCCGTATCTCGTCTACCTCCAGGGCGGACCGGGCCACGAGGCGCCGCGACCGTCGTCCCGGCCGATGTCGCCGTCCTGGCTCGAGCGGGCACTGCGCAGTTTCCGGGTCATCATGCTCGACCAGCGGGGCACCGGACGTTCCACGCCCTATGGTGCTCCTGGCCCGGACGCGGCCGCAGACGCCGAATGGCTGACCCATTTCCGGGCGGATGCGATCGTGCGGGACGCTGAATGCCTGCGGGAGCATCTGGGCGCCCGGCAGTGGAGTCTGCTCGGCCAGTCCTTCGGGGGATATTGCTCGCTGCACTATCTCTGCGAGGCACCGGACAGTCTTCGCGAGGTGTTCTTCACCGGCGGCCTGCCGCCGGTCGGGCGTCCGGTCGACGAGGTCTACTCGGCCACCTTCGACACGATGCGCATGCTGAACCGTCGCTACCACCGCAGGTTCCCGCAGGACGCCGTCCGGCTTCGGGAGCTGCTCGACCGCTGCGACGCGGGTGACGTACGGGCTCCCGACGGTGCCCCGATCTCCCGCCGCCTGATGCGCACGATCGGCCACCACCTGGGCATGGACGGCGGCGCGGACAAGGTCCATCAAGTGCTCGAGCTGGACTTCGCTTCTTCCGCGTTCCGGCATGACGTCGCCGCGATGCTGCCGTTCGACGCCCGCAATCCCCTGTACGCGGTCCTGCACGAGTCGAGCTATGCCGACGGCGGGGCTACGCGGTGGTCGGCCGAACGGGTTCAACCCGACGACTTCGCCGGCGAGTCCCTGCTGCTCACCGGCGAACACCTTTACTCGTGGCATTTCGAGGACACGCCGGGCCTGCGGCCGTACCGCGATGTCGCCGCGGCCATCGCGGAGCACGAGTGGCCACGTCTCTTCGACGCCGAGCGGTTGGCTCAGGTCGACGTGCCGTGCGCTGCCGTGATCTACGCGGACGACCCGTACGTCCTCCGGCAGTTCTCCGAAGAGACGGCCGACCTCCTGCCCGGCATGCACCGGTGGCTCACCGACGAGTACCTGCACAACGGGCTGCGCACTGACGGCGGTCGCGTGCTCGACAGACTGATCGCGCTGGCCCGGGATCTTCCTGGAGGTCGATGACCGCGCTACGCGGGCCCGGGATCGTCTCTCAGGCGGCTGTAGAGGTAGCCGTCACACCATCGGCCGTCGCGGAACTCGCAGGCTCGCACCACGCCTTCCAGGTGGAATCCGGCTTTCACCAGCGACTTCTGTTCAGCGATGTTCTCCGGATGGGTGCCGGCCTGGATTCGCTGGAAGGGCGTGTGCCGAAAGAGGTAGTCGCACAGCATCGCCTGGGCCCGCCAGCCGATGCCGCGTCCACGCCACTCCGGCAGCAGCGCGATTCCGATCTCCCAGTGTTTCGTCGGTCCACCGAAATCGCGCAGCGCCCAGCTCACGAACCCGGCCGCGACCTCGTCCGGCTCGACTTCGACCAGCAGGCGGCTGTCTTGCGTCCCGAGGTAGCCGTCGGCGGCGAACCGCCGCGCCGGCGCCTGCGCGTCCCGGAATCCCGTCCAGTCCAGTCCGATGAGACCGGGCTCCGTCGCGAATCGACGGAACATGACCAGATCGTCCTCGGCCACCGGGCGCAGCCGGACAGAAAGCTCGCTCACATTGCCTCCGTCGCATAGCTCGTGGCTGCTCAGCGACCGTGCCGTACGTCGTTGGGTGGGTGCTCACGCAGGTAATCGTCAAGCCGCCCGCCGCGCAGCGCGGCGAACAGTTCTCGGCAGCGCGCCGAGTCGGGCACCATCACCGAGCCGATTCCGGGTACGTCCCGGTTCTCGGCGATCGGCAACGTCATGAACGTCAGATCCTTGGCGCGCAGGTGGCGAAGCGTGAACGCGAGGCGTTGCACCGGCATCCGCCGGTCCACGGTCAGCATGCCGGCCGCGGTACGCACCAGCCGGTCCAGTTTCCGCGGGTCGGTGAGCAGGTTCTGGTCGGCCGCCTTCTCGGCCAGCGCCCGCAGGTACTGCTGGTGTCGCCGGGACCGGTCGAGGTCGTCGCTGGGCAGGCCGCGGCGCTGACGCACGTAGTACTCGGCGAGTTTGCCGTCGAGGTGCACCTTGCCCGCGGGGAAGGCGACGCAGCGCCGGGACCGGCCCTGCGGGTCGGTGCACGGTGCCGACGGGTACGGGCTGTTCGCGGGCAGGAAGCGGTAGGCGTCGACGCTCTTCTTGTCGATGGTGACGTCGACGCCACCGACCAGGTCAGTGATCTTGCGTATGCCGGCGAAGTCCACGATGACCGGCCAGTCGATGGTGATACCGCCGAATCTGTTGAGCGTCTGGACGAGCCGGGGCGCGCCACCCCAGGCGAAGGCCGCGTTGACCTTGTTCCGGGACCCGCGCTCGCCGTCGGCCGTGGCGATCGGCAGGTACGTGTCACGCGGGATGGAAATGACGTAGGCCCGGCCGGTCGACGCGGGGATGTGGACGAGGATGACGACGTCGCTGCGCCCGTCACCCGGTTCGCCTTTCGTGCGGCTGTCCGATCCGATGAGCAGCAGGTTCATCGGTCCCCGCACCTTGGGCGGCTCGGTCGGAGCGCCCGCGGACCGGGCCGGTGCGGGAGGCAGCAGGTCGGCTCGATCGACCGCGTCCTCGTAGCGGCCGGAGAGCTTTCGCAGCCCGATGACGCCGGCCACCGACCCGGTGACGAGCACGGCGAGAACTACGGCGAGCACCAAACCCCAGCGGCGTCTGGCCATCGCTCACACCCCCACGAATCGGTAGCCGGTGTTGATGAGTACGGGCAGAACGCTACGCAGCGCCCGTACGGTCTGCGACCGGTCGCCGCCGCCGTCGTGGGTGAGCACGATCGAGCGGTTGCCGACCTGGTCCAGGATCTTCGCCCGGATCCGGGCGGCACCGGGGTTGTCCCAGTCCCGCGGGTCGACGTCCCACGCGATCGAGGTCTGCCCGAGCGTCGCGCACACCTCGAAGACCGTGCGCGACCAACTTCCGTACGGGGCTCGGAACAGCGCAGGTATCCGGCCGACTGTCGTGGCGACGGTGTCCACGGCCCGGCCCACCTCGGTTCGTACGCGTCCGGCAGGCAACCGGCTGAGGTCCGCGTGCGACCAGCTGTGCGTACCGACCGTGTGTCCGTCGTCGACAATGGACCGCACCAGGCCGGGGTGAGCCGAGGCCTGCTGCCCGATCACGAAGAAGGTGGCCTTGACGTGGTGCTTGCGCAGGAGCCGGAGCACCTGCGGCGTGTACGCCGGATCCGGGCCGTCATCGAAGGTGAGCGCCACGACCCGCGAGCCCTTGTCTGCGGACCTGACCGGTACGACGTACCGGGGTTTCTTCTGCACCGGGGTGCGAGGCAGTCCCGTCGCGGAGGGTGATGGTGGTTTCGGCGAGGGCCGAACCGCGACCGGAGGGAGCGCGCGCGGTTCCGGCTGCGGCTCGGCGCAGGCGCTGAGCAGGGACAGACCGCCGAGGGCGAGAAACGCCCGCCTGCCTCCGGTTATCCGTTGTTGCGTCATCGACATCACCTCCGGCCCGCGTGGCCGTCGCAGTGGGAGCGGCGGTTCGTTCGCGGCGTATCGAGTGTGCTGACGAGATGTCAGGAACTGATGAGGGCACGAATGTCCGGTTCGAACCGGTTGCCCGGTGCCCCGATCATGGCGTGGTGGAATACCTCGACCTGACGCCGTACGAGTATCTGAGTTCCGCACTGCCCGCGACCGCGATCGGTTGGCTCGGCACTGAACACGGCGTGCAGGGCGGCACCGCGAACCCACTGACTGCCGCCGAGTTCAGGATGCTCCGGGCTGCTTCACCGCGCGTCGGCAGGGTGACTATGGGCTGGCACGCGTGTGAGTTCTGCGAAAACGCCGAAGGCAACGGCGAATACCGATACTACCTGCCGGACGGTCGCATCTTCGCCGCGCCGACGCTGTTCCTGCATTACGTCGAATGGCATTGTTACCGGCCGCCGGCGCAGTTGCTCGACGCCTTGGCCGACCCGGCACCGCTGCACTGGGATTGGCGTGCCGAACGCCTGTCCTCGGTGCTGCTCGACAAGAACGCCGACATCGCCGTACGCGCGGAAGCAGCCGTCGGCCTGGCGTGCTGGGACGACCGCCGGGCCTATGCGGCGCTGTGGAAATCCATGCGGGACGAGGACCTGCTCGACTGCGCGGGCGACGAGATCGGGCGCTCGCTCGCGGCATTCTCCGGACGCGCGTACGGGAAGGAGCTGGCCGCCGTGACGCTGCATTCGATGGTGCAGTACGGCATCGAGAAAGCAGCGCAGGATGACTATCAGATCTTCCTGCGAACGTTCAGCTGATGCGGTACGGGTCGTCCGGTGGCACCCAGGCGTCGGGGCTGTCGAGGCCGCACCCGTCCACCGAGCGGGTCAGCGCCGCGACGAGCGCTCGCACCGTGGGCCGCTGCTCGGTGCGGCGGGAGACCAGCGACCACGTCCAGTACGGCGCCGGCCGCGTGATCGGGCGGGCCACCAGATCGGCCGGCACCGGAGTGGTCTGGCCCTTGGGGCAGTTCACCACCGGCCGGCGCAGGCGGCGTACGTGGTCGAAGAACGCCGGACCGGTGATGCCGCCGTCCGAGATGGCCACCGTCCGGGCGCCGGTCTCCTCGGCCAGCGCCTCGGCCCAGCGGTTCCACGACGACCAGCTGACCTCGTCGGCGTCGATGAGCACCACGGTGTCACGGGCGCGGACCGGTTCGGCCGAGGTGCCGGTGCTCACCGCGTACAGGCGGTCGGCGCCGAGCAGGTGGGCGTCGAGGTCGTTGTCGTGCACCGTCGTGGTGGGCACCCAGCAGATCGCGAGGTCGATGCTGCCGTCGACGACCCGGGCCGCCTGCGCGTGCGACGGCAGGACCCAGGCGTCGACCAGGAGCTGGGCGGTGCCGGCGGCGCGTTGTTCCAGGTCGGGCGGGCGCCAGTTGACGTAGCCGAGCCGCACCGGCTCGGACGAGGCCAGTCCTGACGCCGTACGCCTGAGGTCGTCGGCCTGCTCGAGCAGCGCCCGGGTCCGCGGAAGCAGCACCGTGCCCGCCGCGGTCAGCGCGACCGACCGCCGGTCCCGGTCGAACAGCCGCGTGCCCAAATCCCGCTCCAGCGCCTTGATCTGCTGCGACAGCGACGGTCCGGCGATCCGCAACCGGTCCGCGGCCCGGGCGAAGCTGAGCTCCTCGGCGACCGCGACGAAGTAGCGAAGCTGACGAAGCTCCATCCGGGCAGCATAAACGCCTGATAGGCGCAGCCTCCCAGACAGGAGGAAGTCAGTCGTGGCAACCGGCGGATCGCGACCGATGCTTCAGCCAGATCCGGTTCACCTCAGCCGGATCAGGTTCACCTCAGCCGGATCACGTTCACATCAGTCTGAAGGAGCATCATGACCAAGGTTGCTGTCGTCACCGGAGCCTCCCAGGGCATCGGCGCCGCCACCGTCTCCGCCTACCGCAAGCTCGGCTACCACGTGGTCGCCAACTCACGCGGGATCACGCCGTCCGGTGATCCGGGGGTGCTCGCCGTGCCGGGTGACATCGCCGATCCGGCGGTCGGCGCCCGGGTCGTCGAGGCCGGCCTGGCCGAGTTCGGCCGCATCGACACGCTGGTCAACAACGCCGGCATCTTCATCGCCAAGCCGTTCGCCGACTACACGGCCGAGGACTTCGACCAGATCGTCGGGATCAACCTGCGCGGCTTCGTCGCCATCACCCAGCGCGCCGTCGCGGCGATGCTGGACCAGGGCGGCGGGCACGTCGTCACGGTCACCACCAGCCTGACCGACCACGCCAACAGCAGCCTGCCGGCCGCGCTCGCCTCGCTCACCAAGGGTGGCCTCAACTCGGCGACCAAGGCACTGGCCATCGAGTACGCGACCCGCGGCATCCGCTTCAACGCGGTCTCGCCCGGCGTCATCGCGACCCCCATGCACCCGGCCGAGACCCACGAGTTCCTGGCCGGTCTGCACCCGGTCGGCCGGCTCGGCGCGATCAGCGACGTCACCGACGCCATCGTCTTCCTCGAGAACGCCCCGTTCGTCACCGGCGAGATCCTGCACGTCGACGGCGGCCAGAGTGCGGGGCACTGACATGACGGTCCTGCCGAACCTGCTCGACGCCTGGCAGCAGGCGATCGACGGCCACCACCCCGAGCAGGTGGCCGCCCTCTTCACCGAGGACGCCGTCTTCCAGGGGCTGCATCCGTACAGCATCGGGCGGGCCGGGGTGCAGGAGTACTACGCCGGGCAGCCGGCCGGGATGACCGTGGCCTACCGGATCCGGCAGACCCGCGAGCTGGCCGAGGACGTCGTGCTGGGCTGGGTCGAGGCCGAGTTCACGTTCGTCGACCGGCCGCCGATCGCGGTCAATCTCACCGTCGTGGCGCGCCGGGCCGACGGCGCCTGGCGGATCGCCCACTACCACGTCTCACCACGGACCCCCGCGAAGGAGAGCACCCCGTCATGACCCGCATCGGCATCATCCTCGGCAGCACCCGACCCAACCGCAACGGCGAGCAGGTCGCCCGCTGGGTGCTCGACGTCGCCAAGCAGCGCACCGACGCCGAGTTCGAACTGGTCGACCTGCGTGACTACCCGCTGCCGCACCTCGACGAGCCGGTCCCGCCGTCGATGGGCCAGTACCGCAACGACCACACCAAGCAGTGGGCGGCGAAGATCGCCTCGTTCGACGGCTTCGTCTTCGTCACCCCGGAGTACAACCACAGCACCTCGGGCGTACTGAAGAACGCCATCGACTACCTGTACGCCGAGTGGAACAACAAGGCCGCCGGCTTCGTCTCCTACGGCTCGGTCGGCGGCGCCCGGGCCGCGGAACACCTGCGGCTGATCGCCGGCGAGCTGCAGATCGCCGACGTACGGCAGCAGGTCGCCCTCTCGCTGTCCACCGAGTTCGAGAACTACACCGTCTTCAAGCCCCGGCCCAATCAGGAGCCTCAGCTCACCACCTTGCTGGACCAGGTGGTGGCCTGGAGCACCGCCCTCGAGCCGCTGCGCAAGTAGGGCGGCGCGGGTCGGCGTTCACGGCGCCGACCCGCGGGCTGCGGCCGGTGTCTACTGTGTCGGGGGCCTACCACGAGGCGATCCGGGAAGAGTGAGCACCGCGACGTACGGGGGAGGACGCCTTGGCCAGTGAGACGGATGACCGCCGGCCACGCCGTGCGCTGGTGGCGCCGGCGTGGGTGGCTGGAAATCTCGTGATCGGCTACTTCATGATCCTGCCGCTCGGGACGGCCGACACCCTCGCCTACTATCTGCGGGCGGTCCACGGCGACGACGTCGTCGCGCCGTACGGGTCGGACGGGGCGACGTTCGCCGTGGTCGAGATCCTGGTACTGGCCGGGAGTCTGCTGACGATCTCGGTCTTCTTCAACCGGCGGCACTGGCGGCGGTTCCTGGCGGCTCAGGAGCGGCCGTTGCCACGCAAGGCCGCGTTCCTCACTGCGCTGGTGCTGGGAGCCGCCACCTTGTACGGGCTGCCGTTCCTCCTGTTCATGATGGCTACGAACAGGACCGCCCCGCCGCTTTTCCCCGGCTCCTGGTCCTGACGCTTATCGGGGTGTGGCGTGTCGGGGGCTGGGGCCGGTTGGCGGGCGGGGTTGGGTTCCGGCAGCGGCGACCGGGCCGGTGTTGACCGGCGGGGCCTGGGTGACCAATGCCGTTGCGACGGCCAGACCCGCACCGAGCAGGCGCGGAGATCGGGGCGGCTGCCAGGTCCGTCGGGCGGTCACGGCGCCGATCGCGGGGCCACGGCCGGCCCGCGCTTCGCCCGCTGGATCTGCTCGTAGACATGGGTCCGCAGTTGCGTGAACCGCGGCAGGGCCCGCGTGGTGAGCTGATCCCGCTCCGCCGGGAGGTCGATCACGAGGTCCTCCTGCACCCGGGTCGGTGAGTTCGACAGCACGAGGACGCGCTGGCCCAGATACACCGACTCGTCGATGTCGTGCGTCACGAAGACCGTCGAGATCCCGCGGGTCGAATGCAGCTCGCGTACGAGATCCTCGAGGTCTGCCCGGGTCTGAGCGTCCACCGCCGCGAACGGCTCGTCCATGATCAGCACCTCGGGCTGGTACGCGATGGCGCGGGCGATCGCCACGCGTTGCTGCATTCCGCCGGAGAGCTGCCACGGATGGCTACGCGTCGCCTCTGGCAGCCCGACCGCCTCGATGGCGTCGGTGACTATCCGGTCGCGTACGGCGCGGGAGAGCTTCTTGTGGCGCAGTGGAAGTTCGACGTTGCCCCGGACCGTCAGCCACGGGTAGAGGCTGCGGCCGTACTCCTGAAAGACCACGGCCATGGCCGGGCTCGGGCCCGTCACCGGCGATCCGTCCATCTCCATGCGGCCGCTCGTCGGCCGGAGCAGTCCGGCCAGGCATTTCAGGAGCGTGGTCTTTCCGCATCCGGAGGGCCCGACGATGCACACCAACTCGCCGTGACTCATCGTGAAACTGAGGTCCCCGATCGCCTCGACGTCGCCCGTGGTGGTGGCATAGACCTTCCGCAGGTGCTCGACCCTCAGCAGGGGGCTCCGGTCAGGCACGGGTGATCTCCTTCATTCCGTGGTACCAGCGCAGCAGGTGGCGCTCGGCGAGACCGAAGAGCACGGCGAGGGCGACGCCGATGAGGCCGAGCAGGAGGATGCCGCTCCACATCTCGGCGATGAGGTAGTTCCGCTGGAAGTAGGCGATCCGGTAACCGAGACCGGAGGACGACGCGAACATCTCCGAGATGACCATGAGGATCAGGGCCACCGAGAGCGCTTGCCGTACGCCGGTCATGATGCGCGGACTCGCCGCCGGGAGCACCAGCAACCACAGCCGTTCCCACCGGGAGATCCGGAACGAGTCCGCCGTTTCCACCATCACGCTGTCGGTTGATCGGACGCCCTCGATCGTGTTCAACAGGATCGGCCAGATCGCACCGGACACGATGACGACCACCTTCATCGTGTCAGTGATGCCGAGCAGGAGTAGCGCCACCGGGATCAGCACCGGCGGCGGAATCGCCCGGAAGAACTCCAGCAGGGGTTCGAGGGTTTCGCGCAGCCGGCGGAACCGGCCGATCGTGACGCCGGCGGCGACGCCGAGAACGATCGACGCGACGATGCCGAGGGCGAGGCGGTACAGGCTCGGCAGGACGTCGTCGGCGAACGCCGGCCCGATCCAGACCTGCCGGAACGCGTCAAGGATCGTGAGCGGACCGACGAAGAACCGGTTAGTCGAGGTGGTCGACCAGACGCCCCAGAGCACCACGGTCAGGAACGGGAGCCCGAGGGCGAACAGCAAGTTCGCGGCGATCCTGGCCCCGGGGCCGCGTGGACGCGTGGTCATCGGGTCTCCTCCGAGCGCACCGACTGGTGCCAGGCCAACGATCGGCGTTCGATGAAGCGGAACACGACGTTCACCAGGAGACCGAGAATCCCGGTGACCACGACCAGGCCGTACAGGCCGACAGCGTCTCCCGCGGAGCGGGAGAGCTCGATCGCGCGCCCGAGGCCGGGATTGCCGATCACCATCTCCGCGGTGACGGCCAGGATGAGGGCGACCGCCGCGGCGAGCCGCAGACCTGTCATCAGGTACGGCAGAGCGGTCGGCAGGACGAGATATCTCAGACGCTCGCGACGGGTGAGGCCGAAACTGCGCGCTGTGTCCCGCGCCACGGTGTCGATGTCGGCGACACCGTAGATGACCTGCACGAAAACCTGCCAGAACGCGGCGTAGACGATGATGACGAGCGCGGCGCGCATCTGCAGGCCGAACATCAGGACGGCCAGGGGGATCAGCGCGACCGACGGTACGGGTCGCAGGAACTCGACCATCGTGTGCGTCGCGCGACGCAGGAACGGCACCATCCCGACCGCCGTACCCAGGACGACCGCGGCGAGCGTCGCTATCGCCAGGCCGACCACCCACGAGGTCATGGTGAGTCTGAGTCGCCGCCAGAACGCCAGGTCACGGGTCTCCTGGAAGAGCCAGGCGAACACGTCCGTCGGGTACGGCAGGTACTGCGGGTCGACCAGCCCCAGCATCGGGATCAGTTGCCAGACGACGGCGAACCCGAGCAGGCCGGTGGCGCCCAGCAGAACCTTGCGCACTGCCGGCTACTGCTGCTGGATGAGGCGGTCGAAGTCGGGCTGCCGTTCGAGGACGCCGTACTTCTGGGCCAGCGTTGCCAGTTGCTCCAGACCGGCCCGGTCGAGCTCCCACCCGAAGGCCGGCAGCCGTACGGAATCCGCGACCGCGTCCGGCAGCTTGAGGTTGTCCTTGATGGCCTGACGAAGGCTCGCCTCGTTGGCCGGGTCCTTGGCCCAGGTGAGCGTTTCCTTCATGGCCGTGGAGAACTTCGCGACCAGCGCCGCGTCGGAATCTCGCAGTTTGCTCGACGTGATCGTTGTGAGGGTCGCGAGGCCGGGGATCGTGGCTTGATACGGCGCGACCACCACTTTGTCGCCGCGCTCGCGGAGCTGGGTGATGAACGGTTCGGTCACCCAGGCGGCGTCGATGTTGCCGGCCTCGAGCTGGGCCGGGGCGTCCGGGAAAGCAACCTCGACAAACTTGACCTTGGCGGGGTCGCCGCCGTCCTTCTCGACTGCTGCCATGATCGTGACATCGCCGGCCGCACCGAGGCTGTTGACGGACACCTTGCGCCCCGCGAGCTGGGCCGGCCGGGTGATGCCGGATTTCGCCGAGGCCACCACCGCATTGATGTCGTCACCGTCGGCGTAGGACGACGCATAGTTGCCGACGATCACGACACCGAGGTTCTGCAGATCGGCCCGGAACGGACCGAACGGCTGACCGATGGCGAAATCGATGTCACCGTTGATCAGCGCCGGAATGGCCTGCGCGCCACCCTGGGCGGGCAGGACCTCCACCTCGAGTCCTTGCTTGCGGAAGGTGCCCGCCTTGATGCCCGCCCACAGCGCGGCGGTCTCACTGATGGGCAGGGCCGCCACACGGACCTTGCGCAGTCCGGCGCTGGCATCGGAAGACGGAGTGGTGGCATCGGAATCCGTGCACCCGGTCAGGGCGATCACGGTGCCGGCGAGGACAGCAAGGGCGGTGATCTTCTTCATGACGAGCCCTTCCGTGGGCGACGTTGGCACACCCGGAGAAGTCGACGTGGCCGGCGCGGCGATGGCGCCGGGGGATCGCGCTGATCAGCGTCAGGCAGAAGACATAGATTGTCAAGAATGTAATTCGGTCTCGGGCATTGCGATTCCGGTAGCGCCGACTTTGTTGCCGGAAACCCTTGACGCGGCGACACTTTTGTCACAAAACTGTGCCATTGGTGGGTGTGGCGAAAGGAGCGACGACGTGGCGATCGTGATCGCGGGCGCCGGTATCGGTGGCCTCACCGCCGCGCTCAGCCTGCACCGGGCCGGATTTCGTGACATCGCCGTCTATGAGCGCGCGGCCGCGCTGGGCCCGCTCGGCGTCGGGATCAATCTGCTTCCGCACGCCGTCCGTGAGCTCACTGAGCTGGGCCTGGGCGAACGCGTGGAAAGGCTGGGCGTCGCGCCCGGCACGCTGGCCTACTACAACCGGCACGGTCAGCCGATCTGGAGCGAGCCGCGCGGACTGGCCGCCGGATACCGCTGGCCGCAGCTGTCCGTGCACCGCGGCCGGTTCCAGATGGAACTTCTCGCGGTGGTGCGGGAACGGCTGGGTGCCGACGCGGTGCGCACCGGGTACCGACTCGTCGGCGTCGGCAACGGCGTCGCGCGTTTCGAGACGGCAGCCGGAGAGGTCAGCGTCGAGGGCGATCTGATCGTCGGGGCGGACGGCATCCACTCGGCGCTGCGCCGGCAACAGCAGCCCGGCGAAGGACCGCCGGTCTGGAACGGGCTCACCCTGTGGCGAGGGACGGCGCGGGCGCCCGGATTCCTGGACGGGCGAACCATGATCATGGCGGGGGACGGGGAACAGAAGTTCGTCGCGTACCCGATCGGTCCTGATCTGATCAATGTCGTCGCGGAGCGACGCGGTCCCGGTTCTGCCGGGACGGACGCGGACTGGAATCAGCCGGTCGATCCCGCACCCATCATCTCGCTCTTCCAGGAGTGGCGTTTCCCGTGGCTCGATGTGCCGGCGCTGCTGGGCGCCACCGACGAGATCCTCGAATACCCCATGGTGGACCGGGATCCGATCGACAGGTGGACCCACGAGAACACGACGCTGCTCGGGGACGCGGCACACCCGATGTATCCGAACGGCTCCAACGGGGCGTCGCAGGCGATCCTGGACGCCCGGACGCTCGCCTTCCACCTCGCCACCGCGCCGACGGTCCGGCAGGCGCTCGACGCTTACGAGGCCGACCGGCGTCCGGCGACCACCGCGCTGGTGCTGAGCAACCGGCGGCAGGGCCCGGAACACGTGATGGTGCTCGCCCACGAACGCGCGCCGGCCGGCTTCGAGCACATCCACGACGTCATCCCGCCGGACGAGCTCACCGAGATCGCCACCGGGTACAAGAAAGCGGCGGGATTTCTCCCCTCCGCGCTCAACGAACGCGCTTCCCTGACGCCGACAGAGTTCTCGGGCATCCTGCCGTGACCTCCCCGGAAGCGACCGAACTGGACGCGGCCCGGCTGGCGTCGGTGATCTCGCCGCTGCGCCGGACGCTGCTCGCCGCCGCCCGGGCCGCCGAGCACCTGCCGGAGATCCCGGATGCGCAGATCGAGATCATCCGGGCCCTGCCCCGGGGTACGGTGGCCGCTCCCGGCGAGCTCGCCGAACGACTCCGCCTGAGCCGCTCGACGGTCAGCAATCTGCTCACCGCCATGGAGGCCAACGGTCTCGTCGAGCGCCGCCCCCGTCCCGACAGCAACCGTCACGTCGACGTCGTCGCCACCGCGAAGGCTCTCGACCTGTTCGACCGCTTCGATCTCGCCAGCGGAGACTTGGTCGCCCGCGCGGTGGCCACCCTGCCGGAAGGGGACAGGGCAGCCCTGGCCGCCGCGGTGCCCGCACTGGAACGCCTGCGCGACGCCCTCACCCAAACCAAGGACGTGTCATGAGTGCGCCGGCGGTTCCTGGTCTGGAGCCGGCGTTCGAGGTGGAGGCCCGGCTCGGCGCGCTGGAGGACCACGGGGTGACCCGCGCCGGTCACCGGCGCGTCGTACCGATCACCGGCGGCCGGGTCACCGGCCTCTTCGCGGCCGACATCCTCCCCGGCGGCGCCGACTGGCAGCTGGTCCGCCCCGACGGCGCGATCGAGATCGACACCCGCTATTCGGCGCGCACCGCCGACGGCGGCCACGTCTACATCCGTACGTTCGGCGTCCGCAGCGGCCGGCCGGAGGTCCTAGAAGCGTTGGTACGTGGCGACGCGGTTGACCCGTCCGACTACTACTTCCGCCTGTGCGTACGGCTGGAGACCTCGGTGCCGGCGCTGGCCGCCCTGGAGCAGAGCGTCTTCGTCGCGTCCGCGATCCGCGAGGCCGACCGGGTGCGCTACGCCGCCTACCGCGTCACGTAGCCGTTCCCAGGGATGGCTCCGCCCCTCATGCGGTCGTGCGGCGGCGAACCATCCAGATGGCAGCGGCGAGGAATGCGGCGGCGAGGGCGAGGAAGGACGCCGACTCGATGGCTTGGAAGGCCCAGAAACTGCTGTCGGGATGGTATTCGGTGTAGTGCCGGAGGCCGTGGTCGATCATGAAGCTCTCGACCCGTGCGCCGGAGCCGTAGAGCGTGTCGCTGCCGCCGTAGACCTGGCGGATGACCGCCGCCTCCTCACTGTCGGACAGCAGGTGCCCGGTCCGGTCGACCCACCCGTTGTGAATGATCCAGTCGGTGCCCGGCAGCCGGTCCGAGCCGATCTCGAGCTGTGGATCGGTGATCCGCACGAGGGGCTCCCGGTAGTGGGGCCGGGCGTACTCCTCCAGCGGGAGCCGGACGGCGAGGAACGTGGTGAGCGTGGCCGCCATGGCGACGATGGTGCGCCGCAGCACGGCCCCGGCGAAGATGCCCACAGCGAACGCGAACAGGGCGGCGGTGGTGAGGCTCGGCACCGCGATGATGAAGGCGGTGGCTCGCATGCGTCCGCCGATCTCGGCCAGTGGTGTGCGCCACCAGGTGAACAGCACGGCGAACGCGACGGCGAAGACAGCCACCGTGGTGCCGACAAGGGCCAGCTTCGTCATGAGCCAGCGGGTGCGGGACACGCTCTGGCTGAACGCCAGCTTCCAGGTGCCGTGCTCGAACTCGCGGGCGAGCAGTGGCGCGCCGACGAAGACACCGGCCAGAACGGGCAGGAAGGCGCCCCAGAGCAGCCGGTTGCCCCATTGGTCGTACCGGCTGACGAACTGGTCGACCAGCGGCGCGCAGCCGGCCCGGGCGGCGGGGTCGGCGACGCAGGCGGCGATGCCTCCGGTGCGGTACTCGTCGTGCATCGCCATGCCGGTGATGATCAGCGGCAGGGCGGCGAGGGTCAGCAGCGCGGTCGCGACGAGAAGTTCGGCGCGGTGCTGGCGCCAGGTCAGCCACAACATGGCCCTCCCTACCTTTCGTTCGGGTTCGACAGGGCGCCGGAGCCCGACGCTGCGGCTCCGGGACCGGCCAGATAGGCCAGGACGAGGTCTTCCAGGCTGATCGGGTGGGTTTCCCACCGTGGGTGGGCCGGCATACCGGCGGGCTGGCGTATCAGCAGGTTGCTGTGTCGCTGGCCGTGGGTGGCGGCGATGACTCCCTCGACGCTGGAGTCCTCGGCGCCGGTGCGCGGGCCGGTGAGCAACCGGTGCTCGGCGAGCAGGTCGTCGATGTCGCCGGCCAGGCGCACCCGTCCCTCGTGCAGCAGGACCAGGTGATCGCAGACCCGTTCGAGTTCGCCGACCATGTGGGAGGAGAGCAGGACGGTCAGGTCGGCCTCGGTGACCGCGTCGACGAGCGTTCTCATGACGCCGCGCCGAGCAAGGGGATCGAGGCTCGCCACCGGCTCGTCCAGGACGAGAACGCGGGGCTGTTTGGCGAGAGCGAGGGTCAGCGCCACCTGAGCCTGTTGCCCGCCGGAAAGCGCGCCGGCTTTGCGGCCGAGCGGGATGTCGAGATCTCGCAGGCGACGTTCGGCGCCGGGCTGGTCGAAACGCGGGTTCAGCGAGCGTCCGAAACGGATCATGTCCGCGACGGTGAAGCCGCGGTACAGCGGGTGGTCCTGAGCGACGAACCCCACCTGGGCCAGCCCGGTCGGCTGGTCCATCCGGATCGGCCGGCCGAACATCGACACCGTGCCCTCGGTCGGCTTCAGCAGTCCGATCGCCAGGTGCAGCAGGGTGGTCTTGCCGGCGCCGTTGGCCCCGACGAGCCCGATGATCCGGCCCCGGGGCAGCTCCAGAGTGCAGTTGCGCAGGGCCCAGGTGCGGCGGCCGTACCGTCGGCCCAAGCTCTCGGTGCGCAGCGCGGGCTCGTCGCTCACGCCACGCCCGCCTGGGCCTGATCGTCGTCCAGGGTCGCGGCCACCAGGGCGCGGACCTGCTCATGGTCCAGGCCGGCGTCGTGGGCCGTGTGCAGCCAGCCACGCAGACCACGCGACAGCCGGGCGTAGGTGGCGGCCGGCACCTGGTCGATGCTGCCGACGACGAAGGTGCCCTGGCCCGCCCTCGGCGTGGCCAGCCCGGCCCGTTCGAGCTCCCGGTACGCCTTGGCGACGGTGTTGGGGTTGACCACCAGCGCCGCGGCCACCTCCCGCACGGTCGGAAGCCGGTCACCGTCGAGCAGATAGCCGAGCAGAAGCCCGCGCCGAACCTGCTCGACGAGTTGCAGATAGGTCGGCACCCCGGAACGGGCGTCCAACCGGAACGCGAACACTCGCATCCACCTCCGTCGTCTGTCTATGTGTACTAGTAAGATAGTACACACGGGCGACGGCCTCGGACACGCCGTCGCGGCGTGGTGGCGGGCGGTAGTGTTGGGAGGGTGCCAGCCATCAAAATGACCACCTCAGACGTGGACGAGGCCCGCACCATGTTGGGCAAGCATTTCTACTCGAACTCTCTCGAGGTCCTGTCGCCGAATTCCTGGACCGCTGCCTTCGACATCACCTCCGCCGGGGTGATCACCCTCGGGGATCTGCGGTTCGGAGCCGATGTACGGATCAAGTTCGGTGAGCTCGGGGCCTACCACGTCGACGCGCCGCTCGCCGGCGAGCTGGCGTGGCGCCAAGGGCAGGGCGATGCGATGGTGGCCACCCCGGGCAGCGCCGCGGTGTTCCAGCCCGCGGGCGACACCACGCTGGAGCGTTGGCAGGGCGACTGCCGCCTGCTGGCAGTGAAGATCGACCGCGGAGCCCTGGAGAGCGAACTGGCCCGGATGCTCGACGAGCCGGTCGGCCCACCCGTGCGGCTGGCCCCGGAGCTGGACATCTCCCGTGGGCCCGGGGCGACCTGGCTGCGGCTGGCCCGTCTGCTCGCCGCCGACGCCGCCGAGGAGCAGGGCCTCCTCCGGCACCCGGTCCTGGGCCGGCAGTTGATGGAGAGCCTGGTCAGCGGGCTCCTGCTCGCGGCGCCGCACAACTACCGCGACGCGCTGGACAACCACCGCTCCGGCCTGGCTGCCCCTCGGGCCGTACGGCGTGCGGTGGAGGCTGTGCGCGCCGACGCCGCTCAGTCGTTCACGGTCGCCGACCTCGCGCAGATCGCCGGGGTCAGCTCGCGCTCCTTGCAGGACGGCTTCCAGCGTTACCTGGGCACGTCGCCCATGGCTTATCTGCGTGAGGTCCGGCTGTCCCTCGCGCACCAGCAACTGGGAGAGGCCGGACCCGAGCAGACCACGGTCACCGAGATCGCCTACCGGTGCGGCTTTGTGCACCTGGGCCGGTTCGCCGCCGTGTACCGCCGCCGGTACGGCGTATCCCCGTCCCAGACCCTGCGCAGCTGACCCGTCAGTAACGGAACTGGCCGACCAGTGTGCGCAGCTCCGTGGACATCCGTCCCATCTCATCGGAGGCCTGCTGCGATTGGGCGACCCCCTCGCTGGTCAGCCGGGCCGACTCGGCGACACTGGTGATGGTCGAGGCGATGTCACCGGTGCCGGTGGCGGCCTCGGTGACGCTGCGGTTCATCTCGGCGGTTGTGGCGGTCTGTTCCTCGACCGCGGAGGCGATCGTGGTCTGGAAATCGCTGATCCGGGCGATGACCCGGGTGATCTCCTCGATGGAGGCGACCGCGCCGCTGGTGTCGGCCTGGATGGCTTCGACGCGGCGGGAGATGTCCTCGGTGGCCCGGGAGGTTTCCTGGGCGAGGTCTTTGACCTCGGAGGCGACGACAGCGAAGCCTTTGCCCAGCTCGCCGGCCCGGGCGGCCTCGATGGTGGCGTTGAGGGCGAGCAGGTTGGTCTGTTCCGCGATCGAGGTGATGACCTTGATGACGTTGCCGATCTCCGCGGAGGACTCGCCGAGCTTGCCCATGGTGGCTGACGTCGCCGCGGCTGCCGCGACCGCCTCGGCCGCGACGCCGGCTGCTTCCGTGGCGTTGTGGGAGATCTCGCGGATGGAGGCGCCCATCTCCTCGCTGCCCGAGGACACCGTATCGACGCTGCGCGCGATCTGCTCCGCCGCGGCCGAGACGGTCTCCGCCTTCGCGGAGGTCTCCTGGGCGGAGGCGAGGACGTGCGCCGCGACGGTGTTCATCTCCTCTGACGCGCCGGCGAGCGAGGTGGCGGAACCGTCGATGGTGGTGACGGTCCGGCGCAGCCGAACCAGCGCGGCATCGAGCGCCTGACCCATCCGGCCGGGCTCGTCGGTGGTGTGCAGCCCGGTGGTGCCGGTCAGATCCCCGGCTGCCAGGCCGTCGCAGACCTCGCGGACCCGGTTGAGCGATTGCACGATCCGCTGCGCCACCCACAGCCCGAGCCCCAGCGCGAGCATGAGCCCCACCACCAGGAGCACGATCGACTGCGTGCGGCTGGAGTGGTAGCCGGCCCGGGCTGCTGCGGCCGCCCGGGCCGCGTCGGCCGACTCCGCGGCGCCCAGTTCGCTGGTCGTCCGGGCGAGGTCAGCGATCAGTGGTCCGATCTCGGTGTCGCGGGTCTGCTGCCAGGCGGCGACGTCGTGACGCTCCCCGGCGGGGATCTGCTTGCCCTGTGCCACCTCGACGTACGACGCCCAGGACGCCTCCAGTTCGGCGATCACGGCGGGATCGCCGGCTGGATTGCTGTCGCGATATGCCGCGAGCGCCGCGGTCATCGCTTCGAGGTCCGCCTCGAACGCCGTCCGGTACTTTGCCCGGGTCGCGTCGTCCTGCGAGATGATGTGGTTGGCGAGGTCGATCCTGGCCTGCCGGGTCGCGCCCCGCACATCACTGATGGCGGTCACGCTCGCCACGTTGCTGCGGTAGATCGAGTCGGCCGCACCGGCGGCGGCGCTGAGCGACCGCAACCCCAGCAGCCCGACCATCATCGCCACGAGCATCGCGATCAGGATGGCGAGCAGGATCTTCACCCGTACGCCGAGGTTCGCGAAGGATTGCCACCCCGCTCCGGGTGTCGCTGTCGTCGTGCTCAAGGAAATCGCCTCCGGCTGGGAACGGGCTCTCGGGGTTCCCATGACACCAGCAACTCGCGATGTGCCCGTCCTGACCGGGAGTAACGCCGGCGAATAGCTGCCGGAAAGGGACTTCAGCAGCGGTTTCCGGCCAGCCGGCCGATCCGGCGCGGCCTAGATTGACGCGGCGGACCAAGCGGACGGGGTACGGCAGTGGAGATCACCACAGTGGCCACGCGCGACAGACCGCGAGTGGTGCGGGTCGCGGTGCACGGCGATATCGACGCCGCCACCGCCCCGCTGCTGGAAGTCGCCCTGCTGCAGGCGCTGGACCAGGGGCAGGACCGGCTGGAGGTCGACCTGGCCGGAGTGACCCACTTCTCCTGCGCCGGGCTCGTCGTGCTGCTGCAGACCGCCGAACGGTGCCGCGGCGACTTGGTGGTGGTGCGGACGGCCGTTGCGGTGCGCCGGCTCCTGCGCGTACTGGAACCGCCGCTGCTGCTCACTCCCGCAGGCGAAGCCGACGCTGCAGCCGATCTCCGCATCTAGGGCTGTGGTGCCCGATGACCTGGACCGGCTGCTCCTGCGCGCGGTGCGGGCCGGGCAGCGGCTGGTGCGACGCCCCGTGGCCGGGCGGTCAAGAGGCTCCCCGGGCGACGAAGACGTCCCGGGCGGCGTGGTACGCGCCGACGATCCGGGCGAGCACGGCCTCGGTGTCGGCGTCGGGTTCGGTGGTGGCGGGATGCTCCCGTCGCCACTGGATCATCCGTGACGCCGCGCGGTGGAAGGTCAGCCCGGGGGAGAAGCCCGGTACGAAGGTACGGATCTTTGTGGTGTCGAAGATCGCGCTGTGTCCGATGTCGCCGACCATCTCACCCGACCAGAACCACCCGGGGGCGACCAGGGGGTACATCTCCGAGGCGACGTGGACCAGCCGGGGTGCCACGCCCAGCGCCTCGGCGATGATCGTGTAGATCTGATCCCAGGTGTAGACGTCGGCGCTCGTGATGTTGAACGTCTCGCCGATCGCCCGCGGGTTGCCGAGCAGGCCGACCAGCCCCTGCGCGAAGTCGTCGGCGTGCGTGAGGGTCCACAGCGAGGTGCCGTCGCCGTGCACCGGAATCTCCTCGCCGCGGGCGATCCGGTCGACGACGGTCCAGCCGCCGGGCAACGGCGGGCTGGCGTCGTCGTAGGTGTGCGACGGCCGGACCACGGTGAGCGGAAAGCCCTGTGTGACGTGCGCGTCCTGGAGCGCCTGCTCGGTGCGCCATTTGGCGGTGGCGTACTCGAGGGCCGGGTTCGGGGCGGTCGGTGTCGACTCGGAGATCGGTAGCTGCCGCACCGGCTTGGCGTAGATCGAGCCGGAGCTGATGTGTACGTACTGACGGGTCCGGCGGCCGAACAACGTCACCATCCGGCGTGCGTCGTCGGCGTCGTAGGACAGGAAGTTGACGACGGCGTCGAAGGTGCGGTCGCCGATCGCCGCGAGCAGCGCGTCGTCGTCGGTGACGTCGGCGATCAGCGTCTCGACTCCCTCGGGCAGTCCTCGCTCCTGGCTGTTACGGCCGCGGTTGACCACCGTGACGCGCATGCCGGTCTCGACCGCCAGGCGAACGCAGGACGTGCTGATCGTTCCGGTTCCGCCGAGGTACAACACGCGCAGATCTGCGGAGTCCTGATGCACCATGGTTTCTCCCCTCGGCATCGGCAACGATGCCAGTCGACGTCGACACGGAGAAACGGTAGTCCTGTGTGGGTGTTCGAGCCGTTCCTCGCCTCGACCCCACCGACGCCGGACGACGGCGCCGGTGGGGATCCGCGTTTCCCGGGGTGGCCGATCCGCTCGGTCAGGCGACGACGCGCGTGTGCTGGACGGCGGCGGGCCCGGCGACGTACCGGCCGATCGCCGCGCGCCACTTGGCGAACTCCTCGGTGCCCCGGTAACGCTCGTGCGCCGCGAGGTCGGTCCATTCCACGAGAAGGACGAAGTTCGTCGGGGTCTCGACCCCCTGGGTGAGGCGTGCCGAGAGCATTCCCTCGGCCGGCCCGATCGCCGCAATGGTCGTGGCGTGTGCTTCCGCGAAGTCCTTCTCGCTGCCCGGCTTCGCGGTCAACTCGGCGATTTCGAGAATCATGGTCATCGCTCCAAATCCTGGGAGGCTTCGGCGCCCGGAGGTGAGGGCGGGCGTCGACTGGATGTCCCGAACTCTACACGGTGATGTCACGCCGCGACATCAATTGTGACGCCCGTCCCCGCGGTTGTTGTGAACCGGATGGACGACCGTCGATGTCTGCGGTACTTTGGCTGGTACATCAACAAAGAAGTCGCACGTTAAAGGCCCCGAGACCGCACGAGAGGGACGTCCATGAGTTCGAAAGCAAGGAAGGCCGGGCTCGCACTCCTTGCCGCCACGCTGGCCTTCGCCGGCACGGTGTACGGCGTGACGAGGCCGGCCTCGGCCGACGTCGTGGCCCAGCTGAACGGTTCACAGCTGGTCGCCGACATGGGTGCCGGCTGGAATCTGGGCAATGCGCTCGAGGCCAACAACAACGGCATCCCCAGCGAGACGGCGTGGGGAAACCCGGTCGTGACGCAAGCCCTCATCGACCGGGTGCGGGCGTCGGGATTCAAGACGATCCGGATCCCGGTCTCCTACCTCGGAAACATCGGGGCCGGACCGAACTACACGGTCAACGCCGCCTGGCTGAACCGCATCCAGGAGGTCGTCGACTACGCACACAAGCGGGGCCTGTACGTGCTGATCAACATGCACGGCGACGGGTACAAGTCCGTCACCGGGTCCTGGCTGATCTGCGATGCGGCCGACCAGACCACGGTCAAGGACAAGTACCAGAAGGTCTGGCAGCAGGTCGCGACCAGGTTCCAGAGCTACAACGACCACCTGATCTTCGAGTCCATGAACGAGAACTTCGACGGGCAGTACGGCAACCCGACCCAGCCGTGCTACTCGAACATCAACGCGTACAACCAGATCTTCGTGGACACCGTGCGCCGTACCGGTGGGACCAACGCCTCCCGGTGGCTGCTGGTGCCCGGCTGGAACACCAACATCGACCACACCGTGGGCAGCGGCTTCGTGCTCCCCACCGACCAGAACCGGTCGTCGTCCATCCCGGCCAACGAGCAGCGCATCATGATCTCGGTGCACTACTACGACCCGTGGGACTTCGCGGGGCAGGAAGACGGCACCATCACGCAGTGGGGCGCCGGCGCGACGAACCCCGCGAAGAAGTCGACCTGGGGACAGGAGGACTTCCTGGACGGGCAGCTGAAGAAGACGTACGACAAGTTCGTCACGCGCGGATACCCGGTGTTCGTCGGTGAGTACGGCTCGATCGACAAGACGACCTACGACTCCACCAACAACCGCTACCGCGCGGACTACGCCCGCGCCGTGGTGGCCACCGCCAAGAAGTACGGCGCAGCCACCGCCTACTGGGACAACGGTTGGAACGGCCAGCACGGCTTCGGACTGTTCGACCGCAGCGCCGTCACGGTGACCCAGCAGGGCATCATCAACGCCATCATGAGCGCCGTCGGCGGCAGCCAGCCCACCACCCCGCCGCCGACCACACCGCCCACCTCCACACCGCCCACCACGCCACCCACCACCCCGCCGACCACCAGCCCGGGCGGCACCGGCGCTTGCCGGGTCACCAGCACGGTGAACGCGTGGAACACCGGCCTGACGACCAGCATCGCCATCACCAACACCGGTACGGCTGCCATCAACGGCTGGACCCTGGCCTTCACCCTGGCCGCCGGACAGAGCATCGTCTCCGGCTGGAGCGCGAGCTTCGCTCCGGCCACCGGCCGGGTGACCGCGACCAACGCCGGCTACAACGGCACCCTGGCGCCGGGGGCGTCGACCTCCATCGGCTTCCAGGCGAACCACACCGGCAACGCCGCCGCCCCCACCGGCTTCGCCCTCAACGGCACCACCTGCAGCTGACCCAACCACGACGGGCCGGCGCCGCTCTTGCGGCCCCGGCCCGTCGTGCGTTCGCCTGCGAGCCCGCTGGAGCCGCGCCACCAACGACCGATCTTGGCATCGAGATCGAGGGGCGGGGGAGTAGAACCGCACCAGCCGACCACGCCGACGGCTGACAGCGCTGCGCGTACTCGACACTCGTATTATATCGAGTATAATACCCGGCATGATATCCAGTGAGTCGACGCTATGAGCATCCGGCACTCGCTGCTGGCGCTGCTCAGCGAGGGGCCCAAGTACGGGCTGCAGCTGCGCGAGGAGTTCGAGGCGCGCACCGGCGAAGTCTGGCCCCTCAACGTCGGGCAGGTCTACACCACGCTGCAGCGGCTTGAGCGCGACCTGCTCGTCGAGTCCGACGACGACGCCGACCCGGGCCCGCAGAAGAGCTTCCGGATCACCGCCGACGGCGCCGAGGAGTTGGCCGGCTGGCTTCGCACGCCACCCGACCTGGCTTCGCCGCCGCGCGACGAGTTGGTCATCAAGGTGCTCGTCGCGGTCCGGCTGCCCGGCGTCGACGTGCACGAGGTCATTCAGGCGCACCGCCGCTACATCGTGGAGCTCATGCAGCAGTGGACCCGGCTCAAGGACGAGGAGGGCGACCTCGACCTCAGCCTGGCGCTGGTGGTCGACGCGGAGCTGTACCGCCTCGACTCCGTCGTGCAGTGGCTGGACACCGCCGACGGGCGGCTCAAGCGGGCCGCCCTCGAGCCGCCGGCCGCGCCGCGGGCCGCCGCACCGCTGATCCGGCGCCGGGCGGGGGTGCGTCGATGAGCGGGGTGCTGCAGCTGCGCGGGGTGTCCAAGACCTACCTGGACGGCGCCGACGAGGTGCACGCGCTGCACGAGGTCGACCTGATCGTCGAGGCCGGCAAAATGGTCGCCGTCATGGGGCCCAGCGGCTCGGGCAAGAGCACGCTGCTCACCATCGCCGGCGCCCTCGAGACACCGACCTCCGGTGAGGTGCTTGTTGCGGGCCTGCCGCTGACGGCGATGTCCCGCGACGATCGGGCCCGGCTGCGCCGGCGGGCCATCGGCTATGTGTTCCAGGACTTCAACCTGCTGCCCGGCCTGACCGCCGCCGAGAATGTGGCCCTGCCCCTCGAGCTCGACGGCATGAGCGCCGGCAAGGCCCGCGCCACCGGGCTGCGCGCCCTCGATGAGCTGGGCCTCGCCGAGCGGGCGGCCCGCTTCCCGGACCAGCTCTCCGGCGGCGAGCGGCAACGGGTGGCGATCGCCCGGGCCGTCGTCGGCGACCGTCGGCTGCTGCTGGCCGACGAGCCGACCGGCGCGCTGGACTCCGAGAACGGCGAGGCCGTCATGCGCATGATCCTGACCGCCTGCAAGCACGGCGTCGCCGCCGTCGTCGTCACGCACGACGCGCAGCTCGCCTCCTGGGCCGACCGGGTGCTGTTCATCCGCGACGGGCGCGTCGTCGACCGCACCGCACCGCGTCCCGGACCGGACTCGCTGTTGGCCGAAGAAGCGGCCTGATGAGCGTCGCCGCGCAGGACCGGCCGCTCACCCTGGGCACCGGCAACGGTGGGATGCCGGCCCGCCGCGCCGTGGTGCGCTGGGCCTGGCGGCTGTTCCGCCGCGAGTGGCGCCAGCAGGCGATCGTGCTCGCCCTGCTGCTGCTTGCCGTCGCCGCCACCACCATCGGGCTCGCCATGGCCGGCAACGCCCCGAACGACGCCTGGATGTTCGGCACCGCGGACCACATCGTCACCGTCAACGGCACCGACGCGCAGAACGACGCCGAACTCGCCCAACTGCGCAGCGACTACGGCACGGTCGAGGTCATCGAGCACGCCAAGAAGGTCGCGGTACCCGGCAGCGCCAACGGCGTCGACCTGCGCGCGCAGGACCCCAACGGGCCGTACGGCCGCTCGATGCTGCGCCTGGACCGGGGCCGGTGGCCGCAAGGCTCCGGCGAGATCGCGGTCACCGACCGCGTGCTGCAGCTGGCCGGCCTGCACGTAGGTGGCACCTGGAACGCCGCCGGCCGGCCGTGGACCGTCGTCGGGGTGGTGGAGAACCCGCTCAACCTCAACGAGCCGTTCGCCCTCGTCGCGCCCGGCCAGCTCGGCGCCGCGGTCAACCGCGTTGACGCCCTGCTGCAGGTGCCGCACGCGCAGTTCATCGCCAAGCCCCGCCCCGACGGCGTGTCGACCCAGCGCCGCAACGAGGAGACGGACCCGGCCACCACTCTCGTGCTCGTGCTCGCCACGATCGGGCTGGTTTTTGTCGGCCTGCTGTCCGTGGCCGGGTTCCACGTCATGGCCCAGCGACGGCTGCGCGCGCTCGGCATGCTCGGCGCCATCGGCGCCGGCCACCGGCACATCCGGCTGGTGCTGCTGGCCAACGGACTGGTCGTCGGCGGCGGCGGCGCGCTGGCCGGCGCGTTCGTCGGCGTCGTCGGCTGGGTGGTGTTGAGCCCCGTCTTCGAGCCGCTGCTCGGCCACCGCATCGACCGTTTCGACCTGCCCTGGGGGCCGCTACTGCTCGCCGTGGCGCTGGCCGCCGTGACCGCGGTGGTCGCTGCCTGGTGGCCGGCCCGGGCCGCCGCCCGTATCCCGGTCGTCGCCGCCCTCTCCGCCCGGCCGGCCCCGCCGCGCCCCGCCCACCGGTTCGCGGCAGTCGGCGTGCTGCTGCTCGCCGTCGGACTGACCGGGCTGTACCTGTCGCAGCAGTCAAAGGCGCCGTACATCGTCAGCGGCGTGCTCATCACGGCGCTCGCGCTGCTGCTGCTCGCCCCGGTCGGCGTGGCCACCATCGGCGCCGCCGCCCGCCACGCGCCCCTCGCGACCCGCCTCGCCATGCGCGACCTGGCCCGCTACCGGGCCCGCTCCGGCGCCGCGCTGGCCGCGATCGCCCTGGCCGTCGGCATCGCCGCCATGGTCGCCCTAGGCACGGCCGTCACCGTGGCCAAGACCGCGGCACCCACGGGCGGCGCCATTCCGGCCGACCAGATGATCGTCTGGCTCTCGCCGCAGCGGATGACCGGACCCGTGCCGATCGTCACGACCTCTCAGCTGGACGGCATGCGCCGGCAGGCGGACGCGATCGTCGCCGAGTTGCACGCCACGGTCGTGTCGCTGGCCGGCGGCGTCGACCCGAACCAGCCGATCGAGCGCGAGAGCGGCGGCCGCCCGCCGACGGTGCTGGGCATCCGCGACGCCGCTCCGGGCGAGCGGGGCGAAGTGTCGTACCGCGACGTCGACATGGTTCCGGTCTACGTCGCGACCCCCGAACTGCTCGCCCACTACGGCATCGATCGGGCGAGCGTCGGCGCCGACACCGACGTGCTCACGCCGCGGGCGAGCATCGACGGCTATGACATCATCCCCGGCGGCCGGATCCGCGGCCCGCAGCCGGTCCTGCAGCACGTGACGCTGCCCGGCTACCAGTCACTGCCGAACGTCCTGCTCACCCGGCACGGCATGGACAAGCTCCACTTGACCGAGGTGCCGGTGGGCTTCCTCATCGACGCGCCGGTCAAGCTCACCGCGGCCCAGGTCGACCGCGCGCAGCAGCTCGCGTCCGCCGCCGGCCTCTACGTCGAGTCCCGTCCGACCGGCGCCGACGAGACCCGTCTGGCCGCCTGGTTCACCGCCGCCGGTATCGCCGTCGCCCTCGGCGTGCTCGCCATGACGGTCGGACTCATCCGCAGCGAGACGGCCCGCGATCTGCGAACCCTCGCGGCGGCCGGAGCGCGCCGGCGCACCCGCCGCGCCCTGACTGCCGCGACCGCGGGCTCGCTCGCGCTGACCGGCGCGATCATCGGCACCGCCTGCACGTATCTGGCGGTGCTGGCCTGGTACCACAACGAGCTGCACTGGCTGGCCCACCCGCCGCTGGTCAACCTGGCGGCTATCCTGATCGGCCTGCCCGTCGTCGCCTCCATCGGCGGGTGGGCGCTCACCGGACGGGAGGCGAGCACGATCGCCCGCCAGCCCCTGGACTGACAGGGCTTTGTCATGGTCCTCGTCCCGCGCGGCGGTCGGCTGACGCCGCAAGCTGGCATCAAAGATCCACCCGGCTCAAGGAGCCCTTGGCGACCAGGTCACCGGGCGCGCATGCGGTTGTTGCGGGCGTCGTGCGTCAACTCGGCCAGGCCGAGGTGCTCGAGCAGTGGCGGCAGGTACATGCCGAACCGGCCTCGATAGCCCTTGCGGAGCCCGTACCAGCCGTCGACCGGATTGTCCGGGGAGCGGCCCCAGGCTTCGACGGTGCCGTCGGCGGCGGGTTTGTTCTCGTCGGCGGCGCCGAGCGGCACCCAGCCGTCCTGTTCGCGTAGCCAGGCGTGCAGGTCATCGATGGCGCGGGCCTGGTAGGTCAGCTTCGTCGACCCGACCTGACAGACGAGCGTGGCCGGGTCGGTGGTCTCGTCGCGGTAGATGGTGTACTGCGACGATCCGGGCGGTGTCTGCAACAACCACGGATCGTCCTTCGTCCCCGCCGCCATGGCCGGCCCCTTTCGGCGTGTTGTTCCTCCGACTGTAGACAGGCCGCGTCGTCGCCGGGCCGGATTCTCTCGAGGCGGACATCGGTCCCCTTGCCTGGATACAGGCAGCGGCCACATCTTTTCAGAGTTGGCGTCCCGGTCGCAGCCCGCCGGCGCCGCGTCCCTGGTGCGGGGACTGTCTGGTTTAGGCATTGCCGCCATGTGAAGCGGGGTCGCCGCGCGCTCGCCCGAAGCGGACCCTGGCCGCACGACAACATCGGTTGTATTGAATGCATGGGGGCATTCCATGATCGTGCTGGCTCGTGCGTGGCGTACCCGGCCCGGATTTCCGGTGCTCGCGGCTCTCGTCCTCCTTCTTCTGATCTCCTCGGCCGCATTCGGGCCGCCACCCGCCCAGGCCGCACCGGCCCGGCCGGCGCCTGTTGCGCCACCCGGCCCGGGACCCGTCGACCGCCCACTGCCCGCTGACACCGTCGCCAACCATGGGCTGAAGCCCGGCGCGCGGCCACCTGTCGTGCCACCCGGCCTGAAAGCGGCCGGCGCACAGCGGAAGATCTCGCCGAGCGCGCTGGCGGAGGCGCGTGACGAGCCACCCACTTCGGACGATGGGGCGACCAACGTATTGCTGCGCCCCGGTTTCGCCTTCGAGGACACCTCGCTGGTGGTCTACTTCGACGCCGCTGCGCCGGGGGTCTCGAGCTGGACCTCCTGGAAGGCCACCGTCTACGACCCGGAATCGGGAACCGCCCAGGAATCCGTGGCGCTCACCGCGGCCGACGTGTCGACCTGCACCAAGCCCCGCAAGTACTGCAAGACCTTCGGGGCCGACCAGGGCTGGGTGCTGACCGGCGACCACCCGTACTTCGTGACCGTATCGGTGACGCTCGCCGACGGGACCGTCGCCTTGTCCGGGCCGTCCGGCAACGCCAAGGCCCGCAAGACGGCGAATCCTCCGGCGGTCCCCGCCCAGCAGGCGGCCGGCTGCGGCTGCGGCAACGCGCTCGCACCGACCACCATCGGGCAGGCGCTCCGCGGCGCCGGGGTGAGCACCGGCACCGGCGCGTTCAGCCTGGCCTGGACCGACCTGCAGATGGCGGGGTACGGCGTGCCGTTCCAGGCCACCCGCAAGTACTCCTCGGCCAGCCCGACCGCCGGCTCGATGGGCATCGGCTGGTCCTGGACCTACGACCTGAAGGTGATCCCGCCGGCCGCCGGCGAAACCGCCGTGACGGTCCGCGCCGAGGACGGCGCGCAGGTCGTCTACCAGGCGGCGGCCGACGGCGCCTACACACGGCCGCCGGGCGTGCGCTCGCAGCTGCGTTCGGCCGCGGACGGCTGGACGCTGACCACGCCCGCCCAGACGGTCTACACCTTTGATGCGAGCGGGCGGCTCACGGCGATCCGGGACCCGCGCGGCGCCGGCCCGACCCTGACCTACACGGCGACGGCCTGGACGATCACCGACCCGACCGGCCGCAAGGTCACCGTCGAGGTGGGCTCCGACGGTCTCGTTCGTAAGATCACGCTGCCGGACGGCCGGTTCACCAAGTACGCCTACAGCAACAGGCTGCTCGTCTCGGCGACCGACGCCGAGGGCGCGACCTGGACCTTCGGCTACAGCGGCGGCCTGCTCGCCAAGGTCGTCGACCCGCGGGGCCGGGCTCAGGCCACCAACACCTACGTGGCCGGCCGGGTGGTCAAGCAGGTCGACGCGGCCGGCGCGGTCACCACGTTCGACTGGAACGCAGCCGAGCAGGAGGCCACCACCGTCGACGCCGACGGCGTGCACTACTTCGACGGCTACCGCGGCAACGTGCTGGTCTACTCGCAGAACGGCAACGGGGACACCGTCAACCACCGGTACGACGAGCAGATCGACCCGAACCTGCTGGTCGACGCGCAGGGCAACCAGACCGCGAGCGTGTACGACGGTTCCGGCAACCTCACCTCGATGGCCGCACCCGACCCGTTCTCCTACGCGGTCAGCAACACCTACGACGCGCGCAACAACCTGACCTCGCACACCGACGCGCTCGGGCACACCGCCCGGTTCGGCTACTCGGCCTTCGACGAGCTGGTCAGCATCACCGACGCCGGCGGCGACCAGACGGTGCTCAAGACCGACGAGCACGGCCTGGTGACCGAGCTGATCGATCCGCGCGGCAAGGTCACCAAGATGGCGTACGACGCCGCCGGCAATCTGATCTCGCAGGTCACGCCGCTCGGTGAGAAGAACGTCCTGGCCTACGACAAGACCGGCCGGCTGATCAGGTCGACCAACCCGCGCGGGTTCAGCACCGGTTACGGCTACGACAAGCTGGACCGGCTGCGCCAGTACCAGGAACCGGCCAAGGACCGGCCGTTCGAGTACGTCTACGACGAGGTCGGGCAGCTCACCAAGACGATCGACCCGGTGAAGAACACGCACTCCTTCACCTATTTCACCGTCACCGGCCGAACCGCCACCGAGACCGACGCGAACGGGAACACGACCAGCACCGCGTACACCAAGGCCGGCCGGCGGGCGTCGATCACCGACCCGTCGGGGGCGAAGACCACCTTCGGATACGACAACCGGGGCAACCTGTCGACCGTGGTGTCGCCGCGCGGCAACGTCAAGGGCGCCAACCCGGCGAACTTCACCACCACCTACACCTACGACTTCAACAGCAACCGGGTCCGGGTCACCCACCCCTACCCGAGCGGCGGGTTCGTCAGCCAGGACACCAGGTTCGACGAGCTGAACCGCGCGGTGGCGAGCATCGACCCGTTCGGGCAGCAGAGCACGACGAACTACGACGACAACGGCAACGTGCTCTCCACAGTGGATCCGCTCGGCCAGGAGACGACGTTCGACTACGACGTCAACGGCCGGCCGAAGGCGGTCACCACCCCGGCCGGCGGCGGCACCACGACCGAGTTCGACCCGGCCGGCAACCCGGTCAAGCAGACCGCGCCGGACGGTGGGGTGACCACGTTGGCGTACAACGACAACGGTGACCTGATCTCGGTGACCGACCCGCGGGGCAACGTCGCGGGCGCCGAGCCGAAGGACTACACGTCCACCTACGCCTACGACGCCACCCGGAACCTGACGGCGATCACCGATCAGCTGGGCGGCCGGACCGCGTTCACCTACGACGCGTCCGACCGGGTCACGGCGGCCACCGACGCGCTCAAGCACACCACCACCTACCGCTACGACGACGCCGACCGGATGACCCGGATCGTCGCCGCCGACTCGGGCGTGTTCGCCGGGCCCAGCCTGGACACCTCGGACCGCCAGGTGACCGCGTACGCCTACGACGGGGCCGGGCACGTGGTCAAGCGGACCGACCCGAACGGCAACGTCCGTTCGTACGACTACGACAAGGTGGGCCGGCTCGCCTCGGTGACCGACGCGCTCGGCCGGCAGACCGCGTACACCTATGACGCCGAGGACAACCTGCAGAAGGTCGTCACACCCGGCGAGCACGACGACGCCGCCGCGCGCAGCATCGTCAACACGTACGACATCCTCGGCCGGCACGTCGGCCAGGACCTCGGGGCCGGCTCGCTGATCTACGCCTGGGGCTATGACGCCAAGAACCGGATCACCAGCCTCGCCGACCAGGCTGGGCTGCGGACCCAGCGGTACGACGCGGCGGGGCGGCTCACCTCGATCGGCCGTGGCGACGGGCAGAACTTCAGCTACGGCTACGACGCGAACGGCAACGTCACCTCGCGGACCTGGCCGGACGGCACCAAGGTCGGCGCGGCGTACGACACCTCGGACCGGATGGTCTCGCTGACCGCACAGGGCGGCGCGGCGGGCACGGCGGCGGCGGAGTACGCCTTCGCCTACGACATCTCCGGGCGGATCTCCCGGACCACCTATCCGGGCGGCACCGCGGTCACCGACCGGGCGTACGACCGCGCGGGCCGGCTGTCCGACCTCAACAGCCACGACGCCGACGGGGTGATCGCCCGGTTCCAGGCCGACCGGGACGCCAACGGCAATCCGACGGCGGTCACCACCACCCGGGGCGACCGCAGCCAGCGGGTCGGGTACAGCTACGACGTGACCGACCGGTTGACGGCCGCCTGTGTCGGGGACGGGTGTGCCACCGGGAAGACCGAGTACGCGTACGACCAGGTCGGCAACCGGCTCAGCCAGAAGGTCGTGGCGGGTGACGAGACGGTGTCGACGAAGTACCGGTACGACGCGGCGGACCAGCTGACCAAGGCGACGCTGACCACGCCGCAGCGCATCGCCACCACCGAGTACGAGTACGACCCGTCCGGCAACCAGGTCAAAGCCGGAGCGGACAGGTTCACCTACAACCTGGACCACACCCTCGCCTCCGCGACCGTGGGCGCGGTGCGGACCAGCTACACGTACGACGCGCAGGGCGTCCAGCTCTCCGCGGTGTCGAACCTGGCCGACGGGGTGCAGAGCCGCAGCTGGCAGAACGACCACAACTCCACGCTGCCCCGGCTGAGCATGGAACGGACCGAGACGACCACCAGCGGCTCGGCCCGGGGCTTCCTGACCGGCCCGTCCGGCACCCCGATCGGGCTGATGAACGGCGGGAAGGTCGACTCCTTCGTGCCGGACTTCCTCGGCGGCGTGGCGGACGTGGTCTCCACCAGCGGCGACTCGAAGGCGTCCTACGACTACGACCCCTTCGGCAATGCGCGCACCAACGGCACGGCGACCGGCTCCCCGTCGGTCGACAACCCGATCGGGTTCACCGGCTACTACCAGGACTCGACGCTCGGTGACCGGTACTCGACCCTGGCCCGCGCCTACGACCCGGCGACCGGCCGGTTCGGTGGCGTGGACCCGGCGGCCTCGCCGCTGAACTCGCCGGCGTCCAGCAGCTACGCCTACGTGGGCAACAAGCCGACGACCTACACCGACCCGTCCGGGGCGGTGGTCTGCTCCGGGAGGGGCGGGAACAACGATCACGGCGACGCGGTCGAGCTGTCCCTGCGCCAGCTCGATGTCCAGTACGGGCCGTTCAACGTGTACGGGGAGTGCCCGGAGCACCGCCGTACCCTGCATGGTGTCCCCGGCTCGGTGCCGGCGCCGGGCCGCAAGGCCAGCCCGTCCAACTACTACTGCTTCGCCACGACCGAGCCGAACTCGTGCGTGGACGTCCTGGTCTCCACCCCGGCCGCGACCTATCTGTACGAGGTCAAGCCGGGCACCGACCAGCAGTACGAGTACGGTCCGGACAACGGCAAGAAGGGCGTGAACAACGCTTCGCAGGTGCAGCGGTATCTCTGGGCGCTCGCCTACGCCGGGTATCCCAACCCGGCGGCCGGGCCGGACATCGTGCCGGACGCCCGGACCTACGAGGACGGCAGCATCCTGACCATCTTCGCGGGTTCGGACTGGAGCCAGTACGCCCCGAAGGGGGCCCGCCAGGCGGACAACAGCTCGGGGATCATCTACTACCACCGCACGAAGCCGCCGAAGGTGCCGACCGGTCCGCCCTCGAACCCGAAGCGGCCGCCGAACACCGGGCAGAACGAGGAGCCCAAGCAGGAGCCGACGAAGGTACCCACCCAGGGGCCGGTCAGCGATCCGGGCGTGGTCAGCAGCGGCGTGGTCGAGGACGTGATCCTCGTGGCCGCGGTGGTTGTGGCCGTGGTGGTCGTGGTGGTGTTCTGGCCCGAGATCGTCGCAGCGACCGCGATCGGAGGTCTGATCGGCTGGGCGACCAGCTGAGCCGATGATCGGTGCTGGGCCCCGGGCGTGGGATCGCCCGGGGCCCCACTTCTGCGAGAGGATGACCGGATGGACCCCGACGAGATGCGGGCGCGGGAACGGGCCGCCGATCCGCTGTACGACCAGCGCGCCGAAATGCCCAGCCACGAGTTCGACGGCGTCCACCGCTTCGTCGGCGAGCCCCGCCGCTCGCCGGCGCCCCGCCCGTCCGTGCTGGCCTACTTCGACTCGCTGCTGACCCTCGCGGCCTTCGCCGACCGGATCGACGAGGTGACCGCCGGGATGGCGGCGGCGGTGGCCGACACCAGCGCGCTGCCGGTGACGATCCGGCAGGTCGCGTGGTCCACCGCCGGATCGGGGGAGCAGCGCGACTGGAGCCCGGCGGCCCGGGAGGCGCTGCTGGCCGCCCTGCGGTCCGGGCGGCCGGATGTCTTCACCGTGAACCTCGGCACCCGCGACGACGACAAGCGCTGGCATTTCGAGGCGTGGCGCGACCCGTTCCAGCCGGCAGCGGCCCTGAGCCTGTCGCTGACGCCGGTCGGGGAGTTGTGGGAGCCGGACGAGACCGACGACGCCGCCGAACGGGTGGCCGAGCTCCTGCTGGCGTGGCAGCAGCCGCTGGAGCTGTGCACCGGCGGGGTCACCTACGACCGCACCGGGCCGCACCTGTCGCCGTGGGACGCCTGGTACACCATGGACCACCGGACCTCGGCGACGCTGACCCGGCAGCGGGTGCGCGGCTACTACTGGTGGAATCTGCTGACCGGCGGCCACCTGGCCCGGCTCGGTGGCCCGGAAGCCTTCAGCGCGCGGGCCGCGGCACTGGGTCTCGCCGTGCTGCCGGCCGGACCGGCGACTGTGCTGCGCTTCCCGGGGCCGATCACGGCGTTCGCCGACGACCGGCTGGCGGCGGTCAAGGAGGTGCTCACGCCGGTGCTGATCCCGCGCCGCTACACCGTCTACTCCGGATACCCGCTGCGCATGATCCCCGACCCCGGGACGGCCTTCCGTCAAGTGCCGCCGGGTGATCCTTACCCGCGCCTGACCGCCGGCGGCGGCCCGATGCCCGCCCCGGAGGACTGAGGCTCACGGGCCGTGAGCGCCAGGCCGTCCAGCGGTCCCGGTTGGCCGAACAGGAAACCTTGACCGAGCGGGCAGCCCAGCTCGATCAGCATTTCCGCCTGGGTCGGATCCTCGACGCCCTCGGCCACCGCGGTCAGCCCGATCGCGTGGAACAGTTGCCACAGTGTGCCCACGATCCGCAGGGCCGCCGGGTCGCGGGTGATGTCCTGCACGTACGTGCGGTCGATCTTGACGATGTCGGCGGGGAAGCGGTGCAGGTATCGCAGCGACGCATACCCGGTCCCGAAGTCGTCGATCGCCACCCGCACGCCGGTGGCTCGCAGCTGCACCAGCGTGCCGATCACCTCGGACTCGTCGGCCAGCGCGTTCTCGGTGATCTCGAGGACGAGTTGCTGCGGTCGTAGCCCGCTCTCGGCCAGCGTGGCCGCCACCCGGCCGCAGAACTGCGGGCTGAGCATCTGCAGCGGCGAGACGTTGACCGACAGGTACGCCTCAGCAGCACCGGGCCAGGCCGCGAACTCCGCGCACGCCCGCCGCAGGACGAACATCCCGAGCTCGCCGATCAGTGCGGCCCGCTCAGCCACCGGGATGAACAGGTCCGGTGCCACCGAGCCCAGGACGGGATGGTCCCAGCGGGCCAGCGCCTCCACTCCGACGACCCGGCGATCACCGATCCCGACGATCGGCTGATAGGCGACGTGCAACGCCTCGTCGGTCAGCGCCTGGTGCAGCTCGGCGCGCCACATCAGCTCGCGGTCGAAGTCGTGTCGCATGGACGGTGTGAACAAGGCGTACCTGTTCTTGCCCTGCGCCTTGGCCGCGTACATCGCCAGGTCGACGTTCTTGCGCAGGTCCTCGGGACGCGTGGGGCGGCCGTCGCTGATCGCGATGCCGACACTGGCGCTGACCCGAACGGTGCGAGCGCCCACCTGGAGCGGTTCGCCCAGCATGGTCAGCAGGCGCTGCGCCTGCGCCGGCAGCCCGTCGACCCGGAAGGTGAGCACGGCGAACTCGTCACCGCCGAGCCGGACGACGGTGTCCGGCTGCGCGAAGCAGCTCTGCAGACGGTCGGCGACCGCGCGCAGCACGGCGTCGCCGGCGTCGTGGCCGAGCGAGTCGTTGATCACCTTGAAGTCGTCGAGGTCGAGATATACGACCGCGGTCGGTGTGGCCGAGGTCAGCGCGCTCTGCAGCTTCTCGGTGAACAGCCCGCGGTTGCCCAGCCCGGTGAGCGGGTCGTGGTACGCCTGATGCTGCAGCCGTCTCGCGAGTCTCGAGTTGTGCAGCAGCGTGGACAGCTGCCGCAGCAGGATCATGATGAGCCCGGCCAGCAGCGGCAGCGCCTCGGCCGCGTCCACCTGACCGCCGGTCAGGACCTGCCCGGCGCTGACGCAGCCGGCCAGCCCGAACGGCAGGTACGGCAGCATGATCTGCCATCGGGTCATCACGCCGTCGCCGTCGAACACCATCGGCCGCCGGGTCGCCGCCCAGCCGGCTGCTCCGAAGGCCGCGAAGCAGATGAAGAAGCCGGCGTCCGAGGCCTGCCCGGTGGCGTACGTGCCGGCCGAGGTGTCCAGCGCGAACATCACGTCCGAGGTCGCCATCCCAACCAGACCCAGCACCAGCAGCAAGCCGACGCCACGCCCACCGCGCCGCATCCGGCCGGCCACCAGCACCGCCATGGTGGCCAGCACGATGTCGCCGACCGGATAGGCCAGCGAGACCACGAACGCGAACGCCGAGTCGCCGCCGGCCTGCCAGACCGACCGTACGGTGACCACCCAGCCCACCACGAACAGCGCGCATCCGGCGATCAGGCCGTCGAGCAGCACGGTGAGGCGCGAGCCGGCCGACGCCCAGCCTGAAACCAGCATCAGCCCGGCCGTGCCGAACAGCGGGAACAGGAGGTAGCCGGCGTCGGCGGGCGAGGGGAACAGCACCTCGGCGTGGACGACCAGCTCACTCCACGACCAGTAGAAGTTGCCCAGACCCCAGCACAAGCAACCGGCTGCGAGCAGCACCCAGCCACCGCGCACCATGCCGGTGGCGCGGCGCGCCGCCGTGCCGCAGAGGGCGGCCGCCAGGCAGGCGAGCGTGCTGCTGGCCAGCTGCGTGTACGGGGCGAAGGGTCCGCCGGACAGCACGATGACGGGCACGCCGGTCGCCAGGCACAACGCGACCAGCGCGATCATCTGCCGCTGTCGACCCATCACGGGTGATTCATCGGCCACCGGGTCGATGACATGAGCCGGGGCGAGCACGACCCGAGCCGGTGGCGACCCGCGTGTGCCAGTCTGGTGCGATGGGAGACGACAAGCAGTGGCCGCGGCTGCGGGTGGGGGACTGGACCGAAACCCGGGACACCCTGCACATGTGGCTGCAGATCGTCGGGAAGATCCGGATGGCGCACGCGCCCGCGGTCAACCACTGGTGGCACGTCACGCTGTACCCGAGCGCTCGCGGGCTGACCACGTCGCTGGTGCCGTACCGGGACGGCGGGTTCGAGATCGAGTTCGACTTCCTCGACCACCAGCTGCACCTGCGCACCACCGACGGCCGACACCGGGCCGTCGCCTTGGAGCCGAAATCCGTCGCCGTGTTCTTCCGCCAGACCATGGCCGCGCTGGCCGAGCTGGACGTGGCGACGACCATCCACGCCGTGCCCAACGAGGTCGAGCGGGCCATCCCGTTCGCCGAGGACGAGATGCACGACGCGTACGACCGGGAGGCCGCGCAGCTGTTCTGGCGGCAGTTGCTGCGGGCCGAGGAGGTCCTGGGACGGTTCCGCTCCGGGTTCGTCGGCAAGGCGAGCCCGGTGCACTTCTTCTGGGGCGCGATGGACCTGGCGTACACGCGTTTCTCCGGCCGGATCGCCCCGCCGCACCCGGGCGGTGCGCCGAACTGCCCGCCGTCGGTGATGCGGGAGGGCTACTCGCACGAGCTGGCCAGCTTCGGCTTCTGGCCCGGCGGCGGCGAGGAGGGCGCCTTCTACTCGTACGCCTACGTCGAGCCCGCCGGTTACGCCGAGCGACCGGTCCGGCCGGAGGCCGCGTACTACGACCGCGACCTGCGGGAGCTGCTGCTGCCGTACGAGGCCGTGGCCGGTGCGAAGGACCCGGATGCGGTGCTCACCGAGTTCCTGCGTTCCTCCTACGAGGCCGCCGCCGACCTCGGCGGCTGGGACCGCCGGGCGCTCGACGGCCCTTGACCGGCCAACCTCGATACTACGGTTGCCGATATATAACGGCCGCTGTAGCGTGACGGCATGCAGGAACCAACATTTCTCATCCTCACCGCGCTCGCGGCCCAGCCGCTGCACGGATACGGGATCGTCCAGGCGGTGTCGGCGCTGTCCGCCGGCGAGGTGACGTTGCGGCCGGGCACCCTCTACGGGGCGCTCGACCGGCTCGACCAGCAGGGTCTGATCGCGGTGGACCGGGAGGAGCCGGTCGACGGCCGGCTGCGTCGCTACTACCGGCTCAGCGACGGCGGTGCCGCCGCCCTGGCCGAGCAGGCCGAGCGCCTGCGCCGCCGGGTGGCCGCCGCCGACGAGCAGCTGCGCCTGCGTCCCGGGATCGCCGGGGGTGCCGCGTGAGCAGTGTCGACGGCTACGGGCACCTGCTGTCCGCGTACCCGGCTCGGCTCCGCCGCACCTACGGCCCGGAGCTGGTCGCGACCATGGTCGAGATGGCCCCGGGCGGCCGCCCCGGCCGCCGGGAGCAGTTGCGGCTGGTGGCCGACGGTCTGCGCGAGCGGTTCCGCCCGCCCGTGCGCCGCCCCTTCGCGCTGGTGCTGGCCGTGCTGGCCCTGCTGATCGGCGGTGCCCTGGGTGCGGCCGTCGGATCGTGGGCCGGCACCTTCGGATACCCGGCGCTGCCGGACGCCCAGCGGATCCTGCCGGCGGGTGAGATCCATGCCGATCGCACGAGCCGCTACGTGTTCGCGGGGGAGACCCTCCAGGACGGCGCGGCGGTTCGACGGGCGGTCGAGGACAGCCATCGGCAGCTGGTCGCCGAGGGCTGGCAGGCCACCCCGGTGCATCTCGGCGGCCTGGTCACCGGTTACAGCTACACCGCGACCAAGGACGGCGTACGGTTCGATGTCCACTCGGCGTCCGATCCCGCCCAGGGCGCGGTCTACATCGGCGTCAGCGGTTGGCCGCTGCGGCCCGCCGCCTACCTGCCGCTGACCATCGCCGGCATCCTGCTGGGCATGCTGGCCGGCTGGCTGATCGGCGTCGCCCTGACCCATCGGATCCGGGTCGCCCGGCGCCCGATGACCAGCGCGATCCTCGCGGTGACCGGCCTGGCCCTCGCGATCCCGTCCGCGGCCGGCTTCGTCGTCTCGCTGATGAGCTACCTGACCGCCGTCGAGCCGACGCCGATCAGCGGCGCGATGATGCACGAGGAGGGCTTCTCCTTCGGGCCGACCGCGGAAACCCTGCTCGGGCTGCGCGTTTCGGAGTGGCCGCTCGTCTCGGTCCAGAGCCTGCAGCTGCTGTGGATCTGGGGCTTCGCGGTGGTCGCGGTGGCCGCCGTGCTCGCCCGCCGGGGCGTCGAACGGGAAAAGCTGGTGCCCACGGCCGGGTGATGCTCGAAAGCGGAGCAACCGGACGGGCGACGGCCGTGAGACCGTTCCGGAATGATCACAGTCCCGGCGGGCAGCACGCTCCTGCTGCGCTGCCCAGGAGAGCAGCCGCTGGCGTTGATCGTGCTGGCCGAGGTGAGCGCGGATTTCGTCGCCGAGCTGCCACCGATCGCGGTGCTCAGCCCCGACGGCCCGGGCGTCCGCCGCTTCGGCGTCCTCGAGCTGGTCAGCAACGCCGGCGTCACCTGGGTCGAGGCGGAGCTGCGCGACGGCATTCTCACGCATTCCGGCGAAGCACCCACCGACGTGGTCCAGCGCCGCGGTGCCGCGCGGCGCCCCGGCGCGTACGCCGCCACCGGCACCGCCCAGCTCGACTCCGAGCCGGGCCGGCGGCTGGTGGCGGTGTCGGGCCAGGTCGAGGACGTGTCCACCAGCGGCCTGCTGCTGCGCGCGACGCCCGCCGACAGCGTTCACCTGCCGCCCGGCATCGTCCGGAGTCTGCTGCACATCAGCATGCCGTGGGGCGACATGGCGGCCACGGTCGCGACGATCGACCAGCGGGCCGACCAGCTGCGGGGCACGTACGAATGGATGTCCCCGGCCGATGAGGCGGCCCTGCGGGCTTTCTGTTCGGCCCGCTGAGAACAATGGCCCGCGCCGGTCGGCTCATGACGCCGCGTGCTCCCGGTTCACCGCGTCAAGCAGCAGCTTCGCGGCTGTTGCTGCTCCGTCGGGGCTGATGGTGTCAGCGACCGACTTCGCCCTTGCCCGGACATGAGGAGTGAGGGCTGTCCTGAGGGCCTCTGACATCGAGTCGACGGTCGGGGTCCGGCCGCCGTGTGCCGCTCCGATGCCCAGTTCCGCCACCCGCGCGGCCAGGTACGGCTGGTCCGCGATCAGGGGCACCACGATCTGGGGCACACCGGCCCGGGCGGCTGTTGTCGTGGTCCCGGCACCACCGTGGTGCACGACGGCGGCCACCCGCGGGAACAGCGCCTGCTGATTGACCTCTCCTACGGTGAAGCAGTCCTCCTGGTCGTCGATCGGGGTCAGGCCGGCCCAGCCCCGGCCGACCAGGACCCGGCGGCCGTGTGCGCGGCTCGCTTCGATGGTCACCCGAGCGATGTCTTTCGGGGCATAGGCGGCCATGCTGCCGAAGCCCACGTATACCGGTGGTGCGCCCGCTCCCAGGAAGGCCTCAAGATCGGCCGGCAGCGGGCGGTCGTCGGGCAGGATCCAGGCGCCGGTCTGCACCAGATCAAGCTCGGTCATCCCCTCCGACGGGCACAGGGCCGGGTCTGCCGCCAGCCACGGCTGGTCGGTGAAGACGTGGTCGCGGACGTTGTCCACCGGCGGCAGGCCGAGCGCAGCCCGATGGCTGTTGAGCGCCTCGCCGTAGAGGGCGTTCACCCGTTGAGCGTCCTGCTCCCACAGCGCCTGGAGGTCGGTCTCGTCCTGGGGGGACGGCGTGCCCGGCCGCGCGCCTGGAGGAAAGTGCCGCGAGGGCAGCCCGTAGGTGTGGAAGCAGGCGTACACGTAACGGATACCCAGCTTCTCGGCCACGTCGCGGACGCCGGCCGGCATCAGACCGGTGGCCAGCAGCGCATCGCTACCCTCGGCGGCTGCGGTGAGCGTCTCGAACCGCGCGGCGACCAGCTCGCGAGCGAGCCGGAAGGCGTCATCCGCCGTCGGGGGCTTTGTGCCGGCGACCACCGAACGCACCGTCGGGCCCAGCGGCACCAGCGGTACGCCGACCCGCGCCAGCAGGGCCGAGAAGTCTTCGTCGGGCGGCGCGGACACCACTGCCTCCGCGCCGATTTTCCGTAACGCCACCGCGAGGCCCACGAGCGGTTCGACATCCCCGCGGGATCCCCATGTCGACAACAAGACACGCATTCTTGTCTCCCATTCCTGCGCATTCCAGCTTCGGCCGACGATTCTGCGGCACGACCCGGACCTTGCCGCAAGCCCCCCTGTGCGCTATATTCTCGAAATGGCAAGAAGAATGGACTTCTTGCCATTTTTGTTGCCCGGCACGGGTGGCCGGCTCCGGCCCTCAGCGCAGCAGAACGGCGATCAGGTCGGCACCCAGCGCCGCCGTCACCGACAGGTCCAACTGATGGCTGACGTAGCGCCCGCGCCGCGTGGTCACGGTGAGGCCCGCTTTCTTGAGCACGGCCAGATGCCGCGAGACCTCCGGTGTGCTCAGATGCCACGCTTCCGCGAGCTCACCCGTGGTCCGAGGCCCACGCGCCAGAGTCCGGCAGAGCCTGAGCCGTACGGGATGGCCGAGCGCATCGATCCGCCGCTGCACCACGTCGAGCGGCACCGGTTCCTCAGCCGCGGTGGGGTACTGCACGACCGGACGGCGACCCCGCGCGTGCACGGCGAGCAGGTGCGGGCGGCCGAACGCCGTGGGGACGAAGGTCAGCCCGTCCTCGGCGCTGGTCCAGTTGTCCTGCAGCTTGTCCACCACGATGCGAGTCCCGGACAGCGTCAGCGCCGGGGACATCGCCGTGAGTGCTGCGCTCAGCCCCTGCTGCTCGTGCAGGTCGGCCATGCGCCGCGCGTCGACCGCGAGGGCGAAGGCGATCCGGCGCCACGCCTCACCGAAGAACTCCTCGACGCAGTCCTCCAGCAACCGTCGCACGCGTACCCGGACCGGGCCGGGATCGTCGAGCAGCTGTTCGGCGAAGGCGGCCTGGACCGGCCCGCGAGCCCGCGCCAGGTCTTTGAGCCGTTCCGGTTCGCTGCGGCGGAACGACAGCCGGGAGCACCCGCAGGTGGTGATGAGCGCGGCCGCCACGTAGTCCTCGTCGCTGAGCGCGTCGACGTCGTCGAGCTCCTCGGTGAGGGTCGGGCGCGGGTGGGCCGGCACCAGGAAGTCGGCGCGCGACGAGCTCCACAGAAACTCCGCCGCCAGCAGCCGGTCGGTGAACGACGGCTTGCACCCCGCGAGGACACCCGCGGCCCAGGGCTGCAACGCCGGGTGATGACCGGGCGCGGCCAGCACGTGCAGCATCGCGCCCAGCTCGGCCAGCGGCGACGCGGCGAAGCGCAGGCGCTCGGCGGGCAGGCCGGTGATGTCGATCGTCAGGGCCACGTCGCTATTGTGGCGCTGCTTGCGCCGTACGCCCGCAACAGTTGACGCAAACCGTCAATCCGCGGGCCACCGCGGGCCGCGAGGCCGACGCTCGTCGGCATGTTCTCGCGTCGCTTCGCGGTCGCCCTGGCGGTGGATGCCCTCGGCTCCGGCCTTCTGCGGCCTTTTCTTCTCCTGTACGGCCTCAGCGTGCTCCACCTGTCGGCCACCTCCGCCGGCCTGGCGCTGACCGCCGGCCTGCTCGTCGGACTCGCCGGCATCCCGCTGCTCGGCCGCTGGATCGACGCGGGCGGCCGCCGGGCCCCGATGGCGGCGACGATGCTGATCCGCGCTCTGGGCATCGTGGTGCTACTGCTGGGCCACGGCCTGCCCGGCTTCGTCGCGGCCGCGGTTCTGCTGGGCGCGGGCAACCAGGCACTGCCGACCGCCCAGGCGGCTCTGGTCACCGCCCTGACCGACGGCCCGGCGGACCGGGTGCTCGCCCTGGCCCGGACGATCCGCAACGCCGGGCTGGGACTGGGCGCGCTCATCGCTGTCATGGCCGCGGACTCGCTGCGCCTGCTCGCTGCCGTCAACGGCATCGGCTATCTCCTCGCCGGCGCGCTCATCCTCTCCCTGCCGCGCCCCGTCCCGACGCGGGCGCCGATCGAGGGCAGCACGGGCGTCGGGATCGGACCGTTGACGTGGGTGAACCTGCCCTACGCGCTGTGTTTCGGCGTACTGGAGGTTGCCCTTCCCGCACTCCTGATCACCCGGATGGACGCGCCCCCGGCCTGGTCGGCCGCATTGTTCGCGGGCAACACCGTGCTGGTCGTCGCGGTGCAGGTGCTGCTGGTCGTCCGACTGCGGCGGCTGCCCCGCCGCAGCGTCCTGGCGGCCGCGGGCGTGGTCCTCGCCGCGTCGTACCTCGGGTTCTGGGCGGCCGAACCGGCCGGCCCGGCGGCGATCGCCCTGGTCGCGGTGCTCTACACCCTCGGGGAGATCCTGTACGCGGGGAGCGGCACTGCGCTTGTCGCGGCTGCGGCACCACCGGATCTACTCGGTCGGGCCCTGGCCCGCTGGCAGCTCTCCACCGGGTTCGGCAACGCCGCCGCCCCGGCCGTGCTGACGACGCTGCTGGCGGCCGGCCCGGGCCTGCTGTGGGTGACGCTGGCCGGGACGACGCTGGCGGCCGCCGTCCGCCGCTGGGCACCGGCCGTCTGAGCCGGGTTGGCCCGTGCCGGGTGACGGCGGCGTGTTATCGCTCGCGACCTACTTCCAGAGGAACTCCAACCGCTCTGGATCGAACGGGACGTTCCCCCGCCGCGGGGCCCGGTGGACTACCACGTGGTGCAGCACCAGAGAGATCAGCTCGCGTTTCTCCCGGACTTCGGCGTCGGTCCACCAGGTAGCCAGCGCTGCGGGATCCGGTAGCTTCGCGAGTCGTTCGGCCTGCCTGGCGCGTTCCCGCAGAGCGTCCCGCTCCTGTTTTGTCCTGTCCCGGAGCCACTGCAGAGCTTGGGGACCCAGTTCGCCGCGGGCGTGTTCCGCGCCGGCCTCCCGCAGCCGATCATCGAGGTCCGTCAGCAGCTCGTCGAGATGAGCACCCGCGGCACCGGCCGAGCGTCTGAGCCGGCCCAGCACCGTCGGGGACGACAGGCGGGTGAGTGCGCGGGTGGCGACCACGGCCTCGACGGCCGGTCCAGAGATCCGCGTCCGCCCGCAACCGTAGGACGGGCCGCCGGAGCGGCAGATGTATCCGCGGGTGACCGACCCGGACGGCTGGGTGTACAACGTCTTCCCGCACGGGTACGGGTCGCCGGCGCGGTCGGCCTCGATCCCGGAGCCGCACACGAGCAGACCGCCCGACAGCAGATACTTCGGTTGGTTGTCGGCCGGACGCTTGGGGGCGGGGTCGCCGAGAAGTCGCACGAGCTGCTCGTGCTGCCGGCGGGTGATGATGGCCGGCCAGGGCGCCGCGACGAGCTCGCCCTGCGCCCGTCGCAGTCCGGCCAGCCGCGGATACCGCGCGAAGCGACGCAGCGCGCTCTCCGTCCATGCCGCACCCGTCACCGTCGGAACGCCTCGGTTCCGCAGGTCGGCGACGACGGCCCCGGCCTTCTTGCCGCCCAGCAGACCGTCGATGAGGGCGAGCCGGATCTCGGTGACCTCGGACGGCACCAAGTGACGCCCGGTGGCGTCATAGCCCCAGCTGCGCGTCACCGCACCTCCGGATATGTAGGGCCGCAGACCGAAGCGAGGCCAGTTTAAGGTTCAGCGGGCTGCTTCCGCCGACAGTGATGAGACTACGTAGCGTAGGCAAGTCGTCGATTCTGGTCTCCATGGAGCGACGGGGCCTGTCGTGACGAACTGCCCCCTCGGAGGGAACGCTAATATCCTCGGCACCAGTCACCGGTCTCCTGCGGCATACTCCGCCGGGGATGCGGCGCTGGTAACCGACGTACCTCTACTAAGATCAGATGGACCGAGCCGACCGTGGAATGGATCAGGACCCCACGACAATTCGGTGTATGGTCTGCGGCAACAATGAACGGAGAGCCCCGGCGGACGCCGCCGGGCTCACGTCGAAGAGGAGAGAAATTGCTTATCCCACTATTTCCGCGATCCAGGTCGGGCGCGAGGGACCCAGCGCATGAGAATGGGTCCGCGATCGTAGTTGCAGCTACGGCGGACCCATTCAACACCTGCACCCACCAGGCCGACGCTTGCGAACATCAGGACGGGAGTGTGAGGTGCCAGCCAGCATAGTCCACGCCGCAGCGCAGGCGACGTGCGCCCTGGCCGGCCAAGGTTCGGACCATCTGGGCAAGCTAGCGCTGGAGGTCATCGTCGCCGTGCTGATCGGCGGGGTCGCGCAGTATGTCGGGTGGCGCGCTCTCGGTGATCACTGGAAGGCCCTGCTCGTCAGCGTACCCACCGTGGTAGGTGCCATCTATCTGCTCCGGGACCTGTTCAATTGAAAATGCACAACAAATGCGGATGCCTCGAACCGGGGCATCCGCATTTATGTTCCGGCGAATGGGCGAAAGGGTCCGTTAGGAATTCTGTGCGAATTTACATTGTGGAGCGCATTGCATCTGTCTTGCGTCGCCTTTTCGGTACGGTCCGGTGTGTCTGCCGTTTGGTGAGGTCATCCTCGAGGTGCACCGCCGCTGCAACCTCACCTGCTTCCACTGCTACGTGAACGGTGATGGTCGAGGAAAGCGAACTTCACCGCCCACGGCGATATGCCGAGGGCGCTGCACGGCATCGGTGGCGTCGGCAAGTCTCAGATCGCCATCGAGTACGCGTACCGCTACCGCGCCGACTACGACGTGGTCTGGTGGATTCCCGCCGAGCATGACCCTGAGATCACGATGTCCCTCGTCGACCTCGTGAGCAGCGAGTCCGCGGACGTTCAGCGCCGCCGTGTGGTGCGCGCGCTGGTTCCTGATCTTTGACAACGCCGAGATCCTGAGCGAGTCACCAGGAATCCGACTGCTGCAGATCTGCTCGTTCTTCGCCGCCGAGCTCATCTTCCGTGAGCCGCCAGTCGGCGAGGTCGCGGTATGGATCGAGGTCGTCGAAGCGCACTGACAGGCTGGACCAAGCCCGCTGACCGGGTGCGATGTAGCGGTGTGACGATCTGACGGTGCGTCCCAGCGACGAGGACTTCGGCGCCCCCGTGGGACCGTAGCGAACCTGACGATGCGCCACTGCACGAACTCATGCAGATCAAGCTGGGTGGTCTGACGCAGCTGCGCTGACTGTGCAGTGGACGTCCCGGGTGCATCACGCGCCGTGGCGCGATAACCCCCGCCCGCTGGGCGGACTGATGCACGGCGTCTACGCGTTCTTCGGTTTCGCCGGGTTATGGCGCACCAGCGGCCGACAGAAGACCCGACGAAGTGGCCGCTCGCTCAGCCGAACAGCCAGGTGATCCGCCGCCGGCGTTCGACCGGCGCGCAGGGTGGCGGTGCGTACTTGGAGCACCTTCGACTTGCCCGACCCCGATGAGGTGACTAGGAGCGGCTCGAACCAGCAGCTATGACTACAGGCGGTAATTGACCGATCCAGCGACTCGCTCATGATTTATATGGCCACACTCCTCGCGGGCCAAGAGTCGGCTCAAGTCCACGAGATGATCAATGAGCCCTGTCGGCACCAGACGATGACTTCCGCTGACGCGACCGCCGCGATGGACAGCACGGCCGAGCCCAGCACGATGCGGCGCCGCGGGACCGGTGAGAACCCGCCGTTCTCGATGGGGGAGACGACCAGCGTTCCGCCACGATCGCCGGATACGGCGGCCAGACCCGCGCCGGCGTGGGCGAGCGTGACGGCCGTGATCGGCGTGGTGTGCCGCTCCGCGCGCGCCCCCAGCAGCTGAGGATCATCGTCGCCGAGACGCCAGAGGGCCAGCTCGCCGGCCGCATCGCCGGTGACCAGCAGATCACGCCCGCTGCCGTCGGCGGCGACGGCCGTCCGCGGGTCCGCGATGGTCAGCGGCCATCCCCGAGATCCGGACCACTCGTGCACGTCGCTCCACCGCCGCACCCACACCTTGCCGTCGGCGTCACCGCAGCTGACCACCGCTTCTCCGTCGGCCAGCCGACCGAGCGACAACGAGATCGGCTGCGTGATGCCGGTCGCGATCTGCGCGGTGGCTGTGTCCAGGTCATCGGCACTGTAGACGTCCAGCCGGCCGTCGCCGCGGATGGCGAGGACCTGCGTTTCGTCATCGACGGCGGCGACGGCGACGCCCCGGAACGGCCGTAGCGGAATGGGCCGCCGTCCGCCTGCCGTGCTGGTGGCGAGATCGCTGCGAAACTGGCGCCTGAGGCCCCGAGCGTCGACGGTTCCGGTTACCGGCGTACCGCGGATCGGCCTGGACGATCCGGGCGTCGGACCGGCGGCAATCAGGGCACGGCCCGGCCCCAGGAACCAACGTTGGGTGGTGGCATCCTCGCGGGTCACCACACTGACCGATGCCTCGCCGGGTGACGATCCCGCCAGATCGATGTCACGGACGTCCGCCGCCGGGTCGCTGCCGGCCGCCGATGGATCCCAGACCGCCACCTTGCCGTCGCGACCGCAGCTCACCGCCCGAGGGCCGGTCGTCCCGCGGATCATGGCGAGCGTGAGCACCTCGTCCTGGTGCAGGCGGCTCAAGCGTTGCCGGTGCAGCCCGGCGTGTTCATCACGGCTCCAGTACTGAACGACGCCGTCGTAGTCACCGAGCAGGAGCCCGCCCTGGTCGCCGGAGACGATCGACAACGACGAGATGCCGGCCGATCCGGCGTCCGTCACCGTCTTCAGCTCGCCGGTTGACGGGTCATAGAAGTGGACCTCACGACCGCCGGTGCCCAGGACGACCACCCCGGACCCTTCGTCGATGGCGATCGCGGTGACGGACCATCGGCCGATGCGGAACTCGTCGGCTCGAAAGCTGCCGCGCCCGTCCGGTCGTAACAGACGGACCCAGCCGTCCGAGGTGGCGGCTACGACGGTGACGGTGTCGTCGCGCAGGTGCACGGCGACATGCCGGGTATGAGCCCCCGTCGTCTCGGCCACCGTCGTGACTCCATCGGCGCTGAAACGCGTGAGCGATATGGCGCCTTGTTGATCGCAAGCGGCCACCAGCGCCCCGCCAGTTGTGGCGGTCACCGCGACATCGACGATCGAATGGTTGCCCGGCCGGTGGATGACCGGCGTCGGTGCCAGACCGGAATCCACCTGCCAGAACCGCATCTCACCGTCGTCGGCGGCGCTGACCAGCAGCTGAAGCCCATCCGAACCTCGTACGCCGGTCACCGCCGTGACCCGGCGCCGATGGGGATCGAGCTGCACCGCGGGCAGAGCGATACCGTCCATGATCTCGTGGAGCCACAGCGTGCCCTGCTGATCACCACTGACGAGGTACGCGGTGCCGTCCGCCGCTGACAGCAAATCCGCCGCCGTTGTGCGCCCGTCGAGCCGCGCGACGACATCGTGGTCATCCGGCGGGCGCCACTCGCCGCCGCGCGGCGACCAGGGCAACGTCAGACCACAGCTGCGGAAGATGTCACGCAGAGAGAGGTCGCCGATCTGCTGGGCGCTCAAGGCCAGGTAGGCCGCCCGCTCGTTCGGATCGATCGTCCCGACAGGCAACTGACGGTACACACGAGCGACCCTCTTGCCGTCATCCGTCCGTACGTGGCTCAACGCCCAGGTCAGGTTGGCCGGCTCGGCCGTAGCGACGAACTGAGCATCGCCCAGCAGGGCGTCGAGCTCGGCTCCGGCCGCCGCGTGCCGGGCGAGATAGGTGATCAGGTAGCGGTCCGCCGAAGACCAGCCGATGCCCCGGACCGATGTGGACATCCAGGCGGTGACCAACGCGCGTTCCGGTTCGATCGCCGGACATCGGCCGCGCAGATACTGGGCGAGTGCGTCGTGAAAAAGCCGGTAGGTCCGGACGCCGTCGCGTTCGGTGGTGACCAGGTAGGTGGCTGCTCGCTCGAGCAAGACGGACAGGTCCTGTAGCTGATAGTCGTCGCGCGACCGGCCGAGAGCCCGTGCGGCGACGACCCATAGTTCGTTGTCCGGTAGCCCGTCGCCCAACGCGAAGGCCAGCGGCGTGAGCAACTCCCGGATATAGCGCTCCTCGTCTCCGAACCGGGCGAGGTACTGGTCCATCGCGCTTTCGACGTCGACCGGAAACTCGGCCCACCACCGCCGTCGCCGGATGTCGACGCCCTCAGGCCTGTCGGCGAGGTTGCGACTCGCCATCTGGGCGACAAGGAAGTTGCCTCCGGCCCGGGTGACCACCGCCCGGGCGACCCGGCCGATGATGTCCGGGCCGGTGTAGGCGGTCGGGTGGTGGAAGTCTGTCTCCTCGAGCCGGCGCTGGACGTAATCGATCACGTCCTGGCGAACGAGGTAGGGAGCACGATCGACGGCCAGCGTGGTCTCCGGTGTCGCCGCCAGCGACAGCCGCACGACGTCGGCCAGCGAACTACCGGTCGGCGCTCGCCGGACACTCACCACCACCCGGGTGCCGCGGCGGTCCGGATCCAGACTCAGGCGGCGCAGCAGCAGCGCGATCGGCCTGATCTCGTCGGGGTCGGCCTCATCCAGCGCGTCGACGACGATGTTCAGCCCGGTGTCCATGGCGTGAACCGCGGCCACCAGGCGGCCGGCATCGTCGACCTCCAGCTGCGCCGCTTGCGCCACCGCCGTGACCACGTCCTTCATGGTTTTGCCGGTTGCCCGGACAGCCACATCGACCGACCCGGTCAACGCCTCGGTGCCAGGACCCCGGTAGCGCAGTGGCATCTGCTCCCGCAGCACCGGATCGGCCAGTACCAGCACGTGCGCAAGCAGCGCCGACTTGCCACTGCCGGGCTCACCGATGACGGTCAGTGGAGACCTTGGGGAGTTCTCAGCGGTCAGGTGGGCGGCGACACGCGCAACCGCAGCGCCGCGGCCGACGAATCTCCAGGCCGACCCGCCGGCATCGGGGTCGGCGCCGCGAGCCCGCGGCAGCCAGTAGATCGCGAGGTCGTCGTCCGCGGCAAGTGTCCACGGTCGTTGCGGGCGCGACGGCATCGATGCGGTGCTGGTCGCGACGGGCAACGCAACCGGTGCGTCGAGGACGTCGCCGACCATCTCGGCCAGGTCGGGGCGGTCGATGTCACGGAGGTTCTCGGCCAATTCGCCGAGCCTCTTCCGGGCTTCGAGCCACTTCCAGATCTCGTCTGCCTCACGGCCGGGAGGGAACCGGGCGAACTCGTACGTGGGGATGCCGATCAGAATCGCCAGATCGTTCCAGCTGGTATCGAGGCGTTGGACGAGCGCCAGCCTGACTCGGCGTACTTTCTCTGCCGTCATCACGATGAACCGACAGCCTTCCGGATCGGACGGGCAGGAAGTTCAGGATCCCATCGCAAGTCTGGCTCATCGCCGTCGGTGGTCGGTGTCCCGGTGGCCGCCCTGTCCAGTACGCGGCTGCGAACTCTTGGCAAGATCACCTCACTCACCCTGCGTAACGTTGCAGGCGCCGACAAAAGGCTCCGGCATCCAGACCCAGCGTATTCGTCATATGGCTCACGGTAAGTGCACCGTCCGGCCCCTATTCGGCGAGCCAATGCGCTGCGACCTTCTGTAATCGTTTCGCGTTTCCCCGGTCATGCAAAGATCAGAAATGCAACACGAATGCGGCTCGGTGTTGACGTGCGGGCGAAGATACAGCGGTGATCGATGAATCTTACGAGTGGGCCCAGCCGCCGGCGCGATTGACCACCAGGTCGCACCGTGTGCCGGGCGGAGATCACTACTCAGTCGCTCGTCATAATCAATCCCGGCCGGCCGATGACCGCCCCGAGCGCGGGGGCGCTATCCAGGCCCTTGATCACGATGTGCTCATCCGCCGTTCACTGGAGATCTCGTCCAGCTGCTTCACCACGATCATCAGCATCCTGCAGGGCGTCGCGCTGGCGATCCTCGCGGACAACACCTTCAACGACCCCTCGCCGCTCGCCTACTTCCACAGCGTCTGCCTGGCGTTGGTGCTGGTCGGCGTGTTCTACACCTACGTGAACATGAGCATCATGCTCCGCTGGGCGCCGTCCTTCCTGGACTCGTTCATGCCGTTCATGATCGCGGGACTCGAAATACCGCCCGCCTACTTCCTCGGCCAGGTGGCGGCCTGGAACACCTGGCTCGGAATGCTCTGGCTGGGCGCGGCGACCGGCTTCTACGTCAACATCAAATGGTCGCCGGCCTCGCACTTCGGCAAGGAACCCAAGGCGCACCGCATTTTCCACCGGATGTATCACGAACTGATGCTGACCTCGCTGGCCTGCGGACTGGCCATGGGCTTCTTCGGTATCACCGCGCACCTTTACCCGGCCGCCGGCCCCTGGCTGGGCGTCGCCGGAGTCGTCACGGTGCTGGCGACGATGGCGATATTCGTGGCTCGTTCGGAGATCAGGTCCTCGCAGATCCACGCACGGTTCGGCGTCCACCGGCCGCCCTTCAACTGAAGTTCTCCGGTCCGGGTGGAGGCGGTTCGGTGGCTGCGGGCCGTTGATGAAGCCGGGCGAGGCGGGCACGCCACTGCCGAGTGGCCGACCGCACGCACGGAGATGTCGCATCGATCTATCTCCGTGGCCACCGTCAGGCAGTGACCATCAATTGCAATTCCAGCACTAGAAGTCTGCGAGACACGTCCAATAGGTCCACCCATTCGGGCCGTTGATCACGTAGACCGGAAGCCAGCCGTTCGCGCGAGTGACCCCGCAGGCGTCGTACCGGTCACCGAGGACGACCTGCGTGCTGCGGCAGCCGAGAATGTCTCCACGCTGGAGGGTGTCCACGCGGCGCGAGGTGATGGAGTTCCGCTCGAAGATCGGCAGATTGTTGGCGACGGACTTCGCATAACCGGTACGACACGTGGCGTAGGACGCGGCCAGGGCCGGGCTTGCGGGAGTCACCAGAGTCGCGCCCAGTGCCGCCAAAGCCGCCCATGTCACTCTGCTTCGCTTCATGTATCTTCTCCTTCGTCCGGCGCCAATGGCCGTCATGAATGTCTGTGCGCCGACCGTATTGGCTCGTTCTCTCGTTCTGCCCTCGTTCTGCTCTCGTCCGGGCAGTCACCCGAGGTGACCAGCCACCCGGACGAATCAGACTTAACGCCGGATAACAATTTTCCGTGAACTCTTTTCGAATGCATTCGTGAACCGGCCGGCGGACCGGAACCGTCCCACCTGTTCATGCTTTGTTGCCGGGATATTGACGTCTCGCAACACGGAAGTAACAATCACCGGAGAGCGCTCTCTGCTCGTACCGCACGGTCATCCCCCGCCCCGCCGTACGTCTGTCCCCACGGACGCGCGGCAACCCGTCCGACAGGTAGAACATGACTCTGACGTCCCCACCGCCGCAGAAACGCCGACACCGCGGGCGGGTGGTGCTGAGCGCCGTCCTGGCCGCCGCCCTCGGCACCACCGTCGTCTCGATCGCCACCAACGCCAGCGCCGCGGACATCCCGGTGTCGCAGGGCAAGCCGGCCACCGCCTCGTCCGTCGAGAGTGCCGCCTTCACCGCGGCCGCCGCGGTTGACGGCAACGCCGGCACCCGCTGGTCCAGCACGTTCGCCGACCCCCAGTGGTTGCAGGTCGACCTGGGCAGCACCCAGTCGATCAGCCAGGTCGTGCTGAACTGGGAGGCGGCGTACGCCTCGGCCTTCACCATCCAGACCTCGCCGAACGGCACCAGCTGGACCAACATCACCCCGGTCACCGCGGGCCAGGCCGGCGTCCAGACCCTGAACGTCACCGGCAGCGGCCGGTACGTGCGGATGAACGGCACCACCCGGGCCACCCCGTACGGCTACTCGCTCTGGGAGTTCCAGATCTTCGCCGGCGGCACCACGCCGACGCCCACGGTCACCCCGACGCCCAGCGGACCGGCCCTGCCGACCTCCGACACGCCTGACCTGGGCCCGAACGTGCGGATCTTCGATCAGGGCACGCCGGCGTCGACCATCCAGTCGGCGGTGGACCAGGCGTTCAACGCGCAGCTGCGCAGCCCGACCGCGCAGTTCGGCACCCAGCGTCACGTGTTCCTGTTCAAGCCCGGCAGCTACGGCCGGGTCTGGGCCAACGTCGGCTTCTACACCACGCTGGCCGGTCTCGGCCTCAACCCCGACGACGTGACGATCAACGGCGCGATCAACGTCGACTCCGGGTGGAACTACGGCGACGAGAAGAACGCGACCCAGAACTTCTGGCGCAGCATGGAGAACCTGTCGATCGTGCCCGAGGGCGGCACCAACCGCTGGGCCGTCTCCCAGGCCGCCCCGATGCGCCGGGTGCACATCCGCGGCAACCTGACCCTGGCGCCGTCGAACCAGGACAACGGGCAGGGCTACTCCAGTGGCGGCTACCTGGCCGACGCCGTGGTCGACGGCACCGTGTCCTCGGGTTCCCAGCAGCAGTGGTACACCCGCGACAGCCGGATCGGCCGCTGGGAAGGCGGCGTCTGGAACATGGTCTACTCCGGCGTCCAGGGTGCCCCGCCGAACGCGTTCCCGAACCCGCCGCACACCACGCTGGGCACCACCCCGGTCTCGCGGGAGAAGCCCTTCCTGTACGTCGACAGCGCCGGCCTCTACCGCGTCTTCGTGCCGGCTCTGCGGCGCAACTCCGCCGGCGCCAACTGGCCCAACACGGCCGGCGCGTCGATCCCAATGCGGGAGTTCTACGTCGCCAAGCCCAGCGACAGCGCCGCCCGGATCAACTCCGCCCTGGCCCAGGGCCTGAACCTGTTCTTCACCCCGGGCACCTACTCGCTCAACGAGACCATCCGGGTCACCCGCCCCAACACCGTGGTGACCGGCATCGGCTTCCCGACCCTGATCCCGAACAACGGGGTCGAGGCCCTGAACGTCGCCGACGTCGACGGGGTCAAGGTGAGCGGTCTGACCTTCGACGCCGGTACGACCAACAGCCCGACGTTGATGAGTGTCGGACGGGCCGGGGTCCACACCGACCACGCCGCGAACCCGACCAGCCTGCAGGACGTCTTCTTCCGGATCGGCAGCAGCGTGCAGGGCAAGGCCACCACGACTCTCGCCGTGCACAGTGACGACACGATCATCGACCACATCTGGGCCTGGCGGGCCGACCACGGTGGCGCGCCGACCGGCTGGACGGTGAACACCGGCGACACCGGTCTGCTCGTCAACGGTGACGACGTCCTGGCCACCGGCCTGTTCGTCGAGCACTACCAGAAGTACGAGGTGATCTGGAACGGCAACCGCGGCAAGACGATCTTCTTCCAGAACGAGAAGCCGTACGACGTGCCCAACCAGGCGGCCTGGATCGGGCCCCGCGGTAACGGGTACGCCGCCTACAAGGTCGCCGACGCCGTTACCGACCACGAGCTCTGGGGCGGCGGCTCGTACGCCTACTTCAGCGCCAACCCCAGCGTGCGGGTGGACCGGGCCTTCGAGGTGCCCAACCGGTCCGGCGTCCGGCTCCGCAGCGTCCTGACCGTTTCCCTCGGCGACGTCGGCACCATCGCCAACGTCGTCAACGACACCGGCGGCTCGGTTCCCAACCCCGCCGGCAACACCACTCCGCGCAACGTCGTGGCGTACCCCTGATCCTCGATCCTGAATGCAGTGCCCAGCGGCCACCGGTGCGATCCGCACCGGTGGCCGCCGCCGTCAGGTGCCGGCGGCATCAGTGAGGTCGGCCTGGAGGCGGTCGTACAGGGCGCGGAAGTCGGCCCGGCCATCAGGGCGCGCTGATCGCGGGGCCGGCCGTACGGGACCTCCACGTCGGTCCGGACCCCCCAGCCCGGCCGCGGCCAGCCGGGGCTTCGGTGCGACGACCCGGCCGGACGTCAGCTAGATCGACGTGCGGACGCCTCCCGGCGGGCACACGATGGTCGGATGACACAGCCGTTGCCCCGACGCCGGATGCTCACCGCGTCTGCCGGCGCGCTGGCGCTGGTCTGGATGCCGGTCCCACGGGCCGAGGCGGTCCCGGCCGGCGCCGACTGCCCGGCCCCGCCGGACTTCCCGGCGGGCGTGGAGCACTACCGGCAGAGCTACCGGAACTGGGCGGGCGAGCTGCGTGCCGACGATGTCTGGACCGCGGTCGTCCGCACCGCGCAGGACGTGGTGACGTTGGCCAACTGGGCGCATCGGCACGGGTTCGCGCTGCGTCCGCAGGGCTTCCGGCACGGCTGGGCGCCGCTGACCCTGACCGCGGGCACCGATTGCGCGAGCCGCGTCGTGCTGGTCGACACCCGCCGCCTCAACGCGATGGAGCTCGGCGGCCCTGGTGCCGAGCCGGGCTCCGCGACCGTACGCGTCCAGGCGGGCGCCGGCCTGGAGGCGCTGCTCGGCTTCCTGGAGGCGGCCGGCTACGGCCTGACCGCCACCCCGGCGCCCGGTGACTTGTCGGTCGGCGGCGCCCTGGCGGTGGACGCCCACGGCACCGCCGTGCCGGCCGAGGGGGAGGTCCGGCCGCCAGGTACCACGTACGGGTCGCTGAGCAACCTGATCCTGCGGCTCACCGCGGTGGTCTGGGACCCGGGCGCCGGCGCCTACGTCACGCGATCCTTCGAGCGGACCGACCCGGATTGCGCTGCGCTGCTGACCAACCTCGGACGGGCGTTCCTCACCGAGGTCACGCTGCTCGCCGGGCCGCTGGCCCGGCTGCGCTGCGTGAGCAGGGTCGACATCCCGGCGGCGGAGCTCTTCGCGGCGCCCGGCGCCGGGGGCCGCACGCTGGAGAGCTTCATCGCGGCGAGCGGACGGGTGGAAGCCATCTGGTTCCCGTTCACCGCCCGCCCCTGGCTGAAGGTGTGGAGCGTCAGCCCGCAGCGGCCGCCGACGTCGCGTCCGGTCACCGGGCCCTACAACTATCCGTTCAGTGACAACGTTCCGGCGCCGGTGGCCGACCTGGCCGGCCGCATCCTGGCCGGGCAGTACGAGCTGGCCCCGGCGCTGGGCCAGGCGCAGTACGCAGCCACCGCGGCCGGGCTCCTCGCGACCGCCTCGGCCGACCTGTGGGGCGCGGCCAAGAACCTCCAGCTGTACGTGCGCCCGACGACTCTGCACGTTCACGCCAACGGCTACGCGGTGCGGGTCCCACGCTCCGGCGTGCAGGCCGTCGTTCATGCCTTCGCCAACTTCTACACCGCGCTGCTGCTGGCTCATGCGGCCCGTGGCCGGTTCCCGGTCAACGGGGCGGTGGAGATCCGGGTGACCGGCGTCGACGACCCGGCCGAGGTGGCCGTCCCCGGCGCGCAGGCACCGGCCCTGTCGGCGCTGCGGCCGGACTCCGCCCGCCCGGCGGGGCAGGTGGCGGTCTGGTTCGATGTGCTGACGTTGCCCGGTACGGCCGACGCCAACCGCTTCTACCGGGAGGTGGAGCGGTATCTCCTGACCGCTCACCCGGGCACGCGGGTGGAGTGGTCGAAGGGGTGGGCCTACACCGACCAGGCGGCCTGGAGCGATCCCGACGTGCTCGACCGTGCCGTACCGTCCTCGTTCGGCCCGGGCTGGCCCATTGCCGTTGCGGCGCTGGACCGGCTGGATCCGGCCCGGGTGTTCAGCAATCCGTTCCTCGACCGGCTCCTGCGCTCCTGACACCTGGTCCCGGTTCTGACATGTTCGGGTAGCGGCGGTTGCCCCCAGGGTCGCCCCTTCGGCCGCGTGACGGGCGGCTGGTCGTGCTACCCCAGTGGAGTGGTCCACCGCGCCGAACCGCACCGCCGCATCCCAGCCGAGCCGGGTGGGACAGCGCAGAGCCGGCTGCCGCCGGCTCGTGCCCGTGCGGCCCCGGCCACAGGGCCCGCACGCCTGCTGAGTCTGCAGGGCGCGGCGGGAAACCGGGCGGTGAGTTCCTTGGTGATGAGCCAACCCCTTGTGGTGCAACGCGGCCCGCCGCCTGGCGGCGGTGCTGTCGTGTTGACGCCGGCGGAGCAGCAGTACGAGTTGTCGATCTCCACGCTGGAAGCACGCCTGGTCGGGCTGCGGGACGGTAGGCCGTTCTTCCGGGTGCTGTACCGGGGCGAGGAGCTGGGAACGATCGTGCTCGAGAGCAGCACGAGGCAACCGCTGCCGTCGCGCAAGCTGCAGATTCTCGATATGACCGGCTCGCGCGGGGGCGACACGAAGAACTTCGAGACTGCCGTCAAGCAGATCGAGGTGAGCGTCCGGCACACCGCGGACGTGCGGCCGGTATGGACGCCGTCGCCGAAGCTGCCCGGCTTCCTGCGGCGGCGTGGCCTCACCGGCCTGACCTTCAGGGCGGCGACGGCGCAGGCGCCGTTCCCCCGGCACGAATTCGAGATCTGGCCGGCCGTGCTGCCCCCACCGCGAGAGCGGCGCCGACCGCTGGATGATCCCGGCCCGTACGGCGGTGGTGGTCCAGCAGCCGATTCGGGGCAACCTGGCGGGCGCCAGGACGCTGCCCCGGCCGCGCCGGGCGGTCGGCGGCGGAACCGGCTGGCCGAGGCGGTCCGGCAGGGCGTGGACATCGTCACCGACTTCGTGCCCGGCGTCAGCAACGTCAAGGACCTCACGATCTTCCTGACCGGCATCAACCCGGTGACCGGCGAGAAGGTGCCCTGGTGGGGCCGGCTGCTCGCGCTCGTCTTCGCCATTCCCGGGGTCGGCAACCTGCTGAAGTACCTCGGCCGGGGCCTCAAGTACTCGCTCAAGCTGGTGTTCGGACCGCTGTTGAAAGCGGTCCGGCGCCTGAGCCCACGGGTGCGGCGGCTGGGCGAGCGGCTGTTCGGGCGCGGGTCGCGGATCGCGAGCTTCGGCGGCTGGGCCAAAGCACGCGCCGCCGCCGCGCTCGCCGTGCTGACGAAGGCGATCCGCCGCAACGCGGCGGACCGCCTGATCGAGCGTGGGACGCAGGTCAGCGGGCACTTCCCGTACTCCGCCGGCCCGAACGCGGTCCTGTTCCGGCGCAGCCCGCAGACCGGCAAAGTCACCCACTACGCGGTCTACGGCCCGGACGGTCTGCGGGTGAAGCGGGTCGACCTGGACCCGTTGGGTGCTGCGCACGGTGGCGTAGCACCGCCACATGTCATGGAATACGTCCGTAACACCGATCCCGCCACCGGTAGGGTTTTTGCCAATGAGCCGAAGGGCCGCAGCGTGCGGAAGACACGGCCCGACGAGGAACCGAGGGTGAACTGATGAGCGGTCCCGCCCTCTCCGGCGCGGAGTCGGAAGAAGTGCGCTGGCACGATGTCCGGCTGCACGGGTTCGGATTCTCGCCCGGGACCTTCGAACTGCTCCTCGACATCGACTACATCCTGCAATGGCGCGAGCCGCCGGCGGGCGAGGAGTATTACGAGTTCGTCGTCGCGCCGGCGACGCTCGTCTTCCACAGCGTGGCTGACGTGCGGATCGACCTCCAGTCGTACACCGGGGAAGTCAGCATCGACACGGTGCAGCGCGAGGACGCCCAGCCGACCCCGGCCGGGGTGACGGACTACGCGTGGCTGCTGAACACGCACGAGGGCACGATCCGTTTCCGCGCTGCCGGCTTTCAGGTGCACCTCAGGCAGGATCCGCGGGTGTCGGCAGGCCCTTCGCTCACCCTCACCGAGCGCGGCGGGGTCTCGTTCGACCGGCCGCGTGTCTGAGTCTGTGGATCTGTCGAGTCCGGCCCGGCGCCGGGAAGCGCTCCGGATGGTGGACGTCGATGATCCCCGGCCGCACCACGCGCTGCTGCGGCAGATCTTCGACCTCGAAAGGATCTGGCGCGAAGGCTCCGACCACGGCGAGAGCGACGAGTTCGAGCAGATCTACGTGGCCGCCTTGCTGCTGTTCCTCATCGGTGATCCCGCGGACGCGCCCCGCCTGTACGCCGCGAAGTTCCGTACCGGTGACATGGATCTGGGTATCGGCCTCGACGCCCAGGCCATCTTCGGGGCGGGCCGGCACGAGACGCTGCGCTGGCTCGCGGCGAACGGGTACGCCGACGAGCACGCCCATCTGTCCGAGTGGTTGTCGCACTCGGAGGACCCGAGGATCGAGGACTGGGCCCGGCACGTCCGCGGGTACTTCTACTCACCCGACGGCGTCCTGCTGCTGGACGAGCTCTGATCTCACGCGGTGAGGGCGGCGTACCGGCCGCCGACCGAGACCAGGGTGTCGTGGGTGCCCTGTTCGAGGATGCGGCCGTGGTCGACGACGGCGATCTGGTCGGCGTTGCGCACGGTCGACAGCCGGTGCGCGATCGTCACCGTGGTGCGGCCGCGGGCCAGTTCGTCGAAGGCGCGCTGCACGGCCCGCTCGGTGGAGGTGTCCAGGGCGCTGGTGGCCTCGTCCAGGACCAGGATCCGGGGGTTGCGCAGCAGCGTCCGGGCGATGGCGATGCGCTGCTTCTCACCACCGGAGAAGCGGTGCCCGCGCGAGCCGACGACGGTGTCGTAGCCGTCGGGGAGCCTGGCGATCACGTCGTGGATCTGGGCGGCGCGGGCGGCCTGCTCGATCTGGGCGTCGGTGGCGTCCGGGCGGGCGTACCGCAGATTTTCCCGGACCGTGGTGTGCAGCAGGTAGGTCTCCTGGCTGACCAGCCCGACCACCCCGGCCAGGTCGGCCAGGCGCAGGTCGCGCAGGTCGATGCCGTCGATGGTGATCCGGCCGGCGGCCGGGTCGTGGAACCGCACGATCAGCGCGCCGATGGTGGTCTTGCCGGAGCCGGTCTCGCCGACCAGCGCCAGCGACGTGCCGGCCGGCACGTCCAGGCAGACGTTGTCGATCGCGGCCGTGCTGCTGCCGGGGTAGCGGAAGGTCACGTTCTCGAAGCGCAGGTGCCCGCGGACCGGATCGGGCAGCTCGACCGGCTGGGCCGGGTCGTCGACCTCGATCGGCAGGTCGAGGTATTCGAAGATGCGTCCGAACAGCACCTTCGAGGTGCTCAGCGAGACGCCGACGTTGAGCAGGCCCATCAGCGGCCGGAACAGTCCGGCCTGCAGGGTGGTGAAGGCGACCAGGGTGCCGATGCTCAGGGTGCCGGCGGTCGGCGGCAGTCCGGCGCTGAGGTAGATGATCGCCGGGATGGCGGCGAAGATGATGCTCATCGTGGCCATCCGCCACCGGCCGGCCAGCTGCGAGCGCATCTGCAGGTCGATGAGACGGGTCGAGGACAGGCTGAACCGCTCGACGAGCGCGGCGCCGGCGCCCATGGTCTTGCTCAGCTGGGCCCCGCTGATCGACAGGCCCTCCTCGATGGTCACGTTGAGGTCGGCGAGCTCGGTCTGGCGCAGGGCGGTGATCTCCTTGCGCATCTTCGCGGCGCGGCGGCTCAGATGCAGCGCCGGTGGCAGCACGATCAGCGAGACCAGGGACAGCTGCCAGGACAACGCGACCATGGCGACCGCGCTGGCCACCGCGGTGGTCAGGTTGGAGGTGATCGACGCGGCGGTCGAGGTGACCACCGACTGCACGCCGCCGATGTCGTTGGTGATGCGCGACTGGATCTCGCCGGTGCGGGTCCGGGTGAAGAACGCCACCGACTGCCGCTGCAGGTGGGTGAAGACGTCGATCCGCAGCTGGTGCACGACCCGCTGGCCGACGGTGGCGGACATCCACGTCTGGACGACGCCGAGTGCGGCGGTCACCGCGGCGACGGCGACCATGCCGGTGACCAGCCAGGCGAGCAGCGTGGCGTTCTTCTCCGGCAGGGCGCGGTCGATGACCTCGCGCAGCAGGAAGGGGGAGGCCATGCCCAGCACGGAGGACGCCATGATGAGCCCGGTCACCACGGTCAGGCGCAGGCGGTGCGCCTTGAACAGCCGGGCGATGCGGCGCAGCGGGACGTCTGGCAAAGAGCACAACCTTCCGTACGGGATGAGCCGAGGTTAACGGGCCGCCCACGCGCGCAGGAATTCGTAGTGCGGCAGGTGACACCGGTAGCACTCGGCCAGCTTCGGATGGTTGTCCACCGTGTCCGCGTACGTGCGCTGCGGTTCGGTGAAGCCGGAGCTGCCCGCGACGTCGCGGTGCCACGGCCGGGTCCGGCTCCAGACCCGGTGGTCGCCCGGCTGCCAGGAAAGCGCCGAGGCCAGGAACGGTATCCCGGCGTGCTCGCAGTAGCGCCGGACGACCTCGGCCGGCGCCGCGAGCAGCGTCTCGGCCTCGACGACGTGCGGGGTGGCCCCGGACGCCTCCCGGACCCGCCGGGCGAGCTCGGCCTGGTGGCCGTAGCCCACCTCGGCGCAGACCATGTCCGGGTTCATCGCGTAGTGCGAGGCGATCACCGAGCGGGGGTCGCGGATGATGAAGGTGTGCCGACCGGTGGCCGGGATGTCCTCGCCGCCGGTGCCGAGGTAGTCGTACTCGGTCGTCTCCTTGACGAAGACGCGCCGGTCGCGCGCCCGTTCGTCGAGCAGTTTGAGCAGTTCGGCGTGGCTGGTGGCGGTGGCGTCGCCGACCGTCGCGTGGCCCTGCACGACGATGCTGGAGAACGGTTCGTGGTAGACCTCGTGGTCGCCGCGTTCGAGCATCATCCGCAGGAACGCCGTCGATCGGGACCGCGGCGTTCCCCAGAGGAAGAGGAGTCCGGAGTGGGCGGCCGGCATCACACCGGCCCGGCCAGGCCGGCGGGACGGATGTCGGTCCACTCCCGCTCGATGTAGCTCAGGCAGGCGTCGCGGGTGTCCGGGCCGGACACGGTCCGCCAGCCCGCCGGCACGTCGACCGTCTGCGGCCACAGCGAGTGCTGGTTCTCGTGGTTGACCAGGACCAGGTACGGGGTGTCGTCGCGTTCGAAGGGATTGCTCATTCGGCCGGCCTTCCGGTGGTCGTCTGCGCGCTGGGGGAGCGGTCGAGGTGCTCGGCCACCCGGGCGCCGATCATTTCCAGCACCTCCGCCCGGGCCAGCTGCCGGTGCAGGTATTTCAGGACGAGGACGTCGATGTGGCCGGTGACGTACCGCTGCCACATCGGGGAGAAGTACTGCTCGGGCGTTCGCGCCGCGGCCGCCTCGACGAACAGGACATCGCCGTCGAAGAGGCCGAACTCGTGGTTGTCCACGAGCTTGATCATGTTTTCGTAGAAGTCGACGATCGCCCGTCCCTTCTGCCGCATCAGGAACGAGTAGGGGCCCTGACGCTGCCGCAGCTGGTCGTAGAGGGCGTCGCCGGTCAGCAGGTGCCGCTGCTCGGCGGGCACGTCCAGGTCGAAGTGCCGCGCGACCGCGTTCAGCCGGGCCACCTGGGTCGCCCGGCGGTGCGGGGTGGGCCGGGAATCGAGCATCGCCAGCAGCTGCACCCGCTGGCCGTCCCGTTGCAGCTGCACGGCCATCTCGTGGACGATCTCGCCACCGGCGCACAGCCCCAGCAGGTGGTAGGGACCCTCCGGCTGGACGGCGCGGATCTGCTGGACGTAGTCGGCGGCCATCGCGGTCAGGCTGGCCGGCATGGCGTCGCCGGGGCGCAGGCCGCGCGCCTGGACGCCGTACACGCCGACCTCCTCCGGCACGGCGTTGACCAGCGGGTAGTAGAGCCAGCTCAGGCCGCCGAGCGGATGCACGCAGAACAGTGAGATGGTCCCGGTGTGCGGCCGCAGCGGCACGAGCACGTCCAGCGCCGCGTCGTCCGGCCCGGCCGCGACCCAGCCGGCCAGGTTCCGCGCGGTCGGCACGGCGGCGACCACGAGCGGATTGACGGGTACGCCGAACTCCGCCTCGATGGCCCGGCTCAGCCGCTCCACGGTCTCCCGGCCGCCACCGAGGTCGAAGATGTTGTCCTCGGCGGCGACCTGGCCGACCTCCAGCGCGTCGGCGACCAGCCGGCGCATCCGCTGCTCGGTCTCCGCGGAGCCGCTGGGCGCCGCGAGCGTGGGCAGGCCCTCGATCAGGTCGGCCAGGTCGGCCAGCGTCGCACTCTCGAAGACTGCGCGGAACGGCAGATCCACCCGCAGCACCGAACGGACCTGATTGACCAGCTGCATGGCGAGCAGCGAGTGCCCACCCAGGACGAAGAAGTTGTCGTCGCGGCCCGCGCGGGGCACGCCGAGGATCTGCGCCCACAACCCGGCCAGGGCCTGCTCCACGGCGCCCACCGGCTCGACATAGGCCTGCTCGGCCGCATCGCCCGGGTCCGGCAGGGCGAGCCGGTCCACCTTGCCGTGCACGGTCAGCGGCAGGGCGTCCAGCACCACGAACACCGACGGCACGAGATGATCGGGTACGGCGGCTGCCATCTCCCGGCGCAGCACCGCCACGTCGGTCGCGGGGTCGGCCACCACGTAGGCGATCAAGCGGGCGTCGACGCCGGTTCCGCGTACCGTGACCGCGGCCCGGCGTACCCCGGGAAGTGCCGCCGCGGCGGCCTCGACCTCACCCAGCTCGACCCGCACGCCGCGGATCTTGACCTGGTCGTCCTGCCGGCCGAGGAACTCGATCGCGCCGTCGGCGCGGCGCAGCCCCCGGTCGCCGGTGCGGTACATCCGCTCGCCGGCCACGAACGGGTCCGCCACGAACCGTTCCGCGGTCAGGGCGGGCCGGTTGAGGTAGCCGCGGGCCAGCGGACGTCCCGCGATGCAGATCTCACCGGGCACGCCGGCCGGCAGCTGCTCGGCGTCGGCACCGAGCACATAGACCCGGGCGTTGGGGATCGGGCGGCCGATGGGAACGGTGCGGCCGTCGTCGTCCGGCCGGCAGTCCCAGCTGGTCACGCCGATCGCCGTTTCGGTCGGCCCGTACAGGTTGTGGAGCTGGGTGCCGGGCAGTGCCTCGAAGAAGCGGCTGCGCAGTCCCAGCGGAAGGGCTTCCCCGCCGGCGATGACGTGGCGCAGGCTGGTGCACCGCTCGGCGCCCGGCTCGGCCAGGAACATCTCCAGCATCGACGGCACGAAGTCGGCCAGGCAGATCTCTTCGTCGCGGATGACCCCGACGAGGTAGCCGCTGTCGCGGTGCCCGTCGGGCCGGGCCATCACGACGGTCGCGCCGCAGGTCAGCGGCCAGAGCAGCTCCCAGACCGAGGTGTCGAAGGTGACCGGGGACTTCTGCAGCACGCGGTCGCCCGGCGCCGGCGCGAACTTCTCGGTCATCCAGGCGAACCGGTTGCCGATCGCGCCCCGGACGTTCACCACGCCCTTCGGCGTCCCGGTGGTGCCGGAGGTGTAGAGGACGTAGGCGGTGTCCTCGGCGGTCACCACGACCTCGGGGTCGTGCTGCGGCTCCGCCGCCAGGGCGGTGGCCTGCTCGTCCAGGCACAACAGCAGCCCGGGGTCCTCGGGGAGTCGCGGCCGGACCGGCCCGTGGGTGAGCACCACGGCGGTGCCCAGGTCGGCGATCATCAGCGCCCGGCGGGCGGCGGGCAGGTCGGGGTCGAGCGGGACGAACGCGCCGCCCGTCTTCATCACGGCCAGGACCGCGACCACCAGGTCGAAGCCGCGTTCCATGCTGATGCCGATCAGCACGTCCGGTCCGGCGCCGGCCCGGATCAGGCGGTGGGCCAGCTGGTTGGCCCGGCGATTGAGCTCCTCGTACGGCAGGGTCCGCCCCTCGAACCGTACGGCGGGCGCGGCCGGCGTGGCCCGGGCGTGGCCCTCGATGAGCTGGTGGATCCACGGCCCGGTCCGGTCCCGGACGTCGCCGGCGCTCGCCTGCTCGGCCACCCGGCGCTCGTCCGCGCTCAGCAGCGGCAGCCGGGCGATCGGCTTGCCGGGATCCGCCACGGCCGCGGCCAGCAGCCGGCCGAGCATCTCGATCATGCGCTTGGCGGTGTCCCGGTCGAACAGGTCGGCGGCGAAGGTCAGCTCACCGCCCATCCCGGCGGGCCGTCCGCCGGCATCCGAGAACTCCACGAACTGGAAACTCAGGTCGAACTTGGCCGACCCGGAACCGACCGCGACGCGTTTCATGTCGACGCCGGTCAGGTCGAGCACCGCGGTCCGGCCGACCTGCAACGCCACCATGACCTGGAACAGCGGGTGCCGGCCGGGCACCCGGGCCGGGTTGAGCACCTCGACCACGCTCTCGAACGGCACGTCCTGGTTGCTGAACGCCGCCAGGTCCTGCTCGCGCACCCGGCTCAGCAGTTGCTCGAACGACGGATCGCCGGTCAGGTCGGCCCGCAGCACCAGGGTGTTGACGAAGAAGCCGACCAGATCGTCGAGGGCCTCGTCGACCCGTCCCGCGACCGGCCAGCCGAGTGGGATGTCGGCCCCCGCACCCAGCCGCGACAGCAGCGCCGCCACCGCCGACTGGACCACCATGAAGACGCTCGCGCCGTTGCGGCGGGCCAGGGCCACGAGGCTCTCGTGCACGTCGACCGGCACCTTCAACGGCACCGATCCGCCGCGGTACGTGCCCACAGCCGGCCGGACCCGGTCGGTGGGCAGCGGCAACTCGTCGGGCACCCCGCGCAGCAGGCCGGTCCAGTACGCCACCTGGTCGCGGGCCACCTTCACCGCGTCGCGCTGCCACAGGGCGAAGTCCGCGTACTGCACCGGCAGCTCGGTCCACTGCGGGGCCCGGCCCGCGCGGCGCTGCTCGTACGCCTCGCTGAAGTCGCGCATCAGCGGCTCCATGGAGGAACCGTCGGCTGCGATGTGGTGCAGCAGCAGGATCAGGGCATGGTCGCCGGGTCCCACCGTGAGCAGGTGCGCCCGGAACGGCAGGTCCCTGGTCAGGTCGAAGCGACGCTTGACCAGCCCGTCCACGGCCCGGCCCAGCTCGGTGGCCTCGACCTCGCCGCGGACCAGCAGCGTACCGACGTCGGCCATCGGCACGACCCGCTGCTGGGGCTCACCGTCCAGCAGCGGGAACACCGTCCGCAGGGGCTCGTGCCGCCGGACCACGTCGGTGACGGCCGCGTGCAGGGCGGCGACGTCGAGCTCGCCGGTCAGCCGGACGACGACCGGGATGTGGTACGCCGTGTCGTTCGCGCGCAGCTGCGCGGTGAGCCACAGCCGCTGCTGCGGGTACGACAGCGGCACCACCGCCGGGCGTGCGCGGCGGCGCAGCACGGGCCGGGTCCCGCCCTTGAGCACCGACACCCGCCGGGCCAGCTCGGCCAGGTTCGATGTCTCGAAGAGGTCCCGGACCGGCAGCTCGACCTTGAGCACCGACCGCACCCGGTTGACCAGCTGCGTCGCCATCAGCGAGTGCCCGCCCAGGGCGTAGAACTCGTCATTGCGGCCGACCCGGGGCACGCCGAGGATCTCTTCCCACAGCCGGGCCAGCGTCTGTTCCACCGCGCCCACCGGCGCCGCGTACTCCCGCTCGTTCGCGCTGGTGTCGGGATCGGGCAGCGCCTGGCGGTCCACTTTGCCGTTCCCGGTCACCGGCAGCGCGTCCATCAGCACGAACACCGACGGCACGAGATGGTCCGGGACCACCGCTGCGAGACGTCGCCGCAGCGTGCCCACGTCACGGTGGCCGGCCTCGGTGACCACGTACGCCGTCAGCCGCCGATCCGCGCCGGCGCCGTGCACCAGCACCACCGCCTGATCGACTCCGGCCAGGCCCATCAGCGCGGCCTCCACCTCGCCGGGCTCGACCCGTACGCCACGGATCTTGACCTGAGCGTCCGCGCGGCCGACGAATTCCAGCTGGCCGTCGGGAAGCCGGCGCACCACGTCCCCGGTCCGGTACATCCGCTCCCCGGGTGGGCCGAACGGATCGGCCACGAACCGCTGGGCCGTCAGGGCCGGCCGGCCGGCATAGCCGCGGGCCACCCCGGCGCCGGCGAGGTAGAGCTCGCCGGTCGCTGCTTCCCGCAGATGGTCGTCGAGCACGTAGGCGCGGACATTGGGGATCGGCCGGCCGATCGGCGGCGTCCCCTCCGCACCGAGGGGCTCGCTGACGGTGGCGGCGACCGTCGTCTCGGTCGGCCCGTAGGCGTTGAGCATCACCCTGTTCCGGGACCAGCGGGCCACCATCGCGGGCGGGCAGGCCTCGCCGGCGACGACCAGCGTCACGCCGTCCGGCAGCCCACCACCGGTCTCCACAGCGGACAGCAGCGACGGCGGCAACGTCACGTGGGTGACGCCGCGGCTCTCCACCAGCTCGGCCAGCGCGCGGCCGGGCACCAGCCGCGACCCGTCCGCGACGACCAGCGTCGCGCCCGACAGCAGGGTCGACCACAGCTCGGACACCGACGCGTCGAAGCTGACCGAGGCGAACTGCAGGCGCCGCTTGCCCGGACCGAGCCCGAGCAGGGTCCGCTGCGCCGTCGCCAGGTTCGTCACGCCGCGATGGGTCACCACGACGCCCTTGGGCAGGCCGGTCGAGCCCGACGTGTAGATCACGTAGGCCGCGTGCTCCGGCAGCAGCGGGGCGTGCCGCTGTGCGTCCCGGAGGATGCCGGCGTCGTTCGAGGCGATCTCGTCGGCGGTCTTGGGGTCGTCCAGCACCAGCTCCGTGACGCCTGTCGACGTCGAGGCCCGCGTGGCGGTCGTGGTCACCACGCACCGCACCCGGGCGTCCGACATCATGAACGCCGCCCGCGCGGCCGGGTAGGCGGCGTCCACGGGGACGTAACTGCCGCCGGCCTTCACCACCGCCAGCGCCGCGACCACGAACTCGATCGACCGGTTGAGCACCAGCCCGACCGCGACCTCGGGACCGACACCCTGGGCGACCAGGACGCGGGCCAGCCGGTTCGACCGCTCGTCCAGCTCCTGAAAGGACACCGTGGCGTCGTCGGCGACCACAGCCGGGTCGCTGCCGGCGCGTGCGACCTGCGCGGCGAACATCTCCGGCAGGGTCCGGGCCTCTTCGGCAGAGCTGATCAAGGGCTCGTCTCCTCCGGTGTCACGCCGTCGTGCTCAGATCGTGCCAATCTGCTCTTTCAGCGTGGGCGGATCAAGATGAGACAAATCACCGGAAATAAAGTGCACAAAATCGGTCCGGAAAGAGTCCTGGAGGCGTGCTCGGTACAAAGTGGATTTGACGGTGGTCAAGGCAGCGAGCTGGGCGTACCTATGACCCGTCGCCGAGGATCCGGCGCATGGGCTGCGGGGGAGTGCCCCTACGGACCCACTCCCGTGGGTAACCGAGAGATACCTCTTCGAAGCGGACGCCGTCGTGGTGGGTCGTCCGGGGGATGTGCAGATGGCCGTAGACCGCCACGGTCGCCCGGTACCGCCGGTGCCAGTCCGCGGTCAGCTCGGTGCCACACCACTGCGCGAAGTCCGGATAGCGCAGGACATCGGTCGGCTCGCGGACCAGCGGCCAGTGACTGACCAGCACTGTGGACATGGCCGGGTCGACGGCGTCCAGCCGCTCGCGGGTGCGCGCCACCCGGTCCCAGCACCACGACTCCCGGTCCGGGAACGGCGCCGGATGCAGCATCATCTCGTCGGTGCAGACCACGCCGGCCTCGTACGCCCGGCGCAGCGACTCCTCCTTGCCGGTGACCCCGGGCACCCGGAACGAGTAGTCGTAGAGCAGGAACAGCGGCGCCACGGTGACCGGGCCGCCCGGTCCCGTCCACACCGGATAGTTGTCCTCCGGGGTGAGCACGCCGTTGTCCCGGCACATCCGGACGAGCGCGTCGTAGCGTTCCACGCCGCGCAGCTGCACCGGATCGTTCGGGTGGGTCCACAGCTCGTGGTTGCCGGGCGCCCAGATCACCGTGGCGAAACGCTCCCGCAGCCCGGCCAGGGTCTGCTCGACGTCGGCGAAGACCTCGCCGACATCACCGGCCACGATGAGCCAGTCGTCCGGCGACTCCGGGCGCAGCCGGCCGGCGATCTTCCTGTTCCTCGGGTACGAGACGTGCAGATCACTGACGGCGAACAGGCTCCCGGTCACCGCATCGATCATGTCAGAGCTCTGGTACGGGCCCGGGTAGCGGGTTGACGCCCTCGACGAGGCTGCCTTCGGCGGCAAGGCGCTTGACCCGCTGCTGACCCCAGGCGCCGAGTGCGCTGAGGGCCTCGTTGAGGGAGATGCCGTCCGGAGTCAGCGAGTACTCCACGCGGGGCGGCACCTCGCGGTAGATCTCCCGGTGGATCAGCCCGTCCTCCTCCATCTCCCGCAGGTGCTGGACGAGCATCTTCTCGCTCACCCCCGGCAGCCCCCGCCGCAGCTCACCGAAGCGCCGGACGCCGTGGGTGTTGAGCTCCCAGAGGATCAACGACTTCCACTTACCGGTCACCACGTCCATCCCGGCATCGATGCCACAGATGTACGGTCCACGCCTCGCGCCGGCTGCCATCGTCCCCTCCATACTCACCTCTAGGTAAGTACCGAACAAAATAGTGGGTACTTGCCGGCCCGACTGTACGGGCAAACCATCAATACCCATGACCACAATCCTGGGTACGGGCGCGATGGGCACCGCCCTGGCCGAGACACTGCTGGACGCCCGCCTTCCCGCGGTCGTGTGGAACCGCGACCCACGGCGGGCGCAGCCGTTGACCGGTCGTGGCGCGATCGTCGCCGACACCGTCGAGAAGGCCATCACAGGCGACGGCCCGGTCGTCGTCTGCCTGTTCGATCACCGCTCGGTCCACGACGTCCTGGACCCGGTCGCCGCCGCGCTGACCGGCCGCGCCGTGCTCAACCTGACCACGACCACACCCGCCGAATCGCGGGAGCTCGCCGCCTGGGCCGCCGGCCACGGCATCGCCTACCTCGACGGCGCGATCCTGGCCGTCCCCGCCATGATCGGCGGCCCCGGATCGGCGATCTTCTACGCCGGCGCGGAGGCCGTCTTCGCCGAGCACCGCGACCTGCTCGACCGGTGGGGCGAAAGCACCTTCTTCGGTGCCGACGCGGGACTCGCCGCGCTCTACGACATGGCCATGCTCACCGGCATGTACACAATGGTCGCCGGCTTCCTGCACGGCGCGGCGATGCTCGCCGCCGAAGGCGTCCCGGCGGCCGAGTTCGCCCGGCGGCAGGCGCCGTTCCTGGCCGCCATGACCGGCAGCTTCGCCGGCTACGCGGCGACGGTCGACGCCGGGAACTACGCCGGCGGGGGCCAGAGCCTGCGGTTCACCGAGGCAGCCCTGGCCGCCCTGCTGCGCGCGAGCACCGGCCAGGGCGTCTCGACCGAGGTGCTGCAACCCGTGCACGACCTCGTCCGCCGGCAGCTCACCGCCGGCCACGGCGACCTCGACACCGCCCGGATCTTCGAAGAGCTGAGGACCACCCGATGAGCCAGGAACCTGTCACCGTGATCGGCCTCGGCCCGATGGGCCGGGCCATGGCCGGCGTCCTGCTGCGCGGCGGCCACCCCGTCACCGTGTGGAACCGTACGCCCGCACGAGCCGATGGCCTGGTCGAATCCGGTGCCACCCGAGCGGCCACCCCAGCTGAGGCGGTCACCGCGAGCCCGCTCACGATCCTCAGCCTCACCGACTACGAGGCGATGTACCAGATCCTGGGCCGCGACCCGGACTTCCTGACCGGCCGTGACCTCGTCAACCTCAGCTCCGACACGCCTGACGCGTCCCGCACGGCCGCGACCTGGGCGGCCGGCCACGGCGCGCACTTCGTCACCGGCGGCGTCATGGTGCCACCCCCGGTGGTCGGCGGGCCCGGCGCGTACGTCTACTACAGCGGCCCCGGCGAGATCCTCGCCGCCCACGAACCGGCACTGCGGCTGATCGGCGAACCGCGCTACCTCGGCGCCGATCCGGGACTGGCCCAGCTGTTCTACCAGGCCCAGTTGAACGTCTTCCTGACCACGCTGTCCGGTCTGCTGCACTCCACCGCCATGGTGACCGCGGCCGGCGTGCCGGCGGCCGATTTCCTGCCCGACGCGATGACCATGCTCACCGACGTCCCGGCGATGGTCGGCAGCGGCGCGGAGCTGGCGGCCAGGATCGCTGCCGGGCAACACCCGGGTGACCTCAGCACCGTCCTGATGATGGGGGCCACGGCAGGGCACATTCTGCGTACCAGTGAGGAGGCCGGGGTCGACCGGGAGCTACCGGCGGCCGTCAGGTCGCACTACGACCGGGCTGTCGCCGCCGGTCACGGCACCGACGGCTGGACGGCTCTCTACGAAGTGATCAGGGCCTAATTTACAAAACCGGTTCAGTTGTCGGGTGTGGGAAAGCTCCGGCGGGGGCAACAATGGATGCATGTCTATGGACAGCGAAGATCCGGTTGCCTGCCCCGCCCGTATCACCCTTGACGCGGCACAGCTCGCCTTCTTTGGCGAGCTTCCGGTGCCGGCTCCGAGCGTGCAGTCCGAGCTGGGCTGTGAGCTCGAGCGGGGGCACTCGGGCTCACACGCCGCTCTCGGCCAGCAGGTCGAGGAGACGATGTGGTGGGTTCAGTGGACGTTGAGCGCGTCCGAGATCAACCCGTACACCTGGTGCCCGGAGCGCCAGGATCCTGCGGCGCAAAGCCGCGACGACATGGATTGCACCCTGTTCGTCGGGCACCCCGGCGGGCATTCGTCTCCCAAGCGGGGCTGGCACAGCAATGAGGCTGCCTGAAACGGTTCAGCGAGCCGCGCAACGGCGCCTATGCCGGCCCTCGAGGTGATCAAGGCGCGAGCCGGCGTCGTACGGGCACGATCCGTGGTCTTTCGGGGCACCTTCGGCGGATTCTGAACCACCGACTGTTCCACCGAGTACTCACATGGGAGCGATCCCAGATGGAGGCCCGGGGACGTCCACCTGATCCACGGGCACGCAGGAACTGCCATGAATGAGGTCTCGTGGGGCGTAAACCGAGGTCCATCCGTTCCAAGATCATCCTGGTGCTGCTGGTGCCCGTCGCGGCGTTGACCGCGCTGTGGATCCTGGATGTCAACGCGTCGTTCGCCGACGCGACGGCGCTGCGGAACACCAACCACACCCAGGACAACGTCAGCCAGCCGTGCGACAAGATGGTGGCTGCACTGCAGGCCGAGCGCAGCATGTCCGTCGAGATCCTGGCGGCGGCCGGCGGAGACATCGCCGCGCTGCGCGCTCAACGGGCGGCGACCGACGCGGCAGTGGCCGAGTTCCGCGACCTTTCCCGGCACTTCCGGGGCAGCGGCATCTCGGCCGACATCACCCGGGCCCGGATCGCCGACATGCTCGCGGCCCGCGACTCCCTGGTCCTGCTGCGCACCCAGGTCGACGCCGGGAGCATCACCCGTGCCGTGGCCGTGAGCGGCTACAACGGCATCATCAGCTACGCCTTCAGCGTGTCCACCGCGGCCGCCGTCTCCAGCGATCCCCTGGTGGAACGGGTCATGCGCACCTCGGTCGCCATGCGCCGGACCGGCGAGTTGCTCCATCAGGAGGACGCCCTGCTGACCGGCGTGACGTCGGCGGGCAGTTTCGACGCCGGGGAACCTCGGCAGCTGACCGAGATCGTCGGGGCGTTGCGCTTCCAGATCCCGGTCGCCGGCTCCACGCTGCCGGCGCCGGACCAGGCCGCCTTCAAGAGCATGCTCAGCGGCCCCAACTTCGTGGCGCTGCGGGCGGCCGAGGATCGCATCCTCCGGGACGAGGGCTTCGGTGGACCGGTGTCGACCACGCGGGCCGAGTGGAAGGCGACCTTCATCCCGGCTGTCCGTCAGTTCTACGACTTCCTGGCCACCGGCTACGGCAAGGCCGCGGAGTTCGCCGACGCGGAACGCGACCGGATCCTGTTCCGGTTCGGCATCTCGGGCATGCTGGGCCTGATCGCCATCCTGGCGTCGCTGCTCCTGTCGATCCGCATCGGCGGTTCCGTCGTACGGCGGCTGTCGGTCCTGCGCACAGCGGCCAACGAGCTGGCCCATCGGCGACTGCCCGAGATGGTCGTGCGGGTGCGGGCGGGCGAGCAGATCGACACGGACGGCGACCCGCTGCGCCTGTCCCTGGGCGACGACGAGATCGCCGACGTCGGAGCCGCGCTGAGCGAGGTGCAGCAGAGCGCGATCGACTCCGCGGCCGGCGAGGCCGCGCTGCGCTACGACATGAACAAAGCCCTGGTCAACATCGCCCGCCGCAACCAGACGCTGGTGGATCGCCAGCTCCAGGCCCTCGCCCAGACGCCGCCCGGGGACGCCGCCGCAGAACGCGCAACAGCCCGGGCCGAGCAGCTGGCCGTCCAGATGCGCCGGCACGCCGAACATCTCGTGATTCTCGCGGGCTCCGCACGCAGCCGGCGCGGATTCGGCCCGGAGCCGCTGGCCCGGGTCATCACCCGGGCGGCGGGCGAGGTGGAACACGCGGAACGGATCGAGATCGGCCCGCTGACGGACGCGGAAGTGCCGGAGCCGGCCGTGACCGACCTCGGGCATCTGCTCGCCGAGCTGCTGGAGAACGGCACGACGTTCTCGCCGCCGGACACGCCGGTGCGGGTGTCGGCCCAACGGGTCCCGGACGGCGTCACGATCGAGATCGAGGACCAGGGCCTGGGGATGTCCCGGTCCGTCCTGGACGAGACCAATCGCCGGCTGGCCGAGCCACAGGAGTTCGACCCGGCCAAGAGCGCGCGGCTCGGCCTCTTCGTCGTCGGCTTCCTGGCTGCCCAGTGGGGGATCGGTGTGGTGCTCCGGCCATCGCCCCACCGCGGGGTCATCGCGACGGTGACGCTTCCGTCGGAGCTGGCCGTCCCGGTGGCCGCACCGGTCACCACGACGGCCGGGGGAGCACGCCGTTCCAACGCCGCCAAGCTGGTGGGCATGGTCGCCCAGGGCCGCCGAGGGACGGCCGAGCCGGCGGAGGACAGGCAACGCGGGTGACGAACGGCCACGCCGTCAGGAGGGGGTGGCCGGCTCCGCGCCCTCGATCAGCGGCTGGAGCAGCGTCGACATGGTGGCCGCCGCGCGGTCGGAGTCGCCGTCGACGATCGCTTCGACCAGGTCGGTGTGCAGCTGGGCCAGGGCGTCCGTCTCGCCGGCCACGTCGTGCAGCTGCACCTCCTCGAAGACGCCGAGCAGTCCCTCGTAGACCTCCTGCATCAGCGCGTTGTGGGTGGCGCCGACCACCGCGCGGTGCAGGGCCGAGTCGGCGCGCACCCGCTCGTGCGCGTCGCCGCCGGCCCAGGCGTTCTGCCGCTCGTGCAGGAGGGTGACCAGGCGTTCGGTGTCGGCTTCGGTGCGGCGGACCGCGGCGATCCGGGCGGCCGCGGCGTCCAGCGCCAGCCGCAGCTCCAGGCTGTCGCGGCGGGAGGTGGCCGCGACCCGGCGGGACACTGACGAGCGCAGGTCGGACGTCGACACCACGAAGGTGCCGCGGCCCTGCTCGCGCCGCAGGATGCCGGCCTGCACCAGCGAGCCGATCGCCTCGCGTACCGTGTTGCGCCCGGCGCCGCTCCATTCGACCAGCTCGGACTCGGTCGGGATCTTGCCGCCCAGCGGCCAGGTGCCGTCGGTGACCTGGGACCGGAAGAGGTCGGTCACGCGGGTGCTGAGGGCGGCGCGATCAAACATCGGGCGGGACACGGGGTGCAGCCTAATCGGCGGGCGCGGGGACCGGCCGGCACGCGGCCCAGCCGGCGCCGAGGGTGATCAGCAGGGTGGCCGCCAGCAGCACGTACGTCGAGTTCCAGCCGCCGCTGAGCTGGTTGATCGCGCCGAGGGTCAGCGGGCCGACGCAGCCGATGCCGTAGCCGACCCCCTGGACCAGGCCGGACAGCCGGGAGGCGCTCTGCGTGTCGGCCGCGCGGGCGCCGATCAGGGTCAGGCAGAGCGGGAACGTGCTCACCCCCAGGCCGAAGGCGGTCGCCCAGACGAAGGCGCCGGTCGCCGGGGCCGCCAGCATGCCCCCGTAGCCGATGCCCATCAGCGCGACGCACACGACGACGATCGGGTAGCTGTTGCGCATGCGCTTGGTCAGCGGCGGCACCACGAAGGCGGCGATCAGGCCGAGCCCGGCGAACCAGGACAGCAGCAGCGCGCTCGCGGTCGTGCTCAGCCCGGCGTCCTCCAGCATGGCCGGGAACCAGGTCACCAGCGTGTAGACGTGCAGCGTGGTCATGGCCATCAAACCGATCAGACCCAAAACCAGTGGCGTACGCCAAAAGACGGGTGCCGGGGCCGGGGCCGGTATGGCCCGGACGCGGGACCGGGGAACCGCGACGAACCACAGCACCGCCGCCACGGCGGTCACCACGGCCCATGCGCCTGCTGCCGTACGCCAGCCGTACGCGTGGGCCAGCGGCAGCGCGAGCAGCGGCGCGGCCAGCTGGCCGACCTGGAGCAGGACCATGTACATGGTGCTGACCGCGTGCAGCCGCTCCGGGAAGTGCTGCTTCACGATCGGGATCAGAATGACGTTGGACGCGCCGACCCCGGCGAAGGCGATGACAGTGGCGACGATCATGACGGCCGGGGACCACGCGACGGCGCGCAGCAGGATGCCGGCGGTGGTGGCGGTCACCGCGAGCGCGGCGGTACGTTCCAGGCCGAGCCGGCGGGCCAGCGGCGGGGCGGCGAACGCGGCCACCGCGAAGCAGGCGGTCACGATCGTGCCGATGGCCCCGGCGACCAGCGGCCCGAAGTGCAGATCCTCGGCGGCTTCCCCGGTCAGCACGCTGAATCCGGTCACGGCCGTGCGCAGGTTGAGGGCGGTCAGGGCGACGGCGAGCAGGATGCCCCGGGCCAGCCGGGCCGGGGCGAGCGCGGTGGTGGTGGTAGACACCCGACCAGTGAAACATGGGATTATGGGATGAATCCAGTCCGGGTGATTTTCGCCTGCAGTGAACACCGGAAGATCGGGAACGGCTCCGAGGTTGAGCGCGACATACTCAACTTCTCGGAGGTACCGAGTGACCAGCAAGCGACTCCCCGTGTTGTTCCTTGACGACATCGTCCTGCTCCCCGGCATGGTTGTCCCGATCGAGCTGGATGAGGCGGCGCAGGCCGCCGTCGACGCGGCCCGCACCTCGGCCGGCTCCGAACTGCTCATCGCCCCGCGCCTCGAGGACCGCTACGCGACCCACGGCGTCGTGGCGAGCCTTCAGCAGGTCGGCAAGTCCCGCGGCGGGTCGCCCGCCGCTGTCCTGCGTACGGGCGTACGCGCCAAGATCGGCGGCGGGGTGACCGGCCCCGGCGCGGCCCTGTGGGTCGAGGCCGAACCGGTCACGGCCGGCGCGACCACCGAGCACGCCCGCGAGCTCGCCGCCGAGTACAAGCAGCTGGTGGTCACGGTGTTGCAGCGCCGTGAGGCGTGGCAGGTCATCGATTCGGTCAGTGCCATCGACGACCCCGGCGACCTGGCGGACACCGCCGGCTGGGCGCCGTACCTGTCCAACGACCGCAAGCGCGAGCTGCTGGAGACGGCCGATGTGGAGGCCCGGCTGCGGTTGCTGATCGAGTGGACCGGTGACTTCCTGGCCGAGTCCGAGGTCAGCGACAAGATCGACAGCGACGTCCGCGAGTCGGTCGAGAAGCGCAACCGTGAGTACCTGCTGCGTGAGCAGCTCAAGGCCATCCGCAAGGAGCTCGGCGAGGGCGAGGCCGACGGCAGCGACGACTACCGCGCCCGGGTCGAGTCGGCCGAGCTGCCGGACAACGTCCGCGAGGCGGCGCTGCGCGAGGTCGGCAAGCTGGAGCGCGGCGGCGAGCAGAACCCGGAGGCGGGTTGGATCCGGACCTGGCTCGACACCGTCCTGGAGCTGCCCTGGAACGTCCGGACCGAGGACGCCGTGGATCTGGACGCGGCCCGGGCCGTCCTCGACGCCGATCACCACGGGCTGGACGAGGTCAAGGAACGCATCGTGGAATACCTCGGTGTCCGGGCCCGCCGCGAGTCCCGGGGCCTGTCGGTCGTCGGCGGCCGTGGCTCCGGCGCGGTGATCCTGCTGGCCGGGCCGCCCGGTGTCGGCAAGACGTCGCTGGGTGAGTCGGTCGCGCGGACGCTCGGCCGTAAGTTCGTCCGGGTCGCCCTCGGCGGCGTCCGCGACGAGGCGGAGATCCGCGGCCACCGTCGCACGTACGTCGGGGCGCTGCCCGGCCGCATCGTGCGGGCCGTCCGGGAAGCCGGCTCGATGAACCCGGTCGTGCTGCTCGACGAGGTCGACAAGGTCGGCAGCGACTACCGCGGTGACCCCGCCGCGGCGCTGCTGGAGGTGCTGGACCCGGCGCAGAACCACACCTTCCGCGACCACTACCTCGACCTGGACCTGGACCTGTCCGACGTGCTGTTCATCGCGACCGCGAACGTGCTGGAGACGATCCCGCAGGCGCTGTTCGACCGGATGGAGCTCATCTCGATCGACGGCTACACCGAGAGCGACAAGGTCGCCATCGCCCGCGACTTCCTGGTGCCCCGCCAGCTGGAGCGCGCCGCACTGTCGCCCGGCGAGGTGACGGTCACCGAGGACGCTCTGCGCGAGATCGCGGCCAACTACACCCGGGAGGCCGGCGTACGGTCGTTCGAGCGTCTGCTGGCCAAGACGTTCCGCAAGGCCGCCCTCAAGGACCTGCCCGTCACCATCGGGCCCGCCGACCTCAAGGGCCTGATCGGGCGGCCCCGGTTCCTGCCGGAGTCGTCCGAGCGGACCGCCGTCCCCGGCGTGGCCACCGGCCTGGCCGTGACCGGGATGGGTGGCGACGTGCTCTACATCGAGGCCTCGCTGCTGCCCGGCGACAAGGGCGGGCTGTCGGTCACCGGCCAGCTCGGTGACGTGATGAAGGAGTCGGCGCAGATCGCCCTCTCCTACGTGCGGGCGCACGCCGAGGAGTTCGGCATCTCCCCGGAGCAGCTGGATCACCCGATCCACCTGCACGTGCCCGCGGGTGCGGTGCCCAAGGACGGGCCGTCAGCCGGTGTCACCATGACCACCGCGCTGGTCTCGCTGCTGCTCGGCCGCAACGTGCGCGCCGAGGTCGGCATGACCGGCGAAGTCTCGCTGACCGGCCGGGTGCTGCCCATCGGCGGCGTGAAGCAGAAGCTGCTCGCCGCCCAGCGGGCCGGCCTCACCGAGGTGTACCTGCCGCAGCGCAACGAGCCCGACCTCGACGAGGTGCCGGCCGACGTGCTGAAGGCGCTGACCGTACACATCGTCTCCGATGTCCGGGAGATCCTCGGCTCGGCGCTGGAGCCCGTGTCCGCCGGCATGGTCGCGGCGGCCTGAGGGTAGTTGCCGTACAAAGGAAGCCGCCCGGGCGATCGGCCCGGGCGGCTTCCGCGTCCGCCGATCGGGGAGAAACCATGCCGGAGCTGCCGGAAGTCGAGTCGGCGCGGGCGGTCATCGAGCGGGCCGGCCTGCGCCGCGAGATCGTCGACGTGGACGACTCCGACACGTACGTGTGCCGTCCGCACCTGCCGGGCCAGATCCGCGCCGCGCTGGTCGGGCGGGCCCTGACCGCGGCGCACCGCCGGGGCAAGAGCATGTGGTGCGACGCCGGCGACGACGGCCCCGAGCTCGGCATCCACCTGGGCATGTCCGGCAAGATCGTGATCGCCGACCCGGACGGCAGCGAGATCGACGGCGGCGACTACTGGGAGGGCCGCCGCCGGCTCGGCGACTACCGGTGGGGCCGCTTCTCGCTGACGTTCGCCGACGGCGGCCGGCTGATGCTGGTCGACCCGCGCCGGCTCGGCCGCGTACGCCTGGACCCGCCGATCGCCTCGCTGGGCCCGGACGCGGCCACGATGACCCCGGCCGAGTTCCGGGCGGCGCTCGCGTCCGGCACGGCGCCGGTCAAGGCGCGCCTGCTCGACCAGGAGGCGATCGCCGGGATCGGGAACCTGCTGGCCGATCAGATCCTGTGGTCGGCGCGCGTCAACCCGGGACGCCGGGTCGACCGGCTCACCGCCGACGACGTCGACCGCCTGCTGCGGGCCACCCGCCGGGCGGTGCGCTCGGCGATCAGGGACGGCGGGGTGCACACGCTGGGCATCATCCCGTTCCGCATCCCGGGTGGCCACTGTCCCCGCGACGGCGCTCCCATGGTCAAGAGCACGGTCGGCGGGCGGACGAGTTGGTGGTGCAGCCGAGAACAGGCCTGAATCGGCTCGGGCGGGGTAGATCGTCACGGTGACGGAGAACAATGTGGGGCTGCGTTCCGCCCGCGGCCCGGTCCTGCTGGCCATGATGCTCTCCACCGGCCTCATCGCCATCGACTCGACGATCATCGCCACCGCGGTGCCGTCCATCGTCCGCGACATCGGCGGCTTCACCGAGTTCCCCTGGCTCTTCTCCGTCTACCTGCTGGCCCAGGCCGTGTCGGTGCCGATCTACGGCAAGCTCAACGACCTGTTCGGGCGCAAGCCGGTGATCCTGTGGGGGATCGGGTTGTTCCTGGTCAGCTCGATCCTGTGCGGAATCGCCTGGAGCATCGTGCCGTTGATCGTCTTCCGGGTGCTGCAGGGTCTCGGCGCCGGGGCGATCATGCCGACCACCATCACGATCATCGGCGACCTCTACTCGGTCCGCGAGCGGGCCAAGGTCCAGGGGTACGTGGCCAGCGTCTGGGGCGTCGCGTCCGTGGTCGGGCCGACGCTGGGCGGAGTGTTCTCCGAGTGGGTGTCGTGGCGCTGGATCTTCTTCGTCAACATCCCCATCTGCCTGCTGGCCGGCGCCATGATCCTGCGCCGCTTCCACGAGCGCATCGAGCGGCGGCGCCCGGCCGTCGACTATCGCGGCGCGGGCCTGCTCGCGGCCGGTCTCACCCTGGTGATCCTGGGCGTGCTGGAGGGCGGACAGGCCTGGGCCTGGACCTCGCCGATCGGCATCGCGGTCCTCGGCGCCGGGGTGGTCCTGCTGGTCGCGTTCGGCTTCGTCGAGCGCTCCGCGCCCGACCCGGTGCTGCCGCTGTGGATCTTCCGCCGCCGGCTGCTGCTCAGCAGCGGCTTCCTGGCGGTGGGCGTCGGGGCGATCCTGCTCGGCCTCAGTTCCTACATTCCCGTGTACGCGCAGGAAGCGCTCGGCACCGGCCCGCTGGTGGCCGGTCTCGCCCTGGGCGCGCTCACCATCGGCTGGCCGATCTCCGCCAGCCAGGCCGGAAAGGTGTACCTGCGGGTCGGCTTCCGCGGCTGCGCCCTGATCGGCTCGTCGCTGGTGGTCGGCGGGGTCGCGTTGTTGCTGCTGCTCGACCAGCAGTCCTCGGTCTATGAGGTGGGCGCCTATTGCCTGGTCATCGGGCTGGGCATGGGCCTGACCGCGGCGCCCACGCTGATCGCCGCGCAGTCCAGCGTCGGCTGGACCGAACGCGGGGTGGTGACCGCGAACAACATCTTCCTCCGCTCGCTGGGCAGCGCCCTGGGCGTCGCGGTCTTCGGCGCGATGGCCAACGCGGTGGTCGGCCGCGGCGCCGTCGACCCGGCCCGGCTGACCGACGCCGTGCACCGCATCTTCATCGCCATGCTGCTGGTGTCCGTGGTCATGGTGGTGCTGGCCGGCCTGATCCCCCGCTCGGCGGACAAAGTGACCGAGGAATCAGCCACAGCGTCACCCGCTCCGGCCCGATAGCGCGATTCAGCGGTTCGCCACCGCAGCGCTCGAGGGTGGCTGGACGCGCTCGAAGTGCACCCGATTCAGCCAGCCCGGGAGGTCGCTGAGCACGTACAGCTCGCCCTGCACGTCGGTGCCGAACGCGGTCGGCTGGGTGGGGAAGCGGCCGATCGTGGCGGACTCGTAGCCGCCCCCGGGCTTGGGACGCACCGCGAAGGCGAGGGTCGAGCAGTAGTCGCTCGCGATGTAGGTGCCCCGGGCCTCGGGCGTGCGGGACCCTCGGTACACCACACCGCCGGTCACCGAGCAGCCTTCCGTCATGAAGTGTTCGTACTCGAAGACCGGGTCGGTGTACTTGCCGCCCGGCGTGCACTGCTGCGGGTCGAACACCGGGGTGCCCTCGCGGCAGGACCAGCCGAGGTTCGCGCCGCGCTGCGACGGGCGGATGTGGTCGACCTCCTCGACGAGGCCCTGGCCGACGTCACCGATCCACAGCGAGTTGTCGGCCGGGTCGATGGAGAACCGCCACGGGTTGCGCAGCCCGTAGAGCCAGATCTCGGGCCGCGCGCCGGCCGTACGGACGAACGGGTTGTCGAAGGGCACGCAGTAGGGCTTCGCCCCGCAGGCGCGGTTGACGTCGATCCGCACGATCTTGCCGAGCAGCGTGCCGAGGTCCTGGCCGGCCTTGAACGGGTCGTTCGCGTGCCCGCCGTCGCCGAGTGACCAGTAGAGGTAGCCCTCGCGGCCGAACGCCACCTGGCCGCCGTTGTGGTTGCCGTACTCGGAGTGCTCCTGGGTGAGCAGCACCTGGAGCCGCTCCGGGGCGTTGAGGGGCACCCGGGCCAGGGTCAGCGTGCCGGCCGGCAGGCTCGTGTAGGCGACGTAGAGGATCCCGGTCCGCGCGAAGTTCGGCGCGGGCGTGATGCCGAGCAGGCCGCGCTCGTTGTCCGACGTGTCGATCCGGGCGGTCAGGTCGAGCACCGGCTCGGCGGCCAGGCCCGTGTCGGGGTGGTAGGAGCGGATGGTGCCGTCCTTCTCGGCGATCAGCATGCGGCCGTCCGGCAGCCCGGTGATCGCGACGGGGCGCCGCAGGCCGGAAGCCACCTGTTCGGACACGACGGTCAGCTCGGCGAGGGGCGCCGCTCGGGTGTGGGACGGGCCGGCCGCGGCGATGCCCGGCACCGACACCGAGGTCAGCAGGAGCGCGGACAGGACCAGAACGAGTCGTCGCGACATATCGGCTCCTCGAGCAGAGTGGAGGACACAACCTGGGAGCGCTCCCACACTATATCGACTACTGACGATATCCAATACGTCGCCAGTGGACGCTTCGCCGATCGGGGGCGCATGGGCGTACCCGCCCGGCTCACTCTTGATGCGCCCGAGCCTCGCTCACGAGGGGCTGCTCAACCGCCGTCATCGCTGTCGGGCTCCGGCAAGCGTGTGGCCGTGCAGAGGACCCTCGCGCGTCAGAACACCAGGCCCTGCGGCGGGACGTACTCCTTCTGCAGGAAGTTCTTCAGACACAACGCAGCCGAGACGGCTGCCAGATAATGCCACTTGTCGCGAGTTTTCCGGTCGCCAAAATCGCTGACGCCCTTGAGTATCGCCCACCATCGGCCGTTACTCGCCGAGCCGAAGTCCCACGAGTCGTTGTCCACCATGGCGATGGGGAACTCCGTCTCGCCGACCTGCCCGCCGGCGACGTGGCCGCTCCCTGCCGGCCGGGCCGCTGACGACGAGAGCACTGCGGCGTTGAACAGGACCCGGGGCTGGAAACGGGAGGGCATCCGCGGAGGCAAATGATCCTTTCCGACCTTCTTCAGGATTGTCCGCAGCTCGCGCGGGAATCCGGCAGAATCGGGATCGTAACAGCCCAGGTTAAATTGCATGTCGCCGGGAATCCGTAACCGGCCGCCCGGATGCCGATGAATGCTTTGAGGCACGACCACGTCGCCGAGCTTCACCCGCCTCTTGTCGCCGGATCCCACTCCGACCAGAAAAAGTGCACCGGGCTCACAGAACTGGAAGACATCGACTGCGCTTCTCACCGGCTCGGCTTCGCTGTGCCCTCCGGTAGGCAGGATGGCGACCGTAAGCTGGTCGGATGAGCCATCCCGGGCCACCGTGGCGCGGTAGACCGGTTGCCCACCGTTGGAGGACGACTTCTCCACCGGGCGGAACACATCGCGTACGGCGTGGAGCTCGGTTCCGGCCGCGGCGATGATGGCGATATCGACGACGGGCCGCGACACCAGGTCGACTATCTGGTCACCGGCGGTTCTGTTCGGCGCCGTGCCACCAGGTGCAGGGCGCTGCGCATCGTCCGTGCTCGGGTGGCCGACGGGGCGGCCCGGCACGGTCGGATCCTCCAGGGCCAGAGTCTCGTCCCCCGTGAGGCTCTCCTGCGCTCCACGGAGGCTGCCCAGTCCGCGAAGCGGGCCCATGTCGGGTAGATAGTGGGCGAAAAACTCCTCGTCCATCGCGGCGCGCAGCCCGGGTATCAGCAAGAAGCGCCGCGCGGCATAATCCGCGAACAGCAGTCGCTGGGGCACCGCTGGCAGATCGGAGCTACGCAAGAAATGGAGCAGAGCGATACACGACTCGTCGGCCGGCTCAAGCAGGCGCGACCGAGTCTCCGTAACCTCGAGATCCGCCAGCGGACCGGGTTCGTCACCGGACGTCATCGGGGATCCTTCGAGGACTCGGAACGCTGTACACCGGCAGCACCGGTACCCCGCTTATTTCCGCCATGTCGTCCCGATCGAGGATGGGAACGTAGGCGCGCGGCTCGACGCCATGGCTACGCAGGATGTGGATGAGACTGGAAGCAGTGGTGGAGGAGGCGTTCATCTCGTCGATCACCACTACGGTGATCTCCGATTCTGCCTTCTGTAGGTGATCGAGCTGCTTCTCCCAGGCCGCACGGTCCTCGGTCAAATTCGTTTGGGACGCTGGCTCCAGCGCGCTCCGAGGGACGTGGACGGCTACATATCGGTCGTGGAACCGGGGACCCAGCCGGTCCGCGAGTTTCTTGATCTGCGGCTCCTCCGGGCACACGAAGACCAGGTTCTTCGACGGTCGGAGTGACTCGACGATCTGCTCGATCTTGTACGCCAGGTAGTCGCCGTACTCATTGATGGCCGCACCCAGATCAGGGGCTTCGTCGAACAGCTGCAGTCCGCTCGGCCCGTACGGCTCCTGGACCCACGGGAACTGCAGGAAGATGTCCCACGCGTCGAACGAACGCATGGTCAGCTGCCTCTCGACGAGCGGGTCGGTGAACGAAAGGCCGATCCGGCATTGCGGGCAATCGTCGCGGACCACCTTCGACGCGTCCACGCGAGCGAAGTGCTCGAGCGTCACGTCGTCAACGGGTTCGACAGGCCTCGCCCGCCGATCGAGCAGCACGGTAATGGCCCGTGAGGCCAACGGGGTGCCGGCGGCCCGCAAGCGTCTCAGCACCGAGCGCATCGTCGTGCCCGAGTTCACGACGTCGAAGACGCAGACACCGATCGCATCTGCGGCCAGGCCCGGCATGATGGCCTCGGGGTCCGATACGTCGACATAGCCGGCGCCCAGCAGGTGTGCAGCACTCAGCCCGGCTTCCTTCAACCAGGCCGACCGTGGCCCGTGGGTCATCAACACTATGCTCGGGCGCGCGGGCATGATCCGACGTCGGACGTAATCCACTATGGCGTACGTGATGTCGTCGAGGGCGAGGGAGCAGTCGAAGAAAAAGCGGGCACATTGAGGGCCGTCATCGGTCGGTATCGAGAAGTGCCCTAGCTTGCGCAGCATCTTGTGAGAAATTCTTGACTCCAGCGAGCCGGATAGCCGGGCTTGCGATGCCGCGTACTCGTTGATGGGTCCATGCGCAATTTCTGCTTCCGCCGCGCCCACGACGACACCATCGTTTTGGACCACCATCAGCCGCCCCGACTCCACCAGGTCGAGGACGGATGGCCAGAAAATGGATGCGTCCCTCGGAGGCAGCACCGGGATCAGAATGATGACGCTTCGATGCGCTCCGTCGCCGCACCACTCGGTGACGACGTCTCCGACGGCGGCGAGGAGCGGATCAGGAAGCAGGTCATACGGGTTCGCGGTCAGGTCAACGAGGAGAACCGCGTCCGAGTCGCCCTTGAGCGGTAGGGTCTTCTCGAGGGCCTCGCCGATCTGGCCGTACTGCTCCTGCAGAAGCTCTTCCAGCCCAAGATAAACTGTGGCGTCGTATTCGTCAGAGCTGCAGATGCTCCTGGTCAGGTGATCAGCAATCCACTCGTGAAGCTCCGCGCGCTGCCGCGACACCCGCTCGGAAGCTGCCTTTCCGATGCTGAGCACGCGCGGCCGGAGAGGCCGCTCAGGCATGGCCGAGAGGTATGCGGACGGCAATGATGTTACCTTGAAGGGCGAGACCGTGGACTTCTCGCAGTGCCAGGCGATACTTCGTCTTCTCGTCTCCTTTTTCGATTCCCGCAAAAAGGTCACCGGACCAGCATTCCAGTCGGCCGTCGAAGACGTTCGTCACTGACTGGTACAGGGCCTGCAGACTCCGATCGAGCGATCCATGCGACTCGACCGCCGATGCCACCGGCTTCGCCACTGACTTCGTCGTTTCGCCTTCTTGGCTCCCCGCCCGGTCCAAACCGGACGGTCGGTCCTCATCGGTCATCCAAGCGTAACTCTCGATGTCCGTGCCGGAGACGTTCGCATCTATCTCCAGCACGCCATCCTGGGTGCTCGACCTCTCGGCGGCATGCTGATAGAGCCGGCTGCACAGGTTGACCCGCGGTGTGATGGCCCCCTGCCAGGCGGCCACCGTCAGACAACGGATGTTGCCTTCCATCGATATCTGTGAGCCGGTCACCACCATGCCTTCGGCGACGTTGCGCAGCAGGCTCGCCAACATCTCCTGCACCACCACACGAGTAAAGTCCTTGGGGTAGCCGCCGGACCGAGTCTCGGTCCGCCCCTCCAGCACTCTCATCATGAGTGGGTTCCGCCAATGATCCCACTCAGTCTCGATGCAGGTGCTGCGGTCCGACCCGGACTTGATGCCATACGGGCGGAAAGCAAAGAATCGCTTGTTCGACAGGTACTCGATGATGGCGGCCGACGGATCCGTCTCCGGAACGGCCTGGGGCTCGGCCGTGGACTCACCGAAATACCGGACGTCGTGATCGTCGACCAGGAACCGAAATGGAGTGCCGGTCAGATATCCGACAGTCGACGGAAAGCTCTTCTTCCGGAGAAAATCTCGCGCTTCGGAATCCCGAGGTAGCCGGAACGTCGTGGGTAGGTCCCTGCGCCTGCGCTCAGCCACCACCGCCAAGACGTGCAACAGTGCCACGACATCGAATCGGCCGCAATCGCTGAGGTCTATGCAGACCGGTAAGTTCTGGCGCAAGGCCGCCAGCAGGCGACCGAGATCGTGAACAGCGTGACCCTGCAGCTCGGTTCCGACATTGACCTCGACCTCCCGCTTTTGCGGCGTCCGGCGCCGCGAGGGCTCGCGCGCGGTCCGAGCCATACATCAACCTCCCAGGGGGCGTGGCCCAGTCGCCCGCCCCTAAGCGCCACTCGAACTTGACGTGACGCCATGATAGCCAGCGTTCGAGATCAATTGGAGGAACGCGGTTCATTTACTCATGCTGTCCTTCCGGGCGCAACATTACGCCGGACCATCACGTTGCCGGTGAAATGTTGCCTGGCGGCTCGGCGCCGTCAATGATCGATCTAGGAACACCGCCACAGGGCGCCGCATCAAGATCGCAATTTGCCTGAGATCTGGATTTGCGGCGATCTCGTCGTTGTGGGAGGACAAGTGGCAGACCAGCGGTTCGGCCGTCTCACCAATCCCGAGCCGTGGCAGCAGATCCTGCCCGCGCCGCTCTTCAAGGCGCTCGCCGAATGGATTCGTGGACAGCCTTTCGACCTCACCCATCGGAGCTGGCTGACCAGCGGTGGCAGCGGCTCCATCGTCGCAGTGGTCTGGCTCCGGCCGCAGAAGGGGATGTTGCAGGGAGCGGTCCTCAAGCTCGTGCCGCCGGAGCTGGGACCTAGCGAGTCACGCGGCGTCGCCCTGGCGAAGCAACACGTCTCGCCGGATTTCTTCGCCGCACACATGATTGAGACGCGCTGGGCCATGCCACTGCCCGGCAGTGGCTGGTACGTCCACCTGCAAGAGGTGGCGCAGGCCGATCTCGCCCGCATGGTGCCGCTCGCGGAGCTGATCGACGATCCTCGGTTTGGCGACTATTGCGAGACCGTACTGCGGACGATCGTCAACGAGCTGAACGTCGGCGACGACGACCCCGCACCGACCACCGTCGTGCCGAGCGAGTTCCTGCATCGCGATCTCGGTTCAGTCAAGGTGTCGAAACTCCGGGCTTTCCTGGCGGAGGCAGGCCTCGGGACGGCCGGCAACGAGCGCGAGATCTTGCTTCCCGGGAGACCCGATCCCCTGCCCAACCCCATCGCACTTATGGACGGAGCACTCGATGCCGGACCGGTGGAGGTTTTCCGGGGCAACGGTCACGGCGATCTGCATCTGCAGAATATCCTGGTGCCGGTGGAGGACGAGGCCCGTCCCGAACAGTTTCGACTGATCGATTTCGGGCGTTTCGCGCACGACATTCCGGTCTCCCGGGACCCGATGAAACTGCTCCTGTCGGTGGCCGACGCGTGGCTTCCTGCGCTCGCTCCTCGTTCGGCCGCCCGGTCCAGCTTGGCTGAACTGATCGTGCGCCCGCAGTCGTATCTACCGGGGCCTGCCGTCAGTGGATACATCGACGTTGCCCGCAAGGTTCATGAGGCGGCGGGTTTGTGGGGCATCCGCCGAGGGCTGAGCAGCGACTGGATTCGTCAGAACATCTTGGTCCTAGCCGCTTCCGCGTTGCGGACCGTTGCCGACGACACCCTGGCGGCGGAGGAGCGTTGGTGGTACCTGGAGGTGGCCGCGCTGTGCACGGAGGGTCTGCTTCCTCCGAATCGCCAGGACGGGCGCGCGGCGACCAATACTCCGCCGTCCGCGGTGCGACCGGAACACCCAAACGAAATGCCATCCCGGAGCGGCTCCTCGGACGCCGGGGGTTCCTTGGCAGAGGCAGGGCTCGTGAAGCTTCGTTTCTGTCAGGCCGTCGCGGACAGCTGGCAGGATCTGGCCGACGTGCTCGTGATCCGGCCGTACGACCGTCGAAAGTTCGACAAAGGCGATGAGGCACGCGGTATCTGGGAATGGCTGGAGGTGCGAGGTCGGCTCGATGAGCTCCGCGGCGCCCTCCTCGCCATCGAGCGACCCGACCTAGCCCGCATGCTCGACGCGGAATCGCGATGACCCCGATGGACGGGGATCCGCCCGGACTTCCGGCAGTGGACCCACGGCGAAAGAACCCGCAAAGCGATCTCGGCGAAGAACTGTCGGCCCTACGCTGGCATCTGGATCGATATGACCGGCTGCGGGCTTCCACGGCAACTCGGGCCTCCGTGGTCACCAGTGCAAGCGCGCTGCTGTCGGCGGGCAACGCCGTGATCATCGCCCAGCTCTTGGGCGGCACGGCCGACATGCCCAGTGTGTTGCGCGTGCTGTTCGCCGTCGGTGCCCTCGCGAGCGGGCTGCTGGTGGTGCTGTCGCTGCTGGCGGCGGTCGGCGTGCTGGCAACCCCACGTGCCAGCCGGAGCACGTTCGGCGAGGCGCATCTGCCGACGAGCTTCCTCTACAACGGGACGGACACGGTCGCGAGTATCAAGAATTTCGGCGAGTTCAGCGCCGCCTTCGTGAGTCAGTCCCGGCCGGATGACGTGCTGGCTGCTCAGGTGGAGTTGTGGATCAACATAAAACAGCACCGAGCACGGTACGAGCAGCTCAGACGCGCCGTGCAGCTTCTTCGGTTGGCGGCGGTCATGTTCTTCATGCTGCTAACCGGCGTGGTGACCGTCGGTGTTTGGCCCTGGTGATCGCGCTCGTCAGAGCCCGAGATGTAGAAATAGCCCGACCGCGATCACGTATCTGCGCACTCGCTCGGGAACACGGTCTGATCCGCGGCAGCGCAGGCCGGAACGGTCGGCGGGGGATCGGCGCGGTGGTGTAGGCCCGCGGGTTGCGGTCGCGGGTCAGCTCTTGGGTCGGCCGCCCTGAGCGAATCTACTTCGGACGGTAGGTCGCCGGCGGTGGCGTGGTCACCGATCATCTTCACGAGTTCGGGCACCATGTCCGTGCAGGTGATGAACTCCGATGTAAGCGCCCTGGTCACGCTGACCTGCCTCCGCAAGGGGTCAGGCAACAAAGCTGGTGCTGACTCCGGCGGACCCCGCAGAAAGATTCCGCGTCACCCACGAACGCTTCTGATGAGGCGGCCAGCGGTGTACTGCTGGTACACCCCTCAGCCGTGACTTCCTCGCCGCGTCCGATCGGGGTGTGCTGGCCGGGTGCTTTCACTGACCTCCGTACCCGAACAGCCCGTCGCCCGTCGCCGGTCCGCGCTCACCGCCGGGCTGATCGGCACGGTGATCTTCCTGACCGCGATCGCGCCGCTGGCCACCGACATGTACGTGCCGGCGTTCCCGCAGGTGGCCGATGAGCTGTCCGCCTCGGCGACGCAGGTGCAGCTGACCCTGACCACGTTCTTCGTCGGCATGGCCCTGGGGCAGTTGATCGGCGGTCCGGTGTCGGATCAGCGGGGCCGGCGCCGGCCGTTGCTCGTCGCTCTGGTGGTGATGACGGTTGCCTCGATCGTGTGCGCGCTGACCCCGTCGATCGGGGTCATGATGCTGGCGCGGCTGGTGCAGGGCTTCGCCGGCGGCTGGGCGATGGTGATCGGCCGGGCGATCATCGTGGACCTGGCCACCGGCGCCCGCCTCGTCCGGGTGCTGAACGTCGTCGCCGGCGTCGGTGGTGTCGCCCCGATCGCCGGACCGCTGCTCGGCGCGGTCATCCTGCAGCTCTCGCACTGGCGGGTGTCGTTCTGGACCGTCGCGGCGCTGAGCCTGGCGATGCTGGTCGCGGTCCTGGTCGCCGTCCCGGAGTCGCTGCCGCCGGACCAGCGGCACAGCGGCGGTCTGCGCGCCTTCGCAGTCGCCGGGCGCCAGGTGCTCACGAACCGTCGCTACGTCGGCTATCTGCTGGTCACCGGCTCGGCCATGGCGGCGTTGTTCGCGTACGTCGCCACGTCGGCGTTCGTGCTGCAGTCGATGAACGGGATGTCGCCGATCGCGTACTCGGCCGACTTCGCGGCCAATGCCGCCGGGATGACCGTCGCCGCGCTGGTCGCGGCCCGGCTGGCCGGCCGGGTCGCCACCCGCAAGGTCATCCTCGTCGGGCAGGTGGCCGCTCTCGCGGCCGGCGGCGCGATGCTCGCCGGCGCGATCTGGTTCGGTACCCCGCTGCTGCTCGCGGTCGGCTGCTTCTTCGTGCTGATGACCGCCCAGGGCCTGATGATCGCCAACGGCGGTGCACTGGCTTCGGCCGAGGTGCCGGAGCATCCGGGTACGGGCTCAGCGGTCCTCGGCTTCGTCCAGTGGGTCGCCGCCGGAACCATCGCCCCGATCGCCGGGCTCGGCGGCGAACACACCGCGGTGCCGATGGCGCTGCTCATGGTCGGCGGGGCTGTCCTGTCGATGGTCGGACTGCTCGTGCTGGCCCGGGGCGGGACAGAACCGGCGCCCACGCTGCGCTGATGGGCGTCAATGCGGAAAGCGAGCGAAAAGCAGCCTTCCGTGGGGTGTACCGACAGAGTATCCCTGCGGAATCGGAATGCTGCTTTGCTCGGAACCGACCTCGTACTCGATTCCGGTAGGGAGGCATCGTGTCCAGTGACATCTCGGCGACACCGCTGTCGCGGCGCACGTTCATCGCCACGACGACCGCCGTCGGCGGCGCGACAGCGGCCGCCGGCCTGCTGACCGACGCACCGGCCGGCGCCGCGCCGGCCCCGGGCGCACCCGCCCGGGCGGTGTCCCTGACGGTGAACGGCCGGCGGCACCGGGTCTCCGCCGACACCCGCACCTCGTTGCTCGATCTGCTGCGCGAGGACCTGGACCTGACCGGTACGAAGAAGGGCTGCGACCAGGGCGCGTGCGGGGCGTGCACGGTGCTGGTCGACGGGCGGCGGGTCAACAGCTGCCTCACTCTCGCCGTGCGTCTGGACGGGGCCGAAGTGACCACGATCGAGGGTCTGGCCGACGGCGACGACCTGACCCCGTTGCAGGAGGCGTTCATCGCCCACGACGCGTTCCAGTGCGGGTTCTGCACCCCGGGTCAGATCGTGTCCGGCACCGCCTGCATCCGTGAGGGCCACACCGGCTCGCCGGCGGAGATCCGCGAATGGATGAGCGGCAACATCTGCCGGTGCGGCTGTTATCCCAAAATCGTCAGGGCGGTCGAGCAGGCCGCCGGGAAGCGGTGAACCAGTGTTTCCCTTCGCCTACACCAGGGCCGCCGACACCCGGGCCGCGCTGGCGGCCGGTGCTCGGGGTGGCCGCTACATCGCCGGTGGCACGACCCTGGTCGACCTGATGCGCGAAACCGTCGAGCGGCCGGACGAGATCGTCGATATCGAGGCCCTGCCGTTGCGCACGATAGCCGCCACCGGCGGCGGCGGATTGCGCCTGGGCGCGCTGGTACGCATGGCCGACGCGGCCCGCCATCCCCTCGTACGTACCGCGTTCCCGGTGGTGTCGCAGGCCTTGGAGCTGAGCGCGTCACCGCAGCTGCGCAACATGGCCAGCCTCGGCGGCAATATCCTGCAACGCACCCGCTGCACCTACTTCCGCGACGTCTCGGCGGCGTGCAACAAACGCGAGCCCGGCTCCGGCTGTGCCGCCCGCGACGGCTGGAACCGCAGCCACGCGATCCTCGGCACGTCGCCGGCGTGCGTGGCCACCCACCCGTCGGATTTGGCTGTTGCCCTGACCGCCCTGGATGCCGTCGTCCACCTGCTCGGTCCCGCCGGAGCCCGCCAGGTAGCGATCGATGACTTCCTGCTCCAGCCCGGCGGCACTCCCCAGCGGGAACACGATCTGCACCCGGGCGAACTGGTCACCGCGATCGACATCCCGCCGCATCCCCGGCCCCTGACGTCGGGCTACCTCAAGGTCCGCGACCGGCAGTCGTACGAGTTCGCGCTCACCTCCGCCGCGGTGGCGCTGCACATCAGCGACGGGGTGATCCGATCGGCGAAGGTCGCCGCCGGGGGAGTGGGCACCGTGCCCTGGAGGCTGGCCGCGGTCGAACGCCGCCTGATCGGGCAGCGACCGTCCGCCGCGTTGTGGCCCAGTGCGGCGCGTCACGCCGCCGACGGCGCACAGCCGTTACGGCACAACGCTTTCAAGGTGGAGCTGCTGCAGCGCACCGTCGAACGTCAGCTGCGGATCGTGGGAGGAACCCGATGACTCAGCCCCGTATCGCTGTCGGTGCCGACAAACGACGAGTCGACGGCCGCCTCAAGGTGACGGGCGCGGCCCGCTACGCCGCCGACCACCTCATCGACGGCGTCCTGCACGCCGTCATGGTCGACGCCACCATCGGCCGGGGCCGCATCGCCGGCGTCGACACCACCGCCGCAGCCGCCCAAACGGGCGTGCAGGCGGTCATCAGCCACCTCAACGCGCCGCGGCTGCCGTACCGGGAGAACACCGGTTCGAACAACCCACCCGGACAGCGGCTGCGCGTCTTCCAGGACGACCGCGTCCACTTCTTCGGCCAGCCGGTCGCCGTCGTCGTCGCCACCACCCTGCAACAGGCCCAGCACGCCGCGAGTCTCGTGCAGGTCAGCTACGCCGCCGAGACACCATCGTTCGACCTGACCGGCGCACCGGCCAACGAGCCCACCACGTACGCCCGCGGCGACACCGGCCAGGCACTGCCCTCAGCGCCGGTCCGCCTGGACGTCACGTACCGGACCGCCCGCAACCACCACAACCCGATGGAGCCACACGCCACCATCGCCCGCTGGCAGGGCGATCAGCTCACCCTGTGGGACAAGACCCAGTGGGTCGGCGCCGGCACCGCCACCGAACTCGCCGCGGTGTTCGGTCTGCCGCTGGCCTCGGTGCGGGTGCTCTCGCCGTTCGTCGGCGGCGCGTTCGGCAGCGGTCTGCGCGCCTGGCCGCACGTGACGGTCGCCGCCCTCACCGCGCGGCAGACCGGCCGGCCGGTGAAGCTGGTGCTGACCCGCCGGCAGATGTACTTCGGCACCGGCTTCCGGCCCTCGTACGAGTACCGGCTGCGGGTCGGCGCGGACCGGCAGGGCCGGTTGCAGGCGATGAGCCACGACATCCGCGCCGAGACCTCCCGGTACGAGGCCTTCAGCGAGGGCATCCTGCCCGCCGGGCAGATGATGTACAGCCTGCCGCACGTCTCCCAGCACTATGCCTCCGTGCCCGTGGACGCCAACACGCCCATCTGGATGCGCGGCCCCGGCTACGCCACCGCGGTCCACGTCATCGAATCGGCCATGGACGAGCTCGCCCACCGGGTCGGCGTCGACCCGGTCGAGCTCCGCCACCGCAACGAACCGAGCCGGGACGAATCCACCGGGTTGCCGTTCTCGACCCGCCGGCTGCGCGAATGCCTGCAGACCGGCGCCCGTGAATTCGGGTGGCGCACTCGTCCCCGCGCGCCGCGGTCGACCCGCGACGGCGACTGGCTGATCGGCACCGGTATGGCCGCCGGTGTCTACGACACCGCCCGCGCCCCGGCGCAGAGCCGGGCGCGGCTGTCCGCCGACGGCACCGCGGTGGTCGAATCCGCCACCAGTGACATGGGCCCCGGCACCTACACGTCCATGACCCAGGTCGCCGCCGACGCGCTCGGCGTCGACATGGGCCGGGTCCGGTTCCGGCTGGGTGACTCCCTGATGCCGGCGACCCCGCCGCACGGCGGGTCGATGACCATGGCCAGCGTCGGCTCAGCGGTCCAGGACGCCTGCGACAAGGTACGCCGCCAAGCAGTCACCCTCGCCGTCCAGGATCCGCGGTCACCGCTGTACGGCGCCGACCCAGCCACCGTCGTCGTCCGCTCCGGACGGCTGTCCCTGCGCGACCGGCCCGCACGCGGTGAGACATACCGCCGGCTGCTCGACCGGAACGGGCGTGAGCACCTGGAGGCCGACGGCTCGTTCACCCTGCCGACCGGCGAGGCCCGGTTCTCGTTCTACGCCTACGCCGCCACCTTCGCCGAGGTGGCCGTGGACGCGCGCCTGGGCATCGTCCGGGTCCGCCGGCTGCTCGGGGTCTATGACGCCGGCCGGATCGTGAACCCGGTGCTCGCCGACAGCCAGGCCATCGGCGGCATGGTCGGCGGCATCGGCACGGCCCTGCTGGAACACACCGTCACCGACACGCGCGACGGCCGCATCGCCAACGCCAACCTCGCCGACTACCTCGTGCCGGTCAACGCCGACGTGCCGGACCTGCGCGCGATCTATCTGCACGGCGAGGACCGCGAGGCCGACCCGCTGGGCGTCAAGGGTCTCGGCGAGGTGGTCCACGTCGGGGTCGCCCCGGCGATCACCAACGCGGTCTTCCACGCCACGGGCAAGCGGATCCGGGAACTGCCCATCACCGCGGAGATGCTGCGGTAGTGCTGCACGAGGTGTGGTCCTTCGTGGATGCCGAGCGGCGCGCGGGCCGGCCGGTCGTGCTGGCCCGGCTGGTCGGCCGCGACGGCCCGGGCGCGCGGCCGCTGGGCGCCACCATGGCGGTCGCCGCCGGCGGCGCCTGGCGCGGTTCGCTGTCCGGCGGCTGCGTGGAGGGCATCGTGCTCGACGCAGCCGCCGCGGTGCTGGACGGCGCGCCCCCGCGTCTGGAGCTCGTCTCACCGGGTGAGCACCTGATGCCCTGGGAGGACGCCCCGGCCTGTGCCGGGCAGCTGCGCGTCCTCGTCACCCCGGTGCCGCCGGCCACGGTCTGTACGGCGATCACCGCCGCCCTCGCCCGCGACGAGCCACTGGCCGTACGGGTCGCGCTGCACCCGCCGTACCTCTGGTCGACCGCCGCGACCATCGATGAGCTGGACGGGACCGGCGCCTTCGTCGAGCAGCTGCCGCAGCGGCAGCGGCTGATCCTCGTCGGTGCAACCGACCTGGCCGCGACCCTCGCCGAGCTGGCCGGGCCGCTGCGCCGCAGGGTGATCATCATCGACCCGCGTCCCGGGCACCTCGGCTCCGGTGCGTTCCCCGCAGGAGCCGAGACAGTGCCGGCCTGGCCGGACGACTGGATGGTTAGGCACCCGCTGCGGGCATCGGACGCGGTGGTCGTGCTCAGCCACGACCCGCGCATCGACGACCGTGGCATCCGAGCCGCGCTTTCCGGCGGCGCCGGGCACATCGCGGCGCTGGGCAGCCGCGCCACCCACCGGCAACGACTGCGCCGCCTGGACGGCCTGCCCGGCCTGGAGCGGCTGGTGGCCCCGGCGGGCCTGGATCTGGGCGGCTCGTCGCCGGCTGACACCGCACTGTCGATCCTGGCGGGGATCGTCGCCACCGGGAACGGCCGCAGCGGCGGTCTGCTGCGCGACACCGATGCGCCGATTCGCGCCGTCCCGGCGCCGAACGTTCTCAAACCTGCCTGGCGTGCTCTGCCGGTACACCCATCAGCAGGAACTTCCCCGCGCGAGACCGATGCGGTCTGCTGAGACGACGAGAAAATACACCGAGGAGAAGATCATCATGCGTGGTGTTGTCATGCACGGCCCGGGCGATGTCCGGGTCGAGGACCGTCCGGACCCGCGGATCGAGCAGCCCACCGACGCGATCATCAAGGTGTCGGCGGCCTGCGTCTGCGGCTCCGACCTGTGGCCGTACCGGGGCATCGAGAAGCTCGACGGCGCGACCCCGATGGGCCACGAATACGTCGGCATCGTCGAGGAGGTCGGCAGCGAGGTCACCACGCTGCGGCCGGGCCAGTTCGTCGTCGGCTCGTTCTGGGCCTCCGACAACACGTGCGAGATCTGCCGGGCCGGCTACCAGTCCGGCTGTGTGCACCGGGTCCTGATGGGCACCGTCGGCACCCAGGCGCAGTACGCGCGGATCCCCCTGGCCGACGGCACTCTGGTCGCCACGCCCGAGGTGCCACCGGCCGACCTGATCCCCGGCTACCTGGCTGCCTCCGATGTGCTGGGCACCGGCTGGTTCGCCGCAGTAGCCGCCGAGGCCGGACCGGGCAAGACAGTCGCGGTCGTCGGTGACGGCGCCGTGGGCCTGCTCGCGGTGCTCGCCGCGAAGCAGCTCGGCGCCGAGCGGATCATCGCCATGAGCCGGCACGAGTCGCGGCAGAAGCTGGCCCGCGAGTTCGGGGCCACCGACATCGTCACCGAGCGCGGCGACGAGGGCATCGCCAGGATCAAGGAGATGACCGGTGGGCTCGGCGCCCACTCGGTCGTCGAGGCCGTCGGCACGCAGCAGTCGATGATGCAGGCCATCAACTCGGCCCGCCACGGCGGGCACGTCGGCTTCGTCGGCGTGACCCACGACGTCGCACTGCCGGGCCTGGAGCTGTTCGGCGCTCTGGTGCACCTGCACGGCGGACCCGCCCCGGTACGCCGGTTCCTGCCCGACCTGATGGAGCTGATCGGCGACCGCACCATCGACCCGGGCAAGGTCTTCGACCTGGACCTGCCCCTCGACCGGGCCGCCGAGGGCTACCGGGCCATGGACGAGCGCCACGCCGTCAAGACTCTGCTGCGCCCGTAAACGATGCGGCTGCTGCCTGCACGTTGAGAAAGGACCGAGACGTGCGTGTGACCCTCGGTATGAAACTGGCGGTGGCCCTGGCCGTCGCGTTGACGTCACTGCTTTGGATCGCGCCCGGGCCCGCCGATCCGCCGCATCCCGAATCCGCGATCGTGCTTGTCATCGAGCAACCGGCTCCGGTGGACGACCTCTGTCCACGGGTGTGACAGCTGCACTGAGCACGCCTGGGGCCTGTGTGGCAGCCCACCCGACAGATGGAGACGTCATGCCAGCCTCCCGCGCGGCCGTCTGCGCAGCGCTGTTGACCATCGCCGGACTGGCTGTTGCCGGCTGTGGCGACCCCGACCGGTCTGAGGACACCCGGGCGGGTGCATCAGCTACCGGACCGGCGACACCCCAGCCGAGTGGCACCGAGACCGCATCCCCTCAGGAGGAGCAGATGAAGATCAGCATCGCCATCGGCGGCGAGCGCTTCTCGGCCACGATCTTGGACAGTGCCGCGGGTCGTGATCTGGTCGCCCAGCTACCGCTGACCGTCGCGATGACCGATCACGGCTCGGTGGAGAAGACCGGCCCGCTGCCGTCACCGCTGTCGCTGGACGGTCAACCGGACGGTGCCGACCCCGACGTCGGCGATGTCGGCTACTACGCACCCGGCAACGATCTGGTCCTCTACTACGGCGATCAGTCGTACTACCCCGGCATCGTGATCATCGGTCACCTGGACGGCGACGCGGCCGGCCGGATCGCCGACATGGAAGGTGCCGTCACCGCGAACGTCGACGTCCAGGCCGGCTGAGGAAGGTCATCTCAGGTCAGCGGTTGGTGAGCCGCTCGTCGGAGGCCGGGGTCTGGTGAGTGGCGGCCCAGGAGGCGAGCAGGCGCAGGGCGTCCTCGGTGGGGGAGGCGGGCTGCGCGGCGTACAGGGTCATGGTGAGGCCGGGGTCGGCGCGCAGGTCCATGCTTTCGTAGGCGAGTTCGAGGTCGCCGACGGCGCGGTGGTGGAAGGTCTTGACGCCGGTCCCGTGAATGCGCACGTTGTGAGCGCCCCAGCGGCGGCGGAAGTCGTCGCTGCGGGTGGACAGCTCACCGACGAGGTCGTGCAGGCCCTTGTCGTGGGGGTCCTTGCCGGCTGCCGTGCGCAGGTTCGCGACGGTCATGTCGGCGGCGAGGTCGAAGTTGGGGTAGAAGCGGCGGGCCGCGTTGTCGAGAAAGGTGAACCGGGCGAAGTTCGGTGGCCGGTTGGGGTCGGCGTAGACGTCGCTGTACATGGCGCGGCCGAGGTGGTTGGCGGCGAGCAGGTCCTGGCGGTTGTCGACGACGATGGCCGGGCCGGTGGTGATGGTGTCCAGCGCCCATTGCAGGCTCGGCCGGATCTGTCCCGGCCGGCGCCGGCGCTGTGGGCGCAGGACGACGTTGCTGCCGTCGGCCTCGTGGGCCAGGCGCATCAGGTGGGCGCGTTCGGCGTCGTCGAGCCGCAGGGTGCGGGCGATCGCGTCGAGGACACCGGGGGAGACCCCGGCGAGAGTGCCGCGTTCGAGCTTGGCGTAGTACTCGACGCTCATCCCGGCCAGGGCCGCGACCTCGCTGCGGCGCAACCCGGGCACGCGCCGCTGCCCGGAGGAGGGCAGACCGGCCTGCTCGGGGCTGATCTTCGCGCGTCGCGTGGTGAGAAATTCGCGGACCTCGGCTCGGTTGTCCATGTCCCGACGGTACGACGAGCTCAATCGGGCTGGGATGCCCTGCCAGTACACCCATCGTCCGGGACCACCCGTGCCTCGCGTCAGCGTGCACCATGCAGTCGCACATCCCGTTCCGGACGCCTTGAGTGACGACGCGGCAGCCCTCATCGAGCCGCTGTCGGTGGGTATCTGGGCGAACCGGCGGGCGGGCGTCGGGATGGGTTCCCAGGTGCTGATCACCGGCGTCGGCCCGATCGGTGTGCTGGCGGCGCTGGTGGCGCGCGCTGCCGGCGCAGGCCGGGTCGGCATCGCGGACGTCGATCCCGCCCGGCTCGAGGTCGCGGGCCCGTTCGGCGTGGACGACGTCATCGCTCACAGATGGCTTGATGCCATCACGGATCCGCCCGTCATGCGTGATCAGCGGCCTGGCCGTATGGGATCACCCTGTTACAGCAGTTTCGGGCGCCGCGGGTGCCGGCTCCTGCGTGTACCGGGCGCTGAGCCGACGGTACGGCCGGCTGTTCAGCGCCACCACGGTGGCGATCAGACCGATCACCCCGGTCAGCACGAACACCAGCGCGAGCCCGCGGTCCGCCCCGGTGCCGAACCAGCCGCCGATCGTCCGGGCCCCGGCGCCGTCGGTCATGAACGGGATGACCACGAACTGGGCCACCGGCGCGATGAGGAACGCGGTCAGCGGGGACGCGGCCTGCTCCACGCTCTGCGCGAAGCCGAAGACCCGGCCCTGCCGCTCGTACGGCACCACCTTCTGCAGGATGGTCTGCTCGGCCGCCTCGGCGAACGGTACGGCCAGCATGTAGACGTACAGGCCGGCCGCCATCAGCCACACCGACGAACGCAGCGGGAACAGCAGCGTCACGGTCCACAGGGCGATGTTGACCAGCAGCAGCAACCGGACCGGGTTACGGCTCAGCCCGGTACGCGCGATGAGCAGCCCACCCACGATGAACCCGGTGCTCAGCACGCCCCACAACAGTCCCCACGCCTGCACCGAGACGAGGGACAGCCCGTACGCGTCCAGCAGCGCCATGAAAACGCCGCCGAGCAGGTTGTTGAACGCGGAGAACAGGATCAGCGCGGTCAGCCCGGGCACCTCGGCCACTACGCGGATCGTCCCGCGCAGGTCGACGCGGCGTTCCTCGCCGGCGGGCACCTCCACCGCCGGGGCGGGCACCGGCACCACCGCGAGGTGGACCAGGGCGAGGACCAGGACCACCAGGGCCGGCGCCAGCACCCAGAACATGCCGTCGATCCCGACCAGGATGCCGCTGATCACCGAGGTGACCAGGAACGAGGTACCCGACGTCGTGCCGACGAGCCCGTTGGCCCGGTCCCGGGCGTCCTCGTCGATCAGCACGGTCACCAGCGTCGGCAGCGCGATCGTACGGATGCTGCCGGCGATGACACCCACCATGAGCAGCAGGACGAACGCCCACAGCGGCACGCTGCCCGCATCGGTGAACGAGGCCGGGGGCGTGACGAGGTACAGGGTGAACGCGGCCGCGTACAGCAGGAGCGAGACGGCCGCGGAGATCTGCATCATCGTCTTCTTCGCGTGGTGGTCGACCAGGCTGCCGAACCAGATGCCGGTCAGCGCGGTGAGCACGAGGAACACGGCGGCGACCAGGCCCGTGGCGAAGACCGAGCGGGTCTGCAGGTACACCCAGAAGGTCACCGCGAACCAGACGGTGTAGTTCACCACCGACACCAGCAGCGTGCTCACCAGCAGGTGGAAAAACGTGCGGCGGTGGCCCGTGATCGCGGTCATGGCCCGACGGTAGAACGTCGAGCGGGGTTCATGTCCAGTCATTTGCCGCCGGTACCGGCGACACCGCACAGCCGCAGCCGGCCGGCAGGGCCGGGTCGAAGTCCCGGGTGCGTTGGCCGCGCCGGATGACTCGTTCGAGGTGCGCGGTGCCGGCCAGGTGCGTGGCTTTGCTGCCGGGTGGGGTACGGGCCAGGACCGTGCACGCCACCCGGGACGAGCGCGCCCCGCTGACGCGGCGCTACCTGGACGTCGTTCTGACGGGCATCCGGACCGCCCGGCCTGGAAGAATCACGGCATGAAGGCCATCGTGTACGGCACCACCGGCGATCCCGACGTTCTTCAGCTCGCCGAGCGCGACCTGCCCACCCCCGGCCCGGGCGAGGTACGCGTCCGCGTCACCGTGTCCGGGGTGAACCCCACCGACTGGAAGACCCGCTCGGGCGCCACCAACTCCCTGCAGTTTCCCGAGGTCACGCCGCATCTGGACGGCGCCGGAGTGATCGAGGCGGTCGGCGCGGGCGTCGACCAGGGCCGGGTCGGGCAGCGGGTCTGGCTCTACATGGCCACGGCCGGGCGCCCGACCGGCACCGCCGCCGAGTTCACCGTCGTCCCCTCCGCCCAGGCCGTGCCGCTGCCCGACGCGGTCGGGTTCGACGTCGGCGCCTCGCTCGGCGTACCGGCTCTCACCGCGCACCGGGCGCTGACCGTCGCCGAGGACGGGCCGCGGCGCCTGCGGCCCGGAGCGCTCGACGGCAAGGTCGTGCTCGCCGCGGGCGGGGCCGGTGCGGTCGGGCACGCGGTCATCCAGCTCGCCCGGTGGGCCGGCGCCACCGTCATCAGCACGATCAGCGGGCCGGAGAAGGCCCGGCTGGCCACCGCCGCCGGCGCCCACCACGTGATCAACTACCGCGAGGGTGATCCGGCCGCGCGCATCCGGGAGATCGCCCCGGACGGCGTCGACATCATCGCCGAGGTCGCGCTGGGCGCGAACCTCGCCCTGGACCTGGCCGTGCTGCGCACCCGGGGCACGATATCGACGTACGCCAACGACGGCGGCAAGCCGGTGGAGCTGGACGTACGGCAGAACATGATGCTGAACACGCGCTTCCAGTTCCTCGTGCTCTACACGGTGGGACCGGAGGCGCTCGCGGCAGCCGCCGAGGACGTCGCGGCGGCCGTGGGTGACGGCGTCCTGCCGGTCGGGGAGGAGCACGGCCTGCCACTGGTCCGCTTCCCGCTGGAGCGCACCGCCGACGCGCACCGGGCGGTGGAGCAGGGCACGGTCGGCAAGGTCCTGGTCGACGTCGCGTCCTGACGGCCGATGCCCGCACTCATCGAGGTCGTGACGGACATCCAGGCGACAGCCGGGGTGGTCTTCGCGCTGGAACTGGACATGGACGTCCACGCCGCTTCCCTGGCCGGGAGCCGGGAGACGGCTACGACGAGCACCGGCAGGCGGGAAGTCCGGCTCGGGGACGAGGTCACGTTCCGCGCGCGTCACTTCGGCATCGTCTGGTCCATGACCAGCCGCATCACCGCCCATGAGCCTCCGCGTCGGTTCGTCGACGAGCAGGTCCGCGGGCCGTTCCGCGCTCTCGTCCACGAACACGTCTTCGAGGACCTCGGTGGCGGGCGGACACAGATGATCGACCGCATGACGATCACCGCGCCGTTCGGTCCGCTCGGTGCTCTGGTGACCCGAGTGGTGCTCTCGCCGTATCTGCGACGGCTGCTCGAGCAGCGCGCGGCCCACATCAAGCAGCTCGCCGAGCATCAGGAGGAACGGGACAGTGCCTGACGACAGCATGCAGCACCGGATCGGCGAGGTCACTCTCACCGTGCTCGGGCCGGACCGACGGCCGCTGACCGACCGGGTCGTCACCGTGGCCCAGCAGCGACACGCGTTCCCGTTCGGCAACATCGGTTTCGACTTCGTGAGCCTCGTCGGTGGTCCACCGCCCGACGCGGCCGGCCCGGCCTTCGGCGGCGCGACGGCCCTGAACCTGGACCGGCTGGGCGACCTGTGGCTCAACCTGTTCAACACCGCGACCCTGCCGTTCTACTGGGGACCCTACGAGCCGCGGCCGGGCACGACCGACATCGAACGGCTCACGCGAACCGCACGCTGGCTCGCCGACCGCGGCGTCACCGTCAAGGGTCACCCGCTGGTCTGGCACACGGTGCAGCCGCCGTGGCTGCTCGACCTCGACCTCGACGAGGTGGAACGGCTGCAGCGCAACCGGATCCGCGAGCTCGTCGGTGGATTCGCCGGCGTGATCGACGTCTGGGACGCCATCAACGAGGCCGTGATCATGCCGGTCTTCGCGAACGGGGACAACGCCATCACCCGGCTCGCCCGGTCCCGGGGCCGCATCGCCATGGTGCGGATGGCGTTCGAGGAGGCCCGCGCGGCCCATCCGGCGGTCACCCTGGTGCTCAACGACTTCGACCTCAGTTCGGCGTACGAGTGCCTGATCGAAGGGGTGCTCGAAGCCGGCATCCGGATCGACGCGATCGGGTTGCAGACCCACATGCACCAGGGGTACCGCGGTGAGGAGTACATGCGGGGCATGCTCGACCGGTTCGCCCGCTACGGCCTGCCGTTGCACCTGACCGAGAGCACCCTGGTGTCCGGGCACCTGATGCCGCCCGAGATCGTGGATCTCAACGACTACCAGATCCCGGACTGGCCGACGACGCCCGAGGGGGAGGCCCGCCAGGCCGACGAGATCGTCCGGCACTACCGGTCGCTGATGGCCCACCCCGCCGTCGCATCGATCAACTACTGGGGGCTCACCGACGACGGCGCCTGGCTGGGCGCGCCGGTCGGGCTGGTGCGCGCGGACGGCAGCCGTAAGCCCTCGTACGACGCGCTGAAGGATCTCATCAAGGGACAGTGGTGGCTGCCACCGACCGAGATGCGAACCGGCTCCGACGGCACAGTCGTGGTACGCGGCCTCTACGGCGACTACACGGTGTCCAGAACCCCGTTCACCGTCCGTCCCGGCCAGACCGCCGCGTCAGTGCAGATCGCGGAATAGTTCCCTGGCGGGCGTTTGCCACACTCCGTCCATGATGATCACCAAGCCGGCATGGACCGGGGCCGTCGTCGCTCTCGCCGGCCATGGTGTCGCTGTCGGCGTCACGATGGTCGCGGCTGTCAACGCCGGCGGTGGCCCGAACGCCGACCTGGACACCGGCGAGAAGGCCGGTGTGCTCGTCATCGTCGCGACGACGTACGGGATCGCCCAGATCGTCCTGCTGGGCGTCTGCATCGCCCTGCGATGGCGCCTCGGGCCGCTGTCCTCATGGGGCCTTGTTCTTGGTTGGCTGCTGGGACTGGCCGTCAGCGTCCTCTACATGTGCGGAGGTTTCAGCACCTGACATCCCCGCCTTTCAGGACACGGTCAAGGGCCGACCGGCCGGCGGGTCCCCACTTCGGCTTGCCGCCGGGCAGGCCACGGTCCCCGTTCTGACCCATCAGCATCAGGAACAGGCTCTTCAGGGCGGCCAGCCCGCGCGCCCGCCGGACCGTCGCCTCGTCCACCCGGCCGTAGCTGTCGAAGAACCGCGAGACGCTTCCCTCGGGCAGCAGCAGCCAGGCAGCCCCGAGGTCCCAGGCCGGATCGCCGGCGAAGAGCGCGCCGAAGTCGACGACGCCCGCCAGCGTGCCGTCGGCGACGACGACGTTCGCCGGATGCAGGTCTCCGTGCACCCACACCCGTGGACCCGGCCACTCGGGGGTCGCCGCCGCGTCGTCCCACACGGCCCGGATGTCGTCCTCGGCAAAACCGAAGGCGTCGAGGTCCACGGCCGCCAGGAAATGCTCGAACCCGCCCCTGGAATCCTTGGGATGGGTGCCGAAGTCCGAGGCACCCGGCGCGTCGGCGGGCGGCTCCACGTGCAGCGCTCTGAGGAAGGCCGCCAACGTGTCGGCCGCGTGGTCGCCGCGGACGATCGTCCCCTCGTCCAGGGACGTGCCGTCGACCCAGGTCATGACCGTCCACATCTTGGGGAAGCGCTCGGACGGCGTTCCGTGGCGCACCGGAGCCGGGATCGGCAGCGGCAGGCGCGGGCCCAGCACCGGCAGCCAACGCCGCTCCTTGAGCTGCGGATCGGGGCTCGTGTCCATCCGCTGCATCCGGACGACCAGGTCGTCCCCGAGGCGCCACATCTGGTTCCCCCAGCCGCTCGCCACCTCGCGGATGGGACGGTCGGCCAGGTCCGGGTGCTGCTCGCGCAACAGGTCGCGGACCAGATCTTCGCTGACCTCAATCTCGGACTCGATCACGGGAAGTCACGGTACTTGGGCCTCGCGACCCCGCCGGCGTGAGGCAAACGGTCGGTCACCGCTCTCACTTCGACTGAACAGACGGAGGCGTCCGTTAACGTCCGCGGTATCGGTCCGGCGCGGTGTCGGTCCGGTGCACTGCACGACGAGAGGAAGCACGTGAAGGCTGCCGCCATCCAGGCGTTCGGAAGCCCGCACGGCCTGGCGGTCGTCGACCTGCCGGAGCCCAGCCCCGCCGAGGGCCAGGTGGTGATCAGCACCGAAGCGATCGGCGTCGGCGGTGTGGACACCCTGATCCGGAGCGGCGCGCTCACCGCGTACGGTTTCACCGAAGGTCACATCCTCGGCGGCGAAATCGCGGGCACCGTGGCCGCGACCGGCGACGGCGTCGACCCGGCGTGGGTCGGCCGGCGGGTGTGGGCGTTCACCGGCGTCGGCGGCGGCTACGCCGAGCAGGCGGTCGCCCCGGCGGCGACGCTGATTCCCCTCCCGGCGAACTTGTCGGCCGTCGGCGCGGTGACGGTCGGTAGCTCCGCCGCGGTGGCCCACTTCGGCCTGCGCCACGCGCACTTCGCCGCCGGCGAGTCGGTGCTGGTGCGCGGCGCGGCCGGCGGCATCGGCATCATGACGGTCCAGCTCGCCGTCCGCGGCGGTGCCGGTGCGGTGGCGGTCACGACATCGTCGCCCGAGCGCGGTGACCGCCTGCGCAAGCTCGGCGCCACCCACGTGCTGGACCGCGCCGGTGCGGGAACGCCGGGCGACCCCGCCGGCTACGACGTCATCATCGACATCGTCGCCGGCCCGGCCCTGCCGTCGTTCTTCGCCCGGCTCAATCCGAACGGCCGCATGGTGCTGGTCGGCGCGGTCGCCGGCGACCCGCCGGCGGACTTCGGCATGAAGATGGTCGGTGCGTTCCAGAAATCGATGTCGTTCGCGACCTTCAGCGCCAACACGGTGCCCGAGCCCGACCGGTACGCCGTGACGGCCGACCTGCTCGACGCGGCTGGCCGAGGGGAGTACGAGGCGGTCGTGCACGAGGTGCTGCCCCTGGACCAAGCCGTGCTGGCCCACCAGAAGCTCGATGCCGGCGACGTGTTCGGCAGAATCGTCCTCACGCCGGGGAGCTAGCCGGCTCAAGGACACTACCTCCGGCTGCCGGTTCGGTCGGTGACCTCGAGGAGGTCGCCGGGCTGGCAGTCGAGGGCGTCGCAGAGGGCGGTCAGTGTGCTGAAGCGGATCGCCTTGGCCCGGCCGTTCTTGAGGATCGACAGGTTGGCCAGGGTCAGGCCCACCCGGTCGGCGAGCTCGGTGAGGGTCAGGCCCTTGCGGGCGAGCAGGGCGTCGAGGTGCAGGACGACGCGGTGTTGTTCCTCGGGTGGCATCAGATGACCGTGTCGAGCTCGGCGCGCAGGCCCCGGCCGTACCCGATGATCTGGGCGAACGCCAGCAGCAGGAGGCCGAGCATCAGCCACCAGACGCTGAGGGTGTAGTCGACCATCACCATCCGCTCGCCGGGCGGCACCACGGTGGCCGCCAGCAGATAGGCGGCGATGCTGCGGACGATCTCGGAGGCGGCGCCGGCGATCAGGACGACCACGCCGAGGCGGCGCAGGCCGGTTGCGGTGGCCTGGGTGAACGGCTGCGTGGCGGTGATGCGGTCGATGAGGCGCAGGGCGTACCAGATGATCGGCATTGTGCCGACCGCCAGCGGGAGTGGACCGGCGAGCAGGTCGAGCACGGTCTGGTAGGCGGTCGGGTCCTGGATCGACACGCTCACGGCCTGGATGCGCAGCTCGGTGGAGGGCTGCCCGACGGGCAGCGCCTTCGGCAGCACGTCGAAGCGGCGGGTGGCCGGGCCGTCGAGCTGCAGGACCTGGCCGAGAATGGCCACGATGTCGGTCAGTATCAGCACCCAGAGGAAGCTGCGGATGCGAGCGAAGGGGCGGTGGCGCTCGACCATGACCCATCTCCTTATCGATAATCGATGTATTGACAATCGATATCATCCGCTGGTCTGTCAAGGGGGAGTCCGGCCGGCGCCGGCGTTGATGACGGCTCGGCGGTCCATGACTACCGTGACGTGGTGGACAAGATCCTTCGAGCCGCCGGGCTCGAAAACCATCGGGCGCAACAGGTACGCATCCACGACGAGACGGTGATCGTGGTCCGCCCGGCCGGCGACGCCCAGCAGTTGTTGCGCTCCGCCCGCGCCGCCCTCCCGGATCACAATCCCGTACTGGCTTTCGAGAGCGACGCGGTCCTGGATCCCGACTTCCATCACGACAGCAGCCCGAGCGACCTGATCGCCTGGGCCCGGACCGCCGACGTCGATGCCGAACTGGGGCGCCTGCACAGTTTCTCCCACCCTGAGCAAGAGTTGCTGGGCACCGGCGACGAGGGCTACTACCTCGACGGCTACGACGTGACCGGGTACGGAGATCCGGAACTGCTGGTCATCCTGCCCCGTCCGGCGCCGTGGACCGCCTTCGCCTACCTGAATCCGTACGGCAGGTGGGGCACTCCGGGCGACCTGCTGCTTGCCGCGGCCCGTCGGTGGCACGAGCGGTACGGCGCGGCCCCGACCACGATCGGGCTGGCCAACGGCTTCACGGTGCCGCAGCCCCCGACGGAGCTGGCGGATGCCGAGCGGCTGGCGCTCGAACACGTGGCGATAGCGGGGCTGACTGCGCGGACCACGGTGCGGGCCTATGCCCGGGCCCTCCGCGAGCTGAACCAATGGTGCCTCTACAACCGTCCGTGACTCTAGATAGAGGCTGCCCAATGCGATCGCCGCACCGGCCCTCCGAACCATTGGCGGCAAGGCCAGGGGAGCGACGCCGGGTCAGTTCGGGAAGTCCTGGGTCTTGGCGAACGAATGCAGGTTGAGCTCCGCCAGAGCCATGTGCACCTTCACGTTCACCGGAAGCCCCTGCTTGGCTTTCCGCCACCGCGGCTTGTCCGAAGCCCAGGATCGCAGGAATTGGACGCAGTCGATCGGCTCGATCCTCTGTAGCGCCGCCGCTGCCGCGTCCAGCGACGCCCGCACTTTTGTCCCCTCCGCCGTGCCGGTCACCCCGTCGCGGAGTTTCGCGATGAAGTGGGCCCGGTCAGCGAGGAACGACGTCCAGTAATCGAGGCTCTCGTCGATCTCCTGGCTGACGTGCAGGCTCGCGTAAACACCTTCGGCGATGCAGTCGCCGAACTCCTGGAACCACGCGCGGTCGGCCTCGGCGAAGGGGTCGTAGGCCGCCTGTGTCGCCATACCGAGGCGGCCGACTTTGCGGGCACTGACCGCGTCCGCGATGAACAGCCAGTCCTCGTTGTAGATGTCCGGAAAGAACTGGTCCAACTCGTCGATGTGAACGGCGAGCGCACCACCACCGATGAAGGTTGACTGTTCGTTGCCCGCCTCACGGGAGGCATGACACACCACGGAGTTATCCGGAAAATTCTTGATCTCCAGACCGACAGCGTGGAACTCCGAGAGCCAGGCAGCGGCGGCCCGCGCGTGGAAGTCGTGGATGATCTCGATGTCATCGTCGTGATACAGCACCCGGCGCCAGGTGCCGGTCATATGGGCGACGAGCAGGCCCACGTTCCGCTTGAGGCTGCTGTTGTGGTACTTCTCGCCGTGCGGCAGATGACTGATGGCCCGGCTGCTCTCCAGCACCAGTGGCAACTCGGCGTCGCGGAAGTCGACCGCGATGGCCTCTGCCCGGGATGCCATCGCTGCGTCGACTACCTCACCCGGATGGGAGGCTCCACTGCAGAGCACGAGTGCCGGACAGTCGAGGACGTTCGCCAGCCTCAAGGCCGGCCCCAATGACTCGACCCGCCGCGCGGACGGCACGATGATCGCGTCAATCGTCGACTGGCGGGATGTGTCGAGTTCGCGCAGGAGCTGGTCGTGGGACGGTTGGTGGTGGACCATCGTCCGCCTGCCGGCGGGAGGCGGACGTTCCGTCATTCACGCCTCCGGCCATTCATGCAGGAGACTCTCGGGCGAGTTCCAGTCAGGAACCCTGATGCCGCCGGCGATGATCTGAACATAACAGAGAATACTCGAAACATTACTTTCCGCGAATCTCGTCGCAAGGTAGCCCGCATTCCGGTCACGCAGCCGCACATCGGTAAGTGCACGAACCATCCCATAGACCCCCAGAGCATACGATGCATTGAAGATGGTCAGTGACCGCTTGGTGTTGTAGGGGTTGGGGGCCTGGAGGAAGTGGCCGATGTCGGTGAACTCGTCTTCCTCCTCCAGTGTGGGCGTCAAGATTTCGGAGGAGGGTCCCTCGCCGAGCTGGAACCCGCCAGGGTCCGCGTCCGTGGCCCGGGAGAGCTGTCGGAGCGGGACACCGACGCGCCGGTACATCCGGCTGACCAGCCCGTTCCAGTCCACGCCGCCGAGCAGTACCAGGTGGCCGGACCGATCGTCGTCGACGAGCTTCTCCGGAACCCGAATGCTCACCTGGTTGTCCGGGTTGACCGCCCGGATGTGACCGAACAGCTCGATCAAGGAATCGAGGTCGGCGTACTGGTAGGACTCCACGTAGTCCGGGTCGATCGGGGTGATCTGCGTCGGCCACCGATCGGCGGGCAGCTGCGCCGAGACGATGGTGATGTCTTCGCCGGGCGGGAATCGCAACGGCGCCGTGCCTGCCGACGACCGGAGTTGGTTGACCAGGTGGCTACTTCCGGCCTGCCCGAGTGCCGCAGCGCGCATTCCGAGGAGTTCGTTCTCCAATGCCTCGAGCCGGGCCAGGTCTTGCGCACTCAACTCTTGGTCGGTGAGGAGCCTGGGATGGCCGTCCTCGAGTGAGCGAGGAGTGGCGAAGAAACGGGCGTATCCCTGAAGTCGCTCCGCGGGCGGTGTCGTCGGTGCGTCGATCCGTTCCCAGGAAGAGATCAGCTGGCCCGTGGCACCCAACGCCGTGGCCAGCCCCCGCTGGGTCACCCGCGTGCCGAAGAGGCCGCTCTCCCGCAGTTCACGGAGCCGGCGAGCAAGGGCGTCTGCGTCCACCTCCGCCATTCGGTGCCTTTCAAGGTCATGACGCACGATGGCATTCCGACAAAGGGCGCTGAACTATAGCTTCAGCTCATAGCTGAAGGCTACCTTCAGACTCAGCCTCGCAACAGACGGTATTCAGCGATTCCTGAAGTAGGGGAGACATGATGCTTCGGCCGGCGCTCTCCGCGCAACGAGCCCGCGGCGTATGCGAAGGTCTGAGAAGAGGCATGAACACAAACAGCGAGGTACCGCACCCGCGAATCTTTCCCGCTAACTCCATCGATTCAAGGCAGGAAGGAAGCCTCGACGATGCCCTCAAAGGTAGGGCTGATGAGCTCGTTCGTAAATCCGCTGACCAGCGGAAGCGCAGAAAACAACGACCTTACCGTTACCTTCGTCAACGCAACTCTGTTGACGTTGTGCGTGCTCCTCGGGTGGGCGACCATCGACCTGCTCCAGGGTCAGCGGCAGTGGAGGGTGACCCCCATCCAGCGCCGGATATTCCGAGCAATCATCGTGCTCACGACCGTCGCCGCCCTTGGAGTTGGCGCGTTCGCGATCCTTTGACCGGCGGCCGACACAAGTGAAGAGAATGCGCTCGCCCAGGGCCGACGTGCCTGGGCGGGGCGTCGTCCGTCTGTGAGGACCTGACTCGTGGAATTGGAAAGCCCTCTACCCTCTGCCCTCGCCTCGGTGATCTGTCCGCTCCTGCCGGAGCACATCCCGCTGATGTCCAAGACGCTGGGGCGTGGGCATGCGAAGTACTTCCGCAAGCACATGCCCTTGCAGAGGTCCAAACGAGGGATCGTATTGGTCGCTCTGCACCATGACAGGCCGGTAGGTGGGCTCTTCGTGCTTCGCGAGCCGGCCGACGAGCGCATCGTCCGGCAGGAGCTGCCCGGTGTGCCCATCCTGCACCAGCTATGGGTGAAGGAAGACATGCGCCGGCGGACCATCGGCACCCAACTGCTGAAGGCGGCTCACGAACAGCTCCGGGAGTTTGGGCACAGCCACGTCGCGCTCGGGGTGGACGTGCACAACAAGGACGCCATCCGGCTCTATGAACGGTTGGGCTATGAGCGGCTGGAGGGGCGGCGATGGGGGCAGCGGATGGTCGCCGGGAGATCGTTCCGCGAGCAGCCCGAGCGGCCGACCGCGTACGAGCTGATGGTGCTGGACCTGCAGAACAACGACCGCACCCGCTTCTGGGGGCCGCCCACGAGCTGGCGCAACTCGCAGCCGGTACGCGCTGCCTTTTCGGCACGCATTACCCAGCCTGCGCAGTAACGCGCTACCACCCCGGACACGACGAATACGCCTGCGGAAGTCGGAGGGCTTCCGCAGGCGTATCCACATCGGGGACGGGTCAGACGCGGACGCGCAGTGCCTCGAGGCTCAGGGACCGGCCGACGGTGCCGATCTCGACCTGTCCGCTGCGGCGCGAGCACTGCCAGTTCTGCCAGCCGATGTTCTGCACGTGGCCCTGGGCGCAGATGCCCGTACGGGTGCTCAGACGCAGCGCCTCGAGCCGCAGGGACTGGCCCTCGGTCCCGACGGTCACCGTGTCGTTGCGACCGGTGCAGCGGGTGCGCTGCCAGCCCTGGTTCTGCACGTGCGCCTGGGCGCACACCCCACCGGTACGGCGGGTCGAGACCGACAGCGCCTCGAGCCGCAGGGACTGGCCCACGGTGCCGGCCAGCGCGGGCCGGCGGTCGCTGGAACAACGCCAGCCCTGCCAGCCGATGTTCTGGACGTGCGCGTTGATGCACACGGCGTTGCGGTCACGCCGCATGAACATCTTGGCGGCCGGGCTCAGCGCCGGCGCCTTGACGACTGCCGCCGGAGCGGCCGGGCTCACCGGCGCCGCCGAAGCGGAACCGCCGAGGACGGGCAGAGAGATCGCGGAGACGGCCAGGCCGACCATCGCCGCCTTGCGGAGGAAGTTCGGAAACATTGCCATACCGAGAAGAGCCCGAACCCGGCCGCTCATGACGCGGTCCGAAGGCGATTTGTCGCCTTGTCACTCTTGCGGGCTATCACTTGTCGCCCGAACGGGGGCCGCGCTCACTGCACCCGGACCAGTCCCTGCTGATAGGCGACGACCACCAGCTGGGCACGATCACGCGCCCCGACTTTCATCATTGCCCGGTGGATGTGGGTCCGGACCGTCAGCGGGCTCACGACCAGCCGCTCGGCGATCTCCTGGTTGGACAGGCCGTGGGCGGCCAGCGCGGTGATCTCGCGTTCCCGGCCGGTCAGCGTCGCCAGCGAGCCCTGGGGCAGCTCGCCGACGCTGCCGGGACCGGACAGGAAGCGGTCGATGAGCGTGCGGGTCGCCGCCGGCGAGAGCAGGGCCTCCCCGCCGACCACGGTACGGATCCCGGCCAACAGTCCATCCGACGTGACGTCCTTGCCGAGGAACCCGCTGGCCCCGGCCTCGAGCGCGCGGGCCACGTACTCGTCGGTCTCGAACGTGGTGAGGATCAGCACGCGGGTGCCGGCCAGTTCGGGCGTGGCGCAGATGCGTCTGGTTGCGGCCAGTCCATCGACGACCGGCATCCGGATGTCCATCAGCACCAGGTCCGGCCGGTGCCGCCGGGCCAGCTCGACCGCTTCCTCGCCGTTCGCGGCCTCGGCCACGACTGTCATGTCGTCGCAGGAGTCGATCAGCATGCGGAACGTCGAGCGCAGCAACGCCTGGTCGTCGGCGAGGAGAATCTGGATCATCGGGATACCCGTTCTTCCTGCCAGGGGGCCAGTGGGATCGTGAGCGCGACCGCGTACCGGTCAAGGCCGTCCGGGCCCGCCCGGACCGACCCGCCCACCGCGAGGGCGCGCTGCCGCATGCCGATCAGCCCGTAGCCTCCGGTTCCGCCCGGACCGGGACCGGCCGAGGTGTTCACCACCCGGGCGCGGAACGTGTCCTCGTCGTAGGTCAGGGAGATCGTGACGACCGGGCTGACCGCGTGTTTGGTGACGTTGGTCAGGGCTTCCTGCACGATCCGGAACGCAGTCAGCTCGACCAGCGGCGGTAGGCGCCGCGGCGTCCCCTCGCTGATGACGCGGACGTCGATCCCGGCCGCCCGGCAGGCTTCGACCAGTTCCGGGAGCTGGTCGAAGCCGGGCGCCGGGATGGTGCCCGCTGCGGAGTCGTCGCCGGGGTCCCGGAGCAGCCCCACGGTCGCTTTGAGCTCCCGCAGAGCGGCCGAGGTGGAGCCGCTCAGCCCGGCGAGCAGCTCGCGTGCCTGCTCGGGACGCTTGGTCAGCAGGTGGGCCGCCGTCCCGGCCTGCGCGTTGGCGACGGCCAGGTGGTGCGCGACAACATCGTGCAGGTCCCGGGCGATGCGCAGGCGTTCCTCGCTCACCCGGCGGCGTACGTCGTCGTCCCGGCGGCGTTCCGCCTCCTCGGCGCGGGCCTCGACCATCTGCAGGTACGCATGGGTCATCCGGCCGGCGAACACCGCCGGAATCAGCCACAGGGCGACGCCGACGGTCCGCAGGAGCACGGACCCGCCAGTCGGGGTCGCGTCGGTCGTCACCCCACCGAGGATCACCGCGCTCACCGCGATCCCCGTCCACCAGGCGGCCGGCCTGGGGCCGAGCGGCACCGTCAGCCGGTACAGGCACCCGATCAGCGGGGCCAGCAGCAACGGTGTCGGCAGGTAGCCGGCCGCGCAGGCGGCGGCTTCGCAGCAGATCGCGACGGCGGTCGCCGCTCGAGGCCGGCGGGCGGCCGCGAACAGGGCGACGCTCGCGACCAGGCTGAGAATCGCACCGGGAAGCAGCTCGTCCGGCCGGAAGATGCCCTCGGTGCTGAGGCTGGCCCCGAGGACAGCGAAGATGAACGCGACCAGCGCGGCGAGCACGTTCATCGGGCCGACACTACCCGGGTGATCAACGCGCGCTCAGCGCGTGAGCCGGCTCGGGCTCAGGCTGCTCTTCGCTCAGCGACTCGCCTTCCACGTCGACGTGCGGCAGCACCCGGTCGAGCCGGCGCGGCAGCCACCAGGCGCGCTCACCGAGCAGTTGCAGGACGGCGGGCACCAGCGTCAGGCGAACCACGAACGCATCGAAGAAGACCGCGCACGCGAGCCCGAGGCCCACCATTTTGATCAGCGGTTCGTCGGCCGCCGCGAACCCGCCGAACACCGCGATCATGATCACCGCGGCCGCGACCACAACTTTCGAGCTCTGCTCGAAGCCGGTGACGATCGCATCGTGGGCCGGCCGGCCGTGCGCGTGGGCCTCGCGCATCCGCGACACCAGGAAGACCTCGTAGTCCATCGCCAGCCCGAACACGATGCCCACGAGCAGGATCGGCATCAGGCTCATGACCGGCCCGGTCTGCTCGACGCCGAGCACGCCGGCCGCCCAGCCCCACTGGAACACCGCGACGATCACCCCGAGCGCGGCGAACAGCGACAGCAGGAAACCGAGCGCCGCCTTGACGGGGACCCAGACCGACCGGAACACCACCAGCAGAAGCAGCACGGCAAGACCGATCACGATCGACACGTACGGCACGAGCGCCGACTGCGTCTTGCGTGCCATGTCGATGTCCAGGGCGGTGGTGCCGGTGATCTCGTAGCTCACGTTCCCTGCGGCCTCCACGCCCGGGCGTGCCGCCCGCAGCGTTTCCACCAGGGTCTCGGTGCGTGCGTCGGTCGGGCCGCTCGACGGTACGGCGGTCAGGATCGCCGTGTCGCCCTGCTGGTTGAAGCTCGCCTTGGACACCGACACCACGCCGCTGGTCGTCCTGATGCTGTCCGCCACGGTCGCCACCGCGGCTTCCGGATCCGCGGCACCACGCGCGTCGACCACCACCGTCAGCGGACCGTTGAACCCGGGACCGAACGCCGCGGCCCGCAGGTCGTACGCGCGCCGCTGGGTCTCCGTGACCGGCCGCGAGGCGTCCCCGGGGGTGCCGAGTTGCAGTGACAAGGCGGGAACGGCGATCGCGGTCAGCAGCGCGGCGCCGGCCAGCGTGATCGCGAGCGGACGGCGCAGCACCAGCCGCATCCAGGGACGCGCTACCGAGCGGCGAGTCGGGGTGGGGGCGCCGCCACGGCGGTGCGCTCGGGCGAGGACCCGGTTCGGGGCGAAGCCCAGCAACGCCGGGACCAGAGTCAGCGCCACCAGGACGGCCACCACCACCGCGCCGGCGGCGGCCAGACCCATCTTCGCCAGCGACGGGATTCCCACCACCGACAGGCCGGCGAGCGCGATCACCACGGTCATCCCGGCGAAGGCCACTGCGGAGCCGGCCGTTCCCACGGCGCGACCGGCCGCCCGCTCGGCGTCGTCCCCGCCGTGGTGCTCTTCCCGGTAGCGGGACACCACGAACATCGCGTAGTCGATGCCGACTGCCAGGCCCAGCATCAGGGCGAGCATCCCGCTGGTGATCGCCATCTCCAGTGGGCCGGCCACCGCCCAGACGCCGAGGAACGAGATCGCCACCCCGATGACCGCCGTGAGGAGCGGCAGACCCGCGGCCACCATCGAACCGAACGTCATCAGCAGCACGACAGCGGCGATCGCCACTCCGGCGAGCTCCATGGGACTCATCCGGGTGCCGGTCTTGAGAGCGGAGCCGGACATCTCCGCCGTCAACCCGGCAGCACGCGCTCGCCCCACCGCGTCGGTTAGCGCGATGCGCGACTCCTCGGTCACCTCGGACGACGGCACCCCGTACGACACCGACGCGAACCCGGTCGAACCGTCGGCGCTGATGCTCCCGCCGGTCGAGGGCCGTACGACCCGCGCCACCTGAGGACCACCCGAGATGGTCGCCAGCGCCGCGTCGATGGCCTTCGCGTTCTCCGCGGACGTCAACGCCTGACCCGGCGGAGCAACGAACACGAGGGTCGCCGACGCCCCGTCCGCGGCGGCGCCGGGGAAGCGCTCCGCGATGAGGTCGAACGCCTGTTGGGACTCGATTCCCGGCATCGTCGCCCGGGTGTTGACCGGGCCTTCCGACTTGACGGCGAGCAGGACCATCCCGCTGAGCGCGAGCAGCCACACCGCGACGACCAGCCACCGCCGGCGATAGGAAAAGCGACCAAGACGACTGAGCATGCCTGCCATGGGACGACACTCCACTTCTCTGTCGAACGTTGCCCAAAGCCTCTCGGCCGGGCCCCGGTCGCGTCGTCGTGCAGGTGCAGGCTCTGAATACGAAAATTGCAGTACGGCTCACGCTTCGGCGGGCGTCTCCGTGGCGGCGCGGGCCGGGCCGGGCGTGCGCAGCATCGTCAGCAGCCCGGGGAAGCGTTGCTCCACGTCGTCGTAGCGGAGCGTCACCAGCCGCCGGATGCCGTCGACCCGTGTGCGGATCAGGCCGGCGTCGCGCAGCACCTTGATGTGGTGCGACAGCGTTGATTTGCCGATGGTGACGCCGGTGTCTCTGAGGACGTCACTGCCGCACGTCCAGTCCCCGGCGGCGTCGAGGGCGCGGACGAACGTGAGCCGCACCGGATCGGCCAGTGCGCTGAGCACCACGTCGATCGTCACGGTCTCGATGGCGGGTTCGATCACCTCGGTCACGGGACGAGCCTAGCCAGATCTTGCGCAAAGTTCGACCGTCGTCGTACTGTTCGACGCAGATCGAACAGGGGGCAATCATGAAGGCGATCGTCTACCGCGAGAACGGCGACCCCGGCGTACTCCAGCTCGTCGAGCGTGACCGGCCCGCGCCCGGGCCCGGCGAGGTCCGCGTCAGGGTCGCCGTTTCCGGGGTCAACCCGACCGACTGGCAGGCCCGTTCCGGCCTCGCCCACCGCAAGCTGTTCACTGAGATGACCCCGCACCTCGACGGCGCCGGTGTGATCGACGCCGTCGGTGAGGGCGTGGACCCAGGCCGGATCGGCCGGCGTGTCTGGTTGTTCATGGCCGCGGCGGGTCGGCCCACCGGCACCGCCGCCGAGTTCACCGTCGTACCCGCCGATCAGGCCGTGCCGCTGCCCGACGCGGTCAGTTTCGACGTCGGCGCCTCACTCGGCGTACCCGCGCTCACCGCACACCGTGCACTCACGGTGACCGAGGACGGACCCCGCCGCCTGCACCCCGGCGCCCTCGACGGCAAGGTGGTGCTCGCCGCGGGCGGGGCCGGCGCGGTCGGGCACGCGGTGATCCAGCTCGCCCGCTGGGCCGGCGCCACCGTGATCAGCACGGTCAGTGGCGCGGAGAAGGCGAAACTGGCCACCGCGGCCGGAGCCCACCACACCGTCAACTATCGCGAGGGCGACCCGTCCGCCGCGATCCGTGCGTTCGCCCCGGACGGCGTCGACATCGTCGCCGAGGTGGCGCTGGGTGCGAACCTGGCTCTGGACCTGGTGGTGCTGCGCACCCGCGGCACGATCGCGACGTACGCCAACGAGGGTGGACACGCGGTCGAGCTGAACGTGGGGCAGAACAGGTGCTGAACACGCGCCTGCAGTTCCTGGTGCTCTACACGGCCGGCCCGCAGGCGCGCGCCGCAGCCGTCGAAGACGTCGCCGCCGCGATCCGAGACGGCGCCCTGCCGGTCGGCGAGGAACACGGCCTGCCGCTGCTCCGCTTCCCGCTGCACCGCACCGCCGACGCCCACCGATCAGTGGAGAACGGAGCGGTCGGCAAGGTCCTGGTGGACCTCATGCTCTGAAGTAGGGTCGCTTTGTGGATGGCGCTGAACTTGTCGGCGTGCAGAAGACGCTCACGCCTGTTCTCAAGGCCAAAGCCCTGGACAACCGCCTGCCGGACCCGATCCTCGGTGACCAGTACGCCGAGCGGGTGATGCGCCGGCTCGATCCCGGCTACGACCGAGGCCGCGGCGCTACGCAGCTGGGCCTCGTCGCCGTGATCCGGAGTCTGGCCCACGACACCTGGGCCCGGGGCTTTCTCGCCGATCATCCCGACGCGGTCGTGCTGCACCTGGGCTGCGGCCTCGATGCCCGGGTCCACCGGATCGACCCGCCGGCCACCGTCGACTGGTTCGACCTGGACTATCCGGCCGTCATCGAGTTGCGGAAACAGTTGCTGCCGCCGCGTGAGCACTACGTTCAGCTCGGCACCAGCGTCACCGATCTGGCCTGGCTGGACCGCATTCCCCGCGACCGCCCGCTGCTCCTGATCGCCGAGGGGCTGGTGCCCTATCTGACCGAGGCCGACGTCCGGCGGCTGCTCACCACCGTCGTCGACGCCTTTCCCAGTGGGCAGCTGCAGTTCGACACGGTGCCGGTCTGGGCGTGGCGCACCTCGCGCTGGGATCCCACGCTGCGCCGGTACGACGCCCAGTTCCACTGCGGATTCGACGACCCGGCGGCGCTGGCCCAGCGGCATCCGCGGCTGGAATTCGTCGACGAGGCGCCGATGTACGACGCGGCACTGCTGAAGGCCAAGGCGCCCGCGACCGTCCGCCGCATCTACCGGCTGCTCACCCTGCTGCCGGGTCTGAAACGCTCGACGCGAATCGTGCGGTTCAGGTTCTCACCACGGAGGTCGTCCGGTGCCCTTACCTCCTGACAATCACGTGCACAGTGAGTGGTCGTGGGACACGGCGGTGGGCGACATGGAACAGACCTGCGTCCGAGCCGTGGAGCTCGGTCTCCCGGCGATCGCTTTCACCGAGCACCTCGACCACACCGTGTGGCGTGTCGCGCTGGAAGGCCCGTACGTCATGGACAACCTCACCGCGCTGGCCGACGCAGACGGGCTGTTGACGCCGCCTGCCTTTGATGCCGCCGGATATCTGGAGGCGATCGAGCGTTGCCGGGAGAAGTTCCCGCAGCTGCGCGTCCTCAGTGGTCTGGAGCTGGGGGAGCCGCATCGCCACGCCGCTCAGATCGCGCAGGTGCTGGCTGCAGGCCAATTCGACCGGTTGCTCGGCTCGCTGCACACCTTGCCGGACCAAGGCGCCTTCGCCGAACCCTGGGGCATCTTCCCGCACCGGGACCCCCACGACGTGCTGCGCGCCTATCTCGCCGAGGTCGCCGCGATGGTGTCGACCGGCGAGACGTTCTCCGTGCTGGCCCACATCGACTATCCGGTCCGCTTCTGGCCGGCCGAGCACGCCGGCCCCTTCGACCCCGCCGCCTTCGAGGACGAGTTCCGGCATGCGCTGCGGCTGACCGCGCAGTCCGGCCGGGCGCTGGAGGTCAACACCCGGCTGCCGCTGCACGCGACGGTGCTGACCTGGTGGCATGAGGAGGGTGGCGACGCCATCACCTTCGGCAGTGACGCCCACCTGCCGGCCCTGGTCGGACACGGCTTCGCCGAGGCCGCGCAGATGGCCGAGGCGCACGGCTTCAGACCCGGTGGAAGCCCTTACGGCCTGTGGGGACGGATCGATTGACTCGACCGTTCCGGCGGGGCCTCCGCGGTGAGTCCCGTCTGGTTGGATGGGTCCCCGGACGACATGCGGGTGCGCCGGATCGATCAGTGCGGCACCCGGCCGCCAGCGGGACACGCACGCTGACGGCCGGGCCTTCCTGATCTGCGCCCCCGTTCGTCGACCTCGCAGATAAGGATTGAGATCAGGATGAACCCCCGCGGAGCCGGTGCCTCCCGCGAGACTGCGCCCGATTTCCCGGCCCTCGGCGTAACCGCAGGTCACGGGCGTACCGCGCGGGGTCCTGTGCAGGACTTCCCGCATGAGCACGTGACGGCATGAGCGGTCCGGGGTCCGCCAAGCGGGAGCTGAGAGACCGTTTCGCCCAGCTCTACCAGGCCGCCGGCAAGCCGCTGTACGCGACGGTGGCCAGGCACACCCGGTTCAACCTGGAGGAGGCCGGGGCGCCGGCCGCGAACATCGACAAACAGCGGGTCTCGAGCTGGCTCTCCGCGGCCAACCCGACGACCCCGGACACCTTCGCCAAGCTGCGGGCGTTCGTCGCCGCGCTCACCGAGCTGATCGGGAAGCGGCAGGCCACCGCGCCGGCCTGGAGCGAGCAGGACTGGCGGGCGCTGTGGGAACGGGCCCGCCGGCGCCAGCAAGCCGAGCCTGGCGCGTACCCCGGCCGTCGCCGGACCGGTGACCGGCCGCCGGAGCGGGCCCGCTGGGTCCTCCCGCCGGACACGCTGGCCTTCACCGGCCGCACGGCCGAGCTCGACCAGATCATCGCGGCCGCCACCGGCGGCGTGGTGTCGATCCACGCCATCGACGGGATGCCCGGCGTCGGGAAGACGGCGCTCGCCGTGCACGCGGCCCACCTGCTCGCGGACCGCTTCCCGGGCGGCCGGATCTTCCTCGACCTGCACGCGCACACACCCGGCCAGCGGCCGGCCGATCCGGCCGACGCGCTGGCCACCTTGCTGACCGCCGACGGGGTCGACCCGCGGTACGTGCCGGAGTCGCTGGACGGCCGGGCCGCGCTGTGGCGGGACCGGTCGGCGGCCAAGCGGATCCTGCTGGTGATCGACAATGCGGCCGGCAGCGACCAGGTCAATCCGCTGCTGCCCGGCAACCCGGAGTGCGCCGTACTGGTCACCAGCCGGCGCCGGCTCGGCGACCTGCCCGGACGGACCCGTCACCTCGCGCTGGGCCTGTTGCCGCTGGAGCAGGCCCGGACGATGTTCCTGCACCAGGCGCCGCGGGCCGGCACCGAGCCGCTGGCCGCGGTCGACGAGGTGGTCACGCTGGCCGGCCGGCTGCCGCTGGCGATCTCCCTGCTGGCGAAGGTCTACACCGCACACGCCACCTGGACCCTGGCCGACCTGCGGGCCGAGATCAACGCCCGGCTGCTGACGCTGACCGCCGAGCACGCCACCGTCGCGGCCGCCTTCGACCTGTCCTACGACACTCTGCCGGCCGACCGGCAGGACTTCCTGCTGCACCTGGCGCTGCATCCGGGCATCGACGTCGACCCGTACGCGGCCGCCGTGCTCGCCGGGTGTGCGCCCGACCAGGCCGTGGACCAGCTCGACGCGCTGCACCGGGAGAACCTGCTCATCGAGGTCGGCTACCGCCGGTACGGGCTGCACGACCTGATCCGCAGCTACGCGAAGGCCCGCTCCCGTGACCTGCCGGAGCCGGAGCGGCGCGACACCCGGGACAGGTTGCTGGACTACTACCAGCACACCGCCACGGTCGCCGGTGGTTACCTGCTGCCGTACACCCAGCCGCAGCCTCCTGAACTCACTGTGACCTGGGACGGACCCGAGCTGACGGGCAGCGTACGGGCGCTGAGCTGGGCCCGGGCCGAGCGCGCCAACCTGCTGGCCGCCCTGGCCGGCGCCCGGGCCGACGATCCGGCCCGTTTCGTCGGGCTGGCCGCCGGCCTGACCGGTCTGCTGCGGATGGACGGCCCCTGGGCCGATACCCTGGCGATGCACCAGGCCGCGGCGACAGTCGCGCAGGACCGCGACGATCCCTGGGCGCAGGCGTACGCCCTGGTCTGTCTCGCGGACACGCAGCGCCTGCGCAGCGACTACGACAGCGCCGTCGAGGCCCTGCAGCGTGCCCTCGACCTCTACCGCCGGCTGGGCTCCCGGGGCGGCGAGGCCAACGCCCTGCTGCAACTCGGCATGGTGCGGTACTCCGTCGGCGATCACCCGAGCGCGGTGCCGCCGCTGCAGGACGCCCTCGATCGCTATGTGGAGCTGGACGACCGCCGGGGCGAGGCCAACGCGCTGCTGCAACTGGGCATCGTGCGGTACATGGGCTCCGACCTGTCCGGCGCGGTTGATCTGCTGAACCGGTCGCTGCGCCGCTCGCGCGAGCTGAACGACCTGCCGGGAACGTCGTCGGTGCTGACGGTCCTGGGTTACGTGCACCGGATCCGCGGCGACTACCCGGCCGCCGAGGCAGCGCTGACCGAGGCGCTGCCGCAGTGCCGCGAGCTGGGCGACCGGCTGCGGGAGTCGAGTGCGCTCAACCACCTGGGCGCCGTGCTGCACCGCACCGGGGACCGGGCCGGCGCGGCGGACGCGCTCGCCCTCGCCGTCGAACGCAGCCGGGAGGTCGGCAGCCGACTGGGCGTGGCCACGGGGCTGGTCTTCCTCGGGACTCTGCGCCGCGAGAACGGCGACCCCGCGGCCGCGATCGAGACCCTGACGGAAGCCATCGACCTGGTCCGCGACCTCGGCGTACGCGGCGGCGAGGCGGAGGCGCTCAACGAGCTGGGGGCCGCGTACCGGGATCTCGGTGAGCTGGACCGGGCCGCGGAGCATCACCGGCAGGCGCTCGGCCTGGCCCAGGAGATCGACAGTGCCATCGACGAGGCCCAGTCGTACGCCGGGCTGGGCCGCACCGAGCTGGCGGCGGACCGCCCGGCCGCCGCGGCGGAGCACCTGCGCACCGCGCTCGCCCTGTTCGCCAAGGTCGGCACGGGCGAGGCCGCGGAAGTGGCCGCCGAGCTCGAACGGCTCGAGTCCCGATAGCGCCGACGCCCGGGCCGGCCCGTTCGAGGGCGGCCCGGGCGTCGGATCAGCTCACGAGGCGGTGCAGGTGGGCGAGGCGCCGACGGCGCTGCCGGTGCCCTGGAAGCCGAACTCCACCGACTGTCCAGCGGCGACCCGCCCGTTGTAACTGACGTTGGAGAACTGCACGGCGCCGCTGGTGCCGGAGTTGGTGGCGTTCCAGCCGCTGGTCACGGTGGCGCCGCTGGGCAGGTTCAGGCCGACGGTCCAGCCGTTGATCGGTGCGGACCCGACGGTGACGCGCACGGTGGCGACGAACCCGCCGTTCCAGGAGTTGAGCGACACCGCGGCCGAGCATCCGGCCGGGACCGGCGGCGAGCTGGCCGAGGCCGACGGCGAGACCGGGGGCACCGACGGCGAGACCGGCGGCGAGGAGACCGGCGGTGAGCTCGGCGAGGTCGTGGTGCCCCGGCCCTTGTTGAGCTCTTCGAGGACAGCCGTGTAGGCGGCCTTCTTCTGGTAGTTGCCGTTGCTCCCGGTGAACAGCAGGCCACGCTCGGAGGCGCGCCACGACTCGCTGTCGGAGATGCCCCAGACCGTGATGCCCGTGCACCGCGCGACGTTCAAACAGGCCCGGACGACCTTGCGGTAGTTCTCCGCCTGCCCCTGGCCGATGTCGTTGTTGCTGAGGTCGTCGTCGATGTCCAGCTCACTGAGGTGCACCTCGACGCCGAGGTCGGCGAAGCGCTGGATGTTGGCCTGCAGGTCGGCGGTGATGATGCTGTTCGGGTTGTCGTTGAAGTGGCTCTGGAACCCGACGCAGTCGATCAGCTTGCTCGACCCCTGGCTGTACGCCCGCACGATGTCGTACAGCGCGTCGGACTTCCTGTTGCGGCCGCCGCCCTGGACCGTCAGACCCTCGACGTCGTAGTCGTTGATGCAGAGCTTGGTGCTCAGCCCGTTCTGCTGGACGACCTGCTTGGCCCGGGTGAAGGAGTCCCGGATGTAGTCGGTGTCGGTCGCGTCGAAGTAATCGCCGTCGCCGTTGGCGTCGCGGTCCAGGGTGTGCGGCCACTGGCTGCGGCGCGTCCCGGCGTTGTTGTCGGCCAGGGACTCGTTCACGACGTCCCAGTAGGCGATCTTGCTGCCCCAACGCGTCAGCGCGTTGCCGATGTACGTGTTGAGCGTCGACTGGTTGGCGCCCTGCAACTGCCCGGCCTGCGAGTACCAGACCATGGTGTGGCCGCGTACCACCATGTTGTTGGACTGGGCGAAGTTGACCAGCGTGTCCGCGTTGCCGGTGTTGCGCAGCGTGCCGTTGGCGTTGGCGATCGCGTCCGGCTTCATGTCGTTCTCGGGGGTGAGCTGGCCGAACTCGCTGGAGAAGAAGGAGTTCAGTTTGCCGGGACCCGCGGCGGCGCCGAAGAACAGGCCGGCCTCGGCGGCGGCGGCCCGCAGGGTGCTGGCGGCTGCTTCAGCGGTGCCGGTGGACTGCACGGTCACGATGCCACCGACCAGAAGAACCGCTGCGCCCATCGCCGCAAGTTTCGGTCTACTTCCGGCCCGTCCAAGTACGCTACTCACGAGGTTTCCTCCTTGTTTCGACCCGGTAAGCCTCAGCCAAATATCGGGAGCTGTCAATCAGAAGTTGCTGATAGTGGATCTTGAGGCGCCGAAACTTCCGGGGATGTGGAGGTCGCTCGACCGGGTGAGCGCCGCGCCCGGCAGCCGTCCATCCGGGACATTCCTCTCTACGGTGATCTTCTTGTCCCGTGCCGAGGAGATGCCGTGAAACGTCGTTACCTGGCGGTCGCTGTGATCGCCGCGATCAGCGCCACCGCCGGCCAGATCCCGCTCCCGGATCCGGCCGCCGCGACGACGCCCGACGCCTGGGGGCAGGCCGCGGCCCACGCGACCGGCGACTACTACAACCCGGGCGAGACCCGGCTGACCCCCGCGACCGCCGGCAAGCTCAAGCCACGCTGGAACGTCCCGCTGGCCACCGCGAAGTGCGCTGCCCCGGCCGCGTCCCTGGTCGGCGCGAATCGGCTGATCACCGCGGCAGCGTACCGGATCAGCGGCTATGACGCGACCACGGGCGCGCTGGCCTGGCGGACGCCGGCCACCACCAGGAAGACGAGCATCAGCCTCGCCGCGATCGTCGGGACCAGGCTCGTCGCCCAGTCCCGGGACTGCCGCTCCGGCAAGACCTATCTGAGCGCCCACGACGTGACCACCGGCAAGGTCCTCTACAGCAAGCGGATCCCGGAAACCATGTACGGCCTGCTCGTCGACAAGGGCATCGTGGTCGGCAGCGTGTGGGACGCGCCGATCAGCAAGTACGGCATCCGGGCGTACCGCATCGCCGACGGCTCCCGGGTCTGGGCGCGACAGGGCTCGATCGCCGGGGAGACAGTGGCGGCCGGCGGCAAGATCCTCGTGGTCGGCGACGACTCGACCACGGCGGTCGACGTCACGACCGGCAAAACGGTGTGGCCGGCCGACGCGGGTTGTCACACCCCGATCGGCGCGTCACCCGACGGCTCGGCGTTCTACATGCGATGCGATCCGGACGAGCGGATCCGCAGCGTCAACGCGTCCACCGGAGCCGTGCTGAAGACCTTCCCGAGCCACGGCTCTACCTTCGGCTTCGCCACTGATGCTGAGCGGATCTACCTGCACACCTTCTCCAACGAGCTGATCGCCGTCGACGCGAAGGACGGCCGCCGGGTCTGGACGGCCACCTTCACCGAGGACGCCCCCATCACGTTCGCGATCGGCGGGGGAGTGGTGTACGGCTGGCGGGACACCGGTCACCCGCTGGCGGCGTTCGAGACGCGTACCGGAAAACCGATCACGCTGGACGCGAAGACCTCGGCATTGCAGGGCGCACCGATGGTGGCCAACGGCCGGCTGTACGGCCGGACCGGGTCGACGGTGACCGCGTACGCGCCCTGAGTCAGCGGCCTCCGGCCGCCGTGACGGTGTAGGCCTCGCCGTCCACCGCGAAGGGAAAGCCGAAGTAGGTGTAGCCGATGTTGTAGAGGGTGCCCTGCTCCCCGGCGGCGGTCTCGTCGGTGAAGGTGATGCGCAGTGTGGCCGTGTACGACTCGCCGGGCTGCAGACTCGGGTTGCCGTCGGCGTACCACCAGTAGTAGCTGTTGCTCGGGCCTGACACGGGCGTCCACTGGTCGCCGTCGAGGCGTTCGACGATGACCTGGTCGTTGCCGGCACGGTAGAAAGCAAGGCCCGGGCGCAGAATCGAGTACGCCAGCGGCGTCGTGTTGGTCAGCGACATCGTCACGACGGTGGGCGTGCCGACCTGGAGCTGACCGGACCAGCCGGTGATGTCAGCCCGCGGCTCGACCAGGGAGATCCGGTCGGCCCTGCGGTCGGTCGCGAACACGACGCCGTCACCGTCCAGCGCCTCGGTGGCCACGCGAACCGTCATCCTGTCGACGTGCGGCGCGCTGTCGGTGGGCCGGGTGGAGATGCGCAGCTGGATGGTGGCGGTGGCGTCCGCATCGACCGCGGTCAGCGCGGGCGTGGTGGCCACCAGGGCATTGCCGCGGACCTCGTAGTTCAGCGGGCGGTACTGCGTGCCGAACTGATAGCTGAGCACCAGCGTGGAGTCGAGCGGCCGCAGGTCACTGCCCGAGACCGGGGTGACGGTCATCCGCAGCGCGACACTCGACCGCGCGGTGCCGCCGGTGTTGACGACCTCGACCGGAACATCGGCGGCGGTGAGCCCGGCGCCGACCACGGCCGGCGGGGCGAAGGAGATGTGAGGTGACGCGGCCGCGGCGGCCGGAGCGATGGGCAGCGCCACGGCCCCGGCGAGCAGCAGGGACGTCGTGGTGGCGCGCAGGACGGCAAGACGCATGTCGCAATACCCCCGTGTCGTGACAGATCTCCCGGACACCATAGCGGTCCCGGTCGATACGTGCGGTCCCGGCGGCCTAGGGTGTGCTTTCGATGTCACCGACGAGGTGGCGGGCGCCTTGACGGACGGCGGCCCAGTCGGTCGCCGGTGTGCGGCCGAGGTTCCTGGTGAGCCACTGTGCACGGTCCTGGTGTTCCTGCTGCAGCGTGTCGAGGTCAAGATCGACGCCGGGTGGTCCGCCGCGGCGTCGGAGCTCCTGGATCCGCTGGTGCATGGCGGTCATCAGCTCGCGGTCGAGCGTGTGCACCGCCTCGACGTAGGCCTCCGTCGGGACACTGCACCGCTGAGTGAAGCCGATCTCGCCGTCGTCAACGTGCCGCCAGTCCAGGGTGATCTCGTCGCGGTCGCCGTCGACGGTTCGCCAGAGCCTCAGGTCGGGAGGGTTGCGCAGGTAACCGAAGTCGAGGTGGTGGCCGCTGTGCCAGTTCACGGCGGTGACCACCGGGTGATCCGGGCCGTCGTCCACCTCGGGAATGAAGTCGAGCGGATCACACGCCCACTGCGCCGAATCGGTGGCGATGAAGGACTGCAGGTCGTCGGGCACCGCCTCCAGGACGTCGGGGGTGAGGACATTGACGTCCTCCCAGAGCCGGGCCAGGTAGTAGTCGACGCATGGATGCGGCTGCCCGCCGACCTCCAGCCAGTACCGGCCTTCCGTAAGCCCGAACCAGTGCAGCGACGGCCGATCGCCGCCCCACGGCGACACCTCGTCCAGCGGGCAAAGACGGAAACCGAACCTGATCATCGGACAAGTCTGCCGGGCGCCCAGGTGCTGGTGGATCGTGGCCTCTCGTACCGCTGACACAATGGTCCTCGTGGCTTACGGAGTGGTGCTGCGGCCGGACGCGGAGACCTCGCGGTCGTTGATCGAGCTGTCGCACGCGATCGGGGACGGTCACGAGCCGCTCATGCTGCTCGGTGAGAAAGCACCCCCGCACCTCTCGGTCCTGCACATGGACTGCGCCGAGGACCAGACAGCCGGCATCGTCGCCGCGACCGCATCCCACCGAGGCCGGATCTTCCGGGCGACCATCATCGGCCTGCTGTACTCGGTGGTTCCTCCTGGCGACTACTACGTCCCGACCGGCGGCTACTACTTCGGCCTGGAGATGGTCCGGAGTCCGGAGCTGAACGCCCTGCACCAGGAGTTCCTGGGTCTCGGCCATCCGCCGCTGGGTCTGGTGGACCGGGACTACCGCCCCCACATCACCCTGGGCATGACCGCCGGGCCACCTTCCCGACCGCCTTTCGAAAGGATCCCCACCGGGGTCGTCCAGCTGACGATGTCCAGCGGCCCGGTGGGGCCCTTCGGAACCTTCCCCGACCTCATCGACCCAGCAGGCGCCAGGTCTGGTTGAGCGGGCTCGCTTGACCCACGGGCTTGCAGGTCCACTGGTGGACGACGGCGCGCGCCGCGGTGGACACACCACTGACGTCCACGCACTTGCCGCTGTGCCGGGCCACGAGCTGGTAGTCGTGCGCGTCGTTGCCCGCGTAGCTGACCCGCCGCAGAGTGAACTGCTGGTTCAGCCCGCCGCTGAGGCAGGTCCACTGCTGCACGGCGGCGCCGTCGGCGGTTGATACTCCGCTGACGTCGAGGCATTTGCCGCTCTGCTGGTTGACGACCGTGTAGGTGTCGGCCACACCGGACACCGGGCGGAAGTTCCACTGCTGCTGGGTGCCGCCGTCGCAGGGGTACTGCTGCTGCTGGTTGCCGTCGGTGGTCCGCTGGTCGGTGTTGTCGAGGCACATCCCGCTGTGCTGGGCTACGGCGGTGCTCTGGAAGCCCGCCGTGCTGGTGGGCGGCAGGAGCGTGATGGTGTACGCGTCGGTGACGGTGTTGTTGGCGATGGTCACGGTGGTCGCGTTGCCGTTGAGGGTGACGTTCTGGTCCTGCACGGTGGTGGGTCCGGTGACCGCGCCGCCGTTGTTGTGCGGGATGCGTTGCACCTGCACGCGGACCTGGTTGTTGGTCACGATGCCGGTGGTGGTGTTCAGTCCTTGCAGGTTGACCGCGATGTTGCCGGTGGTGCGCCCGCCGCCGACGAGGATCTTGGCGTTGCCGTCGGCCTTGGTGGCGTACGCGTCGTACCCGGCGGACGCCGTGGTGGACACACCGGTGCCGGTCTGTCCGGCGTAGAACCGGTAGACCCACCACTCGCCCTTGGGCTGGTACTGCCCGGCCGAGTTGTGGGTGAGCAGGTTGCCCAGGTCGTTGTGCAGGTTGCCGCCGCTGGCCCAGTTGGCGCGCAGCCCGTCGGCGCCGGCGCGTTCCAGCCGGGTGATGTACCAGGCGCCGTCGCCGGGGTTCTGTTCGTCGCCGGCGCCGTACTCGTTGATCTGGTACGGCCGGCTGTGCGGAATGCCGCGGGAGCCGAGCGAGGAGTTCGCGGCGGCCACGTTGGCCACCGGGTCACCGGGCAGGGAGTGCCAGCTGAAGATGTCCGGCACCGCGTTGTTGGCCTTGACGTAGTCCAGGTACTGGCCCCACCAGCCGCCGCTGGTCGAGGGGACGCCGGCCAGGCTCGGCCCGACGATCAGGGTGCCGGGCATGTCGGCGCGCAGCCGCTGGTAGGTGCGCCGCCAGAGTTCGAAGTACTGGGCCTGGGTGCGGTTCCAGAAGATGGAGAGGTTGGGTTCGTTCCAGATGTCCCACTGGACCGGCACCCCGGTGGCTTTGACGTCGGTGATGACGCGGCTGAGGAAGTTGTCGTAGTCGGTCCAGTTGCCGTTGTCGCCGGGGAACCGGGGGATGCCCGCGCCGTCGGCGCCCCACAGGTCGTGCGGCAGCAGGATGAACGTGCCGCCCAGGGCTTTGGTGCGCAGCATCTGGGCGCGGGTGGCGTTCCATCGGCGGTCGTATCCGCCGCCTTGCCAGCCGCCGCCGGGCAGCTGGGCGCCGCCGGCCCGCATGGCCTGGTATTTGATGTCGGTGAAGAAGTTGTCCGGTGGTGCGGTGCCGTTCTCGGTCATGCCGTAGATCCAGCCGGACGCCCGGTAGGTCGGCGCGGCCGTGGTGGTAGCGAAGTTCACGCTGATGCTCTGGTCGTCGGCGCGGGCCGGGGCCGGTGCGGCGAGAACGCCGGCGGCGGCCAGCGCACCGGCCAGGAGCCGGCCGATGCGGGTACGCGTGGGGGATGCAGGTCTCACGGTGCCTCCGGAGGGGGAGAAGGGCAGCAGGGATCGCGGGAGGAGCCGGCGGCTCGTCCCGGGGGAGTGGACGGTTCAGCTGGTGCGGGCGGGTCCGGTGCTGTCGCGCAGTGAGATGGGTGGCGCGAGCAGCAGGTGACGCGGCGGGCTGGCGGGCGCGGCGATCCGTTCGAGGAGCAGCTCGACGGCGTGCGAGCCCATCTCGAGGGTGGGGACGTCGGCGGCGGTGAGCTGGGGGCGGAAGCCCTCGGCCCAGTGCCGGGCGGCGACCCCGGCGATGGACAGGTCGCGCGGGACGGCGACGTTCAGCCGCTCGATGCCGCGCTGGAGGCCGGGCAGGGCCGCCTCGTTGATGGTCGTGATGGCGGTGACTTCCGGGTGGCGTTCGCGCAGCTGCTCGAACCATTCCTCGCCGGCGGCCGGGTCGTCGGCGCACGGCTGCTCGATCCCGGTCAGGCCGCGCTGGAGCACGGCCTCGGCGAAGCTCGCCTGGGCCCGGTGGGCCGGGCCGTAACCGGCGGCGACCAGTTCGGGCGACCGGTTGAGCAGGGCGATGTTGCGGTGGCCGAGGTCGGCCAGGTGGTGCACGCAGCGGGCCACGAGCGCGGCGTAGTCGACGTCGACCCAGCAGGTGCCGTGCGGGTGGGCGGTGTGGCCGATAGTGACGAACGGCAGCTCTCTCTGCTGGAGCGTGGTGACGCGTTCGTCCTCCAGCCGGATCTCCATGAGGATGACCCCGTCGACCCGGCGGCCGGAGACCAGGCGCTCGAACGAGCGGTCGTGGTCGCCGCCGGACGGCGACAGCAGCACGTCCAGGTCGGCGTGGGCCGCGGCCTCGACGACGCTGGCCACGAAGCCGAGCTGCATGTCGGTCAGGCGCAGGCTGGCCGGCGGGATGACCAGCCCGAGGGTACGGGTCCGGCCCTCCTTCAGGGCCCGGGCGGCGGCGTTGGGCCGGTAACCGATCTCGTCGATGACGGCCTGGATCCGCTGCTTGGTCTCCGTGCTCACCGATCGGCGCCCGCTCAGCGCGTACGACACGGTGCTGCGGGACACCCCGGCCCTTCGGGCGATCTCCCCAATGTTCATGAGCACCTGATCCTATCGATGTCGAATCGGTTCGCGGCTGACGCTAGGCAGCGACATCCAGCGATGTCAATAGGATGCCGCCGCGATGAACGAGATGTTTCAGAAAGCGACAATACCGTCCGGTGGAGGTGTTGACCGCGCGGTGGCGGAGTCCTACTGTCGGCGAACCGAGTAGTCGAACCGATTCGAATGCCTGTCGTTCCCGTTGCCGCATTCAGGAGTTGTCCGACATGAGAACCTCGACCATCAGCCGCCGGGCTGCCGGCTGCGCGTTGCTCGCCATCACTCTGGCCGCGCTCGCCGGCGCCTGCTCCGACTCCGGCTCTCCGTCGTCCGGCGCGTCGGCCAAGGAGTACACGATCTGGGACCCGTACCCGCAGTTCGACACCGGCTCCGACTGGGTGAAGCTGCTGACGGCCTGCGGCACCGACGCCGGGGTGACGATCAAGCGGACCGGCTACGACACCACCGACCTGACCAACAAGGCCCTGCTGGCCGCACAGCAGGGCAACTCGCCGGACGTCCTGATCGTCGACAACCCGGTGGTGTCGACGCTGGCCGAGGCGGGCGTCCTCACCACCACCGCGGACACCAAGATCGACACCTCTGCCGCGGAGCCGAACCTGCTGGCCGCCGGGCAGCTGGGCGGTCAGACGTACGGGATGCCGATCGGGGCCAACACCCTGGCCCTGTACTACAACAAGAAGGTCCTGGACGCCGCCGGAGTCGATCCGGCCCAGGTCAAGGACTGGGCCTCGCTGACCGCCGCGCTGGCCAAGGTCAAGGCGGCCGGCAAGAAGAGCATCACGTTCTCGGCCATCGGCACCGAGGAGGGCAGCTTCCAGTTCCTGCCCTGGTTCTGGGGCTCCGGCGCGAACCTGACCCAGCTGGACTCGCCGCAGGCCGTCGCCGCCCTCACCTTGTGGACCGACTGGCTGAAGCAGGGCTACGCCCCCAACTCCGTCATCAACAACACCCAGACCACCAGCTGGCAGGAGTTCGCCAGCGGCGACTATGCGTTCGCCGAGAACGGCACGTGGCAGCTGGCCAACGCCGAGAAAGCCGGCTTCGAGTACGGGATCATCCCCATCCCGTCCAATGCCGGCGGAACCGCCCCGGCGCCCACCGGCGGTGAGTTCGTCACCGCACCCGTGCAGAGCGACACCGGCCGGTACGCCGTCGCGGCCAAGCTCATCGCCTGCCTGACCAGCGCCGACAACGCGTACACGACGGACACGACGCTCTCCTACATTGCGGCCACCGACGCCGTGCAGGCCAAGCAGGTGGCCGCGACCCCCGCGCTGAAGGTGTGGGTCGAGGCGGTCGACGCGGCCAAGGGCCGCACCAGCGACAACCTCGGCACCAAGTACCCGAAGATCTCCGAGCCGATGTGGGGCGCGTTCCAATCCGCCCTCAGCGGGAGCAAGTCCCCGCAGGACGCGCTGAAGGCGGCACAGGCCACCGCTGCCGCGGCCACCAAGTGACATGGCCGCACCGGTGAAGGAACGCCTGCGCGCGCAGGCGGCGGCGGAACAGCCCGACCGGGCCGCGCGGCGCCGGGGCAGAGTGGAGCAGTGGTGGGCGTGGGCGTTCGCCGCGCCGGTCGTGCTCTACCTCGGCGCGTTCTACGCCTACCCGCTCTATCGCAACCTCGATCTGAGCCTGCGCGCCTACACCGTGCGCTCCTTCGTGCAGGGCGGGGCGCCCTTCAGCGGGCTGGACAACTACCGCACTGTGGCCGCCGACCCGACGTTCCTGCCCGCGCTGACGCACACCGTCGTCTTCACCGTGGTGTGCCTGGTGTTCCAGTTCTCGATCGGCATGGCGCTGGCGCTGTTCTTCCGCCAGAACTTCCCGCTTTCCGCGACGCTGCGCGCCCTGTTCCTCGTACCGTGGCTGTTGCCGTTGATCGTCTCCGCCTCGAGCTGGTCCTGGATGCTCAACAGCGATTCCGGGATCGTCAACGCCGCCCTGGGGGTGTTCGGGGCGGGGCCGGTCAACTGGCTGACCGACCCGCGGTGGGCACTGGTCAGCGTGATCATCGCCAACATCTGGATCGGTGTCCCGTTCAACCTGGTGGTGCTCTACAGCGGTCTGCAGGCGGTCCCGGCGGAGATCCACGAGGCGGCCGCGCTGGACGGCGCCTCCGGATGGCAACGCTTCTGGCGGGTCACGTTCCCGCTGCTGCGTCCCGTCTCGGCCATCACGATCCTGCTCGGCCTCGTCTACACGCTGAAGGTCTTCGACATCATCTGGATCATGACCCGGGGTGGTCCGGCCGACGCCTCCGCCACCTTCGCCACCTGGTCGTACCGGCTGGGCTTCGGCAGCGCGCTGCCCCGGTTCGGCCCGGGCGCGGCGGTCGGCAACCTGCTGATCGTGATGGCGCTGGTGTGCGGCCTGGTCTACATCCGGATGCAGCGCAGGCAGGCGGTATGAGCAGAGCGCTGAAGACGGTCGCCGGCCTGGTGCTGACCGCCGTCATGCTGTTCCCGGTCTACTGGATGATCAACGTGTCCTTCACCCGGGACACCGACATGCGCGCCGACCCGCCGCACCTGTTCCCGTTCGACGGCACGCTGGAGGGCTACCGCGCGGTCCTGGACCAGCAGTTGCCGTACCTGGGCACCAGCCTGCTGATCGGGGTGGGCACGGTGGCGGTGACGCTCGCGCTGTCCGCGCCGGCCGGATACTCGCTGGCCAAGCTGCGTCCCCGGGGCGGCGGCGCGCTCAGCTTCGTCCTGCTGATCGCCCAGATGATCCCCGGCATCATCATGGCGATGGGCTTCTACGCCATCTACCTGCGCGCCGGCGTGCTGAACTCGGTCGGCGGGCTGATCCTGGCCGACTCGACCATCGCCGTACCGTTCGGGGTGCTGATCTTCGCCGCCTTCATGGCCGGCATCCCGGCCGAGCTCACCGACGCCGCGATGATCGACGGCGCCTCCCGATGGCGCACGTTCCGCTCGGTGATCCTGCCGGTCAGCCGCAACGCGATCGTCACCGTGAGCCTGTTCGCCTTCCTGTGGGCCTGGTCGGACTTCGTGTTCGCCGCGACCCTCGACGGCGGTGGCAACCACCAGCCCATCACGCTGGGCATCTACCACTACATCGGCAACAACAACCAGCAGTGGAACGCGATCATGGCCACCGCGGTGGTCGCCTCCGTTCCCGCCACCGTGCTGCTCATCCTGGCGCAGCGTTACGTGGCCGCCGGCGTCACCGCCGGTGCGGTCAAAGACTGAGCAAACACCGGCGAAAGGCACCCATGTCCGTGGTCACCACCTTTTCCGTACGGGACATCCCGTTCAGCCACCGGGAGTCCTGGTTCGACATCTCCCCGGTCATCGCCGAGCAGACATACGCCGAGGATCTGCACCTGGTCTCCCACCGGTCCGGGATGCACGCGGTGCTGCGTTTCGAGGCCCGTAGCGAGGGGGAGCGCGTCGACGCGCCGGTCTCGGCCACCCCGTCCCGGCTGCGCTGGGAACACCCCTCCGGCCACGTCGACCTGGTCTACGAGAACGCCGACACGATCCGGTTGCGCGGCACCGGGCTGGGCCTGCGCATCGCGGTCGCGGCAGCGTCCCTGACCCCGTTCTCCGGCACCTACCTGTACCGCGATCCGCGGGACGGCGCGTACGTGTTCACCTCCTATGCCACCGGCCACCGGTACCGGATCACGGTGCTCTCCGGCGACCCGGCCGCCGCCGGCGCCGAACTGCTCGGCACCGGCGACCGGCACCTGGACCTGCCCGGCGGCCCGGCCTGGGAGCTGGCCATCGAGGAGTACGCGACCAGCCGCGACCCCTACCGCCCGGCCGCGACCTTCGACGAGGTGGCCCGCGACACCGCTGACGCGTTCGGCCGGTACGTCGATGCCGTTGCCCCGTGGCGCGACGCCCGCACCCCGGCCGCCGAACTCGCCACGTACGTGTTGTGGTCGGCCACCGTGGCGCCCGGCGGGTTCCTCGGCCGCCCGGCCGTGCTGATGTCCAAGCACTGGATGGACAAGGTGTGGAGCTGGGACCACTGCTTCACCGCGCTGGCCCTGGCCGCCGGCGATCCCGGGCTGGCCTGGGACCAGTTCCACATCCCGTTCGACCACCAGGACCCGACCGGCGCGCTGCCGGACTCGGTGACCCATTCCGAGGTGCTCTACAACTTCGTCAAACCACCCATCCACGGCTGGGCGTTGCGCGGCCTGCGGCAGGAGCTGCCGCCGCTCGACCGGGAGCAAGTGGCGCAGACCTACCGGCGGCTGAGCGACTGGACCTCGTTCTGGCTCACCCAGCGCCGGGTGCCCGGGCATCCGTTGCCGCACTACCAGCACGGCAACGACAGCGGCTGGGACAACGCGACCACCTTCGACGCGGGCCGGGTGCTGGAGACCGCCGATCTCACGGCGTTCCTGATCATTCAGCTGCGGGAGCTGAGCAGTCTCGCCGCCGAGCTCGGTGATGCCGGGGCGGCGGGGCACTGGACGGCCACCGCGGAGCAGCTGAAGACCGCGTTGCTGTCGACCCTGTGGGACGGCAGCCGGTTCCTGGCCCGTGATCCCCGTACCGGTGCGACCTCGGACAGCACCAGCCTGCTCGCGCTCATGCCCATCGCCCTCGGCGCCGACCTGCCGGCGGAGATCCGCACGGCCCTGGCCGCGGGCCTCAAGGCCCACCTCACTCCGCACGGGCTGGCCACCGAGCCGCTCGACTCGCCCCGGTACGCCGCTGACGGATACTGGCGCGGCCCTATCTGGGCTCCCGCCACCCTGCTGATCGAGGACGGCCTGCGGCGGGCCGGGCACGACGAGCTGGCCGACGACATCAGCAGCCGCTTCCGCGAACTGTGCGAGACGTCGGGCTTCGCCGAGAACTTCGACGCCGGAACGGGAGCCGGTCTGCGCGATCGGGCGTACACCTGGACCGCCGCCGTGTACCTGATCCTCGCCGCTCGAATGACCTAGCCGGCCGCCGCGGCACGCTGGTAGCGCTCCGCCAGCTTGGCCAGGACGGCCACCAGTTCGGGCGCGTCGGCCACGGTGAAGTCGGCGTCGAGCATGCCCAGGTACAGCGCGAGCATCTCGGGGCGGTCCGAGCCGGGGAGAAGGCGCACCGCTGGTCGCCGAGTTCCTCTATGTCCACCGGGATCGGCAGGCGGCTGCGGACGTGCTCCGCCGAGGCTTCGACGACCACGCGAGCCCGGTACCGCCACGTCGCCTCACCCACCCCGCGGGAGATCCGGGCCATGAGCTCCGGGTCCGGCGGCAGCGACCGCGGCGTGAAACGCGGTCCGGTCGGTGTACGGGGGTCCATCCGGTCCACCCGGAACGTCCGCCAGTCGTCGCGGTCCAGGTCCCAGGCCACCAGATACCACCGCCCCCGGTGGTGGACCAGCCGATAGGGCTCCACCGACCGCCGCGCCGCGCAGCCCGCGTGCGTCCGATAGTCGAAGGCCAGCCGATGATGGTCCCGGCACGCGCCGGCGATGGCGGTCAGCACGTCGGGGTCGACAGCGGACCCCGAGGACGGCATCACCACCGTCGCGGCCTGGAAGGCGCTGATCCGGTGCCGGAGCCGCGACGGCAGGATCTGTTGCAGCTTGGCCAGCGCGCGCACCGACGTCTCCCCGATCCCGGTGACGCTCGCCGCCGTACGCAGCCCCACCGCGACCGCGACCACTTCGTCGTCGTCGAGCAGCAGCGGGGGCAGCGCACCACCGGACCCGAGCCGGTATCCGCCGGCCACTCCGGGCCGGGCGTTCACCGGATATCCCAGGGCCCGCAGTCGTTCCACGTCGTTGCGCACCGTACGGGTGGTGACGCCGAGCCGGCCGGCCAGCTCGGTACTGGTCCAGTCCGGACGGATCTGAAGCAGCGACAACAGGCGTAGCAGCCGCGCGGAGGTTTCCAGCATTCTTCGATTGTGACCGCGAACTAGGAACGAGGCTTTCCGCTATTCGTCCTAGCGTGGCCGGCATGGACATCGAGCCCTTCCGCATCGCGATCCCCGACGCCGACCTCGACGAACTGCACCGCCGGCTGACTGGCGCCCGCTGGCCCGCCGAGCTCCCCGGCACCGGGTGGACGCGTGGCATTCCCCTCGGCCACCTCCGTGAGCTCGCCGACCACTGGCGCACCGGGTTCGACTGGCGCGCGCAGGAGGCCCGGCTCAACGCGTTCCCGCAGTTCACCACCGAGATCGACGGCCAGCGCATCCACTTCCTGCACGTCCGCTCGGAGCGGGCCGACGCCACCCCGCTGCTGATCACGCACGGCTACCCGAGCAGCGTCGCCGAGTTCCTCGACCTGATCGGGCCGCTCGCCGACGACTTCCACCTGGTGATCCCGTCGCTGCCGGGCTACGCGTTCTCCACCCCGCTGGCCGGCACCGGCTGGACCATGGCCCGCACCGCCCGGGCCTGGGCCGAGCTGATGCGGCGGCTCGGCTACCCGCGGTACGGCGTCCACGGCGGTGATGTCGGGGCCGGCATCTCGGGCCTGCTGGCCGGCCTCGACGCCGAGCACGTGCTCGGCCTGCATGTCGTGACGGACCCGTGGACGGCGGCCGCGACCGCGACGTTCATCCCGGGTATGGCCGAGCGGCTCGACCCGGGCGACCCGGTCGACCAGCTCATCAAGGACCGGATGGACGCGTTCCGGACGGACGGCTCCGGCTATCTCTCGATCATGAACAGCCGCCCGCAGACCATCGGGTACGGCCTGACCGACTCACCGGTGCTCCAGCTCGCCTGGATCGCCGAGAAGTTCGAGGAGTGGACCGACCTGCCGATCGACCGGGACCAGCTGCTCACCACGGTCAGCCTGTACTGGTTCACCGGCTCCGGGGTCAGCGCCGCGCACACCCTCTACGACCAGGCGCACTCGTCGGACTGGGGCACCCCGCCCGGCGTACCGCAGGGTTTCGCGGTCTTCGGCTCGGACCAGACGGTGCGCAAGCTGATCCCGGCGCCGGCCGGCGCGCACTGGACCGAGCACGAGCGCGGCCGGCATTTCCCGGCTATGGAGGCCCCGGCCGAGCTGGCCGCGGACCTGCGCGCGTTCTTCGGTCCCCTCACGTGATGGAGGTCCTGAGCCGGCGCGAGCTCAACCGGGCCACCCTGGCCCGCCAGCACCTGCTGGAGCGGGCACCGGCCGGGGCGCTCGACATGATCGAGCACCTGGCCGGGATGCAGGCCCAGGCGCCGCTCGCCCCGTACGTCGGCCTCTGGACCCGGCTGCGCGACTTCGCCCCGGACGAGTTGTCCACGTTGACCGAGCAGCGGAAGGTGGTGCGGATCCACGTGATGCGCACCACCGTGCACCTGGTCAGCGCGCGCGACGCCCTGGACTGGCGGCTGCTGTTCGATCCGCCGCTGGACAAGGTGTTCCGCGGCGACTACGACCGGGCGGCCCTTGCGCGCCGGGCGGCGACCCTGCTGGAGGAACGACCGCGGACCCGCGCCGAGCTCAGCCGCCTGCTCGCCGGGGACTGGCCGGACGCCGACCCGGCCTCCCTGGCCTATTCGGCCACGAACTCCCTCGCCCTCTGCCAGGTGCCGCCGCGCGGGATGTGGGGCCGCACTGGTCCGGCCGCGTGGGCCCAGGTGGAGACGTGGCTCGGCGCGAAGCTGCGATCCGTACCGGTGGACGGTCTGGTGCTGCGCTACCTGGGCGCCTTCGGCCCGGCGAGCGTCCCCGACATTCAGATGTGGTCGGGCCTGACGCGTCTGCGCGAGGTCGTCGAACGCCTTGGCCTGCGCACCTTCCGCGCCGAGTCCGGCGACACGCTCTACGACCTGCCGGACGCACCGCGCCCCGGCGGGGACGTGCCGGCCCCTGTGCGCTTCCTGCCCGAGTACGACAATCTGCTGCTCTCGCACAAGGACCGCTCCCGGATCATCCCGCACAACCGTCCGGTGCCGCTCCCGGCCGGCAACGGCGCCACCACCGGCACGGTCCTCATCGACGGCCGGTGGCAGGGGATCTGGCGGCTCCACCGCCGGGTCCTGAAGATCAACCCCTTCACCGCGATCCCGTACGCCGAGCGCGAGTCCCTGCTGACCGAGGCCGAGCGCCTCACCGCGTTCCTGTCACCCGGCGCGACCTGCGACATCGTCGTCGAAGCGTGAGAGGTCATCCGCGCAGCACCGTTCCGTCCGGCACGTGCTGCGGACAGGTCAGCGTGACGTCGCCCTCCACAACGACGTTCGCGCCGAAAGTGACGTCACCCTCGACCCGCAGCCGGGTGGCGCGGCGCAATGATGGTGGCCCCATCGCGAATCGTCGTTCGAAGTCCGGCATCAGCCGGAAATGGTCGGGGTCCAGGGTCACGACAGGCGCGGAGCCGTCGAAGGCGGGCGCCATCCGCCCGTCCCTGGCGATCTCGTAGGCATCCGACCGGACCAGGAGCAGGTCGTCGGTGGTCTTGACCGGCGCGAACCGAGCTCGGGGGGCCAGCGCCGGCCGAGCCCCGGGGATCGAGCCGATCGCGGCGCCCATCGCGGTCTCGAGCTGGATCACCGGCGTGCTCGACGGATCCTTGGGGTCGACGGTCTTGCGGTTGACGATGAGCGGGAGCTGCGGCGCCGCGGGGTCCGCCTGCTGCAGTTGCCGCAATGCGTGCAGGTCGATCCACAGATTGTTGGTGTTGTAGAACTTCCAACGCTCGACGTCGGTGAACGAGGTGTCGCCTTCGGGCACCTGGGCGGTCTCCCGTAATACGACCTGGCCGTCGCGAAGGGCGAGGTGCCCGCCCTTACGGTCGGCGGGCGTGCCCCGGACGGTCTCCATCACGAACGGGATCTGCTCGGCCGCGACCCAGGCGGCGATGCGGATGTCCACGGTCGCCCCGAGGTTGTCCGAGTTCGACACGAAGCACCAGCGCAGACCGGCGTCCAGTAACCGATCGAGGGTCCCCGAGGCCGCCAGGGCGGTGTAGAGGTCACCGTGTCCGGGCGGACACCATTCCAGCTCGGGGTCGGCCGGCCACTCCACCGGGTACAGGTCATCGGCGCGCAATTTGGGCTCACGACCTTGCCGGAAGTCCCGGGGCACACCCTGATCGCGCAGATCGTCGTAGCGATCCAGTGCCTCCAGCGACGGCCCGCGCGTGGCCACCGAGTTCATGAGGAGCAGCGGCAGTCGGGCGCCGTGGCGCTCGCGCACCGCCAGCACCTGCCTGGCGATGACGTCGAGGAAGCTCACGCCGGGTTTGACCTCGAGCAGTGACTTCGGCCCGGACAGGCCCATGCTCGTGCCGAGCCCACCGTTGAGCTTGACCACGACGAGGCGGTCGAGGACCTCGCGGGCCTGCTCTGCCGGCGGCTCAGGTAGATCCTCCAGGCTGACCACGTCTCGGAGAGGCTCGAGAGCCTCACCCGGTAGCAGCCCGGCCTGCGGCTCGCTCAGCTGCCGGAGGCGCGAGCGTAGCGCCGCCAGCTCCACCGGGTGCGCGCCGGCCTGCTGCGCCTTCAGCAACGTCGCCAGGTCATGAGCCGGAGCATTCATGTCTGCCCCTCAGGATGGGGAGTGCACCGAGATGCAATGGAAAGACCGGTGTTCCCGTACCGGCGACTTGTATAACCCCATGCGTCATTACCGACATGTGCCCTCGGCGTGATGACTGGGCATGTCTGGACCGAACAGTTCGCGTTCGTCACATCCTGCGTTGAATCCGGACGGTCGTGAGGCGCATGGCAGATCCGGCAGGTCCCATGATCACAACCCGGAAAGGCCGCCGATGGGCCGCCGCACTCGGCGGTTCGGCGCTGGCACTCGCCCTTGCCGCGTGCGGCGGCGCCGAACCGGCGCCGGGCACCCCCGCACCGGGCCCCTCCGCGCCGTCCGGTGCCGCGCCGTCCGTGGCCGGCGCCGGCTGGAGCCTGGTCTGGAGTGACGAGTTCGATGGCGCGGCCGGCGCCCGCCCCGCCAACAAGGACTGGATGTTCGCGACCGGAACCGGTTATCCGGGTGGGGCACCCCAGTGGGGCACCGGCGAGATGGAGAGGATGACCGACCAGCCCGCCAACGCGTCGCTGGACGGTGGAGGACACCTCGCCATCACGCCGCTCCGCCAGGGACCGGGGGCCGGGTCCTGGACGTCGGCGCGGTTGGAGACCCGGCGTACGGACTTCGCCGCGCCGGTGGGTGGGGCGGTCCGGCTCGAGGCGACGCTGAAGATGCCGGACGTCAGCGGGCCCGCCGCAGCCGGTTACTGGTCGGCGTTCTGGGCGCTCGGCGCCCCGGCCCGAGGGGTCGGGGCCACCAACTGGCCGCACATCGGCGAGTGGGACATCATGGAGAACGTCAACGGCCGCGACTCGGTCTGGCACACCCTGCACTGCGGCGAGCCCGTCGGGGGCCCTTGCGGTGAACCCACCGGCATCAGCAGTGGTGAGTTGCCCTGTGACAGCTGCCGGACCAACTTCCGCACCTACGCGATCGAATATCACCGCGAGGTCGCACCGGAAGAACTGCGCTGGTTCGTCGACGGGAAGAACACCTTCACCGTACGCGCGGACCGGGTCGATCCGGGCACCTGGACCGCGGCCAACGAGCACGGATTCTTCGTCATCCTCAATGTCGCCATCGGCGGCGCCTTCCCGGCGCCCTTCGGTGGCGGTCCTACCGCGGCGACGAAGCCTGGTGTGCCGATGCTGGTGGACCGGGTCGCGGTGTCCACAAGCGCCCGCACGAACTGAGGAGGTGGCGACATGGCCACCGATGGCACCATCACATCGAACGGCACCGACTCGGCCCGGGCACGCGCGGAGCCGACCTGGCGGCCGATCCAGCGGTCCACCCGGCTGGCGGTCGCCGCGGCTCTCGCGGTGACGCTCTACTACATGATCTTCCTGCTCAATCCGGCCTACCGGGGCGACGTGTGGGTGTGGGCCCTGGTCCTCTTCGCCGAGGGAGTCACGATCTTCAACGCGCTGGCGATGTGGTGGACGGTGCTCACGTTCCAGCACCGCCCCGATCCGCCCGAGGTCTACGCCTGGCGTCGTCAGTTGCTGGCCGGCGAGCTGAAGCCCACGATCGACGTCTTCATCACCGTCTACGGCGAGCCGCTGGACATCGTCCTGGTGACGATCCGGGCCGCCCGGGACATGAGCGTCGAGCACCGGGTCTGGGTGCTCGACGACGGCGACAGTGACGAGGTCCGCGCCGCCGCCGCCGCGGAGGGCGTGGGTTACCTGCGCCGTAAAGAGCACCTGCACGCCAAGGCGGGAAACATCAATGCCGCTCTGGTCCGTACCGATGGCGAGTTCGTCGTCATTCTCGACGCGGATCACGTGCCCAGCCCGGACTTCCTGGTCCGGGCCCTGCCGCACATGCAGGACCCGGGCGTCGCCTTCGTACAGACGCCGCAGGCCTTCCCGAGTGCGCGCGGCCTGGTGGCGGAGGGCACCGCCGAGTCCCAGAAGATCTTCTACGAGCTCGTGCTGCCGGGCCGCAACTCCTTCAACGCCGTCTTCTGCGTGGGCACCAACGTCATCTTCCGGCGCCGCGCGCTCGAGGAGATCGGTGGCATGTACGTCGCCAGCAACTCCGAGGACATCTGGACCTCGATCGAGCTGCAGCGACGCGGCTGGCGGTCCTGGTTCGTGCCGGAGGTCCTGGCCCGCGGACTCGCCCCGGACAGCCTGCTGTCCTACTTCAAGCAGCAGTTCCGCTGGGCGTACGGCGCCTTCGAGGTGATGCTGCGCGGCGGCCTGTTCCGCCGCGGCACCGGCCTGACCGTCGATCAGCGCTTCCAGTATCTGCTGGCGGGGGTCAACTATCTGCTGTCGCTCGCCGCGCTCATCCTGATGTGCCTGCCGGCCGCCTATCTGCTCTTCGGGCTGAGCCCGGTCCGCTCGGACATCAGCGTCTGGATCATCCATTACGCGCCCTTCTACACGCTGCTCGTCCTGGTGACGGTGATGCAGCTGGGCGGATTCAAGCCGGCCGCCGTGGTCACCAGCATCGCCGCCGCGCCGGTCCACGTGCGGGCCCTGGTGATGGCGATCTTCAAGCGCAAGGTGCGCTGGACGGTCACCAACGCCGGCCCGGCGGGTCTGCCGGGGGTGGAACTGGTGCTCCCGCACGTCGCGCTGCTGCTGCTCAACGCGGTGGCGCTGGCGGTCGGTGTCACCATGCTGCCGCTGCGCGGCACCAACATCGTCGCGGTCGGGCTCTCCGTCGTCTGGGCCGCCATCTATGTGGTCGTCCTCAGCCGCGTCGTCGCCGAGGCGGTCATCGCGCCGCACGTGATCAAGGAAAGGCTGGAACGGCGCAAGGCCGGTGCGCTGCTGGCCAGGGCGTTGCCCTGGCCGGCGCGGGCAGATGCCAATGACGACGTGATCGACGCGGCCATGGCTGAGTCCGCGGATGCCGGCGCGACGCGACGCCGGTCGAGCTGAGAGGAATCGTCATGGTGCAGCCGATCGATACCAGTTCCCCGGAATCCCGGCCCGCCCCGGCCCAGGCGCCGGCCGCTGCGTTCCAGCCGCCGCCTACTCGTCCCAAGGGCCACGGTTGGCGCAAGTGGCGGGCCCGCTTCATCGTCCTGTTGCTCCTGGCCGGCGCCGTGCTGGTCTTCATCCGGATCAGCGCGGACCGGGCGGCGGACTCGCGCCGGGTGAGCCTCGAAGAGGTGATCCTCACCGCCCAGGCGATACCGGTGGAACCGGCCCAGGCCGGCAAGGTGGTCAGCGTCGAGGTCACCGCCCGGCAACAGGTGAAGGCCGGCCAGCGGCTCGGCACCGTCGAGTTCGCCGGTGTCGACAACGACGGCGACCCGAAGATCACCAAAGCGAACCTGACCGCTCCCCGGTCCGGCATCGTCATCGACGTACCGGCCCCGGTGGGCTCCACGGTGGCGCCCAACCTGCCGTTCGTGGAGTTGTACGACCCGTCGCAGATGACCTTCGTCGCCGAGGTCCCGGTCGAGGACCTGCCCGTGATCGCACCGACCATGACGGCCAACCTACGAACGAAAGGGATGAACCGCACGGTTCACGCGACGGTCCAGCGCGTCATTCCCCAGGTGGAGCCCGTGGTTCCCCAGGCCGAGGCCACCCGATCCGCCGCCGAGGACGAGGATGAACCCGACACCTTGCCGGTCGCTCTCGTGCCGGCGAACGCCGCCGACGCGGCCGGACTGGTCCCAGGAATGCGCTTCACCGGCTACATCAACACGGTCAGCGGCCAGCCCGGCACCGCGCGGCTGGTGTCCATGCCGTGATGACTGCTTGCTCAGGCGGGGACGGCTTGCCTCAGGAGGGCCTCGGCCTTCGCCTTGAGCAGCGGTACGGACGCCACGTCTGAAGTGGACAGAAGCGTGCGCAGAAGTGTGATGGCACCGGGGGAGTCGCCACCGGCCAGCAGCGCTTCGGCCAGCCGCAGATTCGCCAGGAACACCCCGCGGGGATCGCCCGCCTCGACCATGCGCCGCAGCGCCTCGCGCGCGTCGCTCATGGCGGCGGGCAGGTCGCCACGCGCGCGTCGCAGCCGGCTGTGGTGCACGAGCAGCCAGCCGAAGCCGTGGGCGTTGTTGACCGCGTCGGTCACCTCGCGGGCCTGCGCGTACGTCGCGTCGGCCAGGTCGAGCTTCCCGAGCGAGATCGCGCAGTCCAGCTTGCGGACCAGCAGGGCACGATGGCTGTCGTTGTTCCACAGGGCCTGCGTGTGAGTCAGAGCCCGTTCCAGCAGCGGCAGTGCCTCGGCCGGCCGGTCCTGCAGGACCAGGGTGTCGGCGTGGGTGCGCAGGGCCAGCACGATGTCGTCCGGGTCGCCGGTCGCGTACGCGATCGCGGTCGCCTCCTCCGCGTGCGCGAGGGCCGGCCGTCCCTGGAACATCCGGGCGAACGCGAGGCCGGTGAGGCTGTGCACGAGTTCATGGCTCAGTCCCAGGCGGCGGAACACGGCGACCGATTCCTCGAACTCCGCGGCGGCCTCGTCGAGGCTCAGGGACAGCAGGACATCCGCCTGGCTGCTCGCCTGCCGGCTGGCCACCCGTTCGTCCCCGGCCGCCCGGGCGGCGTCTCGGACGTCGGCGCGGACCCGGACGATCTGTTCGTAGCCGCCGCGGATGGACAGCGGTGGAATGGTCAGGTCGGCCAGCAGCGCCGCCTTGTCGTAGCTGCCCAGCACGCACGCCTGCGTGATGGCGTACAGCAGCTGAGCCCGCTCGGTCTGCAGCCAAGCGCCCGGGTCGGCGGTCAGGGACGCGATGTCCACCGGCGCCGCATCGAGGTCGTCCGGCAGCGGGTCAGGCGGCAGCCCGTCCTTGCGGTCCACCCGCACGTGCACGTCATGGGCCAGAACGAGGAACGTGTCCAGCAGCCGCCGGTACGCGTCCCGGGTCACCTCTCGGTCCTCGCCGCAGGCCAGCTCCCGGGCGAAAAGCGCGACCAGATCGTGCGGCCGGTACCGCAGCTGGCCGGTCAGGTCCAGGCCGACCGGCTCCAGCAGTCCGGCCGCCATGAGCTGCTCGACGGCGCGTTCGCCGTCGCCGCCGTCGAGGACCGCGCCGAGCGTCCAGGCGGCGAACGACTCGGCGGGCAGCAGACCCATCCGGCGCAGCGCCAGCTGGACGGGGACGGCCAGCCCGCCGTAACCGACCGCCAGCTCGGAGCGGACTGCCAGCTCGCCCACGGCCAGCTCGTCGAGGCGTCGGCGTTCGTCCCGCAGCCGATCCGCCAGCGCGCGCAGCTGCACGGTGGGCCGGGGCTGGAGCCGGGCGCCGATGATGCGCACCGCGAGGGGGAGGCGGCCGCACAGATTCACCAGCTCCTCCGCTGCCGGCCGCTCGCCGGCGACGCGGTCCGGATCGAGGATCTCAGCCAGCAGCGATACCCCCTCCGCCACCGAGAACGGCTGCAGGCGGTGGTGATCGGCGGCGGGAAGCTCGTCCAGTGACCGCCGGCTGGTGATGAGGACGGCGGAGCCGGCGGTTCCGGGCAGCAGCGGTGCCACCTGTCCGGCGTCGGCGGCGTCGTCGAGCACGATCAGGACCCGGCGGTCGGCCACCCGCGCGCGGAACGTCGCCGCTCGCGCCGGCACCGAGCGCGGCTGCGCGTCCGGGAGCAGTCCGAGGGCGTACAGCAGCTCGCTGAGCACCTCGGCGACGTCCCGAGGGGCCGCTCCGCCACCACCGAGGTTGACGTAGAGCTGGCCGTCCGGGAAGCGGTCCCGTACGCGGTGCGCGACCTGCACGGCGAGCGCGGACTTGCCCACGCCGGCCACCCCGCTCAGCACCACGATCGGCAACCGGGCCGGCTCGCCGCCGGCGTCCAGTGAACCGGCGATCGTGGCCACCTGGTCTGCCCGGCCGACGAAGTCGCCGATCGCCGGGGGCAGCTGGCACAGCGCTGTCGGGTTCGGCGCGGCGCTGCCGGGGGCTTCGCCGTCGAGCGATTCTCCGAGCAGGATCGCCTGGTGCACAGCGCGCAGCTCGGACCCCGGATCCAGGCCCAGCTCGGTGCGCAGCAGGGCTGCGACGTCGCGGTAGACCTTCAGGGCCTCGGCCTGCCGGCCCGACCGGTAGAGCGCGCGCATCAGGTGCGCCCGCAGCCCTTCCTGGAACGGGTACGCCGCGACGAGCGCACGCAACTCCTCGACGACCGCCCGGTGGTGCCCGAGCGCCAGTTCCAGCGCGAACCGGCGTTCGGCCGTCTCGAGGCACCGCTCCTGCAGCTGCGGCACGTCCTCGCGATGCAGGACCGCTGATTCCACGTCGGACAGGATCGGACCACGCCACAGCGCGTTCGCCGCCCGCAACGACTCGAGCGCGGCCGCCCGGTCGCCGTGACCCAGGGCTGTCCGTGCGCTCCCCAGCAGCTCGTCGAGCTCTTGCCGGTCGCAGGAGCCCGGTGGCAGTTCGATGACGTACCCGCCGCTGCGGGTGTGGATGGCGAGGTCCGCACCCAGCTGCCGGCGCAGCCGTGCGACGTACGTCTGCAGGGCCGCGCGCGCCTCAGCCGGTGGCTCGTGGTCCCACAGCCGGTCGATCAGGACGCTGACCGGCACCACGCGGCCCGCGTGCAGCACCAGCGACGCGAGGATGATCCGGAGCTTCGCCGCCGTGATGACGACGAGCACGCCGTCCCGCCGGATCTCCAGGGTGCCCAGGATGCGGAAATGGATGACAGCCGCCACCGGCCCCCCTCAAGCGGGACCCGGGTCCGTCGGCTCCTCGAACAGGGTCAGGTGGATCGTCCCGGGCGCGTCCATCCGGGCGTTGACCGAGTCCCAGGGCGTACGCGTGGGTGGCGCGACCGGCGTGGCCCCGGCCTCGATCGCGGTGCGGGTGGCCGACTCGCAGTCCTCGACCTCGAGCGCCAGGCGGAACCGGGGTGCGACCCGTCGTCCGACCTCGACTTGGTCGATGAGCTCGATCTGTGCGGTGTTCGACAGCTCGAGGGTGGCCCGGCCCGCGTCCAGGATGGTCACTTCGGCGCCGCCGCCACCGGAGTAGGACTCCGCGACCGGCATCCCGAGGGCGTCGCGGAAGAAGGTGACCGCCTGCTCGTAGTCCTCCGCGTGCACCACGAGGCGGAGCTGGCGGACCGTCATGCCGTCGAACTCCGCAGCGCGGCCCGGTGGTGCAGCTCGCGCATGACGTCGAGCAGTTCGTCGGCCGGCCCGGAGACCGGGATGCCCGTGGTCACCGCCTCGACGGGAAGCACGCGTACGGGTCCGGGAGCGAGCCCCCAGCCGCTGCGCCACTCGGTGAGCTGCACCGCGGACACCGCATAGACGATGCGGCCGAGCCCGACCCACGCGTGGGCCGCCGCACACATCGGGCAGTGCTCACCCGAGGTGTAGACGGTGCAGCCGGGCCGGGTCGCCGCGGGCACCTCCGTGGCTGCCCATCGGGCCAGGTCGAACTCCGGGTGTCTGGTCTCGTCCCCGGCTCCGGCGCGGTTGCGTTCCTCGCGCAGCAGCTCTCCATCGGGTCCGACCAGCACGGAACCGAACGGGTCGTCGCCCGCGTCGAGCGCCTCGCGCGCCAGCTCGACGCAACGGCGCAGGTGTGCCAGGTCGATGTCGGTCAGCAATTCTGGCCCCCGTCGGCTTGAAACGGAACGGAACGTATTGCTCCTTCGGCACGCTAGCAGAGCAGCTCAACGTGATCCACTGCTAGCCTCCACTGATGGCCGAGGAACAAAACCGCAGCTCCCTGAGCGGCCGCCGGGCCGAGGCGCAGCGCAACGACGGGCGCATCCTCGACGCCGCCCGGGCGGTGTTCCTGGCCGATCCGGAAGCGCCGATCGCGAAGGTCGCCGTGCAGGCCGGGGTGGGGATCAGCGCTCTGTACCGGCGCTACCCCAGCAAGGAGCACCTCCTGCGAGCGCTGGCCGAGGACGGCCTCAACCGCTACATCGCCGATCTCGAGACAGCGCTGGCCTCCGCCGATGCGCCGTGGGACACCTACGTCGCCTGCCTGGAACGCGTCGTCGACGGTCAGAGCCAGGCCCTGGCGCAGCGGCTGGCGGGCACGTTCACCCCGACAGCCGAGCTCTCGGCTCTCGCCATGCGGGCCGGCAAGCTGGCCGAGACCCTCTTCCAGCGGGTCCGTCGTTCCGGCGAGCTCCGCGGCGACATCTCCGAAGCCGACGTCACCCTGCTGCTGGAGATGATCGCTTTCATCGAGCTCCCCGGCGCCGATGGTGGTGCCGCCCTGCGTCATCGTTACCTCGCTCTGCTCCTGCAGGCTCTGCACGCCCCGGCCGAGGCGACACTGCCGGGCCGCCCCGCGCGCCAGTCCGACCTGGCCGCCCGCTGGCGAACCGCGGGGCTCCCGGATCGCCCGCTCTAACGCGTCGGTGTGGGTTCGACCGGGACGTCGTCGTCGTAGTCCGGCGCCTGACCGTCCGGCGACGCCCAGATCACCACGACGCCACCGGCCAGCGGTGCGGTGTCGAAGATGATCCACGAGCCCGGCACCTCGGAGGCGGGAGCCTCCAGCGACTTCGGGCCGACCCGGTAGCTGGCCGTCTGCCCGTTCGCGCTCAGGAGCCGGCGCGCCTCGGACACGCGCTTGCCGACCAGAGCGTCCAGGGACTCCTTTTCCGTGGTGGTCAGGACGGGGGCATCGCCCTCGACGGATTCGCCGGGCAGCGGAGTGCGGCCGAAGACGATCCGGGCGTGCCCGCGATAGGAGAGCGGAACCCGGACGCCGACCGCGCAGTTGCCGTTGGCGGTGCAGTTCCCCGGCGCTTCCACCGGCTCGATCCCGCGGACGTCGTCCTCCTGGAAGACGACCCGGCCGACGCGCTCGGGCTCGGCGGCAGCCAGCGAGAGGTCGATGTCGAGCCCATGCGCCGCCAGCTCCTCGCGGTATCGCTGCGGATCGGCGGCCGGGTCCTGGATCCGGATCTCCAGGTACTTGTCGCCGGAGGTGATCCGGAGGGTGGCGGCTCGCGCCGGCGTCGGGCCGGTCGGGCTCGACTGGGGCAACCACAGACTGGCGGCCACCACGGCGGCGGCCAGGCCGGTCACCAGCGAGGCGCCGATGGCCAGGCGTACACCCCAGGGGCGGCGGTGCACCGATGGCGGCGTGGACATGACGCGGCGCAGCAGGTCGTCGGCGGCCGGGCCGGTCGGGTCGGCCGCGGGGTGCGGGATGTCGAGGTCCGGGGACAGCAGCTGGATCAGGCGATCGGGTTCGGTCATGGCGGGTTCGGTCATGGCGGGTCCTCTACTTCGTGATCGACGGTGACCGCAGCGCCGCGGCGAACCGGGTACGGGCGCGGTGCAGGCGGATGCGGGCGGCGTTCGCGGAGCAGTCGAGCGCCACGGCAAGCTCCTCCGCGGACAGTCCCTCCCAGGCGACCAGGCGCAGCAGCTCCTGGTCGGCCGCGTTGAGAGTGGCGAAGGCCGCCGAGATCTCGGGGGGTGCCTCGGGCGCGGTGACGATGGCGCCGCCGAGCTCATGACGCAGCCGGGCGGCCAGGTCAGCACTGCGGCGGGCCGCGCGGTACTGGTTGGCCAGCACGTTGCGGGCCACCCCGAACAACCAGGCGCGGCCGTTGCCGGGTGGCAGGTCGTCGAACCGCCGCCACGCGACCAGGAAGGTGTCCGCCACCACGTCGGCGGCCGTCTCCGGCTGACCGGTGCGGCGCAGGGCGTACCGCAGCAGATCCTCGTAACAGGCCCGGTAGAGGCGTTCGAAGTCGGCGGCATCGGATGTGCGGGCCAAGGCGGCTCCCTCAGTCGGTGATACCGGTCAGGTCCTGCCCGGCACCCCCTACATGTCTGTCGCCCCGGCACTATTTCACCGAAACTTCGCCGCCGGCTCGCGTGAGCGGGACGTCAGCGCGGCGACAGCGGGCACCCGTATGCTTCGCGCGGTCCGACATGAGCGAGGGGCGTCCGGAAGGGGAGCCGCCGTGATCCGCGTGCTGCTTGCCGAGGATGTGCGCATGCTGCGGGAGGCGCTGGTCGGCGTGCTCAACCTGGCCGACGACATCGAGGTCGTCAGTGCGGTCGAGGCCGGCGACGCCATCGTGACCACCGCGCTGCAGGTCCGCCCGGACGTGGCCGTCATCGACATCGAACTGCCCGGCCTGGACGGGATCAGCGCGGCCGCCCAGCTGCACCAGTGGCTGCCGGACTGCAAGACCCTGATCGTGACCGGCGCCGCCCGCCCGGGCAACCTGCGCCGCGCCCTCGCGGCCAAGGTGGCCGGCTTCATGGGCAAGGACGCCTCGCCGGAGGACCTGGTCGCGGCGGTGCGCACGGTGGCCGGCGGGGGCAAGGTCCTCGACCCGCAGCTGGCGTTCGCGGCCCTGGACGTGGCCGGCAACCCGCTGAGCGAGCGTGAGTGCGACGTGTTGCGGCTGACCGCGTCCGGCGCCGAACCGACCGAGGTCGCCGAGCGGCTGGGCCTGTCGTACGGGACGGTCCGCAACTACCTGGCCACGGCCGTCACCAAGCTGGGCGCCCGCAACCGGGTCGACGCGATCCGGATCGCCGGCGAGGCCGGCTGGCTGTGAGCCGGGCCGCTACCCGGCGACCGAGACCACGGCGTCGGGCAACCGCCCTTCAGGCCCACCGGTACGGATCTCGGCGACGAGGGTGAACCGGTCGCCCTGACGGTGCACCTCCAGGCGTCCGCCGGCCTCGCGCGCCCGTGACTGGAGGTTCGCCAACCCGTTGCCTGCCGTAGCTCCCGGCGATGCGGACGAGACGCCGTCGTTGGTGATCCGCAGCCGGATACCACCGGGCACCGGACGGGTCTCGATCTCGCAGGTCGTGGCCCGGGCGTGGCGCACGACGTTGGTGACCGCCTCGCGCAGGACGATAGCCAGCGGCGATTCCACCGACGGCTCGGGCCGGGCGAGCAGTTCGACCGCGACCCGGGTCCCGGCGGCCGTGAGCATCGCCCGTGCGCTCTCCACCTCGTCGGCGAACGACAGCCCGGCCGGCTCGGCCGTGACGGACCGCAGCGACCGCAACGCCTCCTCGGCGACCTGGCCCGCCTCGGCCAGTTGGACACGCGCCACGCTCGGATCGGTGCTCGCCAGCCGCCCACCGAGGTCGGCCTTGAGCGCGATCGCGGCGAGATGGAAGCCGAGCAGGTCATGGGTGTTGCGGGCGATGCGGAGCCGTTCGCGCAGCACCGCGAGCCGGGCCAGCTCCCGGCGCGCGACGACCAGTTCCTCGGCGGCGAGCGGGAGGCGGCACAGCGCGGCGACCGCGATCATGGTGAGTAGGGTCCAGGGCAGGGAGAGGGTCATCCAGAGCGCCACCGCCTGCGGCGCGGTGGCGGTGAGGTCGACTCCGCTGTGGTGCTGGGACACGAGTCCGGAAACCAGGATCAGGCCACCGGCGACGGCCCACGACCACGGCCGGCGCACATGGAACAGCACGACGCCGGCGACTGTGCCCGCGTACTGCAGCGCCGGCACGTTCTCACCCCCGACGACCGTGAGCGCGCCGAGCAGCAGAATCTGCAGGACGAGGGTCCACCGCCACCCCGGCGGAGCGCTGCCGGAGCGTGGCCGGACGTGGTGCAGTTGCAGCAGACTCAGCGGCACGACCAGAGCGATGATGCAGATCAGCCGGGGCGTGGAGACCGGTTCGAGGAAGGACCATGACGCCTGCGTCCGGGCCAGAGTGGTGACGAAGAGGTCGAGCTCGAGCACGGCCACGATCCACCACGCCAGCCAGGGGGCGGCGGCGACCGAGCGCGGGCTGCGCGCGCCGCCGGACCGATGGGCCTGGACGGGTATCCGTACGTCGATCCCGTCCGTGCTGCCCGGCCCGGACCCGGCCTGGAGCCGGCCGCCCAGCCGCTCGACCTCCTCGGCGATCCCGTCCGGAGCCGGCCGGCCGGGCTCTCCGCCGGTGCAGCTCACCCGCAGCCATGCCGAGCCGTCCAGCTCTATCCGGCAGCTCATTGGGCGTATGGCCCGCAGCGCGTCGATGACTGTGCGGCGCAGTATCGACCCCAGCAGGGCGTCGACCGGTCCGGGCAGGTCCTCGGGCACCGGCCCGGTGGTCACCTCGACGCCGGCGGCCGTGAGCACGGTACGGGCCGCGGCGACCTCAGCGGCCAGCGAACGGTCACGGTAGTCGTCGGCGACCGTCCGGACCTGGGCCAGCGCCTCCCGGGCCGCGCCGGCCACCGCTCGGGCCTCGTCGCTGTCGAGGGCGGCGTCGGTGCGCCGGCACGTCTTGATGATGGAGGTCAACCGTTCGCCGACCACCTCCCGCAGGCGGCGGGCGATCCGCAGCCGCTCATCCATCACCTCCAGCCAGGCGCCGGCGGCGCGCGTCGTGTCCAGGTCCCGGACCAGCTGACTCAGGCGCGACATGCCGAACAGCAGGAGCCCGTTGGCGACCGCCACGATGGCGGAGTACGCCACCCGCGGATAGAACACTCCGCCGTCGGCGTCCACAATGCCCGGTTGGTCGAGCATCACCCGGATCGTGAGGTCGCAGAGCACCGCGAACGCCGCCACCGCCCAGGAGTACCGACCGGCGAAGGTGAGCAGCACGGCGGCGACGACGAAGGCGCCGGACGGGTCCCACAGGGAGCCGAACACGAGATAGGGCCCGTAGACCAGCAGGACCTGGGCACCCAGCAGCGCGCCGGCGCGCAGACCGGACAGGCGGGTGAACGCGAGCCGGAGCTGCACGACGCCGGTCGCCAGGATGACGCCGGTGGCCAGCACCTGCCCGCCGGGGTCGAAGCCGGGATCGTAACCACCCCAGGGAACGACCTCGAGGATGCGGTACACGCAGTAGAGCGCGACACACAGCACGACCGGGATGGTGGCGAGCCGGATCGGCCTGGACGCGGTCACGAACCCTCCCCGACCGGTGTGCAATCTGCAGCCGAATTCGTGCGGCAGACACTACCTCGCAGCACTCGGCTCTGTGACCGTTCATGCAGGCCGAAGACGTCCACAGGGAGGCGACCGCCGTGCCCGATCCAAGCATTACTCCGTTCCGCATCGCGATACCGCAAGCCAGTCTCGACGACCTGGCCGACCGGCTCGCCCGTACCCGCTGGGCCGATGAGCTGCCCGAGAAGGAGGTCGTCGCCGGTGGCTCGGGCACCCCCGCCCCGGCCGGCTGGGAGTACGGCGTGCCGGGCTCGTACGTCCGGGACCTGGTCGAGCGCTGGCGCACCTCGTTCGACTGGCGGGCCCGCGAGGCCGAGCTGAACGAGTACCCGCAGTTCACGACCGAGATCGACGGGCAGCGGATCCACTTCGTGCACGTGCGCTCGGCCCAGCCGGACGCCGTGCCGCTCATCCTGACCCACGGGTGGCCGAACAGCTTCGTCGAGTACCTGGGCCTGGTGGGCCCGCTGACCGATCCGGCCGCGTACGGCCGTGCGGGCGCGCCGGCCTTTCACGTGGTCATCCCGTCGTTGCCCGGCTTCACCTTCTCCGGGCCCACGACCGAGCACGGCTGGAGCGCGTGGCGGACCGCCGCCGCGTGGGCCGAGCTCATGCGGCGGCTGGGCTACGACCGCTACGGCGCGCACGGCAACGACGCCGGCGCCATCGTCTCGCCGTTGCTCGGTGAGCTGGACCGCGAGCACGTCAGCGGGGTGCACGTCACGCAGATCTTCTCCTTCCCGCGCGGCGACGCGGGCGAGTTCGACGGGCTCACCGGCGAGGACTTCGGCGCCCTGCAGTTCGGCCAGGCGTTCTCCGAGCACGCCGTCCACGACCGGTCCCAGCAGGCCCAGCCGCAGACCCTGGCCCACGCCCTGGCGGACTCGCCGGCCGGACAGCTGGCCTGGAGCGGGCAGCTGTTCGGCACCGCGCTCAGCCCCGAGGACATCCTGACCAATGTGGCGCTGTACTGGTTCACCAACACCGCCGCCTCGGCGGCCCGGTTCTACTACGAGAACCACCGCGCCGCCCGCAACGCCGATCCGGCCGAGCCCACCACCGTGCCGATCGGCCTGGCTGCCTTCGCCTTCGACTTCCACGCCGTGCACCGGTTCGCCGAACGCGACCACCACACCATCGTCGCCTGGAACACCTACGACCGCGGCGGGCACTGGGCCACGCACGACGCCCCCGACCTGCTCGTCGAGGACATCCGCCAGTTCTTCGCGGCACTCACCTGACCGTCCGGCCCGACAGCCGGGAAGAACCCATCGAGAGGAACCATCCGTGACTTTCACCGTACTCACCACCGCTCTTGACGCCCTGCGCCAGGTCACCGCCGGGGCTGTCGACGCCGACCGGCTCGACGACCCGACTCCTTGCTCGGACTGGACCGTGGCCCAGGTGCTGTTCCACGCCGCCGGCGACCAGCACGCCTGGGCGTCCATCGTCGGAGCCGGCTCGCTGCCGTCCTACGACCCGTTCGATCCGCCGCGCCGGCTCGACGCCGGCGTCCAGGACACGGTCACCAAGGCGATCGAGGCGGCCACCGGTGCCTGGGCCGGTGTCGACCCGGAGGCGTCATCGGTGCGCACACCGTTGCCGCCCGTACCGGAGATGACACCGGCTCTCGCGGCTGCCGCCTGCGCTCTCGACGCCGGCGTGCACGCCTGGGACGTCGCCGTGGCGACCGGTCAGCCGACACCGCTGACCGATGCCCTGGCCGAGGAGCTGTTGCCGGCCGCGCGAGCGACGGCCGAACCGCTGCGCGGCTTCGCCTACGCACCCGCCCTGCCCGTGCAGGCCGGTGACGGCCCAGCCGCCACCCTGTTGCGCTACCTCGGCCGCGACCCGCTCTGGACACGGGCCGGCCGCTGACCGGCGCCGCCGGGGCCACCCCAGCCGGTGGCCCCGGGACGCGGTCAGCGGCGCAACGTCAGCCGGAACGCGCAGCCGTCGCCGGCCGGGCCGGGCGAGGCGAGGGTGAGCTCGCCGCCGTGGGCCAGCGCCACCTGGTTGGCGATCGGCAGGCCGAGGCCGGTGCCCGCGACGTCGGTCCGGCTGCGCCAGAAACGCCGGAACACCCCCTCCTGCTCGGCGGGCGGGATGCCGGCGCCGTGGTCGGTCACCACCACGGCGACCTCGTACGCCGTCACCTCCAAGCTGAGCTCGACCGTGCTGCCGGCCGGGGCGTACCGGACGGCGTTGTCGACCAGGTTCGTCACTGCCCGCCGTACGGTGGGTTCGTCGAATGCGCACTCCGCCGCTTCCGGGCCGGAAACGGACAGGTCGATGCTCTTCGCCGCGGCGAGCACGCCGACGTCGTCGGCGACCGCACGGACCACGGCCGTGAGGTCGGCCGGGCGGCGCGCGATCGTGCGGGCCCGGCCCCGGGCGTCCACCAGCAGCTCGTCGATGGTCGCCTGAAGGCGGGCCGCCGCCGTCGCGGTCTTTTGCAGCCCGTGCCGGTACACCTCGATCGACGGTTCGGGATGGGCCAGGAGCACCTCGGCGTTGGCCATCAGCACCGACAGCGGCGTCCGCAACTCGTGGCTGGTCTCCTCGATCAGCCGGCGCTGCGTCTCGGCCGCCTGCTCCAAGCGGGCGAGCATGTCGTCGATGCTCCCCGCGAGCCGGACCACCTCGGTAGGGCCCCGGTCGAGCCCGACGCGCCGGCTCAGATCGGTGGCCTCGATGTCCTCGGCGACGGCCCGGACCCGGTCGATGTCACGCACCGCCCGTCCGGCCAGGCCCCAGGCGAGGGCGGCGGCCACCGGTGCCAGGGCGAGCACCGTCCACGTCACCCAGGCCGACCGGTGCCCGGAGGCGCTGGTCACCAGCTCGCCGCCGCCGGCCGCCTCGGTCTCGACGTCGCTCACCACGACCACGCCGAACAGCAGAAGCGCGGGCACGTAGCCGGCCAGGAACCCCAGCACCGCGATCCGCGTACGCAGCGACCGCCAGCCCCGGCCCATCACGGCAGCAGCCGGTAGCCGGTGCTGGTGACCGTGGCGATCAGCGGCGGTTCGCCGAGCTTGCGGCGGAGCCGGCTGAGGATCACCCGTACCGACGAGGTGAACGGGTTGGCGTTGGCGTCCCAGACGTGCTCCAGCAGCGTCTCGGCCGACAGCACCTCGCCCGGGTGGTGCATGAAGTACCGCAGCAACGAGTACTCCCGCGCGGTGAGGTCGAGCGGTGTCGTGGCCCGCCAGGCCCGGTGGCCGGCGAGATCCAGCGTCAGCTCACCCACCCGCAACCTCGATCCGGCGCTGTCCTCGCGGCGGCCCAGCGCCCGCAGCCGGGCCAGCAGCTCGGCGAAGTGGAACGGCTTGACCAGGTAGTCGTCGGCGCCCGCGTCGAGCCCGGCGACGCGGTCGGCCACCGCGTCGCGGGCGGTCAGCACGAGATGACGCCGGGGCCGGCGCAGGGACGGGTCGGCCGCGGCGCGCCGGACCAGAGCGAGCCCGTCGCCGTCCGGCAGGCCCAGGTCGAGGCACACCACGTCGTACGCCGTGGTGTCGAGCAGCTCCTCAGCGGCCGCGTAGGTCCCGGCCACGTCCACCGCGTACGCCTCGTTGCGCAGACCCAGCGCGACGATCTCGGCCAGGTCCGGGTCGTCCTCGACCAGCAGGACGCGCATGGCACATTCCCCTTCCGCAGGCAGCTTTGCGATGTCATCGGGACCGGCGCGCGGTTGTCGTCCCGGCCGGCCCGGAGACGGTCACCTTGCCGCCGGCGAAGTCGAGGGTCACGTCCGGGCCGGTTCCGGTCGGATCGTCCGGGCGGTACCTGTTCGTGCCGACCGGCACCAGCGGCAGGGCCGGCGGCTGGGTCGGCAGCTCCGCCCCCGCGATGCTGCTGTGCTCGTCGACCGCGTACCAGCCGAGGCGCGGACCGTCGCGGGTGGTCAGCGTGACGTACGTGCGCATCTCGCTTTCGGCGACGACAGTGCCACCCGCGGCCACCGCGGAGATCGGTCCGGACTCGGCTTCTACGCCTGCGCGCTCCTCGCGTCCCTCGTCGGTCCGGCCGGCGAGCATGGAGAGCACGCGCTTCTCATGCTCGCGCAGGTCGTCGGCGGAGAAGCGGCCACGCGGCGGGAACAGCGCACCCACCGCGTCGGCACCGGAGGCCGAGATCCTCGGCCGGTTGCCGGCCACGGTCACCTCGAACGATCCTCCCGTCTCCAGCCGGTACCTCCCGACGATCGCGGCCGGGTCCGCACCTCCGGCCGGCGCGGTCGGCGTCGGCAGGGGATTGCCGGCCACCAGCGACGGTACCGTCGCGGCCAGCAGCTTTTCGGCCGTGAGCACCGATCGGTTGGACGACATGACGATCACCTGGTCCCGTTCGGGGATCCAGAGAACCGCCACGTTGTGGCCGACGTCGCCGCCACCGCCGGCGATGGCCACGATCGGCCTGCCGTACGCCGTGGCGTCGAACGCCATCCAGCCGCCCAGCGTGTACGACCGGCCGTCGCCCACCGGATACCCCGGATCTCCGGCGAGCTTCGCCGACCCGGGCGTGACCAGCCCACCGCGGAACAGCGCGCGGGCCCAGGTGGCCAGTTCCCGGGTGGTCATCGCCAGCGACCCGTTGCCCTCCGTCGTCCAGTACGGACCGGCGAAGTCGCGGGACCGGCTCGGTTTGCCGTCATCGAGGTACCCGGCCGCGAAGGGCCCGGCGGGTGCCGGTCTGCCCTGCCAGAAGCCGCCGGTGACTGCACCGCCGGGCAGCGTGAGGACCTGCGTACGGGTGTAGTCGCGGTACGACAGGCCCGACACAGTGTCGATGATGATCGCCAACAGCGTGTACCCGGCGTTGGAATAGGCGTCGCTCGTGCCGGGTGGGAACGCGAGCTTCAGCTTGTTGATCGCGGCGATGGCGCCGGCCCGGTCCAGCGGTTGGTCGTCGGCGCCGATCGAACCGCTGATCCCGCTGGTGTGCAGGAGCAGCTGGCGTACCGTCGCCTTGGCCACCGGCCCGACGATCGCCGGAACCAGCTCGCCGGCCCGGTCGTCGAGGGACAGCTTCCCGGCCTCGGCGAGCTTGAGGATCGCGGTGGCGGTGAACGCCTTGCTGACCGATCCGATGCTGTACACCGTGTCGGCGGTGTTCCGGGCGCCGGTGGCGTCGTCGGCCGTACCGTAACCGGCGAGGCACTCGAACCGGCCACCGGTCGAGACGGCGACGGCGCCGCTGAACCCGGCCCGCGCCCACGCGCTGAACGCCGCCTCCAGCTTGCCGTCACATTGCGGGGCCGGAGCCGGGTCTTCAGCGGTGCAGCTTGCCGTCACGGCCAGCACCAGCACCAAGGAAAGCCATCGCCTGTTCATGCCGCGACGGTAGGAGCGGGGCTGAGAACGTGATGTAAACGGAGTTGTGGGGAAGGTCGAGGCATGCCGGACGAGCTGGCGCCACCACACCGACACGCCACGTCGCTGGGACACGAGCTGAGGCTGGGACCGGTCGCCGGGCTCTTCGTGCGGGAGACCGAGGGACCGGCCCAGATGGCCCTCGGGACGCTGCTGATCGGGCTCATCCTCTCGCTGTGCCTGGTACCGATCGGAGTGGGGGAGACCCGGGTCGCTCCGCTGTGGGTCGCGTGGGTGACAGTCGCCGGGCTGGTGGTCCGCTTACGAGTTCCCCGTGCTGGCCGACGCGTTGGACGCTTCCGCCGTTCAGCCTCTCGCCCGCCGCGCCCGGCACGCCCTCGCCGCCGGGCAGCCGCTGGTCTTCGGCAAGGTGACCATCGATCGGGGTGGCCTCACGTACGCGAAGAAGGCACCCGTTCGCTGGGACGAGGTCGTCGGCTGGAAGCTCGATGACGGGCGGCTCATCCTCGAGCGGGCGGCGGGCCGGCCCAGGCGGCTCGTCATCCCGACGACGCAGGTCGAGGACGGCTGGATCCTGACCCACCTGCTGGCCGACCGGCTGCCGGCGACGGAACGCTAGCGGCGCCTGGTCTGGAACGCGACCACTGCCACCGTGATGAAGGTGACGGCGGCGAGCGTGGCCAGAGCCGGCCATCCGGCGCCCAGCCAGGCCAGCGGGGCTACGAGTACGGCCGCCGTCGGCAGCGCCGGATCGAACTTGCCGGTGGTACGCCACCGGAAGGCCGCCTGGGCGAGCAGGTGCAGAACCAGGCCACCCACGAGCGCGACCAGCGCAACGCCCTTGAGGGGGTCGCTCAGCGAGTGCGCCTCCTCGTCTCCCACGTACTCGAGGGCCTTCTTCAGACCCAGCGCGAGCAGCACGATCCCGGCCACGAGCGGAAGGTGCAGGAAGCTGTAGGCGTCGCGGGCCAGCCCGGCGCGCCGATCCTCGGCCGCCGTGGCGAGAGCGTGCTCACCGGCGGCCGAGCTGACGTCGAAGTACGCCCACCAGAGCGCACCGGCCAGGGCCAGGCCCAGGGTGGAGGCGACCACGATCGGCCAGGAGATCGGCAGCCGGGCGACACCGACACCGATCGCCACGATCGACTCGCCCAGCGCGATGATGACGATGAGCCCGTGCCGTTCGGCGAAGTGACCGGCGGAACGGACCCGCCATCCGCGCGCCCCGCCGAAGTACGTCCCGGCATAGTCGACGGTCAGCGCGGCCACCCACAGCCAGATGCGCGCTGTGCCGTCGGTTGCGGCGGCGGCCAGCAGCAGCGCCGTGCCGCCCAGCATCGCGGGCGTGAACCGCAACAGCTGATTGCGGAGCCCGGCGTCGCCGCGCGACAGCACGTAGAACAACAGCAGGTGCAGTGCCCGGAAGACGAAGTAGCACACCGCCACGACGACCGGGCCGGAGAGCCCGCCCGGGGCGTCGTCGAACGCCTCGGGGATGGTCAGGGCCAGGACGAACATCGCCGCCATCGCCGCGAACAGGCCGATCCGCGCGATCCCCCGGTCGGCGCGGACCAGATTGGCCAGCCACGCGTAGCCGGTCCAGCTCCACCACAGCAGGGCGACGACGAGCAGGCCGCGGAGCAGGCCGACCCCGCTCAGCTGCACTGCCATGGTGGCGGTGACCTGGGTCAGCGCGAAGACGAAAACCAGGTCGAAGAAGAGCTCGAGCGGAGTGACGGATCCGGTCTCCGGCATCTTCTCGGCGTCGAGCCGGATGCCCCGGCGGGGACGTGCCGGCTCGCCGGCAGAGTCCTGATCTTGGCTCACTGCGCCCCTCCTCGGGATCGGCTCGGCGTGCGCTGCCGCAGACATGTAATCATGTAATCGCCAATCAGGATGCCCCGTGCCAGGGGAACGTGGCCGGGCGGGAAGCTTTCAGCCGGTCTTCGACCGTCTCGGCCAGACGCTCCGCGAGGCGGACACAAATGCCGGCTGGCTCACGGTGGACCGTCGGGTGCGCTACGACGTGCCGAGCGAGGTTGTGCTCGTGCGCCGTTCGACCGGCCGGCCGCGACCGCTCTGGGCGTTGCTGGTTCTTGTGCCGCTCGGGCACGTCGGCGACGAGCGGATCGATCCGGAGGTGACGTGGACAGATTGACGTGGAGCACACCGTTCGGGTGAGGAGCACCGCGCGTCTGTGAGCCCGAGGTTGATCAGGGGAGCCGCGAGGCCGCGGGCACGATGGTGGCGAGGAGCGACATCACGGTTTCGGTGATCGTGGCCAGGTCCGTATCGTCGCCCGCCAGCCATCGCCGGTAGGCCGTACGGAAGACCTGGACCCCCACGTTCGCCGCGAGTTCGGCGGTGTCGGGGTCGGTTCCGCGCCGGCCGAGGGCATCGCTGAACCCGGCGGCCATCTGCTGCTGTTTGATCAGCTCCCGCTCCAGCAGGTGAGCGTTCGAGGCGATCAGCGCGTTCCGCTGGTGCTGGACCTCTCGTGATCCGAGTTTCTCCCAGTCGAAACCGGCCAAGGTCCGGATCACCGCCTGGAGCGGATCCGAGACGTCGGCCGCCTGGAAGAGCTCCTGGACCAGTGCCTCGTTGAGCCCGTCCGCCTCGGCGAAGAGGACCTCTTCCTTGTCCGGGAAGTACCGGAAGAAGGTCCGGGTGGTGACGCGGGCCCGGGCCGCGATCTGGACGGCGGTGGTGTCCTCGAACCCTTGCTCGTCGAACAGTTCCATGGCGGCCTGCTTCAGCCGCTCCTCACTACCGTGTTCCCACCGGGGCATGGCGCCAAGATACCTGCCCCGATGACTCGTCGTGACAACGGCGGGCCGTTCCACGGCTGCGCCGTGCGCCCCCAGCGCGCCGCCATGGACGGCGCGGTATCGGGTCGCCGGCTCTTGTGATCAGGCCGCGGCGGACGGCAGCGGGAACAGCGCCAGCGGTACGTGGTGCTGGCCGGCGTGGATGTCGCGGTCGCGCAGGCTGCCCTGGACCACCGGCCGGGGGAAGGAGATCTTCACGACGTTCAGCTCGGGGATCCGGAAGATCTGGATGGTCTCCGCCGCGACGTCGTAGAGGCGGGCGACGACCGCCGCGTCCAGGTACGCGGGATCGGCCACCGTGGCGTAGCCGGTGGCGTCGCGCATGAACAATTCCATGGTGACCCAGAACGGTCCGGCGTTCTTCGAGCGGACCTCCCGGGCCAGGTCGGCGATCGTCCGGGGGCGGGCGGGCTCAGACATCGCGGTCCTCCGGCGGGTTGATGCGGAACAGGCTGGTGGGGGAGTCCACGTCCACGACGTGGTTGAGGACGAACTCGTACGCCGCCCCGCGCTCGGTCTCGGCCGGTGAGGTGGCGAAGGCGAGGCTGGGCAGGTAGTCCATGTCCGGGGTGGGCAGGTGCAGCAGCAGCGGGTTGGCGATCTTCGCGACGGCCGTGGCTGTCTGCTGGTCCGCGGCGTTGACCAGGAGCATCACGCCGACCTCGCGGGGCGGACCGGTGTCCGGGTCGAGAGCTTCCAGGACGGCGTCGTAGCCGTAGAGGCGGATGTCGAAGGCGTACTCGTCGGGGCTCAGCTTGAGGGTCTGCCCGACCCATTCGGTGATCATCCGGCGCAGCAGCGCGGCCCAGGTGGTGATCTGGCCGAGGATGTGCGGGTCGCGGATGGCGGTGAACGACATCGTCTCGTACCCGGTGATCCGGGCGCCCTCCAGTTTGATGGTGTGCTGCTCGGCGGGTTCGAAGCGGGAGCCCTCGACGCGGACGCGCCGGTCGTCCAGGGCCCGGTAGGTGGCCTCAGAGACGTTGATGGTGCCGGCCGGCTCCCGCATGGAGTACGGGTTGACCGTCTCGTAGAGCATGTGCGCCGACACCGAGGTGGGTGTGCAGGCCACCGCCGGGTCGAGCGGTTCGATGGTGAAGCCGGTGGCGTCGATGGTGGCCAGGACGCCGCCGGAGCGCGGGTTGGTGGTGCACTGCCCGCCGCATTCGACGATCTTGGCGGCGTGCCAGGTGGGGCCGGCCGGCATGCCCGCCATGAGCGGATAGGCGGCGGCGACCGCGGTGTCGGTGGCCCGCCCGGCCAGGACGACGTCGGCGCCGGCGGCCAGCGCCTCGACGATCGGTTCGTGGCCCATCATCCCGACGATGTGCCGGCAGCTCTCCAGGGTCGCCGGGTCGAGCTCGCCGGCCGGCGGCAGCGGGTGCACCCGGCCGGCGTCGAGGTGTTCCTTGAGGTCGGCGGCCTGCTGTTCGCTGTAGATGGTGGCCACCCGCAGGTTCAGCCCTTCCTCGGCCAGGATGTCGCGGGTGATGCCGGCGACCCAGTCGACGCCGGAGTCGGTGCCGCTGGTGCCGCAGGAGCCGACGATCAGCGGGATGCCGGCGGTCGCCGCCGCGCGCAGCAGCAGGCGCAGGTCGCGGGCGACGGCCGCGGCGGCGGTCTTGGCGGTGCCGGAGCCGAGATAGTACGGGCCGGAGTCGGTCGAGCCGCCGTCGACGGTGATGACGTCGGCGCCGAGGTCCAGACCGCGGGTGATGGTCTCGGGCGGGAAGCCGCCGCCGAGCATGCCGCTGGGCGCCAGCACGCGTACGGAATCACGGGTTTCAGTCATGGTCCTCATCTCGGGGTCACGGGGTTGACGGCTGACCGGGGGTGGCCGGCCAGGGCGGCGACGAGTTCCTCGGCGCCCTCCAGCCCGGCGGCCAGGCGGGCCTCGGCGGTCTGCCCGGCCATGTGTGAACAGACGGTGATGCCGCCGACGCCGCGCAGGACGCTGTCGGCCGGTAGTGGTTCGACGTCCACGACGTCGAGGGCCGCACCCGCGAGGCGCCCGGAACGGACGGCCTCGGCGAGGGCCGCGATGTCCACAATGGGCCCACGCGCGGTGTTGATCAGGTGAGCGCTCGGTTTCATCCGGCTCAGCGCGGCCGCGTCGATGAGGTGCCGGGTGCGCGGGGTCAGCGCGGTGTGGACCGAGACGAAGTCGGACCGCTGCAGCAGCTCGTCGAGCGTGACCAGGACGGCGGGCGCGGGCAGCTCGCCGGTGCTCAGCACGGTCATCCCGAACGCCTGGGCGAGCGGCACCACCCGGCGGGCCACCGCGCCCCGGCCGATCAGCCCGAGGGTCTTGCCGCGCAGCTCGTGCCCGTCGCGGCGGGGCCACGCGCCGGCGGCGACCCCGGCGGCCATCGGCACCAGGTTCCGTGCCTGGGCCAGGAGCAACCCGATGGTGAACTCGGCCACCGCGTTGCTGTTGACGCCCGGCAGGTTGCTCACGCTGATGCCGAGCCGGGTGGCGGCCGCGACATCGACAGAGTCGTAGCCGACGCCGGTGCGCACGACGGCGCGCAGCTCGGGCGCCGCTTGCAGCACCTGCTCCGACATCGGCTCGTTGGCGATCAGGGCGCCCTCGACGCCGGCCAGAGCCGCGATCAGCCGCTCGGGCCGCCGCGGTCCCCGCATCGGGTCGTGCCGGGTGGTGAAGCCCTGCCGGGTGAGGTAGGTGTCCACCTCGTCGCCCGGGGTGAGGTAATCGGTGGTGATCAGAACGGTGGGCATCGGACTCCCGTGTCAGGTGAGGATGGGGGTGCCGCGGTCCCGGTGCAGGCGACCGAGGCGGATGACGACGAGGACGGCCAGAGCGGCGAGGATCCCGATGTCCAGCAACATCCAGTCCCAGCCGGTGAGGTCGACGACGGCGCCGATGAGAGCCGGACCGCCGAAACCGCCGAGGTACCAGGTGACCGCGTACAGGCCGGTGTAGGCGCCGAGCACCCGGCTGGACGGCGCCAGGTTCCACAGGGCGACTGCCGCGTTGATCATGAATCCGGCGGCGCCGACGGCCGCGACGCAGAAGGCGACGACCGTCCCGGTGGCGGTCTGGACGGCTGCGCCGGCCGCCATCGCGGTGGCGAAGATGATGATGCCGACGCCCATGGTGCGCAGCCGTCCGTAGCGCTCGGCGCACAGCGCGGCCGGGTAGGCCGCCAGCAGGAAGGCGATGCCGCTGGGCAGGGTGAGCCCGCCGGCCTCACCGCGGGTCAGGCCCAGAGCCTCCATCCCGTACGGGGTGACCAGCGACCGGGAAGCGAACCAGGCTCCGCCGAAGAGCAGGACGGTCAGCAGCAGCAGGAGCCGGCGGCGGTCGCTGTCGGTGACCAGGTCGGTGATGACCCGGCGGAACGGCACCCGCGCCTCGTCGTGAGCGGCGTCCGCGTCCTCGGCCAGCGCGGCCTGGTAGGCGGTCGACCGGCTGTCGCGGACCTTCGCGATCAGCACCACCGTGACGAGCAGCAGGATCACCGCGGGGATGACGAACGCGCCCCGGGGATGCTCGTCGATCACGAAGAGGCTGATCAGTGAGGCCACGATGATGGTCAGCGCGGCCGCGATCTTCACGACGGCGTTGGCCCGGCTGCGCCGCTCGGGCGGCAGGAAGTCCGGGATCATCGACTCGGCCAGCGGCCGGATGGTGTTGACGACCAGCGCGTACAGGAACATCACGGCGACCAGCGTGACCAGCGACGTGGTCCACGGCAGGAACGCGAAGAGCACCGCCGCCAGGGGCATGCCCACCGCGAGGTAGGGCACCCGCCGTCCCCACCGGGTCCGGGTGTTGTCCGACCGGTTGCCGATCCAGGGCTGGATGAAGATGCCCAGCAGGTTGTCCATGCCCATCAGCAGGCCGACGACCGCCGCGCTCGTGACGTGCTCGCGCAGCAGCACGGGCACCTGGTTGTCATAGAAGTTCCAGGTCGACTCCTGCGCGAACAGCGTCAGGGCGATGAAGAACGTGATCTTCCGGTGGGACACCGTGCTGTCCCGCAGCGTAACGGCCATGTTGCCTCCACGTGTCGGGCGTCACGCTAATTTGCTATGGCAAAACCGTCAACAGTTGCATGTGGATTTGCCATGGCAGGCGGTAAAGTGCGCTCATGACTGCCACCCAGACGCTGTCCGACCAGGCGTACCGTCAGCTTCGCAGCGCGATAGCCACCGGCGAGCTCGCTCCGGGGGACAAGGTCACCGAGCGCGGCATGGCCGAGCGGCTGACGATCAGCCCGACCCCGGTCCGCGAAGCGCTGCGCCGCCTGGAGCTCGACGGGCTCATCGAGCGGATCGGCCCCCGTACGGTGCGGGTCGCCGCCATCCGCGATGCCGCCATCGACGACCTCGCGGAGGTGGAGGTCGGCCTGCGCGGCCTGGTGGCCCGCTTCGCCGCCCGGCACGCCACCGCCGCCCAGCTCGACGCCCTGGACGCGATCCTCGACCGGGCCGACGACCTGCTGATCCTGCTCAAGGAACGCGGTCACCCGGGACAACCGTCGGAACGGCACCTCACCGCGCTGCTCGACACCATGCAGGAGTTCAACGACACCGTGGACGCCTGCGCCCACAACCCCGTCCTTATCCGGATGCTCGAGCAGAGCCGGGTGTTCTCCCGGCCGCAGCGCCGCGAGCTGCTGCTGCGGCGGGTGGCCGAGGACCAGACCTTCGGCCTGGAGCGCTACACCAGCCACCGCGCCCTGGTCCGGGCTTTGCGCGCCGGCGACTCCACCGCCGCGGAACGCATCGCCCTCGAGGACTCGCAGGGCGGCCTCGCGGCGCTGCGGGAGGCGCGATGACCGCGCATCGCATCGCCGTCATCCCCGGCGACGGCATCGGCAAGGAGGTCGTCCCGGCCGGCATCGAAGCGCTGCGGGCCACCGCCGACCACTTCGGGCTGCGGCTCGACTTCGACCACTTCGACTTCGCCAGCGCCGACCACTGGCAGCGGCACGGGACGATGCTGCCGCCCGGCTGGGAGGAGACGCTGCGCGGGTACGACGCCATCTACTTCGGAGCGGTCGGCTGGCCGTCGGTCGTCCCCGATCACGTGTCCCTCTGGGGCAGCCTGCTGCAGTTCCGGCGGGTCTTCGACCAGTACGTGAACCTGCGCCCCTGCCGGCTCATGCCCGGCGTCCGCAGCCCCCTGGCCGACCGGGAGCCGGGCGACATCGACTTCGTCGTCGTCCGGGAGAACACCGAGGGCGAGTACTCCAGCGTCGGCGGGCGCATCTTCGAAGGCACCGAACGCGAGACCGTGCTCCAGGAGACGGTGATGACCCGCGTCGGCGTGGACCGCGTCCTGCGCTTCGCCTTCGAGCAGGCGCGCCGCCGCCCGAAGCAGCACCTCACGTCGGCCACCAAGAGCAACGGCATCGCCATCACCATGCCGTACTGGGACGAACGGGTGGCGGCGATGGGCGAGCAGTTCCCGGACGTACGGCTCGACAAGTTCCACATCGACGCGCTGGCGGCGCAGTTCGTGCTGCACCCCGACTGGTTCGACGTCGTGGTGGCCAGCAACCTGTTCGGCGACATCCTGTCCGACCTCGGCCCGGCCTGCACCGGCACGCTCGGCATCGCCCCGAGCGCCAACATCAACCCCGAGCGCGAGCACCCGAGCCTGTTCGAACCCGTGCACGGCTCCGCCCCGGACATCGCCGGCCGGGGCATCGCCAACCCGGTCGGGCAGATCTGGTGCGGGTCGATGATGCTGGAACACCTGGGCCACCCCGAAGCGGCGGCTCAGCTGCTCGGCGCGGTCGAGGACGTCCTGGCGTACGGGCCGAAGGGGGCGCCGCTGACCCCAGATCTGCACGGCACCGGCACGACAGCCGAGCTGGCCCACGCAATCGCCGAGCGGGTCCGCGAACGCCCCCGCAACGGGTGATCAGTGCACGAACGTCGCCACCGGCTGTCCGGTCTCGACGAGGTACGTCGACAGCATGAGCCCGGTGTCCGGACCCAGATCGGTGGCGTTGTGCGGCGTGCGGGGCGGGATCAGGAAGCCGTCGCCCGGGCGCAGAGTGAGCGTCGGCTGGTCGCGGATCTCCATGCGTACCGTCCCGGCGATGATGTAGCCGACCTCTTCGCCGGGGTGGATGTGCCAGCCGGATTCCACGCCGGCGGGGATCTCCGTGCGCACCTGGACGATGTCCCGGCCGGGGATGGAGGAGCCGCGGCGCAGGGTCTCGGTGCGCTTGAGCTTGGCGGCGAGCTCGTCGGCCGGCCTGTTCGGGTCGGCGGCGTCGGACGACATGACAGAACCTCCAGGAAGCCAGGAATCAGGAAACGGCCCATCGGCACCGAACAGCCCGGCGACGACGAAGCTATCGTTGTCCGATGACCACTGCCGCGGTGTCCGGCACGTGAGCCGGGCCGCCGCGGCCGGGCATGTGTGCTGGTCATATGACGACTATCAGCCGTTCGACGCCTACGCGCGGGACTTCCTGCGCGCGGGGCTGGAGGCCGGTGAGCAGGTCTGGTACGTCCCGGGCCGCCACTCCACGGAAACCGCGGACTGGCTCGCAGCCCAAGCGGCAGCATCCGTGCTCTCGTCCGACCAGGCCTATCCCGGCGGCCTGATCGTCGACCCGGCCGCTCAGGTCGCCGCCTACACGGCCGCGACCGAGGACGCCCTGGCCGCCGGCTTCACCGGCCTGCGCGTGGTGGCCGACGCGACGGCGTTCGTGCGCACCGACGAGCAGCGGCACGCCTTCGCCCGGTACGAGTACGCGATCGGGCGCTACATGCGCACCGCCCCGATGCGCGCCGTGTGCGCCTACGACCGTCGTGAGCTGGGCGATCACGCCGTCGCCGAGCTGGCGTGCATGCACGAGTCCAGCCACGCCGAAGGCGTCATGTTCCAGCTTCATCCGGGGGCGACGACCGCCGACGCGGTGCTCGACGGCGAGGTCGACGTGTCGGTGGAGGAGCTGTTCGCCGGCGCCCTGCGGCACACCGACCTGGCCCCGGCCGGTGGGGAGGTCGTGGTGGACGCCGACGACCTCGACTTCATCGACCACCGGTCACTGCTCGCCCTGCAGCAGTACGCCGAGACCCAGAAGATGACCGCCGTGGTCCGGACCCGCCTCGGTGCCGCCGAGCGCCTCGCCGGGCTGCTGGAGCTGGCCCACGTACGGGTGGAGGTGACCCGATGAGGACAGGTGCCGCTGCCGGGCACACCGGCTACTTCCACGAGGCGGTCTGCTACGACTCCGACGACGATCTGCTGGCCGTGGCGGTCCCGTTCCTGCTGGGCGGCGTCGCGGCCGGCGAGCCCACCATCGTCGGGCTGGGCGGGCGCAACGCGGAGCTGGTGCGCGCGGCGCTGCCGGCCGGCTGCCCGGTCACGTTCCTTCAGGGTGGCTCGGTCTACGCGCGGCCGGCCGGGGCCATCCGGTCGTACCGTGGGCTGCTGGCCGACCACGTCGCCGGCGGGGCCGCCCAGATCCGGATCATCGGCCAGCTGCCGGTGGAAGCGCTCGGCGTGACCTGGGACTGGTGGGCGCGCTACGAGTCGGCCATCAACCACGCCTACGACGAGTTCCCGCTGTGGAGCATGTGCGCCTACGACACCCGGGTCACCCCGGACGAGGTGCTCGCCGACGTGCTGTGCACCCATCCGCGCACGGCTCTGCCGGACGGCCGGCACGTCCCCAACAGCCAGTACGTCGACCCGGTGCCGTACCTCAGCGAGCCGCGCCCCCCGGTGCCGGACCCGGTCGAGCAGACCCCGCCGCAGGCCGACCTGCTCGATCCCGGCCTGTCCGAGGCGCGCCGGGCCGTCCGTGACGCCGACCGGGGCCACCTGCCGGCCCAGGACGTCGACGACCTGATCGTCGCGGTCAGCGAAGCGGTGGCCAACGCTCACCGGCACGGCCGCGGGCCGGTGCGGATGCGGCTGTGGAGCGGCGCCGACCGGATCGTCGTCACGGTCAACGACTCCGGCGCCGGGCCCAAGGACCCGTTCGCCGGGCTGCTCGCCGCGGGCGACGGCAGCGCCGGTGGCCTCGGTCTGTGGATCGCTCACCAGTCGTGCAACCACGTCGCCCTGCACCGGCATCGCGACGGCTTCACCATCCGGCTGACCGCCGGAAACCCCCACCACTGACACCGTACGGGGGGTCAGCCGAGACCGCGGTGCCCCGCCCACAGGGCACTGGCCCGGCTGGCCGCCTCGGCGACGAGCGCGGTCAGTTCGGGACTGTCCGGTAGCGGGAACGAGACGTACGTGCCGCGGCCGCCGGCGACGGGACGGCCGTACGCCTTGGCGGCGAGGTGCCCGTCCTTCAAGAGCCGGACGTTCAACGTGGTCAGCTCGAACTCCTGACCACGGCGGGTGTCGGTCCAGCGGAGCTCTTCCGGAATCGAAACGTTGATCGCGAGAGCGCTCACGTCGGGGTTGGCGTCGCTGCCCATGGCCTCATCCTCGCACGGGCGTCAGCGCCTTCACGGCAGCCATCCCGCCCCTTCGAGCGTGTGCCACCAGGTGCGGCGGATCTCGTGGGCGCCCCACGCGTTCGGCTCGATGACGCCGCAGAACCACAGGTCCCGGTTCGCCGGCCGGGGGTCCGGCCGGCTCGGATCGCCGGCCCGCGCGCCGTGGCCCAGGAAGTGTGAGTGCACGTCGGCGACCTGAGCGCCGTGCCGGTCGGCCAGATCGGTCAGGACATCGTTCAGGGCGACCACCAGCCGCGGACCGTCCGGCCACGGCGGGAGGCCGCCACCCGGTACGGCACCCGTCCCGTCGCTCGGGTCGTACACGGTGGTGATCACCGTGCGCGGGAGTTCGCCGGGCCCGGCGGCGAGCTGGGCCAGGATCCGCTCGCCGCGTTCCGCGACCTGCGCGATGACGGCCTCGGCGGCCGCGGTGTCGCCGTACGCGCTCATGAGGTCGTTGCCGCCGATGGTGATCGTGACCAGGTCGGGCCGCCGGTCGAGTCGGGGGAGCTGCTGTCCGAGCACCCCGGCGGTGGTGGCCCCGTCGGAGGTCAGGTCCAGCAGGTCGTAGCCGTGCGTGCCGAGGTCCCGCCCGGCCCAGTCCGGGAAGTCGGTGTCGCGGTTGCGGTGCAGCAGACTCGTCGCGCCCCGGCCGGGCCCGCCGGCGTAGACGTCGATGGACATGGAGTCACCCAGCGCGGTGTACAGAAGCGTCACGACCGCCGCTTGCCCATTCAGCAGTCCGGTATTCGCGTCGTTCTGCCGGCCGATCGGGTGAGGAGTGGAACCCGACCGGCCACCTTTTCCGCAACTTGTTCACAACCGGCGTGATCCTGCCGAGCAGGCGGATCACATCGTCGGGACGTCGAAGGAGCCGCAGTTGAGGAAGACAGTCCGCCTCAGGGCCGCCGGGGCGGCTGTTGTCACAGCGGCCGCCCTGCTCTACCCGGGCACCGCGGAGGCCGCCGTCACGACGGCCTCCTTCACGGACTACACCTTCACCGCCACGGCCGCGACGTTGCCGGACGTGCGCCGAATCGTGCGGGACGACGTGGCGGCGGCCGCCGGCCTCACCGGTAAGGGCGTCGGCATCGCCCTCATCGACACCGGAGTCGTGCCGGTGGCCGGGCTCACCAGCGGCAACGTGGCGAACGGGCCCGATCTGTCGCTGGAGTCGCAGGTGCCGGGCCTGCTGCGCCGGGACACGTACGGTCACGGCACCCACCTGGCCGGCATCATCGCCGGGCGCGACGCCGCCGGAGGGACCTTCAAGGGGGTGGCGCCCGACGCCAAGCTGATCTCCCTCAAGGTGGGCGCGGCCAACGGCGCGGTCGACGTCACGCAGGTGATGGCCGCGATCGACTGGGTGGTGGCGCACCGTAACGACGACCCGGCCAACCCGATCAAGGTGCTGAACCTGTCGTACGGCACGGACAGCACGCAGAGCTGGGTGAGCAGCCCGCTCAGCGAGGCCGTGGAGAACGCCTACCTGGCCGGCATCAGCGTGATCGTCGCCTCGGGGAACACCGGCGGCAACATTCTGAACCCGGGCTCCAACCCGTACATCATCACGGTCGGCGCGACCGATCCGCGGGGAACCACCAGCACCGCCGATGACACGGTGGCGAGCTTCAGCAGCATGGGCACCTCCCAGGACAACGCCCCCGACGTGCTGGCGCCGGGCCGGTCGATCGTCTCGTTGCGTGACCCGGGCAGCTACGCCGACGTCAACTACTCCTCGGCGCGGGTCGGGGACCGGTTCTTCAAGGGCAGTGGCACCTCGCAGGCCGCCGCGGTGGTCAGCGGCGCCACCGCCGTCCTGTTGCAGAAGTACCCGACCCTGTCGCCGATGCAGGTCATGTGTTACCTGCGGGCCACCGGCACGCCGGTCACCGGTTCCTACGCCCCGCAGATCAACCTGCAGACGGCGATCAGGTCCACGCTGACCAGCTGCGGCCAGAGCGGCAGCACCATCACCGGTACGGGCAGCATCCAGAAGGACCGCGGCTCGTCGCAGGTGACCATGGGCGACGGGGTCGCGCTGACCGGGGAGCGGGACATCTTCGGGCCGCTGAGCTCCTCGGCCTGGGCCGCCGCGAGCGCCGCCCGGACGTCGTGGAAGGGCGGGGACTGGATGGGCCGCCCGTGGACGGGCACCGGCTGGGCCGGCTCCACGGACGGGCAGGGCAACTGGTCCGGCAAGGCGTGGTCGGGCAAGGCCTGGTCGGGCAAGGCCTGGTCCGAGCTGGCCTGGTCGGGACAGACCTGGTCCGGTAAGGCGTGGTCCGGCAGCGGCGGCACGGCGCCGAACTGGAGCGGAGCGGCCTGGTCGTCGACCGGCTGGCTCACCGCCGGCGACAAGGGCTGGATGTCCTGAGCGAAAAGGCACCCGAAGTGCAATCCGGTTCCCCTGCCGATGGCCCGGCGGTGGTCGATTCGGCTCCCGTGAGCACAACGGGCACGGGCGCTCCGGGCGCTGGTCGGCGACGCACGTCGCCGGCGCCGGAGCTTGCCCGCCTGCTGGACGATCTCGAGACCTATCAGGGCCGTGACATCGAGGCCAACCTGGCCTCCGCGGCGGCGATCGAGCGGGCGGCCGGGGAGTGCGGCGAGACCACCCTGCAGCTGCGGGCCCGGCTGGTCCAGGCCGACATGGCCCAGCGAAACGGTGACCGCAGTGGTGCCGCGCAAGTGTTCCTGGAGGTCCACCGGCAGGCGCAGGACCTGGCATCGCCCGCGCTGCTGGCCCGCAGCCACTTCCACCTGGCGCTGATCTACAACTACCTCGGCGACCACGCGGCGAGCCTGGAGAACGCGATCAGCGCCGTCGAGGTGCTCGATGAGCACGCCCCGCCGGGACTGCGGCTGATGTACCTGAACCGGCTGGCCAACTCCCTCGGCGACGTCGGCATGATCGACGCGGCGCGGGAACGTTACCTGCAGGCCGAGCAGCTGGCGATCGCGATCAACGACCTGACCCGGCGGCTGCTGGTGCTCAACAACCGCGCGTACACCGAGTTCCAGGCCGGTGAGCTGGCCGCCGCCGCGACGGTGGTCGAGCGCATGCGGGTGGTGGCGGCCGCCCTGGGCCGGGAGTTCCTGATCATCGAACGCGACACCGTCGCCAGTATCCAGATCGGGCTGGGGGAGTACGCGGCGGCCGAGCAGACGCTGCTCTCGGTGCTGGAATCGCCGCTCTGGTACGAGGTGCACGACCTGGCCGAAGCGACCCTCACCCTGGCCCGGGCCCAGCGCTGTCTCGGCGCGCTCGACCGGGCCCAGCAGAGCCTCGACCGCAGCCGTACCCTCGGCGAGGAGCGGGAGCTCACCGGGATCCGGGTGGCCGTGATGGCCGAGCAGGCCGAGCTGTACGCGGCGGCCGGCGCGTTCGAGCAGGCGTTCTTCGAGTACAAGCGGTATGACGCCGCCCGGGAACAGCTGCGGTCGGCCCAGCAGGAGGCGCGGGCCCATACCCGGCAGGTGATGTTCGAGACCGCGCAGGCCCGCAACGACGCCGAGCGGTACCGCGAACAGGCGCTCCGGGATCCCCTCACCGGGCTGCGCAACCGGCGCTACGTGGACGACCACCTGCCGGTCGCCGTCGCCCTGGCCGCCGAGACCCGTTCATCGCTCACCGTCGCGGTCGTGGACATCGACCACTTCAAGCGCATCAACGACACCTTGTCGCACGAGGCCGGCGACGAGGTCCTGGTGGCCGTCGCCCAGTTGCTGCGCTCGGTGCAACAGACCGTGTCGGACACCGGCTTCGTGGCCCGGATGGGTGGCGAGGAGTTCCTGGTCGTCCTGCCCGGCGTCGGCGCCGCACAGGCCGCCGGCCGGCTCGAGGAGCTGCGGGAGGCGGTCGACGTGTACCCGTGGCAGCCGGTGACCGGCGACCTGCCGGTGACGGTCAGCGTCGGGGCCACCGCGACCCAGGGCCATGACGCGCCGGCCGCGCTGCTCGCCGATGCCGACCGGATGCTGTACGCCGCGAAGGACGCCGGCCGGAACCGGGTCATCGTGTCGCCCGCCGCGTCCTGATTCACATGTGTCGATCCGCCTGCTAGCGTCACGTGGCGTGGTTGCGTGACCACCCAATGTGGGGAGGCTCAGGTGAGAACAGCCATCCGTCGAGGCGCCGCCGCAGCAGGCGCCGTTGTCCTGTCGATCCTCGGATTGTCCACCGGTGCGCAGGCGGCACCGGCCGAGGCGGACGTCATCTCGGTAGCCGGGGCCGAAGTGGTGCCGGACAGCTACATCGTCGTCCTCAAGTCGGGCAGGATTGCTCGCACCGTCGCCGCCGAGCACAACGCGACAGTGCTCCACACGTACACCAAGGTCTTCAAGGGTTTTGCGGCGACGATGTCGGCGCGCCAGGCGCGGCAGGTGGCCGCCGACCCGGACGTCGCGTTCGTGCAGCCCAACCTGATCCACCGGATCTCCGAGACGCAGGCCAACCCGCCGTCCTACGGCCTGGACCGCATCGACCAGCGCAACCGCCCGCTGAACCAGGCGTACACCTACTCCACGACCGCGGCGAACGTGCACGCCTACATCATCGACACCGGCATCCGCACCACCCACCAGGACTTCGGCGGGCGCGCGGTCAGCGGACACGACGCGGTCGACGGCGGTGCCGCCGACGACTGCAACGGCCACGGTACGCACGTAGCCGGCACCGTCGGCGGCAGCGCGTACGGCGTCGCCAAGGGCGTGCAGCTCGTCGCCGTACGCGTGCTCAACTGCGAAGGCAGCGGCACCACCGCGCAGGTCGTCGCCGGCATCGACTGGGTCACCGCCAACGCGGTCAAGCCGGCCGTGGCCAACATGAGCCTCGGCGGCAGCGCCGACACCGCCCTGGACAACGCGGTGAGCGCGTCGATCGGCTCCGGCGTCAGCTACTCGATCGCCGCCGGCAACGGCCTGTTCGGACTGTTCGCGCTGGACGCCTGCACCCAGTCCCCGGCCCGGGTGCCGACCGCCATCACCGTCTCCGCGACCAACAGCAGCGACGCCAAGCCGTCCTGGGCCAACCGCGGCACCTGCGTCGACGTGTTCGCCCCCGGCATCAGCATCACGTCGGCTTGGGGCACCGGCGACACCGCAACCAACACGATCAGCGGCACCTCGATGGCCGCACCGCACGTGGCCGGCGCGGCGGCGTTGTATCTGGCCGGTCACCCGGGGGACTCACCGGCGCAGGTGCACAGCGCCGTAGTCAGCAACGCGACCACGGGTGTGGTGACGAGTCCTGGGTCGGGCTCACCGAACCGGTTGCTCTACACGGGCGCCTTCTGAGTTCTCCAGCAACGCGGCGAGCCGGGTGGGATTCCGCCCGGCTCGCCGCACTGATCCGGCGCGTCACTGCGCCGAGAGGCCGGCTGCTTCGGCGAGCAGTCCGGCCTGCGTACGGTTGGCGCAGCCGAGCTTCTCCAGGATCTGGGCCCCGCGCCGCGGGCCATCGTGGAGTTCGCCGACGGGCTCGTCCGGGGACGGCAGGAGCGTCTCCGGCAGGAACCGGAGGCGGACGGCGTCCGTCGGACCCAATGGTGCGCATCGGCTCGCTGACCTGAGGCACGGACCGGAGGAGCGTCATGAGACGCAGGGCGATCACTATCGGCGTGGGGTTGGTGCTGGCTGTGGCCGGATGCGAACCTCCGGCCGCGCCGGATCAGACCCCGATGGCGACCCCAGCATCCCCGGCGGTTGCGTTCGACCTCCGCACGCATTGCGGCATCTTCGAGGCGAAGTTCGAAGGCCGCTATTACGAGGCCGTTCCTCCGCTCTCCGACGCCGATGGTGTCAACCCGCCGGACGGCTGGGGCAACCCCTACCAACGCGGCACGATGCGGATGCTCTCGGCCACCGAGGCGGAATTCCGCGACGAGGCCGGTCACGTTGTGCTGTTCCGCCTTCGCCCCCAGGCCACGGCCGCTGAGCACCCTTGCTGGGACTGACGGGGTCGCCGGCCCGGTCCGGCGACGCCACGGCAGCTACCACGAGCGTGCCGTCAGCGTCGCCGATGCCGGCCCCGGATCAGCGGAACGACCGGAAGGCCGCTCGCAGCTCCTGAGTGAACACCTGCGGCTCCTCCCAGGCCGCGAAGTGCCCACCCCGCCTGGCCTTGCTGTAGTGCCGCAGAGTGGGATAGCTCGCCTCGGCCCAGCTGCGCGGCGCCTGGAAGATCTCGCCCGGGAAGGCGCTGAACGCGACGGGCACACCGACCGACGGAGCGGCCTGGCCCGCCGTGGCGTTGGCGCCTTCCCAGTACGTGCGGGCGGCCGACTCGCCAGTGCCGGTCAGCCAGTAGGTCGAGATGTTGTCGAGGATGTGCTCGCGGGTGAGGTTGCCCGACGGCGGGCCGCCGCGGAAGGCGCGGGAGATCTTGAGGTAGCTGTCGGTGTCGTGATCGAGCATCCAGGCCGCCAGGGCGACGGGGGAGTCCAGCAGTGCGTAGCCGATTGTCTGTGGCCGCGTCGCCTGCTCGACCCGGTAGCCGTTGCCGGTCGTCGCGAAGGTCAGGAGCGCGGCGGCCGCGGCTTTTTCCTGGTCGGTGTTCTTCGGCAGGTTGCCGGTGCCGGCCAACGCCGGGACCAGCAGGTTCAGGTGGATGGCCAACAGTCCTGCCGGCGCCAGGCGCCCGATCTTGTCGGTGACGGCGGCGCCGACGTCGCCGCCCTGGGCGACGTAGTGGGTGTAGCCGAGGCGGCGCATGAGTTCTGCCCAGGCTTTCGCCGTCCGGGTGGTGTCCCAGCCGAGCTCGGCCGGTTTGCCGGAGAAGCCGTACCCGGGGATCGACGGCAGGACCAGGTGGAAGGCGTCCACCGCGGTGCCGCCGTGCGCGGTCGGGTTCGTGAGGGGGCCGACCGTCTCGAGCAGTTCGACGATGGAGCCGGGCCAGCCGTGGGTCATCACCAGCGGCAGGGCGTTGCGGTGCCGCGAGCGGACATGGACGAAGTGGATGTCGACGCCGTCGATCTCGGTCTTGAACTGGGGGAGCGCGTTGAGTTTGGCCTCGAACCGGCGCCAGTCGTAGCTGGTCGACCAGAACCGGGCGAGCGCCTGGGCGGTCGCCAGTTGCACGCCCTGCGAACGGTCGGCGACGAGCTCGCGGGACGGCCAGCGGGTTGCGGCGACGCGGCGGCGCAGCTCGGCCACCTGCTCATGCCGGATCGCGACCCGGAACGGGCGGATCCCGGTCGCGGCGGTGGACGGGGCCGCGCTCGCCGGCGCGGGGCCGAGTGCGGCGGTTGCGGCGACGGTGACGCCGGCGGCGAGGCCGCCCTGCAGCAGCTGCCGTCGCGTGGGTTGGGAAGTCATCGGTATCCACCTCGTGAGTCGTGAAGGTCCATGTCAATTTCCGGTGCGCAGCGGCCGGAAGGCGGCCCGCAGCTGGGCGGCGAACAGTTCCGGCTCTTCCCAGGCGGCGAAGTGGCCGCCCCGCTCGGCCTGGCCGAAGTAGTTGAGGGTCGGGTACGACTGCTCGGCCCAGCTGCGCGGCGTCCGCCAGATCTCGCCGGGGAACGTGCTGAAGCCCACGGGGACGCGGGGGTCCGGCAGCGGTGGGCGGCCCGCGGCGGGCGCGTCCGGCCCGTACGCCTCCCAGTACGACCGGGCCGTGGACGCTCCGGTGCCGGTCAGCCAGTAGGCCGTGACATTGTCGAGGATGTGGTCTCGGGTGAGGTTGCCCGTGGGCCGGCCGTCGACGAACGCACCGGCGATCTTGTAGTACGCGTCGGTGTCGTGGTCGATCATCCAGGCGGCGAGCGCGGCCGGCGAGTCCAGCAGCGCGTACCCGATGGTCTCCGGCCGGGTGGCCATCTCCACGAAGTAGCCGTTGCCGGTGGTCTGGAAGACCTTGATCGCGGCCAGCGCCGCGCGTTCCTCCTCGGTGTCGTCCGGCAGCGCGGCCGGGTCGTTGAGGGCCGGCACCAGCAGGTTGGTGTGGATGCCGATCAGGCCCTCCGGGCCCAGCCGGCCGATCGCGTCGGTGACCCCGGCGCCGACGTCTCCGCCCTGCGCCACGTAGCGGTCGTAGCCGAGCCGGCGCATCAGCTCCGCCCAGGCCCGCGCGGTGCGCACCAGGTCCCAGCCGACCTCGGTCGGCTCGGCCGAGAAGCCGTACCCCGGCAACGAGGGCAGCACCAGGTGGAACGCGTCGGCGGCGGTGCCGCCGTGCGCGGTCGGGTCGGTCAGCGGGCCGACCGAGTCGATCATCTCGATGATCGATCCGGGCCAGCCGTGGGTCATGATCAGCGGCAGCGCGCCCGGGTGCTTCGACCTGACGTGTACGAAGTGGATGTCCACACCGTCGATCTCGGTGGTGAACTGGGGCAGCGCGTTGAGCCGGGCCTGCACGCGCCCCAGGTCGTACTTGCTCGTCCAGTACTGACCCAGCGCCTGCATGGTGGCCAGTTGCACCCCCTGGGAGCGGTCGCCGACGAGCTCCCGGGTCGGCCAGCGGGTGGTCGCGAGGCGGCGGCGCAGGTCGTCGAGCGCTGCCTTGCGGAAGTGGACGGTGAACGGCCGGATCGCTTGGCCGGCTTGCTGTTCGAGCGTGGTCATCTCACGCACACTGCCTTTCGGTCGGAATCCCGATGCCTCACCAGCCTCCCGAGGCCCGGGTGCGTTGCGCACCCGTGAGATGCCCTGGTCGACACGTCCTGGGGTTCGGTCCTTCCCGGGCCACGACCGTGGTGGTGCATAAAACAGCAGGTCAGAGCCGGTCTGCCCACGGGTTTTCGGAGACGGGCGACCGTGAACGGGCCGCACCGGGTCCCAGGGTGCTGCCCCGGGGGTTCACCGGCGCGACGCGGCACCCGGGAGCGCGACCCTGATGCCAGGTGCAGGGACAAGAAGGAGGAGGCGTGATGGCGAAGGTGCTTTTCGTGGTCTCAGGAGCCACGTACCTGGTGCTGAAGGACGGCACACGATGGGCGACCGGATATTGGGCCGAGGAGTTCGCGATGCCGTACCGGGCGGTGACGGAAGCGGGTCACGAGGTGGTGGTCGCGACGCCCGGCGGCACCACGCCGAACGTCGACATGATGAGCCTGCGGCCGTCGATGGCCGGTGGCGAGCAGGGCGCCCTGGAGCTGGAGGAGATCATCCGGTCGGCCGAGGTCATGCGGCGCCCGCTGCGGCTGTCGGACGCCCGCCTCGAGGACTACGACGCGGTCTACCTGCCCGGCGGGCACGGCCCGATGCAGGACCTGGCCGTCGACGCCGACGCGGGCCGGCTGCTGACCGCGGCCCTCGCCTCGGGCAAGCCGCTGGCCATCGTGTGCCACGCCCCGGCCGCGCTGCTGGCCACCCGCATCCACGGCGAGTCGCCGTTCCGGGGCTACCGGGTGACCGGCTTCACCAACGAGGAGGAAGAGGCGGTCGGCCTGGCCTCCCGGTGTCAGTGGCTGCTCGAGGACGAACTGCGGGACAAGGTCGGCGTCGAATTCAGCCGGGGCCCGGTCTGGGAGCCGTATATCGTGGAGGACCGTAATCTGCTCACCGGCCAGAATCCGCACTCGGCTGCCACGCTGGCGGAACGACTGCTGAAGATTCTCGGCTGAGGACGCCCGCAGGGGGTTGATCATGACAGGCGTGCTCGCGCGGCAGGACTGCGCCGCCACGGTCCTCGGCGGTCCCACCGTGGTCATCGATGTCGGGGGTCTGCGGATCATCGTGGACCCGACGTTCGACGCCCCGGGCCCGCACGGCTATCTGACCAAGGTGGCCGGCCCCGCCGCGGCCGAAGCGGAGCTCGGCGCCGTTGACCTCGTCCTGGTCAGCCACGACCAGCACCCGGACAACCTGGACGACCGCGGCCGGGCCGTCGCGGCGGCGGCACCCCTGGTGCTGACCGGCCCGGCGACGGCCGGCCGGCTGGGGCCGCCCGCGGTCGGGCTGCCCACCTGGGCCGAGCATGCGGTGCCCCGCGCCGACGGCGGCGGAGATCTGACGGTACGGGCGGTGCCGGCCGTCCACGGCCCCGAGGACGGCGAGCGTGACGCCGACGGCAACGTCAACTGCGAGGTCAGCGGCTTCGTGCTGGCCGGCGCCGGCCTGCCGGTCATCTACGTCAGTGGCGACAACGCGTCGCTGCGGGCGGTGGCCGACATCTCCCGGCGCGTACCGGATATCGACGTGGCCGTGCTCTTCGCCGGGGCGGCCCGGGTGCCGGCGAAGTTCCGTGGCCGTCCCCTGACGCTGGACAGCCGCCGGACCGCAGCGGCCGCCGCGGTCCTCGGCGCGGGCATCGTGATCCCCGCGCACTACGATGGCTGGGCGCATTTCTCGGAAAGCGCGACGGACCTCGAGACGGCGTTCGACGAGGCCGGACTGTCCTCAGTGCTGCACCTGCGCGAGCACGGGACCTGGGTGTCGCTGCGACCGTGACCGCGACGCCGTACTGGTGGTCGGCGAGGAACCCGATCGGGCGACCGGGGTGCGGTCCGCCACCGGCTCGGAGACGATGGCGCCATGGCGCCGATGACGTACGCCCAGTGTCGCGCCGCGGCGCGCGCCGTCCGGGCGGCTGAGCTCGGTCGGCAGGCGATCCGGGTCGCCCGGCCGCGCAGTGTCCTCGGGATCGTCCGCTCGCGCGGGCCGCTGAGCGTCGTGCTTCGCGTGGCGGACGCCGAGAACCGGCTGGTGCGGCTCGGGCCGGAGAGCTTCGCACTGCTGGAACGTCCGCAGTTCATGCGCCTGCCGCCGCCGGCCCGCGGTGGCTTCGGTCTCCGGCTGCTCCGGCTGATCGACCGGCGCTGGGACATGCTGGTGTTCGCGGTACCGCCGGCGCTCGCGCTCGCGGTGGCGGCCACGCTGGCGCTCGGGTCGGTCGTGACGGACACGCGGCCGTCGCTGGTGATCGTCGGACTGGCGTTGTCCGCGATGGTCTACGTCGCGGTGTTCATGTGCGCCCAGGTCGTGAACGAGTCGGCGTGGCTGCGACGGACGTTCGTCGGCACGGCCGCGGACGAGCTGGCGGCCGAGTCGCTGCCGGGCTTCAACTGGTCGATGCCACTGTGTCACCACGCCGGTCCGGGCGACGGCACCCCGCTGCTGCGGCTGGCCTCCTCCCGGATGGAGGAACTGGTGAGGCGCCAGGCCGGCGCGGCGGCCCAGGCCAACGGTCTGGAGGTCGGGGAGGGCCGGGTGCGCGAGGTGCTGGTCTGCCTCACCCGGGGCGTGAGCACGCGAGCGATGCGCCAGGGGCGGATTCTTCTTCATCTGGGTCGGCGGCGTCACCGTCGTCGTCGCGGTCCTCGCCCTGTTCGTCGCCTCGATCGAGGCCCAGGCCTGCGGCACCTCGTGCGACGGGCGGCCCGCCACCTATCTGACCGCGTTGCAGTGGCTGGTGTGGCAGAGCACCCCCGGCGTCACCTCCGCCACCCTGCCGACGCAGATCCTGGGCTGGCTGCTCAGCGTCGCCGGGCTGATGACCATCGCCGTCACCTGGGCCTCCGCCCGGTTCGCGATCAACCGGCACCAAGGCATGCTCGCCGACTTCCGGGCCCTGGCCGCCGACCTGCCCAACACCCGGGTCCTGCTGCTGACCGTCACGGACACTGAGCGCGACGCGGTGCTGCGCGCTGTCCGTCCCGTCACCGGACAAGAGCCCGTACGGCCGTTCACCGGAGAAGTGGTCACCTACGACCTGGGCGCCATCGGCCCGACCACGCTGGGCCTCGCCCAGTGCGCCCGGCCGGGCGCCGGCGGTCCCGGCGGCGCGCAGTCCACCGCCACCGAGGCCATCCGGCAGTGGAAGCCGGACCTCGTCATCATGGTGGGCATCTGCTACGGGCTCCGCGAGGACTGGAAGTCGCCCCAGCGGCTCACCGACGTCATCGTCGCCACCACGATCCAGGACCTCGACCGGCGGATCGAGCACGAGGACCACACCGAGCTCTTCGGCGACCGGGTGAGCACCAGGTCCGCGATCGTGAGCCGGCTCCGGGCCGGCGTCGACCGACTGGCCCACCGCCAAGGTCTGGTTCGGCTCGCTGCTGTCGGCGCAGACGCTGTTCGATTCCCGGGAGCGCCGCGACCAGCTGAAGAAGGACCACAGCCGCGCCCTCGGCGGTGAGATGGAGGGGCACGGGCTCTACGCGGCCGCCGCCGATGCCGACGTCCCGTGGATCGTCGTCAAGTCGATCTCCGACTGGGGCGTGGACCGCGACAAGTACTACGAGCCCGGCACGGCCGCCGCCAACGCGGCTGACTTCGTGACACACGCGGTCGCCCTGGGCGCGTTCGACGACCTGCCGAGGCGTCGATAGGCGTCACCTGGAGCAGTCGAGCGTGGACTACCCGGGACCGTTACGGCGCGGGTAGTCCACACTCTCCTGGTCGACAGGTCGTTCAGTGCCGGTTGGGCAGCGTGAGCGGGAAGGTGCCTTCACCCACGCCGGTGAGCGTGCGGGTGTACTGCCTCAGGTAGGTGTCGAGGAACGGTGACCGGTCGCCCTGGGTCGGCACGTCGTACCGGGGGTTCTGCAGGGCCAGACCCAGCCGGGCCCGGCTGATCCGGATCGTGTTGCCGGACGGCGTGTCGAGCCAGCTCCCGCTGCCGATCGTGCCGACCTGGACCCCCAGCTGGTGACCCACCGCCAAGGTCCAGTCGGTGGACTTCAGGTCGAACGCCACCCGGCCGGCCCGCTCGATCAGCGAGACGTTCTCGTCGAACATCACCGCGGTCCCGTCCGGAGCGACGTCCCACAGCCGCACCATGACGTTGCCCGGCGCACTGGCGTGCAGCGTGATCCGCGGAGTGGCGGTGATCCGCACCCGGGACCTGACCGGCGTGGACCAGCTGAAGAAGCTCTGGGCGTCCGCGGCCGCCGGCATCGGCGCGAGGCTTCTCGTGGCGGGCGGGGCCGGATCCGTGGCGTGCTCCATGTCCCACTGCTGGCCGGCCGGAGCGGCCGGTGCAGCCAGTGTCGAGGCGACGCCGTCGTCGACGTACTGCCCGTCGGACAGGCGGGCTGCGGTGTACGACGACGGGGTCGGCCAGGTCGGCTGGGCCCGCCACGCGCCGGTGTTGTCCTCGATGGCGTACGCGGGGTCCTGGACCGACGGCCTGATGCCCTTCAGGTAGCGGTCGTAGAAGCGCATGACCTCGGCGAAGAAGCCGGCGCGGCCCTGGAGCAGCTGCCCCTGCTCGTTGGTGTCGTTGCCGCGGACGTGCTCCCACTGCCCCAGCCAGCCCCGCTCCACACCGCGGTGGTTGTCGAGGTACTCCTCCATGTCCTCCGGCTTGGTGTTGTTCTCGATGAAGCCCTGGGTGACGAACAGCGGGGTGCTCGTGCCCTTGGCCTGCGCCGCGAGGTTGCGGGCGCGCCAGTACCGCGAGCCGAGGTCCGGGTTGTTGTTGTTCGTGAGGTTGTCGGCCAGGCACTCGGGGTGGGCACTCTCGTAGGCGGCGTTGGCCTGGTAGCGCTCGGTGTCGTCGGGCAGCGCCTCGATCGTGGCGATGCTGTTGTAGGCGTCCGGCGTGGCGGTCACGTTGGGCCGGGGGACACCGCTGCTGAACAGGTAGTTGTACATGTTCCACACCGGTTCCTGGGCGACCACGGCCTTCAGCGCTCCGAGTCGCAGGTTGTTGCCGACCAGACCGGTCACCGCGTCGTACGACTTGCCGTACATGCCGACCTTGCCGGTCGACCACCGCTGGGCGGCCGCCCACTGGATCGCGGCCTTGACGTCCGCCTGCTCACCGGGGCCGACCCAGTCGAGGCAGCCGGTGCTGCCGCCGAAGCCGCGCAGGTCGACCATCACGTACGTGTAGCCGCGGTCGAACAGGTCCGTACCGCTGGTGAAGTCCGCGAACCGATTGGAGGGACCGGTCCGGTCCCAGCCCTGCGGCCCCGTCTGGCCCGCATGGCTGAAGTAGGGGCCGACGGCCAGGATCACCGGGGTCCGGGCGTGGGCCGGCAGGTTGGCCGGCCGGAGGACGTCGGCGTGCAGCTCGGCGCCGCTGCGGTCAGCGGACGGGAAGTAGGCCTCCGTCCACACCGCACCCTCGGGAACCCGGGGGTTCTCCTCGTGGGTGACGCCTCCCGGGGCGGGCGCCTGGACCGGCGCCTGCGACGGAGGGGCAGCGGTCGCCGCCGTGCTGGTTACCGCGAGAGCCGCAATCGTGATCAGCGCGCCGGCCGCGGCGGTTGAAGTCCGCCTGCGAATGTTCATCTGACCTCCCCGAGCGATAGAGCAATGTCTCTGCGTAGCTCGACGCTAGCGTGTCCGCCCGGGGTTGGGCTGCCCGCAGAGCGGGCCGATGACCGACAGCAGCTGGAGCTTGTCGTAGCTCTCGCTGCCCGGCACAGCCGTGTAGGCCTTCGGGGGCGCTCCAGCCTCGGACTGACAGGCCGTGGATAAGCCGGTTCCGGACCCGCATCCTGAGGTCATGTCACGTACCTCATCGACCATTCCCGTTCCTGACCTTTCCGGAAAGCTCGCGGTCGTCACCGGGGCGAGCGACGGCGTCGGTCTCGGCCTGGCCGCGCGGCTCGCCGGGGCCGGGGCCGAGGTCGTCCTGCCCGTCCGCAACCGGCGCAAGGGCGAAGCGGCCGTCGCGCGGATCAGGCAGCAGCACCCGCAGGCCGCGGTCTCCCTGCGGGACCTCGACCTGTCATCGCTGGACTCGGTCGCCGCGCTGGGCGCCACGCTGCGCGGCGAGGACCGCCCGATCCACATCCTGGTCAACAACGCCGGCGTGATGACCCCGCCCGACCGGCAGAGCACCGCCGACGGGTTCGAGCTGCAGTTCGGCAGCAACCACCTCGGCCACTTCGCGCTCGTCTCGCACCTGCTGCCCCTGCTGCGCGCCGGCCGCGCGCGGGTCACCTCGCAGATCAGCATCGCCGCGAACCAGGGCGCTATCAACTGGGACGACCTGAACTGGGAACGGTCGTACAACGGCGGCCGTGCGTACAGCCAGTCGAAGATCGCCTTCGGGCTGTTCGGGCTCGAGCTGGACCGGCGCAGCCGGGCCGCGGGCTGGGAGATTTCCAGCAACCTGGCCCACCCGGGGATCGCGCCCACCAGCTTGCTGGCCGCCCGCCCCGAGCTCGGCCGGGCCCGCGACACCGCCGGCGTCCGGATCATCCGGGCCCTGTCCGCCCGCGGCCTCATCGTCGGCAACCTGGAGACGGCTCCGCTGCCGGCCCTGCTGGCCGCGACGACCCCGGACGCCGGCGGCCGGTTCTACGGGCCAGCGGTTTCGGTCACCTGGGCGGCGCACCCGCCGAGCAGGACCTCTACTCGCGGCTGCGCAGCGAGGACGACGCCCGCCGCATCTGGGAGATCTCCGAGGACCTCACCCGCTGCGCCTTCCCGGCGGCAACCGGTACGAGTCGCTAGTCGTAGTGGATGAGCGACGGCCAGACCGCGGCCCAGCTGCCGGCCGGGCCGTCGCACACCTGCAGCGGCGCGCCCTGCTCGTCGTTGTCCAACCCGTACCCGTTGTCCACCCGGCCCGCCGGCCGGCAGCCCGTGAAGTGCCGGCTGGTCGCGTCGCCGGGGGAGAAGCCCGTCAGGATCACCGGGCCGGTGGCCGAGGCGGGCGGCGGCCAGAACGCGTACGCGTTGTGCCCGCTGTAGGCCGGCGGCAGGCCGCGGCCCAGCCGCACCGCGCTCGCCTCGGCATAGTTCGAGGCGAACACCAGCGCCCCGGTCCGCCGGTCCGGGGGCAGGGTCCGCACCGCGGCCCGGACCGCGTCCTGGAACTGCGGCCAGCCGACCTGCTCGCCCGCTTCCGGGTTGAGGTCGTTGATGCCGCTCTCCTGCAGCTGGGTGACCGGGGTGAGGGCCAGCGCGTTGATCGCGTTGAGCGCCAGTGACACCCCGGCCGCGGCGCTGACCAGGGCGATCCGGAGCCGCCGCCGGCCGCGGGCGAGCCAGCGGTCGGTGGCGAGCCCTGCGGAGGCCACGATCACCGGCAGCAGTCCCGCCGCGTAGTAGCCCTTGCCGCCGGTGGCGAGGAGCAGCACGAGCAGTGCCGGGTACGCGTACCCGAAAGCCCGAGCGGGCCCGGGCCGCAGCAGGCGCACGAGGCCCGCGATCAGGAACGGCGCCAGGAGGATCGACACCAGGACGAGCTGGACCGGGATCACCGCGACCCGGTTGCCCTCACCGGCGATGGACGCCGCCACCTGCGACTGCGGCCAGCCGTGAGCCGACTGCCAGAGCAGGTACGGCAACGCTCCCAGCACCGCCAGCACCCCACCGGCCAGGGCCTGCCACGTGAACAACAGCCGCCGTGGGCCCACCACCGCGAGCGCCGCGCAGATCACGCCGACGACGATGCCGATCACCAGCTTGTTCAGCAGCCCGGCGGCCAGCACCGCACCCGCCGCGAGCAGCCAGCCGGGCCGACCGCTCGTCAACGCCTTCAGCACGCACGCGACAACGCCCGCGGTGAACATGACGTCGAACGTCGCCGTGCTGACCAGGTGACCGGTGACCAGCGCGACCGTGCCGACGGCCCACATGCTCGAGGCCAGCAGCCGGGCCCGCCCGGAACCGCCGAGCAGGCCCGCGATCACGCCGACCAGCACCACGGTCGCGGCCGACGCCAGCGCCGAGGCCAGCCGGAGGACGACCAGGGAGCCGTCGCCGAGCCGGTACAACCCGGCCGACAGCAGCGGGGTGAGCACCGGCTGGTCGGGATAACCCCACGCGGGATGCTGCCCGGCGACGACGAAGTACAGCTCGTCGCGGTGCCAGCCGTACCGGGAGCTGGTCAGCACCAACAGCACGAGCAGCGCGGCGGCCACGAGCCACTCCGGACGTGTGCGGCGCACAAGGCAGACTACCGAAATTCCGCCGGACACCGATTAGTTCGACCGGCCCGCCGAGTCGACAAGAGCAACGGAACCTTGGAGAGGACGATCCCATGATCGAGCTGAACCCCGATCGCGCCCGGCGCGCGATCATCGAACACTCCGCCCGCCTGGCCGACGCGGCCGTCGCGGCCGGCTCTGACGCTGCCGTGCCGACAACTCCCGGCTGGACCGTCGCCGACCTGGTCGAGCACGTGGGCCAGACCCAGCACTGGGTCGCGGAGATCATCGAACGGCGCATCACCGACCCCGCACAGCTGCCGACGGAGATGGCCGTACTCCCCGCCGACCCCGGCGAGTGGCAGGCGTGGCTGTCGGAATCGGCGCAGCGGGTGGCGAGCGCGTGCTCCGACGACGCGCTGGACGCGCCGGTGTTCAACGCCGCGGGCGACGAGCGGTCCGGTACGCGCTTCTGGCTCACCAGCGTCCTCAACGAGACGGTCGTCCACGGCTTCGACGCGGAGAACGCGGCGGGCCGGCCGGTGGACATCAACGCCGACATCGCGGCTCCGCTCATCAGCAACCACTTCGCGATGCTCACCTCCCCGACGTGGGCGATGCTGCGGTCCGAGTCCGCCCACGCCATCCGGGGCACCGGGCAGACCCTGCAGTGGCTGGCCACCGACCTCGCGGACGACGCGGGCGCCTGGTCCGTCGAACGGCGGCCCGACGGGGCGACGTGGCAGCCTGGAACCCGGCCGGCCGACGTGACGGTGTCCGGCCCGGCCGGACCGCTGCTGCTGACCCTGACCCGGCGGCTTCCGCTCACCGGCGGGGAAGCCACCGGCATCAGCATCGACGGCGACGCCGGCCTGGTCCGGCACTGGCTCGACCACACCGCCCATGTCAGCGACTGAAGATGCAGCGCCGGGCCGGGGTGGTCCGCCGCCTCGATCGCGGCCGGCCCGCCACCCGACAGGGCCGCCGAACCCTCAACACGTCCAGATAGCAGCCCTCTGAAGCACTCACCCGGTGCCGGCGCGGGTAAGTCAGTGGTGTCTTCGCCCATCATCAGAACCGTCCGGGAGCCGACTATGATCACCGTGTCCCCGCACCGCCTCGCGACGATGTTCGTTGAGGTCGCCGACACCCACAGCCCCGACCTCGACGTCGTCGAGTTCCTGCAGATGCTCGCCGACCACATCGCCGAACTCGTCCCCGACGCCACCGCCGGAACGCTGCTGGCCGACCCGCAAGGCCGCCTGCACTACATGGCCGCCTCGGACGAGACCACCAAGTTTCTGGAACTGTTGCAGTTGCAGAAACAGGACGGCCCGTGCGTAGACGCGTTCCACCAGCGCGAACCGGTGATCAGCACCGACCTGCAGAGCGCGGCAGAACGCTGGCCACAATTCGCACCCCAGGCCAGCGCTGTCGGGTTCCGCTCCGTGCACGCCTTCCCGCTACAGCTACGCGACCACGCCATCGGAGCGCTGGGCGTGTTCGGCACCACCCCCGTCCGTTTCGACGACACCGATTCACACATCGTGCAGTCCCTCGCCGACGTCGCAACGATCAGCCTGCTGTACCACCGGTCGATCAAACACGCCGAGGGCCTGACCCAACAGCTGCAGACAGCGCTGAACAGCCGAATCCTCATCGAACAGGCCAAAGGAGCGGTCGCCCACGCCCGCAACATCAGCGTCGACGAGGCCTTCAACCTGCTGCGCGCCTACGCACGGCACACCAACCAGCGCCTGCAACACGTCGCCGGCCGATGCGTCACCGACCCGAGCTTCCTGCCCGCACCCGCCTCCGGCGGCAGCCCCACATAGCGGCGGCTCCACCACCGGCGCTTCACAAGTCCGGAGAACAGCCCTCGCAAAAACTCACTCAGAGTCGGATGGCGATGCCGATCATCGGTGGACGGCGCAACCGCAGCAGCTTGGCGACCCCGTTGCCGAGCCGGGAGGTGACGTACCGCTGGCCGAGGAGCTTGCGGGCGTTGGCCGTACCGGCCTCGTCGAGGAGCCGGGCCGTGCCGGTGGCGCTCGGGGCGCCCGGTTCGACCTTGCCGCGGAGACTGCAGACCGTGACGACGACGTCGGGGTTGCGGCGGATCCGCTTGACCTTCCACGCCTCGGCCTCGGACACGATGACCAGCTCGTCGCCGTCCGGCACGTGCCAGACGGGCGTGGCCACCGGGGTGCCGTCCTTGCGGTAGGTCGTCAGGCTGACGTACTTGCTCCGGCGGATCTCCTGCGGCACGGTCATCGACCGATCCTATCGATCGCACCACGCCGCGCGTCGTAGCCGGCTGTGGTAGAACCGCAGCACATGCGTTCCCGGAAGTACCGCATCGTCACGGCAGTCGAGCGGATCAACAACCGCCTGACGCGCTTCGCTCTGCGCCGAGGCATCGCTCCACGCGCGTTCGCCTTGCTCGAGACGACCGGCCGGCGCACCGGGCTGCCACGGCACACGCCCGTCGGTAACGGCTGCGTCGGCAACACTTTCTGGTTGGTCGCGGCGCACGGAACTCAGGCGGACTGGGTCCGCAACCTCCAGGTCCATCCGGCGGTACGGGTGAAGGTCGGCGGCCTCTGGCGTACGGGGGTCGCGGTGGTGCTGCCCGACGACGATGCGCTGGCTCGTTCGCGGACGCTGCCGTATCAGTGGGACGCGGCTCTGGGCCGGCTGATGGCTTCGAGCCCGTTGACCGTGCGCATCGACCTGCGACCGCGATGAGGGTCATTGCAGGGTGAGGGCGTACAGCTTGATCCGGGTGTCGTCGGGCAGGGTGACCGACCGCAGGTCCTTGCCCGGGTCGACGGCCACAGTGACGCCGAACAGGTTGACCGCCGGTCCGTCGGTGCCCTGCCCGGCCTTGATCCGGTGCGGCATGGACAGGACGACCGAGCCGGTGGCGCACCAGTCCGGGACCGTCACGGTGGTCGCGGCGGTGCTGCCGTCGGCGTAGCGGACGGTCACCGTGCCGGGCACCGGGCCGTGGTTCGCCGCGACGACGAGCCGCAGGGTGCTGCGCCGCAGCGCGGGCAGCGGCAGAGTCTGCCGGCCGGCCGCGACGAAGTTCTTGGCCGTACCGCCGGGCGGTGGCGCGCTGTAGGTCACGCCGGCCCAGCTCACCGAGCCGGCCGCCGGCAGCAGGGCCGCGTCGTAGCTCCAGCCGCCGCCGTCGAAGTTGCCCTCGCCGGTCGCCGCGGTGGTGGCGGTGCCGTCCGTGTTGCGGGCTGAGGTGACGTCGACGCCGCACTGCGTACCGGATGTCAGCAGACATGCCGGGCTGTTCACCGACGGCGGTTGGTCGGCCGCGGCCGTGCCCCAGCTCGACGCCGCCGTGCCGACGGTGTGGGCGATGGTGCCGCCGCGGGCGACGGTCGGCCAGGTGAGCCAGTTCGCGTTCTGCGCGCGGCCGTTGACCTGGACGGACTGGACGTAGCGGCGGGTGTCGCTGACGTCCGGCGCGGTGATCGTCAGGGTGCCGCCCTGGTCGGTGTGGCTGCCGATCCGCACGGTGGCCGAGGGGAACTGGGGGCTGCTCACAGTCAGGAAGTTCGCGCCGCTCATGGTCGGGTAGAGGCCGAGGGACGAGAAGACGTACCAGGCGCTCATCGTGCCCAGGTCGTCGTTGCCGGTCATGCCGTCCGGGCCGGTGGTGAAGAGCGTCATCGCGGCGCGGACCACGGTGGCGGTCTTGGCCGGGGCACCGGCCCAGTGATACAGGTACGGGGCCAGCAGATCCGGCTCGTTGTTCGGGTTGTACGTCGCCTTGCCGTAGTAGTCGTACGGCGCGGCGATCCAGTCCGTACGCGCGGTCCCGGCCGGGTCGTTCAGCAGTTTCGGGTACGCGAAGAAGTCGTCCAGCCGCTTCTCGGTGGCCGGCCGTCCGCCCATCAGCGACACCAGCCCGGCCGGGTCCTGCGGCACCAGCCACTGGTACTGGTACGCCCCGCCCTCGTGGAACTGGTGTCCGGCGTCGACCGGGTTGTACGGCGTGACCCACGCGCCCGAGGTGGTGCGCGGCCGGAAGTGCTTGATCGAGGCGTCCCACAGGTTGTGGTACCACTGCCCGCGCGTGGCGAGCGTCCGGGCGTCGTCGGTGCGGCCCAGCGCAGTGGCCATCAACGCCAGCGAGGCGTCGGCGGCCGCGTACTCCAGGGTGGCCGAGGCAGGGTGGACGCAGTCGTTGTCGCCGCCCTGATGAGCGCAGTCCGTACCCACCGTCAGCCCGGACGGGACGTAACCGCGGTCGCTGTAGTAGCCGTTCCCGCTGCGCCCGTTGTACGGCGAGCCCGCCGGCGGCCGCCCCAGCGCATTGGTCCGCAGCAGGGTGTACGCCTCCTGCTCGTACCCGGCCAGCAGCCCCTTGGACCAGGCCTCGACCAGGAACGGGGTGACCGGGTCACCGGTCATGATGTTGGTCTCGCTGTTGGCCAGCGCCCAGCGCGGCAGCCAGCCACCGTCACGTCCGATCGCCACCACGGACAGCGCCACGTCCCGGGCGACCTGCGGCGTCAGCATCTCGAGCAGCTGGTTCTGCGGGCGGTAGGTGTCCCAGAGCGAGAAGTTCTGGTACGGCGTGTAGCCGCTCGCCGTGTGCACCTTGTCGTCGAAGCCCGTGTACCGGCCGTCGACATCGCCGGCGACGTTGGGGTGCAGCAGCGAGTGGTACAGCGCGGTGTAGAAGGCGCTCTGCCGGTCGCCCGTCCCGCCTGAGATCCGTACGGCGTCGAGCTGCTGCACCCAGGCGGCGCGCAGGGCGGTCCGGGTTGCGGCGAAGTCGTACGAGCTGCCGGTCTCGGCCGTGAGGTTCTTCCGCGCGCCGTCCACTCCGGTGTAGGACAGGCCCACCTTCACCACGACGTCGCGGTCGGCGTTGGCGTCGAAGGTGACCCAGGCACCGTTGCCGCCCGCGCCGGCCGCGTCCCGGCTGCCCTGGCTGCGGGTCGAGTCGCGCCAGGTGCCGTAGGAGGCGAAGGGCCGGTCGAAACTGGCGGTGAAGTAGACGGTGTGGTCGTCTTTGCCCGCGCAGAAGTTGCCGGCGCGGACCCGGCCCTCGACGGTCCGGTCGCCGACCACGTGGATCTCGGAGTCGAAGACGTTCTGGTTGGCCTTGCCGGTGTTGAACAGGACGTTCGCCGCGCCGGTGGCCGGGAAGGTGTACTTCTGCCAGCCGGTGCGCGCGGTGGCGGTCAGCTCGGCGTTCACGCCGTACTTGGACAGGCCGACCCGGTAGTAGCCGGGCGTGGCCTGTTCGTCGGCATGGCTGTACGCCGAGCGGTAGACGTTCGGGTCGACGCTGCTGACGGCGCCGGTGGTCGGCATGATCGGCAGCTCGCCCGCGACGCCGCAGCCGACGCCGGACAGGTGGGTCTGGCTGAAGCCGTAGATGGCGTTCTGCAGGTAGTCGTAGCCGCCCTGGCCGCCGGTGTCCGGGCTGACCTGCACCATCCCGAACGGCGCGCTCGCGCCGGGGAAGGTGTTGCCGAAGTTCTGCGTGCCGACGAACGGCCGCACCAGCTCGACCGGCTCGGCGGCGGCCTCGGCGGCGGTGCCGCCGGCGACCAGCGTGGCGGCGGTCAGCAGGGCGGCGGCAGCCAGCCGGGGGAGTCGCGATGCCACGAGGGGTGCCTCCGGATCAACGGCGGAAAAAGATGGTGACATCGTTGTCACACGAAGTTAAATGAGTCAATATCTTGGGCAGGACTTCCCGCCTGAGTGGAATGCAGGTCGCCTTCATGAAGCAGAGATTCCTCGCCTGTCTGTCCACCGCGGTGCTGGTCGCCGGCGGAGTGGTCGCCACCGCGCTACCGGCCTCGGCCGCTCCGGGCGACTTCGTCACCGGGTTCGAGTCCGGCGATCCCCAGCCGACCTGGCAGAACAGCGTCGAGAGCACCGCCGGCATCAGCGGCTACTGCTGCGCGCTCACCGGCATGGAGACCGCGCCGCGCACCGAGACCGCGCACACCGGCTCGGCGGCGCTGATGTACTCGGGCAACGACACCAGCACGACCTCGTCGTACTCGTACAACCGGGTCTTCGATGTGGAATTGCCGGTCACCGCGGCGACCACGCTGTCCTACTGGGTCTTTCCGCAGTCCGGCGGGCACCTCGACGTCGCGGTCGACCTCGTCTTCACCGACGGCAGCTCGCTGCGCGACTCCGGCGCCGTCGACCAGCGCGGCGTCCGGGTGCACCCGGCCTTCCAGGGCAGCGGCTCCGGCCTCGCCTTCGACCAGTGGAACTTCGTCACCTCACGGATCGGGGACAACGTCGCCGGCAAGACCGTCGACCGCATCCTGATCGCGTACGACCAGCCGCTCAACACCGGCACCTTCCGCGGCTACTTCGACGACCTCGCGATCCAGGCCGGTGGCGCCCCGAGCCGGCTGTCCGACCTGGTCGACACCCGGCGCGGGTCGAACTCCAGCGGCAGCTACTCGCGCGGCAACACCTTCCCCGGCACGACCGTCCCGAACGGCTTCAACTTCTGGACCCCGATCACCAACGGCAACAGCGACAGCTGGCTGTACGAGTACAAGGCCACCACCGTGCAGGGCTTCGGGATCAGTCACGAGCCCAGCCCGTGGATCGGTGACTACGGCCAGCTGCAGGTGATGCCGATGACCGGCGGCGTCAAGTCCACTCCGGACGCGCGCAAGTCCACCTTCAAGCACAGCAACGAGGTGGCCCGGGCGCATTACTACAAGACCCAGCTGGACACGTACGGGATCACCGCGGAGATCGCGCCGACCGACCATGCCGGCGCCCTGCGGTTCACCTACCCGTCCGCCGCCGAGTCGGTGCTCCTGTTCGACACCGTCGACAGCGCTGGCGGCTCGATCAACGTCGACACGGCCGCCCGCGTCATCTCCGGCTACGTCGACCACAAGGGCCAGCGGATGTACTTCTCCGGCGCCGTCGACAAGGCCATCGCGGCCACCGGCACCGTCAGCGGGCAGGGCGCGACCACCTGGATCCGCTTCGCGACCACGGCCGGCGAGAAGGTCAACCTCCGGATGGCGACCTCCTTCATCAGCGTGGCCCAGGCCGCGAGCAACCTGAGCCAGGAGATCGGCGGCAAAGCCTTCGACACCGTACGCGAGGAAGCTGCGGCCACCTGGGACACCGCGCTCAGCAAGGCCCGCATCGAGGGGGCGACCGACGATCGGATGGTCACCTTCTACTCCAACCTGTACCGCGCGTTCATGTATCCGAACAACCGCTCCGAGATGGTCGGCGGGGTCCGCAAGTACCACAGCCCCTACGACAACGCGGTGCACGACGGGCAGATGTATGTCAACAACGGCTTCTGGGACACGGCCCGCGCGGTCTGGCCGCTGTACTCACTGCTCACCCCGACGCGGACCGGCGAGATGCTCGACGGGGTCGTCAACGCGTACAAGAACGGCGGCTGGACCCCGCGCTGGACCGGCCCCGGCTACATCGACATCATGGTCGGCACCAACCAGGACCTGGCCTTCGCCGACGCCTACGCCAAGGGCGTGCGGAACTTCGACTACCGCGCGGCGTACGCCTCGATGGTCAAGAACGCCAGCGTCTACTCCAGCTCCGGCTCCCGGGGCCGCAAGGGCGTCGAGGTCTCCACCTTCAAGCGGTACGTGCCCACCGACGTCCGCGGGGAGGCGGCCTCCTGGACGCTCGAGGACGCCAACAACAACTTCGGCATCGCGCAGCTCGGCCGGGCGCTGGGCTTCACCGAGGACGCCGACTACTTCCAGAACCGGGCGCTGGACTACGCCAACCTCTACTCCTCGTCGGTCGGCTTCTATCGCGGCAAGCAGAAGTCGGGCGCCTGGCGGACCGCCGACTCGGCGTTCAAGCCCAACGAGTGGGGCTGCGAGTTCACCGAGGGCGCGCCGTGGCACTACGCCACCCCGGCCCCGCAGGACCCGCAGGGCATGGCCAACCTGTACGGCGGCCGGGCCCAGCTCGCCAGCAAGATCGACTCGGTCTTCGCGGCGTCCCGGGACTTCCTGCCCGGCTGCTACGGCGGCACGATCCACGAGATGACCGAGGCCTACGACACCAACATGGGCCAGTACGCGCACTCCAACGAGCCGATCCACCACATGCTCTACATGTACAACTACGCCGGCACCCCGGCGAAGACCCAGACCCGCGTCCGCGACGTGCTCACCAAGCTGTACGACTCGGGTGCCGGCACCGGCAACGGCTACCTCGGCGACGAGGACAACGGCCAGATGTCAGCCTGGTACGTCTTCAGCGCCCTCGGCTTCTACCCGGCCCGGATGGGCAGCACCGACTACACCATCGGCGCACCGCTGCACCCCAAGGCGACCGTCACGCTGGAGGACGGCAAGACGTTCACGGTCAACGCGCCCGGGGTGAGCGACACCAACCGCTACATCCAGAGCGCGACCCTCAACGGCGTCGCCTACACGAAGAACTACCTCACCCACGCCGACCTGATCGCCGGCGGCACCCTCACCTTCACCATGGGCCCGTCCCCGTCGTCCTGGGGCACCGGAGCGAACGACATCCCGGCCTCGATCACGACCGGCAGCGCGGCGCCGCGACCGCTGGCCGACAAGGCCACCGGCGGCACGCTCACCGCCAGCGGCGAGAACGGCACCACCGAGGGCCGCGCGAGCCTGGTCGACGACACCTCGATGACCAAGTGGCTGACCTTCCAGAACACCGCGACCCTGGAATACCGCTTCGCCGGCACCGGCACCGCGGCGGTCCGTCAGTACACCCTCACCTCAGCCGACGACAGCCCGCAACGCGACCCGAAGAGCTGGACCCTGCAGGGCTCGACGGACGGCACGACCTGGGTCACCGTCGACACCCGCAGCAACCTGGACTTCAGCGACCGCCGCCAGACCCGTGCGTTCGTCATCGCCGGCACCGCCGCCTACCCCCGCTACCGGTTGCAGATCACCGCGAACCACGGCGCCGCCGAGACCCAGCTGGCCGAATGGGAGCTGCTCGGCTGACCGTCCGGAACGCCCGCAGCGTGCCGGGTCGGTGAGATCCCTCAGCGACCCGGCACCGCCAGGCAGTAGACGTCGCCGGCGTTGGCCTCGTGGGGGAGGGCCATGATCTGGTCGGCCATCGTCTGCGGGGTGACCCATTCGTCGAGTTCCAGCCGCATGCTTTCCCCCATGGCCCGGTTGTAGTGCACGGCCCCCGACGCCGCTGTCCGGTCCAGGCAGCGTTGCGCCACGTCGCGCTGGATCGTGGTGAACTCGAAGGACAGGGCCGGCAGGCTGTGGCTGAGGCCGGACAGGACCACGTCCTCGTAGCCCTCGACGTCGATCTTCACGAAGGCGGGGGTTCCGTAGCGCTCGATCAGCCCGTCGAGGGTCACGGCCGGCACCCGCATCTCGGCGTCCCAGACCTCCTGATGCCAGCCGCCGGCGGTGTCGGCCGCCGCCACGAACTCCGTCGACGCGGTGGAGACCGTGGGGTTGGCGGAGTTGACGAAGAGCGTGACCGGCTCCTCCGATGCACCGCACACGGCCTCGACGAGGATCACGTCCGCGTCGTCGGCGTAGATCTCCCGGATGGCGCGGCCGCACAGCGGTTGGGGCTCGACGGCGACCACCCTGGCCCCCAGCCGCCGGAAACTGCCGATCCGGTCGCCGACGTGGGCCCCGATGTCGAACACCAGGTCGCCGGCCTGCACGAACTGCGCGTACAGGGCATCCATCGCCGCGTCCTGGCCCGCGTCGCCGTAGTAGTAGTCCAGCGAGCGGCGGATCGCGGCGTACGCGGGATCGGTCTTGAGTGTCGCCGCGCGAGCACTGTGAGTCATATTGCCGTCTCCTGCGTCCGGTCCGGGCCTCAGAGGTTCCCGCCGGACGTGGCAAGGGTGCGCCGGCTCCGGAGCCACACGACGTCCGTCCCGAAAGACCAGGTCAGGAAGCCCAGCGCCAGCGCCACGACGATCTGCGCCTGCCAGACGGGAACGAGATCGGCGCTGGCGAGGACCAGGACAGCACCCTGCAGGGCGGCGACGACCTTGCGCACCATCCGCGGCGGCAGCGAGCCCCGCAGCCACGGCCAGGCCCAGGACGCCGCGACGAACGCGTACCGGAAGAGGCCGATCGCGGCCACCCACCAGCCGAGTGAGCTGGCGACGAACAGGCTGAGGATGAGCACGAGGACGGAGTCGGCCTCCATGTCGAAGCGGGCGCCGAAGGCCGAGGTGGTCTTCGTGCGCCGGGCCACCTGACCGTCGACCGCGTCCAGGGCGGCCGCGACCGCGGCCAGGCCCACCAGCGTCATCAGCATCGTGCGGCCGGTCAGCGCCTCCGCCACCAGCGCGGCGACGCCACCGGTCAGGGCGAGGCGGACCAGGGTGATCGTGTCCGCCGGCCCCCAGCTGCGCGCCCCGGACCGGCGGATCCCCTCGGCCAGCACGGACCAGGCCAGTACGCCGAACGCCACGCCAGTCGCCCAGCCGATCGCACCCAGCCCCACGGTCGCCGCCAGCGACATGATCACACCGGCCTGCACGGCGGCGCCGAGCCCGGCCGGATGGATCTGCAGGGTCATCTCGCGACGGGCGAGAAGCGTCATGTGTTCCTCCTGGTAAGCGGTCGCCGGAGCGAACGCATGATGGCCGTCTACTTCAACACGGCTCACAGCAGTGATCGGTTCACCCGCGGACGGCGGAATCACCGGGTTGCAATGCCCCTCCTCGGCCGCGAGCAGGTCGTCCCAGCCGGCGAACCGCTCACGCCAGACCTGCTCCAGGCGATCCAGAGAGTCCACAGTGAAGTCCCAGAGCTGCCCGGTCTCCGCTCGGCGCTTGTAACAGGCACCGGAGGCCTACAAATGGGAAGATTCCGGCGCTCGCTCCCCCGGTTGGGGACCCACATCAGCTACCCCGGAGTCAGCTCCATATGCACCTGGTGCTCCGCGGTTCTGTCGCGATGGGTGCCGCCGCTGTTCGTCGTCCGGACTACCGCTGATAGCTCGATCAACTGTATATTGGCCGGCATGGCGGGCATGCGGAGACCGAGCTTTCTGATCCTGTCGGCGCTCGCCCTCGGCCCGCTCCACGGGTACGCGGTGATCAAGGAAGTGGAGCGGCTGTCGGCGGACAGCGTGCACCTCGCCGCCGGCACGCTGTACGCGGCGCTCGACCGGCTCACCGACGAGGGCCTGATCGAGGTCGACCACGAGGAGACCGTCGACGGCAGGCTCCGCCGCTACTACCGGCTGACCGTTGCGGGCACCGCCGCGCTGGCCGCCGAGGCCGAGCAGATGCGCCGTGACGCCCGGATGGTGGCTCAGCGGCTGCGCGGTGCGGGCCCCGCCGGTGCCCCCAGCCCCGCCTGACGACGCGAACGGCATCGCCCCCGGCCGAGACACCCCGAAGGGACCGACATGCCCGACGACACCCGGACCACGCTGCTGGCCCGCCGATACCGTCGATGGCTGCTGGCGTACCCCCGCGCCTATCGCCGCGAACGCGGCCCGGAGATCCTCGCGACGCTGCTCGACGCCGCCGATCCCGGCCGGTCCCGTCCGCCCGCCCGCGAGGCGGCCCTGTTGCTGCGACACGGACTCGGCCGGCGCTTCGCTGAGGCCGGGCGCCGGGCGTTCGTGGTCGCGGCACTCGCTGCCGTGCTCGGTGGGCTCAGCGGCATCGCTCTCGGTTCGTGGCTGTCCTGGCGCGACGTGGACAGAATGGCGCCGGACAAGGCCACGGCGGTCAGCTTCGCGCATTCGGTTCTGCCGGGCGCTTTTGAGGACCGGGCCAGTCACTTCGGGCGCAGCACGTTCTGGAACCCGTACAGCAACAACAGCCTGCACGGTGGCACCGGCGTACGGGTCGGAAGGACCTCCGTGACCGGCACCGTGCCGCCGCCCGGCGGCCCGGAGCGGGTCGCTGCGGCTGTGCGGCAGCAGCTGAACGCCCAGGGCTGGCGCGACGTGCGCACCAAGGTCGTGCGGGGCACCTCGGCGCCGGTGAACGTCGAGGTGACCGGCACCCGCGCCGGATATCTCGCCGCAGTGCAGATCACCCCGGACCTGAGCTTCGACCTGATGTGGGCCGAGCCGCCCGGCCACCTGCGCGACACCATCCTCGGCGGTGTGGCCGGCGCCCTGCTCGGCGCGCTGTTCGGGCTGGGCACCTCGATCCGCATGCGCCGCTACGGCCGGGGCCGGCAGCGGGCGTACTCGGGGCTCTGCGTCGCCACGCTGCTGATGCTCACCCCCGCCTGCCTGGGCAACATCCCGACCTCGACCGGCTCGTTGCTGGCCAACACCAACCGCAACGGCACCGGACCGTCGGTGTACTGGGGCGGCTTCGTGATCTACGGGGCCGAGCCGCTGGCCATCCTGTCCCTGCTGCCGATCCTGGCCGTCATCGTGGCCTGCGCCTGGCCACAGCCCGCGGCCGCCCGCACGTCCACCACGGCCTGAGCCCTACCGCCCGATCAGGCCCTCGAGGATCAGGGTGCAGATGACGTCGAGCTCGTGCTCGATGCCCGGCTCGGTCCATCCGCTCGCCAGGCCGGGGTGGTGGAAGTGGGTGGTGGCGGTGAAAACGGCCCGGGCGGTCTCGGTCGGGTCGGCGCCGCGGAACGAGCCGTCAGCCATGCCGTCGGCGACGATGGCTTCCAGCTGGCCCAGGAGGTCGGCCACGTGGTCGACCGCCGCGGCGCTGTCCTCGGTGACCAGGATCTTGTAGGCGGCGAACAGTTCCGGATCGTCGTGGGCCTTGGCCCGCTTCGCGGCCAGCAGGGCGGCGAGCCAGGAGCGTAGCCGCTGGGGCGGTGCGACCGCCGGGTCGCGTGCGATGGCCGCAAGGGCATCACGATCGCGATTGAGCCAGCGCCGGGAGACCGCCTCGCGCAGCGCCGTCTTGGACGGGAAGTGCTTGTAGACGGCGGCATGGCTGACGCCGAGGGCCTTGCCGACGTCGACGACCGTTGCCTTGGCCGGCCCGTGGCGGCGCAGCACGTCCTCGGTGGCCGACAGGATCGCCTCGGCATCCAGTGGCCCGCTCGTCCGCATGGCCCGAGCATACCGAGCCGCATCGCGCCTTGTTACAAGTTTCAGACTCTGTAGAGTGAAACCATGACCATTCTGGTGACCGGTGCCCGCGGACATGTCGGCGCTGCGGTGCTGAACGAGTTGGCGGCCGCGGGAGCGCAGGTTCGCGCGTCCAGTCGTACCCCGCGGCCGGGCGACTTCCCGCAGGACGTCGAGGTGGTGCGGGCCGACCTGGCCGACCCGGCGACCCTGCCGCAGGCGCTGGCCGGCGTACGCAAGGTCTTCCTCTACGCCCATCCGGAGACCGCGGCGGAATTCGCGGCAGCAGCCCGCCGCGCCGGCGTCGAGCACGTGGTCCTGCTGTCGTCCTACACGGTGATGGCGCCGGACGCCGGGTCCAATCCGATCGCGGTGCGGCACCTCGCGGTGGAGCGCGCGCTGGACGACGCCGGGCTCGCCCGGACCTTCGTGCGACCGGGCTACTTCGCCACCAACTCCCTGCGCTGGCAGTCGATCCGGCACGATCGCGTGCTGCGGACGGCATTCCCGGACGCGACAACCGCGCCGGTCCACGAACGTGACATCGCCGCGGTGGCAGCGCGGGCCTTGCTGGACGACGCCGGGGGCGCCGCCTATCCGGTGCTGGGGCCGGGTCCGGTGACCATTCGCGATCAGGTCGCCGCTATTGCCGAGGCGATCGGCGAGCCGGTGCGGCTGGAGGAAGTGGACGTCGACACGTACCGGGCCGATCTGTTGACGCAGTTGCCTGCGCCGTTGGTCGAGATGTTGCTTCAGGCCGGCGGGAGTGTTCGGCAGCTGCCCGCGGAGGTGGCCGTCGATGCGGTGCCAGAGCTTCTGGGGCGGCCCGCGCTGACGTTCGCCGAATGGGCCCGCGACCACGCCGACGACTTCCGCTGACCGGATTCCTCACGGCGCAAGGACTCCATACCAAAGGTGCACTGGTGATGACTGCAGTTCTTTCCTAGCTTCGGAGTCGGGAAGCCGGCTGAATCAAGGAGGAATTGCCGTGATCGACTGGGTCGGACTCACCGAGTCGCTGGCATCATCCTCCTGGCTGTATCTGATCCTGATCTCGGTGTCCCTGCTCGATTCGTTCCTGCCGCTGATCCCCAGCGAACCGGTCATCATCATCGCCGGCGTCCTGGCCGCCACCGGAGTCACCAACCTGACGCTGGTCATCGCGGCCACCGCGCTCGGCGCTTTCCTGGGCGACCAGATCCCGTACGCGTTCGGCCGGCGGTTGAGTTTCGCCCTGGAGAAGCGGCTGCCGCCGGGCACCAGACGGCGAGCCACCCACGACTGGGTCAGCCGGCATCTGCACACGCGCGGCGGGTTCATTCTCGTGAGCACCAGGTTCATCCCGGTCGGGCGGTATCTCGTGACCATCACCGCGGGCACGGTCCGATACAACTACCGCAACTACGTGCTGTTCACCATCATCGGCGGCACCGCCTGGAGCGCCTACACCGTGCTGACGGGCTATGTCGGCGGCGTGCTCTTTCAGGACAACGCGTTGCTGGCCTTCGGGGTGGGAGTGGGGCTGGCGGTGGTGCTGTCCGGTGCGATGGAGCTGATCCGGCGCGTCAGCATCCGGCGGAGCGGAGTCACAGGCGTCCCGGAGTGATGACCCGGCGGATGCGGTCGCGGAGCCACTGGTGCGTACGGTCGCTGTCGTTGCGGGGATGCCAGGCCATCCCGATCGTCGGGGTCGGCAGGCTCAGTGGCAGCTCGAAGGTGTGCAGCCCGAGCGCGGTGACGGTGTCGCGCCCGGCGCGGGCGGGCGCGATGCAGACGACGTCGGTCGCGCGGGTCAGGAACAGCGACGCCGCGTAGGTCGGCACCACGGCGACGACCTTGCGGGTGAGCCCGAGCTCGTCGAGGCGGTCGTCGATCGGTCCGCGCCGCCGGCCGCGGCGGGAGACGGCAACGTGGTCGGCCGCGGCGAACTGCTTGACCGTCACCTTTGCCCTACGCGCCAACGGATGCTCCGGCCGGACGACACCGACCAGCGTCTCGGTGAACAGGGGCTCGCTGTGCACCTCGGGGTCGTGCCGGCCGAGGATGCCGACATCGAGGTCGATCAGGCCGTCGCGCATCCCGGTGTCGTCGATGCCCTCCGGTCGCAGCCGCAGGGTGATGCCCGGCGCCTCGGCGCGGACGTCGGTGATGAGTTGCGCGGTCACCGTCATCGAGAAGATGTCGGACATGCGCAGGTCGAAGATGCGTACCGTGTGCGCCGGATCGGACGTCGGCGAGGGTTCGAAGAGCACCCGGGCCCGCCGCATCACATCGTGCACCTCGCCGCGCAGTTCGAGGGCGCGGCGGGTGGGCACCATGTCGCGCCCGGCCCGTACGAGAAGGGGGTCGCCCAGCAGGCGGCGCAGCCGGGCCAGCGATCTGCTCATGGCCGGCGGTGAGGTGTGCAGCCGGGCCGCGGCGGCGGTGACGCTGTTCTCCGTCAGCAGCGCGTCGAGCGCCACCATCAGGTTCATGTCCAGCATTTCCACTCCCGGATTATCACAGGTGGAATGGCCCGATACCAAAGATGCATTAGTGATAACTACGGGGCTGTCCTACCGTCGGACGCATGCCTGTGGACCTGAATCTGCTCACCGCGCTGGACGCCCTGCTCGAGGAGCGCAGTGTGATGGGCGCGGCGGAGCGGCTGCACCTGTCGTCGCCCGCGGTCAGCCGGACGCTCGGCCGGCTCCGCAAGCTCACCGGCGACGACATCTTGGTGCGCACCGGCCGCTCGATGACGCCGACGCCGTACGCGCTGGCGATCCGCGACGACGTCCGCCAGCTGATCCGCCAGGCTCACGACGTGCTCACGCCGCGTCGCGAAGTGCAGCCGGCGACCCTGGACCGGATCTTCACCATCCAGTGCAACGACGCGCTGGCCACCTCGCTGGCGCCCGTGCTGGTCGCCGGGATCCACGCGCAGGCGCCCCGCGTACGGCTGAGGATCCTGGGCGAGAGCACCGTCGACACCGGCGGCCTGCGGCAGGGCCACGTGGATCTGGAGCTCGGCACCGGCCGCCCGAGCCTGCCCGAGTTCCGGTCCGAGACCCTCGGCCACGACTCCCTGATCGTCGCGATGCGCCCGGACCATCCCTGCGGCAAAAGCCTCGACCTGCCCTCGTACGCGGCAGAGCAGCACGTGCTCGTCTCCCGCCGGGGGCGGCTGACCGACCCGATCGACGACCTGCTCGCCGCCGAGGGCCTGGGCCGCCGGGTCGTCGCCACCGTCGCGAGTCTCACGATGGCCCTGCGCATCGCCGGCCGCAGCGACATGCTGGTCACCACCACCGCGCTGATCAGCCGTCCGGTCGTCGAGAGCTTCGGCCTGATCACCCGCCCGCTGCCGGCGCAGGTGCCGGCGGCCCCGATCAACTGCACCTGGCACCAGCGCAACGACTCGGACGCCGCGCACGCCTGGCTCCGTGACCAGATCCGGGCCGCCCTGGCGGAGATCTGCCGGATGGCGCCCGCTACCGGTGGAGCATCCAGCGCGTGAAGGCGACGTAGTTGGTGGCGAACTCGTCCGGGGTCGCCGAGTTCTCCACCTTGCTGGACAGCTCGTTGACCTGGGCGTAGTGCGGCAGCCGGTCCCGCTCGTACGCGGCGAGCGCGTCCGGGATCTCCGGCGTCGAGGCGAGCAGCCGGGCCAGCACCAGCGGGTCCTGCACGCCCAGCGACGCACCCGCGGTGATGTGCGGAGACAGCGCGTGCGCGGCATCACCGACCAGCGCGACGCGGTGCGAGACCCACTGGGTCAACGGCGGGACGAGCATGATCTGGTTGTGCAGGATCTTGTCGTCGGGACTCGACTCGATCAGGGCCAGCATGGCCGGATTCCAGCCCGTGGTGTCCAGGAACCCGGCCCGGTCCGCGGCCTGTTGCTTCGGCGTGCCCTTCAGCGGATCCGCGTCGAACTGGTTGACCAGCCAGTAGACGGTGCCGTCGGCGGTGGGCACGTACCCGCCGCGGGTGCGCTTCTCGCCCAGCACGATGACGCTCGCCTCGATGGTGACCCCGGGCGGTGGCGGGACGACCGAGCGCCAGGCGTGGTGTCCCTCGTGCTCGATCGCGTCGCTGCCGGGCACCAGCAGGGACCGGACGACCGAGTAGGCGCCGTCCGCGCCGATGAGCAGGTCCGCCTCGGCGGAGGTCCGGTCGTCGAAGTGGGCCGTCACGCCGGCGTCGGTCTCCTCGTAGCCGACGAGGCGCGAGTTCAGGCGGATGTTGTCGTGGCCCACCGCCTCGGCCAGCAACGCGTTGAGCTTGGGGCGGTTCACCAGCAGGTAGCGGTGGTCGTCCGGGGAGAACCCGGGCGGGTCGATGAGCCGGCCGGCCGGGTCCCGGAAGTACATTTCGGCCGGCCGCCCGATGGCCCTGAGCTTCTCGCCCAGCCCGAGCTCGTCGAAGACGGCCAGCGCGTTGGCCCACAACCCGAGCCCGGCGCCCGCGGCGCGGATCTCGGGTGCCTGCTCGTGCACGACGGCGTCGATGCCGGCGGCCCGCAAAGCGATGGCACTGGTGAGCCCGACGATTCCGCCGCCGGCGATCATTGCCCGCATGTGGTCGATCTCTTCTCATCATCTGCTACGACGCGGTGCTTTCCCTTGCTGGCTATGCGGTACAGATCAGGGTTCCCCTCCCAGGGCGCGGTGCGCACAATGGCCCAGCGCCGGATCAGCCAACGCTGCTGCGGCGTCCGAGTCAGGTCCAATTGCCAATAGCCGCGCATGACGCAGAAGTCGACGCCCGGCGTCGGAAGGTGGTGATGGGCGACCATGTGCGCCCGGCAGGTCACGCCCGCACCGGTCGCGTCGACGAGCAGGTCGGAGCTCGCATGGTGGGTGGAGGTGAACCCCTCCAGCACAGTGCGGGCCTTCGTGGTCAGCTCGTCGGCCGTCAGCTCCTCGGCGGGTGCACCGGACTGCCCGGACTGATCGAGCGTCACCCGGTCGGCGAACAATTGTCGGAAGCGTTCCCAGTCCTTGTCGTCCTGGGCGTGGGCCAGAGTGGCAACAACTTCAGCGATCTGCATGTGGTCGAGCGGCGTGATGTTCATCGTGGGCACAACGCTAAGAAATCTCACCAGCAATAGCCAATGCGAAATGGTGAAGCAATGATTTACCGTGACGCAATCAATCAGGTGAGTGCGCGCGCCAACAGAATGAGGCCGATGGCGGTGCCGAAGCTGACGATGAGCGCTTTCAGAAGGCGCGTGGGCAGACGCCGGGCCAGCAGTGCACCCCCGTAGCCGCCGACGACCGTCGCGGGGGCCAGGATCAGCACGACCGGCCAGTCGACCGGGCCGAACAGCGCGAACGTCAGCAGGGTGACGGCGCCGACGGTGGCGGACAGGACGTTCTTGAGGGCGTTGAGGCGGTTCAGCGTCTCGTCGAGCACCAGGGCGAGTGCGGCCACGTACATGACGCCCATCGCGGCGCCGAAGTAGCCGCCGTAGACCGCGCCGACGAAGACGACGACCTGCAGGGTGATCACCTGGCGGCGCGGGCTGAGCGCGCGCGGATGACCGACCAGGCCGCGCAGCCGGTCCTGGAAGAACAGCGCCGCGGCCGCGGCCAGCACCAGGAACGGCACGATGAGCTCGAACGCGCGGGCGGGCGTGGCCAGGAGCAGCGCGCAGCCGGCGGCCGAGCCGGCGACACACGCGGGCAGCACCCACGGGAGCCGGTGCCGCTGCCCGGCCAGGTCGGCCCGGCTGCCCAGCACGCTGGACAGATAGCCGGGAAAGACCGACACGGAGTTCGTGACGTTCGCCTGGACCGCGGGCAGGCCGGTCATGAGCAGGGCCGGGAACGTGATCAGCGAGCCGCCACCGGCCAGTGCGTTCACCCCTCCCGCGAGGACGCCGGCGAGGATCAGCAGGAGGACGCGTTCGAGATCCACGTTGGCTGTCGGCCTTTCACCGGGATGCCGGCCCGCCAGACCGCCGAGATCCGGGACGGGTCCGCGAGCAGGGAGACGTCGCGCAGCGGGTTGCCGTCGACGATCACGACGTCCGCGTCGTAGCCCGGCCGCAGCTGCCCGGAGAGCGGCGCCTGCCGGCCCAGGGTGGCCGGGCCGTTGGCGGTGGCGGCCTCGATCACCTCCAGCGGCTCCATGCCGATCTCGTGGAGCAATCCCGCCTCGCGCCCGTGCCGTCCCCAGGCGGCCGGGGCATCGCCGGTGCTCTGGATGTCCGACCCCATCGCGATCCGCACGCCGGCCCGATGGGCCCGGGCGATGTTCTCCCGGTGCAGCTGGGCGATTCCCCGCAACTTCCGGATCGCGTACGGCGGGAGCAGCTCGCTGTCCAGCAACTCCTGGACGATCGTGAGGGTGGGCACCAGAATCGCCCCGGCCTCCGTCATCGCCGCGCACGCCTCGTCGTCGAGGTAGCTGCCGTGCTCGATGGTCAGCACCCCGGCCTCCAGCGCCGCCATGATCCCCGGCTTGCCGTGGCAGTGCGCCGCGACACTGCGTTCGGCGAGCCCGGCGACCTCCACGACGGTGCGCAGCTCGCGGCCGGTCAGCTCCTGGTGGATCGGATCGTCGATGACGCTGAGCACGCCGCCGGACGCGCACACCTTGATGATCCGGGCGTTGTGGCGGAGCTGCTCGCGTACCGCTTTGGCGCACTCGGCCTCGCCGTCCGCCAGCCGGAAGCCGGCGCCCGCGCGACCACACTCGTGCACCCATGCCGTAGGCAGGGTGTGGATGTCGCCGTGGCCGCCGGTGGCCGACAGCACCGAGCCCGCCGCGTAGATCGCCGGGCCCGGCACGAACCCCTCGGCGACCACCGGAGCCAGGTGCAACCCCATCCCGCCGAGCTCCCGGATGCTCGTGACACCGGCGTCGAGCGCGCGGCGCAGGCTCTGCGCACCCCGGGCGGCGCGGGTCGCGAGATGCTCCTGCACCAGCTGGGCGAAATCGAAGGTGCCCGGCCGGCCACCGTTGAGGTGCGTGTGGCAGTCCCACATTCCCGGCATGACGGTACGGGCCCGGACCGGCTCGGCCGCCTGGGATCCGGCCGGAGCACCGCCGCGCGGGCCCGCGTAAGTGATGACCGGGCCGTCCATGACGACGACACCGTCGGAGACGGGCGCACCACGGCCGGGGATCAGCAGATCCGCCTCGATGCGCTGCACGCTCACGTGGTCCTCGCGATCACCGGCACCGTCAGCCGGCTGGGATGCCGCGGCCCGTGGAAGATGCGATTGACGGCGACCTGGCCGTCGGTCGCGGGGTTGCGGTCGTACCGGGGGAAGTCGCTGCTGGACACCTCGAGCCGGATGCGGTGCCCGGGCCGGAAGACGTTGGAGGTCACGCCCAGCTCGATCGTCGCCTCGACGATCTCGCCCGGCTCCAGCGGCTGCGGCCGGCTCAACGAACCTCGGTACCGCATCCGGCAGATGCCCTCGCACAGGATGATCGCGCGACCGTCGGGGAAGACGTCGACAAGCTTGCCGGTGACGTCGGTGTCGACCGCGGTCGAGGAGACGTGCACGGTGAGGGTGACGTGGCCGGTGACCTCCAGCGGCGCCTCGAGCGATTCGCTGGTGTAGCAGAGGACATCGTCACGACGTTCCACGTCCGCCTGATCGGTGGGGCCGGCGAGTCCGTCGACGCCGAGGGTCGCTCCGCCCACGGTCGGGACCGGGTGGCGCGGATCGTAGGAGAACGAGTCACTGCGGTCCTCGACGGCCGGGGTCCGGTGGAGCCGCCCGTCGCCTTCGGAACTGTTGGCCCGTCCCGCGCTGTGCAGGAAGTAGTCCTCGTACCGGGTGTCGGGCAGGGGCCAGTCGTCCTCGTCGCGCCACTGGTCGAGGCCCATGACGAAGATGCGTACCCGCGCGCCGGTGCCGGTGTCGTCGTGGCCCTTCACCCACCGGTCGAAGAACCGCAGATGCGCCTGGGTGATCGCCGCCGCCTGGACGGACCCGGCGAGCCCGAACGAACGGTCCGGGAAGACTCCGAGGTCGGCACCGTCACCGTGACCCCACGGGCCGATGACCAGCCGCTGTCCTTCCCGGGCCGCCACACTGCCACCGCTGCGGCGCATGGTGGTGTACGAGCGGACGACCTCCCGCGCGAACACGTCGTACCAGCCGGTGAGGTTGAACGCCGGAACGGTGATCGCCGCACTGCGCTCCAACGCGGACCGGGACTGCCAGTACGCGTCGTACTCCGGGTGGGCGAGCATCTCGCCGAGCCAGGGCAGGCCCCGGACGATGGCGCTTTGACGGCCGATCAGCTGGTCGACATCGCCGAGCGCACCCCGGATCTCTGCCGAGGGCCTGTCGCTCTCGCGTGACAGGTTGGCCATCGCCATGCGGGCCGACCAGTTGAGCAACGTGCCCTGCGCCAACGCGCCCTGCGCCGAGTGCCAGGCCCGGTACGGGTCGGCCGAGGTCATCAGGGGAGCGATCGCGCGCAGCATCGGCGGTGCCTGGGTGGCCGCCTGCCACTGCGGGAAGCCCATGTACGAGGCGCCCCACATCCCCACGCGGCCGTCACACCAGACCTGCCCGGCGAGCCAGGCCAGGGTGTCGACGGTGTCGCTCTGATCAAAGCGGTGCGGTTCCAGCAGGCCGGGGGAGTCCCCGGTGCCCCGTACATCCTGGACGACCACCAGGTAGCCGTGGTCGACCAGGACCCGGAGGTCGGGCAGCTTCGGATTGCCCAGGTGGGCGGTCGAGGTCCGACCGTACGGAGTGCGCGTCAGCAGGACCGGCCACGGACCGTTCCCGGCCGGTCGCCACAGATCGGTCGCCAGGGTGACGCCGTCGCGCATCGGCACGGCGACACCGGACTCGATGGACAAACTCATGAGAGCTTGGAGGAGGCGGTCGGCGTCAGCCGTACGGTGACCGCTTCACCGCCCAGAATGTGCCCGAGCCGCGGCCTGATCTCGGATTCGAAAAGCGGATTCTGGTGCACCCGGGCCACGACTTCTTCGCGTTCTTCCGCATCGCGGAACTTGCGGATCCAGACGAAAGCGTCTTCGTCGTCGGTATCGGTGAACGCGCCCACGACCATCATTCCGGCGGCCTCATGCACGGGAATGACCTGCTCGTCCATCCACCGTGCCAGTTCCTTGCCGCGGCCCGGTGCCGCCGTTTCCCGCCGGATCTCGTAGAACACGCCAAGCTCCTTTTCGGCTTCCCGGTTGCCTTGCGGCCAGGCTAAGCCGGGAGCTTGGCGTGAATCCAATGTCCTTTGGTTAATCGGTCGTTTACCGTCGTGCAATTTGCCGGCCGGCGATTGGTCAGGCGACGACGCCGAAGCCTCCGGTCCAGGCGATCTTCTCGCCGGCGGCCAGGGTGAGCTGGAGGAAGCCGATCGCTTCGAGCTCCCGGGCCCGGCTCAGGGCGCCCGCGTCCACGGCGCGCAGGCCACCGGTGGTGATCACTCCCGCCAGCAGGGCCTTGGCGTCCGCGTCGTCGCCGGCGATCAGGACGGTGGTCGGCAGCGAGCCGACAGCCCCCGAGACCAGGGTGGCGGCGAAGTTGGTGTTGAACGCCTTGAGCACCCGGGACTGCGGCAGCGCGCGGGCGATGTCGGCGGCGGCCGAGGAGTCGGCGGCGACGTTCAGCGAGTCGAACGTCTCGAAGTTCAGGGGGTTGGTGATGTCGACGACGACCTTGCCCGCGAGCTGGTCGGCGCGCTCGGCCAGGATGGTCGGCACGGCCCCGTGCGGGACGGCCAGGACGACGATGTCGCCGGTGACCGGCTTGCCGGCGTCGGAGGAGCTGAACACCTCGACGGTGTTGCCGCCCTTGGTGACGAGGCCGGCGATCGCCGAGCCCATGTTGCCGGTGCCGATGATGCTGATGTGCGCCATGACCGTCCCTCTCGTTGAAGCGGATTTACTTGAAGCAACAACTAATACCGTAGGCTGATTGACTTGAAGCTGCAACTACCTGGGGCGAGATGTAACGGGAGACACCCCGCTCCGGCTCACGAGGTCGGCGCGCTGGTGATTGACCGGGTGACCCGGCTGCGCCGGCTGAACGCCGGTCCACGGCGAGATCGAGGCGGACCGGGACGGCACCGCGATGATCGGCAACGACGCGCCGTGCAGCAGCCGGATGGCGGTCCGGCCGAGCAGAAGGTTGAACACTGGTCCGTGCCCGCGGTTCCCGATGACGAGCACGTCGGCCCGCGCGGCACTGACCAGATCGAGGATCTTCCGGGGCACGTTACGGGTGGTGGTCCGGGACGACAGCACGGTGGCGGCGACGCCGTCGTCCCGGAACCGCCGGACCGTGCGGTGCAGCGAATCGAGCACGGCTGCGCTGTCCTCGGCCAGGAAGCCGGACCTGCTGATGGTGACCTCCTGGACGTGGATGATCACCAGCTTGCCGCCGGTGGCCCGGGTGAGGCCCTCCGCGACGGGCAGTGCGTCGGACGCCGACGCGGTACCGTCGGTGGCCCAGGCGATGGTCGTGAACATGGCCCCTCCTCGGGGAGTCGGACCTCCTCGCCGGAACGGGGGAGGAGTTGAGGCGGACCGGGCTACGGCCGTGGCGGTTGCCGGTCGTCGGAGGAGCGGAGGTGGCGGGTCAGCCAGATGCCGCCGCTCACGGCGGCCACGCACACCGCGATGAGCGCCATTCCCCGGCTGCCCATCAGCACGGCGAAGCCCATGACCAGCGCGGCCGCGAGCAACCACCCGCGTGCGGTCATGCCCCGCCATTCCTGGGGGGAGCGCAGCGGGATCCGGCCGAATCGCTGCGTGAACTCTGGATCGTCGGACCGCAGTTCCTGTTCGATCTGCGTCAACCTGCGCTGTTCGGCGTCGTTGAGCATGTCTGTCTCCCTTCGGGTCGGCGACGGTGTCGTCGCATCAATGCACGTCCCAGGGCGCGGGAATCACCAGCACCGGGCACGAGGCGTGCTCGATCAGGCTGCGCGAGGTCGAACCCATCACCAGGCCGCGGAATCCGCCCCGGCCCCGCGTACCGACGACCAGCAGGCCGGCCGCGGTGCGGTACGCGAGGTCGATCAGTGCGGACGCGACTGAATCGCCCGGCACGACCTCGGTGCGGTACTTGACGTCGGGGTAGCGCGTACCGGCCCCGAGCGCACCCGCGTCGCCCGCGGTGGCCCAGAACGCGGAGCTGCTGCCGGCCGGCTGATGGTGGGCCACGATCAGCTCGACGTCGCGGAGCTGCGCCTGCGCGAAGGCGACCTCGGCCGCCCGGTTGGCCCCGGGTGAGCCGTCGGTGCCGAGCACGACCGGCGCGCCTTCCGGCGGACGGTCGCCGCGGACCACCACGACCGGGCAGCGGGCATGGGCTGTGGCCTGGGTGGCCACCGAGCCGACCAGGAGCCCGGCGAACCCGCCCAGGCCGCGATGACCGAGGACGAGCAGCTGGGCATCGCCGGAGGCGTCGACCAGCACCCCGCCGGGAGACCCGTCGATCAGCCGGGTGGTCACCGGCACGAGCGGGTGATCGGCGCGGACCTCGTGCGCGGTCCGCGCCAGGAGATCCAGCATCGCCGCCCGGGGCCCCTGATCATGCTGATCGTAGGGCGCGTGGAACGGCGGCAGGATCACCGGCCAGCCGAACGCGTGCACGATCTGCAGGCCACAGCCGCGCCGCAGCGCTTCCCGGGCGGCGTAGTGAACGGCCGACAGGGCTGCCGTCGAACCGTCGAATCCGACAAGTACCGGCAGCGGTGAAGGGGAACGCATGATGATTCCTTCCTGATCCGTCTCGGGGCCCTCTGCTGACGGGGCTGTGGCCGGCGATCGCAGCCGCCACTTCCACCATGGGCTCGGCCGCGGCTCACCGGCAGGCTCCACGGCGGACAAGTCGGCGACCGTGGACTGCCGGTCGCCGGCAATGTGCTGGTTCGGCTACCGCGTTGATTGCTGGCCGTCAGCAACGGGGAGCGCCCGGATTGGCGGCTCGCTCTCCTGCCCTGTCGCCGGAGTCGCGACAACCATGGTGCTGCGGACCCGTTTCCCATGACTGGAGGCAGAGATGAGACACCTCGACATCGTCGTCGGCATCGACGGCTCGGAGCAGAGCCGGGGCGCGTTGCGGTGGACCGCTGCGGAGGCCCGGCGCAACGACGCTCCACTGAGGATTGTCACTGCCTACGAAGCGCCGGACGTCAGCGCGCAACAGCCCGACGAGATCGCGGCCGCGGCCGTCGCGGAGGCGCGGGCCCTGGCGCCGGGCGTCGAGGTTTCCGGCGCCGCCGTCAGCGGTGACCCGGCCTCGGCCCTGCTGCGAGCCGGCCGCACCGCCGCCATGCTCGTGGTCGGCAACCGGGGTCGCGGAGGCTTCGCCAGCCTGCTGCTCGGCTCGGTCAGCCAGCAGGTGGTCACCCGGGCGACTGTTCCCGTGGTCGTCGTCCGTGGCCGGCGCGAAACCCCGTCCGGCCCGGTCACGGTGGGCGTCGACGGCTCGGTCCCGGCGAACCGCGCTCTGGCGCTGGCGTTCGACCAGGCGCAGCGGCGTGACGGCGAACTGCTCGTGGTGCGCAGCTACCCCATGCCGATGCCGCCGTACGGGATGGCTGTGCCGCCGTTGCCCTACGACCCGGACGCGGTCCGGCGGGACGTGGCCCGTGACCTCGACGCGACCCTGACGCCGTGGCTGGACAGGTACCCCGCAGTGCGGGTGAGGACCCGCATCGAGCCGGGCAGCGCTGCGAAGAACCTGATCGACGTGTCCCGCGAGGCGGGTCTGCTCGTCGTCGGCAGCCGTGGGCACGGCGCGCTGGTCGGCAGTCTGCTCGGCTCGGTCGGCCAGCAACTGCTCCACCACGCCGACTGCCCGGTCATGATCGTCCACCCGGAACAGCGGACCGCCCTGCGCCCGCGCCGGGGCGCCGGCCGGCCGGCCCGGCTGGTTGCCGGGCGTCGGCAGGGAGCGAGGCCGTAGATCGGCCGGTGCCGGCCCTCGCCGGCCGGCCGGCCCGCGGAGACGATGGTGGGTCGGTGCAACCGCAGAGATGAGGTACGACGTGTCTTCCGTGTATCAAGGGCGTGGCTCGCCGGGCGAGGTCGCCGTCATCGGGGCGGGGATGGTGGGCCTGTCCACCGCCTGGTTCCTGCAGGAGGCCGGCGTACAGGTCACGGTGTACGAGCGGCACCAGGTGGGCGCCGGCGCATCCTGGGGCAACGCCGGCTGGCTGACGCCGGCGCTGACCGCACCCCTGCCGGAACCCACAGTGCTGCGCTACGGCCTGCGGGCGGTGCTGAGTCCCCGGTCACCGGTGTATCTGCCGCTCCGGGCCGACCGCGACCTGCTGCGTTTCCTCGCCTCGTTCGTCAGGCACAGCACAGCTCAGCGATGGAAACGTGGGATGGCCGCCTACGTCCCGCTCAACGAGCGTGCGCTGGAGGCGTTCGATGTGCTGGCCGCGGGCGGCGTCACCGCGCCCACGACGAAGGCCGCCGCCTTCCTCGCCTGCTTCGCCCGCGAGCGCGACGCGCGCGGCCTGCTGGCCGAGCTGGAGCAGATCGCCGCCGCCGGTCAGGATGTCGACTACCGACGGGTCTCCGGCCGGCGGGCCCGGGTCATGGAACCGGCGCTGACCGGCCAGGTCGGCGCCGCCGTGGAGATCCGCGGGCAGCGCTATCTGCACCCGCCGGAGTTCGTCCGGTCCCTCGCCGGAGCGGTGCGGGCCCGCGGTGGCCGGATCGTCGAAGACGCCGAGGTGACCGACCTGCGGCACGGGTCCGACGAGGTCGGCGTGGTCTGCCGATCCGGCGAGCAAGCCCGGCACGACGCGGTGGTGGTCGCCACCGGCGCTGTCCTGGGCGCCCTGACCGCGAGCTTCGGGGTGCGGCAGCCGGTCCAGGCCGGTCGCGGCTACAGCTTCAGCGTGCCGGCCGCGCGGATGCCCGCCGGTCCGCTGTACTTCCCGCGGCAGCGGGTCGCCTGTACGCCGCTGAACGGCCGGCTGCGGGTGGCCGGGATGATGGAGTTCCGGCGCCCCGGCGAGGCCCTCGATCCGCGGCGCATCGCTGCCGTCGTGGAGGCCGTACGCCCGTTCCTGGCCGGCGTGGACCTCGACGACCGCCGCGACGAATGGGTGGGTTCCCGCCCGTGCACCGCGGACGGGCTGCCGCTGATCGGCCCGACCGCCGCCCCGCGGGTGTTCGTCGCCGGCGGGCACGGCATGTGGGGCATCGCGCTCGGTCCCGTCACCGGGCAGTTGCTGGCCCAGACCGTGCTCAAGGGCGAGGCGCCGCCCGAGCTGGCGCCGTTCGACCCGCTGCGCTGACCGCCCCGCCGGTGCACCGGCTGTCGAGCCCGGCGCGCACCGGCCGCGGCCCTCCCACGGAGTCTTCGGCCCTTTCTTGTTTTCCCGCTTATTCGAAAGGCATTCCCATGAGCATCGACCACCGGACCGTTGACCACAGTTGGCTCGCCGACCTGCGCGCATCCCTGTCGGCCGACTTCGCCACCCAGACCGCCCGGCTGCGAGAACTGACCGAGATCAACGCCGACACCGGGGACCCCGGCGAGGCCCACAACCGGGCCGAACTGCTGGTCGCCACCCGGCGCACCATCGAGCAGATCACCGGCGCCCTGCACCGCATCGCCGAGGGCACCTACGGCGTCTGCCAGAAGTGTGACCGCACCATCCCCGTGGAACGCCTTGAGGTGCTCCCGCACGCCCGCTTCTGCGTGCCGTGCCAGGAGAGGACCAACGGATGACCTAGGCGGCGGTTGCCGTGCCGCCTCGGCGGCACGGCAACCGCGATCCATCACACGGCAGTGGCCGGCGCGGTCCCAGGTCCGCGCCTCGACGATCTGTCCTGCGGCACCTGGGCGAGCTCGTCGCCAGGTCCGCGCCTCGGCGATCTGTCCTGCGGCACTTGGGCGAGCTCGTCGGCCAGCCGTTGCATGAGGGCGGCCAAGGTGCCCCGATCGGTGTCGGACCAGCCGTCGAGCGCGTTCTCGAACAGGCGCACGCCGGCCCGGTCGATCGCCTGCAGCCGCAGCCGGCCCTCGTCGGTCGCGGTGAGCAGGACCGCTCGCCGGTCGCCCGGGTCGCTGTGGCGGGTGACGACGCCGCGCTCTTCGAGACGGTGCACCTGGGGGGTGACCGTCGACTTGTCGACGCCGTGCCACGAGGCGAGATCCGAGACGCGGACCGGGCCGTGCCTCACGATCATCCGCAGCAGCGTGATGTCGTTGGTGGACAGGGTCTGCGCCGCGGCGCCGAGCAGCGACCGGCGGACGTCGCCGCGATGGGCCCACCACAGCAGGGTCGTGAACGCGTCCTGAACCCGTTCGGCGGGTCGGGTGTCGTCTGGGAGCACGTGCCGGAGGTTACCACTAGTTGGTTTGCCCAAACCAACTATGTGCGATATGGTTGGGCCATACCAACTATCGGAGGGTGGCGAGCAGTCGTGGTCACCACGGCAGTCCTGATCCGCAGCACGTATCCGGCCGGAGAGTCCGTCCAGGAGTTCGGCAGTTTTCGCGAAGCCGAGCGCATGGCGGGCCGGCTGTCCGAGGCAGGGTTCCCGGTCCAACGGGTCCGTGTCGTCGGGACCGGTCTGCGCGCCGAGCCGGCGACCGCCCGCCCCGACAAGACCGGTCCCGACAAGGCCGGCCGCCACAAGACCCGGGCGGCGCTGCTCGGTGCCGGCCTCGGCGCCTGGCTGGGCATGCTCACCGGGCTGGTGCTCGGATTGTTCATCGCCGGGCCGGCCTGGCTGAGCGTGCTGCTGGGCGGCCTGCTGATCGGCGCCTTCCTCGGCGGCCTCACCGGGTTGCTGACCCACTGGGCCGTCGACAAACGGACTGACCACGCGGGCACGAGCGTGATCCGGGTGCAGCGATTCGCCGTCGAGGTCGACCCGGCCTGAGCCATCGCGACGCCAGGTCCGCCGACCGCACCGCAGGGGAGGCTGGGCGTGCGGCGGCGGTTGACACCGCAGGACCCGAGACGACATGTTCATCCTGGAGGCGACTCATGGAGCTGCAGAGAACCGCACTGCCCGGGACGGGCGTGGCGTACTCGCTCGCCACAGCCGAGGGGCAACACATCGGCGTGGTGGCTCACCTGAGCGGCCGGCGGGACCTGATCTCCTACGACCCGCAGGACCCCGAACGCGTGCTGCACAGTGTGGCGCTGGACCAGAGCGAGGCCCGGACAGTCGCCCATCTGCTCGACCTCCCGGTCTTTGTGGACCAGGTGACTGCCCTGGCCCGCGGGCTCGACGGCGTGGAAGCCGTGCGCATCCCGGTCGCGGCGGGTTCGCCGTACTGCGGGCGCAGCCTGGGCGACACCCGCGCCCGTACCCGCACCGGCGCTTCCGTCGTGGCGGTGGTCCGCGACGGCCGGGTGATTCCTTCACCCCGGCCTGATTTCGAGTTCCGGCCGGACGACGGCGTCGTGGCCGTCGGCGACGACGCGGCCACGGCCGCACTGCGGGAACTGCTGATCAACGGCTGACCCGCCGCCCGGTGGGCACCGGACCGATGGACGCGTACGCGCCATCCGCGAGACCGCGGGTGGAGGAGGGACGACGCATGCTCGTACTGCTGACGGTTCACCTCATCGCGGCGATGCTCGCGCCGCCTTTGGTGCGGTGGCTGGGGCTGCGCGCGTTCTACCTCCTGGCCCTCGTGCCGGCCGCCGGGCTGGGCTGGGCGCTGACCCACACCGCCGGGATGCGCGAAGGAGGTGCGGTCGCCGAGGTGTACCCGTGGGTCGGGCAGCTCGGCATCGAGCTGGCCTTCCGGATGACCACGCTGTCCTGGCTGATGGTGCTGCTCGTCGGCGGCGTGGGCGCGCTCGCCCTGGTCTACTGTGCCCGCTACTTCACCGCCGCTGAGCCGGGGCTGGCCCGCTTCGCCGGGGTCTTCGTCGGATTCGCCGGTGCGATGCTCGGCCTGATCGTCTCCGACAACCTGATCGTGCTGTACGTCTTCTGGGAGCTGACCACGGTCTTCTCCTACCTGCTGATCGGGCACGACCCGAGCAGCCGGTCCGCCCGGCGGGCCGCCCTCCAGGCGCTGATCGTCACCACGCTGGGCGGGCTGGCGATGCTGGTGGGCATCATCATGCTCGGCGAGCACGCCGGCACCTACCGCTGGTCGCAGGTGGTGGGCGCACTGCCGGACGGCGGCTACCTCGCGGTCGCGGTGATCCTGCTGCTGCTCGGCGCCCTCTCCAAGTCGGCGATCTTCCCGTTCAGCTTCTGGCTGCCCGCCGCGATGGCCGCACCCACGCCGGTCAGCGCCTATCTGCACGCGGCGGCGATGGTCAAGGCCGGCGTGTTCCTGGTGGCCCTGCTCGGCCCGGCGCTCGCCGACGCCGCGTCCTGGCGTCCGGCAGTGCTGATCGCCGGCACCGTCACCATGCTGTTCGGCGGATGGACGGCGCTGCGTCAGCACGACCTGAAACTGCTGCTCGCGTACGGCACCGTCAGCCAGCTCGGTCTGCTGGTCGTCGTCCTCGGGGCCGGCTTCCGGGACGCGGCCCTGGCCGGGGCCATGATGCTGCTGGCGCACGCGATGTTCAAAGCAGCCCTCTTCTTCGTGGTGGGCATCGTCGACCACGCCACGGGCACCCGCGACCTGCGCGAGCTCAGCGGCCTGCGGCGTTCGGCCCCGGCGCTCTGGGTGGTCGCCGTCCTGGCCGCGGCCTCGATGGCCGGCGTGCCGCCGCTGGCCGGTTTCGTCGGCAAGGAAGCCATCCTCGAGGCGTTCCTCCACGGTGGCTGGTGGGAACAGCTCGTGCTGGCCGGCGTGGTCAGCGGATCCGCGCTGACCGTCGCGTACACGTTGCGTTTTCTCTGGGGTGCCTTCTTCGACAAGCCGGCAGTGGCTCCCCGCCCGGTCCATCGGGTGTCCTGGGCCTTTCTCGCACCGGCGGCGCTGCTGGCGGCCGCCGGCCTCGTGGCCGGGCTGGGCGCCGCGCCGCTGGACGGCCTGCTGGCCGGTTATGCCGACCTCTATCCCGATGAGGGCGGCTACCACCTGGCCGTATGGCACGGTCTGACGCCGGCGCTGGCCCTGTCCGCGCTGGTGCTGGCCGGCGGTGCGGCCGTGTTCGGGCTGACTCTGCGGACCCGGTGGTGGCGGCGGCTGCGGCTGCCGGTGGACGGAGTCACCGGCTACGAACGGTCGGCCGACGGGCTGGGCCGGCTCGCGGTCGAGGTCACCGGGGCCACTCAGCGCGGCTCGCTACCGGTCTATCTGGGCACCATCCTGCTCGTGCTCGTCGGGCTGGGCGGCGGTGCCCTGGTGGCGGGCCGGCCCTGGCCCGGCCGGTTCCACCTGTGGGACAACCCGCTGCAGCTCGTCCCGGCGGTCGTGCTGGTCGTCGCGGCCGTGTTCGCGACCCGGGCCCGGCGGCGGCTGGCCGCGGTGGTCCTGGTCGGCGTGACCGGGTACGCGACCGCGATCCTGTTCGTCCTGCACGGCGCGCCGGACCTGGCCCTGACCCAGTTCCTGGTCGAGACCTGCACGATGGTGATGTTCGTGCTGGTGCTGCGCCGCCTGCCCGGGCACTTCTCGGTACGCCCCCTGGTGGCGAGCCGGCGCATCCGGGTGGCCATCGGGGTCGCGGTCGGCACGGTCGTCTCGGGCCTGGCCTACGTCGCCACCGCGGGCCGTCAGGCCACCGCGATCTCCACCGCCTTCGGAGAACCGGCGGTCTCGTACGGCGGCGGACGCAACGTGGTCAACGTGACCCTGGTCGACATCCGGGCCTGGGACACGATGGGGGAGATCTCCGTCCTGCTGGTCGCGGCCATCGGGGTCGCCAGTCTGGTCTTCGGCGGCTCGCAGCGGCTCCTGCGCCCGCGGCGGCCACCACCGCCGACCCCGCCCCGGGGTCAGGTCTGGCTGATGGCGGGCCACACGCTCGACGCGGGCCTGCGCTCACCGATCCTCGAGGTGGTCACCCGCCTGGTGTTCCACACCATCGTGCTGTTCTCCGTCTACCTGCTGTTCGCCGGGCACAACGCGCCGGGCGGCGGCTTCGCCGGCGGTCTGGTCGTCGGGCTGGCACTGGTCCTGCGCTACCTGGCCGGCGGCCGGCACGAGCTGGACGCGGCCGCGCCGGTCGACGCCGGCGCGGTGATGGGCACGGGCCTGTTCATCGCGCTGGGCACCGGTCTGACCGCCATGGTCCTCGGTGGCGAAGTGCTGCAGAGCGCCCTGCTGGACTGGCACATTCCGGTGCTCGGGCACGTCCACTTCGTCACCTCGTCGATCTTCGACGTCGGTGTCTATCTGGTGGTCATCGGCGTGATCCTGAACATTCTGCGCAGCCTCGGCGCCGAGATCGACCGGCACGAGCAGGCCGAGCGCGTCGCGGCCGAGGCCCGGCCGGAGGAGGAACTGGTATGAGTCCCAACCTGCTGTTGGTGATCGTCGTCGGCGTGCTCTTCGCCGCCGGCGTCACCCTGCTGCTGGAACGCAACCTGACCCGGGTCATCCTCGGCATCACGCTGCTCGGCAACGGGGTGAACCTGCTGATCCTGCTGGGTGGCGCGTACGGCGGACCGCCGATCGTCGGCCTCACCGCCGAGGGCGAGATGAGCGATCCGCTGACCCAGGCGATGATCCTGACCGCGATCGTGATCACGCTGGGCATGACCGCCTTCCTGCTGGCCATGGCCTACCGCAGCTGGCTGCTGACCGGTCACGACGACGTGCAGGACGACGTCGAGGACCGGCGGATCATGCAGCGGGCCGAACGGGACCAGGGCCTGGAGGACGAAGACGTCCCCACCGCCGAAGGGGCCCCACGATGACCTGGCTGGTTCCGCTGCCGGTGGTCATACCGCTGGTCGGCGCGGCTGTGACGCTGCTGCTGCGGCGGCATCCGAACCTGCAACGGTCGGTGAGCCTGCTCGCCCTCAGCGCGACCCTCGCCGTTGCCGTAGCACTGCTGGCACTCACCGCGGGCGGGGGACCACTGGTCGTCAACGTCGGTGGCTGGGCCGCCCCGCTGGGCATCGTGCTCGTCGCCGACCGGCTCGCGGCACTGATGCTCGTGGTCTCCGCCGCGGTGACCCTCTGCGTGCTCGTGTACTCCATCGGTCAGGGCATGGCCGACGGGGACGACGCTACGCCGGTGTCGGTCTACCACCCGGCGTACCTGATCCTCACCGCCGGGGTGACCAACGCCTTCCTGGCCGGTGACCTGTTCAACCTCTATGTCGGCTTCGAGATCCTGCTCGCCGCCAGCTACGTGCTGATCACCATCGGTGCCACCGAGAGCCGCATCCGCGACGGCACGACCTATGTGGTGGTCAGCCTCCTGTCGTCGTTGATCTTCCTGACCGCGATCGGTCTCATCTATGCCGCCACCGGCACGCTGAACCTCGCGCAGCTCGCCGGCCGGCTCGACGCGCTGCCCGACAGCCTGCAACTGGGCCTGCAGAGCATGCTGCTGCTCGCCTTCGGGATCAAAGCCGCGGTCTTCCCGCTGTCGGCGTGGCTGCCGGACAGCTATCCGACCGCCATCGCGCCGGTCACCGCGGTCTTCGCCGGCCTGCTGACCAAGGTCGGCGTCTACGCGATCATCCGCACCCAGACGCTGCTGTTCCCCGACGGCCCGGCCTCCGGCATCGTGCTGGTGGCCGCGCTCCTCACCATGATCGTCGGCATCCTGGGCGCGGTGGCGCAGTCCGACATCAAGCGGCTGCTGTCCTTCACCCTGGTCAGCCACATCGGATACATGCTGTTCGGGATCGGGCTGGCCACGGACGCCGGGCTGTCCGGCGCCATCTTCTACGTCGTGCACCACATCATCATCCAGACCACGCTGTTCCTGGCCGCCGGGCTGATCGAACGCCGGGGCGGCACCACGACCCTGGACCGGCTCGGCGGGCTCGCCCGGCTGGCCCCGGTCCTCGGCGTGCTGTTCTTCCTGCCCGCCCTCAACCTCGCCGGCATCCCGCCCTTCTCCGGCTTCCTCGGCAAGCTCGGGCTGCTGCAGGCCGGGGTCGCCGCCGACGGCGTGCTGGCCTGGCTGCTGGTCGGCGGCAGCGTGGTGACCAGCCTGCTCACCCTCTACGCGATCGGCCGCGTCTGGAACCTGGCCTTCTGGCGTACGCCCCGCGAGCAGGAACCAGCCGCGGCGAGCCCCGTCACCGGCCGGGTGCTGCCGCGGCTGATGGTCGGCGCGACGCTGGCGCTCGTCGTGCTGGGCACCGGTCTCACCGTGGTCTCCGGACCCCTGTTCGACGTCACCAGCCGGGCGGCGGCGGAGCTGCGCGACCGTGAGCCGTACGTCCGCGCCGTCTTCGGAGAGGAGTCACCATGAGCCGGACAGCGCCGGCGACGGCCGGGCCGGTGCCGGCCCGTACGCGATGGCGTGACCGCATCGTGACGACGGCCGTGCTGGTCACCGGATGGATGCTGCTCTGGGGTGTCTTCTCCTGGGCCAACCTGATCAGCGGGCTCCTGGTCTCGGCCGTCGTGCTCGCCGTCTTCCCGCTGCCGCCGGTGACCTTCGCCGGGCGTCCGCGTCCGCTGGGCCTGCTGCGCTTCGCCGGGCGGTTCCTCACCGACCTGGTCGCCGCCAGCGGGCAACTGGCCGTGCTCGCGTTCCGGTTCGGTCACCAGCCCCGCAGCGCCATCATCCGGGTGCCCCTGCGCGTCCCGTCGGACCTGATCCTCACCCTGACCGGCGAGGCCGTCTCGCTGGTGCCCGGCAGCCTCATCGTGGACACCGACCAGGCCTCCACGACGCTGTACATCCATGTCATCGGGGTCTCCGACCGCGCCGCCGTCGAGAAGTTCCGCCGCAGCGTTTACGAGACCGAGGCGCGCATCGTCCGGGCCATCGGCTCCGATGCCGAGATCAGCCTGCTCGACGGCCCGGCCCCGGCCGGAAGGGAGCACCATCCATGATCATCGTCGGTATCACCGTGTCCGCGCTGCTGTTCGCAGCGGTGTCCCTCGTGCTGGTGCGTATCGTCCGCGGACCGACCACCCTGGACCGCATCGTCGCCGTCGACGTGCTGCTCGCCATCGTGGTGTGCGCGATCGCCGCCGAAGCCGCCTACACCCGCGACGCGACGTCGCTGCCGATTCTCGTCGTCCTGTCGATCCTGGGCTTCATCGGCTCGGTCAGCGTCGCCCGGTTCTCCCCCCGGAGCCGGCGATGACCGTGCAGACCATCGCGGACATCCTCGCCGGCGCCTGCCTGATCTCCGGCGCCCTGCTCAGCCTGGCCGCCGGCGTCGGCCTGCTGCGCTTTCCCGACCTGCTCTCCCGCATGCACGCGGCGACCAAACCCCAGGTGCTGGGCCTGCTGCTCATCCTCGCCGGTACGGCGTTACGGCTGCAGAACACCATCGACATCACCACCCTGGTGCTGATCGGCGTCTTCCAGCTCGTCACCGCACCGGTCGCCGCGCACATGATCGGCCGGGCGGTCTACCGGTCCGGGCAGGTGCGGGCCGACCTGCTGGTGGTCGACGAGCTGGCCGACGACCGCACGAACGGGGGACCGGAACCGCGGCATCGGCCCCCGGAGCGCTAGCTGCCGTACCGGTCGAACGGGACCGTCCAGTCGCCCAGGCCGTTCCAGATCGGGAGCTCGCGCGGGGTGTTCTTGACGTCGACGATGTCGCCGACGAGGAAGTTGTTGTAGACCCACTTGGCGTCGGCCGTGGTGAGGTTGATGCACCCGTGCGACAGGTTGGCCCGGCCCAGCGAGCGGTTCCACGGCGCGGCGTGCAGATACTCGCCGGAGTAGCTGATCCGGGTGCAGAACTCGATGTTCTCCGACACGTAGTAGTTCGGGTCCTTGGGGTCGGTCACGCCGTAACTGGCCGAGCTCATCGTGTGCTTGCGCTTCTTGCCCAGCACGACGTGCGGACCGCCCGCCGTCCAGTAGCTGATCCGCTCGCCGTTCGCCCCGGTCGTGCCGCCGCCCTTGCCGAGGCTGCTCTTCATCGTGCGGACGAGCTTGCCGTTGATGTAGACCTTGGTCAGGTGCGTCCGGTTGTCACTGACGGCGATCAGCTGCCGGCCGATCCGGAAATTCGTGGACGCGTTCTTCGCCCCGTAGGTCGTCTTGCCGAGCTTCACGCCGTACATGTTGACGCTGACCTTGATGGTCGTCCCGGCGGCCCAGTATTTCGCGGGCCGCCAGTGCACGGTCTTGTCGTCTTTCCAGAAGAACTTGCCCTTCACCGCGGGCAGGGTCGTGATCTCGATGGCCTTCTCGGCCGCCTTCTTGTTGACGGCGCGGCTGAACGCGACGATCACCGGCTGCCCGGCACCGTACGTTCTGCCCTCTTTGAGGGCGAGCATGCCGTTGGCCTGGAACGTGACCCGGGCGACGTTCTCCGGCTTCAACGTGGTGAAGGTGGTGGTCTCGGTGGTCGCCTTGCCGGCACTGTCGGCGGCGGTGACGGTGACCGTGTACTTCTTGCCGTACGCGAGGTCCTCGCTCGACTGCCAGGTCCCGTCGTCCTGCATCTTGCCGTCGATCTTGGCCTTACCGGCGGTGACGGCGACCGACTGGAGCTTGCCGTCCGCGGCGCTGACGACGATTGGCTTCACCGGAAGAACATCGGCGTCCCCGTCCGCCGGCGTCACGGTCAGCTTGACGGGCGTAGCGACCGCCTGCTCGATGTTCGCTGCCGGCTCAACCCAGCCCGCGTTGTCGTCCGCCTTGCCGGACGAGGAACACCCGGCCGCCGTGGCAACCGCGGCCATGCCCACCGCGCCGATGATCACCTTGCGTCGCTGAATCATTACTCTCACATTCGAGGGAAGCCGACCGGCGCCATCCAGGGCCCTGCCCTCCTAGACGGGAGCGGGGCCCGAAACGTTGCGTCCGTCTTCGAAAGAGGATCATCTTGACAGATCTGGATCCCGGCCGGTAGCCCGGATCGATCGACGGTGTGACTACTCATTCGGGAACATCGATCATCAGGTCGTGGTAGTCGCCGATCGAGAGCAGCACCGTTCCGTTCGCCATGAGCTCGTAGTCCCACAGCTTGTGTTCGGGGTCGAACGACTCGACAGACACCTCCAGCCGTAGGAACAGGGCCCTCGCGGCCGGCGTCATGGGGCCGACGATTTCGATGGCGTCACGCATGCCGCTCCATGGGCGTACCTGCGACGCCGGCAGTTCCATGAGCTCCGCCCGGCCGTAACTGAGCTGTCCGTCACCATCAGGCATGTGGGCCCGGAACTCGTCGGCGCGGTCCAGGGCGTCGGTGAGCAGCTTCCGCCACTCGGGGTCGGGCACGGAACCGACGTACTCTCTCGTCATGCCGTGATCGTCTCCTGCGCCGCCAAGCGGCCGCATCCCTGATTCTCGGTGGCCCGCTCGGCCCGTCGCGGCTAACCTCACCGCGACGTTGTTGTCGACGATGGCCTGGGTGCGCCGCGAAGTGCCCTACCTGATGACTGCTGATCCGAGGAGCCTGGTCGCTCCGGAGCGGTGAGCCCCGCGATCCGGGTGCGGTCCGGCAAGGACCTTCGAGCCGCCCGCCGGCGCCGTGAACATCGCTGCTGGGGACATCTGATCGCGGCGGCGTTGTGGCCGATGCACGGGACGAACCTCGGCACACTTCTGCGCACCTGCGACGCGGTGGGTGCCTGTCTGGCCGTACCGCCGTACCGATGGGTTGATGAAGCCCTCGCGCGGGGCAACACGCTGCGCCGGCCCACCTGCGTGCACCGGGTCGGGGATCCGGCCGGCTGGCTGGCGGCCGAGCGGGCCGGCGGCTCGCGCATCGTCGGCGTGGAACTGGCCGACGAAGCGATCCGGCTGGCCGATGTCCCCATCGCCGACCGCCGGACCGTCATGGTCCTCGGTCACGAGGCCACCGGCCTCCCACCTCAGGCCCTCGACCTGCTCGACTACGCGGTGGAGATCCCCATGGTGGGAACCGGCCACAGCCTCAACGTCGCCGTCGCCGGCTCCCTGGTGCTGTACAAACTCGCCGGACTCAGCTGACCACTCATCGGACGTAGTGCCGGAGCCGCACCGCCTCTCCGCGCGGACCGCTCCAGGTTGCGGTCGTCGTGTGCGTGTACCGCCATCCGGTGGCCTCGGAGAACGCGGCTGCGGGGGAGTCCGGCTTGTCGACGACGTGGAGGATCAGCCGGCCGCCGGCCCAGACGCTCACGTGGTCCAGCAGGGCACTGGCGACCTTCAGGCGCCGGGCTGCGGGCGCCACGAACAGGCGCGTGACCTCCCGGCCGTTCTGTACGGCGACGTGCCCGTCGATGACACCGGGTGAGCTCTGGGCGACCCAGGCCTGGTCGAGCTGCGGCTGGTCCAGCCAGGCTCGGGGATCCGACGGCCATTTCATCGGATAACCGTCGGCCAGGCGCACCTCACGCAGCACTTCCACACACTGGTCGAGGTCCTCGGACCGCCGGGCTCGGATGGTCAGGGGCCGGATGGTCAGGTTGCTCACCCGCCCATCATGAAGCACCGCCACCCCGTCCCGCGAAACGATCGGCCGGCCCCGACGGTTGACGGAGTCCTGCTCATCGGCAATAGTAAGGCGCGTGCCTAAGTATCACGATGATCTCGACGCCGTGCTCCGCGCGCTTGCGGATCCGACGCGCCGGGCCGTCGTGGAACGGCTGGCCAAGTCACCGGCCGTCGTCTCCGAGCTCGCGGCCCCGTTCTCGATGGCCTTGCCGTCGCTCATGCAGCACCTGCGCGTTCTCGAGGACGCGGGGCTGATCACCTCGGAGAAGCACGGACGCGTCCGCACTGTCAGCCTGCGACCGGGCGCCCTCGACGTCCTGCACCTGTGGCTCGACGAGCAGCGCACCCCGGCGGAACGGCAAGCCGACCGGCTCGGCATTCACCTGACCCGTACCAACCCGAAGGAAACCTGACATGACCCGTGTTCGTATCGACCTTTTTGCCTCGCTCGACGGTTACACCTCGGCCGGCCAGGCCCCGGACAATCCGATGGGGGAGGACTGGGGGCCTCTCACGGCGGCCTGGGCCGCAACCCGGACGTTCCGTGAGCGCGTTTTCGGCGACACCAGCGGCGCCGGCACGACCGGTGTCGACGACGCGTACGGCGCCGCGCACTCCGAGGGGATCGGTGCCGAGATCATGGGTGCGGCCATGTTCGGGCTGCACACGTTCCCCGACGACCCGGACTGGAAGGGCTGGTGGGGTGACGAGCCGCCGCACGGCACCCCGGTCTACGTCCTGACCCACACCGCACCGCGTCCGTCGATCCCGATGGCGGGTGGCACCACGTTCCACTTCCGCAGCGCGGCCATCGAGGACGTGCTCGCCGAGGCGACCGAGGCGGCCGGCGGTCTCGACGTACGCGTCGGCGGCGGGGTGAGCACCGCCCGCGACTTCCTGCGCGCCGGCCTGGTCGACCACCTGCATGTCATGATCGCGCCGATCGTGCTCGGCCGGGGCACCCGGCTGTGGGACGACCTGCGCGGCCTCGAGACCACCCACAAAGTGACCACGGAAGTGGCCGAGAGCGGCACGATCCACGTCACCTTCGCGCGATAGGACCCACCGATGACGATCGAACGCCGGCTCGCCCGCTCCGGGTTCAGCCTGACCCGTGACTACCCGGTTCCCGTCGCGCGCGTCTGGGACTCGTTCGCCGAGGAGAAGCAGAAACTGTCCTGGTGGGGCGCCGGCGATGCGATAGAGCCCCGCGAGTGGGCCTTCGACTTCCGCCTGGGCGGACGCGACGTCGCCGAGGGCAAGTTCCACAACGGACCGCTTTCCCGGTACGAGGCCACGTACACCGACATCGTGGAGCACGTCCGTATCGTCACGACGTACGACATGTGGCTCGACGGCACCCACATGTCGACGTCGCTGGCGTCGCTCGAGTTCGACTCGATCGACGACGGCACCCGGTTCACGCACGTCGAGCACGGCGTGTTCTTCGACCAGTTCTGGGCCGACGGGCCCGAGCGCGAGAGAGGCACCCGGGGCCTGCTCGAAGCTCTGGGCCGATACCTGGGGTGACGCCTGGCGTCGGGATGGGGTTCCGTACCAGCCAGAGCTGCGGTGGCCTTGGACGCGCTCGCCGCGGAGCGATGGTCCGGCCGCTGCGCGTTCCTGCACGAGGCCGCCGCCTATCTCCGGGGCTCCACCGGCGACACGTAGGGAGACACGAATGATGCAGCTCTGGCTTGAAGCGCAGCTGAACGTCGACACCAGCCGCGGCCCGCTCGGCGACGCGGCGTACGTCTGGTTCGACACGCTGACCCGGGCGCTGACCCCCGCCGAGCGGGCCGAGCTGGCCGGCCTGCCGGCGGCCACGCGGATCAACCCGCTGGCGGAGGGTCCGCAGGGCGAGCCGGGCAAGCTGTACGGCCTCATCGAGGTCGACCGTTCGATCGGCGGCGGCTACCCGACCACCGAACGTCGCCACCTTTCTGACGAGGGCTGGGAGTGGTTGCGGGGCGAGTTGGCCGACCTGCCGAAGAACGTGACGGTGTGGATCGGCCGCTTCACCGGGAACGGGTTCCTCGGCGGTCGGTTGATGGTCGCCAAGGCGTGGCCGGTGCGTAACACCCCCGGCTGGCTGGTCCTGGACGCCCAGGTGGTGGCCGACCAGTTCACCGACCCCGGCTCCGGACGGGCCGAGCAGCAGCGGTGGCTCGGTGCGATCCGGCAGGCCGCGGACCGGCTCAACCCGAGCTTCGGACAGATCGACTACTGGCGGGACAAGGGCACTACCGCACTGGAGAGATGGTCCACCGGGCTCGCGCGGGACGCGCAACTGGCAATTCCGCAGACCCGGGAGCGGCTGCGCGGCTACTCCTGGCTGACGATCGCCTCGCAGGAGGTCGCGGAGAAGCTCGGCGGTGCCGCTGCGGTGGCCGCGACCGGCGCGTTCGCCGAGGTTGAACCCCTCACCGAGGGCGGGCTCTGGCTCCTGGCCACGGAGGACTTCGCCGACTACGGGATGAAAGCCGCGGAATCGGTGTTCCACGCGGTGGCGCCGGCGCTGCCGCCCGGCATGCCCCGGCAGCGCGACAACTACGGCGAGCCGCCGACGTTCGTGGTGATAGCCGACCCGTCCGATCGATGACGCTGACCCTGGCTGATTGATGTCGGATCCGGGCCGCGCCGTTCGTAGCTACGGTGAACACCGCCCACCAGGGCGTCGTCACGACCACGGGAGGTGCCGGCCGATGTTGCATCCACAGGTCAAGGTTCACCGTATGTTCGAGCTCGTCGAGCCGATCGCCACCGTCACCTTCTCGGAGGGGCCGAACGAGGCGTTCCTGGCCGTGGGCATGCGCAACTACTGGGACGGATACTTCGCCGGCCGGGCGGCGCCGCTGGGGTTGGCACCGGCCGAGGTGGTGCACGCGGTCTTCTACAACTTCGCCGACGGTGAGGTGGCCCGCCATATCCCATGGGTCTGGGGAAAGGTCACCCCGCAGGAGGCGATCGCCGTACGCGAGCGGGGCAGCGCTGCCGCGCTGCGCCAGCTGATCGGGGACCTGGCCGACTCGCCAGGTCTGGCGCGGGCCGCTGACCTCGCCACCCGGGCGTCGGTCAGCGCGCCGACCGAGGGCCGGGTGCTGTACGCCGGGCTCAAGGCACTCAAGGTGCCGGATGAGCCGGTGGCCCGGCTCTGGCACGCGGCGACGCTGCTGCGCGAACACCGCGGGGACGGCCACAATGCCGCCCTGGTCACGCACGGCATCGGCGGCACCGAGGCGCACGTGCTGCTCGCTCTGTCACTCGGCATGAGGGCGCAGGAGTTCGGCCGGATCCACCACCTGCCGAAGGCGCAGCTGACCGCTGTCGTCGACGGGCTGCGGGGCCGTGGCCTCGTGGATGCCGCCGGCGGGTTCACCGACGCCGGCCGGGAGATCAGGGGGCGGATCGAGGCCCTCACCGACGAACTGGCGGCGCCGGCGTACGACGTGCTGAGTGCGGACGAGTTCGACGAGCTGATCGCGGAACTCGAACCGATCGCCGCCGCCCTACAGACCGCCGACAACTGAGCGGCGAGGGCGCAGGCGGTGGCGGTGCCCGCCGAAGCTGCCGGCGGGCACCGGACCGCGCTACCGGGCCCTGAGGGAGCCGAGGGTGAGCCAGCCGGACGTGGTGTCCTGACCGGTGTTGGCGAAGCGCAGCGGAATACCGCCGGACATGGGATTGGGCAGGCGCATGACGATGTCGTAGCGGCCCGGGCGCAGGCCCCGGGTGTTGATCCGGGACGACAGCTGGGTGGGCTCCTCGCCGGGCTGGATGCCGGCCACGGTCCAGCGGGTGGGCCAGCGCCGCACGACGTGGCCCGAGCGGTCGACGGCGGCGAGCTCGACCGGCCAGTCGTAGTAGAACGGTGCCGCGCCGCGGTTCGCGATGCGTACCGACACCCGGTCGCGGGTCAGTTTCGCTTCGGTGACGGTCAGCTCGTAGCCCAGCGACTTCGCCCCGGCTACGGCCCGCTGGTACTTGTCGCCGGTGAAGCCTGTCCCCGTGAACGCGGCGTGGTTGATCAGCCAGGAGGCGTGGGTCTGGGCCACGGATGCGGTGTAGTCCTCGTACTGCGTACAGCTGACCGGCTGGTCCCACAGGCAGGACTGGATCTCCGGGCGCAGCTCGCCGCCGATGGGTTGGCGGCGCCATTTGTCCGTGACGCCTTCGTCGATCAGCCGCTGGACGAAGTGCCAGGACGTGGGGGGCAGGGTCTCGAAGGCGAACGAGTCGTCGTGGTAGCCGATGTCGAGGTTCTTGTTCTGCGCGCTGGGATAGCGGGCCAGCAGCCGGGTCTCGTCGAACGCGGCCTCGTAGCGGTGCAGGATCCGGGCGAGGATGTCGTCGCCCGGCATCCAGTTCTCCGGCTCGGTCGTGCCGTCGTGCGGCCAGGTGTGCCACTCGCCCCAGAAGCCGATCAGGCCCAGCGTGATGAAGCCGATCCGCGGATCGCCGTCGTAGCGGCGGCCGAGGGCGGAGATGAAGGTCTCCAGGGCCGCGACCAGGCGGGGGTCGTTGTAGTCGGGGGCGACGCTGACGCCGTCGTTGCCGAAATCGGTGTACGGGCGGGTGAGCAGCCCCTGGTCGAGCAGGTACCGCGGGATCCCGCTGGGCCGGCCGGGATAGTCGAGGTAGAACCGGAACACGCCCTGGTGTCCGCGGCCGGCGATGGCGCCCAGCTGCGTCTCGAACGCCGCCCAGTCGAACTTTCGCGGTCCGGTCATCACGTCGCTCAGCGGCAGGTAGAACCATTCCATGCTGTGCGGGAAGGTCTGGTAGTCGCCGGCAAAGGGCAGCAAGCCTTTGAGGGGGTTGTCCGCCGGGGCGGAGGCGTAGGACAGCGACGTCCACGCCGGATTCGCGACGGCCGGCGTGCCGGCGGTCAGGGTGAGGGCGGTCAGGAGGGCGACGACGGCGCGTCTTGATCTGCGCATGTGGGTTCCTCAGTCGAAGGCGGTCGGGGAGGGCGTCAGCCGACGGTGATGCGGTCGATGTCGGGGGCCCAGCCGGTGGGGTTCGCGATGGTGATGGCGGTGGTGCCTACGGGCAGGCTGAGCGTCACGGTGGTCGAGCCGACGGTGTTCCAGTCGGCGGTCGGGGCGAACGTCACCGTCTGCCCGTTGACCACAGCCGTACGGGTGACCGCCGACGAGTAGTGGATGGTCACCGGCCGCGCCCCGCCGGTGCCTCCGGCGACACCGTTGACGGTCAGCGCCGCGCCGTTGCCGATGTAGCCCACCTTCGAGCCGCCGGAGCAGGCCGCGCAGGCCGCCACGACGGCGCCGTTGGTCAGGGTGTTGCCCGCGGCCTCGGCCTCGTAGCTGACCGGGGAGCCGCCGTTCGAGGAGCCGACGGTGACGGTGCCGAGGCCGAGCCAGCCGTCGGACTGCTGGGTGGCATTGGCGAAGCGCAGCTTCTTGGCGTTGGCGGTGACGGACTCCAGCGGGTTCTTGACCCGCAGCACCCACTGGTAGGTGCCGGCGGCGACGCCCGAGAGGTTCACGCTGTGCTGGAAGTACTGCCGGTGGCCGAAGTCGCGGTAGCTGGGGTCGGCGCCCGCGTTCCACTCGGGGAAGTTCCGGATCGTCAGCGGCTGGACGGTGCGCAGGTCCCAGGGGGTGTCCCAGGTGCCGACGACGGTGCCGGCGCTGTTCTTGAGGCCGAGGGTGATCGTCCAGGGGTAGTAGAAGGGCGCCACGCCGGTGTTGGCGATCCGGACGCCGACCTTGGCCGTGGCGCCGGCCGTGTTGGTGTAGTAGGCGTTGTCGACGCTGAGGTTGTAGCCCATCAGCCGGACGGCGGCGGCCACGTTCGCGTCGCCGGCGGCGTAGTTGCCGCTCTGCTCGTTGATCATCCAGGTCGGGTGCAGCAGCTCGATGCAGGCCTTGAGGTTGTCGACGGCTCCGGAGCCGCCGGGCCAGTACTGGAACGCGGTGGACTGGATCTCCGGCCGCAGCTCGCCGCCGATCGAGTTGGTGATCCACTTGTTCTCGATGCCGGCGGCCAGGGTCCGGGTCAGTTGCGAGTACGACGCTCCGCCCAGCGACGCGGGCAGGGTCACGCCCTGCAGCGGTGAGCCCTCGCGGTAGCAGAACGAGTCGTCGTGGTAGCCGATGTCGCGGCTGTTGGCGGCCCCGCCCGCGACGTCCGGGTACCGGATCTCCAGCTTCGTACGGTTGAAAGCGCTGTCGAACGCGGCGACGAGCTGGGCACCGTTGGCGTCGGTGGGCATGTAGTTGGGCCGCCCGTCGGCCGTGTCGGTGTCGTAGGGCCAGGTGTGCCACTCGCCCCACAGTCCGACCAGTCCCAGGTGGATGAACCCGAGCCGGGCATCGCCGTCGTAGCGGGCGCCGAACGCGGCGATGAAGTTCTTCAGCGCGGTGATCGCGAACGGGCTGTCGTAGTCGGGGTGGGTGACGTTCCAGTAGGTGTCGGCGCGGTTGGCCACGTTGCCGTTGAAGCACGGCGGGATGGCGTTGGCGGGGTGGGTGCCGGTGCCGCCGGGGTAGGTCAGGTAGATGCGGATCGCCGCCTGATTACCGTTGGTCGCGGTCTCGGCCAGCATGCTGTCCACGATGGACCAGTTGTAGCTGCCGCAGCTCGACGCGCTGGTCATGATTTCCGACAGGCCGAAGTATCCCCAGGTCAGTGAGTGCGGATAGCCGACGTTCTGGCCGGCGCCGGGGGAGTAGAACTTCGCCCACCCCTTGAGCGGGTTGTCGACCGGGCCGGGCGCCGCGGTCAGCGGGTGGGCCTGGAGTGCCGGGTCAGGGGTGGCAGGTGCCGCCGGGCGGGGCGGTGGGCCGGCCGGGGCGGCGTGCGCACCGGCCGGGGCGAGCAGGACCGATGCGGCCCCGATGAGGGTGACGGCGAGAGCGGCCAGGGCGGGGCGAGCTGACTTCATGGGGATCTCCGATGGGGGTCGGGAGGATCAACGTTACGGGCTCATTTCGAAGAGGTATTGACAAAATATTGAAGGTCTACATCATTATTCGAGAACGGGGCGGCTGGCAAGAGCCAACCCGGATCCGGATATGAGGCGACCGATGAGCTCGACGAAACAGCGCGACGACCGTCGTGCGGCGTGGTGGTTCCTGCTGCCGGTGGCGGCGGGTTTCGTGATCTTCTACGGCTATCCGGCCGCCCGCGGCGCCTGGTACTCGGTCACCGACTACACCATGCTCAACACGCCCTCGTTCGTGGGCGAGGAGAACTACACCAAGCTGCTGGCAGACGACCAGTTCTGGCACTCCCTGCGGGTCACCGCCTGGTACGTCGTCCTCAACATCGTCTCCCAGACCGTGCTGGCGCTCGGCATCGCGGCACTGATGCACCGGTTGACCGGCTCGGTGCTGTTACGGGCCACACTGCTGGTGCCCTGGCTGATCCCCAACGTCACCATCGGCCTGCTCTGGATGTGGCTGCTCGACACCAACCTGGGATTCGTCAACCACCTGGTCACCTCGTTCGGCCTGGCCCCGGTCGGCTTCCTCACCGACGCCACCCTGGCCATGCCGTCGGTCGCCGGCATCAACACCTGGGCCTACACCGGCTACACCGCCCTGCTGCTGTACGCCGGCATGCTCCAGATCCCGCAGTACCTGTACGAGAGCGCCGCGATCGACGGCGCCGGCGAGTGGCGGATGTTCCACCGCATCACCCTGCCGCTGCTGCGCCCGGTGCTGGCGCTCGTGCTGGTGGTCTCGCTGATCGGCTCGTTCCAGATCTTCGACACCGTCGCGGTCACCACCCAGGGCGACCCGGCCTCGGCCACCCGCGTCATCTACCTCTACATCTACGAGCAGGCGTTCAAGTACTTCCACCTGGGATACGCCGCCGCCGCGGCCGTCTGCCTGGCGCTGATCCTCGGCGTGTTCACCGCCGTCCAGATGCGCCTGCTGCGTGCGTCCCGCTCGGACCTGGCGTAAGGGGCCTGACACACATGCGCAAGACCTTCAGTCCCGGCCGGTTGCTGGCGTGGACGCTGCTGGCCGTGGTCATCGTGGTCACCGTCTTTCCGTTCTGGTGGATGGTCCGCACGGCGCTCACCCCCGCCGCCGACCTCTACACCGACAACGCCGGCCTGTTGCCGCACGATCCGACCCTGATCAACTTCGCCCGGGTGCTGGGCCTGACCACCGAGGCCGAGGCGCGCGCCGCCGGCGGTTCCGGCGCGCAGCTGCACTTCGCGCGGTACCTGCTCAACTCGGTGGTCTACTGCACGTTGATCGCGGTGTGCCAGACCCTGTTCTGCGCGATGGCCGGCTACGCCTTCGCCCGGCTGCGCTTCCCCGGCCGCGACCTCACCTTCGCCGTCGTGATCAGCGCCCTCATGGTGCCGCCGATCTTCACGCTGCTGCCCAACTTCGTGCTGGTGAAGGATCTCGGCCTGATCAACACCATGGCCGGGATGGTCGCGCCGTCGATCCTGATGACCCCGTTCGCCGTGTTCTTCCTCCGCCAGTTCTTCCTGTCGCTGCCCCGCGACGTGGAGGAAGCCGCGATCCTCGACGGCAACGGCCCGTGGGGCGTCTTCTGGCGCATCGCCCTGCCGATGAGCCGGGGCCCGCTGATCACCATCGGGATGACCACGACCGTCTGGGCCTGGAAGGACTACCTCTGGCCGCTGCTGGTCGGCCGGGGCGAGGACAACCGCCTGGTCACCGTCGCGCTCGGCGTGTTCCTGCAGCAGTCGCCCAACACCCAGCCGGACTGGACCGGGCTGATGGCCGCTTCGACGCTGTCGGTCGTTCCCGTGCTCGTGCTGCTCGGCTTCGTCGGCCGGCGCCTGGTCCAGTCCCTGAACTTCACCGGCAGCAAGTGAACCCCCAACCCGCAGAGAAGAGAATCCGATGATCCGTAAGACGCGTGCCGGTGCGGCACTGCTGGCGCTGGCCATCGCGGCCGGCCTGACCGGTTGCTCCGGCTCGGGCGACGACGCCGGTGGTGCCGTCACCCTGGACTACTGGCTCTGGGACGACAACCAGAAGGCCTCCTACCAGGCGTGCGCCGACGCGTTCACCGCCGCCAACCCGAACATCAAGATCCAGATCACCCAGTCCGCGTGGGAGCAGTACTGGCAGGGCCTCACCACCCAGCTCGCCGCCGGTGAAGCCCCCGACGTGTGGACCAACCAGGGCTCCTACTACCCGCAGTTCGTCAGCTCGGGCCAGATCCTCGACATCCAGCCGTACGTGACCGCGGACAAGATCGACCTGTCGCAGTACCAGAGCGGCCTGGCCGACCTGTTCACCAAGGACGGCAAGCGCTACGGCCTGCCGAAGGACTGGGACACCATCGCGCTGGTCTACAACACCGACCAGCTCAAGGCCCAGGACATCACCCCGGCCGACCTGAAGGAGCTGAGCTGGAACCCCACCGACGGCGGCGCCTTCGAGAAGATCATCGCCCGGGCCACCGTCGACACCGGCGGCCGCAACGGCCTGGACCCCGGATTCGACAAGACCAAGATCAAGACGTACGGCTACCTGCCCGAATGGGGCGACGGCGCGCAGGGCCAGAACGGCTGGGGCATCTTCGCCGCCGCCGACGGCTTCACCTATCTCGACAAGAACCCGTGGGGCAGCCGGTACAAGTACGACGACCCCAGGCTGGCCCAGACCATCGAGTGGTTCAAGTCGCTGATCGCCAAGGGTTACAGCCCTCCGCTGGACAAGTCGTCCACGCTCAGCCGCGACGCGCTGCTCAACGCCGGCAAGGGCGCCATCACCACCGCCGGCTCCTGGATGATCAACAGTTATCTCGGCGACGGGGCCAAGGCGAAGTTCGCGTTCGCGCCGCTGCCGGCCGGGCCGCAGGGCCGCAAGACGCCGATCAACGGGCTGTCCGACGCGATCTGGGCCGGCACCGAGCACAAGGACGAGGCCTGGAAGTGGGTCAAGTTCCTCGCCTCCTCCGGCTGCCAGGACATCGTCGGGGGCAACGCCGCGGTGTTCCCGGCCATCAAGTCGGCCAGTGAGAAGGCCCTCGCCGCCCACAAGAGCAAGGGCCGCGACGTCCAGCCGTTCGTCGACGAGGCGCAGGCCCCCGGCGGCACCTTCTTCCTGCCGATCACCGAGCACGGCAACGAGATCAGCCAGATCGTCCAGGACGCCATCCAGTCCTCGGTGCTCGGTCAGAGCGACTCGGCCACCGCCCTGAAGAAGGCCAACGAGCAGGTCAACGCCCTGTTCAAGTAGCACCGGCCGAGCAGTCCGGCGCGGCGGGAACAGCCTCCGCCCGCCGCGCCGGAGCCCGCACCCGACCACGCACACCCCGCCAAGGAGAACCATGGCATCGCTCATCGAGCTGGCCGGCCGCACGTTCGCCCTCGTACACGAAGGCCCCGGCCACCCGCAGGCAGCCGACGGCGGCCTGATCCTGCCGCCGGGCCGCGTCGCCCTGCTGCACGAACTGGGCGACGCCCTGTTCTACCGCCACGGGCAGAACTCCTGGAGCCCGTGCGGCTGGCGGCGGCTGAGCGAACCGCCGCTGCGCATCGCCGACCCGCGGCGGCGCCTGACCGCCGACGACGACCTCTGGGACGACCCGACCCGCCACCACTCCTCCGCGGTGGCCGCCCTCGACGGCGGCGACGGCAACATTTTGCTGCTCGGCGGGCTCGGCCTGGGCACCGCCCGCCTCGCCGCCGACCACGACACCCTGGCCGGCTGGTACGAACACGGCGCCCAGCCCTGGTTCGCCGCCTACGGCCCCGAGGACGAGGTGTTCGCCGCGTACACCAGGCAGCTGGCCGGGCGGCTGGGCAGCCGCAGCCGTCGCGCCGGCAACGTCTGGTGCTCCTGGTACGCGTACTACGAGGCGATCACCGAGCAGCAGCTGGCCAAGGACCTCCAGGACCTGCACGGCCTGCCCTTCGACGTCGTGCAGGTCGACGACGGCTGGGAGCGGATGGTCGGCGACTGGCAGCCCAACGACAAGTTCCCGGCCGGCATGCGGGCGCTGGCCGACCGGATCGGCGACGCCGGCATGACCCCCGGGCTGTGGCTGGCCCCGTTCATCGCCCTGCCCGGCTCGCGGTTCGCCCAGCAGCACCCCGAGCTGTTGCTCCGCGACACCCGCGGCGAGCTCGTGGTCGCCGGGAACAACTGGGGGACCGGCTACCACGCCCTCGACCTGTCCCGGCCGGCCACCCTCGACCACCTCGCCGAGTTGATCCACCGGGTCGTGCACGACTGGGGGTTCAAGTACCTCAAGCTGGACTTCATCAACGCCGGCGCCGTGCCGGGCGTACGCGCCGACGGCGCCGAACGGGAGCAGACCTACCGCGACGCCCTCACGCTGATCCGTCAGGTCGCCGGGGACGACGTCTACCTGCTGGGCAGCGGCGCCATCCTGCTGCCGTCCCTCGGCATCCTCGACGGCCTGCGCAGCGGCCCCGACGTCGCCCCGATGTGGCAGAACTACGCCAGTGACGACCCGTCCGACGCCATGGCCCGCAACGCCGTGGTCAACACCGTGCACCGGCTCTGGCACCAGCCGCTCACCGAGGTCGACCCGGACGTCGTGTACTTCCGCAGCCGCCTCAACCTCCTGACCGACCAGCAGCTCGGCTGGCTGCGCGACCTGGCCGACATCTGCCGGTTCCGGGCCCTGTCCGACCCGCCCAGCTGGCTCAGCGCCACCGAGCTCGACGACCTGCGGACGTATCTGGCGGCGCGACCGGAGATCCGGCGACGCAGCCGCTACGTCTACACCGTCGATGGGAGGGAGGTGGACTTCGCCCCGGCGATCACCCCGGCCGCGCAGGCGTACCCGATCACCTGACCCGGCGCCTTGCGATCCCCCCGCTGTTTTGTAAAGCTCGAAGCGTATTTGGGCGGCTACCCGCCGCTCAACGATGAGGGACATACCTTGACGGAACTGGTGACGGCCGGGGCGGACCTGCCCCGGCTGCGTGAGCTGAACTCCCTGAGCGTCGTGCGTGCGCTGCGCGCCCACCCGCCGGCCACCGTCACCGAGCTGTCCCAGCGCACCGGCCTGTCCCGGCCCGCCGTCGACGTCATCGCTCAGGGGCTGGTCACCGACGGCTGGGCCAGCCTGCTGGAGCCCGGGGCCAACAGCGTCGTCGGGCGGCCCGCCCGCCGCTACCAGTTCCGGGCCACCGCCGGCCACGTGATCGGCGTCGACGTCGGGGCGCACAAAGTACTGGCCCTGATCGCCGACCTCGACGGCAACATCGTGCGCAGCCTGCGCCACTCGGTGGCCGCGGACGCCGGCCCGGTCGCTCGCCTCGCCGAGCTCGACGCGGTCATCAACGCCTGCCTGACCGAGGCGGGCATGACCCCGTCCGACATCTGGGCGGTCACCGTCGGGGTCACCGGCGCCGTCGACGCCACCGGGCGGACCAGCTTCTTCACCCCGCTGCCGGGCTGGCAGAGCGTCGACCTGACGGCCCACCTCGGCGGCCGGTTCGCCTGCCCGATCCTGGTCGAGAACGACTGCAAGCTCGCGACCCTGGCGGAACGGTGGAAGGGCGCGGCGAGCGACGCCAACGACATCGTCTACCTGCTCGCCGGCATGCGCACCGGCGCGGGCCTGATCATCGACGGCATCCTGCGCCGCGGCTTCGGCGGCGCCGCGGGCGAGATCGGCGCCCTCAAACAGGTCCGCTGGCTCGACGCCCCCGCCCACCTGCAGAACTGTCCCGGCGTCCCCGACACCGTCGGCCCCGACGACGCCGCCGCCTGGGTCTTCAACGCCGCCCGCGAGGGCGACAAGGCCGCCCACCGTGCCGTCAACCGCTACGTCAAGGACCTCGCCGTCGGCACCGCCGCGCTGGTGCTGACCCTGGACCCGCAGGTCGTCATCTTCGGTGGCGGCTTCTCCCGCTCCGCCGACCTGATGCTCGACCCGCTGCGCCGCGAACTCGAGCGCCTGTGCCTGCGCATGCCGGAGGTGCGCGCCTCCACGCTGGGGGCGGACGCGGTCGCCCTCGGGGCGCTGAAGATGGCCCTCAACGAGGTTGACGACCGGCTGTTCAGCGCCGGCCTCTCCGCCCCGGTGGCCCCCCGCCGTCGATGACGCCGGACTACCTGGTCAGTGCCGCCATCGACGTCGCCGAGGAAGGCATGAGGCAGGGCGAGATCCCGATCGGGGCAGTCGTCGAGATGGGCGGCCGCATCATCTCGAGCGCCTTCACCCGGGACATCTCGCTGGGACGCCGGCTGGTCCACGCCGACCTCCTGGCGATGATCGCGGCGGACGAGCAACTCGGCTGGGGGCCACGCCCCCACCCCGTGCGGCTGGCGGTCAACTTGGAGCCCTGCCTGATGTGCGTCGGTGCGGCGATGGCTCTCAAGGTGAACGAGATCTACTACGGGCTCGAGTCTCCCGCGGACGGCGGATCCGCCGTCGCGGCAACGTGGCCGACCAGCCCCGACCTGCCCTGGTACGCAGCACCCACCATCACCGGCGGCATCCGCCGTGCCGAGGTGCAGGACCAGTTCCGCCGCTATCGGGATCGCGCCCCCGCATCAGGTCTTCGTAGCTGGGCCGACACACTCGTGGCGCTGCCGGAACCGCCGGTGTGACGCCGCGTCGTGCGCCACGCCGATCAGGGCTGGGTGAAGACGACGAGCCGGAGATCGCCCGGTGACACCGTCAGCACGTCCTTGTCGAACGACGCCCGCCCGCCGCGCCCGTCTGGCACGTCCAGCCGGTCCAGGCTGTCCGGCGGGTCGGGCGAACCGTCCCACAGGCGGGCGAACGCGCCGCCGCGGGCGTACAGATCGCTGATCAGGGGCCGCAGCCGCGGGTCGGCCGGATAACGGTGTGCGGCGGCCCGCAGACCCGTGACCATCGACGCGCGGACGGCGGCGAGGTGCTCCGGCGTCCGGAAGACGTCGGTCGGCGCCTCGGTGAAGACCCGCCAGGCCATGTTCCGGTCGCGGCCGTGCGCCGCGCCGGCCGGGCACCCGTACGCGTCCCAGCGCGCGTTGCCGGCCAGCACCGACCAGGTGGCGTCGCAGACGCAGGCCGGCACCTCGGTCAGCCGCTCGAGCATCCGGGTCGCCGCGGGAGTTATCTCACGCGGCACCAGGCCGGCGCGGTCCGCGGGCGGGGCGAACCCGGCGAGGGTACGCAGGTGGCCTTGTTCGTCGGCGTTCAGCCGCAGAGCCGCCGCCAGCGCGTCGACGACGTTCGGCGACGGCCGGCGGCGGCCCTGTTCCATGCGTCTGAGGTGCTCCGCGGAGACACCGGCCCGGCCGGCCAGCTCGTCACGGCGCAGGCCCGGGACCCGGCGCCGGCGGGGCAGGGAGGGCGGTATGCCGGCGGACTCCGGAGAGACACGCTCGCGCAGTACGCGCAGCGCGGTCCCGAAGCTCCGGGAACTGCGTGAAGACCGCTTCCCAGTTCCGGCGCACCTGCTGCGGTGAGCTGAACGAGCGGGCCGGATGAGCGGGCCACGTGCTGGTGAAGTCGTCCGCGAAGGTCGCAGTGAGCGCGTCCAGGTCGTGCGCGTTGATGGCGTCGATGAGCCGTTCGACCACGGGGAAATCCATGGTGGGCAACGGTAGTGACGGGCGGGGCCGGCTGCCGGGGCCAGTTTGTACCCCGTAATTCAACCCGGCGGAATAGGCAACTCTTACGGACGCGGCGGGCCGGGTCGCCCGAACAGGCTGCGGGCATGGCACTTTCGACCCACGACACAGCGGAGCCTGCGGTGCTGAGCCGCGCTCGCTCCTGGAACCGGCCCATGATGGTGCTGGCCGCGGCCATGGCGGTGCTCACCGTCGTCACGGCGACCGGTCTGCTCGCCGACGACCGCGTGCTCACCGGCGCCGCGATCTGGCTGAAGCCGTTCAAGTTCTCCGTCTCCATCCTCCTCTACGCACTCGCCCTGGCCTGGCTCATCGCCCTGCTGCCGCGGCGCAGCCGGCTCGCCGAGCGGTCGGCCTTCGTCATCGTGCTGTCGCTGTTCATCGAGATGGCCGTCGTCGTCGTGCAGGTGATCCGCGGCACGACCAGCCACTACAACACGTCCACGCCGCTCAACGCCGCGTTGTGGAACGTCATGTTCGCGGCCATCATCGCCCTGTTCTTCGCGCATCTGCTGATCGCTGTCGCGGTGCTGCGGGCGCGTATCCCGGATCGGGTGGCCCGCACCGGGATCGCGCTGGGGGTGGGGGTTTCGCTGCTCGGCCTGCTCGTGGCGACCCCGATGGGCGGCGCCAACCAGCACACCGTCGGCGCGCCGGACGGCGGGCCCGGGCTGCCCGTGGTCGGCTGGAGCACGGTCGGCGGCGATCTGCGCGTCGGGCACTTCATCGGCCTGCACGCCCTGCAGGTGCTGCCGCTGCTGGCGTGGGCGATGATCCGGTTCGCGCCGCGGCTGCCCGAGCGCGCCAAGGTCCGGCTGCTGCTCCTGGCCGGCGGCGGCTACGCCGGGATCACGCTACTGACTACTTGGCAGGCCCTGCGCGAGCAGCCGCTGATCCGGCCGGACGGGTTGACGCTCACCGCGCTCGCAGCCCTGGCCGGGTCGGTCCTGGTCGGTGTGCTGCTCACCCTGCGGGCCGACCGGTGAGCAGCCCGGGGTGGTCCTTGAGCTGACGCCGCGAGGTGAGGCCGAGCTTGCGGAAGATGCTGCGCAGGTGGGCGTCGACGGTGCGCTTGCTGAGGAACAGCTGGCCGGCCACCTCGTTCGAGGTGGCGCCGGACGCGACCAGCCGGGCCACGGCGACCTCCTGCATGGTGAGTTTCTCGTAGGGCGTCGCGGACTGGGAGCGGACCTTCTCCCCGGTGGCGCGCAGTTCGTCGGCCGCGCGCCGGGCGAAACCATCGGCGCCCGCCTTGGACAGCAGCTCGTACGCGGTGTGCAGGTGCGGCCGGCAGTCCCGGCGGCGGCCCTGGCGGCGTAGCCATTCCCCGTACAGCAGGTGCGCCCGGCCCAGGTACGGCATCAGGTTGCCCTCGGCGAGCAGTTCCACGGATTCCCGGAAGTCGTCCTCAACGCCGGTCACCAGCCCTCGGGCGTACGCGGCGATGCCCCGGCCCACGCTCGTTCCGTTCGCCTCGGCGCGTTCGGTGAGCGACACCAGCGCCTCGGCTGCGGCGGCGTGCTCGTTGCAGCGGACGGCAGCCTCGATGAGCTCGGGCAGGGTCGACCCGGTGAGGAAGATGTCGTCCTGGGCGGCGACCCTGCGGGCCGCGGCAAGTGCGGCCGGGTAGTCGGCGAGGCCGTTGTTGAGGGTCGCCGCGGTCGCGTGGATGTTCGTCACGTGCCCGGCCCGCGTCGGTGCCCGGTCGAGCGCGTCGACCACGTCCTGGAAGTCCTGGCGCCGGCCGCGTTGCGCGGCCAGGTGCAGCCGGTGGTAGGCCAGGGGAGGCACGCCGGCCGCGTCCGCGATCGCGGCCTCCTCGGCGGTGGCGGCGATGGCCCGGCCGAGGTCGCCGACCAGGGCCGCGTCGATGACCGTCTGCCCGAGGCCGAGCTGCAGCAGTGCCGGTGAGCCGGACTCGCGGCCCTGCTTGACCAGCCAGGCGGCGATCGTGCTGTGGGTCTCCACGTCCCACAGCTCGGCGGTGACCATCACGGCCAGCGCGGGCCGCCGCACCCACAGCGGCTCGCCGGCGCCGTCCAGGGTCCGGCGCAGCAGCGGGATCGCGGCCGGGTATCCGCTGGAGACCAGCTCGATCAGCGCATCCAGCAGGTCCGGGGCGGGCGAGGCCGGCGCCGCGGCGCGGGCCGTGGCCACCACGTCGCGGATGACCCCGCCGGCCCGGCCGACGACCAGGCTCATCTCGAGGGCGTCGAGGAAGCAGTCGCGGGCCTGCGCCGGGTGCCGGGCGGACAGTCGCTGGGCCGCGCGGGCCATGAACTTGGGCCCGGTGTCGTCGCGCTGGCGGGTGAACGCCACCCGGCCGTGCAGCTGGTCGACGCGGGCGCGCTGGTACTCGTCCAGGGCGGCGGTCTCCAGAGTGGCCAGCAGTTCCGAGGCCCGATCGGTCATCCCGGCGTCCAGGTGAGCCTGGGTCGCGGCCAGGGTCCGTTCGGTCCGGCGGGCGGGGTCCAGCGACAGCGCCACCGAGCGTTCGAGGAAGGCGGCCGCCGCGGCCACGCCCCCGCGGGCCTGGGCCCGTGCCGCGGACTGCTCCAACTCGTCGGCGATGCCGTCGTCGGGGCCGGCGCCGGCCTGGGCGCGGTGCCAGGCCCGCCGGTCCGGGGCCGCGGTCGGGTCGGTGGCCTCGGCCAGCGCGCCGTGGGCTGTGCGGCGTTCCCCGGCCGAGGCGGCGCGGTACACCGCCGACCGGGCCAGGGGGTGACAGAAGCGGATGCGGTGGCCGAACTCGGCCAGCCCGGTGTTCGCGGCCTGGTCACTCGACGCGGTCAGGTCGAGGCCGAGCCGGCCGGCGGCCGCCCAGAGCAGGCCGGGGTCGCCGGTCGGGTCGGCGCTGGCGACGATGAGCAGCAGCCGGGCGTACGGGGACAGCCCGTCCAGCCGGGACCGGAAGCCGTCCTCGATCCGCGTCGGCACGCTCGACCCGTCCGGTGGCACGAAACCCCCGGCCCGGGGCAGTTCGAGCAGCGCCAGCGGACTTCCCTGGGCCTCGGCGATCAGTCGGTCACGAACCTGATCGTCCAGCGGGAACGGGCTGCGCGTCACGAGCAGTGTCTTGGCCTCTTCGTCGCTCAGCCCGGGCAGGGTCAGCCGGGGCAGCTCGCCGAACCCGTCCGGGTCAGGCCGCGTCCGGACCCCGAACAGCATCGCGACCGGGTCGGTCGTGACCCGGCGGGCCAGGAAGAGCATGACCTGGGCGGACGCTTCATCGAGCCACTGCGCGTCGTCGATCAGGCACAGCAGGGGCTGGTGCTGGGCGGCGGCGGTCAGCAGGCCCAGGGCCGCCATGCCGATCTGGAACGGGTCGGACGGTCCCTCGGCCAGGCTGAAGGCCACCCGCAGGGCGTCGCGGCTGCGCGGCGGCAGCTCCGACAGGCGGTCCAGCAACGGCAGGCACAGCTGGTGCAGACCGGAGTACGGCAACTCCTGCTCGAACTCGGAACCGGACGCGTGGACCACCCGGAACGCCGCGGCCGTCTGGGCCGCGTACCCCAGCAGTGCGCTCTTGCCGATGCCCGCCTCCCCGGCCAGCACGAGCGCGCCGCCGTGGCCCGCGGCCGCCCGGCCGGTCAGCTCGGTGAGGCGTTGCGTTTCCGCACGCCGGCCGACGAGCCGGTCGGGTCGTGAGGACAGCGTCAACATGGCGCCGACAGTATGGGATCGGCGCACCGCCGACACGTCGATCGCTCAGGGCGTACCCGTCGCCGGGTCCGGCACCAGGATGACCTTGCCCGCGACGGTGCGGGACTCGGCGAGCGCGAGGGCCTCGCCCGCCCGGCTCAGCGGGAAGGTGGCGGCGACCTGCGCGGTGAGCACGCCCTCGGCCAGCAGCGCGAACACCGCGGTGAGGTCCTCGCACAGGCGCGCCCGGAACGCCGCCGTCCGCCGTTCGCCGGCCCAGAAGTTGTAGAAGCGGGCACCCTTGCCGTTCGGCGAGAGATGCCACATCCACAGCTGGGAGAACAGGCTCAGGAAGACGGCCTGCGGCGAGGCGGAGTCGTCCTTCAGGGCGGCCGTGCCGTAGGAGACGAGCGTGCCGCCCTTGCGGACCAGGTGCCACGATTGCTTGAGCCCGTCCCCGGCGAGGTGGTCGAAGACGGCGTCCACTCCGCCCGGGGCCAGCGCGGCGATCCGGTCGTACAGGTGCGGGTCGCGGTGGTCGACCGGGATGGCCCCGAGCTTGTCCAGCAGCGGGTGGTGCCGCGCCGCCGCGGTGCCGATGACCTTGATGCCGTCGTGCTGGGCGAGCTGCACCAGCGTGGATCCCACCCCGCCGTTGGCGCCCAGCACCACGATGGTCTGGCCGGCGCGGACCTTCGCCAGCCGCAGCAGCTGGCGGGCGGTGACGCCGTTGACCACGACCGTCTCGGCCTCGGCGGGGTCCACGCCGTCCGGCACCGCCACCAGGGCGTCGGCGTCGGCCAGGACGTGACTGGCCCAGCTGCCGACCTTGGTCACCACGGCGAACCGGCGCCCGGCCAGCGCCGGGTCGACCCCCGGCCCGAGGCGGGCCACCCTGCCCACCGCGTCGTAACCGGGGACGAACGGGAACGGCGGCTGCCCGTAGTACCGGCCGAGCCGCATCTGCTGCTCCGCGAACGAGACGCCGGTGGCCTCGACGCGCAGGATGACCTGCCCGCGGCCGGCCGCGGGGATCGCGCGGGTACGGACCTCGAGGCCATCCGGTTTCACGATGCCGGGAAGAACGATCTCCGTCATGACGTCTGCGCCGATCTCGGACACAAAGGCTCCTTCGATGGTGAGGCTATTCGGGGGAGTGCTCCGAGGCGTACGGTGTCCGGACGCCCTGGTACGCGAGGTGCATGATCATGCCGTTGGCGCCGTGCCGGAAGTTGTGGCAGTGATCCATCCAGATGCCCGGGTTGTCGGCGACGAACTCGAACTCGTAGACATCGCCGGTGCTGATGTTCAGCGTGTCGGTCCACCACGGGCTGCCGGTGGCCGGCTCACCGTTGCGGGACAGCACCCGGATGCGATGGCCGTGCAGGTGGAACGGGTGCTCGATGGTGCTGCGGCTGGCGATGCGCATCCTGACCCGGTCACCGCGGGCAACCTCCAGCGAGGGCACAGCGGGGTACAGCCTGCCGTTGATGAGGCTGCTGACGTAGGACAGGCGGCCCTGACTGAAGCCGAAACCGTCGTCCAGCCGCAGGTCGAACGTCCGCTGGTAGGTCTGCGCGGGCAGCGCCGGGCCGGAGCCGTAGGTCAGCGGGTCGAACTGCTCCCCGCTGTCCGCCCGGACCGGTGCCGCTGCGCCGTCGGGACTGAAGGTCAGCGAGGCGTTCCCGGCGCCGGCCACGGTCACCGCACCGGCCGGCATCGTGAAGGTGAGGTCGTAGCGACCGCCCGCCGCCAGCACGAGCTGCGTTCCCGGCTCGAGCGGCGTGGCCCCCGCCACGGCGTTGCCGTCGATCGCCGCGACCCGGAACGGGGCACCGCCCACCGTGATCGACTGCGGCTCCTCGGAACTGTTGACCGCGCGGACCCGGACGTTGCGCCCCGCCGGCACCTGCTGACGGGCGGGCTGATCGTCGCGGTCGAGGGCGGCGACGTCCCCGTTCGGAGCCGGCCACACGTGGGTGAAGACGGTACGTTCCAGCTCGTCGGCGCCGGCGGGATCTGCCACGACCAGAGCGCCGAAGAGGCCCTTCTTGACGTTGAGCAGGCCGTCGCGGTGGGTGTGGTACCAGAAGGTCCCCACCCTGGTCGCGACGAAGCGGTAGACGTGCCGGCCGCCGGGCGGGACGGCGTCCTGCGTCACGCCGGGCACGCCGTCCTCGGCGTTCGGGACGTCGACGCCGTGCCAGTGCGCGGTCACGCCCTCCTCGACGTTCGTGTTGACCAGCGTCACCTCGAGCAGCTGACCCTGCCTGACCCGGATCTCGGGGCCGGGGGAGGTGCCGTTGAAGGTGAGCGCGTCCACGGTCGCACCGGAGGCCAGCTTGACCGGGGTCCGGGCCGCCACCAGCGTGGTCCGTACGTCGGGCGGCTGATTCCGCGGTCCGGTGAGTTGATCGACGCTCAAATGTCCGGCGCCGCCGTGCTGGTGGCCCGGCTCGGCCGCGTTGGCCTGACCGGCCATCACCAGCGTCACGGCGGGAACGAGCAGGAAGGCGCCCACGAGCCAGGGCAGCCGGGACAGGCGCGACCGCGACTCGCGCCAGCGGCCGACCACGACCGAGAGGCCGGCGATCGCGGCGAGCGCCAGCACCGACCCGGCCAGCACCCAGGGGGTGTCGCCGGGCGCGAAGGGGGCGAGCAGCCACCAGACGGACAGCATCGAGCCCGCGGCGGCGACGTGGGCGGCCGTCCGGGTCGGCCGCCACACCGCCCAGGCCGCCGGCAGGACCGCGAGCGGCACCTGGACGGACAGCCGCGAGTCGGCCAGCAGCAGTCCGCCGGTCAGCAGCAGGAGGCCGGCGGCGATCAGCCGGCCGGCCGCCAGACCGGCGAGGATGCCCAGCCAGCGGCGTGATGCCCGGAGGCCGGCGAGGGGTGCGGCGAGGAGGGTCAGGACGGCGAGCGTCAGGTCGACGAATATGAGTGAACCTTGCACGTCACCACGGTCGTCCGCCGCGGCGCTGCTCGCGTCGGCAAGGCATACCTATTCGCGTCCCGGCCGGGAGTCAGCCGGCGACCGGCGTCCGGGCTGATGCCACCGGCGGCACGGGATCCGGGACCGGCGGCGGATCGCTCGGCCGGGCCGGGCCGGGCGCGCCGTCGATGCGGGCCGCGGCCAGCGCCGCCAGCGGCAGGAGCAGCGTCGCCGTGCCGGGCACGTACGACAGCCCGTCGAACGAATAGCCGCTGCCGTCGATGTCGAAGACCAGGTTCGGCACGAAGAACAGCAGCAATCCACCCGCCAGGAACGCCAGGAGCGTGCCGGGCAGAGCGGCCACGGCCAGCGCGGCCCACAGGGCGGCGGTCCGGCCACGTCCGCGCGCCCGGTGCCGGCGCAACAGCGCGAGACACCCGACCGCGAGCGGCAGGGCGACGAACGCGGCGTACGCGGCCGGCCCGGTGTCGTCGTCCGACAGCGGCGGCGGGATCAGCCCGGCCCCGACGGTGACCACGATCGGCGACCCGAGCAGGAGTGCCGCGGCCCAGACCGGCACCGGGCGACGGCTGAGGGCCAGCGCCGGGACGACGGCGAGCAGGATGCCGGCCACGGCCAGGCCGATCGTCGTGACCTTCAGCCCGAGCGGCAGGTACGGGTGGTTCACCCCCGGTGTGCCCTGCAACATGATCAGAGGCAGCACGCCCGCAGCCATCAGCACACCGACGGTGACCCGGCGCAGCGCGGCACCGGTCAGCCGGCCGGGCATCGTGCCCCCGGACACCAGCCAGCCGGCGACCACCGGCACCACCCCGGCCAGCAGGGCGAGCCGCAGACCGCCCGGCCCGGTGACATCCAGCCGGTGCAGCACTGCGTTGGCCAGTGTCAACCCGGCACCGACCAGCAACGATGCGGCCGGGCCGAACCGGCGGTCGGCGGTGACGACCAGCATGGCCAGCACGGCCAGCAGGATCGCGGTGGCCCGCAGCTCCGCGGTCCACATGGCCAGCTCACCGTCGCCGCCGGGCATCGGCGCGGACAGCGAGACGTCTGTCATGCCGGGTGTCAGGATGGTCAACGCGTACGCCCAGCCGATCACGGCCACGGCCAGCGCACCGGCACCGGCGACCACCACGGCCACCGGCATCGGCCGCGCTTCGGCGGGTGCCACCCGCACCGGCGCCACCACCCTGCTGCGGTGCGGGCGGAGTGCACCGAAGCCGTACGCCAGGGTGAAAGCCGCGAAGCAGGCCAGCGTCAGCGCCCAGGGGCCCTGGTAGGAGAACGTGCGGCTGGTGGTCCCGTCGATGATCTCCGTGAATTCCGGGAGCGCCTCGCTCATGGTCAAGGACGCCACCATCGTGGCCGACCAGTCGCGGCTGCTCAGCGCGAGCGGCACGGCGGACGCCACCGCGGCGAGCGCGCAGACCACCGGTACGCCGATCAGCATCAGCGCCGCCGCCCTGGCCCGTCCGGCGGCCCGTACGGCGGCGGCACCGATTGCCGCGATGCCGGTCGCCCAGATCAGCAACCCGGCCAGCACGCCGGCCACGTACGGTATGTCCCCGCCGGGAACCGCACTGAGCAGGACCATCGGCGCGAAGGTGAGCGGTGCGAGCACAGCCGGGCCGGCGGCACCGAAGCGGCCGGAGCGCGAGTACGGCCAACGCCGGCCCAGCCACCGGCCGGCCGGCAGGCACCAGGCCAGCGTGATGAGGGCCCCGACCAGGAAGGTCAGCCACTCGCCGCCGAGTGAGAACGGATCCACGCCGATCAGCTCCAGCAACCGGATGGCCAGGTTGTGGGAGTACGCGGAAACGGACAGCGTGATCAGCGCGGCGACCACCAGGCCCACGGCCGGAGCGCCGTTTGCCAGCGATTCGCCCCAGCCGCGCGGTGCCCCGCTGGCGTCCCGGATCGGCGGTGCGGCGACCAGGCTGAACGCGTACCGCAGGCGCTCTTTGGCCGTGGCCCCCTCGGCCTCCAGCGTGTGCAGCTCGGCGAGCCACTCCGCGTGCATCTCCTCGCGCAGCTCGGCCGGCCAGCGCCGGGCGGCGCGGGCCAGGCACCAGCGGGCGAAGCGGTCCGCGGGCCTCATGCCGTGGCCGGTTTCGTCGCCGGCTGCGTCGCGGCCAGGCCCCGGTTCAACTGGGCCTGCAGCGCCGCGACCTCGGTGTACGCCGACGCTCGCCCGTCCGGCGTGAGCCGGTAGTAGCGGCGCGCCGGGCGCCCGGCCTGGACCGGGTCGATGTCCTCCCAGTACGTCTCGACCCAGCCGGCGTTCTGCAGGCGCAGCAGGATCGGATAGAGCGTGCCGCTGGGATGACCGCTGGCCCGCATGAGGTCGAGGCCGTAGCGGTCGACCTCGGGATCTTCGAGGAAGGCGGCCAGCACCTTGGAGACGGCGGCGGTGACCCGGAGAGGAGTTGCCATGCCGGCACCGTAGCGGACCCTAGCCAGTTTTTCTACATAGGGTCTGCCGCTACGCTGGCGTGGTGATCGACTTTCGGACCGCGGTGGAAGCACGCGACCCCGACGCCATCGCGGCGACCCTGGCCGACGACGTGGTGTTCCGCAGCCCGGTGGCGTTCAGGCCCTATCCGGGCAAGGCCATCACCGCGGCGATCCTGCGCGGCGTGCTGCGGGTGTTCGAGGACTTCCGGTACGTGCGTGAGCTGGGCGGCGACGACGGCCGTGACCACGCCCTGGTGTTCGAGGCGCGGATCGGCGACGTCGCCGTCGAGGGCTGCGACTTCCTGCACCTGGACGAGAACGGCCTGATCGACGAGTTCACGGTCATGGTCCGCCCGCTGTCCGCCGCCCAGGCCCTGGCCGCTGCGATGGCCGAGCAGTTCGAGCAGATCCAGCGCGAGGCGGTCGCGTCCAGCGGGCCGCGGGAGGGTCTCTAGGCTGGGGGGATGAAGGTTCTGTCCATCCAGTCGGCGGTGGCGTACGGCCACGTCGGCAACTCCGCGGCCGTGTTCCCGCTGCAGCGGCTCGGTGTCGAGGTCGTCCCGGTCCCCACGGTGAACTTCTCCAACCACACGGGCTACGGCGCCTGGCGCGGGCCGCTCATCCCGCCGTCGGACGTGGCCGAGATCCTGCTGGGCGTCGAGGAGCGGGGCGTGTTCCCGCAGATCGACGCCGTGCTGTCCGGCTACCAGGGCGGGGTCGGCATCGGTGACGTCATCGTCGACGCGGTCCGCCGGGTGAAGGCCGCCAACCCGTCGGCGCTGTACGCGTGCGACCCGGTGATGGGCAACGCCAAGTCCGGCTGCTTCGTCGCGCCGGAGATCCCCGCTCTGCTGCGGGACCGGGTCGTGCCGGTGGCCGACATCATCACCCCGAACCAGTTCGAGCTGGGCTTCCTGACCGGCACCGAGCCGGCCGGCATCGAGTCGACCCTCGCCTCGGCCGACCTCGCCCGGGCCATGGGACCCTCGACCGTGCTGGTCACCAGCGTGGAACGCCCCGACCGGGCCGAAGGCACGATCGAGATGCTCGTGGTGGACGCGGCCGGCGCCTGGCTCGTGAACACCCCGCACCTGCCGTTCAAGGCGAACGGGTCCGGCGACGTCACGGCCGCCCTGTTCACCGCCCACTACGTGGCGACCAAGGATGCGGCGGTGTCGCTGGAGCGTACGGCCTCCAGCATCTTCGACCTGATCGAGACCACGTACCGCTCCGGTGAGCGGGAGCTGCAGCTGGTGCAGGCCCAGGAGTTCTACGCCACGCCGCGCATGCAGTTCAAGGCCGAGCAGGTGCGCTGAGCTCCTCGGGTGGTCCAGGACAGCGCCTGGGCCGGACGTGGCGTGCCGGACGGGATCGCTCCGCCGCGAGTGCCGAATCAGGACGGTTCCGGGGTGGTCGACGCGGTCGGCGACGGAGTCACCGGGCTCGCGTCCGGCCACCGCGTGTGGGTGTGGGACGCCGGCGCCCTAGCTCCGCGCGAGGAAGACGACGGCGTCGAAGCCGGCCCGGCCGCAGGGCCGAGCCGGCTGTCCGCCGGGCGGTGGGTCAGGCGTCGGTCGCCTGCAGGATGAGGTCGGCGACCTCGGCCGGGTGCGAGGCGAAGACCGCGTGAGAGGCGCCGTCGATGCTCACCGTCTGGCCCTTGGCGCGTTCGGCCATGAAGTGGTGCGCGGCGGCGGGGATGTTCTTGTCCGCCTCGGCGATCAGGAAGAAGCTCGGGACCGTCGTCCACGCCTGCTCACCCTCGGCCGGCTCCTGCAGCGCGGCCAGAGTGATCGGGCGCTGGGTGGCGGCCATGATCCGGGTGGTCTCTTCCGGCACGTCGGCGGCGAACTGCCGGCGGTAGAGCTCCTGGGCGACGTACATGTCCTGGTTGCCGTCCGGCAGCGGGACCGGGCGCAGTGTCTCGGCCAGCGTGCTGCCCGGGTATCTGCCCGACAGGGTGGCGGCGCTGTCCCCGGCCTCGGGGGCGAACGCGGCGATGAAGACCAGCGACTTGACGTTGCTCGCGCCGGCGGCGGCCTTGCTGATCACCATGCCGCCGTAGGAGTGCCCGACCAGCACGACCGGCCCGCTGATCGAATCGACCAGCGCACGGACCTGCGCCGCGTCGAACGCGACCGAGCGCAACGGGTTGGGCGCGGCGATCACCTGGTGTCCGGCGGCCTGCAGCCGCTGCGCGACCGGACCCCAGCCGCCCGACTCCGCGAACGCGCCGTGGACCAGGACGACGGTGAGCTTCTCCGACATGACTTCCTCCTCATAGCTGCTGACGGGTCCATTCTTCGACCGTCCGGCAACCGGTGGCATCCGTCAGATGACGGGCCGACCCCCTGGGATCGTGATCATCCGCCTCGCGGAGGGTGCTTTCAGCGGGCCTCGGCGCCCAGGGCCACGTCGAAACCGGCGCCGTTGCGGGCCAGACCCACCAGGAGCAGGCCGGCCCATTCCAGGGCGTGGGCCATTTCGAGGCCTCCTGCGTCGAGGGCCCGCATGCCCAGGCTCTCCAGGAACGCCGCGACGCGGGCTTTGGCCTCGGCGTTGTCGCCGGCGAAGAACGCGTCCAGCGGCTTGTCCCCGGCGAGAACGCCGCCGAAGATCGTGTTGAAGGCCTTCACCACGTGCGCGCCCTCCGGGGCGGCGGCGGCGATCTGCTGGGACACCGAGTTGCCCGCGGTGGTCGCGAGTCCGCTGGCGTCGGCGTTGAACGGGTTGGTGATGTCGACGAGGGTCTTGCCGGCCAGTGCGTCGCCGTAGTGCGTGACCGCGTCCACCGCGCCGGCGTACAGGACGGCCACGATGACGATGTCACCCGCCGGCCTCGCGCCGAACGTGCCGACGGTGGCCCCGTTGCCGATCTGGCCCGCGAGTGCCTGAGTCTTGGCGGTGTTGCGGCTCATGAGCTCGACGGTGTGACCGTGCTTGGCCGCCCGGGTGCCGATGGCGGTGGCCATATAGCCCGAGCCGATGATGCTGATGGTGGTCATGAGGTGACTTCCTTTATTGGTGGACGGATCGGTGGGTAGTGGGGGACGCGTTCAGATCACTGTGGTGCCGCCGTCGACAACCAGCTCCATGCCGTTGACGTAGCTCGAGTCGTCCGAGGCGAGGAACAACGCGGCCGAGGCGATCTCCTCGGGCCGGCCCATCTCCCGCCGCGGGATCACGGATTCGAACTGCGCCTTCATCTGCTCGTCCATGACCTCGGCCAGCACCGGCGTGGCGACCTGGCCGGGGGTGAGCACGTTCACCCGGATCTTCCGGTCCCGCAACTCGGCTACCCACACCCGTGCGTACGCGGGCAGCACGGCCTTGCTCGCCGCGTACACACCCCAGTTGGGGTAGCCCCGGAGCGATGCGTTCGACCCGGTCATGAAGATCGAGCCGCCGTCGTTGAGCAGCGGCAGCGCCTTCTGGACGGTGAACAGCGTGCCGCGCGCGTTCAGCGAGAAGGCGGCATCGAACTGCTTCTCGGTGATCTCGCCGAGCCGGCTCTGCTCGCCTGTCCCGGCACTTGCCCACAGCACGTCGACTGTGCCCTTTTCCTGCTTGACCGTCTCGAACAAACGGTCCAGATCGTCGAGGTCGGCCGAATCGGCCTGCACGCCGGTGACATTCCGGCCGATCAGTTCGACGGCTTCGTCCAGCGCGTCCTTGCGCCGGCCGGAAATGAAGACGTGTGCTCCTTCATCAACGAACAATTTGGCCCCGGCCAGCGCCATCCCGCTGGTCGCGCCGGTGATTACCGCAACCTTGCCTTCGAGCTTTCCCACGATGACTCCATTCACCTGTCGTGCCGATTTGTTGCTGATACCGAATTCGCTCCGGCCCATCAGGTCTTTTGAGCGTGCCATCGGCCCGAGTTCGTTGTCCAAGACCTCTTTCAGCCGTTGCGATACCCTCAGGACATCGCCGGACCGGGAGGCTCCATGGATCTGGACCTGCGCAAGGTGCGCTACTTCGTCGCGGTCGCCGACAAGCTGCACTTCGGCCGGGCCGCCGAGGAGCTGCACATCGCGCAGCCGGTGCTCAGCCGGCAGATCCGCGCGCTGGAGCACGATCTCGGCACCCCGCTGCTGACCAGGGACAGCCACGGCGTGGCGCTGACCGACGCCGGCCGGCAGCTGCTGGACGACGCCGGCCCGCTGCTGGCCACCGCGCACGCGGTCCGCCGCCGGGTGACCGTGGCCGCGCGCGGCAGCCGGCGGCTCATGGTCGGCTTCCGGGCCGGCATCGCGGTCACCCCCGCGATCCGGGAGTTCGCCACCCGGCATCCGGACGTCCTGGTGGACGTGCAGCGCATCGAGGCCGACGACCAGGCCGCGATGCTGCTCGACGGCCGCATCGACGTCGCCTACGTGCGGCTGCCCATCGACGAGGCCGGCCTGCGCGTCACCCCGCTGTACGCCGAGCCCCGGGTGGCGGTGCTGCCCGCCGGCCACCCGCTGGCCGGCAAGGAGCAGATCACCGAGGCCGACCTGGCCGGCGAGCCGCTGCTCTGGCCCGCGGACCCGAGCCCGCAGCCCACCAGGCGCGCCCACCCCAACGCCGGGTACCTGGTGCGCGGGGTGGACGAGACGCTCGAGCATGTCGCGGCCGGCCGGGGCATCTCGTTCCTGGCCCGTTCGGCGACAGTTTTCTACTCACACCCGGAAGTCAGCTTTGTCCCCGTCCCGGATCTGGCGCCCGACCAGGTGTGCCTCGCGGTGGCGGAATCACGGACCTCGCCGGTGGTCGACGACTTCTTCTCCGCCGCCCACACGACCGCCGAGATCACAGCAGAATGCGGAAACTACGAAATGTGGCAGCTCGGCAACTGACTGCCCCAGCCCGATGGCCGGGCCGGCGGCCGGGCGTTCCGTGACGTGGTACGCCGCGCCGGGTGCCTCCGGGTCCGGAGTGCACCGGAGACCGTAGGTGCCCGGCTGGGCCGCCTCGAACGTCGCGATCCAGGTGTACGCCGCGTCGTCCTCGGCCCGGATCACCCAGACGACCCGCCTCGAGGCCGCTCTGACGGGCACAGGCGGGCCCGCCGGTGCGGTGACCTGGCAGCGGTTCGCGTCGCGCGCGGGGTCGCCGCTGGCCCAGATCGCGTGCTCACCGGCGTGCCGGACGACGACAGTGCCCGGGGCCGCCGACGAGCCGGGGAAGCGCACCTCCAGCGCCTCGGGTTCGGGCCGCGGTGTGCTCGGCGAGACGTGGCGCAGACCGAAGAGGCCCGCCACGAGCAGGAACAGCGCCACGGCGTACCAGATCTTGCGCACGCGCTAGGTTACCAAACCGTTACACGCCGAACTCTTGCTGGACATCCGGCGGGCAGGCCCTAATTTGTACAGGGAATCAACAAATCTCGATACGTGGGTTGTGGCGAGCGACCGCTGTCCACCCAGGACAAGGAGAAACACGTGTCCCGTCCACGCCCTCGCCACCTCAGACGCCGGCTGCTGACTGCCGCCTCTCTCGCGTTGGCCCTGGTGGTGAGTGTCCTCAGTGGGCCTTCGGCCGCGCATGCCGCCGCGGCCGACCCGGAGCCGTACTCCGTCCTGGTCTTCTCCAAGACCGCCGCCTTCCGGCACGACGCCATCCCGGCCGGGATCGCCGCCATCAAGCAGCTCGGCGCCGACAACGGCTTCACCGTCGATGCCACCGAGGACGGCGCCGCCTTCACCGACGCCAACCTGGCCAAGTACCGCGCGGTGATCTGGCTCTCCACCACCGGCGACGTCCTCGACCCCGGTCAGCAGGCCGCCTTTGAGCGCTACATCAAGGCCGGCGGCGGGTACGCGGGCATCCACGCCGCCTCCGACACCGAGTACAGCTGGCCCTGGTACGGCGAGCTGGTCGGCGCGTACTTCGCCAGCCACCCGGCCAACCAGCAGGCGACCGTGAAGGTGGAGGACCACGCCCACCCGTCCACGGCCGGGCTGCCGGAGCGCTGGTCCCGGTTCGACGAGTGGTACAACTTCCGGTCCAACCCGCGCGGTGACGTGCACGTGCTGGCCAGCCTGGACGAGACCAGCTACACCCCGGGCGCCGGGGCGATGGGCGCCGACCACCCGACCGCGTGGTGCCGGGACTACGACGGCGGACGGGCCTGGTACACCGGCGGCGGCCACACGATCGAGTCGTACTCCGATCCGGCCTTTCTCTCCCACCTGCTGGGCGGCATCCGGACCGCGGCCGGGCAGCTGGACGCCGACTGCGGCGCCTCGCTGACCGAGAGCTTCGAGAAGATCACCCTGGACAGCAACACCAGCAACCCGATGGAACTGGACATCGCCGACGACGGCCGGGTGTTCTACGTCGAGCGGGACGGCCGGGTCCGGATCATCAAGCCCGCCACCGGCACCACCGTCACCGCGGTCGACCTGGACGTCTTCACCGGCAACGAGGACGGCCTGATCGGCATCCGGCTCGACCCCGACTTCGCGGCCAACGGCTGGGTCTACCTCTACTACGCCCGCAACGACGGCGTGGCCCGTAACCTGCTGTCCCGCTTCACCGTCACCGGCGACACCATCGACCCGGCCACCGAGAAGGTCGTCCTGCAGGTCACCACCCAGCGCAACACCTGCTGCCACGCCGGCGGGAGCATGACCTTCGACAACGCCGGCAACCTCTACCTGGCCACCGGGGACAACACCAACCCGTTCGAGTCGGACGCGTTCACGCCGATCGACGAGCGCGCCGGGCGGCAGGACTACGACGCCCAGCGCAGCGCCGGCAACACCAACGACCTGCGCGGCAAGGTGCTGCGGATCCACCCGGAGGACGACGGGTCGTACACCGTCCCGGCGGGCAACCTCTTCCCGGCGGGCACCGCGCAGACCCGCCCGGAGATCTACGCAATGGGCTTCCGCAACCCGTTCCGGATCGGCGTCGACCCGGCCACCAACACCCTCTACGTCGCCGACTACGGGCCGGACGCCAGCGCCACCAATCCCGACCGGGGTCCGGAAGGGACGGTGGAGTGGAACATCGTCGCCGCCCCGGGCAACTTCGGGTGGCCGTACTGCATCGGCGCGAACTACGCGTACAACGACTACCAGTTCCCGTCCGGCCCGAGCGGGGCGAAGTTCAACTGCGCGGCGCCGGTCAACAACTCACCCAACAACACCGGTCTCACCACGCTGCCGCCGGCCGTCAGCGCCACGGTCGACTACGACTACGGCGGCAACCCCCGCTTCCCCGAGATCGGCGGTGGCGGCGCCCCGATGGGCGGCCCGGTCTACCGCTATGACGCGGACCTGAACTCCGCCCGCAAGTGGCCCGCCTACTACGACGGCAAGGCGCTGCTGGGCGAGTGGAACCAGTCGAAGATGTACACGATGCAGGTGACCGCCGACGGCCGGTCCCTGGTCGACATCAACCAGCTGCTGTCCGGGATGAGTTTCATCCGGCCGATGGACTTCGAGTTCGGCCCGGACGGCGCGATGTACATGATCGAATGGGGCACCGGCTTCGGCGGCAACAACGACGACTCCGGCATCTACCGGATCGACTACATCGCCGGTGAACGGGCTCCGATCGCGGCCGCCACCGCCACCCCGACCTCCGGGCCGGCGCCGCTGACCGTGCAGTTCTCCAGTGCCGGCTCCCGCGACCCGGACGGCGGTGCGCTGACCTACGCCTGGACCTTCGGCGACGGCGGCACCTCGGCCGAGGCCAACCCGACCCACACGTACGCCACGGCGGGCAACTACACCGCCCAGCTCACCGTGACCAACCCCAAGGAACGCACCGCGGTGGCCAACGTGCCGGTGACGGTGGGCAACACCGCGCCGACGGTCTCCATCGAGTTCCCGCCCGACGGCGGCTTCTTCGACTGGGGTGACCAGGTCCGGTACACGATCAAGGTCACCGACCCGGAGGACGGCGAGATCGACTGCGACCGGGTGCGGTTGCAGGTGCTGCTCGGCCACGACGAGCACGCCCACCCGCTGGAGCAGCACACCGGCTGCACCGGCACCGTGCAGACCACCCTCGCCTCGGGCCACGGCGCGGAGGCCAACGTCTTCGCGGTCTTCGAGGCCACCTACACCGATGACGGCGGCTCGGGCAGTGCCGGCCCGCTCACCGGGCGGGCGATCGAGCGGTTGCAGCCCAAGCGCAAGCAGGCCGAGTACTACACCGGCACCGGCCGGGTGCCCGGCGGCGTGGGCGGCGGCGACCCGGGCGTGGGCCGCGAGACCGGCAGCGACCCGGCCGGCGGTGGCCAGAACATCGGCTTCATCGAGGACGGCGACTGGTGGTCGCTGGATCCGGCCAGCCTGACCGGCATCGAGTCGATCCGCTTCCGGGTCGCGTCGGCCGCGGCCGGCGGCCGGATCGAGGTACGCGCCGACGCCGCCGACGGCCCGCTGGTCGCCACGGTCGACGTGCCGGGCACCGGCGGCTGGCAGACCTGGATCGACGTCACCGCACCGGTCACCGGCACCAACGCGGACTCGCTGTTCTTCGTCGCCCGGGACCCGGCCGCCGGGACGGGATCGCTGTTCAACGTGAACTGGCTGGACTTCCTCGGTCGCGGCGTCACCGAGAACGCGCCCCCTACGGTCAGCGCGGTCGCGACTCCGGCCGCCGGCACCGCGCCGGTCACCGTCGCGTTCGACGGTACGGCCACCGACGCCGAAGGCGACACCCCGCTCACGTACGCCTGGGACTTCGGCGACGGCGGTACGGCGACCACCCTGGACGCCAGTCACACGTACCGGGTGCCCGGCACCTTCACCGCTACCCTGACCGTCACCGACAGCCGCGGCGCCAAGTCGTACGCCAACGTGCCGGTCAAGGTCGAGGCGCCGAACACCTCCTGCTTCGGGGCCCGCTCGGACGACTTCCTCGGCAGCGCGCTGGAGCGTGACCGCTGGACGGTGGTCCGGGAGAACCAGCTCTACTCGGTCGCCGACGGCACGCTGCGGCTGCCCACCGCCTCGGGTGACCTCTACGGCACCCGCAACGACGCCACCAACCTCGTCCTGCAAGCGGCGCCCGGCGGCGCCTGGCAGGCCACCACCAAGATCTCCGTGCCGATCACCGCGACCTACCAGCAGGCCGGCCTGATCGTGTACGGCGACGACGACAACTACGCCAAGCTCGACCTGCTCTACAACGGCGCCCGCACGGTGGAGTTCATCCGGGAGACCGCCGCGAGCCCGCGCAACGAGAGCGGCGACAGCACCGCGGCGCCCGCCGGTGACGTGGTGTACCTGCGGCTCACCAGTGACGGGACGAACCTGACCGCGGAAGCCTCCGCCGACGGCCGGACCTTCACGCCGGTCGGCCGGGCCGCCGCGCTGGCCGGCATCGAGAACCCGCGTGTCGGCGTCTTCGCCCTCAACGGCGGCACCACCGCGCCGGTGGTGGACGCGGCGTTCGACTGGTTCCAGTTCACGCCGGACGCCCCGGCGGAACCGGTCGTTCCGTCGGACGAGTTCACCGGCGCGGAGCTGGACAAGTGCCGGTGGAACGCGATCGTCCGGGAGGACCCGGCGGCCTACCGGGTCACCGACGGGGCACTGCGCATCGACGTGCCCGACGGCGACATCTACACCGGCGGCAACACCGGGCCGACGAACTTCGTCCTGCAGACCGCGCCGGCCGGCGACTGGACCCTGCAGACCAAGGTCGACGCAAGCCTGCTGGACGAGCAGTACCAGCAGGCCGGGCTGCTCGTGTACGGCGACGACGACAACTACGTCAAGCTCGACTTCGTCGCCGACAACGCCGCGGGCCAGCCGGTCAGCCGGCGGATCGAGTTCCGCAGCGAGATCGGTGCCGCGGTGCAGGACCCGCAACCCCAGGCCGGCAGTCTGACCTCGGCGGTGTGGCATCTGCGGCTGGCCCGGGTGGGCAACACCTACACCGCCGCGTACTCGGCCGACGGCACGGAATGGACGACGTTCGAGCCGCTGACCAACGCCGCCGTCGGGGCCACCCCGAAGGTGGGGCTGTACAGCCTCGGCGCCGCCCAGACCGCCTCGAAGACCGTCGCGTTCGACTACTTCCGGATCAGCGCCGAGGACGCCGACACCACCGCCCCGGTGACCGCCGCCAAGGTGTCCGGAACGCCGGTCGAGGGCTGGTACACCGGCAATGTCACGGTCACCCTGACCGCGGCCGACGAGACCGGTGGCAGCGGGGTGGCGGGCACCGAGTACCAGCTCGACGACGCCACCGCCTGGACGGCGTACACCGCCGGGGTGCCGGTGAGTGGTGACGGCACCCACGAGGTGCGGTTCCGCTCGACCGATGCGGCCGGCAACGTGGAGCCGGCGAAGTCGGTCACCGTCAAGATCGACAGCACGGCGCCGGTCACCTCGGCCCAGTTCGCCCCGGCCAACGACAACGGCTGGCACAACGGGACCGTCCCGGTGGTGCTGAAGTCGGCCGACGCCGGATCCGGGGTGGCGCTGCTGGAGTGGTCGCTGGACGGGGGTGCCTGGACGCCGTACACCGCGCCGGTGGACGTGACCGGGGACGGCGAGCACGAGCTGCTCTACCGGGCCAGGGACAAGGCCGGCAACGCCGAGACGCTCAAGTCCGGGATCATCCGGATCGACGGCACCAAGCCGACCCTGCTGGTCTCCGGGCTGGCCAACGGTCAGCTGTACGGCGACAGCCAGGACATCCGCACCTCGTGGCAGGCGGTCGACCCGACCTCCGGCATCCAGACCACCACCGGCACCCTCAACGGGCGGGCGTACACCAGCGGCTCCCTGCAGGCGCTGTACGAGCTGCCGCTCGGCCTGCACGAGCTGACCGTGACCGCGACCGACAAGGCCGGCAACAGCACCTCCACGACGGTCCGGTTCTTCGTCACCACCTCGTTCCGGGACATGCAGAACCTGCTGGACCGGTTCAAGGCGACCGGACGGCTCTCCACCAAGGCCCACCGGCAGCTCTCCACGAGACTGGACACGATCCGGGTCTCGGAGGCGGCCGGCGAGGACGAGCGGGCCGTGCGGCAGCTGGCCACCTTCAAGACGCTCGTCAACGACGCCGCGCTGGTCACCGACACCGACGTGCGGGACACCCTGCTCCGCGACGCCGACGCGATGACCGAGCGGCTCGGCGGCACGGCCAGCAAGGCCGGGGTACGGGCCAACGACGGCAAGCCGGTCACCGGGGCCGGCCGGCTCGCCGCGGACCCCACCCGGATCTCCCCGGACCGCCCCCTCTGACGCCGTCCGCCGCGCAGGAAGGAACAGCTTGATGCGTCGTACCCGTGGAGCGGCCGCCGTCCTCGCCGGTCTGCTGCTGGCACTCCTGCCGGCGGCCGGCCCGGCGTGGGGGCACACCGGAAAACTCAAACTGGAGGTCGCCGGCGACGGCGCCACCGGCATCACCGTGCAGGCCCGCCACGGCGACGGGCACCGGCTGGACACCCTGGTCCGGCTGGTCCTCACCGCCACCGCCGCGGGCGGTCGGACCGTCGGGCCGGTGCAGCTCGAACCGGCCGGCGAGGGGCAGGGCTTCTACTCCAGCGGTCCGATCCTGACTCCCGGCAAATGGCAGGTGACGGTCACCGCGCCGAAGCCGCACGCGGGCAAGGCGACCGTCGAGGTGCGGGCCAGGGCCGCCCAGACGGCTCCGGCGCAGGTCGCGCCGGTCGCCGCGGCGAAACCGGGCGGGCCGGTGGACAACGCGTCGTCGTGGCGGTGGTGGCCGGTCCTGCTCGGTGTCCTCGCCGCCTTGGCGATCGCCGCGACGGTGGTGCTGACGGTTCGCCGCCGCAGAGCCCGGACCTGACGGCCCCGACGGCGAGCAGGGCCCGGGCGGGTAGCGTCGCTCGGCATGACAGCTGAAAGCCTGCGATCGGTGGAGATCGAGCGGACCGGGGCCGGCGCGTACGACGTGCGCAACGTGCGGGGCGGGGTCATCGAACTGGGCACCGGGGACGACGACCGGTTCACGCCGGTGGAGTTGCTGCTCGCGGCGCTGGGCGGGTGCACCGCGATCGACGTGGACCTCGTCGCGAGCCGCCGGGCGGAGCCGGCCCGGTTCGTGGTCCGGGTCCGCGGCGACAAGGTACGCGACGAGGGCGGCGCCAACCGGATGGAGAACCTCGAGGTCGAGTTCGACATCGAGTTCCCGCCGGGGACGGACGGGGACCAGGCGCGGAAGATCGTGCCGCGCCTGATTCAGCAGTCGCACGACCGGCTGTGCACTGTCACCCGCACCGTGGAGCTGGGCACGCCGGTGTCGACCTACCAGCTCTCCTGACCCGTCAAGGAGCCGCTACCGCGCCCGTCCGCCGTACGGATTGTGCGGCGGCACGGCGCGCAGCACCGTGGTCGGCGCGTCGGCCATGCCGCCACCGGCCGGCGCCGCCATCACCTGGGTCGACTGCAGGTCCGGATCAGCGGGGCGCTTCCGCCGGCGGATCAGCATCAGCACGAGCGTGCCCAGGCCCGCGGCGACCAGGAGCCCGCCCATCAGGGTGAACATGAGCGAACCGCTGCCGTCGTCGCCGGCGGTCCTGGCGGCCGGCGGCACCACCCCGGCCAGGCTGGCCTTCGGCGCGGGCTTCTCGGCCGCTGCGGGTGTGCTCTCCGCGGCGGTGGGCGACGGTGACGTCTTGGTGGGGGTGGGCAGGGCGGTCAGGACCAGCCGTACGGTCGCGCCGCGGGCGGTGCCCTGCACGGTCGCGCGAGCGGTGCGGTAGCCGTCCTTGTCCGCGACGACCGTGATGGGGCCGGCGGCGATCGGCTTGCTGTCGCTCGCCTTGATCGAGAACCGGCCCTTCCCGTCGCTGGTCGTCCGGTACTCGTGCCCGGCGCTGTCCCGGGCTGTCAGGCTCGCGTCCCTGATCGCCTTGCCGTCGGCGTCGCGGACCCGGCCGGAAACCCGGCTCACCGCCGAGGACGACGGCGTGTTCCCGCCCCGCACGATGATCATCTTGTGGTCGAAGGCGGTCTGCGTACCGATCCGTACGCTGACCGCGAGGTTGCGCCCGCTCTCCTCGCCGGGGCCTACCTTCGGGGCGACGACCGTGGCCTCGAAGGTCCGGCTCTTGCCGGGTCCGAGATCCGGGGCCGCGGCACATCCGGCGGTGCAGCGCAGTCCACCGGAGACAGCCACGAAGACCTTCTCGGTCCGCTGGTTGTTGTTCGTGGCCTCGAACCGCACCTGGACCGTCCCGCCGGACGGCACACTCTCCGACGACACGCGCAGGATGCGGATGGCCGGAGGGGCGGCCGCTGCGGGCGCCGCGTACCCCGCGAGCATCGCCCCGGCCAGCGCCACCGGCGCCGCGGCACGGATCAGCCGGGCCCGTGAGCTCGTCACGTCGAACCACCTTCTTCACGGCAAGCGACACCAGTCGATGACGCCGCGGGCCACTATGCCCTGTCGCGGGCGGCTCGCGCGACTCAGCGCCCGGGCCGCGGTCAGAAGAACGGGATGATCCGGACCGGCGGGCGGACCGGGGGACGGGGCGGCGGCAGGTACCGCGGTGGTGGGCGGTAGCCAGGGCCGGGGCGGTATCCCGGCACGCCGTAGTCGTAGATCCGCGGTGGCGGCGCCGGCAGGGGCAGCCTGGGCAGCTCCAGCGGCGGCAACGGCTTGAGCGGCAGCAGTTTCAGGTCGCCGGGCTTGCCGGGGCGCGGTCGCGGGGGCGTGCGGCGGGCCAGCGTCTCGGCCACCGTACGGTCGATCGTGGCGCTACCGGCCGACAACGACGCCATCAGCATTCGGCGGGTCGTGGCGGCCCGTTCGGCGTCCGGCACGGCCCGCTCGACCGCCCGGGTCACGTCGGTCTGCTCGACGATGACCCGGGCCTCCTCGGCCACGTCCGGCTGACCGGTTCCGCTTCCGCCGGGCCCGCTCCGGCCGCGCCCGGACAGGGCGGCGTTCACCAGCCGGTCGTACGCCGCGCCCAGTCGTTCCTGCAGGGCCGTGTCGGCGACCTCGGTGAACGCCTGGACCAGCGGATCGAGGATCGGCATCGCCTCGGTGAACGGCTTGAGGAGCGCGACGATCCGTTCGCTGACCACTTTCTCGAATTGCAGGGTGACGGTCCGGCGGCCGTCGACGACCAGGTCGATGCCCGGCTGCGGGGATTCGCCCACGGCCGCGCGTGCGGTGGCCACCTGCTCCGGGGTGACTGTCCTCGGCAGCTCCGTGCGGCCCTGCGCCGGCAGCCGGACCTCGGCCGGGGTGATCCAGATCCGGTTCCGCCGGGCCGTCTCGTCGGCGACCATCCGGTCGATGGCGGCGATGCTGACACCGTGGGTGGTGCGGGCCTGCTCGGCGGCGGCCCGGACCTTGTCCAGCAGGTCGCTGATCGCGGCCTCCTGGCTCAGGGTGTCCCGGTAGGACTGGGGCAGCGACCCGTACACCTTGTCCCAGAGCTTGCCGGCGACCCGCCGGTTGAGGTCGGCCTCGATCTGCCGGGTCACCTCCGCGTAGCCGCGCTGCGCGACCTTGAGCCGCAGGCGCAGGTCCTCGGAGGGCACGCCGAGGTGCATGCCGAACATGGTGAAGGCGGCCAGGGTGGCGAGCCCGGCCGCCGCCGGCCCGCTGAACCGGGTATAGAACGCGGTGCTCCGCTGCGCCGCGGAGGCGACCCGCCACCGCCATCCGCGGCCGGCGTCCGGCTCCTTCGGCTGCCGGCCGAGCAGCAGGCAGGTGAGCAGGTACACGGCGGCCAGGCCGGCGAAGACGGCAAGTTCACTCAACTTGAGACGGTCGGCGAAGAACCCGGACACCGCCTCGAACGTCCGCTGCATCGCGCCGAGCCGGTCCGCGCCGATGGAGTCACCGAACAGCTGCAGGTACGCCGCCAGGAGACAGTAGAACGTCGCGGCGATGCCGATCGGCACCAGGTAGAGGATCCCGACGGCGCAGAGGTGGTACCGCAGGCCGGTGCGTACGCCCTCCGGCCCGGCGGCCAGCCGCACCTGGCGGCGGCACCACCACGCCAGCAGCCAGATGCCTGCGACGACCGACACGAACGGCGTGACGATCATGGACAGGAAGAGCGCCGCCAGCAGGAGCAGCCCCACGACGACCGGGGTCCCACGTTCCCGCACCGGCATCCGCCACCTCCGTCGCGCAACGACGTTCCGCTACCAGAGAACCACGCAGCGGCAACAATCGTCGAGGCGGATATCCGCTTGTGGACACCTGGATCAGGCCGACCCGTGGCCGGACAGCTCGAGGAGGTCGCGTGCGCCCTGCCGGAGCAGTGCCGCGGCCACCGACGTCCCCAGGGTGATCGGATCGCTCGCCCATTCGTGTACGTCCAGCACGGTCTTGCCGTCGAGGCTGAGCACCCGGGCCCGCAGGCCGAGCCGACCGTCGGGCTCGGTGCGGGCCAGCGCCGCGATCGGGGAGTGGCAGTTGCCCTGCAGGATGTGCAGCATCGTTCGTTCCGCGACGGTCTCCTGCCGGGCCCGCGGGTCGCCGAGGCCGGCCGCCAGCTCACGAGTCTCCGCGTCGTCCTCCCGGCATTGCAGGACCAGGGTGCCGGAGCCGACGGCCGGGACCATCGTGTCCACGTCGATCGGATGGGTGATCCGGGACGCCTGGCCGATCCGGGTCAGGCCGGAGACCGCGAGCAACAGGGCGTCGTACTTGTTGCCGGCGTCGAGCTTGGCGAGCCGGCTGTTCGCGTTGCCCCGGATGGCCACCGGCACCAGGTGCGGCCAGTGCAGGGCCAGCTGCGCGACCCGGCGGACCGCGGAAGTGCCGATCCGGGTGCCGGCGGGCAGCTGCTCGATCCGTAGCCCGGCCGGGTGTACGAGGCAGTCGCGGACGTCGTCCCGGGCCAGGTAGGCGGCCATCACCGTGCCGGCCGGGGCCGGCCGGTCCCCGGGGACGTCCTTGACGCAGTGCACCACCAGGTCCACGTCCCCATTGACCAGGGCGGCGTCCACCTCTTTGGTGAACGCGCCCTTGCCGCCCAGTGCGGCCAGGTCGCCGAGCCAGCGGTCGCCGCTGGTCGACATCGACCGCACCGCCACGGTGATCCCGGGATGCCGGGCGGCCAGCATCGCGCGGACCCGTTCGGCCTGGGCCAGAGCCATCGGGGAGTTCCGGGTACCGATGCGCAACAGGCGGGAGTCGGACATACCGGCGAGGCTAGTTCGAGTTGTCGCGTTAACGGGATGCGGCGCCGCTCATGTCTCAATGATCATGTCATCGGCCGACATCCGTGAACCGGGTCTCGACAGGTGCGTCGAGACCACGGTGGCGCGGATTCTCATCGAGGTTGGCGGATCCGGTGCGTAAAGCGACTGCGACGAGATGGATCCACTCCGTTCGGCAGGTGCATCACCATAGGCTCGATCGTGACAGTGAGTAATCAGCGTGACCCGTCAAGCACAGCCGCCACGCCGCCGCCCTCGCCCGCTCGACGGACGCCAGAAGCCGACGTCGCCTCGGTGATGTGAACGTCCGATCGGCCAGACGGCACCTGATTCGCAGGACGGTTGCTGTTGGGATGTCCGACTGAAATGGATCAAGGGCCGGTGCGGCCGACGTTACTGAGATGCGCGAGAAGCAATGAGGTTGTCGTGTCAGCAGCCTGTTCGGGCACGTTGTGGCCGATCCCTTCGAGGTTCACCAGCCGATAGGGCCCGGTGACCCACTGGCTCGTAGCGTGGACGCCTGACGGTGCGACGAACGGGTCCAGCGTGCTGGCGATGAACAGAGTCGGCGCCGCCACCGTCTCGGTGAAGCCCTCGAAGTCGTTGGCCCGGTACCAGTTGAGGGCGGCGGTCAGGGCACCCGGTTCGGAGAGCCGGCGGAAGTACTCGGCGCACTTCTCGGCCGGAACCCCGGGTAGGGTCGGCGGACCGGCCGCGAGAATCGTGTTCTCCGGGCCTGGGCTGGGTTGCCGAAAAGTGTCCATGTATACCGACTTCTGCTGCTGCGCGGGATCCTCGCGCAGCGCCTGGGCGAATGCGCCGAGATGCGGCACGGACACCGCCGCGAGACTGCGCACCCGGCCGCCATAGCGCGCAGCGGCGATCCATCCGACCGCCGCGCCCCAGTCATGTCCGACGAGATCGAACCGCCGCCACCCGAGTGCGTCGGCCATCGCTTCGACATCCGAGACCGCATGCTCGAGCTGATAAGCCCCGACGGCGGACGGGCGCACCCCTGGCGAGTAACCGCGCTGGTCAGGCGCGATGGCCCGGTAGCCGGCCGCCGCCAGCCCGCGCAGTTGGTGCTCCCACTCGATACCGAACTCGGGAAAGCCGTGCAGGAGTAGCACCTTCCGGCCGCTCCTCGGCCCTGCGGCCACCGCGTCAAAGGTGCCCACGGAAGTCCGGATGCGAAGGCGCGAGATCCTCGGACGGCCGCCAGCGGTCCCACGGCCGGCCTGCGCCGGGCCGGGGACGCCGGCGACCGCTGCACCGGCGGCCGTGGCCGCGGCCGCGGCCGCACCGAGTTTGACAAAAGTGCGTCGGGAATATATCGACATGCGTTGATCTTTTCAGCCGGTTGGGCATCGGACCATCCAGCCAACCCCCCGATCGGTGGGGGTGATAACCCTACCGGCGGGGCATTCAATTCCTGGGTCGCCCAACTCCGCCCCTACATGATCGTCACAGCACGACTCCGCTGGGACTCGCGCACCCGCGCCTACGTCGACCGACGCGTCCGCGAAGGCAAGACCAGACGCGAAGCAATCCGCTGCCTCAAACGCTACGTCGCGCGCGAGCTCTACGACCTCATCGCCCGGCCAACGCCGCACACCAGCCTGCCAACGAACGCTTGACATCCATAGGGGCATCAAGCTCCGCGACCGCTACCACGCCACCGTGACCATCGCCTCGATCATGATCTGGCTCCGCGCCAACCCAGACCGAGCCCGCCCATGATCCGTCAGATTCGCTCTAGTCCGCCGGATCCGGGCGCCGGCGACCAGGCCGCACGACTGCGGCGGCGATCCGGAAGTTTCCTGGGAGGTCTGCCGCCGGGGCCGGTCCGACCGGCGGATCTCTCAGAGTTCTCCCAGAAGCTCTGCGAAAGCGGCCAGCCGGGTCGGCGAGCATCGCCGCCATGACGATGATTGAGGTACGCGGCCTGACCAAGAGGTACGGGCCCGACACCGTGGTGGACGACCTGTCGTTCACCGTCGAGGCCGGCCAGGTCACCGGCTTCCTCGGCCCGAACGGCGCCGGGAAGACCACCACCATGCGCATGATCGTCGGCCTGGCCGCGCCCGACCGGGGTTCCGTCACGATCCACGGCCGCCGCTACGCCGACTTCCCGGTGCCGCTGACCGAGGTCGGCGCGCTGCTCGACGCCGGCGCTGTGCACGGCGGGCGCAAGGCCTACGACCATCTTCTCGCGCTGGCGGCCAGTAACGGCCTGCCCCGGCGCCGGGTCGGTGAGGTGCTCGACCTGACCGGGATGCGGGCCGCGGCGGGCAAGCGGGCCGGTGACTTCTCGCTCGGCATGCGGCAGCGGCTCGGTATCGCGGCGGCCCTGCTGGGCGACCCCCGGGTGCTGATCTTCGACGAGCCGGTGAACGGGCTCGACCCGGAGGGCATCCGCTGGGTCCGTGAGCTCATGCGCTCGCTGGCCGCGGAGGGCCGCGCGGTGCTGGTCTCCAGCCATCTGATGAGCGAGATGGCCCAGACCGCGGATCATCTGGTCGTGGTCGGCCGGGGGCGGCTCATCGCCGACACGTCGGTGAGTGAGCTCGTGAACGCCGCCGGGGGCGGCACGGTGCAGGTGCGGGCGGGCGATCCGGATGCCCTCGCGCTGCGGCTGTCGGCGGCGGGCGCGACCGTACGGGAGGGGCTCGAGTCGACCCTCGTGGTCTCCGGCATGACCGCCGAGGACATCGGCAAGCTGGCCGCGTACCACGGGGTTGTCCTCAGTGAGCTGACCCCGCAGCGGGCGTCGCTGGAGGACGCCTTCATGGCTTTGACCAAGGACAGCGTCGAGTACCAGGGGGTGCCCGCATGAGCCGCACGTTGCTGGCCGAGTGGATCAAGCTCCGCAGCCTGCGCTCCACCTGGTACACGCTGGTCTGCCTCCTCGTCGTCGGGCTGGGCATCACCGCCCTGTCCTCGAACTCGGCCCGGGAGGCGTACGCCGACGCCGGCGCCGCCTGGGATCCGACGGCGCACAGCCTGACCGCGTACATCGTGGCCCAGCTGATCATCGGGGTGCTCGGCATCCTGGTCGTCACCTCGGAGTTCGCCACCGGCCTGATCCGGACCACGCTGACCGTCACGCCCCGGCGGCACCGGGTGCTGGCGGCCAAGGTGGTGATCGCCGCGGCTGTCGCCGTGGTGGCCGGCCAGGTGCTGATGGTCGCCGCGTTCCTGATCGGACAGCCGCTGATCGACCGCCAGGGTGTGCCGAACGCCGGCCTCGGCGATTCCGGGGTGCTGCGTGCCGTGCTCGCCGGCGGTCTCTACCTCACCCTGATCGCGCTGCTGTCCGTCGGGCTCGGCACGATCATGCGGGCCACCGCGGGCGCGCTCGCCACCCTGGTGGGCATCATCTTCCTGGTGCCCGCCCTGGCCGGCATCTTCCCGTCCTGGATGAGCGGCCTGTTCGACTTCTGGCCGACGCTGGGTGGGTCGGCCGCTCTCGCGACGGTCCCGGACCCGGACTTCCCGCACCCGTGGTGGAACCTGGCCGGTCTGGGCCTGGGAGTCGCCGGTGTGCTGGTGGCCGCGTTCGTGGTCCTGCGGCGCCGAGACGTGTGATGACGGCTCGCGACATCGGCCGGGGGCTGGCCGCGGCGGCCGGGGCGCTGCTCGCCATGGCCGGCACCGCGGCGGCCGGCCTGCTCCTGCTGGACGCCGGTCGAGGAGGCCGGCTCGAGCGCCTGACCGCCGCGGTCGTCGCCATGGCGGCCGGCGGTCCGGCCGACGTCGGCGTCACCCCGGCCGGCGGCCTGCCGATCGCGGTGCAGGGCCGGATCGAGGTGTTACCGCTCGGCGTTTCCCTGGTGGGCGCGGTCGTCCTCGGGACTTTGCTGCTGGGCCGCGGCCGTTCCGGGCTGCTGGTCCGCGGCGCGTCCGCGGCGGTCGCCTGCACGGCCGGTCTCGGCGCGGTGGCCGCGGCGGCGCGCGGAACGCTGACGCTGCCGTCCGGCAGCGCCCGGGCAGCCGGCGGGGGAGTGGGGGCGTGCGCTTCGGGCACCCGTACGCCGTTTGCCGGCACCTCCGTCGACAAGCTGGAGGCCGGCTTCTCCACCGCCGTCGGACCCACCGTGGCCGGCGCGGCGGTGGGGGCGCTGGCCGTGGTCGGGCTGTGCTGGCTGGCCGTCCGGTTCCCGGCTGTGGGGGGAACGCTGCGCGCCGCGCGGTGGCCGGTTGCCGGGGCGGGCATCGTGGGTGTGCTCGGGGCGTGGGCGGTCGGCGGTCCGGCCGTGGCCGGCGGGGTGCTGCTCGCGTTGCCGCTCGTGGTGGGCGGCGCGCTGCTGCTCGGGCTCGGTGTGCCGTGGGCGTTGAGCTCGGGCGGCATGCTCTCGTGCGTCGTGGACGGCGGTTGGTCGCCGCCCGGACGCGGTGCCCTCGTGGTCCTGTCGGGTGCTGTGCTCCTCGCCTGCGCTGTCGCGGTCGCTGCGCGTACCGGTGCAGACCGGGCCGGTGGCCCGCTGCGCCGGGCGGCCGGGCTCGCCGTGCGGTTCGCCCCGGTGGTCGCTGCCGTGCTGGTCGTTCTGACGCTGCTGTCCCGGGTGTCCGTGGAGCTGGGGGTGCAGGCGTTCATCATCGCTGTCCCGGTCCTCGACCTGCGGCTGGCCGCGAGCCCGTGGGTTGCGCTGGCGGCCGGGCTCGGCGCCGGTGCCGTCGCCGGCTTCGCCGCAAGCCTGCTGGTTGACGCCGTCCGGAGCCGGACCTCCGTAGGCTGGCGGGCATGACTGCCCGGGAAGAGGCTGAACGGCTGCTCGTGGTGGACGACGAGGCCACCGTCCGGGAACTGCTCGCCGCGACACTGCGGTTCGCGGGCTTCCGGGTGACCTCGGCGGCCACCGCGGCCGACGCGATCGCCTCGGCCATCGCGGACCCGCCCGACCTGGTGCTGCTCGACGTGATGCTGCCCGACATGGACGGCTTCGAAGTGGTCCGGCAACTGCGCGAGCACCGTACGCCGGTGCTCTTCCTCACCGCGCGCGACCGGCAGGCCGACAAGATCACCGGGCTGTCGCTCGGCGCCGATGACTACGTGACGAAGCCGTTCGACCTGGAGGAGCTGATCGCCCGCATCCGGGCCATCCTGCGCCGCACCGCCGGACACCACGACGGGGTCCTGACCGTCGGCACGCTGGCCCTGGACGTGGAGGGACACCAGGTGACGCGGCACGGCCGGCCGGTACGGGTGTCCGCCACCGAGTTCCGGCTGTTGCGCCACCTCATGGAGAACGCCGGGCGGGTGGTGTCCAAGGCGCAGATCCTCGACCGGGTGTGGCACTACGACTTCGGCGGCGACGCCAGCATCGTGGACACGTACATCTCCTACCTGCGGCGCAAGGTCGACGGCGAGGAACCGAAGCTGATCCACACCGTGCACGGCGTGGGCTACGTGATGCGGGAGCCGCGCCCGTGAGTCTGCGCGTACGGCTGCTGCTGCTCACCACGGCCCTGCTGCTGACCGGGCTGGCCCTGGTCGGCACGGTGGTCTCCGACCGCCTGGAGCACTACCAGGTCGACCGGCTCGACAGCCAGCTGGGCTCGCTCACCGCCCTGATCTCGCGCCTGCCGGTCAGCGGGCCGCGTGATCCGGGCACCACGGGCGCCCGGGCCGACCTGCTCGACCCGGCCCTCGACCTGGTCGGGGCGCCCTACCTGGTCTACCTGGACGCCGGCGGCGCGGTCGCCGACGGCCTGCACACCTCCCGGCTGAGCACCGCGAGCCTGCCGCCGCCGGCCGAGCTGCGGACGGTCCCCACCGACGGTTCCGCGGTCTTCCTGCCCGCCGCCGACGACTCGGGCCGCTGGCGGGCCGTCGCCCGCCGGACCACCGGCTGGAACGGGACGGTGATCGCCGCGGCGCCGATGACCGCGGCCGACGCCACCGTGGCCCAGCTGCGCACGACCTCCCTGGTCAGCGGGATCGTGCTGCTGGTGGCGCTGACGGCGGTGGGCTGGTTCGCGCTCGGCCGGGGACTGCGTCCGCTGCGCCGCATCGAGCACACCGCGGCCGCGATCGCCGCCGGTGACCTGACCCGGCGGGTGCCCGCGCTCGCCTCGCCGGGCACCGAGATCGGCCACCTGGCGGCGTCGCTCAACCTGATGCTCGGTCAGCTCGAACGGGCCTTCGCCGACCGGGCCGCCTCCGAGGCCAGGATGCGAACGTTCGTCTCGGACGTCAGCCACGAGCTGCGTACCCCGCTGTTCGTCATCAAGGGCTCGACCGACCTGCACCGGATGGGTGCGCTGGCCGCCCCGGCCGACGTCGACGCGGCCATGCGCCGCATCGACAGCGAGGCGACCCGGCTCACCCGGCTCACCGAGGACCTGCTGCTGCTCGCCGAGCTGGACGACGCGCCCGAGGCCCAGCTCGACCGCGCCCCGATGGACCTGCGGACGCTGGCCACCGATGCCCGGCACGACCTGCACGCCCTGGACGCGACCCGGCCGGTCGAGCTGACCGGCCCCGGTGGGACCGGCCCGCCCGGCCCGGCCCCGGTCGACGCCGACGAGGCCCGGCTCCGGCAGGTGGTCACCAACCTGGTCGGCAACGCGGTCGCGCACACCCCGGCGGGCACCGGCGTACGCATCGGGGTGGGCACGGTCGACGGCCGCGCCGTGCTGGAGATCGCCGACCGCGGCCCGGGGATGACGGCCGAGCAGGCCGGCCGGGTCTTCGACCGCTTCTACCGCACCGACCGCTCGCGGAACCGCCTGGGCGGCGCCAACGCCGGGCTCGGACTGGCGATCGCGCGTTCGCTCACCCGGGCCCACGGCGGTGACGTCGAGCTGGAGACGTCGCCCGGCTCGGGCTCCTGTTTCCGGCTTGTGCTGCCCCTTCTGGCCCAGCCTTTGTAGCGTGTCGGCGTGAGCAGAGTCCGCACCTGGTGGCCGATCGTCTGCTGCCTGGTGGCGGCGGTGGCGCTGCTGTACGCGGTGGTCCTGCCGGGCGGCTACCTGACCTGGTTGTGGGTGGCCATGGTCCTGTGGCTGGTGGCCGCCGTGGGCTGGCTGAGGTCGCCGGCCGGCCGGTCCTGGCCGATCCGGTTGGTCCTGCCGGTGGTGTCCGTCGTGACGATGGTGGTGGCCTGCTCGGGCGTGGCCGGCCGGGTGCTGTTCGCCTGGCACCGCCCGGGACTGGCGCAGCTGGCGGCGTCGCCGCTCGGGGCAAGCCATGGCCTGTACCGCTTCTCGGCCGTGTGGAGCCATGACGGTTGCGTCACGTACGTGACCGAGGACAGCGGCATGTCCCACTTCGCCGGTCTGGTGCGATGCTCACCCGGCGTGCGGCCGTCGCCCCGCTTGGGAGACACCGCGGGCGACGCCGTGTTCGAGCCGCTCGGCGACGACTGGTACGCCTTCACCGTCCCGCGTTCCGGCTCACCGGTCTGGGGTTTTAACCCGTTCGCCGTAGGAGCTACCACCGAGGTTTGACGGTCCGCGCCGGGTCGCGGTGGACCGGATCAGCACGATGCCCGTGGCCAGGGCCCAGAGCAGCACGCTGTAGAGCGAGATGCGTTCGGCCAGTCCGGTCGGCACCCAGCCGTACGTGAGCGGGATGTTGAGCAGTCCGATGCCGCCGGCGGTGATGCTCAGGACGGCGAGCCATCGGGGGAGTCCGAGCGGCCGGTGGGCGAAGCCGGTGACGACGGCCAGGACGTTCCCGGCGATGATCGACAGGAATGCTCCCACCAGGTAGAGCACCAGGGTCCCGTCGTCGAAGCGCGCCGGCCCGAGCGGGAACACGGCGAACAGGATCAGGGCCACGGCCTGCGCGATGCCGAGCGCTGGGATCACCCGTCGGCGCCGGCCGGTGAGCCGGCGACCGAGGGCGATGCTCGCGGCGGCGAAGAGCGCTCCGGAGAGGATCCAGGCCGCGCTCATCATCCACCACAGCGGTGAGGAGATGAGGAAGCCGCGGAACTCGCCGGTGAAACGGCTGCCCAGGAAGTTCACGTAGTCGTCGATGTAGCTGTACGGGCGCACGTCCCAGGCGGCAGCGACGACCGCCTCGGCGATCAGGTCGACGAGGACCGCGGCGACGAGGGCAGGCCCGGCCCAGCGCGCGACGACCGGCCGGGTCCGCGGATCCGCGCTCACGGGATCAGGATGATCTTGCCGAGGGCGGTGCGGTTCGCGGACTCCGACAATGCCACCGCCGCGGCCACCTCGGACAGCGGGTAGCGGGCGGCGATCTGCGCGGTGAGCTTGCCGTCGCGTTGCAGCTCGAAGACCCGGGTGAGATCCGTACGGATGCGGGCCCGGAACGCCTCCCGCTTGGCCGAACCGGGTTTGCCGGCTCCGGCCCAGACGTTGTAGAAGCTCGCGTGCCGGCCGGTGGGCAGGTAGTTCCAGAACGCGAGCTTGCTCAGCAGCGCCATGAAGATCAGCAACACGGAACTCTTGTCGTCGAGGCTGCTGGCGATGCTGTACGCGACGAGCGTCCCGGTGCGGTTGAGCAGCCGGTACGACTGGTCGACGCTCTTGCCGCCGAGGTGGTCGAACACGGCGTCCACGCCGCCGGGGGCGAGTTCCCGGATCCGGGCGGCCAGGTCGGGGTCGCGGTAGTCGACCGGCTCCACCCCCAGCGCACGCAGTGCCTCGTGGTGGCGCGGGCTCGCGGTGCCGATCACCCGGGCCCCGGCCTGCCGGGCCAGCTGCACCAGGATGGTGCCCACGCCGCCGCTGGCGCCGAGCACCAGCACGGTCTGCCCGGCCCGGACCCGGGCACTGCCGTGCAGCATCTGGTACGCGGTCAGCCCGTTGACGATCAGCGTCTCCGCCTCGTCGGCGCCGATCCCGTCGGGCACCTCCACCAGGTCGGCAGCGGTCAGCAGAACAGCCGTGGCCCAGGCGCCGGTCTTGGTCAGCGCGGCGACCCGCCGGCCGACGAGGGCGCCGTCGACGCCCGGACCGACCTGCTCGACGACGCCGACGAGGTCATAGCCCGGCACGAACGGGAACGCGGGCTGCCCGTAGTAGCGGCCCCGGCGCATCGCGCTCTCGGCGAACGACACGGCGGTGGCCTCGACCCGCACCAGGGCCTCGCCGGCACCGGGCGGCGGCAGTACGCGCTCGACCAGTCGCAGGCCGGCGGGCTCGACCTTGCCCGGCAGCACCACCTCGGTGGCGGTGTTCGTCCCCATCATGGCCTCGGCTCCTCGTTCACTGACGCATCGTCACTCTGTTAATGGCCGTAACTATGCATCGGTACGTCAGACCGCGTCAACCGGTCGCGGCACGGGCCGTCGCACCGGGACGGCCCGTTACGATGCGACGATGGCCGACGACCCGCAGGTGATGAACAGGCGCGAGCGGTTGCGGGTGCAGACCCTGCAGGAGATCGAGGACACCTCGTTCGCGATCATCGACGCGGACGGCGTGCACGCGTTGTCGATCGCCGCCCTGGCCCGCAGCATGGCGATGTCCGCCCCGGCGGTGTACCGCTACTTCCCGTCGCGGGACGCGCTGCTGACACAACTGATAACCCGGTCGTATGAGCAACTCGCCGCGGCGATGCTCGAGGCGGCGGAGGGTGGGCGGCGGACCCCGCGCGTACGGGTGCGGCTGATCGTCGCCGCGTACCGGGACTGGGCGCTGCGCCACCGGCGCCGGTACGGGATGCTCTTCGGTCAGCGGACCGGGGGCGTGCCCGGCGACGCCGGGCCGCAGACCCCGCTGGACCAGCCGATGGCGCTGCTGGTCGGCCTGCTCGAAGCCGTTGCGGACACCGCATCGGCCGCCGGCAGCAGCGGCGACCGGACGCTGGACGGGCAGCTGCGGGAGTGGGCCCGGGCGCGGGAGTTGCCGGGCACCACCCCGCGGGCCGCGCGGGCGGCCATCGTCATCTGGACGCGGGTGCACGGGATCGTGAGCCTGGAGCTCACCGGCCTGTTCGACAACAACGCCGTCGACGTGCAGCGCCTGATCGACCAGGAGGTCGACAACGCCATCCGGTCCCTGACGCCGCCGACCCCCTGATGCGGACCGCTCAGGTGTGCGGGTTGTCGACGTAGTTGCCGCGCGTGTACGGCGTCGAGCTCGCCCCGTTGTCGATGCGGACGTAGAAGCCTCTGATGACTTCACCGGTGGCGGCGCCGTAGGTCTGGTCCGGCCACTGGGCGTACGAGCCGCCGCAGGCGTTGTCGGGCCGCGGCGTCGTCCAGACGCTGCGGACCGTGCTGCCGGCGGCCACCCGGATCTCGATCTTGACGACCGCGGTCGGGCTGTTGCTCGCGCAGCTGGTGTCCTTGACGCTCTCGTTCCAGCGCATGGTGCGCGTGCCCCAGGCCTCGATGGTGGCACTGCCGCAGGCGTACGACGGGCAGGCCTCGGACCGGCCGGCGGCCTGGGCGGCGGTGGCACCGACGAGCGCGATGCTCGTGCCCAGGACCGCGGCGGCGGTGATTCGGGTCTTGCGCATGGGAGTTCCCCTTCGATCGGGATCGGCGGGCGCCGGTAATGCGGCGCGTTGCCGTTGTTGGTACGCCCGCTCAGCGCAGCCGTTCCACGATCCCGACCGTTCCCGCATGCGTGCGGCGCTGGTCCACCGCGGCCAGCCGAATGCGCAGCTGCTCGGCCTCGGGGCTGCTGAAAGCCGCGTACAGGTTCATCGCCTGCCGGTAGTGCTCGCGCGCGGTGAGCACGGCGCCGAGCGCCTCGTGCGCGTGGGCCAGGCCCGCGCAGGCCCGGGCCAGCTGGTAGCGGTCGCCGATGCTGCCGGCGACGGACTGCGCCGCGGCATGGTGCGTCACCGCCGCGGCCGGGTCACCCGCCAGGTACGCCGCCGCGCCGAGGCCGTTCAGCGCCGACGCCTCACCCTCGCGTTCACCGGTGTCGCGGTGGATGGCGAGGGCCTGCCGGTGGTGGTCCTCCGCCAGGTCGAGCCGGCCGAGGCGGGCGTGCAGGGTGCCCACGTTGTCGAGCGTCCAGGCCTCGCCGTGCCGGTCGCCGTGGCCGCGGAACAGCTCCAGCGCCCGGCGGAGGTGGACGGCGGCGCTGTCGAGACGGCCCAGCGGCATCTCGGCCTCGGCGAGGTCGTCGAGGCCGTGCGCTTCACCGTTGGCGTCCCCGGTCTCGCGGAAGTTGATCACAGCCCGCTCGTGGCGGGAGATCGCGGACTCGTACTGGCCCATCCGGGCCTCGAGGTTGCCGAGGTTGCCCTCGGCCCGTCCTTCCCCGGTGCGGTCGCCGGCCTCGCGGCACGCCAGGATCGCCTGCTGGTAGAGCGCGACCGCTTCGTCGTACCGGCCGAGGCGGGCGGTCACGATGGCGAGGTTGTTGGCCGCCCGGGCCCGGCCGCCGGGGTCGCCCGCCCGGGCGAACAGCTCGAGTGCCTGCCGGAGCAGCTCGACGGCGGTCTCGTACCGGCCGAGGCGGGTGTACGTGGCGCCGAGGTTCGTCAGCGCATGCCCCTGCGCCAGGGGATCCGCGATGTCCGCGGCGGCGTGCCGGGCGTGGTCGTGCAGGGTCAGCGCGTCGGAGTGATGACCGCCGTTCAGGTAGCGGAACAGCGTGGTGGACAACGCGGTGGTGTGGCCCGGCCAGCCCTGCACCGCCGTGTACGCGGCCACGGCGACGAGCGTGTGCCGCTCGGCGTCCAGCCACGCCCGGGCGGCATCCCGGTCGCCCACGTCCGGCAGCGCCGACTCCGGTGCCGCGATCCGTGGACGGCTGTGCGCCTCGGCGGGGGACAAGGCGTTCGCGGCGGCTGCGGCGGTCGCCAGGTAGTAGTCGAACAGCCGGGTCAGCGCCGCCCGCCGGGCCGACGGCGCGTCCTCGTCGGTCGCCCGGTTCGCCGCGAACGCCCGGACGAGATCGTGGAACGCGTACCGTCCCTCGCCGGCCGGTTGCACCAGATGGTCCCGGCACAGGTCGTTGAGCTCCGCGCGCACCGTGGCCGGGTCCGCGCCGGCCAGCGCCGCTGCCGCGTACCCGTCGAAGTCCTGCCCGGGATGCAGCGCGAGCAGGCGCAGCAGCCGCCGGCACCCACCGAGATGGTCGTAGGAGACGCGCAGGGTCAGCTCGACCGCGTCGTCGAGGCGCCGCTCCTGCCGGCGCTCGTCGAGCCGGTCGGCATGATCGGTCAGCGTCCACCCGGGCGCCGCCCGCAGCTGCCCGCTCACCAGGGCCAGCGCGAGCGGAAGGTAACCGCAGCTCCGGGCGATCCGGGCCGGCGCCGACGGGTCCGGCCCGAGCGGGACCCGTGGGCGCACCGCGCCGAGAAATCGCAGCGCTTCCGCCGGCGTGAACGCGTCCACGGCGAGGCGCGTGGCCCCCACGATCCCGGGGAGCCGGCGCCGGCTGGTGACCAGCGCGAACGACCCGGGCGTGTCCGGCAACAGCGGCTCCAGCTGCTGCTCGTCGGCGGCGTTGTCGAGCACGAGCAACACCCGCAGCCCGGTGAGCCGCTCCCGCAGGGCGGTGGCGCGCGCTGTCATCCCGTACGGGACCCGCAGGCTGGGCACCCCCAGGCTCTGCAGCATGCCGTCGAGCACGGCCGAGGGATCGGCCGGCGGCTGGGTCGCGTCCTCGTGGAAACCGCGCAGGTTGACGAACAGCACCCGGTCGAAGGCGTGCTCCGCGGCGAGCAGGTGCCCGGCCCGGACCGCGAGCCGGGACTTGCCGGCGCCGGCCATCCCGGTGATGAGACAGACCCGGGTGCCGTCGCCGAAGGCCGACCGGAGCCGCTCCAGCTCGGACTCCCGCGCGGTGAACGCGGGCAGGGCTGCCGGCAGGGCGGCGCTGACCCGTACCTGAGCCGCGGCCTGGATCTCACCGCCGACGACCCGCAGCGCCTGCCGCCAGCGCGCGACGTAGCCGGGATCGGTGTGCAGGGCCTCGACCACGGCGACCACCAGATCGGCGTTCAGCCGGCGCCGTCCGGGCCGGAAACAGTCGACCACGGTGGTCCGCCCGGCCAGGTCGGCCTCCCGCCCGGAGCGCGACCAGGCGGCATTGACGCGCGCGGTGATCGTGTCGAACGAGGGACTCCCGGCCCACGCCTTGAGCAGCCGTAACCGCTGCACGATCTCGTCGACCGAGCCGGCCCGTTCGGGATCAGGCGGACTCGCGAAAGCTGACACGACAGAACCCTATTCACCCGGCCGGTCTCCCTCACCGAAAGTCACCGATGCGACAAGGCCAGGGACCGAAACTTTCGGCAACGGTTGATCCTTCGGCGGTGGACAAAACGGTCGCGCGGTAGTCGGCGGACTCATTTCTGTGCTGCTTGATAGCGCGGCTGAGCTGGGAAGATCCGCTTTGGACGGCACTTTGTCCGAGTTCGTAATTCCGGTGTGTTTCCGGAAGTTGTTGACTTCGTCACGGCTGCCGATCGATACTTCAGCCGTCAATCGATAGATGGACATGAACCCCGCCTGGTCCCCCGCCAGGCTTCCCCCGAGGAGGACGTCCGCGATGCAAGTAGCTCCCGTGCAACCGAAGGGCCGCCGGCGCGGCCTGGTCAGAACGCTGTTCGGTGTCGGCTGCGCCATGGCGATCGCCCTCGCCGGCACCGCGATGGCGGTCGACGCCAGCGCCGAGGCCAACCGGACCGTCACGTCGAACACCACCGGCAGCCACAACGGCTACTTCTTCTCGTTCTGGAAGGACAGCGGCAACGTCTCCATGACGCTGGGGCCGGACGGCAACTACACCTCCCAGTGGAGCAACGTCAACAACTGGGTCGGTGGTAAGGGCTGGGCGACCGGTGCCCGGCGCACGATCAACTACTCCGGCTCGTTCAACGTCAACGGCAACGGCTACCTGGCGCTCTACGGCTGGACCCGCAACCCGCTGGTCGAGTACTACGTGGTCGAGAACTTCGGCAACTACAACCCGAGCACCGGCGCGACCCGGCTGGGCACCGTGACCTCGGACGGCGGCACCTACGACGTCTACCGCACCCAGCGGGTCAACCAGCCGTCGATCGAAGGCACGGCGACGTTCTACCAGTACTGGAGTGTGCGGCAGCAGAAGCGCACCGGCGGCTCCATCACCACCGGCAACCACTTCGACGCCTGGACCCGCTCCGGTCTGCAGCTCGGCTCGCACGACTACCAGATCATCGCGACCGAGGGCTACCAGAGCAGCGGCAGCTCGAACATCACCGTGAGCAGCGGCGGCACCACGGTCCCGAACCCGGGCCAGACGACGACCCCGCCGGCCGGCGGTAGTGGTGGCTGCACCGCCGCGGTGACCGCCGGCGACTCGTGGTCCGACCGCTACAACCTCAACGTCGCGGTCAGCGGCTCCAGCAACTGGACCGTGACGATGAACGTCGTGGCACCGCAGAAGGTGCTCTCGACGTGGAACATCTCCGCGAGCTACCCCAGCGCCCAGACGCTGGTCGCCAAGCCGAACGGCAGTGGCAACAACTTCGGCGTGACGATCCAGAAGAACGGCAGCACCACCTGGCCGAGCGTCTCGTGCCAGGCCGGCTGATCCGCAACCAGTCGAATCCGAGAGGAGGAACGCGCATGCTGACCACATCACGTCGGTGGAGAGGGACGCTGACCGGCCTGACGGTCGCCGCCCTGGCCGCCCTGGGCCTCGTCGCCACCACTGTCACGGCCACGCCGTCCCAGGCGGCCACCTGTAACGGCTACGTCGGACTGACCTTCGACGACGGGCCGTCGGGCAACACCCAGGCCCTGCTGAACGCGCTGCGCCAGAACGGCCTGCGGGCCACCATGTTCAACCAGGGCAACTACGCCGCGCAGAACCCGGGGCTGGTCAGGGCCCAGGTCGACGCGGGCATGTGGGTCGGTAACCACAGCTACTCCCACGCCCACCTGACGCAGGGCAGCCAGGCCAGCATGGACTCGGAGATCAGCCGTACGCAGACGGCGATCGCGAACGCCGGCGGTGGCACGCCCAAGCTGTTCCGCCCGCCGTACGGCGAGACCAACGCGACCCTGCGCTCGGTCGAGCAGAAGTACGGCCTGACCGAGATCATCTGGGACGTCGACTCGCAGGACTGGAACAACGCCAGCACCGACGCCATCGTGGCGGCCAACGCCCGGCTCACCAACGGCCAGATCATCCTGATGCACGACTGGCCGGCCAACACCCTGGCCGCCATCCCGCGTATCGCCCAGGGCCTGGCCGGCCGCAACCTGTGCGCCGGCATGATCTCCCCGTCGACCGGCCGGGCGGTCGCCCCGACCGGCACCTCCAACCCGACGACGCCGAACCCGAACCCGACGACGACGCCACCGCCGCAGGGCGGCGGCAGCTGCACCGCCACGTTGTCGGCCGGTCAGAGCTGGAACGACCGGTACAACCTGAACGTCGCCGTCAGCGGCTCGAACACGTGGACCGTGACGATGAACATCCCGGCTCCGGAGAAGGTCCTCTCCACCTGGAACATCAACGCGAGCTACCCGAGCGCGCAACAACTCGTCGCCCAGCCCAACGGCAGCGGCAACAACTTCGGCGTGACGATTCAGAAGAACGGCAGCACCACCTGGCCGACAGTCTCCTGTCGAGTGGGCTGAACCGGATGGTGGCGCGGCAGCTGCGGCTGCCGCGCCACTGATCGGCGGCAGCAAGGCGATGTAAGCGCCGGTCGCCCGCCGGTTCCTAGGGTGAGCACCGACAAGGTCTGGACAGGCTCGGTGGGTGGTGGTTGCGTGGAGGGCGCTGATGTGAGGAGTGTGGCCATGACAGCGATCCATCCCGGTGCCACGGACCGGCGCGGGCCGTCCGCCGGCGTTGTCGGTCTGACCGTCAACGACGTCGTGCACACAGTCGACCTGGAGCCGCGGGTCAGCCTGCTCGACGCGCTGCGCGAGCACCTCGGCCTGACCGGCGCGAAGAAGGGCTGCGACCAGGGCACCTGCGGCGCCTGCACGGTCTGGGTGGACGGTCGCCGGGTGCTCGCCTGCCTGACCCTGGCGGTCACCTGCGAGGGCCGGGCGGTCACCACCATCGAGGGCCTCAGCGGCGACGGCGACGATCTGCACCCGATGCAGCAGGCGTTCATCGAGCACGACGCCTTCCAGTGCGGCTACTGCACCTCGGGCCAGATCATGTCCGCGGTCGCCCTGCTGCGCGAGGGCAACGCCGGCGACGACGCCGCCATCGCGGAGTTCATGAGCGGCAACATCTGCCGCTGTGCCGCGTACCCGAACATCCGGGCCGCCATCCGCGCGGTCCGCGACGGCGAACGGCGGGCGACCGGCGATGCGACCGCTTAGTTACGTACGCGCCCACGACGTCGACGAAGCGGTGACCGCGGTCGCCGGTGACCCGGCGAGCACCTTCCTGGCCGGCGGTACGACCGAGGTGGACCTGATCCGGCTCGGGGTCACCGCACCGGACGTCCTCGTGGACATCAACGCCCTGCCGCTCGCCGACGTGTCCGGCACGCCCGGCGGTGGCCTGCGGATCGGCGCGCTCGCCCGGATGAGCGACGTGGCCCGCCATCCCGCCGTCGTCGCCGGCTATCCCGGCATCTCCCAGGCGCTGCTGCTGGGCGCGTCCGAACAGCTGCGCAACATGGCGTCGATGGGCGGCAACCTGTGCCAGCGGGTACGGTGCGCGTACTTCCGGGACGGCGTCTCGCCCTGCAACAAGCGCGCGCCGGGCACCGGCTGCTCCGCGCTCGACGGCTTCAACCGCGGACACGCCGTGCTCGGCACCAGCGACCACTGCATCGCCACCCATCCGTCGGATGTCGCGGTGCCGCTGGTCGCCTTCGACGCCACGGTCCGCACGGCCGGTCCGCGGGGCAGCCGCTCGATCCCGATCGACGACTTCTACCTGCTGCCCGGCGACACCCCGGAGCGCGAGCACCCCCTCGAACACGGCGAACTGATCACTGCGATCGAGGTGCCGGGCCTGCCGCTGGCCCGTACGTCGTGCTACCTGAAGTTCCGCGACCGGCAGTCGTACGAGTTCGCCCTGGTCTCGGTCCTGGCCGCGGTCCGCGTGGAGCAGGGCACGGTCGCCGAGGTCCGGCTGGCCCTGGGCGGCGTGGGCACCAAGCCGTGGCGCGCCCGGCGGGCCGAGGCGGCGCTGGCCGGCGCACCGGCGACGGCGGAGGCGTTCGCCCGGGCGGCCGCCGAGGAGATGCGACCGGCGGTCACCCGTCCCCTGAACGCCTTCAAGGTCGAGTTCGCCGAGCGCGCCATCGTGCGCGCGCTGACCACCGCGATGCGAGGAGCAGAGCGATGAGCCCCGCGGTAGGAACACCCGTCGACCGGGTCGACGGCCGGGACAAGGTCACCGGTGGGGCCCGGTACACGGCGGAGATCGCCCTGCCGGGCCTGGTGTACGCGGTCATCGTCGGGGCCGCGGTGCCGGCCGGGCGGGTGACTGCGGTACGGGTCCGAGCAGCCCTGGACCAGCCCGGGACCCTGGCCGTCCTCACCCACGAGAACCTGGAACGGATCGCCGCGCCACCGCGTCTGCTGCCCTCGCTGGTCGGCCAGGCGGCACCGGGGGAGAGCTTCTTCCCGATGCAGGACGACGTCGTGCACTACCACGGGCAGCCGGTCGCGGTGGTGGTCGCCGACAGCCACGAACGGGCCCAGTACGCCGCGTCGCTCGTCGAAATCGACTACGAGCGGGCGCCGTCGCTCACCACGATCGACGAGGGCCGGGACCGGGCGTACGAGGCCGAGCGGCTGTTCGGCGGACTCGCCCCCGGGCGCAACGAACGCGGCGACGTGACCACCGCCCTGGCCGCGGCCCCGGTACGCGTCGAGACGACGCTGCGGATGGCCGCGAACCACCACAACACGCTGGAACCGTCGGCAACCACGGCGGTCTGGCATGACGGCCGGCTGACCCTCTACGACTCCACCATGGGCGTACGCGCCAGCCAGCTCACCGTCGCGCAGCTGCTGGGCCTGCCGCTGTCCCGGATCCGGGTGATCACCGAGTACGTCGGCGGCGGCTTCGGCGGCAAGGCGATGGTGTGGCCGCACGTCACCCTGGCGGCCATGGCGGCCAGGCACGTCGGGCGCCCGGTGAAGCTGGTGCTGACCCGGCCGCAGACGTACACCTCGCACGGTCATCGCGAGGAGCAGGAGCAGAGCGTCACCCTGGGCGCGGGCGAGGACGGCCGGCTGACCGCGATCCGCCACGAAAAGCTGTCGATCACCTCGCCGTTCGACGACTGGGCGGAGCCCGCCACCGGGGTGTCCTCCCAGCTGTACGCCGTCGACAACTACCTGGGCGTGCACCGGCTGATCAAGGGCAACACGATGACGCCCACCTTCACCCGCGGCCCGGGCGAGACCCTCGGGGTGTTCGCGCTGGAGACGGCGATGGACGAGCTCGCCACCCGGGTCGGGGTCGACCCCGTCGAGCTGCGGCTGCGCAACCGGGCCGGCACCGACCCGTACGGGCACCCGTGGTCCAGCGACGGCTTCGCCGAGTGCCTGCGCGCCGGCGCGGAGACATTCGGCTGGCAGCAGCGTGATCCACGGCCACGCTCACGGCGCGAGGGCGACTGGCTCATCGGGTCGGGCATGGCCGCCGCGGCGTACCCGATCGCCTTCTTCATGCCGGTGCAGCACGCCCGGGCCCGGGTGTACGCCGACGGTAGCGCGGTGTTCGGGGCCGGCGCCCAGGAGTTCGGCACCGGCGCCACCACGGTGATGACCCAGGTGGCCGCGGACGCGCTCGCGGTGTCCCTGGACGCGGTCCGCTTCGAGGCCGGCGACACCGACCTGCCGAACACGTCCTCAGCCGTCGGCTCGTCCGGCGCGATGATGGTCAGCTCCGCGGTCCACGACGCCGGCGTGCAGCTGCGCGACCGCCTGGTCGCGATGGCAGTGGCCGACCCGAAGTCACCGCTGCACGGCGCCGACCCGGCGACGATCGGCGTCCACGACGGTCGGATGGCAGTGGCCGACCGGCCGGACGATGGCGAGACCTACGCGGATCTCCTGCAGCGCAACCGGCTGCTCGACGTCGAGGCGCTGGGCAGCTGGACGCCGCCACCGCTGGACACCCCGCACGGCCTGCTGACCTTCGGCGCCCAGTTCGCCGAGGTCGCCGTGGACGCCGACCTCGGCCTGGTCCGGGTGCGCCGGCTGGCCGGGGCCTTCGCGCCCGGCCGGGTGCTGAACCCGAAGCTGGCCCGTAGCCAGCTGATGGGCGGCATGCTGTGGGGCCTGAGTCAGGCCCTGCTGGAAGGCAACCGGATGGACCCCCGGTCGGGGCGCTGGGCCGCCAACAACCTGGGTGAGTATCTGGTGCCGGTCAACGCCGACGCCCCCGATGTGACGGTCGAGTTCATCGAGGTGCAGGACCCGGTGGTGGGGCCGCTCGGGGTGAAGGGCGTCGGCGAGATCGGGCAGGTGGGGGTGGCCGCGGCGATCGCGAACGCGGTCTTCCACGCGACCGGCCGCCGGATCCGCGAGCTGCCGATCACCGCCGAGCTGCTGATGCCGGACCAGGCCACCCGGGTCTGAGCGGCGTGCCGGCCCGCGGTCAGCATCATCGCCAGCCCGGTGCGGAACAGCGCCGAGTCATCGGCGAGAGCAACCCGCACGGCGATCAGCGGTAGCCGGACCGGCGGGCGACGGACCCGCCGCTGAGCTGCCGGATGCGGGCGACGAGCGCGACGACGAAGGGCTCCCGATCGAACGGCACGCGCTGCCCGAACAACCCGCCACCGGCCCACCGGCTCGACCGCTGCTCCCGGAACAGCACAGCCCGCAGCAGGTCGATGTCCTCACCCAGCTCACCGGTCTGCTCCCAGGCGCGCCGGGTGACTTCACCGATCTCGTTGAGGTCGCCGGCCCAGGCGTAGCCGTCGTAGGACAATGCAAACTGCTGGTATGCGTCCTCGCCGGAGCCCTCCGCCGGGACCTGCACCTGTTCCGACATTGTCAGCCTCGCTTTCGCTGGTTGCGGTGAGAGCGTCCAGTCGCTCGGCCTCGTGCCGGAGGTGAGCCGCGGCCGGGGCCTGCCAGACGTAACCCCCGTTGCCGTGGTGCCGGACCCGCGGCCGCCCGTCGCCGGGACGTCGCAGGTCCACGGGCGGGTCGGGTAGCCAGCAGTCGGCGTACTCGCGGGCCGGGGAGGTGGCCGCGCCGGCGCGCGCCTTGTGGAACAGCTCCCGGCCGACCGGGTCGGTGTGCCGGTAGAAGTTCACCCACCGGCGCCCGCCGGGGACCTCGGCGCACTCCTTCACCAGGCAGTCGTTGATGTAGGCCGGGAACCACCGCATGTACAGGTGGGCCACCGGATTGCCGTAGGTCACGACGGACAGCCGGGAACGCTGCTCCCGCGGGAGATTGGTGAGCTGGGCGAGCGTCGCCACGGTCAGCACCGCGCCCTGGCTGTGACCGCACAGCACGACGGCATGCCCCTCCTTCAGCAGGTGGCGTACCCGTAGCACCAGGTCGGGCACCGCCCGCTGGGCATAGCTCGGCGGGGCCAGCGGGTGGAAGCTGCGCGGCCAGAACGTGGTGATGTCCCAGGCGACGCCGACCGTCCGCCGGGTGCTGTCGCTGCGGATCGCCCGGCGCAGCACGAGCACCCCGGCCACAGGAATGAGGGTGAGCACGGTGGTGGCGAAACCCTCGTTGAGCGGCCACCAGTCCGGCAGCGCCGACGTCTCCAGGGTCACCCGCGGTACGCCTTGCCGGACCGCCCACCCGACCAGGCCCAGGCAGACCAGGAAGGTGACACCGGCCGTGACGCGCAGCGGCCGGGGTCTCGACGCGTCGCCGGCCGCGGCCAAGGCACAGAGCCCGGCGCAGAACAGCAACACCGCCACCGCCAGCGTGAGGCCCGCCCCCAGCTTCTCGCCCCGCCATTCCGGGAAGACCCAGATCGCGTACAGGATCAGACTCAGCGTGCTGAACACGACCGCGGCCACGACCAGGAACTCCAGCCAGCGGGCCCCGCCGGCGAACCACATCCAGGTGCGTACCGACCGCAGCCAGCCCGCGTCGCGGTCCTTGCCCTCGGCGAGGTGCTTGGCCGCCGGCAGTGAGTAGCGCCGCCATTGCGCGAACTCGGCCGCGAGGGCCCGTCCGGGATCCTGGCGCCGGTGCCGCAGCGACGCGCCGGCGACCAGGCCCACCAGCACCACGATCAGAGCCGCGCCGATGACGTTGAGCTGGGCGGATGCGGTGTACGACCCGGGATAGGACATGACGTCGGCGGCCGGACCGGCGTTCGGCCGCGCCTCGCCGCTCAGCCAGCGCGCCACCCACACCACGAAGCCGGACCACACGGACAGGGTCAGCACCACGGCCACCACCAGGGCGATGACCGGCGCGGGGAACGCCGCCGGACGGGCCCAGCTCGCCTTGCGGACCTGGTGCCGGGCGACGACGGCGACGACACCGTGCAGAAAGCCGAGCACGTAGATCAGCAGGAGCACCGAGTCGAGGAACATGACGATCCCCGGCATGACGCCCGGATCACTCTGCTCGTGAGCCGGCTGCAGCCACGCCACGAGGGCGGCCGCGAGGAGCAGAGCGCCGGCCGTGGCGAAGGCGAGGCGGGGGCGCTGGAAGACCCGGCGGCACAGCCAGGCCCAGCCGGCACTGATCGTCGACAGCACCAGCAGGGCCACGACCACGAGGGACAACACGCCCGTGACGGCCGGGAACCGGTCGCCCTCGCGGGCGACCCGCAGCAACAGGTACGCGATGACCAGCAGCGCCGAGGCCAGGTGCAGCCGGCGGGTCGACTCGTTGTAGGTGTGCCGGGTCCAGAACCGCGGGCTGGTCAGCGTGATCCGGGCCGGCAGCCCGGCCCGGGGAGGGACGATGCCCGGGTCGTCGCCGTGCTCGTCGTACCGCTGTTTGCTGACCGAGCTCAACCGCCACAGCCCGGCGACGAGGACCAGCGGGACCAACGCCGCCAGCGCGACCGCCCGGAACGGATGCCCGGCCAGACCGATCTTCTCCCAGGCCGTGACGACCCGGCAGGACACCTGGACGCACTGCCAGCCGGCCAGGTCCATCGCGATCTGCGCGGCGAAGAGCAGGTACAGCCAGGTGACGCCCAGCCCGATGACCCGGACCAGGCTCTGCTGGAGCACGACGAGCCAGCCGACGCGTACCTCGCCCCGCTCGGCGCCCGCCCCGCTGCGCAGGCCCAGTGCCATCCAGCCGGCCAGATTGACCAGCGCGAACGGCAGCAACATGAGCCACAGGGCGCTGCTGAGCGCCTGGGAGGTCAGGCCGCCCCACGAATACACCTCCCGGTGCCACCGGGGCCGGCCGTCGATCAGGTGGTCGCGACCGCGCCAGAAGCCGGCTACCTGGTCACCGGACACCTGCCGGGCCGCCGGGTCGTCCAGCATGGCCGTCGGTGAGCCGCCGCCGACCCCGTGCACCCGGATCTCGGTGACGCCGTCCTCGTCGAGGGTGCACGGCCAGTCGAGATCACCGTCCGGCACGGGCACGGGCACGGCCGATCCCGGCGCGTCGAGGTGCTCCTGCGTGTGGGCCATGGCGTCGCACCTCGGAATCGGAGGGGTGAGCCGTTCATACGCCGCCGGGCGCCCGCCGTCCACGCATCTGACGGGAACGAGTCAACGCGCGGAAGTTCGCACCGCGTGTCCTGTCGGATCGGTGCCGGCGTGTTCGTGGACAGGGTGAGACTGCCAATCAAGGAGGAAATGACATGACTGCTCTCTACACCTGGGACGTGTTCTCCACCCTCGACGGCTACGGCTCGTACGCCGAGGGGGCGGACTGGGGTGGCTACTGGAGCAAGCAGGGCCCTGAGCTGCTCGCGCACCGGGCCGCCCTGTTCGGCACCGAGCAGCGGATGGTTTTCGGGGCCACCACGTTCCGGGAGAACGCCGAGATCATGTCCTCGGGTATCGATCCGCACACGCTCGACGAGTGGAACGTCCGGACCATGCGCATGCCGGCCACGGTGATCTCGTCGACGTTGCAGGACACCCTGGGCTGGCCGGACGCGACCATCGTCAGCGGGGACGCGGTGGAGATCGTCACCCGGCTCAAGCAGGAGTCGGACGTGCCGCTGCGCTCGCAGGCCAGCCTGTCGCTGAACTGGGCCCTGCTGGCCGCCGGCCTGGTCGACCGCCTGCAGGTGACGATCTTCCCCGTCATCTCCGGCCGGACCGGAACCAGTCCGATCCTCGGCGGGGCGGGGGACTTCGACCTCGAGCTGCTGGAGAGCCGGACCCTCGACGGCCACACCCAGGAACTGGTCTACCGGCCCACCGCCCACTGACGGCATCCCCCGTGTCCGGCGCCGAGGGACTACCTTGTCTCGCATGCGTCTGGCGCCACCGGTACCTCCGCGGTCACCGACCACTGTGCGGTTCGCGTCCGCGCTGTTGTTCGGTGTCGCGGGGCTCTCCCTGCTGTCCGCCGTCCTCGAGCTGGTCTTCGTCAACACGGACCTGAGCGTCTACCGCGATGCCTACACCGGCGACACCGGATCCGGATTCCGGAGCATCGTCGGCGCGACGCTCGACATCTTCTTCGTCGGCGGGGCCGCCCTGCTGGCCGTGCTCAACGGCGACGGCCGCAAGAACGCCCGGGTGACCACGTACGTGCTCGGCGGGATCTTCCTGGTGTGCGGCGGGCTCGGCAACCTGTCGGACCCCATCCACGCGCCGTCCGGATCCGCGGGCGAGGGCACGGTCGCGCGGTTCATGCCGGCCGCGTACGGCATCAGCGCCGGCCTGCTCGACGCGCTGACCGTCCTGGCCGCGCTGGGGGCCCTCGTGCTGCTCGCCCTGCCGCCGTCCAACCGCTTCTTCGAGACCGTCCAGCGCAACCGGTACGTGCTGGTCGTGGCGCCCCCACCGCACTTCAGCCACGACACTCCGAGCGGAAGCACACCGCAGCGCGACCTGCCACCACACACCGGCAGCATCCCGGCGAGCGACCCCTGGGCCCAGCCGGACGGCAACTGACAGCCGTACGACCGCGGGGCGGCCGCGGGCGTGGATACGATGACTGCCTCATGGCTTGCGGGAGGATCCGGTGGCGCTGACCGACGAGGCGATCACGCGGATCCGTGGTCTGATCCAGTCGGGGGAGTTGCCTCCGGGCGCCCGGCTGCCCACCGAGCAGCAGTTGTCGCAGGAGCTGGGCCTGTCCCGCAGCGGCGTCCGGGAGGCCGTCAAGGTGCTGGAGGCGGCCCGCGTGCTCGACGTGCGCCGCGGCGACGGCACCTATGTGACGAGCCTGGCGCCGCGGCTGCTGCTGCAGGGTCTGGGTGTCGCCGTCGAGCTGCTTCGCGACGACACCCTGCTGGAGGTCATGGAGGTGCGCCGGATGCTGGAGCCGGTGGCCACCGGCGTCGCCGCGCTGCGGATCACCGACGCGGACGTGGCCCGGCTGGGCGAGATCCTCGAGGACATGCGGGGGGCGGCGGAGGACGCCGAGCAACTCATCCGGTACGACGCCGCGTTCCACCGTACGGTCATCGCGGTCACCGGCAACGAGACGCTGACCTCGCTCCTCGACGGGCTCTCGGGGCAGACGCTGCGGGCGCGGGTGTGGCGGGGGCTGATCGAGGGTGGCTCCGCGCACGTCACGCTCAACGAGCACGAGGCGATCTACCTGGCGCTGCGTGACCGGGACCAGTTGCTGGCCCAGGCGAGCGCGCTGATCCACGTGAACACGTCGGAGTCGTGGCTGCGTACGGTATTGGCCGCCGCGCCGCGGCACCAGCTGTAGCGCCGCGGTCAGGTCTGGGCCTTGCCGCCGGTGATCCGGGAGACGACCAGCGCGACCAGGATGACCGCACCGTTGAGGAAGTTGGTCCACTGGGCCGGCACGCCGCCCAGCGTCAGCACGTTGATGATCATGAAGAGCAGCAGCACGCCGGTGAAGGCCCCGAAGACGGTTCCCTTGCCGCCGTTGAGGCTGACGCCGCCGATGACGGCCGCGGCGAAGACCTGGAAGATCGCCCCGTCGCCCTGCGCCGCGGTGACCGACGCGAGCCGTCCGCTGATCAGCAGGCCGGCGAGGGCGGCCAGCGTGCCGGCGATGATCAGGGTCAGCCAGACGACCCGGTCCGTCCGGATGCCGGCCGCCCGGGCGGCGTCGACGTTGCCGCCGATCGCGTACAGCGAACGCCCGGCCCGGGTGTAGCCGAGGACCACGACGGCCACGGCGAACAGGGCCAGGGTGATCCAGATCGACGCGGGCACGCCCAGCCAGGACGTGGAGCCGAGGTAGGTCATGGACTCCGGCAGGGCGAAGAAGGTCTTGCCGCCGGAGATGCCGGTTAGCAGGCCGCGCAGGACGATGAGCATACCGAGCGTGACGATGAAGCCGTTGAGCCCGAAGCGCACGATCAGCAGGCCGTTGAAGGCGCCGATCAGCGCGCCGGTCAGCAGCACCAGCGGGACGGCCAGGGCGCCCGGCAGGGCGTGCACGCCGAGACCGTGGGTCACCGCCGGGTCGACGATCAGCCAGGCCGCGACGCCCGGCGCCAGCCCGAAGGTCGACTCCAGCGACAGGTCCATCTTCCCGGCGATCAGCACCAGGGTCTCGGCCAGCACGACGATGGCGATCTCGGACATGCTCTGCAGCACGTTGATGATGTTGTCCGGTTGCAGGAACACCGGGCTGACGATGAAACCCACGATGGCGACCGCGATGATGGCCGGCACCAGCGCGAGGTCGCGCATCCGGGCCAGCGCGAGGGTACGGCGGGTGGCCGGCGGCGCCGGGGCGGCCGGGGGAGCGGTGGTGCCGGAGAGCGTGTCAGACATGGTCGAGATCGACCCCTTCCATGGCGGCTACCAGGTCGTTGTCGCGCCAGCCGGACGGCATGTCCCGCACGACCCGGCCCCGGACCATGACCAGGACGCGGTCGCACACGCGCAGATCGTCGAGCTCGTCGGAGACGACCAGCACGACACTGCCGCGCCGGCGTACCTGCTCGACCACGCCGAGCAGGGTCTGCTTGGATCGCACGTCCACGCCGGCGGTCGGCGTGATGAGGACCAGCAGTCTGGGGTCGCCGGCCAGGGCACGGCCCATGACCACCTTCTGCTGGTTGCCTCCGGAGAGGTCGGAGACGGGCACCTGCGGGCCGGAAGCCTTGATGGCCAGGTCGGTGATGAACCGGCCGGCGAAGGCATCGCGGCGGGCCGACGAGATGAGACCGCGCCGGCCGACCCGCTCGGGCACGGTCATGGTGATGTTCTCGGCGACGGACAGCAGCGGCACCAGGCCCTGCCGGTGCCGGTCCTGCGGGACGAGGCCCACGCCGGCGGCGAGCGCGTCCGGCACGCTGCCCCGGCGCAGCGTACGGCCGTCGACGGCGACCGTGCCCGCGGCCGGCCGGGCCAGTCCGACCAGGGCCTCGGCCACCTCGAACTTGCCGCTGCCGCCCCCGCCGGCCAGCCCGATCACCTCGCCCGCCCGCGCCTCGAACGACGCTTCGGCGCCGGACGCCGTCACCAGGTCGCGAACGACGACGCGGACCTCGGCGTCCGCGGCCGGCGGCCGCCGGTGCGTGTCGCCGGCCAGGCTGACGTCCTCGCCGGTCATCGCCGCCACCAGGGCGGCGCGGTCGAGCTCGGCGACCTCGGTGGTGAGGATGTGCCGGGCGTCGCGGAAGACGGTCACCACGTCGCAGATCTCGTAGATCTCCTGCAGGTGGTGGCTGATGAACAGGAAGGTGACGCCCTGCGAGCGCAGGGCTTCGATGCGGGCGAAGAGCCGGGTGATGCCGGTGCCGTCGAGCTGGGCGGTCGGCTCGTCGAGGATGATGAAGCGGGCGCCGAACGACAGCGCGCGGGCGATCTCCACGAACTGCCGCTGCTCGACGGTCAGCGCCGACGCCGGCTGGTCCACGTCCACGTCGACCGACCAGGTCGCCAGCAGCTCGCGCGCGGAGCGGCGCAGCGCACCCCAGCGGATGAGGCCGCCGGCGCCGCGGTCGTGCCGGTTCAGGAACAGGTTCTCGGCGACGGTGAGGGTCGGGATGATCGTCGACTTCTGGTAGACGCAGGCCACCTGCCGGCGCCACGCGTCGCGGTCACCGAGCGGCGGGGCGGGCCGTCCGCCGAAGGTGATCCGGCCGGTGTCCGGCGCCTGCAGCCCGGTCAGCAGGGCGACCATCGTCGACTTCCCGGCGCCGTTGCGGCCGACCAAGGCGTGCGTCTCGCCGGGCCGTACCGTGATGGCGGCCCGGTCCAGCGCGACTGTGGACCCGTAGCGTTTGCTGATGCCGGCGGCCTCGACGACCGGCTCCGCGGCCGTCATGAGGCGCCCCACAGCGACTTGTCGTCGTACTTCGCCGTCTTCTCACCGCCGATCGTCGCGCCGTCCGCGGTGACCAGCGGCGCGGAGAGCTGATCCTCGAGCAGGCCGTCGCGCACCTTGATGATGGTGCTGTCGTGGTCGGTCGGCCCGGGCTGGAACGTCTTGCCGTCGATGGCGGCCTTGGCGTAGAAGAGCCCGTACTTCGCGTACAGGTCGGCGGGCTGGCTGACCGTCGCGTCGATGAGGCCGGCCTTGATGTCCTTGAGCTCCTCGGGAATCCCGTCGTTGGAGACGATGAAGACGTGCTTGGGGTCGCTCGGGGGCACCAGCAGGCCCTTCTGCTTGAGCACCTGCTTGGTGCCGGAGAGCGCGAACGACGACTGCATGTAGACGCCCTTGAGGTCAGGGTCGGACGCCAAGCGCGTCTGCAGCTTGGACGCCGCGACGTCGCCCTTCCAGTCGGTCACCTCGCCGAAGACCTTGATGCCGGGGAAGTCCTTCTTCATGCAGTCGTTGAAGGCCTCGGTGCGGTCGCGGCCGTTGATCGACGCGAGGTCACCCTGGAGCATCACGACCTTGCCCTTGCCGCCCAGCTTGGCGCCCAGGAACTGACACGCCTTGGTGCCGTAGGCGCGGTTGTCGGCCCGCACCACCATGGCGACGGATCCGGTGTCGGGCCGGGTGTCGATGGTGACGACCGGGATCTTCTTGGCGGCGAGCTGTTCGAGGCTGGGTGCGATGGCGGCGGTGTCCTGCGGGGCCATCACCACGGCCTTGACGCCCTGGCTGACGAACGTCTGCACGTTCGAGATCAAGGAGGCCACGTCGTTCTGCGAGTTCGTCGTCTTGAGCCCGACGCCGAGGTCCCGGGCGGACTCGGGCACGTACCTGATGTAGGAGTTCCAGAAGTCGGTGTCCGACCTCGGGTAGTCGACGCCGACGATCGGGGCCGTGGCCCCGCCGCCGTCGGCCGCCGGCGAGTCGCGGTTGCAGCCGGCCAGCGCGGACGTGACGCCGACCGTCGTGACGACCGCCAGACCGAGCAGAATTATGCGGTTCATCGGTGTCCTCCATCTGATGATTCGGCGCCGGCCCATCGGGGGCCGTCGGGATACCGGTACGCCGTGAGCGTCGACGGCAGCATCTGCGCGCTCATCCCGGCCGTCCGGGGCGCCATGTAGCGACCGTTCTCGATGCGTACCGGGGCGGTGAAGTGCTCGTGCAGGTGGTCGACGTACTCGATGGCGCGGCCCTCGGCCGTGCCGCTGACCGCGATGAAATCGAACATGGCCAGGTGCTGCACGAGCTCGCAGAGGCCCACCCCGCCCGCGTGCGGGCAGACGGGGACGCCGAACTTCGCCGCCAGCAGCAGGATCGCCAGGTTCTCGTTGACGCCGCCGACGCGGCAGGCGTCGATCTGGACCACGTCGACCGCGCCGGCCTGCAGCAGCTGCTTGAACATGACGGCGTTGTGCATGTGCTCGCCGGTGGCGACCCGGATCGGCGCCAGCGCCGACCGGATCGCGGCGTGCCCGAGGACGTCGTCCGGCGAGGTCGGTTCCTCGATCCAGTACGGGTCGAACGGCGCCAGCTCCCGCATCCAGCCGATCGCGTCGGACACTCCCCAGACCTGATTGGCGTCGACCGCGAGGTGCACGTCCGGACCGACCGCGCGCCGGGCGATGGCCAGCCGCCGGACGTCGTCCTCGAGGTCCGCCCCGACCTTCAGCTTGATCAGCTGATAGCCGTCGGAGACCGCCTGCTTGCACAGCCGGGCGAGCTTCTCGTCGTCGTAGCCGAGCCAGCCGGGCGTGGTCGTGTACGCCGGGTAGCCCTCGGCCAGCAAGGTCCGTTCGCGCTCGGCCTTGCCCGGGGCCGCGTCGCGCAGCATGGCCAGCGCCTCGTCCTCGGTCAGCGCGTCGCGCAGGTAGCGCCAGTCGATCTGGGCCACGACCTGCTCCGGGGTGAGGGTGGCCAGCAGTCGCCACAACGGCTGGCCCGCGCGCCTGGCGGCGAGGTCCCAGACCGCGTTGACCAGAGCGCCGGCGGCCATGTGCACGACCCCCTTCTCCGGTCCCAGCCAGCGGATCTGGCTGTCGCCGATGAGCCGCCGGGCCAGCGCCCCGGGATCGGCCACCAGGTCGTCGACCGGCAGTCCGGTGACCATCGTGGCCAGCGACCGGATGGCGGCGACCTCGATCTCCGTGCCGCGGCCGACGGTGAAGACGAACCCGTGGCCCTCGGCGCCGGCCGTGGTGCGCAGCACGATGTACGCGGCGGAGTAGTCCGGGAACGGGTTCATGGCGTCGGACCCGTCGCGCTGCCGCGACGTCGGGAACCGGATGTCGAAGGTGTCGACGGACGAGATGCGCTCAGTCACCGAGGCTCCTGCTCTGTGGTGGCCCGCGCCCCACGCTCGGCCGCAGCAGGCCTTAGACATCTGATGTATTTATAGGCGCCGGTGACCTCCCGTGTCTACGGGCGGATACTGCTGTCCTGTTCAGAGCCAGAAATCAGATGTCTTGCGCTAAGTTGCGCGGCGAAGTTGACGATCTTGAGAACGGGGGCTCCGCGCGGGGTGGTGCCCGGGCCGGGTCACTGATCACCGGGGAGGACCGGTATCTGGCGCCGTACGAGAGCGCGAAGCAGTCGATCGACGGAGCCATCACCGCGGTCGCCGAGCTGACCAGCGACAACGCCGAGCAGCAGGCGCGGATCACCACTCTGCGGCCGCTGGTGGAGAGCAAGTTCGCCGAGCTCGCCGACACGATCGAGCTGCGCCGTACCGACGGCTTCGCCGCCGCGCAGGCCGTCGTGCTGACCGACAAGGGCAAGACGGTCATGGACCAGATCCGTACCGTCATCGCGGAACTGTCGGGTGCCGAGACGAGCCTGCTGGGCGCGCGGGCGACGGAGACGGCAGAGACCGCCGACGGAGCCCGGGTCGCGGTCCTGGTCGGCATCGTCGCCGCCGCGCTGCTGGTCAGCATCCTGGCGTTCCTGATCGCGCGCAGCATCCTGCGCCCGCTGTCGGCGCTGACCGGCCGGATGTCCGAGATCGCGGACGGCGAAGGTGACCTCACCCGCCGGGTCGACGAGACGCGCAGGGACGAGTTCGGTCCGCTGGCCGCCGCGTTCAACCGGTTCGTCGCCAAGCTGGCCGGCACGATCCGGCAGATCGGCGACCAGGCCACCTCGCTGGCCGCCGCCTCCGAGCAGCTCTCGGCCAGCTCGCAGCAGATCGCCGGCTCGGCCGCCGACACGTCCCGTCAGGTCGGCGGCGTCGCGGACGCGACCGAGTCGATGAGCGGGGCGCTGACCACGGTCGCCGCGGGCGCCGAGGAGATGGGCGCGTCGATCCGGGAGATCGCCTCGAACGCCGCCGACGCCAGCCGGGCCGGCGCCGAGGCCGTCGACGTGGCGAGCGAGGCCACCCGGACCGTCAAGGAGCTCGGCACCTCGTCCGTCGAGATCGACAACGTCATCAAGCTGATCACCGCGATCGCCGAGCAGACCAACCTGCTCGCCCTCAACGCCACCATCGAGGCGGCCCGGGCCGGCGAGATGGGCAAGGGCTTCGCCGTGGTCGCCTCCGAGGTCATCTCCGACGCCTCCGGCAGCAGCCGCGACATCTCCGGCAGCCTGACGGCGGTCGCCGGCGCCGCGACGGAGACGTCCACCGCGATCGGGGGCTCCCAGGCCGCGGTCAACGAGCTGGCCACGATGAGCGCGACGCTGCACACCCTGGTCAGCCAGTTCAAGTACTGAGCGGCCTCACAGTGGCGGGCACAGCGGCCGGCGGCTGGTGTCGGGGAAATACCGGTGCCAGTCCACGGTGACCGGCCGCTCGCATGTCGTCCGGATCACCGCGGCGAGATCGGGGTTGATGCGCCACATCGCCGACTTGCCGTCCAGGACGAACAGGTCGTTGCCACTGAGCCTGGGCGAGCTGAGGCGCAGGCCCTGGGTGTGCAGCCGGAGGAGGTCCCGGCCGGTCGCGGTGTCCCAGATCCGGGCCCCGGCCCCGTCGACGACCGCCACGGTTCGCCCGGCGGCGTCGAAGGACAGGCCGGTCGTCTCGTCGAGGCCGCTGACGCGGGCCACGACTCGCGGCGCGTGCGGATCGGCCAGGTCCAGGACGGTCGTGGTCGTGTCGTTCACGTACGACGTGACGGCGATCAGCCCGGCCGGTCCCGCCTGGACGATCGCGGGGTGCGGGACCTGCAGCAGGGTGCTGGTCCGGCGGCCGTCGACGGTCCAGCGTTCGATGGTGTCCTGGTCGCCGGTGCGCCGGCTGAGGACGACGCCCGTGCCGTCGGCGAGCACCGCTGTCCCGATCACGTCGCGGGCCGGCAAGGTGCGGATCGAGCGGTCACCGACGCGCCAGACTCTGGCCGTACGGTCCGGGCCCAGGGCGCTCAGCAGCGAGCCGGTCCGGTCCATGCCCTGCATCAGCCCCAGTCCGGCCGGCACCCGGACGGACCGGGGGCGGTTCAGATCAGCCAGGTCCCAGAGCTGGGAACGGGTGCTTCCGCTCCAGTAGATCGCCCGGCGCTCGTCGAGGCTGTTCATGTGCAGGTAGCTGTTGGCGGTGGGCAGGCTGCCGGCCTGCCGCCACGTCTCACCGTCCCGCCGCCACAGCCGTTCCCCCAGCGTGCGGGTGTCGTAGGTGACCGCGAACCGGCCGGGCGGGTGCACGTATCCGCGCCCGAGGGTGGTGGCGCCCGCGGCGGCGTGCGCCAGGAGCAGCACGTCGCGGGCCTCGACAGTGGGTGCGAGCCGGTACGCGGCCAGAGCCAGGGCTGCGGCGTCCGTGGGCCGGGTGGCGATCAGGTCGCGGGCGGCATCGGTGGCGCGCAGGGACAGTGCCTCGTTGCGCTGCCGAGCGGCCCGGTGCTGGGCCGCCGCGGCGGCGACCGCTGTCCCGGCCAGCAGGACGGCCAGCACCGTCAGCCCCGCGGCGAACCGGCGCAACCGCCGGGTGGTGCGCTGGTCAGCTCGCGTCCGGGCGTCCTCGACGGCGAGGCCGGCGGCCACGAACGCCCGCTCGCGGGGGTTGAGCCGGTCGCGCAGCCGGGCCGCCTGTTCGAGCCGGGTGCCACGGTAGAGGGTGTCGGGGTCGTACGCGTGGGCCTCCCAGACGGCCGTGGCCTCGGTGAGCCGGTGCTGGGCGCGCAGGTCGTCACGGTCGTCGGCGATCCAGCCGGCCAGCCGTGGCCAGGCCTTGAGGAGCGCCTCGTGGGTCAGGGTGACGCTGTCGCGGTCGATGGTGATCAGCCGGGCGGCGGCGAGCCGGTCGAGCAGGGCGTCCGGCACCTGCAGGTCGGCCCGCCGGACCCGCCGCCTGGTGTCCTCGGTGCCGTCGCCGGGCACCACCAGGCGCAGGAACAGCAGCCGGACCGCGCCGCGCTCGGCCTCGGTGAGCTGGTCGAAGGTGTGCTCGGCGGTGCGGGCCAGCGCGTGCTCGATGCCGCCGACGTCCTCGTAGCCGGTCAGGGTGAGCACCACGCCGCGCCGGCGCCGCCAGGTCTCGGCGAGCGTGTGCGACACCAGCGGCAGCACGGCGGGCTGCCCGCTGACGTCCGAGACGAGCCGGGCCAGCAGCGCCGTCTCGATCGTGGCCCCCGCGTGGGCGGCCGGTCCGGTGATCGCCGACCGGAGCTCCTCGGTGGACATCGGGCCGACCAGGACCTGCGCCCGGTGCAGCGCGGCCACCAGCTCCGGGTGGCGGGCGCAGCGACCGTAGAAGTCGGCGCGGACGCTGATCACCACCCGGCTGTGCGGTCCCGCGGCCGTGGTCAGCGCCCGGATCAACCACAGCCGGGCGGCTTCGTCGCAGAGCGTGAACACCTCCTCGAACTGGTCGACGACCAGCAACAGGTCGGCGGCGGCCTTCGCGAGCCAGCCGCGCAGGGCCTGCGGGTCGGCGGCGAGGTCGTCACGGACCCGGTCCGCGGGCTCGTCGGCGAGGTTCGCGACGGGCACGGCCAGCTCGGTGATCGGGTCGGCTCCCGGGGTCACGACGATCGCGGTGCGCGCGCTGCGGGCGACCAGGCCGGCCCGCAGCAGCGACGACTTGCCCGCCCCGGAGGAGCCGAAGATCCCGACGAACGGCCGCTCGTCGACCAGCGTCAGCAGCGTGTCGGTCAACGCCTCGCGGCCGAAGAACCGGTCGGCGTCGGCCACCTGGTAAGGGGCCAGTCCCACGTACGGCATGGGCGCCTCACCGTCCGCGCCGGGCTGCGCGGCCGCCAGCTGCCGCCACCGCTCGGTCCATTCGCCGACGTCGCCGGCGCAGGCCCGGACGATCGCCGCGGTGACGGCCAGGCTCGGCAGCCGGCGTCCGGACAGCGCCTCGGACAGTGCCGCGGCCGAGTAGCTCGTCCGCTTGCCCAGCTCCCGGTACGAGGGCAGGCCGGCCCGCCGCCGCAGGCGCCGCAGATCACCGGCGAACCGCAGCAGAGGCGTCTCCTCGGACTCCAGCGGACGTTCCTGTCGGGGCACCGGCCCTCCATTCGTCGCGGTCATTGTCCTCGCCGATGTCCAGCGTTGGTTGTTCAGCGGCCGACGCCGAACACGAACAACGCCCCGGTCCCTACGGTCGGGATCGTTCCGCCGGCGCACCCGCCCGTGAAGCATTGAGGAGTTCGTGCATGCGAAACACCCGCATCCTGGTGGCGGCATCGGCCGTCGTCCTGGCCTTCTCCCTGGCCGCCTGTGGTTCCAGCGAGAAGACGGCAGACAAGAAGACGGCCGGCACCGGCAACGCCGGCGCGCTGATCGGCGTCACCATGCCCACCCGCTCCTCGGAGCGCTGGAACGGCGACGGCGAGAACGTCAAGAAGGAGCTCGAGGCCCTCGGCTACAAGGTCGACCTGCAGTACGCCGAGGACGACATCCCCACCCAGATCAACCAGCTGGACAACCAGATCACCAAGGGTGCCAAGCTGCTGATCATCGCGCCCATCGACGGCACCGCGATCACCACCCAGCTGCAGAGCGCGGCGGACAACAAGATCCCGGTGATCGCGTACGACCGGCTGATCCGTAACTCGCCCAACGTGGACTACTACGCCACCTTCGACAACTTCCGGGTCGGCGTGCAGCAGGCGACGTCGCTGCTGACCGGCCTCAAGCTGCTCAACGCCGACGGGTCCAAGGGCTCCGCGAAGGGCCCGTTCAACGTCGAGTTGTTCGCCGGCTCGGCGGACGACAACAACGCGACGTTCTTCTACAACGGCGCGATGTCGGTGCTGAAGAAGTACCTGGACGACGGCACGCTGAAGGTGCCGAGCAAGCAGACCGACTTCAAGAAGATCGCGATCCTGCGGTGGAAGCCGGCGGTCGCCCAGGACCGGATGGAGAACCTGCTGACCTCGACGTACCGTTCCGGCCTGCGGGTGGACGGTGTGCTGTCGCCGTACGACGGCCTGTCGATCGGCATCGTCTCCGCGCTGAAGAGCAACGGCTACGGCACGGCCGGTCAGCCGTACCCGGTCGTGACCGGCCAGGACGCCGAAGCGGCCTCGGTCAAGTCGATCATCGCGGGTGAGCAGTACTCGACGATCTTCAAGGACTACCGGGTGCTGGCCCGGACCAGCGCACAGATGGCCGATGCCGTGCTCAAGGGCCAGAAACCGACCACGAACAACAACAAGGACTACGAGAACGGCGTGAAGGTCGTGCCGTCGACGCTGCTCGACACGGAGATCGTGAACAAGACCAACTACGAGAAGGTCCTCATCGACAGCGGCTTCTACACGAAGACCAAGCTGCAGTGAGGATCGCGGCCCTGGCGGCTCTGACTCTGGTCCCGATGACCGTCGGCGCTGGGGTACCGAGCGCGATCCCGGCGGCGGCCCACGGCGCGGCGCCGTCGCCCTCGGCGCCCGGAACGGGCTGGCGGATCAGCGGCGACACGGTCACCTGGCGGTCGCCGGAGGCGATCCCGGTCGGTGACGCGGCGGTCGAGTTCTGGGCGGGGCAGCGCCGGCTCGGGGTGGCCCGCCGGCTCGACCCGCACACCTTCGCCCTGCGCTGGTCCGGTGCCACTGTCCCGGCCGGTCTGGCAGTCCGGGCCGGCGGGCGCCGGCTGGACCGCGCTCCGGCCGTGGCTAGGCGCTCCGGCCCCGTACCCGGGACGGCCACACCCGGCCCGGCGCTGCCCGCGAACCCGGTTGATCCCGGAATTGCCGGTCCCTACCGCGTCCGGTCCGGCGAGTACACGCTGCCTCCGCTGACGTTGCCCGGCTATCCGGCCGCGGTCGAGATGCAGGCGCTGGTGACAGCGCCCCTGGGTGCGCCCGGCGCCCGCCCGCTGGCGGTGTTCCTGCACGGCAAGCACGCGACCTGCTACGGCGGGCCGGACAGTGCCGCGTACCGCTGGCCGTGCCCCGCGGGCAGCCGGCCCCTGCCCAGCTACCGCGGCTACCGCCAGGCCCAGGAACTGCTCGCCTCGCAGGGCTACGTCACCATCTCGATTTCGGCCAACGGCATCAACGCGCAGGATGAGCCCGACGGCGACGGCGGGGCGCAGGCCCGGTCCTCGCTGGTCCGGGCGCACCTCGCGCAGTGGGCGGACTGGGCCGGCCCCCGGCGGTCGGGCGCGCCGGCGATCGTGCGGGCCGCCCCGCCCGCCGACCTCGGCCGGGTGCTGCTGATCGGGCACTCCCGCGGCGGCGAAGGGGTCAACCGGGCCGCCATCGACAGCCTCACCCCACCGCCCGCCGCGCGGGACGGCTACCACGGCCCGGTGCGCTGGACAGTGCGCGGCATGCTGCTGATCGGCCCGACGGCCTTCGGGCAGAACCAGGCGCCGGATGTGCCGGCGGCGGTGCTGCTGCCCGGCTGCGACAACGACGTCGCCGACCTGTCCGGTCAGATGTACGTCGACGCCACGCGGGGCGTCAGCAACGGCGCGGCGATGCACAGTGCGCTGTTCATGGTCGGGGCCAACCACAACTACTTCAACACCGAGTGGACGCCGGGACAGGCCGTCGCGCCGGCCGGTGACGACTTCCCGCGCGGTGTCGACGATCCGGTGTGCAGCCCGGGCCGGCCGGCCCGGCTGACCGCGGCCCAGCAGCAGCGGGCCGGGGCGACCTACATCGCGGCCGCGGCGCGGGCGTTCGTGGCCGGCGACGACCGGGTGCGGCCCCTGCTCGACGGCACCGGAGTCCGGGCCCCGTCGGCGGATCCGGCCCGGGTGCTCAGCCATGCCGTGGGCGCCGGCCGGACGCCCGCGGTGCTGCCCGACGAATCGCTGACCGTCACCGGGCACGGCCGGCTCTGCGAACAGGTCGACCCCGATCCCGGCCGGGCCTGCCTGGCCCACCCTGACGACAACCTCTGGGCGTGGTCGCCGCACTTCGTGGGAATCGACCTGGCGGCCGACGAGCCGGGCCGGCACTCGGTCAAGATGACCTGGTCGAAACCGGGGGAGGCGACCGGCCTGCGTCCGGCGCACCCGCGGCCGGTCGCCGGCGATCTGGCCCTGCGGCTCATCGTCCCGCCAGGCAGCACCGGTACGCGGATCGGCGTCGTCGCCACCGACCGCCACGGCCGCAGCGCTGACCTCGGCACGGTGACCCTGGACGGGCTGCCCTCCTCGGACAACCTGCCGCGCTACTGGGCGCAGGAGGTGCGATTGCCGTTGCAGGGCCTCACCTCGCTCGCCGAACTGCGGCTCGTGCCGCGCAGCCCCGGCGGAACGGCCTGGCTGATCGACGCCTGGGGGTGGCGGCCGGGCCTGCCCGCCCCACGGCCGGACGCGTTGCCGCGCATCGACGCCGACGACCTCACTGTCGACGAGAACGATGCCGGCGAACGTACGGTGCAGGTGCCGGTCCGGGTCACCGGCCGCGGGGCCGGCCGGGTGAGACTGTTCCTGGCCGACCTGTCGACCGGCCGTACGCGTTCCTGGGTCGCCGCGGTCCGCCCCGGCCGCACCACCGTCCCGGTGCCGTTCACCGTCGCGGGCGACCGGCTCTACGGTGCCGACCAACGGCTCGTGGTGAAGGTCAAGGCCGTGCGGGGCGTGCAGGTCGGCAACTGGATCGGCCGGCTCCGGGTACGCGACGACGACCCGGCCCCCGAGGTCACCGTCGAACTGGTCGCCGACTCGGTGGTGGAAGGTGGCACGTTGCGGTGGCGGATCACCCTGTCGGACACCATCGAGGGCCGGATCTACGTGGAGGCGACGGTCCGGGCGCCGGGTGACGATCCGGAACTGTCCACGACGGACGTGCATCCGGACTGGCTGGCCGAAGCGGGCGGCTACGAGGCGGAACCGAGCCGGCCGTTGTCGGACCTTGAGTTCTTCGGCGTCCTGGCCGAGTTCGCCTCGGATCGGCTGACCGCCGAGCTGACCGTGCCGACGATCGCCGACGAACTGCCCGAGCCGGTCGAGCGGATCCGGTTCGCGCTGTCCGGTTCGGGGCACGGTCTGCCGGACCTGGGCACGGTGACCGGGAGCGTCTCGGACCCGCCCGGCGCGCGGCGGTAGGGTCGGGCTTGTGGATCTGGAAGACACCGCTTTCCGGCTCGGAGTGCCCGTCGAGGACGTCGAGCGCGTGCAGCGACTCGCCGGTGACCGGCCGTCGGCCCCGCTGCCCGCCAAGGCCGACGCGCCGGGGATGCTCGAGCGGCTGGCGGTGCGGCCCGACGACGCCGCGGAGATCATGGCCGGCTGGCCCGACCCGGACTCTCCGCTGTGGACGCCGGAGCTGCGCTGGCTGCTCGACCGCTCGACCGCCCTGGTGCGGGCGGACCTCGCGGGCTTCGACTGGCTGCCGCCCGGCCCGGTGCTGCCGCGCGACCGGGGACCGGCCTGGCGGCACCTCTACGTGTACGCGTATCTGGCCCTGGTGGACGTCGTCACGGCGTACCACCGTGAGCACGGCATCGCCGATGCCGTGTCGTGGGTGACCCTCGCGGACCTGGGCCGCAACCTCGCCGTCGACCGGCGGATGCGCGGCGAGGGCTGGCCGGTCATGCAGAGCTGGCTGACCTTGCACGCGCGCGGCGGCCTGTACGAGCTGGGCCGCCTGCAACACCAGCGCGGCGACACGGCCATCGGCCTGCACATCCCCGAGTCGGGCCCGTTGACCCCGGAGGCGGTGGCGGCGTCGCTCGACGAGGCTCGGGCGTTCTTCCCGCGCCACTTCCCCGAGGAGCGGTACACGGAGTTCTCCTGCGGTTCGTGGCTGCTCGACCCGCAACTGCTGGAGTATCTGCCCGAGGAATCCAACATCGTGCGGTTCCAGCGGCGGTTCGAGCTGGAGCCGTACGAGGAGCCGGAAGGGCTGGACGCGGACGAGGAGGCGTTGCGGTTCGTGTTCCGTACGCTGACGACGCCGCTCGACCAGCTTCCCCGTAACACGACACTCCAGCGTGCGATCGTCGACCACCTGAAGACGGGTGGCCACTGGCGCTGGCGTAAGGGCCGCTTCCCGGTCTAGCCAAGGCTGCCGGTGAGCGACTGCATCGCTTACCAGCTAGGTTCCTAGGATGCTGTAGAGCGTGTGTCACGGCCGACCAGCCGCCCTCAGCTCTCAGCGGACGCCTCGTAGCGGGTGGCGATCGCGGTGGCGCGGTCGCGCAGGGCGGTGCGCAACCATGCCGGAGCCAGGGCCTCGGCGCTCGTGGCGAGCTGCCACAGTGCCCATTCGGCGTGCCGCCCGTCCTGGAAGGTGACCTCCAGCCGTAGCCAGCCGTCCGCGTCGGCTTGCTCCTCACGCACGGCCACCGCGGTGCCCACCAGCTCCTCGCGTCGCGCCGCGTGCACCCGTACCGTCGCGGTCACGGTGTCCCCGCCGGCGCGGAACCGCGTGCTGCGTTCCTGCCAGGCCCGGTCCAGATCGACCCGGTCCGGGCGGTCGGCGGGTTCGGCGAGCTCCTCGGCCGCCAGGACGCGGGACAGCCGGTACGTGCGGTCCGCGCCGGCTCTGGTGGCCAGCAAATAGCCCTGCTCCCGTACGGTCACCAGCCCGATCGGATCCACCGTGCGCCACCGTGGGGTCTGGCCCGCAGCCGCATAGCGGATGCGCAGCTTGTGGCCGGCGAAGACCGCGCGCCGGACCGCGGCCGCGATGCTGTCGGGAAGCTCCTCGGCGACCAGCCGGCGCGACAGCAGGTCGGTCTGCGGGTCGATGAGCAGCCGTCCCACCGCGTCGGACGCGGTGTCCCGGTAGCTTTCGGGCAGCGCGTCGACCACCTTGAGCATGGCCGAGGCGAGCGCCGACCCCAGACCGAAGACCTGCGCGCCGCGCCGCGAGCCGGCGACCAGCAGAGCGAGCGCTTCGTCGTGGTTGAGCCCGGTCAGCTCGGTCCGGAAGCCGGGCAGCAGCGCGAAACCGCCGTGCCGGCCGCGTTCGGCGTAGACCGGGACGCCGGCCGCCGACAGCGCTTCGATGTCGCGCAGCACGGTACGGGTGGACACCTCCAGCTCGCGGGCCAGTGCGGCCGCGGACATCCGGCCGTGCCGGCGCAGCAGCAGCACCAGGGAGACCAGCCGGTCCGCTCGCATCGGCAAACTATGGCAGCAATACACGACACAGGGTGTCGTATATCGGCTGCGAGGCTTCCTCTCGACGAAAGGGAGCTGTGATGACAACGGATCGAATGGCGGTCAACCCGTGGACGTGGTCGGCGGAGCTGGGCTACAACCAGGCCGAACTGGTCACCGGGCCCACCCGGACCCTGTACTGCGCCGGGCAGGCCGCGATGAGCAGCGACGGCAAGCCTCAGCACGACGGTGACCTGGCGGCGCAGCTGACCCTCAGCCTCGACAACCTGGAGGCCGTGCTGGCCGGGGCGGGCATGTCCTTGGCGGATCTCGTCCGGCTCACCGTCTACACCACCGACGTCGATCGGCTCTTCGAGCACTACGGCGTGCTGGCATCGAGGCTGGGAGCCGCCGGAGCCGCTCCGGCCACCACGCTGCTGGGTGTGACCCGGCTGGCGGTCCCGGCCCTCATGGTCGAGCTCGAAGGAACCGCCGCGGCGACCACCGGTTCGTCTCGGCGATGATCAGCGCGGTCAGCACCGCGACCAGTCCGGCCAGCCCCGCCGTCGGCGGCAGCACCACAGCGGCCGGAACGGCCGCGAGCAGGACGCCTGCCGCGACCAGCCGGGGCGCGCTCAGCACCGTGTGCATGCGGTACGCGAACAGCAGATGCCCACCGAGGTACAGCGCCGCACCACCGTAGAGCGACAGCGCGTACCAGGCGCCCAGCGGCTCGGTGTCGCCGGCGTGCGCCACCACCCCCTCGACGCCGAGCGCGGTGAGCACGATGCCGGCGACCAGCGGGAAGTGCCCGTACGTGTAGGCGTCGACGGCCAGGCTGACCCGGGCCTGGCCGTCCGCCCGCAGCAGGCGGTGTTCGGCCGCGGACGCCACCACGTCGAAGTACAGCCACCAGAGGCAGACGGCCACGCCGACGCCCAGCACGGCGGCGACCAGCAGCGGCACGCTGATCGGCTGGCCGGCCGCACCCACTCCGATCGCGACGACCGACTCGCCCAGGGCCAGGATGACGAACAGGCCGTGTCGTTCGGTCAGGTGCGCCGGGCTGTGCAGCCGCCAGGCGCCGTGCCGGGCGGTGACGTAGATGCCGGCCCAGTCCACCACCAGGGCCACCGCGAACAGCAGCAGCTGGGCCCAGCCGCCCAGCAGAGCCCCGGTCACCAGCAGGCCCGCGCCGACCAGCAGCGGCAGCCAGGTGATGGTGACCTGATGCCGCAGCCCCGCGTCACCGGTCGCGGCCACGGCGTAGACCATCAGGTGCACCGACCGGACCAGCAGGTACGCGCACACCAGCACCAGCGGGCCGGAGAGGCCGCCGGGCGCGTCGTGCCACGCCTCGGGGATGGCCAGGGCCACCACGAACATGGCCGCCATCGCGACGACCATGCCCGCGCGCAGCAGACCCCGGTCGGCCCGGGAGTGGTTGCCCAGCCAGGTGTAGCCGGACCAGGTTCCCCAGAGCAGCGCGAGCACCAGCAACCCCTGTAGCACGCCGTAAGCGGTGTGTTCGTGGGCCAGGTAGGCGGTGATCTGCGTGGTCGCGAAGACGTACACCAGGTCGAAGAAGAGCTCGAAAGGCGTCGCCCGGTGCTGCTCACCGGCCGGGCGCACCCTCGCCAGCACCCCGCGTCGCGGCGCCATGTCAGGCCGGGACCAGGGCCGGCGGCCGCACCGTTACGCGGGGCCGCCGGCAGTAGTAGACGAACGCCGGTGGCACGTTGGCCCACACCGTCCGGCCGGCGACCACCTCGTCGAAGCGGGTGCCCAGGGACCGGCGCAGCCGGCGGGCGGGCGGCGCCCAGCGGGCGAGCGTGTAGGCGAAGGTGGTGAACGCGCCGTCCGGGGCCAGCGTGTCGGTGACCGCGTGCAGCAGTTCGTCCTGCCGGCCACCGGCGAACGCCGCCCACGGCAGTCCGCTCACGATCACGTCGGCGTGCCGGTGACCGCGTTCGGCCAGCACCTCCCGCAGGTTGCGGGCGTCGGCCACGGCGACGTCGACCTGCGGGTACCGGCCGGCCAGCAGCCCCGCGAACCGTCGATTGATCTCCACGGCGATGTGGTGTCCGCGGCCGGCGAGCCGCCGCTGGACGGCGGCGGTGAACGCGCCGGTGCCGGGACCGAGCTCGACGACCACCGGGTCGCCGCCGCGGGGCACGGGCGCGGTGATGAGGTCGGCCAGCGGCCCGCCGCTGGGGGCGACGGCGGCGACGGTGAACGGGTCACGCAGGAATTCGTGCAGGAAAGCGGCACGGTGCTCGGAGGTCATCGCACTGCTCCTTGCTCGGCGCCGGCCGGGTCCAGGACCCGGGAGAGCCATCCGGTACGGGTACGGCGGGCCGCGGCGGACAACCGCGCGTGCGGGTACAACGCGTCGAACCCGTGGAAGCCGCCGGCCCAGACGTGCAGCTCGGCGATGCCCCCGGCCGCCCAGATCCGGGTGGCGTAGGCGACGTCCTCGTCGCGGAACACCTCGGCCGAGCCCGTGTCGATGTAGGTGGGCGGCAGGCCGGACAGGTCGTCGGCCAGCGCGGGGGAGACGTGAACGGGCACGGCGCCGGGGTCGAGGTCGCCGAGCAGCGACCGCCAGCCGAAGGCGTTCATCTCGCGGGTCCACACGCCTGGGCCGCCGGCGTACTGGTGGCTGGAGACGGTGTTGTTGCGGTGGTCGAGCATGGGACAGATCAGCACCTGGGCGGCCAGGGCCGGGGTGCCGCGGTCGCGGGCCAGCAGGGCGACCCCGGCGGTGAGGCCGCCACCGGCGCTGGTCCCGGCCACGACGATGCGGGCCGGGTCGATGCCGAGCTCACCGGCGTGCTCGGCGACCCAGAGCAGGCCGCGGTAGCAGTCCTCGACCGGGGTCGTGCCGGTGTGCTCCGGGGCCAGCCGGTACTCCACTGAGATCACGACCGCGCCGAACTCGTCCAGCCATTCCAGCGGGATGTCGAGCTGGGCGAAGCGGTCGCCCATGACCATGCCGCCGCCGTGCATCCAGTACACGCACGGTGCAGCCGTGGGACGGGCGCCACCGGACGGGCTGAAGATCGACAGGGTGATCGGGGTGTCGTCCGTACCGGCGATGCTGACCTCGCGCCGGTCGACGGCGCGGCCGGCGAGCAGGGGTTCGACGGGTCCCGACGAGTACGGGCGGATCTGGGCGAGGATTTCGGTGGTGAGTTCCGGTACGGGTGGCAGGCCGGCCAGGAGGCGGCCCAGCTCGGGGTCGAAGGGTGGACGGTGCTCAGTCATGGTGAAGTCCTGTCGCTGAAAGGGTTCGCGGGGCAGGGGTGCTCAGAACGCGGCCTTGCCGCCGACCGGCACCTCGTCGGTGTACTGCGACTCGCCGGCCAGCAGCGGCTGGAGCCCGGCCACGAGTTCCCGGGCCGCGGCGGTCGCGAAGAACCGGCTGTGCGCCTCGGCGCTGGTCCAGCCCTCGGTGACGTGCACGACGTCCGGGTTGCCGGCCGAGCGGCCGACCAGGAAGACGACACAGTCGTCGTCGGACAGTGACGGCGCGTCGAGCAGCAACGCGAGCACCGCGTCACCCTTGCCGGGCTGCGCGGTCATGGTGGCGTGGAAGCCGTGGTTGATGGTCATCGGATGTCCCCTCGATCGGTGCCGCTGGTTGCAGCTCCCAATCTGGCGGCGCCCGGACGGATCTTGCTCAGTCATCCGACTGCCGGATCCGCGGCGATCGCGGCCGGTGCGGCTTAGGTCATCTGACAGATGCGCGGCGGCGGGCGGTGCTCGACGATCGAAGGCGTGACGAGGCCATCAGGACGGGAAACCGCAGCGCAGCCGGCCGTGCTGCGGACGCGTGAGGTCCGCGACCGCGCGTTGTTCGACCTGGACGACGGGCCGGTGACGCCGTCGAACCGGGCCGACCTGACGGCGACCACCCGTCTGCTGAACGTGCTGCTGGCCAGCCTGCTCGTGTCCTCGTTGCAGTTCGACCAGCACGCCGTGGCCGTCCCCGCACCCTCGGCGCGACCGCTGGCGGACTTCCTCCGCGCCTGCGCCGAGCACGACCGCGACAGCGTGCGGCTGCTCGCGGCGCGGATCCGGGATCTCGGTGCCACCGGCGACCACGACCCGCAGCACCTGAGCGCCCGGTCCCGGATCGCCTTCCGCGCCTTCCCGGACGGCGACGTGACCGCCGTCGTGACGCAGAACCTCGTCGGCGTGCGGATTCTGGTCCAGACGCTGCAGGAGGCGGTGCGCTGGGTCGGCGCCGACGATCCCACCACCCGGCGGCTGCTGGAAGGGCTGCTGGAGGACAAGGAGGAGCAGGCCGGCCGGCTCAGCGCCCAGGCGGCCCATCAGCAGGCGGCGACAGCGCATCCCGGAGCCCGGCGCGGGACGTGACGCCCAGCTTGGGGAAGATCCGGTACAGGTGGGCGCCGATCGTGCGGTGCGACAGGTACAGCCGTTCGGCGATCTGCTTGTTGCTCAGCCCGCTCGCCGCCAGCTGGGCGATCTGGCGTTCCTGGGCCGTCAGCGCGCCCAGCTCACCCTCCGGCGGCCGGGCCGGCCGGTGCCCGGCCGCCCGCAGCTCGGCCTGGGTGCGCGCGAGCCACGGCTCGGCCGCCATGGCGGCGAAACCGTCGCATGCGGCGAGCAGGTGTCGGCGGGCCTGCGCGGAGGATCTCGTACGGCGCAGCCGCTCACCGACAGCCAGCCGGACCCGGGAGGCGTCGAACAACCAGCGCTCGGCGGCCGGACCGGCCAGCAGCGCCTCCAGCCGGTGCACCGGCTCGTCGCCGCCGAGCACCAGCGCCTCGGCACCGGCCTGGATCAGCGCCATCCGTCCCGACAGCGCCCCCACGTCCGCGGCCCGCATCGCCTCGACGTGGGCCCGGGCCTCGACCGTGCGCCCGGTCCGCACCGCCGCCTCGACCAGGTCGAACATGACCCAGGTGCAGTGCGGCACGTACGCGGTCAGCACGCCGGGCGGGCTCATCGCGGCGGCGTGCCGGAACGCGGCCTCGAAGTCCCCTTGTCCCGACGCCGCCAGCGCGCGCGGCTGGTGGGCGAACAGGGCCGCGGCCGCCACGCCACGCGGCAGCGCCCAGTTGGTGATCTCGTCGGCGAGGGCGTACGCCTCGCCGAAGCGTCCCCGGCCGGCGGCGACCAGCGCCCGGTTGTACCGGAAGTACCACGCGAAGAACGGGAAGCCACTGGTGTCGCAGATCCGTTGCCCCTCCAGGGCCAGTTCCTCGTCCTCGTCCCACCGGCCCACCAGGAAGTCGTCCAGGCACAGGTGCATGAGGGCGCCGAGGTGCCGGCGCGGCGGGCCACCGTCGCGGCCCTGCCGGACCAGCCGCCAGGAGGACTCGCGGCAGTCGCCGAGGCGGTCCAGATAGACCGAGGCCGTACCGATCCGCATGATCCGGGTGGGATCCGCCTCGTCGGCCAGCGAGCGCAGGATCGCGTCGATCCGGGGCAGTGCCGCCGCCCCGGTGCGGACCGGATCGGGGAAGGTCTCGCTGACCAGCGCGAGAACCTCCGGCGGTTCCGGCCGCAACCGGCGCAGCACCCGGAAGTAGGACTCCCAGTACTCCGGCGTGCTGCCGTACCAGCTCACCAGCAGCAGCGTGTGCACGGCCTCGACCAGCGCGGGGTCGTCGGCCCGGTAGCCGTGGTCGCCGGCCTCGATGGCACCGACCAGCAGCCGGTGCGCGGTGTTGACATCGCCGTCGCCGTTGAGCATGAGGAAGGCAGCCGCATTGGCCACGTGCAGGGAGCCGGCGGCGTCCGGGGCGGCCCGACGGGCATCGCGGAGCAGCGCCTCGGCGTCATCGACACCGCTGGCCTCCGCACCGATGTACGCGGCCTCGGCCAGCCGCCGCCCCCGGCCCGCGCTCGTCGTGCTCAGCTCCGCCGCCCGGACCAGGGCGGCGATCGCGGCGAACGCGTCCCCGCGCAGCATCACCCGGTGCGCCGCGTCCTCCAGCAGCTCCGCCACCGCCTCGTCCGGGCCGGCCGCGGCCGCCGCCAGGTGCCACGCGCGGCGCTCCCGGTCGTCGGTCAGCGCGCCGGCCAGGGCGGCGTGGGCCCGGCGGCGTTCCTCGTGGGTGGACACCGCCACGATGGCCGACCGGATCAGCGGATGCCGGAACGCGATCCGCGCCGTGGCGTCGTCCACCCGCACCAGCTGGGCCCGTTCCGCCGGGGCCAGATCGGCCAGGCTGACCCCGTCGGGCAGGGCGGCCCGGAGCACCCGGACGTCACCGGTGCTCTCGAAGGTGGCCAGCAGCAGCAACTGCCGGGTCGGTTCCGGCAGGCCGGTGAGACGCGTGGCGAAGATGGCCTGGAGGCGGTCGCTGAGCGGAACCACCTCCGGCTGCGTCACGGCGCGCTGCGCGGCACCCAGCAAGGTGGCGGGCAGCTCGATCAGGGCGAGCGGGTTGCCCTGCGCCAGGTCCAGCAGCCGATGGCGGACCCGGGCCGGCATGTCCGGATGGTTGGCCGTGACCAGCTGCCCGGCCGCCTCGCCGTCCAACGGCTCGACGACCTGCTCCGCCAGGCCGCGCCGGTCCAGGAAGCTGCCCGTCCCGGCCCGGGCCGACGCCAGCAGACCGGCGCGGCGTCCCGCCAGCCGCCGGGTGATGAAACCCAGGACGACGGCGCTGGCCCGGTCGATCCAGTGCACGTCGTCGACCAGCAGCACGACTGGAGCGTCGGCGGCCAGCTCGGAGATGAGCAGCAGCGCGGCATTGCAGACCAGGAGCACGTCCGGGGGAGTACCGGCGCCGAAGCCGAGTGCCACCGACAGCGCCTCCCGCGGACCGGGTGGAAGACGGTCGAGGTCCGCGAGCACGGGCAGGAACAACTGGTTGAGACCGGCGTAGCTGACGTCGGCCTCGAACTCGGACCCGGAAGCGCGCAGCACCCGCATGCCCCGCTCCGCGGCGAGCTCGGCCGCGGCGGTCATCAGGGCGGACTTGCCGACGCCCGGGTCGCCGCTGATCAGGCGGGCGTCGCCGTGCTGCCGTACGCCGTCGAGAAAACCGGCGAGCCGCTCGAGTTCAGCATGGCGTCCGAAGAGTCCGATGGGGGCCACACATACCTCACGCGCCTGTCGTTGCCGGTCACCTGCTGCCGGGCACGGTATATCGGCTCCTGCGCGCTGCGGCACTCCTGGCGCGGGTACCGGCAGGATCGGGCAAGACTACGCGAGCTTTGATCAACGGCCGCCCGCGAGGTGCGAAGCCTCGGCCTGGTGCACCCGGAGGCCGTGGTCGATGAAGTTCAGGATCCAGGTGAAGCTGACATCGACATCAGCGGCGATCTGGAAGCTGCCGGCGGCTTCCAGGGTCGCGAATCCGTGCAGCATGCTGCGCAGCATCCGCAGGGCGTGGATCTCCTGGTCGGGGGCCAAGTGGTAGCCGTGCAGCATGGCGGTCCACGAGGCCAGGACCCGCTGGACGGCCGGGATGAACGGGTCGTCGGGCCCCCTGCCGGCGGCGACGTTGCCCGCTGCGTACCGGCCGGGGTGGGCCAGCACCCACGAGCGCATCGCCTGGGCACCGGCGACGAGGGCTTCGCGGCCGGATCGCCCCTGGGTGGCATCGCGGAGGGTGTCCGCGAGCTCGTTCATGGCCAGCACGGCGATCCGGTGGGCCAGGTCGGCCTGGCTGGCGATGTGCTTGTAGAGCGAGGGCGTCCGGACGCCGAGCCGTTCCGCCAGCAGGCCCATGCTGAGCCCGCTGAAGCCGACCTCGTCGGCCAGGGCGGCACCGGCGGCGGTGACCGTGGCCCGGTCGAGTCCGGCTCTAGGCATTGGTCAGCGTCCGGGCGAGGAACGGCAGCGACAGCGCGACGACCTCGTCCGGGGTCTGGGCGTGCGGGTAGTGGCCGGCGCCGTCGATGACCGCCAGCTGCCCGAGCCCGGCCGGCAGGTCGGCGATGATCTTCTCGCCCTCGGCGCGGGGGTCGGCCCAGTCGGGGTCGAGGCTGCCCTCGACGATCAGGACCGGGCACCGGACGTCGGGCAGCCGCGCGCCGGCGTCAGCCGGGCTGGTCTTGCACATGGCCTGCAGGGCCTTCATGCGGCCGGGCTCGCTCATCGTGGACTCGATCCGCGCCAGCTCACCGGCCCAGTCGGCGGGCTTGGTGGGGTACGCCACGTCGAGATACTTCTTCCAGGCCGACAGGCTGCCCAGGGCCATGGTCATGCCGAGCTGGGTGGATCCGGTCCGGTGGCGCTTCACCCGGATCAGCCCGCTCAGCGAGACTGTCTGCGTACGGGTGAACGGCGCCAGCTCGATGACCCCGGCGATCAGCTCCGGCGCCGTGGCCGCGGCGATCGTCGCGGCGCCGCCGCTGATCGACTGCCCCATGATCACGGCCGGGCCACCGAGGTGACGCACGAGCGCCACCAGGTCACCGGCGATGTCGGTACGGCTGAAGCCGTCCCATCCGGGACTGGAGTCCCCGCAGCCCCGGATGTCCATGTTGGCGACCCGGTATCCGGCCGCGACCAGGGCCGGGGCGACGAAGCGGTACGAGTGGCGGCTGTCGCCCATGCCGTGCGCGAGGACCACCAGCGGCCCCTCGCCGGTCACGTCGTAAGCGATCTTGTTTCCGGCGATGTTCAGGAACTCAGTCATGATCTTCTCCAACGGCTTGGCTAACCTCGTTAGCCAAAAGCTACTGCCATTAGCCGGAAGAGTCAAGGTCATCACGCGGGTGTGGTCAGGCCCACTGGACGACGTCGTCGTGCTCCAGGCGGGGCAGCCGGCCGAACCACGGGTTCTCACCGGGATGCCCGATGTTGACGACCAGGATCGAGCGGAAGCGCCCGTCCGGGAAGAACTCGGCGTCGACCCCCGCCGCGTCGAAGCCGCTCATCGGCCCGGCGGCCAGGCCGTGGGCGCGGACGGCGAGGATGAAGTAGCCGGCCTGCAGGGCGGCGTTGAACGAGGCGGTCTGGGCCCGCATGGCGTCGTTGCCGGCGAAGACCTCCCGCAGTTCCGGCTTGAACGGCAGGACCGTGGGGATGTGCTCGTGGAAGCGGGTGTCCAGGGCCAGGACCGCCACGGCCGGAGCGGCCGCCGTCTTGGCCCGGTTGCCCTCGTTCATGTGTTTGACCAGGTTGTCGCGACCGGAGCCGGGACGGACGAAGAGCGCGCGCAGCGGTTGGGTGTTGGCCGACGTCGGCGCCCAGCGGGCCAGCTCCCAGATGTCGGACAGCTCGGCGTCGCTCACCGGTGTGTCGGCGAAGGTGTTCGCGGTCCGCGCGCCGGTGAACAGGGTGTGCCGGGCCTTGTCGTCCAGGCGCTCGAGCGGGCCGTCGCCCAGGTTCTCGCTGCCGATGATCGCGTACGGCGCCGGTCTGGTCATGCCCGCCTCCAAGATGGTTAACGTGTGAACCAAACCGTAGGTCGGCAGTGGTTCACATGTCAACCAACGCTAGAGTGACGAGCATGACCGAGGTGCGGTGGCTGGACGAGCGGGAACAGCGGGCGTGGCGCAGCCTGATGACGATGCAGCACGGCCTGTCGGAGTACCTCGACCGGCAGCTGCGGAACCGCTGCGGGCTATCCGACGCCGACTACCAGGTGCTGGCCCATCTCTCCGAGGCTCCCGGCGGCCGGTTGCGGCCGTTCGAGCTCGGCGCCCTGCTGCGCTGGGAGAAGAGCCGGCTGTCGCAGCACCTGAGCCGGATGGAGAAGCGCGGCCTGGTCACCCGCGAGCCGTGCCCCACCGACCAGCGGGGAGCCGTCATCGTCATCACCGGGCCGGGCGGCGACCTGATCCGGGCCGCCGCGCCGCAGCACGTCAGCGACGTCCGGGACGTGTTCGTCGACCATCTCACCGCGGCCGAGCTGGAAACCCTGGTCACGATCGGCGACAAGGTCCGGGCCCGGCTGGCCCGGGCCGAGCAACGCTGACGCCGGTCAGGGGCGCTCGGCCCCTCGGCGGCCGGCCGGGCCGAGTGCCGAGCTGTTCCAGCAGCTTGCGGGAGTCCCGGCGCAGCTGGGCCGGGGTGCCGGAGAACGCGGTGACGCCCACCGCCCGGGTCTTGGTGTGAGCGGGGTGAGGTCTTCGGCGAGGGAAGATGATCCTGACGAGAGGGGACAGGCGTGGGGTCGACACCGCTGGACGGACGGCTGGCCGCGGCACGGGCCGAGGCGCTGGTGGGCCGGGACGCGGAGCGCGCGGTGCTGGACCGGATGCTGTCCGGGGCGGCGGAGGCCCCGCTGGTCGCGTACCTCCATGGGCCCGGCGGCATCGGCAAGTCCTGGCTGCTGCGCTACGCCGGCCGGCAGGCCGAGCTGGCCGGCCGGCGGGTGGTGCCCATCGACGCCCGGTACCTCGACGCGGACCCCCGCCGGCTGGCCGAAGCCGCGGCCGTGGCGTGCGAGGAGCCCGGCGTCGTGCTGCTCATCGACACTTTCGAGCGCTGCCGGACGCTGGAGGCCTGGCTGCGTGACACCTTCCTGCCACGGCTGGCCCAGGGGGCGGTTGTCGTGCTGGCGAGCCGGGTCGCCCCGGACGTCGAGTGGTCGCTGGATCCCGGCTGGGCGCCGCTGTTCGCCGAACTCGTCGTGCGGCCGCTCGACGCCGCGCAGTCCGACGCCCTGCTCGCGGCGCGCGGGGTGCCGGCCGATCGCCGGCCCGAGCTGGTGGCCTTCGCCGGCGGCAGCCCGCTCGCGCTCTCGCTCTGCGCCTCCGTCCTTGCCACGGGCGCGCCCTGGGAGCCGACCGGCGAGGTCCTGACCACCCTGGTCGAGCGCCTGGTGGGTGACCTGCCGGGTCCCGCGCACCGGCGGGCCCTGGAGGTCGTCGCGCAGGCGTACGTCACGCGCGAGTCGCTGCTGCGCGCGGTGCTGGGTGACGAGGACGCCGCGGAGGTCTTCCCCTGGCTGCGCCAGTTGCCCTACGTCGAGGCCACCCCGGAAGGGCTGCATCCGCATGACGCGGTGCGTTCCACGCTGGCGGCCGACCTGCGCTGGCGGGATCCCGAGCGCTATGAGGAGGTACGCGTACGCGTCTCGATCGCCTGCCTGCACGAGGCCCGGCGCGCCGCCGAGGACGACGCGCTGGTGCGGGTGGCGGAGTGGATGTTCCTGTTCCGCGACGACTGCGGCCCGGACGACCCGTACGACTGGCGGCCGCACCCCCAGGTCGAGGACGCCCCGCTGCACCCGGCCGACGTGCCCGCCGTGCTGCGCATGGCGCAGGAATCGGAGGGGCCGGCAGCGGCGGCGGCGGTCGCGCACTGGGCGCGTCGGCGGCCCCAGGGCTTCCGCGTCTACCGGTACGCCGGTTCGCCGGCACCCGTCGCGTTCGTGGCATTCCTGCAGCTGGAGGCGCCGCTGTCCGAGGACCGGGCGGCGGACCCGGTCATCGCGGCGCTGTGGGATTTCGTGGATAAGGCAGCCCCGCTCGGGCCGGATGAGCATCTGAGCGTCCGGCGCTTCGCGGTGCAGTCCGGCCGGGTCGAGCGGCCCTCACCGTTCCTGGATCTGATCGGACGGCGCGCCGTCGCCGCCGACCTGAGGGCCCGGGGACGCGCTATGAGCTTCGCGGTCGTGGAGGACGCCGAGCGGGTCCGGGGCTACCTCACCAGCGCCGGGTTGCAGGAGGTCGTGGCCGCGGACGTCGGCGGGCGGGAGCAGCACGTCTTCGGCCGGGACTGGCGGCGGCAGCCGGTGGAGCAGTGGGTGCAGGACCGGGCCCGTACCGGGGTCGTGCCCGCGGCCGGTTGGACCGACGCGGCGTCCGCCGGCGACGAGCTGTCCCGGGAAGCGCTGGCGGAGGCCGTGGACGAGGCGCTGCGCACGTGGCACGTTCCGCGGGAGTTCGCGACCAGCGTGCTGCTGCACACGCGCCTCGCGCCGCAAGGTTCGACCGATCCCGTGGCGGACCTGCGTGGCGCCGTCATGGCCGCCGTCGACGCGCTGCCCGTCGATCCGGCGGGCGTGAAGGCGTACGAGGCGCTCACCGCGACGTACCTCTCGGCTTCGCGTACCCACCAGGCGGCCGCCAGGCGGTTGGGCGTGCCGTACGGCACGTACCGGCGGCATCTCGGCCTGGCCAAGGAGCGGCTCGTCGAGCACCTGCTGCGCCGGCTGGCCTGACCTTCCTCACCTGCGTGGACACTGCTGAGCAGCAGTGAGCACCGCGGGCCGTGGCGTACGGGCCGGCGCGTGGCGCAGGGTGGTCGGGCGGGAGATGTCCTGTCGGCTGGATCACGTCTCACTCTCTTGCTTCGAATTCGAAGCATAGGTATGGTCAGAGGGTGCTTCGAAATCGAAGCAAATGCGGAAGGTGAGGATCAGCCATGAAGGCAGTGCGTTTCCACGAGTTCGGCGGCCCCGACGTCCTGCGGTACGAGGACGTCGACCAGCCCGTCCCGGGCGCCGGGCAGGTCCGGCTGCGGGTGGCCGCGACCAGTTTCAACGGCGTCGACGCGAACATCCGCGGCGGCAACATGCAGGGCCCGATCCCCGTCGCCCTGCCGCACACCCCGGGCATCGACGTGGCCGGCACCGTCGACGCCCTCGGCGAAGGCGTCGACAGCGTCGCGGTCGGTGACCAGGTGATCGGCTTCCTGCCCATGACGGGAATCGGCGCTTCCGCCGAGTACGTGATCGCGCCCGCCGAGGTTCTGGCGGCGGCGCCCACGACCGTGCCGCTGGCCGACGCCGCCGCACTGCCGGTGGTCGGTCTGACCGCCTGGCAGGCCCTGTTCGAGCACGCCAAGCTGACCGCCGGACAACGCGTGCTGATCAACGGCGCCGGCGGAGCGGTCGGCGACTACGCCGTCCAGCTGGCCAAGAACGCCGGCGCCCACGTCATCGCGGTGGCCGGTCCGCACAGCACCCGGCGCGTCCAGGCGGCCGGCGCCGACCAGGTCATCGACCACACCAGCGCCGACGTCACCGCCGAGGTCACCGAGCCGGTCGACGTGGTGCTCAACCTCGCCCCGGTCGACCCCGCGCAGCTCAGCGCGCTCGTCACCGTCATCCGCGACGGCGGCACCCTGGTGAACACGACCGTGTGGATGCCGGCGCCCTCCGACGACAAGCGCGGCGTGGCGGGGATCAACCTGTTCGTCCGCAGCGACACCGATCAGCTCGCGCAGCTGGCCGGCCAGGTCGACGCGGGCCGGCTGCACATCAACATCGCCGAGCGGGTCGCGCTGGCCGACCTGCCCGCCCTGCACGCCCGGGCCGCCACCGGCGCGCTGCCGAGCGGCAAAGCCACCATCACCGTCGCCGCCTGAGATGAGCGAAGCGATACAGCTGCTGATCAGCTCCGCCGACCGGACCGTCCCGATCACGGTCCAGCAGCGGACCTGGCGAGCACCGGGCGACGCGTTCCGCCTGATCGTCCCCATCGACCTGCCGAGCGTGTTCCATCGCGTGGCACCGTTCCCCGGCGTCAGCAGCGTCGCCGGGCAGACCGAGCCGTGGGACCACGCCGGCCCGACGAGGAACCCGCAGTTCGACGACGGGTCGCAGGCGGACGAACAGCTGACCGAGTACACGGACGGGGTCAGCTTCGCCTACCAGCTGACGGGTTTCACCAACGTCCTGGCCCGCCTCGCGGCCGGCGTCCGGGGCGAATGGAACTTCAACCCCGACGGCGATGGCACGCTGATCCGGTGGACGTACGAGTTCAAGCCGCTGCCGGGGCGTCGCTGGATCCTCAACGGTCCCTTCCGGCCGCTGTGGCGCCGCTACATGACCGCCGCCCTCGCAAGATGCGTGCACGTGATCGAAGCAGAACCGGCAACGAGAGGCCAGCGATGATTCCCGACGACGATCCGGCCCGGTCGCTGACCGTGGCCAACCCGGACGACCCGGCAACCACGTTTGTGTCCCTGGTGGGCAACACGTACGCGATGCTGATCACCGGCGAGCAGACCGACGGCCGGTACTGCCTGATCGACATGCGTGTACCCGACGGCGGCGGCCCGCCGCCGCACCGGCACGACTTCGAGGAGATGTTCACGATCCTCGAAGGAGAGATCGAGTTCACCTTCCGCGGCGAGAAGCACGTCGTCAAGGCGGGCTCCACGATCAACATTCCGGCCAACGCGCCGCACAACTTCCGCAACACCTCCGGCGCGCCGGCCCGGATGCTGTGCATGTGCACCCCGGCCGGGCAGGAGGAGTACTTCACGAAGATCGGCACGATCGTCGCCGGCTGGGACGCGCCGCCGCCGCAGCTGTCGGCCGACGAGCTCGCCGACCAGCGCCGCCGCGCCGGGGAACTGGCCGGGACCTACCGCAGCGAGTTCCTCTGACCCCGCCATGGGATCTGGTTTACCGGGGCGATCCAGGGCACCCTTCGGTTATCCCGCCACCTCGGGCCGGGTAGCACAGTTCCGGGCGCGAGCCCGGAGGGAAGGGGAAGCGACATGGCCAGGGACGAACTGAACACGGAGGCGGCCGAGGGCGAGCGCGACCGCCGGTTCCACGGCGGCGCCCCGGCCCACCTCGACGACGACGAGCTGGCTCGCCGCACCGACGAGGAACGGGCCGACGCCGGGGTCATCGACTACGACCCGGCCGGCGTGCCGGCGGCGACCGACGACCCGGTGCCGTTCGACCCGCAGGCCGACAACGACGAGCAGGACATCGAGAGTGTCACCGCCCGTCAGGAGGCCGAGGGCGAGACCATCCCGCTCAGCGAGGACAACCCGTTCCCGCCGACGCGCTACCCGGAGTCCTGAGGACGATTCCTCAACCGCGCACGAGCGCGTCGTACACCGCGGCGAACCGTGCGCGGCGGTCCGCGTAGTGCTCGACGTGCGCCGCTCTGGGCTCGTACGTCGCGCCGGTGGCCCGGGGCGCCCGTGGGACGTCCGGGGCCAATACGTCGAGCGCCAGCAGAGCCGTGCCGCGCTGCGTGGCGCGGCGCCGGGTCACGTGCGTGACAGGCCGCCCCAGCACGTCCGCGAGGACCTGGAGCCACTCGGGCCGGTCGTTGCTGACCCGGCCGGCCGCCGCGACCTCCAGCACCCCCGGGGCGGCCGGGTGCAGCTCGTCGGCGACGCGCGCGTAGGTCATGGCCACGCCCTCGACGATCCCGCGGAACATGCTGTCGGCGTCCGTGGCCGCCGACACCCCGCCGAGCACCGCACGTGCCCCGCCGACCCAGCCGGGCGCACGTTCACCGGTGAGATACGGCAGCACGAGCGGCGTGGCATCGCTGGGCGGCGCGGTGAGAGCGGCCCCGAGCGCCGGGCTGAGGCGCAACGTGCTCTCGGCCCAGCTGACGGCGCGGCCGACGTCGTTGATCGCCCCGCCGAGCAGCGTGCGGCCGGCGTCGACCCGGTAGTTCCACAACCCGAACGGCAGGGGATCGGCCGGGCCGTCGAGCAGCACCCGCAGGGCACCGCTGGTGGCGGTGGCCGCGGTGAGCACCGTGGCGTCGGTCGCCCCGGCTCCGATGTTGCTCGCGAAGCCATCGGTGATGACGGGGAACCACACGGCCCGGGCGAGGGCCGGCCACCGCGCCGGGGTGGCCGGAGGTGCCGGCTGCGTCATGTCCCGCGGCGGGGAGAGCTGCTCCGGGCCGATGCCCGCGGCGGCGAGCAGCTCGGCGTCGAGCGCACCGGTGCGACGGTCGAGCAGGCCGGTCCACGCCACCGTGGACGTCCCGGCGAGCGGCTGCCCGATCAGCCGGGCCAGGATGTACTCACCCAGGGACCACCAGGCGGCGGTGCCGGCGACGATGCGCGGCTGCGCGGCCGCCAGCCAGCGCAGGCGCGGGGCGTGATAGCTCGTGTGCAGACGGGTGCCGGTGCGCTGCTGCACCGCGTGCTCGTCCAGCTCCTGACGCAGCGCGGCGACCGCGCCGGCGCTGCGGGAGTCGGCGTAGGTCAGGCACGGGGTGAGCGCGCGCCCGGCGGCGTCGACCGCGATCAGCGAGGCGGCGAAGGTGTCCATCGCGACACCGGCGATGCGGGTCCCCAGCCGCGGATCACCGGTGACCGCGGCGAGAACCTGCTCGACCTCCGCGGTCACCTGATCGGGATCGATGACCGAGGTGCCGTCCGGCGCGACCGTGAAGGCGTGCGGCACCTTGTGCTGCAGGCCGTGCACCCGCCGCCCCGACGCGTCGTGCACGCCGCCCCGGGTAGCGGTGGACCCGATGTCCAGGGCGAGGACCAGCGGGTCCACCGCCGCGTCGAGGGTGACGTCGTCGTCGGTCCGGGTCATCGCGGTCTTCCCTCTCAGGACTTCAGCAGGTGTTTCTGGACCTTACCCATCGCATTTTGATCGAAGCAGAACCGGCAACGAGGGGCCAGCGATGATTCCCGACGACGATCCGGCCCGGCGGGCTCCACGGTCAACATCCCGGCCAACGCGCCGCACAACTTCCGCAACAATTCCGGCGCGCCGGCCCGGATGCTGTGCATGTGCACCCCGGCCGGGCAGGAGGAGTACTTCACGAAGCGCCGCCGCGCCGGGGAACTGGCCGGGACCTACCGCAGCGAGTTCCTCTGACCGGTCAGCCGCCCCGGCGAGTGTGGCCCTCGACGCCGGACTCCGAGGGCCACGCCGAGGTCAGCTCGCCCGGTACTGTTGCGGCACCTGGCCGTTGACGAGCCAGGGCGGAAGATCGGTTCGCCGGTTCACCTCGAGTTTGCGGTAGACCCTGGTGAGGTGTTGCTCCACGGTGCTCACGCTGACGTAGAGCTCGGAGGCGATCTGCCGGTTGGTGAGCCCGCGCGCGGCCAGCGCGGCGACGCGCCGTTCGGCGTCGCTCAGGTCGGCGGTGCGGCTCTTGATGTCGGACACCACAGTGCGGCCGTACCGTGACCCCGCACTCTCGTCGGCGAGGGTGGCGGCCAGCCCGGCGGCACCGCACTGCACTGCCATCTCGTGCGCGCGCCGAGCCAGCGTGTCGGCCTCGCCGGTCCTGCCCAGCGCGCGGCAGCTGCTGCTCAGCGCGGCCAGGGTGCCGGCCAGCTCCGCCCGGTTGCCGCAGTTCGCGAAGTGCTCCGCCGCCTCGCGCAACAGGGACAGCTTGACCTGGGGGCGGTCGGTGACCGCGGCCAGGGCTCGCAACGAGATGCCCCTGACCCGGCTCTGCGCGGGCTGTCCCATGGTCAGCTGTTCCTCGACCAGCCGCCGTGCCTCGTCGCGACGGCCGAGCGCCGTCAGGGCGGCCGCGGCGTCACTGCGCCACGGTATGACGGCCGGACTGTCCATGTTCCACCGCCGCATCCGTTCGCCGCACATGAGGTGATCCCGCACCGCGGCCTCATAGCGGCCGGCGGCCAGGTGATGCTGGCCGCGGGCCCGCAGATAGTGCAATCCGAACGGGGTGCGGAACAGCGCCTCGGGTACCGGCACGTTCAGATACTCGGCGGCCCGGTCGGGACAGCCGCGCGCCAGCGACACCAGGGCGCCGGTGGCCAGCGGCCAGCCCAGAGCCACCCCCCAGCCCTTGTCCGACATGAGGGACAGGGCCTGGCGAGACTCGCCCTCCGCCGCGATCAGGTCACCCTGCCGTCCGCTGATGGAGGCGCGCGCCGCGGTGAACAGCGCCTGCCACATCGGTGCGCGTGGTCCCGCCTCGGCCACCATCTGGTCGCACCAGGCCGCCGCCGCGTCCAGTTGATCCGTGTGGATCAGCGACGAGATCGCCACTATGATCGTTTCGATCGTGGTGTCGTCCGACCTGACGTGCTGCAGAATCTGGGCCGCCTGCCGGCCCAGGTCGGTGACCGCGTCCGGACCCGGGGGCCCTTCGACGGCCCGGAGCAGGCGCTGGGCGGACGCCCCGGTGGCCTGGTCGAAGGCGGGCGGGGCGCTGGGCTCGGCCGCCGGTGGGAACAACGGAGGGTGCTGGTCGGCCAGCAGGCGCAACGTGTCCGGATAGAGGAAGGCCAGCCAGAGCTGCACGGTGGCCAGCATGATGCCGCTGCTCGAGGCCGCGTGCCGCATCCGGCTCAGTCCGGCGCGCAGCGCGTCGACCGCCTTGTCCACGTACCCGTGCCACATGAGCTGCTTCACGGTGACAGCCGTCTGTACGGCGGACAACTTGCCCGCGCTGACCGCCGCCGTCAGCACGGCGAGATGCCTCGTGGTCGCCGACGGATCCACCCGCCATTCGAGGGCGGCGGTGTTGACCGTGGTGGCGAGGCGCTGCTCCTCGTCGGTGTCCGCGCGTCCCGCCGTCCGCAGGTGGGCCAGGGCGGTCCGCAGGTCACCGCGGGCCGTGACCACGTCCACGGCGTCGTGCACGACGTCGACCATCCACGGCTCGTCGAGCTCACCGCCGAGCGCCAGGTGCCGGGCCACGAGCTCGCTGGCGGCGCCGTCGCCGTGCAGCGTGGCGGCGGCCCGGCGGTGCAATGCAGTCACCTCGCCGGCTGTCATGCTGTCCAGCACGGCCTGCTGCACCGCGTTGTGCCGGAACCAGTCGTCCCGCAGCAGCCCGGCCAGCGTGAGGGTGTCGTACGCCGCGTTCACCGTGGACATGCCCTGCCGCACCACATCGGCGACGAGTGACCGCCGGGCCCCGTCGCCGAGTACGGCGATCGCCCGGGCCGTCGCCATGACCGGGCAGTCCGCGCGGTAGAGACAGCTGAGCACGGCCCGGACGAACGCGTCACCGATCGCCGGCTCGGCCGCCGGTGCCGGGCCGGTCGCGCGATGGTCCTCGACAAGCGCTCTCACCAGCAGCGGATTGCCACCGCTGATGTCGTGGAACGCCCGCTGGAGACGATCGGCGGCGGCCCGGCCGAGGTGCTCGCCGATCAGCTCGCCGACTGCTCCCGCGGGCAGCAAGGAGAGCCGCATCAGCCGGCAGTGCGGCTGGCGGAGCAGCTCTCCCTGGAGCAACGGGTGGGTCAGCTGCGGCGGCATCCGGTCGGTGAGGATGAGCAGCATCCGCGCGCGTTGCATCCGTCGCGCGACATAGAGGATGCACTGCAGCGATAGTTCGTCGGCGTGGTGGACGTCGTCCACCGAGATCAGCACCGTGCGATCCGCCGCCAGGTCGAGAAGCTGCAAGCACAGCCCGTGCAGCACCGCCGCCAGGGCTGCCTGCGTCTGACCCGGATCGTCCGCGGCGGCCGACGCCAGCCGGATGCCCTCGTCGAGCAGGGCCACCGCCCGGCGCGCCTGTTCCGGTGCCTCGATGTGCCGCACCAACTGCCCGATCACTGCCAGGGGCAGTGCTTGTTCGTCCGCGGATGCCACGGCGCTCACCACGAGCGCACCCGACTTCTCGGCATGCTCCGACCAGCTCTGCAGCACCTCGGTCTTCCCGCTGGCGATGGGGCCACTGACGAGCACCACCCGTCCGGCGCCTTCATCGCTGTCCGCCAGCACTCTGTGCAGGAGCGCCAGCTGCTCATGTCGATCTACCAACGTCACTTCCGCGTTCCCCCATGACTGTCCATCACGCCGAGTTCTCAGTTGGATGCCGGACTTCTCCTCCGAACTCCCCTCCGCCGATGTGCGGCCCACGCGTGTGTGTCCGAGCGCGTCCGGGCGATGCCGGCCGATCGCGCTCGAGGCCTGTCGTCAGCGGCGGTCGCCGGTGAGGACAGTGGACTGTGTCAGCTGAGTGATTCTGGCATTACGCATGGTCGACATCAACGCGCTTGTCCCACCCTGCAGAGCGCGGCACCAGACTAAGATCGTCTTCTCGTCACTTGAGTCGAAAGTCCAGTGAAGTCGGCTACCGTCGCCCCCATGGGGAGAGGGCAGTCGATGCCGCCGCTCGTCGTCCGGGACGATGAGCGGGAGGTTCTGCTCAGGTGGACCCGGCAGGCCACGGTCGGGCAGTCGCTCGCCCTCCGCGCCCGGATCGTGCTGGCCTGTGCCGCCGGGGTGAGCAATCGCGAGGTCGCCGACCAGCTCGGTGTGTGGCCACAGACCGTGGGCAAGTGGCGCGCCCGGTTCGCCAAGGACGGCCTGGCCGGCCTGCGTGACGGCCCACGCGCGGGTGCCCCGCGCCGGATCTCCGACGAGCGGATCGCCGAGGTCGTCCACCGGACCCTCGATGAAGAACCGCCGGGGTCGTACTGGACGACCCGCGCCATGGCGGCGGCCACCGGGATCTCCCAGACGATGGTCAGCCGGATCTGGCGCAGCGTCGGCCTGCACCCGGCACACGCCGCCTCGTGGCGGGTGGCCGCCCATCCTCGCTACGTTGCCGCGGTACGGGGCCTTGTCGGGTTCTATCTGGACCCGCCCTGCCGGTGCCTGGTCCTCGCGCGGGACCCGGCGGCCGACGGGGATGGCGACGGTGCCCGGGCGCCGCACTGGACCTGGGAGGCGGAGCAGCAGGAACCGGGACGCCCGCGGTACGCGCCCGGCGGCGACGCCGCGCTGGAAGCCACCCGGGACCTGGCCGGACGGCGGCGCTTCCACCGTCGCCGGCAGCTGCTCGCCTTCCTGGAGGAGTGCGGCCGGCGTACGCCGGGTGACCTGGAGCTGGACCTGTTCTTCGATCCACCGCCCGCGGCGGACAGTCTCGTGCCGGACGCCTGGCTGGAGCGCAATCCGCGGTTCCGGGTGTTCGTCCTGCCCGCCGGCTCGATGTGGACCACGCTGGCGGCCTTCTGGATCGACGATCTGGCCGGGCGGCTGTCCGAGAAGCACCGCCGCCGCATCGCCGCCCTGGAGGGTGAGGTGATGGCCTGGGCCTGCGAGTGGGGTGAGCAGGCCGCTCCGTTCACGGCCGTCTGGGACTCCCATCTCGATCCCGGTAGGGCGGCAAGCCTCGACCAAGATGAACGAACTTAGGACTCAAGCGAACGGATCCGTCCCCTATTACAAACGTAAATTTTTTGCGGCCAGAAAATTTCGTGAGGGTTTAACGGGTTAATGCCGTAAAGGTCCACTGTGGCATTTCATATCTTCCTGACGCTTCGCCGGATTAAGTCGAATTCATCCATCCGACCTGTCTGAGCAAGATCAGCACGCTGTGGTGGATTTACCCTTTTCCCGGGTTGCGGGGCCGTCCCGGCTAGGGGTGGGGAGGCCGGTGATGTGGGGTTGAGGGTGCCCAGGGGCGTCGTTACTGTTCGGGCATCGACACCGGTGGACCCGTCCGCCCGCAACGGGGCCCGCGGACGAGGAGCGAGCCGGTGAGAGCAGCGTTGCCGCTGCGTCCACCGATCCTTTCCGGAGGGGGGATCGGCATGCCCGGTCCACCCGCATGACGAATTGATCCGGAGGTGCATCATGACGTCCTTCGCTGACCGGCTGTACGAATCGGCCGTCTCTCTGAAAACCGTCGACCGGGAGCACGGCGGGAGCACTCCGCGGCTGCGATACCAGATCATGGGGCCGCTGCGGGTGCTCGGCGGACGTGAGGGGTCGTCCATCAGCGCCCACAAGATGGAAGTCCTCCTCGCTGTCCTGCTCACCCGGGCCGGCCAGGTGGTGCCCCTGGATCAGCTGGTGAGCGAGGTCTGGGGCGGTAACCCGCCGTTGCGGGCCCGGGCGGCGGTGCACGTCTACGTCTCCCAGCTGCGCCGGTTCCTCAGCGTTCCGGGCCGTACCGAAAGCCCCATCGTCACCAAAGCGCCCGGATACCTGCTCGACATCGGCTCCGACGAGCTCGACCTGGAGTCCTTTCACAGCGCGGTCCGCCGCGGTCGTGGCTTCGCCACCGACGGCCGTCACGATCTGGCGACCGAGTCCTTTCACGATGCCCTGCTGCTGTGGCGCGGACCGGCGCTGGAGGGGCTCTGCGACAGCCCGGCGATCAGCGCGTTCGTCACCTGGCTGGAAGAGATCCGGCTGGATTGTGCGGAGGCCGTGGTGGAGTCCAGCTTCGCGCTGGGCCGGCACCGGGACATGGTCGGCTTCCTGCGCCAGCTCGTCGCCGAGCACCCGCTCCGGGAGACTTTCCATCGCCAGCTGATGCTCGCGCTGTACCGCTCGGAACGGCAGGCGGACGCGCTCAAGGTGTACGCCGCGGCCCGTCAGACTCTCAACCGCGAGCTCGGGCTGGAGCCGTGCCGGGCGCTGCAGCACCTGCACCGCGCGATCCTCAGCGACAACGACGATCTGCACGCCGGGGAAGCGGCTTGAACCGCGGTGCCACGCCCATCACACGCGATCTGAACGGGGGGAGTGCCATGTCGGCCACCATCAAGGAGAACGACGCCTGGGTCAGGCGTTACCACCCGATCGGCCGGCCGGGGGTGCGGCTGGTGTGCTTCCCGCACGCGGGCGGATCGGCGTCGTTCTACCGGCCGATGTCGGCGGCGCTGGCCGGAGCCGTCGACGTGTTGGCGCTGCAGTATCCCGGGCGGCAGGACCGGCGCACCACACCCTGTGTCGACAGCGTCGACGAGCTGGCGGAGCAGATCCTCGAAGCCCTGCTGCCGTGGGCCGACGAGCCTTTCGCGTTCTTCGGGCACAGCATGGGCGCGGTTCTCGCCTACGAGGTGGCAAGGCGCATGGAACAGCGGCACCTGCCGTCCCCGGTCCGCTTGATCGTCTCCGGCCGGCGCGCACCGACCCGCCGGCGTCCGGCCCGGGTGCACCTGCTCGACGACGACGGCATCGTCGCCGAACTGCGCGCCCTCAGCGGCTCGGACCCGCGGGTGCTGGGCGACGAGGAGCTGCTGCGGATGATCCTGCCCGCCGTCCGCAGCGACTATGCGGCCATCGAGACCTATGTGTGCGCCGATCCGGCCCCGGTGAGCTGCCCGGTCACGGTCCTGACCGGTGACCGGGACCCGCAGGTGACCCTCGATGACGCCCGCGAGTGGCAGTCCCACGCCCGCGGCGGCTTCTCGATGCACATTCTCCGCGGCGGTCACTTCTTCCTCATGGAGCAGCCGGACGAGGTGGTCCGCATCGTGCGGGAGTCGCTGGTGGGCCGCTGACCGTCCGCCGTACTGGTAGCCCGCGAGGCACCGGTGAGCCTGGGTGGCCGCCGGTGCCCTTTCGCGCGTCCGGGTCCGGGCCGCACACCCGGTGGGCGCCGGTGCGTTCGGCTTCACGAGCCGTCGGCACCGGCGCCCGTCGTGTTCACCGGCCGGCCGTTGCCAGGTCGTCCGGGGCCGTCGTGAGGCTGGTGTGCAGGAACTCGGTCAGGGCCAGTGGGGTGCGCAGTTCGAAGATGACCACGGGCGGCAGATCGAGTCCGGTGGAGGCGGCGAGCAGATTGCGCAGCTCCAGGGCGGTGAAGGAGGAGAAACCGAGATCGAGGAACTCGCTGCCGATGTCGATCGCCTCCGTGGAACTGTGGCCGAGGACGTTGGCGGCGTGGGTGCGTACCAGCTCGAGCAGGAGGGTCTCGCGCTCCTCGGCGCTCTCCGAGAGCGCCAGCCGGCGGCGCAGGGCCCCGGGATCGTCGATGCCCCCGGTGGGCTCGATCGCACCGGTCGGCTGGGCGGCCTCGGACAACGCACCGAGCAGCGGCGGGCAGTCGTCGGCCGGCAACGCGGGATCCAGGTCCAGCACCGCCACGTCGGGTTCGCCCTTCCCGGCCGCGTGCCAGACGAGGGGCAGACCGTGCGAGGCGTCCAGAGTCCGCAACCCCGGGTGCTCCCACGGGCCGGCGGCCGATCCCGGTGCGCTCCCGGTCCACGGGCCCCAGGCCACCGACAGGGCGGGCAAGCCGGCGAGCCGGCGTTGCCGTACCACCTCGGACAGTCGCAGGTGCGTGACATCGTCGGACAGGCCGAGGCCCAGCGCGCCGGCCGCCGCGGAGAAGACGATGAACGCCGCGACGTTGCTGTCCCGGGTGGCCTCGTCCAACCGGTACGCCTGTTCGACAGCGACGCTGTGGTCCTCGGCCGTCTGCACTCCGGTCGTGTGCACCACGGCGGTCAGCGGGCGATCGGCGGGCAGCCCGGCCAACAGGCCCTGCAGTTCCCCCGCATCGCGCAACGCGGTGGCCACCACCGTGACCGCCGAGCCGGCGGAACGCAGGTCGCCGAGCAGTTCCTCGGCCTCCGCCTCGTCCCGTTCGCTGTCGACGGTCAGCAGCAGGTGGGCGGCGCCGGCGAGTGACCGGGCCACCTGAGCGCCCAGACCGTGGATGCCCTCGGTGATCAACACCGTTCCGGCCGTCCAGGGCCGGGGCTCGTCCCCCTCGGGTTCGAGCATCGCGGGCACCAGTCGCCGGGCGTAGCTCCCGGACGTGCGTACCGCCACGTCGTCCGGTCCTGATTCCCGGACCAGCACAGCCGCGATCCGTGCGCCGGTCCGCGCGTCGAGCGGCCGAAGGGGAAGGTCGAGCAGCCCGATGCCCGGCCCGGACCGCGCGGCCTCGAGCAGCGCCGTGCGGTGGCGCGACTGCCACTGGTCGACCTCGTCCCCGCCGACCGCGGTGACCGCTCCGCGCGTCACCAACCACAGGGGAGCGTCGATGCCGGCGTCGCGCACGGACCGCGACACCAGGCCGGCCGGTTGCCACGCCGCTTCCCCGTCGGGAGCGTCCGACACCAGCAGCATGCCGGCGATCGCCGCACCGGCCGCGGCCTCCTTCACCCGATCGGCGAGACGGTCGAGATCCGGGTGCCCGGTCAGATCCAGGTGTACGACGTCGGCACCGTGCTCACGCAGGATCTGCTCGTACGGTGATCGGCCGGTGCTCGCCACCAACCAGGTGCCCGTCAGCAGGCCGGTCGCCGGCTCGTCGATCGGGACCCAGGCGAACCGGTAGCCCCAGTGCCGCCGGCGGCGCCAGGCGGACAGCGTGGGCAGCAGCGCCTTGAGGGCGTCCCGGTCGGCCGCGCCGACGCCGAGCACCGCCGCCGCCGTGGCGAGATCCTGGTTCTCCACCGCGGTCCAGAGCTGGTGCTCGGAGCTGTGCCGGGTGGCCGAACCGGTGGTGGTGGTACCCACGTCCAACCAGTAGCGCTCCCGCTCGAAGGCATACGTCGGCAGCTGCACGGCGCGCCCGGTGGCGGGCAGCGCGGGCGAGCCGGCCCACTCGATGTGCGTACCGCGGACCCACAGCTGCGCGAGGACCGCGAGCACGGTCCGGGTTTCCGGCTGATCCCGGCGCATGACCGCGGTCACCAGTCCGGGTGCCTCGTGCGGTCCGTTCGTCACACCCGACAGGCACTCCAGGGTCATGGGGGCCAGCACCGGGTCGGGCCCGAGTTCGAGATAGGTGGAGGTCCGGACTGTGGTGAGGTGGGTGATGGCGTCGGCGTAGCGGACGGTGCCGCGGAGTTGCCGGGTCCAGTACGTGGGGTCGGTCAGGTCGGTGTCCGGTTGCCCGGTCAGGGTGCTCACGATCGGGATCGCCGGTGGGTGGTAGGTGAGGGTGGCGGCGACGGTGGCGAGTTCGTCGAGCAGCGGGTCCATGTGGTGGGAGTGGAAGGCGTGGCTGACCGTGAGGACGCGGGTGCGGACGCCTTGTTCGCGGAAGGTGGCAGCGAGGGTGCGGACCGCGTCCGGATCACCGGAGATCACGGTGCTGGTCGGGCTGTTGACCGCCGCGATGCAGACGTGGTCGGTCAGGGCGGCGCGGACGGTCTGCTCGTCGGTGTTGATGGCGGCCATGAGGCCGCCGGGTGTGCTGATGTGTTGCATGAGCCGGGCGCGGGTGGTGACCAGCAGGGCGGCGTCGGTGAGGTCGAGGACGCCGGCGACGTGTGCGGCGGACAGTTCACCGATGGAGTGTCCGACGAGGTGGTCGGGGGTGACGCCGTGTGCGGTCAGGAGCCGGTAGAGGGCGACTTCGACGGCGAACAGTGCGGGTTGGGTGTAGAGGGTCTGGTGCAGCAGGTCGGGGTCGTCGGCGGTACCGAGGATCAGGGGGAGCAGCGGTTGCGGTAGGTGGGGGCCGAGGGCGGCGCACACGTCGTCGAGGGCCGTGGCATAGACCGGGTAGTGCTGGTACAGGTCGGCGCCCATCCCGGGACGCTGGGCGCCCTGCCCGGTGAACAGGAACGCGGTGCCACCGTTGTCGCTGTCGGCCGTACCGGTCACCAGATTGGGCGCGGCGCTGCCCGCGGCCAGAGCTTCCAGCCCCCAGCGGAAGCCCTCCGCATCGTCGGCCAGCACCGCGGCCCGATGGGTGAAGGCGGAGCGGGCCGTGGCCAGCGCCCGGCCGACCTCGGCCGGTGTCGCCGGTGCGTCAGGGACGGCGAACGTCTGCAACCGCTCGGCCTGAGCGCTGAGCGCGTTCCGGCTCTTGGCCGACAGCAGCCAGGGCATCAGCGGTGGCGCCGCGGCGGCCGGCACGGGCCGCGGATCCTCCGTCGCCGGTGCCTCCTCCAGGATGACGTGGGCGTTGGTGCCGCTGATGCCGAAGGACGAGACGGCGGCGCGGCGCGGCCGGTCGGCGCGGGGCCAGTCATGGGCTTCGGTGAGCAGGTTGACCGCGCCGCTGGTCCAGTCGATGTGGGGGCTGGGTTCGTCGGCGTGCAGGGTTTTCGGCAGCACGCCGTGCCGCATGGCTTGGATCATTTTGATGATGCCGGCGACGCCGGCGGCGGCTTGGGTGTGGCCGATGTTGCTTTTGATGGAGCCGAGCCATAGGGGTTGGTTGTCGGGGCGGTTCTGGCCGTAGGTGGCGAGCAGGGCTTGGGCTTCGATGGGGTCGCCGAGGGTGGTGCCGGTGCCGTGGGCTTCGACGGCGTCGATGTCGGTGGTGCTGAGTCCGGCGTCGGCCAGTGCGCGGCGGATGACGCGCTGCTGGGCTGGTCCGTTGGGTGCGGTGAGGCCGTTGCTGGCGCCGTCCTGATTGACCGCGGAGCCACGCACCACCGCCAGGACGCGGTGGCCGTTGCGCTCGGCGTCCGACAACCGTTCCAGCAGCAACAGGCCGGCACCCTCGCCGAACCCCGCGCCGTCGGCGTCGGCGCCGAACGACTTGCACCGGCCGTCGGCCGACAGCCCGCGCTGCCGGCTGAACTCCGTGAACAGCCCCGGGCCGGCCATGACGGTGACCCCGCCGGCCAGCGCCAAGGTGCACTCACCGCGGCGCAGCGCCTGCGCCGCGAGATGCACGGCAACCAGCGAGGACGAGCAGGCGGTGTCCACGGTGACTGCGGGACCTTCCAGGCCGAAGGTGTACGCCAGCCGGCCCGACGCCACGCTGCCGGCGCTGCCGTTGCCCACATATCCTTCGAGATCCTCCGGGACCTCCCGGACCCGGCTGCCGTAGTCGCTGTACATCACGCCGGTGAAGACGCCGGTGGAACTGCCGCGCAGGCTGTCCACGTCGAGCCCGGCCCGCTCGAAGGCCTCCCAGCTCGTCTCCAGCAGCAGGCGCTGCTGGGGGTCCATGGCCACTGCCTCGCGCGGGCTGATGCCGAAGAACCCGGCGTCGAACCGGGCCGCGTCGTACAGGAAGTAGCCCTGCCGGGTGTAGGTCTTGCCCGGTGCGTCCGGGTCGGGGTCGTAGAGGTTCTCCACGTCCCAGCCCCGGTCCCCAGGGAAGTCACCGATCGCATCGGTCTCCGCCGCCACCAGGTCCCACAGGTCCTCCGGAGTGCCCGTCCCGCCGGGATAGCGGCAGCTCATCCCGATGATCGCGACCGGCTCGTGCTGACGGCTCTCCGCCTCGGCGAGCCGCTCGCGGGTCCGGTGCAGATCGGCCGTCACCCACTTGAGGTAGTCAACCAGCTTTTCCTCGTTCGTCATGCCTGACTCTCCTTGACGGTGTGTCCCGGGCGATCAGCGATGGTGCCGGCCGAACTCCGTGTCGATCAGCTCGAACAGCTCGGCGGCGCCGGCCGACTCCAGCCGGACGTCGAGGTCGGCCACGACCTCCGAGGGCCGGCTCGCGTTCCACTGGTTCAGCAGCGACTGCAGGCGCGCCCCGATCTCCAGCCGTTCGTCGTCGTCCACGGTGAGCGTGGCCAGCGAGGCGGCGATCCGGTCCAGTCCCGCCAGGACGGGCAGGCCGTCGCTGCCGGGTGCCAGTTCGGTCAGCAGGTGGTCGACCAGCGCGCCGGGGTTGGGATGGTCGAAGACCAGGGTGGCGGGCAGCCGGAGGCCGGTACTGCCGTTGAGCCGGTTGCGCAGTTCCACCGCGGTCAGCGAGTCGAAGCCCAGATCCTTGAAGGCGCGGCCCGGATCGATCTGGTCGGCGGCGCCGTGCCCGAGCACCGTCGCGATCGTGCCGCGCACCAGCGACAACAGTGTGGCGTGCTGCTCCTCCGGTCCGAGGGCCGAGAGCCGTTCCACGAGCGAACCCGGATCGGTGGCACCGACCGCCGCGCGCCGGGCGGGCAGTTTGATCAGACCCCGCAGCGGTGGTGCGACCATGCCCGAGGCGGCGAGGCCACGCAGGGCGGGCAGATCCAGCCGCGCCGGTGCGAGGGTCGGCCGGTCCAGCAGCAGCGCGGTGTCGAGGAGCGTCAGCGCCTCCTCGGTGGGCAGCGGTGTCACGCCGCCGCGGTTGATCCGGGCCAGATCCGCCTCGTCCAGATGACCGGTCATCGAGCTGGCCTGCGCCCACAGGCCCCAGGCGAGAGCCACCGCGGACAGTCCCTGCGCTCTGCGGTGCAGAGCCAGCAGGTCCAGGAACGTGTTGGCCGCCGCGTAGTTGGCCTGTCCCGGGTTGCCGAGGGTGCTCGCCAGCGAGGAGAACATGACGAAGGCCGCCAGGTTCAGGTCACGCGTGAGGTCGTGCAGATGCCAGGCCGCGTCGACCTTGGGGCGCAGGACCCGGGCCAGCCGGTCCGGGGTCAGCGAGGCGAGGACCCCGTCCTCCAGCACACCGGCGGTGTGGACGACAGCGGTCAGCGGATGCTCGGGCGGTACGGTGCCCAGCAGCGCGGCGACGGCATCCCGGTCGGCGATGTCGCAGGCGGCCACGCTGACGGACGCGCCCAGCGCGCGCAGCTCGTCGGCCAGGTCGCCGGCTCCCGGCGCCTGCGCGCCACGACGGCTCACCAGGAGCAGATGGCGCACGTCGTGCCGGCGTACCAGGTGGGCGGCGACCAGCCCGCCGAGCGTGCCCGTGCCGGTGATCAGCACCGTGCCGTCGGTGTTCAGCCCCGTGGCGGAGGTTGTTGCCGTTTTCTGGTCGGTGTCGCGGGGAACCCGGGCCAGCCGCGGCACGTGGACGACGCCGTCGCGGACGGCGACCTGAGGCTCCTCGGTCGTCAGGACGGCCGGTAGCGCCCGCAGGCTCGCCGCACTCCCGTCCACGTCGACAAGGACGATCCGGCCGGGGTTCTCCGCCTGCGCGGTGCGGGCGAGCCCCCACACCGGCGCCGAGGCCAGGTCGGTGACCGTGCCACCGTCGGGTGCCGTCGCACCCTGCGTCATGAGGACCAGCAGCGTGCTCTCCAGCCGTGGCTCACTGAGCCAGCCCTGCAGCAGCGCCAGCACCCGCTGAGTACCGGCATGTGCGGCCGTCACCACGTCGGCTTCGGGATCGCCTACGTGCGGCACGAGCACCACTGCCGGGGCGCTGCCACCGGCGTCCAGCACGGCCCGCAACGCGTCCAGATCCGCGTGACAGACCAGTTCTCCCCAGTCGCCGGCTGCCCGGTCCGCCGACCCCGCCGGCCGGGAGCCGAGCAGCGACCAGGTGCGCTCCACCGCAGTGGCCACACCGTCCGGCAGCGACACCTCCGGCCAGGTCATCGTGTAGAGCGAGTCGTACGAACCGCCCCGGGCCACGGCCAGCTGGTCCTCCGCGATCGCCCGGACAGCCAGCGACTCGACGGTCACGACCGGGTTGTCGGCCTGATCGCGCACCTCGACCCGGAACGCGTCGGCACCGGCCGGGGTCAGGACGGCGCGCACCTCGCGTGCACCGGTCGCGTGCAGGGTCACCCCCGACCAGGCGAACGGCAGCTGCACCGGCCGGTCGTCGCCGGCGCCGTCGGCCACCGCGCCGGCCCCGAGGGTGTGCAGAACGGCATCGAGCAGAGCGGGGTGGACACCGAACGCGTCCGCCCGCTCGTGTTCCTCTTCCGGCAGGCGTACCTCGGCGTAGAGCCGGTCCTCCTCGCGCCAGGCGCGGTGCAGCCCCTGGAACGCCGGCCCGTAGTTCAGGCCGTGGTCGTTCATCCGTCCGTAGAAGTCCGTCAGGTCGATCGGCGACGCCTGCGGCGGCGGCCAGGCCGTGGCGGTCCGGCCGGTCACGGACGTGCGGCGGTCCGAGAGAGTGCCGCTGGCGTGCCGGGTCCAGGACCCGTCGTGGCCGGGGTCGTCCGGCCGGCTGTGGATGGTGACGCCGCGGGTGGCCGGGCTGCCGGGATCGGCGGAGACGGTGACCTGGATGGTGGTCGGGGTCTGCGGATCGAGGATGAGCGGGGTTTCCAGGGTGAGGTCGTTGAGGTGTGGCGTGTCGGTGTGCCGGCCGGCGGTGAGCGCGAGCTCGACGTAGGCGGTGCCGGGCAGCAGCGTGGTGCCCGTGACGGCGTGGTCCGCCAGCCACGGGTGACCGGTCGCCGAGAGCCGGCCGGTCAGCAGCAGGCCGTCGCCGTCGGCGAGCGACACTGCGGCGCCCGCCAGGGGATGGCCTGCGTCGGTGAGCCCCAGCCGGGCGACGTCGCCGGTGGGCACGGTCTCCTCGAGCCAGTAGCGGCGGCGCTGGAAGGGGTACGGGGGCAGCTCGGCGCGGTCGGTGCGGTCGCGGAAGTGCCCGGTCCAGCCGGTGTCGTTGCCGTTGACCCAGGTGGTGGCCAGGGAGGTGAGGAAGCGGGTGTGGTGGCCCTCGTTGCGGCGCAGGGTGCCGGTGCTGCTGATCGGGTGGTCACCGGCCTCGGCGGTGCCCTGGATGGCGGTGATCAGCACCGGGTGCGGGCTGATCTCGACGAAGTGGGTGTGGCCGTCGGCGAGCAGGTTGGCGATGGTCTCCTGGAAACGGACGGGCCGGCGCAGGTTGGTGTACCAGTAGTCGGCGGTGAGGGCGGTGGTGTCCTGCGTCGTCGTGGTGACGGTGGAGTAGAAGGTGATCTGCGCGGGCTGCGGGTGGGTGTCGGTGAGTAGCGTGGTGATGGTGGCCCGTAGCTCATCGACGTGCGGTGAGTGGGAGGCGTAGTCCACCGGGATCGCCCGGGCCCGGATGCCGCTCCTGTCGCAGTGCGCGAGCAGCTGCTCGACGGCGGTCGTGTCGCCTGACACCACCGTGGCGGTGGGCCCGTTCGTGGCGGCGATGGAGATGCGGGGCTCCCATGGACCGATGAGAGTCGCGGTGTCCGCAGGACCGAGGGTGACCGAGGCCATGGTGCCCTGCCCGGTGATGGCGTGCAGGGCCTGGCTGCGCAAGGAGACGATCCGGGCCGCGTCGGCGAGCGACAGCGCGCCGGCGATGTGCGCGGCGGCGATCTCCCCCTGGGAGTGTCCGACCACGGCGTCGGGCTGGATGCCGTGGTGCTGCCAGAGCCGGGCCAGGCTGGTCATGACGGCGAACAGCGCGGGTTGCACCACGTCGGGACTCTCCAGCGCGGGCGCGCCGTCCGCGCCGGTGATGACGTCGAGCAGGTTCCAGCCGGTGTGCGGGGCGAGGGCCGCGGCGCAGGCGTCGAGGTGCTCGGCGAAGGTGGGCGAGGTCGTGTAGAGATCGTGGGCCATGGTGGCCCACTGGCTGCCCTGGCCGGGGAACACGAAGACCGTCCCGCCACTGCGGGGCTGCTCGGTGGTGCTGAGACCCGGGTGTGGTTCGTCGTTGAGCAGGGCCGTGAGCGCGGCGCGGAAGTCGTCCAGGTCGCGGCCCAGCGCCACGGCCCGCCACGGGAGGCTCCCGCGTACCCGGGCCAGGGCCAGGCCCACGGACTGCGGGTCGGCATCCGGTTGCCGGGCGGTCAGCTCGATCAGCTGAGCCGCCTGATCCCGCAGCGCCTGCGCGGAATGCGCGGACAGGATCCAGGGCACCGGCACACCGGTGGGTTCCGGCTCGGGTTCCGCGACCGGCCCGGGGTCGGGCGCGGCCTCGAGGATGACGTGGGCGTTGGTGCCGCTGATCCCGAAGGACGAGACGGCGGCACGCCGGGGCCGGTCGGTACGGGGCCAGTCGCGAGCCTCGGTGAGCAGGCTGACCGCGCCGCTGGACCAGTCGATGTGCGGGCTCGGCTCGTCGGCGTGCAGGGTCTTGGGCAGGGTGCCGTGCCGCATCGCCATGACCATCTTGATGATTCCGCCGACGCCGGCCGCCGCCACGGAGTGCCCCATGTTGCTCTTGATCGACCCGAGCCACAGGGGCCGGTCCGCGGGCCGGTTCTGGCCGTACGTGGCCAGCAGCGCCTGAGCCTCGATGGGGTCGCCGAGCGTCGTGCCGGTGCCGTGCGCCTCGACGGCGTCCACGTCGGCGGTGCCCAGTCCGGCGTCGGCCAGCGCCCGGCGGATGACCCGCTGCTGGGCGGGTCCGTTGGGTGCGGTGAGGCCGTTGCTGGCGCCGTCCTGGTTCAGTGCCGAACCGCGGACCACGGCCAGGATCCGGTGGCCGTTGCGCCGGGCGTCCGACAGCCGCTCCAGGACCAGCAGGCCGGCGCCCTCACCCCAGCCCGCGCCGTCGGCGGCGGCGGAGAACGCCTTGCTGCGACCGTCGGGAGCCAGCACCCGCTGCCGGCTGAACTCCACGAAGCTGACCGGGCTGGCCATGACGGTGACGCCGCCGGCCAGCGCCAGGTTGCACTCGCCGCGGCGCAGCGCCTGGGCCGCCAGGTGCACGGCGACCAGGGAGGACGAGCACGCGGTGTCCACCGTGACCGCCGGCCCCTCCCAGCCCAGCGTGTACGCCACCCGGCCGGACGCGACACTCGTGGTCGTGCCGGTCGACAGGTAGCCCTCGAGCCCGTCCGGGATGGGGTAGAGCCGTGCGCCGTAGTCCGTACCGACCACCCCGGCGAACACGCCGGCGTTGGCGCCGCGCATGGTGGCCGGGTCGATACCGGCGTGTTCCACGGCCTCCCAGGCCGTCTCCAGCAGCAGGCGTTGCTGCGGGTCGATGGCCAGGGCCTCGCGTTGGCTGATGCCGAAGAAGTCCGGGTCGAACTGGTCGGCGTCGTAGAGGAAGCCACCCTGCCGGGCGTAGGACTTGCCGGCCGCGGCGGGATCCGGGTCGAACAGGTTCGCCAGGTCCCAGCCGCGATTCGCCGGGAAGTCACCGATGGCGTCCGTGCCGGTCGCCACCAGCCGCCACAGATCCTCGGCGGACGCGACGCCGCCGGGATACCGACAGCCGATGCCGACGATGGCGATGGGCTCGTCCGTGGACGCCGTCACGACGCTCTCGGCAGCGACGGCCGAGGGCGTGCCGAGCATGCGGGTCCGCAGATAGTCGCCGATGGCCGCCGGAGTCGGGTGGTCGAACACCAGGGTGGCGGGCAGGCTGGTGCCGGTCGCGACGGCGAGCCGGTTGCGGAGCTCGACGGCGGTCAGTGAGTCGAAACCCAGGTCCTTGAACGCGCGGCCGGGGTCGACCGCGGCGGAACCGGCGTGCCCCAGGACCGCGGCGACGGTACCGCGGACCAGGTCGAGCAGGACGGTCCGCTGCTCGGATTCGTCGAGCTCGGCCAGGCGCTGGGCGAACGGCCACCGGCCACCCGGGCGCCGGGCATCTCGCCGGCCGGCCGGGATCCGGACCAGGTCGCGCAGCACAGGTGGCAGCGCGTCGGCCTCCGCACTGTTGCGCAGCACGGGCAACGGTGCCGTCGCGGCCGGCGGTCCGTCGATCGAGGCCAGGGAGACGGCCGGGAAGCCACGGGCGCGACGGTGCCGGGCCAGCGCGTCCAGGTGGCCCGTGGTGGCGGCGTACCGGTCGGGACCCGTGCCCGGATCGCCGGCGACCGCGACGACGAAGACCGCCACCCCGGGCGCCGCCGCGTCCAGATCCTCGGCCGTCCGGACGTCGGCGCCGTCGCGGGCCGCCACGTGGACGACCGCGCAGACGGGGTGGTCGGCGGGAACGGTGGCGAGCAGGTCCGCGACCGCCGTCCGGTCACCGAGGTCCCGCTCGTCCCGGAGCACTTCGACGCCGGCCCGTTCCAGGTCGGCGATCATCGTCGTCGTGCGCTCTCCAGTGGAGACGCCGGCCAGGACGACCCGCCGGACGCCGGCCTCGGAGACGAGCCGCCGCACCACGGGAGCCGCATCCGCGACCGACCCGGTGAGCACCAGCGTGCCGTCCGGCGCGGGCGCGCGTGGTACGAGCAGGACCAGCGGCGCCGGGGTGTCGGCGTGGCTCAGGTGCCGCATCGCCCCGGCGGCCCGGCGGACGTCCACGGCCCGGGCCGTCACCGGCGGCAAGGAACCGTCTGCGAGAAGCGGCCGCAGGGTATCGACCAGGACAGCGAGCCGTCCCTGATCGGTGCCGGCGAGACGCAGCGCCGCCCCGGGAGCCGACCGCGGCGTGGTGCCGGACGGCGCGGCCAGCTGGTCGCGCATCGCATCGGCGGTGACCGGAACCGACAGTGAGCCGCTTCCGGCCGGGTCACCGGCGAGCTCGGCGAGAGCGCCGGCGGCATCGAGGTAGACCAGCGGTGCGGCCGCCGCCTCGGCATCCGTCCACGCCGCGGGAACGTGCACGAGCAGAGCGGCGTCGGCGATCGCGGTCGTGGCCGCGGCACTGCGGAAGACACCCATGACCCTGTCGCCGGGGGCGAAGCCGGTGACGTCGGGAGCCACCTGCGTCACCACGGCAGCGCCGGCCGAACCGACGTGCGGCAACTCCGCCGATCGCGCGAAGGCGAGGAAAGCCTCGTGCGCGCTGACTGCTGCCGCGCGCACCTGCAGCCTGACCTGTCCCGCCGCGAGCGGCTCCGGGGTGAAGGGGGACAGGGTGAATGCGACGTCCTCCGTACCGGTGAGCAGGGTCAGCCGCCACTCCTGCGCGCCGGTCGGCACGGCTAGCAGATCCACGCCGGCCGGGCTCACCCGCCCGGCGAGCACCTCGCCCGCGCGGACGGCGACGCGGGATTCCCCGGTACGCAACGCAGCAGACACGCTCTCCGCCGTCACGCTGTCGTCCACGTCGAGCAGGACGAAGCGCTCGGGGCGCCGTGACTGGGCGGCCCGTACGACCGCGCACGCCGCGGCCCGGATCGGCGCGGGAGACTCGGCGTACTCGTCGACCGCGACGGCCTCGCGGGTCATCACGACCAGCCGTGAGCCGGACGGGAGGTCGGCCGCCTCGCCCGCGCGCAGCAGTGCGTCCAACTGGTCCAGTGCCTCCGGTGCTGCTCCGGCCGCGCAGTCCCACGGGATGAGGACGACGTCGGGAACCGCGTTCCCGGGGCGGAGGGCCGCTGCGAGTGCTTGCGCGTCCGTGATCGGCAGGAGCGGGGTGTCCGGCGTGGTCGCCGTCCATCCGGGTGCCGCCACCGGCGTCCCGTCCGGAGCCGCACCGACCACGACGCACCGGGACAGGGCGGAAACCTCCGCCGGCACCGCGGCGGGCACCCATTCCAGGGCGGTCAGGAAGTCGTGGCGGGCCCCCGAGCGCTCGAGGTCCGACACCGTGACCGGGCGCAGGGTGAGAGCGTCGACGGCCAGGACCGGCGTGCCTTCGGCATCGGTGGCGTGGACCGACGCCGTCGCGTCGCCGATGGGTGATACCCGGACCCGGAGTGCGGTGCGGCCGGTGGCGTACAGCTCGGCCCCTCGGACGTGGGACGGCAGCCGGCACACGTGCCGGTCGGCCCCCGACGGCAGCAGGGCCGCCGGCAGGAGCGCGGCGTCGAGCAGGGCCGGGTGTACGCCGTACCCGCCGGTGGCATCGCCGTTCTCCGGTAGCGCCACCTCCGCGTACAGGTCTTCGCCCGCCCGCCAGAGCGCGTCAGGAAGTGGCAGCCAAGCGGCACGGGTGATGCCCTGTTCCGCCAGCACGGCCTCCAGCTCGGCCGGATCCACCGGCACCGCGTCCGGGGGTGGCCACGGCATCGCGGCCGGCCGGGTGGCCGGCTCCGCGGTCAGTTCCCCGGTCGCGTGCAGTGACCACGGACGGTCCTCGGTCCCGTCGTCGTCGCCGCGTGCGTCGTCGCCGGTCTCGGGGCGGGAGTGGAACCGCACCGAGCGGCGCCCCGACTCGTCGGGACCGACCACGAGTTGCAGTTGCAGACCGCGACGCGCCGGGAGCACCACGGGCAGGGTGATGTCGAGTTCCGCAACCCGCGGGTAGCCGAGCCGGCCGCCCGCGTGCAGCGCCATCTCGACCAGCACGCTCTCCGGCAGGACGCTGACCCCGCCGACCGTGCGGTCCTGGTCGTCGGCGGCGATCCGGCCGCTGAACAGCAGCTCCTCGTGGTCGGCGAGGGCGACCGTGGCGCGCAGCACCGGGTGGTCGTTGGCCTCGAGACCGAGGTCGTCCGGGCGCCCGGACGACGCGGCGGCCAGCAGCCAGTAGCGCTGGTGGTCGAACGGGTAGGTGGGCAGCCCGGGGGTGATCTCGGCGGCGGGTGTGCCGGCGGGCGGGTTGGGCAGCGCGGCGGCCGGGTGCCGGGCGTGCAGCGTGGCCAGCGCGGTGTGCAGGGCGTGGGCGTCGGACTGCTTGCGGTGCAGCGTGGGCAGCACGGTGCCCGGGAGCTCGTGGTGGGCCAGCGTGTCGGCGGTCATGGTGGTCAGCGCCGCGTCGGGTCCGACCTCGAGGTAGGTGGCGACCTGGTGGGTGGCGAGGTGGGTGACGGCGTCGGCGTAGCGGACGGTGCCGCGCAGCTGCCGGGTCCAGTAGGCCGGGTCGGTCAGGTCCGTGTCCGGTTGTCCGGTCAGGGTGCTGACGATGGGGATGGCCGGTTGGTGGTAGGTGAGGGTGGCGGCGACGTCGGCGAGCTCGTCGAGCAGCGGATCCATGTGGTGGGAATGGAACGCGTGGCTGACGTTGAGCGTGTGGGTCCGCCGGCCCTGTTCGCGGAAGAGCGTGGTCAGCGTCGTGATGGTGTCCGGGTCGCCGGAGATGACGGTGCTGGTCGCGCTGTTGACCGCGGCGACGAACGCCCGGCCCTCGTAGCCGTCGAGGGCGGCCCGTACCGTCTGCTCGTCGGTGTCGACGGCGGCCATCAGCCCGCCCGGGGTGCTGCGGTGCTGCATGAGCCGGGCGCGGGTGGTGACCAGCACGGAAGCGTCGGCGAGGTCGAGGATCCCGGCCACGTGCGCGGCCGACAGTTCACCGATCGAGTGCCCGACGAGGTGGTCCGGGGTGACGCCGTGTGCGGTCAGGAGCCGGTAGAGGGCGACTTCGACGGCGAACAGTGCGGGTTGGGTGTAGAGGGTCTGGTGCAGCAGGTCGGGGTCGTCGGCGGTGCCCAGGATCAGCGGGAGCAGTGGCTGCGGCAGATGCAGATCCAGGGCGGCGCACACTTCGTGCAGCGCGGCGGCGTAGACCGGCTCCTGCCGATAGAGCTCCGCACTCATCCCGGAACGCTGGGCGCCCTGCCCGGTGAACAGGAACGCGACGCCACCACCCGCGTCCGTGGCGCCGGCCGAGGTGACCAGATTGGCCGCCTGCCCGCCGTGCGCCAGGGCCGTCAGAGCGGTACGCAGCTCGTCGACGTCCGCACCCCAGAGGACCGCCCGATGTTCGAACCGGCTGCGGGCGTTCAGCGCCGCGCCGACCGACGCCAGGTCGATGCCGGCGCCGGCACTCAGATACTCCAGAAGCCGGGCGGCCTGTCCCTGCAACGAGGCGGGGCTGCGCGCCGACAGCCGCCAGAACACCACGGATCCCTGCTCCGGCCGGGACGTGGCCGCCGCCGCGGGCCCCTCCTCCAGGATGACGTGGGCGTTGGTGCCGCTGATGCCGAAGGACGAGACGGCGGCGCGGCGCGGCCGGTCGGCGCGGGGCCAGTCATGGGCTTCGGTGAGCAGGTTGACCGCGCCGCTGGTCCAGTCGATGTGCGGGTTGGGTTCGTCGGCGTGCAGGGTTTTCGGCAGGACGCCGTGCCGCATGGCTTGGATCATTTTGATGATGCCGGCGACGCCGGCGGCGGCTTGGGTGTGGCCGATGTTGCTTTTGATGGAGCCGAGCCATAGGGGTTGGTTGTCGGGGCGGTTCTGGCCGTAGGTGGCGAGCAGGGCTTGGGCTTCGATGGGGTCGCCGAGGGTGGTGCCGGTGCCGTGGGCTTCGACGGCGTCGATGTCGGTGGTGCTGAGTCCGGCGTCGGCCAGCGCGCGGCGGATGACGCGTTCCTGGGCGGGTCCGTTGGGCGCGGTGAGGCCGTTGCTGGCACCGTCCTGATTGACCGCCGAGCCACGGATCACCGCGACGATCGGGTGCCCGTTGCGCTCGGCGTCCGACAACCGTTCCACCACCAGCAGGCCCACGCCCTCGGCGAACCCCGTCCCGTCGGCGCCCGCCGCGAACGAGCGGCACCGGCCGTCCGCCGACAGCCCGCGCTGCCGGCTGAACTCGACGAACAGTCCCGGATCACCCATCACGGTCACGCCGCCGGCCACCGCCAGCGTGCACTCACCGCGGCGCAGCGCCTGCACGGCCAGGTGCAGGGCGACCAGTGACGAGGAGCAGGCGGTGTCCACGGTGACTGCGGGACCTTCCAGGCCGAAGGTGTACGCCACCCGGCCCGACGCCACGCTCGTCGTGTTGCCGGCCAGCAGGTAGCCCTCGTACTCGGCGGGAACCCGGCCGGTGGGCGGCGCGTAGCCCTGCGCGATGGCACCGACGAAGACTCCGGTCTGGCTACCACGCAGCGACTCCGGATCCAGCCCGGCCCGCTCGAACGCCTCCCAGGTGCCCTCGAGCAGCAGCCGCTGCTGAGGGTCCGCGGCCATGGCCTCGCGCGGGCTCATACCGAAGAAGTCCGCGTCGAACAGGTCCGCGTCGTGCAGGAAACCACCGGCCGTGACGTACGAGCGGCCGGGCCGGTCGGGATCCGGGTCGTAGAGCTCCGCCACGTCCCACCCGCGTCCCTCGGGGAACGCCGAGATGCCGTCGCCGCCCCGGGCCACCAGGTCCCAGAGCCCGTCGGGCGAGCTGACGTCGCCCGGGAAGCGGCAGCTCATGCCCACGACAGCGATCGGCTCGTGGGCCTTGGCCGCCAGGTCGTGCAGCTGGGTCCGGGCCTGCCGCAGATCGGTGGTGGCCCGCTTCAGATAGTCGCGGAGCCGGTCTTCATTCCCCATGGACGCGTTCCCCTTGCTCGCAGAGTCCGGTGCGTTCATCGCTGTCACGACAGTCCGAGTTCGTTGTCGAGGGCCTCGAACAGCTCCTCGTCGGTTGCCTGGTGCAGGTCCTCGGCGTCGGCCGGGCCGCCACCGGCCGTCACCCCGCTCCAGCGCCGCAGCAGCGTCTGCAGCCTTACGGCCAGCTCCGACCGGTCCGGTGCCTCCCACGAGACCGTGGCCAGCGCCGCGTCCAGCCGATCGAGCTCGCCGATCAGCGCTGACGTGCTGTCGGCGGGCGCCGGCCCCAGCTCGGCCAGCAACAGGTGGGCGAGCGCCGCCGGAGTGGGATGGTCGAAGACCAGGGTGGCCGGCAACCGCAGTCCGGTGGCGGCGTTCAACCGGTTGCGCAGCTCCACCGCGGTCAGCGAGTCGAAGCCCAGCTCCTTGAACGCCCGCTCGGCGCCCAGATCATCGCCGTTGCTGTGGCCCAGCACCGCGGCGGCCTGGTCGCGTACCAGCCTGAGCACCAGGGCGAGCTGGTCCGGGCCGGTGAGCCCGATCAGGCGGTCGGCCAGCGGCACGCCGCCGGCGCGCGAGACGCCGGCCGCCACCGGCCGTGCGGTGCGGACCAGGCCGGACAGCAGGGCCGGGACCGGTGTGTCACCGGCCCGGCTCAGCGCCGCCACGTCGAGCTTCATCGGTACGAGCACGGCCCGGGCGAACTCGGCTGCGGCGTCTAGCAGGGCGAGCCCCTCGTCGGTGCTGAGGGCCGCCGTACCCTCCCGGCCCAGCCGCCCACGGTCGGTGCCGTCCAGATGCCCGGTCATGCCGCTGGCCTGCGCCCACAGTCCCCAGGCGAGCGACACCGCGGGCAGGCCGGCGGCCCGCCGGTGCAGGGCGAGCGCGTCGAGGAACGCGTTGGCCGCGGCGTAGTTGCCCTGACCGGGATTGCCGAACGTGCCGGCGGCCGAGGAGAACAGGACGAACGCCGCGAGATCCAGGTCGGCGGTCAGCTCGTGCAGGTGGCAGGCCGCGTCCAGCTTGGGGCGCAGGACCTCGTCGAGGCGCTCGGCCGTGACGGCCGTGACGGTGCTGTCGCTCAGTACCCCCGCCGCGTGGACCACCGCCGTCAGCGGATGCTCGGCCGGGACCGTCTTGAGCAGACTGGCCACCGCCTCCCGATCCGCCGTGTCACAGGCCGCCACGACGACGGTCGCGCCCAGCCCGGTCAGCTCCGCCCGCAGCGCGGCCGCATCCGGGGCGTCCGGGCCCCGGCGGCTGGTGAGCAGCAGGTGCCGTACGCCGTGCCGCTCGACGAGATGCCGCGCCACCCGGCCACCCAGCGTGCCGGTGCCGCCGGTGAGCAGCACCGTGCCGCCGGGACGCAGCGGGGCCGGCACAGTGAGGACCACCTTGCCCACGTGCCGCGTCTGGCTGAGGTAGCGGACGGCCTCGGGAGCCCGCCGGATGTCCCAGGCGGTCACCGGCAGTGGCCGCAGGACGCCCCGGTCGCACAGGTCCCGCAGTTCCACCAGCATCTGCTGGATCCGCTCGGGGCCCGCATCGAGCACGTCGTAGGCCTGGTAGCGGATCCCGGGCCAGCGGGCCTGCGTGGCGTCCGCGTCACGGATGTCGGTCTTGCCCATCTCCAGGAACCGTCCACCCGGACCCTGCAGCGCCAGCGACGCGTCGATGTACTCCCGGGCCAGTGAGTTGAGCACCACGTCGATCGTGCGACCGCCCAGCACCGCGCGGAACCGGTCGGCGAAGTCCAGCGTCCGGGAGGAGGCGATGTGCGTGTCGGGGACTCCCTGCCCCCGCAGGGTCTCCCACTTCGCCGGGCTCGCGGTGCCGAACACCTCCACCCCCCAGTGCCGCGCGAGCTGCACCGCCGCCATGCCCACGCCGCCGGTGGCGGCATGGATCAGCAGGGACTCGCCGCGCCGGATGCCGGCCAGGTCGACCATGCCGTAGTACGCGGTCATGAAGACCACCGGCAGGCCCGCGGCCTGCGCGAACGACCAGCCCCGGGGCATCCGGGTGAGCAGCCGCTGATCGGTCACGGACACCGGCCCGATACCGCCGGTGAGCAGGCCCATGACCCGGTCGCCGGCCGCCACCGAGGTCACCTCGGCGCCGACCTCCAGCACCACCCCGCTGGCCTCGCCACCGGTGGGCCGCTCGTCGTCGGGGACCATGCCGAGCGCGATGAGGACGTCACGGAAGTTCAGCCCGCAGGCGCGCACGGCGACCCGGACCTCACCCGCGCCGAGCGGTCGTTCCGCGTCGTCGCTGGGCAGCAGCGCCATGCCGTCCAGCGCGCCCGCGCCGGTCAGCTCCAGCCGCCAGCTGGTGCTGTCCGGGACGGCCAGCATCCCGGTGCGGTCGGCGCGGGTCAGGCGGAACGCCAGGACCTGGCCGTCCCGTACGGCCAGCTGCGGTTCGCCTGACGCGACGGCGTCCACCAGCGCGCCGGCCGCGGCATCCGGGGCCGGCCCGCCCATCTCCAGGTCCACGAGGACGAACTGCCCAGGGTTCTCGGTCTGGGCCGTACGCACCAGCCCCCAGCTCGCCGCCCCCGCGAGATCGCGGGGGTGGTCGCCCGTCCGGGCCGCCATCGCGCCCCGGGTGACCAGGACCAGCCGGGAATCGTGGAAGCGATCACCGGCCAGCCAGTGCTGGACGAGGGTGAGCGTGCCGTGCAGGGAGGCCCGTACCGTCTCCGGCAGATCACCGCCCGCGGACGTGCCGGCCTCCGCGGCGAGGGTGACCACGACGACGTCGGGTGCCGCCTCGGCGGAGGCCGCCAGAGCGGCCAGGTCGGCGTGCCCGGTGACCCGCGCACCGCGGGCGCGGAGGGCATCGGCGAGCCCGGTGTCGTCCGCCCCCAGCACGGCCCACGTGCCCGCCCCGGGCGAGGCGGCCACGTCCACCGGCATCCAGTCGTGCTCGAACATGTCCTGACGGTCCGCGTCCGGCCGGAGCCGGTCGAGCGACACCGGGCGCACGGCGAGGGCCGACACCGTCAGCACGGGCGCACCGTCCGGATCGCCGGCGTGGATCGAGACCGTTCCCGTCTCCGACCGGGACATCCGGACCCGCAACACCGTGGCGCCCGTACGGTGGGCGGTGACGCCGCTCCACGAGAAGGGCAGCGGAACCGTCCCGTCCGGCCCGGTCTGCCCGGCCCCGGCCAGCGGGTGCAGCGCCGCGTCCAGCAGGGCCGGATGGACGACGAAGTCGCGCGCGGACTCGTGCAGGTTGGGCGGCAGGGCCACCTCGGCGAGCAGGTCCTCGCCGTCGCGCCAGACCCGGCGCAATCCCTGGAACGCCGGACCGTAGTCCAGGCCGTACGCGGCGAGCTGCTCGTACAGTCCGTCCACCCCGACCGGTTGCGCCGTGGCCGGTGGCCAGTCACCCACCGGCACCGAGGCCGGCGCCGGGGTGCGGGAAAGGGTCCCGGTGGCGTGCCGGGTCCAGGCGCCGTCGCGGTCGTTGTCCGGCCGACTGTGGATGGTCACGCCGCAGGTGCCGGCGTCGGCCCGGGTCACCGCCACCTGAATCGCGGTCGGGCCGGTGAGGACGAGTGGAGCCTCGATGGTCAGCTCGGTCACGTGCGGGGTGCCGGTGTGCTGGCCCGCGGCGAGGGCGAGCTCGACGTGAGCGGTGCCGGGCAGCAGCGTGGTCCCCGCGACGGCGTGGTCGTCCAGCCACGGGTGGGTGGCGGCCGAGATGCGCCCGGTCAGCAGCACGCCGTCGCCCTCGGCGAGCGGGACCGCTCCGGTCAGCAACGGATGCCCGGTACGCGCCCCCGAGGCGTCCGCCGCCGGCGCATCGAGCCAGTAGCGGCGGCGCTGGAAGGGGTAGGTGGGCAGCTCCGTGGGCCGGCTGTGCGGGTGGTGGTGGGCCCAGGAGGTGTCGTTGCCGTTGACCCACGTGGTCGCCAGCGAGGTCAGGAAGCGGGTGTGGTGGCCCTCGTCGCGGCGCAGGGTGCCGGTGACGCCGGCGGTGTGCCCGGTGACCTCGGCGATGTCCTCGACGGCGGTGGTGAGCACCGGATGCGGGCTCACCTCCACGAAGTGGGTGAACCCGTCGTCCAGCAGGGTGGTGACGGTCTCCTGGAAGCGGACGGGTTGCCTCAGGTTGGCGTACCAGTAGTCGGCGTCGAGGTTGGTCGTGTCGAGTGGTCCGGCGGTGACAGTGGAGTAGAAGCCGACGGTGGCGGCCTGCGCGGCCGTGCCGGCCAGCACCTCGGTGATCGTGGCGTGGAGCTGCTCGACGTGCGCGCAGTGGGAGGCGTAGTCGACGGGGACCCGGCGGGCGCGGATACCGGCCGCCGCACAGTGGGCCAGCAGTTCGTCGACGGCGGTGTGATCGCCGGAGACGACGGTGGCCGCAGGCCCGTTGGTCGCCGCGACGCTCAGCCGTGGCTGCCATGCGGTGAGCAGCTCCGTGGCCTCCTGTGGGCCGAGGGTCACCGACGCCATCCCGCCCTGGCCGGTGATCGCGTGCAGCGCCCGGCTGCGCAGGCTGACGATGCGGGCGGCGTCGGCGAGGGTGAGGGCCCCGGCGATGTGGGCGGCGGCGATCTCCCCCTGGGAGTGCCCGACGACGGCGTCGGGGTTGATGCCGTGGTGCGCCCAGAGCCGGGCGAGGCTCACCATGACGGCGAACAGGGCGGGCTGCACGACGTCCGGGGACTCCAGGGCGGGCGCGTCCGGCGAGCCGCTGATCAGGTCGATGAGGTCCCAATCGAGGTGCGGGCGCAGGGCCTGCGCACACGCGTCCAGGTGGCCGGCGAACACCGGCGAGGTGCGGTAGAGCTCGTGTGCCATGCCGGCCCACTGGCTGCCCTGCCCGGGGAACACGAACACCGTTCTGCCGGTGACCGGCCGGCTCGTGACAGTCAGCAGCGGGTGCGGCAGCCCATCGGCGAGGGCCGCGAGAGGTGCGGAGAAGTCGGCGAGGTCCGTGCCCAGCACCACGGCGCGGAACGGCTGACCGGTGTCCCGGGCCGAGGCGAGCGTGAGGCCCACATCACCGGGCGCCTGCTCGGGACGGGCGGTGACAAGGTCGTGCAGCTGCCGTGCCTTGTCCCGCAGTGCACCCTCGGTACGCGCGGAGATGACCCACGGCAGTCGCCCGCCGGGCGTACCGGCCTCCGGCTCGACCGGTCCGACCGGATCCGCTGGGGCCTGTTCGAGAATGACATGGGCGTTGGTGCCGCTGATCCCGAACGACGACACCGCCGCCCGGCGGGGCCTGCCGGTCTCGGGCCACGGCCGCGACTCGGCGAGGAGACTCACCGCGCCGCTGGTCCAGTCGATGTGCGGGCTGGGTTCGTCGGCGTGCAGGGTTTTCGGCAGCACGCCGTGGTGTATGGCTTGGATCATTTTGATGATGCCGGCGACGCCGGCGGCGGCTTGGGTGTGGCCGATGTTGCTTTTGATGGAGCCGAGCCATAGGGGTTGGTTGTCGGGGCGGTTCTGGCCGTAGGTGGCGAGCAGGGCTTGGGCTTCGATGGGGTCGCCGAGGGTGGTGCCGGTGCCGTGGGCTTCGACGGCGTCGATGTCGGTGGTGCTGAGTCCGGCGTCGGCCAGTGCGCGGCGGATGACGCGCTGCTGGGCTGGTCCGTTGGGTGCGGTGAGGCCGTTGCTGGCGCCGTCCTGATTGAGGGCGGAACCCCGGACCACGCCCAGGATTCGGCGGCCGTTGCGCTGGGCGTCCGACAACCGCTCCAGCAAAAGCAGACCGGCTCCCTCACCCCAGCCGGTGCCGTCCGCGTCCGCGCCGAAGGCCTTGCACCGCGCATCCGCGGACAACGCCCGCTGCCGGCTGAACTCGATGAACAACCCCGGAGAGGCCATGACCGTGACGCCGCCGGCCAGGGCCAGCGTGCACTCACCGCGGCGCAGCGCCTGCGCGGCCAGGTGCAGGGCGACCAGGGACGAAGAGCAGGCGGTGTCCACGGTGACCGCAGGCCCGGCCAGCCCCAAGGAGTACGCGACCCGGCCGGTCGCCACGCTGCCGGCACTGCCGTTGCCGATGTACCCGTCGAACGACGCCGGGTCGTGGTGCAGGCGGGAACCGTAGTCGTTGTACATGACGCCGGCGAAGACGCCGGTGTCCGAGCCGCGCATCGCGGCCGGATCGATCCCGGCCCGCTCGAAGGCCTCCCAGGCGGTCTCCAGCAGGAGGCGCTGCTGCGGGTCCACGGCCAGCGCCTCACGCGGGCTGATGCCGAAGAACTCCGGATCGAACTCGTCCGCCCGGTAGAGGAAACCGCCCTGCCGGGTGTAGGACTTGCCGGCCGCGGCGGGGTCCGGATCGAAGAGGTTCTCCAGGTCCCAGCCCCGGTTCGCCGGGAAGTCACCGATGGCGTCGGTGCCGGCGTCGATGAGCCGCCAGAGCTCCTCGGGCGATTCCACACCGCCGGGGTACCGGCAGCCGATCCCCACGATCGCGATCGGCTCGTCGGTGGCGGTCGCCCTGACCAGCTCGGCCGCGGCGGCCCGGGGACGGATCTGCCCGGCGAGGTGCTCCACCAGGGCCGCCGGTGTCGGGTGATCGAAGACCAGAGTCGCCGGCAGCCGCAGTCCGGTCGTGGCGGCGAGGCGGTTGCGCAGTTCGATGGCGGTGAGCGAGTCGAAACCCAGATCCTTGAACGCCCGGGCCATGTCCACGGCTGCCGCGCTCTCGTGACCCAGGACCGCCGCGACGGCGGTGCGGACGAGGTCTGGAAGAGCCTTCTCCTGGGCCACGACCGTTGCGGCGGTGGCTCGCCGGGTGGGCGTGCGTACCAGGCTGTGGAGTGGTGCGGGGAGGTTGCCGGTGGTGGCGTGGGTGCGCAGGGTGGGTTGGTGGAACGAGGCGGCGGTGATGGTGGGGTGGTTCTGGCGTAGTGCGGTGTCGAGCAGGTTGAGGGCTTCGGGGGTGGGGAGGGCGGTGACGCCGGTTCGGTGGTGGGTGTTGGTGAGCTGTCCGGTCATGTCGCTGTTCTCGGCCCACAGTCCCCATGCGATGGAGGTGGCGGGTAGGTCTTGGTGGTGGCGGTGTTGGGCGAGGGCGTCGAGGTAGGTGTTGGCGGCGGCGTAGTTGGCTTGTCCGGGGTTGCCGAGGATGCCGGCGATGGACGAGTAGAGGACGAAGTGGGTCAGGGGTAGGTGTCGGGTTTGCTGGTGTAGGTGCCATGCGGCGTCGGCTTTGGCGGTGAGCACGGTGTGCAGGGTTTCCGGGGTTTGGTTGGTCAGTGCGGCGTCGTGCAGGACACCGGCGGTGTGGATGACCGCGGTGATCGGGTGTTGGGTGAGGAGGCGGGCGAGGGCGTCGGGGTCGCTGGTGTCGCAGGCGGCGATGGTGACGGTGGCGCCGAGTGTGGTGAGGTCGGCGGTCAGCGTGTCGGCGCCGGGGGCGTCGGGTCCGCGGCGGCTGGTCAGCAGGAGGTGCCGGACGCCGTGGTGGGTGATCAGGCGGCGTGCGGTGAGGGCGCCGAGGGTGCCGGTGCCGCCGGTGATGAGCACCGTGCCGTCGGGATCGAATCGTCGGTCGCCGTCGACGGTGGCTGGGGTGAGGCGGGGGATGTGCAGGGTGTTGTCGCGGATCGCCAGTTGGGGTTCGCCTGAGGCGGCTGCGGTGAAGATGAGGTCGGTGTCGCCGTCGGTGTCGATGAGGGTGATGCGGTCGGGGTGTTCGTTCTGGGCGGTGCGGAGCAGGCCCCAGACGGGTGCGGTGGTGAGGTCGGGATCGTCGGTGGTGGCGTTGCGGGTGACCGCGACGATGCGGGTGTCCTCGGCCAGGAGCTCTTGAAGGGTGGCGAGGCTGCGGTCGAGGTGGTCGTGCATCGCCTGCAGAGAGCCCCCGGAAGTGGCTGCGGTGAAGTCGATGACCCTGAGGTTCGGGTCCGGTGACTGAGGTTCGGCTACGGATAGGGGCTGCCACTGCAGGGTGAACAGCGTGGACGATTTCGGCGGTGACACGTTTGCCGGGCGCAGGGCCAGAGACTTGATCTCGGCAATGGGCGTGCCATCCACACCGGACACCACAATGGAGACGGCGCCCTGATCCTCGCGGTGCAGTTGTGCGCGGAAGGCACCACCCGCGGCGGAGAACAGGGTCACTGAGCCGAAGGAGAACGGCAGCTCCACCGTGTCACCCGAGGCCGCGAGAGGGTGCAGCGCCGCGTCGAGCAGCGCCGGATGCAGGCCGTACCCGTCGGCGCCGGTCGTCTCCTCGGGAAGCGCCACCTCGACGAAGTAGTCGTCGCCACGTCGCCACGCCGTACGCAGGCACTGGAAGGACGGGCCGTAGTCGAGGCCCCGGTCGGCCAGCACGTCGTACAGGGCGTCGACGTCCAGCTCCTCCGCGCCCGAAGGTGGCCACTGTGTTTCTCCGGCCGGAAGGCCGGCGGGCGTGTCGGTGAGGAAGCCGTCGGCGTTGCGGACCCACGGCGCGTCGGCGTCATCCCCGGTGGGCCGGGTGTGGATGTGAATGGGACGCCGGCCGGTGGCGTCGGGCGCGTCGACGGTGATCTGCAGCTGGAGAGCGTCGGCGACCGGAAGGAGCACAGGGTTCTCGAGGACGAGCTCGTCAACGTGGTGGTGACCGGTGTGTCCAGCGGCGTGCACGGCGAGGTCGAGCAGCGCGGTGCCGGGCAGCAGGGTGGTGCCGCCGACGGTGTGGTCGGCCAGCCACGGCTGGGTGTGACGGTTCAGCTGCGCGGTCAGCAGCAAGGCGTCGTGCTGGGCCAGCTCGGTGCAGGCGCCCAGCAGCGGGTGCTCGGCGGTACGCAGGCCGAGCCCGGTGGCGTCCCGCAGACCTTCCGGTGCGTCGAGCCAGTACCGCTGCCGGTCGAAGGCGTAGGTGGGCAGATTCGCGTGGTGCCCGGTGGCAGTGTGCGGCGGGGGAAGGTGGCCGTGCACGTGCAGAGTGGCGAGGGCGACGTCCAGTCCGTTGGGGTGGTCGCGGCGTAGCAGCGGCAGGACGGTGTGGTCGGTGGTTTCGCGGGTGGCGGGGGTGAGGGCGGCATCAGGTCCGAGTTCGAGGTAGGTGTTGACCTGGTCGGCCAGGTGGGTGATGGCGTCGGCGTAGCGGACGGTGCCGCGTACCTGTCGGGCCCAGTAGCCGGGGTCGGTCAGGTCCGTGTCGGACAACCCGGTCAGGGTGCTGACGATCGGAATCGTCGGCGCGTGGTAGGTCAGGGTCGAGGCGACCGCGGCCAGCTCATCAAGCAGTGGGTCCATGTGGTGGGAGTGGAAGGCGTGGCTGACCGTCAAGACGCGGGTGCGGATACCGGCCTCGCGAAAGGAGTCGGCCAGGGCGGTGACCGCGTCGGGATCCCCCGAGATCACGGTGCTGGTCGAGCTGTTCACCGCCGCGATGTGCACCCGGTCGGTCAGGGCGGCGCGCACGGTTTGTTCGTCGGTGTTGATGGCGGCCATCAACCCGCCCGGAGTGCTGTGGTGCTGCATCAGCCGAGCCCGGGTGGTGACCAGCAGAGCGGCGTCGGCGAGGTCGAGGATCCCGGCGGCGTGTGCGGCGGAGAGTTCACCGATGGAGTGCCCGACCAGGTAGTTGGGGGTGACGCCGCGCGCGGTGAGCAGCCGGTACAAGGCCACTTCGACGGCGAACAACGCCGGTTGGGTGTAGAGGGTTTGGTGCAGCAGGTCGGGGTCGTCGGCGGTGCCCAGGATCAGCGGCAGCAGAGGTTGCGGCAGGTGCGGGTCGAGGGCGGCGCAGACCTGGTCGAGGGCAGCGGCGTAGACGGGTTGGTCGGTGTAGAGGTCGGCGCTCATGCCGGGGTGTTGGGCGCCTTGGCCGGTGAACAGGAACGCGACACCACCGGGCGTGGCCGTTCCCGTGACGGCGTTGGCAGCGTCCTGGTTGGCGGCGATGGCAGTCAGGCCGCGGCGGAGATCGTCGAGGGTGTCGCCCCAGATGATCGCGCGGTGTTCGAACTGGGTGCGGGTGGTGGTCAGGGCGTCGGCGATCGCGGTGGGGTGCAGGTGTGGGTGGGTCTCGATCCAGCTGTCGAGCCGCTCGGCCTGGGCCCGAAGTGCCGCCTTCGTCTTGGCGGACAGCACCCAGTGCACGGGGTCGGTGTGATCCGGGGCGGCCGGCGCGTCGGCGGTGTCGGCTTGTTCGAGGATGACGTGGGCGTTGGTGCCGCTGATCCCGAACGACGACACCGCGGCGCGGCGGGGTCGTCCGGTCTCGGGCCAGGACTGCGGCTCGGTGAGGAGGCTGACCGCGCCGCTGGACCAGTCCACGTGCGGGCTCGGTTCATCCGCGTGCAGAGTCTTGGGTAGCAGGCCGTGTTGCATGGCCAGGACCATTTTGATGACGCCGGCGACGCCGGCGGCGGCCTGGGTGTGGCCGATGTTCGACTTGAGCGAGCCCAGCCACAGCGGCTGGTCCGCGGGCCGGTCCTGGCCGTAGGTGGCCAGCAGCGCCTGGGCCTCGATCGGGTCACCGAGCGTGGTGCCGGTGCCGTGTGCCTCGACTGCATCGATGTCGCCGGTGCCGAGCCCGGCATCCGTGAGCGCCTGACGGATCACCCGCTGCTGCGATGGACCGTTCGGTGCGGTCAGCTGACTGCTGGCACCGTCCTGGTTGACCGCCGAACCGGTCAGGACGGCCAGGACCCGGCGGCCGTTACGCCGCGCGTCCGACAACCGCTCCAGCAACAGCAGGCCGGCGCCTTCACCCCAGCCGGTGCCGTCCGCGCCGGCACCGAACGACTTGCACCGGCCGTCCGGGGCCAGCCCCCGCTGCCGGCTGAACTCCACGAAGCTGCGCGGGCTCGCCATCACCGTCGCGCCGCCGGCCAGCGCCAGCGTGCATTCGCCGCGGCGCAGCGCCTGAGCGGCCAGGTGCAAGGCGACCAGCGACGACGAACAGGCCGTGTCCACCGTGACGGCGGGACCTTCGAAGCCGAATGTGTACGCCACCCGACCCGAGGCGATACTCCCGGCGCTGCCGCTGCTCAGGTACGCCTCAAACCCGTCCGGCGCGACGGGCAACCGCGACGCGTAATCGTGGTACATCACGCCCGCGAAGACACCGGTACGGCTGCCACGCAGTGCCGTGGGGTCGATGCCGGCCCGCTCACACGCCTCCCACGCGGTCTCCAGCAGGAGCCGTTGCTGCGGGTCCACGGCCAGGGCCTCGCGCGGGCTCATGCCGAAGAACTCCGGATCGAACCGGTCGGCGTCGTGCAGGAAACCCCCGTGCCGGGTGTACGACTTGCCCGCCACGTCCGGATCGGGATCGTAGAGGCCGTCCACGTCCCAGCCCCGGTTGTCCGGGAACTCGGAGACGGCATCGCGGGCCTCCGTCACCAGGGACCACAGCTGCTCCGGTGAGTGCACGTCGCCGGGGTACCGGCAGCCGATGCCGACGATCGCGATCGGCTCCCGCGCGTCGGCCTCCACCTCGCGCAGCCGCTGACGGGTCTGCTGAAGGTCGGTCGTGACACGCTTGAGGTAGTCGCGAAGCCTGTCCTCGTTCGACATCGGGAACCGCTCCTCTTCCTTGGTCGCTGGCCGTTTCGTGGACATCAGGCGATGCCGAGTTCGTTGTCGATGAACGCGAAGATCTCGTCGTCCGAGGCGTCGGTGAGTTCCGGTCCGGCGGAGGCCCCATCCGGGTCCGGCTCGGTGGTCAACCGGGTCAGCAGGTCCTGGAACCGCGCCGCGAGACGCGTACGGGTCTCCTCGTCCGTAGGCAGACCCGGCAGAGCGTCCGCGATCCGGTCGAGGCTCGCGAAGACCGGCGCCGCCGCGGCCGGACCCGTGGGGACGAGTTGCGTGCGCAGATGGTCGGCGACCGCGTTGGGATTCGGGTAGTCGAAGACGAGCGTGGTGGGCAGGCGCAGGCCGGTGGCCGCGTTGAGGCGGTTGCGCAGCTCGACGGCGGTCAGCGAGTCGAACCCGAGATCCAGGAAGCCCCGGTCCATGTCGACCGTCCGCGGATCGCTGTGTCCGAGCGCGGATGCGGCCTGAGTTTGGACGAGTTCGAGGAGCACCTTGCTCTGGTCCGCCTCGTCGAGGCCCGCCAGGCGCTGGGGCAGCGACTCTGGTGCCGTTACGGCGGTGGACCGGCGGGCGGGTGTCCGCACCAGGCTGTGGAGTGGTGCGGGGAGGTTGCCGGTGGTGGCGTGGGTGCGCAGGGTCGGTTGGTGGAAGGTCGCGGCGGTGATGGTGGGGTGGTTCTGCCGTAGTGCAGTGTCGAGCAGGTCGAGCGCCTCGGGACTGGGCATGGCCGTGACACCGGATCGGTGGTGGGTGTTGGTGAGTTGGCTGGTCATGTCGCTGGTTTCGGCCCAGAGTCCCCAGGCGATGGAGGTGGCGGGTTGGCCCCGGTGGTGGCGGTGTTGGGCGAGGGCGTCGAGGTAGGTGTTGGCGGCGGCGTAGTTGGCTTGTCCGGGGTTGCCGAGGATGCCGGCGATGGAGGAGTAGAGGACGAAGTGGGTCAGGGGTAGGTGTCGGGTCTGCTGGTGCAGGTGCCAGGCGGCGTTGGCTTTGGCGGTCAGCACGGTGTGCAGCGTTTCGGGGGTTTGGTTGGTTACCGCCGCGTCGTGCAGGGTGCCGGCGGTGTGGATGACCGCGGTGATCGGGTGTTGGGCGAGTAGGCGGGCGAGGGCGTCGGGGTCGCTGGTGTCGCAGGCGGCGATGGTGACGGTGGCCCCGAGCTGGCTGAGATCGGCGGCCAACGCGTCGGCGTTGGGTGCGTCCGAACCGCGACGGCTGGTCAGTAGGAGGTGGCGGACGTCGTGGTGGGTGATCAGGCGGTGTGCGGTGAGGGCGCCGAGGGTGCCGGTGCCACCGGTGATGAGCACGGTGCCGTCAGGGTCGAACCGTTGGCTGTCGTCGAAGGTGGCTGGGGTGAGGCGGGGGATGTGCAGGGTGTTGTCGCGGATTGCCAGTTGAGGTTCGCCTGATGCGGCTGCGGTGAGGATGAGGTCGCTGCTGCCGTCGGTGTCGCCGTCGGTGTCGATGATGGTGAGCCGGTCGGGGTGTTCGCTCTGGGCGGTGCGGAGCAGTCCCCAGACGGGTGCGGTGGTGAGGTCGGGGTTGTCGGTGGTGGCGTTGCGGGTGACCGCGACGATCCGGGTGTCCTCGGCCAGGAGCTCTTGAAGGGTGGCGAGGCTGCGGTTGAGGTGGTCGTGCATCGCCTGCAGAGAGCCCCCGGAGGTGGGTGCGGTGAAGTCGATGATGCTGAGGTCAGGATCGGGTGACTGAAGTTCGCTCGCGGGCAACGGCTGCCACTGCAGAGTGAACAGCGTGGACGGTTTCGGCAGTGACACGTCCATCGGGCGCAGCACCAGGGAGCCGACCGACATGACCTCGTGGCCGGTGTCGTCCCACATCGTCACCGCTACCGCGTCGGTGCTCGTGTGCGACACCCGTACCCGGGCCGACGCCGTCCCGGCGACCCCGAGCGTCACGTCGTGCCAGGCGAACGGCAGCCCGGGCGGACCTGCAGTCTCGGTGCTCCCGGCGACGGCGTGGAGGGCCGCGTCGAACAGGGCGGGATGGATGCCGTACCGGTCGGCGGAGATCCGGTCCGCGTCGCCGAGGGAGACCTCGGCGAACAGGTCCTGACCGCGGCGCCAGAGCGCCCGAACGTTCTGGAACGCCGGCCCGTAGTCGTAGCCGCGATCGGCCAGGCTCTCGTACATCGGATGGACGTCTACGCCGGTCGCTCCCGCCGGTGGCCACTCGACCGGGACGTCCGATGCGCGTGGCGTCGACGGCGCCAGGACACCGGCAGCGTGCCGTGTCCAGGTGGCGCCGTCATCGTCGTCATCGGGTCGGGAGTGGATCGTCACCGACCGGCGCCCGTTCCCGTCCGGCGTTGCCACCGCGAGCTGAACCAGCGCACCGGCCCGGCCCCGGAGCACCAGCGGGTGCTCCAGGACGAGCTCCTCGACAGCCGGGCAGCCGAGCCGGGCACCGGCTTCCAGGGCCATGTCCACCAGCGCGGTACCCGGCAGCAGGGTGACGCCGGCGACGGCGTGATCAGCGAGCCACGGCTGCGCGCTGACGGAGATCCTCCCGGTGAGCAGCAGCTCGTCGCGTCCCGCCAGCTCCGTTACGGCCCCCAGCAGCGGGTGGTCGGTGGTCCTCATCCCGAGCCCGGCAATACCCCGCGAGCCCTGGGGTGCGTCGAGCCAGTACCGCTGCCGGTCGAAGGCGTAGGTCGGCAGAGTGACGTACTGCCCGGTGGGTGTATGTGGCGCGGGGATGTGACCACGTGTGTGCAGGGTGGCGAGGGCGACGTCCAGCCCGTGGGGGTGGTTGCGGCGTAGCAGCGGCAGGACGGTGTGGTCGGTGGTTTCGCGGGTGGCCGGGGTGAGGGCGGCATCAGGTCCGAGTTCGAGGTAGGTGTTGACCTGGTCGGCCAGGTGGGTGATGGCGTCGGCGTAGCGGACGGTGCCGCGTACCTGTCGGGCCCAGTAGCCGGGGTCGGTCAGGTCGGTGTCGGGCGACCCGGTGAGGGTGCTGATGATCGGGATGGTGGGTGGGTGGTAGGTCAGGGTGGCGGCGACGGCGGCCAGCTCGTCGAGCAGTGGGTCCATGTGGTGGGAGTGGAAGGCGTGGCTGACCGTCAGGATCCGAGTGCGGATACCGGCCTCGCGGAAGGAGTCGGCCAGGGCGGTGACCGCGTCGGGATCCCCCGAGATCACGGTGCTGGTCGAGCTGTTCACCGCCGCGATGTGCACTCGGTCGGTCAGGGCGGCGCGCACGGTTTGTTCGTCGGTGTTGATGGCGGCCATCAACCCGCCCGGAGTGCTGTGGTGCTGCATCAGCCGAGCCCGGGTGGTGACCAGTACAGCGGCGTCGGCGAGGTCGAGGATCCCGGCGGCGTGTGCGGCGGAGAGTTCACCGATGGAGTGCCCGACCAGGTAGTTGGGGGTGACGCCGCGCGCGGTGAGCAGCCGGTACAAGGCCACTTCGACGGCGAACAACGCCGGTTGGGTGTAGAGGGTTTGGTGCAGCAGGTCGGGGTCGTCGGCGGTGCCCAGGATCAGCGGCAGCAAAGGTTGCGGCAGGTGCGGGTCGAGGGCGGCGCAGATCTGGTCGAGGGCGGCGGCGTAGACGGGTTGGTCGGTGTAGAGGTCGGCGCTCATGCCGGGGTGTTGGGCGCCTTGGCCGGTGAACAGGAACGCGACACCGCCGGGGGTGGCTGTTCCGGTGACGGCGTTGGCAGCGTCTTGGCCTGAGGCGACGGCGGTCAGGCCGCGGCGCAGATCGGTGAGGGTGTCACCCCAGACGACAGCGCGGTGCTCGAACAAGGCCCGGCTGACGAGCGTGTCTGCGACAGCCGCGGGGTTCGCCTCCTGGTGCTCGTCGACCCACTCACCGAGTCGGTTCGCCTGAGCCCGCAGGGCCGGCTTACTGCGTGCCGACAGTGACCACATCACCGGACCCGCAGGAGCAGCCTGTTCGACCGGCGTCACCTCGGTGTCACCCTGCTCGAGGACGACGTGGGCATTGGTGCCGCTGATCCCGAACGACGACACCGCCGCCCGGCGGGGCCGGCCGGTTTCGGGCCAGGGCCGGGCTTCGGTGAGCAGGCTGACCGCGCCGCTGGACCAGTCGACGTGCGGGCTCGGCTCATCCGCGTGCAGGGTTTTCGGCAAGGTGCCGTGCCGCATCGCCTGGACCATTTTGATGATGCCGGCAACACCCGCCGCAGCCTGCGTGTGACCGATGTTGCTCTTGATGGAACCCAGCCACAACGGGCGATCCGCGGGCCGGTCCTGACCGTACGTGGCCAGCAGCGCCTGGGCCTCGATCGGGTCGCCGAGGGCGGTGCCGGTGCCGTGCGCCTCGACCGCATCGATGTCACCGGGTTCAAGACCGGCGTCCGCGAGCGCCCGGCGGATGACGCGTTCCTGCGCGGGCCCGTTGGGTGCGGTGAGCCCATTGCTGGCACCGTCCTGGTTGACCGCCGAGCCACGCATCACCGCGAGCACCGGATGCCCGTTGCGCCGCGCGTCCGACAGCCTTTCCAGCAGCAGCAGGCCGGCGCCCTCACCCCAGGCGGTGCCGTCGGCGCCGGCGCCGAAGGCCTTGCACCGGGCGTCCGGGGCGAGACCACGCTGGCGGCTGAACTCGACGAACACGTCCGGGGTCGCCATCACAGTGACGCCGCCGGCCAGCGCGAGCGTGCACTCGCCGCGGCGCAGAGCCTGTGCGGCCAGGTGCAGCGCGACCAGCGACGACGAGCAGGCCGTGTCCACCGTGACGGCGGGACCTTCGAAACCGAAGGTGTACGCCACCCGGCCCGAGGCGATGCTGCCGGTGCTGCCGGTGGCGAGATAGCCCTCCAGCTCGGCCGGCGCGACCGGCAGCCGGGACGCGTAGTCGTGGTACATGAGGCCGGCGAAGACGCCGGTGGGGGTGCCGCGCAGGGTGGTGGGGTCGATGTGGGCGTTTTCGAGGGTTTCCCAGGCGGTTTCGAGGAGGAGGCGTTGTTGGGGGTCGATGGCGAGGGCTTCGCGGGGGTTGATGCCGAAGAAGGTGGGGTCGAAGTCGGCGGCGTGGTGCAGGAAGCCGCCGTGGCGGGTGTAGGTCTTGCCGGTGGTGGTGGGGTCGGGGTCGTAGAGGTGGTCGGTGTCCCAGCCGCGGTTGTCGGGAAATCCGGTGATGGCGTCGGTGGCGGTGGTGACGAGGTTCCAGAGTTGTTGGGGTGTGGCGGTGTCGCCGGGGTAGCGGCAACCCATCGCGACGATCGCGATCGGTTCCACCGACGCCTCCGCGGCCGGGCCGGTGGCCGGAGCCGGTGGGGCCTCCGCGAGCATCGCGGTGCGCAGGTATCCGGCGAGCACGGCGGGATTCGGGTAGTCGAAGACGAGCGTGGTGGGCAGGCGCAGGCCGGTGGCCCCATTGATCCGGTTGCGCAGCTCGACGGCGGTCAGCGAGTCGAACCCGAGATCCTTGAAGGCGCGGTCGGCGGCGACGGCCTCTGTGTCCGCGTGTCCGAGCACCAGCGCGACCTGCGAGCGGACCAGCTCCAGCAGCATCCGGTCGCGTTCCTCCGCGGAGGCGCCGAGCAGGCGCCGGCGCAGATCAGCTCTGGCGTTCCCCGCCCGCACGGGCCGCCTGGTGGACGTTCTGACCAGGCCGTGCAGCAGGGGCGGTAGGTCCGCGCCGTGACGCAGAGCCGGCTGGTGCAGGTGAGTGGCGGTGATGGTCGGCTGGTTCTGGCGCAGAGCGGTGTCGAGCAGGTGGAGGGCGTCGGCGGTGGGGATGGCCGCGATGCCGCTGTGGTGCAGACGTTCGTGGTGGGTGCTGGTGAGCTGTCCGGTCATGCCGCTGTTCTCGGCCCACAGCCCCCAGCCGATGGAGGTGGCGGGTAGGCCCCGGTGGTGGCGGTGCTGGGCGAGGGCGTCGAGGTAGGTGTTCGCGGCGGCGTAGTTGGCCTGTCCAGCGGTGCCGAGGACGCCGGCGATGGAGGAGTAGAGGACGAAGTGGGTCAGGGGCAGGTGTCGGGTCTGCTCGTGCAGGTGCCACGCCGCGTCGGCTTTGGCGGCCAGCACAGTGCGCAGGGTTTCCGGGGTCTGGTTGGTCAGCGCCGCGTCGTGCAGGACACCGGCGGTGTGAATGACCGCGGTGATCGGGTGTTCGGCGAGCAGGCGGGCGAGGGCGTCGGGGTCGGAGATGTCGCAGGCGGCGATGGTGACGGTGGCCCCGAGCTGGCTGAGGTCGGCGGTCAGCGTGTCGGCGCCGGGGGCGTCGGGTCCGCGGCGGCTGGTCAGCAGCAGGTGCCGGACGTCGTGGTGGGTGATCAGGCGGCGTGCGGTGAGGGCGCCGAGGGTGCCGGTGCCGCCGGTGATGAGCACCGTGCCGTCGGGATCGAATCGTCGGTCGCCGTCGACGGTGGCTGGGGTGAGGCGGGGGATGTGCAGGGTGTTGTCGCGGATCGCCAGTTGGGGTTCGCCTGAGGCGGCTGCGGTGAAGATGAGGTCGGTGTCGCCGTCGGTGTCGATGAGGGTGATGCGGTCGGGGTGTTCGCTTTGGGCGGTGCGGAGCAGGCCCCAGACGGGTGCGGTGGTGAGGTCGGGATCGTCGGTGGTGGCGTTGCGGGTGACCGCGACGATGCGGGTGTCTTCGGCCAGGAGTTCCTGGAGGGTGGCGAGGCTGCGGTTGAGGTGGTCGTGCATCGTCTGCAGAGAGCCCCCGGAAGTGGCTGCGGTGAAGTCGATGATGGTGAGGTCAGGATCCGGCGGTGAAGGTTCGGTGGCGGGTAGCGGCTGCCACTGCACGGTGAACAGAGACCGGTCGAGCGGCGACGAACCCAGTCGTGAGATGTCCACCGGGCGCAGCACCAGGGCGGCCGCGGACATCACCGGCTCGCCGTCCTCATCCGTGGCGAGCAGACTCATCGTGTCGGCGCCGGCCGGTGCCAGCCGTACCCGCAGCGCCGTCGCCCCGCTCGCGTGGACCGACACCCCGGACCACGAGAACGGCAGCAGATCACGGCCCGGCGAGTCCGGGGAGGGCAGCAGGAGGCTGTGCAGAGCCGAGTCCAGCAGGGCGGGATGCACCGCGTACCCGTCGGCCCCGGTGACCTCTTCGCCCAAAGCGACCTCGGCGAACAGCTCCGCACCGCGGCGCCACAACGCCCGCAGGTTCTGCAACGCCGGCCCGTAGTCGTAGCCGCGCTCGGCCAGCCCGTCGTAGAGAGCCTCGACGTCCAGCTCCTCCGCGCCCGAGGGCGGCCACTGCGTTCCCCCGGTCGGCAGGTCGGCGGGATCGTCGCTCAGGTAACCGTCGGCGTTGCGCACCCACGGCGCGTCCGCCTCGCCGCCGGCGAGCCGGCTGTGGACGTGGATCGGCCGCCGGCCGGTCGGGTCGGGCGGGTCGACGGTGATCTGCAACTGAATGTTGCCGTTCGCCGGCAGGACGAGCGGACTCTCCAGCATGAGCTCGTCGACGTAGCCCTGACCGGTGTGGGCAGCGGCGTGCAGAGCCAGATCGAGCAAAGCAGTACCCGGCAGCAGGGTGGTGCCGCCGACGGTGTGATCGGCCAGCCACGGCTGGGTGTGACGGTTCAGCTGCGCGGTCAGCAGCAGCGCGTCGTGCTGGGCCAGCTCGGTCGTCACGCTCAGCAGTGGGTGGGTGCTGGCCTGCAACCCGGCATGGGCGACGTCCCCGGCGTCCGGGCTGATCCAGTACCGCTGCCGGTCGAACGGGTACGTGGGCAGCGCGACGTGCCGCCCGGTCGAGGTGTACGGGCTGGGTGCGCGACCGAGGGTGTGCAGGACGGCCAGGGCGGCATCGACTCCGTGAACGTGGCCGCGGCGCAACAACGGCAGGACGGTGTCGTCGACGGTCTCGCGGGTGGCCGGGGTGAGGGCGGCATCAGGTCCGAGTTCGAGGTAGGTGTTGACCTGGTCGGCCAGGTGGGTGACGGCGTCGGCGTAGCGGACGGTGCCGCGTACCTGCCGGGCCCAGTAGCCGGGGTCGGTCAGGTCCGTGTCGGACAACCCGGTCAGGGTGCTGACGATCGGAATCGTCGGCGCGTGGTAGGTCAGGGTCGAGGCGACCGCGGCCAGCTCATCAAGCAGTGGGTCCATGTGGTGGGAGTGGAAGGCGTGGCTGACCGTCAAGACGCGGGTGCGGATACCGGCCTCGCGGAAGGAGTCGGCCAGGGCGGTGACCGCGTCGGGGTCGCCGGAGATGACGGTGCTGGTCGGGCTGTTGACCGCGGCGATGTGCACTCGGTCGGTCAGGGCGGCGCGCACGGTTTGTTCGTCGGTGTTGATGGCGGCCATCAACCCGCCCGGGGTGCTGTTGTGTTGCATGAGCCGGGCGCGGGTGGTGACCAGCAGAGCGGCGTCGGCGAGGTCGAGGATCCCGGCGGCGTGTGCGGCGGAGAGTTCACCGATGGAGTGCCCGACCAGGTAGTTGGGGGTGACGCCGCGCGCGGTGAGCAGCCGGTACAAGGCCACTTCGACGGCGAACAACGCCGGTTGGGTGTAGAGGGTTTGGTGCAGCAGGTCGGGGTCGTCGGCGGTGCCCAGGATCAGCGGCAGCAAAGGTTGCGGCAGGTGCGGGTCGAGGGCGGCGCAGATCTGGTCGAGGGCGGCGGCGTAGACGGGTTGGTCGGTGTAGAGGTCGGCGCTCATGCCGGGGTGTTGGGCGCCTTGGCCGGTGAACAGGAACGCGACACCGCCGGGGGTGGCTGTTCCGGTGACGGCGTTGGCAGCGTCTTGGCCTGAGGCGACGGCGGTCAGGCCGCGGCGCAGATCGGTGAGGGTGTCACCCCAGACGACAGCGCGGTGCTCGAACAGAGCCCGGCTGACGAGCGTGTCAGCGACCGCGGTCAGGTCCACGTCACCTTCCCGCGCGTCGACCCACTCACCGAGCCGTTCGGCCTGAGCGCCAAGCGCCGCCTCCGTCTTGGCGGACAGCACCCAGTGCACAGGCCCGGGCTTCGGAGCGGCCGGCACGTCGGCGGTGTCGGCCTGCTCGAGGACGACGTGGGCGTTGGTGCCGCTGATCCCGAACGATGACACCGCCGCCCGGCGGAGTCGTCCGGTCTCGGGCCAGGACTGCGGCTCGGTGAGCAGGCTGACGGCGCCGCTGGACCAGTCGACGTGCGGGCTCGGCTGATCCGCGTGCAGGGTCTTGGGTAGCAGGCCGTGTTGCATGGCCAGGACCATTTTGATGACGCCGGCGACGCCGGCGGCGGCCTGGGTGTGGCCGATGTTCGACTTGAGCGAGCCCAGCCACAGCGGCTGGTCCGCGGGCCGGTCCTGGCCGTAGGTGGCCAGTAGCGCCTGGGCCTCGATCGGGTCACCGAGCGTAGTGCCGGTGCCGTGCGCCTCCACCGCGTCCACCTCGGTGGCGCTCAGCCCGGCATCGGCCAGCGCTTGACGGATGACACGCTCCTGGGCAGGCCCGTTGGGTGCGGTGAGCCCATTGCTGGCACCGTCCTGGTTGACCGCCGACCCACGGATCACCGCGAGCACCGGGTGCCCGTTGCGTTCCGCGTCCGACAGCCGCTCCAGGAGCAGCAGACCCACACCTTCGGACCAGGCGGCACCGTCCGCGCCCGCGCCGAACGACTTGCACCGGCCGTCCGGGGCCAGCCCGCGCTGCCGGCTGAACTCCACGAAGATCTCCGGGCTGGCCATGACGGTGACCCCGCCGGCCAGCGCCAGCGTGCTCTCGCCCTGCCGCAGCGAGCGCACCGCCAGGTGCAGCGCCACGAGCGACGACGAGCAGGCCGTGTCCACCGTGACGGCGGGACCTTCGAAACCGAACGTGTACGCCACCCGGCCGGACGCCACGCTGCCCTGGTTGCCGGTCGTCATGTATCCCTCGAGGCCCTCCGGAGCACGGACGAGGCGACCGGCGTAGTCGTGGTACATGAGGCCGGCGAAGACGCCGGTGGGGGTGCCGCGCAGGGTGGTGGGGTCGATGTGGGCGTTTTCGAGGGTTTCCCAGGCGGTTTCGAGGAGGAGGCGTTGTTGGGGGTCGATGGCGAGGGCTTCGCGGGGGTTGATGCCGAAGAAGGTGGGGTCGAAGTCGGCGGCGTGGTGCAGGAAGCCGCCGTGGCGGGTGTAGGTCTTGCCGGTGGTGGTGGGGTCGGGGTCGTAGAGGTTGTCCGTGTCCCAGCCGCGGTCGTCGGGGAAGTCGCCGATCGCGTCGGTCTCCGCTGCCACCAGGTCCCACAGGTCCTCCGGGCTGCCCGTCCCGCCAGGGTAGCGGCAACCCATCGCGACGATCGCGATCGGCTCCGTGGACATACCCGTGTGGGCCGCGGACGACGTGGCCGGAGCCGCGCCGGTCAGCATCCGGTCCAGGAACGACACCACCGCCAGCGGGGACGGGTGGTCGAAGACCAGGGTCGCGGGCAGCCGTACGCCCAGCGCCACGCCCAGCCGGTTACGCAGCTCCACCGAGGTGAGCGAGTCGAAGCCCAGGTCCTTGAAGGCCCGGTCCGCGACCACCTCGTCGTCGGCCGAGTGACCGAGGACCGTCGCGATCTGGCTGCGTACCACTGTCAGCAGAGCGGCCCGCCGCGCGCCGGCATCCAGGCCGGCCAGCCGCTGAGCCCACCCCGCCGACGCCTGGGCCGGACCGGCCGCCGCCCGCCGGACCGGTGTTCTGACCAGGCCGTGCAGCAGCGCGGGCAGACCGGTTCCGTGACGCAGGGCCGGCTGGTGCAGCCGCGCCGCCGTGACGGTGGGCTGCGGCTGCCGCAGGGCCGTGTCCAGCAACTCGAGGGCGTCGGCGGTGGGGATGGCCGCGATGCCGCTCTGGTGCAGACGTTCCTGGTGAGTGCTGGTGAGCCGACCGGTCATGCCGCTGCTCTCGGCCCACAGCCCCCAGCCGATCGAGGTGGCCGGCAGGCCCCGGTGGTGGCGGTGCAGGGCAAGGGTGTCGAGGTAGGTGTTCGCCGCGGCGTAGTTGGCCTGCCCGGCATTGCCCAGCGAAGCCACGATGGACGAGTACAGGACGAAGTGGGTCAGGGGCAGGTGTCGGGTCTGCTCGTGCAGGTGCCAGGCCGCGTCGGCTTTGGCGGCCAGCACGGTGCGCAGGGTTTTCGGGGTCTGGTTGGTCAGCGCCGCGTCGTGCAGGACACCGGCGGTGTGAATGACCGCGGTGATCGGGTGCTCGGCGAGCAGGCCGGCAAGGGCATCGGGATCGGAGATGTCGCAGGCGGCGATCGTGACGGTGGCTCCGAGCTGGCTGAGGTCGGCGGTCAGCGTGTCGGCGTCGGGTGCGTCGGGTCCGCGGCGGCTGGTCAGCAGCAGGTGCCGGACGCCGTGGTGGGTGATCAGGCGGCGTGCGGTGAGGGCGCCGAGGGTGCCGGTGCCGCCGGTGATGAGCACCATGCCGTCGGGATCGAATCGTCGGTCGCCGTCGACGGTGGCCGGGGTGAGGCGGGGGATGTGCAGGGTGTTGTCGCGGATCGCCAGTTGAGGTTCGCCTGAGGCGGCTGCGGTGAAGATGAGGTCGGAGTTGCCGTCGGTGTCGATGAGAGTGATGCGGTCGGGGTGTTCGCTTTGGGCGGTGCGGAGCAGACCCCAGACGGGTGCGGTGGTGAGGTCGGGATCGTCGGTGGTGGCGTTGCGGGTGACCGCGACGATGCGGGTGTCCTCGGCCAGGAGTTCCTGGAGGGTGGCGAGGCTGCGGTCGAGGTGGTCGTGCATCGCCTGCAGAGAGCCCCCGGAAGTGGCTGCGGTGAAGTCGATGATGGTGAGGTCAGGATCCGCCGGTGAAGGTTCGGTCGCGGGCAACGGCTGCCATTCGACCCGGAACAGGCCTCCCGTACCCGTCGTTGTCGGCAGCGCCTCGGCGGCCATCTCCCGCAGCGCCAACCCGCCGACCCGGGCGACCGGCTGACCGGCCGGGTCGGTCAGCGTCAACCGGACGCGGTCCGGCCCCTCCGGCGAGATCGACACCCGCAGCGCGGTCGCACCGACCGCCAGGACCTCCACATCGGACCAGATGAAGGGCAACCGCGGCCGGACGTCAGCTGTCTCGTCAACCGGCCGGGGCAGGAGATCCACCACGGCGTGCAGCGCCGAGTCCAGCAGAGCCGGGTGCACGCCGAACCGCCCTGCGTCGGCGTGCTGCTCTACATCGAGAGTCACCTCGGCGAACAGTTCCTCGCCTCGGCGCCACACCGCCCGCACTCCCTGGAACACCGGGCCGTACCCATAACCCTGGTCCTCCAGCCGGGGGTACAGGTCCGTGACGTCCACGGGCGTGGCATCCCCGGGCGGCCACTCTCCGGAGCGGGTGGGAGTCGCCGCGGTCGTCGTTTCGCCACCTGACATCGATCCGGACGCGTGCCGGGTCCAGGCGGCTTCCGCGCCGGTGTCCGGACGTGAGTAGAGCGAGACCGCTCGTGGACCGTCCGTCTCGGCGCCGGTGACCACGACCTGGATCTGCACCCCGCCCCGGTCCGGCAGCGGCAGCGGCGCCTCCAGCGTCAGCTCCTCCAGCCGGGGGCAACCGGCCGACAGCCCCGCCTGAAGGACGAGCTCCACGATGGCGGTGCCGGGCAGCAGGACCCGGCCGAGCACCGCGTGATCGGCCAGCCAGGGATGCGACTGCACCGCGAGCCGGCCGGTGAGTACGACTCCCTCGCCGTCGGCCCGGGACACCATGGCACTGAGCAGCGGGTGGTCGACGGTTTCCAGGCCGGCGTCACCGAGCCCGGCACGGGTCGCGGGGGTCTCCAGCCAGTACCGCTGTCGCTGGAAGGCATACGTGGGCAGCATGACCGGCCGGTGGGACGGCTCCGGCATCGCGGCCGTCCAGTCGACCGTGGCCCCGCTGACGTACGCCTGCGCGAGCGAGCTGCGGAACCGCGCGAGGTCACCCTCGTCACGGCGCAGCGACGGTACGGCCACGGCGGCGGTCCCCGCGTCCTCGAACGTCTCCTGCATACCCAGGGTCAGCACCGGGTGCGGGCTCGACTCCACGAAGATCCGGAAGCCCCGGTCGAGCAGGCTGCGGGTGGCCCGTTCGAACTCCACGGTCTGCCGCAGGTTGCGGTACCAGTAGTCGCCGTCGAGGGTGCTGGTGTCCAGCAGATCACCGGTCACTGTCGAGCAGAACAGGATGTCGGCCGACATGGGGGTGATGCCGGCCAGCAGTTCGGCCAGCTCCTCGCGGATCCGCTCCACCTGGGCCGAGTGCGAGGCGTAGTCGACCGGGATGCGGCGCGCCCGTACCTCGTCGGTGGCGCAGGCGGCGAGCAGTTCGTCCAGCGCCCCGGGCTCGCCGGACACCACGGTCGAGGACGGGCCGTTGACAGTGGCGACGCTCAGCCGGCCGTCCCAGCCGGCGATCCGGCGCCGTACCTCGTCCGCGGGCAGGGCCACGGAGACCATGCCGCCGTGACCGGCCAGGACGCCGAGCGCGCGGCTGCGCAGGGCGACCACGCGGGCGGCGTCCGCGAGGGAGAGGGCACCGCAGACGTACGCCGCGGCGATCTCACCCTGGGAATGCCCCATGACCGCCGCCGGACGCACACCGTACGACCGCCACAGGTCCGCCAGCGACACCATCACCGCGAACAGCGCCGGCTGGACGACGTCGACCCGGTCCAGGGTCGGTGCGCCGTCGACCCCCTCCAGCACGTCCACCAGGGACCAGTCGGTGTACGGGGCCAGTGCCTCGGCGCAGCGTTGCAGGTGCTGGGCGAACACCGGTGATGACGCGAGCAGGCTCCGAGCCATGCCGGCCCACTGCGAGCCCTGGCCGGGGAACACGAACACTGTCCGGCCGTCGCCGTGGACCGTCCCACGGATTCCCGCCGCGTCAGCCGTGTCCAGGGACAGGGCTTCCAGCGCGTTCCGGAGCTCCGTACGGTCGGCGGCGAAGGCGACAGCGCGGTGCTCGAACGCGGTCCGCGTGGTTGCCAGCGCGTACGCGACATCCGCCGGCCGGTGTGCCGGTTCGGCGTCGACGAAGCCGCGCAACCGTGCCGCCTGGGCTCGCAACGCCGCCGCATTGCGCGCCGATACGACAACGGGCAGCGGGACATGACCGCCGGTTCCGGCCTCCGCCTCCTCCGCCGGGACGTCCTCGATCGGCGGGACACTCTCCAGGATCAGGTGACCGTTGGTGCCGCTGATGCCGAAGGACGAGACGGCGGCGCGGCGGGGCCGTCCGGTCTCGGGCCAGGGACGCGCCTCGGTGAGCAGGCTGACGGCGCCGCTGTCCCAGTCGATGTGCGGGCTCGGCGTGCCGGCGTGCAGGGTCTGCGGGAGGACACCGTGCCGCATCGCCTGGACCATTTTGATGACACCGGCGACACCGGCGGCGGCCTGGGTGTGGCCGATGTTCGACTTGAGCGAGCCCAGCCACAACGGCTGATCCTCCGGCCGGCCCTGGCCGTACGTGGCGAGCAGTGCCTGGGCCTCGATCGGGTCGCCGAGCGTGGTGCCGGTGCCGTGGGCCTCGACCGCGTCGACGTCGGTGGCGTCGAGCCGGGCGTTGGCGAGGGCCTGGCGGATGACGCGTTCCTGGGCGGGGCCGTTGGGTGCGGTCAGGCCGTTGCTGGCACCGTCCTGGTTGACGGCCGAGCCGCGGATCAGCGCCAGCACCGGGTGCCCGTGGCGCCGGGCGTCCGACAGCCGCTCCAGCACGACCAGGCCGACGCCCTCGGCCCAGCCGGTGCCGTCGGCGTCCGCGGAGAACGCCTTGCAGGTCCCGTCGGTCGACAGGCCCCGCTGCCGGCTGAACTCCACGAACATGCCGGGATTGGCCATCACGGCCGCGCCGCCGGCCAGCGCCAAGCTGCACTCGCCCTGGCGTAGCGCCTGCACGGCGAGGTGCAGGGCGACCAGCGACGAGGAGCACGCCGTGTCGATGGTGACGGCGGGACCGTGCAGGCCGAGGGTGTACGCCAGCCGCCCGGACGCGACGCTGGCCGTGGTGCCGGTCAGCAGGTACCCGTCGAAGCCGTCCGCCGGGTCGTGCAGCCGCGGCCCGTAGTCCTGGGTCACCGCACCGACGAACACGCCGGACTGGCTGCCGCGCAGGGTCGACGGGTCGATGCCGGCCCGCTCGACCGCCTCCCACGCCGTCTCCAGCAGCAACCGCTGCTGCGGGTCCATGGCCGCGGCCTCACGCGGGCTGATGCCGAAGAACGCCGGGTCGAACTGCCCGGCGTCGTGCAGGAAGCCGCCGCGCCTGGTGTACGTCCGCCCGGGCGTGCCCGGGTCCGGGTCGTACAGGGAGTCGATGTCCCACCCACGGTCCACGGGAAAGTCCGAGACGGCGTCGCCCCGCTCGGCGACCAGCCGCCACAGGTCCTCGGGCGTCCGTACGTCGCCGGGGTACCGGCAGCCCATCGCGACGATCGCCACGGGTTCGTCGCCGGCCACCGCCGCGACGGCCTCCGGCGCCCGTGCCGGCGAGGAGGTGGCCGCCACCAGGTACGCCGCCACGGCAGCCGGCGTCGGGTGGTCGAAGGTGAGGGTCGCCGGCAGGGGCAGGCCGGTCACGCCGGCCAGCCGGTTGCGCAGGTCGACCGCCGAGTACGAGTCGAAGCCCAGGTCCTTGAACGTCCGGCTGGTGTCGACCGTGCCGGCGGTGACGTGCCCGAGGACGATCGCGACGCTGGTCCGGACGAGGTCGAGGGACCGCTGCTCCCGTTCGGCCGGGCTGCCGGTCGCCCACACCGGCTCGTCATCCGGGACGACCGCGTCCTCGACGCCGGCGACCGGGCGGCCGGGTGCCGCCGGGGTCACGGCTTCGTCGAGCCAGTACCGCTGCCGGTCGAAGGCGTAGGTCGGCAGGGCTACGTGCGGCCCGCCGGAGGTGTGCGGTGGCGCGAAGTGGCCCTGCACGCGCAGGGTGGCGAGGGCGACGTCCAGCCCGTGGGGGTGGTTGCGGCGTAGCAGCGGCAGGACGGTGACGTCGACGGTCTCCCGGGTGGCCGGCGCAAGCGCGGCGTCGGGTCCGAGTTCGAGACAAGTGCCGACTCGGTCGGCCAGGTGGGTGATGGCGTCGGCGTATCGGACGGCGCCGCGTACCTGCCGGGCCCAGTACGTCGGGTCGGTCAGATCCGTGTCGGACAACCCGGTCAGGGTGCTGACGATCCGAATCGTCGGCGCGTGGTAGGTCAGGGTCGAGGCGACCGCGGCCAGCTCATCAAGCAGCGGGTCCATGTGGTGGGAGTGGAAGGCGTGGCTGACGGTCAAGATCCGGGTGCGGATACCGGCCTCGCGGAAGGAGTCGGCCAGGGCGGTGACGGCGTCGGGGTCGCCGGAGATGACGGTGCTGGTGGGGCTGTTGACCGCGGCGATGGACACCCGGTCGGTCAGGGCGGCCCGCACGGTTTGTTCGTCGGTGTTGATGGCGGCCATGAGCCCGCCCGGAGTGCTGTGGTGCTGCATCAACCGGGCCCGGGTCGTGACCAGCACGGCGGCATCAGCAAGGTCAAGAACCCCGGCGACGTGGGCGGCGGACAGTTCACCGATGGAGTGCCCGACCAGGTAGTCCGGGGTGACGCCGCGGGCGGTCAGTAGCCGGTACAAGGCCACCTCAACGGCGAACAACGCCGGCTGCGTGTAGAGGGTCTGGTGCAACTGGCCGGGGTCGTCGGCGGTGCCCAGGATCAGCGGCAGCAAAGGTTGCGGCAGGTGCGGGTCCAGGGCGGCGCAGACTTCGTCGAGGGCAGCGGCATAGATGGGCTGGTCGGTGTAGAGGTCAGCGCCCATCCCGGGGTACTGGGCGCCCTGGCCGGTGAACAGGAACGCGACACCACCGGGCGTAGCCGTTCCCGTGACGGCGTTGGGAGCGTCCTGGCCGGCGGCGACAGCGGTCAGGCCGTGACGGAGATCGTCGACGGTGTGACCCCAGACGACGGCGCGGTGCTCGAACTGGGTGCGGGTGGTGGTCAGGGCGTCGGCGATCGCGGTGGGGTGCAGGTGTGGGTGGGTCTCGATCCAGCCATCGAGCCGCTCGGCCTGGGCCCGCAGGGCCGGCTTGCTGCGGGCGGACAGTGACCACATCACCGGCCCCGCCGAAGCGGCCGGCTCGACCGGTTCGGCGCCGGCCGGCGGCGCCGCTGCGAGCACGACGTGGGCGTTGGTCCCGCCCATGCCGAACGAGCTGACGCCGGCGATCAGCGGCTCGTCCGGCCGCGGCCACGGCTCCAGCTCACCCTGGACCCGCAGCCGCAACTCGGCGAGCGGGATCCGCGGGTTCGGCCGGGCGAAGTTGAGGCTGGGCGGCAGCTGGCCGTACCGGAGGCTGAGGGCCGCCTTGAGGAGCCCGACGATGCCGGCCGCCCCCTCCAGATGCCCGACGTTCGTCTTCGCCGAGCCGACCCGCAGCGGCTCGTCGTCGGTGCGCGCGGCGCCCAGGACCGCGCCGACCGCGGCGGCCTCGATCGGGTCGCCCACCGGGGTGCCGGTGCCGTGCAGTTCCACGTACTGCACGGCGGCGGGGGAGACCCCGGCCCGGCGGTACGCCAGCCGCAGCACCTCCTCCTGGGTGGCGACGCCCGGGACGGTGAGGCCAGCGGTGGCACCATCGTTGTTGACCGCGCTGCCCCGGATCACGCAGTGGATCGGGTCACCGTCCGCGACCGCCCGCGACAGCGGCTTGAGCACCACGGCTCCGCCGCCCTCGCCGCGGACGTACCCGTTGGCGCGTTCGTCGAAGGTGTAGCACCGTCCGTCCGGCGACAGACCGCCGAACCGGGCGCACGTCTCGGTGCTCTGGTACAGGATGTTCAGGTTGACGCCACCGGCGACGGCGAGACCGGCCTCACCCCGGCGCAGGCTCTCGCAGGCCAGGTGGACGGCGACCAGGGACGAGGATTGTCCGGTGTCGACCACGGCGCTGGGCCCGTGCAGCCCGAGCAGGTAGGAAACCCGGTTGGCGATGATGCCGCGGTGCAGGCCCGTGATGGTGTGCGGGGTGGTCGCACCCGCACCCCGGTAGTGCAGATGCGCGTAGTCGTCCCAGATCGCACCGACGAACACCGCCGTGTCGCTCCCGGCCAGCGCTCCGGGCAGGATCCGCGCGTCCTCCAGTGCCTCCCAGGCCAGCTCCAGCATCAAGCGCTGCTGCGGGTCCATGGTGGTGGCCTCCCGCGGCGAGATGCCGAAGAACGCCGGATCGAAACTGTCGATCTGATCGAGGAACCCGCCGTGTTCCACCTCCGCGGTGCCGCCGGCAGGCGCGCCGTCCGCCCAGCGGCCCTCGGGGACCCGCGTCACTGTGCTCTCGCCTGAGCGCAGCACCCGCCAGAACGCCTCCGGATCGGGGGCCCCGGGCAGCCGGCAGGACAGGCCGATCACCGCGATCGGCTCGTCGGCCACCGGCCCACCGGCGTGGGCGGGAACTTCGTGCGCACTCGACATCGGGTCTCCCTCATCGACCAAATCGAGACCTACTCGGGGGCGCGGGAAGGCGCCGTCCGGGCTCCCGATCGAGGGTGGCCCGGCGGGCTAAGGCTTTCCTTCCCGCGGTCTAAAGCGCGGTGACCAGACCGGACGATCCGGCGGCCGGGGTACCGGCCGGCACGGGCGTCAGCACGGCGGTCAGCGTGCTGTGCAGCGCGGGCGCCGAGTCACGGTGGAAGAAGTGGCCGCCGGCCATGCCGTGCACGGTGCAGCCGCGGCTGGTGTGCTGTTCCCAGGCGCGGGCGTCCGCCGCCGAGACCAGCGGATCGTCCGCCGCGTGGAAGACGTCGACGGGGCAGGACAACGGCCGCCATGCTTCGGTCAGCCCGCCCCGGCACAGCGCCAGGTCGTCGCGGACCAGCGCGGCCACGGCCCGCAGCCACTCCGGATAGTTCAGCAGCTCGGGTGAGACACCGCCGATGTCGCGCATCCAGCGCACCAGCACGTCGTCCGGCTGATCGGTGGCCGGCACAGTCGCGGCCGGCCGGTGCGGCGCCGGAAATGCGCCGACCAGCAGCCGCTGCGGCAGGGACCGGCCGGTGGTCTGCCGCAGCCGGGCGAGGTGGTACGCCACCAGCGCGCCCATGCTGTGACCGTAGAACGCGTACGGCCGGTCCAGCAGCGGGCCGAGGTGCCGGTCGAGCTCGGCCACGAGCGCCGGCATGTCGCGGATCCGCGGTTCCCTGATGCGGTTCTCCCGGCCGGGCAGTTGCACCGGGAGAACCGAGACGTGCTCGCCGAGTGCGCCGCGCCAGCCGGAGAACGTGGACGCCGCGCCGCCCGCGTGGTGGAAGCAGAACAACCTCAGCACGTCGTCCCCGCGCGGCTCACCGGACAGGTAGCGCCCGAACCGGGTGGCCGGGGCAGTCATGCCGCCGTCCGCCGCAGCCGGGCCCGGAGCCGCGCGGCGCGCCACAGTGAGCCGACGACCAGCCGTTGCGGGCCACGGACGTCCCGCATCCGGAGCAGGGACAGGGCAACCCACAGGCGGGACTCCGTCACGTGCCGGGGCGAGCCGTGCACGTCGTCGTTCTCCATCAGCCGCAGCTGTCGTACGCGCTCACGCAGCCGGGCCGGATCACCGGCCGGGATGATTTCGTCGCGGCTGCTGGCCAGGTAGCACACGGGGATGTCGAGCCCGGTGAGCTCGTCGTCGCCGAGCCGCCAGCCGGGCAACCGGGCCGCGAGGGCCTGCTGCTCGACCCCGGTCAGATGGGCCAGGGTGTCGACGGTGATCCGGGGCAACCGGCTCTGCCACTCCCGGTCGGTGAAGAAGTCGGAGACCGGCGCCCCCGAGGTGGCGATCCCCCGGATCCGCGGGTCCACCGACGCGCAGCGCAGCGCCAGGTGCCCGCTGAAGCTCAGTGCCACCGCGTACGTGTGCGACACGTCGGCGCGGTCCCGGACGGCGTCCAGGATCGCCGGCAGCATCCGCCAGCTCTCGGCGCTGTAGGGCAGGGTGTTCTCCCCGACGCCGGGCATCTCGGTGACCAGACCGGCCATGCCGAGCCGGCGGGCCTGCCGCAGGATCGGTGCCCACTGCTCCTTGACCGCGACGATGCCACCCATGACCAGCAGCAGCGGCCGCCGGGCGGTGCTGGACAGGCCGCTCGTCCAGCAGCCGACGGTCCCGTCCGGCAGGGTGATGTCGAGGCGCTCGATGCCGGTGTCGTTGTCCTGCCGCCAGCTCTCGAACGCCGAGACGCACTGCCGCTGCGCGTCCTGGCGGGCGGGGCCGTCCGGGAACGGGAACCGTGCCATGGCGTAGTACCGGCAGGCACCCAGTGGATCGCCGGCGTGCAGCCGGCCGGTCGCGGCAGCGGACCACTCGTGGACCCAGGAACCGGGTCCGTCACCGTCGGTCCGGATGCGGTCGAGCAGCGGCCGGTAGACGTGCGGCAGGAGGTTCTGGGTGCGGGCGTGCACGGTCACGAACTGCTTGAGCTCGGCGACGTCATTCACCGTACGCCTCCAGGCCGTCCTTGATCTCGGTGAGCACGTCCGCCGCCTCGGCGCCGTCGATGACGCGGTGGTCGAAGCTGAGGCTGAGCCGCATCAGCGGTGCCACGGCGAGGACGCCGTCGCGGACCACCGGCCGGTCGCTCACCTGGCCCAGGCCCAGGGTGATCGTCGTGCCGCCGACGGAGTGGAAGCTCTGCACCGGACGGTGCCCGAGGGAGGTGACCGCGAAGGTGCCGACGCGTTCGGCCCGGTTGCGCAGCGGCCGTACGGTCCGCCGGAAGGCGAACGCGCCCAGGAGCGCGGGCAGCCGGTGCAGTGCCCGGACGCCGGCGAACTCCGGCATGTCGGCCGCGTCGCCGTCGCGGTAGTGGCTCACCTGCCGCTGGACGCCGTCGAGGTCGGCCAGGTGCAGGTCCGGCAGGACCGCGGCCAGCACGACGCGCCGGCCGCCCAGGTCGCGGTCCAGCGCGAGCTTGGCGTGGACCCGGTCGTGGTAGGCGAGCCGTGGCCGGACCCGGCCGCTGATCGCGGCGTTGGCGTCGGGATGCAAGGCGAGGACGCGGCTCGCGGTGTGCAGGACGTAGCTGACCGTCGAGTAGCGCAACGACCGTTCCCGGGCCTCGCGGCGATGCCGCTGGACGGCGGTCATGTCGATGTCCGTGTCCAGGAACACCGGCGAGAACTGCCGAATCTCCCGGAGGAAGTAGTAGGTGTGCCGGCGTTGCGGGGCCAGCGCGGCCGGCCTCATGCGGCGGTCGCCAGCGTGTATATCTGGTGCAGGCTGTCCGCCTGCAGCACGTCGGGCATGGAGATGCGCCGGCCGGTCGTCCGCTCCAGCACCACCAGCAGGGTCAGCAGGTGCAGCGAGTTCCAGCCGGGTACGTCGTCCAGGCTCAGCGCGGCGTCCTGGGTGCCGACCGGCAGTCCCAGTTCGTTGCGCACGATCTCGACGAAGTCGTCAAGGCTGTTCACGGGTGGGCCCCTTCCAACGAGGTGACCAGTCGGACGTGGTCCGCCGGTGCGGGCAGCTCGCCCAGGTCGTGACAGGTCGTGGTGGTGACCCCGTCGTCAGCGGTGACGGTGAAGCCGTACCGCTGGTAGAGGTTGTGGACGCCGCCGTTCTTCGCGGTCGCGACGTAGCGGCCGCGCACCGCGCGGACCCCGGTGGCGGCGGCGTGCCGGAGTACCGCCGCCAGGCACGTCTGTTCGATCCCGCGGGCGAACACCCGGCAGCTGAGCAGCATGTTGTCGATGTGCAGGTCGGCACCGGAGCGGTGCGCGAACACCGCACCGACCAGGCCGTTGTCGCCGAACCGGTCGCCGGCGCCGATGGCCAGCACCAGGTGCGCCGGGTCCTCGGCGAGGGCGCGCACCTGGTCCGGCTGCAGCCGGACGGTGGTCAGATTGAACTGGTTGGTACGCAGGGTGAGCTGGGAGAGCCGGGCGAACTGGTCCGGCGTCACCCGGTCGAGGCGTACGGTCACGTCGAGGTTGCGCAGGTAGTCGTCGAGCGAGTCGAAGCTGTGCAGGAAGCTGCGGCGGTTCGCCTCGTCCCGGTACAGCACCGTGCGGCTGCGGTCCTCGGCGGTCACCTCCCGTACGTCGAACCAGCCGTCGCCCAGCAGCGCGGCCACGTGCCCGGCGGGTTCGTCGTCGACCACGACGACGGTGACCTCGGGCAGCTCCTGGCGTACCAGGCCGCGTTCGTAGGGGCTGTCGTCGACGAACACCATGCTGTCCAGGCCGATGTTCAGCGTGGCGGCCAGCTCGCGCAGGTTCTCGTGCTTCGGCCGCCAGTTCGCCACGACGGCGACGAAGTCGTCCTCGCGCAGGGTCATCCGCGAGTGCTCCCGCAGCACCTGCCGGACCGGTTCCACGTCGTTCTTGCTCACCGCGGCGAGCAGTACGCCCTGCGAGCCGAGCTGGCGCACCACGCGCTGGAAGGCCCGGAACGCCTCACCGCGGTAGCTGTCGGCCACCTCGATGCCGTCCGCCCCGTCGTCGCCGAGCACTCCGCCCCAGACCGTGTTGTCCAGATCCAGCACCAGGCATTTGCGCGTGCGACCGGCCATGCCGCGGCAGAGATGACCCACCTGCCGGGCGTAGGCGGACAGCAGAGCGTCCGAGAGGTGTGCTTTGGCGTAGACGCTCAGCCGTGGGTCCATGACCGGCGCGCCGTCGGCGACCAGCGGGTCCAGGTCCAGCACGACGATCCGCGATGATGTCGCGGCCAGGTCGAGCAGCCGGCTGTTGGCCGTGCGCCAGAGGACACCCAGCCGGGCCCGGGAGGCGTGGTCGACCAGCTGGGCCGGGTAGTGCCCGGGCAGGGGCATGGTGTTCAGGACCAGGGTGCCGCGGGCCGTGGCGGTGAACCGGGCGGCCAGCGCGGTCAGGCGCCCGACCACCTCGTCGAGTGCGCCCTCGAGCCCGTCCACGGTCCACGGGGCGGGGAGCTGGTCGAAGACCTCGACGGCGTCCACCACGCACAGCACGAGATCGGTGTCCGCCGCATAGAGCGCACTGGCCGGATCGCCGAGGTCGGTGACGTAGCCGCCGAAGTCGCTCATCAGCGTCGTCAGCAGGACGCCGTGTCGGGCCGCCTCCGCGGTCAATGCCGGCGGCAGGGCCGCGAGCGTGCCGTGCCCGGTGATGGCCACCGAGACAGTCGGCGTCGCGGGGTGGGCGCGGCGCACCTCGGCCGGGTCCAGGCGGGTCAGCAGCCGGCCGGCGCGGAGCAGGTCCGCCGGGTCGAGGCCGGCGAGCAGGGGCGCCACCGTCGGATACCGGCCGGCGAGGTCACCACCGCGGGCGAGTGCGGTCAACTCGTCGATCGGCGCGGGAAGCACGGTGGGCGTGACCATTGCTCACACCCTTTCCAGGGCGAAACCGGACTTGATCCACTTGCTCGACTCGATCGCGATGCCGAGCGCCCGGTCACCGGGCGCCATCTTGGCCAGCACGCGCTCGAGCTGGAGGAAGGGCAGCGCGTTGCCGTTGTTGCCGGTCTCCTCGACGCAGGAGATCTCGGTCGCCACCGGCAGCGCCAGCTGCTCCACGATGCGGGCCGTCATCCGTCCCGACAGCTGCGGCGGCAGCAGGTAGTCCACGTCCGTGGGCCGCCAGGCCAACCGGTCCAGCAGTTCGGCCAGGACCTCCGCGGCCATGGCGGGCACGTGCTGCTCGATGGCCTTGAAATCCTCGCGGGCGCCGGGCCGCTCGGAGAGGCGGTCGGCCGGGCCGAACCAGTCGAGCACGTGGCCCGGGGCGCGATCCTTGCCGGTGAGCCGGTTGAGCAGCCCCCGCAGCGCGGTCGAGCCGGGCACCGGATCGCTGGTGAGGACGGCGGCGCCGGCACCGTCGCCGAAGAGCACGACGTTCACCAGCTCCGCCGGCGGCAGCTTGCGCAGGTCGAGATCGAGGTCGAAGTACTTGGTGGAGACGTCGCCGGCGAGCACGAGCGCGGTCCGGCTGCCGCCGGCCCACAGCATGTGACGCGCGACGTCCAGCGCCTGCACCGCACCCGCACAGCCCGACTGCAACTGGTACGTGGGCACGCCGTCGATGCCCAGCCGGTCCGCGACGACGTTGACGGTCGCCGGCATCAGGGTGTCCGGCGTGGCCGTGCCCATGACGACGAGGTCGATGTCCGCGCCGTCGATCCCGGCCCCGGCCAGCGCGCGGTGGCCGGCGGTGACGGCCAGGTCGGCGAGCGTCTGCCGCACCTCCCCGGTCTGCAGGTCGACGGACAGATGCCGGCTGCGGGTGCCGACGAAGGCGTCGACCCACTGCTCCCAGACGGAGTCCATGCGGAACCGTCGGGCCAGGGCGGCGTTGTCGATGGGATGGCCGGGCAACGCCGTTCCGGCCGAGAGGATGCGGATGTCCGAGATATCCATCCTGTGCCTTCCTGGGAGCGATCGCGGACGCCCGCACACCGGTCGTCCCGCTCGCGCCATCGTCGATCGCGGCGCTAAAGCTGTCCCAAAGACGTGCTTGCCCGGCCGGACCCGGACCGGCCGCGGGGGAGGGACGTTTTAGCGGCGGCCAAGGTCTCGGTAAGCCCCGCCTGCCAACCTGCCTGCGGCGGCGCGTGTGCCGCCGGGACCTTCCGTCCCGACCACCAGCCGGAAAGGACTACCGCATGCGTACCGTCACACTGGGGAAGGTGGGGCCGGAGGTTTCCGCTCTCGGCCTGGGCTGCATGGGCATGAGCGAGTTCTACGGGCCCGCTGACGCAAGCGAGTCGCTGGCCACCCTCGGCCGCGCGCTGGAACTCGGCATCACCTTCTTCGACACCGCGGACACGTACGGGATCGGGGACAACGAGCGGCTGGTGGGCCGCTTCCTGAGCACGGCCGAGCGCGACCGGGTGGTGCTGGCCACCAAGTTCGGGCCGGTCCGGGACCCGGAGAGCCGCGGCCTGCGCGGGCTGCGCGGTGACGCCGCCTACGTCGCGCAGGCCTGCGACGCCAGCCTGCAGCGGCTCGGCGTGGACCACATCGACCTCTACTACCTGCACGTGCCTGATCCCAAGGTGGCGATCGAGGAGACCGTCGGGGCCATGGCCGAACTGGTGCGCGCCGGCAAGGTGCGATACCTGGGGCTGAGCAACCTCGACGCGGAGCAGATCCGCCGGGCGCACGCCGTGCACCCGATCACCGCCGTGCAGAAGGAATGGTCGCTGTTCACCCGGGACGACGAGGCCGACGTGGTTCCCGCGTGTGCCGAGCTGGGCATCGGCTACGTGCCGAACTGCCCGCTGGGCCGCGGTTTCCTCAGCGGCGCCTACACCGCCGCCAGCGAGTTCGGTGCCGGTGACGTCCGCGGGACGGTGCCGCGGTTCATCGGCGAGAACGCCGACCACAACCAGCGCCTGGTGGACGTGGTGCGCGGCGTGGCCGCCCGGCACGACGCGACCCCGGCCCAGGTCGCCCTGGCCTGGCTCATCCATCGGGACGGGGTGCACGACGTGCCGGTGGTACCGATCCCCGGCACGAGCCAGCGCTCGTACCTGGAGGAGAACGCCGGCGCCGCGGAGCTGTCCCTCACCGCGGACGACCTCGCTGAACTCGAGCCGATCGCGGCTCAGGTCGCCGGCACCAACCGCCACCCGACGCCGTCCGCACCGGCGCGTTCCTGAGCACTGCGGCAGCAAGAGCGGCCCCTCACACCGATGTGGTGTGAGGGGCCGCTGCTGCCGGCCGACGGGGGGCGGCCGGCAGGGGTCGGTGCCGGCCGCTGACAGGGCGGGTACGCGGCAGGACACCGGGGGGTGAAGCTGTGGGCACCGCGGGCGCGGCGATCGGTCGACGGAGTGGCCCGCCGTCACCCGGCCGGAGCGGAGGCGAACGTGTGGCCCGGCGCCCCGGCCGGGCCCAGATCGGTCATCGGGACACCCGTGAGGACAGCGGCCCGCAGCCGCATGACGTCGGCCGGCAACCCGCATCCGACCACTCCGGTCAGCCGGCCGGTGCGCGCGTAGGCCGCCAGGAAGCGCCCCGGCTCGCGGCGCAGGATCCGTACCTCGTCGGACGGGCTGAACCAGCCGATCGCCTGGATCTTGCGACCGTGCTGATCGCTCCAGACGTACGGCGGGGCGGACAGCGCCGGCTGGCTGCCGTCGACGATGTCGCGGGCCACCACGGCGGCCTGCTCACCGGCCCGGGTCCAGTGCTCGGTGCGGGCCCGGCCGCTGAAGAACGAGCCCTCGTACGGCCAGCAGGCGACGTCGCCGACGGCCCAGACGTGCTCGAGCGAGGTACGCCCCCCGGCGTCGCACTCGACGCCGTCACCGAGGCGGATCCCGGAGCCCGCCAGCCACCGCACAGCCGGATCGGCGCCGATGCCGACGACCACGGTGTCGATCACCAGCCGGTCACCGTCGGTCAGCTCAACGCTCGCCACACCCGTGCCGGAGGGCTCGCCGTGCGGGTCATCGCCGGTCGCCGCCCCCAGCACGCGAGCCAGGCCCACGCCGCCGCGGACGTCCACACCGGACTCGCGGTGCAGGTCGGCGACCAGCTCGCCGACGACGACACCGAACGCGCGGGCGAGCGGTGCCGGCAGCATGTCGATCATCGTGACGGCCACGCCGGCGGCGCGCAGACTCGCCGCCACCTCACAGCCCACGAAACCGGCGCCCACCACCAGCACGTGCCCGGCGACGGCGACCCGGTCCCGTAGCGCGGCGCCGTCCTCCAGGGAACGCAGGCAGAAGACGCCTGGCACCCCGTCGGTGCCCGGCAACCGCCGGGGCTCGACTCCGGTGGCCACGACCAGGTGGTCGTAGCCGACGGCGGTCCCGTCCGTCAGGTGCACCAGCCGGCCGGCCGGCTCGAGCCGCTCGGCGCGGCACCCGGTGCGCAGGGTGATCCCCGCGTCGGCCAGCGCCTCGCGACGGGACAGGTAGAGGCTTTCCGCCGGACGCCCGCCCCGCAGCACATCCTTGGAGAGCGGCGGCCGGTCGTACGGCGGATGCCGCTCCGCCCCGATCAGCTCGATGCCGCCGGCGAACCCGGCGCGGCGCAGCTCCTCGGCCGTGCGCAGACCGGCCAGTCCGGCGCCCACGATGACGACCTTCGGCACGGGATTCCTCTCTCGGGTTCGGCGCGTCACCGGCACCCGGCGTCGCGGAGGTCAGGGCTGGTGCACCGGCACCGTCGTGGCCCGGGCGATCGTGAAGTGGGTCAGCCGGGCGGCGGCCATCGCCGCCGACGTGCCGGGCTGGACGCCGAGGCTCGGACAGCTCAGGGCGTGGACGGCGAAGACGTACCGGTGCGGACCCTGGCCGGGACGGGCCGCGGGGCCGTCGTACGACGCGCTGCCGAAGTCGTTACGGAGGTGGAACGCTCCCGGTGGCAGCCCGGTCCCCGCCACGTCCCCGGCACCGGCCGGGAGTCGCGTGGTCGTCGGGGGCAGGTCCACCAGGAGCCAGTGCCAGAACCCGCAACCGGTCGGGGCGTCCGGGTCGAAGCAGGTGACCGCGAAGCCGGCTGTCTCCTCCGGGAAGTCCGACCACCGCAGCTGCGGTGAGGTGTTGCCGCCGGTGAGACCGAAGCCGTTGAACAGCTGCGCGCTGCCCAGCGGGGCACCGTCGTCGAGGTCCGCACTCGTCACCCGGAATGCGGGCACGGGCGGCAGGTGGTCGTAGGGCAGCGGCGGACGCCCGGGGGCCCGGGTCGTCACGGCGCGCCGACCGGGTCCCAGCCGGGCGTGACCAGGTCGCGGTCGAGACCGTCCAAGGTGGCCATGTCCTCGTCGTCGAGCGCGAACCCGAAGACGTCGGCGTTGGCGGCGATGCGCCGCGGGTCGGTCGATTTGGGCAGCGGCACCGTGCCGTGTTGCAGAGCCCAGCGCACCAGCACCTGCGCCGGGGCGCGGCCGTGCCGCTGCGCCACCCGCACCAGCGGCGGGTCGGCCAGCATCCGGGCCTTGGCCAGCGGACTGTAGGCCTGGACCGCGATGCCGCGCTCGGCGCACAGCTGCAGCACGTCCCGCCGCGCGGCGCCGAAGCAGTACGGGTTGAGCTCTATCTGGTTCACCGCCGGCGGCTCGTCGGCCTTGTTCAACAGCTCTTCCAGATGGTTGGTCATGTAGTTGCTCACGCCGATGGCCCGCACCCGGCCCTCGGCGAGCAGGTGCTCCATCGCGCGCCAGCTCTCCAGCCGGCTGCCCGGCACCGGCCAGTGGATCAGGAACAGGTCGACCACGTCGACACCGATCCGCCGGCGGCTGCGCTCGTACGCGTCGAGCGTGGCCTGATAGCCGTGATCGGAGTTCCACAGTTTCGTGGTGATGAAGACGTCGTCCGCCCCGGCGGCCCGGACGGCGTGCCCGACGTCGCCCTCGTTGCCGTAGATGGCGGCTGTGTCGATCATGCGGTATCCGGCGCCGAGCGCGGCGGTGACCGCGGTCCGGGTGCGCTCGCCGGCGCCGGTGAGGAAAACACCCAGCCCCAGCGTCGGCATGGCCACGTCACCGCGGATGGTCACCGTGCGGGGAAGCCGGGTGGCGGCGTTCCCGGATGCGTCCGGGAGAGTCATGTCGGGTCCTCGTGAGGTTTCCCGGGTGGTGCCGGACGGCAGCCGACGGTGCGGCGGACGTCCGGCACCACCCGGTGACGGATTGCGGTGGGGTCAGCGTGCGGCGGGAGCGGCCGCGCGCTTGCGCAGGGCGATCGGTACCAGGATCAGGGTCGCCGCCGCGGCCAGGGCCGCGCCGATGAAGGCGTGGGAGACGCCGAGGGCCAGCACCTCGTGCGTCGGGTCCACCGCTGACCCGGCAGTCGGTTGGGCACCGCGGATCGTGGCGCCGAAGATGGTCACCCAGATGGCCAGGCCGAGCGTGCCGCCCAGCCACTGGATGGTCTGCAGCAGGCCGGAGGCGGCGCCCGCCTCCTTCTGGGCGACGTTCGACATGATCGTCACGTTGAGGGTGACGAAGGCGACGCCGACGCCGACGCCGATGAGCAGCAGCGGTCCGAAGACGGCGGTGAAGTAGTCGCTGGTGGCCGACAGCTGGGTGAGCCAGGCCATGCCGGCCGTGACCAGCGCGGAGCCGCCCACGAGCAGGATCTTCGCGCCCAGGCGGGGCAGTAGCTTGGGCACCAGACGGACCGCGGCGAACTGGCCCAGGGTCATCGGGAGGAAGGCCAGGCCGGCCCGGATCGGGCTCAGCTCCAGTACGTCCTGCAGGAACTGGGTCAGCAGGAACAGCACGCCGAACATGGCGGCGGACAGCAGCAGGGTGGTCGTGAAGGCGGCGGCGCGGGTGCCGTCAGCCAGCAGGTGCAGGGGCACGATCGCCTGCTCGGTCCGCGTCTCCACGATGAAGAAGGCGATCAGCAGCAGCGCGGCCAGTCCGAAGCTGGTCAGAGTGACGCTGTCGCGCCATCCGTCCGAGGCGGCGCGGATGAAGCCGTACACCAGCGCACCCATGCCGAGCGTGCCGAGCAGGGCACCGGGCACGTCGAGCCGGGTCGGGTGCTTGTCGGGCTGCTTGACGTAGAGCGGCGCCAGCAGGGCGATGACGATGCCCAGCGGGACGTTGACGATCAGGACCCAGCGCCAGGAGATCCACGAGGTCAGCAGGCCACCGGCGATCAGGCCGACCGAGGCGCCGGCGCCCATCACGCCGGAGAACATGGCCAGCGCCTTCGCGCGCGCCGCGTCCTGGAAGTTGGTCACGATCAGCGCCATCATCGCCGGTGAGGCGAGGGCGGCACCGACGCCTTGCAGCGCGCGGGAGCCGATCAGCCACCACGCGGACGTGGCCAGGCCGCCGAGCAGGGAGGCCAGGGTGAAGATGAGGACGCCCGCGATGAACGTGGAACGGCGCCCGACGACGTCACCGAGCCGGCCGCCGAGCAGCAGCAGGCCGCCGAACGTGAGGGTGTAGGCGTTGAGGATCCAGGACAGGTCGGTGTTGGAGAAGCCCAGGTCCTGCTGCACCTGCGGGAGGGCCGTGTTGACGATGGTCGAGTCCACACCGATGAGGAGGGCGAAGGAGACGATCACCGCCAGCGTGACGCCGCTGGATCGCCCGGTCTGTGGTGCTTCGGGGTGCTGCGTCGAGGCAGCCGAACCGGTAGTCGTCGACATGCCATCCTCCAAGAGTCATGATGGTTGAGTTGAACGGAACACAGCATAAGAAACGGTACCGTCTCTTGCAAGGGTACGGATCCGTTCGCTATTTCGGCGGAAGGCGTGACAGATGGTTCCGATGAGCGTGCCCGCCACGGTGTCCGAGCGCCCGGCCACCCGCCGCCGTGGTGCTGAGCTGGAGCGGGCGATCTTCGACTCCGTGTTCGACCAGATCAGCAAGCTCGGGTACGCGCGGTTGACCATGGAGGGCGTCGCGGCGGCGGCGCGGACCGGCAAGGCCACGCTCTACCGCCGGTGGCCGGACAAGAACGCACTGATCGTCGATGCGCTGCGCGCCGCCCTGCCGTCACCCGCGGAGGTGCCGCCCCAGGGCGGCCTGCGTGCGGACTTCCTGGCCCTGCTGCGCTGCCTGCGCAGCGCACTCGAGTCCTCGTACGGCGCGACGTTCCAGGCGCTGAAGGCGGAGCCGGGCGCGGGCGCGGGCCTGGTGCACGCCGCCATCGGCGAGCGCGTCTTCGCCCCCTACCGCGAGATGGCCCTGCGCGCGCTGGCCCGGGGCGTCGAGCGCGGCGAGGTGCGCCCCGAGGCCGTCACCGCCATGGTGGCCAACGTCGGCCCGGCCATGCTCATCCAGACGTACTTCCTGGAGGACCCGGTGATCAGCGACGACTTTCTCGAGGAGGTCGTCGACACGGTCATCCTGCCGATGATCCGGCGGTGACGCCGCCCCGGGCGATGCTGCCGGCCCGGGGCTGACCGAACCAGCGGGTCAGTGCCGCCCGCAGGGCGTCGTCGTCCGGCTCACCGGCCTCCGCGTACGCGACGTAGCCGTCGGGGCGGACCAGCACCCGGCGGGCCTCGACGGTCGCGACGGGTTCCGCGCGTACGTGACGCACCCGGTCCGCCCAGCCGTCCGCGCCGGCGCCCTCGTCGTCCCGGCCGGTCAGGTCGAGCAGCAGCCCTGCGCCGTCGTGCAGCCCGCCGTAGATCGTGGTGGCGCCCGCGGCCGTGGTCAGTGGCGCGTCGGGCATGCGCAGCCCCACCGACGGATGCCCGGCTCCGGTGTCGTCGGGATACCGGATGTCCATGCCCGTGGCCAGTCCGAGCAGGTGATCGCGGACGCTGTCGAGGGTCATGAGCTTGCCGAACAGGCCGCGCAACGGCGCCACCTTGTCGACCGGGTGGTACATGGCGACCTGAGCCTGCGAGTACATGCAGACGCGAGCACCCACCGGGTGCCGTTCGCGGTGGTAGCTGTCCAGCAGGTCCTCAGGTGCCCACCCGTTGACCTCCGCGGCCAGCTTCCAGCCGAGGTTCACCGCGTCCTGGATGCCCGTGTTCAGGCCCTGCGCGGCCGAGGCGAAGTGGATGTGGGCGGCGTCGCCCGCGAGCAGCACCCGGCCCTGGCGGTAGTTCGCGGCCAGCCTGGTGGCGTTGCCGAAGCGGGAGATCCAGTGCGCCTCGGTCACCGCTAGCTCCTGCCCGGAGACGCGCCGGACACCGGTCAGCAGGTCGTCGAGCGTGGGCGGGGTGTCCCGATCCGGCATCGCCCGGTCGAACTCGATGCAGGTTGCCCGGAACCGGCCGGGCTCCAGCTCCGCGATGGCCACGATGCCGCCGGGGTGGATCGCCGCCTGCGGGCCGTCGGGCAGCCGGTTGTCCGGCAGCGACAGGTAGGAGGTGATCCCGTGCAGGGTCGAGGCGGTGCCGGGGAAGTCGACGGCGGCCAGCTTGCGGACGGTGCTGCGCCCACCGTCGCAACCCACCACGAAGGGCGCGGACAGCTGATACGTCCCGGCCGCGGACCGGACGGTGACGTGGGCGGCGGCTTCGTCCTGGACGAGCCCCACCACCTCGTGCCCGCGACGCACGTCGACGCCGAGTTGCTCGGCGCGCTCCGCCAGCAGCCGTTCGAACTCCTGCTGGGGGGCGTGCCGCGGGACGAACTCGGAGTCGTCGCGCAGCCGCGGCAGGTTGAGGAAGCCGAAGTTGTACCGCAGCCACCGCGGTGCGTCGGCGAACCAGTCGAGCCCGCGCATGCGCAGGGCCTCGACCGTGCGGTTCTGCACGAACAGCGAACGGGAGAAGGGCACGGCCTCGGGCAGAGTGTCCAGCACGACGACCGGGACCCCGGCGACCCGCAGCTCCCCGGCGAGCATCAGGCCGGTCGGGCCGGCGCCCACGATGATGACGGTACGATTCATGGCTCTCTCCTGGGGGTCCCGGCACCATCGCCGGCGTGCTCAGCCGAAGGTCAGGTCGAGATTGGACAGTCCACGCGCGGGGCTGTAGTGGCGTCGCAGGTTCGTGCCCGGGGTGAGCCGGTAGTGCGGGATCCGGGCGTGCCATTCCTCGATCGCCAGGGTGATGATCCGGCGGGCGACGTACATCCCCAGGCAGCGGTGCGGGCCGATGGCGAAGGCCAGGTGCCGGGTGGCGGGCCGGTCGAAGTCCACCACGTCGGGCCGGTCGAACACGTCCGGGTCGAGGCCGGTCATGCCCCACGGCATGAGCACCCGGTCACCCGCGCGCATCAGCACGCCGTGCCGCTCGACGTCCCGTGTGACGACCCGGCCGGTGGTGACCACCGGCTCGTGGCGCAGCAGCTCCTCGACGATGACCGCGGTCCGGTCCGGGGAGTTCACCACCTGCTCGCGGCTGTCCGGGTGTTCCGCCAGGTACAGGAACATCAGGCTGAGCGCGGCCGTCGTGGTGTCCAGCGCGGCCAGCATGGTGACGAAAGCCGTGTTGATCATCTCGTCCTGGGTCAGCGCCCGGCCGTCGAAGCTGGTGTTGATCAGCTGACTGAGCACGTCCCGCCGGCCCTGCGTGCCCTCGGCCCGGCGCCGGTCGATGGCGTCGCTGAAGAACTGCCACAGGGGACGGTTGGCGGCGTAGAACTCCTCTTCGTTGCGGGCGTTCGGGATGCCCTCGCGACGCAGCCACTCCTTGTGGTCGAGCAGCTGTTGCACGTACTCCCGCCCGATGCCGAAGGTGATCACGAAGGTCTCGGCCGGCAGCTTCGTGGCGACCTCCGAGATGAACTCGCACTGCCCCTTCTCCACCAGCGGCTCGATCGTGTCGATGGTCGCCTGCCGGATCTCCGGGGTGAAATGGTTCACCGCGCCCGGGTTGAAGAGGTCGCTGAGGGCCTGCCGCCACTTGCGGTGCTCGTCGCCGTCCAGCTGCACCGGGATCTGCTTCTCCGGAAAGAACTGGCGGTGCGGGATGGCGATCTGCGCGTTGGAGAAGATCTCCGGATTGCGGGCGGCCCACTCCACGTCCGCGTAGCGGGTGAGAATCCAGTACCCGCCGGCCTCCTCGGAACGCACGATCGGGGCCTGCTCGCGCATCTCCTTGAAGTAGCTGAGGGGATCATCCTGCAACCAGGGCTGGTAGAGACTCCATGCCCTGGTCCGCTCCTCGGTCGTAGCAGGGGCAGAAACGGGACAGCGGCCCGCCGTCCGTGCGTCCGTCATGTCGTTGTTCCTTCCTCCGGGCGCCGTGGGTGCGCGGCGAGCCGCCTCATGCGCAGCACTACCGGTCCCGCTGCGTCCCTGCACCTTCGGCCGTCGGCCTAAAAGCGTTCTTGGTGCCTGCTTAAGCCGGCGCGCTTAAGCAGGCACCAAGGACGCGCTTAGTCCCGGCCACGAGCCTGGGACAGGCCGGCTCCCCGGCCGGATCGACGGCGGCGCCCGCTCGAGCGCCCGGAAAGGAGCAGAAATGGCGGACGGTCTGAGTCCCGGCCGGTGCCCGGTCACGGCGCCGACGACGGTGGAGGAACGCATCCGGCAGTGGAGCGTGTACCAGCCGTGGCTGCAGGACGACCCGATCCCTTACTGGAAGGAAGTGCGGGACACGGCGCCCATCGTCCGTTCCGAGGAGCTGGGCGGGTACTGGATCATCACCCGCTACGCGGACATGGAGTGGGCGGCGCGCAACCCGCAGATCTTCTCCAACTCGATGCTCTCCATCCCGCCGCACGACGTGTTCCGGGAGAAGGCCATCCCGATCCAGCTGGACGGCGAGGAGCACCGCAAGTGGCGCCAGGCCATGTCGGAGCTGTTCAACCCGGCGGCGGTCAACCACTTCGCGCCCCAGATCCGGCAGGCGACGATCGACACGATCGAGCCGCTGATCGAGAAGGGGCAGTGCGAGTTCATCTCCGACGTGGCGGTGAAGCTGCCGGCCGAGGCCTTCCTGATCACCTTCGGCATCGGCCGGGAGTACCTGCCGCAGATCCTGGAGTACAAGGAGTGGCTGCGGCACGAGATGCCCAAGGCCAACAACCAGGACGACGTGATCGCGGCCGCCCAGCCGCTGTGGCAGTTCTTCTCCGACGCCATCGACCGGCGGCAGGCCGAGGGCATCGAGGGCCGCCGTGACGTGCTCAGCGGATTGCTGCGGGCGACCTACGACGGCCGTACGCCCACCCGGGACGAAATGGTCAACATCGCGTTCATGAACATGCTCGCCGCCTTCGACACGACGACCGCCGCGATGGCCGTCGTCTTCCTGTACCTGGCCCAGCACCCGGAGGCGCAGGACGTGGTCGTGGGATCACCGGAGAAGATCCCCGCAGTGGTGGAGGAGCTGATCCGGCACGACCCGGTCTCGGCCACCGCCCGGATGGTGGTGCAGGACGTCGAGCGGCACGGCGTGCTGATGCGCAAGGGCGACATGGTGCTCATGCCGTGGGCCATGTCCGGGCTCGACCCCGACGTGTTCGAGAACCCCGACGAGGTCGACTTCGATCGCACCACCACGCGCCAGCTGGTGTTCGCCATCGGCCCGCACCGCTGCCTCGGCATGCACCTGGCCCGCCGGATCATCCGCACCGCGGTCGAGGAGTGGCACGCGCGGGTCCCGCGCTACGGGATCACCCCGGGCACCCGGCCGGTGCGCCACTTCAGCACGGTCCGCGGTGTCACCAGCATGGAATTCACCTTCGGATGACCGGCCCCGAGAGGACGTCATGAGAGTGCAGGTGGATCCACACCGCTGTACGGGTCGTGGGATGTGTCAGGCGGTCGCCCCGGAGGTGTACCGGCTGGACCCCACGACCGGCCGCAACGAGATGGGCGAGGTCGAGCTCTCCCGCCGGCTGCGCGCGGCGGCGGCTCGCGGCGCGGCGGGCTGCCCGGAGGGTGCCATCACCGTGCACCCCGAGCCGCAGGAACCCGAGGACCTGGACCTGGGGCCCGTGGGACTCTGGACCTTCGCGCTGGAGGAGCTGCCCCTGGACCGGATGCGCGATGTCGCCGCCGAGATCGAGACTCTCGGGTACGGCACGCTGTGGTTCGGTGAAGCTTTCGGACGCGAGTCGCTGACCCAGGCCGCGATGCTGCTCGGCGCCACCGAACGCATGGTCATCGCCACCGGCATCGCCTGCATCTACGGGCGGGACCCGGTGACCATGGCGCAGGCGCAGCGCACGCTGGCCGGCGCCTTCCCCGGGCGGTTCCTGCTGGGCCTGGGGCTCAGCGCGCCGATGGCTGTGCAACGCGTACGCCGCCAGGAGTTCGTCCGGCCGCTGAAGACCATGCGGGAGTACCTGGACGCGATGGACGCCGCCCCGCTCGGCCCCGACCTGAAGCGGGCGCCGCGCCGGGTCATCGCGGCGCTCGGGCCGAAGATGCTCGCCCTCGCCGCCGAGCGGGCCTGGGGGGCGCTGCCGTACCTGGTGCCGGTGGAACACACCGCGCTGGCCCGGGAACGCATGGGAAGCGGTGCGCTGCTCGCCGTCGAACAGGCGGTGGTGCTCGACAGCGACCTGACCCGTGCCCGCGACGTCGCCCGCGCCCACGTCGCCGGTTACCTGCGGGTGCCGCACTACGTGACGAGCCTGCGGGCGCTGGGCTTCACCGAGGACCAGCTCGTCGGCGGCGGCAGCGACGAAGTCGTGGACGCCCTGGTCGCGTGGGGGGACCTCGACACCGTCGTCAGCCGGGTCCGCAAGCACCGCGAGGCCGGCGCCGATCACGTGTGCCTGCAGGTGCTGCCCACCGACCCCGGCGGGGTGCCGCTGCGGGAGTGGCGGGAGCTGGCCGCCGCTCTGCTGTGACCCACCGGACAAATTCAGGAAGGAGCCGGATGAAGATCAAGATAGATGCGGACAGCTGCATGGGGCACGGAATGTGCTCCGCCCTCGCCCCGGAGGTGTACGAGATCAACGGCGACACCGGGTTCAACGAGATGGGGGAGTTCGAGGTCGAGGAGGACCGGCACGCCGCCGCCGCCCGTGGTGCCTCGGCGTGCCCCGAGCGGGCCATCCGCCTGCAGGACAGCCTCACCACCGGGGGAGCGGCATGAAGCTCGAGGAGTTCGACAGCCACCGGCGCACCGTGCACACCGACGCCGGCGAGCTCGGGTACGCGGACGTCGGCCAGGGCCGCACGGCACTGTTCGTGCACGGTCTCGGCACCAACGGCTATCTGTGGCGCAACGTCATCGACCTGGTCAAGGACGAGCGCCGGTGTGTGGCCCTGGACCTGCCGCTGCACGGCCACAGCCGCTCGGTACGGGCGGATCTCGACCTGTCGCTCAGCTCGCTGGCCGACGTCATCGAGCAGTTCTGTGCCGCTCTCGGCCTGACCGAGGTGGACCTGGTGGCCAACGACACGGGCGCGGCGATCTCGCAGATCTTCGCCTCCCGGCATCCCGAACGGCTGGCGACCTTCACGCTGACCAACTGCGAGGCCGACGACAACATCCCCAACGAGGCGTTCCGGAACACGGTGGAGGTCGCCAAGCGGGGCGAGCTCGCGCCGTACGCCGTCCAGATGTTCGAGAACCTCGAGATGGCGCGGTCGGGGGAACGGCCGATCACCGCCAACTACCAGTACCCGGACGAGGTCACGGACGAGACCCTGCGGTCGTACCTCGGCCCGGTGTGCGCGACCCTGGAGGACGCCCGCCGGTTCGAGCGGTTGCTGTCCTCGCTCGACCCGGCCGACCTGCGCGGTGCGGTGCCGGGCCTGCGCCGGTTGACCGTGCCGACCCTGATCGTGTGGGGGACCGGCGACTTCCACTTCGAACTGGAGTGGGCCCACTGGCTGCGCGACACCATTCCCGGCGCCACGGAGGTGGTCGAGATCGAGGGCGGCAAGCTGTACTTCCCCGACGAGCGGGCCGCCGATCTCGTGCCGCACCTGCGCCGACACTGGTCCGCCCATCCGCCGCAGCCGGCGGCGGTCGCCGCCGGCTGATCACGTCCCGGCGACACGACAGGGCCCCTCCCACCCGGGAGGGGCCCCGTCGTCAGTGGCGCGGTGGCCTTACGCGGTCCCGGCGGGGACCGCCAGGCCGTTGACCTTGTCGGACGAGTGGACGTCCCCCTCGCCGAACCACGTCCGCAGGGCCGCGTGCAGGGCCGCGACGTCAGGTCCGGCGTAGGCGACGTGCCCGTCCGGTCGGACGAGCACCAGCGGCGCGTCGAACTCCCGCACCGGGGCGGCCCGGACGACGCTCACCCGGTCCAGCCACCGGCCCGGGTCGATGACCTCGGGCGCACCGGGCTCGCGCAGGTCCAGCACGAGACCCTGGCCGGAGCTCATCATGTCGAACAGCCCCACGGGGCCCGCCGCGGTGAGCAGGTCGACGTCCTGGATCGGCTGACCCGTCAGGGGGTGGCCGGCGTCCGCCGGGTCGCCCACCGGATAGCGGGCTGCCGTCGGCATCTGCAACAGCAGCCGGTTCACGTCGTCGTAGCGCAGCAGTTCGGCGAAGAGCGAGCGCAACGGGCTCAGATGCTCGACCGGGTGGTGCAGCAGGGCCAGCACCGCGTTGGCGTGGTCGCACATGTCCTGACCGACCGGCCGTCGTTCCGTCTCGTAGCTGTCCAGCAACCCTGCCGGTGCCCGGCCCAGGACCTCGTCAGCCAGCTTCCAGCCGAGGTTCATCGCGTCGTGGATGCCCGCGTTCAGGCCCTGCGTACCGGAGATGAACAGCAGATGGGCCGCGTCGCCGGCCAGGAGCACCCGCCCCCGGCGGTAGTTCTGCGCCAGCCGGGTGCTCCCGCCGAACCGGGACACCCACCGGGCTTCCGGCAGCACCGGACGCCGGCCGGTGATGCGCTCGATCATGGCGCCCAGCTCGTCGCCGGCGGGCGCACCCGCCTCGGCGGGCGGCGCCTCGAACTCGATGGCCATCACCCGCACCGCGCCCGGCTCCAGCGGCATCACGGCGGCCATGCCGGTGCGGTGCAGGCCCGCCTCGAACGAGTCCTGGAGACTCTCGGTGGCCGGCACATCGGCGAACAGACCGTGGTACGGATACCCGGTGTCCGGGAAGCCGATACCGGCGAGCCGGCGTACCGCGCTGTCGGCGCCGTCGCACCCGGCGAGGTAGGCACCGTTGAGCCGGTACCGGCCGGCGGGAGACGCGACGGTCGCGGTCACCTCGTCGGCGTCCTGCTCGATGTCGAGCAGAACGTGCCCGCGCCGGATGTCCACACCCAGCTCCCGGGCGCGGTCCTCGAGCAACCGCTCGGTGCGCCACTGCGGGAAGGCGTAGGTGTGGTCGCGGCTGTCGACCGTCTCCAGGTTCAGCCAGAGCAGCGCGAAAGGCGTCCGGGGCCAGAGGAAGCTGTGCTCCGGGCTGATCCGGTCGGTGAGCCCGCGAAGGCCGAACGCCTCCCGGGTTCTCCCGTGGTACGCCATGCCCGCCGATTGCGTCGGTGCCTCGGCCCGCTGTTCGAGCACGACAGCGTGCACTCCGCGCAGCCCCAGCTCGCACGCGAGCATGAGGCCGACCGGCCCTCCCCCCGCAATGATCACGCTCGGTCGCATAGGAACTCCTCCGGTATCGGCAACCTGTCGGCGACCATGCTTCTCACCCGGGCTTAAGCCGCCCTAGGTTCGGTACCGGCCTGCGCAAGAGCACGGTTAGCCCGGCTTAAGACCACGCGGCGAGCATGAGCGCATGACCGTACTGGACACGAGCCCGGAAGCGGCAGCCGCGGACCGGGAGCTCGACCCCCGTGATCCGCTGGGCCGGCTGGCACAGCTCTGCGACCCCGGCACGCTGGTGCTGCTGCGCGGGGACGACAGTGGCGTGAGCGTGGCCCGGGGGCTCGTGGCGGGTCAGCGCATCATCGCCTACTGCACGGACGCCACCCGGATGGGCGGGGCGATCGGCGGTGCGGGCAGCCGGCACATCGTGGAGGCGATCGACACCGCGGTGCGCGAGCGCGTCCCGGTGGTCGGGCTGTGGCACTCGGGTGGTGCGAAGCTGGCCGAGGGGGTGGAGTCGATGGACGGGGTCGGCGGCGTCTTCGGCGCGATGATCCGGGCCTCCGGCCGGGTTCCGCAGATCTCGGTCGTGCTGGGCCCCGCCGCGGGGGCGGCCGCCTACGGCCCCGCCCTCACCGACGTCGTCATCATGGCCCCCGCCGGGCGCCTGTTCGTGACCGGCCCGGAGGCGGTCCGCAGCGTCACCGGGGAACAGATCGACATGGAGCAGCTCGGTGGGGCGGACGCCCACGGCCGGCGGTCCGGCGTCGTGCACATCCTCGCCGAGTCCGAGCCGGACGCGTACGCGCGGGGACGCCGCATCATCGGGCTCTTCGCCCGGCCCGGCTGGTTCGACCTGTCCGCGATCCCGGACGATCCGTCGATCGAAGCGCTGCTGCCCGAGTCGCCCCGGCGGGCGTACGACGTGCACCCGCTGGTCCACCGGCTCCTCGACGGCGGGGCGGCCGGCGGTTTCGAGGAGCTGCAGGCGAAGTGGGCGCCGAACGTGGTGATCGGCTTCGGACGCCTCGCCGGCCGGTCGATCGGTGTGGTGGCGAACAACCCGTTGCGCCGCGGCGGCTGCCTGGACTCGCTGAGCGCGGAGAAGACCGCCCGCTTCGTGCGGCTGTGTGACTCCTTCGGCGTACCCCTGCTGGTGCTGGTGGACGTGCCGGGATATCTGCCCGGGGTCGGCCAGGAATGGGACGGCGTCGTCCGGCGCGGCGCGAAGCTGCTGTACGCCTTCGGGGAAGCGGTGGTTCCCCGGGTGACCCTGGTGACGCGCAAGTCCTACGGTGGGGCGTACATCGCGATGAACTCGCGTGCCCTGGGCGCGACGGCTGTGCTCGCGTGGCCGCAGGCCGAGGTGGCAGTCATGGGCGCCGAGGCCGCCGTCGGGATCCTGCACCGCAAGCGGCTGGCGGCCGCTCCGGAGGCGGAGCGGACCGGGTTGCGCGAGCGCCTGGTGGTGGAGCACGAGCGGATGTCGGGAGGGGTGCGCCGCGGGCTTGAGCTGGGCGTGGTGGACGAGGTCATCGAGCCCGCCACCAGTCGCCGGCGCATCGCCCACGCGCTGGCGACCGCGCCCGCCGGGCGCGGCCACCACGGCAACATCCCGTTGTGAGCGCCGCTGCGCCGGCTATTCCGCGATCTTCGTGCACATGGTCCAGCGGAAGATGGGCGTACCGGTCTCGGTGAAATCGCCGATCCTTTCGAAATGCTCCCAACCATTGTGTACGGGCACTTTCACCTTGAGTGCCTCGGCGTGCACGCGGGCGTTTCGCAATTCTTCCGGCAGATGGTCGGGGCCGCCTTCAAGGCGACATTCTTCGTACGAGGTATCGGTCATGACCAGCCACTCCTTGTCGTTCTACCGTGGCGTCGGCGGTGTGGTGAGGTCACATTAAGTTCCTCGATATTGGGGTGTCAACGGCGCTTAAGAATCGTATTAGCCTCGGTATAGCGCACCGGCCGATAGTGAATGGAGTCGTCCGGGGAGGATCATGTCTCACTTGCGGTCAGTTCAATTCTGGTGCCGGCGGGCGCTGCGTTCACGCTGGGCCCGGAGCGTGGGGAACCACCTGATCGTGGGTCTCGGCTCGGTCGCCGGGTTCTTCCTGCCGATCAGCTGGATGATCACCCATCCGCCGGACGAGAACGGCGACGTGCCGGGTGAACCCGTACCGCCGGCCGCGCCCGTCGACGTCCAGCCGCTGACTCCGGCCGAGGAAGCCGCGTGGCGGCAGCTCTCGGGCGTGCTGCGGGCCGAGATCGAGGATTGAGGCCGGCCATGCTGAAGGAACGTGTCGAGCAGGTTGATCGTGTGGTCATCCGGTTTGCCGGTGACTCCGGTGACGGTATGCAGCTCACCGGTGACCGGTTCACCTCGGAGACGGCGCAGCTGGGTAACGACATCTCGACATTGCCGAACTTCCCGGCGGAGATCCGCGCACCAGCCGGCACCCTGCCCGGCGTCTCCAGTTTCCAGGTGCACTTCGCCGACTACGACATCCTGACCCCTGGCGATGCGCCGAACGTCCTGGTGGCGATGAACCCGGCGGCGTTGAAGGCGAACGTGGGTGATCTGCCGCCGGGGGCGGACATCATCGTCAACACTGATGAGTTCACCAAGCGGAACCTGGCCAAGGTCGGCTATGCGGTCAGCCCGCTCGAGGACGGTTCGCTGGACGGTTTCGCGTTGCACCCGGTGGCGTTGACGTCGATGACCGTCGGCGCGTTGGCTGAGCTGGGGGTGGCGAAGAAAGACGCCGAACGGGCCAAGAACATGTTTGCTCTGGGTCTGTTGAGCTGGATGTATTCGCGGCCGTTCGCGTCCACGATCCGGTTTTTGGAGCGGAAGTTCGCCAAGCGGCCGGATCTGGTCGCGGCGAACAAGGCCGCGTTCCAGGCGGGCTGGAACTTCGGGGAGACGACCGAAGACTTCGCGGTGCGGTATGAGGTGAAGCCGGCGAAGATGCGGCCGGGTACGTACCGCAACATCACCGGCAACGCGGCGTTGGCGTTGGGCCTGGTCGCGGCGGGGGTGCGGGCGAAGCTGCCAGTCTTTTTGGGGGCGTATCCGATCACTCCGGCCTCGGACATTCTGCATGAGTTGTCCAAGCACAAACGGTTCGGTGTGACCACGATGCAGGCCGAGGATGAGATCGCCGCGATCGGCGCCGCGCTGGGTGCCTCCTACGGCGGTGCCCTCGGGGTCACCACCACCTCCGGCCCGGGCGTGGCGCTCAAGGGTGAGACGATCTCCCTGGCCATTGCGTTGGAGTTGCCGCTGGTCATCGTCGATGTGCAGCGGGCCGGACCCTCGACGGGGATGCCGACCAAGACCGAGCAGGCTGATCTGAACATGGCCCTGTACGGCCGGCACGGTGAAGCACCCTTGGCGGTGATCGCGCCGAAGTCGCCCTCGGACTGTTTCCACGCGGCGATCGAAGCCGCCCGGATCGCGCTCATGTACCGCACGCCGGTGATCCTGTTGTCGGACAACTACGTCGCTAACGGCTCCGAGCCGTGGCTGCTGCCGGATGTCAACGATCTGCCGGACATCTCGGTGGCGTATACGACCGAGCCGAACGGCGACGACGGGCGGTTCCTGCCGTATCTGCGGGACCCGCAGACCATGGCCCGGCCGTGGGCGATCCCGGGCACCCCCGGCCTGGAACACCGGATCGGCGGGTTGGAGAAGGCCGACAAGACCGGTGACATCTCCTACGACCCGGCCAACCACGAGTTCATGGTCCGCACCCGCGCCCAGCGCATCGACAACATTCCGGTCCCCGACGTCGAGGTCGAAGACCCCGACGAGAACTCCCGCGTCCTGGTGCTGGGCTGGGGCTCGACGTACGGGCCGATCGGCGCCGCGTGCCGGGCCCTGCGCCAGCGCGGCCTGCCCATCGCCCAGGCCCACCTGCGGCATTTGGCACCCCTGCCGGCCAACCTCGGTGCGGTGCTCGCGGGGTTCGACAAGGTGGTCATCCCGGAGATGAACCTGGGCCAGCTCGCCCACGTCATCCGAGCCAAATACCTGATCGACGCGGTCCCCTTCAACCAGGTCAGCGGTCTGCCGTTCACGGCCGCGACGCTGGAGAACATGCTCGAGGACGTGGTCAAAAATGGCTAACAGCACGATCCCCCTCACCCCGGTCAAACTCACCGGCAAGGACTTCAAGTCCGACCAGGAAGTCCGCTGGTGTCCCGGCTGCGGCGACTACGCCATCCTGGCCGCGGTCCAGCAGTTCATGCCCGAACTCGGTATCGCCCGGGAAAACACGGTGTTCGTGTCCGGGATCGGCTGCTCCTCGCGGTTCCCGTACTACATGAACACCTACGGCATGCACTCCATCCACGGCCGCGCCCCCGCCATCGCGACCGGACTGTCCGCCTCACGGCCGGACCTGAGCGTGTGGGTCGTCACCGGCGACGGCGACGCGTTGTCGATCGGCGGGAACCACCTGATCCACGCCCTGCGCCGCAACGTGAATTTGAAGATCCTGCTGTTCAACAACCGGATCTACGGCCTGACCAAAGGCCAGTACTCACCGACCTCCGAACTCGGCAAGATCACCAAGTCGACGCCGGCCGGGTCCGCGGACTCACCGTTCAACCCCCTGTCCCTGGCCCTCGGCGCCGAAGCCACCTTCGTCGCCCGGACCATCGACTCCGACCGCAAACACCTGCAATCGGTGCTCCGAGCGGCGGCCCAGCACCAAGGGTCGGCGTTCGTGGAGATCTACCAGAACTGCAACATCTTCAACGACGGCGCATTCGAAGTCCTCAAAGACCCCAACACCCGCGACGACCACCTCATCCGCCTGGAACAGGGCCAGCCCATCACCTTCGGCGCCCAGGACCAGTACTCGGTGGTCCACCCCGCCGGGGCTTTCGGCCTGTCGGTGCGGGACAGCGCTGAGCTGGGCGGCGAGACCCCGGTCGTGCACGACGCCACCGTCGACGACCCGGCTTATGCGTTCGCGCTGTCCCGGCTGTCCGGCTCGGACCTGGGCACCACCCCGATCGGCGTGTTCCGCAACGTCGAACGCCCCTCCTACGACGAACTCATCCAGAAGCAGCTCGAAGACGCCAAGGCCCAGGTCACCGGCACCCCGGACGAAATGCTCAGCGACCTGCTCAACACCGGCGACACCTGGACGACGAAGGAGACGCCGTAGTGTCCGTCACGACCGAGAGCCCCACCGCCCTGGCCGCCTGGCACGAGCTGGCGGAGCCGGTGCTGCGCAAAACCGGCCGGAGCCTGGCAACCCTGTCGACCACCACGGACGACGGCCTCACCATCGCCCCGCTGTACGTGGACGGCCCCACCACCCCCGAGGTCAACCCGGCCCCCGGCCCCTGGGACGTCCGGCAGTACCACGGGCCCGGTAGCGACCTGGCCGACGAGATCAACGGTGGGACCACCTCGATCTGGCTGCCGAGCGGGCTGGGCGACGACGCCACGCGGGCCGTGGTCGAGAGCGGACTGGGCCTGGTGCTGGATGCCGGGGCCGAGACGGAACAGGCCGCCGACGACCTGTTCCGGCTGCTGCGCCACGCGCGCACACCACTGCGGGGCAATCTGGGTGCCGACCCGCTGGGCCTCGCCGCCCGTACCGGTGCGGAACCCCGCACCGACCTGCTGACCCGGCTGGCCCGCCGCTGCGTGGACGAGCACCCGCCACTGCGGGCGATCACCGTCGATGCCGCCGCCCACCACGACGCGGGCGCGCCCGACGCCCTGGAGCTGGCCTATGCCCTGGCCACCGGTGTCGCCTACCTGCGTGTCCTCACCGACGCCGGACTGTGCCTGCGCACCGCGCTGGACCAGCTCGAGTTCCGCTACGCGGTCGGCTGCGACCAGTGGCCGGCCATCGCCAAGCTGCGCGCCGCCCAGCTGCTGTGGGCCCGGGTCGCCCGGGCCGCCGGAGTCACCGCCCCCGTACGCCAGCGCCGGCACGCCGTCACCTCACGCACGATGATGACCGCCCGCGCACCGTGGACGAACATCATCCGGTCGACGGTCGCCGCCTTCGCCGCCGTGGTGGGCGGTGCGGACGCGATCACGGTCCTCCCGCACGACCTGTGCCGGGGCCTCGCCACGCCCGAGGCCCGGCGGCTGGCCCGCAACACACACGCCCTGCTCCGGCTCGAGGTCGACGCCTGCCGCGTGCAGGACCCCGCCGCTGGCTCCTGGTATGCCGAACAGCTGACCCGGGACCTGGCCACCGAGGCGTGGGCGCGCTTCCGGGACATCGAGCGCAACGGCGGCATGGCCGCGTCGCTGGCCGACGGTACGGTCCGGACCGAGCTGGCCGCCGCCCGGCAACGACGCCGCGACGACGTCCGCGCGCTGCGCCGTCCCATCGTCGGCGTGACCGCGTATCCGTCTCTCGACGAGGAGCCACCCCCGGAGGTCACCCCGGGCCGCGCCGCCGAGGAGTTCGAACACCTCCGCCGGCGCGCCGAGGCCGGCCCGCTCAAGCCGGTCGCCCTGGTGCTGCTGGACTCCCCGGACGCGGCCGCTGACGCCGCCGAGACGGACCGGACGCTGCAACTCGCCGGCGTGCGTACCGTTCGTGGAACCGCCGAGATCGCGTTCCTCTGCGGACTGGACGCTGCGGCTCCCGCCCACGCCGAGCAGACCGCCGAGCGTCTCCGCCGGTCCGGTACGAGTCTCTGGGCCCTGACCGCGCCGTCGGCGACCGTACCGCTCGACGGCCGGCTGCACCGCGGTGGCGACGCCGTCGCCGCCCTCGACCGGCTGCTCGACCAGATGGGGGCCCCGCGATGATTCCGGACTTCCGTGAGCTGGAACTCGGCGACCCCGATCCGGCCCTGCCCACGGCCGGCGGCGACGCCGTCCAGACGCCGGAGGGCATCCCGGTCGCCCGCCGCTACACCGCCGCCCACGGGAACCGCGGTGGCGGCCTCCCGGGCGTGCCGCCGTACCTGCGGGGGCCGTACCCCACCATGTACACGACCCAGCCCTGGACGATCCGGCAGTACGCCGGCTTCTCCACCGCCGAGGAGTCCAACGCGTTCTACCGCCGCAACCTGGCCGCCGGGCAGACCGGCCTCTCCGTGGCCTTCGACCTGCCCACCCACCGCGGGTACGACTCCGACCACCCGCGCGCCCGGGGCGACGTCGGCATGGCGGGCGTCGCCATCGACTCGCTGCTGGACATGCGGATCCTCTTCGACGGTATTCCGCTCGACCGCACCAGCGTCTCGATGACGATGAACGGTGCGGTCCTGCCGATCCTGGCGCTCTACGTCGTGGCCGCCGAGGAGCAGGGCGTACCGCCGGAGCGGCTCAGCGGGACCATCCAGAACGACATTCTCAAGGAGTTCATGGTCCGCAACACCTACATCTATCCGCCGGCGCCGTCGATGCGGATCGTGGCCGACATCTTCGCGTACACCTCGGCGCGCATGCCGCGTTTCAACTCGATCTCCATCTCCGGCTACCACATGCACGAGGCCGGTGCCACCGCCGACCTGGAGCTCGCCTACACCCTGGCCAACGGCCTGGAGTACCTGCGCGCGGCCCGTGACGCCGGCCTGGACATCGACGTGATCGCCCCGCGGCTGTCGTTCTTCTGGGCGGTCGGGATGGACTTCTTCATGGAGGTCGCCAAGCTGCGCGCCGGCCGGGTGCTCTGGTCCGAGCTGGTGTCGGGCTTCGGCCCGCGCAACCCGCGCTCGCTGAGCCTGCGGGCCCACTGCCAGACGTCGGGCTGGTCGCTGACCGCCCAGGACGTGCTCAACAACGTGGTCCGTACGGCCGTGGAGGCGATGGCCGCGACCCAGGGACAGACCCAGTCGCTGCACACCAACGCCTTCGACGAGGCGCTCGCCCTGCCGACCGACTTCTCGGCCCGGGTGGCCCGGGACACGCAGCTGGTGCTGCGGGAGGAGGCGGGCACCACCCGGGTGATCGACCCGTGGGGTGGCAGCGGCTACGTCGAACACCTCACCGCCGGGCTGATCGCCCGCGCCCGTACCCACCTGGCCGAGATCGCGGCGGCCGGGGGCATGACGAGGGCGATCGGCCAGGGCCTGCCGAAGATGAGGATCGAGGAGACCGCGGCACGGGCACAGGCCCGGATCGACTCGGGCCGGCGCCCGGTGGTCGGCCTCAACGTCTTCCCGGCCCCGGCCGGAGATGCCGTCGACGTGCTGAAGGTGGACAACGCCGCCGTCCTGCAGGCTCAGCTGGACCGGCTGCGGATGCTGCGGTCCGGCCGGGACGAGGACACCTGCGCCGCGGCGCTCGACGCGATGGCCCGGGCGGCGGCCGGACCGGCAGGCGCCGGGGCCGGTCCGGGCAATCTGCTGTATTGCGCCGTGGACGCCGCCCGCGCGGGTGCCACGGTGGGGGAGATGTCAGCCGCGATCGAAGGTGTGTTCGGCCGGCACGTCGCGGAGGTCCGTACGGTGTCGGGGGTCTACCGCCGGGAGAGTGGCGACGAGGGTGAGGTGCCGCGGGCACGGGCCGCGGTCAGTGCCTTCGCCGAGGCCGCAGGCCGGCGGCCGCGCATCCTGGTCGCGAAGATGGGCCAGGACGGCCACGACCGCGGGCAGAAGGTTGTCGCGGGTGCCCTGGCCGACCTCGGCTTCGACGTCGACGTCGGTCCGCTGTTCCAGACCCCGCACGAGGTAGCGGTCCGGGCGGTGGACGCGGACGTGCACATCGTCGGCGTCAGCTCGCTCGCCGGCGGCCACCTCGCTCTGCTGCCCGAGCTGCGCGCCGAACTGCGGGCCCTGGGCCGGGAGGACATCCTCCTGGTGATCGGCGGCGTGATCCCACCCGGCGACCACGAGGCGCTGCGCACGGCCGGCGCGGCTGCGATCTTCGGGTCCGGCACAGTGATCGCGCGGGCGGCGGTCGATCTGCTCGGCATCCTCTCCGGCCGGCTCGGTCCGGCGGCATGACCGATCCGGCGGCGTACGCGGAGGGCATCCTGGCCGGGGACCGCGCCGCGATCGGCCGGGCCATCACGATCCTGGAGTCCACCCGGCCGGCGGACCGCGAGACGGGTCGCCGGCTGCTCCGCCGGCTGGCACCGTACGGCGGTGGCGCGCATCGGATCGGCGTCTCCGGCGTGCCCGGCGCGGGCAAGTCGACGCTGATCGACACGCTCGGTGCCCTGTTGCTGGAACGAGGCCACCGGGTGGCCGTCCTGGCGGTGGATCCGTCGTCGGAGCGTACCGGCGGCAGCATTCTCGGCGACGCCACCCGGATGTCCCGGCTGGCCGGTGCGCCCGGGGCGTACCTGCGCGGTTCGCCCTCGTCGGGGCGGCTCGGCGGGCTCGGCCGGGCGACCGGCGCCGCCGTGGCCGTGGTGGAGGCGGCCGGGTACGACGTGGTCCTCGTCGAGACGGTCGGAGTGGGCCAGTCGGAGACCGCGGTGGCCGCGGTCGTGGACACGTTCCTGCTGCTGGGCCTGGTGGGGGCGGGCGATGACCTGCAGGGCATGAAGATGGGCGTCCTGGAACGGGCCGATCTGGTCGTCATCAACAAGGCGGACGGTGATCGGCAGGTCGCAGCGGCCGCCGCCGCGCGTCAGCTGACCGCGGCCCTCCGGCTGCTGCCGCGCGGTGGCGACCGGACCGAGCCGGCGGTGCTGACCTGTAGCGCCCGGGACGGCAGCGGGGTGCCGGAGCTGGCCGACCGGCTGGCGGCGGCGTATCGGGCCGATCGGGCTTCCGGCGAGCTGACCCGGCGCCGTCGCGACCAGGCCGTCGAGGCGATGTGGGCCCATGCCCGCGCGGAACTGCTCGAAGACTTCCACGCCGAGCTGACGATGTCGCCGGTGCCGGCCGAGCTGGCCGCCGATGTCGTGGTCGGCCGGCTGGCCGAGCGGGAGGCCGGCGACCGCCTGGTGGAGACCTATGTGCGCACGGTACGCGGCCGGCCCGGCTAGGCCTCGGCCTTCAGCAGGTGCTTCTGCACCTTGCCCATCGCGTTGCGGGGCAACGCGTCGACGAACCGGACCTGTCGTGGTCGCTTGTGGGTCGACAACGTACGGGCGACGAAGTCGACGAGCTCACCGGCGGTCACCGCCTCGGCCACCACGAACGCGGTGACCTGCTGGCCGAGGTCGTCGTCCGGGGTGCCGAGCACGGCCGCCTCGCGGACCGCCGGGTGGGCGAGCAGGGCGTCCTCGACCTCGCCGGCGCCGATCCGGTAGCCGCCACTCTTGATCATGTCGGTGGACCGGCGGCCGACGATGCGGTACGCGCCGCCCGGCGTCGTGCGGGCGATGTCGCCGGTCCGGAACCAGCCGTCGGCGTCCAGCGACTGCGCGGTGACCTCGGGCCGGCCCAGGTAGCCGTCGAAGAGCATCGGGCCGCGCACCCAGAGCTCGCCGATGGACTCGCCGTCGGCCGGCAGCGTGGACCCGTCGTCGCCGACCACCCGGGCCTCGACCCCCTCGACGGGCGTGCCGACCAGGCCGGCCTCGCGTCGGGGGTCGTCGGCGCGGTTGCTCAAGGTGATCAGCGTCTCGGTCATGCCGTAGCGCTCGACCGGGCGGTGGCCGGTCAGCTCGTGCATGCGCGCGAACAGCGGGGTCGGCAGGGCCGCGCTGCCGGAGACCAGCAGCCGGGCGGAGCGCAGGCGCTCGGCGACGGCCGGCTGGGCGCACACCCGGGACCAGACCGTCGGTACGCCGAAGTACAGCGTGCCGGCCGCGGCCGCGTACGCCTCGGGCTCGGGCCGCCCGGTGTGGTGCAGGCGGCAACCGACCCGCAGGGCGCCGAGGACGCCGAGGACGAGCCCGTGCACGTGGAACAGCGGCAGGCCGTGCACGAGCACGTCGTCGGGATGCCACGCCCAGGCGTCGGCCAGCGCGTCGATGCCGGCCTCGAGCGCGCGGTGCGAGAGCACTGCACCCTTCGGCGGGCCGGTGGTGCCGCTCGTGTACATGATCAGCGCGGCCTGCTCCGGCTTCGGCTCCGGGTGCCGGTTGTCCGAGTTCCGGTGCAGGTCAACCTGACGTACGCGTATCTCGGCGCCCGGATCCGGATCCGGGTCGGCGGCGAGCAGCAGGGTCGCCCCGGAGTCGCGCAGGATGTGCGACCGTTCCCGCGGCCCGGAGTCCGGTGGCACCGGGACGACCGCGGCGCCGCCGAGCATCGCCCCGACGATCGCCACCACGGTCTCGGCGCTCGCGGTGGCGTGCACCGCCACGACCGGCTCGCCGCGGATGTCGTCGGCGACCGCGTTCGCGCAGGCGAGCAGCCGTTCCGGTGAGAGTGTGACCGTACCGATCCGGATCGTGTCGTCGGCCGTCGCGGGGGAGAGGGCCGTACCAGCCAGCAGGCGCATGCGCTGAACCTACGCCGTACCGGTGACGGTCACAGCCGTCAGCACGAGCCCGGCGGCGACCAGATAGCGGCCGCGCACCTCGGTCAGCGCCGGGCCGCCGTCCCGGCGGGCGCCGTCGACCAGGAGGTGGCCGGTGAACGCCCGCGCGGCCGGGTCGATGGACAGCCGGGCGTCCTCGAAACCCAGCCACCGATGGGTCAGCGGGTACCAGGCCTTGTAGATGGCCTCTTTCGCGCTGAACAACAGCCGGTCCCAGTGGATCGACGGTGCGGTGCGGGCGAGCCGGCCCAGCAACTCCCGCTCCTCGGCGACGGTCACCGATGCGTCCACGTCCGGCGGCAGGGGACCGTGCGGTTCGGCGTCGATGCCGACGGCGGCCAGGTCGCTCGTGCGGGCGACGACGGCAGCGCGGTAGCCGGTGCAGTGGGTGATGCTGCCGGCGATGCCGGGCGGCCACTGCGGCTCGCGGCGGGGTCCGGGCCGGAGCGGGGCCGGTGGGTGGCCGAGGCGTCCGAGTGCCTCCCGGGCACAGCGCCGGGCCGTGATGAACTCGCTGCGCCGCGTCGGCACCGCTCGGGCGATGAGGTCATCCTCGCCCGGGAAGGGTGACTCGCCGGGGACGTCGGTGAACGCCTCCACCGCCACCACCGATGCGGGCAGCAGAAGCTCGATCATCGTGCCCCCATGATCCGGCGCATCGGTGCCGGGCCGCTGCTCCGCCGTTGCCACTCACGCGGATAACCCAGTGACACTTCCTCGAACCGCACGCCGTCGTAGTGCGTCGTGCGAGGTATGTGCAGGTGGCCGTAGACGGCCGCGGCGGCCCGGTACCGCAGGTGCCAGTCGGCGGTGCGGTCGGTGCCGCACCACTGGGCGAACTGCGGATACCACAGCACGTCGGTCGGCCGCCGGACCAGCGGCCAATGACTGACCAGTACGGTGCGCAGCGCGGGATCCGTGGCGTCGAGCCGGCTGCGGGTCTCGCCCAGCCGGGCCCAGCACCACGACTCCCGGTCCGGGTACGGGTCCGGATGCAGCAGCATCTCGTCGGTGCAGACGACCCCGGCCTCGTACGCGAGCTTCAACGACTCCTCCTTGGACGTCACGCCCGGCACCCGGAACGAGTAGTCGTAGAGCAGGAACAGCGGCACCACCAGGACCGGCCCGTCCGCTCCCGGCCAGACCGGGTAGTCGTCCTCGGGGGTGAGCACACCGTTGTCGCGGCACATCCGTACGAGCGCGCGATACCGTTCCTCGCCGCGCAGCGTGACCGGATCGCTGGGGTGGGTCCAGAGCTCGTGGTTTCCCGGTGCCCAGATGACGGAGGTGAACCTCTCCCTGAGCAGGCGCAGGGTGCGTTCAATATCGCCGAACAGGTCACCCACATCGCCGGCCACGATGAGCCAGTCGTCGTCGGACTCCGGGCGCAGGCGATCGACGACCGTCCGGTTCTCGGCGTACGACACGTGCAGATCGCTGGTCGCGAACAGTGAGCCGCTCATGGCCTGATGGTCCGGGGGTCGGCTACTCGGCGATCCGGGTACGCATGGACCACCGGTACACCCGGGGCTCGGTGCCCTCCGGCTCGGCGACCAGTTCGAAGTGTTCGTGCCCGCCCCAGTGGGGCAGCTTGATCCGCTCGCGGGTGTTGTCGTCGACCGGGACACGCATCCGCGTCGGCAACTCGGCCGGTCCGCCTTCGAGAACGATGTCGATGAGCTGGTCGTCGGATTTGTTCATCGCTGCTCCCTGCGCCGCCTGTGGCCGTACCGTCGAACGGCCGACGACCAAAGGTCTCAGGCCCGGCTAATGCGAGACTTGACTGCACCTTCAGCGGCACCGCTGGAAGCTGATCTCATCGCCGCCGTCGCCGCGCTGCTCGGCGGGGCGTCGCTGGCCGGCGGGCGCGGCACTCCGGCCGGGCTGCTCGCCGGTGCGCTGTCGGTGGCGCTGCTCGCCCAGATCGTGGCCGTCGCCTACCTGCCCGAATACTCGACGCAGCTGTTCTACGCGGCGCTGCTGGCCGTGGTCGTCGCCATCGACTCGCCGGGCCTGCGCCGAGGGCTGGAACGCGTCCGGGCCAGGACCGGGCCGGTGGGGGCGTGATGGGCAATCTCAGCTTCGACTTCTCCGGGCGTACGGTGCTGGTCACCGGGGGCGCCCGCGGTGTCGGCCGTGCGATCGGCTAGCACTTACGGGCGGCGGGCGCCGACGGCGTGGTGTGGAAGCTCAGCGACGGCGACTACGAGGCCGTGATGGCGGTGCACGCGGGCGGAACCTTCCGGTTCACCCGGGCGGCCGTGCCGCACTTCCGCCGGCAGAACCGGGGGCGGATCATCAACGTGACCTCGTACACGGGCGTCCTCCATCACCGGTGTCGTCCTGCCGGTCGACGGAGGACTCTCTCTGTGACCCCACCCCGAAGGAGCACGACATGAGTGACTCACCCACCACCGTGGTCTCGGACGCCCACTTCCTGGAGGCGCCCCGCTGGCACGAGGGCCGGATCTGGTTCTCCGACTTCTACGGCTACCGCGTCTCGTCGGCCGCCGAGGACGGCTCGGACCTGCGCGTGGAGGCCGAGGTGCCGGGACAGCCGTCCGGGCTGGGCTGGCTGCCCGACGGCCGCCTGCTGATCGTCGCCATGACCGAGCGCCGGGTGCTGCGCCGCGAGCACGACGGCACGCTCGTCACCCATGCCGACCTTTCCCCGTACGCCAAAGGGCTCGCCAACGACATGTGCGTGGACGCGCAGGGCCGCGCGTACGTGGGCAACTTCGGTTTCGACCTGATGGCCGGCGCCCCGATCGAGCCGACCTCACTGCACCGCGTCGACCCCGACGGCACCGTCACCGAGGTCGCCGACGACCTGTGGTTCCCCAACGGCAGCGCGATCACCGCCGACGGCGTCCTGCTGGTCGTGGAGACCTTCGGCGACCGGGTCAGCGCCTTCGACCTCACTGCCGACGGCCGGCTGACGAACCGCCGGGTGTGGGCCGAGTTCGGGCCGCTGCCCACCGACCGCTCGCTGGAGAAGACACTGCCGACGCTGACCGTGGCGGGGGACGGCGCCTGTCTCGATGCCGAGGGCGCGCTGTGGATCGCCGACGCGACCGGCAGCCGCCTGATCCGGGTGACCGAGGGCGGCACGATCACCGACGAGATCCGTCCCGGCACCCCGGTCTACGCCTGCGGCCTGGGCGGCGCCGACGGCCGCACCCTGTACGCGTGCGCCGCGCCGGACTTCCACGACGAGGCCCGCAAGGCCGCCACCGAAGCCCGCCTCCTCGCGATCCGCGTCGACGTCCCGGCCGCCTGAGCCATGCGCGGCCTGATGCAGGACCGGCTCTCGACGTCGGCATGCTGATGCGCCGCGCCGAGGGGCTCTTCGCGCGCAAACGGGTGGTCACCGCCACCGCGGCCGGCGAGGTCACCGCCACCTGGACGACGGTGGCGGCGAGCCGATCCCGGACGACGCCCGGGTGCTCGACTACGAGGAGCTCCTCGCGCGGGTGCCGCAGCCGGTGGCCCCGGCCGTCGTCGCCGAGGACGACGCCGCCGGCCTGTGCTACACCTCGGGCACGACCGGACGGCCCAAGGGCGTGCTCTACAGCCACCGGTCCATCGTGCTGCACACGCTGGCCCTGCTCGCGGCCGACAGCTTCGCGATCAGCGAGCGCGACGTGGTCCTGCCGATCGTCCCGATGTTCCACGTCAACGCCTGGGGACTGCCGTACGCCGCCGCGATGGCCGGGGCCGAGCTGGTGCTGCCGGGTCCGCGGATGAGCACCCGGACTTGCTCGAGGCCGCCGTCGTCGCCGTACCCGATCAGCGGTGGGGTGAGCGCCCCCTCGCGTGCGTGGTCGTCGCGCCGGACCGGGCACTCACCGCCGAGGACCTGCGGGCGCACCTCGCCGGCCGGGTGGCCTCGTGGTGGGTGCGTGACGAGTTCCGCTTCGTGGCCGAGATCCCCAAGACCGCCACGGGCAAGTTCGCCAAGGTGGCACTGCGCCGGCTGACCGGTCAATGAGCAGCCGCGTACGCCGCTGACGCGATGGCCTCGTGTCCGGCGGCGTTGGGGTGATCGCCGTCGGCGGCCAGCAGCGAGGTCGGATCGCCGGTCCCGGTGCCACCCTTGAACACCGGCAGCGTGTCGACGTAGGTGGCACCCGCCGCGGCCGCCGCCTCGCGTAACGCCTGATCGCAGGCCGCCGTCGCCGCGACGGCCGCCGCGCGCCGGCTGGCGTCATTGCCCGCGGCGACCCCGTCCTCCACGACGTTCCAGTAACCGAACACCAGCACCGGTACGCCGGGCCGCAGGTCGTGCACGGATCGCAGCACGGCCGTCACGTTGCGGCCCACCTCCGCGACGGGCGCCGCGTACGGGTCATCGTCGTCGAGCGCCGCGGCCACGTCGTTGGCCCCGGCCATGACCAGCACGACCGTCGCCCGCCGTACGGCGTCCCGGGCGTGCGCGCCGCTCAGCGTGCGCCGCACGTCGGCCGAGGTCGCACCGGCCTCGGACAGGTTCACCGAGTCCGCTGCCGGGGACACCATCCGGGCGTACAGGTCGGGGAAGGGCGTGCAGTGGCAGGCGGTCCCGGCCGGGACGGAGTCGCCGAAGGTGACGACGGTGACCGGCGGGGCCGATGCCGGTGGCGGCGTGGCGCAGCCGCCCAGCAGCAGCGCGCCGAGCACCGCGACCACGGCCCTCACGGCGTGACCGCAGGACGGGCGAGCCACGACGACAACCAGTCGAACGCGGGCGCCTCCATGGCCTGCCACACCGCGTCGCTGTGCCCGCCGTGGGCCACGACGGCCGTGGTGACCGACAGCGGCGGGCGGGCCAGCCGGGCCATGGTCAGACCGTCCCGGCGGGACGGCGGGTCGTCGGCGGCGTAGGCCAGATACAGCCCGGCCCGGGGTTGGGGGAGGTGCCGCAGCCGCCAGGAGACGTTGTGGGTGGCCAGCTCGGAGCCGTCGCCGACCTTGATGCCGGGGGAGGCGTACCCGGACAGGCTGGCCGCGGCGGCGTACTCCCGCGGATGCCGCAGCAGCAGGTCGGCGGCGCAGAACCCGCCGGCCGAGTAGCCGGCCAGGCCCCAGGCCGCGCCGTCGGGCCGGACCCGGAAGCCGGCCCGGACCGCCGCCGGGACGTCCACCGTCAGGAACGTCTCCGCCTTCGGGCCGCCGGCCAGGTCGGTGCACTCGGTGTCGATCAGCGGGTCCGACGTCTGGTAGGCGAAGACCACGACGGCCGGGGCCATCCGGCCGGTGGCGATTTCCTGGTCGAGGTGCCGCCGCACGTCGAGGCGGCGCAACCAGCTCTTCGGCGAACCGGGGAAGCCGTGCAGGGCCTCGATCACCGGGTAGCGCTCGTGGCTGCGGGCGTAGCCGGGCGGCAGGTAGACGTAGGCGGGCATGGTCATGCGGGAGACCCGCCCGGCCACCGTGATCTCGACGATCCGGCCGCCGGGCCCGGAAGCGTCTTCAGCGCGCGGCGGCGGGACGGGCGGGTCCTCTTGGACGCCGCCGAGCGCGCTCCAGCTGGGGTAGGCCTCGGTGAGCCGGTTCAGCTCGATCGCCGACGTGGCCACCACGCTCAGCGTGCAGGCCAGGACGAGACCGGTCCGCGCGATCCGGCCGGCCCGCTCCCAGCGCACCGCCACGGCCACCGCGGAGCCCACGACCAGGGCGAGGCCGGTCGCCAGCAGCGGGAGCCCGTCGATCCTCATGCCGGCAACGCCGTCGGGAGGACCCGGGGGGACGCGAGCGCGGGCGGGCTCTGGGCGACGGCCCAGCTGGTCGCGGCGGACCACGTCGCAAACGTGCGCGTGGGAACCGCTGGTCCGGTGCCGGCCGGCGCGGAACCGACGGTCGCCAGCGCGGCGAAGCGGCCGGGGAGTTCGGTCACCAGCCGCCGGGCGAGCGGGACCTGGGCGGTTGCGGCCACCAGGACCCAGCCGCGTGGCGTGGCCCGCAGATCGGTCTCCAGCAGCCCGGGCAGCGCGGCCAGCGAGCTGGTGCGCCCGATGGGGGAGAGCGTGACCTCGATGAGATCGGCGCCGGCCGGGCGGCCGCCCAGGGCGAGCAGGACCGGGTACGCGAGCGGTCGGGTCCCGTACCCGGCCGGGACGGTGACCCGGGGCGGCGCCGCGAGCTGCCAGGCCGCCGAACCGGGCGGCTGCCACCTGGCGCTCGGGTCCCGCGCGAACGAGGCGTCCAGCCGGCCGGTGCTGGCCGGGGCGATACCCGCCGGGGTGCCGGTCTGCCCGGCCAGCGCCTGCCACGAGGGATAGAACTGTTCGTGACGGTTGTAGAGCAGTCCCACGGCGAGCACCAGCAGGGTCTGGCTGAGCAGCAGGCTGAGTACGCGGGTGGGCAACCGCCGCTTGCGGCTGCCGCGGTTCCACGACCATCCCAGAAACGCAATGGCCGACAGTGCCGCGGCGCCGGTGCCGAGCACCAGCGGCAGGCCGGTGAGCGTCATCAGCGCACCCCCGCAAAGGACCGGGTGAGTGGGGGCCGCCGGCCCGGGCCGGGCAGGAACGCCTCGGCCGACAGGACCGCGACCGCGATCCGCGGGAGCTCACGGACCGCGGGGAAGCACAGATAGCGCGGCACCCAGGCGGGCTGGTACTTGGCGTTGGACCGGTACAGCGACTCGATCTGCCAGACCCGGGAGGCGGCCTTGAGGACCTGGTACGACAGCCGCAGCACCGGCCCGGCCCCGAGCTCGTCGGCCCGGGCGAACACCGAGCGCAGCACGGCGAAGTTCAGCGAGACCCGGTGCACGCCCAGCCCGGGCGCGGCCGTCATGGTGGTGACCACCATGAACTCGGTCAGCCCGTTCTCGGCGGTCCGGTCCCCGCGCATCAGGTCCAGCGACAGCCCGTCGGTGCCCCACGGCACGTAGTGCAGCAGGCCCCGGATCCGGCCGTCGGCGTCCCGGCAGACCACGAACAGGCAGTCACCGTCGTCCGGGTCGCCGAGGCGCGACAACGCCATGGAGAAGCCGCGCTCCACCTGGCCGTCGCGGAAGGCGTCGGCGGCCCGCTGCGCCTCGGTCAGGGCCTCCGGCGTGAGGTCGCGCAGCCGGGTGACCGTACAGGTGTAACCGGCCCGCTCCACCCGGGCGACCGCCTGCCGGACCGCGCGCATCGCCCGGCCCTGCAGGGTGAAACCGGCGACGTCGAGGATCGCCTCGTCGCCCAGCTCGACGACATCCAGACCCGCTTTCCGGTACGCCCGGCCGGCGGCATTGCCACAGCCGAGCACAGCCGGCGTCCAGCCGTGCCGGGCACAGTCCCGCAGCCACACCGCGATGACCTCCGGCCACTGCGACGCCAGGCCGATCGGATCACCGGAGGCCAGACTCACCCCGTTGATCACGCGGTACGCGATCACCGCCCTGCCCGACGGCGCCCACAGCAGGGACTTGTCCGGGCGCAGGGCGAAGTAGCCCAGCGAGTCGCCCGCCCCGTGCTGCCGGACGAGCTCACGGACCACCGCGTCGTCCTCGCCGGTGCGTTGCGGCAGCCGGTTCGCGGGTCGTAGCAGCAGCACGACGGCCGCCGCGATCGAGAGCAGCCCGAACATGCCGGTGGTGTAGCTGACCGTCTCGGCGCCCAGCGGGTACGCGAACCGGATCGGCCCGGAGACGCCGACCAGCCCGAGCGCGGATTCCTGCATCCAGGCGATCACTCCCGGACGGCCTTCGAGCCGGTTCATCCGTACGGCGATCTCGAGCAGCCCGACCGCGAACCCGGCGCCGGCGAAACCGATGAAGGCGGCCAGCGCCCGCCACCGGTTCCACGGATCGGCCTGTGCGTGGAAGCGGCGGCGGACCACGATCAGCATCACCAGCAGTGCCACGGAGACGGCGGCGGCGTCGTAGTGCCAGCCCCGGGCCAGGTGCAGCACCACCCCGGCCCCGGCCAGGACCACCGCCACCTGCCAGGCCCGGTGCTTGCCCCGGCGCAGCCCGGCCCCGAGATAGACCAGCAGCAGGCCGGACGCCGCGCTGGCCGCCCGAGCGGTGAGCACGCCGGCCATCGGCAGCAGCCCGGCCAGTTCCCCGAAGCGGCCGTGCGGCGACGGCAGCACCACCGTGACGACGTTGTAGAGCCCGGCCAGCTGGACCAGCCGGGCGACCGCCACGCGGGACAACGGCGGCTGCGGCCGCCAGGGTTCCTCGGGATCCTCCGGCGCTGTTTCTTCGGGCCTCGCTGCTGCTGCCTGCCTCATAGCGCGATCGTCTGTCCGCGCGCTTGGCATCAGCCGAGAGTTCTCTGTGTCCTTCCTGGGCATCCCGGGCCGCCGCGCCGCCGGGCTTCCGCTCGGCGCGGCAACCGTGATAGACCCATGTCAATGCATTCTCGTTAACGGGATCGAAACAGGGAGGCCGTATGGCCACGTCGATGAGCCGTCGATCCGTCCTGGCCGCCGGGGCCGGCGCCGCCGTGGGGCTGGCCCTGCCGGGTGCGGCCGCGCAGGCCGGCGGCCACTCGGCCACCAGAGCGCGGTTCACCCTCAACGCCGAGACCCTGGACGGCGGCGAGCAGGTCACCTCGCTCACCGTCGCCACCGGCGGACTCGGCCGCATCGACCCCGGGAGTCTCACGACCAGCACGTTCACCGTGCATGCGAAGGCGACGAGCCCGATCCCCATCGCGCCGGGCGACCAGATCTTCAGCGAGTACGACCTGGACCGGGCGGTGACCGCCGTCCGGCTCGACCACCACGGCAACATCGTGCTCGACCTCGCGTACGCCGAGGGCCAGACCGGTGGCGGCACGCTCGGCTACATCGCGAGCCGGGGCCGCAACGTACGGCTCGACCTCGCGTACACGATCACCCAGAACGCACCCTTCACCGTACGGGGGCACCGCCCGGTCACCATCGCCGAGTTCGTCCAGGGCCGGCTGTCCAACCCCGAGGTGGACGCGTTCCGGTACGGCATCTCCGCCTCGGGGATGAAGTACCGCCTGTTCCAGCCGTCCCGCCGCTTCGCCAGTCGGGGCCGGCGCCCGCTCGTCGTCTGGCTGCACGGCGGCGGTGAAGGAGCCTCGCTGCCGGACAACTACTACGACAACGAGACCACGCTGCGCGCCAATCGCGTCGCGCTGGGCTTCGCCACCCCGGAAGCCCAGCGGATCTTCGCCGGCGCCTACGTCGTGGCCCCGCAGAGCCCCTCCTTCTGGCTCGAGGACGGTGACCGCTTCGCCCCCCAGATCCGCGAGATCGTCCGTGAGGTCGCGCGCCGGCACCCGGTCGACCGCGACCGGATCTACGTGGTCGGCGCCAGCAACGGCGGCTACATGAGCCTGAAGATGACCACGGTCTACCCGGACCTGTTCGCGGCGTCGGTGCCCATCTGCGGCGTCGTCGAGTCCCTGCAGCCCGGCGGCCCCACGATGATCACCGACGCCGAGCTGCGGGCCATCCGGACCCCGACCTGGCTGGTGACCTCCCGCGACGACACCACCGTGCCGCCGGTGCCCAACACCGTCCACGCCCATGAGCTGATCGACGGCTCGTTGCTGTCGCTCTACGACAACGTCGTCTGGAACGGCCACCAGTTCCCCGGCCACTGGTCGTGGATCTATGTGGCCCGCAACGATCCGCGCATCGACGGCACCCGCATCTGGCAGTGGATGGCCCGGCAACGCAACTGAGCCGCCCGGGCCGTCAGGGGTCGCGGAACCGAAGAGCCAGGCCGCCGCAGAGCAGGGCTGCGGCGGCCCAGGCGGCCAGCACGGCCAGGCCCGCCCAGGGTCCGATCGGGAGGTGGTCCAGGTCGGTCGTGGCCTGGACGGCCAGCCCGGCCGTCATCGGCGCGAACCGGCGCAGCGTGCGTTGCAGCTCCGGATCGTTGATCACCGCCGCGACCATCGGTACGGCGTACAGCAAGACCAGCACGGCCCCCGCCGAGGCCGCCGCGTCCCGAATCACGGCGGCGACACCGAGCGCCAGTAGCCCGATCAGCACCAGGTAGAGCACCGACCCGACGGCGGCCCGCAGTGTCGGACCGTCAGCCAGTGACGGCGCTGCGATGCCGCTGCCGGGCAGCACCGCCCGGCCGGCGACCAAGCAGCCCAGCACGGCCACCGTCCCCACGACCAGGATCAAGCCGCCGGTCAGGACCGTCTTGGCGGCCAGGACGACGATCCGGCGGGGCATGGCGGTGAACGTCGTACGGAGCAGGCCCGTGCTGTGCTCGCCGCCGATCGTCGACACGGCCAGCAGCACGACGATGGCCTGGCCGAGCTGCACCCCGGCCAGGGTCAGCACCGCCGGATCGATGCCGCATCCGCCCCGGGCACAGCGTGCCGAGGCGACCGCGAACAGGCTGGTCAGCACCGTCGCCACGACGAAGCTCGGCACCAACCAGAGAACGGCGGGTTCGGTGCGCAGCTTGGTCCACTCGGCGTACAGCATCCGGCTCACGCGTCGCTCCGGCGCAGCCGCGCACTTGCCAGGCCGAGGGACAGTGCGGCGTACCCGGCCAGGACGGCGAGGCCGCCCCAGGCCGGCAGCGGGTAGTAGCCGGACGTGGGCGTGTAGCTCGCCAGCACGTGCGCGTACTCGGGCGCGACCTGCTGAAACGCGAAGGCCGCGGCCGGGGTCAGCCGCAGGAGCCACTCCGCGCCCGCGGTGGGCAGGCCCCCGATAACCGCCAGCAGGTACGGCAGCACAACCACCGCCACCGCGACACCCACCGCGGCCAGCCCGCGACGGAGCAGCACTGTCAGCCCCAGCGCGATCAGCGCGGTGCCGGCGACGAGCAGACCGGCCTCGGCAGCCACCCGGGCCAGGGTGCCCAGCGGCAACCCCGGCTGCCGGAAGCCGTTGCCGGTCAGCACTTCCCAGGCGAGCGGGATGACCAGCGCGGCGGCGGCCGTACCGGCGACGAACGTGACGGCGCCGAGCACGATCGCCTTCGCCGCCACGACCCGGCCCCGCCGCGGGCTCGCCAGCAGCGTCACCCCGATCAGGCCGCGCCGGAACTCGCCGGACACGGTACGGGCGGCCACCACGATCACCACGATCAGGCCGATGACCAGCCCGATCAGCGCCAGCTGGACCCAGGGTCCCGTTTCGCCGGCCAGGGGAGCGATGTCACCGTTGCCGGACACCGTCAGGACCCCGCCGGCCTCCTCGGCGCTGCCCGGGTGGTGCACGGTGCCGTCCGGGTTCGGCTCGGTCCCGACGTCGTCGCGCCGCCAGTCGCCGCCGGGCGCGGTGCCGGTCGAGCCGACGTTGTCGAAGGTGGCGGTCGCCGTGGCCAGCCGGGCCTGGACGCTTCCGCCGCCGGCCCCGCCGTTCACGGTGAGGTCGCTCGGTGAGGTGACGAAGAGCCCGAGCTCCAGGGGCCCCGCCAGCGTCGCGGTGCCCACCCTGCTCCAGGCGGCGCCGTCGGCCGACTCCTCCCCGGTCAGCGTGTCCCCGGCGCGGGTCAGCCGCAGCCAGCGCGGGGCGCCCGCCGACACGGCGCCGGGCTTGCCCGCGGTGTCGTGGACGAAGTCGTGCTGCATCCGTACGCCGTGCTCGGCGGTGACCATCAGAGCCACGTAACGGGAGCCCTCGGCGGTGCCGTCCTTGGCGATGACGCCGGCCTTGGCCCACTCCACCAGACCCGGGACGATCTTGTCGTGGTCCGGCGGCGGATAGGTGATCAGGCCGGTCATCGAGGTCACCCGTACGGTGATGGCGCCGTCCCCGGCCAGCGTCCGGTGCACGAAGTAGAACTTGTCGCGTACCGGCTCGCCGTCCGGGCCCAGCGGGAGCGCCGGGCACTCGATGTCCACGGTCCCGTTCGAGCAGGACGAGATGCTGTTCGACGCGACGAACAACCCCAGCAGCACGGTCACCAGGGCCGCGGCCACCGTGCCGAGCACCCAGCCGCGGACCGTGCGGAACTTGACCCATTCGGCCCGTACGAGCCGGGCGAAGTCGCTCATCGGGCTGCCTCCCCACGGAACTCCACCGCGTCGCGGGTCAGCGCGAAGTACGCCTCCTCCAGCGACGGTGATGCCGCCAGCAGCTCGGACACGGTGGTGTCGGCGAGCACCCGGCCCCGGCCGACGATCACCACGTGCGCGGCGATGTGCTGCAACTCGCTCATCAGGTGGCTGGCGACCAGCACGGCCCGCCCCTGGGCCGCCAAGGTCCCCAGCAGCCCGCGCATCCACACGATGCCCTCCGGGTCGAGGCCGTTGAACGGCTCGTCCAGCATCAGCACCGGCGGGTCGCCGAGCAGCGCGGCGGCGATCCCGAGCCGCTGCCGCATGCCCAGCGAGAAGCCGCCGGCCCGGCGGCGGGCGACCTCGGCCAGGCCGGCCTGCTCCAGCACCTCGTCGACCCGCCGGGCCGCGAAGCCCTGCGAACGGGCCAGCCAGAGCAGGTGGTTACGAGCCGAGCGGCTGGGCTGCACCGCCCCGGCGTCCAGCAGGGCCCCCACGTGGGTCAACGGCCGGCGCAACGTCCGGTACGGCACGCCACCGACGAGGGCGGTGCCGGCGTCCGGGGCGGCGAGGCCCAGAACCACCCGCATGGTGGTGGACTTGCCGGCGCCGTTCGGGCCGACGAAGCCGGTGACGTGCCCCGGCCGTACCGTGCAGGACAGGCCGTCCAGGGCGACTGTGCGCCCGTACCGTTTGTGGAGGCCGGTGACCTCGATCGTGGGTTCCATGGCCCCGGTTCTACGCAGCGGGCCGTAACGGCGGCCGAACGCACACCGTCATTCCGCTGTTAGGTGCGGACCGGCATGCTGGTCACGTGCCGGACGGCGGCACGGCAGGGGGAACGGGATGCGCACGGCTCGGCGTCAGTTCACGATCATGTACGTGGTGCTGTTCATGCTCTCCGGCGTCGCACTGCTCGGCCTCACCGGCCTGATCACCATTTCCAACACCAGAGCCAGCGTCCCGGTCGGGCAGCAACAGCAGCCGGTCAACGCGGCCGCGCGGATCGGAGAGCTGGAAGCCCAGCTGGCCGCCGTGCACCAGGACCAGGTGCGGCAGCTGCTCGCCGGTTCGGTGATCGCGCTGACCGTGATGGCCGTGGCCTCGGTGCTGCTCGGCCGGTCGGTCGCCGGGCGGGTGCTGCGCCCGCTGCGGACGATCACCGCCGCCACCCGGGCGATCACCGCTGACAACCTGCACGAGCGGCTCGCCGCGCCCGGCCCCGACGACGAGGTCAAGGCGCTCGCCGACACCATCGACGAGCTCCTCGAACGTCTGGAGCAGGCGTTCGCGGCGCAGCGCCGGTTCGTCGCCAACGCCTCCCACGAATTGCGCACCCCGCTCGCCACGATGCGCGCGTCGCTGGACGTCGCGGTCGCGAAGCCCGGGCCGGTGCCGCCGCAGACGGTGGCGCTCGCCGGCCGCCTGCGCACCGAGCTGGACCAGGTCGACGGTCTGCTCGACGGCTTGCTCATCCTGGCCCGCACCCAGCACGGCGCGCTCGCCGACCGCGCCCCGGTCTCGCTGGGGGATTTGGTCACGGAGGTGATGTCCGCCCGCGCCGCCGACCTCGCGGCCAAACGGCTCACAGTCGACGCCGACGTGCGGCGCGACGCCTGGACCCACGGCAACGCCGTGCTGCTCACCCGGATGACCGGCAACGTCGTCGACAACGCGATCGCCCACAACGGCCCGGACGGCTGGATCCGCGTGGTCGCCGCGGCCGAGCACGGCACCGCGCTGCTCACCGTCGAGACCGGCGGCCCACCGCTCGACCCGGACCAGGTCGCCCGGCTCGGCCGGCCGTTCCAGCGGCTCGGCGTGGAGCGGACCGCCGGCACCGGCACCGGGCTGGGACTGTCCATCGTGGCGGCAGTCGCGGCGGCCCACGGCGGCACGCTGGCGTTGCGGGCCCGGCCCGAGGGTGGCCTGCACGTGGCGATCCGGCTGCCGCTGCTGCCGGAGGGCGCCGCGTGAGGGTGCTGGTGGTCGAGGACGCGCGGGCGCTGGCCGAGGTGGTCGCCGAGGGCCTGCGCGACCAGGGGATGGCCGTCGATGTCGCGCTGGACGGCCTGACCGCCGCCGAGAAGCTGGAGCTGACGCCGTACGAGGTGGTGGTCCTCGACCGCGACCTGCCCGGCCTGCACGGCGACACGCTGTGCCAGATGATCACCGAGCGGGACGAGCGGCCGATGGTCCTGATGCTGACGGCGGCCGGCGCGCCCGGCGACCGGGTCAGCGGCCTGACGCTGGGCGCCGACGACTACCTGGCCAAGCCGTTCCACTTCCCCGAGCTGGTACTGCGGGTCCGCGCGCTGGCCCGGCGCCGCCCGTCGGCCCGGCCGCGCACGCTGCACGCCGCCGGCCTGGAGCTGGACCCGGCCCGGCGCACCGCCACCCGCGACGGCCGCCGGCTGGACCTCTCGGTCAAGGAGTTCGCCCTGCTGGAGGCCCTGCTCCGGGCGGCGCCGGCGTTCCTGAGCGCCGAAGCGCTGCTGGAGCAGGTGTGGGACGAGAACGCCGACCCGTTCACCAACACCGTCACGGTCACGATCGGCCGGCTGCGCCGCAAGCTCGGCGAGCCGCCGATCATCACCACCCAGGCCGGGGTCGGCTACCGCATCACCGGTTCGTGACCGCCAGATTGTCGAAGGCCGCCGCGGCGTTGTAGACGCGAACCCCCGAGGAGCCCGCTGTGTACGTACCGTCGGTGACGGTGATTTTGGGGGTCGCCATGTCGTCCACGAACACCTTCAGGGTCGTGCCCACCGCCTCGACCCGCAGGTGGTAGCGCGTGCCCGGGGTGATGGACAGGGACGCTGCGCCCAGCCGGGTCCAGTTGTTGTTCGCCTTGCCCAGCACGACCTGGCCCGCCGGACTGATGCCCGCGTAGTAGCCGCGGTAGCTGTCCGTGCCGACGGTGGGAGAGGTGGCCCGGAAGACCAGACCGGCGTCGCCCGCGCCGGAGGTGACCGTGACGTCGGCGTCGTAGACCGCGTTCGTGTGGTTGTCGGTCAGCAGCGCCTTGCCGCCGTACGAGTGCTGGGCCCGGTACTGCCCGCCGGTGGCCGTCCACGAGCCGCCGTAGGTCTTCCAGCCGATCGCGTTGTTGTCGTCGAAGTTGTCCTTGACGAGCATCTTCACCCGCTGGATGGTGCCGTCGGCGGCGAAGGTCATCCGGTCGTAGGCCAGGTAGCGGGCGTTGCCGTCGGTCTCGCCCAGCGGACGGCGGTGATAGAAGATGTACCAGGTGTCGGTGCCCGGGATGTTCACGACCGAGTTGTGGCCCGCGCCTCGGGCGACCGCGGCGTCCTGCGCCAGGATCTTGTCGAGGCGCTGGAACGGTCCGGTGGGTGAGTCCGCGATGGCGTATGCGACGGAGTAGTCGGGGCCGGTCCAGCCGCCCTCGGACCACATCAGGTAGTACTTGCCGTTGCGCTTGAGCATCTGCGGGCCCTCGACGTAGCCCGCCGGCGTGATCTCCTTGAACACGGAGCCGTCGGGGAACGTGCCCAAGCTGGTCATGTCGCTGTTGAGGCGGGCCACGTTGGCGTGCCCGTGGCCGCCGTAGTAGATGTACGCCTGCCCGTCGTCGTCGATGAACACGTCCTGGTCGATCGGCTGCGCGCCGTTGACGAAGCGGTCGATGAGCGGCCGGCCGATGGCGTCCACGTACGGTCCCTCGGGCCGGTCCGCGACGGCGACGCCGATGCCGCCGAGCTCGGTGTTGCTCTGGATGTCGTTGGCCGCGAAGTAGAGGTAGTACCGGCCGTTGCGCTGGATCGGGGCGGGGGCCCAGACCGCGTACTTCGCCCAGGAGACGTTCGCGGTGCTCAGCACGGTCGGGTGTTTGGTCCAGGTGACCAGGTCGGTGGAGGAGAAGGCGTCCAGATAGGTCTGTTCGGCGTAGGGCCGGGAGGAGGTGGGGAACACCCAGTACCGGTCGTTGTAGAGCGCGATGTCCGGGTCGGCGTAGCGGCCGTCGACGAAGGGGTTGCCGGCCTCCGCGGTCGTGTACGTGGGCGGCGCTGCGACGGCCGGCGCCATCAGCAGGGCCACCAGCGCTGCGGCGATCGAGTTCATGGTTGCCCCCATCGATGATCCCCGATGAATGATAAGGATTGTTTACTTGTGTCGGGACGTGTCGTCAAGCGTTCTGCTCTGCGCACCGGATGGACGGGGGTCGCACGACCGGTCTAGGGTGCCGATCCGTGAAGGTCCTTTTCCTGCTCAACGACGGCTTCGGTATCGGTGGCACCATCACCACGACCTTCAATCTCGGCAGCGCCCTGGCCGAGCGGGGCCACCAGGTGGAAGTGCTCAGCACCGCGCGCCGGCGCGACGTGCCCCACATGCCCCTGCACCCGGCCGTCCGGTTGATGGCGCTCGTCGAGGCCCGGACCGACCACCCCGACTACCTTGCCGACGATCCGCTGCGCGGCCGGCCGGCGCGGTTCTACCCGAAGGCCGACTACCGGTCCAGCGACTACGACCGGATGGTCGAGGAGCGGTACGCGCGCTACCTGGCCGCCAGCGACGCCGACGTGGTGATCGCCACCCGGCCCGGCCTGATCGCCTACGCCGGCCGGTTCGCCCCGGACCGGATGATCAAGATCGGCCAGGAGCACCTGACCCGGCTCCAGCAGCGCAAGGCCATGCGCGAGGAGCTGCCCCGCCACCTGCGCAAGCTCGACGCCTTCGTGACCATCACCGCCCGTGACGCCGAGGACTACCGGGCGCACGTGCGGCTCACGGACACCGAGCTGACCTTCATCCCGAACAGCGTGCCGGCGCCGGTGGTGCCCCCGTCGCACGGCCGCGACAAGATCGTCGTGGCGGCCGGCCGGCTGGTCCAGGGCAAGCGCTACGACCTGTTGATCCGGGCCTTCGCCGCGGTGACGGCCGAACGTCCGGACTGGCAGCTGCGCGTCTACGGCCAGGGCAAGCTCCGCAACGAGCTGCGGGCCCTGGTCGCCGAGCTCGGGCTGCACGACAACGTGCTGATGATGGGCCCGTACACGCCGATCGAGACGGAGTGGGCCAAGGGCGCGATCGCCGCTGTGCCTTCCGACCAGGAACCGTTCGGCATGACGCTGGTCGAGGCGATGCGGTGCGGGGTGCCGGTGGTCAGCACGGACGCGCCGTACGGTCCGGCCGAGATCCTCCAGGACGGGATGGACGGCCTGCTCACGCCGATCGGGGACGAGGCCGCCCTGGCAGCCGCGCTGCTGCGGGTGATCAACGACGACGCGCAGCGGGAGGCGATGGCCGCCGCCGCGCTGAAGAACGCGCAACGCTACGACCCGGCCCTGATCGCCGAGCAGTACGAGCAGCTGTTCGACCGGCTCGCGGCCCGCAAGGCCGGGCGCCGGCGCTGGTGGCCCCGCCGGGAGCGGCCGGCCCCGCCGCAGCCGGTGCTCGGCCCGGCCCCGACGTCCGCCGTCCCGACCGTCGACGCGCTGGTCACCGCGGACGACGAGCTGCTGCTGGCGGACAGCGCGGAGCTGAACTGGTGGCGCGACGACGACAAGGTGCCGGTGGGCGGCGACCTGACCGAGGGGACCTGGCAGCTGCGCACCCCGGACGGCGCGGCGGTCCGGGCCGGCCGGCTGGACACCCGGGCCCTGATCCCCGGTACGGCCAAGCGCGTCCAGCTGCCCTACCGGCTCAGCGACGGCTGCCTCGGCCTGCGGGTCTGGGACCGGCCCGTGTACGCCGAGATCGCCACCGTGCTGATCGACGCGGACGGCCTGCGGATCGCGGGCCGCCTGGTCGGCGCCGAGCCCGCCGAACCGGTGCTGGAGCTGCGGAGCACCGAGACCCGGGAGCTGCCGGGCTCCGTCACCGACACCGGCTTCGCCGTACGGATCGACGCCCTGCCGGCGGGCACCTGGCAGCTCTGGCTGCGCTACGCGCCGGGGGAGCCCGCGGTCCGGCTCGGCCGGTTCCTGGACGACGTGGCCCGCAAGGACATCGCGTACGTGTTCCCGCCGATCACCACCGGCGGCGTCACGATGCAGCCGCACTACGACGCGAACAACGAGTTCTCGATCCGCGTGACCCGCCGTTGATGAGTTTTTCCGCTCTCGGCCGTCATACCTGCGACGGAGCTGCCGAGACGGAAGGGTGACGTCATGGGTGTGGACGTGTTGGAGGAGCTGGGCGTGAACGGACTGGGGGAGGTCAGCGAGTCGGCGTTCTCGGGGCTGGTCGAGGGACACCGGCGGGAACTGCATGTGCACTGCTATCGGATGCTCGGGTCGTTCGAGGATGCCGAGGACGCCGTGCAGGAGGCGTTCCTGCGGGCCTGGCGGCGGCGGGAGACGTTCGAGGGGCGGTCGACCTTCCGGGCCTGGCTGTACCGGATCGCCACCAACGCCTGCCTCGACCTGCTGGCCAAGCGACGCCCGGAGCCGGCGACCGGTGGCGAGGTGCGGTGGCTGCAGCCGTACCCGGACCGGCTGCTCGACGAACTGCCCGCGGGCGACGGGGACGGGCCGGAGGCCGTGGCGGTCGCGCGGGAGACGATCGAGCTGGCGTACGTGGTCGCGGTCCAGCACCTCGCGCCGCGCCCGCGGGCCGCGCTGATCCTGCGTGACGTGCTCGGCTGGCCGGCCAAGGACGTCGCGGAGCTGCTCGGGGACTCGGTCAACTCCGTGAACAGCGCGTTGCAGCGGGCCCGCGCCGGCATGCGGGAGCACCTGCCTTCCGAGCGGCAGGACTGGACCGGCGGCGAGGAGGACGCGCAGACGCGCGAGCTGGTACGCCGCTTCACCGACGCCAGCGTGGCCACCGACATCAACGAGCTCGCGGCACTGCTGCGCGACGACGTCCGCTGCTCGATGCCACCCACCCCGGGCCTGTACGTGGGCCGCGACGCGGTCGTGAACAACTGGGTGGAGGACGGCTTCGAGGGCATGACGGGTCTGCGCGCCGTCCGTACCGCGGTGAACCGGCAGCCCGCCTTCGCCTTCTACCACTGGCGGGAGCAGGAGGGCGCGTACCTGCCGCTGACGCTCGACGTGCTGCGCATCAGCGGCGGGGCGATCACGGAGATCATCACCTTCCACGACGACCAGTTCGCGCAGCTCGGCCTGCCGGAGCGCCTGCCGGCGGGAACGGCATGACCAGCCGGGACGACCTCGGAGTCGTCGCCCGCCCGACCTCGGCCGGCCGTAGCCACCGAATCCGCGGGCTCGTCGGCACCGGTCTCGTCGCCACGCTCGCGGCGGCGGTGGCCACCACGCTCGCCGCCGCGCTCGCCCGGGCCGCAGGCGTCGACTTCGCGATCCCCGACGGTGGCGAGACGATCCCGTTGTCCGGCTTCGCCGTGGTGACCGGCTTCTTCTCGATCGTGGGCGTGGCGATCGCCGCCGCTCTGCTGCGCTGGAGCGCTCGCCCCGCCGACCGGTTCCTGTGGACCGCAGCGTCGCTGACGGTGATCTCGTTGATCCCGCCCCTCATCTCCGGGGCGGACACCACCACGATCGCCGCTCTGCTCGGCCTGCACCTCGTCCCGGCGGCGGTGATGGTCCCGACGCTGACGCGCAGCCTCCGCAGCCGCACCGACTGAGGATCGGGCAACGGGACGGCGCAGTACGATCCGGCCGTGGACACCAACAGCCGGGGAACTGGCCTTCCGCCAGTTCCCCGGCGGGCCGGGCTACCCGGGTGACTGCGGTCGAGCTGCGGCATCTGGTCGCCCTGGCCGCGATCGCCGACGAGGGCTCGTTCGGCCGGGCGGCCACCCGGCTCGGTTACACCCAGTCGACGATCAGTCAGCAGATCGCCGCGCTGGAGAAGGCCGTCGGTGGGCCGGTGTTCGACCGGCCCGGCGGCCCCCGGCCGGTACGGATCACCCCGCTCGGTGCCGTGGTGCTCGAACACGGCCGCGACCTGCTGGCCCGGGCCGAGGCGTTGGCCGACGCGGTCGACCGGTTCCGGGCCGGAGCGGGCCGGATCGACATCGGCATCTTCCAGAGCATGTCCAACGTCATGCTGCCGACCGTCGTGCGCCGGCTGCGCGACGAGCACCCCGACTGCGACATCAGGATGACCGAGGAGGTGCCGGGCCGGCCGCCCCGGATCGACGAGCTCGACCTGCTGTTCTACGACGGCCTGCTCGACGGCGACGTCGACCACGTCAAGCTGCTCGACGACCGGTACGTGCTCGTGGCCCGCCCCGGCACGTTTCCCGACGGCCCGGTCCAGGTCGAACATCTCGACGGTCAGCCCCTGGTCGCCTACCCGCTGGTCTGCGATCAACCCCGGATGGAGCTGGCTCTCGCGCGGGCCGGCGCCCGCCCGCGGATCGTCTTCCGCAGCGGCGGCGACGACACGATCCTGTCGATGGTGCGGGCCGGGATGGGTTCGGCGGTGCTGCCCTGGCTGGCCGTGCACGGATCCGGCGTCGAGGCCGACGAGCGGCTCCGCGTGCACGAACTGCGGCCGGCGCTCCCGCCCCGCGAGGTCTTCCTGCTCTGGCAGGCCGGCCGCAGCCACTCGCCGCTCGCCGCGCGGGCGATCGACATCGCTGTCGAGGCGGCCGCGGACCTGAGCAAGCGGATGTGAGATCGCCCGGAGCGATCACCTCGATCGGAAACAATCGCTTTTCTCGATGATGACGCCGCTCTACCGTCAGCATCATGACGACGATGTCCGACCTGTTCGACTACGACGCCGAGCTGCGTCTGTACAACGAGCACTTCCGCGCCGCGGCCCGAGTCGGCTCCCGCGACCGGGTCCTCGACATCGGCTGCGGCACCGGCCAGACCACCCGGGAGGCCGCCCGCGCCGCCGTCGACGGCAGCGCGACCGGCGTCGACCTCTCCGCGCCGATGCTCGCGCAGGCCCGCCGGCTCAGCCACGACGAGGGCCTGCGCAACGTCAGCTACCAGCAGGCGGATGCCCAGGTCCACCGCTTCGCGCCGGCGCATTTCGACCTCTGCGTCAGCCGGTTCGGCACGATGTTCTTCGCCGACCCGGTCGCCGCGTTCACCAACATCGGGCAGGCCCTGCGCCCCGGGGCGCGGCTGGTGCTGCTGGTCTGGCAGGGCCGCGACCGCAATGAATGGGCCACCGAGATCCCCTGGACCCCGACCGCCGCGTCAGCCACACCGAGCGGCCCGGACGCGTTCTCCCTCGCCGACCCGACCGGCACGGAGGGAATCCTGACGGCGGCCGGCTTCACGGAGGTCAGCTTCACCGACGTGCACGAGCCGGTCTACTACGGCCCGGACACCGCTGCCGCCTTCGACGCCGTGCGGCGCCTGTGGAAAGTGGCGGCCGCCGAGTCGGCGATCACGCGGCTGCGCACCGTTCTCGACGCCCACCGCACGGACGACGGCGTGTACTTCGACTCGCGGGCCTGGATCGTCACGGCCCGGCGCGGTCACTGAGGACAGCCGAAGGCTCAGGAATCGGCGAGGACAACTTCCTGCGCCGGTTCCACGGCCGGCGGCGACGGGTCCACCGGGTCCGGCTCGTCCGGCGGGTCCGTCGGCTCGACCGGAGGCTGGGTGGTGGCCGGCGGGTCCGTCGGCTCCGGCTCCGGCTCCGGCTCCGTCGTGGTCGGCGGCGGGTCGCTCGGCGTCGGGTGGGGCTTGGTCGGGCGGGTCGTCGGCCTGGTGGTCGGTGACTCGCTCGTCGGCTTGGGCTTCGGTTTCGAATACTGCGGCGGCGTCGTGGCCTCGCGGGTCCAGGTGTCGGTGACCCGGCGGACCGGACGGTCGCTGTCGTCCTTGGGTACGTCGGGCACCGGCTGGGTCGAGGTCGGGGAAGGGACCGGGGTGGTGATGGGCCGCGGAGCCGGGGGTACGGGCGCACCGTCGACAGCGGCCTCCGCCTGCTGGCCGCCCGGCGTCGCGTAACCGTTGGCCACCTGGAGCCCGATGATGCTCGCGAACGCGGCGGCCACCGCAATCGACGCCGTGACGGCCGCGCGGCTGCGGGAGCGCTTACGCCGTACCGGTGGGATGGTGCGGGTGATCACGGCGGCCGGGCGTACCGTCGGGGTCTTGCCCGCAGCCCGCCGCAGGGTCTCCGCGACCTCGGCGGCCGACGGGCGCCGGGCCGGCTCGTCGGCGATGCAGGCCTCGTAGAGCCGGTTGATCTCGCGGGGCAGCCCGGCGATGGCCGGCAGCCGCGGCGCCCGCTGCTGGAAGCGGGCGGCGAGGATGTCGCCGACGCTGGTGCCCGGCCAGGCGCGGGTGCCGGTGAGGCATTCGAACAGCAGCAGGCCGAGCGCGTAGACATCGGCCGCGGGGTAGGTCGGTTCGCCGCGCAGCTGCTCGGGCGCGAGGGTGGCCGGGGTGCCCCACAGCTGCCCGTGCGCGTCGAAGCTGTTCTGCCCGGCGAGGGCGGCGATGCCGAAGTCGAGGACCTTCACGCCGCCCGGGGTCAGCATGACGTTGCGAGGCTTCACGTCGCGGTGCACCAGGTCCCGCGCGTGCGCGGCGGCCAGGGCGGCGGCGACGTCCGCGCAGACCTCGGCGGCGCGCGACCATTCGAACGCGCCGGTCGCGGCGAGCCGGTCGGCGACGGTGTCACCCTCGAGAAATTCCATGATCAGGTACGGGATCCGCTGGTCCCCGTCGCTCGCCTCGCCGTAGTCGTAGACGCGGGCGACGTTCGGGTGACTCAGCGTCGCCGCGGCCCGCGCCTCGCGCAGCACGTCGAGAAACGGCGCGCCGCTGTCCGGCCGGTACGGCGAGAACAGCTTGATCGCGACGCGACGTTTGAGCGTACGGTCGTAGCCGCTGTGCACGACGGCGCTGCCACCGTGGCCGACCGGCTGATCGACCCGGTAACGACCGGCCAGAGATCGCATGGTCATCCCTCCTGGCCGTCGCGCGAATCCGTCACCCACAGTGTGGATCTTTCTTGGCACCGATCCTGCTGCGAGTGTCGCATGTCATACCCAGCCGCGCACTGGGAGAAGCACGCCTGGCTCGCCGACGGTGCTACGGCGCACCGGGTAGTCGGACGGTGACGCGGAGACCGCCGGTGGGGCCGGGCCCGATGTCGAGGGAGCCGTCGTGGGCTCGGACGATGCTGTGCACGATGGCCAGTCCGAGACCGGCGCCGGCGTGTTCGTCCGTGCGTACCCGTTCTGTCCCCCGCTGGAAGGGCTCGGTCAGCGTGGGCAGCAGTTCGGGCGGGAGCCGGCGACCCGTGTTCTCGACCTGCAACACGCTCGTGTCACCGTGCGACTCAGTACGCACAGTGACGGTGCCGTCGGTCGGGACGTTGTGGACAATGGCGTTCTGTACGAGGTTCGTCACCATCCGCAGCAGAAGCTGAGGCGAGCCGTTGGTCCGGGCCGCTCCGCCGGTGACCTCCAGCGTGATCCGGCGCCGTTCGGCGAGCGGCAGCAGCGTTTCGGCGGCTTCCTCGGCGAGCAGGGACAGGTCGACGCCCTCCCGGGTGAAGTCCCCGCGGTCGCCGCGGCTGAGCACCAGCAGGGCCTCGGTGAGGTCGATGGCCCGCTGGTTGACGGTGTGCAGCCGCTCGATGAGCTCGCCCCGTACCCGGGTGGGGTCCTTACGGGCGACGTCGAGCAGCGTCCGCGAGATCGCGAGCGGGGTGCGCAGCTCGTGCGAGGCGTTCGCGGCGAACCGCTGCTGCTCAGCGACATGGGATTCGAGCTGGTCGAGCATCGAGTCGAACGCGTCGGAGAGCTCACGGAACTCGTCGCGGCGGCCCTTCATGCGGATCCGGTGCGACAGCGACCCCTGGCCGGTGGTCCGGGCCGCGTCCGCGATCTGGGTGAGCGGCGCGAGGATCCGGCCGGCCAGGACCCAGCCTCCGACCAGGCCGAACACCAGCACGAAGGCCAGCACGGCGGCCGCCCGCGGAGCGAAGATGTGCAGCAGGTTGGACCGGACGGGGAAGACGCCGTTGATGCTGGTGTCGGTGCCGATCAGCAACGCCCGGTCGGGGACGTAACGCAGCAGGAACACCCACACGGCCGCGAGCAGCAGGGCACCGGCCAGCAGGAGGAAAGCGGCGTAGCTGAGGGTCAGCTTGAGGCGGACGCTCATCCCGGGCGCTCTGGTCACGCTCACCCCTGATCGATGCGGTAGCCGACACCGGGCACGGTGGCGATGATCCACGGCTCGCCGAGCCGTTTGCGCAGCGCCGAGACGGTGATGCGTACGGCGTTGGTGAGCGGGTCGGCGTTCTCATCCCAGGCCCGTTCCAGCAGCTCCTCGGCGCTGACCACCCCGCCCTCGGCGGCGACCAGGACCTCCAGCACGGCGAACTGCTTGCGAGTGAGCGCGACGTAGCGCCCGTCGCGGAAGACCTCCCGGCGGAACGGGTCGAGCCGCAGGCCGGCGATCTCGCGGACCGGGGGCCGGGCGTGTCCACGCCGGCGGTCGAGGGCCCGGAGTCGGAGCACCAGCTCCCGCAGCTCGAACGGCTTGGTGAGGTAGTCGTCGGCGCCGAGCGCGAAGCCGGAGGCCTTGTCGTCGATCCGGTCGGCCGCGGTGAGCATGAGGATCGGGATGCCGCTGCCGGAGGCCACGATGCGCCGGGCCACCTCGTCGCCGGAGGGGCCGGGGATGTCGCGGTCGAGGACCGCGAGGTCGTACGAGTTGACGCCGAGCAGCTCCAGGGCCGCCTCGCCGTCACCGGCGATGTCGGCGGCGATCGCTTCGAGCCGCAGCCCGTCACGGACGGCTTCGGCCAGGTAGGGCTCGTCCTCCACGATCAGTACGCGCATGCCGGCAGCCTATGGTCAGCGCGGTCCGGAGGTGGCCGCTGCCGGTGCGGGTCGATGCTGGTCAGGTGGCGAGTCGGTGGTGGTGCGCCACCAGCGCCGGGACGCCAGCGCGGCCAGCGCGGCGCCGGCCGCGTTGACCAGGACGTCATCGACCGACGACACCCGGTCCAGGCGGAAGACGAACTGCGCGGTCTCGATCAGGATCGAGCAGCCGGCCCCGAGGGCCAGGATCCGCGGTACGGAGGCCAGCGCCGCGAACCGCATCGGGGCGAAGAAGCCCAGCGCGGCGAGAATCAGCAGGTTGCCGCCGATCCCGAGCGGTCCCATCGTGATGAGGTCCCGCAGCGGCACCAGGCTGACCCGGCCGGGGACGACACCCGCTCCCGGACCCGGCATCAAGGTCATCCAGATGAACGGCACCGTCCCGTAGACCAGGCCCACGTCGGCCACCGAGATCCGCCAGGCCAGGGAAACGCCGATGGCGCGCCGCCGGTAGGCCAGGGCCCACACCAGCAGAGCGGCGAGCGGCAGCCCGACCAGCATCATCAGGATCAGGCCGTTCTCGGTGTCGTAGCAGCCGTGCCACCGCCCGACCAGACACGCCGGAGCGGCCATCACGAGCGGCCGCCGCACGGCGAACACCGCGCCCGCGAGGCCGAGAACGGCCAGGCCGACGGACAGGGTTCTCCTGGGGCTCATGGCCTCATTGAAGAGGGTCCGCTGTTGCCGGGGCGTATGCGATTTTCCATACGTCGGCGATACCCGCGGTGCACCTTGACGGGAACGCCGAACGGCGGCCCGACTGAATCAGTCGGGCCGCCGTTCGGAAGAGCGAAGGTCAGAGCGGGCGGATGTTCTCCGCCTGCAGGCCCTTCTGGCCCTGGGTGATGTCGAACTCCACCTTCTGGTTCTCGTCGAGGCTGCGGTAGCCGCTCGTCGCGATGGCGGAGAAGTGGGCGAAGACGTCAGCGCCGCCGTCGTCCGGGGTGATGAAGCCGAAGCCCTTGTCGGCGTTGAACCACTTCACGGTGCCTGTAGTCATATCTGCTCCTTCGCAGGCTGTAGAGACCGCACTGCGCGGACTCTGACGCCGCCGCGTTGATTACCTGCGTCGAAACCGACACCCAAAACGAAAAGCGCCCGAAAGGTTTTGGATAACCCATCAGGCGCCGGAAAACGTCTACGGAAATCAAAACTGCAACGGGACCACTGTAGCGCATGTTCCGGGCCGGGTGCAGCAGGGTGCCGGTCCACCCTCAGAAACCGACATCGGCCAGGCCCTCCCGGTCTTCCGCGGGCTGGTCAGCGGCCTGGGCCCGGGCAGCCGCTCGCCGCCGGGCGCCGATCCGCAGAAGCACGACCAGACCGGCCAGGGCCACGACGACCGCCCCGGCGAGCCAGGGGGCGGCCTCTCCCAGGAACGTCAGGAGCCGCCAAGCCTGGAGCAGGGCGTACCAGATCCACCAGCCACGGAGGTCATCCGGCTCGAGGGTGGTCAGCGGGTCCACGGCCGGACCGTATCCGCCGGCTGCAAACGCCCGCCAGCAGAGGTGCCGGCCTGACGTCAGTCGCAGCGCCTGGCGGGTCACCGCGGCCCGGCGGCGCAGGGTCTCGGCGGCGAGGACGCGGCGGTGCGGCAGCTGGACATGGCGCCGAGTGCCGGGGCGCGGTGCGCTTGCCCGACCACGACCCGCTGGGCCGCGTTATGCCGAATCGCGCACGACCAGCCTGGTCGGCAGGATGAGGGAGGTGCGTTCGCGGCCGGCGATCAGGTCGATCAGCATCCGGGTCATCTCCTTGCCCAGGGCCTGGATCGACTGGTGGACCGTGGTCAACGGCGGCTGGGTCCGCTCGGCTATGTCCAGGTCGTCGAAGCCCACCACCGCCACGTCGGCCGGTACCGATCGCCCGGACTCGGCCAGCACGCGCAGCGCGCCGGCCGCCATGTTGTCGTTGGCGGCGACCACCGCGTCCAGATCCGGGTGACTGTCGAGCAGAGTCTTCATCGCCGCGGCGCCGCCGGCCTCGGTGAAGTCGCCTTCCGTCATGCCGTACGGGATCAATCCGGCCATGATCATCGCCTCGCGATAGCCGCGGTAGCGGGCCTCGCCGACCTCCGTGCCGGTCTGGCCGGTGATGGTGACGATGCGGGTCCGGCCCAGGCCGATGAGGTGCTCGGTGGCCAGGCGGGCCCCGCCGACGTTGTCGGAGTCGACGTACCACTGCGGTTCGAAGGTCAACGGCCGCCCGCCGTAGACGGCCGGCAGGCCGGCCTGCCGCACGATGCGGGTCAGCGGATCGTCCCCGCGCAGGGCCATCAGCATGATGCCGTCGACGCCCCGGGTACGCAGGAGGTTGGTCAGCCGGGTCTGGCCGCGGCCGGAGCTGGCCAGGCACAGCACCAGGTGCAGCTCGGTGTCCTCGAGCGCCGCGGACACGCCGACGATGACCTGGGCGAAGAACGGGTCGGCGAACAGCTCGGGGGCGTCATGGGAGACCGCCAGGGCGACGATGCCCGTCTGCTGCGTGGCCAGGGCGCGGGCCGTGCGATTGGGCTGGTAGCCGAGCTCCTTGACGGCCCGTTCGACGGCGGCGCGGGTGGCCCGGCTGACGTGCGGCGCCTTGTTGATGGCCCGGGAAGCGGCCGAGCGGGACACGCCGGCGCGCTCGGCCACCTCGTCGAGGGTGGGTTGGCGCCGAGGTGTGTCTGCTGCCATCGCGTTGCCGGGTCCTTCCTGCGGGTGGCGCCTGCGCGCTCCGTCTGCTGCTCGCGGTGCCTGCGCCGGAATGCTCCATCGTTTGTCGGCCCGGCTCGCGGCGACCCGTCGCCCGGGTGGTGCGGATTCGCCGCTCGATGATATCGACCGCCTCGGCTCCGCGTGATCCATGTCGATGTGACTGGAAGCGGTCCCAGAAAATTGCCTCAGTGCTCCCGGGGGTGGGTCTACCAAGACGACGCTCGATGTCTTGACATTACGAGAGTGTTGCCAGACATTTACATCGACGTACATAGCTGGAAGCGCTTCCAGTTTTTGGCTCTGAGACTGAGGAGATCTGCCGATGAAACGACCGACCCGTCCCCGGGTGTTCGCCGCCGCGCTGGCGTTGGCGATCCCCGCGGTCCTGCTCGTCGCGCCCGCCGCTCACGCCGATCCGGTCAGCCAGACCAGCGGCTTCTACGTGAACCCCAGCTCCAGCCCCGCGTCGTGGGTCGCCGCCAACCCCAACGACGGGCGCGCCGCCGCCATCCGGTCCCAGATCGCGCAGCGGCCGATGGCCAGCTGGTTCGGCAACTGGAGCGGAGACATCGCGGGCGCGGTGAGCAGGTACGTCGGCGCCGCCGATGCCGTGGACAAGCTTCCCCTGCTGGTGGCCTACAACATCCCGGGTCGCGATGCCTGCGGGGGTCACTCGGGAGGCGGCGCCGGCAGTGTCGGCGCGTACGACGCCTGGATCTCCTCCTTCGCTTCAGCGATCGGCAACCGGCCCGCCGTGGTGGTCCTCGAGCCGGACTCGCTGGGCGACTTCAGCTGCATGAGCCAGGCCCAGATCAACGACCGCGTCGGCATGCTCTCGCGCGCCGCCAACCAGTTCCGCTCCAAGGCGCCCAACACCTGGGCCTACCTCGACGCCGGAAATCCCGGGTGGATCGACGCCCAGACGATGGCGCAGCGGCTCAACATGGCCGGCGTGGCCAACGCCCACGGCTTCGCGCTGAACGTGTCGAACTACTTCACCACCGGCGACAACACCAACTACGGCAACCGGGTCGCATCCGCGCTGCGGTCGTACGGGTACAGCAAGCCCTTCGTGATCGACACCAGCCGGAACGGCAACGGCGGCAACGGTCAGTGGTGCAACCCGGGCGGTCGCAGGATCGGCACCCCGACCCAGATGGGCGGCGGCGCGGAGATGCTGCTGTGGCTGAAGACGCCGGGGGAGTCCGATGGCAACTGCGGGGTGGGGGCCGGGTCTTCTGCGGGGCAGTTCCTGCCTGAGGTGGCCTACAAGATGATCTACGGGTACTAGCTCAATGTCGTGAGACGGCGGTTCCGGTCCGCACGCAGGGCCGGGACCGTCGTTCTGGTTGTCGGGCTCAGGTTTCCTGGAGCAGGCTCAGGTGTGCTTGAGCAGGGAAAGGTGTTCGTCGCCTCGGCGGTCATTATCGCCTCCGCCTGGAATCCGCCGGACCACGAGTTCATCGGCGCACAGGTCGCCTTGGCAGAGTCACCCGGACGACCCGTCCGACAGCGCTCGCAGGCGGTCGGCGCGAGCGGCTCGTCGTACCGCAGGGCAAGATCGTCGGCCAGCCGTCATCTCAGGCGGCGTAACGGAATTCGCGCGGGCGAGTGCCGTCCATCCCAGCGGCTCCGACTCCCGGCCCCCTTGGCGGAAAGCGGGCGCGTCCTCTCGTCATATCCGGCAGGGCGACCCTCCCGGGTGGGAGCCCGGCGTCGGGCTGCGGATGCGCCCGGATTCAGCTCGCAGCGCAGGTGACGGTGGCGCCGCCGCCGCTTCCGACTCCCTGGAAGCCGAAACTGGCGCTCTGACCGGCACTCAGCCGCCCGTTGTAGCTCTGATTCGTCATCGTGACGGTTCCGCTGGTGCCGCTCACCACGGCGTTCCAGGCAGAGCTGATGGACGCGCCGGCCGGCAAGCCAAGGGTGACGCGCCACCCGTTGAGCGCGGTGCTCCCCGCGGTGACGGTCACAGCGGCCACGAATCCACCGTTCCATTGGTTCTGCACGGAATAGGCCGCGGAGCACACACCGTCACCCGGAGGCGGAGTGGGCGAGGTGGACGTTGGCGGCGGCGTGGTCGACGGAGCGCCGCCGCCGAGCGTCAGGTTCTTCTGCTGGACGGTCCACGGCCCGCGGCACAAGCCGCAGTCGGCCCCCACGAAATTAGCGCCCGCAGTGACGTCACCTTTCAGGCGCCATTTGAGATACAGCACCGCGACCCGGCCGAACTCGCCGCCGTTGGGCTGGTCGTAGGTGCCGCCGTGGCCGACATTCAGGTTGCCCATGAAGGCGGGCAGCCCGGCCGGCAGCTTGCCCCAGTCGTCGATGGCGTTCGGGTACGCGATGTCGCTCGGCCCGCCGATGAAGTACGCGATCGGTCTGGTCAACCCGCGCAGCTGGTAGTCGTCGGCGTCGTTCAGCAACCCACTGCTGAAGATCATGGTGGTGGTGATGCGCGGGTCGGCGGAGACGGCGTACGCCTCCAGCCCTCCGCAGGAGAAGCCCGCGACGGCGATCTTGCTGGTGTCGAGTCGGCCGTAGTACTTGCTGCCCGCCCGGGTGTTCTCCGCGACGGCCCAGTCGAGGGACTGGGTGAGCATCCGGGACGTGGTGGAGCCGGATCCGTTCGGCGCGCCGTTGGCGATGGCCAGGAAGCCGTGCGACGAGATCTCCCGCAGGAAGTTGACCTGTGCGGTGCCACTGGCCGCGCAGCCGCCGTTGCCCCATACGAGGACGGGCAGCGGTTCGGACGGCAGTGTCTGCGGCCGGTAGATGGTGTGGTCGGGCAGGCCGGCCGAGGTCTCGTAGTCGGCCGGATAGGGGCCGGAGCCGCCCACAGCCGCATCGGCCGGGGTCGTGCCGAGCGCTACGACGGCGGCGGTGAACGAGACGACGACGGCCGCCAGGCCGGTGCTGATCTTCGATGTTCTCCGCACTTCACCCTCCAGGGCGCCGCAATGGGATGCACCCCGCAGGCCATTGACTGCGGGCAATGTTGCCAGAGCGTTTAGCCCAGTTCAACGCGAAAGTTGCGGTGGTGAAAAGCGTTATGTCGCGGCATTCGACAGAGTCGGTGGGAGCGCTCCCATGAAAACTCTTGAATGTCTGGAAACATTCTGGCAATCTCCGGAACAGGCGTAACTGCTGTCGCCGCACGCCGTGACCTCAGCCCGGCCCGGCAGCGAGGGGGCGTGTGACGCTGACGCTCCCTGCTGCCGGACCATCCCCCCACCGAGCAGGGAGTACACATGAGACACAGCTTCGCCTCCGGGCGTCGTGACCGCTGGCGCCGGGTCGCCCGGGGCATCGCCGTCGCGGTCGCGACGGCGACCGGATTCGCCGCGCTGAGTTTCGGAGGCCTGACCGGCCCGGCGGCCGCCGCCGCCGTAGAGAGCCTCGCCGCGCCAAGCCCCGCAGCGCTGAGCGCCGCGGCCAACTCGGAGGTCGCCACCGGCTACGGCCACACCTGCGCGGTCCGCACCGACGCCTCCCTGTGGTGCTGGGGCAGCAACTACCTCGGCGAGCTGGGCGACGGCACCACCACCGCCCGGACCACCCCGGTACGCATCGGCACCGCCACCACCTGGGCCAGCCTCGACGCCGGCACCAGCTACACCTGTGGGATCCGCACCGACGGCACCCTGTGGTGCTGGGGCAACAACTTCCGCGGCCAGCTCGGCGACGGCACCACCACGATGCGGACCACTCCGGTGCAGGTCGGCACCGCCACCACCTGGGCCAGTGTCAGTGCCGGCGACAGCCACACCTGCGCCACCCGGACCGACGGCAGCCTGTGGTGCTGGGGCTTCAACCGTTTCGCGCAGCTCGGCATGAGCTCGGACATCTACATCGCGACCGCTCCGGTGCGGGTCGGCACGGCCACCACCTGGGCGAGCGTCGCGACCGGCTACGCGCACACCTGTGCCGTCCGCACCGAGGGCACCCTGTGGTGCTGGGGCAACAACACGGACGGACAGCTGGGCGTCGGCGGTCTGAGCTACCGGGACGCCCCGGCGCAGGTCGGCACCGCGACCACGTGGACCGGCGTGACCGCCGGCTACGCCTACAGCTGCGCGGTCCGCGCCGAGGGCACCCTGTGGTGCTGGGGTGAGAACGGGTACGGCCAGCTCGGCATCAGCGGAACCCACCAGACCACCCCGGTCCAGGTCGGCACCGCCACCAGCTGGAGCACGGTCCGGGCGGGCTTCGACACGGCATGCGCGGTACGGACCGACAGCTCCCTGTGGTGCTGGGGCAACAACTCGACGGGTCAGCTCGGTGACGGCACCACCACCCACCGGTTCGCACCCACCCGGATCGGCACGGCGACCACGTGGGCGAGTGACTTCGCGCCCGGCTACCACATCTGTGGCTTCCAGACCGGCGACAGCCTGTGGTGCTGGGGCAACAACGCCAACGGGCAGCTCGGCGACAGCACGACCACCCAGCGTCCGGCTCCCGGTCAGGTGACTCTGCCCGCCTGATCCCCCTGACGAGCTGACCACGAGGAAAAGGATGTTGCTCGTGAACGACCATTCCGTTCCACCCCCGGGTCGCCGGCGCGGCCGGCTGAGGATGCTCCTCGGGGGCGCCACCGTCGCCGTACTGGCGGCAGCCTCGATCACCGTGGCCGGTGTCGCCCACGCCGACGCCGACCGGACCATCACCTCGAACCTGACCGGCACCCACAACGGCTACTTCTTCTCGTACTGGAAGGACAGCGGCAACGTCACGATGACGCTGGGGGCCGGCGGCAACTACAGCGTCCGGATGAGCGGCATCAACAACTGGGTCGGCGGCAAGGGCTGGAAGCCCGGCTCCAGCCACTCCGTGAACTACTCGGGCACGTTCAACCCGAACGGCAACGGCTACCTGGCGCTCTACGGCTGGACCACCAACCCGCTCATCGAGTACTACGTCGTCGAGGACTTCGGCACGTACAACCCGAGCTCGGGGACCCAGCGGCTGGGTTCGGTGACCACCGACGGCAGCACGTACGACATCTACCGCACCCAGCGGGTCAACCAGCCGTCCATCATCGGCAACGCGACGTTCTACCAGTACTGGAGCGTCCGCCAGCAGCACCGCAGCAGCGGCACCATCACGACGGCCAACCACTTCAACGCCTGGGCCCGGCTCGGCCTGAACCTCGGCACGCACGACTACCAGATCATGGCCACCGAGGGCTACCAGAGCAACGGCAGCTCCACCATCACCGTCAGCGAGGGGTCCACCCAGCCGACGACCCCGCCCCCGACGACGACTCCGCCGACCAGCCCGCCATCGACTAGCCCGCCGCCGACCACCCCGCCGCCGTCCCAGGGGGGTGCCTGCCGGGTGACCAACACCGTCAGCGCGTGGAACAGCGGGCTGACGGACAACATCACCATCACCAACACCGGTACGGCGCCCATCAACGGCTGGCGGCTGAACTTCGCCCTGGCCTCCGGGCAGACCATCACCAGCGGCTGGAGCGCGACCTACGCGCCCACCAGCGGCCAGGTGGTGGCCACGAATGTCGGTTACAACGCCACCATTCCGCCGGGTGGCTCGACGACCATCGGCTTCCAGGCCAACCACAACGGCAACGCCGCCGCGCCCAGCGGTTTCAGTTTGAACGGCGCCGCCTGCAGCTGATTATCCATACCCGCCTGGCCGGAACAGCGAATGCTGTTCCGGCCAGGCGTCGTCATTTCGTGGAATGGTCAGCGGTCGCCATTTGTGCAAATGGACAGACGCATTTCATGAAAACGCCTTCGGAAAAGTGTTACGACGGACCGACCTCGGCGTACATCTGACGTCTGAAGGGCGTTCGCCGTCCGGCCGGTTCGGTCGCACGAGCCTCATCGCAAGTCCACTACCAGCCAAAACTCGGTTGCAGGCAAGTTTGAGGGCCGCCGCTCTTGAGTGGAGTGAAACACTCTGGCAACATTGCCATTCTTGAATGTCTGATGTCTGGATCCCCTTGAGTTCGGCTCACCAGGCATCCGTCTTCGACAAGATGTGAACGTTCACTATTTTGGGATCCCCCGGCAAGGAGCGGCGAAATGTACGCACGCGGCACACCCCCGAAAAGGCTCTGGCGGCGCGGATACATGGCCATTACCGCAGTGCTGGCTCTGCTGGCCGGTATCGCTGTCACCGTCGTCGCCGCGCCGGCGGCCTCGGCCGCCGCCGTGGACTTGAATGCCTGGTACGTGCTGGTCAACCGCAACAGCGGGAAAGCGCTGGACGTCTACAACCTGGCCACGACCGACGGCGCCCGGATCACCCAGTGGTCGCGCAACGACGGCAACCAGCAGCAGTGGCAGTTCGTCGACTCCGGCGGTGGTTTCTACCGGCTCAAGTCCCGGCTGTCCGGCAAGGTCCTGGACGTCTCCAACGCGTCCACCGCGGACGGCGGCGCCGTCGTGCAGTGGACCGACAACAACGCCGCCAACCAGCAGTTCAGCATGCAGGACATCGACGGCTACATCCAGCTGATCAACCGCAACAGCGGCAAGGCCCTTGAGGTGCAGGGCGCCTCCACCGCCGACGGCGGCAACATCGTGCAGTACAGCGACTGGAACGGCACCAACCAGCAATGGCAGCTGGTCCAGGTCGGCTCCGGCACACCGACGACGGGCCCGACCACGCCGCCGCCGACCGGGACCTTCACGAACCCGGTGGTGTGGCAGGACTTCGCCGACGGCGACATCATCCGCGTCGGCGACGCCTACTACTACTCGGCGTCGACGATGCACTACTCGCCCGGCGCGCCCATCCTGCGCTCGTACGACCTGGTGAACTGGGAGTACGCCGGGCACTCGGTGCCACGGCTGGACTTCGACTCCAACGCCTACGACCTCAACGGCGGCCGGGCCTACGTCAAGGGCATCTGGGCGTCGGCGTTCAACTACCGGCCCAGCAACAGCACCTACTACTGGCTGGGCTGCACCGAGTTCAACCGCACCTACGTCTACACCTCGGTGTCGATCGGCAGCGGCTGGAGCAAGAAGGCCCGGATCAACAAGTGCTACTACGACGCCGGCCTGCTGTTCGACAACGACACCCCGTACGTGGCCTACGGCAACGGCACGATCAGCGTCGCGCAGCTCAACTCCGACCTGACCGCGGAGGTGCGCTCGCAGACGGTCTACCAGACCCCGTCGAGCATCGGCACCCTCGAAGGCTCCCGCATGTACAAGCGCGGGAACTACTACTACATCTGGCTGACCCGCCCGGCCAACGGCCAGTACGTGCTGCGCTCGACCAGCCCGTGGGGTCCGTACGAGCAGCGCCAGGTCCTGCTCAACCTGCCCGGGCCGATCTCCGGCGGCGGGGTCCCGCACCAGGGCGGCCTGGTGCAGACGCAGAACGGTGACTGGTGGTACATGGCCTTCACCGACGCCTACCCCGGTGGCCGGATGCCGACGCTGGCGCCGATCACCTGGAGCGGCGACGGCTGGCCGGTGCTGCAGACGGTCAACGGCCGCTGGGGCGCGAGCTACCCGAAGCCGAACATCAGCACGACCAAGACCGTGCAGTCGATGATCGGCCCGGACACGTTCACCGGCTCCGCGCTGGGTCAGCGCTGGGAATGGAACCACAACCCGGACACCTCGAAGTTCAGCGTCGGCAACGGGTTGCGACTGTCGACCGCCACCGTCACCAACGACCTCTACAACGCCCGTAACACCCTGACGCACCGCATCCAGGGGCCGACGTCCACGGCCACGATCCAGCTGGACTACTCGGCCATGGCCAACGGTGACCGGTCCGGCCTGGCCATGCTGCGCGACCAGTCGGCGTGGATCGGCATCCGCAAGGACAACGGCGTCACCCGGGTCTCGATGACCAACGGGCTGAGCATGTCCACCAGCGGCTGGACCACCACGGGGACCGGCGCCGAGGCCGCCGGCGCGACGGTGTCCGGCGGCACGATCTGGCTGCGGGCCACGGCCAACATCCAACCCGGATCCGGGCGTACGGCCACCTTCTCGTACAGCACCAACGGCAGCACGTTCACCAACCTCGGCCCGGCGTTCACCTTGAACAACGACTGGCAGTTCTTCATGGGCTACCGCTTCGGCATCTTCAACTACGCCACGCAGGCCCTCGGCGGCACGGTCACCGTCAACAGGTTCGACCTGACCGCCCCGTAACCCCCCACACGCCGCGCGGCCCGGTCCGTCCGCCGGGCCGCCCGGCGACCCCCATCCCCGCTCCCGAAAGCAGTCCCTCAGATGATCACTAAGACTTTCCGTTGGTGGCGCGTCCCCTTCGCCGCGGCTGCTGCGGCCCTCATCGCCGGCACCACTCTCGCCGTTGCGGGCTCTGCTGACGCCGCCACAACCCTGGGCGCCTCCGCGGCCGCCAAAGGCCGTTACTTCGGTGCGGCGATCGCGGCCGGCCGGTTGGGTGATGCGACCTACACCCGGATCCTGAACAGCGAGTTCAACGCGGTCACCCCTGAGAACGAGATGAAGTGGGACGCCACCGAACCCGCCCGGGGCAGCTTCAACTACAACGGCGGCGACCGCATCCTCAACCAAGGTGTTGCCATGGGCGCCAAGGTCCGCGGCCACGCCCTGCTCTGGCACGCCCAGCAACCCGGCTGGGCCCAATCACTGTCCGGCAGCACCCTGCGCAGCGCCGCGATCAACCACGTCACCCAGGTCGCCACCCACTACAAGGGCAAGATCTACGCCTGGGACGTGGTCAACGAAGCCTTCGCCGACGGCGGCAGCGGCGCCCGCCGCGACTCCAACCTGCAGCGCACCGGCAACGACTGGATCGAAGCCGCGTTCCGCGCCGCCCGCGCCGCGGATCCCAACGCCAAGCTGTGTTACAACGACTACAACACCGACGGCATCAACGCCAAGTCGACCGGCATCTACACCATGGTCCGCGACTTCAAATCCCGCGGCGTCCCGATCGACTGCGTCGGGTTCCAGTCCCACCTGGGCACCACCATCGACTCGACGTATCAGGCGAACCTGCAACGCTTCGCTGACCTGGGTGTGGATGTGCAGATCACCGAACTCGATGTCCAGCAGGGCGGTAACCAGGCCAACATCTACGCCTCCGTCACCCGGGCCTGCCTGGCCGTGGCCCGCTGCACCGGCATCACTGTCTGGGGCATCCGCGACAGCGACTCCTGGCGCTCGGACAACCCGCTGCTGTTCGACGGCTCCGGCAACAAGAAAGCCGCCTACACCTCAGTGCTCAACGCCCTCAACGCCGGCAACGGGGGAGGCGGCGGCTCGACCGTGGACACCAACGCCTGGTACGTGCTGGTCAACCGCAACAGCAGCCGGGCGATCGACGTCTACAACCTGGCCACCACCGACGGCGCCCGGATCACCCAGTGGAGCCGTAACAACGGCAACCAGCAGCAGTGGCAGTTCGTCGACTCCGGCGGTGGTTTCTACCGGCTCAAGTCGCGGCTCTCCGGCAAGGTCCTGGACGTCTCCAGCGCCTCCACCGCGGACGGCGGCGTGATCGTGCAGTGGACCGACAACAACGCCGCCAACCAGCAGTTCAGCGTGCAGACCATCGACGGCTACATCCAGCTGATCAACCGCAACAGCGGCAAGGCCGTCGAGGTGCAGGGCGCGTCGACCGCCGACGGCGGAAACATCGTGCAGTACGCCGACTGGAACGGCACCAACCAGCAATGGCAGCTCAGCAAGGTCGGATAGCACCGCCGTCCCCGCCCGTACCGGATCCACCGTTTCCCCACCGCCTCCGACAGGAGTTTCCCCCATGTCGTCCTCCGCTTTCAGTCGCCGCCGCCTGCTCCAGGCCACCGGTGCCGCCGCCCTGGTCAGCACGGCCGGAGCCGGCGTCCTCGACGCCCGGCCCGCCGCGGCCGCGGTCGTGCCGCCGGTCCGTCCGGACATCGGCGCGGCCGCGTACGCCTTCCGGCCGGGCGAGGTGCGGCTGACCGCGGGCCGGTTCCTGGACAACCAGAACCGCACCCTGAGCTACCTGCGCTTCGTCGACGTCGACCGGCTGCTCTACGTCTTCCGGGCCAACCACCGGCTGGGGACCAACGGCGCGGCGACCAACGGCGGCTGGGACGCCCCGTCCTTCCCGTTCCGCTCCCACATGCAGGGGCACTTCCTGACCGCCTGGGCACAGGCCTACGCGGTGCTCGGCGACACGACCTGCCGGGACAAGGCCAACTACATGGTCGCCGAGCTGGCCAAGTGCCAGGCGAACAACGGCGCCGCCGGGTTCGGCGCGGGCTACCTGTCGGGCTTCCCGGAGTCGGACTTCACCGCGCTCGAGGCCCGTACGCTCTCCAACGGCAACGTGCCCTACTACTGCGTCCACAAGACCCTCGCGGGGCTGCTCGACGTGTGGCGCCTCACCGGCAACGACCAGGCCCGTACGGTGCTGCTCGCGCTGGCCGGCTGGGTCGACACCCGCACCTCCCGGCTGAGCGGGAGCCAGCTGCAGGCGATGCTGGGCACCGAGTTCGGGGGCATGAACGACGTGCTGGCCGACATCTACCAGCAGACCGGTGACGCGCGCTGGCTGACCGTCGCGCAGCGCTTCGACCACCAGGCCGTGTTCAACCCGCTCGCCGCCAACACCGACCAGCTCAACGGCCTGCACGCCAACACCCAGGTGCCCAAGTGGGTCGGCGCGGCCCGCGAGTACAAGGCGACCGGCACCACCCGCTACCGCGACATCGCGGCCAACGCCTGGGCCATCACGACCCGGGCCCACACGTACGCGATCGGCGGCAACAGCCAGGCCGAGCACTTCCGCGCCCCGAACGCCATCGCCGGTTACCTGAGCAACGACACCTGCGAGCACTGCAACACGTACAACATGCTCAAGCTGACCCGCGAGTTGTGGTTGCTCGACCCGAACAACGCCGGCTACTTCGACTACTACGAGCGGGCGCTGCTCAACCACCTGATCGGTGCGCAGAACCCGGCCGACGGGCACGGCGGCGTCACCTACTTCACGCCGCTGAAGCCCGGTGGGCGTCGCGGTGTCGGCCCGGCCTGGGGCGGCGGCACCTACTCGACCGACTACAACTCGTTCTGGTGCTGCCAGGGCACCGGCATCGAGACCAACACCCGGCTGATGGACTCGATCTACTTCTTCGCCGGCACCACCCTGACCGTCAACCTCTTCGCGCCATCGACGCTGAACTGGTCGGAGCGCGGCATCACGGTCACCCAGTCCACGACGTACCCGGTCAGCGACACCACCACGCTGACCCTGTCCGGCACCATGAGCGGCACCTGGAGCATCCGCGTACGGATCCCGTCCTGGACTCAGAACGCGGTGCTCGCGGTCAACGGGGCGGCCCAGGCAGTCACCGCGACGCCGGGCAGCTACGCGACCATCACCCGGGCCTGGGCGGCGGGGGACACGCTGACGGTCACCCTGCCGATGCGGGTCGTCATGCTGGCCGCCAACGACAACGCCGGCGTTCAGGCGATCACCTACGGACCGGCGGTGCTGTGCGGAAACTATGGCAACACCGCGCTGTCCTCGCCGCCGTCGCTGACGGTCTCGTCCATCGCCCGGACCAGCACGTCGAGCCTGAGCTTCACCGCGACGGCCAACGGCACGAGCGTGCCCATCGGGCCGTTCCACGACGCGCACGGCTTCAACTACACCGTCTACTGGAACTCCAACGGCAGCACCCCCGGCGGCGGTGAGACCTACAAGCTGGTCAACGTCGGAACCGGCCTGGTTCTGGGCGTGAAGGACATGTCCACCGCCGACGGCGGGCTCGCCGTGGTGTGGGGTGACACCGGGACGGCCGACCACAACTGGGTCAGGATCACCGACGGCAGCGCGGTCAGGTTCCGCAACGTCAACAGCGGCAAAGTGCTCGGCGTCGAGAACATGTCGACGGCCGACAACGCCCGGGTCCTGCAGTGGTCGGACAACGGCACCGCCGACCACCGCTGGACGCTGGTCGACCTCGGCAACGGCACCTACAAGATCCGCAACGTCAACAGCGGGAAGCTGCTGGCCATTCTCAACGGCGCCGGCACCTATGGCGCCCAGGCCGTCCAGGACCCCGACAACGGCTCCGCCGACAACGTCTGGCGCCTGGTCAAGCTCGCCTGACCGGCCCGCACCTCGAGGAGGAAGACACTCATGACCACTGTTTCTGCTCGCGCGGGTCGCCGTACCGGCGGTCGCGCCCGGCTGCTGCTCGGCGCTGCCTGCGCCGTGGCGATCGCCGTGTCCTCGGTGGCCGTGGCCACCCTGGCCCACGCCGACCTCACCGGCCCGCCCGGCACCACCCTCAAGGCGGCCGCGGAGCGCAGCGGCCGGTACTTCGGCGCCGCCATGGGAGGGGACCGCCTCAACGACGCGGGCTTCCTCACGATCGCCAACCGCGAGTTCGACATGATGACGGCCGTCAACGAGATGAAGCCCGACGCGACCGAGCCCAACCGGGGCCAGTTCGACTTCCGGGCGGGTGACGCCATCTACAACTGGGCCATTCAGCACGGCATGAAGGTCCGGGGGCACACCCTGGCCTGGCACGCCCAGCAACCGCGTTTCTGGGGCAGCCTCAGCGGCAGCGCCCTGCGGACCGCGATGATCGACCACATCAACGGCGTCATGGCCCACTACAAGGGCAAGCTCTACGCCTGGGACGTGGTCAACGAGGCCTTCGCCGAGAACGGCAGCCGGCGCTCGTCGAACCTGCAGTCCACCGGCAACGACTGGATCGAGGTGGCGTTCCGCACCGCGCGGGCCGCCGACCCGGGCGTGAGGCTCTGCTACAACGACTACAACATCGAGAACTGGACGTACGCCAAGACGCAGGGCGTGTACAACATGATCCGCGATTTCAAGGCGCGGGGCGTCCCGGTCGACTGCGTCGGCCTGCAGACCCACTTCACCGGGGGCAGCTCGCTGCCGGGCAACTTCCAGCAGACGCTGTCGAGCTTCGCCGCCCTCGGCGTGGACGTGGCGTTGACCGAGGCCGACGTGACCAACGCCTCGGCCAGCCAGTACCAGGGCCTGACTCAGGCGTGCATGAACGTCCCGCGCTGCGTCGGCATCACGACCTGGGGCATCCGGGACAGCGACTCCTGGCGGGGCAACGAGAGCCCGCTGCTGTTCGACCGCAACAGCAACCCCAAGCCCGCGTACACCTCGGTCCTCAACGCCCTCAACGCCGCCTCCACGACGGTGCCCGGGACGAGCACGCCGCCGAGCACACCCACCAGCACCCCGCCGAGCACCCCGACCAGCACGCCACCGAGCACCCCGCCGGTCACCGGGCAGCCGGGCGGCTGCACCGCGACCTACCACACGGCCAGCACTTGGAACGGTGGCTATCAGGGTGAGGTGACCGTGACCAACAACGGCTCCGCCACCCTCAACGGCTGGACCGTCCAGCTGACGCTGGCCGGCGGGCAGACCATCGCGAACGTCTGGAACGGCGTCAACACCGGCACCAGCGGCACGGTCAGCGTCCGCAACGCCGCGTACAACGGCTCCGTCGGCGCGAACGCCTCGACCAGCTTCGGCTTCCTGGTCAACGGCAGCAGCAGTACGGCGCCCGGCGCCCTCTCGTGCACCAGTCCCTGACCGACGTCCCACGCCCATGGCAGAAGAGGAAGGCATTGTGATGACAACACGTGAGGACGACCGGTCGAAGCGCCGGCTGCGGCGGGGCTGGGCAGCGGCCGCGAGCCTGCTGCTGACTCTGGCCGGTGCGCTGGTCGCGTACCCCGCGCCGGCGCAGGCCGCCACGGCGATCACCATCAACGGCTCATCGGGCGGGCGGACGTTCGACGGCGTCGGCGCGATCAGCGGCGGCGGCGGCAACAGCCGCCTGCTGTTCGACTACCCCGAACCACAGCGCAGCGACATCCTCGACTATCTGTTCAAGCCGGGCTACGGCGCGGCGATGCAGATCATGAAGGTGGAGATCGGGGGAGACACCAACTCGACCTCCGGCGCGGAACCGAGCCACGAGCACACCCGGGGCGCCGTGAACTGTGACCGCGGGTACGAGTGGTGGATGATGGGCCAGGCCAAGGCCCGTAACCCGAACATCAAGCTCGTCGGGTTGTCCTGGGGTGCGCCCGGGTGGATCGGCAACGGCAACTTCTGGTCCAACGACTCGATCGACTACCTGATCGCGTGGCTCGGCTGTGCCACCTCCCACGGCCTGACCATCGACTACCTCGGCGGCTGGAACGAACGCGGCCGGGACCTAACCTGGTACAAGAACCTGCGCTCGGCCCTGAACTCCCGCGGGTACGCGGGCGTGAAGATCGTGGCCTCCGACGACTTCGGCTGGGGCTCGGCCGACGACTCGCTGCGCGACCCGGCGTTCGGCGCGGCCATCTCGGTGGTCGGCAGCCACTATGTCTGCGGCTACCGCAGCGCGCAGACCTCCTGCCCGAGCTCAGCCAACGCGGTGAACTCCGGCAAGACGCTGTGGGCCAGCGAGAACGGCTCCGACGACTACAACGCGGGCGCGCCGGCTCTGGCCCGCGGCATCAACCGCGACTACATCGACGGGAAGATGACCGCGTACCTGAACTGGCCGGTCATCGCCGCGATCACCCCGAACATCCCTTGGGCCACCACGGGGGTGGCCGTTGCACCGCAACCCTGGTCCGGTTACTACTCGATCGGTACGAGCACCTGGGTCATGGCCCACACCACCCAGTTCACCGCACCCGGATGGCGTTACCTCGACAACTCCTCGGGTTACCTCGGCGGTAACCGCAACAACGGCAGCTACGTCTCGCTGAGGTCGCCCACCACCGGCGACTACAGCACTGTCATCGAGACGATGGACGCCGGCTCGGCCCAGGACCTCCAGTTCAGCGTCACCGGCGGACTGTCGACCGGGACCGTGCGCGTGTGGTCCACCAACGTCAGGTCGAGCAACCCGGCCGACCGGTTCGTGCGGCGCACGGACATCACGCCGTCGAACGGCTCGTACTCGCTGACCGTCCAGCCCGGCTACGTCTACAGCATCACGACCACCACCGGAGCGGGCAAGGGCACGGCGACCAGCCCCGCCCAGGGCGCTCTCGCGCTGCCGTACGCCGACGACTTCGACAGCTACCAGACGGGAAGGCAGGCGAAGTACCTGTCGGACCACCAGGGTTCGTTCGAGGTGGCCGCGTGCGGCGGTGGCCGTACCGGTCAGTGCATCCGCCAGATGTCGGAACAGGCGCCGATCTTCTGGACGTCCGGCCACGCCGAGCCGTTCACGCTGCTCGGTGACGTCAACTGGCGCAACTACACGGTCTCCACCGACGTCATGCTGGAGAAGAGCGGCTACGCCCAGCTCATCGGACGGGCCGGCAACTACAACCACGACGGCCCGCAGAACCTCAACGCCTACTACCTGCGGGTGGCCGACAACGGCTCGTGGTCCATCCGCAGCAACAGCACCGCCGGCAACCAGCGCACGCTGGCCAGCGGGACCACGGCGGCCCTGGGCACCGGCCGCTGGCACAAGCTGGCCCTGACGCTCAACGGCAGCACCCTGACCGCCGCCATCGACGGCACGACCGTGGGCAGCGTCTCGGACTCGGCCTGGGTCGCCGGCCAGATCGGCTACGCCACCGGCCAGGGCGTGACGGCCCAGTTCGACAACCTGACCATCACCCCGCTCGGGGGCGGCACGACTCCCACCGGCGAGATCCGCGGTGCGGGCTCCAACCGCTGCCTGGACGTCAACGGCCAGAGCCAGGCCGACGGGGCGACCGTGCAGATCTGGGACTGCAACAGCGGCACCAACCAGAGGTGGACGGCAACCTCGAGCAACCAGCTGACCGTGTACGGCAACAAGTGCCTCGACGCCGCGAACACCTCCGCCGGCGCCCAGGTACGGATCTGGTCCTGCACCGGCGGCGCCAACCAGCAGTGGCGGGTCAACGCCGACGGCACCATCACCGGCGTCCAGTCCGGCCTGTGCCTGGACGTGACCGGCGCCGGGACGGCCAACGGCACGACTGTCAGCCTGTGGACCTGCAACGGTGGGAGCAACCAGCGATGGATCAGATCATGACCAGGGCCTTCAGCCGTACGGGGCGGATCCTGCTCACCGCCGCCCTCGCCGTCACCGGAACCGTGCTGGTCCAGGCGCCGGCGCAGGCCGCCACCACCGAGTTCCGGGGCGTCAACTGGGCCGACCAGCGGGACAACTTCGTCAACGGGGTGCTCTACGTGTCGGGTCTGGGCGCGACCGACACGTACGCCTCGGCGACCACCGTCGCCGACCGGGTGGTGGGGCAGCTGTACTCCATCACCGGGGCCAACACCGTCCGCATGCCGATCAACGAGCCGACCGTCGCCGGCTACTGGGGCACCTACACCGGGGCGATCGACCAGGCGCTCACCAAGGGCAAGGTGATCCTGGCCTACTGGGCCTACAGCGGCGGCCGGCCCGCCGACGCCGCGGCCTACGACCGCATGTGGGACACCGTCGTCAACCGGTACGCCGGGAACAGCAACGCCTACTTCGAGGTCATCAACGAGCCGCACGGGTATTCCACGACCGACCTGAACAACATGTACAGCTCCTGGCTCAACCGGCACTCCGGCGTGCCGCGCGGCCGGGTCATCCTGGACGGTGCCGGGCTGGCCCAGAACGTCGCCGCGGTCGGCCAGGACACCCGGTTGAACAACACCCTGCTGGCCGTCCACGACTACTCGTTCTTCGCCGGTTTCGAGGACGAGACCTCGTGGGGCAACCATCTCGCCAGCTCCATCGGCGGGTACGCGTCCCGGACGGTGGCCACCGAGTGGGGTGGTCCGATGGGCCCGGGCAGCAAGAACGGGGTCGCGTACGACACCATCGACTACAACATCCCGAGCGGGTCGTTCTTCGCCGACTACCTGCGGGGCGTCAGCGCGAAGCTGCGCGAGCTCGGTGTCGGCGGCGTCTACTGGCCCGGTCTGCGCGACGGCGACTGGTACAGCCTGACCAGGCGCACCGGCAGCGGACCGAATCTGAACCTGACGCTGACCAACGCCTCCGGACTGAACCGGCTGCAGTACTCCTGGGGGATGGGCACCGGCGGCAGCACGACGGTCCGGATCGTCGGCACGGCCACCAGCCGGTATGCCGACGGCCTGGGCCGTACGGCGGCCGGCTCCGATGTCGGTCAGGGAACCGCCACCACCAGCGCCAACCAGCAGTGGGTGGTCGAGAACTCCGGCACCTACGTGCGGATCAGGAACCAGGGCACCGGGCTGTACCTGGACGGCATGGGCCGGACCGCCAACGGCAGCGCCGCCGGCCAGTACACCACCGGAACCTCGGCCAACCAGCAGTGGTCCGTGCTGACCGACGCGAACAACGTGCGGCTGCGCAACCGGGCCACCGGCCTCTATCTCGACGGCATGGGCCGCACGGCGAACGGGGCGACCATCGGGCAGTACGGCGACTCCACCAGCGCCAACCAGCGCTGGAAGATCGTCGCCGTGCCGTAGGACGTCAGCTGATGGTGTAGAGGATGTCCGGGCCGATGTCCTGACGGATGACGCCGGGCGGGGTCGGTGCGCTCAGCACCGCCTCGAACGGCGTGCCCGGGACGCGGTCGCGCAGCACGACCACGCTGCGGATGCCGAGCCGGCGCAGCCGATCCAGGCTGGGCTCGCTGGGGAAGGTCTGCATCAGGTCGCGGAGCCCCTGGTGGTTGGGCGGGATGTAGCCGGACGCCCCGTTCACCATCAGGGGGAATCCGGCGGTCGACCAGAGCAGGACGTTGGTGTCGACGTTCTCGTCGGAGGGCAGCACCATCAACGGCGCCGACGCCATGGCGAACGCGGCCGGTGCGACCGGGGTGTCCGGATGGTCCATGTCCGGCATGCCCTCGGCCAGCACCAGCAGCAACGGCGGGATGGTGAGCACCCGGACGGCGACGGTCTGCCACTGCGGCAGGGTCGCCGTCCGAGCCAGCCAGGCGAGTTTGGTGAGCAGGCCGGCGGCGAGGACGGCCATGAAGATGGTCGGCCACAGGATCAACCGCCCGGGGGTACGGCTGCCGTCGAAGCCGGGCACGTACAGGTGCAGGAGGCGGTACGTGGGCCCGTTGGTGCCGAGCGCGAACAGGATCCCCAGGATCGTGCCGGCGAGGAGAAGCAGGCGCTGCCGCACCGACCATGAGGAGAGGACGAGGCCGCCGAGGGCCAGCAGATACAGCGCGTACCCGCACAGCAGCGCCTTCTCGTTGGCGGCGTTGCCGAGCTGGGCCCGGGCGTCGTTGTGCAGGGTGCCCCAGGGCAGCGAGTACTGCGGGGCGACGAACAGGCCGCGCGGTGTCGGCGAGAACACGGCGACGTAGTCCCAGGACCGGGTCACGTTCGGGTACAGCTCGCGGACCTGCTGGTAGCCGTACGCGAAGAAGGCGGTGACCGCGGTGAAGACCAGCCCACCGGCGAGGTCGGCGAGGATCAACCGGCGGCCCAGCGGCGGGCGGCCCCGGACCAGCCAGCCGATCGCCGCGCAGAGGCAGGCGAGGGCGAGCAGGTAGACGAAACCGAGGCCGATGCCGAAGCCGAGAGTCACCTGCCAGGCCGCGACCAGCCAGCCGGCCACCGCCCAGCCGGGCCGGACCCGGTCGCTGCGGTAGCCCCGGGTCAGCGACCAGCCGTGGCCGCGGGCCAGCATCGCCACGGCCAGGGTGATGCCGCCGGTCGACATGATGTTCAGGTGACCCGCATGGTCGTAACGCCAGGGTGCGTAGGCCAGGGCGGCACCGGCCAGCGCGGCGGCCACCCGTTCGGCGCCCAGCTGGCGCAGCATCGCGTAGCCGCCGAGGAACGCCAGCGCGAACGTCAGCACGAACAGGACGTTGTAGCGCAGCACGGCGGCCGTCACGCCCTCGCCGATCAGCCCGGCCGGCGCGTAGCCGAAGAGCGTGTCGGTGTAGGCCAGGCCGAACGTGTCGGGGTAGAAGGCGTTGGTGTGCCACAGCCCGCGCAGGCCGTGCCGCAGGGACTGGCCGTTCCAGGCGACGATCCAGGCCTGCGCCGTCGGGTCGCCGGCGTCGCCGATGATGGTGCGCACCGGGTTGGCGATGGTCTCCTGCTTGACGCCGCCGGTGACGAGCCGGCTCGCGTACGGCGGGAGCAGCCACACCATGACGATCGCGAGCAGCACCGAGCCGGCGGTGGCGACGGTCCACTCGTGCCGCAGCAGCCGGACGAACCGTGACCTCGTTGCCTTCTCAGTGACCACATCGGACAAGACGTACCCCCGTACGCGGAAAGATCCTGGTGAGCGCGAGGAAAGCTAACACGACTTCCCGCGCAGCAATAGAGCGGTTCCGAATAAGGGGAACATCGCCGGCGAAAAACTGTTACGAGAACGCACGGCGCAGGTCGATTAACTATTTGCCAGTGAAGTTCTTGAATGCGTGGGAGCGCTCCCGTAGCCTGCGTTCATATTCATGCTCAATCAGCGAGGAGTGACGCGATGGCGAGCAGAAGACGGATCCCGTCGATGGTGGGCGTGGTCCTGGCCGCCGCCGCGCTCCTGGTCGGGGCCGGCGTGGTCGCAGCCTCGGCCGGGACCGTCGCGGCCGACGGGCCCACCGTGCTGGCGGCGACCGCCGGGTGCGGCAAGACGCCGACGCTGCGCAACGGCACCTACACGATCCAGAGCGGCGGCCAGTCCCGCACCTACATCCTGCGCATCCCGGACAACTACCAGCCGACCCTGAAGTACCGGCTGTTCGTCGGGCTGCACTGGCTCAACGGCTCGGCGCAGAACGTCGCCGCCGGGGGCGGTACCGCCGGCGCCGCGTGGGCCTTCTACGGCCAGCAGCGGGCGTCCGGCAACGGCGCGATCTTCATCGCCCCGCAGGGCCTGGACGCCGGGTGGGCCAACACCAACGGCCGCGACGTGACCCTGGTCGACGACATCCTGCGGGTGGTCGAGAACGACCTCTGCGTCGACACCACCCAGCGTTTCGCGCTCGGCTGGAGCTACGGCGGCTCGATGAGCTACGCCCTGGCCTGCGCCCGGCCGACCATCTTCCGCGCGGTCGTGGCGTACTCGGGTGCTCAGCTCAGTGGCTGCGCCGGCGGCACCCAGCCGGTCGCCTACTTCGGGATCCACGGCACCCACGACAGCGTGCTGAACATCAGCTCCGGGCGGCAGATCCGCGACACGTTCGTACGGGTCAACGGCTGCACCGCGCAGAACCCGCCGGAGCCCCCGAACGGCAGCGGGCGGCACATCACCACCGCGTACGCGGGGTGCCGGGCCGGGTATCCGGTGCAGTGGGCCGCCTTCGACGGCGACCACACGCCCGAGCCGGCCGACGGCGGCGGCACCAACACCGCGACCACGTGGACGACCGGCGAGGTCTGGCGCTTCCTGAGCCAGTTCGGGCCGGCCACCTCGCCCATCAGCACGACCCCGGGGCCGTCGAGCCCGGCGCCCTCGAGCCCGATGCCCAGCGATCCGGTGCCCAGCAACCCCGGCCCCAGCAGCCCTGGACCCAGCAACCCCGCGGGCCAGGGGTGCCGGGTGTCCAGCAAGGTCAACGCCTGGAACACCGGTCTGACCGCGGACATCACCCTCACCAACACCGGCACGACCGCGGTCAACGGCTGGTCGCTGAGCTTCAGCCTCGCCGCCGGGCAGACGATCACCTCCGGCTGGAACGCCACCTACAGCCCCACCTCCGGGCAGGTGACCGCCCGCAACGCCGGCTACAACGGCTCGATCGCCGCCGGTGGGTCGGTCAGCATCGGCTTCCAGGCCGGGCACACCGGCAACAGCGCCGCACCGACCACATTCGCCCTTGATGGAGTTCCCTGCGTCACCAGTTGAGCCGCACTCATCCGGGGAAAGTCCGATGCGAACGTGCTGTGGGCCGCGCAAGCCACCGCACGTTCGCATCGGGCGTTCCCGCCGGCGCGGGCTCATCGGGCAACGTTGGGCGCCCTTGCGGGCAGCCACCCATCGGCAACGGCCGCAGCCGCGTACTCGTACACGTGCCCACACTCAAGAGAAAAATCGCCCTCACCGCGGCCGCTGTCGTCACGGCCGGCGTCTCCGCGGTCACCTACCAGGCCTCGGCCGCCGAGGCCCCGTCCCTCCAGCCGCCGGCCGGCCTGCGGATCATCGGCCAGTTCGTGGTCGGCACCGGGACCCAGACCTACACCTGTACGGGTGGCAGGTTCACCGGCTCGTCGGTCCCCGAGGCGGGCCTCTTCGACGGGGCCAACCGCAAGATCCACCACTTCGGCGGCCCGACCTGGCAGTCCGAGGCGGACGGCTCGCTGATCACCGCCGCCCCGGTGGCCAACTCCCCGGTGCCCGGCGCGATCCCGGAGCTGCTGCTGGAGGTCAGGACCCGGTCCGGGTCGGGGATGCTCAGCACAGTCACCCACATCCAGCGGATGAACACCTTCGGTGGCGTGGCCCCGGCCACCGCCTGCACCGACGGCCAGAAAGCCAGCGTGCCCTACAACGCCAACTACATCTTCTGGGGCAACTGACCTCAGCCGCTGATGATGTCGATGTCGTCGACGTAGCCACGGAAGAGGCCGGTGGTGCCGGGCTGGTCGTACCCGATCCAGATCTGGTCGACGGTGCCGCCGGCCAGGGCGCTCAGCGGGATCCGGACGAGATTCCACTCGTTGAGCCGCAGGTGGCCCGCCTGGCCCTGGAACCGCGGGTGGGCCCGGACCCCGGACTGGTCGGTCGCGCCGGAGTCCCGCAGGCTGCGGCCGTCGGTGAGGAACAGGTCGAGCGCGACCGACGTGGCCGGGTACTGCGGGTAGATCCAGTACGACAGCGTCGTGTCCGCGGCGATCGGGACGTGGACGTCGAAGACCTTGTTGTACGAGTACGACTGCGTCGCGCTGGTGTCGTTGCCGGAGTACATGAGGGCGTACGTGCCGCCGTGCGCGGTCTCGGCCCGGCGGGCGGATTCCATGGCGGTCAGGCCGCAGCAGAAGCCGCCGACGTTCACGCTCGCGTGGACGCTGTTGGTCCAGGTGGGCTGCGCAGCGGCGCCGAAGTCGGTGCGGAACAGCGGCCAGGCCCGGCCGGCGCCCAGCACCGGACGCAGGGCGGTGTGCCATAGGTTGGCGAGTTTGACGTATCCGCCGTCGGTCGGATGGATGGTGTCCGGGCCGATGTCGGCGCCCGTCAGGGTGCTGGTGAGGTCGACGAGCCGGACGTTGTGCCCGGCGGCGACCTGCTCCGCGGCGATGGCGGGCAGGGCGGCGTTGAAGGTCCGCGCCCGGCTGTCGTTGGTGGGATTGCCCGAGGGGACCAGGGTGGAGAACACCACGGCGGCGGTCGGCCGGGCAGCGACGATCCGGTCGAGCAGGTCCCGCATCCGCGCCGGCGCGTCCGGCAGGTCGTAGTTCTGCAGGGTGTCGTTGGTGCCGACGTTGAGCAGCACCACGTCGGGCCGGGCGGCGGACAGCCAGGCGTCCGCGTTCGCCGCGATCTGGTCGATGCGCAGCCCCGGGTGGCCCTCGTTGTCGCGATCCGTCATCGTGCCCGACTGTTGCGATCCGACGAAGTCGATCGCCACCCCGGCGTCGCCGGCGAGATGCTTGCGCAGCTCCTCGCGGTAGCCGTTGCCGTCGGTGGAGGAGGTGCCCCAGGTGATGGACGCGCCCAGCGGCATGATCCGCACCGGGTCGGCCGCGCGGGCCGGTGCCGCCGCACCGGTCGCGCCGGTGGCGGCCGCCAGCAGGACGGTCATGGTCAGTCGCCGGAGAATCATCGGGCTCCCTGCCGTTGACATCGTTGTCAGCGCATTGCACATCGCAGGTCGTCGATGTGTCAAGAGCAGGCTCGGTGGTAGATCGCCGCCAGCCGGCGCAGAAAGACCTCCGGCGGGTACGCCGCCGCGGCCGCCATGCCGTCCCGGGTCACGCCGGCCCGCAAGGCGTCGTCGTCCAGCATGCGCAGCAGTGCGGCGGCGAACGCGTCCGGCGTCGGTTCGCAGGTGAAGCGCGCGGCCCCGACGGCTCCCGGCCGGACGGCAAGCTCAGGGTCAGCGACCACCACCGGCAGCCCGGCCGCCTCCGCCTCGGCCAGCACCAGGCTCTGCGTGTCCGTGGTGGAGGCGAACGCCAGCACATCGGCAGCCCGGTAGAAGCCGGCGACCGCGTCGTGCGGCACGGGCGGAACAACCTGGACGTGACCGTCCAGCCCGAGCGCGGCGATCCGGCGGGCCAGGCGCCGGCGCTGCTGCGACACCCCGACCAGGACCAGCCGGGCGTCCGGCCGGGCCGCGCGCACCTGGGCGTACGCCCGCAGCAACAGCTCCGGGTTCTTCTCGGCGGTGGCCCGGCCGACCGACAGCACGACGTTCCCGCCGGTACGGGCCGGGCGGGGCGCAACGGCGCCGACCGGGGTGGGCAGCACGCAGATTTCGGCGGCCGGCCGGAACGGGGCGAAGCCCGCCGCCGCCTTGTCCGAGGGAGCGATGGCCACCGCCATCCGCGCGAACATGGCCTGGCCGAGCGCGACCAGCCGGTGGCGGCGTACCGCTCCGGGCCGGGTCAGCTCCAGGAACTCCCGAGGCGACCAGCCCAGGCCCAGGCGCACCGCACACCACGCGGCACCGACCGGGATCTCGGCGAACAGATCGGCGTACGCCAGCAGATCGGTGTGCCAGGTCATCACCAGCGGCACGCCCCAGTCGGCGGCCGCCCGGAACCCGGTCATCCCGATCGGCCCCGTGCTGTGCGCGTGGACGAGGTCGGCCGGCCGGGGTGTGAACGGCAGCCCGACGCGGACCTGCCGCAACGGCACCGGCACCGAGCGGACGCCGTCGCGGCTCAGCAGGGGTCCGGGGCGGTAGAAGTCCACCTCGTGCCCGGCCGCGCGCAGCAGCCGTACGGTCAGCTCCGCCGAGCGGGCGACGCCGTCCGGCCGTCCGGCGTGGCTGTCGCAGAAGTGGGCGATTCTCACAGCTCGGCACTTGCCCGTAGGCTCGCTCGATGAACCGGGGCAAGCGGCTGCTACCGGCGTTCGGAATGCTCGCCGCGGTGCAGATGGTCGCCGTGAGTACTGTGGACGGCCTCACCCGGCCCGGCTACGACGAGACGCGCAACTGGATCAGTCAGCTGTCGCTCGGCCCGAACGGCTGGCACGGCTCGGTCAACCTGGCCACCTGCGGCCTCTGGCTGATCCTGTGCGCCGTCGGGCTGCACCGGCGGGTCACCGGGCGGACGGTGGTCCTGATCCTGTGGTGCGGGCTCTGTTTCGTTGCCCTAGCCCTCATCCGGACCGACGCCGGCCTGGGCTTCCCGCCGGGGGTGCCCGAGGAGCACACCGTGCGCGGGCTGATCCACAAGCTGATCTCCGTCACGCTGGGCGTCGCGGGGATCGCCGCCGTGGCCGGCGTCGGACCGCGGCGGGTGGCCCGGGTGGTCGCAGCGGCCATGGCCGTGTTGTTCGTGGCGGCCAGTGTGCTGGTGCTGCTCGACGACGGCGAGGTGCTGCCGGGCAGTCCGAGCGGGGTGTTCGAACGGGCCGCATTGTTCGCCGGGCTGGGCTGGCTCGGCCTGTGCTGTACCGGCCTGGGACGGCGAGCGGCGGGCACCGGGTCGGTGCCCGCCGCTCAGTGCGGTGGTCGTGGCCTCAGCGGATGACCGCGGTCAGCGCCGGGTCCACTGCTGGTTGGTGGCCCCGGTGCAGGTCCACAGCAGCGTCAGCGTGCCGTTCGCGGTCTGGTTGTTGGAGACGTCGAGGCAGAGACCGGTCTGGTTGTTGCGGACGGTGCCGTTGCTCTGGAAGGTCCATTGCTGGTTGGTACCGCCGTTGCAGTCCCACAGCTGCGCCTTGGCACCCGCGGTGGCGCCGGTCGGCGCGTCCAGGCACTTGCCCAGCGACTGCAGGGCCTGACCGGACACGGTCCACTTCTGGTTGTTCGCCCCGCTGCAGTCCCAGATGACCGGCTGGGTGCCGTTGGCGGTGTTGCTGTTCGGCACGTCCAGGCAGCGCCCCGACGAGGTGCTGACCAGGCTGGTCGAGGCGGGTACCTGCGGGTCGCCGCCGGTGCCGCCGCTGACCCGGTAGACGACCGTCCCGTGGGCCGGCACGCTGGCGCTGATCGTGCCGCTGGTGGTGGTCGTGGCTCCGCTCCAGGCGTCGACCAGGTTGTACGACGACGCCCCGGTCTTGCCGACCGCCGCGGCCGTGGTGGAGATCGTCCGGGTGGCGCCACTCTGGTTGAACAGAGCCACCGCGACATCGCCGTTGGCCAGCCGCTTGGCCAGCACCCGCTGGTTGCTGTCGCCCGCCACCTGCACGCCCTGCAGGCCCAGGGTGTCCTGGTTGATGGCGATGAGCCGCGGGTTCTTCAGGATCGTCTGGGTGGCGGTGGTCATGTTGCGGATGTCGTTGCCGGCGATCAGCGGCGCGGCCATGATCGCCCACATGGCGAAGTGGGAACGCTGCTCGGTGTCGGTCAGCGTGCCCCGGCCGACCTCCATCATGTCCGGGTCGTTGAAGCCACCCGGCTTGGCGTACCCGGCCAGCGGCACGTTCACGTTGATGATGTTCTGGACGCCCATCGGGTAGTCGTTGACCTGGTTGGTGCTCCAGGTCAGCTGGATGTCCTCGGTGGTGCGCCAGATGTTGGCCACATCGCCCCAGTTGCGCTGCGGTCCGGTCTTGGAGTGGATGCTGTTGGAGTTGATGCTGTACAGGATCGGCCGCCCGGTCGCGGCCAGCGCGTCACGCATCTTCGCGAACGTGGTGACCTGGTCGTTGATGGTGCCGCTGGGCGAGCACCAGTCGTACTTCAGGTAGTCCACGCCCCAGGCGGCGAACTGCCGGGCGTCCTGGGCCTCGTGCCCCTGACTACCGGTCGCCCCCGGGTACGAGCCGAAGTACTGCGCGCAGGTCTTGTCCAGCGGCGCCTGGTAGATGCCGAACTTGAGACCCTTGCTGTGGATGTAGTCGCCGAGCGCCTTCATGCCGCTGGGGAAGCGGGTCGGGTCGGCCTGCAGGTTGCCGCTCCCGTCGCGGTTGGGGTTCATCCAGCAGTCGTCGACCACCACGTACTGGTAGCCCGCGTCGCGCATGCCGGTGCTGACGATGCTGTCGGCCATCCCCCGGATCAACGACTCGCTGATGTTGCAGAAGAACGTGTTCCAGCTGTTCCAGCCCATCGGCGGGGTACGGGCCACCCCGTTGTCCAGGGCCTGCGCCGGCGTTGCTGCGGAAGCGACGAACGCCGTGCCCGACAGCACCAGGAGTCCGGCCGCGAGCAAGGATTTCAGAGCTCTCATCGAATACCGACCTGTTCAGAAGTGAACGTTAACATCCGGATTCACAAGGTTGCCAGAATGTTTCCACGCATTCAAGAGTGAGAATTTGTTACGACCGCTGCGACTTCTGAATGCCGCTGCGCATAACACAATTACGCGCGGGCCCAGCGTTGGTTGGCGGCGGTGTGGCAGCCCCACACGACGACACCCGTACCGTTCGCCGTGCCGGCGCCGGTGACGTCCAGGCACAGCCCGGTCTGCGCGTTGCTGACCGTGCCGTTGCTGTTGACGTTCCACTGCTGGTTGGCGCCGCCGTTGCAGTCCCAGATCTGCACCCGGGTGCCGGCCGCCGCGTTCGGCGCCACGTCCAGGCACTTGCCCAGCACCCGCAGCTCCCGTCCGTTCTGGCTGAGCTGCTGGTTGGCCGTGGTCTGGCAGTCCCAGATCTGCGTCGCCGTGCCGTTGGCCGAGCTCCCGCCGCTGACGTCCAGGCACCGGCCGGCGGACTCGCTGCGCAGCCGGAAGCCGGTCGGTTCCGGATCCGGGCCGGGACCCTGCGACTGGGTGAAGAAGTTCCACACCACCGCCCTGGTCCAGGACCGTTCGCCGGGTTCGAAGTCGCCGGGGAAGCCGTCCACGGGGCCGGGGGTGTGACCGGCGTCGAACGCGGCCCAGGCCACCGGATATCCGGCCCGGCAGCCGGCGTACGTGGTGACGGTGTGCGTAAGGCTGCCCTGCGCGGGCTCGGGCGGGTTCTGCGGGGTGCACCCGTTGTTCCGGACGAACCTGTCGCGCAGCGAACGGCCCTGCGAGATGTTCAGGACGGGGTCCCGCAGCCCGTGCAGACCGATGTACGCGACCGGCTGGGTGCCGCCGCTGCACCCGCTGAGCTGCCCGCCGGAGTAGACGGCGACCGCCTTGAACACCGTCGGGCGGGCACACGCCAGCGCGTAGCTCATGCCGCCGCCGTAGCTGAAACCGCCGGCGAAGCGCTGCGTCGTGTCGACACACACGCCGGCCTCGATCTGCCGGATCATGTCGTCGACGAAGACCAGGTCCTCGCCGCCGGAGTTGGCCCAGCCGTTGTTGAACCCCTGCGGGGCGACGAAGATGGCGCTGTTATCGGACAGGGCCCGCAGCCCGTAGTACGACCAGGGGTAGCCGCTGGTCCCGCCGGAGTCGACGTCGTTGGCAGTGCCGCCGTTCCAGTGGAACCCGAAGATCAGCCGGTACGGGTGGTTGCTGTCGTAGTTGTCGGGGATCCGCAGGATGAAATTGCGGTTCTTACCGCTGGTCTGGATCGTGCGCGAGCCGCTGGTCAGGGTCGGCGCCTTGCCGCATCCGCTGCTCGCCGCGAGGGTGGTCACGTCCGCGTTCGCCGGTGCCGGCCCGATGACGCTGACGCCGGCCGCGGTGCAGACGAGGGTCGCGGCGGTGGCCAGCAGTGCTCGCCACCGATGACGATCAGTGCTTTGTCGCATGGTTGCTCCGTTCCTCGTGGTGCGGGCGGTTCAGCGGTATCCGGCGGCGATCACGTTGGCCTGGACCGCGTTCTCGGTCGCATCGGAGGGGTAGCCGGCGACCATGGCTCCCTCGTAGAAGGTGCCGGCGCTGAGGTTGGCGCCACCCCCGGGCTTGCAGCAGTCGCCGCCGCTGCCGAGGATGATGGCGCCCTGCTTCTTCATCGGGCTGTATCCGGGCGGCAGGGCGCCGTCCCACAGCGTGAAGAGGCTGCCGGACTGGGCGTTGCTGCCCTTGATGGCGAAGCGGGACGTCCCGTTGTTCTTGAGCGTCGCCGTGACGAACTTGCTGGTGAAGGACCGCTGGTTCGGGTTCCAGGACTGGCTGCCGCCGGGGTAGAGGCCCCACTCGAGGTCCGCCTGGACCCAGGGGCCGGTGCCGGAGCAGCCGCCGAACCAGCACTGCGTACCGAAGTTGATGGCGTCCATGGCCCCGGCCGCGTCAGCCGCCCGCGTGGTCTCGCTGTTGCCGTAGTCGAAGCAGCAGCCGTTGTTGACGTGGGTGCCGCTGAGCACCGCGTACATCCCCTCGGGGGCGCTGCCGGTGGGCACGCCGGTCAGGTGGCCGTCGCGCCAGTAGCTGTTACCGGGGTTGATGAACAGCGAGTACGCCTTGGCGCCGCCGACCGTCAGCGATTCGGAGGTCGCGGTGGCCGGGCGGCTCTGGGTCGAGCCGGGCACGACGCTCGAACCCTGGTACCAGAGGTCGTTCCCGCGGCCGGACTGGTCGTAGACGACGGTGATGACGCAGGTGGTCCCGCCGCAGAACGCATCCTGGGCGGTGCCGTCAGCGGTGCCGCCCGCGGCCCGGAGACCGATGTTGCGCGTCGTGTTGTCGGACGAGCGCCGTACCTGGTAGAGGTTGCCGCTGTACGAGCCGTAGAGCGCGCGGGTCGTGCTGTGGGCGGCCACGCAGGGCGTGCCGCCGGAGGCGTAGATGTCGCAGGGGCCCGCGCCGGTCGGTGGCGTCGGGCCGGCCGGTGAGTCCCAGATCTGGTTGCTCTGCCCGTGGCAGTCCCAGAGGATGATGGTGGTGCCGTTGGCCGTGCCCTGTGCGTTGGCGTCCAGGCAGCGGCCGGAGGGCACGCCGCTGATGGTGCCGCTCGAGGCGACCGTCCACTGCTGGTTGGCCTGCCCGTTGCAGTCCCAGATGATGACCGGCGTGCCGTTGGCGGTGCCCTGCCCCGAGGCGTCCAGGCACTTGCCGTAGACCATCAGCTGCTTCGACGCGGTGTAGGTCCAGGTCTGGCCGGCGGCGCCGGAGCAGTCGCGCAGTTGGGCCTGGGTTCCGTTGCCGGAGCCGGTGACGCTCAGGCAGCGTCCGGACTGGGTGCCCACGATCGGGGCGCTCTGTCCCGGCTGAATGGTCGCGGCGGCCGCGGTGCCGGCGACGAGGGTGAAGGCGAGGGTGACGCCCGCTGCGAACAGTCGTCCGAGGTGTCGGCGCCCTTTGGAAACGACCATGAATGGCCTCCCGGTGCTGTTGGTTCGCCAGCATGGGTACACAAATCGGCGGATGTCAATACGACTTCGTCGGGCCCGATTCCATTACACATTTTGGGCCGGAGATCTCCGGCGGGGCCGGGATTTACGCATCGACAATGGTCGCTTGACATGGTGGAAACGCCGCCTTAACGTCGGCGGCAGCAAACGTCATACGTCATACGCTGCGACTCTGTGCCGATCGCGCCGCGATGATCCCCCGACCCGAGGAGATGCCCGTGCCGTCCACGCTGCGCAGAAAGGTGCTGGCCGGGTTCGCCGCGGCGGGTGTGGCCGCCGCGGTGGTGACCGTCGCCGGGGCGACCCCCGCCCTGGCCGCGCCGACCACCCTCTACGCGTCCCCCGCCGGCTCCGGCACCGCGTGTTCCAGCGCCCAGCCGTGCTCGCTGACGGGCGCGCAGGCCGCCGTGCGATCGCTGAACGACGCGATGTCCGACGACATCGTGGTGCAGCTGGCCGACGGCGTGTACCGCCTGTCGGCGCCGTTCCGGCTGACCGCCGAGGACTCCGGCACCAACGGCCACACGGTGGTGTGGCAGGCGGCGCCCTCGGCCCGGCCGGCGATCAGCGGAGCGCGGGCGGTCACCGGCTGGACCCTCGCCGACGCCGGCCGCAACATCTGGCAGGCCAATGTGGGCGCCGGGACCGACAGCCGGCAGCTCTACGTCAACGGGGCCATCGCCACCCGGGCGCGCACCCAGGTGAACCGAGCGGACTTCAGCGCCAGCAGCACCGGCCTGCGGTTCACCAACGGGGCGCTGAGCTACCTCAACAACCTGGCCAACCAGAACCGGATCCAGCTGGAGAGCGTCGCCTCGTTCACCGACCGGTACGTCTCGGTGCAGAGCATCAGCGGCAACTTCCTCACCATGCAGCAGCCCAGCTGGAACAACAACACCTTCGGCTACGACACCTTCACCACCCCGCACCGGGCCGGTCCGATGTACCTCACCAACGCGTACGAGTTCCTGGACTCGCCGAACGAGTGGTATCTCAACTCCGGGACCGGCACGTTGTACTACGCGCCGCCGGCCGGCCAGAACATGAGCAATCTCAGCGTGGAACTGCCGACGCTGCAGTCCCTGGTGAACATCGGCGGCACGTACGACGCCCCGGCTCACCACGTCACGTTCAACGGGATCACCTTCACCGGCACCAGCTGGCTCGGGGCCAGCAGCAACCAGGGCTACGCGGACCAGCAGACCGGCGCCTACATGAGCGGCAACTGGAACTGGCCGGCCCTGAGCGCCTGCCAGGAGGGGTGCACCCAGTTCGAGGCCACCCGGCCGCACTGGAACCAGATGCCCGCCGCCGTGCAGGTCTCCGCGGCCAACACCATCACCTTCAGCGGCTCCCAGTTCGTCAACCTGGGCCAGATGGCCATCGGCATCGGCAACGACGCCAACGCCCACGCCAGCGGGGTGGGCCTGGGCGCCAGCAACATCACGGTCACCGGCTCGGAGATCGCCCGCAGCTCAGCCGGCGGCATCGTCGTCGGTGGCGTCCGCGCCGACGCGCACCACCCCAGCGACCAGCGGATGGTCAACCGGGACATCACGATCAGCAACAACCGCATCCACGACCTCGGCGTCGAGTACCGCGGCAACGTGTCGGCCCTGACGACCTACGTCACCAACGCCACCATGTCGCACAACGAGGTCTACAACATGCCGTACTCCGGCATGTCGATCGGTTTCGGCTGGGGCGCCAACGAGCCGGGCGGCAGCAACCAGTACGCCAACCGGGGCCTGTACAACTACCAGCCGCGGTACACCACGGCGACGACCGCCTCGAACAACCGGCTCATCGGCAACTACATCCACGACGTGATGCAGCAGATGACCGACGGCGGGTGCATCTACACGCTGTCCTGGAACCCGGGCGCGCGGATCGACGGGAACCACTGCCAGCGGATCAACGGCTGGTTCGGGCTCTACTTCGACGAGGGCTCCAAGTACTACACCGTCACTGGCAACGTCTTCAACAACGTCGGCACCTGGGCCACCGCCAACTACTGGGGCGGCGAGAACATGGGCAACTTCACCGTCACCGGCAACTGGACGAGCAACAGCAGCACCAACATCACCAACGGCGACCGCGGCAACGTGGTGAACAACAACGTCACGGTCACCAACGGCAGCTGGCCCGCGGGTGCCCAGGCCGTGATGGCATCGGCCGGACCGCAGAGCGGCAGCAGCCCGCAGAGCACCAGGATCGTCGGGGTGCAGTCCGGCCGGTGCATCGAGGTGCCGGGCGGTGCCACCGCCAACGGCACCCAGACCCAGCTGGGGGACTGCACCGGCGCCGGCGGTCAGACCTGGACCTACACCGCGTCGAAGCAGCTGATGGTCTTCGGCAAGTGCCTCGACGCCAGCGGGCAGGGCACCAGCAACGGCACCGCCGTCATCATCTGGGACTGCAACGGCCAGCCCAACCAGCAGTGGAACCTCAACGCCGGCAACACCATCACCGGTGCTGCCTCCGGACTGTGCCTGGATGCCACCGGCGCGGGTACCGCCAGCGGCACCAGGATCAACCTCTGGTCCTGCCACGGCGGCACCAACCAGCAGTGGACCCGTCCCTCCTGACCGGCTGACCGGACGGGCCCACGCCACCACGGCGTGGGCCCGTCCCGTTCACTTCAGGAGTTGCCGCATCGACCGGGACAACAGCTCGGTGCGGTCCGCCGCGGTCAGCTTCTCCGGTCCGAACCCGAAGTAGAGAGTGGCCGGGGTGGCGGTCGCGGCGCCGAAGTCGTAGACGTGCCCGGCCCGGGTCCAGTCGGCCGGGTTGGGCGCGGAGCCCGGCGGTGGCCCGGCCACGGTCCAGCCGCCCAGGTCCGTCTCGAAGGACGTACGGGCGACGGTCGCGCCGTCCACGTCCAGGCGTACGTCGTCGAGGAAGACGCCGTAGCCCTGGACGTACCAGTCGGACGTGTAACTGATGGAGATCTCGACCTGCTTGCCCGCGTACGCGGACAGGTCGGCATGGAAGTCCTTCCACCCGCCGCTGTTGCCGGTCGCGGCGTTCCAGTCGCCGGTGGAGCCGTGCGGCGTGCAGTCCTCGGCCCAGTAGTGCGCCAGGAACGGGTGCGGGTCGAGGCGTTCCCACTCGCAGGTCCACCCGACGTCCGTACTGGTCAGGCCGCCGGTGTCCGGCAGCGTGGTCCAGTTGTCGGTGCCGGCCTCGTGCGCCTCCACGATGAGGAAGTCGGCGCCCTGGTCCGTGTCGAACGACGTCTTGAACCGCAGATCCGCGGCCCGCGCCGTCCGCAGGTCAACGGTCCTGGTCAGTCGCTTGTAGGAGGAGTCCGAGCGCCCGCTCCACAGGTACTGGTCCCCGTCGGCCGGGTCGTAGGGTCCCGGGCCGTCCTGCTGCCAGACCATCGGGACCGTGCTGGTGAACTGCGGGAACTGAGCCGCGGGCAGCTCGCTCGACGTGCTCAGGAACGCCGCCGTGTGCTGCTGCGCCCCGGCCGGGGCGGAGAAACCCGCCAGCTTGCCGGCGGTGCCGGTCACTGCCGCGCTCCCGCCGTTGTCCACGTACGCGCCCGCGCCGAGCCAGTACTGCCGGAAGTCGTCGCTCACCGGCTGGCAGTCCCAGTCGTCGTCGCCGTCGCCGTCGCCGTCGCCGCATTCTCCCGGTCCCTGCGGCTTGTAGGCGTAACCGATCGCGGAGTACTGGGCGTACTGGCCGGCGTGCAGCAGCTTGCCGCCCTCGTTGAGGTAGTCGCGGACGGCCAGATCGGTCTCGAAGGTGGCCCGGGTGGTGGCCCACTCGGGCTGGCCCGGGTTGCGCGGGACGATGTCGTCGCCGGTCTCCCACACCACCGCCCGGTAGTGCGAGAGGACGCCGAGCGGGTGCGGGGCCTGCCGGCCGTGCGTGTCCATGTCGTAGACGTCGGCGGTGTGACCGGAACGCTTGAGGGCGTCGACGTACGTGGCCGCGTACCGGGCCGCAGTGGCGCCGTCGGTGTTGGCCGGTTCGATGCCGGTGACGTCCTCGGTGGCCAGCACCAGCACGTCGCCGCCGACCTGCCGGTTGACCGTGTAGGTGAAGGGTGCGCTCCTGCGGCCGCCGGCGGCGGTGAACCAGACGGTCACCCGGTCGCCCGGCTTCTGCCCGGTGACGGTGCCTCGCAGCTCCGCGAAGTACTTGTCCGCGCTGCCGCCGTACCTCTGGCCGCCCTGCCAGTCGGTGACCGCGGCCGTACGCTCTCGGCCGTTGATCCTGGCGTGCAGTCGCACGTTGCGCAGCGAGCGCTTGGCGACCACGGCCACCTGCTGGGTGGTGCCGAAGGAATCAGGGAAGGTGTCGGGGACGAAGTCCCTGGTCGACCGGCCGACCACGGAGACCGGATCGGCCGGGTTCCGCGCCGATCGGGCCAGCGAGAGCGCGAACGGGAAGTTCTTGGCGACCTCGGCCTGGATCAGCTTCTCGTCGTCGGGGAAATCGAATTCGGTCCGGCAGTCCTCCGGTCGCCAGGCGTCGTCCGGATCGGACTCCGAGGCGGTCTGGCACGTCGACATCTCGGGGGCGAAACCGATGGTCCCCATCCGGACCTGGGCGTGATGATCGGTGTCGCCGTTGGTGACGTAGAGCTCGGCGGTGATGTCCGGGTCATATCCGGGTACGGCCGGGTGCGCATCGTCGCCGGCCAGCGCCATGGCGATCTGGTCGTCGGGGCTGACCGTCTCGACCTGCCAGCCGGCGCCCCAGAGGATGAGCTGGGCGGCCGAGTGGTAGTTGACCAGGAACTCGAAGCCGACCCGGCGGAACAGGGCGTCCATCGCCCGGGTCTCCGGCTCCGACTGCGGGGCGGGACCCCGATAGGTCTCGTTGTCCGGCTCCGGCGACGAGCCCTCGTTGTCGTATCCCCACCTCTCGGCGAAGTTGCGGTTGAGGTCGATGCCGTCCTCGGGCCCGTACCGGCCGTCGCCGTTGTTGTCACGCATGTTCTTGCGCCAGTAACGGTATTCGTCGGAGGTGAAGGTGAGGTCGTAGCCGTCGGGATTGGCCACCGGCAGGAACCACAGCTCGGTGGTGTCCACCAGGCCGGTGACGGCGGGGTCGGTGCCGTAGCTGTCGAGGACGTGCTGCATCAGCCGCCGGGTCATCTCCGGGGTGATCCACTCCCGGGCGTGCTGCCCGCCGAAGTAGAGCACGGCCGGGCGGCGGCCGTCGGGCACGGTCCGCGCGTTGCGGGTTACCTTGACCGCCTGGATCGGGACCCCGCGGACCGTCGTGCCGATCGTCTCGAGCTTGGCCAGCTTCGGGAAGCGCGCCGCGGTGGTGGCCAGCTCCTCGCGGATGCCGCCGGGGGTGTGGTAGGGCCGGAAGACCGTGGGACCGGCGGCCTTGCGGGAGCGCTTCGATGCGGTCTCCGGCTTGCGGGCCAGGGGAACGCCGGCCTTCACGAGCCGGTCCGCCTGGGCCCGGCCGAGGATCACCTCGACCGGAGCCTTGCGGCCGGGAACCGGCGCGCGGCCGAGCTCGTCCGCCGCCAGGCCGGCGGTGCGCAACGTGTCCCACTGGCGGTTGTCGAGCGTGCCGACGTAGACATCGAGCCGGTCCTCGGTGGACGGTGCGGCCCCGGCCTGCGCCGGGATCGCGGTGACGGCGGCGGCGGTGGTGATGAGCACGGCTGCCGCCAGGGCTGTCCGTTGTAAGCGCCTCATGAGTGGCAAGTATCGATGTCTTGTCAATGCCCCCCGAGGGGCTGCGGTCATCGGCCCAGCCAGCCACCGTCCACCGGGAGGATCGTGCCGGAGACGTAGTCCGAGGCCGACGAACTGAGGAAGACCGCCGCGCCCGCGAGGTCGGCGCTGTGGCCCCAGCGCCCGGCCGGGATCCGGTCCAGGATCGACCGGGAGCGGTCGGGATCCGCGCGCAACGCGGCGGTGTTGTCGGTGGCGATGTAGCCCGGCGCGATGGCGTTGACGTTGACGCCCCGGCCGGCCCACTCGTTGGCCAGCGCCCGGGTGAGCCCGGCGATCCCCGACTTGGCGGCGGTGTAGCCGGGGACGTTGATGCCGCCCTGGAAGCTGAGCAGGCTGGCGGTGAAGACGATCTTGCCGCTGCCGCGTTCCAGCATCGGCGCGGCGACCAGCTGGGTCAGCACGAACTGGCTCGACAGGTCGACCTCGATGACCCGGTCCCACCAGGACAGCGGATGCTCGGCCGCGGGGGCCCGTTCGATCGTGCCGGCGTTGTTGATGAGGATGTCCGGCGCCCGCCCGGCCAGCTCGGTGCCCAGCGCGGTCACGGCGTCGCGGTCGGCGAAGTCGACGGCGCGGGCCTCGAAGGCGCGACCGAGGCCGCGGACCGACTCGGCGACCTCGTCGTCGGTGTGCATCCGGGCGCTGACCCCGATGATGTCCGCACCGGCGGCGGCCAGTGCTTCGGCCATGGCCCGGCCGATGCCGCGGCGGGCGCCGGTGACCACGGCGAGCCGTCCGGCGAGGTCGAACAGCCCGCTCATGCTCGGTCCTGCCCCGCGACGTCGACCAGGATCTTCATGGCTCGGCCGGCCGACAGGTCCGCGACTGCGGTGGCCGTCTCCTCCAGCGGCACGACGCCGGAGATCAGCGCCGCCGCCGGAATGACCCCGCGGCGCAGCAGCTCGATCGCCCGCTCGAAGTCGGATCGCTGGTAGACCCGCGCGCCCAGCAGGCGCAGCTCCCGCCAGAAGACCCGCTGCAGGTCGATCTCGCGGGCGGCGGCGTGGATGGCGACGACGACGATCGTGCCCCGGACCTTCGCGAGCGCGGTGGTGGCGCGGACCGCCGCGGCCGCGCCCGACACCTCGAACACCACATCGGCGCCGACGCCGCCGGTCCAGCTCTCGACCTCGGCGGTGAGATCGGTGCCGGCCGGGTCCAGCACCTCGAAGCCGAGCGCCGCGATGCGGCTGCGGCGGGACTCGTCGATCTCGGCGACCCGGACCTCCGCTCCCGCTTCGCGGGCCACGCAGGCGATGAGCACTCCGATCGGGCCGCCGCCCAGGACCACGACCCGGTCGCCGACCTGCAACTCGGAGCGGCGGACGTCGTGCACGGCCACGGCCGCGGGCTCGACCAGCGCCGCGGTCCGCAGGTCCAGGTCACCGGGCAACGGCACCGCGATCGACGCCGGTACGTTCCAGCGCTGTTGCAGCGCACCGGGGGAGTCGATGCCCACGAAGACCAGGTTCTGGCAGATGTGCTGGTGCCCGGCCAGGCAGGCGGCGCAGGTGCCGTCCCAGAGCAGCGGCATCACCGTCAACGGATCACCGACCGCCCAGCCCTGAACGCCGGCGCCGACCGCGGCCACGGTGCCCGAGGCCTCGTGACCGAACACCAGCGGCGTCTTTACCCGGGCGTCCATGTCGCCGTGCACGATGTGCAGATCGGTGCCACAGAGACCGCAGTAGGCGACGGCGATCTGCAGCTCTCCCGGTCCCGGTGGTGCCACGTCCACGGACACCGTCCGCAGCCGGCCTGAGCCCTCGTACGTCGTGCCCTTCATGCGCGGCCCTCCCTTGCAAACATCATACGTATGCCCTTATATTTCGGGCCGATGAACGCGGCGTCAATACGGAAGATCAGATAAGGACACCGACTATGGTCCGTTCCAGGCGTGCCCGCTCCATCCGCTCGCTCTTGACAACCCTCGGCGGCGTCGCGGTTCTCACGGTCGCTCTCGCCGGCTGTGGCAACGACGACGGTGGTTCCACCGCCGGCTCCTATGGATTTCCTCAAGTCACCCAGGACGACAAAGCCCCCATCACGGTATGGGTGGACGCCGATCGCACCAAGGCCGCCGACGCCTTCAAGAAGACCCACCCGGAGGTGCCGATCCAGGTCGTGACCTACGACGGATCGGCCAACGGCTCCAACTCGTTCCGTACCAAGATCCAGCTCTTCGACCGCACCCAGAGCGGCTGGCCCGACGTCGTGTTCTCGACGCAGAACAACGACGCGGCCTGGGCCAGCCAGCAGAGCAACGGCAAACAGGCCTTCGCCGCTGTGCTCAACGGCGGGCTCGTGCCCAAGGCCACCCTGGACAAGTTCACCCCGGGCGCGCTGAACCCGTGCACCGTCGACGGCAAGGTCTACTGCCTGCGCAACGACCTGGCCCAGGTCGTGCTCTGGTACAACAAGGCGCTGTTCGACCAGTTCGGCTACCAGGTCCCGACCACCTGGCAGGAGTACCAGGCCCTGGGTGAGAAGGTCGCCCAGGAGCACCCCGGCAACATCGTCGGCACCGTCGGCGACGCCTGGACCCCGGAGGTCTTCTTCTGGGGCAGCAAGTGCCAGGCGAACGACATCACCGGCCCCAAGACGGTCACGGTGAACACCACGACCCCGCAGTGCCAGCGTGCCGCGGCGATGCTCGACACGCTGATCAAGAACGGCACCACGCCGAACGTCAGCGTCTTCACGCCGGAGTTCGTGAAGAAGTACTCCGGCAAGGTGCTGATGATGCCCGGACCGGCCTGGTACGCCGGCGCCATCTTCAACAACCCGCAGTCGCTCAAGGTGCCCGCCGGTCAGCTCGGGGTGGCCGCGCCGCTGGCCTGGCCGGGCGAGGACGCCGTGACCGGCAACGTCGGCGGCGGCACCTGGTTCGTCAGCAGCCACTCGAAGAACCTCAAGGCCGCCGAGACCTTCGCCGAGTTCGTCACGACGGCCGACGACTACCAGGTTGCGGTCGCTCCCGGCTATCCCGCGTACGGGCCGGCCGCCGAGAAGTGGGTGACGAAGCAGGAGTCGAGCGGCTACTACGCCACCGACCTGAAGGCCATCGTCACCGCCGGCACGTCGATCTGGCCCGGCTGGGGCTCGGGCATCTTCAGCCAGGAGGCCGTCTGGGCCAAGACGATGACGCCGGCCATCGCCGGCGGCAAGAGCGTGGTCACGCTCCTGCCGGAGTGGCAGACAGCGATCAAGAACCAGGCGCAGGTCGACGGATACACGGTCAAATGACGGTCGTCGACCGCACCGCGCAGGCGGCGGCCGTGGCGACGCGGCGGGCGGCCGGCCGGCCGCCCGCCGGCCGCGACAACGTGATGAGCTACGGCCTCATCTCGGGCTACGCGGTGCTCACGCTGGCCTTCGGGCTGCTGCCGGCGCTGTATGCGGTGTACCTCGCGTTCACCGACGCCACCGGCGGATTCGCGGGGCTGGCCAACTTCTCCAAGGTGGTCGGCGACTTCCGCTTCTGGCCCGCGGTCTCGCACGTGGCCCTCTACCTGGTGATCTGGCTGGTCGCGCTGGTGGCGCTGGTGACCGTGCTGGCGGTCGTCGTGCACGCGATCAGGGTCCGGTGGCTCAGCCGGACCCTGCGGCTGGTCTTCTACCTGCCGGGCGCGCTGGCCGGGGCCTCCAGCGTGCTGCTGTGGCTGTTCGTCCTCGACCCGACGGCCAGCCCGGTCGGCGGGCTGCTGCGGCTGTTCGGCTTCGAGAGCTTCGTGCAGGTCATCGTGCCGGGCAACCTGCCGGTCATCTTCGCCGTCATCGCCTTCTGGACCGGCGCCGGCGGCTGGATCGTCATCATGTACGGCGCCCTGAACAACATCAGCGCCGAGGTCATCGAGGCGGCCCGGGTCGACGGTGCGAACGCCGTGCAGATCGCCTGGCGCATCCAGCTGCCGATGCTGCGCAAGTGGATCTCGTACATGGGCATCATGTCGCTGGCCGCGGGCACCCAGCTCTTCGTCGAGCCGCAGCTGCTCTCGCAGGCCAGCAACGCCGTCGTGCCCAACGACTACTCGCTCAACCAGCTCGCCTACCAGTACGCGTTCCAGCAGAACGACTTCAACGGAGCGGCGGCGATCTCCCTGCTGCTGCTCGTCGTCGCCCTCGCGCTGTCGGCCGTCTTCGTGACGCGCGGCGGCCTGTTCGAGCGGGAGTGAACCCATGAGCTCTGTGCCCACCGGCTCCGCGGCGGCGCACCGGCCCGGCGTCAGCGGCTGGAGCGGCCGGACGATCGTCGCGGTCATGGTGACGGTGTTCGTGCTGTTCTTCGCCGTCCCGATCGTCTGGCTGCTGCTGGCCACCACCAAGTCGGCGCGCGGCCTGAGCGTGGGCAACCCGTTCGCCTTCGGCAGCGTCAGTGACCTGGCCACCAACTGGAGCCAGCTGTTCGGCTTCCAGGACGGCGCGGTCACCACCTGGATGACCAACTCGGCGCTGTACGCCGTCGGCGCGCTCGTCATCACCCTGGTCGTGAGCATCCCGGCCGGTTACGCGCTGGCCCTGACCCGGTTCCGGTTCCGGCGGCTGCTGCTGGTGCTGACCCTGATCGTCATGCTGATCCCCAACACCGCGCTGGTGCTGCCGATCTTCCTGGAGCTCAACGCAGTGGGCCTGATCGGCAGCCCGCTGTCGGTGATCCTGCCGATGTCGTTCTTCCCGTTCGGGGTGTACCTGACCTACATCTACTTCTCCACCAGCATCCCGCGCGACCTGCTGGCCGCGGCCCGGATCGACGGGTGCCGGGAGATCCAGGTGTTCACCAGGATCGCCCTGCCGCTGGCCGCGCCGATCGTGGCGCTGGTCGCGTTCTTCAGCTTCGTGCAGAACTGGAACAACTTCTTCCTGCCCTTCGTGATGCTGCCCTCCAGCGACGGCTATCCGGTGCAGGTCGGCCTGACCTCCCTGCTCGCCTCCACCCCGGCGTTCAACCCGAGCTCCGCCGGCGGGCAGTCGGTCCAGCTGCCGACGCTGGCCCTGGCGACCGTCGTCTCGGTGCTGCCGGTGCTCATCGTCTTCCTCGTGTCACAACGCTTCCTGGTCGCCGGCATGACCGCCGGCGGGACCAAGGAGTGAGCCCAATGTCTGCCGACCAGGAGCCAACATGAAAGTCACCGGTTATCGCAGCCTGTTGACCAAGCACGACTGGGGGCGGCTGACCGGTGACGCCAACGGCGTGATGCCCGAGCCGCGCACCGACGTCCACGTGCTGATCCTCGAGACCGACGACGGTCTGGAAGGCGTCGGCGTCGGTCCTCACGGCGACATCGACCGGGTCTTCGGTGCCGTCGAGGGTGAGGACCCGCGGGCCGTCACCGCGCTCTACGACCGCATGCTGAGCTGGGTGTTCAAGACCGGTCACGCCGGGGCGACGTTCGGCGCGGTCGGGGCGATCGACATGGCGCTGTGGGACCTCAAGGCCAAGGCGGCGGGCGAGCCGCTCTGGCGTACCCTCGGGGCACTGGACCGCTTCGTGCCCGGGTACGCCTCCGGGCTCGACATCGCACTCGACGACGAGGCCCTCGTCCGCCTCTACGAGCGCTACGCCGACCGCGGTTTCAGCTCGGCCAAGCTCAAGGGCGGCCTCGACGTCACCCACGACCTGCGCCGGCTGCTGGCGGTCCGCGACGTGCTGCACCGCAACTCGACGCACCCGGCGCTCATGCTCGACGCCAACGAGGCCTGGAACCGTACGCAGGCGGTCCGTTTCGTCAGCGAGCTGGAGCGCACCGTCGACCTGGCCTGGATCGAGGAACCGGTGCGCCGGTGGGACGCGGCCGGTCTCGCCTCGGTGCGCCAGCACCTGCGCACGGCCGTGGCGACCGGCGAGAACCTCACCGGCCTGGAGCAGTACCGGCCGCTGCTGGACGCCGGTGCCGTCGACATCGTCCAGGTCGGCAACGTCTGGGGCATCACCCACTTCCTCCGGGTGGCCGCCGTCGCGCACAGCCACGACCTGCCGGTGAGCCCGGTGTCCTACCACGCCAACCCGGTGGCCCACGCCGCCGCCGCGGTGCCCAACCACCTGTCCTTCGAGGTCCAGCACCTCGACTCGCCGATCGGCCTGCGGATCGATCAGGAGATCATGGACGGCGGTATCGTCCTCGGTGACGAACCGGGCATCGGCATCCGGGTCGACGAGGAGCACATCAACGCGGTACGGGCCGCCAACCCGGTCGCCGGGATCACCGGGCCGCACGTGCGTCCCCGGCGGGCCGGGCTGCGGCTGGTCCCCGAGTCCCGGCGCGACCTGCGGCACCTGTCATGAGCGGGGTGATCGACGCGCACGTTCACCTGTGGAACCGGGCCACCGATCCGCAACCCTGGATCGACCCGGCGACGATGGCGGTCATCGATCGCGACTTCGCCGCCGGCGACCTCGAACGCATGCTCGACGAGACCGGCAGCGACTCCGCGGTGGTGGTCCAGGCCAGCAACAGCATCGCCGAGACCCGGAGGCTGCTGGCCGGTGCCGGGCCCCGGGCGGCCGGGGTGGTCGGCTGGATCGATCTGACCGGCGATGTCGGTGCGCAGCTCGACACGCTCGGCCCGGATCCGCGCCGGCCGCTGGTCGGCTTCCGCCACCTGGTCCACCTCGACCCGGATCCGGCCTGGCTGCACCAGCGCGACGTCAGCGTGGCCCTCGACGCGCTCAGTGTCCGCGGCCTGTGCTTCGACCTGGTCGTCCGCTCGTGGCAGCAACCGCTGGCCGCGACCGTCGCCGGGGAGCATCCCGGCCTGCGCTTCGTCGTCGACCATCTCGGTGGCATCGCCGACTCCATCGACGACGACGGCTGGGAACGCGGCCTGCGGGCGCTCGCCGCCCGGCCGAATGTCTGGGCCAAGATCTCCGGGCTGGCCGGGCTCGTGCAGGACCCGCAACGGCTGCGCCGGGTGGTCGGCGTGGCGGTCGAGGCATTCGGCCCGCAGCGGCTCATGTACGGCTCCGACTGGCCGGTGGCGTGTCTGGGCGCCGGCCCGGTCGCCTGGCGTACGGCTGTGGACGAACTGCTGGCCGACCTGAGCGCGGGGGAGCGGGCCGCGATCATGTCCGGAACCGCCTCGGCTTTCTACGGGCTCGGCGCATGACCAGCGCGGTCGAGGATCTGCGGCGCCGTGGCGTGATCGGGCTGGGCGGCGCACCGCTGGGCAACTTCGCTCGGGCCATGGACGACGAGCAGGCCGCCCGTACGCTGCGCCGGGCCTGGGAACGCGGTATCCGCTACTTCGACACCGCGCCGCACTACGGCCTCGGGCTGTCCGAACGGCGCATCGGGGCCGAGCTGCGCCACCGGCCGCGTGACGAGTTCATCGTCTCCACCAAGGTCGGCCGGCTGCTCGTTCCCCGCGTACCCCCGCTCGACCAGGACGACGACGGCTTCGTCGTGCCCGGAGACCTGGAGCGGCGCTGGGATTTCTCCGCCGACGGAGTCGAGCGTTGCCTGCGGGGGAGTCTCGAACGTCTCGGGCTCGACCGGATCGACATCCTCTACGCGCACGACCCCGACCAGGCCTGGGACGGCGCGGCCCGGGAGGCCCTGGCGTCGCTGGCACGGCTGAAGGCGGCGGGCATCGTGTCGGCCATCGGCATCGGGACGAACTCGACCGCCGGCCTCGAACCGCTCATCCGCGCGGGCCTGGTCGACGTGATCATGCTCGCCAACCGCTACTCGCTGCTCGACCACAGTGCCCTCGACGCGGTGCTCGCGCCGGCCCGGGACGCCGGCGTAGCGATCGTCGCCGCCGGCGTCTTCGCCACCGGCCTGCTCTCGACGGACCAGCCCAGGCCCGGGGCCACGTACGAATACCGCCCGGCCGACCCCGCGGTGATCCGGCGGACCGAGCTGATCGCGTCGGTCTGTGCGGACCACGGTGTGCCGCTGCCGGCGGCGGCGCTGGCCTTCCCGCTGCTGCATCCCGCGGTCGCCGCCGTGGCCATCGGCATGCGCTCGCCCCGGGAGGTCGACGAGGACATCGAGCGGTTCACCACCGAGATCCCCGCCGGGCTCTGGCGTGACCTGGTCTCGGCCGGGCTCATCCCGGCGGGCGCGGTGCCGGCGGGACCTACGAGCCGCTCTCCGGAGGAGCCGCCGGGCGACGCCGCTGCCAGGAGCTGACGATGTGGTGGCGCATCGCCCGCTCGGCGCCCTCGACGTCGTGCCGGGCGATCGCCTCGACCACCTTGCTGTGTTCCTCGATGGTCGACGCGAAAGCGCCGTCGTAGCGGAGCCCCTGGTACCGGTCGCTCTCCAGGGCGCGCCGGTACAGGCGTTTGGCTATGTTCTCGGCCAGCCGGTTCCGGGAGATCTCCATGACCGTGAAGTGGAAGACGACGTCCTCCTGCCGGAAGGCGTCGCTCTCCTGCCGCATCTCCCGCATCGCGTCCAGGACGTGCTCGATGCGCGCCAGCTCTTCCTGGGTGTGGCGCGCGGCCACCGCGCCGGCCATGGCCGACTCCAGGTTGCCCCGCACGATGGTGAGCTCGTCGAGGATGCCCAGCGACTCGTCACTGTCAATCAACGCGGAGAGCACGATCGGGTCCAGCATGTTCCACGAGCCGGACCGGGCCACCTGCGTGCCCCGGCCCTGGGCGACCACGACCAGCCCCTTCTCCTCGAGCCGCTTCACCGACTCGCGGATCACCGTGCGGCTCACCCCGAAGTGATCGCTGAGGGGGCCCTCCGGGGGCAGCAGGCCACCCTCGGGGATCTCACCGGTGACGATGAGCTCGACGAGCTCACTGGTCACCGCCACACCGAGCCGCGCCGAGCGGCGACGGGGCGGAAAGGCGGAGGTGTCGGGCTGGTCTGCCATGACCGCAATATACGGGCCGCGATGCTCCGGCCCTGGCCGCAGCCCCGGAGCGCTTCCCGCCGGCGTCCCGTAGATTGGTCGCATCCGAGGCAGAGAAAAGGCGGACCACATCATGACGGCCGTATCAGATGAGCGGCCGGGTGCTGCCGGCCCGGGAGTTGCCGCGCAGGAGGACCTGCGGGCCTTGTTCGGGCAGTCCATCGCCGTGTTCGCGTCCCTGGCCGGGCCGGCGCACGTCGTGGAGACGGCCAACCCGGCGTTCTTCGCCGCTGTCGGCGCGGACCGCACGCGCACCGGGATTCCGCTCGCGGAACTGCTGCCCGAGCTGGCCGACCAGGGCTTTTTCGCCCTGCTGGACCAGGTCTACGCCACGGGTGAGCCCTACACCGGCCGGGACGCCCGCGTGGTGCTCGGGGCCGGCCCGCACGCGCGGGAGCTGTTCTTCGACTTCACCTACGAGCCGCGCCGGGACGCCGCCGGCGAGGTGACCGGGATCCACGTCATCGGCGTGGAGATCACCCAGGTCAAGCACGCCCAGCGGCTGATGGCCGAGCACCGCGTCCTGCTGGAGCAGATCGCCCGCCAGGCGCCGCTGGGCGAGGTGCTGGACGGCATGGCCCGCTCGATCGAGGCCCTCGCGCCCGAGGAGGTCCTGGTCTCCGTCCTGCTCGCCGATCCCGACGGCCGGCACCTGCGCCACGGCGCCGCGCCCAGCCTGCCGGACTTCTACAACCAGGCCATCGACGGCATCGCCACCGGTGAAGGCGTCGGCTCCTGCGGCACCGCCGCCCACCGGCGGGAACCGGTCATCGTCACCGACATCGCCACCGACCCGTTCTGGGACGATTTCCGGCACCTGGCCGACCAGGCCGGCGTGGCCGCCTGCTGGTCCACGCCGATCCTGGCCCGCGACGGTGGCCTGCTGGGCACCTTCGCCATGTACCACCGCACCCCGCGCGTCCCGCAGGACACCGACCTCGCCCTCACCCGGGTCTTCACCGGCACCGCGGCCCTGGCCATCGAACGCCACCATATCGAGCAGGCCAAGCTGGCCGCCGAGGCCCAGGCCAAGGCGGCCCACGACGAGCTGGCCAAGGCCGTCCGCGCGGAGCAGAAACTGCGGGCCGAGGCCGAGCAGCGCGCCACCGCGGCCGCCGAGCTCACCGCCCGGATGCGCGCCGCCGCGGCCACCCAGGCCGCCGTTCCGCACCCCGAGCGCTGCCAGCTGGGCGGCACCCCGGGGTGCGACGCGCCGGCCGAGCTCAAGATCGCCGATTCCTGGGGCGACGCGGCCTGGGGCTGCCCCGCCCACGTCGAGGAGGCCATCATCAACGTGCGGTCGGTGTTCATCGCCAGCGAGGAGCTCGGCGGCCTGGCCGCCTACCTCAACCGCTGATCGAGCCGGCCGGATCCCGGTCGGGCAGGTGGAACATGCCCGCGTGCCGGGTGCGCAGCTCCCGCTTGAGCACCTTCCCGGTGGGACCGAGCGGCAGATCCTCGATCACCACCGCGGCGAGGGTGGCCAGCCCGGCCGCCGACAGCTCCTTGTTCGCCTTCTCCAGGATCAGCTCGGCGGTGGCCGAGGCCGCGCCGGCCTGCGGGCGGACCACGGCGATCGGGATCTGGCCGCAGCCGTCGGGAGCCGGTACGCCCACCACCGAGCAGTCCAGCACCAGGTCGGCGCAGTCGGCGATCAGCACCTCCTCGAGCGGCAGGCTGTAGACCGGCCCGGCCAGGGTGTCGATGACGTCGACCGTACGGTCCAGGTGGTAGTAGTTGCCCTCGGCGTCGCGGCGGGCCACGTCGCCGGTCAGCCAGTAGCCGTTGAGCTCGAAGCTCTGGGTGAGCCGCGCGTTCTTCCAGTACCCGGGCGTCCGGGACGGGGTGATCACGCCGAGCAGGCCGACCGTGCCGTCGGGGAGCTCGTTGCCGTCGTCGTCGAGCACCGCCGCCTTGATCACGGCGTCCTGCGGCTTGCCGACGCACCTGTCGTTGCGCGGCGTCTCCGGGGTGGTCAGACCGCCGAACAGGGCCATGCCCATCTCGGAGGAGCCGAGCCCGTCGATGAACTGCGAGCCGGGCAGAGCGCCGTTCGCGGCCCGGTCCTGCGGCAGCAGCCAGGCGGCGAGCAGCCCGGCCGGCCGTTCACCCAGGCCGACCAGGCGCCGGATGTGGCCGTAGTGGGCGGAGTCGCCGGTGTTGAACCAGGAGTGCACCCGGGCCGCGCCGCGCACCGGCAGGTCGCCGGTGGCCAGCTCGACGAAGGTACGCGGGAACGACGCCAGCATGGTCGGCTGGAACGTCTCCATCACCGGCTCGACCACGCTGCGGCGCCAGTCGGCCATCACCACCGTGGGCAGGCCGAGCAGGATCGCGGTGAGGAAGTAGCTGAGCCCACCGGCGTGCGTGTGCGGCATCAGTGACATCAGCCGGTCGTACGGCTCGGCCGGGAACCGGGTCATCCGCGCCTGCTTGCCGTCCCAGAAACTGCGGTGCCCGAGGATGGTGGACTTGGGGCTGCCGGTGGTGCCCGACGAGTGGATCAGCGCGCACACGTCGTCGGGCCCGTGCCGGTACGGGTACTGCTCTGGAAGCTGCGTACCGGTGTCGTCGAACGCCTGGATCTCGGCGGCGAGCGTCAGAAACCGGGGCCGGGTGGCCGGGTCGGCCCGGTACGCCGAGGCCAGCCGCGTGGTGTCGTCCGCGACCACCCCCACCACGCCGACGTGCTCGAGGTAGCGGAGCAGCACGTCCAGCCGCATGGCGTCGTTGATCATCGCCGGGATGGCCCCCAGCGCGGTCAGGGCCAGATAGTGGATCAGCGGTTCCAGTCCCTCGGCGACCACGATGCCGACCGGGTCGCCGGCCCGGACCCCGTTGGCCCGGTACCACCGGGCGTACCGGTCACGCAGGGCGGCCAGCTCCAGCAGGCTGTGCCCGCGCAGCGTGACCTGGCCCCGGTGGTCGACGCTGTGCGTGTAGATCAGCGGCACCGCCCGGTTCGGGTTGGACCGGACGGCGTGGTCGAGGAAGTTGCCGGCGCCCAGGTCCGGTTCGGTCATGAACTGCCGGCGCACGCTCAGCGGGGCGATCGGACTGTCGGTCATCGCTTTCTCCTTGCGGTTTCGTGGCTGGACAGGATTTCCGCGGCCACCCGGTGACCCGAGCGGATGGCACCCTCCATGAGCCCGAAGAACTCGGTGCTCGTCTCCGTGCCGGCCCAGTGCACCCGGCCGTGCGGGGTGCTCAGGTGCGGTCCGAGCCGCGACCAGTCGCCGGGTCCGAACACGGCCGCGTAACAGCCCCGGCTGTACGGTTCGTTGACCCAGTCGCTGACGTGCACGGCGACCGGCGCCGGCAGCCGGGGGAACAGCTCGGCGACCTGGTGCAGGGCCTCGGCCTCGCGGGCCGCGGGGTCCAGCGCCGCGAACCGGTACGCCTCGGCGCCGGTCACGAACCCGGTCAGCACCCCGGCGCCGCCCCCGGGCGGCGAGTCGTCCACGGTCGACAGCAGCGGGCCGGTGGCGCTCACCGACCAGCCCGACAGCCCGTGCGCGTGCCAGTACGGCTCCCGGTAGACGATCTGCACCTTCACCGCGCAGCCTCGCCCGGTGGCCGTGGTGGCCCGGGGCGCCGGCAGGCCCGGCCGGTAGTCGATGGCCTGGGCCAGCACCGGCGGCACTGCCACCACGACCGCGTCGCCGTGGTGCTGCTCCCCGGTGCCGGTGTGCACGCTCACCCGGCCGCCGTGCTGGTGGATCGCGTGCACGGGCCGGTTCAGCCGGATCCGGGCGCCGAGCTGCGCGGCGAGCCGTTCGGCGACCTGGTGGGCGCCGCCGAGCACCCGGTCCTGCTGCGCCCCGCCGGCGAACGCGTTGAGATATCTGATCCCGCCGCCCGAACGCAGGTAGAGCGCCATGTGGAGGACCGACACCGAGGCCGGGTCGGCGGCCATCATCTCGCCCAGGAACAACGGGAAGAACAGCCGCGCGTCCGGGTGGCGCAGGTTGCCGGCGGCCCACTCCGCGGCGGTGACGGTGTCCAGGGCGGCCGCGTCCGGCGTTCGCCACGGCGCGTCCGGCCGGACCCGCGCGGTCAGGTCGTAGAGCAGGTCGAACAGCTCGCCGAGCGCGACCGCGTTGAGCGGCGGGAACCGGCCGGCCCGGGTCTTCTCGCCGCTGCCCAGCGCGAACCGGCTGCCGCCCCACATCGCGGTCGGTGTCGCCGACAACCCCAGCCCGGCCAGCAGCTTGTGCAGTTCGGTGTGCCGGTCACCCAGGTACGCCGCCCCGGCGTCGGCCCACGCGCCCGGCGCCACCTCGATGCCGTGGGTGCGTCCGCCGACCCGGTCGCGGGCCTCCAGCACGGTGGTCTCCACCCCGGCGGCGGCCAGGTCGGTGGCGGCGGTCAGCCCGGCCAGCCCGGCGCCGATCACCACGACGCTCATCGGGGCGCCCCCGCGACCGTGCTGGCCAGCGCGGCCGGGGTGGGGGCGAGCAGGAAGTCCTCGAAGGTCAGCTCGACGCCGTGCTCGCGGGCCACGGCACTGAGCACCCGGGTCGCCAGCAGCGAGTCGCCGCCCAGGTGGAAGAAGTCGTCCTGCTCGCTGACCCGCGGGTTCTCCAGGACCCGCCGGAACAGGTCGGTCGCCTGGTGGACGTTCATGACAGCATCTCCTTGCTCGCGCGCCGATCGACCTTGCCGCTAGCGGTGTAGGCGAGCTCGGCCACGACGTGGATGTGACTGGGAACCAGGTGGGCCGGGACCCGGCCGCGCAGGTGGGCTGCGATCCGGTCCGGCAGCCCGGTGCTGGACGTGCCGGCCCGCGGTACGACGTACGCCGCGAGAGCCGTGCGGCCCGCCACCGTGACCCCGGTGACCAGGGCCGCGCGGACCGCCGGATGACCGGTGAGGTGCGCTTCCACCTCGGCCGGGTCGACCCGGATCCCGCGGATCTTCACCTCGTGGTCGATCCGGCCGCGGTGGGTGAGCACGCCGTCGGCGGCGCGGGACACCCGGTCGCCGGTGCGGAAGAACCGTCGTCCGCCGACCGTGACGAAGCGTTCCGCGGTCGCCGCCGGCCGGCCCAGGTAGCCGTCGGCCAGCGCCGGCCCGCCGATCAGCAGTTCGCCGCCCTCGCCCAGGTGCTCGGCCACGTGCGGCAGGGCCCGGCCGATCGGGACCGGGTCCGGCGCGCCGGTCAGCTCCAGCGCGTGGGTGATCAGGGTCGTCTCGGTGCACCCGTACGTGTTGAGCAGCTGAACGTGCCCGGCCGGCAACGCCGACCACTGCGCGACCTTCCCGGGCGCCGCGGCCTCCCCGCCGATGATCACGAGCCGTACGCCCGCCGGCAGCGCCTCCCCGGACTCGTGCAGGTGCCCTACCAGCTCGTGCCAGAACGCGGTCGGCAGGTCCAGCACGGTGATCCGTTCCCGCGCGAGCATCCGCAGGAACCGGGGGAACGAGCCGCGGTGCGCGTCCGCGTCGAACACCAGGCACGCGCCGGCGGTGAGGGCGGGCAGGATCTCCTCGAAGCAGGTGTCCCAGTTGAGCGACGCGAACTGCAGCACCCGGTCCTGCGGCGTGATGCCGAACAACTCGCGCAGGGATCCGACGGTCGTGGCGATCGCCCGGTGCGGGGTCACCACAGGTTTGGGTTCGCCAGTTGAGCCTGAGGTGAACAGCACGTAGGCCGCCCCCGGGTCGGTGCCGCCCGGACCCGGTGCCGGCCGGCCGTCGGCGCCGATCAGCACCCGGCATCCGGCGGCGCGGGCCATCGCGGCGCGGCGCTGCTCGGGGAAGCCGGGATCGATCGGGCAGTAGGTGCCACCGGCGGCCCAGACTCCGAACAGCGCGGTCACTGTGCCGGCGTGATGGCCGGCCGGGACGCCGACCACGCCGGGCTGCGCACCGAGGCCGGCGGCGAAGCCGGTCACCCGGGCCGCCAGCTCGGCGTAGGTCAGGTCGGCGCCGTCCGCTCTGATCGCCGGGCGGTCCGCGTGGACGCGGGCCGTGGTCAGGAAATCGGCGAGCACTCCGCCGGCGTTCATCGCCGGCTCCAGGCGGGATCGCGTCCCAGGAACGCGAGCAAGCGGTCCAGCGGGGGAACGCCGTCGTCCGCCGGCCGGGCGGGCGCAAACGTCGCTTGTGGACGGTGGCGGCGCGGCCCGTCCGGTACGTCACGCTCGGCGATCTCCCGGACCGCGGCGATGACCTCGTCGGTGAAGGTGACCGGCCGCCCGATCGCCGCCGCCACGTCCCAGCCGTGCACCACATAGTCGAGCAGGTGGAAACCGAGCGCCTGCCGGGCCGGCAGCGAGATCCCGTCCCGGATCAGCGGCAGCCAGACGGTGCGGTCCAGCGCGCCCTCGGCGGCGAACGCCGCGGTCACCTCCCGTGCGGACGCGGCGTACTCGGCCCGGGGGTCCGCGCCGATCGGGGTGTGCCAGTCCGCCGGTCCGGTGTGCTCGCCCCGGGCCGCCGCGGCGAACCCGCGGTTCTCCCGGATCATGTGCGCGACCAGCTGGGCCACGGTCCACTCGGCACAGGGGGTGGGCCGGTCCCACTGGTCGTCGCGGATCGCCCCGACGGTGTCGACGCTGCGCCGCACCACGTCCGGGTGCAGGTGCAGGGCCCGCGGCGCCAGCCAGGACCGGGTCATCGCCGACACCGCGGTGCCGTCGGGGTCGGCCAGCTTCGTGCGGGCGTACTGCTCGCCCCAGTCGCTCGTCATGATCCGGAACGGGGGCGCGTCGTCGGTGAGCGCGCGGACCAGCACCTCCGCCACCTCGGACGCGGACTGGGCGCCCGGATGCCCGCCGCGTGCGACCCAGGCCAGGTAGTCGGCCAGCACCTCGGCGTACGGGCCGGCCTCGGCCAGCAGCGACTCGCGGGTGACGCCGGAGTTGGCGCCGAAAGCGGTACCCAGCACCGGTCCCGGCTCGACCATGACCACCCGGACGCCCTGGCTCGCCGCGACCGGCGCGAGGCTCTCCATGAACCCCTCGACCGCGAACTTGGCCGCGGAGTACGCCTCGTTGAACGGCTGCCCGATCAACCCGCGGGTGCTGCCCACGGTGACGATCCGGCCCCGGCTCGCGCGCAGGTGCGGCAGCGCCGCCCGGGTCACCGCGACCACGCCGAACAGGTTGACCTCCAGCCCGGCCCGGAACGGGGCCATCCCGGCGGTCTCCACACTGGCGAACGTGTTGGCCAGCCCGGCGTTGTTGACCAGGGCGTCGAGCCGGCCGTGGGTGTCCAGCACGCCGGCCAGACACGCGTCGACCGAGGCTTCGTCGGTGACGTCCAGACGCCGTACGTCGAGCTTCACGCCGGCCGCGTCGGCGGCCTGCCGCAGCGGGTCCGCGCGGCCGGGATCGCGCAGCGTGGCGATCGTCGTGCAGCCGGCCTGCGCGGCCCGGACCGCGGTGGCCAGGCCGATCCCGGAGGCGCAGCCGGTGATCAGCACCACGCGACTCATGCGGCACCCGCCGCTGCGCGTTCCCGGGCCAGTCGGGCGTGGGTGGGGGCCAGCGGGATCCAGGCGAACAGGACCCCGATAAGGGTGCCGCCGACCATGGCGATCCGGGCCGCGTCCAGGACGCCCACCCGCGGGGTCAGCAGTTCGACCAGCACGCCGCCGAGCAGCGCCGCGAACGGGATGACACCCCAGGTGATCGTGCGGAACGCGGCGTGCGAGACCGCCTGGTCGGCCGGGCCGACCCGGGCCTGGCGGACCGCCGCGGTGCTGACGTTGTACCAGACCATGAACAGCCCGTAGAAGCTCAGCGTCACGCCGAGCACGAGCGCCGGCGGCAGCGCCGGTGCGGCCAGGATGCCCAGGCCGGCCAGGCAGTGCAGGAACACCGACCAGGGCATGAGCCGGTCGGCGCCGATCAGCCGGCTGACCCGCTGGGCGAGCAGCGCCCCGGCGACGGCGGCGACCGCGGCCACCGACATCACCGTGCCCAGCGTGGGCACGGACAGGTGCAGCCCCCGGTACGCCAGGATCGGCAGCACGGTCACGAAGATCGGGCCGCCCAGGTTGAGCAGCGTGGTGCCCAGGATGGTGCCGCGCAGGACCGGGTCGTTCCAGTTGAGCCGTACCCCGGCGACCAGCCGCGTCCACATCGGCTCGTGCTGCTGCGTGCGTACCCCGTACGGTCGCATCGCCCGCACGCCGACCGCCGAGATCAGGAAGGTCACCGCGTCGACCAGCAGTGACGCCACGCCGAGCAGGCGGTACAGCACGCTGGCCAGCGCCGGCCCCACCACCTCGGCGACGCTGCGGCTGCCCTCCAGCCGCGAGTACGCCCGCACCCGGCCCCCGGCCGGGACGATCGCCGCGATGGTGGCGACGTAGCCGATGTTGAAGAAGACCGACGCCGCGTTGGCCAGCACCACGACCACGAAGACCAGCGGTACGGACAGCACGCCGAGCCAGTACGCGACCGGGATGGCGGTGATGGCCAGCATGCGGATCAGGTCGCACCAGATCAGCGTGCGGCGCAGGTCCCAGCGGTCCACCAGCACGCCGGCGGCCAGGCTGAGCAGCGGGATGGCCAGGTACTGGGCCATGCCGACCAGGCCCACCTGGAACGCCGAGGCGTGCAGCAGCAGGATCATCACGGTCGGCACCACGAACACGTTGATCCGGTCGCCGACGTTGCTGACCGACTGACCGAGCCACAGCAGGTTGAAGTCGCGCCCGAGCCCCCGGGCGGGGTCCTCGCGGGGCGGTGCGACGGCTGGTGAGCTCATGTCGCCTGCCGCTGGACCAGCGGGGACACCTTGCCGGTGCGCTCGTTGTGGATCAGCGCGTCGGTGACGGTGACCGCCAGGGCTTCGGGGTCGCGCTGGAAGGCAGTGCTCGGGCCGCCGAAGGCCGAGCCGAGGATGTGGTCGCGGACCCGGCCGGCGAGCCCGTCCGGCGTGCCCCGGGCGGGCACCACCAGCACCTCGCACGTGCTGCCGCGGGCCGGGTACTCGGTGATGACCACCTGGCTCTGCGAGACGCCGGGGACACCGGCCACCTCGCGCAGCAGGGCGTCCGCGTTGAGCAGCAGGCCGCGGAACTTCACCTCGCCGTCGCGGCGGCCCAGCACCCGCAGCGCCCGGCCGGGCACTCCGCAGGTGCAGGCGACCCACTCGCCGGCGTCGCCGGTCTGGTAGCGCAGCACCGGGTTGAGGCCGTGCGGCTTGAGCGACGTGAAGTCGATCAGCTGGTCGGCGCCGATGTGCACGAGCTGCGAGGGCAGCGGGTGCCAGGTGTCGTCGGCGCACTGCGGGGTGTTGGTGCCGGCGACCCAGGTCTCGGTGCTGCCGAACAGGCCCCAGCGGCGCGCCTGCGGCGCGACCACCGGCAGGTCCTCGTCCAGGCCGGGGTTCCAGGCCTCGCCGAGCCAGAGCACGGTACGCAGGTCGGCCAGCTTGATCCCGAGCTCGCGGGCCCGGCCGATGATCGGGCGCAGGACGCTGGGCGTACCACCGATCGAGGTGACCCCGCGGTCGGCGAAGAACTCCAGCCAGACGTCGTACTCGGTGCGGTTGATCGCGCCCAGCCCGATCCCGGTGCAGCCGGTCAGGTCGGCGTACGAGTTCATGAGGTAGTGCGCGCCCCAGAGCTTGCCGGCGCCCCAGCCGTTGACGAACAGGTCGTCCGGGCCCAGCGGCTTCCACTGCTCGTACACCTCGGTCATGTACAGGCCGGTGGGGGCGTAGCCCAGCTTGGGTGAGCCGGTGCTGCCACCGCTCTGGAACGTCCAGGTGGCGCCGTGCTGCGCCTTGGGCTTGAGGTGTTCCAGCGCCACGTTCAGGTCGTCCTTGCGCATGACCGGCACGTGCACCAGGTCCTCGAGGCTGTCCAGGGCGACGATGTCGGCGTACCGGGCGGCCAGGGCCGGCACCGAGCGCAGCTTGGCCAGGGTGTCGGCGACGGTGGCCACCGCCAGCGGGGCGGCGGAGAAGAATTCCGTGGTCACAGTGCACCTCCGTGCAGTCGCGCGTGCCCGTCCCGGTAGGCCAGGAACCGGTCCCGGACGATCGCCCGGTTCTGCGCGACCACCGCGGGATCGCGGGAGTCGGGGCACATGATGGCGCCGTCCGGTTCCACCTCGGACAGCCAGAACCGATCGCCGTCGTGCAGGAAGTCCACGCAGAAGTACGGCATCGGCAGCTTCTTCGCGAAGTAGTCCACCGCCGCGGCCAGCTCGTCCGGCAGCGGCGCGTAGTGCAGCCGCGCCCCGGTGCTGTACTGCGGGTAGCGGGCACCGTCGCCGGGGATGCGCACCAGCGTGGTGTGCGGCTTCCCGTCGACCATGTGGATGCGGTAGTCGGTGGTGGCCCGGCCCAGGTACGGCTGGAACACCAGCGTGGTGTCGCCGCCCTGGGCGAGGCTGAGCAGTCCCCGGACGTCGTGGGCGTCGTGGGCCATGTTGATGCCACGCGAGGCGGCCCAGCCGGACGGCTTGACGATGGCCGGGTACGGCAGGTTCTCGACCGCGGGCAGGAACTCGTCGTACAGCAGGTCGCGGCCGGAGCCGATGCGCACGGTCGGCACCGGCGGTATCGGCGAGTCCTTGAGGAACAGCAGGGTGGCCAGCTTGTCGTTGCCGAGCGCGGCCAGCCAGCTCGGGTGCGGCAGGTAGAAGCCGGCCTGCTCCAGCACGGCGTAGAGGGTGAACTGGTTGAACGCGTCCGCGGCCTGGTACGGCAGCGTGTACGGCGAGGTGACGAACAGGGTGTCCCGCGGGGTCACCAGGATCCCGTCGACGTACACCCGGGGGTTGCGGGGGTCCAGGGCGTCCACCGTCACCGCCTCCGGCGCGGTCCGCTCCCAGCTCAGGCCCAGTTCCTTGGCCACCTCCTGATAGGTGCGCCAGAACGCGGCGTTCCACTGCGCCGCGGTCCGGGTCGACTCTCGGTCCGGGAAGATCCAGCACATGCGCTGCAACATGGAACGCAGCCTGACGGGCGCCGCTTCAGATCCACCATGGATCCGCTGCGCAGCGGATCTGTAGCGAATCTGCAGCGCCCCCGGCCACGGTGGGGCGATGAGCGTTTCCCGAACCGTCGTGATGGTCGATGCGTACGCCCCGACCCGGCGCCTCGCGCCGGTGTTCCACCAGGCCGGCTACCAGGTGGTCCGGGTGCAGAGCACGCCGGAACCGCCGCTGGTGTACCAGGGCGCGTTCGACCTGTCCCCGTACGCGGCGAACATCGTGCACACCGGTGACCTGGATGCCACGCTCGCGGCGATCCGCGGGCACGACCCCGTGGCCGTGGTGGCCGGCGGCGAGATCGGCGTGGAGTTCGCCGACCTGCTCGCCGCCGAGCTCGGCCTGCCCGGCAACGGCACCGCGCTGAGCGTCGCCCGCCGCGACAAGTACGTGCAGATCGAGACGTTGCGGGCCGCCGGTCTGCGGGCCACCGGGCAGCTGCTCGTGGAGAGCGCGGAGCAGCTGGCCGCCTGGCACGAGGCCCGGGGCGGCCGGATCGTGGTGAAACCGATCCGCAGTGCGGCCGGCGACGGGGTGCACTTCTGCGCCACGCCCCGGGAGTCGGTCGCCGCGTACCGCAAGATCCTGGGCAGCGAGAACATCTTCTCCCGCCGCAATGAGGCCGTCGTCGCCCAGGAGTACCTGGCCGGCGGTGAGTACGTGGTGGACACGGTCAGCTGCGACGGCGCACACCAGGTCACCGACATCTGGAAGTACGACAAGCTCACCGCCAACGGCATCGTCGACCTGACCTGCGGGGTCCGGCTGCTGCCCCGGCACGGCGCGGTCCAGCAGGCGCTGGTGCCGTACGCGTTCGCGGTCCTGGAGGCGCTCGGCATCCGCTACGGCGCCGCGCACCTGGAGATCAAGCTGACCCCGTCGGGGCCGTGCCTGGTCGAGGTCGGCGCCCGGATGGCCGGCCTGGACCTGCCCGGCTTCTGCCAGCCCGCGCTGGGCGAGGGCCAGCTGGAGTGGATCGTCGACGCGTACGTGCGCCCGCAGCGCTTCGCCGACCGGGTCGGCACGGACTACGAGATCAGGAAGCACGTGGTCAGCGCCTGGGCGGTGTCCACGGTGGAGGCGCGGCTCAAGGCGTACCCGATGATCGGGGTGATCGAGGGCCTGGAGAGCCTCTACGACATCCGCCCGGTGGTGGCCCCGGGAGGCAGACTGCGGCGCACCGTCGACGACCTGAGCACCCCGTTGATCGTCAACCTGATGCATCCGATCGAGGAGGTCGTCGACCGCGACTTCGGCACCTTCCGCTACCTGGACGGCCCGGCGTTCTACGAGCTGGCCGAGGACAACTGATGCCGGCCCGGCCGCACATCGTGGTCATCCACCGCTGGCGGGCCCGCTACGCCGAGTACGCCCGCTACCTCGACCACCGCACGCACACCGTCACCTACGTCGCCACCGAGGTCGGGGCCTCGGCGGTGCCCCCGGAAGCGGCCGCCGTGCTGCTGGTCGACGCGACCGACGACCTGCCCGCCGTGACGGAACGGGTCAAGCAGCTGGCCCACGAGTTCGGGCCGCCGGCCGCGATCGTCGCGCTCAAGGAGGACGACCTGCTGGTCGCCGCGCAGCTGCGGCAGGAGTGGGGCTGCGCCGGGTGGACACCGGGGGAGCTGCGCCCCTACCGGGACAAGGTGACGATGAGCGGGCAGGTGGCCGGGGCGGGCCTGGCGGTGCCGGCCTTCACGACCGTACGGGAGGCGGCGACCGTCCGCGCCTTCGGTGACCGGTACGGCTGGCCGGTGATCGTCAAGCCGCGCACGGGCAGCTCCAGCGCCGGTGTCGTACGCGTGGACGGGCCCGGTGACCTGCGTGAGGTGGACTTCACCGGCCGGCCCCGGCTGATGGCCCAGTCGTTCGACCCGCGCCCGATCCACCACGTGGACGGCTACTTCGACGGCGTGACGCTCGGCCCGTACCGGGTGTCGCGGTACCTGAACACCTGTCTCGGCTTCCGCGGCGGCACCCCGCTCGGCTCGGTGGAGGAGGACGATCCCGGCCTGGTGCGGGCCGTCGGCGCGTACGCGGTGCGGGCCCTGGCCGCCCTGTCCGACCGGCCCGTCGTGTTCCACCTGGAGTTGTTCGTCGACCGCGCCACCGGCGAGTGCGCGTTCCTGGAGGTCGGCGCCCGGGCGGGTGGCGCGGAGATCCCCTTCCTGTGGCGCGAGGTGCACGGCTACGACCTGATGGAGGCGGCGTTCCGGCTGGCGCTGGGCCGCCTGCCCCGGGACTGGCCGGCCGCGCTCGCCCAGCCGGGCGGTGAGGTGGCCGGCTGGCTGCTGGCGCCCGCCCCGGCACAGCGTCCGTGCCGGATCACCGGGGCCGGGTCGATGCTGGACCGCGAGCCCGGCCCGTACGCCGAGGCGGTGCTGCGGCCGGGGGAGATCCTGCCGGCCGCCGACGCGTACTACGAGCACGTCGGCGGCCGGTTCCGGTTCCGCGGGCGGACCTCGGACGAGGTGGCGGCCGCGATCGCCGTGACGGCCCGGGACTTCCGGGTCAGCGCCGTACCCCTGTGAACAGCCGGGCGGCCAGCCGCCGGTCCGGGCCGGTTACCCGCGGGGCCCGTAGCGAATCGTCCAGGTAGGCCAGGAACCGGGCGCCCACCTGGGCGTTCAGCACCAGCCGGGCGCGGCTGAACCGGCTCCCGGTGGCCGCCTCGCACATGATCAGCGCCTGGGCGAAGCGTTCCTGGCCGCGGCCGGCCGAGCCGGTGCGCACCAGCAGGTCGGCGTGGGCGAACAGGGCGATCGTGGAGGCCAGTGGCTCGGTCCCCGGATCGAGCAGGTCGAGGGTCCGCTCCAGCAGCGAGCCCGCCTCGGCCGGCCGGCCCTGCCGGGCCAGCAGGCTGCCCAGGGCGAACGTGGCGATCCGGACGTGCTCGCCCTGGTCCACGCCGAGCAGCTGGATGGCCCGTTCCAGATGCCGGCCCGCCTCGTCGGCCCGGGCCGGTTCGGCCAGCAGCGCCGCGCCGAGCTGGGTGTGCGCGGCTCCCAGCGTGCGACTGTCGCCGAGGTCCGCCGCGGCGGCCAGCGCCGCCTCGCACGCCTCGACCCCCACAGCCGGGGTGACCGCGTACGCCTTGCTGACGAAGTCCCAGGTGAGCTGCGGATCGCCGCGCTGCGCCACCCAGCGGGCCACCGCCGGCAGGTCGCCCTCCTCGGCGCCGACGAGCTCGGGATCCGGTGCCGGCTGGGCCGCGAGCCGCTCGAACGTGGACAGGTACCAGCGGATCGCCCGTTCCTCGGCCACGTCGCGGTCGCTGAGGGCGGCGCCGCAGCGGCGGGCGTACCGGCGGACCATGTCGTACCAGCCGTACCGGTCCGGGCCGGTCTCCACCATCAGGTTGGCCGAGATCACCTCGTCCAGCAGCCGCCGGGTCCGGGTCACCGAGATCCCGGCCACCGCGGCGGCCAGCTCCAGGCTGACCGAGCCCACCGGGAGCGCGCCGAGCTGGTCGAACAGCCGCCCGGCGGCCGGGTCCAGACCGGTGCGGGCCTGCACCAGCGCGGCCCGGACGGTCCGCGGGTCGTCGGCCACCGACAGGGTGTCGGCCCGCTCGCGCAGCTCGCCGGCGAAGGAGCCGAGCGACTGGGTGGACCGGGCGGCCAGCATGGCCCCGGCCTGGCGCAACGTCAGCGGCCAGCCACCGCACAGCTCCACCACCTCGGCGCCGCCCGGCCCGGCCAGCCGGCCCGGGCCGACGATCGCGCACAGCAGGTCGCGGGAAAGCTCGCCGGACAGCGGGCGCAGGGCGACCGTACGCACCTCGTGGTGCGCCGTGAGCGCGGTGAGCCGGCTGCGGCTGGTCGCCACCAGCAGGCTGCCCGAGGTGGGCGGGACCAGCGGCAGCAGCTCACCCACGCAGCCGGCGTCGTCGGCGACCAGCAGCACCCGCTGGTGGTACAGCCGGGTCCGGAACAGGGCGGCCCGCTCCTCGACACCGGCCGGTAGGCGGTCCGCGGGTACGCCGATCGCCAGCAGCGCCGCGCCCACAGCCGCGCCGGGGGACAGGGCCGCATCCTTGGCCGACCCGTGCAGGTCCACGAAGATCTGCCCGTCCGGGAACCGGTCCGCGACCGTGTGCGCCCAGCGCACCGCCAGCGCGGTCTTGCCCAGGCCCCCGGCACCGGAGATGAGCACGACCCGGGGGTCGGCGCCCGGCTCCGGCAGCGCGGCGGTCAGCGCGGTCAGGTCGGCGTCCCGGCCCGCGAAGTGCCCCACGCCGGCCGGCATCTGCGCCGGCCGCGGCTTCGGCTCCACCGGCACCACGCCCGCCACGGCCGGGCGCCGAGGGACCGGATCCTCGCCGCGCAGGATCGCCGCGTGCAGCTCCCGCAGGTCCGCGCACGGGTCGCTGCCCAGCTCGTCGGCGAGCCGCTCGCGCAGATTCTGGTACGCCAGCAGCGCCTCCGCGCCCCGGTTCGAGCGGTACAGCGCGGTCATCAACTGCCCGGTGAGCCGTTCCCGCAACGGGTTGGCGGTCACCGCCGCGACCATCTCGCGGACCAGTTCCGCGTGCCGGCCCAGAGTCAGCTCCGCCTCGAAGCAGGCCTCCAGGAGTGAGACCCGCAGCTCGGCCAGCCGGGCCCGGTCGGCCTCGACCCCCGGTGCGGCCACCCCGCCCAGCGGCTCGCCGTGCCACAGCGCGAGCGCCTGGCGCAGCTTCTCCGCCGCGTCGGCCGGCCGCGCCCGGGCTGCCTGCCGGGCCAGCTCCTCACACCGCTGCAGGTCGCACGCGGCGGCGGGCAGCGCCAGGAAGTACCCCGGGTCGCGGGTCACCAGCGCACTGCCGATCTTGCGCCGCAGCGACGAGATCAGTCCCTGGACGCGCGCCCGGGGTACCGCCGGAGGCTTGACCGCCCAGAGGCTGTCGATGAGCCGCTCGGTGGACAGCACCGTGCCCTCGGCCAGCGCCAGCAGGGTGAGAACGCTGCGTTCCAGCGGGGCGAGCGGGACCCGGGCCCCGTCCGTACGGGCCTCGACCGGCCCGAGCAGTGCCAGCTCCAGCGTCATCGCCGGTCACTGCCCCGGGGCGATGGACGGCCGCCCGCTCAGCATCACGCTGTGCCCGCGGAACTCGGCGACGGCCTCGCCGGTCGGGCGCCGCACGGTCACGTCGTACACGCCGTTGCGGCCGGCGCGCACCCGTTCGACCGCCTCGGCGAGCAGCTCGTCGTGCACCTCGGCCGGGCGCAGGAACGTGACCTGCGCGTGCTGGGCCACCGCGGCCGGCCCGTGGGTGTTGCTGGCGTACGCGAACGCCGCGTCGGCCAGCAGGAACAGGTATCCGCCGTGGACGGTCCCGTGCCCGTTGGTCATCGTGGCGGTGACCCGCATCCGCATCAGTGCGCGGCCGGGCCCGAGATCGTCGAGCTGGATGCCGAGGTGCTGACAGGTGAGGTCCCGGTGGTACATGGCTGTGGCGATCCGGATCGTGTCCATGGTGAAAAGCGCCCCCGCTCGTGCCGGTGAGATCGAGAGCGAATCTAACTGTGCGGGTACAGCTTCTGACGGGACGTGATCATCCATGGACGGTCACCACTGTCTGGTTCGAGAGCCTTTGTCAGCTACCTTTGGCGTCGTCGGCCAGGCTATGACGCATTAGTCGAAATCACTGACTCGTGATTGTTCGCACCTAACATCCGGATATAGGCGGGATCCGGCGGCCTGTACAGGTTGCCCAGCGGTACCCGGCCAGCGGCGGCAGATCTGTACAGATTGCCTGCTCTCCGCTGGACGCGTTGTGCACCACAGGCCGGTGGCCAAAGCTGGACCGGCGCAGCGACCCCGACGGAGGTAAGTGTGACCGCACCGCCCCGGCTGTTCCTCGGCTTGCTCGACGACGCGGCCATCTTCCCGCCCGGCAACCAGCCCCTTCCGGACGCCGTACGGGCGCACCGGGAGCGCCGCACGTCGCCGCTGGCACCGCTGCTCGGCCCGTTCATCTGCTCCCTGCCCCGCTGGCCGGAGCTCACGACGGCACTGCCCGCCGGATCGCCGCTGCCCGTCTCGCTCACCCTGCCCGGTGGGGCCGCGGACGTTCCCGCCGCGGTCGCCCAGGCGCAGGCGGAACCCCGGGTGGACCTGGTGGCGCTGGAGGTGCCCGCGTCCGCAGCCGGGCTCGCCGAGCTGGTGAACGCGGTCGAGCGGCACGTGCCCCCGGCGGTGCGCACCTACGTCGAACTGCCGTGGGCCGACGTCACCGCCGCGACGGTGGCCACCCTCGCCGCGGCCGGTCTGCGACTCAAGATCCGTACCGGTGGGGTGGTCGCGACCGCCTTCCCCGACGAGCGGCAGCTGTCCGCGGTCCTGGACGCGGCTGTACGCGGCGGCGTCGCCTACAAACTCACCGCGGGCCTGCACGACCCGGTCCGGCACCGCGATCCCGCCACCGGCTTCGAACACCACGGCTACCTCAACGTGCTGCTCGCCACCGGCCGTGCCCTGCAGGGAGCCGACGTCGCCGCCGCGCTGGCCGACCAGGACGGCGTACGCGTGGCCACCGCGATCGCCGGCCTCGACGACTCCCTGGCCGGGCAGATCCGGCAGCACTTCACCAGTTTCGGCACGTGCAGCGTCACCGAGCCGGTCGACGGCCTGCTGCGCCACGGACTTCTCCCGGAGGACCCGCGTTGAGCACCGTCTCCACCCCGTTCGGCGTCGCGACCCTGCCCTACGGGGTGTTCAGCACGGCGCCGGACAGCCGGGCCCGGGTGGGCGTGGCGATCGACGACCTGATCCTGGACCTGGCCGCCGCCGTGCAGCAGTTCGCCCCGGAGCTGGCCCCCGTCGTGGCGGGCCCGTCCCTGGACACCCTGCTGGCCGCCGGACCTGACGCCTGGTCCCAAGTGCGTGCCCTGGTGACCGGCTGGGTCGCCGAGTCCGCCTTCACCGAGCGTTTCAGCCCGCATCTCGTGCCGGCGCGGGACGCCGTCATGCATCTGCCGTTCACGGTGGCCGACTACGTCGACTTCTACGCCTCGGAGCAGCACGCGACCAACCTCGGCCGGATGTTCCGGCCCGGCCAGGACCCGCTGACGCCCAACTGGAAGCATCTGCCGATCGGCTACCACGGCCGCGCCGGCACCGTGGTCGCCTCGGGCACCGACGTCGTCCGCCCCTGCGGCCAGCGCCGCGGCACCGATGGTGAGATCACCTTCGGGCCGTCCCGGCGCCTCGACATCGAGGCCGAGCTGGGCTTCGTCGTCGGCACCCCGTCGTCCCTGGGCCGGCCCGTGCCGCAGACCGCCTTCGCCGACCACGTCTTCGGGATCTGCCTCGTCAACGACTGGTCCGCCCGCGACATCCAGGCCTGGGAGTACGTGCCGCTGGGCCCCTTCCTGGGCAAGTCCTTCGCCACCTCGATCTCACCGTGGGTCGTACCGCTGGCCGCCCTCGCCTCCGCCCGGGTGGCACCGCCGACGCGGACCGTGCCGCTGCTGCCGTACCTCGACGACTCCCGGACGCCGCCGTGGGGGCTGGACGTCCGGCTCGAGGTCCGGCTCAACGGCCACGTCGTCTCCCGCCCGAGCTCCGACGGCATGTACTGGACCGGCGCGCAGATGCTGGCCCACCTGACCGCCAACGGGGCATCGCTGCGCACCGGCGACCTCTACGCCTCCGGCACCATCAGCGGCGAGCGCCCGGACCAGCGGGGCTCACTCATCGAGCTCTCCTGGGGAGGCGCCGAGCCGCTGCGGCTCCCGGACGGCACCACCCGCACCTTCCTCGAGGACGGCGACGAGATCGTGATCAGCGCGAGCGCGCCCGGCCCGGACGGTGCCGTCATCGGGCTCGGCCAGGTCCGCGGCCGCATCCTGCCCGCCACGGATCCGCCGCAGTAGGCCCCTGCCCGGGCCCTGACAGCTATGCCGGATCATCTTCGGCATGGCTGTACTGGTGGAGATCCACATTCCGATGACCGCTGACGGTGAATGGATCGACGACGTCGGTGACTTCATGATCGACCTCGAGGACGAGCTCGGCATCGAGGAGTACGACGACGGCGAGGAGTTCGGCGACGTCTACATCTTCTTCATCGCCGGCGGGAGCGAGCAGAAGCTGCTGGCCGCGGCCTCCCGGGTGGCGAAGCGGGACGGCGTGCCCGCCGGCGCCTTCGCCATGGTGACCGACACCGACGCTCCGCAGTTCGGTATGGGCCGGCGGGTCGACCTTCCCCTGCGGTGACCCGCTGATCCCTCGAGGTCATCCGAACAGGGGACGGCGGCCAGCTGATGATCGACGCTGCGTCATCGTTCCGGCAACTACTCCGTGTAGTCGGCCACTGGTGACCGGCCGGGCAAGATGCGGTAATTAACCCTGAAATCAGCGTGCCGAGAACCGTGCTGTCCCGACGGCGATCACGCGCTGTGCCGGCGGCTCGCTCGCCCTTCAGGAGGCCCTCCGCATGTCGTTCACCGCTCGCCTGCTCGGCGCCGGACTCGCCGCCGCACTGCTCGCCGGCGTCGCCGTCGCGCCGGCCGGACCCGCTCAGGCCGCCACCGCAGACGTGACCAGCGGGCCCGAGGCCGACCGCGTCGACCGCGTGCCGACCCCGGTGCTGCAGTGGTACACCTGCTACGGAAGCGCTCAGTGCGCCACCGTCCGGCTGCCGCTCGACTACGACGAGCCGGACGGCGCGACCGTGCAGATCGCCCTGCTCCGCGTGAAGGCGCGCAAGCAGGCTCAGCGGATCGGCAGCCTGTTCGTCAACCCCGGCGGACCGGGCGGTTCCGGCACCGACATGGCCGCGCTGGCCCCCGCCTTTCTCAGCGACAGCGTCCTGGACCGTTTCGACGTGGTCGGCTTCGACCCGCGCGGCATCGGTGCCAGCGACAACCTCAAGTGCTTCCCCTCGACCCGCGAGCAGGTGCTGACCCAGGCGCCGCTGAACAAGTTCTTCCCGTACGGCGCCGCTGAGGAGGCGAGCTACACCAAGGCGGCCCGCGCGGTCGGGCAGGCCTGCTCCACCACCGGCGCCGCGCTCGCCGGAGCCATGTCCACCGCCGAGGTCGCGCGTGACATGGACGTGCTGCGCCGCGCGGTCGGTGACCCGAAGCTGACCTACCTCGGCTTCAGCTACGGGACCCTGCTCGGTCAGTACTACGCGAACATGTTCCCCGGCCGGGTCCGCGCGCTGGCCCTCGACGGAGTGGTCAACCCGAAGTCCTGGGCCGGTGTGCCGGCGCAGGGCTCCCTGCAGGACAACCGGCTGCGCTCGGCCGACGCCGCCTACCGGGCGCTGCGCACCCTGCTCACCCGGTGTGACCATGCCGGGAAGAAGCGCTGCGTGTTCGCGGCTGGTAACCCGGAGCGGCACTTCGCCGCCGTTGCGCGGTCTCTGCGCGCCAAGCCGCTGCTGCTCGGCCGCGACGAGAACGGCAAGGCGGTACGGCTGACCTACGCCGACTTCATCGGCCTCACGCTGTCCGGCCTGTACTCCGCCGAGGCCGGCGACTTCGTCACCTCTGTTGCCGCCGCGGTCGAGACCCTGCTCGCCGCACCCGCGGGCAAGAGCGCGAAAAAGCGGTCCGTGGCGCGGGCCGAGCTGCGTGCACACCTCTCCCGGGTACGGACACCGGCCCGCGATTTCCCGTACGACAACACGCTGGACGCGTTCAGTGGTGTCATCTGCACCGACGCCGACCACCCCCGCGACACGAGCATGTGGCCCGCACTGACCGCGGCTGAGGACGCCCGTGCCCCGTACTTCGGCCGCGCCTGGGGCTGGGGCACCGTCCCCTGCGCCGGCAACACGTGGACCGTGCGGGACGAGGATGCCTACCGGGGACCGTTCAACCGGACCACCAGCGCGCCGGTGCTGTTCGTCGGCAACTACTGGGACCCGGCGACGAGTTACCGGCAGGCCGAGTCGGCCACCAAGCTGCTGCCGGGCAGCCGCCTGCTGTCCAGCGACAACTGGGGTCACACCGCGTACGGCACCTCGACCTGTGCGACCCGGGCCGTGGACCGCTACCTGCTCGGCGGGACCCTGCCCGCGGCCGGCACCGTCTGCCACTCGCCGATGCAGCCGTTCAAGCGCCGGGTGTCCATGGCCGGTGCCACGGCCCAGGCCGAAGCGAAGCAGCTTCCGCCGGTCGCCGGTCCCTACGCCGCTTCGTCCGCGCTGCCTTTGGAGTACCGACCGTGAGCCCTGACCACCGCGACGTCAGCGTCGTCATCCCGACCCACACCGAGCGGCGCTGGCAGTCCCTGGTCCGTACGGTGCGATCCGCGCGCACCCAGCGGCACACTCCGGCCGAGGTGGTCGTCGTGGTCGACCACAACCCGGCCCTGTTCCGCCGCATCCGGCGCGAACTGCCCGGCATCACCGTGCTGGAGAACGTCTACGCCCGGGGCGCGTCCGGCACCCGCAACACCGGCGCGTTCCACACCGGCACGCCCTTGATCGCGTTCCTCGACGACGACACGGTGGCCTCGCCGGACTGGCTCGGCCGGCTCATGGCGCCGTTCGCCGACCCGGCCGTGGTCGGCGCCGGCGGCGGCATCCTCCCGGCCTGGTCCGGCGAACGGCCCCGGTGGATGCCCGACGAGCTGCTGTGGACGGTCGGCGTCTCCTACACCGGCATGCCGACGGCCACCGCGCCGATCCGCAACGTCTGGTCGGCCAGCATGATGGTCCGGCGCGACGCCTTCACCGCCGTCGGCGGCTTCCGGACCGGCTTCGGCAAACTGGGCGACCGCAACCGGCCCGAGGACACCGAGCTGTGCCTGCGGATGAGCGCCGCGGGCGGCGGGCACTGGATGTACGTGCCGGGCGCGCTGATCGACCACGAGGTGCCCACCGAACGCTCCACGTTCCGGTTCCTGATGCGCCGCTGCTACGCCGAGGGCCGGGGCAAGGTGCAGATGGCGCGGCTGCTGCCCCGCGTCCAGAAACTGGGCGTCGAACGCGACTACGTCCGCCGGATCCTGCCGCGTGCGGTCGTCCGTGGTCTCGTCGCGGCCGGCAACGGCCGGGGAGCCCGCCACGCGTTGCAGGCCGTCACCGTCGTGGCGGCGGTGGCCGCCGCCGGAGTGGGCGGCGGCCTGGAAACCCTGGCCGAGCTCATGCACACCGACTTCGGCGACAACCGCAGCTGACGGCGGACGCACCGTCCCCGGGGCCGGCTGATTGACAATCCCGAAACATGGGGATACATCTATGTGACCGTTAACAACGATGTCGTGTCCTCGCAGCGTCCGGTACGCGCTGCGGCCGCAGCCACGCGAAAGGCACATCATGCGTTCCTGGTCACCGCGCGCCTCCATGCTCAAGATCCGCACCGCCGGGGCGGCCGCGGCGCTCGTCGCCGCGACACTGTTCGGCCTGCCCGGACCCGCCCGGGCGGCGGGCACCCTGCCCTGCGACATCTACGCCGGGGGCGGCGCGCCGTGCGTCGCCGCGCACAGCACCACCCGCGCGTTGTTCGGTTCCTACAACGGCGCGCTGTACCAGGTGCGCCGCTGGTCGGACGGCGCCACCACCAATGTCGGCGTGCTCAGCGCCGGCGGCTACGCGAACGCGTCCACGCAGGACTCCTTCTGCTCGGGCACCTACTGCACGATCGTGCGCATCTACGACCAGACGACGCGGCACAACGACCTGACGATCGCTCCCGGCGGCGGCGCCAATCCGACCGCTGACCAGGGCGCGAACGCCGCGGCCCTGCCCGTCACGGCGGGCGGGCACAAGGTCTACGGCGTCTACATCTCCGCCGGCAACGGCTACCGCAACAACGCGACGAACGGTGTCGCGACCGGCAGCCAGCCCGAGGGCATGTACATGGTCACCGAGGGCACCCATTTCAACGACCGGTGCTGCTTCGACTACGGCAACGCCGAGACCAACAACCTGGACACCGGCAACGGTGACATGGACGCGATCTACTTCGGCACGCTGTGCTGGTTCTCGCCGTGCGCGGGTGGACCACGAGTGGCCGCGGACCTGGAGAACGGGCTGTTCGCCGGGGGCAACGGCTCCTGGACGGCGAACACCGGACGCGGCACCCCGTTCGTGACCGCGGTGCTCAAGAACAACGGCACGTCCACGTACGCCATCAAGGACGGCAACGCGCAGTCCGGCGGCCTGGCGACCCGGTACGACGGAGCGCTGCCGAGTCAGGCGGGCTACCGGCCGATGACCAAGCAGGGCGCGATCATCCTCGGTATCGGCGGGGACAACAGCAACGGCTCCGTCGGATCCTTCTTCGAGGGCGTCATGACCAGCGGTTATCCGAGCGACGCCACCGAGAACGCCGTGCAGGCGAACATCGTCTCCGTCGGCTACGGCAAGAACGTCAGCTTCCCCGCTAACGGCGGCACCTACCGCCTCACCAACCTGGCCAGCGGCAAGGTCCTCGACGCGGTGAACTGCGGCACGGCCAACGGCACGGCGGTCGACCAGTGGCAGTCACTGGGCAACACGTGCCAGCAGTGGCGCTTCGCCAACGTCGGCGCCAACAAGTGGACGATCACCAACGTCAACGCCGGCAAGGTGCTCGACGCGGTCAACTGCGGCCAGGCGCTCGGCACCGCCGTCAACCTGTGGCAGCCGCTCGGCAACCTGTGCCAGCAATGGGCGGTCATCCCGGCGGGCAACGGCCGCTACGAACTCGTGGTCGAGAACAGCGGCATGGTGCTCGACGACGTCAACTGCGGTACGGCCAACGGCACCAGGGTCGACCTCTGGATGTGGCTGAACAACACGTGCCAGCTCTGGTCCATCGCACCCTAGGCAAGGCCGGCCGGGCGGTGGCGCCCTTCGCTCAGCTCAGCGAGGGAACGGCGGCAGCGCCCGGCTGTCGAGCCACGCGGCGAACAGGCCGTCCAGCGGCTCGCGGGCGAAGCGCTGCGCGTGCGCCCGGAACTGCTCGGTCGTCACCGTCGCGTGCCGGTGCTCGGCGACCCAGGCGCGCAGCATCGTGAAGAACGGCTCCTCGCCGATCCGTTTGCGCAGGGCGTGCACCGTGAGGGCCCCGCGCTTGTAGACCAGCGGGTCGAACATCCGGTCGATGCCCGGGTCGGCCACGATGACGTCCCGGGGGCGGGCCGCGATCCGCTCGTACCACTGCGCGGCCAGGGCCTCGGCCGGCAGGTCGCCGGCGACGCCGGCCCACAGCCATTCCGCGTACGTGGCGAAGCCCTCGTTGAGCCAGATGTGGCGCCAGTCGGCCACCGTGAGGCTGTTGCCGAACCACTGGTGGGCCAGCTCGTGCGCGACGAGCCGTTCGTGCGTGCGCCGCCCGTCCAGGTGGTTGCGGCCGAAGATCGCCATGCCCTGCGCCTCGACCGGGTCGTCGAGGTCGTCGTCGGCGACCACGACGACGTACTCGCGGAACGGGTACGGCCCGAACAGCCGCTGCATCGCCGCCATGATCTGACCGTGCCGGCCGAGGTCGTGGGCGGCGTTGGCGCGCAGCGCGGCCGGGATCGCGGCGCGCTGCACCACGTCGCCGGCGGCCAGCTCGATCAGCTCGTAGCGGCCGATCTGGACGCTCATCAGGTACGGCGAGGTCGGCTCGGACCGCTCGTACACCCACGTGGTGCTGCCCGCGCCGCGCCGCCGGGACACGGGATCGCCGGTCACCAGCACCGTGTACGGCGAGGGGGCCGTGACCGCCACCCGGAAGGTGGCCTTGGCCCCGGGCTGGTCGTCGCACGGGAACCAGGACGGGGAGCCGTTCGGCTGGCTCGCCACCAGCACCCCGTCGGTGAGCTCGTCCCACCCGAGGTCACCCCAGCGGCCGGAGATCGGCACCGGCTTGCCCGCGTACCGGATCTCGACCCGGAAGGTGTCCCAGGCGCCGATCGGGCGCTCGGGTCTGATCTGCAGCTTGTCCGGCCGGTGGGTGTACTTCACCCGGCGGCCGTCGACCCGGACGTCCTGCACCTGGAGGCGGCCCAGGTCGAGGGTGAACCGCGACAACGGCTGCTCGGCGATCGCGGTGACGACCGCCCGGCCGGCGAGCCGGTTGGACACGACCCGGTAGTCGAGGTCGAGGTCGTAGTGCAGGACCCGGTAGCCGCCGTTGCCGTGCCCGGGCAGGTACGAGTCGCTGGAGTGGTCGGCGCCGGGCGTGGCACCACGGGACCCCGGCGCCGGGGTCACGGCCGGCGGGCGGCCGGGGCCGGCCAGGTCGCGATCGGGTTGCCCCGCCACCGGCTGTCGTCCGGCACGGCGTCGCCGCGGGTCACCAGCGAGCCGGGGCCGATGGTGGTGCGGGCGCCGATGCTCGCGCCGGGCAGCACGATGCCGTGCGGGCCCAGGGCGGCTCCCGCGCCCAGTGTCACCTCGTCCATGCTCATCACCCGATCATGGAACAGGTGGGTCTGCACGACACAGCCGCGGTTCACCGTGGCGCCGTCACCCAGGGTGACCAGGTCGTACTCGGGCAGCCAGTAGGTCTCCAGCCAGACGCCGCGGCCGATCTTCGCCCCGAGCGTGCGCAGCCAGGCGGTGAGCAGCGGCGTGCCGGTCGCGAAGCGGACCAGCCACGGCGCCGCGAGGACCTCGACGAACGTGTCGGCGAGCTCGTTGCGCCACACGAAGGAGGTCCACAGCGCGCGCTCGGCGACCCGGAACCGCCCGACCAGCAGCCACTTCGCGGCCGTCGCGGTCGCGGCGGCGACGATCGCCGCACCCAGCAGCACCGGTCCGGCGGCGAGCGCGGCGACCCACAGCCCGTAGACCTGCCAGACGAACGCAAGCGCGGCCAGGACGCCGACGGCCAGGACGGCGGCGCACATCACCGGGATGATGCGGCACAACTCGATCGCGGCCCGGGCCAGCTTGAGCCGGGCCGGCGGGTCGAAGGTGCGGCTGGTGTCGGCCGCCTCGACGGTACGGCGCAACGGCATCGGCGGTGCACCCAGCCACGACGTGCCCTTCTTCGCCTTGCGCGGGGCCGACGACAGCACGCCGACGAGTCCCCGCTTGGGCACCGAACGGCCGGGTGCGGCCATCCCGGAGTTGCCGAGGAACGCCTGCTTGCCGATCCGGGCCGGAGCGACCCGCAGCCACCCGTGGCTCAGCTCGTACGTGGCCACCATGGTGTCGTCGGCCAGGAAGGCCCCGTCGGCCACCGTGGTCATCGCCGGCAGCGCGAGCACGGTGGAGGCCTCCACGCCGCGCCCGACCTTCGCGCCCAGCAGCCGCAGCCACACCGGCGTGAACAGGCTGGCGTAGAGCGGGAACAGCCCTACCCGGGCCATCCCCATCAGCCGCTCGGTCGTCCACACCTGCCACGCCACCCGGCCCTGCACGGGGTGGTATCCGGCGCGCAGGCCGATGCTCAGCGCCCGGACGGCGACGAGCACCAGCAGCGCATAGCCCACGACGTAGGCCACCGTGCCCACCGCGACGGCGGCCAGCACTGTGCCGACGGCCGGGCGCACGGTCACCGTCCAGCCGAGCAGGACGAGCCCCGGCAGGGCGGCCACCACGGGCACCAGTCCCAGCAACTGCGCGGTGATGCCGTACGCGGCAGTCCAGAAACGGGACGCCACTCGCGAGCGCGGCGGACGATGGGCCGGCCAGGCGGCCGGGTCCTTGGCAGCGGGTGCAGCCGGCGAGCCGGCCCAGCGCTGGTTCGCCGGTACGGCACCGGCCACGGTCGAGCCCGCGGCGATCCGTGCGCCCTTGCCGATCCGGGCGCCGGGCATCAGCGTGCTGCGGGATCCGACCCGGGCGCCCGCGCCGACGCGCACCTTGCCGATATGGACGACGTCGCCGTCGATCCAGTGGCCTGACAGGTCGACCTCCGGCTCGATCGCCGCGCCCCGGCCGAGCTTCAGCAGGCCGGTGACCGGCGGCGCGGAGTGCAGGTCGACATCGGGACCGAGCTGCGCGCCGAGCGCCCGGGCGTAGGTGATCATCCAGGAGGCTCCGGCCACGCTGGTGGCGCCGGACAGCTCCGCGAGCCGTTCGGCGGCCCACAGCCGCAGGTGCACGCGGCCACCGCGCGGGTAGCTGCCGGGGCGTACGCCGCGCAGCAGCAGCCGGGCTCCCGTGGCGGCCACGGCGATCCGGCCGAGCGGGCTGAACAGCAGCGCCCAGCCCAGCGCCACCCACCACCACGACACGACCGGCGTCCAGGACGCCGGGGCCAGCAACGCCAGGACGTTGCCGAGGGCGGCCAGCACGGTCAGCCAGCGCAGCCCGACCAGCGCCAGCATCGGGACCATCAGCACGGCCTGGACCAGCCCGGCGCGCCGCGGTGTCGGCCGGACGTCCCGGCGGGTCGCCGCGGTGGTGTCGAGCGCGTCCAGCACCGCGGCCAGCCGTGACAGCCGCGGGTGCAGGTAGATGTCGGCCACCGAGACCCGCGGGTGCCGCCGGCGGATCCACGCCACCAGCTGCGCCGCGTTCAGGCTGCCGCCGCCGTGGTTGAAGAAGTCGGCGTCCGCCTCGGTGGGACGCACGCCGAGGATCTCGGCCCAGCCGCCGGCGAGCCACTCCTCGGTCGCGGTCAGCTCACCGGCCGCGTCCTCGGCGACGGCCAGCGGCCAGGGCAGCGCGGCCCGGTCCACCTTGCCGGACGTACGGGTCGGCAACGCGTCCACCACGGCCAGCAGCGGCACGAGCGCGGCCGGTAGCTGCTCACGGATGCGCAGCGCCGCGGCGGCAGCGTCGAAGTCGGCACCGTCGGCCGGCACCACGTACCCGACCAGCAGTTGATTGCCCGCAGCGGTCCGCTGCACCGCCGCGGCCGCCCCGGCGACCCCGGGCAGCGCCTGCAGCGCGGCGTCGACCTCGCCCAGCTCGATCCGGCGCCCGCCCAGCTTGACCTGCTCGTCGCCCCGGCCGACGAACAGCAGCCCCTCGGGCTCGGCCCGGACGATGTCCCCGCTGCGGTACGCCCGCTCCCAGCCCAGCGACGGCAGGGACGCGAACTTCTCGGCGTCCTTGGCGGCGTCCAGGTAGCGGGCCAGACCCACCCCGCCGATCACCAGCTCGCCGGTCTCACCCATCGCCACCGGGTCGCCGGCGCTGTCGACCACCGCGAGCTCCCAGCCGGCCAGCGGCAGCCCGATGCGCACCGGTCCGTCGCCGGTCATCCGCGCGGCGCAGGCCACCACGGTCGCCTCGGTCGGCCCGTAGGTGTTCCAGACCTCGCGGCCCTCGACGGCCAGGCGCTGCGCGAGCTCGGGCGGGCAGGCCTCCCCGCCGAAGATCAGCAGCCGTACCTCCTCCAGCGCCTCGACCGGCCACAGCGCGGCGAGCGTCGGCACCGTCGACACCACGGTGATGCGCTGCTCGGCGAGCCACGGGCCGAGGTCGACGCCGCTGCGCACCAGCGACCGCTCGGCCGGCACCAGGCAGGCGCCGTGCCGCCAGGCCAGCCACATCTCCTCGCAGGACGCGTCGAACGCCACGGAAAGCCCGGCCAGCACCCGGTCCTGCGGGCCGATCGCCTCGCTGACCTCGCCGGCGAGGAACAACCGCGCCTCCGCGTCGACGAAGGCCGCCGCGGCGCCGTGGCTGACCGCGACCCCCTTCGGGGTGCCGGTCGAGCCCGAGGTGAAGATGATCCAGGCGTCGTCGTCCGGTCCGGGCCGGGCGGAGCGGCCCTCGGGGGTACGGCGCAGCGAGACGCTCAGCCCGTCACCGAGCACCGCGCAGACACCCGCCTCGCCGAAGACGAGCTCGGCGCGTTCCTCGGGATCGTCGGCGTCGACCGGCACGTAGGCGGCACCGGCCGCGAGCACGCCGAGGATCGCCAGGTACAGCTCGGCCGTGCCGGACGAGATCCGTACGCCGACCCGGTCACCGGCGCCGATCCCGTGCCCGTTCAGCGTCACCCGGACGGCCTCGACCTCATCGGCCAGCTCGCGGTACGTCAGCGCGGTGGTGCCGTTGTCGAGCGCGCGGGCGCCCGGGTGCGCGCGCACGGTGTCGTCGAAGATGTCGACCAGGGTGCGGGTGGCCGGCGCCGACGGGGAACGGAACACCGCCGGGGGCACCGGTGCGACGATCGGAGCGAGCGTGACCAGCTGCGGTTCGGTCGTCACGGTCACCGGGCGTGCACCATCTTCACCTCGAGGGTCGGCGTCAACCAGGCGTGCGGCATACGGACCCGCCCTGGGCAGCCCTCAACGCTACGTCGTCGCAACGCGAAACAACGGGCATACCAGCGGATCCGTGGCCACCACCACACCTGCCGTGGCCGAGTTCACGGGGTATCGTCCAGCGCGATGAAGGCGCCGCTGCGATCCACTGACCCCCAGTTCCTCGGTGGCTACCGTCTGCTGGCCCGGCTCGGGCAGGGCGGCATGGGCACCGTTTATCTCGCCGAGGACCGGCACGAGCGGCTGGTGGCGATCAAGGTCGTCAAGCCCGAGCTGGCGTACGAGGAGGAGTTCCGCGCCCGCTTCCGCAGCGAGGTCAACCGGGCCCGCCAGGTGCCGCCGTTCTGCACCGCCGAGCTGCTCGACGCCGACGCCGACCACGAGACGCCCTACCTCGTCGTCGAGTACGTGGACGGTCCCAGCCTCGCCGAGGTGGTCGCCGAGCAGGGCCCGCTGACCGGCGGCAGCCTGTACAGCGTGGCGGTCGGCGTGGCCACCGCACTGGCCGCCATCCACGGCGCCGGCGTCATCCACCGCGATCTGAAACCGGCCAATGTGCTCTTCGCGCTGGGCACCCCGAAGGTCATCGACTTCGGCATCGCCCGCGCCTTCGAGGCGACCAGCCAGCACACGGGCACCGATCAGATGGTGGGCACGGTCGCGTACATGGCGCCGGAGCGCTTCGACAGCGACTCGAGCCGGATCGGGCCGGCCGCGGACGTCTTCGCGTGGGGCGTGGTCGTCACGTTCGCGGGCACCGGACGCACGCCCTTCGGCGGCGACAGCGCGGCCGCGACGGCCGGCGCGATCCTGACCCGGCCGCCGCACCTGGAGGGTCTGCCCGCGCCGCTGCGCGACCTGGTCGCGCGGACCCTGGAGAAGGAGCCGGAGCTGCGGCCGACGGCGTTCGAGCTGCTCGACGAGCTGGTCGCGGTCGGCGCGCCGACCACCGTCAACCTGGCCGGCCGCCCGGCGCTGGCCCAGGCGGCCCAGGCTGCGCGGCAGGCCGGACGCCGACCGGTCGCCGGCCGCGACAGCGGGACATCGGTACGGCGGTGGCGGCGCACCGCGCCCGTACTGGCGGCCGCGGCTGTCGTCGCCCTCGGCGCGCTCGCCTTCAGCCCGGTCCGGCAGCTCCTGCCCGGTCAGGCAGCGGAGGACTCGGCGGCCGGCCCCTCGTCGGTTCTCGATCCGGGCGCGGGGGCACTGCCCGTGCCGAGCGACAGCACGCCGTCCAGGAACGACGTCTCACCCAGTACGGGCCCGGCGCCGGCCACCGATCCGACCTCTCGCCGCGCCGAAGGCGACCCCACCGACGAACCGCAGGCGGCGCCGACCCTGCGCAAGACGCCGCAGGCCGGCCGGTGCAGCGACGGTGACCTGGAGATCGCGATCACCGCGCAGAGCGACGACCCGACCGTGGTGGGGCCCCAGCGCGGGCTCGTCACGCTCGCCAACAACTCCGATACCGCGTGCCGGGTCGACGGCCGCGTGTTCGTCAGCCTCTACAACGCCGCCGACGAACGGGTGCAGCTGCCGACCGCCGCCGTCGACGAGCCGGGGGAGTCCGCCGCCATCCTGCTCCGCCCGGGCACCGGGGCGTTCCAGGGCATCAAGTGGGAGGCCTGCGACCGGGACGACTCGAACTGCCCGACCGGCAACACGCTGCGCGGCAGTCTCACCTCGTCGAAGCGGGGCGTGGTGATGACCCAGGAGAACTTCCCCGATCAAAGCCGCAGCCTCCTCACCATGAAGTCGCTGAAGCTCGGCACCATCCAGCCGAGCACTCAGGGCGTCGTCGCCTGGTAGCTCCGGCCGTACGCCTCCAGCAGGCGCAACCAGACCTCACTGACCGTCGGGTACGCGGGAACGGCGTGCCACAGCCGGTCCAGCGGGACCTCGCCGACGACTGCGATCGTCGCGGCGTGCAGCAGCTCGGCGACGTCCGGGCCGGCGAGCGTGCAGCCGGCGATCACCTGCCGGTCCTCGTCGACGACCAGCCGGGCGTGCCCGGTGTATCCGTCGGCGTGCAGGGCGGAGCCGGCGACCGCGGCCAGGTCGTAGTCGACGACGCGGATCCGGAGTCCGGCGGCTTCGGCGGCGGCAGCGGTCAGCCCCACCGACGCGACCTCGGGGTCGGTGAAGACCACCTGCGGCACCGCACGCTCGTCGGCCGTGGCCACGTGCCGTCCCCACGGACCGTCCTGGACCGGTTCGCCCTTCGCGCGCGCCACGATGACGTCGCCCGCGGCGCGCGCCTGGTACTTGCCCTGGTGGGTCAGCAGCGCGCGGTGGTTGACGTCACCGGCGGCGTACAGCCAGCCGTCGCCGGCCGGTGTCCCGTCCGCGCCGAGGACCCGCAACGTGTCGTCGACCGTGAGCCAGGCGCCGGGCTTGAGGCCGATCCGGTCGAGTCCGATGTCGAGCGTGTTCGGCGTACGGCCGACCGCGACCAGCAGCTCGTCGGCCTCGACCTGCTCGCCGTCGGTGAGCGTCAGCCGTACCGTGCCGTTGCTGTCGCGGGTCACCGACGCGGCCTCGGCGCCGGGCCGGACCGATACGCCGGCGTCCCGCAACGACGTCGTGACGAGCTCACCGGCGAACGGCTCGGCCTGCGGCAGCACACCGTCGCGGGCCAGCACCGTCACAGCGGAGCCGAGGCTCGCGAAGGCGGTCGCCATCTCCGACGCCACCACGCCACCGCCGATGACGGCGAGCCGAGCCGGAACCGCCTTCGCCGCGGCGGCCTCCCGGCTCGTCCAGGGTGCAGCCTCCCGCAGACCGGCGATGTCCGGGACCAGGGCGCTGCTGCCGGTCGCGACGACAACCGCGTGCCGGGCGGTGAGCGTCGTCGTGGCACCGTCCGGCCCGGTCACCTCGACGATCCGCTCGGAGCTGATCCGGCCCTGGCCGCGGTGCAACGCTATGCCGGCCGAGCCGAGCCACGACACCTGTCCGTCGTCCGCCCAGTTCGAGGCGAAGGAGTCCCGCCGGCGCAGCACGGCGGCCACGTCCAGCCCGCCGGTCACCGCCTCGCGGGCGCCGGGCACCTGCCGGGCCGCCCGGAGCGCGGCCGCGCTGCGCAGCAACGCCTTCGTCGGCATGCACGCCCAGTAGGAGCACTCACCGCCGACCAGTTCCCGCTCCACGACGGCCGCGGTCAGGCCGCCCCGCACGACCCGGTCGGCCACGTTCTCACCGACCGGTCCGGCCCCGATGACGATGACGTCGTACGTCATGTCGGTCATGTCAGTTGCCCTTCGCCGCGCGGCCGAGCCGGATGGCCGAGATGAGGAAGAAGACGGCGCCGGGGATGGCGTAGCCGATCGCGTTGGTCAGCGTCGGGTTGTCCGCGGAGGCGCCGGTGATGAACGCCCCACCGGCCAGGACGGAGATGCCGCCGCTGATGATCATCGGCCACTGGCCGCCCATCCGGCGGCGGGTGACCCCCACGACCAGCTGGACCAGCCCGGCCACGACCGCCCAGGCACCCCACACGCGCAGGACCGCCGGAATGCCGGAGGTGGCGGCGACGGCCAGGCCGATCGCGGTGAGCAGGCTGACCGCGATGTTGACGAACAGCAGGTGGGGCGAACCGGTGGCGCGCGAGGCGCGCAGGTCGACGACCGCGGCGGCCACGTCGAACAGCGGGTAGAGCACCAGCAGCGTGACCGCGAGGGGACCGAGATGGTCGGCGGTCGTGAACATCACGAGGGCCCAGACCACGGCGAACGCGAAGCGGACGAAGTACAGCCGCCGCAGGGCGGCTGCCGTCGTGGAGATGCCGGGGGCGGCAAGGGTGGTCATGGTGGTCCTTTCGGAGCTTCCGGCCGGGACGGGCCCGTAGAGAACGAACGTTCTGTCTGCGCTGATGATGGGCGGCGGCCCGCCGACTTGTCAAGACCGAACGTTCTGTCGCTACGATGGGCCGATGGCGCGTACCGAAACCGAGAGCAGGCCGTCCGAGGCGCGGTTGCGGCTGCTCAGCACGGCAGGGAGGATCTTCTACGCGGAGGGCATCCACGCCGTCGGCGTCGACCGGATCATCACCGAGGCGCAGGTGACCCGGGCCACCTTCTACCGGCACTTCCCCGGCAAGGACGACCTTGTCGTCGCCTACCTGCAGGGGGCCGACCAGGCCATCCGCGGCCAGGTGGAAGCGGTGCTGACCGCCGGCCTGCCGGCGGCGGACGCCGTCCGGGCCGTCGCGGCGTCGATCGCCGAGGGCATCCGGTCCCCGGGCTTTCGCGGCTGCGCTTTCCTGAACGCCGTCGCGGAGTATCCCGATCCCGGGCATCCGGTGCACCGGACGGTCCTCGCCCACCGGGAATGGTTCCTCGACACGATCAACACCCTGATGGCGCGCATCCAGCAGGATTCGGCCGAGCCGGCCGCGCAGCACTTCGTCATGCTCCGCGACGGCGCCATGGCGGCCGGCTGCCTCTTCGACCCGGTCCTGATCTGCGAGACCTTCCTGCGCGGCGTCGACGGACTCGTCGAGACCCACGCCGCACGCCGGCCCTCCTGATCAGCCGGCCCTCCTGATCAGCGGGGCCTCCTGATCAGCCGGGCCTCCTGATCACCCGGCCGGGAGCGGCACGGCGGGGTCGGCCAGGGCGGCCCGGTCCACGGTGGCGCCGGCCAGCCCGGCCCGGACCAGGTCCTGGATCGCGTCGTTGACGTCCCAGACGTTGACGTTCATGCCCGCGGCGACGCGGTCACCGATCGTCCAGAACGCCACGAACTCGTGCCGGTCGAGGTCGCCGCGGATGACCAGCTCGGTGCTCGTCCCGGGCGGGATCCACCCGGCGTACTCCATGCCCAGGTCGTACTGATCGGTGAAGAAGTAGGGGATGCGGTCGTAGCTGACGTCCTGGCCCAGCATGGCCCGGGCGGCCGCCGGCCCGGAATCCCGGGCGTTGGACCAGTGCTCCACCCGGACCCGGGCGCCGAGCAACGGATGCGCGACGGACGCCACATCGCCGGCGGCGAAGATGTCCGGGTCATCGGTACGCAGCCGCCGGTCGACCAGGATGCCGTTGCCGACCCGCAGACCCGCCCGCTCGGCCAGCCCGGTCTCCGGGGCGGCACCGACGGCGATCAGCACGACGTCGGCGTCGAGAACGGTGCCGTCGTCGAGGACCACCTGGGACACTCGACCGGTGCCGCGCAGCTCACGGGTGCGGGCGCCGAAATGGAAGACGACGCCGTGCCGGCGGTGCAGCTCGGCGAAGACAGCGGCGAGCCGGTCACCCAGAACGCGTTGCAACGGCAGGGCGGCGGTCTCCACGACGGTGACGGCGGCGCCGCGCGCGCGGGCGGCGGCGGCCACCTCCAGGCCGATCCAGCCGGCGCCGATCACGACCAGCCGGGTGCCCTCGGCCACGGTCGCGGCGATCCGGGCCGAGTCGGCCAGGGTACGCAGGCGCAGCACGCCGTCGAGCTCTGTGCCGGGCACGGGCAGCCCTCGTGGCACGGCGCCGGTGGCCAGCAGCAGTTTGTCGTAGCCCAGCTCCTCGTCGCCGGCCAGCCGTACCCGCCGGGTGGTCCGGTCGATCGCGGTCACGGTGCAGCCGGTACGCAGTTCCACGTCGTGCTCCGGGTACCAGCTCGCGTCGTGCACGTGGACGTCGTCGCGTTCCGTGGTGCCGAGCAGCAGGCCCTTGGACAGCGGGGGCCGTTCGTAGGGACGCTCCGGTTCGCTGCCGAGTAGGACGACCCGGCCGGTGAATCCCTCGGTGCGCAGGGTCTCGGCCGCGGTGGCGCCGGCGAGTCCGGCGCCGACGATGACGAAGGTACGGTCGGCCATGGTTGCTCCTTCCGGGTCCGGTGGTTCAGTGGGTGCCGAGGCCGGCCAGGGCGAAGAACTCGGCGCGGGACCGGCCGTCGTCGCGCAGCGTGCCCAGCAAAGTGGACGTGACGGTGCGGGCGCCGGTGGCCTGGACGCCGCGCAGGCTCATGCAGAGGTGCTCGGCCTCGATCACCACGCCGACGCCCCGGGCCTGCAGGTGGTGGTGCAGCCAGTCGGCGACCTGCTTGGTGAGCCGTTCCTGCACCTGGGCGCCGTGGGCGAAGAGCTCCACCACGCGGGCCAGCTTCGACAGCCCGAGGATGCGGTCGCCGGGCAGGTATCCGACGTGGGCCACCCCGATGAACGGCAGCAGGTGGTGCTCGCACACCGATCTGATCGGGATCGAGCGGGCCAGGACCAGCTCGTCGTAGCCCTCGTCGTTGTCGAAGGTGGTGAGCTCGAAGGCGCGCGGGGTGAGCAGCTCGGCATAGGCGCGGGCCATCCGCGCCGGTGTCTGCGCCAGCCCCGGGGCGCTCAGGTCCAGGCCCAGAGCGGTCAGGAACTCCGCGGCCGCCCGAGCGGCCTCGGTGGAGTTGCCCGCGGTCCGGCGAGGGGTGATCCGTTCTGCGGTGACGGTCATCGGAGATCCTCAGATTTTCACTAGCGTCGGTTGGCGTTAATGCCATCCTGGACCGCCCGCCGGGCAATTTCAATAGCGGCGGCTGGTGATAATCTGGCGTGGTGACCGACCGCTGGACCGCCGTGGCAACCCTGGTCGACGTTTCTCGCCGCGCGCTGTACGACTACGTCCGCCGACAGGACCACCCGGTCGGGCGGGAAGAGGCAGCGGAGGCCACCGTCATGTCGCGCAGCCTGGCGGCGTTCCATCTCGACAAGCTCGTGGACGCCGGCCTGCTCACCGCGCGGTACGAGGCCCCGGCCGGTCAGCCCCGCGGTCGCGGTCGGGCCCCGAAGGTGTACGAACCCGTCGGTGACGGCCTGGCCGTGACGATCCCGCAGCGGCAGTACGAACTGATCGCCGACATCCTGGCCGAGGCCGCGAGCGGCGACCGGAGCCCGGCCGAGGTCGCGTACGGGCGCGGGCGTGAGCTGGGCGCGCAACTGCGCGGAGCGAGCATCTCCGACGCGCTCGGCGGGCTGGGCTTCGAGCCCCACCTCCAGGCGGGGGTCATGCGGTTGCACAACTGCCCGTTCCACGCGCTGGCCTCCCGGCACACCGCGCTGATCTGCGATCTCAACCTGCGCTTCATCACCGGGATACTCGCCGGTCTGGACGAGGTCGCCGAGCCACGCCTGGCCCCGCGTCCCGGCGCCTGCTGCGTCGAACTGCCGGCTCCGCCGTCCGATCCCGCGCGCACCGATCCCGATCGATCCGCTTACCGCTGAGTGCCGCCTTTCCGTGCGACTTCGGCACCCAGGTTGGCGTAACAGTTATTCAGAACCGGGGAATCACACTATTCCCACGCGGTGGCTCACCATATCCGGGCGGCCGGCGCGGCCGCGGAACAGCAGGTCAGCCGAGGTCTGGAAGTTTCGACAACACGCCGGTTGTTGGGGCCGGAAGGTTTCGGAGAAGCGTCGGCCGCTACGCGCGAACCCGGTCCGGGATTGGTCTTGACCGGCTGGATATGACCTCGTAACGTGCCGAATTAGTTTCCGATTTATATCGATCAATGTATGAAAGTTTCGCGGCTGGGGGACCCGGCCGCCGGTCCACCGTGCGCCGGGAACGGCGCCGAAGGGGGAGTTGACCGTGAGAGATTCGGTGCGGTTCAGCCGCAGATCGGTACTCGGACTGGCTGCCGCGGCCTCGGCCGGCGCCGTCCTGGCCGGGTGCAGCGACGATGAGGGCGGGTCGGGCTCGGGCAAGAAGATCCGGTGGTGGCACATCGCCAACGCCGATCCGATGCTGTCGGAGTGGGCCAAGATGGCCCGCCAGTTCGAGGCCACGCACCCCGGCGTCAAGTTCGAGATCACGCCGCTGGAGAACGAGGCCTTCAAGACCAAGCTCACCACCGTCGTGCAGGCCGGCGACCCGCCGGACATCTTCCACACCTGGGGTGGCGGCGTGCTGGCCCAGCAGGCCGACGCGGGCATGGTCAAGGACCTCTCCGGGGACGTCGGCCAGTGGAAGGACACGCTGATCCCGACCGCGCTCGACGCGTACACGATCGAGGGCAAGACGTACGCGTCCGCGGTCGACACCGGCATGGTCGGCTTCTGGTACAACAAGGAGCTCTTCGAGCGGGCCGGGGTGAGCAAGGCGCCGGCCACCTGGGCGGAGTACCTGGAGGCGGTCCGCAAGCTCAAGGCCACGTCCATCACGCCGATCGCGCTGGCCGGTAAGGAGAAGTGGCCCGGCCACTACTACTGGGCCTACCTGGCCCTGCGGATCGGCGGCCTGGACGCGCTGCGGCAGGCGGCCGTGGACAAGGACTTCGCCAAGCCCGACTTCGTCACGGCGGGCACCCGCCTGGCCGAACTCGTCGCGCTGCAACCGTTCCAGACCGGCTACCTGGCCGCGGGCTACTCCACCGCGGACGGACAGGCCGCGACGGTGGGCAACGGCAAGGCGGCCATGGAGCTCATGGGCCAGTGGGCGCCGGTCGTCCAGCGCGACAACTCGGCCGGCAAGAAGGGCCTCGGCGAGCGGCTCGGATTCTTCGAGTTCCCGGCGGTCGACGGCGGCAAGGGCAAGGTCACCGACGCGTTCGGCGGCGGTGGCGGCTTCGCCGTCGGCAAGGACGCACCGCCGGAAGCGGTGGAGTTCCTGAAGTTCATCGCCCAGCCCGAGAACGCCCGCATCGAGGCCAAGACGGCCGGCGTGCTGCCGGTCGTCAAGGCGGCCTCGGACGCCGTCACCGATCCCAACCTCAAGCTGGTGGCCGACACGATGAACCGGGCGACCGGCTTCCAGCTGTACCTGGATCAGGCTTACGCCCCGGCCGTGGGCCAGCAGGTCAACGACAGCGTGGCCGAGCTGCTGGCCGGCAAGTCGTCGCCGGAACAGCTGGTCAAGGCCGTCACCACTGCGGCGAAACAGGGCTGAGCGGCGGTGCTCACCGACGAACGCCGGCCCGCGCCGGCTCCGCCGCAGCCGCCGGCCGGGCCCACCCCGCGCCGGCGGCGACCCTGGCTCACCGTGGTGGCGTTCCTGAGCCCCGCCCTGGTGCTGTTCGCCGTGCTCGTGCTCACCCCGATCGTCATCGCCGCGTACGGCAGTTTCTTCGACTGGAACGGCTTCGGCGCACCGACCGCGTTCGTCGGGCTGGAGAACTTCCACCGGCTGCTGACCGACGAGATCTTCGCGGGCGACCTGCGCCGGGCGTTGCTGCTGGTGGTGCTCTCGCTGGCGATCCAGCTCCCGGTCTCGCTGGCCCTGGCCTTGCTGCTCAACCAGCCGCTGCGGGGCCGGCGCGCCTACCGGATGCTGTTCTTCACCCCGTACGTGTTGTCCGAGGTGGTCACCGCGGTCCTGTTCACGATGATCTTCTCGCCCAATCAGGGCCTGGCCAACCACGTCACCCGGCTGATCGGGCTGGGTGACCTGGGCGCCACCTGGCTGGCCGACCCCGACACCGTGATGTACTCGCTGTTCCTGGTGATCTCGTGGAAGTACTTCGGCTTCCACACGATCCTCTACCTGGCCGGCCGCCAGGGCATCCCGCAGGAGCTGCACGACGCCGCGGCCATCGACGGGGCCGGGCCGTGGCAGGCGTTCCGGCGCATCACCCTGCCGCTGCTGGGACCGACCATCCGGATCAGCGTGTTCCTGTCGATCCTCGGCACCATCCAGCTGTTCGACATGGTCTGGGTGCTCACCGGCGGCGGCCCGATCCGGTCCTCGGAGACCCTCGCCGTGACGATGTTCCAGGAGGGGTTCAAGCGGTTCCACGTCGGCTACGCCAGCGCCATCAGCATGGCGATCTTCCTGATCAGCCTCACCTTCGGCCTGCTGTACCAGCGTTTTGTCCTGCGCCGGGACCTCGAGGGCGCGATCACCACGATCGGAGATCAGCGATGAGCACGACCGTCGCCACCGGGCGAAGGCCCCGCAACCCACGCCGCGTCGCGCGGGCGGGCGCGCTGCACGTCGTCAGCATTCTCGTGGGCGCCGTCGTGGTGGTGCCGATCGTCTTCGGCATCCTCGGTGGCTTCAAGGACAACGGCCAGCTGTTCGCCAACCCGTTCGGGCTGCCCGATCCGTGGGTGCCCGGCAACTACCTCGACACCCTCGGCTCGGGAGCCTTCTGGTTGCAGGCGACCAACAGCCTGAGCGTGGCCATCGCCAGCACGGTGCTGGTGGTGCTGGTCGGCGCGATGGCCGCGTACATCTTTGCCCGCTATGCCTTCCCGGGCCGGGAGCTGCTGTTCATGCTCTTCGCGATCGGGTTGATGTTCCCGTTCGCCGTGGCGATCCTGCCGTTGTTCGTCCTGCTGCGCGAGCTGAACCTGCTGAACAACCCGCTCGGGGTGATCCTGCCGCAGGCGGCTTTCGGCCTGCCGATCACCATCGTCATCCTGCGCAGTTTCTTCCGCACGATCCCGGCCGAGGTCGAGGAGTCCGCGGTGCTCGACGGCTGCGGCCCGTTCCGGTTCTTCTGGCGCATCCTGCTGCCGATGTCCCGGCCCGCCCTGGGCACCGTCTCGGTGCTCGCCGTGGTCGGCAGCTGGAACAACTTCCTGCTCCCGCTGATCGTCTTCAACGACTCGCGGTGGTGGACGCTGCCGCTGGGCGTCCAGCAGTTCCAGTCGCAGTACTCGGCGGACACCGCGCGGATCCTCGCCTACGTCACGCTGGCGATGCTGCCGTCGCTGGTGTGTTACGCGTTCGCCGAACGGCAGCTCATCAGCGGCCTGACGAGCGGGATCGGTAAGTAGGGACTGAGGTCCAGGTCGCCCTGGACCTCAGCTCCTCCTCAGGCGGTGGTGCAGGCGGAGCCGTTGAGCGCGTACGTGCTCGGGGCTCCGCTGTTGCCGGTGTGGGTGGCCTGGAACCCGAAGCTGACCGACGCTCCGGGGGCCAGGCTCGCGTTGTAGCTGACGTTGGTCGCCGTGACCCGTCCGGACGTGGGCGAGTAGGTGGCGCTCCAGCCGCCGGTGATGCTCTGACCCGCCGGCAGGGTGAAGGCCAGGGCCCAGCCGTTGATGGCGGCACTGCCGGTGTTCGTGACGGTGATGTTGCTCGTCAGCCCGTTGTTCCAGGCGTTGACGGTGGCGGTGGCCCGGCAGGCGCCGGTCTCGGGCGCCGGGGTGGTCGGTCCGGGCGTCGTGGGTCCGGGCGTCGAGGGCCCGGGCGTCGGGCTCGACGGCGGGGTGGTGTCGCCGAACTGGGTGAAGAACCGCCACACCTCGGCCGAGACCCAGGACGTCGAGGCGTTGCGGTCGGTCGGCAGCGGGACGTGGTCACCGTCGTGCGCGGCCCACTGGACCGGATAACCGGCCCGGCAGCCCGCGTACGCGGTGGTGATGTGCGTTCCGCTGCCCTGCGCCGGCTCGGGCGGGTTCTGGGCCGTGCAGCCGTTGTTACGCACGAAGGTGTCCCGGATCGCCCGGCCCTGGGAGATGTTCAGAACGCTGTCGCGGATGCCGTGGATCCCGAAGTAGGCGACCGGCTGCGTACCCCCGGAGCAGCCGCTGAGCTGGGCGCCGGCGATCGGGGCGACCGCCCGGAACACGGTGGGCCGGGCGCAGGCCAGGGCGTAGCTCATCGCGCCGCCGTAGCTGAAGCCCAGCGCGAACCGCTGCGCCGGGTCGACGCAGAGGTCGTTCTCGACCACCCGCAGGATGTCGTCGACCAGGGTGACGTCCCGCCCGCCGGTGTTGGCCCAGCCCGCGTCGAGACCCTGGGGCGCCACGAAGATGGCGCTGTTCTCGGCGCGCTGCTGCAGGCCGTAGAAGCCGTTGCCGACGACGTCGTTGGCGCTGCCGTTGAGCCAGTGCAGCCCGACGACGAGCCGGTACGCCCGGCTGTTGCTGTAGTTGCCCGGCAGCCGCAGGATGTACGAGCGGTTCTGGCCGCCGCTCTGGATCGTGTAGGTGCCGTCGCGCAGGGTCGGGGTCTTGCCGCAGCCCGCGGTGGCCGCCGAGGCGGTGCCCCCGGTCAGCCCCACGACTCCCGCGGCGACCAGGATCGTCCCGGCGGTGGCGGCCGCGGCGAGGAGCCGGCGCCATGGTCTCACTGTCATTGGTTTCCTCCTGACTGGTGCGTTCGGACGGCTCACGCGACGGTGCAGGGCGCGCCGTTGAGGCTGAACGAGGGGGGCCGACCGGTGTTGCCGGTGTGGGTGGCCTGGAACCCGACGGTGACCGAGCCGCCGGGGGCGATGGCGGCGTTGTGGCCGACGTTGCGGGCTGTCACCTGGCCGGTGGCGGGGGAGTAGGTGGCGTTCCACCCGGAGGTGATGCTCTGGCCGCCGGGCAGGGTGAAGACCAGCGACCAGCCGTTGACGGCGGTGGCGCCGGTGTTGGAGATGGTGATGTTCGCGGTCAGGCCGGTGTTCCAGGCGCTGATCGTGTCGGTGACCCGGCACGCCCCGGTCGCGGGCGGCGTCGACGGCGGGGTCGAGGGCGGCGTCGACGGTGGCGTTGACGGCGGGGTGGACGGTGGCGTCGAGGGCGGGGTCGACGGTGGCGTGGTGAGGCCGAAGAAGGCGATGGCGGCGGCGGCCATTCCAGCGCTGGGCAGGCTGTGCCCGGCACCCTGGATGCTGTACGCCTCGACCTGCACCGTGCCCGTGGCGTCGGCGTAGCGGCGGCGGTTCCAGTTGGCCTGCGGGGTGTCGCTGGACGACGGTGTCTGGCTGAGCCCGAACACGTTGGTCCACTGCTCGATCGACTCCTGGAGCAGCGAGTACGGCACCAGCGTGTCGTTGGTGCCGTGCCAGAGCTGCACCCTCGGACGAGCGCCGGAGTAGCCGGGTGAGGCCTGCCGGACAGCGTCACCCCACTGCTGCGGCGTGCGGTTCATGCTGCCGCCCGTGCACTGGCCGCCGGGCGGATAGTCGGCCGCGTTGGCGAAGCAGTTGAACGGAACGCCCATGAACGCCGCGCCGGCCTTGAACAGGTCGGGGTAGAGGGCGAGCATGTGCTGGGTCATCATGCCGCCGGACGAGCTGCCGGTGGCGTACACCCGGTTCTGGTCGCCGCCGTACTGCCGGCCGGCGTAGGCCACCATGGACGCGATCGAGACCGGGTCGCTGCCGCCATTGCGCTGCTTGGCCGCCGCCGACCAGGTGTCGAAGCACTTGCCGAAGCCGGCCTCCTGCATCGCGGAGGGGTAGATCACGATGAACCCGTACCGGTCGGCCAGCGAGGCGAACTCGCTGCCGGAGTAGAAGCCGGGACCGGAGCCGCCGCAGCCGTGCATGGCCACCACGACCGCCGGGTTGGCCGGGCGCGCGTCCGGGACGTAGATGTGCATGCGCATCCCGCCCGGGTTGCTGCCGAAGCTGGTCACCTCGGTCAGCGAGGCCGCGTACGCGGGCCGGGCGGCCGGGACGGCGAGCCCGATGAGGGCCAGCGCGGTGGCGACGGCCAGCAAAAGATGACGTCTGATCTTCATGCCTTGTCACTCCTGGGGAAGGCAGAACCGGTGCACGCCGGATCATCACGGCGCACCACATCGTCGGAGACGTACGCGTGACTGCCCTGTGTCACGGCATCTGGCGCGCGGCCCGGCGCGAACCCCGTCGTATGGCAGTTAGCGTGCACGCAGGACCGCAAACTGTCAATCGACAGTGGTCAATCGAGCGATGTCACCGGATGCCGTTACAGTCGGCGCGTGACAAGTCCGTACGACATCGAGGAGATCTTTCCGGATGACGCCGCGGAGGCGGTGCGGCTGCCCCGCCGGCAGGCGGGCAGCTCGCCGCAGGGCCTGACGGTGACCCTGCTGGCCGACTACACCCTGCGCAACCGGGCCTGGCTCCCGTCGGCGGCCATCGTCGCCCTGCTGGCCGAGGCCGGCGTCAGCCAGGCCGGGGCCCGGACCGCGATCAGCCGGCTGGCCCGGCGCGGCGTGCTGGAAGGCAGCCGGCAGGGGCGGCGCAGCTCCTACCGGCTCACCGCGGCCGCGGCCGGCTTCCTGTCCATCGGGGGCAGCGCGATCGTCTCGCCCGTCGTGGCCGAACCGTGGGACGAGCGCTGGACGGTGCTCGCCTTCTCGCTGCCGCGCGACCAGGCGGCACAGCGGCGCGGGCTCCGCACGCAGCTGCGCTGGATGGGCTTCGCCCCGCTGTACGACGGACTCTGGGTCTCCCCGCGCCGGTTCACCGGGAAGGCCCGCGAACAGCTCGTCGCGTTCGGCGCCACCATGACCGTCTTCCGGGGCCGGCACCTCGACCTGGCGGCGAGCGCCGGCCGCTCACCCCTCGACGCGTGGGACACCGCGGCCATCGCCGGCCAGTACGAATCCTTCATCGCGACGTGGCGGCCGGTGCTGCCCCGCCAGCAGGCCGGGCGGATCAGCGGGCCCGAGGCGGTCCGGGCCCGTACCGAGATCATGGACACCTATCGGCGGCTGCCCATCCTCGATCCTGGGCTGCCCAGCCGGCTGCTCCCGCCGGGATGGCTGCGCGAGCCCGCCCGCGACCTGTTCGTCGCCATCTACGACGGGCTCGCGCCCAACGCCCAGGATCACGTACGGGCGGTTGCCGCGGCCTGCACCGGCGAACCGCTCAGCGGCATCGGCGCCCACACCGTCGCCGAACTGGCTGCCGGCCTGCCGGCGTGATGCTCAGACGCGTTGATCAGAGCGTCTCGGTGCCGGCCGGTCCGGTGTCGGCCGGTGCGCCGCTCTCGCCGCCCTTCCACGGGCAGTCGTCCTGCGCTGCCACACCGGCGGCGCCGTCTCCCCGGGGTGCGGCCGGGCTCACCTCGGCCACGGCCGGCACGGCGGACTCGACGGGTTCCGCGGCCAGGGCGGAACCGCCCAATCCCGCCGCGACGACTGCGGCGCCGCCCGCGACGGTCAGTCCGATCACTGTTCTGATGCGCATGTGCCTGACTCCTGACTGGTCGGTGGTGGGACTGCCACCAGGAGATCAGCCGGGCCCGAAAAGCCGGCGAAGAACCGATCCGGTCAGGGGACGGACTCCCGCAACGCGTCCGGGATCGCGGCGGCCGACGCGACGACCAGGTCGATGATCGCGGTGCGTTCCTCGGTCCGCTGGAGCCTGGCTGTGACCCAGGTCATAGGAGCTGGTGATCCGTCGTCGCGCCCGGCAGCGATCAACCGGGTGTGAGAGCGAACGTGCCGGACGCGGAGCGGCTGCTGCGCCGGGTCGCCCAGGGTGACCTGGCGGCGTTCGACGAGTTGTACCGCCGGACCGCCCCGGCGATCGCGGTCCGGCTGCGGCGCCGCTGCTCCGACGACGGGCTCGTCGCTGAGGTCCTGCAGGACACCTACCTCACCGTGTGGCGCGCGGCCGGGTCGTTCGCCGACCTGCGGCCGCGCGGTGGCGGGGCCGCCGGCTGGCTCTGGACGATCGCCGCGCGCCGCCTGGTCGACGCCCTGCGCCGGCAGGCCCGGCGGCTCGAGGCGCCCGCCGAGGACGTGCCGGTGGTCAGCATCCCGGCGGCCGAGGACGAGGCGCTGGCCGGCACCGTCGGCGGTGAGCTCGGTGCCGCCCTGGCCGAGCTCGCGCCGGAGCTGCGGGCGGTGCTGCGGGCCATGGTCCTGGACGGGCTCTCCGTACGCGAGACCTCCGTGCTGCTGGGGCTGCCCGAAGGCACGGTGAAGAGCCGGGCGCGGCGCGCCCGCAACGCGATGCGGGAGGCACTGTCATGACCGCGCACGTATCGGCGGCGACGTTGCAGGCGTACGCGACCGGCGCCATGGGGGCCGACGACGTGCTGGCCTGGCCGGTGGAGGCCCACCTGGAGACCTGCGGGGACTGCCAGGACCGGCTGGCCGGGCAGGTCACTGCCCCCGTACGCGAAATGCTCGCCCACACCCGGCTGGCCGTCCTGGCGCAGGCGCGCAACGGCCCGCCTCCCGTGCGACGCCGCCGCCTGCGCCGGCTGTCGCACCGCTGGGCCTCCTGGTCCGTCCTGCCGTGGGCGCTGGTCACCCTGCTGGCCGTCACCGCCGCGTTCCTGCTCGACGAGGCCTTCGCGGCAGGGTCCTCCGTGGTGTTGCTGCTGGCGCCGGTCGCGCCGCTGGGCGGGCTGGCGGTGGCCTGGTCGCGGCGCTCCGACCCAGCCTGGGAGACCGTCTCCGGTACGGCCCGGGCGGGCATCGAACTGCTGTTGCGCCGCACGGTGGTAGTGCTGGTGATCGTGCTCCTGCCGCTCGCCGCGGTGGGCTGGCGCCTGGGCACGAATCCCGCGCTGTGGCTGCTGCCGTGCCTCGCGTTCACCGCCGCGGCGCTGCTGCTCGGCGGGCTGATCGGGGTGAGCCGGGCCGCGGCGTTGCTGGCCGGCGCCTGGGTGCTGGCGGTCGCTCTGCCCACTCTGATCGCTGACCGTCAGCCTGTCCTCATCGAACCCGCCAGCCTGCCCGGATGGGCAGTGGCCGCCGTGGCCCTCGCCGGGCTCGCCCTGCTGCGGGCTGACGACCACCGGCACCACACCAGCTGGAACTGACGTCCCCGAGCGACAAAGGAGCATCCATGGTTCGCGCGGTCAGCGCAGACGAACTGGCCCCCTCGACCGAGGCCTGGCCGGTCGAGGCCACCGGCCTGCGGGTCAAGGCGGGCTCCCGGCTCGCCGTCGACGGGCTCGACCTGACCCTGAGCTCCGGCGTGCACGGGCTGCTCGGCCCGAACGGCGCCGGCAAGACCACCCTCATGCGGGCGCTGGCGACCGTGGTGCGGCCCAAGGACGGCCGGCTGCGCCTGCTCGGCCACGACGTCAGGCACCGCCGGACGCTGCGCACGTTGCGCTCCCGGCTCGGGTACCTGCCGCAGCACTTCGGCTTCTACCCGAAGTTCACCGTCCGCGACTACGTCGAGTACATGGCCTGGCTGCGCGAGGTCCCCGCCACCGAGGTGCCCGCGGCCACCCAGCGGGCCATCGACCGGGTCGGGCTGAGCGACCGCGCCGGCTCGCGGCTCAGATCGCTGTCCGGCGGGATGCTGCGCCGGGCCGGCATCGCCCAGGCCATCGTCAACGAGCCCGACCTGCTGCTGCTCGACGAGCCGACCGTCGGGCTCGACCCGGAGCAGCGGGTCGAATTCCGCGAACTGCTGCGCGACCTCGGCGACACGTCCTGCGTGCTGGTCTCCACCCACCTGGTCGAGGACGTGGTGGCCGCGTGCACCAACGTCCTGCTGCTCGACGAGGGCAGGCTGGTCTTCCGTGGCCGGCCCGACGAACTGGCGCGCCTCGGGGCGGACGACGGCGTGGGGGACAGCGCAGCCGAGCGCGGCTACTCGGTGCTGCTGCGCGAGCATCGGAGCGCCGCATGATCCGTGTCATCCGTACCGAGGTGCGGCGCTCCAACGCCCTCACGCTCAGCGTCCTGCTGCTGCTGGCGAGTGCGCTGGTGCTCGCCGCGTCGATGCACCAGTGGGACCGGCAGTGGCTGCTCTTCTCCTACCAGCAGGCGGGTGGGCTGTTGCTGCTCGTACCGCTGGCGCTGGCCGGTGGCGCGATGCTCGGCCGGCGCGAGGCGCGCACCAGGGCGGACGAGCTGATGAGCAGCACCGGCCGGCCCCGCTGGCAGAAGGTCTTCCCGCCCGCGGCGGCGCTGGCCGTGGCCGTGACGTGGGCGCACCTGCTGACGCTCGCGATCGGCGCCACTGTGATCGGCGCGACCGGCGGCCTGCTCAACGTCGCCGGCGCGCTGCCGGCCCTGGTGGACATCACCGTCCTCGTCGGCGCCGGGTGGCTGGGCTTCGCCGCCGCGCGGGCCTGGCCGACACCGGCGCTGCCCGCGGCGCTGGCCGCCCTGGTCCTCGTCGGCCAGGTCGCCGTGGAGTTCACCGCCGCGGACAGCCGGCTGCGCAACCTCACGCTGAACCTGCCGCCGCCGGGAAACGCCTGGGAGTCGTTCAACACCGAGGCGCTGCTGGGACGGCTGGCGCTCGGCGCCGGCCTGCTCCTGGGCGGTCTGCTGCTCGGCGCCGGCGCGTCCCGGCTCCTGCGGGCCGCGGGTCTCGCCGCGGCTGCCGCAGGGATGGTGCTCGCCGTCGCCGTCACGCCCCTCGGCCCGGGCGCCCGGTACCAGGTGGATGCGGCCGCGCAACGGCTGGTATGCGCCGACGGCACACCAGAGGTGTGTGTGACCGCCGGGTACGCCTACGAACTGCCGACCGTCACCCCGGCGGTGCGCCGAGCACTCACCCTGCTCGCCAAGCTGCCGGCGCACCGACCCGCGCGGTCCAGTGGCGCGCCGACGCCGCCTCCACCTTCGACCCCGCGCAGTTCCGCGGCACCACACCGAAGGCGGAACCCGCCACGGTCCTGTTCCGCGTCGACCCCGACAACCGCCTCGGCGGCACCGGTGACCTGTTCCGGCCGAGAGCGCTGGACCCGACGGCTCTGACCGCGAACATCGTCAACGGCGCCGGCACCACGATGAACGGCTGCCGGCTCGGCGACCCGGTGGCCCTGGGCGCGGCCGGCGCCTGGCTGATGGGCGTCGACGTGCTACCCCTGACCGACGACCAGCTCTCCTACGACCCGGGCGTCCGGGCCGAGATCACCGCGACGGTCCAGACCCTGCGCAGCCGGCCCGAGCAGGAACAGGTACGCCGGGTGACCGCCCTGCGCGACGCGGCCGGCGCCTGCCGGACCGACGACCTCCGCAGCCTCCTCACCGGCGCGCCGACCGCATGATCACCCGCTGGCTGCCGCTCTACCTGCGCTCACGACGGGTCCCGCCCGCCGTGGCGATCTCGCTGGCCACGGTCTCCGCCGTCGCGCTGATCTGGTCGCCCGAGGCCGGCCCGGGCCTGGCGGCGCTCACTGTTGTGCTCGCCCTCGCGCCGCTGATCCCCACCCTGGCCGGCGACGACGACGCCTTGGAGCAGACGGCGGCGCTGCCCTGGCCACCCCGGCGGGCCCTGCACCTGCTCGGCGCCGGCACGTTCGTCGCGGTGCTGCTGCTGGTCGCCCGGGTGGCCGGCGCCGACTTCGGCCCGGCCGGGCAGATCATCCGCAACAGCGCCGGCCTGGCCGGGCTGATCGGACTCGGCGTCGCGCTGCTCGGCACGCGCCTGGCCTGGGCCGCCCCGGTCGTGTGGTCGGCCCTGCAGGCGATGCTGGCCGTTCCGGGCGGCCCGGCCTGGCAGCAGTCCCTGCTCTGGCTGATCCAGCCGGCCGGGAGCGTCCCGGCCGCGATCACCGCCACGGTGCTGCTGCTGGCCGGGGTCATCTCGTACGCCGCCAGGGTGCGCCAGACTGGGGCGTCCTGATACGGAGGAGACGCCATGTCGGCTGCCCTGATCACCGCACGCTCCCGGTCCGACGTCGCGACGACGGTGCGGCACCTGACCGCCGCCCTGCAGCGACGTGGCACCACGCTGTTCGCGACCATCGATCACGCGGCCGGGGCTCGAGGCGTCGGCCTGGAGCTGTCCGACGAGGTCGTGCTGGTGTTCGGCAACCCTGCCGCCGGCACGCCGCTGATGCAGGCCGATCCGCGCGCCGGCCTCGACCTGCCGCTGCGCATCCTGGTGTGGTCCGGCGACGACGGGACGCAGGTCGCGTTCCGGGACCCTCAAGCCATGGCCGAGGACTTCGAGCTGGCGGGACAGGCCGAGACGCTGGCCAGACTCCGCGGTGTGCTGGACGCCCTGGTGGCCGAGGTCAGCGGCTGACGCTGACCGGCGGACCGCGCCGCACTTGGCGTCCGGTCAGCTCAGCGTCCGGAACGGGGCGAGCGTCGCCCGGATCTGGTCGGCCGCGCCCCAGTCGTCGTCGAACTGGGCCAGCACCGCCAGGTGCTGCCGCAGCTGGATGATCGGCATCCGGGCCGGCCAGTCGCTGTCGAGGGAGGTCAGCTCGGCGTAGCGGGCGAAGAACCGCCCCGCCTCGGGCGGCGGCGAGGTGGACCAGACGTGGGCGAGGTCGACCTCGGCCCACATGTAGGACACTGCCGGGTCGATCAGCGCGGGCCGGCCGTCCGCGGTGGACAGGACGTTCTGGGTCCACAGGTCGCCGTGGGTCAGGCAGGCCGGCCGGTCCGGGAGCAGGTCGGGCAGGCGTCGGCACAGCCGCTCCAGCGCCGCCCGGTCGCCCGCGTCGAGCGCCGCGTCGACGCGGGGCTGCCCGAGCCACCGCAGCAGGCGGTGCTCGGCGAAGAAGGCGAAACCGTCCTCGCTCCAGGTGTTGGTCTGCCGGCGACGGCCCAGCCAGTTGTCGCGGTGCCACCCGAAGCGCCCGTGGACGGTGCTCAGGTGCAGGCGGGCCAGCGCGTGCGCGAACTGCTCCCAGAAGTCCTCATCGCGCGGCCGCGGCCGCAGCACCGACAACACGAGCAGTTCCCGATCGGCCCGGATCACGTCGGGGGTCGCCACGCCGCCGAGCTCGCGCAGGGCCGTCAGCCCCTCGGCCTCCGCGGCGAAGACGTCGTCGTCCGGCGGGTCGGCGAAGGCCTTGACGAACACCGGCGGCGCGTCCCGGCGCGTCGCTATGCCCGCGAGCGCCGCCAGCCCGCCGGTCACCGGCTCGACCGTGACGACATCGCTGATCCCGGCCCGGTGCAGGCGGTCGAGGAGGAACGTCGCCGGGTGGGTCAAGAAAGCTCCTCCGTCCGCGGTGCCCGTGCGCCAGATCTTAGGGTCAGCTGTCCGGATCGGCCGACGGCGGCAGGCTCCAGGCGGGTTTGCCGCCGGCCTCGGTCGAGGTGACCTCCGGGCCGACGAGCAGGAACCGGGCCTCGCCCACCACCGTCGGGCAGTGCTCGACCCCGCGGGGGACGACCAGCAGGTCCCCGGGCCGCAGGTGCACGTCGCCGTCCCGCAGCTGCACGGTGAGCTCGCCGCTGAGCAGCAGGAACGTCTCCTCCTGGTCCTCGTGGGCGTGCCAGGTGGTCGAGCCGGTGCCCTTGGCCACCTTGAACAGGTTGCCGTTCGCGGCCGCGACGACGCGCTGGGACCAGAACTCCGTCAGGCCGGCCGCCTCGTCCGCCACGGTGATCTTCTGCAGCATCGCACTGCTCCTCGCGCTCGTCGGGTCACCCACGGCTTCGATCATGGCGTCGCGGCCGGGCCGCGGACAGTGCTAGGAATGGCCGATGTCGCAAGAATCCTCACCGCCGGGCGGGCGGCGTCCGCATCGCGTCGCCCTGATCGTGGACGAGCATTCGAACCCGTTCGAGGTGGGCTGCGCGTGCGAGATCTTCGGGGCGCCGCTGCGGCCGGAGATCGGCCGGGAGCTGTACCGGTTGCGGGTCGTGTCACCGCGGCGGCGGACCTCGATGCGCGACGGCCTGTTCGCGGTCAGCGCGCCGGGGACGCTGGCCGACTTGGACGAGGCGGACACGGTGATCGTCCCCAACCGGCCCGACGTCGAAACGCCGTCGCGGGCCGGGGTGCTCGCGGCTATCGGACGCGCGTACGAGCGGGGGGCCCGCCTCATCGGGCTGTGCACCGGCGCCTTCACCCTGGCCGAGGCCGGGCTGCTGGACGGGCGCCGGGCGGCGGTGCACTGGCAGCTCGCCGACGAGTTCCGCGAGCGCTTCCCCGCCGTACACCTGGAACCTGACGTTCTCTACGTCGACGACGGTGACCTGCTCACCTCGGCCGGCAGTGCCGCGGCCCTGGATCTCGGGCTGCACGTGGTCCGCCGCGACCACGGCGCCGAGGTGGCCAACCGGGTCAGCCGCCGGCTGGTGTTCGCCGCCTTCCGCGACGGCGGCCAGCGGCAGTTCGTGGACCGTCCGGTGCCGGTGCACGCCGACCGGTCGCTCGCGCCGGTGCTGGCGTGGGCGCGCGAACACCTCACCGAGCCGCTGGCGGTGGCGGATCTGGCCCGCCGGGCCGGGATGACGGCGGGCTCCCTGCATCGCCACTTCCGCCGGGAGACCGGCACGACGCCGCTGGCCTGGCTGACCGCGGAACGGGTCGCGCTCGCCTGCCGGTTGATCGAGGGCGGGGACGAGCGCTTCGACGTCGTGGCCCGGCGGTCCGGGCTGGGCTCGGCGGCGAACCTGCGCGGCCTGCTGAAGCGGCACGTCGGGCTGAGCCCGGCGGACTACCGCCGGCGGTTCGCCGCACCGGAGACCTCGGCCTGACTGTCCCTGTCACTCCCAGGATCACTGGAGGTCTGCCTGCCGCGCGGACCGCGCCGCACCCTTGACCGCATGACAGAGAACATGCTCGGTGGAGTATTCGAGATCAAGAACGGCCCGGCCCTGGTCCGGATGGGCTACGGCGCCATGCAGCTCGCCGGGCCGCGGGTCTGGGGCCCGCCCCGGGATCGCGCGGAGGCCGTGGCGGTGCTGCGGTCGGCGGTCGAGGCGGGCGTCAACCACATCGACACCGCGGACTTCTACGGCCCGCACGTGACCAACGAGATCATCCGCGAGGCGCTGGCCCCGTACGGCGACGACCTGCACATCGTCACCAAGGTCGGCTCGGTGCGCGACGAGAACGGCGGCTGGCCGCACGCCCGCTCGCCGCGGCAGCTGCGCGAACAGGTCGAGTCGAACCTGCGCACCCTCGGCGTCGAGGCGCTGGACGTGGTGAACCTGCGCGTCGGCGGCGGCGCGGACGGGCACTCGCCGGTGCCCGGTTCGCTCGCGGAGCCCTTCGGCGCGCTGGCCGAGCTCCGCGACCAGGGCAAGATCCGGCACCTGGGGGTGTCGGTCGTCGACGCCGGGCAGATCCGCGAGGCGCAGTCGATCGCGCCGATCGTGACCGTGCAGAACTGGTTCAACATCGCGCACCGCGGGGACGAGGCGATCATCGCCGACCTGCACGGCCAGGGCATCTCCTACGTGCCGTTCTGGCCGCTGGGCGGCTTCAACCCGCTGCAGTCGGGCGTGCTGGACACGGTCGCGGCCCGGCTGGGCCGGCCGGCGAAGGCGGTCGCGCTGGCCTGGTTGCTGCACCGCTCGCCCAACATCCTGCTGATCCCGGGTACGTCGTCAGTGGCGCACCTGCGGGAGAACCTCGCCGCCGCGACCCTCGACCTGGACGCCGGGACTATCGCCGAACTCGACGCCATCGCCGCATGAGTGGGGGTCGCAGGACCAGGCACCGGCTCGGGCCGCGGCCTACCGTGAAGCCATGAGCGTCGAGTCGAACCCGCTGGGCGACTACCTGCGTGCCCGCCGCGAGCTCGTGACCCCCGAGCAGGCCGGCATTCCCGTGCTGGGCCTGCGGCGGGTGCCGGGGCTGCGCCGGGAGGAGGTCGCGATGCTGGCCGGGATCAGCGCCGACTACTACCTGCGGCTGGAGCAGGGCCGCGACCGCAACCCGTCCGTGCAGGTGCTGGAGTCGCTGGCCCGGGTGCTGCACCTGGACGACGACGGTACGGCGTACCTGCTCGGTCTGGGGGCGGAGAAGCCCCGCCGCTCGCGACGCCGCCCGCGGCGCGAGAGCGTCCCGGCCGGCATCGCCAAGCTCGTCGCCACACTGCCGCTGCCCGCGTTCGTGGAAGGCCGATACTTCGACGTCCTGACCGCGAACGCGCTGGCCACCGCCCTGTCACCGCGGCTGGTGGTGGGCGGCAACCGGCTGCGCGACGTCTTCCTGGAGCCCGCCGAGCGCGAGCTGTACCCGGACTGGGACACGGACACCGAGCGCCTGGTCGCGGGCTTCCGCGAATCCGTCGGCACCGACACCGACGACCCCCGCTTCATCGAGCTCGTCGGTGAGGTGTCGCTGGCCAGCCCGCGTTTCCGGCAGCTGTGGGGGCGTCACGACGTACGGGTGCGCGAAGGTGCCCCGATGCACCTCGACCACCCGCAGGTGGGTGAGCTGCGCCTGAACCGAGAGAAACTCGGCATCAGCGGCACCGCCGGCCAGATGCTGGTCATCTACCACCCGGACGCGGGCACCGACGCGGCCGACAAGCTGGCGCTGCTCGCCTCGGCGGCGCTGACGCCGGCCGAGCGGCCCGGCGTAGCGACCTGAGCCGGTGAGGCCCGGCGCGGCGGGCGGCTGAAGGCTCTCGATGTATCGTCCTGCCCGTGACTGATCCACTCCTGCCGGGGGATCCGGCCGAGCTGGGCGGCTACCGGCTGCTCGGGCGGCTCGGCCAGGGCGGCATGGGTGCCGTCTACCTCGGGCGGGATGCCGGCGGCCGGCTGGTTGCCGTCAAGATGATCCGGCCGGAGTACGCCAACGACACCGAGTTCCGCGGCCGGTTCCGCAGCGAGGTCAACCGCGCCCGGCAGGTCCCGCCGTTCTGCACGGCCGAGGTGCTCGACGCCGATCCCGACCATCCGACGCCGTACCTGGTGGTCGAGTACGTGGACGGGCCGAGCCTGGCCGAGGTGATCGCCGAGCACGGCCCGCTCGGTGGCGGCAGCCTGCACAGCGTCGCGGTCGGGGTGGCGACAGCTCTGGCCGCGATCCACGGTGCCGGGGTGATCCACCGTGATCTCAAGCCGGCCAACGTGCTGTTCGCGCTGGGCACCCCCAAGGTGATCGACTTCGGCATCGCGCGGGCCTTCGAGGTGACGAGCCAGCACACGCGTACCGATCAGATGGTCGGCACGGTCGCCTACATGGCGCCGGAACGCTTCGACACCGACCATCGGGGGGTGGTCGGCCCGGCCGCCGACGTGTTCGCCTGGGGCGCCGTGGTCGCGTACGCGGGCACCGGCCGGACCCCTTTCCGGGCGGATTCGCCCGCGGCGACCGCCGCCCGGATCCTGACCCAGCCGCCGGAGCTGTCCGGGCTGCCGGAGGCGCTGCGCCGGGTGGTGGCCCGCACGCTGGCCAAGGACCCGGTGGAACGGCCCACCGCGCACGAGCTGCTCGACCTGCTGCTGGACCTGGGCGCCGACGAGAAGACCGAGATGATCCGCCCGGAGCTGCTGGAGGTGGCCACGGCCGCGCAGCGCACCCACCGGATCTCCCGGGGCGGCGCACGAGCGGGCCGGACCCGGCGGATGGTGCTGGCCGGTGCGGCCGTGCTGGCCCTGGCCGTGGCGGGCCTGGTCACCGCCCAGGTGCTGCCCCGGCTGGGCCTGGCGACGAACGCGCAGACCCGCTCCTCGTCCGGTGACGGTCCGGTTCCCGCGCCGTCCTGGCAGCGGGCCGCGGGTGGCCTGGCGATCGTCGACCGCCTCGACCGGCCCGGCCAGTGGCGGGACACCCGCACCGACGCCGACGGGCGGTGCGTCTTCGACAAGGGCCGGCTCGAGGCCCGGACCGGGATGTCGCCGGTGTACCGCTGCGAAGGACCGGCGGAGAAGTTCGCCGGGGACCAGGCGATCACCGTCGACGCGGCGATCCTCACCCCGGGGGCGTGCGCGGTGATCTGGTTCCGCGTCGCCGGTGCGAAGGCCTACCTGGTCTCGATCTGCGAGACCGAGGTCCGGCTGGGCGTGGACACCCAGGACGGCGTCACCGCCGAAGTGAAGGCCACGCTCACCGGTACGGAGCTGGGCGGCGCCCGCCCGGTCGAGATTCTCGTACGGGACGAGCAGGCCACCGTCTCGGTGGCGGGTGCGGCCCTGCTCACCACCCGGCTCGACCAGGCGTCCCTCGCGTCCGGCCGGGTCACGTTCGGCGTCATCGACGACGTCATCAGCGGCGACGCCCGGGCCGCGTTCGCCCACGCGGAGGTCGTGAAACTGTGAAGCGCAAACTGCTCGCCGTGCTGCTGGTGCTCGTGGCCGGCGGGTGCGGCACCAACCCGCCGGATGTCTCAGCCTCACCCCCGCCCGTGCCCGCCTCATCGGCGCCGGCGGCGAGCAGGAAGCCCGTGCCGCAGCCCCGGTTCGCCGACCTCACCCAGGGCAGCACCACGTCGGTGGTGAAGATGCACGGGTACGACCCGGAGAACGCGTCCGCCGTCGTGGAGCCGATCATCTTCATGACCGGCGACGCGTACTGCCGCGCCTTCAAGATCAAGCGTACGGACGGCCGGTGCGTCCATGCGGAGTACGTGACCGAGGAGAGCCACACGAAGGTCACCGTCCCGATCGCGGCGACGGTGAAGTACTACACGTGGGAGGACTCCAACGGGGACGTGTGCATCGACGCGCCCGAGAAGGGCGGGACGTGCCCCATGACGGAGCGGGAGTTCGCCGGGTGGTTCAAGCTCAACAAGGAGGCCATGGTCGCCGTCGCCACCGAGAACGGCGAACTCACCCGGATGGCCGTCGTCTACACCCCCTGAGGCCGGCTCAGCCCGAGTTCGGTCCGAGCTTCAGGTGGCTGGTGATCTGGTAGCGGTCCCCGCGGTAGATCGAGCGGGTGAACTCGATGACCCGGCCCGCGCCGTCGCGGGTCGTGCGTTCGAAGAGCAGAGCCGGTGAGTACAGCGGCACCCCCAGCAGCCGGGCCTCGCCCGCGTCGGTGACCGTCGGCGCGATCGTCTGCACCGCGTCCGTCGGATCCACCTGGTAGCGCTCGCGGAGCAGCTTGTACAGCGAGCCGGAGACGAAGTCGTCGGCGGCGATGCCGGGGACCAGCGCCGCGGGCAGCCTGATCTCTTCGAGGGCCATCGGCTCGCCGTCGACGATCCGCCGGCGCTTCACATAGAGCAGGTCATCGCCGGGGGAGACGTGCAGCCGCTGGCCGAGCCGGGCGCCCGCCGACTCGGTGCGGAACTCCAGCACCTCGCTGAGCCAGTCGCCGTCGGCCGGCGGGACGGGCAGGCCCGACGCCGCCGGGATCTCCTGGGAGATCTTCTGTGGACTGGTGAACGTGCCCCGCCCGTGCTGGCGGACCAGCAGGCCGTCGCGGGCCAGGTCGTCGATGGCGGCCCGTACGGTCGGCCGCGAGACGCCGAGGTGCTCGCAGAGGGACCGTTCCGACGGCATCGGGTCGCCGGGGGCCCGGGTGTCGATCAGCTCGCGCAGTCTGTCCCGTACCTCAGCACGCCGCACCGCGTCCCCCACAGAAGTTGTCCAGTGGTCTATCTCGCACAGTGTCGCGGTTCAGTGCGTGTCCTGTCGAGTACCCAGGGCCTTATGGCAAAGGGCAAAGAGGAAACCGGCACAAGCAGGTATTGACGTGGACCACTGGCATGGACGACGGTACTCGGGCAGTCGATTTACTGACCAGTGGTCAGATCGGCCGCGCAGTATCCCGGCGGGCACCCCCATCAGGCCCGCCGGCGCCTCTCACCCGAAGGAGCCCACCCCCCATGGGTCTGACGTCAACCCGCAAGGTCGCCATCGGTGCGACCATCGCCGCGACCGCCGCGGCCCTCACCGGCATCGGCATCGCCGCCGCGCCGAGCAGCAGTGCCGCCGCCGGCTGCGGCGTGCTCTTCGACGACTTCAATTACGCCTCGCGCACCGACGCGGCGCTGGGCCAGCGCGGCTGGAGCATCCGGAGCAACTCCGGTGGCCCCGGCGTGGCCGGTGCCCGGTGGCTCGCCGACAACGTTTCCTTCCCCACCGTCGACGGGCAGAAGGTCGCCCAGCTCAAGGCGGTCACTGACGGCACCGCCGGCGGTACGTCGCACGCCGAGTTCTCGCAGAGCAACCGGCGGTTCTTCGAGGGCACCTACCTGGCCCGGATCAAGTTCTCCGACGCCCCGGCGAGCGGCTCCGACGGCGACCACGTGAACCAGACCTTCTACACGATCTCCCCGCTGGCCGCGCCGATGGATCCGACCTACTCCGAGCTGGACTTCTCCGAGTATCTGCCGAACGGCGGCTGGGGCGAGGCGGGCCCGATCAACTACCAGACCTCCTGGTACACCTACGTCGCCGACCCCTGGTACGCCGACAACCAGCACAGCCAGCAGGCCCGCAGCATCAACGGCTGGCACGACGTGATGGCGACCGTCTCCGGTGGACACGTGAAGTACTACATCGACGGCGCGCTGGTCGGTGACCATTCGGGCAAGGTCTACCCGCGGCAGAACATGTCGATCGACTTCAACCAGTGGTTCATCGACCTGGCCGGGCACGCCGGCGGCACCAGCACCTGGCTGCAGTCGGTCGACTACGTCTACCACGCCAAGAAGCAGGTGCTGAGCCCGGCGCAGGCCACCGCGGCGATCAACGGCTACCGGTCGGCGGGCACCGCGCACGCCGACAACGTCGTCAGCACCAACGACTGCGACCCCGGCGTACCCCCGACGACCAACCCGCCGACCACCACGCCGCCGGCCACCGGCGCCACGATGCTGCAGTCGAACTTCAGCGGCCGCTGCATCGACATCCCGGGCGCCGTGGCGAACGCCGGGGCGCTCCTGCAGACGTGGGAGTGCAACGGCAGCGACGCGCAGAAGTGGGCGTTCCAGTCCGACGGCACCCTGCGCGCGATGGGCAAGTGCATGGACCCGGCCGGTGGCGCCCTGGCCAACGGCACCCGCATCCAGCTGGCCGACTGCAACGCCAACCCGGTGCAGCGGTTCACCCTCACCTCCGCCCGAACCCTGGTGAACGTCTCGTCGGGCCGGTGTGTGGACATCAAGGACTGGGTCGGCAGCAACGGCGCCGCCCTGCAGCTCTGGGACTGCGCCGCCACGGCCAACCAGCTCTGGGGCAAGCTCTGACAGGACCGCGACACCGGTCGGCCGGGCGTCCCCAGGACGCCCGGCCCGACCGCTTTACCGGTACGCCGGTGACGTGGAGAATCGGTCCCCGTCAATCAAACGGATTACGGGGACAGTCATGCCGTTCGACGGGTTCATCTCCTACAGCCATGCCGCCGACGGGCGTCTCGCCCCCGCGGTCCAGCGGGGTCTGCACCGGCTGGCCAAGCCGTGGCACCGGCGCCGCGCACTGTGGATCTTCCGGGACCAGACCGGGCTGGCCGTGACGCCCGCGCTGTGGAGCTCCATCCAGCAGGCCCTGGACGGCTCCAAGTACTTCGTGCTGCTGGCCTCGCCCGAGGCGGCGAGCTCGCCGTGGGTGAACCGGGAGATCGAGCACTGGGTGGCGACCAAGTCACCGGACCGCATCCTCCCGGTGGTGACCGACGGCGAGTGGCGCTGGGACGCCGGCGCCCAAGACTTCACCGCCGATTCCACGGCGGTGCCGGCTGCGCTGCGGGGCGTGTTCACCGAGGAACCGCTTTACCTTGACCTGCGCTGGGCTCGTGATGACGTACACCTGAGCTTGCAGCACATCCGCTTCCGCGACGCGATCGCCCAGCTCGCCGCCCCGATGCACGGGGTGAGCAAGGACGAGCTGGAGGGCGAGGACGTCCGGTACCACCGCCGGGCCCGGCGGTTGTCGGCCGTCGCGGTGGCGACGCTGGTGCTGCTCACCCTGCTCGCGTCGCTGGCCGGCGTCGTCGCCACGCGCAACGCCGGCCGGGCCAACGCCGCCGCGGCCGAGGCCGTCCGGCAGCAGCGGGTGGCGACCGAGCAGCGCGGCACGGCCGAACGCGCGACAGAGGAGTCGGTGCGCCAGCAGGAGAACGCCCGCGTGCAGGAGGTGAAGGCGCAGGACGCCGTGGCCGAGACCGAACGGCAGGCGCAGCTCGCGGAGGAGCAGCAGGCCTTGGCCGAGGACGCCGCCGCGGAGGCGAAGCGCGAGCAGGCCAACGCCGAGCAGTTCCGGGCCAACGCCGACCGGCAGAAGGCCAACGCCGAGCGGCAGCAGGCGGCAGCGCAGGACGCCTCCGAGGACGCGGCGCGCCAGCGGGAGAACGCCGAGCACCAGCTGGCCAACGCGCGGCGGCAGCAGGAACTGGCGAAGCAGGCGACGGCCCGCGCCAAGGAGCAGGAGAAGCTGGCCCGGCACCACCGCGAGCTGGCCCGGCAGGCCAACGAGGAACGCATCAAGCAGGAGAAACTCGCCCGGGAAGCCGCCGCGGACGCCCGCCGCCAGCGCGAGCAGATGGCCCTGCAGCAGCGCATGGTGATCAACCGGCGGCTGATGGGCCGGGCCCGCGCGATGATCACGGACGACCCGCAGAAGGCCCTCATGCTCGCCGTGGCCGCCGAGCGCCTGCACACCGACGACCAGACGCTCGAGGAGCTCAGCCACCTCGCCATGTCGACGCACTACGCCGGCGCCCTGGCCGACGCGGTTGATGCCGAGTCCGTCGCCGGTCAGGTGGTCGCCGTCGCCGGGCCCGGCGGGACGGTGACGCTGTGGACGACGGCGAACCCGGCGAAGCCCGTCCGGATCGGCCTGCTGCCGGCCGGTGGAACGGCGGACAAGACGCTGGCGACCAGCCCGGACGGGCGGACCCTGGCCGTCTGCGACGGCAGCCCGCAGGCGGTGCTGTGGGACGTGACAGACCCGGCCCATCCGGTACGGAAGGCAGCCCTGCCCGACGCCGCGGGGATCGTGGCAGTCACGTTCAGCCCGGACGGGCACACCGTGGCCACGAGCAACCGCGACAAGAACACCGTCCTGTGGGACCTCAGCACGGCGACCCCGTCGACGCTGTCCACGCTGCCCGGGGCGTACCCCCTGAAGTTCAGCCCGGACGGGCGCACCGGAGTGACCAGCGGCACCGCGGTCACCGTCTGGGACCTGACCGATCCGGCCCACCCGGTCCGCGGGGCCGCGCTCACCCAGCTCTGGGGCGACCCGGTCGTCGACGCCGCCGTCGAGTTCAACCCGAAGCTGCCGGTGGTGGCCGTCGAGGAGTACGGCGACTACATGCGGCTCTGGGACCTGACCGACCCGGCCCAGCCCCGGCGCGGCTCCTCACAGGTGGCGGCGTCCGGTGAGGCGCACCTGAGCACGATGAGGTTCAGCCCGGACGGAGGCATGCTGGCCCTGGGCGACTCGGACGGGTCGACCACGCTGTGGACGGTCGACCAGAACGACGGGTGGCCGTGGCTGCCGACCCAGGTGACCACCGTGACGACCCGGGGTGGTCCGGTCGGGTCGATGACCTTCAGCCAGGACTCCCACACGCTGATCACAGTCGGAGACCGCCGGACGGCGACGCTGTGGAACACCCGGGGCCGCTTCGCCCGCGACGCGATCGCCGAGCTGCCCGGGCCGTACCCGGGCAGCATCGTGGGACTGACGTACGGGGCGGACGGCCGCTCGCTGCTCGCCGCCGGCCATCAAGGATCCGCCGTCCCGTGGGACCTGACCGAGCCGACCCGTCCCGTGCGACGGGACGCCGTACCGCTGAGCACCGGCAAGGTCGAGGCCGTCACGCTCAGCCGGGACGGCCGTACGCTGGCGGCCACCGGCGCGGACAAGACGGTGACGCTGTTCGACATGGCCCGCCCGGCCGCACCCGCCCAGCTGGCCACGATCACCGAGGAAGGCGACCTCGTGTACGCGGTGGCGTTCAGCCCGGACGGCCGTACCCTGGCCGTCGGGCGCCGCGACGGCAAGACCACGCTGTACGACCTGGCCGACCGCCGGCACCCGGCGCTGCTGGCCACGATTGCCGTCCGCAAGACGTTGACGGCCATCACGTTCAGCCCGGACGGGCGCACGATGGCCGTGGCCGAGGGCTACAACGTCTCCCTGTGGGACCTGGCCGACCGATCCGTCCCGGTGCGGCTCACCTCGATCGCCCTCTCGGAATTCATCGGCTACACCGCCAACACGCTCGCCTTCAGCCCGGACGGCCGCACCCTGGCCGCCGGCACGGACAACGAGGCGGCGGCGATGCTCTGGGACGTCGCCGACCCGTCCCGGCCCAGCCGCATCGCCACCCTGATCGGTCACACCAACGAGATCCTGTCGCTGGCCTTCACCCCCGACGGGCGCACGCTGGCCACGGCCAGCCTGGACAATGCCATCATGCTGTGGGACATCGCGGATCCGGCCACCCCGATCCGGTACGCCACGATGAAAAGCCCCGAGCTGCAGAGCTTCTACACGGCGCTGAGCCCGGACGGCCGCACCCTGGCCGCGGGCGGCGCGTACGGCACCCCGAGCACCGCCGTCACACTCTGGGACATCACGGTGCCGAAGGACGTCGCCGCCGACCCGGCCCGGCAGGCGTGCGCGGTGAGCGGTCGCGGCCTCACCGCCGATGAATGGGCCCGCTACGTCCCCGAGATCCCCTTCGAGAGCACATGCTGACCGCGTTGATCCGGCACGCCGGCTACGGCACCGAGGAGCCGCTGGTCGTCGGAACGCGGCGCGCTGGGCGCCCGCCGGTCTACTCGGCTCATGGCGGGCTCACTGCTGACACCGCCGTACCCGTCGCCTCGCTGTCCAAGCAGATCACCGCCGCCTGCGTGGCCTTGCTCGTGCAGCAGCGCCGGCTGGACACCGCGTCGATGCTGGGGGAGTGGTTGCCCGAGCTGCCGGAGTGGGCCCACGGCGTACGGATGCAGCACCTGCTCAACCACACCAGCGGGCTGCCCGAGCTAACTGGATTCTGGGATGACTACCTGACCACGCCTCCCCGTACGGCCGCGGATGTCATCCGGGCCCTCTCCGCGGCGGACGGGCCGGTCAGTCCGCCGGGGACCGAGTTCCGCTATTGCAGCGTCGGCTACCTCTGCCTGGCAGTCGTCATCCACCGGGCGTCGGACCAACCGCTGACCGAGTTCGCCCGCGCGCACATCTTCGAGCCGCTCGGCATGGCCACCAGCCACTACCTTTCCGACGTCGCCGGCGACGGTGGGGTGCAGTCCACGGCGGAAGAGCTGATGCGGTGGAACCTTGCCATCGAACGGGACGAGCTCGGCATCGCCAAGCTCCTGCACACCCCGGGCCGGCTCAACGACGGCACGCCATTGGTCTACGGATGGGGCATCGACGTCCTGGAGCACAAGGGACAGCCGCTCCACAAGCACGGCGGCCGGTGGCCGGGGGTGAGCACCCAGCGGGCCGCCTCCCGGAGCGGGGCGCCGACTTCGTGATCCTGGCTCTGGACGACGACGAGGCCCGCACGGTCCGCCTGATGAACGCGTTGATCGAAGACCTGGGCCAGGGACCGAGTTGATGAGGGACGTGGGGAGTGGCATGATCGCGGCCATGATCGACAGAATCGAGTCCTCCGTCCGCCGGTGAGCGTGACGACCGAGCCTGGACTGCTCGGACCCCAGATCACTCTGTTCGCACACGCTCTGCGTCTCCATCAACAGCATCCCGACGGCGTTCTGCCTCGCAACGGTGAGCCGTATCCGGACGCAGACCGTCACCGCGCGCGGCCCTCGACGCGGCGGGCAGAGGATGTCGCCGCCATTCTCGACCGGCACTTCGGCCAGCCGGACGCGCCGGCGAGTGACCTTGTCGACGCCTTCCACGATGTCGACGTCCCGATCCATCGCAACGACCGCATCGCTGCTGCGGCGCTGCGCGCGGATCGGCAGCGAATGCGGCAGACCGGCCGGTGGCTGGTGCGGCACAGCACCGACCGCAATGCCGCCACGGTCGGACTTGCGCTGCTCGCCGCCGGCCGGGCCGAGGCCGACATCCCGCTGATCCAGACCATCGGTCTGCTCTCGAACCGGTTCGGGCCGTGGGCCGCAGCGGCGTTGGAACACCGCCGCGGAGGTACGGAAGCACTGCTGTGGCTCGCCGAGCGCGTCGCCGGCTGGGGCCGGGTCCACGTCGTCGAGGCGCTGTGCCGACAAGGCGCGGCCAGTTCCCGGGCGTGGCTGCTGCGTCATGCCTGCGACGGCGACCACCTCAACGGCTACTTCGCCGGAAAGGTCGCCACCGCGGCGCACCTGCACGAAGCGATCACCAGCCCCGATGCCGACGACGACCTGATCGATCACACCGGCCGGCTCCTGCGGACCATGACCGAGTGCCAGGGCATGAGCATGACCCTCGAGCACTACCCGCCGGCACCTGCCGTGTTGACCGCGCATGCTGCTCACCTCGCCCGGCAGCCGCCGACGGCGAACCGGTACGTCGATGCCGCGATCATCGCTGACCGGCTGTTGGCCGAGCCTCCGGAGCGATGTGGCTGCACAGCCGAGCAGCGGGACCGCATCGCGCAGCAGTACCTTGCCGTACTCAACCGACCCGACTGGCGCGCCGCGGTCCGCTCGGGCCTCGGCCCGACCAGCGACTTCTTCGCCTGGTTCACGAGCCACGTAGCGGCACGGCTGCGCCTCGGAGCCGGATGAGCGGTCAGGACACCCAGCGGTAGTTCCAGCCGCCGTTGTTGTCCCACACCTGGCCATCGAACCCGACGCCCACCACCGCGTAGAAGAAGGTGGTCGGCTGCGTCACGACCCAGCTGGCCTCGGCCGACCAGATCTCACCGCCGTTGGCGATCTGGGTCAGCTGGCCGGAGGCGTACCGGGTGCTCTGCCAGCCGTCCGGCGTCCACACCAAAGCGACCCGGTACGCCTCGAAGTACGGCCTGATCTCGACCCCGACCCGGAAGCCCCGCTGCACGGCGCTCGACCCGGGGGTCCCGCCGCCGGGCAGGGGCTGAGTGCTGGAAAGGCGAACGGTGAGCATGATCAGCTCCTCGGCGAAAGCCGGCCGGACCAGTCCATAGTGACGGCCACGTCGCCGGCGATCGATGGTGTGTCCGATCCTTGACGCCGTTGGTACGGCGCACGCCCTGCTTCGTGCGCGTTGGTGCACGCCGTACGGGTTGTTCGGTCTGCTTTGCACCGTTGGGGTGTCGATTGCTGGTGTCTCCCCCTAGCGTCGGATTCGCCTCAGCCCGGGCTGTCGCGCCGAGGGAAACCCACTGATCGGAGTGCTTTCCGTGCTGATCGACGCTGTCCGGTTGTTGCGCCGGCCCGAGTGGCTGCGGGACCGCCGTAAGGATGCTGTCCGGCCCGGGAAGGTGGTGGCCGGCAATGCCGAGCCGGTGGTGGTCTTCCTGCTCGGGATCAGGATCAACCGGTGGCGCGGGATCCGGCACTGGCTGCCGCTGCTGCTCGCGATGCCCGGCATGCTGCGCGAGCTGGCGAGCGCCCCCGACGGCGGCCTGCTGGGTTACCGGCTGCTGTTCGGGCCCGGTCCCCGGCAGGCGATGCTGGTCCAGTACTGGCGCCGGCCGGAGGACCTGTACCGCTTCGCGAGCGACGCGACCCAGCCGCACCGTGCGGCTCAGCGCCGGTACTGGTGGCACTACGGGTCGAGCGATTCCGTCGGCGTCTGGCACGAGATGCTGATCTCCGCCGCGGGTTCGCATCACGGGATGTACGGCAACATGCCGCCGACCGGTTTCGGGGCGTTGCGTCAGGTCCGGGACGCGCGCTGGTGGGCCGATCCGCGGGCGGACCGGGCACCGACTGCCGATGGGCGCTGATCCCAGGCGGCAGAGATTGAGGGCGTCGCGCCCCGTCCAGGGCGGGTTCAGACCTGTCGGTGGGATGTGCGCGGCCGCAGGTGTTCGACCAGGGCCAGAGTGCGGTCCCGGCGGAACCACGCGATGGTCGCCAGCAGGACCAGCAGGATCAGCGGTACGAGCACGTCGCCGTCGAGCAGGACGAGCTCGGTGAGGATGGCGCCGCTCATGACCCCGACCAGGCCCAGCGCCGCGAGCCCGCTCAGCCGGGGGATGAGCAGGCCGATCCCGCCGGCGACCTCCAGGGTGCCGGTCAGATAGCGCAGCCATTGCCCGGCGCCGATCTCCGCGAAGGTCTGCACGGCCTGGTCGCTGCCCAGCAGCTTGCCGGGGCCGAAGTTGATGACGAACGCCAGCCCGAGAGCGATCTGGAGGACCCAGAGCGCGATGGTGCCGGCCTTGGCGCCGGTGCCGGTGGTACCCGCGGATCGAATCACGGCTTGCTCCTCTTGGTAGACCCCGGTAACGATCGCCCAGGTCAGGCCGGCCGCGCGTCCTACCAGAATCGACACTGCGGCCTACTACAGCCGTGGTAGTGCGCCCGGCCGGCGGGGCCTGGAAGGCCGGTGCGTGGTAGCCGGCGGTGACCACGGCCGGAGGACGCGCCCGGCACCCGCGGCGGGCCATCGTGACGACATGGTCGAGCAACGCAGAAAGCCACGCCCGCTGTTGCCCCGAGGCGAGCGGGTGCTCATCAGCGCCCATGACAGCACGCGCAACCGGCAGGTCGTGGCCACCCGGTGCGCGGTCTACCACCAGGGAGACCCACGGGAGCTGGAGCCGTGGCACCGGCTGGGCTGGGACCAGATCGACCGGGCCGACTGGGACGCCGGTCGCGGCGAGCTCACCTTCGTCCGGACCACGGCGAGTCTCGTCGTGCGGCTGACCGGCGAGCACCGGTTCGTCGAACTCGCCCGCGAGCGGATCGCGGCAACCACCCTGCTGCATGTACGCCTGCATCGCTTCGGGAGACCGGCCGGCTGGCTGACCGCGCGGCGACGGGCCGACGGCCGGGGCGACGTGCACTGGACGCTCTGCTCGGACGGGGTGCGGTGGACAGCGGACGAGGTGGCCCAGGCGATCCGGAAGGCCCGGGTCCAAGCCGGTCTGTGACGACCCGCCGCAGCTCTGAATTTGTTGACAACCCTCCTGAGGAGACTGATTTCCATGGCGCAATACCTGTACCGGCTGGGCCTTCTCGCGTTCCGCCGGCGCCGGCTGGTGCTGGTCGGGTGGCTGCTGGCGCTCGGGCTCACCGTCGGTGGCTCGATGCTCTTCGCCGGCACCCCCACCAACGGGCTCGAGGTTCCCGGCACCGAGGCCCAGCAGGCCATCGAGACGTTGCAGCGCGAGTTCCCTCAGGCCGATGCGGGCGGATCCGAGGCGCAGGTGGTCGTAGCCGCCGCCGAGGGCGGGACACTCACGACACCGGCGAACGCCGCCGCCGTCACCGGCCTGATCGGCCGCCTCGGCGCCGCACCCCAGGTATCGGCGGTCACCCCGCTCGACGAGCGGTCCACCAGCCCGGACGGCCGGATCGGCATCATCGAGGTGACCTACGGCGTACGGGGCGACGACCTCACCCCGGCGGCCCGGGACGCGCTGACCGCCGCCCTCGACGGCGCCCGGGCTGCCGGGCTGACCGCGGAGGCCGGCGGTGACGCGGTCGAGGGTGAGCTCGCCATGGGCAACGCCGAGATCATCGGTGTGGTCGTCGCCGCGCTGGTGCTGCTGGTCACGTTCGGCTCGCTGGTGGCCGCCGGCCTGCCGCTGCTGACCGCCATCCTGGGCGTCGTCATCGGATTCTCGTCGATCGCGCTGGTCTCGGCCGTGGTGGACATGCCCTCCGCGGTGAGCACCCTGGCGCTGATGCTGGGACTCGCCGTGGGCATCGACTACGCCCTGTTCATCACCTCGCGCTACCGGGCCGAGCTCGCCCGGGGCCACGAACGGCAGGAGGCCGCCGGCCGGGCGGTCGCGACCGCCGGTTCCGCCGTGGTCTTCGCCGGGCTGACCGTGATCATCGCGCTGGTCGGGCTGATGGTCGTCAACGTGCCGTTCCTGACCGTGATGGGGCTGGGTTCCGCCGGGGTGGTCGCGATCGCCGTCCTGATGGCGCTGACTCTGCTGCCGGCGATGTTCGGCTTCGCCGGTCCCCGCATCGTGGGCCGGCGCGCCCGCCGTACCCCCGCCGCGACGACCACCGGGAACACCGCCGGCCGCCGGTGGGTCTCGCTCGTGCTGCGCCGCCCGCTGATCGCCGTGGTCACCGGCGTCGCGGTGCTGGGCCTGGCCGCCGTGCCCGCGCTCGACCTGCGCCTCGGGCTGCCCGACGACGGCATGGCTGCCGCCGACTCCTCTCCGCGCAAGGCCTACGACCTGGTCGCCGAGGGCTTCGGCGCCGGCTACAACGGCCCGCTGACCGTGGTCGTCGACGGACCCGACGTCAACGCGGTCAGCGCCACGGTCGCCGCTGTGCCCGGTGTCGCGTCGGTCAGCCCGCCTCGCAGCTCGGACACCGGAACGGTGTCGATCTTCCAGGTGGTCCCCACCACCGGCCCCAACGACCCGGTCACCACCGACACCGTCGAGGCGATCCGGACGGCCACGGCCGGCGTTCCCGGTGGCGACGTGTCGGTCACCGGGCTCACCGCGGTCAACATCGACGCGTCCGCCACGATCAGCGACTCGCTGCTGCCCTACCTCGCCCTGATCGTCGGGCTGGCGTTCCTGCTGCTGCTGGTCGTCTTCCGGTCTGTGCTCGTACCCGTCAAGGCCACCCTGGGTTTCCTGCTGACCGTCGGGGCCACCTTCGGTGTCATGGTCGCGGTGTTCCAGTGGGGCTGGCTCAACGGCCTGCTCGGGGTGCCGGCGACCGGGCCGATCGTGAGCATGATGCCGATCTTCATCATCGGCATCACGTTCGGCCTCGCGATGGACTACGAAGTGTTCCTGGTGACCCGGATGCGCGAGGAGTACGTCGCCGGCGCCGGCCCGCGCCATGCGATCGTCGACGGCTTCTCGGCCAGCGCCCGGGTGGTGACCGCCGCCGCGATCATCATGATCAGCATCTTCTCCGGGTTCATGCTCGCCCCCGATCTGCAGATCAAGATGCCCGGGCTCGGCCTGGCGACCGCGGTCCTGGTCGACGCCTTCCTGGTACGCATGACGATCGTGCCCGCGGTCCTCGCGCTGCTCGGCCGTTCCGCATGGTGGCTTCCCGCCTGGCTCGACCGGGCCCTGCCGGACCTCGACGTCGAGGGCAGCAAGCTGCGGACACCCGTACCGGCGGCGGCACCCGCCGACGAGGAGCCGGCCCCGATCGCCGAACCAGCCCGATGACCGCTGCCCCGGTCCGCCGGAACCGCCCGCACGACCGCCGGCCGGTCGGCAGGATGGGCCGGGAGACCCCGGACGGACGGCGACCATGACGACAGCACAGGTGCGGGAGCAGCCCGGTGGTCTCACCGAGGCCGAAGCGGCCCAGCGGCACGCCCGCGGCGAGGGCAACACGGCCACGGCGGGCACCTCGCGCTCCTACCGGGCGATCCTGCGGGCGAACGTCTTCACCCTGTTCAACAATCTGTTGTTCGGCATCGGGGTGGCCCTGCTGCTGCTCGACCGGACCAACGACGCCGTCATCAGCGTCGGGCTCGGCCTGATCAACTCCGTGATCAGCTCCGGGCAGGAGATCCGCGCGAAACGGAAACTGGATCAGCTCAAGGTGCTGCACCGCGGCAGCTCACAGGTCGTCCGCGACGGCACCGAACGTGCGGTGCCGCCCGAGCGGGTCGTCCGCGGCGACCTGGTCCACCTGCGGCCCGGCGATCAGATCGTGGTGGACGGCCCGCTGGTCACCGCCGGCCGCCTCGAGTGCGACGAGTCGCTGCTGACCGGTGAGTCGGAGCCGGTCGTCAAACAGGAGGGTGACCTGCTGCTGTCGGGCAGCTCCTGTTTGGCCGGCGACGGCTTCCAGCGGGCGGAGGCCGTCGGCCCGGCCAGCCACGCCCACGACCTCACGGTGGTGGCCCGCGGCTGGACCAGCGAACCGACCCCGCTGCAACGCCGGATCAACCAGATCGTCCGCGCGGTGATGCTGGTCGTCGCGCTGCTCAGCATCACGATCCTGGTGCAGGCGGCCATCAACGATCTGTCCTTCCTGCAGATCGTCAAGGACGCCGCGGTGCTCTCGGGCCTGATCCCGTACGGGCTGTTCCTGCTCGTCGCGGTCGCCTACGCCACGGGCGCCGCGGCTGTGGCGGCGCGCGGAGCACTGGTGCAGCGGGTCAACGCGGTCGAGGCGCTGAGCAACGTCGACGTGCTCTGCACCGACAAGACCGGCACACTGACCACCGGCAAGCTGCAACTGGACCGGGTGATCCCGGTGGGCGCCGGCGCCGCTGCGGACGTACCCCCGATGCTCGGCTCCTTCGCCCGGAGCGTGAGCGCCGGCAACGCGACGACCACCGCTCTCGCCGAGGCCCTCGCCGGTACGGCGTTCCCGGTCAGCCAGGAGGTCCCGTTCTCCTCCGCACGACGGTGGAGCGCGATCTCCGGCGAGCGGCAGTACGTCCTCGGCGCGCTCGACCGGCTCGCCCCGCAGCTGGGATCGGGCGCGCCCGAACCGCTGCGGGGGGAGGCAGCTGGCTGGACGAGCCGCGGTTACCGGGTCCTGCTGTTCGCCGAGGCGTCGGACCCCGGGCACAGCCTGTTCGACGCGGCCGGCACGCCCCGGCTGCCGCCGCTGCGCGCGCTCGCTCTGGTCGTGCTCCGCGACGAGCTGCGGCCCCACGTCGAGCAGGTGCTGCGCGAGATGCGGGACACCGGCGTACGGGTCAAAGTCGTCTCCGGCGACGACCCCGGCACCGTCGCCGCGCTCGCGGCCCAGGTCGGGCTGCCCGGCACCGCACCGATCTCCGGTGACGAGCTCGACGAGCTGAGCCCAGCGGAATTCGACCGCGCGGTCCAGGAGCGTTCGGTGTTCGGCCGCATCGCACCCGGGCAGAAGCACCGGATCGTCGACTCCCTGCGCCGGCAGGGCCACTACACGGTGATGATCGGCGACGGCGTGAACGACATCCCGTCCCTCAAACGCGCCCACATCGGTGTCGCCATGCAGAGCGGCAGCGCCGTCACCCGCGACATCGCCGACCTCGTGCTGCTCGGCGACTCCTTCTCCGCCCTGACCGCCGCCCAGCACCAGGGCCGTCGGATCATCTCGGGTATCGGCACCTCGCTGAACCTGTTCCTCGCCCGGGTCGCCACGTCGACCCTGATCATCATCGCGGTGGCCGTGCTCGGCCTGGGTTTCCCGTACGAGCCGGCGCAGGTCGCCCTCACCCTGTTCACCGTGGGGTTGCCGACGTTCTTCCTGACCCGGTGGGCCCCGCCGCGGCGCTTCGACCCGCGGATGGTCAGCAGCCTGGCGCGCTTCGTCGGCCCCGCCTCGCTGGTGACAGCGGCCTTCGCGGTCGCCATCTACGCCGTGGTCCACGAGCTCGTCGAGGTCGGCATCGGCCGCAGCGCGGTGCCGGCCGAGGTCCTGCAGAAGTTCAGCGCGTACACCGGGGTCAGCGGCACCGACGCCGGGTTCGCGGACGCGGCGGCCACTGTCACCGCGCAGACCGCCCTGTCGACCTTCACGGCCGTCACCGCGTTCGTCCTGATCCTCTTCCTGGCCCCGCCGTGGCGGTTCTTCGCCGGCTGGACCGAGCCGGTCACCGACAAACGGCCGGCGCTGCTGGCGCTGGGCCTGTTCACGGTCTTCGTGGTCGTCCTGGTCATCCCGCCGGCCGCGAACTACTTCGCCCTGCTGCCGCCGTACAAGGTGCTGGCGCCGCTCATCCTGATCGCCGTGCCGATGTGGTTCTTCGTGTTGCGTGGCATGTGGCGGCACCGCCTGCTGGAACGGGCCCTCGACCTCTGAACCGGGGTCAGCCGGTCTGCATGCGCTCGTACAGCGCGCGCAGCTCGGTGCCGCCGGCCTGACGGCGGGAACGGTCCAGCAGGATCCGGAGGGTCTCGGCGACCTCGGTCGACGTCCGCACGTGCTGCGGCGCGATCCGTTCCGCGGTGAGCAGGAAGCGGACGGCCTCGCGGTCCTGCCCGCCGATCCGGGTCAGGGCCCGGGCGGTGTCGGCGTAGTAGAAGACCTGCCGGACCCCGGCCGGGATCGCCCGCGGATCGGTACGCCGGGCGATCTCCACCACCCGGACCGGGTCGCCGTCGCCGGCCTCGATGCTCATCCGCCAGATGTCCACGTTGGTGGGTCCGAAGAACATGCCCATCGTGTTCGTCTCGCCGGTGCGGCGGGCCAGCCGGGCCGCCTCGACCAGCCAGTCCCGGCTGTCGTCGAGCCGCTGCCGGCACCGGCTCGCCAGGGCGGCAACCAGATGCAGCGAACCGAGCACCTCCGGCCCGCCGGGCAGGCCGAGGTGCCGGCTCAGGTCGTCCACGGCCCGCTCGGCGAGGGTCTGGCCCCGCTGGTACGAACCGCAGGCGGTGGCCGCCCGGGCCAGGGCGTACGCCGCATGTCCCCGCAGCACCGGGTCGCCGGTCGCCTCCGCCGCGTCGCGGCACCGCTCGGCGGCCAGCCAGGCGTCTGCCGGATACCCGAGACCACGCAGCACCGTGGACGCGATGTGGGTCGCGTCGCACAGCAGCCGCAGCGCCTCCAAATGGTCCGGGCCGGCCGTCTCGGTGTGCAGGTCACGCAGCAGGTCCGGGAGCAGGCGGGAGGCGCCGGCGTAGTCGCACGCCTGGTGCAGGGCGTCGGCCAGGGCGACGTTGCGGCGCAACTCGGCCATCGGCGGTGCGGGCCGGGCCGGCGGCTCGGTCAGGTCGATGTCGACCAGGGCCCGGCGCAGGTCGAACACGCCGGCCCGGGCGGACGCGGTCGCCCGGTCGAGAGCCGGCACGCCGGTGCCGGCCAGGTCGGCCGGGGCACAGTCCAGCGCACCGGCGATATCCGCCAGCATGAACCGGTTGTCGGCCGTCTGCAGCCCCCGTTCGATCCGGCTCCAGGTGGCGTGCGAGACACCGGCCCTGCTGGCGGCGTACCGGACACTCCACCCACGAAGCAGGCGGCGGGCGCGGATCTGCTCGCCGACCGCGGGGCCGGCGATCCGTCGGAGGGTCATACGAGCGACGGTAGCCCCGCAGCTCCGCCGGGCGGTCCATCCCTGTACCACCACGGTGGCGGCAGGTCAGCCGGCGCCCTCGATGACCGTGGTGCTGTAGTCGCCGGTCCAGGACGCCCGCGCGCCGGAGTCGCCGATGAGGTAGACGTCGTAGATCGCGGCGCTCGCGACCAGCACGGCCACGACGCCGACGGTGATGCTCACGGCAGTGTTGCGCGGGAACAGGAAGGCGGGACCGCGGTGGCGCCACCAGATCACCAGCGCCACGACCGTCACCGCGAAGGCGGCGTACAGGGCGGTGTCGCCGAGGCGAGTGTGGTCCTCCAGCAGGGCGGTGTTCTCGACGCGGTCCTGCAGCCATTGGCCCGCGTTCATGGTGAACGGGACCAGGACCAGCGTGACCGACGCCAGGACCGCGTTCGGCCCGGCCAGCCGCCGGCGGGCGGCGGGCCACCAGGCGGTCAGCGCCAGCAGTACGGCCGAGAGCGGCAGCAGCACCACGAAGGCGTGCACCAGCAGGATGTGGGCGGGCAGCCCGTTGACAGTCTCCATGAGCGGTCCTCCGCGTTCGGGGCCTAACGATCGCCCGGCGGGGGAGTCGTCCGCGTCCTACAGCGGTGGACATTGCGCGCTACCACCGCGGTGGTATCGGACCCGGTTGTTTTTGGCGACAACCCGTCGTAATCTTTACGACAGGTTGTCGCCAAAAGAGATGTGAGGGTTCCCATGACTGTGCTCGACGATCGCGCCGAACTCTTCGAGCTGCTGAGCCGCTACGCCGACATCGCGGACCTGAAGGAGTTCACCGAGCTGCCCGGCCTCGTCTTCACCGACCCGCTCACGATCGACTTCGAGTCCGTCGCCGGCATCCCGCCGATGACCGTGCCGCTGAGCGACTACGTCGACATCGTCCGGGCCTCCTTCGCGTCCTTCACGGCGACCCACCACGCCATCACCGGCCACGTGATCGCCGTCGACGGCGATCACGCGACGATCCACGCGCACGTCCGCGCCGAGCACTGGCTCCCGGCCGGGCTGGCCGGCGACGGGCCCGACCGCTGGCTGGTGGCCGGCTGCTACGACAACGAGGCGGTCCGCACCCCGGACGGCTGGCGCCTCAGCCGGGTGAAGCTGACCGCCGCCCACCAGGAGAACCCGCAGCTCGCCGGGGTCGCCGTGGCTGCCGGGCAGGCCGGCCGGCGGTGAGGGCGGGTCCGGCACGATGGGTACGCCCTATTGGGGGAGGATGATCGGATGCCGCGGATCCGGGGAGCCAGCATCGACGAGCACCACGAGATGGTGTGGGCCGAGCTCGCCGAGGCGACCCGGCAGCTGCTGCTCGAACGCGACTACGACTCGATCACCATGGGCCACATCGCGGCCCGGGCCGGCCTCGCGCGCAACACGCTGTACAACTACGCCGCCGACAAGAGTGCGCTGGTCCTGGCGCTGACCGAGCGGGCCGGCCGGCCCACGGTCGAGCGGGTGGCCGCGATCGCCGCCCGGTCCGCGGAGCCGGCCGCGGAGCGGCTGCGGGAGATCATCGGGGCGGTGCTGGAAGCGTTCACGGACCAGGCCCTGCAGCTGATGTTCCGGCCGGGTTCCGGCCCGCCGGATGCCGCGGCGCCGAAGGGGCCGGGCAGCCCGTTCCACGCGATCGTGGTCGAGGTGGAGAACGTCGTGCGGGACGGCATCACCCGCGGTGAGTTCCGCGACGTCGGCGACGTACCCCTGGCGGTGGAGCTGTTGTCCGGCGTCATGCGCGCCGGCGCCGAACGCCTCGGCCGGGATCCGGCCGCCTTGGCGGCCACGGTCCGCATGGCGCGGGAGATCATCCTCTCGTCGCTGGCGCGCGCGGAGTGAGCGGTCAAAGGCCCTGGAGGTACGGGGATTCCTTCAGGCACGTGGTGAGGGTGTCCAGCTCGGACTGGGTGTAGCCGAGGAAGTAGATCGCCCGGAGCCCGGTCGTGGCTCGTCCGTCGAGATGATCGATGGCGGCGGTGATCATGGCGGTCGCGGTGGCCTGCGGATCCCCGTGCCCGCTGCCCACGCCGAGGAGCGGGAAGACGATGCTGGTGACGTCCAGGGACTCGGCCAGCGCCAGGGCGTTGGTCACGCACACGCCGACGTTGCGGACCTGACGGAAGCCAGCCCCCGGCTCGCCCTGGACCGAGGCGACGTGGATGATCGCCCGGACGTGGTGGCTGTCCGCCAGCGAGCCCGGGCCGGTGACGAACGCGGCCCCCGGCATGACCGGCCGGCGGCTGCCCACCTGCTCGGCCAGCTGGCGGGCGATGGTGTCGTCGACGATCCGGCCGCCGCCGTCGCGGCGGGCACCCCAGTAGCGGACGATGCCCGAGATCGTGAACTCGGCCGCCCGGGACATCTCCATGTCGGTGTTCTCGCTGCTCACCCAGGCGTCGGCGAACCGGATGCGGCGGATGCTGCCGGCGACCGCACCGAGCCGGCAGGGCGATCGGTGCGCCGGTGCGAGGGCGAACATGCGCGGCTCGTCCGCTTCCGCCTCGGTGGTGGCTTCGTCGTCGGCGCGCTTGGTGAGCGGCTCCCGGCGCAGTACGGCCAGCGCGAAGCGGGCCGCGGCCTCGCTCGCGTACTCCTGCCAGCCGTCGTCCTTGTCCTGGTCGGCCAGATCGCTGACCGCCTTGATCAGCAGGAAGCCGGCGCCGCTGCGGTAGGAGGCCGTGGCGACGCCCAGGCCCTCCATCTCGACACCGACCGTGTTCGGCCAGGCGCGGCTCAGCCGGGCCAGCTCCCGGCCGTCGGCGATGACCTTCTCACCACTGAGGACCGTGCCGAGATGCGACCGGGGCTGAGCCGGGCCCCTGCCGGGACGGTCCGCGTCGATGAACGGCGCCCATTCGCCCGGCTCCACCTCCCGCGCCGCGGCCAGCAGCGCGAAGTCCGGCCGGTGCACGTCGGGACGCCGGTGCAGGCCCGCCTTGTCGTGGCGGCCGGGCTCGTAGCCGACGACGGTGTCGGCCACCAGCACGTCGCCCAGCGCCAGGCCCGAGGTCGTCGGCGCCCCGCCCGCGATGCCGATCAGGAGTACGGCAGCCGGGTGCAGAGTGTCGATGAGCTGCTGCGTCCCGGCCGCGGCGCCGGTGTTGCCCATGCCGGCCAGGCACCGCGCGACCACCCGGTACGGTCCGACGCGGGTCACGCCGCCGAGCGCCCGCAGCACGGCCCGGTGCTCGACGGGCAGGGCGGTGAGCAGGACCACGTCCGCCGCTCGTGGACTTGACACCCCTCTACCGTGCCACGCGCCGATAGAATCTCCACTCATGGCGCCTACGCCCGTCGATGCCGTGCGCGGCCGCCTGCAGCGCCGGGCCGGCGGCCCGTGACATGACCGGCGACGGCGGGTTGACGGCGCTCAGCGACACGTCTACCGCCGGATCATCACGTCCGGTCGCCTGGACGCCGCCGCTTCCGCCGGCGCCCTGCACGAGACGGTGCGGGAGCTGCGCCGGCGCTTCCCCCGGATGCCGCGTCTCCGGGCGTCCTACGTGCACCTCGGCCGCTGACCCCTGGTGGTCTGTGGCCAGGGCGTTTCCCTGGTGCGACCCCCTGGCCGGTCCAGCGAGTCTCATCGCATGAGCATCGCGGAGCAGTTCCACGTCAGCGAGGTGTCGCCGTCCTACTGGCGGGTGACCTTCGACAACGGCCCGGTCAACCTCCTGGACCCCGACACCGTCGAGCAGCTCGGCGCGCTCATCGGGCGCATCGAGAACGACCCGGACCTCACGGTCGTCGTCTTCCGCAGCGACCGGCCGGGCTACTTCATGGCCCACTGGGACTTCCTGGCCGACAACGCCCGCGTGGCCCGGATGACGCCGGGACCCACGGGCCTGCATCCCTACCTGGACAACTTCGTGCGGCTGAGCCGGGTGCCGGTGGCCACGATCTCCGAGATCCGCGGCCGCACCCGCGGCGCGGGCAGCGAGTTCGTGCTCGCCACCGACATCCGCTTCGCCTCCGAGCAGGCGGTCCTGGGCCAGTTCGAGATCGGTGTCGGCGCCGTCCCGGGTGGCGGGCCGATGGCCCGGCTGGGCCGGCTGGTCGGCCGCGGGCGGGCCCTGGAGATCCTGCTCGGCGGCGAGGACATCTCCGCCCGGACCGCCGCTGAGTACGGCTACGTGAACCGGCTGGTCCCGGACGCCGACATCGAGGCCGTCACCGACGCGTTCGCCCGGCGGATCGCGGCCTTCGACAAGGTGGCCGTCACCGGCATCAAGGAACTGGTCGACCGGGCCACGCTGCCGGCCGACGAGGAGCTGGCGGCCGGGCTGGCCGCGTACTTCGCCACCGCCGGGCGGCCGGAGCACCGGCCGTTCGTCCGGCTGCTGCTCGACAAGGGCCTGCAACAGCCCGGCGGCATCGAGACCGACCTCGGCGCCGCCATCGGGAAGCTGCGCCAGAACACGGTTACGGCCTGAAGGCGCGGAGGGTGATGTCCACGAGCGCGTCGGCGTACTCCTCGGTCAGCGGCCCGGACCGGTGCAGCCAGCGCTGGAACAGCGGTGCGTACAGCACTTCCAGCACGAGGTCCAAGTTGGCGTCCCCGGCCAGCTGGCCGGCCTGCTGGGCAATGCGCAGCCGTTCCTTCTTGGCTTCGTCGACGGGTCCGGCCAGCTTCTCCCGGTACAGGGCCGTCAGGCTCGGGTCGGCGACGATCTCCATGGTGAGTGCTCGGATGGGTGCCTCGAAGGCCGGATCGGCGAACTCGGCGACGGTGGCCCGCATGACGGTCCGGAGATCGGCCGCGATGTCGCCCGTGTCGGGCAGGCGGATGCCGTCCCCGTCCGCGGCCTCGCTGAGCGCCAGGAACGCATCGAAGATCACCGCGCCCTTGGACGGCCACCACCGGTAGATGGTCTGCTTGCCGACCCCGGCCCGGGCGGCGATGGCCTCGATCGAGATCTTCGCGTAGCCCAGCTCGGCGACCAGCTCACGGGCGGCGTCGAGGATGGCCCGGCGCGATCGCTCGCTGCGCCGGGCGGGATTCGGAGCGCTGGGGTGGGACACGTCCGGGAGCCTAGCACCCAACAAGACGAGACGTTCCGTCTTGCCAGCGTCCTCGTAGGCGTGCATACTCGGCGGACACGAGACGGGCCGTCTCGTCTCGTACGATCGAGGAGGTCGCATGACAACTGCCCGGGTGTGGTTCATCACCGGCGCGTCGAGAGGTCTGGGCCGGGCCTTCACCGAGGCGGCGCTCAAGGCCGGAGAGCGCGTCGTGGCCGCCGCCCGCGACCTCAGCCCACTGGACGACCTGGCCGCCGCCCACCCGGAGAACCTCGTCCGGCTCACGCTGGACGTGTCGGACCGGGCTGCCGTTCGGGCGGTGGTGGATCGGGCGGCGGCAGCGTTCGGCCGGCTCGACGTCGTGGTCAACAACGCCGGAGTGATGCTGCTCGGCATGGTGGAGGAAGCCACCGAGGAAGAGGTCCGAGCCCAGTTCGACGTCAACTTCTTCGGCGCTCTGTGGGTGGCCCAGGCCGTCGTGCCGCACCTGCGGGCGCAGGGATCCGGCCACCTCCTGCAGGTCACTTCGATGGGCTCCAGCGGCGGATTCGCCTCGACGGGCTTCTACGCGGCGAGCAAAGCGGCGCTCGACTCGCTGAGTCAGGCACTGGCGATGGAGGTGGCGCCGTTCGGGATCAAGGTGACGATCGTGCAGCCGGGCGGCTACGGCACAGACCTGTTCACCCGGGGCACCACCATGACCGGGCCACACCCGGAGTACGAGCCGCTGCGCGTCCAGCTGTCCGAGATGTGGGGCGAGGACGCCGGCCCCGACCCGAGCACCGCCGCCCCGGTGATCATGGAGCTGGCCGGGCTGGCGGAGCCGCCACTGCGGCTGATCGTCGGCTCCGCCTCGTACGACCTGGTCCAGCAGCTGGACCAGGCCCGCACGCAGGAGTACCGGACCTGGGAGCACCTCAGCCGCCAGGCCCCGGGCTGACCCGCGTGAGGGTCCCTTATGGACGGCGAGGTATCAAATTCGCCGGGCCTGGGTATGCCGTTGTCCGCATTGGACAACGAGGAGGGACCATGGAAGCGCAGCCGATGAATTCCCCGACCCAGCAGCACGCCGGCGGAGCGGTCGCCGGCACCAACGTGATGGCGATCCTCGCCCTGGTCTTCGCCTTCATCTTCGCGCCCCTGGGCATCGTGTTCGGCGCCGTGGCCAAGCGGCAGATCCGGCAGACCGGCGAGCAGGGCGCCGGCCTGGCCAAGGCGGGCTTCTGGCTCGGCATCGTCTTCACCGTGCTGAGCGTGCTCTGGGTCGTCTTCGTCTTCATCCTGGCGGCTTCCCAGACGACGGCGTGACCGGCTCAGCCCGTCGGCGTTGATCACCCCGGCCGGGGTGATCAACGCCGCGGCCCACGGTAGGTTGCCGGGCATGATCGCGACGCGGCTGGATCTCGCCCGGGTCCGCGCGGCCCGCCGGGACATCAACCCGATGTTCCTCGACACCCCGCTGTACGAGTGCGACGCGCTCGGGCGCGAGCTCGGCTGCACGGTGAGCATCAAGCTGGAGACGGCCAACCCGGTGCGCTGCTTCAAGGCCCGCGGTACGGAACTCGTGGCCGGCCTGCTGACCGGCCAGGGTCGTACGGCGGTGGTGTGCGCCAGCGCCGGCAACCTCGGCCAGGCGCTCGCCTGGTCCGGTCGTCGCCGGGGTCTCGACGTCACCGTCGTCGCGACCCGCCGGGCGCCCGCCGCGAAACTGGATCGCATCCGCGCGCTGGGCGCGGAGTTGCTGCTGACCGACGGCGACTTCGAGACAGCCCGGGAACGGGCCGGGGAAGTCGCGCGCGAGCGTGGCATCAGGCTGGTCGAGGACAGTCTCGACCTCGAGACGTGCGAGGGCGCGGCGACCATCGGCCTGGAACTGGCCGAGGCGGGATCATCCGTCGACACCGTCCTGATCGCTCTGGGCGGCGGCGCGATGGCCACCGGCGTGGGCTACGTCCTCAAGACGCTATCGCCGGACGTCGAGGTGATCTGCGTGCAGCCCCACGGCGCACCGGCGATGACCCGCTCCTGGAAGCAACGCCGGGTCGTCACCACCGACTCGACCGACACCATCGCCGACGGTGTCGCCGGCCGGTTTCCCATTCCGGAGGTCCTGGACGACCTGCTCGCGGTGGCCGACGATGCGGTCCTGGTGAGCGAGGCGTCCATCGTCGCGGGCATGCGGCTACTTCTGCACCATGCGGGCCTGGTTGTCGAACCGTCCGCGGCCCTCGGCGTCGCGGCGATCCTGGAGGACCGGAACCGCTTCGCCGGCCGTCACGTGGCCACGATCATCTGCGGCGGCAACGTCGACCTGGACGCCTACGACCGCTGGGTGCGCGGCTAGGAAACGCCGTCCGCGTCCGACAAAGCCTGCGCTGCCGGCTCTCTGTTGACCGGGCCGTCGATGGTGGCGGCGCGAGTCCGATGCCGAAGAACATCACGGACAGGTTGATGTCGGTGAAGCCGTAGAACGGGGTCATCACCAGGGCGATCACCGGGATGACGCTCAGCCACCGGCCGGGCGCGCTGACCGCGGCGGCCGTACGCCACACCATCATCAGCAGGAACCCGATGAAGATCAGCAGCCCGTTCCCCAGTTGTTGGTGTACGGATACGGCGCCGCGGTCCGGTAGTACGGGTTGCGGCCCAGCGGGTTGTACTCCGCCGCCACGGGGCGCCCTCCCGGCCGGCGTTGTAGACGTACAGGTAGACCACGAACGCCGTGGCCAGGAAGCCGAGCCGCAGCGAGAACAGGAACAGTCCGCTCGCCCGGTCCAGCCGGGTCGCGCTGACCACCACGATCGCCAGCAGGATCAGCCACAGCGCCGACCCGGCGGCCAGGCTGATCCGCCCGCGACATCGCGCCGATCTATGGACTCTCACGCCCCGGACTGAATGGCCGGGCGGTGAGCGCGAAGGCCAGCATCCCGGTCGCGGTGAAGTCGATGGACGGTTCGGTGTTGGCCGAGACCTGCTCGTCGTCGGTGTAGTGGGCGTCGTCGCGGTCGTAGGCGGCGAAGGCGTCGGTGGAGCACGAGCTGTTCTTCCGGGTCTCGATCAGTTCGTGGATCCGATCGGCCTTGTTGGGGCCGTTGACCACCGCCCCCGTCATGCCGGGGGCGGGGGAGCCGGTGGTCAGGTTGGCGATCTGGTCGTGCGGGCACCGGGGGTACGTCGTACCCGCGGCCACCACCAGCGACGTACCCCAGCCGTTGGCGCCCAGCGCGACCCCGCGCTGGGCCGTGCCGAACGCGGCGTAGTGGTCGTCCCCGGTGAGGCCGCGGTAGAGCGCCGCGGTGACGACGTAACCGAGCTGGCGTGAGGCGTAGTCGTATCCGCCGTTGCCGGCGGCGGCTCCGAAGGGGTTGGCTTCGGCGGCCCGGACCCCGGCGTCGAGACGTTTGCGCAGGTCGCGCCGCAACTCGTCGAGGCTGATGGCCGCTCCGGTCACCGGTGTGGTGGTCAGCACCTTGCTCAGTTCGGCGTCGGCGACCGCGCTCAGGTCGTAGACGTTCAGGGCGTCGGTCCGGCCGGTGTCGGCGTTGACCCTGGCCCAGCGGGCCGCCCGCAGCGTCCAGTCCGGGGTGCGCGGATCACGCAGCAGAGCCCCGGCCAGGGCGAGTTCGGCCGCGCCGGTGGCGAGGTCGTCGGCCCAGCTGTCCTCGGGATAGAAGCTGCGTGGCTGGGCCGTGACGAGATCACCGACGTCGGCGGTGCCGGCCTGGTCGAAGATCTGCGCCGCGGCGGTGAGGTGGCGGCGGGCGCGGGCCGGATCGGTGGCCGCCTCGACCTGGGCGGCCAGCGCGAAGGCGGCGGCCACCCGGCCGGCCAGGTTGGGGCTGAGCTCTTCGCCCGGTGCGGCGGCCCGGAACACCGGCCGATAGCGCTGGTAGTAGCGCTCGTCGCCCGGCTCGACGGCGAGCTGGTCGTCGGCCTGCGGCAGCCGCCAGGTGTCATGGTCGCCGAGGAAATCCGCGGCCACGCCGCTGCCGATCCCGACCTGGGTGTAGAGCGTACGGGTGCGCTCGTCCCACATCTTGTCCAGCCAGTCGATGCCGTGCCGGGTCTCGTCGGCCAGGCCCGCCGGGGCCGGCCCGTCGCGCTGCACCAGCAGCATCGCGACCAAGGCGTACGCGCTGGTGTGGGTGAACTTGAGGAAGTCGCCCGCGTCGTACCAGCCACCTTCGACGTCCACCGGGCCGCCGGTGGGCTCCAGTGCCGCGATCATCCGGCCGTCCTCGTCGTAGCGGGGATCGGCATAGACGGTGGCCTCGCGGTCGGCCAGGTGCGCCGGCGTACGCCGCCAGGCCCCGGCGACCTGATCGGCCCCGTCCCGATGAGCTTGGAAGTACGCGAGCGAGTTGGCCACCAGCGGACCGAACAGCTCGGCGGCGGGAGCGACCCGGAACGCGGGGGACTCGGCGGTGACCGATCCCTGCACGCGGAGCCGATACGTTCCCGGACGGGTCAGCGCGGTGAGATCGATGGGGTGGACCGCCGGGAACCTGGCATTCCACTCGCCCCGGCCGCCGCCGATCTCCGGTGACAGCACGGTCCGGCCGGCGGTGTCGATGACGGTGGCGTGGGCCCCGCCGGCGTCGCGGGGAGCCAGCAGTGTCGCTGTCTTGGCTTCCCTGATGCCGTAGCCGACCTGGTCAAGGCGCAGCACCGCGTCCTGCTCCGGCAACACCGGCACCGGCACCGGGCTAGGTGGCGGCCCGGCCGGGCTGGTGGGCGGCACCACGCGGGGCTCGGCCGGAGCGTCGCAAGCGGCCGCGCCCAGGACGGCTGTCAGCAGCATCGCCACGATGAGGCGGCGACGGGTACCGGGCACTGATCGGGTCACGGAGGCCGAGTATGGGTCAGCCCGGAGCGCATGATCCGGACCCGGTGTCCGTCGCTGGCCCGGGAGGCGGACTGCTCCCGACGGGCGGACGGCCGCCACGGCTGGTTAACTACGGACGTGGCCGCGTACCCGTTCCGGATGCCCCGACTCGGCCGTGCCCGGCCGATGCGGATGGCCGGCGCGGCCCTGGTCCTGCTGCTGCTGGCCGCGGGCCTGCTGTTCTCCGCGGGCAGCGCCCATCACGGGCACGCCCACGATGCCGCCGCGGGGGACCGGGGCACCGTCGCGGATCTCGCGCGCCTTCCGCACGCGCACACCGGCGAGACCCCCGTCCACCAGCATGAGCACGGCGACGACTGGACCGCCTGCCTGTCGCCGCGCGCCCGTCCGGCCGGTGACGTCACGCTGGTCGCCACGGTCGCCGTCGATGCGACGGCGCTGTGCCCGGATCTGCGTACGTCGCACACCGTCGCCGCCGCGGCCGACGCGGATCTGAGTTTGCTGGGCGTTCTGCGGGTATAGCAGCTCTTCTTCCCTGCTCACCGCACCACCGCACGCCATCGCGCTCACCGGCTGTCACGCCGGCGGCGTCTGTCTCGTGTCCGGCAGCCCCCAGGAAGACGATTCCCTGTGCACCCGCAACCGCCCCGCCGCACCACCCACGCCTACGGAACTCCGAAGAACCGGCTCGTCTACGACCGCTGGGGCCGCTTCGGCCGGCCGGTCGTGCTGCTGCACGGATTGTTCTACGACCGCACCATGTGGTGGCCGGTCGCCGCCGAGCTCGGCGACAGCTGCGCCGCCATCGCCGTCGACCTGCCGGGCCACGGCGACTCCGCGGCCCGCGACGACTACGACGTCACCCAGCTGGCCGAGGACCTGGCCGTGCTGATCAACGGCCTGGCCCTGCACCGGGCTCCGGTGATCGTCGGGCATGCCGAGTCGGCCCGGCTGGCCGAGACGTTCGCCGCCGCGTACGCCACCCAGGCGGTCCTCACGTTCCAGGACACGCCGGCAGAGCCGCCAGAGACCACGCGGGAGCTGGACACGGGTGATCTGAGCGGCGTACCGGAGCTCTACCGCCAGTTCGCCGTCGCCCGGCACGACGACGCGCTGCTCGCCGGCTACCGGTCCTGGTTCCGCCCGCCCGCGCACAGCGAGCCGCGGCCGGAGACCATGCCGCTGAGGCTCAGCGCTGAGGGCAGTGCCCAGGCGCGGCTGGGCGGACAGTTTCCACACTTGTGTGACGCGGCCAGCTTCGCGGCCTTGCTGCGGACCTTGCGCTGACGTCGATGGAGGAGCGGCCGCTACTCGGTGGCCGCGTCCACGTCGGCCTTGTCGCCTTCGCCGACCCAGACCGCCTTGAGGTTGCAGAACTCGCGGATGCCGGCGGACGACAGCTCCCGGCCGTACCCGGAGTTCTTCACCCCGCCGAACGGCAGCTGCGGGTACGAGGTCACCATCCCGTTGATGAAGACCGCGCCCGCCTCCAGCTCGGTGATCAGCCGCTGCTGCTCGTCCGGGTCGGCCGTCCAGGCGTTCGCCCCGAGCCCGTACGAGGTGGCGTTGGCCAGTTCGATCGCCTCGTCGAGGGACCTGGCCCGGTACACCCCGGCCACCGGCGCGAACACCTCTTCGGAGTACATCCGCATCTCCGGGGTGAGGTCGGTGACCACGGTCGGCGGGTACCACCAGCCCGCACCTTCCGGGGCGCGGCCGCCGCACCGTACCGTCGCGCCCCGGCCGACCGCGTCGGCGACCTGTTCCTCGGCGTCCTTGCGGCCCTGCTCGGTGGCCAGCGGCCCGACGTCGGTGGTGTCCATCATCGGGTCGCCCACGGTCAGGGCCGACATGTGCGCCACGAACGCGTCGACGAACTGGTCGTAGACGTCGGTGTGCACGATGAAGCGTTTCGCGGCGATGCACGACTGGCCGTTGTTCTGGCAGCGGGCGGTGGCGGCGACCTCGGCGGCCCGGTCCAGGTCGGCGGTCGGCAGGACGACGTACGGGTCACTGCCGCCCAGCTCCAGCACGGTCTTCTTCAGCTCGCGCCCGGCGATGGCGGCGATCGATCGTCCGGCCCCTTCGCTGCCGGTCAGCGTGGCTGCCCGTACCCGGGGATCGGTGAGGATGCGCTCCACCGCGTCGGAGCCGACCAGCAGGGTCTGGAAGGCCCCGGCCGGGAAACCGGCCCGGGTGAAGAGTTCGCCCAGGTAGAGGGCGGTCTGCGGCACGTTGGACGCGTGCTTGAGCAGCCCGGTGTTGCCGGCCATCAGGGCCGGCGCCGCGAACCGCATCGCCTGCCAGAGCGGGAAGTTCCACGGCATCACCGCCAGCACCGGCCCCAGCGGCTGGTACCGGGCGTACGCGCGGACGGCCCCGACCTCGGACGCCTCGGCCGGCTCGTCGGCCAGGAAACGCTCGGCGTGCTCGGCGTAGTAGCGGCAGGCGGTGGCGCACTTGGCCACCTCGGCCTTGGCTGCCGCGAGGGTCTTGCCCATCTCGAGGGTCATCAGGGCGGCGACGTCGTCGCGGTCGGCGTCGAGCAGGTCGGCGGCCGCGGTCATCCAGGCGGCCCGCTGCGCGAAGGTGGTTCTCCGCAGCTCGCGGAAGCCGGTCAGCGACCGGCCGACGGCGACATCGATCTGCTCCTCCGTGAGCGCGTCGAAGGTCTTGAGCACTTCACCCGTGACCGGGTTGATCGTCGCGATCGGCATGGTCGCACTCCCTTCAGATCTGTCCCAGGGCCTACCCGGGTGCGGGTCCGCTAACCACGGACGAACGGACGGGCGTAGCGGCCGGGCCGGCGGGGTATCGGTGCCGCGTGACGGATCGACGCTTCCCGCGGTTGGTCGCGGTGGCGTGGCGGCGACTGCGTCACCGTGTCGGCTGGCTGGATCACCTCGTCCGGGCCGGGCTGCGCTACGACGAGGCCGACGGCGGCCGCCTGGCCGCGGCCGTGACCTACTACGCGTTCTTCGCGACCTTCTCGCTGGGCCTGCTCGGCTTCGCCGTCTTCGGGTTCGTCCTGGACGACCCGGCGGTGCTGCGCGCGGTGGAGCGTTACGCGGCGGAGAACCTGCCCACCGTCGACGTGCAGACGTGGCGCAACGCCCGCAACACCGCGGGCGTCATCGCCTTCATCGGCTTGCCGATCACGGGCTGGTTCTGGGTCGACGTGCTGCGGTCCTCCATCCGCAAGATCTGGGACCTGCCCGAATACCCCGGCAAGCTGGTCGTCCGGGTGCTCCTCGACCTGCTCGTGCTGGTCGGGCTGGGCGTGCTGCTGGCCGCGTCGCTGTCGGTGGCGTACGTGACGACCACCCTCGCGAACCGGGCGGTCGACGCGGCGGACACCGCGTCCACCCCGTCGCGGTGGGTGCTGGCCACGGTCGGACTGCTGATCGGCCTTGCGGTGAACACGGTGCTGGCTGCCGGCATGCTGACCGGGCTGCCCCGGGTACGGATGCCGGTGCGCCGGGTGCTCGGACCGGCGCTGCTGGCGGCGGCCGGGCTGGAACTGCTCAAGACCATCGGCCGCCTGTACGTGCAGAACACCGCGGCCAATCCCACATACCACCTGGTCGCCGGCTCGGTGGGGCTGCTGGTCTTCCTCAACGCGGTCAACCAGCTGGTGCTCTTCGCCGCGGCGCTGACGGCGACCAGCACCGCCGGTCGCCCGGCCGACCTCGCCGCCGAGGGGGACGAGGACGAGATCCCGGACGAGGACGTGCCGGCGTGAGGCTCGTCGATCTACTGCCGCGAGCCGAGCATGGCGGTCCGTAGGAGGTCGGCCAGGTTTGCCTGGGCACTGTGCAGGTGGGCGTTGGCCAGGGCGACAGCGGCGTAGCCGGCGAAGGTCTGGGCGACGGTGACGGCGTCCTCGTCGAACGCCTGCGGCTCGGTGGCGTAGAGGTTGAGCGCCCCGGTGGCCGATTGGTGGACGGGCAGCCCGACCGACAGGCAGCTCCGGCATCCGGCGTCGAGGGCGAGGGCGGCGAAGTCCGGCCACCGCGCCTCGCTCTTCAGGTCGTTGAGGACCAGTGTCCCGCCCGAGGCGAGGGCGTCGAGGCACGGTCCGTGGCCCTGCTCGTACTGTCTTTCGTCCAGGTCGAGCGCCAGGCCGCCGGTGAACGCCGCGGTGTGCGCGCCGTTGCCCCGGCTGAGGGTCACGGAGACCTCCGCCGTGCCGGGGACGGTGCGCTTGGCGAGCTCGGCGAGCTGTTTCAACAAGCCGTCGACGCTGGTCTCGCTGAACGCGAGGAGACCGATCTCGTGGAAGGCGTCGGTGGGATCCATCGGGTGTGCGCCGGTCATGGCAGGTGTCCTCAGGGACGGGGGTCGCTGCAGGAAACCCCGTCGGGGGGATCCGGGACCCACGCCGCTGCATGACGCAAGCACGCCGACGTCATGATGGCGCCGACTACAGATTTCTCTTCGAAGGCTACCCGCGCCCGGGAGGAATACACGTCGGGCGGGCCGGTCACCCCGGCCCGCCCCGGCTCAGCCGTCGCAGCGCCAGGTGATCACGCCCGAGCTGCCGTCGAACGGCAGGCCGACCACCAGCCCGGAGTCCGAGACGGCCAGCGGATCGCCGCGCGTCCCGTCCGCGAGCCCCAGCTCGACGTTGGTGTCGTTGCGCAGCACCGTGCCGTTCGAGGCGATCCAGCCCTTGTCGTTGATGCCGTTGGCGGGTGAGCCGACCGGCAGGCGGGTCACCTCACCGGTGCGCAGGTTCCAGCGGCCGACCTCGCCGGACGGCCACAGGTTGCCGGTGGCCCAGCCGTTGCGCACATTGCTGACGGTCGCCTGCTGCCCGGCGGGCGCCTTCAGCGCCCGGCCCTTACCCCGCTGATTCCACGTGTACGACGTGAGCGTCTCCCCGTTTGCCGAGATGATCTGACCGACGATCGTGCCGTCGTCGGTGAGGCCCTTGCCGTCGGCGTACGCGGGCAGCGGCAGTTTCGTGGCCGTCCGCGCTCCCACCTTCCAGAGCAGCACGGCGTCGGTGCGATGGTCGGAGCTCTCCCGGTCGGCGTTGACCAGGACGTCGCCCGTCGCGTTGATCTTCGCCTCGGTGAACGTCCACCGGCCCGGCGGCGGCGTCAGCTTCTCGGGCACCCCGTCGGTGTAGCGCACGACGGTGTCCGCCCACTTGTCCTTGGGCCCCGCGATGGCCGCCACCACGCCGTCGGCGTTCACGGCGCTCGCCGTCACCCAGTCGCGCACCTGAGGCAGCACCTGCGGCTGTCCGTCCGTCCACAGGATCACCCGGCCCGCGGCGATGCCGGCCGTCTTGCCCTCCGGAGTGTCGAGCTCGCTGGACCGGACCTCGTTGCCGAGGACGTACCGGCCGCTCGGGTCGACCCCGGCGGGCTGGACCGTCGTCATCCCGGCGGGGACCGGCAGGCGGGTGGCGGCGCATCGCAGCGTGGGCAGGCCCGGGTCGGCCGTCGCCTGCCGCGGGCCGCCCGACGTCTCGGCCGTCGGTGCCGCGGCGGCCTGGTCCGGCGGTGGACCGCCGGGCCGCAGCAGCAGCGACGGTACGCCCACGATCAGGCCCGTCGCCAGCACCGCTCCGCAGCCCGCCCGCACCGCCCGGCGGCGCAGCATCCGCCTGCGGCCCCCCTCGACCAGCCGCTCCACCTGAAGCTTCGTGGCCGGCACCTCGACCGCCTGGAGCCGTTCCCGTACGTCCTGCTCGCCCATCATGATGCGTCCCTCATTCCCTGCGCGATGCTGACCTGGCGTTCCGGGCCGAGCGCCGCCCGCAGGCTCGCCAGTCCCCGCGCGCACTGACTCTTGACGTTGCCCACCGAGCACTTGAGCGCCTCGGCGGTGGCTTCGACCGACAGATCGTCGAAGTAGCGCAGCACCACCACGGCCCGCTGACCCTTCGGCAGCACCCGCAGCGCCGTCATCAGCGCGTCCCGTTCGACGACGCCGTGGTCGGCGGACTGGACCGTGGCCGCGTGCACCGGTACGTCGCCGAGCCGCACCCGGGACCACCGCAGCCGCCGTTCGTCGAGGTAGCGCCGCACGAGAATGCTGTGCACGTACGCGTCGACGTTGTCCGCCGCGGTGACCCGCTTCCACTGGGTGTACAGCGCCGTCAGCGTGGCCTGGACAATGTCGTCCGCCCGGTGCGCGTCGCCGCAGAGCATGTACGCAGTCCGGTGCAATCGCGACAATCGTCCCGTCACGTACTCGATGTATTCCCGTTCTTGATCGGGCCGCATCCCGCTCCCTTCGCCGGCCACCTGCACCCACCTGTCGCGGACCGCGGCCCGAAAGGTTGCATGAGCGTACGAAGCCGACGCACGGCCCGAAAGTAGCCAGCAAACTATCGGAATGTTTCGGCGTTGACACCGAATGTTTCACGCTATTACGTTGGCGTGGTCTCGTCCGCCGACGGCTCCTGGGGGGCCGGACGCCAGAAGGGCTCTGCCGACAATGACCTTCGTCCTGCATGTGGCGACCAGTGGTTCCGACGACGCCGACGGCTCGGAGAAGCAGCCGTTCCGCACGATCAACCGGGCAGCCGCCGCGGCCCGCCCGGGCGACACGGTTGTCGTGCACGGCGGCGAATATCGGGAGTGGGTGGCGCCCCCGCGCGGCGGCCTGAGCGACACCCGCCGGATCACCTACACCGCCGCCGACGGCGAGCACGTGGTCATCAAGGGCTCGGAGCGGGTCACCGGCTGGGTGCCCGACGGCGGCACGGTGTGGCGGGCCGAGGTGCCGAACGCGCTGTTCAGCGGCTTCAACCCGTTCGCCGAGGAGGTCGCCGGCGACTGGATCGTCTACCCCGAGGGTGCGCCGCCCAAGCACCTCGGCGACGTGTACCTCAACGGCCGCAGCTTCTACGAGGCCGGCGGCCGCGCCGAGCTCGACGACCCGCCGCTGCGCACCGAGGTGGTGGACCACTGGACCGGCCTGGCCGACCAGGTCCGCGACCCGGAGCAGACCCGGCTGGTCTGGTACGCCGAGGTGGGCGCCGAGCGGACCACGATCTGGGCCAACTTCCAGGGCGCCGACCCGAACACCGAACTGGTCGAGATCAACGTCCGCCGGTCGGTGTTCCACCCGCTCGTCCCGCACGTGAACTACATCACCGTACGCGGCTTCGAGCTGGCCCAGGCCGCGTCGCCGTGGACCCCGCCGACCGCGGACCAGCCCGGTCTGATCGGCCCCAACTGGGCCAAGGGCTGGATCATCGAGGACAACGTCATCCACGACGCCAAGTGCTCGGCGGTCTCGCTCGGCAAGGAGGCGTCCACCGGGCACAACTACGCCACCGAGCGCGGCGACAAGCCCGGTTACCAGTACCAGCTCGAGTCGGTGTTCGCCGCGCGCCAGATCGGCTGGGACCGCGAGCACATCGGCTCGCACATCGTGCGCCGCAACACCATCTACGACTGCGGGCAGAACGGCATCGTCGGCCACCTGGGCTGCGTGTTCTCCACCATCGAGGACAACCACATCTACAACATCGCGCTCAAGCGCGAGTTCTACGGCTACGAGATCGGCGGCATCAAGCTGCACGCGGCCATCGACGTGGTGATCCGGCACAACCGCATCCACGACTGCTCGATGGGCACCTGGCTGGACTGGGAGACCCAGGGCACCCGGGTCACCCGCAACGTCTACTACCGCAACAACCGGGACCTGTTCGTCGAGGTCAGCCACGGCCCCTACCTGGTCGACCACAACCTGTTCGGCTCGCGCGCGTCGTTCGAGTCGTTCAGCCAGGGCGGCGCGTTCGTCGGCAACCTGTTCGCCGGGACGCTGCGCATCGAGGCGGTGATGGACCGGGCCACGCCGTACCACCAGCCGCACAGCACCCAGGTCGCCGGCTACGCGTACATCCGCGGCGGCGACGACCGCTACGTCGGCAACGTCTTCCTCGGCGGTGATACCGCTGAGGCGTACGGCGACGGCGGCCAGGGCGGCAGCGAGCCGGGCTACGGCCTCGCGGGTTACGACGACTACCCGGCGTCCTTCGAGGAGTACGTGGCCCGCATCGAGGCGCAGCCCCCGGGCGACCACCAGCGCTACCTCGACGTGCTCCAGGCGGTCTACGCCCACGACAACGTCTACGCCGCCGGCGCCCGGCCGTTCGCCGCGGAGACCAACCCGCACGTGCTCGGCGACGCGACCGTGTCGGTCGTCGAGGAGGGCGACGCGGTCTACCTGCAGACCAACTTCCCGGCCGGGTTCGACGAAGCCCGGGTCGGCCCGGTCGGTGGCCGTGACCTGCCGCGCGTCCGCTTCGCCGACGCGGAGTTCGAGGAGCCGGACGGCAGCCCGGCGGTCATCGACGTGGACCTGACCGGGCAGCGGCGCAACCCCGGCGAGACCGCGGCAGCCGGTCCGGTCGCCGCGCTGACCTCGGGCGATTCCCGCGTACGGGTCTGGTGAAGTCATGAATCGGCGGGCCCGGCCACCTGGCCGGGCCCGCCGATTGCGTCATGCCGTCAGCGCTGTCGGGTGAGCAGTCCCGGGCGGTACGGCAGCAGGCCGTAGTCGCCGCCGGAGCTCGGTGAACGGCCCTGGTAGAGCAGTTGCAGGTTGCACGGGTCGATGGTCATGGTCTGGTCCGCGCTGGTACGGATCAGCTCGCCGTGGCTGATGTCATTCGTCCAGGTCGCACCGCTGTTGGCCTTGCCCGCGAACGGGTTGCTCTCGGTCGCGGCGTTCGGCGTCCAAGAGCCGTTGAGGCTGCTGGCAGTGAAGGACCGGAAGTAGCGGCCCTGGCTGCCGATGGCCTCGACGATCATCAGGTACTGGTTCTGGCCCTGCACCTTGTACACCTGGGGTGCCTCGAACAGGTTGTTCGTGGTGTCACTCATGATCGTGGTGTACGAGGAGCCGAAGTTGCCGGGGAAGTTCCCGATCGGCATGCTGGCCCGGTAGATCTTGCCGTTGTCGCCGGCGAAGAACAGGTACATGTTCGTGCCGTCACCGATGACCGTCTGGTCGATCGGCCCGGTCCCGGACCCGGTGATGCTGCCGGAGAACAGGGGTTGCGCCGCGGACCAGCCGTTGGCGTTGGTCGGGTCGTTGGACGTGCGGTAGGAGAACGCGGTCGCACCCCACTGGTAGGTCAGCACCCAGATGTTCTTCGGCGCGAAGTAGAACAGCGACGGCGCCACGGTGCCCTGGCTCATCCCGTTCTGGCTGGCCGAGCCCAACTCCGAGAAGTTGTTGACCAGGCTGAAGTTCATCGAGCCCCAGCCGCTGGTCGAGGTGTTGCCGTGGGTGGTGGCGTAGACCAGCTGCTTGCCGTTGTACGGCGCGGTCGTGAAGTCCTTCAGCGATGCCCACCCGGCCTTCGGGGTGGCCAGCTGACCGGTCGAGCTCCACCGGTACGACGACGGCAGCGTGCACGAGCCACCCGGCGGCGGTGTCGTCGGGGTGGTCGGCGTGGTGCTACCGACGCGGACGAGTTGCCACTGCTGGTTGGCGCCGTTCCAGTCGGCGTACTGCACGATGTTCGCGCCGTCCGCGGTCGACGCGCCCTGCACTTCCAGGGCCTTGCCGCTGTTGCGGTTGATCAGCTGGATGTAGCCGTCGATGTCCTGGACGCTGAACTGCTGGTTCGCGGCGTTGTTGTCGGTGTACTGCACGATCGCGCCGCCGTCGGCGGTCGACCAGTTGTAGACGTCGAGGACCTTGCCCGACAGTCGTGACTTGAGCCGGTAGAAACCACCACCGGAATCGACGAACTGCCACTGCTGCTGGCTACCGTCGTTGCGGGTCCACTGGGTGATCCGGGCGCCGTCAGTGGTGGCGAGGTTGTACACATCCAGCGCCTTGCCACTGGTGCGGTTGACCAGAATGTACGACGCACTCGTATCGATCGTCGCGGCGGATGCCTCGGTGGCGGTGATCGCGACGGTTCCGGCGGTGGCCACCAGCGCCAGGGACGCCAGGGCCGTACGGATCCAGCGAGGCCGCCGGGGACGGGCGGACACTTCCATGTGTCGTTCTCCTTCAGGAGTGGGGGAGGGGTGACCAGTTGTTAACGTTCACAACTACGCCGACATTGATCCCGGGACGCGGAGTGACGATGATTGGGAGCGCTCCCGAGAGGCTCATGTTGCCAGAAGGTTTCCTGCTCATCAAGGCGCTGATTCGCCATTGGTGAGCGACTTTGTGACGACCTTCCGCGTAACGTTTTTTCCGACATTGGAGCGCGATTCAGAAAAGGCGTTCCGTGTCGAACCAGGCCGGGGCCGCCTCGGCGTGGTCGCCGGTCAGCCGGTTCACCGCGTCGTCGCGTTCGCTGGTCTTGACGCCGGGCAGCTGGTTCACCGCTCGGACGAAGTCCCGCACCGCCGCCTCGAGGTCACCGCCGGCGGCGATCGCCTGCTCGGCGGCGCGGTAGGCCCGGGTCGCGGGCCGTGCTCGGTGGCGACCCACTGGGCGGTGCGCTGCTTGGAGACCGAGCGGTCACGGAACTCCGGTCGCAACTCGCCGCGCAGCCGCCGCCCGGTGAGATGACGAAGCTCGGCCGGCGCCGGCAGGTTGGTGAGCCGCCCACGCACCCGCCACCGTGAAGCGGACAGAAATGCAGCGCCGGGCACCTGGCTCCGCACCGATCGCGACGCTCAGCGTGGCGCGCGGCGTCTCGAGGCGGTCGGCAGGGGAGACCACGAGGTCGGGCCGGGCCCATCCGAACCTCCTCGCGGCGGGCCGGGAAGGATCCGCATTGCCCGTTCGCCGATTCGCCGGTCCGCTATCAATAACGCCGGACCGGCGCATCCTACCGGTACGGTCAGAATGCCCCCGGATCCCGGGTATCGGTTTTCCCGATGTCCCGGATCGACACCTCTGATAACGCTCACAACGGATCGACCGGCCTTGCTTTCCGGAGCCGCATCATTGAATATTGCCGGGCATCGCCATTCTGGCTGCGCCGCGGTGACGGCCGGTATCCGGGAGACAGACACCCCCATGTCCTATCAGCAGCCCGGTCGTTCGCGCGGCCGTCCCGGATCGCGAGCCGGCCGGTCGCCCGCACAACCGCGCAGCTCAGCCGTCATCGTCGGCGGGGCCGTGCTCGCGGTGCTGGCGATGGTGCTGGTCATCGTCATCGAGCGCCGGCAGCACGCGGACACCGCGCCCGATGCGAGCGGTGCGTGGATCGCCCCGCCGGTGGCCGACCAGTCGCCGGCGGTCATCCCGTTGCAGTCCGCCACGCCGTCCCCGTCGGGCGCCCCGGACGCCGCGGCCACCGGTAAGCCCCTGCCGGTGGCCCGGCCCTCCTCGTCCCGTCCCGCGCCCCGCCGCACGCCCCCCGCCCGGCTGCTGCCCGGGCCGGGGAGCCGGATCAGCCTGGTGGCGGTCGGCTCTCCCGGCCTGCGACTGCGGCACCAGGACTTCCGGATGCGGCTCACCGCGATCGGCCCGCGCAGTCCGGCCCTCGCCCGGGCCGACGCCACTTTCGTCCTGCGCCGGGGCCTGGCCGACGCGCGGTGCGTGTCGCTGGAGGCGGTCAACTTCCCGGGTCGGTTCATGCGCCACCGCAACTTCGTGGCGGTGCTGCAGCCGCGGGAGCGCTCGTCGCTGTTCGCCGCGGATGCGACGTTCTGCCCGCAGGCGGCCGGCACCGACGGGACCTTCGTGCTGCGGTCGAGCAACTTCCCCGACCGCCACCTCATCGCCGACAGCCGTTCGGTGCGTCTGGCCGGACCGGCCATCGGGCCGGCGCAGAAGTTCCGCGCCGAGCCGGGCCTCTGAACCCGCGGTCCCCGGCCGCCCGACACCACGGCAGGAGTGACGGATGAGAACCGCGAGCATCGACCTGAACCTGCTGGCGGCCCTCGACGCTCTGCTGGCCGAGCGCAACGTCACCCGGGCCGGGCGGCGGCTCGGGCTGAGTCAGCCCGCGATGAGCGAGGCGCTCGCCCGGCTGCGCCGGCACTTCGGCGACCAGCTCCTCGTCCGGGTCGGCAACAACTACGAGCTGACGCCGCTGGGCGTGGGCCTGCGCGCGACCTCGGCCGCGGCGATGCAACTGGTCGAGCAGACCTTCACCGCCGCCCTGGGCTTCGATCCGGCGTCCTGCGAACGCGAGTTCGTCCTGCTGGCCTCCGACTACGCGGCCGCGGTGCTGGGCCCGCCACTGATGCGTGCCCTCCGCCAGGCGTCGCCGGTCGCCCGCCTGCGCCTCGATCAACTGCCCGCCGACGACCCGGCCGGGACCGCGCCCGGCCGCCCGCGCCCACCCGACGGGGTGGTGCTGCCGCGCAGCCTGGCCCCGGCCGGGATGCCCGGGACGACCCTCTTCTCCGACCGCTGGGTGTGCCTCGCGGCCGCGGACAACCCGGCCGTCCGGGGCGGGCTGACCGTCGAGAAGCTCGCGGCGCTTCCCTGGGTGGTGCACCAGGACGTACGGGCGCACCACCCCGTGCTCGCCGATCTGCGGGCCCGCGGGCTCTCGCCCCAGGCCCGGTTCTCCGTCGGCGGGTTCCATCTGCTGCCCGAACTGGTCCGGGGCACCGACCATCTCTGCCTGATCCAGGAACGGCTGGCCACCCGGGTCGCCGGGCCGGAGCTGCGTGTCCTCGAGGTGCCGTTCGATCTGCCGCCGGTGGTGGAGACTCTGTGGTGGGACCCCGCGCACACTCACGATCCCTCGCACCGGTGGCTGCGCGATCTCGTGGCCGGCGCCGCTCGTGAGCTGACGGGTGAGTTCGGCCCCGGCGCCCCGCCGAACCAATCCTGCAAAGCCCGCCCGCCCGCACGAACATTATCGCCCGGCAAACGCCGCAGCCCGAACGATTGACGGGTTATTCCACAATGGTGCCGCGCGGTATGGAAATAGTAGGGGCATCGCCTTTTCCAATGGGCTCGGAGTCGCATCTGTAGACTGCTTTCATCAAAGCGCTTCGGCAGTGCGAGAGCAGGCGGCGGTGACAGCACATCGGGTCACGATCTACGAGGTGGCCGAGCGGGCCCAGGTGAGCATCTCGACGGTGTCGAACGTGCTCAACAAGCCGGACAAAGTACGGGCGGCGACCCGGGCCCGGGTCCTCGCCGTCGTCGACGAGCTCGGTTTCACCCCCAAGGTCCAGGCGGTCAGCCTCGCCCGGCAGGGCACCGGCCGGATCGGGGTGATGGCCCCGTTCACCTCCTACAGCTCCTACCTGCGCCGGCTCTCCGGGGTGCTGACCGCCGCCACCGAGCTGGAGACCGACGTGCTGGTCTTCGACCACGAGTCGGCCGCCCTGACGTCGTCGCCCACCCTGGCCAGCATGCCGATCCACGGCCGGCTGGACGGCCTGATCGTCATGGGCCTGCAGATCGAGCCCGGCATTGCCGGGCGGCTCCGCGAGCGTGGCCTGCCGACGGTCGTTATCGACGCGGACAGCGACCTGTTCAGCCGGGTCGTGATCGACGACGACGACGGCGGCCGGATCGCCGCCCGGCATCTGCTCGAGCGGGGCCACCGGCGGCTGGGCTACCTGCTGGAACGGCAGGTCTCCGACTACGAGTCGCAGGCGGTCAAGCGGCTGGCCGGGTTCCGGGACACAGCCGCCCGGTCCGGGGCGGAGGTGGTGGTGGCGACCAGCGACAACTCGGTCGACGGGGCGCGCCGGGCGGCCGCCGGGCTGCTGGACGCCGCCGAGCGGCCGACCGCCGTCATGGCCCACCACGACGTGCTCGCGGTCGGCGTGCTGCTGGCGGCCCGCGACCGGGGCCTGCGGGTGCCGCAGGACGTCGCGGTCATGGGCTTCGACGACGGGGAGGCCGCCGCCGCGGCCGATCTGACCACGATCCGCCAGCCGTTCGAGGAGTCGGGCAGCACCGCGTTCGGCGTGCTGCTCGGGCACATCGGCGGGTCCGCCCTGCGCTCGGCCACGGTGCTCGACGTTCACCTGGTCGGACGCTCCACCACCTGAAGTCCCGTTCCGCCCCGGCTCGCCCTGTTGACTGATCGCGGGCGCCCGCCGGGACGCCTGAGCAGCGGTGACGCCATAAAAGTGCTTTTACAAAAACTCTTGACATGGCTTGCCGGCTGATGTTTCGTTCGTGTGACGAACCCGCCGGGCGGCGGCGCCCGGCACCGAGGGAGTGGCGATGGGACTGGCCGACGCGGTCGAGGTCTTCCTGGCGACGAAGCCGGACTCCGGCGACCCCGATGCGCCCGTGGCGGAACGGCGGACGGCCATCCACCGGGGCTCGGACGAGCTGTTCGCGAAGTTCGGCGCGCCCGCGGTGCCGGTCGGCGTCCAGGACTTCCCGGTCGGTGCCATCCGGGTCCGGGTCTACCGGCCGGCCACCGTCACCGGTCCGCTCCCGCTCTACGTCTTCCTGCACGGCGGCGGCTTCTGGCTGGGCTCCGTCGACGAGAAGGTCAACGACGCGATGTGTCACGACCGCAGCCGCCGCGCCGAGTGCGTCGTCGCGGCGGTCGACTACCGGCTGGCGCCCGAGCACCCCTTCCCGGCGCCGCTGGAGGACTGCTACGCCGGGCTGAGCTGGGCGGTGCAGCACGCCGGGGAGCTCGGTGCGGACCCGGAACGCGTCGCCGTCGGCGGGATCTCGGCGGGCGCGAACCTGGCCGCCGCCGTCACACTGCTCGCCCGGGCCCGTGGCGGCCCGCGTCTCGCCCTGCAACTGCTCGAGGTGCCGCCGCTGGACCTGACCCTGGACACCATGCGCCGGTCCGGCATCACCGACGACTACGGCATCACCGTCGACGACATGCGGCTCTGCGGCGATCTCTACCTCGGCCCGGAGCACGACCGGCGCGACGAGGTCGTCTCACCCCTGTTCGCCACCGACCTGACCGGCCTGCCGCCCGCACGGATCATGAGCGCCGAGCACGACCCGCTGCGGCTCGAGGGCGAGCGGTACGCCCACCGGCTGCGCGACGCCGGAGTCCCGGTGTCGTTCGAGCTCTATCCGGGAGCGGTGCACGGATCGCTCGCGTTGACCGGCACCTGGCCTCCGGCCGCCACCTGGCAGCAGGACGTCGTCACCGCGCTCCGGCGCTTGCACACCCCGCAGCCCACGACCCGCTGACCGCTTCACCCGTCCACTGAGGAGTGCTCATGACCCTTACCCCGTCCGGCCGGCACCCCGCCGGTCGTACCCGGCCCCTGTTCGCGATTCTTGCCCTGTCCGGTGCGCTCGCCGCGGCGGCGTGCAGCGCGCCCGGTGGTGATGCCCCCAGCACCGGCGCGAGCGCCCCGGCCGCCGTCAAGACGACCTGCGGCACCGAGCCGGTGACCCTGAAGGGCTACTTCGAGACCGGCTTCCCGCTGCCGAAGACCCTGGCCGACGCGTTCACCGCGCAGTTCCCGAACGTCAAGTGGGACATCCGCGAGGACCAGTTTGCCGTGATCACCCAGAACGCCCCGCGCGTGCTGTCCGACGACCCGCCGGACCTCATGCGCATACCGCAGATGTCGGAGCTGGCCAAGGACAACCTGCTGCTGAACCTGGACACCTACGCCTCGGCGTACGGCTGGGACAAGTGGCCGGCCTCGCAGCTCGAACAGATGCGCTTCGGCAGCAACGGCGAGCGCGGGGCCGGCCCGCTCTACGCGATGGGCCTCAACTTCAGCATGACCGGGATCTTCTACAACAAGAAGCTCGCCGCCCAGGTCGGGATGACCCAGCCGCCGCAGACGCTGGCCGACTTCGACGCCGTGCTGCAGAAGGCCAAGGACGCCGGCATCACCCCGATCAACCAGTTCAACGGCGGCGCCACCGGCGGGCTCGCGTTCCCGCTGCAGAACCTGATGGCGGCGTACGGCGAGACCGCCCCGATCAACGACTGGATCTTCAACAAGCAGGGCGCCACCATCAACACGCCGAGCAACCTGCAGGCCACCCAGCACCTGGAGAAGTGGGTCAAGGCGGGCTATCTGGCCCCGGACATCAACTCGCAGGACTACGCGATGATGATGAGCCGCTTCATCGGCGGGAAGAACCTGTTCATCTTCAGCGGCGACTGGGAATCCGGCAACCTCGACAAGCAGATGGCCGGCAACGCCGGCTTCTTCCTCATGCCTCCGGCGCAGGCCGGCGGCAAGCAGGCCGCGATGTCGGCCCCGCTGACGTACGGCATCAGCGCGAAGAGCAAGAACGCCGACTGCGCCGCCTTCTTCCTCAACTGGGTGGCCACCGACCAGAAGGCGCGCGACATCGGCGTGGAGGTCGGTGGCTCGCACCCGATGGGCCCGACCGACGCCTACATGCCCGCGGTCGGCCAGGACACCGTCACGGCGAGCACCCTGGCCGCCGGGGCGACGATCGGTAAGGACAACGGCGCCATGGACTTCATCGCCAACGCCACCGGCGCCATCTACGCCAAGAGCTGGACGCCGCAGCTGCAGAAGCTGGCCGCCGGTCAGCAGACGCCGCAGGGCCTGCTGACCGCGGTGCAGAAGGATTACGAGAGTCAGGTCAAGGGCTGACCCGATGGCCGGACCTCTCGCTGTGACGGCGGAACCGGCCACCGGGCGGGGGCGGCGTCGACGCCCCCGCTCGGCCTGGCTCGGCTGGCTCTTCGCCCTGCCCGCCGTCGTGGTCTACCTGACCTTCGTCATCCGCCCGCTGCTGCTCACCGTCCAGTACTCCTTCTACGACTGGAACGGCATCGGCGCGGCCGAATGGATCGGCCTGGACAACTACGTCCGGCTGTTCACCGACCCGGAGCTGTCCGCCACGATCCTGCACGCCTTCGAGCTGATCCTGTTCTTCAGTTTCGTGCCGGTGCTGCTGGGACTGGCGGTCGCGGCGACCATCCGGCAGATCGCCCAGAGCCGCCTGGCCCTGGTCGCCCGGACCGTGCTGTTCCTGCCCCAGGTCATCCCGCTGGTGGCCGCCGGCATCATGTGGACCTGGCTGCTCTCGACCACCGGCCTGATCAACCAGCTGCTGTCCGGCATCGGCCTGGGCTCGCTGACCCGGGCCTGGCTCGGTGACTTCGGCACCGCGCTGCCCGCGGTCGGGGTGATCGGTGCCTGGGTCCAGATCGGCCTGTGCACCTTGCTGCTGCTGGCCGGCATGAGCAAGATCGACAATTCCCTGTACGAGGCGGCGCGGCTCGACGGCGCCGGCCCGTTCCGCGAGTTCCGCTCGATCACGCTGCCCGGCCTGCGCCAGGAGATCGGGGTGTGCGTCACGGTCACGGTGATCTCCGCCCTGGCCAGCTTCGACATCATCTACGTCTCCACCCAGGGCGGCCCCGGCAACGCCACCATGGTGCCCGGCCTGGAGATCTACTACCTTGCGTTCGCCGAGCGGGAGGTCGGTATGGCCTCGGCGCTCGCCGTCGCCCTGACCGTGCTGGTCCTGCTCTGCGTCCTCCCGATCCAACGGCTCACCAGGGACGGCACCCGATGATCGTCACCCGTCGCGAGACCCTGACCGGGCGGGTCCTGCTGGTCCTGCTCATGGTGCTGACCGTGCTGCCGTTCGTGAGCTTGTTCGTCACCGCCCTGCACCCCTCCGGGACCTATCCGGACGGGCTGTCCTGGCCCAGCAGCCCGCAGTGGGGCAACTTCGCCGACGCGTTCCAGGCCGCGAACATGGAACGGCTGCTGCTGTCGAGCGCGCTGATCGTGCTCGGCGTCGTACCGGTCTCGATCGTGTTCGGCACCATGGCCGGCTTCGCCTTCGGGCATCTGCGGATGCCGGGCCACCGGCTCGGCTTCCTGGTCTTCGTCCTCGGACTTACCCTGCCCTTCGAGGGCCTGATCACCCCGCTGTACTACCAGGTGCGCGACATGGGCCTGCTGAACACCAGGTGGGCCATCATCCTGCCGCTCATCGGCCTGTTCATGCCCTTCTCGGTGCTGTGGATGCGCGCGCACTTCGTGACCATGCCCGACGAGCTCTCCGAGGCCGCGCGCATCGACGGGGCGAACACCTGGCAGCTGTTCTGGCGGGTGCACGTGCCGCTGGCCCGGCCGGCCCTGACGTCGCTGGGCATCCTGCTGTTCCTGTGGACCTGGAACCAGTTCCTGCTCGCCATCGTGCTGGTCGACGATCCGGCGAAACGCACGATGGCCGGTGCGCTCGGCGCGTTCCAGGGTCAGTGGGGCACGGACATCCCGCTGCTGTGCGCCGGCTCGCTGCTCATCCTGACGCCGACCCTGGCCATCTTCCTGATCTTCCAGCGCCGCTTCGTCGCCGCTCTGTTGCAGGGCTCGGTCAAGGGATGACCACCGACCACGACCGCAGGCAGTTCCTGCGCTACACCCGTACGGAAAACTGGCCGATGCTGGCCCGCCACCCGGTGGCCGCGACCGTGCACCACGACCTGCTCGCCGGGATGCTGGCCATCCGCCCGGAGGAGGTCGCCGCCGGGATCGAGGCCCTGCGGGCCGAGGCCGGCCGGGCCGCGGCGGACCTGCTCGCGGACGCCCGGCTGCGGGCGGCGATCGAGGCGCTGCCCTTCCGGGCCAATGACCGCGTCGTGGCCGTCGGCGACTCGATCACCGCGGACCGGGTCGGCTGGTTCGAGATGCTCACCGCGGCCGTCGCGGCGGCCGGTCCCGGCGGCTTCACCCTGCGCAATCTCGGGCTCAGCGGCAACACGACCGCCGATGTGCTGGAACGCTTCGACCTGCTGGAAGCGGCCCGGCCCACCCACGTGCTGCTGATGCTGGGCACCAACGATGCCCGGCGGCACGGCCGGACGTCGGGATATTCCATGGCCACCGGCCGGGAGACCGAACGCAACCTGCGGGCGCTGGCCGACCTCATCACCCGTGAGCTGAGGGCCGGCGTCACTCTCATCACCCCACCGGCCGTCGACGGTCCGGCCGCCGGGGCCTTCTTCGCGGGCCTGCCGTTGAGCTGGGACGCGGCCGCGGTGGCCGACGTCGCGGCCCGGGTCCGCCGGATCGACGGCCGGGCGATCGGCCTGCACGACGTCACGTGGGCCCGGGTGCCCGGGGACCTACTGGAGCCTGACGGGGTGCATCCGACCCCGGCCGGTCAGCGGCTCATCCTCGCCACCGTCGTGCAGCACCTGGCCGGCGCCGCGGGCCGCCCGGCCGTACCGGCTTGTTCATCCGGTACGGCCGGGTGAGCACGATCGCCGGCTCAGCCGACGGTGCAGGTGGGCGTGGCGCCGGGGCCGGCGCCGGTGCCCTGGAACCCGAACTCGGTGCTGCCACCAGCGGGGACCTGGCGGTTGTAGTCGACACTCCGGAAGCTGACCGTCCCGGTCGTGCCGGAGTTGGTCGCGCTCCAGGTCCCGGTGACAGCGCCACCGGACGGCAGCGTCACATTGACGGTCCAGCCGTTGACCGCCGACGAGCCGGCCGTGACCCGCACGGTGGCCACGTAGCCGCCGTTCCAGCTGTTCAGCGAGACCGTGGCGGTGCAGCCCGAGCCGGTCTGCGGCGGGGGCGACGTGGTGACCGGCGGAGTGACCGGCGGCGTGGTGGGATTGGTGTTGCCACCGGCGTTGAGGGCGTTGAGCACTGAGGTGTAGGCGGCTTTCTTGTTGCCGGAGCCGTCGAACAGCAGCGGGTTGTCCGAGCGCCAGGAGTCGCTGTCGCGGATGCCCCAGACGGTGATGCCGGTGCAGCGGGCGACGGCCAGGCAGGCCCGGGTGACGGAGGCGTAGATGTTGGCCTGGTTACCGCCCTGCTGGACATCGAGTTCGGTGATCTGCACATCGACACCGAGGTCGGCGAAGCGTTGCAGGTTCGCCTGATACGTCGAGTCGATAGTGGTGCCCAGATGCGACTGGAAGCCGACGCAGTCGATCGGGACGCCGCGGGATTTGAAGTCGCGGACCATGGTGTAGATGCCGGTCGACTTGGCGTTGATGCCGTCGGTGTTGTAGTCGTTGTAACACAGCTTGGCGTTGGGATCCGCGGCGCGGGCGGCGCGGAACGCGGCTTCGATCCAGTCGTTGCCGGTGCGTTGCAGGTTGGAGTCGCGGCGGGCGCCGCTGCCGCCGTCGGCGAAGGCTTCGTTGACCACGTCCCAGGCGTAGATTTTGCCCTTGTAGTGGGTGGCGACCTGGGTGACGTGGTTGATCGCGGCGCTGCGCAGGGTGCTGCCGGTCAGTGATTGGGCCCAGCCGGGTTGCTGGGCGTGCCAGAGCAGGGCGTGGCCGCGGACTTTGGCGCCCATGGCAACACCTTGGTTGAGGATGCGGTCGCCGCCGTTGTAGTTGAAGCTGCCCCGGGCGGGTTCGGTGGCGTCCCACTTCATCTCGTTCTCGGGGGTGACCGCGTTGAACTCGCTGTTCAGGATCCGGGTGTAGGTCGCATCACCCAACCGGCCGGCCGCGATCGCCGCACCGAAGTAACGGCCGGTCTGCGCCGCCGAGGCGCCCAGGGTGCTGGCGGCCTCGGCGGTGCCGACTACCGCGATGCTGGCGGCGACGACCACACCCGCGGTCGCTGCGGAGAGCAGCAGCGTGCGTCGTTTTCCTGAGGAGGTTCGGAGCTTCATGAGGAGGTGTGCCTTTCCGGCGCGGCGAGGACGGTGAATGGCGGGGGACCGATGTGTCCCGGCAGCGGCCACGAAAAAGATGAGAACGTTAACAGCCTGATTCGAGAGATTGCCAGATTGTTTCCGCGCATTCAAGTGGCATCCTTCGATGTCTTTCGTTGTTCCTGGTCAGCGGGTCGTGGGCGGATTGCCGCGTACTGTTGCGACTTTCGCGGCGCGCCGGCCATAACAGTTCCTGGATTTCCGACATTGATGGTCCGGAATGCGATATCGGATTGTCGGGATGATCCAGCCCGGCTGGGAAGGTCGTCCGGGCCGCTGCGGTCGACCCGACGCCGCCGCCTGGAACGCTCGAGGCGAGATGTCCCCGGTCAGAGCCCACGAGCACCGCGGTGACCCGTTCCTCGCTTCCAAGCTCGGCCTCGGCGTGGACCCGCAGACGCTCGTCGGCACGTTCCAGCCGTTCGCCGCGAGTGAGAGCTAGCGCAAATTGGTTTGCTGTGGAAACCTGTTGGCATGACCACTGAATCGATGTCCGCCGGCGGCGACCCCCGCCGGCTCTTGTCGGACGTCCGGGGCCTGACCCACCGCGTACGCCTGGACCAGCGCCTGACCTGGCTGGCGCTCCTGGTGCTGGGCGTGGTGACCCTGGTCGGCATCCCGTTCGACTGGTTCGGCATGCGCTTGAACTGCGCCGCGGACGGCAGCTGCGAGTTCGCCCGGCGCGGCGTGCTCTTCTACTGGCCACCCGCGCTCCTGCTGGCGTACGCAGGGATCACCGTCAGCTACATCCGGGCCGCGCGGGCGCGGGGGCTGGGCGCCCGGGTGCTGCCGTACGCGATCACCGGCGCCGCTCTGACCGTTCTGTTCACCGCCGCGTGGGTGGCGGCCGCCCTGTACTTCCCGGACCATCCGGTGCAATTCCCGTCCTGGGTGCTCGTGGTGGACCGGCTGATCGCGCCGTGGGGGGTCATCGGGGTCGCGCTGCTGGTGCTGGCCCGGGTGGAGCGCAACGTCGCGTTGCTCCTGTTCACCCTCGGATACCTTGCCGTGGCGCTGACGTTGCCCACCAACGAGGGCTGGGGGACCTCCTGGGGCATCCGGGCCGACTTCGCGATCCCGCAGGTCATCTGCGGCATCGTGCTGCTGCTGGGTGCGACCGGCTTCGCGGTGGCCCGCCGGCGGCACCGGTGACCACCGAGGCGCCGGAGCCGCAGGAGTCGTCCGGGCATCCGGTCACCGGGCTGGACGAGGTCGTGCACCAGCGGGTGCGGCTGGGGATTCTCGCCATCACCCACGAGGCGCGCCGGGTCGAGTTCGGCTACCTCCGCAGTCAGTTGGATCTGACCGCCGGCAACCTTTCCAAGCACTTGAGCGTGTTGGAGATGGCGAGCCTCATCGACGTGGAGAAGGGCTACGAGGGCCGGCGCGGCCGCACCTGGGTCACGTTGACCGCCGCGGGCAGCACCGCGCTCGCCGAGGAGATCAAGCGGCTGAAGCTGCTCATCACCCAGATCGAGAGCACCGACACCCCGGAGGACTGATGACCACCGCCCTGACCCGCCGGCACCTGCTCACCGCCGCGCTCGCGACCGGCGTCGCCGTGCCGCTCGGCGCCGGCCATGTCCGAGCAGCCCAGGCCGTGCCCGGCCCCGTACGGCTGACGCTGCCCGCACCCACCGGGCCGCACCGGATCGGCACCGTGTCTTTGCACCTGGTCGACCGGTCCCGCCCGGACCCCGTTGCCGGGCGGGGGCTGCACCGGGAGCTGATGATCAGTCTCTGGTATCCCGCTGCTCCCGGCGCCCGGAGTCATCCGGTGGCGCCGTGGATGACCGCCGCGCCGTTGCGGGCCCTGCTGGCGGGCAACGGCTTCGATCCCGAGGTCGCGGCGGGGCCCCGCACGGCTGGGCATGAGGGGGCGCCCGTGCTGCGGGCAGCGGACCGGCGGCCCGTGATCGTGTTCTCCCACGGCTCCGGCGGTCACCGGTCGGAGACCACCATCGTGGTGCAGGAACTGGTCAGTCACGGGTACGCCGTGGTCACAGTGGACCATCCGTACGACTCGTACAGCGAGTTCCCCGACGGCCGGCTCACCATGCCCGACGACGACGTATCGGTCACGCCGTGGGATCACGCGAACGACGTCCGCTTCGTGCTCGACCGGATCGAGGACCTCGTCGCCGGACGCAATCCCGACGCCGGGCGCCGCCGGTTGCCGGCCGGCCTGGGGGCCACGCTCGATCCGCGTCGGATCGGCATGTTCGGCTGGTCGAAGGGGGCGACGGCCACCGCCCTGGTCATGAACACCGACCGGCGGGTGCGGGCCGGGCTCAGCCTCGACGGGCCGATGCAGTCGCAGCCGCCGGTGACCGGGCTCGACCGGCCGTTCATGCTGATGACCGCCGAGTTCAACCGGGCCGCCGAGCCGAGCGTCGAGGAGTTCTGGTCGCTGCTGCGGGGCTGGCGGCTCAACGTGCAGGCGGACGGCGCGCTGCACGGGTCGTACTGCGACCACCAGTGGCTGCTCCCGCAGCTGGCGACCATCACCGGGATGAGCGACGAAGAGCTCGCCGGCTGGATCGGCACCCTCGACCCGGCCCGGGCGGTACGGATCCAGCAGGCGTACCCGCTCGCCTTCTTCGAGCTGCACCTCCGCGGCCGCCGGGGGCACCTGCTCGACGGCCCGAGCCGGGCCTTCCCCGAGGTGCGTTTCCTGCCCTGAGCCGGACCTGAGGGTCCTCAGCCGGACCTGAGGTTGCTCAGCCGGACCTGGGCATCCTCAGCCGGACCTGAGCATCCTCAGCCAGACCTGAGGGTGCTCAGCCCGACCGAGCGGCTCGGGTCAGTCTTTGGTGGCCCGTTCGGTCGCGGCGTTGTCGCTCGCCACGATGAGGCCGAGCAGCTCCACGCCGAGGCCGGCCGGGACCCGGACCCGGCCGCCGCCGGTCGAGATCGCCTGCGGGCAGTTCTTGTCGCCCAGCACCACGGTGACCTCGCCGATGCTGATGCCGACCGCCTCGGACCCGCGCAGGACGCATTCCTGGCCGGCGGGCACCGGGTCGCGCAGCTCGGTGAGGGCGGCCCGGATCCGGTTCAGCGTCTTGGCGTCCGTCGCCACCCTCATGCCGTTGCTGGGCGGCGCGTCGGCGGTGGCGCTGGTGATCCGGGCGGGCAACCGCAGGCCGCCGGAGGCCGGGGGCGCTGGGGGAGCGGGCCAGGTGATGCGGTCGAGCAACTGCTCGCGACGCTTCTCGTCACCCGAGATGAGGGCCGCCGTCGCCTCGATCGGGGCCGTGTAGGGCCGGTACGTCCAGGTGGAGGTGACCCCGAGGGTGCTGGCCTGTTGCACCTGGAGCAGCTGCTCGTCCCGGACCACCAGCTGCTCCGGACCGAGGGACGGGCTGACCCCCCGCTCCACGAGAGCCATCCACGGCTCACCGTCCGACCGGCAGACGACGAGACCGCCCCCGGGAGGGACAGGATTCGACGGCATGAAGTCCCACTGGGCGGCGAGGTAGACGGTGCGCGGCTCGGCGGTGCACGCGTTGAAGGCTTGCACCGTGCTCGTCCGCCAGCCCTCCGGCACGACGACCGACACCCCGCCGAAGGTCACCGCGCTTCCCGACTGCCCGTCGATGTCCGACCGGCCCACGACGGTGAGAACGACGGGCAGGGTCAGAACGGCCAAGGCGGCGGAGGCGGCAGCTTTCCAGGCGCGGCGGCGCCGGACACTGCGCCGCCCGAGGCTGAGCATCCGGGCCGCCGGGTCGGTCTCGGACGGCGTCACGGAGGTGGCCGCGCGATCGAGGAGTTCGTTGACTTGGCTGGTGTTCACGGCGTCTCCCGGGCGGATTCGACGAACAGTCCACTGGCGCGCAACGCCGCCAGGGCGCGGGACGTGCGGCTCTTGACCGTGCCCACCGCGATGCCGAGGGTCTGCGCCACCTCAGCCTCGGAGGCGTCGGCCCAGAACCGCAGCACGAGCACCACCCGCTGGTCGGCGGGCAGCCGGCGCAGGCTGGCGAACACCTGCACGCTGAGGTCAACCTGCTCCGTGAAACCTCGGCGTGAGGTGTCCGGCAGCTGCTCGGTCGGCACCTCGCCGCGCCAGCGCCGGCGCCGGGCCCGCATCGCGGCCCGGATCATCACCTGCCGGACGTACGCCTCCGGTCGCCCGTCGGGCGCGCCCAGCCGGGACCACGACCGGTACGCCGCGATCAGCCCCTCCTGAGCGAGGTCCTCACCCAGCCGGCTGTCCCCGGCCAGCAGCGCGCCGAAGCGAACGATCTCGCGGTACCGGCCGGCGACGAAGTCCTCGTAGCCGGCGGGTCCCGCACCGCGGAGCAAGCCCATACCGGAGTAAGGGCCCTGGACCCGACCGATGGTTCCCCCCTCTTCGACGCCCGGGAGACAGCGGCGCGCGGGAGAAAAAGCAAAAGGCAAGGAGACATCTCCCTGCCACTTCTAACGTATAGCGGACCGGGGGGCTTGCGGCAAGACCCCGGTGGTGGCGCACAATCGTCCGCCGAGACCACCACCTGCGGAAATGGGGACACCACGTGCGTATGTTGTCGGCCGATGGGCTGCCGCTGTGACCGGGCGGTACGTGCTTGATCTCGACCGGATCGACGGGACGCAGGGCGCGGTGGCCGGTGGCAAGGGCGCGCAGCTGGGAGCGTTGTCCCAGCTCGACGGCGTCCGAGTGCCGGCCGGCTTCTGCGTGACGACGGACGCGTTCCGCCGGGTGGCAGTGCCGTCCATCGACGACCAGCTCGTTCAGCTGTCGGCTCTGGACCCGGACGACCGGGATGCGATCCGCACCCTGAGCGCGGAGATCCGCCGGACCATCGAAGGGATCGCCGTCCCCGAGGAGCTCGCGGCGAACATCACCCGCGCGCTCGCCGAGCACGGCGAGCAGGCCGCCTACGCCGTACGGTCCAGCGCGACGGCGGAGGACCTGCCCACAGCGTCCTTCGCCGGCCAGCAGGACACGTACCTGAACGTGGTGGGGCCCGCCGCAATTCTGGAGCACATCAGCCGGTGCTGGGCTTCCCTGTTCACCGAACGGGCGGTGATCTACCGCCGGCGCAACGGCATCGACGACCGTACGGTCGCCATGGCCGTGGTGGTGCAGCGGATGGTGTTCCCGCAGGCCTCCGGCATCCTGTTCACCGCCGACCCGGTCACCGGTGACCGGACGGCCGCCACCGTGGACGCGGGCTTCGGCCTCGGCGAGGCCCTGGTCTCCGGCCTGGTCAACCCGGACGTCTACAAGGTGCGCCGGGACGAGATCGTGTCCCGGACGATCGCCGCAAAAGAGCGGGCCGTGCAGGCCCTGCCCGGCGGCGGTACGCAGCAGGTGGCGATCGATTCATCCCGGCAGGAGCAGCCCGCGCTGACGGACGCGCAGGTCCTGGAACTCGTACGGCTGGGACGGCGGATCGAGGCCCACTTCGGCCGCCCGCAGGACATCGAGTGGTGCCTGGCCGAGGACGGCTTCCGGATCGTGCAGAGCCGCCCGATCACGACGCTGTTCCCCGTCCCCGCCGGCGATGACCAGGTGAACCGCGTGTACATGTCCGTCGGTCACCAGCAGATGATGACCGACGCGATGCGGCCCCTGGGCTGGTCCATGTGGCAGCTGACGGCCATGGCGCCGATGCACCAGGCCGGCGGGCGGCTGTTCGTCGACGTCACCCGGGCCCTGGCCACGCCCGCGGGCCGCACCGGCCTGCTGGACATGGCGGCCCGGTCCGATCCGCTGACCCGGGACGCGCTGGAGACGGTCCTCAGCCGCGGCTTCGTCCCGATGTCCCCGGACGCGGGTCCGGGCCGGCCGCCGGCCGGTGCCGGGCCGGCCCCGATCGAGACCGACCCGGCTGTCGTCACCGAGCTGATTGCTCGCAGCGAGGCGTCCGTCGCCGCCCTGCGGCGCGATATCCGTACGAAGACCGGACCGGCGCTGTTCGACTTCCTGCTGGAGGCGTTCGAGGAGCACAAGCGGGTCCTCAGTGATCCGGTGAGCATCCAGGCGATCATGGCGGGCATGGAGGCCACCTGGTGGCTCAACGACCGGCTGCAGGAGTGGCTGGGCGAGAAGAACGCGGCCGACACCCTGACCTTGTCCGCCCCGGGCAACATCACTTCGGAGATGGGCCTGGCGCTGCTGGACGTCGCCGACGTGATCCGCCCGTACCCGGAGGTGGTGGCGTTCCTGCGGGGTGTCGAGGACGAGGGGTTCCTGGACGAGCTGCCCAAGCTCGCGGGCGGGACCGAGGCGCGTGACGCCATCGAGACCTACCTCGACCGGTACGGCATGCGCTGTGTCGGCGAGATCGACATCACCCGGCCACGCTGGCGGGAGCGACCGGCCACGCTCGTGCCGGTCATCCTCGACAATGTCCGCAACTTCGAGCCCGGTGCCGCCGCGCGGCGCTTCGAGCAGGGGCGGCAGCAGGCGGAGGAGAAGGCCCAGGAGGTGCTCGAACGCCTGCGCGCGTTGCCGGACGGCGAGCAGAAGGCCGCCGAGACCGAGCGGATGATCGACCGGGTCCGCACCTTCATCGGCTACCGCGAGTACCCCAAGTACGGCATCATCTGCCGCTACTTCCTCTACAAGCAGGCTCTGCTGGACGAAGCCGAGCGCCTCGTGCGGGCCGGTGTGCTCGCCGGCAAGGAGGACATCTACTACCTCACCTTCCAGGAGCTCCACGACGTCGTACGGACGCACCGGGTGGACGACCGGCTCGTCCCGCAGCGCACGGAGGAGTTCCGGGCGTACCAGGCGCTCACGACGCCGCGGGTGCTGACCTCGGACGGTGAGGCGGTCCTGGGCTCGTACCGGCGCGCCGACCTGCCGGCCGATGCCCTGGCCGGGCTGCCGGTCTCCGGCGGAACGGTCGAGGGCCGGGCCCGCGTCGTCCTCGACCTGGCGCAGGCCGACCTGGAGGCGGGCGACATCCTGGTCACGTCCTTCACGGACCCGAGCTGGTCGCCGCTGTTCGTCGGGATCGCGGGCCTGGTGACCGAGGTGGGGGGCCAGATGACCCACGGCGCGGTGATCGCCCGGGAGTACGGCCTGCCGGCCGTCGTCGCCGTGCCGCAGGCCACCCGGCTCATCCGCGACGGCCAGCGGATCCGTGTGCACGGCACCGACGGCTACGTCGAGCTGCTGTCCTGAAGATCGTTGTGTCGAAGACCTCGTCCTCCCGTAGGGCATAGATGTTTTTGATCGTCCTGGACTAACCTGGCATCGCCCGCCGCGGGCGTGGGCCGGGACCGGGGAGAAAAACCATGAACATGCAGGGACAGAGTCGCGCGGCGGCCCTCGCGGCCGCCGCGGTGCTGACGATCAGCGGCGTTGCCGGCTGCGCCAAAGAGGACACCGGGGGCACCACCGACACCGGCGTGGCGCTCGTGAAGGCCGGCGTGCTCACCACGTGCACCCACCTTCCGTACGCGCCGTTCCAGTCCAAGGACGCGGCCGGCAAGGTCGTCGGCTTCGACGTCGCGCTCGTCGACCTGGTCGCCGCCAAGCTCAAGGTGACCCAGGAGGTCGTGGACACGCCGTTCGAGGGCATCAAGTCCGGCTCCGACCTCAACGCCGGCAAGTGCGACATCGCCGCGGCCGGCATGACCATCACCGAGGAGCGCAAGCGCGTGCTCGACTTCTCCGAGCCGTACTTCGACGCCACCCAGGCGCTCGCCGTGCTCACCGGCAAGGAGGTCAAGACGCTGGAGGAGCTGGCCGGCAAGCGGCTCGGCGTGCAGGGCGGGACCACCGGCGAGGAGTACATCAACGCCCAGGTCAAGGAGAAGAAGCTGGACATCGAGGTGGTGTCCTACCGCGACCTCGCCGCGCTCCAGCAGGCGCTGGCCACCAACCAGATCGTCGCGGCCGTCAACGACCTGCCGGTGTGGAACGAGTACATCAAGGCCAACCCGGGCAAGGTCGTCGTCGCGACCGGCTTCGACACCGGCGAGCAGTACGGCTTCGCGGTCAAGAAGGGCAACGCGGCGCTGCTCAAGGTCGTCAACGAGGCCCTCGCGGCGTCGCGGTCCGACGGCACGTACGACAAGATCTACAAGAGCTGGATCGGCGAGAAGCCGGTCGGTTGATCCACGCCATGGTCATGAGCCGTCGCCGGCGGCAGCGGATGGTCCGCGTCGCCGGCTATGTCGTCTTCGCGCTGGTGATCGTGGCCGCAGTGAGCGCCGCGGACTGGGGCCGGCTGTCCGAGGCGTTCTTCCGGCTCGACGTCGCCGGGAGCATGTTCCCCCAGGCGATCACCGTCGCGCTGCGCAACACCATCACGTACACGTTGCTGGCGTTCGTCTTCGGTCTCACGGTCGGGCTGGTCCTGGCCCTGATGCGGCTGTCGTCGATTTTGCCGTACAGGTGGCTCGCCACCGCCTACATCGAGCTGTTCCGCGGCCTGCCCGCGCTGCTGGTGTTGTTCATGGTCGGCTACGGTGTGCCGCTGGCCTTTCCGGACCGGGAGATCCCCGGCGGGGTCTACGGCTCGGTGACCGTCGGTCTCGGCCTGACGGCCGCCGCCTACATGGCGGAGACCATTCGGGCCGGCATCCAGGCGGTGCCCAAGGGGCAGCTCGAGGCCGCCCGTACGCTCGGCATGTCGCACACCCGCGCGATGATCTCCATCGTGCTGCCGCAGGCGTTCCGGATCGTCATCCCGCCGCTGACCAACGAGATCATCCTGCTGACCAAGGACACCTCGCTGGTCTACGTCCTCGGCGTGACCTCGACGACGATCGAGCTGACCAAGTTCGCCGGCGACGCGCTCAACACGCGGGTCAACCCGACCCCGCTGGTGGTGGCCGGTCTGCTCTATCTCGTGATCACCCTGCCGCTGTCCCAGCTGGTCCGCGGGCTGGAGCGCCGGGCCCGGAGAGAGAGGTGAGCACGATGTCCACCATCGAGATCGCCGGTTTGCACAAGTCCTTCGGCCAGCTGGAGGTGCTGCGCGGCATCGACCTCTCGGTCGATCCGGGCGAGGTCGTCTGTGTCATCGGCCCGTCCGGCTCCGGCAAGTCCACGCTGCTGCGCTGTGTGAATCTGCTGGAGGAGCCCAGCGCCGGCACGATCCGGGTGGCCGGCGTCGAGGTGACCGACCCGGACTGCGACATCGACGCCGTCCGCCGCGGCATCGGCATGGTCTTCCAGCAGTTCAACCTGTTCGGTCACCTGACGGTCCGGGAGAACGTCACCATCGCGCAGCGCCGGGTCCTCAGGCGCAGCCGGGCCGAGGCCGGCCGGATCGCCTCGGTGAACCTGGACCGGGTCGGTCTCGCCGACAAGGCCGATGCGTATCCCGCGCAGCTGTCCGGCGGCCAGCAGCAGCGGGTCGCCATCGCCCGGGCCCTGGCGATGGACCCGCAGCTGATGCTCTTCGACGAGCCGACCAGCGCCCTCGACCCCGAGCTGGTCGGCGAGGTGCTCGCGGTCATGCGGGGCCTGGCCGCCGAGGGCATGACCATGCTGGTGGTCACCCACGAGATGGCGTTCGCCCGGGAGGTCGCCGCGCGCGTCGTCTTCATGGACGACGGGGTGATCGTCGAGCAGGGCCCGCCCGCCACGGTGTTCGGGAGCCCCCGCGAGGAGCGCACCCGCGAGTTCCTGCACCGGGTGCTGGAGCCCACCCGGGTCAGCGAGTCGGAGATCGGCGCCCACCTCACCGACTGACTTCTGAAGAACTGGGTGACTTCTGAAGAGAAATGCAAAAGTTCATAGCTCCTTAACCAAAGTTGTGGACTTTGGTGCAGAAGGAGCCTAGCGTTCCCAGACATCGATGGTCGTCGACCCTCGATCCCGACCGTCCCGGTGTCTGGGGAGAGCGCTCTATGAGAATGTCGATGTTCACCCGTCCCCGTATGTCTCTGCTGGTCGGCGCCGCTTTGCTGGCCAGCCTGCTGCAAGCGGTCCCCGCCGCTGCGGCAGTCCCGCCGCAGCAGCCCGGCGTCACGCTACGCACCTTCGACCTGCAGACCGCGCGCGACCGGATCTGCACCCTCAAGTCCGGCCAGACCCCGAACGTCGACAAGCTCCTGCCGACGATCAACTGGAGCACCGCGGCGGACTTCGGCGTGGAGGACAACTTCCAGGCCGAGGTGATCGGCAACGTCACCATCCCCACCGCCGGTCTGTACACGTTCCGGCTCACCAGCGACGACGGCTCGCGGCTGCTGATCGACGGCGCGACCGTCATCAACCACGACGGGCTGCACGGCGTGACCTCGATGGAGGGTGGCATCACCCTCGCGACCGGGTACCACGGCCTGCACATCGACTACTTCGAGGCGACCGGCGGCCAGCAGCTCACCCTGGAATGGCGGCAGCCCGGCGCCACCGCGTTCACCGTCGTGCCGAACTCGGCGCTGAGCACCGACGCCGGCGTGGTCCGGGTGACCGCGCCCGGGCGCAAGGAGTGCGAAGCGGCGGGGGACAGCCCCGGCGACGGCCTGCCGCTCAACGCCGTGCACCCCGGCTACACGCTCACCAACCTGCGCCCGGCCGGCTTCCAGCCGCAGGTGAGCGCGATGGACTGGTTCCCCGACGGGCGCCTGGCCATCGCCACCTGGGGCGGCAGCGACACTGTGGCCGGTGAGGTGTACGTCCTCAGCGGCGTCACCGGCAGCACGTCGCCGAGCCAGGTCACGTACAAGAAGGTCGCCACCGGGCTGCGCGAACCGATGGGCCTGAAGATCGTCGACGGCAAGATCTACGTGTCGCAGAAGCACGAGCTCACCGAGCTCAACGACACCAACGGCGACGGCGTCACCGACCAGTACCGCCGGGTCGCCACCTGGCCGTTCGACGGCAACTTCCACGAGTTCGCGTTCGGCCTGCTCTACAAGGACGGCTACTTCTACCTGAACCTGTCCGTCTCCATCGACCTCGGCGGGGCCACCACCCAGCCGCAGGGCTCACCGAACCGCGGCACCAGCCTGAAGATCAACCGTTCGACCGGTGCGGTGGAGTACGTCGCCGGCGGCCTGCGCACCCCCGACGGTCTCGGCTGGGGACCCGAGGGCGACATCTTCGTCCTGGACAACCAGGGCGGCTGGCTGCCCGCCTCGAAACTCGTGCAGATCAAGCCGAACCGCTTCTTCAACCACTACACCAACCCGGACGGCCCGTTCGACAACCAGCCGGTCACCCAGCCGGTGCTGTGGCTGCCGCAGAACGAGATCGCCAACTCGCCGAGCACGCCGCTGCTGCTGAACTCGGGACCGTACTCGGGCCAGATGCTCTTCGGCGACGTCACGTACGGCGGCATCCAGCGCGCGTTCCTGGAGAAGATCAACGGCCAGTACCAGGGCGCGGTCTTCCGCCTCACGCAGGGCCTGGAGTCGGGCGTGCTGCGGCTGAGCCAGGGACCCGACGGTGCGCTCTACTACGGTGGGCTCGGCGCCGGCGGCAACTGGGGCCAGGAAGGCAAGCTCACGTACGGGCTGCAGAAGCTCACGCCCAACGGCACCAGCGTCTTCGACATCAAGGCGATGCGCGCTGTCGCCGGCGGCTTCGAGCTGGAGTACACCCAGCCCGTCTCCGAGGCCACCGCCGCCCAGCTCGCCGCGCGGTACCGGGCCGAGCAGTGGCGCTACGTCCCGACCCCGTCCTACGGCGGCCCGAAGGTCGACGAGGAGTCCCTGTCGGTGGCGTCGGCGACGCTCTCGGCGGACCGGCTCAAGGTGACGCTCAAGCTCAACGGGCTCAAGCCGGGCCGGGTCGTGCACGTCCGTTCCCCGCGCCCCTTCACCTCGACGTCGGGCACCTCATTGTGGAGCACCGAGGCCTGGTACACGCTCAACAGCCTCGCCGACGGCACGACGCTGCGCACCGACCGGGTCGAGGCCGAGAACGCCGGCCTCAGCGGCACTGCGGGCGTGGCCTCCGACCACACCGGCTACACCGGCTCGGGCTTCGTGGCCGGCTACGGCTCGGTCGGCGCGGCGACCACCTTCAGCGTCGACGTGCCATCGGCCGGGTCGTACCCGGTGGGGCTGCGCTTCAGCAACGGCCCGAACCCGTCGGCCGGCGCCAAGACCGTGAGCCTGTACGTCAACGGGAGCAAGGTGCGGCAGGTCAGCCTGGCCGACACCGGGAACTGGGACACCTGGGCGACCCAGACCGACACCGTGACCCTGCGGGCCGGCGGCAACACCGTCGCGTACAAGGTGGACACCGGCGACGTCGGCAATGTCAACCTGGACAACCTGTCCGTGGGCACCGGCGGCGGCAGCACGGCGACGGCCCCGCGGACCGGCACCCTCACCGGCATCGGCGGCAAGTGCGTCGACGTCGACAACGCCAGCAACGCCGACAAGGCGAAGGTCCAGCTCTACACCTGCAACAACTCCACTGCGCAGAGCTGGACCCGCAACGGTGACACCCTGCGGGCGCTGGGCAAGTGCCTCGACATCGACAACGCCGGCACCGCCGACGGCACCAAGGTGCAGCTCTACACCTGCAACAACAGCGCCGCGCAGGTGTGGCAGGCCCAGGCCGACGGGTCACTGCTCAACCCGCAGACCGGCAAGGTGCTCGACGCCGCGGGCGGCTCGAGCGCGGACGGCACCCAGCTCCAGATCTGGACGCCGGCCAACGTCACCCAGCAGAAGTGGACCCACAACGGCACCAGCCGGGTGACGCTGTTCGACGGCGGCACCCTCGGCGCCTTCCAGAACGCCGACGGCAGCGCACCGACCTGGCCGATCTCCGGCGGCTCGGCCGAGGTGCTCGGCGGAGACCTGCGGACCAAGCAGACCTTCGGTGATTTCAAGCTGCACGCCGAGTTCTGGCTGCCGAACCTGCCGGCCGACGTGACCGGCCAGGCCCGGGCCAACAGCGGCATCTACCTGCAGGACCGCTACGAGGTCCAGATCCTCGACTCGTACGGCAAACCGACTCCGGCCGACAACGACAGCGCGGCGATCTACCTGAAACGAGCGCCGTCCGCGAACGCCGGAACGGCCCCGGAGACGTGGCAGACCTACGACATCACGTTCCGGGCCGCCCGCTACAGCGGCACGACGAAGACCGAGGACGCCCGCGTCACCGTGGTCTGGAACGGCACGACGGTGCACAACAACGTCGCCATCGACGGTCCCACCGGCAACGGCGCCGCCGAGGGACCGGACATGCTGCCCATCCGCCTGCAGGACCACGGCGACCCGGGCGCCAACGTCCGCTACCGCAACCTCTGGATCGAACCCGCGTAAATGCGAGGGGCGGGTGCCGGGCCTGAAAGCTGCCCGGCACCCGCCGTTCTGCTGTCCTGCCCCGGTTACGGCCGGGCTGCTCCGGAACGGACGAAGACCGGCATCGTGTCCAGCGTCGTGGTGACCGTGGCGGTGGTGCCGCCCGCGTACCGCTTGCCGGTGAAGTAGTCCGTCCAGGTGCTGCCGGGCGGGAACCACACCGTCGTGGCGGCGGTCGCCCCCGGCGTGGTCACCGGGGCGACCAGCAGGTCCGGGCCGTACAGGTACTGGCTGCCGGCCGTCGCGTAGGCCTCCTGCTCGCCCGGGTACGCCAGGTACATCGGCCGGACGATGGGGGTGCCGGTGCGGGTGGCCTCAGCCGCTGCCGCGTACGTGTAGGGCTGGATCTTCTTGCGCAGGTTGAGGAACTTCTTGGCCGAGGCGTTCGCGACCGGCCCGTACTGCCAGGGCAGCCGGTCGCTGTGGTTGGAGTGCAGGCGGTCGATCGGCTGGAACGTGCCCAGCTGGACCCAGCGGGCGTACAGGTCGTCGGGCAGCTTCGTGCTGCCCGGCTCGCTGCCCGGCTCCTGGAGTCCGCCCGTGTGCCCGCCGATGTCGTGGCTGACTGCGGCCAGCCCGGTGGCCGCCGACTCGCCCGGGGTGTAGCCGACCTCGAACCGCAGGGTCTCCCAGTTCGAGATGGTGTCGCCGGTGAAGTGCAGCGTGGTCCGCTTGTCGGCCCACGGCCCGGTCGGCACGGGGCCCGGGTTGCCGTAGCCGCCGGCCTGCAACGACCCGTACGCCCGGGAGAACGCGAACCCGGTCTTGTCGGCGTACTGCTTGTTGATCCAGGCGTCCGGGGTGACGCCGGCCAGGGTGGACCGTGAGCTGTCGCAGCACCAGTCCAGCCACCAGAAGTCGACGCCCTTGGCGCCCATCTGGTCGTGCAGCCACAGGTACGCCTTCAGCTGGTCCGGGTCACCGAAGTCGAACACGTAACAGTCGGGACCGCCGTTGCAGCCGACCTTCTGCAGTTTGCCCCGGGCCAGCTGCTGCGCCCGCGGGAACGCCGGGTCGGAGCCGAGGATGCTCGGGTGGATGTTCAGTCCGGTGTGCACGCCCCGGGACCGCAGCCCCGCGGCGAACGCCTTCCAGTCGGGGAACCGGGTGGCATCGATCGACCAGCCGTTCCACTTGTCCGGCGCCTTGAAGTCAGTGTCGACGACGAGCACGTCCAGCGGCACACCCTCACTGGAGAACCGGGACACCAGGCCCTGGAACTCGGCCGCCGTCCGGTCGTAGTACTCCGAGTACCAGACGCCGTACGCCCAGCGGGGGAGCAGCTTGGTCGGCCCGGTCAGCGTGGACAGCTCACGCAGCCCGCGGCGGTAGTCCTGGCCGTACGCGAAGACGTACCCGTCCTGCCCGGAGGTGCGGCGCTGCGTGACGGTGCCGGTGGCCGGGCGGTAGAGCGCCGACGCCGAGTCGTCGAGCAGTGACCAGCCGTCCTGGTAGAGCAGCCCGCCGTAGGTGCGCGCGCCGCCGTCGACGTTGTCCAGCCCGCGACGGTAACCACCGAGCGGTGCGTGCGGGGCGAGCAGCGGCGCGTTCTTCGCGGTGACCGCGACGGTGTCCATGTTGATGTTGCAGCTCTGCTCGGTGGGGCAGCCGAGCGCCACCGTGTTCGTGCCGGCCCGCAGCGAGACCAGGACCGACGCGGTACGCCAGTAGTCCCACCCGCTGGTCGGCGGCAGCGTGACCGTGGCCGGCGCGGTGTCATTGGCCGTCACTGCAATCGTCCGCGTCTGCACAGGCTGGCTGCCGGCCTGACCGTTGGCGTAGCGCACCTGCACCCGGTAATCGCCCGCGGCCGGCACGCCGGTCACGGTGAGGGCGGCTCCCGCCCCGGTCCGTTCCAGCCCGGCCACGAAACCCTCGCCGGAGTAGCCGTTGTGGTCGTCGGCAAGCCGCGCGCCGCCGGTCAGGCCGCCCAGGTCGGCCTCGCACACCGCGCCGAACGCGCAGGGCTGCGGGACGGCCGGCGTGGGCGCGGGGTACGCCGCACCCGGCGCGAGCACGGCCAGGCTGTCGACGTTGACATTGCCGGAGTCGGTCGCCGTTCGCACCAGGCCGACCTCGTGCCGGCCGGCCGGCAGATCCAGCGGTACGGCGGCGAGCGCCCAGGTGTCCCAGTTGGCGGTCGGCGGCAGGCTCAGCGTGCCCGCCGCGACACCGTCCACTGTGATGGTCAAAGTACGAGTGACGTTCTGGCCGTCCCCACCGGTGCTGTTGGCATAGCGGACGGTGAGCTGCTGGGTGCCCGCGGCCGTGGGGGTGACGGCGAAGGTGAGCGAGTTGCCCGTGCCCTCGAAACCGGCCACGAATCCCCGGCCGGTGTAGTCGCGGTGGTCGGTGGCCGCGCTCAGGCCGTTGAGCGCCAGCGCCTCGGCCTCGCACAGGACGCCGGGGGCACAGTCGGGGGCGCCGAGACCGGCCCAGGGTGCGGCGGTCACGGTCTGCCGGCCGGCTTTCAGGCGTACGGTCAGATTGTCGGCGGTGAACGGCCCGGAACCGACCCGGTAGCGCAGGGTCGTCGCGCCCGTGTCGATGGTCAGCCAGCCGTGCGAGACCCGCTTGGTGAACCGGGCCGGCCGGAAGTCGTCGCGGCCGATCACGTTGAAGGTGTCCCCGTCGGTGAACCGGCCGCCGGGGGCGTACTCGGTTCTGATCAGGGTCGGGGAGAGCACCTGGAAGCGGGCGTTCCCCGAGACGACGGTCTGCGGCTTTCCGGTGGTGGCCCCGGCGGGGCCCGGCGCACTCAGCGCCAGGCCGCTCGACACCAGGGCCAGAACGGCCGCGGCGGCGACCTTCCGGCGAACGAGATAACGCACCACACACGCTCCCTAGGGGTAGCGAATGAAATCAGTCGATGACAACGCTGTCACCCGCCGGTGACAAAAGTCAAGATCATGAAGGCGGTGCGGCCAGGGCGGCAGTGATGGCAGCTTCGGCGGTGGCCTTGTCGATGCCGAGTCCGGCGAGGACCCCCGTGCCGTCCTCGAGCTCCAGCAGCGCGAGCAGGATGTGCTCGGTGCCGACGTAGTTGTGGTTCATCCGCAGGGCCTCCCGGAAGGTCAGCTCCAGCGCCTTCTTGGCATGCGCGTCGAACGGGATGAGCGCGGGCACGGCGTCGGCCGCCGCCGGCAGCGTCGCGGTGGCGGTCTGCCGGACGGTGTCCAGCGACACTCCCTGCGCGACGATCGCCCGGGCGCCGAGCGCGCTCGGGTCCGCCGCCAGGCCGAGCACCAGATGAGCCACGCTGATCTGGCTGTTGCTCTTGGCGCGGGCCTCCTCCTGCGCCGTCACGACGACCTTCCGGGCGCGGTCGGTGTAGCGGCTGAACCCCTGGCTGGCGTCGAGGTCGGGCGCCTCGCCCTTGGCGACGAAGCGCTTCTGGGCGGCCTGCTTGCTGACCCCCATGCTGCGGCCGATCTCGGTCCAGGAGGCGCCGGAGCGGCGCGCCTGGTCGACGAAGTGGCCGATCAGATGGTCCGCCACGTCACCGAGGTGGTCGGCGGCCAGCACCGCGTCGGAGAGCTGGTCGAGGGCGGTGGAGTGGGTCTTCTTGATGGCCTCGATCAGGTCGTCGAGCCGGACGGAGGCGGTAACGGGTTCAGGAGTCGTCATGCCGTCAACCATAGGTTGACGACTCCTGTAGCGTCAACCCAAGGTTGACGACGCTCGACGCCGGCCGAATCGACTGCTACTTTAGGAACATGTTCCTAAAGTCGAACAGAGAAGATGCTGCTCCTGACCTGAACCTGAAGTCCGCATTGGACAGTGTGCATCGCGCCGGTATGCCGGGCGTTTTCGCCGAAGTGCGTGACGGCAGCGCGACCTGGCGCGGCGCCTCCGGGGTCGCCGACCTCAGCACCGGCCGTCCCGTCGAGCCCGGCATGCGGCACCGCGTCGGCAGCCTGACCAAGACGTTCACCGCCGTCGCCCTCCTGCGGCTGGTCGAGCAGGGCCGGATCGGGCTCGACGCGCCGATCGGTGGATACCTGCCCGAGCTGGTGCCGGGGGAGCGCGGCCGGCAGATCACCGTACGGATGCTGCTCAACCACACCAGCGGCTTCCCCGAATACCTGCCGTACGCGTTCCCGTCCCTGCGGCCCTCGCCGTCCGGTCCGTCGGGTGACAGCCTGGACGACAACCAGTTCCGGCAGTTCGAACCCACCGAGCTGATCCGAATGGGCGTGACAGCACCCCCGGCCGGCGAGCCGGGAAGCACTCCGGGGACGTACTCCAACGCGAACTACCTGCTGCTCGGCCAGCTGCTGGAGCACGTGACCGGCACTCCGGCGGAGGAGTACATAACCCGGGACGTCATCGAGCGCGCCGGCCTGCGGCACACCGAGTTCCCCACCGGTACGCGCATCGAGGGCCCGCACCCACGGATGTACGAGGCACTGTTCGGCCTCATCGACCCGCCCCGCGACTACAGCGTCTACAACATGTCCTGGGTGTCGACCGGCGCCGGCCTGATCTCGACCGTGGCGGACGTCAACCGCTTCTACCGCATGCTGCTCGGCGGCGAGCTCCTCCAGCCGTCCTCGCTGGCCGAGATGCAGCGCACCGTGCCGGTCATCAGCCAGACCGGCGAACTGATCACGTACGGCCTCGGCCTGCACAAGTTCACGTTGCCCGGTTGCGGCACACTCTGGGGCCACGACGGCACTGTTTGGGGCGCCGGCACTATGTCCCGGCACAGCGCCGACGGCCAGCGCCAGATGACGGTCGCGGTCAACCTCGCGCGGTGGAACCGGATGGACTCCTCCGGGAAACCTCAACCTCATCCCATCGACGACGCGCTGACCGCCTTCTGCGGGGAGGCGATGTGCGGTGCCGCGCCGGGGGCAGTTAGATGAGGTGGTGTCCCCATCCGCCGCACCGCAGGGCCGTACCGGCCGGCCGCCGGTAACCTCCCGGGCGCAGATCCTCGACTCGGCCCGGCAGCTCATCGACCAGGACGGCTGGGAGAAGCTGACGATCCGCCGGCTGGCCGCCGAGCTCGGCATCGGCGCGACCACGCTTTACCACCACGTGCGGGACAAGGAGGATCTGCTGCTCCTGCTGCTCAACGCGTACGCCGAGCAGATCCCGCGGCCGGAGCTGACCGGTGAGCCGGGGGACCGCATCGTCGCCGCCGCGACAGCGCTGCACGACGGCCTCGCGGCCTGGCCGTGGGCCGCGGAAGTGCTCACCGCCGACGGGTTCGTCGGCCTGCTCGGGGAGCCGGCCCTGGAGCTGGTCGAGACCATCGTGGCCGGGGCCGTCGACTGCGGGTGCACGCCGGCTCAGGCCGTCGACCTGTTCCGCGGCATCTGGTACTACACGGTCGGCGAGATCCTCGTGCGCAGCCACTCCGATCGCCGCCGCCCCGGCGACGACCGGCCCCGGTACAGCGACATCGACTTCGGCAGCTTCGACGCGTCCCGGCTGCCGCACCTGGCCGCCATCGGCGAGCAATGGCCGGACCTGGCCGCCCGCAACACCTACCCCGAGGGTCTCCGTGCGTTCGTCGGCGGTTTCCTCTCCAAGGCGCGCTGAGCTGATGACAGTCATCGACCGGCTGGCCGGGGCGTCCCGGATCGGGCTGGGGCTGGCCGCCGTCGGCCGCCCGGGTTACATCACTCTCGGCCGTGAGGCGGACCTGCCGGCCGGGCGGACCGTCGAGGCGATGCGGGACCGGGCCCACGAGCTGCTCGATCAGGCGTACGCGGCCGGCGTCCGGTACGTCGACGTCGCCCGCTCGTACGGGCGGGCCGAGGAGTTCCTGGCCCAGTGGCTGCGGGCCCGGCCGGACGCCGCCGACGTCGTGGTCGGCAGCAAGTGGGGTTACACCTACGTCGCCGGGTGGCGGGTCGACGCCGAGGCGCACGAGGTCAAGGACCACAGTGTCGCCACCTTCGACCGGCAGCTGGGGGAGTCCCGGGCGTTGCTGGGCGACCGCCTTGACCTGTACCAGATCCACTCGGTCACCCCGGACAGCCCGGCGTTGCGCGACGAGGTCCTGCACCGGCGGCTGGCCGATCTCGCCGCCCAGGGCACCGTCATCGGGCTGTCGACCAGTGGTCCCGCGCAGGCCGAGGCAATCCGTGCCGCGCTCGGCATCCGGGTCGGCGGGCGCCCGCTGTTCCGCAGCGTGCAGGCGACGTGGAATCCGCTGGAGCCCAGCGCCGGCCCGGCGCTCGCCGAGGCGCATGACGCGGGCTGCCTGGTGATCGTCAAGGAGGCGCTGGCCAACGGTCGCCTCGCCGGAGCCGGGAGTCTTGCCTCCGGTGGCGCCCCGGCCGACGCTGTGGCGCTGGCGGCGGCGTTGCAGCAGCCGTGGGCGACGGTCGTGCTCTCCGGGGCGGTGACCGGCGACCAGTTGGCGTCGAACCTCCGCGCGCAGACACTCACCGTCGACCCCGCCCGGTGGCAGGGCCTGGCGATGCCCAGCGCCCGCTACTGGCGAGAGCGGTCGCAGTTGCCCTGGGCCTGAAGTCGGGCCCTAGGCCGTGTTTCGTAGGGCGCGGAGCCATTGGTTGATGGCGGCGATGGTGAGGGTGGCTTCGTAGCGCACGGCGAGTTTGTCGTACCTGGTGGCCATGGCGCGGTGTTGTTTGAGCTGGTTGATGCCGCACTCCACGGCGTGACGCAGGCGGTAGGCCTCGGGGTCGAAGGCGGGTGGACGCCCGCCCTTCGACCCTTTGGCCTTGCGGTGGGCGTCCTGGTCGGTCTTGCTCGGAATACACGCTCGGATGTTGCGGGATCGCAGGTGGGCTCGGTTGGCCTTGGACGTGTACGCCCTGTCGGCCAGCACCATGTCGGGCCGGGTCCGTGGCCGGCCGCCACCGGCTCGGGTGACCCGCACCTTGGCCAGCACCGGGACGAACTGCGGGCTGTCGCCGCGCTGCCCGGCGGTCACCACCAGCGACATCAGCTTGCGGCCTTGCTCGCAGGCCAGATGCGTCTTGGTCGTCCAGCCACCCCTCGATCGGCCGAGCCCATGATCGGTGGGTTCTGCCTGCACACCGCCAGGCGGTTCCTTCTGCATCTGGCCGTCTCGACGGGCTCCGGCCGCGTGCTGATGAGCACGGCTGATCGTCGAATCCACGCTCACCGTCCAGCCGATCAACCCCGCCTCATCCGCCTGGGCCTGCAGCGAGGCCAGGACCTGCGCCCAGACGCCGTCACGCTGCCAGCGCCGGAACCAGCGATACAAGGTTTGCCACGGCGGATACACCGCGGGCACGTCTCGCCACGGTGAGCCGGTACGCACCCTCCACCTGATCCCGTCGATGATCAGCCTCATAGTCCATCTGCGCGGCCGATCACGACCTGTTCCCGCAGGCAGCAACGGCTCCAGCGCCGCCCACTGCACGTCGGTCAGGTCATGTCGCCTCGCTGCCGCTACGCTCGGCACGAGGTCTCCGGTGTGAAGTTCTGGCTTGGTCGCTTGAACCAAATACCGGAGACCTCTTCAGTTATCGATCACCGCCACGCCGCAACATCACAGCGCTACGAAACACGGCCTAGGCGGCGCTGCGGGTTGCCGGGGTGATCAGTTCCACCTCGTTCGCGGCGAGGGCCTCCCGCAGGTCGGCCGGCGGTGCGGTGTCGGTGATCAGGTAGTCGGCCGCGCCCAGCTCGGAGACCTGCGCGAACAGCCGGCGGCTGAACTTCGAGGAGTCGGCCAGGATCGCCACCCGGGCCGCGCGGGAGATCATCTCCTGCATCATGGCCGCCTCGGCCAGGTTGCTGGTCGTGTAGCCGGCCTCCGCGGAGACCGCGCCGACGCCGATCAGCGCCAGGTCGCAGCTGATGTCGAGCTCGGCGCCGCCGTTGGCCCGGAAGCTGACCGGCCCGATGGTGGCCAGCGTGAGGGTGCGGACCGCACCGCCGAAGACGTAGATGTCGCGGACCGCGGTGGGTGGCAGCGCGCCGGGCAGCAGCAGATTGTTCGTCGCCACCGTCAGGTCGCGGTGCTGGCCCAGATTGCGGGCGACCGCCAGGGTGGTCGTCCCGCCGTTGATCATGATGGTCGAGCCGTCCTGGACCAGGGCCGCGGCCAGCGCCGCGATCTTCTCCTTCTCCTGCTCCATGAGGGCGAGCCGCTGGTCGACGGCACGGTCGGTCCGCGAGATCGTGGACAGGCTGACCGCGCCGCCGTACGTGCGCACGAGCACTCCGTCGGCACTCAGCTGGTCGAGGTCACGCCGCACGGTGTCGATGGAGACCCCGAAACGCTCAGCCAGCTCGCCGACCGTGACCTGACCGGTGTCGGCGACGTACGCGGCCAGCTGGGCCTTGCGTCCGGCGGGCAGATGCCGCTGCCGCTCGTCCTTGTCGACGCTCACTGCTTCCCCTTCATCAGTGCGGCAGTATGCCACAACCGTGCGAACACCACGCACATCGCTGCGTAGAGCGGCGAAGAGCCGCAAGAAGGGGCACTGTCCCTCGGAAGGGTGCTCTTCGCTGCCTGTCTCCAGCTCAACGCCGCCTCGTCAACCCCGCACTTCTGTCGCATGACGCAATAGTATGCCGTACTCCGCAGTTTTCTGCTGTTCTTGTCTTGTCCCCATCTGTAACACGCTGCTAACGTGGCGCCAACACAGCAGAGAACAGAAAGATCTCGATAGAAGGAGTTCGCCATGGCTCTTGGTGCATCCCGGCTCAAGCGAGCGATAGCGGCGGCCACCGCCGCCTCGCTGGTCGCCTTCATGGCGGCGTGCGGTTCAGGCGACTCGGAGGACGCCGGCTCGGGAGGCACCGTGACGCTGGAGTTCGCCCAGTGGTGGGGAGCCGAGCTGCCGGCCGGGGACTTCGACAAGATCATCTCCGACTTCACGGCGCAGAACCCGACCATCAAGGTCAAGCTGCTCAGCGCGCCGTACGCGTCGACCAAGCAGCAGCTGGTGACCGGCGCGGCGTCCAAGACGCTGCCCGACGTGGTCGGCCTGGACGGCGCCTGGGTCAACGACTTCGCCAAGCAGGGCGCCATCACCGACATGTCCAAGCTGATGACCGACGCGAGCTACGACGCCTCCCAGCTGGCCAGCCAGGTGCAGATCAAGGGCAAGACGTACATGATCCCGGTGGTCAACTTCGTCTACCCGCTGTTCGTCAACAAGGACCTGCTCACCAAGGCCGGTGTCAGCAAGGTGCCGGCCACGCGCACCGAGTTCCTGGAGGCGGCCAAGAAGATCAGCGCCACCGGCGGCAATGTCAAGGGCTGGGCGCTCCCGCTGGACACCGCGGTCCCCAACGGCGTCCAGAACGACGTCATGTCGTGGCTCTGGGCCTCCGGCGGCAGCATGCTGGCCGACGGCAAGCCGGCCCTGACCAGCCCGCAGGTCAAGAGCACGGTGGAGTACGTGAAGAGCCTGAACGACGCCGGTGTCATCGCCCCCGGCTCGCTCACCATGAAGGAACAGGACAAGGTCGAGAAGTTCACCAACGGCCAGGTCGGCATGATGATCGACTCGCTCGCGCACGTCAACCTGATCAAGAAGAGCAAGCCGGACCTGAAGGTCGAGGTGGCGGCCCTGCCGGCCGAGGACGGCTACACCGGCAAGCGCGGCATCCCGTACGCGTCCTGGGGGATCGGTGTCTCGAACTCCACCAAGCACAAGGCCGAGGCGTTCAAGCTGGTCTCGTACCTGATGAGCCAGGAGACCAACGCGAAGCTGAGCACCATCGCGAACGGCTTCCCCGGCAACAAGAACGCCAAGCCCGACTTCAGCACCGGTGACCCGCTGTTCAAGACCGCCTTCGACATCTACCAGCAGGGCTACCCGGCCAACGAGTTCGTCGGCCTGCCCAAGTCCGAGGACCTGATGCGCAGCTTCGACGAGCAGTTGCAGCTCGTGCTCACCGGCAAGGCGAGTGTCGACGACGCCCTCGCCAAGTCGCAGGAGTCCTGGTCGTCGGTGATCGAGTAGCTCGCCCGGATGCCGCGCCGGTCCGGCGCGGCATCCGATCAAGGAGACAGCCATGACATTGACCGCACCGGAAACCGCGGCGCCGGCCGAGCCGGCCACCCCGGGCCGGCCCCGCTCTTCCTTGACCCGGCGACTGGTCCCGTACGGCTATCTGTCCCCCACGGTGCTGCTGATCGTGGTCCTGATGGTGGTCCCCATCGTCATGGTGATCAGCTACTCGTTCCGGGACAACGTGATCGTGCAGGACAACTCGGTGTTCGCCGGGCTGGTCAACTACACCAAGGTGCTCACCGACCCGGACTTCCTGGTCGCGATGAAGAACACCGCGATCTTCATCTCGGTCAGCACCGCGGCCCACCTGGTCCTGGGTCTCGCCTTCGCGATGATGCTCAACACCAACCTGCTGAGCGGGGTCACCAAGGCGGTCTTCCGGATCGTCTACATCCTGCCCTGGCTGTTCACCATCGCGGTGATCGCCGTCATCTGGCGGCTGCTGCTCGACCCGTCCGGCGTGGTCAACTACGTGCTCCAGACGCTGGGCTTCGTGCAGGAGGGCGTGGACTGGCTCGGCAGCCCGACCACGGCGCTGTGGGCGGTGACCTTCGCCAACATCTGGTCCGGCTACCCGTTCTTCATGATCAGCCTGCTGGCCGGGCTGCAGGGCATCTCCGCCGACCTGTACGAGGCGGCCGCCGTGGACGGCACCAACTGGCTCCAGCGCTTCGTGCACGTGACGCTGCCCCAGCTGCGGCCGGTGATCATCAGCATGGCCGTGCTGGACCTGATCTGGACCTCCCAGCAGTTCGCGCTGATCTGGATGATGACCGGCGGCGGGCCGCTGAACAGCACCGAGATGCTCAGCACCTACACCTACAAGCAGGCCTTCAGCGAGTACGAGTTCGCGACCGCGTCGGCCGCCGCCGTGGTCGTGCTGCTCATCACGATGGTGCTGGCCTTCTTCTACGTACGCTCGCAAAGGGAGCGGTGAGGCAGATGGCCACCGTCAAGACCCGGCGCACCCTCGCGAAGGCCGGTGTCATCACCGGGCTCGTCCTCGGCGCGCTCTTCGCCGGCCTGCCGGTCCTGTGGATGCTCTCCACCTCGTTCAAGAGCAACGGGGACGTCTTCCAGAACCCGCCGAAGCTCATCACCGAGAGCTTCTCGTTCGACGCCTACCGCGAGATCCTGGGCAACGGCGCCCAGCTGCGGTTCTTCCTCAACAGCTACATCGTCGCCCTGGCCGTGACCGCCCTGACGTTGCTGGTCGCCCTGCTGGCCGGGTACGCGTTCAGCCGCTTCACGTTCCCGCTGCAGAAGACCATCAACGCGGTGATCGTCAGCGTCCAGGCGGTGCCGCCGATCACGCTCGTCATCCCGTACTTCGGGCTGGTCGTGGCGCTCGGGCTCTACAACACCTATCCCGGCCTGATCCTCACCCACATGGTGTTCACCCTGCCGTACGCGATCATCATGATCACCGCGTACCTGAACACGCTACCGCGGGAGCTGGACGAGTCCGTCAAGGTCGACGGCGGCACGAGCTGGACCGCACTGTGGCGGATCCTCGTGCCGGTCTCGGTGCCCGGTCTCATCGCGGTCGGGGTCTACACGTTCATGATTTCGTGGAACGAGTACCTGTTCGCGCTCACGCTGACCCGCACCGACGACATGCGCACGGTGCCCATCGGCATCCAGCTGCTCATGGGCCAGCACTCGTACGAGTGGAACCAGATGATGGCGATGAGCATCCTCGGGTCGATCCCCGTCCTGGTCCTCTTCCTGCTCTTCCAGCGGCGCTTCATCGGCGGCCTGACCGCCGGCGCCGTCAAGGCCTGACCCACCCCCTCCCGCAACGCCAAAGGAGATACACCGAACATGCTGACGACCGGCAAGGCGATCCTGGACGTCGCCAATGAGCACAGCTTCGCCGTGCCCGCCTTCAACATCAGCGACTGGGCGATGTTCCAGGGGATCGTGGAGATCAGCGAGGAGACCGACGCGCCGCTGATCGTGGCGATCCACCCGGACGAGGTACGGCACATCGGCCGCGAGATGATCACCGGCATCATCCAGCGCGCGCACCACGCGAGCGTGCCGATCGCCATCCACTGGGACCACGGCGGCACCTACGAGCAGATCCTGCAGGCGGCGCAGTACGGCTTCACCTCCGTGATGATCGACGGCTCGCTGCTGCCGTTCGACGAGAACGTCGCGCTCTCCCGCAAGGTCGCCGACTCGGCCCACGCCCTGGGCCTGTCGGTGGAGGGCGAGCTCGGCACGATCGGCGCGAACGACAGCTACGCCGAGGCGGGCGCCGCCACCATCATCTACACCGACCCCGACGACGCGGTCACCTTCGTCGAGCAGACCGGCGTGGACAGCCTGGCCATCGCCATCGGCACGTACCACGGCTTCTTCCCGGCCCATCTGAAGCCGGAGCTGAAGCTGGACCTGCTCAAGGAGATCAAGGGCCGGGTACGGATCCCGCTGGTGCTGCACGGCGGCTCCAACAACCCCGACGACGAGATCGCCGAGGCCGCCCGGACCGGCATCAACAAGATCAATATCTCCACCGACATCAAGGTCGCCTACCACAACAAGATGCGCGAGGTGCTGGGCAACGACCCGAAGGTGCGTGAGCCCAACGCCATCCAGCCCGCGTGCATCGACGCCATGAAGGTCGTCGCCGCCCAGAAGATCGAGCTGTTCGGTGCCGCCGGCAAGGGTTCCCTCTACTGAGATGGCCGACGCCTCCTGTGTAGTCCTGGGTCTCGGCGGCTGCGTCGACTACGAGCTGAAGCTGACCGCCGATGTCCTGGAGCAGGTCGTCGCCGAGCACGGCATCACCGCGGCGGACCTGACGCCGCCCGCGGTGGTGACCAGCGAACGGGACCTCGTGGTGTCGATCCTCGGTTACGTGGCCCGGGGCGGGGGCGGCGAACACTACGTCGCCTCCGCCCCGGCGCTCGAGAGCTTCGCCGCCCGGTTCCCGTACCGGCCGGCGCTGGGCGGGACCTCGGTGCGGGCCGGGATCCTGATGAGCCGGCTGGGCGTGCCGTCGACGCTGCACCTGGTCAGCGTCAACGACACCGTACGGCGGCTGCTGCCCCCGGACAGCGAGTACATCTCCAGCGGCGCCGAGGACACCTTTTACCCGCACCTGATCGTCCAGTACGACCGGGGCCTGCGGATCCGCACCGGTGACCTGGACATCACCGCGCCGTTCCCGAACCGGCTGATCTACGTCAACGATCCGGCCAACGGCGCCATGCTGCTCACCGCCGACCTGGGGGACCGGCTGGGTAAGGCGGAGGTGTTCCTGATCTCGGGGTTCAACGCCATGCGTTCCGCGGCCGAGCTCGATCGCCGGCTCGCCGAGCTGCGCGCGCACATGCGGCAGCTGCCGCCGGCGGCGGTGACCTACTTCGAGGACGCGGCGTACCACGAGCCGGCGTTCAGCCGCCGGGTCCGCGACGCGTTGCTCGACCGGATCGACGTGTACGGGCTGAACGAGGACGAACTGCAGGCGTACCTCGGGCACCCCGTCGATCTGCTCTCGGCGCCGGCGGTGGCGGACGCCCTCACTGCGGTGCACGCGCTCATCCCGGTGCCGGCGCTGGTGCTGCACACCAAGTACTGGGCCCTGGTCCTCGGCTCCCGCGCCGCGGCCTACGCGGACGCCCTCGACACCGGCACACTCATGGCCGCCACCCGCTACTGCCACGGCGACGACTTCACCGACGAGGACGTCGACCGCCTGCGCCGGCAACCGCGGCGACCCGAGTCGGTGGCCTTCGCCGCCGAGCTGAGCCGGCGGATGGGCGACGTGGTCCACTGTGTACCCGGCTTCGCGCTGGATGTCGGGAATCCCACCACCGTCGGGCTCGGCGACACGTTCGTCGGTGGCTTCCTCACCGCGGTCGCCCGGAGGGAGTCCCGATGACCGTCCAGGTCCTGCCGGCCAACCAGCCCGAGACGTTCTACCGCGGCGCCGGGCGGATCGCCGGCTTCCGCAACGGGCCGGCGCTGCCGGATCGGCCCGAGGACTGGGTGGCCTCGGTGACCACGCGCTTCGGGCTGGCCCCGTCCGGCCTGTCCACCCTGCCCGACGGCCGGGTGCTCGCCGAGGCGATCGAGGCCGACCGGTACCACTGGCTCGGGCCGGACCGGGCCGACACCGGGATCCTGGTGAAGCTGCTCGACGCGGGACAGCGGCTGCCGTTGCACGTGCACCCGGACCGCCGCTTCGCGAGCGCGCATCTCGCCTCGCCGTACGGGAAGACCGAAGCCTGGGTGATCGTCTCGGCCCGCCCGGACGCGTATGTCCATCTCGGCTTCGCCCGTGACGTGGCGGCCGAGGAGCTGGCCGGCTGGGTGACCGCGCAGCGGACCGGGCCGATGCTGGCGGCCACCAACCGGATCCCGGTGGCGGCCGGCGACGCCGTGCTGTGTCCCGCCGGGCTGCCGCACGCGATCGGCGACGGCATCCTGCTGGTCGAGATCCAGGAACCGACCGACTTCTCGGTGCTGCTGGAGTACGAGGGCTTCGGTCTGTCCGACGGGCACCTGGGACTCGGCTACGAGCAGGCGTTGCAGTGCGTCGACCGCGGTGCGTGGACGCCGGAACGCCTTGACACGCTGCGGGGCGGCCGGCGGCTGCTGCCCGAGGCCGCGGATGAGTTCTTCTCCGCTCGCCGTCTGCGCGGCGGTGACCGCCTGGAACAGGGCTTCAGCGTGCTGGTCGTGGTGGGCGGCGAGGGCCGGCTGACCGGTGAGAAGGACGATCTGTCGCTGCGGCGGGGGGACACGCTGGTGGTGCCGTACGCCGCCGGCCCGCTCCGGGTGGACGGTCAGGTTGAGGTGATCAGGCTGGCGCCCGCCGCACCGTCACGCGCGTAGCGGCGGGTGTGCAGGATCGCCCATCCGACCAGCGCCGCCGACACGGCCGTCAGCGTGAGGCCGGCGATGGTGGCGGCCTGCTCGAACTGGGCGGTCTGCCGGCCGGTCCAGGCCGAGGCGGCGATGGTGCCGGTGACCGTCGCGGCGAGGATGGTGCCGGTGACCGCGATGCCGGCCCCGGAGGTGACCTCGGAAGCGGTGTCGACCAGGGCCGCGCCGATCGTGGTCCGGTCCTTCGGCAGGCCCCGCAACACGTTGACGCCGGCGACCACGCCGACCACGCGCATTCCGGCCGCCACCAGCACCAGGGCGACTGCGATCCACGCGTACCCGAAGGTGCCCAGCAGGCCGTAGACGCCGAGCCCGGCCACCACCGCCGTGGCGCTGAGCCACGCGGCCCGCTCCAGGCCGACCCGCCGCACGAACGGATCGACGAACGCGCCCCCCGCCACCAGCACGACGACCTGGGGCAGCATCCCGACGGCGGCCATCGCGGGCGACCACCCCCAGTCGAGCTGCAGTTGCAGCGTCACCAGGTAACCGAGGCCGGCGGTCGCCAGCCCGGCCGCCGCTTTGTAGGCCAGGCCGCCGGCGACCAGGGGATGGGCCACGAGTCGCAGGTCGAGCAGCGGGTGCCGCGCCGAACGCTCGCGCAGCACGAAGAGGATCCCGCCCGCGACGGCTACCGCGGTGGCCGTCCACGGTGCCCACGAGCCGCTGCCCTCGTCGACGAAGAGCGTCGGTGCGACCAGCGCGAGCACGATCGTCGCGGTGCCGAGCACCGCCCCGAGCACGTCCATCGGGTCGCGATGGAGATCGGCCGGCTCGTCCGCGGCGATGCCGGTGCGCACGCCGATGACCGCCAGCGCGGCGATCGGCATGTTGACCAGCAGCAGCACCTGCCACGGGGCGATCGCCAGCACCAGGCCGCCGGCCGTCGGGCCGATCGCCAGCCCGATCAGCCCCACGGTCGAGATGAGGGTCATCGCCCGCACCCGCAGGCTGTCCTGCTCGAACAGCCGGAAGGCCAGCGCCATGGATCCCGGTGTCGTCATCGCCGCCGCGACGCCCATCAGCGCTCGCACGACGATCAGCTGCTCCGCGGTGGTGACGAATGCGGTGGCCAGGCTGGCGGCGCCGAGCAGCAGCAGCCCGATGAGCATGATCCGCCGGCGGCCGAACCGGTCGGCTGTCGCGCCGAACAGCAGCATCAGCCCGCCGAACACCACCGCGTACGCGCCCGTCACCCACTGCAGCGCGACGGTCGAGGCGTGCAGCTCGCGGCCGATGGTGGGCAGCGCGACGTTCAGGATCGAGTTGTCCAGCATCTCGAACAGGAACACCGCGGACAGCCCGGCGAGGGCCACCCGGGCCTCTCGCAGAGATCGGGGTGCGGGTGCTGTGATCGTCATGCCGGAACCGTAACGCTAACGGTTAGTGTTTTGCAACGGTTAGCGTTTCGCTGCTAGGCTGCGGTCGTGACCGAGCAGCCCGGACGACGCGAACGCAAGAAGGCCGCCACCCGCAAGGCCATCGCCGACACGGCGCTGCGCATGTTCCTGGATCGCGGCTACGACGCGGTGGGGATCCGGGAGATCGCGGCGGCGGCCGATGTGGCGATCACGACGCTGTTCGCGCACTTCCCGTCCAAGGAGGCGCTGCTCTTCGACGAGGACCCCCAGCGGGAGCAGCGGCTCATCCGGGCGGTGACCGACCGCGAGCCGGGCCGGTCGGTTCCCGACGCGTTGCGCCGGCACCTGCACGAGGCCGTCCGGGAGCTGGCCACGCCCGGCTCGGTGGCCTTCTGGCAGCTCGTCGACAGCTCACCCGCCCTGCGGGAGTACGCGACGACGATGTGGTTGCGCCACGAGGCCGCGCTGGCCACCGCGCTCGCCGCCGACCTCGGCCGGCCGGAGCCGTCGACGCTGTGCCGGGCGTTCGCCCGCTTCGTGCTCGGGGTGCATCCGCTGGCTCGGGAGGCGGCGGATCCGGCGGCCGCGGTCGACGAGATCTTCGACCTCATCACTCCGGGCTGGGACGCCGCTGCCGCCGCCGACCCGCCCCGGGGGACCTGATCGCCGGCGGCGTCGTGCAACCCCCGGTGATCCGGGACGGTCATGGTGAGTGTGAGACCTGACAGAGGGCCGGGCGAGAGCGATCGTGACCGGCAGTTCCACGAATTCGTGGCCGAGCGGCGCGGGCGGCTGCTGCACACCGCCCGGCTGCTCACCGCGGGGGACGCGCATCTGGCCGAAGACCTGGTCCAGACGGCCCTGACCAAGCTGTACGTCTCGTGGTCGGCGTTCCGCCGGGCCGACAACCCCGACGGTTACGTGCGTCGCGTCCTGGTCAACGCCCTGACCGACGAACGCCGGCGGATCTGGCGGCGCTTCGAGCGCAGTGTGCCGGAGCTGCCCGACCGCCCCGGCGGGGACACCGCGGCTCTGGGCGACCCCGAGCTCGCGTACGCGTTGCGGCAACTGCCGCCGCGGATGCGCGCCGCGGTCGTTTTCCGGTTCTTCCACGAGCTGGACGTCGCGGAGACCGCCGAGGCCCTCGGCGTGTCCACCGGGACGGTCAAGAGCCAGACCGCACGAGCGCTGGACAAGTTGCGCGCCACCCTGCATCCCACCCCACAAGGAGCGAAGTGAGCATGGATCTGCACACCAGGCTGGAGTCCTTCGGCGGACCGGTCGACCCGGCCTCGGCGCAGGACATCGCGGCCGACCTCGAGCGTGGCCGCCGTGCCGTGCGCCGCCGCCGTACCGTCCAGGCCGTTGCCGGGTCCGCGTTCGGCGTCGCCGCGCTGGCCGCCGCCTTCACCTTCGTGAACGCCGGGACCGCACCGGATGCCGTACCGGTCCGGGCGCCGGCCGTCGCCGAGACCTCAGCCGGCCGGCTCGCCCTGGTCGACTACCGCGGCCCGCAGCCCCGGAACTTCACCGTCGACAAGGCACCTGACGGCTTCTTCATCCAGAACGACGACGAGGGCGGCCTGACCATCGCGCCCGTCGCGGTCCAGCACCCCGGCCCCGGCGTCGACCCCTCGCAGGACCCGATGTACGACCCGCGGGACCTGACCGGCAAGATCGGTATCTACCTGGAGACCAAGGAATACCGCGGCGAGCTGACCGGCGAGAAGCTCACCGTGGCCGGCCACGAGTCCGTCCTGCACTCGGTCGGCCCGACCCGGCAGCTCGTCATGTCGGTGTCGCCCGAGGTGTACGCCACCGTCCAGGTCGACGTCCCGCTGAGCCGCGAGCAGATCCTCGAGCTCGGCGCCGGGCTGCACGTCCACCGGGAGGCCATCGAGCGCGCCGCGGGGGTCAAGGCGAAGAACGAGAGCGACTGACATCCCGTACGGCATGAGCACCGACCGGGTCGGCAACCGCCGGCCCGGTCCGGTGTCTCACACTGTCGCGGTCACCTTCGGCTGTGCCGCTGCGTCGCTGATCGCCGGGCCGCTGGTACGGCGGGCACGCACGCCGCTGATCAGGCACAGCGCGACGCCGAGGGTGACCCAGGCCGCCAGCACGACGACAGGCCGGGTGGCGCTGTGGCCGTCGAAGAAGGCGGTCGAGCGCAGCAGCTGGCTGCCGGCGCCCGGCGGGAGCAACTGACCGAGGGCGCCGGACCAGCCGGGCAGCATCTCCGGGGCGGTCGCGGTGCCGGAGAGCGGGTTGCCGACGAGCATCATGGTGGCGGCGCCGAGACCCAGCCCGGCCGCACCGAGCAGCGACTCCAGGCCGAGGACCGTCAAGGCGGTGGCCGCGATGGTCAGGCCGATGGCGCCCGCGTTGGCCAGGTAGGCGCCGTCCAGGGAGCCGAGCCAGAACTGCAGGATCGCCGCCATGGCGAGGCCGCCGGTGACCGCGAAGGCGAGCGCGCCGATGACCCGGCGGCCGGTGCCCCGTACCAGGCTGGTGAGCAGGGCCGCGGCGAGCAGGCCGCCGATGACCAGCGGCAGCGCGCCGGAGGTCAGTCCGGCACCGCGTGGGTCGTCGGCGGGCAGCGCGACGATGTCGCGGACGGCCACCGCGGGGGTCTGTCCCTGAGCCTGGGCCTGGGCGAGCGCGGTGGCGATGCCCTGCAGGGTCTGGGCGACCGGGGCGCTCGCGGCGGAGGCGGTGATCACCTGCGGGGTGCCGGTGCTGACGTCGATGGCGCCGTAGACCTCACGGTCGCGGATCAGCCGTTCGGCGGCGGCCGTGGTGTCAACCCGGGTGATCTCGAACGCGTCTGGGAGGCGTTGGTCGAGGGCGGCGCTGACCTGGCCGGCGGCGGCGCTGGGCCCGACGACGGCGATGGGGACGTCGTGCACCGACGACCGCACCGACGGCCAGGCGAAGGCGGTCAGCAGCACGCTGATGATGAAGGTCAGCAGGGCGACCGCCCTGACCACTCGCGTCCACGGTGACTGCGTGGCCATGACTACTCCTTAAAGAGAACGGTTGTTCGCTTTTTTATGGTGCGCGCGGGGCGCCGCCTTGTCAAGAATGAACGTTCGCTTTACTGTCGGCTCATGCCTCGCGTCTCCGAGCAGTACCGCACCAACCGCCGCGCCGAGATCCTCGTCGCGGCGGCCCGGCTCTTCGCCACCAACGGCTTCCACAACACGTCGATGGCCGACATCATCGGCGCGTCCGGGTTGTCGGCCGGCGCGGTCTACCGGTACTTCCGGAGCAAGGAAGAGCTCATCGGGGCCGTGGCGGAGCAGGCGCTGTCGGCCGCCGACGAGGTGTTCGGCGACCTGCTCGCCGACGGCGCCACGCCGTCACCCGACCGCGCCCTGACCGCGATCCTGGAAGCGATCAGCGGCCAGATAGCCGACAACCCGGCCATCGGCGCGGACATCACCCGGATCGGGGTGCAGGTCTGGGCCGAGGCGCTGCGCAACCCCGAGCTGGCCGCCCGCGCGAACTCGGTGTACGAGCGGCTGCGGGGGCACTTCGCCGAGGTCGCCCGCCGCTGGCAGGCCGCGGGTCACCTGGCCGCCGACGCGGTGCCGCAGCAGGTGGGCGCCGCCATGCTGAGCCTGGTGCAGGGCTTCGTGCTGCAACGTCTCCTGGTCAAGGGCACCGACACCGCCGGCTACCTCGCCGGCGTGCGGGCCCTGCTGGCCGCGGCCACGCCCGGTGTCGTCGTGGCCTCATGAATCATCGGGTCGTGGTGCTCGTGCTGGAGGGCGCCAAGCCGCTCGACGTCGGCATCCCCGCGCAGGTGTTCGCCAACCGGCCGACGATGCCGTACCAGGTGTTCGTGTGCGGGGCCGCGCCCGGACCGGTGGCCGGCGGGGACGGGCTGTCGTACCACGTGGCCGAGGGGATCGACGCCTTCGCGCACGCGGACACGATCTTCATCCCGGGCTATCGGCAGCCCGCCACCACCGAACCGCCGGCCGCGGTCGTCGCGGCGCTGCAGGCCGCCCACCGGCGCGGCACCCGGCTCGCGGCGATCTCCACGGGCGCGTTCGCGCTCGCGGCGACCGGCCTGCTGGACGGCAAACGGGCGACCACCCACTGGCACTACACGCGGGCCCTCGCGGAGAAGCACCCCCAGGTACGGGTCGACGAGAACGTGCTGTTCGTGGACGAGGGTGACGTGCTGACCTCGGCCGGCGCGGCGTCCGGCATCGACCTGTGCCTGCACCTGGTACGCCGCGACCACGGGGTCGGACTGTCCAACATTGTGGCCCGGCGGCTGGTCGCGGCGCCGTACCGCAGCGGCGGCCAGGCCCAGTACGTGCCCCGCAGCGTCCCCGAACCGCTCGGCGACGTCTTCGCCGGCACCCGCGAGTGGGCGCTGGCCCGGCTGGACGAGCCGCTCACCCTGGAAGCGCTGGCCCGCAACGCCCGGGTGTCGGCGCGCACCTTCTCCCGGCGGTTCGTGGAGGACACCGGCTACACGCCGATGCAGTGGGTGCTGCGGGCCCGCGTCGACCTCGCCCGCGAACTGCTCGAGGTCACCGGCCTCGGCGTGGAGCAGATCGCCGCCCGGGTCGGTCTCGGCACCGCCGCCAACCTGCGCCTGCACTTCCAGCGCATCCTCGGCACCTCCCCGACGGAGTACCGCAACACGTTCTCTTCCTGATCTTGATGGCGAGATCCTTGCGCATGGTGGCTCCCCAGCCACTGTCGCCCGCACCGGCGGGTCCCCGACGATGAAGCCATGACTCGCATCGCCGTCAATGGCTTCGGACGCATCGGACGCAACACCCTGCGGGCCCTGCTGCAGCGCGACAGCAAGCTCGAGGTGGTGGCGATCAACGATCTCGCCGCCCCGGAGACCCTCGCCCACCTGCTCAAGTACGACAGCGCGCTGGGACGCCTCGGCCGCCCGGTCGAGCTCGACGGCGCCGATCTCACGGTCGACGGCCACCGCATCCGGTTGCACGCCGAACGCGACCCGGCCGCCCTGCCCTGGGCCGACCTCGACGTCGACATCGTGCTGGAGTCCACCGGCCGTTTCACCGCGGCCAAGGCGGCCCGGGCCCACCTCGACGCCGGCGCGCGCCGGGTGCTGGTGAGCGCGCCCTCCGACGGGGCCGACGTCACCCTCGCCTTCGGCGTGAACACCGGTGCGTACGACCCGGATCGGCACCTGATCGTCTCCAACGCGTCCTGCACCACCAACGCGCTGGCCCCGCTGGCCTCGGTGCTGGACGACCTGGCCGTCATCGAGCACGGCTTCATGACGACCGTGCACGCGTACACGCAGGAGCAGAACCTGCAGGACGGGCCGCACCGCGATCTGCGCCGGGCCCGGGCGGCGGCGGTGAACATCGCCCCAACGACGACCGGTGCCGCCAAGGCGATCGGCAAGGTTCTGCCCCGACTGGACGGCAAGCTCACCGGCGACTCGATCCGGGTGCCGGTGCCGGTGGGCTCGCTGGTGGAGCTCAACACCACGGTCGAGCGGGCGGTGAGCCGCAACGAGGTGCTGGCGGCGTACCGGGCCGCGGCCGGCGGCGCGCTGCACGGTGTCCTGGAGTACACCGACGACCCGCTGGTCTCCAGCGACATCACCGGCAATCCGGCCTCGGCGGTCTTCGACGCCGCTTTGACCCGCGTGGACGGCCGGCACGTCAAGGTGGTGGCCTGGTACGACAACGAGTGGGGTTTCGCCAACCGCGTCATCGACACGCTTGAGCTGATGGCCGGGGCGTCGCGCTAGTCCTGCGGCTCAGGCTTGCGGCACCTTCCTACACTTCCTCCTTTGTGGACCGCTCCGGCGGTCCCACGGGGGACGAGAGGAAGTTCAGATGAACAGCAGCATCCGTCGCACGCTCGTGGCGGCTTTCCTCGGCGCGACTACCGCGCTGACCGGCGTGAGCGCGGCCGTGGCCGCACCGGCCGCCCGCACCGCGCCGCTGGCGATCACCGCCACCGACCTGGTCTACGGCCAGCCGGACCTCTCCGGCGTGCGCACCGGCACCAACACGGTGAGCATCACCAACCGCAGCAACGACACCATCCCGGCGCCTCTGCTCACCCTGCCCTACTCAAGCCTGCTCAACATCGACCACGGCGCCCTGAACGGGTGCCCGCAGGCCCAGCTGAGCGGGGGGACGTTCCGCTGTTGGGCGTACCCGCTGGCGCCGGGCGAGACCCGGGACTTCGAGCTCGGCTGGCTGACCAGCGACCGCGGCCCGGGCGCCACGGTGCCGGTCAAGGTCGAGGTCGCCCGTGAGGTCGGTGGGGCGCCGGTTCCGCGTACCGCGGCCAGGACCAGCTGGCGGGTGTCGTTCGCGCCGCTCACCGGCACCTTCGACATCACGGCCACCGAGCTGCGGCTCGCCCAGGAGGCCGACGGCGTGTGGCGCGGCACCGTGGGGGTCACGGTGACCAACATCAGTGCCGAGCCGGTGCCGTACCCGGTGGTGCGTTTCTTCACCCCGAGTGAGGAGACGCAGGCCTGGACCGACTGCGTGTCGGTGCTGGCCGGACCGGAGGTCCCGGCCTGCCTGCTCGCGCCGCTGGCCGCGGGGGAGACCCGTCAGGTGTCGCTGGTCTGGGCGTCGCCGTGGGGCCAGCCGGGAGTCGACCCGACCGTGCGGGTCGACGCGGCCCCGGACGCGACCGGCACCGCCGTCATCGAGGGCACCGGCGCGGGCACCGAGGTCCGCGTCGTCCCGGTGAGCTGACCGGCCGGCCGGGTGGTCCTGTCCGACGGGGACGGGACCACCCGGTCGTAGCTAGGGCGCGGGGACCAACGGGGGTGCGGCGCACGTGGCGCCTCGGGGCGGCACCACGAGGTCGATCAGATACCGGTCGACCACCGCCCCGGTGCACGGCGTCGTCCGGTACGCGCCGTGGCCCCAGCCCTCGTAGGTGACCAGCCGGCCGTGCCGGCCCAGCTGCGCGGCGACGTGGGTGGCCCATTCGTAGCCGGTGCGCGGATCGTGCCGGGCGTTGAGCAGCAGCAGCGGCGTCCTGGTGTGGACCCGCGGCACGTGGATCGGGTTGCGGACCGGCGTCGGCCAGCCCAGGCACGTCCCCACGGCGAGCAGGCCCGCGCCGTAGCGCACGTCGGGTGCCACGGTCCGGGCCGCCCTGACCAGATCGGCGTACTCGTCATAGTCGCGGAGCGGCACCGGCCAGTCGTTGCAGAACACGGCGGTGCTGATCGGCGGGATGGCGGCCGGCACCGGGGTGCCGGCGGCCAGCGACTGCACCGCCCCGGCGAAGCCGGGCCAGTCCGGGCGGGCCAGGGCGCCGACCGGGATCGCGGCGATGTCGAAGCTGGTGTACGGCGCGTACTCGTCGCGGTCGGCCCGGGCCAGCACGTCGGCCCAGATTCCGCGTACGTCCTTGCCGTGCAGCACGCAAGCGGTGCTCGCGTCGCACCACGCGACGAATTCGTCGAACGAGTCCTGCGCCGCGATCGCCGAGGTACGCACGAATTCCCGTACGCCGAGGCTGTGGTCGAACACGCTCTCCAGCACGACGGCCCGGACCCGGCCGGGATACCGCTCGGCGTACTGCGCGCCGAGCAGGGTGCCGTACGAGCTGCCGTGGAAGGTCAGCTTCGGCTCGCCCAGCGCTCGGCGCAGGGCCTCCAGGTCGCGAACGGTGCTGAGCGTGTCCGCGTGGTCGAACACCGGGCTGGTCGGGCGGCAGGCGTCCCACAGCGCCCGGTTGTAGGCGGTCAACGTGTCGAAGTCGCGTTGGCTGTTCAGCAGCATCGGCGGCTTGGGGGCAGCGGGGTCGGGAACGCAGCTCGGTGCACCGCTGCGGGCCACGCCGCGCGGGTCGAAGCTCACGGTGTCGAACTTGTCGAGGATCTCCTGGCTGAACCGGTTGCCCTGACGGATCCGGCTCACGCCCGAGTCGCCCGGCCCGCCGGGGCCGAACACGAGAGTGCCGACCCGCTGCTCGGCCTTACGGGCCGGGCGGCGGGCCACCCACAGGTCGAACGTCGCCCCGTGCGGCTGCGCCCAGTCGACCGGCAGGCGCAGCGTCGCGCACCGTACCGGATCGTCCGGCTTGAGCGGCACCTCCTTGATGTCGTCCGGGCAGGTCTGCCAGGCGAGCGCCGGTGCCGGCCGCCCGGCGGCGGCCGGTGGAGCGAGCGCGAACGCGGCGGCCAGGGCGGCGGCGACGGTGCCGGCCACGGCTCGTACGGTGATGCTGCGGGTCATCGCACTTCCCTTCGATGGACCCACAGCATCGACGCGTGTCGACAGTGGTCGGTATCCGGGAACACCCTGAGACGGCCCTGAACCGTCCTCAGTCGAGGCAGAACTCGTTGCCCTCGGGATCGGCCATCACGATGAAGCCGAAACTCATCGGGGGCTCGGGCTCGGAGCGGCTCACCCGCCGGGCGCCGAGCGCGACGAGCCGGTCGCACTCGGCCTCCAACGCCGTCATCCGCTCCTCGCCCTGCAGACCCGGGGCGGCCCGGACGTCCAGATGGACGCGGTTCTTGGCGACCTTGTCCTCGGGCACCTGCTGGAAGAACAGCCGCGGCCCGCGCCCCTGCGGGTCCTCGATGGCCGACCGCGTGTTGCGCTCCTCCTTCGGCACGCCGACGCGCTCGAGGAACTCCTCCCAGGCCGCGAGCGGGTCGGCGCCCTCGGGCAGCTCGACGCCGGGCGGGCCGGGGTGGACGTAGCCGAGCGCGTCGCGCCAGAAGGACGACAGCGCCGCCGGGTCGTGGGCGTCGAAGGTCACCTGGATCTCGCGGCTCATCGGGTAGCTCCGTTCTCGGTGGTGGTCGTGTGCAGATACAGGTCGCGCAGCAGGCAGACCTCGGACAGATGGTGGATCAGCTCGCGGTGGATGTGCAGCACCAGGTCGGCCATGCTCGCCTCCGGGTACGGCTCCTTCGCGCCGACCTTGGTCCGCAGCCCGGTCTCGCCGAGCTCGCGGACACCGGTCAGCCAGACGCCGAGCTGGGTCTCGAGCTGGTCGAGTGCGGTGCGCGCGTCGCCGGCGTACTCCCAGGACTCGTACGACGCGGGCGGCGCGCCGAAGTGCGCAGCGTTGCGGGCGGCCAGCACGCCGACGATGACATGACCGAGCCGCCAGGCGATCGTGGTGAACGCGGCGGGCACCGGCTCCGGGAACGCGTAGTCGATCGTGAAAGCCCCGGCGCCGACCTGCACGGGCGCCGTCGAGCTGCCGCGGGGCCGCACGCTCCAGGCGTTCGCTACCGGAGACCAGAAATACTCGTCGTCGGTGAGGCCGTCGAGCCGGGCGCGGAGCTGATGCTCCCAGTGGTGCTCCCACTGCCCCCGCAACGTCGAGTTCCAGTCGAGTTCGTCTGGTTCCATGCCACCCACCCTGCCACCCATGGCGGACAGTATCGGTCCGCTATCTCTGACAAAGTGGGGCCATGGATCCGATGGGCGGCGAGCGCGGCACGACCGAACGCGTGCTCACCCTGCTCGGCCTGCTGCAACAGCGCCAGGTGTGGACCGGCCCCGAACTCGCCGACCGCCTCGGGGTCACCCCGCGCACGGTGCGCCGCGACGTCGAACGGCTCCGCACGCTGGGCTATCCCGTGCACGCCAGCCAGGGCGTCGGCGGCGGCTACCAGCTCGGCCCCGGACAGCACCTGCCGCCACTGCTGCTCGACGACGAGGAGGCCATCGCCACCGCCGTCTCCCTGCTCGCCGGTGCGGGCGGTGAGGTCGCCGGGGCCGGGGAAGCCGCACTGCGGGCGCTGACCAAGCTCGACCAGGTGCTGCCCCTGCGGCTGCGGCACGACGTCCGCGCGCTCGCCGGCTCGGTGGAGTCCTTCGGCGGTGGCCGTACCCCGGTCGACCCGGACGTGCTCATGACGCTGGCCCGGGCCTGCCGCGACCAGGTCGAGGCCGGCTTCGGCTACCCGTCCGGCAACGAGGTACGCCGGCGACGCGTCGAGCCGTACCGCCTGGTCGCCTCGGACCGCCGCTGGTACCTGTTCGCCTACGACCTGGACCGCGACGACTGGCGCAGCTTCCGCGCCGACCGGATGACCGAGGTGGCCGCCCGCACCTGGCACTTCCGCCCGCGCCCGGCCCCCGACGCGGCGACGCACGTGCAGGAGGGCGTGGCGAGCCGGGTCTACCAGCACCAGGCCCGGTTTCTGGTGCACGCGCCGGCCGACACCGTCCGCGCGCAGGTCCCGGCGTCCGCGGCCGTGGTCCGGCCGCGCGGGAGCAAGCGCTGCGAGGTGCTCAGCGGGGCCGGGAGCCTGGACTACGTCCTCATGCACATGGTCCTGCTGGGCCACGACTTCGAGGTGCTCGACCCACCGGAGCTCGTGGGACGCTGCCGCGCGCTGGCCGAACGCCTGCTCTCCGCCGCCGCAGCCGCGGAGTAGCCCTCGATCAGTGCTGCCCCAGCTCGCCGCGGAGCCGTTCCATCTTCTTGTCGAGGTTGCCGGCCACCGTCGCGGCCTCATGCAGCTCCTCGACCAGGCCGGCCGGGATGTCACCGCGGTACTTGTAGTGGATCTTGTGTTCCAGCCCGGCCCAGAAGTCCATCGCCGCGGTCCGGATCTGCACCTCGACCGGGACCAGCTCGACCCGGTCGGAGAGGAACACCGGGATCTCGAGGATCAGGTGCAGGCTCTGGTAGCCGTTGGGCTTCGGGTGCCGGATGTAGTCCCGGGTCCGGAGAACCTTCACATCGGGCTGACGGGTGAGCATGTCCGCGACGCTGTAGACGTCGGAGATGAAACTGCAGGTGATCCGCACCCCGGCGATGTCGAGCAGGTGCTCACGGATGCTCGCGGGCTCCGGGCCGTACCCCTTGCGCAGCACCTTCTCGGCGATGCTGCCCGGCGACTTGAGCCGCGACTTGACGTGCTCGATGGGATTGAAATCGTGCGTGAAGGTGAACTCCTCCCGCAGGATGCCGATCTTGGTGAGCACCTCGTCGAGGCCGAACTTGTAGGTCATCATGAACGCGGTGAGGTCACCCACCGCGGTGCCCAGCTCGGCACCCCGCTCGAAGGGATTGGCCCGCGGCTCGCGCCGCACCGGTCGCTGGGTGAGCTGGTCTGCCTCGATCATGCTTCATGGTTGCCCGCGGCCGCGTCCCGGCACATCCACCAGCGGCAGGCTTTCACCCCGGCCGCCGTACACCAGCCGCGGTATGGACCGCCGGCGCTGCCGGCGTGGGTGCGGGGGGCCACTGGGTACGTTGTCGGCTTCGTCGAGACGAGCAGCAACATGGCCAAGGACCTGTGAAAGAGGGCGTTCAGTCCGGGACGGCCACCAGCACACCGGACGGCGGCGGCAGCTCGGTGAGACCTGTGCATTTCCAGCCGGTCTCGGTCAGCCAGCCGACCACCTCGTCGACCTGGTAGAGGTCACCGCCGCTGATGATGAGGAACTCGCCGGCGCCGAAGCGGGCCGACGGGTGCGGTGCCTGGTCGGTGCGCCACCAGTCGACGAGCAGCAGCGTGGCCTCGGGTGCGGCGGCAGCGCGCAGGCGCCGGAACAGCTCGGTGATCCGGTCCGGGGGCAGCAGGTGCACGAGGTTCGCGACCAGGATGACGTCGTGCCCGGGTGGCAACGGCGACTCGAAGATGTCGGCGCCGATCGCGGTCAGGCGGGGGATCGCCTGACCGGCGACCGCCGCGGCCACCTCGGGCAGGTCGATCAGGGTGACGCTCAGATTCTCGTACGCGGACAGAATCGGCCGCGCGAACGTGCCGTAGCCGCCGCCCACGTCGAGCAACCGCCGGTGCCGGCCGAAGTCGTACGTGCGGGCCAGGTCGGCCGCGGTCTCGGCGGTGACGAGCGCGACCGTCGACTCGTACGCCTCGGTCTGGGCCTCGTCGAGCACCGGCCGCACGCCGCGCCGGCTGCGGAACGCCTCGATCGCGTTGCCCCAGGCCGGATAGCTCACCGTCGCCCAGTAGCGGGCCATCGGCCGCAGGTCGGCCGGCCCGCGTCCGGTGAGGAACGCCTCGGCGTCCGGCGCTGTGCGGAAGGCGGCTCCGTCACGCTCCAGCAGGCCGGCGTCGGCGAGCAGGTCGGCCATCGCCCGCGCGCTGCGTTCCGGGATGTCGCAGCGTTCGGCCAGCTGGGCCGGGGTGGCGGGCTCGGGCCCGGCCGCGGTGAACAGGCCGGTCTCCACGGCCGCGAACAACGTCTGGGAGATCATGTAGCCGCAGTACAGGTCGATGATGCGCGCCGGGCCGGGCGGACCGTCCGGCGACTCGAACACTCGGGACATCGCGGCACCTCCTCGCGTTCCGGTCCACATTGTCGCCCATCGATGGGATTCCGTGGGGCCGCTTCGCGCGGGACAGAATCCGGCCCGGGACGGTGGCGTCCCGGGCCGGAGTGGTGCGGTGCTGCTGATCAGCCGAAGTTCACGTCACTGCACCACATGTAGGCCTGGTCGAGGTGCGAGGCCTGCCAGATGACGAACAGGACGTGGTGTCCGGTGTAGCCGGAGGTCGAGATGTTGAACGTGATGTTCTGCGCCGGGGCGTACCGTCCGGTCTGCGTGATGAAGTCGAGGTTGCCCCACCCGAGGCTCTGGGTGGCCGGGTTGAACCCGTTCTTGCTCACGTAGACGCGGAAGAAGTCGGCGCCGTGGCTGGCCTGGTCGTACAGCTTGACCGTGAAGTTGTTGCTAACCCGGGTCTGCTTCCAGGCCCCGGGCGTGTTCAGGCTGTTGTTCCTGGTGAGGCCATTGCTGCACAGCTGGCCGTCGGGCGTACGGGCCTGGTACTGCCCGCCGAGGCCGTCCCGCAGCGCGCTCATCCAGTTCCACATGGTGTCGGAATTGGCCTGGAAGGCCTGCCAGCACATGGGGTCCTGCTGCTGCATGGCCGGGTCGGTGTGGTGGGTGCCCCAGGACTGCCAGCACTGGTAGGCCCGGGACGCCGGGTCGACGATCGTGCCGTGGGCCTGCGCCGCGCCGGCCCAGGGCAGCATGCCGGCCATGATGGCGAGGAGCAGGACGAGTGCCCGGAGAGGCTGGCGGACGGCTGGGGAGGATCGCCTGCCGGATTGCCCGAGCTGGGGGGAACTCATGGATCATCTCCGTTCATCGACGTGAGGTTCCATATGGGAGCGCTCCCAAGTATGACATCGAGCAAGATGAATTTCAATGATTGGTCAGTATTGGTGGGATTGTGTGATGAGTTGACGGCAGTCGGGGCTCAGTGCCGGAAGCTGCCCACGATGCTGGTCAGCTCGCTGGCCAGGCGGGTCAGATCCGTCGCGGCCTGCTGCGTGGTCCGGGCGCCGTCGGCGGTGGAGGACGCGACATCGGCCACCCCGGAGACGGTACGGGCGACGTCGCTGCTGCTGGTCGCCGCCTCGGCCACCGAGCGGCTCATCTCCTGGGTGGTGGCGGTCTGCTCCTCCACCGCGGAGGCGATCGTGGTGGTGTAGTCGCCGATCTGGGTGATGACCTCGGTGATCTCCCCGATGGCGGCGGCCGCGGACCCGCTGGAGGCCTGGATGTTGCTGATCCGGCCGGTGATCTCCTCGGTGGCCTTGGCGGTCTGCTGGGCCAGCTCCTTGACCTCGCCGGCGACCACCGCGAAACCCTTGCCGAGCTCCCCGGCCCGGGCGGCCTCGATGGTGGCGTTGAGCGCCAGCAGGTTGGTCTGCTCGGCGATGCTGGTGATCAGCCGGACCACGTCGCCGATCTCGGCGCTGGCCGTGCCCAGCTCGGCCACCTGGGCGGTGGTGCGCTCGGCGACGCTGCGGCCTTCCTGGGCCACCTGCGCGGCCTGGCCGGCGTTGGCGGCGATCTCGGTGATCGACGCGTTCATCTGCTCGGCGCCGGCGGCCATCGTCTGCACCCCGGCGTTGACCTCTTCGCTGGCCTGGGTGGCCGAGGTGGCCCGCGCCGCCACGTCGGAGGCACCGGACTGCAACTGGGTGCTGACCGCGGACAGCTCCTCCGCGGCGGCGGCGAGGCTGACGGCGGTCTGGGACATCCGGCCGCCGATGATCTCCCGTAGCGAGGAGGTGGTGGCGTTCAGCGCGGCGCCGAGCCGGCCCACCTCGTCGCGGCTGTCGACGTCGGCCACCGCGGTGAGATCGCCCTGCTGCACCTGCTGCAGCGTGTTCACGACCCGCCCCAGCGGCCGGCTGATCGAGCGGGCCACGAACATGCCGGCCGCGACGGCCAGCAGGATCCCGGCCGCGAGCACGACGATCAGCATGGTCCGGGCGTTGCGGAACGTCGACTCCGCCGCGGCGGCCGCGGCGGTGGCCTGGGCCGTCTCGGCGTCGTCGAGCGCCGTCAGCGCCTCGCTGACCTTGTCGAACGCCGGGTCGAAGCTCTCCTTCTCCGCCCGGGCGGCCTCGGCGACCTTGAGATCACGGCTCAGCGGCAGCAGCCCGGCGTCGGCGACCTCGTACATGGCGGCCAGCGCGGCCTCGAACTGCTGCCGGGCGGTCTGCTCCTGCGGGGTGCCGGCCTCGGCGGTGTAGCTCTGCCACAGCTCGCCGATCTCCGCGCGGAACGCGGTCAGGCCCTGTTCGCTCTGCTGCTTGTCGGCGGCGTTGGCGGCGACCACATGCTGCAGGACGGTCGCCCGGAACTCGTTCACGGCACCATCGATGTCGGCCAGCGCGGCGACGGGCAGCAGGTTGCGCTCGTAGATGCCGCCGCCCTCCTCGTCGATCGCGGCGAGTTTGACGATCCCGAGGCCGCCGGCCACCGCGGCGGCCAGCGCGGCCACGAACACCGCGCACAGGACCTTGACGGTGACCGGCAGGTCACCCCACATCCGCCGACGCGAACGGCCACCTGTCGGGTCGGTACTCGACATCCCCGGCCTCACCCTCACATCCCGGCCGCCCGGGCGGGCGGCAACCGAACGGCAACCTCACCACCCCCTTCGGCAGCCGCCCGCCACTCCTGAGTGCCGCCCGGCGGCTCGCCCACGCACCCCGCCCGCCCCGCGCGGCAGGCCGGGGCGGCCTGGTCCGGCTGTCCGGCGAGACCGGCCATCCGGCTATCCGGCTGTCCGGCGCGACAGGCTGAGGCGGCCTGATCTGGCTGTCCGGCGCGAGCGGCCGGGTCCGGCTATCCGGCCGGATCGACCGAGGCGGCCTCGGTGAGGGCGGCAACGAGCGCAGCGGTGGCAGGCGGGTCCGGCGGCTCGCCGTAGGTGGCGGCGTGGATCCGGCGCAGCGGTACGGGCAGCGGGGTCGCCGTGATCGCCGGGTGGCGGTGGGCCCGCAGCGCCAGTCCCGGGATCGTGGTGACGCCCATGCCCGCGGCGACCAGGCTCTGCATCACCACCATGTCGTCGGTGGTGTACGCCAAACGCGGGGTGAAACCGGCGCGTTCGCACATCTCCACCAGGTGCCTGCGGCACCGTTCGCACCCCGCGATCCACGGCGAGCGCGCGTGGTCGGCGAGGGTCGTGCCGCCGCCGGTGGTGAGCAGGTAGAGCGGGTCGTCGAGCAGGTGGGTCAGCCGGATGCCGTCGTCCTCCGGGGCGGTGTCGTCGTACCGGAAGATGACCGCGACCTCGACCTGACCGGTGCGCAGCTGGTGCAGGGCCTCTTCCGGATGGGTGTCGGCCAGGCCGAGCTCCAGGCCGGGATGGCGCCGGGCCAGGATGGTGGCCGCCTGCGGGACCAGGGAGCTCATGACCGAGCCGAAGCCGGCCAGCCGGACCCGTCCCGTGCTCAGCCCGACCAGGGCGGAGAGCTCCGCGGTGGCCGCGTCGACCCGGCCGATGATCTCGGCTGCCCGGTCCGCGAGCAGCCGGCCGGCCGGGGTGAGCCGGATCCCGCGGCCGGCCCGTTGCATCAGCCCGGCCCCGAGCTGAGCCTCCAGCCGGGACAGTTGATGGCTGATCGCGGGCTGGGTGTAGCGCAGCTCCTTGGCGGCCGCGGTCACCGATCCGAGCCGGGCGACGGCGTCGATCACGCGTAGCTGCACCAGGGTGACCATCCATAAATTCTAGTCATGGGATGGCTCCAGAACTGGCATTGGACGTATGGATCGGTCGGCGGCATCGTCAATTGCACCGACGGAACGAGGAGACGGCGATGCTGACGTTCGCGATGACGGCCCTGGTGCTGATCATGCTGCCGGGCCCGGACCAGGCCCTGATGACTCGCAACGCGCTGGTCGGCGGCCGGGCCGGTGGCGTGCTGACCCTGGTCGGCGGCGTGCTGGGAGTGGGGGTGCACGCGGGCTCCGCCGCGCTCGGGTTGTCGGCGTTGCTGCTCGCGTCGGCGACTGCGTTCACCGTGCTGAAGATCGCCGGGGCGGTGTACCTGCTGTGGCTCGCGGCGCAGATGCTGTGGTCGGCCGCGCGGTCGTCGCGTTCGCCGGTCATCGAGCAGGCGCAGGAGGTGCCGGCGCGGCGGTCGGCGTACCTGCGGCAGGGTTTCCTGTCGAATGCGCTGAACCCGAAGGTGGCGCTGTTCTTCGTCACTTTCCTGCCGCAGTTCCTCACCGCCGGCAGCGGCTCGCCGCGGGCCGAGGCCCTGCTGCTGTCGGCGATCTTCGCCGGGCTCTACCTGAGCTGGTTCGGGCTCTACGTCGCCGCCGTGGACCGGCTCGGCCGCTGGCTGCGCCGCCCGCGGGTCAAGGCCCGCATCGAGCAGGTCACCGGGCTGGTCCTGGCCACCGTCGCCGTCCGCCTGCTCACCACCAGCCACTGATCCCGGGGACAGCGCACCCGTCAAGTCAACGAAAGTCTGATCCGGCTCCGGTGCGCGTCAGTCGTTCCGCAGACGCGGGCACCGGCATCGGATCGGCAGACTTCTCTGCATGACTTGGATTGCACTGTTCATCGGCCTGATCGGCATCGTCATGCTGGTCGTCTCCGCGTACCTGACCCGCCGCGCCCGCGTGCTGGCCGCCGGCCGCCCGATCGACGTCGAGGCCATGCAGGCGGACGTCGGGACGGCCCTCGACCGCGACGACCCCGCGACAGCCGTACGGATCTACCGGCAGCACACCGGCGCCGGGCTGCTGCAGGCGAGCAAGGCCGTCGACCAGATCGCCCGGGACCGCCGGTGAGTGGTAGGAACTCGCCATGACCTTGGCCGTGCTGCGCCGGACGGGTTCGTGGCGACTGACCTACGAGATCCTGCTGACGGTGCTGGTCACCGCCGGCGTGACAGTCCCCGCGGCCGTCGCCGCCGTGTACCCGGCCGTGCCCTGGATCGTCGGGGTGAGCACTCCGCTGCTGGTGGTGCTGCGGCTGGTGCACCCGCTGGCCGCGTACACGGGGGCGGCGGTCATCGGGCTGTGCACCGGCGGGGAGAACAGTCTGCTGCTGGTGGCGTTGAGCGCGTCGTTCAGCTACCGCGTCGCCGACCGGCGGCAGCTCGTGGCCGGGCTGGTGGTGGCCTGGGCGTGTCTGCTGGGCGCGGTGTGGTGGTGGGAGGAGCCGCTCGACGGGACCACCGTCGTGCTGATGTCCGCCCTGTTCATCCTGCTCGCGGGCTTCCCGGCTGCGGCCGGCCGGCTGGTGCGCCGGCGTCGTACCTTGCTGGCCGCCATGCACCGCCGCAACGTGCAGCTGCACGACGAGCGGGACGAGGCGGCCCGCCAGGCACAGGCCCGCGAGCGCACCCGCATCGCCCGCGACCTGCACGACTCGCTCGGCCACAAGCTGACCCTGATCTCGCTGTACGCCGGCCTGGCGCACGACGAGAACTCGCAGCTGCTGCGGGAGGCGTCCGCCGCGGCCATGACCGAGCTGCGGCAGATCCTCGGCATCCTCGGCCAGGACGACAGCCAGTCCCCGGCGCCCTCGCTGACCGGGCTGGACGAGCTGGCGGCGAACGCCCGGGCGGCCGGCTCGCGGGTGACGATCGTCCGGCAGGGCGAGGAGCGGCCGCTCGCCGCGCTCACCGAGCATGCGGCCTACCGGGTCATTCAGGAAGGCGTGACCAACGCGCTGCGGCACGCGCACGGCGGCGACATCGAGCTGTCTTTGCGGTACGAGTCCGACGCGCTCATCGCGGGTGTGACGAACACGGCGGGGCAAAGCGTCGCCCGGACGACATCCGGGCGCGGGCTGCTCGGCCTCACCGAACGGGTCCGGGTGGCGGGCGGCATGCTCTACCACGGTACGACGGCCGGTGGCGGGTTCCGGCTGGCGGCGACTCTCCCGTACCCGGAGGACCCGGCGGAGGCTCCCCGGACCGCAGCCGCGGCAGGTCCCGGGCCACCCCCGGCCGCCCGCGCCGACTTCGCCGATCTGGTCAACCGCGACCGCCGGCGGTCACGGTTCGTGCTGGCCGCCGCGACCCTCGCCATCGGCGGCGTCCTGGCGCTCTGCGTCGCCGGGCTCTGGCTCACCACAACCTTGAGTACGGTCCAGCGCGCCACCTTCGACCGCGTCCACATCGGACAGAACGCCACCGAGGTACGCGCGCTGCTGCCCGACGACGACGGAGTCACCGGCGCGGTGGGCGGCCGGCCCGTGCCCGGCGCCACCTGCGAGGATCATCGCGCCGCCGTGCTGGAGCAGCTGGCCGTGGTGACCGGGCAGGACCTGATCTACCGGTTCTGCTTCCGCGACGGCACACTGGTCGACAAGCAGGAATTCCTGGACCAACGGTCCTGACCGCCCGACGACGAGAGCCTCCGTGACCGACCTCATCCGCGTCCTGCTGGCCGACGACGACCGGCTCATCCGCACCGCGATCGACGCGATCCTGCGCACCACCGACGGCGTCGAACTGGTCGCCCAGGCCGCCGACGGCCGCGCGGCGGTCGAGCTCACCGTGCGGCACCGGCCCGACGTCGCGCTGCTCGACATCAGGATGCCCGTGCTCGACGGGCTGGCCGCGCTGCGGGAGATCCGCCGGGTCGCGCCCGAGGTGCGCGTCGTCGTGCTGACCACCTTCGGCGAGGACGAGTACGTCGCCGAGGCGTTGCGCGCGGGCGCGGCCGGCTTCCTGCTCAAGGAGTCCGCCGTCGACGAGTTGCCCCAGGCGATCCGGGCCGCCGCGGCCGGGGCCGCCTTCCTGTCGCCGAAGGTCACCCGGCAGGTGCTCGACGGGCTGCCGGCCGCGCCCGTCGCCGCGGCCGAGGAGCTCCGCAAGGTCGCCACCTTGAGCGAGCGCGAACGTGAGGTGCTGGTGCTGCTGGCCCAGGGGCTGTCCAACGCGGAGATCGGCGCCCGGCTGTGGGTCAGCGAGGGCACGGTGAAGACCCACCTGTACCGGGTGTTCGCCAAGCTGGACTGCGACAACCGGGTGCGCGCCGCGATGCTCGCCCAGCGGGCCGGCCTGCTCGGCTGACGATCGGCACCGACCGGTCGTGAGGCCAGCGGGCCGGCCTGCTCGGCTGAGGAGCAGCACCGACCGGTCGTCAGGCGTTGCGGGCCGCCGCCGCGAAGGCGCCGCCGCCCGCGAACACCAGCTTCGCGAAGCGGTCGCCCATGAGGCGGTGGGTGGCCGCGTCCGGGTGCAGCCGGTCCGGCAGTGGCAGCTCGGCGAAGTCGGCCTCGCCGTAGAGGTCGAGCCCGCTCAGGTGATGCAGGTGCGGGTCGCCGGCGGCGCGTTGCGCCACGATGCGGGCCAGCTCGTCGCGGATCACCCGCAGCGTCAGCTTTCCCGCGGCGCGCTCGGCCGGATCGCCGGTGGCGACGAACTTGACCTGACCCTCGCGCAGGGCATCGAGGTCGAAGGCCCCCGGACCGGGGGTGTCCTCGTGGATCGGGCAGTAGATCGGCGAGGCGACCAGCAGGGGAGTGCTGGGATGACCCTCCCGGATGGTGTCGAGGAAGCCGTGCACGGCCGGGATGAACGCGCGCAGCCGCATCAGGTCGGCGTTCACCAGGTTGATGCCGATCTTGACGCTGATCAGGTCAGCCGGGGTGTCCCGCAAAGTGCGCGCGGTGAACGGGTCGAGCAGGGCACTGCCGCCGAGACCCAGGTTGATCAGCTCCACGCCGCCCCGGGCGGCGGCGAGCGCCGGCCAGGTGGTGGACGGGCTCGCGGCGTCGGAGCCGTGGCTGATCGAGCTGCCGTGGTGCAGCCACACCGGCCGGTCGCCGCGGGCGGCCGGCGAGACCGGTGCATCGGTACGCAGGGCGACGAGCTCGGTGGCCTCGTTGTGCGGCAGCCAGATCTCGACGTCCTTGTCGGTGTCCGCCAGGCCGGTGAACGACATGGTGCCCACCGGGCCCGGCCGGTGCTCGGTGCTGCCGGTGGCCATGTCGATGGTCAGGGTGGCGCCGCCGGGGACGCTGCCCTGCCCGGCCAACCGGCCGTCGACGAGCAGGTCGTACACGCCGTGCGGGCGGGGCGGCAGGCCGGCGTAGGTGCGCCGAGTGGCCAGGGTGTCGAGCTCGACGGCCGTGGCACGGGTGCGGAAGCCGATCCGTACGCCCGAGGGCTGCGCCTCGACCATGGCCAGCTGCGGGTCCGGGGTCTGCGCCCGGGCCCAGGCCGGCAGCCGGTGCGGCCGCAGGCCGTGCTCGGTGCGCTCCAACTCGGCGGCGCCGCGGACGAGTTCGGCGGTCAGGGGTGTGGTGATCCAGGTGTTGATGACGCCACCTCGGGTCGAAGGGGTAGGGATCATTCCGCGGGCCAGTTGCGCAGCAGCGAGTCGAGGGCGTCCATGATGCGGGTCCAGGACTGCTGCGAGTCGGGGCTGCTGTGGTCGAAACCGCCGGCCAGCTCCAGGCTGATGTAACCGTGGAAGGTGCTGCCGATCAGCCGTACGGCATGGGTCTGGTCCGTCTCGCTCAGCTGATAGCCGCGGAGGATCGCGCGGAGCAGCTGCGCGTGCCGCGGCCCGGCGCTCGCCGCCGCGGTCGCCGGATCGAGCCGCATGCGCGTGGCGGCATACCGGCCGGGGTGGGCGCGGGCGTAGTCGCGGTAGACGTCGCCCAGCGCGCTCAGGGCGGCCTTGCCCGCCCGGCCGGCCAGAGCCGCCGCACTGAGGTCGGCGAGCTCGTCGAGGGCGAGGAGAGCGATCCGCGTCCTGAGGTCGCGCGAGCCCTCGACGTGGGCATACAGGCTCGGCACCTTGACGTCGAACTGCCGGGCCAGCGCGGACACGGTGACCTGGTCGAAGCCGACCTCGTCGGCCAGATCCGCCCCGGCCCGCACCAGACGCTCCGGCGTCACTCCTGCTCGCGACACGACCGCCCCCCTCTTCCTAAACCCACTATGCATTTACCTAATGGTCTTAGGCAAGGTGATTCACGGCACGAAGACGACCCGGTCGTCGGTCCGGGTCACCCAGGCCTGGGCGACCTCGGCGAGCGGCACTGTGTGCGGCCGTACGTCGATCGCGCCGTTCGCCACCGCGGCGGCCAGCTCCGGCAGTTCCGCGAGGAAGTCGCGCGCGGGGACGGAGCCGATGCCGCTGCCGACGATCTGCAGCCTCGCTCCGCGCAGGGCCACGGACGGCACCGGGGCCGTCGCGCCGGCGACCGAGCCGATCTGGATCCAGCTCAGCGGGGCACTCCGGTCGGCCCGCGCGGTGAGCAGCGCCGCCATGGCGTTGGCGGAGGGCTCACCCCAGACGTAGTCGATGACGACGTCGACATCCGCGGCGCGATCGACCTCGTCGAAGGTGACCGTCTCGTCCGCGCCGAGGGCGGTCAGACCGGCCAGTCGCGCGGTGTCCCGGCCGCAGCCGATGACGTGCGCGGCGTCGAACTGCTTGGCGATCTGCACCGCCATCCGCCCGGCGTTGCCGGTGGCGCCGAGCACGAGGACACGCTGGCCCGCGCGGAAGGAGATGCGCCGGCGCAGCGCCACCCAGGAGGACATCGCCGGGTTCATCGCCGCGGCGATCCGGACCGGGTCGATGTCGTCGGGCAGCGGCACGCTGCGGCGGACGTCGATCACGGTGCGGTCGGCGAACGTGCCCAGAGCGGTGTCGTCCAGCACCGCGTAACGCAGGCGCCCGGCGGGATCCCGTACGACTCCGTCGACGCCCGGGACCAGCGGGAGTGGAGCCGCGCTGCTGTAGTGCGTGCCGTTCGCCTTGGCCCGGACCAGGTGGTGCAGCCCCGCCGCGAGGACCTCGACGACCAGCTCGTGGTCGTTGCCGGCGACCGGCTCCGGGTGCTCGCGGTAGGTCGGCGGGGCGTCGAACGCGGTGATGACGGCAGCGTGCATGGTGTCCTCCAGAGGGAGATGGTTTGTATTACCAACTACCTCGATAATGATTGGTATTACAAACCATGTCAACTACTCTGGGGGCATGACTTCCGACGCCGTCGTGGACGACGCCCTGGTCCGCAGCGCCTTCCGGGTCATGGGAGTGCTCACCCGGGTCGGCGCCGCGCACGACCTGTCCCTGACCCAGCTGCGGGTCCTCGGCATCCTGCGCGACCGCCGCCTGCGGATGACCGAGCTGGCCGGGTACCTCGGCCTGGACAAGTCGACGATGTCCGGCCTCGTCGACCGGGCCGAACGCCGGGGACTGCTGGCCCGCGGCCGCAATCCCGGCGACAAGCGGGTCGTCGACGTGTTCATCACCCCGGCCGGCCTCGACCTGGCCGACCGGGTGCAGGCCGAGATCCAGCGGGACCTGGCCCCGGCGACCGGCCGGCTCGACTCCCGCCAGCGCGAACAGCTCGCCGAGCTGCTCGAGCTCGTCCTGGCTTGAGGCGGGGGTGGACAATGGAGATTCCGCGTCCGGTGAGCTCGACCAGGGAGGCCCGCGATGAGTGGCGATCGGGAGCAAGGCGAGCCCCGCACGGAGGAGGAACTGGCCCACCTGCGGCAGACCAGGTTCGGTCACCTGCCCGACCGGGTCCGCCCGGAGGATCTGGTCGAGTCCGAGGAGACCGAGCCGGTGCATGAGGGACCGGCCGAGCCCATGGTGCGCCGCGAGTGGGGCTAGCCGGGCGGCCGCTGGTGAAGTGGGGGTTGCTCGGCGCGGTTGTCTTCGGGCTGCTGGCGACCGGGGTCTTCCTCATCGACGACAAGCTCCGCCAGGACGTCGTCGAGCATGGCACCCGCACGCAGGCGGTCATCATCAGCGACCACGACAATGAGCTCGACCACTGGTTCACAGTCAGCTACACCGTCCAGGGCGAGCAGCACAGCGCGAACCTCCGCCACCCCTGGATCATGGACAAGGTCCGCGAGGGCCGGGAGTTGATCGTCTACGCCGACCCGGCGGACCCGGAAGTGATCGCCACCGAGGACGGCTACGCGACGCCGGTGTGGACCTCTGCGCCCGGCGCACTCGCTGTCCTGGCGCTTCTCGGACTCTTCGTGGCCGTCGTCGAAGGCTGGCGGTCCGCCCGCCGCGGACGCCGTGCCGATCCACGAGACACGTAGGGTCCACGACGCCCCGATTGGCTGCTTCGGCCCGGCGGGTGCGCTGACACACTCGGCCGAGTGGATATCAGGGAAGCTCAGCAGCTCTGGAGTGCACTGCCCGGCTGGTTGAACACCGCCGGCTACGGCCTGCCGCCGCAGCCCGCGTGGGACGCGTTGCAGGCCGCCCTCGGCGACTGGCGGGTCGGCGCGACCTTCGCCACCGAGTGGGACGGAGCCACCGGGCTCGCCCGCGCCAGCTTCGCCCGCCTGCTCGGGGTGCCCGAGGCCGACGTCGCGGTCGGCGCGCAGGCATCCCAGCTGATCGCCCCGGTCGCCGCTGCCGTGGCGGACGGGTCGCGGGTGGTCGTGCCGGAGATCGAGTTCACCTCGAACCTGTTCCCGTGGCTGGTGCACAGCGACCGGCTGAAGGTGCTCACGGTGCCGACCGACCGGCTGGTCGAGACGGTGGCCGCGGGCTGCGACGTGGTGGCGTTCTCGCTGGTCCAGTCGGCCACCGGGGAGGTCGCCCCGTACGAGCGGGTCGTTTCGGCCGCCCGCGAGGTGGGGGCCACGGTGGTCGTCGACGCCAGCCAGGGGTGCGGGTGGCTGCCGTTCGATGCCGAGCTGGCGGACGTGGTGGTCGTCAGCGCGTACAAGTGGCTGATGTGTCCGCGGGGCGCGGCGTTCGCGTATCTGAGTCCGCGGATCCGCGACCGGGTCCGGCCGATCGCCGCGGGCTGGTTCGCCGGTGCCGATCTGAACGACTCTTACTACGGCCCGGAGATGCGATTGGCCGTTGACGCGCGGCGCTTCGACGTGTCACCGGCGTGGTTCAGCTGGATCGGGGCCGCGCCGGCACTCGGTGTCGTGGAGCAGATCGGCATCGCGGCGATCCACGACTACGACGTGGCGCTGGCCAACCGCTTCCTCGCCGGGCTGGACCGGCCGGCCGGGGACAGCGCGATCGTCAGTTTCGAGGCGCGCGACGCCGGAGCCGCCCTCGCGGCGGCCGGCATCCGCGTGGCCCAGCGGGCCGGCCGGCTGCGCGCGGCGTTCCACATCTACAACACCGAGGCCGACGTGGACCGGGCGCTGGACGTGCTGACCGGCTGATCCGGTTCCGGGCCGCCCTCGGCCAGGCGCTGACTGTTTGAGCTCTAACTGTCAATGCTCGAACTGACCGGTGGTGTGTGCAGCACCTCGCGGGCCTGCTCGGCGGCCCGCGTGATGCTCTCGCTGATGAAGTCGAGGAAGCGGGCGATGTTCTCCAGGCGGGTGGCGGCGGCGGTGTCCGGTCCGAGGATGGCGACGCCCCGGCGCGCGGTCTCGACGAGCTGGTCGTTGGCCCGGGCGCTGGCGATCGTCGCCTGGTAGAAGAGCTCGTCGTCGACGATGTAGCGGTCCCGGCGGCGGTCGTCGCGCTCCCGGCGGACCAGGCTCTGGCTCTCCAGGAAGGCGATCGCCTTGGAGATGGACGCCGGGCTGACCTGGACGCGCCGGGCCAGCTCGGCGGCGGTGAGGCTGCCCGCGTCGGTGGTGAACAGGCAGGTCAGCACGCGGGCCGACATCTTGCTCAGGCCGGAGGCCATCAGGACGGTGGTCAGCGTCTCCTCGTACTCGGCCACGGCCTCGGCGTCGGGTCCGTTCGCCTGAGGGGCCGGCTGCGCCCCTCGGGAGGCGGTTGGCCGGCGCCGATGGGCGCGGCGCTCGGTGGCGCGGTGGGCCAGGTCGGCCCGGTACCCGGTGGGGCCGCCGTTGCGCATCACCTCCCGCGTGATCGTCGACGTCGGGCGATCGAGGCGCCGGGCGATCTCGGCGTAGGGGAGGCTGTCGGCCAGTCCCAGCGCGATCTGGTGGCGTTCCTGCTGGGTAAGCCTGCCTCCCGGCATCGCGATCTCCTCGGTCCGTGGCTGTTCCGCGCCGCCACCATAGCGTTCACTTCCTGTCCATTGCAATGAAGGATACGCGCCCGTTGCATTACGTGACACCATCATTGCAATGACTTTGCCGCGTTGAGCTGCGATAACGCCTTCTTAGTGCAACAAGGCTGTTGCCGACTTCGGAAAGGCAACGTAGCGTTTCGCACATCGGAAACAAAGAACGAGCTCAGGAGAACACGATGCCGAAGTTCGACACCCCCGCCCCCATCGCCGCCGTCCTCGACATCCCGGCCGGGCGCATCCAGGTCATCGCCGCTGCCCGCGCCGACACCGTCGTCGAGGTGCGGCCGGCCGATCCCGCCAAGAACGGCGACCTCCGGACCGCGGAGCAGACCACCGTCTCCTACGCCGATGGTGTCCTGCGGATCCAGGCCGCCGCGCCCACTAGCCCGCTCCTCGGCTCCGCCGGCTCCGTGGAGGTCACCGTGCAACTGCCGGCCGGCTCGCGAATCGAGGTCAAGGCGGCCGCCGCCGAGCTGCGCGGGGTCGGCCGGCTCGGCGACATCACGGTCGAGGGCGCGTACCGCCAGATCAAGATCGACGAAGCGGGGAGCGTCCGCCTGACCGCGGTCGACGGTGACGTCGAGGTCGGCCGGCTCAACGGCCCGGCGGAGATCAGCACCACCCGGGGCGCCATCCGGATCGCGGAGGCGGTACGCGGCACGGTCGTCCTGCGTACCCAGTCCGGCGACATCTCGGTCGGTGCCGCCGCCGGGGTCTCGGCGGTCCTGGACGCCGGCACCGGCCACGGCCGGATCAGCAACACCCTCAAGAACGACGGCACCGCGGAGCTCGACATCCGCGCCACCACCGCCCACGGCGACATCGCCGCCCGGAGCCTCTGATGGAGCTGACCATGAACGAGAACACCACCTGGACCGGCATGGTGCCGGTCGAGGACACGGCCCTGGCCGTCACCGACACCGGCGGTCCCGGCATCCCCGTCGTCTACCTCAACGGCCAGTTCGCCACCCAGGGGTACTGGCGCCGCGTCATCGCGAACCTGGGGACGGGCCGGCGGCACATCACCTACGACGAGCGGGCCCGCGGCAAGTCGAAGCGGTCGGCCGACTACTCCTTCGAGGCGGCTGTCCGGGACGTCGACGCGGTCCTCGCGGCCCGCGGCGTGGACCGGGCGGTGCTGGTGGGCTGGTCCTACGGGGCGGTCGTCGCGGCGCACTGGGCCCACCGGAATCCGGAGCGCACTGTGGGCGCGGTGCTGGTCGACGGCGCGTTCCCGCACGACTGGCTCGACGAGGCCATGGAACTGCGGATCCGCAAGCTGTTCCGGCGGATGAGCTGGTTCCTGCCGCTGCTGCGCCCGACCGGTCTGGCCCCGAGGATGAATGCCGCTCAGCAGGCGGACAGCAACATCGAGCTCGGCCGGCTGTCCCGCGAGCGGGAGCTGGGCCCGGTGCTGGACGGCATCACCGTCCCGGTGCGCTACGTGGTCGCGTCGGGGACGTCCTTCGGCAGCCGCGGTGACGAGCAGGAGAAGATCCGCGCCGGCCTGGACGCCGTGACCGGGCGCAACCCGCGCATCCGGATCGCGGCGAAGGTCACCAGCAACCACGGGGCGATCCTCAAGAAGGACCACGCGGCCGTCGCCGACGCCGTCCGCGCGATCGCCGATTAAGAAATTCAAGATCGACATAGTGAAAGTTAAATGATGACCGTGTACAACTAGAGATATGACAGAGCAGGCGATGGACTGGCAGGAGCTGACGAGCCTGACCGGAGGCCGGCCGTTCGTGGTCGAGCGGGTCCGCCTGACCGGCAGCGACATCGCGATCGAGGGTGCGTTCGAGCCACCGCAACTGGCTCAGCTCACCGTCGAGGACCAGGTCTTCGTCACGGCGTTCGTGCGGTGCCACGGCTCGATCAAGGAGATGGAACGGATCTTCGGGGTCAGCTACCCGACGATCAAGTCCCGGCTCAACCGGATCACCCAGCTGCTCGACTTCGTCGAGACCGATCCGGCGCCGTCCCGGGCCGACGTCATCGACCGGCTGCGCCGCGGCGAGATCACCGCGGCGCAGGCACTGTCCGAGTTGGACGGTGACACGTGATGCCGCAGCTGGTGACCGTACGGGTGAACAGCTCGCGCGGCCGCCGCATCCGGATCTGGGTCCCGGTCCTGCCCGTGGTGCTCGTCCTCCTGCCGGTCCTGGTCCTCGCCACCCTGGTGGCGGCCGTGGCCTGTCTGGTCCACCGCGTCAGCGTGGCGCGGGCCCTCGGCACCGGGTGGCGCACCGTCTCGGCGTTGCCCGGCACCCGGGTCGACATCGAGCAGGGCCGCACGGCCGTGCTCGTCACCGTCCGATAGGAGAGGTCGCGATGACCGAACAGCGCAGGGACATCCTCGACATGCTGGCCGAGGGCAAGATCACCGCCGAGGAGGCCGAGCAGCTCATCGCCGCCCTCGACCGGGGCCGGCCGGCGCCGGCGCCGGGCCTCGAGGTCCGGCCCGGCGGCAAGGTGAAGTATCTGCGGGTGGTGGTGGACTCCGTGGAGAACGGCGAGCGTGGCCGGGTCAACGTGCGGGTGCCGTTGCAACTGCTGCGCGCCGGGGTGCGGCTGGCCGCCCTGATCCCGCCGCAGGCCCTGGGCCAGGCCAACGCCGAGCTGAGCAAGGCGGGCGTGCCGTTCGACCTCACCCAGCTCAAACCGGAACAGCTCGAGGCGCTCGTGGACCACCTCGACGAGATGACCGTCGAGGTGGACCAGCCCGACGCCAAAGTGCGGGTCTTCTGCGAGTAGGCCGCGCATCACCCGACGCGGACCGGGAGACGCTCGACGCGGTTGCGCGGGTGCGGCCTGCGGTGGCTGATCCGGCGGCGGACCAGTTCGATCAGGCCGCCCAAGGCGAACGACAGCCCCAGACCCACGCCCAGACCCAGCAGCGGGTTCTCGACGAACGCAGCACCGCCCACGAAGCCCAGCCCCGCCGTGTAGACGGCCCAGGCCAGCGCCGCTATCGCCGAGGCGGGGCTGAACTTGGACAGCGGCAGCCGGGCCGTGCCGCAGGCCAGGTTCATCGTCACCCGGCCGCCCGGCAGGAACCGTGACATCACGATCAGCAGGCCGGGACGCCGGTCGAGCTGCCGGCCCGCCGCGGCGACGGCCCGGCTGACGTGCCGGGAGCGGTTGATCAGCCGGGGGCCGAGGACGCTGCGGCTGAGGCCGTACGCGAGGTGGTCGCCGATGAAGACGCCCAGGGCGGTGGTCAGCACGACCAGCACCAGGTTCGGTGTGCCCGAGTGGGCGAAGACACCGGACGCCAGCACCGCGGCCTCGGAGGGGATCATCGGCACCACGCCGTCCAGGCTGCACAGGCCCGCGAGCAGCGGGTAGAGCAGCGGAGACGTCATCACCGGGCCGGCCAGACTCATCAGATCCATGGGCCGAAGCGTGGGCGCGGGGTACCGCGGCGGGCGTCGATCTCCGGTACCGGCGTGCGTCATCCCCGGGTAGGGGGTCGGATACCTCTGCGGTAGGACGCCGCGCGGGACCGATCTCGGTAGTGTCGCTGCGTGATGGCGCGTGCGGAAACGGAGCAGGAGCACAGCCCGGCGGTGCCCGGCCGGCGCCGGCTCGTGCTCTCGCGTCTGCTGCGGGCGGTCATGGCGATCCTGCACGCGCTCGGGGCTCTCCGCCCCATCATCGCCCGGGTCGGCGGGCCGGCCGCCGATTCCGTGGCGGGCCTGGGCCGGCGCAACCGACCGGTGCTGAAGTGGCTGCTGCCGTGGCTGATCGCCGGCTTCCTGGCGTTCACGCTGCTGCCGCTCAACGTGACGCTGGCGGTGACCCAGTTCGACGTTTTCCCGCTGATCGCGTTCGTGGCGGGCATCGCGCAGAGCGCCGCGCTGGTGCTGATCCTGCTGCGGCCCCGGGCGGCGACTGTGTTGCAGTTCGTGGCCGTGGCAGTGTTCGCGATTGCCATCCCGCCCGACTCCGGGTCGACCTGGCCGCTCACGGTGACCGGCCTGTTCACGCTGGTCGCGCACATCGCGCTGGTCGCCGCCTGGGCCGGCCGGCGGACGGCGCTGGTGACCTGGTCGGGCAGCGTGCTCCTGCTCACCGTGGTGGCGCTGCTCGATCCGCGGGGCCGGACCCTCACGGACGGGCTGACGATGATGATCCTCTACCCGATCCTGTCGACCCTCGCCCTCGGCGCCGTGCTGATGATCCGGGGCTGGCAGGAGGCTCGCCGGGAGCTGGCCGACGCGCGGCGCGACGTCGAGGTCGAGCAGAGCCAGCGGGCGGTCGCCGAGGAACGCACCCGGATCGCCCGCGAGCTGCACGACGTCGTCGCGCACAGCATGTCGGTGATCCACATGCAGGCCACCTCGGCGTCGTACCGGATCAAGGACCTGGATCCGGAGAGCAAGGCCGAGTTCGCCCGGATCGCCGCCGGCGCCCGGTCGACCATGCGCGAGATGCGCCAGCTGCTGGCCGTGCTGCGCGACGAGAGCGCCGACCCCGAGCTCACGCCGGTGCCCGGGCTGGGCCGGCTGCCCGAGCTGATCGAGTCGGCCGGTCGCGCGGGCGTGCCGGTCGAGCTGCGCGAGGCCGAGACGGTACGCGAGGCAGCACTCCCGGAGAGTGTCGCTCTCGCGGCATACCGGATCATCCAGGAGTCGCTGAGCAACGTCATCCGGCACGCGCCCGGCGCCCGTACCACGATCTGTCTCGACGTCGAAGGTCCTGATCTTGTGCTCACGGTGGTGAACGACGCGGCGGCGCAGCCGGCGCAGTCCATGGAGGGGCCCGGCCGGGCCAGTCACGGGCTGCCCGGGATGCGCGAGCGGGTCCGGCTCGTCGGCGGCCTTCTGGCCGCCGGCCCCCGCGCCGAGGGCGGCTATCGGGTCGAGGCGAAGCTGCCGATCGGGGGCGACGAGTGATCCGCACGCTGATCGTGGACGACCAGTCGATGATCCGGGTCGGCATCCGCGCGATCCTCGAGGCGCAGGACGACATCACGGTCGTCGGGGAGGCGGAGAACGGCCGGCTCGGGGTGCAGCGCTCGCGCAGCCTGCGCCCGGACGTCGTGCTGATGGACGTCCGGATGCCGGTGCTGGACGGGCTGGCCGCGACCCGGGAGCTGCTCGGCCCGGACCGCACCGAGGGGCACACACCGCGGGTGCTGATGCTGACGACGTTCGACCTCGACGACTACATCTATGCCGCGTTGCAGGCCGGCGCGAGCGGCTTCCTGCTCAAGGACAGCGAGCCCGAGGACCTGCTGCGGGCCGTCCGCGTGGTGGCCGGCGGCGAGGCGCTGCTGGCGCCCAGCATCACCCGCCGGCTCATCGAGAACTTCGTCTCCGCCCGGCCGCGGCGCCCGGCCGGCGCCACCGCGCTCAACGGCCTCACCGACCGGGAACGGGAGGTCCTGCGCCTGCTCGCGCTGGGCCGGTCGAACGCCGAGATCTCCGCGTCGCTGTTCATCGCCGAGCAGACCACCAAGACCCACGTGAGCCGGATCCTGCAGAAGCTGGGCCTGCGCGACCGCGTCCAGGCCGTGGTCTTCGGCTACGAGACCGGCCTGGTCACCCCCGGTGGCCAGGCCTGAGACGGCGCCGTCAGCCTTTGCGGCCCACCGCGGCCCACAGATTGATGTCCGAGTTCGCGGGGATGTCGGCGCCGGGCTCCGGCCGCCACTCGCTGGCCGGCACCACGCCCGGCTCGACCAGCTCCAGTCCCTCGAACAGCTCGGTGAACTCCGCGCGGCTGCGGGTCCAGACGTCGGACTTGCCCTGCTCGACCAGCTGCTGATAGAGCGCCTGCTGCTCGGGGGTGCCGAAGTCGGAGGTGGCGTGCGTGGCGACCAGGTAGCTGCCCGGCGGCAGCGCGTCGACCAGCCGGCGCACGATCGGCCGGGCCGCGCCGTGGCCGTGGACGAAGTGCAGGACGGCGATCAGCATCAGGCCGACCGGCTGCGTCAGGTCGAGCGTCTCGTGCAGGACCCGGTCGCCGAGGATCGCGTCCGGATCGTTGAGGTCGGCCTCGATGTAGGCGGTCCGGCCCTCGGGGCTGCTGTCGAGCAGGGCCCGGGCGTGCACCATGACGAGCGGGTCGTTGTCGACGTAGACGATCCGGCTGTCGGGGGCGTGCCGCTGGGCCACCTGGTGGGTGTTGTCCGCGGTCGGCAGGCCGGTGCCGATGTCGAGGAACTGGCGGATCCCGGCCTCCGCGGCGAGGAACCGGGTGGCCCGCTGCAGCAGCGCCCGGTTGGCCAGCGCGCCGAGGCGTACCTTCGGGAACAGCCGTTCGAGCTCGTCTCCGGAGGCCCGGTCGGCGGCGAAGTTGTCCTTGCCGCCGAGCCAGTAGTTGTAGCGCCGGGCGGGATGCGCCTTGGTCGGGTCGATGCCAGGGGTCGCTGCGCTCGTGTCCACGGCGAAACGATATCGCCGACCCCGTCGCGCCGCGCCGACGGTCCACCCCGTGGGTGCCTGGTACGTGAGCCGGTCGCGGGGCTCTAGGCTTCACGTGTGGTGAAGGCCGAGGGCATCAAGGACACCGAGCGGTTACGCCGGCTCGAGGCCGTCACCGACATGGCCCTGTCGAGGATGCCCGCCGCCGATCTGCTCGACGAGCTCCTCGACCGCGTCCGGGATCTGCTCGGCGTCGACACCGCGGTCATCCTGCTGGTGGACGCCCACTCCCGGCAGCTCGTCGCGACCGCCGCGAAGGGCCTCGAGGAGGAGGTGGAGCAGGGTTTCCGGGTGGCGATCGGCCGCGGTTTCGCCGGCCGGGTCGCGCAGACCCGGCAGCCGGTCGCCATCGACGACGTCACCCCCGACGACGTGGTGAATCCCATCCTGCTCGACAAGGGCGTCAGATCGCTGCTGGGCGTCCCGATCCTCGCCGGTGACGAGGTGGTCGGCGTCCTGCACATCGGCAGCCTCACCCCGCGGGTGTTCACCAGCGACGACGTGCACCTGTTGCAACTCGTCGCGGACCGCGCCAGCCGGGCCGGGCAGATCCGGTCCAACAAGCTCGACCAGGCGGCTGCACTGGCCCTGCAACGCAGTCTGCTGCCCACCCTCCTGCCGGGAGTGGCGGGCGTGGACCTGGCCGCCCGGTACGTGCCGGGGCACGACTTCGGCATCGGCGGGGACTGGTACGACGTCTTCGCGCTCCCGTCCGGCTGGCTGGGCGTGGTCATCGGGGACGTGTCCGGGCACGGCCTGGCCTCGGCCGTCGTGATGGGCCGGGTCCGCAGCGCGCTGCGCGCGTACGCCCTGGTCTCCGACGATCCGGCCGAGGTCCTCACACTGCTGGACCGCAAGGTTCATCACTTCGAGACCGGCAACCTCACCACCGCCCTGTACGCGATGATCAGCCCCGACCGCACCGCCGTGCACATCTCGCTGGCCGGGCACCTGCCACCGATCCTGGCCGCACCGGGACAACCGGCTGGCGTGCCGTACATTCCCGTCGGCCCGCCGCTGGGCATCGGCCGCCCGGCCCGGGTCCGCACCACCACGATCATCGACTTCCCGCCCGGCGCGGTCCTGGTCAGCTACACCGACGGGCTGGTCGAACACCGCGGCGAGATCATCGACGTGGGGATCAAGCGGCTGGCCGACGCGATCCGGCCGGACGCCGCCGAGGCGGTCTGCGACGCGATCATGGCGAGCACCGGCACCGAACGACCCACCGACGACATCGCCGTGCTGGTCGTCCGCAGCTGCCCCTGAAGCCGTCAGCGGGCCGCGGCGCCGGTGCCGGTCTGGTCGGTCAGCGGCACCTCGGCCCAGACGACCTTGCCGTGGTCGCTGGGACGCGCGCCCCAGTCCCGCGCCAACGCGCCGACCAGCAGCAGACCCCGTCCGCCGATGCGGCGAGGATCCGGCCCGTAGGCGCGGGGCAGCTCGCAGCTGGTGTCGGTGACCTCGATCCGGACGGCGTCGGCGCGCCGGTGCAGCAGCAGCTCGCCGCCGTCGCCGGTGTGCTGCACGACGTTCTCCACCAGCTCGGTGATCACCAGCAGGGTGTCGTCGACCAGCTCGGGGGTCTGCCACTGGCCGAGGACCTTCCGGGCGTACTGCCGCACAGCCGCGTAGTCGGTGCGATGAGCGAACGACAGCCGCATCGGGTCCATGTCAGCTTTCTACCCTCCGTGACGTCGATTACGCCCGCCGGGGGTGGGAGGCTGATCCGATGACGGTGACCCTTCACCCCTTGGATACCTGGTTCTTCCCTGCGTGGCTTGAACGCAGCCGGGACGAGTACGCCAAGGATCTTGTCGCGGTGGGGCAGACGCCCGAGGACGCCCACCGGCATTCGGACGAAAGCATGGCTCGCTCTTTTCCCTCCGGTGCGCCGGGACCACGGCACGCGGTCTTCGACGTGGTCGATGACGCCGGGGTGACCGCCGGCTACCTCTGGATCGGACCGGACACCAGCGACGACGCCGGTGCCTGGTGGATCTGGGACATCCTGATCGACGCTGACAAGCGTGGTCGGGGCCTCGGGCGCAAGGCCATGGTCCTCGGCGAGCAATACGCCCGGGCGCAGGGCGCGCACACTCTCGGCCTCAGCGTCTTCGGATTCAACAAGGGTGCCCGCGGCCTGTACGAGTCGCTCGGCTACGAGACGACCTCCGTCAAGATGCTCAAGAAACTCGGCTGAGGTCCGGGCGACGCTCGTGAGCGGCGCAACCTCCGCGCATTGATGATGTTATTTCCGGTCGTCCCGGGGCACTGCCGGGCCGACAGGTGAATGGTGACTGCGCCCGGAGGCCGAGATGAGCCAGACCGATCAGGACGGGCCGGAGGCGCAGCTGTCGCCGCCGGGGCGCGAGGACCGGCTGACGGGTTCGGTGATCGTGGTCGCGCTCGTCTCCGCCGTCTCCGGCCTGCTCTACGGCTACGACACCGGCATCATCTCCGGCGCCCTGCTGCAGATCGGCGACGACTTCGGCATCGGCCACCTGTGGGAGCAGGTGATCGCCGCGTCGATTCTGGTGGGCGCCGTCATCGGGGCGCTGACCTGCAGCCGGCTGGCCGAACGCCGGGGCCGGCACGGCACGTTGCTGCTCATCGGCATCGTCTTCGTCGTCGGGTCGCTGGCCGCCTCGCTCTCCCCGGATCCGGTCACCCTGTCGCTGAGCCGCCTGGTCCTGGGCTTCGCGGTCGGCGGCGCCACGCAGACCGCCCCGGTGTACGTCGCCGAACTCGCGCCGACCGCCTACCGGGGCCGGCTGGTGCTGTTCTTCCAGATCGCGATCGGCGTCGGCATCGTCATCGCCACCATCGTCGGCGCGGCCCGGATCATCGACTGGCGCGTCGCGATCGGAATGGCCGCCGTGCCCGCCGCGATCATGTTCGCCCTGATGCTGCGGCTGCCGGAGAGCCCGCGCTGGCTCGCCCGGGAAGGTCACGCCGACCGTGCTCGGGAGGCCCTGGCGCGGGTCCGGCACCCGGACAGTGACCTGTCCGAGGAGTTCCAGGAGATCAAGGACAACGTACGGGCCGAGAAGCAGGCCAGCACCCGCGGCTGGGCCGGGCTCCGGGCCGCGTGGGTGCGGCCGGCGCTCGTGGTCGGCTGCGGGCTGGCGATCTTCACCCAGCTGTCCGGCATCGAGATGATCGTCTACTACACGCCCACGATCCTCACCGACAACGGCTTCTCCGACTCCACGGCGCTGCGGGTCTCCGTCGCGCTGGGACTGACGTACCTGATCGCCCAGCTCATCGGGCTGGTCATCATCGACCGGGTCGGCCGCCGGCGGCTGACCCTGCTGACCCTGCCCTGCTCCGCGGCCGCGCTCGTCGTGCTCGGCTGGTTCTTCGTCTCCGGCAACGACGGCAAGTCGATGATCCCGTGGATCATCGCCACGCTGATCGCCTTCATGGCCTTCACCGCCGGTGGCATCCAGCTCATGGGGTGGCTGACCGGTTCGGAGATCTATCCGCTGGCCACCCGGGCGGCGGGCGCCGCGGCCCAGTCCGCGTCGCTGTGGGGCACCAACGTGCTGATCACCCTGACCCTGCTCAGCACGATGAAGGCCATCGGCACGGGACAGACCTTCTGGATGTACGCCGCGTTCAACGTCATCGCGTTCCTCTTCCTGTACCGCAAGATGCCCGAGCTGACCGGGCGCAGCCTCGAGCAGATCGAGGATCACCTGGCCAAGGGAAAGTTCAAGCCCGCGGACTTCGCCTGACACCGGACCGGTCGACACTGGGAGGGTGAGACGAGAGCCGAGCATTCTGCATGTGGATCTCGATGCGATGTTCGCCGCCGTCGAGCAGCGCGACAAGGTGTCCCTGCGGGGCCGGCCGGTCATCGTCGGTGGTGTCGCCGGGCGTGGGGTGGTCGCGACCGCCTCCTACGAGGCCCGCGCGTACGGGGCCCGGTCCGCGATGCCCACCGCGGAGGCGCGGCGGCGGTGCCCGCCCGGGACGGCGTTCCTGGCTCCTCGCTTCGGCGCGTACCGCCGTACCAGTGAGGTCTTCATGGCGTTGCTGGCTGACGTGTCGCCCGTGGTGGAGCAGGTCTCCATCGATGAGGCGTACGTCGATCTCGCCGCCGGTGACCACGACCTGTCCACCGCCGGGGTGACCGCGGTCGCGCGGCGGCTCAAGGCCGTCGTCGCCGAGGCGACCGGCGGGATCACCGGCTCGGTCGGGGCCGCCTCCTCCAAACTCCTCGCCAAGATCGGCTCCGACCTGCGCAAACCCGACGGGCTGCTGGTCGTCGCGGCCGGCGAGGAACGCGCGGTGCTGCACCCGCTGCCGGTCGGGCGGCTGCCGGGCGTCGGACCCACGACCCAGGAACGGCTGCGCCGCGCCCAGGTCCACACGGTCGGCCAGCTCGCCGCGGTGGCCCTGCCCGACCTGATCGAGTGGTTCGGCCAGGCCCACGGCGCCGGCCTGTACCGGCTGGCCCGCGCCGACGACGACCGCACCGTGGTGACCGAACGGGAGGCGAAGTCGGTGTCCGCCGAGGAGACCTTCGACGTCGACGTCGCCGACCGGGCCCGGCTGGTCCGGGAGCTGGACCTGCTCGCCGCCCGGGTCGGTGGCCGGCTGCGGGCCGGCGGGATCTCCGGGCGGACCGTCACCGTCAAGATCCGGCACCATGACTTCACCACGATCACCCGGTCGCTGACCCGGGACCAGCCCACCGACGACCCCCGGCTGGTCGCCGAGCTGGCCCGGCGGCTGCTCGCCGACGTCGACACCGCGGCCGGCATCCGGCTGCTCGGGGTCGGGATGACCACGCTGACCGACTTCGCGCAGGACGACCTGTTCAGCTCCTCCGCCCCCGCCGCATCGCACGTCGATGCGACCGTCGCGGCGCCGGAGGAGGTGGAGCCGTCCGTGCCCGCCGAGCCCGTGTCGACGCAGTGGCGGCCCGGGCAGGACGTCCGGCACGACGAGCACGGACCGGGCTGGGTCTGGGGCAGCGGGCTGGGCCGGGTCACCGTCCGCTTCGAGGGACCCACCACGCCGCCGGGGCCGGTGCGGACGTTCGCCGTCGACGATCCGAAGCTGCATCCGGCCGAGCCGCCGGACTGGACCGTATCCGCCTGAGGCACGTCACCGGCCGAGCCGGGTGCGCTGTGCGGCCGGGCCGGCGCGCAACGATCCCGGCCTGGGTGCCGTGCTCGTCCGGCCGGACGGCACCGTCGCCTGGGTGGGTGACCGCGACCCGCTGGTTCGGGACGCCGGCGGACGGAGCCGCGCGGTAGCGTGGACGCGGCAGTCTAGGCTGGCGCGGACCTGCGACCTGTACCGTCCGATTCGGAGAGTGGCACGTGGCGAGCGACGAGCAACAGCACCCCAAACTGGACACTTCCGTTCCCCAGACCGCCCGGATCTGGAACTACCTGCTGGGCGGCAAGGACAACTTCGCCGTGGACCGGGCGGTCGGCGATCAGATCCTGGTCGGCCAGCCCGCGCTCGCCGAGAACGCCCGGCTCAGCCGCGCGTTCCTGGCCCGGGCGGTGCGCCACCTGGCCGGCGAGGCCGGGGTGCGGCAGTTCCTCGACATCGGCACGGGCCTGCCCACCGCCAACAACACCCACGAGGTCGCCCAGTCGGTCGCCCCGGACAGCCGCATCGTCTACGTCGACAACGATCCGCTGGTGCTCGCGCATGCCCGGGCCCTGCTCACCAGCAAGCCCGAGGGCGTCACCAGCTACCTCGACGCCGACATGCACGACATGGACCTCGTGCTGCGCGAGGCGGCCAAGACGCTGGACTTCTCCCAGCCGGTCGCGGTCCTGTTCATGGGCGTGCTCGGCCACGTCGAGGACGACGCCGAGGCCCAGGCCATGGTCGGCAAGGCGCTGGCCGCGGTGCCGTCGGGCAGCTACCTCGCCCTGTACGACGGCACCGACATCAGCCCCGAGGTCGTCGAGGCGGCCCGGCTCTGGAACCAGTCCGCCGCGCTGCCGTACCACCTGCGCAGCCCGGCCCGCCTGGCCCAGCTCTTCGACGGCCTGGAGCTGATCGAGCCGGGCCTGGTCTCGGTCACCCGGTGGCGGCCGGACACCGAGGGCCCCGAGATCGACCAGTACGGCGCGGTCGGCCGCAAGCCGTAAGCCCCGGCGTTCAGTCCCCGCAGCGGTTGCCGTCGATGCGGCAGTCCTGCGGGGTCGCGTCGATCAGCGTCGCGCCCTGCACCTCGAAGGCCAGCTCGACCGAGCCGCCCGCCGGCACCCGGGACGTCGCGGCGTCCGGCGTGAAGGTCCACACCGAGCCGTCCTGGGCCGCGGTCGCGCCGCTGACTCCGGAGACCCGCAGCGTCGACCGGGGCAGCGTCACAGTCACCGTCCAGCCGTCCTTCGCGCTCGTCCCGGGGTTGTCCACCGTGACCGCCATCCGGTAGCCGAGCAGCCCGGCCGTGACCGACGACGTCCGGTACGACGCGGTCAGCGGCACCGGAGCGTTCTCGGTGATCGGCACCTTGGCCGACACCGACGGCGCCGGCCTGGTCGTCGCCGTCGCAGGACCGCTCCGGGCGCTGCTCGGCGTCGCGGTCGTGCCCAGCGCACCCGGAGTCATCGTCACGGCGACGCTCGGCTGCGCCGTCCGCGACGCCAGGCCGGGCAGGGCGGCCGCCCGGTCGGGTGGCGGCGTGCCGCCGTCGGGCGCCCGCACCAGCATGACGACCAGCAGGGCGGTGCCGGCCAGCGCGGCCACCACCCCCGCCACCAGCAGATAGCGTCCGACGCCGCGCCGCCCGCCGGCCTCGCGGACCTTGGGGGTCGGCGTCGCGCCGGAGTGGACGGCCGCGACCAGCCGCAGCACCCCGTCCAGGAGCACCACCACCAGCGAGCGCGGCGGCCGCGAATCGGTGTCGTTCATCTCAAGCCTTCGTGGATCGGGAGCCGGCCGTGCGCCGGGACGTCGAAGGTGCTTCGGAAGCCGACAGTGTCCAGGAACGAGATCATCACAGGGAGCGCAGCCCACTGAGGAGCCGCTGGAGCACGGCGGGGGAGGAGTCGCGCCTGCCCTCGGCCGGCCCGCCGGTGCTGATCAGGCCGGCCGCGCGCAGCTCGCCGAGCAGCAGCCGGGTCGGCCCGAGCGGCAGGCCCAGGTGCACGGCCATCTCGGGCAGCGCGATCGGCTGCCGGGACAGCCGCAGCGCCGCCTGCTGGTCGGCCGACAGCCCGTCCGGGGCGGTGACGCCGGGAGCACAGTGGATCATCGTGCTGAGCTCGAAATCGTGCGGCACGGTGGACCGGCCGCCGACCCGGGCGTACAGGCGGACCAGCGGGCCGGCGTCCTCGTCGTACCATGCCTCGTCGGAGATCGTCACGATTGCATCACCGGCTCCAGGTCGTCGAGCGTCGGTTCCTCACCGGTCACCTGCTCCGCCGGGTCGGCCGGGGCGGGGCTGATCAGAGCGGGCGGGACGGTCACCTCGGCGGCCAGGCCACCGTCGGCGCCGTTGTGCAGTTCCACCGCGATGCCGTGGCGGGCGGCGAACCGGCCCACCGCGTACAGGCCCCACCAGGTGCCACCGGCCGGCGGATCCTCCTCGGCCATCACCTGAGCCGCCCTGACCAGGTCGTCCTCGTCCATCCCGGGCCCGACGTCGGTCACCATGAGGCGGTAACCCGACTCCTGCGCCGAGCCGGTCACCCGTACCCGGGTCTCGGCCGGCGCGAACATCGTCCCGTTCTCGATCAGCTCGGCCAACAGGTGCATCAGGTCGGTCACCGCGGCCCCGGCCAGCAGGACCGGCTCGACCTGGGAGGTGGACACCCGGCCGTACTCGCTGATCTCGGACGCGGCACCGCGCACCACCTCGCCGATCGGCACCGGGTTGCGCCAGCGGCGGGCCGGCGTGCCGCCGGCCAGCGTGATCGACTTCTCCAGATTGCGGCGCATCCGGTTGGCCAGGTGGTCGGCCCGGAACATCTCGCCCAGCGTCTCGTCGTCCGACTCCCGCCGGGCCAGCGTGTCGAGCAGCCGCAACTGCCGGTGCAGCAGGCCCTGGTTGCGGCGTTCGAGGTCGCGCAGCAGCGGTTCGAGCCGGGTCGACGGATCCCCGGCCGCCCGGTCGGCGCCCGGCCGGCGTTCGCCGCCGGAAGCGGTGGCCCGGCTGCGTGACCGGCGCGCCACCAGGAGTACGGCGATGACCGCGATCAGCCCGACCCCGCCCACCACCCCCGCCCGCACCACGGTCACGACCGCATGCCCGGTGGCCGCGTCCGCCGCCGCCCGGGTCCCGCTCGCCTGCAGTTCCCACAGCCCGGTGTTGACCTGGTTGTACGCCGCGGACCAGTCCGGCGCGCCGCCGGTGCCCGCCAGCAGCCGGCTCTCGGCCGCGGCCAGCCGGGTGTCAGCGGCGAGCTGCTGGTACTGCGTCGCCGTGGCGGCGGGCAGGTCACTGCCGGCCGCTGCGAACAGGCTGCGCCGCGCGCCGGACAGGGTGGACACCCGTACCCGGTCGGCCTCGGTGAGCCCGCCCCGGCGCCCGGCCGTCGCGACCAGGTGGGCGTCCTCCTCGGCCAGCAGCTCGCGGGAACGGCTCAGCGCGGACAACCCGGCGGAGGACCCGGCCAGCTGGTCGGGGAAGACCGTCGGCGTGCGTACACCGGCCGGGTCGATCAGCGCGGTGTACGAGTCGACCGCCCGCTCGCGCACCACCTGCCCACCGTCCACCGCGGCCCGTACGGCCGGCAGCCCGTCGGTGCGCTCCAGCAGCTCGTCGGTCTGCCGGGTGGCGTCGGTGTCGGCCAGCCACGTGATCCAGCTGTCCCGGGTCGTCCGCAGCTCCTGCCGGCTCCGATCGGTACGGGCGCGCTGGGCAGCCAGCTCCGGGCCCGCGGGCGACTCACCCGCCGACAGCCGGCGTTCCGCCTCCAGGGCGAGCACCAGGGTGCCCAGCGGCCGGCTCAGGTGGTTCGCGGTGAGCCGGGCCGACATCACCTGCACCGCCTCAGTGACGGCGGGTACGGCGGCTGCCGCCCAGAGCGCGACCAGCAGCGCCAGGCCGGTGATCACCTTTGTCCGCGTGCTCATCGTTGCTCCCCCGTACCGATCAGGGCCCGCAGCCGGGTCAGCAGGGCCTGCCGGTCGGTGACCCCGAGACGCTGCCGGATGCGGGCCATGTGATGCTCCACGGTCTTGGCCGAGAGGTAGAGCCGCTCGGCCACCTGCTTGTAGGTCAGTCCGTCCAGGACCAGGGCGGCGACCTCGCGCTCGCGTTCGCTGAGCAACTGCGGGCCGCCCTCGCCGGCCCGCGAGCGGGTGCCCGCGGCCGGGGCGGACTCGTGCGGCCCGGCGATCCGTTCCTGCAACGCGCGGGCACAGTCGAGCAGCAGGGTCATCGCCTTGCGGTCGGCGGTGCGGATCGCCGCCTGACCCACCAGCCGGGCGCCGTCCCCGGCCAGCCCGAGTGCGCTCAGCCCGCGGGCCGCGGCGACCACCGCGTCCGGGTCGGCGGTGTCGGTGAGGACGTCGACCCACTGTGCGGCGGCTGCCGCGGCTGCCTCCGTGTACGGGCTGAACCCCCGCATGCCGGCCAGGGCCTGCGCGTGCCCGGTGGCCGCGTCGTGGTCCTCGACGAGGATCGCGGCGTGCAAGCGGCTCCAGCGCAGCGGCGCGCTCCACAGGGGTGGATCGCCCAGCGCGGACAGCAGCAGGTCGGCCTCGGCCAGCTGCCCGGCGACCCGGTGCTGCTCACCGAGCCGGGCCGCGGCCACCGCGAGCTCGCCCAGCGGCAGCAGGGTGAACAGGTCGACCGGCTGGCCGATCAGCGCGTGACAGGCGTCCGGCCAGGCACTGCGCAGCCCGACCAGGTCGCTGGCCCGGCGGCTCAGCCCGACCTGCAGGGCCGAGGCGAACAGGCGGTCGCGTCCGCGCCGCCCGGGGAGCAGCGTCGCTCGCGCCTCGCCGATCCGGCCGCGCAGCAGCAGCGTCCAGGCTTGCAGCAGCCGGTGCCGGTCGGCCAGCAGGGTTCCGCCGGTCGCCGCCTGGACCGCCCGGGCGAGCAGCGCGTCGGCGGTGTCCAGCTCGGCGCTGTGCAGGGCGATCGTCGCACCGAGCGCGGCCGGGCTGTCCGGCAGCAGCACGGCCGGACCGGCCGGCTCGATCATGGTGGCCGCCTGCACCAGCGCGGACAGCGCCGCGGTCGGGGTGCCCCGGACCGATTCGGCCATGCCGCGGGCCATCAGCGCCGCGGTTGCGCTGAGCGAGGTCGGCGGCTCGCCGGTGCCCGACGCGTCCAGAGCCTCGGCCTCGGCCGGCCGGCCGATACCGATCAGGGCGACCGCGCCGAAGCCGGCCGTGACGGTGGACGGCGACCACTGGTACAGGGCGGCGGCCTGGGCGGTCTGCCCGCGATGGGTGAGCACCGCCGCGGCGACGTACGCGGCCTCGGCGCGTTGCTCCGGCGTGCCCGCCGCCAGCGCCTGATCGGCCAGCCGGGACGCCTCGTCAAGATCCCCGGCCAGTGCCGTCGCCAGGGCCCGGCGGGCGGCAGTGGTGCGGCCCGCGCCGGCCGCCGCGGCGAACAACCGCGCGGCCAGCTCGGGGTCGTCACCCAGAGCCTCCTCGCCGGCGGCCTCGTAGACCTTGCCGAGCCCGGTGCCCGCCGTACCGGGAACCAGGGCGCCCTTGCTGTCGCCGGCGTCGCCCAGCAGGGGCCGGACCAGTGGCAGGACCGGCCCGCCGCGTTCCAGCTGCAACCCGGCCAGCCGCTGCCGCACGTCGATCCGGTGCCCGATCGGGCCGAGCGCGGCGATCGCCTGCCGGGCCAGCGGCACCAGCGTGCCGTCAGCGGCCAGCAACCCGGTGGCCCGGCCCGCGTCGACCAGCCCGGCGACGGTCTCGGCGTCCCGCTCGAGCAGCGCCGCGACCAGCTCGAAGGAGAGTCCGGCGCCGGCCTCCACGGCCAGCAGCAGGGTGCGCAGATCCGGATCGAGCTCGTCCAGGTCGGCCGCGAACGCGCTCAGCGCGGCGACCGGCATCCGGCGCGCGGCGGCGTCGGCCTGGGTGAGCGCGTCGGCCACCCGGGTGACGTAGCGCGGCACCCCACCGGTCCGCTCGGCCACGAAGGCCACCAGGTCGGGGGACGGGTCCGGGACGACAGCGGCCAGCCGCGAGTGGATCTCCCCGGCGGTCAGCGCGGGCAACTGCACCGGGCGCCGCGCCCGGCGCAGCACATCGACCAGGGCCGGCAGGCCGGCCGGGCGAGGCCACGGACGGTACGCGACCACGATGCGCGCCTCCGGCCGTTCCGCGTACGCCCGCAGCTCGTCGAGCCGGGCCGCGGGCAGCCGGTGCGCGTCGTCGGCCAGCAGCACCTGGTCACCGCTGGCGTCGACGGGCCGCCACGGGGTGACAACCGTGATCCCGGCCCGCTGCCAGACCCCGGCCAGCTCCCGCAGCAGCGCGGTCTTGCCGAAGCCACCCGGCGCGCCGACCACGGCCTGCAACGGCGCGAACGGGTCAGCGGCGACCTCGGCCAGCAGGTCAGCGGCGGGGGAGCCGGCCACGGAACCGGTCAACATCGGTGTGCTCATCGCTCGCCCGCCCGCACCGCGGCGACGTCGACCGGCGGACGCGAGGGCCGGTCCTGCGCCCGGTTGTCCCGGCTGATCTCCGGCCACGACGTCAGGCCGCCGCTCATATCCGGCTGTCCGGCTGCGTCCAGCAGACCCGCCACGCCCGGCAGCTGACCGCCCGCAAGGTGCGCGTCGGGCAACCGGCCGTCCAGCAGCTGATAGCCCGCAGGCTGCCCGCCCGCCGACTGACCGCCCCGCAGTTGACCGCCCGGCAGCTGACCGCCGTGCAGTTGACCGCCCGGCAGCGGGCCGCCCAGCAGTGGGCCGCCGGGCTGGTGGGAGTCCGGCTGGTGACCGCCCGGCTGGTGGTTGTCCGGCCGCTGGGCGGCGATGGCCGCGCGCGGGGCGCCCGGCGGCGGGGCGGGCCGGCGCACCAGAGGCCGGACGGCGAGCGCGGCCCCGGCGGCCACCGTCATCGGCGGATCGGGGTCGCGCAGGACCGGCACCGGGAAGGCCGCGGACAACAGATCGGACACATGTGGATATACGTCGTCGGAGCCTCCGGCGATCAGCACCGCGACAAGATCACCTCGGGTGGCGCCGCAGCTGCTCACGGTGTGCAGGGCCAGGTCCACCGTGGACTGGATGACCGCCCGGGCGTCGGCCGGCGTCGCGTCGCGCAGGTCGAAGCCGCTGACCTCGGCCATCTCCGCGCAGCCGAGCAGTTCCAGCCGGCCCGGGGCGTGCGACACGACGACGGAGATCTCGCAGGTCGAGCCGCCGATCCGGTACACCAGCAGCATCCCGCCGGCGGCCGGCACCCGGCCCGCCGCCTGGTGGGTCTCCACCACCGCCCGGGCCCGGGTGACCAGCGCCGTCTGAGCCAGGTCGGCCTCGCCGAGCGCCGAGTGCACCAGGTGCAGCCGCCCGTTGCCCCACACCGACGGGTACGCCAGGGCGATCCGCTCGGGCGGCTCGTCGAGCTGCTGCCACACCCGGTCGACCACCCAGCGGGCCATCGCGGCGACCAGGCCGTGGGCCGGGAAGTAGTCGTCGCCGAACAGCATCGGCAGGCTGTCGCCGACCCGGTGCAGATAGCCGCCCACCGAGGTCGCGGCCGGCGCCCGGCCGTGGTCGGCCGGCACGACGTCGCCCTCCGGGGTCAGCACCAGCCCTGAGCTGACCGTGCGCGAGCGCAGACCCAGCGTCACCGGCTGCGCCGGGCCCCAGCCTCCGGCGGCACCGTCGGTGCGCCGGCAGACGGCGGCCTTGGTGGCGCCGGCGCCGATGTCGATCCCCAGGACGTAGGGCACGTCGTTACTCCTCCATCACCGACGGCCATTACTGCGGGTGTGACAGCGCGGTGGGCGTCATTCGGCCGGATAGGTCCACATGTTCGTACCAGAAGACCGCTCGCGGATCGTCCCCCAAAAAATCATGCCGCCGAATCCCCTAACCCCCTAACGCCCGGCCCCCGGGAAGCACCGATCGGCCGGGACCGGTTGGGGGAACCAACCCCGATGCCCGCGCCGGCCGGCCTCCGTACGGTTTGCTGCGGTGCCGGATCCCGGCGCCAGTGACCGGTCTCTGAAGGAGCCTCATGGAAGCGTCCCCGACGTTGCAGGATTTCGTCCTCAACCTGATCTACGACCCGGCCGCCCGTTCGGCCTTCGAGCTCGACCCGGAGACCGCGCTGAACGCGGCCGGCCTGGCCGACGTCACCGCGGCCGACGTGCAGCAGGTCATCCCGCTGGTGGTCGACTCGGCCCCGGTCACCGGCCTGTACGGCCTGGCCGGCGCCGACGACCTCACCACCGGGGTGGCCAACCTGGACGTGGCCGGCGCGGTGTCGCAGCTGCAGGCGATCACCTCGCAGGTGGCCGTCATGCCGGGCCAGGTGGCCGGTGACCTGAACGTCGCCAACACCCTGGCCGGCGTGAACGCCACGGTGCTCACCGTGGCCGGCGACGACGTGGTCGGCGGCTCGGTGCTGTCCGGCAACTCGCTCGGCCTGACCGGGCTGGGCGGCGGCGTGACCTCGGCCGTGCCGGTCGGGGTCGGCGGACTGTCCGCGGGCAACGACCCGGCCCTGCACCTGGACAACACTGTGGTGGCCCCGATCGAGCACAGCGTGACCAACGTGGTCAGTGGCGTGGACCAGGTGGCTCCCGGCGTCGACGCCGGCCCGGTCGGCATCCTGGACGGTGGCCTGGGCACGGTCACCAACCTGCCCGCATCGATCCCGCTGGATCATGTGCCGGACCTTGACGTCGCCGGGGTCGGCGGGGCAACCTCTTCGGTCGGGTCCCTGATCAAGCCGGATCTGGGCCACGTCCTGCCGCACGACCCGGTGCAGGGCCTCGACAGCACCCTGACCGGCGTCGGTGGCGCCGCGCACGATGTCACCAGCGGCGTGCTGCACAGCGTGACCCACCCGGCCGAGGACAGCGAGCCGTCGCACGACCTGCTGGGCGGGCTGCACCACTAACGTGCCCCGCGGCACCGGTCCGGGTCGGGCGACACGACGACGAGAGACTGGGCGGACACGAATTGGGCGGGAGCGAATGACGCGATGGGAGGCCGGACCCACGGCCTATGCGGGTCCGGCCTCCCTCGTCCCGCAGAGCCCGGTCCCGGCCCGTGCGGCCGAACCGGATCCGCTGCGGGCGGCCGGGGCCCTGTGGTGGCTCGACGTCCTCGACTCCACGATCCGTACGTGCGCCACGCACGGCCGGTCCGAGGTCGCCGAGTGGCTGTCCCGCCGGCGCGCGCAGCTGCTGCGGCCGGAGTTGCGGGTGCTGGTCGTCGGGGCCGCCCACCAGGGCAAGAGCCAGCTTATCAACGCTCTGATCAACGCCCGGGTGTGCGCGGTCGACACCGCGGGCGGCACCACCGTGCCGGCCGTGGTCCATCACGCCGAGTCACCGGCCGCGCAGCTGATCCGCCGGGGCTCGCCGAGCGCCGAGTGGACGGCCGAGGTCGGCCTGCAGGACCGGGTCCCGCTGGGCCTGGAGGCCCTCGACAGCGCGATCGCCGAGGCGGCGGCCCGGTTCCCGGCCGGCACCCCGGTGCACGCCGACATCGCGGTGCCCCGCTCGCTGCTGGCCGGCGGCCTGGTGCTGATCGACACCCCGCCGCTGCCCGGCCTGCCCGCTTCGGCCGACCGGGCGGTGCGCACCGCCAGTGACCTGGCCACCAGCGCCGGCGCCGACCTGGTGCTCTACGCCTGCGAGGCGGGCCGCGAGCTGACCGACGCGGACCTGGCCGTGCTGCAGGACCTGGCCCGGTTCTTCCCCGGCCTGCTGGTGGTCTTCACCAAGACCGACTACGCGATCGACTGGCGGCGCAACCTCGCCGACAGCCGCACCCGGCTGGCCCGGGCCGGGGTGCCGGCGGCCACCACCGCCGTCTCCGCCACTCTGCGGCTGCACGCGTTGCAGGCCGGCGACGCTGCGCTCAACAACGAGTCCGGCTTCACCGACCTCATCGTCCACCTGCAACAGATGGTGGCGGCCAAGCCCGACCGGCTGGCCCGCGACACGGTCAGCCGGCTGGGCCGGATCGCCCTGGAGGAGCTGGCCGGCCCGCTGCGCGACGAGCTGGCGGCCCAGCAGAACGCGGGCCTGCCGGACGCGGTGGCCCGCCTGCACACCACCCAGCGCCGCCTCGACGACCTGCGCAAGTGCGCTGTCCGCTGGCAGAACGCGCTCTCCGACGAGGTCGGCGACCTGATGTCGGACATCGAGCACGACCTGCGCGAACGCACCCGGGCGGTGCTGACCGAGTCGGACGAGTTCTTCGCCACCGCCGACCCCGCCAAGGCCTGGGACGAGTTCGAGCCCTGGCTGCGGCAGTCCCTGGCCGACCTGACCGGGACCAGCATGACGTGGCTGGCCGAGCGGATCGAGTGGATGGCCCGCCGGGTCGCCGACCAGTTCCCGCCCGAGGCCGGCGAGGTGCTCCCGCCGTCCGCGCTGGTCTCGGCCGAGGAGCGGACCGACGGGGTGCCGGGCCTGGACGCGCCGCCGGTGGCCAAGTTCACCCCCGGCCAGAAGCTGTTCATCGGCCTCCGCGGCTCCTACGGGGGTGTGATCATGTTCGGCCTGGCCACCAGCCTGGCCGGGATGTCGCTGATCAACCCGATCTCGATCGGTGGCGGCGCGCTCTTCGGTGGCAAGACGATCCGCGACGAGAGCAAGTCGCTGCTCAAGAAGCGGCAGGTAGAGGCCCGCAACGCGGTCCAGCGGCACGTCGACGACATATTCGTGGGCCTCAACAAGGAAGCGCGTGACACCGTACGCCGGGCCCAGCGCGCCCTGCGTGACCACTTCACCGCGGTCACCGAGGATCTGCAGGAGATCGTCATGGAGTCGCTGCGCAACGCCAAGGCGGCGGCCGATCAGGACGTCGCCGCCCGGGAGCAGCACGCCCGGCGGCTCCAGCAGGAGCTGGCCGTGCTCGTCCAGTTGCACTCCCAGGCCCGGGCGCTGGGCGGCCGCGGATGATCAACGAGGAGGAGTTCGAGCAGCGCACCTACCGGCTGCTGAACGAGGCGGCGCACGTCTACCGGGGCAATCAGCCGGCCGCCGCAATGCTGCGCTCCACCCTCGACCGGCTGGCCGACCCGTTGCGGCTGGCCGTGACCGGACCGGCCCGCTCCGGCGTCTCCACTCTGGTCAGTGCGCTGATCGGGGAGGGTCTGACCCCGGTCGAGCTGCCCGGTGAGCAGCTCGCCAGCGTCACCTATCGGGACGGCACCCAGCCGCGGGCCTGGTGGCAGGACGAGCGCGGGACGCCGTACGAGATCCCGGCGGTCCGCACCGCCCACGGCCTGCGGCTGGTCCCGGACGGCCGGCACGCCGGGCGCCCCGACGGGGCGCGCCGCGCCGTCGTGGAATGGCCGAGCCGGGTCCTGCGCCGCACCGAGCTGATCGACACCCACCTGCCGCTGCCGCAGGTCCAGCAGACCGCCGACGCGGTCCTCTACGTGACGCCCCAACTGGGCGAGGCCGACCTGCAGGCCCTGCAGGCGGCGCGGGGCATCCGCGGCCCCTCGGTGTTCCCGGTGCACACCATGATCGTGCTGTCCCGGGCCGACGCCACCGGCGGTGGCCGCACCGACGCCCTGCTGACCGCCAAGCAGGCGGCCCGGCGCCGCCGCCGCGAGCCCCGGGTCGGCGCGCTGTGCCAGGACGTGCTCGCCGTCTCGCCGCTGATCGCGGCAGCCGCCCGCACCCTGCGTGACGACGAGTTCCGGGCGATCGCCACGATGGCCGCCCTGCCGCGGGCCGATTCCGAGGCGCATCTGCTCTCCACGGACCGGTTCACCGCCGCCGACGCGCTGCGGCCGGTCGCCGCCCAGCAGCGGGCCCAGTTGCTGCAGCGCTTCGGCCTCGGCGGCATCCGGCTGGCGATCACCCTGGTCCGGACCGGCTGCGACCACGCGGCCGTGCTCGGCGAACGGCTGCAGGAGCACAGCGGCCTCAAGGACCTGCAGGCCTCGATCGCCGAGCTCTTCACGGCCCGCCGGGTCGCGCTGCGGGCCCGCTCGGCGCTGACCATCCTGGACCGCCTGCTGCGCACCCAGCCGGTGCCGCCGGCCGTCCACCTGCTGGCCGAGCTGGAGCTGCTGCTCGCCGACGCGCACGAGTTCCGCGAGTTGCGCCTGCTCGCGGCGCTGCGCGCAGGCCGGGTCAACCTGCCCCGCGAGTACGCGGTCGACGCCCGGCGGCTGCTCGGCGGCTCGGGCACCAGCCTGGGGGAGCGGCTGGGCATGTCCCCGGAGGCGACGGCCGAGGACACCTGGAGCGAGGCGCACGCCGCCGCCGACCGCTGGCGGGAGCAGGCGCACGGCCGCGACCTCGTCCCGGCCCAGCGCCGGGCGGCGGAGGTGGTGCTGCGCAGCTGCGACATGATCCTGGCCGGCCTGGACACCATCGCGGCACCGGCCGGCCCGGCCGCCTACGCCTGATCCGTGCACTTGCGCTCTTGAGCGCCCGGGGACACCGTGGGACCAGCGATCAGTGTCGATCCGCCGGGAGGCCCCCATGCGCCGCATCCACCTCGTCGTGTTCTCCCTGCTCGTCATGGTGGTCGCCGTCGCGCCGCCGGCGGCCGCCGAGCCGTCCGGCGCCGGGCTCTCGGAGCAGCGCCGCCTGGCCGACCGGCGGTACGTGGCGACCGGCGACCGCGCCTACGAGGTCGGGGCCGAGGACGGCAGCTACCCGGCGACGGGCTGGCACATCCGCGGCGAGATGGGCGGCTTCTGGAGCCCGCCGATCAAGCTGCTCGACGGCCTGTGGTTCGCCGTCGACGGGCAGTGGCTGAGCGCGACCCGGTTCACCAGCGGCGCCGGCTTCGTCCAGATGGAGCTGGCCGGTCCCGGCGGTTCGCGGATCCGGCGTACCGACGTGCTGCCGGACGGCGGCCGGGCCGCGCTGGTCGGATTGACGTTCAGCGGGCCCGCGCGCCGGATCACGCTGGCGGTGGACGCACATTCGGAGTTGCTTCCCGCGTACCCGTGGGGCTGGACGACGCCGGGCGCGCAGGCGGTCAACCTGAGCGACACCGGTGGCTTCGACGGGCGCAACCTGGTCTTCCGGGAGACGGCCACGGGTGAGCGCCCGCACGACTACGCCGCCGTGGTCGGCAGCTCCCTCACCCCGGACAGCCATGAGCTCGGCCCCGGCCATCGTGGCCCGCAGGAGCCCGCCGTGGTGTGCCCGGAGGCCGATCCGGCGCCGGCACGCTGCGACGACGGCCCGTACGGCCGGGGCACCGGCGGCCGGCTCACCTACACGCTCGATGTGCCGCGCACCGGGCGTACGGTCTGGTTCACGGTGGCCGGCTCGGACGACGGTGTCGCGGCGGCCACCGCCGAGTCGCAACGCGCGCTGCGGGCCCCGGCCCAGGCGCTGTCCAGCAAGCAGGCCGACCGCGCCCGCGTCGCCGCGCGTAGCCGGGTCGACCTGCCCGGCGACCGGCTGTTGCAGCGCAGCGTGGAGTGGTCCAAGCAGAACCTCGCCGACTCCGTGCAGGAGGCACACGCCCTGCGGGTGTTCGCCAGCCAGGAAGGCACCCAGTACCCGCCGCCGGCCGGCACCGTCGAGGTCGCCCGGTGGGTCGGTGCGGGCTGGCCGGACTACCCGTGGATCTTCGCCACCGACGCCGAGTACACCGCGTTCGCGTCGGTGGCGGCCGGGCAGTTCGAGCCGATCAAGGCGCACCTGCGGGCGCTGCGCGACATCAGCGAGATCGTCAACGGCCGGTCCGGCAAGGTGGTGCACGAGGTCACCCCGGACGGCCAGGTGTACTTCGGCGCCAACGACGATCCAGGCAACACCGACGAGAGCGCCAAGTTCCCCAGCACGGTGGCGCTGATCTGGCGGTGGACCGGCGACGACGCGTTCCGCGACGAGATGTACGACTTCGCCGTGCGAGCAATGCGGCACGTGATCGCGCTGGACGCCGACGCCGACGGCTGGCCCGAGGGCTCGGGCAACGTGGAGCGGCCCGGCATGGGAGCGGAGAAGCTCGACGTGGCGGTCTACACCATCCGCGGGCTGCGCGACCTGGCCGACCTGGCGAGCGCGCGCGGCGACCGGGCCACCGCGAGCTGGGCGACCACCCAGGCTCAGCGGCGCGAGCGGGCCTTCGAGCCGGCCTGGTGGTACGGCGGGGACGCCGACGCGTACGCCGACTCGCTCAGCGATCCCGGCAACGGCAAGGTGTTCCAGCGGCACTGGACCGGCCTGACCCCGATGGAGGCCGAGTCACCCGCCGGGCCGCTCGCCGCCACCGGCCACGCCCACGCCGCGCTGGCCCAGCGGGAACGGGACTGTTACACCGGCGAGCTCGGCCTGTTCCATACCGGCAGCGGCCCGACCAGCGCACCGGGTGGCAACACCGGCCCGTCCTGCGACAGCGTGGTGTCCGGCGTACCCGCCGAACGGGCCACGTTCTCCCTCAACACTGCCGTGATGGCCGTCGCCGAGGGCAACTACGGCCGGCTCGGCCCGCAACGCCGCTACACCACCGGCAACGCCCGCATCCAGCTCGACCCGTCGGTCTGGGAGATGCCCGGCGCGATGCCGGAGGTGGCGCCGTCACCGGACTTCGTGGCCAACATCGAGCGGGACTTCCTGAGCCGCTCCAGCGTGCTGCAGGCGTGGGGCGCGTACGGGGTGCTCTGGCCGGTGGTGCACCAGCAGCTCGGCGTCGACCCGGACGTCGGCCGCGGCCGGCTGTCGGTGGTGCCGGCGCTGCCGCCCGGCCAGGACCGCATCGCCGGACACGACATCCGGCTCGGCCGCGGCTCACTCGACGTGACCGCGACCCAGACCGCCGGCACCCTCACCGTCTCGGTCCGGGCGGCGCTGCGGGCGAAGCTCACCATCGGCGTGGTCCTGCCGGCCGGTGCGTCGGTGACGGGGGTACGGCTGGACGGCAAGCCCACGGCACACCAGCAGCGCAGCACCGCCCGCGGCACCGAGGTGCTGGTCCCCGCGGGTACGGGCGGACGGCACACCCTGGAGGTGAAGCTGCGCTGACCTCAGCCCGGCTCGTTGCTCTGCTCCACCGCTTGCGGACTCGTCGCCCGCCACTGCCCGTCGTCGACCGGCTGCGAACGCTGAGCCAGCCGCAGGAGCGCGGCAACGGCACCGTCGGTCAGCGACGATCCGCTGTAGCCGACGTACGCCACCACGCCCGGCGCCGGCTCCCAGGCCAGGGAAGCGTTGCCACCGAAGACCGGCGACACCACGGCCGGGCGGTCACCGACCTGCCCGGCGGCGGTGGCGTGGGCCGCGTACAACTGGTCCTCGAACCCGCCGCCGCGAACGACCCCGGTGTAGGCCAGGCCACCGCCGAGCGCGGCCTGCTCGCCCAGCGTGGCGCTGCCGTAGCGGATCTCATGGATGGCGGGCGGCCGGTACGGGCCACCGCCGGCCACCGTGTAATCCGCCGGCGGCTCCTTGATGACCGGCCGGCTTTTGGCGACGCTGGTGCGGGCCGCGATGGTGATCAGGGCGGGCTCGGGCAGGTCGCCCCGGATGCGGGCCCATGCACCCCCGACCGGCCAGGTCACCGAGTCCGGGCCGGCCTTACCGGCCTTGCCCCCGACCTTGACTGAGCTGGCGCCCGTGGGGGGTGCGGCGACCGGGAAGGTGACCACGGCGCCGTGCCGGCCGAGTGAGCCGTCGGAGCGGCGGACGACGACGGTCCATAGCCCTTTGTTCGCCGTGGGGTCTCGGCGGTCCAGGCTTGCGCCGCCGCGGGCGCAGCCGACGATCAGCGCGACCGGCACGACGACCGGGGCGCGGTTCGGTGCCGGGCAGGACGGGCCGGCGGTCGGCGGCACCCGGCCGGATGCCGCGGGTGGGACCGGTGCGCGACGGTGGTCGAGGACGATCGCTACGGTCCCGGCTGCGAGGGCCGCCAGCACGACGACACCAGCCACGAGCAGCCGGCGGGACGGCCGCCGGGGTGGCTCGCCGGGGCCGAAGGTGACGATGTCGATCACCGGTCCAGTATGGGGGCCGGCCGAGACCGACGATGCCCCGCCGCGGCGCCGCTCCAGCACGCAGGACCAGCCGCCGCTGGCCCGCCGGTGAGCAAGGGGCCGGTCAGAGCCGCCGCACGCGCATCACGCAGGTCAGCATCGGCAGCGTGAACTCGCCCTCCGCCGTCTCGGGCCGACCGGCGAGGAAGGCGCGGATCCGGCCGAGCGTGGCCGCCCGCTCCCGCTCCGGCATGGTGAGCAGCCCGGCCCGGGTGGCCAGCGTCGCCACCAGAGAGTCGGCGGTGCGCCGCTGCGCGTGCGGGAAACCCTCCTGCTCCGGCGACCCGAACCGGGCGGCGGCCCCGCCGGTCCTCGGCAGGTGGGCCTGGCCCGTCTCGGCACGCCAGGCAGCAGGGGTGTCCCGCGGGCCGATGACCGCGCTCCCGCTGACCCGGGCCAGCCCGGCGACCCAGTCGACGCTGTCGTCCAGCACGTTCCACAGCCCGGCGAGGACCCCGCCCGGGGCGAGGACGCGGGCGATCTCCGGTCCCGCAACAGCCATGTCGAACCAGTGCATGGCGTTGCCGGCCAGCACAGCATCCATGGAAGCGTCCGCCAGCGGGATCTTCTCCGCGCTCCCGGACATGGCACGCACCTCCGGCGCGGCGAGGCGAAGCTCGGCCAGCATCGCCGGGTCCGGCTCCACCGCGGTGACGTCGGCGCCCACCGCGGCCAGCGTGCCGGTGAGCTTGCCGGTCCCGGCCCCCAGGTCGAGCACCCGCCGCCCGGGCGCGAGGTCGAGCGCCCAGCGGACCGCTTCCTGCGCATAATCCGGCCGGTGCTCGGCGTACGCGGGTGCTGCCGAGCCGAAGGATGAGGAGAGCTGGTCGGAGTCCATCAGCTCAGCGCCGCGCTCGCGGCCCGCAGCTCCTTCAGGGCCGCCAAGGTGTACGGCGCGAGATCGTCCTGGTCGCCCTCGGACCACTCGGCGTATCCCCGTTTGAAGGCCAGCACGCCCAGCTCGCCCGCGAGCGCTGCGGTCGGGTCGGGCACTCCACGGGCGATGAGGGCCGTCGTCATGGCGGCCGCCAGGCTGACGCTCTTGAGGGCGTCCCGCTCCTGCAGCTCGGTGCTGGCGGCGACGGCTGCTTTCAGGCGGGGGCCGAGCTCGCGGTTGGCCGGGCCCAGGGCGCTCGAGGCGCGCTCGAGGCCGGCGGCGATGGCGTCCAGCGGGCTCGCGCCGGCCGGTGCTTCGGCGATGCCCTCGGCCAGGAGCCGGCTCAGCGTTTCCTGGCCGGCCACCAGGAGCTCGCGCTTGTCCGGGAAGTGCCGGAAGAAGGTGCTCTTGGTGACCCCGGCGCGCTCGGCGATCTGGGCGACCGTCGTGGCGTCGTAGCCCTGCTCGGTGAACAGGTCGACGGCAGCCATGACGAGTCGTTCGCGCGCGCCTGGTTCCCATCGGGCCATGGGCCCATCATAGGCGATGGGACTTGTGTCCCATCACTCTGGTAGGGTCATGGGATAAGAGTCCCATCACTCAGGGAGAGTTCCATGCGCGTCTTCATCACCGGTGGCACCGGCCTCATCGGGTCGGCCGTCGTCACCGAATTGCTCACCCACGGCCACACCGTGCTGGCGCTCGCCCGTTCGGACGCCTCCGCGGCGGCCGCCGGGGCAGCCGGCGCCGAGACGCTGCGGGGAGGGCTCGCCGACCTCGACGTCCTGCGGGCCGGCGCCGCGCAGGCCGACGGGGTGATCCATCTGGCGTTCAGCCACGACTTCAGCTCCGCCGAGGCCGTCGCGCGGGCGGTCGCCGAGGAGAACGCCGCCGTCGCGGCCCTGGGCGAGGAACTGGCCGGCAGCGACCGCCCGTTCGTCACCGTCTCGGGCACCCCGTACGCCGAGGGCCGGCCCTCCACCGAGGCCGATCCGCTCTCCACCGATGGGCTGGTCGGCGGTCGCAGCCGCGGCGTCCTGGCGGTCCTGGACCTGGCCTCGCGTGGGGTCCGCAGCACGGCGATCCGCTTGCCACGCACGGTCCACAACGAGGGCAAAGGCGGGTTCGCCGGTCTGCTGACCGACATTGCCCGGCAGACCGGGGTCTCCGGCTATCCGGGGGACGGCACGCAGCGCTGGCCGGCCGTGCACGCGCTCGACGCCGCGGTCCTCTTCCGCCTGGCTCTGGAGGAGGCGCCGGCCGGGACCGCCTGGCACGCGGTGGCCGACGAGGGCGATGCGGTGCGCGACATCGCCGGCGTCATCGGCCGGCGGCTGGGCCTGCCGGTCCAGGCGGTGCCGGCGGAGACCTACGGGCCGCTCGGCGCGATCTTCGCCACCGACCAGCCCTCGTCCAGCGCCCACACCCGGGAGGCGCTGGGCTGGAAGCCGACGCACCCGAGCCTGCTGGAGGACCTGGAGAACCTCCGGCCCTGACGTCATTCGTCGTGCTGGCTCACCAGGTCGCGGCCCAGGGCCGTGGCCCGGTGCACGATCGCACCGCCCTCGCGACGGCTGGAGACCAGCCCGGCGGCCCGAAGCGCGGACAGGTGCTCCGAGGATGACGACACGCTGATCCCGGCCTGCCGGGCGATCGTCGACGTGGTGTGCCGGCCGGGCCGGGCGGCCTGGATCAGCACCACACTGCGGGTCCGGCCGAACAGTCCGGCCAGGGCCGCCGAGCCGGCCGGTCGGCTGTCCAGCTCGGCCGGTGGCTCGACGGGATAGACGATCAGAGCGGGCCGGTCCGGTGCGACCAGCACCCGCGGGCGCGGGCCGGCGAACGGTGACGGCACCAGCAGCAGCCCGTGCCCGCCGAGCCGCACCTCACCGTCCTGCCAGGTGTCGACCTCCAGCACCGGCGCCCGCCACCGGATCGCCCCGTGCAGGCCCGTGAGAACGCCGTCGGCCCCGCGGAGCGCGTAGCGGCTCGCGGCCTCGCCGACGAACCGGCGGTGGGTGCGCTGCAGGGCCGGCCAGTCCGGGGCCAGCACCTGATGGAAGTACGAGCGCATGGCGGTGACCAGCGTGTCCAGCACCTGGGGGTCGGCGGCGGCGAACCGGCGGCGGGCGGCGCTGACCGCCACGTCGGCGTACGCGGCCGACACCTCCGCCCGGACCCGTTTCACCGGCGTCGAGCGGATCGCGTCCAGCCCCTCCTCGATGGATCCCAGCCCCTCCCACGGGGTCATGAAGTCCGGCACGAATCCCTGGGACGGCAGCAGATGGTGCAGCGGCTGCAGCACCGGCGCCGCCGTAGCGACCCGGCGCGCGAGGGCCGGCAGGGAGGCGGCCACGGGTTGCTGCCGCAGGGCCTGGCTGGCCAGCAGCACGGTGCCGGCCGGATGCAGCCGGTCGGCGAACCGGATCTGCGTGAGGTCCGCGGGCCTCAGCCACAGGCGCAACATCCGGACAGCTTGCCAGCCTTTCGGCACCGGCCGAAACCGTTGACCGGCCTGAACGCTTGACCGACCCTGCTGGCGTGGCGGTCGGGCGAGGACGGGGGCAATCGGTGCGGCGTACGGTTCTGATCGGTGTGGTGTGCGGGCTGCTGCTGGCCGGATGTGGCAAGGAACCGGCGGCTTCGCCCGTGCAGCGGCCCACGGCGGGCGACCACAAGCTCACGCTCGACGTCGGTGGCCAGGAACGCACCTATCTGCTGCACGCTCCGCCGGGTTACCGGGCCGACAAGCCGGTGCCGCTGGTCGTTGCCCTGCACTTCTATCCGGGCTCCGGCACGGCGCTGCGGGACATGATCGCGATGGACGCCAAGGCCGACGAGCACGGCTTCCTGGTCGCGTATCCGGACGGGGTCGGCGGCGGATTCAACGCCTTGGTCTGCTGCGGCGCCGAGGACGACGTCGCCTTCCTGCGGGCGCTGACCGAACGGCTCATCAGCGACTGGCGGGTGGACCCCGGCCGGGTGTACGCCACCGGCATCTCCAACGGCGCCGACATGAGCTTCCGGCTCGCGGTCGAGGCGAGCGGGGTGTTCGCCGCGATCGGGGCGGTGAGCGGCGGCTTCGGCGGCCCCCGGGTGGAGGCTGCCACCTACGCGCCGACGAAGCCGGTCTCGGTTGTCACCGTCATCGGCGCCCAGGACCAGTATTACGACATCTTCCAGGCCGGGCTGAAGAAGTGGCGCGAGCGGCTGCGGTGCGAGCCGGTCAAGACGCCGCCGAGCGGCGAGAAGACGGTGCAACGGTCCGGCGCCCAGTGCGCCGACGGCAGTGAGGTCGACGTGTACGTCGTCACGGACATGGGACATTCCTGGCCCGGAGCGAAGCAGGGGCAACTGGCCCTGCCCGACGCACCGATCGTGGCCACCGACATCCTCTGGGACTTCTTCGCCGCCCACCCCGCCTCAGCGGGTGACGGCTGCCGTCACAGCCGGGTCGCCGTGCGGACGAGCCCCGCCACGGCCCGGGAGCGGCTGTGCGCGGGCCAGGCCAGCACCGTGGTGACGGGGGACGAGTCGGTCAGCGGGATGGCGGCGTGCGCGCCCCACAGCCACGTCCGGGCGGAGGCACAGATGACGGCCATGGTGTGACCCAGGGCGATCAGCTGGGCCAGCTGCGACAGGTCGTGGATCTCGGGGCCCGGGCCGTCCTCGTACGTGCCGTCCTGACGGGGCCAGCGGGCGACCAGCAGACCGGGCACGTCGCTGAGGTCGGCCATAAGCAGGGACGGCCGCGCGGCGAGCGGATGGGCCGCGGGCACGACGGCGATCTGCTGCTCGGTCAGCACGTCCTCGGTGTCGAAGCCGGCCAGGGAGTCGAACGGCCGCTGCATGAACGCCACGTCGGCCCGGCCGTCGCGCAACATCCGCGCCTGGTCGCCCATGCCGCACAGCACCACGTCGATCTCGGCCGCCCCCGGTTCCGCGGCGTACGCGTCCAGCAGCTTGCGCAGCAACTCGTGGTTGGCCCCGGCCTTGGTCGCCAGCGTCAGGCGGTTCGTGGCCGTGGCGGCCCGGCGGGTGCGGCGGGCGGCCGCCTCGGCGCTGTCGAGGATGGCGCGGGCCTCGTCGAGCAGCACCTGGCCCGCGCCGGTGAGCGTGACGCCCCGGCGGTTACGGTCCAGCAGCGTGACCCCGAGGCGGCGTTCGAGCTGCTGGATGGCCCGGGACAGTGGCGGCTGGGCGATGCCGAGGCGCTCGGCGGCCCGGCTGAAGTGCAGTTCCTCGGCGACGGTGACGAAGTACCTGAGCTCGCGGGTCTCCAGCGTGTCCACCGCGCAACGATACTGCGGTGATACCCGTGCGGTATGACAGCGCACCGCAACGGTGTAAGCACCGGCCCCGCCGCCGAGTCAGCATCGGCTCATGAGCGACAAGAAGACCGCGCTGGTGACCGGCGCGAACAAGGGACTCGGGTACGAGATCGCCGCGGGCCTGGGCGCCCGCGGCCACCGCGTGGCGGTGGGCGCCCGCGACCAGGCCCGGGGTCAGGCGGCGGTGAAGTCGTTGCAGGCCGCCGGCGTCGACGCCTTCGCCGTTCCGCTGGACGTCACCGATGACCGCAGCGTCACCGAGGCCGTGGAGCTGATCGCTCGTGAGGCCGGACGGCTCGACGTGCTCGTCAACAACGCCGGCATCTCGGGTGAGACCGGGCCGGGCTGGGTGCAGGATCCGACGACCCTCGACCTCGACGTCGTCCGCGAGGTCGTGGACACCAACGTGTACGGCGTGATCCGGGTGACCAACGCTCTGCTGCCGCTGCTGCGGCGGGCACCGTCGCCGCGCATCGTCAACATCTCCAGCAGCGTCGGATCGCTGACCTGGCAGGCGGATCCGGCCGTCGACGTCGGCCCGGTCATGGCCGCCTACTCGCCGACGAAGTCGTATCTCAACGCCGTCACCGTGCACTACGCCCGGCAGTTCGAGGGCACCGGAATCCTCATCAACGCCGCCTGCCCGGGCCTGGTCGCCACCGACTTCACCGGCTTCTTCGGGCGGCCCGTGAGTGAAGCTTCGGCAACCCCGATCCGGCTGGCCACGCTGCCCGACGGCGGTCCGACCGGATCGTTCTTCAACGACGACGGCGTCGTGCCCTGGTGATGACGCAAGTGGCGCGGCGGCCGATGCCGCCGCGCCACGAGTGCGGTGAAAGGAGAGGGACGGACGTCAGCCGGTACGGCAGCCGATCGTCGGCCACGTCCAGTTGCCGTTGGCCATGATCGTCACCCCGAAGTTGTTGCCACTGCCGTTCGGTCTGGCGGTGACGGTTCCGCTGGTGCCGGTGACCGCGGCGTTCCAGCTGTTCTGGATGCTCTGGCCGCCGTTCAGGTTGAGCGTGACGACCCAGTTGCTCGCGTTGCTGACCGCAACGTTGAGGTTGAAGCGGTCACCGAACTTCTCGCCGGCCGAGATCGTCGCGGTGCAGTTGCTGCCCGGGTTGCCGGGCGGCGGGGTGGTCGTGCCCGGGTTGCCGGGGTTGGAGCCGCCGCCCTCGCTGACGGTGATGTCGGAGCTGCCGGCGCTCTGGTAGCCCTCGGTCGCCATGATCTGATAGGCGTGGTTCGTGCCGAGGTTCAGGCCGGCCCGCGCCCACGCGTCGAAGTGGTTGCCGATCGTGATGGTGCCGCTGCTGCGCTTCGACTGCCGGACGCTCCAGAACTGGTAGAACGTCTGGGTGCCGTCGATCGAGGGCTGGTTGACCCGCTGGCTGCGCAGGATGTCGTACGTGCCGCCGTCGGAGGTGACGGTGCCCATCCGGGTGGCGCCGCTGCTCGGGTTGTAGCTGCCGAAGTTCTCGACGATGTAGTACTCGATGAGCGGGTTGCGCGTCCAGCCGTACAGGGCGAGATAGGTGTTGTTGTTGCCCGGGTTGTACGAGCCGGAGTAGGTGACCGTGCGGCGGGAGCCGGTGGCCCAGCCCTTGCCGCCGACCCAGTTGTTGGTGCTGCGGTCCCAGCTGCTGGAGTACCGGCCGTTCTCGCGCAGCGTCATGCTGGCGTTGCCACTGTCCTTCCAGAACGAGAAGTAGTAGCCGTTGTGCGTGCCGGTGGTGTTGGAGCTGACCGTCCGGTCGGCCTCGGCGTGCGCGCTCGGGGCGGCGACGACCGTGCCGGCGACGGCCAGCACCGCCGTACACGCGGTGCCGAGGAGGATCCGCAAGCGGCGTCTCCTCGGCTGGATGGGGATGTCGGTCATGTAGGTGCTTCCTCCTCGTGACGGCTGGCGGGGGCCAGCGGCGCGGTGAGGGCCGGCGGTCTGCCGGCGGCCGGGTGGATGGCCGCCGGGCATCGGCGTCGTTCCGCGCGGTGGGACCGGTCGTCCTGCACGACCGGGAGCGGGTCGCGATGGATGGCATCGACGGTCATTCAGCCCCGTCGATGGCGACGGTAGGGGCCGGGTCCATCGCTTGTCAAAACTTTTCCGAAACATTCCGGAAACTCGACCGGGCCGGCGGACTTTCCGCAGGTGAAGCGTTCTGCTGGCCAGCGCTCCCACCCCGGCGAGCGGTGGCGGGGGCGGTCACCGGGATGCTCCCCGCGCGGAGATCAGGGATCCGGACATCGACCGGCGAAAGATCCGGCGACCTTCCGGATGACAAGAGGCACGGACAGCCCGGTGGGCGAGATCCCGGCCTTCTGCAGGGCCGGCACGCGGTCGGGTCAGGCCGGGATGAGCACGGCCCGCCGGGGACGCGACACCGGGCCGGGCCGCAGACCCGGCGCCAGGTGCCGCACGGCGCCGGCCCGGGCGACCGCGACGGCGGCCTCCTGGCGCAGGCTGTCGCGGGTGGCGACGGCCAGCCGGGCGTCGTGCCGGACGGCCTTCTCCGCCATGACCGCCCGCTGGTACAGCGCGCGCCGATGGGCCACCGTGGCCTGCTGCACCGCCCGCTCCTGGTCGACCGGGTGCAGTGACGGATCCCAGCCGCCGTCCCCGGTGAGCGCCTCGACGGGCAGGTCCCCGCGGTCGACGGCCGCACCGATCGCCCGGTGCAGGAAGCGCTCACGCTCGGCGTGCTCGGCCGGGGTACCGGCGTCCGGCATCGGGTAGGCGGACGCGGCCCGCATGGCCACCAGCCGCTGCTCGGCGTCCTGCCAGGCCTGCCACGCCGTGTCGGCGCGCTGTGCGCTCTGCTCGGCGTGCTCGCGCCACAGGTCGGCCACCCGGGCGGCCCGCCCGGTCGCCACGACGAGCTCGTCGGCATACCGCACGGCGTGCGCGGCGTCCTCCCGGCGCCGGGCCCGCCGCGCCCGCAGGCGGCGCACCCCCGGCACGGCGTCCATCAGCACCAGATGCGGATCCGGTACGCCGTCGACGCCGGCCAGGGCCAGCACCGACAGGGTGGCCGCCAGCAGCAGGGTCACCCAGATCGCCAGCGGGGCCGGCTCGGTCAACAGCATGTCCGCTACCACGTTCATGGTCAGAGAAGTCCCTCGATAGATACGGAGTCGATGAAACGGCAGCGCCGTCCCGCCCGTAGCCGGGGGAGGTGGGAACGCCCGGCTCGAGACGCGACGCAGGACGACCGGGAGCGGACCGATGCCCGCCCGGCGGATCGTCAGACGGACGCGGCGGGCGGTGCGCGCGCGGCGCGGGCCGCGACCACCAGCTGCGGGCGCAGAACGCGCTCGCGGCCGGCGGCGGGAAGATCACAGAGCAGCACTGCCACCGGTACGGGCGGCAGCTCGGTCGTCGCAGCGGCGGCAACCTCGACCGTGGTGTCGCAGTGCCGGGTCACCTCGGCGGACACGGTCGTCGCGGGCCCGCTGGGCCCGGCGGCGAGCGGCGGTGCCGACAGCCCGGCGATCAGGGCGAGCAGCAGGGCCAGCAGCGCCGGCAACGAGGGCCGCGCATCGCGGGTCGCCTCCGTCGCCATGATCACAAGGTACGGTTCCGGCCCCGCCCGGGACGGCGAAACGCCTACGTGTCGCCCCGCGCGGCGGCCGCGTCAGTCTTTCGTGGATCGCTTCTGACCTCGCCGGGCTACCACCGTGGTGGTAGCCGGGGCGCGATCGGCGGTACCACGCGTGGAGGACGTGAGGGTGATCGTCGTCCCGTACGGTGACCGGCATGGCCCTGTTGTCCACCCGGCTGCCGCGCGCCCGGGCTGCCGCGGCGCGCCACCCGCAGGCGATGGACGCGCTGCTGGGGGCGCTCGTCGGGGCCTTGTCGCTGCTGTCGGTGCTGGAGGGACCGCGGGGCATTCCCGGCCGGGACCTGAGACTGCTGGACCTGCTGGTGGCCGTGGCAGCGGCTCTGCTGATCGCCGTGCGGCGCCGGTCGCCGGTGCCCGCGCTGGCCGTCGCGGCCGCCGGGTCGGCCTGGGCGGTGGCCGCCGGCGGCGAGATCTACGTGCTCACCGCGGTGACGGTGATCTGCGCGTACACGGTCGCCTCGCGCACCCGCCGGACCGTCGCCTGGATCGCCGGCGTCACCGCGGCAGCGGTCGTCTACCTGGCCGCGGTGGCGTTCAACGGGCAGGGCTGGGACTCCTCGGAAAGCCTGGAGGACCTGGGCTGGATGGGAATGGCGGTCGCCGTCGGCGATGCGGTCCGGACCCGGCGGGCGTACGTGGCGGCGGTCGAGGAACGGGCGGTACGCGCCGAGCGGACCCGCGACGAGGAGGCCCGCCGGCGAGTGGCGGAGGAGCGGCTGCGGATCGCCCGGGAACTGCACGACATCGTGGCGCACCACATCGCCCTGATCGGCGTGCAGTCCGAGGTGGCCACGCACCTGCTGCGGCAGGAGCCGGACCAGGCCGAGGAGGCCCTGTCCCACGTACGGCAGTCGGTGCGCACCGTGCTCGACGAACTCTCCAGCGTGCTGACCGTGCTGCGCCGCGCCGACGACCCGGAACCCTCCACCGAACCGGCCCCCGGCGTCGATCGGCTCGGCGGACTGCTCGACTCCGTCGCCGCGGCCGGGCTGCGGGTCGCGCATCAGCAGGAGGGCGAGGCGCGGCCGCTGCCCTCGGCGGTCGACCTGGCCGCGTACCGGATCGTGCAGGAGTCCTTGACCAACGTGCGCAAGCACGGCGGCGGCCCGGCCGCCCACCTCCGGCTCAGGTACACCCCGGGTGGTCTGGCCATCGAGGTGGAGAACCGGGTCGGGCGCGGCCCGGCCGCCGGCCCGGAACCGCGGACCGGGCACGGACTGACCGGCATGCGGGAGCGGGCGGCGTCGGTCGGCGGGACACTGGACGCCGGTCCGGGCCCGGGCGGCCGGTTTCTCGTGCGGGCGTTCCTGCCCGCACCCGTCAGCCAGGAGGTATCGACGTGACCAACCAGATCCGGGTGCTCCTGGCCGACGACCAGACGCTGATCCGGGCCGGGTTCCGGGTGCTCATCGACTCCGCACCCGACCTGGAGGTGGTCGGCGAGGCCACCAACGGGCGGCAGGCGGTCGCGCTGGCCCGCAGCGCCCGCGCCGACGTGGTGCTGATGGACATCCGGATGCCGGACCTGGACGGCATCGAGGCCACCCGGATGATCACCGCGGACGAGGACCTGGCCGGGGTGCGGGTGCTGATCCTGACCACGTTCGAGATCGACGAGAACGTGCTCCGGGCCCTGCGCGCGGGGGCCAGCGGGTTCCTCAGCAAGAGCGTCCAGCGGGCCGACCTGCTGGACGCCATCCGCGTCGTCGCGGGCGGCGAGGCGCTGCTGTCACCGAAGGCCACCCAGAGCCTGATCGCCCGGTTCCTCGACACCCCCGAGCCGATGCCACTGCCGGCACCGGCCGCTCTCGACAGCCTGACCGACCGCGAACGGGAAACCCTGGCCCTGGTGGCGGCCGGGCTGTCCAACGACGACATCGCCGAACGGCTGTACGTGTCACCGCTGACGGCCAAGACCCACGTGAACCGGGCCATGACCAAGCTGGGGGTCCGGGACCGGGCGCAGCTCGTGGTGATCGCGTACCAGAGCGGCCTGGTCCGCCCCGGCGAGATGCCACCGGCCCGCTGAGGCCGGCCTGATCGTCGCCGTCCGCCGCAAGATGCCGGTATTGCTGCGATTTAGGCGTATCGTTGACTCGAGAGCGTCTTGTCTCTCGCATCCGCGACGTCTCGGGCATCGGCCGTTGTGCCAGGGGGGCCTACAGCTCGGCGGTCCTGGTGGTGGCTTGGCATGTCCAGAGGATCGCGAGCAACTCCACGGCCGGGCTCAACCCCGGACGACGACGAGGTCCGGCCCGGAGGGGTTTCGTTCCAGGCCCGGATGCGAGCCGATCGAGCGACGGAACAAGTTCACGTCCAGGACGCCCGGGACCGGTTCGAGGCCCGCATGGAAATCGAACGCGAGAACGAGCTGGTGCGGGTCCAGGACGCCCATGACCGGTTCGAGGCCCGCATGGACAGCGAGCTCACGCGCGCCGTGAGCGATCGGGATCGCCGGCAGGCCCAAGCTCATCAGAGTCAGCGCATGGAGGTCCTCGGGCAACTCGCCGGCGGCGTCGCGCACGAGTTCAACAATCTGCTCGCGGTGATCCTCAACTACGCCGCATTCGTCGCCGAGGAGCTCGCCGCCGGACCGGTCCCGGATCGGGAGGCCACCGGCCGCGACGTCGCACAGATCCAACGCGCCGCCGAACGGGCCACCGCCCTGACGCATCAGCTCCTCGCCTTCGGCCGCCGCGAGATCATCCAGCCCACTGTCCTCGACCTCAACGACGTCGTACGGGACCTGGAGCGACTCCTCGCCGGCACCATCGGCGAGGATGTCGCCCTGTCCGTCGATCCGGCCCCGGACCTCTGGCCGATCCTGGCCGACGCCGGCCAGTTCCGTCAGATTCTCGTGAACCTGGCGGTCAACGCCCGGGACGCGATGGCCGGCGGAGGCACGCTGAGCATCGACACCGCGAACATCACCGTGGACGCCGGCTCCCTGGCCGACGCGCACCCGCCCGGCGGCCGCCATGTCCGTCTCCGGGTCCGGGACACCGGCACCGGCATGACGCCGGAGGTGCTCGCTCACGTCTTCGAGCCCTTCTACACCACCAAAACTGACGGCACCGGTCTGGGACTGTCCACTGTCTACGGCATCGTGACGCAGGCCGGGGCTACCGTCTCCGTACGGTCCCACCCGGGGACAGGCACCACGTTCACGATCATCGTCCCCGTCACCGACCAGGTCAGCACGACCGTTCCGGAATCTCCGGCCCGTCGGCACACCCCTGCGGGTGAGACCGTCCTCATCGTCGAGGACCAGGAGGCGCTCCGCGCGGTGACCGAACGCATCTTCACCAGAAGCGGCTACCGGGTGCTCACCGCCGTCGACGGCCGGGACGCGGTGGCCGTCTCGGCCGCTCATCCCGAGGAGATCCATCTGCTCGTCAGCGATGTCGTCATGCCCGGGATGCTCGGCAAGGAGGCGGCCGCCAGGATCCGTCGCGACCGGCCCGGCATCAAGGTGCTCTTCATGTCCGGCTACGCCCAACCGGTGCTGGCCGCCCGGGGCAGACTGGACGCCGACGTCGACCTCATCGAGAAACCCTTCACGGCCGCCGCCATCATCGAGAAAGCCGGACAGGTGCTCCACGGTTGACGGCGCCGGCCGCCGTGGTCAGCCTGCCCCCGTCAGTCCTGCGGCGGTGGCGGCGACCATGCGGGTGAGGGTGGGCCGGAAAGGTGGGAACACGGCGCCGATCTCGGGCTCGCGTTCGTAGAGCTCGCGCAGGGCCTGCGGGGGCCGGGTGAGCGGGAACAGCTTGGCGACGAAGGCGCTGGCGGCCATGACCAGGGCGGCCCCGTCGGTGGGGGCCATCGGCGGGCACGCGCCGGCGACAAGCCGGCCGACCTGCATGTACGTGTCGATGGCCCACAACTTGTACTCCCGCAGGACCGCCACGGTCACGTTGTGTTCCAGCATCGTCTCCGCGTGCGTCGTCAAGTCGCAGTACAGCGGCCGGTCGGCGTACGCGTCTGCCAGCGCCGCTGCCGCAGCGGTGGCGCCCTCCGCTCCCTGCAGCGCCGCGCTCGCGGCGGCCGCCCAGTCCGAGCCTTCCTGCATCGTGAGCCGCAGGTAGATCTCCTCGCGGGTCCCGAAATAGCGCAGCACATTGGACTTGGCCAGCCCGACCGCCGTGGCGATGTCGCCGAGGCTGACCCAGGCGACCCCCGACTGTCGCGCCAGCTCGGCGGCGGTGCCCAGGATCGCCTCCCGCCGCTGGTCCTTCTGGTCCGGGCGCCGGGCCCGCTGAAATGGCGCCTGCATGCCAGGAATCTAACCGAGAACTATGAGAACGGCGTTCTCTTGTTAAGGAGACGGTGTTCTGTTAGCGTCGCGCACTGATCCATCGACCAACCTGATCGGAGCATTTCGTGACCACCGCCGGTGCGGACCTCGCCCAGACCATCGACGCGTTCGTGGCCGCCTTCAATGACCCCGACCCCGACCTGGACCTGGTCATGTCGTTCTTCGCCGAGGACGCCACCTACCTGCCCGGCAAGAAGCCTGAGCGCCGCGGCCTCGCCGCCATCCGCGCGGAGTTCGCCCCGCAGTTCGCGGGACGTTTCGGCGCGATGACCTTCGACGTCTACGACCGGGTGATCGACGAGCCGCGGCGCCGGGCCACGATCCGGTGGGTGTGCCGGCTGGATCTCACCGGTGTGCACGGGCGGCGGGCCATGCCGATGCTGCGCTGGTTCGCCCGCGCCCGCTACGGCGGCCGGGTGCAGTGGCACGGCCTCGACGTCTTCCACTTCGACGCCGGCGGGCGCATCACCGGCAAGTTCACCTACGCCACGTTCCGCCTGCCGCTGTGGGAGGCCGGTGACGGCGTACGGAAATGAGCGCGACCGCCGAGCCGGACAGCTCGGCGGTCGCGGGGGCTGAGCGACGTCAGTGCTGGTCGGTGCCCGCTTCAGCCTCGGCCCCGGTCTCGGCCTCCGCTTCGGTCCCGGCCTTGCGGCGGTGGACCGTGAAGGTCATGATCGCCACGATCAGCGCGCCGACGATCAGGCCGAGGATCGCGCTGAACACCGTGTTGACGAGCCAGCCGACGAGTCCGCCCAGCACACCCGCGGCGTCGTGGGCGGCCTCCTCCACGTGGTGCACGGCCTCGTACAGCCAGTGCAGGCCGAGCTCGTCCGTGCCCACCAGCAGGATGTGCCCGCCGACCCACAGCATCGCCGCGGTGCCGAGCACGGTCAGGCCGGTCAGCACCAGGGGCATCGCCCGCACCAGGCCACGGCCGAACGTCGCGAGGGCTCCGGACCGTTCCGACAGGCGCAGCCCGGCGTCGTCCATCTTCACGATCAGGGCCACTGCGCCGTACACCAGGACGGTCATCACGACCGCGACGACGGCCAGGATCGCCAGGCGGGACCAGAACGGCTCGTCGATCACCTCGTTGAGGGTGATCACCATGATCTCCGCCGACAGGATCAGGTCGGTGCGCACCGCCCCGGACACCAGGGTCTTCTCGTCCGGGGCGGCCTCGTCGCCCGCGCCGTGGGCCTCGTGATGGGCGATCTTGGCCCAGACCTTCTCGGCGCCCTCGTAACACAGGTACGCGCCGCCGAGCATGAGGATCGGGGTGAGCAACCACGGCACGAACTGGCTGAGCAGCAGCACCGCGGGCAGGATGATCAGGAACTTGTTGCGCAGGGAGCCCAGGGCGATGCGCTTGATGATCGGCAGCTCACGCTCGGCCGCCAGGCTCCGCACGTACTGCGGCGTGACGGCGGCGTCGTCGATGACGACGCCCGCGGCCTTGGCGCCGGCCTTCGCGGCGGCCGCCCCGACGTCATCGATGGACGCGGCGGCGGCGCGGGCCAGTACCGCCACGTCGTCCAGCAGGGCTACGAGTCCACCGGCCAAGAGAGGTTCCTTCCGAAGCTGAGCATCAAGCGTGCCCGAACATTCTCGCCCACGCCGCGGCCCGGGGCGCGCCGCCCGCCCCGGCGGGGTGCGCCGGCCGGCCCGGCCGGGGGTGCGACGCCCGTCCCGGCTGGGGCGCGCCGACCGGGCACACTCATCGGCGGCGGCCCATTCCCCGGCGCTGGTAAGCGCTATCATCGGCGGGTCTGGGACAGCCGGTGAAAAGGTTTCTTCTTGCGACAGCATGCAACGGTGCGGGAGGTGGCCGCCGACACCGGACTTTCGATCGCCACGGTGTCGCGGGTGCTCAACGGCCAGGCCAATGTCGCACCGCACACCCGTGAGGTCGTGCTCGAGGCCGTGGGCCGGCTGGGCGGGCAGGGGCAGCGGCTCCGCGCCGATCTGGGGGCGATCTACATTCGCTGCCCGTACCTTCTCGACGAGTATTTCGGGCCGATGGTGTCGTCGGTCGTGGAAACCGTGGAATTGCACGGCATGACCGCCATTCTCAACGCCGGCAAGGCGGCGCGGGGCAGCGGCGTGTTGTCCGTCCTGCCCGGCCGCCAGGGCGTCGGCGGCGGGATCCTGATCCTGCCGCCCGAGTCGGGACCCGAGCTGGAAAGGCTGCGCGACCGCGGGTTCGCCTTCGTCGTGCTGGACCCGCGCACGCCGCCGCCCCGCGACATCGTCGCGGTGTCCGCGGCCCACACGACCGGCGCCCGCAACGTGATGTCCCACCTGGTCAAGCTGGGACACCGGCGGATCGGCATCGTCGCCGGCCCGCGGGACTGGCTGGTCACCGACGCCCGGATGACCGGGTACGTGGCCGCCCTCGCCGACGTCGGCATCCTCCCGTCGCCCGACCTGCTCCGCTTCGTCGACGAGCCCACCGTCGAGCAGGGTTACGACGCCGCCTGCGCCCTGCTCGACCAGCCGGAACGCCCGACCGCGGTGGTCGGCTTCAACGACAAGATCGCGGTCGGGGCGCTGCGGGCCGCGCGCGAACGGGGCCTGCGGGTCCCGGACGAGCTGTCCATCGCGGGGTTCGACGACACGACGGTCAGCCAGGCCACGGATCCCATGCTCACCACCGTGCGCCAGCCGCTGGCCGAGCTGGGCCGGATGGCCGTGACCATGTTGATCCGGATGATCCAGCGGCACGATCTGGACGCCCGGCACGTCGAGCTCGCCACCGATCTGGTGGTCCGGGGCTCCACCGCGGCTCCGCCCCGCTGATGTAACAAGCTGGCGCTTGTTACACGCTCTCCGCAGGGCTGACGGGGCACTCATTGACACGGACGCCTGTAACGATGTTTCGTATCCGTTACGCAAGCCCCGTACCCCTGGAAGGAGTTCGTGTGATCCCATCTGTCCCCGGCCGCCGGTCGCGGTCGCGGGTTGCCGCCGTCGCCGTGACCGCGCTCGTCGGCATCGCCGGTGCCGTCGCGATCGGCGGCGAGGCGTCGGCCGCCACGTCGGTGCAGGTCTACTGGAGTTCGGAGTCTCGGACCGCCGGGTTCGAGCCGGTGAACGGGAACTGGTACGCCGACCCGGCGACGGGGCTGGCCGGTACGCCGTACCGGTTGTCGCGGCAGCCGGACGTGCCGATCGTGGCGGCGGGCGGCGCGGCGACGATCACCGCGAACACCGGCCGGCAGTACCAGAGCGTCCTGGGCTTCGGCTCCTCCCTGGAGGAGTCGACCATCCACAACCTGTCCCGGATGAGCGCCACCGCCCGGGAACGGACGCTGCGCCTACTGCTCGATCCGAGCGCCGGCGCGGGTTTCAACGTCGCCCGGATCACCTTCGGCACCAGCGACTTCACCAGCCGGGCCTTCTACACCTACGACGACGGCGCCGCGGATCCCACGCTGTCGCGCTTCTCGATCCAGAAGGACCTCGACTACGGCATCATCAGCGTGCTCAAGCAGGCCCGCCAGATCAACCCGAACCTGCTGATCTTCGCGAGCGTGTGGAGCCCGCCGGCCTGGATGAAGGCCAACAACAGCCTGATCGGCGGCAACCTGCTCGACCAGCACGTGCCCACCCTGGCGGCCTACTACCGGCGGGCGGTGCAGGCGTACGCCGCCCAGGGTCTGCCGATCCACGCCGTGACGCTGCAGAACGAGCCGCTGTACTCGCCGCCGGACTACCCCGGCACGCTCATCTCCGCGGACCAGGAACGCCGGCTCGCCGTGGCCATGCGCGCCGAGTTCACCGGCAACGGCGTCGGCGGCACGAAGATCTGGGCTTTCGACCACAACTTCGCGGAGGGGCCGTCGTACATCGCTGGTGTGCTGGGCAGTCCGGGCAGCCCGAGTGACGCGTTCAACGCCGTCGACGGGCTGGCCTTCCACGACTACGCCGGTGAGCCGGCCCTGATGGGCCAGGTCAAAGCCAGCTATCCGGGCAAGGACGTGGCGATGACCGAGCGGGCTGTCTGGGGTACGACCGGAGCGAACCGCATCGTCGACTACTTGCGCAACCAGTCCGTCATGTACCAGAACTGGGTGACGATGCTGGACCAGAACCGGGCGCCGGAGAAGTGGACCGGCGCACCGGACCCCACCATGCTGGTGCAGAACCCGTCCGCCCCGGACACCGTGTGGGCGCTGCCGGAGTACTACCTGACCGCCCAGTTCTCCAAGTTCATCCAGCGCGGCGCCAAGCGTGTCGACACCAACAACGGCTCGGCGGGCACTGTCACGAACGTCGCGTTCCTGAACCCGGACGGCAGCCTCGTCACAGTTGTGGTCAACCGCAGCACCGTCAACCAGACCTTCACCGTGCGCGCCGGCACGCAGCAGTTCACCGGCACCCTGCCCGCGAAAACGGTGGGCACGTACGTCTGGGCCGACGCGAACACCACGCCGCCCACGGGGACGACCGCCGCGTTGCGCTCCGACCTCAGTGGACGGTGCGTGGACGTGCCCGGGGCGAACCCGGTCGACGGCGCCCGGTTGCAGATCTACGACTGCAACGGCAGCGCCGCGCAGCAGTGGACGATCAGTGGTGACGGCACGGTCCGCGCGCTCGGTAAGTGCATGGACGCGGCTGCTGCGGGGACCGCGAACGGCACGGCGATCCAGCTCTACACCTGCAACGGCACCAACGCGCAGCGCTTCACCCTGGGCGCCGGGGGAGACCTGGTCAACACGGCGGCCAACCGCTGCGTCGACGTGGTGAACAACGGCACGGCGAACGGGTCGCAGCTCCAGCTCTGGGACTGCGCCAGCACTGCCAACCAGAAGTGGACCCGCGCCTGACAGGTCAGCTCGCCAGGACCGTCTCCGGCCCGTGACCCGTCGCAGCCCGACCGCGGCGGGGAGCGGGCCGGAGCCCGCTGAGCTCCCGAGCTTGGACGGCGGCGACGTGTGCCTCGTGCCGCAGGCTGCCGACGGCACGGTGGGCGCGCTCGGCGTCGTGCCGGGCGGCCCGCTCCGCGGCGACGGCCCGCTCGTAGCGTTGCCGGAGCCAGGCCCTCGAGGCGCGGGCGATCACGACGTCCTGCTCGGCCGGATGGAGCCGGGCATCCCAGCCGTGCCCGTCGGCGGGCAGTTCCCCACGGTCGGCTGCTGCTGCCACCGCACGAAGCAGGTAGCGCTCGCGGGCCGCGTACTCCTCGCAGGTCCGCGCCGTGGGCGGCGTGCCCCAGGCCGCCGCGGTCAAAGCCTTGCGCAGCCGGTCGTCGGCGTCCAGCCACCCCTGCCATGCGGCGTTCAGCTCGTCCTCGCTCTGTTCCCAGAGCTGCTGCCACCGCTGCGCGCTCGTGGCCGCGTGGTCGGCGGCTGCGCGGATCTCCTCGGCGCAGCGGGACGCCTGGGCGGCTTCGGCCAGACGTTCCTCGTCGCGGTGGCGCAGGGCCGCCACCCATTCCCGGGCTGCGCGCCGAGGGTGACGCGTGGCGTTGGGGCTGCCCAGCAGCAGGAGCGCCGGGAAGGTCAGGAGCATCAGCGTCGCCCAGATCGCCGCCGGGGCGGGCTCGGTCAGCAGCATTTCCGCGATCACATTCATGGGAGAAGTCCGTCCGTCGAGGTGTCCGCTCGTGTCGATGACAGGCTGTGACCACCGCGCGGCGTGATCGCCGGCCAGGTGATCAGACGGAGGCGAAGGGCGGGGCGCGAGAACCGCGGGCGCTCGCGGTGGACTGATCCGCGAGGACGGTGACGTGGTCGGCCGGCGGGTCGTCGGTCGCTGCGGCTTCGGTCGCCGGGTCTTCCGCCGTGGACGAGATCTGCGCGATGGCGGAGGTGGAGACGGCGGCCTGCGGACGCGAAGTGGATCGCTGAGGGGCCGTGGCCAGCAGGAGTGTCAGCAGGACCAGGACAGGCAGCGACCGCAGCAGCAGTCCGCGCCGGTCGCTCGTCGCCATACCTCCACTGTAGCGAGGGCAGCAGACCACCGACGACAGCACGACGGCCCCCGGCCACCGATGCCTGCCCCCTCCTGGCGCCAAACATGACGACTCGATGGGCGGTCTTCACGTAACCGAAACCTTGACATCACAATTGTGACCGTTAACATCGACCGGTACATCTACATGGCTCGATGGATCAGCGTCGCGCGACGGAACCCCCTTCCCCTGATTGCACTGGTGAGACGCGACGCAACGGGCCACCGCCATCCCCGAGGAGATGCATGTCCAGGACCCGCAGGAAAACCGTTCGGCGCGGCGTGCTCGCCGCCGCTGTGGCCACCACCCTGGTCGCCGCCGCGACGGTCGCCGTCAACGCCCAGGCCGCCACGGCACCAGCGCCCCTGGCCGCCGCGACCCCCACCGTGCCCCCGGCCGCCTATCCCGGGCCCGGCCTGGTCACGGGCGACATCGGTGCCCACGATCCGACGATGGTGAAGACCCCGGGCGGCACCTACATCGTGGCGCACACGGGTGACAACATCGCGCTGAAGACCTCCTCGGACCGGACGGCCTTCCGCAACGCGGGCACGGTCTTCCCCGGCGGAGCGCCGTGGACCACGCCCTACACCGCCGGTAGCCGCAACCTGTGGGCGCCCGACATCTCGTTCCACAACGGGCAGTACTGGCTGTACTACTCGGCCTCGTCGTTCGGGTCCAACCACTCGGCGATCTTCCTGGCCACCAGCCCGACCGGGGCCTCCGGGACGTGGACCGACCGGGGCCTGGTCGTCGAGTCACGGACCTCGGACAACTACAACGCGATCGACCCCAACCTGGTCGTGGACGACTCGGGAGCCTGGTGGCTGAGCTTCGGCTCGTTCTGGTCCGGCATCAAGATGGTCGCCCTGAGCCCGTCGACCGGCAAGCGCGCCGACACCACCCTGCGCAGCATCGCCGGCCGGGGTGGGGGCGCGATCGAGGCGCCGTTCATCGTCAAGCACGGCGCCTACTACTACCAGTGGGTCTCCTTCGACCGGTGCTGCCAGGGCGCCGCCAGCACGTACCGGATCATGGTCGGCCGCTCGGGCAGCCCGACCGGGCCGTTCCTCGACCGCAACGGGGTCGATCTGAACTCCGGTGGCGGCACCCAGGTCCTCGCCGGGCACGGCAGCATCCACGGCCCCGGCCACCAGGCCGTCCTGGCCGACACCGATTCCGAGCTGCTGATCTACCACTACTACACCGACAGCGGTGCCGCGAACCTCGGCATCAACCTCATCGGGTACGACGCGGCCGGCTGGCCGTTCGTCCACTGATCGCGAAGGAGACCCGACGATGCGAAGGATCCTGCTCATCGGTGTGGTGACGATGCTCGCCGCGGTGGGCACGGCGATCGCCGTGCCAGCCGCCGAAGCCGCCACAGTGCAACCGAACGTGCCCTACGTGCTGGTCAACCGGAACAGCGGCAAGGCCCTCGACGTCTACAATCTGGCCACCACCGACGGTGCCGCCATCAACCAGTACGCCCGCAACGACGGCGCCTGGCAGCAGTGGCGTTTCCTGGACTCCGGCGGCGGCTGGTACCGGGTGCAGTCGGTGCACAGCGGCAAGGTCCTGGACCTGCCCAGCAGCACCGACGGCATCCAGCTCGTGCAGAACGCGGACCGTAACGACGCCCGCCAGCAGTTCCGGCTGGCCGACTCGGCCGGCGGTTACGCCCGGCTGATCAACCGGTCCAGCGGCAAGGCCGTCGAGGTCTGGCAGTGGAGCACCGCCGACGGCGCGATGGTCTCGCAGTACCAGGATCTCGACGGCGCCAACCAGCAGTGGCAGCTGATCTCGCTGGCCGCCACGGCCGGCTCCTTCACCAACCCGATCAAACGCAACGGGCCGGACCCGTGGCTGCAGTACCACAACGGGTTCTACTACCTGGCCACGACCACGTGGAACTCGACTGTCACGATGCGCCGGTCGAGCACCCTGGCCGGGCTGGCGACCGCCGCCGACACCACGGTCTTCAACCTGGCCGGCCGGGCCAACGGTTGCTGCAACATGTGGGCGCCCGAGTTCCATCTGCTCAACGGCCCGAACGGCAACCGCTGGTACCTGTACTACGTGGCCGGTCAGAACGTCTCGGACTACAACCCGACGCAGCGGCTGCACGTGCTGGAGTCGGCCGGGACTGATCCGATGGGCCCGTACACGTTCAAGGCCGATCTGGGCACCGACTGGCAGCTGGACGCGAGCGTGCTGAAGGTGGGCAGCAGCCTGTACCTGATGGGCACCTACGGCGGTGACGGGGCCGGGCAGAGCAACTTCATCCAGCGGCTCAGCAACCCCTGGACGCTGACCGGCTCCCGGGTACGGCTGAGCTCGCCGACGCTGAGCTGGGAGCGGCAGACCGGCGCGGTGAACGAGGGGCCGGAGCCGCTGTACCACAACGGCAAGGTGATGGTCGTCTACTCGGCCTCGGCCTGCTGGGGGCCTGACTACAAGCTGGGCCTGCTCACACTGACCGGCTCCGACCCGATGAATCCCGCGCACTGGACCAAGAAGTCGACCCCGGTCTTCCAGCGCAGCGACGCCAACAGCGTGTACGCCCCCGGCCACAACGGCTTCTTCAAGTCGCCGGACGGCACCGAGGACTGGATCGTCTACCACGCCAACGATTCCGCCTCCGGTGGCTGCGACATGAACCGCTCGACCCGCGCGCAGAAATTCACCTGGAACGCTGACGGCACACCGAACTTCGGTGCGCCCGTCCGCCTCGGCGCCACCTTGCCGGCGCCCTCAGGCGAGTAACGCGGCAAGTGGAGGAGCCGCCCGGGTGACAGGGCGGCTTCCTCTACGACGTAGCCGAGGTTCGCACAGCGCTGACCGCCAAGGTCGTGTACCGCATCGTGAAGCCTCCGCCGAGCTCGTCGATCGCGGCACCGACCGCGTCGAGGATGCCGGCCATCTTGTCGGGTGGCAGCCGGGTGAGGCCACCGGTCGTCGGCAGCAGCGCCAGCCATTCGTCGCGCGTGTATGCCTGCTCCCAGTCGAAGCGCCACTGCTCGGGCTCGGCGAACTGCCCCGCCTCGCGGATCGTGTCGGCGATCTTCGCGTACCCGGCCTGGTACATGTCGAGCGCCGGCCGGGCCGGCAACTTTGCGAAGGGCAGGTCCGGCGCCGCCTCGCGTAAGGCTGCGGCGAACGGCTGGGCCACCTCGGCGGGCGGCTCGAAGACGTGACCGAAGATCGCGAACCGGCCGTGCGGGCGCAGCACCTCGGCCGCTTTGCGCGGGCCGGCGACCGGATCGATCCAGTGCCACGACTGGGCCGCGGTCACCGCGTCGAACGTCCGACCGGCCGGCTCCCACGCCTCGAACGTCGCCACCTCGACCCGCAGGCCGCGGGCCCGGGCGAAGTCGGCCATCCGGCTGTCGGGCTCGACGCCGAGCACCTCGCAGCCGGCCGCCTGGAACTGGCGGGCCGCGATGCCGGTGCCGCAGCCCACGTCGAGCAGGTCAGGCCCGGGGCTGCCCGTGACGATCCGCGTCACGAGAGCCTCGGGATAGCCGGGTCGGGCCCGGTCGTAGCGTTGTGCGTCCGTACCGAACGACTCGGCCATCGGCCGGGCCTTGTGCAGCTCCGTCGGAGGCGGCTCGGGCGGTAAGGTGGGCATGTGCCCACCGTAGTGGGCATGTGCCCACTAGGCAATGCTCCAGGGGAGGATCGCGAGTGCCGACCGGAGTGCATCTGCGTGATGCGCGGCAGCAGCTGTTCGACGCCGCTGAACGCGTCCTGCTCCGCGAGGGGCCGGCCGGGCTGACCAGCCGGGCGGTCACGGACGAGGCCGGCTGCGCCAAAGGGGTCCTGCACCGGCACTTCAGCGACTTCGACGCGTTCCTGGCCGACCTCGTGCTCGACCGGGCCGCGCAGCTCGAGGCGCAGGCGGACGCGCTGCGGAAGTCCGCCGGCACCGGCACGCCGGCCGACAACCTCACCAGCGCGCTGACCACGCTGTTCGGGCCGGTGCCGCTGGCGATCATCCCGCTCATCACCTTCCGGGACGTGCTGCGCGCGCGGCTGCGGCAGGCCCGGCCCGGCGGCGGCATCGCGATCCTGGGTCAGGTGACGGCCGCGGTCTCCGCGTACCTGGCCGACGAGCGGGATCTGGGCCGGATCGCGGCCGACGCCGACCTCGACTCCCTCACGCTGTCGCTGGTCGGGGGCGGGCATCTGCTGTTCACCGACCGCGACCCCGGCCCGCCCGGCCCGGCGGCCGTCGGCCGGTTCGTGACCTCGGTGCTCGCCGACGTGGTGCAACGACGGCCCCGCCGGCCCTGACGCAGCGGCCGGGCGGGGCCGTCCGGGTCAGCGGGCCGGCACCACGTCGGTGGGCCGCTCGACCTGCACCTTGACGCCGTAGTCGAACACCTTGAGCTTCGCGGTGATGGTGCCGGTGTCGTTCCGCCCCTTCGCCGTCGACTGCCAGGTGCCGCTGAGTGTCACCTCGGCGATCCGGCCGTCGGCGTTCAGGGTGACGTCACCGGAGGTGGTGCTCGATCCCTGCGTGAACCGCGTGGCGTACGTGAAGTGCAGGCTGCCGTCGGGGTTCTCCGACGTGGTCGCGTCCGCCTCCTTCAGTGCTTGGAAAAGGGCCGCGGGGTCCGGAGCAGCAGCACCCAGGACGTCGCTCTCGTCGCCGTAGAGGGACAGCCGGTCATGCTTGCCCGGATACTGTCCGTACCGGCCGTAGGTCTCGCCGGGTCCCTTGTCCGGCGGGAGCGGGCCCAGGGGAGGTTCCCCGCCGATGTAGCGGGTGCCGTTGATCAGCAGTTCGGTCATCACCGAGTCGTCCTGCGGCGCGCGGACGTATCCGGTGGCCGTCCTCGGGTCGAACGCACCCTCGTAGGTCTGTCCGCCGTGGCCGGACCCGGTGCCGGTCTCGAGGCGCATCCGGTAGCTGATGTTGTCGCTCGCGGTGGCCGCGTTCGCCAGTCTTAGCGAGGCGGGTTCGGCTCGCACCGTCGGCGCTCCGCCCGCATCCGGCCGGGGCGGGGCAGTGCCGCCGACCGTCAGGCCGGCGGCCAGGACGCCCGCGAGACCGGCCACGCCCACGGCGTACGCGATCCGGATCGTGGCCCGGCGCCGCTGGTGCCGGCGGGTGGCCCGGCCGAGGACGTCGCTGCTCAGCGTGATCCCCTCGACCTCGTGGCGCATGCTGCGGATCAGGTGTTCTTCCAGGTCGGTGCTCATCGTCCGGTGCCTTTCGTGGTGGTGTGGCCGCTGAGGTCCCAGGTCGCGGTCAGCTCGCGGAGCCGGGACAGCCCCCGCGAGGCGGTCGACTTGACGGTGCCGACGGAACACCCGAGCGCCTCGGCCGCCTCCGTCTCGCTGAGCTGCTCCCAGTAGCGCAGCACCAGCACGGTGCGCTGCCGCGGCGAGAGCTGCGCCAGCGCCTGGATCAACGCGTCCCGCAGGTCGAGCGCGTCGGTGGCGTCGGGCCGGCCGGTGGGCTCGTACTCGAGGAACACCTCGGGTCGCCGCCGGCGCCGGCGCCACTGGTCGACGGCCAGGTGGTACATGGTCCGGCGCAGATACCGCTCGCGGTCCTCGCGCACCCGTCCCCACGAACGCATCAGCCGTTCGAGGGCCGCCTGCAGCAGGTCCTCGCCCGCCGCCCGGCTCCCGGTGAGCAGGACCGCTGTGCCCAGCAGGGCACTACCGCGCTCGGCGACCAGGGTGTCCAGCCCGTCGAAGCGTTGGCTCCACAACATCGCGCTCCTTTCGTCGGGGACAAGACGACGCCGGTCGGCGAAAGGTTGAAGGCTCCGGCCGGAAATTGTGCGGAACCACAGCCCTCATCCGTCCGACTCTTCTCAGAGTGCAGAGCGCGGTGCGGACGTCCGTCCTGATGGTGGCAGCTGCCGGCGCGGCAGCGGCGGTCCTCGTGGCGTCCCTGCGGTTCGGCGCAGCGCTCGACGCCGGACTGCCGGGCATCCCCGGTCCCGGGGCGCTGACCGAGTGGGCGCTCCCGGCCCTCACCCTGCTGGCGACCCTCCTGGGCGTGCTGACGGTCGGCCTGACCGTCACCGCGGCCTTCCTGCTGCCCGGCGACGGCACCAGCGTGGCGGCACACGGCTGGCTGCTGATGCGCCGATCAACGTGGCCGGCGCTGCTGTGGGCGTGCACCTGCCTGCTGCTGATCGTCGTCACCGTCTCCGATGTGCTGGGTGTGCCCGTCCCGCGGCTGAGCCGGCCGTCGGTGTCGAGCTTCGCGTTCTCCATCGCCCAGGGGCAGGCGCTGCTGCTGCAGGCCGGGCTGGCGCTGGTGGTGGCGGTGCTGACCCGGTCCGGGGTGTCGCGCGGCCTGGCCGCGGTCACCGCCGGCCTGGCGCTGGTGGCGCTGCTGCCGCCGGCGTTCACCGGGCATTCCGCCGGGGCGGGTGACCATCAGCTCGCGGTGACCAGCCTGGCGCTGCACATTCTGGCCGCGTCGCTCTGGGTGGGCGGTCTGGCCGGTCTGCTTCTGGTACGCCGTCACCGCCGTTTCGCCGAGACCGCCTCCCGGTACAGCCGCCTGGCGCTGGCCTGTTTCGTGGCCACGGCGGTCAGCGGCGCGGCCAACGCGGCGGTGCGACTGGGCAGCTGGCCGGCCCTCGGCACCTCCCGGTACGGGCTCCTGGTGCTGCTCAAAGTGCTCGCGCTGCTGGCGGTCGGGGTGATCGGCGCCGTGCACCGCAGCCGTACCCTGCCCGCGCTGCGCTCGGGTGTCCCGTGGGCGTTCCTGCGCCTGGCCGGTGGCGAGCTGCTGGTGCTCGGGGCGGCGGTCGGGCTGGCGGTCGGCCTGTCGCGCAGTCCGACGCCGGTGCCCGAGATCGCGGTCGAGCCGGATCCGCTGGTGGAGCTGCTGGGTTTCGACCAGCCCGGCCCGGTCACGGCAGCCCGGCTCCTCGCCGACCCGCTGCCGGACATGGTGTTCCCGGTGGTCGTCGTGGTCGGAATCCTCACCTATCTGGCCGGGGTGCGCCGGCTGCGCCGGGCTGGGCCCCCCTGGCCGGCGAGCCGCACGGTGTCCTGGGTGGGCGGAATGCTGCTGCTGGGCGCGATGACCGGCCTGGGTGTGGCCCGGTACGCGTACGTCCTGGTCAGCGTGCACCTGGTGCAGCACGTCGTGCTGGCCACGGTCGTGCCGATCCTGCTGATCGGTGGCGCCCCGGTCACCTTGGCTCTGCAGGTCTTGCGCCGTCCTGCGGACCCTCAGGTGCGCGGCCCGAGGGAGTGGCTGCTGCTCGTGCTGGGCAGCCGGTTCCTGCGCTTCCTGAGTCGTCCGCCGGTCGCGCTGGCCGTCTACGTCCTCAGCCTGTACGGCCTGTACCTCACCGGTGTGCTCGGCAGGCTGATGCGCTACCACCTCGGGCACCTGGCGATGCTGGCGTCCTTCGTGGTCGCCGGGCTCCTGCTGTTCCGGGTGCTGCTCGGGGCGGGCCGTCGGCGCGTTCATCCGGCCGTGCTGATCGTGGTCCACCTCCTGGCCGTGGCAGCGCAAGCTCACCTCGGCCTGATCCTGCTCAGGTCAACCTCGGTGATCGCCGCGGACTGGTACACCGCCGTGCATCCCGCGTGGGCGCCGTCGTTGCTCGCCGACCAGCGCCTCGGTGCCGGACTGTCATGGGCGTTCGGGGCGCTGCCGGCCGCGGTCGTCCTGCTGTTGCTCGTCCGGGAGTGGATCCGTGGAGATCACGGTGCCGGGAACTTCTCGCCGGGGGATCCCGACCAATCCTGTGCGAACCCCAACAAGGAACGGATACCATGTCAAACCCCCTGAACTTCGGCGCTCGCCGTACCCTTGCGGCCGCCCTGCTCGCCGGCGCCTTGACCACCCTCGGCCTGGCCGGTTGCGGCGGCAGTGACGCTGCCGGCGGCACGCCGGTGCCCGCTGCCGCACCGTCGGCCTCTGCCTCGACCGGGCTGGTCGTCAAGGATCCGTGGGTCAAGGCCGCGAAGGCCGGCACCATGACCGCCGCCTTCGCGATCCTGGTCAACGACAGCGCCACCGACATCACGGTCGTCGGCGCCGAGTCGCCGGCGTCCCCGATGGAACTGCACGAGATGACCATGCAGGACGGCAAGATGCTGATGCGGCCCAAGCAGGGCGGCTTCGTCATCAAGGCCAGGAGCACCCACGAGCTGGGGCCCGGCGGTGACCACCTGATGCTGATGAAGCCGGCCGCCGCGATCGACGCCGGCAACGAGGTCACCTTCACCCTGAAGCTGGCCGACGGCGGGACCGTCCCGTTCACCGCGATCGCCAAGCCGTTCGCCGGGGCGGGGGAGAGCTACGACCCCGGCATGTCGATGCCGGCCTCCGGCATGCCGATGGCCCCGATGGGCAGCGCGGCGCCGTGACACCGCCTCTCTCCCCGGTGAGCCGGCGGCGCCTGCTCGCCGGGGGCGCCGTCGCCGGCCTCGGCGCGGTCGCCGCCGTCGCCGCGACCGCAGACCCCGCGCCGGTCCCGGTCGCTGCCTCCGCACCGCTGGACACGGGTACGGCCACAGTCGCGTTCCACGGCCCCCGCCAGGCCGGGGTGGCCGAGGATCCGCCCGCGCACGCCGCGTTCGTCGCGTTCACCCTGGCCGCCGGCACCGACCGGCGCGTACTGGCCCGGATGCTGCGCCTGCTCAGCGATGACGCGGCCCGGCTCACCCAGGGCGTCGCGGCGCTCGGCGACACCGACGCCACCCTCGCCGTGCTGCCGGCCCGGCTGACGGTCACCTTCGGCTTCGGCCCCGGCCTGTACCGCGCGGCCGGGCTGCGTGCCCCGATCGCGGACCTGCCGGCGTTCTCGATCGACCGCCTGGAGAAGCGCTGGTCCGGCGGGGACCTGTTATTGCAGATCTGCGCGGACGACCCGCTCACGGTCGCCCACACCCAGCGGATGCTCATCAAGGACGCCCGGCCGTTCGCGGCGGTGCGCTGGGCGCAGCAGGGTTTCCGGCGCAGCCCCGGCGTGCAGGCGCCCGAGCACACCCAGCGCAACGTGCTGGGCCAGCTCGACGGGACCGCCAACCCGCGCGGCGGCGAGATCGATCCGGCGGTCTGGAACCCCGACGGCTCGACCACCCTGGTGGTCCGGCGGATCCGCGCCGAGATCGAGAAGTGGGACCTGCTCGCCGTCACCGACAAGGAGAACGCGACCGGCCGGCGCCTGGACTCGGGCGCACCGCTGAGCGGCTCCCAGGAGCACGACGAGCCCGACTTCACCGCCCTCGACGACGCCGGGCTGCCCAGGATCCCGGACTTCTCGCACGTCACCCGGGCCCACGTCACCGACCCCGCGCTGAAGATCCTGCGGCGGCCGTACAACTACGACGGGGTGCCCAACGCCCTCGGGCATCCGGACGCCGGGCTGATCTTCGCGGCGTACCAGCGCGACATCGCCCGGCAGTTCGTGCCCATCCAGCAACGCCTCGCGGACAAGGACCTGTTGAACGAATGGATCACCCCGATCGGCTCGGCCGTGTTCGCCGTACCGCCGGGCTGCGCGGAGGGTGGCTGGATCGGCGAGCGGGTGCTCACATGAGGAAGCTCATGCTCACCTTCGCCGCATTCGCCGCCGTGCTGCTGCCGGGCAGCCCGGCGTGGGCGCACGCCGAACTGACCGCCTCGGCCCCCGCCCGGGACGCGACGCTCGCCGCAGCGCCCACCTCGGTCACCGTGACCTTCAGCGAGCACCTGAACCCGGAGTTCACCACGATCGTCGTCAGCGACAGCGCCCGGCAGCGCCTGGCCGCCTCGGCGCCCGTTGTCGACGCCGGCTCCGGCACGGTGACGCTCAGCCCGCCGCCGGGCAACGGCACCTACACGGTCGCCTACCGCGTGGTCTCGGTGGACGGCCACACAGCCCAGGGCTCGTACGCCTTCACCGTCGCCGACCCGGCTCTGCCCCCGGCACCCACGACCGCGCCCGCGGTGGCCGCGCCGCCGGTCGATTCCGGAGGTACTTCGACCGCCCTGCTGATCGGGCTGGGTGTGCTCGCCGTGGCGATCACAATCCTGCTGTACGTGTCATGGCGACGTCGGACCCGCGTTCGAGCCTGACGTCACGGCCACCTCGACCAGCATGGACCTGGTGGCCAGGCGCTGAAGAACGACGCGGCCACCGCGGCCGGGCACCCGCCGCTCACCCGGACGCCCCCAGCGCCGAGCCGGCCTTGAACGCCACCCGCGTGGTGAAGACCAGTGGCTGCCCCGATTCCGGGACGACAATGACGGCGACAGCGGTAGTGCCAGGTCCTATGGGGACGGACGCCAGTGCCACGCGTTCGGCCACCTGCTGCACTGCGGCCGTACCGTCGGAGCCCTCGACGCTGACCGCCCAGGACCGCACCCGTCCGACGCTGTCGCCGGCGCACAGATGCACGAGCGTGGCCGAGCCCGCACCGGGCTCGGCCCGCAGCCGCAACAGGTGCCCGCCGGCGTACGCCTCGATCGAGGCCCGGGCCGCACACGGCCCGGTCTCCGGTCGCCCGGCGGGCACACCGGCCAGCAGCAGGGCCACGCTGGTCACCAGCGCGGCCACGGCAACCGAGAACCCGGCGACGCCCCGCCACGCCTTCGTCCTCACCTTCACCTCCGGCTCCGGTGCACTCCAGGTTCGCGTCAGCACGATGCCGTCAGCGCTGTGCCGGGCGACGAACGCGCTGCGTGCGGAGGCGCCGCGGTGCCGGGTGGCCCGGCAGTACCGGGTGCCGGCGGTCCGGCTGTAGCTCTCGGAGCTCATGATCGGATAGTCGTCGCGCGGGAGCCTCCGGTTCCCGGGTCCCTTGCCCGATACTCAGATGATCTCTATATTGAGCTGATGGCTGCCTCGATGCGGGAACCGACCTTCTGGATCCTCACCGCCCTGGCGTCGGCGCCTCGGCACGGCTACGGCGTGATCCAGGAGGCCAGCGCCCTCTCCGGCGGCCGGGTGGTGCTCCAGGCCGGCACGCTGTATGCCGCGCTCGACCGGCTGACCGCCGAGGGCCTGGTCGAGGTCGACCGCGAGGAGCTCGTCGACGGGCGCAACCGGCGGTACTACCGGCTCACCCACCGGGGCGCGACGGCCCTGACCGCCGAGACCGAGCGGCTGCGCGCCAGCCTGGAGGCGGCGACCAGCCAGCTCAAACGGTTCGGGCTCGGCCCGGCCGGCGCGCACCGGTCCGGCCCTCGGGTGGCGTGGTGAACGACCTGGTGACCTCGTCCACCACCGCTGATCGGCGGCTGCTGCGGGCGTACCGCCGGCTCCTGCGGGCTTATCCGCCCGGCCCGCGCCGCGACGAGCTGCTGGACACGCTGGTGGAATGCGCCCCGCCGGGGCGGCGCCGGCCCACCTTGCGCGAGGTCGTCAACCTGATCCGGCACGGCAGCCGGGCCCGGCTCGGCCGGCCGAAGAGCCGGGGCATCGTCGTGCTGACGCTGTTCGTCGCGCTGGCCGGCGGATGCCTCGGCGCCGGCGCGGCCAACTGGCTCGGCTGGCACGCGGTCGAGCCGCTGCCGACCGGCGCCGAGGCCGCCGGAATCAGCGCGACGGTGTTCCCCGGGCTCCAGGTCTGGGGCGGCGGCGAGGCCCCCGGGGTGGTCAGCCAGAGCGACGGTGAGGGCATCGAGTACGGGTACGCCGTCTCGTGGGTCAAGCACACCGCGGCCACCCGCGACGTCGCCGCCTACACCGCCGGTGTCCGCGCCCGCCTGGAGGCCGCCGGCTGGACGGTGACCGGCGTCGATCCGGCGCTGGACGAGACCGACGTCGTGGGGGCCAACGCGGCCGACCGCGTCGAGAGCTTCACCGCCACCCGCGGTGCCCTGGGGATCCGTTTCAACGACTACTACTGGGCCGGGCGCCCGGCGTACGACGGTGACGGCAACGCCACGTACTTCCTGTGGCAGGAGCCGCCGTCGTGGCTGAAGACGGTGACGTGGCTGGGCTTCCCGCCCGGCGCGTTCCTCGCCTGGCTGCTGACCGGCTGGGCGAGCCGCCGCCTGGAGCCCAACCCCGGGATGAGCGCGCCGGCCGCCATCGGCGCGATCCTCGCGGTGCTCTGCGTGGTTCCCGCCACGCTGCTGACTCTGGTGTCCGACGGGCGGGCCGACGAGACGGCCGGACCGACGTGGCAGGGGCTGGGCTTCGCCCTGTGGACCCCGGCAGTGCTGTTCGGCGTCCTGGCTGCCCTGCTGCTGTTCATCGCGGCGGTGCAACGGCCACCGCGCCGGCTCCCGCAGTGGCGGCGGCAGGCGGCGCAGGTGCTGGACGTGATGCGGCGCAGGCCGAGGGCGGCCGTCGCGCTGGTCACCGTCGCGTCGCTGGTCACCGGTCTGGGCCTGTACGCGCTGGTCATCGAGCAGCTGCGGCCGGGATCGTGCACGCCGACGGTGCCGGCGGGCATCGTGGACCCGCCGAGCGCGCGGACCAGCGACCAGGCCCGGGTCTTCATCGACCGGCAGGCCACCGAGGACCAGCGCAACCTGGCCCAGGCGGCGATCTGGCGCGGTCTGGGTGGCAGCCCGAGCTTCGCCGGGGACCCGCGGGCGCCCGGTTTTCTGAGCCCGTACTGCGCTCGCGGCCGGGTCGACTCCGCGGTCGCCGAGAAGCTGCCCAGCCACTGGAGTGTCGAGCTGGCCAGCCCTGGCCTGTTCGCCGGGCTGGCGGCCGAGATGATGGCGATGCCCGGCGTGGTCGCCGTCCAGCACGTCCCGGACTGAGCCTGGGGTAGTGCCCGGTATACCCCTGAACTCCATTGTGGGGGAGTGCCTCGGGCGGGTGCGGTCCGGTTGGCTGGTGGAATGACGACACCGCGTTCGCGCTGCCCCGACCGTCCGGGCCGTACGCCGTCGGCCGGGACGTCCTGCACCTGGTCGACCGGTCCCGGCCCGACCCGTGGGTGCCCGCCAGTCCCCGAGAACTGATGGTCTCGATGTACTACCCGGCGACGGCCCACTCCGGCCGACCGGCGCAGTACCTCACCACCACCGAGGCCCGCCTGTTCCTCGAGGACCGCGACCTCGACGGCGTCGTCGCACCGGAGGCGCTCAGCGGCACCCGTACCGCCGCCCGCGCCGGAGCCGAGCCGCGCCGCGGCCGTTATCCGCTGGTGGTGCTCTCGCCCGGCTTCACCCTGCACCGGCACACGCTCACCCACCTCGCCGAGGAACTGACCAGCCGGGGGTACGTGGTCGCCGCGGTCGACCACGCCTACGAGTCACCCGGCACCGCCTTCCCCGGCGGCCGCATCCTCACCTGCACCGCCTGCACGTCACTTGAAGGTCAAGGACGCGAGGGGTACGCCCGGGTGGCCACCGGCCGGGCGAAGGACATCTCGTTCGTCCTCGACCGGCTGACCGGAGCCCGCCCGGCGTGGCGCCACGCGGCGCTGATCAACCGCGCCCGGATCGGGATGGCAGGTCACTCGATCGGCGGCAATGCGGCGTCGGCGACCATGGCAGCCGACCGCCGCGTCCGGGCCGGCATCAACATGGACGGCACGTTCTTCGCCCCCGTCCCCGCCGCCGGCCTCGACGGGCGCCCGTTCCTGCTGCTCGGCACACCCGACCACATCCCCGGCGGCACCGACGACACGTGGGACTGTGCCTGGCGACGCCTCGACGGCTGGAAGCGCTGGCTCACCGTCACCGGCGTCGGGCACCTCGACTTCAGCGACACCGCGGTGCTGGCCGACCAGGCCGGCCTCCCGGACACCGGCTCACCCCTGCCCGGCGACCGGACAGCGCGGATCGTGCGCGACTACGTGACCGCGTTCTTCGACCGGCACCTGCGCGGCGCGCCCCGGCCGCTGCTGGACGGCCCCACCCCGGACAATCCTGAGGTGGTCTTCCACCCCTGACGCACGGAGGTAACAAGGTGTTCGCACTCGTGGTGCGGTTCGACTGCCGGGACGAGGCCGCGGCGGCCAGCTTCGACGAGCTCACCGCAGCGGCGGTACGCCAGATCACCGAACGGGAACCAGGCACGCTGATCTACGCCACGGCCGCGGTCGAGGGCGAGCCGCTGGCCCGGGTCTTCTACGAGGTGTACCGGGACCGCGACGCCTTTCAGGCCCACGAGCAGGCCGAACACGTCCGGGACTTCCACGCGCGCAAGGATCCCCTGCTCAGCGGCACCCGGGTCGAGTTCCTCACCCCGGGTGCCGCCAAAGGCCTGGACCAAGGACGGATCTAGGCTGGTCACATGCCGACCACTCCCATGCCCGACGCCGTCCTCGACCTCCTCCGCCGGCCCAACCCGGCCGTCATGGCCACGGTGGCCGCCGACGGCCGCCCGGTGACCGTGGCCACCTGGTATCTGCTGGAGGACGACGGCCGCGTGCTGCTGGGCCTCGACGCGACCCGGGCCCGCCTCAAGCACATGCGCGCGGACCCGCGGATCTCCCTCACGGTGCTGGCCGAGGACGACTGGTACACCCACGTCAGCCTCCAGGGCCGCGTCGAGTCGATCACCGAGGACGAGGGGCTGCGCGACATCGACCGGCTCGCCCGGCACTACATGGGGAGCGATTACCCGAACAGGGAGAGCCCGCGGGTGAGCGCGCTGATGACGGTCGAGCGCTGGCACGGCTGGGGCAAGATGCGCGAGCAGTGAGCCGGCCCGCGATGGGATCATGAGCGCATGACGTCGTCGCCCGTAACTGTGCAGATCTATTGTCGTCTGACCGTCACCGTCCAGGATCCCGAGGCCGTCACCGCCCTGGCCGTCCGGCAGCTCGCCGCGGCCGACATCGACTGGGCCGACGAGCAGGACGATCTGGAGACCGCGAGCGAGGAACTGCGGACCGATCTGCTCGCCAGCCTCGCGAGCGTGGCCGAGCCTGCTCGGATGCTGGACGGGATACCCGGTGTCAGCGCCGACGGCGGCCACATCTGGGCGGAACGCGGTGATCCGAACTCCCGGTTCCAGCCCGGCTTCGGGGAAGCCGCAAGATCGTAAAAGGGTTCACGGGGCGCGGCGCAACCCCGCTCCGCGCCACCGTGCCCGTCCCGACGCATCATCGCAGGTCAATGCGGTGGTTATTTTTCATCACTCCGAGTTTGCTTGTTTCCCACTCTTCGTGATGTTTGACTCCCTCTGCCGGAGCGATCCCACCGCTCCGGCCGACGGGGGAGTTGGGGTTCATCTCGCTGGGCAGCGCTCTGCCCGGCGAGCCTGGTCCGGGCATCCCTGTCGCGCCGCACCGGCACGACCACAGCCCATCAATCCACTTTGGAGGATCAGGTTGCGTCCATCCCGTTCATTCGCCCTACCGGCGGCCGCCGCGCTGCTGCTGGCGGGGATCGCCGTGCCGGCGGCTCAACCGGCACAGGCGGCCCCGCCCAGCCGTGCGGCGACACCGCGGTATGCGAGCGAGGCAGCCGACATCGCATCCGCTCGGGTCCTGGCCCGGCTCTCCGGCAAGCGGGTCGAGGCCCTGGCCGAACGTGACGAGTCAACGACCACCTGGGTGAACCCCGACGGTTCGCTGACCTCCGAGCTCTCGTCCGGACCGGTCCGGTTCAAGCGCGCGGGCAAGTGGGTCGACATCGACCTCACCCTGCAGCGGGCCGCGGACGGGACGGTGGCACCGAAAGCCCACCCGGAGGGCCTCCGGCTGGCCGCACCGGGTGGCGCCCGCGTGCGGTCGATGGCCGAGGCCGGCACCGCGCCGGCCCGTACCCTGGTCACGCTCGGCGAGGGCGACCGGCAGATCGCCCTGCAGTGGAAGGGTGGCCTGCCGGAGCCGGAGGTGGACGGCACCACGGTCACGTATCCGTCGGCCCTGCCGGGCGCGGACGTCGTCGTGGAAGCGACCCGGACCGGCTTCGAGCAGTACACCGTGATCAAGCAGCGTCCGGCCACCAGCGGCTACTCGTACACCCTGCCGCTGCGTGCCCCCGGCCTGACGGTCGCCGAGCAGAGCGACGGCAGCCTGGTCTTCACCGACTCCGCCAAGCGCCGGCGGGCCGTCATGCCCGCACCGGTGATGTGGGACGCGAGCACCGACCCGGTGTCCGGCGAGCACACCAACACCGCGCCGGTCGACATGCGGGTCGTGCGGCGGGGTGACTCGGTCGACCTGGTGCTGACCCCTGACGCGTCGTTCCTGGCGGATCCCGCGACGGCCTACCCGGTCACGGTGGACCCGACGACGGCCGCGCTCGGCAACGTCTTCGACACCCGGGTGCAGGAGGGCGAGACCGTCGACTGGTCGGCTGACACCGAGCTGTACTGGGGCAACCCGGGAACCACCAACCCGGACGGCAGCACCCGGTACGCCCGCTCGTTCCTCACCTGGAACACCGCGCCGATCGCGGACTCGCTGGTGATGGACGCCGACGTGAGCCTCTACAACTTCCACTCGGGGAACTCCGGCTGTGCCGCGCAGACGTGGCAGATCTGGGACACCACCGCGCCGTCGACCGCGTCGCGCTGGGGCAACCAGCCGGCCTGGAACGAACTGTTCGCCAGTCCCACCCAGACCAAGGGCCGCTCCGAGTGCGGCGGCGACGGCTGGATCACCAGCGACGTCACCAGGATGGTGTCGTTCTGGGCAGGTGCCAAGTACCCGCGCTCGCACATGGGCCTGCGGGCCCCGTCGGCGGCCACCGCCGAGTGGAAGCAGGTGAACTCCGGCAACGCGGCCACGAACGTGCCGAAGCTGACGGTCACCTACAACTACCGGCCACGGACCGGCACGAAGCAGGAAGCCGGTCCGCCCTACTTCTCGTACGGCGGCGCCTACACGGTGAACACGACCACGCCGACGCTGCGGGACACCTTCGTCGACTCCAACGGCGACAAGGTCCAGGCCACGTTCCAGGTGTTCGACGCCGCGACCAACACCCAGGTCGGCACGAACTACACCACCAAGTTAGTTCCCTCCGGCCAGGTGGCCGCGATCGTGGTACCCGCCGGGGTGCTGACCGACGGCAAGACCTACAAGTTCCGGACCAACCCGTACGACGGTACCCACTACAGCACCGTGTGGTCGGCGTGGAAGACGTTCACCGTCGACACCACCCGGCCGTCGGCGCCGCAGGGCGTCACGTCCACCGACTACCCGTCCGGCCAGTGGGTCAAGGGTGCGGGACAGCCCGGGAAGATCACGGTGACCCCGCCGGCGGCCGACCACAACTGGCTGGAATGGTCGCTGGACGGCTCCGCCTGGGCCAAGGTCGGCACCGGCGGCGCAGCGACGGCCGTGGCGATCACCGTGACCCCCGCCCGCGACGGCGAGCAGACGTTCCAGGTCCGCTCGGTCGACAAGGCGGACAACAAATCCGAGGTCGTCACCTACCCGATCACAGTGGGGCCGGGCGGCTTCCTCCAGCCGGACGAGGGAGATCGCACCGCGCGCCGGCTTCCGCTCGCTGCACAGGCGGACGCGGCCCGCTACACCGCCGCCACCTTCTCGTGGCGACGCTCCGCCGCCGACGCCTGGACTGTCATCCCGGCGGCGCAGATCCTGGCCGGTGGCACCCCGGTCACGGCTCAGCCGGTGCCGCTGACCAACGGCCGCACCGCGGACCTGGTGTGGAACGCCACCGACACCGTGGGCGCGGACGGCAGCGTCCAGCTCAAGGCCGACTTCACCGGCCCGAACGCGGCCACGGGCAGCAGCAACCCCCTCACCGTCGTGGTGGACCGCAACGCTGACGGCGCGGCCGCCGAGAAGCTCGGCCCGGGATCGGTCAACCTGCTCACCGGCGACTACACGGTCACCGAGACCGACGTGTCGGCGTGGACGCTGTCGGCCACCCGTACCCTGTCGTCCCGGGTGCCGGACAAAGGCGCGACCCAGGAGGGGCAGGCGCCGATCTTCGGCAAGGAGTGGGTCGCGGGCACGATCGCTATGCTTCCCGAGTTCGACGGCACGCACATCCGGCGCATCTCCGACACCGCCGTCACCCTGGTCTCCGCCGAGGGCGAGCAGACCAGCTTCACCGCCAATGCCGCTCGCACCGGCTGGGTGTCCGAGCCCGGCGCGGAGGAACTGACTCTCACCGGCACCGTGACCGGCACGTTCACCCTGACCGACACGGACGGCGTGGTGAGTGTCTTCGCCAAGCCGGTCGGTGCCTCGCAGACCTGGCAGCTGCAGAAGACCGAACTCGACGGGCTCGCCGACTCCACCACCACGGTGGTCTCCGAAGCGGTCACCGTCGGCGGCAAGAGCGTGGCCCGGCCGAAGCGTGTCGTCGGACCCACCTCGGCCGTGTCCTCCGCCGTGTGCGGACAGACCCCGGCGACCAAGGGCTGCCGGGTTCTCGAGTACGTCTACGCGACCGCCACCACGGCCACCGGCGACGCGCTCGGCGATGTCGAGAACCAGGTCAAGGAACTGCGGCTCTACTCGACCGAGCCGGGCGCCGCGGCGTCCACGGCGCGCACCGTGCAGGCTTACGCGTACGACGGATCCGGCCGGCTCCGGGAGGCCTGGAACCCGCTGATCACGCCGGCGGTGAAGACCCGGTACGCGTACGACACCGCGGGTCATCTCACCCAGTACACCCGGTCCGGGGATCTGCCGTGGTCGTTCGGCTACGACGACGGCCGCCTCCTGCAGTTGTCCCGGCCGACCCTGGCGCCGGGCAGCACCGCGACGGTGGACGGCGAAGCGAAGACCAGCCTCGTCTACGACGTCCCGGTGGCCGGCACGAAGGCCCCGTACCAGATGGGCGCGGCGAACATCGCAACCTGGGGCCAGCGCGCCGTCCCGACCGACGCCACCGCGGTCTTCCTGGCCGACTCGGTGCCGGCGGCCCACACCGGAGGCTCCCTGGCCGCCGGTGACTACGGCCGGGCCAGCATCCACTACCTGGATGCCTCCGGCCGCGAAGCGAACATGATCGTGCCGGGCGGCCATGTCAGCACCTCCGAGCACGACCGCTTCGGCAACACCGTGCGCGATCTGACGGCCGCCAACCGTTCGCTCGCCCTCGGCCTCACCGCAGCGGACCGCGAGGCGCTCGCCGAGCTGGGTATCTCGGCGCTCTCCACGGCGGAACGCGCTGAGCTGCTCTCCACCCGGTCGCTCTACGACGCGACCGGCACGCGGCAGGTGACCGAACTCGGCCCGCTCCGGCGGATCGAGCTGACCGCCGACCTCAAGAGCGGGTCCGGCGTCCTGCTGGCCGCAGGCTCGTCGGCCGCGGCCCGTACGCGCACCGACAACGAGTACGACGGCGGGCGTCCCACCGACGGCACGGCCAAGGTCCGCGACCAGATCACGAGGGCGACCTCCGGCGCGCAGGTCCTGCAGTTCCCCGGTGTGACCGGTGATGCCCGGGTGACCGAGACCTCGTACGACTGGGCCAAGGGCCTGCCGGTCCGGACCGTGACCGACCCGGGCGGTCTCGCGATCACGAGCACGAGCCAGTACGACGCACAGGGTCGCGTCATCCGTCAGGTGTCACCGGGTAGCGCCGGCACCGACTCGGCGACCCAGGTGACGACCTACTGGTCCGCCACCGGCAGCGGTGCCTGCCAGGGTCGCCCGGAGTGGGCCGACCAGCTCTGCACAACCGGTCCGGCCGGTGCCATCACCGGCGGCGGCAGCAACCCGGCGGCCCTGCCGGTCAGCGCCACCGAGTACGACTGGTGGGGCAACCCGGCGAAGGTCACCGACACCGCCAACGGGGTCAGCCGCGTGACCAGTACCTCGTACGATCCGGCGGGCCGCCCGACCACGGTGACCACCACCGGCGGGGTGGGTACGGCAGTGCCGGTGGTCACCACCGAGTACGACCAGGCGTCCGGCCGTGCGGTGCGGACCGTGTCACCGACCGCCGGCACGATCACCAAGGGGTACGACGCCCTGGGCCGGCTGCTCTCCTACACCAACGCCGACGGCGGTCGCACCACCACCGAGTACGACCGGCTCAACCGCCCGACGAAGGTGTCCGACACCGTCCCGTCCACGGTGACGTATCTCTACGATCACTCGGCCGAGCCGCGCGGCCTGGCCACCCAGATCGTCGACTCGGTGGCGGGGACGTTCCAGCCGACGTACGACGCGGGTGGCTCGGTCAGCCAGGAGAAGCTGCCCGGCGGATACACCTTGCGTATCCAGGAGGATGCGACCGGTTCGGCGCTGGAGCGTGCCTACACCAGGGACAGCGACGGTGTGCTGGTCTTCGCGGACACCGTGACCCGGACCGTGCACGACCAGGTCGCGAGCCACGCGGGCTGGTCCGATCAGACGTACGGCTACGACGCGACGGGCCGGTTGAGCAGCGTCCAGGACACCGCCGACACCGTCTGCACGACCCGTGGCTACACCTTCGACAGCCGCGGCAACCGCAGGACCGTCACGACTGCCGCCGGTGCACCGGGCGCGGACTGCCCGGCCGGTGGCGGAACCACCACCGGCTACACGTACGACAGCGCGGACCGGCTGGCCGGCTCCGGGTATGTCTATGACGCCTTCGGTCGAGCCACGACCGCCGGCGGTAACGGCACGGTCGCGTACTTCGTCAACGATCTGCCGGCCCAGCAGACCAGCGGATCCAACCGGCAGACGTGGAGCCTGGACCCGGCTCACCGGGTCCGGACCACGACCGCCGCGACCGGCAGCGGCAGCACGTGGACCACGACCGGCACCAAGGTCAACCACTACTGCAGTGACAGCGACACCCCCCGCTGGATCGTCGAGGACAGCGCCGGGAACGTCACCCGCAACGTCACGTCGGCCACCGGCGACCTGACCGCCACGACCGGCAAGAGCGGCCAGACAGTCCTGCAACTCTCCGACATCCACGGGGACGTCTCGCTGCTGCTTCCGCTGGACACCACCGCCGCGCCGATCGTGCTCGACCACGACGAGAACGGCAAATCTCGTCCGTCGCAGGGCCCGGTCCGGTACGGCTGGCTGGGCGCGAAGCAGCGGGCCGCCGACACCGTGACCGGCCTGGTCGTCATGGGTGTCCGGCTCTACGATCCGGTCACCGGCCGGTTCCTTTCGGTCGACCCGATCTACGGCGGCGGCGACAACCTCTACGGCTATCCGGCCGACCCGGTCAACCAGTACGACCTGGACGGACAGGCGTGGAAGTGCAAGGCCAAGTGTGCCCTGGTGGGCAACGATCCCAAGTGCACCGGCTACGTGTGGGGCGCCGGCAGCGGCAAGACCGAGAGTGACGCGAAGAAGGCGGCGAAGAAGGACGCGTCGAGCCAGGCGCCGCGCGGCTGCCGTACCAAGCACTGCGACATCAAGGAGTGCACCAAGAACAGGTTCCGGCAGTTCTTCGACGGAAACTTCACGGCCCGCATCATCCATCAGCGCAACCCACCGGACTGGATGCGGCGGGCCAACCGGTGGAGCTGGGGCATCGCGTTCTACAGCGAGGTCTGGCGCGGCACTTACGGAAGCTTCTGCGGCTGCGGGCCGTGATCGACGAGGCTTCCTAGCTTGATCGCTTTGCGGTGGCCGGTCCCGGTGCGAACCGGGATCGGCCACTTTTGTCTCCAGAGTAGAAAGTTGGATTACAAACGGCAGAAGATATGGACGTGGCGTCGAAAGTGGATCAGGATGTTCACGTCTCTGAAGTGAGCTGGTAACAGGGGAGCGCCGTGAAACGTCTGCTAGTGGCTGCCTTACTCATCGGAACATCCACCGCCGCACCCGCGTATGCCGCCGACCTGCCGCCCCAGGAGCCGGGCGTCACGCTGCGGACCTATCACATCGGCCTGCCCCTCAACCGCGTCTGTGAGCTCAAGCCCGGCCAGACTCCCAATGTGGACAAGTTGATGCCCACAGTGGACTGGTCGACCGCCGAGCAGTTCGGGCTCGAGGACGACTTCGTCACGCACGCGCTCGCCAATCTCACCGTGCCCGCCGACGGCGCCTACACGTTCCGGCTCACCAGTGACGACGGCTCGAAGTTGTGGGTCGGTGACACCCTCGTCGTCGACCATGACGGCCTGCACGGCGCCGAGCCCAAGGACGGTGCGATCACCCTGACCGCGGGCGTGCACCCGGTGCGGGTCGAGCACTTCGAGCGCAACGGTGGTCAGCAGCTCACCCTCGCCTGGCGGCCGCCGGGCGCCGACGACTTCGCGGTCGTGCCGACCAGCGCGCTGAGCACCGACGCCGGCGTGGTCCGGGTGACCGCGCCGGGGCAGAAGGAGTGTGTCGCCGGCACCGACGCCCCCGGTGACGGGCTGCCGCTGACCGCCGTGCATCCCGGCTACGACCTCACCGATCTGCGCCCGCCGGGCTTCGAGCCGCAGGTCACCGGCATCGCCTGGCGGCCCGACGGCAAGATGGTGCTCAGCACCTGGGGCGGCTCCGACCAGGTGGCCGGGGAGGTCTACCTGGTCGACAAGGTGACCGGCAAGACCGGTCCGGCCAAGGTGACGTACCGCAAGATCGCCGACGGGCTCAAGGAGCCGATGGGCATCGCGGTGGTCGACAACATGGTCTACGTGTCGCAGAAGCACGAGCTCACCGAGCTGCGCGACACCAACGGCGACCAAGTGCTCGACACCCGCCGTACCGTGGCGGTGTGGCCGTTCGGCGGCAACTTCCACGAGTTCGCGTTCGGCCTGCTCTACAAGGACGGCAACTTCTACCTGAACCTGTCCGTGTCGATCAACCTCGGCGGCGCCACCACGGATCCGCAGCCGGTCGGCGGTCGTGGCACGAGCATCGTGGTCAACCGGCGCACCGGCAAGGTCACCACGGTGGCCGGCGGTCTGCGCACCCCGAACGGGATCGGCTGGGGGCCCGGCGGTGACCTCTACGTCACCGACAACCAGGGTGGCTGGCTCCCGTCGTCCAAGCTGCTCAAGATCAAGCAGGGCGCTTTCTACAACCACTACACCAACCCGGACGGCCCGTTCGACGCCGAGCCGGTGACCCGGCCGGTGCTGTGGCTGCCGCAGAACCAGATCGCCAACTCGCCCAGCACGCCCGTGCTGCTCAAATCGGGGCCGTACAAGGGGCAGCTGCTGATCGGTGACGTCACCTACGGTGGCCTGCAGCGGGCGTACCTGGAAACCGTGCACGGCCAGGAGCAGGGCGCGGTCTTCCGGCACACCCAGGGCCTGGAGGCCGGCATCAACGAGGTGTCGATCGGGCCGGACGGCGCGATCTATCTCGGCGGGCTCGGCGCCGAGGGCAACTGGGGCCAGGAGGGCAAGCTGCGCTTCGGGTTGCAGAAGCTCACCCCCAACGGCAAGGACGTCTTCGACATGAAGACGATGAAGGCCACCGGGACCGGCTTCAAAATCGAGTACACCAAGCCGTTGTCCGACGCGACCGTCACCGCGCTGCCGACCGCATACAAGGTGGAGCAGTGGCGGTACGCGGCGACCGCGCAGTACGGCGGCCCCGAGGTGGACAAGGAGACGCTGCCGGTCACCGCGGCCAAGGTCTCCAGCGATCGCAAGACCGTCACGCTGACCGTGGCCGGGCTGCGCCGCGATCGGGTGGTGCACCTGCGCTCGCCGCGCCCGTTCAGTGCCCGTGACGGTGAGACGCTGTGGAGCACCGAGGCCTGGTACACGATGAACGAGGTCCCCGGTGACCAGGCGCAGCAGGTCTACTACGAGGCCGAGGAAGGCAACCGCGAGGGCGGGGCCGGGCTGGCCACGGACCACCGCGGCTTCTCCGGCATCGGCTTCGCGGCCGGCTTCGGGTCGCTCAACTCCTCGACCACCATGCACGTCAACGTCGACAAGGCCGGCGACTACGAGGTCGGGCTGCGCTACTCGAACGGCCCCAACCCGTTCAGCGGCACCAAGACGGTCAGCGTGCACGTCAACGAACGCAAGGTCCGCCAGGTCTCGCTGCCGTCGACGGTCACCTGGGACGAATGGGCGACCGTCACGGAGAAGCTGTCCCTGCGCAAGGGCCTCAACACGATCCAGTACCGGGTCGACGCCCTCGACACGGGACACGTCAACCTGGACCTGATCAGCGTGCGCCGGGCCGGGCAGCGGATCACCCTCTTCGACGGGCACAGCCTCGACAACTGGCTGCACACGGACGGGCGGCTACCACAGTGGCCGGCTGTCGCGGGCGGGGCGACCGAGGTGTGCTGTGGTGACCTGCGCACCAAGGACGCGTTCGGCGACTACAAACTGCACGTCGAGTTCAAGGTTCCGTTGCTGCCCCCGGACGTGACCGGGCAGAACCGTGGCAACAGCGGCGTCTACCAGCAGGAGCGCTACGAGATCCAGATCCTCGACTCGTACGGGGACACGACGCTCGACAACAACGAGGCGGGCGCGATCTACACGATCAAAGCCCCGGACGTGAACGCCGCCACCGCGCCGGAGACCTGGCAGAGATACGACATCACGTTCCGGGCGGCCCGCTACGACGCGGCCGGCACCAAGACCGAGAACGCCCGCGTCACTCTGGTCTGGAACGGCAAGAAGGTGCAGGACAACGTCGAGATCCCCCGGGGCACCGGCGGCAACATCCCGGAGGGCCCGGCCACCGGGGCCATCCGCCTGCAGGACCACGGCAACAAGGTGCAGTACCGCAACGTGTGGATCGAACCCGTCCGCTGAGGACAGTCGTCCCTGACCGGCCCCGGCGATGTCGCCGGGGCCGGTTCGTTGTCAGGCGGCTTCGGCCCGCATCCGGAGGTTGTCCAGCCAGGTGGTCAGCGAGGAGTCCAGCGCCTGCTGCGCGTACGGGATGTCGGCCTCGACCGGACCCCCGCTCCACGACTCCTCGGTGTGCACCAGCACCCCGCCGCCCGGCTCCTCGGTGAACTCCCAGACGTGCACCCCCTCGATGCCGTTCGCGGGGCCGCCCCAGACCACCCGGCGCTGGGGCACGACCTGCCGGACGGTGGAGGTGATGTCCAGGCCCTCGACGTGCCAGCGGAAGGCCGAGCCCGGCCGCAGCGGTCCCGGCGTGAGCAGTTCCATGCTGCCCACGCCGGACTGCCACTCCGGCCACGACTCCAGGTCCGTGTGCACCCGCCAGACAACGTCCAGCGGGGCGTGGATGACGATGCTGTGCCGGGCGATGACGGGCGCGTTCTCGTCGATGGCGGGTGTGGGCGTACCGGTCATGGTTTGTCTCCTGTCCGGGCCGGCGCCGGGCCGGTGCCCGTCGCTCACCTCGACTCTCAGCCCGATCGCGGTCCGTCCGGAAGCGGGCGCCGGGGTCCAGCGGGGTCCAGCCGTGTCCACCGGGCCGCTCGTTTGCGACAATCGCGCCGGCGGACCAGCCCGGGAGGAGCCCACCATGCGGTCGGAGACGGTTCCCGGCTCGGCCGGGCGTGGCCTGGCGGGCCGGCTGGAAGCGGCCCGCGCCCGGGCCTTCGTGGGCCGGGAGCACGAGCTCGTGGCGTTCCGGGCCGCCCTGTCCGGCGGCTCGCCCGTCGCTGTGCTCTGGGTCCACGGGCCGGGTGGCATCGGCAAGTCGACGCTGACCCGGCTGTGGGTGCAGGCGGCCCGGGAGGCCGGGCGGTCCGTGGTCGAGGTCGACGGGCGGTTCGTCACCCGGGATCCGCAGGAGTTCGAGCAGACGGCGGCCGCAGTGCTCGACGACGGTTCCGCGGTGCTCGTCGTCGACTCCTTCGAGCAGTGTCAGTGGCTCGAAGGCTGGCTGCGCGAGCGCTTCCTGCCGCGCCTCGCCGACGGCGCGCTCGTGGTGCTCAGCGGCCGCGGCCGGCCCGAGGTCGAGTGGTCGGTGGATCCCGGCTGGTCCCAGCTGCTGGCCGTGACCGAGCTGGCGCCGCTGACCGCCGAGCAGGCCGGTGCGTTGCTGGCCGCCCGGGGAGTCGGCGCGTCCGAGGTGCCCGCCGTCGCGGGATTCGCCGGCGGCAACCCGCTTGCGCTCTCGCTCGCCGCCGCCGTCATGCACGGTCCCGCGGACGAGGACCGGGACTGGACGCCGACCGGCGAGGTGCTCGCGACCCTGATGACGCGGCTGATCGGCGACGTCCCCTCGGCCACCCACCGGCGGGCGCTGGAGGTGGCGGCCCAGGCCTACGCGACCACCGAGGAGCTGCTGCTCGCGGCCCTGCCCGAGGAGGACGCCGGTGCCCTGTTCGGCTGGCTGCGCGGGCTGCCGTTCATGGAGTCCGCGCCGCAGGGACTCTTCCCGCACGACGCCGCGCGGGAGACGCTCGTCGCGGACCTGCGCTGGCGGTCACCCCAGGCGTACGACGGCATCCGCGAGCGTCTGGTGCAGGTGCACCTCCGCCAGGCCCGCGAAGCCCCGGACGACCAGATGCTCGACGCCATGGGCCGCGCGTTCTACCTCTACCGCGACGTGCCGCTCGTGGGCGCGATGTACTCGTGGTCGCGCCAGGGCGGCGTACACGAGGAAGACCTGGCGCCGGAGCACCTGCCGCGCGTGCTGGAGTTGTGCCGCGCGGCCGAGGGCGAGGAGTCCGCGGCCCTGGCCGCCTACTGGTACGCCAAGCAGCCGCACGTCTTCCACATCTTCCGTGACGTCCGCAGCAGCGAGATCGTGGCGTTCTCGGCGCACCTGGTGCTCAGCGTCCCGGCCGATCCCGAGGACCTCGCGACCGACCCGGTGGTCGCCGCGGCCTGGGAATACAGCAACGCCACCAGCCCGGCCCGTCCCGGCGAGCACATCTCCATCACCCGCTTCGCGGTCCATCCCGCCGCGTACGAGCAGCCGTCGGCGGTGCTGGAGCTGAACCACTGGCGGGCGCTGGTGGAGGCGTACCGGGCGACCGGACGGGCCCACGACTTCGACATCTACCAGGACATGGCGGCGTGGACGGAACGCCTCGGCACCGCCATGGCCGACTCCGGCCGGCGCGTACGGGTCGGCGACGCCACCTACGGGCTGTTCGTCAACGACTGGCGGCAGGAGTCGTTCGAGGAGTGGTTCCACGCCGTGGTCAGCGGGGCCGTACCGGCCAGCGTCGGCGACCAAGGTGCCGTCACCGCGCGCCCGGCCCCGCCACCGGATCTGGCAACCGGTGCCGGGCCGGACCGCGAGGAGTTCGACGAGTACGTCCGCCTGGCCCTGCAGACCTGGCGCCACCCCGAGGGCTTCGCGTCGAACCGCCTGCTGCACCGGCCTTTCCTGACCGCGGCCGGCGGTGATCCGGCCGTCGCCCTGCGCGCGCTGGTTCAGGAAGCTGTCGACGCGATGGGTACGGACCTCGCCGGCGTGAAGGCGCACGCGGCTCTGGTGGCGACGTACTTCTCGGGGGCGCCGACCCACGAGGCGGCGGCGCGACGGCTCGGCCTGCCCTTCGGCACCTATCGCCGGCATCTGCGGGCGGCTGTCGCCCGGGTGAGCGACGTGCTGTGGGAGGCCGAGCTCGCGTCCCGGTGACTCACCGGCCCGGCTCGGTGCCGTGGTCCACCACGAGCACCACCTTGCCGACGACCGTACGGGACTCGGCCAGGCGCAACGCCTCCCCGGCGCGTTCCAGCGGCAGCTCGGCCGCCACCTGCGCGGTGAGGACACCCTGGGCCAGCAGGGCGAAGACCTGCCCGAGGTCCTCGCGGAGCCGGGCGCGGAAGACCTGCTTGCGGCGCCGGCCGCCCCACACGTTGTAGAACGCCGCGGACCGGCCGTTCGGCAGGTAGTTCCACACCGCCAGGCGGGCGGCGAGAGCGACGACCGGCAGCAGCGGGTTGCCCTTGTCGTCGCGGGTCGACGCGCTGCCGTAGGCGACGAGCGTCCCGCCGCGGGCGAGCAGGCGGAACGAGTCGACGATGCCGGGGCCGCCCACGTGGTCGAAGACGGCGTCCACCCCGGCGGGGGCCAGGGCCCGTACCTGGGCGGGGAGGTCGGCGGCGGCGTAGTCGAGCGGGATCGCGCCGAGGTCGCTGACCGCCGTACGGTTGCGCGCCGAGGAGGTGCCGAGCACCCGGATGCCGGCGTGCCGGGCCAGCTGCACGAGGGTCGAGCCGACGCCGCCGTTCGCGCCGTGCACGAGGATCGTCGCGCCGGCCCGGACCTTGGCGACGCGGTGCAGCATCTGCCAGGCGGTGATGCCGTTGACCACGACGGTCTCCGCCTCGCTGGGCGTGATGCCCTCGGGCACGGGTACCAGGTCCGCCGCGTCCAGCAGGGCGTGGGACGACCAGCCGCCGACCTTGGTCAGGGCGGCGACCCGCTGCCCGGCCAGCGCGGGGTCGACGCCGGGCCCGACCGCAGCCACGGTGCCGACCAGGTCGTAGCCGGGGACGAAGGGAAAGGCCGGCTGGGCGAAGTAGCGCCCGCGCCGCATCTGCTGCTCGGCGAAGGAGACCCCGCTCGCCTCGACGGCGACCAATGCCTGGCCGGAGCCCGGGGCAGCGGTGGGGCGCCGGCGGACGAGCAGCTGCTCGGGCTCGACGATGCCGGGCAGAACGATCTCGGTCGTGGTGGCCATGGAAGTTCCTCCTCCGTAAGGGGTTCGAGGTGGAGTCTTCGTCGGGCCGGCGTCCAGCCTCCAGGGTTCAGCGCTGTCCAAGCCCGTCCAGCCCGGTCCATCGCGAATGAAAACGCTCACTTGCGCAAACGACGGTTTGCATTAAGGTGAGGCCATGGACCTCGACTCCGCCTTCGCCGCTCTCGGCGACCCCGTCCGGCGGGCTCTGGTGACCCGCCTCGCGCGCAGTGACGCCACGGTGGGCGAGCTCGCCGCCCCGTTCGACCTGACCTCGCAGGCGATCTCCCACCACGTCGGTGTGCTGCGCCGTTGCGGCCTGGTGGAGCAGCGCCGCGAGGGCACCCGGCGCCCCTGCCGCCTGCGCACCGACCAGCTGGCGCTGCTCAGCACGTGGATCGACGACCAGCGCCGCACCTGGGCCGACCGGCTCGACGCCCTCGAACAGCACCTGACCGGAGAGGGGGCAGACCGGTGACCGCCGACCTGCGCGGCGACGAGCTGATCGCCCGGCGCCACCTCCCGGCCGGGCCCGCCCGCGTCTGGGCGGCCTTCACCGCACCGGCGAGCATCGCGGCATTCTGGGGCGGTTCACACGCGACAGTGCCCGCCGGCTCCGTCACCGTCGACCTGCGCCCGGGCGGAGAGTTCGCCCTCGACACCCGCGCGCCCGACGGCACGACCCGTCGGCTGCGGTTCGTCTACGTGACCGTCACCGAGCCGCACGAGCTGGTGTTCGACGAGCCTGTAACCGGCCTGCGCACCACCGTGACCATCCGCCCGGCGGGCACCGGCACGGACCTCACCGTCCACCAGCGCCGGCTGCCTCCGGAGCTGCGCACCACCCAGGCGGCCGACGGGCTCGCCGCGATCCTCGAAGCCCTCGAAACCCACCTGCGGCACCCCGAACGGAGCACCTCGTGACCCAGCGCGACCTCGTGGCGGAGTACTTCGCCGGCTTCCGGACCGGCGACCACACGCGCATCCTGGCCACCCTCACCGACGACGTCGAGTGGGTCATCCACGGCCACCGGACCACCCACGGCAAGGCCGAGTTCGACGGCGAGATCGAGAATCCGGCCTTCACCGGCCACCCCGACCTGGACATCCACCGGATCCACGAGGACGGCCCGGTCGTCGTCACCACCGGTGAAGGCCGCGGCGCCACCGTCGACCACGGCCCGTTCCGCTTCGCCTTCAACGACTTGTTCACCTTCCGCGACGGCCGCATCGCCCGGGTCGACTCCTACGTCGTCCCCCTGCCCTGAGGCTGCTGTCAGCGACCGCCGAGGGCGCCCAGCACGGTCCTGACCAGCAGGCCGGCGCGGCCGCCGGCCTCGGCCAGCTCCGGCGCGTCGTCGGGGAGCAGATAGACCTCGTTCATCAGAGCCAGGTAGACCCGCCGGCACCAGGCCGGGCCGGCGGCGGTGATCGCGCCCGCCGCGTGCAGGCGGGTGAACAGCAGGTCGAGACCGTCCTGGACCTCCCGGCTGGGCGCCGAGGCCAGGGTGATGGTGAACCGGTGGCTCATCTTCAGCTCGAAGACGATCTCCGACACCCGGTGCAGGGCCAGCACGGGCGGCGCCGTCCGCACGCTGGCCTGCTCGATCACGAGCAGATAGCGCTCGTTGAGCCGCTCACTCAGCGCATCGAGCAGCGCCTGCCGGGAGCTGAAGCGGCGGTGGACGGTCGCGCGGGCGACCCCGGCGGCGTCGCCGATGCGTTCCAGCGAGGCGTTCGGGTCGTCGGCGAGCACGGCTTCGGCGGCCTCGAGGATCCGGGCCGTACTGCGTTCCGCGTCCGCTCTCATCGCGGCCCACTCTACCGAGCCATAACTGAGACATCAATGACGCAGTTATTGACTTAACTGACACTTCTGTGTTGCAGTTAGGGCATGGATCTTCAACTCACCGGCAAGCGTGTTCTCGTCACCGGGGCGAGCAAGGGCATCGGCCTCGCGATCGTCCGGGCCTTCGTGGCCGAGGGTGCCTCGGTCACCGCCGCGTCCCGGACCAGCACTCCCGAACTCGTGGCCACCGGAGCCTCCTTCGTGGCCGCCGACCTCGCCGAGGCGGACGGCCCGCAGCGGATGGTGCAGGCCGTCCTGGCCGCCGACCCCCGCCTCGACGTCCTGGTCAACAACGCCGGCGGCGGCACCATGAGCGAGGCGTCGTTCACCGATCCCCTCGACGGCGGCGACGACGACTGGGCCCGCACGTTCGCGTTGAACCTCGACGCCACCGTGCGCACCACCCGGGCCGCACTGCCCGCCCTGATCGCGGCGCGCGGAGCCGTCGTCAACATCAGCTCCGACAGCGCCCTGCGTCCCGGGGCGGCGCCGCTGCCCTACAGCACCGCGAAGGCCGCCCTCAACGCGTTCTCCCGCGGACTGGCCGAGAAGCTGGGCGCGCAGGGCGTCCGGGTCAATGTGGTCACCCCGAGCGGCACGCGCACCCATCTGATGGAGGGCAAGGACGGCTTCGCCGCCCAGCTGGCGGAGCACCTCGGTATCGACCACGGCGCGCTGCTCGCCGCGATGCCGGGCCAGAGCGGCATGCTCACCGGCACCCTGATCGAACCGGACGAGATCGCCCGCGCGGTGCTCCTGCTGTCATCCCCGACCATGCCCAGCACGATCGGCGCGAACTGGCGCATCGACGCCGGCGCCACCAAATCGGTCTAGCGCTGTTCGCTCAAACCCTTCGACGGTACGGCTCCACCCGTCCCCAACCGCAACACCGGGCTGGAGGGCACACCGGCCCGGCAAGCGGCCGCACCGGGCCGTTCCCCGCCTCCGGCCGAGTCGCCGGGCCGGCTTGCCGTGTGAGGGCGACGCACCCTGACGGCCGCGTTGATCGTTAGTCGGCGGAGGCACCCGTCGGTTCGCGGGCGCCCGCGAACCGATTCAGGAGTCAGACATGTCTTGGCGTTGCCTTTCCCGGCCCGCTGTCGCCGGTGCGACGCTCGCCGCCGGTGTCGCGTTCGCCGCCCCGGCGTCCGCAGCGGTGACCTACAACCCCACCACCCGCACCGGTTTCGCCGCCGCGGCGGACGTCCGGCAGGCCTTCGGCTGGACCCCCGCGAAGCTCGCCGCGCGCGCCGGCGGTGTCACCTTCGACCACGACTTCTGGACCGACGACACCTACTCCGTCGTCTGCGGCAAGCGCACGTACCCGCTGGTGCACCACCGGGAGTTCGGCCGCTACGAGCTGACCGACGCCGTGGTCCGCAAACGCGCGACCACCGGCTATGGCGCCAGGAGCATCACCGGCTTCCGGCTGGCCGGCGCGAGCTCCGGCATCTCGGGCACCTCCGTGGCGCCCGCGGTCGGCCAGCCCTGCCCGGGCGGGGTGAAGGGCTCGACGATCGACGCGCTGCGGCTGGTGTCGTCGGCCGCCGGCTGGTCCCTGGCCGCCCGCTCGGGCGACGTCCGGCGTCAGCTCCTGAAGAGCGGCAAGGGCGCGCCGTAACGGTCGTAGGGCCCGGTCGCGACGCATTGCTGCTTGAGCCTCGTCGCGGAATGCACGGGCCTACCCGGTGTTCCGCGCATCAGTCCTCGCCGGCCGGGTATGCCGAGCGCGTGCGCACCTCCGGGACGAACCTGCCGGACCAGCTGACCCGTCGCGGGCGCGGGCGCGGCTCCGGCCGTACCCCGGAGGTCGCGACCGCCGACGACCTCGCCGTGCTCGATGCGCTGGGTGCCGGTGGGATCTGGCCGATTTTCGGCCGTGAGCTGCGGGTCACGAACCTCGACAAGGTGATGTTCCCGGCCCGGCCGGGCGAGGAACCGGTCACCAAGCGGGACCTGCTGCGCTACACCGCGCGGATCGCCCCGGTGGTGCTGCCCTATCGGGCCGGCCGGGCGATGAATCTGCACCGCTACCCGGACGGCGCCGCCCGCAAGGGTTTCTGGCACAAGGAGCTGCCGCAGCACGCGCCGCGGTGGCTGCCGCGCTGGGACAACCCGGACGCCGACCACGGTGAGACGACCACCTACCTGGTCGTCGACGAGCCCGCGGCGCTGGTCTGGGCGGCGAACTTCGGCGGACTGGAGTGGCACGCGTGGACCTCGGCGATCGATGCGCCGCAGCTGCCGACGTACGCGTTGATCGATCTTGATCCTGGCGGCACGACCAGCTGGGCCGAGCTGCTCACCCTGGCCCGGCTGCACCGCACCGCCTTGGAGCATCTCGGGGTGACCGCCCGGCCGAAGGTCACCGGGCGGCGCGGCATCCAGATCTGGGTGCCGATCGCGCGGGCCTGCGGCCCGACGGTTTCACCATCCGGTCGGTCCTGCCGCGCCTGGAGACGCACGGCGACCTGTTCAGCGCGGTGCTCGACCATCGTCAGATGCTGCCGGCCCTGCGCTGAACAGGCCCGGCGACGTCAGTCCTTCTCGGCGTCGGCCGCCGCGTCGGCCTCGCCCACCGGGACGCCGTCGGAGTCGCGGCTGGCGTGGTCCAGGTCGACGTCGGCACCGGTACGGGCCGCGTCGGCGTCACGGTCCGAGGCGCCGACGGTCGGACCGGCGCCACTTTCGTTCGCTTCGTTGTCGACGAGGTCGCCCGCGATCGTCGCGGCGAGGGGGAGTCCGGCAGCGGACGGGGTTTCGGTCATGGCCGTGTCCTTCCTGCAGTGTGCCCGTCGCGTACCCGGCGCCGCCGCCGCGAAACGCCGCCCGCTACCGGCGCAGGTTCGCCATCAGCAGGCCGCGGGTGGCCTCCAGGTGGGCCCGCATGGCCGACTCGGCGGTGGCGCCGTCGCGGGCCAGCACCGCGGTGACCACGGGCTCGTGCTCGGCGTGGATCTCGGTCAGGGTCCGTCCGCTGGCCGTGGTCGGCGGTCCGAGCAGGGCGGTCGTGCTGCGTAGCTGTTCCACGATGGCCGCGGTGCGGGGCCGGCCCGAGGCCCGCAGCAGCAGGTCGTGCAGGGCGCGGTCGGCCGGCCAGAAGGACGCGTCGTCGCCCCGGGCGGCCGCGGCGGCCATGGTGGCCAGCGCCGCCCGGATGGTGGCGTGCTGTTCGTCGGTGGCCTGCTCGGCGGCCAGGCGGGCGGCGGGCGGTTCGAGGGCGAGGCGGATGCCGATGATCTCCTCGATGTCGTGCGCCCGGGGTGGGAGCACCCGGAAGCCGCGGTTGCGCCGGATCTCGACCAGTCCTGCCTGGGCCAGCCGGAGCAGGCCCTCGCGGACCGGGCTGCGCGACACCCCGAGCAGGTCGGCCAGCTGATAGACGGAGTAGGTCTTGTCGGGCACGAGCTGACCGGCCGCGACGCCGTCCCGGACGGACTGGGCGACGGCGTCGGCGAGGGTGGGCGCCTCCGACGGCAGGGCGAGCTCCGGCATGAGTAACATGTTACTCATGAGCGACCAGTCCAGCAGCGTGGTGGCGGCCCTCGACCGGGCCGGCCTCGAGGTGCGGTCCGACGCCGGCACCCGCGGCATGTACGCCTCCGACGCCTCGCTGTACCGGATCCTGCCCCTGGCCGTGGTGCGGCCCCGGCACGTCGACGAGGTGGCCGCGGCGCTGGCCGTCGCCCGGGAGACCGGGGTGCCGCTGACCTCTCGGGGCGCGGGCACCTCGGTGGCGGGCAACGCCGTCGGGCGCGGCATCGTGCTCGACTTCTCCCGCCACCTCAACCGGGTGCTGGAGATCGACCCGGACGCCCGCACAGCGGTGGTGGAGCCGGGAACTGTGCACGCCGTTCTGCAGAAGGCCGTCATGCCGCACGGCGTGCGCTTCGGGCCGGACCCGTCCACCCATCCGCGCTGCACCATCGGCGGGATGATCGGCAACAACGCCTGCGGCTCGCGCTCGCTGGCCTACGGCCGGACCTCCGACAACGTGGCCGGCCTGGAGCTGCTGACCGCCGCGGGGGAGAGGCTGACCACCGGGCCTGCCGGCGTGCACGGCGCCGGGCAGGTCATCGACGACGTACGCGCGGCCGTCGGCGCGCACCTGGCCACGGCCCGCACCGAGTTCGACCGTTTCGGCCGCCAGGTCTCCGGCTACGCCGTGCAGCACCTGCTGCCCGAACGCTTCGACCTCACCCGGGCCCTGGTCGGCTCGGAGGGGACCCTCGCGGTCATCACCCGGGCGACCGTCAAGCTGGTGGTCGACTCCCCGGTCCGGGTGGTGGTCGTGCTCGGCTTCCGGGACATCGTCGCGGCGGGCGAGGCGGCCCCGGCCGTGGTCGCGCACGGCCCGACCTCCTGCGAGGGGCTCGACTCGCGCCTGCTCGACGTGCTGCGCGCCCGGCGCGGCCCGGACGCCGTGCCGCCGCTGCCACGCGGCGGGGCCTGGCTCTTCGTCGAGCTGGCCGGTGACGAGGCCGGCGAGGTGGCGGCCCGGGCGCAGCGGCTCGCCGCCGCCGGCATCGCCGACGACGCCCTGGTGGTGACCGATCCCGCCGTGCAGGCCCGGCTGTGGCGCATCCGGGAGGACGGCGCTGGCCTGGCCGGCCGGGCGCCATCGGACAAGCCCGCGTGGCCCGGCTGGGAGGACGCCGCCGTCCCGCCGCAGCGCCTGGGTGCCTACCTGGCCCGCTTCGACGAGCTCGTCGCCTCGTACGACATGACCTCGGCCCCGTTCGGCCACTTCGGCGACGGATGCATGCACGTACGGCTGGACCTGCCCCTCGATCAGCCCGGCGGCACGAAGATCATGCGCGAGTTCCTCACCGACGCCGCCCGGCTCGTGGGCGAATTCGGCGGCTCCCTGTCGGGCGAGCACGGCGACGGCCGCGCCCGCTCGGAGCTGCTCCCGCACATGTACTCGCCGGAAGCGATCGCCTTGTTCGCCGGGATCAAGCACGCCTTCGACCCGGGCAACCTGCTCAACCCCGGCGTGCTGGTCGACCCGGACCCGATCGACGCCGACGTCAGGCCGGCGGGCCGCTTCCCGCTCAAGCAGCTCGCGATGGCGTACCCGCACGACGACGGCGAGCTCGGTCAGGCCGTGCACCGCTGCACCGGCGTCGGCAAGTGCCGCGCCGACAACTCCGCGGCCGGCGGCGTCATGTGCCCGTCGTACCTGGCCACCCGCGAGGAGAAGGACTCCACCCGCGGGCGCGCCCGGGTGCTGCAGGAGGTCGTCCGCGGCGAGCTCCCGTGGTCACACCCGTCGGTGCACGACGCGATGGACCTCTGCCTGTCCTGCAAGGGCTGCGCCTCCGACTGCCCGACCGGCATCGACATGGCGACGTACAAGTCCGAGGTGCTGCACCAGACCTACCGGGGCAAGCTGCGCCCGCGCTCGCACTACACGCTGGGCAAGCTGCCGTTCTGGGCCCGCCTGGCCGGCTGGACGCCACGGCTGGCCAACCTGGCCATCCGGGTGCCCGTGCTCGGCCCGTTTTTCCTGTGGCTGGCCGGGGTGGACAAGCGGCGGTCCGTGCCGGCCTTCGCCCGGCGCCCGTTCCGGCGCACCTTCGTCAAAACGGCGGCCGAGGGCCGCAAACCCGTGGTGCTCTTCGCCGATTCCTTCTCCGACGCGTTCTCGCCCGAGGTCGCGGAGGCCACGGTACGGGTGCTGCGCGCGGCCGGCTACGAACCGCGGCTGCCGTCCGGGTCGATCTGCTGCGGCCTCACCTGGATCACGACCGGTCAACTGGACGCGGCCAAGAAGATCCTCAGCCGTACGGTGGCAGCGCTCGCCGCCGATGCCCGCGCCGGCATCCCGATCGTCGGCATCGAGCCCTCCTGCACGGCTGTGCTGCGGTCCGACGTCCACGAACTGCTCCCCGGGGACGCGGACGCCGAGGCGGTGGCCGGCTCGGTACGCACCCTGGCCGAGCTGCTCGCCCAGACCCCGGGCTGGACCCCGCCCGACCTGTCCGGCGTGGACGTCATCGCCCAGCCGCACTGCCACCACCACGCCGTCCTGGGCTGGAAGGCCGACGCGGATCTGCTGGCCGCGACGGGTGCCCAGGTGCGACGACTCGCCGGCTGCTGTGGCCTGGCCGGCAACTTCGGTGTTGAACTCGGCCACTACGAGGTGTCCGTGGCGGTGGCGGAGCAGAACCTGCTGCCGGCCCTCGACGCGGCCCCGGACGCCGTGGTGCTGGCCGACGGTTTCTCGTGCCGTACCCAGGTCGCCGACCTCCGCGACCGCCCGGCCGTGCACCTGGCGCAGCTGCTCGACCGGCGCTGATCCTCCTCGGGGCAGACATCGAGATCGACCGTTGCTACCGTGGTCCCGATCGATCGACCGGAGGCGATCGTTTCCGGTCACACGGGGAATCGATGTGAGGACACCACCATGCGCATTTTCCAACGCGCGGGCGCCGTAGCGCTCGCCGCGGGCACCGTCATGCTCGGCGGCGCCGTCGCGGCCCAGGCCGCACCCGCCGCTGCCGACGTGACCTTCACGGTGAACAGGCTGATCCTGCAGCCGGCGGAGTCGGGCCACACCGGCCGCGTCCGGATCGTCATCCGCAACACGGGCAGCGAGCCGTACAGCGGCGGCTTCAGCATCACCGAGCCGATCGCCGAAACCCTCGGCGACATCGAGGGCGGTGCGGGCTGCGGCATCAACCGCACGCCCGACAACCGCCAGATCGCCCTGTGCCCCCTCGACGGCGAGATCGCTCCAGGCGGCTCCGCGGTGATCACGGCCAACTTCCAATCCCCGGCCAAACCGCAGCCGTACGCGCAGATCGCTCCGCAGGCCGGCACTGTCGAGGTCGAGGGGGTCACTGCTGAGTTCCCGGCGCTGTTCCGGTCGACCACCGGCTCGCTGCGCAGTCCGCAGCCGTACGTGCAGGACACGACCGGTGCGCTCGCCGTGACCGCGGCCGACGTGACACTCACCCGCCAGGCGGATGGCACGTTCGTGGGCCGGGTGCCGGTCACCGTACGCAACGACAGCGACGTGGCGCACCGGGGGCTGTGGACCGAGGTCGTGGTCCCGGCCGGTCTCGAGGGATGGCCGGTGATCGAGCCGAGCGATGTCTGCGTCCCGACGGATCGGCTGCCGGTGCCGCCGGGCGGCACGAGCGTGGGTTGCACGGTTTATGGGGGCCAGCTCGCGGAGGGTGAGGAGCGGTCCTTCGAGTGGATCCTCACGGCGCCGGCGGAGACGCCGGCTGGGCCGCTCGGCACCGGGACGACGCTGGTGGAGTACGCCGGCTCGGACGGTCAGCAGAGCGACAGCGCGAACGTCGACACGTTTGCTATCACGGTTGCCGGCTGACGATCCTTCACCCTGAAGGCCCCGATCGATTCCGATCGGGGCCTTCGGTCTGCCTGGGGTGGGCCGGCTCAGCGTAGGGCCCGGCGGCCTTTCACGACGCCCATGACGATGGAGGCGGCCAGGGCGATGAGGCCGATGATGATGAGCCATTTGACGGCCTTGAGGATCAGGCCGAGCACGATGAGCACGACGGCTACGGCAGCGACGGTGTAGATCAGGGCCCGCATGGTGGCTCCTTCGGGGTGGGTGGCAGTCGGAGCAGTGCCCGGGGGTGGGGTCTTCAATCATCGGGGCAGGAGCGGAGGCGGTGTGGCCTTGGGTGCGCTTGCGCTTGCGCAGGGCGTCTCATCGCTGCCCCTCACGCCCCCGTGTCCGGCCCGCCCTGCGTCGGGCTTGGCGCGCTGGGTCCATCGCGGGTTGCTTCGCCGCGCCGAGGCCTGCGCCGGGTCGCGCTTGGTCGTGCCCGCGCCAGCTTCGCGGGACCTGGGCCCGGCCCGCCCCGCGCTACTTGGCCGCGCCGCGCTTCGCCGTGCCCGCGCCGTGCGCGCCCCGCGCAGTGCCGCGCCCCACGCCGCACCCCGCGCCGTGTCGTGCCGCGCGCCGTGCCACGCCCGGCGCCGTGTCGTGCCGCACCCAGTGCCGTGCCGCACCCCGCGCCGTGCCGTGCCGCGCCCCGCGCCGCGTGCCCCGCCGGAGCCCCGCCGCGTCCGCTTCGCCGCGCTTCGCCATGCCCGCGCACCGTTTCGATGCACCCGGTGCCGTAGCCCGGTGCGGCGTGGCGGGGTCAGGGTTGGCGGCCGCCGATGCCGGCGTGCAGGAACGACGTCAGCGTCTCGATCGCCTCCTCGTCGGACAGCTCCCGGCCGAGGTCCGGTCCGCGCCCGGAGAGCCAGAGGTCCGCGAAGGTGGACAGCAGACCCGTGAACATCGACGCGACCACCAGCGGTTCACCCGGCAATTCCAGCTTCGCCAGGTGGTCCGCGATGTGCCCCAGGTCCGGCTCCAGTAGCTCCTGGCTGCGCCGCGCGAACGATTCGTCCACCGTGGCCGCCTGTTGCAGCGCCACCACGATCGTGCGGTGCCGTCGGTAGAAGCCCCAGTAGGCGGCCACGTGCCAGCGCACCGCGTCCCGGTCGCGGAAGTCGTCGCTGTGCCCGGGGGCCGCGGCGGACACGTCGCCCTCGGCCAGCAGGTCGGTCAGTAGCGCCTCGAGCAGCGCTTCCTTGTTGGTGAAGTGGGTGTAGAAGGACCCGGCCGCCCGGCCCGCCTCGGCCGTGATGTCCGTGATCTTGGTGTTCAGATAGCCGAGACGCGCGAACGCCCGGACCGCCGCCGCCTTCAGTTCGGCTTCGGTCTCCGCGGCCTGCCGCTTGCGTACCCCGACCGCCATGCCTACCTCCGAAATCCGTGCCTTGACCGCACGCTATCAGCCCGCCTATGGTGAATCCATGTTCACTGAATCTGGATTCACCGTATTGATCGCGGGCGCCGGTCCGACCGGGCTGACGCTGGCGATCGACCTGGCGCGGCGCGGTGTGCCGTTCCGCATCGTGGAGAAGTCGCCGACGCCGTACGACGGCTCGCGTGGCAAGGGGGTGCAGCCACGGACCCAGGAGATCCTCGAGGACCTCGGCGTGCTCGACCGGTTCCGCGAGTTCGGTGGGGACTATCCGGAGCTGCTGATCCACCTGCCGGACGGCGCCACGATGACGCGGCGGATGGCGGAGCTGCACGCACCGACCCCCGCGGTGCCGTACCCCAACAGCCTGATGGTGCCGCAGTGGCGCACCGCGGAACTGCTGACCGGGCGGCTGGCCGAACTCGGCGGCCGGGTGGAGCTCGGCGTCGAGGTCACCGGCTTCACGCAGGACGACGGTGGAGTTCACGTCACCCTCAGCACGGGCGAGCGCGTCACCACGACGTACCTCGTCGCCGCGGACGGCGGCCGCAGCGCCATCCGGCGCGCGCTCGGGGTGGGCTTCACCGGCGAAACCCACGACACCGAGCGGATGCTGATCGCCGACGTCCGGCTGACCGGCCTGGACCGCGACCACTGGCACGTGTGGCCCGGCGCCCAGCCGAATTCGCTCCGCCTGGGGCTGTGCCCGCTGCCGGGCACCGAGGACTTCCAGCTCACCGCGCCACTGGCGGAGAAGCCCGAACCGGAGGACCTCGCACCGGCGGCCCTGCAACGGCTCGTCGACGAAGTTCAGGCTGGGGTCAGCCTGACGCACGTCGGGTGGACCTCGCTGTACCGGGCCAACATCCGGATGGTGGACCGCTACCGGGTCGGCAACGTCTTTCTGGCCGGCGACGCCGCCCACGTGCACTCGCCGGCCGGCGGGCAGGGCCTCAACACCGGCGTCCAGGACGCCTTCAACCTGGGCTGGAAGCTGGCCACCGGCGACGACGCGCTGCTCGACACCTACGAGGCCGAACGACTGCCGGTGGCGGCCGAGGTGCTCAGCATCAGCACGCGGCTGCACCGCCGGCACGTCGAGAACGCCGAGGACGCGATGCGCCGCGACGATCCGGTGCTGCGCCAGCTGTCCCTGACCTACCGGGACGGGCCGCTGGCCGACGGCACGCAGAGCGCGTCGGGCCTGCTGCACGCGGGTGACCGGGCGCCGGACGCGCCCTGCGGGTCGACCCGCGTCTTCGACCTGCTCGCCGGTCCGCATTGGACACTGCTTGTCTTCGATGCGCCCGACGCCGAACTCCCGCCGGAGTCGCCGGACCTGCACATCCACCACATCGTCCGGCCGGGCGCCCCGGCCACCGAGGGCGCCGTCGTCGACCGCGACGGTCACGCCCACGAGGCGTACGACGTCAGCGCCCCGGCCACCTTCCTGGTACGCCCCGACAACTACCTCGCCAGCGTGACCCACCACCCGAGGATTACTGAGGCGAAGGCGCCGGCTCCTGTCTCACTTCGGTGAAACGGACGGGGTGTTCCGCTAGCGTCCCTGCATGCCGTCACTCTCACGTACCTCGCTGGTGCGCTTCGCCGCCCCGGTCAACAAACGGATGGCCGCCCTGACCGCATCCCCACGCTGGGGCCGCCTCGTAGGCCGCAAGATCGTCCTATTGACCTACACAGGACGCCGCTCCGGCCGCACGTTCACCATCCCGGTCGGTTACCGCCGCGACGGTGACCAGATCGCCATCGGCGTCCGCATGCCCGACGCCAAGACCTGGTGGCGCAACTTCCTCAACGAGGGCGCACCCCTGTCCCTGCACCTGGACGGTAGGGACCGAACTGGCCACGCAACCTCCCATCGCGACGACAAAGGCCGGGTAACCGTCTCCGTGATCCTGGACAGCTGAAGAGGAGGTGGGTCACCTGACCCACCCCCTCTTGACCTCAGCCGACCTCGTACGCCCGCAGCACCGTCACCGCAGCCGTATTGCCCGCAGCGTCAGTAGCGTTGGCCCGCAACGACACGAACCCACCCGCAGCCGGGTTGGTGACCCGCACCGTCCGCCGGTCGCCCGTCCCGCGCACCGTGGCCGGCCGCCACGTGCGCCCGTCGTCCGTCGAGAACTCGGCGGTCAACGTACGGTTGGGTTTGGCCGCCGACCCGGACGTCCGTCCTACGGTGACCGGGATGAGGAACGCCTTACCCGCCGGCGCCATGTTCAGCTCGTTCACCTGCGGGCTGAACCGCACGCTCGACAACGGCAGACGCGTCGGGGTCTCCCCGGCCGTCGTCGCCGAACGGAACGTCCAGGCCGCACTGACCGATGTGGACAGCCGGAACGGCGCGCCGCGAGTGGCGGACTGCTCCAGCCGGTACTGCGCGTTGCCCGGCGGCACCTCGAACTCGGCATAGCCGGACGGCTCCTCGCCGATCAGCTTGCCGCCGGAGTACAGCGCGGTTCGTGCCGTCTCCGTGCGTGCGTCGCCCCAGTGGCCCGCGCCGTCACCGAACAGCGGGACGCCGGCCACGATCAGGTTCTCGATCCGCAGCGCCGCGTTGATGTCCCCGGCGACCGAGGGGGCGAAGACCGCACGGTTCCAGTCCTCGGCGTAGGTGCGTCCCGGGTGGTACCGCTTCTCGGGCGAGAACGCGATGCTCAGCAGCTCGGGGAAGCTGTCCGGATCCGTCTGTTGTTCCTGGTCGAACTCGCCCGCCCAGGTGGTCCGGCCCTCGGTGCTCAGCCATTCGGTGCGCTGGAACGGCAGCTGGAACGGCAGACCCGCGGCCCATCCGCCGATGTTCGGCCCGAGGTTGGGCCAGTTCAGCTTGAAGGCGGTGACGCCCTTGGCCTCCTGGGCGAAGCGGGACCGCACCGTGGCCAGCTCGCCGGCCCGGACCCGCTTGGTGAAGCCGGTGTAGAACGCGCCCTCCTTCAGGTACGCGAGGTTGTAGGTGAACGGGGAGTCCTGGAACGACTCGCTCGCCGCGTCGAACTTCGCGAAGGCCGCGTTGACCGACCCGTAGAAGCCCGGTTGCTTGCGGCGCGGGCCGACCTGTCCCACGAAGATGTCGTCGCCGGTCTCGGACAGCGCGGACGCGCCGACCCCGTACTCGTCGCTGGTCCAGTCGGCGTTGACCGCGACCAGGGCCGCAGTGGCGTCCTTGCGGGGCACGGTGATCCGCACCGGCTGCCCGCGGCGGGCGTCGAGCCGTACGGTCGCCGGCCCGTCGACCACCAGCTTCGGCTGGACCAGCATGGTGGTCGTGTCGTCCTCGCCGTAGATCCAGGTGAAGAGGCCGTACTCGCCCTTGGGCAGGCGCACCTTGTCGGCCGGCTCGGCGCTGAAGACGTCGTAGAAGGCCAGCTCGTCCAGCCGGTGGAGCGACGTGAAGTGCTCGGCGGGCTGTCCGTCGCGGCCCAGGTGCTCCAGCGTGACGTCGTAGCTCTCCACCTCGCGGTTCACCGCGACCGGGGTCTCCACCCGGACGTCGCCGGGGCCGGTCGCGACCAGCCGTCCGGTCTTGAAGCCGTCGGTGCCCGCGCCGCGGGTGTCCGCCGTGACCGTGGTCGTGGCGGTGGCGCCGGCCGGCACGGTGAGGCTGGTTGCCGCGAGCGAGAACGTGCCGGACTTGTCGGTGAGCGACAGCGCCAGGGTGATCGACGCGGTGCCACCGTTGCGGTAGGTGACGGTCTTGGTGACCGGAACGTCGTCGTTGTGCGGCCACTCCTGCCGGCCGAAGCTGATGCTGCCCTCGTCCACGGAAACCGCCTGGCGCACCACGCGCGCCACGTCGACGCGGCCCGCGCCCTGAGCGAAGACGTCCACGTCCGCGGCCGGCTTCGCGGCGCCCATCAGCAGGGTCTTGCGCTGCTTCGGGGACCAGCCGGGGTGCTGCTGGGTGACGATCGCCGCCGCGCCGGCGACGTGCGGGGAGGACATCGAGGTGCCGGAGAGGCTCACGTAGCCCTCCCCGGCCGGGGTGCCGATCTGACCGTTCGCGGCGCGGGCCGCGACGATGTCCACGCCCGGCGCGGTGATGTCCGGCTTGATCGCGTCGTCGCCGACCCGGGGGCCGCGACTCGAGAAGTCGGCCAGCTTGTCCTGGTCGTCCACCGCACCGACGGTGAGCGCCGAGTCGGCGCTGCCCGGCGAGCCGATCGTCGCGGTGGCTCCGGAGTTGCCGGCCGAGATCACGAAGAGGGCACCGTGGGCCGCGGTGAGGTCGTTGACGGCCTGCTCCAGCGGATCGATGCTCGGCGTGTCACCACCGCCCAGGCTGATGTTGATCACCGGGGCGGTCTTGGCGGCCCACTGCATGCCGGCCAGGATCGACGATTCCTCGCAGAACTCGGTCGAGCACACCTTGCCGATCGCCAGCTTCGCACCGGGCGCCACGCCCTTGTACTTGCCACCGGACTTCGCGCCGCTGCCGGCGATGATCGAGGCGACGTGCGTACCGTGGCCGACGAGATCGTCGGCGTCCGGGTCGGGGGTGAAGTTCTCGGACGCCACGATCTTCCCGGCGAAGTCCGGGTGGGTCGCGTCGATGCCGGAGTCGAGGATCGCCACCGTGACGCCGGTGCCGTCCAGGCCCGCCTGCCAGGCCGACGGGGCGCCGATCTGCGGCACGCTCACGTCCAGGTCGAGCTTGCGCTTGCCGTCCAGGTAAACCCGTTCGACGCCCGGGCTCAGGGTGCGGGCTGCCGCCGTACCCGTGGTCAGAGAGGTCCAGAGCTCGGCCCGCGCGGTGCGCTGCGCGCGCACCGCGAGCGCGCTCACCCCACCCAGATCGCGGGCGACGCGGGCCGTTCCGCTGGTCGCCGCGCGGGCGGCGGCCGGCCCCTTGCGGTTTCCGGAGCGGGGGTACGCGAGGAGCAACGGCAGCTCGGCCTCGCCGGTGTAGCCGAAGTCGCGCAGCGCGGTCAGGTCGAACAGCCGCTGGTCGAGCCGGCCGCCCTTGACCAGGGGCAGCGCGTCCATCGGGATCACGTAGTGGTGCCCGGCGGCCTTGTGGCTGACGAACCGCGTACCCGCGCGGCCGGGCGCGCGTTCGACGCTGGTCCGGCCGTCCGGTGCGACGATCACCCGGTCCCCGGTGATCAGGGTGATGCTGGTGGATGCCGTGGTCACCGGGCCGAGCGGGGCTCTCGGACCGGGTGCCGCGTTCGCCGCGGCGGGCGCGACCGCGGCGAGCGCGGCAGCCGTCCCGGCGGCGAGCAGTGCGGCGGACAGTTTTCGCAGGCGCATGGAAAGGGCCTCCCGTCGGCCGGGCCCGATGGCCCGGCCCATCGATGGCCGTAACTCTTGCAGACCGGTGCAAACCATCACGCCGGTCGATTGACGGCTGGTTGACCGGCTGGCAACATTCGCATCATGGGAGCGCTCCCACAGGCTCCGTCCCTGCGCGGCCGTCCCACCGCTCCGGCAGCGGCCGCGAAGTTCTGAGAGGACCCCCGTGACTCCACATCGACGCCGGCGGGCCGCCAGGCTGATCGCGGCGAGCGCCGCGGCCGGCCTCGGCCTGTCCCTGCTGACGGTCCAACCGGCCTCCGCCGAGCCGGTCCAGCACATCCCCAACGGCACCTTCACCAGCGGCACCACCGGCTGGTGGTCCACCGAGAACGCACCCATCTCCGTGGTCGGGGGGCGGCTCTGTGCCGAGGTCCCGGCCGGTACCACCAATGCCTGGGACGTCAGCCTCGGCCACAACGACGTTCCGTTGATCAACGGTGCGGCCTACGCCCTCAGCTTCAGCGCCTCGGCCAGCGCCGCGGTGACCGTCCGGGCCAACGTGCAGCTCAACGAGGCGCCGTACACCACGGCGCTGTCCCGGGCCGTCGCGCTGACCAGTGAGGCGCAGAAGTTCGAGTACACCTTCACCGGAGGTCTCGACTCGGCCAACGGCACGCTGACGTTCCAGCTCGGGGGCAGCGCCGAGGCGTACACCTTCTGCCTGGACGACGTCAGCCTGACCAGCGACGGCGACACACCGCCGCCCGCCGGGCCGGAGCAGGTCGAGAACGGTGACTTCTCCGAGGGGACCGCGGGCTGGTACTCCTACGGCACCACGGACACCGGGACCGGCGACGGCCGGCTGTGCACCGCGGTGCCGGCCGGGCTGGCCAACCCCTGGGACGCCGGCGTCGGGCAGAACGGCGTGGCACTCATCGCCGGGTCCTCGTACACCTTGTCGTTCGACGCCTCGGCCACCCCGGGCGCGAGCGTGCGGGCCGCCGTCCAGCTGGGCGCCGAGCCGTACACGTCCTTCCTGTCGCGGGACGTCGCGCTGACCTCCACCACGCAGCATGTGGAGTTCACCTTCACCGCATCTGCCGACACCACCGCGGGTCAGGTCGCCTTCCAGGTCGGTGGCAATGCCGAGGCGTACCGTTTCTGTGTGGACAACGTGTCGCTGATCGGCGGCGAGGAAGAGCCGCCGTACACGCCGGACACCGGGCCGCGGGTCCGCGTCAACCAGGTCGGCTACCTGCCGGCCGGGCCCAAGAACGCGACCGTGGTCACCGAGGCCACCACGGCGTTCGGCTGGCAGCTCAAGAACGCCGGCGGTGACGTGGTCGCCGACGGCACCAGCACGCCGCGCGGGGTGGACGCCGCCTCGGGCCAGAACGTGCACACCATCGACTTCTCCGGCTTCCGCACCCCGGGCACCGGCTACACGCTGGTCGCCGACGGGCAGACCAGCCACCCGTTCGACATCTCCGGCACCGTCTACAAGCAACTGCGCTCGGACGCCCTGCAGTTCTTCTACATCCAGCGCAGTGGCATCGCGATCGACGGCGACCTGGTCGGCGAGCAGTACGCCCGCCCGGCCGGCCACCTCGGCGTGGCCCCCAACCGCGGCGACACCGACGTGCCCTGCCGCGCCAACTCCTGCGACTACCGGCTGGACGTGCGCGGCGGCTGGTACGACGCCGGCGACCACGGCAAGTACGTGGTCAACGGCGGCATCGCCGTGCAGCAGCTCATGAGCACCTTCGAACGCACCAAGACGGCCGTCACCGCCGCCCACGGGGCCGCCCTGGCGGACAGCACGCTGCGGGTGCCGGAGCGCGGCAACGACGTGCCCGACATCCTCGACGAGGCGCGGTGGGAGCTGGAGTTCCTCATGCGCATGCAGATCCCGGCCGGCAAGCCGCTCGCCGGGATGGTGCACCACAAGATTCACGATGCCAACTGGACCGGCATCCCGATGCAGCCCGAGGACGACCCCGAGCAGCGGGAGCTGCACCCGCCGTCGACGGCCGCCACCTTGAACCTGGCAGCCACCGCGGCTCAGTGCGCACGGCTGTTCGCGCCGTATGACGCGGCGTTCGCCAACAAGTGCCTCACTGCGGCGCGCACCGCCTACACCGCGGCGAAGGCCAACCCGGCGAAGGTGGCCCAGGACCTCGGTGGTGGCGGCGGTGGCTACGGCGACGCTGACGTCAGCGACGAGTTCTACTGGGCTGCGGCTGAGCTTTACCTGAGCACGGCCGAGCAGCCGTACCTCAGTGATCTGACCGCCTCGCCGCACCACACCGGCGACGTCTTCGCGGCCACGGGTTTCGGCTGGGGCAGCACGGCCGCCCTGGGCCGGCTCGACCTGGCCACGGTGCCGAATCTGCTGCCGGCGGCGGACCGCCAGCGTGTCCGCCAGTCGGTGGTCACGGCGGCGGACCGCTACCTGGCGACCCTGAAGGCCCAGGCGTACGGGCTGCCGATGCCGGGTGACGCCGGCAGCTACTTCTGGGGCGGCAACAGCAACATCCTCAACAACGTCGTGGTGCTGGCCACCGCCTTCGACCTGACCGGCAAAGCCGGCTACCGCGACGGGGCGCTGCAGGGCGTCGACTACATCTTCGGCCGCAACGCGCTGAACCAGTCGTACGTCACCGGCTGGGGCGAGCACGCGTCGCAGAACCAGCACAGCCGGATCTTCGCGCACCAGGCGGACGCCGGCACACCGCATCCGCCGGCCGGGTCGCTGGCGGGCGGGGCCAACGCGGGCCTGGACGACCCGTACGCCAAGGACCTGCTGGAAGGCTGCAAGCCGCAGTTCTGCTACGTCGACCACATCGAGTCGTACGCGACGAACGAGGTGGCGATCAACTGGAACTCGGCGCTCGCCTGGGTGTCGTCGTTCCTGGCCGACCAGGGCACCGGACAAGCCCCGGCCGCGTCGTCCTGCAAGGCCGAGTACACGAACTACGGCCCCTGGCAGGGCAACGGCGGCTTCACCGCGCAGCTGGCGATCACCAACACGGGCAGCACGGTGGTCGACGGCTGGACGGCACGCTTCGCCTTCCTCGGCGGCCAGAAGCTGCGGGAGGCGTGGTCGGCGGAGGCAACGCAGGCCGGTGCCACGGTGACGGCGAAGAACACTGCGGTCAATCGCCGGATCCAGCCGGGGCAGACGGTGTACTTCGGCTTCAACGCGACGACGCCGGGCGGACCGAACCCGGCACCGGAGCTGATCACCCTGAACGGAGCCGCATGCGGCTGAGGTGAACATCGGGTCCGGCCGGCAGCTGTCGGCCGGACCCGATGCCTTTTGTCGGCACGGTGCTCAGGGAGCCGCGTTCAGCAGGTCGAGCACGCTGTGCTGGCAGGAGTGGTTCGTGCCGAAATACGGCCCGGCCCAATGGCTGCCGTAGGCGTCGAAACTCGTCCGGCTCTTGGCGTACGCCGAATCGGCCTGCCGCCGCAGATACGCGTCGTAAGGCCGTCCCACGGCCGCGTTCAGCACGCCGAGCCCGCGAATGAACGCCCCCTTGAACGAGACCCCGTCGCCGCTGCACTGGTCGGGTTCGTTGGGCTCGCGCAGGATGCCGTTGTTGTTGAGGTACGTGCTCGTGGTGGCCGCGTCGGCGACCCGGCGGGCCACAGTCAGCGTGTTCGCGTCGCCGGTCAGCCGGTTGAGCTGGACCAGCGCGTTGATCAGCACACCCTGGTTGTAGGTCCACGTGACGTCGCCGTTGTTGCGGCAGGTGCTCAGGTTGAGGCCGTCGTTGACCAGGTTCGAGCTGTTCAGCATCCCGGTGCTCTGGAACCACGTCCAGCCGGCCTGCGCCCGCCCGCGGTAGACGCTGTCGCCGCCGATGCGCAAGGACAGGGCGGCGTTGAGCTGGATGTAGAGGCTGTTGGCGACGGCGTTCTTGACGGTCCGGTCCGTACGCCAGTAGATGCCACCGCCGCAGCGCGTGTCCCAGTAGCTGAACATGTGGTCGGCGCCGGCCCGGGCGGTGTTCAGGTAGCGGCTGTCGCCGGTCCGGTCGTACGCGGCTACCCAGGCCAGCGCCCACCAGCCGGTGTCGTCGAGGTACTCGTTGCGGAACTGGCCCTGCCGCGAGTTGATGTTCTTGTCGTATGTGGCCGCGATCGCGTAGTCGTAGCTGTGCATGCCGCTGACCCGGCTGTTGTCGATCAGCGCGGTGAGCGCGTTCGCGCCGGTCCACCAGCCGTTGGTGTCGAAGAGCCCGGTGCCCTGGTCGAACCGCATCATCAGGGCGGTGGCCGCGGCGGTCCGCCGGTCCCACGCGTTCCAGGTGCTGCGGGCCCAGCCGGTGCACGCGAGCTCGGGCCGGTCACCGGCCTTGCCGCAGGCGCGCAGCACCCCGACGCCGCGCGAGGCCCAGTTGTCGACGTTGAACATGGCGGTGCGCGCACTGCCGGCGCCGGCCGGGACGGTGGTGTCGCCGAGCCGGCTGTCGCCCGACCAGGTACGCCCGCCGTCGAAGGAACGGTCCAGCCACAGCTGGTCGCCGGCCTGGCCGTTCTCGACGGTCGCCCAGATCATCGCGTCGGTGTCGTTGACGTGAACCTTGAACGAGCGGCCGTACAGGGTGGTGCTGGTGGCGACGCGGTCGCCGGGGGAGAGGCCCGGATCCCGGGCGTCGCAGTAGCGGTTGCAGACGGTGGCGGCCTGCGCGGGCGACGCGGTCTGAACCTGGAGGAGGGCGGTGACGGCGATCGTGAGGACCGCGATCGGCTTCTGACGCATGGGTTACCTCCGTGCCGGTGGGTGCACTGGGTAACTGTTAATAAAGTACACATATTGTTAATAGTCAATGCCTACTCGCCCCGGAACACCGGCGTACGCCGCTGCAGGCTCGCGGCGATGCCCTCGGCGCTGTCGCGGGTCCGCCACAGAGCGGCCTGCTCGGCCAGTTCGTGCTCCATGGCCCGGCGGACCCGCTGCGGCAGGTCACCGCGCAGGGTCGCGCGGATCGACCGTACGGCCAGAGGCGCTGCCGCCGCGATCGAGCGCGCCCATTGCAGGGCCGTCTCCCGCACCCGGCCCGGCTCGGCCAGCCGATCGGCCAGCCCGATGGCGACCGCCTCCTCGCCGCCCACCCGGCGGGCGGTCAGCAGCAGATCGGTGGCCAGTTGCCGGCCCACCAGTTCCGGCAGGGTGACGCTGAGCCCGAATCCCTGGTGGAAACCCAGCCGGGCGAAGTTGGCGACGAACCGGGTCGACGGCTCCGCCACCCGGAAGTCCGCGGCACACGCCAGTCCCAGGCCGCCGCCCACCGCGGTGCCCTGCACCGCGGCGATGATCGGGGAACGTACCTCGAACAGCTGCGCCGCCCGCCGGTACAGGCCCTCGGCGGCGACCACCATGTCCCCGGCGAACTCCGCCGAACCCAGATCGGCACCCCCGCAGAAGTTCTTGCCCTCGGCCGCCAGCACGATCACCCGGCAGCCGGCGTCCTCGTCCAGTGCGCCGGCGGCATCGGCGAGCCGGCCGATCAGCTCGGCGTCGACATGGTTGTTCGGCGGCCGCCGCAGTTCGAGCAGCCCGATCCCGTCCGTGACGGACACCGCCAGGTCATCGCTTGATTCCATGAGGTCAGGATGCGCGACGCCGGGCACCGGGCGGAAACGGGGCCCGGCGCCGCCCGGGCCGGCGCTATTGGGCGACCTTGAACAGATCGTTGAGCTGGTCGTTGAGCTCGGTGAGGGAGCTGACCGGTTTGCTGCCGAGGTAGACGGCGTCGAGGCGCGGTTGCAGCAGGGCGGTGATGTCCGCGGCGTTGGTGGTCACCGGGAACAGGAACGTCGTCTTGTCCTTCACCTGATCCGTGAACGCCGTGACGTCGAGCTTGCGTTCGTTCTTGTTGTAGGCGACGGCGAGCTCGGTGGCTTCCGGCCGGGCCGGGAACACCACGCCGGATTCACCGATCAGGTTCTGGCACTGCTCGCCGGACATGAACTTCACCCACTTGGCCGCGTTCTCCGGTTGCTTCGACAGCGTGGTGACCGAGTCAGCGAGACCGTTGAACATCGAGGCGCGTTTGCCCGTCGGGCCGATCGGGGTCGGGGCGACACCGATCTCGAGCTTCTTGCCGGCCGCGTCGGTGAGCTTGGTGAAGGTCGAGATCATCCATGAGCCGCTGATGCCCAGGGCGGCGATCCCGGACTGGAGCTGCTTGTCCGTATTGATGGGGTTGCTTCCGCCGATCTCGGCGTACGTCGGCATGAAGCCCTTGTCGGCCAGCCCGAAGTACCACCGCAGGGTGTCCTGGAACGCCGGCTGGTCGAGGTTGAAGCGGGTGCCCCAGGGGTTGGTGTCGGTGACCTGCCAGCCGGCGCTGGCGGTGAACGCCGACCACTGGGTCTGTCCCCAGCCCCCACCGCCCGCTCCCTCGGAGGCCAGCCCGTGGGTCTTGACGTTGTTCTTGTCGAAGCCGGGCTCGTCACCGCGCACGCCCTTGGCGTCGATGGTCAGGTGCGCGACGAGCTTCTCGAAGGTGCCGCCGTCCTGCGGATTCCAGGACAGGTCCTGCAACTGGGCCGGGTCCACGCCGGCGGCGTCCAGGGCCGCCTTGTCGTAGAACACCGCGACCGTGTCCCAGTCCTTCGGGGCGCCGTACCGCTTGCCGTCCTTGCCCTTCCACAGCTCGGCCAGGCCCGGCTGGTAGTCGCTGTCCTGGATGTCGCTGGTCGGGGCCAGGTCGTCCAGCGGCCGCAGCACCTCCAGGTCGACGTACTGGGCGAACTTGGCCAGGTGGTCGGTGAAGACGTCCGGTGCGGCGTCGGCGATGAAGCCGGCGGTCAGCTTCGACCAGTACGAGTCCCAGCCGTACTGCGAGATGTTGATGCGCAGGCCCGGATTCTGCTGCTGGAACGCGTCGGCGCACTTCTGGTAGCCGGGTTGCTGGGCGGAGTCCCAGAGCCAGTACTCGATCGTGCCCGTGGTGCCGCCGCTGCCGGCACCTCCGCAGGCGGTCAGCAGGGTCAGGGTCAGGGCGGCCGCGGTGGCCCGGTAGCTACGTGACATCACTTGATCCCGCTGAAGCCGATGGAGTTGACGATCCGTTTGGCGAAGACCATGAAGAGCAGCAGCATCGGCAGCGCAGCGACCAGGGTGGCGGCCATCAGGCCCGCCCAGTCCGGCCCGGTCTGCGGGGTCTGCGACTTGAACACGCCGAGCGCCACGGTGAGCACCCGGGACTTGTCGGTGTAGCTGACCATCAGCGCCCAGAAGTACTCGTTCCAGACGGAGATGTAGGTGAGGATGGCCAGCGTCGCGATCGGTGCGGTGGACATCGGCAGGATGAGCCGGAAGAACACCCGCACCTTGGACGCGCCGTCGATCAGCGCCGCCTCCTCCACCTCCTTGGAGATGCCGAGGAAGAACTGGCGCAGGAAGAACACCGCGAACGGGGTCATCAGCATGCTCGGCAGGGCGATGCCGAGCAGCGTGTCGACCAGGCCGAGCTGTTTGATGAGCACGAAGTTCGGCAGCAGCGTGAAGATGGTGGGGATCATCAGGCCGCCGAGGAAGAAGCCGAACCACTTCTCCCGGTTCTTCCATTCCAGGCGGGCGAAGGCGTACGCGGCCATCGCCGAGAAGAAGACCTGCCCGACGGTGACCAATGTGGACACCGCCACGGAGTTGAACAGGTAGCGCCAGAAGTTGATGGGCTGCCCGGCGCCGCCGGCGTCGATCGCCTCCTGGCCGCTCTGCAGGCCGAAGACGCGGGCGAAGCCACCCCAGGACGGCTGCACGGGAAGCAGGCTGTCACTGCCGGCGTAGAGAGCGTTGTTGCTGGACAGCGCGGTGCGCAGCATCCAGTAGAAGGGGAACAGGCTGGCCGCGATGACCACGATCATGAAGGCCCAGGCGAGGGCGCGGCCGACGCCGAACCGCTTCGGCTCCGGGGGCTCGACGGTGGGGGATACGGGTGCCGGTCCGATGGTGGTGGCCGGGGGAGCGGTGTCGAGGGTCATGCTCGCTCCTCAGTTCAGGTCGGAGGTGTCGGCCCGGGTGACCCGGTACTGGACGAAGGTGATGATCACGAGCACCAGCAGCAGTGCGACTGACATGGCGGAGGCGTACCCGAACTGGAAGCGCCCGAAGGCGACGTCGTAGATGTAGTACTGCAGCACCCGGGACGAGTCGACCGGTCCGCCGCGGGTGGCGATGGCGACGGTGTCGAACACCTGGAACGACCCGACAACCGTGATGATCAGGACCAGCGCCAGCACCGGGCGCAGCAGCGGGACGGTGATGCTGCGGAACATCCGGGGCTCGCTGGCGCCGTCCATCCGGCCCGCCTCATACATCGTCTCCGGGATGGTCTGCAGGCCCGCGAAGATCAGCAGGGCGGTGTAGCCGACGTGCCGCCAGACGTTGATCAGCGCGATGGTCGGGATGACCAGGGCGTCGGAGGACAGGAACGCGACCCGGTCCAGCCCGATCGCGGCGATGAGCGTGTTGCCGATGCCCAGCTGGTAATCGAGGATCCAGAGGAAGACCAGCGCCGCCACCACGTTGGAGACCAGGTACGGCGTCAGCACGATGCCCCGCAGCCAGGTCCGCCGGGTGAGCCGCTGCATCATCACGGCGATGACCAGGGCCACCGCCGTCTGCAGGGCGATGTTGATGACGACGTAGTAGATCGTCACCCGCATCGAGTTCCAGAACACCGGGTCCTGGGCCATCCGGACGTAGTTGTCGACGCCGTTGAACTCCGGCGGGGTGAGCAGATTGAACTTGGTGAAGCTCAGGTAGATGCCGCGCAGGGTCGGCCAGACCATGAAGACCAGGAAGCCGATCAGCGCGGGCAGGATGAACATGAGCGCCAGGCGGGTGTCGTCCCGTTTACGGGCGCGTGGGGTGCCGGTCCGGTCCGGCCGGGTGGCGGTGCTGAGGGCCATCGGATCCTCCTTCGCCCGTCGTCGCGGGGACGCCCGGCGGCATGGGCCACTCGGTCGGATTTACTTTCAGCCAGGTTGAAAATAATGCCGCGGCTACAATGTGACAAGGGTCACTATTTACGCTTGATGCATGGCACCCCTCTCCACCGCCGAGCTGGCGGTGACCCGGCACCTGCTCGTGCACGGGCCGACGACCCGCGCCGCCCTCGGTGACCGGCTCCAGCTGTCGTACGCGTCGATGTCCCGCCTCGCCCGCTCGCTGACCGACGGCGGCCTGATCACCCAGGACGTCGAGCCGGAGTTCACGGTCGGGCGTCCGCGCCAGATCCTGTCCGCGGTGCCCGGCGCCCGGCACGTCGTGGGCTGCAAGCTCACCGCCGACCGGGCCTACGGCGTCGTGTGCGACATGTTCGGCGAGGTCCGCTGGGCGGCGAAGGCGGCCCTGCCACGCCGGCGGAGCGACGGTACGGTGCCCGTCGCAGCAACCGTGAAGACCGTGGCGCGGCTGGCGCAGAGGCTGGCCCGCCGCGTCCCGTCGGTGGACGGCATCGCCGTGTCACTCGGCGGCGTCGTCGTGAACCGGTCGATCGTCCGGGAGGGCACCTTCCTCGGCTGGCGCGACACCGACCTGGCCACCCCGCTGCGGGCGGAGACCGGCCTGCCGGTGGTCGTCACCAACGATGTCACCGCGCTGGCCCGCGAGGAGCTCTGGTTCGGGGCCGGCCGCACCCACTCCACCTTCGGCCTGATCACCGTCGGCGCCGGCCTCGGCTTCGGCGTCGTCCGCGAGGGTGTCGTCGTGGAGGAGCTGATCGACAACGGCCACCTGCTCGCCCACGCGCCTCTCACCGGCCGCGGTCCCCGGTGTTCCCTCGGGCACGCCGGCTGCGTGGCCTCCTACCTCAACCGCGAGGACCTCGAACGTCACGCCTCGGCCGCGGCCGGCCGGCCCGTGACCTTCGACGGGCTGGTCCAGGCGCGTACCGCCGGCGACCGTACCGCCACCAGGCTGCTCACCGGCTCCGCCCGGGCCCTCGGCCACCTGGCCGCCACCTTCGCCGGGGCGCTGCAGACCACCCGGATCGTGCTCGCCGGGGAGGACGTCGCCGAGATCGCCGCGTCCCCCGCGCTGGCCGACGTGGTCGCCGACCGGCTCCGCCCGGGCGCCGACGAGACCCAGCGCTGCGCCCTCGACATCACCACCGCCACGCTCACCTTCAACGACTGGGCCCGCGGTGCCGCCGTCGCGGGGGTCCAGCATGTCCTGGGCGCTCTCTGACCGCCTCCCGGGCGCCCGCTGCTCCAGCAGCGCTTCCGGGTGCGCCTGCCGGCTCACGGCGTCCTGGCACGGCGCGGCCTGGCCGCGAGGAGCTGCTCACGCAAGATGTCGGCGTGACCGCAATGCTGGGCGAGCTCCCGCAGCACCTGTACGTACAGCGCCCACATCGACCGCACTTTCCGGCCGCTCACCACATGCTCGAGGCCGAGTCCTCGTACCGCAGCCCGGGACTCCTCGCAGGCGGTGCGGTGCGCGGCCTGGACGGACTCGACGCTGTCCCCGGGCCGGAGGATGAACGAACGGCCCGGGGTGGCGGCCACCCCGAGCTCCTTGAGCGACCGGCCGGTCAGGACGTGCCCGAAATAGAACCTCTCGACGTACGTCAGGTGCTTGACCAGCCCGAGCAGCGTCGTCCGGGACGGGACCAGGGAAGCGCGGGCCTCGTCCTCGCTCATGCCCTTCAGGCTGTCGTGCGCGGACCAGCGGTGCTGATCGAGCAGCTCGTCGAGGCGGACCCGGAGATCGCGGGTCCAGGGCGGTTGACCCATGGCAGCTCCTCCTCGGTTCGGGTGATGGTGTCGAGCATCCGCAGCCCGGCGACCACGTGCAAAGCCCGTTGCCAAATGGCAAGCTGCGGTGATGGACGAGGTGGAGCAGGACGTGCTGGCGGGCGTGGCGGGGCGGCTCCGGGAGCTCCGCCGGGCGCGCGGGGCCAAGCTGATCGACGTGGCGCAGGAGACCGGCCTGACGCCGAGCACCTTGTCCCGGCTTGAAACGGGCAAGCGTCGCCCCACGCTGGAGCAGCTGCTGCCGCTGGCTCGTGCCTACGGCACGACGCTGGACGAGCTGGTGGGCGCCAAGGACACCGGTGATCCTCGTATTCACCTGCGTCCGGTGACGTACCGCGGCATGACGTTCGTGCCGTTGACCCGGCGGGCGGGCGGCATCCAGGCGTTCAAGGTGATCTACCCGCCGGCTTCGCGCTGGGGCGACCCGGTGCCGCGTACCCACGAGGGCTACGAGTGGCTCTATGTGATGAACGGGCACGTCACCCTGCTGCTCGGCAACCGGCGTCTGCGGCTGGGTCCGGGCGAGGCGGCCGAGTTCGACACCGGCGTACCGCACTGGATCGGGAGCGCCGATGAGAGCCCCGCCGAGCTGCTCACCCTGATCGGCATCCAGGGCGAACGCGTGCATCTGGCCACGTCGGCGCCCTGAGCCCGGGGCGCCGGCTCACAGCGACAGCAGCAGGAGGGGAGCGGCGGCCGCCCACGCCTGCGGCGAGCATGAATGCGGGTACGGCACCGGTCCGCGCCCCCGCTCGCGGGTCAGGCCGGTCATCACCTCGGGCAACCGGCCGTCGCCGAAGGACGCGGCGGCGAGCAGCCCGTCGGCGATCCGCGCGGCATCGGTACGGCGACCAGCCGCAACCAGCCCGGCCACCGCGATCGCCGTGTCATGCGGCCACACTCCGCCGCAGTGATACGACATCGGGTGGTACGGGGCCTGTCCCGCGGCCAAGGTCCGCACGCCCCAGCCGGAGAAGAAGTCGTCGCCGGCCAGCCGCTCGGCCACCGTGGCGGCCCAGTCGTCGGCGAGCAGCCCGCACCACAGCAGGTGGCCCGCGTTCGACGCCGCCGCATCGACCGCCGCGCCCGTCCCGTCGAGGGCCAGCGCCACGAAGCCGTCCGGCAGCCGGAAGTCGCGGGCGAACCGGTCGCGCAGCTCCGCCGCGGCCGCGGTGAGAGTTGCCGCCCACGCGGGGTCGCCCCACACGTCTGTCGCGAGCCGGGCCGAGCCCAGCAGCGCGCGGTAGGCGTACCCCTGGGCTTCGGCCACCGCGATCGGCCCGCCGGCCCGGGTGCCGTCCCGGAAGACGATGGAGCCGGCGGAGTCCTTCCAGCAGTGGTGCACCAGGCCCGGCAGGTCGGTGCGGTACCGCAGGTAGCCGGTCGCCAGCCCGCCCGCACCGAGCATCCAGCCCACCGCGGCTCGCGCCGCTTCCTCGAGTTCCTTGGCCGGCAGGTCGTCCCCGGTGACTTCGTGGTGCTCGGCCAGCAGCATGAGGAACAGCGGCGTCGCGTCGACCGAACCGTAGTAGCGGGCGTACGGCACCTCACCGGTGGTGGCGAGCTCGCCCCGACGCATCTCGTGGATCACCTTGCCCGGCTCTTCCACGCGGGAGGTGTCCGTCGTGCGGCCCTGCGTGGCGGCCAGCACCCGCAAGGTTCCGGCGGCCAGCTCCGGCCGGTGGTGGAGGGCGAACAGCGAGCTGAGCAGGCTGTCGCGGCCGAAGACCGTGAGGAACCAGGGCGCGCCGGCGGCCGGTACGACCGCCCCGGGCACGCCGGGTGCCGGCATGCGCAGGGCGTCGAGGTCGGCGAGACCCTGCCGTACGCAGCGGGAAAGGTCATCCTGAGGTGCCGGAGGTGAACCTGCGGTGCCGGCCTGCTCCTGGCCCGACACCGTGATCTCCAGTGTCACCGACTCCAGCGGTGGTACGACGACTGTCCATTGCAGACCGCTGGTGGACAGCTGGGCGGTCGGCGAGGCTTGGATCGTTGTCGTGCGCTCGAATCCACGCCGGGCGTAGGAGAAGACGAGCCGATCCCCGGTGGCATCGGCGTGGCGGAGCGCGTCGGACTTGTCGAAGGCGCGCGCCGAGCGCAGCTCGAACTGGTCGGCGAAGTCGGCTGCCAGCTCGTAGCCGAGCTCGACGGTCTGCGGTGTGCCGAGGAAGCTCGTCACTTCCAGCGACTCCACCAGGCGGCCGGGCCGCACCTGCCGGCGCCGGGTGACCGCGTAGGGCGGGTCCTCATGGCGGGCCGTCTCCGGCACGTAGACCGTCGAGCTGGCGTCGGTGCGCAGCGCACGTAAGGGCGTGCCTCCGGCGTGCGCGCGACCGCCTCGTCCAGGTCCGCCGCCTGGCCCAGCGGGCCGTCCGGGCGGGCCATCGGCTTCTGGGCCGCCGGCAAGCCCAGCGGGACGCTCAGGCGGGCCGTTGGGTCCTGGGCCGCCGCCTCGCCGGCTGCGCGATTCCGCGACCGCCGATCCAGGGACGGTCAGCACCAGTCGGGACAGGTGGCGGCAGTCGTCGACGAAGAAGCCGTCCACCGCCGAGCCGGTGACGTCCGCGCCGACGGCGGTGGTGAGCAGACACGTCGTGCCCGCGACCACCGAGTGTCCGCTCACGCCGTCCGGAGGAGGTCGAGGGTCAGCGCCGCCGTCCAGCTGAAGTCGCTCGCGCCGTGGCCCGCGCCGGTCAGTGGGTCGAGGTACTCCCGGAAGCCGGCGACGCGCACCCGATCCAACAGGCGCCGGCGCAGATCATCGGCCAGGGCCGTTTCGCCGTGCAGCCGCAGCCCGTGCCAGACCAGCCAGCTGGTGTTGACCCATCCCGGCCCGCGCCAGTAGCGGCTCGCGTCGTGGTCGGCGGCGGTGAGGTCGTACGACGGCAGCGGGCAGGCCTCGTGCAGCCGGAACCGCTCACTCAGCGCGGTCTTCACAAGCTCGGCGGCGACCGGCATGCCCGGCACGATGAGCGGGGCCAGGCCACCTACGGAGTAGGTCGGGATGAGGTGGCCGGTGTGCGCGTCACGAGGGAAGAACATCCCGGCGGCCGGATCGTACAGAGTGGACACCAGGGCGTCGGTCAAGCGGGCGGCCGCGGCCAGGTGTGGCTCCGGGTCGTGGCCGAGTTCCGCCGCCATCGACGCGAGCGCGTGCTCGCCGGCGGCCAGCAGGGCGTTGCACAGCGGATCCTCGACCGCGAAGCCGTGCACCTGCAACGAATCGGTGTAACCGGCGTCCCGGTAGTCCCGCGCGAGCCGGACGTAGCGGCCGTAGTCGTCGTCGGTGGGCCGTTCCGCGGCGACACCGTGGTTGAGGTCGCGCCGGGTGAACTCGGTCGTCGGCACCGGAATCACCCGCGACAGCGGGAGGTCCCAGGCCGGGCTGTTGTCCATGCCGGACTCCCACGGATGCACGACCGACATCAGGCCGTCGCCGCTCAGATCGCGACGGGTCGACAGGTAGCGGTGCCACTGGACCAGCCGCGGATAGATCCGGGGCAGGAAGCCGCGGGCGCGCGCAGTCGCGGGGTCCGCGAGGAAGGTCGACCAGGCGGCCAGAGCGTGCGCGGGCGGCTGGACGATGCCGGACGTCGGTACGCCCGGCGCGCCAGGCACCGCCCCGGAACGCCAGAACGCGGGACCCGGAAAGTAGGCGTCGGCGCTGACGTGCGGGTCGAACACGATGTGCGGCACGCGTCCGTCACGCCACTGCGCGCCGAACAGCGACTCCAGCTCCCGCTGGGCCCGGGCGGGGGAGAGGTGGCGCAGCCCGATCGCGATGAACGCCGAGTCCCAGCTCCACTGGTGCGGATAGAGCGCCGCGGCCGGCACGGTGGCGCACTGCCGCCAGTTCGCGGCCAGCACCCGCCGGGCGCCCCGGTCCAGGTCGTCGATCACGCCGGCCCGCTGACGTCGTGGCGCCGCAGGAAGCCCGGCACGGCGGCGACGGCGGCGGCCGGTTCGCCGCGCAGCCGGCATTCCAGGGCCAGGTACCCGTCGTAGCCGATCGCGTCGAGGGTGCCCAGCAGCGCCGCCCAGTCGAGGTGACCGGCACCGGGCTGGAAGCGGTTGGAGTCGCTGACCTGTACGTGGCCCAGCATTGCGGCCGCCTTGACGAGCGCCGACGTGGGCTCGTCCTCCTCGATGTTCATGTGGTACGTGTCGGCCAGCACCTTCAGCGCCGGCAGACCCACCGCGCCGACCAGCTCGACCGCCTGCTCCAGCCGGTTGACCATGTGGTCCTCGTAGCGGTTGAGCGGCTCCAGGACGAGCGTCGCACCCTCGCGGGCGGCGTGCTCACCCAGCTCGGTCAGGCCTTCGAGCAGCACCGCCCGGTCCTCCTCCTCGCTGCGCGGCGGCTCGAACGGGGGCAGCCGCCGGGAGAACATGCCCCAGGAGGCCGGCGTGCAGGCCACCGCGCCGGGGCCGCCCACCTCGGCGATCACCGACAGCTGCGACTTGAGCTGGGCGACGGCGTCGCGGCGCAGGTCCGGGTCGAAGGCGCCGAAGAAGTGCCGCATGTCGACGCACACCGACGGCATGGGCACCCCGTCGCCGGCCGCCCGGCGCAACTCGGGCAGCCGGTCGCGGAACGCGAAGCCGCCGTGACCGCGCAACTCGATGGCGTCGTAACCGGCGCGCCGGGCGAACTCGAACTTCTCTTGCAGCGTCTGGCCGGGCAGCAACTGCTCCTGGCAGGAAAGCTTGATCACGGGAACTTCAACACCACCTGGAGTGCCTCATGGGGACGGCGGTCGAGCATGCGGTACGCGGCCGCCGCCTCTTCCACCGGAATGACATGGGTGACGAGCCCGGCCGGGTCGATCTGGCCCTCGACGGCCAACCTGAGGAACGTGCGGTTCAGGCGAACCTGATCCCAGCGCCCCGCGACGTCCGGTGGGACCCCACCGATCTGCGAGCAGATCAGCCGTACGCGGTTGTGGTGGAACTCGTCGCCGAGCCGCAGCCCGACGCCCTCGCCCTGGTAGAAGCCCGCGGCGACCACCCGGCCGTTGACCGCCACCGCGCGGATCGCCTCGTGCAGCGCCGGGTACGAGCCGCTGATCTCGATCGCCACGTCGGCGCCGCGGCCGTCGGTGAGCTGGCGCATCTGCGGCCCCACCGTGCCGTCGCGGACGTCGACGATGGCGTCGGCGCCGTACTCCAGGGCCTTCTCGAGGCGGCCCGGCACCGCGTCGACCGCCACGACCGAACCACCGGAGAGCCGCACGAGCCGGGTGGTGAGCAGTCCCAGCACACCCTGGCCGAAGACGGCGACCGTCTCGCCGAGGTGTACGTCCGCGGCCAGGACGGCGTTGAGCGCCACGGCACCGACCCGGGCGAACGTCGCCGCGATCGGGTCGAGACCGTCGGGGACCGTGCAGCCGCGCAGCTTCTCCGCGGGCAGGACAGCCTCGGCGCGGTGCCCCCAGATGCCCCACACCTGCTCGCCGACCGCCGGGATGCCCGGGTCGCCGGCGACGTCCGGGGCGACCTCGACGACCTCGCCCACCTCGGAGTAGCCCAGCCCGGCGACCGGATAGCTGAGGCCGCTGGTGTCGTCGACGAACAACCGCAGGTCCGGGTCCCAGGACCTGTTGAGGTACGGGTTGGTGCCACGGTAGGCGGTCAGCTCCGTGCCGGCCGAGATGCCGGAGAAGCTGGTATGCACGCGTACCTGGCCGGGGCCGAGCTTCGCGGTGGGCTGGTCGACCACCTCGACGCACTGCGGGGAGGTGAACTGCACTGTCTGCGGCACTCCGACATTTCACCCTATCGGTCGGGCCATTCGTGGCGGAACGCACAATCTTCCAGCCGATCACTGTCCTACTTATGTCTCGCCGCCGGGCAATAGTGCGGCGCAATCGCCCCTGGCAGTCGTGGTGTTTACGCTACTCACCGTGACCCTTTCTGCCGTGAAGCGCCTCCCGGGCAACCAGAACTCGGCCGGGCACCTGCTGTGGCTGGTGCGCACCGGACGTGCCCGCACCCGAGGTGAACTGCAGAGCTACACGGGCCTGGCCCGGTCGACCATCACCCAGCGCCTCGACCTGCTGCGCGCGACCGGCTACCTGCGCGCCTCCGGGGTGGAGGGGTCGACCGGCGGGCGCCCGGCCGAGCTGCTCGAGGTCGACACCGGGCACGGCGTGGTGCTGGTGGCCGACCTCGGCGGCAACCACGCCCGGGCCGCGGTGGTGGACCTGGGCGGGCAGCCGCTGGCCGAGGAGCACGAGCCGATCAAGATCGGCCGCGGGCCGGAATCGGTGCTGGGCTGGGTCGACGGCGCGTTCCGCCGGGTGCTGGCCCGGGCCGGGTGGGACCGCGATCGGGTACGGGGCATCGGCGTCGGCGTCCCCGGCCCGGTCGAGTTCGACGCCGGCGTGGTCACCCAGCCGCCGATCATGCCGGGCTGGGACGGCTACCCGATCGCCGACCGCTTACGCCGTACCTGGAACCGCCCGGTCTTTGTCGACAACGACGCGAACCTCATGGCGCTGGGCGAGCAGACGGTCCACTACCCCGGCTGCCCGGCGCTGGTGCTGGTGAAGGTGGCCACTGGTGTCGGCGCCGGCGTGGTCATCGACGGGCAGGTCTACCGCGGGATCGACGGCGGCGCCGGCGACATCGGCCACATCCGGCTGCACGACCATCCCGAGGCCCGCTGCGAGTGCGGCCTCTACGGCTGCCTGGCCGCGGTGGCCAGCGGGCTGGCGCTGGCCCAGCGGCTCACCGCCGAGGGCACGCCCACATCGTCGGGCGCCGAGCTGGTCGAGCGCATCCGCTCCGGACACGTCGAGGCCGTGCAGCTGGCCCGTACGGCGGGCAAGCTGGTCGGCGAGGTGCTGTCCACGGTGGTCTGCATGCTCAATCCGGCGGTGCTGGTGATCGCCGGTGACCTGGCGGACATCCACTTCGTCACCGGCGTGCGTGAGGTGCTCTACCAGAGCGCGCTGCCGCGCTCGACCCGCCACCTGGAGGTGACCACGAGCCGGCTGGGTGCCCAGTCGGCGGTGGCCGGCGGGTACGCGATGGTCGTCGATCAGGTCTACGCCCCGGCCGCCGTCGACGCCGAACTCGCCCGCATGGTGCCCGCCGATCTGGCCACTTCTGGCCGATAATGCTCCGATATGGAACGCGACGAGTACGCCCAGCCGGTCGAAGTGGGCCTGGTCGGCGCCGGACCCTGGGCAGCCACGATGCACGGGCCGGTGCTCGCCGCCGGCCCCGAGACCCACCTGGCCGCCGTCTGGTCGCGCCGCCCGGAGGCCACCGCACACCTCGCCGCCCGGCTGGGCGCGCACGCCGCCACCTCGTACGAGGAACTGCTCGATCGGTGCGAGGCTGTCGCTTTCGCCGTACCGCCGGATGCGCAGGCCGAATTCGCACCCCGCGCCGCCCGGGCCGGTAAGGCCCTGCTGTTGGAGAAGCCCCTGGCGCTCGACCTGGACGCGGCCCGCGCACTGGCCGACACCGTCGCGGAGTGCGGCGTGGTCACCCAACTCGTGCTCACCAAGCGCTACCACCACAGCACGCGAGCATTCCTCGCCGCGGCGGCGACGTTCACCTCCGCCGGAGCAAGAGCACGTTACCTGCACGGTGCGTTCCTCGGCGGAGCGATGGCCACCGGCTGGCGGCTGACCCGCGGCGCCCTGTACGACCTCGGCCCCCACCTGCTCGACCTGGCCGACGCCGCCCTCGGCCCGATCGAGGAACTGCGCGCCTACGGCGACAGCCGCCGCTGGATCGAGCTGACCTGCGCGCACCGCGGCGGCGCGATCAGCCAGCTGTCGCTGTCCGGCGCCGTCGGGCTGCCGTCCTCGCAAGCGGGGATCGACCTGTACGGACCGGCCGGGGAGCTGACGCTGGACTTCGGCGCGGTCGACCACCAGGAGTGCTGGCCGGTGCTGCGGGCCGAGTTCGCTGCCGCCGTACGCTCCGGCGTGCCGCACGACCTGGACGTGCGCCGCGGGCTGATGCTGCAGGAGCTTTTGGCCCGGGTCAGTGCCCCACACGGCGGGCGGTGAGCAGCACCATCCCGGTGGTCTCGTAGCCGTCGCTGGTCGCGGCCGAGTCGATCCGCTCGACCACCAGGTCCGTGGTCACGGGCGCGAACACGGCGCGGACGATCTCCGGATCCACGGGATAGCCGGGCCAGTGCGGCCCGCTGCCGATCTGGTAGCGGCCCATGTTCTCCATGAACGCGGCCACGAGCCACCCGCCCGGGCGGACCGACCCGGCGAAGGCCAGGCACAGGTCGCGGAACTCGTCGGCGACCTCGGTGGCGCTCTCCGCGACGAAGTGCATGGAGGCCAGATCGTAGGTGTCCGGCGACAGATCGCCGGTGCCACCCCGCCGTACGCGCACCCGCGCGAGCGCCTCGCTCAGGGTGGGCGGCAGCTCGGGCTGCAGCTCCCGGCACCGGCGGTAGAAGCGCTGCCAGCTCTCCTCCGGGCCGTCGCGGAGCTGCTTCTCCAGGTACGCCACACTGGCCGCGCTGGGCTCCACCGCCTCGATGTCCCGGCTTACGGCGGAGGTCAGCATGAGGGGGTAGAGGTTAGGACCCGCTCCAAGCTCCAGCGACCGCGCGAAGTGCCCGGGCGGGAAGCGCCGGTAGAAGGCCGAGTGGTGTACGAGCACTGCGTCGTCGTCGTGCGCCACGTCCCGGTAGATCTCGTCCAGGTAGTCGGTGACCGGCCATCGGTCCCAGTCCACGTCGCGGTTGTGCAAAGGTGAACCCATGCCCCGATCATGCCGCGAACGCGGATGGCCGGCATCCGCCCGTTTGCCGTTCCGGCAACGGAACTTGTCATTGCGAGGACCGGTGCGCACGCTGATGAGCATGGACATCAACAACTTGTACGGCCGGATCGCCGCGACGGGCCGGGGTGTGACCCGATGAGCGGGCACGGACACGGGCATCAGTCCGAGGCCGAGGCGACGGCCATGTTCGAGCCGCCGAGCTGGGACGAGCGCTACTCCGGCCCGGAGAAGGTCTGGAGCGGGCAGCCCAATCCGCAACTCGTCGCCGAGGTGACCAGTCTGACGCCGGGCACCGCGCTCGACGTCGGCTGCGGCGAGGGCGGCGACGTGATCTGGCTGGCCCAGCAGGGCTGGAAGGTCACCGGCGCGGACTTCTCGGCCAACGGCCTGGCCCGCGCCGCCCGGCACGCCGAGCAGGCCGGGGTGGCTGACAGCGTCGACTTCTGGCAGGTCGACGCGCGGGCGTTCGCGGCCGAGGGCCGGACCTTCGACCTGGTCACCAGCCACTTCCTGCACCCGCCGGACGGCGGGATGGTGGAGGTGACCCGCCGGCTGGCCGGTGCTGTCGCGCCCGGCGGGCATCTGCTCGTGGTCGGCCACGCGCCGTCCGAGGTGTTCACGCAGCTGTCGGCCAGCCACCGCAAGGCGATGTTCGTCGCCGAGGAACTGCTGCCGGCCCTGCCGGAGGGTTTCGAGGCGCTGGTGGTGGAGCAACGCCCCCGCACCGCTGTCCGCGACGGTGTCACGGTCGAGATCGCGGACTCGACCCTGCTCGCCCGCCGGACGTCCTAGTCACCGTCGGCCTGGTCGCCGTCGCCTGGTCGTCTGTCGTCTGGTTGCCGTTCGCGTGCTAGCCCTTGGCGTAGTCGCCTCTCGCCCTTCGCTGTGCGACGCCGGCCTTTCCTTGGCTTCAACAGGGCCGGTCACATCCTCAGGCGCGCCACTCTGATTGCGACGGCTGAGACGCCGGCGAGCTGACTTCGGCTTGTCACCTCATGTGGAGGTTCGCCGCATCAGGTTGAGGTGCGGATGAGGGGCCGGCGCGACGAGTCGCCGGCCCGCTCGGGGGTGGTCAAGCTGGTCTGTTCAGGGGTGGCCAAGGTCGGCCTGACCCGGGGGCGGTCAGGCCGACCTTGGCAGTGGGTCAAGCCGACCCGCTCAGGAGCGGTCAGGCCGGCAGCCCACCCACCTGCTGGTCGACCCAGCTGCGCACCGACGGCAGATCCCCATAGATGGAAGGCGCCGTCGCGCACGTGGAGCTGTTGTTACCAGCGCGGCTGGTCACCCCGATCAACGCCCAGCGTCCGCTGACCGAACGCACCTGCGGCCCGCCGGAGTCCCCGTAGCAGGCGCCGGCGTTGCCGTTGGTGTTGTTGGTGCAGATCTCGAACGCCGCGTCGATGCCGGCGCAGCGGCTGTCCGACACGATCGAGGTGTCGAGCTCGTTGGCGACGCGCGGCGTCGACCCGCATCCCCGGGTCGGGCAGGTCTGGCCCCAGCCGATGATCCGGGTCGCCGTGCCGACGGCACCGGACGCGGTCGGGATAGGTGCAGGTGCGTAGGACACGGATGAGGTCAACTCGAGCAGCTTGATGTCGATCCGAGGGTGGTTCACCGCCCGCCGGACGGAGACCACCGTGCCGCCACTGCTGCGATCGACGCTGCCGACGCGGACCGAGGCGGGGGTGGGACAGTGCTTGGCCGTGACAGCCCAGTTGCCCTTGATGAGCGAACCGGTGCAGCCGGAGACGTAGACCATGAACGAGTAGTTCTCGGTGGCGGGGCGCCCGTTGACCACCTGGGTGACGGGCGGCGGCTCGGGGGAGGGCCCAGCGATCGCAGCGGCCGGCATGGGCAGGCCGGCGGCGGCGACGGTGGCAGCGGTGAGGAGTGTCCGGGCGAGGGTACGCATGCGGTCGTCCTGTCTGTGCCGGAGGAGTGGGACGGCGGGCGGTTGCCCGGACAAACCGTAGCGACGTAGTGATGCTCATCGATACATATCGAACGGGGCCTACCGCTGCGTGATGGCCGCTACGCCGTCTCGGGGTAGACCTCCACGTCGTAGAGCAGCCGGACAGGCTCGCCGTTCGAGACGCCGACGAAGATCGGCTCGCCGGCCGGCGTACGGCCACGTCGCCACACCTGGGCCAGGGCGGCCTCCCGCGACGGGCGATGGACCTTGTCGGCCTGGTGCAGCTCCAGCACCTTCCGCGCGGTGGTCCGGTCACTCTCCAGCTGTACGCGTATCAGCGGCATAATTGAGCTGTTCGACCGCGGCCTCGACGTAATCCTGACCGCGGCGGATCCCTATTGAGCCCAGGATCCTAGGACGCTTTAGAGGTGGTGCGGTCGGTCATCACAACCGGAGCATTGTCGTCGGCCGAACCGGCCGGTGCACTCAAGGCGGTCATGGTCAGGCCGGGATCCGCCATGCAGATCTAGGTCGTCGGCGACGGGGTGGCGGATCTGCTTGATCCGGCGCAGTGCGCGTGTACGTCGCGGACCGCCCACCGGGTGCGGAAGTCCTCGCCCCGGGTGGTGAGCTCTCCGACGACGTCGGTCAGGTCCTTGTCTTACGGCGTGCTGAAGCGGCAGACCCAGCTCAAGAGCGGGCCTCGTCGGTCGCCCACGACAGCTGACCCCCGGGTACGCCGGTCCGCCCCGACGCGTCGCCCCACACGGCCAGCTCGCCCCGCGCCAAGCACACGATCAGCAGCCCGTCCGGACCGGCGACGGCCCACGACTCGAAGTCCGCGTCGACCCCGATCAGCAACAGCGCGCCGCTGCGGAACGTGATCTGCAGTTCGCCGGTCTCGCGGATGCATGCCGTCCGGATCACGTCCCCGAGCAGGGTCGCGAGGATGTCCGAGGGGTTCTCGCCCGGCTCCACATCGACCCGGCCGCCCGGCCCGTGCAGCTGGGTGACGGTCTCGATCAGCACCTGGCAGCCGCCGGAGAGACCCAGGACGATGGCGTGGCCGAGCCGTACGTACTCCAGCTTGCGCCCGCCCAGCAGGTCGATCGACCGCCCTTGCCGCGGGCGCCGTCCGGCGTCCATGTCGGCGACCATGACTGGCAACATGACTTACCTCGATCGGCTCATCGGACTGTTGATCACAGGACCGTAGCCCGCACTTTCATAAGAGAGCCTTAAAGACCACAGCGGATTCCTGCAGGCGCGGGGTTGACACTGACGCGGTACTTTCCGTTAGCCTCGATCCGCGCGCCGGGTACGCGCCGCGACTCGCCGGAAGGCTCGAAGCCACCCCGTGTGATGTCAGGCTGGGCGACGGTCACCGACGCTCTGTCCGCCCGTGCGAGTCCGGGCGTTGAGCGAGGTGCACCATGAAGACGCTGCCCGACAACCCCAATCTCGACCACCTGCGCCGGCAGGCGAAGGATCTGCTCGCCGGCCTGCGCGACATCCGGCCCGAAGCGACACTCGCCGAAGCGCAGGCGTCACTCGCCGAGCAGTACGGTTTCCGCACCTGGACCGACCTCAAGGCTGAGGTCGACCGCCGGCGGGGCCGTGCCGACGTCGCCGATCCGGCCCTGGCCCGGCAGCTCGCCACCCGCTTCGGTCTCGGTGACGTCGTCGGGGAAATGCGGTCCATGTCCCGCCCGGACGAGATGGGACGGCGCTGGCTGCTGCAGACAGACCGCGGCCGCTGGGCTCCGCGCACTGTGGACGACGTGTATCCCGTGTCCGACGGCGAGGACAACGCCCGGTTCCAGGAGGCCGCAGCTCGGGCCGGGGTGGCGCTGCCGGCACCGGTCCGCAGCACCTCCGGCGCCGTGGTCGAGGTCATCGACGGCAGTCAGTGGCGGATGTACGAGTGGCTGCCGTCCGGGCCGCCGTTGGCCGCCCCGGTCAGCGCGACCGTCACCCGCGCAGTCGGGGACATGCTCGCCACCCTGCACGGGCTCCGGATTCCGGTGGACGGCACCTGCCCGTGGAGCTCCGTAAGGTTCGCCTCCTCCGGCTGGCCTGAACTTGCGGAGGTGGCCGCCGCCAAGGGGGCCGGCTGGGCGCCCGTCCTGGCCGCGGCCGTGCCGACGCTGGTCGAGCTCGAGTCGGTCGGCAACCGGGCCGCACCCACCGAAGCGGTGCTGTGCCACCACAATGTGAGCCCGGGCAACATACGGGCCGGGGCGGACGGCCGGCTGATCCTCACCGGATGGGAACACGCCAACGGGCTGCCACCGGCCTGGGAACTGGCCGCGGTGCTGGTTTCCTGGGCGGTGAACCCCGGTGGTGGCATCAACGCCGCGGGAGCCCGCGCCCTGACCGAGGGTTATCGGGCGCGGGCCGGGTGCCTGCCACCGCTGAGCCTGGACGCGTTCAGCGGCACGGCGATCGGCTTGCAGAACTACGTGTGGGGCCAGATCGAGCTGGCACTCGAAGTGCGCGATGTGGAGGACGTGCGGTACACCGACCGCAACGTCCGGCACCTGCTCACCCACCTGCCGTCCCGGGCGACCTACGAACGCCTCCTGGAAGCGGCTCTCGCCGAGGGGTGAGAACAGCCGCCGGTCGCCGCGGGGGCTTCCCGCGGCGACCGCGAGCTCCGTTCAGTCCTCGACCAGGCGACTACGGCGCGATCCGGCCCGGGCCGATGCCGACCGGCACGGCGCGGACACCCGGGCGGGTGTGGAACGCCGGCCTGCGCGGCGGCCGGCGGCGAAGCGGACCGCCTCGCTGGCGCCGACGACCGCGCCGGCCTGCGGGATGACAGCGACGCCGTCGTCGCCTCAGACGGCCTCGGCGATGTCGGTGGTGGTGGCGAGCGCCCGGCCGGCCTCGATGTCGGCGGTCAAGCTTTCGATGCGGGTCGTGGCCAGGGCGTAGGAGTCCGAGCCGAGGATCTGGTGCAGCGGCGCGGTGCCGGACTCGGCGACGGTGATGATCGCGGTGGCCGCGCGGGCCGGGTCGCCGAGCTGGGTGCCGGGCATCGCCAGGTGGGTGTCGGTCATCCCGCGGACCGCGTCGTAGCCGTCGGCGGTCCGTTCCGGCAGGTGCAGGCTTCCGGTACGCAGGAAGTCGGTGCGCATGTATCCGGGCTCGACCAGGTTGACCCGGATGCCGAAGTCCGCGACCTCAGCCGCCAGTGAGCCGGTCAGGCCCTCCAGGGCGTACTTGGCCGCGCAGTACAGGCCCCAGCCGGGGAAGGCGGTCAGTCCGAGGATCGACGAGATGTTGATGATGTGGCCGCTGCGGCGTGCGCGCATGCCGGGCAGGACGGCCCGCAGCACGTTCCACGCCCCGAACAGCTGCACGTCGAACAGCTCCCGGGCCTCGGCGTCGGAGACCTCCTCGACGGCGCCGAGCAGGCCGTAGCCGGCGTTGTTGACCACGACGTCGATCCCGCCGAAGCGGTCAACCGTCGCGGCCACGGCGGCCGTGACCTCCTTCTCGTCGGCCAGGTCGACGGGCAGGACCAGCAGCCGGGACGTGTCGGCGGCGGCCAGGTCCGCGGTCAGGCGTTCGGGGGAGCGGGTGGTCGCGGCGACGTTGGCCCCGCGCTCCAGCAGCTGCCCGACCAGCTCGCGGCCGAGGCCGTGGGAGGCGCCGGTGACGAACCAGGTCGCGGGTCCGGTGGTGGGGTAGGGCATGGGAGCCTCCTCAGGCTGACCTTTCGATGAAGTCCCCGGCTGGGGAACGGCTCCCATGCTGCGTTCGTGGACCGGGGTCCGGACACCGTCAGCCGGGCCCAGCCCTGCCTGGGCACGCCATGCCCACCCAGCCGCTGGGCAGCGCGCCCGCCAACGGCAATCATGAAGGCATGGTGGGACGCGCGGAGCTGGGTGACTTCCTGCGGAAGTGCCGGACGGACACGACACCGGAGGCCGTGGGACTCACCTGCCAGGCCGGTCAGACCGCTCGACGGGTACGGGGTCTGCGCCGCGAGGAGGTGGCGCAGCTCGCCGGGGTGAGCGTCGACTACTACACGCGCCTGGAGCAGGGCCGGCACACGAGTCCTTCGGAAGGGGTCCTCGACGCCCTGGCGCGGGTGTTCCAGCTCGACGCCGCCGCCCGGGCCCACCTGGCTGATCTGGCCCGTCCGGCCCGTCGGCGTGCTCAGCCCGTACCGGTGCAGCGGGTGCGGCCCGCCCTGCAGCAGCTGATCGCCTCCATGACCGAGCACCCGGCCTTCATCATCGGCCGCCGCACGGACGTCCTGGCGTCGAACACGCTGGCCCGGGCGCTGCTCACCGACTGGACCCGGCTGCCGCCGCGGCACCGCAACTACACCCGGTGGGTGTTCCTCGAGCCGGCCGCCCGGGAGGCCTTCCGCGACTGGCCGGCCGTGGCGGCCGAGGTGGTCGGCACCCTGCGGCTCTACGCCGGGCGGTTCCCCGACGACCCGCTGCTCAGCGAGCTGGTCGGGGAGCTGACGATCAAGAGCGCGGAATTCCGTACGTGGTGGAACGGGCACCAGGTGCACGAACGCACCCACGGCAGCAAACACATGGTGCACCCCGCCGTCGGACCGATCACCATCCGGTACGAGGCGCTGGCGTTGCCCGGCGACGACGAGCAGACGCTGTTCATCTACACCACCGATCCGGGCAGCGCCTCGCACGACAACCTGCGCCTGCTGGCGCTGTGGGCGACCGAGCAGCCGGCCGCCGGCCCTCAGGTCACCAGGCCCCTGCGGTAGGCGTAGACCACCGCCTGCACGCGGTCGCGCAGGCCGAGCTTGGTGAGGATGCGCGACACGTACGTCTTCACGGTCTCGTGGCTGATGACCAGGGTCGCCGCGATCTCGCCGTTGGACCGGCCGTCGGCGATCAGCCGCAGCACCTCCAGCTCGCGCGGGGTCAGCGCGACATCGTCCGGGGTGTCCTCGATGGGCCGGATCCGCGCCGCGTACCGGCCCACGAGCTGCCGGGTCACCTCGGGCGCCAGCAGTGCCGCGCCGGTGGCGACAGTGCGGATGCCGTGCAGCAGCTGCGCCGGCGGGGCATCCTTGAGCAGGAAACCGCTCGCGCCCGCGCGCAGCGCCTCGTAGACGTACTCGTCGAGGTTGAACGTGGTCACCACCAGCACCTTCACCGGGTGGGCGACCCCGGCGCCGGCCAGCAGGCGGGTCGCCTCGATGCCGTCGAGCACGGGCATCCGTACGTCCATCACCACGACGTCCGGCCGCAGCCGGCCGGCGAGCTCGACCGCCGCCCGGCCGTCGCCGCATTCGCCGACCACCTCGAGGTCGGGCTGGGCGCCGACGATCGTGGTGAATCCCGTACGGATCAGCGGCTGGTCGTCGCAGATCAGCACCCGCAGCGGCGCGGTCACGACGGGCTCCCGCCGGGGATGCGGGCCCGCACGACGAAGCCGCCGCCGCTGCCCCGGCCGGCGCTGAACTCGCCGCCGAGCACCCCGATCCGTTCGCGCAGCCCGGCGAGGCCCCGCCCGCTGCCGCCGGGGGAGACGGCGCGCGAGCCCGGGCCCTCGGTGCTGACTTCCACGGTGGTCTCCTTCTCGCCATGGCACACGTGCACGACGGTGCGGCTGCCGTGGGCGTACTTGAGGGCGTTCGTCAGCGCCTCCTGCACCACCCGGTACGCCGCGACCTCGGTGCTCCCGGTCGTCTGGGCCGGGGTGCCGTCCTGGGTGAACTCCACCGGCTGCCCGGCCAGCCGGGTCTGCTCGACGAGGGTGTGCAGCTCGCCGACGGACGGCAGCCGTGGCTCGGTGCTGTGGTCGGGATTGAGCAGGTCGAGCAGATGCCGCAGGTCCGTGATGGCCCGCCGGCCGGTGTCGGTGATCGCGGTCAGGCTCTCGTCGAGCCGGTCGGGCGCGGCGGTCAGGTAGCGCGCCGCCTCGGCCTGCACCACCATCGCGGTCACGTGGTGGGTCACGACGTCGTGCAGTTCGCGGGCGATGCGGGTGCGTTCGGCCGTACGGGTGGCCTCGGCGACGTGCCGGCGCTGCTCCGCCTCGGCGAACCGGGTCCGGCGCAGCCAGGCCCCGATGCCCCACGCGACGGCCAGCGCCAGGTAGAACGTGATGAAGTCGGCGACGGTCTCGACCGACCCGCTGCGGCCGAGAGCGACGGCCAGCGGGACATACGCGACGGACAGCAGCACCACGGTGGTACGCCGATGGCGGGACAGATGCAGCGCCGTGCTCACCAGCGCGATGGGCAGCGCGATGCTCGCCGCCGTGTGATAGGCGCGGAGCTGGTCGATCGCGAAGCCCAGCGACACCAGGCCGAGGCAGAGGGCCGGCCGGCGCCGGCGCATGGCCAGCGGCAGGCACTCCAGGGCGACCACCAGCACCGTCAGCGCGTCGGCCGGGCGGGTCGGCAGGTCGCCGAGCTGCGTGCCGCGGTTGTGCAGTGCCGGCACCGTCGACAGGACGACCAGCAGCAGCGCGAACGGGAGGTCCCGGACGGTGACGTCCCAGCGCCGCCACCGTTCCGGGACCCGCCGGAGGTCGATCATCGGGAAACTGTAGCGGTCGCCGCCGGCTCACCGGCCGCGCGGCGCCGCCGCGGGACGATGTGACCGCGGCGGTGGGCCAGCCACATGAACACGACGGTCAGGGCCACACCGGCCGCCACCGTGTACAGGCTGCCCTCCGGGCCGAAGTCGCCCCCGGTGACCAGGGTCGAGCCCGAGAACGTGGCGTCCAGGAGTCCCTTCGACTCGCCGTTGCCGGAGACCGCCGCGCCGGAGATGCCGCCCAGGGCGAAGTTCCAGCCGAAGTGCAGCCCGATCGGCACCCACAGATTGCGGGTGGCGGCGTAGCAGGCGGCGAGCATGAAACCGGCCTCGATCGCGATGGCGGTCGCGCCCCACAGGGTCGCGTCCGGGTTGACCAGGTGCATCGCGCCGAACACCACGCCGGTCAGCAGCAGCGAGATCCAGGTGCCGATACGTTCCTCGATGACGCGGAACAGCACGCCGCGGAACAGCAGCTCCTCGGTGACGGCAGCGGCGGCCATGAACCCCACCAGCCCCAGCGCGCCGGTGACCGAACCCAGGCCGTGCACGTGATAGCCGTCGAGGAAGGCGATGTTGGTGATGACGGCCACGAACATCCCGGCCCCGATCAGTGCGCCCCGCAGGAGCCGGGCGACGGCCCCCGACCGGGCCACCTCGGTCGGTGCGCGGTGCTCGGTGCGCCGTACCACCCACGCGTAGACCAGGACCGCGAGCACCGCTGTCACGAGCCCGAGCACCAGAGTGAGCCACGGGTTCCCCTGCACCGCGGCGACACTCTGACCACCGACGAAGGTGACCGCCGCAACCGCCAGGAACTGCTTCACGAAACGCATGTTGACTCCTCCATGAAGTCCGCGGCTCGAGCGCCGCGGGCTGCGTTGAACGCTATGGATTTGTCGCGCCGGAATCGTCACCGCACGGTGGACACTCCTGGGTAGCTCGCTCGGGGGACAGGTCCTGCAGGCCCTGCTCCCAGCGCTGCTGCCGTTGCTCGGGCGTCTGGTCCCACCAGGGGACGCCGCGTTCGCCGAGGGCGACCTTGGCCAGCTGTACGCGGGCGCGGGCCGGGGCGGGGTCCACGCCGGTGCGTAGCGCGGTGCCGATGTCGCGCCGGGCGGTCATCAACGCCTTGCGTAGCTGTGCGGCCACGTCCTCGGGGATGGCGGGGTCGGTGGCCCGCCAGCGCCGCCCCGAGATGACGACGAAGTGGCCGTCCTCGGTCATCAGCGGTCGCTCCTTGCTTGCCACCCGGCCCCCTTTTCTTCGTATCCGTTTCCTCGGTGCCCGTTGTCTGCCTTCCCTGCAGCCGATCCCTCAGTGCCCGTTTTCCGCCGCGGCAAGCTCGTTCTTCCTGTTCAGCAGCGCCGCCCGCGTCCGGCGGGCCGCCCGCAAGTGGGCGGCGGCCAGCACCCCGAGGAGGACCACCACAGCGAGTAGCGACGGCTCGAGCTTGTGCCGCAACGTGGTGATGACCAGCGCGCCGACGGTGAACACCAGCCAGGCGCCGAGCCCGAGCCAGCCGGCAACAACCCGGTCCCGGGCGAACAGCGGCGCCCGCCGGGTCACCGCCCAGCCACCGAACGCCGCCCAGGCCGCGCCGATGGCCATCAGGATCGCGAAGGCCACCTTCGTGCGTGGCGGCAGCCCCGGCTCGGTCGCCCAGAGCACACCGATCAGGGCGCTGCCGGTGAGGCCGGCGAGGGCCACGGCCACGTAACCGACCCGCTTGCCCAGCGACAACGGCGTGGCGAGTCGCGCCAGCACGTCTTCCGGAGTCATGCCTCGTACCCCTTTCGTACCAGCTCTTCGCGCAACAGGATCCGGGCCCGGTGCAGCCGCGACTTCACGGTGCCCACCGGTACGGCGCAGATCTGCGCGCAGGTGGTCAGCGGCAGATCCTCGAGGTAGAACAGCAGCAGAACCTCGCGTTCCGGCGCGGGTAGCGCGGCGAGGGCACCACCGAGCGTCTCCCGGTTGACGACTGCTTCCGCCTCGTCATCGCCCGCCCCGTCGTTGCCCGGGCCGTCTTCGGCGGGCCGGTTGTCGATCGGCTCGGGTTTCGGGTGTGCGTAGGCGTCCCGCAGCCGATTCATTACCGCCCGGCGGGCGATGGTGAACAGCCACGGAGCGAAGCGGTCCGGCTGGCGCAACCTCGGCAGCCCTTTCACGACCGCCAGCCAGACCTCCTGCACCACGTCGTCAGCCGGCCCGCCGAGCATCCGCCCGACGTACCGCTCGACCGCCGGATGCCAGGCCCGTACCAGCTCGGCGAACGCCTCCCGCTCGCCCAGCTGGCAGCGGACCACCAGCAACTCATCGCTCATCGGCCCCTCCTTCACCTGTTCAGTCGGGGCACCGGCACGTCAGGTTCACCACATCTGGTTGAGGTCAGCCTGAGGCAGGCTCCCACCAGGTCAGATTGGCGGCTGCCCGGGACACCGGCTCGATGATCTCGAACCCCTCGGCGATCAGCCCGTCGCGTACCCGCCAGACCTCGACGACCGTGATCTCGGGCCCGCCGGGCAGCCAGCGCCGGGTGCACAGCACCACGTGATCGCCGTCGGCCAGCAGCTGCAGGACCTCGACCTGCATGTCCGCGAGGGGCACCAGCGCCACCCGGACGGCGGCCAGCCATTCCGTCTTGGTCGAGGAGGTGGAATCCGGCCGGCGGTGGACGAAGTCGTCGCTGAGGAACGGTGCGAGGGCGTCGACGTCGCGCGTCTCGAGCAGGGCGGCCAACGCCCGCTGGATGACGGCCTTGTTGTCGGTAGTCATGGACGGAGTGTTTCCGCGGCCGCCGCGATTGTCGATGAAACGGGAGTTCATGGCGTCCTGCGCCACGATGAGTACGCTGCACGTTCGTGGACACGGTGGGGGAGCTGCTGCGGCAGTGGCGGCACCGCCGGGGGCTCAGCCAGCTGGACCTCGCCATCGCCGCGGACGTCTCGGCCCGGCACGTCAGCCTGGTCGAGACCGGGAAATCCCGGCCCAGCGCCGACATGATCCTGCGGCTGGCGGATCAGCTGCAGGTACCGCTGCGCGATCGCAACAGGCTGCTGCTCGCGGCCGGCTTCGCACCCCGGTACGCGGAACGTCCGCTCGACGACACCGCACTGTCCGCGGTACGCGACGCGGTCCGCCGGGTGCTGCACGCGCACGAGCCGTATCCGGCGCTGGTCTTCGATCGACGCTGGAACATCGTGATGACCAACCGTGCGGTCGAGCCGTTCTTCGCCGGGGTCGCCCCGGATCTGCTGCGGCCGCCGGTCAACCTGGTGCGGCTGGGCTTGGATCCGCGCGGGCTCGCTCCGCTGGTCGTCAACCTGGGTGACGTGCGGGCTGTGTTCCGTACCCGAATCTCCCGCCAGCTGGCCACCGCGCCCGACCCCGAGCTGACCGCGCTCTACGAGGAGCTGCTGGCCCCCGCGGCGGGGGACACCCCGGGCGACCGGGTCGACGCCGACGTCGTGATCCCGATGATTCTCCGCGTCGCCGGGCGGGAGCTGCGGATGTTCTCGACCATCACCACGTTTGGCACCCCGATGGACATCACCCTGGACGAGGTCGCGATCGAGTCGTATTACCCGGCGGACGCGGCGAGCGCCGCGTACTTCACGCAGTAGCCGCTTCCCGGCGATTGGCCGTTTACGGCTCGGGGTCTCCGGTCCTTGAATCATCGGTATGCCTGACGATGCTGTGGCCCGAGACCTGTGGCAGCTGTACGAGCCGTTGCACGCGGTCACCTATTTCGCGCCGGAAGCCCGGGCCGCGTTCGAAGGTGCCGGGCTGCGCGGGTTCTGGCGAGGCTACTTCGCGGCCGGACCGCGCCGCTCGGAGCCGTGCCGGCGGCACCGGTCACCGCGTTGTTCTTCTCCTTCGCGCCGGCGATGGTGGCCCGCGCCCTGCCCGACGTGTGGCAGCGGGCGTCGCCGGAGCAGGCGCTGGCCGCCCGCCTCGACGGCGCTGTCGCTGCAATGCGGGCCGTGTTGCCCTCGGGGCCGGAGCGCTGGGCGGCGGCGGCCGATCTGCTGGAGGTCGCGGCGCAGGCCGCGGTGACTGACGGCCGTGCGCTGGGTGCCGCCAACGCCGCCCTGCCGCGTCCGGCCGAGCCGCTCGCCCGGCTGTGGCACGCCGCCACGGTGTTGCGCGAGCACCGGGGTGACGGGCACATAGCCGCGCTTGTTCATGCTGAGGTGAACGGCTGCCAGGCGCTCGTGCTCCGGGACGCGCTGTACGGCGGCAGGGAGCAGCTGCAGCCGAACCGGGGCTGGACCGATGCCGAGTGGGACGCCGCGCGCCGGGAATTGGCATCGCGCGGCTGGTTGGACGACGATGGCCGGCCCACCTCAGAGGCAGAGGCCGTCCACCGCGCCGTTGAGGACCACACCGACCGGCTGGCCGCTCAGCCGTGGTCCGCGCTGCTTCCTGCCGACCGCGCCCGGCTGGCCGAGTTGCTGGCACCGTTGGCCGATGCCGTCGCGGTCGTTATCCCGTATCCCAATCCGATGGGCGTGCCCGGCCCCCGCACGACGTGATCAGGTAGGGCGTCGGTCTTCCTGCTCGGCGGCCCGATGGATGCCGATCAGCTCGTCGCGGTACGAGTGATCGGCCGTCTCGATCTCGTCCTTGACCAGGGCCCCGTTCTCCCACCACTGCATCAGCCCGCGGCCCATCTCCTGACCGGCCCGGGTGTGGACGCACAGGGCGTAGTCCGGGACGCTGACCTGGAGGTCGCCGCTCTGCACCTTGGTGGCCACCAGGTCCGCGTGCTCGGAACTGGTGCGGTCCTTGCGGGCCAGGGCGAGATAGCGGACGGCGTGCACGGCCATCATGGTGTCGCCGCCCGGAGCAGCGCGGAAATTCTGATGCAGACACTCCAGCAGGACCGGGGCCAGGGGTGCACCCATGCCCACGTCCTCGACGGCAATGAGCTTCAGCCGGCGCCACAGGTGCTCGGCGACTTCGGCGGAGGTCGACAGCATCTCGTACGCGGCCAGCACGGCGTTGTCGACGTTGCCCCGGCGGATGTCCTTCTGCAGGACGGACACCAGCTGATCGACCGGGATACCTCGTGGTGAGGTGAGCCTGGAGCAGGGGTCCTCCTGGTGCGGAGGTGGGCCGAAGCGTCGTTGAGTCATGGTCATGCCTTCCGGTTGCGGTGACGGCGCGTCCGAAACGGAAGGGGCCAGACTTCGGGAATCACATCACGGCGCGGGCACATCGGCAAGCGCTGTCCGCCCGGCTCGGGATGTGTCGGAGTGGTGCCGGGCCGTGCCGGGTGTTTCCTCGTGCGCGGGGCCTGGTCGGCCGCGGCCGGCTGTTGGCTCGTGCGCGGGGCCCAGCTGGCCGCGGCAGGGTGTTGGCTCGTGCGCGGGCCCAGCCGGCCGCGGCCGGGTGTTTCTTCAGGCCGCGTTGTCGGCGCGCCAGGTCTGATTTTCCTCAGCGCGCGTTGTCGGATCGCCAAGTGACGTAATCGGCCACTGCCTCAGCGATGCCGAAGGCAGGTGTGAAACCGGAGGCGAGGGTGAGCCGGGTGATGTCGAGGTGAGGATCCGGACCGGGACCGTGCTGCCGTCCAGGCAGCATTTCGGGCCGCACCCCAGGAATGACTGCATGCAACGCATCCGCAAGCTCGCGGTTGGTGATCGGCCGGCCGCTGGACACGTTGTAGGTGGTGTGCCGAAGCGTCCGCGCGTTCATCAAGAGAGCGATCGCCCGTCCGGCGTCCGGCGCGTAGCAGCTGTCGCCGCCGTCGTCGGCGTGCAACGGCCGAGGCCGTTCCCCGCGCAGGGCAGCGCTGACATAGGGCGGGATCGGGTTGAACGGAGACTCCGGATCCATCAGCGGCCCCCAGATGCTGCCGATCCGCAGGACTACCGGCTGCACTGCGGTGCCCGCGAGACTGTGGATGGTGAGTGGTTCGACGGCCTTCTTGAACGCGATGATCAGGTGTGGCAGCTCCACGCTGGGCAGCGGGAGCTCCTCGTGCCAGGGGATCTGGGACCGGCCGATGTAGACACCGATGCTGCTGGCGACCGCGAACCTGCGGACGTTCCACGCGCGTGCGGCGTCGAGTGCGTTGAGCAGACCGGCCGTGTCCGTACGGAAGAAGCCGACCGGATCCTCGGCCGGGATGGTGCCGGCGAGGTGGACGATGTCGCTGATCTCGTGACGCTCGCCGAGGGCCAGGAAGGCGTCCCGGTCGGTGACATCCAGGGACTCCACGGTGACGCCGGCGAGAAACGACGGAACCTCGGTCCGGCGGTGCGCGGTGACCACGACCTCGTGTCCGAGCTCGACGAGAGCACGGGCGGTGTGGGCGCCGATCATGCCGAGCCCGCCGGTGACAAGGATCATCGGACCACCTCGTAGTGCAGGTGCGTCACACCGGGCGCCGGGACGGCCGCCAGCAGGTTCAGGTTCACGTGCTCCGGAAGCTCCTGGAAGAAGCGGCGTCCGGCGCCCAGCAGGATCGGCACCTGATGCAGGATCACCTCGTCAACGAGTCCCGCCGCCAGCGCCGCGGTCGTCACGCCGCCGCCCATGAGCCCCACGTCCTTGCCGCCGGCGGCCTCCCGGGCGGCGGTGACCGCGTCCTCGATGCCGGTGCTGACGAAGATCTGCCGCTCGTTGCTCTGCGGCGCCGGGCGATGACTGAGCACCACCAACTGCGCGTCCGGGTGCGGGGTACCACCCGTGGACCAGCCGGAGTCGTCATAGGTGTTGCGGCCGGCCAGGGTGGCGCCGACTCGGCCGGCCAGGGCGTCGAAGACGGGGGCGCTGGGCTCGCTCATCCGGAACCCGTCGAACACCTTGCTGGGCGTGTCGCCGCTGAAGTACCAGTCGAACAGCATCGGCGCGTCACCGAGGCCGCGGCCGGCGCCGGGATCGCGACCGGTGATGAAACCGTCGACCGAGACGGACAGTCCGACGATGACCTTGCTCATGGTGCTCCCTAAGGTGCGGATGAGATGGCTTGCGGGAAGGTGAAGAGCCGGTACGGGTCGTAGGCGTCCTTGACCGCTACCAACCGGGGGTAGTTGTCCCCGTGGTACGCAGCGGCCCAGTCGTCGAGCGCGGGATCGGGAAAATTGGGATAGACGCGGCCCGACCCGTCGGCGTGCGCGCCCGCCCACGAGTCGTCGACCCACGGATCGGTGGCCCCGCCGATGTGCTCCAGCAGGAAGCGCTCCCGGCGATGGGCGAACGCGGTGGCGTCCGGGGCGACCCGGTTGTAAGCCCCGCCCATCGCGGTGAAGGTGAGCTGCCGCCGGCCCACGGTGCCGGGTTCGCGAAGCCGGGCCAGCAGCGCGGCGAGAGTGTGCACGGACATCGCGTGGGAGAAGAACTCCGACCTGATCCGCGGGGCGCGCCCGGTCGAGTCCCGCGGGTCGGCGAAGGTGGTCTTCAGGCGGTGGTACGGCAGGCCGGCGCGCACCTCGACCGTGGCGGCCACTCCTGCAGGGCCGGTGAACTGCCGCAGCAGGTCCTGGGTCGCCTTTTCACCGAGGGTGGCTGCGCCGGTGAGGGTTGCTCGGACGGGTACGCCGGGTTCGGCCGCCAGGGTGAGGTTGACGGTGAGCTCGTCCGGGGCGTCGGGTGCCCAGACCTGCCAGGCGGTGGCCACTTGCTCGGCGGCGACGTCCGGCCAGTGCGCCTCGATGCGGGTGGTCGTCGGCTCCTCGACGGTGTCGAACCGCAGGGCAGTGACGACGCCGAACTGGCCGCCGCCCGCGCCGCGCAGAGCCCAGAAAAGTTCCGGCTCGAGGTGGTGATCGCACTTCACGACGCTGCCGTCCGCGAGCACGATCTGGGCACCGACGAGGCGGTCGCAGGTGAGGCCGTACCGGCGGCCGAGCAGCCCGATGCCACCGCCGAGCGTGAGGCCGGCGATGCCGACAGTGGGACCGCAGCCGGCTGGAAGGGTGCGGCCGTGGGCGTGCAGGGCGGCATACAGCTGACCCAGGCGGGCGCCGGCTCCGACGAGGGCGACGCCGTCATCGGCCACGGCGATGCCGTCGAGGCCGGACATGTCCAGAACGATCCCGTCGGTCGATGACCGGCCTGCGAAACAGTGCCCGCCGCCGCGAGCGGCGATGCGGTCACCTTTGGTTGACGCGAACCTGATGGTGTTCACGACATCCGAAACCGACCGGCACAGCACCACCAGCCGGGGACGCATCTCCCGGCGGGCATCGTCCGGGCTGATCAACTCGCCGTCGAGCGAAGCGCGGAACTCGGTCAGGTCAGGCACGAGGTCGACACTAGGAGCGGCGTGCCGAGCGATTCTTGAACAAATCGCGCACGCGCAGCGGCGGACTGCCGAGTAGCGCGCGCTCAGCCATGCGGCGCAGGCCAGTCGGGTTGCGTGCGTTCCGTCGCGCGGCGCCGGCGTGCCGTGTCGCGCCGGCTCAGACGCGTAGCGGCGGCCTGCTTCGGATGGCGAGGAAGGGCTGGTAGGAGGCGGTGTGGTCGTGACCGCAGGCGCACCGATCGACGTCGCCGCCGAGGAGCTGGCGTGGGGTGAGGCCGGTCAGGCGCATACATTCCCGGCTCAGGTGCGCCTGATCAGCGTAACCCGCGTCTACCGCGAGTCCCGCCACGCTGTCCGCGCCGGCTTGCGCCAGGGCGAGGAAGCCCTGGAACCGCAACGTCCGCTGGAGAACCTTCGGACTCAGCCCGACGGCGTGCAGGCAACGGCGGCGCAGCTGGCTGGGGGACAGCGCCAGGTGGGTGGCTACGGCATCAACGGCTATCGGCTGCCACGGCATCAACGCCTGGACGGCCGCGCGCATGAGCGGATCCACCCGTACCGCAGCAGTCCGGAACTCCCGCAGCAGGTGGTCCTGCAGGAGCTGGAGTGCCCGCTCGCGCGTACCGGCTCCCGCGACCGCCTCCGCGAGGCGGTCTGCCAGGCTTCCCCACAGCTCCGCCAGGCCCAGCCGTTGATCCACCAGGTCGTCGAGCACCGTCGTGAGCAGCGGCGCGACCCCCGGCCAGAACCGAACCCCGACGAGGGCGGTGCCGGCCGGAATGATCTCGATCTCCGGACCGGTCAGCGGACCGAGCAGTTGCGGACGCCCACCGATCGGGAAGTGGATCTCGACGCCGCCGGTGGGCAGGTGACGGTGCACGGAGGCCGTCGCGCCGGTCCGCTGCACCCAGACGGTCCGCACCACGCCCGCCAGACCGGGCAGCGGCGCCCGCTCGACGTAGGACTCGACAGCCGTCACTTACGCACTGAAGCGCTCCGCCCGGACCGCAGTCAAGGTGCCAGCTGTGACCAATGCGACCAGACAACCGTAGTGAGGGTTGTGGGGGAGTGCGTTCGCGGGATGTGAGCGCTGCGTTGGGCGCATAGTCGGTTCATGGGTCGTCCTCGGCGGGTCAGGGGCTGGTGGCGGTTTGTCGCCTGGCCACTCGTCGCGTGGCTGCTGCTGTGCGCCGGGCTGGTCTCCGCTGTGCTCTGGGCGCAGCGGTCCTCCGAGCAGGAGCTGCGGCAGCGGTTCGAGCTGCGGATCTCCATCGGCGCCGACTTCGTGTCCCGCTACGTCGCCGATCTCATCGAACGTGAGCGGGCCCAGGCCGTGCAGTTCCTGTCCGCCGCTACCGTTGACGAGCGCACGTTCTCGCAGTCGGTGGCCGCTTTCGGTTATCCGGCCGCGGTGCTGCTCGACGGGGACGGCCGGTTGATGCAGGTGGTGCCGGCCAATCCTGATCTGATCGGCCAGGACCTCACCCCGCGGTATCCGCATCTGCGTACCGCGGTCCGGGAGGGGCGGCCCGCGGTGTCTCCGGTGGTGCGGTCGGCGGCCCGGGGGGTGCCGGTGGTCGGGTTCGCCGTGCCGTTCACCACCCCGTACGGCCGGCGGGTCTTCTCCGGGGCTGTTGAGGTGGCCACCAGCCCGCTGGGCGGGTACTTGCAGCACGCCGTCGACCTTCCCGGCACCGACGTCTCCCTGATCGACGCCGGCGGCACCGTGGTCGGCGGGAGCCGGGAGGCGCACACGGGCCTCGACACGATCGCCGACCGGGATCCCGCGCTGGCGGAGGCAATGCAGGATCAGTCGAGCGGCCTGCTATCCACTGAGGACGGTGACCGCTATTTCGTGATCGGGCCGGTGCGCGGTAGCCCGTGGCGGCTGCTGGCCACTGTTCCGTACAGCGTGCTTCAGCGACCGGTGATGGGCGCGAACATCGGCACGATGGCGGCCGCCGCCGGGCTGCTGGGCATCGGCGGCCTCGCCGTTGTCCTGCGGGCCCGTGCGGCCCGGAACCGGGCGGCGTTGCACGCCACCGAGAAGCAGTTCCGCGAGGTGTTCGAGAACTCGCTCGTCGGGATGGCGATCACCGGTACGGACGGACGGGTGAGCCGGACCAACGCGGCGCTGGACCGGTTGCTCGGCCGGCGTTCGGGTGAGATGGAAGGCCGGGCCTGGAGTGAGCTCCTGGAACCGGACGACCGCGAGGCCGGCGTCGAGCTGATGCGTCAGACCGGTACGGGCAGCATCCCCGGCTTCACTGTCACCAGCCGCTACCTGCACGCCGACGGGCACACGGTGTGGGTGAACCAGACCAGCACTCTGCTGACCGGCCGGGAGGACCGCTCGGACGAGGTCGCAACGCAACTCGTCGACGTCACCGAACAGCGCGCGCTCCAGCAGGCCGAACAGCGCCACGCCGAGGAGGTGGCCGCGAGGGCGGCGGCCCTCGCCCGAGCCAACGAGCAGCTGGAGGCGGCCAACCAGCGGGTCGCCGACCTCGTCGCCATGCTCACCCACGACGTCCGGCAGCCCATCGCGATGATCACCGGGTACTGCGAGATCCTGACGGACGAGTGGGACGACCAGGACGACAAGACCCGGCGGCACGACCTCGACCGGATCGCCGCGACGGCGGCGAGCATGAGCGGGTACGTCGAGGAGATCCTCACCCTCACCCAGGTCGACGCCGACACTCTGCTGTCGCGTCCGACCGTCCTCGGCGCCGGTGCCGCTGTCGCCGACGCGCTCACTCACCTGCTGCCCGACCAGCGCCGGGACGTCACCGCCGAGGCGGACCCGGGGCTGACCGTGCGGTGCGATCCCCGGCAGCTGCAGCAGATCCTGGTCAATCTCATCTCCAACGGGCTCAAGTACGGCAGTCCGCCGGTCGTGGTCCGCGCCACCGAGCACGCCGGCGAGGCGTGCATCGAGGTTCTCGATTCAGGTGAAGGTGTGCCTGAAGAGTTCGTGCCGCAGTTGTTCGACCGCTTCACCCGGGCCGGCACCGGCAGCGCGAGCGCCCAGAAGGGGACCGGACTCGGCCTGTACATCGTGCGGCAACTCGCCCACGCCAACGGCGGGACCATCACCTACCGGCCGCGGAATCCCACGGGCGCGTGCTTCACGCTCCGGCTCCCGGCCGGCGAGCGAGACGGTACGCAGGCCACGGCTGCCGGCGAGCCGATCTCTTCCACCGCCGGTCCACGACCGAGGCGTTCGACCTGATCCGCGGGATCATGGTCGGTGTGGTGGAGACGCTGGCGATCCTGGCCGCCGGGTTCTGGGCAGGAATGATCAATGTGGTGGTCGGGTCGGGGACGCTGGTGACCTTCCCGACGCTGCTCCTGTTCGGCTACCCACCGCTGGTCGCCAACGTGTCCAACAACATCGGCCTGGTCGGCGGGGGCATCACCGGCACCTTCGGCTACCGGCGAGAGCTCGCTGGCCGGCGCCGTGAGCTGCGCAGGCTCCTGCCTGCGTCAGTGCTCGGCGGAGTAACCGGCGCCGTCCTGCTACTGATCCTGCCGGACGACGCGTTCCAGGCGATCGTGCCGGTCCTGATCGCCGTCGGCCTGGTCATGGTGGTGTGGGGACCGGCGCTGCAGCGGCGCGCAGCCCGCGGCCGGGATACCAGCGCGGACGACGGGAGCCTGGCGACCCTGACCCCGGGACGGCTGGCGGCCGTGCTCATCGGCGTCTACGTGCTGGGCATCTACGGCGGCTACTTCGGCGCCGCGCAGGGCGTGCTGCTCGTCGGTCTGATGAGCGTGCTCACCGCCGAGGGCATCCAGTCCATCACCGGGCTCAAGAATCTGCTCACCACCGCCGTGAACGCGATCGCCGCCGTGACCTTCCTGCTCGTCTCGCCGGAGTCGGTCGACTGGACGGTCGTGCTGCTGATCGCGGCCGGCGCGACGGTCGGCGGCGTGGTCGGTGCGCGGTTCGGCCGCCGGCTGCCGCCGTGGCTGATGCGGGCGCTGATCGTCGTGGTGGGGGTTGCGGCGATCGTGCGCATGCTCATCCTCGGCTGAGCCGACGGCCCCAGTCGTTACGGTCAGGCCGCGACGAGCGGCTTGAGCGCGGCGCCGACCGCGGAGACGACGCCGGGTCGGTGACCGTTGCGGATCAGGTTGATGGTGATCCCGTCGATCCCGGCCCCGAGCACCTTCTCCCGCAGCTGGTCGGCGACCTGTTCGGGGGTGCCGAGGAAGGCCCGGTTGCGACGGTCCTCGGGCACGGTCTCGCCGAGCTCCTTCACCTCCTGCTCGGTCTCGCCGACCATGCCCATGCACAGGTAGCTGGTCGCCAGGGTGGCCGGGTCGCGGCCGATCTCCTCGCACCGCTGCCGCAGGACGGCGACCTTGCGGGGCAGGTCGTCGACGTCGCAGATGATGTTCATGTGGTCGGCGAAGCGCGCGGCCAGCCGGAACGTCTTCTGCTCACCGCTGCCGCCGAGCATGATCGGCACGGTCGGGCGCACCCGCGGGTTGTTCATCGCGCCGCGCGCCGTGTACCACTTGCCGTCGAGCGACGCCGGCTCACCCTTGAGCATCGGCGCGATGATGGTCAGCGCCTCCTCCAGCCGTTCGAAGCGCTGGCCGAAGCTGCCGAACTCGAAGCCGTAGTCGTGGTGCTCCCGCTCGAACCAACCGGCGCCGATGCCCAGGATGGCCCGGCCCCGGGAGACCACGTCGAGGGTGGTCACGGTCTTGGCCAGCAGGGTGGGATTGCGGTACGTGTTCCCGGTGACCAATGTGGACAGCTGGACCGTCGAGGTGAGCGACGCGAGGGCACCGAGCGTCGTGTACGCCTCCAGCATCGCGTTCTCCGGCGCGCCGATGCCGGGCAGCTGATAGAAGTGGTCCATCACCAGCACCGTGTCGAAGCCCGCGGCCTCGGCCTCCCGGGCCTGCGCGGCGACCGTGCCGAAGGTGTCCTCGACCGGGACGCCGGGGTAGGTGAAGTTCGGAATCTGGTACCCGAGCCGGATGCTCACAGTGCCTCCGCCATGTAAGAGGGCTATCACTTGCTAATGTAAGAGGCCTCTTACTCGATGGCAAGTCAGGGGGCAGGTGTGTCGGCGGTCCGCAAGTACCACCACGGCGACCTGCGCGCCGCCCTGATCGAGGCCAGCTTCGACCTGCTCGCCGAGGGCGGCCTGCAGCGCTTCTCGGTCGCCGCGGTCGCGCGCCGGCTGGGTGTCAGCTCCGCGGCGCCGTACCGGCACTTCCCGGACCGTGACCACCTGCTCAGCGCGATCTCGGCCACCGCCGCCCGCGACCTGCGGGCCGCGATCACCGACGCCGCGGCGGCGGCCGGCACCGACCCGGCCGACCGCCTGGCCGCGGTGGCGGGCGCCTACGTCCGGTACGTCGTCCGCACCGGCGCCGGCTTCCACGTCATCTACGCCGCCGACCTCTACCGGGTCCCCGACGACGCCCGCCGCGAGCAGACCCGGGCACTGATGACCACGCTGTTCGACCTGGCCGCCGCGACCGGCGCACCCTCGTACGAGGAAGACGTCCTGCTCGTGGAGGCGACGATCGCCGTGGCCCACGGCTACGCCTCGCTGTTCGCCGACGGTTTCTTCGCCCGCAACGCCGGCACCGTCGACGCGATCGCCGCCCGGGCCGTGCAGGCTGCCCGCGCTCTGCTCGCCCCCTCGACCGCCGGGCAGTAGACCCGGCCCGGTCCGCCGGCAACCTGTCCGCTCCGGCACCGAGCCGCGGCTGCACCTGTGGGGCACGAGAGTCGTCTGGAGACCACTTCCCGGAGGTTGACGCCTGCCTCCGCCCACCCGCCCTGACCGCTTGAGGCCGAGGAGCGCACCCCAGATGACGACCCGACAGCAATCCCGACACGATCCGCGGCCGGCCCGCATCCTGCGCTCGCGAGCCGCGGCGATCCTCGCTGCCCTCGCCGTGGCCCTGACCGTGGGCGGCGTGCCCAGCCCCGCATCGGCTGCCGCGCCGCGCGTCGCGCAGAGCTGGTCGTCGCTGATGTACCACAGCCTCACGCCCAGCCCGAAGTACGTGCAGCTGCGCAAGACGCTCGCGGCTCAGCGGGCCACCCTCGCGGCCCGGGCAGTTCAGGTGAGCAAGGGCAAGGTCACGCAGACCTCCGCTCAGACCCGGCTCACCACGGCCGTCAACGCTGACGCTGCCGCCCGTACCCGATATGCAGTCGCGGGTGAGGCCCTGACCAGCGCGAGAAACACGCTTACCGTGGTGTCGCTGCAGCGCCCGCGCGCCGGCGCGGCGGTGACCGGGGCGAAGAACGCCATCGCCGCCGCGGCGAAGACGGTGACCACCCGCCGGGCGGAGGCGTCCCTGGCCGCCACCGAGCTGAAGAAGGCCCAGGCCGCGGCCCGCACCGCCACCGTCGGCCTGGACAAGGCGATCACCTCGTGGCAGTCCGCGTCCGCCACGGTCCGGACCAACCAGCAGAAGCTCATCGCGCTCGACAAGTCGGCCGAGCTGGCCCGCGAGGCCGCGGCACTGAGCCGCACGGTCGTCACCGAGGTCCGGGCGCGTTTCTCCGTCGCCGACACCACCTCCGTCAACGGCATCACCGTGCACAAGAACGTCGCGTTCGCGTTCCGGCGGATGATGGCCGACGCGAAAGCGGACGGGGTCCTGCTCTCCGGCGGCGGCTTCCGCACCAAGCAGCGCCAGATCGAGCTGCGCACGATCAACGGCTGCCCCGACGTCTGGACCGCGCCGGCCTCCTCGTGCCGGGTGCCGACGGCGATCCCGGGCCGGTCTCTGCACGAGCTGGGCCTGGCTGTCGACGTCACCGCCGGCGGGCGGTCGCTGACCGCGGCCAGCCCGGGGTTCCGGTGGCTGGTCGGGCACGCCGCCAAGTACGGATTCGTGAACCTGCCGTCGGAGCCGTGGCACTGGTCGATCACCGGCGGCTGACCCGGTGCCGTGCCCCCACGGCGTCCTGATGTTCGCCTAACCTGGATCCGGGCGATGTGAAGGCGAACGGGGGACTCATGAGAACATCTCGACGTCAGCTGTCCATCGTGGCCGGTGTGGCGCTGGTGCTGGCCGGTGCGCCGGCATCCGCCGCCGTGGCCGCGGCCGACACGGCCGCGCCGACGCTCACCTCGATCACGTTGTCCCGGGAGTCGATCGACGTGGCGGGCGCCGAGGTGCAGCTGCTCACCGTCAACGTGGGGCTCACCGACGATGTCGGCGTGGCGTCCTTCGACGATCAGGCCATGGGCACCGGCCCCACCCCGTCCCTGCTGTTCGGAAGCCAATTGGTTCCGGTCGGCCTGGTGCCCGGCACCGGCACCCCGCGCAACGGTGTGTGGACCGGCGTCGTGGCCGTCACCTCCGACTGGGCTGCCACGGAACGGCCGGTCAAGGTCTTCGCCCAGGACGACGCCGGCAACCGTCTGGTCGTCGATCCGAGCACCGTCATCGACGTTCCGGCAGTCACCGTGCGCAGTTCACACACTCCGGTGGTCGACCTGACATTCAGTCCTGACCCGGTGCTGCCGAACGCCGCCTTGACCGCGACGGTGCGGGTGACCGACAAGGGCACCGGCGAGCCGATGCGTAATCTGCCGGTCGTGCTGGGCGAGGACAACACCTGTGTCGAGGACGTGATCTCCAAGCCCGACGGCTACACCGACGGCGACGGCCGCTACCGGCGGGTGTACCCGGCCGGCCAGATCTACGACTTCATCACCTGCGCCTGGGTGCCCGGCCCCAACGTGCCGGGGCAGTGGTCCACCCAGATCGGCTTCACCAACGGCGTCGCGCGGTACAAGTTCGTCGTCAGCGCGACGCCGGCCGGCACGACCGTGCCGGCCGGCACGAACGTCAACGTCAACGGCCAGGTGGTTCCGGCGATCTCGGGCAAGAGCGTCCAGCTGCAACGGCTGTACGGCACCGAGTGGCGCACCGTGGGCACCGGCACCACCCGGTCCACCTCCCGTTTCACCCTGGTGGCCACCCCGCCGGGCGTCGCCACGTACTCGTACCGGGTGTATGTCCCGGGCGACGACCGACACGCCGGCAGCACGTCGGCGGCCTTCACCATCCGGGGCACCTGACCGGTTCGGCTCCCGCACCGGTGCCGCACGTATGACGATGCTGGTATGTCCCCGCGGGCGGACCGCTCGGCCATACTCTGATCAACGTCGATGTGGCCTGGTGAGCGGAGTGCACATGTCCGGACTGATGTCGCGTCGGCGCGCCGCGGCGCTCATGATGCCCGCCGTTCTCGCCGTGCTCGCGCTGGTCGTCACGATGATCCGGGTGCCGGCCGGGATGCTGCCGGCGGCCGCGAGCACCCTGACGGTCGCGCAGGCCATCAGCACTCAGAGCGGCACCGGCACGGTCCGCGGGTACGTCGTCGGCCAGCCCACCGCCACCAACACGGTGCTGTTCGCGAACTTCACCGGTGACACGGCCATCGCCATCGCGGACAGCAGCAGCGAGACCGACCCCGGCGACATGCTTTACGTGCAGGTCACCAGCGCCTACCGGGCGACCTTCGGGCTGCAGGGCAACCCCGGCCTGCTCCGCGACCCGGTCACCGTCACCGGCACGCTGACCGCCTACTTCACGCATCCGGGCCTCAAGTCCCCGTCCGCGATGACCCTCGGCGGCAGCACACCCACGCCGACGCCGACCGGGCCGACCCCGACGCCGACCGGTTCCACGAGCGCCTACTACGCCGCCGCGGCCGGCAAGTCCGGCGAGAGCCTGAAGAACGCGCTGCACACCATCATCTCCAGCGGCGTCACCACGCTGTCGTACGACGCGGTCTGGAACGCGCTCAAGGCCACCGATCAGGACCCGGCGAACTCGGGGAACGTCATCCTGCTCTACTCCGGCACCAGCCGGTCGAAGTCGCTCAACGGCGGCGACGCCGGGGACTGGAACCGCGAGCACGTCTGGGCCAAATCCCACGGCGACTTCGGCACGGCGGCCGGTCCGGGCACGGATCTGCATCACCTGCGGCCCGAAGACGTACGGGTCAACTCCGAGCGCGACAACAAGGACTTCGACAACGGTGGCACCGCGGTCTCCGACGCCCCGGGCAACCGTACCGACGCCGACTCGTGGGAACCGCGGGCGGCGGTCAGGGGCGACGTCGCCCGCATGATCTTCTACATGGCGGTGCGCTACGAGGGCGGCGACTCGTGGCCCGACCTCGAGGTGGACGACGCGACCGGCAGCGGCACCGCACCGCGGCTGGGCCGGCTCTCCGCGCTGCGGCAGTGGAACCAGCAGGACCCGCCGGACGCCTTCGAGAAGCGCCGCAACGAGCTGATCTACAGCAGCTACCAGCGCAACCGCAACCCGTTCATCGACCGCCCCGAGTGGGTCAGCTCGATCTTCGGTTAGGGCCGCATCTCGTACGCGTCGCAGAGGGCGACCACGTCCTGCCACACCGCGGCGGTACGGGCGGCGTCCCACACCGGGCGGCGGATGTGTGCGAGAGCCCAGGCGGCCTGCTCCTCGGTGGTGGCCGCCTTGCCGCCCAGCTCGGTCGCGTACGCGGAGAAGTCCTGGACCAGGATCGCGAACATCTCGTCCAGCAGCCCGCTGTCGAGACCGGTCAGGTCGGCCTGCTCCAGGATGAGCTGGCCGTAGACCACCAGCGCGAACAGCTGGCCCAGCGCGAGCAGGAAGTCGAGGTCACCCTGCTGACCCTCGTCGGGGCCGTGGGCCCGCAGCAGCGCGCACAGCCCGTCGGCCTGCTCCCGGAAACGGGCGACGTTGCGCAGCTCGGCGTGGGCGTCGTAGGCGATGCGCCAGTCGTGGAAACGGATCGAGCCCAGACCGCGGGCCGGGCCCTGGCGGAACAGGAACTCGTCGTCGGCGGCATCGTGGCGCGGCGGTACGGGCTCGAAGCCGGCCGGGTGGAACAGGTAGTTCGGCATGAACTTGAGGATCAGGGCAAGGTTCACATGAACAGTGCCCTCGAGCTTGGGCAGGCCGCGGATGTCCTTGGCCGCCTTGTCGAAGTAGGTGTCCGCCTCGAAGCCCTTGGCCGCGATCACGTCCCAGAGCAGGTCGATGACCTTCTCGCCCTCGGTGGTGACCTTCATCTTGGTCATCGGGTTGAACAGCAGATACCGGCGGTCCTCGGGGCCGGCCGAGCGCAGATAGTCGACCGCGCGATCGCTGAACAGCTTCATCGCCACCAGCCGGACGTACGCATCGGTGAGCTCCCGGCGCACGTGCGGGAAGGCGGTGACCGGCTTGCCGTAGAGCACCCGCCGGTGGGCGTGGGTCACCGCCTCGTACATGGCGTGCTCGCAGATGCCGATGGCGGCGGTGCAGAGGTTGAACTTGCCGACGTTGACGGTGTTGAGCGCGGCGTCGAAGGCGGCCCGGCCGGTGTGCAGCACGTCCCGCTCGCGCACCGGGTAGTCTTCGAGGCGGAACTCGCTGACGAACATCTGCCCGTTCACCACGTTCTTGACCAGGTGGTACGCGGGGTGCCGGCTGTCGGCGGCGAAGAACACGTACCCGTCGGGCCCCTCGACGTCGCCGCGGCGGCCGAAGACCGAGACCAGGCCGGCGACGTTGCCGTTGCCGATGTAGTACTTCATGCCGTCCGCCCGGAAGCCGCCCGCGCCGTCCGGGGTGAGGATCATGTCGGTGGCGTAGATGTCGGCGCCGTGGCCGCGCTCCGACAGGCCGAACGCCATGACATGCCCGTCGGCGAGCAGCTGGGCGGTGTGGGAGCGGGCGATGGCGTTGGTGCTCTGCCACACCGGGCCGAGACCCAGCACGGTCACCTGCCAGGTGTACCAGTAACCGAGGCCGTAGAAGCCGAGGATCTCGCTGAGGGCGGCGTTGCGCGCGGTGTCCCAGCGCTTGTCCGGAGCACCTTCGCCGTCGGCTGCCGGGGTGAGGAAAGTCGCGAACAGGCCCTCCTTGGCGGCGAAGTCCAGGAAGTCGCCGTACCAGGCCCGGTCGATGTAGCTGTTGATCAGCGCCCGCTTGCCCCGGCTCTCGAAGAACTCCACGGTGGCGCGTAGCAGCCGGCGGGTCTCGGGATCGAACTGCGCCGGGTCGTACGTGGTCGGGTTGAACAGCAGCGAGTCGGCCATGGCGGCGTCCCCTCTCTCGGTGGGCGGGGTCAGCGGTCGAGGCCGCGCAGGGTGTCGAGGACGTCGTCGAGCCAGTCCAGCACCATCCGCTCGTACGCGATGCCGCCGCGCAGCACGGTGTGCTGCAGCCGCTGGCCCACGTCGAGGGTCGCGGTGTCGGGGAAATCCCGGCGCTCGCCGGTCAGATAGCGCCGCAGGGTGGCCTCGTGGGTCACCCGGTAGCGCTCGACCTCGGCGATCAGGGTCGCCCGGCCGCCGGCGTCGTCGAAGGCGGCGCCGCGGATCTTGACGGCCAGCTCGTGCCGGACCGCTTCGGGCTGCACGGGAGCGCGCAGCCACGAGGTCAGGGCGGCTCGGCCTGACGCGGCCACGGAGTAGCACCGCTTGTCAGGCCGGCCGCCCTGCCCGATCTCCTCCGCGACGACCCAGCCGTCCGCCTCCATCCGCTTGAGGACGCGGTAGATCTGCTGGTGCGTCGCGGTCCAGAACCGGCCGATGGACCGTTCGAAGCGCCGGGCCAGCTCGTATCCGGACCCCGGCTGCTCCAGCAGGGACACCAGGATCGCGTGCTCGAGGGCCATGCCAGAGCATCCTGCTATGCAACTCGTTGCATAGCAAGCCCGGCGCTACCGCCGATTACCGGATCGAGACGTCGTCGATGGTGAAGCCGTCGGTGCCCGCCATGGTCTCGACGAAGAACGTGGCCTGCGACAACGTCCCGCTCCAGGACACGTTCGCCGTGCCGGACAGCAGCGTCCAGCCGCCCGTGTTCACCGTCGTGGCCGGGGTGAGCTGGACGTAGCTCGTGGTCCCGTTGGCCGTCAGCGCCAGGGTCGCCTTCGCGCTGGGTGTGCCGCTCGTCGACCGCACCCACACCTCGGTGGTGTACGCCTTGCCGTTGGTCAGCCGGGAGGTCACGTCCTGGCCCGGACCGTTCCACGCCCCGGTGCGGCCGGTGACGGTGAGCGCCCGGGTGCCGCTGCGCACGACGCCGGTGCCGGCCGCGAGCGTGCCGCTGCCGTGCGGCTGCCATCCGGTGGTGCCGTCCTCCAGGCCCGGATTGGTGAGCACGTTCCCGCCGCCACCGGTGGAGGTTGAGGTGAACTGCCACCAGTTGAGATTCAGGAGAAAGCCGCTCCCACCGGTGAAGACCAGGTAGAGGTCCTGGGTGCCGGTCGCGCCGCTCACGCCGCAGGTGACCGTGGTCCACGCCTGCCAGCCGCCGGTGCCCGGGGCGGTGCACGTCCCGGCCAGCGTGCCGGTCGGACTGCCCAGGCGTACCTCGATGCGCCCACCGCTGGTCGCGGAAGCCACCCGGGCGGTGAACGACGTGGCGCCGTTGCCGAAGGCGACGCCCTTGACCTTGACGTAGTCGCGGTTCTCGATGTTGGCGACGTTCATCCCGCCCTCGCTGGACGGTTCGGTCTCGACGCCGGACGACCACGCGATGGTCTCCGCCTCCTGACGCACGTACGGATCCACCGGGGCGATCTGCGGCGGGCCGGCCGTCGTCATGGACATGGTCGGGATCGTGCCGTCGGAGCGGTAGGTGAACCGTTCCACGGCGACCGAACGCGTGAATCCACCACCGCCTGGCAACGCGCCGTTGTGGTAGAAGAAGTACGAGTTGCCGTTGAAGTCCACGACGCCGGGGTGGTTGGTGAAGCTGCTGCCCTGGGTGGGCATGACGGTGCCGCGGTAGGTCCACGGCCCGGTCGGCCCGGGGGCGGTGGAGTAGCCGATGAATTCGGAGCAGCACTGGGCGGCGAAGACGTTGTAGTAGATCCCGTTGCGCTTGTAGACCCAGGGTCCTTCCTCGTACAGGGTGGGCCGGTTCGCGACGTTACCGGGACGGGCGCCGAATCCGGCGGTGGTCAGTGGGATCTGAGTCGCGCTGCCGGAGTACGACGTCATGTCGGAGTTCAGGCGCACGTACCACAGGTTCGGGTTACCCCAGTACAGGTACGCCTGCCCGTCGTCGTCGATGAAGACGGTGGGGTCGATCTCACCGTTCTCCACCAGCGGCCGGCCGATGGCGTCGGTGAAGGGCCCGGTGGGGCTGTTCGACACGCCGACCCCGATGGCCATCCGGCCGGTGGCCCGGTTGGTGACGGGCACGTACCAGTAGAACTTGCCGTTGCGGGCAATGACCTGACCGGCCCACGCGTCCTTGCTGGCCCAGCTGAAGGTGGCCAGGCTCATCGGGGAACCGTGGTCGGTCCAGTTCACCATGTCGGCCGAGGAGTAGACCCGCCACTCGCGCATGGTGAACCACGTCGAGGCGTCCTCGTCGTGTCCGGTGTAGAGGTACACCCGGCCGTTGTGGACCAACGGCGCCGGGTCGGCGGTGTAGATGGTCTGCACGATCGGGTTGTCCGCCCGGGCCGGCCCGGCGACCGCCGGCACCAGCGCCAGGGCGCACAGCAGGGCGGTGATCCAGGCGATGCCGCGGCGCGGCCGGCCGGTTGCAGACGGTACGGATGTCGGTCTCACGGCTCTCCTCGGTGAAGCGTCCGGCCGGGTCACTGCAGCGACACGTCGTCGACCAGGAACGGCGTCGTCCCGGCGGTGGTCTCGACGTAGAGGGTGGCGGCGGACACGGTGCCGGACCAGGACACGGTTGCCGTACCGGTCAGCAGCGTCCAGCCGTTGGCGTTGATCGCGCCGTCCGGCGTCAGCCGCACATAGTTCGTGGTGCCGTTCGCGGTGACGGCCAGCGTGGTCTTGACGGTCGCCGTACCGCTCTGGGCGCGGGCCCACACGGCGGTGGTGTAGGTCCTGCCGTTGGTCAGTTTCGACGCCACCGCCTGGCCGGGGCCGTTCCAGGCCGCCGTGCGTCCGGCGGCGAGCAGGGACCGGGAGCCGCCGTGGGCCGTGCCGGTGACGGACGACAGGGTCGCGCTGCCGAACGGGGTCCAGCCCGTGGTGCCGTTCTCCAGGTCGCCGTTGGTGAGCAGGTTGCTGCTGCCGCCGCCCGGGTTGCCGATGCTGCCGGGCACCGCCCGCAGGGCGGCGTACCAGGTGGCGGCCATCTTGTCGTAGCCGCCGGCGGTGGGGTGGACACCGTCGATGAGGTCACCGGTGTTCAGCGCGGCGTGCATGTCGACGAGGTGGACCCGCCGGCCGGCGTTGACCTTGCTCTGCACGATGCCGGGTACGGCGGCGTTGAAGGTCCGCGCGGCTGACTCCTGACCGGCGTTCGCCAGCGGGATGATGGTGGCGACGAGGACGTCGGCGTCCGGGGCGGCCGCGGTGATGTGGTCGATGAGGGTCGACAGCCGGGCCGGTGCACTCGACACGTTGTAGTTCTGCAGGATGTCGTTGGTGCCGATGTGCAGCAGGACGGTGCGCGGCCGGGACGTGTTGAGCCAGCCGGTGATGGAGGCGTCGATCTGGTCGATGCGCCAGCCGGGGTGGCCCTCGTGATCGTGGTCGCCGAGGGAGCCCGGCCCGTTGAACTGCGAGCCGACGAAATCGTTGCGGTAGCCGGCGGCGGCCAGGCGCTGCCACAGGCCGATGCGGTAACCGCCCGGCACCTGGGTGCCTTCGGTGATCGAGTCGCCCAGCGGCATCACGCGCACTCCGCCGTTGGACTCGGCGTGCGCCGCGGTGCCCGGTACAGCCGCGCCGACGAGGACCAGAGCCAGCATGACCAGCATCCGCAGGGCCTGGCGACCGGCGCGGTGGTAAACCTGCACGAGTGCTCCTTCGGTCGATGTGAGCGTTAACATACATTCAGATTCGCCAATGTTGCCAGATTGTTTCGACCCGTTCAAGGGGTGTTTCTTTCCGCCGCGACGGCCTTTCTCATAACACTTTCTCGGGAACGAAATTGAGTGCGACTTCCGTACTCCGGGGCTCATAACGTTTTTCCGGGAAACTTTCTGAGAATGCGGAAACGGGAAAGCCTGGCCACGTCGGGCGCGCCGACGTCGGCGTACGATGCGTTGCCCGGGACGACTAGTGATGGGGAAATGCGAAGCACACGCACCAACGACGCCGCTCTGGTCGCCGCCGCGCAGGCCGGCGATCGCAGAGCGCTGGAAGAGGTGGCCGCGACCTACCTGCCGCTGGTCTACACGATCGTGCGCCGCGGTCTCGGCGCTCACCCGGACGTCGACGACATCGTCCAGGACGTGATGCTGCGGGCGCTGCGGCAGTTGCCGAAACTGCGTACCCCGACGACCTTCCGCGCCTGGCTCGCCGCCATCGCGATCCGGCAGGTCGGCACCCACCTGCGCCGCCGCGACCGCACCGCCGCCCGCACCGCGAACCTGGAGGAGGCCGTCGGGATCCCCGACCCGCACAGCCCTTCCGAGGACGTCACGGCACTTCAGGTCGACCTGTCCCGGCAGCGCCGGCAGGTGGAACGGGCGAGCCACTGGCTCGGCCCCGACGAACGGGCGCTGCTGTCCCTGTGGTGGCTGGAGGTCGCGGACCAGCTGACCCGGGCCGAGCTGGCTTCCGCGCTGGGCCTGAGCGTCGCCCACGCCGGCGTCCGCGTGCAACGGATGCGCACCCAGCTCGAGGCCAGCCGGGCCCTGGTCGCGGCGCTCGACTACCGCCCGCGCTGCCCCCGCCTCGCCGCGGTGGCCGAGGGCTGGGACGGCACGCCGAGTCCACTGTGGCGCAAGCGTCTCTCTCGTCACGTCCGGACCTGCCCGTACTGCGCCCGGGCCGCCGACAGCTTTGTGCTCACCGACCGGCTGCTGCCGATGTTCACCCTGCTGCCGGTCCCGGCCGGCATCGGCTTGCCGCTGCTCGGCAAGCTCGCGCTCGACGGCGCCGCGATCGGCGCGGCCGCACCGGCGGCGCTGACGGGCGCGGCCGGAGCCAAGGCCGGGCTCCTGAGTCAGCTGATCCAGACGGCCACCCTGCATCCCGTGCTCTCGACAGTCGCCGCGGGAACGCTGGCCGCCGGCGCGGCGGTCACCACGGTTCAGCTGGTCCCGTCGGCGCCCGCGCCCGCCCCACGAGTGATAGCGGAACCGACCCGGACGACAGCTCGGCCGCCCGTCGCGGCCGCGCCTACGCCGACGACCGCGCGCTCGACCGCCGCGCCGACGAGACCCGCACCGACATCCGCCGGGCCGTCGGCCACCAGCACCGACACGGTGGCTCTCGGCCCGCTGTCGTTGGAGGCCGGAAACTCCGCCGGGCGGTACGTCGCGACCGAGACCGGCCTCGGCGTCCTGGTCCCGGCCGCCGACGGCGCCACTCGCGCCCGCGCCACCTTCAGCGCGATCGAAGGCCTCGCGGACATCAACTGCTTCTCATTCCGGTACGCCGACGGCCGCTTCCTCCGCCACGCCTCATGGCGCGTCCAACTGAGCCCCAACCAGGGGACGGAGCTGTTCCGCGGCGATGCCACGTTCTGCCCGCGCCCCGGTGCGACGCCGGGCACCGTGCTGCTGGAGGCGTCGAACTATCCGGGCTGGTTCGTGCGCCATCGCGGCGATGAGGTCTGGGTGGATCAGTCCGACGGGACTGTGGGGTTCCGCGCTGATGCCTCGTTCCGGGTCCGGGCTCCGCTCGCGCGATAGGGCGGACATTCCGCGGGGCCGCACCGAGCGATTCGCTCAGCCTTGGGTCAGCGTCTGACGTCGGTGCGTGGTGGTGACCCGAATGGGGGACGCTGCTGCGGCCGATGTCCATGTCTCGATCTATGATCGTCCGGTCTTATCAAATATCAAACGATGGAGGACGCGGGATGACGGACGACGACGATCGGGGCGCCGCCCGCGAAATGCTGCTCGTCGGCGGGCTACTCGTGGTGTTCGTCGGCGTGATCGGCGCCCTCGTCTATCTCGCGGTGAGCTGAGGCGCCGGCACTTGCCACCAGGCCTCATCTCGCGGTGAGCGGGGGCGCCAGCGCTTGCTGCCGGGCCTTATGTCGCGGTGTGCGGAGGCGCCGGCACTCGCCGCCAGGTCTATCTTGCGGTGAGCTGGGGCGCGGGTCACTTGCCGCCAGGCCTGTCTCGCGGTGAGCGGAGGCGCGGCACCTGCTGCCAGGCCTATCGTCGCCGCGCCGGCCACCGGCTCGGCCGGCTCGCTGCGGACCCCGCACGGGACTCACCCGGGCGGTCGACCGTTGTCGCTCTGCTTGGTCATCTTCTCAATGACGCGGGCGTGGGCGTTGGTGATGTGCTCGCGCAGCGCCGCCGCCGCAGCGGCCGGATCATGGGCCACACAGGCCGCGAGGATCGCCTCGTGCTCCCGCAGGATGCGCTCACGGACGCCGGGGGAACGGGTGCCCGCGAAACGGTACCGCTCGCCGTTCTGCCACACCGGCTCGAGCGCGCGGAGCAGCCAGCGAGACTGGGCCGCGGCGTACATGGCGAAGTGGTAGTCAGTGTGGGCCTGCCGAGCGGCAGCCTGATCACCGAGCTCGAGCGCGCGGACGTTGCGCTCCAGGTAGGCCCGGGCCCGGTCGGCGTCCTGCTCGGTGAACCGCGCGGCCGCGCGTTCGATCGCGGTGATTTCCAGCAACATCCGCATGTCGTGGGTGTCGTGGGCATCCTCGATGGTCAGCTCGCGCACCCACGCACCCTTGTGCGGGATCACCTCGACCAGGCCGAGCGCCTCCAGCCGGCGGATCGCCTCACGCACCGGCATCATGCTCATGCCCATGCTGGTCGCGAGGTCGGTGAGGCGCAGCGCGGCACCGCCCTCGAGCTCCCCGACAAGAATCGCCTCATGCAGCTGCGCGGTGGCCGCGTCGGCGAGCGTGGCGTGGATCGGGGGCGCCGGGCGGGCCGACGTCATCCAGCCTCCATCGGGTCGACTCGTTCCGGATCGGACGATCCCGATCTTAGCCAGAGTCACCTGGCTGCCGGTGTGTTCACCGGACCCGAGAGGTGGATCTGGCACGGGGGTGGCCAGGCCGAGGGCCGCGGAGCCTGGCCAGGGTAGGAGCCGGCCCGGGTGGGTGCGTGGCCGGGCAGGTGGCAGTGGGCCCGGTCGGCGAAATGGAACCCGGGCCGGGGCAGCATGGCCCGGTGAGGGCGGCGTGGCCGGACGGCGGCGGCGTGGCTCGGCGAGCACAGCGTGGCCGAGCGAAGGCAGCATGGCCGGGCAGGTGGCTGCGTGGCCGGGTCGGTAGCGGCCTGGCTGGGCGAGGGCAGCGTGGCCGGGCCGGTGGCGGCCTGGCTGGGCCGGTGGCAGAGGGGCCGGGTCGGGAAATGGTTCCGGTCCGGGGCGGCATGGCCAGACGGCGCGCGGCCGGACGACGGCGCGTGGCCGGGTGGGGTCGGCTTGGCCGGCGAGGGCAGCGGTTTCCGGGCCGAGGGGAGGTGGGCCGGGAATCGGGTCCGGGCCGGCGGGCAGCAGGGCCAGATCGAAGGCATCGGTTCCGGATCGAGAGCAGTGGGGCTGGGCGGGGGATCGGGCGGAGACAGAGGGCAGCGGGACGGCCCGGACCGGGGGATTTGGTCCGGGCCGGGGCATCGGGGCCGCCGTGGGAGTACGACCCCGATGCCTGCTCCTGTGCCCGCTACCCGGCCGAGCAGCTGAGCGTGGGCGTCACCGGCGTACCCGTACCGATGAAGCCCAGGGTGGTGCCGGCCCCCGCGGCCAGCGCACCGTTGTAGGCGGCGTTGCGGATCACGCTCGCCGTACCGGATCCGGTGGCTGTGCCGCCCCAGATCTGGGTGAGGGTCTGACCCGCGGCGACAGCCCCGCCGACCTGCCAGCCGGTGATCGCCGCCGGGCCGGCCGTCACGGTTACCTCGGCCTGGAAGCCGCCCTGCCACTGCCCGGCGAGCCGGTAGGTCGCAGCGCACCCGGCACCGGCGGGCACCGAGGGGGAAGGCGTGGGAGAAGGAACAGGAGGAGAAGGCGGCGGCTCGCTGCCGGTGAGCGCCAGATCCTCGGTACGGAACGTCCCGTGCGTCGGGTTGACGTCAACCTCACCACCCCGACCGTCGCATCCTCGGTCGGGGTTGAACAGCAGGTACGTGCCCGACGAGCAGGCGGTCGACGGTTCCGCGTCGCCGCCGATGATTACGCTTCCCGACAGATTTGCGCCGCCCTGCACCAGCGCGTTGTTCTTCACCACCGCGTTGCCGGTTACCGTCGCGCCGCTGTTGACCCAGGCCAGGTCTTCGATGCGGGCATTGCCCGAGACGGTGCTGTTGCCGTACACCGCCGCGCGGGGGCCGACGTAAGCGCTGGCCGCGACGGTGGCGCGGGAGTCCACCCAGCCGCCGCCGTTGGAGTGCCAGCGACCTCCGCCGGGCGCCGCCGGCTTGACGTGGCCGGGCTCGTAGCCGAACGGTGCTGCGCCGGCCACCCGGAACTCGTACGCGTACCGGTGGTTCTTGGTGTAGCCGTCCAGGAATCCGTAGTGGTGTACCGCGCCGGGGGTGCCGGTGACGACGAGGTAGACCTCCCGCTCGCCGGGCTGCGTCTGGAACGCGATCTGCCCGTCCGCGCTGCTGGTCAGCGGCCCGTAGCGGGGCACACCGTCGCGCACGGCGACGAAGCCGTACGTCCAGCCGGGTTGCGCGGCGCTGTTCTCGGCGTGGCCCTTGAGGCGCAGCCGGATCAGGCCGCCGTCGGTGGCCGGCACCAGCCGGATCTTGTTGTAGCCGTAGTCGGACGGGGCGATCGCGTCCGGGATCCGGTAGTGCCCGGCCGCCTGGTCCACCGGCTCGACCGCGACACCGTTGTACGCGGTGATGAACGGGTACAGCCGGTTGATGAACGGCAGCACGTCGGCCCGGTTGCTGTAGTCCCAGGTGACGTTGTGCTGGGCGTACTCACCCAGCCGCCGGTTCAGCTCGGCCTGGTCGATGCCGGCCAGCCGGCGGTACGTCTCCAGCGGGTGCTCGGTGTTGCGGGCCTCGTTCCAGATCCGGTTGACCATGGCCAGCCCGTCCCGGTCCTTGATGTACTGCAGCAGCATCCAGGCGCCGTAGTGGTGCCGGCTGGAGCTGTAGGCCAGGTTCTCCGTCCGCAGGAAGCGGGTCAGGTCACCCGCGGCCGTCTTCGGGTAGACCTGCATGGCCATGAACTCCGCGGTGGCCTCCCAGAACGTCCCGGCCGATTGGTCCGTGAAGCCGGCGCCGGGGCGGCCCAGGAAGGTGTAGTTCTGGAACACGTGCCCGAGCTCGTGGGCCAGCCCCCACGATCCGGGTGCCGCCGCGCCGGGGGCGATGTTGATGACGCCGACCTTGCCGTCGGTCGAGCCGCCGGTGGCCCACGCGTCCAGCGGCGCGTTGGACCAGGTGGTGGTGATGATGACATTGATCTTGTACTGGGCCAGCAAACCCTGTTCGGGCGTGAACTTCATCGTGTTCACGTAGAACGAGTACAGGCTCTCCAGCTGGGACAGGATGTTGTCCGGATCGAAGCGGTACTGCGAGGGGGCGCTCTTCGGGTCGGTGCCCGACCGGTCGCCCCACAGCAGGATGAAGTTGGCCGATTCCTTGGTGCGCTCGGGCACCCAGGGCACCTCGCCGGTGCTGGCCCAGCGGGCCGGGATCCAGGTCGTCTTGGCCGCCGCCGACGCGGTGGCGATGAGCTGCGGAACAGCCAGCGGTACGACGGCCAGCACGGTGACCGCCCCGGCGAGGATCAGCCGCCGGCGCCAGCCTTTGAGGGTTGTGGACAGGCGCACCGGTCAGCCCGCCTTCGGGGCCGCGGGAGCATAGCCATAGCGGTTCTTCAGGTGCCGCCACCAGTCGCGGAACATCCACGCGTCGAAGTCGGTGATCCGGGTGGCGCTGCCCGCCTTCATCAGGAAGCCGCCGACTCCGGTCGGGGTCCAGTCGTAGAAGTCGTCGAGTCCGAAGCTGTGGCCTATCTCGTGCAGCAGGATGTGGATGTTGTCGGCGTCGAGCGCGCCGACGAAGTACTCGCTGCCGATGCGCTGGCCCCAGTCACCGCCCGCGCCGCCGTTCATGCCCGCGGTGAGCCACAGCGACATGTCGTAGTGGCGGGCGGCGCCGCCGGGGCAGTTCGGATAGTTGCCCGACTGGTTGAAGAAGCGGCCGCACGGCTCGGAGCACTGCGGCGCGTTCTCCCGGATGTTGTTGACGTAGATGTCGACCGACGAGTCCGACCACTGCAGCGTCGAGCGGTTGCGGACCGCCCAGCCCACCACCTTGAGCGGGACCTCCTGGTACGGCCAGCCGTTGTGACCGGCCATCACGTCCATCCACTTCTTGAACTGCCGGGCCAGGGAGGCGTGGATGCGGTCGCGCAGCGCGGCGCTGACCGGGGCATTGGAGTCCCAGCGCACGCAGTAGTTGATGCTGCCGCGGTTGGCGAAGATCTGGTCCCAGCCGTAGTTGCGGAAGCCGTACAGGTTGCCGTACGTCTGCTCCTGGTGCCGCCAGACCTCGTCGAGCGGGGTGACCAGATTGGCCGGCGGACTCCAGTCCGCCGGGGCCGCCGCCAAGGCGGGATTGTCACTCGGGGCGGGGGCCGCCTGGGCCGCGACCGGCGAGCCGAGCAGGACCACCAGCGTGGCGGTCAGGGTGGCAAGGCGTCGAAGTCTCATGGTGTCTTTCCTCTCTGGGCGCCACTGTCAGGAGAAGGCGCGGAATTCGAGCAGGCCGGTGGAGAAGCCCGTCCTTGAGGTGAAGGTCAGCCGGAGCCGGGTCGTGGAAACCTGATCGAAGGTGACGGTGTTCGCCGTTCCGGCGGCCACCCCACAAGCCGATCCGCCGGGCACGTTCGCCCAGGCGGTGCCGGTCCAGTACTGCACCTGGCACGACGCGGGCAGGTCGATGCCCTGGTTGTCGTCGAACCAGTAGGCGCTCGCCCCGCGCAGGGTCACCGGAGCCGCCCAGTCGTACTGGACCCACTGCTTGCCCTGCTCCGGCCAGTTGCCGTACACCGGGTGGGTCCGGTCGGCGGAGCTGGTGGGGGTGAACCCGTCGTTGATCGCCGTGAGGTTCTCCCACGGTGAGACGTACGAGGTGGAGGGGGTCGCGGTCAGCGCGTGATCGGTCCCCGGGCCGGTCGGCGGTGTCGTGCCGCCCGGGTTGGGCGGCGGCCCGGTCGTGGTCTGCACGACCCGCTGGATGGTGCCGTCGGCGTTGAAGGTCATCCGGTCGACGGCGACCGAGCGCCGGAAGTTGCCCCCGCCGGGCGCGTTCGCGTTGTGGTAGACCATGTACCACTGGCCGTGGAACTGCACGACCCCGGCGTGGTTGGTGGTCGACGACACCTGGCCGAGGACCACGCCGCGGTGCGTCCACGGCCCCATCGGGCTGGTCGCAGTGGCGTAGCGCTGGCAGGCGTAGCTCGACGAGGTGACGCAGCCGTTGGTGTCGTTGGCGGCGTAGATCATGTAGTAGAGGCCGTTGCGCTTGAAAAGGAACGGCGCTTCCCAGTAGTCGGTGAGCCCGACCGGGGTCTGGACCGCGCCGACGGTGTCGACCATGTTGGCGGCCAGCTTGACCATCCGCGGGCTCCAGTAGCCGCCCCAGTACAGGTAGGCCTGGCCGTCGTCGTCGACGAACACGGTCGGGTCGATGTTGAGCCCGGAGGAGTTGGCGGTGCTGTCGCTGATCAGCGGGCCGCCCTTGGCGTCGGTGAACGGGCCGAGCGGGCTGTCACCCACGGCGACCCCGATGTTCATCCAGCCGGGCCCGTTGCCGTTGACGGAGGTGTACCAGTAGTAGTGGCCGTTGCGCGGCTCCACCTCGCCGGCCCAGGCGTCGGCACCGGCCCACGGGAAGGTCGCGACGGAGGCCCGCGGGCCGTTGTCGGTCCAGGTCGCCGCGTCCGGGGACGACAGCACCCGCCATTCGCGCATGACGAAGGCGTCCGTGCCGGTGGGCGCCTCGTCGCGGCCGGCGTAGATGTACATCGTGTCGCCGACCACCAGCGGTGCCGGGTCGGCGGTGTAGACCGCGGTGACGATCGGGTTGGCGGCCTGCGCCGGAAGGATGGCGATCGGCACGAACACCAGGGCCAGGGACAGCAGCAGAACCAGGGGAGGGAAGTGACGGCGGGGGGTCCGGCGGGAGACCGGGCCGGGGATGGACATGGGGGTCCTTTCGTGTGGTCGACACGCCACCGTGGACGGCCCGGTCGTGCACGGCGGCCTTACGGACGGGTCGGCATCACCCCTTCAGCGCGGTCCACCCAGGTGCGGAGTGCGCGAGGGTCGCGGTGCTGTTGACCGCCTGCCGCTCACCCCAGAAACCCCGCAGCGCACCCCGTGACGGCACGACGGGGCCACCCCGGGAGGGCACGGTGTCTGCTTCGCTCATGCGCTGCTCCGAAACTCCGAAAAGCTTTTCGGGAAGCGTGGCAGCGCTCCCACGCATTGTCAACGATCTATTTCTGGCTTGTTTCCTTATCGAACGCCGTGGCGGGTGAACCGGGCCGTCGCTATGCTGACGAAAAGTTTTCGGGGGGCGGTTCATGGCGCGGCGACGGTCCGGGGTCACGTTGTCCGACGTCGCCCAGCGCGCGGGCGTCTCGCTGGCGACCGCGTCCAAGGCCCTGAACGCCCGCGACGAGGTGGCCCCCGCGACCCGGCAGCGCGTCATCATGGCCGCCGACGAGCTCTCGTTCCAGCCCAACGTGCTGGCCCGCGGCCTGATCTCCGGCAACACCCGGACCATCGGCCTGCTCACCGACGAGCTCTCCGCCGCCCGCTTCACCATCCCGGTCCTGCTGGGCGCGGAGAACGCCCTGGGCAACGAGCAGATGAGCGTGCTGCTGTGCGACGCCCGCGGCGACGCCATCCGCCGCCGGCACTACATCCGCACCCTGCTGGCCCGCCAGGTCGACGGCTTCATCGTGCTCGGCGACGCCAACGAGATCCGCCCGTCCCTGACCGCGGACATCCCGGTGCCGGTGGTGTACGTCTACTGCCAGTCCGACAACCCCGACGACGTGTCCATCGTGGCCGACGACGCGGGCGGCGCCCGGCTCGCCGCCGAACACCTGGTCTCGCTCGGCCGGCGCCGGATCGCCCACATCACCGGCGACCCGACCTACCGAGCGGCCCGCGACCGGGCGGCGGCGACCCGCGAGGTGCTCGACGCGGCCGGCCTGCCCCTGGCCGGCGAACCGATGTTCGGCCAGTGGTCCCAGCGCTGGGGCCGGCACGCGGCGACGGTGCTGCTCGCCGGCCACCCGGACGTCGACGCCATCTTCTGCGGCAGTGACCAGATCGCGTACGGGGTTACGGAAGCCCTGCGCGACCTGGGCCGGTCGATCCCGGACGACATCGCGGTGGTCGGCTACGACAACTGGGAGGTCATCGCCGCGGAGTGCCGCCCGCCGCTGACCACAGTCGACCTGAACCTGGAACAGCTGGGCGCATCGGCGGTGCGGCACTTGTTCGCCGCCCTCGACGGCGCCCCCACCTCGGGCGTGATCCGGGAACCCGGCCGCCTCATCGTCCGCGAGTCCACCGGCATCGCACCCAGCCGCTGAGCACCGGTCGCTACCCTGGGGCGGTGGCCCCCGATCTGGTCCTGCTTTCCCGGACTTCCTTCCGTGACCAGGGGATCGTGGGTCCCCGGCTGCAGGCCCTCATCGCCCTGCTCGCCGGTGAGCTGCGCACCGGCTGCGGCGCCGGGCGGCTGATCGAGGAGATCTGGCCCGACCGCCGGCCCGAGAATCCCGCCAAGGCGCTGCAGATTCTCGTCTCCCGGGCCCGGTCGCAGTTCGGCGCCGACCTCATCGTCCGGACCCCGACCGGATACCGGCTCGCGCTGGCCGACGACCAGGTCGACAGCTCGGCAGTCCTGCTGCGGGCCGAGGCGACCGCCAAGTGTTCGCTGGCCGGCGACCACGCCGCCGCGCTCCGGCACGCGGACGCCGGTCTCGCCCTCTGGGCCGGCGCCCGGCCAGGACCGGCCGATGGTCCGCTCACCGCGCTGCGGGCCGAGCGGTGGGTCACCCATCGCACACTGGTACGGGCCCGCGCGCTCGCCCTGGCCCGTCTCGACCGGCCGGCCGAGGCGGTGGAGCTGCTGGCCGAGGTGGCCGCCGAGCGGCCGCGGGACGAGGAGGTGCTCGTCGAGCTGCTGCGGTGCGAGGCGGCGACGGCCGGGCCGGCCTCGGCGCTGGGTCGCTACGACGCCTATCGGCGGTCGCTGCGCGACGAGCTCGGGACCGATCCCGGCCAAGCTTTGCGGGCCGAGCATCAGCGGCTGCTGCGGGGCGTGGTGCCCACGGTACGGCGGGGCGTCGCGTACGAGCCGAATCCGTTGCTGGGCCGGGATGACGATGTCGTCGCGGTGGAGCTGCTGTTGCGTACCTCTCGGGTGGTCTCGATTGTCGGGCCCGGCGGGCTCGGCAAGACCCGGCTCGCTCATGCCGTGGCCCGTCGGGTCGAGGTGCCGGCGGTGACTGTCGTGCCGCTCGCCGGGATCTCCGGCGCTGAGGACGTGGTCCGGGAGGTGGCGGCGGCTCTCGGTGTGGGGGAGCGCCGGGTGCCGGGCACGGTCGGGCACAGCGTCGGGGCCGGGGACATCGCCGCCACGTTGGCCGCCGGGCCCTCCCTGCTGGTGCTGGACAACTGCGAGCACGTCGTCGCCGCAGTCGCCGATCTGGTGCGTGTGTGCCTGTCGATGACCGCGGAGCTGAGGATTCTCACCACCAGCCGGACGCCGCTGGGACTGTCGTCTGAGACGGTCCATCGGCTGCCCGAGCTGAGCTTGTCGACGAGCGTGGAGTTGTTCGGGCAGCGGGCGCGGGCGGCACGGCCGGACGTCGAGCTGCCCGCGGACGCGGTGGCGGAGCTGTGCCGCCACCTGGACGGGCTGCCGCTGGCGGTCGAGCTGGCCGCCGCGCGGGTACGAATCATGTCCGTGCCGGAACTCGCCCGGCGGCTCGATGACCGGTTCGGCCTGTTGCGTGGTGCGGCCCGCGATGCGCCGCAACGCCACCACACGCTGCATGCCGTCGTTGACTGGAGCTGGAATCTGCTAGAGCCGGATGGTCGGGCGGCGATGCGCGCGTTGTCGGTGTTCGTCGACGGGTTCACGCCGGACGCCGCGTGTCGGCTGTTCCAGGTGTTGCCCGCCGGCTTGGCGGAGGCGGACGGGCTGGTGCTGTTGGAGCACCTGGTCGACCATTCGCTGCTCAAGACCGTGGACACTCCGTCGGGCACCCGGTTGCGAATGCTGGAGACGGTCCGGGAGTTCAGCGCCGCGCGGCCCGCGGCGGCCGAGGAGACCGGCGAAGTGACGGCCGCGTTCCTGGCCTGGGCGCGCGCGTTCGGCACCAGCCATCACGCGGATCTGCTCGGCGCCGACCCGTACGAGGCGATCGCCGTGGTCAAGGCGGAGCAGGAGAATCTGCTCCAGGCGCTGCGGCTGGCCCTCGACCGCGACGACCGGCCCACCATCGCCGCGGTCGCCGCGGTGCTCGGTGGTATCTGGAGCCTGGAGTCCCACCACGCGCGGCTCATGGCGCTGATCCGGCAGATCTCCTGGCCGCTGTCGCACTACCGGCCGGAACCGCCGTTCGTCGAGGTGACCCGGACCGCCCTGACCATCCCGGTGGTGGCCACCTTCAGCGGTGCGGGTCCGCGGCCGCTGCGGGCGCTGGTCGCGTTGCGAAGGCTCGGCCCGGAGCGGCCGGACACGCTGATCCGGGCGATCGGCCGGGTGATCGGCGCGCTGGGCGATCCGGTGGAGCTGCAACGGCTGTGCGACAGCACCGAACCGTTGCTGGCCGCGGCGGCCAACACGCTCGCCGGCTACTACTGGGAGATGGCCGGCGACACCGACGCCGCGGTGCAGACGGCCCGGCGGGGGCTCGACCTCTTCACCCAGCTGGAGCTGCCGTGGCCGCGAGCCGTGGGCCACGGCCGGGTCGCCGAGCTCTGCCTGCGGCTGGAGCAGGGCGCCGAGGCCCGCGACCATCTGCTCGCGGCGTTGCCGCTGCTCCAGCGCCTCGGCGCCCGGACCGACGTGGTCGGGGTACGGGCCTGGCTCGTGCTGGCCAACCTCCAGCTGGGTGACACCGTCGAGGCCGGACAGTGGCTGGACGGGCTCACCGGGGTCGCGCTCGACGAGGACGTCACCTCGGCCGGCTACGACCTCGGCATCCGGGCCGAGCTGCTGCTGGCTCGCGGCGAGGTGGAGGCCGGCCTGCAGCTGTGGCGCCGGGCCGTCGACCAGGTTCCCGATGCCGATGCGGACCCCTGGTCGGTGGAGGCGCGGTCGGTGGCGGTCGTCGCGCACGCCCGGCACGGCCGGCTCGACCTCGTGGCTGACCTCGCCGACACGTTGCCCGGGCGCCTGATCCGGCTGCTGACCCAGCCACCGGCCGGCTCACCGCCGTACCCGATCGAGCAGTTGATCTGCGGCACCCTGCTGCTGGCGATCGCCGTGGCGGACCATGCACGGGCCCGGCGTACCGGTGATCCGGACCTGGCGCGGTCGGCGGCGCGGATGATCGCGCTGGCCGAGGGGTTCCGGTTCTTGCGGATGTTCCAGCCGACGATGTCCGCGGCGTCGGCCCGGGCGGACGCCGAGGAGGCCGACCGGCCGGCGTACGAGCAAGCGGTGTTGACGTACGCCGGCCTGGACCGGGCCGGGATGCGCCTGGCGGCGCGGGATCTGGTGCGGGGTCAGCGCGTACGGTCGCGGTTGTAGAGCCGCCTCGCCCAGAGATAGCCGCCCAGCGCGATCACGGCGCACCAGCCGAGCGCGAGCGCGGCGCTCGTGCCGATCGGGGTGCCCAGCAGCAGCCCGCGCACCGTCTCCATGATCGGCGTGAACGGCTGGTACTCGGCGAACCACCGCAGCCCGGCCGGCAACGACTCGATCGGCACGAACCCGCTGCCGAAGAAGGGCAGCAGCATCAGCGGCATCGGCAGGTTGCTCGCCGCCTCGACTGTCTTGGTGGCCAGGCCCATCGCAACGGCCAGCCACACGAGGGCGAACGTCGCCGCGGTGAGGATCCCGGCGACCGCCAGCCACTCGACCGCGGACGCGGCGGGCCGGAAGCCGACGAGCACGGCGACGCCGAGGACGACGGCGAGCTGGGCCAGGGTCTGCAGCACGCTGCCCAGCACGTGCCCGGTCAGCACCGACACCCGGGCGATCGCCATGGTCCGGAACCGGGCGATGATGCCCTCGGTCATGTCCATCGCCACCGCCAGCGCGGTGCCCTGCACGGCACCGGCGATGGTGATGAGCAGGATGCCGGGCGTGACGTAGTTGACGTAGGCGCTGCGGCCACCGGACCCGCCGCCGAGACCGTCACCGAGCGTGCCGCCGAGCACGTAGACGAACAGCAGCAGGAAGATGATCGGCACGGCGAGCAGCATCAGGAGCAAGGACCAGTTCCGCGCCATGTGCCGCAGCTGCCGGCGCAGCATGGTGGCCGAGTCGCGCACGGCCAGGGTCATCGTGGTCATCGCCCGACCCGGCCCGTCACGGAGAGGAACACGTCGTCGAGATCCGGGGTGCGGACGGCCAAACCCTGCACGTCGACGGCAGCGGCGTCGAGTTGATCCAGCAACGCCTTGAGGGAACGGACACTGCCGTCCCCGGGCACCCGCAGTACCAGCGACTCGTCCGCCAGGTCGGCCGCGACGCCCAGCACCGCGGCCGCGGCGCTCAGGTCACGGTCGTCGGTGAACCGCAGCTCGACGTGCCCGCCCGGCACCAGCCGTTTGAGCTCGTCCGGGGTGCCCTCGGCGACCAGCCGGCCCCGGTCGAGCAGCGCGATCCGGTCGGCGAGCCGGTCCGCCTCCTCGAGGTACTGCGTGGTGAGGAAGACGGTCACGCCCCGGCCGGCCAGCTCCCGGACGATCTGCCACATGTCACGCCGGCTGCGCGGATCCAGCCCGGTGGTCGGCTCGTCGAGAAAGATCACCCGCGGGTCACCGATGAGACCCATGGCCAGATCGAGCCGGCGCCGCATCCCGCCCGAGTACGTGACGCTGGGCCGGTGCGCGGCCTCCCCGAGCCCGAACCGCTCGAGCAGCTCCGCCGCCCGCCGCCGGCCCTCGCCCCGCCCGAGGTGGTGCAGGTCGGCCATGAGCAGCAGGTTCTCCTCGCCGGTGAGGAAGCTGTCCACCGCGGAGAACTGACCGGTGACACCGATGTTCGCCCGGACCTGATCAGGCTCACGGGCCACGTCGTGACCGGCGACGCGGACCTCGCCGGAGTCGGCCCGGATGAGCGTGGAAAGGATCTGCACCATGGTGGTCTTGCCGGCGCCGTTGGGGCCGAGCAGGGAGAAGACGGTGCCGGCGGACACTTGGAGGTCGATGCCGTCGAGCACGACGTGGTCGCCGTACGACCGGCGCAGGCCCGTCACGGCGATGGCCGGCTCGGTGGAGGTTGTCATCATGCGGACGACAGTGCCGCGGTGGCGGATCACGGCGGTTTCATCGTGGTTTCACGGGATCAAGCCGGGTACCAGGGGCTCATGACTGGTCCTGAGATCAACACCGCGCGGTTGCGGTTGCGGCAGTTCCGGGCCGAGGATCTTGTTCCTCATCGGGCCGCGGTTGACGATGATCCCGCGGTGACCTGGGCCCACGAGCGCCGGCCGCTCGCCGCCAGTCTGCGGAGCTGGGCCGAGCGCCTCGACGAGTGGCAGCGGGACGGGTTCGGCATGTGGATCGCCGAGGTCGCCGCCACCCGCGAGGTGATCGGCCACTGTGGGTTGCAGCGGCTGGAGGACGGCGACGAGGTCGAGGTCGGCTACTACCTCGGCCGGGCGGCCTGGGGGCAGGGGTACGCCACCGAGGCGGCCCGGGCCTGCTTGGCGTACGGGTTCGACGAGTGCGGGCTGTCCTCGATCGTCGCGGTCGTGCGCCACGAGAACGCGGCTTCCCGGCACGTGCTGGAGAAACTCGGTATGCGCGCGGAACGGGACGGCGTCTTCTACGGCGCCGACGCCACCTTGTTCCGGGCTTCATGCCGGTGACGTTCACCGCTGACGCCTCAGGGTGAGGTAAACCTCAGGAGGGTGAGGTGAACCTCAGGTCGTGGCGATGAGCTCGCTCGTGACCCAGCGGGCGACGCCCGGCGGGTACGGCGCCGGTAGTCCGAGCACAATGTGCCCGAAGCCGGCCTCGATCGCTTCGCTGATCGCGGCGCGGGTGCTCGCCGGCCGCTCGTAGGTGACCGGCAGGTGGATCGAGCGGGTGATCGTGGCGGGGTCACGGCCGATCTCGGCGCAGTAGCGGTCCAGCAGTGCGCTGCGGCGGACCGCGTCGTCGAGGTCGCCGCCGGGGATGTTCCACACGTCCGCGTGCTCGGCGACCACGCGCAGCGTGCCGGCCGAACGGCCGCCGATGAGGATCGGTGGGTGCGGGCGCTGGACCGGTTTCGGGCTCCCGTACGCGCCGGTGAGCCGCACGTACTCGCCGGGGAAGTCGAACGGCTCGGTCTCGGTCCACAGCCGCCGGATCACCGTGCACGCCTCGGCGAGGCTGCCCACGGCCTGCGCGGTGTCGTGGAAGGGCAGGCCGTGAGCCTCGTACTCGCGCCGGGCGAGCGGGTGGCCCGGCCGGGAGCCCACCCCGATGCCGAGGGTGAGCCGTCCCGCCGAGACGATGTCGACCGTCGTGGCCATCTTGGCCAGCAGCGCCGGTGGCCGGAAACGGTTGCTGGTCACGAGCAGGCCCAGCCTCAGCCGCGTGGTCAGCGCGGCGAGGGCCGACAGCAGGGTCCAGCCTTCGAAGGCCGGTCCGGCCGGGTCGCCGCCGATCGGCATCAGGTGATCGAACAGCCAGGCGTGCTCGATCTCCGGGATCGCGTCCGCCTCCTGCCAGACTCGCAGGATGTCGTCGTAGCCGACCTGTTGCGGGGCCGTCATGATGCCGAAGCTGGTCACTTCGACTCGATCCGGCCCAGTGCGTGCGAGCCCGTCACCAGCTCGGCGCTCGCGTCGGTCCAGCTGGGGTCCGCGGGATAGAGCGCGCTGCGCAGGTACGCCCACGTGAGCTGCTGGATCAGGGCGACCCGTTCCGGGCTCTCGTCCGTTGTCGCGGTGAGGCCCTGACCGAGGATGCCGCCGAGCGAGTGCTCAGCGCCGAACAGAGTGAGCAGGCTCTTCCGGCCCGGGCTGAGCACGTACGGGTCGGTGAACCAGTCCGGTCCCCGTACGGACAGCGCCGACTGGTCCTTGTCCCCGGCGACGATCAGGGCCGGCGTACGCATGGCGGCGAAGTCCGGGCTCATGAACGGGAAGTGCTCGGCGGCGAACGGCGACAGGTCGGCTCCGCCCGTACCGGTGGTGGCGAGCAGGACGCCCGCCTTGATCCGCGGATCGCTCAGGTCCTCGCCGGGAAAGCCGCCGGCGTCCAGCACCCGCGCGCCGAGCAGTGTGCTCGCCGTCTGCCCGCCCCAGGAGTGGCCGGCCACGGCGATCCGGGTCCGGTCGAGCCGGCCGGCGAGGCCGGGCACGGACGCCTCGATGTGGTCCAGCTCGTCGAGGACGCGCTTGAGGTCGGCGATCCGGATCCGCCAGATGTCCGGGTAGCGCGGGTCGTCCGGGGTGACGGCCAGGGTTGCCGAGTCCAGGTGGGTCGGCTGGATGACCACGAAGCCGCGGGCGGCCCAGTAGCCGGCCAGCGGTTCGTACTCGTTCATCGACGAGGCGAAGCCGTGCGAGAACACGATGATCGGCAGGTCCCGGCCGGTGGCCGGGGCACATACCCGGACCTGGAGGTCCTCGCCGCGGCCCGGGGCCGGCAGGACCACCGGGCGCAGGGAGACAACGGGGGTGATGGTGGTGGACATGGTGGTCACTCCTCGACGCTGACGGCTGAAGCGGAACGGCGTTCCACATCCGAAGATATGGAGGCATGTTCCGTTTAGCAAGCAGTGTGAGGGAGGCCACCGGTGGGCTCCGGCTGTGATGGCAGGTCAGGCGGGTTTTGTTGCGCCGTACTTCAGGCCGTCGATCAGCAACGCGACCATGCGCCGGCCGTGGTCGCCTTCCTCGCCGGACATGCACAGGGTGCTCACTGCGTAGAGCAGTTCCTGGGCGCTGACCTCGGCGCGCACCGCGCCGGCCTCGGTGGCGGCGTCGAGCAGCCCGCCCAGGGCCGGGCCGAGCCGCTGCAGGAAGTAGTCCGGCAGGACGTTGAAGGCGGGATCGCCCGAGTGCAGGGCCGCGGCCAGGCCCCGCTTGGTGGCGATGAAGTCGGTGAACCGGAAGATCCAGCGGCTGAGGGCTTCCCCGGGCTCGTGTTCCGCCGCGAGGGCCGGGGCAGCGTCGGCGCAGGCGTCCACCTCGCGGCGGAACACGGCCGTGACCAGGTCGGACCGCAGCGGGAAGTGCCGGTAGAAGGTGCCGACCCCGACCCCCGCCTTGGCGGCGATCTCGCGCACGGGGGCGTCCACGCCCGAGGTGCTGAAGACGACCTTGGCGGCGTCGAGCAACGCGTCGATGTTGCGCTGCGCATCCACCCGCACCCGCCGACTCCCGTTCGTGCTCACGACACCACACCTCGCCAGGACTCAACTGGAAGAGCGTTCCGGTTCGAGCTTACGTCAACGCGCGGGCTACCAGAGCTGGTCGCCCGCGCGCACCACCATCTCGTTGACGGCGACCCGGCGGTCCCGGGTGACGACGTAGCCGATCGCGTCCGCCACGTCCTCCGGGCGCAACGCCTCGCTGGTGCCGGGCTGCACCACGCTGACGCGTACCCGTTCGGTCAGCAGCTCCTGGCGCAGCGACTCGGTGAACCCGGTCAGGCCGAACTTCGACAGGTTGTAGACGCTGCTGCCGGCCCGGGCGACGCGCCCGGCGGTCGAGCCGACGTTCACGATGTCCGCGACCTGCCGCGGCGCGGTCGTCGCGGCGTCGATCAGGTACGGCACGGCGGCGTGGGTCACGTGCAGCAGCCCCGAGACGTTGAGCGAGATCGTCCGGTCCCAGTGCTCGAGCATGGTGTGCAGCGCCGTGTCGAGCAGCATGACCTCGGCGTTGTTGACCAGGACGTCCAGCCGCCCGAACCGTTCCAGGGTGTCCATCACCGCCTGCTCGGCCTGCTCCGGATCGGTGATGTCGGCCGGCACCGCGACGGCGTGACCGCCCGCGCCGGCGACCTCCGCGACGACCCGGTCCAGGCCGTCCCGGCGGCCGGCCACCAGCGCGATCGCCGCGCCCTCCCGGGCCAGGCGGCACGCGGTGGCAGCGCCGATCCCGCTGCCGGCCCCCGTGACGAGGGCGACAGCGGCGCTCAGCGACCCGGCCGGCCCGGTCATGCCGGCAGGTCGGTGCCCGCCTGCTCGCGCACCATGTAGTCCGCGTACCAGGCCGGCCAGTCGGGGTCCGCCGCGCCGATGCGCGCCTCGTGCTCGCCGTGCGCGGCCGCGGCCCGGCGCAGCGCGCCGGCGAGGTCCGTGGTGGAGGCGAACGTGGTGGCGGCCGGGTCCACGCGTCCCGGGAGCCGGGTGGTGACCTCCTGCAGGACCCAGCCGTTGCCGTCAGGGTCGCTGAACGACAGGAACGAGCCGTAGCTGTGGCGGGCCGGATCGGCGCCCGGCACCCGGGCGTCGGTGCCGGCGTGGTGGAAGATGCCGCCGGCGTCGTGGAACACCTCGCTCGGGTCGGCGCCCAGACGCTTCAGCTCGTCGTGCGCGCCGTCGATGTCGGCCACGATCAGGTGCAGGCCCTGGGCCGTGCCGGGCGCCTGCGCCGTGACCGAGGTGCCGAAGATGACCGAGGCCGGCGACCCGGGCGGCGTCACCTGCACCACCCGGAAGGTCTCGCCGGTGGCGATGTCGGCGTCGAGCCGCCAGCCCAGCGCTGTGTAGAAGTCCCTGGCCCGGTCCACGTCCGACACCGGTACCACGACGACCTCGAGTTTCATGTCCATGACTTGCGCCTCCCGCTCGGACGGAATTCCAACGCGCTCAGCGTCGCCGCCCCGGCGCCGGGGTCGCGCCCGTGTATGTCACTGGTCGGCCCGGGACCAGGGAGTGCCACGGGCGCGAAGCGGGCCCCGGTGGCCGGATCGTGGACACCGCAGGAGATGTCACCCCGAGGAGGTCGGACATGGAGTTCCTGGTCACCATGACCACAACGGTGCCGGACGGGACCACGCCGGCGGAGGTGGCCGACATGCGTTCCCGCGAGGCCGCGAACACCCGCGTCCTGGCCGCTCAGGGACGCGTGCTGCGCCTGTGGCGGCCGCCGCTGGCCCCGGGGGAGTGGCGGACGATCGGGCTGTTCGCCGCCGCCGGCCCGGAGGAGCTCGAGGCGACGCTGGTCACGATGCCGCTGCGGGCCTGGCGGGTCGACGAGGTGACCCCGCTGAGCCCCCATCCGAACGACCCGGGCCGGGCCGGGAGCGATCCGGCGGGCGCGGTGACGGTGCCGTGAGCGCCGATCCGGGTACGGCGGCAGACCCCGGTGCGGGGCTCATCCCCCTGCGCGGGGCGCGCGGCACGGCGCTCATCGCGGCGACGGTGCTGGCCTCGATGGTCGGCTTCCTGGACGCGTACATGATCAACGTCGCGGTGCCGGCGATCGGGCTCGACCTGAACGCGAGCGTGAGCGAGCTGCAGTGGGTCTTGACCGGCTACCTGATCACGGTCGCGGCGTTGCTGCTGCTCGCCGGGGCGCTCGCCGATCACTTCGGGCCGCGGCGGATCCTGATCACCGGGCTGCTGGTGATGCTGGTCGCCTCGCTCTGCTGCGCCGTCGCCCCGACGCCGCTGACCCTGATCCTGGCCCGGCTGGTGCAGGGCGTCGGCGGGGCCTTCGTCGTGCCGAGCAGCCTCGCGCTGCTCAACGGCACGTTGCGCGGGCCGGACCGGGCGCGGGGCATCGGCATCTGGGCCGGCATCTCCACGCTGGGCACCACCCTCGGCCCGTACGGCGGCGGCTGGCTCGTCGACCACACCTCGTGGCGCTACGTCTTCCTGCTCAACCTGCCGCTCATCGCCGCCGCGCTCTGGGTGCTGCGCCGGGTCCCGCCGACCGCGAGCCCGCGGCGGCCGCTCTCGGTCGACGCCGTCGGTGCCCTGCTCGCCGTGATCGGCCTGGGCGGTGTCATCTACGCCCTCACCGCGGCGCCGGAGTCGGGGTGGACGACCGGACCAGTGCTGGCCTCCGGCCTGCTCGGGCTGGCGTGTCTGATCGCCCTGGTCCCGGTCGAGCAGCGCCGGCACCGCCCGATGCTGCGGACGGAGCTGTTCCGGTCCCGGCCGTTCAGCGCGATCAACGCGGCCACCCTGCTCTTCTACGGCGCGCTGGCCGCCGCCAGCTACCTGGTCATCCTCCAGCTGGAGCTGCAACTCGGCTACAGCGCCACCGCGGCCGGGGCGGCGCTGATCCCCGAGTCCGCCGTGTTCCTGGTCGTCTCCCCGCTGGTCGGCGGGCTCGTCGCCCGGGTCGGCACCCGCTGGCCGATGGCGGCCGGCATCCTGATCGTGGCCGCCGGCTTCGGCTGGCTCTCGGCGGCCCGTCCCGGCGACTCGTACGCCCAGGCGATCCTGCCCGGCGCGATCCTCTGGGGCCTCGGCATCGGGCTGGCCGTCGCCCCGCTCACCGCCGGGGTGCTCGCCGCCGTCGACGACAGCGACCTCGGTGAGGCGTCGGCGATCAACGACGCAGCGTCCCGGGTCGGCGGGGTCGTGCTGGTCGCGCTCGTCCCGGCCCTGCTGGGCGCCGGTGGCGCGCCCGGTCTCGCCCAGCCGCTCGCCGCGAACTACCAGTCCGCGATGCTCGTCATGGCCGGCCTGACCGTGGCCGCCGCCGCGCTCACGGCCCTGCTCGTCCCCAGCCGCCGCAGCACCGGACAGCACGCCGCGCCCAACCCCCGGCTACACACGTGTGCCGCGCCCGAACCGGCCGCGGCCGTCTGAGGAGGACACCATGCACAGTCTCTCGGGAAGCACCGTCGTCGTCATCGGCGGCACCTCCGGCATCGGGCTGGAGACCGCCCGCCAGGCCCACGCGGCGGACGCCAAGGTCATCGTCACCGGTCGTGACCAGGGACGGCTCGACGCCGTCCGTGACGAGTTCGGCGCCTCGACGGTCCAGCTCGACCTGGGTGACCCGGCCGCGCTGCACCGCTTCTTCACCGAGCTGCCCGCGCCGGTCGACCACGTGCTGGTCTCCGGCGGCGGCCCGACCTACGCGCCGATCGCCGAGATGGACTTCGAGCAGGCCCGCGCCTCGCTCGACGAGCACCTGGTGGGAGCGTTGCGGATCGCCCGCGAGTGCGCCACCCGGGTCCGCCCCGGCGGATCACTGACGTTCCTGAGCGGTACGGGCGCCCGCCGCCCCGGCCCCGGCCTCGTGCTCGCCGCCATCGGCACCGCCGCCCTGCCGGCCATCACGGCCAACGCCGCCCTGGAGATCGCGCCGGTACGGGTCAACGCCATTGCCCCCGGCTTCGTCGACACCCCGCTGTCGGCCCGCCTGCTCGGCGATCAGCTCGAATCGCGCCGGGCGGAGCTGCGCGCGACGCTGCCGATCGGACGGGTCGTCGGACCGGAGGACGTGGCGGCGCTCGCCCTGCACCTGATGACCAACACCGCACTCACCGGCGCCACCTACGACGTCGACGGCGGCCAGCAGCTCCTGCGCTGAGCGGGTCAGTGGGCCACCGGCTCGAATTCGCCCCGCGGCAGCACCTCCCGCAGCTGCCGCCGGGAGGTGATCGAGAGCTTGGCGAAGATCTTGCGCAGGTGCCACTCGACCGTGCGCGGGCTGAGGAACAGCCGGGCGCCGACCTCCGGATTGGACAGCCCGTCGCGGACCAGCACCGCGATCTGCCGTTCCTGCGCGGTCAGCTCCTCGCTCGGCGGAGCCTCGACCGTGCGCCGGCGGGCGGTCTCGCCGGTGGCGGCCAGCTCCCGGCGGGCCCGCTCGGCGAACGCTTCCATGCCGATCGCCACGAACATCTCGTACGCGGTCCGCAGGTGCTCGCGGGCGTCGACGCGCTGACGGCGGCGGCGCAGCCATTCTCCGTAGAGCAGGTGGGCGCGGGCCAGCTCCGGGCGCAGCCGGGTCCGGCCCAGCCGCTCGATCGCCGCGCGGTACTGCTCGTCGGCGTCAGGGCCGTCGAGGACCAGGGCCCGGGTCCGCGCCTCGATCCCCGCGGCGAAGTCGGTGCTGAACGGCTCGGTCGCCGCGACGAGCCGCTGCAGGGCGTCGTGCGCGAGGCCGGGCTCGCCGGCCCGGGAAGCCGCCTCGACGAGCTCGGGCAGCAGCCAGGTGGAGATCCACGGCTCGGAGAGGTGCGGGGTGGCCCGGGCGGCGCGCATCGCCTCCGGATAGCGGGCCAGGCCGTTGTAGAGCACGGCGGCGGCCCACTGCGCCGCGGTGACGCCCATGCCGAACCCGCTGGCGGCCGAGCCCTGGATCGTGGCGTCGATCAGCTCCGTGGCCTCGGTCTCCCGGCCCTGCAGCGACAGCAGCCGCAACGCGGGAAACGGAGGCAGCTGGACCCCGGTCGCTGCGGCGACGACATCGCTCTCGGCGATGACGGCGGTCGCACCCGCGAAGTCCCCGGCCCAGGACAGGGCGTACCCGAGCGTGGACAGGTGGTATGGCAACTCGCGGAGCGCGCCGGCCTCGCGGACCACCTGGACCTGCCGGGCGTAGATCGCGCGCATGCCCTCGTCGTCCCAGATGGAGGCGCTGGCGCCCGTCGCGACCCAGCCCCACCGCAGCACGTCGGGCGCGGGAAGGTCGAGCAGCGCCGCCGCGGCCTGCTGCAGGGACGCCGCGGCGGCGGCCCGGCCGTCCGTGACGAGCCGGGCGAAGCCGTCCAGCAGGAGATCCAGCGGGCCGGGACTGTCCGGCAGCGGGAGGTTCCGCACGGCGCGGGAGACCGCCAGCAGGCTCTCCTGGTCGGCGACAGTGACGGCGATGCCCCAAGCGGTCAGATACGTCTCCCGGGCGAGCTGCGGGTGCGAGGCCTCGAGCAGCTCGGCGGCAGTCAGGAGCGTGGTGATCGCCTCGCCGCCGCCACCGGAGGCGAATGCCACCTGGCCGCGCAGGACGCCGACCCGCCCGCGCTGGAAGTCGTCGAGCGGTCCCGCGGTCACCGCCCCCACCAGCCTGCGGACGTCATCGAGCTCGCCGGCCCGGAGGGTCGCCTCGGCGGCCGCCAGCATGCGTTCCGCGCGCCGGCCGGGGTCGGCGGTCAGCGCCACGGCCCGCTGCAGGAACCCGGCGGCCGCGGCCACGCCACCGCGGGCCTGAGCGCGACCGGCGGCCCGCTCGAGCTCGGCGGCGACGTCCTCGTCCGGGCCGGCGGTCGCTGCCGCGAGGTGCCACGCACGGCGGTCCGGCGCGTCCTGCGGGTCGGTCACCTCGGCGAGCGCGAGATGCACCGCCCGGCGGGTCTCGGGTTGTGCGGCCCGGTAGGCGGCCGAGCGTACGAGCGGGTGGCGGAAGGTCACGCGCTCGTCGATGGTCAACAGGCCGTCCGCGCCCCCCGCCGTCGCCGGGCTGACGCCGAGCCGGTGCGCGGCCAGGCGTACGGCGTCCGGGTCGCCGACCGGCTCGGCGGCGGCGATCAGCAGCAGGAGCCGGGTCTGCTCGGGCAACTGCTCGATCCGGTGGCGGAACGTCTGCTCGATCTCGCCGGGCAGCGTGTCGGCGCCCAGCAGACCGAGACCGCCCGCCATCTCGGTCGTGGTCAGGCCGCGCGGCAGCTCCAGCAGGGCCAGCGGGTTGCCCCTGGTCTCCGCGACGATCCGGTCGCGGATGCGCCGGTCCAGCCGGGCGTGCGTGGCGGAGGTGAGCAATGCGTGGGCGTCGGCGTCCGGCAGCCCACCGACCTCGAGCTCCGGCAACCCGCGCAGGTCCGGGCCGGGCAGGCGGGTGCCGAACAGCAGCCCGATCGACTCCGCCAGCAGCCGGCGGGCGACGAAGCCGAGGACCTGCGCCGAACCGCGGTCCAGCCACTGGACGTCGTCGACCACGCAGACCAGCGGGACGTCCTCCGAGGCGGCCGACAGCAAGCTGAGCACGCCCAGCGCGACCAGGAAGTGATCCGGCGGGGTGCCCTCGCGCATCCGGAAGACCGTCTCGAGCGCGGCGCGCTGCGGCTCGGGCAGCTGCGGCAGCCGGTCGAGCACGGGCGCGCACAGCTGATGCAGGGTGGCGAAGTCCAGCTCCATCTCCGACTCGACCCCGGCGGCGTGCAGGACCCGCATCCCGGTGGCGGCGGCCCGGGCGTACCCGAGCAGCGCCGACTTGCCGACGCCCGGATCGCCGCTCAGCACGAGCACCCGGCTCTCGCCCGTGCCCAGCGCGGTGATCGTCTCGTCGAGCAGGGCGCACTCCGCGCGCCGCCCGATCAGTCCGTGCTGCGGTGGATTCATCGTCGTCCGCCTTCGTCGAGGACCGGTTCGTGCTCGCCGCGCGGCAGGACGTCCCGGAGCTGGCGCCGGGAGCTGATCGCGAGCTTGGTGAAGATCTTGCGGAGGTGCCACTCGACCGTGCGCGGGCTGAGGAAGAGCCGGGCGCCGACCTCCGGGTTGGAGAAGCCGTCCCGGACGAGCACGGCGATCTGCCGTTCCTGCGGGGTCAGGTCGTCGCTGGGTGCGGCCTCGACGGTGCGCCGGCGGACGCTCGCCCCCGAGGTCAGCAACTCCCGGTGGGCGCGCTCGGCGAAGGCCTCCATGCCGATCGAGACGAACATCTCGTACGCGACCCGCAGCTCGTCCCGCGCCTCGGCGCGTTGTCCCTGCCCGCCCAGCCATTCGCCGTACAGCAGGTGGGCGCGTGCGTGCTCGGGGCGCAGTCTGGTGCGGCCCAGCCGCTCGATCGCCTCCCGGTACCGGGCGTCGGCGGCCGGCCCGTCGCTCAGCAGGGCCCGGGACCGGGCGAGGATCCCCAGCGCCCAGTCCGTACCGGATGACTGGGTCGCGTCGGTCAGCGCGTCGAGCGCGATGCGCGCGGCATCATCGTCACCCACCCGGACCGCAGCCTCGATCAGCTCGGGCAACGCCCAGACCGACACCCACAGCTCGGCGATCCGGGTGCAGGCCCGCGCCGCCGGCAGCGCCTGCTCGTAGTGGCCGAGACCGTTGTGGAGCACCGCCGCCGCCCAGTGTGCGACGGTCACGCCCATCAACTGCCCGCTCGCCCCGGCCTGCTCGATGGTGTCCCCGATCAGCGCCGTGGCCTCCTGCTCCCAGCCCCGCAACGCCGCCAGCCGCAGCTGGACGTGCGGCGCGATGGGGACACCGGTGGCCGCGGCGACGGTCTCCGCCTCGGCGATGATCGCCTCGGCGCCGGCGAAGTCCCCGGCCCAGGTGGTGGCGATCCCCAGCGAGGCCAGGCAGAACGGCAGCTCGGCGAGGGCGCCGGCGGTGCGGACCACCTCGACCGAACGGCGGTAGATCACCCGCATGGCCTCGTGGTCCCAGACGGTCGAGCTGACGCCGTTGGCCACCCAGCCCCACTTCAGGACGTCGCCCTCGGGCAGCTCGGTCAGCCCGGCCGCGGCCCGTTGCAGCACCGGGACGGCGGCGTCCCGGCCGTCGGTGACGAGCAGCGCATAGCCTTCGAGCACCAGGTCGAGCGGGCCGGGCGGGCCGGCCGGCGGCGGCAGGGCCCGGATCGCCCGGGAGATCGCCAGCAGGCTCTCCGCGTCCGCGGCGATCAGGGCGGCGGCACCCCAGGCCACCAGGTAGGTCTCGCGCGCCAGCTCCAGGTCGAAGGGCTCCAGCCGCTGGGCGGCGGTCAGCAGCAGCGGTGGCGCCTCGTCGCCGAGCCCGGCGGCGAACGCGATCCGGCTCCGGACGAGGTGGGTGCGTGCCGATTGGACCTCGGTGCGCGCCTCGCGATCGGCGATGTCGGCGAATCGGCGGGCGGCGCCGAGGTCGCCGGCCCGCAGGGTGGCATCGGCGGCGGCGATCGCCCGCTCGGCGCGGCGCGCAGTGTCGGTGGTGAGCCCCACGGATCGTTGCAGGAACGCCGCGGCGGCGGCGAGCCCGCCGCGCGCCTGGGCCCGCCCGGCGGACCGTTCCAGCTCCGCGGCGACGGCCTCGTCCGGTCCGGCGGCGGCCGAGGCCAGGTGCCAGGCCCGCCGGTCCGGGTCGGTCCGGGCGTCGCTGACCTCGGCCAGCGCCAGGTGAGCCGCTCGGCGATCGGCTCCCGCCGCCGCCCTGTACAAGGCTGAGCGAACCAGCGGGTGATGGAAGGTCACGCGTTCCCGGACCGACAGCAGTCCGTCCGTCCCGCCCGCCAGCGCGGTCGCCGGCGAAACCCCCAGGCGTTCGGCGGCCCGCCACAGCAGCACCGGGTCGCCGTCCGGCTCGGCCGCGGCGATCAGCAGCAGCCGCCGGGTCGGCGCGGGCAGCGCCTCGACCCGGGCCAGGAAACTCTGCTCGATCCGGCCCGGCAACGTGTCGGCGTTCAGCAGGCCGAGCCCGCCGGCCAGCTGGGTCGGGGTCAGCCCGCGGGGCAGTTCCAGCATGGCCAGCGGGTTGCCCCGGGTCTCGGCCACGATCCGGGCGCGGATGTGCTGGTCGAGCCCGGAGTTGGTGACCGAGTCCAGCAGGGCGTGCGAAGCGTCGTCACCCAGCCCGGACACCTCCAGGGCGGGCAGGCCGCGCAGCTCCGGGCCGCGTTCCCGGGCACCGAAGACCAGGGCGACGGACTCGGCCAGCAGCCGCCGGGCGACGAAGCCCAGCACCTGACCTGACGCCCGGTCCATCCATTGGGCGTCGTCCACCACACAGAACAGCGGCCGCGCCCCGGCCGCGTCCGAGAGCAGACTGAGCACGGCCAGGCCGACCAGGAAACGCTCCGGCGGCGGTCCGGTCCGCAGGCCGAAGACGGTCTCGAGCGCGGCGCGCTGCAGGTCCGGGAGCTCTTTCAGCCGGCCGAGCAACGGCGCGCAGACCTGATGGAGGGTGGCGAACGCCAGCTCCATCTCCGACTCGATGCCGACCGCGCGCAGCACGCGCGTGCCGGTCGCCGCGCGCTCGGCGTAGTCGATCAGCGCCGACTTCCCGGTGCCGGGGGCACCGTGCAGCACGAGCACGCGGCTCTCGCCCCGGCGCAGCGCGGCGATCAACTGATCGAGGGCTGCGCACTCGGCCTGCCGTCCGACCAGGGGTGCGTGCTCGCTGAACCGCGGTTCATGCCGCTGCAAGCTCACATACATCCCCCTCGTCGCGTTTGGACCGCTGACCGGGCCGACGTGACCACCTCATCCTTGACCGCCGGCCGAACGTGCGCCAGGTCAATTTTCCGACCGTGGGGGCCGTCACATGCCGGCGGTCCGGGCCGCGGCGACGAGACGACCCCGGTCCGAGGCGGGGAAGCGGTCGAGCATCGCCCGTACCTCGGTGGCGTCGGTGTTCGCCCCGAACAGCTCCGAGCCGGGCTCCATCCGTACCCCTTCGGCCAGCGGCCCGGCCACGACCGGGTCGAAGCCGAGGTCGTCGACCAGGGCCGCGACCGCGGCGACGTCGGCCGGGTCGTCCCCGGCGATCGCGATGGCCTTGCGCCCGGCCGCGCCCGCCGGCCGGGCCCCGCTCTCCAGATCGTGGTAGCCCATGTGGTTGAAGGCCTTTACGAGCCGCGAGCCCGGCAGGAAGTCCCGCACGATCTCACTGGAGGAGGTACGCGGGTCCGTGAGGTCGTCGCGGATCCCGTCGACCTCCCACCAGTAGTTCATCGCGTCGACGACCAGCTTGCCGCGCAGGGCGTCCACGGGCACCCCGCGGTGCTTGCCGAGCGGCAGCGCCAGCACGACGATGTCGGCTCCGGCGGCCGCCTCGGCCGCGGTCACGGCGATCGCGCCGGGCGTGATGACCTCGACGATCAGCGCGATCCGGGCCGGGTCGCCGGAACCGGCGATGAGCACCCGGTAGCCGGCGGCCAGGGCCAGCCGGGCCAGCACGGTGCCGACCTTGCCGGCGCCGAGAATGCCGATGGTGGTCACGGCTCAACCCTCCAGAATCTCGCGGACCAGGGGCGCCACCTTCGCGCCGAACAGCTCGACGGCGCGCGTACGGGCGCTGATCGGCTGGGCGCCCGCGGTGTAGATCAGGTCGAAGCGGCCCACGCCGAGCGTCCGGACCGCGCCGGCGATCTTGCGGGCCACCGTCTCCGGCGAGCCGATGTACAGCGAGCCGTGCGCGACCTCGTCGTCGAACTCCGCGCGGCGCAGCGGCGGCCAGCCGCGCAGGGCGCCGATCCGGTCCCGGATGACCTTGTACGCCGGGTAGAACAGCTCCTTGGCCTGCTCGTCGGTGTCCGCCACGAACCCGGGGGAGTGCATCCCGACCGGGTGCGCGACCGTGCCCAGCTGCTCGGTGGCCCGGCGGTACAGGTCGAGGTAGGGCGCGAAGCGGGCCGGGTTGCCGCCGATGATGGCGAGCATGAGCGGCAGGCCGTGCCGCGCGGTACGGACCACGGACTGCGGGGAGCCACCGACGCCGACCCAGGTGTCGAGGCGGCCGGACTCGGTCCTGGGGAACACGTCGGCGTTCTCCAGCGCCGCCCGGGTGGTGCCGCTCCAGGTCACCGGCTCCTCGTCGAGCAGCTTGACGAAGAGCTCGAGCTTCTCCTCGAACAGCACGTCGTAGTCGCTGAGGTCGTAGCCGAACAGCGGGAACGACTCGGTGAAGGATCCGCGGCCGAGGATGGCCTGGGCCCGGCCCTGCGAGATGGCGTCCACCGTGGCGAAGCGCTGGAACACCCGGACCGGGTCGTCGGAGCTGAGCACGGTGACGCCCGAGGCCAGCTTGATCCGCGAGGTGCGCGCGGCGATCCCGGCCAGCACGGTCTCCGGGGTGGAGATCGAGTACTCGGGGCGGTGGTGCTCGCCGAGCGCGATGACGTCGACGCCGAGCTGGTCGGCCAACACGGCCTCGTCGATGACCTGCCGGATCGCGACGGCGTGGGAGACGGGTACGCCGGAGTCGTCCACCGGCACGTCGCCGAAGGTGTCGAGACCGAGCACGAGCTCACTCATGGTGCTGTCCTCCAGTAATTGACATGTCAGCCAGTATGATTGACACATCAAACACAGAAGGGCCCCCGGTTATGCCGCGCACGCGCCAACTGCCCGACCGCGCCGAGCTGCGCGCGTGGCGGGACTTCATCGAAACCACCGAGGCGCTGCGTACGGTGCTCGCCGGGCGGCTGCAGAGCGACACCGGGCTGTCCCCGGGCGACTACGCCGTACTGCTGGCCCTGAGCGAGGCTGAGCACGGCCGGATGCGGTCGTCAGAGCTGGCCGCCCAGGTCGGCTGGGAACGCAGCCGGCTGTCGCACCACCTCGGCCGGATGGAACGCCGGCAGCTGATCCGCCGGGAGAAGGCAGCCGCCGACAGCCGCGGCGCGGAGATCATCCTGGCGCCGGCGGGCTGGACGGCCTTCCGGGAGGCCACGGCGCCGCACCTGCGGGCGGTCCGGGAGCTGTTCGTCGACGCGCTGACGCCGGCGCAGGTCGAGGCGGCGGCCGACATCGCCGCCGCCCTGCGCGAGCACCTGGAGCGCCTCGGCCATCGCTCGTGAAGGCGCCGCTTTTGAGTTGATCGAGACGGCCTACCGGCCCGGCGAACAGGCCCCCACTCGGATGGCGATCCGTCGATAGAGTGGTGTTCGCGGTGACGGGGGAGGCGACATGCAGGACATAGACCAGGCCGAGGAATGGCTGGATTCGTGGGTGGCGGGCGTCGATGCCAACGCGGCGCGGGCGGTTGAGCTGTCGCGTCGAGTGGCTGGGCTGACCGGGGCCGCCCGCAGCCGGGACGGCTCGATCACGCTCACGGTCGGATCGGCCGGGCAGGTCGTCCGCCTCGATCTTGCCGAGCATCCCGCGCTCGGGCGCGAGATCATGAGTCTGATCGCCCGGGCCCAGGCCGACCTCTCGGCCAAGGTCGCCGAGCAGGTCCAGGACACTGTCGGCGCCGACTCCGAGACCGGGCGCGCTGTGATCCACTCGTACGCCGAACGCTTCCCCGCCCCGCGCGACGACGAACCGGAGCGTCGTGGCCGGTGACGAGATGCAGTTCCCGGTCCCGGACGTCGAGCGGCATGCCGGCAGCGTCGACGGGATCGCCGACTCGGTCAGGCAGGCGCGCGCCGCAGTCACCGAGGTCACGATGAGCTCGGAGGCGTACGGGCAGCTGTGCCAGTTCCTGCCCGGTCTGCTGAGCCCGCTGTTCGACCAGGCGGTCCGCGCCATGAACGACGCGACCGACTCGCTACGGGGCACTGCGGACAACCTGCGCGCCGCGGCGGCCTCCGCCGCCACCAGTGACGAGAGGGCCGGTGAGCGGGTCAGCGGCGCGGGAGCACCCCTGATCGAGCTGCCTCTGTGAGCACCAACCCGCTGGTCGCGCCGGTGCAGGACTCCACCCGGTGGTACACGGGTCTGGGTCTGGTCGAGGACGCGGCCGACATCACGCACGGCATCCAGAACGACAGCTGGGTCGACGGCAGCCTCGGCGGCGTCGGCGCGAGCCTGGACATGTTGTCGCTGGCGGTCGACCCGCTGGGCACGCTCGCGTCATGGGGAGTCGCCTGGCTGATGGAGCACGTCAAGCCGCTCAAGGACGCCCTCGACTGGCTCGCGGGCAACGCCGACGAGGTGGCGAGCCACGCCGGCACGTGGGCCAACGTCGCGGCGTTCACCGCACAAGCCTGGCAGGAGTACGCCGACCGCCTGCGTAGCGAGGTCACCGGCTGGTTCGGGGCGTCCGGGCAGGCGTACCGGGAACACGCCGGCCTGCAGCTGCAGGTGCTGGAGGGAATCTCCAAGGCCGCGGAGGGAATCTCGTCGGCGGTGGAGGGAGCGGGCCTGCTGGTCGCGCTGGTCCGCGGGATCGTCCGGGACCTGATCGCGGACTTCGTGGGCACTCTTGCCGCCCGGCTGCCGCAGTGGCTCGCTGCGGAAGGCCTCACCCTGGGACTGGCCACGCCGGTGGTCATCGGTCAGGTCGCGGCGCTGGTGGCGAAGTGGGTCAACCGGATCCAGGGGTTCGTGCGCGGCCTGCTCAGCAGTCTGCGGCGGCTCAGCCCGATGCTGGACCGGCTCGCGGGCATCTTCGAGCAGCTCAGCGGCCGCAACCGCGCGCTGGCCCGGGCCGATCCGGACGACTTCAAACCGCATCTGCCGAGCGGGTCGGAGTTCGTCGACGGCGACTTCAGCCCGGAGGTCGCCAACGCCTACCGGCGCATCCGGGACAGCCCTGAGGACACTCCGCGAGCAGCGGCGAATTCCGGCCTGGACGAAGCGGTGATCGAACGGATGCGGCAGAACCTGTTCGTGCAGCAGCATGACATCGCGACCGGTCCCGGCGTTGTCGAGCGCGGGTACTTCACCCCGGACGGCCGTCTCTCCAACCTCTGGGACAGGGCGGCCAACGGGACGCTGACCAGCGAACAGCGCGAGGAGTTCCGCATGCTCGCCGCGCACGAGTACGTCGAGAACAGGCTGATGGAGGAGGGACTGCCCTTCCGGTCGTCCGACCCGGCCGTGTGGGATGAGGACGGGGTGCTCTGGCCGAGCGCCGATCATCCGACGGCGCACGACCTGTCGGTGCTCGAGGGCGTGCCGAATGCTCCCTTCCGGCACTGGCAGAAGTGGGGGCTCGACAGCGAGGGTCTCGAGATGGCCGATGACCTGTCGAACCTCGATCAGGTCGTCGAACGCGCTCTGCGAGGATTAGGACGATGACACCCGAAGAATCGGTAGGAGCCACCGCCGCGCGCCTCAGCGCTGTTGACTGGCAGCGCCACGGCTACCGCACCTGGTCGAAGGCGAAGCTGATGCTGGAGTACTTCCGGCGTGTCGCCCGGTGGCTGGACGCGTACGGGTGGGACGAGCCTGTGCCCTTCTTCGACCTCGCCGTCTACCTCGACCCGGACGTCCGGGCCGATCCCGCGATGGTCGAGGAGGCGGTGCAGCAGGCGGCGAAGGGTGGCTGGAACGCCCAGCAGGTGGTGCCGTTCATCCTGCACTGGGCGGCGTTGCGCGCCACGCCCGGCTTCGAGATTCCCGAAGGTCTGGAAGACCCGTTCGAACCGTTGCTCCTGCTGTTCGAGCGTGACGGCGGCTTCCACACCTCGAACGGCTACGCCGAGATGGAGTACCTCTCCGTCCCCCTGGCCAAGTGGCGCGAGCGTGCTGCACGGCCGCCGCTGGCGAGCCTCGACCCGGCCGCCCTCGACGAGATCGACCGGGCCGGTTCGATGAAGCAGTTCGGCTACGTCATGGGTCCGGAAGACTGAGCGGGCACCAGGGCCTCGATCACTTCGATCAAATCGCTGTCCCCGGCCAGGTCCGGGGCCAGCAGCGCCAGCAGACCGGGCACGGATCCGGCGCGCTCCCGGTACGGCGCAGCGCCCGCATCGTCCACCGGTGCCCCGATGCCGCGCAGGTGACCGATCCAGGCGGCGAGGACGCGGGCCCCGCCGGCCGAGGTCCGGCCCTCGGCGCGCTCGCCGCGGATCACCGGCAGCACCCGGATCGGTATCTTCTGCGAGCCGTCCGCGGCGATCTGGGCCAGCAGGTGCCGGATCCGCGGGTTGGTGAACCGGGCGGTCAGCGCCGCACGGTAGTCGGCCAGCTCGCCCGCCGGCAGCGGCACCTGCCGAGACGCCTCGTCCCACCACTGCGCCAGCCAGTCCCGGCACACCGGGTCGGCCATGGCCTCCGCGATGGTGTCGTGGCCGCGGGCGCTCCCCGCGTACGCCAGCAGGGAATGCCCGCCGTTGAGCAGGAGCAGCTTGCGGGTCTCGTGCGGCTTGACGTCGGCGACGAAGCGCGCGTCCCACGCCGGGCGCCCGCCCGGGAAGTCGCCGCCGAGCACCCATTCGCTGAACGGTTCGGTGACCACCGGGACGGCGTCGGCGAAGCCGGTCCGTTCCTGCACGGCCTGTACGTCGTCGGGGGTGGTGCGCGGGGTGATCCGGTCGGCCATGGTCGTCACGAACGACACCGTGTCGCGGATCCACGGGACCAGCGCGGGGTCGGCGGCCGCGGCCAGGTCGAGCACGACCCGGGCGGTGGCCTCGCCGTTGCCGGGCAGGTTGTCGCAGGACACCACGGCCAGCGGTCCGGCGCCCGCGGCCCGGCGTGCGGCCAGGCCGGCGAACAGGCGCCCCGGTACGGTGACCGCCGCCGCTCCGGTGCGTACGGCGTCGAGGTCGGCGCGCACGGCTGGGTCGTCCAGGTCGAGCCCGCCGGTACGGTCGCGGCGGTACCCGGCCTCCGTCACGGTGAGCGTCACCACCGCCACCTCGGGCCGGGACAGGTATCCGCACCAGGCCGCGAGGTCGGTGCCGGGGTGCGCGGCGACCACAGCGCTCTGTACGGCCAGCTCGTCGTGCTCGGGACCGCGGATGATCAGCGTGTACCGGCCGTTCTGCGCCGCGAGCCGGTCGGCGAGCTCCGGGGACCGTCCGGTGAACGCGGCGATGCCCCAGCCGTCGGCGTCCGGGGCGGCCCCGGTGTACCAGGCCTGATGCGCGCGGAAGAAGCCGCCGAGCCCCAGGTGGACGATTCGGACCGGCGGGGTCACAGCTTGAACACCTTGCGCGGCTGGTCACTGACGAGCGCGGTCAGCGTGTCGTGGGCCTCGTCCTCGTCGAGCCGGTGGGTGGCGACCAGGCCGGCCAGGAAACCCGCGTCGAGGCGGCGCGACATGTCGTGCCGGGCCGGGATGGAGCAGAAGGCCCGGGTGTCGTCGATGAAGCCGGACAGCCGGCTGAACCCGGCGGTCTCGGTCACCCCCGCCTGGAAGCGCCCGATCTCCGCGGGGTTGTCGAGGAACCACCAGGGCGCGCCCGCGTACACGGCGGGGTAGAAGCCGGCCAGCGGGGCGATCTCCCGGCTGTACACATCCGGGTCCACGGTGAACAGGACCAGGTGGAAGCCCGGGTACGTGCCGAAGCGGGTGAGCAGCGGCCGCAACGAGCGGGTCAGCTCGACGGCGACCGGGATGTCGTGACCGGTGTCCGGGCCGTACCGTTCGAACGTGGCCGGGTGATGGTTGCGGTACACGCCCGGGTGCAGCGTCATGACCAGGCCGTCCTCGCAGGACATGCGGGCCATCTCGAAGGTCATGTGCTGCCGGAAGGCAGTCGCCTCCTGCGGGGTGACGGTGCCGTCGAGCGCCCTCCGGTAGATGCGTTCGGCGTCGCGGTGGCCGAGCGGTTCGGTGCCCGCGTCGGCGTGACCGTGGTCGGCCGAGACGGCGCCGTGCGCGACGAAGTAGCGGCGGCGTTCCTCCAGGGCGGCGACGTAGCCGGCGTAGTGGCCGCAGTCGCCGCCCAGTTCCTTGACTGCCTCGGGCCATCCCGGGCGGCCGACCTCCAGGTAGCGGTCGGGCCGGAAAGTGGGGGCGACGGTGGTGGACACGTCCGGGTCGGCCCGCAGCGCGTCGTGCACGGCCAGGTCGTCCGCGGGGTCGTCGGTGGTGGCCAGGAAGTCGATGCCGAAGCGGCGCAGCAGGGCCCGCGGCCGGTGGCTGGGCTGCCGCAACTGCGCGTTGATCAGGTCGTAGAGCGCGTCGGCGTTGGCCGCGGACGGCCGCTCGGTCACGCCGAAGATGTCCACCAGCTCACTGTCGAACCAGTACCGCACAGGTGTGCCGCGCAGCAAATGCCAGTTGCCGCACAGCAGCCGCCAGGCCGCCCGGGCCCGGTCCTCGCCCATCGGGCCCTCGCCCACGCCCAGGTCGGACAGCGGGATGCCACCGGCGTGCAGCAGGCGTGTCACGTAGTGGTCGGGCTGGATGAACAGGCTGGTCGGGTCCGCGAACGGCGTGTCCTCGAGGAGGATGCGTGGGTCGACGTGCCCGTGCGGCGAGACGATCGGCAGGTCCCGGACGGCGGTGTACAGCCGGCGGGCGAGGTCGCGCACGCCGGGGTCGGCCGGCAGCAGGCGGTCGGGGTGCACGGTCAAGGTGGCCATCGCCTGAGCCTCGTGGCGTGACGCCCGGTCCACAAGCAATTGCCATCTGTTGTCGGCACCGGGCAAGCAACAACGTGCAACTGATTGCCTGGCGCTGACCCGCGACGCAACCATCTCGTAACACTCCCGCCGTAATGCGGATCACATCGCACCGGCGAACAAGCCAAGGGAGATCGACGATGGGCTCGAGGACTTTGCGTGCAGTGGTGGCGCTGGCCGGTGCGACGGCACTCACCGTCGCGCTCGGCGCCTGCGGCGGCGATGACGACGGCGGGGGCAGTGGCGGCGGCAAGACGCTCAACGTGCTGATCGGCGCCAACACGCAGTACCCGCAGGAGCAGCAGGACTGGCAGAAGTCGGTCAGCGACAAGTTCAAGGCGCAGACCGGCGCCGACGTCAAGTGGGAGACGTTCGCCAGCGCGAACGACGAGCTCACCAAGATCCAGACCTCGGTGGTGTCGGGCACCGGCCCGGATGTCTACGCCATCGGCACGACCCTGACCCCGACGGCCTACTCGACCAAGGCGTTCGTGACCCTCGGCGACGAGGAGTGGCAGAAGGTCGGCGGCAAGGACAAGTTCGTGCCGTCCTCGCTGGGCATCTCCGGACCCGACGCGCAGAACCAGATCGGCATCCCGTGGGTCGGCCGGCCGTTCGTGATGGTCTACAACACCGAGCTGCTCAAGGCCGCGGGCATCACCAAGCCGGCGACCACCTGGGACGAGCTCACCCAGCACGCCAAGCAGCTGACCAAGGGCGACCAGTACGGCCTGGCCGTGGCCTACAAGGACAACTTCGACCCGTGGAAGTTCATCTGGGGCATGTCGGTGCAGGCGGGCAACCCGATCGTCGACGGCAAGACGGCCCGGATCGCCGATCCCACGGTCAGCAAGGCCTACCAGACGTACTTCGGCTGGCTGACCAAGGACAAGGTGGTCGACCCGGCCGCCGTCGGCTGGACCAACTCCCAGGCGATCGCCGCGTTCGCCAAGGGCAAGACCGGCTACTTCGCGCTGACCTCCGCGCTGGCCGCCAAGACGCTGGACGCCGGTGCGGTCAAGGGCAAGTGGGCCTTCACCCTGCTGCCGACCGTGCCGCCGGGCGCGACCACCCGGCCGGCCAACGGCGTCGAGGCCGCCAGCATCCTCTCCGGCGACAACCTGCTGGTCGCCGACTACTCCAAGAACCAGGACCTCGCGTTCCAGTTCGTCAAGCTCATCACCGACCAGGACGCCCAGCTGGACATCTACAAGAAGCTGGGCCAGCTGCCCGCCAACGCCGCGGCGGCCCAGACACTGCTGTCGGACCCGCGGCTCGGCGCGGTGGTCGAGGCGCAGAAGAAGTCGGTGGCCACACCGTTCACCGGGGCCTGGGCCGACATCCAGCTCGCGCTCACCAACGCCGTGGTGCAGTCGATCCCCGACCTGTCCAGCGGCTCGATCAGCGACGCCCAGATCGACAGCCGGCTGGCCGCGGCCCAGAAGACCGCGCAGTCCTCGCTGGACCGGGCGAAGTAGAGCGTCATGACGGACGACCGCACGACCACGCGTACGGTCGGGGACGGGCCGGCGGCCACCACCGCCGGCCGCGACCCGGCCGGCCGGGAACCGCCGGAGGCGAAGGCCGGGCCGCGGCGCCGGGGCGTCACCGAACGCCAGCGGCCGCTGTGGCTGCTGATCCCGGGCGGCACGCTGATGACGCTGGTCATCGGGATCCCGCTGCTGCTGGCCTTCTACATCTCCCTGATCGATCTCGACCAGTACACGCTGCGCCGCTGGCTCGAGGCGCCGTTCATCGGGCTGGACAACTTCGTCGAGGCGTTCGAGTCCGGGCTGCTGCACTCGGTCTGGATCAGTGTCTCGTTCGCCGTGATCGCGACCGTGGCCACCGTTCCGCTCGGGGTGGCCGCCGCGATCGTGACCCAGAACGCGTACCGCGGGCGGGGCTGGGTGCGGGCGGTGTTCCTGATCCCGTACGTGCTGCCGTCGTTCGTGGTGGCCTCGGTGTGGCGCACGATGCTCCAGCCGGACGGGATCGTCAACGCGACGCTGACCCGGGCCGGGGTCGACGGCGGGCTGTGGCTCAGCGGGCCGCGGTCGTACTGGACGCTGATCCTGGTGGAGATCTGGGCCGCCTGGCCGTTCATCTATCTGATGGCGCTGGCCGGGCTGCAGAGCGTGGACAGCGAGGTGCACGAGGCGTCGGCCATCGACGGGGCGAACTGGTGGCCGAAGCTGCGCCGGGTGATCCTGCCGTACGTGCGCGGCCCGGTGCTGCTGGCCTGCCTGCTGGCCACCCTCAACCACATCAACAACTTCACGTTGCCGTACGTGTTGTTCGGTGCACCTGCTCCGGATGACGTGAACGTGATGCCGATGCTGGTCTACGTCACCAGCTTCCAGAGCCTGCGGTTCGGGCTCAGCGCGGCCATGGCGGTCGTGTCGCTGGTACTGATCGCCATCCCGCTGTTCGTCTATCTGCGTGCCGTCCGGCTGGACGTGCACGAGGAAGGAGGCCGGAAATGAGCACCTCCATGATCACGCGCCCGGCCGAGGCAGGGCGGACCCGGCGCCGGACCGCGGCGGGGGAGGCCCACCGGTTGCTGCCCGCGCCGCTGCTGGCGATCATCACCGTGGGGCTGTGCGTGCTGGTCCTGGTGCCGATCCTCTACATCGTGCTGGCCTCGCTCAACACCGACGTCGGGGTGGCCGAGGGCGAGTTCTGGCCGAGCTCGTTCTCCGGCGAGAGCTACACCAAGATCTGGACCACGGCCGGGCTGTCCACCGGCATCCTCAACAGCCTGCTGGTGTGCGGACTGGTGGCGGTGGCCTCGGCGCTGCTGGGCACGATCACCGCGTACGTGCTGGTCCGCTACACGTTCGTCGGCCGGGTGACCATCCTGCGCGGCCTGGTGGGCCTGCAGAGCGTCCCCGGCACGCTGATGCTGCTGCCGGTGTTCGTGCTGTTCTCCTCGGCGGGCACCTATCTGGGCGTCACGGTGATCGGCACCCGCTGGGGACTGTTCGTCGCGTACCTCACCTTCGCCCTGCCGTTCTCCACCTGGGTGATGGTCACCTACCTGCGCGGCCTGCCGCGCGAGCTGGAGGAGGCGGGCCGGGTCGACGGCGCGTCCACGCTGACCATCCTGTTCCGGATCATCGTCCCGCTGAGCCTGCCGGCCATCGTGGTGTCGGGGATCTTCGCGTTCCTGCTGGGCTGGAACGACGTGCTGTTCGCCTCGGTGCTGACCCGGCCCGAGACGCAGACCGCCGCGGTCGCGCTGCAGATCTTCGGGACCACCCAGGAGGGCGGCGCGCTGCCGGTCTACTCGCAGATGATGGCGGCAGCGCTGGTCTGCGCGGCCCCGGTCGTGCTGCTGTACCTGCTTTTCCAGCGCTACCTGGTCGGCGGGCTGACCGCCGGCGGGGTCAAGTGACCCCGATGACCACGGCCGCGGTCATCGGGTGCGGGGACGTCTCGGTCGTGCACCTGCAGGCGATCGAGGGCCTGGCGGGGGTCGAGCTGGTCGGCGTCTGCGACACCGACGCGGGCCGGGCCGGGGCCGCGGCCCACCGGTACGGCGTCCCGGCGTTCACCGACCACCGGCAGCTGCTCGAGGCCACCCGCCCCGAGGTCGTGCACGTGTGCACCCCGCACCACCAGCACGTCCAGGTGGCGATCGACTGCCTCGACACCGGCGCCGGCGTCCTGGTGGAGAAGCCGGTCGCGCACACGATCGCCGAGGCGGACCGGCTGATCAAGGCAGCCGAGGCCCGGCCGGATCTCCGAGCCGGGATCTGCCTGCAGAACAGGTACAACGCGGCCACCCGGGCCGCCCGTGAGCTGCTCGCCTCCGGGCAGCTCGGCGCGGTCCTCGGCGGCTCGGCCAGCGTGCTGTGGCACCGCGACGCGGCGTACTACGCGGCCCGGCCGTGGCGCGGGCGGCTCCGCGACAGCGGCGGCGGGGTCCTGATCAACCAGGCGATCCACACCCTCGACCTGCTGGAGTGGCTGCTCGGCGATGTGGTGCGGATCCGGGGCCACGCCGGGCGGTACGCGCTGGACGGTGTCGTCGACGTGGAGGACACCGCCCACGCGGTGCTCGACCACGCCGGCGGCGCCCGGAGCGTCTTCTTCGCGACCCTCGCCCACGTCACGGACGCGCCGGTGACCATCGAGATCGTCACCGAGGGCGCGGCGCTGACGATCCGAGGCGACCTGACAGTGAGCTACACCGACGGCCGTACCGAGACTGTCGCGGAACGCCGGGCCGGCAGCGGCGGCCGGGCCTACTGGGGAGCCTCACACGAGCTGCTCATCGCCGACTTCTACCGCACATCGGCCGACCCGGAGCCCTTCTGGATCGGACCGCGGGAGGGGGCCAGATCGCTGCGTCTGGTCCACGAGATCTACCGACAGCACGACTGACGCAGGAAAGGAAGACGCGCCCGTGTGGACTCTTTCCGGATTCATCGACGAGATCTCCCCCGACTTCACCGAGCAGTGCCGGGTGGCGGCCGGCCTCGGCCTGAGGTTCGCCGAGATCCGCAGCGCGTGGCAGGTCAACATCCTCGACCTGGATCCGGCCCAGCTCGGCGTCCTGAAGCGCACACTGGCCGACCACGACCTGCGGGTGTCCAGCATCGGCTCGCCGATCGGCAAGATCTTCATCGACGAGGACTTCGCCCCGCACCTGGACCGGATGCGGCACGCCGCCGACGTCGCGCGCTTCTTCGACGCGCCGTACGTGCGCATCTTCTCGTTCTTCCTGCGCCCCGGCGCGGACCCGGCCGCCCACCGCGACGAGGTGATCGACCGGATGCGCGCGCTGGCCCGGGTCGCCGAGGACGCCGACCTGATCCTGCTGCACGAGAACGAGAAGGAGATCTACGGCGACGTGCCGGCCCGGTGCCTGGACGTGGTCCGTTCCGTCGGCTCGCCGCACCTGCGCCTGGCCTGGGACCCGGCCAACTTCGTCCAGGTCGGGGTCCGGCCCTACACCGACGGGTACGCCGTGCTGCGCCCGCACGTGGAGTACATCCAGATCAAGGACGCGCTCGCCGGGGACGGCACCGTGGTCCCGGCCGGCAAGGGCGACGGCGAGGTCGACCGGACCATCCGCGCGCTGCACCACGACGGCTTCGACGGGTTCTTCTCGCTCGAACCGCACCTGAGCGCGGCCACGGCCACCGGCGGGTTCTCCGGCGAGGAGCTGTTCCGCACCGCCTGGCAGGCGTTCACCGACCTGCTCACGACCCAGGGAATCGAGTACACATGAGCAACCTGCGCAGGATCGCCCTGGTGGGCGCCGGTGTCATCGGACGGCACCACGGGCTGGTGGTGAGCCAGCTGGCGGACCGGGTCGAGCTGGTCGCGGTCGCCGACGTCGACACCGTACGGGCCGAGCAGCTCGCCGCCGAGCGTGGTGGCCGGCCGTACCCGTCGCTCACCGCCGCGCTGGCCGCCGAGGAGATCGACGTGGTCGTGGTGTGCACGCCGACCGGGCTGCACGGCGAGGTGGCCATCGAGGCGCTGCGGGCCGGCAAGCACGTCATCGTCGAGAAGCCGGCCGAGCTCACGGTGGCCCGCACGGACGAGATCATCGAGGCCCGGGACAAGGCCGGCACCCTGGTCACGGTGATCTCGCAGCACCGCTTCGACCCGGCCACCGAGACCACCCTGGCCGCCATCGGCCGGGGCGAGTTCGGCCGGCTGACCTCGGGCATCGCGTCGATCGACTGGTGGCGCGGGCAGAGCTACTACGACTCCGGCGACTGGCGGGGCACGTGGGAGCTCGACGGCGGCGGCGCGCTCATGAACCAGGGCGTGCACACGGTGGACCTGCTGGTCGCGGCGCTGGGCCGGCCGGTGGAGGTGTTCGCGTACGCCGGCACGCTGGCCCACGAACGCATCGAGGTCGAGGACGTCGCGGCCGGCGTCGTGCGTTTCGAGAACGGGGCTCTGGGCGTCCTGCACGCCACCACCGCCGCCTATCCGGGGCTCAGCGCCCGGCTCCAGGTGCACGGCGACCGCGGCTCGGCGGTGATCGACAACGACCAGCTCGCGTTCTTCCACGCCACCGCGGCGGGCCGCGAGCCCGAGGAGAAGCTGATGGGTACGACGCAGAGCACCTCGGTCCCCACCGCGGGCAGCAACCCCGGCAGCCTGTCCGACGCCCACCGGTTGCAGTACCTCAACTTCCTCGGCGCGCTCGACGGGACCGAGCAACTGCGGGTGGACCTGGAGACCAACCGGCAGTCGATCGGGGTCATCACCGGCGCGTACGAGTCCGCCCGGACCGGAAGGCCGGTGCGCCTGTCATGAGCACACCACGTATCGCCGCCAATCCCATCCCGTACTGGAGCCGCGCCGGCAAGACCCGGGAGGTGTTCGCCGAGGCGTTCCGGGACTTTCAGGAGATCGGCTTCACCGCGGTCAAGGCCGACGTTCCCGACGACATGACCGCGACGGAGTACCGGGACTGGATCGCCGGCTACGGCCTGGCTCCGGCGCTGAGCCTGTTCAACTCACCGTTCGACGAGACGGTCGACCTGGCCGCGGAGGTCGAGCGGGCCAAGCGGTTCGCGGCGACCCAGGTGGCGCTCGGCCTCGACCGTACGATGATCTCCTCGATGGCCGTGCCCGCCCGGATGGCCGAACCGGCCGTCGGCGCCGATTTCGACGCGGGCCGGCTGGCGCGCGCGATCGACAACTGCGGCGCGGTCTGCCGGGTGCTGCAGGCCGAAGGGCTGCGCCCGCTGCACCACTCGCACGTCGGCGGCGTCTTCGAGACGGAGGACGAGATCGTGCGCCTGCTCGACGACCTCGGCCCCGGCGTGATCGGCTTCGGACCGGACACCGGTCACCTGCGCTGGGCCGGCATCGATCCCGCGCCGTTCATCCGGCGCTACGCCGACCGCCTGGGCGGCATCCACCTCAAGGACTGCTTCCCGGACCTGCTGAGCCCGGAGAGCCGGAAGGGAATGAGCTACCACGAGGTGCAGGCCACCAAACGACTGTGGGCCGAGCCCGGCCTGGGCGTCGTCGACTTCGCGGCGGTGGTCGCGGCCGTCCCGGCTGACTACGACGGCGACTTCATGATCGAGGTGGACGAGCCCAGCATGGACTCCCGCGCCGAGTCGCACCGCATCTCGTTCGAGTGGGCCCGGCGCAATCTGCCGGTGCAGGGCGGAGGATGAGGGACATGACTTCCCTGACCGGAACCAGGCAGCGCGCCGCCCGGATCGGTGGCGCGGACCGCGTCCTCGGCGCCCGCGAGGTCACCGACTTCATCGCCGAGCAGCTGGCCGGCATCGACGCCGACGGGCTCAGCGTCTGCGTGCTGGTCCCCGACGCGACCCGCAACTGCCCGCTGCCGCTGCTGGTCAGCGCGGTGCACCGGGCCCTGCACGGGCGCGCCTCCCGGCTCACCGTGCTGATCGCGCTGGGCACGCACGGGGCGATGAGCGACGACGCGCTGGCCGAGCACCTCGGATACCGCGGGCGGGACCTGGCCGAGGTCTATCCGGGCACGACCGTGCGCAACCACGAGTGGTGGAAGCCGCAGACCTTCGCCGACCTCGGCACCATCCCGTCCGCGCGGATCGAGGAGCTCTCCGAGGGCCGGATGAGCGGCGACGTGGAGGTGCTGCTCAACCGGGCGGTGGTCGACCACGACATCGCCCTGGTGGTCGGGCCGGTGCTGCCGCACGAGGTGGTGGGCATGTCCGGCGGCAACAAGTACTTCTTCCCCGGCGTCGCCGGTCAGAAGATCATCGACGTGTCGCACTGGCTGGGCGCGCTGATCACCTCGGCCGAGATCATCGGTACGACCGAGGTCACGCCGGTACGGGCGCTGATCAACGACGGCGCCGCCCTGATCCCCGCACGCACGTACGCGCTGTGCGTGGTGACCGCCGAGACGCCGGAGGAGGACGACGGCATCCCGGCGGACAGCGACCGCAGCACCGCCTTGCACTCGGTCTCCTTCGGCGACTGCATCTCGTCCTGGGAGAGCGCCGCGGAGATCAGCGCCGCGACCCACGTGACCTACCTCGACGCGCCGGTCCGCCGGGTGCTGTCGCTGGTCCCGGCCATGTACGGCGAGATCTGGACCGGCGCCAAGGGCTTCTACAAGGTCGAGCCGGTGGTGGCCGACGGCGGCGAGGTCATCCTGTACGCCCCGCACATCCGCGAGATCGCCACCAGCCACCCGGAGATCCACGAGATCGGCTACCACTGCCGCGACTACTTCGTGCAGCAGTGGGACGCCTTCAAGCACATCCACTGGGGCGTGCTCGCGCACTCCACGCACCTGCGCGGGGCCGGCACGTACGACCCGGCGACCGGCGAGGAGCGGCTGCGGGTCGACGTGACGCTGGCGACCGGCATCCCGGAAGAGGTCTGCCGCGCGCTGAACCTGGGCTACCGCGACCCGGCCACGATCGACGTCGCCGACTTCACGGCCGACCCGGACACGCTGGTCGTGCCGCGGGCCGGGGAGGTGCTCTTCCGCCTGCGCTGAGTTGTCGACTGGCGTACGACCAGGCGGACCGGGAGCACCAGGGGTGTGCCGCTGGGCCGGGTGCCGTGCCACACCGCGATGCAGTTGCGCACCCCGGTGAGGCCCATCCGGTACAGCGGGGAGGCGATCGTGGTCAGCTGCGGATTGACCAGCTCGTCGTAGACGATGTTGTCGAAGCCGACCACGCTGACGTCGTGCGGGACGGTGACGCCCAGCTTGTGCAGCCCGTTCATGATCCCGATGGCCAGCATGTCGTTGTACGCGAGCACGGCCGTCGCGCCCAGCTCGGCCACCCGCCGCGCGGCACTCAGCCCGGCCAGCACGGTGGGCTCGTTCGGGCCGATGCGCCGTACGTCGAGCGGCAGCTGAGCCGCCACCTCCCGCAAGGCCCGCCAGCGCACCCCGTCGGCCCAGCTGATCTCCGGGCCGGCCACGTACAGCACGGAGTCGTGGCCGAGCGCGCAGAGGTGTTCCGCCGCCTGCCGGATCCCGCGCTCGTTGTCGTTCACCACGCAGCTGGCCTCGGGGATGATCCGGTTGAGCAGCACCACCGGCTTCTGCTTGGCCATCATCCGCAGCGCCGAGTCGCTCATCCGGGAGCTGGCGATGACGATGCCGTCGACCTGCTCCATCTCCCGCTCGATGGTCTGCCGCTCGACCTCCGGCGACTCGTTGGTGTGCAGCAGGACCAGCTGGTAGCCGGCTTCGCGCGCGGCCTCGTACCCGCCTTTGATGATCTCGCCGTAGAACGGGTTGGTGACGTCGGCGATGACCAGCCCGATCGAGCGGTGCGTGGGCCGGCCGCCGGGCTGCTGGCCGTTGAGCGGCCCGGACCGGTAGCCGAGGCGTTCCGCCGCCTGGAAGATCTTCTGGGCGGTCTCGGCGTGCACCCGGCCCGGCCGCGAGTAGGCCCGGGACACGGTGGAGGCGGCCACGCCGGCTTCCCGCGCGACGTCGTAGATCGTCGGTCGTCGCCCCATGTCGCTCATCGTAGGCCGGGTCCGGTCAAAAGACGCCGGCCCGGTATTCACGGCTGTCGTGGTATGCGGCCCCCACGACCAGCCCGGCCGCGGTTGCTGCGGCGGTGGCCTGCTGCAGCACCAGGCGCTCGGGACGCTCCAGCCGGCGGGCAGCCGCGGCGACGTCGTCGAACTCGGGCATGACCTGCGTGATGACGCCGTCCCGGTGCGCCACTTTGACCGCGATCGTGCCGCCGTCCAGCTCGATGTCCACGAAGGTCCGCGGAACGGCGTACCGGTGCAGCAGCTGTTCGCGGACACCCAGCGTGCTCGTGTCGCGGAGCATCCGTTCGCGCAGCACACCGGCGCGTTGCGGCCGGCACAGCACGCTCAACGTGTGCGCGGGACGGCCCTTCTTCATGACGATGGGTACGAGCCACGCATCGGCGGCCCCGTCGGCCAGCAGCCCGGCCAGCACTCCCGGCCACAGCCGCGGGTCGAGGTCGTCGACGTTGGTCTCCAACATCATCATCGGCTCGGCGGGCTCCGCGGCCGTCAGCACGCCCACCAGGACCCGGACCACGTTCGCACGTCCCGGGTTGTCCCGGCCCCCGGCGCCGGACCCGACCTCCTCGACCGCCATGGCCGGCAGGTCCTCGCAGGAGGTCGCGAGCGCCCGGATCGCCGCCATCCCCGTCGGGGTGGCCAGCTCGCCGGTGCCACCGGCGCGGACCCGCCAGCCGCGGGCCAGCTCGGCGACGGCCGGCACGGGTACGGGCAGGTCGCCGTGGCCGGACCGGACCCGCCCGGAGCCCACCGCGACCTCACCCGCGGACACGGTGGCGACGTCCAGCTCTTCCAGGGCGGCGCAGACACCGACCACGTCCGCGATGGAGTCCAGCGCGCCGACCTCGTGGAAGTGCACGTCGTCGACCGGTATGCCGTGCACCCGCGCCTCCGCGTCGGCGAGCCGGGCGAACACCGCGCCGGCCCGGTCGTGAACCCGGCCGTCCAGGTCGGCCTGGGCGAGCAGCTCGCGGATGCCGTGCCAGGTGCGGTGCGGCGGGTCGGCCACGAGTGGCTGCGCGTCGACCTTGAGCGCCCGCAGCCCGGCCCGGGTCACCGTCGTCGCCGTGAGCTGGATCGAGCCGGGAAGCACCGCGTCGACCGCCCGCTGGACCGAGGCGAGCTCGGCTCCCGCGTCGACGAGGGCGCCGAGCAGCATGTCGCCGGCCACGCCCGCCGACGCGTCGATCCAGGCATGCCGACCGGCGCTCACGCGTCGTCCGCCGGGGCAGCGATCTGGGCGGCGAGGTGGCCGGCGCCGTACCCGTTGTCGATGTTGACCACCGCGACGCCGGGCGCGCAGGAGTTGAGCATGGTGAGCAGCGGGGCCAGCCCGCCGAAGGCGGCGCCGTAGCCCACCGAGGTCGGCACGGCGACCACCGGGGCGGCGACCAGGCCGGCGACCACGCTGGGCAGGGCCCCGTCCATCCCGGCGACCACGACGACGACCCGGGCCCGGCGCAGCAGGTCGAGCTGGCCCAGCACCCGATGCAGGCCGGCCACGCCCACGTCGACCACCAGTTCGGTACGGCGCCCCAGGTAGCGCGCCGTCTGCATCGCCTCCCGGGCCACCCGCAGGTCCGAGGTGCCGGCCGCGACCACGGCTATGAGCCCGCCGGTGCTCTCCGGCGGCACGGGCGGCCAGGCGAGCAGGGCCGCCTCGGTGTCGTGCCGGGCGTCGGGCAGCTCGTGCAGGATCGCCTTGGCGTGCTCCGGGCCGGCCCGGGTGAACAGGGTGACCACGTCGGGGCGGGCGCGTACGGCGGCGGCGATGCCGGCGACCTGCTCCGGCGTCTTGCCCTCGCAGTAGACCGCTTCCGGATAGCCGCGGCGGGCAGTGCGTTCCAGATCCAGCCGCGCGAAGCCGGACAGCTCGTCAGACATCGCCGGCCCGGACGAGGGGCAGGGTGAAGGCGCCGGACTGCACGCCGGTCAGGTCCACGGTGACAAAGCGGAAACCGGCCGCCAAGACGGCGTCACGGATCGCCGTGCGCAGCGGGTCGGTGACGGCGCGCGGTAGGTCCTCGGACGGCAGCTCGACGCGGGCGATGTCGCCGTGGTGGCGTACCCGCAGGTCGGCGAAGCCCAGCCGGCGCAGCGCCGCCTCGGCCTGGTCGATCTGGCGCAGCTTGCGGGGCACGACCTCGGCGAAGTGCGGAATCCGGGAGGCGAGGCAGGGCGCGGCCGGTTTGTCCGCGCACGGCAGCTCCAGCTCGCGGGCGATGCCGCGCACCGCCGCCTTGTCGAGCCCGGCGTCCGCGAGTGGCCGCAGCACCCGGTGCTCGACCGCGGCGCGGGCACCCGGCCGGTCCGGCCGGCGGGCGTCGTCGGCGTTCTCCCCGTACGCGACAGCGTCCAGCCGGTGCGCGGCCACGACCTCGTCCGCGATCACCGTGAACAGCTCGTCCTTGCAGTGGAAGCAGCGGTCCGGCCCGTTGGCCCGGTACGCCTCCCGGTCGCCCTCGTGGGTGAGCACCTCGACGACGGTGACCCCGATGTGGTCGGCGACCCGGTGCGCGGCCGCACGTTCGTCGGCGGCCAGGCTGGGGGAGACGCCCAGGATCGCGACGACCCGGTCACGGCCCAGCGCCCGGACCGCCAGGGCGAGCAGGACGGAGGAGTCCACGCCGCCGGAGAATGCGACGCCCAGCCGGCCGATCCCGGCGAGCCGGTCGGTGACGGCGGCCGCACCGATCATGGAGTGTCCTTCCCTCGACGGGACGTCCGGTCCCGCCACCCATTCCATGTGCCCGCGCCGAGCCTTGGCAAGCGATTGCCAGAAGTTGTGGTGGCCCGGCCCGGTGTCAGCCGGCCTCAGAGGAATGACCGGGGAACAGGTGGGCGGCCGGATCGATGGCCACGGCCGCGTTGTTGACGGCGGTGGCCGCCTCGCCGAAGCCGGTGGCGATCAGCCGGACCTTGCCCGGATAGTCCACGATGTCGCCCGCGGCGAACACCCGCGGCAGGTTGGTGGCCATCGTGCTGCTCACCACGATGTGCCGGCGGTCCAGCTGCATCCCCCACTCCGCGAGCGGGCCGAGGTCGGCGGTGAAGCCCAGGGCGGCGACCACGGTGTCCACCGGTACGCGGCTCGTCCCGGCGCGGTCGACCGCCACGTCCGCGTGCGTCACCGTCGCGCCCCCGTGCAGGGCAGTGACCTGGGCGTTCACCAGGATGGTCACGGGCAGCTCCTGGACCCGGGCGACCGTGGCGGCGTGCGCCCGGAACCGGTCGCGCCGGTGCACCAGGGTGACCGAGCGGGCCACGGCGTGCAGCGCGAGCGCCCAGTCGAAGGCCGAGTCGCCACCACCGACGATGAGCACGTCGTGCCCGGCCAGGTCGGCCGGCCGCGGCACGAAGTAGACGATCCCGGCGCCGGGAAAGCCCTGGGCGGCCGGCAGCGGGCGCGGAGTGAAGCTGCCCAGGCCACCGGTCACGATGACCGCGCCACAGCCCAGGTCGCTGCCGTCGGCCAGGTGCAACACCGGCAGCCCGTCGCGGTAGGAGAGCTTCTCCGCGCGTACCCCGAGAAGGTAGTGCGGCGCGAACGGCGCCGCCTGGGCGACCAGGTTGGTGACCAGGTCGCGGCCCTTGATCGACGGCAGGCCGGCGACATCGAAGATGTCCTTCTCCGGATACAGTGCGGTGATCTGCCCGCCCGGTTCCGGCAGCGTGTCGACCACCGCCACGGTCAGGCCGCGGAAGCCCGCGTAGTACGCGGCGAACAGCCCGGTGGGGCCGGCCCCGATGACGGCGACATCGACCTCACGCATACCGGCCCGCCCCTCTGCGCCCGACCGTCTCACCCTTTGCGGCCTTGAGTGGCCACGCCCTCGACAAAGTACCGCTGGCACAGGAAGAAGGCGATGATCATCGGTACGGTGGTGAGCACCGCACCGGCCAGGACGACCTCCCACTGCGCCTCGCCGGCCTGGCCGAACTGGTCGAGGATCGACTTCATCCCGCGGGGCATCGTGAACAGTGCCGGGTCACGCAGGTAGATGAGCGGCTTGAGCAGGTCCGACCAGCTCGCCCGCAGCTCGAAGACGAACGAGACGATGAGCGCCGGTTTGCACAGCGGCACCGCGATCCGCCAGAACAGCCGCCAGTAGCCGGCGCCGTCCACCCGGGCCGCCTCGAACAGCTCCCGGGGCACGCCGAGGAAGAACTGCCGGATCAGGAAGATGTAGAACGCGCTGCCGAACAGGTTGGTCGCCCACAGCGGCACCTGCGTGGCGGCCAGGCCCAGCTCGTTCCAGATGAGGTAGGTCGGGATCATCGTGACCGCGCCGGGCAGCATCATCGTGCCGATCACCGAGGCGAACAGCACGTTGCGCCCGGGGAAGCGGAAGTACGCGAAGCCGAACGCCACGATCGCGCTCGACACGGTCACCGCGGCGGCCGCGGCCAGGGCGACCACGACGCTGTTGACCAGCCAGGTGAACACCGGCGCGGCCGACCAGATGGTGGCGTAGTTCTCCGGCGCCCAGTGCCGCGGCACGAGTGCGTTGTCGAAGACCTCCGGCCGCGGCTTGAGTGACGCACTGACCAGCCAGACGAACGGGTACACGAAGATCACAGCGGCGGCCGAGAGGGCTGTCCACAGCACCCACCGGTGCCGCTGCCGGCGTCCGGACTGCCGGGACGGGCCGGTCTCGACGGGGGCCAGGGCCTGCGGCTCCTGCAGCGCGGTCATCGCCTCACTCGCTCTCGTAGTAGACGAAGCGCCGGCTGAGCCGGACCTGGACCAGCGTGATCAGCACGATGATCAGGAACAGCAGCCAGGCCAGTGCCGACGCGTAGCCCATGTGCAGGAACTGGAACGCCTGCTGGAACAGGTAGATGACGTAGAACAGGGCCGCGTCGTTGCCGTACGTCTGCTGGTTGGCGCTGCCGAAGAACGCGGTGTAGACCTCGTCGAAGGTCTGCAGCGAGCTGATCGTGTTGATGATCAGCGTGAAGAACAGCGCGCCGCTGATCATCGGCACGGTCACCGCCCGGAAACGGGCCCACGGTGACGCACCGTCCATCTCGGCCGCCTCGTAGAGATCGCGCGGCACGTTCTGCAACGCGGCCAGATAGATGATCACCGTGCTGCCCAGGCTCCAGGCGCTCATCAGCACGATGCCGGGCTTGATCCACGACCCGTCCGCAGTCCAGTCCGGCCCGGTGATGCCGACCCAGCCGAGCACCTCGTTGATCAGGCCGACCTGGCCGTTGAACAGCAGCAGGAACAGCACGCCCACGGCCACCTTCGGGGTGATCGTCGGCAGGTAGAAGATGGTCCGGAAGAAGCCCGCCGACCGGCGTCCGGCCCGGGCCAGCAGCATGGCCAGCCCCAGGGCCACGGCCATGGTCAACGGCACGTGCAGCACGGTGTAGAACATCGTGTTGGCCAGGCTGGTGCGGACCTTGGGATCGGCCAGCAGCATCCGGTAGTTCTCCCCGCCGACGAGGTCCGTGCTGGTCAGCACGTCGTAGTCGGTGAAGGACAGCACCAGGCTGGCGACCATCGGCCCGGCCAGGAACACCAGGAAGCCGACGATCCAGGGGGAGAGGAAGCCGTACGCGGCCCAGGTCTCGCGGCGGCGCGCGATCATCTCAGGAGCCGCTGTTGGCTTTGTCCAGAGCCGCCTGGGCCTGTTGCTGGGCCTGGGCCAGCGCCTCGGCCGGCTGCTGCTTGCCGGCGAGCACCCGGTTGACCGCGTCCTGCCAGGCCGCCTTGAACTCCTCGCCGGCGGCGAGAGCCGGCTCCGAGAAGCCGGCCTGCTGAGTCTGCAGGACGGTCTGCACGGCAGCGTCGAATCCGGCGTGGCCGGTCGGCTGCACGACGTCCTTGAAGATCACCTCGTCGGCCTTGACGTTGCCGGTGAACAGGCCGGTGAACGGCGCGCCCTTGGCCTGGCGGGCCGCCGCCCGGGCCTTGGCGGCCGCGATCCAGGAGCCGGCCTCGGTCATCTTCTTGATCCACTTGCAGGCCTGGGTGGGATGCGCGCTCTTGGCCGGGATGGCCCAGGCGTTGCCGGTGATCCAGTCGACCGGCTGCCCGTCGACCCCGCGGAACGGCGCGACGGTCAGCTTCACGTCGGGGGAGCTCTCGCCCAGCACGCTGAGGTAGAAGTCCTCCATCGGGAACGCGCCCAGCTGGTTCGTGGCGAACTGGTTCTTGGCGCCGAAGAAGTCGAACGAGTCGCGGAAGGACTTGAACTTCGCCCAGCCGCCCTGCGCGTTGATCAGGGAGACGGTGAAGGTGAGCGCCTCGACCACCTTCGGATCGGTCAGCTGCGCTGTCCTGCCGTCCTGGCTGACCAGCGAGCCGCCGTTGGCCCGGGCCCACAGCGGGAGGAACTCGGGGATCTTGGGGTCGAAGCCGATCCGGGAGAGCTTGCCCCCGCGCATCGCGGTGAGTTTCCGGGTGGCGGCGGTCAGGGCCGGCCAGTCGGCGGTGCTGAACGACGCGGGGTCGAGCCCGGCCTCGGCGAAGGCGGTGTCGTTGAGCATCAGGACCCGGTTGTTGTAGAACTCCGGCAGGCCGTACAGCGTGCCGCCGAGGGTGGCCTCGGTGACCGCGGCCGGGCGGAACTGTCCCAGGTCGATCTTCTCGCGCTCGACGCAGTCGGTCAGCGGCAGGATCGCCTTCTTCACCGCGTAGGTGCCGAGCAGCCGTCGTTCCAGGTAGACCAGGTCGGGCGGGCTGCCCGAGGCCACCGCGGACAGGAACTGCTGGGCGCTGAAGCTGCCCTCGGACGCCTTGGCGCTGCTGGGCGCGATCGCGGCGTTGGCGGCGTCGAACCGTGTCTGCGCGACCTCGTCACCGGTGCCGAACCCCATCATGGTCAGGGTCACCGTGGCGTTGCCGGAATCTTTGCCGGAGCTGCCCACCCCGCCACAGCCGGCCGCCATCGCGACCAGGAGGGCGGCACTCACTGCCGCCCGGATCGATCGGATGAACATCGACGTTCTCCCATCGGCGCACGTTCCCGTAGCCGGAATATAGGATCGCGTCGATCCCTGCGCAATTCGGGACGCCCGGAGCCGGCCGCGGGTCTCCCGGGCACCACGATCAGCGCCACCGCACCGGCGATGACCAGGCCGGCCAGGACGGTGCGACCACCCAGCGGCTCGTCCAGCAGCCACCAGCCGAGCAGCACGGCCACCACCGGATTGACGAAGGCGTAGGTGCCGGCGACCCGGGCCGGAGCGTGCCGCAGCAGCCACTCGTACGCGCTGTAGGCCAGCAGGCTGCCGAACACGATCAAGTAGCCGACCGCCAGCAGCGAGCCGGTCACGTCCGCGGACAGGTCGATCCGGGCGAACTCGCCGCCCAGGCCACCGAGCACGGCCAGGGCGGCGCCGGCACAGATCATCTCCACGGCGCTGGCCAGCAGCGGCTGCTCCGGGTGCGGGGCGTGTCGGCCGTACACCGAGCCGAGGCCCCAGCACATCGCCCCGCCCAGTGCCACCGCCGCGGCCAGCGGGTCGGGCGCGGAGCCGGAGAACGGGTTCACCAGCATGCCCACACCGGCGATCCCGGTGACCAGGCCCACGGCGACCGGCGCGCTGATCCGTTCCCGGTCGACGATCCGGGTGCCCAGCACCATCCACAGCGGGATGGTGGCGAGCAGCAGGGCCGCCGTACCGGAAGAGATCTCCTGCTCCGCCCACGTCGCCCCGCCGGTGCCCGCGGCCGGCAGCAGCAGACCCTGGACCAGGCCGGCCCGCCACTGCGCCCGGGTCGGCCGGCGCCAGCCCCGATCCGGCCGCCGTCGGCGCCGCCACGCGCACCAGGCGTAGAGCAGCAGCCCGGCGACCAGGAAACGCACCGCGCTGAGGGTCAGCGGGGGCAGGTGCTCGACGGCGACCTTCAGGGCCAGATACGTCGAGCCCCAGACGACGTACACGATCGCGAGTGGTCCGAGAAGAGGCATACCTTCACCGTGCCCCGATCCGGGACGGCAGACTTGCCAGGCATCCCGCAGTTTCTGCCAAGATGGGACGATGCTGTCGGACGTCGCGGTGGTGGTCGCCGCCCCGGTGCCGGCCTTCGAGCTGGGCATCGTCAGTGAGTTGTTCGGTTTGCGCCGGCTGGACCCGGAGCTGCCGTCGTACCGGTATGCGGTCTGCGCCGAGCAGCGCATGCCGATGCCCACCTCCACCGGCTTCCGGGTAACCCCGACCCACACCCTGCGCCGGCTCGCCACCGCCGACCTGATCATCGTCACCGGCGCCGCCCCGCCGATCCCGCCACCGACGCCCGCGCTGCTCGCGGCGCTGCGCCGGGCCGCCGCCCGCGGCGCCCGGCTGGCCGCGGTCTGCACGGGAGCGTTCGTGCTCGGCGAGGCCGGCCTGCTCGAAGGGCGCCGAGCCACCACCCACTGGGGGTACGCGGACGACCTCGCCGCCCGTCACCCCGGCACAACCGTCGACCCGGACAGCATCTACGTGGTCGACGGGCCCATCGCGACCAGCGCCGGCGCGTCCGCCGCGATCGACTTGTGCCTGCACCTGATCCGCGCCGACCACGGCGCCGACGTCGCCAACCGGGTCGCGCGCGAGCTGGTCGTGCCGGCGCACCGCAGCGGTGGGCAGTCGCAGTTCACCCGTACGCCGGTGAGCGCCCCGCAGCTGCCGGGCTCGCGTACCCTCGCCGACCTGTTGGACTGGGCTGCCGCGCACCCGGACGCCGACCTGTCCGTGGGTGCGCTGGCTGCCCGGGCGGCGATGTCACCGCGAACCTTCGCTCGGCACTTCGCGGCCGCCACCGGCTCCAGCCCAGCTGCCTGGGTCCGCTCGCAACGGGTCCGGCTGGCCGAGCAGATGCTGGAACGCGACGGGGCGACGATCGCCGCTGTTGCGCGGCGCTGCGGGCTGGGCAGCCCGGACACCTTGCGGCGGCACTTCCGGGCCGTACGCGGCGTCAGCCCGGAGCAGTACCGCACGGCGTTCGGCGCACCCGCCCGCTGACGCTCAGATGTCGAGGTCCTCGATGGTGGGCTGGTCCACCAGGTCGGCGACCACGTCGTAGAGCTCGTCCGGCACCATCCCGCGCAACTCCTCCAGCGACCCGGCGACACGCAGGCTCGATTCGGCCGGCGTTCGGGTGAAGGTCTGGTCGGCGCTCCAGTCACCGATCCAGGCCCGCCAACCGGTGTTCCACTTCTCCGCGTTCGGACCGACGTTCGTGTAGGCCTCCGAGCGTTCCAGGTGGACCACGAACTTCTCGCTGCGGGACCGGTAGATGCGGAAGGTCTCGGTGCGCTCGTTGGTGGATCGTTCCCACTGGGCCAGGAGCACGCCGGAGAAGCGCTGTTTGCGGCCGAGGCCGGGGCCGACGCGGACGACGATCTCGTCGTAGCCCTGCTTGCGGCCCTCCTCAACCTCGACGAATCGCCGGAGTGCCGCCGTGATGGTCGCCGACAAGGTGCCGCCGGCCATTTCCTGAGCACGCTGGTAGAGCGGCAGGTCATCGTCGGCCACGTAGATCGTCTTGTTCGGCATGCTCTAACTATACGCATACATGTACGTACACTCACCGGCGCTGTGATACGTTCAGCGCCGCTGATGTGACCTGAGGAGGTGAGACCGATCAACGCTGTGACAGGTCGGGGCTCCCTCCTTTGCAAGGTCTAGCTCGCTCGCTAGGTCTGGGGAGTGCCCGCGAAAGGCATCCCGAAAGGCTTCACACTTCATGCGCTTCACCTCGCGGACGTCGTCGGACGGCGTCACCGAACAGCTCTTCACCCTCACCTCAACCTCGGGTGCGGTCGTCCCGGGCGTCTTGTGGACGCCGGAGCACGCCGCCGGGGTCCGTCCGCTGATCCTGATGGGACACGGCGGCGGTCAGCACAAGCAAGCTCCCGGCATCGTGGGACGGGCCCGTCGTTTCGTCGCCGAGGGTGGCTTCGCGGTGGCGGCCCTCGACGCGCCCGGTCACGGTGACCGGCCGCGGAGTGCAGAACAGGACCGGATCATCGGCGAGCTGCGCACCCGCGCGCAGGCCGGGGGAGAACTCGCCCCGGTGGTCGCCGCGCTGCATAATCTGCTTGCCGGGCAGGCCGTACCGGAATGGCGGGCGGCCCTCGACGCCCTGCAGAACCTGGACCATGTCGGTGCGGGCCCGGTCGGGTACTGGGGGATGTCCTTGGGGTGCGGGCTGGGCGTTCCGTTCGTCGCCGCCGAGCCGCGCGTCCGGGCCGCGGTGCTGGGTCTGAACGGTGCGGAGACATCGGCCGAGGCGGCCGCGCGGATCACCGTGCCGGTGGAGTTCCTGGTGCAGTGGGATGACCAGCTGGTGCCGCGGGCGGCGAGCCTGGCGCTGTTCGAGCTCTTCGCTTCCGCGGAGAAGACGCTGCACGCCAATCCCGGCGGGCACGGGGATGTGCCGGTGTTCGAGCTGGACAGTGCGCTGCGGTTTTTCGGCCGGCACCTGAGCTGACGATCGTGCCGCCCGGGTCGGACGTCAGGGGTGGTCCAGGGCCTCGGCCAGGTCCACCCCGTCGACCCGGGCGAGCACCATCGCCTGGAAGTGCGGGCAGGCCTGGTAGTCCTGGTGCCGGCACCGCAGGCCGTGCTCCAGCATCGTCTGCGACAGCGTGAGGCGGGCGATCCGCTCGAGCACCTGGGTCAGCTGACTGCGCAACACCTCGCGCCGCTGCTTGCGGTCCGGGGCGGTGAACAGCTCGCGGAGCTGCTCCAGGCTGAAGCCCGCGTCCTTGCCGAGGAGGATCTCCGCGACCCGGGTCACGTGCGCGGTGCCGTACACCCGGCGGCCCGCGACCCGCCGCGCCGGCGTCAGCAGGCCCATGTCCTCCCAATGGCGCAGCACGTGCGTGGCCAAACCGAAGCGGCCCGCCAGCTCGCCGATCGAATACTCCATCGACCATTCCCTCCCGCTTCCTGGACTCCAGGTCGGTTTGACTTCAGGTCGGGTTGACTTCAGGTCGACCTGAAGTCGCACACTCGGCCGCATGCCCGAGACGCACAGCGCCCACACGGACGCCGAAACTCTGATCCGAGCACTCGACGCCGCCGAGAACGCGCCCGGCGCCGCCACGTTACGCGCGCGCAGCTATGAGCTGCTGCGGTTGTCCACAGGCGCGACGGTGGTCGATGTCGGCTGCGGCACCGGTCGTGCGGTGGCCGAACTCGCCGGGCGCGGCGCCCGGGCCGTCGGCGTGGACCTCGATCCCGCGATGCTGGCGGCGGCCCGCGACCGCTTCCCGGAACTCGACCTGCGCGCCGCCGACGCGGCTGACCTGCCGCTGGGTGCGGGTGAGGCGCAGGGGTACCGGGCGGACAAGGTCTACCACGTGCTGCCCGATCCGGCCGCCGCGCTAGTCGAGGCCCGCCGGGTCCTTGCCCCCGGCGGTCGCATCGTGCTGCTGGGCCAGGACTGGGACACGATGGTGATCGACTCCGATCAGGGGGCTCTGACCCGCCGGATCGTGCACGCCCGGGCGGACACGATCCGCCATCCTCGGGTTGCTCGCGCTTACCGCAATCTGTTGCTGGACGCGGGTTTCCGGGAGGTGGAGCTTGAGGTGCACACCATGGTGTTCACCGACGCCTCAACTCTGCCGCTGCTCGCCGGGCATGCGGCTGCGGCTTGCAACACCGGTGCCATCAGCGACGAGGAGGCTGAGGGGTGGGTCGGTGAGCAGACTCGGCGTGCGGCTGCGGGCCGGTTGCTGCTCGCTGTCCCGATGTTCCTGGCCGCCGGGACGCGCTGAGAGTTGGCGGGTGGCTGGCTTTCTGTTCCTACCGCCGGGATCAGGGGTGGGTGTGCCGGCTGATGCTGAGGTGAGCCTGAAGGTGGTCGGCTCTGGGTTGCCACTGGGAGCAGGCGCATGGACGGCTTTCTGGTCGTGCCGCTGAGTATCAGGTGCGGCGGATTGGATGGTGCTGACGCACGGCGGGTTGGGGCGTCACCGCGTATCGGCTCAAAGCCAGCAGCGGCAAGGTCAGCACAGCCAGGACGACACCGAGCGCCGCCACCGCGAGCATTGCACCGCGTAGGCCGGCCGCCGACGCCCATAGGCCGACGTAGACCGGACCCAGCAGGAAGCCGAGGTAGGAAATCACCGTCACGATCGACGTCGCTCGCCCGCGTGAGGACTCGACGACGTTACGGGAGACGATGCTCAGCAGCGTCGGGAACAGGGCGGCGGTCCCGGCGGCCGCGAGGACGAGCCCGGCCAGAGCGACCGGCACGGACGAGGCCCGAGCAACCACCGTCGCACCGGCCGCCGCCACGAGGGATCCGAGGACGAGGACCGCGCGGGCGTGGGCCGGGCTCAGCGCGCTGACCGCGAAGCGGGTGACCGCCACGACGGCGGCGAACACCGCAGGTGCGAGCGCGCTCAACCCCGGCCCAGTGGTGAGAACGTCCTCCAGGAAGACCGCACCCCAGCTCTGATGGGCGTTCTCGCCGGCGAACGCGAGCGCGCCGAGCGTACCCACGAGCAGCAGCGGCACGAGCGGCATCCGGACGCCCCGCGTCGGCTCGAAAGGGATCGGCCCGGAGTCGCCGGCGGGCAGGGCGCGGTTGATGGCGGCACCGGCCGCGACGGACGCCAGCAGGACTACCGCGAACGGCACCCAGGTCGGCGCGCCGAGGGTGTAAGCGGCACCGGTGCCGAGACTGGATACGACGACCACGGAGGAGAACACGGCCCCGGCCCGGGTGATGACCGGCCGGCCTGACCGCTGCTCGGCACGGCCGCCGATCGAGTTCATCGCGACGTCGGCAGCGCCGCTGGCCATGCCTACACCAACGAGGCCGGCACACAGGCTGACCAGCCCGCTCGCCGCCACGGCCGCGACCAGTCCTGCCACGCCGAGGGCGACCACCAGCAGAGCGGCGCAGCGCAGACCCCAGCGGTCCAGCGCCCGGCCGGTCAGCAGCATGGCGGGCAGGGCGCCGGCACTGATGAACAGCAGCGCGATGCCGAGCTGGGCGTCGTCGAGGCCGGCCTGGTCGCGGACGCGCGGCACGGCCGAGCCCCAGGTGCCCCAGAACGCGCCGAAGATCCCCGAGGCGAGGTAGGCGGCCGTGGTGAGGCGGCGGTGCGACGTGGCGAGCTGCATTGTGTAACGCTACACAGCTACGATGGCCGGGTGCAACCGCGCCCGCCCGCCTCTCGCCGGGTCACGATGACCGATGTGGCCCGGGCGGCCGGCGTGTCGCCCATGACCGTCTCCTACACCTACAACCGCCCGCAGCGGGTCTCGGTCGAGACCCGGGCCAAGGTCCTCGAGACCGCGACGGCGCTCGGCTACGCCGGGCCGGATCCCAGCGCCCGATCGTTGCGGTACGGCGCCACCCGCACCCTCGGCGTCGTGCTCGGTGAGCACCTCACCTACGCCTTCGACGACCCGCAGGCGGTCCTCTTCCTCGCCGGCATCGCCGAGGTCTGCGCCGAGCGCGGGTACGGCCTGCTCATCGTCCCCACCGGTACGGGCGACGACGACCGCGACCGGGTAGCGGCCGCTGCGGTTGATGCTTACGTCATCTGGACGACCTCAGCCGACGACCCGGTGCTCGCCGCCGCCACGGGCACCCGCCGTCCGGTTGTCATCCACAGTGGACCCGCGCTGGACAGCGCTGTGACCTTGGGCATCGACAACCGCGCTGCGGCCCGCGCGGTGGGGGCTGAGGTCTTCGCGACTGCCCGGCGCCCGGCTGTGCTGAGCTTCCCGGTCGACCGGCAGCGGGACACCTTCGTTCGCATGGGTCTCGACCCCGGCAGCGTCGCGTATCCGGTCACCCGGGACCGGCTGGCCGGCTACCGGGACGCCGCCCAAGATCTCGGCATCGACTGGTCCCAGGTGCCGGTCGCGGTGTGCCGCACCAACGACGAGGCCGAGGCCCGCGCGGTCATGCGCAAGCTCCTCGCATCGGCGCCGGGCATCGACGCCGTCGCCGCGATGAACGACCCGATGGCGCTGGCGGCCCTGCGCGAGGCGGGTGATCAGGTACGGATCAGCGGCTGGGACGACTCGGTGCTCGCCCGGGAGCACGGGCTGACCACCGTGGCTCAGTCGTTGCGCGAACAGGGGGCCGCCTGCGCCGCGGCGGCGCTCGGCGAACCGGCACCGGACTTCCGCGAGGCCTGGCACGTGGTCCGACGCGCTTCCACTGGCGCCTGACCGCGACGCGGCGACCGGCTGCGACGGGGTGCCTGACCGCGACGCGGTGAGGTCGACACCCGCGCGCGATGAATCAGAGCGCTGGGGTCGCCCCGCACTGTGACCTGACAGACGTTGCCTCATACCCCCAGGGGGTATAACTTGACTACTGGAGGTGGCCACGATGAATCCTGTAGACAGTGAGAGCCGGGCCCAAGGCCCGACCACGGCGGTCCACGAGCATCACCACGGCGGCAACCACGGCGAAGGCCACGGCGGTCACGACCACCAAGCCGGCCACGGCGGGCATCAGGGTCATGACAAGCACGCCGGCCACGACCCCGAGATGTTCCGGCGCAAGTTCTGGCTGAGTCTCGCCGTCACCCTGCCGATCGTGCTCACCAGCCCCATGGTGATGGACTGGTTCGGCTACTCCCTGGACTTCCCCGGGATTTCCCTGGTCGGCCCGGTCGTCGGCACGTTCGTGTTCGGTTACGGCGGGTGGCCGTTCCTGGCCGGCGCCGTCGCCGAGGTTCGGGACCGGGCGCCCGGCATGATGCTGCTCATCTCGATGGCCATCACCGTCGCCTACGCGGCGTCGCTGGCCACCAGCTTCGGGGCGTTCGACCTGGACTTCTGGTGGGAGCTGGCCGCCCTGGTGACCATCATGCTGCTGGGGCACTGGCAGGAGATGAAGGCGATCGGCCAGGCCCAGGGCGCGCTCGCCGCCCTGGCCGCGCTGCTGCCCGACGACGCCGAGCGGATCACCGCCGCCGGCGACGTCGACCGGGTGCCGGTCGCCGACCTGGTGGTGGGCGACACGGTGCTGGTGCGCTCCGGCGGCCGCGTGCCCGCCGACGGTCGCATCGTCGAGGGGTCGGCCGAGCTCGACGAGTCCATGATCACGGGGGAGAGCCGCCCGGTGGCCCGGGCGGTCGGCGATCGGGTCGTGGCCGGCACGGTCGCGACGGACTCCGCTCTTCGGGTACGGGTCGACGCGATCGGGGAGGACACCGCGCTGGCCGGCATCGGGCGTCTCGTCGCGCAGGCACAGGCCTCCAACGGCCGCGCGCAGGTTCTCGCCGACCGGTTCGCCGCGATGCTGTTCTACATCGCTACGGCCGCGGCGGCGCTCACGTTCGTGGTGTGGTGGCTGCTGGGTGATGTGGACGGGGCTGTGGTCCGTACCGTGACGGTCTTGGTCATCGCGTGCCCGCACGCGCTCGGCCTGGCCATTCCGCTGGTGATCGCGTTGTCCACGGCCGTGGCGGCCAAGGCGGGCATCCTGGTTAAGGACCGGCTGGCGCTGGAGCGGATGCGCACTGTCGACGCCGTGCTGTTCGACAAGACCGGGACGTTGACCAAGGGCGCCCACACCGTCACAGGCATCGCCGTCGAGGACGGTGAGACCGACGACGGCGTGTTGCGCCTGGCCGCAGCGGTCGAGGCGGACAGTGAGCATCCGCTGGCCCGGGCGATCGTCGCCGTCGCCGGGCAGCGCGGACTGCGCGCGTCGGCCCGCGACTTCCGGTCGCTGACCGGCCGCGGCGTGCAAGCCGTCGTCGACGACACCGCGTACGCCGTTGGTGGACCTTCCCTGCTGCGTGAGCTGAACGCCGAGGTGCCGGCCGGGTTGCGCCGTACCGCTGAGGAGTGGTCGCGGCGTGGCGCCGCGGTCCTGCATCTTCTCCGGTTGCCCGCGGACGGGGGTCCGCAGGTGCTGGGCGCGTTCGCACTGGAGGACGAGGTTCGCCCTGAGGCGCGCGAGGCCATCGCCGACCTGCGGGCGCAGGGCGTACGGAAGATCGTGATGATAACCGGGGACGCCCGCCCGGTGGCTGAGGCGGTCGCGGCTGACCTGGGGTTCCGGCCCGGCATCGACGAGGTCTTCGCCGAGGTGCTCCCGGCCGACAAGGACCGCGCGGTCGCGGAGTTGCAGGGCCGGGGGCTGACCGTGGCGATGGTGGGCGACGGCGTCAACGACGCTCCCGCGCTGGCCCGCGCCGACGTCGGCATCGCCATCGGGGCCGGTACGGACGTGGCCATCGAGTCGGCCGGCGTGGTGCTCGCCTCGTCCGACCCGCGCGGGGTGACCGGAGTGATCCGGCTGTCCCGGGCGTCCTACCGCAAGATGGTGCAGAACCTGGGCTGGGCCGCCGGGTACAACGTCATCGCGATCCCGCTCGCCGCGGGCGTCCTGGCCTGGGCCGGGTTCACGCTCAGCCCGGCGGTCGGCGCCGTGCTCATGTCGGCGTCCACCATCGTTGTGGCGCTCAACGCGCAGTTGCTGCGGCGGGTGCGCCTTACCGCCGATCGGATGGCATGAGACACCTTGTCTTGATACCTCTAGGGGGTATGGGTACGATGACTGACATGACGACGAAGACCTACACCGTGACCGGAATGACCTGCTCGCACTGCGTCGGCGCGGTCAGCGCCGAAGTCGGCCGGCTCCCCGGCGTCACCGACGTGCGGGTCGACCTGGCCACCGGCGCGGTCACGGTCACCAGCGATCAGCCTGCCGACGACGAGGCGGTCACCGCGGCCGTCGACGAAGCGGGCTACGAGGTGGTGAAGTAGCGATGGGCACTCCACTCAAGCTCGGGTCCTTCGCGCTCGGCCTGGCTGTCGTGTTCTCCGCGGCGCTCGGCCTCGGTAACCTGGCGGGCCCGGCCGACAGCGCGACCACCACCACGACGGCCCACAGCGACGGCGGTCACGACGGTGCCACCGCGGCGGACAGCCCCGGCGAGCACATGCCGGCCGGCCTGCAGATCACCCAGGACGGCTACCAGCTCCAGCCGCTCTCCCCGGCCCTGGCCGTCGGCCGGCCGCAGCCCTTCGCCTTCCGGATCGCCGGACCCGACGGCGCGCCCGTCACCAGTTACACCACTAGTCACGACAAGGACCTGCACCTGATCGTGGTACGCCGGGACCTGTCCGGTTTCCAGCACGTGCACCCCGCTCTCGCCGCGGACGGCACCTGGTCGATCCCGCTGGCAGTCTCCGCAGCGGGGCAGTACAGGGTCTTCGCCGACTTCCGGCCCGCGGGGCACGCGGAAGGCCTGACGCTGGGCGCGGACGTGCCGGCGCCGGGCGACTACCGGCCACGGCCCCTGCCCGCAGCCTCGCGGACGGCCACCGTCGACGGCTACACCGTCACTCTGGAGGGCGACCTGGTTCCGGGTGCGTCGTCGAAGCTGACGCTGTCGGTCGCCAAGGGCGGTACGCCGGTCACCGACCTCCAGCCGTACCTGGGCGCGTACGGGCATCTTGTGGCTTTGCGGGCCGGCGACCTCGCCTACCTGCACGTCCACCCCGACCGAGCCCCCGGCGACGGCAAGACCAGTGCCGGGCCGCAGGTCACCTTCTACGCTGAAGTTCCGTCGAGCGGCAGCTACCGGCTGTACCTGGACTTCCAGCACGCCGGCAAGGTACGCACCGCTGAGTTCACCGCCATGGCGGGCACGCCCGCGGCGACACCGTCCGCCACCGACCACAGCCACGAGTGAGGGAGAGCAGCCATGGCCTCAGGCGCCGAGCCGCTGCTGACGGCACCGAACCGGATCGAGCTGTCGATCGGTGGCATGACCTGTGCCTCCTGCGCGTCGCGGATCGAGAAGAAGCTCAACCGCATGGACGGGGTCACCGCCACGGTCAACTACGCCACCGAGAAGGCCTCCGTCACGTTCGCGGACGCCGTCACCGCTGACGACCTGATCGCCACGGTGGAGAAGACCGGCTACACCGCCGAGGTGCCGCCCCCGCCGCGTACGGCGGGCGACCCGGCGGAACAGGCGCAGCCGGCCGACGAGCTGCGCGGGCTGCGGACCCGGCTGTGGACCTCGATCGTGCTGAGCGTGCCGGTGATCGCCCTGGCGATGATCCCGGCGCTGCAATTCAACTACTGGCAGTGGCTGTCGCTGACGCTGGCCGCGCCGGTCGTCGTCTACGGCGGGCTGCCGTTCCACCGGGCGGCATGGACCAACCTGCGGCACGGCGCCGCCACCATGGACACGCTCATCTCGCTGGGCACCCTGGCCGCGTTCGGCTGGTCGCTGTGGGCCCTGTTCTTCGGCACCGCCGGCATGCCCGGCATGGTCCATCCGTTCAGCTTCGCCGTCACCCGCGGTGACGGCGCCGGCAACATCTATCTCGAGGCCGCCGCGGGGGTCACCACCTTCATCCTGGCCGGCCGGTACTTCGAGGCCCGCTCCAAGCGCCGCGCCGGAGCCGCCCTGCGCGCGCTGATGGAGCTCGGCGCCAAGGACGTCGCCGTGCTGCGCAACGGCGTCGAGACCCGCATCCCTGTCGGTCAGCTCGCGGTGGGCGACCGCTTCGTGGTACGGCCGGGGGAGAAGGTCGCCACCGACGGCGTCGTCGAGGACGGCGTCTCGGCGGTCGACGCCAGCATGCTCACCGGCGAGTCCGTACCCGTCGAAGTCGGCGCCGGTGACACCGTGGTCGGCGCGACGGTCAACGCCGGCGGCCGGCTGGTCGTGCGGGCCACCCGCATCGGCGCGGACACCCAGCTCGCGCAGATGGCGACCCTGGTCGAGCAGGCCCAGACCGGCAAGGCCGCGGTCCAGCGCCTCGCCGACCGCATCTCCGGGGTCTTCGTGCCGATCGTCATCGCCCTCGCCACCGCCACGCTGGGCTGGTGGGTCGGCACCGGCAGCGGCTGGACGGCCGCGTTCACCGCTGCCGTGTCGGTGCTCATCATCGCGTGCCCGTGTGCGCTGGGCCTGGCCACGCCGACCGCGCTGCTGGTCGGCACGGGCCGCGGCGCCCAGCTCGGCATCCTGATCAAGGGGCCGGAGGTGCTCGAGTCGACCCGTACGGTGGACACGGTCGTGCTGGACAAGACCGGCACCGTCACCACCGGCCGGATGACCCTGCTCGACGTCGTCCCCGGCGACGGGGTCGACGCCGGCGAGGTGCTGCGCCGGGCCGGGGCAGTCGAGGCCGCGTCGGAGCACCCGATCGCCCAGGCCGTCGCCACCGCCGCCACCGACCGGGTCGGCGTGCTGCCGGCCGTGACCGGCTTCGCCAACCTCGAGGGCCTCGGCGTACGCGGCACCGTGGACGGCGTCGAGGTCCTGGTCGGCCGGCTGCGGTTGCTGGAGCGCGAAGGACTCGACGTCCCGGCCGGCCTCGAGCAGGCCGCCGCCGATGCCGAGGCTGCCGGGCGTACCGCGATCGTGGCCGGCTGGGACGGCCGGGCCCGCGCCGTCCTCGCGGTCGCGGACGCCGTCAAACCGACCAGCCGGCAGGCCGTCGCCGCCCTGCGCGCGCTGGGTCTGACGCCGGTGCTGCTGACCGGCGACAACACGACCGTGGCGCGGGCGGTGGCCGCCGAGGTCGGCATCACCGAGGTCGTCGCCGAGGTGCTGCCGGCCGACAAGGTCGACGTGGTCAAGCGGCTGCAGGCCGACGGCAAGGTCGTCGCGATGGTCGGCGACGGCGTCAACGACGCCGCCGCCCTGGCCCAGGCCGACCTGGGCCTGGCCATGGGGACCGGCACCGACGTGGCCATCGAGGCGTCCGACCTGACCCTGGTCCGCGGTGATCTGCTGGCCGCGGTCGACGCGATCCGGCTGTCCCGGCGCACCCTGCGGATCATCAAGAGCAACCTGTTCTGGGCGTTCGCCTACAACATCGCGGCGCTGCCGCTGGCCGCTGCCGGCCTGCTCAACCCGATGATCGCCGGCGCCGCGATGGCGTTCTCCTCGGTGTTCGTGGTGGCCAACAGCCTGCGCCTGCGCCGCTTCGCCGGCGCCCACCAGGGCGCCTGACCACCATCCACACCGGACTCCGCCGCACGCGGAGTCTTCCCCGGGTGAGCCGGCTCCGCGTGGAGCCGGCTCACCCGTCGTGCTTTCCCGGCCGTCACCGTGTGACGAAGACGTCGTTCTCCGCCAGGCCTTGACCTCGGGTACCCCCTAGGGGTACATCTCATTAGGTCAATGACATACCCCCTGGGGGTACGGAAGGAGTGAACGTCATGGTGCACAGCGCCAAGCGGTGGTGGGCCCTCGGACTCATCGCGCTCGCCCAGTTCATGGTCATCATGGACACCTCGATCATCGGGGTGGCCCTCCCGCGCATGCGCGAGGATCTCGGCTTCTCACCCGGCGACCTGTCCTGGGTCTTCAACGCCTACGTCGTCGCCTTCGGCGGGCTGCTGCTGCTCGGCGGCCGGCTGTCCGACCTGCTCGGCGCCCGTCGCGTCTTCGCCGCCGGCTGGCTGATCCTGCTGGCCGGCTCGGCCGTCGCGGGCCTGGCCGGCACCGTCGGGGTGGAGCTCGCCGCCCGCGCCGCGCAAGGAGCCGGCGCCGCGTTGATCGCCCCGTCGGCGCTCACGCTGCTGATGATGCTCTTCGGGGAGAAGCCCGCTGAGCTCACCAAGGCGCTCGCGCTCTACGGCGCGGCCGCGCCGGCCGGCGGCACCGCCGGAGTGTTCCTCGGCGGGGTCATCACCGAGTACCTGAGCTGGCCGTGGGTCTTCTACCTCAACATCCCGATCGCCGCGCTGGCCCTGATCGCAACCCCGGCCCTGATGCCCGCCGGTGGCGCCCGCCGCGGCAGCCTCGACGTCGCCGGGGCGCTCACCGTCACCGCCGGTCTGGCCACCGCCGTCTACGGGATCGTCCGCGCTCCGGAAGCCGGCTGGGGCACCACCCGGACCTGGGCGGTGCTCGGCGGTGCGGTGGTCCTGCTCGCCGCCTTCGTGCTCATCCAGGCCCGGCGGCGCGAACCGCTGATGCGGCTCGCCATCTTCGCCAACCGCGAGCTGACCGCCGCCAACGTCGCCCAGTTGCTGCTCGGCGCGGCCTGGATCCCGATGTGGTTCTACCTCAACCTGTACCTGCAGCAGGTCCTCGGCTACCGGGCCTTCCCCAGCGGTGCCGCGCTGCTGCCGATGACCGTCCTCATCATGATCGGCATGATCGCGCTGGCCCCGCGCGTGATCGCCCGGTACGGCCCCGGTCCTGCCCTGGTCACCGGGCTGGCCGTGCTCGCCGCCGGCCTGGCCTGGCTGGCCCTGATCCGGCCGACCGGCAGCTACCTGATCGACGTGCTGCCCGCGTCGCTGGTCGCCGCCCTCGGGATGGCCCTGGCGTTCATCCCGTCGCTGGGCACCGCCCTGTCCGCGGCCCGGCCGGAGGAGGGCGGGCTGGCCGCCGGCATCGTCAACACCAGCTACCAGGTCGGCTCCGCCCTGGGCCTGGCCGCGATGACCGCGCTCGCCGCGGCCCACGGCGCCGACGAGCTCGGCAACCTGCCCGCCCTCACCGACGGCTACTCGGCGGCGTTCCTCGGCGCGGCCGGCGTCGCCGCTGCGGCGGCCGTGATCAGTGCTCTCTCCCTGCGCCGTCGAGGCGCCACCACCCCGGCCGGCGCCGAGCCCGTCGGCACCCACCAGATCTGATTCACCAAGAGAGGCAACTGCCATGACCATCACGCCTGTTGAAGCCGGAAAAAGAGCCGGACTGTGGGCCCTGCCCGCGTACGGGGTGCTGCTGGGTCTGAGCACCGTGACCCACCAGCCCTCGGTTGACGACTTCGACGCCTACGCCCGCTACGTCACCACCGATGTGTTCCTGGTCAGCCATCTCGGTGCCAGCGTCCTCGGCACCAGCCTGGCCGTCCTCGGCGCCACCGCCGTTACCGCGTTGCTGGTGCACGGCCGGGCCGCGCGCGCCGCGATCGCCGGGCTGGTGCTGACGGTGCTGGCCAACGTGTTCCTGGCCGCGGCGTTCGGCAGTGCCGCCTTCGTCCAGCCGGGTATCGGCCGCGCCCACCTCGACGGCGTCGCGGGCATGCCGGATCTCAACGCCGACACCGCGTACGGGCCCGCCTTGTTCGCCACCGCGCTGAGCGCCACGTTCCTGCTCATCGTCGCGGCGGTCGTGCTCGGCACCGCCATCGCCCGGACGAGCCGGCAGCTGCGCTGGTACGGCGTCGGTTACGCCGTACTCATCGCGGTCTTCGCCCTGTCCGGCTTCTTCCTGCAGCCGGTCCAGCCGTGGAGTGGTTTCGCCCTGGCCGCGGTGACCGCGGCCCTGGCGATGCGGTTACCGAGGATCGTCACCGCCCACGCGTGACCCTTTCCTGTCCATGGTGGTCAGAACTGGACGTTGAGCGTTTCCAGTCGGTGGCCGAACGGCGCGGTCGGCGTCCAGTCCGGGGTCTCGTACGCGGGCCGCAGCTGCGGGCACCGGTCCAGCAGGATCCGCAGGCACTCGTCGGTCTCCATCCGGGCCAGCGCCGCCCCCAGGCAGTAGTAGGTGCCCATGCCGAAGCTCAGGTGCCGGTTGCGCTTGCGGGTGATGTCGAAGGTGTCCGGGTCGGGGAAAATCGCCGGGTCGCGGTTGGCCGCCATCAGCGCCAGATAGATGTGCCGCCCCGCCGGTACGGGGTGCCCGGCCACCTCGACGGGCTCCTTGGTGACCCGCCCGATCACGCCGGCCGGGCCGTCGCAGCGCAGCATCTCCTCGACCGCCGAGGGCATCAGCTCCGGGTTCGCCCGCAGCTGGGCCAGCTGGTCCGGGTGGTCGAAGAGCAGGACCAGGCCGTTGGCGATCAGGTTCGCGGTGGTCTCGTGCCCGGCGAAGAGCAGCAGGACGCAGTTGGCGACCGCCTCGTCCTCGGTGATGGCGCCCTCGGCTTCGGCCGCCATGAACATGCTCAGCACGTCCTCACGGGGAACGCGACGGCGTTCGGCGGCGATGGTCCGCAGATAGTCGTGCATCTCCAGCATGCTGCGCTGGGCCTGGCGCATCTGCTGCAGGTCGCCGTTACCGAAGATCGGCACGATGTCCCGCGACCACGCCTGCAGTTGCTCGCGGTCGGCGGTCGGCATCCCGAGCAGCTCGGCGATCACGTTGGCCGGCAACGGGTACGCGAGATCGCGGACCACGTCCATCTGTCCCTTGGGGGCGACGGCGTCGAGCAGTTCGTGGGTGAACGCCCGCACCCGGGGCCGCAGCCGGTCGACCATCGCCGGGGTGAAGTAGCGCTTGAGCAGCTGCTGGAAGCGGACGTGGTCGGCCGGGACGGTGTGTCCCATCCACATCTCGATGGACCGCCGGATCGGGGCCAGCTCCTCCTGCTCCTCGGGCGTGAGGCGCAGCAGGACCTGGGCCATGTTGGCGCTGTCCATGCGTTTGTCGCGCAGGGCCGCGTTGATGTCCGCGTACCGGGTGAGCAGGTAGGCGTCGAGCTGCGGCAGCCGGGCCAGGGGACTCTCGGCGCGGACCCGGTGCAGGAACGCGTTGTGGTCGGCCATCACTTCCGGGGTGAACAGGTCGTAGTCCCGTACCGTTGCGATGTCGTCACTCATGGTCGCGATTGTGGCGGAACGCAGTGATCGTTCTCAATGCCTGAATCGGTATTGTCCGGGAAACGACGGACAGGGCGGCCCGTCGCCGGTGGTCAGCGCGCCGAGAGCAGGTGACTGACTTGCGGCGGTCCGTCGGCGAGGGCCTGGGCTCGTTCCTCCACCGCCCGGTCGGCCCCGGTCAGCCGGCCGCCGTGCTGCCGCAGGTGCTCGTCCCAGCTCGGCACCAGGTACGCCTCGACGAAACGGTCCGGCTGTTCCCCGTCGCGGAACAGGCCCCAGCGCACCGCGCCGGTCCGCAACCGGCTGCGGCGTACCGCCTCCATCGCCTCGACGAACGCTGCCGCGCGGTCGGGGCTCACCGGGTAGCTGGCGGTGACCAGGACCGGGCCGTCCTGGCTGTCCGGGTCCAGTTCCAGGTGCGGCTCGGGCCAGAACACGGCCGGTTCGCGGTTCAGGCCGGTGGTGTCGCGCATCGGCCACCAGCGCAGCGTCGCCGCGCCGGCCAGCATCAGGACGGCGGCGGTCAGGTGGGCGGGCACCAGGCCCCACATGTCGGACAGCGCGCCCCAGACGAGGGCGCCGGCGGCCTGGGCCCCGGCGAAGACCATCTGGTAGATCGCCAGGCCGCGGGCGCGTACCCAGTTGGGCAGGAACAGTTGCATCGCGGCGTTCACGCTGGACAACACCATGACCCACGCGACGCCGGCCGGCAGCAGCGCCGCCACGACGACGGCCTCGGAGCGGCTCAGCGCGAGGACGGTGAGGACGAGGGCGAAACCCACGCCGGCGACCAGTAGCAGCCGGTTCAGGGACCAGCGGGCCCGCAACTGGGGGAGCAGCAGGGCCCCGGCCACCGCGCCGACGCCGACCGCGCCGAGCAGGACGCCGTACCCGCCGGAGCCGAGCCCGAGGCGACGGCTGGCGACCAGGGGGAGCAGGGCCCAGAGGGCACTGCCGGGCACCAGGAACAGGCCCGCGCGCAGCAGGATGCGCCGGACCACCGGCGAATGCCGGACGTAGCGGCCGCCGGAGCGGACCGCGGCGGCGAACCGTTCCGGCGCGGCGCTCACCGTGGCCGGGGGCCGCCAGCGCCACAGGACGAGCGCGAACAAGATGAAGGAGAGCGTGTTGAGCGCGAACACCACACCGACACCGGTACGGGCGATCAGCACGCCCGCGACCGCGGGGCCGACCGCCCGGGCCAGGTTCATGCTGATCGCCCCGAGCGCGGAGGCGGAGGCCAGCTGGGGGCGTGGCACCAGTTCCGGGATGACGGCCTGCCAGGCCGGAGCGGTCAGCGCCTGACCGGCGCCGAGCGCGAACGTGAGAGTCAGCAGCAGAGTTGGCGGCATGCGCTGGGCGAACGTCAGGATGGTGAGCAGAACGCCGACCGCGACCAGGAACGCCTGCACGCCGATGAGCAGCCGGCGCCGGTCGAACGTGTCGGCCAGCGCGCCGGACGGCATCGCGAGCAGCACGATCGGCAGGGTGCTGGCGGTCTGCACCACCGCGACCAGGGTGTCCGTCCCGGACTGCTCGACGAGCAACCACTGGGCGCCGACCGTCTGCATCCAGGTGCCGATGTTGCTGGCCAGCAGAGCCAGCCACAGACTGCGGAAGGCGGCGACGCGCAACGGTGCCCACGCCGACGGCGGCGCGACCCGGGCGGTGGATGACTGGGCGCTCACCGTACGGGTCTACCCGGACCTGCCAGGCTCTACCGCCGAGCCGGAAATCCTGCGGGTACGAGCCCGCCACGATGGGGTGACCGAGCTTGGCTCAGCCGCGCGGCGGGCCTTCTAATGTGTGCCGTGATGGAGTTCAGCCGGCGCGCCGGATGTGTCGTGGCCGGGTTGCTGGTCCTCGGGCTCGTGGTGCTGTTCGCCGCGACCGGCCTGGACACGGCCGACAAGGTCGCCAGCGCCGTCTGTGCCGTTCTCGCCGTGGTGGCGCTCTGCTGGCAGTATCTGGTGTCGCCACTCGGTTCCAGCGCACCTCCGGTGAGTGCCGCCGGTCCTGGCGCTGTCGCGGTCGGCGGTGACAACAACGCGGAAGTGAGCACCCGGTTCGCCGGCCCGGTCCCGCCGACCTCACCCGGCGTGAGCGGGCCCGCATCGGTCGTGGTCGGTGGCACGAGCACTGCTGCCATCCGTACCGATGTGCAGTTGTGGCAGTGACGCCCGATCGCCGGGCGGCCTATGCGGTCGGGCCGGGTGCGGTCAGCGTGGGTGGGGACGTGCACGCTCCGATCACCACCAACGTGTACGGCGGTGACGGCCCGATGTTCACCGTCGAGACGCCACCGCCCGAGCTGCCCCACGAGTTCGCGGATCTCGCCGCGTTGCGGGAGCAGCCCAGCAAGCTGCTCAACGCCCGCCGCCGGGTGATCCCGTTCAGCGGCCGGGCCCGGGAGCTCGACGAGCTGGCGGCCTGGCGTGACCACGGTCCGCGGCGGGCGGCCCGGCTGATCTACGCCGCCGGGGGCGAGGGCAAGACCCGGCTCGCCGCGCGGGCCGCCGAGCACGCCGCCGCGGCCGGGTGGACGGTCGGCTGGGCGCGGCACCGCACCGACACCCCGGGCGGCGGCGCACCGCTCACCGTGGCCGGCGACCATCCGCTGCTCATCGTCGTGGACTACGCCGAACGGTGGCCGTTGACGCACCTGCAGTCACTGCTCGACCGGTACGCCCGGCACACCGGCCCGCTGCGGGTGCTCCTGCTGGCCCGGTCGCTGAGCTGGTGGTCGGTGGCCGACTCGATCTGCGACAAGCTCGGGATCATCACGGGCGTACCGGTGCCGCTGGAGCCGCTCGCCGGCACCGACACCGAACGGCAGGCGCTGTTCGAGGCGGCCTGCCGACGTTTCGCCGAGATCTACGGGCTGCCCGCGTCCACGGCATTCGCCGTCCCGGGCGGTCCCGCGGACCGCGCCTACGGTTCAGTGCTGACCGTACACATGGCCGCGCTCGCCGTCGTCGACGCGTACGCCCAGCACCAGCTCGCCCCGCGGGGCGCGAGAGACCTGTCGCGGTATCTGCTCAACCGCGAGTACCACTACTGGACCGTGCTGCACGGCGAACACCGGTCCGCCACGGCCGCGCGGGCCGCTTTCATCGCCTGCATCACCGGTGGCCTGCCCCAGCCCGCCGGCGCCGCGCTGCTCGCCCGCAGCGGACTGACCGAGGCCGCCGGCACGAGCGCCCAGCAGATCCTCGACGCCCACGCGCGCTGCTATCCGCCCACGACCGCCGGGACGGTCCTCGAACCTCTGTACCCCGATCGTCTCGCCGAGGACTTCATCGGGCTCACCCTGCGTACCGATCAGCCGGACAGCCTGGCCGACACCTGGTGCGGCAGCTCGCTCACCGACGTCTTCGCCCGCGAAGCCGGGCGGGTGCCCGGCCACGCCGGCCGCGGACTGATCTTCCTCGCCGCGGCCGCGGCGACCTGGCCGCACGTCGGTACGGCGCTGCGCACGCTGCTGCACGCCGATCCGTCGCTGGCGGTCGACGCCGGCGGCCCGGCGTTGCTGGCGATCACGCCGTACGCCGACGCGGAGATCGCCGCGGCCATCAGCCGGCACCTGACCGAGCGCAGCATCGACCTGCACCCGGCGGCCGCCCTGCTCAGCTGCGGCATCCTGCAGGTGTCACTGCTGCTGAACAGCCGCCGGGGCACGTGACACGGCGGTGGGGGCGCGGCTCGGCGGCCGCGCCCCCACCGGTCATGACGTCGGGTTGTCGATGACGTGCAGGGTCGGTGCGCCGCCCGCTGCCGGCTGGGTGACGGCATACAGGGTCTCGCTGTCGGGGGACCAGACCAGGCCGCGCGGGGCGAGCACGTCGGTGGTGATGTCGATGCGTCGCTCGGGGACGACACCGCCGGTCTCGTAGACGTAGATGTCGTCGCCGGTGGCGCGGACGCCGTTGGCGACGTGGTAGTCGTCGGGTGCCGCCGCAACGGCGACGGGGTAGTACCCGGTGTAGTAGGAGCCGCGGCCGGACAGGTCGTCGATCGCGTACGCCTGGGTCGCGTTGCGGGATCCGGCCCCGGTCAGCAGGGTCTGGCCGTACTTGTCGATGCTGATGTCGTTGAGGTTGCTGCCCGGCGCGGTGCCCGAGGTCCTGGTGGTCAGCTCACCGCTCTCGCCGATGTCGTAGACGTACACAGTGGACAGGCTGAGGTTGAGCTGGGCGGCGACCAGCGGACCGGCGGCGTCGTCATGGGCGGCGAGCAGGGGTGCCCGCTGGAAACGGACGTCGCCCTGGGTGTTGAGGTCGATGGTGGGCTTGGGCGGCGTGCTCGGGGTCGGCGACGGCGAAGGTGATGCGGACGGGGACGCGGACGGGTCGGGTTCCACCGGTTCCGGGAACTTCACCCGGCCCACGCCGCCGCTCCAGGTGCCGTCGCAGCCGTGGCCGAACCAGAGCAGCTCGCCGGCCCGTACGAGGTGGGTGGGGCACGTCCGCGCGCCGGTGCTGTAGCGGTCGGTCTCCTTGAGCGTGTGGGTGTCGATCACCGAGATCGCGTCGCCGGCGGCCTGGGCGACGTAGAGCTTGTGGTTGTCGGCGTTCAGGGCCAGGCCGGTCGCGCCGTACTGACCGGTGATCGTCTTCTTCACGTGACCGTGGAGGTCGGTGACGACGACGCCGTTCGAGCTGGATCCACCGGAGATGTAGACCTGGTCGTGGTCCTGGTCGACGACGAGGTCGCCGAAGGCCGGCAGCCCCAGCTGGTTGTCGAGGGCCTGCGCGGGTCCTCCTGAATAGACGATTGTCGTAACAGCCAGGGCGGCGACGGCCGCACCTGCGAATATGCGGCTGTTCGGCACCTTCATTGATTCCTCCCCCGTGACACAACGATGGCGCAGGCAGGTTATGCACGCCGTTCCGGGTCGCGCTGTCCCGGTCGCCGTCGTATCGCAGGTGCTGGAGAATGGGACATTCCGACTGCGGGAGAAGCGTCGGACCATTGAGGACGGTCATTGCCGGTCACGGATCCGGCTGATACGGTCGCTGCCAGCTATCGGCTGAGTACCACCACACGGGGGGCCGGATCCGCTCGGTCCGACGCGCTTTGCACGCGTCGCAATTCTTCTGTCAACCGAGTCGGCCAGCGACATTCACCAGCGCACATCCGCCCTGCCCGCACGCCCATTGTCTCAATGGCGACGTGTGGCGATCGAGGCTGCCTGTTCCGTCGCATGTCCGCACCTCCATCGAGGAGAGCTCGACGAGCATGGACACTCATTCTCCGCACAATCGCCGTCGTCGTACCGCCATCGGCGCGGGCCTGCTCGGCCTGCTGCTCATCGGCTCGGGCCTGGTCGCCACGCAGCGCCTCGGTGACGACGGATCGTCGTCGAAGTCCGCCGAGGAACGCGCCCGTGACGCCGTGGTGCTCGCCGACCCGCCCCCGGGCGTGCCGCCTGTCAAGGGCCGCCCGGTCGCCGCCACCCCGCCGGGACCGGGCAGCAGCCTGCCGGACCGGCAGAAGGCGCCCACCGGCAAGACGCTGCCGGCCGCGAAACGGGTCGCGGAGAAGGTCTCGGCCCGTACCTCGAACGCCAAGGTGTGGACCCTGGCCGACGGCCGCACGCAGGCCGAGGTCAGCGGCGCGCCGCTGCACTACCGCGACGCCGGCGGGCGCTGGCAGGACATCGACACCACGGTCCGGCGCACCGGCGAGCAGGGCTACGTCTACCGCGCCGAGAAGAACTCCTTCGACAGCCGCTTCGGCGACCGCACCGACCGGCTCGTCCGCTACGACCTGGGTGGACGCTCGGTGTCCGTCGGCGTCGCCGGGACCGCCCGCAAGGTGACACCCAAGGTGCGCGGCAGCGCGGTCCGCTATCCGGACGTGTTCGGCAGCGCCGACGTCGCGTACGACGTGAACGCGTCCGCGCTGAAGGAGAAGATCGTGCTCGACAAGGCCCCGGCCGGGGCCGCGTCGTACACCTTCACGCTCGCGCTCGACGGGGTGACCGCCGCCGCCCAGCCCGACGGCTCGATCGCCTTCCGCGCCGCCGATGCCGACGGTGCGCCGCTGTTCTACCTTCCGAAGCCGTACATGTACGACAGCGGCGCCGACCCGGCCACGCCGACCGGCACCGGGTGGAGCAACAAGGTCACCCAGGTCCTCACCGGCTCCGGCTCCACGCTGCGGCTCACCGTCACGGCCGACGAGAAGTGGCTGCGTGACAGCGCCCGCAAGTACCCGGTGGTCATCGACCCCACCATCAAGGTGCAGCCGCAGGTGGGCCAGGCCCAGGACGGCATGATCAACTCGTACGACCCGGCGGTCAACTACGACACGTCGTGGCGGCTGTCGGTCGGCACCAACCAGGTCAGCGGCTCCACCAACGCGATCTTCCGCAGCCTGGTGAAGTTCCCGCTCAGCGAGGTCCCGGCCGGTACGAAGCTGGACTCGGCCCAGCTCAAGATGTACTTCGACCAGAACATGGTCAACGCGCTGGACGGCACCGTAGTGCCGATCAACGCGCACCGGGTCACCGCGCCCTGGAACGAGAGCACGGTCACCTGGAACAACATCAACACCGCGGTCGGCGAGATCGGCACCAACACCGAGCAGATCGACAACGCCGACTCCGGCAAGACTGCGGCTGTGGGGGAGTGGCCCTCGGTCAGCGCCGCGGCGGCCCTGAGCGGCAGCTACCGCACCAACAGCGGCGCCACCACCGGCGACACCTACACCTGGGTGCCGCGGGTCACCGAGGCCGGCCAGTACGACGTGCAGGTGCACTACGTCCCGGGCGCCGACCGGGCCACCAACGCGCCGTACACGGTCTTCCACACCGGTGGCAGCACAGTGAAGACGGTCAACCAGACTACCGGGTCGGGCAGCGGGGCCTGGGTGTCGCTGGGCGAGTTCTCCTTCAACGCCGGCACCACCCACAAGGTCGTCCTGGGTGACGTGGCCAACAGGACCGTCGTGGCCGACGGTGTGCGCCTGGTCAAGAAGGCCGCCGACAGCAAGGGCGCCTTCCAGAACCACGCCTGGCACACGTTCAGCGTCCGGTCGATCGTGCAGGACTGGATCGACGGCAAGCAGGCCAACAACGGTTTCGTGCTCAAGACCCCGAACGAGGCCAGCGTGCTCAGCGGCCCCCGCTACGAGGGCGCCGAGAACGCCTTCGGCGGCGAGGTCGACACCTTCCCGACCCTGCTGCTGACCTGGGGCCGGCCCGGCGTCACGCTGCAGATGCCGACGACGATCCGCTCCACCGGCGCCGAGCTGGCCTGGAGCGCCTACGCCGACCCGTCGAGCAGCACGAGCGACGACATCGTCGAGTACCAGGTGCACCGCAGCTCCGCGCAGAGCTTCATCCCCTCGGAGCGCACCCTGGTCGCACCCATCCTCAAGGACCGGACGTCCTACAGCGACACCAGCGGCACACCGACGCCGGCGAACAACGCCACCGAGTTCGGTGCCCCGTTCTACTACATGATCGTCGTGAAGACCCGCGACGGGCAGCTCATCCCGTCCCCGGCCGAGCAGGTGCAGCTGCCCAAGGCCGGCCACATCGTGCGCGTGCTGCAGGGCAACTCCACCGACACGACGCTGACCAGCAAGCAGCCCGACACCGGCCACGACGGGCTCGACGGCGGCGGGCTGATCCAGATCGGCAACAACGGCTCGATCTTCGGCACCAGCCGGGCCGTGGTGAAGTGGCCGAGCATGACCGGGCTGCCCACGGGCACCAGGGTGCTCAGCGCGAAGGTCGGACTCTGGGGTGCGTACTCCGAGGGCGACGGCGGCGCCACCTTCAACATGCACGGCCTGACCCGTGACTTCGACGAGGCCACCGGCTCGTGGAACAAGGCCGCCGGTTCGACGGCCTGGACCGCCCCCGGTGGCGACTACACGGCGGCGGCGTCGGGTTCGGTGACCGCCATCGGCACCGATCCGCGCTGGCAGAACTGGAACGCCACGTCGCTGGTGCAGGGCTGGGTCAACACTCCCAGCAGCAACAAGGGTGTGCTGTTCCGGCTGGCCAACGAGTCCACGCCGACGCAACGGGTGCTGTTCACCGCGGGTGAGGTGCCCGACATCCGGCAGCGGCCGCGCCTCGAGGTGATCTACACGGCGCCGGCCACGGAGAACACGTACTACGCGCCGACCGTGCCCTCGCGGATGATCCCCGGTGACGAGTACACGTCCCCGGTCACCATCACCAACTCGACGAGCTCGCCGCTGGCCAAGGCGGACTGGGTGCTGTCGTACCGGTGGGAGCTGGCCGACGGCACCGACGTCACCACCGGGGACAACCAGCGCGAGACGCCGCTGCCGGTGGATCTCGCCTCCGGCGCGGTGACCACGGTCAACGCGAAGATCATGACGCCCGTCCGCTCGGACCAGGGCAACAAGCGGCAGAAGTTCGTCCTCAAGTGGGACCTGCGCAACAAGACCACCAACCAGTGGCTGTCGCAGGTGTGGGAGATCCCGCCGCTGGCCCAGCCGGTGACCGTCGAGGACCCGACCTCCGACCAGCTCGGGCTGGAGAAGTTCTACCAGTACACCGGCCAGAACGCGGGCGCCGGCTCGACCGTGATGGTGAACCAGTTCTCCGGCAACGCGGTGTTCAGCTACAACGCGTTCAGCAACCCGAGCCGCGGCCTGTCCACGTTCCTGCGGCTGTCGTACAACAGCCAGGACAGTTCCAATTCCTACATCGGGTACGGCTGGTCGCTGTCGACCTCGACCGTCACCCGGCTCGGCTCACCGTTGCAGTTCTCCGGCGGCAACGACCGCTGGCCGGCGAAGGTCACGCTGACCGACGGCGACGGCACCAGCCACTTCTTCGACCTCAACAAGCACGACAGCACCAACGAGGCCGACTGGGACTACGACAGCCCCTCCGGTGTGCACCTCTATCTGCAGCGCAACGGCGACGACCCGACCCGTACCTGGGTGATGATCCGCCCGGACCGCAGCCAGTTCTACTTCGACGTGGACGGCTACCAGACCGCCGTCATCGACAAGAACGGCAATGACCTGCGGTTCACCTACGAGCGGGTCAAGGTCGGCAACCGCAACACCGGCGTGCTGAAGTACATCACCGACGCCACCGGCCGCCGCACGCTGACCTTCGAGTACTTCAACAGCGGCGACAACTTCGCCTTCTTCACCGGCAACAGCGACACCAAGCAGTCCGGCACGAACCTGGCCAACGGCCAGATCGTCAACCAGCTGCGGGCGATCACCGACGTCTCCGGGCGCCGGATCACCCTGACCTACAACGACAAGGGCCTGCTGCGCGAGGTCCTCGACGGGCAGGGCACGGCCGACGAGAAGCCGTTCGGCTTCTACTACGACGACGCGTCGGGACTCAACAACCCGAAGCTCGTCCGGGTCGACGACCCCCGCGGCAACGGCACCAAGCTGGGCTACTTCCCGGCGTCCGCGGGCAACCTGCTCAAGTGGCGGACCGAGAAGGTCGTCGACCGTAACGACAAGAACATCGACTTCACCTACACCGACCCGGACGGCTCGACCGGCTCGTTCATCGAGAACGTCGTCACCGACGCCAACGGGCACGCCTCGAAGTACCTGATCGACGGCTTCGGCCGGCCCACCCTGCTGACCAACGCCAAGCAGCAGAAGACCGAGCTGACCTGGGACGCCGACAACAACGTGCGGCGCCTGGCCGAGGACAACGGCGCGGTCACCACCTGGGTCTACGACGAGAAGACCGGCCTGCCCCTGGAGATCAAGGATCCGGAGGCGAACAAGAACAACTGGCCGGCGCAGAAACTCGAGTACCGGTTCGGGCTCAAGGGCCACACCGCCGAGCTGACCGCCAAGACGTCCCCCGAGGGCCGCAAGCACACCTTCGGCTACGACGCCTACGGCAACCTGACCTCGGTCACCGATCCCAAGGGCAACGCGACCGCGGCCGCCGGTGACTACACCTCGGTCTACACGTACGACACGTGGGGTCAGCAGAAGACCTCGACCGACGCCAACGACAACACGACGAAGTACGACGACTACGACCCGGTCGGCTATCCGCGGACCATCACCGACGCCCTCAACCAGAAGGAGACGTACGAGTACGACGCCATCGGCAACGTCGTCTCGATCACCGACGCCGCCGGCAAGACCTCGACGTACACCTACGACGTCTTCGGCCGGCCGCTGAACTCCCGGGAACCGAAGGACGCGGCGAACAACGTCTACATCGTCACGCCCGGCCCGACCTACGACGGCAACGACAACGTCGTACGGCAGGAGGAAGCCAACGGGGCGGTGAGCGAGTCCAGCCACGACCCGACCGACCGGCTGGCCGCCCTGAAGGAGCCGAGCGACGGCAGCGGTACGCCGGAGCGGATCACCACGTACGACTACGACAACGTCGGCAACCTGCTCGCGGAGACGGAACCGAAGGGCACCCTGTCGGCGACCACCGGCGACTACGTCACCCGGTACAAGTACGACGAGCTCAACCAACTCCTCGAGACGACCGACGCCGACGGCGGCCGGGTCACCTCGACGTACGACAACGTCGGCAACCTGAAGACCGTTGCCGACCAGCGCAAGTCCGCCACCGCCCAGGCCGACGACTACAACGAGAAGTACGACTACGACCTCAACGGCCGGCCGATCGCCGAGACCGATGCCCTCGGTCACAGCACGAAGACGGAGTACGACCGGGACGGCAACGCGACGGCCACCGTCGACCAGGACGGCAACCGCACGACCATCGTCTACGACGCCGGCGCCGACGTCAGTGAGCAGCGGGTGCCGCACAAGACCGACGACGGCAAGACGGTCGTCCGCACGACGAAGTACGAGTACGACGAGGTCGGCAACCAGACGAGAGTGATCTCGCCACGGGGGGTCGACACCACCGACGACCCGAACGACTTCGCCACGGTGACCGTCTACGACGCGCTCAACCGGATGAAGGAGCAGCAGGAGCCGTACGACGCCGACGACGAGCGGTACAAGACCGCCGACAAGACGATCTACACGTACGACGCGGTGGGCAACACCAAGACGGTCAGCGCCCCGCCGGCCGAGGGCGAGGCCGACCGGGCCGTGACCACCTACACCTACTGGGACAACGGCTGGAGCCGCACCAGCACCGACCCCTGGAACATCAAGAGCGAGTACGACTACAACGCCGTCGGCAAGCAGACGTCGCGCAAGGTGACCGGGGCCAACGGCAAGACGCGTCAGATGAACTGGACGTTCTTCCCCGACGGCAAGGAGAAGACACAGGCCGACGACGGGGACGGCTCCGCGACGGCGCGCAAGAACTTCGAGTTCACCTACGACGCCAACGCCAACCTCACCCAGATGCTCGACAAGAGCTCCAACGCCAAGATCGACAACTACACCCTGTCGTACGACGGTCGTAACCGCCTCGACAAGGTGCTGGAGAAGCTCGACGGCGCGGTGAAGAACACGACGGACTACGACTACGACGTCAACGACAACCTGCTCAAGCTCAAGCACGACAAGGCCTACTCCGAGTACGACTACGACGAGCGCGACCTGGTCAAGACGGCGAAGACCGGTAAGTCCGCCGACGACACGAAGACCACGACGTACACGTACACGAAGCGGATGCAGGTCGAGACGGAGAAGAAGGGCAACGGCAACACCGTCACGTACGGCTACTACCTCGACAAGAAGCTCAAGAACCAGGCCGAGAAGAAGTCGAGCGGGGCGGTGGTCAACGAGCACTCCATCGAGTACGACGCGAACGGCCAGCGCTCGAAGGACGTCGGCAAGAAGCAGAACGCGGACAACAAGTCGGGCTCGCTGGACACCACAACCACCTACGAGTACGACCCCCGGGACCGGATCCGCAAGCAGACCAAGACCGGTCACGGCGCGGGCACCGAGACGTACGTGCACGACGCCAACAACAACGTCATCAAGCAGACGGTCAAGGGCGCCGAGACCACGTTCGACTACGACCGCAACCGGCTCCTGAAGTCCGTCACGTCCGGAGTGACGACGACCTACAAGTACGACGACTTCGGGCGGCAGTCCCAGGTCCTGACGGCCGGCACCGAGACCGAGAAGTACACCTACGACGGTTTCGACCGCACCGTCAAGCACACCAAGACGCCCGGCGGGGACACCGAGTACACCTACGACCCGCTCGACCGTCAGCTCACCCGCAAGCAGAACGACAAGACCACGACGTTCACCTACATGGGTCTGACCGAGGAGACGCTCACCGAGGAAGAGGGCGGCAAGCTCCGCAAGAGCTACCAGTACGGACCCGACGGCCAGCTGTTGTCCCAGGCGAAGTTCAAGGACGACGGCAGCTTCGAGACGTCGTACCAGACCTACAACCCGCACACCGACGTCGAGCAGATCACCGACGAGCAGGGCGACTCCCGGGCGACGTACGGCTACACCGCGTACGGCAGCAACGACGACGCTCAGTTCACCGGCGTGGACAAGCCGGATGCCGCGAACCCGGAGGACCCGGCCAAGGAGCCGTACAACGCGTACCGGTTCAACGGCAAGCGGTTCGATCAGTCCACCGGCTCGTACGACATGGGGTTCCGTGACTACGACCCCGGCCTGAACAGGTTCCTGACCCAGGACAACTACAACGGCGCCCTGGCCGACATGAACCTGACCACCGACCCGTTCACCAACAACCGGTACGCGTTCGGCGGCGGCAACCCGATCTCGCAGGTCGAGCTCGACGGGCACCTCTCGCTCGGCGACATCGGCCACGCGGCCCTCGACGTCGCCGGCCTGGTGCCCGGCGTCGGCGAGGTCGCGGACCTGGCCAACGCGGCCTGGTACGCGGCGGAAGGCGACTACGCCAACGCGGCACTTTCGGCGGCCTCGGCCATCCCGCTGGCCGGTTACGCCGCCTCGGGTGTCAAGGCCGGCAAGTACGCCGCCAAGGGTGTCGACGCCGCACAGTCGGCCTCCAAGGGCGCCGACGCGGCACGCACCGGATCGAAGGCGGCCAACGCCGGTCAGGGCGGGGGGCGGGCAGCTCCGACCCCGGCGAAGGCGTCGTCCGGCGGTGGCGGCCCCACCGGCGGTGGCAAAGCGGCGGGTGGCGGCGGCAGCGCCGGTCCCGCGAAGGCAGGGGGCAGCGGCAAGGCCGGCGGCAACACCGGCGGCCGGACCGCGGCCTCACGGGGCGGCAGCTGCAAGGCCAACAGCTTCGTGCCGGGTACGGCGGTGCTGATGGCCGACGGCTCCTACCGGGCGATCGAGGACATCGAGCTCGGCGACGAGGTGCTCGCCACCGACCCGGAACTCGGCATCACCGAGGCCCGGCCGGTCACCGATCTGATCACCGGCGACGGTGAGAAGAAGCTGGTGGAGATCACGGTCGACACCGACGGCGCGGCGGGTGAGGCCACCGGCACGGTGATCGCCACCGACGGCCACCCGTTCTGGGTCGACGATCAGGGCCGCTTCGTCCCCGCGGCCGAGCTCGCCACGGACGACGTGGTCCTCGGCGCGGACGGCGACCTGCTGACCGTGCGCGGGGTGCACCCCTTCACCGAGGTCAAGAAGGTCCACAACCTCACCGTCGACGGGATCCACACCTTCTACGTCGCGGTGGGCGGCGAGACCGTCCTGACCCACAACTGCGCCGACCGTGCTCCCGCCGGGCACAAGTACCGGGGTGGCCTCTACCGGAACCTGAAGGATCCGGCCACCAAGAAGAACGTGCCCGGCACCGAGATCAACCACATGCCGCCGAACTCGATCAACGGGATGCCCAAGACGGCGGGCCCGGCGATCCAGATGGACCTGGCCGACCACATCAAGACCGCGAGCTGGGGCTCCTTCAACAGCGCCAAGGCGCACCGGGCAGCTCAGCGAGCCCTGCTGGACAAGGGCGACACGGCCGGTGCGGTCAAGATGGACATCGACGATATTCGCTCCAAGTTCGGCACCAAGTATGACGACGCCATCCTGGAGATGCTGGAAAAGTATCCCCAGAAGAAGTGATCGCCTGACAGCTCGACAGTTGCGGCACCCCGGGGGTCTCCCCGAGGTGCCGCACCCCGTACGAAAGGAAGTCGTGATGCCGGAGCACCAAGCACGCATTGAGGTCCTGCCCGGAGAGGGCGTGCAGGGCGCCCGGTTCGGCGAGGACCGGGCGACCCACCGGGAGCGGTTCGGCACCTTCGAGTCGTTCGAGCGCAATCCGGGTGACGGCCTGACCGACATGTACCCGGGCAAACTTCTGATGCTGTACTACGACAAGCAGGACAAGCTCACCTTCATCGAGGTGAGCGCGGGTGGTGCCGAGGTGGTCTGGGACGGCGTGAGTCTCGTCGGACAGCCGCTCGGCACGGTCCTGGAGGCGCTGCGCGCCAAAGGCGTCGAGCCCGTGTTCGACGACGACTCCACCTTCGAGCTGCCCGAGCAGGGAATCGGCCTGTACACCACGGCGCCCGACGAACTCGACGAGCCGATCGAAGGCGTCTCCGTCCACCCCGTCGGGCAGGGCCAGTCGTCCTGATCGTCGGTGCGCATCGCGGCCGGCGGCCGCGCGAGCACGACGGGAGGCGGGACCGGGCACCAACGGGTGGCCGGTCCCGCTCGGTCCGCGTCCGCAGCGAAGGCCCAGGCAACACCGTCGGGAATCACCGACCTCTACAGCGAAGGGCAGCGATGAATGGTCGACGACGCCCTCGAGACCGAGGTAGCGCGGGAGTTGCAGGCCGCCGGTCTGCGACCTTCTTCACCGGACGATCCCCGAGCCGGCGGCTTTGGCATTCGCGGTGAGCCGCCGGCCGGCGCCGTCCATCACCGCCTCCCGGCCGGCCGGCACAGCCGCAGCGGTGGCCCGGCCGCTGTCCCGCCCCGTCGGCGTCTCACGCCCCGAGAAGCCGTCGCGAAGCGTGCGTGTGCACCCACCAGGCGAGGGGAAGGGCGATGAGCACCACTGCCTGGATCGTGAGCAACGCCGCAACGATGCCCCAGCGGTCGGCCACCAGGCCGGCTCCCAGCGCGACGAGCGCGTACAGCACGCTGCCGAGCAGCGACGCGAGCGAACCCATCGTCGCGCGTTCCCGGTCGGTGAACTCCCGCTGGAGCAGCGTCTGCTGGGCGATCGTCGACATGCCGTAGGCCGGTGACCCCAGCAGCACCGGCGAGAACACCGTCGGCTTGACCAGGGCAACGACGTTCGCCGCGGTGTCGAAGAGCTCGCCGGACAGCAGGGTGCGGGCCGCGCCCAGCCGGCCGATCACCCAGCCACTGACGCGGAAGCCGGCGAAGGCCACGGCGTGGCCGAAGGTGCGCCACAGGCCCAGCGCCCAGAGCGGCCACAGCCCGGCCACGAAAACCGGCGACAACTGCGCCGCGCTCTCACTGCTGTATCGAAGCGCCGACACCAGGGTCATCCGGCGGAGCACCGGATTACCGCGGATGCCGCGCAGGGCCGAGCCGAGATGCACCAGCACGGTCGATCCCAGCGGGCCGTGCACCCGCGGTTCCCGGATCCGCCAGGCGATGAAGACGCACAGGACCTGCGGCACGACGGACAGCACGACCACCCCGCGCAGGGACCACGCGCCGCCGACCACGCCACCCACGGCTGCCGCCAGGGCGAGCGCGAGTTGGAACATCGAGTTCACCCGGCCCGAGTGCCGGGGGAACTCGTCCTCCCGGCCGGCTTCGAGCAGCGTGTCGTAGAGCAGAGACTCGTTGTTGCCGCTCCACAGTGCCGTGGCCAATCCCTCCAGCACGACAGCAGCGAGGAGGAGGCCGTAGCCCGGAGCGGCGGCGTACCCGAGATGGGCGGCCACCATGACGACGGCACCGGCGATCATGGTGCCGCGCCGGCCGAGGCGGTCGGAGAGCACGCCGGTCGGCACCTCGAACGCCGCCGAGGACAGCATCTTCACCGCCAGGAGGCTGGCGGCGGCGGTGTACGAGCCGGTGACCTGCGCGAAGTAGATGACCATGATGGGCCCGTACAGGCGGAAGTCGCCGCAGAAGTTGAACCAGCTCAGCAGGCGGACGTTGCGGTGGACAAGGTGAGCAGCGGGTTGCGGACGAGCGGACACAGCAGAACTCCCGGAAGGCGAACGGAGACGCCAGACAGCGCCACGGGCCGGTGACAGGTGTCACCTCGCCCCGGCGACCGGGATGGGTGCTGTGCTGCTACCCGCGCGGCTCTAGCAGCCGGCGACCGCGGTCACCAAGGGGCGAACGGAAGCTCCGGTCATCGTGGTGGCCATCAGTGCTCCTCATCTCTCCGGGCGGAATCTCTCCGGGCGTACGCGTCGTAACGGCTGCAACTCTAACGGCTCAGCCGACTTCGGCGAGCAACCGGCGGGCCGCCGCCTCGTCAGCGGCGGCCACCAGCACGTGCACCCCCTGCAACTGCAACTGCGGCTCCTGCCCGCCGGCGTCGTCGGCCGCCGAGGCTGCCCGGAGACCGTGGCTGCGCAGCAGGCCCACGATGAGCTCCGCCTCGGTGCGGCTGCCGACGACGGCCACGGACACAGCGGCGCGGTCCATCACGCCTCCTGACCGGCGGGCACGGCCACGGCGGCGGCCCGGGCGCGGGTGATCTGCGCGTCGAGGTCGCGCAGGGCCTGGAAGACGGCCTCGGAGAAGGTCGGGAACGGCTGGATGACGTCGAGCAGCACCGGCACCGGAGTCCCCGTACGGATCGCCAGCGTCACCTGCTGGAGCCACTCACCCGCCTCGGGCCCCAGGGCGTAAGCCCCGGTGATCCGCTCGCCGTCCGACACCAGGGTGAGGAAGCCCGGCTGGGTGTCATAGGCGCGGGTGTAGGTCGACGTACGCGGGACACCGCTGAGCTGGATCGTGGCGGTGAAGTCGCCCTCAGCCGCGCCCACCGCGGCGGCCTGCGGGTCGCAGAAGATGACCCGGGGCACGGCCTCGTAGTGCGCCTCGCGGTGCCCGCCGAGGATGTTCGACGCGACGACCCGGCCCTGGTACTCACCGACGTGGGTGAGCAGCCACAGCCCGGTGACGTCCCCGATGGCCCAGAGGTTCGGCCCGGCGGAGAGGCGCCCGTCGACGGCGATCCCGCGGGGGTTCGGCGTGATGCCGACCGTTTCGAGGCCGATGTCGGTGACCCGCGGCCGGCGGCCGGTCGCTACGAGCAGGCGATCGCCGCGCACCTCGGAGCCGTCCGCGAACGCCAGCACGTACTCATCACCGTCGAGCCGGGCGGCGGTCGGCGCCTGGCCGAGCCGCAGCTCGATGCCGTCGGCGCGCAGGACCTCCGCCACCTGGTCACCGAGAGCCCGCGGCTCCCGCGGCAGCAGGTGATCGCCCCGCTGCACGAGCGTGACGGACCCGCCGAGCCGGGTGACCGCCTGCGCCATCTCGACGCCGATCGCTCCGCCGCCGAGCACCAGCAGTCGCCGGGGCACCTCGGTGAGGCCGGTGACCTCCCGGTCCGTCCACACCCCGGGCAGCTCGGACAGCCCGGGCAATGACGGGAACGCGGGATCGGAACCGGTGGCGACCACCACGTGCTGGGCGGTGTACGTCGTCCCGTCCACCTCGACCGCACCCGGCCCGGCCAGCCGGCCCCGGCCGCGGATCACCTCGATCCCGGCACCGCGCGCCCACGCCACCTGGCCGGCGTCGTCGTAGTTCGACACCATGAAGTCACGCCAGGCCAGCGCCGACTTCACGTCGACGGTCCCGGTCACGGCCTCCTTGGCGCCGGGGGCGTTGCGGGCCCCCGCCAGCGCCTCCCCGGGCCGCAGCAGAGTCTTGGACGGAATGCAGCCCCAGTAGGAGCACTCGCCGCCGAGCAGCTCCCGCTCCACCATGGCCACGCGCAGGCCACCCGCGGCCAGCGCCGCGGCGCAATGCTCCCCGGGCGCGCCGGCCCCGAGCACGATCACGTCGAAGTCGGTGTTCATCGCGGCGCCCCTTCCAGGGCGGCGGTGGCGTCCCGGTACGCCTCTTCCGCGGTCCGGCCCTGCTGGCGGGCGACGACGAAGGCCGCGTACCAGTCCCACCAGTGATGTTTCGGTGCGGTCGGCTCGTACCGGCCGTGGTTGTCCTCGGCCTCACGCAGAAGCTCGGCCAGCGCTGCGACGTCCATCAGGTGCCCTCCGTGTCCGTTGCGAACCGGCTCGCCGCCGGTCACTTCACTCTCGCCCGGCCGGGTCCGGGCTCGCGCCCGGGAAACCCACTGGTCCCCGGGCCCCCGTACCTGTTGCTCAGACGCGGCCCGGCAGCCGGTCGGTGAGCTCCTGGAGCAGCCAGCGGTTGCCGTCGGGGTCCTCGAACGTCGCGTACGAGGCGTAGGAGCGGCGCTCGGGGTCCGGACCGGCGGCGTGGGCGGCGGGGTCGGCGACAAAACCGCCGCCGAGGCTGCCGCCGGCGTCATGGAAGATCTCGCTGACCGGTACGCCCTGGGACACGAGCTGCGCGCGGGCGACCTCGATGTCGTCGACGGCGAGCAGCAGCCCACCGTTCTGGCCGGGCTGGGCGGTGGTGACGCCGGTGCCCAGAATGATCGAGGCCGTCGACCCGGGCGGGGTCAGCTGCACGGCGTGGTAGCCGCCGCCGGGATCGATGTCGGCGTCGAGCCGCCACCCCAGCCCCAGATAGAAGTCCCGGGCGCGGGCCGCGTCGGCGACCGGAAGAACGGCGACCTCGAGCCGGTACGCCACGGTGGTGGCGGCGGGGCCGGCGGTCTGCGGTTCGCCGCTGACATGGGTGCTGCTGGACATGATGACCTCCTCGGACCGAATTGCTGACAGCCCGAAGTCTTCTCGCGCGGCACCTCGGTCGCGCCCGTGTGAGGCACTGGTTTGGCCCCGGGACCCGGACACCCGGGGTCAGCGCGTCTGGAGATCGACCTGGATGCTGTCGGAGTCGGGCACGATCCGTACCCCGGCCCGGGGGTCCGCCGCCGCCACCAGATACCACCGGTCGTTCTTGCGGGTCAGCGCCAGGAGTCCCCGGTACTCGTGCTTGAACTTGGTGTCCGCACCCGGCCCGGCGAGGTGGGTCACCCCTGTTCCGACCAGGCCCAGATCGTCCTCGGAGTGGATCACGACGCGGGGGATCGTGCCCGGATCAGCCGCCGCGAGCCGGGCGGAGTAGAAGCCGCAGATTTCGCCGAGCACGGACAGGATCGCTATCCCGAGGACACCGACGAGCAGCAGGCGACCACGCCGTCCGATCAGTGCCAGGACCGGTACGTGGGGATTGTCCGCGTGCAGCCAGACGAGGGCCATCGCGCACAGCAGCATGCCGCAGGTGCCGGTCGCCCGCAGGGCCTGCGGCAGGAGACTGCCGGAAGGCGCGGTGACGCCCGTCAGCAGGACGAACAGCACCACGGCGGCGAGGACGGCGGCGGTCGCGGCCCGCGGCCGGTCGGCGTGCAGCCGCTTCACCGCCTGGAACGCGGGCACCGCCGCCGACGCGATGAGAAAGGCGATGATCGCCAGCCAGAGCAGCAGGCGGCCGCCCTGCAGCACGATGCCGCTCGTGGCGTCGCCCAGCAGCCGGGCCGGCAGGCCGAAGTAGCCGTGGAAGCTGGCCACGACGAAGTAGCCGAGGAAGTACAGCGCCGCCACGAAGAACGCGGCCTGGGCGACAACCGATTGGATCAGGGGGAGGTAGCGATCAGTCGTTGGTGCCGAGGGGCTGTTCATACCGACCATGGTCGGCCCGGGGGCGCTCAGACGGACGGCCGCAGGGCGCTGAAGCGTACGCCGGTGGCCTGCTCGGACAGCTCCCACAGCCGGCGGCCGTTGTCGGGGTCGGTCGCCGCGGCCGACAGCCGGCCCGGCGCCGGGTGACCGTGCAGCTCGCCCGGCCCGTCCGGGGCGATGAGCTCGCCCGGCCGGGCCGCTGGTTTACCCGGCGTGCCGCGCTGGTTGACCCGGCGTGCCGCGCTGGGCAGGCCCGGGGCGTCGCTACGGCCGGCTGCGTAGCCGATGAGTCGCCGTTCGACGTACGCGGTGGGCCCGGCGATCCGGCACCGTGACAGGGACGCCCGCGGCGTTCATGCCGCACCCGACCCTGAGGAGAGCCTGATGAGGTCAACATCAACGTTGCCCGCGACCCGGCCCGCCGTGGCGGTGAGCGGCTTCGCCCTCGGCCGGAGGTGGCGCCGCGCCACCCTGATCCTGCACATCATCGCCGGTGGCACCTGGATCGGCATCGACGTCATGGTCGCCGTCCTGGTCTGGACCGGGCGCTACGGGCCGGATGCCGAGGTGCGCGGCCTGGCCTACCGGGCGCTGGCGGCCTTCGCGGTGTGGCCGATGCTCACGGCCGGGCTGATCTGCCTGCTCAGCGGCCTCGTGCTGGGTCTGGGCACCAAGTGGGGACTGCTGCGCTACTGGTGGGTGGCGGTGAAGCTGGCGCTGAACCTGGTGCTCTGCACGCTGATCATCGTGGCGCTGGAGCCGGGCATGGCGGCCGTCGCCGCGTACGGTCGGGAGCTGGGGTCCGGAGCGCAACCTCCGGATGAGGTCTCCTCGTTGTTCTTCCCGCCGGCCGTGTCCCTGACGGCCCTGACGGTCGCGACGGTGCTCAGCGTGGTGAAGCCGTGGGGCCGGATCGGCCGGCGTGATCGCCCCACTACGATGGCCCGGTAGGAGCTCGTGGGCACGCTGCTGCGGGACCCGGCGCCACATTGTCCAGGATGACGGGAGACCGTGGTGAGCACCGACGAGCAGTGGGCAAGCGGCGCGTCCCGCATCGACATGACCAGGCCGCACCCAGCGCGACGGTACGACTACTGGCTCGGCGGCAAGGACAACTTCCAAGCCGACCGGGAGGCCGCCGAGGCGATCGCCGCCGTGTTCCCGCACATCCGTACGGCCGCCCGCGAGAACCGCGCCTTCATGCAGCGCGCGGTGAGCCACCTCGCCGCCGAGACCGGCATCCGCCAGTTCCTCGACATCGGCACCGGGCTGCCGACCGCGAACAACGTGCACGACGTGGCCCAGGGCATCGCCCCGGAGTCCCGCATCGTCTATGTGGACAACGACCCGCTGGTGCTCACCCACGCCCGGGCCCTGCTGACCAGCTCCGAGCAGGGCGCGACCGCCTACATCGACGCCGACGTGCGCGACCCGGAGAAGATCCTGCGGGACCCGGCCGTGCGCGAGACCCTGGACTGGTCGAAGCCGGTGGCGCTGCTGCTGGTGGCGGTCCTGCACTTCGTCGAGGACTCCGAGGACCCGTACGGCATCGTGAGCAGGCTGGTCGACGAGCTGCCGGCGGGCAGTTACCTGGTGCTGTCGCACGCGACGTTCGACCCGCTGGACCCGGAGACGATCGCGGCCATGAACGCGGTCAACGAGGGGATCAAGCCGCGCTTCTCCCCGCGTACGCTCGCCGAGGTGTCCCGCTTCTTCGAGGGCCTCGACCTGCTGGAGCCGGGGATCGTCTCGGTGTCCGACTGGCGCCCGCAGGGGGACGGACCGCGGCCGAGCCCCGAGGAAGCCACAGGTTACGGCGCGGTGGCTGCGGTCCGTCGCTGATCACCCGTACGCGATCAGACGTTCCGCCAGCTCGCGTGGTCGGCTCAGCGCGGGCGTGTGTCCGCCGTCGATCTCGTCCGGGGTGATACCCAGGCGTTCCCGGGCGACTCGGCGAAGATAGCCGGGCGGGAAGAGGCGGTCGTCACGGCAGATCAGCACCCGGGTGGGGACGGCGGGCCAGGCCTTCAGCAGCGACGGTTCATTCATCCGGGTCTCGGACTGGTCGCGACCACGGCTGAGGGCCTCGGCGGCCAGATCCGGCGGGACGTCTTGGTAGAACAGGGCAACCTCGTCGTCGTATCGGCCGGCTAGGTCTTCGCTGTAGCCGGTGTGCTTCCAGTAGTCGGCGGGTGCTTCGCCCGGGGCCGGGATCATGGGCGCGACCAGTATGAGCAGGCGCGCTGCTACCCGCTCGCAGACGAGTGGGGCGACGAAACCGCCGGCTGACTGTGCGACGACGATCAGGTCGCTGCGGTCGCCGATCGCGCTGACCACCGTGTCCACGTATTCGGGCAGGCCGGCGGAGTCGTCGTCGCAGGGCAGGTCGGGGGCGACGGTGTCGTGGCCGCGCGCCCGCAGCTCGGCCTCGACCAGGTGCCAGTACCAGCCGATGTCGCCGGCGCCGTGGATCAGGACGTAGGTGGCCACGAGGGGAATCTACGCTCCTGTGAGCCGCCGGGCCTCGAGGTGGTTCTGGACCCGGCGTTGTCTCTGGACGCGGCGCCTACCCGGACCCGGCATGAGATCGCGACGGGTGGGCACATCTTGCCCATGGCTGTGATCCTTCTGACCGGCGCGTCCGGCTCCATCGGGCACATGCTCCGCGAGCGCCTGAGCCATCACCAGCTGCGCCTGACCGACGTGCGGGCCGGCGAAGGGGTCGAGGCGTTGGACGTCACCGACGCGGCGGCCGTCGAGCGGGCGTGCCGGGGTGTGGACGTGGTGGTCCATCTGGGCGGGATCGCCGGCGAGGGGCCGTTCGAGGACGTGCTGGCGGTCAACGTGCGAGGGACCGAGCGGGTGCTGCAGGCCGCGCACGACACCGGGGTGCCGCGAGTGGTGCTGGCGTCGAGCAACCATGCGGTAGGCCTGTACGAGCGTGCCGATGCCGGCCCGGACGGCCTGGCCGACGACGTCCCGCCGCGGCCCGACTCCTATTACGGCTGGAGCAAGGCGGCCATGGAGGCGTTGGGCCGGCTCTACTACGACCGGTACGGCCTGCACGTCATCTGCCTGCGGATCGGCTCGTGCATCGAGCAGCCTGGCGACGCGCGGGATCTGTCGGTGTGGCTCTCGCCCGATGACGTGGCGCGGCTGGTGGAGGCGTCGCTCGGGGCGACCGGGTGGCGGCTGGTGTGGGGGGTTTCGGCGAACACCCGGCGGTGGTGGTCGGCGGTGGGCGGTCGTGCGATCGGCTACGAGCCGCAGGACGACGCTGAGCAGTGGGCTGACACGGTGGGGGAGCCGGATCTGTCCCTGCCGGAGCACCGGCTTGTCGGTGGGACGATGGGGGCCAAGCCGCTCGGGAAGCCGTGACTTCCTCGGCCGGCTCGTCAGGGAAGCGATGTTCGGGAAGTCGCTCAGGTAGCCGTGACTTCCTCGGCCGGCTCGTCAGGGGAGCGATGTTCGCGAAGCCACTCGGGAGGCCCTGACTACCTCCGCCGGCCGGTCAGGGTGCGGAGCAACTGGCGCAAGGACCATCCGCCGGCGGGCTCGCCGGCTGTGGGCAAGGCAGGGGGTGGCGTCCACCGGTATCCCGCCTCGGAGAGGTGCCGCAGCATCCACGCTCGCCCCTGCTCGCCCGTGGTGTCCCAGGTGTAGCTCATCGGCCGCGCTCGCATGGCCCGTTCCCGGGGACTGGCGCGCCGCGCGCGGGTAGATCGCCACCTTCCTTGCGGGCGCGGTCCCAGCGGGAGGTTGTGCGCCCGGTCCGCCAGCGTCCGGATCTCCGCCAGGACCTCGTCGGTGTTCACGGTTCCCGGCTGACGGCTTGGTTTCCCGGCCAGGGCACGGATCTCGATCAGTGCGTGATAGGCGAGCAGGCTGCCGACCGTGCGGTCGTCGACCTCCACGCCAGAGGCTTCCGGTGTTCGGGACACGCTGCCATCATCGCTCAGCCTCGCCAGGTCAGGTTCAGGTCAGGTTGAGGTTCAGGTGAGGGTGAGGGTAATGACGACGTTGCCGGTCTTGTGGCCGCTGTCGACGTACCGGTGCGCCTCGGCGAGGTCGGCCAGCGGGTAGCTGCGGTCGATGATGACGCGAAGCTCGTCCTGTGCGAGCAGGTCGCGCAGTTCGGCCAGGGCCGCGTGCTTGCGCACCGACATGCCGGTGCGCACCCGCGGTCCGCCGGTGATCGCGGTACGCAGGGCGAGCACGTTGTTCACCAGTCCCGTAGTCGGCAGATAGCAGCCCCTCGGCGCCAGCACCGCCCGGCACTGGGCGAACGAGCTCCGGCCCACGGTGTCGAAGACGACGTCGTACCGCTCCCCGCCGGCGGTGAAGTCCTCGACGGTGTAGTCGTAGACCCGTTCCGCCCCCAGCGACTCGACGAGTCTCGCGTTGCGGCCGCTGCACACTGCGTGGACCACGGCACCGGTCCGGCTGGCGAGCTGAACCGCGTACGTGCCGATGCTGCCGGAGCCGCCGATGACCAGGAGCCTCTGTCCTTTGCGGACACTGGCCAGCTCGCGGAGGAAGTACCAGGCGGTGGTGAAGCCGTCGACGCTGGCCGCCGCCTGCGCGTAGCTCACGTTCGGCGGCACCGTGGTGAGTGATGCCCGCTCGGACAGGCACTTGTACTCGGCGTTGGCCCCGACGCCGAAGCCGGTGAACCCGAACACCCGATCGCCGATCTCGTACCGGCTTGCCGCCGGTCCGAGCGCGGTGACCTGGCCGGCGAACTCCAGCCCGAGTACGCGGACGCCCTTGCGGGGGCGAAGCGGTCCGAGGATGAGTCTGCCCCAGCGCGGTTCACCCCGGCGCATGCCACATTCGGCGGAGGTGACGGTGGTCGTGTGCACCTGAACCTGAATTTGGTCACCACGGGGCACGGGCTTCGGCAGGTCAACAGAGGTGAGGACTTCGGGCGGGCCGTACGCCTGGAACATCACCGCTCGCATCGGCCCATCATGGGGTGGCACCGCTGTGACTGCGCTGAGGGTGCCATGGCGGTGGGTCATGGCGATCCACGGCTGGGCGGACGGACCCGACCAGGTGGGCCGGGACGGATGAGTCAGGGCATGGACAGCTCGGGAGACTGTGTGGCGTCGCGCAGGCGGGCAGCGTCCTGGCTCGGTGGAGCGCCGAACTGACGCCGGTACTCGCGGCTGAACTGCGACGGGCTGTCGTAGCCCACCTGATGGCTGACCGCCGTGACGTCGCCCGGCTGCGTTGCCAGCAGGAGCCGGGCCTGCTGGAGCCGGAACTGCTTCTGGAACTGGATCGGGCTCATCGCGGTGACCGCCTGGAAATTGCGGTAGAACGCCGACACGCTCATGCCGGACATCCGTGCCACGTCCTGCACCTGGAACGATTCGCGGTAGTTGTCGCGGATCCACCGCACCGCGCGGGCCACGTGGGCCAGGCTGCTGTCGGCCAGGCCGAGCTGGCGTACGGTGGCGCCCTGCTCGCCGGTGATGAGCCGCCACAGGATCTCCCGGGCGATCAGCGGGGCCAGCACCGGGATGTCGCGGGGCCGGTCGAGCAGGCGCAGCATGCGAATGGCCGCATCGATGAGCTCGGGCGGTGCGTCGCTGACGGCCATCGCGGACGGTGTGCCGCCGCCCGGTGCCCGGGGCAGGTCGCCGGGTGGTGCGTCGAGCAGCAGCTGCGCGATCGCTGACGGTTGCAGGACGAGACCGAAGCCGAGCGCCGGCCGTTCGGGACTGGCCTCGGTGTAGTAACCGGTGACCGGCAGGTCGACCGAGGCGACCAGATACTGCCCGGCGCGGTACTCGTACACCCGGTCGCCCAGCGCGAGCATCTTCGCTCCCTGGGCGACCAGGGCCAGCACCATGCCGGACATTGATGTCGACGACTGGAACGCCTGCTCGGCCCGGCCGATCAGGACGCCGTCGATGGGGGTGGTCCCGTCTTCGCGGGCGTGGCGGGCCAGCAGGGCGCGCAGTTCGTCGAGGGGCACGCATTCGATTAGAGCATCCCGGCCGCACTCCTCACAAGGAGAGGATCAGGCAAGGGTACGCGAGCATCGCTCTACTGTTTGGCCTGCTCATGACGGTGTAATGGATCCATAGACCTCGCAGTGAGCCTAACAGGGCTCCATGAATGAACAGGTGGGAACAGCATGAAGGTCGCCATCGTCATCGGTGCCAGCTCGGGCATCGGGCAGAGCACAGCGGTCCAGCTGGCCAAGCGGGGGACGGACGTCATCCTCACCTACAGCGGCAACGAGGCCGGCGCGCGGGACACGGTCGCCGCCATCGAGAAGGAGGGCGGCACCGCCGTCGCCCTGCGGCTCGACATCGGCCGCAGTGAGACTTTCCCGGCGTTCCGTGAGCAGGTCGTGGCGGCCCTGCGCGACACCTGGCAGCGGGACACGTTCGACTACCTGGTCAACAACGCCGGGTTCGGCGGGATGTCCATGTTCGAGGACACCACCGAGGAACTGTTCGACAAGTTCATGCGGGTGCTGCTGAAGGGCCCGTACTTCTTGACCCAGACGATTCTGCCGCTGCTGACCGATGGCGGAGCTGTCGTTAACGTGAGCAGCAACTCGGCGTTGCCGACCGGACTGGTGGATGCCGGCTTCTCCGCGTACGCCGCGATGAAGGGTGGCCTGAACGTGCTGACCCGGTACCTCGCCAAGGAATTCGCGCCGAGGGGCATCCGGGTCAACGCCGTCTCGCCCGGCCCGACGCGGACCCGGCTCTCCGACTCCTCCGGCGTCGCGGCCTTCGAGGCGTACCCCGAAGTCATCCCGGCCCTCGCGGCCAAGACCGCCCTCGGCCGTATCGGCGAGCCCGACGACGTCGCCATGGTGATCGCCACCCTGCTCGGCGAGGAGGGCCGCTGGATCACCGCGCAGAACATCGAGGTCTCCGGCGGCTACGACCTCTGATCGGCCGTGTTTCGCCGAGTCGGTGAGGTTACGAAGCGTCCAGGTTTCCGTTTCGCCGGCTGGGTGTGGCGACTCAGCGTTCGGTCCCGTTCCGCTGAGTCGGCGAGGCGACAGAGCGTTCCGTGAACGAAACCGCTGCCGTCGGTGACGAACAAGGTGACATGGCCATTGACCGAGGAGCCGACACCTTGTATCCGATCCGAAAAATGAGTCTCATCCTGACCGCCGGCACCGTCGTGCTGACCGCCGCTGCAGTCCCGTCCATGGCGACCGCGGCCGCGCCACCCGCCGCCACCACGGGACGGCTGGTCCAGCTGCACTCGCTGGGTGGTCAGGGGTCGTTCGCCAAAGCCATGAACGAGCGTGGCGACATCATCGGCGCCAGCGTTGACGCCGCCGACAACTATCGGGCCGTGGTGTGGTGGCAAGGCCGGCGTACCCCCACCGCCCTGCCCGTCAAGGGCGCCACGGCCGGCGACATCAACGAGAAACGGCACATCGTCGGGGGCGTCGAGGGCGGACTGTTCCTGTGGCGCGGCCGGTCCGTCAGCTACCTGAAGCGGCCCGCCGGTGCCTCGTTCGGGGCGACCTTCATCAACGAGCGCGACCAGGTCGCGGGCACCGCGACCGACAGCAACGATGCCTCCCGTGCCTTCGTGTGGGCGCGTGGGCGGATGACGATGCTGACGACTCCCAAGGGAATGGACAGCCGGGCCGTCGGGATCAACAACCGGGGTCAGGTCATCGGTGTCCTCACCACGCCCGGCGTCTCCACCGAGCGGGCGGTGCTGTGGCAGCAGGGCCGGATGACCGAGCTGGGCACCCTGGGCGGAGAAAGCAGCACGCCGACGGCGATCAACGACCGGGGTCAGGTGGCCGGCACCAGTGCGGTCGCCGGGTCGGCCGGTGACCACCCGTTCCTCTGGCAGCGTGGTCGGATGACCGACCTGCTCACCGGTACGGGCGCCACCGCCGGCCGGGTCGCGGACCTCAATCAGGCCGGGATGGTCACCGGCGCCGCCAGCTTCGGCACCAGTGACTCACGGCCGGTTGTCTGGCGGGCCGGCCGGATGATCGACATCGGCCTGCCCGGGCACATGGGCGCGGCCTTGGACATCAACGAGCGCGGCGACGTCACGGGTTACACGAGGACGGACCCGCAGAGTTTCGCGGTGCCGTTCCGCTGGCGCAAGGGGCAGACCACGCTGTTCCCCGAGCCGGCCAGTGACATCGCCATCACGGTCATCGGCATCGACCGGCGCGGCGTCATCGCGGTGGACCAGGAGACTTCGCAGTTCGGCAACCTCGTCCTGCGGTCAGCCTGATCAGGTGAACCCACGCCGGGCGCTCAGCGCCCGGCGTGGGTTGTGCGCGCCCGAACCGGTCAGGAATCGAGAAGCGGCCGCCACCGCACCGCACATAGCGTGACCGCCGTGAGATCCCATCGCGGCGGCCCGCCGCAAGTTGGGGTCAGCCACTTCAGGAGGAGGTCCCCATGAACAAGTGGATCCGGCAGTTCCACCGCTGGCTCGCCATCGCCTTCACGGTGACGGTCATTGTCACGTTCGTCGCCCTCGCGCAGGAGGACCCGGTGGTGTGGGTGTCCTACGTGCCGCTGCTCCCGCTGGCGCTGCTGCTGTTCTCCGGCCTGTACCTGTTCGCCCTGCCGTATCTCACCAAGCGGCGCAGCAGGCGGAGCGTCGCCGCTGAGGGCTGAGCGCGCGCTGGCCCGCCGCCTGGACCCGAGGCCATGCGCGGCGAATCGCCGCCGAGAGCTGAGGTCGCAGGCGGCATTCGCCGCCCAGCGCCGACGCGCGTCGCCGCCCAATGCCAATGCCAATGCCGCGTCGCCGCGCAGGGCCAACCGACCGTCCGATCAGCGGCTGGCAGCGTCAGCGAGCGCCCGCTCCACCGGAACAGGCCGCCCCAGATAGAACCCCTGCCCAAGCGGAACCCCACACTCAACCAACGCATCCCGCTGCTGAGCCGACTCGATCCCCTCGGCGATAACCGTGCAGTTGTGCTCCCCGGCAAACTCCACCAAAGACCGGATCGAGGCACGGCGAGCCCCCTCAGCCTCAACCCCGGCCAAGGATGCTCGCCCCAACTTGAGGAAGCCCGGCTTCAACGACTCCATCCGAGCCAGGGTGTCGTAACCCGCCCCCGCGTCATCGACCGCGATCCGAACCCCCGCCGGCAGGTTGTCCAGATCAGCACCCTCGGCGTCGGAGATCTCCAGGATCAGCGGCCGCGCACTCTCCGCCAGCAACGGCTCCAGCTCACGAGGCCGCCGCAACAGGTCACCGGAGACGTTGACCGCCAGCCACGTGTCCTCCGGCAACGCGTTCGCCGAGGCCAACGCCGCCCGGATCAGCGCCGCATCCAGGTCGATGTGCACCCCCTGCGCCTGCGCCGCCGCCAGGCCGCGTTCCGGCCGGGTGCCGTCAGCGAACCGGGTGAGAGCCTCATAACCCACCACCGTCCCCGACCTCAGCTCGAAGATCGGCTGGAAGACCGTGAAGAACGTGAACTCCTCGAACGAGTTCGACCGCGGCTGCGGGTCCTGCGGCCCGCGCCGGGACCGACTCCCGACCGGTGCCTGAGCCGACCGCACCGCCACCAGGCCCGACGAGCCCTTGTCGGAACGGTAGTGCAACACCGAGGCCCAATCACCGATCGCGCCGGTCGCCGCCATCGCCCGGCCCTCCGAGTGGGTGGCCGGCGTCGGCTGCTTGCCGGTACCGCGGGAACGCTTGGGCTGTACGGGCCGGTACAGCCAGTTGCGCAGGTGCGTGACCAGGTCCACGACAGTGTTGCCGACCCCGACGAACGCCACCATCGCGTACGTGGCCAGCACGAGATTCAGCCCCGCGAAGACCAGGTTGTCCCACTGGTGCAGCTGCACGTCACGCACAGCGGTCCACGCGCACAGGGCGATCAGGGCCAACGGCGCGATCAGGTACGTGGTCGCTGCGGTCGTTCGGTTGCGTACTTTCGGCGTACGTTTGAAGGCGCTTTTTTCTCCGGTCAGCAGTTGCAGGATCGAGGCGAAGCTGCCGGAGAGGTTGACCGGCAACAGGATCAGGTTGAAGCCGTAGACCCGCAGCACGTCCAGCCGCTTGTAACCACAGGCTTTCAGGTCCGCGCTCATCATCAGGAAGTACGGCACCGACACCAGCAGCAGGATCGGGTTGAGCAGGTCGGCGTTGAACGGGTACGCGAGCATGACCACCAGGCACACGGAGCTCCAGAAGATGGAGGCCATGTAGTTCACCCGCAGGAACAGTTCACCGAAGCGGTTCTTCTTGCCCCGCGCCGTCCGCGCCCGGAACTGGTCCTTGAGCCGGGACAGGATCAGCAGGCCGCCGTTGGCCCAGCGCTGGCGCTGGATGCACAGTGAGCCGAAGTCCGGCGGTGTGGCGCTGTACGCCATCCGTTCCGGGTAGTTGTAGAGCGTCCAGCCGTGCACCCCGAGGTCGATCGTCGACTCGGTGTCCTCGATGACCGTCCGGTCCTGGATGTAGCGGCTGATCTCCCAGTCACCCTCGTAGGCGACCTCGCGGATGTCGTCCAGCGCCTTCTTGCGCAGCACCGCATTGGCGCCGACCCAGAATGTCGCGTCGTAGTGGGTCATGCCCTGGTGCACGATGTGCTGGATGTCAGTGGTGGCACCGGACATGCGCTCGATCCGGGTCGCCGAGCCCGGGAACGCGCTGTACGGCGTCTGCGCCACCGCGTCCCGCTCGTGCGCGCCCTGCTCCATCAGGTGCACCAGCCGCAGGCAGTATTCCGGGAGCAGCACGCTGTCGGCGTCCAGGGTCAGCACGTAGTCCGGGTCGGGCACGACCAGCTCGGCCTGCCCCGGCCCGGCCGGCACCAGCGCCACCCCGAGCGGGGTGCTGACCTCCTGGTAACCGCCGCCCATCAGCCCGATGTAGCTGTTCAGGTTCATCGCCTTGTTCGCCTCGCTCGACAACGAGACGTACCGCTTGCGCTCGAAGCTCGTCACCGACGCGTCGAAGATGGCCAGCAGCCGCCGGTACAGCTGGGTCAGCCGTTCCACCGGCAGGGCCGCCTCCTCGTCGGCGCCGGAGCCCAGCGCCTCGGCGATCGTGCCGAGGTCCTCGGCCAGCGCGTTGAGGATGTGCTCGACGAAGAAGACGTCGGTGTGGTCGACCATGTCCTGCCGCCGGCCCAGCCCGATGAGCCAGCCCGCGGCGAACCGGTACTCGGCGGCCAGGTCACGCATGTCTTCGGTCGTGGCGGCGCGCTCGTCACGCTCGGCGAGGGCTTCCTCGAACCGTTCGTATGCCGCCTGCACCCGGCCGTACGGGACGCTGAGCTCGGCCTCGAGCGCGCCCGGCAGCGCGCGGGCGGCCAGGAGCAGGTCGCGGGCGGCGCGGGTCCGCGGTTGCTGCGGGTCGTCGATGAGCAGCACGACCCGCAGCCCGGGATACTCCTGCAGCGCCGCGGAGAGCAGTGTGGTGCGGATGACCCGCTCATCCTCCTGGTACGAGGGCACGATGACCGTCACCGACGGCGTCGTCCCCTGCAGGAAGTTGTCCAGGACGATGCGTGGCGCCCGGTGGTGGGCCCGGGTGCGGTAGAAGTAGCCGATCCGGGTGATCAGGTACGCCGTCGCGGAGGCGGCCAGCCCGGTCACCACGATCATGTAGACGATCGCCTCGATGGCCAGCCGCGCGGTGCTCGCCCGTCCGGCGATGAACTGCTGGATCACCGTACCGATGAGGTAGCAGGCCCAGACGGTGATGGTCAGCACGATCGCGAGCCGGCCGCGGGCGATGCGGCCCTCGGAGATCGGTGCCGGCACCAGCGGGTGCGGCGCCGACCGCCGGTCGGCGCCCCACTGGCGCGGGGCGTCCGGACGGCGCTGGTCCACCGGGTTGCGCTGCATCAGGTCGCCCTTCACTGTCGTACGGCACCGGCCATCGGCGGACCTGTCGCGCCCGTTCGACCTCCCATCGGCGTTCTCGGACCGGTTCTTAAAGGTTTTGCCCGCCCCGGCCTTCAGTTGCCGGGGAATCTGCCGATCCGAGAGCTGGAGGGGTCCGCCCCCGGACGCCCCACAACCGAGAGGCCGCCCATGCTCACCGACCGCGCCGTCCCGCTGTCCGTGCGGCCGGAGGACGACCCTCTCGCCGACCCGGACTGGCAGGAACCGGAGGCTCCGGCAGAGCGCCTGTCCTGGCTGCGGCTCGGCTTCCTGGTGCTGGTGCTGGCCGGGCTGGGGGCCGGCGGCACGGTCGCGGTGCTGCACCTGCGCGACGCGGCCGGCCCGACCGCGAAGTCGTGGGCCGTACCTTATGTTGACGTCACCTTGACCCCGACGTTCGAGTTCCAGGATCCGGCGGCGAACCCGGCCAACGACGTGGCCCTGGCCTTCGTGGTGGCCGACCCCAAGGATGGCTGCGCGCCCAGCTGGGGCGGCGCCTACACTCCGGACGAGGCGGCGGCCTCGCTGGAGCTGGACCGCCGGATCAGCCAGCTGCGCTCGGCCGGCGGCAACATCCTGCTCAGCGTGGGCGGCCTGACCAACACCGAGCTCGCGGTGGCCTGCACCGACCAGGCCCGGCTGACCGCTGCCTACCGGCAGCTGGTGCGTCGCTACGACGTGCAGACCTTGGACCTGGACATCGAGGGTACGGCGGTAGCGGACCAGGCGTCCTTGCAGCGGCGTGCGCTCGCCCTGGCGACGTTGCAGGCTGAACGGGCCTCGGCGGGCAAGCCGCTGGCGGTGTGGCTGACCCTGCCGGTGGCGCCGGACGGCCTGACCGCCGACGGGCTGGGCGCGGTACGAGCGACGCTGGAGGGCGGCGTCTCGCTGCGCGGCGTCAACGTGATGACCATGGACTTCGGCTCCGAGGCGGGCTCCGACCCCGACATGCTGGAGCTGAGCACCCGGGCGCTGGAGTCGACCCACCGCCAGCTCTCGGACCTCTACCTGCGGCTGGGTGTGCAGCTCACGTCGCCGCAGGTGTGGTCGCGGATCGGGGCCACCCCGATGATCGGCCAGAACGACGTGGACGCCGAGCGGTTCACCGTCGACGACGCGCGCGGGCTGGCCACGTTCGCCGTCGACAAGGGGCTGGGCCGGGTGTCGATGTGGTCGCTGAACCGCGACGCCCGGTGCCGCGGCACCTTCACCAACGTGGTCGTGCACTCCAACACGTGCAGCGGCGTACCCCAGGAGGCGCTGGCCTTCTCGTCGGTCTTCGCGGGCCTGCCTGGCAGCGCGGTGGGCACGTCCGGCCGCGACTCCGTGGCGATCCCGGACCAGGCGCCGATCGTCGACGACCCGGAAACCAGCCCGTACCCGGTGTGGCGGCTCACCGCCCAGTACGTGAGCGGCTACAAGGTGGTCTGGCACGGCGTCGTCTACGAGGCGAAATGGGTCAACCAGGGCTTCGACCCGTCGGCGGCGGGCAACGGTTCCACCCCCACCCCGTGGTCGGTGATCGGCCCGGTGGGCCCGTCGGAGAAGGCGCCCCGCCCGAGCCCGGCGGTGACCGGGGTGACCGACAAGTGGGACCCGGCGACGGTGTACGCCCGGGGGGACCGGGTGCTGTTCGACGCGCTGCCGTACCAGGCCCGGTGGTCGACGAAGGGTGACGCGCCCTCGACCGAGTACCCGACCAACCCGGACGACCCGTGGCAGCCGCTGTTCACGGTGCCGGGGGAGCCGCCGACGAACTGACCCCTGCGGGCGTGGCATTCTGCCCGTTTGATGCGCGCCGGGCGCTTCTGGGGGGAGCTCGCATGCTTGCGGTTCGGGTGGCGAGGGTGTTCGACGGCGAACGGATGCATGACGGTGGCGCGGTGGTGCTCGTGTCCGGCGGCCGGATCGCCGAGGTGCGGTTCGGCACGGATGCGGTGCCCGACGGCCTGACAGCGTCCGAAGCGCCGGACGGCACGTTGCTGCCGGGGCTGATCGATGCTCACGTCCACCTGTGCGCGGACAGCGGTCCCGGTGCGCTCGACCGGCTTGCCGACCGGCCGGATGTCGACGTGTCCGGGGTGATCGAGGCGTCGTTGCGTGCCCAGCTGGCCGCGGGCGTGACGGCGGTCCGGGACCTGGGGGACCGCCGCGACGCGGTACTGAACTGGCGGGCCGCGGCGGGTGCCGGGCTGCCCGCCGTGGTGGCCTCGGGCGCACCGCTGACGACGGTCGGTGGGCACTGCTGGTCGCTGGGCGGCGAGGTCAGCGGCGTGGCGGAGATCCGTGCCGCGATCCGGGAGCGGGCTGCCGCGGGCGCCGACCTGGTGAAGATCATGGCGAGCGGTGGGGTGTTCACTCCGGGGACGGACACGACGAGGCCGCAGTTCACCGACGACGAGCTGGCTGCAGCCGTACGGGAAGCTCACGACCACGGCTTGCCGATCACCGCGCACGCGCATGCCACCTCGGCCGTCCGGCAGGCGGTGCGGGCCGGGGTCGACGGCATCGAACACTGCACCTGCGTGACGGCCACCGGCACCCTGGTCGAAGACGACCTGGCGTCCTTGCTCGCCGAGGCGAGGATCGCGGTGTGCGCCACGCTGGGCTCGGATCCCGCCGTGGTGGTGCCGCCGGCCGTGCTGGCCATGGCCGAGCGCGCCGGTCTCACCCAGGCCGGCCTGCAGGACGGGGTCGCGCGGCTGTACCGGGCCGGGGTGCGCCTCGTGGCCGGCTCGGACGCCGGGATCGGCCCGGCCAAACCGCACGGCATCCTGCCCGCCACCATCGCCGAGTACGTGGACTCCGGCATCGACCCGGCCGCCGCCCTGGCCGCAGCCACGTCGGTCGCCGCGGAGGTCTGTGGCCTGGGCGAGCGCAAGGGTCGCATCCGCCCGGGCTTCGACGCCGATCTCGTGCTCGTGGACGGCGACCCCACCCGGGACATCACGACCCTGGCCCGGCCGCGGACGGTGTACCTCGCCGGTGAGCCGGCTGCCTGAACCTCAGATCATCATGCTCAGGCTGACCTGAGGATGCGCTGCGCCAGCCAGCTCAGGCCGGCGGCGATCTCGTCGGGTTGCTGGCCGCGTTCGTGGCGCTGGTAGCCGTACACGTCCGGTGCCAGCGGGGCCAGCAGTGGTTCGATCAGTGGCTCCGGGTCGGTGACACCGGCGTCGGTGAGCAGGACGCGGACGTGCGCGCGCCAGAAGCCGTACGCGCCGGTGCGATACCGGGCGGCGCCGGTCTCGGCCCCCAGCACGAGTGGCAGGTGCCGGTCGAGCAGCTCGACCATGGCGGCGTAGAACGCGGCGAGGCGGTCGGCGGCCGGGGCACCGGGGCCCAGCGGCGGAGCTCCGCGCAGCAGCTTCTCCTGTAGATCCCGTTCGTGCTCGTCGAGCAGGGCGGCGGCGACCGCACCCGGGTCCGGATAGCGCCGGTAGAGGGTGGCTTTGCCGACCCCGGCCTCGCGGGCGATGTCCTCCATGGTCACTGTGCGGGGGTCCCCGGCCGCGAACAGACGCGCGGCGGCGTCCAGCACCCGCTGCCGGTTACGCGCGGCGTCGGCGCGTTCCCGGGGCGGGGTCCGCTCGGGTAGCTGCGGGGACAGGGACAAGTGGCCCACCTCACTTCCGGTCCGGGCATCAACTGGACGCTACGTCCGGTTACTCTACTCGACAACGTAGTGGACGATGCGTCCACTTGGATCGTGGTGGGGGTAGCTCATGATCATTTTGCTCATCTCGGCGTTGCTGATCGGTGGACTGCTGGCCGTGCAGGCGTCCGCGAACCTTCAGTTGACCCGCGCGGTCGGCACCCCGTACGGCGCGGCGGTGGTCCAGCTCGGGATCGCTGCCGGCCTGCTTGCCCTGGCGGCGACGCTGACCGGCGGCATCGGGGCTCTCGGCGGCCTGGGAGACGTGGACGCCTGGAAGCTCGCCGGCGGGATCGCCAGTCCGCTGTACATCACCAGCGCCATCATGTTGTTCCCGCGGCTGGGCGCCCTCGCCTCGGTCGGCCTGTTCGTCGCCGGGCAGGTGCTGGCGTCGATCGTGCTGGATCTGGGTGGTCTGCTCGGCCTGCCGGACAATACTCTCGGCGCCGGCATCCTCGTCGGCGCCTTCGCTGTGATCGTCGGAGTCACGGTCGTGATCCGCAGCCAGTCGTCCGCCCCGGCCGCGTCCGCAGCCGCATCCCAAGCCGTGGCCGCGGCCGCGCCCGAAGCCGGGACTCAATCCGGGCTCCCGGTCGCGCCTCAAGCCGCGTCCGCAGGCGCGCCCCAGGCGGTGCCCGCAGCCGCGTCCGGAGCCGGGCCTGCAGCCGCGCCCCACCGCGCCGGCTGGATCGTCCTGGGCCTGATCGCCGGTGCGGCCCTGCCGGTCCAGGGCGCTGTCAACGCCGCCTTGCGCACAGACCTGAGCCCCCCTCTGGCCGTAGGCACGGTGAGCTTCATCGTCGCCACCCTGACCATCACCGTCGTCTTCGGCCTGCTCCGCGCGGCCGGCCGGACACCACCGCTGCGGTTCCGGCCGCTCGCCGCGATGCCCCGCTGGGGCTGGCTCGGCGGTGTCGCAGCCGCCGTCTACGTCACCGCGACGCTGCTGCTCATCCCCAGGATCGGCGCGGCCACGACGGTCGCCCTGACCGTCACCGGCCAGCAGCTCGCCTCGGCGGTGATCGACCACTTCGGACTGTTCCGGCTACCGCCGCGGCCGCTGACCAAGGCCCGGCTCGGCGGCCTGACGGCCCTGGTCATCGGCTGCGCCCTCGTCCAGTTCGCGTGAACGTGAGGGTGAAAATGAAAGGGAGCACCTCATGAGCACAGCACCGATCGGCGTGGTCTTCGGCAGCCTGACCCCGCCCGAGGAACTGGCGAGCGGCGCCGCCCTGGCCGAGCGCCTCGGCTTCGGGGAACTGTGGTTCTCCGAGGACTGCTTCTTCACCGGCGGGCTGTCCGGGCTGACCCAGCTGCTCGCGGCCACCCGGACCGTCCCGGCCGGGCTCGGACTGGCCAGTGTGCAGACCCGGCACCCGGCCGTGCTGGCGATGGAGCTGGCCGGTCTGGCCCGCATGCACCCCGGTCGCGTCCGGGCCGCGATCGGGCTCGGCAACCGCCACTGGCTCGCGCAGCTGGGGCTGCTCCCGCCGCGCCCGCTGAGTGCCGTTACGGAGACCTTCGACGTGCTCCGCCGCCTGCTGGCCGGAGCCACGGTCGACCAGGTCGCCGGCACCCATCAACTGCACGACGTCCAGCTGGCGTTCCCGCCGGCGCAGCCACCACCCTTGTGGATCGGCGCGGTCAACGAACGCGCGTTGCGGGCCGCGGGGGCGACGGCTGACGGGGTGCTGCTGTCCGTGCTCGCCGGGCCGGCGTACGTGGCCTGGGCCCGTGAGCAGGTGGCCGCGGGTGCGGAGGCGGCGGGTCGCCCGGTCCCGCCCATCACCGCTTTTGTGCTGGCCTCCGTCGGCGAAGACGACACCGCGTACGAGGCCGTGCGTGACGCGGTGAGCTTCTTCGCCGGAGCGGAGGCGCACACCGCCCTGATCGGCCGGTCGCCTTACCACGAAGAGATCAGGGCACGGCTGCGGCGGACCCCGCCGGGAGCAGCGCTTACGGTCGACGACGCGTGGATCGACGAGTTCGCGGTCGCCGGCACCGCCGGCCGGGTACGCGACGGCCTGCAAGCACTGCTGGACGCCGGCGCCACCTCGCTCGGGCTCTGGCCCTTCCCGGCCGGCGACCTGCCCGGCCAACTCCACCGGATCGCTTCCGCGCTGCCGCTCAGGCCGGGATCGGCCGCGCTGCCGCTCAGCCCGGGATCGGCCGCGGATGACGTGACGTGGCCGTCGGCTCAAGGCGCATGAGCTCAGCATCCCCGAGCCGCTCGGCGAGCCGCTGCCATTCGGCGTCCGCACCGAGCCGCTTCTCCGCCTGCGACCACTGCTCCCACCCGGCGAAAACCGCCAGCGCGACCACGTGGTCGCCGCCGCGCACCGGCAACTGCGGGAACGTGTTGGCCTTCGGCTCGGTGCGCCACATAGCCACCGGCACGCCGAGCGCCCGCTCGAGCACCTCGTGTCCGCGGCCGGTCAGCGCCGGCTCCAAGTCGGAGCCGGCCGGGAGTGACCACGCCAGAGCGATCACCCACGCCGGGTCGGCCGTCGGTCCCGGGGCTCCGGCGGCAACCGCGGGACCCGGGCGGTGGGCCGGCGAGGTCGGGCGCAGCAGCAGCACGTCATCGCTGTCGATCATGGTGGCGTTGGCGGCGTCCCGATGCTTCTGCCACACCGGGCCGAGGTAGAAGTCCTCCATCGCCTCATGGCGTTGCGCCATGGACGTGAAGCCGCGGAACCACACGAAACGATCCGGGTCGTCCCGGTCCCGGAACTGCCCGCCCAGCCGCATGCCCGACCGCTCCAGGCCGTCGACGAACCACCGCTGGAACACGTCCTGGAGCTCGTCGAACGTGCCCGGTCGCAGCGTGTATCGGCGCATCTCGACGACGTCGCAGCCGGCCAGGTCGGCGGCCACGGCGTTCTGCTGATCCTGCACGGGGTTCCCCCATCTGTAACAATGTGTGTTACTCATTATGGGGGGAGGCCACCCATGGCCGGCAACAGTCGTCTCACCGTGGCCGTGCACGCCCTGTGCTGGCTCGCGCTGGCCCGGCGGCACGGCCACCCCGGACTGACCAGCGACCAGATCGCCGCGAGCCTGGACAGCAACCCGGTCGCCGTACGCCGGGCACTCGGGCCCCTCCGCGACGCCGGCCTGGTCACCGCCGGCCTCGGCCCCGGCGGCGGCTGGTCGCTCGGCCGGCCGGCCGCCGGCATCACGCTCGCCGACGTGTACGCCGTGGTCGAGCCGGGCGCCGTCTTCGCTCTGCACCCGCACCGGCCGAGCCAGGAATGCCCCGTGGGCTACGGCATCGGACCGGTCCTCGAGGACATCTACGACGGAGTGGCCCGGGCCGTGGCCGGCGAGCTTTCCCGCCACACGATCGACCACCTGCTGGACACCCTGCTGAGCACGCACCCCCTGCCCACCGAGTGGGCCGGGATACCGGATGCCGGCGACCGGCCGGCCCAGCGACCAACCGCCGCCAGGGCCGGGGCCGGGGCCGCCGCCGGGGCCGGCGCGGCTAGCGGTCGTCCCGGCGCGGTGCCAGGTGGTCCAACGGCAGCGGCCCCCGGCTCTTGACGGTACGGATCGCGAAAGTGCTGCGCGCGTCGATGACGGACGGGATGGCAAGGATGCGGTCCAGCAGCAGCCGTTCGTACGCGGCGAGAGTCGGCACCGCCACCTCCACCAGGAAGTCGGAGTGGCCGGAGATGACGTGACAGGCCACCACGCCGGAGATGGCGGTCAGGGCGCGTTCGATTCGCTCGGACGTCTCCTGCGAATGCCGCTCGGCCTTCAGCTCGATGAAGACGGTGAGCTCCAGCCCCAGCCGGGCGCGGTCCAGCTCGGCCCGGTAGCCGGCGATGATCCCGTTCTCCTCCAAGGCCCGCAGCCGGCGCAGGCACGCCGACGGTGACAGCGACACCGCGTCGGCCAGGTCGACGTTGGCGATGCGTCCGTCGTGCTGAAGCCGCTCCAGGATGGCGCGGTCGGTGGCGTCGTACAGAGGCATTCGCACATTATGGCGTACTCGGACGGCTACGCGGCAGAATCGTGCGCAGGACAACGAAGGCGGCGGCATCTTTGCCATCGCGTGCGGTCCCGCACGGAACAAAATTGCGGCATGAAGCTCAGCGTCACCCGGGGCGTGGCCCTCTACGTCGGTGCCCTGCTCGGCCCCGGCCTCCTCGTCCTGCCCGGACTGGCCGCCGCGGCCGCCGGCCCGGCCTCGATCCTCGCGTGGATCGGCCTGCTGATCCTCTCCGGCCTGCTCGCCGTGGTCTTCGCCGCCCTGGGCGTGGCCCGGCCCTCGGACGGCGGGGCCGCCACGTACGTGCGGGCCGGGCTCGGGATGCGGGCCGGTCGCGCCGCCTCCTGGTGCTTCCTCGCCGGCATCATCACCGGAGCGCCCGTCGTGTGTCACATGGGCGCCGGCTACCTCGCCGCCCTGCTCGGCGCCGGTCGGGAGGCCACCGCGCTGGCCGGCGCCGGCCTGCTTCTGGTCGTGCTCGCCGTGACCATGTGCGGGGTGCGGGCCTCGACGACGGTGCAGCTCGCGCTGATCGGTGTGCTCGTCGTCGTGGTCATCGTGGCGGTCGCCGGAGCGGTGCCGAGCTCGGCCGCCCGCAACTGGCAGCCGTTCGCGCCGCACGGCTGGCCGGCCGTCGGGTCGGCGGCCGCCCTGCTGATGCTGTCCTTCGTCGGCTGGGAAGCGATCGCCCCGCTCACCGCACGGTTCACCGATCCGCGCCGGCAGCTGCCCAAGGTCATCGGTATCGCCTTCGCGGTGACGACCGTCGTCTACCTGTCGCTGGCCGCCGTCACCGTCGCCGCGCTCGGCCCGCGCGCCGGTACGGAGGTGCCGCTGGCCGCCCTGCTGTCGCTGTCCTTCGGCTCCGCGGGTTCGGCCGTGGCGGCGGGCGCCGCGATCGCCCTGACCGTCGGCACGACCAACGCGTACTTCACCGGCGGCGCCACCCTGGCCCGGAGCCTCACCGCCCCCGGCCGCCGGCGTTGGGCCGATCGCCTGGTCATTCCGCCGTGGCTGCTGACCGTCATGCTGGCCGCCGAGCTCGTCGCGACCTGGCTGCTCGGCACCGGTACGGTCCCGGTCTCAGCCATGGTTACCGTGCCGAGCGCCTTCTTCCTCGCCGTCTACCTCGGCTGCACCGTCTCCGGCTGGCGCACCCTCACCGGAGCACCGCGCACCGTCGCCGCTGTCGCCACGGCGGCCGTCGCCGCCGTCCTGCTCCTCACCGGATACGCCCTGATACCGGCCCTGCTCGTGACGGCTGCGACGGCGATGTGGCCGGCCGGCCGCGCGGGCGTGGTCACGCCCCGGCCAGCAGGTGCCGGTCGAGGAAGTCGACGACAGTGCGAGCCAGCGCGGTCCGGTGATCGGACAGCGCGTGATCGGTCTCGAAGAGCCGGTGTTCCAGCCGGTCGATCGGAAAGTCCCGGTACAGCTGCACCAGCGGGTGGTGATGCGTGTCGGCGGGCGTGACGGGATCGCGGCCCGTGCCGACGAGCAGCACCGGCCGGTCGGCCAGCCGCGGCGCGAGCCCACCCAGGCTCCACGCCGGGCCGGCCGCCTCCATCTCCCGCACGAGCGCCTCGCCGCTGGTGTCCCGCAACGGCAACAGATCGTCGTCGAAGGCCTCGACGTAATCGGCCCGGACCGCCGGGTCCTCGCAGGCTGCCGCGGCGGCGCCGAAGTCGAAACCCGCGATCGAGCCCACCGCGCCCACCCGCGGGTCCGCGGCGGCGGTCATGAGGGCGGCGAAGCCGCCGAGGCTGTGACCGACCACGGCGACCCGGGAAGGGTCCAGGCGGTGGGCCCCGGCCATGGCGTCCCCGCGTATGGCGTCCACGACAGCGGCCGCGTCCTCGAGCACGTGGCCCCAGGTCCAGGAACCGCCCACGCCCCAGGAGCCGCGGTAGTGGAACACGATGGCCGCGTAGCCCGCCCGCCGCAGCGCCTGGGCCAGGTCGAAGTTGCGCTCGTTGCCCGGGAACCCGTGCAGGAGCACGACCACCGGGTGCGGGCCCGGTCCCGCCGGCAGATGCAGGACGCCCAGCAGCGTGTGGCCGCCACTGGCGAACCGCACCGCAGGCGTGGCGGCCGCCGGCGTAAGGGACGGCGGGAAGTCCGCCTCGGAAGAAGCGGCTGTCATGGCGATTCCTTTCCGGTGCGCGCTCGGTCGGTACTACGCAACCACCGGCATCCGAGCGGAAGGACCGTCGTACCGTGGCCCTGACTTTCAGTATCTTTCTTCCCACCGGTTTCGGGCAGGAGTTCGCCCGCTTCACCGACCCGGTCCAGGCCTACGCGACGCTGACCGGGATCGCCCGCGCGGCGGACGAGCTCGGCTACGGCACGCTGTGGGCACCCGACCACCTCACCACGATCCCGCCGTCGGCGGAAATGGTCTTCGAGTCCTGGTCGGTGCTGACCGGCCTGGCCCGTGACACCACCCGGGTCCGGGTCGGGCAGCTGGTGACCGGCAACAGCTACCGCAACCCCGCCCTGCAGGCCAAGATGGCGTCCACCGTGGACGTGCTGTCCGGCGGCCGGCTCACGCTGGGCATCGGCGCGGGCTGGTACGAACCGGACTACATCGGGTACGGCTACGAGTTCGGCACCGCGGGCGACCGGCTCCGGCGGCTCGGCGAGGCAGCCCAGATCATCCTCTCGCTGTGGACGGAGAAGGAGACGACCTTCGACGGCAAGTACTACCAGCTGCGCGGGGCGGTCAACGAGCCCAAGGGTGTCCAGTCGCCGCACATCCCGCTGATGATCGCCGGCGGCGGCGAGAAGGTCACCCTGCGGCTGGTGGCGAAGTACGCCGACGCCTGCAACGCGATGGATTCGCCTACGGTCCTGGAGCACAAGTACGCGGTGCTGCGCGCGCACTGCGAAGAGGTCGGGCGTGACTACGACAGCATCCTGCGTACGGCGACGACCGTGTGCATCATCCGGGACACCGACGCGGAGGCCCGTGCCGCGGTGCCGCCCGGCATGGAGTTCGCCTATCCGGGTGACCTGGGCGGGTACGGGCTCGTCGGGACGGTGGACACGGTCCGCGAGCGGATCGCCGCCTACGAGGCCGCCGGGGTCCAGGAGCTCATCGTCGGCTTCGACGATCCGACCGACGTGGAGCAGGTTCGCCGCTTCGCGGCGGAATTCCTCAGTTGACAGGCCGCAGCCACGCCTCGAACTCCCGCGGCGTGGCGACGTCGTGCTCCAGCACCGCGGTGTAGATCTCGAAACCGCTCACCTCGTCCGGATACTCCGGACGCCGGTGCCAGACGTCCTTGATGCGCAGGATGGTGAGCCGCTGGGCGGCGGTGAGCGAGGCGGCCAGGTCCCGGTGGTACGCCGTCACGTTCGCGTGGTCGTCGTACAGCCAGACGGACAGGTCGACCCGCCACTCGCCGACGCGCAGAGGCAGGTGGAAACGCTCGTCACGCTGCTCGCCGGTGGGCGAGCGTTCCCCGCGTTCGTCGGCGCAGGCGAAGCTGGTGAGGCCGGGCAGCTCGACCGCCCGGCTGAGCAGGCCGAGCACGTCGTGCGGTCCGAACGACGGCCCGCCCAGCAGCATCACGTCGAGGTCGCGCCACACCATCAGCCCGGACACGAAACTGCCGGTCGGCGCGAGCGGTCCCAGGCTGCCGAGCCGGGCCAGCAGCTCGGCCCCCTCGGCCTGCAGAGCGGCCTGCCGCTCGAGCAGTTCCTGGTCACCCATGACGTCGCCCTACACCTGCGGGCAATCCCACGCCTTCGGTGCGCTGTGCCGGGCCGGCTGCTCGGCTGCCCACGCCGCCGGGACCTCGTCCGGCTCGGTCACGATCACGAGCGACTGCGCGGCCTCGGGCTGCGCGGCCGGGTCCGGGCCGGCGACGACCATCGTGATCACGGCGGCGAGGGAAACGAGGGCGGCACTGACGGCGGTTCTGATCCGCATGGCACAGCTCCTGAGGTCTGCGGGCGAGGCGCTATCCGTGCGTCCAAGGTTAGGCGGACCGTACGAGCGGCTGGGAGGACCTGCTGTCGGGGGTACTGACAGACCCTCCCAGTCCGGCCGGGACCGGGCGTCAGGACATCAGGTCGACAAGCGCGTCGCCGTCCGCGGTGCGCCGGAGCCGGACCTGGCGGCCCCGGCGATCCCGGACGATGAGGCCGGCCCGCTCCAGTTGGGCGCAGTGGTACGTCGCCGTGCTGGGCGAGCAGCGCAGCTCGGCCGCGACGTCGCTCATGTGGTGCAGCCGGCCGGCCCGGCGCAGGATCTCGGCCCGGACCGGCCCCAGGACCAGGGCGAGCCGGTCGGTGAGCGGCCCGGCCAGTGGCTGCTCGTCCCACAGCTGGCCGAGGCCGGCCACCGGATACCCGATCCAGACCAGGTCGTCGCGGTCGATGCTGAAGACGGACGCGCGGCTGCCGGACACCAGCGGCACCAGGGTGACCGGCCGGTGCCCGAGGTCGGCGACCACCGGGTTGGGGTCCGGCAGCAGCATCGTGGTGCCGTCGAGGCCGGTGCGCGGGCTCAGCCCGGACAGCACGGCGTCGAGCCGGCCGGTGACCGCGGCGACGCCGACCCGTTCGGTCTCGCGGTCGAGCAGCGGCCGGGCCCGTCGCCAGACCGGCGCGAACGCCTGCCAGAGGCCGCGCAGCACCGCGGCGTAGTCGGCGATGAACCGGCGCGGATCGTTGACCACCGGCTGCCACTGCGCCGGCACCGCACCGCCGAAGTCGCTCTCCAGCTCGGCGGTGAGCCGGTCCGGTGGCAACTCGGTCAGCTCCTCGAGCATCGCCTCGATACCGGCGCCCGGGAACGTCCCGGTCATCGTGACGCTGTCGGGCACCTGCGAGTACGCGGGGGTGAACAGCGGACCGACCACCCGCCCGGTCACCGCCGGCGCGGCGGCGCGCAGGGCTCGCCGCCAGTGCGGGGGCACCCCCTGGGGACGCTCGCCCAGCACGTCGGCGAGCAGCGACATCAGCGTGGCGCCCGCGTGCGGCACGACGGAGACCGCCACCGCGTCGATCCGTCCGAGTTGTAGCTGCGTCTTGCCCCGCACGTGTTTCCCCCGCCCGCCGTTCCCCTCGGTGGCACCGCCGACACTAGCCGACAATTCGATGTCCTTCGAAAGGCTGGTGTCGCGTACCGCGCCGCGGCGAGGCTGGACCGGCACTGTCCACTGAGGTAATTGACATGGGGGAACGACGATGCGTTTCATGCGCAAGCGGCTCCTGACCGCCGCCGCTCTGCTCGGGATACTGGCGTCGCTGGTCGCCGCCGGGCCGGCCCAGGCGGCGCCCAGCGTGCTCAACCTGAGCCAGGTGAACGAGACGACGAACCGGACGACGCCGGTGGGGCAGTACACCACGAAGTTCGGCGTCACCATCGAGCTGCGCGCCGGCTGGTACCAGGGCTTCCAGTACGGCTGGGCCCGGGTCAGCGCGAGTAGCCGGTGGCGTGAGGACGATGTGATCTGGCTGCGGATCTACAGCAACGGCAGCCGGGAGTTCGTGCACGGCACCCGCAACGACGGCAGCCAGACCTCCACCCACACGTTCGGGCAGATCACGCTGGCCGACCCCAACTACCGGTTCTCGGCCTGCCTGCAACGCGGCAACGACTACGACTGCACCGCCGAGTGGTGACGCTGTCCTGAGTGGGGAGCCGGCCCGGCCCGGGCCGGCTCCCCGTGGCCGGTCAGCCGCCGTGCTCGTGCGGCGCGCCGATCGTGAAAAGCAGCAGTGCTACGGCGGCCAGCGTGCAGACGGCGATGACGACTTCGCGCCATCGGACGGTCCGGGTCATGGGTGTCCTCCGCTCGTCAGCTTCCCTCGGTCATCGGTGCGCCGATCGTGGTGAGCAGCGTCGCCAGGGCCGCCACCGTGAGGATCGCCAGGGCGAGGCGCTGCCAGGTCCAGGTGTGGATCATGATTCATCTCCTCCGCGTCGCCGGGTTCGGCTTCGGGACCACCCCGCCGCTGGCGGCGCATCGCGAGCGCGACGAGCGCACAGGCGCCGACGCCGATCAGGATGTCGCCGGGGCTGATGACCGCGCGCAGCGGCGGCACGGGGATCGTGTCGCCGAGGAAGGCCAGCCGGGTGTGCGTGTGCGCCGGCTCGTTCTTGGCCGTCACGACCCCGGCGGTGAGCCCGGCGGCCCGGGCGGCCGCGGGCTCGTAGGGCATCCGGCCGTTGCCGGCGATGGCCAGCCCGTTGAGCGCGGCGCCGATCATGATCAGGGCTCCGGCGGCCCGCAGCGGCTGCGGCCAGCCGGCGATGCCCACGGCCAGCCAGGCCAGCACGGCGAGGAAGACCACTGCGAGCAGCGGCGGCTTCTCAATGACGGTGTTGTGCGTGAGCTGCACGGCCGCCGCGATCCACACCAGCCAGAGGGCCCTCGTCGCGAGAACGCGCAGCCCGGCGAGGCGCCCACCCAGCAGACAGCCGAGTGCGACACCGGCAGCGGGCGGGGCGGTTGTCAGCAGCACCATCCGCATCGACATGGTCGGGCCTCCTGGATCGCCGCCGGTGCCCTCGATCCTCGGCCCGGACGGGCCGGTCGACCAGGCAGGCACCCGGCAGCCGACCGGCAATCCGGGCACTCATGAAGCCGGGTCAGCGGAGAGACTGGGGTATGACTTCTTCGTTCCCCGCGCTGGTCGCCCGCACCCAGGGATTCACGCTCGGCCGCCCGCGCCGGTTCGCGGTGGCCCCCGACGGCTCCCGGGTGCTGTTCCTGCGCTCGCGCGGCGGGACCGACCCGGTCGGCGATCTCTGGTCGTACGAGGTCGCGACCGGGACGGAACGCCTGCTGGTGGACGCGACGGTGCTCGGGGCGGCCGACGGCGCGCCGCTGTCCGAGCGCGAGCGTGCCCGGCGGGAACGGGCCCGGGACCGGTCCGCGGGCATCGGCTCGTACGCCACCGACGCCGCCGTACGCACGGCCGTGTTCACCCTGGCCGGCCGGCTGTACGCGGTCGACGTGGCCTCCGCGAAGGTCACCGACCTGGGCGCGCAGGAGCCGGCCGCCGAGGCCCGGATCGACCCGACCGGCCGCACGGTCGCGTACGTGTGCGAGGCCGAGCTGCGGGTGGTCGGCCGCGACGGCAAGGACGACCGGCCGCTGGCCGAACCCGACGGCCCCGAGGTGACATGGGGTCTGCCCGAGCACGAGGCGTCCGAGTCGATGGACCGGTTCGAGGGCTACTGGTGGGCGCCGGACGGCCGCAGCCTGGTCGCGGCCCGGGTGGACAACACCCCGGTGCAGATCTGGTACGTCGCCGACCCGGGCCGCCCCGACCAGCCGCCGACCGCTGTGCGCTACCCGTCCGCGGGAACGCCGAACGCCGACGTCAGCCTGTACGTGCTCGGCCTGGACGGCAGCCGTACGCCGGTGGTCTGGGACCGGGCCGAATTCGAGTACGTGACCCGGGTGGTGTGGGACGCGACCGGGCTGCTGGTGGTCGTGCAGAACAGGCGCCAGACGGTGCTGCGCGTGCTCGCCGCCGATCCCGCGACCGGCGCCACCATGGTCCGGCAGGAGAACACCGACCCGGAATGGACGACGATCGTCACGGGCATCCCCGCGCACACCGCGTCGGGATCCCTGCTGTGGAGCGTGGACGACCGCGACACCCGGCGGCTCACCGCCGACGGCGTACCGGTCACGCCGTCCGGCCTGCAGCTGGACGAAGTGCTCTCGGTCGACGGCGACACCGTGCTGTTCGCAGCCAGGCAGAATCCCACCGAACGGCACCTGTGGACCTGGTCAGCGGCGGCCGGCCCGGCCCGGATCACCACGGTCCCCGGACTGTACGGCGGGCGCCGCGCGGGCGGCCTGACCGTGGTGGACGCGCAGACCCTCGACGGCGAGACAGTCACCGTCGACGGCCGCGAGCTGCGGAGTCTCGCCGCTGAACCGCCGGTCCGCCCGGCGCCGCAGCTCCTGACCCTGGGGGAGCGGGACCTGCGGACGGCGGTGCTGTTCCCCACCGGTCACGAGCCGGGTACGGCCCGGCTGCCGGTGCTGATGGACCCGTACGGTGGCTCAGCCGCGCAGCGGGCCGTCGCCGCCCGCTCCCGGTACTGGGCCGCCCAGTGGTTCGCCGACCATGGCTTCGCGGTGATCGTCGTGGACGGCCGCGGCACGCCCGGGCGCGGACCTGGCTGGGAACGCGCCCGCGCCGGCGACCACGCCGGCCCCCGCCTGCAGGACCAGGTGGACGCGCTGCACGCCGCGGCCGGGCGGTTCCCCGACCTGGACCTGGACCGGGTGGGCATCCGCGGCTGGTCGGCCGGCGGCTACCTGGCGGCCCTGGCGGTCCTGCGCCGCCCCGACGTGTTCCACGCCGCGGTGGCCGGCGCCCCGGTGACCGACCAGTTGCTCTACAGCTCCCACTGGCAGGAGCGCACGCTGGGCCTGCCGGCCGAGAACCCCGACGGGTACGCGCACGGCTCCCTGATCGCCGACGCCCCGAACCTGCGCCGGCCGTTGCTGCTGGTGCACGGCATGATCGACGACAACGTGCTGCCGGTGCACACGATGAAGCTGTCGGCGGCGCTGGTGGCGGCGGGCCGCCCGCACACCGTGCTGCCGCTGCCGGGCGTGACCCACATGGGCACGTCGGTGCCGGGCCTCTGGGAGTACGAGCTGGCCTTCCTGCGGGAGTCCCTCGGCATCGCCCGCTGACGCCGCTCAGCCGCCGGCGATCGCCGGCGGCAGGTCGTCGAACCAGGCCAGCATGGCCCGCTCGTACGCGAGCCCGAACGCCAGCGTGGCCACCGCATACGGTTCGGCCTCGGCCGCGCCGGGCGGCAGCTCCGCGTCGATCTGCTCGTACGCGGCCAGCCGGGCGGCGTGCGCCTCCCGGTGCCGGGCGACGACGGTGGCCAGCTGGTCCGCCGGGACGTGCCGGCCGAACATGATCGTCAGCAGCAGCGGGAAGCGGATCGTCTCCGGCTCGGGCTCGCGCGAGACCCAGGCCGTGAACGCCGCCCGGCCGGCGTCCGTGATCGCGTACGGGCGCCGATCCCGCCGGCCGCGTTCCTGGGCCTCGACCAGCCCGTCGGCGGCCATGGCGGCGAGCTCCCGGTAGACCTGGCTCTGGGTGAGCGACCAGAAGTCACCGATGCGGGACTGGGCCGTGGCGACCAGGTCCCAGCCGGACATCGGTCCCTCGTGCAGGAAGCCGAGCAGCGATGCGGCGGTGGCGTTGAGCGGCCGGGATGGCATGGACACCTCCTTGACATGTCATTGTGTCAGGTCGCACGATGGGGCCCACAACATTCCACTTAGACAGGTCACGGGGGCAGGTCATGGACTGGTGGCATCCGGCGCTCATAGCGGTCCACGCCACGGCGGGAGGCCTGGGTCTGCTGCTCGCGGTGCCGGTGATCCTGGCGCCCAAGCGGCGGGGCCGGCACCCGATGCTCGGCCGGGCCTACGCGGTCAGCGCCGCGGTGTTGTGCCTGACCGCGTTCGGCCTGGTCGCGTACGACCCCGGGCGGCTGGTGGGGCTGGCCGTCCTGGGCACATTGACCGCGGTGTGGGTGGGTGGCGGGGTGTGGCTGGCCCGCCGCCGGCCGGTGCTGGGCGGGTCGCCGTACGCGTGGCGGGTCTGGCATCTGAACCTGATGGGCAGCAGCGTGATCTCCTTCGTCACCGCCTTCCTGGTGCAGATGACGCGGGGCAGCCTGATCGCCTGGATCGCGCCGACCGTCGTCGGCACGGTGATCATCGCGCGGGCCAATCGCCGGGAGCTGGCCCGGCAGACTCCTGCCCGGGCGCGCGACCAGGGCCTGCCGGTGGCCTGACCAGGGTGTGTCACCGGCTCGGTGGATCTTCGGAACGGGGACGCTGGCATCAGTCAGCAGAGACCCCGTTCCGAGGAGCACGCCATGGCCACGATCCACCTCAAGCAGACCACCGCGGCGACACCTGAGCAGGTCGTCGCCGCGCTCACCGATTTCGGGCCGGGGCGTTCCGAGCTGTTCGGGAACAGCTCCGACGAGTTCCTGAAGGTGCATGACCGGGGCGCCGACTGGGCCGATGTCACCGAGGGGTCGGGCGGCATCTGGGAACGGTTGCGCTACGACTGGTCCGATCCGCGCCGCGTTGTCATGACGACCACCGACTCCAACATCTGGGGTGGCGCGTCGGGTCACACCTACACCCTCACCCGGCAGCCCGGGGGCGGCACCGACCTGGACGTCGTGGTGGTGCGCGAGGGCCGCAACCTCAAGGGGCGGGTGGTCGGGGCGCTGCTCGGCACCGTGGGCAAGGGCTTCCTCGCGAAGACCCTCGGCAACACCGTCAAGGCGATCGAGGCCCGCGCCGGTACCCCGGGTGGTGGCCGCGGCTGACTCAGCTGCAATACCGCCTCAGTTGCAATACCGCGGAAACATCACGGCCTTATGCCCGTAATCCGGACACGACCTTGCCCTATCGACGAACGTCTCTCTATCCTCGCTCCAGGTAAGCGCTTTCCTGGCCCGAGCCGGCCGGCATCTTCGTCGGTGCCGTGGGGCGCTGCACCCTTCCCGGACCCACGGCACATGCGAGGAAAGGTGAGACGAGGATGAGACGAACAGTCGCATTGCGACTCTTGGCGGCACTGGGCACGGCGGCCGTCGGTGGCGCCGTCGCGGTAGCTCTGCCGATGTCCGAGGCGTCGGCCGCGACCGGTGGCGTCACCGGCTACGCGACCCAGAACGGCGGCACCACCGGCGGCGCGGGCGGGCAGACGGTGCGGGCCACCACGGGCACCGCGATCCACGCGGCCCTGTGCGGCCGGGCCAGCAGCAGCACCCCGATCATCATCGAGGTGCAGGGCACCATCAACCACGGCAACACCACCAAGGTGTCCGGGAGCAGCTGCAACACCGCGGCCGACAAGATCGAGCTCAAGGAGATCAGCAACGTCACGATCATCGGGGTCGGTGGCGGCGCGGTCTTCGACCAGCTGGGCATCCACATCCGGGACTCCAGCAACATCATCATCCAGAACGTGACCGTCCGGAACGTCAAGAAGTCGGGCTCGCCCACCTCCAACGGCGGCGACGCCATCGGCATGGAGAGCACCGTCCGCAACGTCTGGGTCGACCACGCCACCCTGGAGGCGTCGGGCGGGGAGTCGGAGGGCTTCGACGGCCTGTTCGACATGAAGGACAACACCCAGTACGTGACGTTGTCCTACAGCATCCTGCGCAACTCCGGCCGCGGCGGCCTGATCGGCTCCAGCGAGAGCGACCGGTCCAACAGCTTCATCACGTTCCACCACAACTCGTACGAGAACATCGACTCGCGCACGCCCCTGCTGCGGGGCGGCATCGCGCACATCTACAACAACTCGTACGTGAGCCTCCACGAGTCCGGCATCAACTCCCGGGCCGGCGCCCGCGCCAAGGTGGAGAACAACTACTTCAAGAACTCCAAGGACGTGCTGGGCACCTTCTACACCTCCGAGGCCGGCTTCTGGCAGGTCAGCGGCAACATCTTCGACAACGTGACGTGGTCCGCCCCGGGCAGCGAGAACAACCCCGCCGGCCCCAACCCGCAGAGCAACACCACAGTCAGCATCCCGTACGCGTACACCCTGGACGGCGCCTCCTGCGTGCCGGCGATCGTCAGCCAGACGGCCGGCGCCAACAAGGGTCTGCAGGTCTCGAACGGCAACTGCTCGCCGCAGCAGCCGACCCCGACCACGCCCGGCCCGACCAACCCCACGCCCACCACGCCGGCCCCCACCACCCCGCCGCCGACCCAGCCCAGCGGCACGAACCTGAGCATCGGCGCCGGCTCGGACGGCTCCAGCAAGGCCAGCGGTACGGGCTACGGCAACGTCCGCGACGGCGACCTGAGTACCTTCTGGTCCCCGGCCGGCGCGACCGGCTCCATCTCGATCAAGTGGGGCTCCGCGACCACGGTTTCCCGGATCAACATCCGCGAGGCGTCGGGCTCGGCCGGCAGCATCGGCTCCTGGCAGGTCATCAACCACGCCACCGGCGCCGTGCTGGCCTCGGGCAGCGGGGCGGGCGTGATCAGCTTCGCCGCGACGTCGCTGACCAAGATCACCTTCAACATCACGAGCTCGACCGGTGCGCCCAAGGTCGCCGAGTTCGAGACGTACGCCGGCTGACGGCCGGTAGTCCATCGCAGAAGAACGGGGTCGCCGGGGTCGGCGGCCCCGTTTTCGTGCACCCGCGGACATTGATGATGTGCGATGATGGGAGCGCTCCCATGACCGTCCCGGGAGGTCTTCTTGACCGCCGTCAGTTCTGCTCCGCGCCACTTGCGGCAGCGTCGCCGCGTACCGTCCTATGTCGTTGCCTCGGCCCTCGCGGCCGGATGGGCCGCGATGCTGCTCGCCGCGCCGCACATGCCGGCCGCGACGGGCATCCGGCCGTTCGCCCTCTTCGTGCACCTGGCCGCGCTCGTGCTGGGCATGGGCGCGGTGCTCAGCCTGGACTGGTTCGGTCTGATGTGGCTGATCGGGCGCCAGGACCTGCTCTCCCTGGTGCGTGCGGCCCAGGTCGCACACACCCCGATCTGGCTGGGCCTGGCCGGCCTGAGCCTGAGCGGGGTGTTCCTGGCCCCGGACACCTCCGCGCCGCTCACCGTGGTCAAGCTGGTCGCCGTGCTGGTCGTGGCGCTCAACGGCCTGAGCGCCGCGACGGTCCAGCGGCGCCTGCTCGCTCTCAACGGCACGACCCCGCCGCGCCGGTTGCTGGCGCGCGCTGTCCTGGTGGCGACCATCTCCCAGGCCGGCTGGTGGACCGCCACGCTCGTGGGCTTCCTCAACGCCCAACCCTGACCGTCCCGACCCCAGGAGGAAACATTGAAGCCCATCCGTCTGCTGACCGCCGTCTCCACGCTGACGCTGTGCCTGCTCGCCGGCAGCGGCACCGCCGGCGCGGCGGGTGCGTCCGGCGCCCGTGACTGTACGAGGCCAGGTGTGCTGTTCTGCGAGAACTTCGACCGGCTGCCGGTCGGCGGGGCCAGCAGCCTCGACTGGGGGATCGACACCCGCAACGGCACACTGACCGTGGAACGCCGGGCGGCCGGCCGAGGCGGCAAGGTGCTGCACGTCCGCACCGTCGACAACGGGCGCGCGTTCCTGCGGGTCGACGATCTCGCCGTACCCCCGGGCGGTTTCTACGGCCGGATGCGACTGCGCGTCGACGCGTTCCCGACCGCGCCCGACTGGGCGCACTTCACCCTGGTCGAGGCGACCGGATCGGGCAGCGCCGAGGTGGTACGCCCGCTCGGCGGGCAGTACGTGCCCACAGTGGACCGGTCCCTGTGGGGCATCGGAGCGGACGGCGGACCCACCGGCGACTGGACCGCCTGGACCGAGTCGGCCCCGGCCGTCGCGGACACCTGGCAGTGCGTGGAATGGCGTCTCGATGCGGCGACGAACACGGTGACCACCTGGATCGGCGACGACGTGACCCTGACCGCCGGCGAAGGGGCGCACGGCGGCAACCAGGTCCCGTTCGTGCTGCCGGCCGTCGACACGGTCAAGATCGGCTGGCAGCTGTACCAGGGCGGCACCACGCCGGCCGGCTTCGACCTCTGGATCGACGACATCGCGCTCTCCGCCCGGCGCCTCGGCTGCTGACGCTCCCGCTTCAGCCGCACGCCACCATGACCGACGTCACGAACATTGACGGCTGTCGTGGTGGCGTGGTCAGATCGGCGGACCGGAGTATTCCTCGCGTTCCGCCGACCCCTTCGGAGGCCGACGTGTCCCTGCGCCGTATCTCGGCCCTCATTTCCGGACTCCTGCTCGTCGTGGCGGCGGCCGCGATCCCCTCGCCCGCCGTTGCCGCGCTGCCCACCGCCGCGGTCGCGCTGGGCGACAGCTTCATCAGTGGCGAGGGCGCCGGGAGCTACGAGCCGGTCGTGGACGTCAACGGCACCAGCCGCGGCTTCCCGGGCTGGTCCGCGGCCAACACCGACGCCTACTTCTGCCACCGTTCCGCCGGGGCGTCGCTGCACCGGGCCGACCTGCCCGGCATCCAGGCGCGGTTCAACCTGGCCTGCTCGGGCGCTCAGCCGCAGAACCTCGCCCGTCCGGGCCAGGACCGGCCGCGGGGCCGTGCTGTGGCGGCCCAGCTCGACCAGTTGCGAGCGGTCGCGGGTGCGTACGACATCGACCTGGTCCTGATCGGGCTCGGTTCCAACAACAGTCAGTTCACCTTCGGTGACGTCGCCTCCGAGTGCGCCAACCGGTTCATCGCCGACGCGTGGACCGGCTGGTGGGAGCTGTGGGCGTACATCAACGGGCCGGTCGAGCAGGAGCCGTGCACGGCCGACGACCTGGCCACCGCCGTGCAGGTCGCCACTGCCGTCGAGGAGACGAGGGCGGCCGTGCGGGGCCTGCTGACCACGCTGGACGCGGTCGACGCCGACGGGCAGCACCGGGTCGTCTTCCAGGACTACACCAATCCGCTGGCCACGGATGTCGTGCCCAGCCTGTACACCGAGGACAACCGCGCCGACGACCGGGACAAGTTCCGGGCGCTGGGCGCGGAGCGGTACCGGGCCGGTTGTCCCGTGCACCGCGCCAGCCTGGCGGCCGGGCACTCGTTCTCCGCGGCCCTGGGCAGCTTGGTGTCGGCCGTGCACGCCGGCCTGTCGGCTGAGTTCCCCGGCGCCGACCTGGTCTATCTCAACGTGCAACGGGCGTTCGACGGCGCCCGGCTGTGCGAGTCCGGCGCCGACCCCGCCGCTGCCCTGGCCACCCCGATCCGCCTGCAGGACGGCCCGACCGGCGTCTTCCTGACCGACCTCGCGGGCTACGACAAGATCGCCGTGCAGCGCATCGCCAGCTCCTGCGTCTCGTACTTCCAGACCTGCCAGGAGTCGTGGCACCCCAACGCGAACGGGCACGCGGTGCTGGGCCGCTGCCTGACCGGCGCGGCCGCGACAGCCGCCCGTACGGTGACCTGCACCCGCAGCCCGGACGGCCAGCTCACCGTCCGGTGACCCGGGAGTGCTCGCCCAGCACCGGCATGTCGTGCACCCTGGTGCCGGGCTGCCACGGCCACCGGTGGTACCGGTCCGGCCACACGATCTGCAGGGCCCGTAGCCGCCTGCCGGTGCCGGCGTAGAACTGCGCGGCGACGGGCAGGTGCCGCCCTGGCTCGGTCACCGCGACGAAGGTGACCGGGTGTCCCTCGAGCACATCGTCGGCGGTGGCGCCCGCGGCGAGCTCCCGGCGCCCGGCGATGACCGCGGCGGCCAGGGCCCGCAGGGCGGGACGGGTGATGTCCGGCGGCAGCCCGAACAGGATCAGCTCCGGCTGGCCGCGGCCGGTCAGGCCGACCGTGTACCAGCAGGTCTCCAGGGCCGTCGGCTGCGGCTCGAACTGCAGGTACACGCCGGCCTGCTCGATGGTCGCGGCGATCGCGCGGAGCGCGGCGTCGTGGTGCCCGGCCGTCATCAGATCCGCCCTCCCGTGTGCTTCGCCTGCGGCATACCCGGACGCCGACGAGATTACCGACCCGATCGGGTGCGGAAGCGCCCGGCGCGTTTACGTCGTAAACGTACGGGCAGTTCTGCGGCACCGCGGCGCCGCAGGTCGCGGGCAGACGACGCTCATGGAGGCAGTGTGGACACCCACTTGGACGCGATGAGCGACGACCAGCTTCGGGAACGGGTCCACGAGGCCGGCGTGCTCGGCGCCGCGGAGCTGTCCCGCGACGAGCTGATCGCCACACTGCGCGACGGTGCGATGACCCGGTCGGAGGAGCGGCTGGTTGTCGGCGCGGACGTCGTGGAGATCGGCCGGGCCCGGCTGCGTAAGCACGTGGTCACCGAGGACGTGCAGATCACCGTCACGATCCGCCGCGAGGAGCTGCGGCTGGAACGTGAGCCGATCCCGTCCCACGCGCAGTCGCTGGTCACGGACCCGGACGTGTTCGGCACCGACGAGGCCTTCCTGACGCCGGACGGCGGCACCATCTTCGCGGTCACCCTGCACGAGGAGCGGCCGGTCGTCACCACCGAGATCGTGCCGGTCGAGCGGGTCCGCCTGCGCAAGGTGATCCACACCGACCAGCAGACCGTCTCGGGCGAGGTGCGCAAGGAACGGATCGAGGTCCAGGTGCCGGGTCAGCCGCCGGCGACCGTGGACTGAGCCGGGAAGCGGATCACCCGGTCGTCGGTCGCCGCCGGCGTGCCCCGGCCGTCCCGGTTGCTCGTGGTGATCCAGAGCGAGCCGTCCGGTGCCCGTTCGGCGGTACGCAGGCGGCCGTACTGGCCCTGCAGCAGTGCGGTCGGCGTGCCGGCGCCGCCGTTGCCGTCCAGCGGGACCGACCAGAGCCGCTGGCCGCGCAGCGCGGCGACGTAGAGCGTGCTGCCGTCGATCGTGGCGCCGCTGGGCGAGGCCTCGGCGGTGCTCCACACGACGATCGGGTTGCGGAAGCGGCTGTCGGTGCTGCGGCCCTCGACCGTCGGCCAGCCGTAGTTGCCGCCGGGCACGATCTGGTTGACCTCGTCCCAGGTGTTCTGGCCGAACTCGGCGGCGTACAGCCGGCCCTGGGCGTCCCAGGCCAGGCCCTGCACGTTGCGGTGGCCCAGGCTGTAGACCAGGGAGCCGGGGAACGGGTTGCCCTCGGCGGGGACACCGCCGTCCGGCCGCATCCGCAGGATCTTGCCGTTGCGGCTCTGCTGGTTCTGCGCGTTCGCGGTGGTGCCGGCGTCGCCGACGCCCGCGTAGAGCATGCCGTCCGGTCCGAAGGCGAGCCGGCCGCCGTCGTGGATGTTCGCCTTGGCGAGGCCGCTGAGGATCACCTGCTGGTCCTGCGGGGCGTCGAGCCGCAGGCGTGCGATGCGGTTGTCCGAGGCCGAGGTGAAGTAGACGTACACGTAGCCGTCCTCGGCGTACGTCGGGGACACCGCCAGGCCGAGCAGGCCGGCCTCACCGGCTGGGACGACCCCGTTGACCGTGGCGACCACGGCTGGTGCGCTGCCGGGACGCAGCTGCAGGATGCGGGCACTGTTGCGTTCGGCGACCAGGGCACTGCCGTCGGGCAGGAACCCGAGCCCCCACGGAACGGTGAGACCCGTCGCGACGACCTCCGGATCCGCCAGATCGGGGGCGAGCAGCACGGTCGTACGGGTTTCCGAGTGCGCTTCGGTGGCTTGCGCGACGGCGATGCTGCCGACACCGAGTATCAGCGTGCTGACCAGGGCGAGCTTGCGGCGCATGACTCCAACCTCCAGCTGGTGGCAATTGAAGCATGTCAATGTACTCCCCCTGAAGCCGACTCAGCTCGCGGCGCTGGCCACGATCACCTCGGTGCCGGCCCGGCGGATGGCCTCGATGCCCGCCGGATCCGCGCTCGTGTCGGTCACCAGCGTCGCCACGTCGGTGATGGCGCAGATGCCGGCCAGGCACACCTTGCCCACCTTCGAGCCGTCCGCCACCACGATGACCCGGTCGGCCCGCCGGATCATCACCGCGTTGGTGTTCGCCTCGATCTCGTCGTGGGTCGTCAGGCCGCCCCGGGCGCTGATGCCGTCCACCCCGACCACCGCCACCGCCATGTTCAGGCCGGCCAGCGCCTGGTCCGCGATCGGCCCGACCAGCTCGTACGACTGGGTGCGGGACACGCCGCCGGTCATGATCAGCTTGAGCCGGGGGCGCAGGGCCAGCTCGGCGGCGATGTTCAGCGCGTTGGTCACCACGGTCAGGTCGACGCGCTCGGCCAGCAGCCGGGCCAGCAGGTGGGTGGTCGTGCCGCCGGTCAGGCCCAGGGTCAGCGGGCCCTTCGGCAGCAGCGCCGCGACCTTCTGTGCCACCAGGGCCTTCTCCTCGCGGTGCTGGCCCACCCGGTAGCGCACGGGCAGCTCGTAGGCGACGTCGACCGCGACCGCGCCGCCGTGGGTGCGCGACAACAGCCGCTGATCCTCCAGGACCTGCAGGTCGCGGCGGATCGTGGCGGGGGAGACGCGGAACTCGTCGGCCAGGTGCCCGGCGTCGACGGAGCCGTGGCTGGCCACCCGCTCGAGGATGGCCGACACCCGGTCGGCGCGGCGCAGCGAACTCTGTGGCATGGGCCCTCATCAGGAAGGAATGATCAAACGCGCAGTCACTGTAGTTCGTTTCCAAGCGAAACACCAGATTTCCTTGCGTGCTTGGGGCGTAACCGCCAACAATCCCGCCATGACAGTGATCGCTTTCCTCGGCGCGGGCAGCGTCGTGTTCACCCGGGAACTGCTCGCCGACATCCTCTCCTTCGACGAGCTGCGCGGGGTCACCCTCGCCCTGCACGACATCGACGCCGAGCGCCTGGAGACGGCCGAGGCGATCGCCCGCCGTACGGCCGAACAGCTCGGCGCCCGGCCCGTCATCACCACCAGCCTGGACCGCCGGGCCGTGCTCGACGGCGCCGACTTCGTCATCAACGCCATCCAGGTCGGCATGCACGCCGCCACCGTGCGCGACTTCGAGATCCCGGCGAAGTACGGGCTGCGCCAGACCATCGGCGACACCCTCGGCGTCGGCGGCATCTTCCGCGCGCTGCGCACCTTCCCGGTGCTCGAGGGCATCGCCCGGGACATGCGCGAGCTGTGCCCGGACGCGTGGCTGCTCAACTACACCAACCCGATGGCGATGAACGTCGGCTACCTCGCGGCCGTCGCCCCCGAGCTCAAGGCCGTCGGCCTGTGCCACTCGGTCTACTGGACCGTGCGGGACCTGAGCGAATTGCTCGGCGTCCCGTACGAGGAAGTCGACTACACCGGAGCCGGAGTGAACCACCAGGCGTGGCTGCTGCGCTTCGAGCACCGCGGCGAGAGCCTGTATCCGCGGCTGGACGAGCTGCTCGCCCGGGATCCCGAGCTGAGGCGCCGGGTACGGATGGACATGTACTCGCGGCTGGGCTACTTCCCGACCGAGACCAGCGAGCACTCCTCGGAGTACCTGCCCTGGTATCTGCACGACGACGCCGAGATCGAGCGGCTGCGTATCCCGGTCGGCGACTACCTGCGGATCAGCGCCGACAACGTGGCCGAGTACCACGCTGTGCGCAAGTCTGTGCTGGCCGGCGAGCCCCTCGACGTCAGCCGCGACGCCACCGAGTACGCCCCCCAGGTCATCCACAGCATGGTCACCGGGACCCTGCGCCGCATCCACGGCAACGTCGCCAACCGCGGGCTGATCAGCAACCTGCCCGAGGACTACGCCGTCGAGGTGCCGTGCGTGGTCGACGCTCTGGGCGTACGCCCGGAACGGGTCGGCCCGCTGCCCCCGCAGTGCGCCGCGCTGAACCGCGGGTTTGTCAACGTGGGTCAGCTGACGGTGCAGGCGGCGATCACCGGCGACAAGCGGATGGTGCGGCAGGCGGCGATGGTCGACCCCAACACCGCGGCCACCCTGCCGGTGGAGCAGATCTGGGCATTGTGTGACGAGCTGACCGCGGCGCACGGCGAGCTGATCCCCGAATCGCTGCGGTGATCGCTCCAAGACGCGCAGCGTGGAATGCTCGTTTGGACGCTGAACCTTGTGAAGCGAAAACAAACGAGCATAATCCTCGACCATGAACGACACGTCGGAGGAAATCGCCAGCCAGCCCGCCGTCTGGGAACAGGGCCTCGGCCTGGCCGCCCAGGCCCGCCGTGAGCTCGCCGTGCCGGGGCAGCGGATGCTGGTCCTGGGCTGCGGCACCTCGTGGTTCGTCGCCCAGAGCATCGCCGAGCTGCGGGAGAGCGCCGGTCTCGGCGAGACCGACGCGGTGTGCGCCTCCGAGTACGTGCCCCGGCGCCGTTACGACCGCGTCGTGGCGATCACCCGCTCGGGCACCTCGACCGAGGTGCTCGACGCGCTGCGCCAGGTGCCGCAGGGCACCCACCGGGTGGCGGTCACCGCCGTCGCCGGGGAACCGGTCGACACGCTGGCCGAGACCCGGCTGCTGCTCGACTTCGCCGACGAGCGCAGCGTGGTGCAGACCCGCTTCCCGACCACGGTGCTGGCCCTGGCCCGTGCCGCGTTCGGGGCGGACCTGAGCCACCTGGTCGCGGACGGCATCGCCGCCCTCGAGGCGCCGCTGCCGGCCGACCCGGCCGACATCGACCACCTGGTGTTCCTGGGCACCGGCTGGACCGTCGGGCTCGCCCACGAGGCGGCGCTGAAGGTCCGCGAGGCGGCGCAGGCCTACTCGGAGTCGTACCCGGCGATGGACTTCCGGCACGGTCCGGTCGCCGTGGCGGGGGCCCGCAGCCTCGTCTTCTCGTTCGGCGAGGTGCCGCTCGCGCTCGACGAGGTCGGCCGTACGGCGGGAGCCACCACTTACCGCGACGACCGCGACCCGCTTGCCCAGCTGGTCCTCGCCCAGCGTTTCGCCCTGGCCCTGGCCGCGCACCGCGGCCTGGACCCCGACCGCCCCCGGCTGCTCACCAGATCCGTGGTCCTCACCGACGCGGTTTGACGAAAGTAGGTACAGGGATGACCTCCACTCGGCGCGGCCGGCGGACCCGGCTGCTGGCGGCCGCGAGCGCGGCACTGCTCCTGAGCGCGGCCTGCACGGGCGGCGAGAGCGACGGCAAGGACGCGGCGGCGGGCTACGACCCCGCGGCGGCGGTGACCCTCACCTGGTGGACCGGGCAGACCTCGGAGGCCGAGAAGGTCGCCGAGGGCCTGGCCGCCGAGTACCACGCCGCCCACCCCAACGTCACGATCAAGACCTCGGCGGGTGCGCCCACCACGGACGACCTGCTCACCAAACTCTCCGCCGGCTTCGCGGGCGGCAGCTACCCCGACATCTCGTACGCGTTCGGCAACTGGGCCGGCGACCTGGCGGCCAGCGGCAAGACCCAGGACCTGACCGACTTCGTGGCCGACCCGTCCTTCGCCTGGACCGAGATGCCGGCGGCGGCCCGTACGGTGGCCACCTCGGAGGGCAAGGTGATCGGCGTCCCGGCGCTGGTCGACAACCTGGCCCTGATCTACAACAAGAAGCTCTTCGACACCGCCGGACTGGCCTACCCCACCGACGACTGGTCCTGGGAGCAGTTCCGCGAGGCCGCGAAGAAGCTCACCGACCCGGCGACCCGCACCTATGGCACCGCGTACTCGGTCTCCGGCAGTGAGGACACCACCTGGCACCTGTGGCCGTTGCTCTGGCAGAACGGCGGGAAGATCATCGACGGGACCAAGCCCGCCTTCAATTCCGAGGCCGGGGTCAAGGCCCTGGAGACGCTGCGCGTGATGGCCGTCGACGACAAGTCGATGTACCTGGATCAGACCGACGAGAAGTACGCCCGGCTCTTCAACAGCGGGCACGTCGCGATGATGCTGTCCGGCCCGTGGGCGCTGCTGGAGATCAAAGAGGCCAAGCTGGACTACGGGGTGGCCGCGCTGCCCGGCGTCAACGGTGACCACCAGACCGTCTCCGGCCCCGACCTGTGGGTGCTCTTCGACCACGAGGACGCCAACCGGGCCGGCGCGTCGCGCGACTTCATCAAATGGCTGACCAGCGCGCAGATCGACGCCAAGTGGAACCTCGCGGTCGGTAACCTGCCGCTGCGGTCGTCCGAGCAGAGCACGCCCGAGTTCGCGGCGTACGTCAAGGAGTACCCGGGTGGGCAGAAGTTCTTCGACAACCTGGCCAACGCGAAGCAGGCCCGGCCGACGGTCGCCGGCTACGAGGTGATGTCCCGCAACGTCGGTGACGGCATCGCCAAGGTGCTGCAGGGCGCGGCCAAGCCGAAGGAGGCCCTCGACGAGGCGGCCCGCAAGTCGGCCGACGCCCTGGAGAACTGATGACGCTCACGTTCGCCGCGACGCCGCGTACGCGCAGCCCCGAGGAACCCCGGCCGCGCTCGGCGCGCGGCCGGGCGGCCCGCCGCTCGCTGACCGGGTGGGGGTTCGCCGGGCCGGCGACCCTGCTGGTGGTCGGCCTGTCGATCTTCCCGGCGGTCTGGGCGTTCTTCATCTCGCGGACCAAGTGGAACGGGATCGCGCCGGCCACCGACGTCGGCTGGCGCAACTACCAGCGGATCGCCACCGACCCCGACGCGATCGCGGCGGCCCAGCACACCCTGGTGCTGACGGTGCTGTTCGTGCCGGGCTCGATCCTGCTCGGCATCCTGATCGCGGTGGCGCTGAACCAGCGGATCCGCCTCATCGGCTTCTACCGCACCTGCATCTTCGTGCCGTACGTGGCGTCGGCCGCGGCGACCGGCATCCTGGCCAGCTTCGTGTTCAACCCGCAGTTCGGCGCGGCCAACGAGGCGTTGCGCCGGCTGGGGCTGCCGGCCCAGCAGTTCCTGGAGAGCCCGGGCCAGGCGCTGATCGTCATCTGCCTGATCGCGCTCTGGGGCGAGGTCGGCTTCTGCGCGGTCATCTATCTGGCCGCCCTGCAGGACATCCCCAAGGAACTGGTCGAGGCGGCCACCGTGGACGGCGCGGGCAAGTGGCGCGTCTTCCGGCACATCACGCTGCCGGAGCTGCGCCCGGTCACCGTCTTCACCGCGATCTGGCAGACCATCACGGCGATGCAGCTGTTCGACCTGATCTACACCACGACCCGCGGCGGGCCGCTGAACAGCACCCAGACCGTCGTCTACTACATCTACGAGCTGGCATTCCAGACCCAGAGACTGGGGTACGGCGCAGCCGTCGCCTACCTGCTCTTCGCGGTGACGATGCTGCTGACCGTCGGCGTCATCTGGTACAACCGCCGTTCCGGATCGGGGGCCTTCTGATGTCGAGCCCGGTTTCCGTCAGGCGCCGCCGCCTGCCGTTCAGCCCCTGGCACCTGCTGCTCATGCCGCTGGCCCTGGTCTTCGTCCTGCCGCTGGTGCAGATGGTCCTGACCTCGTTCATGACCGCGCAGGAGATCAACCAGTTCCCGCCGAGGTTCATCCCGACCAGCCTGCACCTCAGCGGGTACCGCGCGCTGCTGAACGAGTCGCACATCCTGCGCTGGTTCGCCAACACCGTGCTGGTGTCGGGGATCGCGGTCGTCTCGCACCTGATCCTGTGCTCGCTGGCCGGCTACGGCTTCGCCCGCCTCAAGTTCGCCGGGCGCGGCCTGGCCTTCCTCGCCGTCGTGGCCACGGTGATGATCCCGATGCAGCTGCTGATGATCCCGACGTACCTGATGTTCGCCCGGGCCGGCATCGTCGACACCCTGGCCGCGGCGTTCGTGCCGTGGCTGGCCTCCGCGTTCGGCATCTTCCTGATGCGGCAGTTCTTCCTGTCGCTGCCGGTCGAGCTGGAGGAGGCGGCCCGCCTCGACGGTTGCAGCACGCTGCGCACGTTCATCAGCGTGGTGCTCCCGCTGGCCCGCCCGGCGCTGGCCACGCTGGCCATCTTCACGCTGCTGTCGAGCTGGAACGACCTGCTCTGGCCGCTGGTGGCGATCAGCGACGACAACCGGTTCACGCTGCAGGTCGGGCTGGCCAGCTTCCAGGGCACCCGGCGTACGGAATGGTCGCAGCTGATGGCCGGCAACGTGATCGCCACGATGCCGCTGATCATCGCCTTCCTGGTGGCCCAGAAGCGGTTCATCGCCACCATGACGTTCAGCGGCCTGAAGGGGTGATCCTCAGCGCCGGGCGCTCAGCTCGGGGGCCGGGAATGTCTGCCGGAACGTGAACGCCTCCGGTGACGGGCCGGCCGCGACCAGGTCGAGGCGCTCGCACGCCTCCTCGACGGTGGGGACATGGCCGGCCGGGATCCACCACAGGACCAGCGAGGCCGGCCGGTCGTGCGGCAGGAACCAGTCGCGGCGGCGGCGCAGATAGTCCAGGTGGGCGCTCTGGTACGAGAACGCGCGCAGCGACTCGATCGAGTCCCACACCGACAGCGTGACGATCACGTCCGGGTCCAGCGGCCGGACGGTGGTGGCGTCGCCGTCCGGGCCCTCGGCCAGCCGCCAGACGAAGCCGGGGGCCGAGTCGGCCAGGGCATTGATCACCTCGAGCCCGACCACGAAGTCCGCGTTGGACGGGTCGGTGAGCGGTGCCCGGAGGCGGGCGACGTTGAACTGGGCCAGGTGGAATGCGCTCGTCATACCCAGCAGCACAGCAGACCCGCCTCTCTACTGTCAATCAGAATTGTTTTTAGACACCACGACACAGCAGCGGCCGGGAGCGGCGTCCATCCGGGCCTGCCAGCCGGCGGCCGCGCCGGCGCCCTCCAGTAGGCCGCTGACCATGGCCAAGTTCATGCCGCAGATCAGCGGCGGGAACTGCTCGGCGAGCCGGTGGAACGGGCAGTTGGTCAGCTGGAACCCGGCCGGTGTCTCCACCGGCACATAGCCGTGCGCGGTCAGCAGCTCCCGGACATCCGTGCCGGGCGGCGTGCGGCGGCCGTGCTCGCGCGCCACGTCGAAGAGGGCGGTGTCGGCGCCGCTGCGCTCCACCGACTCGGCCAGCAGTTCGGCGGCCGTCCGGTAGTCGCGCGGCGGCACGCTGATCGCGTGCTCGGTGGCGGAGGCCCGGTAGAGCTTGGCCGGGCGGCCCGCGCCGGGTCCGGTGCGGCCGGTGCGGCGGGCGTAGGAGACCTCCAGCAGGCCGGCGTCGACCAGCTTGTCCAGGTGGAACGCGGCCAGGGTGCGGCCGACGCCGAGCGCCTCGGCGACCTCGTCGCGGCCGACCGGGCCGGGGCCGGCGGCCAGGACCGCCCGGTAGGCGGCGCGGCGCACGCCGTCGGTCAGTGCGCCCAGTGCCGCCAGGCCGGCATCGAGTTCATCGGGGGCCGTCATCCCGCCATCGTATTGCCAACCGGCATTGATTTAAGACGCCGGTGCCTGGGCGAGGCGTGGCGGGCTGCGCGAGGCGCGGCCTGGTCAGTCCAGCTCGTCCCGGGTGGCCTGGGCGGCGGTCCCGCCGGCGGCCCGGGTGCTCAGTGACCCGGCCGCGGCCGCCCACCGGATCGCCTCGGCCACCGGCAGCCCGGCAAGCCGCCCGGCCAGGAACCCAGCATTGAAACTGTCGCCCGCCCCGGTCGTGTCCACCACGTCGATCGCCCGGCCCGGCGCGCTGGCCTCGCCGCCCGGCCACCACGCCCGGGCCCCCGCCGCGCCGTTCTTCATCACCACGGTCGTGCCTCCGGCGACCAGGCCGGCCGCGGCCGCCTCGACGTCCTGCTCCCCGGTGACCGCGCGCAGCTCGTTGGCGTTGGGCAGGAACACGTCGGTGTGCGCGAGCACGTCCGCGATCGACTCCCACTTCTCGGCCGGGTCCCAGTTGGTGTCCAGCGACGTGCCGACCCCGCGCGCCCGGGCGCGTTCGAACACCCCGGCGAGCCCGGCCGCCAGCTGCGGCTGCAGGTAGAGCGACGCCACGTGCAGGTGCCGGGTCGCGGCCAGGTGCTCGTCGGTGACGTCCTCCGGCCGCAGCGTGGGGATCGTGCCCGGCAGGGTGAGGATCGCCCGGTCGTCCTCGGGCGGGGTGAGGATCACGCTGAGCCCGGTCGGCAGCCCGGTTGCCGTACGCGGCTGGATGAGCGTCACGCCCCGCTCGGTGAGGCGCTCGCGGGTGATGTCGCCGAACACGTCGTCGCCGATCGCGGTCAGCAGCGACGTCGTCAGGCCCAGCCGGGCGCAGCCGGCCGCGGTGATCGCCGCGGAACCGCCGAGGACCAGGTCCGCGCCGGTCAGCAACTGCTCGGCCTGGCCGAAGCGCGGGCGTACGTCGCCACGCAGCACCAGGTCCGGGTTGGCGTCGCCCACCACGAGCACGTCCATGAAGTCCTCCGCTGCCTCGACGACTGTCCAAATGAACAATCTGAATTGCGCACTTGCCCTTTTATGCCCCTGGCAAGCGGCCCGACAGCACCATACGCGCACAAACGACTATTGACACCTGTGCGTTCGATCAGTTGAATCGCTGACAACGATCGAGCCCAGCCGGTACCCAGTCCGGCACCTCCTGCGCCAGGGTGGCGGCACCGCACCCGAGGCGGGGCAGATCCCTGAGCATCGCCGGGAGTCTCAGTCGTGATCACCCGTACCGTTCGCCGCTGGATCGTCGCCGGAGCGGCCGCCCTCACGGTCGCCGTCGGGTTCACCCTGCACGCTGACGCGGGCACCACCGCCCGGATCGCCGCGGCCTACACGCTGCCGCCGGTCAACGCCACCTTCGACTACCAGATCGGCCAGGCCTACACCCCGCCCGCCGGGGTGCGCGTCGTCAGCCGCGACCGCGAGGCCGCGCCGGCCGCCGGGCTCTACAACATCTGCTACGTCAACGCCTTCCAGGTGCAGCCGCAGGAGGCCACCTGGTGGCAGCAGCACCACGACGACCTGCTGCTGCGCGACGCCACGGGCCGGTACGTCATCGACGGCGCCTGGGACGAGATGGTGCTCGACATCCGCACCCCGGCCAAGCGCACCGCGCTGGCCGCCATCGTCAACGGCTGGATCGACGGGTGCGCCGCCAAGGGCTTCCAGGCGGTGGAGCCGGACAACATCGACACGTACGACCGGTTCGCGGGCCTGCTCACCCGGGACCAGGCGGTGGCGTACCTGCGGTTGCTCGCCCCGCACGCGCACAGCGCCGGGCTCGCCATCGCCCAGAAGAACACGACCACCCTCGAAGGGCGGGGCAAGGCCGCCGGGCTCGACTTCGCGATCGCCGAGGAATGCGGCCGGTACGGCGAGTGCGACGCCTACACCGAGGTGTACGGCGCCAACCTGATCGTCATCGAATACACCAGCGGCGCCTTCAAGAAGGCCTGCACGGCGGTCGGCGCGAGCGTCTCGGTGGTACGCCGCGACGTCGACGTCACCGCGCCCGGCAGCGGCACCTACGTCTACCAGTCCTGCTGAGCCGATGATCGTCACGGTCACTCTGAACCCGGCGCTCGACCTCACGTACCAGGTCGACGCGCTGGTGCCGCACGGCACCCACCGCGTCACGACGGTCGCCGAGCGGCCCGGCGGCAAGGGGCTCAACGTGGCCACGGTGCTGCACGCGCTCGGCGAGCCGGTGCTGGCGACCGGCCTGCTGGGTGGCCCGACCGGTGACCGGGTCACCGGGCTGCTGGCCGGCGTCGGGGTGCCGGCCGCGTTCGTGGCCATCGCGGGCGAGACCCGCCGCACGGTCGCGGTCGCCGACCGGGACGACGCGACCGGGTTCTGGGAGCCGGGACCACGGGTCACGGCGGGGGAGTGGGCCGCTTTCACCGACCACTTCGGCGGGCTGCTGGCCCGGGCGTCGGTGGTGGCGCTCAGCGGTTCGCTCCCGCCGGGCGTCCCGATCGACGGGTACGCGACCCTGATCCGTCTCGCCGCAGCGGCCGGAGTGCCCACGGTTCTCGACACCAGCGGCGAGGCACTGCGGCACGGCCTGGCCGCCGGTCCCGACCTCGCCAAACCCAACGCCGCCGAGCTCGCCGCCCTGCTGGCAGCCCCGCGGCCCGTTATGGCCGCGACCCGGAACACCTCGCAGCCCGGCCCGGCTGGGGCACTGGGCGCCACTCGGGCGGCACCGAGCGGGCGCGAGGTCGCCGACGCGACGGTGGCCCTGGACCACGGGGCCCGGGCCGTCGTCGTCTCCCACGGGCCACTCGGCCTGCTCGCCCTCACCGGGCAGGGCGCCTGGCGCGGCGTACCCCCGGAGCGGCTCGCCGGGAATCCCACCGGCGCGGGCGATGCCGTCGTCGCCGCCCTCGCCCGCGGTTTGCGGGACCGCACGCCCTGGCCGCACCTGCTGGCCGACGCGATCGCCCTGTCCGCCGCGGCCGTCGCCGCGCCGCTGGCCGGTCGCATCGACGAGGACACCTACCGCCGCCTGCTGCCCGCCGTCCGGGTCAGCGCGGCCTGAGAGGGGATCCACCTTGTACACACCCACCGGCGAGATCGTCGCCCGGGCCCGGTCCGCCGGCGGCGGCGTGGGCGCGTTCAACGTCATCACCGTCGAGCACGCCGAGGCCATCGTCACCGGCGCCGAGCGGGCCGGCCTGCCGGTGATCCTGCAGATCAGCGAGAACGCCGTGCGTTTCCACCACGGGCGGCTCGCCCCGATCGCCGCGGCCGCCCGGGCCATCGCCGAGGCGGCCACGGTGCCGGTGGGTCTGCACCTGGACCACGTGGAGAGCGACGAGCTCTTCGACCAGGCGGCGGCCAACGGCTTCGGCTCGGTCATGTACGACGCGTCGAAGCTGGGCTACGGCGCGAATGTCAGCGCCACCGCGGCCGCGGTGCGGCGGGGCCATGCGCAGGGACTGTGGGTCGAGAGTGAGCTGGGCGAGGTCGGCGGCAAGGACGGTGCGCACGCGCCCGGCGTACGGACCGACCCGGTCGAGGCCGCTGCCTATGTGGCCGCCACCGGGGTCGACGCGCTCGCCGTCGCGGTCGGATCGTCGCACGCGATGCGTAGCCCTACGGCCCGGCTGGACCACGACCTGATCGCTCGGTTGCGGGCGGCGGTGCCGGTGCCGCTGGTGCTGCACGGTTCTTCCGGCGTACCGGATGACGAGCTGATCGCCGCGGTCCGCGGCGGAATGGTCAAGATCAATATCGGCACGGCTCTGAACAGCGCCTTCACCGGCGCGGTCCGGGAGTCGCTGGACGGCAACGCCGCCCTGGTCGATCCGCGCCGGTATCTGGCCTCGGCGCGCACGGCGATGGCCACCACGGTCGACGGCGCGCTGCGCCTGCTCACCGCGACCACCACCGCGGCGCGCTAGATGGTCACTCTCGCTCTCGTCGGGGCCGGGCTGCGCGGTCAGACGTACGCCCGGCACGCCGTGGCCACCGGTCAGGGCCGAATCGTCGCGGTCGCCGAGCCGGATCCACGCCGCCGGGCGAGTGTGGCGGCCGAGTTCGAGATCCCCGCCGACCGGGTCTACGCGGACTGGACGGAGCTGGCCGCCGCGGGCCGGCTCGCCGAGGCCGCGATCGTCGCGACCCAGGACCGCCTGCACCTCGCCCCGGCCGTGGCCCTGGCCGACCTCGGCTACCACCTGCTGCTGGAAAAGCCGATGGCGCCGACCGAGACCGAGGCGGCCCAGATCGCCGCGGCGGCGGTCCGCAACGGCGTCATCCTCGCTGTGTGCCACGTGCTGCGGTACACGCCGTACACCAAGCTGGTGAAGGGGCTGCTGGACGAGGGCCGGATCGGGCGGCTGGTCGCCGTGGAGCACCTCGAACCGGTGGGCTGGTGGCACCACGCGCACTCGTTCGTCCGCGGCAACTGGCGCCGGGAGGACGAGTCCGGGCCGATGCTGCTGACCAAGTCGTGCCACGACATCGACTGGCTGGTGCACCTCTTCGGTGGCCTGCCCGAGCGGATCAGCTCGTTCGGCAGCCGCACCCACTTCCGCGCCGAGCAACGCCCGGAGGGGGCCGCGGACCGGTGCCTGGACTGCCCGGTCGAGCCGGTGTGCCCGTACTCGGCGAAGCGGCTCTACCTCGGCGCGCTCGCGGACCCGGAGCAGCACTTCTGGCCGCTCGGCGCGGTGACCCCGGAGCCCACCGAGCAGGCGGTGCTGCACGCGCTGCGCACCGGCCCGTACGGCCGCTGTGTCTACACCGCCGACAACGACGTGGTCGACCACCAGGTGGTGACGATGGAGTTCGCGGGCGGTGCGACGTGCTCGTTCACGATGAGTGCCTTCACCCCGATGGAGCACCGCCACACCCGCCTGATGGGCACCCACGGCTACCTCGACGGCGACGGCCGGACGCTGCGTCACGTCGACTTCCGCACGGGCGCGGAGACGACGCTGAACTCGGCCGAGGCAGGCGGTCCGTCCGCCTCGGACGGTCACGGCGGTGGCGACGAGGGGCTGGTGGAGGCGTTCCTGGCCGCGGTCGCGGCGGGCGACCCGGATCTGGTGTCGTCCGACGCGGCCGCGAGCCTGGCGAGCCACCGGGTGGTGTGGGCGGCCGAACGGGCCCGCCGCAGCGGCGAGGTCGTCCGCCTGTGAAGCGGCCTGCGAATACGTGGTCATCGATCGCGCGCGCTGTTCCGTAAGGCCCGCCACGCCGCCGGGGTCGCGAGGAGCAGACCGGCCGCTGTCAGCAGACCGAAGACCATCGCTTGGTCAACGTCGACCGGGATGATCCACCCGCTACTGGGTGACGTGAACCAGTCCGGACCGATCGACACGAAGCCCGAACCCGGCTCGCTGCGGCGGACAAGCCAGTGCCACGTCAGTCCGGTCACCACGATCAGCAGGACGACCAAGCCGTACAACGCGTCCTGCAGGTGGATGACCCGCGTTCGTAACCGCTTGAGGGCCCGGGCGCGATGAGCGGACACGGCTCCGGGCGTCACCCCCATCGCGGCGGCGCTGTCGGTCCGTGATCGCCGGCTCATGTCGACCAACTCGACGGCGCGCCGCTGCTGATCGGTGAGCACGTCCATCGCTGCTCTGAGCTCGTCGGCGACGACCTTTCCGCACGCTTGATCTTCGACGGGCGGCAGAGTCCGGTTCGACGTCCAGGTCATCTCGTCCGGAGCCAGCTGATCGAAGTCCGCGGGCTGATCCACGGTCGTCGGATCATGGGTGAAGCGGCCGGCGTCGTGGGCCGCCTGCAGGACGAAGCGGCGGGCGACGACGTACATGTAGCGCTGGGGCTGATGGATGTCCTCCCAGCGCTCGAGGACCTCGGCCATCGTGTGGTTGACGACGTCGTCCGCCTGCAACCGGCCGGACGGCACTCGGTACTGGGCGAGCTTGCCCTGGGCGTACCGGTGCAGCCGGCCCATGTTGAACGCAACGAAGCTTCCGGCCGTGCCGGTCTGGTCACCGCTCATCGCAAGGCGTTCCCTCCGGGGCGATGCGCAGGTGCCACGTCGTGCCGTCCGGGAGCGTGCCAGAAGCATGTCCGCCCTGCGGCCGGCGACGGCTCAAGGCCCACGCCGCCTCCGCGTACGGGTCCCGTCGGCGCGTTCGAGTGGCTGCCTGCCAAGCGCATGCCGTCGTCACCGCCCGGGCGGCCCACTCCACGAGTGTTGACCAGTCGACCTTGTCCATGCACCCCTCCCGACGGCCACGCCGGCGTTGAGTGCCGGCGTCTTCGACTGGTACGGGGTACCGGGAGGAAAATTCGTTACCAGGGATGCCAACTTTTACTCAGCCGACTCGCGACGACGCCGGCGTTCTATGTCGGCCTGGATCTCGGGGTCCCAGCGTCCGGCGTCCCAGTCCTCCGGCCGCGGCTCGGGGGACGGTAAGCCGTTCCACGACGGCGCCGCCACCGGCTCAGCTCCGGCGCCGACCGGCGGGTCCGCACTGGTGAGCCACGACTGAAGTTTCGTCCGTGCGACCGCCACGCCGACGAGCAACAGTGCGGCGGCGGCGACCCGGACGAGGTGGAACGCCGCCGTGTCCGACGACAGCACGAGGGACACCACGACGAGGACCGCCGCGCCGGACATCGCCCGGTTGCGGACCACGGCAATCGTGCCGCCGTGGGCTTCGACGATGCTCTTGGTGAGGCGGGCCCAGACCACGAACGTCACCACCAGGGCAGCCGCCAGGGCAGCGGAGAGCACGACGGGAATCTGTTTGCCGGACGACTCGAGCACCTCGGCGGCGATCGCGGCCTTCGTCAGGGAACGGGTGCCGAGGGCCGCGGTGAGCAGCAGCAGCGCCCACCATGCGATCCGCCACCGCAGCGGAAGCGGAACCTCCGGCACCGTGCCGCCCGCGCAGCGGTGGCCCTGACCGGCGTGGGTGAGCCGGACGCCACACGTCGAGCAGTTCATCTCGTTCATCCCCGTACCGCCCCGTTGTTGTCGGAGCACGCTAGCAACGCGACGACGGGCCCGCAGCCCGGTTTCCGTGCTGGTGGGGATCGCATGGTCACTTTGCCATTGGACGATTCTTAGTGAAAACGATTACCGTTCCGGTTCTTGCCGACAGGAGCGTTGATCATGAACCGAACCCCCCGGAAACTGGCTGTGGCCGCGGCCGCCGCGGCAGTCCTGCTCGCCGCCGGATGCGGCTCTGCCGGTGCGAGCGGCGGCACCGCGTCGCTGGCCGTGGTCGCCACCACCCCCGAGGTCGCCGATTTCGTCCGCACCATCGGCGGCGCCGACGTCACCGTGACCCAGCTCATCAAGCCCAACGTCGACCCGCACGAGTACGAGCCCACGCCGGCCGACATCCAGGCCGTCGGCGCCGCGAAGCTGGTCGTCAAGAACGGCGTCGGCCTCGAGGCCTGGCTCGACCAGACCATCGAGTCCTCCGGCTTCCGCGGCACCGTCGTGGACGCCAGCCAGGGCGTGACCCTGCGCGAGGGCGGCCAGGAGGAGGGCGGGGAGGCCGAGACCGGGCACGCGGACGAGGAGCACGACCCGCACATCTGGCACGACCCGCGCAACGCGAAGATCATGGTCACCGGCATCGGGAAGGGCCTGGCCGCGGCCGACCCGGCCCACGCGGCCACGTTCGCGGCGAACCTCACCGCCTACGCGGCCAAGCTCGACAAACTGGACGCCGACAACGAGGCCGCTTTCGCCGAGCTGCCCGCCGCCCAGCGCAAGCTGGTCACCAACCACGACGCCTTCGGGTACTACGTGGACCGGTACCAGCTGGAGTTCGTCGGCTCGGTCATCCCCAGCCTGGACACCTCGGCCGAGCTGTCCGCCCAGCAGCTCACCGGCCTGGTCGCCAAGATCAGGGCGACCGGCACCCGGGCCATCTTCACCGAGAGCTCGCTGCCGCCCAAGACCGCCGAGGCCATCGCCAAGCAGGCCGGCGTCAAGGTGGTCGGCGGCGAGGACGCCCTGTACGGCGACAGCCTCGGCGCACCCGGCACCCCGCAGGGCACCTACCTCGGCGCCGAGGAGCACAACACCCGGGTCATCGTCGCGGCACTGGGCGGCTGACATGAGCGATGTCGCGGTGGCCGGCGCCGCCCTGCGGTTCTCCGGCGTGACCGCCGGCTACCGCGGCACGCCCGTGCTGACCCACGTCGACCTGGACCTGCCGGTCGGGCAGCGCCTCGTCCTGGTCGGCCCGAACGGCGCCGGCAAGTCCACTCTGATCAAGGCCGTGCTGGGGCTGGCCCAGGTGCTCGGCGGGACGGCGTCCGTGCTCGGCCGCGCCCCGGCCCAGGCCCGCGGCCTGACCGGCTACGTGCCCCAGCTGGACACCCTGGACGCCGGCTTCCCCGTCACCGCGGCCCAGGTCGTCCTCATGGGCCGGTACCGGCGCATCGGCTGGTGGCGGCCCACCCGCGCCGCCGACCGCCGGATCGCCCGCGAGGCGCTGGACCGGGTCGGCCTGGCCGACCGGGCGGGCCGGCCGTTCGGCTTGCTCTCCGGCGGGCAGCGCCAGCGCGTGCTGCTCGCTCGCACGATCGCCGCCGAGCCGCGGCTGCTGCTGCTCGACGAACCCTTCAACGGCGTCGACGCGATCAGCCAGGAAGCCATCGTGGCGGTGCTGCGCGAGCTGACCGCGGCGGGCACCGCGATGGTGCTCAGCACCCACGACCTCACGGTCGCGCGCGACCTGGCCGACCAGGTCTGCCTGCTCAACGGCCGGCAATGGGCGGTGGGCCCGCCGGGCGAGATCCTCACGGCCGGGCCGCTGCGCCGCACGTACGGCGGCCACGCGGTCGATCTCGCCGACGGCCGTACGGTGCTGGTCGAGACATGATCGCGCCCTTCACCACGCCGTTCATGGGCCGCGCCCTGGCCGAGCTGGCCCTGCTCGCGATCGTCTGCGGTCCGGTCAGCGTCTTCGTCTTCGCCCGCCGGCTGTCGTTCGTCTCGGACGCGCTGACCCACACCGTCTTCCCCGGCGTCGTCATCGGCTTCCTCGCCGGCGGCGTCGAGGGCATCTTCGCCGGCGCCCTGATCGCCGCCGTGCTCACCGCGGTCGTGCTCACCCTGCTCACCCGGGGCGGGGCGTTGTCCGACGACGCGTCCACCGCCGTCGTGCTCACCGCGATGTTCTCGATCGGGGTGGCGCTCGTGTCGCGCCGTTCGTCGTACACCAATGACCTGACGACGTTCCTGTTCGGCCGGATCCTGACCGTGACGCCGCGGCAGATCGCCGAGACCGCGGTCCTCGCGGTCGTGATCCTCGCTCTGCTCGCCCTCGGCGCGCGGGCGCTGCTGTTCCGCACGTTCGATCCGGCCGGGGCCGCAGCCGCGGGATATCGGATCGGCTGGCTCGACCTGTGGCTCAATGTGCTGGTCGCCCTGGTGGTGGTCGCCGCGGTCCGCGCGGTCGGCACGATCCTGGTCGTGGCCCTGCTGATCGTGCCCGCCGCGGCGGCGCGCATGCTGACTCACCGCCTCGCGGCGATGGCTCTGCTGGGCACAGTGCTGATTCTCGCGGCCGGCTACGGGGGACTGCTGCTGAGCTGGACGGCCTCCGTCGACCACGGGATCAACCTGACGTCCGCCTCGACCGTGGTGCTGCTGCTCGTGGCCGCGTACCTGATCCTCCTGCCCGTCGGTCTGCTCCGGGCCCGGCTGCGCCGGCCGGTGCTGTCATGAACTGGTGGGATGACGCCCTGCACCGCGCCACCGCCGAGGTGATCCTCGTCGGCGCGCTGGCCGGACTCATCGGTGTGCAGGTCGTGCTGCGGCGGCTGTCGTTCTTCACGATGGCCCTGACCCACGCGACCTTCCCCGGGGTGGTGGCCGCGTCGATCATCGGCGTCAACATCTTCGTGGGCGGCGTGGCGGCGGGCGCCGTCGTGGCCCTCGGCGTGGCCGCGCTGAGCCGCCGCCAGGGCCAGAACGCGGCCGCGGCCACCGGCGTGGTGCTCTCCGGCGGCTTCGCCCTGGGTGCCGGGCTCGTCGCCACCCAGAACGGCTTCAGCCGCGACCTGTCGTCCTTCCTGGTCGGCTCGGTGCTGACGGTGAGCCCGCAGGACCTCGTGCTGACGGCGGTGGTGCTCCTCGTGGTGGCCGGCGTCCTCGCGATCGGCGCGCGCCCGCTGCTGTTCACCGGCTTCGACCGCACCGGCGCCCGGGCGGCCGGCTTCGCCACCACGGCCTGGGACGCGGTGCTGCTGTTCACGATCGAGGTGGTCGTGGTGACCGTCGTCCCGGCCGTCGGCACGATCCTCGCCCTCGCCCTGATCGTCGCCCCGGCCGCGGCGGCCCGGATGTGGTCACACCGGCTGCCGGTCATCACCGCGCTGGCCATGGCGTTCGGCGTGCTCAGCGGCCTCGGCGGCCTGTACGTCTCGAGCCGGTGGAACCTGGCCGCCGGGGCGAGCATCACGCTGGTGGCCACCGCGACATTGCTGCTGTCGTCACTGCTGGTCCGGATCCCCGGCCGTGCGGTGCCGGCGTGAACCAGATGGAAGTCGCTCTGGAACGGGCAGTCGCCGTCCTGCGGGCCATGGCGTACGAGCACCGGCTGCACATCCTCGTGCTGTTGCAGGCGGGGGAGTCCACGCCGGCCGTGCTGGCCGAGGCGATGCATACGGATGTCACGGGAGTGGCCCACCACCTGCGTTTCCTGCGCGACGCCCGGCTGGTACGGCGGGAACGCCGTGGCCGCCACGTCTACTACTCACTCAGTGGCGACCCGACGAAGCGACTCGTCCAGGAGGTCCTGCACTACGCCGAACGCGCTTTTTGAATCGACTGCTCTAAATGGGTAATGCCGTGACACGCACCTGAACGCTTGTTCAGATGATGACAATTGCCGGTTCTGCGGGCGACCGTTCCGGCCGTCTTCCCTACGCTGATCGAGGTCGCGACGGAGACGTCGGACGCGATTCCGCACGCCGCGCAATCGCCCTGTCGACACGGGAGGAAACCATGAAGACGTACGCGAGGCACCTGACTGCCCGGCTCTTCGGCCGGACCCGCATGGGCGGCCTGTACCTGTACTGGACGTTCGGCAAGTATGGCGTCCGGCTCGTCGGGAAGCAGCGTGCCGGCGGGTGCACCCCGCCCGCCGGCCCGCGCCAAGGGGGTTCCGCATGACGACTGTCCCTGCTCCGCTCGTCCGGCCGCCGGGTCCGCGCGGCCATCGATTCTTCGGTAACGTCGTCGATTACGACAAGGACCGTGTCGCATTTCTGGAACGGTGCCGGCGCGAATACGGCGACGTATTCTCCTTTGATCCGCGTACCGTCGTGATTGCCGATCCGGCGTTGATCCACGACATTCTCAGCCGGACGAACGACGACTTCCTGGCCGAGACCGTGCCGCTGGCGGTGCGCACCGACGAGGAGGAGACCGCCGCGGGCGCGGAGCTGTGGATGAGCGCGCGGCGCCGGGGCTGGCGCGGCCTGAACAGGACGGTGGCCGAGGCGCACGCCCTGCGGCTGCGCGCCATCTTCGACCGCTCGCTGCGGCAGGCCGGGCCCGGCGACGTCGACGTGCTCGCCGTGATGAAGGACTACTTCGGCCGGGCGATCGCCGACTTCTGCGTCAGCCGCGACGCCGAGGGCCTGCCCGCCGTGATCGCGGAGAACACCGAAGCGCTGGACCCGCTGTCCCGCAGCTCCTACATGGTGCCGCAGTGGTGGCCGTCGCGCCGGGTGCGGCGTTTCGTCCGGGCGCGGGAGGCCACCGTCGCGGCGATGACCGAGGTGGTGCGCCGGCGCAAGGCCGCCGGCCCGCCCGCGGCGGACACCGCGCCGGACCTGCTCGACGTGCTGCTGGCCGCGGACGCGCCCGCGCTCAGCGACCTGCAGGTCGAGCGGCTGATCCGGGGCATCATGCTGGCCGCGTACGGCGTCCCGGCGGCCGCCCTGACCTGGATCGTGCACGACCTCGTGGCGTACCCGGAGGTGCGGCGTGCAGTCGAGCAGGAGGCCGCGGCCCACGACACCCAGGTGGCGCCGTCGACGACTTCACTGCCGTACACGGAGGCTTTTGTCAAAGAAGTGCTGAGGTTGCGCCCGCCGACCTGGCTGATCGGCCGGACCGCGCGGCGGGCAACCACCCTCGGCGAGTGGCGGCTCGACCGGGGGGACCAGGTTTTGTTCAGCCTGTACGCCCTGCACCGCGACGAACGGTGGTGGCGTGACCCGGAGGCCTTCGACCCGCAGCGGTGGCTGGAGCCGCGGGCCCAGCTGCAACGCCACACCTACCTGCCGTTCGGCGCGGGGCCGCGGGTCTGCGTGGGGACGCAGCTGGGCATGATCCAGCTGGTGCTGAGCACCTTCTGGCTGGTGCGGGAGTACGACGTGAGCATCGCGCCCGGCAACGGCGGCACCCCGGACTTCGGCGGTCTGCTGACACCGCAGGGCCTGACCGCGAGGTTCCACCGCCGCGCCGGGCAGCAGTGAGGCTTCAGCCGATGACGGGCGGCGGGGTCGTGGGATCGCCTGCCGGCGGCGTCGGGGTGGTGGGGGCCGGCATAGTGGTCGGCGGTGTCGTGGGCTTGGTGGGAGCCGGCCGGGTCGTGGGCGGGGCGGGAGCCGGCGGCTTGGGTTCGACGGCGGTGTTGCCGAGGGGACCGCAGTTCGTCGCGCCGGTGCCGCGGCTCGTCCACTTGCACGTGTCGTAGACGCGGTCCGACGAGCTGCGCAGCGTCGGCGTGTCGCCGGGGTTGTTCCAGATGTGCCAGCCCCGTCCCTGGTAGAGGCGGGAGCTGTCGAGCGTGCCGTCCGGCTGCTAGATCGTGACGACGAGCTTGCCCGGGTAGCGGCCCGCCGACAGGTCGCGGATCGCCCCGGCGGCCTCGGCCAGCGGATAGCTGCGGCCGATCACCGGCGTGATCTGGCCCGACTCCAGCAGCGGGCTCAGCTCTGCGAGCTCCTCGGCGCGCACCCGGGCGGTCACGCCGCGCAGGCGCTGGCTCATGAAGGGCGAGAGCAGCGGCGCGGCCATCTGGCGCTGGAAGCCGCCCATGATCCGGCCCTGCGCGTGCCCGCCACCGACCAGCACGATCGTGCCGCGCGGCGTGGCGGCCCGGCGCAGCAGTGACAGCGGCCGGTTGCCCGCGGTGTCGATGATGACGTCGTACACCGGTCCGTCGCGGTCCACCTCGTGCCGGGTGTAGTCGATGACGCCGTCGGCGCCCAGCGACCGGACCAGGTCGGCTTTTCCGGTGCTGCACACGCCGGTGACGCTCGCCCCGTACGCCTTGGCGAGCTGGACCGCGAAGGTCCCGACGCCGCCGCCCGCACCGGTGATCAGCACCCGCCGGCCGGCCTGCACGCCCCCGTCGCGCAGGCTCTGCAGGGCGGTGACGCCGGAGACCGGGGTCGCCGCCGCCTGCTCGAAGGAGATCGCGGCGGGTTTGAGGGCGAGCCGGTCCTCCTTGGCGGTTGCCTGCTCGGCGAACGAGCCGGTCCCGCAGGTGCCGTAGACCTCGTCACCCGGCCGGAAGCGGGTGACCCGGGCGCCGACCGCGGTCACCACGCCGGCGACGTCCAGGCCGCGCACCGCCACGTTGGGCCGGCGCAGTCCGAAGGCCAGGCGCGCCGCGTACGGCCGGCCGGTCATGAAGATCCACACGCCCGGGTCGACCCCGGCGGCGCGCACCTCTAGGAGCACCTCCCGGTCGCCGACCGGCGGCGGGTCGACGTCGCGGAGCTGGAGGACGTCGGCTGAGCCGTACCCGTCCTGGGCGATGGCTTTCACGGTTTCTCCTCGGGGTCGTCGGGATACTGGAACACGTTGTCGAGCGGCGCCCGGAACACCCGGGCGATCCGGAAGGCCATCTCCAGCGAGGGCGAGTAGCGCCCCTGCTCGATGGCGATGAGGGTCTGCCGGGTCACGCCGATCCGGTCGGCCAGCTCGGCCTGGGTCATCTCGCCGTGCGCGAAGCGCAGCGCGCGGATGCTGTTGGTCACCTGCGTCGGCTTCACCATTGCGGCAGGCTCCGGCGGTAGACGATGACCTTGGTGATGCCGCCGAGGACCGCCGACAGCACGAAGCACAGGTAGATCACGTTGGCGATCCAGAACGGCGCCCACTCGGCCATCGCCATCAGCATCGCGGCGACCGCGCCGATGACGACGAACGACTGCCCGACATGCTCACCGAGCCGGCCGATCTCGCGGTCGCGGTCGTCCTTGAGGCGGGAGGCGCGCGGGTTGCCCACGGCCATCGCGATCTCGGCGATGATCGAGGTGACGATGGCGGCGCCGACCGTCCACAGCAGAATGCCCGCGTACGGCACCGAGGCCAGCGGGCGCCCGTCGACGCGACCGGCGATGACGGCCACGTAGGCGGCGTAGCCGAGGACGGCCACCACCAGCCTGATCCACGCGCGTTTCTCCTCGTGCGTCACGACCGGCCCCCTTCGATGTACAGAATGTTTGACATGGAAGAAGGTAGCAAATCTTTGACACGATGTCTAAAAAGTTTTACATCCGATTCCTTCGGGCCGGCCGGGCGGTCTGTCACTCTGGGCCGGAGTGCGCGCTCGCGGCCAACCACCGGTACGGGAGGACGACAAATGCCGAGCACCAGGGACAGCGGGGCCGCCGATGACGAGTTCACCGCCCGGGCCGAGGCTTTCCGCCGCGAGCTGCTCGCCCACTGCTACCGGATGACCGGTTCGGTTGACGACGCCGAGGACCTGGTGCAGGAGACGTACCTGCGGGCCTGGAAGTCCTACGGCGGCTTCGAGGGGCGGGCGTCGCTGCGTACCTGGCTCTATCGGATCGCGACCAACGCCTGCCTGACGGCGTTGCAGCACCGCGAGCGCCGCGTGCTGCCGTCCGGGCTCGGAGCGCCCAGCGACGACCCGTACGCGCCGTCCGTGCTCGGCGATCCCGGCACCAGGTGGATCCAGCCGGTGCCCGACGCGCTGTTCGCCGCCGCGCCCGACGACCCGGAGGCGACGGTGATCTCCCGCGACTCGATCCGGCTGGCCCTGATCGTCAGCCTGCAGTACCTGCCGCCGAAGCAGCGGGCCGTACTGATCCTGCGGGACGTGCTGGCCTGGCCCGCGGCCGAGGTGGCCAGGAGCCTCGACACCACCACCCCGGCCGTGAAGAGCCTGCTCCAGCGGGCCCGGCGCCGCATCGAGGAGGTCACGCCGAGCATGGACGACGTGGTGGAGCCCAGCCATCCGCGGGCGCGCGAGCTGCTGCGCGGATATCTGGCCGCTTTCGAGGCCGCGGACATCGGCGCCATCGAGCGGCTGCTGCGGGCGGATGCGGTGCTGGAAGCCGTACCGGTGCGCAGCTGGTACTCCGGCAAGAAGACCTGCCTGCGGTACCTGGCGCACCAGGCCCTGGGCTCGCCGGGGGAGTGGCGCATGCGGCCGGCCGACCTGAACGGGGAAGCGGGCTTCGCCGCCTGGCACCGCACGGCCGACGGCTCGTACCAGGCCTTCGGGGTCGGCATGATCACGCCGACCGCGACGGGGATCGCCCGCATCGTCGTGTTCTCCGACCCGGCCACCGTGCACCGGCTCGGCGGCCTCGACTTCGCGCGCCGCACCGCCGAGACTTTGCCGGGTGACTCCACCGAGTGATCCGGACCGGCTGCGCTATCACCACGTCGACGTCTTCGGCAGCCGGGCGTACAGCGGCAACAGTCTCGCGGTCTTCGCGGAGTCCGCCGGTCTCGCCGGCGAGCAGATGGCGGCGATCACCCGGGAGCTGCGCCACTTCGAGTCCATCTTCCTGACCCGCGACGGCGAGGGCTGGGTGGCCCGGGTCTTCGATCTGCTGGAGGAGCTCGACTTCGCCGGTCATCCGGTGGTCGGGGCGGCCTGTGTGCTGCACGCGCTGCACGGCACGGCCGACACTGAGACCTGGACGCTGCGGCTGCCGGCCCGCACGGTCCGGGTCACGACCCGGCGGCACTCCTCCGGGCGGTACGCCGGTGTGCTGGAGCAGGGCGCCCCGGACTTCCTCGGAGCTCCTGAGGTGGCGGGCCTGCTTCCGTTGTTCTCGCTGCGTCCCGAGGATCTCGCCACCGGCCTGCCCGCCGAGGTGGTCAGCACCGGGCTGCGTTACCTGATCCTGCCGGTACGGGCCGATGCTCTGGCCCGCGCCCGGATCACCGAAGACCTCGAGGCCCCGCTGGCCGGAGCCGGCGCGCAGTTCGCCTACCTGCTGGACGTGGCCGGCCTGGAGGGGCGGCACTGGAACAACGACGGCATCGTCGAGGACGTGGCCACCGGAAGTGCCGCCGGCTGCGTGGCGGCCTATCTGCGCCGGCGCGGCCGGCTCGCCGACGGCGTCCCGGCGACCCTGCGGCAGGGCCGCTTCGCCGGCCGCCCGAGCCGGATGACGATCACCGCGTACGGCCCGAGCGACGCCGTCCGCACAGTGGCCGTCGGTGGTGACGTCTTCCTGATCGGCACCGGCGAGCTGTGGCAGCTGCCGGAGTGAGCCGCGGTCACGAAGGATTCCGGGGGGAGTCCTTCGTGACCGGTTGAGGTGCCGGGGCAGCTCGTTACGGCATCAGCACCGGATCCAGCTGAAGTTGAACAGGGTGTCCACGTCGCCCTCGCTGGACCGCATCGACATGCTGCTGCGGCCGCTCGACGTGCCGGGGTCGACCCGCAGCTCGGTGTTGACGTTCAGGACCCGCTGCTCGGTGCAGGGGGCGTAGACCAGCACGGGGGCCACGTCCTTGGTCGCCCAGAAGCCGTTGAGCGGGCCGGTGAAGGTCTCGTCGTTGTTGTTGTTGACCGACGATCCCTGCCAGTAGTAGTTCGTGCGCTGCAGGGCGGTCGCGCCGGAGTAGAGCCGGGCGCGGCCCCGGTAGTCCGCCTCGGCGACGGCGAAGGTCCAGCCGGCCGGCACCGTGACCAGGACGCCGACCTGGCAGTTCTTCCGACGGTCGGTGGGGTCGGCGCTGCCGCCGGCTTCCGCCACGAAGTCGTGGTACCTGATCCGGAAGCCTGTCTTGTCGGAGTCGGCGATCACCGTGGCCGTGCCGGGTGCGCACCCCGACCCGTTGGCGGCTATCACCTCGAAGGTGACGTTGCCGTCCGGGACGGCGGCGGCCTCGGCGTGCGCCGGCGTGGACAGCGACAGCGTAAGAACTGTGCCGATGACGGCGAGAGCCGTATGTCTTACGCCGACGAGGCTCTTGATCATGGTATTCCTCTCGTTTCTGACGGTGCATTCTGGAAGGCTTCCAATATTAAACCCTGAACTGCTAAACGCGGTCGGACGGCGCTCGGTAGGGAATGTTAGTCAGCTGTCATGCTCCAGACAAGTATTGGTGTTCATCTATCTGAGTTGATGATCCGCCGTCCCCGTTCGGATGGGATATGCATGCTGCAGGTGCCCAGGTAGACGGATATTCCGGGTAATTCGGCAGGGACTTCCGCCCGAATAATCCTGAAGATGTGGTGTGCGGCTTTGAGCGGTCACGCGTAAACACCTAACCACCTGTATGACGCCTCCCAATTACCGCACAATGCGACCTGACAATGTTTCATTGACGTTTCTCAATGTCCGCCCATAGCATCGGTCCCGCGTGTGCATTGTCGTCGTTACTCGAAGGGAGTTCCATGCGTAAATTGCTGGTGCGCGGGGGAGCGGTGTTGGCGTTGCTCGCCGCCTCGTTGACCGCGGCCTCGCCCGCCTCCGCCGGAAACCCGCTGGAGGACCCGCCGTCCGACCACATCGTCATCGACCTGGTCGCCATGGCCGGGTCCGGCTGCCGGCCCGGTACGGCGGACGTCGCCGTCTCACCGGACAACACCGCCTTCACCGCCATCTACAGCGAGTACCTGGCCCAGGCCGGCCCGGGCATCGCCACCACCGAAGGCCGCAAGAACTGCCAGCTCAACGTGCTGGTCCACGTGCCCCAGGGCTTCACCTTCGCGATCACCAAGGTGGACTACCGCGGGTACGGCCTGCTCCAGCGCGGTGCCACCGCCACGCAACGGGCGAACTACTACTTCCAGGGCATGAGCCAGAGCACCTTCACCAACCACCCGGTCACCGCGCCCCTGGACGACAACTGGTTCGCCAGTGACGAGGTTCCGGTCGCCGCGGTCGTCTGGCACCCGTGCGGGGAACTGCGCAACCTCAACATCAACACCGAGCTGCGGGTCGCCAAGGGCACCTCGACCGACGCCAGCTTCCTGACCATGGACTCCACCGACGGCAGCATCTCCACCACCTACCACTTCGCCTGGAGGCAGTGCTAAGCGATTGCTTCCCCAGCCCGTGCCCAGGGTCGCCGGACCGGTCCGGCGACCCTCGGCCGTTTCCGCCGGGTCAGGCCACTCAGCAGGCTGCTCCGCCCGGTCTGATCAGGCCGCTCTCGTACGCCAGCACGACCAGCTGGGCCCGGTCGTGCGCGCCCAGCTTCATCATCGTGCGGTTGATGTGCGTCTTGACCGTGTGCGGGCTCAGCGTCAGGTGCGCCGCGATGTCGCTGTTGGACAGTCCCGACGCCACCAGGGTGAGCACCTCCCGCTCCCGTTCGGTGAGCCCGGTCAGCCGGTGCGCGGGGATCTCCCCGCTGCGTTCGGGACGGGACAGGTAGCGGGCGATGAGGCTGCGGGTCGCCGCCGGGGTCAGCAGGGCGTCGCCGCGGTGGACGACCCGGATGGCGTGCAGCAACTCCTCCGGCTCCGCGCTCTTGCCGAGGAAGCCGCTGGCGCCGCTGCGCAACGCCGCGAAGACGTACTCGTCGATCTCGAACGTGGTCAGGATCAGCACCCGGACCCCGGCCAGGTCCTCGTCGGCGGTGATCAGCCGGGTCGCGGCCAGCCCGTCGAGCTCCGGCATCCGGATGTCCATCAGCACCACGTCGGCGCGCGCCGCGCGGGCCAGGGCGACGGCCTCGGTGCCGGTGCGGGCCGTACCGGCGACGCACATGCCCGCGGTGGCGGCGATCAGCGTCGCGAAGCTGGCCAGCAGCAGCGGCTGGTCGTCGGCGAGCAGCACCCGGATCGGTTGGTCGGTCACGCCGGGTGCCCGGCCGGCAGGACCGCGGTGACCCGGAAGCCGCCGCCGGTGGCCCGGGGGCCGGCCAGCAGGGTGCCGCCGAGCGCCGCCACCCGTTCCCGCATCCCGATGATGCCGTGCACGTCCGCCGCGGGCCCGGTGACCGCGGGCCCGGTGACCGCGTGCCCGGTGACGGCCGGCCCGGTCACCACCGGCCCGGTCGCCGGCGGGCCGTCGTTGTCGACGATCACCGTCAGCATCTCCCGCTCGCGCCGCAGGCTGAGCCGGACCTCCACCGGGCCGGCGTGCTTGCAGATGTTGGTCAGCGACTCCTGCACGACCCGGTAGGCCGTCACGTCCGCGGCCCAGGACAGGTGCGTCGTGTCGCCGTGCCGGTCGCAGACGATCTGCAGACCCGAGCGGGTGAACGAGCTCAACAGGTCGTCGAGCGCGGCCAGGCCGACCGTGGGCTCCACGGGCGCGCTCACCTCCTCCGGCCGGCGCAGCAGTCCGACCGTGTCGCGCAGCTCGTCCAGCGCGGCCCGGCTGCCCTGCCGGATCTGGTCGAACGTCTCGCGTACCGGGGCCGGCTGGTCGGTCAGCACGTGCCGGGCGACGCCCGCCTGCACGTTGATCAGCGCGAGGTGGTGGCCGACGCTGTCGTGCAGGTCGCGGGCGATGCGCAGGCGTTCCTCGGTGAGCCGGCGCCGGGTCTCGGCCTCCCGGTCGCGCTCGGCGTCCTCGGCCCGCAGCAACACCTCGGCCAGATAGGCCCGCCGGTTGCGCGACGCCTCACCGGCGGCCACGGCGAGACCGCCGAGAGCGGCCAGGGCGACGTTCTCCGGTCCGAGCCAGCGCGCCGGCGCCCCGACCGTGTGGAACGCGCCGAGCGCGAGCACCAGCAGCCCGCCGACGAGCAGCGACCGCCGGCGGTCGCTGCTCTCGGCCACGGTGTAGAGCGCGACCAGCGGCGCGGCCAGGATCAGGGTGTCGCCGGTCCCCGGCTGGTGGGCCAGGAACAGCTCGGCGGCCACCGTGCTGACCAGCAGCACCGGGTACGGCCAGCGCCGCCGCACCACCAGCACCACGCACGCGACCGTCGCCAGCAGCAACGGGGTGAACCCGCGCAGATGGTGCGGCCCCGCGGTGGTCAGCAACGCCGCCACCCACACCAGGGCCGCGATCGCCGCGTCGGCGACGTGCGGGCGGGCCTGAGCCACCCGCCGCAGGTGGGCGATGACGTGCATGGCCACACCGTACGGCCGGCCGGCGTCCCGGCGCCTCCCCTCGTGGCGGCATCAGCGGCATACCGCGCCCGCGGTACGGCGAAGATGCCCCGCTGAGGCGACGAGAACGGGGGCGCCGGGCGCGAGAGTCGGTGTCGTTGCGCTCACCACGAAGGGACTGCGATGACCGACGTGTCCGTCCGAGGACTCACCAAACGGTTCGGCGCCGTGACCGCCGTACACGATCTCAGCTTCGATCTCGGGCCGGGAGTGACCGGCTTCCTCGGCCCCAACGGGGCCGGCAAGACCACCACCCTGCGGATGCTGCTCGGCCTGGTCCGGCCGACCGCCGGCACGGCCACCGTGGACGGGCGTCCCTACGCCGAGCTGCCCCGACCGAGCCGGGTCGTCGGCGCCCTGCTCGAGGCGTCCGGTTTCCACCCCGGCCGCACCGCTCGCGACCACCTGCTCATCCAGGCGCAGCTGGCCGGGCTGCCCGCGACCAGGGTCGATGCGGTGCTGGACGAGGTGGGACTGACCGCGGACGGCGGGCGCCGGGTCAGCGGCTACTCGCTGGGCATGCGTCAGCGGCTCGGCCTGGCCTCGGCACTGATCGGCGACCCGCGCGTGCTGATCCTCGACGAGCCCGGCAACGGCCTCGATCCGGCCGGGCTGGCCTGGCTGCGCACGCTGTTGCGGCAGCTCGCCGATCAGGGCCGCACCGTCGTGGTGTCCAGTCACATCCTGGCCGAGGTGGCCCAGAGCGCGGACCGGGTCCTGATCGTCAACGGCGGGGTGCTGCGCTTCGCCGGGCCGCTCGCCGAGCTGTCGGCCGGCGGCGAAACCCTGGAGTCGGCCTTCCTGCGCCTGACCACCGAGCTGGAAGGAAGCACCCGATGATCCTCGCCGCCGAGTTCCGCAAACTGCGTACGGTCCGCAGCGGCTGGCTGCTGCTCGGCGCGGCGCAGCTCGTCATCGTCGCCGGGGTCACCGGGTTGATGGTCAGCCGTGACGACGTCGTCTCACCCGCCGCGCAGCGGGATGCGGTGGCCCACATCGGGCTGGTCTCGCTGTTCACCCTGGTGCTCGGCATCATGGCGGTCGCGGGGGAGTACCGGCACCGCACCATCAGCGACGCCTACCTCGCCACCCCGCGGCGCTATCGGGTCGTGCTGGCCAAGCTCGGCGTCTACACCGCGGCCGGCGTCGTCTTCGGGGTGGCCGCCGCCCTCACCGCGCTGATCACCACCGCCGTCTGGCTCACCGCCAAAGGCTCCTCGTTGGACCTCTCGTCCTGGGACCTGTGGCGCACGGTGCTCGGCGGCATCGGCTGGAACGCCGCCTTCGCCGCGATCGGTGTCGGCGTCGGGGCGCTGGTGACCAACCTGCTCGGCGCGGTCGCCGTCGCGCTGGCCTGGCTGACCCTGGTGGAGGGCATCGTCGGGCAGCTCGTCGGGGACGCCGACCGGTGGCTGCCGTTCGCGCTGGGCTCCGCGCTGGACCGGCTGCCCACCGCCGTCGACGGCCCGCCGCAGTGGCAGGCCGGGCTCGCCCTGGCCGGATACGCTCTGGCCTTCGCGGTGGCCGCGGTCGTGACGACAGTGCGCCGTGACATCACCTGACCGGTGACGGGCCGTGACCCGGATCCTCGCGGGAGCGGTCGAGCACCAGGTCGGCGGCGCGGGCGAGGACCTGGGCCCGGGTACGGTCGCCGTGGTCGGCGGCGAGGAAGTGCTCGCCGATCGCCACGCAGAAGGCCAGCAGGCTGCGGGCCTCGACCTCCTCGGGGTCGGCGCAGAAGGTGCTGATCATCTCGCGCAGCAGCGCCATGCGCCGGTTGTCGACCCGACGCAGGCGCGCGGCGACCGCCTCGTCGCGCCGGGCCCAGTCGCGGACCGCCAGGTCGATCGGGAGCAGCCGGCCGCTGGAGAAGGTGAGCACGCCGGCGCGCCGGATCCGGGTCCGCGGGTCGCCGCCCTCACGCTCGACGCGCGCCAGCACCTCGTCGGTGCTCTCCCGTTCCCACGTGTCGAGCATCGCCGTCAGCAGCGCGTCCCGGTCGGCGAAGGATCCGTAGAACCCGCCCTTGGTGACGCCGAGCCGCTTGGCCAGCGCCTCGACCCGGACCGCGTCCGGGCCGCCGGTCGCCAGCGCCGCCAGACCTTCCTCGATCCACCTGTCCCGGGTCGTACGAGTCGCGCCCACGAGCTTCCTCACTCTGTCTATACGCCAGCGTATACATCGGTTAGCCTGCGAATATACGGTACCGTATAGAAGAACGGAGATCGTGAGATGCACATCCCCGAATCCGTCCGCACGCTCAGCTCGGTGCCGGAGATCGACTACGCCGACCGCTTCGCTCTCGCCACCGACGTGCGGGCGTCGCCGGAGCAGTGGGCCCGCGCGATGTTCGGTGACGTCCCCAGCCCGGCGGAGGTGTTTATCTGGCGCGGGGTGCTGGGTCTGCGCCTCAGCCGGCACGCCTCGCCGGCCACCGTGGCCGGTTGGCGGATCGGCGGGCACGGCGAGGACTGGATCCGCCTCGAGGCGGCGTCCTGGTTCCTGGCCGCCAACCTGCTCGTCGAGACCGGCGCCGGCCGGGTGTCGCTGGTGACCTTCGTGCACTACCGGCGGCATCCGGCCGGTGTCGTCTGGCCGCCGTGCTCGGCCGTCCACCGCATGCTGGTGCCCCGCGTCCTCCGCGACGCCGAGGCGAGGATCCGCCGTGGGGGTGTGCGCTGACCCGGGCACCGCCCGCCTCTACGCTGGGTGCCGTGACCGACGTGGAAAGCAAGATCCTTGACGAGACGACCGCCGAGCCCGCCCCCGAGCTGATCGCCACGCACTACCTGGCCAGCGTCGACGAACTGGTCGAGCACCTGCGCGCGGCCGATCAGCTGGGCCTGGGCGTACGGGTCAGCTCCTATCTGGTCGCCGCCGACGAGGACAGCGAGGTGTACTCCGCGCGGTGGGAGCTCGACCTGCTCACCGCCTCTCCGGTCCATCAGGAGGATGAAGCCGAGTAGTTCTCCGCCGGCTCGCGGTGCTCGGCAGCCCGGCGCACCACCGGCGGCACGAGGCAGCCGACCACCGCGAACGCCGCGCCGAGCACCAGCCAGCCCGGGGTGCCCCAGCCCAGGGTGAGGGCGGTGACCGCCGCCGGGGCGACCATCTGGCCGAACTGGTGGCCCATCGCGTATGTCCCCTGGTACTGGCCGTGCGCGTGGTCGGGGGCCAGGCCGAAGGAGATGGCCCAGCCGCCGGCCGAGTACCACATCTCGGCGGTCACCTGCACCAGCGCGGCGACGACCAGCAGCAGCACGGTCAGCGCGAGACCGGTGCCCGCGGTCAGCGAGAAGATCAGGCAGGCCAGCAGCAGGCCGAAGCCGGCTCGGCGGGAAGCGCGGGCGGCCCCGGCCAGCGTGTCGGTGCCCCGGGCGGCGCGCACCTGGAAGAGCACCACGGCCACGGTGTTCACCACGAACACCACCGAGATCATCCAGTGCGGCGCGTCGGTGCGGTCGGCGATCCAGAGCGGCAGCGCGACCTCGAAGAGCCCGAAGTTGGTGGCGAGCAGGCCGTCCAGCACGACGAAGGCGAGGAACGGCCGGTCGCGCAGCGCGGTCAGCCGCGGCCCGGACCCGGCCCGCGGCGCCCGGGCGATCGGGGCGAGCCGGGTGAGCACGGCGGCGGCGAGCACGAACGTCGCCGCGTCCCCCAGGATCAATGACAGGTACGCCGTCCGGGTGTCCACCGTCAGCCCGATGCCCGCGATGGCCGCTCCGACGGTGATCCCGACGTTGGTGATCGAGCGCAGGTAGGCGCGGGTGTAGACGCGCTGGTCGGGCGGCACGGCCCCGCCGATGATCGCGCCGCGGGCCGCCCGCTGGGCCGCCTCGAAGACCGCCATCGGGGCGGCCACCACCAGGAACCCGGCCATCGACCGGACCCCGACCATCGCCGTCTCGCAGAGACCGAGCGCGACCAGGGCCCCGATCGCCACCCCGCGCGGCCCGAGCCGGTCGGCCAGGTAGCCCACCGGTGTGCTGGTCACCAGGCTGATCAGGGCGACCAGGGTCAGGGCGAGACCGGTCTGGCCGATGGACAGGCCGACGGAACGGGTGAGGAACAGCGCGCTCGACGTCATCCACAGGCCGTTGCCGATGGTGTTGACCAGCGTGACGGCGGCGAGAGTCCGGATCGGACCGGGTTCCGGCAGCAGTGGCATGCCCTCCATCAAACAGTACGTACGTACGGTTTGCAATCTCGGACGGTCCGGGGAGAGTCCGTGAAGGTGTTGTGCGCGCGGCCGCCGGAGGTCCCCGGCGCCGTTACCGTCGCGGTCATGGAGATGGTGGATGTCCTGGTCGTCGGGGCCGGTCTGGCCGGTCTGCACACCGCCCGGCTGCTGGCCCGGCGCGGCCTCGACGTGCTCGTGGTCGACCGGCGCAGCACCCTGGACACGGGCATCCGTACCACCGGGATCTTCGTGCGCCGTACCCTCGAGGACTTCGCCCTGCCGGCGGAGGAGCTCGGTCCGGCGATCCGCCGGGTCCTGCTCTATCCGCCGTCGCTGCGCGGGCCGGTCGAGCTGGTCAGCGCGCGCGACGAGTTCCGGGTGGCCGACATGGCCGGCATCTACGCCCACGCCCTGGCCGCCGCGCGGCTCGCCGGCGCACGGGTACGGCTCGGCGTCTCTTACCCCGTGCCCGGCGTCGCGGCCCGCTTCACCATCGGCGCGGACGGTGCCCGGTCGACGGTCGCACGCCGGCTCGGACTCGACGTCAACCGCCGGCTCATCGTAGGCGTCGAAGAGGTGTTCCCGGTGGCCGACGGCGGTGCCGAGCCGACGTTCCACTGCGTACTCGATCCGCGGCTCGCCCCCGGCTACCTCGCCTGGGTCGTCGACGACGGACGGCACGCGCACGTCGGGCTGGCCGGGCGCCCGGACCGCCTGGCCGGCCCGCTGCCCGAGCTGCTGCGTACCTTCGGCCGGCGGTTCGGAGCGCTCCCCGCCGCAACCGGAGCGGTGCAGCGCCGCGGCGGGCCGATCCCGGTCGGCGGTGTGCTGCGCCGGCTCGCCTGCGCGCAGGGGTTGCTCGTCGGCGACGCGGCCGGCGCGGTGTCCCCGCTGACCGCCGGTGGCCTCGATCCGTGCCTGCGCATGGCGGAACTGGCCGCCGCGGTGACCGGCGACTACCTGCGCACGGGAGACGTGTCGGTGTTGCGGCACTACGACGGCGCCGCCCTGCGCAGGCGCTTCCGGACCCGGCTGCTGATGCGTCACGCCCTGTCGGCGGTACGGTCACCGGCCTTCACCGAGACCGCTTTCACCGCTCTGCGGACTCCGCCGGGTCGGGCAGCCGCCGCCCGGGTGCTGTTCGGCAATGGCTCGTTCCCCGACACGCGCCCCGGCCTTGCCAACGGCGATGCCGGCGGGTCGCGGGGACCCACCGGCATCGTCCTGCGTGGCTGACTGTCAGCTGGTCGGGAAGTTGTCCGGGGTCCGGATCCGGCTGCGGATCAGCGCACCCGATTCGGAGAGGACACCGGTGCCCGCGTACGTGCCCCCGGCGCACGTGCCGGCCCGGAACGCCGCGCTGCCCTCACCGGCGTCGGAGAACGTCCAGTTCGCGTAGCTGATCTTGAGCCGGTCGAGCAGGTCGAGCCACGCCGTGCTGCTCGCCGTGTCGACGGCACCGCCACCGGTGGCGCTCACCGTGCCGAACTCGGTCACGAACAGCGGCAGCGCGGTGGCCGCCCGCTCCACCTCGGCGCGGTAGTTGTCCTTGTGCGACGCCGCGTAGAAGTGGAACGCGTACATGATGTTGGTGGCCCGGACCGGGTTGGCGGTGATCTCGCTGGAACCGGAACCGTCCGAGACGCCCAGCGAGGACCAGCCCCGGGTGCCGACGATGATCACGGCGTCCGGGTCGTTGGCGCGGATCACCGGGATGACCTGCTCGGCGTAGTTCTTGATGCCGGTCCAGCTCACGCCGTTCGGCTCGTTCGCGATCTCGTAGATCACGTTCTTCTTGGCGGCGTTACGGGTGGAGACCGCGGCGAAGAAGGTCTTGGCCCGCTCCAGGTTGTAGTTGGGGTCGCCCGGCGTGAGGGTGTGGAAGTCGATCAGCGCGTACATGCCGCGGGCCTCGGCCAGGTCGACCAGGTTGTTGACCTGCGAGGTGAAGCCGGCCGGGTTGGTCTCGTAGCCGCCCTCCTGCACGTACATCGCGATCCGGAACAGGTCGGCCTGCCAGTCGTTGGCCAGCGCGTCCAGGGAGGCGTTGTTGTAGCAGTTGGCGAACCACTGCAGGCCGTGCGTGCTCATGCCGCGCAGCTGGATCGGCCGGTTGTACTGGTTGCACAGGTTGACGCCGCAGACGTGCAGCTGGCCGTTGATCGCCACCGGCGTGCGGCCGGCCGGCGCGGTGGTCGGCGGCGCGCTGGGCGTGGTGGTCCGCGTCGGCGTCGGGCTCGCGGTCGGCGACGACGGCGTGCCGGAGCCGTCGCAGGAGCGGCCGTTGACCAGGCAGGTGGTGGGCCGCCCGGTGCCGTTGAGGACCAGGCCGAACTCGGTCGACGCGCCGGCGGCGAGGGTGGCGTTCCAGCCGGCCGGGGTGAACGTGTACGTGCCGCCGGAGCTGGCCTGGGTGGCGTTCCAGCTGTTGACCACGGTCGTCCCGGCGGGCAGGCTGAGCTCCACCCGCCAGGTGGAGATGGTCGCCGAGGTGTCGTTCTTGACCACCACGTTCGCCTGGTAGCCGGAGTTCCAGGAGTTCGTCACGGTGAACGCGGCGGTCTCCGCGGACGCCGGCATGGCGATCAAAGCCACCGCCGAGGCGGCGGCAACGATGCCGCCGGCCGCGAGGAGCTTGAGTCTGAGGCTGCGCATGAAGGGGGCTCCGTCGGATCAGGGGGAGGACGGGTGCGTGGGAGCGCTCCCACGCCGGCCGACTGTAACCCTCCGGTTGAAGCGGCGCAATGTGAGTGGCGCTAGCCGATGCCCAGTACGGGCCGGCACTGCTCGACGCCGACCAGGTCGATGTCCGCGCGGCTGATCCGCTGCCACGCGTCCCGGGTGAGCCGCCACCGCTGGATCTGCGCGGGCTCGCCGCGGCGGGTGTCCCAGTCCGTACCGTTCGGTTCGTAGCCCAGGGCGCGGGACACCCGGTTGGACGCCTCGTTGTCGACAAAGGCGTCGCTGCCGGCTTCACGTGCGCCCAGTCCGGCGAAGGCCAGCTGCAGGATCGCCGCCCGCATCTCCTTGCCCAGCCCCCGTCCGCGGCTGCCCGGGGCCAGCCACGAGAAGCTGGTCACCGTGCCGAACCGGGTGAAGTTCGTGCCGATGAGGTCCTGCATGCCGACCGGTTCGCCGTCGACGAGCACGACGAAGTACAGCCGCCACGCATCCGGGCTCACCCGGGCGCGGCCGGCCCAGATGCCGCGCAGCCAGCGCCACTCACGTTCCGGATTGTCGGCGTAGAGCGACATCGGGTCGTCGAACGGCCACGGCGCCGCGTCGGCGATCCCCGCCCGCACCAGCGGCACGAGACGTTCCAGCAGGTCGTCGGACGCACCGGCCAGCGTCAGGCGCGGCGTGCGGACCTCGACGTTCAGCGGGGGATAGGTGTGGGCCACGCCCGGACGCTAGCCAGGCCGCCCGGCCACTGCACCCGGTTTTGCTCAGCCGGGTCCGGCTCGGCCCGGCCCGGGGAGGCTCAGCCGGGTCCGTTGAGGATGGCCGCGGCCGTCCCGTCGCATCCGCAGCTGCAACGGGACGGCTTCGCCGACCGGCCGTACCGCCGGCTGCGGGTCGCGGACCGGACCAGGACGACGGCCTGCGGGGGCAGTGCCGCCCTGCTCGTCTGGTGTGTGGCGCTGGCGTTCGCGGCCCGCTGAGCTATCGGCGGCTGCCGGCGAGCTGGCTCTCGGGGACCGTGACCGTCGTCGTGTCGCGGCGGCGGGCGATGAGCGCGTCGATCGACCACGGGCCGGCGCCCAGTACGGCGATCGCGAGGAACGTCCAGGCGTACAGCGCCGGGGTGACGCCGCCGTTCTGGATCGGCAGGACGCCCTCCGGCTGGTGGACCACGAAGTACGCGTACGCCATCGAGCCGGAGGCGAGGATCGCCGCGGGCCGGGTGGCCAGGCCGGCCAGGACCAGGGCGCCGCACACCAGCTGGATCACGCCGGCGTACCAGTTCGGCCAGGTGCCGGGCTCGATCGCCTGGCCCGAGCCGCGGTTGCCGCCGAGGACGCCGAAGACCGAGGCCAGCCCGTGGCAGAGGAACAGCAGGCCGACCACGATGCGGAAGAGCGACCACATCGGAGCCGCGAAGCGATGGGAGGACATGGCTCTCCTTGCGGGACGGGGACGAGGGGTGCTCGCAGGTTAGAAAAGGAACGCGGTAAAGGCAATGACGTCGGTCAATATATGGGAGCGCTCCCAGGCTATGGGACGGAAAGTCCGCTGTCCCGAAACTTCCAGCGCCGGAAGCCGATCACCCGGACGCGCGTCCACGCAGGTAAAGCGCTCATTTAGCGAACAAATCGCCACGGTTAAGCCCAGGTTAACATTGACATGTGTCGAATGGCGGTTTTAGTCTGCGGGCCAAGTTCCGGTCTTGTTCCGGAACTTTCGTCTCGTTCCGCCGCTCGGAGGAGGACCGGAGCATGTCCGCATTCGTCTTGCTCGGGGCCGAGGTGCTGGCCGTCACCGTGCTCGTGCTCGGGTTGTACTTCCCCCGGCACCGGCGCCGGGACCTGATGGTGGCCTACTTCGGTGTCAACATCGGGGTGCTGGCCGTGGCCGACGCGCTGCGCACCACCGGCTCCGGCGCCGGGCTGGGCCTGGGCTTCGCGCTGTTCGGCGTGCTGTCGATCATCCGGCTGCGCTCGACCGAACTGGACCAGCACGAGGTCGCGTACTTCTTCTCCGCGCTCGCGCTCGGCCTGCTGGGCGCGCTCGACACCGTCTCGATCTGGCGCAACATCGCCCTGATGGGCCTGATCCTGACCGTCATGGCGATCGTCGACAACCGGCGGGTGTTCAGCCGGTACGAGCACCAGACGGTCGTGCTGGACTCCGTGGTCACCAATCGCGAGGAGCTGATCGGCCTGCTCGAGCACCTGCTCGACGGCAAGGTGCACTCCGCGCGCCCGCTGCGCGTGGACCTGATCAACGACTCCACGGTGGTCGATGTGCGGTACGCCCGTACCTCGTCCAGAGCGGTGGCGCCGGTGAGCCCGGCCGCGTACGCGGCGCGACGGTGACCACGGTCATGGACTTCGCCGCTCTGGACACGCTGCCCCGGATCGGCCTGGCCGACCTGGAGGAGCGTGCCGCCCTGCAGACCCGCGTCGACCGCAAGTACGTCATGCCCCTCGCCGCCGCCGGCCTGCTGCTGGAGACGCTCGCGCCGCACGCCGTGGCGCTGGAGATCAACGGGATCCGGCAGTTCGCGTACGAGTCGCTCTATTTCGACACCCCCGAGCTCAGCGGCTTCCACCGGACCGCGCACCGGCACCGCCGCCGGTTCAAGGTCCGCACCCGCACGTACGTCGACTCCGGCAGCTGCTGGCTGGAGGTGAAGGTGCCCGGCCCACGCGGCAGCACGGTCAAGTACCGGGCCCCGCACGACCGCGAGCAGCAGCACACCGTGGCGGCCGGGCGCGCCTTCGTCGACGACGTCTTCGGCCGCCACGGTCTGCCGGCCGGCGACCACGTCGTCCTCGCTTCGGCGCTGCGTACCGAATATCTGCGTTTCACGTTGCTGCTGGCCGACACCGACAGCCGGGTCACCGTCGACACCGCCCTGCGGTGGAGCACCGACGGCGACGAGGTGCGGCTGTCGGGGACGGCGATCGTGGAGACCAAGACCGGTTCGGCCGCCTCCCGCGCGGACCGGGAGCTGTGGCGCCGGGGCCACCGTCCCGTCGCCTTCTCCAAGTACGCCACCGGACTGGCCGCCCTCCGCCCGGATCTTCCGGCGGCGCCCTGGCGGCGGGTGCTCCGGCGACACTTCACCGCTGCGAGAGAGGAACTGGTCCATGGCTAGGCGGATACCGAAGGTCCTCGGCGCACTCATCGCTCTGTGCGTCGTCACCCCGCTCGCCCTCACTGTCAGCGCCCGGGCCGAAGCGGGCCGCTCGCCGAATGCCGCCGCACCGGCGGCCGCGGCGCCGGACGAGCTGACCGGCGACATCACGTTCTCGGTGCCGAGCGGCACCTTCCAGGGGTCGGTCTCGGTGGCGCTGAGCACCACGATCGCCGGCGCCGAGATCCGGTACACCACGGACGGCCGGCCGCCGGCCGCCACGTCCACCGCCTACCCCGGCCGGGCCCTGAGCCTGACCGGGACCACCCAGCTGCGGGCCCAGGCCTTCGTCAACGGTACGGCCACCGGCGCCCCCGGCACCGCGATGTACGTGGCCCGATCGTTCGACGCCCAGCACGACCTGCCGCTGATGCTCATCGACGACTACGGCAAGGGCAAGCCCGGACGCGACTACGTGGACGCCGCCGCCATGGTCTTCGACACCGCGGGTGGGCGTACCTCTCTCGCCGCGGCCCCGGCCGTCGCCTCCCGGGCCGGTATCCACCTGCGCGGGCAGTCCTCGGCCACGTTCGACAAGGCGCCCTACCGGCTGGAGCTGCGCGACAACGCCGACGACGACGCGGATCTGCCCCTGCTGGGCATGCCGGCCGACTCGGACTGGGTGCTGCGCGGGCCGTTCAGCGACAAGTCGCTGATCCGCGAGGCGCTGGTCTACGACCTCGGCCGGGAGATGGGCCTGGCGACGCAGCGGTACCGCTTCGTCGAGCTCTACCTCAACGTCGACTCCGCGCCGGTCGCCGCCGCCGACTACCAGGGCGTCTACATGCTGGTGGAGACGATCAAGAACAGCAAGGACCGGCTCGACCTCAAGCAGCTCAAGGAGGCCGACACCACCCTGCCCAAGATCAGCGGTGGCTACATCTTCAAGTTCGAGTGGCTGGCCGCCGAGGAACCCACCCTGACCTGTACGGGGCCGGCCGCGACCTGCTGGAACTACCTCGAGGTCGAGGACCCGTCGCCGCTGAACGCCCAACAGAAGTCCTGGCTGACGCAGTATCTGCAGCAGTTCCACGACATGCTGCACAGCTCCCGGTTCGCCGATCCACAGACCGGCTATCGCAGCTGGATCGACACCAAGTCCTGGGTCAACCTGGTGATCCTCAACGAGTTCAGCCGCGAGATGGACTCCTACCTGCGCAGCACGTACTTCTACAAGGACCGGGAGGGCCCGATCGTGGCCGGGCCGCTGTGGGACTACGACCTGACCTTCGGCACCGGCGGCTTCTTCGGCAACGAGCAGACCGCCGGCTGGCAGTACCAGCAGACCCGCTCGCCGCAGGCCAACGACTGGTTCCAGATCCTGCTGACCGATCCCGCGTTCCAGAACGACCTCAAGGTTCGCTGGCAGGCACTGCGCCGCGGCCTGCTCTCCGACGCCTCGCTCAACGCCCGCGTCGACGCGCTCAGCACCCCGCTGACCGCGGCGGCCCAGCGCAACTTCCAGCGGTGGCCCAACCTGAGCTCCCGGATGGTCGGCCCGTTCGTCACCGACACGTCCGCGACCTGGGCCGGCCAGGTCCAGGTCATGCGCAGCTGGATGACCCGGCGCGCCGCCTGGCTCGACGGCCCGACCGCCTGGGGCGGCGCCACCACCTCGCCGTCGCCGACCCCGTCGGCCCCCTCCCCGTCCCCGTCGAACCCGGTGCCGCCGACCACGCCGCCGCCGGCGGGCGCCGGCTGCACGGCGGCCTACACCTCGGCCGGTCAGTGGGCCGGCGGCTTCCAAGGAGAGGTACGCGTCAGCGCCGGCACCACCGCCATCAGAAGCTGGGCCGTCACCCTGACCTTCGCCAACGGCCAGCGGATCAGCCAGGCCTGGAACGCGGTGCTGTCCACCAGCGGTGCCGCATTGACCGCCCGCAACGAGAGCTACAACGGCGCTCTCGCCGCCGCGGCCAGCACCACCTTCGGCTTCGTCGGCACCTGGACCGGCACCAACACCCCACCGGCGGTGACCTGCACCGCGACCTGACCGGTTCACCCACCGGCGGTCAGGTCTGCGCCGCCTGGCTCATGATGCGGCCGATGTTGTCGGGTGCGAAGAACTCCGCCGGTGGCGTGGCGCCCGAGTTCACCCGGGCGAAGGCGTCCATCGCCTCCTGGTTGCCCTGTACGGCCGTGAGCAGCTGCACCATCTGCGGGTCCGGTGGCTGCAGCGAGGCGATCTGCGCGGTCATCTCGTACATCGGCAGCACCCGCTCGTCACGGGTCGACCAGTAGTCGCCCATCGCCTCGGCGTACGGCCGGGCGCCGCCCAGCGCCTGGTCGAGCGCGTCGGCGCAGAGCTCGGCGTCGTGGAAGGCGTCCGTGATGCCCTGAGCGGTGATGAAGTCCCGGTTGTAGCCGGCGTCGCCGACCAGCGCCCAGCCCGGACCGAACGGCGTGCGGAAGTAGTTCGGCACCGACGTGCCCACGAACCGGCTCTCCCGCTTGGCGTCGGCGAGCCGCTCGGCGAAAGTGGGCGCCAGCGCGAACGTCTCCCGCAGGGTGCCCTCGATGTCGTTGCGGTGCTCGGCCAGTTCCGCGTACGGCCAGCCGCCGATGACCATGGTGAGGTCGTCGTGGGTCGGGCAGACGGCCCAGCCGCGCCCGGTCCGGCTGTAGATCTCGAACGTGCCGTCGGTCGGCAGGTTGCTCCAGTACGAGTAGTAGCCGCAGGTCAGCGGCGGGAGCTCGTGATACTGCCGGGGCTGCACAGCCTTGGCGACCACCGAGTTGCGCCCGTCGGCCCCGACGACCACCCGGGCCCGCTCCACCACTTGGGAGCCGCCAGCGTCACGTCCGCGGATCTCGGCCGGCTCACCGTCGGCGACCCGCACCTCCTCCACGGTGAACCCCTCGCGGACCTCCGCGCCGGCGGCCGCGGCGGCGTCGAGCAGGATCTTGTCGAGCACGGTCCGCCGCGGCGCGTACGCCACGGGGGAGTGCTCGGTCCCGGGCGCACCGGCCAGCGTGACCGGCCCGAAGTCGAACGTGTACCGGGAGATCGGCGGGCAGCCCGTGGCCGTGACCTGCTCCAGCAGCCCCCACCGGCGCAGCGCGTCGACGCCCGGCGGATGGATGAAGTGGGTGGACACGGTGTCGCTCGGAAACGTCGCCCGGTCCACCACCAGCACCCGGTAGCCCCGGCGGGCCAGCAGCATCGCGACGGGAGACCCCGCACACCGTGCACCGACAACAATCACGTCGTACGCCTGATCCGGCATTTATCTCCCCCTCCGGACCATCATGCTGGGCGGCTCCGGCCAATGTCGACAGACCGTCCGAGGGAAATCCGGCTAGGAGACGGAGAGTTCGACGATGCGGGACTGGTCGTCGATGCCGTTCGCGGCGTGGGTGACGATGCGCACGGCGGTGCTGGACTGACTCAGGAAGGTGCTGGTCACCGTCCGGGCGGTGTTGCCGCGTACCTCGGCGACCGTGCGCCAGCCGGCGTGGGTGGCGAGCTGGACGTCCCAGTCGCGCAGGCCGTACCGGGCGGTGGGGTACTGCGGTGAGTCGACCGTGGTGACGGTGACCCGGGTCAGCTGCTGGAGGCGGGACCAGGTGAGTGCGTACCAGTCGGGCCACTGCCGGCCGGTGCCGTCCGCCCAGCCGGTGCCGGCGCCCCAGTGGGCCGGGTCGGCGTCACCGTCGACCGCGCCGCACACCGGGAAGCCGGTCCTCGACGACGAGGCGGTGACCTGCGCCGCGGATCGGGCCAGGTCGGTGGTCGGCCGGGCCGGTGACACTGCGACCGGTACGGCGGCCCGCTGCGCCCCGCTGGCCACCCGCACGGTGTAGGTGCCGGTGGGCGTTCCGGCCGGGGCGCTGACTGCCACCGGCACGGTACGGGTGTAACCGGCCGGCAGCCACGTCGAGATCAGCCGCCGGGGCAGATGCAGGGCTTCGGGTGCGGTGAGGACGGCGTCGGCGTAGACCGGAGTCCGGCCGCTGTTGGTCAGGCGTACCAGGAGCTGCCCGCCGTTGCACTGCCCGGTGGTGATCGGCAGGGTCGCGGGACCAACCGACAGCCGCACGCCAGTGCGGGGCGGGCCGGAGGTGGCGGGCGCCGGGCCGCAGACCGCGGTGACGACGACGGCGAGCAGGGCGGTGGCACGGTGTGCCCGGGTGCGGTCCATGGTTGTCCTCAGGCCGGGGCTCAGGCCCGGGCGGTCGCGGTGGGATACGAACGAGGCCCGGGTGGTGACGGGCGCGCCGGGGCGGTTGATGTAGGGCAGTGTCCGGTAGTCGGCGCGCAGGGTGTTACGGGTCAGCGTGCAGCGCACGTAGCCACGCTGGGCGTTGGCGAAGAGCAGGTGCGGGCTGTCCCGCCGCTGCTGGTCCAGGACCGGCGTGCTGTCCGTACCGTTGCCGCCGCTGGAGACGGACGTGCCGACCAGTTCCACCGCCACGGCCGGCGATTGCGGCCGGGCGAAGTCCGGGCGCAGGTCGGCCGCGTAGTTGAAGTGGATGTCGCCGGTGAGGACGACGGTGCCGGGGACCCGGCCGGCCGTCCGCAGGATCCGGTCGCGATCGGCCCGGTAGCCGTCCCACTTGTCCATGTCGAGCAGGGGCGGATCCGCGCCGTAGCGGCACTCGGCCATCATCACCTGCTGGGCCAGGAGGTTCCAGCGGGCGCCTCCCCGCTGCATGCCGTCGAGCAGCCAGCTGCGCTGGGCCGCGCCGAGCAGGGTGCGGCGAGGGTCGTCGCGCTGCGCGCAGTCGGCCCGCAGCCCGTCGCCGCAGGCCTGGTCCGAGCGGTACTGCCGGGTGTCGAGGACGTGCGCCTCGGCGAGATCGCCGAACCGCAGCCGGCGATGCAGCCGCAGGCCCGCGCCGGATGGTTGCTGCGGGCGGCGCAGGGGCTGGTTCTCCCAGTACGCGCGGTAGGCGTTGGCCCGCTGCACGAGGAAGTCCCGGGCCGGGATGTCGAAGCGAGGTACCCCGGCGGCGTAGTTGTCCTGCACCTCGTGGTCGTCCCAGGTCAGCACCCACGGGACGGCGGCGTGCGCGGCTTGGAGGTCCGGATCCGTGCGGTACAGCGCGTACCGCATCCGGTAGAGGTCGAGGGTGTCGACCGGCAACTCGAACGTGTCCGGCAGGTGGAGCCCGGGGTCCAGCCGGTTGCCGCCGGTGCTGGTGACGGCGTTCTCGTAGATGTAGTCGCCGAGGAAGAAGACCACGTCGAGGTCCTCCGCGGCCAGGTGCCGGTACGCGGTGAAGTACCCGTCGCCGTAGGCCTGGCAGGACGCGACCCCGAACCGCAGGGCCTGCGGGGAGGCGGAAACGGCGGGTGCGGTACGCGTACGGCCGGCCGGGCTGAGGTGCGCCCCGGTGCGGAACCGGTAGTGGTAGTCCCGGCCGGGCCGCAGGCCGCGCACGTCGACGTGGACCGAGTGGCCGTACTCGGCCCGCGCGGTCGCCGTGCCGGAGCGCACCACCTGCCGGAACGCCGCGTCCTCGGCCACCTGCCACTGCACGGGGTAGCCGGCGAACGGCAGCCCGCCCATGGGTTCCAGCGGCCGCGGCGCGAGCCTGGTCCACAGCACCACGCCGTCGGGCAGCGGATCACCCGAAGCGACCCCGAGCGTGAACGGGTTCTGCCGGAGCGGCACGGCTGCCGTCGCGGCCGAGGCGGCCACCGGGGTGAGCGCCACTGTCAGCGCAGCGCCGCCGAGGGCGAACAGGCCACGCCGGGGCAACGCTCCGAGCCGGGTGGCGGGAGCGGGCCGGTGCGGTGGCAGCATGGGCGGCTCCTGACGGCTGCTGGGCATGATCGCCACCAGCTCAACGTCACCGGCCACCCCGCGGATACGCCCCGCTCACGTCCTCGCCCGGCGACCGCAGGCGCTGGATGCGCGCTCGCAGGGCCCGCTGGAGGAGCACGGGGAAGACGTGCAGGAATACCGTGAGGCCGGACAACCAGGCGACGGCGTCCCAGGCACCGGCCGCGGCCGCCACGACCGACACCGCGGTCACCACAACCGCGACCACGAGGTGGCCGCATTCCGCTGAACGGGTCTGCCTGTCCAGCACCGCGAGCGACTCCCGGGTGCCGGTGAAGCCACGGCCGCCGCGCATCAGCCGCTCCCAGCCGATCGCGCGCAGCAGCCGCAGGTACCACCACGCGCCGAGCCGGCGGTACACGGCCGGCTCCCGGTCGCGGACCCGGAAATAGCTGCTGGTCAGGCGCGGCCGCGCGGCGTCCAGGACGCCGGAGATCCAGCCCATCAGCAGGAAGTGCAGCACCCAGGCGAAGGCCGGTCCGCGGTAACCGAACGCGGTGCCGGTCGCCCAGGCGACGCCGGCCACGACGGCGCCCCCGCCCAGGGCGACGGCGACGGTGCGGGACGTCCGGCCGCTAGTCGTCGTCCCCGTCGTCGTCATCGTCGTCGTCCTGCTCGCCGCCGGGGCAGCCGGTGAGCGTCAGCAGCCCGCCCACAGCGCCGGCCGCCAGCAGCGCCCGGCCGAAGAAGGCCCGCCGGCCGATCGCGGCGCCGGCGTCCGGGTCGTCCCGCGTGTCCGTCTTTGTGTCATCCATGCCGGCATTCTCGCAGTGTCCCGGCCCGGCCGGGAAGTCCTGCGCCGCGAAGCCCGACCGGACACGATCGAGGTGGGGGCGGATCCGGGTGTCACATCCGCGGCACCGGCGGTGCTCTGTAGATGTGGAGCAAGATGTGAAGCTCGTCAGGCCAGCCGGGCGGGAGGGTGGCGGGGCAGTGTCGACTCCTTCGGTACGGGGTGCCGTGCGAGCCGACCTCGAACAGGTCTTCCGCAGCGCCTATCCGCGGGTCGTCGCGGTCGCCGCCCGGGTCCTCGGTTCGCGGGACGAGGCCGAGGACGTGGCGCAGGAGGTGTTCCTGACCTTCGGGCGCTCAGCGGTGCCGGCCGGAGAAGCGGTGGGCTGGCTGTCCGTCGCCGCGGCGCACACTGCGCTCAACCACCTGCGCTCCAGCCGCCGACGGGCCGCCCGAGAGGAGGCCGCCGGTGACGACGCCGTCTGGCCCGATGTCGCCGACACCGTCGTGACCCTCGAGGAGCGCCGCCGGGTGCGCTCGGCGCTGGCCCGGCTCCCTCGCAAGCACGCCGTTGCCCTGGTGCTGCGGCACAGCGGCCTCAGCTACGCCGAGGTGGCGGCCGCCCTGGATCTTTCCCCCGGCAGCGTGGGCACCACCGTGCGGCGCGCCGAATCCGCCCTACGCAAGGAGTTGAACCGTCATGCGTCATCCGACTGACGGCACGCTGCGCCGGCTGCTGGACGAGCCGGCCGGCGTCGCCGACGCCGATCGTGAGCACGTCGCCGGTTGCCCGGCCTGCCGGTCCGGGCTGGCCACCGTCGAGCGGGACGCGCAGCTGACCCGGGCGGCGCTGGACGCCGACGTCACCGTGGACGTGGACGCGGGGTGGTCCCGGCTGTCGCAGGCGGTCGCCGCCGACAAGCCCCACCGGCAGCCGGCCGTCACCTCGCGGTGGCGCAGTGCGCTGCGCAAGCCGGTGGTAGCCGCCTTCGCCGCCGTCGCTCTGCTGGGCGGGGCCAGCGCCGCGGCCGCCGCCGACTGGCTGGAGATCTTCCGGACCGAGCAGCTCGCCCCGGTCACGCTCACCCAGGCCGACCTGGTCGCCCTGCCCGACCTGGACGCGTACGGCAAGGTAGAGATCACCCAGGAGGTGAAGGTCCGTCAGGTCGCCGACGCCGACGCCGCGGAGAAGGCCTCGGGGCTCGCCGTCCCGCGGGTGCGCGAGCTGCCCCGGGGCGTGACGGGACAACCGGCGTACCAGGTCGGTGGGCGGGTGAACGCGGTGTTCACCTTCTCCGTGGACAAGGCGGCCCGGACCGCCGCCGCGGCGGGCAAGACGCTGCCGCCGCCTCCCGCGGGTCTCGACGGCAGCCAGTTCCGGTTGAGCGCCGGTCCGGGCGTCGCCGGGGTCTGGTCCGAGGCGCGGGGCGTACCGGCGCTGATCGTGGCCCGGGTCGTCGCACCCACCGCCTACTCCGCGGGGATCCCGTTCCGGACGGCCGTGGACTACCTGCTGTCCCTGCCGGGTCTGCCCGCGAGCGTCGCGTCGCAGCTGCGCGGCTACACCGGCGATGCGACCACGCTGCCGCTGCCGGTGAACTCCCAGTACCTCACCAGCTCGGCCACCGATGTCGGAGGCACGCCGGCCACGGTGCTGGCCTCCCGGGACGGCCTGATCACGGCCGTGGTCTGGGTCAAGGACGGCGTCGTCACCGCGGTGGCCGGCTCGTTGAGCGCCGACGAGGTGGTCTCGGTGGCCCGCGGGCTGGGGCAGCGGTGACCACCGAACCCGCGGTCACCGCCGAGCGGGTGCTCGCCGACCTGCCGCCCACGCCGGCGGTGTGGTGCTCCGGCCTGCGCAAGCGCTACCGCAAGCAGACCGCGGTCGACGACGTGTCCTTCACCGTGGGCCGCGGCGAGGTGCTCGGCCTGCTGGGACCCAACGGCGCCGGCAAGACCAGCGTCATCAAGATCCTGCTCGGCCTGGTCCGGCCGGACGCGGGGGAGGTGCTGCTGCTCGGCCGCCCGGGTACGGACCCGCAGTCCCGCGCCCGCGTCGGCTACCTGCCGGAGCTGTTCCGCTACCAGCCCTGGCTCAGCGCCGCCGAGGTGCTCGCCCTGCACGTGCGGCTCGCCGGTGCCGCGGTGCCGGTGCGGGAACAGCGCGAGAGCCTGGCCCTGGTCGGTCTGGCCGACCGCGCCGGGGACCGGGTCGGTGGCTTCTCCAAGGGCATGCAGCAGCGCCTCGGGCTGGCCGTCGCGCTGGTGGCCCGCCCGGAGCTGGTGCTGCTCGACGAGCCGACCAGCGCGCTGGACCCGATCGGCCGGGCCGACGTGCGGGACCTGCTGCTCTCCCTCAAGGAACGGCGGGTCGCCGTGCTGCTCAACTCGCACCTCATCGGCGAGGTCGAGCGGGTCTGCGACCGGGTCGTCATCCTCGACAAGGGACGCGTGGCGGCGTCCGGCACGCTGGCCGAGCTGCTCGGTCAGCGGGAGCTGCGGTTGCGGCTCGACGAGGTCAGCGCCCAGGCGGAGGCTCGTCTGGCCGCCGCCGGGCACCTGACCCGCAGCGGCGACTCGTACACGGTCACGCTGCCGGCCGACCAGAGCGCCACGATGGTGCCCGACCTGGTGGCCGAACTGGTCCACCTCGGGGTCCGCGTGCACGCCGTCGAACCGGCCCGGATCAGCCTGGAAGAACGACTGCTGGACATCCTGCGCGCCGGCACCGGAGGGGACCACCGATGATCGCCCGTACCGTCCTGACCCTGGCCGTCCTCACGCTGCAGGAGGCCCTGCGCCGGCGGGTGCTGCGCTCGCTCGTCGTGATGACGGTCGTGCTGCTGTCGCTGAGCGCCTGGGGGTTCTACCGGCTGGACTCGGAGTTCGGCACGCTCACCACCGGGGAGGCCCGGATCGCCGCCTCCACGGTGCTCAACCTGGTGATGTTCGGCCTGAGCCTGATCGCCGCGCTCGGTACGGCGTTCCTGGCCGGTCCCACCCTGGCCGGGGAGATCGAGTCCGGGATCGCGCTGGCCGTCATGACCCGGCCGGTACGCCGCTCGGCGGTCCTGCTCGGCAAGTGGCTGGGCCTGGTCGCCTTCGGCAGCGGCTTCGTGGTCGTGGCCGGGCTCGGTCAGCTCCTCATCGTCCGGATCACCGTGGGCTACTGGCCCCCGCAACCAGCCACCGGCCTGGCGCTGTTGGCGGCGCAGACCACGGTGCTGCTGACCCTGGGCCTGCTGCTGTCCACCGTGATCTCCCCGATGGCGTCGGGCATCGTGGCGGTCGGCCTCTTCGGCGCCACCTGGATCGCCGGCGTGGTCGGCATGGTGGGCGAGGCGTTCGGCAACGAGGGCATGGCCAGCGTCGGCACGGTGTCGCGGATGGTGCTGCCGACCGACGGCCTGTGGCGCGGGGCGATGCACGCGTTCCAGCACCCGGCCCTGTCGCAGTTCCCGGCGTTCGAGGACTCGCCGTTCCTGAGCGTGGCCCCGCTCACCGCCACCTACCTGGCCTGGGCGGCCCTGTGGGTGGCGGTGGTGCTGGGCCTGTCCGCCCTGGCCTTCCAGCGCCGCGACCTGTGAGCGGCGCTGGAAGGGAGCTCAGGGATGGGCCACGATCCAGTCGTCGAGGTTGAAGTCGGTACGGATGAACTTCTGCTCCACCAGGAACTGCTTGGTCCCCTTGAGCAGCGCCAGCCCCTCGGGCGTGAAGGGCTCCGCCGGCCACTGGTCGGCGTGGGTCGAGGCCTCCACGATCTTCGGCGGGAAGCCGTTGATGCTCACCGTGTACGCCAGGAAGCCCGGCCAGTCCGCCTTGGCCTTGGTGGTGGCGTCGCGCTGGGCCTGCTGCCACGCGGATACGATGCCCGGCTCGGCCTTGAGGAACTTCTCGGTGACCACTGTGGAGCTGGTGCCCAGGTACTGCCGGTGGTCCTTGGAGGCCAGGGTGATCAGCGGGTAGCCCTTGGCCTTCAACGCCTCCACGTTCGCGATCGGTACGGCCGCGGCGTCCACGTCCCCGCGTTCCAGCGCCGCCTCGACGTCCGCGCTGTAGATGTGGATGACCTCGGCCGGCTTGACGCCCGCGTCGCCGAGCGCGCCGAGCAGGTAGCGGTGGATGTACGAGCCGGTCTGCACCGCCACCTTCTTGCCGGCCAGCCCGGCGAGTGAGGTCGGGCCGCCGGACTTCTTGGCCAGGATGCCGGCGTCCAGGTTGATCTGGGACTGGGCGATCAGCCGGGTGGGCTGCTTGGCGCCCCGGGCCACCAGGGCCGGGGTGTCGCCGTACGTGGCCAGGTCGAGCTCGCCGGCGGCCAGCGCCTGGTTGAGGTCGGGGCCGTTCGGGAAGGTGACGACCTTGACGCCGCTGACGCCGAGCGAGGACAGCGCCGGCACGAGGCCGTTCTTGCTGTTGAGGTAGCCGACCGGGCCGGACAGCTTGTTGCCGTTGCCGATCGCGCCGATGCGCAGGGTGAAGGTGTCACCGGGGCCGGCGGCCTCGGACGGCTCGCCACCGCAGCCGGCCAGCGCCAGCAGCGCGGCGGTGGCGACGGCCAGCAGGGTTCTCGTACGCATCGGTCATTCTCCTTGGGCGGGAACGGGAGCGGGTGCGGGGGTGATCCGGGCGCGGCCCAGTTCGGGGCCGACGGCGGTCCGGGCGCCGGACTTGCGGCCACGGCCCCAGCCGAGCTCCTTGCGGTAGCTGCCGAGCAGGCCGGTGTCCGTGACGTGGTCCTCGTCGCGCAGCGGCGAGTCCGGTGGTGCGGGGTGGGTGAGCGGGGCGACGAACAGGGCGTCGGCCGGGCAGTGCGCCTCGCACATGAAGCAGGTCTGGCAGTCGCCCTGCCGGGCGATGACCGGCACGCCGTCGGCGCCACGGTCGAAGACGTTGGTCGGGCACACCGCGATGCACACGTCGCAGGTGACGCACCGGGAAGCCGAGACGACCTCGATCATGACGCCACCGCCAGTTCCGGGCGCGGGGCCAGCAGCGACTCGGGACGGACCCACAGCTCGTCGAGGCCGCCGACCGTGAGCCGGCGGTGCTGGGCCGGATCGAGGTCCGGGAACTCCTGGCGCCGGGCCATGCCGCGGCTCTCGGTCCGGGCCAGCGCGCTGGTGTACATCCACCGGGCGTGGGCGACCATCGCCGCGGCCTGCCGCAGCCGGGGCGTGCCGGCCGGGTCGGCGCTCGCACCCGCCCGCAGCCGCTGCCACAGCTCATCCAGTTCGGTCAACGCGGGCCGCAACCGGTCGCCGTGCCGCAGGTAGTTCTTGTCGTACGGGTGCACCTGCCGGCGCAGCACGTCCTGCGCCTCGGCCCACGGGTCGCCGTCGAAGGGCCGCCCGCCGGTGGGCCGGACCGCGACGCCGCCGGCCCCGGTGAGGCGCCGCTTGGCCGCCGAGCTGCCCAGCGCCACGGCGAAACGGGCCGCGCCGCCGCCGGCCCAGGTGCCCGAGGACATCGCCCACGCCGAGTTGTGACTGCCGCCGCCGGTGAAACCACCACAGATCAGCTCGCGGGTGGCCGCGTCGCCGGCGGCGTACAGGCCGGGGACGCTGGTGGCGCAGTCGTCGTCGACGATCTGGATGCCGCCGGTGCCGCGTACGGTGCCTTCCAGCAGCAGGGTGACCGGGAACTTGTCGGTGAACGGGTTGATGCCGAGCCGGTCGAAGGTGAGGAAGAAGTTAGGCTGACCCGTACGCATGAGGGCCTGCTGCTCCGGCGTCGCGTGGTCGATCTGGCACAGCACCGTGCCGGTGCGCAGCAACTCCTTGGCGATCACCGAGCGCCCGCCCTGGCTGCCGGCCCCGGCCAGCGGGGTGCCGTCGCCGTGGAAGAACGTGGCGAAGCCGTAGTAGGCCGTCTTGGTCACCGAGGTGAAGGCCGGGGCGATGGCGTACGAGTTGGAGAACTCCATGCCGGACATCGCCGCCCCGGCCTCGGCGGCGTAGAGGGCGCCGTCACCGGTGGCGACGTCGCAGCCCAGCGCCTTGGACAGGAACGCGCAGCCGCCGGTGGCCAGCACCACCGCGGAGGCGCGGACCCGGTAGTCGGTGTTGTGCTGGCGGCGGTGGCCGCGTACCCCGGCGACCGTGCCCGTGGCGTCGACCAGCAGCTCGGTGACCGGGCTGTGGTCCAGGATCCGCACCCCGGCCCGCTTGATCCAGGACCGCATCCGGCGCATGTACTCCGGCCCCTGCAGGCCGCGCTTGTGCGCGACGCCGTCGACGACGGGGAACGGGTAGCGCGCCTCGGCCTCGAGGCGGTTCATGTTCTCGTAGGTCTGGTCCAGGACGCGGGCCATCCAGCGGCGGTCCTGCAGGTGGCCGCCGAGCGCCTCGCGGCTGGCCATCGCCTTCTCGCGGGCGGCGGGTTCGGGCTGGACGTACCAGACGCCGGTGCCGCCGGAGGCGGTCGGGCCGGAGGTCCCGCAGTAGCCCTTGTCGAGCAGCAGGACGTCGGCCCCGGCCGCGGCGGCGGTCAGCGCCGCCCAGGTGCCGGCGGGGCCGCCGCCGACGATGACGACGTCGGCGGTCAGGTCGAGGGCGGTCGTGGTCATGGCTTCTCCTCGGGTACGGATTCGTCGGTCGGCAGGTCGGCGTTGACCCCGAGGGCACGCAGCAGGGCGCGGCGCAGGGCGAGCAGCCGCGGGTTGTCGAGGGCCCGCGGGCGCGGCACGTCGACGATGAACTCCTCGGCGATGCGCCCGTCGCGCAGGACCAGGGCCCGGTCGGCGAGCAGCAGGGCCTCCTCGACGTCGTGGGTGACGAGCAGGACGGCCGGCCGGTGCTCGGTCCAGAGCTTGGCCACCAGGGCCTGGGCCTTGATCCGGGTGAGCGCGTCGAGGGCCCCGAACGGTTCGTCGAGCAACAGCAGTTCGGGGGTACGCACCAGGGCCCGGGCCAGGGCGACCCGCTGGGACTCGCCGCCGGACAGGGTCCGTGGCCAGGCGTCGGCCCGCGCGGCCAGCCCGACCTCGGTGAGGGCGTGCAGCGCGCGGCCGCGCAGATCGGGCCCGCGGACGCCGAGGGTGACGTTGCGCCACACCCTGCTCCACGGCATGAGCCGGTGCTCCTGGAAGACGATGGCGCGCCGGTCGGGCACCCGGAACTGCCCGGTGGCCCCGCGGTCGAGCCCGGCCACGGCCCGCAGCAGGGTGCTCTTGCCGGAGCCGCTGGCCCCGAGCAGGGCGACGAACTCGCCGGGGGCGATGTCGAGGTCGGCGCCGGCGAGCACGACCCGGCCGTCGAAGGCCCGGCGCGCACCGCGGACGCGGACGGCGGCGGTTTCGGCGCCGGGGACGGCAGTCGTGGTGGCGGTCATGCTCACTCTCCCGCGAAGCCGCGGCGCCAGGCCAGCGCGCGGCGCTCGATGAGGCGGACGAACAGGTCGGTGGCCAGCCCCAGCAAGGCGTAGATGACCAGGACCACGAAGATCACATCGGTCCGCAGGAACTCGCGGGCGTCGTTCATCAGGAACCCGACCCCGGCCGTGGTGGCGGTCTGCTCGGCGACCACGAGGCTGAGCCAGCCCAGCCCGAGGGCCTGGCGCAGTCCGACCAGGATCTGCGGGAGCGCACCGGGCAGGATCACCCGCAGGATCAGGCCCAGCCGGCCCACCCCGCAGGACCGGGCGGACTCGACCAGCCGCTCGTCGACGCCGCGGATGCCGTGCAGCACGTTGAGGTAGAGCGGGAAGATCGGCCCGATGGCGATCAGCACGATCTTCGACGTTTCGCCGATGCCGAACCAGATGATGAAGATCGGTACGAGCGCCAGGTGCGGCAGCATCCGCAGCGACTGCAGGGGCCCGTCGACGAGGTCCTCGGCCAGGCGCAGCAGCCCGGCGGCGAGCCCGAGCAGCAGGCCTGCGCTGAGCCCGATGGCCAGTCCTTTGGCGACCCGGGTGAGCGAGACGCCGAGGTGGTGGGCCAGTTCGCCGCTGGCGATCAGCTCGCGCGCGGCGGTGATGACGTCGGTCGGTGACGGGGTGGTGGTGCCGAGCCAGCCGGCGCCCGCACCGACCTGCCAGAGGACCAGGACGGTGAGCAGGCCGGTGGCCTTGCGGGCGGGGGTGAGCCGGCGGGCGACGCGGCGCCAGCGGGCCGGCGCCGCCGGGGCGTCGTCCGGCTGGTCGGTGCGGACCGGTCCGGCGGCGATGCCGGTGCGGTCGAGGACGGATGAGGACATGGCGACTCCTTCGCGCCACACGCGGGCGGAGGGCGCCCGGGTGGGTCGTCGACGGGGATCGTGCGGAGTGGACCCGGCGGTGCCGGGGTGGCGTGGTGCGGGCCGGTCGACCGGCGGTGGTCAGCTCCGGCGGCAGCGGCCGCGGGAGGACGTCCAGTCGCGGCAGCAACCTCGCGACACTGCGAGTGCGGTGCCGGCGAGGCGGATCCCCTGGCTGGTCATGCACCGATCCTTAGTCCTCAAATCCTATATGTCAACTAGGGTTTTGATCCGTGGGACCGGAAATGGCCGTGGCCCGCCCCCGCACGTGCGGGGACGGGCCACGGCCGATGGCGGCACCGGGAGGTGCCGGGGCGGGCTCCGGCCGGTGGCGGCACCGGAGTGGGCCGGGCGCCTCGGGCCGACAGCGGCAGCGGGACGGTCAGTGGCGGGTGACGAGTCCCTCGAGGCGGTCGATGGCCGCACTCACCTCGGCGGTGAGGCCGGCCACGGTGGCGGCCTGCTCGGTGGTCATCAGCTCGGCGTCGGCGGTGGTGTGGTCGATGTCGGTGATGGTGGCGCTCATCGTGGTCATGATCTCCACCACGGCCGTGACGTGCTCGTTGAGCTCGCCGAGCGTCGCGGTGATGGTCTCGGTGGACTCGGCGGTGGTGGCGGCCAGCGTCTTGACTTCGTTGGCCACCACGGCGAAGCCCCGCCCGGCGACCCCGGCCCGGGCCGCCTCGATGGTGGCGTTCAGGGCGAGCAGGTTGGTCTGGCGGGCGATGCCGCCGATGAACCGCGCGACCTCGTCGACCTTCTGCAGGCTCTCGTGCAGCGTTCCGACGGCCCGGCTGGCCTCGCTGTTGTTGCTCAGCAGGTGACTCGCCGCCGTCCGGGCGTCGCGTACCCGGTCGTCGATCTGGCTCGCCGCGATCCCGACCGTGCCGGCCCGGGCGGAGACGTCCGCCAGTTGTTGCGCGACCACGGTGGAGGTCTCGGTGACCAGCTGCCGGGCCTGCTCCCGGGTCTCCCGCTCGGCGGCGTTCTGCCGTTCGTGGGTCTCCTCCAACTCCCGCTGGCGCTGCTCCTGTTCGGACTGCAGCAACCGGTCGCGGCTGCTGATCGTGTCCAGCATGGCGTCGATGGCCCGGCCCAGCGCGGCGATGTCGTCGTCGCCGGTCGCGCCGATCCGCAGGTCGTGGTCGCCGGACGCGACGATCTGCTCGGTCGTGCGGCGCAGCGGGCGCACCCGCCGGCGTACCGCCCGCCGGGTCGAGACGGTCATCAGCACGACCAGCAGCAGCGTGGCCACGGCGATGAGGACGAACAGCTTGCCGGCGGTGCTGGTCGCGGCCGCGTGGATCGGGCGGTCGCGGACCGACTCCAGGACCAGGGTCTGCCCGTCCACGGTGGTGATGCTCGCGTTGAGGGCGATGCTGTCGGCGTTCAGGACGCTGGTGCGTACTTCGACGGGGCCGAGCAGGCTGGTCACCGTCGGCTGGGCCACGCCGTCGTCGCGGCGCTGGGCCACAACCTCGGTGGTCAGGTCGATGTCCGCGCTGAGCGTCCGGAGCCGGTCGGGGGAGAGCCGCTTGAGCAGGACGAGACCACCGGACGGGGTGCCCTCGCCGCTGCTCGGGTACGCGGCCACACCGCACGAGAGGTACATCGCGTCGGCGGAGACGACGCCGCAGCGGGCGGCGCCCGGCTTGCCGGCCGGGTCGTAGAGCCGGCTCAGGAGTGCGGGCTCGGTCAGCTGCGGCGCCGGGGCCCCGAAGCCGGCCGCGTCGCTGAGATACCCGCCCGCGATCAGCTCGCCGGTGGGGGAGACGCCCAGCAGGCCGTCGAGGTCGCTCACCGCGTGCGTCGCGTCCGGCGGGAAGTCCTCGGCGAAGCCGGCCCGGTCCGCCTCCTGGAGATCCTGGTAGCTGTCGTCCCAGACGGCGTTGGTCGCCCCGAACGCGGTGAGCAGCCGGGCCTGACCGTCCAGGCCGATCCGGATGCGGTCGGCGTCCTGGGCCACCTGCCGCGCCTCCAACGCGTCGAACGCACCGGTGGTGACCTGCTGCAACACCAGGAACCCGAGACCACAACCGACCAGGGCACCCAGCACGGGCCCGAAATGTCTCACCTTTACGCGCATACGAGTCTGGTCGGCGTCGTGGCGGCGGAGATGAGTGTGACGGTGCTGACAGGGCGGCACCTGTCCTAGAATGTCCGTATCGTCTCACGTTCGAAAGCTCGCCTGCTCGGTAGCGGGCCGCGCGCCGCCGCCCTGCAGGTCGCGGCGCTGTTCGCGCTCTCCGGGCTGCTCGCGCTGGTCGGCATCACCAACGACACCCGCCGGGCCGGCGACCTGCTGATCATCGCGGCGGCGGACCTGGCCCTGGCCGCGGTGATCACGCCGCTGCCCTGGCACCGCTGGCGGCCGGGGACGCCCGCGTTGCTCGCCCTGCCCGCCTTCGCCGTCCTCGGCTTCTCGACGTGGGCGTTCGGTGGCATGGCCGCCGGTACGGGCCCGTTCCTGGTGCTCATCTTCGCGTGGGCGGCGCTGCACTACTCACGCCGGCTGCTGCTCGCGCTCGTCGGGCCGGCGCTGGTGGCGTACGTGGCCCCGCTGATCCTCACCGGCCAGCCGCCGGCCATCCTCGGCTCGGCGGCGGTGCTGCTGCCCGTCGCCCTCGGCATCGCCTTCCTGATCGAGGCCCAGGCCCGCTACCTGCGCGAGGACCGGGCCCGGATCGCCCAGATCGAACGCTGGCGGGCGGCCCTGGTGGCCGCGCTGGCCCACGACGTGCGCTCGCCGCTGACCACGGTGCAGATGGTCCTGGAGGAGCTGCGCGACGAGCCGGGCGACAGCGCCGGCGACCTGATCGAGCGGGCGCTGCGGCAGGTCGCCCGGATCACCCACCTCACCGCCGGGCTGCTCGACCTCGACCGGATCGACTCGCAGGGCCGGCTCAACCTCGACCTGCGGCCCTGGCCGGTCCGCGAGGTGGTGTCCGCGGCCGTCGCCCACCTGGGCCGCGACGACGTCGTGGTCGATGTCGATCCCGCGCTCGTGCTGGCCATGGACCGGGACCGGTTCGAGCAGATCGTGGTCAACCTGGTCGGCAACGGCCTGCGCCACGGCAAGCCGCCGGTGGTGGTCCGGGTGACCGAGAACGGCGGCACCGGGACGCTGGTGATCCGGGACCACGGTCCGGGCGTACCCGAGGCGGCGCAGTCCCGGCTGTTCACCCGCTTCGGCAGCGAGAACCCCGGCAGCATCGGCCTCGGTCTGTGGATCGTCGCCCAGCTCGCGCAGGCCCACGGCGGCGAGGCCCACTACGAGCCCGCCGACCCCGGCGCCCGGATGGTCGTCACCTGGCCGGTGCGTCACATCGCGTGTACGCCGGATGCGAGCGGGTAGCTTGCCGGGCGTCCGGGTCACGAATCCCGGGCCGGACGACTGGAGATGTGCCGATGGTGCTCGACCCGGAGTGGCTCATCTCCACCTTCGGCCTGATCGGCATCCTGGCCGTGGTCTTCGCCGAATCAGGCCTGCTGATCGGCTTCTTCCTGCCGGGTGACTCGCTGCTGTTCACCGCCGGCCTGCTCATCGCCGGCGGCACCTACCTGCACCTGCCGTTGTGGCTGATGTGCCTGCTGGTATCGGTCGCCGCGGTGGCGGGCGACCAGACCGGCTACGCCTTCGGCCGCCGGTTCGGACCGGCGCTGTTCCGGCGGCCCGACTCCCGGCTGTTCAAGCAGGAGAACCTGGCCCGGGCCAGGGACTTCTTCCGGCGGTACGGGGCCCGCTCGATCGTCCTGGCCCGCTTCGTACCGATCGTGCGCACCTTCACGCCGGTGGTGGCCGGCGCGAGCCATATGCGGTACCGCACGTTCCTGACCTTCAACATCGTCGGCGGGACGCTGTGGGGCTGCGGTGTGACGACGCTCGGCTACTTTCTCGGCCAGATCGCCTTCGTCCGCGACAACGTCGAGTTCATCCTGATCGGCATCGTGGTGGTGTCGGTGCTGCCGGTCGTCGTCGAGCTGCTGCGCGGACGGCGCCGCAGCCGCCGAACGCCGGCGTAGCATTCGTCAGTGCTGCGCCGGCTGGAACAGCTCGATCAGATTGCCGGCCGGGTCGGTGAGCAGGATCTGCCGGCCGCCCGGGCCGCTGACCAGGTCGCTGCGGAAGGACACCCCCTGGTCGCGGAGGCGGGTGATCTCGGCGTCCAGGTCCTCGACGATCAGGTGGATGCGATTGCGTCCGGCGGTGGACGCGTCGTCGGGGGTGGCGCGGGCGCCCGAGCTGGCCGGGCCGGACAGCAGCAGGCGCAGCGGGCCTCGCACGATGTCGGCGAAGGCGGGGGCCGCGCTGGTGTTCACGGTGAAGCCCAGCTGGGTGGTGTAGAAATCGATGGCCCGCTGGACGTCGTCGACGAGGTAGCGGACGCTGGCGTACTGCTCGGGTGCGGTCACGGCTGAGCTCCTTCGATCCGGGATGCGGTCAGGACGGGCAGCAGGTGCCTGATGCGGGTGTCGAGGGCGGCCGCGGTGTGCGCGAAGGCGTGCCCGGGGTCGCCCGAGGTGGCGGGGTCGGGGATGCTCCAGTGCATCCGCCGGGGGCGGCCGGGCAGTTCCGGGCAGGCCTCGCGGGCCTTGTCGCACACGCTGATCACGAAGTCGAACCGGTGACCGGTCAACGTGTCGAAATGCCGGGGACGGCGGTCGCCGAGGTCGATGCCGAAGTCGTGGCGCAGCACCCGTACGGCATCGGGGTGCAGCTCGGTCTTGGGCCGGATGCCGGCGCTGGCCACCTCGATCCGGCCACTGGTGCGGTGTCGCAGCAGGGCCTCGGCGATCGGTGAGCGGGCGCTGTTGCCCGTGCAGATGAAGAGCACGCCGCCGCCGGTGGGCAGCTCGGCCGGGGACTGCTGCCGCAGCGCCGGGTGCAGGGCGGCGGCAGTGCCGGAGAGCGCGGCCGCGCAGTGATCGAGGTCGAGGTGGTAGTAGCTGTCGCGGCCGTCGAAGCTGCTGCGGGAGGCGGTGACCAGGCCGCCGTCGCGCAGCAGCCGCAGGTGGTAGGAGACCAGGTTCTGCGGCTCGCCGATCAGGTCGACGAGCTCGCGGACCCGGTGGTCGCTGCCGGCGAGCGCGGTGAGCAGCCGCCAGCGCAGCGGATGGGCGGCCAGCCGCACGAACGCCGGAGGATCCTGACTCTTCGCTCCCACGAGGAGCAGATTACATCAAATCATTTTGATGGAGTAGCCCGGGAGAGCAGCTGGTGCAGCTCGCGCAGCAGCGTTTCCGTCTCGAACGGCTTGCGGATCAGGGGGGCGTCCTCGGGCAGCTCGTGCCCGCCCGGGGTGGGGCCGTTGGTGTAGCCGGACATGAACAGCACCGGCAGGTCCGGGCGGGTCTGGCGGAGCTCGGCGGCCAGCCGGGTGCCGGACATGCCCGGCATGATGATGTCGGTCAGCAGCGCGTCGACCACGAAGGAATCGTCGACGCACATTTTCAGCGCCTGCTGCGGGTCGCCGGCCGCGTGCACCTGGTAGCCCGCCTTGACCAGGGTGCGGCAGACGATGTCGCGGACGGCGTCCTCGTCCTCGACCACCAGGATCCACTCGCCGCTGCCGGCGGCCCGGGTGCCGGCCACGCTGGTGCTCTCCGGTGCGGCCGTCGCGCTGGCCGGCAGGCAGACGCGCAACGTGGTGCCGACCCCCGGCCGTGACTCGAGGCTTATCGTGCCGCCCGCCTCGGTCACCGTCCCGTACGCCGTGGACAGGCCCAGGCCGGTGCCCTGACCGCGGCCCTTGGTGGTGTAGAACGGCTCGAACGCGCGGGCCGCCACCTCCGGCGTCATGCCGCAGCCGGTGTCGGTGATGGTCAGGTTGACCGTGGGCACCTCGGCGCCGTACGCGACCCCCGTGACGATGCTCAGCTTGCCGCCCGCCGGCATCGCCGCGCGCGAGTTCACCAGCGCGTTCATGAGGACCTGTTCGAGTTTGCTGCGGTCCATGGTGACCGCCGGCAGTCCCGGGGCCAGGCTCGTGGTGACCTCGATGTCCTCGCCCAGGGTGCGGCTCAGCAGCCGCTGCATGTCGGTGACGACGGCGTTGACGTCGAGGACCTCCGGCTGCGACGGTTCCAGCCGGCTGAAGATCAGCAGCTGCCGGGTGAGCCCGCTGCCGCGTACGGCGGCCTGTTTGATGCCGTCCAGGTCGGCCCGGCCGGGGTGTTCCGCCGCCAGTTCCTCGTTGAGCATGTCGGCGTACCCGGCGATCACGGCCAGCAGGTTGTTGAAGTCGTGGGCGATGCCGCCGGCCAGCTGGCCCAGCGAGTCGAGGCGTTCCGCCTGGCGCAGCTGCCGTTCCAGCTCCGCGCGTTCCTGCTCGGCGGTGACCCGCTCGGTGATGTCGCGCAGGATGCCCTCCACCGCCACCGGCCGGCCCTCGTCGTCGAGGATCGCGACGGCCCGCTGCTCGGTCCACACGACCTCGCCCGAGGACCGGTGCCAGCGCACGGTCAGGGTGCCGGGATGGGCCGAGCGCCAGGACTGCTCGATGACCGGCCGGTCCTCCGGCTCGATGATCCGGAAGATGAGTCCCGGGTCGGCGTAGAACTGCTCGGGCGTGTACCCGGTGACCGACTCCACGGCCGGGCTGAGGTACTCCATCGCCGGCTCGGGGACACCGCGGTAGCGGAAGATGATGTCCTGCGCGTGCTCGGCCAGCAGGCGGAACCGTTCCTCGCTGTCGCGCAGTGCCGCCTCGGCCCGGCGTCGCTGCCGCCGGTCGCCGGCCTCCCGCAGTTCCCGCTGCACGGCGGGGCCGAGCCGGGAGAGCCGGTCTTTGAGCACGAAGTCGCGTACCCCGGCGCGCATCAGCGCCGCGGCCATCTCCTCGCCCACCTGGCCGGACACCAGGATGAACGGGATGTCCGCGTCGCAGGCGCGGATCTGGTCCAGCGCGTCCTCGGCCCGGAAGCCGGGCATGTTGTAGTCGGAGATGACGACGTCGGGGACCTGCTCGTCGAGGGCGGCGGCGACGCCGGCCGCGGTGTCGGCGCGCGCGTGGGTGATCGCCAGCCCGGCCTTCTTGAGCTGCCGGACGATCAGCAGGGCGTCGTCCGGGCTGTCGTCGATGACGAGGACGTGGATGTCTCCCATGGCCGTCAGCCGTTCCGGGCCGGCGGCGCGGGCTGGTTGACCAGCAGCCAGTAGACGCCCAGCACGTTGGCCGCGTCGACGAACTCCTCGAACACGACCGGCTTGCGGACGAAGCTGTTGGCGCCGAGGCGGTAGCTCTCCACGATGTCGCGTTCCTCGTTCGACGTGGTGAGCACGACCACCGGCAGGGAGCTGGTCCGCTCGTCGTCGCGGATCGCCCGCAGCACCTCCAGGCCGTCGACCTTGGGCAGCTTGATGTCGAGCAGGATCAGCGCCGGGCGCAGCGGGTGGCCGTCGTCGGGCAGCAGCAGCCGCAGGGCCTGCTCGCCGTCGTTGGCCACGACGATCTCGTTACGGATGTGGTTCTTGGCGAACGCGCGGATGGTGAACAGCACGTCGTCGGGGTTGTCCTCGACCAGCAGGATCGGGCCGTCGCTCATCACAGCCCCCAGCCCGCGGGCGCCGGGGTGAGGCTGAACCGGAAGGTGGCCCCCGCGCCCGGGGTGGACTCGGCGCGGATCTGCCCGCCGTGGCGGGTGACGATGCGGTGCACGATGGCCAGCCCGATCCCGGTGCCCTCGAAGTCGGTGGCCGAGTGCAGCCGCTGGAACGGGTCGAACAGCTTGTGGGCGAAGCGCATGTCGAAGCCGGCCCCGTTGTCCCGTACCGAGAAGACTTCGACGCCGTCGTGCTGTTCCTGGGCGAGCTGGATGGCCGCGTCCGGCTTGTGCACGGTGAACTTCCACGCGTTGCCGATCAGGTTCTGCAGGACCAGCCGGATCAGGTGCGGGTCGCCCTGGGCGACGAGGCCGTCCGGGACGACGACGTCGATGCTGCGCTCCGGCTCGCGGCCGCGCAGCTCGGCCACCACCTCACCGGCCAGCGCGGTGATGTCGGTGTGCTCGCGGCGCAGCTCGACCCGGGTCGCCCGGGAGAGGTTGAGCAGGTCGTCGATCATCTGGGCCATCCGGGCCACGTTCGCCTGGATCCGGCCCAGGTACTGGCGGGCCTCCGCCTCCAGCGCCTCGCTGTAGTCCTCGATCAGGATCTGGCTGAACCCCTCCACCGAGCGCAGCGGCGCGCGCAGGTCGTGCGACACCGAGTACGCGAACGCGTCCAGCTCGCGCGTCGAGGCCTCCAGCTCCGCCGTGCGTTCCCGCACGCGCAGCTCCAGCTCGTTGTTGAGCCGGCGCACCTCCTCCTCGGCGTGCTTGCGCTCGGTGATGTCGGTGGAGATGCCGCAGACCGCGTACGAGTGGCCGGCCGCGTCGGTCAGCGGGAACTTGACCGTGACGTAGGTGCGCAGGCCGTCGTCGCTGGGTGCCTGCTCCTCCATCTGCACCGGGAAGCCGCGCGCGAACGCCCGTAGGTCGTTGGCGCGGAAGTCGTCGGCGATGTCCTGCGGGAACAGGTCGTGGTCGGTCAGCCCGACGATGTCCTCCCGGCGCAGCTTGAACAGCCGCTCGTACTCCCGGTTGACCAGCAGGTACCGGCCGTCGGCGTCCCGCATGTAGATGACGGCCGAGGTGTGGTCGATGAGGGCCATCAGCTGTTCGTGGCCCACCGTCATGAGCTTCTGGCTCGCTCGAGCCTGCACCGCCCACCCCCACGTACTGGCGGATGACCCCGTCACCGCCGGCACCGTTCAGGCCGCCAGGGTCACGGCGACCGTCGCCGTCCCAGAGGGTGACCGTACCGCGCCGGTGGTGGCGTTTGCGGTGATTTCGCCGCTCAGCACCGGCCGGAGCGGGGCGAGCAGGTGCTCGCGGCGGGCCCGGGTCAGCCGTTCCAGGAACGTCTCGGTCATGCCGGTGGTGCCGGATCGGTTGGACACCAGCCGCTGGTCACCCTGGCCGGCCAGGTCACGCTGGGTCTGCGGCTTGAACAGGAACTTCTTGCTCAGCATCAGGTGCGCGCCGGCGGCTCGGGCGTGCGCGTTGAGCAGCGCGTACCAGTCGGCGAGGGCCGGCGCGCGGCTGACCAGCCGGCCCAGGTCGGCGAGGTCGGCCGTGGCCAGCGCGTCAGCGTCCACCTCCAGCGTCGTCAGCAGCCGCTGCGGCAGCGTCGGCTGGACCATCAGCGCCTCGAGCGCGGTGCGTTCGTCGGCCAGCAGCGCCGGGAAGAGCCGGCGCACGTGCCGGGCGTAGTCGGGCAGCGCGATGCCGAGCAGGAAGTCCCGCTTGAGGGCCTCGGGATCGAGCGCCCCGCTGGGCGGGATGTCGTCGGGCAACCAGTGCACCGCGAACTGGCGGAACACGTCCATGAAGTGCTCGGCCGGCATGCTCTGGTCCGCGGGCAGCGCCGCGAACGTGAGGAAGAGGTGCCGCATGGCCTCCAGCAGGGTCGCCGAGGTCCGCAGCCGCAGGATCGCGTCCTCGGAGTCGAGCCGGCAATCCGCGCCGGCCAGCGGTTCCAGCAGGTTGTTGACCGCCAGCTCGAGCGCCTCGCTGCGCTTGACCAGGGCGAAGAAGCGCTCCTCGGCCGGGGTGCCGGTGTAACTGCGGATCCGGCCGTCGTCGAACACGCCGGGCAGGCTCGCCAGCACCTCGTCGCCCAGGCAGACCTGGATCGTCCCGACGTTCCAGCGCACCAGCGACGCATAGCTGTCGCGGTGGTAGTGGCCGGTCCCGGTGTGGTCGGCCAGCGCCGTGAAGTACGCCGGGAAAGGGACTGCCGCGTCCCCGGCGGTCAGTCCGTCGAACGCGCGCTGCGGTTCCTCCTTGCCGCCCGGCGTGCGTTCCTGGAAGTGCCGGGCCACCGAGGCGCCGACGAAGCCGAGGTGCACCAGCAGGCGCTGCGCTTCGAGCTGGTCCAGGCGTTCCGGCCGGGGCAGCCCGGGCAGCACGTCGCGGCCCAGGGCGTCGACCAGCACGTCCGGCGGCGCCTCGCCGGCCAGGATCGCCCGGTTGAGGCCGGGAAGCTCGTCCAATATCCAGGTGCCGATCCGCTCCAGCTCCATCGTGATCCCTTCACGAACCCCCGAGGACGCCCACCGTCACCACGCCGGAACGTTCCCGGTGGACTTCCGTTCAACCCATTTGCCGTAAAACCGGCAAATCAACTGTAGATCGGCTCGAGAGCAATTACCCAATAGGGGTACGGGGTACCGATGATCGGCGGATCGGCCGGATTCTCTCGGGCGGACGGCCGGTTCTGCCCATCGCCGCAGCGTGCGACATTGTCGCGCGGGCCGGCGGGGAGCGCCGCGCCCCGGGACGACGCGGAGGATCGCATGGACGACGCGCTGCTGGCCTACAACGCCGGCCGTGTCGACGCGCTGGCCGGGCGCCGGGATGCCACCAAGGCCAAGGACCCCGCGACCGGGGCCGACTACCGGATGGGTTTCCTGGACGGGCGCATCGAGATCTTCCGGATGTTCGCCGGCGTCCGCGAGATCCTCGACGAGAGCTGACCACCGCCGCCGGCGCACGACGGTGGTCCGCTCACGTCAGGCGGGCATCGGCGCGTCCCGGCAGACGGTTCCGGCCGGCGGGACGACCAGCCGCAGCAGGTACTCGTACATGTGGGCCTCGGCGCAGGCGCTCTTGCGGCGGGCGGTGTGACCCTCGCCGTCCCAGGTGAGCAGGTGGCCGTTGGCCAGGGTGTGCGCGAGCGTGACCGAGTCCGCGTACGGGGTGTCCGGGTCGCCAGTGTTGCCGACCACCAGGATCGGTGCCGACCCCTGCGCGCGGTACGAGCCGGTGTAGCGGCTGTGCCGGGCTGCGGGCCACTGCAGGCAGGCCGGTGCGTGCGTCTGGTCGTACGCGGGCGGGCCGTACGCCATGCCCGGCGCCGTGAGCGGGAAGTCCGCGGCGGCCCGGGCCAGCCGGGCCCGCAACTGGGGCAGGCTCCGCGGGTACACCCGGTCGGCGCACTCCACCGCGACGTTGACCGCGTTGAAGGCCGTGTCGGACTGGCTGATGGCGTACAGGAGCGGGCCGGTGCGGGACTCCGCCAGGTGCAGGTTGGTCCCCAGGGTGGCCCAGTAGCGGGTGCCGCTGTTCAGCCGGTACGTCAGCTCGGACAGCATCGTCGCGCCGTTGACGCTGACCGCCCCGGTGGCGTCGCGGACCGGGTTCGCGTCGAGCGAGTCCAGGACGGTGTGGACCTTCGCCGCCAGCCCGGTGGCCGTGGGTGCGGAGATGCCCGCCGCGAACGGGCACTGGGCCGGGTTCGCCGCGCACCAGCCGAGGAAGCGGTACATCGCCGCCTCGGTGGAGCGGTACTGGCCGTAGTCGTAGGCGTACGGATCCTGGGCGTACTTGCGCGGGTCGTAGCCCGAGTCCAGCACCAGGGCGCGGGTGTGGTGCGGGAACATGTCGGCGTAGACGGTGCCGACGTACGACGCGTACGAGCCGCCGAAGAACGTGAGCTTCTCGTCGCCGACCGCGGCCCGCAACAGGTCCAGGTCCCGTGCCTGCGACTCGGTGCCGATGTACGGCAGCAGCCCGCCGGAATGCGCCTGGCACGCGGCGTTCCACTCCCGGGCGAGACGCACGGCCGTGCCGAAGGAATCCGGGGCGGGCCGGGTCTTCGCCTGCGCCCACTGCGCCCGGTACGCCGGCCCGTTCAGGCAGGTGACCGGCTGGCTGCGGTGCACGCCGCGGGGATCGAAGCCGACGATGTCGAACCGGTCGCGGATCTCCGGCGCCGACGAGGTCGCGAACGACTGCACCCAGTCCCACCCGGAGCTGCCCGGGCCGCCCGCGTAGAGGAACAACGTGCCGATCCGGGTGGCGGGGACGGCGGCCGGCCAGCGCCGCAGTTGCAGGGTGAGCTGTGTCCCGTCCGGACGGTGGTAGTCGACCGGCACCTGGGCCGGAGTGCACTGGTAGCCGCCGTCGCCGCAGGTACTCCAGTCGAGCGCCGGCACCGCTACGCCCGGCAGCCCGCCGGCCGGTGGCACAGCGGGGGCCGCGTCGGCCGCGCCCGCGGGAAGCAGCATCAGGGCCGTCGCCAGGGACGACAACAGTGAACCGGGGAATCTCATGGCCCGAAGCTAGGAGCCCGGCGTCGCCGTCCTGGGCGGAACCGCCCCGGCGTCACACGAAATGAGCACCGGCAGCAGGTGCTGCCGCACCAGGCCCAGGGCGGGTCGCCAGTCCGGGGGCAGTTCGTCCCGCGGCGGCGGGCCGGCGTCGAAGCGCGGATCGCCGGTGGTGACGACCACGGCGCCCGGCAGGACCACGACGTGCTGCCCGGCCGAGCCGGCGGCCAGCGACAGGCCGTCGCCGGCCCAGATCCCGAAGCCGTACGGCAGCTCCTCGGGTGGCCCGCCCGGCGTCTGGGGAGCGGTCATCGCGGCGGCGAAGTCCGGATCGACCAGCGGCTGGCCGCCGGCCCGCCAGAGCTCACCGAGCCGGCCCAGGGACTCGGCCGACAGGCGCAGATGCGCGTAGCCGTAACTGACACCGTCCGGGTCGGCGAGCCAGGACGCGTCGGTGATGCCCAGCGGGACGAACAGCTCGGCGGCGGCGTACTCGCCGACCGGACGGCCGACGACCTGGGCCAGTCCGGCCGACAGCAGATGGGCGGCGCCGTTGTCGTACCGGAAGACCTGCCCCGGTGGGTCGATCCGCGGCGCGGAGGCGACCCGGGCGACCTGCCCGCCCGGCAGGGCGGTGACCGCGTCGATGTCCCACGGCCCGTCGACGGCGGCGCCGCGGGTCATGGTCAGCAGGTGCCGCCAGGTCGGCCCGTGCGCCGGCGTGTCCCGCAGGCGGGCAGCACCTCGTGCAGGGGTTCGTCCAGGCCGGGCAGCAGCCCGCGACGGGCGGCGATCCCGGCCACCGTCGCGACCACGGTCTTGGTCACCGAGAAGACGTCGGCCACGGCCGGTCCGCGGTAGTGCTCGTCGAAGACCGGGTCACCGGCGACGAGCACCCGCAGATGGCTGGTGTGGGCATACCGGGGGTCCGAGCCGACCACGTCGCCGATTAGGCGGCAGGCGGCGCGGACCGCGGCAAGATCCGGCATCCGGCGATGATCTCAACGCCCCGGCGCCGCCGCACCACAGTTTCCCGCCGCGCCCCGGCTCATCACGCTTTACCGCCGCGCGCGGTCAGGCCTCGAGGTCGAGCACGCGGCGCAACGCGCGGCCGAGCCGGTCGAAATCCTCGGAGCTCTGCCGGGCCGTCGCGCACAGGCGCAGCCGGGACTGGCCCTCCGGCACGGCGGGCGCGGGCACCGCGGAGACGTAGATGCCGTCGTCCAGCAGGTGCCGGGCCCACCGGTACGTCCGCAGCGTGTCGCCCAGCACCACCGGCACGATCGGCGTCTCCGTCGGTCCCGTGGTCAGCCCCAGGTCGCGGACCAGGTTGGTCAGCCGGGCCGTGTTCTTCCACATGCTCTCGATGTGGTGCGGCTCGTCCAGCAGCACCCGGACGGTCTCCCGGACGGCGGCAGTATTGGCCGGGGTCAGCGCGGACGAGAACATGTACGGCGCCGAGCCGTGCTGCAGGTAGTTGACCAGGCTCCGGCTGCCCGCGGCGAACCCGCCACCGGACGGGAACGCCTTGCCGAGCGAGCCGGTGATGACGTCCACGGCACCGGCCGGGATGTCCGTGTGCGACGGGGTGCCCCGGCCGTCGGCGCCCAGCACCCCGACCGCGTGGGACTCGTCGAGCAGCAGGAAGGCGCCGTGGCGCTGCTTGGCCTCGACGATGGCGGCCAGCGGGGCGATGTCACCGTCCATCGAGTAGACACCGTCGACGGCGACCAGCACCCGGGCGCCCGTGGCGCGGTGGCGGGCGAGCAGCGTGTCCAGATGCTCGACGTCGTTGTGCCGGAAGCGGACCGTCCGGGCGCCGGAGAGGCGGCACCCGTCGAGGATGCTGCGGTGCGCCTTCTCGTCGATGATCGCGACGTCGTGGCGGCCGAGCAGGGACGAGATCACGGCCATGTTGGCGTCGTACCCGCTGGAGTAGAGGGCGAGGGCCTCGGTGCCGAGGAACGCGGCCAGCTCGCGCTCGGTCTCCAGGTGCAGCTCCAGCGTGCCGGTCATCAGCCGGCAGCCGCCGGTGGTGGTGCCCCAGCGCAGCGCGGCGTCGGTCGCGGCCGCCACGATCCGCGGGTGCTGGTTCAGCCCCAGGTAGCCGTAGGTGGAGAAGAGCAGCAGCTCCCCGCCGGCGAAACCGCTGCGTACCGAGGCCGCCGCGTCGAGGGGCAGGCCGAAGGTGTACGCGTTCGCGTCCCGGCACTGGTCGATGCGCGACAGCCACTGCCGCGCGGCCTCGAAGTCCAGCAGCCCGCCCGGCTGCACGTCGGCCGAGTAGCTGGTGCCGGTGGGGTAGGCGGCGTACGGGTCGCTGGCGAAGTCACGCACCGCGTCGGTGTGCAGCAAGGCGTCAGATCCTGTTCGGGACGGCGGCGATTCGGGGGGTAATCATCGGGCTCGCCCAGAATTGTCACGATGAAGGCGCGGCGTCAAGGGTGCACGAAGCGCACCCGCGGAATCCTGCCGCTTCGTCCCCAGGCCGGGTCGGCTCCTCGGACCACCGGACCTGTCCGAACGTGCAGACTCGCGCCGGTCGGACCGGGCCTGCCGTGATACCCGACAAAACGCGCATAGCGTCCCGGGCATGACGAAAAAGCGGGTACTGGCCGTGGCCGGCGCGGTGGTCCTGGCCCTGACGGGTTGCACCGAGCAGCCCGCGCCGCCGGACCGCGCGATCGCCCCGGAGCCGGCCGCGACGCAGGCGTTCGCGCCCCGCCGGGCATCGATGGGCGACCGCCCGGCTCCGGTCCCGGACCGGGGCAGCCCGGCCGTCGCGACGCCGGCGGCGGTCACCACCGTGATCGTGCCGCCGGTCTCCACTCCGCCGGCGCCGCCGGTCGCCGGCCGGGCCCGCCGGCCCGCGCAGGTGCAACGGGACACCGCGTCGGCCCCACCGCTGACGGACGTCACCGCGGACGAGGACGCCGGCGCCGGGGACGACGCGGATGTGGACACGACAGCCGGCGACGACACGGCCGCCGGCCCCGATCCGGGTTCGGCCGACGGACTGAACGGCGGCTCCCGCTGCACCCGGGGGGACAACCACCGCCGCACCGGCCACCGGATCGGCCGCTGGCGCTGCCGCTGAACCTGACGCCGGATGTGCCGGGCTCGGCAGCGGGTAGTGCCGGGCGGGCCGCTGGCGCTGAACGTGACGCCGGGTCTGCCTGGCTCAGCGGTGGACCGAGCCGGCCGGCGCCGCTGAACGGGATCGGGAACCGGATCGGCCCGCGTGTCTCTCGGCCGAACGCGCGGTCAGCTCAGCAGCGGGTCGTCCAGCAGGTGCTGGAAGGCGAGCTCGGCCGCGCCGATCAGGGCCGCGTCGTTGCCCAGCCCCGGGGTGCGCAACCGGATGTGTTCACGGCACGCCGGCAGGGCCACCTCGTTCAGGCGGCTGCGGATCTGCGCCGCGGCGCCCAGGTAGACGTCGCGCAGGGTGCCGCCGAAGATCACCGCTTCCGGGTTGAAGATGTTGGCCAGGTTGCCCACGCCGAAGCCGATCCAGTCGCCCACCTCGCGCACCGCGAACTGGGCCCGGCTGTCGCCGTGCATCGCCGCCCGGACCACGCTCAGCACCGCCGCGCGGCCGGTCTCACCCTCGCGGCCGGCCCGCCGGAGCAGCGCCTGCTCGCCGATCTCGGTCTCCCAGCAGCCCCGGGACCCGCAACCGCACGCGCGGCCGTACGGGTTGACCACCATGTGGCCGACGTCGCCGCCGTGGCCGCCGTACCCGGTGACCCGGGCGCCGCCGGCGATGATGCCGGCGGCGACCCCGGCGTCGCCGTGCAGGTAGATGACGTTGTCGCAGCCGACGGCGGCGCCGCGGCTGTGCTCGACCAGGGCCGAGACGTCGGCGTGGTTGCCGACGGTGAGCCGGCGCTCGTCGCCCAGTTCGTCGCCGAGCGCGGCCCGGACCGGGTCGACCCAGTCGACGGTGGGGGAGAGGCGGACTGTGCCGTCCGCGCGCCGGATCCGGCCCGCGACCGCGACGCCGGTGCCGACGTGCCGCGCGCCGTCGGCCACCTCGTGGCGCATCTCGTGCACGAACGCGGCGAGCGGCTTGACCGCGTCGAGGACCGGCATGCCGGGCGGGCGTTCGCACTCGCGGCGGTCCAGGACGCGGCCGCCCAGACCGACCCGGGCCGCGCGGAGCCGGTCGACCTCGATGCTCAGCGCGTACGCGTGGATCCGCGCCGACTCGGGCCGCACCACGAGCGACGGTCGTCCGGCGCGGCCGGTCTCGCGCGGCACCGCCTCGCTGACCAGTCCCGCCGTGGTCAGCTCGGCGGTCAGGGCGCCGATGGTGCTGCGGTTGAGGCCGAGCCGGTTGGTGAGCTCGGCCCGCGACGTCGCGCCGTGCAGGTGGACGTAGCGCAGCAGGGACCCGAGGTTGTGCCGGCGTACCTCCTCCGGGCTGGGGCCGGCCCGCATCAGCGCGCCGTCCCCGTGCCCGAAGTTTCGCTCACCGGGTTCCGGTAGCTGCCGCCCTGCGTCGGGCCAGGGCGTCGACGCTGGCCGCGACCAGCAGGATGAGGCCGGTGAAGATGTACTTCTGGCCGGACGAGAAGCCCATCAGGCCCATCCCGTTGTCGATCACGGCGATCACCGCACCACCGATGACCGCGTTGATGATCTTTCCCTTGCCGCCGAAGAGGCTGGTGCCGCCGATGACGGCCGCGCCCACCGAGTAGAGCAGGATGTTGCTGCCACCGGTGTTGGGGTCGACCGAGCTGGCCCGGCTGACCGCCATGATGCCGCCGATCGCCGCCATGGTGGACGCGATCGCGAAGACCGAGATGCGGATCCGGTCGACCGGGATGCCGGCCCGGCGGGCCGCCTCGGTGTTGCCGCCGACGGCGTAGACGTGCCGGCCGTAGGTGGTGCGGCCGAGCACGAAGGTCCAGAAGATCAGGAAGGCCCCGATGATCGGGACCACGATCGGTACGCCCTTGAGCGAGTTGATCGCCGGGTTGACGGCCCGCTCCTGCGACAGCACCGCCGTGGTGGTCAGCACCAGCACCGCCAGGCCGCCGATGCGCAGCAGCACGATGCCGATCGGGTCGGTGACCAGGCCGCGGGCGGCGCGGCTGCGGATCCGGCTGAACTGCACCAGCGCGTAGCCCGCGACCACGCCGATGGCCAGAATCCAGCTCCACAGCACCGGGATGTTGTCGTTGTTGAGCGAGATGACGAACTGGTCGCGGATCGAGATGTTGATGCCGCCACCCAGCAGCACCAGCAGCAGGCCCTGGAAGCCGAGGAACGCGGCCAGCGTGACGACGAAGGACGGGATGCCGACCTTGGCGATCAGCAGGCCCAGCGCCAGGCCGATGACCACGCCGGTGAGCAGCGCGGCCGGGATGGCGAGGTACCAGGCGACGCCGTGGTTGGTCAGCAGGATGGCCATGACCGCGCCGCACACGCCGCTGGCGAAGCCCGCGGACAGGTCGATCTCGCCGAGCAGCAGCACGAAGATCAGGCCCATGGCGATGAAGACGACCTGGGCGCCCTGGGTGAACAGGTTGGCGAAGTTCAGCGGGCTGAAGAAGGTCTCCCGCGCGACGCCGAAGATCAGCGACAGGACGACCAGCCCGAGGACGGCGGGCAGGCTGCCCAGGTCGCCGCCGCGGACCCGGCCCCAGTAGTCGTGGATGTGGCCGGCGAGGGTCGGCTTGACCACCTGGACGCCGCCGGCCGTGGTCGTGGTGGTGGTCACTGGTCCCCTCCGGGCGTGATGTCGATGGCGTCGCTGGCGAAGTCGCCGGGCTTCTCCGGGGGCAGGCCGAGGTTGCCGCTGCGTCCGGAGGTGATGAGTTCGACGATCTGGGAGTGGGTGACGTCGGTGGTTTTGACCTGGGCGGCGGTGCGGCCGAGGTAGAGGGCGGCGACGCGGTCGGAGACGGCGAAGACGTCGTTCATGTTGTGGGAGATGAGGACGACGCCGAGGCCGTTGTCGGCGAGGCGGCGGACGAGTTCGAGGACTTGTGCTGTTTGGGCGACGCCGAGGGCGGCGGTGGGTTCGTCGAGGATGACCACGCGGCTGTTCCAGAGGACGGCTTTGGCGATGGCGACGGTCTGGCGTTGGCCGCCGGAGAGGCTGGCGACGAGTTGGCGCAGGCTTTTGACGGTGCGGACGGAGAGGCTGGCGAGGGTGTCGCCGGCCATTTGTTCCATGGTGGGTTCGTCGAGGACGAGTCCGCGGACTTTTTCGCGGCCGAGGAACATGTTCTGGACGATGTCGAGGTTGTCGCAGAGGGCGAGGTCCTGGTAGACGACTTCGATGCCGAGGGCGGAGGCGTCGCGGGGGGTGTGGATGGCGACCTGGTTGCCGTCGAAGGTGACGGTGCCGGCGTCGATGGTGTAGATCCCGCTGACGCATTTGACCAGGGTGGACTTTCCGGCACCGTTGTCGCCGACGAGCGCGGTCACCTCGCCGGGGTAGACGCTCAGTCCGACGTCGTGCAGGACCTGGACGGGACCGAAGCTCTTGTCGATCCCGTTGAGTTCCAGAAGGGGTGTCGCGGCCACGGTGGTTCTCCTTCGCTTGGTGACCGGGTTCGTCGTCGTGGCAGCGCCACTGGCGGTGGGATGGGGTGACCCGGCGCGGCGCCGCCCACGCCCGTGAAGGCGGGAGCGGCGCCGAGTCGAACGGGACGACCCGCGATCAGCTCAGGTCAGCTGATGCCCGCGTCGGTGCAGGCCTTGGCGAAGTCGGGGGTGCACAGCTGCTCCTTGGTGACGAAGCCGTCGGCGATGACGTCCTTGACGTTCGCCTTCGTGATCGACTGCGGGTCCAGCAGCACCGAGGGGACGTCCTTGCCGGACTCCACGTCCTTGGTGACGCCGGTGGCCGTGGTCGGCTTCTGACCCTTGGCCAGCGCGATGGCCAGCTCGGAGGCCGCGTTGGCCTCCTTCTTGATCGCCTTGTAGACGGTCATGCACTGGTCGCCGGTGAGGATGTTCTGCAGGCCCTGCACGGTCGCGTCCTGACCGGTGACCGGGACCTGGCCGTTGAGCTTGTTCTTCTTCAGCACCGCGATGGCGGCGTTGCCGAGGCCGTCGTTGGCGGCGAGCACACCCTTGATGTTCTTGTTCGAGGTGAGCATCTGCTCGAAGATGGTGCCGGCCTGCGCGTTGTCCCAGTCCGGTACGGCCTGGTCCGGGCCCTTGACGTAGTCACCCGAGTCGTACTTGAGCTTGAGGACCGAGTCGTAGCCCTGCTTGAACAGGGTGGCGTTGTTGTCGGTCGGGGAGCCGTTGAGCTCCGCGACGACCGGCTTGGTGGCCTTCTTCTCGGCCAGGCAGTCCACCAGGCCCTGACCCTGCAGCTCGCCGACCTTGACGTTGTCGAACGACACGTAGTAGTTCGCGCCGCCGTTCAGGGTCAGGCGGTCGTAGTCGATGGTCGCGATGCCGGCGTTCTTGGCCTTGTCCAGCACGGCCTTGCCGGTGCCGGAGTCCAGGTTGACGATCATCAGGACCTTGACGCCGCTGGAGATCATGCCGTCGGCGATCGTCTGGAACTGGGTCTTGTCACCCTGGGCGTTCTGGATGTCGGCCTGGACCCCGGCCGCGTCGAACGCCGCCTTCAGGTACGTCAGGTCGGCAGTGGCCCACCGCGCCGAGCTCTTGGTGTCGGGCAGGATGACGCCGACCTTGCCGGTGGACGAACCGCCGGTGCTGCCGGAGTCGCCGCTGCTGTCGTCACCACACGCGGCCATGCTGCCGGCGGCCAGCAGGCTTGCCGCGGTCAGGGCGAATAGTCCTTTACGCATACCTTGTGTCCTTTCGGGTGTTCCGGGCCTTCGATCGGCTTCGATGGTCCCACTGCACGGGAGAGTCAATCCCGGAGGTGTTCAAGATCAGGAGCGAGTTTGTTGTGCCCGGCAACGTTTTCCCATAACGACCGGTTGCACAAGGGTGTCGGCGGGCGATCTTGAAACACGGGATAACAATCCGGCAACACGGCGGTGATACGAGGATTTCCGGGCTGGGCGGGCGCTGACCGGCGGGGTCGTGGTAATCGCTGGAAACGACACAGAATGGGCCGCCGGAACCGGCCATGTGTCCGAACTCGACCCATTTAAGGGGAAAGGATCCCGGCCGGCGGGCACCGAAACTTCCGAAGGGATGATCTTCCGCGGCTTCGCATCGATCCGGACGATGGGTCGGTCGTTCGGACAGGTACTCGATCGTCCGAAGGGGGAGAGGCTCTTCGCAACTTCCGGAGAGGGCTTGAGGTGTACCGGCTGCGGTGGGGGGTGCACCGGCTCATCGGCCGATGCGGTGTGCGGTGCGGCGGTGCTATTCCGGATTGTGCGGCGGTGGCCCGGGAATGGACGTGCTCAACGGGAGTGGCCAGTGCTTTTCCCCGGAATCCGCGGTCGATATCCTGATGCGCCGGGCCGAGAAGCAGATGGGCCCGGCAACCCCGGGAGAACAAGATGAACGGTGCCGATCCCGACCGCTGGTCGGCCGTCGCCGAAAGCTGGTCGCAGCTGTGGGGCGCATTCGCCGAGCCGGCCTGGGACGCGGTGCTCACCGCCGCCGCGGTGGGGAGTGGTGCCCGCGTCCTCGACGTGGGCTGCGGTGCCGGCGACCTGCTCGCCCACCTCGCCCGCCGCGGGATCTCGGCCGCCGGCATCGATCCGGCGCCCGGCATGGTGGCGTACGCCCGCACCCGCGTGCCCGGCGCCGACCTCCGGGTCGGCACCGCCGACCACCTGCCGTGGCCCGACGCCGGCTTCGACCTGGCGATCTCGGTCAACGCCTTGCAGTTCGCCGAGGACACCCTCGCCGCGCTGGACGAGCTGATCCGGGTCACCGTCCCCGCCGGACACGTCGCGGTCGCCAACTGGGCCGAGGGGGACCGCAACGACCTGACCGTCATCGAGGACGCCGTGGCCCGGGCCGCCGACGAGGAACCGCTGCCGGACGGGGAGCTACGGCTGCCGGGCGGCCTCGAGGAACTGCTGCACGACGGCGGTCTCACCCTGGTCGCGGCCGGGATCGTCGAGCTTCCGTGGCGGGCGGGCGACGACGACACGCTCGTCCGGGGCGTCCTGCTGGGTGAGGATCCGGCCACCATGGCCGCCACGGCGCCGGCCGTGATCGCCGCCGCCCGGCCCTTCCGCACCCCGGACGGCGGTTACACCCTCGTCAACGCGTTCCGTTACGCGGTCGGCCGGACGGCGCGCTGAGCACCGGAGCGCTGAGCATCGGGGTGCCGCGCCCGATATGCGACCATTGTCGGCATGTTATTGTCTCGTCGCACGCTGCTGCGCGCCGCCGTCGCGATCCCAGCCACCGGTGCCGGAGCCGGCTCGGCGTTCGCCGCTGGCGGCCCAACAGCTGGCGGCCCAACAGCTGGCGGCCCAACAGCTGGCGGCCCAACAGCTGGCGGCCCAACAGCTGGCGGCCCAACAGCTGGCGGCGCGACGGCTGGCGGCCCAACGGCTGGCGGCGCGACGGCAGGCGGCGCGACGGCAGGCGGCCCGACGGTCGGTGACTGGAAGGCGCTGGCCGCCGGCCTGAAGGGAACGGTGGAACTGCCCGGCGCGGCCACCTTCGCTGACGCCCACCGCCTGGTCGACCCCCGCTTCGATGCGGTCCGGCCGCCTGCGGTCGCCCGGTGCGCCGCCCCGGCGGACGTGACCGAGGTGATCCGCTTCGCGCGGCGCTTCGGCGTACCGGTGGTGCCCCGCGGCGGTGGCCACTCCTATGTGGGCGCCTCGACCAGCCGGACCGGCGTGGTCCTCGACCTGCGCGGCATCCGCGCGATCGGCTACGACGCGGGCAGCCGCACCGCGACGATCGGCGGCGGCGCCCGGCTCATCGACGTCTACGACCGGCTCGACGCCCACGGCGTCTCGATCCCCTCGGGTTCGTGCGGGACCGTCGGCATCGGCGGGATCACGCTGGGCGGCGGCATCGGGATGGCGGCTTCCGCGTACGGGATGACCTGCGACGCGGTGATCGCCGCCGAGCTGGCCACCGCCGACGGCCGGCTCCGCACGGTGCACGCCGGCCGGGAGCCGGACCTGTTCTGGGCGCTGCGTGGCGGCGGAGGCGGCAGCCTCGGTGTCGTCACCACCTGGCGGATGCGCACCTACCCCGCGGTCCCGGCCGGCACTTTCGTGCTGACCTATCCGTGGAGTGCGGCGGCCGAGGTCGCAGCCGGCTGGCAGGCGCGGCTGTCCCGGGCGCCCGACGAGACCTGGTCTTCCTGCCAGTTCGCCTCCGACGCGCGTGGTGCCCGCAGCGTACGGATCTCCGGCGTGCTGCTCGGCGGCGCCGCGGACACCGAGGTGGCGGCGATCGTCCGGGCGATCGGCCGGGAGCCGGCCACGGTACGCGTCGAGCGCCTCCCGCACCGCACCGTCGTGCACAACCGCGGCGGCTGCGACGACGCCGGTGACTGCGGCCCGCGCGCCACCGAGCTGGTCGGCAGCGACGTCTTCCCGCGCATCCTGCCGCCTGCTGCCGTCGCCGCCCTGCTGGCGAGCGTGGAACGCCGGTCCAAGGCCCGCCGGCCGGGCATCGCCAAGCTCAAACGGATGACCGGCGCCCAGGGCCGGGTCGCTCCCGGCGCGACCGCGTTCCCCTGGCGTGGCGTGCACACGATGCTGCAGTGGCTGGTCCAGCCCGCGACCGGTGACCCGGCCACGGTCCGCGACGCCTACGCCTGGATCGACGACGGCCACCGGGCGATGGCCCGCTGGTCCGCCGGCCGCTACGTCAACTACCTGGAACCGGATCCGGCCCAGGTGCCGCGGTATCACGGCGCCAACCTGGCCCGGCTGCGCCGGATCCGCGCCGCCGCCGACCCGGACCGGTTGTTCCGCTCGCCGTACGCCGTCTGAGGGCCCGCTGTTTCGGGCCTGACCAGCAGGGAACCAGTGCAACATGTTCCCCGCTGAGAATCTGCGCGACTGGCGCGGCGAGAAAGTCATCGACCCCGACGGCTCCAAGATCGGCGAGCTGGAGGCGGTCTACGTCGACACGGCCACCGACCAACCGGCGTTCGCGACCGTGCGGACCGGCATGATCGGCCGCCACCGGCTCACCTTCGTGCCGCTCGACGGGGCCACCGTGAGCCCGAGCGCCGTGCGGGTGCGCTACGACAAGAAGGTCGTCGGCGACGCGCCCACCATCGACCTCGACGGTGAGCTGGCCGCCGGCGACGAGCCCGGTGTCTTCGCCCACTACAACCTGCCGTACCAGCCGGGAGGCGCGGGGGAGCGCCGGCTGGCCCGCCGCTGATCCACGCCCGGAGGGGCCGGGCCCAGTAGGGTGCGAACGTGCGTCGCAGCCTTTCCGCCGGCCCCTCCGGTGGCGTGCGGCTGGTGCCGGACGTCCTCGCCGCGGCCGTCGTCGTCCTGGTGTTCTGGGCGCCGCCCACGCTCGACACCGCGAGCCCGGCCCGCCAGACCGCGGGCTGGGCCCTCGCGGCGATCACCGGCCTGGCCATGGTCTCCCGGCGGCGGTTCCCCGGCGCGGCGACCGTGGCCGCGGCGATCGCCACCGTCTCCGGCAATGCCCTGGGCGTCTGTCAGGACCCGATGCTGGCCGTGGCCTGGTGCCTGTACCCGCTGGCCGTCGCGCGCGCCTCGCGCACCAGGCTGCCCGTCCTCGTGCTGGCCTGCGTCGCGCTCAGCCTCGCCGCCGTGACGGGCGTCCCGTCCAGCAACATGACCGGGCTCGGGCAGCGGGCCGTCGTGGCCGTCGCCGCGGTCAGCGTCGCCTGGCTGCTCGGCACCATGGTCGGCCGGGGCATCGCCGCCACCCGGGAGACGGAGCGCGCCCGCGTCCAGCTCGAGGTCGCCCGCGACGTGCACGACGTGGTCGGTCACGCGCTCGGCGTGATCAGTGCCGAGGCCGGCGTGACCCGGGGCCTGGCCGACGCCGGGGAGCAGGAACTGCGGGACTCCCTGGCCGGCATCGAGCTGCACGCGCGGCGGGCGCTCGAAGAGGTGCAGGTGCTGGTCCGGGGACTGCGTTCCGCGCCCCCGCCGGTCACCCGGCTGTCCTCGGTCGTCGACACCACGCGCGCCGCCGGCGTCGACGTGCGCGCCCGCATCACCGTCGACGAGCAGGTCGAGGACGCCGTCGGGGCCGTCGTGCTGCGGATCGTGCAGGAGTCGCTGAGCAACGTCGTGCGGCATGCGGCCGGCGCGCCCTGCACGGTGGACGTCCACGAGGCGGGCGGGGCGGTCGTCGTCCGGGTCCGGGACCGTGGCCCGGGCGCCGCCGGACGCCAGCACACCGGCTTCGGCCTCGCCGGGATGAGCGAACGGGCCCAGCTCGTCGGCGGCACCGTCACGTGGGGCGACCACCCCGGCGGTGGCTTCGAGGTCAATGCGCGCCTGCCCGTCCGAGGAGGTGGCCGGTGACCGCGACCATCAGCGTGTTCCTGGCCGATGACGACGACCGGTTCCGCGGCGTCTACCGCAAGCTGTTCGACCGGACGCCCGGCTTCCGGTTCGCCGGCGAGGCGGCGGACGGGGAGACCGCGGCCCGGCTCGTCGGCGCGCTGAAGCCGGCGGCCGCCCTGCTCGACGTGCAGATGCCCGGTGCGAGCGGACTGGAGGCCGCCCGGCGCCTGCTGCCGGACACGACGACCAAGGTCATCATGCTGACCACCTTCGACCTCGACGAGTATGTCTACGAGGCACTCACCCTCGGCGCCTCCGGCTTCCTGCTCAAGAACGCCTCCCCGCCCGAGGTCCTGCACGCCGTACGCACCGTCCACGCCGGCCACGCGATGCTGGCCCCGGAGATCACCGCCAGGCTGATGCGGCAGTTCGCGCCGCGCCGGCCCGAGCGGCGGCACGCCTTCGCCGGCCAGGTGCTGTCCGCGCGGGAGACCGAGGTCATCCGGTACGTCGCCCGCGGCTACTCCAACCAGCAGATCGCCGACGAGCTGACGCTGAGCGTGGAGACGGTCCGCACGTACCTGCGCCGGATGTTCGCCAAGCTCGACGTGAACGACCGCACCCACCTCGCGGTGCTGGCGTACGAGGCGGGCCTGCTGCACGAACCTCGTTAGATGTCTACTTCCGGGTGACGCGGGCGGGCGTCCGTCCGTCGCAGGCTGGTGTCCGTGATCGACATCGCCCACCTCAGCAAGCGCCACGGCGGCCGGACGGCCGTGGACGACGTCAGCTTCACCGCTCGGCCCGGCCGGGTCACCGGTTTTCTCGGTCCCAACGGCGCCGGCAAGTCCAGCACCCTGCGGATCCTGCTGGGCCTGGACGCGCCCGGCGGCGGCACCGCGACGATCCACGGCCGGCGTTACCGCGACCTCGACCATCCATTGCGGACGGTCGGCGCGCTGCTCGACGGGGCCGGGCCGGTGCCGGAGCGCCGAGCCGTCGACCACCTGACCTGGATCGCCCGGTCGAACCGCATCCCCCGGGCCCGGGTGGGTGCGGTTCTCGAGCTCGTCGGCCTGGCCGAGGTGGCCAGGCAGCGGGTGAAGCGGTACTCGCTCGGGATGGGACAGCGGCTCGGCATCGCCGCGGCTCTGCTCGGCGAGCCGGACGTGCTGGTGCTCGACGAGCCGGTCAACGGGCTGGACCCGGAGGGGATCCGCTGGGTGCGGCAGCTGCTGCGGGACTATGCGGCGTCCGGGCGTACCGTGCTGCTGTCCAGCCACCTGATGGCGGAGACGGCCGGGACCGCCGACGACCTGGTGGTCATCAACCGGGGCCGGATCGCCGGGCGTGGCTCGGTCGCCGAGGTCACCGCGGGCCACCCGTCGCTGGAGGCGGCTTTTTTCGCCCTGACCGGCGAACGGACCGCGGCATGAGAGCGGCCGTCCGCGCGGAACTCATCAAGATCACCACTCTGCGCACCGGCTGGCTCGTGCTGGGCGCCATCCTCGCCCTCCAGGTCCTGGTGGAGGTGCAGGTGGTGGGCCTCACCGCCGACGCGGTCGCCAGGATCACGCCGGACGGGTCCATCGAGATTTTCCTCGGCCAGCGGGAGCCTGCCCGCGCGGCACTGCTCGAGGGCATCCGTGCGTCGTCACTGCAGATGAGCGTGTTCCTGCCCGCGCTGGCTGCGGTGATCGCCGGGCAGGAGTTCCGCGGCGGGCAGCTCGGGCTGACGGTGCTCGCCGTGCCCCGGCGGGGCCGGTTGCTCGTGGCGAAGCTCCTGGCTGCGGCCGGATACCTCAGCCTGGCGGCGGTGCTGATCGCCACGATCAGCACCATGTTCAGCTACCTGGGCGTCAAGGACCGGTACCCCGGGCTGCCGGTCAGCGCCGACGCGATCGCCGGCCAGGCCAGGTTCATCCTGTACGCGGTCCTGCTCGGCCTGAGCACGTACGCGATCGCCGTCATCGCCCGCAGCACCCTGGCAGCAATCGGGGTCAGCCTCGCGCTGATCACCGTGACGATGACCCAGGTGCTGGCCGGCGCACCCGGCCTGGACGCGCTTCTCCCGGTCAGCGCCGGCCGGAACCTGCTGCTCAACCCCGCGACCGGCGACCTGACGTCGAGCCCGCCGCAGGCCGTGCTGGTGCTGGTGGGCTGGGCGCTGGTGACCGCGCTGCTCGCCGGGGTCACCCTCGTACGGCGGGACGCCCGGTGACCGCCCTGCTCGCCGCCGAGCTGGCCAAGATCCGTACCCTGCCGGCGGTCTGGATCGCCCTGACCGCCGCGCTCGCCGCGAACAGTGTGCTCGGCGTCCTCGCCGCGACGGATGCCGTCCGCGTCGCCGGTCCGGACGGCCCGGTCCCGGTCGCCCGGCTCGGCGCCCCGCTGCTGGCCCCGGTCTACGTCTTCGTCGCGATCGCGGTCTTCGCCGCCGGCAGCGAGTTCCGCGGCGGGCAGGTCCGGATCAGCCTGCTCGCCGTGCCGCGCCGGACCCGGCTGTTCGCCGCCAAGTCCGCGGTGTGCGCGCTGGTCAGCGTGTTCGCGGCCGTCCTGGTGGTGCTGCCGTTCCCGCGTGCCGCCGCGGGCACCGGCCTGCCCGCGCTGGTGACCGCTTACCTGCTGCTCGCGCTGGTCGGCTACGGCTTCGCCGTCATCGTGAGGACCGTCGTGACTCCGCTCGCCGTGCTGTCCGCCGCGGCCCTGCTGGTGGCGCCGATGCTCCGCGGCGTCGTCCCGGGCCTGGTGAAGTACCTGCCGCACGACGCGGCGCTCAGCCTCGTGGGCCTGCCCGGCGGCCCGGCCGCCCTGGGCCGGGCCGGCGGCCTGCTCGCCCTGTCGTCCTGGGCCGCCGGGTGCGTCGCGGCCGCCTGGCTGGTCTTCGTCCGCCGTGACGCCTGAGGAGGCAGTGATGTCGAAAAAGGCAAAGCGACGTACGGTCGCCGCGCTCGCCGCCGTCCTGGTAGCCGCCGTGGCCGCGCTCGTGGTGCTCTACCCGATCGCCGTCGCGGCCGCCTGCCCCGGCTGCTACGGGCTGCGTCAGGCCGAACCGGACGTGTACGTCGACGACGACGCGACGCCCGAGCAACGGCGCCAGGTGGTGGACATGATCGCGGCGGCGAGGCAGCGGGTCAGCGACTACCTCGGTGCGATGCGCAGCAACCCCCGCGTCCTGGTCTGCCTCAGCGCGGAGTGCTACGAGCACATCGGCGGTGGCGGCGAGAAGGGCCAGGCTCTGCGGGACCGTGCGCTGGCGCTGTCCCCGGGCGGCGCCGACGTGGTGATCGCCAGTCACGAGCTGACCCACGCCGAGCTGTACCGGCGGCTCGGCTCCCGCTACGACCAGGTGCCGCGCTGGTTCCACGAGGGCATCGCGGTGCTGGTCTCGGACGACCCTCGCTACCTGACCGCGAAGCCGCCCGGCGAACGCTGCCCGATCGACTACGCCCGGGCCCTGGCGGCCGTCCGCGCCGGTGCGGCGCCCTCGACGGACTTCTACCGCGACAGTGCCTGCGTGGTGGACCGCTGGGTCGCCGCGCACGGCGGTGCCGATGCTGTGCTGGACCTCGTCCGCCGCCTGCGAGCCGGCGAGTCCTTCGCCGCCGTCGTGGTCACTTAGCCGCTTGCAGCAGGCGACGCAGGCTGGCGATGATCTCACCTTCGTGTTCGGCCAGGATCGGGATGGTGGCGTCGACCAGCTGGAAGATGTCCGGCCCCTCCAGGTCGGTCAGGGTCCGGCGCAGGGTGGCGGCCCGGGCGTCCGACGGCGGGTGGTCCGCGACGATCGCCGCGCCGCCCAGCTCCGGCACCTCGTCACGCACGCGGTTCAGCAGATGGTCGACCGCGAAGAACAGGAACGTCCCGGTCACCGCGATCGACTTGCGCAACAACGGGCTCTGCTGTTGCTCGTCGTGGTCCAGGGCTTTCAGGGCGAGCAGCATCCCGATCTCGTCCGCCTCGAACTCCTGGTCGTGGCTCTTGCGCAGCCACTCTGTGCTGGCCGGGAGCGGGCCGCCCGGGCGCCGGCCGGTACTTCTGAGGTGGCCGGCGAGGAAGTGGCCGTACTCGTGGGCCACGGCGAAGGTCTCCGCGGCGTCGGCGTAGAGGTAACTCAGCGCGCCGCGGGTGGTGCCGTCGACCTCCTGCTTGCCGCCGCGCCCGGGATCGGTGTGCAGCAGGTACGCCGCCAGCGAGCCGACCAGGTTCTCGTCCGCCTGCCGCCGGCGGCGTTCCATGGCCTCTGTGGTCGGCTGGACGTCATAACCGCCGTCCGGGCGCCGCTCGGCCACCCGCACCCTGGTGTTGAGCGCAAGGGCCACCTCGACGAGCAGGTAGTGCAGGCCGGTGTTGATCAGCAGCAGCGTGCCGTGGCGGGCGGCGAGCGCTTCGGCGTTGAACGACCGGTGGGGGTACTCGCCGACGTACACCGGGCCGGGTAGCTCCCCGCTGAGCTCGCGGACCGCCCGCTCGATCCGCGCCGAGGTGGCGGCGTAGCGGTCCCGCGGTCCGCCGCCGAGCGGCTCGGGCGGCTCGGGCGGCAGCAGATTCCGTTCGCCGTAGTCGGCCGCCGACCGCTGCGCCTGCTCCGTGATCCGGGCGATCAGGAGCGCTTCCTCCTCGGGTGTGGCGGTCCGCCCGACGAGGTGCTCCAGGCCCTGGGCCCGCAGCAGCTCGCGGTACTCGGCGGCCAGTGCCGCGCGCGCCGCGTTCACGGCTGTCCCTGCCATCCGGCGCCGGGCACGTCGGTGGGCCCGCCGGTCACGGCCAGCGCGAAGTCCTGCGGCCCGAACAGCAGCTCCGACACGGCGGTCACCTCGATGGAGTAGTCGCCCGGACCGGCCCGGTCGAGCCGGACGATCTGCACGTTGTTGGCGGTGTCGGCGGTCGCGTAGGCGGTGCGGCGCTGCTCGTTGCCGGACCAGCGGCGCCCGTCCGCCCGGTGCACCACGACCAGGCTGAGCGCGTGCTGGATGCCGCGCCCGGGCGGATCGGTCCAGGCAAGACAGACGCGCAGCGGGCCGGGATCGGTGCGGTGGAGCGTCAGCCGGACGGTCTGCCCGAGCCGGTCCAGCGGCCGGCCGGGGGAGGCGGCCGCCCAGGTGTCGACGTACATCGCGGGCAGGGCGCCGGCCAGGTCGAGCAGGCCGAAGCCCTGGTGGCAGTTGGGCGGGTACGGATGCTGCGCCGCCGCGTCCCGCCCGCCGAGCCAGCGGGTGCCGTTGAGCAGCGACGCCTTCAGCAGGGCGGCGCTCGGCACGTGGGCGTGGCCGGTGAACCACTCCCGGACCAGGGCCGCGGCTCCGGCGACGAGCGGCGCGGCCATGCTGGTGCCGCCCAGCACCGCGTAGTTGTCGTCCCAGTCCCGCCAGAAGGAGCGGTCCGGGGCCAGGGCGGACCGGGTGGACACGACGCAGGTCCCCGGCGCCACCAGGTCCGGCTTGATCCGGTCGTGCTCCTGGCACGGTCCCCGGCTGCTGAACGCGGCCAGCGAGTCCGGGTCGCCGCCGAGCCGCTCGTCGCCGATCGGGGCGTCCGGGAAACCGGCCGGGGACCACTCGCGCCAGGTCAGGTCCGGCACGCCCCGGGTGCTGCGGCTCGCGCCGACGGTCAGGGCGTTCTTGGCGGTGGCCGGCGCGGTCACCGAGAAGAGGTCGACGAAGCCGGCCGGCACGTGCCGGGGAGCCAGGGCCCGGCCGGCGTTGCCTGCGGCGACGACGACGAGCATGTCCGGGTGCTCGCTGACGAACTCGTCAATCTCCAGCGAGCTCATCCGGTAGACCGAGCCCGCTTCGGCGCCCCAGCTGTTGTTGTGGATCCGGGCGCCCGCGGCGTAGGCCTCGGCCAGCAGGTCGTTGAGGTCGACGGGCAGGCCGGAGAGCCGGCCGGCGGCGTCCAGGACGGACTGGAAGAAGACCGACGCGCCGGGCGCCGCGCCGCGGAACGTGCCACCCGAGGCCGACCCGTCCCCGGCGAGGGTGCCGGCCACGTGGGTGCCGTGGCCGTGCGGATCGCTGGCGTCGTTCGGCCGGCCCCGCGCGACGACCTGGAGCAGGCGGCCCTTGAGGTCGGGGTGCCGGCTGTCGACGCCGGTGTCCGCGATCCCGACGACCTGGCCGCGCCCGGTCAGCCCGGCCAGGGCGGGAACGGTCGCGCGCAGGCCGACGATGCGCTGCGCGTGGTCGTTGGCCAGCTCCGGGGCGACGTAGAGATCGACGGCCGCCACGTCCTGGCGCCGGGCCAGCTCGACCAGCGCGGGATCACCGAAGCGGCACCGGAAGCGCACCTTGCGGCGTCCGGCGCCGTCCTCCGGCCAGCCCTGCCGGGCCAGCCAGGCGCGGATCGCCGACAGGTCCGGCGCGCGGTGGGCGAGGACCTCGTAGCGCACGGGACGGGCCCCGGGCAGTTGCCCGCCGGGGGACACCACGTTGCCGGCGTCGGCGGTGTCGCTGAGCCGGTACGGCCGCACGTCCAGCACGAACTCCAGCGCCGCCACCGCAGCCCCGCGCCCACCGGGGATCCGGGTCACGTAGAGCTGGTCCGCGACCCGTTCGAGCACGGCGGCGTCGAGCGCGGCCAGCTCGTCCCGCCAGGACGGTGGTGGAACCGGCACTGTCCGCAGCAAGACGGTCTCGCCGTACCCGGGCTGCTCGGGTTTCGGGGTGTCGTCGAGGTCAGGCAGGGTGAGCGAGCCGAGCATGGCGTACCGCGACGGCGGCGCGAGCGGCGGGACAGGCCCGGCGGCGGGGTCCCCGACGGAATGGATGATCAGTCCGAGCCGGCGCAACTCGGGCAGGTTCCGCTCGTCGGTGGCGCCCGAGACCACTTCGCCGCGTACGGCGGTGCCGGCCAGCAGAGCGAGCACGGCATCCCGGTCGCTGCCGCCGGCCAGGTGCCCGACCACCGAGATCACGAGCGGCGGCCGAAGAAGCGCCGGGACGAAGCCGGCAGCACCCGCAGTCGTTGCGCCGCCCGCGTGGCCACCTCGGGCACCGACGACTTCGCGGCGAGCTGGTAGAAGCGGCGCGACTTGGTCAGGTCACCGGCCTGCTCCCAGTACCAGCCCAGGTTGTGCGCGGCGAACGCCCGGCTGCGGTCGTTGGTGGCCTTGTCGTACGCGAACTCCCACAGCCGGCGGGCCTCGGCCTGGTGGCCGGCCTCGTCCTCCAGCATGCCGAGGTTGATCGCACCCTCGACGGCGAACTCGGGGATGCCCAGGTCGATGGCGAGCTGGAAGGCCGCGCGGGCACCGGCCAGGTCACCCAGCTCCTTGCGAACGTTGCCGAGCTGACGGGCGGCGGCCGAGCGGAACACCGGATCGGCGCCGGTCTGCTCGGTGGCGTCGCGCAGCGCTGCCTCCGCCCGCCCCGGCTCACGCAGCTCGATCAAAGACAGGCCGAGGTGCAGGCGCACGGCCGCCACCTCGCTGGGCGTCTTGGCCACCGGCGCGGCCCGCTCCAGCCACAGCACCGCCTTGGCGTGCTCGCCGTGCTGGTGCGCGTCGATCCCGATCTGCGCGGCGAGCAGCGTGGTGAACGCCCGGCTGATCAGCTCGTGCTCGGCCTTGCGGGCCGACGTGGCCTGCCCGTACATCTTGTCGCGCAGGGAACTGGCGAAAGCGCCGCGCGTGAACTGCCGCCCCGGGCCGTCGCTGCCGAACCCGGCGAAGTCGGCGGTCGGCCGCAGCACGTTGCCCCAGGGACCGGAGCCGTCCGCGGCCGCGTCGACGTGCTCGCGCGGGGCGACCAGCTGCAGGTCCTCCTCGGTGCGCGGCCGGTCCCCGCACACCGGGCAAGGCTGGCCGACGCAACGGGCCTTGAGGGCCTGGTACTCGTCCGGGCCCATCACCACCTGGTGGTGGACACAGTGGCCGCACCGGTGCGACAGCACGAAAATGTTCAATGACGCCTCCCAGACGGGCGGACACAGCCACCCTACGACGCGGGCGTATCCCTGTGTACCCGAGAAGCTCCGGTGCGTGAGAGGGCTGGCAGCATGCGGCCATGCAGCCGGCCCGCCGCCTGGTCGTCCAGATCGGACACCTCACGCAGCGCCAGCCAGGCGGCGCCCACGGCGGGATCGTGCGAGGTGGCGACCGGGCCAGGCAGAGCCGCGAGCACGGCCTCCCGTACGGGGGTGTCGCCGGTGAGCAGGCCGCCGGCCAGCACGACCGGGCCGTCGAGGGGTCCCAGCTCGCCCAGGGTGGCGACGAGCCGGGTGCCGGCCTCGGCGGTCAGCCGTACGGCGAGGGGATCACCGGCCCGGGCGGCGGCGCAGACCACCGGAGCGAGCGCCGCGAATGCCGAGGGTGGTTGGCGTCCGGCCCAGTGCACGAGCTGATCGCACGAAACCACCGCGGCGTGGGTCGCCACGGCGGCGGCGAGCCCGTGTGGCGCGGACGCCGGCCACGTGCGGGCCACCGCCCGGACGGCGTGCAGGCCCAGCCACAGGCCCGAGCCTTCGTCGCCGAGCAGCCAGCCGAGCCCGTCCGCCGTGCCCGTGACCCGGCGGCTCTCCATGCGCGCCGCCACCGCGCCGGTGCCCGCGATGAGCACCGCGCCGGAGGGTGCCGGGGTGCCCGCGGCGAACGCCGTGACCGCGTCCCCGACGACGGTGACCGGGCAGGTCAGGCCGGTTGCCCGCCACTGCTCGTCGAACGCCTCCGACACCCGGCGATCCGCCAGGGCACTGCAACCGGCGACCCCTACGACACCCGCGATCACCGTTGCCGGGTCGTGGCCGCGCAGGGCTGTGCGGACCGCCGTACCGATGGCCCGGGCGGCCTGGGGTCCGGCCGCCGCGGGGTTGCCCGGGCCGGCCGAGCCGCGGCCCAGCACCGCGCCCTGCGTGGTGGCGACGACGGCGCGCGACGCCGTCCCGCCGGCGTCGACTCCCAGCACCAGTTTCACGCATCGAATCGAAACATAGAAAGTTTTTGTTGACCAGAAGCCACAGTGGTCGTAATTTTCATCGACACAGGACAACGATGAAAACGAGGATCAGCACAATGAGGATCGGGTGACGGGCGAGAGCGGCGGTCTGCTGGTGCGGCTGCGCATCGAGGGACCGAGCATGCCGGAGGCGCTGGCGAAGATCGCCGAGACCATCCTGGCCGATCCGGAGACGGCCGCCCACGCGAGCATCGTGGACCTGGCCGAGCGGTCCGGCACCTCGACCGCCACGGTCACCCGGTTCAGCCGGGCCCTCGGTTTCAAGGGCTACGCGAACCTGCGGGTCGCCGTGGCCACCGAGACCGGCCGGGCCGAGCAGGCGCGCTGGGAGACCGACATCAGCGGCGACATCCATCCCGGCGACCAGCTCGACAAGGTGCTGGACGTGATCACCGCCGCCGACACCCGGGCCATCCAGGCCACGGCGTCCGGTCTGGACACCGCGGCGATCGAGCGGGTCGCGGCGGCGATCGCCACCGCCGGGCGGGTGGAGATCTTCGGGCTGGGCAGCAGCGGTACGGCGGGCAGCGAGATGGCCTTCCGGCTGGAGCGCATCCGCGTCCCGGTGCGGTACCGCGCCGACACGCACACCGCCCTGACCAACGCCGCGCTGCTCGGCCCCGGTGACGTGGCGATTGCCCTCTCGCACTCCGGCCGCACCCGCGAGGCCATCGAGACGCTCGCCGAGGCGGCCGACCACGGGGCGCTGACCGTCGCGGTGACCTCGTTCGCCCGGTCGCCGCTGGCCGAGGTCGCCGACGTCGCGTTCGTGACCTCGGTGCACGAGACCACCTTCCGGCTGGCGGCGCTGTCCGCCCTGCACTCGCAGCTGCTGATCCTCGACCTCATCTACGTGGCCGTGGCCCAGCGCACCTACGAGCGCACCGCCGAGGCCCTCGAGCTGACCGTGCGGGCGGTCGACGCCCACCGGGTGCCCGAGCCCCACGCCAACCGCAAGCGAGCACGGAGGGACAAGCCGCTGTGACGATCACAAGCGCCGCCTACGCCGAGGTCATCGCCGAGGCCATCACCCGGGTCGGGAGCAGCCAGCGCGACGCGGTGGCCCGGGCCGCCGACCTGCTGACCGCGACCCTGCGCGCCGGCGGGGTGATCCAGGCCTTCGGGTGCGGGCACTCCGAGGCGCTCGCCATGGAGATCGCCGGCCGGGCCGGTGGCCTGGTGCCGACCAACAAGATCGCGCTGCGCGACATCGTCCTGTACGGCGGCGAGCCCGCCGCGGTGCTCACCGATCCGCAGCTGGAGCGCACGCCCAGCGTCGCCCACCGGCTCTACGACCTGGCCCCGATCAAGCCCGACGACACCTTCGTCATCGCCTCCAACTCCGGCGTCAACGGCGCCGTGGTGGAGATGGCGCAGCTGGTCAAGCAGCGCGGGCACGCGTTGATCGCGATCACCTCGCGGGAGCACTCGGCCCGGGTGGACTCGCGGCACGACAGCGGCCGCAAGCTCGCCGACCTGGCCGACGTCGTGCTCGACAACGGCGCCCCCTACGGCGACGCCGCGCTGTCCTACAGCGCAGGCGCCGGAATCGCCGGGGCGGTGGGTGCCGTCTCCTCGATCACCGCCGCCCTGCTGGCCCAGCAGATGGTCACCGAGGTCGTGGCCCGGCTGCTGGCGCTCGGCATCACCCCGCCGGTCTATCTCTCCGACAACGTGCCGGGCGGGCGGGAGCACAACAAGGAGCTCGAAGCGCGGTACGCCGGGCGCATCCGGCGTACCGCTTAGGGAAGAAGGCCCAGCTGATGAACCGCCCACCCCTTTCCGAACCGTACCCCACGAGACGCACCCTGCTGCGCACGGCGCTGACCGCCGGCGTCGCGGCCCCGCTGCTCAGCGCCTGCGTGACCGGCGGCAGCGACGACAACGACCCGGCCGCCGGCAACACCGGCGCCAAGAGCGCCGACAACCCTTTGGGGGTCAAGGCCGAGACCCCGCTCGAGGTGGTGATCTTCAAGGGCGGGTACGGCGACGAGTACGCCAAGCACGCCGGCACCCTCTACACCCGCAAGTACCCGGGCGCGAAGATCGACCACCAGGGCCTGCAGAAGATCGGTGAGGCCCTGCAGCCCCGGTTCGTGGCCAACACGCCCCCGGACGTCGTCGACAACACCGGCGCGAGCCGGCTCGACATCGCGACGCTGGTGGCGGCCAAGCAGGTCAGCGACCTGAGCGCGCTGCTCGACGCGCCGTCCTTCGACGACCCGGCGGTGACGGTGCGCGACACCCTGCTGCCCGGCGTGGTCGAGGACGGCACGTTCGGTAAGACGCCGATGACGCTGAACTTCACCTACACCGTGTGGGGGCTCTGGTATTCCAAGCCGCTGTTCGCAGCGAAGGGCTGGGCGTACCCGAAGACCTGGGACGAGATGCTGACCCTCTGCGCGACCATCAAGGCGGCCGGCATCGCGCCCTGGACCTACCAGGGCAAGTATCCGGAGTACATCAACGATCCGCTGCTCAGCATGGCCGCCAAGACCGGCGGGCTCGCGCTGGTCAAGGCCGTGGACAACCTGGAGCCGAACGCGTGGAAGGCGCCGGGGCTGATCGGTGCCGCCGAGGCGTTCGCCGAGCTGGCCGGCAAGGGCTACCTGATGCCCGGCTCCGAGGCGCTGACCCACACCGAGGCCCAGGCGGCCTGGTCCAACGGCAAGGCCGCGTTCATCCCGTGCGGCTCGTGGCTGGAGAGCGAGCAGAAGGACGTCACCCCGCCGGGCTTCGACATGGTGATGGGCGCGGTGCCGTCGCGGACCGCGGGCGACCAGCTCAAGCCGACCGCGGTGCAGGCCGCCAGCAGCGAGTCGTTCCTGGTGCCGGCCAAGGCGAAGAACCCGGCCGGCGGGCTGGAGTATCTGCGGATCCTGTTCTCCAAGCAGTCCGCGAAGGCGTTCGCGTCCACGGCCGGCACGCTGCCCGCGGTGGCCGGGGCGACCGACGGGCTGAGCCTGAGCAGCGGGCTCGGCTCGGTCCGCGACGCGGTCACCGCGGCCGGCGCCGAGACCTTCACCTACCGCTTCCGCACCTGGTACGCCCCGCTGGCCAAGGCCCTCGACGACGCCACCGGCGAGCTGGTGAACAAGCGCATCACCGCGGCGGAGTGGGCGCAGCGGGTGCAGAAGGCGGCGGACGCGATCGCCAAGGACTCCTCGGTGCAGAAGTACACCCGCTGATGCGGCACGGTCGGTGGCGGTTCCTGGCCGGCGCGCTGGTGCCCGCGCTGGTGCTGCACGTGGTCTTCGTGCTGTCGCCGTACGCGCAGGCCTTCTACCTGTCGCTGACCGACTGGACCGGCGTGGCCGGCGAGGCGCACTTCGTCGGGGCGGGCAACTACGCCCGCCTCGGCGGGGACTCGCTGTTCCTCGACGCGGTGCGCAACAACGCGGTGATGCTGGTGGTCGTCCCGCTGGTCACCATCGGCATCGGGCTGTTCCTGGCCAGCATGATGCACCTCGGCGGGCGGGGCGGCCGACGCGGCATCGCGGGCTCGGGGGCGTACCAGATCGTGTACTTCTTCCCGCAGCTGCTCTCGCTCGTGGTCATCGCGGTCCTGTGGGGTTTCGTCTACAACCCCAACACCGGCCTGCTGAACGGGGGACTGCGCGCGATCGGGCTCGGCGGGCTCGCCCAGAGCTGGCTGGCGTCGCCGTCGCTGGCCCTGATCGCCGTGATGGCGGTGCTGGTCTGGTCCTCGGTCGGCTTCTACGTGGTGCTGTTCAGCGCGGCGATCGACGGCATCCCGCGGGAGCTGTTCGAGGCGGCCCTGCTGGACGGGGCCGGGGCCTGGGCGACCTTCCGCAAGGTGACGTTGCCGCTGGTCCGCGAGACCGTCCAGGTGGCGTTCGTGTATCTCGGCATCGCCGCGCTGGACGCCTTCGCGGTCGTGCAGGTGATGACGGTCGGGCCGGGCGGTCCGGACGGCGCCACCGAGGTCATCGGGCTCTCGCTCTACCGCAACGCGTTCACCTACGGCAAGTTCGGCTACGCCTCGGCCATGGGCGTCGCGCTGTTCTTCGCCACCCTGACGCTGGCCGTGCTGGCTTTGCGGGCGGGTCGCAAGGAGAGGCTGGAGCTGGCATGACGCTCGTGGACGAACGGCCCGCTGTGTCCGTACCGCCGGCTGCCGCGCGCCGGCCGAGGCGGTCCTACGCCGTGTTCCCGGTGCACCTGGCCATGCTGGCCTGGGCCGTGGTCACCGCGCTGCCGCTGCTCTGGGCGGTCATCAGCTCCTTCAAGACCGACACCGAGATCCTCAACGAACCGTGGTCGCTGCCGGCTTCCCCGCAGCCGGGCAACTGGGCGCGGGCCTGGACCGAGGCCAGCATCGGCCGCTACTTCCTCAACAGCCTCATCGTGGTCGGCGGGGCTCTGCTGCTGACCATGCTGCTCGGCTCGCTGGTCGCCTACGCCCTGGCCCGCTACGAGTTCCGGGGCAACCGGCTCATCTACTACACCTTCGTCGCGGCCATGTTCTTCCCGGTCTTCCTGGCCCTGGTGCCGCTGTTCTTCGTCGTGCAGCGGCTCGGGCTGCTGGGCACGTACCCGGGTCTGATCCTGGTCTATGCGGCGTATGCCGTGCCTTTCACGGTCTTCTTCCTGCACTCGTTCTTCCGCACGCTGCCCGGCGAGGTGGCCGAGGCGGCGTTCATCGACGGCTGCTCGCACGGCGCGGTTTTCTTCCGCGTCATGCTGCCGATGGCCCGGCCGGGCCTGGTCGCCGTCGGCATCTTCAATTTCCTCGGGCTCTGGAACCAGTACCTGCTACCGCTGGTCCTCAACCCCGACCCGGACCGGTACGTCCTGGCGCAGGGTCTGGCCGCCCTGTCGGTCAGCCAGGGCTACCGCAGTGACTGGAGCGGTCTGTTCGCCGGCCTGACCATCGCCATGCTGCCGGTGCTGATCGCCTACGTCGCGTTCCAACGCCACATCCGCGCCGGAATGACCGCCGGCGCGGTCAAGTAGGTCCCCTCACCCCCCATTCCGGAGGACCCCCATGTCCAGATCCCTGAAGCTGCTGGGTGTGACGACGCTGCTGAGCTCCCTGGCCGTCTTCACCCACGCCGCCGGCGCCTCCGCCGCCGACTGCGGCTACCTGTTCGACGACTTCTCCTACAGCTCGGCCGGTGACAGCTCGCTGTCCGCGCACGGCTGGACCCCGCGCAGCTACGCCGGCGGACCGGGCGTGCCGGGAGCGACGTGGTCGCCCAGCAGCATCACCTTCCCCAGCGAGGGCGGGCAGAAGGTCATGCAGCTCACCGCCTCGACCGACGGCACCGGCGCCGGCACCAGCCACGCGGAGCTCTACAGCACCCAGAAGCGCTACCTGGAAGGCACGTACGCCAGCCGGGTCCGCTTCACCGACACCCCCACGGCCGGCACCGACGGCGACCACATCAACGAGACGTTCTTCACCATCAGCCCGCTCAACGGCGACCTGGACCCGACGTACAGCGAGCTGGACATCTCCGAGTACCTGCCCAACGGCGGGTGGGGCGAGACGGGCCCGATCAACTACCAGACGACCTGGTACACGTACCGGGCCGAGCCGTGGTTCGCCGACAACGTGCACTCCGAGCAGCGGTCCAGCCTCAACGGCTGGCACGACCTGATCGCGACGGTGGCGGACGGGCACGTCAAGTACTACATCGACGGCGTGCTGGTCGGCGACCACTCGGGCAAGTTCTACCCGCGGCAGACCATGACGATCAACTGGAACCTGTGGTTCATCGACACGGCGGCGCACACCGGCGGGCGCAGCACGTACATCCAGCAGGTGGACTGGGTGCTGTTCGCGAAGCAGGCTCTGACCCCGGCCGAGGTGACCGCGCGGACGGCAGGCTACCGCTCGGCCGGCACCACGTTCGCGGACACGGTGGACACCACCGGCGGCTGCACCCCGCCGACCACTCCGCCGTCCACTCCACCGACGACCCCGCCGCCTTCTCAAGGGGACTGCACGAACGCACCGGAGTGGACGTTCGCGTCGGTGTATCAGGGTGGGCAGACCGTCAAGCACGAGAAGAGCCGCAACGGCGACCCCAGCGGCCCGCCCTCGGGTGAGGGCAAGCACCTGTGGAAGGCCCGGTACTGGACGCAGGGCTCGGAGCCCGGCTGGACCCAGCAGTGGCAGGACCTCGGTCGCTGCTGATCCTTCTCGCGGGGGCGTCGCCCGCCGGCGGCGCCCCCGCTCAGGTCAACCAGATCCAGCACTGCCAGCCGATCCCGGCCAGCCCGGCCGCCGTCAGCGCGGCCAGGTACGCCATCACCAGCCGGACATCACGCAGCACACACTTGGACCGTTGCAGCCCCGCCCGCCGTGCCCGCACGTAGCCGGCCAGGCCCAGCGCGGCGAACGCCGTCACCGCCAGCGGCCCGGCCAGCCAGGCCAGCGCGGCCACGGTGGCGTAGACACACAGTCGCAGCGGGTCGGCCGGAGCGGAGGTCACCGCCGCACCACTGCTTGGGGAAGGCGCTGGGCGGCCAGTTGCGGCCAGGCCTGCACGGCGCAGAACGGCGCGCACTGGTCCCGGTCGTCCTTGCGGGTGCCGACGTGCACGCAGCACTGCAGCAGCCGTTCCTCCACCATCGTGGCCATGTCCATGAACGGCTTGACGGTGATCCGCTTGACCCGTTCGGCCAGCATCCGGCGCAGCCGGTCCCGGCCACCGGGCAGGCTCGACGACGCCATCGCGGCCAGCGTGCCGATCCCCAGGTCGCAGTTGGCGCAGATGTCGCGCCACAGGTCGCCGACCCGGGGATGCGACAGCGACGACTGCTCCGAGAGCAGGCCGAGCAGCGAGTCGCGGACCACCCGGCGCAGCTGCGCGGGCAGCTCGGTGTCGGCGATCCGGTTGGCGACGGCCTCGGGCGCCAGCTCCAAGAAGGACAGCAGCCGGTCGTGGCCGACCAGGGCGGTCAGCGAGCGCCACTCGCCGGTGTCGTCGCGCAGCAGATAGCCGACCGAGCAGCAGTGGGGGTGCGAGCAGGGCAGCGCGGTCAGGTCCCGCCAGGTGACCAGGTCGCCGGTCTGCGGGCCGAGCCGGGCCAGCACCCCGGTGTGGGTGAGCCGGCGGCTGCTGTCGATCGCCGCGGAACGGCCGGAACCGAACTGCGGCTGGATCGACACCCCGCCCACGTACGGCGTGTCGAGCGCCCGCTTGATGACCGCGCCGATCTCGTCGTCGTTGACGTCCAGCGCGGCGGTCATGGTCAGCGTGGTGAAGATGCCGCGCCCGGCCAGCCGGTCGATGGCCTGCTCCTTGGCCCGCCGCAGGTCGGCGCCGCGGTGCTGCCGGTGCGCGCGCTCGCTGACCCCGTCGTACTGCAGGTACACCTCGACCCGTTCGCGATGGGCGGCCAGCAGGTCCAGCAGGGCGTCGTCGCGGGCGATCCGCAACCCGTTGGTGTTGAGCAGGATCCGCACGACGTCCCGCGCGGCCACCGCGTCGAGCAGCTCGGCCAGGTACGGGTACAGCGTCGGCTCGCCCCCGGAGAGCATGAGCACGTCGATGCGCTGCCGCTCACGGGCCAGCCGGGCGTCGAGATTGGCCAGCACGTCGGCCAGCGGGACGACGGTGTCCAGGGCCGGCGACGAGTCGGCGAAACACGTGGGGCAGCGCAGGTTGCACGAGTCGGTGAGGTCGGTCAGCAGGATGCAGGTGTGCTGCGTCTGCATCTCCGGGAGCCCGTCGAGGTAGGCGGCCGGCACCGGGGCGAAGTTGCCGGCCAGGTCGGGCTCGTGCTGCTTGGTCGGCGCGGTCCACTGCTCCAGGTAGGTCAGGATCGCCGGGTGCTCGTCGTAGAGGGTGCGCACGAGGCCGTGCCGCGGGCAGCCACGCTCGAGCCAGACCTGCTCGTCGCGTACCACGAGCCGCCCGGAGAGCCGGGCGACCTCGGCCAGCGGGCGCTGCGGGTCCTCGTCGTGGCAGTGCGGGCAGAACGCGTTGACGTAGCGGTGGATGCGGTCGCCGCGCAGCGGCATGCCGGTGCCCATCAGTGATCCCTCCGGTAGTGCTTGTCATTGGGCCGAGACCAGCGCCACGCACAGCCCGAACCCGACGAGTGGCAGCACAATCAGGCCGGCGGCCCACCCGATGAACAGCCCGATCCCCAGGCCACGGTCGCCCTTGACGATCAGGACGGTGCCGGCCGCGACGACGGCGGCGAACAGCACCAGCTGACCCAGCAGGCTGCCACCGATCAGCGCCTGGTCAGCCGCATCCCCCGCACCCCAGAGCGCGGCGGCGACCAGGCCGGCGCACATCAGGTGCCCGAGCAGGGCGAGCCCGATCCCGGCCCAGACCGCACCGGTGCGGATCGGCTGCGGCGGCGGCCTCATACCGGCACCTGCTGCGCGTGGGTGGCCCGGTGCTGCCGGGCGAGGATCACGAGCCGCCAGGCCAGCAGGGGAGCGCAGGCCAGCAGGAACAGCTGCGGGCGGGTCAGCCCGGCGGCCACCACCTCGTTGCCGCGGACGAACTCGACCGCGAACCGGAACCCGGCGTAACCCGCCAGGTAGCCGGTGAACAGGGCGTCCGGCTGGGTGATCCGGTCGCGGGCCAGGATCAGCACGGCCAGGGCGAGGAGATGAAAAGCGATCTCGTACGCGAAAGAGGGGTGCCGCGGCACGCCGTCCACGGTGACGCCCCAGCCGGCGCCGGTGGGCGTGCCGGGCCGTTCGGTGAGCAGGCACCCGATCCGGCCGACCGCCATACCGGCGGCGATCGCGGGCGCGAACAGGTCGCCGCTGCGGGCCCGGTAGCCGCAGAGCCGCTTGGCGACCAGCACACCGAGGTACGCGCCGGCCAGACCGGAGAGGATGCTGCGGTTGCCGTACGCCCACTGCTCGGCCAGGGTCGCGTTCTGCCGCAGGTCCAGGTGCTGGAGCCAGGTGCCGAGCCGGCCGAACAGGGCGCCGCCGACGAGCACCCCGGCCACCAGGTACCAGAGCCGCTCGTCGCCGCGGCCGCGCCGGCGTACCTCGGCGGCGAAGACCAGCCCGGCGACCGCCAGACCGAGCGCGACGAAGACGTCATGCGTACCCGCAGGCATTTGCCCGATATGCACCGAATCACGATATAGCAAGCGTCGCCGGATCAGGCGCGGTCGGGCCATCCGGGTAGCGTCTGCCGGCGTGACCCGGACGACCGAGGTGCGGCTGCTGACGTTCAATGCGCTGATGCGCGGTGACGTCCGGGCGCGGCTGCGGGCCCTCGGCACGGTCCTGGAGCAGTCCTCCTACGACGTGGTCTGCCTCCAGGAAGTGCTGCTGGGCCGCCATGCCGCCCTGGTGCGCCGCCTTGCCCGGCACTACGGCCACCACGCGTGGTCCGGCTCCCTGCTCCTGGAGGGCGGCCTCGTCCTGCTGTCGCGGTGGCCGATCCGGACCGCCCGCTTCGTGCGGTACCCGCGCACCGGCCCGCCCCGTCCCGAATACCTCATGCGCAAGGGCGTCCAGCTCGCCGTCCTGGAGACGCCGGCCGGCCCGCTCGCGATCGCGAACACCCACCTGTCCGCCAACCGCGACGGCGACTGGTCACCGGCGAACCGCTACACCCGGGTCGCCCGCGCCGAGCTGGATCACCTCGCCGGTGAGCTGGCCCGGCTCGACCCGGCACTGCCGGTCGTGGCGGTCGGTGACTTCAACGTCCCGCGCAACGCCGCCGCGCTGACCGGTTTCCTAGCTCGGACCGGGCTCACCGACGTGCTGGCCGGCGACACCGCGCCGACGTACCGGCCCACCCCGCGCTGGCCGGCCCCGCCCGCCTTCGACCATGTGCTGATCCGGCCGGCGCCGCAGCGGGAGCTCTGCGCGGAGGCGCAGATCGTGCTGCGGGACGCGGTGACGCTGCCGGGTGGCCGGCAGGGGTATCTGTCCGATCACTACGGTGTCGAAGCGGTGCTGACTCTGGCTGTCCTCGATCCGCCACCGCACGGGGCGGAATTCGGCGGGCGTCGATGTTAGCGTCCGATGATGATGCGACGTGGCGTCCTCATGGTCCTGGCCGTCCTCACCGCCGCCCTGCTGCCCACGGCCGCAGTGGCCGCGGTGCCCACCGGGGCCGCCGGCTTCACCGCCCTCTTCGAGGCCAAGAACGACTGGACCTGGAGCGGTGGCGACCAGGTCACCAGCCTGCGGGCCGCTAATGGGCTCACCTACTGGTCCTTCGGCGACACCGTGCTGGGGGAGGAGGACCCCGCGACGGGCGCCTACCGCCCGGGCTGGCAGATGATCGCCAACACCATCCTCGTGCAGCGCGGCGACGCCCTGGGCGCGACGACCATCGGCGCCGCCGTTCCCGATGCCGCCGACGGTGACCGCTACTGGACCCAGGGCATGTTCCAGGTGGGCAGCTCGCTCTACGTGCTGTGCCAGCGGGTCCGCAACACCACCGACTTCTTCCAGCTGCGCGGCGTGGAGCTGGCCAAGTTCGCGTTCCGCACCGACGGCACGCTGAGCTTCCAGGGCATGCGCAACACCCCGTCGACCGGCGCGCTCGACGGCAACTCCGCCGCCACCGCCCAGTACGCGGCCGACGCCGTGGTGACCGGCGGTTATGTCTACGTCTTCGGCTACGCCAACGCCAAGGACGACGCGTTCGCCCCGCACCGCAGTTACGTCGCCCGGGTCGCCACCGGCTCGGTGGAGTCGCCGGGCGCCTGGCGCTTCCGGGACACGGCCGGCTCCTGGGTGACGGACCGGGCCCAGGCCGCCCCGATCCTGTCGGCGCAGGTGTCCAGCGTCCGGCTGATCGGCGGCCGGTGGGTGCTGGCGTACAAGCCGTGGAACGGCTGGGGCGACACCGTCTTCATCGAGACGCGGTCGGCGCCGTGGAGCTCACCGCTCGGCACAGTCACCATCAGCTCGCCGGCCGGGACCACCCCGCAGGGCCGCAAATACCAGACCTACTCGCCGCAGCTGCACCCCGAGCAGGCGCTGGCCTCGGGCAAGCTGCTGGTCAGCATCGCCTGGAACGGTGCCACGCTGGCCGACGTGGGCGCCGACGCCGATCTCTACAAGCCCCGCTTCCACGAGGTCACCCTGCCCTGAGAACGAGGTCATCCTGCCCTGAGGCCGCCGCGACCACAAAGACCACAACGACCACCGTGTCCGTAACGATGACCGCCGATGGTCCCGCGATGCAGCATCTCTGAAACACGTAAGCAACACAGAGGAGCGGTCGTGAAGGACACAGTTGTGCGGCGCCCGGGTCGCGTCGTCGCCGCGGGGATGGCCGCGGCGCTGCTGGCCGCCACCGCGGCCGGGTGCGAGAAGGACACCGCCGGCGGGCAGACGAGCACCGGCGAGGTGCGCTATCCGACCAAGACAGTGCAGCTCATGGTGCCCGCCGCGCCCGGCGGCGGCTGGGATCTCACCGCCCGCACCATGCAGAAGGCGATGACCGACGGCAAGCTCGTCGAGCAGCCCGTCGAGGTCTACAACGTCACCGGCGCGGCCGGCACCATCGGGCTGGCCCAGTTGGTCTCCAAGAACCGCGGCGACGCCCACCACCTGATGGTCATGGGCCTGGTGATGGTCGGCGGCGTGGTGGCCAACAAGTCGCCGGTGAAGCTGGACCAGGTCACCCCGATCGCCACGCTCACCGCCGAGCAGGAGGTCATCGTCGTCCCGGCCGCCTCCAAGTACAAGAACCTCAAGCAGCTCATGGACGACGCCAAGGCCGCTCCGGCGTCGATCAACTGGGGTGGCGGCTCGGCCGGCGGCACCGACCAGATCCTGGTCGGCCTGCTCGCCAAGGCGGCCGGCGCCGACCCCAAGGCGATGAAGTACGTCGCGTACTCCGGCGGCGGCGAGGCCAAGGCCGCGCTGCTCTCCGGTGACCTGACCGCCGCTGTCTCGGGCCAGAGCGAGTTCAAGGATCTGGTCGCGTCGGGGAAGGTCCGCGCGCTCGCGGTCTCCGGTGCGACCGGCGTCGACGTCGGCGGCGGGTCGCCGGCACCGACGGTCAAGGAGCAGGGGTACGACGTCGAGCTGATGAACTGGCGCGGAGTCGTGGCACCGCCCGGGATCGACGCCCCGACCAAGGAGGCCGTGACCGCTCTCGTGGACCGGCTGCACTCCTCGGAGTCGTGGAAGTCCGCGTTGCAGAAGCAGGGCTGGGAGGACTTCTACAAGAGCGGTGACGCCGCGTCGACGTTCTTCACCAGCGAGAACCAGCGCATCACCACGGTGCTCACCGACATCGGGCTCGGCTAGATGACAACCGAGGTGGCGCCGGCCCGCCGTACCGGTGGGGTGATCCTCGCCGGCGGGCTGGTGCTCGCCGGCGTGGGTCTGCTCTGGTCGGCGGTGTCGGCGGCCGACGGTGACCTCGGCCTGCAGAGCCCGCGCCTGGCCCCGGTGGTGATCTCCGCGGCTTGGGTTGTCGTCGCGCTGGCCTACCTGGTGGCGCAGGTGCGGGGCCGGGAGGCGCCGCCGGAGGAGAAGCCCGGCTGGTGGAGCCCGGCCGGGGTGGTGGCGAGCCTGGTCGGTTTCGCCGTCGCCCTGGAGTACGCCGGCTTCGTCGTGTCCGCCGCGGCCTTCGTCGTCGTGGTGTCCCGGGTGCTCGGCAGCCGCCACCTGGTCCGTGACGTCATCGTGGCGGTGCTGCTGCCGACGGCCGTCTACCTTGCCTTCACCCGGCTGCTCGACATCTTCCTGCCCGCGGGGGTGTTTCCGCTGTGAACGTCTTCGGTGATCTGCTCTCCGGCTTCGGCACCGTCCTGAGCCCGCAGTACCTGCTGTACGCGGCGATCGGCGTCACCCTGGGCACGTTCGTCGGGGTGCTGCCCGGCATCGGCCCGGCCCTGACGATCGCGCTGCTGCTGCCGGTCACCTTCAGCCTGGACGACCCGATCGGCACGTTCATCATGTTCGCCGGCATCTACTACGGCGCCATGTACGGCGGCTCCACCACCTCGATCCTGCTCAACACCCCGGGCGAGTCGGCGTCGGTGGCCACCGCGATCGAGGGTTATCAGATGGCCCGGCGCGGAAGGGCGAAAGCCGCCCTGGCCACGGCCGCGATCGGGTCCTTCGTGGCCGGCACCATCTCCACCCTGCTGCTGAGCCTGCTGGCCCAGCCGGTGGCCAAACTGGCGACCACGTTCCGCGCGGCCGACTACTTCGCGCTGGCGTTGCTGGCGATGGTCGCGGTCACCGCGCTGGTCGGACGGTCCGTCGTGCGCGGACTGATGTCGCTGGTCTTCGGGCTGTTCCTGGGCCTGGTCGGGATCGACGCGCTGACCGGCCAGGCCCGCTTCACCTTCGGCACGATGGAACTGCTGGAGGGCGTGGACATCGTGGTGGTGATCGTGGGCCTGTTCGCGATCGGCGAGACCCTCTTCGTCGCCAGCCGGCTGCGTCACCTGCCCGAGCACGTGCATCCACTGGAGCCGGGCTCGGCGCGGCACGGGTGGCTCACCCGCGACGACTGGCGGCGTTCGTGGGGGCCGTGGCTGCGCGGGACGGCGGTCGGCTTCCCGTTCGGGGCGCTGCCGTCGGGCGGGGCGGACGTGCCGACGTTCCTGTCGTACACGTACGAGAAGCACCGGGCGCGGGACCGGGCCGAGTTCGGCAAGGGGGCGATCGAGGGGGTTGCCGGTCCGGAGGCGGCCAACAATGCGGCGTTCTCGGGTGTGCTCGTACCGTTGCTGACCCTCGGCATCCCCACCTCCGCGACCGCCGCGGTCATGCTGGCCGCTTTCCAGATCTTCAACCTGCAGCCCGGCCCGCAGCTGTTCGACACCTCGCCCGAGCTGGTCTGGGCGTTGATCGCCTCGCTCTACGTCGGCAACGTGCTGCTGTTGCTGCTCAACCTGCCGCTGATCCGGGTCTGGGTCAAAGTGCTGCAGATCCCCCGGCCCATCCTGTACGCCGGCATCCTGGTCTTCGCCACGCTCGGGGTCTACGCCGCCACGGGCAGCGTCAACCAGGTGTTCATCGCCTACGCCGTCGGGGTGATCGGCTTCGGGATGCGGCACTTCGACTTCCCGATCGCGCCGGTGATCCTGGGCCTGATCCTGGGCCCGATGATGGAGGTGCAGTTCCGCCGCGCGCTGCTGGTGGCCAACGGTGATCTGAGCACGTTCGTGACCCGGCCGCTGACCGCGGTGCTGCTCGCGTGTGCGGTGCTGGCGTTCGTGGTGCCGTACCTGCCGCGCATCGTGGCCCGGCTGCGCGGCCGCGACCCGCGCGACGAGCCGAAGAAGCTGGTGTTCGCCGAGGACGACTAAGCGAACGCGCGGCGGAAGCGCTCCAGCGCCACGTCATCCTCGCCCGCGGCCCAGCTCTCCAGGCCGACGACGCCCTGGTAGCCGAGCCGGTGCAGGGCCGCGGCGACGGCGGGATAGTGGATCTCGCCGGTGCCCGGCTCGCACCGGCCCGGCACGTCGGCGACCTGGATCTCGCCGATCCACGGCAGGGCCCGCTCGACGAGCTGGACGAGGTTCCCCTCGCCGATCTGCGCGTGGTAGAGGTCCAGGTTCATCCGCAGGTGCGGGCTGCCGACGGCTTCCACCAGGGCCAGCGTGTCGGCCGCCCGCGCGAAGGGGACGCCGGGGTGGTCGACCGCGGTGTTGAGGTTCTCCAGGGTGAACACCCGGCCGGCGCGCTCACCGAGCTCGGCCAGGCGGGTGAGCGTCCGTACGGCGGTGAGCCACATCGCGGGCGTCACCACCGCGGCCGGGACGACCGGAAGTCCCCGGTCGTCCAGGCCGGTGCCGTGCAGGTTCAGGCGCGGGCAGTCGAGCCGTTCGGCGACCTCCAGGGAGAGCCGGGCGGTGGCCAGGAGCTCGTCGGCGCCGTCCGGGTCGGCGAGGGTGCCCCGGAGGTAGCCGGTCATCGACGAGATCGTCGCGCCGGTCGCGGCCAGCGCGTCGAGGTCCTTGCCGGCCCAGTTCCACATCTCGACCTCGAAGCCGCGCTCGGCGATCCGCCGCACCCGGTCGGCGAACGGCAGGTCGAGGAAGACCATCTCGGCGCAGACGGCCAGCCGGTAGCCGCTCACCCGGCCACCTCGTCGATGCGGACCGGACGGCCGCCGGCCACCGACGCGGCGGCGGCGAGGGCGATGGCCAGGGCAGCCCGGGCGTCCTCGCCGGTGACCGGCGCCGGCGTGCCGGAGCGGACGGCGTCGGCGAACGCAGCGATCTCGGCGGTGTAGGCGCCGGTGAACAGCTCCTGGTCGCTGCGGACGGTCTCGGCGGTCCGGCCCGGGGCGCCGGAGAAGACCATGGTGGTACGCCGCCCGTCGCCCAGCGTCGCCGTGCCGCCCGGCCCGAACACCTCGCCGCGGACGTCGTAGCCATAGGCGGCCTCGAAGCAGGCCTCCGCCGTGCCGACCGCGCCGTTGTCGAAGCGCACCGTGACCACGGCGGTGTCGAGCAGCCCCCGGTCCCGCCAGCCTGGCTCGACCAGGGCGTCGGCGACCGCGTAGACCTCCACGGCCGCGGCGCCCGGGTTGAGGAACCGCAGCGTGTCGAAGTCGTGGATCAGGGTCTCGAGGAAGATCGTGCCCGGCGGTACGCGCGCCGGGTCGAAGCCGCCCGGATCCCGGGTCAGCGACCGCAGCAGCCGCGGCGTCCCGATCGTGCCGGCGTCCAGCAGCGCCCGCGCCGCCTGCCAGTCGGGGGCGAACCGCCGGTTGAAGCCGACCTGCAGCACCACCCCGGCGGCGCGGGCGGCAGCGACGGCCCGGTCGGCGTCGGGCAGGTCGAGGGCCATCGGCTTCTCGCAGAACACGTGCTTGCCCGCCTCGGCCGCCGCGACGACCAGGCCGGCGTGGAACCGGGCGGGCGCGGCGATCACCACCGCGTCGACCTCCGGGTCGGCCCACACCTGCGCCGCGTCGGTGTACGCCCGGTCGGCGTCGAGGGCTTCGGCCAAGGCCTCGGCAGCGCCCGGCGCCGGGTCGGCCACCGCCACCAGCCGGGTGCTGCGCAGGCGCCGGCTCACGGTCTCGCCGTGGAACGAGCCCATCCGGCCCGACCCGATCAGCGCGACTCCCACCGCTTTACTGGAACGTTCCATGGCACGAGAGTGGGCCGCCGCACCGACCGGCGTCAAGAGGGGAAGCTGGAACGTTCCAGACTGTGCCACTACGCTGGGCCGGTGCGCAGCGCGGAACGGAGAGCGACCCTGGCCGACGTGGCGGCGCGGGCCGGCGTGTCCAAGTCGTTGGTGAGCCTGGTGATGCGGGACGAGCCGGGAGCCGGCGCCGAGACGCGGCGACGGGTCCTCGAGGCCGCCGACGAGCTCGGCTACCACCCCGACAGCCGGGCGCGGCTGCTGCGCAGTGGCCGCAGCCGGCTGCTGGGCGTCGTGTTCGGCATCCAGCACGACTTCCACGGCGACCTGGTCACCGACCTCTACACCGCCGCCCGGGAGACCGGTTACGAGGTGGCGCTGAGTGCCGTCACGCCCGGCCGCGACGAACGGGAGGCGACGGCCGGCCTGCTCCAGGACCGCTGCGAGGCGCTGATCCTGCTCGGACCGCAGCAGCCCACCGCGAGCCTGGTCCGGCTGGCCACCCGGCTGCCGGTGATCGTGCTGGCCCGGGGCGTCCGGCACGCAGCCGTGGACGTCGTCCGCACCGCCGACGCCGAGGGGCTGCACCAGGCCGTCGACCACCTGGTCCAGCTGGGCCACCGCAGGATCGCGCACATCGACGGCGGGCGCGCCCCCGGAGCCGCCGAGCGCCGCCGCGGATACCGCGACGCCCTGCGGGGCCACGGCCTCGACCGGTACGCACGGATCGTCCCGGGCGGCCTCACCGAGGAGGACGGCGCGGCGGCGGCCCGGGTGCTCCTCGACGACCCGCCGACCGCCGTCACCGTCTTCAACGACCGCTGCGCCACCGGGGTCCTCGACGTCCTGGCCCGGCACGGACGGAAGGTGCCCGGCGATGTCAGTGTGGTCGGCTACGACGACAGCCGGCTGGCCCGGCTCGCGCACGTCGACCTCACCACGATCGCGCAGGACGCCGGCACGATGACCAGGCTCGCCGTACGCCGGGCGATCGACCGGATCGAGGGCACCGCGGTGGCCCGGCGCGAGGTCGTCGTCCCGCCCCGGCTGGTCGTCCGGGGCTCCACCGGACCGCCAAGACATTGACAGACATGGATGCCATCTGAAATTCTCGCTACGGGACCGCCGCGGGAGCATGTGGCCGGTCGGGAGAGGGCGAAACTCCCGGCCCACCGTCCACCGATGCCCGCGCGCGTCGTGCGATCCGTCCCCCGGCGACCGTGCCCGGGCATCTCGATCCCTCATCGAGTGCTGGAGGCACCATGTCCTCGACCATCCGACTGCCCCGACCCGTCACCCGCACCTTCACCGTGCTGGTGGCGGCCGTCCTGCTGCTCACCACCGCACTGGCCGACGGCGCGTTCGCCCACGGTTCGACGATCGACCCGGCATCGCGCAACTACGGCTGCTGGAAGCGCTGGGGCAGCGACTTCCAGAACCCGACCATGGCCACCGTGGACCCCATGTGCTGGCAGGCCTGGCAGGCCGACACCACCGCCATGTGGAACTGGAACGGTCTCTACCGGGAGAACGTCCAGGGCAACCACCAGGCCGCCGTCCCCAACGGCACGCTGTGCAGCGCCGGCAACACCGGCGGCACCCGCTACTCGGCGCTGGACACGCCGGGCAACTGGACCGCCACCCGGATCCCCAGTTCGTCGGCGTTCACCGTGGTGGCCCACGACCAGGCCCGGCACGGCGCCAAGTACTACCGGGTCTACGTGAGCCGGCAGGGCTACAACCCGCTGACCCAGCGTCTGTCCTGGAGTGACCTGACCCTGCTCAAGGACACCGGGCCGATCGCGCCCGGCGCCGGCGAGACCACCACCGACCCGGCCCTGGGTGGCGTGTCGGTGAAGATCCCGGTGAGCGCACCGGGGCTGACCGGCCGGCACATCGTCTATACGGTGTGGGAGGCCGGACACGCCGACCAGGTCTACTACTGGTGCGCGGACGTGAACTTCGGGTGACCCGGCGCTAGGCGATCCAGCGGTACCGGCGTTGCGGCCGGCCCGCTGACCCGTAGCGGAGCCGGACCTCGGCCTTTCCCGCGGCGACGAAGTGCTCGAGATAGCGGCGGGTGCTCACCCGGGAAAGGCCGATCCGCTCGGCGCACTCCTCGGCCGACAGGTCACCCGGGCAGTCCCGCATCGCGTCCGCGATCAGCCGGGAGGTGTCCGCGGTCAGCCCCTTCGGCATCGGCGCGCTGGACATCCGCAACGTGACGAACAGCTGATCCACGTCGGGCTGTCCGACGTCGGTGCTGAGCGCGAGCCGGTCGTGCACGGCGGCGTAACGTTCCAGCCGGTCGCGCAGCACGTCGAAACCGAACGGCTTCAGCACGTAGTGCACGACGCCCCCGCGCAGCGCCGAGCGTACGGTCGACACGTCGCGCGCCGCCGTCACCGCGAGCACATCCGGCCCGCCGTCGCCGCTCTCCCGCAGCCGCCGCAGCACGTCCAGCCCGGTGATGTCGGGCAGGTAGATGTCCAGCAGCACCAGATCCGGGCGCACCGCGCCGACCTGGGCCAGCGCGTCGGCGCCGGTGTGCGCGACCCCGACCGTGGTGAAGCCGGGCACCCGGTCGACAAAACCGCGGTGCACCTTGGCCACCATGAAGTCGTCGTCCACCACCAGTACGCGGATCACGCCACCACCTCCCGGGCCAGTGGCAGCCGCGCGGTGAAGGTCGAGCCGTGCACCTCGACGCCGCCGCCGCGGTGCACGCAGATCAGCCGGATCATCGCCAGGCCCAGCCCGTGGTGGCCGTCCACCTGGTCCTTGGTGCTCCAGCCCTGCTGGAACACCCGGTCGGCCAGCTCCGGCTCGACCCCGGGCCCCGAGTCGGTCACCGTCACCACGACTTCACCCACCGGCATCGTCGTCACCCGTACCGTGATGGACCCGCCCGGTCCCACCGCGTCGAGCGCGTTGTCCACCAGGTTGCCGACCACCGTGACCAGATCGGCCGACAGCTGGTCGTCGACCGCAGCCAGGTCCGTGCCCTCGGCGATGGTCAGCGTGACTCCCTGCTCGGCGGCCAGGCTGGCCTTGGCGATCAGCAACGCGGCCAGCGCCGGGTCCCGGATCACCCGGGTCACCTCGCGGTCCAGGGTCTCGTGCAGCTCGCTGGTCCGGTTGATGTAGCGGACCACCTCCTCGTGCTCGCCCAGCTCGACCAGGCCGGAGATGGTGTGCAGCCGGTTCACGAACTCGTGCGCCTGGGCCCGCAGGGTGTCGGTCGTGTGCCGGCTGACGTCGAGCTCCCGGCGCAGCGCGGTCAGCTCGGTGCGGTCGCGCAGGGTGGTCACCGAACCCGCGGCGCGGCCCCGCATGACGACCGGCTGACGGTTCAGCACCACCACCCGGTCATCGCTGAGCACCACCTGGTCGACCCCCTCCGACCGGCCGGTGAGCACGTCCAGCAGCGCCGGTTCGAAACCCTGCTCCAGCAGCGACCGGCCGACCGCGTCCGGGCGCAGTCCGAGCAGCCGGATCGCCTCGTCGTTGACCAGGGTCACCCGGTGCGCGGCGTCGGTGCCGATCACGCCCTCCTTGATGCCGTGCAGCATCGCCTCCCGGTGCTCGACCAGACCGGTGATCTCGCGCGGCTCCAGGCCCAGGGTCTGCCGCTTCACCCGCCGCGCGAGCAGCAGCGAGCCGCCGAGGCCGAGCGCCGCGCCCAGCACCAGGTAGGTGAGCAGATTCGTCAGCGCGCTGCCGAGCTGATCGGCCAGGGTGGGATAGGCCCGGCCCACGATGATCAGCCCGATGAAGTGGCCGTCCTGCTCGTCCAGCACGGGAACGTGCGCGACCAGGGCCTTGCTGCCGTTCTCGATGACCCCGACCCAGGACCGGCCGCTCAGCGCGGGGCTGCCGGCCATCGGCGCGGGCCGCCCGGCGTCCGGCCCGGTGACGACGGTTCCGGCCGCGTCGGCGACCACCACGTACGAGGCGCCGGACACCGCCCGCGCACTCTCCGCCACCGTCTCCAGGGCGTCGCGGCCCAGAGGATTGCCCAGCCCCAGCCGCACGGTCCGGTTGATCGCCGCGTTCTCACCGACCGACCGCAGCCGCTCGCCCTCGACCCGGCGGAACGCGGCGTCGGCCTCGGCGATCGAGACGGCGGCGACCGCCCCGACCACGAGCAGGACGATGGCCAGTTGCAGGGCGAGCAACTGACCGGCCAGGGAGAGCCGGTGTCTCATGGAACAGCATCCTGCGCCGATCGGCCGCGCTGCGCCAGACTGTCGGCATGCGAAGACGCTCCCTGCTCGGCGGCGCGCTGGCGGCCGCCCTGGCGGGGTGCACCACGCCGGCCGGGCCGGGCGACGACCTGCGGATCATGGTGCCGAACCCGCCCGGCAGCGGCTACGACATCACGGCCCGGGTGCTGGCCACCGCGCTCGGCGACGCCGGCATCGCCCGCGGCGTGGAGGTGTTCAACCTGCCCGGCGCCGGGGGAGTGGTCGGGCTGCGCCGGCTGGCGTACGAGAAGGGCAACGCCCTGCTGGTCATGCTGATGGGGCTGGGACTGATCGGTGCCGAGATCGCCGCCGATGCCGAGGTGACGCTGGCGGACGCCACGCCGATCGCCCGGCTGGTGCAGGAGCCGTCGATCGTGGTGGTGCGCCGCGATTCGCCGTACGGCTCGCTCGATGAGCTGATCGAGGCCTGGCGGGCCGACCCGGCCGGGGTGCCCGCCGGTGGTGGCTCCTCGATCGGCGGACCCGACCACCTGGCCACCATGCTGCTGGCCGAGGCGGCCGGCCTGGCGCCGGCCCGGGTCGCGTACCGGCGCAACGACGGCGGCGGCGACCTGCTCGCCGCCGTCCTGGGCCGCGAGGTGGCGTTCGCCATGTCCGGCCTCAGCGAGTACGCCGACCAGATCACCTCGGGTCAGCTGCGGGCACTCGCGGTGACCAGCGAGCAGACCGTCGACCAGGTGCCGGCGCCGACGGTCCGGGCCGCCGGCCTCGACGTCGTCTTCAACAACTGGCGCGGCATCGTCGCCCCGCCGGACCTGGCCCCCGCCGACGCGGCTGCGCTGCGGGCGACTGTCGCGAAGCTGGACACCTCGGCGCCCTGGGCCGCGGCCCGCAGCCGCTTCGGCTGGACGCCGGCCTATCTGACCGGCGACGCCTTCGGCGCCTTCATGGCCGAGGAGAGCGCGCGAGTGGCCGGTGTGCTGCGCCGGCTCGGCCTGCACCGCCCCTGACCGGTACGGCGGCCACGGGCCTGATCGCCGTGAAGTCGCCTTCCTCGTAACGGCTCGCGCTCAGCAGCAGCACCCACTCGTCGCAGCCCTGCCACGGGTACAGATCCGCGGCGCCACCGCGCACGGTCCGCGGCCCGTCGCCGGTGCGCGGCCGGGCGTCCGCCGGTGCCTGCGCGTAGTCGGGGAACCATGTGTCGGCGCAGAGCTCGGTCGCCGAGCCGATCCCGGCGAGACCGAACGGGTTCTCCGCGGCGGCGGTCCGTTGCTCGTCGCCGAAGTCGTCGAGGAGCTGCTCCTCGCCTGGCCGGGCGTCGCCGCGGAACGTCAGCGTGGTGGTGCCGGCGCGGGCCGCGTACTCCCACTCGGCTTCGCTGGGCAACCGGAACGGCAGGGCCGCGAGCAGTTCGTCGAGGTCGTCCTCGACCCGGGCGGCGGTGGTGTCGGTGTCGGCGTAGTCGTCCTCGTAGGCGGGCAGCCAGTGGCGTACCTGCTCGACCGTGAGCGGGTGGTGCGCGATCAAGAACGGCTCGACCCGTACCTCGCGCGCCGGCCGCCACTGCGCGGCGGCTTCGAAGAACGGGTCGGGGTCGTCCTCGAACTCACCACGCTCGTTGATCCCGCGTACCGCCGCCAGCTCGGCGTCCGACAGACCCATCCAGAACGTCCCGCCCGGCACCTCCCGGAACACGACCCCCGACGCCGTGTGCCGCCAGGCCGGCCGCCCGCTCACGATCTCCGCTGCCCACATGCCGGCGCACGATAGCAACCCGGATCCGCCCCGGGTTCTGTCGTACCCGTCCGATAGAACTACGGCCCGATCGATCGTGTGCGGGAGGACCGGATCGTGACCGAGGACGAGATCGCCTACGAGCGGCGCAGCGCGGCGCCGGTCATCGCGCCGGTGCGGCCACGCAAGCTGGCCAAGGTGCCCTTTGTGGAGCTGGCCGAGGGCCGGTTGCAGGGCGTCGTGTCGAGCGGCTCGGACGCGTCGCGGGTCTACGTCTCCTCGATCACCGCCGGGGACCACGGGCTGAGCTGCACCACCAACAACAACCGGCCCTGCGGCGGCCTCGGCGCGGCCCGGCCGTGCAACCACATCGGCGCGCTGATCGACGCCGCGGTGGCGCAGTACGGCCTCGACCGGGTGACCCGCTACCTGAAGGCCGACCTGCCCGAGGGCGAGCAGGACCTCCGCCGCGGCCTGCACCCGACGACGGCGCCGAGGCACTCGGCCGAGGTGTTCAGCAGCTTCCTGCGCCACCTGGCCTACCTGGAGCTCCCGCCGGCCGCCGACCCCCTGCCCGAGCTGCAGTGGTTCCCGGCTGCCGGGGCGGTGCGCTGATGCTCGCCGCGGCGCTGCACACCCGCCCGGCCGGGCTCGACGAGGCACTGGCCCTGGTCGACGGCTTGGACGACGCGCTCCTGCACGGCCTGGCCCGGCTCGACGAGACCCGCGCCGCCCACCTCACCGCCCTGGCCGCCGCCTTCGCCGAGTCGCCGCTGGCCGGCCCGGTCGCCGACGCCACCGGCAAGATCATCGCTGGGACGGTGACCGACCAGCACCTGGCCGCCCTGGCCGGCGCCCGTTCCGCTCTGCTCGGCGCGGCCCACGACATCCTGCTCGCCGGTGTGGACGCCGCCCTCGGCCGGGTCCGGGAGCCGTGGTCCGCTGCGCCCGTTCCCGCGGCTCCCGGCCGCCCCCTGGCCGCCGGCCGCTCGTGGCTGCGCGAGCTGGCGATCGCCGGCTGGCGCGGCGTCGGCACGGAGGTGGCGGCCAGTGGCGCCCAGGCCGTGCAGGCACTGCTGGCCGACCCGTCCGCCCGCCGGCTCGCGGTCCTGCTCGACGGCTTCGCGGCCGAGCTGCGCGCCACGGCACCGGTCGCCGCGCTGACCCCCGTCCCGGTGCGCCGCTGGGCCGATCTCTGGGCCCGGGCCCTGCTGCTGTGCCAGGACGGCTTCGCGACCACCGAGGCCGTCGCGGTCGACGGGCGGTTGCTGATCCTCGGCGTCGACCTGCACGAGCACCCGACGGTGTTCCGGGCCCAGGTGCACGGGCTGCTGGAGACCCGCGGCGGCGGGGTGCGCCTGGTCCGGGCGAGCATGGCGGCCGCCAAGGTCGACACCATCACCGGCCCGTCCGCCTGGCGGATGCTCGCCGCCTTCCCGCTGCTGCGCGCGGCGCTCGCCGGGCACCGCGCGGTCGAGGTGTCCGGCATGCCGCTCACCCCGGGCGGCGACCTGATCTGGCACGAGGCCCGCGCCGCGCCGGGTGAGCCGGCCGACCCGTTCGCGACCGCCCGCGTCCGGCTCGGTGCCGCGATCGCCTCGTCCGCCCCGCCGCTCGACCGGCATCCGGTGGCGATCGCCGAGCCGGTGCTGCTGGAGGGCTATCGGGCGACGGCGGAGTCGTTCGACCTCGGCGGCACGACCCTGGCGGTGGACGTGAGCCGGCTGCCCGCGGCCGGCCCGCTCACGCCCGCGCTGGTGGCGGCCTCCACGGCGTGCCTGGGGCTGCTGCGCTGGGACGGTGGGCGGTGGTCGGTGCAGCCGCTGGCCGTGCAGGCCGTGATCGGCAAGAAGGCGGTCGCCGTGCACACCGGCGACTGGGCCCTGGGCCCCACCGAGGCCAAGGCGGCGAAGGCGGAGGCGGCCGCGGGCACCGCCGTCGATGTGCTGCGCGAGCGAGCGGGAAGGCTGCTGCGAAAGTGACGTCAGCGCATCACCGACGGCAGGTGCTCTACTGGCGGCTCCTGGCCCGGCTCTTCGACCCCGAGGAGCAGGCAGCGCTGGAGTCCGCGAGCGTGGCCGTCGTCGATCACCTGGGACTGCCGGCCGCGCTGCTCGACCCGTCGGTCTCGGTGGACACGGTGGTGCAACGGTTCCCGCACCTGGAGTCCGAGTTCGACGGCCTGCTGACCACCGCGGCGGACGACCGCGACGGCGAGGTGCGCCGGGCGGCCCTGATCTCCAAGGTGCTGCTCAACGTCTTCGCCACCGGCTCGGGCGATGTGACCGCCGGGCAGCTCACCCGCTGGCAGGCCGACGCGGGCTGGTTCGAGCGGGCGCTCGGCGCCGAGCCCGGGCAGCTGCGGGGGCGCTCGACCGGCGCGGGCAGCGGCTCCGGCGGCGACCTCACCGCGGTCCTGGCCGGGATCGAGGGTGAGCTCGTCAAACGGATGCGGCTGCGCGAGGTCCTCGCCGACCCCCGGCTGGCCCGGCAGCTCACGCCCGGCATGTCGCTGATCGAGCAGCTGCTGCGCGACAAGGGCAACCTCGACGGCGTCGCCCTGGCCAACGCCAAAGCGCTGATCCGCCGGTTCGTCGACGAGGTCGCCGAGGTGCTGCGCACCCAGGTGGCGCAGGCTCCGGCCGGCACCGTCGACCGGTCCGTGCCACCCCGGCGGGTCTTCCGCAACCTCGATCTCGACCGGACCATCTGGCAGAACCTGCCGAAGTGGAGCCCGGCCGACGAGCGCCTCTACGTCGACCGGCTGTACTACCGGCACACCGCCAGGCGCACCAGCCCGGCACGGATGATCGTGGTGGTGGACCAGTCCGGGTCGATGGTCGACTCCATGGTCAACTGCACCATCCTGGCCTCCGTCTTCGCCGGGCTGCCGCGGGTCGAGGTGCACCTGATCGCGTACGACACCCGCGCGCTGGACCTGACGCCCTGGGTGCACGACCCGTTCGAGGTTCTGCTCCGGACCGATCTCGGCGGCGGCAACGACGGCCCGGCCGCCCTGGCCATGGCCCAGACCAAGATCACCGCTCCGGCCGACACGGTGCTCGTCTGGATCTCCGACTTCTACGAGTTCGACCGGTCCCAGCCGCTCTTCGACGGCATCGCCGCCCTGCACCGCTCGGGCGTGCGCTTCATCCCGGTCGGCTCGGTCACCAGCTCCGGCGCCCAGCAGGTCAACCCCTGGTTCCGCCGGCGCCTGCGGGAGCTGGGCACCCCGGTGATCTCCGGCAATATCCGCAAGCTCGTCACCGAGCTCAAAGACTTCATCGCCTGACAACCAAGGAGCTGCCATGAGCGAGATGCTGCGCGCCCCCGCCGAGGTGAAGTACGCCGACGAGCTGGACTGGCTCGAGTCGGTCGACGACGGGCCGAAGCCGTTCTCCTGGCGGCTCAGCCCGAAGATGGTCCGCCTGTTCGTCCTCGGCTCGGTCCGCGCCGACGGCCTCGACCGGGTGATCCCGCAGAAGTGGTTCGGCGAGCGGAGCCTGGTCGAGCGGGCCGTCGTCACGCTGGCCTCCGACCGCGGTCTGCTGCTCATCGGCGACCCCGGCACCGGCAAGAGCTGGCTGGCCGAGCTGCTCGCCGCCGCGATCAGCCGCAACTCCACGCTGGTCGTGCAGGGCACCGCCGGCACCACCGAGGACCACGTCAAATACTCGTGGAACGTCTCGATGGTCATCGCCCAGGGCCAGTCCCGCGCCTCGATGATCCCGTCACCGATCATGACCGCGATGGAGGGCGGCGTGATCGGCCGCTTCGAGGAGCTGACCCGCTCCACCAGCGACGTGCAGGACGCCCTGATCTCGATCCTCTCGGAGAAGTACGTCTCCATCCCCGAGCTGGACGACGACAACATCGTCTTCGCCAGGCCCGGCTTCTCGATCATCGCCACCGCCAACAGCCGCGACCGGGGCGTCAACGACCTCTCGTCGGCACTCAAGCGGCGCTTCAACTTCGTCCGCATCCCCATGGTGACCAACCGCAGGAGCGAGGCGGAGATCGTCCGGTTCCGCACCGCCGAGCTGCTGCGCCGGCACAACATCGAGCTGGAGGTGCCACCGACACTGCTCGACGTGCTGCTGCAGAGCTTCGCCGACCTGCGCGCCGCCTCGGCCGCGGCAACCGGCGACGACGAACGCCTGGAGTCGGCGCTGTCCACCGCCGAGCAGATCGGCGTACTGGAGGACGCCATCCTGCACAGCACCTTCTTCGGAGGCACGCTCAACGCCCAGACGCTCGCCGGCGCGCTGGTCGGGTCACTGGCCCGGCGCAGCCCCGAAGACCTGGCCATCCTCAACAAGTACTGGCACGGGGTCGTCGAACCGCGCAGCAAGGACCACGGCGGCGAATGGCCCGGCTTCCTGGAGGGCGGCCGCCAGGCGATCGCCACCTTGTCGTGAGTGACCCCTTCGGCTCGCTGCGCGCGCAGCTGCTCGAGGCGGCCGAGGCGCTCACCGGCGGACCGGCGGCGCTCCCGGAGATCCTCACCGGCATCGTTGACGACGTCGACCACGCCCTGCGCGAGCCGGTGGAGATCTTCCCGGTCTGTCACCACTCGCCGTCCTCGGCGCTGGCCATGGTCCGGCGGCTGCGCGAGAAACGGCCGACGGTGATCTACCTGGAGCTCTGCGAGGATCTCGGGCCGCTGCTGAGCGAGCTGCGAAATTGCCGGCTGCCGGTCGCGTTGCAGGCCTTCGCGTCCGAGCTGGACGGCTTTCCCGAGGAGGCGGCGCCGCTGAGCGTGATCGCGCCGATCACCGAGGCGTCGGCGGAATACCAGGCCATCGCCTACGCTCTGGAGACGCCCGGCGTGGAGCTTGTCCTGGTCGACCGCTCCACCGATCACATTTTCCAGTCTTCGCCGGCTTCCGGGCCCGCTCCGGCTTCCGGGCCCGCTCCGGCACCTGGCCCGGCACTCGGCCCGGCCGCGTCGACCGGGGCGGCGATGGCGGCCGGGGCGACCGGGGAGCTGCACGGTGATTCGGTCGGGTTGGAGCTCGGCGATCTGCGGCCGCGCTTCGCCGAGCTGGAGGAGCACCTGCTGCGCCACGGCCGGGTCCGGCACTGGTCGGAATGGTGGGACCAGTACGTGGAGCAGCCCCTCGCCGGCGCCGACCATGCGACGTACCGGCAGGTGATGGTCCTGATCGGCAGCCTCTTCCGGCGCCTGACCCCGCACGACACCCGGCTGCACGCGATCGACGAGGACCGCGAGCGCCACATGTGGACGCGCATCCGCGAGCACCTCGCCGCCAGCGGCGTCGACAGGGCCGACTGCCTGTACGTCTGCGGCGCCTTCCACGCCGCCAGCCGCGTGCCCGAGGCCGGCTCCGATCCGTCGGCGCCGGACTTCATCATTCCTCCGCCCACCGGCAGCAAGTGGCTCTACGGGCTCATCCCGTCCAGTCATTCCGCGATCGAGGCGCAGTTCGAGCTCGCCCCGGGTTCCGTCTCCATCGCCGCCGCCACCTGGGAGAAGGCGCTCGGCCGCAGCGGGCTCACGCCGTACCGGCTGGCCGGGCAGAAGGGCGGCAGGAAGCGCGCTGCGAAGGCCCTGCCCCTGCCCGCGGTGGAGCCGGTGGCGGTGACCGACCAGCTCACCGCCTACCTCGGGAGGCCGGCGGAACTCGACGGGCTCGACGAGGAGGAGCTGCGCGGCTGGTGCGTCGACATTGTGCGGCTCGCCCGGCGCAACGGCTATCTCGCCAGCACCGCCGACGCCATCGCCGTCTTCGAGACGTCGATCCTGCTGGCTGGGATGCGCGGACGGGCGCGGCCCACGCCGTACGACTTCCAGGACGCGGCCGTCACCTGCATCGAGAAGGAGGTCGTGCCGGGCCGTCGTGACGTACGCCGGCTCTGCGAGGTCCTGCTCGGCGGCGACCGGATCGGCCAGGTCGGGTACGCCGCGATGCCGCCGCTCGCCCGCGATGTCTATGACCGGCTCGCCCCGCTCGGCCTCAACCTGGAGCAACGCACCGTCCAGCGGGCGTTGCTCGACGTCACCGGCCGGCCGGAGCTCGCCGCCTGCTCGGACCTGCTCTGGATGCTCCGCTACCTGCTGCCCGACCACGCCGTACGCCCGATCATGGGCACCCGCCGCCTGGGCGAACCGACCCTCCAGGAGAGCTGGGACCTGGACCTGGGCCGCCACCAGCGCACCATCATCGAGCTCGGCTACGAGGGCGTGACGGTCGAACAGGTCCTCGAGCAACGCCTCCGCCGCGCCGCCTGGGGCCGCGAGTCCACGGCGGCGACCGCGCTCCGGGCCGTCGAACAGTCCCTGGTGTTCCTGCACAGTCCTCGGCTCACCGACGACCTGGGCGCCCGCGCCGTCGACCTGTTGGCCGGCGAACGCACCGTCGACGAGGCCCCCACGGTTCTGCGCCGCATCCGCCGCCTGCTCGCCTACTTCCGGACGACCGCGCCGGCGCTGCCGCCCTGGTGCGACCGGTTCGTAACCGAGGGGTACGCGCACTACTGCACGCTCCTGCCCACCGCGTTCGTCAGCGAGGACACGGGAGTGCGGCAGGTGGGAGCGATGCTCGGCTTCCTGGTCAGCCTCGAAACCCTGGCGTTGTCGCTGGGCTGCGACCGGAGACAGCTGGAGCTTGCCGTACGGCAGTCGCACCCGCACGCCCCGATGAAGCTGGCGCTGCTCTGGGCGGCCCAGCACCAGCTGGGTCTGCTGCCACTGGCCGAGCTGCGAGCCCGGATCGACGCTCTGCTCGACAACCCGCTGGTGGTGCCGGCGTTCCCGCAGTACGTCAGCGGGCTCGTGCAGGCGCTGGAGGCGGTGCCCCGGCTGGCGCCGTTCGTCGTCGAGACGCTGTCGAAAGCGTTCGGGCAGCTGCCCGACCAGGTCCTGCTGCCCTGGCTGCCGAAGCTGATCACCACCCTCAGGACTCACGCGGCGGAGCTGGTCCCCGTCCTGACCCGCGAGGCGGGCCGCACGTTCCCCGGCACCCTGGCCGAGCTCGACTCCTGGACCCCGCCCTGGGATGCGGACGGCGTGCCCGAGAAGCCGCCGGTGGGCCTGGGCGCTGCCGTGGCGTTGCTGGCGGCGTACCCGGCAGCCACCGACGGAGTGGCAGAGCTGCTCGGGGTTGCTGTCGACGGCGTGGCTGACCTGCTGGCGGCTTATCCGGCTGCGGGGGAGGCGGTGGCCGAGCTGATGACGTGAAGGTGATCTCGTGACGGCGGGTGGCCGTACCCGGGTGCTCGGCCCGTGGGGGATTTGCTAGTGTTTCCTCCGTCGCCGGGGCAACGCGCCGGAGTGACAAGCGGACGTAGCGCAGCTGGTAGCGCATCACCTTGCCAAGGTGAGGGTCGCGGGTTCGAATCCCGTCGTCCGCTCTCCCGAACGACACCTACCCGTCGAAGCCCGTGCTCACGGTCAGGTCCCTCCACTGCTCCAGCTCGGCGCGCTCCGCGTCCAGGACACTGCTGAACGCGTTGAGGGCGTCCTCGCCGAGCAGCAACAGCGCCGGCGGTTCCGGGGAGGCCACTGCGGTGATGATCGCTTGCGCGGCCTTCGCCGGGTCACCCGGCTGGGTGCCGTGGACGGTGTCGTTCTCCTTGCGACGCTTGCCGGCCGTGTCCGCGTAGTCGTCGATCGGCTCGGCCGACTGCGTCAAGGAGCGGCCCGCGAAGTCGGTCCGGAACGCGCCCGGCTCCACGGCGATCACTGAGATCCCCAGTGGCTGCAACTCCTTGCGCAGCGAGCCCGACATGCCTTCCAGCGCGGCCTTGGCGGCGGCGTAGTAGCCCGAACCGGCCGGGGTGATCCGTGCGCCGATCGAGGAGACGTTGACGATCGCGCCGGCCCGGCGAGCCCGCATGCCCGGAAGCACCGCCTTGATCATCGCCACGGCACCGAAGAAGTTGGTGTCGAACAGCCGTCGCACGTCGGCGTCGTCACCTTCCTCGACCGCGGCCCGGTAGCCGTAGCCGGCGTTGTTGACCAGGACGTCGACCCGGCCGAAGTGCGCCTCGGCCTGCTGCACCGCTGCCGTGACCTGCGCGGGGTCGGTCACGTCGAGCGCGAGGGCGCGGGCGGTGTCCGGGTACGCCTTCTCCAGTTCCTGGACCTTGGCGGCGTCGCGGGCGGTCACGACGGCATTGTCGCCGCGGGCGAGTACCGCCTCGGCCAGGGCGCGGCCGAGGCCGGTCGAGCAACCGGTGATCAACCAGGTTTGCACGGGCATCAGGGTGGGTCCTTTCTTGTCGCGGACATCCCCAGCCAACACCTCTTTGAATCCGGGAGGGAGTGTTCGGCGTAGCTGGTTCCGCCAGGGCCTCCCAGCCGGACGGCGGTGGGTCGCGACCTCGCCCGGATCGGTAGGGGAGTGGGCGGCAGCAAGCCTCGCGGAGATCCGCTTGAGTCTTTGCGGCGGTCGGACCGTCACCGCGCCGGTCCTGACGGGCGCGACGGGCGGGCCGCGACCGCACTGACACCCCGAGGGGTGCGGGACTGGGCCGCGACCGCGCCGGTCCTGACAGGCGCGAGAGAGGGGCCGCGACCGCACTGACACCCCAAGGGGTGCGGGACCGGGCAGCCACCGCACTGACACCTCGAGGGGTGCGGGACTGGGCCGCGACCGCGCCGGTGGCCGACGAGCTTGGCAGCCGGATCGTCGCCGCGCCGGTGGCCGAGGGGTGGGGCGACCGGACGTCGCCGCACCCCTCGGGCTCAGGAGTCAGCTCGCGGCGCAGGTTGGCGTCATCGCGCCCGCCGTACCGCTCGCTTGGAAGCCGAATTCCGTAGCCTGACCGGCGCCGATCTTGCCGTTGTAGGCCACGTTGGAGAACTGGACCGCGCCACTGGTCCCGGTCCGGTTGGCGTTCCAACTGCTGGTCACCGTGGCGCCGGCCGGCACCGACATCCCGACGGTCCAGCCGTTGGTTCCCGACGACCCCGCGGTCACCTTCACCGTGGCCACGAAGCCGCCAGTCCATGCGTTGACCGACACCGTCGCGGTGCAGCCGGCACCCGGAACCGGGGCGCTGGGTGACGGCGAGCCGGAGGACGGCGCGCTCGGGGACGGTTCACTGGGCGACGGGGTGCTCGACGACGGCGGCGTGGAGGTGAGGGTCGGCGTCTGCCAGTCACGCCACTCGGCCAGGTTGCCTGCCGCGCGGCTGGAGATTCGGATCGCGCCGGGGGCGGTGCCGGTTTTCAGGAGGAACTTCTGGATGTGCTGCTGCAACGGGGTACGCCACTCCGGCCGGTTCGCGCAGTGGGTGCCGTCCTGGACGTCCGACCAGTACGTGATGTTCGCACCCGCGCCCAGCGCCTTGTAGACCTCCGCGCCGCCCAGCGCGGCCACGCTGGCCGACTTCGGGCCCAGGTTGGCGATGTGCGGGTTGTCCATGATGAACAAGCCGCGCGGGGCTACCATCGCCACGAGTTCGTGGGTGTCCACCGGGAGCCTCGTCGGGCTGCTGGTGAAGGAGCCGAACGCGTCGCCCAGCCAGGGCTGTTCGCCGTACGCGCTGCTCAGGCTTTGTGCGCCCTCGCCCGGGATCCCTCGGAAGATCGGTGCGCCGGCGCTACCCGACTCGATCGGCATGGTCAGCGCGATGCGCTGGTCGAACGCACCCGTGACGATGGCGCCCTTGCCGAAGCGCGAACAGCCGGTGACACCCGTGGCGTCCGCGCGCAGGATGCTGCCGTTCGACTGCTCGATGACGTCGATGATCCGGCTGACGCCCCACGCCCACGCCACCAGCAGACCCGTGCTGCTGGACGCGCCGTAGATGCTGTAGAACGCGCCTTGCTTGTTGTTGCGCGGGGTGCCTTCCTTGCCGACCGCGTACGGGTCGTAGTTGATGACAGCCGCACCCGCCGCCTTGATGCCGGCCGTGTCGGCACCGAAACCGCCCAGCACGACAACGGCGGGGAACGGGCCGGAGCCGCTGGGCAGTTCGACCTTCGCCGAGAAGCTGGAGCTCTTGCCGTTGTGGCTCACATTCACGGTGATGTTGGTGCTCGACACGGTGCCGGTGACGGTGGCGGGCTTTGCGGGCTTCTCGCCGTACACGAATTTCTCGGCCAGTTTCTTGATCTCCGCCCGTCGGCACTGCCAGTCCGACGTGCTGGTGATGCGCGTGCCGTTGAGCCGGGTGAAGGGGTCGGGGAGCTTGGCGATGGTCGGCAGCGAGCCGGCGTCCGGCAGGGCGGGTACGGCGCAGCCGGCGCCTTCGTCCTCCACCGCGGCGGCCAGGACGGCGGCCTCCGCGGAGGGGATCGTGGTGACCAGAGTCGCCACTCCGGCGATGGTCACTGCCGCTGTCAGCAACGCGATGAGTGCCGAGCGGATGTCAGAGCGGCCCGGGCTGGTGGTCACAGGGGCCCTCCTTCCGTGGGGGGATTGCGGGGGCGCCGACCACCGAAACTTCCGGTGGTGGGGTCATGGAAGCGCTCCCATGGTGGATGCGTCCAGTGTCGAATGCCGTATCGAAGAATGTCAATCAACCTGGGACGAGGGAGGGATGAGTCCGGCCGTCTTTCTCGCCGGACTTCCGAAACTTCCGGCCCGTCCCGGGTCGAGGAGTGTCCGCCGGACCGCCGGCCGCTTGCCGGGCTGACCGCCGGTTTGCCGACGGCCCGTCATCGGTCCGCCCTGGGTCGCCGCGGGGATCTATCAGCCCGTCGCCGACCCCACCGCCCCACCGCCGACGCGTAACCTCTGCACATGGCTGATGCTGAGGATGTCCGTCGCCTGGCGCTGGCTCTCCCGCAGACCGTGGAGATCGACAGCGACGGCTTCGACTTCCGGGTGGCGGGCAAAGGCTTCGTCTGGTCCTACCCCGAGCGCCTCCCCGGCAAGCCGCGCACGATCCGCACCGACGTCGCGGTTCTCTACGTGGGCGACGAGGCTGAGAAGCAGGCCCTACTGCTCGGCGAACCGGAGCTCTTCTTCACCACACCCGGCTACGACGGCCTCCCGCTGGTGATGCTGCGCCTGCCGGAGGTCACCGTCGACCGCCTCGCCGAGCTGGTGACCGACGCCTGGCGGATGCGTGCCCCCGAGGACCTGGCCGGCGCCGCGTAGCCCTACGGATAGCTCAGCTCCACCACAGCCGAGTGGTTGTCGACAGCGTTCAGCGTGCGCACCGCGAGAGTGTGCGAGCCCGACGCCGGCGCCGGAATGATGATCGATGTGCTGCCGACCTGTCCCACCGGCGCCCCGTCCAGCAGGACCTCGTAGCCCGCGACCGGCGCCGTGATGAACGGTGACTGCGCCGGGGGAGCCGTCCAGGACAAGCGCAGCAGCCCGGCCGCCGGAGTGTCCACCCGCGGAGCGCTGGGCGGCGCCGGGATCTCGTCACCGCGCCAGATCTGCCCGAGCGACTTGAACGACCACGGCGACACATTCCCGGCCGCGTCCACGGCACGCACGGAGAAGACGTACACCCGCGGCGGCAACGTTCCGCCGGTCGAGTAGACGTAGCGGGTGTCGGTGACTGTTGCCCGTGGCTGGCTGCTCTCGTACACCTCGTATTTGACCGGTCCTTGATCGTCGGTGGACGGCGCCCAGGTGATGGTGAGGCCCGAGCTGATGTCGAAGGCCAGCGGTCCGGGACGGCTGGGTGCCGTGTGGTCCGCCGGGGCCCCCGCGCAGTCGGCGCCGTTGAGGGTGCAGTTCGCCGGGTTGCCCTGGCCGCTCGCCACCCAGCCGAACGTCGTGGACGATCCCGGTGCGAGCCGGGCGTTCCAGGTCTCGTTGGTGACCGTGTAGTGCTCCCCGCTGCGGGTGAACACGCCGCTGTAGGAGCTGGTCACCCTGGTGCCGGGAAGGTCGAACTCGACCCGCCAGCCATCGACGACGGCCGCGCTGTCGTTGCGAATCGTGATGCTGCCGACGTAGCCCCCCGGCCACTGGCCGAGGCGGGTGAAACCGGCGACAGGCGAGGCCGGTGCCACTGGAGCGAGGACGGCACTCGTGGCCAGCGCCAGCAGTGCGGCGAGGGGGTTCACATCGACGACGTTATATGTGCCGGATCCATGATCGAAAGGGGCCGGATCTCCGGGATGTCCCGGATAGGACTCCGCTCCCTATTGCGGGCATGCTGGACGGATCGCGCATTCGGCCACGGGGAGGAAGCCCATGCACGCCAGAAGATTCACCATCGGGACCGGCGCCGCACTCGCCACACTGCTGCTCGCAGCGGCGTGTGGTTCCGGCACCGGCGACGCGGCCGAGCCCGCCCCGGCCCCAGCGAGCGCCGGCCCGCACGGCTCGCACAGCGCGTCGTCCCCGGCGCCTCCGGCGGCGTTGCGCCAGGGGGAGCGGTTCGTCGATCTGGCCCTGCCGCAGCCCTACACCCCCGCCGCCCCGAACGGCGGCACCGACGAATACCGGTGCTTCGTCGTCGATCCGAAGCTGACCGAGCCCGCGTACCTGACCGGCAGCCGCTTCCGGCCGCAGAACGCCGACATCGTGCACCACGCGATCTTCTACCGGCTCAGCGCCGAGCAGGCCAAGGCCGCCGCCGACGTCGACGCGAAGACGCCGGGCGAGGGCTGGACCTGCTTCGGTGACGCCGGGGTGCCGGGGGATACGGCCTGGGTCGCGCACTGGGCTCCCGGCGCCGGTGAGACGCTCATGCCGGCCGGTTTCGGCTTCGAGATGCCGCCGGGCAGCAAGCTGGTCATGCAGGTGCACTACAACCTGCTCGGCGTCACCGACCAGAGCAAGGCTTCCGACCGGTCCGGCATCCAGATGCGGATCGCGGACGGCAAAGCGCCGTTGCAGGGCCTTCAAACCGCCCTGGTGGCGGCGCCGATCGAGCTGCCGTGCGAGCCGGGTGCCACCGGCCCGCTGTGCGATCGCGACACCGCTGTCGCGGATGTCGCCAAGCGCTTCGGCGCCGAATCCGCCGAGACCGTCGACGGTCTCAACGCGGGCTGCAACGGCGGCGCCGCGCCGGTCGCCGGCAACACCCAGCACTGCGACCATCCGGTACGCGAGCCCGGCACGATCTACCTCGCCGCCGGCCACATGCACCTGCTCGGGCGGGCGATCAAGGTCGAGCTCAATCCGGGTACGCCCAAGGCCCGCACCATCATCGACGTGCCGCAGTACGACTTCGACAATCAGGCCCTGGTCCCGCTGCCCGAGCCCATCGCCGTCGACCGCGGCGACACGCTGCGCGTCACCTGCACCCACGACGCGACCCTGCGCAAGCAGTTGCCGCAGCTCAAGTCCCTCCCCTCGCGGTACGTCGTCTGGGGCGAGGGCACCAGCGACGAGATGTGCCTGGGAGTCATGGTGATGGCCCCGAAGTCCTGAACGGTGAGCGGTCCTTGACACCGCGCGGGGCAGGCCCTTTGCTGAACGCATCGACGGCCACGGATGGTCTGTCCCGCGCCGGAGAGGTTCCCATGCGCCGCTGGCTCGCGCTCCCGCTCGTGATCGCCGTACTCATGCCGGGGGCACCCGCCCGGGCGGACAGCGCCGCGCCCGCCACACCGCAGCGGCTGGCGCTGGGGGCCGGCACGACCTCGATGAGTCTGTCCTGGGAGCAGCCGCGCACCGGTCCCCGGGCCCGCTGGTTCCAGGTGTACGAGGGCAGCCAGGTGGTCGCCCGCGCCACCACCACCTCCGCGGCCCTGGCGGTGGCCTTCAACTCCACCCACACGTACACGGTCACCGCCGTCGACGATCAGGGCCACGAGTCCGCCCCGACCGCCCCGGTCAGCGGGCACGCCTGGGCGTCCGGCCTGAACCCGGAGTGCCTGAGCCCGGCGCCGCTGACGGTTACGGCCACCGCGATCACCGCCTCGGCCGCCTCGCTGTCGTGGCCCCGGCATCCCCTGTGGCAGGACCTGGAGCTGCGGGTCGGCGGGGTCAGCCTGGGCCGGACAACCCGGACCAGTGCCCGGATCGGCGGGCTGGCCCCGGCGACGACCTACAGCGTCGGCCTCTACCGCTACAACGGCTGTCTGCAGCAGACCGTGCCGGTGGCCTGGGGCTCCCTGACGACCGCCGCCGGCAGCACCGAACGCCCGGCCGCACCCTCCGTGCTGACCGTCGCCGGCCGCACCGACACCACGATCCGGCTCTCCTGGACAGCACCCGAGGGCTCCGCCCCCGCCCGGTACGCGGTGTACGACGGCGACACCCTCGTCGCCCGCACCAGCAGCACCGCCGTGACGGTCGGCCGCCTCTACCACGCCTCGTGGCACACCTTCACCGTCGCGGCCCTGAATGCCGCCGGTGACGAGTCCACCCACACCCGGCCGGTGCCGGCGAACACCGCACCGTGCCAGGTCAACCCGCCCCGGCCGATCGGCCTCACCGCCACCGCGGTGTCCCCGTCCTCGGTCCGGCTGAGCTGGGTCCTGCGAACCGCGGCCACATCCTACACCGTCTACGACGGCGACCGCCCCGTTGCCACGCCCGCCGGTCCGGAGGCCATGGTGACCGGGCTGGCGTCCGGCTCCCGGCACAACTTCCGGGTGACCGCCACCCTGCCGGACACCTGCGGCGAGACCCCGCGCAGCACCGCCGTCGCGGTGACCACGCTGCCCGGCCCGACCGGCCGTCCCGCCCAGCCCGCCGACCTGACCCTCACCGGCAACGCACCCCTGGGCGTGAACAGCACCGCGATCACGCTCAGCTGGACCGCGTCCCCGGGTGGGGAGCCCGCGACCGGCTACCGGATCTACGAGGGCGCGACGCTCGCCGGTACGGCCACCGCCACCCAGCTGTCCCTGACGGTCGGCGCGGGCACCCGGCACAGCTACACCGTGGTGGCCGTGGACGCCGCCGGCACCGAGTCCGTGTCCAGCGCGCCGCTGGCCGTGCAGGCCACGTACCTGCCGCCGCCGTAACGGCTGCCGCGCGCCGACCTCTCGCTATGCTGGCGCCAGCAATGGCCCGGCAGCGAGGGAGAGGCACGCGTGCGCACCACCGTGCATGACGTCGCGCGCGCGGCCGGCGTCTCGGTCTCCACGGTGTCGCGGGCCCTCACCGGCGGCCGGGTCAGCCCCGCCACCCGCGAGGCGGTGCAGGAGGCGGCGGAACGCCTCGGCTACCGGCCCAACCGGGCGGCCCAGGGGCTCATCACCGGCCGCACCGGCAACCTCGGCCTGATCGTGCCGGACCTGCGTAACCCGTTCTTCGCCGACGTGGCCAAGGGCGTGACGGCCCGGGCCCGGTCGGTCAACTGCGGCGTCTTCATCAGCGACACGGACGAGGACGTCGCGGCCGAGCTGGAGGCGATCGCCACCCTGGGCCGCAACACCGACGGGGTCCTGCTCTGCTCCCCGCGGGCCGGCGACGCCGAGCTGCTGGAGGTGGCCGACCCGGCGTCGACGGTGCTGGTGCACCGCCGGGTGCCCGGCATGCTGTCCGTGGTGGCCGACATCGCCGACGGCACCCGGCAGGCCATCGGTCATCTCCGGGCCCTCGGGCACCGGTGCATCGCTTTCGTCGCCGGGCCGGAGGACTCGTGGGCCGGGCAGCAGCGGCTGTCGGCGCTGGCCGGGATCACCGCCGACGACGACACCGAGATCCTGCGGGTCGGTTCGGTGGCTCCCACGTTCCAGGGCGGGGTGCTCGCCGGCGACCTGGTGCTGGCCGGTCCGGCCACGGCCGTGCTGGCCTACAACGACCTGGTCGCCATGGGGCTGTTGCACCGCCTGGCCGCCCGCGGGGTCGCGGTGCCGCAGCGGATGAGCGTGGTCGGCTACGACGACATCAGCATGGCCATGATGAGCCACCCGCCACTGACCACCGTGACGGTGCCCAAGGGCCGGGCCGGGGTGGCCGCGCTGGAGCTGCTGCTGCGCCGCATCGGTGCCGGCGGGTCGGGCCGGCCGGCCGGCTCCGCTCGCGAGCCGGAGATCACCCTGGCCACCAGCCTGGCCGTGCGCGACTCCTCCGGGGTGGCCCCGGCCTGACGACTCCCGTCAGGTGACCGCGCCGAGCTGCCATGGCACGAACTCGTCGCGGCCCAGGTCCAGCTCCTCGCTGACCGTGGGCCGGCCGGACGCCACGTCCAGGACGGTCCGCAGGATCTCGTCACCCAGGCCCTCGATGGTCGCGGTGCCGTCGGCGATGCCGCCCGCGTTGAGGTCCATGTCGTCACGCATGCGCTCGAACATCGTGGTGTTCGTCGCGATCTTGATGCACGGCACCGGCTTGGTGCCGAGCACCGAGCCCCGGCCGGTGGTGAAGCAGACGACGTTCGCGCCCCCGGCGACCAGGCCGGTGACCGAGACCGGGTCGTAGCCCGGGGTGTCCATGAAGGTGAAGCCGGACGCGGTCACCCGCTCGGCGTACTCGTAGACCGCCACGAGCTCGGCGGTGCCGCCCTTGGCGACCGCGCCCAGCGACTTCTCCAGAATCGTGGTGAGGCCGCCGGCCTTGTTGCCCGGTGACGGGTTGTTGTCCAGCGTGCCGCCGCCGGCCTGCACGTACCCGTGCCACCAGGCGATCCGGTCGAGCAGCCGCTGCCCGACCTCCTGGCTGACCGCGCGCCGGGTCAGCAGGTGCTCCGCGCCGAAGACCTCGGGGGTCTCGGCCAGGACGGTGGTCGCTCCCTGAGCGACCAGCAGATCGGAGGTACGGCCCAGAGCCGGGTTCGCGGTGATCCCCGAATACCCGTCCGAGCCGCCGCAGTTGAGCCCGAGCACCAGCGCCGACGCCGGTACGGTCTGCCGCCGCCGTTGCGCCACCTGCTCCAGCAGGCCCCGTACCGCGGTGACCCCGGCCCGGACCGTGGCCCGGATACCGCCCTGCTCCTGGATGACCAGCTGCTCGATGAGGGTGTCCGCGGGGAGCGCGCCACCGGTCACGCTGTCGACGCCGATCATCTCGCAGCCCAGGCCCAGCACCAGGATCGCGCCGATGTTCGGGTGGGCGGCGTACCCGCGCAGGGTGCGCTGGAGCAGCTGGCCGCCGTCGCTGGTGGGCACCAGGCCGCAGCCGGAGTCGTGGGTGAGCGCGACGACGCCGTCGACCCCCGGGAACGCGTCCATCGCCAGGCCGCGGAACTGGTCGGCGATCATCCGGGCCGTCGAGGCGGCGCAGTTGACCGAGGTCACGATGCCGACGTAGTTGCGGGTGCCGACCGAGCCGTCCGCGCGGACGTACCCCTCGAAGGTGAGCTGCTCGCTGGCCGGCGGGATCGCCACGCGGGCCGTGCCGAACTCGTACGTGTGGTCGACCGAGTCCATGGCCAGGTTGTGGGCGTGCACGTGGTCGCCGGCGCGTACCTCGCTGGTGGTGCGGCCGATCGTCTGGCCGTACTTGTGCACCCGGGTGCCCGGCGGCAGCTCGCGCAGCGCGACCTTGTGTCCCTGCGGCACCGCCGCCGCGACGGTCAGCCGCAGGTCGCCGTGTCGCAGCACCAGCCCCGGCGGGAGGTCACGCAACGCCACCGCGACGTCGTCGTCGGGCCCCAGCAGCAGGGCGTGCTCGGTGAGCGGGGCGGGTTCCGGGTCAGCCATGAGGTGCATCCTCGCCGCGAATGGAAAGTTGCGGGAACGTTTTCACTCTGTATCATCGCACGCAGTCGATGTGCCGTCCACGGGCGGCGAGTCGGTGCCGAGGCGTGTCCCGGAAAGGAATCACGTGACCCAGGCGAGGCCAGAACTGCGCCCCCTGAGCAGCGCCGGCGTGGCCCGCGCGGAGCTGCCCGTGCGGATCCTGCAGATCGGCGCCGGCAACTTCATCCGCGCGTTCGTCGACCTGATGGTGCACCGCGCGAACGAGGCCGGCGTGCTCCGGCACGGGATCGCGATCCTGAAGGTGACGCCCCGGTCCGAGCAGGTGACCCCGCGCCTGGCCGAGCAGGACGGCCTGTTCCACGTCGTCCTCGAGGGCGCCGGAGCCACGGAGATCACCCTGGTCACCGCGGTCCGCGAGGTCGTCAACGCCTACGCCGACTGGGACCGCTGCCGCGCACTGGCCCGCGGCGAGGAGCTGCGGTTCGTCGTCTCCAACACCACCGAGGCGGGCATCGTGTTCGTCGACGGTGACGACCTCACCGCGTCGCCGCCCGCTTCGTTCCCGGCGAAGATGACCGCGCTGCTGCACGAGCGCTGGCTTCACTTCGGCGGTGACCCGGCCCGGGGGCTGTCGTTCCTGCCCTGCGAGCTCAACGAGGACAACGGCAGCACCCTGCGGGCGATGGTGCTCCGGCACGCCGCGCGGGCGAGTGCCGATCCCGGCTTCGCGCAGTGGGTCGCCGAGCATTGCCGGTTCTACGACACGATCGTCGACCGCATCGTGCCGGGACTGCCCGAGGACGAGGCCGCGGAGCTGCGGCAGAGCCTGGGGTACGACGACCGCCTCATCGTCCGCGGCGAGTCCTACGGGCACTGGGCGATCGCCGGCGACCCGGCCATCCGCGACGAGTTCCCCCTGGACCGGGCCGGCCAGCCCGTGGAGTTCCTCACCGACATCCGGCCGTACCGGGAGAAGAAGGTCCGCGTGCTCAACGGCGCGCACACCGCCATGGCCGCGGTGGCCCCGCTGCTGGGCTGCCGGACCGTGCTGGAGGCCACCGCGCACCCGCTCGCCGGGGCGTACGTCCGGCAGCTGGTCGAGTGCGAGGTGCTGCCGACCCTGCCCGGTGACCGTGCCGAGCTGAGCCGCTTCGCCGCCGCGATCCTCGACCGGTTCCGCAATCCCGTGCTGCGGCACCAGCTGGGGGACATCGCGCTCAACGCGATCGCCAAGTGGCGTACCCGGAATCTGCCCGTGGTCCTCGACGCCTGGCGCGCCGGGCGCGCGGCCTCGCTCAGCGTCTTCGCCCTGGCCTGCCTGCTGGCCGGCTATGCCGGGGCGCTGGGTGACCTGCCGGTCCGCGACGACGACCCGGCGGTGCTGTCGCGGATCCGGGACAGTTTCCCGGCCGGCGATCCGCAATCCTGGCTGGCGGAGCTCTTCCCGGCGCTCGGCTGGCGTGGAACGCTCGACCAGTCGCAGGTGATGCGGCTGGCCGCCGAGACCGCCGTACCGTTGCGTGCGCTTCTCGCCGGTGACCCCGCGCAGGTCCTGACCGGACTGCTGACGCCCGCCCCTGTGTCCGACTGGGAGTGATGACCGTGCACGAGACCTGGCAACAGCTGGCCGACCACGCGCTCGTACCGGTGGTGGTGCTCGACGACCCGGCCGCCGCCCTGCCGCTGGGCCAGGCGCTGGTCGACGGCGGGCTGCCCGTCGCCGAGGTCACGTTGCGCACCCCCGAGGCACTCAAGGGCATCCAGGAGCTGGCCGGGCACGGCGGCCTGCTCGTCGGCGCGGGCACAGTGCTGACCCCGCAGCAGGTGGACCTGGCCGTCGAGGCCGGCGCCCGGTACGTCGTCTCGCCCGGGCTCTCGCGGGCCGTCGTCGAGCGCTGCCAGGCACTCGGCGTACCGGTGCTGCCCGGCGCGGTGACCGCGACCGAGGTCCAGGCGGCCATCGAGCTCGGCCTGGAGGCCGTCAAGTTCTTCCCGGCTGCCACCTCGGGCGGCCCGGCCGCCGTCGCCGCACTGGCCGCGCCCTTCGCGGACATGCGGTTCGTGCCCACCGGCGGCATCGACGCCGGCAACGTCGCCGACTACCTCGCGCTGCCCGCCGTGCTGGCCGTCGGCGGCTCCTGGATGGTGCCGCGCGCCGCGATCCGCGCCGGTGACTTCGCCCGGGTCCGCGAGCTGACCAGCCAGGCCGTCGCCGCCACCCGCGGACGTTGAGAGAGGTCCACCATGCCGGTTCTGCCGCTCAGGCCCGCCGACTCCTGCCGTTTCGACGCAGTCAGCCTCGGTGAGGTGATGCTGCGCCTCGACCCGGGGGAGGGGCGCGTGCGCACGGCCCGCTCCTTCCGCGCCTCGGAGGGCGGCGGTGAGTACAACGTCGCCCGGGGGCTGCGGCGCGTCTTCGGGCTGCGCACCGCGATCGTCACCGCGCTGGCCGACAACGAGGTGGGCCGGCTCGTCGAGGACTGCATGCTGACCGGCGGGGTCGACACCAGTTTCGTGCGGTGGATCCCGTACGACGGGGTGGGCCGGGCGGTTCGCAACGGGCTCAACTTCACCGAGCGGGGTTTCGGCGTACGCGGGGCCGTCGGGGTCTCGGACCGCGGGCACACGGCCGCGTCGCAGCTGCGGGCGCAGGACGTCGACTGGGACCACCTGTTCGGCGAGGTCGGTGTCCGCTGGCTGCACACCGGCGGCATCTTCGCCGCCCTGTCCGACACCGCCGCGGAGACGACCCTGGCCGCGGTGCACGCCGCCCGCCGCCACGGCACCGTGGTCTCCTACGACCTCAACTACCGCCCGAGCCTGTGGAAAGCGGTCGGCGGCACCGCCCGGGCCCGCGAGGTCAACGCCGGCATCGCCCCGCACGTCGACGTGATGATCGGCAACGAGGAGGACTTCACCGCCTGCCTCGGCTTCCAGGTCGACGGCGTCGACGACAACCTGCAGGACCTGCGTACGGCGTCGTTCGCCCAGATGATCAGCAAGGTGGCGGCCGAGTACCCCCGCCTGCGCGTCATCGCGACGACCCTGCGCGGCGTCCGCACGGCCACCCGTAACGACTGGGGTGCCCTGGCCTGGTCCGGGCCGACCGGCGTGATCGAGTCGACGCACCGCCCGGACCTCGAGATCCTGGACCGCGTCGGCGGCGGCGACTCCTTCGCGGCCGGCCTGATCTACGGCATCCTGGACGGCGCGTCGCTGGCGGAAGCGGTCGAGTACGGCGCCGCGCACGGCGCCCTGGCGATGACGACGCCGGGGGACACGTCGATGGCCAACAAGGCGGAAGTCCTGGCCCTGGCGGCCGGCGGAGGCGCCCGCGTCCAGCGCTGACCGGTCAGCGCTCGTATTGACGGGTTTCTCTACCGTGGGGCCCTCCAACCACACTCAGGTGCTGCTGCGGCTCAACGGCGAGTACCGCACCGACGAGTTCCAGGCGAGCGAGGAGTTCGTCCTGGACCGGCTCGCCGAAGCGCACGACCCCGAGCTGGGTATCGCCCGGCTGCCGTCCGAGGCGCGCCGGCACGTACGGCGGGTCGGGCACTACTACGCCGACTACGGGATGCTGGCGGCCCTGCCGACCATCGACAGTGATCGGATCGTCGGTGTCGTGCACTTCCGGGTCCGGGAGGCGTGGGCGGTGCTGGAGCCGTACACCCGGGCGGAGCGGCGGATCCGCGGGAACTCCTACTGGCGGTACTTCGAGCACCTGGCGTGTCTTGCGGCTGTCGTCGACAAGGAGAAGCTCCTCAGCGACCAGCGGCTGATGTGCTGCGAGTCGCTCGGCGCGGACGCCGTCGCCGCCATTCGCAGTGCCTCGGTGGTCCGAGAGCCCGCCGACCCCTGACGGCTGCGGTCAGCGCTCCGCCAGCAGGCCGGAGATGAGGTCCTGGAGCGGCTCGAGGAGGTCCTGCTCGCCGGCCGACGCCAGCGGTTCCATCGTCGCCGAGGAGCGCAGCAGGGCGATGCCCAGCGCGGCCGCCAGGGCGATCTGCGCCCGCAGCAGCAGCTTGTCGTCGCCGGCCGTCCGGCCGGCCGCCGTGGCGAGGCTTTCGGCGAAGGAGCGCAGGATGCCCCGCCGGATCTCGTCGGCGCGTTCGTCGCCGGAGGAGCGCAGCAGCAGCACCAGCAGGCTGGGGTGTTTGCCGACGTGCGGGCCGGCGAGCTGGCGGGCGATGGCGTGCGGAACCTCGTCGAGGGTCACGTCCGCCGCGACCGTGCGGCCCAGCTCGTCGACGGCGCCGGTCAGACAGGCCTCGAACAGCCCTTCCTTGGACGTGAAGTAGCGGTTGATCAGGGCGACGTTGACCCCGGCCTCGTCGGCGATCTCGCGCACGGTGGTGGCGGCATAACCATCGGCCGCGAAGCGGCGCCGGGCGGCGTCGAGCAGGAGCTGCCGGGTGCCCGCGGCGTCGCGGCGGCGGGGTACGGGCGTACGTGTCGTCATGGCTTCCTTCCGTGGCGTCACCAGGGTAACGGCCGCCGCGGTGTGACGTAAACATCCGTTGACTTTGCCGTTCCGCTGCCGATACTGGGTTAAGTCAGCAACTGTTTACATCTAGGTTCCGGGGTTCTCATGACGCAAACCATCGAGCAGCCGCGCCACGCGGATTCCGCCGCGGGTGGCGGTCGCAGTGCCGGCAACACCTTGCTGGTGCTCTACCTGTCGCTCGGCGGCCTGGCCTTCGCGGTGCTCCAGTCGCTGGTGGCGCCGGCGTTGTCGACGATCGGGCGCGAGCTGGACGCCTCGACCGGCGACGCCAGCTGGGTGATCACGGCGTACCTGCTCTCCGCGTCGGTGCTGACGCCGATCCTCGGCCGCCTCGGCGACATGGTGGGCAAGCGTCGCGTCCTGATCGCCGTGCTCGCCATCCTGGCCGGCGGCACCCTGCTGGCCGCGCTCGCGCCGAACCTGGTCGTGCTGATCGTCGCCCGCGCGCTGCAGGGCGCGGCGGGTGCGATCCTGCCCCTGTCGATCGGCATCGTGCGCGACGAGCTGCCGCGGGAGAGGGTCGGCGTCACGGTCGGCCTGCTGTCGGCGATCTTCGGGGTCGGCGCCGGTGTCGGCATCGTGGCCGCCGGCCCGATCGTCGAGCACCTGTCCTGGCACTGGCTGTTCTGGCTGCCGCTGGTCCTGGTCGTCATCGCGCTGCTCGGGTCCATCTTCGGCATCAAGGAGTCGCCGGTGCGCACCCCCGGGCGCCTCGACGTGCTCGGCGCCGGCATCCTGTCGGTCGGGCTGGTGTCGCTGCTGCTGGCGATCAGCAAGGGCCAGGCCTGGGGCTGGGGCGAGGCCAGGACAGTCGGCCTGCTGGCCCTCGGCGTCGTCGCCCTGGTCGTTTTCGTCCTGGTCGAGCTGCGGGTCCGGGAGCCGCTCATCGACATGCGCCTGATGCGGGTCCGCGGTGTGTGGGCCACCGACGTGGTCGCGCTGATCCTGGGCTTCGCCATGTTCGGCACGTTCCTGCTGGTCCCCACGCTGCTCCAGCTGCCCGCGGCGACCGGCTACGGCTTCGGCAAGTCGGTCTCGCAGGCCGGGCTGTTCCTGCTGCCGACCGTCCTCATGATGGTCGTCTTCGGTCCGCTGGCCGGCCTGCTCGACCGCCGCTACGGTCCCAAAGTGCCGATGTTCCTCGGCGCCGTCCTGGTCGTCACCGCGTTCACGCTGCCCGCCCTCGGCCACGGCGCGATCTGGCAGGTGCTGGCCTCCGGGGTGCTCACCGGCGCCGGCATCGGCTTCGCGTTCGCGGCGATGTCCAACGCGATCATCGAGAGTGTGCCGGCCGCCCAGACCGGTGAGGCCACCGGCGTCAACACGATCGCCCGGACCATCGGCAGCAGCATCGGCACGGCGGTCGTCGCGGCCGTCATCTCGTCCCACAGCACGCCGCAGGGTCTGCCCACGGACGACGCGTTCACCTACGGCTTCTGGGTCTGCGCGGGCGTGGCGGTGCTGGCGGTCGTCGCGTCGCTCGCCCTGCCCTCGACCCGCAGACGCGTCGCGGCCGGACGCTGACCGACCCGAGCCGCGGCCACGACGGTGGTGGCCGCGGCTCGGCTGTGCTCGCCATATGGATAAAACTCAATATCTGGGAGCGCTCCCATTGTGGTCGGGAGGAGCGCGTCGTAGCGTGTTGACACCTCGTTACAGCGTTTGGCCCGGACGGCCGGCACCTTTCCCCGTGCCCGCCGTGCCGTGGCGTCCTGGGTGGACGCGTTGTGCCGACGAGGTCCCCCGATCTGAGGTAGGTCATGAGAAGACGACTCGCCACCCTCGGCGCCGCGGTACTCGCCGCCGCCGCCTCCGTCCTGTTCTCCGTCGATCCCGCGTACGCGGCGACCGGTCTGCACGTCAGCGGCCGCAGCATCGTCGAAGCGGGCGGGCAGCCGTTCGTCATGCGCGGCGTCAACCACGAGCACACCTGGTTCACCAACGAGACCGACTCGTTCGCCGACATCAAGGCCAAGGGCGCCAACACCGTACGGGTCGTGCTCAGCGGTGGCCGCTGGACGGCCAACAGCGCCGCTGACGTGGCCAACGTGATCTCGCTCTGCAAGCAGAACCGGCTCATCTGCGTCCTGGAGGACCACGACACCACCGGCTACGGCGAGGACGCTGCCGCGTACACGCTGGATCAGGCGGTGAACTACTGGATCGGCCTGAAGAGCGTGCTGGCCGGCCAGGAGGACTACATCGCCATCAACATCGGCAACGAGCCGATCGGCAACACCAACCCCGGCCAGTGGACCAGCGCGACGAGCGCGGCCATCCAGAAGATGCGCAGCAACGGCTTCCAGCACCTGCTGATGGTCGACGCGCCCAACTGGGGCCAGGACTGGACCTACACCATGCGGGACAACGCGCAGACCGTGCTGGACGCCGACACCCAGCACAACACCGTGCTCTCCATCCACATGTACGCCGTCTTCAACACCGCCGCGTCCATCATCTCCTACCTGGACACCTTCCAGGCCAAGGGCTGGCCGCTGGTGATCGGCGAGTTCGGCTGGCAGTTCGCCCCCGGTGAGGTGGACGACCAGACCCTGATGGCCGAGGCGGTCAAGCGGAACCTCGGCTACCTGGGCTGGTCGTGGGCCGGCAACAACGACCCGATCCTCGACATGACCGTCGGTTTCGACCCCAACCAACTGACCACGTTCGGCGAGCGGGTCTTCAACGGGCCCAACGGCATCAAGGCCACCGCCAAGGAGGCCGCGATCTTCGGCGGCGGGCCGACGACCCCGCCGACCAGTACCCCGCCGACCAGCGCCCCGCCGACGACGACTCCGCCGGCCCCGGCCGGTTGCGCGGCGGCGTACTCGGTGACCGGGCAGTGGACCGGCGGCTTCCAGGGTGAGGTCAAGGTGACCGCCGGGACCGCCGCGGTGCGGAGCTGGACCGTCACCCTGGCGTTCCCGAACGGCCAGACGGTCACCCAGGCGTGGAGTGCGACGGTGACCAGCAGCGGCTCCACCGTGACCGCTCGCAACGCGACCTACAACGGGAGCGTGGCCGCCGGTGCCTCCACGAGCTTCGGTTTCCTCGGCTCGTGGACCGGCACCAACGGCGTACCGGCCGTGACCTGCTCCGCGACCTGATGACCAGGACCGGGCCGGGCGCCGTCACGGCGCCCGGCCGCGGTCAGGAGCACTGCTGGTCGAGCGGGGAGAGCCAGTCCTTGAGCGTGGAGCCCAGCGTCGTGTTGACGTCCTGGGTGGTCTTCACCGCGCTGAAGCTCTTGGCGTCGGCGGCCTTGGCCTTCAGCTTTTCCGCGGTCTGCTTGCCGGCGGTGCGCAGCTCCGGGTCGGTGCTCTCCGCGGTGGCGCTGCCGATGGCGGTCGCGAACGCGGTCAGCGCCTGCTGGACTTCCTGCTCGTTCTTCTTGTCGTCGCCGGCGGTCTTGCGCGCGTCGGCCAGCTCGGTGAGGGCCTGGGCGAACGGCGCCATGTGCCGGCTGTAGACCTTGCCGAGAGCTTCGCACCCGGACCTCGTCGAGGCCTCCGCGCTGCGCTGGGCTGCGGGCGGCGCCGAGGCCGTACCGATGCCCACGCCGGCCTCGCCGGGTGCGGGATTGGTGGCGGTGCCGCAGGCAGCCGCCGAGAGCAGCACGCCGCCTAGAAAGATCGCCTGCACAGCCTGGCGCATCGGGGGAACCTCCTGCTGATCGGGGATGCGGGAACGTGGGAGCGCTCCCATCGCGCTCTGCACCATACGTCGCAGTGCAGTCCTCGTCTAGAGACGCCCTTCTATTCCACAGCCCAGTATGCCGGGGGAAGATTCACCGGATGTCGCCTCCCGGCGGGCGTACTCGGGAGACGATGACGGCATGCAAGCAGCACAGGGCGTGCCGTTGTCGTGATGAGCCGTACCTTCGGAATCCTCTCGCCGTTCGTGGGTGGCGACTACTACGGGGCGATCATCGCCGGCGTCAACAACGCCGCCGTGGCCGCCGGCGACCGGGTCATGGCTGTCCAGACGCTGGATCCGGGTTCGTACAGCGCCGACCGCAGCGGCCTGCCGGACTTCCGCCGGCCGGTGGCGTGGCAGCACCTGGCCGGCCTGATCGTGCTGCCCGGCGCGGTGGACGCCGCCTACGCCCGAGCCGCGCGGACGGCCGGCAAGCCGGTGGTCCTGGTCGGGCACGAGGTGGCGGACAGCGACTGCTCGTCCGTGCTGGCCGACAGCCGCAGCGGGGTCCGGGAGGCCGTCGCGCACCTGGCCGGGCACGGCCACGAACGCATCGCCTTCGCCGGCAACCTGACCCACTTCGATGTCCGGGAACGGCACGAGGGCTACCGGGAGGAACTGCACGCCCAGCAGCTCACGCCGCGGCCCGACCTGTTGTTCGCGCTCAACGACAATCACGAGACCGGCGGCGAGTCGGTCGCCGACGCCCTGATCCGGGCCGGCATGCCGGCGACGGCCGTCGTGACGGGCACCGACCGCAACGCCATCGGCCTCATCCGCCGGCTGGCCGAGGCCGGCTACGCGGTCCCCGGCGACCTGGCCGTGGTGGGCTTCGACGACATCGCCGACGCGACCTACCTGCGGCCGAGCCTGTCCACAGTGCGCCAGCCGCTGGACGCGCTGGGCGCGGCCGTGCACGCCCTGGCCCGTGAGCTGGCGGCGGATCCGCGGCTGCCGGCCGCCGTACGGTTCGTGCCCACCACCTTCGTGCAGCGCGACTCCTGCGGCTGCCCGAGCCGCGGGTTGCCGGTGTCGGAGTCGCGGACCCGGGAGCTCTTCTCCGATGTCCGCTACCTGCAGGCCACGCTGAACGTGCAGTACGAGCTCGGTATCGAGCTGCTGGGCTCGCACGAGAAGGACCCGCGCGGCCTGGCCTGGATGGAGAGCACCCCGGCGGTCGGCGGATGCCTCGGCCTGTGGCACGGCGACGGCGAGCCCCGCGGTGACGACCCGCTGCTGGAGGTGGTGGGGGAGTTCCGGGCCGGTGGCGGGCCGCGGTCCGGGCCGGTGAGCGCGTTCCCGCCGCCCGGGCTGTTCACGCTGGCGGACGGTCCGGCCGGCGATATCGTGTTCGTCGTGCCGGTGCGCAGCGCGTCGCGGGACTGGGGCGCGCTGGCGGCGGTCGGACGGATCCAGGCGAGCACGCCGCCGGGTCGCGAGATGATGAACCAGGCCGGTGCCCTGCTGGCCGCCGCCCTGGACCGGGACGCGATGGTGGCGTCCCTGCGGGACCAGGAGGAGCGGCTGCGCAACGCCGCCCTGCACGACCACCTCACCGGCCTGCCGAACCGGGTGCTGCTGGCCGACCGCCTCCAGCAGGCCGGCCTGCGCGCCGCCCGGCAGCCCGGCCACCGCTTCGCGGTCCTGCTGCTCGACCTGGACGGGTTCAAGGCCGTCAACGACTCCCTGGGTCACGCGGCGGGCGATGTCCTGCTGGTGGAGGTGGCCCGCCGCCTGACCGGGCTGGTGCGTCAGTCCGACACCGTCGCCCGGCTCGGCGGCGACGAGTTCGTCGTACTGCTCGACGGCTTCGCCACCCGCGACGGCCACGAGCGGGTCCGCGACGCGATCACGGCCGCGATCACCGAGCCGTTCGTCATCGACGGGTGCCCGGTCGAGGTCGGCCTGAGCATCGGTGTCGCGCTGTCCACCGACGGCTCGGCCGACCCCGACCACCTGCTCCGGGAGGCCGATGCGGCGATGTACCGCGAGAAGTCGACCGCCCGGCGTCGCTGACCGCCGGGGGAGTGGCTCAGCCGGTGCTGCACACCGTGCCGTTGAGGGCGAACGCCCCGGGCAGCACATTCGGTCCGCTGTAGGCACCGACGAACCCGGCGGTGGCCGTGGCGCCGGCGGCGAGCGTGGCGCCCGGGTCGCTGGTGACCCGTACGTCGCGGCCGGTCTGGGTCCAGGTGGCACTCCAGCCGCTCTGCACGCTCTGCCAGCCGGTGGGCCAGGTGAACGTCAGCGTCCAGCCGGTGACCGGGGCGGGCCCGTTGTTGGTCACCTCGACGGCGCCGACGAAGCCGTTGCCCCAGTCGTTGGTGTCGCTGAACTTGACCGTGCAGCTGCTGCTCGCCGGGGCGGTGGTGGTGACGGTCAGCGGCAGGGACGACCACGACACCCGGCCCGCGGTGTCCCGGGCCAGCACGTTGATGGTGTAGCGGGTGCCGGGCGTGAGGTTGCGGGCGGTGAAGGACGTGCCCGAGGTCTCGCCGAGCTGCTCGCTGACGGCCCCGTTGGCCCGGTACACCTCGTACTTGGCGATCGGGTCGCGGCCGGGCTGCGCCGCCGGCCAGGAGATCGTCGCGGTGCGGTCGGTGACGGCCCCGGCGACGGGCGCGCCGGGTGCTCCGGGGGCCCCGACGCCGGTCCGGGCCGGGTGCAGGGTCACCAGCGTGAGCGAGTACGGCGCCAGCGTCTGCTCAGTCGCAGTTCCCAGCGCGGCGGTCCCGAGCGCCGGGGCACCGTTACCGAGCGAGATGACAGTCGGCGCGGTGCTCGTGCTCGGGCTGTAGCCCCGGTAGTCCAGGGTGGCCGTCCGCTCGTTGTCGGGGTCCCGGTTGACCAGCAGCACCTGCAGGTCGCCGTTGGGCCGGCGGGCGGCGTGCGCGGCGACGAGCGGATCGTCGGTGCCGGCCCGGACCAGCTGGTCGCCCGGGTGCACGAAGGACTTCATCAGCGTCAGAGCGTGGTACGGCGCGAACGGCGTGTTCAGCGGCGGCTCGCACACCGACCCGTCGGACGCGCAGTTGCCGGAGGAGAGCAGGCCGAAGTCGCCGTAGTCGCGCTGCCCGGCAACGGTCGACACGTTGCCGATGCCGTTGTGGACGTTCCACCACTGCACCGTGAAGACGCCGTTCTCCAGCAGGTCGCTGTACGCGTCGGCCAGGAACAGGGCGCCGGGCTGGGTGTTCTGTCCCACCCCGACGTTCATCTCGGTCAGGCTCACCTTGATGCGGCCGGCGTTGCTGCCGGCGTACTGGTCGATCTGCCGGCGCAGCAGGTACATGGCGTCGTCGATGTGGCTCGTCCTGGTGAGCGCCTCGGCCGCCGTGCCGCCGCCGGGATACCAGTGCACGTCGACGAAGTCGATGTGCGCACCGGCGCGGGTGAGCACCTCCTGGTTCCAGGTCCCGGCGTCGCCCGCGCCGACCAGTCCGTCGGGCCAGTTGCCCGGCGTGGTGAGCACCGCGCCGATCTTGATGTCCGGGTCGACGGCCCGCATCGCCTCGGCGAACGCGACCACCCCCGCGGCGTACGCGGCCGGGCTCTTGTCGGCGTGGTTGTCGGCCTCCCACGGCTCGCCGTAGTGGCCGTTGCCGTAGTTCTCGTTGCCGATCGTCCAGTACTTGGCCCGGTAGCCCTTGTCCTTGGCGTGGCGCACCCAGTCCGCGGCCTCCTGGGCCGTCCCGGTGCCGTAGTTCGCGATGATCATCGGCTCGGCGCCGATCCGCCCGGCCGAGGCCATGAACGTGTCGAAGTCGGTGTCCGGGGCGACGTAGCCGCCGGGCGCGGTGTGGTCGCGCCAGTGGTAGATGTCGGCGTACGAGCCGCCGGGGTAGCGCAGCATCTGCACGCCGGCCGACTTGAGCAGGCCGGAGGTCTCGGCCGTGCCCAGGGTGGTGTCCCAGATGGCGTCGTTGACGCCCAGGGCTGTGTCCGGAACGGTGGCCAGCCCCGCCTGGGCGTTCACGGTCACGGCGACGGGAGCGGGGGAGGCGGCGGGCGCGGCGGTGGAGGCGGTGGGTGCGGCGACACTGCACAGCGCGCAGGCGCCGAGCAGCAGCGCACCCCGCGCGACCCGGTGGAAGATCGCGGACGGCATGGCTCTCCGATCGGAGGACAGCGAGAATTGGGAGCGCTCCCATACTCGCTGTCGCAACGATCACTGTCAATCTTCTGCCGCGCGGCTCGGAGGCCTGGGAAATCCTCACATTCGGCGCAGGTCAGTCGAACAGTCAGACGAGCCCATCGGGGGGCTTCCAGGGCGGACAGGTGATTCGGTTGAAGATGTCGAACCTCAGGGTCGGGCTCCGGCTCGGCGCCGGCTTCCTAGTGGTGATCATCGGCATGGTCGTGCTGACGGTCATCGGCGTCAGCGAGGTCAACAAGATCAACGATCGGCTGACCGTCGTCAACGACCTCAACGGCGTGAAGCAGCGGTACGCCATCAACTTCCGGGGCAGCGTGCACGACCGCGCGATCGCCGTCCGGGACGTGGTGCTCGCCCGTACCGGTGCCGAGGTGCAGACCGAGGTCGACACCATCGCCAAGCTGACCACCAAGTACGACGAGTCCGCGGTCAAGATGGCCGCGATGTTCACCGACGGGGCCGACGTCAGCGCCGAGGAGAAGCAGGCGCTCGCCGAGATCAACCGCATCCAGGCCAAGACGTTGCCGCTGATCAGCCAGGTCGTCGACCTGCGCCGGGCCGGCACCAACGAGCAGGCCTACGTCGTGCTCACCACGCAGGCCAAGCCGGCCTTCATCGAGTGGCTCGCCGCCATCAACGTGTTCATCGACCTCGAGGAGGCGATGAACAAGGCCGAGACGGCCCAGGCCCGCGAGGTCGCCGACGGGTTCATGACCATCATGGTGATCGGCCTGCTGCTGGCCGCGCTGATCGCGGCGCTGGTCGCCTGGCGGATCACCCGCGGCATCACCCGGCCGCTGGCCGAGGCCGCGGACGTGCTCGTCGCGGTGGCGGACGGCGACCTGACCCGGCGGGTGGACGTGCGCTCGGCCGACGAGGTCGGCCAGATGGGCCGCTCGGTGAACACGGCGCTGGACGCGATCAGCACCGTCGTCACCGAGTTCGGCCGCAGCGCCCAGGGCCTGGCCCAGACCAGCCACCGCATCGGCGCGCTGTCCGGCCAGATCGCCAAGGGCGCGGAGGAGTCCTCGCTGCAGGCCAACGTCGTGGCCGACGCGGCCCAGGAGGTCTCCCGCAACGTGCAGACCGTCGCGGCCGGCTCGGAGGAGATGGGCTCCTCGATCCGCGAGATCTCGCACAACGCCAACGAGGCCGCCACCGTCGCGGCCCGGGCGGTCGACACCGTCCGGGTCACCACCGACACCGTGTCCCGTCTCGGCGACTCCAGCCGCATGATCGGCGACGTGGTCAAGGCGATCACCAACATCGCCCAGCAGACCAACCTGCTCGCCCTCAACGCGACCATCGAGGCCGCCCGGGCCGGCGAGGCCGGCAAGGGCTTCGCGGTGGTGGCCGGTGAGGTCAAGGAGCTGTCCCAGGAGACCGCCCGGGCCACCGAGGACATCTCCCGCCGGGTCGAGGCCATCCAGGCCGACACCACCAGCGCGGTCGCCGCGATCGCCGAGGTCACCGCCGTCATCACCCAGATCAGCGACTACCAGACCACGATCGCCTCGGCGGTCGAGGAGCAGACCGCGACGACCAACGAGATGAACCGCAGTGTCAACGACGCCGCGTCCGCCTCGGGCCAGATCGCCGCCAACATCAACAACGTGGCCGACGTGGCCCGCAACACCACCGCCTCGGTCGAGGAGTCGCGCCGCGCCGCCGACGAGCTCGACGAGGTGAGCCGCAAGCTCCAGGCCCTGGTGGGCGGCTTCCGGATCTAGTTTCACCTGACGCACAGCGTCCCGGCGTGAGCACCACGCGCCGGGGCGCTGTGCTGTGCGCGGCGCGCCGGTGAAAGACCGGGCCGGGTGCCGGACATGTGCCAGGGTGAACGTGGTGAACACCCAGGCGCGCCGGGCCCGCTTCGAGGAGCTCGCGGTCCTGCTGATGGAGCCGCTGCGCCGGTTCCTGGCCCGCCGTACGGATCCGGACACCGCCCAGGACGTGCTCTCCGAGACCCTGCTGGTCTGCTGGCGCCGGCTCGACGAGGTGCCCGAGGACCGCCTGCCCTGGGCGTACGGTGTCGCCCGGCACTGCCTCGCCAACGCCGAACGCGCCCGCCGCCGCCAGGGCCGCCTGGCGGCCCGGATCCTCGCCCTGGATCCGCCCGCGGCCGCCGTCGCCGAGCCCGTCGAGCTCCCGGACGAGCACCTGCACATCGCGCTGGGCCGGCTGGGCACGCTGGACGCCGAGATCGTCCGCCTGTGGGCCTGGGAGGACCTCGGCCCCGCGCAGATCGCCGCCGCGCTGGAACTCACCCCGAACGCGGTCAGCATCCGGTTGCACCGGGCCCGCGGCAAGCTCCGGGCGGAATTACGAAAGCTCGGTGCGGGTGCCGGACATGACGTACCGGAAGAGGGGAGGCGGCCGTGACCGACGACGACCTGCGCGCCCGGCTGCGGGACGCGGACCCGGCGGCCCACCTGGCGCCGCTGTCCCCGGACCGTACGGCCCGTCTGCTGGAGGATTCCATGATCACCGAGTTCGGCACCGCACCACCCCGTCCGCGTCCCGTCCGGCGGTGGGCGCTCGCCGCGGCCGGCCTGGTCCTCGTGGCCGCGGCGGCGACCGGCACGGGCGCGGTGCTGCGAGCGTTCGACGGCCCCGGGCCCGGCCCCGGTGTTGGCGCTGGTCCTGTTCCCGGGCTGCCGACGGTGAGCCCGGCCGTCACGGTGACGCGCATCGTCGTCGCCGGGGACACCGCGGCGAAGTGCATGCCGCCCGACCCCGCGATCCTCGCCCGGGTCCAGCTGGCGTTCGCCGGAACCGTTGAACGGATCGCCGGCGGCACTGCGGTCCTGCACGTCACCCACCTGTACGCGGGCCCGCTCACCGGGGTCGTCGAGGTCGCGCAGAGCGACGGCAACAGCGAGGCACTGATCGGGGCAACAGTCTTCGAGCCCGGCCGGCAGTACCTGGTCGCGGCCACCGACGGGCAGGCTCTGGTCTGCGGTTACAGCGGTCTGGCGACGCCGGAGCTGCAGGCCCTCTACGACGCGGCGTTCTGAGCCCGGGTGGCCGCGAGCGAGCCGAGCATGGCCAGCGCGTCGGCCGACGGGCTGCCCGGCGCCGCGTGGTAGACGACCAGCTGCTGCCCGGGGGCCGACCGTACGTCGAACGTGTGCATGGCCAGGGTCAGCTCGCCGACCTCGCGGTGCACGAGCCGCTTGGTCTCCAGCGTCTTGCCGGTCACGTCGTGGCGGGACCACAGGCGGCGGAACTCCTCGCTGTGCTCCGACAGCGTGCGCACGACCGTGGCGACGCGGTCGTCCGCCGGTGCCGCCCCGGCGGCCAGCCGCAGGGCGCCCACGCTGCTGCGGGCCACGGCCGCCCAGTCGGCGTAGAACGCGCGCGCCGACGGCTCGAGGAAGACGGCGTGGATCAGGTTGCCGCGCTCCTCGACGTCGGCGAACAGTGCCTCGGCGAGCGGGTTACGGGCGAGGATGTCGTACGCGCGCCCGAACACGATCGCCGGGTTGTCCCGCCACGCGCCGAGCAGGTCGACCAGGGCCGGATCGGGGAGCTCGGCCGAGGCCGGCAGCGGGGCCACGGGGAGCAGCCCGGCCAGCCGGTACGCGTGCATCCGCTGGTCGTGGCTCCACCGCAGCACCCGGGCCAGAGCGTCGAGGATCTGCGGCGACGGATGCCGTTCCCGGTCCTGCTCGAGGCGGACGTAGTAGTCCACGCTCATGCCGGCCAGGGCGGCCACCTCCTCGCGGCGCAGCCCGGTGACCCGCCGTCCGGTCGCGGCGGGCAGGCCCACCTGCTGCGGTGTCACCTCGGCCCGCCGGGCCCGCAGGAAGTCGCCCAGCATCCCGTCCCTGGTCATGACCGATTGTCTCCCGGCGAGCGGCGGCGCAGCACCATCCCGGCGTGGTGCAGGACGCCGTCGATGAAGTCGCCGTCGGCGGTGAAGCCGGTGTCGTCGACGTAGTCGATGTGGTCGCCGCTGATCTCGTACCGGCCGGTGTATGCCCGTTCCCGGCGGCCGCGTGCCTCGACGTAGCGGCCCTCCGGCAGCAGTTCGTGGCGGATGGTGCCGTCGGCGGTGACCCACATGCCGGCGTACGGGTGGGATGTCTTTGTCATGAGCTCCACGCTAGGAGCCCGGCGGAAGCACGGGGAGGGTGCGTCGCACCCACCCAGGGGTGTGTCCCGCACTATATTTACGAACGGTCGGTCTTATTGTACGGTGGCGGCATGACCCAGGACGGCCGGCTGATCCGCGGCGAACGCACCCGCACCGCGGTGCTCGATCAGGCCCTGGCGCTGGCCACCGTGGCCGGCCTCGGCGGCCTGTCGCTGAGCCAGGTGGCCGACGCGCTCGGCGTCAGCAAGTCGGGCCTGTTCGCGCACTGGCGGTCCAAAGAGGCGTTGCAGCTCGCGGTGATCGAGCACGCCCGGGCCCAGTGGACCGAGCGGATCATCCGGCCCGCCCTGGCCGCACCGCGCGGGGTCCGCCGGCTCTGGGCGGTGCACGACACCCGGCTGTCCTTCTACGAGGCCGAGGTCCTGCCGGGTGGCTGCTTCTTCGCCAACGCGAACTTCGAGTACAACGCCCGCCCCGGCGTCATCCGCGACCGGCTGGCCGCCGAGCTGACCGACTGGATGACCTTCCTGACCAGCCTGGCCGCCGACGCAGTTGCGCTGGGCGAGTTGCGGCCCGGCGCGGAGCCCGAGGGCATCGCCTACGAGACCGAGTCCCTGGGTGTCTGCGCCGTGATGCAGGCACCGGTGCTGGGACGAGACGTGACCTTCCGGCGCGCCCGCCGAGCGCAGCTCGAGCATCTGCGCGCGCTCGCCATTGACCCGACGATCCTCCCGGAGCTGACATGACCACCGTGACCGAGACGCTGCCGCACGGCGGCGTCGTCCCCATGCCCGTCCACTTCGACGACCTGGACGCCATGGGCGTGCTGCACAACTCCCGCTACGCCGTGCTGGTGGAACGCGCGATCGTGCTCTGGTGGGCCGCGCGGGGCGTCTCCTTCTCCGGCGGCCGGCCCACCACGCCGGACGCCTTCAACGTGGTCCGCGAATACTCCGTCACCTTCCACCGTCCGGTCCGCGGCACCGGCGAGATCAGCGTGCACTTCTGGCTGGAGAGCATGGGTACGACCAGCGCGGACTACCGGTTCCGGGTCACTTCGGCCGACGGCGCCACGGTCTTCGCCGCGGGCCGCCGGGTCAACGTGCGCCTGGACCCGGCCACCATGCGCCCGGCCCCGTGGACCGAGCACGGCCGCACCCTCGGCGCCGAGCTGCTGCGCCAGTGATCCCCGTCCGACCACCCCGCCACCACCCTTGAACGGATCAAAGGCTCCTATTCGAAGAACTTGAGGCCCCAGCCGGTGTCGGAGGTCGCGCCCGGCACGTTGGCTCGGCTGTAGACGGTGTTGCCCCACCACGCGAAGGTGCCGGTGTACCAGAACCGGTTGCCCCACGTGTACGGCGTGCCCTTCGGTACGGCGTGGAACATCAGCGGGAAGCGCGGGCCGGCCGGCGGGCTGGTGGCGATGTCGCCGTTGAGCAGCACGAAGCTGTGGTGCCCGGGGCCGTTGACCGACAGCGTCGGATCCCAGCCGGCCATCATCGTGGCGCGCTGGGAGCCGAAGAGGCAGCCGTTGGACTTGTACCAGTCCCAGACGTAGGCCGGGTCGCCGCCGGCGCGCAGCCGCAGGTCGGCGAGGCAGTACTGCTCGCTCCAGCTGCCGTTGGCGGAGTAGACGATGTGCAGCTGCCCGTTGGGGTCGCGGATCGGTTCGGGGCCCTCGTTGATGAAGGGGTTGCCGACGACCCGCTCCCAGGGCTCGCGCGGCTGGGAGATCACGTACCGGCCGCCGGTGGGGGTGGTCGGGCTGCTCATCCGGACCAGGTAGATGTTCTGCTCGACGTTGGTGTCACCGGCCCAGCCGGACCACACGAACCAGCGCTGGCCGTTGAACGTGAACAGCGCGCCGTCGACGGCCCACTTGTTGTCCGGCAGCGCGAGCTGGGTCTCCGCGGTGTAGCCGGAGTCCGGGGCGGCCGAGCTGATCGCGTACATGCGGTGGGCGGCGCCGGTGCCGGCCGAGAAGTAGATGTAGTAGCGGCCGCCGTCCACGACGATTTCCGGCGCCCACACCTCGCCGCGGCCGCGGCTGTCGGACCACACCTGCCGGGCGGGAGCGGCGGCGAGCCCGTCCGGCGACGAGGCCTGGCGGACGGCGATGCCGCCGTTCAGTGACTGGGCCGAGATGTAGGTGCCGCCGACGCGGATCACGCTGGGGTCGGCGGCCCGGATGCTCTGCGCCGCGTCGGCCGTACGGGCGGTGGACAGGGCGAACGTGGCGGTCAGGGCCAGCGCCAGGGCGGCGGTGGCGAGACGTGACTTGCTCATGGTCGTATCCCGCTTCTGCCTCCGCTTCGACGCCGCTGCGGTGGGGGCCGCACGGGGGTGGCGTCCGGTGGGGATGCGCCGGAGGCGCCGGGGGGACATCCCGGACCGGTGCGCGCGGCGGGGGAGCCGGAGAGCGCTCCCTGAGGATTTCCCGTTCCGGGCAGGAAGTCAATGCATCGACACCTGTCACTGACTGGGCGGGCCTGCGGGGTAGAGCGAGTCGAGCAGATCGGCGTACCGCGTCTCGACCGCGCGGCGCCGCACCTTCAGCGACGGGGTGAGGTCGCCGCCCTCGACGGCCAGGTGGTGATCGAGGACCAGGAACCTCTTGATCGTCTCCCACGGCGCCAGCGTCGCGTTGAGCTGCTCGACGTAGCCGCCCACGGCCTCGGTCAGCTGCGGCGAGCGGGTGATCCCGGCGTAGTCGGTGTCGCCGAGCCCGTGCCGGGGCGCCCAGGCGCGTACGGCGTCCGGGTCGAGGTCGATCAGGGCGGTGATGTATTTGCGCCCGTCGCCGTGCACCACGATCTGGCTGGCCAGCGGGCAGATTCCCTTGAACCGCGCCTCGATGGTCTGCGGTGCCACGTACTTGCCGTTCGAGGTCTTGATCAGATCCTTCTTGCGGTCGGTGATCCGCAACGAGCCGGCCGCGGTGATCTCGCCGATGTCGCCGGTGTGCAGCCAGCCACCGGCCAGCGTCTCGGCGGTGGCCCCGGGGGCGTCGTGGTAGCCCTGCATCACGCCGGGACCGCGGACCAGGATCTCCCCGTCCTCGGCCAGGGCGACGCCGGTGCCCGGCAGCGGCAGTCCGACGGTGCCGTACTCCGGGCTGCCGGGCCGGTTGAAGAACGTGGTGGCGCAGGTCTCGGTGAGGCCGTAGCCCTCCAGCACGGGCAGGCCGACGGCATCGAACCACTCACCGATCTCCGTCGACAGCGCGGCCGCCCCGGAGATGAAGAAGCGCAGCCGGCCACCGAACCGGCTCCGGACGCGCGCGAGCACCAGCCGGTCGGCGATGCGGTGCTGGACGGCGAGGAACCGGCCCGGCCGCTCGCCCCGCCGACGCAGCCGGGACACCCGGATCCCGACGCCGATGCCCCAGCCGAACAGGCGTGCGGTCACCGGGTTGCCGGACTGCACGGTGGCGAGGACTCCGGCGTACACCTTCTCGAAGATCCGCGGCACCGCCGGGATGATCGTCGGCCGGACCACCGGGAGCCGCTCGACGAGCCGGCCCACGTCGCCGTCCACAGCGAACGCGAAGCCCACCGAGAGCTGGCAGGAGAGCAGCGCCTTGCCGAAGGCGTGGGCCAGCGGCAGCCAGAGATAGCCCAGGTCGTCCGGGCCCAGGAAGCCCATGGCCTGGATGGCCAGGCCCTGGTAGATCCAGCTGTGGTGGGTGACCCGGACGCCCTTGGGCAGCCCGGTGGTGCCGGAGGTGTAGATCAGCGTCGCCAGGTCGTCGGCCCGGATCGCGGCGCAGGCCTCGCGCACCACGGCGGGCTTCGCGGCGAGCAGCTCGCGGCCCCGGGCGCGCAGGTCGGCCAGGGTCAGCACCCGGCTGTCACCGTCGCCGGGCTCGCCGTCGATGAGCACGGCATGCTCGACCGGCGAGCCCACGGCGAAGACCTTGGCCAGCTGGCCGGCGTGCTCCACGACGGCGAAGCGGCTGGCCGAGTCGGTGAGGATGTGCGTGACCTCGGCGGCCGAGCTGCTGGGGTAGACCGTGGTCGTGGCGCCGCCCGCGCACATGACGCCGAAGTCGGCCTCGATCCACTCGGTACGGGTGCCGGCCAGGATCGCGACCCGTTCCTGCGCCCGTAACCCGAGGTCGAGCAGGCCGGCGGCGATCTCGGTGACCGCCGTACCGGTCTCGGCCCAGCTCTGCGACCGCCACGCGCCCTCGCTGTCCGGGCGCCGGTAGGCCTCCGCCCCGGGCGTGCGGGCCACCCGGTCGAGGAACATGGCGCCGAACGACGCGGGCTCGGTGCGCCGCAGCTCCGCCAGGCGGGCCTCCTCGGCGGTGCTCGCGCGGCAGCTCGCGGACGCCGTCACGGTGCTCGTCGGCATGTGCTTCCCTCTCCGTCGACCCCTCCATCATCCGTCAGCGCGAGGGGCGGCGGCAGCGGACCCGCTCAGCCGGGACGCAGGACGCCGAGCAGGAAACGGTCGGGACGCACGGCGGTGACCGTGCCGGCCGCGCCGCGGAGCAGACCGTCGAGGTCCTCCACGGCCAGGCAGCCGGGCGCCGGGTCGGCCAGGTCCAGCGCCAGGTGGACCGCGCCGGGGCGCTCGGCCTCGGGCACCCGGCCGGGATCGCAGCCGTGACCGAGGAAGGCCCACCGGTAGCCGATAACGTCGTCGAGCCGGACGGGCGGGCCACCGGCCACCCGGACCCACGGGTTGGGCAGCACGTGGCCCGCCTGCGGCAGCAGCCCGGCCACGGCGCGGGGCAGGCGGCGCGGCGGGAGCGGGCGGTCGCCGAGGCGGCGCTTCAGGCCGGGCACGGCGTTGAGGCTGCGGGCCAGGCCGCGGAACACCAGCGCGGCGGCCGGGTTGCGGGTCTGCAGCACCCGGCCGATGCGCAACGCGAGCGTGGTGGTCGCGGCGACGTCCGGGCGGCGCTCCCGCTCGTACGCGTCCAGATCACCCCCCTCGCGCAGCCGCCAGGCCAGCGCGCCGGCGTCCCTGATCCCCATGCCCAGCCCGGCACCGGCGAACGGTGGCATCGCGTGCGCCGCGTCCCCGGCCAGCAGCACCCGCCCGGCCCGCCACCGCTGCGCCATCCGCGCGTGGAACGTGAACACGGCCGCCCGCTCGACCTCCAGCCGGTCCGGATCGGTCCACGGCGCGACCAGCTCGCGGACCGTCTCCGGCCGGACCATGGTCTCGGGCTGCTCGCCGGGCAGCAGCATCCACTCCCAGCGCCGGCGGCCGGGGCTGGACATGGCCACCGCCGGCCGCGCGGGGTCCAGCACGAATGCCACCGTCGGGTTCCCGTCGGCGGTGCCGTCCACCCCGGTGTCGTCCGTGGCGGTGCTCGCCGCGTCCACGACCAGCCAGGGCTGCGCGAACGTGTCGCCGGTGAAGGCGATGCCGGCCCGGGTGCGCACGGTGCCGGACGTGCCGTCGCAGCCTACGAGCCACTGCGCGGTGATCCGTCGCCCGTCGTCGAGGACCGCGACGACGTGATCGGCCGACTGCTCCACGTCCTGGACGGACCGTCCGGCGAGCACCTCGACCGACGGCAGTTCGGCGATGGCCGCGCGCAGTGCGGTCTCCAGCGCCGGCTGGTCGATGCGCACGACCTGCGGGTGCCCGAACGCCCGGGCCCGCTGCGTCATCAGGAACAGCGGCCGCCGGTCGGCGCCGACGGCACCGTTGCGGATCAGCGGCACCGACCAGGCATCGCGCGGGGCGAGCCCGGGGATCAGCGACAGCAACCGGATGGACTCGATCTCCAGTACGGCGGCCCGGGGCTTCGGGTACGGCCGGACGTTCGGCTCGACCACCAGGGTCCGGACACCCTGCGCCCCGAGCAGCGCGGCGAGCACCCCACCGACCGGCCCGAGCCCGGCCACCACCACCGCCGCGTCGAGGGTCATGTCAGGGGAGCCGGACCACGTCGGCGATCACCGCGCCGTCGTCGGTCAGCCGGACCGCGGCCGGGCTGTCGAAGACGATCATGGCGAGCTTGTCGCCCGGGCGCCCGATCAGGCCCATGCCCTCGGCGTGATCGTCGCCCTCGCCGTACGTGATCTCCAGCTCGCGGGTCAGCACCTCGCCGCGCACGACCGCCGGCATCGCCACCCGGTAGGCGCCGTGCCAGCGGTAGATCCGCACCGGGCCGTCCAGGCTCATCGTCGGGCCGGCCAGCACCAGCAGGTCGTCGCCGTCCGGGCACAGGTCACGCACGCCCAGCCCGTCCAGGTCCAGGACGTGCTTGCGGTACTCCAGGCCGTCGTCGAACGGGCGCAGCCGCAGCCGGCCGGGCTCGGCGGGGTCCACGTACGGCCGCAGCTCCAGCACGAACGCCCAGCCGCGCAGCACCGGTCCGCGCAGGCCGAGATAGACCCGGTCGCCGCTGACCGCGATGCCCTCGATGTCCAGCCCGTTGTCCTTGCCGGGGATGGCCAGGAAGGGCGCCAGGTGGGCGTCGTGGCGCAGCAGCGTCCGCAGCCCGTCCCGCTTGTCGAGCTGCGCGGCCCGGTGGTGCTCGCCGTCCACGACGATCTCGCGTACCGGGGTGGGCAGGCCGTCGACCTCGGCGATCGGCAGCCGCAGCAGCACCTGACGGTTCTCCTGGCCCTCGACCCGGGTCAGCCGCCGCAGCGCCTTGTCGCCGGCGTGGCGGGCCTTGATCTGCTTGCGGCGCAGGCTGTGCGACCCGACGGCCCACAGGAAGTGCCCGGTGCGGGCCAGGCCCTCGATGTCGGCCTCCTCGTCGGCGTCCGGGCCGGGCAGGTCGATGAAGTCGGCCAGCCGGAAGGTCCGCTCGTCGGCGTACTCGGCCGGCTGGGCCGGGTCGTCGGCCACCAGGCGCTCGACCGTCGCCGTCTCGTCACCCGCGATCCAGAGCACCCGGCCGTCGACCCGCACCGCGGACAGGTTCGTGTGGGTGGCGGCGGCCCGCGAGAGGTCGCCGAAGCGCAAGCGGACCGTGTGTACCAGTGTCATGGCGACCATCGTGGCACCCGCGGTCGCGCTCAGCGCAGCAGATGGCCGACACCACGCACCGTGTGCAGCACCGGCGGCGGCCCGAGCTTGCGGCGTAGCTGGGCGATCAGGACATCCAGGACGTTGGTGGCGGGTGGCACGACCTCGTCCCAGGCGGCGGCGATCAGCCGGGCCCGGGGGACCGGCTCGCCGCCCGCCGCGAGGAGCAGGCGCAGCACCTCGAACTCCTTGGTCGTCAGCGAGAGCGGCCGGCCGGCCCGGCGCACCTCGTAGCGCCCGGGATCCAGCTCGATGCCGGCGTGGCGCAGCACCGGCGCCGGGCGGGGGCCGCCGCGCCGGCACAGGCTGCGGACCCGGACCACCAGCTCCGGGGTGGCGAACGGCTTGCCGAGGTAGTCGTCGCCCCAGGCCAGGCCCCGGACCCGTTCGTCGGGGGCGCTGCGGCCGGTGAGGAACAGCACGGGCACGTGCCAGCCCGCGCGCCGCCGGGCCGCGACGTACTCCAGCGCGTCGCCGGCCGGCAGCACCCGGTCGAAGACCGCGCAGTCGTACGCGTTGACGGCCAGCGCCTCGTCAGCCGCGGGCAGGTCGCCGGCGGTGTCCACGGCGAAGCCCGCGCCCCGCAGCGACGCGTCCACGGCCAGTCGCAGATTCTCGTCGTCCTCGGTGACCAACACCCGCACCCGCCTACCGTAGCGGCATCAGTATTCCTCGATCCGCCGCCCGCAGCCCGGCCTGGAACCGGCTGCGCGCGCCGAGCCGGGCCATGATCGTGGACATCATCCGGCGTACGGTGCGCACCGAGACGCCGAGCCGGGCCGCGGCCGACTCGTCGGTGTAGCCCGCCGACAGCAGCGCCAGCAGCTCCCGTTCGCGCCCGCACAGCTCCTCGGTGCTGGTCAGTGGCTTGCCGACCAGCCACAGCCGGTCGAAGAGGGCCACCACGGTGTCCACCACGCCGCTCAGGCCCACCATCGCGACGTCGTCGCCGGCCCGGTCCCGGGCCAGCATGGCCACTGTGCCGTCGACGACCGTCACGTCGGCCGGCACCTGCGGCACGGTGCGGATTTCGGCCCCGGCGTCGACCAGCCGGCCCAGGCGCAGCACCTCGGCGGGACGGCTGCGCACGCAGTCGGTCAGCAGGATGCGATACCGCACGCCGCGGCGCAGATTGCCGTGGTCGGCGTGACGCAGCGGACCGCCCGCCCCGGTCCCGCCGGTACGGGCGACGAGCACCTCCCGGACGGCGTTGCCCAGCGCGGCGTCGACGGCGGCGGGTGCGGACAGCATGGCGACGAGGTCGGGTGCCGCAACGGTCGTGGTCATCACGCCGCCCGCCGCGGGGCCAGCGCGGACCGGCAGGCCGCGAGGTGCCGGAACACGGGATGGCTGCGGTAGCGGTCCGGGCCGGCCGGCTCCAGCAGCCCCCGGTCGGCCAGCGACTCGTGGGCGGCGCGGTTGCCGGCGGTGGCGGTCAGCTCCGCCGGCGCCGTGCCGAGCGTGCGCCAGACGCGCTGTTCGGCCAGGTCGAGGCCGGTCAGCGCGGCGCTCGTCGACTGCCGGACGGCTCCGGAGAAGACCCGGCACGGGTCCTCGTCCAGCTCCTCGGCGAGGCGCCGCACCGTCCAGTGCGGCCGGGTCAACAGCCGGGCGGCGGCGTCGAGCAGGGCAGCGGGCAGGCCACCGCAGGCGCGCAGGACGGCGGCGGTCGCGCGGGTCTCCGTACCCGGCCGGCCGGCCGCGGTGGCGAACAGGCCCGCGGCCTCGTCCGGGCCGAGCGGCTGCAGAGCGAGGCGGGCCGCGCCGTCCAGGTGCCAGCCGCGGCGGGTGGTGGTGACCAGCGTCCGGGAACCGGAGGTCGCGGGCAGCAGCGGGGCGACCTCGGCGGCGTCGCGGGCGCCGTCCAGCACGATCAGCATCCGCCGCCGGGCGACCTCGGAGCGCCACAGCGCCGCCTGCTCGTCCGGATCGGACGGCGCATCGGTGATGCCGACCCCGCGCAGCAGCCGCTGAGCCACGGGAGTGCGGCCGGTCATGGCGACGAAGAGCTGCCCATCCGGGTAGTCCGCGGCGAGCCGGTGCGCCGCGTGCACCACCAGCGCGGTCTTGCCCACCCCGGGCATGCCGTCGACGATCGTCACCGGTGCCGGCCGCAGCAGCCGGGCCAGCTCCCCGGCCCGGCCGGTCAGCCGGGTGTCGCGGGGCAGTTCCCGGCGGGTGCTGCCCAGCGCGCGGCGGTGTGCCGCCACGAGTCCCGGCCCCGGCCCGACCCCCAGCTCGGCGGCCAGCACGCCGGTCGCCTGCCGGTACGCGACCAGCGCGTCGGTGCGCAGGCCGCTCGCGTGCAGCGCGCGGACGAGCAGGGCCCAGGCGCTCTCGCGCAGCGGGGCGTCCGCGGTCACCGAGCGCAGGGTGGTTGCCGCGTCCGCCGCCCGGCCCAGCGCCAGCAGCACCTCGCCGAGGTGTTCCCGCAGGTCCAGGTGCAGCTCGAGCAGGCCGATCAGCGCGCCCGTGTCCACCTCAACACCCTCGAACGGCCGCCCGCGCCACAACCGCAGCGCGTCCTCCAGCAGGACGAGCGCCTCGGCGTCGGAGCCGGCGGCGCTCGCGGCGGCACTCAGCTCGGCGGCCCGGACCGCGTCGAGCTCGCCGGGCGCGACCCGCATCCGGTACGCGCCGGTGGTCCGCTGGATCCTCTCGCCTCCGTCCACGTGCGACGGCAGCATCCGGCGCAGCTGCCACACGTAGGTCTTCAGGTTCGCCTCGGCCGAAGCCGGTGCGGTCCGGTCCGGCCACAGGGCCTCGGTCAGGATGTCGACGCCGACCCAGGCGTTCGGCCGCAACAGCAGAGCGGCCAGGACGGTGGCCGGTTTGCCCGTACCGAGCCGGCCGGGGATCGTCGTGTGCACCTCGAGCGGGCCGAGGATGTGGAAGAGCACGGGTACACCTCCTTGGTGGTCGCCCTACGATCCATCCGGGCACATGAGGATCCGATGACACGAGCGGGCGGGGGAGGCCACAGTGCGGGTGCTGGTGGTGGAGGACGACGACAACCTGCGGTTCGCGGTGCGTACCGAGCTGGCCGGGGCCGGGCTGGCCGTCACGCAGGCGGCCGACCTCGCCGCCGCGGACGCCGCCCTGACCGGTGGAGACTTCGACTGCGTGGTGTTCGACCGGATGCTGCCCGACGGGGACGCGATCCACTATGTGCACGGGCGCCGCCAGCAGGGCTGGGCCGTGCCCGTGCTGCTGCTGACCGCCCGCGACAGCCTGGCCGACATCGTGGCCGGGTTCGAGCACGGTGGCGACGACTACCTGGTCAAACCGTTCTCCGTGGCCGAGATGACCGCCCGGGTGCTGACCCTGTGCCGGCGCGCGGGCACCGGCCGGCCGTCGGTGCTGCGCCACGGCGACCTGGAGATGGACTGCGCCCGCCGCCAGGTGCGCCGGGCCGGGGTGCTGCTCGGGCTCACGGCCAAGGAGTTCGCGGTGCTGGAATACCTGCTGACCCGGCCGGAGCAGGCGGTCGCCCGCGGCGAGCTGATCGAGCACTGCTGGGACAGCAGCACCGACCCCATGTCCAACGTGGTCGACGTGGTCGTCCGCCGGTTACGCGGCAAGCTGCGCGAACCGGAGCTGATCCACACCGTGCGCGGGCGTGGCTACCGGCTGGCCTCATGACCGGCTCGGCGCTGGACCGGCTGCGCCGGCTGCCCTGGTGGCTGGCCGGCTGGCTGACCGCGATCACCGCGGCCGGGCTGATCCTGGCGACCTGGCTGCTGATCGGGGCCGACACCCGGCGCGGCGAGGCGGAACTGGACGCGCAGCTGATCCGGGTCACCACGGCGGTCACCCGGCTGATCTCGTACGACGGGACGATCGTCACCGCGCGGATCAGCCGCGACGAGGTGGACACCGGCTGCCCCGAGTTCGCCGTCCTGCCCGGCCCGAACGAGCAGTTCACCGGCCACTTCAGCCGCCAGCCGTGCGTGACGGTGGACGCCGGCACGAAGTCCGTGCTGGCCGCGCGGGCCGTCGCCTCCGGGCGCGAGCAGACCGGCTACGTCCCGGACTCCACCGGCGAGCTGATGCGGGTACGGGCCGAGCCGTTCCGCAACACCGACGGCCAGTACGTCGGCGCCGTGGTCGCCCTGATCGATCCGGCCGAGGTCCGGGCCGCCCACCGGGATTTCGTGCTCGCCGTGCTCGGCGGCTCGGTGCTGTTCCTGGCCGCGGTCGCCGCGGCGGGCTACCTGCTCACCGTCCGGGCGGTCCGGCCCGCGACCGCCGCCCTGGAACAGCAGGAAGTGCTGCTCGCCGACACCGCGCACGACCTGCGGACACCTGTCGCCGCGCTGCGGGCGCTCGCCGAGACCGCCCTGCTCCAGCCGGCCCAGCGCACCGAGCTGCTGCCGCGCACGGTCGACCTGGCCCGGCGGATGGGCAGCATCATCGACGGTGTGCTGATCCGGGCCCGGCTGGCCGCCGGGGTGGAGACGCTGACGATCCAGCCACTGTGGCTCGACCAGCTGGTCAGCACCGTGGTCGAGGAGACAGTGGACGACGGGGCCGACATCACCGTGACCACCGCGCCCACCAAGGTCAGCGCCGACGCCGACCTGGTCCGCCGGGCGATCGACAACCTGCTCGACAACGCCCTGCGGCACGGCCGCGTACCGGGCCAGCCGGCGATCGTGCACATCACCGTGGCCGGCGGACGGGTGACGGTGGCCGACCACGGTCCCGGCATCGACGCGGCCCTGGCCGAGGAGAGCTTCGAACGGTTCAAGAGCTCCGGCGGCTCCAGCGGGCTCGGACTGTCCATCGTGCGCTGGGTCGCCCAGGCGCACGGCGGCACGCTGCGGGTCTACAACGCCGTGGAGGGCGGCGCCATCTTCGAGCTGGAGTTACCGGCCGCCGACTGACACCGGTGTATCCGCCGTGGACCGATCATGTACACGACCTTCTATGCTTTCGGCGTGACCGCCATGGGGGATGTGCGTCGTTTTGCTGCCCGGACCGAACGGGCGCTGCGCTCGGGCCGCCGGGGCCGGCTGCCCCTCGTGCTGGTCGTCGGCACCTCGCTGGTGGCCGTGACGGCGGCGGTGTCCGGTGCCGCCTCGGCCCCGCCGGGGGTCCGCTTCGCGCAGGCCGGCCACTGGTTCGCCAACCCGGCCGAGGACCTGATCTACCACGTCAACGGCTCGGCGCACTCGGTCGACGCCCGGGCCCGGATCGACGGCCTGGAGCCGGGCAGCCAGGTCGTGCAGGGCGACACGACCGGCTACGTGGTCGGCAGCACGGAGATCCTCGAGTTCGGCAAGTCCACCCTGGCGGTCGAGCAGACCCTCACGCCACCGGCCGGGGAACGGCCCGTCGCCGTGGAGGGCAAGGGCGGGCCGTACCTGGTCTATCGCGAGACCGGCACGGTGGTCCGGCTCGGCACCGAGCCCCGGACCATCAAGGCCGGGGAGCCCCTCGGCGAGCCGGCCGTCACGCCCGACGGCACGCTGTGGCTGCACCGCACCGGCACCAACGCGCTCTGCCTGCTGCGGCCCGGCGCCGATCTGCTGTCCTGCCCGGCCGCGGCGCCGCCGGGACACGCCGGGGCGATGACCGTGGTGGGCAGCCGGGCCGTGTTCGTCGACACCGACACGAACACGCTCACCCCGGTGACCGGCGACGGGCTGGGCCGGTCCACCCCGGCCGGCGTGGACCTGCCGGCCGGCGCGGGCATCGCCGCCGCCGATGTCCACGGGCGCCTCGCCGTGCTCGATCCGCAGCAGCACAAGCTGCACCTGATCGACGCGAGCACCGTCGGCTCCGGGCGCCCGGCCGCCGCACCTGTCCCGGTCGAGCTGCCCGCGGGAAGCTACTCCGTGCCGGCCGCCGGGCGGTCATCAGTGGTGCTGCTCGACCGCGAGCACGGCTCGGTGCTGACGTACGACCGGGACGGCCGCCGCCAGAGTGTGACCGACGTGCCGCCGGAGAGCGGTGACCCCCGGCTGAGCCTCGGCCAGGACGACCGGGTCTACGTCGAGGGCGGCGAGGGCCGGCAGGTGCTGGTCGTCGACGACCGGGGCCGGGCCCGCGCGGTGCCCCCGGCCGGAGGAGGGAGCACGCCGGGCGACGGGGCAACGCCGGGCGGCCCGGGCACCCCGGCCGACACCAGACCGGCGACGCAGCCCGGCCGGCCGGGAACGCCGACGCGCCCGGCGGGCCCGCCGTCCACCCCTGACAACCCGTCCACCACCGGTAGCCCGGCCACGATCGGCAGTCCGCCCGCCGTCGGGGCCGGCACGGTGCCGCGCACCTCGGACACCGGGCCCCCGTCCACGCGCAAGGCGGTGCCGGCCAGTCCGCCCGGCATGCCGCCGCGGGTCCGGGCCGGCGTCACCGGCACGAACATCGTGGTCAGCTGGGGTGCCGCGGCCGGCAACGGCGCCGCGGTCAGCGGCTACCGGGTGTCCTGGGGGCCTGCCGGCGGCGGGAGCGAGTCGACGACGCGCTCCGGGAGCAGCCGTTCGGCCACGCTGACCGGCATCACCGCCGGCATGTCGTACCGGATCACCGTCGCGGCCGAGAACGCCGCCGGTCGCGGGCCCGCCGCCACCGTGTCGGCCATCGTCCCGGAGCCCGCGCCGGAGCGCTCGCTGGTCGTCTCGCGCGGGGACCCCACCACGTACGACCACGGCTGCAATCCGCCGGAGTGCGCGTTCGTCAAGGTCACGATGCGCGGCTTCGAGCCGAACACGGCCTACGACATCGATCCGTGGGCCTCCGACTGGGGGCACTTCAACACGGGCGCCCGGCTGACCACCGACTCGCTGGGCAACCTCACCGCCCGGCACCGGTTCCCGTTCAACGGTGTGGGCCAGGAGGTCTGGGTGATCGTGGACGGCATGGAGTCCAACCGTCTGGTCTGGACCGCCGGGTGAACCCCGCGGCAGCGGCGCGGGTCGCCGGGCTCGTCATGCGCAACGTGGAGCAGGTCGTGCGGGGCAAGCCCGAGCTGGTCCGGCTGGCCGTCGCCGGGCTGCTGGCCGAGGGGCACCTGCTGATCGAGGACGTGCCGGGGCTCGGCAAGACCACCCTGGCGCGCTGCCTGGCCCGCAGCATCGGCGGACGGTGGAGCCGCATCCAGTTCACCCCGGACCTGCTGCCCAGCGACATCACCGGGGTGAGCGTCTACCACCAGAAGGACGAGCGCTTCACCTTCCACCCGGGCGGCGTCTTCGCCAACGTCGTCATCGCCGACGAGATCAACCGGGGCACCCCGAAGACCCAGTCGGCCCTGCTCGAGGTGATGGCCGAGGGCCGGGTCACCGTGGACGCCGAGACCCACCGGGTGCCCCGGCCGTTCCTGGTCATCGCCACCCAGAACCCGATCGAGATGGAGGGCACCTACCGCCTGCCCGAGGCGCAGCTCGACCGGTTCCTGATGCGCCTGACCGTGGGCTACCCCGAGCATGACGACGAGGTCGACGTGGTGCTCGGCAACACCGCCGGGCGTTCCGCCGACGACCTGTCCTCGGTGGTCGACACCGACATCCTCAGCGCCGCCGTCGAAGCGGTCCGCGGTCTGCACGTCGACACCGGCGTGGCCGGATACGCGGTCCGGCTCGCCGCGGCGACCCGCGAGCACCCGGCCGTGCGGTACGGCGCCAGCGTGCGCGGCAGCATCGCCCTGGTCCGTGCGGCGCAGGCGCTGGCCGCCATCGAGGGCCGCGGCTTCGTCACCCCCGACGACATCAAGGACGTGGCGGTGCCGGTGCTGACCCACCGCCTGGTGCTCACCCCGGAGGCGGAGCTGAGCCTGGGCGGACCCGAGGAGATCATCGACGACGCCCTCGCCTCGACCGCCGCACCGATGGCGCGCGCGGGCGGCTGACCATGCGGGTGACCCGCCGCGGGTACGCCGTCCTCGTCGCCGCGGTCCCGCTGCTCGCCGCCGGCTGGTGGGGCCGGTTTCCGCTGGCCGGGGTGCTCGGGGTGATCCTGCTCGGCGCGGTGTCGGCGGCTGTCCTCGGCACCGGGCGCACGCTGCGGATCACCGTCCGGCGCTCGGTGTACCCGAGCCGGGTGACCAGGGGACGTCCGGCGCAGGCCCGGCTGCTGGTCGCCAACCCGGGCGCCCGCCGGCAGCCGGCCTTCACCGCCGCCGATCCGGCCGGGCCGGTCATCCGTACGGTGCAGGTGCGCGGTCTGCCGCCCGGGGGCGAGACTGTGCAGCACTACGAGCTGCCCACGGACGTACGGGGAAAGTGGACGATCGGACCGCTCAGCCTGGAACGCCGGGACGCGTTCGGGCTCGCCCGCAGCAGCGTGCCGACGGGGGAGACGACGACGTTGTGGGTGCATCCTCGCCGGCTCCCGGCCCGGGCGCTGTCCGGCGGCCGGCGGCGCCACCTTCACGAGGGCACGGTCACCGACAGTGCGCTGCGCGGGTCGGCCGAGCTCAACGACGTGCGCGAGTACGTGCCGGGCGACGAGGTACGCCTGCTGCACTGGAAGGCCACCGCCCGCACCGGGCAGCTGATGGTCCGTGACCTCGCCGACCCGCAACGCAGCCGGTTCACCGTCCTGCTGGACACCCGGGCCGCCGCGGCCACCGCCGACAGTTTCGAGGAGCTGGTCGAGACGGCCGCGTCCCTGCTCAGCGCCTCGGTCGCCGCCGGGCAGCACACCTGCCTGCTCACCTCCTCGGGCCACCGGACCGTGGTCGACGGCACGGCCGGCTCCGCCGGTGCCCTGCTCGACGCGCTGAGCGAGGCCACCCAGGACGACAGGACCGCCCGGTTGCCCCCGGACCGGGGTGGCAACCTCGTCGTGGTCTGCGGCGACGGACCACCACTGGTGCCGGCGGCCACGCTGCTGCGGCGGTTCACCCGGGTCCACGTCATCGCCCTGGGTGGCCCGGTCGAGGTGCCGGGCGCGCGCGTGCTGCGGGCCCGGACCGCCGACGAGGCCGTACGGCTGTGGAACGAGGCACTCGGGTGACCGTCCGTATGGTCTGCGTGGTGCTCGCCGCCGCCTTCGCCGGGATGCTGTTCGCCCCCGTGTTCGGCGTCGCCGCGCTGCTCGTCCCGGTCGGCGTCCCGGCGGCAGCGGTCCTGCTGGCGGTGCTCGCCTGCGGCCGGTTCTCCGTCGTGGACTGGCGTCCCGTGCTGGCCCTGCTGGCCGGCGTGCTCGCGGTCGTGGAGACGGTGCTGTGGCGCACCACGGCCGCGGGCCTGCCGACCGGCGCGACGCTGCGGGCGCTGGTGGACGGCGCCGGCGACTCCTGGCGGCTGGTCCTGCAATCGACGTGGCCGGCCCGGCCGGACCCGGCGCTGCTGCTGTTCGTGCCGCTGCTGGTGGTGCTGGCCGCGGTGCTCGGCGCCGAGTTGCTGCACCGGCTGCGGAGCCCGTTGCCGGCCCTGCTGCCCAGCCTGACCGTGGTCGCGCTGAGCCAGCTGTATTTCAGTCCCGCGCCCGGTCCGGCGACGCTCGCCGCTCTGGCCTACGCCGCGCTCGGCGCCACCCTGCTGTTCGACGGCCCGGCGGTGCGCGTCGTCCCGGCAGCGGTGACAGCGGTGGTGGCCGCCGTCGCCGCGGCGCTCGTGCTCCCGAGCGGCCCGGCCCGGTACTCGCTGGCCCGCGACCAGGCCGCGCCGCTGCCCGACGCCGGGCTGACCAGCCCGCTGGACGAGGTCACCGGACGGCTCGGCGACCCGTCGCGGCCGGTGTTCCGGGTCCGGGACGCGACCGACGTGGACCGGTGGCCGGTGGTGGTGCTCGAGGACTTCGACGGGGTCAACTGGACCCCGGCCGGCCGGTTCCGGCGCCTGGGCGCGACCCTGCCGCCGGGTCCGGCGGTGACCGTGCCGGCCGTCGAGCGTACGGCCACGATCGAGCTCGCCGCGGGTGAGGGACCGTGGCTGCCGAGCCAGACCTGGCCGGCGCGCGCCGAGGGTGTCGAGCCGCTGGTGGCCGAGCACCAGGGCACGCTGCTGCTGCCCGGCACAGCGGGCGGCGTGCGGTACGACCTGAGCTGGTGGCAGCCCCGCTCCGACGCCGGCAGCCTGGCCGAGGCCGCGATCGACCCGGACGCCCCCGGCGGACTGCACGGGATCGGCACGGTCCCGCCGCAGGTGGAGGCGCTGGCCGGCGCGGCGGTGCACGGCAACCGGCCCTCCTTCGCCACCGCCGTGGCCCTGGAGGAGTGGTTCCGGGCCAACCACGACGTCGCGATCGGTCGGGAGCTGCCGGCCGGGCACGCCTGGCCGCAGCTCACCGACTTCCTGCTCACCACCCGGCGCGGCACGAGCGAGCAGTTCGCCGCGGCGTACGTGGCGCTGGCCCGGATCCTCGGCATCCCGGCCCGGCTGGTGGTCGGCTACCGGATGCCCGCGCAGGCCGACCCGGACGGCTTCGTCACCGTCCGCAACGGCGACGCGCTGGTCTGGCCCGAGGTCGCCGTCCGGGACGTCGGCTGGGTGCCGCTGGATCCGACCGGCGGTGCCGCGGAGTCCGGTGCCGCGGCCGGCAACGGGCTCGCCGGGCTGGCCGAGCGCGCCCGCCAGACCTTGCCCGCCCCCGGTGACCTGCGGGACCCGCCCTTGGCTGCCCCGGCCGGACCGGCGGCTTCCGGCGAGCGCAGCATGCCCTGGCTGGCGCTGCTCGCCCTGCCGGTGGTGCCGCTGGTCGGCTGGCCGCTCGCGGTGCCGCTGGCCTGGGGTGTGCGCTCGTGGCGACGCCGGCGGCGGCCGGGCCCCTCGGCGGTCGTCGGCGCGTGGGAGGAGGTCCGGGACAGGCTGCGGGCGTACGGCGTCCCGGTGTCCACCGGCATGACGGTCCGCGACCTCGGCACCGCCGCGGCAGCGATCACCGACGCGGGCACTGTCGCCGAGATCCGCCGCCTCGGCGTGCTCGTGGACCAGGCTCTGTGGTCGGGGGCGGCACCCGTCGACCAGCACGCGGCGCAGGCCTGGTCGATCGTCCGCGCGGTACGGCGTGGGCTCGCGCGTACCGGCCGGCGCCGCTGGTTGCGGGCGCTGCTCGACCACCGGGGCCTGCGCCGACCGGGCTGACCCTCACTGCTTGCAGACAGCGCCGCGGATCGGCTCCGGTGCGGTGCTGTAGATGTCCACCCCGTTCGTGCCCTGCACCAGCAAGCAGTACTTCGCCACCGGATCGACCGGCACGGAGTAGCTGGTGGCGCGCTGCGCGAGGAACGTACGGGTGGAGCCGTCCTCGCCGGCCAGCAGGATCGCGAAGGACAGCGGCTCGCTGCTGCGCCAGGCCAGGTCGATCACGTCGCCGCGGTCGGTGAGGTCGGCCAGCTCCAGCCGCACGGCGGGCCGGCTGGGCTCCGGGGCCGCGGCCGGCGCGACACCCGGTGCCGCCGGTATGTCGAGGTCGTCGGGCTGGTTCAGCCGGAACAGCAACGCCGCGACGGCGACCAGGGCCAGCACGACCGCCGGGCCCCGGGCCGCCCGCAGGCGCGAGCGTCTGCGCGGGCCGAAGACCAGAAGCGGCCCACCGGCCGGCTGCGGCGCGATCGGCCCGCCGGCCGGCTGCGGCGTTACCGTCCCGTCCCCGGCTGCGGCGACCGCGCGGAGTCTCCCGGCGACGGCGGCCGCCCCCGCGGGCCGGTCGGCCGGGTTCTCGGCGAGCAGGGCGCCGACCACTTGGCCGAAGGCGGACGGCAGATCGTCCCGCTGCGGCGCGTCGGACGGGGGACTCCCGGTGAGGGCCAGGTGCAGCACCGCGCCGAGTCCGTAGAGGTCCGAGCGCTCGTCGACCGTGCCGTCGCGCACGGTCTCCGGCGCCCGGAACTCCGGGCTCGAGGCGGGGCCGGCCGGGAAGGCGCGGCGCAGAGTCGTCCCGAAGTCGGCCAGGACCGGCTCACCGTCGGCGCGGAACAGCACGTTGCCCGGCGTCACCGAGCCGTGCACGACCCCGGCCTCGTGCGCGGCCGTCAGGGCATCGGCCAGGGCGATGCCCAGCGCCACCGAGTCGGCGACGGACAGCGGCCCGAACGCGGCGACGAGTTCGGGCAGGGACTGGCTGCACAGTTCCATCCGCAGCCCGTGGCGGCCGTCGCCGAGCTCGACCACCCCGCGCGCGAGCAGGATCGGCGCGCGCTCGGCCGGCCCGGCCAGCGCGTGCAGCTCGGCGTCGAGACCGGCCCGGGTACGCCGGTCGAGCGGCCCCGGCAGCACCTTCACCGCGAAGGCCTCGCCGGTGGCACTGTCCACACCGGCCAGCACGTTGCCCACCGTGCCGTCGCCCAGCGGCACCAGCTCGCCGTCGGCGGGATCGGTCGTCATCGTCGTGTCCTCTTCGCCGCCGTCCGTGCCCGCCGCCCGGGTGCCTGACCGCATCGTAGAGCGGTGCGGCGCCCGCGGCCGATCAGGTGCCGTCGCCGGAGTACAGGGAGAATCCCTGCGTACCGGTGCCTTTGTGGTTGCCGGGGTCGTTCTTGGCCGGTGCGACCTTCACCACCGCGCCGGCCGGGCCGGTCTGCTGCACGGTGACGGTGAGCCCGTAGGCGAGCGCGAGGTTCCCCGTGCCGGTGATGGTCGCGTGCAGATCGTCGCCGTCCCGAACAGCGACGTCGATCTGCAGCTCGTTCGGCGCGGTGAAGGTGAGCAGCATGCCCTCGCAGGAGAACTTGCCGTCCAGGGCGAAGTCGCTCTGTTTCTTCACGAGGATCTGGCACCTGCCGTCCTCGCAGGCGCTCGCGTCGTCGCCGTCGGCCGCTGTGACGGTGGCCGGCGGTGCCGAAGACGGCGGCGCACTGGTCGCGGCGCTCGAACCGGAAGGGGTGGGAGCCGGCCCGGCGTCGCCGTCGGCGCAGGCCGACGAGGCGAGAAGGACGGCCGGCACGAGCAGCGTCAGGGCGCGTCCCCGGATCACACCGGCACCGCGGACAGGCGGCGGTCGGCCGGGGCGGGCCCGTGGCGGTTCGGCCCGGGCTCACCGGGCAGGACCAGGAAGACCAGCAACACGATGAAGCCGAAAGGCAGCAGGTTGATCAGTTGCAGCCAGCCGGAGTAGCCGACGTCGTGCAGGCGCCGCGCCACCAGGGCGGTCACCGGCACGACCGTGGCGAAGTAGTAGACGATCAGGACGTACATGAGCCAGTCGGCGACCGCCACGCTCAGCGTCGCCAGCGCGACCACGATGACGGCGTGCACGAGCACGAACATCCAGTACTCGATGCGGGGGGCCCGGCCCCGGTAGTCGGCGTACCGGCGCAGTGCCGAGAGGTAGTAGCGGTGCATGGCGGCCTCCCCGGACGTTCTTCCGCCCGCTCGGGCGGCACCGGGAACGCTAGGGCCGGGCCGGCCGCCCCCGGGGCCGGTGGCCGGATGCGGCCACCTGCCCCGGCCGCCGCGGCCGGCGTCAGGATCAGCCGACGCCCTGCTGGGCACCCTTCTCCACGTGGACACCGGCGCCGAAGTCGACCATGGCGTCCTGGCTCAGCCCGATGCCGTCCCAGAACTGGATCAGCAGGTATGTGCCCGAGGGCTGCTCCACCCACAGCGTCCGGCCGTCGGTGTTGTCCGTCCCCTTGACCAGCACACCCTTGCGGTCACCGACCTTGACGGCCTCGCCCGCGGGCGCCCCCTTCTGGTCCTTGGACTGCAGCATCACGGCGATCTTGCCGACGAAGCTGCGCGGGTCCTGCAGCGGGTTGGTGGACGGGTCGACCTTCGGCCCGCCGGCCGCACTGCGGGGCGCGAGCACGATGCTGGAGGCGTCGTCGGCCTGCACGAACCAGCCGTCCGGCACCTTGTCCAGGCTGAAACCCTTGGGCTGCTTGCCGGTGTAGGACACGAGCTGGGTGGCCGCGGCGGCGACGGCGGGCCGGCCGGCGGGCTGCTGCGCCTGCCCGGCGGGGCCCGTACCGCCGCCGGCGAAGGAGAACGCGGCCACGATCGCGGCGACGGCGAAGGCGGAACCGCCGACGGCCAGCGCGGTGCGGCGGTGGCGCGGCGCCGTACCGGCGGGGTCGGACTGGGGGTGCAGATCCATGGTGAGGTCACTCCTGGAGGGAATGGCTGCGCGGACCGGGCCGGTCCGCACAGGCGATCGAGTCGCACCCCCCAGACGGATGCGCGCACGGCGGGGTTGCACGCGCGGGCGACCGGTTCGGGGCGGATCTCAGCGGCTCCGCCAGAGCAACCAGACGAAGTACGGCGCGCCGATCAGGGCGGTGACCAGACCGGCGGCCAGTTGCGCCGGGGCGATCACGGTACGGCCCAGCGTGTCGGCCACGCTCACCAGCAGCGCACCGAGCAGCACCGCCACCGGCAGCACCCGGGAGTGCCGGGCCCCGACCAGCGCCCGGGCGGCGTGCGGCGCGACGAGACCGACGAACGCCAGCGCCCCGACCGCGCACGCCGCGGCCGCGGTGAGGACGGCCGCGAGAGTCAGGTAGGCCGGCCGGGCCCGGCTCAGCGGGATGCCGAGCACTCGCGGCACGTCCTCGTCGAGCGCGACCAGGTCGAGCGTCCGGGCCGCGGACAGCGCCAGCGGCAGGGCCACCAGCAGCGCCAGCGCCGCCGGCAGGAGCTGGTCGGCGTCGCGGCCGTAGGTGGAGCCGGCGAGCCACATCAGGGCCAGGTTGACGTTCCAGGGGGACACGAGCACGACCACCAGCGTGGTGATCGCCGCGGCGCCCGCACTCACCCCGACGCCGATCAGCACGATCCGGTCCGACGACGGCCCGCGCCCGGCCGCGAGCCGGTAGACCAGGGCGAACGTGGCCAGCGCGGCCACCGTCGCGGCGCCCATGATCGGCCAGACGCCGATGCCGGGCAGCACGAGCACGACGACGATGGCGCCGACGCTCGCGCCCGGGGTGACGCCGAGCAGACTCGGCTCGGCCAGCGGGTTGCGGCACACCGCCTGCACGACCGTGCCCGCGAGGGCCAGGGCCGCGCCGCCGAGCAGCGCCGCGCCGGCCCGCGGCCAGCGCTGGTCGAGCACGAAGGACACCTCGCGGCCTGCGGTGCCGCGCCACCAGTTCATGACGTCGCCGAGCAGCACCAGCCGGTCACCGAGCAGCAGTGCGCCGACGGCCGCGGCGACCAGCGCGACCCCGAGCACGGTGCTGACGCCGATGACCCAGCGCCGCGACCGCACGGTGCCGTGGGCGCCACGGGCCTGCGTGGCGGCCGGTCCGCCGTCGCGCAGCCGCCGGGCCAGCCAGACCAGCAGCACCGCTCCGGCCAGCGTGGTCACGACGCCGGTCGGCACGGAGATGGCCACGTCCGCGGCGACGAAGGCCCGGATGAGCACGTCGGCGGCCACGATGACCAGGGCGCCGACCGTCGCCGCCAGGGGGAGCAGCAGCAGGTGCCGGCCCAGACCCGGCACCCGGCGGGCCACCAGGCGGGCGATCACCGGCGCGGACAGGCCGACGAAGCCGATCGGCCCGGTGACAGTCACGGCGATCGCCGCGAGCAGCACCGCCAGCAGGACCGCGAAAAGCCGGGTACGGCGCACGTCGACGCCCAGCACCCGGGCCGGGTCGTCGCCGAGCCCGAGCACGTCGAGGCGGTGCGCCAGCAGCAGCGTGCCCAGCACCCCGGCCGCCACGACCGGCGCAGCCGTGGTGACCTGGTGCGCGCCCGACTGCACGGTGGTGCCGCTGCCCCAGGCGAACAGGCCGACGGTGTTCTGCTGGAACAGCATGAGCAGCACCGAGGTGAGCGCGTTGAGGGCGAGCGCGATCGCGGATCCGGCCAGGACCAGCCGCGCGGGCCCGCCGGCCCCGCCGCGCGACACGAGCAGGACCAGCCCCGCCGCGGCGAGACCGCCGAGGAACGCGACCAGTCCGCTGACCACGAACGGCAGCGAGACGCCGAACGCCGCGACCGCCACCACCGACACGTACGCGCCCGCGTTGACGCCGAGCGTGTCCGGGGCCGCGAGCGGGTTGCGGGCCACCGACTGCAGCGTGGCGCCGGCCATCCCGATCGCCACGCCGGCGAGCAGTGCCGCCAGCAGCCGGGGGATCCGGCTGGCGAGCAGCACAGCCACGGCCTCGCCGCGGGTGCCGTCCTCGTGCGCCCAGGGCAGCACGGCGCGCAGGAGCTCCCCGATGCTCAGCTCGGCAGTGCCCTGGGTGAGGTGCACAGTGGACAGCACGAGCAGCAGCGCGCCGGCGAGGGCGAAGACGCCGGCCGCGCGGAGCCGGGAGCGGGCGGGCGCGCCGCCCTCCGGTGCGGTGGTGACCGCGGGGGAGGACGGCGCGTGCGTCGTGTCGGTCACGGCGTAACCGGTCAGGCGCCGGTCAGCGCGGTGATGAGCGCGTCGATGTAGGCCTGGGCGGACGGCGGCCCGCCGAACATCCAGATGCCGTCCGGGAGGCGGTGCAGGTTGCTCTCCTTGACGAAGGGCAGCTGCTTCCACACGGCGTTGCCGGTGAGCGCGGCGACGAACTCGTCACCGCCGTCGGCCTTGTTGGCCACGTACACGAAGGAGGTGGCCGGGTCCTTGATCTTCGTCAGGCCCTCGATGTCGGTCTGCGCGAGGCCGTAGTCCTTGTCACCGCCGGTGGTCCACTGGTTCTTGAGCCCGAGCTCGGCGGCGACCCCGCCGAAGAAGGACGTCGGCGTGAACAGCCGCAGGGACACGGTGCCCGAGTCGATCCAGCCGTCGGCCATGGTGAACGGCGCACCGGCCTTGCCGGCTTGCGCGAGCTTCGCCTTGCCTGCGGCGACGTACGCGTCGAACTCCTGCAGCAGCTGCGCGCCCCTGGCCTGGGTGCCGGTGGCCTGGGCCAGCACGGTCACGGTACGCCGCATGTAGCCGATCGGGTCGGTCCCGTCGGAGCCGCGCAGGGTGAGCACGGGTGCCTGCTTGGCGATCTGCGCGATGACGTTCTCCGGCAGGTCGGTCGTGGTGACCACCAGGTCCGGGCGCAGCGCGGCGATGGCGTCCAGGCTCGGCTCACCGCGGGTGCCGACGTCAGGCGTCGACGCGTCGATCGGCGCGACGGTGTTGTAGTTGTTGTAGCCCTTGACGTCGGCCTGGCCGATCGGCTTGACGCCCAGGGCGACGAGGTTCTCCGACAGGCCCCACTCCAGCGACACGATGCTGCGGGCGGCCGCGTCGAGGTGCACCGGCCCCCGCTCGTCGGTGAGGTCCACCGGACCCGACGAGGTGGCCGGGCCGGGGCTGCCGGCGGCGTCGACGGCGTCCTCCGTGGTGCCGCAGGCGGCGAGGAAAAGGGCGGTCATCGCGACGGCGAGTGCGCGGATGGCGGGCATGGTTGTCCTTCTGATCGGGTGGAATGGTCGGTCAGGTCGGGCGGGCGGGGCGGTGGGTGTGCCGGCCGACGGGCTGGGTGCGGACCCGTCCGGCCTCGTCGACGTGCACGTCGATGCGCAGGCCGTAGACGTCGGTGAGCAGTTCCGTGGTGAGCACCTCGGCCGGGCGTCCGGCCGCCCGGACCACGCCGCCGTGCAGCAGCACGACGTGGTCGGCGACGGCGGCGGCCTGGTCGAGGTCGTGCAGCACGACGCCGACGGCGACGCCGTGGTCGTCGGCGAGCTCGCGGACGATGTCGAGGATCTCCACCTGGTAGCGCAGGTCGAGGAACGTGGTGGGCTCGTCGAGCAGGACCACGCCGGTGTCCTGGGCCAGGCAGGTGGCCAGCCAGACCCGCTGCAGCTCGCCGCCGGACAGCTCGTCCACCGGGCGGTCGGCCATGGCCGCGACGCCGGTCAGGCCCATGGCCCGCGCGACGATGTCCGGCCCGTCGGCGTCCCCGGCACCGAAGCGACCCCGGTACGGGTGCCGCCCGTAGGCGACCACATCGCGCACCAGGACGCCGCCGGGGGTGGGGTGGGACTGGGTGAGCAGCGTGACGCGGCGGGCGAAGTCGCGGGGCCGCAGAGCGAGGGCGTCCTGCCCGGCGTCGAGCCGGACCGTGCCGCGGTCGGGCTTGTGCAGGCGGGCCAGGCAGCGCAGCAGCGTCGACTTGCCGGAGCCGTTCGGCCCGACCAGGGCGACCACCGTGCCGGCGCGCAGCTCGAGGCCCGCGTCGTGCACCACCGTCCGGCTGTCGTAGGCGAGGGTGAGCGCGGCGCCCGCCAGCACGGCGGACGGTGGGGTGCTCGTCATAAGGTTAGGCTAGCCTAACTACGATCTTGAAGGAAAGCCGGACCCCCTGACGAAAGGCTGCTCATGCCCGCTGTCCTCCTGGCCGAAGTCGTGGCCGTCCGCCCGCTCAGCCCGCACGCCGTGGCCGTCACGTTCGACGGGCCGGAGCTGTCCCGCCTCGCCTACAGCGGCGCCGACCAGCGCATCAAGCTGCTGTTCGCCCGGGACGGCCAGCCGGCGCCGGTGCTGCCGGCGGCCGACGACTGGTACGGCTCGTATCAGGCCATGCCGGCGGAGGTGCGCCCGGTCATGCGCACGTACACCGTGCGGTCGCAGGATCCGCGCAGTGGCCGGGTCGACGTCGAGTTCATCCTGCACGGCGACACCGGACCGGCCTCGGCGTGGGCCTCGGCGGCCCGGCCCGGGGATCTGCTGGGCATCATCGCGGCCACCGCCGAGGACGACGGCGCCCAGGCCCGCCCGTACGCGCCCGGCGACGCGGACTGGCAACTGCTGGTGGGGGACGCGACCGCGCTGCCGGCCATCGCCTCCATCCTCGAGCAGCTGGACGCCGGCGCGTGCGCGCGGGTGTTCGTCCAGGTGCCGTCGCCGCAGGACATCCGAGAGCTGGCCACGCCCGCCGCCGACGTGCAGATCACCTGGCTGACCGGCGTCGCGCCGGCCGAGGCGGTACGAGACGCGGAGCTGCCCACGGGCAAGCCGTACGCGTGGGTGGCGGGTGAGACCGCGATGGTGCGTGCGCTGCGCCGCCACCTCGTGGGCGATCGGGGCCTCGACGCCCGGGCGCATTACTTCGGCGGCTATTGGCGGTCGGGCGTCGCTGAGGACGCTTGACCGGTTCAGTTTCATTGACGTTCATCGCTCTATGGGCCTACCGTGCGTGGTGTCGGTGGAAACCCTGGAGGTCGCCATGCACAGCCGGTTCCGCTCCCTGCGTACCCTCGCCGCGGTGCTGGTCCTGGCCGCTCCCGCCGGTGTGGTCGCGACCGCCCCGGCGGCCTCGGCCTCGGCGGATTCACGCGCCGCCACGCTGGTTCCCACTCCTCCCATGGGTTTCAACGACTGGAACGCTTTCGGTTGCGAGGTCGACGAGGAGCTGATCCGGGAGACCGCCGACAAGATGGTCGCCTCCGGCCTCGCCGCGGCTGGGTACGAGTACGTCAACATCGACGACTGCTGGTCACAGAAATCCCGGGACGCGGACGGCCGACTGGTACCTGATCCGGTTAAGTTCCCGAACGGGATAGCCGGGATTGCCGACTATATCCACGGCAAGGGCCTCAAGCTCGGCATCTACGGCGACGCCGGCACGCTGACCTGTGCCGGCTATCCCGGCAGCCTCGGGCACGAGGAGCTGGACGCGCGCACCTGGGCCGAGTGGGGCGTCGACTACCTCAAGTACGACAACTGCAACAACCAGTCCGACGGCTCGCAGGCCGACTACATCCGGCGGTACACCGCGATGCGCCAGGCCCTCGACCAGGCGGGCCGGCCGATCGTCTACTCCATCTGCGAGTGGGGCTCGTCGCGGCCGTGGGAGTGGGCCCGGGGCGTGGGTGACCTGTGGCGTACCACCGGGGACATCAGCGACAACTGGGAGAGCCTGCGTTCGATCATCGCGCAGAACGCGCCGCTGTACCCGTACGCGGGTCCGGGGCACTGGAACGACCCCGACATGCTGGAGATCGGCAACGGCGGCATGACCGACACCGAGTACCGCACCCACATGAGCACCTGGGCGATGATGGCCGCACCGCTGATCATCGGCACCGACCTGCGGACCGCCTCGGCGCAGACCCTGGCCATCCTCGGCAACCGCGACATCATCGCCATCGACCAGGACCCGCTCGGCCGGCAGGCCACGGTGGTGTCCGACCGCGACGGGCTGATGGTGCTGGACAAGCCGCTGGCCGGCGGCGACCACGCGATCGCGCTGTACAACTCGACCGACCACCTCGCCACCGTGGGTGTCGCGGCCGCCGACACCGGGCTGGACCCGGCCCGCGGATACCGGCTGAAGGACGTGTGGACCGGCCGGACCGCCGAGGCCGCCACCACCATCGAGGCGGCGGTCCCCGCGCACGGCACCGTCGTCTACCGCGTCCGGGCCCGGCAGAGCCACGAGAGCGTCCCGCCGGCCGTGACCGTGGACGCCACGCTGCCGACGGTCGTCCCGGGTGCGGACTCCACCGCCGCGCTCACGACCACGGTGACCGACCGGGGCGCCCAGCCCCTGCAGCGCGTCCGCGTCACCGTCGAGGCGCCGGCCGGCTGGGTGGTCGCGCCGACCGGCGCGGACCGGCGCCCGCGGCTGGGCACCGACCAGGCCCTGAAGACCACCTGGACGGTACGGGCCCCGGACGACACCGCCGCGGGCGACCATCCGCTCACGGTGACCGCCCACTACCGGTGGGGCCGGCGGACCACCACGACCTCCAGCGTGCTCGTCGCCACGGTCGTGACCCCTCCGCCAGCGGGCCGGCGCGCGCTGAGCAAGGTCCTGGCCTACTCCACCGCGAACGGCCTGGGCCCGGTCGAACTCGACCAGAGCAACGGCGGCGCCGGGATCGGTGACGGCAACCTGATCACCATCGGCGGGCGCTACTTCAATCGGGGCATCGGCACCGCGGCACCGAGCGAGATCGTCTATTACCTCGGTGGCGACTGCACCCGGCTCGTCACCCAGGCCGGCGTCGACGACGAGGCGCCCGCGTCCGACCCGGCGACCTTCACCGTCTACGCCGACGACACCGTGGCGGCCACCAGCGGTCCGGTGAGCTCCGGGGCGGCACCGGTGACGCTGGACGCGGACCTCACCGGCGTCCGGTGGCTGCGCCTGGTCACCAGCGGGACGGCCGGCACCCGTACCGACTGGGCGGATCCGGTGCTGACCTGTGGTGACGCCGGCCCCGGCGACCCGGTGCTGCCGCTGCGGCAGACCATCTTCTCCTTCGAGGACGGCACCGACGGCTTCACCATCGCCAACCCCGGCACCGGGGGCGCCGTGACGCAGTCGCCCACGTTCCACACCGACGGGACCTCCGGCCTGCGGGTCGAGACCCCGGTGCCGGGCAACTGGTTCGGTGCCCCGGTGCCCGCGTCGCTGGACCTGAGCGGGCGGTCCGGGCTCGCGTTCGACATGCGGACCGAGGACGTGGGCAGCGTCGGCGAGATCGCCGTGCAGGTCGGTGACGCCATGACGTGGTGCCAGGCCGGACGCTGGGCGTGGACGAACCCGCACTCCAGCCGGACGGTCACCGAGTCCTTCGACGACATCGAGTGCCCCTCCGGCGTCACCCTCGACGTCAGCCAGATCCGGGTGGTGTGGATCTTCCTCAACACCGGGGGAGTCGTCCACATCGACCACGTCCGCGCCGAATGACATCTACTCCCGTGGATGCTTTTTGATCGGCGACGTGGTACTCCGGTTTCAGTGGCGGCCCATCGGGGGGACGCCGTGGCGTACTCCACGAGGAGGTGGCCATGACAGCGACACCGGAGTTCGGCCGCGGATCGGGAATCTTCCGCCGCAAGCCGGTCGAGGAGATCGAGGACGACCGGGAGACCGGCCTGTCCCGCACGCTCGGACTGTGGCAGCTGACCGCCATCGGGGTCGGCGGCATCATCGGCGCCGGCATCTTCGCGCTGGCCGGCGCGGTGGCGAACGAGACAGCCGGGCCCGCCGTGCTGATCTCGTTCCTGATAGCGGGCATCGCCAGCGCCGCCGCCGCGCTGTCGTACGCGGAGTTCGCCGGCATGATCCCCAAGGCGGGCTCGGCCTACACGTACGGCTACGTCGTGCTCGGCGAGATCGTCGGCTGGTTCATCGGCTGGGACCTGCTGCTGGAGTACATAGCGATCGTGGCGGTGGTGGCGATCGGCATCTCCGGCTACTTCGCCTTCCTGATGGGCGAGCTCGGCGTGGACCTGCCGGCCTGGATGCTGGGGGCGCCCGGCAGCGGCGACGGGCACGTGGTCGACCTGTTCGCCGTGGTGCTGTGCCTGCTGATCGCGTTCCTGCTCAACCGGGGGATCAAGGCGGCGGCCCGGTTCGAGACCGGCGTGGTCGTGCTCAAGGTGATCGTGGTGCTGCTGGTCATCGTGGTCGGTTTCTTCTACATCAAGTCCGAGAACTACCGGCCGTTCTTCCCGTTCGGCGTCAGCGGCGCGATCACCGGCGCCGCCACGGTCTTCTTCGCCGTCTTCGGCTACGACGCGATGAGCACGGCCGCCGAGGAGTCCCGCGACGCCAAGAAGCACCTGCCCAAGGCGATCATCTACTCGCTGGCCGTCTCGATGGTCCTGTACGTGCTGGCCACCCTGGTGCTCACCGGCATGCAGAACTACCGCGAGATCGACCCGGAGAGCGGCTTCTCCACCGCGTTCGACTCGGTCGGGCTGTCCGGGCTGGCCGACGTCATCGCGGTCGGCGCGATCATCGGCATCCTCACCGTCATGTTCACCTTCATGCTCGGCGTGACCCGCGTCTGGTACGCCATGAGCCGCGACGGCCTGCTGCCGGCCTGGTTCGCCAAGGTGCACCCGGTGCGCCGGGTGCCCAGCCGGGTCACCTGGATCGCCGGCGTGGCCTCCGCGATCATCGCCGGGCTCCTGCCCATCCGGGAGGCGGCCGAGCTGACCAACATCGGCATCCTGCTGGCCTTCGTCGTCGTCTGCGTGGCGGTGATCGTGCTGCGCTACCGGCGCCCGGAGCTGCCGCGCTCGTTCCGGCTGCCCGGCATGCCGGTCATCCCGGCGCTCGGCGTGGTCTTCTCCCTCTGGCTGATCACTTTCCTCACCCCGACCACCTGGCTGCGCTTCGCGGTGTGGTTCGTGATCGGCATGATCGTCTACTTCGGCTACAGCCGCCGGCACTCCAAGCTCAACGAGCGTGTCACCGAAGGTCCATGAGCATGTCGAAGAAGGCGGACTTGCGCTGCTCGTACTCCTCGGGGCGGTCCCGGTGCCGCAGCTTCATGGCGTTGTAGGCGTCGACCAGGGCGGGATCCGCCGCGAGCAGCTGCCACCCGCGGCGGAACCGGGTGTCGTGCTCGGAGCCGACCGGCGTCACCGCGACGCCGGTCGGCAACGGCGCGTCCGGGACCTCGAACGTCGCCAGCGACTCCTGCCAGATCTCCGGATGCACCACCGCGTAGATCTCCCGCAGGGCGGCGACCGCCGGGCCGAACCCCGCCGCGGGCACCCGCAGGTGCAGGTCGACGTCGCCCTTGGTCAGGGCGGCGGGCACGGAACTGCCGCCGACCAGGGCCAGCTCGTGCTCGCCCAGCCGATCCGCCAGGCGGGACCGCTCGTGGGCGAGGATCTCGCGCGCGGTGCCGATGAACTCGCTGCCCGGCCGCAGCTCCGGTATCTCCACCGGACCGATCCTGCCGCATCCCCTCGACCGGCGCGGTGCTCCTACCATCGGGGGGATCCTGGAGGAGGACCATTGCCGACCCGCAGCCTGACCCAGACCGAGGCCGAGACCCGCGCCGCCCTGCTCTCGGTCGACCGGTACGACATCGCCGTCGACCTGACCGACCTGCCGACCGGGCCGCACGTGCGGTCCGTGTCCACGGTGACCTTCACCTGCCGGGAGCCCGGCGCCCGGACCTTCGTCGACTGTGCCGCCGAGGTGGTGGGCGCCACGCTCAACGACCGGCCGCTCGGTCCCGCCGCCGACGGCCGGATCGAGCTGGACGGGCTCGCCGCCCGCAACGTCCTGCGGGTGGAGAGCGTGCAGGCCGACACCACCGAGGGTGAGGGCGTGCACAAGGCCGTCGACCCGGCCGACGGCGAGGTGTACGTCTGGATGTCCTTCGAGCCGGACGAGGCCCGGTACGTGTGGGCGTGCTTCGACCAGCCCGATCTCAAGGCGCCGCACGCGTTCACCGTCACCGCCCCGGCCGGCTGGACCGTGACCAGCAACTCCGGCTCCGGCAACGCCCGGGTGCGGGAGCTGGGCGACGCCCGCACCTGGACGTTCCCCGACACCCCGGCGCTCTCGCCCTACAACACCGTCATCAACGCCGGCCCGCTGTACGAGATCCGGCGCGAGGTCGACGGCCGTGACCTGGGCCTGTTCACCCGGCGGTCGCTCGCCGCGGTGCTGGACCGCGATGCCGACGAGATGTTCACGCTGACCAGCCAGGGCCTGGCCTTCTACGGCCGGGTCTTCGGGATGCCGTTCCCGCAGCGCACCTACGACCAGGTGTTCATGCCCGAGTTCGGCGGGGCGATGGAGAACTATGGCTGCGTCACCTGGTCGGACGTCTTCCTGCGGCGCAGCACGCCGACGCCGGCCGAACGAGGGCTGCTCGCCCGGGTGCTGCTGCACGAGATGGCGCACATGTGGTTCGGCAACATCGTCACCATGCGCTGGTGGGACGACCTCTGGCTCAACGAGGCGTTCGCCGAGTTCGCGTGCCACTGGGCCGCGGTGAGCGCCACGGCGTACACGGACGCCTGGGCGGCGCATCTCGCGGCGGAGAAGCTCACCGCGTACGTCGCCGACCAGGGCCCGACCTCACACCCGATCAGCCTGCCGATCCGCGACGTCGCGCAGGCGGCGTCGATCTTCGACGCGATCACCTACCCCAAGGGTGCCTCGGTCCTGCAGCAGCTCATGACCTATGTCGGCGAGGACAACTTCGCCGCCGGCATGACCGCCTACTTCGCGCAGCACGCCTGGGGCAACACCACCCTGCAGGACCTGATCGACGCGCTGGGCGCGGCCGGTGGGCGTGACCTGAACGCCTGGCGCCGCGGCTGGCTGGAGACGGCCGGGACCGACCGGCTCACCCTGGAGACGGACGGCGACGACGTGGTGCTGGTGGGCCGCGGGCCCGCGGGCGACCCGCGACCGCAGGTGGTGGGCGTGGGTGCGTACCGCCGCGACGGAGACCGGCTGGCACGGACCGCGCTGGTCCGGGTCGAGGTGCAGGGTCCGCGTACGCCGGTGGCGGTGCCCGCCGGGGCCGACTTCCTGCTGGTCAACGACGACGACCTGACGTTCGCGACGACCCGGCCGGCCGCCGGTGACACCGCCGGGCTGCTGGCCGCGGCGCCCGCCCTGCCGACCGCCGTCTCGCGCGGCGTGGCCGTGGCCACGGTCTACGACATGCTGATCGCGGGCGAGATCGCCGCCCGCGAGGCGGCGCGCTGTGTGCTGGACGTGCTGCGCGTGGAGACCTCGGACGCGGTGATCGAGCCCTATCTGACGATGGCCGGCACCATCGCGGAGTCGTGGTCGCCGGAGGCCGAGCGGGCCGAGCTCACCGCCGCGGTCGCCGCCGTCTGCCGCGAGCTGGCCGACCAGGACGGCCGCCGCCAGGTGGCGCTGCGGGCGTTCGCCCGGTCGGCCGGCGACCTGGACGACGTGGCGTGGCTGCAGGAGCAGGCCGGTGACGACGTGGACCTGCGGTGGCACGCGCTGGTGCGCAAGGCCGAACTGGGCGGGCCGACCGCCGGCGAGGTCGACGACCTGCTCAAGCGGGACCCGGACCCGGACGCGCAGCGGCGTGCTCTGGCCGTACGGGCCGCCGCCCCGGACCCGGGCGAGAAGGCGGCGGTGTGGCAGACGCTGGCCGTCGACCGTTCGGTGCCGGTCGGCTCGTTCGGTCCGGTCGCCGCGGCGTTCTGGGTTCCCGGCCAGGACGAGCTGCTGGCGCCGTACGCGGAGAAGTACCTGGAGCTGCTGCCCGGCCTGGACCGGGGCGGCATGATCCTGGCCATGGCCTACACCGGCCGGCTGTTCCCCCGCTTCGGTGTCGACGAGGCGTTCCTCGACCGTGCGGAGGAGGCGGCCACGCGGGTCGCCCCGGTGGTCGGCAAGACGCTGCGGGAGCGCTCCGACCTGGTCCGCCGGATGCTGCGTTCCCGGGCGAACGGGAGCCGCTGACCGGCGGCGAGGAGCAGCGGATCGCCCCGGGCCGGCACGGTGCCCGGGGCGATCAGCGTTTGCATTCGGTTTCGTCAATGTACCGTTCACACGACAGTGAGGTCGGTTGATGGGAGCGGTCGGATGCAGCTCGGGAGATCCCGTGCCGGGGTACTGGCGACAGTGGTCCTGGTGCTCACCGGCCTGGCGGTGCCGGGCGCGGCCCTCGCGGACGCCGAAGCACTGCCGGCGGCGGTCGTGCACTACACCTTCGACGGTGCCGACCTGGCCGGCGCCCGCATCGCCGACACGTCCGGCAACGGCCTGGACGGCACGCTGGTCAACCCGGCGACCGCCGCGCTGTCCGGCGACGGCCGGGGCGGCGACGCGCTGACTCTGCCCGGCGGGGCGCCCACCTCCGACGGCGCCCACGTGCGGCTGCCCCGGCGGATCCTCGAGGGTCGGACCGACCTGACGGTCTCCGTCCGGGTGCGGTGGGACGGCACGACCGCGCCGTGGCAGTGGATCTACGCGCTCGGCACGGACACGACCCGGTTCCTGTTCACCACCCCGTACAACGGCGGCGGGCTGCTGCGGACGACGGCGCTGGTGCCGGGGGCCGGCGAGGCGTCGATCACCGGTACGAAGCCAGTGCCGGCCCAGGTGTGGAAGACCCTCACCGTCACCCTCGACACGGGGGCGGACCGGCTCACCACGTACCTGGACGGCGTGGCGGTGGATTCCGCGCCGAGCGGGATCGCCGCCGCCTCGGACCTGCTGACGCCGTCGACGACCTTCGCCGGCTACCTCGGCCGCTCGTTCTTCCCGGACCCGCTCTACGACGGCGCGATCGACGACTTCCGAGTGTACGGCGCGGCCCTGACCGCGGCCCAGGTGGCCGAGGTCCACGGCGCCGAGCTGCCGGCCGCCACCGGGCTGTCGCAGACCACCTTCGACGTGCGGACCACGGTCGGCACCGCCCCGGCGCTGCCGGCAACCGTGCTCGGTGGCTTCTCCGACGGCTACCCCCGGCAGATCCCCACCGTGTGGTCTGCCGTCGACCCGGCCTCCTACGCCACCACCGGCACGTTCACCGTGCGGGGCACCGCCGCCGGCCGGGCGATCACCGCGACTGTCACCGTCATCCGCGAGGGGCAGCTGGTGGTCGACCTGGCCAAGGACACCGGCGCCTTCCACGGCGGCGCGTCCGGCTCGCTCTACGGGCTCTACGGGCAGGGCGTGCCGACCAACAACCTGATCGAGGGCATGCGGCTGCGCACGGTCTCGACCAAGGCGCAGGACGGCCCGCAGCACCCCGGCGCGGACGCGCTCGAAGTGGTCGAGCCGCTGGCCGACAGCACCGGCGGGGACGTCTACATCTACATGACCGACATCCACCGCGGGTTCCCGTACCAGTGGCCGGGGGACACGCCCGCGGAGAAGCTCGCGCTCTACAAAGAGAAGATCGCCACCCAGGTCGACCAGGTCCTGACGCTGGCGCCGGAATACCGGGACAACATCGTCTTCGTGCCGTTCAACGAGCCCGAGGGCAACATGTTCGGCACCGGCGAGTGGTCCTACGACCGGACCAGCTGGCTGACCGACCCGACGGCCTACTTCCGGGCCTGGGACGACGTGTACGCCCTCATCAAGGACAAGCTGCCGGCGGCACGCATCGCCGGGCCCAACACCAGCGTGCTGTACCCGCAGGTCAAGGACTTCCTGCGGCACACGGTCACGGCCGGCACGGTGCCCGACGTGATGACCTGGCACGAGCTGAGCCACCCCGAGGCGGTCCGCACCAGCGTCGCGACCTACCGCGCCTGGGAGAAGGAGGTGCTCGGGCGGGAACTGCCGATCAACGTCAACGAGTACGCGTTCAACTACCACACCTCGGTGCCCGGCCAGATGATCCAGTGGGTCTCGGCCATCGAGGAGTCCAAGGTGGACGCGGACATTGCGTACTGGAACATCGACGGCAACATCTCCGACTCGGCCGTGCAGGCCAACCGGGGCAACGGGCAGTGGTGGCTCTACAACGCGTACGGGGCGATGACCGGGCACACCGTGGGAGTGACCCCGCCGTACCCGGGCCGCAACTACACGCTGCAGGGCGTCGCCACGCTGGACGAGCGCAAGAAGCAGGCCCGGCTGCTCTTCGGCGGGGCCGGCGGCAAGTCCTGGGTCCAGTTCGACCACGTGCCCGCCCGGGTCTTCGGCCGTACGGTGCACGCCGAGCTCCGCCGCATCGCCTGGACCGGGCAGCTCGGCGACTCGGCCCAGCCGCCGGTGATCGCCGCGCGGAACCTGACCGTCCGCAACGGCACGGTCGTGCTGCCCCTCGGCACCGACGGCCTGCCCGCACTCGACGAGTCGTCGGCCTACGAGGTCGTGCTCACCCCCGGCACCTCACCGGCGGCCCCGGTCACGACCCGCTGGGAGCACGACTACGAGGCCGAGGACGCCACGTACACCGGCTCGGGTTACAGCAAGAACGGCCCCGAGGGCTCGCCGGCCGACGTGTCGAAGTTCTACACCTCCGGCGGGTACGACGTGGGCGGCCTGCGGACCGGCTCCGACGGCGTACTCGACTTCACCGTCGACGTCCCCGAGCCGGGCCGCTACGACCTGCGGGTGTTCGCGAACTCGCTGAACACGTACCCGCTGGTCGCCGACCAGGGCCCGACCAACGTCTTCCTGCGCGTCGACGGCCGGGACGAGCAGGAGCTTTTCCTGCCGCTCGGCTACAAGTGGGCGGTCTGGGACCACACCGACACCAAGCTCGACCTCACCGCCGGCCGGCACGTCATCTCGCTGGCCGCCCGCAGCCTCGACGGCACCCGGGCGACCAAGGGCGACGCGATCCTCGACCGCATCCAGCTGGGCCTGCCCGGCCCGGCCGCGCGAACCGCGGTCTACGAGGCGGAACGGGCCGACCTGACCCGAGGCGAGCCGGCCTACGGACGCACCCGCGACGTGGTGCGGCTGCGCGACGGATCGGCGACGTTCTGGGTCTACTCAGCGACCGACGCCCCCTCGACGATCCGCGTCCACACCGCCGGCCGCGCCGAGCTCACCGTCAACGGCCACAAGGTGCTGCGCACGACCGGTGGTCGAGACGCCGTGACCGTCGCCCTCTCCGGCGGCATCAACAAGGTGACCGTCACCGGCCGGACCACCCTGGACCGCATCGAGGTGACCCCGGCAACGCTGCCCACAGCGACGTACGAAGCCGAGGCAGCGACGAAGGCCGGCACGGCGGCCGTTACCGCACTCCCACTGGCCTCCGGCGGCGCGGCGGTGGACCGGATCGGCGGCACGCCCGGCAACGGCAACACCCTGACCTTCACCGTCCGCGCCGACCGGACGGAACGCCACGCGCTGCGCATCCGCTACGCCAACCCGGAACAGGCCGAAGCCACCCACTACAACCCCGACCCCCTGGTACGCCACGCCGACATCTCCATCAACGGCGGCGCGGCGGAGCGGGTGAACTTCCCGCACAGCTTCCACCGCGACAACTTCTGGGAGCTGACGGTGCCGGTGTCCCTGCGCCGGGGCACCAACACAATCAGCTTCTCCAGCGAGGAACTACCGAACTTCGACGGCCGGACGTACGCGTCCCAGACCTTCCCGGGCATCCTGCTGCGGTCCGCGTACGCCCCGATCATCGACAGGATCGCGATCACGCCGCTGGCCCGGCCCTGAGGAAACCGCGAGCTTCCATCGCGCCGCAGGCCGTCGGCGATGACGTGATCGTCGAGGCTTACCTGGTAGTCGTCCTTACCGCAGCGCACGCGGATCGCGGTAGATCCGGATATTCGCTCGAGGCGCTGGGGATGATCGGGCATCACCCGCTTTGCCCTGAGGCTCTACGCTGCCCCGCGTGCGGCTTACTCCTCGGCTACTTGCCAATGCGACCATGCGGACGGTATTGGCAGGTGCGGCAGGCTTGTTGGCCTTGCTGACCGTTGTCTACACAGGGTTAGCGTTTCGGCACCGCGACGACGGCCAGCGGTCGTCTGAAACCACCGCCGAATCTACTGCGCTGCTACTCGACACGGCGGACTGGGGCGAGAGCCTCCCCGACGCGGGTGGTGTGACCGTCGAGACCCAGGCCCACGAAAATATCGTCACAAAAGATCTCAGCGTTATCCGCCGATGGCAGATGCCCCAATCGGGCGACGGCTTTGTACTTCGGCAAGACGTTCAAACTCAGCCGAGCCAAGAAAAGGCACACGAGGCCTACCTAGCCGCCGATCCGGCCCCGAACTATCGGGAAGATCTCGACGGGGCCGATCCCGTCAGTACCGCTGCCGCAGCCCATGCCGACGAGGCTGTCGGCTACTGCGTCCCGGACCAGACGGGCTGCTTCATCATCCACTACACGCTGCGCTACGAAACCCATGTCATCGATTTGAGTCTCATCCGACGCGGAGCCGTCAGCAGCAATGCTGAGGCGCTACTGCGCACCCTCGATCTCGTCGTCACCGAACGGTTGTCATAGTTTTCCGTACGGCAGTCGGCGGCCGAGGGAGCAAACGAAACGGGCATGACCGCCGCCCGGAGCCGGTACGCACGGATTATTTTCTCCGACACACTCTGGCTTCGCGGGCGCGAGTCGTGGTCGACGGGCCGCCACACGCTGGTGGGCTCCGAGAGGATGGTTGATCTCCCGGCCCATGGTGGACGGTGCCCGGTCCAGGAGCTTGGCGATCCCCCGGATTGGTCTGCCGGCCCGGTGTTCCTCGGCGATGGTGACGCGCTCGTCCTCGGACAGATAGCGGGCTGAGACATCCTGCTTCGGCGTAGCGATCGGCGAGTAGGTCTTCGACTCGCCGTCCGCGCTGGTGACCGTTCGGGCGGATCGCCGGCGGGTGCCGGTGCGAGGGTTGATACCGGCTTCCCGAACCCGAGGGGGCCGGCCGGGTCAAGACCCGACCGGCCCCTGCGGCGAGGGAGGCGCCTACCGCCTCATGCGACCGTGCAGGCAGCGCCGTTGAGGGTGAACGACGCCGGGCGCGGGTTGGTGGATCCGCGGTTCGCGTTGAAACCGAACGTCACCGTAGCCCCCGCGGCCAACGACGGGCTCCAGCTCTCACCCGTAGCCGTCACCACCGTGCCGACCTGCGCCACCCGGGCTGACCAGCCCTGCGTAACCTGCTGGCCTGCGGTGTACGACCATTGCAGGCTCCAAGCGCTGACCGCCGCCGTACCCGTGTTGGTCAGCGAGACCGACCCGGTGAAGCCGGCGCTCCAGTCGCTCGTGGAGTACGCCACCCGGCAGGTGCCGCCCGCCGGCGTGTCGCCGGCCGAGGTGGTCACCGCCAGCGCCGTCGAGCGGGCCGAGCGGTTCCCCGCCGCGTCCCGGGCCGCCACCGTGAACTCGTAGCGGGTCGCCGCACTCAGGCCGGTGACCGCATAGGAGGTCGTGGTGGGCGAGCCGATCAGAGTGCCGTCGCGATAGACGTCGTAGCCGGCCAGACCGCTGCCGCCCGTGTCCGTCGAGGCCGGCCAGGTCAGCGTCAGGCCGGTGGCGGTCACCGCGGTCGCGGCCGGGGTGCCGGGCACGCTGGGTGCGGCCGTGTCGGCCGGGGTGCTGCTGTAGGTCAGGCCGTAGCCGTACGCGAACAGCGGCGTCTTGCCGTCCCCGTCGTTGATCGGCTGCTGGCTCGCCGACTGCATCCAGGTCATCGGGAGCTTGCCGGTCGGCGCGTAGTCGCCGAACAGGACGTCGGCCACGCCGGCGCCCTCGCTGCCGGGCAGCCAGGCGGCCACCAGGGCGTTCCAGTTGGGCAGCTCGGTGGCGATGTCGAGCGGGCGGCCCGAGACCAGCACCACGATCACCGGTACGCCCGCGGCCCGCAGCCGCGACAGCGTGGCCAGGTCGGTGGCGTCCAGGCTCATCGAGCCGACCCGGTCGCCCTCGCCCTCGGCGTACGGGGTCTCGCCCACGACGGCGATCGCGGCCCGGTACGTGTTGTCGATGCCGGTGCCGTCGCGCTGGTAGGTCACCGTGGCGTTGCTGCCCACCGCGCTGCGGATGCCCTGCAGGATCGACGTGCCGGGGTAGGTCGACCCGCTCGCGCCCTGCCAGGTGGTGGTCCAGCCGCCGGCCTGGTTGCCCAGGTCGTCGGCGCTCTTGCCGGCCACGAAGATCTTGCCGCCGGACTTGGCCAGCGGCAGCACCCCGCCCGCGTTCTTCAGCAGCACCTGCGACTTGCGCACCGCCTCGCGGGCCAGCGCGCGGTGCGCGGTGCTGCCGATCGTGGACGCGTACGTGCGGTCGGCGTACGGCTTCTCGAAGAGTCCCAGCTCGAACTTCTTGGTCAGGATGCGCCGGTTGGCGTCGTCGATGCGGGCCATCGGGATCTGCCCGGCCTGCACCGCCGCGCGCAGGTAGCCGAGGAACTGCTGCCAGTCGTTCGGCACCATGATCATGTCGAGGCCGGCGTTGATCGAGGCGGCCACCTCGGCCTGGGTGAAGCCGACCTGCCCGTCGATCTGGTCGATCGCCGCCCAGTCCGAGACGGTGAAGCCGGTGAAGCCCAGCTCGCCCTTGAGCAGGTCGGTGATCAGGTACTTCGAGCCGTGCAGCTTGGTCCCGTTCCAGCTGCTGAACGAGATCATCACCGAGCCGACGCCCCGGTTCACCGCGGCGGCGAACGGCGGCAGGTGCACGGCCCGCAGCTCGGCCTCGGTGAGCTGGGTGTTGCCCTGGTCGGTGCCGCCGGTGGTGCCGCCGTCCCCGATGTAGTGCTTGGCCGTGGCCAGCACGGACGCCGGGCCGTTCAGCGCGGTGCCCTGCAACCCGTCGATGACGGTGGTCATCGCCGTGGCGATCTCCGGCTTCTCGCCGAACGACTCGTACGTGCGGCCCCACCGGTCGTTGCGGGCCACACACACGCACGGGGCGAACGTCCAGTCCTGCCCGGCGCCGGTGACCTCCTCGGCGGTGGCCCGGCCGATCCGCGCGGCCAGGTCGGGGTCGCGGGTGGCGCCGAGGCCGATGTTGTGGGGGAAGATCGTCGACCCGAGCACGTTGTTGTTGCCGTGCACGGCGTCGATGCCGTAGATCATCGGGATCTGCAGCGGAGTGGCCAGGGCGCCGCGTTGCAGGTTGTCGTACATGTCGGCCCAGGCCGCCGGGGTGTTCTGCGCGGGGCCGGAGCCGCCGCCGGAGAGCACCGAGCCGACCCGGTACTGGGTGAGCTGGGCCGGGCTGATGACGGCGCGCTCGGCCTGGGTCATCTGGCCGATCTTGTCGTCCAGGGTCATCCGGGCGAGCAGGTCGGTCACCCGGGTCGCGACCGGCAGGGCCGGGTCCTGGTAGGGCAGGACCGCGGCTGACGCGGGCGGTGGCCCGAACGCCGCCAGGGCGGTCACGGTGGTCGCGGCACACAAGGCCGCGCGGAGGGCAGTTCGCATGGGGTCCTGTCTCTGCTGGTGGGGAACGGGGCTCAGGCGACGGTGCAGGCGGAGCCGTTGACGGCGAAGGCGGTGGGCCTCGGGTTGGCGCCGGTGTGGGTGCCGTTCATGCCGAAGCTCACCGAGGCGCCCGCGGCCACCGCGCCGTTCCAGCTCGCGTTGGTGACGGTCACCTGCGTACCGGTCTGGGTGGCGGTGGCCGACCAGGCCTGGGTGATCTTCTGTCCGGCGGTGTAGGCGTAGGTCAGCGACCAGCCGTTGAGCGGCGCGGTGCCGGTGTTGGTCACGGTGACGTTCGCCGTGAAGCCGGCACTCCAGTCGGTGGTGCTGTAGGCGACCCGGCACGGCCCGCTCGGCCCGGTGCTGGGCGTGACCGACGGCGTGACCGACGGGGTGGCCGACGGCGTCGCGGACGGCGTGACCGAAGGGGTGACGGACGGGGTGACCGAAGGGGACGGTGACGGCCCGGTGCCGGGCTCGTTGCCCCACACCCGCGTCGTGCCCTCGTAGAGCGGGACGCCGGTGTTCGGTCCGGCGGCCGCCTGGTACGACGGGTCGTCGGTCGGATCCCACGTGCCGCCCTCGACCACCCCGATCTTGAGCTGCACCTCCATCCGGTGCGCCGACTGACCGGCCGGGGCGATGGTGTAGCCGGTGCAGTCCACCTCGACGTACCAGACGTCGCCGGCGTACTGCTTGGCCGCGGTCGGCCCCGGGCACCCCTGGGTGTACGGCGTGCTGACGGTCAGCGCGGCGTCCCCGTCACGGGTGAAGTAGTAACGGAACTTCGCGGCGGTCAGGGCGCGCGCCGGGAAGGCCGACTTGTTGTAGACGATCACCTTGACGCCGGTCGAGCGGGTCTCGTTCTGCATCACCGTGGTCTCGACGGACAGCTCCGCCAGGTCCGGCTTCTCGGCCTGCGGGAAGTTGGCCGCCGGCGTGCCGCCGTACTCACCGTAGAGCCGGGCCACCGCCGAGGTGAAGCCGGCGTTGTAGTCGGTGGCGACCTCGTTCATCACGTAGTCGCCGCGGCTGTCGGTGTACGCGTCGTCCGGCGCCGACGGCCCGCCCACCAGCGCGCCGTACAGCACGTGCCGGGTCTGCTCGGGCACCTGCTGGCTGTCCCACCAGGACCCGTGCGCGGTGCGGTGGTGCGGATTCTTCGGCGCGTTGGCCCCGAAGCCGATGACGTAGCTCGACTTGCGCGGGTTGGCGCCCAGCGCGTAGTCGATCTGCTTGACGGCGAAGTCGTGGTAGCGCGTCTTGCGGGCCGCGTCGGCCAGGTGGTCGCTGTGCACGAGCGCGACGAAGGCCGTGTTGGCCGCGTACCGCAGGGCGCCCCAGGTGTCCACGACGACCATCCCGCCGGGGGAGGTGCGGACCTTCTCGCCGTTGACCCCGACGGTGAACCAGTCCAGCCACCGGTTGGCGTCGTCGAGGTACTTCTGCTTGCCGGTCAGCTGGGCCAGCAGCACGTAGGTGCCGTACTGCTTGTTGTCCCAGGAGATCGTCCACTTGTACATCTTGGTGCTGGTCTGGTTCTCGTTGCCCTGCGCGTCGTATCCGGCCTCGGCCTTGGCCAGGTAGGCGGCGTCACCGGTGGCGCGGTGCAGCCAGATCGCGCCCCACACCAGCTCGTCGGCGTAGCCGCTCCAGGAGCGGTAGAACGACGTCGCGTCGGTGATGCACTCGTGGTAGTTCTTCCGGACCGTGTCGGCGAAGGTGTAGAGCTGCTTGGCGTGGGTGAGCAGCGTGTCGGCGTACCCGGGATCGGTCGCGCGGAAGACCATCGAGCTGGCGGCCATGGCGGCCGCGGTCTCCGCGGCCAGCTCCGTGCCGCCGCAGCTGGCGTCGATCTTGTACGCGGGCCGCGCCATCGGCAGCACCTCGGCCGGTCCCCACCACTTGTGGTCGGCGTCGCCGTTGCCGACCTGCCCGTAGAGCACGTTCGGGGCGGGGTGGGCCTTGATGAAGTAGTCGTTGGGTACCCGCAGGTTGTTCAGCAGGTGGGTGAGCTGGCCGGAGGCGGCGTAGGCGTCGCGGTTCTCCACCGCGCCCCAGGCCAGCATGGTGGTGGTGAACGCCATCGGCAGGCCGAACTTGACGTGGTCACCGGCGTCGAACCAGCCGCCGGTCAGGTCCAGGCCGACGTCCGAGCCGTCGCGCAGGGCGGAGTCACCGCGCCAGGAGACCCGGTTCCAGGCCGGTTTGCGTCCGGCGACCTGGGCCTCGTAGAAGAACAGGGACTTCTGCAGGGCCTCGCCGTAGCTGTAGGTGGGGGCGGCGGCCGCGCCGGAGGGCGCGGCCAGCGCGATCCCGACGGAGGCGAGCAGCAGGCCGACGAAGGACATGAGGAGATAACGGCGTGAGGTGGACAACGGTGGGCTCCTGTCCGGGGTATGGGAGCGCTCCCATATCGCTGTGCCTCGATTTAACCCGCAGATGACGAATGTGTGAAGCCCTGATTTCAGAGCGGCACATTCTTTGCGTTGCAGTCGTATTGCCAAACGGCTATGGTTGTCCCGTTGCAGTCGTATGGCGATGGCAGGGGGCCGGATGTCCGTGATCGCGTTGTCCGAGGTGCGGGCCGGGACGCAGGAGCTCGTCAGTGGCAAGGCGGCCGGGCTGGCCGAGCTGATCCGCCACGGCGATCGGGTGCCGCCGGGCTTCTGCGTCACGACCGAGGCCCACCGGCGCGGCGTCGTCCCGGCGGCCGAGATCCTCGCCGCGTACGAGAAGCTCGGTGCAGGCCCGGTGGCGGTGCGCTCCAGCGCGACCGCCGAGGACCTGCCCGACGCCAGCTTCGCCGGGCAGCACGACACCGTCCTCGGCGTCACCGGCGCCGACGACCTGCTGGCCGCGGTCGAGGCGTGCTGGGCGTCGCTGCACAGCGCCCGGGCGGCCGCCTACCGCGACGCCCACGGCATCGCCCAGGACACGGTCCGGATGGCGGTGGTCGTGCAGCGGATGGTCGACGCCGAGGTGTCCGGCGTGCTGTTCACCGCCAACCCGCTGACCGGCAACCGCACCGAGATGATGGTTGACGCCGCCCCCGGTCCCGGCACCACTGTGGTCGACGGCACCGCCCCGGTCGACCACTACGTGCTCGGCCCGGCCACGCCGGCGGCCACCGGGTGCGTGCCGCCCGAGCTGCTCGAGCGCTTGCGCTCGGTGGGGGAGCGGCTGCAGGAACGGGCCGGCGGCCCGCAGGACGTGGAGTGGTCGGTGGACCGCTCCGGCACGCTGTGGCTGCTCCAGTCGCGGCCGATCACCACCTTGTTCCCGCTGCCGCCGCGGACCGGCCCGGAGCCCCGGGTGTACGTCGAGTTCGGTCACGTGCAGGGCATGCTCCAGCCGGTGACGCCGATGGGCCTGTCCACCCTCAAGGCCCAGATCGCCGGCATGCTCGCGGCCCTCGGCGTCCGGGCGGAGATCGTCGACATCGGCGGGCGGCTCTATGGTGACCTCACCGACCAGGCGCGCCACCCGTCCGCCCGCAAACGCCTGATCAAGCTCATGGCGGTCGACTTCGGCCCCCGCGCCCAGGCGGCCATGGCGTACGTCCTCGACGATCCCCGGTTCGCCCCGCGCAAGGGCGCCGCACCCCGCGCCGCCACCCCGTCGCTGCGTACGGCCACACGCGCGGTGACCGGCATCGTCGGCGCCCTCGCCCGCCCCGAGGCCGCCCGCGCCCGGATGGGCCGGGCCGTCGAGCAGTTACGGCTCGCCGCCGTCCCGGCCGGGGAACTGCGCACCGCCGCGGACCGGTTGCGCTACCTCCGCGACAACGGCTCGGGCGACGGCGCCGACGCCATCACCTGGCCGATCGTGGCCGGCATGCTGGCCGCCACCCTGCCGCAACAGCTGCTCAAGGGCATCGCGACCGCGGACGAGATCCATGCCGTGCTGGCCGGCATGCCGCACAACGTCACCATCGAGATGGACCTCGCCCTCTGGCAGGTGGCCCAGGGCGCCCGGCAGCACGGCGAACTCCTGCTCGGCTCGCCGCCGGCCGAGCTCGCCGCCCGCTACCTGGCCGGTGAGCTGCCGGAGCTCGGCCTGGCCGCGTTCCTCGACCGGTACGGCCACCGCGGCGTCGCCGAGGTCGATCTCGGCGTCCCCCGCTGGTCCGAAAACCCGGCGCCGGTCTTCGCCATGATCGCCAACTATCTGCGAGTGACCGACCCCGAGCAGGCCCCCGACCGCCGGTTCGCCCGGGCCGCCGCCACCGCCGAGTCCACCCTGACCGACCTCGTCGCGCGGGCCCGCCGGCGCCGGCCGGTGCGCGGCCGCCTCGCCGGTTTCCTGCTGCGCCGGGCCCGCTCCCTGGCCGGCCTGCGCGAGACGGGCAAGTTCGCCGGCTTGTACCCGCTGCGGGAGATGCGCCGGCAGTTGCTGCTGCTCGGCGCCGACCTGACCGCCGCCGGCCGCCTCGACCGCCCGGACGACATCATGTTCGTGACCCTCGACGAGGCCGGCACCGACGCCGATCTGCGCGAGGTCGCCGCCGCCCGCAAGCTGGTGCACCAGCGCGAGTCGCGGCGCCGGACGGTTCCGGTCGCCCTGCTGTCCGACGGCACCGACGTCGAAACGGTGCTGCCCGTGCCGCCCGCCCGCGACGGCGCGTTGCCGGGTGTGGGCGCCTCGGCGGGCCGGGTCACCGGACCGGCCCGGGTCGTCCGTGACCCGGCCACCGCCCGCATCGAGCCCGGCGACATCCTGGTCGCGGCGACCACGGACCCCGGCTGGACTCCGCTGTTCCTCACCGCGGCCGCGCTGGTGACGGAGACCGGCGCGATCATGGCGCACGGCCCGACGGTGGCCCGCGAGTACGGCATCCCCGCGGTGATCTCCGTCCCCGGCGCCACCGAGAAGATCACCACCGGTCAGCTGATCACCGTGGACGGCGCCACCGGCACCGTCACGCCCGTCAAGGTCACCTGAGCGGCTTCTCAGCGGCTCAGCCGGCGCTCAGGAAGCCCCGCGCAGTCTGTTCGTCGAGTGAGGACAGCGACGACCGAACGGGGAAAGCCATGCGGTGCAACGGAAACCAGGTGAGTCGCCGGCTGGTGCTGGCCGGCGGGGCGGGCGTGACAGCAGCGGCGCTGTTGCCCACGGCCGCCACGGGGGCGAGCCGGAACGGCGCGAGCGGGCGCGCCACGGCCGCAGCGGGCGGGAAGGTGCGGCTGCGTCTGCCGGGGCCGGGCGGGCCGTACCCGGTGGGCACCGTGGATCTGCACCTGGTGGACCGGTCCCGCCCGGATCCGTACGTCACCGGGCAGCCGTACCGGGAGCTCATGGTCAACCTCACCTATCCGGCCCGGCCGGCCGCCGGACCGGTCGTGCCGTGGCTCACGCCGGGTTGGGCCGGGGCGGCCGACGAGATCTTCGCATTCGCCACCGCCCCGGAACCGGCCGGGCAGGTGGACTGGGCCGGCACCTGCTCGCACGCCCTTGCCGGCGTGGCCGCCCGCGACACCGACGACGGCTGGCCGGTGCTGGTCCACCAGCTGGGCCATTGGGGTTCGCACAGCACCAACCGGTGCGAGATCGAGGACCTGGCCAGCCGCGGGTACGTGGTCGTGACGTTCGAGCCGACCCACGAGACGCCGGTCGTGTTCCCCGGCGGGCGGCTCGTCCCGCAGCACCCGGCGGCGAACCCGCCCAACGATGACCGCTACAGCCCCGAGTTCCTGGCCTACGTGCGCCACATCTACGCGAGCCGCACCGCCGACGCCCGCTTCGTGCTCGACCGGCTCACGGCGCTGGGCGCCCGGGCGCTGCCCGCCGGTCTGCGCGCCGGCCTCGATCTCGGCCGGATCGGCGCGTTCAGCGGCATCACCGGCGCCGGCCTGATGACGCTGACCCTGCTGGCGGCCGACGAGCGGGTCCGGGCCGGGGCGATCGGGGACACCGACGTCGGCTTCCCGACCGCCGACGGGGGCTGGCTGCCGCTGGCACCTGTGGTCGAGCAGGGACTGACTGGCGCGGTGCTGGCGATCCGGCCGGGCAGCGCGTACGGCGCGGCCAACCCGATGTGGGACCGGCAGTGGTCGGTGCTGCGCGGCTGGCGGCGGGAGCTGGAGCTGGTCGGTGGCGGGATGGGCTGGTGCAGCGACCTGCAGACCGTGCTGCCCCAGGTGCGGCACGGCCTCGGGCTGCCTGCCGACGCGCACGCCGCGATGATCGGCACAGTCTCACCGGCGGCGGCCGTCGCGGCGACCCGCGCGTACCAGGCGGCGTTCTTCGATCTGCACCTCAAGGGCCGGCAGACCCGCCTGTTCAGCCGGCCCAGCGCGGCGCACCCGGCGGTCCGGCTGGTTCGGTGACCCGTGAAAACACTATAGGTAAGCGCTTGCCTGGATCGACAAGGGCTGATCTGATGGCGGCATGGAGCTTGATCGCAGGATGCTGTTGCGGGCCGCGCTCGGCGGTGCCGTCGCCGGTGGGCTGGGGATCACCGGACCGGCCGGCGCCGCCGAGCGCCGCCCGCCCCGACACACGATCTTCGTCGCGGGGGACTCGACCGCGGCCACGTACGCCGTCGCGGACGTGCCCCGCGCGGGCTGGGGCCAGGCGCTGCCGCTCTTCCTGCGGCCGGAGGTCGCGGTGGTCAACGAGGCGCTCTCCGGCGCCAGCTCCAAGAGCTTCGCGGACCTGGGCCGGCTCGACCGGATCCTGGCCGCGATCCGTCCCGGCGACGTGCTGCTGGTGTCCTTCGGCCACAACGACGAGAAGGTCGAGGACCCGGCCCGCGGCACCGAGCCCTGGACGACCTTCCAGGAGTACCTGCGCCGCTACCTGGACGGCGCGCGGGCCCGCCGCGCCCGGCCCGTGCTGGTCACCCCGGTCGAGCGGCGGCGGTTCACCGCCGAGGGCGTGCCGTACCTGTCGCACGGGGAGTATCCGGCGGCGATGCGGGCGCTGGCCGAGGACACCGGTACGCCGCTGATCGACCTGACCGCGTTGTCGTTCGCCCGCTGGGGCGCCCTGGGTCCGGAGGCCACCAAGACCCACTTCCTGTGGCTGGACCCGGGTGTGTCACCGAACTATCCCGCCGGGGTCGCCGACAACACCCACTTCCAGGCGCACGGGGCGATCGAGGTGGCCCGGCTGGTGGTGGCGGCCGGACGGATGCTGCCGGGCCGGGACCACCGGGCGCTGTGCGACCCCGCGATCCCGGACGACTCGCTCGTCTGGCCCCCGACCCGGCCGGCCGAGAGCTGACCGGAACTCGTCAGGGGCTCGGCAGCCGCCAGACGGTGACGTCCTCGCCGCGGGAACTCACCGTCAGCCAGGTCCCGTCACCCAGTCCGATCGGGTGCGGGCCGGCCGCGGCCGGATAACGGATCGGACCGCGGACGTCCAGGGTCTCGACGTCGATGAGCCAGTGCCGCACGTCGGCGGCGCCGTACCCGTGCTCGCTGGTCTCCGCCACGAGCGTGCGGTCGTCGACCAGCCCGCACCGGAAACCCCAGCCGGCGGCGGGTTCGGCCGGCTCCAGCCGGTCGGCCCGGACGGTGCCCAGCACAACGTGGTCGGACGTGCGGTGCACGGTCAGCTCCTGACCCTGCTCGTGCCCGCGGGTCAGGAACGTGCGGCCGCCCGGCCCGGCGGCGAGCAGGATCCGGTCGTCATCGGGGAGCCGCTCGACGTGCAGGACACCGTCGGTCAGTCGTCCCCACAGCGCGGGTGATCCGTCCTGGCCCTCGCCGACGGCCAGGCCCATGACCGCCGGGTCCGGGTGTGGGACGTGGTGCGATCCGGCGGCGTACGTCTCGGTGCCGGCCCGCGCCGCGACGGTGCCGTCCGCGGGGTCGATCACCAGCCACGTCTCTGGACTGGACTCGCCACGCGGATCGTCGTCCTCGCCGAGCTCCCGTACGTGTGCCCACACCGTCCGGCCGTCGGCGCCGAAGCAGGCCGAGCCGTGGTCGGGATGCTTGTGGGCCGGGTCGGCGGTGTACTCCTCCGCCGTCTCGTGCCACTCCTCGCAGACCCAGCAGCCGTGCGGGATCTCCCATCGGGTCACGCCGTCCGGTGTCACCCCGCGCACCGCGTGCAGTCCGGTGAAGACGGCCAGGTCGAGGCCGGGCGCCACGGCGTCGACGCCGCTCGCGACGCGCGGCCAGGGCGCCGGGAAAGCCACCAGCGGGGTGTCGTCGCCCGTGGCCAGGCGGTCGAGGTCGTAGACCGCCAGCGTCGTGTCGGTGCGGGTGGTCACCAGCCGCCGGCTCGGCACGCCCGGCGTCAGGGGGCCGTCGCACGCGGTGGGCAGCGACACCGCAGTGACCGGCTGCGCGTTGATCTCCATGGCGGAGATCATGGCCGATCGGGGTGCGGTGCCGCTGCCCGGCCGCCTACCTCCGGAAGGTGATCGTGTAGCTGCGCGTACGCGACTTGTCCTCGCTGGTGACCGTGACGGTCGCCGTACGGTCGCGGGCGGTCGGCCCGCGGACGTCCACGGTGGCGTACGGGTCGGCGGCCACCGCGGTGACCGTGGGCAGCTTGCCCCGGGCCCGCACCGAGTACGACGTGCGCGCGGGATCGAAGCCGGCCAGGGCGGTGCCGTCGAGAGCGATGCTCGCCGCGGCCGCTTCCGGTGAGGTCCCGGGCGCGGCGGCGAAGACCTCGATCTCGCTGACGGTCATGTGCTGGTTCGGGCGCGCGGTCAGGACGACCCGGATCGCGTCCGTCGTGGCCGTGGTCGCGACGTCCACCACCGGGGCGGTCGCGGTGCCGGTGGGGACGGTCACCGGGCGGCCGGCGTCGGTCCAGGCGCCTTGCGGGTCGCGTACCTGGACCTGCAGGGTGTCGGCGTAACTGTCCGAGCCGTCGCGGTAGAAGTGCGTGGCGACACGGGTGACGGCCTGCTGTCCGGCCAGGTCCACGGTGAGGGTGTCGGCGGCGTTCTTCGCGCCCGACCTCCAGTTGGACCACGCCTTGTCGGTCAGCACGCCGTTGCGCAGGCCGTCGGGGGAGTAGCCGGGCTCGGTGAAGGTGGCGGAGACGCCGGTGGACGGTGCGTCCCGCTCGACCGGCCGGGTGACCTGCACGCGGACGGTGGCCGGCAGGGTGCGGCCGTCGCCCGCGTCGGCCCGCCCGGCCACGGTCACCACTCCGACCGCGTCGAAGGCTCCGGGTGCCGCGGCCTGCCACACCACCGGGCGCTCGACCCGCGCGCCGTGCCGGCCCAGCGTGGTGACGGTGGCCGGCAGCGCCGGCCGGCCGCCCGCGAAGGCCTTGGCCCGGGTCGGCACTGTCGAGACCAGCGTGTCGACCGCGACCGTGGCCAGGGCGCGGTGGGTCCGGCCGAGTGCGTCGGTGGCGACTCCCTGGACAGGTACGGTGCCCGCCCGCTTCCACGCCGCCGCCGATGGCAGCCTCCAGGTGACCGGCAGTGTGCCCCGGGCACCGTCGCGATAACGCGGCACGACGGTCGCCGGCAGGGTGGGAGCGACCCCGGGCACGGTGAACGCCGCGGTGGGCTCGATCCCGAGCACCGTCTCGTCGATCACCCGCCAGCGCTGGTTGACCCCGGAGTTGGCCAGCCAGGTCGACACCGCGGCGCCGTCCTGAGTGGCCTCGCCGCCGACCTCCAGCAGGCGTCCGGTGGCCACGTTGACCAGCGTGTACGTGCCGTCGCCGGTGGTCGACAGGATCCACTGCGCTCCCGGGCCCGGCTTGCGGGCAGGCGGCACCAGGGTCACGGCGTCGTCGACGACGGCGAGCTGCCGGTCCCCGGCCGCGGTGCCGAGCGCGTAGCGGGTGCGGTTGCCGACGCCGGGGGACAGCTTGGTGAGGCGCCAGAGCTGCTCGGTGCTGCGCGGATCATCGGTGCGGATCACGGCACCGGTGCCGCCCGGCGTGAGCGACCGGCCGCTCTGGACGCCCTGCAGGCGGTACACGTGACCGTCCTGCGCCAGGGCGGCGTCGGACGCCACTCCGGAGACGCCCCGGACCAGCAGCGTGGTCACCGACTCGGCCGGGACCTGGATCGACGCCGCGCGGTCGCGGACCGCGACCGGCGCGCCCCGGCGCAGGGCGCCGCCCGCGCTGGTCACGATCGGGGTCACGGTGGCGTTGCGGGCCACGGTGCCGAAGGCGGAGAGGTCGAGCCGTACGGTGCGAGCCTGCTTGGTGTCGTTGATGTGCACCACCGTGGCCCGGCCGCCGCTGGAGACGGCCGCGACGCTGGCGGTGTCGCCGACCTTGATCAGCCGGTCGCCGGGGCGGATGTGGTGGGTGAAGTTGCGGACCGTGTCGAACTTGGTGTTGGTGTAGATCGGGCAGGTCCGCAGGTTGTCCGCGGCCGTGCAGTCGAACGGCAACTGGATGCTGCCCCAGTTGGCGCCCGCGGCGCTCTCCCCGCCGGGCTTCATGTTGTCGTAGTCCTCGACCGGCTGCCAGAACACCCAGGCCGAGGGCTCCAGCTCGCGCAGGTCGTCGACCATCCGCTGGGCCATGCCCAGTCCCGGCGCCATGCTGGTGAAGCTCTGCCCGTCGCCCCAGGAGCCCTCGACCTCGCTCATCCACAGCGGTTTGCGCTCGCCCTTGGCGATGTCCCGCACGGTGGTGCGCTGCCCGGTCCCGTACGTGTGCACGTTGAGCTGGGCGACCAGGTCCCGGACGTCCTGCGGGTAGGCGTTCCAGTTGGTCGCGAACGTGCCGGGGTTGGTCTCGTCCATGGCCGAGATCCGGGTGTCGCTGCCGGCCGCGGCCAGCTTCGCCGCCAGCGCCCGGATCACCTGCTGCTGCAGGGCGGGTCCGGCGTGCGCGCCCTCCTGGCGTCCGCCGACCGGGTTGCCGTCGGGGCCCAGCCGGGTGCCCCAGTACGGCGTGTTCGGCTCGTTGAGCGGGTCGATGGTGTCCACGGTGATGCCGTGCGCCCGTTCCAGCTCCGCGGTCACCCGGGTCAGGTAGGTGGCGAAGTCGTCGACGGTGCCGGGGCGGATCTGGTCCTGGGTGGCGTCGAAGCCGCCGGAGACGTACCCGCTGACGGTCTGGAACCAGGGCGGCGAGTTGCTGAAGGTCTCCCAGTGGGTGATGTCCCGCTTGATCCGGTCGATCCACCAGCGCTGGGTCCGGTCGGCGTCGAGGTTCCAGTGCGCCGGGTTCCGCGGGTCCCACCAGTCGACGTCGGTGCGGGTGGTGCCGGCCGGGGCCTGCCACCAGCCCTCGACGGCGCCGCCGGGGCGCAGGTAGTCGGGCACGTCCGGGGCGTTGCCGCCGCCGATGTTGTAGCGGGCGATGTTGAGGTTGAGCCCCTGCTCGCCGAAGACGAGGTCGGCCAGCTTCTCGCGGACCTCGGCCGGGTAGTCGCCGGTGGCGTTGGCGAACCAGACCAGGCTGGTGCCCCAGCCCTCGAACGCCTGACCCTGGTACGACGGATCGGGCCGCACGGTGACAGTGGGGCCGGCGGCGGCCGGCTCGGCGGCGCGGGCATCACCGCAGGTCAGCGCGCTCAGGGTGAGGACGGTTGCCGTGCAGGCGGCAACCAGGCTCCGGAATCTCACGTGGGCGGGTCTCCTTCGCGGCATGGGGTCTGTTTCGCGGCGGTCACGGGCGACCTCGCTCGGCAATGTTTACGCAAACATCGGCTGCGGTGATGGTGGCAGCCGTCCTCACCGGCGTCAAGGTGTCTGATCTCGGCACTGCCGGTGCCAGCGGTTGCACCGTGGTCAAGTCCTTGATGTGATGCGTCGGTAACAAGTGACATCGATGCGTCACCGAGAGGAAATCTCGTGAAGATCGATCATGGACGGTTCTGGCGGCTGCCCGCGGCCGCGCTGCTCGTCACCGCGGCGCTGACCGGTTGCAGCGACGACGGCGGCGGGGACAGCGACGGCGGCGGCACCCTGACCGTGTGGAGCCTGGAGAACCAGACCGACCGGGTGCAGGCGACCCAGGCCATCGCCGACAAGTTCACCGCCGCCAGCGGCGTCAAGGTCAAGATCGTCGCGACGGACGAGAACCAGTTCAGCAGCCTGATCACCTCGGCCGCGGCCGCCGGCACGCTGCCCGACGTGGTCGGTGCGCTGCCGCTGGGGGCGGTGGCGCAGATGTCCACCAACGACCTGCTCGACACCGAGGCCAGCAAGGCAGTCGTGGAGGCGCTCGGCACCGGCACCTTCTCGCCCCGCGCGCTGGAGCTGACCGGCCAGGACGGCAAGCAGCTGGCCATCCCCTCCGACGGCTGGGCCCAGCTGCTCTTCTACCGCAAGGACCTCTTCGACAAGGCCGGCCTGGCCGCGCCCGACACGTACGACAAGATCCGGCAGGCGGCGCAGCAGCTCAACTCCAAGGACGTCGCCGGGATCAGCCTGTCCACCATCGGCAACGACGCCTTCACTGAGCAGACCTTCGAGAACATGGCGCTGGGCAACGGCTGCGAGCTGGTCGACGCGAACAAGACCGTCACCCTGGACTCCCCGCAGTGCGTGCAGACCTTCCAGCTGTACGGGGACCTGGTCAAGAACTTCTCGGTGCCCGGGGCGCAGGACGTGGACACCACCCGCGCGACGTACTTCTCCGGCAAGGCCGCCATGGTGGTCTGGTCCTCGTTCCTGCTCGACGAGATGGCCGGCCTGCGCAAGGACGCGCTGCCCACCTGCGCTCAGTGCAAGGCCGACCCGGCGTACCTGGCCAAGAACAGCGGCATCGTCACGGCGATCGCCGGGCCCGCGGGCAAGCCGTCGCAGTTCGGCGAGATCACCAGCTGGACCATCACCAAGGACGGCGAGAACACCGAGTCGGCCAAGAAGTTCGTCCAGTACATGTTGAACGAGGGCTACACCGACTGGCTGGGCATCGCCCCGGAGGGCAAGTTCCCGGTCCGCAAGGGCACCCAGCAGGAAGCCACCAAGTTCACCACCGCGTGGAACGACCTGCCGGCCGGCGTGGACACCAAGAAGCCGCTCGGTGACATCTACGCCAAGGACGTCATCACCGCGCTGCAGAACAGCCCGGACACGTTCCAGCGCTGGGGCTTCCCGCAGAAACAGGGTGCCCTGGTCGGGGCGACACTGGGGGAGCTGCCCGTACCCAAGGCGGTCAACGCCCTGGCCGGCGGTGAGCTGGACGCGGCCGGAGCGGCCAAGCGGGCCGCCGACGACGTCAAGAGCATCCAGAAGTCGCTCGAGTAATGGTCGCGACCCGGCCGCCCGCGGCCGTCTCCCCGGCGAAGGACAAGCCGGGGAAACGGCCGCTGACCCGGCGGCAGCAGGAGAACCGGGCCGGGCTGATCTACCTGTCGCCCACCCTGGTCGTGGTGCTGGTCGTCGTGGTGCTGCCGATCCTGTGGACGGTCATGCTGGCCTTCCAGCGGATCCGGCTGATCAACCTGCGCCGGGCCGGCTTCTTCGGTGACTACACCTTCGCCAACCTCGAGCTGGTGCTCACCTCGCCCGGCTTCTGGTCGTCACTGTGGACCACTCTGGCGTACACGATCGGGGCGACGTTCTTCTCGATCCTGTTCGGCCTGGTCGCCGCGCTGGCCCTGCGCGGGCGCTTCCGCGGCCGCACGATGGTCCGCGCCTCGGTGCTGCTGCCCTACGTGGCGCCGGTGGTTGCGGTGACCTTCGTCTGGGAGATCATGCTCAGCCCGCAGTTCGGCATCGCCAACAACTGGGGCACGCGCTTCCTGGGCTGGGACCGCCCGATCGCCTTCCTGAGCCAGCGCGAGTACGAGGCGTCGCTGTTCGGCTGGCACTTCGACGTCCCGCTGGCCCTGCTGACGGTCATCGCCTTCGAGGCGTGGCGGTACTTCCCGTTCGCCTTCCTGTTCCTGCTCGCCCGGTTGCAGGCCGTCCCGCGTGACCTGGAGGAGGCGGCGCTGGTCGACGGGGCCGCGCCCACCCAGATCTTCCGGCACATCCTGCTGCCGCAGCTCGGCCCGGTCATCGCGCTGCTGACCGTGCTGCGCTTCATCATGACGTTCAACAAGTTCGACGACGTCTACCTGCTGACCGGTGGCGGGGCCGGCACGGAAGTGGTCAGCATCCGGGTCTACCAGTTCCTCACCGCACGGTTCGACATCGGGGCCGCCTCGGCGCAGGCGCTGGTGCTGGCCGCCGGGCTCATCGTCCTGCTCGTCGTCTACCTGAGGTTCATGGCGCCACGAGTGGAAGGCGAGGAGGAGAACTGATGGACCGCGCTGCCGTCGAGACCCGGGTGTTCGGGGTCCTGCGCCGGGTCGTCATCGCCGTGCTCGTCGTGGTGACGCTGTTCCCGTTCCTCTACATGCTGCTGCTGTCGCTGCGCCCGATCGAGGAGGTGCTGCAGAACCCGGGCAAGCTCTGGGTCGGGCCGGCCGAGTGGACCACCTCGACATACCGGGAAGTGCTGACCCCGTCCGGCAGTGGCGGCCAGGGCTTCCTGCGTTTCCTCACCAACTCGGCGCTGGTCTCGATCGCCGCCACGGCGCTGACGCTGCTGGTCTCGATTCCGGGCGCGTACGCGGTCAGCCGCCTGCGTTTCGTCGGCCGGCGCCAGGTGCACTTCCTGTTCCTGTCGGTGTACCTCTTCCCGTCGATCCTGCTGGCGATCCCGCTGTTCGTGCTGTTCACCCGGCTCGGCCTGCGCGGCTCGCTGGCCGGCCTGACCATCGTCTACATCGCTCAGACCGTGCCCGTGTCGATCTACATGCTGCGCAACTACCTGTCGACGATCCCGGTGAGCCTGGAGGAGGCCGCGGCGGTCGACGGCTACTCCCGCCTGCAGACCATCCGCAAGGTGATCCTGCCGCTGGCGGCCCCCGCGGTGATGGCCAACGCCCTGTACGTCTTCATGATCGCCTGGAACGAGTTCCTCTTCGCCCTGCTGTTCCTGGTCGAGGACCGCAACGACTGGACGGTGTCGCTGGGCCTGGCGCAGCTCTCCGGCGGCATCGAGGTGAGCAAGACGGTCCTGATGGCCGGATCGGTGGTACTGACCCTGCCCATCGTGGTGCTGTTCTTCGCCGCGGAGCGGCTGCTGACCGAGGGCCTGACCGCCGGGGCCGACAAGGGCTGACCCCCGGGGGCGTTTCACCATGCGCGTGCGGGGGGTAGATCTCTAGGGTGATCGCATGCCAGCAACGTTGAGCTCCACGAAGACCCGGGCCGCCCTGAGCACGTCGGCCCGGATATCCCTGCAGGTGCTGGTGCTCCTGGTGATGACCGGGGTGGTGCTGTGGCTGCTGGGCAAGATGTGGTCGGTGATCTGGCCGCTGGTGGTGGCCCTGCTGCTGACCACGCTGACCTGGCCGCTGGCCCGGTTCCTGCGCCGGCACCGCTGGCATCCCGCGCTGGCCGCGACCACCGTGACCCTGGTGTCCCTGCTGGTCGCCATCGGCGTCATCGTCCTGATCGTGGTGCCGGTCGCGTCGCAGTCCAGTGAGCTGGCCAAGGGCGTGGTCGACGGCATCCAGCAGATTCGCGAGTGGGCCGCCGGGCCGCCGCTGAACATCGGCGACGACCAGGTCTCCACGGCCTTCGACGCCGGGATCGACCGGATCCAGCACAGCGTCGGCAGCATCGTCACCGCGACGGTCACCGGGGTGAGCACCGTGGTCAACGGCATCGTCACCACCGTGCTGGCCATCTTCCTGATGTTCTTCTTCCTCAAGGACGGGCCGCGCTTCCTGCCCTGGCTGACCCGGCAGCTGCCCGGCCGGCTCGCCACCGACGTGCCCACCGTCGCCGCCCGCAGCTGGGACACCCTCGGCGCGTTCGTCCGTTCCCAGGCGTTCGTCGGCCTGCTCGACGCCGTGTTCATCGGCCTCGGCCTGTGGATCGTCGGGGTGCCGCTCGTGCTCCCGCTCGCGGTGCTGACCTTCGTGACGGCGTTCGTGCCGATCGTCGGTGCGCTCTTCGCCGGGCTGGTCGCCGTGCTGATCGCGCTGGTCTTCAACGGGCCCACCGACGCGCTGATCGTGCTGGCCATCATCGTGGCGGTGCAGCAGCTCGAGGGCAACGTGTTCCAGCCGATGGTGCAGAGCCGCGGCCTCGGCCTGCACGCCGCGGTGGTGCTGCTCGCGGTGACGCTGGGCGGCGGCCTGGCCGGGATCGTGGGGGCGCTGCTGGCGGTGCCGGTCGCCGCGCTGATCGCCGTGTTCTGGAACTACCTGCGCGAGCAGCTCAGCGACCCGGAGCCGGTGCCGGTGCCGGACCCGGTGCCCGAACCGGACCCGGTGGCGGAGTGACTCCTCAGAAGAAGTCGCCCCGCAGCTTCAGCTCGGTGCCGTCCTCCACGGTCGAGGCGGTCACCGAGTAACTGTCGTCACCGGCGTCCCGGCCGCCCTCGTTGTCGTAGCCGTACTTCGCGGTGAAGACGTACGTGCCCGCACGCAGGGTGGCGCCGCCGGCCAGCTTGAAGTGGTAGACCAGCGCGTCCTCCTCACGGACCACGGTGGTCTCGATGGTGGCGCCGGTGACGTCGTGCGTGCTGCCCTGGTCGGTGAGCCCGGCCGTCGGCGCCACCCGGACGGTGAGCTCCAGCGCGCGCACCGGCTCGCGGAGCTTGAGCGTGATGTCGCTGCGGCCGTCGGTGTCGTCACTGTTCGGGTTGATCGAGCCGTCGGCCCAGATCGCGTCCCGCCGCGTGTCGTCCTTCGCCGCCGATGATCGGGCGTTTCCCGACACCCCAGGCGCCGATGCCCCGGCCGACGGCGCGCCGGCCGAGGGTGCGGTGGGCGAGGGAGCGGTGGTCCTAGGCGCCGCTGCCGGCGCTGAGACGGCCGGCGCGGGCGTGACGGCGGGCTCCGGGCCGTCGGCCAGGGCCCAGCGGGCAATCCCGCCGACCCCGAGAATGGTGGCCACGGCCAGCGCGGAACCGGCCAGCCGCACGGCCTGCCCGGCGGGCCGCCGCTCGGCGACCGGCGGACCGACGCGGTGCTGCGCGACCCGGTGCAGCATGGCGGCGCGGTCCGGCTCGTGCTCGGCCGCCAGACCACCCAACCGGGTACGCAGCTCGTGCTCCGGGTAGCTCCTCATCGGGCCGCCTCCCGGCCGCCGAGACCGGTGCTCGCCAGCGAGCCACCGAGCAGCTCAGTCAGTCGGTGCACACCCTTCGCCGTCCGGCTGCGTACGGTCGCGGGCGAGATGCCGAGTGCGCGCGCCACCTCGTCGTCGGTGAGGCCGGACGCGTACCGCAGCACGACGCAGACCCGGCGCCGGTGCGGCAACCGGCGCAGCGCACCCGGCAGGTCCATCGCCGCGGCCGCGTCGCGCCGGCCCGATCCGGGCAGCAGCAGTCGTCGTTCGCGGCCGCGGGCCAGCGTGGCCACCAGCCCCCGGGCGTGGGCCGCCGGATCGTCACCCATCCGCGGCCAGGCCCGCCGCACCTGGCCGAGGGCGTCGGCGGCCAGGTCGTCGGCGCCGGCCGCGTCGCCGGTCAGCAGGTACGCCAGCCGGGACAGCTCGGCGTGATGACGCTCGAAGAACGCGAGAAAGCCGGAGCCGTCGTCAGCCATCGGCGCCGCCTCCCTGTCCTGCGCGATCTACCCGGTCCGCCGCGATGACCGTAGAGGCCGGTGCCGCGCCCGGGCAATGCGATCGGCATCTCGAAGAAACTTCCGGGCGGCGAGCAACGTTTCCGCCGCCCCGGACCACCTTCCCGGGACATCACGAGGCTCCGGGGTAGCGTGCAGATCATGGCAGGACGCTCCCGCCGCGCCGTGGCCGTGCTCTGCGGCATCCAGTTCGTCGATGTGCTCGGCGTGACCAGCGGCATCACCGCGCTGCCGGCCATGCTGTCGGGCGTGTCGGCGCCGCCCGCGGCCACCCCGGTCCTGGCGACCGTCTACGCGATGTTCTTTGGCGGCCTGCTGGTGCTGGGCGCCCGGCTGGGGGACCGGTACGGGCACCGCCGCGTCCTGCTGCTCGGCTGCGCGGCCTTCGCGCTGGTCAGCTTGGTCGGCGCGAGCGCGCAGGAGGTGGTGCAGCTCGTCACGGCCCGCGGACTGCAGGGCGCGGCCGCCGCGATCAGTGTCCCGTCCGCGCTGCGGCTGCTGCTGGACGCGAGCCCCGAGCCGGACGACCGCCGCGGTGCGCTGGCGGCCTGGAGTGCCAGCGGTGCCGCCGCGGGCGCGCTCGGGCTGCTGGTCGGCGGCGTTCTCACTGAAGTGTTCGACTGGCGGGCCGTCTTCTGGGTGAACCTTCCGGTGGGCGTCGTCCTGATCGTGGCGGTCCGGCTGACGATCCCGCGATCGCCCGGCGAACGCGAGCCGGTGCGGCTGGACCTGACCGGTGCTGCCCTGCTGACCGGCGCGGTGATGGCCCTCATCGTGGGCGCCTCCGCGCTGGAGAACCCGCATGCCCGGACGGCCGGCGCGCTGCTGATCGCCGCGGGCCTGGCCGCCGGGGCAGTGTTCGTCGTCCACCAGCGCCGGGTCAGCGAGCCACTCGTGCCCCGGGCGGCGTTCGCCTCGGCGAACCTGCGTACGGGAACGGCGGTGTCCTTCGTCAACACCGCGACGACCAGCTCGACCGGAGTGCTCGCCACCCTGTCGCTGCAGCAGGAGCTGGGCATCTCCGCGGTGGGGGCCGGACTGGCGCTGGTTCCGTTCAGCCTGGGGGTCGTGGTCGGCGCGGCGCTGACCAAGCCGCTCGGCGCCCGGCTGTCCGTCCGCCGGCTGGCCGCAGCCGGCCTGGCCGGGATCGCCGCCGGCAACCTCCTGCTGGTGCTGACCTACGGCAGCGTCGGGGGCGTGGTGGCCGGGGTCGCGGTGGCCGGTATCGGCCTCGGGGTGGCCTCGGTCGCGGGCACGGCGATCGGCACCGACGTGGCCGACACCCTCAGCGGTACGGCCAGCGGTGTCCTCAACACCGGCGCGCAGCTGGGAACGGCCGTCGGGGTCGCCGCGCTGCTCCTGCTGGCCGCGACCACCGGCGGGTCCGGCACCGCGGTGGCCTGGGCCGTGGCCGCGGGGCTGGCCGGCGTCACCGGCCTGATCCTGCTGACCCCGGCATCGTTACGCTCCCGGGCATGAAACGTCGTGGCGTAGCGCTCGTCGCGGGCGCGGTGGTCACCGTGCTGCTGGGCGCCGGGATCCGGTTCTGGCCGCTGCCGTACGTGGTGCTGGAGCCGGGGCCCACCGTGGACACGCTGGGCCGGCACGAGGGTGCGCAAGTCATCGCGGTGAGCGGCGGGAAGGCCTCCGACTCCGCGGGGCAGCTGCGGCTGACCACCGTACTGGTGGACACCGAGGTCGGGCTGCGGGAAGCCTTGGAGGCCTGGTTCGACGGCGAACGGGCGGTGGCGCCGCGCAGCCGGGTCTACCCGGCGGGGCAGAGTGCCGAGCAGGTCGACCGGCGCAACGCTGAGCAGTTCGCCTCGTCGGTGCGCAATGCGGAGAAGGCCGCCCTGCGCGTGCTGGGCTCTCCGTCCGGGCAGGTCAGGATTGAGATCGACGTGGACGAGATCGGCGGACCCAGCGCGGGCCTGATGCTGACCCTGGGCATCATCGACAAGCTGACCCCGGCCGATCTGACGGCCGGGCGGATCATCGCCGGCACCGGAACGGTCGACGAGGCGGGCGCGGTCGGGCCGATCAGCGGCATCCCACAGAAGCTGTTCGGCGCCCGGGCGGCGGGGGCTGAGCTGTTCCTGGTGCCCGAGGCGAACTGCGCCGAGGCGGTCCGGAACGCGGTGCCGGGGCTGGCCATGGCCAAGGTCGCGACGGTCGACGAGGCGCTGGCGGCGGTGCGGACGTATGTGGCCGGGGGAGCCCCTGCGTCCTGCGCGGCCGCTTGAGCGGATCCTCGCCCGCTTTGCCGGGGCCGGGCTCGCGACGGCCTTGGTCCTCAATTCCGCTCGCCCTGGCCGCGAAGACAGCAAACCAGGTTCCTAGGATGCCTGAGCGGTTGTGCTGCCGGCCGCACAAGCTCCGGCGCCACCGAGGTGGTGAGCGCCGGAGCTCGCGGCTTGACTACTTCAGGGGCAGGTCGAGGTAGGAGCCGCCGCCGATGGTGACCGTGTCGTTCGGGGCGTTCTCGTCGTAGTACAGGGGATCGACCGTGTCGACGACCAGGGTGAGGGAGTGGCCGGCCGGCAGGTCGAACGCGGTGGCCGGGAGCGCCAGGTCCACACTGCGGTCACCCCCGGCGGTGCCGAGCCACGTCGTCGGGGCATGGGTGATCAGTCCTGCGTTGCCGAGCGCGTCCAGGTCGTACAGGTAGGCCACGAGCGTGCCCCGGGGCGCCGTTCCGCTCAGTTCGAGGTGGAGTTTCGGGATGCCGCGGATCCGTTGCGGGGTCGCCGGGCGGGCGGCGGCCCAGACGCCCGCGCGGGCGCGGCTGACCGTCGGCAGCCAGATCTTCGGTTGCTGACCGGTGAACGCCGCCAGTCCGTTGGTGATGAGCACGGCCCCGCCGTCCGCCGTGGTGTTCGCGTCCGTCGGGATGGTCTTGGTCCAGCCGGTGCTCGGTGCGCCGCCGAGCAGGCCTGTTCCGTCCAGCTTGCGGATCTGGCCCAGGCCGTATCGGCGGGTCGATGCGTTCAGCGCACCCCACGCCGCGTAGCCCTCGGTGCCCGCGTTGTACGGCTTGATCAGCACCGGTGGTTCGGCGGCGATGCCGGTGTCGACGCCGGCCAGGTACTGGTCGAACCAGCGGAACACGCCGGTCCAGACCTCGTTGTCCAGGCCCAGGATGCCGGTGAGCTCGGCGATCGCGTGGTCGCCGGGGCGCAGCTCCAGGCGCTTCGGCCCGGTCAGCCGGCCGAAGAAGTCGACCAGCTGGTTCGGCGGGAAGAACGAGTCGCCCCACGCGTTGGCCATCAGCACCGCCGGACGGTTCGCGTTGATGGCGTCGACGTAGGTCGCTGCCGAGCGCGTCCGGGACCAGGCCAGCACCTCGTCGACGTTGCGATTGGCCGCGAAGTCGCCGAGTTTGCCGGTCAGCTCGGGGCCCGGGTTGCCGAGCAGGTCGGCCGCCACCTTCAGGAGACCGGGGGCCTGCCGGTGCCGGGTCGAGTCGGCGTACAGGGAGTGGCTCAGGTCGGTCCAGCCGCTCATCATGGCGACCGCCCGGATGCGCCGGTCGAACGCCGAGCCGAGCAGGCTGAGCCCGGCGCCGTAGGAGATGCCGGCCGCGCCGATGCGGGCCGGGTCCGTGGCGGTGTTGGCGATGGTCCAGTCGATGACCGTGGACAGGTCGGCCATGTCGGCGGGGCCGGCTGTGTTGATCTCTCCGCCGGAGAACCACCAGCCGCGGGGTGTGTAGGACACGACGACGTACCCGCGGGCGGCGAGGATCTTCGCCTGGGCCAGGTATTCCAGGTCGTTGAGGCCCCAGCTGGAGGGCAGCACGACGGCCGGATAGCGCCCGGCCGCGGCCGGGGCGACGACGTTGGCCTTGAGGACCGGCCCGCCGGTGGGGATGTCGACGAACCGCGGCCCGGTGGTGGCCACCGAGGCGGCCCGGACCGGGCTGGCGGGAAGCGGCGCGGTAGCGGGAAGCGGTGCGGCAGCGCCGAAGGCGGCAGCGGCGTGGGTGGTTGCGGCGGCCGGAGCAGGGGCGGCGATGGTGAGGACGGTGCCGGCCAGGGCGACCAGCAGGGCGGTGGGCAGGGGGAAGCGACGTGGCGCCATGCGCACTCCTCGGGACAGGACGATGTCGCCGGTAGGGGTGGGTCGCGGTGGCACACGTGACGACGGCTCTGCGCGCACCGGTGGTGGGCTGCGGTGGGAGGGGCAGCGGTGGTTCGGTGGCGGCAGCGTAGGAAGCGGTACCGAGAAATTGAAGGTGGTGACATTCTCGTTACCGGTAGGTAACATACGACGTCAGTCCGAGGAGCGTGACCGTGCTGTACGGTGCCCCGACTGCGCGTCGCCGAGACGCCCAGCGCAATCGCGCGGCCATTGTCCGGGCCGCGTGCGAGCTCATGAGCGACGGTGGATCGGTCATCGCGATGCCGGAGATCGCCCGGCGCGCCGGCGTCGGCCAGGCCACCCTTTACCGGCACTTTCCCGACCGCTCCGCATTGGCCGCCGCGGTCGTCGCCCATCACCTGCAGCGGCTCGAGACCTTCGCCGCCAGTGACGCCTGCCGGCCGGCCGTGTTCCGCGAGCTGCTGCGCGAGGTGCTGCACAACCTGGTTGCCATGCGCCCGCTCGTCCTGCTCGCCCGGCGCTTCGATCCCGGTGCCCGGGACCGATATCAGAAGCGGTTACTGGCCGCTTTCTGCGAACCGTTGCGGCGGGCGCAGAGCCAGGGGTACGTGCGCAGCGACGTCACCCCGGCGGATCTGCTGCTGTTGCTGGCGATGGTGCAGGGCGTCGCCGAGAGCACCGAGGACCTGGCCGCCGCCGACCGTTCGATCGATCTGGTGCTCGACGGCGTCTTCAACGACCTGACCTGATGGAAAGCGCCACTGTGGATCAGGGGCAGCGGCTCACGGGGTGGGTGGCGAGTTTGCGCGCCTCGTCGGCCTCGGCCTTGAGCTGGTCGAGGCGTGCCAGCATCCCGCTGGCCCGGGCGTCCAGGAGGCCTCGCGCGCTGAGCGCCTCGATCAGGCTCTGCTGGGCCTCGACCAGGTCGCGGACGGCCCGGCAGAGCGAACTGAGGTCCGGCCCGACGTCGTCCATCCCTGCAATGTACAAGCATCTGGCCTGGTCAGGGACCCGGGCCGGAGATTCGGGCCGGTCAGGAGGCCACCGTCGAGTCGCGGATCACCAGCTTGGCCGGGTGCGTGTGCACGCCGGGCCGGGCGACGCCGTCGATGGCTTCGAGCAGCAGGCCCGCCGCGGCCCGGCCCAGGCCTTCCAGGTCCATCTCGACGCTGGTGAGCGTGGGGCGGCTGGCCAGGGCCATGACGTCCCAGTTGTCGAAGCCGGTCAGGGCCACCTCGGCCGGGACGTGGCGGCCGGCCTCGCGCAGGGCGTCGCCGGCGCCGCGGGCGATCTGGTCGTTGCCGCCGATCACCGCGTCGAACTGCACGCCCTGGGCCAGCAGGATCCCGGTTGCCTGGCGTCCCCAGGCCTCGCTCCACTCGCCGTACATCGGGGCGGTGATCAGGTTGATGCCGGCCTCGGTGAGGCGGGCGGTGGTCGCGTCGGCGCGTACCCGGGCGGAGTGGTGGTGTTCCGGGCCGGTGATGTGCACGAAGCGCCGGCGTCCGACGGTCAGCAGGTGGTCGACCGCCTGGCGGGCGCCGCCCGCCTCGTCGGGGACGATCGAGCAGTCGGCCGGGTCGGCCGAGGCCAGGAAGGCGTAGACGACCGGCACGCCGGCGGGCCCGCCGATCGGCGCCCGGGTCCCGGCCCGGCGTCCGGTCACGATGATGCCGTCGACCCGGCGGCCCAGCAGGACCTTGAGGTGGTGCTGCTCGCGGATCGGGTCGTCGCGGGCGTCGCACAGCAGTACGGAGATCTGCCCGCCGCCCAGGGTGTCCTCGGCGCCGATCAGCAGCGGGATGCTGAACCGGCCGATGGTGTCCGTGGTGATCATGCCCACCGTGTAGGTGCGGCCGGCGTGCAGGTCGCGGGCCGCCTGGCTGGGCCGGAAGTCGAGCCGGGCCGCGGCCTGGCGGACCCGGTCGACGGTGTCGGCGCGCAGTGAGCCGCGCCCGTTGAGAGCTTTGGAGGCGGTGCCCACCGAGACCCCGGCCAGGGCAGCCACGTCGCGGATGGTGACGGGACGCTGCCGGGGCATGCTGAGAACCTACCGTGCACCGGTGCCGGGCCCACCGCGGTGGACCCGGCACCGGCGCCGATCAGCTCAGCTGCACGTAGTCCAGCTCGGCGTAGCCGGTGCGGGCGCTGAGCTGTGGTGCGCCCTTGGCCAGCCGGATGACGTTGTAGCCGGCGCGCAGGTTGACGGTCGCGTTCACCGTCGCCCCGAAGGCGCCCCAGGCGGCTGTCGGTGGATAGCTGACCGTGCTCCAGGCGCTGCCGTTGTAGGCCAGGCCGTGGGTGGCGGTCGCGCCGGTCCCGTTGGCGTAGCCGATGGTCATCGTGTACCCCCGGGCCGTCGGCACGTTCACCAGGAAGTCGACGAACGACTGGTCACGCGCGGTCGCCGAGCCGTCGATCTGCCCGACGTAGCCGCCGTTGGAGGCCGAGCCGGAGGAGAACCGGTTGGCGTTGACGACCGTGGCGTTCTCGGCCTCGTAACGCTGCTGCCAGGTGGCGGCCCCGCTCGCCGGGGTGATGAGCAGCTGGTACGCCGCCAGCGCGTCCATCCCGTTGACGGGCACGCTGATGCTGCCGTTGGAGACGTTGTACGTCGTCGCGGAGACAGTGACCGGGGCGCTCTGGTTGGTGGCGCGCCCGGTGGTGTTGGTACGTGACAGTGTCACCCGTACCTGGGAGCCGAGCGCACCGAGCCCGTTGACCCGCACGGTGTTGTTACCGCTGTCGCCGCCGAGCACGACGTTGACGAAGCGACGCGTGGGGTCGTACGAGGCGACGCCGTCCAGCCACGAGCCCGGCACGGTCTGCACGACGTTCCCGGCCATGTCGCCGTACCACTTGTAGGCCCAGTACGACGCGGTCGGCGCGTTGTTGTGCAGCAGGCCGTTGACGGTGCCGGCCTCGTACCAGTAGGCGCGTTCGGCGGAGCGGATGCCGTGCCGCTCGAAGACCGCCATGTAGTGCACCGCGACGCTCGGGATGTCGACCTGGCTCGGTGAGGCGTACTCGTTGATCGAGATCGGCCGCGGGGAGATGCCCAGCGACCGCTCGACCGCCCGGTAGTCGGCGACGTGGGCCGCGACGTTGAGGTAGTCGTCGTTGCCGAGCTCGTGCCAGACGATCACGTCCGGCAGGGTGCTGGTGTCCCGGGCGTTGGTGAGGAACTCGACCATCCAGTTGTGGTTGTAGTACGAGTGACTGGGCCCGACGATCGGGGTGACGGTGTCCAGCGATCGGATCAGCCGGTGGGTGCGGGTCCAGCCGGCGGTGAACGCGCCCGCCGCGGCGGTGTTCCACGTCCAGTCCGGCTCGTTCCACAGCTCCCAACCGTCGATGTTGGTGGTGCCGGTGGCGTTGAGCCGGGCCTGCACCATCGTGCGGACCTTGGCCTCCCAGTCGGCCCAGCTGACCCAGCGGTACGGGAAGTTCGGGTAGATGTCGGGCATGCGCAGGAACTGCTGGGCGCCCGCGCTGGTGACCTTCCCGGCGACGAGCAGGCCGTCGCAGCACGGCTGGGTCGCGCCGTTGCCGAGCTGCTGGACTCCGGGCGGCGGCTGGGTCAGGTGGTTGAGCCGCAGCGGGTACAGCTGCTCCAGCGGCGGCTTGGTGCCGGTGTCCACGGCGTAGAGACCGCCGGACGCCACGTGGGTGACGGGCCGGACGGTGGTGCCGACGTTGACGGTGAGGGTGTTGCCGGCCGCCTGGGCCGGGCCGGGGAGCGCGCCGACGGCGGCGAGCGTGAGGACGGTGAGGGCGGCGGCTGCGGTTCTTCGGTGTCGCACGGTGTGCACCTCGATCGTGGGGGAGGGGGAGGAGCGGGTCATGCCTCCGGTGGGGCCGTGGGGATCCAGACCCGCATGGGTCCGGGGGCCCGGTTGGCCCACAGGAAGTAGGGGATGGCCGCGACGGTGCCGGCCGTGGTGGCCGGCGGCTCGTCCTGCGGCCCGGTGCAGTAGAGCGGGACGGCTTCGGCGGGGCGGACCACGACCGGGGCCAGCAGGGTCACCGGGGCCAGGGCGTCCTCGCGGTGCACGACCTCGACCGGCCGGGCCGGGTCCAGGGCGAGGTCCTCGAAGACCACGCCGGGCAGGGACACGTCGGCGTGTTCGAGGCAGTAGACCAGCGGGCCGCGGGTGAGGGCCGCTGTGCCGCGTACCGCGTCGATCCTCCGGTGGGGCCGCACCAGCCGGGGCGGCATCGCCAGGGTGAGGACCACCTGGTCGCCGGTCCGCCAGGCCCGGGTCAGCCGCAGGTAGCCGTCCTCGGCGGCGGTCGTGTCGGGCTCGCCGTTGACGGTCAGCCGCGCGTCGGTGCACCAGGACGGCACTCGCAGGGCCAGCGTCCAGGGTGTCGTCGCGTCCTGGGTGAGCGAGATCGTGATCTGCTCGTCCCACGGGTAGCGGGTGCTCACCTCGACCGGGCCGAACGTGCCGGTGGCGTACAGGTGCAGCTGCAAGCCGCTCTCGTCGCCGGTGGCCAGGTAGGCGTGCAGCGACGCCATCAGCCGGGCCAGGTTCGGCGGGCAGCACGCGCAGGAGTACCAACCCAGCCGTTGTGAGGGCGCGTCCTCATGCGAGCCGTCGTGGCCGGTGCGCAGCTGCAGCGGGTTGGAGTAGAAGAATGAGGTGCCGTCGACGCCGGTGCTGCCGGCGATGCCGTTGTGCAGCAGCCGTTCCATCTCGTCGGCGTACCGGGCGCGGCCGGTGGCCAGCAGCAGCCGCCAGGCCCACTGGAAGCTGCCGATCGCCGCGCAGGTCTCGGCGTAGGCCCGGTCCGGCGGCAGCTCGTACGGGTCACCGAACGACTCGTCGCGGTGCCGGGAGCCCTGCCCGCCGGTGAGGTACGTCTTGCTGCCCAGCGCCGAGTCCCACAGCCGTTCGGCCGCCGCCAGCAGCTCGCTGTCGTGGGTCTCGACGGCCACGTCGACGGCGCCGGCCAGCAGGTAGAGCTGGCGCACGACGTGCCCGGTGACCTCGTCGGCCGTGCGGACCGGCTGGTGGTCCTGGTAGTAGCGCGGTCCCAGCTTGTCCTGGCCGATCAGGCCGTGCCCGCGCAGGTCGACGAACCGTGCCGCCAGCGCGAGGTACGGCTCGTGGCTGGTGAGCCGGTACAGCTCCACGAGCGCCGTCTCGATCTCGGGGTGGCCGCAGATCGCTTCGGTGCCGTCCGCGCCGTACCGCCGTACCAGCAGGTCAGCGAAGCGGCGGGCCACCCCGACCAGCTGCTGGACGGCCGCCGCGTCGCCGCCCGGCGCCCGGGCGGCCGCGACGGCCGCCTGGATCAGGTGCCCGGCGCAGTACATCTCGTGGCTGAAGTGCAGTTCGGTCCACTGCCGGTCGCGGTGGTCGCTCTGGTAGTAGGAGTCCAGGTAGCCGTCGGGGTCCTGGGCCTTCTCCAGCAGCGACGCCGTGTCGGCCAGGAAACCGGACAGCCGCGGGCTCAGCGTGCCGGTCCGGCCCAGCTCCCAGGCCGCCGCCTCCAGCGTCTTGTAGACGTCGGTGTCGGCGAACCACATGCCCGCGAAGGCGGCGGGTCCGTCGCCGACGACCCGGCGCAGGTTGGCCAGGTTTCCCGCCGTGTCGAGATTGTCGACGCAGTGCGGCAGGGTCGCGGCGGCGTTACGGGCCTGCCAGCCGCCGAGCAGGCCGGTCGGCGAGAGGTGGACGGCGTCCGCCGGCAGCGGGTGCAGCGCGGCCACGGCCCGGGCGGTGGGCGCGACGGGACCGGCGGAACGGGTGGGTTCGGTCATGGAGATTGTCCTCAGTCCTTGACGGCGCCGGCGGTGACGCCGGCGGCCACGTAACGCTGCGCCAGGATGAGCAGCAGCGTCGCGGGGATGGAGGCGACCACGGCGGTGGCCATGATGGCGTTCCATTGCTGGTTGTTGTTGCCGATGTAGCGGTAGATGCCGAGCGTGATGGGCTGGTGGTCGGCGCCGCCGGCCAGCGTGGTGGCGAAGACGAAGTCCGACCAGGCCCACAGGAACGCGAACAGCGAGACGGTTACCACGGCGTTGCGGCTGACCGGCAGCACGACCGACCAGAACGTGCGCAGCGGGCCGGCACCGTCCACGGTGGCCGCCGCGGTCAGCTCGTCCGGGATGCCGGACATGAACGCGGTGAAGATCAGCACGCCGAACGGGACGGCGATGGTCGAGTCGGCCAGGATCAGCCCGGCCGTGGTGTTGAGCACGCCGGCCTTGAGATAGATGGCGTAGAAGCCCATCGCCATGATGATCCCGGGGATCATCTGGGCGATCAGCAGCACGAAGCTCAGCGCGCCGCCGCCGCGCGGGCGCAGCTTGGCCAGCGAGTAGCCGGCCGGGGCGGACAGCACGACGGTGAGCAGGACGGTGCCGAGCCCGACGAGCAGGCTGGTGCCCAGGTACGGCAGCTGCTGGTCGAGCACCGCGCGGTAGCCCTCGAGGGTGGCGTCGAACGGGAACACGTGCGGCGGGCTGGCCCGCATGTCGGTGTCCTTGGTGAACGACACGTTGATCATCCAGTAGACCGGGAACAGCATGATCGCGGTCAGCACGACGCCGATGCCGGTCTTGAGCTGTCGGGTCATGCCTGCCTCCGCTGGATCCGGATGTAGATGAGCCCGCAGATCAGGGCCATCACGATCAGCAGGTTGCCGACCGCGGCGCCGGGACCGAACTCCGGCAGCAGATTGCCGAAGCTCAACCGGTACGACCAGGTGGCCAGCGTGGTGGACGAGTCCGTCGGCCCGCCCTTGGTCATGATCCAGATGATGTCGAAGACCTTGAGGGTGTAGACCAGCCCGAGCAGCAGCGTGATCGCCGAGACCGGCCGCAGCAGCGGGAACGTGACCCGCCAGAACGTCGACCAGCCGGACGCGCCGTCCAGCGCCGCCGCCTCGTAGATCTCGCCCGGGATCGCCCGCAGGCCGCTGTAGAGCACCACCAGGTTGAACGGCACACCGATCCAGATGTTCGCGATGATCACCGAGACCAGCGACCACTGCGGCGAGGTGAGCCAGTTGACCGGGTCCACCCCGAGGACACCCAGCGCGGCGTTGACGATGCCGGAGTCGCTGTTGAGCATCCACGACCAGGTCGAGGCCGAGACGATCAACGGCAACAGCCACGGTACGAGGAACAGCGCCCGCAACGTCGCCGACAACCGGAAGTTCTGGGCGAAGAACACGGCCAGAGCCATCCCGATGGCGAACTGGAAGACCAGCGAGACACCGGTGAACACGACGGTGTGCAGCAACGCCGGCCCGAAGCTGGGATCACCGAAGACCGTGCGGTAGTTGTCCAGCCCGCTGAACGGGGCATCACCCTGCACGAACGACCGCACGGTGTAGTGCCGCAGGCTCAGATCCAGGTTGCGGTAGAGCGGATAGGCGTAGAAGGCCAGCAGGTACACCACGACCGGCGCGAGGAAACCCCAGGCCGCCAGCTGCCGTGTCCGCCGCGCGCGCCGGGCCTGCGAGGCCCCGGCCCGCACCGGGGCGGTGGTCGCCGCCCCGGTACGGATCGTCGTGTCGTGGGCCATGGCTACTGCGTCGCCGCCGCTGCCGTCGACTGGGCCGCCTTGAGCGCGTCCTGCGGCGACTTGGAGCCGCTCAGCGCGGCCTGGAACGCGGTCCACAGCGGCTGGGAGATCTTCGGGTACTTGGTGCCGAGGTCGTCGCTGGTGCGGCCCTTGGCCGCCTTGACCGCCTCGACCCAGACCTTGAGCTCCGGCGTGGCCGCGACCTGCTTGTCCTGCACGGCCGCGGTGGCCGCGACGTAGGACAGCGTGGTGTCGGTCGTCAGCGCGTTGTCGGCGCTGGTCAGGCAGGTGATCAGCTTCTGCGAGACGGCGTAGCGGGCGGTGTCGGACTGCACCGGCGCGGTGACGAACTCGCCGCCGGTGGGCGCCGGGGCGGTGCCGCCGGCACTGGACGGGATCGCGATGATGCCGTAGTCGAAGCCGGTCTTCTTCGCGTTGGCCAGCTGCCAGGTGCCGTTCTCGCCGAACGCGTAGTCGCCGGTGGCGAACTCCTGCCAGCTCGTGGTCTGGGTGTTGTTGAGCACCGAGTTGGGTGCGTACCCCTGCTTGAGCCAGTCGGTCCACAGAGTCAGCGCCGAGACGGCCTGCGGGGAGTCGAGCTGGGTCAGGTTCGCACCGGAGCCCCAGTACCAGGGCAGGAACTGGAAGCTGCCCTCCTCCGTACCGATCGCCGAGAAGGTGATGCCCTTCTTGCCGGACTGCTTCACCTTGCCCAGGGCCGCGGTCAGCGCGGCCCAGTCCTTGATCTGGGCCGGGTCGACCCCGGCCTTGGTCAGCACGGCCTTGTTGTAGTAGAGCGCCAGCGTGTTGGCGCCGATCGGGATGCCGAAGGTCTTGCCGCCGCTCTGCCCGGCCGCCAGCAGGTTGGGCTCGACGCCGGCGGTGTCCAGCTTGGACTCCTCGGTGGTGGTCAGCGCGCCGGCCTCGGCCAGGGTGGAGACCACCGGGTTGTCGACGATCAGCACGTCGGGGGAGTTGTCCTGCTGGGCGGCGAGCAGCGCCTTGTTGGTCAGATCGGTGGTGTCGTAGCCGGTCCGCTTGACCGTGACCCCGGCGTCGGTGCCGCACTTGGTCAGCAGCTTCACCCACTCGGAGCTGTCGTCGAACTGCGGGTAGGGATCCCAGATCGTGTAGGTGCCGCTCGCCGCGCCGGAGGAACCCGAACCGGAGTCGGAGGACGAGCAGGCGACGGTGAGGCAGGCGGTCAGCGTCAGTGCGGCAGCGGCGCCGAGCCGTCGGCGGTTGCCGGGGGAAAGTCTCATCAAGTGCCCCTTGGGCCAGGGTGGGAGGAAACAAGGAAAACGATTGCCTTGAAGTTAGGGAGCACCTTGCGGCCATGTCAAGGGCTGATTACCGTGGGGTTACGCCGACCGCGAAAGCCCGGCAGGAAAACCTGGAGGAAACACTGACCACCATCGGACGGGCCGTCACCATCGCCGAGGTCGCCGCGCTCGCCGGGGTCTCCGTCGGCACCGCCTCCAAGGCCCTCAACGGCCGCGGCAGCCTGCGCCCGGAGACCCGGCAACGGGTCCGGGAGGCCGCCGACCGGCTCGGTTTCGTGGCCAACGCGGCGGCGCGCAGCCTGCACTCCGGGCGCACGTACACGGTCGGGATGATCACCACCGACAGCATCGGCCGGTTCAGCATCCCGCTGCTGATCGGCGCCGAGGACGCGCTGGGCGCCGGCCAGGTCTCGGTGTTCCTCTGCGACGCCCGGGACGACCCGATCCGCGAGCAGTACTACCTGCGTACGCTGCTGAGCCGCAACGTCGACGGCATCATCGTCACCGGCCGCCGCACCCAGGCCCGCGCGCCGATCGCCGCCGGCCTGCACGTGCCGGTGGTGTACGCGTTCATCAGCTCGGCCGACCCGCAGGACTGCTCGGTGGTCCCCGACGAGGCGGACGGCGCCCGCCGGGCGGTGCGGCACCTGCTGTCCACCGGCCGGCGCCGGATCGCGCACGTGACCGGCCCGGAGCACCACCACTCCGCGACGGTCCGGGCGGCCGCCACCGAGCAGACTTTGCGCGACGAGGGCCTCGACCTGGCGATACCGGTGCTGTTCGGCGAGTGGAGCGAGGCCTGGGGCCGCCAGGCAGCCGGCCTGCTGCTGGCCGCCGGTGCGGACGTCGACGCGATCTTCTGCGGCAGCGACCAGATCGCCCGCGGCGTCGCCGAGGCACTGCGCGAGGCCGGCCGGGCCATCCCCGGCGACGTCGCCCTGGTCGGCTTCGACAACTGGGACGTCATGGTCGACGGCTGCCGCCCCGCGCTGACCAGCATCGACATGGACCTGGAGGGCATCGGCCGGTCGGCCGCGGAGCTGCTGCTCGCGGCGATCAACGGCGATCCGGTACGCGGCAAGCGCACCCGGCCCTGCCGGCTGGTCCCACGCGCCTCCACAGCCCGCTGACCCGCCGGCCGAAGCGGGATCAACTGATGTGCGGAGTGACCAGACCCGACTCGTAGGCCAGGACCACGAGCTGGGCCCGGTCGCGGGCATGCAGCTTGGCCATCGCCCGGTTGATGTGGGTCTTGGCGGTCAGCGGGCTGATCACCAGGCGCTCGGCGATCTGGTCGTTGGACAGCCCCTGCGCCACCAGGGCGACGGCCTCACGTTCGCGGTTGGTCAGCTCCTTGAGCTGCGCGCCGGCGCCGGCGCCGGCGCGGCGCGGTTCGGTGACGTAGCGGCTGATCAGCTTGCGGGTGATCGACGGCGCCAGCAACGCGTCCCCGCGCGCGGCCACCCGGACGGCGTGCAGGAAGTCCTCCGGCACGATGTCCTTGACGAGAAACCCCGCGGCGCCGGCCCGCAGCGCGTCGAAGACGTACTCGTCCAGACCGTAGTTGGTCAGGATGACCACGTGCACCCCGGCCAGATCCGGGTCCGCGGCGATGCGCCGGGTCGTCTCGATGCCGTCCAGCACCGGCATCTGGATGTCGAGCAGGACGATGTCCGGCCGGTGCTCGCGGGCCAGGGCCAGACCCTGCAGGCCGTCGGCGGCCTCGGCCACCACCTCGATGTCGTCCTCCACGTCGAGCAGCGCGCGGAACCCGCTGCGCAGCAACGGCTGGTCGTCGACCAGCAGGACCCGGATCACGCGGTCCGGTCCACGGGCAGCTCGGCCTGCACGGTGAAACCGCCGCCGGTGCGGGGCTCCGCGCGCAGCCGCCCGCCCAGGGCGGTGACCCGCTCGCGCATCCCGAGCAGCCCGACGCCGGGCGTCGGGGCGCTGCCCGGCGTGGCCCGGCCGTCGTCGTCGACCTGGATCGCCAGCCCGTCCGGGCGGTAGTGGATCCGGACCGACGCGGTCGCGGCGGCGGCGTGCCGGGCGATGTTGGTGAGCGACTCCTGCACGATCCGGTACGCGGTCCGGTCCACCGCCGCCGGCACGTCCTGCCGGGCTCCCTCGATCGTCAGCGTCGCGTCCAGCCCGGACGCCCGGGCCCGCTCCACCAGCTCCGGGACGTGACCGACACCCTGCGGCGGGGTGGTGCCGTCGTCGCGCAACGCCTCCAGGGTCGCCCGCAGCTCCCGGGTCGCCTCCCGGCCGGCCTCGCGGATCGCCAGCAGGGACTCCGGCACCTCCTCGCCCCGCTTGCGGGCCACGTGCACGGCGGCCTCGGCCTGCACCTTGATCACCGAGATCTGGTGGGTGAGCGAGTCGTGCAGCTCCCGCGCGATGTGCAGCCGTTCCTCGTCGGCGCGGCGCCGCGCGGTCTCCTCCCGGGTGCGTTCGGCCTCGTCGGCCCGCCGCTCGGCCTGCCGCAGCGCCTCACCGGCGGCGCCGGCCGCGATCAGCCAGGCCAGCTCCAGCGCACTGCGGGCCCGGGTGAACGCCTCACCCAGGTCGTGCAGGGACACCAGGGCCGCGAACGGCAGCGCGGCCAGCATGGCCACCGACACCACGATCGTGAGCCTGCGGCGTCCGGCCCGGACGGCGGCGTACACGGCGAACAGGTACGCCACGGCGGGCACGTCGAACCCGGCCGCCTGCCAGCCCACCGCGCACAGCCCGGTGACGACCAGCACCGCTACGGGAGCCCGCCGGCGCGCGGCCAGCGCCAGGCCGGCCACGACCAGCAGCACGTAGCCCAGCGGGTCGAGATCCGTGGCGGGCCGGCCGGACAGCCCGCCGGTCAGCAGCGCCCCCGCGATGCCGACGGCGATCGCCCAGTCGGTGACCGCGGCCCGTCTCCTGCTCATGGCCGCACCCTAACCGCAAAGTCGCCGCGAGCGAGTCCTGCCCGGGGACGAGCGGACGACTACCGCAGCCGCGGTACATGCGCCGTTTCTGCTGCGTCCGCGGCAGCCGGCTGCGGCATCGGTGGCACCGCGAAGCGTCTGCGGCTGCCGGACGATCCGCGCCGCTCCCGGCGACAGGATCAGGCCACACCCGCAGAACCCGAGGAGAGCGACGATGCCCACCGAGACCCCACCCGCGGACGGCGCCTTGGCCCGGCTGGCCCGCTTCTGTTTCCGGCGGCGCCGCCTGGTGCTGCTGACCTGGATCCTCGGGGTGCTCGCCGTGTCGGTCCTGGGCTTCGGCTTCGGCGCGGACGCCGACAACGCGTACTCCGGGGGTGGGTCGGACTCGGCCAAGGCCCAGCTGCTGATCGAGCGGCACTTCCCGCAGCAGCAGGGTGACACGCTCACGCTGGCTGTCCGGGCGGACCGGGGGATCGACGACCCGGCCACCCGGCAGCGGATCGAGCGGGTCCTCGCCGAGCTGGACGCCGCCGCGGTCACCGGGCCGGTGGTCTCGCCGTACGCCGACCCGGCGCTGGTGACACCGGACCGCCGGATCGCGCGCACGACCATCCCGCTGACCGGCCGGGAACTGCCCAAGGCCGACGTCGTGCCACTGGTGGACGCGGTCAAGGCGGCCTCCGGGGACGGCCTGACGCTGGGGCTGGGCGGCGAGGCGGCGGAGAAGGCCGAGACACCGCCGCAGGGCCCGGCGGAGGGCGTGGGCCTGCTGGCCGCGGCCGTGATCCTGTTCATCGCGTTCGGGTCGCTGGTCGCGATGGGCCTGCCGATCGTCACCGGGCTGCTGGCCGTGATCGGCGGCGTGGCCCTGATGAAGATCGTGGTACACGTGGTGCCGGCGCCGGACTTCACCGTGCTGGTCGCCGTGCTGATCGGCCTCGGCGTCGGCATCGACTACGCGCTGTTCATCCTGACCCGCTACAAGGACAGCCTGCACGACGGCGACGATCCCGAGCACGCCACGGTCAAGGCCATCACCACCGCGGGTCACGCGGTGCTGTTCGCCGGCACCACCGTGCTGATCGCGCTGCTGGGACTGATCGCCATGGGACAGCGGATGATGACCGGCGTGGCCATCGGCGCCTCGGTGACCGTGCTCGTGACGATGGTCGCCGCGGTGACCCTGCTGCCGGCATTCCTGGGCTTCACCGGCCACAAGATCAACTCATTGCGGCTGCCGCGCCGCACTCTGCGCACCCGCCGTGCCGCGGGTGTCCCGCCGCGGGAACGCCGGGCCCTCGCCGAGCGCTGGGCCGGCGTGGTGCAGCGCCGGCCGGTCGTCGCCGCGCTGTTGGCCGGCGCACTGCTGCTGGTGCTCGCCGCGCCCGCGCTGTCGATGCGGCTCAGCCTTCCCGACGCCAGTGTCCAGCCGCACGACCGCAGCAGCTACACCTCGTACGAAATTGTCTCGGAGGGTTTCGGCCCCGGCTACGGCGCACCCCTGATCTTCGCCACCCGGATCGGCTCGCCGGACACCGACCTGGGTCCCGTCGTCGCGGCGGTCCGCGCGACCGGCGGCATCGCCTACGCCACGCCGCCGCGGGTCAGCCAGGACGGGCAGGCCGCCACCTTCATGGCCTTCCCCCGGACCGGATACCAGGACGAGGCGACCACGGAGCTGGTGCACGAGCTGCGCGACGACGTCCTGCCCCGGGCATCCGGCGGCGGCGAGGTCTACATCGGCGGCCCGAACGCCGCCACCATCGACTTCGCCGAGGAGGTGAGCTCCCGCCTGCCCCTGATGATCGGCGTCGTCATCGTGCTGTCCCTGCTGCTGCTGATCGTGCTGGTCCGCTCGGTCACGATCGCCCTGCAGGCCGCGGTGATGAACCTGCTGTCCATCGGCGCCGCGTACGGCGTCCTGGTCGCAGTCGTGCAGTGGGGCTGGCTGGGCACCGCGCTCGGGTTCCCCACCGGCATGCCGATCACCACCTGGGTCCCGATGATGATGTTCCCGCTGCTGTTCGGCCTGTCGATGGACTACGAGGTCTTCCTAATCTCCCGGATCCGCGAGGAGTACGAGCGCACCGGCGACACCCGCCGGGCCGTGACCCGGGGCCTGGCCCGGACTGCGAAGGTCATCACGGCCGCGGCCGCCATCATGATCGCCGTCTTCACCACCGCCCTGCTCGGCCCGGACGTCTCGGTCAAGCAGATCGGCCTGGGCATGGCCGTCGCGGTGCTCATCGACGCCACCGTCGTCCGGATGGTCCTCGTTCCCGCGGTGATGGAGCTGTGCGGCAACGCCAACTGGTGGATGCCCGGGCGCCGGGCACCGCGGGCGGCCCCGCCGGCACCGGCCGGCATCCGTGAAGACGCCACAGTCTGACCGTCCTGACAGGAGTGATCCAGATGCGCAAGGTCTTCGTCATCAGCAGCGCGTTCGTCGTGATCGCCGTGCTGACCCAGTTCTACCTGGCCGGGGTCGGCGGATTCAGCCGGCCGGCCACCACCGACTCGTGGACGGCCCACCGCGCCGGCGCCCTGGCCGTCATGGGGGTGGTGCTGCTCAACATCGTCGTCGCGGCGCTGGCGCGGGCCGGTGGGCGGGTCGTCGCGTTCGCCGCGCTGCCGCTCGGGCTGGTCGTCGTGCAGTTCGTGCTGGTCGCGCTGAGCAACGCGCTGGGCGGCAGCCAGGACGACCGCACCGGCCTGCCGCTGTACGTGGTCGCCCTGCACGTGCTCAACGGCCTGGCCATCCTCGGCACCGCCGTCACCGGCCTGATGAACGCCCGCCGCCTGGCCGCCGGGGCGGTCACCGGCACCCCGCGGACCCACGCGGCATGAACGTGGTGCTGGTTCTCGACCTGCTCCTGCTGGTCGTCGCGGCCGGCCTGTGGGTGGCGGCCTGGCCGTTGCGCGACGCCCGGGCTGGCACCCCGCTGCTGATGGCGGCCGTGCTGGCCACGGTGGGGCGGGCCGCCGTGGTGGTCGCCCTCGGCCGGGCCGGCTGGTGGTTCCTGCCGGACCGGCTGGTGACCGCGGTCCCGCTGACGCTGCTGGCGGTGGTGGCCGGGATCGCGGTGACCCGCCGCCGGAAACCCGCGGTGCCGGTGCTGATCGCGGCGGCGTACCTGGCGGTCGCCGGCCTGGCGGTGCAGCTGCTGGTCGGATATCCGGTCACGGCCGGCGGGCTCGTGGCCGTCCTCGGCCCCGGCGCGGCGGCTCTGCTGGCCTGGCGGCTGCAGGCCCGAGCGGCCCGGATCGCGGTGGTGGCCGCCGCAGCCGTCGCGCTGCTGGCTGCGGGGGTCACGGCCGCCGCCGGCAGCCGGTTGCCCGACCGGCTCCACCACCATGCCGAGCACGGCGTGTCCGTCGCCGACCTGCGGGGCCCGGCCCGCCCGCCGACCCGCACGTTCACGCTCACCGCCCGCGCCGCGGTGGTCACGCTGCCCTCCGGGACGACGGTGGACGCCTGGACCTTCAACGGCTTGCTGCCGGGCCCCGAACTGCGGGTGACCCAGGGCGACGTCGTCGAGGTGGTCCTGCGCAACGAGTTGCCGGACACGGGGGTCACTCTGCACTGGCACGGCTACGACGTGCCGGCCGGCGAGGACGGCGTCGCCGGGGTCACCCAGGACGCGGTCCCGCCGGGCGGCACGTTCACCTACCGGTTCGTGGCCGAGGACGCCGGCACCTACTGGTACCACTCGCACGAGCTGTCCAGCACGGCCGTCCGCAAAGGGCTCTACGGCACCCTGGTGGTGGACCCCGCTGGGACCCGGCCGGCGGAGACGGATCTCGTCCTGCCCGTGCACCGATTCGACGGCGGCGTGACCGTCCTCGGCGGATCGGACCGGCGTGAGACCCGTGACGTGCCCGCGGGCCGGCCGGTCCGGCTGCGGCTGATCAACACCGACAACAACGCGCACCGGGTGGCGGTCAGCGGGACGTCGTACACCGTGGGGGCGATCGACGGCCGGGACCTCAACGGTCCGGCCTCGCTGACGGCCGAGACCACGCTGCGGCTGCCGGCCGGTGGTCGCTACGACGTGCTGTTCACCATGCCTGCGGGGGCTGTGCACGTCATGGTGGACGGGCGGGAGTCCGAGGGGCTGCTGCTGGGCGCCGGTGCCGCACCCGCGCACCCGGACGGGACCGAGCTGGACATCACCCGCTACGGCACGCCCGCCCGCGGACCGTTCGGCCGCTACGACAAGGACTACACGCTGGTGCTGGACCGGCTGATCCGGTTCCTGGACGGGGTGCCCGGGTACGCGTACACGGTCAACGGCGACGTCTACCCGGACATCGCGCCGCTGCTGGTGGATGAGGGTGATGCCGTACGCACCACCGTGGTCAACCGTGGCACCGACAGCCACCCCATGCACCTGCACGGCCACCACGTGCTCGTGCTGTCCCGCAACGGGCGCGCGGTGAGCGGCAGTCCGCTGTGGCTGGACACGTTCGACGTGCTGCCCGGCGAGGTGTGGCAGGTGGCGTTCCGGGCCGACAACCCCGGGATCTGGCTCGACCACTGCCACAACCTGCCGCACGCCCGGCAGGGGATGGTGCTGCACGTGGCGTACCGGGGAGTGACGTCACCGTTCGCCGTCGGCCGGCGCACCCCGAACCATCCCGAATGAGCCATCCCGGACCGTTACCGTGCGGGGGTGGATGTCGACTTCGCCGATCCCGGGTTCGTGCGCGACCCGTACCCGCGGCTCGCCCGGCTGCGCGAGCAGGCGCCGGTGAGCTGGCACGCCCCGACCGGCCGGTGGCTGGCCGCCGGGCACGCCGCCGTCGAGGGCGTGCTGCGCGACCGCCGCCTCGGCCGGTCCTGGCGCGATCGTGAGCCCGCCGCGGTCTACGAGCCGTTCAACCTGCTGCACCGCAACCAGATGATGGAGAACGAGCCGCCGGTGCACACCCGGTTGCGGTCGCTGGTCGCCCGGGCCTTCACCCGCGGGCACGTCGAGCGGCTCGGCCCGGCCGTCGCCGCCGAGGCCGCTGCCCTGCTGGCCGCCACCGGCCCGGAGTTCGACCTGCTGGCCGAGGTTGCCGAGCCGCTCGCCGTCACGGTCATCGCCGAGCTGCTCGGGGTGCCGCCCGCCGACCGGCACCGGCTGCGGCCCTGGTCGGCGGCGATCGTGCGGATGTACGAGGTGTCGCCGACCCCGCAGACCGAGGCGGCGGCCCTGTCCGCGAGCCAGGAGTCCGCCGACTACCTGCGCGACCTGGCCGAGCGTCGCCGGGCCGAGCCGCGCGACGACCTCGTCAGCCGGCTGGTGGCGGTCCGCGACGGCACTGACCGGCTCTCCGCCGACGAGCTGGTGGCCTCGGCGATCCTGCTGCTCAACGCCGGCCACGAGGCCTCGGTGAACGCGCTCGGCGGCGGCATGGTGGCCCTGCTGCGGCATCCGGACCAGCTCGCGCGGCTGCGCGCCGACCGGGGGCTGCTCCCGGCCGCGACCGAGGAGATGATCCGGTACGACCCGCCGCTGCACATGTTCATCCGCACCGCCGCGGCCGACGTCGAGCTGGCCGGAGTCACGGTTCCCGCCGGCGCCGAGGTGGCCGCGCTGCTCGGCGCCGCCAACCGCGACCCGGCCGTGTTTGCCGACCCGGACACGTTCGACGTGGGCCGCGACCCGAACCCGCACGTGGGCTTCGGCGCCGGCCTGCACTTCTGCCTCGGCGCGCCGCTGGCCCGCCTCGAGCTGCGTACGGCCGTGGCCGCCCTGCTCGACCACGTGCCCCGCCTGGAGCTGGCCGCGGAGCCGGTCCAGCGCCTGACTTTCGTCCTGCGCGGTTACACCGCCGTCCGGCTGACCAAGCGGCCGTAGCCGCACCTGAAGAGAACCGTAAGTGCGCCCGGACATGATCAGTAGGTCAGCACGGCACACCACTGATTCAGGAGAATTCCGATGCGCAAGCTCATCAACTCGACCTACGTCACCCTCGACGGCGTCATCGAGAACCCGATGTGGACCGGGCCCTACTTCGACGACGAGGCCGGCGCCTTCGCCGGCTCGCAGACCGAGCGGGCCGACGCGCTCCTGATGGGCCGGGTCACCTACGACGGCATGTCGGCGGCGTGGCCGGCCATGGACGAGAGCGACCCGAGCACCGGCGCGGCCTACTTCAACAGCGTCAAGAAGTACGTCGCGTCGACCACCCTGACCGACCCCACCTGGAACAACACCGAGGTGTTGCAGGGTGACCTGATCGCCGCAGTCACCGCGCTCAAGGCCCAGGACGGCCAGGACATCCTGCAGTACGGCTACGGCTCGGTCACCGCCCAGCTGGTCGCGGCCGGGCTGGTCGACGAGGTCCGCTTCTGGATCCACCCGGTGCTCGAGGGCGGCGACTCGCTGAGCAGCCCGCTCAAGGACGTCAAGACCTCGTTCGAGCTGATCGACACCAAGGTCATGAAGAGCGGCGTGATCATCGCGTCGTACCGGCCGAAGACGGTCGCCTGACTCAGGCCGCGATGAGGGCCCGGGCGTCGTCCGGGCCCAGCCGGCTGCCCTCGGCGAGCAGCGCCGAGAAGCGTTCCTGGCCCAGCGCGGTCACGACGCGGGCGGTGACCCGATCGGTCTCGTCGCGTTCCGCCGGGGCCGCGGGGGCCTCCAGTGCCGCCCGGGTCGCGGCCGCGGCACCCAGCAGCCGGGCGGCCACCTCCGGTGCGGCCACCGCCGACGCCATGCCCTCCAGGGCCATGACGGCGTCGCGCGGCGCGTCCATCGTCCGCGCGGCCGCGAAGGCCTCCAGGTGCAGCGCCAGCCCGGCCGCCGGGTCACCGCTCTGCTCGGCCGCGTAACCGAGCTCGACCAGGATCATCGGCAGGTACAGGGCCGGCTGCGCCTCGGCCCGGCCCCGCTCGGCGATGGCGCCGAGGTGATGCAGCGCCGGTGCCAGGTCGCCGGTGCGGCGGGCGGCCATGCCGAGGCTCATGCCGGCGAAGACCATCGCGGCCGGCGCGTCCTGCTCCGCCGCCAGCCGGTACGCGCGCTCGCCTAGCTCCCGGGCCCGCGCATAGTCGCGGTTCTGCACCGCCAGCCAGGCCAGCCAGGACAGCTTGCCGCCCACGTCCGGCCACAGCGCCAGCTCCTCGGCCCAGCCCAGACCCTGCTCGTGCAGGGCCGCCGCCCCCTCGTGATCACCCCGCATCTCGAGCAGGCCGCCCAGCCAGTCGTTGGCCTGCAGCTGACCCCAGCGGTCGCCCAGCTCGGCGAACAGCGCGCCGCTGCGGGTCCCGGTGCGCTCCAACTCGGCCAGGTCGCCGCGGACGTGGGCCAGCTTGGCCCGGGTGCTGAGCACCGCGGCCTCGGTCCACCGGTCCTCGAACACCGTGGGCAGCAGCTCCGCCGCCAGGGTGACCTCGCCGCGGTCGAGCACCGCGTTCGCCACGAACCACGCCGCCCGGTCGCCCGGGTGCGCGGCCAGCGCGGCGCGGATCTCCTCGGCCACAACCGGAGCCCCCTGCAACAGCGCGAACCCAACCCGCCAGGCCGCCGCCTGCGCCTGCTCGGCCGCGCTGCCGTCGTGAGCCAGGGCCCGGCGGGCCTCGGTGAGCCGGCCGCGCAGGATCCAGTACCAGGTCAGCGCGTTGGCCAGCCGCAACCCGCCGCCGTGGGCCAGGGCCGCGCGCAGGTTCGCCGTCTCGGCGTCCAGCCGGGCCAGCCACTGCTGCTGGTCGGCGCCGCGCAGGTGCGGGTCGGCCTGTTCGGCCAGTGCGGTGTAGTAGGCCGTGTGCTGGGCCCGTACCGCTTTCAGGTCCGGCAGGCGCTCCAGGCCGAACGCCGCGATGGACTCGAGCAAGCGGTAGCGCGGCTCGGCGCCGCTGTCGTCGGGCACCACCAGCGACCGGTCCACCAGCCGGGCCAGCGCGTCCAGGTCCGCCCCGCAGACCTCCTCGGCCGCCTCGGTCGTGCAGCCGTCGGCGAAGACCGCCAGCCGGGCCAGCACCTGCTGGTCCGCGGCGTCGAGCAGCTCCCAGCTCCAGCCGATCACCGCGGTCAGCGTCCGCTGCCGGTCCGGCCGGTCCCGCTGCGCGGTGCTGAGCAGCCGGAACCGGTCGTCGAGCCGGTCCACCACGCCGGTCACGCCGAGCGACCGCACCCGGGTGGCGGCCAGTTCCAGCGCCAGCGGCAGCCCGTCCAGGCGCCGGCAGAGCTGCGCGACCGCGGGTGCGGTGCGCTCGTCGAGCCGGAAGTTGCGCTGGTGGGCGGCGGCCCGCGCGGTGAAGAGCCGGGCCGCGGCGGACCGGCGGACCGCGTCCAGGTCCCCGCCGTCCGGTACGGCCAGCAGCGGCACCTCCCACAGCACCTCCCCGGTCAGCCCGAGGGGTTCGCGGCTGGTGGCGAGCACCGTGACCCCGGTCGCCTCCCGCAACACCCGGGCGACCAGCGCGGCGGCCGGCTCGATCACGTGCTCGCAGTTGTCCAGCACGATCAGCAGCTGCCGGTCCCGCAGCGCCACGGTCAGCCGGTCGTCGGGGGCGACACTGGCTCCGGTCGCCTCGTGCACACCCAGCGTGGCCAGCACCCGCTCGGCGATGCCCGGGTCACCGGCCGGCAGCGGCGCCAGCTCGACCAGGTGCACGCCGTCGGGGAACGTCTGCTCCCGGGCCACCTCGGTGGCCAGCCGGGTCTTGCCGACGCCGCCCGGCCCGATCAGCGTGACCAGCCGCTGCCCCGGGACGAGCGTGCGCAGCTCGGCGAGCGCCTCGGCCCGCCCGACCAGCTCGTCCAGCCGGGCCGGCAGGCTGTTGCGGATGATGGCGGCCTTCGGCGGCGGGCTCAGCGCGGAATCCTGCTCCAGGATCTTGCGGTGCAGGGCGGCCACCTCGGGGCCGGGGTCCAGCCCCAGCTCGTCGGCGAGACGTTCGCGCAGGTCGGCGTAGCTGTCCAGGGCCTCGGTCTGGCGGCCGGCGGCGTACAGGGCGCGCAGGTGCAGGGCCCGCAGGCTCTCGCGCAGCGGATGGCGGGCGACCAGCTCGGCCAGCTCGGCGGCGACCAGATCGTGCTCGCCGCGGGCCAGCCGCGCGTCGGCGAGCCGCTCGCGCACGGTGAGGCGCTGCTCGGTCAGCCTGGTGGCCTCGGCCCGGACGAACTCCTCGTCCGCCATGTCGGCGTAGGCGTCCCCGCGCCACAGCTTCAGGGCGGAGGTCAGCGTCTCCACGTCGCTCGCGCCGGCCAGCGCGGTGAAGTGGTCCGCGTCCACCTCCGCGGTCCGCAGCACGTATCCGGGGGAGCGGGACTCGACCAGGTCGCGGGCGCCGGGCTCGGCGTCGTTGAGCGCCTTGCGCAGTTGCGAGACGCGCACCTGCAGCGCGCCGAGCGGGTTGGCGGGCACGTCCTCGGCCCACAGGTCGTCGATCAGCCGGTCCGCCGACACCACCTGGTTGCGGTTGGCCAGCAGGTCGGCCAGCAGGACCCGCACCTTGGCGCCGGGCACGACAACCGGCTCGCCGGCGTCGGTGGTGACCGCCAGCGGCCCGAGCACGCCGAATCGCATGGCGCAAACCCTACAAGCGGGCAGCGGACCGCAAGTGAACCGTAGGAGCCGGCCGCCATCGTGAGGACATGGACATCTACCACGAGGAACACGGCGTCGCGGCGGGCCGCCCGGTGCTGCTGATCCACGGCGCGCTCTCCGGCATCGGCACCTCGTTCGGCGCGATTCTGCCGCTGCTGGCCCGTACCCGCCGGGTCATCGCCGTCGAGTTGCAGGCCCACGGCCGTACCCCGGACATCGACCGCCCGTTCACGGTGGAGAGCTTCGCCGCCGACGTGGTCGAGCTGCTCGACCGGCTGGGCATCGCCACCGCCGACGTGTTCGGCTGGAGCATGGGGGCGGCGGTCGCGCTGCGCCTGGGCACCGACCACGCCGACCGGGTCGGCCGGCTGGTCCTGGCCTCGGTGAGTTTCGACGAAGCGGGCCTGCACCCGGGCCTGCTGGACGGCATCCAGGACCTGCGGCCCGAGCACCTGCACGGCTCGGAGCTGCACGACGAGTACCTGCGGACCGCGCCGGACCCGGCGGGCTTCGCCACGCTGGTCACCAAGATGAAGGTGCTGGACGCGGACCTGCCGCGGTGGACCGCCGCGCAGATCCGGGCGCTGGCCGCGCCCACCCTGCTGGTGCTGGGTGACGCGGACATCGTGCGCCCGGAGCACGCGGTGGAGATGTTCCGGCTGCTCGGCGGCGGCGTCGCCGGCGACCTGACCGGCCTGCCGGCCTGCCGCCTGGCGATCCTGCCGGGCACCACCCACACCGGCGTCCCGCAGCGCGCCGAGTGGCTGGCCCCGATGATCGACGAGTTCCTCGACGAGAGCGAGCCGGCCTGTGCCGTGCGCCCGGCAGCCTGACCGGGCGCACGGCGAGGCCGGCCGGCGTCAGCGGCGGAAGGGCCCGGTGACGCAGTAGGTGATGCCGCCCGACGACGATCCGCTGGTGCCGCGCTGCGAGGAGAAGTACAGGCGGTCGCCGGCCGGGGTGAAGGCCGGGCCGGTGATCTCGGAGCCGCTCTGGCCGGTGATCCGCAGGAACGGCGAGACCTTGTCGTCCGGCGTGATCAGGCAGATGTCCATGCTGCCGCCGTCCTCGGCGACGTACAGGTCACCGGCGGTGGTGCCGGTGATGTTGTCCACCCCGGACAGCGGGGCCGTGCCGGGGCTGACGAGGTTGTCGTCGTACGCGAGCTCGTAGGTGCCGGCCGCGAGGTTGACCTGCCAGACCCGGTTGTCGCCCTTGGTGGTGAACCAGACGGTGTCGTCGGCGTAGTGGCAGCCCTCGCCGCCGTTGAAGGACTTGGCCCCGGACACCTGGTAGCGGGTGGCGGTGGGGGAGCCGTCCGGGTCCGGCACGGTCGCCCAGGTGAAGGTGCCGGAGGTGCCGCTGCCGGCCCGGAACACCTGCAAGGTGCCGGTGGACAGGTCACCCCAGGTGGAGGGGACGAAGCGGTAGAACTTGCCGTCGGTCTCGTCCTCGGTGAGGTAGACGACCCGGCGTACCGGATCGGCGGCCGCGGCCTCGTGCTTGAACCGGCCCATGGCCGGGCGGAAGACGGCCGTGCCGCCCAGGGGGTACGTCTCGAAGACCCGGCCCAGGCTGACCTCCTCACAGGACAGCCAGGTGTTCCAGGGCGTCCTGCCGCCCGCGCAGTTCTGGTTGGTGCCGGACAGGATCCGCGACGCGCCGACGACCGCCCCGGCGGAGTTGAACAGGATCCGCGAGGCGCCGCCGCCGGAAGAGGAGCTGACCTCGGAGTTGGAGACGTAGACCCAGCCGGTGCCGTTGGGGATGACCGCGCCGCCGTCGGGGGCGTCGTGCCAGACGTAGGACGTGCCGCTGACGACCTGCCGGGACCGGGCCACGACCGTACTGGTGAACCCGGCCGGCAGCTGGATGCCCCGGGCGTCGGCGCTCTGCAGCGGGCCGTAGGGCCCGGTGGCGTTCTGTGCCGGTGCGCCGTACGCCGCGGACCACGCGGTGAAAGGCAGCGCCATCGCTCCCGCGCTCACCACTGTCGCTCGCAGCATCGTTCGCCGATCCATGGAACCTCCTCGATGGGGTTCCTGGCAGCCTGCGAGCGGTGCGTTGCCGGTCACGATGCGGCGAGTGAACCCGCGGTGGATTCTGGACCGCGACTTGGGCTCAGCTGAACCGGGCGACCGCCCGCAGCGGCGCGTGGCGCATCACGAAGCCGACCGGCACCCACGGCCAGGCCGGCACCTTGGCCTGCGGGCGCTCACGTTCGATGGCCCGGACCATGGCCCGTACGCCCTGCTCGGTGGAGACCATCATCGGCTTGGGCTTGGCCGCCGGGTTCGCCTCCGAGACGATGTAGCCGGGGAAGACCGTGGTCACCTTGACCGCGGTGCCCAGCAGGTCGGCGCGGATGCCCTCGGCGAGCGCGGCGACCCCGGCCTTGGTGGCGGCATAGGTGGTCATCCCGCGGGGCAGGCCGCGCATCGCGCTCATCGAGGAGATCACCACGAGGTGCCCGTGGCCCTGGTCCCGGAAGATCTGCACGGCGGCCTCGCACTGCGCCAGCGCGGCGACGAAGTTGGTCTGGGCGCTGTGCAGGTTGGTGTCGAAGCCGCCGGTGCCGATCGGCCGGCCCTTGCCGCCACCGGCGTTGACGATCACCCGGTCCAGCGTGCCGAACTCGGCCCGGACGGCGTCGAACGCCGCGAAGACCTGGGCGTGCTCGGTGACGTCGAGCTGCCGTACCGTGATGGTGACGCCGGGATGGGCGGCCAGCAGCTCGTCCCGCAGGGCCTCGAGCCGGTCCAGCCGGCGCGCGCAGAGCGCGAGATCGCGGCCGCGCGCGGCGAAGTCGCGGGCCATCTGCTCGCCCAGCCCGGCACTCGCCCCGGTGATCAGGATGTTCTTCCGCACGCCCACGCGCCCGACCTTTCCTCGCCCTGGGTCCAGTCTCCAGCCTGCCGGATCTCCGCCGGTGGCCGGGGCGCGCGCACTGCTACCGAATTTGATCTCGCGCGATATTCGCGACAATGGATCAATGCGCAATGGACGCCGCTCAGTTCGCCCCATAACTCCACCGCAGCCCGGTGAGCAGCGACGATGCGGGTTTCACTGCTCCTTAAATCCCGGCCGGGAATTGTTGAACTGCCGGTCCGGGGGATCCGTGTCATCGGGAGGGTACCGACGGTGACGGCGGTGGGCTGGAGGACACGATCGTGGACATCAGGAGTCGTTCCGCGGCCTGGGCCGCCCGGGTCCGCGGCCGGCACGGCCTGACCGGTCGCCGCCCGTGGCCGGCCGTCCGGTGGTTGCTCGGCCGGGCGGCACCGATCCTCACCTTGCGCGGGCAGCCGCTGGCCCGGCGGCTCACGGTGGTGGCGTTGCTGCCGGCCCTGGTCGCCGCCGGCCTCGGAATTCTGCGGATCCGGGACGCGCGGGACGCCGAGCAGCCGCTGGCCGACGCGCAGCGGTACGCCACGATCAGCCAGGCCGCGATCCGGGCCACCGAGGCGCTCGACGACGAACGGGACGCGGCCGCGCCGGCGGTGGCGGACGAGCGCGCCCGGCCTGACCTCGCCGACGCGTACGCGGCCTCCGACCGTTACCTCGCGGCCCTGCTCACCGCCGTCGCCGAGGTCCGTGACCCGTCCCTGGCCTTCGCCCGCGACGAGCTGCGGACCCGGCTGGCGACGCTCGAGGAGCTGCGCCTCACCGCCTTCACCGACTCGCTGTCCGCGCTCGCGACCGTCAACCGTTACGGCCGGCTCATCCTCGACGTCATCGAGCTAGGCCGGCGCGCGGACAGCCGCGCGGTCCTGCTCGCCGGCGACCCGTCCGTAGCCGGTCGCACCCTGGGCGTGTACGACCTGCTGGTCGCGGCCGGCCTCAACTCGCAGCGCCGCGCCCTCGGTACGGCGCTGCTCTCCCGCGGCACCGAGGCGCGCGGCGAACGGGCGGTGCTCGGCGGCTACGGCATCCTGGTCACCCTGCAGACCGCGTCGTTCCGGTCGGTGGCCGGCCCGGACACCGTCGCCCTGTTCCAGGCGGCCGGGGTCGAGGCGGCCGGGGCCGAGGTCGAGGTGTTCGCCGAGCGCATCACGGCGGCGAGCGAGGCCGGCGCCACGGTCGACCTGCCGGTGCGGCAGTGGACGGAACTGACGACGCTGTATCTGGCCAAGGTCCGGCAGGTCCTGCGCAGTGCCGTCGACCGTGCCCTCGCCGACATCACCGCGCTGCGGGCCGACCGGGCCGCCGGGACCCGTACCGACCTGGCCCTCGTCATCGCCGTGCTGCTCGGCGTCACGTTGCTGGCCGGTCTCGTTGGGGGCGGGTTGACGGTCGAGCTGCGCCGGTTGCGGGACCGGATGTGCGACGTCGGCGAGCACCGGCTGCCGCGGCTGGTCGCGTCGCTGGCGGAGTCACCGGTCGAACGCCTGCCCGCGGTTCCCTTACCCGCCGCGAGCCCGGTGCCCGCCGGCCCGGACGAGATCGGCCAGGTCGCCCGGGCCTTCGAGACCGGGCACCAGCAGGCGATCCGGCTGGCGACCGAGCAGGCCGAGCAGCGGGCGACCACGGCCGGCATCGCCCGCACCCTGACCCGCCGGACCCAGGAGCTCATCGGCCGGCAGCTCAACCTGATCACCGAGCTCGAGCAGCGCGAACTGGACCCGGACAAGCTGAACCGGCTGTTCGGCCTCGACCACCTGGCGACCCGGATCCGGCGGCACGGCGACAGCCTGCTCGTGCTCACCGGCGGGCGGCCCGCGTGGCGCTGGCCCCGGCCCGCCTCCCTGACCGAGGTCGTGCAGGCCGCGGCGGCCGCCACCGAGCAGTACCGCCGGGTCGAGATCAGCCCGCTGCCCCAGACCGGCATCCGCGCCGCCGTCATCGTCGACCTGCTGCAGATCCTCGCCGAGCTCATCGACAACGCCACCCGCTTCTCCCCGCCGGACACCCCGGTGCGGATCACCGCGGGACCGCTCGCCGACGGCGGGCTGCGGGTCGAGGTCCGCGACCAGGGGTACGGGCTGGGCGAGCGCACCGCCGCGGAGCTCAACGCCCGGCTCAGCCGCCCCCGGCCGGACGGGATCGGCGACGAGCCGACGCTCGGACTGCACGTGGCCGGCACCCTGGCGGCGCGGACCGGCGTCGCGGTGCACCTGTTGCCGATCGAGCAGGGTTGTGTGGCGGCTGTGGTCGTACCCCCGCGCTTGCTGACCTCGGAAGCGGCGGAACCGGCCGTCGACCGCGCCGGGCTGCTACCCGCGACCTAACGGTTGATGGGTGCGGTGTCGTCGCGGCGGCGCGCGGCCTTGCCGGCGTACATGTCCGCGTCGGCCAGGCCGATCAGCAGGTCGCGGTCGACCGCCAGGCCCGGCCGGGCCTGCGCCAGGCCGATGGTCACGCCGACCGAGACCACGCCGGCCGGCAGCGGGAACGGCGCTCGGACGGCCTCGATGATCCGGGCGGTGAGCTCGGCCGTCCCGGAACCCAGCGCGCCCCGGCAGAGGATGAGGAACTCGTCGCCACCCAGGCGCCCGACCAGGTCCTCCCGGCGTACGGCGGCGGTCAGCCGGGCGGCCACGGCCTTCAGCACGGCGTCGCCGGCCGGGTGCCCGTACCGGTCGTTGACGGGTTTGAAGCCGTCGAGGTCGCAGAGCAGGATCGTGACCTCGTCGAGGGTGCCCCGGTCGACCTCGGCGAGCGCCCGGTCGATCTCGGCCGCGATGTGCCGGCGGTTGCAGAGCCCGGTCAGCTCGTCGTGGGTGGCGTGGTAGGCCAGGGTCTGCTCGGCGCGGTCGCGCTGGCCGGACAGGTGCCGGATGCGCAGCAGCACCAGCGGGACGACCAGCAGCGTCCCGACCGGAAGCAGCAGGCTGGCCGATTCGGTGCCACGCAGCACCTGCACCGCCGCGATCAGCGGGTTGGCGCTCAGCGCGGCGGCGAGCCAGCCGAGGCGCTGGCTCCCGGCGCCCGGCCCGGCGCTCAGCGGCAGGGTGATCGCCGGCGCGTCCGGATGCAGCGGCGCCGCCGCGAGCGTCAGGTACGCCGCCATCATCACCCCGGTGCTCCAGACGGTGCCCGAGCCGGTGGTCAGCGTGCCCGTGGCCGTGGCGGCCAGCGTCAAGACCCCGGTGACCAGCAGATATCCCAGGGTGCCGCGGCCGGGTTTGGCCATCATGCCGATCCGCAGCACGCAGCCGATGACGCCGCACAGCACCAGCAGGTCGGCCAGCAGCAGCACCTCACCGAAGGGCTGGGCCGCCGCGGGCAGGCGCGGCTGGATGACCCACTCCCAGACCGGGCCGCCCGCGCACAGCCCGAACAGGGTGGCGTCGATGATGCCGCCCGGATCCGAGCTGGCCCGCTTGCGGATCGCTGCGGCCACGCCGACCAGGAAGAACATGTGGGCGGTGGACTGCGTCAGGTCGAGCGCTGAGCCCTGCGCCCGGCCCAGGTGCGGCTCGTTGACCCAGCCGGGGAAGAGCAGCTGACCGGCGCAGAGCAGGACCAGGCCGACGACGGCGAGCAGCCAGGGCCGGCGGTCCGGCAGGTGCCCGCTGGCCAGGGCCGCGAGGAGGGTGAGGATCGGCAGCACCGAGACGAGGGTGTAGACCACCGGGCGCCCGTCCGGCCCGGCCAGGGCGTACGCCACGCCGGCGCCCAGCACGGCGGCCGCGGTCGCGGCGTGCACGGGCCAAGCCGGTGCTGTGGCTCGCGGCCAGCGCATCGGCAGGTCCCCCTTCTCGACGTGTCGCCACCCTGATCGGTCTCGCGCATGCGGATCTGAGCAGAACATGTCCGCGGGGGTCAGCGATACCCTTCGCGGGCCGATCCGGACGAAGAACCCCAGCCGGGCCCACCTTCGGCCGAATCGGCGTCGGTTTCGCGTCGCTTGCTGTCGCCGTACGGCGGGATGCGCGAGGCTGCCGGTATGGCTGATCCTCTGCTGGACCGCGACGCGGCGACCGCGGCGCTCGCCCAGGTGTCCGCGGCCGCCGGGCCCTACCTCGACTCCCTGGCCGAGCGACCGGTGCACGACCCCGCCGCCGCGAAACTGCTCGCCGGCCTGGCCGGTCCGCTGCCGGAGGCCGGTGACGGCACCGCCGCGGCCGTCGCGCGGCTCCTCGAGATCGGCACGGCCACCGCCACGGCGTCGTCCGGGCCCCGGTTCTTCCACTTCGTCACCGGCGGCAGCACCCCGGCCGCGCTGGCCGCGGACTGGACCGCCGGGCTGCTCGACCAGAACGCGTTCGCCCGGGTGTCGTCGCCCTTCGCGCACGAGGTGGAGACGGTGGTGCTCGACTGGCTGCGGCAGCTGTTCGGGCTCCCGGCCGGCTGGGGCGGGGCGCTGGTCGGCAGCGCGACCTTCGCCAACTTCACCTCCCTCGGCTGCGCCACCCAGTGGTGGGGCGAGCGCCACGGCGCCGACACCGTCCGCGACGGGCTGTCCGGGCTGCCGCGGATGCCGGTGCTCTCCGGGGGCTACGTGCACGCCTCCGCCCGCAAGGCCCTGCAGATGCTCGGGCACGGGCGGGACGCGGTCGAGGTCTTCGCCCGTGACGACGTGGGCCGCGTCGACCTCGAGGCCGTCGAGCGGCGGCTGGCCGGGCTCGGTGGCGCTCCGGCGGTGCTCATCGCCAACGCCGGCGAGGTCAACGCCGGCGACTTCGACCCGGTCGACGCGCTGGCTGCCCTGGCCGACCGGTACGGCGCCTGGCTGCACGTCGACGGTGCGTTCGGGTTGTTCGCCGCCCTGTCGCCGCGCAGCGAGCACCTCGTGCGGGGGATCGAGCGGGCGAACTCCATCGCCGCCGACGGGCACAAGTGGCTCAACGTGCCGTACGAGAGCGGGTTCGCGCTGATCCGGGAGCCGGAGCGGCTGGGCACCGCGTTCGGGATGCCGGGGGCCGCGTACCTGCCCGGACCGCAGGACCCGGGCGGCGGCTACGGCCTGTACGGGCCCGAGTCGTCGCGGCGGGCAAGGTCACTGCCGATCTGGGCGACGCTGACCGCGTACGGGCGGCAGGGTCACCGCGCCATGGTGGAGCGGCACCTCGACCTGGCCCAGCACCTGGCCCGGCGGGTCGACGAGGCGCCCGAGCTGGAGCGCCTCGCCGACGTGCCACTGTGCATCGTGTGCTTCCGGGTCGCGGACCCTGGCCTGGCCGAGAAGGTACTGGACCGGTGGAACCGGGCCGTCGGCGAAGCCCTGATCGCCGACGGCCGGGTCTTCTGCGGCACCACCGTCTACGGCGGCCGGGTGGCACTGCGGCCGGCGATCGTGAACTGGCGCACGACCGAGGCCGACATCGACCTGTTCGTCGAGGTGGTCCGGGAGCTCGCCGCCCGCACCCGGCCGGACGTGCCTTCCTCCTAGCGGGTGGCCGCCGCGCTGTCGCGGGCGATGCGGACCAGTTCGAGCAGGCCGTCCGCGTACTCCTGGGATTCGGCGTGGGCTTCGGTGAACGGGGGCTGGAAGCCGACGCCCTCCCACTGCTGGGTGTCCTCGTTCCAGATGTCGTTGCCGACCTCGAAGTCCCAGGCCGCGATGCCCAGTTCGTAGTAGAGCTGGTCGGCCGAGTTGCCCGCCGCCGAGTACAGGACGTCGGCGACCGGGCCCGTGTACGCCGGCCAGGTCACCGTGCCGCGTTCGGCGGAGATCGCCCCGACGATGCGGCGGGCGCTGTCCAGGAAGTACTTCGCCTCGTCGATCGACGGCCGGGGCAGGGTGACCCGGCCCGCCGCCTTGTACGCCCCCGGTGACCACATGAAGTAGCCGCCGTAGCTGTGCACGTTCAGGGCGTACTTGATGTGCGGGTTGGCCTTGGCCAGCGCGATCACGTTGTTGCTCTCGGCCTCCGACAGCTCGCCGGTGCCGGCGTACGTGCCGGACAGGCAGTTCGGGCTGCCACCCACGTAACCGTCGAAGTAGGAGCCGACCGTGTAGTTACGGTTGATGTCGACGCCCCACGAGTTGCGCAGGGCGGGGTCGCGGGATGCGCCCGTGCAGTGGTTGACCAGGTTCTTGCGCTGGAAGTTGAAGTCGTTGAAGGAGTAGTTCGCGCCGTCCGGGTTGACCGTCGGGATGACGAACACCTCGACCGAGTTCAGCAGCTCGCGGGTCGCCGGGTCGGTCGCGTAGTTGGCCAGCAGGCGCTCGGCGAACTCCAGCGTGACCAGCGGCGTCGCCCACTCACGGGCGTGCTCCTGCGAGTACGCCAGCACGCCGACCTTGGAGCCGTCGCGCACCGCGCCGATCCGCAGCGCCTGCACCGTCCACGGCCGTTGCGGCACCTCGCTGCCCGCCAGGCCGTCGTCGAGGCGGGCCGAGCCGGTGACCGGCATCGGCACACCCGCCGAGCCCTCCTCGACGAACGCGGTGAAGCGCTGCGGGTAGCGCGCGGTGATGAAGGCGGCCACGTCGTCGGTCGTGCTGATCACCTTGCCGCCGGCGTCGGTCGCCAGCGACACGGTCAGCACCCGGTCCCGGTACGTCGCACCGAGCGGCCTGTTCGCCCGCCCCGGATCCACCGTGCGCACCTGCACACCGTTCATGCCCTGGTCACCGAACTTGACCGACTCCACCACGACAGCCGCCGCGGCGGGGTCGCCGAGATACGCCGCCGCCGTGCGCCGATATCCCTGGGTGCGGCGCGGCAGGTCGACCACGTCGACCAGGTCGTCGTACTGCCGGCCCAGCCGCTGGATCCGCGCCTTGATGTCGATGGGCGTCATGTACGCGTCGATGAAGTCCTTCTGGTATCCCGTCGGCAGCGGCGGCGGAGTCGCGTTCGGCCAGGCCGTCGGCGTGACCACGCGGGACCGGCCGCCGAGGCTGGAGGTGGCGCTGACCTTGACCGGCTTCGCGGGCAGCCGCTGCGGCACCTCCACGTGGTACTGGTATTCGCCCGAGTCCTCGAAGCGGTAGAGCGGGTAGCTGCCGGTGGTGCCGTCGGCGGTCGTCCAGGTCACGGTGATCTCGACGTCCAGGTCGTCGGAGGCGGACGTGGCGACCTGGGTCTGCAGGAAGGTCCGCCCGTTGCTGGTCCACCAGTACGCCTGGAGGAACTGCAGGGTGTCCTCGCCGGCCAGGCCCGCCGACCGCCGGCCCTCGGCGAGCCGGCGGGCACCGTCGGCCTCGGTCTGGATCACCTGCACGGCCACCGCGCCGCGCCGGGTGAGCGCGGCCAGCTCGGCGGAGGTCACCACGACGTCGGCCATGACCTGCCCGTCGGTGGTGCGCGGCCGGGTGGCGACGTCCGCTCCGGAGGCGACGAGCTGCTGGAACGCGGCCTCGTCGGGCAGCCGGAAACGGATCAGGGCACTCCGGCCGGGGTCGAGGGCGATCACCGGCGCGGCGGCCGGTGCGCCCGGTGGGGCGGCGGCACTCGCACCGGGGTGGGTGAGTAGTCCGACGGTCAGCACGGCTGTAGCGGCGGTGGCCGCCCAGCGGCGTCTGGATGACATCGAGCCTCCTGCGACATCGAAGGATGATGACACCCAGACCAGTCCATCCATCGACCTGTGTCAACTGCCGCCGGCCCGCTCCCGGAAGTAGCCGCGGGCGCTGGCCGGGCGGCTCCCGTCCAGGTCGGTGAAGCCGTACTCCTCGGCGAGCTCGGCCGCCACCAGGCAATGTCCGGTGTGGCGGGTCACGGCGGGGTCGCCGGCCAGGGCCACCACCGCGCGCCCGACGAACTCCGGCGACTCCGAATTGGACAGGTCCATGAACTCCGCCGCGCTCAGGACGCCCTCGGTGCGGACCAGGCCGGGGTAGAGGCTCACGGCGGTGACCTGCCGCGGCCGCAGCTGCTCGGCCATCACCGCGATCATGCGGTCGTCCGCGGCCTTGGCCACGCTGTAAGCAACCTGATCCTCGCCGCTGAGGTAGCTGCCGGGGAAGAAGGACACCGTGACGACCAGGGCGCCCGGGCGCAGCACCGGCACGGCCAGCACGGTGGTGGCGTAGTGGGCGCGGACGCCGCCGGTGAACATGTCGTCCCAGACCGACAGCGGCTGCTCCCAGAACACGCCCTCCATGTCGGTGTGCCTGTCCTCGTGGTAGGGCCGGTAGCCGGCCCAGACGTTGTTGACCAGCAGGTCGAGGCCGCCGCTGCGGTCCCGGATGGCATCGATCACGGCCGCGACCTGGCTGTCGTCGGTGTGGTCGCACACCATCGGGACACCCCGGCCCCCGGCCGCCGTGACCTCCCGCGCGGTCTGCTCGACGCTGCCCCCGACGCGTGGATAGGTGATGCTGCCGTCGGTGGACCGGCCGGTGACGTACACGGTGTGGCCGGCCGCGCCGAGGGCCAGCGCGATGCCCTTGCCGACCCCGCGGCTGGCCCCGGTCACCAACGCGATGCGCTCATCGGTCATGCCGGGATCCTGCCGCGGGGGTACGACAACAACGGGCTATCCGACCGGCTCGGGGACAGCGGGCCGGCTGCCGCTGCGCAGCCTCAGGAACAGCCCGGCCGAGGCGAGCAGGACCACCGCGCTGATGGTGTAGCCGGCCTCGATGCCGTTGCGGGTGGCCTGCCAGCCGATCACCGGGATGACCACCGCACCCACCGCCTGCATGAGCAGTGACTGCACGGACAGCACCGTGGCGCGTTCGCCCGGCTCGACCCGCTCGTGCAGCAGGTGGGCCTGCGCCGGGAAGGCGGCGCCGAGCCCGATGAAGAGCACGCAGTACGCGATCCCGGCGAGCACCATGGCCAGAGTCCCGGACAGCGTCGCGCAGCCCGCCAGCCCGGCCAGGGCCAGCGCCGACACGGTCCAGCCGGCTGTCGCCGCCCGGGCGTGCGAGGCGAAGCGGCGTACCGCCCCGGCGGCGAGCATGCCGCCGATCGCGTCCGCGCCGAAGCCGGCCGCCGCGACCACCGCGTACGTGGCGGCGGCCCGCGGTCCCGTGGAGAGGCCGGCCAGCCAGGCGGGCGTGAGCAGCTCGATCGTGCCCAGGGCCACGCCCGCCCCGCCCGCGGCCAGCATGATCCGGGTCAGGGCCCGGTCGCGACCGGCCACCCGCAGCCCGGTGACCACGGTGGCCGGCACGCCCCGCAGCACGACACCGAGCGCCGGACGCACGTGCGGCGGCTCGGGCAGGCTGGTGGTGAGCACCGCCCGCAGCACCTCGACGCCGGCGGCCATCAGCACCGGCACGGCCAGGGCCGGCAGCGGACCGACCTTGCCCAGGGCCAGCGGCAGCAGCCCGCCGATCAGGGTGCCGGCGCCCAGGGCCAGCGACGCGGCGACCTCGCCGCGGGCCAGGCCGGCGGTCAGGTCGGTCTCGCGTCCCTGCTCGGCGTGCACAGTGTCGACGTACCAGGCTTCGAGCGGGCCGGTGGACAGAGCCCGGGCCGCCCCGCGCAGCACAGCGGAGGCCAGGAACAGGGCCACTGTGTTGGCCAGACCGAGCAGCAGCAGGCCGGCGGCGCCCGCGACCGCCGAGGCGATCAGCACCGGCCGGCGCCCGAGCACGTCGGCCAGCCCGCCGGTGGGCAGCTCCAGCAGGGCGATGGTGAGGCCGTAGGCGACGCCGACGACCGCGATCGTCGACACCGTCAGGCCGCGGTCGAGCATCAGCAGGACCAGCGGCACCAGGTAGAGCCCGGCCGGCAGCCAGAGCAGAGCGTTCAGCAACGCGTAGCGGCGCGCGGCCGCGACGGCGTTCATCGGTCCGCGGCGCGGGGGAACCCGGCCACCACTACTGAGACCACGGCGGTTGCCGGGTCGTCGGAGTCACGGGCGCGCAGTTCGTCGAGGTGGGCGTAGAAGCGGTCCCACAGCTCACTCAGGGACGTCTCGGTCAGCCGTACCTGAAGGTCGCCGATGCCCGCGGCCTCGACCCAGGCCGGGGTGAGCTGGTCCTGCTCGGCCTCGAAGCGTTCGACGTCGCCGATCAGGACCTCGACCTGGCGGCGGCGCATCATCGCGGCCGCTTCCCGGCCGGCGTCGGTGGCCGCGAGCTGGGTGTTGCTCCAGCCGGTGGTGCGGTGCACGGCGGCCCAGCGGCGTTCGCGGGGATGTCGGCGCTCCTGCGGCTCGGCCGGCGCCTCGGCGACGAACCCGTGCTTGGCCAGGATGCGCAGGTGGTAGCTGGTGGATCCGGTCTCGGTGTCGAGCCGGTGGGCCAGCTCGGTGGCGGTTGCCGGGCCGTGCCGGCGCAACAGCGCGAGCATGCGCACCCGCAGCGGGTGGGCGACGGCCTTGAGGTCGGCGGGATCGGTGACGTGGCGGTCCTGCTGGGGGTCGGTCATGGCCTCACCATAGACCATGCAGAGACTTTTATGCAGAGATTATTCTGCAGGGATTCCGACAGGGCGGTGCTGGGCCGCCCACCGCGTCACCGGTACGGTGGCCAGCCCGGCCGCCGCGATCAGGACGCCCAGGATCAGCCAGCCCGTGGCGCCGTACCCGAGGATCAGCCCGGTCAGCGCAGCCGGGCCCAAGATCCGGGCCAGCGGGATGCCGCTGTTGTACATGCCCTGGTAGAGGCCATGGCGTCCAGCCGGGGCCAGGCCGAAGCTGAGCTCCCAGCTCCCGGCGGCCTGCAGCATCTCGGCGAGCACCTGCAGCAGTCCGGCCACCACGAGGACCGCGCAGGTCAGCCCGGGGGAGGGGGTGCTGCCCGTGACCGCGAAGACAGCACAGGCGCCGAGCATCACCAGCCCGGCGGTACGGACGGTGCGCGCCGCCGACGACACATCGGTGACCCGGCGGGCCACCCGCATCTGCAGGAGCATCACGCTGACCGTGTTGAGCGCCAGCACGACCGCGGCCATCCACGTCGGCGCCTCGGTGGCCGCCACGATCCACAGCGGAATCACCAGGCTGAGCAGCGGCATGTAGAGCAGCATCACGGCGTTGAGCAGGGTCAGCACCGCGTACGGGCGGTCCCGCAGGACCGTCAGCGCCCGCTCGCCCCCGGCCACCGGCGCCGGCGCCGTGCCACTCGGCAGCCGGCTCAGCAGCAGCGCGGCGATCCCGAACGCGACGGCGTCGAGGGCCAGCACCGTCACGTACGCCGGCCGGGTGTCCAGGGCGAGAGCGATCGCGCCGACGACCGAGCCGAGGGCCAGCCCGCCGTTGATCCGCGACTGCAGCCGGGCCCGGACCCGGGTACGTTCCGCGGGTTCGACCAGCCGGGTCAGCAGTGCCTGACGGGCGGCGATCAGGCCGGACTGGCAGACGCCGTACGCGCAGATGACCACCAGGAAGGCGGGGAAGCCACGCGCCACGGGCAGCACCGCCACCGCCACCGCGGTGCCCGCCGCCAGGGCGACCGCGGCGCGACGAGGGCCGATCCGGTCGGCGAGGTGGCCCAGCGGCATGCTGGCCAGGAACCCGGCGCCCCAGGCGAGCGACATGCCCAGCCCGAACCGGGTCGCGGACAGCCCGACCACGTGCGTGAAGTACAGCGCGAAGGTGACGTAGAAGGCGCCGTCCCCAATCGCGTTGACCAGATGGGTCCGCGCCAATGTGGTGGCGACCCGGGCAGTGTCGGCGCTCATGGTCTCCACCTTCGGCGTGGATCGGTACGCCGCAGAAGTGCCAATGGCCGCCGAACCGTTCGGGCCAATCCGGCTCACGGGGTGAAGCAGCGGGTCAACCGGCGCAGTGCTTCGGGGAGGCGGTCGGTGGGGATGCTGCCGTACCCGATCACCAGGCCGTCACGTTCCGGCGGCGCCGCGCAGAAGTCCGCCAGGCTCTGCACGCCGACCCCGGCGCGTTCGGCCCGGGCGACCACGGTGGCGGCGTCCACCCCGGCGTCCGCGCGCAGGTGGGCGGTCAGGTGCAGGCCGGCCACCGAGGGCACCGGAACGAGCCGGCGGCCCAGGTCGCCGTCCAGCGCGGTGAGCAGCAGGGCGCGGCGGGCGCCGTACACCTTCGTGGCCGTGCGCAGGTGCCGGCCGAACAGGCCCTCCTCGATGAAGGCCGCCAGGGCCGCCTGGGTGCCGGTGTCGCCGTGCCAGTCGGCGACCTGCCGGGCCAGCCGCAGCGGCGGGAGCAGCGTGGCCGGCGCGACCAGGAAGCCCAGCCGCAGCGCCGGCAGCATGGTCTTGGAGAAGGAACCGACGTAGATGACGTGGCCGCCACGGTCGAGGCTCTGCAACGGCTCCAGCGGCCGCTTCTCGAAGCGGAACTCGCTGTCGTAGTCGTCCTCGACGACGGCGCTGCCGTGCCGTTCCGCCCACGACAGCAGCTCTCTGCGCCGGGCGTGCGACATCGGCACGCCCAGCGGGAACTGGTGCGACGGTGTGGTGTAGACGATCCGCGCCCGCGACGGCAGCGCGTCGACGACCAGCCCTTCGTCGTCCACGGGCACACCGACCACGGTGGCGCCGTGGGACCGGAACAACCGGCGGGCGGGCGGATAGCCGGGCTCCTCCACCGCCACGACGGCACCGGGCTCCACCAGCACCCGGGCGATGAGGTCGAGCGCCTGCTGGGCGCCGTTGGTGACCAGAACGTCGCCGGGCCCGGTGCGCACCGACCGGGAGATGCCCAGCCAGCGGGCCACCGCGGCGCGCAACGCGGGATGACCGGCCGGGTCGGCGTAGCTCCCCGCGGCCAGCGTGCCGGTGCGTAGCTCCCGGTTGACCAGGCGACGCCACGACGGCAACGGGAACAGTGCCGGGTCCGGGGTGCCCACCCGCAGGTCGTACCGGGGCTCCGGGCGCTGCGGAGGCGTCGTGGCGAGCTCCGGCCAGATCCCGCGGGGCTGGAGGCTGCCACCGGGCGCGGCGCCGGCGGGCCGGTCGAGGGCGGCCGTGCCGTCGACGAAGGTGCCCGAGCCGACCCGCGCCGTGACGAAACCCTCCGCCAGCAGCCGCTCGTACGCCGTCGAGACGGTGTTGCGCGACACCGCCGCGTTGCGGGCCAGCTCCCGGGTGGGTGGCAGCCGCTCGCCGGGTCGCAGCCGGCCGTCCAGGATGGCCTCCCGGAGCTGCCGGTAGACCTGGACGACAAGATCACCTGAACCGGTCAGGTGCACCTGGAAGCTCATCTGCCCCGCGATTGGTCTGCTCGGATGGCACCGGATTGGCCCTTGGGAGGTGCCACTCTACCGTCGTAGGCTCAACCGGCAACCAGAGAAGGAGCCGACTTGACCAGGGTGGATTTCTACTTCGACGCGGCCTGCCCGTTCGCCTGGATCACCTCCCGCTGGATCCTGGAGGTCCAGCGGCTGCGCGAGCTGGAGCTGCATTTCCGGCCGATGAGCCTGTACGTGCTCAACGAGCACCGCGAGCTCCCGGAGTGGTACCGCGAGCTGGTCGACCGGTCGCTCGGCCCGGCCCGGGTGGTGACCGCCGCGGCCCAGGAGCACGGCGAGCAGGTGCTGGGCGACCTCTACACGGCGCTGGGCACCCGCATCCACCAGCACCGCCGGCAGGACTTCGACGCGGTGGTCGTTCAGGCGCTGGCCGAGGCCGGACTGCCGGCGACCCTGGCCGCGGCCGCCACCAGCACCGACTACGACGAGGCCCTGCGCAAGAGCCACCACGAGGGCATGGACCCGGTCGGCGACGACGTCGGCACACCCACCATGCACATCGACGGGGTGGCGTTCTTCGGCCCGGTGCTGTCCAGCATCCCGCGCGGTGATCAGGCGGCCAGGATCTTCGACGGTGCCCTGGCGCTGGCGTCCTTCCCGGACTTCTTCGAGCTCAAGCGCACCCGGACCGGCGAGCTGTCGTTCGAGTGAGCCCCGGTCAGCCCAGCCGGTCGAGGATCTCGCGACAGGTCCCCGGCCGGGCCTGACCGAACGCCGTCCCGGCCCACAGGTGCAGCGCCCCGGCGTCACCGGCCCGGGCCGCGGCGGCCCGGATCGGCGCGGTCAGGTGGTGCACCGCCGGGTAGCCGATCGGCGCGTCCGCGGAGTACGTGTCCGTGAACCGGTTGCGCAGCCCGCGGGCCGGTTGCCCGGTGAACGCCCGGGTCACCACGGTCGAGGCGCCGTCGCTGCCCAGCGCCGCCCGATGCGCCTCCCGCGTGCCGGCCTCGGCGGCGAGCAGGAACATCGTGCCGACCTGGACGGCGGTCGCCCCGGCCGCGAGCAAACCGGCGACGTCCGTCGCGCTACCGACCCCGCCGGCTGCCACCACGGGTACGGACACCGCCGCCCGCACCTCGCGGACGAGATCGGCCGTGCCCCGGTCCCCGAGGTAGCTCGCGGGACGGGTCGTCGCGGAGTGCCCACCGGCACTGCCGCCCTGAGCCACCACCGCGTCGGCGCCCGCGGCCACGGCAGCTCCCGCCTCGTCCGCGTCGGTCACGGTGATCAGCACGGTCGAACCCGCCCGGCGCAGCGCGTCGACCACGGCCGCGTCCGGGATGCCGAAGGTGAAGCTCACCCACGCCGGTGCCGCGGCCACGGCCAGCTCGACCTTGGCCGCGAAGTGGTCGTCGTCGTGCAGGCGCAGCGGGGGCAGCTCGACGCCGTACCGCTCGGCCTCGGGAGCCAGCCGGGCGCGGTAGGCCTCCACCGCCGCGGCGTCGGGAGCGATCCCCGACGGCACGAAGATGTTGAGCCCGTACGGGTGACCGGCATCGCGCAGCTCCCGCAGGTGACCCTCGACCACCTCGGGCGTCAGGTAACCGGCGGGCAGGAATCCCGCTGTCCCGGCCTCGGCCGCCGCCCGCACCAGCGCGGTCGTGGAGACCCCGCCGGCCATGGGCGCGACGACGACGGACCGCTCGCAACCGTCCAGCATTCCGCCACTGTAGGACGCCGGGCTCAGGCGCGGTTGAGGAAGACGAGCACCGCCTGGACGCGGCGGTGGTTCTCCTCGTCGGCGGCCAGACCGAGTTTGGCCATGATGGAACCGATGTGGGTCTCCACCGTGCGGTCGGTCAGCCACAGCCGGCGGGCGATGCCGACGTTGGTCCGGCCCTCCGCCATCGCGGCCAGCACCTCACGCTCGCGGGGCGTGAGGGCGGCCAGCGGATCGCCGGCGCCGCGCCCGGCCAGCAGCCGGGTCACCACCTCCGGATCCAGCGCCGACCCGCCGGCCGCGACCCGGCGCAACGCGTCCACGAAGTCGTCCACGTCCAGCACCCGGTCCTTGAGCAGGTAACCGAAGCCGCCGCTGCTGACCAGCTCGACGGAGTGCCGGGTCTCGATGTGCTGGGACAGCAGCACGATCCCGGTCCGCGGATGCCGGGCGCGGACCGTCCGGGCGGCCCGGGCGCCGTCGTCGGTGTGGTCCGGCGGCATCCGGATGTCGATGACGGCGAGGTCCGGCTCGGTGGCGTCCACGGCGGCCACCAGCGAGGGTGCGTCGGCGGCCTTGGCCACGACATCGTGTCCGCTGTCGATCAGCAGGCTGGCCAGCCCCTCCCGGAACAGCGCGGAGTCCTCGCCGATCACGATCCGCACGGCAGTACCGCCTCCACCACAGTGCCGCTGCCCAGCGGGCTCGTCAGCCGCAGACCACCACCGGCGGCGGCGACCCGGTCGCACAGCCCGGCCAGCCCGGCCCCGGCCCGCAGGGTCGCGCCGCCCGGGCCGTCGTCGTGCACCCGTACGGTCAGCGCGTCCGCGTCCAGGGTCAGCCGCAGGCCGATGCTCGCGGCCCGGGCGTGCCGCATCGCGTTCACCACCGCCTCGCTGGCCACGTAGTAGGCGGTGGTCGCCACGACGTCGGGCAGGGTGTCGTTGCGCAGCTCCGGCTGCACGTCCAGGGTGATCGGCACGGGCACCCGGCCGACCAGCATGGTCAGCGCGTTGACCAGGCCGTCGTCCAGGCTGCTGGGGCGCAGGCCGTGGGCGATGCGGCGCAGCTCGGCGACGGCGGTGCCGAGCTCGGCCACCGCGGTGTCGAGCAGGCCGGTGACGTCGGTGCCGCCGTCGTCGAGGTGGCGCTGCCCGACCCGCAACGCCATGCCCAGCGCCACGAGCCGCTGCTGGGCGCCGTCGTGCAGATCCCGCTCGAGGCGGCGGCGTTCCTCGTACGAGACGGTGAGCAGGCGGGCCCGGCTGGACTCGACGTCGCGCAGCGCCCCGGAGAGCTCGATCCGCAGCCGGACCACCTCTACCAGCAGGGCGCAGGCCGTGGCGATCTCCCGGGACAACTCGCGCGAGCCGCGCCGGTGGAGGAGTTCGCCGATGTCCGTACCGCCGAGCACCACCGGGGTGCCCGAGCCCCGCAGCGGCTCGCCGCGGGCGTCGACCAGTCCGGGCGTACCCGGCAGCCGGTAGCCGATGCGCAGGTCCGGATCCCGCAGGGCGACCCGCAGCTCGGCCTCGAGCTGCTCGGGCTGGGCCGTGCCGTCGTGGGTGCGCCGGCGCAGGTCCTCGATCGCCGCCAGCGCCGCCCGGCGTACCGGATAGAGCCGCCGGTCCACCCGGCGCTGCAGCCGGGACCGCAGGGGAGCGAGCGCGGCGGCGCACACAGCGGTGGCCGCGGCGGCGGCCACCGCCGACTCCCGGCCCAGGGCGATGCCGGCCAGGAATGTCGCGGCGGTGTAGAAGGCGAGCAGCGCGGTGGTGACGATGCCGTACGTGACGGTGGCGCTCAGCGCCCGGTCCACGTCGTACAGATCATGGCGCAGCACCGCGATCGCCGTGGCCGCCGGAATGGCGATGTAGGTGGCCGCGAGCCCGAACAGCACCAGGTCCGGGCCGTCCAGGAACAGGTAGCTGACCCAGCACAGCACCAGTGTGGCCGGGATGAACAGGGCGCCCAGCGCGAACCACTTGATCTGGGCGCGGCGCACCGGATCGCTCTCGCGGCGGTGCCGGGTCACCATCGACACGGCGGTGGCGATCAGCAGGCCGAGGAAGACCGGCAGCAGCGCCAGGCCCGCGGCCATCAGCACCGGTTCGAGACCACCGGCGCTCAGCACGTGCGGCAGGCCGGTGAAGGGCGCCGGGAACGGCGCCGGGTCGAACGCCACCAGCACGGTGAAGGCGACGGGTACGGCGATCAGCCCGATCCCCACCCACCGCCACCGCCGGCCCGGCACCCGCCCGTCCGGGAAGGTCAGAGCGAGCAGGGCCGGCGGCACGTAGAGGAACATCCAGTCGCCGGCGTGCAGCGCGACCAGCAGAGCCGAGACCGGGACCACGTCCGGGCGCTGGGCCACCGCCTCGACGTAGACGTCACTGGCGGCCACCTCAATCGGCAGCAGCCCCACCCAGGTGAGCAGAGCACCGACGATGTTGCCGGGCCGCCGGGTGGCCACCACCACGCCGAGGCCCACGGAGACCAGCCCGAGGACCGTCGCGACGACGACATAGGCCACGGCGCCGGGGTCGCCGCTCAGGTGCGCGAAGACCCCGCCCGCCGCCGCCACGACACCGGCCACCCCGGCGATCCCGTACGCGATGAGCGGTCTGACCTGCATGTCCTCACCGTAGGGCCGCGGGGGCCGCAACGGATACGGGCCAGCACGGAGAAACGACCGGCGGCAGCACGGATCCGGCGTGGTGCGGCCCGGCCGGAGACTGCTGGGCATCGCATCCCGCACACTCGGAGGACACCATGCACCGTTCGAAGGGCTTCGTCACCGGACTGGTCATCGCCGGCCTGCTCGGCCTGGGCGACATCATCACGCTGCTGGTCGGCAACGGCGAGACGCCACCGGTGGAGGTGGCGGCCATCGGCGCCGCACTCGGCCTGATCACCGTCGCCGCCCTGGTCCCGGCGTGGCGGGGCAGCCGCGGCGGGGTCATCGCGATCGTCGTCTCCCGGCTGCTGTCCGCCGTGACCGCGCTGCCCGCGTTCTTCGTCGACGACGTACCGGGGGGCGCGGTGGCCGCCGCCGCGGTCGGCCTCGTGATCACCCTGGTCGCGGTGGCGCTGGTCGCCGCCCGGCTGCGCCGGCCCGCCGCCGTGCCGGCCTGACCCGCCTCAGACCTTGGCGGTGCGGACCTCACCGGAGCGGTGCAGCGCGAAACCGGTCAGCACGCCCGCCACCGTGAGCACCGCGAACAGGCCGACGGTGACGGCGGGGGAGAGGTCGAGCAGGGCGATCAGCAGGGCCAGCGGTACGCCGGCACCGGGCCACACCACCGCCCCCCGGATCCGCTGGCCCAGCTGGCCCTGCATGACCGCGGCGCTGAGCAGGTAGCCGGCCGTGGCGATGCCCAGCACCCACCTCGTACCGGCGGTGAGGTGGTCGTCGGCCCCGTGCAGCACCGCGTGTTCGAGCCCGACCGCCACCGCCGCCAGCGAGACGGCCAGCGGCAGGTGCACGTACACGTAGAAGTCGTGCACGCCGTGCTTGGTCGCGTGGTCACCCTCGGCGGCCAGCCGTCGTTTGGCCGCACCGCCGGACAGGTCGAAGTAGATCCACCACAGCGCCGCCGCCACCACGAACGCCGCCACCGCCGTGACCACCACGGCCGGCTTCCACTCGCCGTCGTGCAGGCCGGTCACCACGGCGGCCACGGACTCGCCGAGGACCAGGATGACGAAGAGCCCGAAGCGTTCCGGCAGGTGCTCCAGGTGCAGCGGGACGGCGTCCTTCAACCGGGCCGCGGCGGTCGGCCACACCAGGTCGGCGAACACGCCGACGCCCCACAGCACGTACCGCGCCGGGGTCGGCACGGCCAGCGAGACGAGCCAGACAGCCGCGCCCAGTCCGTGCCCGATCAGGTACAGCCGGGCCGTCGAGCGGGCCTTGGGCACGTGCCGCCAGGCCCGTACGTAGCCGGCGATCAGCGCCAGCCGGATGATGACGTAACCGATGACGAACCAGCGGCCGGTGGGTTCGTCGATCTTGTCCACCGCGGCGGCCATCGCCACCACGCCCGCCATGGCGGTGAGGGTGATCAGCCGGAACACCGCGTCGTCGGTGTCGAACCGGTTGGCGTACAGGGTGGTGCTGGCCCACGCCCACCAGCCCACCGAGAGCACCGCGGCGAACACCGCGGCGCCGGACCAGGTCTCGTCCTTGGCCAGCACGTCGGCGCAGCGGGCGACGAACAGCACGAAGGCCAGGTCGAAGAACAGCTCGAGGCGGGTCGCCGAGCGGTTCGACTCCTGGTTGAGGTCGGGCGGCCGGACGGGTTCGACCTGCTCGGCCTCCTCCTCGTCGAGGTGCTCACGCTCGTCCTTACCGAGCTGGTCCTCCGCGTTCGTCACTGGGCCTCCAACGCCGTGTCGCCGTGCGCTCGCACTACCCCCGGGAGTGTCCGGTCATACCCGTATGTGCACGGTCGGCACGCTCAGGCCACTCACATGGATCTTTGAGGTGGGCGGCCTAGCCTGGGGTGATGGTCATCGACCTCACGGGCGGCAGTGAGCCGGAACGGACCCGCAGGCGGCCCTGGCGCGCGTACGGGAACCGCGGTCTGCTGCCCTGGGCAGCGATTGCCGCCGCGCTGGCGCTCACCGCCGCGATCTTCTTCCGCTGGGGTTCCGCGGGCGATCCGGCACCGGTCGCCGCGCCGCCCAGCCCCTCGGCCTCGGCCACCGCCCTCACCGTCCCGCAGGTCTACCAGACGCTGCTCCCGTCGGTGGTGTTCATCCAGGCCACCGGCGGTTCCTCCGCCGTCACCCGCGGCGTCGAGGGCGGCACCACCGCCGCCGACGTCGCCACCGGCACCGGCGTGGTCGTCAACGCGGACGGCACGGTGCTCACCGCTCTGCACGTCGTCGCGGGCGCCACCGCCATCCAGGTGACCTTCGCCGACGGCACCCGCTCGGCGGCCAAGGTCGCCACCGCCGAGGCCGCCGACGACATCGCGACGCTGACCGTCAGCAAGCTGCCCTCGGTGGTCGTGCCGGCCGTGCTCGGCGGCGCGGGGCTGGGCGTGGGCGACGCCGTGGTCGCCGTCGGCAACCAGCTCGGCCTGCGCAACAGCACCACCGCCGGGGTCGTCTCCGGGCTCGACCGCTCGGTCGGACGGGGCCGGACCGCCGACCTTACCGGGCTCATCCAGTTCGACGCGGCGGTCAACCCGGGCAGCTCCGGCGGGCCGCTGATCAACACCCGGGGCGAGGTGGTCGGCGTCATCGTCGCCCTGGCCAACCCGACCGAGGCCGGCACGTTCATCGGCATCGGCTTCGCCGTGCCGATCGGCACCGCCCTCGGCGGCGACGGCCCCGGCGACGGACCAGCTCTTCCGCTCTGACCACGACCACCGATTCCCGAGGACGGTTCCATGAACGCACCGGTACGCGGCCAGGACTGGACCGACGGCGGCCGCCGGTCCCCGCGCGGCTCCCCGGCCGGACCGGTGGAGCAGGTGCTCTACGAGGTCAAGAAGGTCATCGTCGGGCAGGACGGGCTGATCGAACGGCTGCTGGTCGCCCTGCTGGCCCGCGGGCACATCCTGGTCGAGGGCGTGCCCGGGCTGGCCAAGACGCTGGCCGTCAAGTCGCTGGCCGAGGCGATCGGCGGGCAGTTCCACCGGGTCCAGTTCACCCCCGACCTGGTGCCCGCCGACATCCTCGGCACCCGGATCTACCACCAGCCGACCGGCGAGTTCCAGGTCTCGCTGGGCCCGGTGTTCACCAACCTGCTGCTGGCCGACGAGATCAACCGGGCCCCGGCCAAAGTGCAGAGCGCCCTGCTGGAGGTGATGCAGGAGCAGCAGGTCACCATCGGCCGCGAGACCCACCGGGTGCCGCTGCCGTTCCTGGTGATGGCCACCCAGAACCCGATCGAGTCCGAGGGCACCTATCCGCTGCCCGAGGCGCAGGTCGACCGGTTCATGATGAAGGTCGTCGTGGGCTACCCCAGCGCCACCGAGGAGTTCGTCGTCGTCGAGCGGGCGATCGGCACCGCCGCGGCGATCGTGCGGATCATCGACCCGGACACCCTGGTGGCCATGCAGGGCGACGTCGACCGGGTCTACATCGACCCGTCGCTCATCGAGTACGCGGTCAGCCTCGCCCACGCCAGCCGCGAGCCCGGCACGGTGGGCCTGGCCGACCTGGCCCGTTACGTCACCTTCGGGGCCAGCCCGCGCGCCTCGATCAGCCTGGTACTGGCCGCCCGGGCCCTGGCCTTCGTCCGCGGCCGGGACTACGTCGTCCCCCAGGACCTGACCGACCTGGTCCTCGACGTGCTGCGGCACCGGCTGGTGCTGTCCTACGAGGCGCTGTCCGACGACGTGACCGCCGACGCCGTCCTGCAGAAGATCCTGGCGGCGCTGCCGATCCCGGATCCCGTCGGCCGGGGCCGCTGAGCGATGGCCACTGCCAGCGACCGGTTGCTGCGCCGCCTGGAATGGCAGGTGGTGCGCCGCCTCGACGGCCGGCTGCAGGGCGCGTACCGCACGTTGTGGCACGGCGCCGGCACCGACTTCACCGACCTGCGCACGTACACGCCCGAGGACGACGTCCGGCACATCGACTGGAACGTCACCGCGCGCCTGGACGAGCCGTTCGTGCGGCAGTACTCCGAGGACCGGGACATGACGGCCTGGCTGGTGCTGGACCGCTCGGCGTCGATGCGCTTCGGCGCGGCCGGGCACGGCAAGGACTCGGTCTCGGCCGAGCTGGTCGTCGCCCTGGCCCGGCTGCTCAGCCAGGGCGGCAACCGGATCGGCGCGATCCTGTATGACAACCGGGCGCACCAGGTCATCCCGCCGCGCACCGGACGCAACCAGATCCTGCGGCTCGCGCACGAGCTCACCAAGCCCCAGCCGGCCACCGGGCCCGGGGCGACGACCGACCTCGCCGCGATGCTGCGGCTGGCCGCCGCCACCACCTCGGTACGCCGCAGCCTGGTCTTCGTGGTCTCGGACTTCATCGGTGACCCGGGCTGGGACCGGCCGCTGGGCATGCTGACCCACCGGCACGAGGTGGTGGCCGTGCGGATCGTCGACCCGGCCGAGCTGGAGCTGCCTGACGTGGGTCTGGTGCTGGTCGAGGACGCCGAGACCGGGGAGCAGTTGCTCGTCGACTCCAGCGACCCGTTGCTGCGCCGCCGGCTGGCCGAGCAGGTCGGCGCCCACGAGCAGGCGGTGACCGAGGGCATGCGCCGGGCCGGGGTCCGCCCGCACCGGATCACCACCGACCAGGACCTGCTGCGGGCGCTGGTCGGTCTCGTGCTGCAGTCGGGACGGCGGTGACCGTGCGGTATCCGTTCATGCTGGTGGTGGCGGTGGTGGTCACGGCGGGGGCCGTCTGGGCGTACCTGATCCTGCAACGCCGCCGCACCGCCGCGCTGGCCGCGTTCGGGGTCGGTGGCCCGGGTGGATCGCGCCGTGCGGCCGTGCGCCGGCACCTGCCGTACGCGTTGCTGCTGGCGGCCCTGCCGCTGCTGCTGGGCGGGCTCGCCCGGCCGCAGGCCACGATCGACGTGCCGCGCGTCTCGGGCACGGTCGTGCTGGTCTTCGACGTCTCCAACAGCATGGCGGCCAAGGACGTGGCGCCCAACCGGCTGGCCGCCGCCCAGGCCGCGGCGACGAGTTTCGTCGAGGAGCAACCGGACACCGTGGACATCGGCGTCGTCGTCTTCGGCGACCAGGCGCTGACCACGCAGGCGCCCACCGACGACCACGCGGCGGCGCTGGCCGCGATCAACCGGCTGACCGCGACCGGCGGCACGTCGCTCGGGCAGGCGATCCTGGCCGCGCTGACCACGATCACCGGCAAGCCGGTGACCCTGCCCGAGGCCGGTGCGGCGCCGCCGCAGCTGGGCTACTGGGGATCGGCGAGCGTCGTGGTCCTCTCCGACGGCGAGGACACCGGAGACCCCGCGCAGGCCGAGGCGGCCGCGGACCTGGCCGCCGCGGCCGGGGTACGCATCCAGACCGTCGGCGTCGGCACCACCGCCGGCGCCACCGTGCAGGTCGAGGGCTACCAGCTCGCGACCAAGCTGAACGAGCAGGTGCTGCGCGGCCTGGCCGACGCCACCGGCGGCACCTACCTGACGGCAGGGGACTCCGGCGCGCTGGCCGCCTCGACCCGGTCGATCGACCTGAAGCTGACCAGCCGCAAGGAGCCGGTCGAGCTCACCGGCCCGGTGGCCGGGCTCGCCCTGCTGCTGCTCGCGGCCGGCGCGCTGCTGATGATCCGCTGGCACGGAAGGATCGTCTGATGTCGCTGAGCTGGCCGTGGGCGCTGGCCGCCCTGCTCGTGGTCCCGGTGCTGCTGCTGGCCCGCTGGTGGGCCAACAAGCGACGCAAGCGCGCGGCCCTGCGGGTGTCGAGCGTCGCGCTGATCCGCGCGGCCCTGCCCGGCCGGTCGCAGTGGCGGCGGCGGATCCCGGTGATCCTGTTCCTGACCGGCCTGCTGGCCCTGGCCGGCGCGCTGACCCGCCCGCAGGCGTCGCTGGCGGTGCCGTCGACCGAGAGCACCATCATGCTGGCCATCGACGTGTCCGGCTCGATGTGCGCGACGGACGTGGCCCCGAACAGGCTGACCGCGGCGACCGAGGCGGCCAAGAAGTTCGTCGAGGACCAGGACGGCCGGACCCCGATCGGCCTGGTGGCGTTCTCCGGTATCGCGGCCCTGCTGGTGCCGCCGACCACCGACCAGCAGGCCCTGCTGAAGGCCATCGACGGCCTGACCACAGCCCGCGGCACGGCCATCGGCCAGGCGATCCTGACCGCGATCGACGCGGTGGCCGAGGTGAACCCGGACGTGCCGGCAACCGGCGTCGACCTGGGCGACGGCCCACCGGGAACAACCGTCACCGACTACGAGCCGGACACGATCGTGGTCCTCACCGACGGCGCCAACACCCGCGGCGTCGATCCGGTGACGGCCGCTGAGCAGGCCGCGGCCCGGCGGCTGCGGGTCTTCACGATCGGCTTCGGCACCACGAACCCGAGCCAGATGGTCTGCACGCCGGAGCAGGTGGGCAGCGGATCCCCGATGCGCGGCGACCCCCAGGGCTTCGGCGGAGGCGGCGGCCGCAACCCGCAGATCGACGAGGAAGCGCTGACCCAGGTCGCCGACCTGACGGGCGGCCGCTACTTCCAGGCCGAGGACTCGGAACAGCTGAGCGACGTCCTGGGCGACCTGCCGAGCGAGATCGGCCTGCGCCGCGAGGACGTGGAGATCACCGCGTGGTTCGTGCTGGCCGGGACGCTACTGGTGTTCGCCGGGCTGGGTCTGTCGTTGTGGTGGAACCGGGGGCCCGCAGTCCGTCGCCGTTCCCTCTAGCGGCGATTTCGATCAATCCATTGTGTCTGACCTTTCAGCGCCTCTTTCGGTGTCCTATTTGACGCAGTGTCCGCACCGAAGGAATTGAACTCCTTGAATTCGTTCACTGCTGGGGATAGCGTCCCTACCGGCTAGTGACATCGCGCCTTAACGACCGGGGAGTTAAGATGGCAGCGATTACGAAGCGTTATGCCTTCCTGAAGCCGGACCTGGCTGACGTGGAGGTTTCCTTTCCGAAGGTGACGGCCGGGGCCGGAGTCTGCTCCAGCTTCGCGGTCCTCAAATTCGGCGATATCGAGGTCGAGCTGAACGACTCCAGCGCGGCCATGCTGCCGGAATTCTTCGAGGCCGGATCGGCGGTTCCGGACGGCGAGATCACCCTCGCCACCGGGTGGCCGGTGGCGATCGCACGAATCGACGCCGCCACGGGTGGCGGGATCTGTTTCGGGATCAAGGTGGGCGAGCGGGTGCTGCTCGGCTCGGTGCCGGTCACCATGTCACTGGAGAAGCTCGCCGGTTGGCTGGGCGATCTGCAGATCACCGCGACGAGCGCCGGCCTGACCGTACTTCCGACCCGGGCCACCTGGTCACCCGACCGCCAGGCCAACATCGTGCTCGGGGTGACGTTGCAGTCCGGCCAGTCCAGTCTGCTGGACATCCGGCCGGCCTTCAAAAGTGTCAAGCCGGCCCGCTCCGGGGTGGCGGTCGACGGCGGCTATCTGTCCCGGCAGGGCAGTGCCGACCAGCAGGAATACCTGGTGCTGAGCGCCGCGGACCACGTCGTCTACATCCTCAGCCCATCCGGGCGGGATCTCGACGAGGTGGCCGCACTCGGCTCGAGTGTGACCGTACGCCCGGCCCCGCGCTGACCGGCGTGGAACTCTTCGTCCTGGTCTCGATCCTGAGCACCAGTCTGATCCTGCTGGCCGCGGGCATCCAGCACCTGGCCGCCAACGCCACCTTCCGCTCGCGACTGCGGGCGCACGGCGTGGCCGGGCCGCGAGCGGGCCAGGTGATCGGCGCCGGCCTTCCGATGCTGGAAGTGCTCGTCGCAGCCGGGACCTTCGCAGCCGTCGCGACCTCGAACAGCACGGGCCTCATCGCGTTCCTGCTCGTGCAGGCCGCCCTCTACCTGGCCTTCGCCGGTTATCTGGCCCGGGTGGTGCAAGCGGGGAACGCGGGCGTCCCTTGTGGATGCGGTCCCGCTGAGGTCCCGGTCGGCCGTTCGGCGATCGCCCGCGCGATCTGTCTGGGGTTGTTGTCCGGCGCGTCGGCGGCCGGTGTCGCGGCGCTGGATACCGGCGCCGTGGCCCTGCACGCCGATGCCCGTGGCCTGCTGGCCGCTGCGGCCGGTGTCACCTTCGCGATCCTGCTGGTGATCCTCGCCTCCGCTCGCCGGCTGGAAGCAATCGAGCCCCGTCCCGACGACCTGATCGGATCAGCATGACCACCACGACGGCTGCCCTGGTGCTCGCCTGGATCGCCATAGTTCTGCTCGCCCTGGCCACCGCGGGGCTGCTGCGCCGGGTCGAGCAGCTCAGCGCGCGCGGCACGGTGACCGCGGAGCCGGTCGTCGAACCGGTCCGCGGCCTGCGACTGCCCCTGGACCAGCACCTCGGCGAGCTCGCCGGCGGGTCCGGCGAGGTGCTGGTGTTGTTCGCCTCCACCTCCTGCGCCACCTGCCAGACCGCCGTCGACGGCATCGTCGCGGCGGATCCGGCCGATTTCCGCGTTGCCGTGGCGGTCCGGGAGCCGACCTTCGGGCCGCTCGAGGTGCCGTCCGGGTGGGTGCACCGGACCTCCGCACATGCTCTGTTCCAGATCATGCGCATCCCGGCCACGCCCTACCTGGTCCGGCTCGGGCCGGACGGCACCATCGTCGACTCGGCGATGGTCGTCGGCTCTTTCGACATCAAGCATTGGCTGACCCAGCAACCCGCGGTCGCGAACGCGGCCGGACGGGAAGGAGCCCGAACATGACCATGTCCTATGCCGACATTCCGGTGACCGATGAGAACGTCGCCAAGGCGCGTCTGCGCACCCCGGCCGCGAGCCGCCGGGCTGTTCTCCGTACCGGTGTCGCGGTGGTGACCGGAGCGGCGTTCAGCACCCTCGAAGTGGTGAACTCCGCGGTGGCCAAGGCGGCGTACTTCCAGGACTGGACCAGCACGTCGACCGGCCCGTGCGGCGCCGGCAACTACGCCAGCAGCCACACGGAGAACGGGATCAAGTGCGGGCCGTCCCTGGTGTGCACGGCGTGCTGCTGGACCGCCGCGAACAGCGGAGGCAACCGGAAAGGGTGGCACCGGACCGGCGAGGTACGGCCGGTCGAGTACAGCCAGCGGCCGGACCAGTGCTGGAACGGCACGTACGACTCGTGGCGCTGGCGGTTCAGCGACGGGAAGACGTACCGCTGCTCGGACGGCTACCGCTACACGAACTCGACGGGCACAGTGAAGACCATCTGCCCGTGGTCGGTGTAGATGTCCGTCGGGCCGTACCGGCCGCAGGTGGCTCTGCGGCGGCTCCTCACCGCACCGCTCACCGCCATCGTGCTGCTGGGCGGGCTGACGTCAGCGCTTCTCGTCAACGGCAACCTGCCCTGGGCGATCTCCACCGTGGCCGCCGCCGCGGGGGTGTCACTGTCCGGCTCCGTTTGAGGCTTGAACAGCGCTTGGGCGCTGCGGGCCTCAGGTGGGGGCCGGAGAAGTGCGGTACCGCTCTGGGCGGTGTTCCTGGTGGGGCTGATGTCCGGTGGCGCCCTGTCCGGGGTGGCGGTCGGTCTGCTGGCCGCGTTGCTGCCGTGGACGCCGTCGCCCGGCTCGGCGCTGATCGTCGCGGTGGCCGCGATCGCCCTCACCGTCTATGACCTGTCGGTCAGGAAGGTCAACCTGCCCCAGCGCCGGGAGCTCATCCCGCAGGAGGTGTTCTTCCGCAGCCACGCCCGCGGCTTCCTCCGCTTCGGGCTGGAGTTCGGTTCCGGCACGCGCACCTTCGTGACCTCGGCCTCGCCGTACATCCTGATCGCGATGATGCTGGGTCTGTCGACGTCCTTCACCCAGGTGGTGCTGGTCGGCGCAGCCTTCGGGTTCGGCCGCTCGATCGGGCCGCTGCAGGCGATCCTGGCCGAGGACCGGTTCTGGTCGCAGGACCTGACCGGCACCGCTCGCCTCGTCGAACGGCTGGGCTCGGTGCTCGCCGCCGCGGTGACAGTGGCCTCGGCCGTCGTTTGGTTCAGCTGACGGCCGGGCCCTGCCGATGTCGAGCGCCGCGCCCCGACCGCCTGACGACGGTCAGTCGGGCAGGCTCGCGACGAGAAGCTCGACGACTTCGTGTGCTGTCGCGGCCTCACCGATGACCTGTCCGTAGCTGGCGGTGTAAATCTTGTAGGGCGGGCCGGCCAGGACGATCATCGGCAGATCGTCAGCGGGAGCGTCCGGGAACCGCCAAGCGGACCGGAAGAACCTCAGCGTTCCGTGGGTGGGAAAGCAGAAGAGGGTCCGCAGCGCCGGGTGTTCGGAGGCGGCCAGGAGGACCGGATCGTCCGACCACCAGGCCGGCCGGCCATGGACAAGCTCCCGCCAAGCCTCCGCAGCGTCAGCTGGCTGATCCATCAGGACATTCTTCTACAGTAATGGGCCGCCGGTCTCCACCGGTTCCGAGACGGAGGCGCCGGGGACAGGCCGGCCGTTCGGGTTCGCCGTGGCGGCACTGTCCGGAAGGACGCTCCAGGCGCTGATCCCCATCCGGCCGGTGCTGCCGAGGTCGAGTCCGTCGCCCGGTTCGATGATCTGGGACGGGCGCCCGGCCAGCGGGGCGATGTCGAGGAACTTCACCGTCACCGGTGGCTCCCGGATGTCGTCGTACGTGTTGCGCCAGGCCACGGCCGTGCCGGCCTGCTGTCCCGGCTCCAGGACCACCGACCTGGGCGGGTTGTCCCACGGGATCGCCGTTCCGAGGATTTCTTTGACGCCGTGCAGGATCCGGATTTTCTGCTCTGACCGATCGTCGTCGAGCGGCCGCACCGCCGGGTAGCCCTTGAGCCGGTAGGTCTTCGAGCCGCAGTTGACCAAGGTGATGCTGAGCACCCGGAGCCCCATCGCGGCGTCCCCCTCGCCGACCTGGAACCGGACACCCTCGGGCGGGCAGGTCACCGGTGTCGCCGACGGGGTCGCCAGCCCGGACGGGAAAGGCATCGGGTCGGGGAAGGCGGGTGGCTCGGAGGTGGACGGATCTGCCGGCCGCGCGCACCCGACGAGCAGCGCCGCAAAGGCCAGCGGAACGATGACGCGGCGGCCCCGGGCTTTGATCACCCGACCCATTCTGGCCGTCCCTGACAACCCTTTGCTCCTGACCAGTGAGACTTGCAGGGGAACCGATGATGCTCCGCCCGCGCCTGATCGCTTGGTTCGACAACTCGACCCCGAGGGAGGGGCAATGCACAGCCTGGTCAGGTTGGGCACGATGGTGACGGCAGTGGGCCTGGTGGCCGCGTGTGCCCGCCCGGCGGATCCTGCTCCGGCGGCGTCAACGCCGGTGCCCATCGCACCGGTCGGCGAGCAGCCCGAACTGCCGGGCGGCTGGCGTTGGGAGTCGTTCGGCGGCGTCCAGGTCGGCGTGCCCGGCGACTGGGGGTGGGACAACCAGGCGCTCCGCTTGGACGCGTGGTGCATCAAACCCGGCAACCATCCGCCCGCGGTCTCCCGCCCCGGCGCTCCGACCCCGGCCATCGCTTGCGGCAATGATCGGAAAGGTCCGCCGGGCGGGTTCCTGATCGCGAACACCGGCTGGACGGTCGGCTTCAACCGTACGGAAGAAGGCGACGGCACCGACCAAGAGGGCGACCGCACGACTGTGCGGCTGGATGGTGTCGAGGTGATCATCCAGGCGCCGAAGGAGTGGCGGGAGCGGATCGCCGCCACCGTCCATGGGGTCGAGGTTGACCACGCCGGGTGCCCGACAACCCACCGGATCAGCACAGGGCCTGATCTGCGCCCCAGACCGCCGGCAGACATCGCGAACATGCGGGGCGTGACCTCGATATCGGTCTGCAAGTTCCCCGTACCGGATGGGAGCTCTGCGCGGTTGCCCGCGCCCCGTCTGCTGTCCAGCCTGCGCCTGGACGGCGCGGCGGCCGCGGACGAGATCCGGCAGATCGCCTCGGCACCGGTCGGCGGCGGCCCGGACAACCCGGCGGACTGCGCACCGGAGGTGGCGCTCGGCGACGAGATCATCGTGCTCCTGGTGCGGTCGGCGACCGGAAAGGCGGAAGTCACGATGCGCTACGCCGGCTGCATCCAGAACGGCTTCGACGACGGTACGACGGTCCGCAAGCTGACCACCGCCGGCGTGCGCCCGCTTGTCGCCGGCCCCAACCGCGTGTACGGCGGCTTCACCGGTCACCAGGAGAAGACCGACATGCTCCTCGGTTGAGGTTCGGCCCCTCCGCGTTGGTGCAGCGGGTCTGCTTCCTGGCCGACAAGTCCGGCGCGGGGCCAGGCGGACGAAGCACGCGCTGTCGGCGGCACCCGGGCTCAGGGTCCCGGGATGATTCGGCGGGTCTCGTAGGCCCACATCGCGATCTCCACGCGGTTGCGGGCGCCGAGCTTGGCCATCAGGCTCGCCAGGTGCGTCTTCACCGTGCTCAGGCTGATGTGCAGGGCATCGGCGATCTCGACATTGGTGAGCCCCTGGGCGACGGCCAGCAGCACGTCCTCCTCGCGGGTGGTGACCGGCGAGATCGGCTGAGCGGCGGGCCGCCCGGTCGGTACCTCCGCGAACGCCCGTAGCAGGCGCACTGTGACGCTCGGCGCGATGAGCGCCTCGCCGTCGGCGGCCGACCGGACGGCCTGCGCCAGCAGATCGGGCCCCGCGTCCTTGAGCAGGAACCCGCGTGCCCCTGCGCGCAGGGCGCCGTAGACGTACTCGTCCAGGTCGAAGGTGGTGATCACGACCACGACCATCGGATCGGTGACGCCCGGACCGGCGATCAGCCGGGTGGCCTGCAGCCCGTCGACCTCGGGCATCCGGATGTCGAAAAGGCAGACGTCGGGTCGCAGGTCCCGGGCCAGCCGGACCGCCTCCCGCCCGTCGGCGGCCTCGCCCACCACCTCGACATCGGGCTGGGCGTTCAGCATGATGCGCAGCCCGGTACGGATGACCGGCTGGTCGTCAGCGACCAGTACGCGGATGGACACGGTTGTTCGCCCTTCCCCGCGGCAACTCCGCCTCGACATGCCAGCCCCGGTCGGTACCCGGCCCGGCGCTCAGCTCCCCGCCGAGCAGGGCAGCGCGCTCCCGCAGCCCGGCAAGACCGTACCCGTCGCGACCGCGGTGGGCTCGCGCGCCGTCGTCGCGGACCGTCACCCGTACCCTTTGCGGTTCTCCGGTGACCCGGACCATGACCTCGGTCGCGTCCACCGCATGCCGCATGGCGTTGGTCACCGACTCCTGGACGATCCGGTAGACCGCCGCGTCCACGGCCGGGGGCAGCGAGTCCAGGTCGCCGTCGAGGCCCAGGTCCACCCGCAGCCGGGCAGCCGGGGCGCGCAGCAGGCGCTTCAGGTCGGCGACACCGGCCGCCGGTGCGAGCTCAGCGCCGGCGCCGCTGTCGCGCAGGGTCGCGACCATGGCGCGCATTTCCTCCAGCGTGCGTGCGCCCTCCTCCTCCACCCCCTCCAGCGCCTCGACAGCGGCGGCCGGGTCAGCGCCGGCGACCACCCGACCGGCCTGGGCGCGGATCACCATGGCCGAGACGTGGTGGGCCACCGTGTCGTGCAGCTCCCGGGCGAGCCGCTCCCGCTCATGGGAGCGCACCCGCTCCAGCTGCCGTCCTCGAGCGGTCGCCCAGAACCGTACGGAGGCCCCGATCACCCCGGGCATGAGCAGGAATACGAGGCCCGCGATCTCCTCGCCGACCGGGGTGTCGTCCGTCGCAGCCGAGACCGCGAAGCCCGCGAGGATCACCACGCCGCCCAGCACGACCTCCCGGCCCGATCCCCACCGGGGCAACGCGTACACCAGCACGAGCACAATCAGGCCGGAGTTCAGGCCCACCGGTTCCCGCGGGCCCCACAGCACCGTGGCCACCTGGAGCACGATTATCGCGCCGAACGCCAGCGCGACCATCGCCAGCGGACGGGTCCGCCGCCACAGCGGCAGGACGGCCAGCCAGACGCCCAACGCCGCCGCGACCGGACGCCACACGACGTTCTCCCGCAGCGTGGCCTCCAGCATCACACTGCCCAGGGCTGCGGCGAGCAGCGCCCAGTCCCGCCACGACCGGCCCGGGACATCGGGCGGCCGTGGTTCGGTCCAGAAACTTCGCAGGTCGTCTCGCAGCACGGTCTCAGCCTAGGGAGCCCACGGCGCCGCGCATCGGCCGAAAGAACGGGGCGTCTCTCCGCCCGGGGACGGGCCGATCCGCGGCTCCCGGGCCGATGCCCGGAAGCGCCGCCGCGACGACTCTCGTCATCGGCGGTCGTGCGAAGGCGGCCGACGAGGTGGTTGGAGGACCCCCATGCTCTCGAAAGCCCTCTCCCGACTGGGTGGCAGCGCCGCCCGCCATCCGTGGCGGGTGATCGCGGCGTGGCTGCTCGCCGCCGTGCTGGCGGTCCTCGCCGCAACCGCCTTCGGCGGCCGGACCGCCGACACGATGACCGCTCCCGGACTGGACTCCCAACGGGCCGCGGAGTTGATCGAGCGGGCCGGCACCGGCCAGGAAGGGATGACCGCCCAGGTGGTCGTCACTCCCGTCGACAGCGGGGCGTCGTTCTTCGACGACGGCCCGGCGCGTGCCGCGTTGACGCGGCTGCAGGCCGAGGCGAGGCAACTCCCGCACGTGCTCGGCACCAGCGACCCGGCAGAGGCGCTCGGCCGGGGCGCGGACGCCGCCGTCAGCGCCGGCCTGGTGTCGGCCGACGGACGGATCGCCGTCATCCGCGTGCAGTACCCCGACCAGAGCCGGCTGTCAGCCGACGACCTCGACGCTCTCGTCGACCTCGGGGACCGGCTGCGCGGCGAGCTGCCGCTACGCATCGAGATGGGCGGGGACCTGTTCTTCGCCTTCTCCGGCACCGGCGGCGGCACCGGCGAGCTGATCGGTCTCCTGGCCGCGGCCGCGATCCTGTTCCTGGCGTTCGGCTCGCTCACCGCCGCCGCGCTGCCGATCGGTATGGCGGTCTTCGGCCTCACCGTCGGCGTCGCCACGATGACGGTGCTCGCGCGGGTGACCGAGATCCCGACATTCGCCCCGGTACTCGGCAGCATGGTGGGGCTGGGAGTAGGCATCGACTACGCGCTGTTCGTGCTCGTCCGGCACCGCGAATTCCTGAAGCTCGGGCTCGAGCCCCACGAGGCGGCCGGGCGAGCGGTGGCCACGGCCGGGCGACCCGTGGTCTTCGCCGGCGGCACCGTCGTCGTGTCGATCCTCGGCATGGCGGTCGCGGACGTGCCGTTCATGACAATGGGCGGGCTCGCGGTCTCCATCGTCGTGTTGATCATGGTGGTCGCGTCGGTGACGCTGCTGCCGGCCTTCCTCGGCGTCGCCGGCCCACGCCTGGCCCGGGTCGGGACGCTGGGTCGGCTGTTCGGCCGGGGCCGGCCCGGACAACGGCGGGTCGCGGTGGCGGGCGCCGCGCCCGCGCTTGGCTGGCGGCGCTGGATCGGGCACGTCAACCGGCATCCGATCCCGTACGCGGTCGGCGCGGCCGGGCTGCTCCTGGCCGCGACGCTGCCCGTCCTCGGCCTGCGCGTCGGCCTGCCCGACGACGGCTCGCTTCCGGAAAGCCGCACCGAGCGCCGGGCGTACGACCTCGTCGCCGACGGGTTCGGCCCGGGCACCAACGGCCCCCTCATCATCGCCGTCGACCTCGCGGGCGATCCAGGATCGGCGGACCGGGTCGCCGCAGCGGTCGCCGCCGACCCGGGCATCGCCTCGGTCGCGCCGGCGCGAGTCGATCAGGCCACCGGGATCGCAACCCTCGTGGTGTTCCCCACCACCGGCCCACAGGAGCGGGCCACGGCCGATACCGTCGCCCGGCTGCGCGCCGAGGTGCTGCCCACCGCAGTCGGGCAGGGCCCGTCGAACGCCCACATCGGCGGTGCCGCGGCCAGCCTGTCCGATGTCGGTCGCCGCACCAGCCAACGCCTACCGATCTTCATAGCCGCCGTGCTGGCGCTGTCGTTCGTGCTGCTGATGCTGGCCTTCCGGTCGGTGCTCGTACCGCTGAAGGCGGTGCTGCTGAACCTGCTGAGCATCGGCGCGGCCTACGGCGTCATGGTCGCGGTCTTCCAATGGGGCTGGGGTGGCGCGCTGATCGGGCTGGAGGCGACGGTACCGATCGTGTCGTTCATCCCGATGTTCCTGTTCGCGATCCTGTTCGGCCTGTCCATGGACTACGAGGTGTTCCTCCTGTCCCGTGTACGGGAGGAGTACCTGCGAACCGGCGACAACAACGAGGCGATCGTGCAGGGCATCTCGGGCACCGCCCGGACGATCACCTCGGCCGCCCTCATCATGGTGGCGGTGTTCCTGTCCTTCGCCATCTCCGACGACCCGTCGACCAAGATGTTCGGGCTCGGCCTCGCCACCGCGATCTTCATCGACGCCACGGTGGTGCGGATGGTCCTGGTACCGGCGACCATGACGCTGCTGGGCCGAGCCAACTGGTGGCTTCCGAGGTGGCTGGACCGGGTGCTACCCGGACGCCCGGCCGGCACTGACGCCATGGACGGAAGGCACGCGGATCCACAGGTGCTCGCCCGGATCCACTGACGAAACCCTCGCCCGCGAGGCGCCTCCGCCCGGCCCGGCGGAGGCGCCTGAGCCGGAACCGGCCATGAAACCTGGCAGGACACATCTGACCTTCGTACCTGCGGTCGCCTCAACGCGTGCCCCTTTTTCGGCGGCGACGTACGAACGGTCGTCAGGACGTCTCTGGGCTGCCGCCGGCCGGTGGCGAGGCGCCGGGATCGTCGCGGAAGGCCAGCCCCGCCGCCTCCATCGCCGTTCGCAGCCGGCCAAGGGCGTAGGGCCCGACGCCGTGCAGTGCCTGGACCTCGCGCTCGCTGAGTTCGGCGACCTGTTCGAGCCGGACCACGCCGTGCGCGGTGAGCGCACGTGTCGCGGGAGCACCGATGTGTGGCAGCGGAATGCCCGGCTCCGGTACCGACCGCCCCTGGGCCGGCCGGGGATGACCCTCGAAGTCCAGGACGGCGGCGCCGCGTGCCGAGAGCCGGTAGCCGATGTCGAGCGACTCGGTCAGCCCGCGCTCCTTCAGCTTGCGCACGTTCTGTTTGAACGACGGGGTGTCTCGCCCCATCCGTTGCGCGAGATCAGGTGCCCGCGTCGCCGGCAGTTCGTCGATCAGCAGCAGCGTTGCCCGGGTCCACGGCCCGGTCGGCGAGGCCCGGTCGAGCCGGTCGAGCCACGCGACGATCGCGTCGATCTCGGCAGCGTCGGGTACCGCCTCCCGCAGCGCCTGCCGCGGGTCGACGCCCGCGTACCGCAGCCCGATCCGATACACCGGCCGTTCGCGGTGCACGCGGTCCAACCCGAGGCGGAGTGCGGCCAGCGACGCCGCGCCGGCCCGGCGGGCGTCCGCGACGGTCAACGACGTCACCGGTACGCGGTCAACGGAGGTCACCTCGACCAGCCCGACCGCGGTACGCATCCGGGTACCGACCTTGAGCCGAGGCCGGTCCCACCGACGGAACGCCACATCGACATCGCCGACCCGGATCGCCGCCAGTTCCGCAGGACGCATCAGCACGCACCCAGTTCAACACACCCAACACGATCCATCCGACAGTCGCGCGCCGGCCGCCGCTGAACTTTCGGTCACGAAGGTGCGGACTGCGGCGGGTCCGCAGGCTTGGCCTTCTGTGGGTAGACCGTCTCGTGCCGGGCCAGCATCGCTACGACCTCGCGGATCTTTCGCTCGCGCGTCTCGGCCCGTTTGACACCGTTGACCCGGTGGATGAGAGCGAACCGGTTGGCCTTGGTGAGCACGTCGAACATGCGCTGGGCGTCAGTGTCAGCGGCGATCGCGGCGATGAGGTCAGCCGGCACCTCAGCTTCCGAGGGCGGGGCGTACGCGGCTGCCCATCGCCCGTCTGCTTTCGCGGCTTCCACCGCGGCGCGCCCGAGGGGCAGCATCCGCCCCTGCGTCTCCAGGCGAGCCACATGGGCGACGTTGCGCTGCGACCAGATACTGCGGGCAGTGCGCGGGGTGAACCGGATCCACGAGATGTCCTGATTGCCCTTGCGGGCCTGCCCGTCGATCCAACCGACGCACAACGCCTCGTCAACCGCCTGCTGCCAGGTCAGCGTCGTGACGGTACCGCCCTTCCTGCCCAGGGCCAGCCAAACGCCTGCCGAGGTGGCGTGGTTGCTCAACAACCACACGCGTAGCGCCTCGGCGTCCGCGACGATCAACTCTTCAAGTTCGGCTTTTGCCACAACGGCAGGCTAACCGTCGACAAGCAGCGCGCTAGATCGGCAGTACCGATGCCGACGATTCGCTCAGGGCCGGGGCGTCAAGGCGGTGTCGGCGTGGAGGCATCCGCCGGACTTGCCGACGGCGTGCAGCCCGGCCAGGTCGCCGGCGCCCCAGGTGGCGGCGTCGGCCGTCGGGCGCGCGTACATGATTTCGCGGGGGTCGTTGATGAGCGGGTGGGCCAGGCCCACGGCGTGCCCCAGCTCGTGCAGCAGCGTCATGGTCGAGGACCGGGTGGCGTCGAGGAGAACCATGCCCCTGTCGATGATCAGGGCGCTGCCTCCGGTCTCCGTGAAGCCAGGTATGTAAGTGGCGCCGCCGAGGCCGGCGTGTGCGGCAAGAGGCGTGGGGTCCTGACCCGGTACGGCCCAGGCGATGATGAGGTGCGTACCGGCCGGGTAGTTGCCCGGATCGGGGCCGGGCACGATCCGGGTGGTACCTACGTAGGCAAACGTCAAGCCGCTGGCGTGGGCGACCCGGGCAACGGAGGTCTCGACCTCGCCCAGTGAACCCTGGGGTGCATGGGTCAAGTTGACGCGGTAGTTGATGGTCTCGCAGGGATTCCAGCGTGCGACGAGCTCGTGGCCGCTACGCCGGCTGAGGAACGCGTACGCGTCGGCGTCGCCAGCTGCCGACGACGGACCGAACTGCCCCAGCAGGGGGACACTGATGGCGGCGGCCATCAGCCAACGCAGGGTACGGGCGAGCACGACGGTCCGATCTCCGAGGGCGAGTGAAATGTCCTTCGGCACGGCAGGGCTCGACATGAGCACTACGGGCGGTGGTTGAGCGAGCCGGGCGGGAGACCATGTCCTGGCAAGCGGGAAACGTCCCACAGAGGAGGCGGCGTGACGAGAGCTCCTACGGACGAGGAAGACGACCTTCCCGACTTCGGCCCTGACTCGCCCGCCGTCGACGCGGAGTCACGCCAGGCCTATATCGTGAACCTGCTCGTTGTCGCGGCCGACGACGCCAAGAACGTGACACTGATATCCACCGTTGCGGTTGCTGCCGTCGCCTTCGCCGCCAAGGAACTCGCTCGTCCGCTCAGCCACGAACCCGTCATTCTGAAGCTGCTCGGCCTGCTGGCGGCGGCTTCCCTGCTGGCCGGCGCGGTGTTGTTCTATTTCTACGCGGCGGCGATCAACCATACGAGAATGGGCCTGGTGCACCGCATCGTCTCCCGGGACGCGCGCGGCGCCCAACGCATCTGGGCCGGCAAGGAAACCGGAATCTGGCGCCGCAAGGGAAAGCTGTGGCGGTCGGGAGCGATCATGCTGGTAGCAGGCAGCACATTGGGCTGCGTCGTGGCGGCAATCGTCTTTCTCACGTAGCCCCAGGCTGCGCCGCCGTCAGAGGCTTGAGCGAGGCGGACGAATCAGCGCACGGCGTCGAGCACTCGCTGTATCTCGCTGATGACAAGCTCGGGCTGCTCCGTCTGGATGAAGTGGCCGGACTCGACGTACCGCAGCTCGCCGCGTGGAAATTGTGCGATGAATTCCTGCAGAGCCCGCCTTCTGGCCGCCAGCATGTCGGCCGCCGGCCAGCTCGATGGCAGGTTGCCCAGGCTGGTCGCGGCAAGGAGGAGCACAGGGATGCCCACGGCTTTCGGCACGAGTGACTTCGCCTGCTCGAGCGTGTCGGCAAAGTCCACGTTTTCGGGATTCTGCTCCTCTTCAGCCGTCGCTGCGGCTCGTTCCCGCTCGGGGATCAGATCGTAAAGCTCGGCCTGAGTAGGCAGGGACGGATCGATCAGCACGAGCCCTGCCACCTGGCTGGGATAGGTGCCGGCATACATGGCCGCCAGCAGCCCGCCGAACGAGTGGCCGACCAGAACATAGGGCGCGGGCACAGCGGCGACATCGAGCAACTCGTGCAGGTCACCCACACTGTCCTTGCCGGTGTGCCGCGCAGCCACCCGATCACTCGTGCCCGTGTTCACCCGGTCATAAGCACAGGTCCGGACGGCCGGAAACGCATGAGCGACGCCGGTCTGGAACCACGTCCCCAAATTCCCACCCAACCCACTCTCGAACACAATCGCGGGCGAGCCGCCACCCCGGCAGTTGAGATTGAGCTTGCGCCCACCGATATCCACCCGCGCAGCAACCCACCCGGAAGTGGCCCGAGCCGACGCAACGCCCACCGTGCCCACAGCCCCCGGATCTGCAGGACCGGCCTCACACCCGGCCACAACAGCCACCAGCACGGCCCACGAAACCCACGAGGCCAACACCGGAAACTCGCCTGCGCTCATGATCCTCGGCACAACCAATCCTCCCCGCGGGCCACCCCTCGCCGGCAAAAACGCTCCAAACAAGAACCCGCAGACAAATCAGCATCCCACGCGCAAACCCAGAACGAGTCGATCCAAAACGAGCTGATCCCGAACGAGCCGATCCAGTCCACCATCGCAAAAGGGCGACCTCAGCCAGTCCACCATCGCAAAAGGGCGACCTCAGCCAGTCCACCATCGCAAAAGGGCGACCTCAGCCAGTCCACCATCGCAAAAGGGCGACCTCAGCCAGTCCACCATCGCAAAAGGGCGACCTCGGCCAGGCCGACGTCGCAAAGGGCGACCTCGGCCAGGCCGACCTCCTGCCAAGGCCACCCAACCCGACCGCTACCCCCGCCAGTCTCTGACCGCAACCGGCGAGGTACGTCCGCAAGACCCACCACCCAAGGCCGGCCTGCCCGACAAAATCCCCTGCAAAGACCACAGCGCGGCAGCCAGACCGCCAACAGCAAGGGGATCACCCACGAAGCCCTGCAACCAGCAGCGAGCAACCAAAATCCCGGCCGGAACAGGAAACCATGCAAGGTTGGGGGCCGGGGTGACCAAGAACGGCATAAATGCTCCTCAAGCCGATCTTGGTCACCCCGGCCCCCAACCGCCCACCCGCAAGAAAACCAAGAACCCTAAGAACCAGAAGACAACCGATCCCGAATCTCCCCCTTGAGAATCTTCCCGACCCGGGACCGAGGAAGCTCTTCCCAAACCACAATCTGCTTAGGCGCCTTGACACCGCCCAGCCGCTCCCTGACAAAAGCCGTGACATCCGCCAGGTCGACCGAAAACCCCGGGGAGGGCTGCACGACCGCGGTAACCCGCTCACCCCACTTGTCATCCGGCAACCCGATAACCGCGGCCTCGTACACCGCCGGGTGGTGCATCAGTGCCTGCTCCACCTCGGCCGAATAAACGTTGTACCCACCCGTGATGATCATGTCCTTGGCCCGATCCACGATGAACAGGTAATTGTCCGAGTCGAGGTAGCCGATGTCCCCGGTGTGGTGCCAGCCGTACGCGCCGGCCTCAGCGGTAGCCGCCGGGTTCTTGTAGTAACCGCGCATCACCAGCGACCCCCGGACCACGATCTCGCCGCGTTCCCCCGGCGGCAGCAGGGCACCCGTACCGTCCATGATGGCCACCGTGACCAGCGGCGACGGGTGCCCGGCCGAGCCGAGCCGGTCCACCGCCAGCCCGCCACCCGGGTGCAGATGCTCCGCCGGGGCCATCGTCGAGATCATCATCGGGGCTTCGGACTGGCCGAAGAGCTGGCCCATGACCGGGCCGAACACCTCGATCGCCTCGGTCAGCCGGGCCGTCGACATCGGCGCCGCCCCGTACCAGAAGCATTGCAGGCTTCTCAGGTCTGTCGTGCGCACGTCCGGGTGGGCCAGGGCCAGGTAGATCACCGTCGGTGGCAGGAACGTGTGGGTCACCCGCTGCGCCTCGATCAGGTGCAGGAATTCGCCGACGTCGGGGCGGGCCATGATGACGATGCGGCCACCCAGGGCCATGATCGGGAAGCAGAGCACCCCGGCCGCGTGGGTCAGCGGGGCCAGGGCCAGGTACGTCGGGCGGCCGTTGAACGGGTAGCTCATCAGCGTGATCGCCGACATCGCCTCGAGGTTGCGGTCGGTCAGCATGACGCCCTTCGGCGTGCCGGTTGTTCCCCCGGTGCCGACCAGCATCACGGTGTCGGCGTTCGAGGGCGAGGGAAGAGCGGAGACTGGGGGAGCGGCGGTCCAGTCGGCGAAGGTCACGCCCAGGGGCGTGGGACCGTCGAGGCAGACGTAGACGCGGATCTTCGGCAGCAGCGGCGCGATCTTCTCGACCAGCGGGGCGTACGCGGCCTGGAAGATCAGGCACGTGCAGTCGAAGAGGTCGAGCAACGCCCTGTTCTCCGCGGCCTCGTTGCGCGGGTTGACCGGGCACCACACCGCCCCCAGCCGGGAGATGCCGAAGACCGCGGAGAACGCCACCGGGTCGTTGCCGGACAGGATCGCCACGGATTGGCCGGCGCGCACCCCGCTGCGGTGCAGGGCGCCGGCGACCCGGTGGCTCAGTTGCTGGACCTCGGCGTAGGTCATCGTCTCGGTCCCGGCGACCAGGCACGGCTCGCCGGGGCCGAGCGAGGCCCCCTTGTCCAGGTAGTCGACGAGAGCCATCGCGGAGCTCAGCGGGCGACGGTGACGACGGGTTCGAGGACCAGTCCGAACGTGCGCAGCACGCCGAGCAGCTCGCGGTGCCCGAACGCCTGGCAGGCCGAGGCCAGGCCGGTCCGCCGGGGCGCCTGCTGGACCAGTGACTGCGCGGCCCAGGCCTGCAGCAGGCCGGTCTGCTTGTAGTTGGAGTTGCCGTGGATGACGCAGTGCGCGCGGCCCAGCGGGCCGGAGGCGTACACGGAGTCGACCGAGGTGTTCAGGCGTGGGTTCTCCCGCGGTGGCATGCCGGTCTGCCACTGCTCGGCGATCGCGGCGAGGGCGGGCCCCTGCTGCTCGGCCGGCAGGGTCTTGATCTCGGCCTGCACCATCATGGTGGTCGCCGCGACCGCCTCCATGACGTCGCGGTTCATGACGCCGCCGATCGCCCGGCAGGTGGCGACGCGCGGGTCGTCGGCGAACCAGACCGGGTGGCACATGCCGCCCCAGGGCAGCGCCAGGGAGGTGGCGTGCCGGCCGGGCACGGTGACCTCGAAGCGGGCCGTCGGGTCCCATTGCACGTACTTGTTCTCGGCCAGGTGGAACCAGTCGGCGGCCAGGATCGCGAAGATGGTCTGCGTCGACGCGATGGTGGGCGCACCTTCCCACAGCACCAGGATGTCGAGGGTGTCCATGCCGGGATGTTCGAGGCACAGGTTCGCGGCGATCTCGCCGGTCGTGTACATCTGCGCGACCCCGGGGGAGATCAGCAGGCCCGCGTCGGCGTACGGCCGGCCCCACTTCTCCTTGGCGTGCAGCAGCCAGTCCTGCTCGCCGGTGGTGTCCAGGTAGTGGCAGCCCGCGGCCAGCGCCGCCTCGGCCACCGGGTCGCCGAGCGTGATGAACGGTCCGACGGTGTTGCACACGACGCTCGCGCCGCGGAACAGCTCGGTGAGGGCGCCGACTTCATGCTCGACCTCCGCCACCTCGTAGTCGGCAGTCTCGATGCCCGGCACCCGGTCCAGTACCTCCTGCAGCCGGTCCTTGTCGCGGCCGGCGGCGATGAAGGGCAGGTTGAGCTCGCGCAGGTACTCGCAGATCAGCCGTCCGGTGTAGCCGGAGGCGCCGTAGACCACGACAGGACGCATGGTCACATCCCCATTCCGCCGTCGACGGGCACGCCGGCGCCGGTGATGAACCGGGCCGCGTCGGAGGAGAGGAAGACCACGACGTCGCCCATCTCGCGGGCCTCGCCGAGCCGGCCCATCGGGGTCTGGTCGACGACCGCGGCGATCGCGTGGTCGGTGCTGGCGAACAGTCCGATCGCGGTCACGTCGACGGCGAGCTTCACCCCCATCTCGGTCGGGACCAGACCGGGATAGATGCAGTTCACCCGTACGCCGTAACCGAGCTTGCCGGACTCCATGGCCGCCACCCGGGTCAGCCGGTCGACGGCCGACTTGGACGCCGAGTAGCCGGCGATGCCGGGGAAGGCGATGGTCGCCGCGACCGACGAGATGTTGACGATCGAGCCGCCCCGCCCGGCCGTCCCGCCGGGCCGCATGCTGCGGAAGGCGTGCTTGATGCCCAGGGCCGTGCCGACGACGTTGACCTCGAGCATCCGGGACAGCTCGGCCGGGTCGAAGTCGGCCAGCAGCGCGGTGACCTCGACGCCGGCGTTGTTGACCAGGATGTCGAATCCGCCGAAGCCGGCGACCGTCGTGGCGGTCGCTGCCTGCCAGGACGCCTCGTCGGTGATGTCCAGCCGGGTGAAGGCCGCGGTCGCGCCGGTCTTGGCGATCAGCTCGGCGGTCTCGCGGCCGAGGTCCTCCAGGACGTCGCCGATCATGACCGCCGCGCCGGCCTCGGCCAGGGACTGGGCGATGGCCGCCCCGAATCCCCGGGCACCGCCGGTCACGAGCGCCCGCTTACCGCTCAGATCGATTGAGGTCATGCCTGCCTCCGCTTGTGGTCACGTCGCTGTGCACCGCGGCTCGTGATGCAGGTCACAACGTACGAAGAAAACTGGACGGGTGTCAAGAAATCCTTGGACAACTGTCCAGAAGTGGCGGGCCGGCGTATCGTCCATGGTCAACGGGTCGCGCTCGGGACTGCGGCCAGGGAGGATGGGCGGGTGACCAACGCGCTGAACACCGACCGGCCGGCCGGGACGGCGACCCCGTCCGGGCCACCGAAGGCGGACCGGGTCTCCCGGCGCCAGGTCGACAAGTTCGCCCAGCGCCGCGACCAGCTGGCCGCAGCGGCGCTGCAGACGCTGGCCGAGCTGGGCTACGCGCGCACCAGCCTGCGCGAGATCGCTCAGAACACGGACTTCTCGCACGGCGTGCTGCACTACTACTTCGCCGACAAGGTGGATCTGATCATCCACTGCGTCAAGCACTACAAGGCGATCTGCGTGCAGCGCTACGACGAGATCCTGGCCGCCTCGGCCACCGCCGACGAGCTGGCCGAGGGCTTCGCCGCGGCACTGGCGGTCACGGCCGGCGAGGACGCGACCCTGCACCGGCTCTGGTACGACATGCGCTCGCAGTCGCTGTTCGAGCCGGCGTTCCGCGCCGACGTGCTGGAGATCGACGACAGCCTGCAGCGGATGGTCTGGCGGGTGGTGAGCCGCTACGCCGAGCTCAGCGACCAAGAGCCCACCGTCGTGCCGGCGACGGCGTACGCGATGTTCGACGGCCTCTTCCAGCACGCGCTGCTGCGCCACCTGGCCGGCGCCCCGGACGCCCTGGACACCTTGCGGGCCGAGGCGCTGACGCTGCTGCCCCGCCTGACCCGGGACTGAGCGCACACTCCAGCACCCGGCGATGTGTGAGTCGTGGCCATGTCACAGGTCTGTCATACGGCCGTAACGTCGGCGACATCGACCACCATCGAAGAGTGGAGGCTCTGATGGGTCCGCTCCGCCGTCTCCGCCGCAGTTTGGTCACCGTCCTGCTCGTTGCCGTCGCGGGGCTGGCCGCCCCCGCACCGGCCCTGGCCGCCGGCCTGGAACCGGTCACCTCGTTCGGCTCCAACCCCGGCAACCTGGCCATGTACGTCTACCGGCCCGACGCCCTGCCGGCCGGTTCCCCCGCGGTCGTCCTGCTGCACGGCTGCACCCAGAACGCCGCCGGGTACTTCGCCAACTCCGGCTGGCGCAAGTTCGCCGACCAGGCCAAGTTCGCCCTGGTGCTGCCCGAGCAGCGCACCGCGAACAACTCCAGCTCCTGCTTCAACTGGTTCGCCGCCGGCGACACCGCCCGCGACCAGGGCGAGGCTCTGTCCGTACGGCAGATGGTCGACCGGGCCGTGACCGCCTACGGCCTGGACCGGGGGCGGGTCTTCGTCTCCGGGCTGTCCGCGGGCGGGGCGATGAGCGCTGTCATGCTCGCGACCTATCCCGACGTGTTCGCCGCCGGTTCGGTGGTCGCCGGGCTGCCGTACCGGTGTGCCACCTCGCTGAGCCAGGCCAGCGGGTGCCAGTACACGCCGCCGGACCGGACGCCCGCGCAGTGGGGTGACCTCGTCCGCGGGGCCTATCCGGGTTACGCCGGGGCGCGGCCGCGGGTGGCGATCTGGCAGGGACAGGCCGACTACACCGTGGTGCCCGCCAACGGCGTGGAGCTGCGCGACCAGTTCACCAACGTGCTGGGCGTGCCGGTGCAGCCCACCTCGACCAGCTCACTGCCGGCCGGCACCACGCTGGAGGTGTACGGCGCCGACCAGGTCCGGCTGTACCGGGTGGCCGGCATGGGCCACGGCACTCCGGTCGATCCCGGGTCGGCGGCCGAGCAATGTGGCACGGCCGCCGCGTACTTCCTGGACACGATCTGTTCGGCGTACCGGGACGCGGTGTTCTTCGGCCTTGCCGCCGGCGGGGGCGGGCCCGGCGAGCCCGAGCCGCCGGTCCCGGCCTGCGTGACCACGACCAACTACGCGCATGTGCAGGCCGGCCGGGCGTACGTCAGCGGCGGGTACGCCTACGCGCAGGGCTCGGGCCAGCGGATGGGCCTCTACAACGTCTTCACCTCGACCCAGCTGTGCGAGCAGAGCCCGGGTCACTGGGTGATCGGCTGATCGACCAGCAGGTGCGCGTCCGTGGCGGCGCGCACCTGCGGCAGCGTGGCCCCGGGCGCCAGCTCCCGCAGTGCGAAGCCCGCCGGGGTCACGTCGAGCACCGCCAGATCGGTGATGACGCGCTGCACGACGCCGCGGCCGGTGAGCGGCAACGTGCAGCGTTCGACGAGCTTGGCGGCGCCGTCGCGGCTGCGGTGCTCCATCAGCACGATGATCCGGCCGGCCCCGTGCACCAGGTCCATCGCCCCGCCCATGCCCTTGACCAGCTTGCCGGGCACGGTCCAGTTGGCCAGGTCGCCGCCGGCCGAGACCTGCATGCCGCCCAGGATCGCCACGTCCAGGTGCCCGCCGCGGATCATCGCGAACGACAGGGCCGAGTCGAAGAACGCGGCCCCGGGGAGCACGGTGACCGTCTCCTTGCCCGCGTTGATCAGGTCGGGGTCCTCCTGCCCGGCGTACGGGTAGGGCCCGGTGCCCAGGATGCCGTTCTCGGAGTGCAGCACGACGTGCACTCCCGGCCGCACGTGCGCGGGCACCAGGGTGGGCAGTCCGATGCCGAGGTTCACGTACTGGCCGTCGGTCAGCTCCTGGGCCGCTCGCCCGGCCATCTCGTCCCGCGTCCAGGCCATCACCGGCCTCCCGCGCGGGTCGCCCGGCGCTCGATCCGCTTGTCGCCGGGATCGCGGACCGCGACGACCCGTTGCACAAAGATTCCCGGCAGGTCGACCCGGCCCGGATCCAGCTCGCCCGGCTCGGCCAGCCGCTCCACCTCGGCCACCGTGATCCGCCCGGCCATGGCGCACAGCGGGTTGAAGTTGCGGGCCGCCGCGTGGAAGATCAGATTGCCGTGGCGGTCGCCCACCGCCGCCCGGACCAGCGCGAAATCGCAGACGATGGCTTCCTCCAGCAGGTAGGGGCGCCCGCCGAACTCGCGTACCTCGCGTGGGGGAGAGGCCAGGGCGACCGAGCCGTCACCGCGGTAGCGCCAGGGCAGGCCGCCGTCGGCGAGCAGGGTCCCCGTGCCGGCCGGGGTGTAGAAGGCCGGGATGCCGCTGCCACCGGCACGCAGCCGCTCGGCCAGAGTGCCCTGGGCGACAAGCTCCACCTCCAGCTCACCGGTGAGGTAGCGCCGGGCGAACTCCTTGTTCTCGCCGACGTACGAGCTGGTCATCCGGGCGATGCGGCCGGCGCTGAGCAGCCGGCCCAGGCCCGCGTCGTCGACGCCGCAGTTGTTGGAGACCACCCGCAGGTCGGTGGCCGGCCCCGCGAGCAGGGCGTCGATCAGCTCCGCCGGTACGCCGCAGAGCCCGAACCCGCCCACGGCCAGGCTCGCGCCGGACGGCACGTCGGCGAGCGCACGGGCGGCACTGGTGACTGTCTTGTCCACGATTCCTCCTCGCGAGGCACCGTAAGCGCGCAAGTGATCTCCGGCTATGTGCGCCGGAACCACAAATTGGCGGCGCTGTCTGTACTTACCCCGGAACGGCTGGTGACGCCGCATGGCGGAAGTCGCCAGCAAACGGCCGTCGATTGTGTGCAGAGCCCACATAGCTGGCCGTGAATCCGGCCCATAGTGTCTTGCGTCACAGGGCACCGCCGATCCGCGGTCGTCGCCCCCACTCAGAGGAGGTCAGGATGCCCCCGCCGATCCTCCAGGCCCGCGGGCTCGGCAAGCAGTTCCGCGGGTTCCGGGCCGTCGACGGTGTCGACCTCGACATCGCCCCGGACAGCGTGCACGCCCTCGTCGGCCCCAACGGCGCCGGCAAGTCCACGTTGTTCAACCTGCTCACCGGCTTCCTGCGGCCCAGCGCCGGCCGGATCACCCTGGACGGCGCCGACGTCACCGGGCTGCCGCCCGAGCGGGTGGCCCGGCTCGGGGTGGCCCGCTCGTTCCAGATCACCACCCTGTTCCCGCAGGTCACCGCCCGCGAGCACGTGGAGCTGGCGCTGCAGGCCCGCACCGGGCTGGGCTGGCGGTTCTGGCGCTCGGAACGGCAGCTCGGCCGGTTCCGGGACCGGGCCCTGGAGCTGCTCGACGACGTCGGTCTCACGGACGCCGCCGAGGTGCCCGCCGCCGCGCTGGCGTACGGGCGCAAGCGGGCCCTGGAGCTGGCCGTGGCGCTGGCGCTGGACCCGCGGGTGTTACTGCTCGACGAGCCCACAGCGGGCATGGGTGCCGAGGACATCGACCGCACCATCGCGCTGATCCGCCGGATCCGCCCGGGCCGCACCGTCGTTTTGGTCGAGCACAACATGAGCGTGGTCCGGAACCTGGCCGACCGGGTCACCGTGCTGCAACGCGGCACCGTGCTGGTCGAGGGCGGCTACGCCGAGGTCCGCGCCGACCCCCGCGTCATCACCGCCTACCTGGGAGAGTCGCATGCTGACCGTTGAGGGCCTCGACGCCTGGTACGGCGAGGCGCAGGTGCTGCGCGACGTGAACCTGGTCGTCGCCGAGGGCGAGATCGTGACGCTGGTCGGGCGCAACGGCGCCGGCAAGACGACCCTGCTGCGCTGCGTCATGGGCCTGCACCCGCAGTGCACCGGACGCATCAGCCTCAACGGCGACGCCGCCTTCGGCACCCGGCCCGCGCACCGGCGGGCCCGGGCCGGCATCGGTTACGTGCCGGACGACCGCGGCATCTACGCGACCCTCAGCGTCGAGGAGAACCTGCTGCTGCCGCCGGTCGTCGGTCCCGACCCGTGGTCGCTGGGCCGGATCTACGAGACGTTCCCGGTGCTGCGGGAGCGCCGGCGTTTCGCGGGCACCCAGCTCTCCGGCGGCGAGCAGCAGATGCTGGCGCTGGCCCGGGTGTTGCGCAGCGGCGCCCGGATGCTGCTCTGCGACGAGCCCACCGAGGGCCTGTCGCCGCTGCTGGTGCAGCAGATCGGCGACATCCTGCGCGAGATCAAGGCGGCCGGCGTCACCGTGCTGCTCATCGAGCAGAACCTGCACTTCGCGACCACCGTGGCCGACCGCCACCACCTGCTGGCCGAGGGCCGGGTGGTCGAGACCCTCGACAACGGCGCGGTCCGCGAGCGCGAACACGAACTTCTCGCCTACCTCGGCATCTAAGGAGACCCCCATGAGAACGATCCGGGCGCTGACCGCCGTCCTCGCCACCGGCACGCTGCTCGTCGCCGGCTGCGGTCGCGGCGGCCCGAGCGGTGGCAGCGACGACAAGGTCAGCGGTGGCAAGATCGTGCTGGCTGTCCTCAACGACCAGTCCGGCGTCTACGCCGACCTCTCCGGCCGCAACAGCGTCGAGGCGGTCCGGATGGCCGTCGCCGACTTCCAGACCAAGTACGGCGACCAGGCGCTGACCAAGGACATCGAGGTCGTCACCGCGGACCACCAGAACAAGCCGGACATCGCCAACTCCAAGGCCCAGGAGCTCTACGACCGGCAGCAGGCCGACATCATCCTCGACGTGCCCACCTCGTCGGCGGCGCTCGCGGTGGCCAACGTGGCCAAGGCCAAGAAGAAGCTCTATTTCAACATCGGCGCCGCCACCACCGAGCTGACCGGCAAGCAGTGCAACAAGTACACCTTCCATTACGCGTACGACACGTTCATGCTCGCCAACGGCACCGGCTCGGCGGTGACCAAGGAGGGCGGCAAGAACTGGTACATCGTGTACCCGGACTACGCCTTCGGGCAGGACATGGAGAAGTCGTTCTCCGCCGCGATCACCGCGGCCGGGGGCAAGGTGCTGACCAAGGACCCGACGCCGTTCCCGAACGACAACTTCTCCACCTTCCTGCTCAAGGCGCCCGGGATGAACCCCAAGCCCGACGTGCTGGGCACCATGCAGGCCGGTGGTGACCTGGTCAACCTGGTCAAGCAGTACAACGAGTTCAAGCTGCGGGAGAAGGGCATCAAGCTGTCGGTCGGCCTGATGTTCATCACCGACATCCACTCGCTGGGCCCGGACGCGTTCGCCGGCACCACCTTCACCGACGCCTGGTACTGGAACTTCGACGACCGCAACCGGCAGTGGGCCGACAAGTTCACCGCGAAGACCCAGACCCGGCCGTCGTTCGCGCACGCCGCCAACTACTCGGCCGCGCTGCAGTACCTGGAGGCGGTGCAGCGGGCCGGGACCGACGCGTCCGACGCCGTCGTGGGCAAGCTCGAGGGCTACCAGTACGACGACGTGTTCGCTCGCAACGCCACCGTGCGCGCCGAGGACCACCGGGTCATCCACGACGTCTACCTGGCCGAGGTGAAGCCGAAGAGCGAGGTCAAAACCGACTGGGACTACGAGAAGATCCTGCGCACCATCCCGGCCGCGGAGGCGTTCCGGCCGGCCGGCGCGGGCGGCTGCACGCTGTGAGCGGCTTCCTCCAGCAGTGCTTCAACGGGCTGGTCAGCGGCGGCTTCTACGCGCTGCTGGCGCTGGGGCTGGCGGTCATCTTCGGGATGCTGGGCGTGGTCAACTTCGCCCACGGCGCGTTCTTCATGCTGGGCGCGTTCGGCGCCTACATCGCTCTCGCCGAGTTCGGCGTGCCGTTCTGGGTCGCGCTGATCCTCATCCCGACGGTGCTGTTCCTGCTCGGCGCCCTGCTGGAACGGACCCTCATCCGGCGGCTTGTCCCGTTCGACCCGCTCTACAACTTCCTGCTGACCTTCGGGCTGACGCTGGTCCTGCAGGACGCGGTCAAGCGCGAGTACGGCGTGCAGTCCCAGCCGTACCCGCGCCCCGCGGAGCTGTCCGGCTCGCTGAACCTGGGCCTGTTCGACTACCCGGCGTACCAGGTCTTCGTGCTCGCCGCGGCCGTCCTGCTCTGCGTCGCGGTCTGGCTGATCCTGACCCGGACCCGGGTCGGCATGGTGGTGCGGGCCGCCACCGAGCGCCCGGAGCTGACCCGGGCGCTCGGGGTGAACGTGGGTCGCTGGGTCACCCCGGTCTTCGCCTTCGGGGTGGCCCTGGCCGGGCTGGCCGGTGTGCTGGCGGCGCCGATGCGGGCGGTCAACCCGCTGATGGGCGCCGACCTGATCATCGCGGTGTTCGCCGTGGTGGTGATCGGCGGGCTGGGCTCGGTCTTCGGCTCGGTGCTGGCCGGCTTCGGCATCGGCCTGGTGCAGTCGCTGGGCAACCTCTACGTCCCCGCGCTGTCCCAGACGCTGATCTTCATCATCATGGCCGGGGTGCTGCTGTGGCGTCCCGCCGGGCTGTTCGGCCGCGAGGAGGCCCGCACGTGATCCGGATGTTCCTGCGCCACACCGAGCCGGCCGGCCGCCGCCCGCTGCGCTACGTGTTGCTCGCTGCCGGTCTGCTGGTGGCGCTGGCCCTGCCCTGGCTGATCTATCCGCCGGTGGCCATGGACATCGCCTGCTGGGCGTTGTTCGCCGCGGCCCTGGACCTGCTGCTCGGCTACACCGGCCTGCTCTCCTTCGGCCACGCCGCGTTCTGGGGCACCTCGGCCTACGCCGCGGGTCTGATCGCGATCCACAGCGGACTGCCGTTCCCGGTGGCCGTGCTGGGCGGTGCGGTGCTGGCAGCGGCGCTGGCGGTGCCGATCGGCTACCTGTGCGTGCGCAACAGCGGCATCTACTTCGCGATGGTCACCCTGGCCTTCGCCCAGATGATCTACTTCGTGGCCAACCAGTGGCGCTCGGTCACCGGCGGCGAGAACGGGTTGCAGGGCATCCCGCGCGAACTGCTCGGTCTCGACCTCAGCGACCCGTTCGTCTTCTACTACGCCGGGCTTCCCATCGTGCTGCTCGCGCTGTGGGGACTGTGGCGCATCGTGCACTCGCCGTTCGGGCACGTGCTGGTGGCCATCCGGGACAACCCGGCCCGGGCCCGGGCCATCGGCTACCCGGTGGAGCGGTACAAGCTGCTGGCCTTCGTGCTCTCCGCGGCGCTGTCCGGGCTGGCCGGCGGCCTGTTCGCGATCAGCCACGGCTTCGCCTCACTGCAGGAGGTCAACTGGACCACCTCCGGCAAGGCCGTGATGATGGTCGTGCTCGGCGGCATCGGCTCGCTGTGGGGCAGCACCCTGGGGGCCGCGCTGGTGGTGCAGCTCGAGGACTACCTGTCCACCTCCGGCTTCGACGGCATCGGCATCGTCACCGGCACGGTCTTCGTCCTGGTGGTGCTGCTCTTCCGGCAGGGCCTGTGGGGCGGCGCCCGGCAGCTGGGTGCGGCCGCCGACCGGGCCCTGCGCCGCCGGAGAAAGCCGCCCGAGCCTGACCCCGCCGAGGCGGTACCCGTCCCGTCCACGACCACCCGCGAAGAGGAATCATGGACACCATCGCCCAGGGGCTGAGCGTCCCGCACGAGGTCCTGGCCGGGCGCACCGCCGTGGTCACCGGCGGGGCCGGCGGCATCGGCCGGGCCTGCGCCGAACGGCTGGCCCGGGCCGGCGCCCGGGTGATCGTGCTGGACCGCGACGGCGACGCGGCCGCCCGGGTCGCCGCGGAGATCGGCGGCAGCGCCGAGACGGTGGACCTGTCCGACCTGGCCGCCGTCGACCGGCTGAACCCGGCCGTCGACATCGTGATCAACAACGCCGGGCTGCAGCACGTCGCGCCGCTGCACGAGTTCCCGACGGAGACCTTCTCGCTGATCCTGCGGCTCATGCTGGAGGCGCCCTTCCGGCTGGTGCGCCGGTGCCTGCCGCACATGTACGCGCAGGGCTGGGGCCGCATCGTCAACGTGTCCTCGGTGCACGGGCTGCGCGCCTCGCCGTACAAGGCGGCGTACGTGTCGGCCAAGCACGGGCTGGAGGGCCTGTCCAAGGTGATCGCGCTGGAGGGGGCGCCGCACGGGGTCACGTCCAACTGCGTCAACCCCTCGTACGTGCGTACGCCGCTGGTCGAGGCGCAGATCGCCGCCCAGGCCGCCAGCCACGGCATGAACGAGACCCAGGTCGTCGAGGAGGTCATGTTGGCGCCGGTCGCCCTCAAGCGGCTGGTCGAACCCGAGGAGGTGGCCGAGCTGGTGGCCTACCTGTGCTCGCCGCCGGCCTCCTTCATCACCGGCGCCTCGATGGTCATGGACGGCGGATGGACAGCGCATTGAGCAGCGCGTTCCTGGAGCTGCTGCTGCGGGAGGCGGCGGCCGTCGAGTTCGAGCGGCCGCTGCTGGAGGCCCGCGCCCAGGGCCGTCCGGCGCGGGAGCTGGCCGAGCTTGACGAGCTGAAGGCGCTCGCCCTGCAGGTCCGGGCCCTGCTGGAACGGCGGCGCCGGCGCGAGGCCGAGCTCAGCGCGCTGGTCGACACCGTCGGTGACCTGGCCACGCTGCGTGAGATCGACGCGGTGCTGGAGGCGATCGTGCGGCGGGCCCGCGAGCTGCTGGACGCCGACGTCGCCTACATGACCCTCAACGACGAGGAGCGCGGCGACACGTACATGCGGGTCACCTACGGCTCGGTGTCGGCCCGCTTCCAGCAGCTGCGGCTGCCGCTCGGGGCCGGGCTCGGCGGCCTGGTCGCGCAGACCGCCGCGCCGTACGTCACCGCCGACTACAGCGCCGACGCCCGCTTCCAGCACCTCGACGAGATCGACGGCGGGGTCAATGAGGAGGGCCTGGTCGCGATCCTCGGGGTGCCGATGCGGCTGGGCACCCGGGTGCTGGGGGTGCTGTTCGCGGCCAACCGCAGCGCGCGCCCGTTCACCCGCCAGGAGGTGACGCTGCTGGGCTCGCTGGCCGCGCACGCCTCGGTGGCCCTGGACAACACCCGCCTGCTCGGCGAGACCCGGGCCGCCCTGGAGGAGCTGGGCGCCGTCAACACCGTCGTCCGGCGGCACAGCGACTCGCTGGAACGCGCGGCCGAGGCGCACGACCGGATGACCGAGGTGATCCTGCGCGGCGGCGACCTGGACGACCTGGCCGGCGTGGTGGCCGAGGTGCTCGGTGGCGAGCTGGCCATCCTCGACGCCGACGGGCACTGCCTGGCCGCCGTCGGGGCCATCGCCGAGGTCGCCTCGCTCGCCGGTACGGCCGGGGCCGGCAACGGGCTCGGCCGGGCCACCCGCCACGGTGAGCACTGGGTGCTGGCCGCCGGCGCCGGCAGCGAGGCCCTGTGCACCCTGGTGTTGCACGCGCCCGGGGAGCTCAGCGAGACCGACACCCGGATCCTGGAACGCGCGGGCGTGGTCACCTCCCTGCTGCTGCTGTTCCGGCGCAGCCTCGCGCAGGCCGAGGGCCGGGTCCGCGGCGAGCTCCTCGAGGACCTGCTCAGCCGCGGCGTCGAGGACCCCGTGACGGTCCGGCAGCGGGCCCGGAGGCTGGGCGTCGACCTGGACGCCGCGCATGTACTGGTGGTGCTGACCTGCCCGCCCCGCCAGCGGGAACGCGCTGCCCAGTGGAGCTCCGCGCACGCCGCGGCCTGCGGCGGGCTGGCCGCGCAGCGCGAGGACAACGTGACCCTGCTGGTCGGCGGCGACCATCCCGGCGACGCCGCCCGGCGGATGGCCCGTGAACTGGGTGCCTATCTGGGCGTACCGGTGACCGGGGGAGGGGCGGGACCGGTCGACGGCCCGCAGCGCGTCCCCGAGGCCTACGCCGAGGCGCAGCGCTGCGCCTCGGCGCTGCTGGCGCTGGGCCGCGCCGGCGACGGCGCCAGCGCCGCCGAGCTGGGCTTCGTCGGGCTGCTGGTCGGCGCGGACCGCGACGTCGGCTCCTTCGTCACCGACACCATCGGCGCGCTGCTGGACTACGACCGCCGGCGCGGCACCGCCCTGGTCCAGACCCTGGAGTCCTACTTCGACGCCGGGGCCAACGCCGTACGGGCGGCCGAGGTGCTGCACGTGCACGTCAACACGGTGACCCAGCGGATCGCCCGGATCGCCCAGGTGCTCGGCGCGGAGTGGCAGCGCCCCGACCGCAGCCTGGAACTGCAACTGGCGCTGCGCCTGCACCGGCTGGGCAGCGGCGGTCCCGGCACCCACAACCGGCCGGTCAACAGTGTGGTCCGAGCCCATGGTCCCGGCAACGGGCGCGTCGGAGCATGACGGCATGCTCCCTTCATTTCTGGCCGCCGTACTCGTCATAGCCTTGTCCCCGGCGCCCGCCGCCGGGGCCGGTTGCGCCGCACCCACCGTGCCCGGCGCGGAACGTCAGCAGGCCGCTTGCCTGAGCGACCTCACCACCGCGGGCACCGTGGCTTCCGGCCACACCGACCCGGCCGACTGGGCCGGGCTGACCCCGGCCGGGGCCCGCAACCCCAGCGGCGTGCCCGGCGTCCAGATCGACGGCTACTTCCCGGACACCTCGACCGGCAACACGACCCGCGGCTGGAACCACGACGCGCAGTTCGTGCTCCGGCTGCCGGACCGCTGGAACGGCGGGCTGGTCGTGGCCGGCTCACCCGGGGTACGCGAGCAGTACGCCAACGACTTCGCGATCAGCGACTGGGTGCTGGCCCAGGGCTACGCGTTCGCCGCCACCGACAAGGGCAACGTCGGCGCCACGTTCTACCGCGACGGCCTCCGCCCCGGCGACGCCATCGTGGAATGGAACCAGCGGGTGACCCAGCTGACCCGGGCCGCCCGGGCCGCGGTCAAGCAGCGGTACGGCCACCAGCCCCGGCGCACGTACGCGGCGGGCTTGTCCAACGGCGGCTACCTGGTGCGCTGGCAACTGGAGAACCACCCGGAGCTCTTCGACGGCGGCGTCGACTGGGAGGGCACGCTGTGGCACCCGGCCAAGCCCAGCCTGCTGACGTTCCTGCCGCCGGCGCTGCGGGCTTACCCCCGGCAGGCCGAGGCCGAGATCCTGGCCGCCGGTTTCGCACCGGGCTCGGAGTTCCTCTGGGACTACCACTACCGGGTCTACTGGGACCTGACCCAGCGCATCTACCGCGAGGAGCTCGACCCCGGCTACGACGGCCCGGCTGAGGCGGGCACGCCGTTCTGCGCCTCGGGCACGCCGGCCTGCGACGCCGACTATGACTACGCGACCCGGCCCGCGGGGGTGCGCGCGGCGATCGCCCGGATCGCCCTGACCGGGCGGATCCAGCGCCCGCTGATCACCCTGCACGGCACCCTGGACACGCTGCTGCCGATCACCGAGGACTCCGACGTGTACGCCGCCATGGTCCGCGACCGGCACCGCGACCGGATGTTCCGCTACTACCGCATCGAGGGCGGCAACCACGTCGACGGCCTGTACGACGCCTATCCCGACCGGCTGCGCCCGATCCTGCCGTGTTTCCGTACCGCGTTCACGGCGCTGACCGGCTGGACCGAGCACCGGGCCGTACCCGCGCCCAGCCACACGGTGGCCCGCCCGGAATCGGGCGACCTGGCCAACGCGTGCTCGCTCAGCGGTTGAGCGAGGCGGCCGTCTGATCGGCGGGGCCCGGGACGACGGGCAGGCTCTGCAGTCCGCGCATGATGAGACCCGGGCGCCAGGTCAGCTCGCCGGCCGGCGCCGCCAGTCGCAGCTGCGGGAAGCGGGCCAGCAGCTTGCCGAAGGCGACCTGGGCCTCCAGCCGGGCCAGCGGCGCCCCGATGCAGTAGTGGATGCCGTGGCCGAAGGCGAGGTGCGGATTCTGGGTGCGGTCCAGCCGCAGCTCGTCGGCGTCCGGGAACCGGCCCTCGTCGCGGTCGGCCGCGAGCAGCGCCACCAGCACCGCGTCGCCCGCGTGGACGGTGGTGCCGCCGATCTCCAGGTCCTCGGTCGCGACGCGGAAGGTGGCGGTCTCGACCGGCCCCTCGAAGCGCAGGAACTCCTCGATCGCGCCGGGCAGCAACGCCGGTTCGGCGCGCAGCCGGTCCCACCGCTCGCGCCGGTCGAGCAGCAGCCAGGAGCCGTTGCCGATCAGGTTGACCGTGGTCTCGTGACCGGCGATGAGCAGCAGGAAGACCATCGAGGACAGCTCGTCCTCGGACAGCCGGTCCTGCTCGTCGCGGACGCCGATCAGGCCGGACAGCAGGTCGTCGCCGGGATGCGCGCGCCGCTCGGCGATCAGCCGGCGGATGTAGGCGACCATCGCCTGCATCGCGCCGGGCAGCTGCTCGCGGCTTGCCGAGCCGGCCACGATGGTGTTCGACCAGGTGCGGAAGGAGTCGCGGTCGGCCGCCGGCACCCCGAGCAGCTCGCAGATGACCTGGATCGGCAACGGGAACGCGAACGCGTCGATCAGGTCGACCTGCTCCTGGCCGGCCATCGCTGCCAGCAGTTCCTCGGTGATCTCCTCGATCCGGGGGCGCAGCGCCTCGATGCGCCGGGCGGTGAAGGCCCCGGCGACCAGGCGGCGCAACCGGGTGTGGTCGGGCGGATCGGCCGAGAGCATGTGCCGGGAGATGGCGGCGTTGATCATCGGTGGCAGGGCGCGGTCGGTGGCCTGTCCGACCGGGCGGGCCTTGGACAGCCGCGGGTCGGTGAGGGCCTGGCGGGCGTCCTCGTACCGGGTCACCAGCCAGGCGGTCACTCCGCTGGGGAGCCGGACGCGGCGGACCGGGGTGGTCGCGCGCCATCGGGCGTACACGGGGTGGGGATCGGCCTGGAACGCCGGATCGGCGAAGTCCTCCTGAAGTTCCTGGGTCATCGCGCCGCTCCATCCTATCGGCAACCGTCTATGACGATACCGCTTCGGCCCGCCCGATCAGCGACCCGGTCCGGGGCCCGCGCCGGACGCCGTGGCAGGGTGCCGGTATGCGACTTTCGATCTGGCCCGGCGCCGGGCAGCCCTACGGTGAGGTCCTCGAGGTGGCCCGGCACGCGGCCGACACCGGCTGGGACGGCGTCCACATCGCCGACCACTTCATGCCCAACGCCGGCACCGGCCGGCCGGCCGACGCCCCCGTCCTGGAGTGCGGTTCCCTGGTGGCCGCGCTCGGCGCGGTCGTGCCCCGGGTGCGGATCGGCACGCTGGTCTACGGCAACACCTACCGGCACCCGGCCGTGCTGGCCAACATGGCGGCCACCGTCGACCGGATCACCGACGGCCGGTTCACCCTGGGCGTCGGCGCCGGCTGGCAGATCAACGAGCACGAGCAGTACGGCATCGAGCTCCCGCCGGTCAAGCAGCGCCTGGACCGTTTCGTGGAGGCGCTGGAGGTCCTGCACGGCCTGCTGCGGCAGCCCACGACCACCATCGACGGCGAGTACTACCAGCTCCAGGACGCCGTCTGCGAGCCCAAGCCGGTCCAGGACCCGCTGCCGATCCTCATCGGCGGCAGCGGCGAGCGGCGGATGCTCGGCATCGTGGCCCGCTACGCCGACGCCTGGAACGCGTGGGGCCGCCCGGACCTGATCACGCACAAGTCGGCGGTGCTCGACCGCTTCTGCGCCGAGCAGGGACGCGACCCGAAATCCATCGCGCGCACCGCGCAGGCGCTGACGGTGGTCGACGGGCCCGTGCCCGAGGGGCTGTCCATGCCGGTCATCGGCGGTTCGACCGAGCAGCTGTCCCGTGACATCGCCGGCTACCGCGAGCTCGGCCTGGACGAGCTGATCGTGCCGGACGGCCTGCTCGGCACGGGCGCGGAGCGCCGCAAGGCCATGGACACGATCCTCGCCCTCGCCCGCGGCTGAGAGGGCGGCTCAGCCGAGGTCAGCCAGGAACCGGCGGACGTGCGCGAAGGCCCGCTCGGGGGCCTGGCGGAAGGTTCCGTGCCCGACTCCGGTGATGATCTCGACGGTGACCGTCGCCCGGGTGAGCGAACGGGCCAGCCGCTGAGCGGCGGCGGCCGGTGAGACCGGGTCGTCCTCGCCGGCCAGGATCAGGGTGGGGCAGGTGACAGACGGCAACTGCTCGGCCGGATCCGCCGGTCCGCAGCCGCCCCGGCGGAAGTGTGTCAACACGTCTTCGTTCATGCGGGCCCGGGCGCGCCGTTGCACCAGGTCGGCGGAGGCGGCGGCGCTGCCGTAGAGCGGCAGGCCGTGCTCGCGCCAGGCATCCGTGGCCTCGTCGCTGGTGTCGCCGGTGAGGTAACGCTGCGCCGCCGCACGGGCGACCGGTCCGCCGCGACGGTCGAACACCTCGAGGGTCTCCTCGAGCGAGGTGGGTACGCCCAGCGGGCTGTCCAGGACCAGCCCGGCGACCAGGCCGGGACGGCGGGCGGCGCAGTGCAGGGCGACCAGGCCGCCGCTGGAGGTGCCGACGAGGACGACTCGGGGGATGGCCAGGGCGGCGCAGAACGCCGCGACGTCGTCCGCCCACTGCGTCCACGTCCAGGTGGCCGGCGTGCCGAGATCCGAGCGGCCGGAGCCCCGCTGATCCAGGTAGACGAGCTGGGCGATGTCGGCGAGCTCGGTGAACTCCGGTTTGAACAGGCTGTGGTCGGCGCCCGGGCCGCCGTGCAGCAGCACCAGGGTGGGGCGCTCGCGCATGGTGTCGCCCTCGGGCACCACGGCGCAGCCCTCGACATCGAAGAACAGCGTCACATCACCGACCGAGACTCGCATCCGGTCATCATGGCCGACCGGCGCACGGCCGTCGCCGGAGCGTTTACCCGGATCTGCTCCGGGTAGCCGAGGCCCTGGTGCACCGACAAATCGGCTGGGCGCGGCGCATCCGCGCGCCGGGGCACGGGAGGTACAAGATGCGAGCAATGGTCTACCGCGGTCCGTACCGGGTCCGGGTCGAGGAGAAGGACCGCCCGGTGATCGAGCATCCCAACGATGCGATCGTGCGGGTCACCCGGGCCGCGATCTGCGGCTCCGACCTGCACCTCTATCACGGGATGATGCCCGACACCCGGGTCGGTTCGACCTTCGGGCACGAGTTCATCGGCGTCGTCGACGAGGTGGGTCCGTCGGTGCGCAACCTCAAGCCCGGCGACCGGGTCATGGTCCCCTTCAACATCTTCTGCGGTACGTGTTTCTTCTGCGCCCGCGGTCTCTATTCCAACTGTCACAACGTGAACCCCAACGCCACGGCGGTCGGCGGGATCTACGGCTACTCGCACACCACCGGCGGCTACGACGGCGGCCAGTCCGAGTTCGTCCGCGTGCCCTTCGCCGACGTCGGGCCCACGATCATCCCGGACTGGATGGACGAGGACGACGCGGTGCTGCTGACCGACGCCACCGCCACCGGCTACTTCGGCGCCCAGCTGGGCGACATCGTCGAGGGCGACGTGGTGGTGGTCTTCGGGGCCGGACCGGTGGGGCTGATCGCGGCCAAGTCGGCGTGGCTGATGGGCGCCGGCCGGGTGATCGTCATCGACCACCTGGAGTACCGGCTGGAGAAGGCGCGGACCTTCGCCCACGCCGAGACGTACAACTTCACCGAGTACGACGACATCGTCGTGCACATGAAGAAGATCACCGACCACCTGGGCGCCGACGTGGCGATCGACGCCGTGGGCGCGGAGGCGGACGGCAACTTCCTGCAGCACGTGACGACCACCAAGTTCAAGCTGCAGGGCGGGTCACCGATCGCGCTGAACTGGGCCATCGACTCGGTGCGCAAGGGCGGGACGATCTCGGTGATGGGGGCGTACGGGCCGATGTTCAGCGCGGTCAAGTTCGGTGACGCCATGAACAAGGGCCTCACCCTGCGGATGAACCAGTGCCCGGTGAAGCGGCAGTGGCCCCGGCTGTTCGAGCACGTGAAGAACGGCTATCTCAAGCCCAGCGAGATCGTCACGCACCGGATCCCGCTGGAGCACATCGCCGAGGGCTACCACATCTTCTCGGCGAAGCTCGACAACTGCATCAAGCCGATCATCGTCCCGAACGCCGCCTGACCCGACCGGAGGTTTGTCATGGCTTACACACCGGAGAAGCCGAAGCTGGCCGAGTCGAGCGACCAGCTGCGCGCCCGCATCCCCGGCTGGGGGGTGGACCTGGACCCCAAGGACCGGCCTTCGGTGCCGCGGGAGCAGTTCGATCCGACCTTCAGCGGCGCGCACTGGGAGTTCCCGGAACGCCAGCCGGAGAAGTTCCCCCGGGAACGCTCGATCGAGCACAAGTTCCTCACCCCGGTCTTCGGCACGTCCTGCCCGCCCAAGGGCCTGTCCGGAGTGATCCGCCGGTACGCCTACAAGGAGTACAGCGAGGGCCGGGCCGCGCACTGGCTGCTCCTGCTGGCCGCCGATCGGGTGGACACCGTGGAGAGCACGCTGCGCTCGTTCGCGAGCCTGCACCCGGACAATCCGATCACGGAGACCGGGGTGCTCAGCGAGTTCAGCCACCACGGCATCGCCTCGCGGTTCGGCCGCAAGCGCACCGACGTCAAGCACCAGTGGATCGACCCGATCATCGTCGGCGCGCCGTGGTTGCTGGGCGGGGTGCTGGCGTACCGGATCGCCAAGCGGGTGGCCGGCCGCTAGGACCGCGTTCGCGCAGGTCGGCTACCGTGGGCGGCCATGTCCGAGCAGCCGCCTCCCGCCTGGATCCACTGGCCGATCCGGGTCCTCGCCGTGGTCTTCGTCCTGCCGTTCCGGCTGCTGTGGGAGCTGTCCCGGCTGATCGGCCGGTTCCTGGCCCGCTACGTCGGCCGGCCCCTGGCCTGGCTGTGGCACTACGCGGTGGCGGTCCCGGCCGCCTTCCTGTGGCGCTACCTGGTCGTGGTGCCGGTCGGCTTCCTGTGGCGTTACCTGGTGGCCGTGCCGGCGGCCTGGCTGTGGCAGCGGGCATTGCGGCCGGCGCTGGGATGGTTGGCGCGGTGGTTGATCGTCGTGCCGGCGCAGTGGCTGTGGCGGCACCGGCGGCAGTTGCTGCGGCCCTTCGCGCTGGTGCTGCACTACCTGCTGGTCGTGCCCCTTGTTTGGCTGTGGGCGGTGACCGCGCCGGTGTGGCGTGGAGTGTGGTGGGTGCTCGCCGCGACAGGCCGGGGTATCGCCGCGGTGCTGGCCGCCGGGTGGCGCGGTGCCGGCTGGCTGCTGCGGCAGTTCTACCGGTGGGTGCTGCGACCGGCCGGACTGGCGATTGCCTGGTGCTGGCGGTGGACCGTCGTGCCGGTGTGGCGTGCCGTCGCCGCCGCCGGGCGGTGGGTGCACTCATCGATCCTGCACCCGGCAGCCGACGCGGCCCGGGCCGTTCTGGTCGCCGTGGGCGTGCGCCGCTGACCGGCCCGGCGTTGTTGACACGACGGAAACCTGCGGGCAATCTGTGTTAACGGTCACATCGACCGTCACCGATTGGGAAGCAGGTCGTGATGCCGCTCGGACGCTGCGCGCGGGCCCTCCTCGCCGTTCTTGCCGGGACCGCCACAGTCCTCGCCCTCACCGGGGCGCCGGTGCTCGCGGCGCCGGTGACGGTGGCCAACGGGACCCAGTTCACCGACACCTCCGGGGCTGTGGTGCACGCGCACGGCGGCGGCGTACTCAAGGTGGGTGCGTACTTCTACTGGTTCGGCGAGAACCGCAACGCCGACAACACCTTCCGGTACGTCTCGGCGTACCGGTCGACGGACCTGAAGACCTGGGAGTTCCGCAACCACGTACTCACCCAGTCGTCGGCCGCCGAGCTGGCCAGCGCCAACATCGAGCGGCCCAAGGTGATGTACAACGCGAGCACCCGGCAGTTCGTCATGTGGATGCACAAGGAGACCGCGACCGACTACGCCCAGGCGCGGGCCGCGGTCGCCGTGTCCAGCACTGTGGACGGCGCCTACACGTACCGGGGCAGCTTCCGGCCGCTGGGCACCCACATGTCGCGGGACATCACCACGTTCGTCGACGACGACGGCACCGGCTACATGGTGTCCTCGGCCAACGAGAACCGCGACCTCAACGTCTACCGGCTGACCAGCGACTACACCGGCGTCGCCGCGCTGGTCCGCAGCTGGCCCGGCGACGTCCGCGAGGCGCCGGCGCTGTTCAAGCGCAACGGCGTCTACTTCATGCTCACCTCCGGGGCCACCGGCTGGAACCCCAACCAGCAGAAGTACTCGTCGGCCACCAGCATCACCGGCCCGTGGAGCGCCTGGAGCAATACGGGCGACGCGACGGCGTACGGCTCGCAGACCGCGTACGTCCTGCCGGTCGCGGGCACCGCCGGGACCGCGTACCTGTACCTGGGCGACCGCTGGGGCAACTCGCTGGGCGGCACGGTGAACGACTCCCGTTACGTCTGGGCGCCGCTGCGCTTCCCGAGCGCCACCACGCTGGCCCTGGACTACTTCCCGTCGCTGGTCATCGACACCGCCGCCGGCACGGTCGCCGGGCCGGCGGGCTCCTGGAGCACCGTGGTCGCGCGGCACTCCGGCAAGTGCGTGGACGTGGTCGGCGGCTCGACCGCTGATCTCGCCGAGGCGATCCAGTACACCTGCGGCACCGGTCTGAACCAGCAGTGGCACCGCCGCGACCTGGGCAACGGCTACGTGCAGCTGGAGGCCCGGCACAGCGGCAAGTGCCTGGACGTGGCCGACGCGTCGACCGCCGACAACGCCCGGGTCGTGCAGTACACCTGCGGGGCGGGCACCAACCAGCAGTGGCAGGTGCAGGACGCCGGCGGCGGCTACTACCGGCTTGTGGCCCGGCACAGCGGCCGGTGCCTCGACGTCATCAGCGGCGGGACGGCGGACGGCGTACGGCTCATCCAGTACGCCTGCGGCACGGGCGCCAACCAGCAGTGGCTCAGCCGGGCCGTCTGACATCGGCGGGGGCGTGACGCTCAGATCCGGACACGGGTGGCCGATGGGCAGCAAGGAGGGTGTACACCGCCCCGGTCGCTGAGAAGGGCAAAACGTGTCTGGACGTCGAGCGTCACAGGTGGCCGCGCCCCCGGCCGGTTCGCTGCCGCCCGGGATCGACGCCGCCGTGCTCGCCGCTGCGCTGCCGCACGCCGTCTGGGTGCTCACTGACGCGGGCGAGATCGAGTACGCCAACCGTGGCCCCGGGGACCCGGGCGAGCCGTGGAGCTCCCTGGTGCATCCGGAGGACCTCGCGGCCGTGGAGTCCGCCGCGCGGGTGGCAGACGCGACGCCGTACGAGCTGGAGTGCCGGCTCAAGCGGGCGGACGGCTCGTTCGGCCGGCACAGCGTGCGGTTCACTCCCGTGGACGCGCGGCCCGGCTCGTGGATCGCGACCGGCACGGATGTCGAGGAGCGGGCGGCGCTGCGCGAGGAGCTCACCGGCACCCGGCGCTGCGTCACCGAGACGCTCTCCCTGCTGGAGGCCCTGGAGGCGGCCGCGCCGGCCGGTTTCGGCTTCGTGGACAGCGGCTCCCGGCTGGTCCGCGTCAACGAGACGCTGGCCGCCATGGGCAGTGTCCCGCGCGCCGAGCAGCTCGGGCGGCCGGTCCACGAGGTGCTGCCGGGCGTGTGGCCGCAGATCGAGGCGAACTACCACCGCGCCTGGCAGACCGAGACGGCGATCGTCGGCACGGTGGTCACGGCCCCGTCGCCGGCCGAGGACGACGGTCCCCGTTCCTGGCTCGCCGGCTGTTACCCGGTGCGGGTCGAGGACCGGATGATGGGCGTCGGCCTGGTGCTGGTCGACGTCACCGAACGCGAGCAGGCCCAGGCATTCCGCTCGGTGATCATGGACGACATGGCCGAGGGGCTCTACACGGTCGACGGTGACGGCAAGCTGACCTCGATGAACCGGGCCGCCTCGGAGATGCTCGGCTGGGCGGAGAAGGATCTGCTCGGCCTCTCCGTGCACGCCACGGTGCACGCGGTGCCGTGGCACGGCACGCCGCAGCCGGAGAGCGAATGCCCGCTGCGCCACATCCGCACAGCCGGGCAGTCCGTGCAGACCGTCGACGAGACCTTCGTGCGCCGCGACGGCACCACGTTCGGCGTCGCCTGCTCGGTCGCGCCGCTGGAGACCGGCGGTGGCCAGCCGGGCGCGGTGGTCACCTTCCGGGACATGACCGAGGTACGGCGCGCCGAGCTCGAGGCGCGGCACGACCAGAAGCTGGAGTCCCTGGGCCGGCTCTCGGCCGGGCTGGCCCACGAGATCAACACGCCGATCCAGTTCGTCGGGGACAACACCCGGTTCCTGGCCGACGCGTACCAGGACATGCTCGACCTGCTGCTGGTCTACCGGGAGTGCATGGCGCCCGCGCTGGGGGAGCTGCAGTGGAGCGAGCGCACCGAGCGCGCCCAGCAGGCTGAGGCCAAGGCCGACCTCGAATACCTCTCCGCCGAGATCCCGGCCGCGGTCAGCCAGAGCCTCGAAGGCGTCGAGCGGGTGGCCTCGCTGGTCCGGGCGATGAAGTCGTTCAGCTACAAGGACTCCACCGAGCAGTCGTACGCCGACCTCAACGAGGCCGTCCGGACCACCCTCACGGTGGCCCGCAACGAGGTCAAGTACGTCGCCGACGTGGTCCTGGACCTCGGTGAGCTGCCCGACGTGCTGTGCCACCTGGGCGACCTCAACCAGGTCTTCCTCAACCTGCTGGTCAACGCGGCCGACGCGCTCAAGGACAAGGCCGAGCGGGGTGAGATCCGGATCAGCTCCCGCACGGACGGCCCCACCGCGGTGCTGACCTTCGCCGACAACGGCACCGGCATCCCGGCGGACATCCAGCAGTCGATCTTCGAGCCGTTCTTCACCACCAAGGAGGTCGGCAAGGGCACCGGGCAGGGCCTGGCGCTGGCCCGGGCGGTGCTGGAGAAGCACGGCGGCAGCATCGAGGTGCGGTCCGTGGTGGGTGAGGGGACGGAGTTCATCCTGCGCCTGCCCATCGCCGGCAAGCCGGACGCATCCGCATGAGCAAGGCCCGGGCCCTGTTCGTCGACGACGAACCGCGCATCCTCGACGGGCTGCGCCGCTCGCTGCGGGGCAAGCGGGGCGAGTGGGAGATGGCGTTCGTCTCCGACGGCGCCGAGGCTCTGGAGCTGCTCGCCCAGCAGCCGTACGACGTGGTGGTCTCGGACATGCGGATGCCGGGGATGGACGGCGCCGAGCTGCTCACCAACGTCAGCCGGCGGCACCCCGAGGTGGCCCGGGTGGTGCTGTCCGGGCACATCGAGCCGGAGGCGGCGATCCAGGTGGCCGTGGCCGGGCACCGCTTCCTCACCAAGCCGTCCGACGCCGAGAGCCTCATCGCCGTCATCGAGCAGCTGTTGATCCGGACCTCCAGCGCCCATCAGGACGAGGCGCGGCGGATCGCCGGCGGGGTCCGGGCCATCCCCACCCTGCCCGAGCACACCGACGGGATCATCGGCCTGCTCGCCCCGGACGCCAACCTGTCGTACGCGGTGCAGATGGCCATGCACGACGTCGGGCTGACCGCCAAGCTGCTCCAGCTGTCGAACTCGCGGTTCTTCGGCTCGCGCCCGCGCAACTCCTCGGTCGAGTCGATCGTCAACGCGATGGGCGTGCCGATGGTGCAGGCGGTGGCCGGCGCGGGACACGTGCTGCGCCCGACCTCGGCCTGGGACCCGGCGATCGAGCAGCATCTGCGCACCGCCTGGCGGCACGCGGTGGCCACCGCCTGCCTGGTGGACTTCGTGGCCTCCCCGGCCAACCGGCCGCACGCGCAGGCCGCGGCGCTGCTGCAGGACGTCGGGCGGCTGGTCTGCCTGGCCGCGGTGGGGGACAAGGAGGGGTCCGCGGTCGATCTGGACGCGGAGACCCGTGACGGGGTCCCGTTCCGTGACGTCGGTGTGGAGCTGCTGCATCTGTGGGGGCTGCCGCCGCCGATCGTCGCCGCCGTCGCCCAGCGCGACGCCGAGCAGACGCCGGACCTCTCCGGGCTGGGCGTGGCCGCGGCGGTGCGGGCGGCCCACCTGCTGATCCAGGGCACCGAGTCCGCCTGCCCGGCCGCCGGCCGGCACGAGGAGGAGCTGGCTCAGCTGCTGTCCCACCCCCAGTTGAAGGCCCAGGACGTGGACTGGCGCCGTGCCGCCGACGAGGCGTCGCGTCAGGCCGGGCTCTGGCACAGCCACGGCAGGCACTGAGGCGGGAAGAAGGAACCCATGGCACGCATCCTGGTGGTCGACGACGACCCGGCGATCCGGCAACTGCTCACCGACGTCCTCGAGATGGACGGGTACGAGGTGAGCATCGCCGTGGACGGGCTCGCCGCGGTCCGGGAGGTGCAGGCGGCCGCGCCCGACTTCGTGATCCTGGACGTGATGATGCCGGGCCTGGACGGTTTCGGGGTGCTCAGCACCATCCGTGACCAGCCCGGCGAGCCGGTGCCCGTGCTCATGCTGACCGCAGCCGCCGAGTCCGACGCCAATGCCCGGGCCTGGGCCTGCGGCGTCGACTACTACCTGGCCAAGCCGTTCACGGCGGACGCGGTGCTCGACCTGGTCGACGGCGTGCTGGCGGGGCAGGTGGGTGCCGCCGATTCCTGAGACGTCTTGCTCAAGATGACGCCGGCGTGGTCGATGTTCACGCCACGGACGGAGGCGGCTTTCGCTGCTGACGGCGTCATATAGTTACTCAGAGTGAGAAGGAGTGCGCAGGCCGTGAAAATCACCAGCCTGGCGGGACCGGCCGGCGCCGCCGCCACCAACCGCCGACGCGTCGCGGCAATCGTCGCCGCCGCCCTCGCGGTCGTCGGCCTCCCGGCTCCGTCCGCCGCGCGGGCCACCGCCGCGCAGTGGCACGACGTCGTCGTCACCGGCACGGACGCCGAGGGTGCGGCCCGCGCGGTCCGGGCGGCCGGTGGCCGGGTCGTCACCTCGCTGCCCGTCGTCCGCGGCGTCGCGGCGCAACTGCCGCAGGGCAGCACCCTCGACCCGGCCTGGTCCGTGGCCCCCCAGCGGGAGTTCACCGTCGCCGAGGCGGAGACCCCGGCCGGGACGACGGGTACGGCGACCGTCCGCCAGATGGTCGGCCTGCCCGCCGGCGGCGCCGAGGGCCGCGGCGTCACGGTGGCCGTGGTCGACACCGGCATCGCCGACGTCCCCGACCTCGCCGGCCAGCTGGCCGGCCGGGTCGACCTGACCGGCACCGGCGCCGGCGACGGGTACGGCCACGGCACGTTCATGGCCGGCCTGATCGCCGCCACCGGCAAGGCGTCGGACGGCCGGTACCGGGGCGTGGCGCCCGGGGCGAAGCTCATCGACGTCAAGGTGGCCGACGCGGACGGGCGTACCGACCTGACCACGGTGCTGCGCGGCCTGCAGTGGATCAGTGACCACCGCCGCGACGTGCAGGTGGTCAACCTGTCGCTGTCCTCGAACAGCCCGTTGCCGTACCAGATCGATCCGTTGACCCAGGCCCTCGAGTCGTTGTGGCACCAGGGCGTCATGGTGGTCGTACCGTCGGGCAACGACGGCCCCGGCACCGGCTCGGTGACCTCGCCCGGCAACGACCCGCTGCTGCTCACGACGGGTGGGCTGGACGCCGCCGGCACGGCCGGCCGCGGCGACGACGTGGTCGGCGCCTGGTCCGGCCGGGGACCGACCTGGCAGGGCGACGCCAAGCCGGACCTGGTGGCGGCCGGTGGCCACGTGGTCAGCCTGCGCTCGCCGGGCAGCGTGGTCGACACGGGCAACCCGCAGGCCCGCGTCGGTGACGGCTACTTCCGCGGCTCCGGCACCTCGATGGCCGCCGCGGTCACCTCCGGTGTCATCGCGGACACCCTGGCCGTGCAGCCCAAGCTGCGGCCCGACGCGATCAAGAACCTCCTTGTGAGCACCGCCTACCCGAGTGCCGGGCTGAGCCGCGCGTCCGGTGGCGGCGCCGGCGGCCTGGACGCCGCCCGCGTGCTCGCCGCCGCGCCCCGCTGGAACGCGGGCCAGGCGCAGCAGCAGTACGACGCCGACACCGCCACGGTGGGGCGCGACGCCAAGCGCTGGGCCGACTTCTCCAAGGCCCTGGTCGACGGCGACAAGCCGGCCGCCGACCAGGCGTGGAAGAAGTTGACCCCGGCCTCCCGCGACTGGGCCGCCCGCGCCTGGGCGCAGCTCGACCCGGCCGCGCGGGCCTGGGCCGCCCGGGCCTGGGCCGGCTCGGACTTCACGGCCCGGGCCTGGGCCGACAGCGAGTGGGTGGCGCGGGCCTGGGCGGCCCGGGCCTGGGCCGCGCGGGCCTGGGCGTCCGACGACTGGGCCGCACGGGCCTGGGCCGGCGAGGAGTGGGCCGCTCGGGCCTGGGCCGCCGACGACTGGGCCGCGCGGGCCTGGGCGGCGGACCGCTGGAACGCCCGGGCCTGGGCCTGGCTGCCCAGCTCGTGAGTTCAGCGCAGGCCGACGCCGACCGTCCGGGGATGCCCCGGGCGGTCGGCGCCCTGCGCGCCCAGCTGCGTGATCCGATCCAGCGCCGGGTCGTGGGCGTCGTCCTGGTGGGCGCCGCCCTCGCCGGCCTCGTGGCGTTCGGCCTCGCCGGGCACGGCAGCGTGCTGCGCGGGCTCGGCGTGCCGGCCGCGGCGCTGCTGCCCGGGCTGACCGTGCTGAGCTGCCTGGCCGAGATGACCGTGGTGCGGCTGCGGCACGGCGAGGCCGTCGAGGAACTCAGTCTCTACGAGGCGGCGCTCATCATCGACGTGCTGCTCCTGCCGCCCCGGGACGCCCTCATCGCCGCCGGGGCCGGGCTCGTGCTGGCCAGTGCGCTGCAACGGCGCCCGGTCGTCAAGGCGATCTTCAACCTCGGCACCTACACGGCCGCCACCGCCGTACTGATCCTGATCGTGCACCTGCTCGGTGGCCGGCCCGGTGAGATGACCCTGGGCGTCCTGGTCGGCGTGGTGGTGGGCACGCTGGCCTTCACCGGCGTGAACCTGCTGTGCCTGGCGCAGATCCTGGGCGTGCTCAACAAGGTCGCGCCGTGGCGGATCGTGCGCTCGGAGGCGCGGCTGTCGGCGTACATGGCCGTCGGGACGATGGTGACCGGGCTGACCACCACCGAGATCGCGTTGCACTCGCCGTTGCTGCTGCCGTTCATGGCGATGCCCGCCCTGGCCGTCACCTACGCGTACCGGGCGGCGGCGCGGGAGGCCGACGAGCACGCCCGGTCCGCGTGCCTGCTCCAGCTGTCGCACGCCCTGGCCGAGCGCGAGGACGTGGTGCGCCAGTTCCTGGTGCTGGTGCGGGAGGCGTTCGGCGCCGACCTGGCAGTCGTGGTCCTGGAGAACGACGACGCGGCCCTGTCGGTCGAGGGCACGGACCCCACCACACTGCGGCACGGGCCAATCCCGCGGCACCTCGCCGCCCTCGGCCGCATCGACGGCCCGGTGCACCTGGCCGAGGACCTGCCCGGCGGTCTGCGCCGCATGGTGGTCGTGCCGGTGCAGGGCGGCGGGCGCCGATTCGGTACGGCCGCCTTCGCCACCCGCGACCGCAACCGGGGCTGGATGACCACGGGTGATGTCACCCTGCTGGCTTCCCTGGCCAGCGCGCTCGCCGTGGCCATGCGTGGCGCCGAGCACCTGGACCAGCTGGTGGACGAGACCAGCAAGCTGCAGGCCGTCGTGGAGCAGTCCGCCGAGGGCATCATGGTGATCGACGGCGACGGCACGGTCCAGGTGTGGAGCCGGGCGCTGGCCGACATCACCGGTGTCGACGCCGCCGAGGCGACCGGCCGGCCGCTCGCCACGGTGCTGGACGTGCCGGTGGAGGAAGAACGCCGGCTGCTCATGCCGGTGTCGGTGGAGCAGCCGAAGGCCGTCGCCGAGCTGACCGCCCGCCGCCGGGACGGCGAGCAGCGCCGGCTGCGGCTCGCGCACTCGGCCGTCTTCACCGCCGGGCTGCTGGTCCGCGACGTGGTGGTGATCAGCGACCTGACCCGCGAGTACCGCACCGAGCGGCTCAAGTCGGACTTCATCGCCATGGTCTCGCACGAGCTGCGTACGCCGTTGACGCCGATCATCGGCTACGTCGACCTGCTGCGGTCGCGCGGCGAACGGATGACCCCGCAGAAGCGCCTGGACGCGCTGAACCTGATCGGTGACCGCGCCGGGCACCTGTCCCGGCTGGTGGAGGACCTGCTGCTCGCCTCGCGCTTCGGCGACAACCCCGACGACGTGTCGCTGCAGGTCTCGGCGGGCACCCACGACCTGTGCGCGCTGGCCACCCAGGCGGCCCGGGACCTCGGTTCCGCCCGGGTCGTGCTCGACCTGCCGCCGGGCCCGGTCCTCGCCCACTGCGACGACGGCCGGGCCCTGCAGGTGCTGGCCAACCTGATCGGCAACGGCCTCAAGTACTCCGCCGAGGACGCCGAGGTGGCGGTCGGCATGCGGCTGGACGGGACCCGGGTGCACGTGGACGTCCGCGACCACGGCCGCGGCATCCCCGCCGACCAGCTCGCGAAGGTCTTCGACAAGTTCCACCGGGTCGAGGACCCGATGACGATGAGCACCAGCGGCACCGGCCTGGGCCTGTTCATCGCCCGCCGGCTGGCCCGGGCGATGGGCGGCGACGTCACGGTGGTCTCCGCCCTCAACAGCGGATCGGTCTTCACCCTCTCGCTGACCCGCGTGAACGCCGAACCGCCCGCCGAATAGTGGCGTAATCGATATATTGGGGTGATTCGCACCAGGTTGATCAGACCAGCAGGGAGCCCGCATGACGACGCCGGTCGAACGACCCCGGATCCTGCTGGTCGACGACGAGCCCAACCTCCTCGACGGCCTCCGCCGGCAGCTGCGCCGCGACTTCACCGTCGAGACCGCCGTCGGCGCCGCGAACGGCCTGTTCGCCCTCAAGCCGGACGACCCGTTCGCGGTGATCGTGTCCGACTTCCTGATGCCCGGCATCAACGGGGCCGAGTTCCTGGCCGCGGCGGCGAAGGCGGCCCCCACCAGTACGCGCATGCTGCTCACCGGCCACACCAGCCTCGCCGACGCCGCGGTCACCGTGAACCAGGGCCGGGTGTTCCGGATGCTGCTCAAGCCGGTCGACACCGAGACCATGACGGCCGCCCTGCGCGACTGCGTGACCCAGCACAAGCTCGTGGTGTCCGAACGTGAGCTGCTGGAACGCACCCTGCAGGGCAGCGTCAAGGCCCTGTCGGACGTGCTGTCACTGGCCAGCCCGGCCGCGTTCGGCCGCGCCGCCCGGATGCGCCGGGTGGCCTCCGCGATCCTGGACCAGGTGGCGGTCGAGGACCGCTGGGCCGTCGAGCTCGCCGTCGAGATGGCGCAGCTGGGCATCGTCTCGCTGCCGCCGACCGTGGCCGCCAAACTGGACTCCGGCGCCGAGCTGGCCCCGGCCGAGCAGCAGATGGTGGATCAGCTGCCCGCCGTCGCCGAGCAGCTCATCTCGCCCATTCCCCGGATGGCCCCGGTGGCCGAGTGCATTCACTACTCCCACAAGGGATTCGACGGATCGGGCACACCGGCGGACGGCGTGGCCGGCGACCGGATCCCGTTCGGCGGCCGGCTGCTGCGGCTGGTGCAGGACCACGACGCGCTGCTGCTGCAGGGCATGTCACCGACGGTCGCGCTGGCGACCCTGCGGACCCAGTCGCACCTCTACGATCCCGCCCTGCTGGAGGCCTTCTCGTCCACCGCCGCGGCGGCCGCCGAGACGATCCGCGGGGTGATGCTGGCCGACCTGCAGGCCGGCATGGTGCTGGCCGCCGCCGTCCGCAGCCGGTCGGACGTCCTGCTGGTCAACGCCGGCCAGGAGGTCACCGTCGGTCTCATCACCCGGCTGCGCAACTTCGCCGCGCTCGAGGACGGCGTCGCCGAGCCCCTGATGATCCTGGACGAGGCCGGGGTCAGCGCCGCGAGCGTTCCCGTCGCCATCGGGTGATCACCGCGAGGTCGCGCTCGTCCAGCTGATCCTCGGCCAGCGGCGTCGGGCCGAGCGGTCCGCACACCGGTCCCAGCTCCGCCTCGACCACCACGTGGGCCAGCGCGACGGCGGTGGACGCGTCGGCGACCGCGCCCGGCGGCACCGTCACGGCGTGGCCGGCGACCGCCTCGATCACCGGATCCGGCAGGCCCCAGAACCGCAGCAGGTCGGCGCCCGCGTCGATGTGCGAGAAGCCGATGACCGACGACTCCGTCACGCACAGGAAGGTGGCGTCGGCCGGATCCGCGGCGCGCCACGCCTCCAGCGACCCGGCGAACTCCCGCGGCCGCATCGAGGCGAGAACCAGCTGCCCGACCTCGTGCAGCAGGCCCGCGGTGAAGGCGTTGCTCTCCCAGTCGGTGCCGTCGGCGAACATCCGGCACAGCCGCGACGTCTCGACCGAGTGCAGGGTCAGCGCCTCCAGCCACTCCACCGGCAGCCCGCCGCTGACGTCGAACGTGCGGATCAGGTCGTGCATGAGCACCAGGCCGCGTACCGTCTGCACGCCGAGCAGGGCGGTGGCCTGGCCGACGTCGCTGATCTTGCGCCCCACCGTGTACGCCGACGAGTTGACCAGCTGCAGCACCTTGGCAGTGGCGGCGGGGTCCCGTTCGATGACGGTGCCGATCGAGTACGCCGACGCGTCGTCGGAGTCGAGAGCCTCGATGAGCTCGACGAGGGTGTGCGGCGGGCTCGGCAGCGACTGCACGTCGGCGCGGTCGGGGCGGGCGCCCGTACCGGTGGGAGCCCGCACGTCGATCAGCCGCTCGACCGTGGCCACCAGCTGCTCCGGCGAGCTCGGCTTGGTCAGGAACTCGTGGGCCAGCACCATGATGCTGAGCAGGTTGTCCTCGTTGGTCTGGCCGGAGAGGATCACCCGGGCCGTGCCGGGGTATTCCAGGCGCACGCGTTCCAGCAGCTGCGCACCGTTCATCCCGGGCATCCGGTAGTCGGAGACGATCACGTCGCACGGCCGGTCCCGCAGCGCCGCCAGCGCCGCCTCGGCCCCTTCGGCGAAGGACATGTCCCAGCGGTCCCGGTGGGTCCGCAGCATCCGGCGCAGGCCGCCGAGGATCCGGGGCTCGTCGTCGACGAAGAGGATGTGCGGCCGCGGGGCCACGGCGGGCGCCCCGGTCACAGCGATGCCTCCGCGAGCTGGCCGGCCGGCTGCGGCTCGTCGAAGCCGGCCACGGGCAGCCGCACGGTGAAGACGGTGCCCGCCCCGACCGTGCTGGTGAAGTCGATCGTCCCGCCGTGCCGGTCGGCCACCAGGGTACGGACCAGGGCGAGTCCCTGACCCGTGCCGGTGCCGACCTCCTTGGTGGTGAAGAACGGGTCGAACAGCTTGTCCGCGATCTCCGGGGGCACCCCGGTGCCGGTGTCGGCGACCTCGATGACGGCGTACCCGTCGTCCAGCCGGGTGCTGATCCGGATGGTGCCCCGGCCGCGGTCCGCCGCGCCGATCGCGTGGGCGGCGTTGACCACCAGGTTGAGCACGACCTGGTTGATGTCGCCGAGGTGGCAGTGCACCAGCGGCAGGTCACCGAGGTCGGTCTCGACGTCGGCGGTGTACTTGATCTCGTTGTTGGCCACCACGATGGTGTTCTTGATGGCCTCGTTGAGGTCGGCCCGGCTCTTCTCCTCGGTGCCGGGGTGGCCGAAGGCCTTCATCGCGCGCACGATGTGGGCCACCCGGTTGATGCCCTCCAGGGTCTGCGAGATCGCCACCGGCACCTCCTCCATCACGAATTCGATGTCGACGTCGGTCGCCACCGTCTCCAGCTCGCGCAGCGCGGCCTCGATGTCGCCCTGGGCCTGCGCCGTCGCCACCAGCTCCCGGTACGCGGCGAGCAGCCGGTCCAGGTCGGTGAACGCGGTCTCCAGGAAGCGCACGTTGTCCCCGACGAACTGGATCGGCGTGTTGATCTCGTGCGCGATACCCGCGGCGAGCCGGCCGACCGACTCCAGCTTCTGCGCGTGCCGCAGCTCCAGCTCCAGCCGGTGCCGCTCGGAGACGTCGCGGGCGGTGAAGACGATGCTGCGGGAGCCGTCGTGCTCGCTCACGTACTCGACCAGGGCTTCCACGTCGGTCCACTCGGCGCTGTCCCGGCCGCGGATCCGGCAGGGCAGGGCCGCCGGCCGTTCGAACGACGACGCGACGTCACGCAGCGCGGCCACGTCGTTCTCGTGCACCAGCGACCAGATGTCGCTGCCCAGGAGCTCCTCGTTCGGGCACGCGAGCATCATCTCGGCCGCCGGGTTCACGAAGCGGATCAGGCCCGCCTCGCCGGCCAGGATGAGCGCGTCGGCCGAATGCTCGACCACGATGCTCAGCCGCGACCGGCTCAGCAGCTGGTCGAGGGTGAGCGCCGCCTCGTCGGCCAGGGTCGTCATCGACGCCGACAGGTCGTCGGTCGGCCGCCGGTCCAGCGCCAGCACCAGCATGCCGAAGACGTCGCCGTGCGCCGCCATCGGCGCCAGCATGACCACGGCGTGCGGCGGCAGCCGGAGGACCTCGGTGACCTCGGCGGCGGCCTCGTCGCAGACCATGGCGTAGCCGCCCGGCCGCAGGGCCGCCCGGGTCTGCTCGGGCAGCTTGGCCAGCTCGGTGACCCAGCCGGAGGCCTCGCTGCCCACGTGCCCGGCCGCGGCGATCACGTGCAGGGCCGGTCCGGTGACCGTGAAGATGAGCGCGGCGCTCGCGGCCCGGTCCATGCTGAGCGCGGCGCCCAGGGTCACGTCCATCGCCTCGCCCCGGGTGGTGGAGGCGACCAGCCCGCCGCCGGCCGAGGCCAGGGTGCCCTCCCGGTCGGCCGAACGGTCCCGGGCGCTGCTGCCGCGGGCCAGGACGTGGTTGACGCCGAGAGAGATCAGCGCGGTGCAGCACAGCGGGATCGCCACGCCGGCCGGGATGTCGAACTGCACGAAGCCGAAGCCCATCATCGCGCAGATCACCAGGACCGCGAGGATCTTCTCCCGCAGGCGGCCGTACAGCGACCGGAAGTTGACCCAGACGATGCACAGGCCGATGGTGATGCCGAAGTCCGATCCCGCGGCCACCAGGCCGACGCAGGCGCCTTCGAAGATCCAGCTCCAGGCCGGGAACCGCTGCCGGCGGTACCCGGCGTAGAGCCACCCGACCACGACCAGTGCGGCCACGACGGCCGGAACGGCCAGCGCGGACCGGTGACCGCTGAGACCCCACAGCCCGAACAGCGGCCAGAGCAGCAGAATGCCCAGGAACAGAGTGCGGACCTGCCCCAGCATCGTGTCGGTGCCACGAAGCCAGCGTCGTGCCCACAACGCCCCACCTGCCATGGCCGTCCCTCCAGCCAGACGAAGGACCACCAGTTACCGGACTGATGGCCTATATCAGTCCATAGTCTCAGAAACGATGTGGCCGCCGTGGGCTAAGCCGTGATGCGCCCGGATTGCTCCCGTGCAGGTCAGAGCGTCGAGTGACAGCCCGCGGCCCGGTATCCGGCGGCGGCCGCGGCCAGGTGGGCAGCCCGGTCGAGGCCCAGCGGCGAGCGCTGGCCCGTGGCGAGGTGACGTCCCAGCTCCTCGTGCGCCCGGGCCAGCTCGTACGGCATCCGCAGCTCCTCGGCCAGCCGCGCCGCCCGCGCCCACGCCCGCAGCGCGCGGCCGTGGTGACCGTTGAGCAGGGCCTGCCGGCCGGTGCAGAGCAGAGCCCGCGGCCGGGCCATCGGGAACCGGCTCGCGTAGCGGCGCAACCGGCGCACGGCGACCGCAGCCGTCGCGCGCAACTCCGCGGAGGCGGAGGCCGCGGCCGGAGCTGGGTCGAGCAGGGCCAGGCACACCTCGGCCGGGCCGGCGTGCGCCTCCAGCGAGTACTGCTCGAGCGAAGGCTGCGGGCCCACCAGGTGGTCCGCCGTGCGTATCTCCTGCCAGGCCGCCGCCCGGTCACCAGCCATGAGGGCCAGCCGGGCCCGCACCACGTGCAGCCGGCCGGTGTCGACGCCGAGCACTTCCGGCAGCAGCCGCTCGGCCTCGGCCAGCCACCCGGGCAGGGCCGGATCCGCCGGGTCGGTACGCAGGGCCGTCTCGATCAGGACGAGCAGTCCCCACTTCTGCACGACCGGGTCCCGGCGGTCCCGGCCGGCGGTCATCGCCTCGGTGGCCACGGCGGCCGCCTGCTCGTACCGGGCCGTCAGGTAGTGCGCGACCGAGGTGATCAACAAGGTCTCGTCGGTCCACCGGTGCATGGGGGTGTGCCGGCCCAGTTCGCGGACCGGGCCGGTGACGGCTTCGACCGCTGTCCAGTCGCCGGCCCCGAGCCAGTGCAGGCCGCCCACGATGCCGACCCAGCAGATGGTCACCGGATCGGCGGTCCGCTCGACGGCCGCGGTGACGGCGTCCAGCTGGCGCCGGGCCAGCCGGTGCCGGCCGAGCGTGCCCAGCACCATGCCCAGCCCGGCCCGGCACCGCAGGACCAGGTCGAGGTCCCCGGCGCGCTCGGCGTCGGCGAGGGCCCGCAGCGAGGTCGGCAGGACCGGCATCCGCTCCTGCAGCACCCAGTAGACCTCGATGATGGTGAACCCGGCGGCGGCCCGCTCGTGATCGATCTCCCGCAGGTCGTCGCGGTGCTGCGGGCGACCACCGTCCACGAGCCGGCGCAGCGTCTGCCCCGCGAGCACCCGCAGCCCGGCGGCGGCCGACACCGGAGCCGGCCGGCCCAGCAGTGCCAGTGCCTGCTCCAGGTGGTGCCGCGCCGCGTGCTCCGCGCCGAGCTGCTGGTGGGCCTGGCCGAGCAGGCGCTCCCAGCGGGCCCGGTGCACCAGGGTGATGTCGTCGCGCTGCAACGCCGTACCGAAGACGGTCGTCGCCTCGCGGAACGAGCCCGCTTGCCGGTACAGCCGCCAGAGGCGCAGCAGATGCGCGTCCAGGGTGACCGGATCGGCGTGCGCGAGCAGCCAGTCCGTGGCCGCGCGCAGGTTCTCCGCCTCGATCCCCGCCTCGGCCGGTCCGCTCAGCCGGGCGGCGAAATGCTCGGCGTGCCGGCGGCGCGAGCGCGACTCCTGCGCCGGGTCGGCGGCGAGCTGCTCGGCGGCGTACTGCCGGAGCAGCTCGTGCATGCTGTACCGGCCGTCCGGGCCGACCGTGACCAGCGAGTGGTCGACCAGGGCGGCCAGCAGGGGCAGGCCCGCGTCCGCGACGGCGGTGGCCGCAGCCAGGTCGAAGCCGCCGCGCAGCACCGACAGCCGGCGCAGCACGGCGTGCTCCTCGTCGGTGAGCAGCTCGCAGGACCAGTCGATGACCGTCCGCAGGCTGCGATGCCGGGGCTCGACGTCGGCGGACGTGGTCTCCAGCAGGTCCGGTCCGGCCGCCAGCCGGTCGGCGATGGCCCGCGGTGCGGCGCCGCGGACCCAGCGGGCGGCCAGCTCGATGGCCAGCGGTACGCCGGCCACCAGCCGGCAGATCCGCGCCACGTCCTCGTCGCCGGAACCGGAGGCGTAACCCGGGCGCAGCAGCCGCGCGCGTTCGTCGAAGAGCTGCACCGCCTCGTACCCGGCGGCCCGGGCCCCGGCTCCCGGCGGCGGGCACGGCAGGCCGGGCACCTCGACCAGCCACTCCGCGCCCAGCGCCAGCCGGCGGCGGGAGGTGACCAGGACCTGCGTCGCCGGCGCTCGGCGCAGCAGGCCGGCGATGGTCGCCGCGGCGGCGCTCAGGTGCTCGAGGTTGTCCAGCACAAGCAGCATCTCGCGCTCGGCCAAATGCTCGGTGAGCACCTCCAGCGGGTCGCGGGGCACGGTGCCGGCCGTCCCCAGGGCCCGCGCCAGCGCGCTGACCACGACGTCGGCGGTGTCCTCGGTGCCCACGAAGGACACGAACACCGTGCCGTCGCGGTGGTGCTCCCGCCGGGCGGTCGCGATCTCCACCGCCAGCCGGGTCTTGCCGATGCCGCCCGGGCCGACCAGCGTGACCAGCCGGCACGCGGAGTCGTTGAGCAGCGCGTGCAGCCGGCCCAGTTCGCCCGTCCGCCCGATCAGCGACGTCAGCGGGCGCGGCAGCTCGGGGACGGGCGGGGGACCGGGCAGCTCGGTGAAGCCGGCGGCTGCGGCGATCTTGTCGCGCAGGTCCGAGGTGGCCGCCGAGGGCTCCACACCGAGCTCCTCGCGGAGCAGATAGCGGCAGGTCTCGTACTGGGCCAGGGCGGCGCTGCGCCGGCCCGCGGCGGCCAGGAACCACATCAGGGCCCGGTGCGCCTCCTCGGTGAGCTGGTCCAGCTCCAGCATCCGGCGCGCGACCTCGACGCCGGTGGCGGTGTCCCGCCGGTCGCGGGCGCAGCGCAGCGCGCGCTCCAGCACCGCGAGCATGTCGGCCCGGACGGCGGCGCGGCGCCCGGTCAGCCACTCGTCGAACACCGGTGCGCCGGGCGCGGTGAACCCGTCGAGGAGATCACCGCGGCAGAGCCGGACCGCCGCCGCCAGCTTCGTGCCGTCGTGCTCGGCGGTGGCGGCCCGGGCGACCTCGGCGGCGTCCACCCAGACCGGCTTGTCCGCGGCGAGGGCGACCGTCTGCCGGGTCGCCACCACGTGCTCCGGCAGCGCGCGGCGCAGCTTGGTGAGCACCAGCCGCAGGTTGGCCCGCGCGGTCGGCTCGGGCAGCTCGCTCCAGAGCAGCCCGGCGAGCGCGGAGCGGGAGTGCGGGGTGCCGGTGACCGCCAGGTAGTACACGAGGGCCGCCGCCTTGACGGACGCCAGCTCCGCGAGTGGACGCCCACCCACGGTCAGCTCGGCCGAGCCGAGCACCCGGACCCGCAGCTCCTCAAGCGCCATCGCCACCGCCGTCGTCAGCTGGGACATTACCGCGAACCACGCTGCGCTGACGGTCGGGAAACGGACTGCACACGCTTGCTTCCTACGGTCGCGGTCATGACTCTTTCCAGCACGATCCGCAGTGTCCTGCCCGATGTGGAGACCGGCGGGAGCACCGTGCCCGCGCTCGTCCTGCGGCACGCCGCCCGGCTCGGCGACAAGCCGGCTCTGATCGACGGGGCCACCGGCCGCACGCTCACCTATCGCGATCTCGCCTCCGGCGTCGACCGGATGGCCGCCGGCCTGGTCGCCCGGGGCTTCGCGCCCGGCGACGTCCTGGCCGTGCACCTGCCCAACCTGCCGGAGTACGCCGTGATCGCGTACGGGGCGATGGCCGCCGGCGGAATCGTCACCGGGGCCAGCCCGGCGTCCACCGTCGAGGAGCTCACCGCCCAGCTGACCGCCGCGCGGGCCCGGCTGCTGGTCACCGTGCCGGCACTGGCCGAGCAGGCGGTGGCCGCAGCGGCCCGGGCCGGGGTCGAAGAGGTGTTCGTGCTCGGTACGGCCCCCGGAGCCACCCCCTTCAGTGAACTGATCGGCCACTCCTACCCGCCGGTGCGCGTGCCGATCGACCCGGACCGCGACCTGGCCGCCCTGCCCTTCTCCAGCGGCACCTCCGGCCTGCCCAAAGGGGTCGAGCTGACGCACACCGCGCTGGTCACCAACGTCCGGCAGGGCCAGGCCTCCCTGAGCTTCCACGAGCAGGACGTGGTCGTCGCCGTGGCGCCGTTCTTCCACGCGCTCGGCCTCAACCTGGTGCTGCCGGGCAGCCTCGCCGCCGGCGCCACCGTCGTCACCATGGGCCGCTTCGACCTCGAGGCATTCCTGGCCCTGATCCAGCAGCACCGGGCGACGCTGACCATCGTGGTCCCGCCGATCGCGCTGGCGCTGGCGTACCACCCGATGGTCGACAACTACGACCTGTCCTCGCTGCGGGCGATCGGTGTCGGTGCGGCACCGCTGGGCGCCGACCAGGAACAGCGGTGCGCCGAGCGGCTGGGCTGCGCCGTCGCGCAGGGCCTCGGCATGACCGAGACGTCGGCCTTCATCTCCGGCGGCCCGCTCGACGCCCCCCGGCGCGGCTCGGTCGGCCGGCTGGTGCCCGGCACCGAGGCGCGCATCGTCGACCCCGGCAGCCACACCGACCTGGCCGCCGGCCGCACCGGCGAGCTGTGGGTACGCGGCCCGCAGCTGATGCGCGGCTACCGCGACGACCCGGCCGCGACCGCCCGGACCATCGATGTCGACGGCTGGCTGCACACCGGCGACCTCTGCTACTTCGACCAGGACGGCTACCTGTACGTGGTCGACCGGCTCAAGGAACTCATCAAGTACAAGGGCTACCAGGTGGCGCCGGCCGAGCTGGAACACCTGCTGCTGACCCACCCGGCGGTCGCCGACGCGGCCGTGGTGGCGCGGCCCGACCCGGACGCCGGTGAGGTGCCGGTCGCGTACGTGGCACTGCGCGGTCCCGCGACGGCGGAGGAGCTGCTCGGGTACGTCGCCGAGCGGGTCGCGCCGTACAAGCGGTTGCGGGCGGTGCGGATCACCGAGTCGGTGCCGCGCTCCCCGGCCGGCAAACTGCTGCGCCGCGTGCTCGCCGAGGCGGAACGGGCCCACTGTCCGTGACGACCTTGGTATTTCCGGCGGCCCGGCCGCACTCAGATGTTCGGGTGCGGTCGGCGCCCGCGGCGGGAGGGGCGCCCATGGCACGCGGGGGACTGCTGAGCTGGGTCGTCAGTCTCGGCGCCACGGTGGCGTCGACGTACGCGCTGGACGCGTTCGCCGCCGCGGTGGGCACGGCCGCGGTGGCCTCGGGACTCCTCACCCAGGTGGCGGCGCCGGGACTGGCGGCTCTGCTGCTGCTCAGCTACGTGACCTGGGGGCTGGGCCTGCGGGCCAACGTGCGCGCCAACTGGCTGCTGCTGACCATGACGGGCACCAGCACCAACATCCTGTCCAAGGCGGCGTACGAGATCGCCCGGCGCCGGACCAGCGGTGTCCGCGCCCACCGCACGGCCGCCGCGACCGGGTACGTCGGCACGGAACTCGCCAAGGAGGTCCCGTACTACCTCGGGGCCTTCGGCGCCGCGGCGCTCACCGACTCGATCACCTCCGGCCAGGCGCTGGTCTTCCTCATCGGCGCGAACCTCGGCGCCGCCCTGTACGAGTACCTGCTGGCCCGGGCCACCGGAGCCTTCGTCCGCCGGCGCCGGCCGGCCGAGCCTCCCGCGCGCCGGCCTGTCGCCGCGGAAAGCGGGCGCGGAGATGGCTGACGTGCGGATCAGCCGGCCGCGTCGACGAGCCGGGGCAGCAGCTGCGCGGCCGGGCCGCGCAGGCTGACCGCGGCGACCGGGTCCAGCGGCGTCGGCATCGGGTTGAGCTGCACCACGGCCGCCCCGGCCCGGGCCGCGAGGTGCGGGATCTCCGCGGCCGGATACACCAGCCCGGAGGTCCCGATGGTCAGCAGCAGCTCACAGGCGGCCGCCGCCTCCGCCGCGGCACGCAGGGCCGCCTCCGGCAACGCCTCACCGAACCACACCACCCCCGGCCGGACCGGGCCCGAGCACGCGGTGCACCGGGGCGGCTCCAGGCGTCGGCCGTCCGGCGGCTCGTCGGCCGGGCCCGGCGGCGGCGCCGGCTGTCCGCAGTCGAAGCACCGCGGCGCGAACAGGCTGCCGTGCAGGTGCACCGGTGTCGCGGAGCCCGCCCGCTCGTGCAGGTCGTCCACATCCTGCGTGATGACCACAGTGCCCGGCCGGCGGGCCTCGATCGTGGCCACCGCGATGTGGGCCGGGTTCGGCCGGGCCCGGCTCACGGCGCTGCGCCGCCACTCGTACCAGCCCCAGACCAGGGCCGGGTCGGCGCGGAAGGCCTCCGGGGTGGCCAGCGACTGGGCGTCGAACCGCTGCCAGAGGCCGGTGAGGGCGTCGCGGAAGGTCGGGATGCCGCTCTCCGCGGAGACCCCGGCCCCGGTGAAGACCACCACCCGCCGGGACCGGGCCAGCAGGGCGGCTGCTTCCCGTACGGCTGAGTCGTGATCCATTCGCACAGTATGCAATCACCGTTCTGCCGGCGGCCGTGGCGCGGTTTGCTTGCGGGGTTGCGGGGGATCCCGCCGGCTCGCGGAAGTCGACGCTCGGGGGAGCGACCATGCGCGGTGCAGCCATCGTGGCGCCGACGGCGTCCGTGGCCGGCCCGCCACCTCCCGGCGAGGCGCCACCCACCCACGCGGCCGGACCGCCGTGGCGCGACCGGCTGCTCCGGCTGGTGCCGAGCCTCGTGCCGGGCACCCTGATGCTGGTCGCCGGGCTGGTCAGGGCCGACCGGCCGGTGCTCAGCTGGGACGAGGTGACCACGGCGGACGTCGCCCGGCGCTCACCGGCCGAGATCTGGCATCTCGTGCAGAACATCGACGCGGTCTTCGGCCCCTACTACTTCGTCATGCACGGCTGGACCCGGCTCGCCGGGACGTCGGAGCTGGACCTGCGGCTGCCGTCGATCGTGGCCATGGCGGCGGCGGTCGCGGCGGCCGGTCAGCTCGGCCGCCGCCTGTTCGACCCGGTGGTGGGCACGGTCACCGGCATCCTGCTCTGCGCGCTGCCCAACACTTCCCGGTACGCGGCCGAGGCGCGCCCGTACGCGTTCGCCTGCCTGATGTCGGTGCTGGCGCTGCTCGCCCTGGTCGGTGCGCTGGAACGCGGCCGGCCGGTGCGCTGGGTGGGGTACGGCGTCTGCGTCGTGCTGCTGGGGCTCGGTCACCTCGTCGCGCTCGCCACGCTGGCCGCGCACGCCGCGATGGTGCTGATCCGCGCCCGCCGGGACCGGTCCTGGCGGGTGGTCGCCGCCTGCGGCGTGACGCTGGCGGGCGCCCTCGTGGTGCTGTCGCCGGTTGCCTGGCTGGGCGTCCGGCAGCGGGACAGCCAGCTGGCCTGGGTGGATCCCTTGACGGTGGGCGCACTCGGCTCGGCGCCGGGGCAGATCGTCGGTTCGGTGCCGACGGCCTGGCTGCTGGTGGGGCTGGCGCTGGTCGCGTACTGGCGTCCGGTCTCGGCGGTGGTACCCGTCGCCCTGCTCGCCGCGGCCCCGGTGACCGTTGTGGCCGCGGTCTCGGTCCTGGTCTCTCCTATGTGGGTGGCCCGCTACCTGCTGGTCGTGCTCGTGCCGCTGGCCATGCTGGCAGCGGTCACTGTGGTGGGACAGCTGCGGGTGGACCGCAAGCCGCATGGCCGGGGGCCGGCGGCGCTGCGTCTGGTCTTGGTCCTCGCCGTCGTGGCGGCCACGGCGTATCCCGGCCAGCGCGCGATCCGGGGCCCCACCGCGAAGAACGGCCCCGACTACCGCAGCATCGCGGCCCTCATCCAGCAGTACCAGCAGCCCGGCGACGGCATGGTGTTCGAGGTCCGGTCCCGGGCGATGCGCGCGGGCATGGAGTACTACCTGGACCGGGACGGGACGTTCCCGCGTGACCTGCTGCAACGCCGCTCGGCTGCGGACGCGGGCCGGCTCATGGCCGAGGAGTATCCGGACGCCGCGGCCCGGGTGGCCGGCGTGCCGCGGGTGTGGCTGCTGGTGAGCGGTCCCCGCCAGGACCCGGCCACCGGCTACCCGGCGCTGCGGCCGCTGCTGCGCGACGACTACGAACGCGTCGGCATCTGGCAGGTGAACCGGGGCACGGTCGCCCTGTACCGCCATCGGCGCTGAGCGGACCGCGGATGGCCAGTTAGAAGGCGCCGACCAGGGGTAGGCCTGACCCCACGCGCGACCCGGTGACCCGGCCGCGGCAGGACCTCCGGCGGAAAGGAGCCCGGCGTGCTGGACATCGAGGCCGACGGCTCGGGAATCGTGGACGTTCTCGTGCGCGGAGAACTGGAGATGCAGCACGCACCCCGGCTCCGGGAGTCCATCATGGCCGTGCTCGACCGCGGCGACGTCACCGGCGTCAACATCGACCTGGCCGCGGTGACCCTGCTCGACGCCACCGGCGCGGGCGCGATCATCGTCGTGCACCGCATCGCCACCCACCGCCGGGTGACCCTGCGCATCACCGGCGTGAGCCCGACCGTGGTCAAGATCCTCACCCTGGTCGGCGCGGCCACCCTGTTGCCGTCCGGGCAGCGGTCGCCGCCAGGTGTCACCCGTACGCAGCGGGGTACTGCGGCGCGATGCGAGGGAACAGGAAATGACGATGTCGGGGGTCCGGGCTACGGCCCTGGCGAGGGTGGGCTGGGCGGGCGTGCTGCTGGTCGTACCGGAAGTGGTGTTGCGGGCCGGTGGCCCGGGGCCGGTCCCGGCGGCTGCCGTCACGGTGGCCCGGGTGCTCGCTGCCCGGCACCTCGTCCAGGCGGCCGCGGGCGCCCTGGCGCCGACCGGCCCGGTCGCGGGTCTCGGTGCCGTCGTCGACACGCTGCACGCCGGCTCGTGCGTCGCGCTGGCCGCGATGTCGCCCCGCTGGCGACGTGCCGCGCTGCTGGACGCGGCGGTCGAGGCCGGCTTCGCGGCGGCGGGATGGGCCGGCAGTGGCCCGCCGCGGCGCGGATGATGCGCCGGGAAGGGGGTACCCGCCCATCATGTCCATCACTCCGCAGCCGCCCGGACGCCGGGGCACCGTCGGCAAGCCCTACAGCGCGCTGAACCTGCGGCTGGTGCTGGCCCTGTTCGGTCTGATCACCTCGACCGTCTTCGCCGTCCTGCTGCTGCGCGCGGGGTTCGTGCTGTTCGGCTGGCTGTTCATCCTGCTGGCCGTCATCGCCGCCGTCGACCTGGTGGTCATCGTGCTGCGCCGGCGGGCTCGCCGCCGCGCCCAGGGTGGCGGCCAGTCACTGTTCGAGTGATCATCCAGCCGATGGACCCGCTCAGCGCCGCCGCGCGGCTCGGCCGGGCGGCAGGGACCCCGTAGGCCCCGCCGCCCGGCCGCTGCTCAGGAGTGCGGGCAGGTGTCGCGGTACTCGGAGATCGCGGTGCCCGCCCGCGGCGCCGGGCACAGGAACTGGTCGTAGCGCAGATCATCATCGATGAAGCGCTTCAGCCAGGCGATGCTGTACTTCGCGATCGTGGTGTTCGAGCTGTTCGGCGCGAAGTGGCTCGCGTTGTTCAGCTCCAGGTACGCCTTGTTCAGCGACGCCGGCAGGCTGGTGTAGAACGGCTGGGCGTGCGAGGTCACCGAGGCCACGGTGTCGTTCTCCGCACCGATGATCATGGTGGGCACCGTGACGCCGGACCAGTTCTTGGTCAGGTTCCACGGGGTCAGCGGGATCGCCGCCTGCAACGCCGGCCGGTCGTCGGCTGCCTCCAGGGTGCCGCCGCCGCCCATGGAGTGACCCATGACGCCCAGCCGGGCGGTGTCGATCCGGGTGCGCACGCTGCTGCGCTGGGTCAGGTAGTCCAGCGCGGCCAGCAGCTGGCGGCCGCGGCTGGCCGGCTGGTCCGACCGCGTGAGGGTGTCGATGTTGAAGACCACGAAGCCCTGCGAGGCGATCCGCGGCGCGAGCCAGGCCATGCTGGACCGGCTCGCGGTGTAGCCGGGCGCGATCGCCACCGCGCCGAAGGTGCCGGCGGACGTGCTGGTCGGGTAGTAGATGTCCCCGCCGCCGAAGCCGCTCACGCTGACCGACGAGACGGTCGTCTGGGAGACCGCGAACGAGCCGCGGGTCGCCTCGATGCTCGCGGTGGTGGGGGCCGGGCCGCGCTCGAACGGGTTCGTCGCGGCGTCCGCGCTCGGCATCAGCGCGATGCTGCCGGCGGTCAGCGCGGCGGCGAGGGCCGCGCCGGCGACGGTACGGCCCCGGAACAGCCGGTTGCGGCCGGCCGGTGGTGTCCTGCGGTGCCCCCGTACGGCCGTACCGGGCGTCACGTCAGCTTCTGGCGTCACAAAAGCCTCCAGATCGGTGGTGACGATGCCTGTTCCCGCCGCGGGAAAAGCACCGGGCATCGGGAAACAATGCGCATCGAATGGTGTGTCCGGACATTAGCCAGCCGTGTTCGGGTGGCACCAGTTCCGTGACGATCGTGAGACGGCAGTCGCACGATCACGGCCCTGAGCAGGGACGACCCTCGGAAATACGGCGAACCGGAAACGGCGTCGAGGCGGTCATCAAACCGCGGAAAATGGACCCGTGGAAATTCCGGCCGGACGGGTGACAGGGGTGAGCCGGAATGTCACCGCCGTCGGTACGACGAGCGGATGGAAGGCCCGCGCGGCGTGCCGGAGGATGGACGCATGCCGCCATCGGGCCGGGGGAGGAGCACCGTGACCCCTCGCCGGGTGATCAGCCACGAGGCCGCCGTGGCGGGAGCCGTCCGGCACTTCCTGCGCAACGGCACGGTGGATCTGGACGAGCTCGCCACCGAGCTCGCCGTCAGCCGGGCCACGTTGTACAGGGTGGTGCACAGCCGTGAGCAGCTGCTCGGGCACGTCCTGTGGACCCTGTGCGACCTGCGCCTGGCCGCCGCGCGGAAAGCCCGGACGCGGGACGGCGTCGACGGCGTCCTGGAGGTGACCAGGCACTTCGCCGCGGGCCTGCCCCAGGCGCACGCGCTGATCACCTTCGTCACCACCGAGACCGAGCTCGCCGACCGGGTCATGTACTCCACCGCCGGGGTCGTGCATCCGCGGGTGGTCGCCGCCCAGCGGGAGATCTTCCTGGAGGCGGGCTGCGGTGCCCCGGCCGACCCGGGCGTGGACCTCGACCGGCTGGCGTACCTCTACACCCGGATGGCCGAGGCCGCTCTCTACGCCGGGCTGCTGTACGAGCAGTCCGACCTCGACGCGCCGGAGAAGGCGTTGCGCGCCCTGCTGACCGAGGTCTGGCCGGATCCCGCCGATTGAGCCCGGCGCGGCGGGGGTAGACGGACTGCCACCGGGAGGAGAACGTCATGGCTGAGCGTACGGTCGCGGATCTGCTCGTGGAACGCCTCAGTGACTGGGGCGTGGACCGGGTCTTCGGGTATTCCGGGGACGGCATCGACGGTGTGATGGGTGCGCTGCGCCGGGCCGGGAAACCCACGTTCGTGCAGGCCCGGCACGAGGAGGCGGCCGCGTTCATGGCCGTCGGGCACGCGAAGTACACCGGCGGTCCGGGTGTCTGCCTGTCCACCCAGGGCCCCGGCGCGGTGCACCTGCTCAACGGCCTCTACGACGCCAAGCTCGATTCCAAGCCGGTCGTGGCGATCGTCGGGCAGCAGGCCTCGACGGTGCTGGGCAGCGCGTACCAGCAGGAGATCGACCTGGTCCGGCTGTTCGGCGACGTGTGCGCCCAGTTCGTCCAGGCCGCGCACACCCCCGAGCAGGTGCCGATGCTCATCGACCGGGCGTTCCGGACCGCGCTGGCCACCCGCAGCCCGACCTGCGTGATCCTGCCGCACGACGTGCAGTCGGCGCCCGCCCCCGACCCGGCCGCGCACGAGCACGGCGTCATGGTGACCAGTCCGGGCCTGCGCCCGGCCCGGGTCGTGCCGCGCGAGGAGGACCTGCGGGCGGCGGCCGAGGTGCTGCGGGCCGGCGAGCGGGTCGCGATCATGGTGGGTCAGGGCGCGTACGGCGCGGCCGCGGAGATCGTCGAGCTGGCCGATCGGCTCGGCGCGGGCGTCACGGCGTCGCTGCTGGGCAAGCCGGTGCTGGACGAGGGCCTGCCGTTCCACACCGGGGTGATGGGCCACCTCGGGACGACGGCGAGCGAGCAGCTCCTGCGCAACTGCGACACCCTGCTGCTGATCGGCACCAACGACCCGTGGACCGAGTTCTACCCCGCGCCCGGGCAGGCCCGGGCGGTGCAGATCGACATCGACGGCCGGCAGCTCGGCATGCGCTATCCGATCGAGGTGCCGCTGCTCGGCGACGCCGCCGAGACGGTACGCGGTCTGCTCGCCGAGGTGCAGCCGCGCCCCGAACGCGCCTGGCGCGACCAGGTCGAAGCATGGGTACGCCGGTGGCACGAGATCTCCGCCGCCCGCGCCACCGCACCGGCCGAGCCGATGAACCCCCAGTTCGTGGTCCACTCCCTCGCCGACCGGCTGCCCGCGGACGCCCAGGTGGCGGTGGACGTCGGCTCGATCGTCTACTGGTACGCCCGGCATCTGCGCCTGCCCCGCGGCGTCCCGGCCCATCTGTCGAGCACCCTCGCGTCGATGGGCTGCGGGCTGCCGTACGGGATCGCCGCCAAGCTGGCCGCCCCCGGCCGGCCGGTGATCCTCCTGACCGGGGACGGCGCCATGCAGATGACCGGCCTCGCCGAGCTGGTCACCGTGGCCGCCCGCTGGCGCGACTGGGCCGACCCGCGGTTCGTTGTCTGCGTGCTGAACAACCGGGACCTCGCCGAGGTGAGCTGGGAACAGCGCGAGATGGAGGGCGAGCCGCGGTTCGCCACCTCCCAGCAGCTGCCGGAGGTGCCGTACGCCGGTTATGCCGAGCTGCTCGGCCTGCGAGGGCTGCGGGTCACGTCGCCGGACGACCTGCCGGCGGCCTGGGACACCGCGCTGGCGGCCGACCGGCCCGTGGTCATCGACGCCGTCGTCGACCCGGCCATCCCGCTGCTGCCTCCCGGGCGCCCGTTCGAGAAGGTCAAAGGCATGTACGCGGGCCTGGCCGCGGAGGGCGGGGAGGCGGCCCGCCGGGCCGAGGCCCACCTGCGCCGGGAACGCGCGGACGAGGGCTACGACGACCCGGCCGGCTGACCGTACGTTTCGGATCGCCGCATTCGGGCAACCGGGCACTTCCGCGGCGGAGGGACAGAGCGTGCGCAGGGACATCGTGGTCGTCGGTGCCTCGGCCGGTGGCTTGAAGGCGTTGCAACAGCTGGTGGCCTATCTGCCGGCCGACCTGCCCGCGGCCGTGCTGGTCTCCACCCACCTGGCCCCGACCGCGCCCAGCAAGGTCGCCGCCGTGCTGGCCAAGGCCGGTCCGCTGCCGGCGGTGGAGGCCGCCGACGGCGTGCCGATCACGCCCGGGCGCATCTACACGGCCGTGCCCGACCGGCACCTGCTCGTCGACGATCACGACGTGCTCCGGCTGCGCCGCGGCCCGCGGGAGAACCGCGTCCGGCCCGCCGTCGACGCGCTCTTCCGCTCGGCTGCGCGCTGGTGCGGGCCCAGGGTGACCGGGGTGGTGCTGTCCGGCAGCCTCGACGACGGTGCCGCCGGACTGGCCGCCATCGTCGAGTGCGGCGGCACGGCACTGGTGCAGGATCCCGGGGACGCCATGTTCGACGGCATGCCCCGGGCGGCGCTGCGGGCCGTACCGGATGCCACGGTCCGGCCGGCCGCGCAGCTGGCCCGGGCGATCATCGAGGGGGCCGGCCGTCCGGTGCGGCCCACCGCTACCGGGCCCGCCGAGGCGCTCATCTGGGAGACGGACATGGTTCGCGAATCACTGTCGAAGGTGCCGCAGGCCGGCGCGCCGGTGGGGCTGGGCTGCCCGGAGTGCAAGGGCGGCATGAATGCGGTGGCCAGCGGGAACGCGGTGCACTACGTCTGCCACACCGGGCACTCGTACTCGCCGGAGTCGTTTGTCGCGGCCAGCAACGAGGGCATCGAGGCGGCGCTGTGGACCGCTCTGAGTGCCATGCAGGAGAAGGCCATGGTGCTCGCTCAGGTGGCCGAGCAGGCGGCCCGGGCGGGCGACGAGCTCGCCCGCCGCCGCTACGAGGCCTCGGCAGCCGAGGTCACGCAGGCCGCTGAGGCGTTGCGCAGGCACTTCATCACCGGCGTGCCGGCCGACCGCGCGGAGGCCTGACCGGCGCGGTCACCCCCGTCGGCGCAGGATGCGGCGGACGTGGGCGCCGACCCGCTGCGGTGTCAACGGCACCACGGAGATCATGAGCCGGCCGGAACCCTCCACCGTGCAGGTCAGCGCGGAGAAACGAGCGCCGCGCCGGAGCACCAGCGGCTTCGGACGGCGCAGCGCGGGTGCCCGCACCGCCATCGCGCCCGCCGCGCCGGTGGCGCTCACCGCACCCAGCGCGCGGGTCGCGTCGAACTCTCCGGCCTGCGACGAGACGATCCGGCGCCGGCCGGTCGCCGCAGTGGCGGCGACCAGCTCCGCCGCGGCAAACCTGATCCGTACGGTGGTGCCCGTCCCGTCACTGCCGACGACACTCACCTCGGCCGGCACCTCCTCGGCGCTCACGGCGATCCGGTCGAGGCCGAGGGCGGACAGGTCGGCGACGGGCGTACGCGCGGTGATGGTCAGCACCCGCCGGCCGCGCTCATCGGTCTCAAAGTCGAGCCCGGTCGCGTCGAGGCGGGCGGCCCAGTCCGGGTGCGCGGTCACCTCGAAGCAGGAGTCGGGCAGCCGGCGGTCCGGGTCGCGGAAGCCGGGATAGCGCGCGTACCACCGGCCGTCCTCGACGAGGGTGCCCGGTGCGCCGCGGCGCGCGTCCTGGCGGATGACGGCCAGCAGGTCGTCCAGGTCGCCGTCGCGGGCCACCGCCATCCGGATCCGGGTCTCGGCGCCCAGCCCGGCCGCGATGTCCTCGGTGAGATGGTCGGCGACCAGCCGGCCCACCCCCTCGTGGAGCTGCGCCTGCAGGGTCCGGTCCAGCAGCAGGAAGTCGTCCTCCAGCAGGCGGGCCACCTCGTGGTCGAACCGGCGCAGCAGCACGGCGTCGCGGTGCCGGCCCGGCTCGATCAGCTTCGCCACGAAGGCCACGATCGCCTCGGCGGTCCGCAGCCGTTCCAGGTGCCGGCTGAGGTAGGTGATGTTCGTGGCGCTGAAGCGCCGGACGGCGAAGTAGTAGTCGTAGTCGGCCAGCACCGAGATGCGCCGGGCCCGGTAGCACGCCTCCAGGGTGAACGGCAGGTCGCTGCCGATCCGCATGTCCTCGGGGTAGCGGATGGCGTGCTGCTCGAGCAGTTCCCGCCGGAACAGCTTGGTGTTGGCCAGCGAGCGCGGCAGCGGCGAGTCGAACAGGTCCAGGTCGGGTTCGTCGCGGGCGAAGATGTCCTGGTAGATGTGCCGGCTGTTGACGCCGACCACCCGGCCCAGCACCACGTCGGAGCCGTACGTGTCGGCCGCGGCCACCAGCCGCCGCAGCGCGTCCGGGCCGAGGTGGTCGTCGGATCCGACGAAGAAGACGTAGCGGCCGGTGGCGACCTCGAGCGCCCGGTTGCACGGGCCGGCCGGGCCGCCGGAATTGGCCTGGTGAATGACGGTGAACAGCTCCGGATACCGCTGCGCGAAACGGTCCAGCTCCGCGCCGCTGCGGTCGGTTGAGCCGTCGTCCACGGCGACGATCTGCAGCCGTTCCCGCCCGATGGTCTGCTCCACCAGCGAGTTCAGGCACTGGGTGAGGTAGGGCATGGTGTTGTAGACCGGCACCACGATGCTGACGTCGGGCACGCTCATCGCGCGGTGTTCTCCTTGATCGTGCGGCCGGCCAGCAGGCGCCGGTAGAGCGCGTCGAGCACCTGGGCCTGGGCCGCCCAGGTCCATGCGGGCAGGGGACTGTCCGGTCCGTCGTAGACCCCGCGGTAGCGGCCGGGATCGGCCAGCACGGCCTGGACCGCGCGCGCGAGGTCGGCCGCGTCCCGGGCCCGGAACACCTCGCCCTGGCCGGTGGCCCGGACGGTCTCGGCCATCGTGCGCACGTCGCTGACCACGATGGGCAGCCGCGCGTGGGAGTACTCGAAGAACTTGGTGATCAGCGCGATCTCATGGTTGGGCCAGTGGTGCAGCGGGATCAGCCCGGCGTCGGCCGACGCCAGCAGGGCCGGCACCTGCCGGTGCGGCACGTAGGGCACGGTGTGGACCCGGTCGGCGATTCCGAGCCGGGCCGCGGTGGCGAGCAGTTCCCGCACGTACGGCGTCGAGGCATCCCCGACAACCAGCGCGAGGTGCACACCCTTCAGCCGGGGCAGCGCCGCCACGACGGTGCCGAGTCCACGCTGGACGGTGGCCGACCCGCTGTAGACCAGCAGTGGCGTCGTGTCGTCCAGGCCGCACAGCCGGCGCAGATCGGGCGCCACGCTGCTGTCCTGCGGTGGCGTGGTGACCGCCGGGGCGTTGAGCACGACGGCCGGCAGCTCGGCCAGGCGGTGCTCGCGCTGCAGCAGCTCGGCCAGCATGGGGGAGACGGTCACGACCGCATCCGCGTACGGCACGTGCTCCCGCTCGTAGGCCAGGTGGGCGGGCAGCCACCGCGCGTTGTCCCGTCTCGGCCGGGCGCCGGGCAGGAACTCGTGCGCATCCCAGACCAGTTTGACCGGACGACCGGCGGCCCGGGCCCGGAGCGCCGCCCGCGCACCCACCCCCAGCATCCGGAAGTCGTGCGCGTGGATGAGGTCCGGCGCCAGCTCGTCGATCACCGCACCGAAGGCCCGCTCGTAGTTCCACAGGCCCGGCTCCAGCCGCCGCCAGGCCCGGTCACCCTCGACGGCCCGCCAGAACCACACCTGCGCGTACTCCAGGGGACGCCGGGCCCACCGCGCCGCCCGCAGCAGCAGTCCACCGCGGGCCAGCAGCCGGGCACGCAGGCCACCCGTTCCCGTCGCGGGACCGGTCATCGCGAGCAGGCGGACCTCCGCGTCGCCGAGCCGCCACTGCTCGGCCACCCCGGTCGGTGAACAGCCCAGCAGGACGACGTCCCATCCCGCGTCGGCGGCCGACCGGGCGGTCTTCTGCACCCGGGAGTCGCCCTCGACGCCGTTGTCGACCAGCATCACGACACGCCGGCCGGCCCCGGCCTCGTCGATCGTCACGTACGCCTTCCCCAAGCCTGCCGATCTGCAATACGAATGCCGGCGATTGTATAGGGCCGCCCGGAAAAGGCAATCGGCATTGAGAATTCCGCTGCTATTGGTGCTTCCGCCATTTACCAGTCAGCTGACGTTAACCGGCGTACGTAGTGGACAGCCGCAGGTGCTTTCGCGTTCTACCCGCATTATCCACTGTCTGTTAACCCGCCGGCCGTTCGCGCTCCGTAATTTCCAGGCCGTGTCCCGCGTGCCGCGGGTGCTCGCACTGCGATTCGCTCACGCCAATGCGCTCGTCCGCATTGCGGAGTTGAGAGGTTCACCATGGATGCCCTGCCCGAAGTCAGCGTGGTCATTCCGACGCGTTTCCGCCCGGAGCTGGTGACGCGCGCGGTCCGCAGCGCCCTGACCCAGACGGTGGGCAACATCGAGGTCATCGTGGTGGTCGACGGGCCGGACGAGGCGACGAGCGACGCGCTGGCGTTGATCACCGACGCGCGGCTGCGGGTGCTGGTGCTGCCGCGCTCCGGTGGCGCCCCCAACGCCCGCAACGTCGGCGTCCGCGAGGCCCGCGCACCCTGGACGGCCTTGCTGGACGACGACGACGAGTGGCTGCCCCACAAGCTGGCGGTGCAGCTCGACGCGGCCCGCGACGCCGGGGTGGCGATGCCGGTGGTGGCCAGCCGCCTGATCAACCGCACCCCGCGCGCCGACTCGGTCATGCCGCGCCGGCTGCCGGCGCCGGGCGAGCCGGTCAGCGAGTACCTCACCGTGCGCCGCGGCCTGTTCTACGGCGACGGCTTCATCCAGACGTCGACCATCATGGCGCCGACCGCGCTGCTGCGCCGCGAGCCGTTCACCGTCGGGCTGCGCCGCATGCAGGAGCTCGACTGGGTGCTGCGCGCGGTCAGCCACGACGAGGTCGAGCTGGTCATCGCGGCCGAGGCGCTGGTGCTCTTCCACCAGGACGAGGACCGCCCCCGGATCACGCTGAGCTCGCCCTGGGAGGGACAGCTCGAGTGGCTGCACCGCAGCCGCCACCTGCTCACCCCGCGGGCGTACGCGGCTCTGCTCATGAGCGTGATCAGCTCGATGGCCGCACCGACCCGCAGCGCCCGGATCTTCGGCATGCTGCTGCGCGACGCGCGCCGGCACGGCCGTCCCGGCCCGATCGACTACCTGACCTTCCTGCAGATCTGGCTGATCCCGCCGAAGCTGCGCCACAACCTGCGCGACCTGGTCCTGGGCCGCCGCCGCGAACAGCGCGGCAGCGTCGCGGCGCCGATGACCGCCGAACGGCGAGTGCCGGCGCTCGGGGACCGCATTGGGGAGCTGGCGCATGACGGCGCCCGCCGCTAGGACAGTCGCGATCTGGCGCAGTTGCCTGCTGCCCGGCTCGGAGACCTTCATCCGCCATCAGGCCGGCGCACTGACCCGCTGGCGACCGGCTTATCTGGGCGCCGTGAAGGTCGCGTCCCCGATCGCCGCAGACACCGACGTGATCGCCTTCCCGGAGACCGCCGCCGGCCGGACGGGCTGGTTCCTGCTGCGGCTGACCGGGAGATCCGCCCGGCTCCGCCGCCTGCTGGCCGGACTGCGCCCGGCGCTGGTCCACGCGCACTTCGCCGGCGACGGCTGGCTCATCAGCCGGACGGCCACCCAGCTGGGCATCCCGCTGGTGGTCACCCTGCACGGCCTCGACGTGACGAGCCAGGCCCGCCGGCCCGGCCTGCGCGGCGCCCGGCACCGCCGCCACCTGCGCACGGTCTTCGCCCGCGCCACTCTGATCATCGCGGTGTCGGAGTTCATCCGGGACCGGGCGACGGAGCTGGGCGCCGACCCGGCGAAGGTTCGCGTGCACCACACAGGCGTACCTCTGGCCGGCGTCCCGGCGCCGGTGCCGCCGCGCTGGGACATAGTCTTCGTCGGGCGCTTCGTCGCCAAGAAGGGCATCGACGACCTGCTGGAGGCCGCGGCGATGGTGGGGGAGCTGCGCCCGCGGATGCTGTTCATCGGCACCGGCCCGCTGGAGGACGCGAGCCGCCGCCGGGCCGCCGAGCTGGGCCTGGACGCGACGTTCCTGGGGGCGCAGGACTCCGCTGTGGTGCGGCGGTCGCTGGCGGAGGCCAAGGTGTTCGTCTCCCCGTCGAAGACGGCTCCGGACGGGGACACCGAGGGGCTGCCGACCACGATCCTCGAGGCGGGCAGTGCGGGCCTGCCGACGATCTCCACCTATCACAGCGGCATTCCGGAAGCGGTGGTGCACGGGGAGACCGGCCTGCTCTGTGCCGAGGGTGATCGTCCGGCGCTGGCCGCGGCCATCCGGCAGGTGCTTACCGACGACGAGCTTCGGGGCCGCCTGGGCCGTCAGGCGCGTCGGCACATGGAAGCCCACTTCGATCTGGACAACCAGACCGGCCGGCTCGAGCAGCTGTACGAGGCCGTCTGCGCGCGACCCGCGGCTCCAGCCGGATCCGGTGCGACCCCAGCCGCGTCTGGTGCGTCGCCAGCGGCGTCTGGTGCGTCCCCAGCCGCGTCCGGTGCGATTCCGGCTCGGCCCGGCGCGGATCCGGCCCGGCCCGGCGCCCCGGCCGGATCCGCGCCGGGCCGGGCTGGATCCGGGTTCGGATCCGCGCGGTGACAACAGCGGTTTACGTCGCGCTGGACACCCGCCGGATCGCCGCGGCGGTGCATCACACCGGTGCCCTCGTCGCGGTCGGCACGCGCGTCACCCTGCTAATCACCGACCGGACGGAATGGGCACAGGTCCAATTGCCACCCGCGGTAACGGTGCATCGGCTGGACGCGGGCGCTGCCCGACGGCTGCTGCTCGCTGCCGACGGCCCGTTGCCCGACGACGGCCTGCTGATCGCCGGGGACCCCGAGGCGCTGGCCGTGGCGTGGTTCGTCGGCCGCCGGCGTCCGGGCGTGTCCGTCCGGCTGGAACCCTCGGCGGAGCCCGCGCGGCGTACCGCGCCGGCCGACCTGGCCGTCGTGACGCCCTGGTACCCCTCACCCGACGACCCGTACGCGGGGGCGTTCGTGCAGGCCTCAACCGCCGCGGTGCGGCCGGACCACAACCGGGTCGCGATCCTGCACACGCAGAACTGGTACTACTCGCCGACGGGCGTGACCGGCAACCGCGTCGGAGTCGCCGCGGAACGACAGGCGGCCCGGTCCGGCCAGGCGGTCGTGCTGGACACACCCGAGGGCGAGCTGACCCGCGTGGCGGTGCCGACTGCGGCCGGCCGCGGCTACCCGGCGTTCGCCGAGGCCCAGGTCCGGGCCCTGCGCGCCACCCTGCCGACCGGCCGGATCGAGGCGCCGGTCGTGCACGCCCACACCGGCATGCTGGGCGGGGTCGTGGCGATGCGGCTGGCCCGCCCGGACGCCCGGATCGTGGTGACCGAGCACGCGACCTTCCTGCCCGAGGTCTTCGCCCAGCCCGGTGCCTGCGACCAGTACGCCGAGATGTTGTCCCGCGCCGACGCCCTGCTCTGCGTGGGCCGGCACCTGTTCGACCAGCTAGCCGACTACTTCCCCGAGTACGCCCACAAGCTGAGCATCGTGCCCAACGCCATCGACTTCGACCGGTTCACGGTCCGCGAACGCCCACCCCGCGAGCTGTCACGCTGGCTCTACGCCGGACGGCTGATGGCCCACAAGGGCGTGCTGACGCTGGTCGACGGTTTCGCCCGGATCGCCGCCGAAGACCCGCGGGTCAGCCTGACCCTGGTGGGGACGGGTCCGCTGGCGAACACCCTCGACCGGCGGATCGCCGGCCTGGGGCTCAGCGGCCGGGTCACCCGCCGGCCGGCCGTGCCGCCGGACCAGGTGACCGCGTTGATGCACGAACACGACCTGCTCGTGCACGCCAGCCGGCTGGAAACCTTCGGCATGACGGTGGTCGAGGCGGTCGCCACCGGTACGCCCGTGCTGGTCGCCCGCAGCCAGGGCCCGGCAGAGACGCTGGCCGGGATCGAGCACCAGGCCGGCCTGCTGATCGAGCCGAGCGAGGATCCGGACGTCATCGCCGACGGTTACCGCCGGCTGTGCAAGGAGCTGAACACTCTGGACCTGCCCCGGGCCCGCGCGACCTTGGCGGCTCGCTACGGCTTCGCTGCGGTGGCTAGCCGGCTCCAGGAGGTCTACCACCCCGGCGCGGCCGCCCCTACGCCGCCGACCGCTCCCAAGCACCCGCCAGGAAACCGTCGTCGGTTGTCCCGCCTCGTGCGGTTCTCCGCCGTCACCGTTCCCGACCGGATCCTCGCCGGCGTCCAACGGGCGACGGCGGTGCTGCCGGCCCCAGGACCGGAAGCCGTCGTCCGCTACCTGCGGCGGATCCCGGCGGTCGTCGGCGACCGGATCCTGCGCCGCTGAGCCAGACCATCCTGAGATGAGCCGGACCATCGTCAGGTGAGCCGGACCATCGTCAGGTGAGCCGGACCATCGTCAGGTGAGCCGGACCTTCTTCAGGTGAGCCGGACCTTCGTCAGGTGAGCCGGACCTTCTTGAGGTGAGCCGGACCATCGTCAGGTGAGCCGGACCTCCTTAAGAGCCTGTCCTTGAACTTCAAGATCGGATTCGCGTCGGTCGTACGCTCGCGGTATGACCGATGGCGAGCGGCGTGCTCGGGGTTGGTTGTCGCTGCTGCCGCAGCCGACTGGAACGGCGTCGGCGGAGCCGGCGCCGCGGCGGTGTCCGGTCTGTGGCGGGCTGCTGGCGCGTGGGGCGAAGGCGTCCATGGTCTTCTGCTCGGCGGCGTGCCGGGCGCGGCATTGGCGTACGGTCCGACGCAGCCGGGCCCGGATCGCCGCGGTGAGGCAGCCTCGCAGGGTGGCGTGTCCGCAGTGCGGGGTTGAGTGGGTCGCGGGGCTTGAGCACAACCTGCGCGCATGCCGATCCGTGGTCGACGCGGCGGCACTGTTGCGCGAGGACACCCCGGGCGGCGCGGCCATCGTCGCCTATCTGGTCGGCGAACGGCGACCCGACGAGCTGCTCACAAGCCAACTGGGTAGTTGGCTACCCGCGCCGATGATTCCACGCGTCTACGTCTGGCTGGACGAGATGCCTCTCAACCGCGCGGGCAAGATCGATCGTCGAGCGCTCGCCAAGATGCTCGATCCCGCACTCTCCCACCCGGACGCAATACGCAACCCTCACGTTGTGCCATTCACTTGCGGGGGCGGGACGGCTACGGGAAGCTGTCCCGATGCCTGCTGAGTACACCCAAGGTGACCAGTTCCGTGGTGCCCGCATCCATCTGTGCGACCTCTCTGGTCTCGAGATTCGCGATTGCGACGTCACCGGTCTGAAGATTGTGGACTGCTATGGGGGTAACGTCTCCCTTGGTGGCGGCTTCGAGCGTGTCGTTGTCAATGACGTCGACGTGACCGCCTACGTCGAGGCCGAGCTCGATCGGCTGCATCCCAACCGGGTGCTGGCCCGTGAGGCCACGTCCGCCGCCGAATACCGGGCCGCTTGGGATGCCATCGAGAAGCAGTGGGAGGAGACGCTCGACCGCGCCAGGCGCTTACCCGAGGCGAAGCTGCATGAGCAGGTCGACGGCGAGTGGTCGTTCGTCGAGACGCAGCGGCATCTGCTGATGGCCAGCGATGCCTGGATCGGCAACGCCGTGCTCGAGGAGGATGCGCCGTACCACTCGTTGGGCCTTCCTGGCGGCGGGAAGTCGGCCGAAGCATCGGCGAAGCTCCTCGGGCTCACCCTCGATGCCATCCCGACGCTCGACGAGGTACTCGCGCCGCGGCTCGCCCGCATGGCCACGATGCGCCGGGTCGTCGACGAGCTCACCGAGGCCGAGCTCGACCGGGTATGTGGTCGCAAGCCGGCCGACCACTACCCGGACAAGGACTACGTCGTACGCCGCTGCCTCAGCGTCGTGCTCAAGGAAGAGGCCGAGCATCACCGGTACGCGGTGCGCGACCTCACCGTGCTCGAGGCCGATACCCGAACCGAGTGAAGGCGCGTCCCGGCAATGGACGGCGATCTCGCGATCCTGCGCTTGACCAGCCCATCTTGCTGTCGGAGCCCCTCATCGCACCCGCACTGCCCAGCCAGGGCGCGGTGCCGACCGGCGAGGTAGTCACGACCGGCTACGGAAAGACCAGCAATGCGGGCTTCCCCAACGAACGACGCGAGGTCTTCCTCGATGTCACGCCGCGGTGGACCTGCGAAGGCATCTACCAGTTCGTGAAGCAGATCACGCCCGGAATGAACTGCATCCGCAAATCCGGCCAGACGGCCGGAGCATGCGGCACTGGGTGATGTCGTCATCGGAATCGTCTCCTGAAATATCTCTGGCCAGTGCGGCAACCCGCCCTATCCCACCATGAATAGGAATGTCTCTCAGCACCGAACCTGGATAAGCGGCAACGTGGGGAAGTAGCCGGCGGTTCATCCACCTGCCTTCAGCCGGAACGCGAGGCGGCGGGGCGCCTGCACGCGATAGCTGTCCGTCACCAGCTCGGCAACCTCGACCCAGTCCGTTTCGTCGTCCAGCACGATTCCCACGACATTCACACCCCAGTCGGCCCGGAAGAACGGAGGGCCGGCATGCGCCAGCGCGGCCAACTCCCCGGGCGGCGCCCGGAAGGTCATCAGGATGGCCGGATCGTCCAGATCGATGTACGCCGACCGCCTCTCGTCGGTGGTGTAGACGTGCAGGAACGTCCGCCGGCGAATCCGCCACCGCAGGCCGATCCACGCCGGCTCCTCGTACGCCTCGGGCAGTTCCCCGCAGATCACCCGGAGCCGGCCCACAACGGCGGGTGGAACGTCCGCGATGTCGCTCATCTGTACCTCCCGCGCCCATCCTCCCCGCCGGGTAGGACATCAGCACATCAGAGTCTCCGGGGTTGGCGGGGCCGCGCCGACGTCATAGGACTATCGGGCCCAGCTCGGAGGACCTGTGTGCCTACAGGTCACGTACCTCGACTACCCGCGTGGTGGGCGCGGCATCGCCGATCCCGTCCCGGTAGCCGAGTCGATTTGGGTCGACCATGAAGGACTCGTATCCGGCTCGTGAGCGGAACCGGATCAGCTGTACCTCGGTTGCCGAGTCCGTGCCGCGCATTCGCCGCTCGACCGATCCGCCGTGCCGACCCAGCAGCCCCAACACCGTGTCCTCGTACCGCTGCCCGGCTGCGGCCTGCCCTGGCGACATCTCGACGATGGCGACCAAGAGCAGCTCTCCGGACAGTTCCGTCTCACTCGGCATCGTCACGCTCCGACCGGATTCCATCGAAGACAAGGGATCATGCTGGGATGGATGTACGACGCACTCAATTCGGCCAGATCCGCGCACCCGATCAAGGACAGCCACCTCGCCGGTGCGGCGTTCGGATCGGCGTCACTGTGACGCAGATCCGAACGGCAGAGACCGAGCCGGGAGGAGCGATACTGGCGCTAGCTGCGGAAATAGGTAGAGAGACAGCCACTAAGGTGAGCCTGACCTTCTTGAGGTGAGCCGGACCATCCTGAGGTGAGCTAGACCATTCTGAGGTCGGGTGACTCCGGGCTTACGTACACCCAGAGGTCGAGGACCGTGCCGTCGTCGAGGGCGGGATGCAGCTCACCGACCCTGTTCCAGCCCTCCGACTCGTAGAGGGCGATCGGCGGCGCCAGCGTCTGACCGACGTCGAGCACCGCCCGCTGCCCGAACGCCCGCGCCTGTCCGGCCGCGTGCCGCAGCAGCACCCGGCCCAGGCCGTTCCGGCGCAGGTCCGGCGCGATGAACAGCCGCGACACCAGGGCCAGCGCGTCCGTCGGCAGGCCGGTCGCTGCCGCGGCGACGGTCAGCGTCGGGTCCTCCGAAGGGCAGTGCAGGGCGACGTGCCCGACGATCCGGCCGTCCCGCTCGGCCACCCACGCGGCCTCCTCGTGCTCACCGGCGAGGAAGCCGGGGACCTCGTGCGGCCCGAGGTGCAGCGGATAGTTGTCCTGCCGGTGCACCTGCAGCAACAGGTCGACGCAGCCGGCGGTGTCCGCCTCGGTCTTCGCTCGGATCAGCACGGCCAGAATTTTACTGATCACGGCCGGTCGTGGCCTCGGCCGTTACGACCGCGTCCCAGTGTCGCTCACCACGCGGTCGTGGCGGTTACGACCGCGTCGTGGTGCTGCTCAGCACGCTGCTGACCCGCCGGAGCAGGTCGTCCGCCGTGAACGGCTTCTCGATGAACGCGATGTCCGGGTCCAGCACGTGGGTCGACCCGAGCAGCCCGTTGCTGTAGCCCGACATGAACAGCACCGGCAGTCCAGGGTGCCGGGCCGCCAGCAGCTCCGCCAGCCGCGGACCGGACATCCCCGGCATGATCACATCGGTCAGCAGCAGGTCACAGCCCTGATCCCGGTCCAGTTCCAGCGCCTCCGGCCCGGACGCCGCCGACAGCACGCGGTAGCTGCCCTGGCTCAGGATGCGGGCGACGATCCGGCCGAGCGCCGGTTCGTCCTCGACGACCAGCACCGTCTCCTGGTGTCCCTGCGGCACGGCCGCCTCGACGGCGCGGGTGACCATCGTGTCCTGCGCCGTCTCGGCCAGGGGCAGGTACACCCGGAAGGTGGTGCCGACCCCGGGCTCCGAGTACACGTTGATGCTGCCGCCCGCCTCCGTCACGATGCCGTACACGGTGGACAGTCCCAGGCCGGTGCCCTGGCCTCGCGGCTTGGTGGTGTAGAACGGCTCGAAGATGTGCGCGGCGACCTCCGGCTCGATGCCTTCGCCGGTGTCGCTGACCTGCAACCGGGCGTACGCGCCGGGCGCCAGCTCGGGGTGCATGTCGAGCTGGTGCTCGTCCAGCCGGGCCCGGTCCGCCTCGATCACCAGCGTGCCGCCCTGGGGCATCGCGTCGCGGGCGTTGAGGGAGAGGTTCAGCAGCACCTGCTGGATCTGGCCCGCGTCGGCGTGCACCGTCAGCGGCGCCGGGGCCGGCTGGGTCCGCAGGTCGATGTCCTCGCCGATGGTGCGGTGCAGCATCGCCCGGACCTCGTCGATGGACGCGTTCAGGTCGATGTCCTGCGGCTGGATGGTGTCCCCGCGGGTGAAGACCAGCAGCTGGTGGGTGAGGCTGATGGCCCGGTCGGCGGCGATCCGGACGTGTTCCAGGTCGGCGCGTACGGCGGGGTCGGCCGACTGCTCGGCCGCGAAGTCGGTGTAGTTGACGATGATCGCCAGGATGTTGTTGAAGTCGTGGGCGACTCCGCCGGCGAGCTTGCCGAGGCTCTCCATCCGCTGGGCCTGGTGGGTGCGTTCCTCCACCTGCCGGCGGCGCTCGGCCGCCTGTTTCGCGGCGGCGATGTCGCGGGCCACCACGGAGACCCCGATGATCGTGTCGTCGCGGCCCCGGATGGGGGCCACGCTCACCGCGATCTCGAGCGGCGAGCCGTCCTTGTGCACCCGGGTGGCCTCGTAGTGCACGCTGCGCTCGCCCGCGGTGATCCGGGACAGGACGTCGGACTGCTCGCCGAGCCCCGCGCTGTCGGCCAGCATCGACGCCGGGCGCCCGACCACCTCCGCCGCGGTGTAGCCGAAGAGACGTTCCGCGCCGCCGTTCCAGGCGGTGACCGTGCCGGCCGGCGTGACGCCGATGATCGCGTCGTCGCTGTGCTCCACGACGGCGGTGAGCGTGGCGCGGTGGCTCTCGGCCAGGTCCTGAGCCGCTCGCTCGCTGGCGTCGGCCACATCCAGGCGTTGCTGGTCCTGGGGAGCGACGTACATTGCTCCCCGGCGTAGCAGGACGCCATATCCGCGCCGGAGCGTCCAGTAATAGACGCCGACGGCGGCCGTGAACAGATCCCAGGAGGCTGCGGCCCAGGAGCCCGCGACCATCCCCGGGTGGGTCTGCCCGGAGATGAGGGCCCGGTAGGTCATGACCGAGTGGAAACCGTGCCCGACGGCGCAACTGAAGAAGATCAGCGCGGTTGCGGTGGCCAGCCGGTTGGTGCGCAGCTGTCCGGCGCGGGCCACCGGGACGGCGATCGCGACGGAGATCGCCGCGTACGCCACCATGATGACGGTGTTGCCGAGGAGAAAGACCTGGTCCGGCACACCCGTCTGTTCGGACCGGAAGCTGCGGTACTTAGCGGGCGGCGCCGGTCCGTTCGGCGGTGGCGGTGCTCTGCCCGTCCGGGGGAGTGGCCGGCACGGTGAACCAGAACCGGCTGCCGCCGCCCGGGTTCTCCCGTACGCCGACCTCGCCGCCGTGGCGTTCGATGATGCGGTGCACGATGGCGAGCCCCAGCCCGGTGCCGTGGTACGGCTGGCTGCCGTCCGCCCTGATGAACGGGTCGAACACGGTCGCGCGCTGGGCCGCCGGGATGCCGATGCCCCGGTCGGCGATCTCGATGCACCAGCCGCCCGCCTCCAGCGCCGTACCGGTGATCTCGAGGCACGGCTGCTGCCCGGCGGGGGTGTACTTCAAAGCGTTGCCGACGAGGTTGTCGACGACCTGGCGCAGCAGGACCGGGTCCCCGTCGACGCTGGGCAGCAGGCCGACCACGATCGTGGGCTGCTGGCCGCCCGTGCCGCCGACCCGGTCCCGGATCACGTCGGCCACCAGCCGGTTCACATCCACCTCGGTGCGCCGTAACGTCCGATTGTCCGCTGTCGCGTAGTTCAGCAGGTCGTCGATCAGCGACTGCATCCGCTGGGCGCCCCCGTACAGGCGCTCCAGGAACTCGCGGTGCTCCGGCTCGAGCCGGGGCGCGGCCTCCTCACGCAGGAAGTCGGCGTAGCCGGTGATCCGCGCCAGCGGGCTGCGCAGGTCGTGGGCGACGACACCGGCGAAGCCGACCAGTTCCTCCTCGCGCCGGCGCAGCTGCTGCTCGACCGCCTCCCGGCGGTTGATGTCGTCGCGCAGCGCCGCGGTGGCCGCGTCGACCCGGCGCAGCGCGCGGTCGCGGGAGCTGACCACCGTGCCGGTCAGGGCCGCGAGCAGCGCGGTGATCAGCGTGCCGATCAGGGCGGCGACGACGTCCAGGTGCAGCGCGGTGCCGGCCAGCACCAGGCCGGTGGGCGCGACGGTGACCTGCCAGGTGCGCTGGGGCACCGGGATCGGCAAGGTACGGGCGGGCCGGCTCTCGTCGATCGCCGCGCTCGGCAACCGGCGCCCGACCGGGGTGGCGACGCCGTTCGACGCGTCCGAGAGCGTCACGGCGACAGTTTCCCCGGCGATCCGGCTGATCGCGTCCTGGAGGAAGTCGCCGCCGCGCAGCGCCATCACCATCCAGCCGCGGAACTGGCCGGCGTCGCTCGCCGACGGTGAGGTGGAGTAGACCGGCGCGGCCAGCGCGAAGCCCAGCTGCTGGGCCTCCTGGGGTACGGCGGCGTCCTGCAGCAGGCGGTAGCTCGCACTGATGGCGACCTGGTGACCTTCGCGGGCCTGGCTGAGCGCGGCTGCCGCCTCGGGTGCCGCCGCGAGGTCCTGACCCGCGGATGAGCCGCTGCCGTCGATGGCCCGGTTCAGGACCACGAACAGATGCTCGGAGGTGTGCCCTGGCGCCGGCTGCAACCGCAGGTCGGGGCTGCCGGCGCGGCGCCATTGGGCCTGGACCCGGGGAACCTCGGCGCCGGTGGCCGGCACGACCAGCGCCACTCCGGTGGCCCCGGGCAGCCGTTGCCGGTCGGTCGCGGCGGTGATGGCGTCGAACTCCGGTCTCGACAGCTGCCCCTGGGCGCCGACCGCGGCGGCCAGGTCGAGCAGGGAAGTGGTGTAGCGCCGCATCTCGGCGGTCAGGGTGCGCGCGACCATCGTGGTCCGCTGCTCCAGCGCCTGATCGAAGCGGTCCTCGGCGGCCCGCCGGAGCGCGCCCACCGCCAGCACGGTGCCGATCATGCCGAGCGCCACGACGAGGGCGACGATCCGCGACCGACGTCCCCGGGCGCGGGGTGCACCGCCGGCCGGGGTCTGCACCGTCGGCGCGGGTATCACTTGGCTCAGGCTACGCGGCCGGGCGCCTCGGCACGGGCGGATCGGGCGAATCGGCGCCCTGGTTACTTTACCTTCCGGACGGTAAAGTAACGGCCATGAGACCCAGCCAGCGGACCGCCCTGCTCGACGCCTCCCTGCGGCTGATGCGGGGAGCGGACGGCGCCGACATCACCCTGGACGCCGTCGCCCGCGAGGCCGGGGTCACCAAACCCGGCCTGATGTACCACTTCCCGAACCGCGAGGCGCTGATGCTGGCGATCGTCGACCACGCCGCCGCCAGCCTGGAGCGCGCGATGGCGGAGATCATCGGCGGGCCGCTGGAGCAGGCGACGCCGGCCGACCGCATCCGCGCCTATGCCGCCGTCGCCGCCCGGGGCGCGGACTGCCGCGCGGAGTACGCCATCTACACCGAGGCCGCGTACCGTCCCGGCCTGTCCGGGCCCTGGCTGGAGCGGATGGCCCGCTGGTTCGAGCTGCCGGCCGGGCTCGACGGGCGTACCCGGGTCGCCCTGACCGTCGCCCGCCTCGCCGCCGACGGTCTCTGGGCCGCCGAGGCGACCGGGGTCTTCCCGCCCCGGCCCGGGGACCGCGACGCCGTGGTGGCGTTGATCCGTTCCCTCACGGCGGGCGGGGCGGACCGATGAGGCAGGGCCAACCGATGAAGAAGTGGTTCACGCTGGCCGCGGCGATCGGCAGCGAGGTCGCGGCGACCCTCGCGCTCAAGGCCGCCCTCGACCACCCCGCCTGGTACGTCCTCGTCGTCGCCGGATACGTCGCGGCGTTCGCCTTCCTGGCCGTGGGCCTGCGCCTGGGCATGCAGATCGGCGTCGCGTACGGCATCTGGGGCGCCGGCGGTGTCACCGTGACCGCAGTCCTGTCCGCCGTGATCTACGGCGAACCGCTGACCGCCCTGATGGGTCTGGGCATCGCCCTGATCATCGCCGGGGTGCTCACCGTCGAGCTCGGTTCCCAGCACGCGCAGCGCCCGGAGGCGTCGGCATGAGCTGGGTGTTCCTGATCGGCGCCATCCTGTCCGAGGTCGGTGCGACGATGTCGCTGCGCGCCTCGGACGGCCTGGCCCGGCGGCGCTGGATCCTGCCCGTCGCGGCGGGCTACATCCTCGCCTTCATCCTGCTCAGCTTCGCGCTTTCCGCCGGGCTGGCGCTGGGTGTGGCGTACGGCGTCTGGGCCGCCTCGGGCGTGGCCCTGACCGCCGTCCTGGCCCGGCTGATCTTCCACGAACCACTGACCCGCACGATGGCCGTCGGGATCCTGCTGATCTCCGCCGGCGTCCTCGTCGTCGAACTCGGCGCCCAGGCAGCCCGCTGACCGCGGCGGTCAGTAGCGGAAGGTACTGACCAGCCCGTTCAGCGTCGCCGCCGCGTCGACGAGCGACCGGGCGGTCGTCCGGGTGGTCTGCGCGCCCGCGCTGGCCTGCTCGGCGGCCTGGGCCACGCCGACGATGTTGGTGGCGATTTCGCCGGCACCGACGGCCGTCTCGCCGACGTTGCGGGACATCTCCTGAGTCGTCGCGGTCTGCTCCTCGATGGCCGACGCGATGGTCAGCTGGGTGTCGTTGATCTCGGTCACCACGGTGGAGATCCGGGCGATGACGGCCGCCGCCGCGCCGGAGCCCTGGCTGATCGCCTCGACCTTGCGGGCGATCTCCTCGGTGGCCGACGCGGTCTGCTGCGCCAGTTCCTTGACCTCGCCGGCGACCACGGCGAAGCCCTTGCCGACCTCGCCCGCGCGGGCGGCCTCGATGGTGGCGTTCAGGGCGAGCAGGTTGGTCTGCGCGGCGATGTCGGTGATGAGCTTGACCACGGTCCGGATCTCGGCCGACGAGGCGCCGAGGCGGGTCACGGTCTCGTCGGCCTCCCGCGTGGCCTGCACGCCGCCGCGGGCGATGTCGCTGGCCCGGGAGGCGCTGCGCGAGATCTCCGCGATGGAGGCGTTCATCTCCTCCGCGGAGGCGGCCAGCGTCGACACGATGGTGGAGACCTCCTCGGCGCTGGCGCTGACCACCCCGGCCTGCGCGCTGGTCTCCTCGGCGCCCCCGGCGAGCTGGGTGCTGACCGTGCTGAGCTCGTCGGCCGCGTCCGACACCTGCCGCGCCCCGGCGGCGACCGCGGCGACCAGCTCCTGCATCCGGTCGGCGAAGCGGTTGAAGCCGCCCGCCGCCTCGGCGATCTCGTCCCGGGCGTCGTCGTGGATCCGCTGGGTCAGGTCGCCGTCGCCGTCGGCGATCTCGGCGAGCCGGTGGTTGAGGGTGCCGAGCGGCCGGATGATGGACCGGATCAGCACGAAGGCGAGCACGGCGCCGAGCAGGACGGTGAGCGCGCCGGCCGCGACCATGACCACCGAGGAGCGGTCGGCGGCGGCCGAGGCGTCGGTCATCGCGGCGGCGGACCGGGCGTCGATCGAGGACGTGAGCGCGTCCACGTTCGCGGCGATCTCGTTGAAAATCTTGATCTCGTCGACGGCCACCAGCTGGTTGGCCCGCGCGACCTGCGTCGCGGCGCTGCTGCGGTACGCCTCGACGATGGTGCGGTCCAGCGCGGAGAACTCGTCGAAGTGCTGCGTGACGCGGTCGATCAGCTCCGTCTCCGCGGCGGTGATGCGGGCACCGCGGAGGGCCTGCAGCTCCTGGCGGAACGAGGCGGCCGAAGCGAGGAACGCGGCGCGCGCCTCGGCGGTGTCGGCTGCGGCGCCGTCGACCCCGCGGACGATGTCGAACGCGTACGCGGTCTGCCAGCCGTTGAAGTCCGCCGACCGGAACTTGACCTGCTTGGCGAGCTGGTTGGCCGTCGAGTAGTCGGCGAGGGTGGCGGTCGCGCGTGACTGACCGGCGATGGCCGACAGCCCGACGGCCACCACCGCGATCAGCAGGGCCAGCAGCACCACCATCGCGGCGACCAGCCGGCTACTGATCCGGACACTGCGCAGCCCGACCTTCATGGTTCCCTCGCCCCGTTCCTCGACATTGTTCCCAGGCCATGAATCGTCCGCAGCTGGGCCGGTCTGAGGAATCGGCGAAAGAGGCGCACGGGGCGGCGCCACACCGCCCGCCGCTGTACCGTGCCCGCTGTGGATCACCAGCCCCCGCCCGCGCCCGGCCCGCAGTACCCGGCCTACACGCCGCCGCCCCCGCCCCGGCCGGCCTGGAACGGCAAGACCAACGGCTTCTCCATCGCCTCCCTGGCCCTGGCCCTGCTGGGCTGTGCGGGACTGCCGAGCATCATCTTCGGCGTCATCGGCCTGCGGCAGAGCAAGCGCAACGGCGACCGGCGCGGCCGCTTCTACGCGATCGCGGGGCTGGTCGTCTGCGGCTGCTGGGTGCTCGCCATCGCGGTGGCGATCGGCGTGGCCGCCGTACGGGATGCCGCCGACGGCCCGGACCGCGACGCCACCGGCGCGATCAACGGCGCACGCGAGCTCAAGGTGACCGAGTTGCGGGTGGGTGACTGTCTCAAGGACATCAGCTCGCAGACCGGCAGCTATGTGGACGTGGTGCCGTGCTCGACCACGCACTACAGCGAGGTCTTCGCTCTCTTCCCCCTGCCGGAGGGCGAGTGGCCGGGCGACGCACAGGTCAAGGAAGCCGCTCACGCCGGCTGCGACGACCGCTACGCCGACTATGCCGGTGTCAAACTGGACGAGGACTCGTGGACGGTGCTCGCCGTGCCGCCGGAGGAGCTGGACTGGCCGTCGGAGCCCGACGTGCTGTGCCTGGCCCACCACCTGCGGGTGCCCACGACCGGCTCGCTACGCCGCTGATCCCGCTGCCTGGGCAACGGGATCAGCGGATCGGCGGGAGTCAGCGGGCCAGGACCGGGCGGCGCAGCAGCCGGGTGCGCACCGGCGGCAGCCAGCGCACCAGCGCGGCGGTCCGCTCGTTGGAGCCGTAGGCGAGCAGCGTCAGGAAGACGCCGTAGACCGGCAGGTGACCGAGGAGCTCGGTGCCGCCGAAGAGCAGCAGGGTCGCGTTGAACGGGATGCCCGCGACCAGCACGGCCACCTGGGGCAGCGCGCCGGAGATGACCAGCAGGCCGAACAGCAGCTCGGTGGCGCCCGCGACGGCGACGAAGGTGTCCGGGCTCAGGTGGATGCCGACCAGCGAGAAGACGTCGAGCTGCGGGTAGAGGTGCAGGGTCTCGCGGGCCAGCGCGGGGTTGGCCAGCTTCTCCGCGAAGGCGAGCGTGATCAGGGCGCCACCGGCACCCAGCCGCAGGCCGAACAGCGCCCGCCGCAGGGTCGCGGCGTCCGGCTCCACCCGGCCGAAGGTCTCGTCCGACGGCGGTACGAAGGCCAGGAACACCGCCACGCCGAGCAGGTCCATGGCCGACAGCAGCCCGACCGGCCCGGTGAGCAGCAGGGCCAGCGGCCCGATGACGGTGAGGGCCAGTGCCGCGGGGCGCAACCGGATGCCGGTGATGAACCAGATGCCCAGGGCGCCCTCGGCGAGCAGCAACGCCACGCCGCCGGTCAGGTGCTCGACCTCGAGGTCATGGGTGAGGAAGTGGCCCGTGACCGCGGCGGCCAGCAACGAGACGCCCAGGTGGATGGCGAGCAGGCGGGGAACGTACGGGATGATCCGGCCGGCGAACCGCAGCGGCCGCAGCTCCGGCGTGGGCAGGTAGCGCACGGCGACGTACCGCCACACGATGGTGGCCAGGACGACCGCGACGATCAGGCCGAAGGTGACCGGCCGCAGGGCGAACGCCCAGTCGGTGGGGTAGGAGCCGGGCTCGTCGACGAACCACTTCTCGTGCGCCGAGGCCGGGGAGGGCGACGCCAGCAGCGCCACGGCGGCGGTGCCCGCAACGGCGGCACCACGTCCCAGAGTGACCTTCATCGTTCCCGCTCCCTGTGCCCCGGCGCCGCCCTGTCGCGGCGCCTGTCCTGCTGTTCGTCGTCCTTTCTACGGGCGGGTTGAGCTCCGCGGGGCGCCGACGGCCCAGGTCAGGACCAAAGTCCCGCGCATTCAGGACCCTCTGCGGGGCCGAGCCCGCCCAGGCGCGGCGGGTCGGGGCGCGGCGGGGTCAGGGCGCGGCGCGGCCGAGCGTGCTCTGGCGGGGGATCAGGCGGTGCTCGGCCAGCAGCTCCACCCCGGGCACCGGCCCGGAACTGCCGATCCGCATGATCAGCCGCTCGACCGCCAGCTGCGCGATCGCGGTCTTGTCGGGCGAGATGGTGCTGATCGTGGGATGGCTGTAGCGCCCGTCCTCGATGTCGTCGTAGCCGATGATCGCGATGTCCTCGGGGATGCGCAGCCCACGCTCCAGGATGGTGTGGATCGCACCGGAGGCGACCAGGTCGCTGTAGCAGAACACCGCGTCCGGCGGGTCGGTCCGGTCGAGCAGCGCGGCCATCGCGGTCACGCCGTCGATCCGGTTGAACCGGGCGGTGCTGATGATCAGCGACTCGTCGACCGGGAGCCCGGCGGCGGCGTGGGCCGCGCGGAAGCCGCGGGTGCGCAGCTGGGCCGCCTCGCCGGTCGCGTACGGCTGGTCGCCGATGGCCGCGATCCGGCGCCGGCCCAGCGAGATCAGGTGGGTGACGGCGTCGGTCGAGGCGGCGATGTCGTCGATGCCGACGTGGTCGAAGGTGCCGTCGGAGACGCGTTCGCCCAGCACGACCAGCGGCAGGGCAAGATCACGCACGGTGAGATCCTGCTGGGACAGGCCCAGCGGACTGATGATCATGCCGTCGAACAGGAAGCCCCGCGAGCCGCGGCCGATCAGCTCGCCCTCGTGCTGCCGGTCGCCGTCGGTCTGATCGATCAGGACGTTGTAACCGCCCTTGCGGGCGGCCGGGATGATCGCCTGCAGCAGCTCGGCGAAGTACGGCGTGTCCAGGTACGGCACCACGACAGCGATCTGCCCCGACCGCCCGTTGGCCAGGTTGCGGGCGAGCACGTTGGGCCGGTAGCCCAGTTCGGCGATGGCCCGTTCCACCTTTTCCCGGGTCGCGGGCGCCACCTGGGCGTAGCCGTTCACCACGTTGGAGACCGTACGGGGGGAGACCCCGGCGAGCTCGGCAACGTCACGCAGCGTGATGTCCCGCATGAGGCCCCTCCTTGCTGAGACGGGCGACGGTGTGCCCGAGGTGACGATCGTATTTCCGAGAGGTTGCCTCTTGCCAGAGCCGTTGAGCCGGTGCATAGTCCTTTGCAGCGCTGCAATCGTAACTTACAACACACTTCACCGGGGATGGACGCCACGGTCGTCCGGGCTCTTTCCCGCGGTTCCGGTCCCGCCTGCCGACTACGCAGAGCGAGGAGCGGCGATCCCCCATGCGCGAATCCAGCCAGGAGGCCACCCAATGAGTTCCCGGAAGAGCCCGACCATGAGACGTCTCATCATTGCGATGCCCGTACTGTCCCTCGTCCTCGGCGTGGCCGCCTGCTCGGGCGGCGACGAGGGTGGCGGCACCTCGACCAAGCCGACGAACTGCACCAACAAGATCGTTCACCCGGAGGCCAAGGCCGTGTCGGTCTGGGCCTGGTACCCGAACATGGCCAAGGTCGTCGACAACTTCAACAACGCCCACACCGACGTGCAGGTCTGCTGGACCAACGCGGGCCAGGGCGCCCCGGAGTACGCCAAGTTCCAGACGGCGATCTCCGCGAAGAAGGGCGCACCCGACGTGATCATGCTGGAGGCGGACCAGCTGGTCGGCTTCGAGATCCAGGAGGCCCTGGTCGACCTGGCGCCGTTCGGGGCCAACGACGTGAAGGCCAAGTTCAGCGCGGGCGCGTGGAAGGACGTCTCGCAGGGCGACGCCGTCTACGCCATCCCGGTCGACGGCGGCCCGATGGCGATGATCTACCGCACCGACGTCTTCGCGAAGTACGGGATCAAGACCCCGCCGAAGACCTGGGCCGAGTACGCCGAGGCCGCCGCCAAGGTGAAGGGTGCGGGCGGTCCGAACTTCGGCGACTTCGGCAGCAACGTGCCGGCCGTGGCGACCGCGCTGATGATCCAGAAGGGCGCCAACCCGTTCACGTACGACCTGGCCAACAAGCAGAACATCACCATCAAGCTCGACGACCAGGCCACCAAGGACGTGCTCACCTACTGGGGCGGGCTGGCCACGAAGAAGCTCATCGGCACCGAGGACCAGTTCACCACCGACTACATCGCCGGTGTCGTCAACGGCAAGTACGCGACTTACGTCTCCGCCGCCTGGGCGCCCGGCTACCTGACCGGGGCCGGCGTCGGCAGCGGCAAGGAGAAGGGCAAGTTCGCCGTGGCGCCGCTGCCGCAGTGGGACGCGAACGCGCCGGTCTCGGTCAACTGGGGCGGCTCGACCTTCGCGGTGACCTCGCAGGCGTCCGACAAGAAGGCCGCGGCCGAGGTGGCCAAGGGTCTCTACGCGGACGAGGCGTCGCTGACCGACGGCTGGAAGACGCAGACCATCTTCCCGCTCAACCAGGACGTGCTGAAGTCCGACGCCTTCGTCACCAACAAGGTGGACTTCTTCAACGGGCAGACGGCGAACAAGGACATCTACATCCCGGCCGCGAACGCGTACCAGGGTGCGACGTACAGCCCGTTCACCGTCTACTACTACGCCCAGCTCCAGGCCCAGATCGTGAAGATCAACAGCGGTAAGACCACCGGTGACCAGGCCGCCACCGAGCTGCAGGACATCATGGTCAAGTACGCCAAGAGCCAGGGCTTCACCGTCCAGTGACCGCCGGCCGGACGGCCGCCCGGGTCCACCGTGCGGCGGCCGTCCGCCCCCATCCGTGGCTGCGACGACGCCGCAGAGGAGACGTGAACCCCATGGCCGTCATCAGATCGACCCCGCCCGCCGCGCTGCGCGACAGCACCGGCGTACCGCGGGCCACCGCGCCGCCCCGGCGCCGCCGATCGGCGCGCCGCGGCGCCGCCGGCTGGCTCTTCATCTTCCCGTTCCTGGTCGTGTTCGCGGTCTTCCTGGTCGCACCCCTGCTGTACGCGGGTTACCTGAGCCTCTACACCAAGGGACTCGCGACCGGCACCACGTTCGCCGGGATCGACAACTACACCCGGGCCTTCACCGACCCGTCGTTCCTCAAAGGACTGTGGCTGGTGCTGCGGTTCAGCCTCGTGGTGATCCCGCTGCAGATGATCGTCGCGCTGGTCGCGGCGCTGGTGCTGGACGAGGTCACCGGCCGGCTGGCCCGCTTCTCCCGGCTGATGATCTTCCTGCCGTACGCGGTCCCGGCCGTGCTCGGCGCGCTCATGTGGGGCTTCCTCTACAGCCCCAGCTTCGGTCCGCTGGAACAGATCTCGTCGCTGTTCAACGTGCAGGCGCCGTTCCTGCTCAGCCAGGGCAACATCTTCTACGGCCTGCTCAACGTGGTCACCTGGCAGTGGTCCGGCTACTACATGGTGATCATCTACGCCGCGCTGAAGAGCATCGACACGTCCATCTACGAGGCGGCCCGCATCGACGGCGCGAGCTCCCGGCAGATCGCGCTGCGCATCAAGGTGCCGATGGTGTCGTCCGCGTTCGTGCTGATCCTGGTCTTCTCGCTGATCGGCACGCTGCAGTTCTTCGCCGAGCCGCAGATCCTCGGGCCGATCGCCAACGGCTCGGTGACGCCCGACTTCACCCCCAACATCTACGCGTTCAACCTGGCCTTCGCCTACGCCCAGTTCAACTACGCCTCGGCGATCTCGTTCGCGCTGGGTTTTGTGGTCTTCCTGGCCGTCGCCGTCTTCATGGTCGTCACCCGCAAGCGAGGGAGCATCTTCACGTGAGCAACCGCCACCTCGGGGCGAAGCTGTTCCTGCTCGCCCTGGTCTGCTACTTCCTGGTCCCGGTCTGGTGGCTCGTCGTGGCCAGCACCAAGAACGCCGAGGGCCTGTTCTCCGGCACGGGCGCCCTCTGGTTCAACGGCTTCCACCTCGTCGACAACCTGAAGGACCTGGTCACCTTCAACAACGGCGAATACCTGCGCTGGCTGGGCAACTCCGTGCTGTACGCGCTGACCGGCGGGATCGGCTCGACCGTCATCTCGGTGCTGGCCGGCTACGGCTTCGCGAAGTTCAGCTTCCGCGGCCGCAACCTGACCTTCGCCCTGGTGCTCGGCTCGGTCATGGTGCCGCTGACCGCCCTGGTCATCCCGACGTTCGTGATGATGAGCAACGCCGGTCTGACCGACACCGTCTGGGCGGTCATCCTGCCGTCGCTGCTGAGCCCGTTCGGCGTCTACCTGATGCGGGTCTACACCTCGGCGTCGGTGCCCGACGAGCTGCTCGACGCGGCCCGCATCGACGGCGCCGGCGAGCTGCGCACGTTCCTGCGGGTGGCGCTGCCGCTGATGCGTCCCGCGGTGGTCACCGTGCTGCTGCTGTCGGTCGTCGCGACCTGGAACAACTACTTCCTGCCGCTGACCATGCTGTCCGACTCGAAGCTCTACCCGCTGACCGTGGGCATCGGCCTGTGGTCGCAGCTGGCCAGCTCCAACAACGGCGGCGGGCAGTCGCTGTGGAGCCTGATCATCACCGGTTCGCTGGTGTCCATCGTCCCGCTCGTCATCGCCTTCCTCACCCTGCAGAAGTACTGGCAGGGCGGGCTCGCCGTCGGCGGCCTCAAGTGACATCCCCCTCGACCCCCGGGAGACCCGTGCTTTCCGCCAGCTTCACCCTCGATCCCGCGTTCACCGTCGCGCCGGTGTCCCGCCGTACCTTCGGGTCCTTCGTCGAGCACATGGGCCGCTGCGTCTACACCGGGATCTACGAGCCGTCGCACCCGACCGCGGACGCCGACGGTTTCCGCCAGGATGTGCTCGCGCTGACCCGCGAGCTGGGCGTCTCGGTCGTGCGGTACCCCGGGGGCAACTTCGTCTCCGGCTACCGCTGGGAGGACGGCATCGGCCCGGTCGCCGACCGGCCGGTGCGCCGGGACCTGGCCTGGCACAGCCTGGAGACCAACGAGATCGGCATCGACGAATTCATGCGCTGGGCGCGCAAGGCCGGGGTGGAGGTGATGTACGCGGTGAACCTCGGCACCCGCGGCGTGCAGGAGGCGCTGGACGTACAGGAGTACCTGAACCAGCCCGACCGCACCCACCTGGCCCGGCTCCGGCAGGCCAACGGCGCGACGGAACCGTACGGCATCACCATGTTCTGCCTCGGCAACGAGCTCGACGGCCCGTGGCAGACCGGACACAAGACCGCCCACGAGTACGGCCGGCTGGCCATGGAGACCGCCCGGGCGATGCGCAGTGCCGAGCCGGGGCTGGAGCTGGTGGCCTGCGGCAGCTCGTCCTCCTCGATGCCGACGTTCGCCGCATGGGAGGCCGAGGTCCTCGAACTGACCTACGACGCCGTGGACTACATCTCCGCGCACGCCTACTACGAGCCGATCAACGGGGACCTGGGCAGCTTCCTGGCCTCGGCGGTCGACATGGACCACTTCGTCACCAGCGTCGCGGCCACCGCCGACAGCGTCGGGGCCAAGCTCAAGAGCGGCAAGAAGCTCAAGATCTCGTTCGACGAGTGGAACGTCTGGTACCAGAGCGCCTTCCAAGCGACCCAGGAGACCGAGTGGCGGGTGGCCCCGCGGGTCATCGAGGACTCGTACACCGTCACCGACGCCGTGGTGGTCGGCAACCTGCTGATCTCCCTGCTGCGGCACAGCGACCGGGTCACCGCCGCCTGCCAGGCCCAGCTGGTCAACGTGATCGCCCCGATCCGCACCGAGGCGGGAGGCCCGGCGTGGCGCCAGACGATCTTCCATCCGTTCGCACTGACCTCCCGCCTGGCCCGCGGCGAGGTCCTGCGCGTGGAACCGCAGTCCCCGAACTACGACACCGCCCGCTTCGGCTCGGTGCCGTTGTTGGACGCGGTGGCCACCCACGACGCCGAGAGTGGTGACGTCACTGTCTTCGTCGTGAACAGGCACCTCACCGAGAGCCTCGACCTGGCAGTGTCGCTGGCCGGCTTCGGGGCGGCTCTGCGGGTGACGGAGTCGTGGACGCTGGCGGACGAGGACCTCTACGCCATGAACACGGCGGACGACCCGGAACGCGTGGTGCCCGGCCCGGCCAAGGACGCGGACATCACCGACGGCGTCCTGCGGGCGAGCCTGCCCCCGGTGTCATGGACCGCGATCCGGCTAACCACCGGCTGACCGTCGTTGCACGCGGGCGATGAGGTCGGTGGTGGACACCCCGGCGGTGTAGTGCACCAGCCTCAGCCGGCCGGCCGCCGCCACCGGTCCGTAGACCTCGTCGATCGCCTCCGGGGTGATGTCGTCGCCGTGCACGACCAGCGCGATGCCGTGCTCGTCCAGAAACTCGAGCGTCACCCGGAACGGTGCCGCGGGCACCACCTCGTCGACGTACCGGCACGCCGCGATCACGGCGACGCGTTCGGCCAGGGTCATGATCGGCTGCCGCTTGTACGACGCCACCACCTCGTCGGACAGCACGCCGACGATCAGGTGGTCGCCGTGCTGCCGGGCCGCCTTCAGCAGGGCCACGTGGCCGGGGTGGAAGAGGTCGCCGACCATGTCCACGTAGACGCGCGTCGCTGGAGTCATCGGTGGCTGGGTGCGCCCTCGGCCAGGGCCGCCCAGGTGATGGTGTCCTGGCCGTGCGGCAGGAAGCCCCAGCAGCCGGCGACCGCGTTGATCAGGTGAAGTTCCAGGTCGGCCGGGACGTCCGGGGGCATCGTGGCCGGGTGGCCGTGCTGCACCGCCACGTACATCGTGTCCGGGGTCGCGGCCAGGGTCAGTTTCATCAGCGTGCCGGCGTGCCGGGTCGCGTACGAGGTCAGCTCGCTCGCCACCATGGCCGCGGGTCCGACCAGCTCAGGCAACCCCCACCTGGCGCAGGCCTCGGTGGCCACGTCCCGGCTGCGGCGCGCTGCTCCGGCCACCGGTAGCAGCTGCTCGTCGTGGGTTCGCGCTTGCGACGATCCATCCAGCAGGATGGCCCGCGCGGCGCGGAGCGCGCGGGACAGCGGAATTCGGGTCTGCCGGGCGTCGATGCCTTCACTCTGCACCACGAGCGGCACAGCGCGGGCCCCGGACCGGCCGGACAGCGCGGCGATGAGCGCGAACAGCCACGGCTCGGTGGTGGACCGAGCGGAGAGGCTGATCAGCAGCGGGGCGGGCCGCCGGGCGATCCGGTCGGCCAGGCCGGACCGCAACGCCCGGATGGACGCCGGGCAGGGAGACCCCTCGACGGTGACGACGGTGGTCGCCCGCCCGGTGTCGAGATCCCAGGTCAGGGGCATACGGCCGGGTTCCTCCGCGGTGTCGGGGGCGGTGCCGGTCGCACGCATACCCATTGATCCGCCCGCCATGCGAGCGTCACTGCTCCCAGATGGCGGTGGCCGACAGCGGCTCGGCCTCCTCGAAGACCAGCAGGGTCCGGGTGTTCACGATGCCCGGCATGCCCTGGATGACGTCCAGGACCAGCCGGCCCAGGGCGGCGTTGTCCCGCGCCCGGACCAGCAGGATCGCGTCGAACTCGCCGCCGACCAGCGCGATGTGCACGACCCCGGGCAGCGCGCGCAGCTGCTCGCCCACGTCCCGCCACTCCGCCTGGTGCAGGTTCACGGTCACGTAGGCGGAGGTGCCCAGGCCCGCCGCGACGGGGTCGATGTCGGCCCGGAAGCCCTTGATCACGTTCGCGGTGCGGAGCCGTTCCACGCGGGCGTACGCGTTGGCCCGGGAGATGTGCAGGTGCTCGGCGAGGGTACGCATCGACATCCGGCCGTCGCGGGTCAGCTCGGCCAGGATCTGCCGGTCGATGTCGTCGAGGGCGCTGGCCACTTGTCTTGTCCTCCTCGGCTCCGGGCGCCGTTGCCCGGACGTTTGGCCGCCTTAGTGCGGCACGACCATTACATCTTCTCGGTTTTTCCCGGGATGTGGAAACCGATTGGTCGGCGAACGACCATGTCTGCATGACACGTGACCCGCACCACCTTCTGCCGTCGGCCGAGCCGGTCACGCTCATCGACCCGCACGGACGAGCCGTCGACGCCCCCGGTTACCCCGCCCCGGACGACGCGGCGCTGCTGCGGGCCTTCGCGGCCCTGGTCACCGCGCGCCGGCTCAACGATCAGGCGTACGCGCTGGTCCGCCAGGGCCGGCTGGCCGTCTATCCCTCCTCGCACGGGCAGGAGGCCTGCCAGGTCGCCGCCGCCCAGGTGCTGTCCGACGGCGACTGGCTGTTCCCGACGTACCGCGACACCATCGCCGCGGTGGGCCGGGGTGTGGACCCGGTCGAGGCGCTGTCGCTGCTCAAGGGCGACTGGCACTGCGGCTACGACCCGTACGAGCACAACGTCGCGCCGCACGCGACGCCGTTGGCCACCCAGCTCCCGCACGCAGTGGGGGTCGCGCACGCCGCCCGGCTGCGTGGCGAGCCCACCGTCGTCCTGGCGCTCTGCGGTGACGGCGGCACCAGCGAGGGCGACTTCCACGAGGCGCTCAACTTCGCCGCGGTCCTGCGCGCGCCGGTCGTGTTCTTCGTGCAGAACAACGAGTACGCCATCAGCGTCCCGCTCGCCCGCCAGACCGCCGCCCCGTCCCTGGCGCACAAGGGCATCGGCTACGGCGTACCGGGTGAACGCGTCGACGGCAACGACACCGCCGCTCTGCTGGCCGTGCTCGGAGCCGCCGTGCAGCGCGCCCGCGCCGGCGAGGGACCGCAGCTCGTCGAGGCGCACACGTACCGGATGCAGGCTCACACCAACGCCGACGACGCCACCCGCTACCGCCCGGACGCCGAGGTCGCGGCCTGGGTCGAGCGCGACCCGATCACCCGGCTCGAGGCCCACCTGCGCGAGCGGGGCCTGCTGGATGACGGGCAGCTCGCGGACATCACGGCGCAGGCCGAGAAGGTGGCCACCCACCTGCGCGACGGCCTCAACCGCGACGTCGAGCCGGACCCGGCGATGCTCTTCGACCACGTGTACGCGAGTCCCACCCCGCAGCTCACCGAGCAGGCCGCGCTGGTCGCCGACGAGCTCGAGCGCGAAGGAGCGCTGCGATGACGGTCACGGCCACCGACCACGTCAAGCTGACGATGGCTCAGGCGCTCAACCGGGCCCTGCGCGACGCGATGGCCGCGGACCCGGCGGTGGTGGTGTTCGGCGAGGACGTCGGCGCGCTCGGCGGCGTCTTCCGGATCACCGACGGCCTGACCGCCGAGTTCGGCGACAACCGGTGCTTCGACACGCCGCTGGCCGAGTCCGGCATCGTCGGCGTGGCGGTCGGCATGGCGATGAACGGCATGCGCCCGGTGGTGGAGATGCAGTTCGACGCGTTCGCGTACCCGGCGTTCGAGCAGATCGTCAGCCACGTGGCGAAGATGCGGAACCGCACTCGCGGCCGGGTCAAGCTGCCGATGGTGATCCGGGTGCCGTACGCGGGCGGCATCGGCGGGGTCGAGCACCACTGCGACTCCTCCGAGGCGTACTACGCGCACACGCCCGGCCTGCACGTGGTCGCACCGGCGACGCCGGCGGACGCGTACGGGCTGCTGCGCGAGGCGATCGCCTCGGACGACCCGGTGATCTTCCTGGAGCCCAAGAAGCTCTACTGGAGCAAGGAGGAGGTCGAGCTCGGCGCCCCGGTGCCCGGCATCGGCAGGGCTACGGTGCGCCGCGAGGGGACCGACGCCACGCTGATCGCCTACGGCCCGTCCGTACCGGTCGCCCTGGAGGCCGCCGAGGTGGCCGCCGGCGAGGGCCGCAGCCTCCAGGTGGTCGACCTGCGCTCGATCGTGCCGTTCGACGACGAGACCGTGTGCGCCGCCGTGCGCAGCACCGGCCGGGCCGTCGTGGTCGCGGAGGCGGCCGGCTTCGCCAGCGTGTCCTCCGAGATCGTCGCCCGGGTCACCGAGCGCTGCTTCCACGCGCTGGCCGCCCCGATCCGCCGGGTGACCGGCTTCGACATCCCGTACCCGCCGCCGAAGCTCGAGCACTTCCAGCTGCCCGGCGTGGACCGCGTCCTGGACGCCGTGGACGACCTGCAGTGGGAGGACTCGTGAGCACGCAGACCTTCCTGCTGCCCGACCTCGGCGAGGGGCTGACCGAGGCGGAGGTGGTGCGCTGGCTGGTCGAGGAGGGCGACACCGTCGAGGTCGACCAGCCGGTGGTCGAGGTGGAGACCGCGAAGTCGCTGGTCGAGGTGCCGACGCCGTATGCGGGCCGGATCGCGACCCGGCACGCCGCCGAGGGCGTCACGCTCGAGGTCGGCAAGCCGCTGCTCACGGTCGCGGCGCTGGTCCCGGAGGCGGAGACCTACCGCGAGGAAGAGCAGGCCGGATCGGGCAACGTCCTGATCGGGTACGGCACGACGGGCGCGACGGTCACTTCCCGGCGGCGGCGTCCGCGGGGCCGGCAGGCTCCGGCTGTGCTGCCACATCGGGTGCCGCTCGTGGTCTCGCCACTGGTGCGGCGGCTGGCCCGGGAGGCCGGGCTGGACCTGGCCACGGTCGAGGCGACCGGTCCCGGCGGCGTGATCGTCCGGGCCGACGTGGAACGGGCCCTGGCCCGCCCAGCAACTGCGCCCGCGCAACCGGCTGCTGCTCTGGCCACTCCGGCGCCAGCCAATCCGGTTGTGCCGGGGGAGCGTCGCGTTCCTCTGACCGCTTTCCGCAAGGCCGTTTCGGCGGCGCTGACCCGCAGCCGCGCCGAGATCCCCGAGGCCACCGTCTGGGTCGACGTCGACGCCACCAAACTCTGGGAGCTGCGGCAGAGCACCCCCGGCCCGGGCCTGCTCGCCTACATCGCCCGGTTCGTCGTGGCCGGTCTGCGGCAGTACCCGATGCTCAACGCCCGGGTGGACACCGAGCGGCAGGAGATCGTCGAGTTCGACCGGATCAACCTCGGCATCGCCGTGCAGGGGGAGCGCGGCCTGGTCGTGCCCGCGGTCGTCGGCGCCGAGACCATGACCACCGCACAGCTCGACGAGGAGATCCGGCGGGTCACCGCGAGCGCCCGGGAGGGCCGCGTGACGGCGCAGGAGGCCGGGACCTTCACGCTCAACAACTACGGCAGCTTCCGGGTCGACGGCAGCGCCGCGATCATCAACCACCCGCAGGTCGCCATCCTGGGCTTCGGCCGCATCCTGGACCGGCCCTGGGTCGTCGACGGGGAGCTGTGCGTCCGCAAGATCACCCAGATGAGCTTCGTCTTCGACCACCGGGTCTGCGACGGCGGGACGGCGGCGGGCTTCATGCGCAGCGTCGCCGACGCGATCGAGGATCCGGCCTCCGCGATCGCCCGCCTCTGACCAGCGGCCGAAGCCCAGGTATGCGCTTACCGGGGAAACCGCTCGGAAACATTGACATCGGCTGTGGTCAATTCCTAACCTGCGTTGATTCGTTTCAGCCAGGAGGAGTCGCCATGCGGGGTTCGCTGCGTCCGTACCGTCGGTGGGGGATCCTCCTGGCCGCCGGCCTGCTCCTGGTCGGTGGCTCGCCGCCCGCTGTGGCCGCGGCGCAGCGGCCCGGCGGTCCCGCTCTGGAACGTCTCGACCGGGGCCTGGTCGCCGCCGTCACCGCCGACGGCGTGTTCCTGAGCTGGCGGTTGCTCGCGCCCGAGGCGACCGGCGCGACCGCGACCGGCCTGGCCGGGCCGGACTTCCGGGTCTACCGCGACGGCCGGCCCGTCGCGCTGATCAGCGACAGCACCAACTGGCTCGACCCGGACGGCACCCCGGCGTCCCGCTACCGGGTGGCCGCGGTCGTCCGCGGGCGCGAGGCCGGCCGCAGCGCCGCCGTTACCCCGTGGGCCGGCGGCCACCACGACCTGCCGCTGCGCAAGCCCGCCGACGGCGTGACCCCGAGCGGGCAGGCCTACACCTACACGGCCAACGACATGAGCGTCGGCGACGTCGACGGTGACGGGCAGTACGAGTACGTCGTCAAGTGGGACCCGTCCAACTCCAAGGACGTCTCGCTGGTCGGCTACACCGGACCTGTCTACCTGGACACGTACCGGGCCGACGGCACCCTGCTCTACCGGATCGACCTGGGCGTCAACATCCGGGCCGGGGCGCACTACACCCAGTTCCCGGTGTACGACTTCGACGGTGACGGCCGCGCCGAGCTCATGCTCAAGACGGCGCCGGGCACGAGCGTGATCCGGTACGACGCCACGGGCCGCGAGGTCTCCCGGCGTTACGTCACGATGCCCCGCGCCGACGTGCGCGCCGGTTACCGGCACACCGACGACTACCGGCTCAGCGCGGCCGGCTACCGCGAGCACCTGGTGACGATGTTCCAGGGCTGGACCGCGCACCCCGAGGTGGTGGCCGGGCGCTGGCCGGCGACGCTGGAGGCCGCGTTCGGCATCGCGCCGCGGTACGCGTACCCGCTGTCGCGCGCCGACGCCGAGGCCCTGGTCGACTACTTCATCGACGTGTACGCCCCGGCCCGCAGCGCCCGCAACAACCTGCGCGCCTTCGAGGGCTTCATCCTCGACGGCCCGGAGTACATGACGGTGTTCGCCGGTGCGACCGGCCGCGAGCTGCAGACCGTGCGCTACAAGCCCGGACGGCACGACGACGGGCTGATGTGGGGCGACTATGCGCTGCCACGGATCGAGCCGGGCAACCGCGTCGACCGGTTCCTGTCCGGGGTGGCCTATCTCGACGGCCGGCACCCGTCGGCCGTGTTCGCCCGCGGCTACTACACCCGCACCACGCTGGTCGCGTACCGCTGGGACGGCCGCCGGCTGACCGAGAACTGGTACGTGGACAGCGGCTGGACCCCGATGAGCAACCCGTTCAACGACAACCCGCACGGCCGCGACGGCACCGACCCGCGCTACGCCACCCTCACCAACCAGGGCTTCCACTCGCTGAGCGCGGCCGACGTGGACGGCGACGGACGGCAGGAGATCGTGTACGGCGCCGCGACCATCGACGACGACGGCAGCCTGCTGTACTCCTCGTTCGACACCCTCCCCGAGGGCAGCGCGGCGCCGGGGCAGCGGGTCCGGCTCGGCCACGGTGACGCCATGCACGTCACGGACATCAACCCGGACCGGCCCGGCCTGGAGACGTTCACGGTCCACGAGAACGGCACCGGCGCGCCGTACGGCATGGCCCTGCGCGACGCGGCCACCGGCGAGGTGCTCTCCGGCACGTACTCCGGGCGCGACACCGGGCGCGGAATGATCGGCGACGTGCTGCCGGAGGTCCGCGGCATTGAGTCCTGGGCCAGCATGCCCGGCGGCTCGGAGGCGTCCGGCCTGCACACGGCGGCGGGCGCGGTGCTGCCCGGTCCGGTGCCGGGCACCAACCAGAGCATCCGCTGGGCCGGCGACCTGACCACCCAGCTGGTCAACGGCGCGGGCGAGGTCACCCCGACAATCGACGACTGGCGGCGCGGCACCCTGCTGACGGCCACGGGCACGCTGACCAACAACGGCACCAAGGGCAACCCGTCCCTGGTCGCCGACATCCTGGGCGACTGGCGCGAGGAACTGCTGGTCCGCACGGCGGACAGCACGGCGGTACGGATCTACCTGAGCACCGAGCTCACCGGGCACAAGCTCTACACGCTGATGCACGACCCGCAGTACCGGGTCGAGGTGGCCCGCCAGCAGACGACCTACAACCAGCCCTCGTACCCGGGCTTCTATCTGGCCTCGGACACCGACTGGCGGGACGTGCCGCTGCGCCGCGCGTTGTAATTTCCCGCGGTTCGTGCAACCTTCCGCCGGTCCGGTCTCGTGATTGTCCCGACCGAACGGATAGGGGTGGGCATGAGCGATCGCGACGCGGCGTTCGCCGAGTACTTCGCGGCCCGGTCGGGGGCCATGCGGGGGACGGCGTTCCTGCTCTGCGGGGACTGGCATCGGGCCGAGGATCTGGTGCAGACCGCGTTCACCAAGCTGTACACGCACTGGCACCGGGTGGCGCGGCACGAGGCGCTGGATCCGTACGTCCGGCAGGTGCTGATCCGCACCTTCATCGACGACGGCCGCCGGGGCTGGTGGCGGCGGGAGCGGCCGCGGGAGACGCCGATCGAGCAGGCGGCCGCACCGGGGTCGGCTGATGACCGGCTGATGCTGTTGCAGGCGCTCGCCGGGGTGCCGCCCCGGCAGCGGGCCGTGCTGGTCCTGCGCTACTGGGAGGACATGTCGGTCGACGAGACCGCGGCTGTCCTCGGCTGCACGGCCGGCACGGTCAAGAGCCAGGCGGCGCGTGGCCTGGACGCCCTCCGGACGTTGATGTCCCACCCCGTCGCCGCCGAATGAGAAGAGGCATCGTGAACGAGAACGACCTGCGCGAAGCCATGCGCGCCAGCATGACCCTCACCCCGCCGCCCCCGATGGAGTCGGCCGCGGCCCTGACCGCCGGCCGCCGGGCCGTACGCCGGCGCGCGACGCTCGCCGGTGCCGGGGCGACCGCGGCGCTGATCGCGGTGACCGCCGTGGCCGTGCCGCAGGGCCTGCGGCTCGCCTCGGACGGCGAGGGCGCGCCGTGGGCCGGCGGCGGGGTGCCGTCGGCCATGCCGACCCCCTCGGCGGGTAGCGACAGCACCAAGCCGGCCTGGCCGATCGACGGCAACGGCGAGCCGCAGGAGGATGCCACCGCCCGCTCGGGTGAGCGCTACGAGCAGGGCAAGAAGCTCCTCGACGAACTGCTGGCCGTTGTCCCCGACGGCTGGACCGCGCCGACCGGCGAGTCGGCCGACGGCATCCCGCTGCGCGACCACCAGGCCCAGGTCGAGGGTGACAACACGGGCTCGACCTGGGGTTACCTGGCCCAGGCGGCGATCGCCAAGGGTGGCCGGGCGGGGTCGCTGCTGGCCGAGGTGCACACCAAGGACAACGGCCTGCCCAAGGAGCCGTGCGCCCTGGCCCGGCAGTTCTGGGGGCTGAAGGGTGACTGCGACGTGGTCACCGTCGGGAAGGCGAAGGTGGGCGTGTCGCGGGTTCCGAGCGGGACCGGCGGGGTGGAGCAGTGGGCGGCCTACCGGCACCCGGACGGCGTCGTGGTCTACGTGGCGCAGAGCCGCACAGCCACCAACGGCGAGAACGTCCAGCCGCCGCTGAAGAAGCTGCCGCTGACGGCGTCGCAGCTGGCCGCGCTGGCCACAGACGACCGTTTCCACCTCAACTGACGGGGACTCAGGTGCCGCAGAACGTCTGGTAGGCACCGAAGTCCTGCGGCGCGGGCGCGGCGTACCGCTCGAGGCCCGGGCGCTCGTCGTAGGGCTCGCTCACAGCCGCGACCAGCCGCTCCAGCGGATCCAGGTCGCCGTCCGTCGCCGCGGCCAGGGCCTCCTCAACGAGGTGGTTGCGCGGGATGTAGACGGGGTTGACCCGCTGCATCGCGTCGGCGTCCGGGCCCAGGGCGCGCCAGCGCGCCACCCAGGCGTCGACCGCGGCCAGGTCGATGAAGAGGCGGCGGGCCGGCTCGGCGTCACCGCGGGCGGCGCCGGCCAGGGTACGGAAGAACGACGTGAAGTCGACGTGGTCCTCGTGCAGCAAGGCGAGCAGGTCGTCCACCAGCGGCGACACCACAGTGGCATCAACGCCGTCCGGCAGCCCCAGCTTGGCGCGCATGCCGGCCGACCAGGCGACGTTGTACGCGGGCCGGAAGCCGCCGAGGGACTCGACCGCGAGGGCGACCGCCTGCTCCTGGTCGTCGTGCAGGAGCGGGAGCAGGGCCTCGGCGAGCCGGGCCAGATTCCATTCGGCGATGGCCGGCTGGTTCCCGTACGCGTAACGCCCGCCCTGGTCGATGGAGCTGTAGACCGTCGCCGGGTCGAAGGCCTCCATGAACGCGCACGGCCCGTAGTCGATGGTCTCGCCGGAGATCGTCATGTTGTCGGTGTTCATGACGCCGTGCACGAAGCCGACGAGCATCCACTGCGCCACCAGTGCTGCCTGCGCGGCGACGACCGCCTCGAACAGGGCGAGATACGGCTGCTCGGCCTCGGCGGCGTGCGGGTGGTGCCGGGCGATCGCGTGGTCGGCGAGCCGGCGCAGCAACTCGGCGTCGCCGGTGGCCCGGGCGAACTGGAACGTGCCGACCCGCAGGTGGCTGGCGGCGACCCGGGCCAGCACGGCTCCCGGCAGCGGAGTCTCGCGGTACACCGTGCGCCCGGTCGCCACCACGGCCAGGGCGCGGGTCGTCGGGATGCCCAGGGCGTGCATGGCCCGGCTGACCACGTACTCGCGGAGCATCGGGCCGATCGCGGCCAGGCCGTCACCGCCGCGGGCGAACGGGGTGCGCCCGGAGCCCTTGAGATGAAGGTCACGAACGGTGCCGTCGGCGTCCACGAGCTCGCCGAGCAGCAACGCGCGCCCGTCGCCGAGGCGCGGGGAGTAGCCGCCGAACTGGTGCCCGGCGTAGGCCTGCGCCACCGGGGTGGCGCCGTCGGGGACGGCGGTGCCGGTCAGCAGCCGGACACCCTCGGGGCTGCGCAGCTGAGCGGGGTCGAGGCCCAGCTCGGCGGCGAGCGCCTCGTCGAGCACGAGCAGCCGCGGCTCCGGCGTCTCCTCGGCCTGCCAGGGGATCGCCAGGCCGGCGAGCTCACGGGCGAAACGGTTGTCCAGAACGACGGTCGACGGCGGTGCGATGCTCACGCCTTCGAGCGTACGTCGGAGCTACTTCTCGAAGGCGAGCTGGTTGTACGGCGACCGGTCGTAGGGCGCGATCTCCCGATACCCGGCGGCCCGGTACAGGGCGATGGCCTCGGTGAGAGCGGTGTGCGTGCCGAGCCGCAGCGTCGTCGCGCCGTGCGCGGACGCGTCGGCCTCCACCCGTTCCAGCAGCCGCCGCCCGAGCCCCAGCCCTCGCGCCTGCCCGTCGACCCACAGGTGGCGGATCTCCGCGATCCCGTCACCGAGGCGGCGCCACGCGCCACAACCCACAGACCGGTCCTCCTCGTACGCGACCAGCAGCGCCCCGTCTTCGCCGGTCAGGTCGCCGGGGTCCACGAGCGCCGCGTCGTCGTACCCCTCCGGGAAGCGGACGGCCAGTTCCGAGGCGTACGCGCGCAGGCACTGCTGGGCGTCGGGGGAGCCGGCGTCGACCGGCCGCACCGTGACCGTGGCCAGCCGCAGCAGGCGCCGGATCTGCTCCTGGGCGTCGACGAGTTGCCGGCGCTGGGCGGCGGAGAGCGGTTCCAGCAGGTCACTGATGCCCGCCCGGGAGCGCGCGTCGAGGTCGGCGCGTTCGCGTACCCCGGCTTCGGTCAGCTCGGCGACGCGGACCCGCCGGTCCGCCGGGTGCGCGCGGGTCCGGACCAGGCCCTGCTCCTGCAGTGAGCGCAGCAGCCGGCTGAGGTAGCCGGAGTCCAGGCCGAGCCGGGACCGCAGGTCGCGGACGTCGGCCTGCTCGCCGATCTCGTAGAGCAGCCGGGCCTCGCTGAGCGGGCGGTCCTGGCCGAGATAACGGTCGGTCAGCACGCCCAGGCGGCGGGTGTAGTAGCGATTGAAGTCGCGGACCGTCTCGACCTGAGCGAGGGCAGCAGCGTCCATCGGGCGATGCTAGCGCGGAACTCTGACTCAGGTCAGAGATTATCGTCCGCAGCGGGCCGGGCCACCATGCGCTGCTCGTGCGTCCTCGTCTCGGCGTTGATCTGGTGCGTGTGCGGACGGTAGATGAGGTCGACCGGTCCCATCAGCTCTTGACCGACGCCTCGCCGCCGAGTGCGGGCCGCGAGCCACACGAGGGCGCCGAGAACTGCCGCGAGCACGGCGGCGGACACCAGCCACGGCACGATTTCTCCCATCCGGGCAGATTACGCCCGGCTGCGCGGCCGGGAAAGCTCGCCACGGGTACGGGCGAGCAGCTCGACCAGCGCAACGGCCGCGCCCTCGGCGACCGTCGGGGACAGTCCTCGCCGCGGCCAGACGGCGAGGGCGACCGGCTCCGGGACGGGCAGGTCGGGGCGGGCCACCAGCCCCTCGAGGACCTGTCCGAGGGTGGCCATCAGTCCCACGCCCAGCCCGGCCCGTACCGCCGCCTGCATCCCGGCCAGGTGGGCGGCCTCGCAGCCGACCTCCGCCGGCACCCCGTGCGCGGCCAGCGTCTCCAGCGCGCGATTGCGGATGGCGCACGGCGCGTCGAAGGCCACCAGCGGGACCGGGTCACCGGCTGCCGGTGGCGTCCAGCCCGGGGCGGCGTACCAGGTGAGCTCGAGCTCGCCGACCGCCCGGGCGTCCGGCTCGTCGGCCGGGCCGAGCAGCAGGGCCAGGTCGATCCGGCCCTCGGCGAGGGCGGTCCGCAGCTGGGCGCCGCGGTCGATCCGGAACCGGACCCGGTGGTCCGGGAAGCAGGCGGCCAGCTCCGGCAGCAGCTGGGCGGCGGCGTGCTCGGTCGAGCCGATCACCAGCGTGGGCTCGGCCTCCACGCCGAACTCGCGCAGTGTCTCGTCGTGCAGGGCGAGGATCCGGCGGGCCCGGGCCAGCAGCACCTCGCCGTCGGCGGTGAACCGCGAGCCGCGGCCGTCCCGCTCGACCAGCGTGCGGTCCAGCGCCGCCTCCAGCCGGCGCACGTGCTGGCTCACCGCGCCCTGGGTCAGGTGCAGCGAGGCCGCGGCCCGCTGGAAGCCGCCGCAGTCCGCGACCGCCACGAAACTGCGCAACGGCGCTATCCCCAGCATCCTACTCATCCCATGAGCTTACTAGGAATTGGATGAGCTGCCGTGATGGGTTCCCATCACGTTCTTTCGTTGGACGGCGCGCCGCGAACCTGCCGATACTCCTCACCATGCCCCGGAGAAACCTCAAGCTCGGCGCCGTCCTCATGGGGGTCGGTGGACCGGGCCAGCACGACACCTGGCTCAGCCCCGAGATCCCCGGCGACGCCAGCGTCGACATCCGCTGGTACATCGCCCGGGCCCAGCAGGCGGAGGCGGCGAAGTTCGACCACGTCTTCATCGTGGACAGCCAGTTCATCACCCCGGACTCGCCGCACCACTACCTCAACCGCCTCGAACCGCTCACGCTGCTGTCGGCGGTCGCCGTGCACACCTCGCACATCGGGCTGGTCGGCACGCTGACCACCTCGTACAACGACCCGTTCAACGTGGCCCGGCGGCTCGCCTCGCTCGACCTGATCAGCGGCGGCCGGGCAGGCTGGAACGTGGTGGCCACCGGCGACGGCGGCACGGCCGGCAACTACGGGCGCGCCGAGCACTACGACTACGCCACCCGCTACGGCCGGGCCCTGGAACACGTGCGGGTGGTCCAGGGACTGTGGGACTCGTACGAGGACGGCGCGTTCCCCCGGGACAAGCAGGGCGGCGTCTTCTTCGACCGGTCCCGGCAGCACGCGCTGGACCATCGGGGAGAGCACTTCTCGGTCGCCGGGCCGCTGAACATCCAGCGCTCGCCGCAGGGCCAGCCGGTCATCTTCCAGGCCGGCGACTCCGACGAGGGTCGCGACCTGGGTGCGGGCATCGCCGACGCCATCTTCACCCACGCGCAGACCGTCGAGCAGGGCCGGGCGTTCGCCACCGACATCCGGGCCCGCGCCGCCGCCCAGGGCCGCGACCCCGAGAATGTGCTCATCGTTCCCGGCATCAGCCTGATCATCGGCGACACCGACGAGCAGGCCCGCGAGAAGGAACGCCAGTCGCTGGCCGGCAAGGACTTCCACCGCGCGCTCAAGGAACTGGGCCGCCCGTTCGGCTGGCACGACTTCACCCAGTACGACCTCGACGCGCCGTTCCCGGAGGTCGGCCACCTCGGCGCGCTCAGCTTCAAGACCCAGGCCGAGCAGATCACCCGGCTGGCCCGGGAGAACGGCTTCACCCTGCGCCAGACGGTGCAGCACTCCCTGGAGTCGCGGCGCTCGCCGTTCGTCGGCTCCGCGCTGACGGTCGCGAACGAGATCCAGCGCTGGTACGAGGCCGGGGCCTTTGACGGCATCAACGTGACGGTGACCGTACCCAGCGAATTCGCCCTGTTCACCGACCGGGTACTGCCGATCCTGCGGGAGCGTGGGGTGGTCCGCCGCGAGTACGAGGCCACCACCCTGCGCGGCAACCTCGGCCTGCCGATCCCGGAGAACGTGCACACGGCGGCCCGTCGCGCCGAGCCCGACCTGGTTCGGGGCCGGGCGTGACCACCACTCCGCACTTCCGGCTCGGCTTCCTCACCCACGTGCAGGGCCGCGGCGACCTGGCCACCACCTACCGCGACGCCCAGGAGCTGTTCGTCGTCGCTGACGAGCTGGGCTTCGACGTCGGCTGGGTGGCCCAGCACCACATTCCGCTGGGCGGTGGGGGACTGTCGTCGCCGTGGCCGTTCCTCGCCCACGCGGCCGCCCGGACCCGCCGGATCCGGCTCTCCACCGCGATCACCATCCTGCCGCTGGAGAACCCGATCCGCCTGGCCGAGGACGTAGCGGTGGTGGACGCGCTCAGCGGCGGACGGGCCGAGATCGGCGTGGGCAGCGGCGCCGGCCCGGAGGAGTACGCGGCCTTCGGCGCCGACTTCGACCAGAAACGCGAGCTGACCACCGTCGGCCTGGCCACCCTGCGCCGGGCCCTGTCCAACGAAGAGCTGGGAACGTCCGGCTTCTCGATCCAGCCACCGGCGGGCGACTTCACCGACCGCATCTGGCAGGGCGTGTTCAGCGCCGCCGGAGCCCGGCACGCGGCCGCGGCCGGCACCAACCTGCTGCTCAACCGGGCCACCTACGGCTACGAGGAACCGACCGACGTGATCCAGCGGCCCTGGGCGGACGAGTTCCTGGCCGCCTGGGACCGCCCGCACCAACCCCGGATCGGCCTGTCCCGCTTCATCTTCCCGGCGCGGGACAAGCGCACCGCCCTGGCCCAGATCGGCGACGGCGTCCAGCGGGCCACCGAAGGCTTCGTCCGGCGCGGCGCCTTCCCGGCCGGGCTCGGCACAGAAGAGCAGCTGCGGCGCTTCCACGCCTTCCACGGCCACCCCGACGAGATCATCGCGGGGCTGCAGGCGGAACGGGTGCTGCCGGTGGCCACCGACCTGATCGCCCAGTTCAACCCCGGCATCCCGGACCGCGACGCCGCGATCCGCGCCCTGGAACTCATCGCGACCGAGGTGGCGCCCGCCCTCGGCTGGAAACCGAAGGTGGACTGACATGACCGGCTACCGCGACTTCGCCGCGCCCGAGGGGGTCCGGATCCGTGGCACGGTGCTCGTGCTGCCCGGGCGGGGCGAGAGCCAGGCGGGGTACGGGCGTTTCGGTGCCCGGCTGGCTGCCGACGCTTACCAGGTGCGGGTGCTGCCGCCCTCGACCGACCTCTCGGTGGCTGACGCTGCACTGAAGGAGGCGGTGAGCAGCATCGATCTCGTTCGCCCGCTGGTGCTGGCCGGGGCCGACACGGGTGCGGCGGTGATCGCCGCGCTGGTGGCACAGTCGTCGCCCGAGAAGGCGTGGTGGCCGGACGCTGTTGTGCTGGCCGGGTTGCCGGGCTACGACGGGCGGCAGGGTGGGGGACGGGACGAGGAGCTCGACCTCCGTACCCACTGCCCGGTGCACCGCGGTGTGCTCACCGACGATCCGGCCGTGGTGCCCGGTTCTCTGGCCGAAGCGGCGCCGGCGGCTCTGCTCGACGCCGCCTACGGCAGCACGGCCGACGTGCCGCACCTGCTGCTGACCGGCGACGCGGACCCGCTCGCCGATCACGCGGAGTTGAACCGCCTGGCCAAGTCGCTCCCGCAGGCCCGGCTGGCCGTCGTGCGCGGCGGCCACCATGACGTGCTCAACGACCTGCAGCACCGCTCGGTGGCCGCGGAGATCGTGACGTTCCTGGAGGCGGTACGCGGCGGGGTGCCGCCGGTGCCGCTGGTCGAGGTCGTCGCCACTGCCTGGTGACCACCGTGGCGCTCGGTGGCTTCATCAGGCGGACATCGGCCCGCGACGGCGCCGACACCCGGTGTGCCTACAACTGGGCGGCATGGACATCGACGAATTCGCCGCTTCTGGTCGGCCGCTCCGTGGTGGCGGTGGCAGGGCACGGGACATCCTGGTGGCGGCGCTGGGACGGCGTACCTTCCTGCGGGCGGCCGCCGCGATCGGCGCCGGCGGCGTTGTCACCGGCGCGGCCACGCCCGCGCAGGCCCGCGCCGGCGGCGTTGTCACCGGCGCGGCCACCCCCGCGCACGCCCGCGCCCGCGGCGTTGTCACGTGCGCGGCTACGCCCGCGCATGCCCGCGCCGGCGGCGTTGTCACGTGCGCGGCTACGCCCGCGCATGCCCGCACGCCTGCGGCTCGGCCGGCCGGCCGGCATCCTGCAGCCCGGCCAGGGGCCCATCCCGGGCCGGCACTATCTGCCGTCGCGACCGGACGAGGTGCGGTGGGGCTACGTCCCGTCGGTGACCAGCGAGCCGGTGCTGCGGATGCGCTCGGGGCAGACCGTCACCGTCGACACCGTCTCGCACGAGGGCATCCTCGAGGACCAGGGCCGCGACCCGGTGCGCTGGTTCGCCGGCCACGGTGTGCCCGCCCGCCAGGTGCTGACCGACGCCGTCGCCGTGGCCCGCGACTACGACCGCACCACCCGCAACTTCGACGTCGACGGCCCGCACGTGGTGACGGGGCCGATCCACGTGGACGGCGCGGAGCCCGGCGACGTCCTCAAGGTGGAGATCCTCGCGGCGGTGCCCCGGGTCCCGTACGGGGTGGTGTCGAGCCGGCACGGCAAGGGCGCACTGCCCCGGCTGGCCGGTGGCGCCGTCCCGGCGGGCATCACCGAGGTGGAGATCATGCCGCCGGTGGCGACCGACGGCCGGCCCACCGGCGACCCCCGGCGGTACGGCAACGTCTCCGTCTTCACACCCGTCCGCGCGGCCCGGGGCGGCCGGCTCACCGGCGTCCTGCCCCGGCCCGGGCACCGCGACGTGGCGTTCCCGCTGCACCCGTTCATGGGCATGATGGGGGTCGCGTTCGCCGACGCCGGCTCGCTGACCGACCCGGCGCTCAACTCCATCCCGCCGACGCTGGGCGGCGGCAACATCGACATCAGCCTGCTGGGCCCGGGAGCCACCTTCTATCTGCCGGTCTTCGCGACCGGTGCGCTCTTCTACGTCGGCGACCCGCACCTGGCGATGGGGGACGGCGAGGTGGCGCTGACCGCGCTGGAGGGGTCGCTGCGGGCCACCTACCGGCTGACCGTGGTCAAGAAGGGTGCGAAGGGAGCGCCGTCGGTCGCCTTCGGCTACCCGTTCGCCGAGACGCCGCAGGCCTGGGTGCCGATCGGGTTGTCCGACCCGGACGGTGCGCCGGGCGGGCAGGGCAACGACCTCGACGTCGCGATGCGCCGGGCGGTGGTCAACGCCCTCGACTTCCTCCAGCACGATCTGGGCATGGACCGGGCGATCGCGTACGCCTACCTGTCGGCGGCCGCGGACTTCGCCGTGTCCTAGGTCGTCGACCGCACGGTGGGCGTGCACGGCGTGATTCCGAAGAGCCACTTCTGACCCCGGAGATACAGTTTGGTCGATTGACATAGTTTGGACTCCAGACTTAATCTGCGCTGGTCATTCGCGTGGACTGTCCGGATCTAGGAGTGTCATGATCGGCTTGCAAAGGTCCCTCCGTAGGCACCGGTGGCGAGCCGGTCTCCTCGTGGGGGCGGTCGCCACGCTGGTGGCCGGGCTCGGCGTCGCCACCGCAACCAGCGCGAACGCGGCCGCGGGCTGCCGGGTCACCTACGCCAACGCGGGGCAGTGGCCCGGCGGCTTCACCGCCAACGTGACGGTCACCAACCTTGGCGACCGGATCGACGGCTGGCGGCTGGGCTGGACCTTCGCCACCGGACAGGCGGTCAGCCAGGCCTGGAACGCGACGGTGACCGCGGCCGGCACCCAGGTCACCGCGGTGAACGTGGGGCACAACGCGGTGCTGGCGACCAACGGCTCGGCCTCGTTCGGCTTCAACGGCACCTGGACCGGCAGCAACCCGGCGCCGACGGAGTTCACCCTCAACGGTGTCGCCTGCACCGGCAGCGTCGGCCAGCCCAGCCAGTCGCCGAGCGCACCCGGCCCCGGCCCGTCGGCAAGCAGCTCGCCCTCCACGCCACCGACCACCCCGCCGCCGGCCGGCAACGCGATGGCCACGGTCGCCGCCATGCAGCCCGGCTGGAACCTCGGGAACTCGCTGGACGCCACCGGCGCCGACGAGACCTCCTGGGGCAATCCGCGGATCACCGAGGCTCTGCTGGAGGGGCTCAAGGCGCAGGGTTTCAAGAGCATCCGGATCCCGGTGACCTGGGGCCAGCACCAGAGTGGCGCGCCGGACTACACCATCGACGCCGCCTACCTGGCCCGGGTCAAGGAGGTGGTCGGCTGGGCCCTGGACGACGGCTTCTACGTCATGGTCAACATCCACCACGACTCCTGGCAGTGGATCAACACGATGCCGACCGACCGGACCACCGTGCTGGCCCGCTACAACGCGACCTGGACCCAGCTCGCCGCCGCATTCCGTGACTCCCCGGCGAAGCTGGTGCTGGAAAGCGTCAACGAGCCGCAGTTCACCGGCAGCTCCGGTGACGCCCAGAACGCGGACCTGCTCAACGAGCTGAACACGTCCTTCCACACGATCGTCCGCGACTCCGGCGGCGGCAACGCGACCCGGCTGCTGGTGCTGCCAACCCTGCACACCTCGGCCGACCAGGCCCGCCTCGACGAGCTGACCGCGACGTTCACCGCGATGAACGACCCGAACCTGATCGCCACGGTCCACTACTACGGCTACTGGCCGTTCAGCGTGAACATCGCCGGCGGCTACCGCTTCGACGCCACGGCGCAGAAGGACCTGACCGACATGTTCGACCGGATCTCGACCACCTTCGTGGCCCGGGGCATCCCGGTGATCATCGGCGAGTACGGCCTGCTCGGCTTCGACCGGCACGTCGGCACCATCGAGCAGGGCGAGAAGCTCAAGTTCTTCGAGCTGTTCGGCGCCCAGGCGCGGGCGAAGAACGTGACCACCATGCTGTGGGACAACGGTCAGCACTTCGGCCGCACCTCGCTGCAGTGGTCCGATCCGGAACTGATCGCCCAGATCAAGTCGAGCTGGACCACCCGCTCCGGCACGGCCGCGAGCGACCTGGTCTTCAGCGCCCGCTCGGCCGCCATCACGAGCAAGACGGTGACGCTGAACCTCAACGGCACCACCTTCACCGGGCTGCGCCAGGGCAGCACCGAACTGGTCCGCGACACCGACTACACCATCTCCGGCGACCAGCTGACGCTCACGGCCGCGCTGCTCACCCGCCTGTCCGGCTCCCGGGCGTACGGCGTCAACGCGACCCTGCACGTTCACTTCTCCACCGGCGTGCCGTGGCGCCTCAACCTGATCACCCACGACACTCCGACCCTGTCGGCCGCAACGGGCACCACCAGTGCGTTCACCATCCCCACCACCTTCCGTGGCGACCAGCTCGCCACCATGGAGGCCACCTACGCCGACGGCAGCAACGCCGGCCCGCAGAACTGGACCCCGTTCAAGGAGTTCGACTACACCTTCGCCCCGGACTACCCGGCCAACGTCATCACCCTGAAGCCGGAGCTCTTCGCCGAGGTCAACGACGGCTCCCGGGTAACCCTGAAGTTTCACTTCTGGAGCGGCGCCGTGGTGACCTACTACGTCACCAAGTCCGGCACGACGGTGACCGGCACCGTGGCATAACGAACCCCCTCAGAACCGGACCGGGGACGACGCAGCCCGCGAATTGCGTTCGCACGGGCGTCGTCCCCGGTCCACCTCTCATCCCGGCCCGGGTCGGGCCGCTGGTCCTGGCTCGGTCCATTGCGCGTCTCCGGTCCCGCATCGGGGCCGGTTCCGGCCGCGTCTTGGTCCGGGCCATTAAGCGTTGCTGCGGCGGCTCGTCCCGCATCCCGGCTTCGCCCGGCATCCCGGCTCGTTCCGCATGCGGGCTCGCCCGGCATCCCGGCTCGTTCCGCATCCGGGCTCGCCCGGCATCCCGGCTCGTTCCGCATCCGGGCTCGCCCGGCATCCCGGCTCGGTCATGCCTCCGGGTTGACTGCGCGCTTGGCCAGCCAGCCTGCCATCGCGCGGACGCCGTGGCCGATGGCCCGCTCGTCCGGGTTGAAGGCGCCGAAGTGCGGATAGCTCGTCTCGATCGCGGCCCCGGGCGATCGGACACCGAGGAAGGTGTACGTGCCGGGAATCCGGTTCAGGAACAGCGCGAAATCCTCACCGCTGAACGGGATCGCGGCATACGCCGTCCCCACCCGGCCACGACCGGCCGTGTGCTGCAAGTGCCGCTTGAGTGCCAGGGCTTCCTTCGGCGGACACACCATGGCCGGGAAGGGGTCCTTCGGGAAATCCACCGTGGCCGGGCCGGCAGACCGGGCCAGCCGTCGGATGTCGTCGCGGACCCCGGCATACCGCTCCTCGGGCCAGCAGCGGTAGGACACCCGAACTTCCGCCCGATCCCCGGCCGGGACGCCGGCCTGCATGGCGACGAACTCGGCCAGCGGTCCGTCCGGCGTCTGGAAGTCGGCCACGAGTCGTTCGAGGTCCGCGCCGGTGCTCGGCCGCGACACCGTGCCCAGCGCGCTGATCTCCGCGGCGAGCTGCCGTGCCCGTGCCACTGCGTCGGGTCCGGTGAGGGTGATGACGCCGCGATCCTGGCCGGGCAGGCCATACCCGGGCGTGACAACGAACTGGCCGACCGGGAACGGGCCGCAATGCAGGGCGTGGATCTCGGCCGGACGCACCCGCCCGAGCACATCCGCGTCGAGCATCGCGGCGGCACCGGCGAGCGTCTCCTCGGCGGGCTGGAAGAAGAAGGCCACGGTGCCGGCGAGGCGGTGTCTCAGGCGTGCCAGCACCTCCGCGACCCCTACGCCCACTGTGGTGTGCAGGTCGTGCCCGCACAGATGGGCTGCCTGGGGGCCACCGCCCACCTGGTCACCTGGCGCGACCGCGTCCATGTCCGCCCGATAGGCGACCGTCCGGCCGCGCCGTGAGCCGGTCAGCAGACCCACGACGCCGTGCCCGCCGACGCCCGTGGTGACGTGGAGCCCGGCCGCCCGCAGGCGTTGGGCGACCACTTCGGCGGTTCGCTTCTCCTGACCCGAGGTCTCGGGATGACTGTGTAGCTGGCGGCGCAGATCGATCAGACTGCCGTCTAACCTGGCCGCCACTGCGTCCACCGCGTGCTGGTCCACCGGGCCTCGCCGGGGGCCGCCGCTGGCGTGCGCCGCCCCCGCGGGCGCCAGCCCTGCTCCAATGAGGCCGGCGGCGCTGCCGAGCACAAGCCGCCGGCTGACGATGCGGTCCCCCGAATCCGACATGGTCCCTCCTCCAAGAGCGCGGCTGCCCCGCGGCGAGCCGGTCGACAAGAGCCTGTCGCACCCGACCGGGGCGGCACATTGCAGCCAGCCCCCTTGTCTACCGGGGGTTAACCCCACTGTCCGCCGGACGGTGTGATGGGAGGATCGGTATGGCGAGGATTCACCGTCGTCATTGCGATGTCGCGGGTCCCCGCGAGAAGGTCAGGGGCACGTCAAGGAGGTGCTTTGTGGACGCGTCACGGGCGTTGACCGGACTCTGTGCCCTGCTGCTCGCCGTCGGAGCCGGCGCCGGTCCGGCTTCGGCCGCACCGGGCGATCCCGCGCCGGCCAATCCTGCACCGGCCCAAGCCGCGCCGGCCAATCCCGCACCAGCTCAAGCCGCGCTCGCCGATCCCGCGCTCGCCGATCCCGCGCTCGCCGATCCCGCGCTGGCGGATCCGGCGCCGGCCGATCCCGCGCCGGGAAGCTCGACGACCAGGGAATTCGGCAACGGCCCGGAGCGCCACGAGGTAGCCGCGACGGCCCCCGAGATCCGTGGCTCGGCCGCCACGCCGCTGAGCGCCACCCCGGACCAGCGATGGACCCCGAAGCGCCAGGGCTACCCCCGCCAGACCGACCTGCGCGTCTACCCACAGGACCCGACCGACAAGTCGATCAAGCTCGGCCTGGTGCCGTACCACGAGATCGCGCCCCGGCTCAACGCCCTGCAGGATGCCTCCGACCGGGTCTCCGCCGAGGTGGTCGGCCATTCCGCCCTCGGCCGCGACCTCTACCTCGTCACCGTGACCGCCCCGGAGTCGGCCGCCGAGGCGGCCCGGCAGGACCGCTGGCGGGCGCTGATCGAGGACGACCCGCGGGCCGCCGCCCGCGACCGGGCCCTGCACCGCGGCTACAAGACCCCGGTCTGGATCAACGCGAACATCCACGGCGACGAGTGGGAGGGCACCGACGGCGCCCTGCGGGTCATCGAACGCCTCGCCACCGCCACCGACCGAGCCACCGCCTCCTTGTTGCGGCGGACCAGGTTCTACGTGACGGTCACCAACAATCCGGACGGCCGCATCGCCGGGACCCGGGTCAACGGCGCCGGCTTCGACATCAACCGCGACCATGCGACCAGTTCGCAGCCGGAGTCGCGGGCCGTGCGCGACGTTGTCATCGGCACCCAGCCGCTCGTGATGCTCGACGAGCACGGCTACACCGGCGCGACCCTGATCGAGCCGGCCACGCCGCCGCACGGGCAGAACTACGAATACGACCTCTACATCAAGCACGCGCTGCCGAACGCTCTGGGCATGGAGGCCGCGGTCAAGCAGCTGGGCCTGCCCGGGACCGAGAGCGTCGACATCCCGTTCCGGGACTACGCGCCGGGGGACTGGGACGACTGGCCGCCGATCTTCACCCCGATGTACGCGATCTACCAGGGCGCCGTCGGGCACACCGTGGAGATCCCGTGGCAGGTCAACCGTGGTGTCTACGCCAGCCTGCCGGTCGAGGAGCTGCGCCGCCGTTCCGCGGTCAACACCGCCGTGGCCACCGCCACCATCGAGGCCGCCCTGACCTACGCCGACACGCATCGGGCGTCGCTGCTCGCCGGTCAGATCGAGCAGTTCCGCCGGGGCTGGGCCGGTGCGCCTTCGCCGCGCATCCCGGACGGTTTCGTGCCCGGCTTCGGACCTGAGGACCGGTATTCGACCGAGTTCCCGCGCGCCTACGTCATCCCGGTCGGTGCGGGCCAGCGCTCGGCTCCCGCGGCTGCCCGGCTCGTCGACCACCTGGTGGCCCACGACGTGCGGGTGACCAAGGCCCGCCGGGCCTTCTCACTCAACGGCCGGCGCTACCCCGCCGGGTCCTACCTCGTCGACATGCACCAGCCCAAGCGCGGCCTGGCCAACGTGCTGCTCGAGGCGGGCCGGGACATCTCGGCGCTGGTTCCGCAGATGTACGACATCTCAGGCTGGAGCCACCGCCTGCTGTGGGGCGCCTCGGTCGACATCAGCCGCACGGCCGCCCCGAGGGTGAGCACCACGCCGGTCAAGGCCGCCTCCGCGGTCGGGTCAGTCACCGCCGGCAAGCGCCGCGACCTGGCGCTGCAACTGCGCGATCCGGCCGACGTCCGAGCCACGAACGCTCTGCTCGACCTGGGCATCAAGCTCCGGCACACCGACGCGGGCACCGTCGTGGTCCCGGCCGCTGCGCGCCCCGAGGCCGCAGCTCTGGCCAGGCGTTTCGGGGTACGTTTCAGCGCCGCGCCCCGCGGCTCCGCCGGCACCCCGTTCAGCCGTCCGGTGCTGGCCGCCGCGGTCGCCGCGGACGAGCTGTTCGCGTTGCGTGAGATGGGCTTCGAAGTACGCCCCGTCTCCACGGCCCTGCTGAACGCCGGCGCCGACCTGTCCGGCGTGGACACCCTGGTTGTCTCCTCCGGGTTGTCGTACGCGCAGCTCACGCCGACCGGCAAGGCGTCGGTCGACGACCTGCTCAGCCGCGGTGGCGTGGTGACGCGGGGCGCGACCGGCGCGGCCTTCAACGCGGCGGCGGGCCTGCTGCCGGCGACGGCGGTGCCCGGCCGCGGTGACGCGAACGGGGTCGTCGCGGTCACCAACACCGGAGCGGTAATCGGCCTCGACGCGCTGCCGCACGCGTTCGTCTACTCGCCGATCTGGTTCGCCGGCTCCGGCTTCACGGTCGAGCAGCGCTACGCCGCCGATCCACTGGTGGCCGGTCACTGGCTGCCGACCGGGCCCGGTGTAGGCGGGCCGGACCAGGCGGCCGGGCAGGCCTCGGTCGTCTCGGGCCGGACGGCGCGCGGGGGCCGGGCGGTGCTCTTCGGCACCGAGCCGCTGTTCCGCGCCCACCCGAAGGGCCTGTACGCCGAGTTCGCCCGAGCCCTCTACTGGTCCGCCGGCTAGCGCGGCAGCCGGCGAACGGCGGAACAACCGCACAGCGAAAGGAACCACACCCAGGCAGGTAGCCGCGACGGCGGTGAGCACGACGCCGACCCCACCGGTCGAGTCGGCGCTCGCCGTCGCCGCGCCGACCCCGGCGAACGTGCCGACCCACAGCACCGTGCCCAGCGCCGACCAGCCCAGGAAACGGCCGAACGGCATCCGGGCCACGCCGGCCACGATCGGCACGATCGCGTGGATCACCGCGACGAAGCGCACCGCCACCAGCGCCGAGGCGCCACGTTCGCGCAGGTAGTCCTCGGCGCGGTCGAAGCGTTCGGCGCCGATGCGGCGGCCCAGGCGGGTGCTGCGCAGGCGGGTGCCGAAGACGCGGCCGATCGCGTACCCGCAGATCTGCCCGGTCAGGGCACCCGCCGTGCCCGCCGCGACCGCCAGGGCGAAGCCGCCCGGGCCGTGCAGCGAGGCGGCCAGCATGACCACGGACTCGCCCGGCACGAGCAGCCCGAGCAGGAACGTCATCTCGACGGTGGCCGAGAGGTACGTGAAGAGCAGGACCGACCACTCATCGAGCGTGGTCAGCCGGTCGACGAGAACGGTCGCGGCGTTGAGCAGGTCTGCGAGCACAGGATCAGCCTGGTCGATCGATGTCACCGGGGATATCGGTTTTAGCCCCGAGAAACCCCTGATCCCGCCTCAGGGTGACCAGGCACACGCGACGAGGTGGCCGGGGACGAGCGGAAAGCTGGGCGGGGAGGCGCGGAAAGCTGGGCGGGGACGCGCGCGGGGGTGGCCGGGACAGGCGAAGAGGTGGGCGAGGACGCGCGAGGGGGTGACCGGTGGCACGCGAGCAGGCGGCCGGGACAGGCGAAGGGGTAGGCGGGGACGCGCGAACAAGCAACCAAGGGCACGCGAAAGGCCCGGCCGCGAACGGCCGGGCCTTGCTCGACGGGGCGGGGGCGGTCAGGCCGCCGGCGGGTACGTCGAAGCGTAGGAGTGCTCCTCGGACGGCATCAGGATCCACAGCACCGGGTAGATCAGGATCTGGCTACCGGGGATCACGAACAGGGTCAGGACGAACAGCACCCGCGTCAGCCACGGGTCGAGCCCGAACCGTCGGGCCAGTCCCGCACACACGCCGGCGAGCATCCGGCCCTCGCGCGGGCGGACCAGTCCCTGGCGGGCCATGGAGTCGTGGACGGTGTTCATGGTGTCTCGCTTTCCTTGCCGGTGGCGTCGAACTTGACCCTTGAACAGTCCCATCCGCCCGGCCCCAGACACATCGGGGAACGCCCCTGGCCGAGCCCTGAGCCACCGTCTCGGGGTCACACCGCCGAGCGGTCAGCGCCGGGAGGGGTCAGAAAGGCGAGCGGTCAGAAAAGGCGAGCGGTCAGCCGAGGCGAGCGGTCAGCGCCCCCGAGCGAGCAGACCGCGCGGAGCCACCGACCACACCTGATTCGGCCCCACCCCGTACCGCTCCAGGATCGCGTTGACAGCCAGGATCGCCGAGGCGGCCGCGCGTTCCATCAGCGCCGACGGGAACGGCATCCGGACCCAGTCGCCCGCCAGATACAACCCGTCGGCGTCGGTGACCACACCCGGGCGGCCCGCGTCGCTGCCCACGTTGAAGGCGGGCGCGTCCTGGCCCACTCGTTCCTCGACGTGCAGGATCGTCATGTCGACCGTCTCCGGCCAGAGGCCGCCCAGTTCCGTCCACATCCGCTTGGTCAGCTCGGCCGCCTCCAGGCCGGTCGGCGCCGCGTACGCGTGCAGTTCGATGACCGACCCGCCGATCCGCCGCGCCCATTGGCCGGCGCCGCGTTCGATGCGGTGGTACAGCGTGACCGAGTCCAGCGTCGCCTCCCGGGAGACGCTGCTGAAGACCGCCCGCTCCGGCCGGCAGTCGCGGTCGGTCCAGAGGCGGCTGACCGCGTACGGGGCCGTGGTCTCGATCGCGGCGAGCTGGGCGGCCAGCTCCGGCGCGTGCCCCGCCAGGCCGGGGGAGGCTGCCGCGATGGTACGGGCGGCGCCGGGGTCAGCGGCGAGCACGACGTGGTCCGCGGTGAGCCGTTCGCCGTCGTCGAGGGTGACCGTCCAGCCCGGCTCGACGCTCTCGACGGTAGCGCCGGTGCGGATCTCTCCGCCCAGCGCCTCGAACTGGCGGGCCAGCGGCGTCCAGATCGCCGTCTCGTAGTCCTGGGTGGGCGCGTCGAAGTCCAGGCCTTCCGGGTTGCGCAGAAAGTAGAAGTGGAACTGCATCAGCATCTCGGCCGCCGACATGTCCTCCTGGTGGTTGAAGAACGAGTGGGCGAACACGTCGAAGAGCATGGCCCGGGCCCGTGGCGGCATGCCCAGCGAGTCGAGGAAGTCCTTGGCCGAGACGTCGTCGAAGTTCCGGTACGTCTCGTCGCGGTCGTAGCTGAGCAGCGGCAGAGCAGCCGTGCCGTCGAGTCCGCGCAGCTCGCGCAGCCGCATGCTGGGGGAGCGGGCCAGCAGCGCGAGCAGGTTGGCCGGCGGGGTCTTGGGCAGCCCGGCGAAGCTCTCCTCGGGCCACTCCTGCGAGATGATCGGGTAGCGCCCGGCCGGCTGCAGGAACGACAGAGTCGGGTCGATGCGGCGCAGCACGTTGCGCCAGTTGTAGTACTGCCGGAAGAAGCCGTGGAAGCCGTGCTCGACCATGTGCCGGGTGCCGTCGGGCAGCGTGCTCGGCCAGGCGGCCAGCCGGCCACCGAGCTGGGCGGCCCGTTCCAGCAGGGTCACCCGGACGCCGCGTTCGGCGAGCAGCAGGGCCGCCGTCACGCCGGCGATCCCGCCGCCGACGACCACCGCGGTCACCGGCGTGGCCACGGTGCGGGGCAGGTCCGGGCGGGACCGTACGACACGGTGGGCGCGCTCGCCGCCAAGACGTCGGATCACGGTGTCAGGTCCCCCATCAGAAGTGCGAATGCGGGCCTATGCCCGTCCGCCGACCTTACAACCGCACTTCGCCCGCTTTTCCGGGCGCGGGCGGGAAATGGGCGCCGCGTGGCGGGAACTGATCGGCCCCGCCGGCCGACCTGTCTGCCGGACGCCGAACGCCTCGGCGGCCACCCCGCCGCCGACCCCCGAGGACAGCCGATGACGATCCCCGCAGCCGTGCCGCCGAACTCCGAGGACCGCTGATGACCATCACGGAAGAGGCCGTGCCGGGTGCCGGCACCCGCGACACCACGGTACGGCGCCAGTCCGCGTTCGGGGCGCTGCTGCTGCGCCTGCACTTCTACGCCGGCGTCCTGGTCGCGCCGTTCCTGCTCGTCGCGGCGGTGACCGGACTGCTCTACACGATCACCCCGCAGCTCGACGCGAGTCTCTACCGCGACCAGCTGACCGCCGCATCCGCCGGGGACGGCCCGGCGCTGCCCCTGGCGGACCAGATCGCCGCCGCCCGCGCCGCGCACCCCGCCGGCACACTGTCGGCGGTCCAGCCGGGCACGGGCGATGCCACCACCCGGATCGTGTTCTCCCTGCCCGAACTCGGCGAGAAGCAGCACACCGTCCACGTCGACCCGGGCACCGGCCGCGTGCAGGGCACGCTCACCACCTGGTACGGCTCCACCCCGGTCACCACCTGGCTCGACGACCTGCACCGCAACCTGCACCTCGGGGCGGCCGGCCGGTTCTACTCCGAGCTGGCCGCCAGCTGGCTCTGGGTGATCGCGCTCGGTGGCGTCGTCCTGTGGTGGCGGCGGTCGCGTGGACGCCGGCTGCTCGTGCCCGAGTTGTCCGCGAAGAAGGGGGTGCGGCGTACCCGGAGCTGGCACGCGGCGACCGGCCTGTGGCTGGCGGTGGGCCTGCTCATCCTGTCCGCCACCGGACTGACCTGGTCCCGGTACGCCGGCGGCAACTTCACCGCGGTCCTCGACACCTTCGACGCCCACCAGCCGGAGCTGGCTACCGCCGTCGCTGCCGAGCCGGCCGGCGGGCACCACGGTGGCGCGGCGGGACCGGCCGGGGCCGTCGATCCGGCCGCCGCCGACACCGTGTGGAGTGTGGCGCGGCAGCACGGGATGACCGGGCCGGTCGAGCTGACCGTGCCCGAGGAGGCGAACGCGGCCTGGACCGTGGCGGGCATCGACAACACCTGGCCCGTGGGGCTGGACCGGGTCGCCGTGGATCCGCAGACCTCGGCGGTGGTGGCCCGCAGCGACTTCGCCGACTGGCCGGTGCTCTCCCAGCTCAGCAAGCTCGGCGTGCAGGCCCACATGGGCAAGCTGTTCGGCGTGTTCAACCAGGTGCTGCTGGCGGCGCTGGCCGTCGGGCTGATCTGCGTGATCGTCTGGGGCTACCGGATGTGGTGGCAGCGGCGGCCGACCCGGGCCGAACGCCGGGCGGTCGTGGGTGCGCCGCCGGCCCGCGGTGCGTGGCTGGGGTTGCCGGCCTGGGCCGTCGCGGTCGGTGTGCCGGTGGTGTTCGCCCTAGGCTGGGCGTTGCCGCTGTTCGGCGTACCCCTGGCGGGTTTTCTGTTGGTGGACGCGATCGTCGGTGGCCTTCGGGCGAGAAGGGTGGCACCGCGCACATGACAGTGAGCACCTACCGCATCGGTGACCGGGTGGTCCGGCGCCTGGGCTTCGGGGCCATGCACCTGCCCACGGCGCCCGCGGCGGCCCGGCGCAACGCCGTCGCGGTGGCTCGCCGGGCCGTCGAGCTGGGCGTGACCCTGATCGACACCGCGCACCTCTACGGCTGGGGTGCCAACGAGGAGCTGCTCGCCGAGGCGCTCTACCCGTACCCGGAAGATCTGCTCATCGCCACGAAGGTCGGGGTCGCCCCGCCGGATCCGCCGCGCGAGGCGGCCGTGTGCGGGCGCCCCGAGCTGTTGCGCGACCAGGTCGAGCAGGCCCTGCGCCGGCTCCGCGTGCCCCGGCTGGAGCTGCTCCAGCTGCACCGGGTGGACCCGGACGTGCCGCTGGCCGACCAGCTCGGGGCGTTGCGGGAGATGCAGGTCGCCGGCAAGATCGGCCACATCGGGCTCTCCGAGGTCACCGTCGGCCAGCTCGCGGAGGCCCGGCGGATCGTCGACGTGGTCAGCGTGCAGAACCGCTACAACCTGCTGGACCGGGAGCACGAGCCGGTGCTGGAGGCGTGCGCCGCGGCCGGCATCGCCTTCCTGCCCTGGCGGCCCGTGCATCCGGCGGTGTCGGCGGTGACCACCGGGATCACCGCCGTCGCGGCCGAGCTGGGCGCCACCGCGGCGCAGGTCTCCCTGGCCTGGCTGCTGGCCCGCGCGCCGGTCGTGCTGCCGATCCCGGGCACGGCCTCGCTCGCCCACCTGGCCGAGAACGTCGCCGCGGCGGAGCTGGAGCTGACCGGCGAGCACCTGCGGCGCCTCGACGCCCGGCGACCGGCCGGCGGAACGGGCTAGCTCGCTCCCGGGGAGCTGTTCAGCTCCTGGAGCTGCTGGCTGATGTGGCTGTCCAGCGCCGCCTGGTAGCTCTGCGCGAGCTGGCCCAGCCGCTCGATCTCGTCCAGCAGGGCGGCGCGCTTGGTGCCCAGGCTGTTCATCGCCTCGCTGTGATTGCGACGTGCGTCACCCTCGATCGTGCCGGCCTTGAGCTGGGCCTCGCTGGTGATCTGCTCCGACTTGTTGCGGGCGTTGGCCAGCAGCGTCTCCGACTCCTGGCGGGCGTCGCGCATGTGGTCGTCGGCCGTGCGCTGGGCCATCATCAGGACCCGGGCGTTGCGGTCCTCACTGTCCGGGGAGTGCGACGGGGCGGCCGGGGCCTGGTTGCGGGCCTGCTCGAGCTGGGCCTGCACGCTGCGGGCGTTCTGCTCGGCCCGGGCCCGGGCCTCCTGCATGCGCTCCAGCTGGGCCGTGATGTCGGAGAACTCCGAGCTGAGCACCATGGTCGAGGCCGCCGGGCCGGGACCACCCGGGCCGCGCTGGACCTGACCGTGCAGGGCGCCGTTCTCCTCCAGCAGACGGATCAGCTCCTGCTCGACCTCGTCCAGGAAGGCGTCGACCTCCTCCTCGTCGTAGCCGCGCTTGCCGATCGGCGGCTTCTTGAAGGCCATGTTGTGGATGTCAGCGGGAGTTAACGGCATCGTGCTCCTTGGCGGGATCATTTCGGTTCAGGTTCTGCGCATCGATCCTACGCACGATGTCACGGCCCGCGACGTGGGTGTGATCACCCAGGCCGCGACGGCGTGCCACTCAGGGGGTCCGGGCGGCCGGCGCCGGCTCCTCGTGGTTGACCGAGCTGTCCGCCGGCGGGGGCTCGGCCGGGTCGGTCCGGCGTTCGGCGTCCTCGGCCCGGTCCTCCGCCTCGGCGGTGCCGTCGTCGGTGGCTTCGGTGCCCGGCGGCTTGCGGTCCGGGGTGGGGTCGCCGCTGGGGTGCCGGACCAGGTAGCGGATGGCGGTGTTCAGCACGGCCAGCAGCGGGACGGCGATGAGGCCGCCGACGATGCCGGCGACGACGATGCCGGTCGCGATGGCCAGGATCACCGCCAGCGGGTGCAGGGCGACCGCCCGGCCCATGATCAGCGGCTGCAGCACGTGGCCCTCGAGCTGCTGGACGGCGATGACCACGGCCAGCACGATCAGGGCGGTGACCGGGCCGTTGGCGACCAGGGCGACCAGGATCGCGACCACGCCGGTGACCGTCGCGCCGACCACCGGGATGAACGCGCCGAGGAAGACGAGCGCGGCCAGCGGCAGCGCCAGCGGCACCCGGAGCACGAACAGGCCGATGCCGATGCCGACCGCGTCCACGAAGGCCACCAGCACAGTGGCGTGCACGTACGACACCAGGGTGTGCCAGGAGTAGTGCCCGGCCCGGGCGGTCGGCACGCGGGCCTCGCGGGGCAGCAACCGGCACAGGAAGGACCAGATCTGGCCGCCGTCGCGCAGGAAGAAGAACAGCGTGAACAGCACCAGGAAGAAGCCGGTGACGACCTCGCCCAGGGTGGTGGCGGTGCTCAGCGCGCCAGAGGTCAGCGCGCCCTGGTTCTGGGTGACCGCCTGCTGGACGCGGTCGACGTACTGGCTGACCTCGGCGTTGGTCAGGTGCAGCGGGCCGCGTGACAGCCAGTCCTGCACCTCGTTGATGCCGTCGCTGACCTGCGACGACAGGCTGTCGATCTGGGAGATGAAGGTCCGCACGATGAGGCTGAGCCCGCCGAAGACCAGCAGCAGCGCGGCCACGAGGACCAGGCCGGCGGCCAGCGAGCGCTTCATCCCGCGGCGGGTCAGGGCGGCGGCGGCCGGCTGGAACAGCGCGGCCAGCAGCAGCGCGACCACCACGGGGATGATGACCACCCGCAACAGCCCGACGACCCGGAGGAAGAGGTACGCGGCCGCGACGAACAGGATGAACCGCAGGGCCCAGGCGCCGGCCGTACGGACGCTGCGGGGCAGGACGTCGTCGGTGCCCGGGCGCTGTTCCTGCACGACCAGCACCGGCGTGGCGGGCTCCTGGAGGTCACCCGGCACGAACGGCGGGGGAGCGTTCCGAGCCTCGGCCGCCGCGAGCCGTTCCCGTGCCCGGGACCGCAGGGTCTGGGCCCAGGTACCTCTCCCCGCGCTGGGCGTACCTGTCATCGGATCCTCCAGATGGTGCTGAACCACTCCGGCCGAACCGGCCGGGCAGCCTCTAACTGCCCGCATCCGGGCTGATTCACGCGTACGGCGCAGGGGTTTCGTCCGCACCGGGAATGACCGTCCCCGGGGCGGGCATTCCGCGGCTCCGGGCCGGGCCGGCAGCGGTGGTTAGGCTGGCTGTGGATCGTGGCAGGAGAGGGGACAGATGACATCTCAGCGGCGCGCACTCGTCGTCCGGGGTGGATGGGCCGGGCACGAGCCGGTCAAGGCCACCGACTTGTTCATTCCGTACCTGCGCGAGCGGGGTTTCGCCGTGGAGGTGGCGGACTCGCCGGCCCCGTACGCCGACGCCGAGCTGATGGCGGCCACCGACCTGGTGGTGCAGTGCATGACCATGGCGACGATCTCCGGCGAGGAGGTCGCCGGCCTGGTGTCCGCGGTGGAGGCCGGCACCGGCCTGGCCGGCTGGCACGGCGGGATCGCCGACGCCTTCCGGGCCAGCGCCGACTATCTGCAGCTCATCGGCGGTCAGTTCGCCGCGCACGCCGCCCGGGAGGCCCCGGGTGAGCGCACCGGCGACCAGTCCGACAACTACGTCCGGCACCGGATCACCATGACGCCGGCCGCCGCGGGACACCCGGTCACCGAGGGCATCGCCGACTTCGACCTCGACACCGAGCAGTACTGGGTGCTGACCGACGACTACATCGACGTGCTGGCGACCACGACCACCGCTGTCCGCCCGTGGGCGCCCTGGCAGCGGCCGGTGACCTGCCCGGCGGTGTGGACCAGGCAGTGGGGGCGTGGCCGGGTGTTCGTCGCCACGCCGGGGCACACCGTCGAGATCCTGCAGGATCCGAACGTGCGGACCATCGTGGAGAGAGGAATGCTGTGGGCGAGTCGTTGAGAGCCGGCATCGTCGGCGCCGGCAAGATCAGCGGCCAGTACAGCGCCACCCTCTCCCGGCTGTCGCAGGTGACGGTCACCGCGGTGGCCGACCTGGACCCGGGCCGGGCGCAGCTGCTGGCCGATCAGCACCCGGGCGCCCGGGTGGTCGCCCTGCCCGACCTGTACGCCGCACCCGACGTCGACGTGGTCCTGAACCTGACGACACCCAACCAGCACGCCGTCGTGGCCCTCGCCGCCATCGCCGCCGGCAAGCACGTCTACGGCGAGAAGCCGCTGGCCGCGACCGGTGCCGACGGGCTCGCCGTGGTCGAGGCAGCCGGCGCGGCCGGGGTGCGCCTCGCCTGTGCCCCCGACACCGTGCTCGGCACGGGCGTGCAGACCGCCCGGGCGGCCGTGGACGCGGGCGAGATCGGCGTCCCGCACGCGGCGACCGCTTTCATGACCGTGGCCGGCCACGAGCGGTGGCACCCCGACCCCGAGTTCTACTACCAGCAGGGCGGCGGACCGCTGTTCGACATGGGCCCCTACTACCTGACCACGCTGGTGCACCTGCTCGGCCCGGTCCGCCGGGTGGTCGCCATGTCCTCGCGGCCCCGGCACGAGCGGACCATCGGCGACGGCCCGCGCGCCGGCACGGCCTTCCCGGTCGACATCGACACCCACGTCACCGGGATCCTCGAGCACGAGGGCGGCGCCCTGACCACGCTGATGATGAGCTTCGACATCTGGGCCACCCATCTGCCGTTCATCGAGCTGTACGGGTCCCGCGGCTCCCTGTCGGTGCCGGATCCCAATTACTTCGCCGGTGACGTACGCCTGTTCACCGCGGGCGGCGACGCCTGGCGAGTGCTGCCACCGACGGCTGGCTACGCCGACGGGGGACGCGGGGTGGGGCTGCTGGACCTGGCCGAGGCGCTGGTCGAGGACCGGCCGCACCGCGCCGCCGCCGACGTCGCGCTGCACGTGCTGGACGTCATGGAGTCGATGGAGGTCAGCGCCCGCGGCGGTGCCTCGGTGGCCGTACGGACGACCTGCCGGCGTCCGGACCGTATCCCCGGTGTGCTCGACCTCGGCTGATGAGGCAGCTGACGGGCGCCGGGCGGACGGTGGTGGCGGGGCAGGCCCGGCGCCGGTGGAGCGTCGTGCTTGCGGTTGTGGTCGTGCTCACCGCCGTACCGGTGCTGCTGGCCCACCGGCCGGTGCCGGCGACCGGGATCGCGCCCGCCGCGCTGCGGGACCGGATCGCGGCCTCGGCCGCCCAGGTCTATCAGGGGTACGCGCAGAGCGCGGGTGCCCTCGGCCTGCCCGCGCTGCCCAACCTGGAACAGGTCACCGCCCTGGTCAGCGGCACCACCGAGATGCGCGTCTGGCGTGGCGCCTCGGACCGGTGGCGGGTGGACGTCCTCGGGCCTGGCACCGAGCAGGGCCTCTACCAGCTGCCCGGCGAGCAGTACCTCTGGTACTACGGCGAGAGTCAGCTCACCCGGATCGTCGGTGAGCAGCCGCTGCGCCTGCCCCGGGCGGCCGACCTGACGCCGCCCGAGCTGGTCCGCCGGCTGCTGAGCCTGGCCGCGGGTGATCGCCTGGAGCAGCTGCCCGGCCAGCGGATCGCCGGGGTGGTCGCGGCCGGGCTGCGGATCGTCCCGGTCACGCCGGGCACCACCGTCGCGCACATCGACGTGTGGGCCGACCCGGTCAGCGGGCTGCCCCTGCAGGCGGAGATCACCGCCCGGGGCGCCCGGCGGCCGGTGTTCGTCACCCGCTTCCTGGAGGTCTCGCTGACCGCCCCGGCCGCCGCGGTGCTGGTCCCGCCGGCTCCCGGGCCGGGCATCGGGTCGGCCACCACCTCCGCGGCCGACGTGCTGGCCGCCCTGGACCGCTGGGACTCGCTGACCCCGCCGGACAGCCTCGCCGGCTTCCCCCGGCAGGACAGCGTCGCCGGCGTGCCGGTCGTCGGCGTCTACGGCAACGGCCTGGCCCGGTTCGTGGCGCTGGGCCTGCCCGGCCGGCTCGGCGACGACGTGTTCCGCAACGCGGCCCGGTGGGGACGCCGGCTGACCGTGCCCGGCGGGGAGGCCGTGCTCATCACGGCCGGCCTGCTCAACGTCCTGGCGGTGCGGGCGGAGCGGACGTATCTGGTCACCGGCTTCGTGGACGCGCCGCTCCTGGAACGGGTGGCCGCCGATCTCGCCGGAGGGACCGCATGATCATCACCAGGGACCTGACCAAACGCTACGGCCACACCACGGCCGTACGCGGGGTCGATCTGGAGGTCCGCGAGGGCGACCGCTACGGCCTGCTCGGGCCGAACGGCTCCGGCAAGACCACCCTGATCCGGATGCTGCTGGGGCTGGTCTTCGCCACCCGCGGCGAGATCGAGGTGCTGGGCCTGCCCGTCCCTAAGCGGGTGCGGGAGGTGCTGCCGCAGGTCGGCGCCCTGGTCGAGGGCCCGGGCATGTATCCGCACCTGCCCGGGCGCACCAACCTCAACCTCTTCGACGCGGCCGGGCCGGGCGGCGGGCGCCGCGACCGGCGGCAGCGGGTCGACCAGGCCCTGGAACGGGTCGGGCTGGCCGGCATCGACCGGCGGCCGGTCCGGGCGTACTCGCTGGGCATGCGGCAGCGGCTGGGCCTGGCCGCGGCGCTGCTGCGCACGCCCCGGCTGCTGATCCTCGACGAGCCCACCAACGGGCTGGACCCGCGGGGCATCCGGGAGATCCGCGACCTGCTGACCGAGCTCAACAAAGAAGGCACGACGGTCCTGCTCTCCAGCCACCTGCTGACCGAGATCGAGGCGTTCTGCAGCCGGGTGGGCGTCATGGACAGCGGCCGGCTGGTCCTGCAGGACGACCTGGCCGCGCTGCGCGCGCCGACCGGCCGGGTGGTGCTGCACACCCCGGACGCGGACCGGGTGGTCGCGCTGCTCGACGGCCGGGTCGAGGCCCGCGACGGAGACCGGCTGACGGTACGCCACCAGGCGCCCGACGACCTCAACGCCGAGCTGGTCACCGCGGGCATCCGGGTCGTGGAACTGGCCGGTGAACGGCGCTCGCTGGAACAGGTCGTGCTGGAGGCCACCACCACGAGCTCGGACCGCGTCGAAGGGGCCACGGCATGATCCGGGTCGAACTGGCCAAGCTGTTCCGCCGCCCGCGCACGTACGTGATCGCGGCGCTGCTGTGCGCGCTGCCGTTCATCGTCGCGGTGTTCCTGGCCACCACCCGGATCCCGCCGCCACCGGGGCAGGGCGGCGCCTTCCTGTCCGCCGTGCTCAGCAACGGCGCGCTGTATCCGGCCGCCGCGATGGCCCTGGTCCTGCCGGTGCTGCTGCCGGTGTCCGTCGCCGTGCTCGCCGGTGACGCGGTGGCCGGCGAGGCATCCGCGGGCACGCTGCGCTACCTGCTGATCCGCCCGGTGGGCCGGACCCGGTTGCTGGTGGCCAAGCTGGTCTCGCTGGTGGTGTTCGTGCTCTTCGCCATCGCGACCGTGCTGGTCACGTCCTACGTCACCGGGCTGACGTTGTTCGGCGCCGAGGCCGACAGCACCGGGGTGACGCTGCCCGCAGATGTCACCTCCCTGTCCGGCGTCACGATCACCCCGGCCGGGCTGGCCTGGCGGTTGCTCGCCACGGTCGCCTACATCACGGTGTCCATGCTGGGCGTGGCGGCGATCGCGCTGTTCCTGTCCACCGTCACCGACTCGGCGCTGGGTGCGGCGATGGGGGCGCTGGCCGTGCTGGTCGTGAGCCAGGTGCTGGTGACTCTGGACGCGGCCGCCGCCGTGCGGCCGTACCTGCCGACCCGCTACTGGCTGGCCTGGATCGACTTCTTCCGCGAACCGGTGCTGTGGCGCGACATCGAACGCGGCGCCGCCCTGCAGCTGGTCTACCTGGTGGTGCTGCTCGGGGCCGCGTGGGCGAACTTCATGACCCGGGACGTGACCGACTAGGCGGGACAGGTTGCGGGCGCCGACCAGGGGGTTGTGCCGAGGGCGGCCAGCACCAGGGCGGTGACGATCGGGTCGGTTGGTAGCGCGCTGTGCGAGATGCGGGCGTCCGGGCACAGCGTCTGCACCGCCAGGTTGGTGGCGCCGTCCAGGCGGGCCGAGTCGGGTGGTTGCACGGTCTCGTCGTTGGTCGTCCAGAGCGACAGCCACGGCAGGCCGTCGGGCACCGGTTCCTCGTCGACGTCGTCGAGCAGTGCACTGCCGGGGGCGAGCTGGCGGCACGCCGCCGGGCAGGAGCCGGGGGCCAGTGCGGAGCCGGCGCCGGCGATCCGGGTGCCGTGCAGGGGTGAGCCGAGGGTGACGATCCGCCGGGCCGAGTCGGCGCTGCGGTGCCGGTCCACCCACAGTTTGACGGCGACACCACCGGCTGAGTAGCCGACGACGTCGACCGAGGGCGCCCCTTCGGCCAGGGCCGCGCGGACGGCGGCGTCGACCGTGCCGGCCTGGACGAGCAGGTCGCCGGTGCCGTCGCCGGGCAGGGTCAGCACCGTCGCGGTGCGGCCCTCGGCGCGCAGCCGGGCCGCCAGCTGCGACAGGCCGGTCCGGCTGCCGCCGTACCCGGGGACCAGCAGGACCGGTCCGGGCCTGGCCTGATCCGGGCGGGCGACCGGATCCTCGCGGTTGATCAGGCGTACGCCCACCGTCACCAGCACCGCCAGCAGGACGGCGAGGGCGGCACCGAGCATCAGGCGGCGGCGAGGAGACACTCTTCATCATGACTCGCCGGCCGTGGCACCGTACTAGGATCGGGCGGTGACGTCGTTCGCGGTCGTCGGGGCGGGTTTCCGGGCCGCGGCGTACTGGCGGCTCGCCGCCCGGCTCGACGGTCTGTCCTGTGTGGGCGCGGTGGTTCGCACGCCACGCCGGCTGCCCGTCCCGGCGTACGGGTCGGTGGAGGAGTGTCTCGCCGAGGCGCGGCCCGACTTCCTGGTGACCGCCCTGCCCCGCACGGTCAATCCGGACGTCATCATCGCCGCCGTGCAGCGCGAGGTGCCGGTGCTCGCCGAGACGCCGCCCGCCTCCGACGCCGCGGGTCTGCGTGAGCTGTGGGCCGCCGTCGGCGAGTCGGGCCTGGTGCAGGTCGCCGAGCAGTATCTGCTCATGCCCACCCACGCGGCGCGGGCGGCGGTCGTGGACCGTGGTCTGATCGGCGTGCCGAGCCAGGTGCACGTCTCGTCGACGCAGCTCTACCACGCCGTGTCGCTGATGCGGGGGCTGCTCGGCGCCGGCCGCGAGCCTGTCACCGTCCGGGCGACCCGGCATCGGGCCCCATTGCTCGATCCGTTGAACCGGGCGGGCTGGACGGGCGCCACCGAGCCGCGCCTGGCCACCACGACCATCGCCACGCTCGACTTCGGGGCCGGCCGCCGCGGCCTCTACGACTTCACCGACAACCAGACCCGCAACCAGCTGCGCTTCCGGCGCCTGCTGCTGCGGGGCAGCCACGGCGAGCTGCGCGACGACGAGGTCGTCCGGCTCGCCGGGCCGCGCACAATCGTGCGGACGCCGCTGGTGCGGGGCCGCGGCGCGCACGATCCGGACACCGGGAACATCACCCTGGGTGATGAGGTGCTCTTCCGCAACCCGTACGCGGGGCTGCGGTTCAACGATGACGAGATCGCCACCGCCGCGCTGCTCGAGGCGACCGCCGCATGGGTCCGCGGGGACGGGCCGCAGCCATATCCGCTGGCCGAGGGCGCTCAGGACCACCTGATCGGACTGGCGATCGAGGAAGCGGCCGACACCGGCCGTACCGTCACGACCAGCACGCCGCCCTGGGACGCCGGCTGATCCGCGGTCAGTGCGGAGCGTCCTCCCGATCGGCCAGCACGCGCGCCGCCAGGTGCAGCAGCTCCTCGACCGCCGCGCCCGGGTCGGACGGGGGAGCGGGCACCGGCTCCGGGTCCACGCAGCGGTCCAGCAGCAGCTCCACCAGGGCGGCGCGGTTCATGACGTCGTCGGCGGTCAGGGCGCCGGGCAGGATCCGGATCTCGATCGTGTCCCGGATCGGGGTGTCGGTGAGCAGCTGGGTCAGGTTCACGTCGAAGAACTTGGTGAGCTTGCCGTCGGCCGCGGCCTTGCGCAGGTCGTCGTACGAGGGCAGGCCGGCGACCGCCTCGACCAGCGGCTCCGGCAGCGGGGCGAGCCTGCGGCAGGCCGGGTTGGTCTGCAACAGCAGCCGCAGCGGCTCGCGCCAGTGGGCGAACAGCCGGACGACGTTGGCCAGGGCGTGCGGCTCCCGGAACGGCGCGCCGTCGACGTGCAGGTGCACGGCGGCCTCGCTCGGAACGGTGAAGCCCAGCTCACGGGCCGGACCGAGGAGCTCCTCCAGCGCGGCGCCGTGGTCGGCGCTCAGCGGTGGCGTGACGATCTCGCACGGCCGTTCCCGCTCACCGCCGTGCGGCGCGGCCAGGGCGATGGTGGCGCCGGAGACGTCGTCCAGCCGGTACACGTCGCCGTACCGGTGGACCTTGCTGCCCCAGAGCTGGGCGGTCGCGTCCAGAGCGGCCCCCAGCGTGCCGCCCGGGTCGCTGTGGTTCGCGAGCAGGTTCAGCAGGCGGGGGTCGTCGCTGAGGATGCGGAACCAGCCCGGCGGCGCGGGGGTGCGCGGGTCGAGGCCCGCCATCAGGGTGACGTCGTCCACCAGCGTGCACAGCGGTGAGCCGTCGGCCCGGCGTACCTCGAAGCCCTGGGTCAGGTGCAGGAACCGGCCCAGGCCCGGGACCAGGGACGGTTCGCTGTCGTGATGCCACACCGGGTGGACCCGGCCGCCGCAGCGGTCGGCCAGGTCCCGCGCGAGAGTCCGCCGGCTGCGGCCCGGCGGGGCCATCAGCTCGATCTCGAATCCCGTACGCCGGTGCAGCGTGGCGGTCACGGCTTGAAGGGCAGGGTGTCGCCGGCCAGCAGCCGCTTGCCACCTTCGACCTTGGCCGCGTACGGGTCGGCGAGCTTCCACAGCTTGGCCAGCTTGACCGCGTCGTTGTAGTCGTACCCGGCGGCGAAGAACTTGTTCACCCGGGCCGCCTCCTTGGCCTCGGCGACGGCGCTGGGCTTGACCGGCAGCTTCTGCTTCGCCAGCAGCCGCTTGCCGCCCTCGACCTTGGCCGAGTACGGGTCGGCGAGCTTCCACAGCTTGGCCAGCTTGACCGCGTCGTCGTAGTTGAAACCGGCGGCGAAGTACGCGTCCAGCTGCTTCTGTTCCTTCGGGTTGATCTCCTCGTCCGGCGCGGGGTCGTCCGGCGTGGCCGTGATCGGCAGCTTCTCGCCGGCCAGCAGCCGGCGTCCGGCCTCGGCCTTGATCATGCCGATGTCGTCCTTCGACCGCCAGATGGCGGCCAGCTTGACCGCGTCCTCGTAGTCGTAGCCCGCGGCGAAGAAGGCGTCGTACTGCTTCTCCAGCTCAGCCCCGGACGACGGCGTGGAGGGCGCGGCCGACGGGGCCATGTTCGGCATCGTGGCGGCGCCGGCGTTGACGGACTCCTGCTTGTGCTGGCCCGGCAGCAGCCCGGGCAGGCTGATCGCCCCGGCGATCAGGCTGACGCCCAGCACGGCGCCACCGGCGGCCTGCACACCCCAGCGGCGGCGCTGGTACGAACGGGACAGCTCCTGCACCCGGCTGTAGACCGCAGCAGCGTCGGGTGCCAGATGTTCATGGGTCTCAAAGGCGTTGCGGAGCTGGTCTCCGTGCTCGGTCACGACTTCTCCTCGGCGTGGATCCTGTGCTGTCGCTCCGACGAGAGCCGGAGCGTCTTGAGCGCCCTCGAAGCGTGGCTGCGCACCGTCGCCGGTGAACAGCCGATCAGATCGGCGATGGCATCGTCGTCGAGCTGCTCGTAATAGCGCAGCACGAGCACCGCCCGCTGCTTGCGCCCGAGCGTCGCCAGGCGGTTCCACAGCTCGTCGGCCTCGACGACGTCGTGGGCGTGGTCGCGTACCCCGCCCCTCGCGTCGTCGATGTCGACCAGCCGTTCCCCCACGGCGTGCACGTTGCGCGCCGCCCAGCTGCGCCGCCACGACAGATACTCGTTGAGCACCATGCGGCGGACGTAGGCCTCGGGGGAGTCGGCCACGTTGATCCGACGCCACCGGACCTGCGCTCTGGCCAGCACCTCCTGGACGACGTCCTGTGCCAGGTCACGGTCGCCGGTGAGGACGACCGCATACCGCAGCAGACTGGGAAGCCGGGCCACCGCGAACTGCTCGAAGGTCACACCCTCTAGGACGGGTGCCGGGTGGTCGGTTGTGCACTCATGATCCGAACTTTTTCCCATGATCCTGGGCTCCCCGCGCCGGCGATGAATTGGTTACGCACGGTGATGGCGGTGCACCGCGCCGCCGACTCTAGAGGTGCGCCGCACCCCCGGGGCCGATCCGCGGGAATCAATCAGGCACGCTCGGCCGGCGCCGCGGTCTTCTTCGTGACCGCCCGGCCGGAGATCGCCGAGGTCGTCACCGAGCTCAACCTGCGGTTGGTCGGCTACCGCACGGCTGACCTCTACACCCGGCCGACGTTGGACCTCAGCGACGACCAGACGCTCAAAACCGCGGCCCGCACCGACATCGAACGGCGCGGCTACCCGATCGTGGCCAACGTCGGCAACAGCGCCACGGACCTCGCGGCGGTCACGCCGAGCGCACGTTCAAGCTCCCCGACTACGACGGCCAGCTGGGCTGACTCGATCGCCGGCGCTGCAACCGTTCTGCTGCCCGGCAGCTCCCGGTGTGCCGCCCCGGGGCGTCCAGACTTGGCCCATGGTCGTCATCAGCCGGTGGAGCATCACCGACAAGCCGCAGGGCCGCCTCGACACCGCCCGCGAACTCGTCGCAGTCTGGGCCGTGCACCTGCACCGGTCCTACCGGCTCATCCGCGGCGCCTGAGCCGCTCGCTCACGCCTCGATCCGGGGCCGCGGGAACAGCGTCAGCAGGCGGTCGGCAGCCTCCCGGTCTCCGCGTACGGTGACCAGCCCCGCGTCCTCAGCGGCGGCCAGGGTCCCCGCACCGAAGATCAGCCCTCGGAAGATCGTCGCGCTCGTGTTGAGCACCGCGTCCGGCGCCTGAGCCGCACCTCGGGTGAGCGTGAACCGGCTGTCGCTGACCTCCGCCACCAGGACGTCGCCGTCGAGCCGCAGCTCGCACTGGGCGGCCCACGTGCCGGCCGCAGCCGCGTCGAAGGTCGTTCGCATCGCCAGGGCCAGCGCGTCCACGCTCAGTGGTGCCGTGGAGGTCGGCGGTGTGCGGCTGCCCCAGCGCCCGAGGGCCAGCAGGACCGGTTCGAGGTCGTGGCCGCGTTCGGTCAGCTCGTACACCTGGGCGCTGGCTGGTGGGCCCAGCTGCCGGCGGCGCAGCACGCCGGCCCGCTCCAGCTCGGCCAGGCGGTGGGTGAGCATGCTCTGCCCGGCGCCGGGCAGGCCCCGGCGCAGCTCGCTGAACCGCTTCGGGCCCAGCAGCAGCTCCCGAACCACCAGCAGGGCCCACCTGTCGCCGACAAGGTCGAGCGCGCGGGCAACTCCGCAGGGGTCGTCATATGTCCGGGCCACGTGTTCATAGTATCGTTACCGCACTGACTGGTACTAAATCAGAACCACGATGCGGAGTGCCGATGTCGACGACCCGTTCGTACGTCCTGGTCCCCGGAGCCGGCGGCAGCGCCTGGTACTGGCACCGTCTCGTGCCCGAGCTCCGCCGCCGCGGCCACGAGGCGATCACGGTCGACCTGCCGGCCGCCGACGACAAAGCCGGCCTGCGGGAGTACGCAAACGTCATCGTCGCCGCCGCCGGTGGCCATCGGCGGGTGGTGCTGGTGGGCCAGTCGATGGGCGGCCTCAGCGTTCCGCTGGCCTGCGACCGTCTCGACGTCGAGGAGATCGTGCTGGTCAATGCCATGATTCCGGCGCCCGGCGAGACCGGCGGCGACTGGTGGGCGGCGACCGGCCAGGAGCAGGCTCGCCGCGAGCTCGACGTGCGCGAGGGGCGCGACCCGGATGCGCCGTTCGATCCTCGCGTGATGTTCTTCCACGACGTGCCGGTGGAGGTTGCTGAGGAGGGCATGGCGGCTGAGCCGGGACAGTCGGGTACGCCGTTTGGTGAGCCGTGGCCGCTTGAGGCTTGGCCGGATGTGCCGACTCGGGTGCTCAGCGGGCGGGAGGATCGGCTGTTCCCGGTTGACTTTCAGATCCGGGTCGCGCGGAAACGGCTGGGGATCACGCCGGAGACCATGCCGGGCGGGCATCTTGTGGCGCTCAGCCGGCCGGGGGAGCTGGCCGCCTGGCTCGCCGGGTGAGTCGGCCGGGGGAGCTGGCCGCCTGGCTCGCCGGGTGAGTCGGCCGGGGGAGCTGGCCGCCTGGCTCGTCGGGTGAGTTGGCAGTCCGGCTCGCGCGTTAGTTCGCCGGCGGGGCCGGCCGTCCGGCTCGCTCGGTGGGCCAGCCGGAGGGGCCGGCGGCTCGGCTCGCCTGGCTTGCCCGTGAGCGTGGCCGTGATCGCCGCTTCCGAGACCGGTTTCGTGGTGCCGAGCGCCGGTCAGTCGGGCGGTCCCACCGGGGCGCCCTGCGCTGCCGGGCTGTCCGCGGCCTCGCCGGGAACGCCGGGGCAGCCGTCCTCCGCCCGGTGCACCTCGTCGTAGCTGAGGTCGCCGGGGTTGCCGGTGTCCGGCTCCGTCATCGCGTCCGGATCCATCGAGCCGGGGTCGGCCACGCTGCTGAGATCGTCATGCGGGTTCGTCATGTCGGCGGCTACCCGGTCCGTGCGGAGGCATACCTGCGCCTGATGATGTTCACCTTCACTTCACCCGGAACCGCGCAGCACCTTGTCGCCACCGGTGGAAGCGGGGGCCTCGGCCGTGCGCCCCTGCCGACCCGTACGGGAAACTGCTCGGATGCGGACCAAGCAGGAGCTCACCGAGGCAGTCAAACGGGACCGGCGGGCGGCGCTCGTCGTCAACGCCCACTCGCGGCAGGGCATGCGGTTGTACGACGCCACCCGTACCCGGCTGCTGGCGGCTGGGTTCACGTTGCTGGACGCGTACCCGGTGGACCGGCCCCGGGAGCTGGAAGCGACGCTCGCCGCTGTCATCGATCGCGGCCCGGATCTGCTCGTCGCCGGCGGCGGTGACGGCACCATCAGTACGGCCGCCCGGCTGCTCGCCCACCGCGACATCGCCCTGGGTCTGCTGCCGCTGGGCACCACCAACAACTTCGCCCGCACGGTCGGCGTGCCGCTGTCCCTCGACGAGGCCGTGGCGACGCTGACCGACGGCAAGGTCATCGACGTCGACCTGGGGCTCGCCGGCGGCACCGCGTTCACCAACCACGTCGGCGTGGGGCTGTCGGCCGACCTGATGCTGTCGGCGCCCCGGCTGCTGAAGCGGGTGATCGGCCGGACGGCGTACCCGATCACGGCTCTGGGGTTGCTGGCCCGGCACCGTCCATTGCGGATCGTCGTGCGCGCCGGCGGGCGGGAGCACACGTTCCTCACGCATCAGCTTTACGTGGCCAACGGCGGTTTCCACGCCGGGCGGCCGATCACGGCTGACGCGCACGCCGACGACCGGCTGCTGGTGGCCTATCCGGTCGGTGGCCGCGGGCGGTGGGGCCTGCTGCGGGAGACGGCCCGCAACGCGGCGACCGGTCACCGGCGCACGCTCGACGACGAGCCGTTCCTGGCGGTCGGCGAACTGTGGGTGGAGACCGACCGCCCGGCCCGCGTCGAGGTCGACGGCGAGCCGTCCGGCCGGACCCCGCTGCGGATCGGCCTGGACCCCAACGCGTTGCGGTTGATGGCCCCGGCCGACACGCGTGACCTTTAGGGCTGGGTGACCCCGCTCCGCCAGGACGGGTCGCGGCCGATGAAGCCCACCAGCCGGGTCTGGACGTCCGCGTCGGCGGGCACCTCGACCCGCGGGCCGTACTGGCCGGAGGAGCGCAGGACCTCTTCCATCTGCTTCATCCCGGCGAGCAGTCCGGCGCAGAAGGCCGGGTCCAGCCGGTCGTCCTGACCCGTGGCCCGGGACAGGTCCCAGGTGTGCATGAACACGTCCGAGGTGTAGAACTGGTCGATCGCGTTGGCCAGCGGCAGGTTGCCGATGTGCGGGTTGCTGAGCTCCCGGTCCGCTGTCGCCGGATCGTCGAGTACCGCCTGCACGCCGTCGCTGTGCACCTGCCACGCGCGGACCGGGTCGTCGTCCACCGATGGGCCGCGGGGCAGGTCGATGCCGGCGCCGGCGGCGAGGAAGCCGGGGAACCAGTCGGTCAGGTGCCGCACGACGTCGCGGGCGGTCCAGCCTTCCACCGGGGCCGGCACGTCCCAGGACCGGGTGCCGCGGACGCGGTCGGTGAAGAGCCCGGCGATCTGCCGGTGCCGCTCGGCGGGGATCTCAGACAGCGCCATCGTGGATCATCCTTTCCAGCTTTGCGTAACCCTGATTGAGGCCGACCTCCATGCCGCTGCGCAGCCACGCGTCGCGGGCCTCGAAGCTGTCGACCAGCGACTGGGTGCGCAGCCGCGTGCGGCCACCGCCCAGGTCCTCGAACCACATCGTCCCCAGCGACACCCCGTCCGGCTCGCCGTCGTAGGTGAAGGTCTGCACGATGCGGTCCACCCGAACCTCGTGGAAGCAGCCGTGGAAGCCGTACTCCGTGCCGTCGCGCACCGAGACGTAGCGCCAGCTGCCGCCGCTGGTGGCGTCCCAGTGCTCGATCCGGGTGGTCATGCCGTCGGGGCCCACCCATCGGGCGAACAGCACGGGGTCGGTGTGCGCGCGGAAGAGCTGTTCAGGTGTGGCTTCGAAGTCACGACTCAGCCGGATCACCGGCACCTTCGGGTCGGCCTCGATCGATGTCTCCATGATCGTGGTCATGCTCGTCTCCTTTCATCGCCGCCAGCACGGCGTCGAGGCGGCGGTAACGCTGCTCGGCGCGGGCCCGGTAGCGCTCGATCCAGGCGTCCATCAGGTCGAAGACCTCGGCCTCGAGCCGCACCGGCCGCGGCTGCGGCCCGCGTGGCCGGCTGACCAGCCCGGCGTCCTCGAGCACCCGCAGGTGCTTGTAGACCGCCTGCAGCGTCATCCTGTACGGCTCGGCCAGCTGGCTCACGGTCGCGTCGCCCTCGGCGAGCCGGGCCACCATGTCGCGGCGGGTCGGGTCGGCGAGGGCGGCGAACACCCGGGTCAGCGTGTCTGTGGTCACGGCCCCCGGCTTTCTGTGTCATGGCCCTGGTTTCAACTCATCGGTTTAAAGGACCGTAGACCGCACCGTGGCCACGCGTCAACCGATCAGTTGAAAGTCCTGCCCGTCGTGCGCCGGCCCAGGGTCGCGGGAATGATCGGAGGATGACGATCATCGAGACGCGGGGAGTGGACGCCCTGCTGACCCGGGCCCGGGCCGGGCTGCGCCGGCTGGACCCGCATGAGACCCTCGCGGCGGTCGCCGCCGGCGCGCTGCTCATCGACACCCGCACCGAGAGCCAGCGCCGGGTGCAGGGCGAGCTGCCCGGGGCGCTGGTGATCGACCGTACGGTGCTGGAATGGCGCCTGGATCCGGCGTCGCCGGACCGGATCCCCGAGGCGACCGGGTACGACCTGCACGTCGTCGTGGTCTGCCGGCAGGGCTACAGCTCCAGCCTGGCCGCGGCCGGTCTGCAGGCGGTGGGCCTGCGCCGGGCCACGGATCTGATCGGCGGGGTGGAGGCGTGGCTGGCCGCCGGTCTGCCGATGGCCGACGGCCCCGCCGACGTGCGTCTGTGAGTGGCGCCTTGTTCCGCCGCTCGACGCGACGGAACGAGGCGCCGCCGGTCTCAGATCCTGGCGCCCAGGTCGGCTCCGTTGGCCGGGCGCAGGAAGGAAGAGGTCGCGATCGCGCCGGTGGCCGTCCGCGGTCCGGTGATCACCGAGCTGTCGGTGCTGGCCAGTGCCGGGACCGAGCTCAGGTTCCACGAGTTGCCGCTGCCGGTCGAGCGGCCCAGCGCCACCGCGGTGCCGTTGCGGACGGACAGGTTCGCGGTGAGCCGGGAGGTGCTGGAGTCCACGTCGAAGCCGGTCTTCGGGTTCGCGTACGCGGTGTTGTGGTCGAAGACCAGCGTGCCCGGGTTGCCGTTGTCGGTGAAGCCGTGCGTGGCGTTGCTGAACGCCATGCTGTTGCGGATCACGTGGTTGGCGGCCGGGTCGGGATCGCCGCCGCCCATCTTGAAGCCGTTGCCGTCGCCGGCGAAGTTCGGGAAGTTCCACCGGTTGAACCCGTTGCCGTACGCGATGCTGCCCTCGACAGTGATGGGTGAGGTGAACATCCAGGCGTCGAACCCGTCGTCGACGTTGTTCCACAGCCGGGCGCCGCGGACCACGTTGCCGGTGCCGCTGCCCTCCTTGATCGCCAGGCCGTCCGCGCTCTCGCCGTTCTTGCGCGGGTCCCGGTTGAGGTAGCTGTCCAGGTTGAGCACCAGGTTGCCGCTCGACGCGCCCTGGATCTGCAGGCCGGACTCGTAGTTGTCGTGCGTCGACAGGCGTTCGAAGACGTTGCCGTTGCACCCGTCGCAGTAGAGCCCGTACGGGCCGTTGACCAGTTCAAGGCCGACCAGGCGCCAGTACGAGGCCTCCATGTGCACGGCACCGCGCTGGGCCCGGGGGACGCTGCCGCCGACCGGGGCCGGCGTGTTGGGCAGGGCCTCGCCGTCGATGACGACGCGCTCGGTGCCGTACCGGGTCAGCGTGATCGGCAGGCTCGCCGTGCCGCTGCGGGTGATCTGGATGTTGGTGGTCAGGGCGTAGGTGCCGCCGCGCACGGAGATGACAGTGCCGGGCTGGGCCAGGTCGACGGCCCGCTGGATGGTGCGCAACGGATGAGCCTGGTCGCCGGCGTTGCTGTCGTTGCCGGAGGTGGCCACGAACAGGGGAGCCGGTGCGGCGGCGGTCGCGGGGGCCGACGGGCCGAGGGTGACGCCGACGGCGGCGAGGGCGACGGCGGCCGCGAGCGCGGCGGTGCTGCGGGCATGCATGGGGAACCTCCGGAGGTGAGGGGAAGTCGTCGAGAGCTCAGCGACGAACGGATCTGCCGCCGCGTGCTGCCCTGGAACGCGGTGGGACGCCCGATGCTGGTAAGCGCTTTCCTGGCGAGGTTAGCCAGGTACCGATCGACTGTCAACGATGTCCGGCCGCCGGCTGCGCGCGCGGCGGTGATCCGAAGAATGTCAATATCGTGCCGCGTTCAAAGGCGACCGGACCCGGTGTGCGACTGATTCGCTGTGTCGTTGATCAGTGCGTCGCCTGATGGATTGGCGACACATATGCCGGCTGAATACGCCCGAATTCCGGATTGGGCACCGCGCCGCCGGGTACCAGGGCCGCCAAGCGAATAGCCGGCCGGTCGAATAGTCCGCCCGGTCGTTGCTCCGGTGGCGCGTGATGCGGGCCGCGGGCGTGCAAGTTGCACGCGAAAGATGAATTTGTTGTCGACGAAAGGACGGACACGTGCGTTCTCGCCTGTCGCGAAGGCGTTCGGTGCCCATTACCGGATCTGTGCCGGCCCGCGGGAATGAGGTTTCCCGATGATCGGTGTGGCATTGCGATCCGCTCTCGACGAGCGAGTGGCCGCGGACATTCTGAACGACTGCGCCCGGCGCCACGGGGTGCCCGGCGCGCAACTGGCGATTCATCAGGGCGGTGCGACGGTCACCGCGGAATACGGCGAGGACGAGTACGGGACCGGCCGGCGGGTCACCCGGCACACCGCGTTCCCGGTGGGGTCGGTGACCAAGGCCGTCACTGCGACCACGGTGCTCGCCCTGGTCGCGGACGGGGACCTGGAACTGGACGAACCGGTCGGCCGGCTGGTGCCGGACCTGACCGGGGCGGCGGCCCGGATCACCGTACGCCAGCTGCTCAGCCACACGGCTGGGCTGCCGTGCGGCCCGGCCGCCGAGGACGCGGCCGGGCTGTCCGTGCCGCGCTATCTGGCCGGCGCCTGCCGTCCCGAGCTGATGGTGCTGCCGCCCGGGACGGGCTTCTCCTACTCCAACGTCGGCTACGTGCTGCTCGGCCGGCTGATCACCGTCGTCACCGGAATGAGCTGGCGTGATGCCGTCTCGTCCATCGTGCTCGAGCCGCTGGGCGTCACCCCCACGCTGATCGGCGCCGGGGGTCCGCACCGTACGGTGGCGATCGGTCACTCCGTCCACGGCCGTACCGGGCGGGTGCGGCCCGTCCGGCAGTCCCTGCCGGAGGCCGAGGCAGCGGCCGGCGCGCTGGCGCTGAGTGCGGCCGACCTGGTCGCGCTCGGCCGGCTGCACGTGGACGACGGTGTGCCCGCTGTGCTGCCGGCCGGCCACGCGGCGCAGATGCGGGGCGTCGTGCCCGGGGTGGTCCCGTTCGGGCTGGCCCGGGGCTGGGGGCTCGGCCTGGCGGCGTTCGGCGTGGCCCCGCACGAATGGTCCGGCCACGACGGCAACGCCGACGGCACGGGCTGCTTCTGGCGCATCGACGCGGACGGCGGCCAGATCGTCGCGCTCACCTGTAATGCCGGTTCGGGCCACGCCATGTGGGCCGATCTGAGCGCGGAACTGCGCCGCGCCGGCATCGCGATGGACGATGCACTACCGGCGGCCGAGGTGCTGTTTCCCGGCACCGCGCCGGCGGAATGCGCGGGCACATATCTCAATGGCGACCTGGAGTATCGGGTAATCGCCGGAGGCCCTTTCGGGCTCCGGCTGAGCATCGACGGCGAACCCGCCGAGAACATTGTCGTTAGGGCCGACTTGACATTCCATCTCGAGGATGCGTCCACCGGTCGGTGGACGCTGGGCGGACGCTTTGTGCGAGATCACCGTACGCGGGTGGTGAACGGTATCCAGGTCGGTGGGCGCCTCGGTGGACGCCGAATCGAGGCGCTGGTCTAGCGGATTTCCCTCCGCAATTGTCGTGCGCCGCGGGACCGCCGCGCACATGTCCCGAGCTCCGCCCATCGTGACCCGAGAGGTTCATCGACGTTGACGAAACATCGCGCGGCACCGGTGTATTCAGCCGAGCAGACTCCGAAGCCGAGGGTGGGTGGGAAACCGCCGGAGACCGCGGAGGCCGAGCAGCTCGACCACTGGAGGCGGCGGTGCGCCGGCCTGGTGCCGCCGCGGCTGCCGGGGCACCGTCGCGGTGATGCCGGTCCGGGGAACTGGGCGCAGGTGCGGTGTGCGGTACCGGCCGGGTCGATCGGCGAGCAGTCGGCCGGGGCGTCTCTGCTGGAGCTCTGCGCTGCCGCGATGTACGTGGTCCTGACCCGTTACGCCCCCGGTGAGGACATCGCCGTTGCCAGTGCTTCCGGCGGAGCGCCGGGCCTGGTGGTGTTGCGGCTGGAGCCGGGTCGTGCCGCGATTCTCGGCGGGCTCGTCGAGGCTGTGCGGGATGCCTTTGTGCCCTTGGCGCGGGTGGGCCTCGACCCGGAACTCGCTCGAGTGGTGATCACAGACGGTTCGTATGCCTCGCCTGCCGAGGCGACCTCGTTGCTCCTGCGAGCCGTGCCGGGTCCGGGAGATGCGGTCGGCATTTCGCTGGAGTACCGGACTGACCGGCTGGCGGCGGATGTTGTGCAACGGATGGCGGGTCATCTGAGCCGCGTGCTGGCGGCTTTCGCATCGCAGCCTGGTTTGGCGGTGGCTGAGCTGGATCTACTTGGGGTGGCGGAACGGCAGGACGTGGTGACCGCCGGTGCCGGCGGTGTTCGGGAGATTCCCGCGGTTACTTGGGCGGCGCTGGTTGAGGCTCAGGTTCGCCTGATGCCCGAGATGCCTGCTGTGCTCTCGGAAGGTGTGGTTCTGAGCTATGCCGAGCTTGATGCTCGGGCCAACCGGTTGGCGCGGTTGTTGATCGCTCGAGGGGCTGGGCCGGAGACTGTGGTGGCGTTGGTGCTGCCGCGGTCGGTGGACATCGTGGTGGCTCAGCTGGCTGTGGCGAAGGCTGGGGCGGCGTTTCTGCCGGTTGATCCGGCGTATCCGGCGCAGCGGATCGCTTTCATGCTGGGTGATGCTCGGCCGGTTGTCACTGTTACGCGTAACGATGTTTCGGCTGCTCTGACTGGTGTTGGAGCGTCGGGTTCCGGCGTCGGCAGCCCTTCCGCGGGTCCGGTCGTGCTCGACGATCCTGGCGTCCGGGCGGAGTTGGCCGCTCTGCCCGGCACGGCGGTTACTGACGCCGACCGGGGTGCGCCGCTGACGCCAGAGCACCCCGCGTACGTCATCTTCACCTCAGGATCCACCGGCGTACCCAAGGGTGTGGTCGTCACCCACGCCGCGTTCGTGGACTTCGTGCTGGCCGAGGCGGAGCATCTCGGTGCTGGGCCCGGTGACCGGGTGCTGCAGTTCTCGTCGCCCAGCTTCGACGCGTCCATTCTGGAGCTGGGGCTGGCCCTGCCGTCCGGCGCGGCTCTGGTCGTACCTCCGCCGGGCGCCACCGTGGGTGAGCCGCTCGCCGAGGTGCTGGCCGGGCAGCGGGTGACGCACGCGCTGATCCCGCCGGCGGCTCTGGCCACCGTGCCCGCGGGCACCGAGATGCCGGAGCTGGGCACGCTGCTGGTCGGCGGTGAGGCGTGCGGTGCCGAGCTGGTCGAGCGGTGGGCCGAAGGCCGCCGGATGATCAACGCGTACGGTCCGACCGAGGTCACCGTCGTGGCGACCTGGACCGACGCGCTGACTCCGGGCGGCACTCCGCCTATCGGCCGGCCGCTGCCCAACACGGCCACGTACGTCCTGGATGCGCGGCTGCGTCCGGTGCCGGCCGGGGTGGCCGGTGAGCTGTACGTAGCCGGGCCGGGGCTGGCTCGCGGTTACCTGCACCGTCCCGGCCTGACTGCCCAGCGATTCGTGGCCGATCCGTTCGGTGTCCCGGGTGCGCGCATGTACCGCACGGGGGACCTGGTTCGCCGGGCGGCGGACGGGCAGCTGGAGTTCCTCGGCCGGGCCGACGACCAGGTGAAGATCCGGGGCTTCCGGATCGAGCCGGGAGAGATCGCGGCGGTGCTGGGACGGCATGGATCCGTCGGGCGTGCGGCGGTTGTCGCCCGCGAGGACCGGCCGGGCGTCAAGCAGCTGGTCGCGTACGTGGTGCCCGCCAACCCCGGGGGAGTCGACCAGGCGGAGTTGCGTGAGCACGTGGCAGCGGCGTTGCCGGCGCACATGGTGCCCGCCGCCTTTGTCACGCTCGCCGCTCTGCCGGTCAGCAGTAACGGGAAGCTGGACCATCGGGCGCTGCCCGCGCCACAGTTCGAGAGCTTGGCGCATGAGCCGCCTCGCACCGACGCCGAGCGGGCGGTCGCCGCCATCTGGGCCGACGTCCTCGGCTTGCCGCACGTGGGACGGCACGACGACTTCTTTGCGCTGGGTGGCGACTCCATCCTGGCTGTGCGGGCGTTGTCGCGGCTGCGGGAGACGCTGGGTGTGCGGCTGCCGGCCCGGACTGCGTTCGACGCCCGTACCATCGCTGCCACCGCGGCCGCCGTCACTTCAGGTGCGCCTGAGGTGGCTCAGGTCATCACGAGGGTGGACAGGTCCGGGCCGGTGCCGCTGTCGACGTACCAGCGGCGGCTCTGGGCACACGAGCAGCTCGACGCCGGGTCGGGCGAGTACCACACGGGCGTGGGGCTGCGGTTGCGCGGGCCGCTCGACCTCGGTGCCCTGCGCGCTGCCCTGGCTGCGCTGGTGGAGCGGCACGAGTCCTTGCGGACCACCTTCACCGTCGTAGGCGGGGAGCCGGTGCAGGTCGTCGCCGAACGCAGTGAGCTGCTCCTGCGCGTGGTCGAGATCGGCGTCGGTGCGCTGGACGAGCTGCTCGCTGAGGAACTGCGGCGTCCGTTCGACCTGGGAGCCGGGCCGCTGACACGAGCCACTCTGGCCGCCTGCGGGCCGGACGAGCACGTGCTCCTGCTTGCCCAGCACCACATCGTCACCGACGGCTCGTCGGTGCGGGTGCTCACCGATGAGCTTGCGGAGCTCTACGACGCCGGCGTCCGCGGGGTTCCGGCCCAGCTGCCCACGCCGGCGGTGCAGTACGCCGACTTCTCGGCCTGGGAGCGCGGCCGGGTCACCGGGGCAGTAGTCGAGGACCGCCTGGCGTACTGGCGTGAGTGGCTGGCCGGGATCGAGCCGCTGCAGCTGCCCACCGACGCGCCCGGATCCGCCGATGCTGCCCGGCCGGGTGGCCTGCACCGAACGCTCCTGCCGGCCGCGCTGGTCCGTCGCCTGGACCGGTTGGGCCGTCGGCATGGCGCGACCGTCTACATGACACTCGTGGCCGCGGTACAGGTACTGCTCGCCCGATACAGCGACCAGCGAGACATCGTGCTCGGCACGGTTGCCTCCGGGCGTGACCATCCCGACCTCGAACGGCTGGTCGGCTTCCTGGTCAACACGCTGGTATTGCGCGGGACGGTCGATCGGCGGCAGAGCTTCGCCGAGCGGGTGGCCGATGTGCGGGAGACGGTGCTCGACGCGTTCACCCATGACCTGCCGTTCGACCGGCTCGTTGAGGAACTCCGGCCGGGCGGTGTCCCGCTGGTGCGGGCCGTCGTCGTGCTGCAGCAGGAGCTGCTGCGGGCTCGCGAGGCCGGCGGGCTGCGGTTCGACGAGTACGACCTGCCTCGCCCGGCCGCCCGGTTCGACCTGGTCTTCGAGTTCGTCCCGCGCGGCGACACCCTCGGCCTGGCAGTCGAGTACGACGCCGACCTCTTCACGGTGGACCGCATCCGGCGACTCACGGATCACCTCGTCCGGCTCCTCGACGCGGTCACCACCGAACCGGCCGCGCCGCTGGGATCCGTCGACCTGATCTCCGCCGCCGAACGACATGAAGTGCTGGTCTCCCGCAATGACACGGCCCGAGCCACCGAGCCGGCCACTCTGGCACAGCTCTTCATCCGTCAGGCAGCCCGCACTCCGGACCTGCCCGCGCTGCTCGACCGGCACGGTCCGGTCACCTACGCCCAGCTTCGGGCTCAGGTCAACCGGCTCGCCCGGCTGCTGATCCAGCGCGGCGCAGGTCCGGAACGAGTGGTCGCCCTGGCACTGCCACGGTCGGTGGACATCGTGGTCGCCCAGCTGGCGGTTGCTCAGGCCGGTGCCGCGTTCCTGCCGGTCGACCCGGCCTATCCGGCGTCGCGCATCGCGATGATGCTGGACGACGCGGCTCCGGTGCTGGTGCTGACGCTGACCGCCCTCGCCCCGGATCTGTCCGTGCCTGGCGGGGCCACGCTCGTCCTGGACGACCCGGCGGTCGTGGCGGCCGTCGCCGAGCTGCCGGGCGACGACCTCGCCGAATCCGAACGTTCAGGTCCGCTGCTTGCGGCTCACCCTGCCTACGTCATCTTCACCTCCGGTTCCACAGGCCGGCCGAAAGGCGTCGTGGTTCCGCATGCGGGGCTGGCGAGCTTCTCGGCCGCGGAGATCGAGCACTATCAGGTACGCCCGGGCGATCGCGTCCTGCAGTTCGCGTCGCCCAGCTTCGACGCCTCCGTGCTGGAGCTGTGCATGGCTCTACCGGCCGGCGCGGCCTTGGTGGTTCCTCCGGAAGGTCCGCTGCTCGGTGACCGGCTGGCGGAGGTGCTGGCCGAGTCGCGGGTCACCCACGCGTTGATCCCGCCGGCGGCCCTGGCGACCGTGCCGGACGACGCGTGTCTGCCCGATTTCCGATGCGTCATCGTGGGCGGTGACGCATGCGGCGCAGACCTCGTCGCACGCTGGGCGCCGGGCCGCCGCATGATCAACTCGTATGGCCCGACGGAGTCCACGGTTGTGGCTACCTGGAGCGGGCCGCTGGTGCCGGGCCGGGTGCCACCGATCGGCCGGCCCATCGCCAACACCCGGGTGTATGTGCTGGACGGCGCGTTGCAGCCGGTACCGGATGGCGTGCCCGGCGAGCTGTACATCGCGGGTACCGGCCTGGCCCGCGGCTACCTGCACCGGCCGGGTCTGACCGCGCAACGCTTCGTCGCGGATCCGTTCGCCGCATCCGACCGGTCCCGCGCGTCAGACCCCGGCGGTGCGTCCCCCGCGAACGGCGCATTGGACGCGTCGACCCCATCCGGTGATTCCGATGTAGCCGGCGTGCCCGGCGCGGCCTACGCCTCTGGCGGGTCAGATCTGTCCGGCGCCGGCGGCGCACATGGCGTGCCTGGCGGGCGTGGCGGGCCCGGCGCCCGGATGTACCGCACCGGTGACATCGTGCGGTGGGGCACCAGCGGCGAGCTGGAGTTCCTCGGCCGCGCCGACGATCAGGTGAAGATCCGTGGGTTCCGTATCGAACTCGGCGAGGTCGCCGCCGCCCTGACCCGTCAGCCCGCCGTCGATCGCGCAGCCGTCGTAGTCCGCGAAGACCCGCCCGGCACCCGCCGCCTGGTCGCCTACGTGGTGCCCCATGCCGGCGGACAGCCCGACCCGGCACCGCTGCGGACCGCGCTCGCAGCCGAGCTGCCCGACCACATGGTCCCCGCCGCATTCGTCTTCCTGGACGCGCTCCCGGTCGACCCGAACGGCAAACTCGACCGCCGCGCCCTTCCCGCCCCGGACCTCACCGCCGCCCCGGACCGGTACGTGGCACCTCGCACCGACACCGAGCGGACCCTCGCAAGCATCTGGTCCGACGTGCTGGGCGTCCCCCGTGTCGGTGTCGAGGACGACTTCTTTGCTCTCGGCGGCGACTCCATCCTGAGCATCCAAGTGGTGTCCCGGGCCCGTGCAGCCGGACTTCAGCTGACCTCCCGCGAGCTGTTCCGGCACCCGAACATCGCGGCGCTGGCCTCGGTCGTTACGGTGGCCGGCCCAGCCACCGGTGACAGCGGGCCGGTCACCGGCAGTGCCCCGCTCACCCCGATCCAGCGCTGGCTCCTGGAGACCCGGGGCACCGGCGCGAACCGCTTCGACCAGTGGCTCGCCCTCGAGTTGACGCCCGACGTGGACGAGCGAGTGCTGCGGACCGCGCTGACCGCCTTGCTCGCCCAGCACGATGCGCTGCGGGCGCGATTCCCGGCGACCGGGGTCGGTCACCGGGTGGAGATCGGACCTCCAGTTGAGGTGAGCCTGATCAGGCGGCGGTTGTCCTCCGCAGCGACGCCTGAGGCGCTGCTGGGCGAGGCACAGCAGGCTCATGGGGCGATCGACCTGGAGAGCGGACCGCTGCTGCGGGCCACGCTGGTCGACGCCGGCGTGCCGGTGCTGGTGCTCGCGGTGCACCACCTTGTCGTGGACGCCGTGTCGTGGCGGGTGCTGGCCGAAGACTTGGGGCAGGCGTACCGGCAGGCGACAGCAGGGGAGCCGGTGCGGCTGACCGAGCGCACCACCTCGGTGCTGGAGTGGGCCAACCGCCTGACGGAGTACACCGCCAACGGTGGCTTCGCCGGGGAGCGGGAGCACTGGGCGGCTGTCGGGGCTTGTGACCCGGCCTTGCCAGTGGAGCGCAGCGGGCCGGACACCGTCGCGGACACCCGGTCGGTGACCGTGCGGCTCGACCAGGCCGAAACCACGGCCCTGCTGCAGGACGTGCCGGCGGCGTACCGGACGCAGGTCAACGACGTGCTGCTGACCGCGTTCGGCGCCACGCTTACCGAGTGGACCGGCCGACCGCGGGTGGTCGTGGATCTGGAGGGCCATGGGCGCGAGGAGATCATCCACGGCGTCGATCTCTCCCGGACCGTCGGCTGGTTCACCACCGTCTACCCCGTCGCCCTCGAGGTGCCGGTCGGGGACGGCTGGGGCGGCGCACTGAAGGCGGTCAAAGAACAACTTCGGGCGGTCCCCCGGCGGGGCATCGGCTTCGGGGCGCTGCGCTACCTCGCCCGCGACGAGCGACTCCACGGCCCGGCGCCGCAGATCAGCTTCAACTATCTTGGCCAGCTCGACTTCCCGGCGGGTGCCGACGGCCTGGTCCGGGGCGTGGCCGCTGCGCTCGATCTGGACGACGACCCGACCGCCGCCCGGCCACACCTGCTGGAGGTCGTCGGCCGGGTCACCGCCGGCTGCCTCGAGCTGACCTGGTCGTACGGGCGCAACCGGCACGAGCCGCGGACTGTCGCCGCGTTGGCCGATCGGATGTGCGCCGCTCTGCGCGCAATTGTCGACCACTGCGCCGAAGCTGGCGCCGGCGGGCGTACCCCGTCGGACTTTCCGCTTGCCCGCCTCGACCAGGCCGCGGTGGACCGCCTGGCCGGGCCCGGCACGGACGTCGAGGACATCTACCCGCTGACCGCGATGCAGGCCGGCATGGCGTTCCACGGCCTGGAGCCGGGCGCGCACGGCGTCTACTTCCAGCAGACCACCTTCGTGCTCGACGGCGTCGAGGATCCCGGGCTGCTTGCTCAGGCCTGGCAGCAGGTGGTGGACCGCACCCCGGTGCTGCGCACCGCGGTGGTGTGGGACGGGCTCGGCGAGCCGGTGCAGATCGTGCACCGCGGCGTACGCGTCCCGGTCACCCATCTCGACTGGACCGGGTACGGCGAAACGGACCGCCACGAGCACCTGCGTTCACTCCTCGACCAGGACCGCGCCGAGGGCCTCGACCTGGCCCGGGCGCCGTTGCTGCGGCTCGTGCTGGCCCGGCTCTCCGCGACCGAGGTGCGGGTGGTCTGGACCTTCCACCACCTGCTGCTGGACGGCTGGAGCATCTTCCAGGTGCTGTCAGACGTCTTCGCCTGTCACGCCGCACTCCGGCGAGGCGTCGCGGCCGCACTGCCGGTCCGGCGGCCGTTCCGCGACTACGTCGCCTGGCTGGGCGAACAACAGGATGATCTGGCGGAGGTTCACTGGAGGCAGGTGCTGTCGGGCTTAAATGCGCCTACGCCTCTGCCGTACGACAGGGAATCGGTGCCCGGGACCGGCGCCCGCTCGGCCCAGCGGTACGCCATCACGCTCGGCGAGCAGGAGTCGCAGCGGCTGCACGACGTGGCCCGCAGTAACCGGTTGACCCTCAACACGCTGATCCAAGGCGCCTGGGCGATGCTGCTGTCCCGTCACAGCGGACAGCGTGACGTCTGCTTCGGCGCGACGGTGTCCGGCCGCCCGGCCGGCCTGCGTGGCGCCGACGCCATCACCGGGCTGTTCATCAACACCTTGCCGGTTCGGGTCGATGTCGACCCGAACGCCGGCACCCTGCCGTGGCTGCAGTCGTTGCAGACCGCGCAGATCGAGGCGCGGCAGTTCGAGCACCTTCCACTCGCCCGGCTACGAGCGCTCAGCGACGTGCCCGCCGGTACCGGACTGTTCGACAGCATCGTGGTGTTCGAGAACTACCCGATCGATGACGACGCCGCGCGGGCCCACGGGCTGCGGCTGCGGGACCTGGACGCGGTCGAGACCACCAGCTTCCCGCTCAGCCTGCTCGCCTATCCCGGACCGCGGCTGTCGCTGGCGCTCGGCTACGACCCGGCGTGCTTCGACGAGGACACCGCGCGGCGACTGCTGGATCACCTGCGGGAACTGCTGGTCGCCGTCGCCGAGGATCCGCACCGGCCGGCCGGACAGTTTCCGATGCTGACCGCCGCGGAACGGGACCTGGTGCTCACCCGGTGGAACGACACCGCCCATCCGGTCCCCGCCGTCACCCTGACGGACCTGCTGACGGCGCAGGCGGCGCGGTCCCCGCAGGCGCCGGCGGTCACCTTCGGCGGAGAGACGCTGTCGTACGCCGACCTCGACCGCTGGTCCAACCGGCTCGCGCACCGGCTGATCGCCTCCGGTGCGGGGCCGGAGCGGTGCGTGGCGGTGGCGTTGCCCCGCTCGCTGGAGCTGGTCGTGGCTCTGGTGGCAGTGCTCAAGTCCGGGGCCGCGTACCTGCCGGTCGATCCGGAGCTGCCCGCCGCCCGGATCGCCATGATGCTTGACGACGCCCGTCCGGTGCTGGTGCTCGACCGCCGGCAGGACGTCGGCGACGCCTCCGGTCCGGAGCACACCCCGGGCGACGCCGACCGGCTTGCGACGCTCACTCCGGCCGGCCCGGCCTACGTCATCTTCACCTCCGGCTCAACTGGGCGACCCAAGGGTGTGGCCGTGCCGCACGAGGGCATCGTCAACCGGTTGCTGTGGATGCAACACGAGTACGGCCTCGGTCCCGACGACGTGGTCCTGCAAAAGACGCCGGCCAGTTTCGACGTGTCGGTCTGGGAGTTCTTCTGGCCGCTGATCGTCGGCGCGCACCTGGTCGTGGCCAGGCCGGAGGGGCACAAGGATCCGGCCTACCTCGCCGACCTCATCCAAGAGGCGCGGGTGACGACCGTCCACTTCGTACCCTCTATGCTGCGGGCCTTTGTGGCCGAGCCCGCCGCCGCGGGCTGCACCGGATTGCGCCGGGTGATCTGCAGCGGCGAGGCCCTGCCGGCCGATGTCGCCGCCGCTTTCCATGCGCTGCTGCCGGTCGGCCTGCACAACCTGTACGGCCCCACGGAGGCGTCCGTCGACGTCACGTATTTTCCGTGTCCACCGCTGTCCCGGGCCGCGGCAGTGCCGATCGGGCGGCCGGTGTGGAACACCCGCACCTACGTCCTCGACCGCGACCTGCGACCCGTGCCACCGGGCGTGCCCGGTGAGCTGTACCTCGCCGGGGTGCAGCTGGCTCGGGGCTACCTGAACCGGCCCGGGCTGACCGCACAGCGTTTCGTCGCCGACCCCCACGGCGGCCCCGGCAGCCGGATGTACCGCACCGGCGACCTGGCCCGCTGGCATCCGGACGGCACGCTGGGCTTCCTCGGCCGCACCGACGACCAGGTCAAGCTCCGCGGCTTCCGGATCGAGCCGGGTGAGATCGAGGCCGCGCTGCGCCGGCTGCCCGGCGTGACCCAGGCGGTGGTCCTGGTCCGCGACGACCGCTTGATCGCGTACGTCGTACCCTGGTCCGGTCCCGGGCCGGAACCGGCCGATCTGCGCGACCGGCTCGCCGCCGACCTGCCGCAGCACATGATTCCGTCGGCCTTCGTCGTCCTGGACCGGCTTCCGTTGAGTCCCAACGGCAAGCTCGACCGCGCGGCGCTGCCCACCCCGGACCGATCCGACACGACCGCCGCCGAGCCCGTGGCTCCCCGGACCGACGCCGAGGGTGTCATCGCCGGCATCTGGTCCGAGGTGCTCGGCACCGACCGGGTCGGCGTGCACGACAGCTTCTTCGACCTGGGCGGCGACTCGATCCGCGGCATGCTCGTCGCCTCCCGCACCGGCACCGCTTTCGGGCTGCCCCTGAGCCCTCGCGACATCCTCAGCGCCCGCACCGTGGCCGCCCTGGCCGAGCTCGTGGAGGACCGGATCCTCCTCGAGCTGGAGAGCCTCGCGTCCGGCGCCGGCACCGACGAACCCCGATGAAGGAGCACCTCTTGCCGTCCCCGCAGCAGAGCCGTACGGCCGCCCTGCCCGCGCACCTGCAACAGCTCCTCCGCCAGCGACTGGCCGGATCGGCGCCCGCCACCACGGTCGCCGACCCGATCCCGCCCGCCCCGCGGGACGAGCCGCTGCCGCTCTCGTTCTCGCAGCAGCGGCTCTGGTTCCTGGACCGCTTCCAGCCCGGCGAGGCCGAATACAACAGCGCGTTTGCGATGCGCCTCAGCGGTCCGCTCGACCTGCCGGCGCTGACCACGGCGGTACGGGCGCTGGCCACCCGGCACGAGTCGCTGCGGACCACCTTCGACGACATCGACGGTGCGGCGGTTCAGGTTGTGCACCCTGTGCCGGACCTCTACGTCCCGCTGGTCGAGTCAACCTCCGGAGCCGACCTGGAACAGGTGCTCTACGAGTCGTACTCGGTGCCGTTCGACCTGCGGACCGGCCCGCTGTTCCGGGTCACGGTGTTCCGCCTGGGGGAGCAGGAGCACGTGCTGCTGCTCGCCGCCCACCACATCGTCACCGACGGCTGGTCGATGGGCGTGCTGACCGAGGACCTCGCCGCCCTGTACGAGGCCGCTCACCTCGGCACTTCAAGTGAGCTGCCCGAGCCTGCCCTGCGGTACGCGGACTTCGCCGTCTGGCAGCGCCGCCGCGCCACCGGCGACGAGGCTCGCACGCACGCCGACTACTGGGCCGGTCGGCTCGCCGGACTGCAACCGCTGGAGTTGCCCACCGATCGGCCGCGTCCCGCGGTGCGCACGTCGCACGGCGCGGTGCACCGGTTCACCGTGCCCGCTGCTGTCGCCGACCGGCTGGCCGAGCTGGCCCGCGCTCATGACACCACTCTGTTCACTGCCCTGACCGCGGCCTGCACCCTGCTCTTCTCCCGCTACTCCGGGCAGGACGATGTCGCGGTGGGCACGGTCGTCTCCGGGCGCAACCGGCCAGAACTCGAACGGCTCGTGGGCTTCTTCGTCAACACGGTGGTGCTGCGTTCCCAGGTCGACGAGCGCGGGAGCTTTGCCGACCTGCTGGCCGAGGTGCGTGGTACTGCGCTGGACGCGTTCGCCCATGACGACGTGGCGTTCGAACGACTTGTGGAGGCGGCCGGCGCGGCCCGCGATCCCAGCCGCAACCCGCTGTTCGACGTCATGGTGCTGCTGCACGACGAGCGCCGCGCTGCCCCGCGTCTGAGTGGCCTGCGCGTCGAGGAGATCGAGCTGTCGCGGCGAGCGGCCACTGTGGACCTGTCGATGGAGTTCGAGCGGCGGTCCGGCGCCCTGTCCGGTTTCGTGGAGTACAACACCGACCTGTTCGACGCCGCGACTGTCGAGCGGATGACCCGGCATCTACTGGGGCTGCTCGACGCGGTCACCACGGCACCTGGGCGGCGATTGGCTGAGCTGGAGCTGCTCAGTGCCGGCGAACGCGATCAGGTGCTGCGGCAGTGGAACGCCACCGACGCCGACTTCCCGGCCGGCACCTTCGGTGAACTGTTCGAGGCTCAGGTGAGCCTCACCCCGGACGCCACCGCCCTGGTGTGCCGGGACACCACGCTGACGTACCGGGAGCTGGACGCGCGGGCGAACCGGCTCGCCCGGCTGCTCGTGCGGCGCGGTGCCGGGCCGGAACGGGTGGTCGCGCTGGCTCTGCCCCGTACGGCCGAGATGATTGTGGCGTTGCTGGCCGTGCTGAAGGCGGGTGGCGTGTACCTGCCCGTCGACCCGGATCTGCCGCCGGACCGGATCGCCTTCGTGCTGGAGGATGCGGCTCCGGTGCTGACCCTGACGGCAGGAAGCAGTCCGCTGCCGGCTGGGACGGCTGGACTGGCGCTGGATGACCCGGCCGTCCGGGCGGAACTCGACGGATTCGCCGACAGTCGCCTCGCTGACGCCGAGCTGCTCGGCCGCGCGGGTCCGCGGCACGCCGCCTATGTCATCTACACCTCCGGCTCGACCGGGCGGCCGAAGGGTGTCACGGTCGAGCACCGGCAGCTCGTCAACTTGTTCCACCATCACCGCCAGGGGCTGACAGCTGCCGCGGGCGGACGACTGCGGGCCGCCCTGACCGCGGCGTTCTCGTTCGACACTTCATGGGAAGGTCCGCTGCTCATGGCGGACGGGCACGAGCTGCACGTCATCGACGAACAGACCCGGCTCGACCCGCGCGCACTCGTGGACTACATCCGCGCGCACCGCATCGACTTCCTCGACCTGACGCCCTCGTACCTGCAGCAGCTGCTGCCCGCCGGACTGCTTGCCGACGACGTACACCGGCCGGCCGTGCTCATGCTGGGCGGCGAGGCGCTGAGCGAGTCGCTGTGGCGGGAGCTGGGTGCGGTGCCCGGCACGACGGCGTACAACTTCTACGGGCCGACCGAGTGCACCGTGGACGCGCTGTCTTGTGAGGTCGGGGCCGGGACACGTCCGGTGGTCGGGCGACCGCTGCGTAATGTGCGGGCGTACGTGCTGGACGCCTCGCTACGGCCGGTGCCGATCGGCGTCGCGGGGGAGCTGTATCTCGCCGGGGAGCAGGTGGCTCGTGGCTACCTGAATCGCCCGGGGCTCACCGCCGAGCGCTTCCTGGCCGATCCGTTCGGCGCCGGTGGCGGGCGGATGTATCGCACCGGTGACCGGGTGCGGTGGACCGCTGACGGGCAGCTCGACTATCTCGGGCGCGCCGACGAACAGGTGAAGGTGCGTGGCTATCGGATCGAGCCGGGCGAGATCGAAGCCGTGTTGCATGCCGTCCCGGGTGTCGCAGAGGCGGTCGTCATCGCCCGCGACGACGACGCGGGACATCGCCGGCTGGTGGCCTACGTCGTGCCCGCGAACCCGCAGGACGCGCCGGACAGCGCCGCTCTGCGAACCGAGCTCCGCCGTCAGCTGCCCGACTACATGGTGCCCACGGCGTACGTGGTGCTGGACCGGCTGCCCACTACGCACACCGGCAAGCTGGACCGCCGCGCCCTGCCTGCCCCGAGCGGGCCGGCCACCGACCAGGCCGGCTACGTGGCTCCCCGCACTGCCACGGAACGGCAGCTCACCGAGATCTGGGCCGGCGTGCTGGGCGCCGAGCGGGTCGGGGTGACGGACAACTTCTTCACCCTGGGCGGGGACTCGATCCTGAGCATCCAGGTGGTGTCCCGGGCCCGGCAGGCCGGTCTGCGGCTGACCTCGCGTGACATCTTCCTGCACCAGAGCATCGCCGAGCTGGCCCTCGTGACGGGCGCCGCCGAGGTGAGCGAGGCGGCACCGGTCATTGCCGGCCCGGCCCCGCTCGCGCCGATTCAGCACTGGTTCTTCGACACGTACGGGCCGCTGCGGCACTTCACCATGTCCATGCTGCTCGACTTGGCCGCCGACGTGGACGAGGAGATGCTGGGCCGGGCGCTGGACGCGGTCGTGCGTCACCACGACGGTCTCCGGCTCACCTTCACCATCGGAGCCGAAGGTACGGTTCAGCAACCTGTCGTTGTCCCCGTGGCGCTGGCCGTGCGCGATCTGCCCGACGCCGCCGCCCTGGAAGAGGCCGCCGCCGAGCTGCGCGCCGCACTGGACCTGCAGACCGGGCGGATGTTCGGCGCGGTGCTGGCGCGATCTGGCGCCGGTCGGCCGCCGCGGCTGCTGCTGGTCGCTCACCACCTGGTCATGGACGGGGTCTCGTGGCGGATCGTGCTGGAGGATCTGGAAACGGCGTACCGGCAGCTGGCCGGGGCGCAGCCGGTGGCGTTGCCGCCCGTGACGACTCCGTTCACCCAGTGGGCACACCAGCTGGCCGCGCACGTCACGGCCGGTGGCCTCGACGACGCGCGGGCGTACTGGGCGGGCACCGGCGATGTCGTGGCGCTGCCCAGGGATCACGACGGCGCGCCCACGGGGCACTCGACGCGGGCGGTGACCGTCCGGCTGGGCCGCGACGACACCGACGCGCTGCTGCACCGGGTGCCGCCGGTCTACCGCACCCAGGTCAACGACGTGCTGCTCAGCGCCCTGGGCCGGGTGCTGGCCGACTGGACCGGCCGGGACCGGGTCGCAGTCGCCTGCGAGGGCCACGGCCGCGAGGAACTGCTCGACGGCGTCGATCTGTCGCGGACCGTCGGCTGGTTCACCACCCAGTTCCCGGTGACGCTGGATTTGCCCGCGGCGCCGGACTGGGGCCGGACGCTGCTCGCCGTCAAGGAACAGCTGCGCGCGGTGCCGCACCGGGGGCTCAGCTACGAGGCCCTGCGCTACTTGTCGCCCACGGCCACCGCATCAGGGGGAGGTGCGCTACCTCAGGTTTGCTTCAACTACCACGGCCGGTGGGACGCCGCCCAGGCCACCGGACTGGTCCGGGCCCGGCACGACGGCGTCGGACCCGAGCTGGACCCCGGGCAGGCGCCGGCGTACCTGCTGGACATCGCCGGGCTGGTCGAGGACGGGGAGCTACGGCTGAGCTGGCTCTACAGCGCTGACGTCCACGACGAGCACACCGTACGGCGGCTCGCTGAGGCCATGCTGGACGCGTTGCGCGAGATCGTCGCGCACTGCGCCGACCCCCGGGCCGGCGGCCGCTCGCCCGCCGACTTCCCGCTGGCCCGCCTGGACCAGGCCGGCGTGGACCGGGTCGCCGGCGACGGCCGCAACGTCGAGGACGTCTACCCGCTGACCCCGCTGCAGGCCGGCATGGTCTTCCACAGCCTGGTCGACGAGGACTCCGGCGTGTACGCCGACCGGACCCAGCTGCGGCTCGGTGGGGTCACGGACCCCGCCGCGCTGGCCGCCGCCTGGCAGCGTGTCGTCGACCGGACGCCGGCCCTGCGTACCGCTGTGGTCTGGGAAGGGGTCGACCAGCCGGTGCAGGTGGTGCACCGGGAGGTCACCCTGCCCGTGACCCACCACGACTGGCGGGCCCTGGACGACGCCGCCCGCGCCGACGCCCTGCGCAGCCTGCTGGCCGAGGACCTGGCCGCCGGAGTGGAGCTGACGGCCGCCCCACTGATGCGGCTCGCCATCGCCCGCACCGCCGACGACGAGGTCCTCGTCGTGTGGACCTCGCACCACGTGCTGCTCGACGGCTGGAGTGTCGGGCAGGTCTTCACCGAGGTCGCTGAGCAGTACGCGGCCATCGTCCGTGACCGGGCACCCCGCCCGGTACACCGCCGTCCGTTCCGCGACTACCTCGCCTGGCTTGCCGGCCAGGACACCGATCAGGCCGAGCAGTACTGGCGTGGAGTCCTCGCCGGGCTGAGCGCGCCGACCCCGCTGCCCTACGACCGCCAGCCGGTCGAGGCGCACCGCACCGAATCCGCCGAGACCGTCCGGCTGCGGCTGCCCGAGCCGGAGTCCGCCGCGTTGCGGCAAGCCGCGCAGCAGTACGGGCTGACCGTCAACACCGTCGTGCAGGGCGCCTGGGCGTTGCTGCTGTCGCGGTGCAGCGGCGAGAACGACGTCGTGTTCGGCACCACTGTCTCCGGACGTCCGGCTGAGCTGCCGGACGTCGAGTCGATGATCGGCATGTTCATCAACACCGTGCCGACCCGGGTCTCCGTACCGGATGGCGAGCCGGTGGGGGAGTGGCTGCGCAGCCTGCAACAGGCGCAGAGCGAGGCCCGCCGCTTCGACTGGGCCGCCCTGTCGCAACTGCGCGCCTGGAGCGAGGTGCCGGCAGGTACCAACCTGTTCGACAGCGTCGTGGTGTTCGAGAACTACCCGTACGACGAGGCCAGTGTCGCCGCCGGGGAGCTGCGGCTGCGCGAGGTGCGGGCCGGTGACACCACGAACTTCCCGCTGGCGCTGAGTGCGTACCTGGCTGACGGGTTGCGGCTGGAGCTGGCGTACGACCCGCGGCTGTTCGACGCCGCAACCGCGCAAGGTCTTGCCGAACGGCTGCGACTGTTGCTCGGGGCGTTCGCGGCCGATCCGCGGCAGCCGGTGTCCACGTTGGAGTGGGTGACGGCTGACGAGCGGCGGCGGGTGCTGACCGAGTGGAACGCTACCGGTCTTGCCGTACCGGACACGACCTTCCCGGCCGTCTTCGCCGAGCAGGCCCACCGTACCCCGGACGCCACCGCCCTGGTGTTCCGGACCACCCGGCTGACCTTCGCCGAGCTCGACGCCCGGGCCAACCGGCTTGCCCACCTGCTGATCCGGGCCGGAGTGGGCCCGGAGCGCGTCGTCGCCGTCGCGCTGCCGCGCGGCGCCGACAGCGTCGTGGCGATCCTCGCTGTGCTCAAGGCCGGCGGTGTCTACCTGCCCGTCGATCCCACGCTGCCGGCCGAACGGGTTGATCTGCTGTGCCGTGACGCCCGCGCCACCGTCGTGCTGTGCGCGGACGGACAGCTCGCCGCAGACCTGCCCGTGCTCAGGCTCGACACCCGGGCCACCGCTCGCAAGCTCGCCGGCTGCCCCGAGACCTGCCCGAGCGACAACTACAGGACAGGTTCGCTACATCAGGAGAACTCCGCCTACCTCATCTTTACCTCAGGCTCAACAGGTCGACCTAAAGGTGTGCTGGTCGAGCACCGGCAGCTCACCACCCTGTACTACGACCACCTCACCGAGCTGATCGAGCCGGAGAGCCAGGCCGCCGGGCGGCCGCTGACCGTGGCGCTGACGGCGGCGTTCTCCTTCGACACGTCGTGGGAGGGACTGCTGTTCCTGGCCGCCGGCCACCAGCTGCACGTCATCGACGACGACACCCGGCTGGACCCGGACGCGCTCGTCGGCTACATCGCCGAGCACCGCGTCGACCTGCTCGACCTCACCCCGTCGTACGCGCGGCAGCTGGTCCCGGCCGGGCTGCTCGACGACGCCCGGCCGTTCCCGCGAGTGGTCATGGTCGGCGGCGAGGCGACCGAGCCGGACCTCTGGCGTGCCCTCGCGGCCAGTCACGTCACCGGCTACAACTACTACGGGCCCACGGAGTGTGCCGTCGACTCGGTGTCCTGCCGGGTCAGCGACGCCGACCGGCCTGTCATCGGCCGGCCCGGGCGCAACCAGCGTGCGTACGTTCTTGACCGCGGCCTGCGGCCGGTGCCGCCGGGGGTCACCGGTGAGCTGTACATCGCCGGTGATCAGGTCGCTCGCGGCTACCTGGATCGGCCCGGGCTGACTGCCCAGCGGTTCGTCGCTGATCCGTTCGGTACTGCTGGTGCCCGGATGTATCGGACCGGCGACCTGGTTCGCTGGACCGGTGCTGGGCTGCTGGAGTATCTCGGGCGTGCCGACGAGCAGATCAAGATTCGCGGCTTCCGGATCGAACCGGGTGAGATCGAGGCGGCTCTGCTCGCGGATCCGGCGATCGCTGCGGCTGCGGTCGTCGCCCACGAGTCCGCGACCGGTACGCGGCGCCTCGTCGCCTACCTGGTTGCCGCCCCGGCCCTGCAGATCCAGACGACGCAGCTCCCGGCGGCCGACGAGATCCGCTCGCGCCTGAGCCGCACCCTGCCCGACTACCTGATCCCAGCGGCATTCATCGGCGTCGCGAGACTGCCGATGACCAGCAGCGGCAAGCTCGACCGCCGGTCACTGCCCGAGCCCGACTTCGGCACCGGTACGCGCAACGAGCACGTCCCGCCTCGCACCCCGGCGGAGCGGCTCGTGGCCCGGGTCTGGTGCGAGGTCCTCGGGGTCGAGCGGGCCGGCGCCACGGACTCGTTCTTCGAGCTCGGCGGTGACTCGATCCTCAGCATGCGGGTCACCTCGCGGCTGCGGGAGACTTCCGGTGTCCGGGTGTCCCCACGCGCCGTGTTCGCCGCACCGACGCTGGCCGGCCTCGCCGCGCTGCTGGACGGCGGCGCGGGCACCGGTACCGAGAACACCAGGACCATCTCCCGGGTGGACCGGCGCGGCCCGCTGCCACTCTCGTTCGCCCAGCAGCGGCTGTGGTTCCTGGACCAGTTCGCTCCCGGCGGCACGGAGTATGTGTCGCCGCTGACGCTGCGCCTGACCGGATCCCTCAACACCGACGCCCTGAGCGCGGCGCTGACCGCACTGGTGGCCCGGCACGAGTCTCTGCGCACGACCTTCGACACCGTCGACGGCCGCGGGGTGCAGGTGATCGGAGAACCCTATGAGGTGTCGCCCGAGCTACGTGTCCTCAGCAAGCCGAACGAGACCGCGCTGCACGAGCTTTTGGCCGCCGAAGCGAGCCGCCCCTTCGACCTGCGCACCGGCCCGCTCCTGCGGACCCTCCTGGTACGCACCGCCCTCGACGACCACGTCCTCCTTCTGACCCTGCACCACATCATCACCGACGGCTGGTCGGGCGGCATCCTCACCGACGAGCTCACCGAGCTGTACGCAGCCGCCCTCCAAGGCGAACAGGCCACTCTCCCCGCCCTCACCCTCCAGTACGCCGACTTCGCCGTCTGGCAACGCGCCCAGCTCGCCGGCCGTACCGCCGAGACCCAGCTCGACTACTGGCGCGACCAACTCGCCGGCGTCGCCCCGCTGGAGCTACCCACCGACCGCCCCCGCCCGGCAGTCCGCACCTCGGCCGGCGCCATGCACACCTTCACCGTCCCGCCTGAGCTTGCCGGCCAGCTGCACCGCCTCGGCCGAGCCCACGACTGCACCCTCTTCACCACCCTGGTCGCGGCCTGCCAACTCCTGCTGAGCCGCTGGTCCGGGCAGGACGACATCGCCCTCGGCACCGTCACCTCCGGGCGTGAACATCCCAACCTCGACCGGATCGTCGGCTTCTTCGTCAACACCGTCGTGCTGCGCTCGCGGCTAGACGCGCGGCAGCCGTTCACCGAGCTGCTGGCCCAGGCGCGGGAGACCGTACGCGGCGCCTTCGCCCACCAGGACGTGCCGTTCGAACGGCTCGTCGACGAGCTGAGCCCGGTTCGTGACACCAGCCGCAACCCGCTGTTCGACGTGCTGATCGTGCTGCAGAACCTGCCCGGCGACCCGCCCGCGCTGCCCGGGCTGACTGTCGCGGAGCTGCCACCACCCGTGGTCACGGCGAGCCACGACCTGGCCATCGAGTTCGAGGAACGCGACGGGGTGCTGGCCGGCGCCATCGAGTACAACACCGACCTGTTCGACGCCGCCACGATTGCGCGGATGGCCGGGCATCTGGTCGTGCTGCTGGCGGCGCTGGCCGACGACCCGGCCCGGCCGCTCGGCGAGATGGCACTGCTCGCTGACGGCGAACGGCAGGAGATCCTGGAGTACCAGGGGGGTCCGGTGCTGGACGCGCCGGGCGCGACGTTCCCGGAGCTGGTTGCGGCGCAGGCCGCCCGGGTTCCGCAGGCGACCGCCGTGGTGTGTGGTTCCGTGTCGCTGACCTACGCCGAGCTCGACGCGCGGGCGAACCGGCTGGCGCACGTGCTCCTGAGCCGCGGTTGCGGTCCGGAGACGATCGTGGCGGTGGCCTTGCCGCGCAGCGCTGAGCTGGTCGTGGCTGTGCTCGCCGTGTTGCGGGCGGGCGCCGCCTACTTGCCGATCGATCCGGAGCAGCCGACCGCCCGGACCGCGGCCGTGCTGAGCGACGCGGAACCGGTCCTGGTGCTGGCCGCGCCGGACCTCGCCGGTCTACCGGCCGGTCTTGCCGTACTGAACCCGTCCAAGGTGGACGATGTGACCGCAACGCTGGTGCCGCCACTCCCGGTTAACACCGCGTACGTCATCTACACCTCAGGCTCCTCAGGCCGACCCAAGGGTGTGGCGGTGGAGCACCGGCAACTGACCAACCTGCTCGCCCACCACCGCGCCGGGTTCCTCGCCGACTTCGCGCAGCGGCACGGGGATCGGCCGCTGCGGGCGGCACTCGCGGCTTCCTTCACCTTCGACGCTTCACTGGAGGAACTGCTGCTGCTCGCGGGCGGCCACGAGGTGCACGTCATCGAGGACGCCGTCCGGCTCGACTCGGACGCCTTCGCCGGTTACGTCGCCGATCACCGGATCGACCTGGTCGACGTCACCCCGTCGTACGCCCGGCACCTGCTCGCCGCCGGCCTGCTGAGCACCGACCGGCACCGGCCGGGCATCCTGCTGCTCGGCGGCGAGGCCCTCGGCGACGGACTCTGGCAGGACCTGAGCCGAACGCCCGACGTCGCCGCCTACAACATGTACGGCCCCACAGAGTGCACAGTGGACGCTCTCGCCGCGCCGGTCACCGGGTCGGCACAGCCGGTCCTGGGCCGACCGCTGCCCAACATGCGTGCGTACGTGCTCGATGAGCGGCTGTCCCCGGTGCCGGCCGGCGTACCCGGTGAGCTGTACCTCGCCGGTGCCCAGGTGGCCCGCGGCTACCTGCACCGGCCGGGCCGGACAGCGGGACAGTTCCTCGCCGACCCGTACGGACCGGCGGGGGAGCGGATGTACCGCACCGGTGACCGCGCCCGGTGGACGGCCGACGGGACGGTGGAGTTCCTCGGCCGGGCCGACGACCAGGTCAAGATCCGCGGCTTCCGGGTGGAGCCGGGCGAGGTCGAGGCGGCGCTGCTGGCCCGGCCCGGCATCACCGAGGCGGTGGTGGTCGCCCATGCGGACCCGGCTGGTCACCAGCGGCTGGTCGCGTACCTGGTCACCGACGACGGCCGGGACCCGGGCAGCACCGTGCTGCGCTCCTGGCTCAAGCAGTCGCTGCCCGACTACCTGGTCCCCTCGGTGTTCGTGCTGCTGGACCGCTTGCCGGTCACCGCGAGCGGCAAGGTCGACCGGCGGGCGCTGCCGGCCCCGGCCCTGCCGGCCGGTGACGACCGCGAGTACGTCGCCCCGCGCTCCGAGATCGAGCGGCAGCTCGCCGAGATCTGGGCCGGGGTGCTGGGCGCGGACCGTGTCGGTGTCACGGACAACTTCTTCACCCTCGGCGGCGACTCGATCCTGAGCATCCAGGTGGTGTCCCGCGCCCGGCAGGCCGGGCTGCGGGTCAGCTCCAAGGACATCTTCCTGCACCAGAACATCGCCGAGCTGGCGCTGGTGGCCGGCACCGCGACGGCACCCGAGGCGGCACCTGTCGTCGCCGGGCCGGCGCCGCTGACCCCGATCCAGCACTGGTTCCTCGACCACGAGCCGGTCCACCGCAGCCACTTCGCCATGTCGATGCTGATGGACCTGCCTGCCGACGTCGACCGGGCCGCCTTGGCGGTGGCGCTGCACGCGGTGGTCACCCACCACGAGGCGCTGCGGATGCGGCTGCACCACGGGCCCGAGGGCTGGTCCCAGCAGCCGGCCGAGGAGACCGGTGTGCCCCTGGACGTGCATGACCTGTCCGAGCTCAGCGCCGAGGAACTACCGGCGGCGGTGGACCGCCACGCGCTCGACGCCCAGCGCGGCCTCGGCATCGCCAACGGCCCGATGCTGCGCGCCGTGGTGTTCACGTTCGGCCCGGACACATCCACCTCGCCCGAGCACCAGAACGGATCGAACGGCCACGGCCGCGCACCGCGGCTACTGCTCGTCGTGCATCACCTCGTCGTCGACGGTGTGTCCTGGCGGATCCTGCTAGACGATCTGCAGACCGCGTACCGGCAAGCAGCCGGCGGCAGACCAGTCGAGCTGGCCCCGGTCGGCACCGGCTACACCGGTTGGGCGCAGCGGCTCGCCGCGCACGTCGCCGCCGGTGGGCTCGACGACGCCCTGCCGTACTGGACCCGGGCGGTCCGCGAGGCCACGGCCGAGCTCCCGGTCGACCGCCAAGGCGCCAACACCACAGCCACGGCCCGCAACGTGACCGTCCGGCTCTCCCCGGCGGACACCGACGCGCTGCTGCATCAGGTGCCCCCGGTCTACCGCACCCAGGCCAACGATGTGCTGCTCAGCGCCCTGGGCCGGGTGCTCGCCGAGTGGACCGGCCGGGAACGCGTGCTGCTCGCGCTGGAGGGCCACGGCCGTGAGGAACTGTTCGACGATGTCGACACCTCCCGCACGGTCGGTTGGTTCACCGCCGAGTTCCCGGTCTCGCTCAACGTGCCGGCCGGCGATTGGGCGGGGGTGCTCATCGGCGTCAAGGAACAGCTGCGTGCGGTGCCGCACCGCGGTCTCAGCTTCGGTGCGCTGCGCTATCTGAGCCGGGCCGACGGTCCGGGGGCGGCGTTGCGCGGGCTGCCGATGCCGCAGATCTGCTTCAACTACCACGGTCAGTGGGACGTGGACGCCGAGCCGGACGGGCTCTACCGGGCCTGGCACCCCGGTGCCGGGCAGGACGTCGCGCCGGAGAGCAACCGTGGCTACCTGATCGAGATCACCGGCGCGGTCACCGACGGGTGCCTGCAACTCGACTGGACCTACTCGCACGAGGTGCACGACGAGGACACCGTACGCCGGCTGGCCGACGCCATGGTGGCGGCGTTGCGCGACATCGTGGTGCACTGTGCCGGGCCCGGCGCGGGTGGGCGCAGCCCGTCGGATTTCCCGCTCGCCGCCCTGGACCAGGCCGCGGTCGACCGGCTGGCCGGCGACGGCCGCGACGTCGAGGACATCTACCCGTTGACCCCGCTGCAGGCCGGCATGCTGTTCCACAGCCTGGTCGACGCCGGTTCCGGTGCCTACGTGGACCAGGTACGGGTCCGGCTGTCCGGGGTGAGTGACCCGGCCGCGCTGGCCGAAGCCTGGCAGCGGGTCATCGACCGGACGCCGGTGCTGCGCAGCGCCGTGGCCTGGGAAGGGCTGTCCCGGCCCGTGCAGGTGGTGCGGCGCCGGGTGACCGTGCCTGTTGTTCACCTTGACCTGAGCTCCCGGCCAGCGGAGGAACGCGACGCCGAACTCGAGCGACTGTGGGCCGAGGACCGCGCCAGCGGACTGGACCTCACCCGGGCGCCGCTGCTGCGGCTGGCGATCGTCCGGCTCGGCGCCGACGAGGTGCTGCTCAGCTGGAGCTCGCACCACATCATGCTGGACGGCTGGAGCACGGCCGCGGTCTTCGCCGAGGTCTGCGAGCAGTACGCCGCGATCACGTCCGGCCGCGCACCGCAGCTCGCCCCGCGGCGCCCGTTCCGCGACTACCTGTCGTGGCTCGCCGCGCAGGACGCCGCTGAATCACAGCGCTACTGGCGTGGCGTGCTCGCCGGCGTCGAGGCACCGACCCCGCTGCCGTACGACCGCGCGCCGGTCGACACCCACCGCACCGAGTCCTCGCAGTCGCTGCGGCTCGAACTGAGCCCGCCGGAGTCGGCGCTGCTGCACGCCACCGCCCGCGCGAACGGCCTGACCGTGAACACCGTCGTGCAGGGCGCCTGGGCGCTGCTGCTGTCGCACTACAGCGGCGAACGGGACGTGCTGTTCGGCACCACGGTCTCCGGGCGGCCCGCCGAGCTCGCCGGGGTGGAGTCGATGATCGGCATGTTCATCAACACCCTGCCCACCCGCGCGCTCATCAGCGACGACGCAGACCTCGCCGGCTGGCTGCGGGCCCTGCAGATCGAGCAGAGCGAGGCCCGGCGCTACGACTTCGCCTCGCTGGCGGATCTGCGCGCGTGCAGCGACCTGCCGCCCGGCGGCACCGGGCTGTTCGCGAGCATGGTCGCCTTCGAGAACTACCCGATCGACGCGGCGGGGGAGGGGCCGGGACTGCGGGTGGGTGCGGTTGAGGGGATCGACACCACGACGTTCGCTCTCTGTCTGACTGCCTACCTCGACGATCGGCTGCGCTTCGAGCTTGCCTACGATCCCGCGCTGTTCGACGCGAGCACGGTGGCGACGCTCGCCGAGCGGCTGCGCACCCTGCTCGAGGGGATCGCGGCGAACCCGCACCGCACGCCGGACCGGCTGCCGTGGCTGTCCGACGCCGAGTGCGAGCAGGTCCTGGTTTCCTTCAATGCCACGGACCGGCCGACGCCGGCCGGCACGCTGACCGGGCTGCTCGAGGAGCAGGCCGTGCGAACCCCGCACGCGCGAGCGGTGGTGTTCGAGGACGACGAGCTGAGCTACGCCGACCTGGACGCCCGGGCCCGGGAGCTGGCGGCGCGGCTGGTGGCGGCCGGTGCGGGCCCGGAGACGTGCGTGGCCGTCGCGCTGCCGCGCTCGGCCGAGTTGGTGGTGGCGCTGGTGGCCGTGCTGTACGCCGGGGCCGCGTACCTGCCGATCGAGGCGGACCTGCCCGCCGAGCGGGTGGCGTTCATGCTGAGCGACGCCCGGCCGGTGCTGGTGCTGGACCGGCTCGAGACTGTGCGCGCCGGCGCCGGCCTGCCCGAGCCGGCCGCCGGACCGCTGCCCGAGGTGGCCGGCGCGAACCCCGCCTACGTCATCTACACCTCCGGCTCGACGGGCCGGCCCAAGGGAGTGGCGGTGCCGCACGAGGGCATCGTCAACCGGCTGCTGTGGATGCAGCACGAGTACGGTCTGGCCACCGACGACGTGGTCCTGCAGAAGACCCCGGCCGGCTTCGACGTGTCGGTCTGGGAGTTCTTCTGGCCGCTGACCGTCGGCGCCACCCTGGTGGTGGCGCGGCCGGACGGACACCGTGATCCGGCCTACCTCGCGGACGTCATTCAGCGGCACCGGGTGACGACCGTCCACTTCGTACCATCGATGTTGCGGGCTTTCGTGGCCGAGCCGGCCGCCGCGGGCTGCACCGGCCTGCGCAGGGTGATCTGCAGCGGCGAGGCGCTTCCCGGTGACCTCGTCGCGGCGTACCAGCGGGTGCTGGGGGCCGGGCTGCACAACCTGTACGGCCCCACCGAGGCCTCGGTCGACGTGACCTCCTTCGCCTGTCCGCCCGGCTGGGACGCGTCACCGGTGCCGATCGGCCGCCCGGTCTGGAACACCCGCACGTACGTCCTCGACCGCCGGCTGCGCCCGGTGCCGCCCGGCGTACCCGGGGAGCTCTACCTCGCGGGGGTGCAACTGGCCCGCGGCTACTTGCACCGGCCCGGCCTGACCGCCGAACGCTTCCCGGCCGACCCGTACGGCGCCGCTGGGAGCCGGATGTACCGCACCGGCGACGTGGCCCGCTGGACCACCGACGGCCTGCTCGAATACCTGGGCCGCACAGATCACCAGGTGAAGATCCGCGGCCAGCGGATCGAGCTCGGGGAGATCGAGGCGGCGCTCGGTGCCCACCCGGCGGTCCGGGACGTCGCCGTGCTCGCCCGCGAGGACCGGCCCGGCGGACCACGCCTGATCGGCTACCTGGTCCCCGGACCGGAGGCGACCGTGCCGGACACCGTCGAGCTGCGGACGTTCCTGCGGCGGGACCTGCCGGAGCACATGGTTCCCGCGGTGTTCGTCTCCCTCGACCGGCTGCCGCTGACCGCGAGCGGCAAGCTGGACCGCCGGGCCCTGCCTGCACCCGGCGAGGACGGCCTGGTGGCCCCCGGTTACGTCGCGCCGCGCACCGAGGCCGAACAGGTCGTCGCCGCGGCGTGGTCCGAGCTTCTCGGCGTGGCCGAGGTCGGCGCCGAGGACGACTTCTTCGCCCTCGGTGGCGACTCGATCCTCAGCATCGGTCTCACCTCCCGGCTGCGCGAGGCCTTCGGCGTACAGCTGTCACCGCGGGCGATCTTCGACCAGCCCACGGTGGCCGGGCTGGCCGCCGCGCTCACCGTGCCGGCCGGCACCCCCGACACCGCCGGCATCACGCCGCTGCCCCGGGACCGGGCGCTGCCACTCTCCTTCGCCCAGCAGCGCCTGTGGTTCCTGCACGAGTTCGACCCCACCTCCACCGAGTACGTGACCCCGACCGCGGTGCGCCTCACCGGAACCCTGCGCACCGACGCCCTCCGCAGCGCGCTGGACGCCCTCGTGGCCCGGCACGAGTCGCTGCGTACCACCTTCCGGGCCGGCGCCGACGGTGTCGCCGAGCAGGTGATCCAACCGCCGGGACCGGTGCCGCTGGAGGAGCAGCAGCTCGGTGACCCGGCCGCGCTCGGCGAGGTCCTCGCCGCGCACACCGGCCGCCCGTTCGATCTGGCCGCTGGGCCACTGCTGCGGGCGGTTCTGATCCGCCTCGCCGACGACGAGCACGTCCTGCTGCTCGTGCTGCACCACATCGTCACCGACGGCTGGTCGACCGGGGTGATCATGAGCGAGCTGGCGGACCTGTACGCCGACCGGCCCGCGCGCCTGCCGGAGTTGCCGGTGCAGTACGCCGACTTCGCCGCCTGGCAACGCGAACGGCTCACCGGGCCGTTGCTGGACGAGCAGCTCGGCTACTGGCGGGAGACCCTCGCCGGCGTCCCCACTCTGGAGCTGCCGTACGACCGGCCCCGCCCGCCCGTGCACACCCAGCACGGCGCGGTCCACGAGTTCCGGGTCCAGCCGGCCCTCGCCGCGCGGCTGACCGGGCTCGGCCGGCAACACGGCGGCACGCTGTTCACCACCCTGGTGGCTGCCTGCCAGTTGCTGCTCAGCCGCTGGTCCGGCCAGGACGACGTGGCCGTCGGCACGGTCACCTCCGGCCGGGACCGGGCCGAGCTGGAGAGCCTCGTCGGCTTCTTCGTCAACACGGTGGTGCTGCGCACGCTGGTCGACGGCAACGGTTCGTTCGCCGAGCTGCTCGGCCGGGTCCGGCAGACCGTGCTCGGTGCGCTCGCCCACCAGGACGTGCCGTTCGAGCGGCTCGTCGACGAGCTGCGCCCGGCCCGCGACACCAGCCGGACGCCGCTGTTCCAGGTCATGGTGGTGCTGCAGAACCTGCCGGGGGAGGCGCCGGAGCTGCCGGGGCTGCGCACCGAGCCGGTCGAGCTGCCTATGACCGCGGCCGGTTACGACCTGACCGTGGAGTTCGAGGAATCGCCCGCCGGTCTCGACGTGGCCCTGACCTACAACACCGACCTGTTCGACGCCGCCACCGTGACGAGGATGGCCGGCCACCTGACGGCCCTGTTCGAGGCGATCGCCGCCGATCCGGACCGCCCGGTGTCCCGGCTGCCCATGCTGACCGGGCCGGAACGGCAGCACCTGCTGACCGGGCTCAACGACACCGCCCGACCGGTGCCGCCGGCCACTCTCGACCAGCTGTTCGCCGCGCAGGTGGCCCGGACCCCGCACGCCCCGGCCGTGCTGCACGACGACGGCGAGCTCAGCTACGCCGAGCTGGACGACCGGGTCAACCGGCTGGCCCGGCTGCTGATCGAGCGCGGCGCCGGACCGGAATCGATCGTCGCGCTGGTGCTGCCCCGGTCACCGGAGATCGTGGTGGCCCAGCTGGCGGCGGGCCGGGCCGGGGCCGCGTACCTGCCCGTGGACCCGGCTTATCCGGGCGACCGGATCGCCTTCATGCTCGACGACGCCCGTCCGGTCCTCACCGTGACCCGCGCGGACCTGGCGGCGAGCCTGCCGGAGGGACCGGTCCTGATCGTCCTCGACGACCCCGCGGTCGCCGCCGCGCTCGCCGGTCAGCCCACGGCCCGGGTGACCGCCGCGGACCGCCGCGCGCGGCTGGACCCGGCCCACCCGGCGTACGTCATCTACACCTCCGGATCGACCGGCCGCCCCAAGGGGGTCAGCGTCACCCACGCCGGGGTGGCGAGTTTCTCGGCGGCGGAGATCGAGCACTTCGCGGTCCGGCCCGGGGACCGGGTGCTGCAGTTCGCCTCGCCCAGCTTCGACGCCTCGGTGCTGGAGCTGTGCATGGCGCTGCCCGCGGGCGCCGCCCTGGTGGTGCCGCCGCCGGGACCACTGGTCGGCGAGCAGCTGCAGGAGGTACTGGCCGGGCGCCGGGTGACGCACGCCCTGATCCCGCCGGCCGCGCTGGCCACCGTCGGCGAGGCCGAGCTGCCGGACCTCGGCACGCTGATCGTCGGCGGCGACGCCTGCGGGCCCGAGCTGGTCGCCCGCTGGGCGCCGGGCCGTCGCATGATCAACGCGTACGGCCCGACCGAGTCCACGGTGGTCACCTCCTGGACCGGGCCGCTGACCCCGGGCGGGGTGCCGCCGATCGGCCGGCCCATCCCCAACACCCGGGTGTACGTGCTCGACGCCGCCCTGCAACCCGTGCCCGTGGGCGTCGCCGGTGAGCTGTACGTCGCCGGGGCCGGCCTGGCCCGCGGCTACCTGCAACGGCCCGGCCTGACCGCCGAGCGGTTCCTCGCCGATCCGTTCGGTGCCGCCGGGAGCCGGATGTACCGCACCGGTGACCTGGCTCGCTGGACCACCGCCGGGGAGCTGGAGTTCCTCGGCCGGGCCGACGATCAGGTCAAGATCCGCGGATTCCGGATCGAGCCGGGGGAGGTGGAGGCCGCCCTCACCGCCCACCCCGCGGTGGCTCAGGCCGTGGTGATCGCGCGCGAGGACCGGCCGGGCAGCAAGCGCCTGGTCGCGTACGTGGTGCCGCCGGCCGGGGAGTCCGCACCGGGGACCGTGGAGCTGCGCGAGTTCCTCGGCCGGAGCCTGCCCGACTACCTGGTCCCGGCCGCGTTTCTCGCGCTGCCGGCGTTGCCGGTCACCGCGAACGGCAAGCTCGACAAGCGGGCCCTGCCCGCCCCGGACCCGGCCGCCCCGGAACCGGGGGCCGGGTACCTGGCCCCGCGCACCGACACCGAGCGGGCGCTGGCCGGGATCTGGGGTGACGTGCTGGGCCTGGACCGGGTCGGCGTGCACGACAACTTCTTCGACGTGGGCGGCGACTCCATCCTGAGCATCCAGGTGGTCTCCCGGGCCCGGCAGAGCGGCCTGCACCTGACCACCAAGGACCTGTTCCTGCACCAGGACATCGCGGCGCTGGCCGAGGCGGTCACCGTGGTCGGAGCCGGCGACACCGGGCGGGCACCGGTCGCCGGCGAGGTGTCACTGACGCCGATCCAGCGCTGGTTCTTCGACACCCACACCGCCAACCCGCACCACTTCAACCAGGCGGTGATGCTGGAACTGCCGGCCGAGGTGGACGAGGCGGCGCTGGGCGCGGCCCTGACCGCCCTGGTCACCCAGCACGACGCCCTGCGGTCGGTGTTCACCCTTGGTTCCGCCGGGTGGCGCCAGGAGATCGCGCCTCCGGACGACGCCGGGGTGCTGCGCCGGCACAGGCTGCCGGCGGTCGGGGACGAGGAGCAGCAGGCGGCGCTGGAGAAGGTCGCTGAGGACGTGCACGCCTCGTTCGACCTGCACCGGGGCGGGCTGCTGCGGGCCGTGCTGTTCGACCGCGGGGACGGGCGGCGGCCGTACCTGCTGCTGGTCGTGCACCACCTGGTCGTCGACGGGGTGTCCTGGCGGATCCTGCTCGACGACCTGGAGACCGCCTACGGCCAGCTCACCCGGGGCGGACCCGTGGACCTGGGGGCCCGGACGACCTCCGTACAGGAATGGGCGGAGCGGCTGAGCGCGCACGTCGCCGCCGGGGCGTTCGACGGTGAGGTGGACTACTGGGCGGCCGGCGCCGGTGCCGAGGCGCCGCCGCCGCAGGAGGACGCGGAGGCGTCGTCCGCGCCGATGCGGACGGTGTCCGTGGCGCTGAGCGCTGACGACACCGACGCCCTGCTGCGGGTCGCCCCGGGCAGCTACCGGACGCGGATCAACGACGTGCTGCTGGCCGCGCTCGCCTGGGCGCTGTCCCGGTGGAGCGGCCAGGACCGGTTACGCGTCCAGCTGGAAGGCCACGGCCGCGAGGACATCCTCGACGGTGTCGACCTGTCCCGCACGGTCGGCTGGTTCACCACGATGTACCCGGTCGCGCTGGATGTCGGCGCCGGCGCCGGCACCGAGCCGCAGTGGCGCACGCTGATCAAGTCGATCCGCAAGCAGTTGCGGGCGGTGCCGGGTAACGGGCTGGGCTACGGCGCCCTGCGCTACCTCGGTGACGAGCGGTCCCGGAAACTCCTCGGCGGGGACCACCGGGACCCCGAAGTGGTCTTCAACTACCTCGGGCAGTGGGACGCCCGCTCCCAGGAGACCGGGACGACGCTCTACCAGGGGTCGCACCCGGCACCCGGGCAGGACCACGATCCCCGCGACCGCACCGCGCGGGCCCTCGAGGTGGTGGGCTCGGTGCACGGCGGTGAGCTGGAGTTCTCCTGGTACTTCCAGCCCGGCCGGCACGACCCCGCCGCGGTGGAGACGGCGGCCGGGGCCTTCGCCACGGCGTTGCGGGCCATCGCGCACGACTGCCGGCAGGGGCGGGGATGACCGTCCCGCTGTCCCGCAACCGCGACTACCGGCTGTTGTGGCTGAGCCAGGCCTGCGCCGAGTTCGGCCACAACGCCACCACGATCGCGTTCCCGCTGCTGGTGCTGGCGGTGACCGGCTCGACCGCCGCCTCCGGGCTGGTGCTGGGGACGATCGCCACCGCGCAGCTCGTCGCCGGGCTGCCCGCCGGGGCCCTGGCGGACCGGTGGAACCGCAAGCGGGTGCTGCTGGCCTGCGAGGCGGCGCAGGCGGTGGCTGTCGGCAGCCTGGTGGCAGCACTGCTGCTGGACGCGGCCACGGTGGCCCACATGGTCGTGGTGGCGGCGGTGCTGGGCGGCTGCACGGCGCTGTTCGAACCGGCCGAGGACGCGACCCTGGCCGCCGTGGTGCCGGAGGAGCAGCTGTCCGCGGCGGTCGCGTCGAACGGGGCCCGTACCTCGCTCGGGCAGCTCGCCGGCACCGCCGCCGGGGGGTTCCTGTTCGCCGCGGCCCGGGTCCTGCCGTTCGCGGTGGACGCCGTGACCCACCTGGTGTCGTTCGTGGCCCTGGCCTTCCTGCGGGTGCCGCCCCGGGACACTCCGCCGGCGCCGGTGCGCAACCTGGGCCCGGAGATCGTGGCCGGGCTGCGCTGGGCGTGGCAGCACCGGACCATCCGGATCACCACCCTGTACGCGGCGCTGCTCAACCTGTTCTTCAGCGCCTTCTACCTGGTGGTCATCGTGCTCGCCCAGCGCCGCGGCACGCCGCCCGGCGAGATCGGCGTCATGGCCGCGATGCTGGGCGCCGGTGGGGTGGTGGGCGCCCTCGCCGCCCCCTACCTGCAACGGGTGCTCAGCCCGTACGTGTCCATCGCCTCGGTCTTCTGGGTCCTGGCCGTGCTCACCCCGGTGACCGCGCTGGTGCACGGCGGCTACCTGATCGGGGCGATCTTCGCGGGCATGGCCCTGCTGGTCCCGACCGCGAACACCACCATCGTGACGCAGCAGCTGATCAGCACCCCGGACGAGCTGCGGGGCCGGCTCAGCGGCGTGCTCGCTCTGCTCACCGGAGTGGCCGGCGCGGCCGGACCGGTGCTGGGCGGGCTGCTGACGGCGGTGGTGCCCGGCACCACGGCGGTGCTCGTCTGCGCGGCGGGCATCGCGGCGGTGACCGTCTCGGTCACCGTCAGCAAGGTACTGCGCGAGTTTCCCCGGCCCCGGGTCCCGGTGGCCGGGTAGATCGATCCGAGCGAGAAAGAGGGGACAGAGATGGACGAGCACGAACGCTACGAGGTGCTGCGCAACGACGAGGAGCAGTACTCGCTGTGGCCGGTGGGGCTGGACGTGCCGGCGGGCTGGCAGCGGGTCGGCAAGGAGGGCACCCGCGACGAGTGTTCCGGCTACGTCGACGAGGTCTGGACGGACATGCGGCCGCGCACCCTGCGTGAGCAGATGGACGGCTCGGCCAAGGCCTGACGGCACGCGACCGGGCCCGCCACGCCGGCGGGCCCGGGCCGCGTCAGGAGCTCTCCGGTACGGCGCAGAACTCGTTGCCCTCCGGATCGGTCAGCACCCAGTGGCCGCTCTCGTCGTCCGGGGCGCGCACCACGCCCGCGCCCAGCGCCAGCAGGTCGTCCGGGTCGCGGTCGCGCAGCACCACGTGCCAGTGCAGCCGGTTCGCGCCGTCGCGGGCCTCCGGCACCGGATCGAAGACGAAGAAGTCCCACGGGAAGTCGGGGGCGGCCCGGACCACCGCGGCCTCGCCCTCGGCCGCCACCTCACCGCCCAGCACCGCACCCCACCAGCGGGCCTGGGCCCGGGCGTCACGGCACTTCACGACGAGCTCGAAGATGCCCGGGGGCCGGTCGTCCGCCGCCGGGAAGGCGCAGAACTCGTTGCCCTCCGGGTCGGCCAGCACGTACCAGGGGTCGGCGCCCGGCCGGCGCAGCAGCCGGCCGCCCGCCGCGACGATGTGGTCGACATCGGCGCCGGACAGCCGGACGTCGAGGTGCACCCGGCTCTGCTCGGTCGCGAGCCGCCGCACCCGCCGCACCCGGACGATCTCGTTGCGGGGCCGGCCCGGCCCCGGGTCGATGCGCAACGCTGCGGGGCCTTCCTCGCGCACCGGCGCGCCGAGCACCGTGCCCCAGAATCGCGCGATGGCCGGGGGGTCGAGCGCTTGCAGGCTCAGGCCGTGGAATTGTGCTGGCGGCAGCACATACCGGGCGAGGTCGTCGGTCAGGGTCGGTCGAGACATCGTTCCTGACTACCCGTACGCGACGGCGATCGTCAATGTCGCGGGGCGCTTGTCCAGCTAACGGGTGGCGGCACCGGTGGCGCGCGCCCCATTGGCTCAGCTCGGCCCCCGCACGACCGATGAGGTGCCGGAGAAGGTCGGAATCGTGGCACGGGAAACGGTGAGCGGGATGAGCTCTGGGCAGGCACGCCCAGGAGTCGGCACGAGCGGCGGTGCGCCTGACCGGCTGCTGCGCGCCACGGTCGCCGCGACCGTGGCCTGGCTCGTCCTCTACACCGTGCTCACCGCGCTCTGCCAGGACTCGCCGCGAGCGGCGATGTTCGTCGGCGACATCCTCTACCTCGTGCCGCTGATCGCCGGGGTGCTCGTCGCCGGGGTGGCGGTCCGCCGGGAACGGGGCCGGCACCGCACGCTGTGGCAGCTGCTCACCGTGGCGTTCGCGGCCCAGCTCGCGGGCGAGAGCATCTGGGCCGGCTACGACTATCTGACTCCCGACGGGCCACCCGCGCCGTCGGTGGCCGACATCGGCTACCTGCTCTCCTCGACGCTCATGGTGGTGGCGGTCCTGGTCGGCTTCGGCGGAGCCAGCCGGCTGCGGCACCTGCGCGGGCTGCTGGACAGCACGCTGATCATCGTGAGCCTGGGCGCGCTGGGCTGGCAGATGCTGATCAGGCCGCAGCTCTCCGAGGGGATGGCGTTCGCCGACGCGGTCAACATCGCGTACCCGCTGCTGGACGTGGTGCTGCTGGTCTGCCTGGGCATCGTCGGGATGGCCGGGCACAAGTCGGTGCCGTTGACGGTACGGCTCGTCGGCGCCGCCGGGGCCGTCAACGCGGTCAGCGACATCGTCTACACCTACATCGCCACCTTCAGCGACTACGACAGCGGCAGCTGGGTGGACGTCGGCTTCGAGATCGCGGCAGCGCTGTGCTTCCTGGCCGCTGTGGTCGCCGTACGGCGACCGGAGCCGCCCGCCGAGCCGCGGTCCTTCGACCGGGGCATGCCGCTCATGCCGATCCTCATCTCGGTCACCGCCACCTCGGCGCTGGTCGCGTTCGACAAGGTGAGCGCCGGGGCCGTCGGTGATCTCACCTTGATCGTCGTCGCCGTCCTGTTCCTCACGGTCATGCTGCGCCAGTACCTGTTCGCGGCCGATCGTGCCGGTCTGGCCGAGCAGCTCGCCCTGGCCGTGACCGAGCAGCGGCGGCTGGCCGTGACCGACGGTCTGACCGGCCTCTACAACCGCCGCCACCTGATGACGATCGTCGACCGGTTGCGCGGCGCGCCCGCCGGCCGCCCGGTCAGCCTGATGGTCGTCGACCTGGACCACTTCAAGCTCGTCAACGACACCCACGGCCACCTGGCCGGCGACGCGGTGCTGCAGGAGGCGGCGGCCCGCATCACCACCACCGCCCGGGCGAGCGACGTGGTGGCCCGCTACGGCGGCGAGGAGTTCGTGCTGCTGCTGACCGACACCGACGGGGCGGAGGCCGAGCGGCTGGCCGAGCGGGTGCGCCGCCGGCTGCGCGAGACACCGGTCGTGGTGGGTGACGCCGTCATCGCGCTGACCGCCTCGATCGGGGTGGCCAGCTCACCGGACGGCACGGTCCAGCATCTGCTCGAGGCGGCCGACCGGGCGCTCTACCGTGCCAAGGAGCAGGGCCGTGACCGGGTCACGACCGTCGCCGCGCCGGTACGGGAGCCGGTCGCCGTACCGGGACCGACCGGCTGACCGGAGCCACACTTCGGCCGGCACCGAACCGTTGCGGCCGTACCGTTTTGCCGTGCAACAGATCACCGGCCGCGAGGCCGCAGTCGCCGTCCTGAACGACCCTCGATTCGTGGTGCCGCCCGTGCCGCCCGGCGCGAGCGGGATCGCCTGGCTGCGGGCCACGGTCGGCCGGTTCAGCTCGGGTCCGGCCCACGACCGCCGGCGGGCTCTGGCCGTCGCTGTTCTCGACGCCGTGCCTCCCGCGACGCTGCGCACCGGCGGCGGGCATCCGGTGACCGTACTCGCCCGGGCCCTGGGCATCGCGGAGCCGGTCATGGACCTGGTGCGTGACGTGGCGCAGGCCTACCAACCGGGCACCGGCGACGAGAGCCGGGCCGACGCGGCGGTCGACCGGCTGGTGACGATCCTCGGCGGCAGACACGACGAACCGACCGCGGCGCTGATCGGGGTGCTGACCCAGGCGTGCGACGCGACCGCCACGCTGATCGAGCGGGCCCGGCACCGGCCGGTCGACGAGGTGTTGCACGCCGATCCGCCGGTCCGGGCGACCCGGCGCCAGGCCCAGGTGGCGACCACGGTCGGCCGCGTGACGGTGCAGGCGGGGGAGGTCGTACTGGTCGGTCTGGCCGGGGGACCGGCCTTCGGCGCCGGTCCGCGCCGCTGCCCGGGCTGGGACCATGCCCTGGCCCTCGTCGCCGGAGCCCTCGCGAGGGATTCACCGAGCGTTCACGAGGGAACGCCGGACACCGCACCGGGAACCGGCAGAGACTGACCCGATGATTGTCCTCGAGATAGCGGGGCTGCTCATCCTGGCCACCGCCACCTGGCTGGTCCTCAACCGGCCGCAGTCCGGCTCCGGCGTCCTGCACCGCCGCGTCACCACGACGATGCTGGCGGCCGGCGGCGCGGTGCTCGCGGGCAGTCTCGTCGCCGGGGTCGTGCTGGCGTTCTGACCCGCGGCGTTTGAAGGAGATCGTTGCGGAAACAGTGCGGCGATGCCGGGATGGTTGCAAGCGGGTGGATGGGGACTGCTGGCGGGCTCGGCGCTGCTCGTCGGCGCCGCGGTCGGCTATCTGGCGCGGATCCCGCAGAAGATCATCGCTTCGATCATGGCCTTCGGCGCCGGGGTGCTGCTGTCGGCCGTGTCGTTCGAGCTGGTCGCCGAGGCCTACGCCAGCGGCGGGCTGCTGCCGACCACGCTGGGCGCGATCGCCGGCGCCGTGCTCTACACCGCGGCGAACGTCCTGCTGGCCCGGCGCGGCGCCCGGCACCGCAAACGCTCCGGCGATCAGCAGCCCGCCGAGCAGGACCAGGGCGGATCCGGTACGGCGCTGGCCCTCGGCGCCCTGCTCGACGGCATACCGGAATCGATCGTCATCGGCACCAGCCTGCTCGGCGGCGGCGCGGTCAGCGTGGCCACCGTGGCGGCGGTGTTCATCAGCAACGTGCCCGAGGGCCTGTCCAGCGCCGCCGGGATGCGCCGCGCCGGCCGCTCCCGCACGTACGTCTTCGGGCTGTGGGCCGGGATCGCGGTGATCAGCGGTCTCGCCGCGGTGGCCGGCTACACCCTGCTGGGGGGCGTGGCGCCGAGCATCCTGGCCGCCATCACCGCGCTCGCGGCCGGCGCCATCCTCACCATGATCGCCGACACGATGATCCCCGAGGCCTTCGAGAACACCCACCTGGCCATCGGCCTGATCACCCTGCTCGGCTTCCTGACCGCCTTCGCCCTGTCCCGCGCCGGCTGAGCACCGCGAGCGCTCACTGCGACGGCAGGGTGGCCACGGGGATGCCCTCGCCCACGGCCCAGGTCAGGCCGTCCCGGATGGCGTCCAGCGGCAACGGGCGGTCGCGGGTCACCGCCACCACCACGGTGGCCGTCGGCGGCAGGAACGGGTCGCGCTCGCCCGCCGCGGCCAGCTCGGTGCCGACCCGGTAGGCCAGTTTCACCGCGTCGTCGTACGGCAGCGCGGGCATGACCAGCAGGAAGCTGTCCTCGTCCAGGCGGGTGATCCGGTCGGCCGGGCGCAGCACCGCGGCCAGGACCGCGATCAGGCCCTCGTTGCGCAACGCCAGCGTGCGGCGGCCGGTCTGCTCGGGCAGCACCTGCACCGGGGCCGGGCGGACGCCGAGCAGCGCCACCGGCAGCGTGCCCGAGGCGGTCACCCCGTCGGCTCCTGACCAGCGGCGTACCCCGGCCTCGTCGGTCAGCGCCGCCTGGTGCCGGCCGCCCGGCGTGGCCCCGGCCGCGGGGCTGCGCAGCTTCTGGATCGTGGCGCGGTCACGGTCGGTGCGCTCGGCCAGCAGCCGTACCGCCGCGTCGGCCCGGCCCTCGCCGGGCGTTGCCGGCAGGTGCCGGACGCGCTGCACGACGTCGTCGATCGCGGCGCGCGCGGACGCGGGCAGGCGGTCCGCCAGCGCCTCGCGCAGGCGCAGCACCTCGTGCAGGGCGTCGTCGCGCCGGAAGCGCCAGTCGCCGTCGAACACCCGGCCGGCCTCCAGGGTGGCCGCCGCGGGATCGACCTCCTCGCGGTCGTGAGCGACCAGCACGGCGCCGAAGCGCGGCGTCAGCACCGCGACGGTCCATTCGCGAGCCAGGTCCTCGGACTCGTGCAGCAGCACCGGGTACGGCCCGGCCGACAGCTCCGGCGGGTGGGTGGCGACGACGCCGACCACCGCGACGGCCGCCAGCTTCGCGATCCGTTCGTACACCTCGCGTTCACGCTCGAAGTACGGCAGCCGCTGGAACAGCGCGATGACCACCATGGGCCCGTCCTCGGCGACGGCCAGGGCGGCCTGCTCGATGGCGTGCGAGACAGTCACCAACGTGGACTTGGTCAGGCGTTTCTCGATCATCGGGCCGGACTCTACGGCGGTGGCCGCAGCTCCGCCACCGGTGCGTCTCAGGAGGTGCGGCCGGCCCGGGCGACCAGCGCCGCCGCGATGTCGCGGACCTTACGGTTGCCCTGCCGCGAGACGCCGATGAGGATCTGGATCGCTTCCTCCGGGGTGCACCGCCGCTCGCCCATGATGATGCCCTTGGCCTGCTCGATGACGGCCCGGCTCTCCATCGCCACCCGCATCTGCTGGGCCAGGGTGACCTGCACGTCGTAGACGTGGGCGTTGGCCAGGGCCGCGGCGGCGTACGCGGCGAAGGTCTGGGCGAGCGCGACAGCCTCGTCGTCGAAGGCGTCCGGCGCGGTGGAGTAGACGTTGATCGCCCCCGTGACCCCCTCCTCCACGGGCAGGCCCACGGCCAGGGCGCTGAGCACACCGGCGTCCACGGCCCGGGCGGCCCAGTCGGGCCAGCGGCTCTCGCTCTCGGTGTGCGGGGTGGCCAGGGTCTGCAGGGAGGCTGCGGCGTCCAGGCACGGGCCGTGTCCCCGCCGGTACTGCGCCTCGTCCAGGCTCCGGGCGAGCTCGGCGGTGAAGGCGGCGGTGGCCGGGCCGGTGGCGCGCACGAGGGTCACGGAGACCGCGTCGGCGCCCGGAACGGTGGCCCGGGCCAGCTCCGCGACGATCGTCAGCACGCCGTCGAGGTCCGTCTCGCCGAGCTTGATCCGGCCGAGCCGGGCGAAGGCCTCGGCGGCGGTGGGCCGGTGCGTCTCGGACATCAGCAGTCTCCTCGCCGGCCTCGGTCGGTCAAGGCCACACGCTACCCCTTGACGGTCCCGGCGAAGTTGAACCGGTTCAAGCGTTTTCGGACAGGACCCGGAGGGCAGCCTCCAGGGCGGTCGCGTGCGGCTGGGCGATGTCCGGCAGCACGCCGCTGCCCTCCCAGTTGCCGCCGGTCACCGCGTCGCGGACCTCGGCCTCGGGCAGGAAGCCCAGCACCTGCGGAGTCAGCCGGACCGGCGTGACGTGGTCGGCGGCGCCGCGGGTCGGCTCGCCCACCACGGTCGCGCGTCCCCGGGCCTGCAGGTGATACGCCAGCGCCTCCGCCGAGGAGTATGTCCGAGGGCTGGTCAGGACCAGCAACGGCTGGGTCAGCGCGCTGCCGGGCGGGGAGTCGGTGGTCCACCACTGCCGGCGCCGGTTCCGGTAGAGCACGTCGGACAGGTGCTGGGCGTCGTCACCGAGCAGTGGGCCTGCGACCGCCGCTACGGTGGCCGGGTCACCGCCCCCGTTGCCGCGCAGGTCCAGCACGAGCCGGGTGGAGTCGCGGGCGAGGGTCAGGGCGGCGTCGAGGTACGGCCGGGCGATCGCGTACGGCTCGAGCGCGTCCAGGGTCAGCACGCAGGTGCCGTCGTCCAGTCGCCGGACGGAGGTGACGCCCGCGGCTGTGCGCCGTACGAGTGCGGGGTCCGGCGGCGGCCAGCCGTTCGCCTCGTCGTCGGCCCGCTCCGCACCCGCGGGGTCGAAGTGCAGCTCCAGGTGCCGCGAGTGGCCGTTCGCGCATTTCTGCAGGGCCTGGCAGCCGGCCGCGTCGACCGGCTCGTGGCGGCCGGCGAAGGCGGCCGCGAGGTCGGTGGTGAGCCCGTCGAGCCGGGGCCCCGGTGGCATGAGCCGGCGCAGCCAGCCGGCCAGCACTTCGCTGAGCCCGGCGACGGTCCGGACCTGATCGGTGGACATGATCCGACCGTAGGGCAGAAATCGGCGCTCAGTGGGCCGTCGCGCTCTGCCTTCGGCAGAGAAGCCGGGGGCCGGGCTTTGTGCATTGCCGCGGCCGGGCCGGGAAAGGCCGTCGCGCGTGCCGGGACGCCGTTGCGAGGGGCGTCGTCATCACATTCGCGACGGCGTCACCGGCGGGCGCTGAATCAGCGCTTGCTGTGGAACGCCTCGACGATCGAGGTGGGGATGCGGCCGCGTTCGGAGACCTCGTAACCGTTCTTGTTGGCCCATTCCCGGATGGCCTGGTTCTGGTCGCGGTTGGCCCGGCTGGGGGCCGGCGCGGTGCTGCGCGCGGCGATCCGCGCGGTGCTGCTGCGGCCGATCCGGGAGGCGGCAGCCAGGTACGGGTCGAGCGCCTTGCGCAGCTTGCCGGCGTTCTTCTCGGAAAGGTCGATGGTGTAGCTGACGCCGTCGATGCTGAATTCGACGGTGCGGTCCGCTTTGCTGCCGTCAATGTCGTCGGTCAGCAGGGTGACGATCTGCTTGGCCATGTGGTCGCTCCCGGATAAGCCTTTGGTGCGGCACCTGGTGACCGCCTCTATTGGCGATACCATAGCCGATATCGCCATGCCGTCGTCCGGCGCAGTGCGATAAACGAATCCGCGTTCTTCCGTGTCGCGTATCCGTTACCGCGGCGTCGCACAAGGTGGCGCGGTGGCCGCCGCGCCGCCGGTCCCGCGTGGGTGGTTATATGTGCCCTCGGCGACCCGGTCCTTTGCTTTGTGGTCGGTCCATAACGGACAAAGACAGCGGCGAATGAGCGGGCCTGTGTTTCGGCTTGGTGTCGGTTGCTTGACAGGCATGTTGTGACCGTTAACACTTTCGGCAATCTTCCGGCTCCCACCCCTGGATAGAGGCCTTCATGGTCGCCGAGCCCCGTCGTCGCGGCACCCGACACCTGTCCCGTATCGCTGCCTGTCTGCTGGCCGCCGGCGCCCTCGTGGCACCGGCCGCACCCGCCGCCGCAGCTGATGTCACCGGCGGCCTGGTGCTGCGGTACGACCTCACCCAGTCCTCCGGGACCGCGGTCCCGGACACCTCGGGCCACGGCCGCGACGGCGTCCTGCGAGGTGACGCGTCGTTTGCGCCCGACGGCGGTGGTCTCGTCCTCGGCGGCACCGACGGGCACGTGCGGCTGCCGGACAATGTGCTGGCCGGGCTCGGTGCGGTCACCGTGGCGGCCGACGTCTACATCGACACCGCGCAGGCCACGCCGTACATGATCTGGGCGCTGGGCAACACCGACGCCGGCGGCGTCGGCAACGGTTATCTGATGGCCACCGGGGACCCCTACCGGACGGCGATCGCCAGCGGGAACTGGAGCACCGAGCAGACCGCCAAGGCCGGATCGGGCCTGCCCCGCGGGGTCTGGGCGAGCATCGGCTACACCCTCGGCGCCGATGGTGTGGCGACCGAATACCTCAACGGGCAGCCGGTGGCGACCACCTCCGGCGTCACCATCACCCCCGGCAGCATCGGCTCGGGCGTCACCAAGGCGAACTACCTGGGCCGGTCCGTCTACACCGCGGACGCCTACCTGCACGGCCGGATCCGCAACTTCCGGATCTACGACCGGGCGCTGAGCGCCGCCGAGGCCGCCGGGATCGCCATTCCCGACGCCACCCGGGTCGCCGGGGACCGGGCGGCGCTGACCCTGGGGGACACCTCGGCGGTCACCGGTGACCTGAGCCTGCCGGCCGCCGGACCCGCGTACGGCAGCAAGGTCTCCTGGTCCTCCTCGGACCCGGCGGTGATCACGCCCGCCGGTGCGGTGACCAGGCCGGCCGCCGACACCACCGTGACCCTGACCGCGACCCTCACCAGCGGTTCCAGCAGCGCCACCCGCGCCTTCCCGGTCACCGTCAAGGCGGCCCTCAGCGCCGCGCAGAAGGTCGAGCAGGCCCGCGAAGCGCTGACCGTCACCAACCTCGACGACGCCCGCGGCAACCTGACCCTGCCGGTCACGGGCCTGCACGGCACCACCGTCGCGTGGTCCAGTGCGGACCCCGCCACCGTCAGCGCCACCGGTGTCGTGCACCGGCCCGCGGCCGGCAGCCCGGCCCGGCGGGTCGCCCTCACCGCCACGGTCAGCCTCGGCCCGATCAGCGCCACGAAGTCGCTGACCGCCACGGTGCCCGCTCTGCCCGTGCCCGCGTCGCTGAAGGGCTACGCCTTCGCCTACTTCACCGGCAACAGCATCGCCGGTGAGAAGATCTCCTTCGCCGCCAGCCAGGGCAACAACGCCCTGCGCTGGACCGAGCTCAACGGTGGCCAGCCGGTGCTCACCTCCACGCTGGGCACCAAGGGCCTGCGCGACCCGTTCCTGATCCGCTCGCCCGAGGGTGACAAGTTCTTCCTGATCGCCACCGACCTGTCCATCGGCAGCGGCACCTCCTGGGACGACTCGCAGCGCCGCGGCAGCCGCTACCTCGAGGTGTGGGAGTCCACCGACCTGGTGCAATGGGGGCAGCAGCGGCACGTGCTGGTCTCGCCGCCGACGGCCGGCAACACCTGGGCCCCGGAGGCGTTCTGGGACGACACCCTGGGCCAGTACGTCGTCTTCTGGGCGTCCAAGCTGTACGCCGAGACCGACCCCGGGCACACCGGCGACGCCTACAACCGGATGCTCTACGCCACCACCCGCGACTTCGTCACGTTCAGCACGCCGAAGATCTGGCAGGACCGCGGCTCGTCCCGGATCGACAGCACCGTGATCAAGGACGGCGGCAAGTACCACCGCTTCACCAAGGACGAGGGCGCGGTCACCGGCTGCAGCGACATCATCCAGGAGCAGGCGGACTCGCTGACCGCGGTCGACGACGTGGCGGACCCGGCGTACGACCCGAAGAACCCGGCGTGGCGGATCGTGGCCTCCTGCATCGGCAAGGCCGCCGGCACCTCCGCCGTGGAGGGCCCGACCGCCTTCAAGGCCAACCCCGGCGACGAGTCCGGCTCGGACTACTACCTCTTCGTCGACGAGTACGGCGGCCGCGGCTACATCCCGCTCGGCACCGACAACCTCGACGCCCCGGCCTGGAAGGTGCCGGCGAGTTACGCCCTGCCGAAGAGCCCGCGCCACGGCACGGTCCTGCCGGTCACCCAGGCCGAGCTCGACCGGCTCTCCGGCACGCCCGATCCGCTGCCCGCCACCGCCGACGGCCTGGTCGCCCACTACGCCCTGGACCAGAGCACCGGCACCGCAGTCATCGACTCCTCCGGCAACGGCAACAACGCCACGGTCGCCGGCGGCACGAGCTGGAGCGACGGCAGCCTGACCTTCGGCGGCACCGACGGTTACGTGAAGCTGCCGGACAACGCCATGGCGGGGATGCGGGCCATGACCGTCTCCACCGACGTCTGGATCGACCCGGCCCAGCCCAAGCCCTACTTCCTGTGGGGGATGGGCAACACCGACAGCGGCGGCGCCGGCAACGGGTACGTGTTCAGCACCGGCGACAACTACCGCGCGGCCATCGCCTCCGGCAACTGGACCACCGAACAGGGCACGGCGACGGGCAGCGCCCTGAGCCGCGGCTCGTGGCGGACGCTGACCTACACCGTCGGCGACGGCACCGCGACGCTCTACCTCGACGGCCGCCAGGTGGCCCGCAACACCGCGGTCACCGTGACCCCCGGCTCGATCGGCAACGGCGTCACCAAGGCCAACTACCTCGGCCGCTCGGTGTACGCCGCGGACAAGTACTTCAAGGGCCGGATGCGCGACGTCAGCATCTACAACCGGGCCCTCACCGCCGCCGAGGTCGCCCAGCTCGGCGGCAACGCCACCACGGTCTCCGCGGTGACGCTGGACAGCCTCAAGGCCCCGGCCCTGATCGACAGCGAAGCCGGCACCATCGTGCTGCCGGTCCGCCCCGGCACCGACCGCCGCAACCTCAACCCGGTCTTCACCGTGGCGAGCACCTCGACGGTCACCGGTGCGGGAGCCGGCGACTGGTCCACCGCACGGCGCATCACCGTCACCAGCGCCACCGGCGCGACCCGGTTCTACACGGTCACCACCCGGGTGCTGCGCTCGCCGGTGCTGCCCGGCCTCAACGCCGACCCGAACATCGTCCGCTTCGGCGACACCTACTACATCTACGCGACCACCGACGGCATCGCGGGCTGGGGGAGCACCACTTTCAAGGCGTGGTCCTCGACCGACCTGGCGACCTGGACCGAGCACGGCACGATCCTCGACCTGGCCGACGTGTCCTGGGCCCACACCAACGCCTGGGCCCCGGCGATCGCCTCGGCCAACGGCAAGTACTACTTCTACTACTGCGCCGCGGGCAACATCGGGGTGGCCACCGCCGACTCGCCCCTCGGGCCGTTCACCGACACCGGCGCGCCACTGATCGACCGCGACGACTACGCCGGCGCCCAGCAGATCGACCCGGCCGTGTTCACCGACACCACCGGGCAGAGCTACCTGTACTGGGGCAACGGCAAGGCCTACGTCGCGCCGCTGAACGCGGACATGACCTCGATCGACGTCACCAAGCGGCAGACCATCGGCGGGCTCACCGACTTCCGCGAGGGCCTGTTCATGAACGAGCGGAACGGGACCTACTACCTGAGCTACTCCGTCGACGACACCGGCAGCGAGAACTACCGGGTCGCCTACGCCACCGGCAGCTCGCCGTACGGGCCGTTCACCGCCCGCGGCGTGATCCTGGCCAAGGACCCGGCGCAGGGCATCCTCGGCACCGGGCACAGCTCGATCATCCAGGTGCCCGGCACCGACGACTGGTACATCGCGTACCACCGCTTCGCGCTCACCGGCGGCGACGGCTTCCACCGCGAGACCACCATCGACCGGCTGTACTTCGACGCGACCGGCGCCATCACCCCGGTCATCCCGACCCTGGAGAGCGTCGACCCGCTCACCTACACCGGGGTGCCCCCGCAGGCGTCCATCTCCCGGCCCGGGACCGACGGCTGGTACGGCGCCGGCGCCACCCTCACCCTCAGCGGCGGCGCGGGCAACAGCACGATCGAGTACGCGCTGGGCGACGGCGCCTGGTCCGCGTACACCGAACCGGTGCCGCTGCCGGCCGGCTCGTACACCGTGCGCCACCGGGCCCGGGGCGCGAACCTGATCCTCGGCCCGGTCGCCGAACTGCCGGTACGGGTCGACCCGGAACCGCCGATGTCCGCCGTCGCGGTGCGGACCGTCAAGAACGCCTCGACGGTCACGCTCAGCGCCCAGGACACCGCCTCGGGCGTGGCCTCGATCAGCTACCGCGTCGACGACGGCCCGTGGCAGCCGTACGCGAAGCCGTTCACCCTCACCGGCGTGCACCGGCTCGCGTTCCAGGCCACCGACCGGGCCGGCAACCAGGAGACCGCGCAGCAAGTCACCGTGCCGCTGCAGCCGGACGTGACCGCCCCCGCGGTCACCGGGCTGACCGACCCGCGGCAGCCGACCGGCCGGCACGGCTGGTTCACCGGCCCGGTGGCCCTGGTCGTCACCGCCACCGACCCGTCCGGCATCGCCTCCCGCGAATACCGGACCGCCGGCGGCAGGTGGCAGACCTACACCGGACCGGTGCCGCTGCCGGCCGGCGTGACCACCGTGACCTACCGGGCGACCGACCACTTCGGCAACGTGTCGGCGCCGGGCACGCTCACCGTGCGGCGCGACCCCCAGCCGCCGGCGGTCAGCGCGGCGGTGCGGGTCGGCCGGTCACCGGTCACGGTCACGCTGAGCGCCAAGGACGGCGGCTCGGGGGTGGAGCGGATCTCGTACCGGGTGGACCGTGGGTCCTGGCAGACCTACAAGACGCCGGTCAAGGTCCGCGGCAAGGGCACGCACCGGGTGTCGTACCGGGCCACCGACCGGGCCGGCAACACCAGCCCGGTGCGGACCGTGCAGGTGCGGATCCGCTGACCTCACGGCGTCGCCGCGGCCACCAGCTCCTGGTACGCGGCGACGCCGTCCGGGTCGGCGTAACCACCGGCCGGCACGACCGACGTGCCCAGATACCAGTTGTCGTGCTGCCAGTACAAGACGACCTGGAACCCGTGCGACGCCAGCCAGGTGCGGGAGGCGCGGATCGCCGGTCCCCGCGACGCGCGGACGCCCTGGTCGTCGTCGATGCCCCACTCGGTGAGCGTCAGCGGGCGGCCGAGGGCGCCGAAAGCGCCGTACCAGCGCAGCATCCGCGGGTCGCTGCCGACGCTGACCGGGTCGTCCGGCTCGCTGCCGCGGGTGCTGGCCTGCCAGTACAGATCGATCCCGTACGCGTCGGCGTAAGCGACCGGCACGACCCAGTCCCGCACCTCCCGGTCCCCGCCGGTGCCGTTGTTGGTCACGAACGCCGAGCCCGACCGCCACTGGTACGCCATGTGCACCGGCACCACGTTGACGGCCGCGTTGACCGCCTTGCTCTGCTGGTACACCCGGGTGAACGCGGCCACGAACTGCACGCCGGTCATGTCGTCCTCCGGCTCGTGGTAGTACGTCAGATAGCTCCCCGCCGGCATCGCCGCGGCGATCGCCTGGATCTCCCCGTCACAGGTGCCGGCGGCGACGGCGACCGGCGTGCAGGTCGTCTTGAACGAGTACCAGAGCGTCGCGCCGTAGGTCTGCTGACAGCTGAGGGCATCGGCGGGCGGCAGGGCGGCGGCCGAGGTGAAGACCCGGCGGACGGTGAGCTGCGGCCCGAGATGCGCACGCTCGTCGAGGAACCCGGCGCAGGTGTTGCCACTGCCGACGGTGTCGGCGCTGGAGGTGGTGGCACCGACGGCCAGTGTCGGCAGGACGAGCGCGGCTGCCGGGGCCGGGGTCACCGGTCCGGCCAGCAGCAACGCGACAATCAGGGGAACGTGCATGGCGACCTCCACGGTCACAGGATGGTATCGAGAGGCTACGATTAGTAGCCATTGATCACCATCGCTGTGCGCCCGGATCGCCGCCGGCCGTCAGTCAGACCGTGAAGCCGCCGTCCACGTTGATCGTCGCGCCTGTGACGTAGCGTCCGTCCGGGCCGGCCAGGAACGCCACGGCCGCGGCCACGTCCGCCGGTTCCGCGTAGTGGCCCAGCGCCGTCAGGGCGTTGATCGCCTCGGCGTTCGGGCCGTCGGCCGGGTTCAGGTCCGTGTCCGTCGGGCCGGGGTTGACCAGGTTGACGGTGATCGCCCGCGGGCCCAGTTCCCGCGCCAGGGCCTTGGTCAGGCCGGTCAGCGCGGTCTTGCTCAGCGCGTACAGGCTGAAGCCGGGGAAGACGGCCCGCTCGGCCACGTTGCTGCCGATGGAGATGATCCGCCCGCCGCCGGTCAGGTGCCGCAGCGCCGCCTGCGCGGCGACGAACGGCGCCCGGACGTTGACCGCGACGCTCTGCTCGAAGTCGGCCAGGCCGAGCTGTTCCACCGGCCCGAGCAGGAAGGCGCCGGCATTGTTGACCAGGATGTCGAGCCGGCCGAGCTCGGCGGCGGCCCGGTCGACGGCGGCCACCACGGCCGCGGGGTCGGCGCTGTCGGCCGGTACGGCGATCGCCCGCCGCCCCAGCATCGTGATCTCGTGCGCCACTTCCTCGGCCCGCTGCTTGTCCCGCAGATAGGTCAGTGCGACATCGGCACCGTCCCGAGCCAGCCGCACCGCCGTCGCGGCGCCGATGCCCCGCCCGCCGCCGGTCACCAGCGCCACCTTGCCGTCAAGTCGGTTCGTCATGCCGCCAACCCTGCGCGATCACCCCGCGCCGAGTCTGGCGGCATTAGGACGTGGCGTTCGTACAATGCCGGCGATGCCTGCCGCTGCCGACCGTCCGATCGTCTTCCTCGATGTCGACGGGCCGCTGATCCCGTTCGGTGGCTTGGGCCGCCGCTACCCGGCCGCGGATCCCGAGCCCGGCGCCCACCCGCTGCTGTGCCGCCTGGACCCGGCGGACGGGCCGAAGCTGCTCGCGTTGCCCGGCGAACTGGTCTGGGCCACGACGTGGGGCGAGCACGCCAACGAGGTGATCGCGCCACGGCTCGGCCTGTCCGGCCTGCCCGTCGTCACCTGGCCCGACAGCGACGACGAGCCGGTGGGCGGCCGGCACTGGAAGACCGCCGGGCTGGTCCGGTGGGCGGCCGGGCGGCCGTTCGTCTGGGTCGACGACGAGGTCACCGACCGGGACCGCCGCTGGGTGGCGGCCTGCCATCCCGGGCCGGCGCTGCTGCACCGGGTCGATCCGCGCACCGGCCTGACGGATGCCGACTTCGCCGCGCTGGCCGACTGGCTGAATGCGGCTGTGCGCCGGTCAGCGGGGCACGCGTAGTTCGGACAGCGGTGGGTCGCCGAGCGGCGAGGTCTCCCAGCGGGCCTCGAACGTCCCGGCCGCCGGGTCGAGCCGCAGGTGCAGGCGGTGCGGCGTCTCCACGAAGATCACGTCGACGTGCAGCTGCCCGCCGGCCCAGACGGATGCGGTGGCCAGCGGGCCCGTGGTGGTCCATGCGCCCGGCGCGCCCAGGGCGGCGGCCAGTTCGGAGTCGCCTTCCAGCAGCCGGATCTCGTCGGGCCCGGTGACCACCCGGACAGTGTGCAGGCCGGGAAGCTGATTCCCCGTCCCCGGTCGCAAGGTCAACGGCGTGCGGTCAGGCTGCGGCCCGTCGGCTGCCGGGCCGGGCAGGGGTACGGGCTGAGGCGTCCAGACCCGGTCGGGCGGTGCGTCCGCAGTCAGCGCGGGCAGCAGGTGCGTCCATACGGCTTCCAGCACGCCCGGAGCGTCCAGGCTCTGCGACGTGATCGCCACAACCGCGTCCGCCTCGGGCAGGACCAGCATGAACTGCCCGTACGCGCCGTCGCCGCGGTAGCCGTGCCGGCTGCGCCAGAACTGGAAGCCGTACCCCTGGTCCCAGTCCGTCTCGGGGATGCCGGTCGTGATGTGCGCGCGGGTCGCTTCCTCGACCCACTGCGGGCTCAGCAGCTGCCGGTCCGCCCAGACACCGTTGCGCAGGTACAGCTGGCCCAGCTTGGCGATCGCCTCGGTCGGCAGGTGCAGACCCGAGAAGCCGATCTCGCGTCCTTGCGGGTCGCGCGTCCAGCCCGTCCGCGTGATGCCCAGCGGCTCGAACAGCCGGGGCCGCAGGTACGCCGTCAGCGACTCCCCGCTGACCCGCTGGATGATCGCCGACAGCGCGTGGGTGCACGGCTGGTTGTACGCGAACACCGTCCCCGGCTCGTGCTCCGGCGGGGTGAGCAGGAAGCCGCGCAGCATGTCGCCGTCGCCGGCCGTCCGGGCCCGCTCGAAGGCGTCGCCGTCGTGCCCGCTAGCCATCGCCGCCACGTGCCGGACCAGGATCGCGCGGGACCGCTCGTCGGTCACCTCCGCGTCGAGCTCCGGGAAGTACGACAGCACGGTCGCGTCCAGGTCCACCCGGCCCTCGTCGACCGCGAAGCCGAGCGCGGTCGACGTGAAGCTCTTGCTCACCGAGTAGGCCAGCCGCGGCCTGCCCGGCTCGTACGGCGGCCACCAGTGTTCCGCGACCACGTGCCCGTGCCGCAGCACCATCAGGCTGTGCAGTTCCGCGCCGCTGAGCGCGGCGACCGCGGTGACGAACCGGTCGATCCCGGACGCGTCGACGCCCTGTGCGGCCGGCCCGCTGCGCGGCAGCGCCGCCTCCCCGAGGGTTCTCATCCTCCGAACCTAGCGCCGCGGGTGGGGAGCCCGCGCGGGTGATACGAGCGTCGCGGCCCACCTCCGTGGCGCGGGCCCGACGGGCGTGTGCGAAAGTCGACCGACGGGGTAAAGGACACTGGTCAACGTCAACGGGGTCGGCCGCGCCGGCCGGAGGTGAGGCTCGCGCATGACCGGTGATCGGTACTGATGTCGCCGGATGACCTGTTCGCCGACGGGGGCACCGCCGGACGGCTCATGGCCGGGCTGGACTGGGCCGCCACGGATCTCGGTCCGGTCGGCGGGTGGCCGCAGAGCCTGCGTGCCGCCGTACGCATCGTGTTGTCCTCGCGCTATCCCATGCTGCTGCTGTGGGGCCCGCGGTTCACCCAGCTCTACAACGACGCGTACTCCGCGCTGATCGGCGACCAGCACCCCGCCGCGCTCGGCGGCGACGTGCGGGTCACCCTGGCCGACAGCTGGAACGTGCTGGAGCCGCTCATCCTCGACGCGATGGCCACCGGCGTGGCCAGCTGGGTGCCGGCCCTGCAGCTGGTGCTGGACCGGGCCGGTTACCGCGAGGAGGCGTACTTCAGCGTCTCGCACGCCCCGGCCCGCGACGACGACGGCACCACCATGGGGGTGCTCACCGTCTGCAGCGAGGTCACCGACCAGATCGTCGGGGAGCGGCGGCTGCGCCTGCTGCGGGACCTGTCGCTGCCGGCCGGCACGGATCCCGTGGACGTCGCCGAGACCTGCGCCCGGCTGTCGGCGGTGATCGGCGAGCAGCCGCTGGATGTGCCGTTCGCCGCGATCTATCTGCGGGACGGACGGATGCTGCGGCTGGCGGCGTGCGTCGGTGCCGACGCGGACAACGGTCCGGTGCAGGCGGCGCTGCCCGGGTCACTGAGCCTGGCGGAGGCGACCGCTGATTCCGCGTACCCGGAAGGCGACGATCCCTGGGGCCTGCGGGCCGCCGCCGCGGGCCGCACCGCCCGGACCGACGACGTGGTGAAGCGGGTCGCCGTGACCGGTGGTCCCTGGGGCGACCCGGTCCGGGCCGCCGTCGCCCAGCCCTTGCCGTCGGCCGACCGTGAGCAGCCCGTCGGGGTCATCCTCACCGGGATCAGCCCCAGCCGCGGCCTCGACGAGACCTACCGCTCCTTCCTGCAGCTGCTCGCCCAGCAGGTCGCCGTCGCGGTCCGCAACGCCCAGGCGTACCAGCAGGAACGGGAGCGCGCGGAGGCGCTGGCCGAGCTCGACCGGGTCAAGACCGGCTTCTTCACCAACGTCAGCCACGAGTTCCGCACCCCGCTGACGCTGATGCTCGGCCCGCTCGCCGACGCCCTGGCCGACCGGCAGGAGCCGCTTCCGGCCGGGCAGCGCGAGCGGGTGGACACCGCCTGGCGCAACGCCAACCGGCTGCTGGGCCTGGTCAACGATCTGCTGACGTTCTCCAGCCTGGAGGCCGGCCGGGCCGGGCACGCGCCCCGCTCGCTCGACCTGGCCACCTGGACCGCGGAGCTCGCCGGGGTCTTCCGGTCCGCCGTGGAACGCGCCGGGCTGCGCCTGGTCGTGGACTGCCCGCCGCTGCCCCGGCCGGTCGCCGTCGACCCGGGCAACTGGGAGAAGATCGTCACCAACCTGATCTCCAACGCCCTCAAGTTCACCTTCGTCGGCGAGATCCGGGTGACGCTGGCGGCGGACGACGAGCGGATCCGGCTGCGGGTCACGGATACCGGCATCGGCATCGATGCCGCGGAGCTGCCGCGGCTGTTCGACCGGTTCCACCGGGTCCAGGGTGTGCGCTCGCGCAGCCACGAGGGCACCGGCATCGGCCTGGCGATGGTCCGCGAGCTGAGCCGGCTGCAGGGCGGCGACGTGCAGGCCGAGAGCACGCCGGGGGAGGGCACCACCTTCACGGTGGCCCTGCCGTGGACCGCGGTCGAGCCGGTCGCGGAGCGCGCGGCCACGCCGGCGTTCTCCACTGCCGAGGCGGCGGTCCGCGAGGTCACCGGCTGGCTCGACGACGACGCCGGCGCCGAGGCGCCGCCCGCCGCGCCCGCCGGCCCGGCGGAGGAGCTGTCCGCGGCCCGGATCCTGGTGGCCGACGACAACAGCGACATGCGGGCCTATCTCGTACGGCTGCTCGGCGCGCAGGGCTGGCAGGTCGACACGGTCGCGGACGGGCAGGCCGCGCTGGAGACGATCGCCCGCAACCCGCCCGACCTGCTGCTGACCGACGTGATGATGCCCAGGCTGGACGGCTTCGGCCTGGTCCGGGCGCTGCGCCGGGAGCCGGCCACCGAGGCGTTGCCGGTCGTGATGCTGTCCGCCCGCGCCGGTCAGGAGGCCGGCGTCGAGGGCCTGCAGGTCGGCGCGGACGACTATGTCGTGAAGCCGTTCACCGCCGCCGAGCTGATCGCCCGGGTCCGCACCACTCTGCGGCTCGCCCGGCTGCGCGGCACCCACACCCGGCAGCTGCGGGTCCTCGCCGACACCGCCGCGGTGATCGCCTCCGGCCGGGCGCTGGAGGAGGCGTTCCAGGCCGCCACCGAGCAGGCCCGCGCACTGCTGGGCGGCGTACGGGCGGTGACCGAGCTGGACGGCGACGAGCACCACCCCCCGTTGCGCTTCACCGCGCCGCCGGCGGGCATCGCGGACGCCGTCGCCGACACCCGCACGCTGACCGCGGTCCTCCAAGGGGCCGACGGGAGGCGGCTCGGCAGCATCGCCGTACGGGTCGGCGCCGCCGGCCCACCGGCCGATGACGGCCGGGCCCTGCTCGACTCGATGGCCACCATGCTGGCCTCGCTGGCGCAGAGCACCTGGCAGCTCGAACACGAACGGCAGCTCACCCTCACCCTGCAACAGAGCCTGCTGCCGGAGAGCCTGCCCGCGCCGGAGGGCTGGGACCTGCAGGCGCAGTACCGCCCGGCCACCGGCGAGGCCGGCGGCAACTGGTACGACGTCGTCGCGCTGCCCGGCGGCGACCTGGTGCTCAGCATCGGTGACGTGGCCGGGCACGGGCTGGGCGCGGCGGTGACCAGCGGGCAGGTCCGCAACGCGGTCCGCGCGTACGCGGTCGAGGACCCGGCCCCCGCACCCGTCCTGACCCGCGTCGCGCGGCTGCTGTCCCGCCTGGGCACGCCGTTCTCGGCCAGTCTGCTCGTGGCCCGGTTGAAGCCGGCCACCGGCGAGCTCTCCTGGTGCAGCGCGGGTCATCCCGCGCCGGTGCGCAGCGCCCCGGGCGAGGACACCCGGCTGCTGACCGGCACGGTGGGACCGCCGCTCGGCGCCGCCGCGGCGACCTACGAGCAGAACGAGGACTCCCTGCCGCCCGGTGCGCAGCTGGTGCTGTTCACCGACGGGCTGGTCGCCACGGAGGGCCCGGAGCGGCTGCTGCAACGCGCCGGCGTCTCGTACGCGAACGGCGCCCCGGCGGCCACGGTCGTCGAAGCGGTCCTGGCCGGTGTCGCCGAGCCGTTGCGGGACGACGTCGCGGTCGTCGCCGTGCGCCGGCGGGGACCGGTGGTGCCGGCCGCCGTCGCCGAGCTGCCGGAGGTCGACGCCACCTGGGTCTATCCGCTGGCGCCGCCGGCCGCCGCGGCGATGCGACGCGATCTGCGCGCGGCGCTGTCCGGCGACCGGATCGATCCCGACCTGCTCGACGACCTGCAGGTGGCGGCGACCGAGGCGGTCAACAACGCCGTCGAGCACGCCCAGCGGCCCAGCCGCCCCGAGGTCGAGGTGCGGCTCCAGGTCGCGGACGGGCTGGTCCGGGTGGTGGTGCAGGACTTCGGCGGCTGGCGGGAACGGCCACCGGCCCGCGACCGCGGCCGCGGGGCGCTGCTGATGAACGCGTACGGCGACGTGCGGGTCACCTCGACGGCGACCGGCACGACGGTGACCATCGAACGCCGCTGGGCCGAGCCTCCGCGCTAGTACGGACGGCACCGGTCACCATGGTGCGGTGATGATGCTGATTCCCGCTGATGTGCTGCGACCGCGCCGGCCCGACGAGCACTTCGCGCCCGAGGCCGCGGCCGCCCGCGAGGCCGGGTGGACGGTCGCGCTGGTCGATCACGACGGGCTGGCCGCGGGCGCGGCGGACGCCGCGGTGGCCCGCGTGCCCGCCGGTGACGGCGCCGTCTACCGGGGTTGGATGCTGGGGGCCGACCGGTACGCGGCGATGGCCGACGCCCTGGCCGGACGTGGTGTGACGCTGCGGACCGATCCCGAGCAGTACCGCCGCGCCCACGAGCTGCCGGGCTGGGCCGGTCAGCTGGCCGGCTTCACTCCGGACACCACGTGGACAACCGGTGCTGATCGCGCTGCCTTCGACGTGGCCCGGGCCGGGCTCGGCGCGGGGCCGGCGGTGCTGCGGGACTGGACCAAATCGATGAAGCACTACTGGGACGAGGCGGTCTACGTCCCGGAGCTCGCGGACGCCGCGGCGGCCTGGCGGGTGGCGAGCCGGTTGCGGGAGCTGCGTGGTGACGAGTTCACCGGGGGGTTCGTGCTGCGCCGGTTCGAGGAGTTCACCGGGGCGGAGGTTCGTACCTGGTGGGTGCGCGGGGAGTGCCGGCTGGTCAGCGCCCATCCGGACAGCCCGGACGAGCTGCCGCCGGACGGGCTCGACCTGGCCGCGGTCACCCCGGTGGTCGCGGGGCTGGGGCTGCCGTTCGTGACGGTGGACCTCGCGTTGCGCGCCGACGGGGTGTGGCGGGTCATCGAGGTGGGTGACGGTCAGGTGAGCGACCGTCCGGTGTCGACGACCGCCGATGCCTTCGTCGCCGCGGTCGGCTCTTGACCCGGTTGTTGTGACCGTTAACACTGGCCCGCATGACCGTCTCCGCGAGTCCCCCCGCCCGGCGCGGCCGGTGGCGCCCAGCCCTGATCGCCGTCGCCGCGATCCTCAGTCTCGTCGCGGCGACGTTGACGGGCGCCACTCCCGCGGCCGCCTCACCCGCGGTGCAGTACACCAATCCGCTGGTCAACCAGCGGGCCGACGCCCACATCGTCAAGCACACCGACGGCTACTACTACTTCACCGCGACGGTGCCCGAGTACGACCGCATCGTGCTGCGCCGGGCCACCACCATCCAGGGCCTGTCCACCGCGCCAGAGACGGTGATCTGGCGCCGGCACACCAGCGGCATCATGGGCGCGCACATCTGGGCCCCGGAGATCCACTTCATCGACGGCAAGTGGTACGTCTACTTCGCCGCCGGCGCGACCAACGACATCTGGGCCATCCGGATGTACGTGCTGGAAGGCACCGGCGCCAACCCCCTTACTGCCTCCTGGGCCGAGAAGGGTCAGATCCGTACGTCCTGGGAGACCTTCGCGCTGGACGCCTCGACCTTCGTCACCAACGGCGTGCGCTATCTGGTCTGGGCGCAAGCGGAGCCCGGCATCGACACCAATTCCAACCTCTACATCGCCCGGATGAGCAACCCGTGGACCATCACCGGCACCCCGACGCGGATCGCGGTGCCGACGCTGGCCTGGGAACGCCGGGGCGGGGTCGAGGTGAACGAGGGACCCGCGGTGATCCAGCGCAACGGCCGGGTGTTCCTGACGTACTCGGCCAGCGCGACCGACGCCAACTACTGCCTGGGGCTGCTGACCGCCTCCGCCACCAGCAACCTGCTCAGTGCGTCGTCCTGGACCAAGACCCCCGACCCGGTCTTCGTCAGCAACGCCGGCACCGGCCAGTACGGCCCGGGCCACAACTCCTTCACCATCTCGGAGGACGGCCAGAGCGACATCCTCGTCTACCACGACCGCAACTACCCGACGATCAACGGCGACCCGCTCAAGGACCCGAACCGCCGTACCCGGGTGCAGAAGCTCTACTGGAACGCCGACGGCACCCCGGACTTCGGCATCCCGGTGCCGGACGGCGCCACCCCGGTACGCCTGAAGTCGGCCAACTACCCGGACCGCTTCGTCCGCCACTGGGAGTACCGGGCGCGCACCGAGGCCGCGGTCAAGCCGCTCGCCGACTCCCAGTTCCGCCTGGTCCCGGGCCTGGCCGGCGGCGGGACGGTGTCCCTGGAGTCCACCAACTTCCCGGGCTACTACCTGCGGCACAGCAACTTCGAGGGCTGGGTACGCCGCGACGACGGCACGGCGGCCTTCCGCTCCGACGCCAGCTTCACCCGGCGACCGGGCCTGACCGGCAGCGGGACCGTGTCGTTCGAGTCGGTCAACTTCCCCGGCCGGTACCTGCGCCACTACGACAACCTGATCTACGTACAGGCCGTCCCGACCGCAACCGACCGCGCGGACGCCACCTTCATCCTCGATTGACGATCTCTCCGCCCTAAAGTTGAAGGACGGAGTATCCCTCCACGCTGCGTATGGAACACGCGGCGTCCGAGCGGATTACCGCTTCGCCGCGCGGTGCCACCATCGCTAGTGGTCTGATCCGCGCTCCACGGTCGTTTAGGCTCTCGGCGCGTCCCGCCGCGAGCACGTTCATGGCCGCGTTAACGTCCCGGTCGTGGGCCGACCCGCATGGGCAGGTCCACGACCGAACGTCCAGGGCCATCTTGTCGTTGATCCGCCCGCAGTCCGAGCACATCCGGGTGGACGGGAAGAAACGGTCCACCCGGGCGAACGTGCGCCCGTACCGGGCGGCCTTGTACTCCACCATGCTCGTGAACGACGCCCAGCTGGCGTCGTGCACGGACTTGGCGAGCCGGGTCCGGCCGAGACCGACAACGCACAGGTCCTCGACGTACACCGCTTGGTTGTCGCGGATGATCCGTGTCGAGAGCTTGTGCTGCCAGTCCCGCCGGGTGTCAGCCACCCGCGCGTGCGCGCGAGCGACCTTGACGACGGCCTTCTTGCGGCGGTTGCTGCCCCTTTGCTTGCGGGAGAGATCCTGTTGCAGGCGCTTGAGCTGGCGGTCGGCCCGGCGCAGGAATTTCGGCGCGGCCACCTTCGTGCCGTCGGACATGACCGCGAAGCGGGTCAAGCCCAGATCGATCCCGATCTCGGACTCGACCGGCGGTAACTTCTCGCCCTCGCCGGTTTGCACGACCAACGACGCGAAGTACCGTCCCGCCGCGTCCCGGATCACCGTGACCGAGCTGGCCTCGGACGGCAGCTCCCTCGACCAGCGGACCGGTACGTCGCCGATCTTCGGCAGCCTTAGCCGGCCGTTGTCCAGCACCTTGAATCGAGCGTTTCTGGTGAACCGGATCGCCTGCCGGTTGTCCTTTCGGGAGCGGCACCGCGGCGGGGCCACTTTGGGGCCCTTGCGCTTGCCCGTGACCGAGGCGAAGAAGTTGCGGTACGCGGTGTTGAGATCCGCCAGTGCCTGCTGCAACACCACGGCCGACACCTCGCCCAGCCACGCCCGCTCCGGGGTCGCCTTCGCCTCGGTGATGATCCGGCGCGACAGCTCGCCATCCGAGACGTACTTCCGGCCCGCCTCGCGTGCCTGCTGACGCAGACGCAGCCCGTCGTTGAACACCACCCGCGCACACCCGAACGCCTTCGCCAGCTCGATCTGCTGGCCGGGCGTCGGGTAGACGCGATAGTTGTATCGGAGCTGCACAAGCGGAAGAGTACACAAGGGTTACCATGTCGTCATGGCCGACACCCCGAATGAGATCAGCGTCCGCGAACTGAGGCTGGCGCTCGCAGGCACTCTCAACAGCGTCACCGTGCGCGGCCGGATCATCTACGTGACCAATCACGGCCGGCGCATCGCCGCCATCGTGCCGGTACCGGTGGCCGAGCAGATCGAACAGGCGCGAGGTTAGGCACCGCTCGGGCCCTGGCGGCCCTCCCAGCGTCGGCCTTCACCCCGGGCTTGAAGGCCGGAGCACTGGCCCGCATTCCGGTAGCCGGGGACGGGGCAGCGGACACGGCGATCACTCAGTAACCTGACGCGGCCCCGCCGTCGTCGGAGTTCCCGAGGAGAGCCGTGTCCCACCCCCAGCAGCAGTCCGCCGCCGCCCCGGCCCAGGCCGTCCCTGGCCAGGGCCAGTTTCTGGTCGTCGCCTGCCGGATGTGCGGCAGCGTGCCGGCCGCGCCGGTGACCTTCCGCGGTCACCAGGGCTTCGTCATCGTGATGCGGTTCCTGAGCCAGCCCGGCCCGTTCTGCCGCGACTGCGGACTGGCCACGTTCCGCGCGATGACCGCCCGCACCCTGGTCCAGGGCTGGTACGGCTGGGCGTCGCTGATCATCACGCCGATCACGGTGCTGATCAACCTGGTCAAGCGGGGCCAGGTGGCCCACCTCGGCGCGCCGCAGCCCAACCCGTACGGGCCGAGCCGGCCGCCGATGAACCCCGGCCCGCGGCTGCTGCAGCGGCCGATGGCCGTCATCGGGCTGGCGATCCCGCTCGTCCTGATCGCACTCATCGCCTTCGCGATCAGCCAGGACTCCTGACCGGCGCCGCGCGGTCGGTTGCTGATGGCCGGTGCCGCCTGGGTCGTAGGCTCGGGGTTCGCCGCCGCACGGGAGGTAGGGATGCCGGACATCGTCGTGGTGCCGATCGGGGTGGTGCGGTCCCCGCTCACCGACCCGCGCGAGGCGCCGCGCCAGCCCGACGAGGGCGCACCGCAAGCGCGGATCGAGTTGACTCCCGAGGCAGCCCCGGCTGCGGCCGACCTGCGTGCCGGCGATCGGATCGTCGTGCTGACCTGGTTGGACCGGGCCGACCGCGCGACGCTGCGGGTACGCCCCCGCGACGATCCCGAACGCGCCGAGACGGGCGTGTTCAGCACGCGGTCGCAGGACCGGCCGAATCCGATCGGCCTGCACGAGGTGACCGTTGCCGAGGTCACGGCGGGGGTGGTCACGGTCGCCGCCCTCGAAGCGCTCGACGGGACGCCGGTCCTCGACATCAAGCCTGTGCTGACGGAGGTCAAGCAGCGGTAGACAGGACAGCATGACCATCGCCGACAGGTACGCCGAGTTCGCCGCTCGCGAGGCCCACGGGATCTCGCCCACCTACGAACGCCTCTCGTACGCGGTCGCCGCCGACGCCGGGCTGCTGGCCCTCATCGGCACGCTGCCACCGGAGAAGCAGCAGCCGAACCTGCTGTTCGGGGTGGTGCGCTCGCTCGGCGGGCCGGTGCGGGAGCCGGACGAGTTCCGGGCCTGGGCGCGGGCGAACTGGCCGGCGATCGAGCCGCGGATGCGTACCCGGGCCACGCAGACCAACGAGCCCGGCCGGTGCGCCGTCCTGCTGCCGGTCCTGGCGGCGCTGCCGCAGCCCCTGGCGTTGATCGAGGTCGGTGCTTCGGCCGGGCTGTGTCTCTATCCGGACCGGTACGCCTACCGCTACGGCGACCACACCGTCGGCACCGGAACGCCGCTCCTCGAATGCGCCGCGACCGGGCTCGTCCGCCCGGACACGCTCCCGCAGGTGGTGTGGCGTGCGGGCCTCGACCTGAACCCGCTGGACGTCACCGACCCGGCGGACGTCGCCTGGCTCGACGCCCTGATCTGGCCCGAGCACGAGCACCGCCGTACCCGGCTGCGGGAAGCCGCCGCTGTCGCCGCCGCCGACCCGCCGCTGCTGATCCGCGGCGACCTGGTCGACGACCTGGCGGCCCTGGCCGCCCGGGCCCCGGCCGGCGCGACGCTCGTGGTGCTGCACACCTCGGTGCTCTACCAGGTGCCGGAGCCGCGCCGGAGGGCGTTCGCCGAGCTGGTGACGGCCCTGCCCGGACACTGGGTTTCCAACGAGGCCGAAGACATCCTGGCCCACGACTGGCTGCCGGCCCCGCCGGACGACGCGCTCTACAACGTGCTGTCCCTCGACGGCAAGCCGCTGGCCTGGACCCGCTCCCACGGCCAGGCCCTGACCTGGTTCGGCTGACCAGCGCCTACTTCACCGCTATCGGGTTGACCGGGGCGCCCACCGCGCCGGTCACCGGCAGGGGTGCGGCGGTCAGCCAGCAGTCGTAGACGCCGTCCGTGGCGCAGTCCGCCGCCAGTTCGTCCAGGTCCCACATCTCGCCCAGGAACAGGCCGATGTGCGGGATCGCCACCTGGTGCAGGGGCTGGAACGCGTCGTCGAACTCGTTCGGGCGTACCTCGAAACCCCACGTGTCGGTCGCGACCGCCGCGATCTCCGTGTCGTGCAGCCAGTCCGCGGTCGTGAACGACAGGCCCGGGGACGGGCCGCCGGCGTAGTCGCCCCAGCCCTCGCGGCGGGCCCGGGCGAGCCGGCCGGTCCGCACCAGCACGATGTCCCCGCGGCCGACCGCCGCCGACGGGCCCTGCCGGTCGATGGTCGTGGCCAGGTGTTCCTGCGTGATGGCGAAGCCGTCGGGCAATTCGCCGTCGGTGCCGATCGCGCGGCCCACGTCCAGCAGCACCGCGCGCCCGGCGATGACGTCGGCGACCGTCTCGATGCCGGTGACGGCGTCGCCCAGGCTGGTCACCACCTCGCCCGCGGGCCGGCCGTTCCAGGCCACCCCGTGGTCGAAGATGTGCCCGAGCCCGTCCCACTGGGTCGAGCACTGCAGCGGCATGGCGATGACGTCGTCGGCGCCGCCGAGCCCGTGCGGGAAGCCCTGGATGCCGGCGGCCGCGTCGGTGCCGGTGTCCAACATGGTGTGCACCGGGTTGGTCCGGCGCCGCCAGCCCTTCTGCGGGCCGTCCATCTCGAAGCGCTGCGACAGCGAGAACGAGCGGCCGCGCCGGATCAGCGCCGCCGCCGCGGCCCGCTTGGCGTCGGTCAGGAAGTTCATGGTGCCGCGCACATCGTCGGCCCCCCAGCGGCCCCAATTGGAGCAGCGCTTGGCCGCCGCGGCGATGGCCCCCTCGGGATCGGTCCGGTCGATCATGCGAACTCCCCGGCGATCCAGTCGGCGATGAACACGCTGACGTGCGGCAGGTGGTCCAGGCCGATGTGCTCGGCGCCGCCTTCGGCGGGGGTGAAGATGCGCAGCTCGCGGCGGGGGCTGTTGACCGCCTGCTCGTACGACCGGTGGGCGTAGGCCAGGGGGATCTGCCGGTCGTTCTCCCCGTGCGCGATCAGGAACGGCACGGTGATCTGCTCGACCACCCCGTCGAGGTGTACGGCCTCGGCCTTCTTGATGAACGTCCGCACGTCGGTCTCGCCCCAGACCCAGAGCACGTGGTCCCAGTAGTGCGGGACCGGGTTCTCACCCTCGCGGTCGAGCCGGCGCTTCTGCACCGCGCCCCAGTTGTGGTTGGCGCCCCAGGCCACGCACAGCGCCAGGCGCTTCTCGAAGGCGGCGGCCCGCGGGGCGAAGTAGCCGCCCAGCGACCAGCCGACCAGCCCGATCCGGGCCGGGTCCACCTCGCCGCCGGCCAGGAGGTGATCGACGCAGGCGGCGGCCCAGTCCTCGCTCTCGACCCGGGCGGTCAGGCCACCGAAGCGCAGGGCCTCGCCGCTGCCCGGGCAGTCGACCATCAGCGTGGAGATGCCCCGGGCGGCCAACTCCCGGGGAAAGCCGGAGACGTACATGTGCTCCTTGGTGGAGTCCAGGCCGTTCCACATGATCACGCAGGGCGCGCCGGGGCCCGCCGAGGTGAAGTACGCCGGCAGGTGAGTGCCCTCGAACGGTACGGCGACCCGCCTGGTCGCCGGGTCCAGCAGGTCGAAGGTCTTCTGCATGAGGTCGAGACAGCGCTGATAGACGGCTCGGCGCTGCGGCGAGCGGGCGCTCTGCATCCGCTCGGCCTGCACCAGATAGTTCGTCGCCCGGTGGTACTTCTGCCCGGCCGCGCGCTTGTGCCCGGCCTTCTCGTCGTCGATCGCCTGCGCCTGGAGGTCGTCGACGACGGCGGTCCAGGCCGCCATGAAGTCCTCGGTGCCCACGTCGGAGCCGCGGGTGGCGGCGTCCCGGATCGGCCGGCAGGCGCGGTCCACCTCGTCGATGAGCCCGCCGCTGTTCAGGGTGGCGACCACGCCGAGATTCCAGACGTAGTTGCCCGGGAAGTATTCGAACATCGCGGATCCTTCTAGGAGTCGGGGGACAGGTAGGCGGGACGCAACGCGTCCGAGACGGGTTTCGCGCCGCCATGCGAGCCGGCACCCCCGTCGACGGGGATCTCGGCGCCGGTCACGTACGACGCGGCGTCGCTGAGCAGGAAGGTGATGACGGCGGCCACCTCGGCGGCCTGCCCGGGGCGCCCGAGGGGTGTGCCGGCCACCGCCGCGTCCCGGAACGCCGGGACCGCCGACGCCGTCATCGGGGTCTCGATGAAGCCGGGGTGCACGATGTTCACCCGGATCCCGCGCGGCCCGAGCTCCAGACAGGCCGCGTGCGTCACGCCGCGCAACGACCATTTGCTGGCCGTGTACGCGACCGGATAGTGCCCCTGCACGGCGGCCAGCGAGCCGACGTTGACGATCGACGCACCTGCCGGCATCAGCGTGGCCAAGCTCTGGATGGCCAGCAGAGGTCCGAGGACGTTGACCGCCTGCACCCGCTCGAACGCGGCCACGCTCACGTCGCCGAGCCGGGCCCGCCAGGTGGTGCCGGCGCAGTTCACCAGCCCGCGTACGGGTTGCCCGGCGGCGCGCAGCCCGGTGGCCAGGGCGGCCCAGGCCTGCTCGTCGCGTACGTCGAAGGCCCGTACGCCGTCACCGGCCTGCTGGTCCAGCGCGACCACCTCGGCGCCGCCGTCGCGCAACGACGCTGTCACGGCGGCCCCGATGCCGGAGGCGGCGCCGGTGACCACGACGGTCACCGGCCGGCCTCGGACAGGCGCGCGCGGGCCGGGTCGCGGCGGCGTACGGCCGGCAGCGCGGCGGCCTTCCGCCCGGTGGCGACCCGGTTGACCAGGCTGCCGATGCCGTCCACGGTCAGCGTGACCACATCACCGTCGCGCAGCGGCGGCGGTGTCCGCTCCCCGCGGCGGCCCCACAGCTCGGCCAGGCAGCCGCCGTTGCCCACGGTGCCGGAGCCCAGCACGTCGCCGGCGACCACCCGGCTGTCGCGGGACGCGTAGGCGATCATCGTCTCGAACGTCCAGCCCATGTTGGCCAGCAGGTCGCGGCCCACCTGGACGCCGTTGACCGTCGCGGTGCACCAGAGCTCGAGGAAGCCCCAGCTGTCCCGGTACGGTTCCAGCTCGTCCGCGGTGACGATCCACGGGCCGAGGGTGCCGGCGAAGTCCTTGCCCTTGGCCGGTCCCAGGTTGACCCGCATCTCGCGGCTCTGGAGGTCGCGGGCCGACCAGTCGTTGAGGATGGTGTAGCCGAAGACGGTGTCCGCCGCCTGCTCGACGGTCAGGTCGGTGCCGCCGCTGCCCAGCACGACCGCCACTTCCAGCTCGAAGTCGCGGGCCGTCGAGGCGGCCGGGAACGGTACGTCGTCGTCGGGGCCGATGATCGTGTGCGGGTTGGTGAAGTAGAAGGTCGGGGCGTCGTACCAGGCCTCGGGGACGCCGCCGGTGCCGTCCACGCTGCGCCGTACGCCCTCGACGTGTTCCTCGAAGGCGACGAAGTCGCGCAGGCTGGCCGGGGTCAGGGGCGCCAGCAGCCGTACCTCGTCGAGCGGGACGCCGGCCGAGGCGCCGACCGCTTCGTGGCCGAGGGCGAGAGCCGCGTCCAGCCCCTGCCCGATGATGTCCCGCATGGACAGCGCCGGGGCGAACGGGTGGACCCGGTCTCCGGCCACGACGCCGGTGCGCTGCTCACCGGCGTACCGGAAGGTCGCGAGCCGCATCAGACCGGGGGAGCGACGAAGACGCCGCGGTCGGGGTCGTTGAACGACTGCCGGGCGACGAACTCGCTCATCGGGTTGGCCGTGCCCCACTGGTCGCTGACCATCGGGTCGGAGAAGTCGTAGAGGTGCGGGTGCCAGGTGTCCTCGTCGAGTTGTTCCAGCTCGGTGGTGTACTCGACGGTGTTGCCGTGCGGGTCGAGGAAGTAGCTGAAGGTGTTGTTGCCCGCCATGTGCCGGCCCGGCCCCCAGACCTTCTCCACGCCCGCGCGCAGCAGCCGGCCGGTGCCGCGCATGTACTCGTCGATGCCGCGCAGCTCGAACGACGCATGGTGCAGCGACGTGTGCGGGCCGCGCGCCACGGCCAGGCTGTGGTGGTAGCGGTTGGTGCGCAGGAACCACATGACCTCGCCCATGTGCGGCGAGTGCAGGGTGTCGGAGAGCGCGAAGCCCAGGTGCCGCTGGTAGAACGCGACGGTCGCCTCCGGATTAGGCGAGTTGATCACCACGTGCGAGAGCTTGACCGGGATGGACTCACCGGCCTCGACCCGGCGGTGCCGGCGGACCTCGACGTCGCAGGACACCTCGACCGTACGGCCGTCCACGTCGAAGAAGCGGAAGCCGTAGCCGCCGCCGGGTGTGCGCAGCTTGTCCGGCTCCTGCACGAGCGTGACCCCGGCGCGGCCCAGCCGTTCGGCGAGGGCGTCGACGTCGGCGTCCGAGGCGGCACCGAAGGCGATCAGGTCCAGGCGCTTCTCGGCCGCCCGGCGCAGCCGCACCGAGTACTGCTCGGGGGAGCCCTCGGCGGCCAGGAACGCGATGCCGTCGTCGGTGGTCTGCGGGCTCAGACCCCAGGTGCCGGTGTAGAAGTCGAGCTGGCGGTCGTAGTCGGGCACGGCCAGGTCGACGTGCCGCAGGTGGGTGATGAGTCGTTCGTCCATCGGAGGCTCCTTGGGGGTCACGCCGGTGCGCTGACGAGGTGGGAGATGCGGGCCATCAGGCCGGGGACGTCGCCGCGCTCCCGGTCGAGCAGCCACCGGCTCAGCTGCAGCGAGGCGTCGACGACGGCGGTGGCGCGCGGGATCCGCCGGTCGGTGAAGGCCTGCCACATCGCGTCGGTCGGTGCGTCGGCGGCCAGCAGCAGCTCGGCGAGGACCTCGGCGTCCTCGAGGGCCTGGGCGGCACCCTGGGCCAGGGTGGGCGGGCAGGCGTGGGCGGCGTCGCCGATGAGCACCACCCGGCCGCGGTGCCACGGCGCGCTCAGCACGTGGCTGGAGAACCACGTGTAGTTGACGGTGGCCGGGTCGGTGAGCTGCTCACGGATTTCGTCCCACGGCCCGTGGTACGCCTGCGACAGCTCCCGCATCACCGCCAGCGACTCCGGTGGGCTGAGCTCACTGCGATCGCGGGCGTCCTCGACCAGGTACGCGTACAGCGAAGCCGGCCCGGTGGGGCAGTAGCCGGCGATGTAGCACGGGCCGCCGTAGTAGAGATCGGTACGCGTCACGCTCGCCGGCCGCGGGGTGAACGCCCGCCAGATGCCCATGCCGGTGGGCGTGGTCGTCAGGTCGATGCCGAGCATCCGGCGCGTCTGGGAGCGGATCCCGTCGGCGCCCACCACCAGGTCGTAGCGGGCGGTGCCGCCGTCGGCGAAGGTCACGTCGACGCCGTCCGCGTCCTGGGTGAACGTCGTGCAGGTGGTCCCGAACCGGATCTTGGCACCCACCGCCGCCGCCCGGTCGAGCAGGATCCGGGCCAGCTCCGGCCGGTACATGCCGGTGGTGGCGGGCAGGTCGGGGCCACCGGTACGGATGTCGTCCAGCTCGGCGATGAGCGTGCCGTGCGGGTCCGGGGCGCGCAGCCCGAGAGTGTCGAACGAGTAGCCGTGGGCCGACACGTCCGCCCAGACACCGAGCCGGCGCAGCACCCGCAAGGCGTTGCCCTGCAACGTGATGCCGGAGCCCGCGGTGTCGGCGGCCGGCTTGGCGTCGATGAGGTCGACCGAGACTCCGCCCTCGGCGAGCAGGATGGCGATCGCCGTACCGGCGGCACCGCCGCCTACGACGAGCACGTTGCGGACTGCGGCCATGGCGGTTTCTCCCGGGTTTCGCGGCTTGTGACTCACACCACTGTCGCGGGCGGCCTGGATATCAGGAAGACCGATTCGTTGATGCCCGCCATCCACCGCGTTTATGGTGACCCGATGGCCGTCGACCGTGTGCTGGTCAATCTGGACCTGAATCTGCTGGTCACGCTGGACGTGCTGCTGCGCGAGCGGAACGTGACCCGGGCGGCCGAGCATCTGGGCTCGAGCCAGCCCGCGGTCAGTGCTGCCCTGGCCCGCCTGCGCCGGCACTTCGGTGACGACCTGCTGCACCGGGTCGGCAACCGGTACGAGCTCACCCCGCTGGCCACCCAGCTCGTCTCCCGTACCGCCCCGGCGCTGGCGGGCATCCGGCGGGTCTTCGACGTCAGCGCCGAGTTCGACCCCTCCGCCGTCGAGCGCGAGTTCACCATCGTCACGTCGGACTACGCCGCGGCGGTGCTGGGCCCGATCGTGACCCGGCTGCTGGCCGAGCGGGCGCCCGGCGTCCGCCTGCGGTTGCAGCAGACCTCCCCGTACGCGGTGGACCACGCGGTCGACACGCTGCGCGCGGTGGACGGCATCGTCCTGCCGCACGGCTTCCTGGCCGACACCCCGTTCACCGACCTGTACGAGGACCGCTGGGTCTGCATCGTGTCCCGGGACAACGACGCCGTCGGGGCCGGGCTGACCCTGGCCCAGCTCGGCGAGCTGCCCTGGGTGGTGCTCTACAACCTGCCGACCGCCTTCGCGCCGGCGGCCCAGCAGCTGCGCATGATCGGCGTCGAGCCGCGGGTGGCGGTCGTCGTCGACGGCTTCCTGCCGATGCCGTTCCTGGTCGCCGGCACCGACCGGGTCGCGCTGTTGCAGGAGCACCTGGCCCGGCGCATCGCCGGGCTTGCCGCCGTCCGCATCCTGCCCTGCCCGTTCGAGGTGGTGCCGCTCGCCGAGGCGTTCTGGTGGCACCCGATGTACCGCGCCGACCCGGCCCACGCCTGGCTGCGCGAGGTGCTCGCCGAGGCGGGCCGGCTGCTCGCGGCCGGCGCCCCGGACCATCCACGGGGCTGATGGCCGCTATCCACGGTTCGCTCTTCCCCCGGTGACGGCTGCCCACCCATAGTCAGCGCACTGGATGTGACCCGCGGCACATCCGCCGTCGTCGTCACAGGGAGAGGCACCCGCATGTCCGAGACCATCCTGCCCGCGCCGACGGGGGCGGGCACCCCGCAGACCGGCCCCCGCCGGGCCGGCCCGGCCCAGCTCGCCCTGCTGCTCGCGGGCAGCTGCCTGTCGGTGCTGGGCGCCGTGCTCATCGCGCCCGTGCTGCCGCAGATGACCGACCACTTCGCCGGGGTCGCGGGCTCCGAGGTGCTGGTGCCGATCGTGCTGACCGTACCGGCGCTGTTCATCGGTCTCGCCGCGCCCTTCGCCGGCTTCGTGGCCGACGCCGTCGACCGCAAGCGGCTGCTCATCGTCGCGATGGTCCTCTACTCGGTCTTCGGGACGGCCCCGCTCTACCTGGAGTCGCTGGGCGCCATCATCGGCAGCCGGGTCCTCGTCGGACTCTGCGAAGCGGCGATCATGACGTGCTGCACCACCCTGATCGCCGATTACTGGTCCGGCTCGCGGCGCAGCCGGTACCTCGGCCTGCAAACTCTGATGGCGTCGGTGTCCGCTGCGGTGTTCCTGGGCGTCGGCGGTGCGCTCGGGGCGGCGGGCTGGCGTACCCCGTTCTGGCTGTACTTGGTGGCTGTGCTGCTCGCGTACCCGATGGCCCGGATGCTGTGGCAGCCCGAGCGGGCACCGGCGGGCGCGGCTGCCGCGGGCCGGCGGCTGCCGAGCGTGCCGTGGCGCGACCTGCTGGTGCCGTGCCTGGTCACGCTGGTCGGCGGCATCATCTTCTACGCGCTGATCGTGCAACTGTCCTTCGTGCTCGACGACGCCGGCGTCGCCTCCACCGCCACCATCGGGGCGCTCAGCGCACTGATGTCCGTGGCGACCGCGGCCGGCTCGCTGGCCTTCGCCCGGCTGTCCGGGCAGAGCCCGCGGCGGCTGCTGCCGGTCGCTTTCGCGGTCTCCGCCGCCGGGCTGCTGGTCGTCGCGGCCACCGGTTCGGTCCCGCTGATCACCCTCGGTGCGGTGCTCACCGGGGCCGGCACCGGCCTGCTGCTGCCCACGCTGCTCACCTGGGCGATCAACCGGCTGAGCTTCGAGCAGCGCGGCCGGGGGACCGGACTGTGGACCGGCGCTCTGTTCATCGGCGAATTCTTCTGCCCGCTGCTGATCGCGGGCATCGGCGCGGCGGTGGGCGGGCTGCGACCCGCGCTCGCGGTGCTGGCCGCCCTGGCCGCGGTCCTGGCTGTCGTGACGCTGATCGTCGTGCCGCGCGACGCCGAACCGCTCGACGTCACCCACGGCTGACTTATTGGAGCGGCTGCTCTGATATAACTGCCGGGTGCCCCGCCGCCGCGTCCACGACCTGGACCACCTGCTCGACACCGCCGAACGCCTCGCCGCCGAGCTGGGCGCCGGCGGTGTCACGGTGCGCGGCCTGGCCGCCGCGGCGGACGTGCCCAACGGCACCATCTACCACGCGTTCGGCTCGCTCAACACGCTGCTCGCCCGGGCCTGGCTGCGGGCGGCGGAGGCCTTCCTGCGGTTGCAGACCGAGCTCATCGACGAGGCCCGGCCGGGTGGGGCCCGCGAGGCGGTGGTCGCCGCCGCGACTGCGCCGGCGATCTTCGCCGAGCAGCACCCGGCGGCGGCCCGCATGCTCTTCACCGTCCGGCGCGAGCAGCTGCTCGGCCCGGAGCTGCCGGAGGCCGACGCCGACGCCCTGCACGGGCTCGACGCCCGGCTGGTGCAGATCCTGATCCGCCTGGCCGAGCTGCTCTGGGACCGCCGCGACCGGTACGCGGTGGAGATCGTCACCACCTGCGTCGTCGACCTGCCCACGGCCCTGTTCCGCCGCGCCCTGACCGGCCCGTCCGCCGACGGCACCGTGCTCATCGACGCCGACCACCGCCGGCGCCTCGCAGCGGCCGTCCGCGCTGTGCTCGACCTCCCGCCGCCCGCACCACCGACCCGGAAGGGCTGACATGCCGACCCTGCACCAGGACCACCCCGTCCACGTCCTCGACCTCGGCGACGACGAGAACCGCTTCTCGCCGTCCTGGATCGCCGGCGTCAACGACCTGCTCGACGTCGTCGTGCAGGGTTCCGAGGCGGCGGCACTGGTCACCACCGGCCAGGGCAAGTTCTTCTCCAACGGCCTGGACCTGGACTGGCTCGGCGAGAACGGGGACCAGGCACCGCAGTACCTCGTCGACGTGCAGCGGTTGCTGGCCCGGCTGCTCACCCTGCCGGTGCCGACCATCGCCGCGATCAACGGGCACGCGTTCGGCGCCGGGGCGATGCTGGCCATGGCCCACGACTTCCGGATCATGCGGGCCGACCGCGGATACTTCTGCTTCCCGGAGGTCGACATCACCATCCCGTTCACGCCCGGGATGGCCGCCCTGATCCAGGCCAAGGTGACCCCGGCCGCGGCGATCGCCGCGATGACCACCGGCCGGCGCTTCGACGCGCCCACGGCGGTCGCGACCGGGCTGGTCGACCGGGCGGCCGACGAAGCCGGCCTGGTCGCCGCGGCCACCGAGGCGGTGCGGCCGCTCGCCGGCAAGGACCGCGGCACCCTGGGCAGCATCAAGTCCACGATGTTCGCCACCGCGGCCGCCGCACTGCTCGCCGCCGCCCCCGCCGTCCCCGCGAGTTGACCTGCGGCGCGGCGCTGAGATCACCGCCGAGTTCGGCACCGTCGCGGGACGCGACGAGCAGGCGGTCACCCCAGGATGCCGACCGGCTGCGGACGACGATCGAGCAGCGGACCACCGCCCTGGCGGCGGACGAGGTGATCACCAAGGGCTGAGCGGACGACCGGCCGGACCGGCCCCTCCGGGCGCCGGTCCGGCCCCCGCAAAACCGTTGTCCCAGGACAACGATGCTTTTGCCGATCTCGGCGCCCGGCGCGGCAGGGCTATGGTTCCTGGGTGGCCACCCCGGAGTCCCCGCTCACCCAGAACACCGGGGCGAGTGCGGGCGCCGGGCCGGTGGGCTCGACGACCGAGGTGTTCACGCGCGACTTCACCACCGACGACATCACGGACCTCCGGCACGACCTGCGGCGTCACGCCGCGGCCGCCGGGCTGCACGACGACGCCCTCGACGACTTCGTGGCAGCGGTGAACGAGCTGGTCACCAACGCCGTGCGGCACGGCGGCGGGCACGGCTCGCTGCGGCTGACTCTGGACGCCGACACCCTGATCGCGGACGTCAGCGACCGGGGCGAGGGCTTCGCGGGGGAGCTGCCGGTGACCGCGGGGCCGCCCGCGGCCGACGTCCCCGGCGGTCGCGGCATCCTGCTGGCCCGCCGGCTGACCGACACCCTGCTGATCAGCGACGGCCCGGACGGCGTCACGGTGACCGTGACCCGATGCCTGACCGCGCCGATGACCACACCACCCAGCGCCTGACCCAGGGCGGTCAGCGCAGGGAGGGCGTGCGGGACGCCGGGCGCCGGTTGCGCTGAGCCACCGGACGGTGCCGCGGACGCCGCCGCACCGGCCGGAGCGCCTTGCGGCAGGCCGGTCTCGGCGTAGGCCGGCCGGGGGTCGCCAGCAGCACCACGCCGACGGCCGAAACGACAGCAGCCAGGGCGGCTGCGAGCACCGCCGGCAGCGTCAACCCGGCACCCAGCCCGAGCAGCACGACCCCGATGCCCGCGGCGGCCACCGGGTTGACGATGGTCAGAGTCGCGAGCGGTCCGCCCAGCCCGTACCGGTAGGCCGCCTGCGACAGCAGCAGTCCCGCCGCGGAGAGCGTGACCAGCGTCAGCACCGTGCCGGCCACCGCCGGCTGTTCCAGCGCGGCGAGCCCGTCGGCGCCGATCCGCAGCAGGGCGGTCTGGGTCAGCGCCGACGCCGCGGCGAAGGCGATCCCGCCGGCCGCGGCCAGCCGCAGCCCCGGCAGCCGGGCCGGACCCGGAACCGCCCGGTACGCCCGCCCGGCGAGCCCCACGATCAGCGCCACCGCCAGGAGCACCAGCGCCAGCACCTGGGCGTCGGTGAGGGCCTGCGTCGGAGCGGCCGTGCCGACGGCGAGCAGCAGCGCCACCAGGCCGGCGACCGTCGCCAGCGCGCCGCGCCACTCGCGGCCGCGGACCCGTCGTCCGGCGACCGTCGCCCCGACCGGCAACGCCACCACGAGGGTCAGCGCACCCAGCGGCTGCACCACCGCGAGCGACCCGTAGGCCAGCGCGCCGACGTGCAGCAGCGCCCCACCGCCGTTCAGGCTGATGATCATCCACCAGCGTGGCGCCGCGGCGAGACGCTCCTGCACCACCGCCGCGAGCGCGTACGCCACGGCTGACAGCAGTGAGAGCAGCACGGTGGCGATCAGGGCCGCGCTCATGCCGGCTGCTCCACGGCGACGGCGGCCGGTTGCGGAACCACGCGGCCGAAGACGGCGTGCGGCTGACGGCCCGGCCACGGGCACACCACCAGCACGGCGACGAGCAGCGCCGCGGCGACGATCCCGTCCATCCAGTAGTGGTTGCCGGTCACCACCACGACCAGCAGCGTCAGCGCGGGATGGGCCAGCCAGGCCCAGCGCCACGGCCCGCGGGTCACCGCGATTAGGGTGACCGCGACCGCCAGGGCCCAGCCGACGTGCAGCGACGGCATCGCGGCGTACTGGTTGGTGAGCGTGTCGGTCGCCGGGTCGCCGTAGACCATCGGCCCGAACAGCCGGCCGGTGTCGAGCATCCCGGTGGCGGTGAGCATCCGGGGCGGCGCCAGCGGCAGCAGCACGTGCACGACCATCGCGGCGGCGGTCAGGCCGGCGAGACTGCGCCGGGCCCAGCGGTAGTACTCCGGCCGGCGCAGGAACATCCAGAGCAGGAACGCGGCGGTCGCCGGGAAGTGCACGTACGCGTAGAAGGTGTTCGCCGCCTCGAGCAGGGCCGGCTGCCCGACCACCGCGTGCTGCACGGCCACCTCGCCGGGCAGGTGCAGGAAGCGTTCCAGGTCCCAGATCCGCCACGCGTTGCCGACGGCGACGTCGTCGCGGCCCTGGATCAGCAGCCGGGCCAGCTTGTACGCGAGGAAGAGCCCCACCACCAGGGCCAGCTCCGGCAGGGCCCGGGGCCGCGCGGCCGGGTCGGCGACCGGCGTTCTCCTAACCTGGCTCATGCCGGTCCCTCCGATGGTTCACGCCGGTGATCGGCAGGTACTTACCGTCGGCGCGGTCGTCGGCGGGGCGTGCGGTGTCGTCCGCCGGCCAGGGCGGCCGGAGGGCGGGGGTGTGGAACGGGGGAGGCTCAGCCGAGCGGCGGGCCGGTATCCGCGGAGTGCGCCGGGGCGGGGATCGGCAGGCCCCGGCTGAGCAGGTCGAGGGCCTCGCCGAAGATGTCGGCGAGACTGCGCCCGGTGGTGCCGGTGGCCCACAGGCCCAGGCTGGTCTTGAGCGCGATGCCCGACGCGTCGGCCAGCAGCCGCGGGTAGACATCGCGCTGCACGTCCGTGCCGGTGCGCTCGGCGATGACCTCGGCCATCCGCCGGCTGAGGTCCTCGAAGCCGGTGAGATGCTCGGCCAGCAGCGCGTGGTGGCAGCGGATGAGCCCGAGCAGGTTCATCAGGTCGTGCCCGGGCATCCCGGTCTCGACCGACGGCAGCAGAACGGCCCGCAGCGAATCCCAGATGGACTCGTCGGCGGGCCGCCCGCGCAGATTGTCGGCGACCTCGTGGGCCCGGTCCCGCAGCCCCGCGACGATTGCCTCCTCCTTGCTGGAGAAGTAGTTGCGGAACGTCCGCGGGGAGACGTGCACTTCCTCAGCGATCCGCTCGGGAGTGAGGGTCGCGACCCCCTCGTCGAGGGCGAGCTTGAGCGCGGCGTCGCAGAGAGCCCGGCGGGTCGCCAGCTTCTTGCGCTCGCGCAACCCGGGCTCGTCCGTCATGACCTTGACGCTACGGCTTTTTTCCGAGCCAGCAAGTTTTCCAAACCGGAAACTTTAGTGCTGTGGATCACTGCCCGGGCTGACGCTCACTTCACCGCGCCGCTGGTGATGCCGGAGATGATCCGGCGCTGGGCGACGGCGAAGACCACCACGAGCGGCAGGCTCATCAGGATCACGTACGTGAAGATGAGGTGCCAGTTGTTCAGGTAGAGCCCCGCGCTCGCCACCCGGAACAGGTTCAGGGGCAGCGTGTCCAGGCGCCCGCCCACCACGAAGAAGGCGTAGAAGACGTCGTTCCAGACGTACAGGCAGACCAGGATCGTGGCGGTGGCCAGCACCGGGCGCAGCATCGGCAGCACGATGCGGCGGAAGACCAGCACCGGGCCGGCGCCGTCCAGTTGCGCCGCCTCCTCCAGTGCGGGCGGGATCGTGCGGACGAAGCCGGTGACGAAGAAGATCACCGTGGACAGGTAGATGCCGAGGTAGACGCCGATCATCCCGGTCGCGGTGCCGGCCAGGCCGAGCTGGCGCAACAGCAGCACCACCGTGACGACCGCGGGCGGCAGCACGATGCCGCTGATGCCGATCGCGTACAGCACGGCGTTGAGGCGGGTGGCGCGCCGGGCCAGCACCCACGCCGCCATCGAGCCGAACGTCAGCACCCCGGCGACCGTCGGCACGACGACGAGGAGGCTGCCCAGGAAGGCCGCGGGCACGTCGCCGTCCACCCAGACCTGCCGGACGTTGGCCAGCAGTTGCCAGTGGCCGGGCGGGGAGAGGTCCGGGTTCAGCGCCTCACCCTGGCTCTTGCCGGCGGTCATCACCACCAGCCAGAGCGGCACGCCGATCACGGCCACCACCAGCACGGTCGTCACCACCGGTTGCAGCCGGCGCCAGAGCGCCGCGTCGCTGAGGCCGGTCACAGGATCTCCTCCCGCTTGCGCAGCAGATAGATGACGGGGAACGCGAGCAGGGCCACCAGCAGGAACAGCATCAAGCTCATCGTGGTGGCCTGGGCGAACAGACCCTGGCCGAAGGTCCGGAAGATGAAGATGTTGAGGATCTCGGTGGTCCGCGCCGGTCCGCCGCCGGTGGTCGCCTGCACGATGTCGAAGCCGTTCATCGAGCCGAGCAGCGCGGTGGCCACGTTGAAGGTGACCGCCGGGGCCAGCAGCGGCGCCCGGACCCGCCAGAAGGCGTACCAGCGGGACGCGCCGTCGATCCGGGCGGCCTCGATGACGTCGTCCGGGATCGTCTTGAGCCCGGCCAGGTAGATGAGCATCGACAGGCCCATCCACTTCCAGCCGTGGATGACCGAGACGACCACGATCGTCCAGGTGGTGTCGCCGAGCCAGGCGTAGTCGAACGGATGGCCCAGCACGCCGCCGATGAGCTGGTTCAGGCTGCCCTCCGGTTTGAGCAGCGCCTGGAAGATGTAGCCGACCGCCAGCGCGGACATCAGCACGGGGATGAGCAGGAAGACCCGGGCGATCCGGTTCAGCAGGGTGTCGCGTTCCAGCAGGACGGCCAGCCCGAAGCCGAAGACGTTCTGGAAGATCGCGACCAGCACGGCGTACAGCAGGGTGATCCGCAGGGCGCGGAACAGGCTGCCGTTGGACGCCAGCTCGGTGAAGTTGTCCAGCCCGACCGGGTTGATCGCGGCCTTGAAACCGGACCAGTCGGTGAAGGCGTAGATGAAGTTGAACAGCGTCGGCAGGAAGAAGAAGACGAGCAGGATCGCGAACGCGGGCAGCAGGAACCACGCCGGGTACGTCCGCCGGTTGACGGTCCCGGCCCGGCGGCGGGTGCGCGCCGCCGGACCGGCGGGTGCCCTGGGCGCCCGCGTTCTTTCGATGGTGGACACGCGGGTCAGAAGCCGGGCGCGCCGGCGGCCTTGGCCAGTTGCGCGAACTGGTCCTGGGTGGTCTTCGCAACCTGTTCCGGGGTCATGGTGCCGCTGATCATGTCAGCCAGGTTGAGGTAGAGATCGGGATTGGCGACCGCCAGCGCCTGCATGGAACCGACCGAGGCGGGCAGCGCCGCGTGCACGTCGAGCAGGGCCTGGGGTACGCCGGGCGGGTTGGGCACCGACGGCTCCAGCGAGACGGTCTTGCGGTCGGCGACGAAGGAGGTGTAGCCGGGGCCCATCCAGTACGTCATCAGCTGCCGCGCCGCGGCCTCCCGCTTGGCGTCACCGGTCTTGAACGCCACCAGCGCGTTGGACTGGTCCGGGATGAAGGTGCCGATGTTGCCGGACGGCGCGATCGGGAAGAACCCGATCTTCGAGTCCAGTTCGGCGGTGCCGGCCTTGGCCTGCAACTGGCCGAAGAACGAGTTGACCTGTACGACCATCGCCGCCTTGCCGCCCAGCAGCGCCGTACCCTGGTCCTCGAACTTGGCGGTCTTGATGTCCGCGTTGAACAGACCCTCCTTGATCAGCGACTGGTATCGCTTGATCGCGTCGAGCACGACCGGGCTGCTGAAGGTCTCCTTGCCGGTGTTCACCTTGTCCCAGAGGCCGGCCTTGGCGGCGTCCGCGAGCTGCACCTGCACCCACCACTGGGTGGCCCAGCGGTCGCCGCCCATCTCATGGAACGGCGTGACGCCCTTGGCCTTGAGCTTGCGGGCCACCTCGACCATCTCGTCGAAGGTCTTCGGCGGGGCGGCGATCCCGTTGGCCGCGAAGACCTCCTTGTTGTAATAGACGCCCTCGACCGCGGGGCTGGTGACCAGCGCGGCGTAGCGGGTGCCGTCCTGGATACCGGTGATGTCCTTCAGATCGGGGGCGAGCTGGGTCAGCCAGGACGCGTCGGTCAGCGGCTGCAGGTTCGCCTTGGCGTTGAGCGCGGTCAGCATGGAGGCGGTCGGCTGCCAGAACGCCAGGTCGGGCTTGTCCCCGGTGGCGACCTTGGTCTGCACCCCCTGCTCGTACGGGTCCGGGATGGTGACCACCTGCACCTTGGCCCCGGTGGCCTGCTGGAATTCCTCGATGACCTTCTTGGGCACGGTGTTGCTGTTCTGCGCCGCCCAGATGGTCAGCTGCACACCGTCCAGCTTGGCCGTGGCCTCGGGCCAGGTGACGGCGGTGTCGGCGGGCGCCTCCGCGGAAGGGTCGCTGCAGGCCGCGAGCCCTAGGGTGAGCACCGCCGCGGCGGCGATGACCGGCAATCTTCGCATCTCATCCTTCTTTCTCAGGGTGGGTGACGCCCGCGCCGGCGACCAGCCGGAAGATGCGGGCGGCGGGCTCGGCCCCGCCGGCGGCGACGGTCAGCGTCGCGGTGCCGGGGGACCAGTCACAGCTCCAGGCCGGTAACCGGCGGGGATAGAGCACGTCGGCCCCCACGGACCGGCCGCGCAGGTGCGGGAGGTCGAGCCGGACACCGGGGTCCGCGCCCGGCCGCCGCCACACCGCGAGGTAGGTGACGTCGCCGGCGCGCAGGGCCAGGCTCAGCCAGGGATCGGCGAAGCCGGGCAGCCCGAGCGGCCACACCGGCACCGCCGTGGTCAGCACCGAGCGGATCTCGGCGTAGTGGCGGACGCCGTCGTGCACCAGCGCGCGCTGCTGGTCGGTCATCGCGTCCAGGCGCCCGGAGAGGTAGAGCCGGCCGAGCATGCCGGTGCACATGGTGAAGGCGATCTGCTCGTCGGTCATGTCCGGCTGCGGGTAGGCCCAGCTCGCCGCCTGTTCCGGCAGCACGGACAGCGGCGCCGCCACCGCGATCGGCGGATATCGCAGGTGGTCCTGCTGGTCGCTGGTCGACTGCAGTTGCATGCGGGCCAGCAGCGCGTAGTCCATCCGCATGGCCCCGGACGCGCAGTTCTCCAGGGTCAGGCCGGGATGGCGGTCCAGCACCCGGTCCAGCCAGGCCAGGTGCGCCCGGTTGTGGTCGAGCAGCCCGGCCCCGGCGCTGGCGGCGGCGAAATCCGTACCGGTGCCTGGGTCGATGTTGTAGTCGAGCTTGAGGTAACCCACGCCGAGCTCGCCGGTCAGCCGGTCGACCACCTCGTCCAGGTGGGCGACCGCGGCGGGATGCCGCAGATCCAGGTGGTACCGGTCGTGCTCGGCCAGCCGCACCCCGCCGCGCTGCAGGAACGCCGCGCCGGGCAGCCGGGCCGCCATCGGGCTGCGCACGCCGATCACCTCGGGCTCCAGCCACAGCCCGGGGACCATCCCGTGGCCGCGGATGCGGTCCAGCACCTCGCCGAGGCCGCGAGGGAAGCGGGTGTGCGACGGCCGCCATTCGCCGACGCTGTCCCACCAGTCAGTGCCGTTGTCGTACCAGCCGGCGTCGATGCAGAACACCTCGGCGCCGGCGGCCGCGGCGGCGTCGACCAGCGGCAGCAGCTTCGCCGTGGTCGGGTCGCCCATCAGCGTGTTCATGTAGTCGTTGAAGACCACCGGCAGGGCCGCGCGGTCCGGGTGCGGGCGCACCAGCGCCCGGCGGTGCTCGGTCAGCGCGGCCACCGCACCGTCCAGGCCGTTTTCGGAGACGGCGATCGACACCGGTACGGTCTCGAACGACTCGCCGGGCGCGAGCCGCTCCTGCCACTGGTGGTCGATGTCCGTCGGACCCAGCAACGCCACGTACGCGCCCTCGCGGCGTTCGCCGACCTCCCAGCGCCACGGCCCGTTGTGCTCGATCTGCCACAGCCAGGCCCGGCCGGTGACCCGGTCGACGAGGCCGGCGGTGGGCAGGTGCGCCCCCGTCGACCAGGTGCCGTCGCTGGTGACCGCGTACCGGCCGCGGCCGTCCTGACCGTGGTCCCGCAGGCCGACGTCGGGCAGGTGGTCGCGGAGGCGTTCGCGCACCCAGCGGCTCTCGCCCAGCCACTCGCTGTCGGCCCGGACCAGATCCAGCTCGTCCACCGGGGAACCGGCGAACCCGGCCGCGAACGACGTCACACCCAGCAGCAGCACCGGTGCCAAGCCCTCGTTGGTGACCCGGGTCGTCACCTGACAGGCCCCGACCCCGTCGGCCGAGCGGAACCGCACCTGGGCGGCCAGGCCGGTCCGCTCGTCCCGCAGGAGAACGAGCAGCTGGTGCCACCGGCCGTCCCGGCTCTCCGAGTTGCCCGTGCACCGCAGCCGTACGCCCACGGCCGTGTCCGAGAACCGGTGCGAGGCCCGCGCCCGGCCCTCCCCGGCGATCAGCAGCTCGACCAGGGGCTGGTTGGCCCGCGGCGCGGCCGGTCGGCCGGTGGTGAGCGTGCGCACCGCCACCGGGGCGTCCGGCTGGGCGTCCACGATGAGCCGCAGAGCGGGGTGGCCCCAGGCCACGCTGGTGCTGAGGTCCGACAAGACCACTGTCACTCCTGCCCGATCGGTGCGGCGATCCGGATCAGGTCGATGTTCGGGGCGTAGCCGGTGGACGCGTTGCCGAAGGTGATGGTGTTGGCCCCGGCGGCCAGGTCGACGTCCGTGACGGTGGTCCGGTAGATCGACCAGCCGAGCGTGTTGCGGAAGTACACGCGCCTGGCGGGGCCGCTGTTCACGCTGATCTCGGCGTACCGGTCGACGATGTTGCTGTTGTAGTTGGTCGCGCCGTCGCCCAGCTCACCGTTGGCGTAGCCGACGACCATCCGGTAGCGCCCGGCGGCCGGGACCGTGACCGTGGTCCGCAGGGTGTTGCCGGCGCCCGCACCGAGGTAGCCGACATACCTGCCCCCGGAGGCGGCGGTGTCCGTGGCGACCACGGCCGTGCCGGACAGGGTGTTGCCGGTGGCCTCGGCCTCGTAGGTGGTGACCGTGCCCGTGGTGGGGGAGACGTCGAGGTGGTCGATGTTGACCGCGTCCCGGTCGTCCGCGGCGTACGCGTTCACGTCGATCCGGTTGATGCCCGCGGTCAGGAACACCTTGCGGGTGACGGTGTTCCAGGTGTTCCAGTCCGTCGTGCCGGGCAACGCCAGGTCGGTCAGGTCGGCGCCGTTGAGCCGCAGCCGCACCGACCTGGTCGCCGGCGCCCCGGTGTACGGCCCGGCGGAGTAGCGCAGGCCCACGTTGTAGTAGCCGTCCGCCGGCGCTGTCACGACGAACTTGGTGCTGGCGGTGGTGCTGCCGCCGTACCCCTCGACGAAGTACGTGCCGGAGTAGCCGGTGTTGCTGCCGTAGGTGATCCGCGCGCTGCCGTCGATGCGGGCGTACTCCGCCTCGTAGCGCGACGCCGACGCCACTGTGGACCGGTCCGTGTTCGGGGTGACGACAACGTGGTAGGCCGATGTGCCCTTGAGGCCGGTCAGCGGCACGGTGATCTGACCACCACTGGCGGCGTAGTCGCCCTCGCGGACCAGGTACGGCCCGGCGGACGGGTTGAGCCCGGAGGTGTCCACCGCCCACACCGACGCGTGCACAGTCGTGCCGAGATACGCCGCCGCCCCGAGCCCGGTGACGACCACGTCGGTGTCGTACGTGCCGGACGCCGGGTTGTTGCCGCCGAAGATGACCCGCGCCTGCTTCTTGGCCGGGTCCAGCGCCGCGACCGCCTGCAGCGAGCCCGTGGCCGAGGGCGGTGTGACGGCGACCGTGCCGCCGGTCAGCTCGCCGTACCACTTGTAGAGCCACCAGGCGCCGGTCGCCTGGTTGTTGCGGGTGACCAGGTCGTTGAGCCCGCCCGCGGTGGTCCAGTACGCGAGGCAGCCGTCGACCTTGCTCTTCTCGAACCGGGCGACGAACTGCACCAGGTTGCCCGGCACGCCGAGGTCGCCGGAGAACCGCCCGTACTCGTTGATGGTGATCGGCCGGGGGCTGATGCCCAGCGTGACCTCCATCGCGCGGTAGTCGTTGTAGTGCGACTCCCACCCGGTGAAGAAGTCGTCGCCGAGCTCGTGCCAGGTCATCACGTCGGGCAGCACGCCGTTGGCCTTGGCGGCGGTCAGGAACGAGCGCAGGTCGGCCGAGCGGTAGGCGGCGAAGTTCGGCCCGGCGATGCGGGCGCCCGGATCGATCGAGCGGATCCGCTGGTACACGGTCTTCCAGTCGGCGTTCAGGCCGGCCATGTCGCCGGCGTACCAGATGCCGTCGGGCTCGTTGAACGGCACGTAGACGTACGAGGCGCGGTACGGGTCGGCGACCACCTTGCGGGCGATGGTGTCCACCTTGGCCAGGTAGTCGGCGAGGCCCAGGTCCTCGTACGGCCACTGCTTGTAGACGTCCTGGAGGTAGATCTGGATGTCGCGGCCGCCGGCGCGCTTGAACATCGGGGCGATCCTGAGCGCGTCGCCGTTGGGGTGCTGCAGGCCGTCCGGTGCCTTCTGAGCGGTCACCTGGGGGCGGAGCGCGGCCAGCATGGTCTCGTTCGGGATGCCCTCGTCGCCGAGGCCGTAGAGGAAGCCGGTCGCGCCGTAGCGCAGCGCCCCGGTGCCGGCGGCGAGGTCGACGACCAACCGCTGCGCGGCGGCGTGTGCGGGAGCAGCGGACTGGGCCGCCACCAGGACGGTCACCGCGGCCAGACAGCCGGCGGCTCGGATCGTCAGGGATCTCAACGCGGACCTCCACGGGGGGATGTGTGACCGGTCACATGCATGGCAGTGATTGTGACCGGTCACATGGCCCACGGGAAGTCCCGTTACCGTTCTGTTACCAGCAGATGTCTACCGGGCGCGCGGGACCGCGGTCGACTCGCGAACGACCAGATGAGGGGCGGGCAGAGCGGGCTCCGGCCCGGACTCACCGGCCACCAGTGCTGCCAGCGAGGCGTGGCCGAGCGCCACAAAATCCATTCGTACGGTGGTGAGCGCGGGCGTCCAGTACGCCGCCCCGGGCACGTCGTCGAAGCCCACGATGCTCACGTCGCCGGGCACGTCCCGGCCCGCCTCGTGCAGCGCCCGCCGGACCCCCAGGGCGGTGTCGTCGTTGCCGCACAGGATCGCTGTGACCCGGGGATCCTCGGCCAGCCGGCGCCCGGCCAGGTACGCCGAGCCGGGATCCCAGCCCCCGGCCACCACCTCCGGCACCGGGGCTCCGGCCGCGACCAGCGTGTCCCGCCAGCCGCTCTGCCGTGCGCTCGTCCCGGTCTCCGACGGGATGGTGACGTGCTGCACCGTCTCGTGGCCCAGCTCCAGCAGGTGCCGGGTGGCGGCCCCGGCGGCCTGCCGCTCGTCCAGGTAGATCATCGTGCGGGCGCTGCCGGAGACCCCGCCGGCCTCGGTCACGCCGACCGCCGGGACGTCGTCCGGCAGGGCGCGCAGCACGTCGGCCCCCACGGCGTCGAAGGCCACCACGATCACGCTGCCCGCGCTGGGATCGCTGACGTACTCGACGGCGTGCCGGACGTCCGCGACCCCGCCCGACTCCACCACCCGGATGCCCACCGCCAGCCCGCGCAGCCGGGCGGCCTCCTCGATGCCCTGCACCGTCGCCGCGTAGCCGTACAGCATGGTGTTGGTGGTGACCACGGTGACCGCGCCGGCCCGGCCCTTGCCCAGCGCCCGGGCCGCCCGGTTGGGCCGGTATCCGAGCCGCCCGATCACCTCGAGCACCGCGCGCCGGGTGTCCGGGCTGACGCTCGGCGACTCGTTGAGCACCCGCGAGACGGTCTGGTAGGACACGCCCGCGGCGGCCGCGACGTCACGGATGCTCAGCGACGGCTCGCGGCGTCGCGGGGCCGGTGGGTCCGAGGAAGCTCTCATCACAGCGTCATGGTGTGCGCCCGCCGGGCCCAGGTCAAAGACGCCGGCCCGGGTCAGCGGCGGGACGCGTCGTGCACGACCCGGTCGCGGCCCGCGTGCTTCGCGGCGTACAGGTTGCGGTCGGCCAGCGAGAGCAGGGTCGACGCGCTGGTCGTGCCGCCGGTGTAGGTCGTCACCCCGATGCTGGCGGTCACCGGCAGGCTGCCGGTCAGCTCCGCCCACGGATGCCCGCGCAGCTTCCGGCGCAGTTGCTCACAGAAGGCCGCCGCGGTGGCCGGATCTGTGCCCGGCAGCACCAGCACGAACTCCTCGCCGCCCAGCCGCGCCGCCAGCGCCGGCTCGGCGACGGCCGTGCCGAGCAGCGCGGCCACCTGCTGCAGCACCTGGTCACCGACCCCGTGCGAGAACGTGTCGTTGACCCGCTTGAAGAAATCCAGGTCGAGCAGCGCCACGGACAGCGTGGTCCCGTCCCGCATGGCCGTCTCCACCAGCCGTTCGAGCTGCTCGTCCACGTGCCGCCGGTTGTACAGGCCGGTCAGCGGGTCGCGCAGGGCCAGCTGGCGGAACTGCTCCGTGGCCCGGCGGGCCTCGGCGGTCTCGAAGACGGCCTGCGCCGCGTGCGCCCGCATCTCCCGCTGGGCGCTGTGCAGCTGCTCGGTCGCGGCATGGAACAGGCGGTACTCCGCGTACGCGGCCGGGAAGTCGCCGGTCGTCGCGAACAGTTCCGCCCGGGCCTCGTGGACCCGGGCCGCGACGCCGGCCAGCGCGCGTTCACCGGCCAGCCGGGCGGCCTCGTCCAGCGCGGCCCGGGCCTGCTCGGGCTGCCCGCCCGACCGGTACGCCTCGGCCGCCGTGAGCAGGCACTCGGGCAGCGCGTCACCCTCGGTCACCAGCGGGCCGGCCGGGTCCTCGAGCACCGGCCGCAGCACCTCCAGCGCCTCGGCGGGCCGGCCGTGCCCCAGGCTGATCCGGGCCATGGTGTCCAGGTACAGCCCGTCGAGCACCAGGGCGTGCCGGGCCGCGATGCTCCGGATCCGGGCCACCAGCGCGTCGGCCTCGGCCAGGTCGTCGTTCTCGTACGCGGTGAACGCCAGGTTGTTCAGGATGGTGATCTCCATGGGGGCCGCGTCGTGCGCGGTGGCGATCTCCAGTGCGGCGGCGAACTGCTCGTGGGCCTGCGCGTACGAGCCGTTGACGTCCAGCACGAGGGCCAGAGTGATCAGGTGGCTCGCGCGGATCAGCGGCGGTGCGGCGTCGGCGTACTCGGCGCCCGGGGCCGCGTGGGTCAGCGCTTCCGCGGCGTCGCCCAGGCACCGGTGGAAGATGGCCAGCAGGCGGTGGCTGCGGGCCAGCAGGTACCGGTCGGCGTGCTCCTCGGCCCACATGTTGACGGACTTGGCGATCCGGCCCTGCTCGGCGACCCGGCCCAGCCGGCCGAGCACGTCACCGGTGACCAGCTCGGCGCGTTTCTCCAGGTCGGTCCAGCCGTGCCGGCGGGCGGTCCGCTCGGCGCGACGGGCCGGCCCGGCCACCGACCGGAAGTCGTCGGCCGTGCGCAGTTCCAGGTCGAGCAGCAGCGCGGCCAGGGACTCCCGGCTCACCCCGGCCGGGCCCCGCGACGGCGCGGCGGTGTCCGGCCCGTGCACCGCGGAAAGCATCGCGCTCATGGCTGACACCTTCGGCCGCCGGCGGGCGTACCTGAGCGATCCGGCCGGCCCCCGCTAGAGCCGGCGCTTGCGCAGGTGCGGGACGGTCCACTCGGTCGGCGGCCAGCCCGGCACGGGCAGCTTGTGACTCAGCGCCGCGATCAGCCAGCCGCGGTCGGGGCTCAGCCGGGTGATGAACGCCTGGCTCGTGGCCGACGGTCCGCGGTCGGGCGCGCCGGAGTGGGCCAGCGTCGGCACCACGGTCAGCTCCATGTCGGCGCCGACGGGCTGCGAGCGGCTGGCCGTGGGCACGCCGGCGGCGAGGAACGCGTAGAACCGCCGCCAGTGGCGGGCGCACACCTGGAGCATGTCGGCGAACCAGGGGTCGGCGGAGTCGCGGGCCGCGAGGGCCGCGGCCCGGTCGTCGTCGGGGGGCTGGTTCATGCCGAGCAGGAAACTCTGGGCGATGGTCGTGCGCAGGTCGGTGTCGAGCGGCACCCACAGCTCCCGGATGTCCCGGGCGCCGTGGACCTTCTCCGCCCACATCGCGATGGCCTGCAGACTGCTCGACGGTTCGCCGTCGGTGGGTGGGGGCATTGCCTCATTCCTCTCCCGTTCGCCGTGCCACGCGAACGGGTGATCAGAGCGGGGGGCGGACGATGAACCGGGTCGCCGTGCCGGTCGTCGCGGGCGTCAGGCCGAGCAGCGAACCGTCCTCGGTGAGGAACCTGTCCGGGTAGTTGTGCGAACGCAGTGCGACGACGCCGGCGCGGCTGCTGGTCACAGGGCAGAACGTGGCGTCCCGGGCGAACAGCCGGGTCCGGTCCGCCCGGTCCAGCCGGATCCGGAAGTCGCGGTGCCGCAGGAACGAGCCGGGATAGTTGCTCGACTCGAACGACACGCAGGAACCGTCGGCCAGGCCGGGCCGGACGACGAACCGGGAGTCGGCCCGCTCCAGGGCGGAGCTGCCCGGCCCGATGCGGTCGGTCCGGCCCCGGAAGTCGCGGTGGCGGACCCGGTAGCCGGGCGCGTCGGCGAGCTCGAGGCTGACCGCGGACCCGGCCCGCAGCGCCGCGACCGGTGCCGTCGCAGGCCGGGATCGCGTGGGCTGCGTCCCCGTGGGTCGGGGCGCCGGCCGGCGGGTGGTTGTGGTGGTGTCCACCGCCGCGACCGGTGGGCGTTGCTGCCGCGCGGTCGCGGTCGGGGTGCTCGTGGTGGGTGGCCGCGAGGCCGACCGGGCCGGCGCGGGGTCGCTGGACGCGGTGCCGGCGGCGGGCACGGGCAGGCCCGCCGGTGGCGGGAAGGCTGGCGCGGCGGGCAGCGGCAGTCCCCGGTGCGCGGGCGCCGCGGGTTTTCCACCGAACTGGGTGAGCGCGACACCGATCAGCAGCAGGCCCGCCACGGCGGCGCAGAACATCGCCAGAGAACGGCGCCGCTCACCCTTTGTCGGGGCACTTAATTCATAAGATGTAGCGACATTGGCCCGAGGATGTGAACGGTAAACAACCGGTGGAGTAAGCGGGCCTGGGTCGGGCGGAAATGCCTGGTACGGGGGTAACCACCCGCCGACCCGCAACCGGGTCCGGGCGTCGTCCTCAGAGGTCATGCGTTTCCGTTCGCCGAGAATCAGGCCGGACCACGGGAAACCGCGACGGCCGACGCGGATATGCTCCGGCCTCTGCGCCAACTTCGCAACCCTTACATCGCCGGACATCCGGGAATGGTGCCCGCGCGCACCGTCCGCACCGCCTCCGACCGGCGGTCCGAGCCGTTGTCCAGCTGTCGCCGATATCGACGACCACCCATTCCGGTGAATGTCGCGACGATTCCGGGGAAGCCGGATCGGTCACGGGCCCGCCGCGGGGACCGTTCCGACGGCCAGCAATGCCGAGGTGGGCAGACACAGCAGGCCCGCGCTGTCGAGATGCGCGCCGGCCAGCCGGTCGTAGGCGGCCTTCATCCGCGCGACGGTGGCCGCGTCCTGCCGGGCGACCACGTGCCCGATGCTCGCCAGCCCCCCGGCCGCCCCCGACCACCACAGCTCCGGATCGACCCGGTGCTCCCAGGCGACGGTCCGCGAGTCCACCTGGGTCAGACCGGCCCGCCACAGCAGGTCCGCGAGACCGTCGCGGGTCCGGGGGAAGTCGTCGGCCGGTGCCGGTGCCGGCGTGGCCGGACGGGTCACACCGGCCGCCGCGATGACCTCGTCCCACAAGCGCTGCAGCGGCGGCGCGGGCTGCGGCCACACCGTGACGCCGACCCGCCCGCCCGGGCGGGCCACCCGGCGCAGCTCGGCGACGGCTGCCGCGGGCCGGGCGACGTGATTGACCACGAAGTTCGCCACCACGGCGTCGAAGCCCGCCGACCGCAGGGGCAGGTCCGGGAGCGCGCCGATCGCCGGCCGCACTCCCGGAAGGCGGGCCGCGGTCGCCCGGACCATGCCGGGCTCGGCGTCGACCGCCGTCACCGCCGCCCCGCGGGCCGCCGCGGCCTCGCTCACCGAACCCGTGCCGCAGCCCACGTCGGCGACACGGGTGCCGGCCGCGGCCCGGACCGCGTCGAGCAGCAGCGGTACGGGGTGGGCGCACAGGCTCGCGAAGCTGCGCCGGTAGGCCTCGGCCTTGTCCCGCCACAGGTCCCGCCGGTACCGGTCGTACGACTCGCTCATGGTTCCCCTTCCGGGCGGGCGCCCCGCCGGCAGACGTCGGATCATCGTGGCTTGTGGACATCGGGTTTCATCGATAGCTTCGGCGGGACACCCCAGACATCTGACGTTCACCGGGGATGAGATGACCAACCCACGCCGCTTCCGGCGCCGCCTGTCGCTCGCCGTCGCCGCCCTGCTCGCCGCCGGTGCCGGCCTGCTCCACGCCGCCGCGGCGCCGGCCGCCCCACCTCGGGCCGCCCCGCCGCAGGCTGCTGCCGCGCACACCATCGGCTACGACCGGTACTCGCTGATCCTCGACGGGCGGCGCACCTTCGTGTGGTCGGGGGAGTTCCACCCGTTCCGGCTGCCGAGCCCGGGCCTGTGGCGCGACGTGCTGCAGAAGATGAAGGCGACCGGCTACAACACGGTCTCCGTCTACTTCGACTGGGGTTACCACTCGCCCGCGCCCGGGGTCTACGACTTCACCGGCGTCCGCGACATGGACCGGCTGCTGGCCATCGCGGCCGAGGTCGGGCTCTACGTCATCGCGCGGCCGGGGCCGTACATCAACGCGGAGGTCGACGCGGGCGGCTATCCGGGCTGGCTGACCACCCAGGCCGGCAAGGCCCGCACCGACGCCCCCGACCATCTCGCCGCGGCCGACGAGTGGCTCACCGCCGTCGACGCCGTCATCAAGCGGCACCAGCTCACCGACGGCACCGGCACGGTGATCCTCTACCAGATCGAGAACGAGCTGGCCAACACCGCGACGACCCAGCGCGCCTACATGACCCACCTGCGGGACAAGGTCCGCGCCGACGGCATCACCGTGCCGATCTTCCACAACGACAAGGGCCGCGAGGGCCGCTGGGTGCCCGCCGGGTCGGGCGTCGCCGGCACTGTGGAGGGACCCGTCGACCTGTACGCCTTCGACGGGTATCCGGGTGGCACCTGCCGTACCGATGCCACCCCGGGCAGCCCCAACACCGCGCCGGACTGGGGCATCCACGGCCCGGGCGGCGCCCGGGGCGGCGCCTCCGCCTCGCCGGACACGCCCGGCTTCACCGCCGAGTTCGGCGGCGGCTGGTTCGACTACTGGGGCAGCAACGGGACCTACCCGTGTACGGCCGTGCGGCAGGGTCCCGGCTACGAGCGGGTGTTCTACGGCACCAACATCGCCAACCGGCTGAGCATCCAGAACTTCTACATGACCTTCGGCGGCACCAGCTGGGGCTGGCTGCCGGCGCCGGTGGTCTACAGCTCCTACGACTACGGCGCCGCGATCAGCGAGGCCCGGCAGCTGCGGCCCAAGGCGCTGGCCATGAAACAGCTCGGCTCCTTCGTGCAGAGCGTCGCGCCACTGACCAAAGTGGACGCCGGCCCACCGGTGACCGCGTCGTCGACCGCGGTGAAGCTCTACCACAACGTCAACCCCGACACCGGTACGCACTTCTACCACGCCGTGCACAACCCCTCGAACGGCACGACGAACGACACCTTCCAGTTCCCGATCGAGACCGGTGACGGCTCTTACACCGTGCCGCAGTCCGGGCAGCTGCGGCTCAACGGGCAGGACGCCAAGATCCTCGTCGCCGGGTACGACGTCGAGGGTCAGCACCTGGTCTACTCCACCTCCGAGATCACCACCCACGCTCCGCACGGCTCCCACGGGCTGCTGGCCCTGCACGGCCGCGACGGCGAGGACGGCGAGACCGTGCTGCGGTACGCGTCCGCACCGACCGTCACGGTAACGGGCGACACCACAGTCACCAGCACCTTCGACGCGACCACCGGCGACCTGCGGCTCAACTACCCCCACACCGGACTGGCCCAGGTACGCATCACCGGTGGTGGCCGCCCACCCCTGCTGCTCCTGCTCGCCGCGGACAGCGTCGCCGACACCATGTGGCGGCTCGACACTGCGGCCGGCCCGGTGCTCGTACGCGGACCGGCGCTGGCCCGTACCGCTGTGGTCCGGGGCCGCACCGTGCACCTGACCGGCGACACCGCCGCCGCGACCGACCTCGAGATCTGGGCGCCGGCCGGCGTGCGCGCCGCGACCTGGAACGGCACCGGCGTCCGCGTCCGGCAGACCGGCACCGGCAGCCTGCGCAGCCGCACCGCCGTGCCCGGGCCGAAGCCTGTCACGCTGCCCGACCTGTCCGCCCAGCCCTGGCACTATGCGAGCGAGTCCCCGGAGAAGGCCCCCGGCTTCGACGACTCGCGGTGGACGGTCGCCGACCGGACGACCACCAACAGCACCACCAAGCCGCCGGCCGGGCAGCCGGTGCTCACCGCCGACGACTACGGCTTCCACCACGGCGACGTCTGGTACCGGGGACGCTTCACCGGCACCGCGCCCGCGAGTGTGGCCCTGACCTACGGCGGTGGCGGCGCGGGCATGGTGCAGGCCTGGCTCGACGGCACCTACCTGGGCCAGCACGTGCTGCCCAGCGCGCTGGCCGCCCCGCCGACCACCGGCACCGCGACGTTCACCGTGCCCGAGGCGCAGCGCACCGACGGCGAGCACGTGCTGTCGGTGATGGTCCGCAACAACGGCCACAACCAGGACGGCGGCGTCAACGACGCGCACAAGGAGGGCCGCGGGCTGATCGCCGCGACCACGACCCTGCCGACGACCTGGCGGATCCAGGGCAACGCGGGCGGGGAGACCCCGGCCGATCCGGTACGCGGCCCGCTCAACGCCGGCGGCCTCTACGGCGAGCGCACCGGCTGGCACCTGCCCGGCTTCCCGGACCGCGGCTGGGCCGACCGGGCGGTGCCGGACACCACGGCGACGCCCGGCACGTCCTGGTACCGCACGTCGTTCCGCCTCGCCGTCCCGCACGGGCACGACGCCTCGCTGGGCCTGACCATCGGCGATCCGGCCGTCCCGCGCTCCGGCGGGCACTACCGCGCGCTGATCTTCCTCAACGGCTGGAACATCGGCCAGTACATCGCGGACGTCGGGCCGCAGCACACCTTCGTGCTACCCGAGGGCCTGCTGAACCCGCGCGGCCGCAACACCCTGGCCCTGGCCGTGACCAGCGACGGCGGCGCCGGGGACACGCTGGAGGCCGTCCGGCTCACCGACCTGGGCACGGTCCGCGGCGGTGTCCCGGTGGCCCCGGTCCGCGCCCCGGGCTACCGCTGAGCGTCGTGGACGGCGTCCCCGCGGTCGGGCAGCAGCGAGCGCAGCCACGACTCGGAGGTGTCGACGTGCACCAGCGCGGTCGCCTGGGCCAGCACCGCGTCGCCGGCCCGCAGAGCCTGGTAGATGCGCTCGTGCTCGGCGATCGTCTGCACCGAGACGTGGCTGTCGGTCATGCCGCGCCACAGCCGGGCCCGCAACGTCCGGCCGTTGAGCCCGTCGAGCAGCGACATCAGCGACTCGTTGCCGGTGGCCGCCGCGATGGCGTGGTGGAACGCGGCGTCGTAGCCGATGAGCAGCTCGGCGTCGGCGCTCGCCGCACGCATCCGGGTCAGCAGCCCGGCCAGCTCGTCGAGCTGCGCCGGCGTGATCCGGCCGGCCGCCAGCCCGGTCGCGGCCGGCTCCAGCAGCCGGCGGACCTCCATGATCTGCGGCAGGCTGTCGTCGCGCAGCAGGTCGACGGCCAGGCCGAAGCCCTCCAGCAGCAGCCGGGGCGCCAGGCTGGTCACGTAGGTGCCGTCGCCGCGGCGCACGTCCACGACGCGGGCCAGCTCCAGCGCCTTGATGGCCTCGCGCAGCCCGCTGCGGGACAGCCCGAGCTGCGCGCTGAGCTGCGGCTCCGGCGGCAGGCGGTCGCCCGGGGCGAGCTGCTCGGACTGGATCAGATCCCTGATCTTGGTGATCGCCTCGTCGGTGAGCGCCACGCGCGACCCCCTTCTGCCCGGACCGGCCGGTCGGCCGCTACCGGGAGGATAAGGCCCGGGCCGGGGGCGGTCGGCTGCCCACAGCGCGGGGAAGGGGGGCCGGTGCCATGGAGGACCGGCTGATCGAGGGTACGGACCTGCGCGTGTCGGCACTCGGCTACGGCGCAGCGCCGCTCGGTGACGTCTACGGCCGGGTGAATCTGCGCACCGGGACCCGGTCGGTGCGGGCCGCCCTGGAGCTGGGGGTCACGGTCTTCGACGTCTCGCCGTACTACGGCCGGACCCGGGCCGAGACCGTCCTGGGCCAGGCGCTGGCCGGGGTCGACCGGGACACGTACACGCTGGCCACCAAGGTGGGCCGCTACGGCACCGACGAGTTCGACTTCAGCGCCGCGCGGGTGCGCCGCAGCGTCGACGAGAGCCTGGCCCGGCTCGGCACCGGCCACCTCGACCTGGTCCAGGTGCACGATCTCGAGTTCGGCGACCTGGGCCAGGTCGTCGAGGAGACCCTGCCCGCGCTCACCGAGCTGCGCGACGCCGGCAAGGTGCGCCACGTCGGGATCACCGGCTACCCGCTGCCCGCGCTCGCCTCGGTGGCCGGCCGGGCGCGTGTCGACACCGTGCTGTCGTACTGCCACTACACCCTGCTGGACCGGTCCCTGGACGACTGGGTGCCGTACTTCGCCGAGCGCGGCATCGCGGTGCTGAACGCCTCACCCCTGGCCATGGGCGCTCTCACCGCCCGGGGTGCCCCGCCGTGGCATCCGGCCCCCGCCGAGGTGCTGCGCTGCTGCGCCGCCGCGGCCGAGCTCTGTGCCCGGCGGGGCGTCGCGCTGGAGCAACTGGCCGTGCGGTTCGCCGTGGCCTACCCCCGGGTGGCGACCACGTTCGTCGGCATGCCCGACGAGGAGCAGGTGCGCCGCAACGTCGGCTGGGCCTTCGGGCCCCTCGACGAGGAACTGCTCGCCGACGTCGACCGCGTCCTCGCGCCGGTCCGCAACCACACGTGGCCCAGCGGCCGCCCGGAGAACAGCGAGCCCCCATGACCGCTCTCATCGACGCCCACCTGCACCTGTGGGATCCACGCCGCTTCACCTATCCCTGGCTGGCGGACGAGCCGGCCCTGAACCGCCCGTTCGGGCCGGCGGCGCTCGACACCGGCGGCCACCGGCTCACCGGGGCGGTCTTCGTCGAGGCGGGCCGGGCCGCGGGCCAGGCCCGCGACGAGCTCCGCTGGGTCGAGGAGGTCGCCGCCGGCTGGCCCGTGCTGCTCGGCGCGGTCGCGCACGCCGATCTCGAACGCGGCCGGGAGATCTCGGCGCACCTGCGGCAGCTGGCCGCGATGCCACTGGTACGCGGCGTGCGGCGCAACTTGCAGGACGAGCCGCCCGGCTTCGCCACAAGTGCCGGTCACATCGACGGCGTGCGGGCGCTGGCCGGGTACGGCTTCACCGCGGACCTGTGCGTCCGGCACTCCCAGCTGCCCGAGATCACCGAACTGGTGGCGCTGGTGCCGCAGGTGACCTTCGTCCTGGACCACCTGGGCAAACCGCCGGTCCGTTCCGGTGAGCGCGACCCGTGGCGGGAACAGCTGCGCCGGCTCGCCGGGCTACCCAACGTGGTCTGCAAGCTGTCCGGCCTCACCACCGAGGCCGACCTGGCCCGCTGGCGGCCGGGTGACGTGCTGCCGTACCTGCGGGACGCGCTGGCCGAGTTCGGCCCCGACCGCTGCCTGTTCGGCGGTGATTGGCCGGTCGCCACCCTGGCCACCACCTACGCCCGCTGGGTGGACGTGGTGCTCGAGGCGCTCGCCGGGTGCTCGGCGGCCGACCGCGGGCAAGTGCTGGCGGGCACAGCCACCGCGGTCTACCGGCTGCCCGCCGGCTGACCCCGGGGCGCAGCACAGTGGACCCGGACCGGATCTGTCCCTCGTCAGCCGTCCCGCGTTCGGTGGGTTCCCTGACCCGCGCCGACCGTTAGGCTGCTGGGCATGGCGACTGACGGCGGCCGGCCCGGCCCAGGGACGAGGTCGCCGGGTCCGCCGGCCGACCTGGTGGCCCTGGTGCGGGAGGTGCTGGCGGTGATCCCGGCCGGCTGCACCTGGATGCTGCCGGTCGCCGACGACGCCGCCCACGTCACCGATTTCCGGATCGCGGCCGTCAGCGGTAACGACGGCGATGTCTACGGTCGCGGCGCCAGCCGGATCGGCGAGCTGCTCAGCGAGCTGTATCCGAGCATGGTCGGCGGACCGTTGTGGCAGCTGTACATGCGGGCGCTGGCCACCGGCCAGGCCGCCGAGCTGCCCGGCTTCCGCTATCAGGAGCAGCAGGCCGGCGTGGTCACCGAGGCGCTGTTCGACATCGGTGTGCACCCGATGCACGGCGGGCTGCTCGTCTGCTGGCAGCGGCTCGACGAGGACCAGCGCCGCCTGGAGCGGACCGAGCTGCTCGGCAACCTCGGCTGGGCCGAGTACGACCTGCGTACCGGGCGCAGCAAGTGGTCCCCGGGCATGTACCGGATCTTCGACCGGGACCCCGCCCTGGGCCCCCTGTCGCGCACAGAGCAGGCGGCGATCCTGGTGCCGGCGGACGCCGGGCAGGCCGAGGCGGCCTGGCAGACCCTGGACAGCGGGGCTACCTCCGACGTGACGGTCCGCTTCCAGCCGGGCGGGACGGAGAAGTATCTGCGGATCCTCTCCGACGTCGCCCGGGACGCGGACGGCACACCGCTGAAGATCTACGCCGTGGTGCAGGACGTCACGGCCCGGGTCGACTCGCGGACCGAGATCGAGCGGCTCGGGGACCGGCTGCGCACCCGGGAGATCACCGCGATCGCCGAGCACCGCCTGGCCGGGCAGCTGCAGCGGCTGATCCAGCCGGTGCCGCGCGATCCCGTCCCGCTGCCGGGCCTGGAAGCCGCGGTCAGCTACCTGCCGGCGGAGAAGGCCGTGCAGGTCGGCGGAGACTGGTACCACGCCCAGGCCCTGCCGGACGGGCACACGCTGCTGGCCATCGGTGACGTCGCCGGGCACGGCCTGGAGGCGGCCAGCGGCATGGCCCACCTGCGGTTCGCCCTGGTGGCCTGGCTGTCCATCGGCATCTGCGACCCGGGCGTGCTGCTGCGCCACCTCAACGGGCTCAGCCGGCAGCTCGGCATCACCGGCACTGCCGCGATCGCCGCCTACGACCCGGCGACCCGGGTGCTGTCCTGGGCCCGGGCCGGCCACATGGCCCCGCTGCTGGCGCGCGCCGCGGACGCCGAGGAGCTGCCCCTGCCGCGCGGCGTGCTGCTCGGCGCGGCCGACAACGCCCGGTATCCGGTGGTCACGGCCCAGCTCCGGCCGGACGACCTGGTGCTGTTCTACACCGACGGGCTGGTCGAGCGGCGCAATCCCGACGGTGGGGACCTGCTCGACCAGGTGATGCGCACGCTGGCCGAGGTGTCGGCCGAGCCGGGGGAGCTGACCCTCAAACGCCTGCGGGACCTGCTGCCGGCGGCCGGCCCGGACGACGACACCTGCACTCTGGCCGTCCGCGTCCTGCCCTGATCGGTCGCCGGACGGCCGCCGATCGACCGCGACAAATCGGCAGGGATGTTTCCACAAGATCCCCAGGGGCAATCAGGCAGCCCATGAGTCTGTTGCGGACGTCGCCGCCGCCCGCGCAGGCCGTGGAGCTGGAGCAGTGGTCACTCTCGCACGGCGACGAACTGCGGCCCCTGCGCCTCGGTCTGCGCGATGCCCTGTCCGCGCACCGGCTGGTCGATCCGGCCGCGACCGACGAGGTCGCCGACCGGGTCGTCCTGGTGGCCACCGAGCTCGCCAGCAACGCCCTGCGTCACGGGCGCCCGCCGGCCGTCGTCCACCTGCTGCGCTGCGACGGCCGGTTTCTCGTCGACGTCGCGGATCACGACGTGGCCGGAGTGCCCCAGCTCGCCGGCATCCACCTGGCCGGGGTGGGCGGGCGGGGGCTGCACATCGTGCGGACCCTGGCCCTGGATCTCTGCTGGTACGCCACCGCGACGACCAAGCACATCTGGGCGTCCTTCCCCGTGACCGACGCGGAGCTCTGAGTCAGCTCGGGTCGTCGACGCAGAGCACTTCGGCCAGGCCGGTGATCTGCAGGACCTGCCGGACCATGCCCTCGGCGTTCGTGACGCCGAACCGCCGCCCGGCCCGCTGCGCCGCCTCGTAGCCGGCCAGCAGCCCGGCGATCCCGTGCGAGTCCAGGAACTCGGTGCGCCGCAGGTCGACCATGACCTCCCGGACACCCGGGGCCCGGGCCGCGCGCACCAGCGCATCGGACAGCTCGGCGGCCACGCTCATGTCGAAGTCGCCGGTCAGGCACACGTGCAGGACGCCGCCGGGCGTGGTCCGGGTGCTGATCTCGTGGATGGGAGTAGTCACAACCAGCATGTCTAGCACGCAGGTATGACATCCCGGGCCGCCGTACACGGCACGATCCGGTCACGGGTAAGTGGCCCAGGAAACCGGGCACCGATTGGCCCCTGTGGCCGGGCCGGTTCCTCCCTGGCGTGGTCGCATGCGATACCGATCTCTGGGTGGGACCGGCCTGGCCGTCAGCGAGCTCTGCCTCGGCGCGATGGGCTTCGGCCGGGAGTCCGACGAGGCCCTGAGCGTACGGATGCTGGATCACTTCGCCGAGGTGGGCGGCACGTTCGTCGACACCTCCGACGCCTACAACGGGGGGCTGTCGGAGGAGATCGTCGGGCGCTGGCTCACGGGCCGGGACCGGCAGTCCGTCGTCGTCTCGACCAAGGTCCGCTGGGGCCCGGCGGCAACCGCGAGGGGCTGGGCCGCAACCTCGTGACCAGCGGCAAGGTCCGCTACCTGGCGGTCAGCAACTGGTCCGTACGGCACGTGCAGCAGGCGCTCGACCTGGCCGGCCGGCACGGGCGCGAGCCGTTCGTGGCGATCCAGGCGCTGTACAACCTGCTCGACCGGGAGGCCGAGTGGGAGTTGCTGCCGCTCGCGGGCGAGCAGCGGCTCGGCTCGGCGCGCGGACCATGGCGCAGTTGGAGGCCAACCTGGGCGCGACCGGGTGGGATCTGGACCCCGCACTGACCGCGTCGCTGACCGCGGCCGGCGAACGGCGGCTGCCGTACCCGTACGAGATCCTGGCCATCAGCGGACGATCGGCCGGTGCCAGAGGCATAGGTGCCGGTAGATGTGGGTAGCCTCCGGCCCGGACAGGGCGAGGAGGCCCCGGGTCGAGGAGGCACGCCGTGACGCAGCCACCGGAGGGACCGGCTACCGCCGGGCTCGAGAAGTACGGGTACCGCCAGGAGCTCAGCCGGTCGCTGACCTTCACCGACCTGCTGATCTACGGGCTCATCTTCATGGTGCCGATCGCGCCCTTCGGCATCTTCGGCAGCGTGTACAGCGGCTCCGGCGGCATGGTCGCGCTGGCCTACGTGGTCGGCATGGTGGCGATGATGTTCACCGCCCTGTCGTACTCCCAGATGGTGCGCGCCTTCCCGATGGCCGGTTCCGTCTACAGCTACGCCGGCCGGGGCATCGCCGCCCCGGTCGGCTTCCTGGCCGGCTGGGTCATCCTGCTCGACTACGTGCTGGTGCCCGGCCTGCTCTACCTGATCGCCGGCGTCGCGATGAACTCGCTGGTCCCGGCCGTGCCGGTGTGGCTCTGGCTGGTCGCGTTCGTGGTCGTCAACACGGTGGTCAACTACCTGGGCATCCAGATGACCGCCAAGGTCAACCGGGTGATGCTCGTCGCCGAGCTGATCGTCCTGGTGATCTTCCTGGTGGTGGGCGTGGCCGCGCTGCTGCGGGGCAAGGGTGCCGGCTTCTCGTTCAGCCCGTTCTTCAACGCCGACACGTTCTCCTGGTCGGTGGTCTTCGGCGCGGTGTCGATCGCGGTGCTGTCGTTCCTGGGCTTCGACGGCATCTCCATGCTCGCCGAGGAGAGCCGGGTCGAGGCGCGCCGGATCGGCCGGGCCATGGTGGGCGCGCTGGTGCTGGCCGGCGCCCTGTTCATCGTGCAGACCTGGGTGGCGTCGCTGCTCGTACCGGATGCGCCCGGTCTGCTGGCCGACGGAGACCCGGAGGGGACCGCCTTCTACGACGCGGCCCGGGCCGCCGGCGGCGGCTGGCTGGCCGGCCTCACCGCGCTGGCCACCGCCATCGCCTGGGGCTTCGCCAACTCGCTGGTCGCGCAGGCGGCGACCAGCCGCCTGCTGTACGCGATGGCCCGCGACCGGCAGATGCCGTCCTTCCTGGCCCGGATCAACCGACGCCACAAGGTGCCGGCCAACGCCACCCTGCTGGTCGCCGCGGTGTCGCTCGCCCTGGGCCTGGCCATGGCCGCCCGCGACGACGGCATCTCGCTGCTGTCCACGCTGGTCAACTTCGGCGCGATGACCGCGTTCCTGGCGCTGCACGTGGCCGTGGTGATCCACTATGTGGTGCGCCGCGGCAGCCGCGACTGGCTGCGCCACCTCGTGGTGCCGGTGATCGGCTTCCTGATCCTGCTGTACGTGGTGATCAACGCCAAGGTGGCGGCCCAGGTGCTCGGGTTCGTCTGGCTCGGCCTCGGCCTGGTGGTGCTGGCCGTCTTCTACGCCACCGGCCGCCGCCCGGTGCTGGCCGGCCTGGCCGAGCCGAGCGAGAAGGAGAATCCATGACCGAGGTGCTCAGCTACCGTCCCCGCCCCGAGGAGCTCGCCTACACCTTCGGCGGGCGCGAGCCCGTACGCCGGGTCCGGCCGGGCACGGTGCTCGAGCTCTATACCGAGGACTGCTTCGGCGGCCGGGTGCGCGAGGTCGGTGACCTGCCGTCGCAGGTGTGCGAGTTCCCCTTCCTCAACCCGGTCACCGGGCCGTTCTTCGTCGAGGGCGCGGAGCCCGGCGACACCCTGGCGGTGCACTTCGCCGAGATCGTGCCGGCCCGCGACTGGGCCGTGTCCACCACGTTCCCGCACTTCGGCGCACTGACCGCCACGCACACCACGGCCATGCTGCACCCGCCGCTGGAGGAACTGGTCTGGCGCTACGACGTCGACGTCGCCGCGGGCACGGTGCGCTACCGGGCCCGGCGCGGCGACTACAGCGTCGAGCTTCCCCTCGACCCCATGCACGGTACGGCCGGAGTCGCGCCCGCCGCCTTCGAGACCCGGATGACGATCGTGCCCGACGTGCACGGCGGCAACATGGACAGTCCGGAGCTGCGCGCGGGCGTGACGGCGTACTTCGGCGTGAACGTGAGCGGCGCGCTGTTCGCCCTCGGCGACGGGCACTGCCGGCAGGGCCACGGTGAGGTCTGCGGCACCGGGGTGGAGTCGGCGATGAACACCACGGTGATCGTCGACGTGATCAAGGGGGCGCAGACCCCGACACCGCGGCTGGAGAGCGACACCGCGCTGATGTCCACCGGCTCGGCGCGGCCGCTGGAGGACGCGTACCGGATCAGCCAGCACGACCTGGTGACCTGGACTGCCGGGCTGGTGGGACTGGACCTGCTGGACGCGTACCAGTTGCTCAGCCAGGCCGGCGAGGCCCCGGTGGGCAACGTCTGCGACCCGAACTACACGATGCTCGCCAAAGTCGACAAGCGGTACCTGGGCCCGGCAACGGCCTACGACGGTGTGCACGCCCGCCTGCGTTCGGCGGCCGAGGGGTATCTGGCCACCCGGTAAATCGGTGGGTGCCGGCGCCGGCGGTCGGCTAGCGTCCCGCCATGATCTATCAGCACCCGCTGGCGTACCTGCTCGGCCTCGAGGGTGTCGCCCTGCTGCGCGCCTTCGCCGGCGACCACGACCGGGCGTTCGCCGAGGCCCGCATCGCCGAGATCCGCAGCCTGCTGGACAACGCCGAGCTGCGCGGCGAGGGCGTCACGGCTCGCCGGGTCGACACCGTGGCGGGATACCGGGTCTGGTCGCGGACGTACGACGAGCCGGGCAACGGCCTGTTCCCCGCCGAGGAGGCCCTCGTGCACGAGATCCTCGACGGGCTCCCGGCGGGCGTCGCCCTGGACGCGGCCTGCGGCACCGGCCGGCACGCCGAGCACCTGGCCGGGCGCGGCCACCGGGTCATCGGCGTGGACAGCTCACCGGACATGCTCGAGCAGGCCCGCGCCCGGGTGCCGGCGGCCGAGTTCCGGCAGGGCGACCTGCACAGCCTGCCGCTGCCGGACGACCACGCCGACGTCATCGTGTGCGCGCTGGCGCTGGTCCACCTCGAGGAGCTGGGGCCGGCCTTCGGCGAGTTCGCCCGGGTGCTGCGCCCGGGCGGTCACCTGGTGATCACGGACGTGCACCAGGAACTGGTCGCGCTGGGCTCGGTGCCACGGGTGCGGTCGGCCGGCGGCGAACCGGGGTTCCTGCCGGCGTACCGGCACCGGGCCGCGGACTATCTCGCGGCCGCCCTGCCGCTGGGCCTGCAGGTGCGCCGGTGCGAAGAACCCGGCCGCGGGACCGGCGAGGCGACCGGGACCGTGCCGGAGACGATAGACCCCGGCCCGTGGGACGACTGGCCGTGGTCGCTGCTCGGCATCGTCCCGGCGGCCGCGGCGGCAGCCTGGCGGGACACACCCGCCCTGATGGTCTGGCACTTCCAGCTGGCCGGATAGCCCGGGGCACTACTGCGCCTGGTCCTCCATCATGGCGGCGCGGACGGCGCCGGGGGAGATGCCGTACTCGCGGGCCAGGTCGGCCACCGACCAGCCGGTCAGGCGGATCGCCTCGGCGCGTTCCCGGCGCAGGGTCGAGCGGGCCGAGCGGGCCAGGTCCGGGGCCAGCCGGCCGCGTTCCACGGCGTCGAGCCGGGTGAAGGCGACCAGGGCGAGCAGCAGCCGGGTCATCCCAGGGGCGTCCGCCAGGCGGTCGGTGTCCGCCGGTGGTGCCGTGCCGGCGCCGAGGCTGGCGTGCACGAGCTGCTCACTCGCGGAGAGCAGCATCTGCGCGGCGTGGTGCAGCCGCAGGGCTTCCTCCGGCGGCAGCGCACCGGTGTACGCCAGGTCCCAGACCGCCGTCTGCAGGTACTCCGTGATGTCCGGCGCGGTCCGCCGCTGCTGCTGGTGCTCGGTTTCCGGGGTGGCCGACACGTGTGACCTCGTCTCCTCGTCGGATTGCCGTTCGCAGGAACTTCGGCGGCCGGCGCCCGGATGGATGCACCCGCCGGCCGATGCATCAACGCGAACCCACCTCGCCCGGGCCCGCAGTCATCAAGGATGAGGTGATGCACCAGCAGGTGGAAGCGGCACAGGAGATCTGATGGCGGCTCTCGCGGTCACGGCCGTGTTCGTGCTGATCTTCGTGCGCGCCGCGGTGGGCTACACGCGCCGGCGGGATCCGCTGCTGCGCGACGTCATGCTGATCTTCGCGTCGGTGGCCATGCTGTTCGTCCTGGGCGTGCTCCGGCTGACCATGGGGGAGCCGCCGCGCGCCGCGGTCGGGCTGATCACCGCGGTCCTGCTGGGGCAGCCGCTCTGCACGTTACGGCTGGTGAGCCGGATGCGCCCGGTGCCGCTGTGGGTCATGTGGGCCGCGTTCGCCGCGTGGCTCGCCTCCGCCGTTCCCGTCCTGGTCGTCCCGCCGCCACTGCCCGAACGCGTGGTGTGGCCCGCGGTGCTGCTGTTCTTCGTGGTGGAGGCGGTCGCCGGGGCGCTGCTGGCGGCGGACGCCCGGCGCCGGGGCGGCGCGGCCCGGATCCGGCTGTGGTGCGCGGCGGTGGGAACCCTGCTGTTCGGGGTGGCACTCCTGTTCGCCGGGGCGGACATCACCGTGGTGGCCCGGTCCGTCGCGGTGGTGTCGGCGCTGATGTACCTGCTGGCCTTCATGCCGCCGCACTGGCTGCGGCGGATCTGGTCGTGGGGTGCGGCGTACGGCCTCATGCGCAGCCTGCTGGCGGCTCCGCCGGCCGAGCCCGCGCCCCGGGTCTGGCAGCGCTACTGCCACAGCGCCCGGCACGTGCTGGGCGCGGACGCCCTGGTGATCCTGCTGCCCGGGCCGGCGGACACGGTGCAGCTGATCAGCGATCCGGAGCTCGACCTGGACGCCCGGCGCTACCGGCCGATCGACGTGAGCGGCCTGTCCACCGGCCCGGTGACCATCGACGCTCTGGCCGGCTGGACCGATCCGCCGCCGGCCGCCGCCGACCTGGCCCGGATCAGCGGCACCCGGTTCGTCAACGCCACACCCCTGCCGGGCACCGGCGGCGCGCTGGTGCTGCTGCACCGCTGCCGGACGTTGTTCGCCGACGACGACGTCGAGCTGTTCGCGGAGCTGGCCGGCCAGGCCGCAGCGCTGGCCGAGCGGGCCGCGGTGCTGGACGACCGGCACCGGCTCGCGGTGATCGTGGAGTCCTCCGCCGACGCCATCATGAGCAAGGACCTCGACGGCGCCATCACCAGCTGGAACGCCGGGGCCGAACGGCTCTACGGCTACACCGTCGCCGAGGTGGTCGGCCGGAACGCTGCCCTGCTGTTCCCGCCCGGGGAGCAGCACCAGGAGACGGAGCTGATGGCCCGGGCGGTCCGCGGCCAGCCCGTCGACCAGGTCGAGGTGCAGAACCTCACCAAGGACGGCGTAGGTGTGACGGTGTCGCTCACCTCGTCGCTGATCACGGACGCGAGCGGGCAGCCGACCGGGGTGGCCTGCATCGCGCGCGACACCAGCGAGCGCCGGCGGGCCGAGGCGATGTTCCGCGGGCTGCTGGAGGCGGCGCCCGACGCGATCGTCGGGATCACCGCCGACGGGCGGATCGCGCTGCTCAACGCCCAGACCGAGCGGCTGTTCGGCTACCGGCGCGACGAGCTGCTCGGGCAGCCCGTGGAGATCCTGGTCCCGGAGCGGATCCGGGAAGCGCATCCGGAGCACCGCCTCAGCTACTTCACCGACCCGCAGCGCCGGCCGATGGGTGCCGGGACGGCGCTGGCCGCGGTGCGCAAGGACGGCACCGAGTTCCCGGCGGAGATCAGCCTGTCCGCCCTGGAGACCGACCAGGGCGTCATCGTCTCGGCCGCGATCCGCGACGTCACCGAGCGGCTGCAGGCGCAGGCCGAGCGGGAACGGCTGGCCGCCCAGGCCGAGCGGGACGCCGCCGAGCGCCGGCTGCAGCACACCCGCCGGCTGGAGAGCCTCGGCCAGCTCGCCGGCGGGGTGGCGCACGACTTCAACAACATCCTCGCGGTCATCGCCAGCTACACCGAGCTGCTCACCGAGACCCTGGCCGACCCCGTACCGGAGCCGGCGGAGCTGACCGCCGCCCGCGCCGACCTGGGCCAGATCAGCCGGGCCACCGAACGCGCCACCCGGCTGACCAAGCAGCTGCTCGCGTTCGGCCGGCGGGAGATCACCCAGACCCAGGTGCTCAGCCTCAACCACGTGGTCGGCGACGTCGAGCAGATGCTGCGCCGTACCCTCGGCGAGCACATCCACCTGATCACCCACCTGGACCGCGACCTGTGGCCGGTGTGCGTCGACCCCAGCCAGTTCGAGCAGATCCTGCTCAACCTGGCGGTGAACGCCCGGGACGCGATGCCCGGCGGCGGCACGCTGTCCATCGACACCGGCAACACCGAGCTGGACGAGGACGACGTCGCGGACTGCACCGAGCTCGCCCCGGGCCGGTACGTGCGGTTCCGGGTCAGCGACACCGGCAACGGGATGCCGGCCGAGGTGGCCGAGCGGGCCTTCGAGCCGTTCTTCACCACCAAGCCGCAGGGCGCCGGCACCGGGCTGGGCCTGGCCACGGTGTACGGCATCGCCACCGCGGCCGGCGGTCACGTCCGGCTCTACTCCGAGCCCGGCATCGGTACGACCGTCACCATCGTCCTGCCGGCGTCCGACGACGCGATGACCGTCCCAGAGGCATCGGAGCAGGACGGCGCACCGGCCGTCCGGTCCGCGCCCGAGGCGACGATCCTGCTGGTCGAGGACGAGGAGGCGCTGCGCGTCGCGACGAGCCGCATCCTGACCCGGGCCGGCTACGAGGTGCTGGTCGCCGACGGTGGCCCCGCCGGCCTGCGGATCGCCCAGCAGCACCCGGCACCGATCCACCTGCTGCTCACCGACGTGATCATGCCGAAGATGCTGGGCAACGAGGTGGCCGCCCGGGTGCAGGCGCTCCGGCCCGGCCTGCCGGTGCTCTACATGTCCGGCTACGCCCAGCCCGTCCTCACCGAGAACGGCACCCTCCCGCCGGGTGTGCTCATCATCGAGAAGCCTTTCACCCGGCGTGACCTGCTCGACTGCGTGCACGCCCGGCTCCGGCACGCCGCGGCCGAAAGCTCCGACCCCTCGCCGGCGTTGAGTCCCTGACCGGTCTCCCGGCGGCAGATCGGGCACGACCGCCCGGCCACGCGTGCCGCCCCGGGCCCAGCCCTCGACCGCGGTGGCCCGCATGCAGTACAACGGGGTTGATCCGGGCCGCCACCGACGCCGGCCCGGCCGGGGAGGCCGTCGTGGAGAAGTCACTGCTGGATCGGATCCGCACCGGTCTGATCGGCGCGGGCGAGGTGCTCGACGGGCCGTACGGCCCCCGGCGGCTCACCTACGCCGACTACACCGCGTCCGGCCAGGCGCTGGACTTCGTCGAGGACTTCATCCGGCGGCAGGTGCTGACCCGCTACGCCAACACCCACACCGAGGCCTCCGCGACCGGGCTGCAGACCGGCGCCCTGCGCGAGGAGGCCCGCCGGATCATCCACCGCGGCGTCGGAGCCGGCCCGGAGCACGTGGTGCTCTTCTGCGGTTCGGGGGCCACGGCGGCGGTCAACAAGCTGGTCGCGATCCTCGGCCTGCGCATGCCGGAAACCCTGGCCGACCGGTACGGCCTGACGACGGTGATCCCAAGCCACGAGCGGCCGGTGGTGTTCGTGGGACCGTACGAGCACCATTCCAACGAGCTGCCGTGGCGCGAGACGATCGCCGACGTGGTCACGATCGGCGCCACCCCCGACAGCCACGTCGATTTGGACGACCTGCGCCGGCACCTGGTCGCGTACGCGGACCGGCCGCTGCGGATCGGCAGCTTCTCCGCCGCCTCGAACGTCACCGGCCTGCTGACCGACACGACCGCGGTGACCCGGCTGCTGCACGAGCACGACGCGCTGTCGGTGTGGGACTACGCGGCGGCCGGCCCGTACGTGCCGATCCGGATGCGCGAGTCCGCACCCGGCAGCGGCGACCACCTGGACGCCGTGTTCCTCTCTCCGCACAAGTTCGTCGGCGGCCCGCAGACCCCCGGTGTCCTGGTCCTGCGCCACGACCTGCTGACCAACCGCGTGCCGACCGTGCCGGGCGGCGGGACGGTGGCCTTCGTCAACCCGGTCACCCACCGCTACCTGGAAGATCCGATCGCCCGGGAGGAGGGCGGCACCCCGGCGATCGTGGAGTCGGTCCGCGCGGGCCTGGTCTTCGCGGTGAAGGAAGCGGTCGGCACCGACACCATCGGCGCCCGCGAACACGTCCTGTGGCGGCGGACCCTGGACCGCTGGGCGGGGGAGAGCCGCATCGAGGTGCTCGGCGACCTGGAGGCGGAACGGCTGTCGATCGTCTCGTTCCAGATCCGCGCCGGCCAGCAACATCTGCACCACAACTTCGTGGTGGCGCTGCTCAACGACCTGTTCGGCATCCAGGCCCGCGGTGGCTGCTCGTGTGCGGGCCCGTACGGCCACCGCCTGCTCGGCATCGACGAGGCGCACTCCCGCGAGTTCCACGCCGAGATCGTCGACGGGTGGGAGGGCATCAAGCCGGGCTGGGCCCGGATCAACCTCAACTACTTCATCTCCGACGAGGTGGCCGACTACCTGGCGGAGGCGGTGGCGCTGATCGCCCGGTACGGCGGCCGGCTGCTGGAGGATTACCGCTTCGACCCGCGTACGGGCCGGTGGCGCCACGTGCGTGCGGCCGGGCAGCCGGTCCGCCTGGCTGACCTGCGGCTCGGCCCGGACGGCAGCGTCTCGATGCCCGGGGCGCGGCCGACGCTGGGGGAGGAGGTGCTCGCGGGCTACCTCGACGAGGCCCGCCGGATCATGCGGGAGCGCGCGGAGCCGATCGACGGGGTGGGACTGGACCTGCCGCCGGCGTTCGAGAAGCTGCGCTGGTTCCTGCTACCGACGGAGTGCCTGGTCAGCGGTCCAAGATGAGCTCCACGAGGGGGCTGCCGGCGAGCCAGCTCTCCAGGCTCTCGGCCCAGTCCAGGGTCGGCACGATCTCGCCGAAGACGCGGGCCCGTTCGTCCGGGTCGGTCACCGCGCGCCCGCGTACCGGAAGATCCAGACCATGCAGATGCAGCGTGAACTCGGGATGCGCCAGCATGTTGGCATACCAGTCGCGTGAGCCCGGGCTGCCGGTCAGCCAGAAACGGCCGTCGGCCCGGTACCGCCAGGTCTCGATCCGGCGGGGTTGCCCGCTGCGCCGCCCGATCGTCGTGATCTCCACGGTCTGCTGCCGTTCGAGCGCCTGCCGGGCCTGATCCGTCACCGTCATGAGCCGATCCTCCGACCTCAAGCCGGGTTCAGGTCAACACTGTGCGGCTTGCGAGCGAGCAGGATCCAGCACCGCGGACTGCCGTCCCGGTACTTGCCGAGGCTGGTCAAGGGGCTCGTCTCGACGGTGAAACCGGCCGCCGTCAGGTCGCTCTCCATGGCGGGTAGTGCGGTGGTGCGGTAGTACATGACGAACGGAGGCCGCAACACGGCGTTGCGGACCCGCATGACCAGGTCGAACCCGGTCAGCGTCCAATGCGACACCGAGGTGGGCGGCGGCAGCACGCCCATCGGAACAGCGAAAAGCCCGCCGGGCCGCAACGCCCGGTAGACGCCGTCAAAAAGCGCCGGTCGTTCCGCCGGAAGGAAATGCCCGAGCGCCCCGAAGGTCACCGCGAGGTCGAACTCACCGGCGAAGGGCAGGGCCCGAACATCGGCCCGTACGAACGTGGCATCGGGATAGGCGGCCCGCGCCTGCTCGAGCATGCCCGCGCTGAAGTCGACGCCGGTGATGCCGTCCTGACACAAGCGCTGGAGGGTCATCAGGCCGGCGCCCGTACCGCAACAGACGTCCAAGCCCCTACCGAACGGCCCACTGCCATCGAGCGCCTGCACGGTCGCCTCAAGAATGCTGTCCGGCGTCCGGAACGGCGTGTGGTCGAACTTCGGCGCCAGCAGGTCATAGCCGCGCTCGACGGAGGAAAGGGCTTGTACGCAAAGCTCGCGCAGGGATGGTCCTTGAGGCGAGAACACGCGCCGAGAGTACCTGCCGGTCGCGTCCGTCCGAATCCTGATCGGGTGGCCGCGGCTGCCTGGCGATGCCGGTACCGAACCTCGAGCCTCGGGAATCGTTTCGTTCTTGATGATCCGTCGGCCTGCCAGCCGCCTGGTTCCCGCAGGCGCCTGATCGGATCGAAGCAACTGCAGCCATCCGTCTCGAGGGCCGCGCCCAGGCCCACAGTGGGGTTATCCCCACCTCCGCTCGCGGGTCTACCGGATGGTTTCGCCGCCCCGGCAGGCGAAGCATGTCCTCATGGTGACGATCCGACCCCCGGCCGTGCCCCCACTCCTCACCGGGCTGTGGACCATCGTGTTCGGCCGCGACCGACCTCCGGCCGCACCCGGAAGGCTGCTCCGCAGTCCGCTACTCACCGCAGTGTTCGTCCTGGCCGGTCTCGGCGCGGCCGCGTTCGTCTACTACGACCTCACCGATCTCACCCTGGCAGGACCAACAACCGCGGTACGGCTGACGCTCGCCACCGCGGTAGCGGCCCCTCTGGCGCTGCTCCCACGCCGCCCACTGTTCGCCTGGCGGCTGGCGGTAATCGCGACCCTGCTCAACCTCCCGCTCACCGTCGCCCCCGAAGGCCTGTCATGGCCGTGGCACCCGGCGCAGACCCTGGTCCTGCCGGTCCTGGTGCTCTTCGTCGCACTCCGCCATCCCGTCACGACGGTGTTCTGGGCCGGCCTGGTGACCTCAGCCGCAGTGGCCGCGCACCTGCCGGCAGCGCAGGCACCGGTGGTCATCGCCTTCGTCGTCCTCTTCGCAGTGGTCGGCGACCAGATCCGCCGCCGAGTCGAAGCGCAGCACAACCTCACCGCCGAACGGAAGCTGACCGAGGCGGAGCAGGCGCGGCGCGTCGTCCTGGAGGAACGGGCCCGGATCGCCCGCGAGATGCACGACGTGGTGGCGCACCACATGTCGCTCATCGCGCTCCGGGCGGAGACCGCGCCGTACCGGCTGATCGACCAGCCCGAGGCGCGGGATGCCGAGTTCGTCGAGATCGCGGGTGCGTCCCGGGCCGCCCTCAACGACATGCGCCGCCTGCTCGGCGTCCTGCGCAGCGACCCGGACACGGCAACGTCCGTGCAGTCGCTCGGCCTGGCCGGAATCCCAGCCATGATCGAAGCCGCCGGCGCCGCGGGGCTCGACGTCTCACTAGAGCCGGCCGGCGCCGTGACGACAACGCCGGTCGTCGAGGCATGCGCCTACCGCATCGTCCAGGAAGGGATCTCCAACGCCACCCGGCACGCATCCGGCGCGGCCATCCGCGTCACCCTGACCACGGACGACCGGACGCTGCAGGTCCGCGTCCACAACACCGACCCCGACCCGACCGGTTCCGCTGCCGTCACCAACCCCGCTGTCGGCGGCCCGGACCCGGCCGGTTCCGCTGCCGTCATCAGCCTCGCCGCCGGCGGCCCCGACCCGGCCGGTTCCGCTGCCGGCAACCGCGCCGCCGTCGGCGGCCACGGCATCGACGGCATGCGGGAACGCGTCGGCGCGCTCGGCGGCACCCTCACGACAGGCCCAAAAGATCGGGGGTACGAGGTCAGCGCAGTCCTACCGCTACAAATCTGATGGCCGCCCAGCCTCCCGGGCTTCGCCGGGGCGCGAACAGGCCGGTCGGCTTCGCGATGTCCAAGCTCCTCGGCAACGTACGCCGCAAGATGCTCACCGAGGGCGTACCGCCGATCCTCGCCGCCCACCACGCGGCACGCTCGGCACGCCGTCCCGAAGCAGGGGGCCGTACGGGCTGAGAAATGTCACCGTCCGTCGCTACCATGTCGGCGTCCCGCATCCCGCGAACCCCGGAGTCGACCTTGCCCGTGCCGTGGCCGGACGGTGGCCCCTGGGTCCTCGCCACCACCTCGGCGTCCGTCGACTGGCAACCGGCCGCGGCTGCCCTGGCCGCGGCGTCGACGGTTCGCGTCGCTGCGCTGGTCTTCGGGGCCGAGTCCCCACCCGGGCAGCTGCTGCTCGGCGAGCTCGCCACCTTCCTGCAAGCCGGCGACGGTGCGGCCGACCCGCTGAGCGTGGACGAGGCTGTCGCCCTGGTACGCACGCTGGCCCGCACCCACGGACTGGTCCTGGTGGTGGGCGTGCCGGGCCTGCTCGTGCCGACCGGGCGAGCCGGCTGGACGCTGATGGACCTCGCCGTGGCTGTGTCCGCCCCGGTCGTGGTGATCACCGGAACAGGACCGGACGCGGCAAACCACACAACACTCGCCCTCGGCGCGGTGGCCGGCCACGGCCTCACCGCCGCAGTCATCACGGTCGACGACCCACTCTCCGACCCGAACCGAACAGACACGGCGGCCGCCGACGCCGCCGGACCAGGCCGCGATCCCGTGGTGGGCGATCGCGCGGAGACGGCCGTCAACGCGCAGCGTGATGACGCCGCGCAAGCCGAGGCGGCGGGACAGAATGGTCGGACTGAGCCGGACAGCGACGCCGAGCAGCCCGCGGCCGCACCGCAGGATGAAGAATCCGATTCAGCGAGCGCCCCCGCCGACCCTCCGCCCGTACCGGATCACGAGGCCGGCATGCCGGTCAGGCCGGCCGGCCGAATCCCCGCCGATTTAACCGACCACACCGACGATTTCCCCACCGCCGCCAAGCAATGGCTCCACCCCCTGCTCCACGCCTCAGCCGGCCGCCCGAAAGCCGAAACCCCACCCCCGCCACCCCAACCCCTCCCACCCCCAGCCACCGCCAGCGGCAAACGAGTCGTCCTCCTCCTCGCCGGCGTCTTCGTCTCCATGTCGCTCGTCGTCTGCGGCCTGGCCTTCTGCCAGCCGACCGCGCGCACCGTGGCCACCCTGGAGCAGGTGACCATCGAACCGGCGCCGCGCACCAAAGAGCCTGAGAGGCCAAGACCAAGACCGAGACCGAGACCGGTCAGTGACGTCTGCCCGCAGAACCAGGGCCGCGTAACCCCGACCACGCCGAACCGGGCCACCACCAAGCGCGTCAACGCCGCCTGGAAGCGCATCGAGATCTGGCTCGCCGCCCACGCCCCGGCCACCCGCCGTTCCCTGCAGCCGCCCGCCGACGCCAAGCGGATCGACGCCGCGCAGCGCCGCATGTCTGTCGCTTTTCCGGCCGATCTGGTCGCCTCGCTGAGACGGCACGACGGCGTGAGCCACAACCGGGGGACCGCTTTCACCCTGCCGTTCTTCTACGGTCCGATGGCCGTCAGCGACATTCCCGCCGAGTGGCTGACGCTCTGCGGTGTGGTGGTCGAGGTCTTCGGTCAGCAGGACAGCACCTGGTGGGACAAGGCTTTCGTGCCGTTCGCGTCCTCCGGTGACGGCGGCAACCTCTTCGTGGACCAGCGCCCCGGCAGTCACAGCCGGGTTGGTGAGTTCTACAACGAGGACGGAGTCTCTTTCGAGGAGTGGCCCGCCTCGGTCACCGAACTACTGGAGAAGACAGCCGATTCGCTGGAGACCGGACGTGCGTTCGGCGGCAGTTACCGGCCCAAGGTCACCAAGCAGGGCGTGCTGGAGTGGGATGTCCACTAGGGAGCGGAGCGGGCCGGCTCGGGCAGCGGCCGCCCCGGCCCGTACGTGGTGCCGGCCCGGTCCCGTTCCAGCCAGCCCGTGTCGACCAGCATCCGGCGCGTCCCGGCCACCTCGTCGGTGACCTCGGCCAGCCGCTTGTTGATCTCGTCCTCGGCGTACAGGCCGTCCAGCGCCAGGTGCCGGGCCAGCAGTTCGCCCATCAGCGCGTACCGGTCGCTGAGGGTCGGCGGCAGGCCGGTCATCCGGCCGTGCGAGAAGTTCGCGCGCAGCTGCGGATAGTCCCGCAGCAGCGCCGTGATCGGCTGCAGCCGGTCCACGGCGTCGGCCGCGTCGCGCAGCCCCTCCAGCTTCGCGCGGTAGAAGCCGTTGCCGGAACCGATCGCCACCCCCAGGCCGACCAGCCGCGCGCAGGCGTCCCCGACCTCCGGCAGCGGCCGGTCGAGGGCGTAGGACAGCTCCCCGAGGGAGGCGCCTTCCTTGCCGCGGCGGGCGAGCTCGGCCAGGGCGAGCAGCCGGATCGGCACGGACAGCTGGGCGAGGACCTCGGCGGCGCGGGCGGCTTCGACGGACATCCCGTCAACGTAGTCACCGCCGGTCGTGGCTCGCACCTGCATTTCCCGTACGGGTGGTCAGGCCCAGGACCGTCAGCACCATGGTCACGTGCGGTTGCAGACCGGTGAAGGTCACCTCCACGCCGGACAGGGAGCCGGCCATGAACGCGTCGCGCAGCACCGCCGCTCCGGCCGCGTCCACCAGCGGGACTCCGGTCAGGTCGACGACCAGTGGGCCGGGCGCGGCCAGTGAGACGGCGGCGTGCAGGCGGTGCCGCAGCCGGTCGGCGGTGTCCCGGTCGAGCTCACCGCGTACCCGGGCGATCAGCGCCGTGTCGCCCTGCCGGATGTCGATCCGCAGGCTGTCCGGGCCGTGGGTGTCGTCCTGGCCCGTCCAGGGCGGTGGGGCGTCGCTGAGCATGGCCGTCCGCAGCCAGGTCAGCGCCTGCTGCATGAGCCGGGAGACCTGCATCTGGGAGATGCCCAGCTGTTCGGCGATCCGGGCCTGGCTCTGGTTGCCGTAGAAGTGCCACGCGATGATTCGCTGGATGCGGTGCGGCAGCATGCGGACCAGCTCGGTGACTGCGAGCCGGTCCGGGAGCCCGTCCATCGTCTCGCCGGCGAGCATGGGCACCCTGGTGCCCGGAAGTACGGCGACCGCTGCCGTGGCCGGGACGCGGGTGCGATCGGGGAAGTGCCGTTTGAGCTCGGCGCAGACGGTGATCACGGCGAAGGCCGTGAACGAGCCGTGCGCCGGGTCGTACTGGTCGACGGCCTTGATCAGACCCAGCCGGGCGACCTGCTCGAGGTCGTCCAGCGGCTCGGGGCGGTCCTGGTGGCCGCGGGCCAGCCGGTCGGCCAGCGGCAGGCCGCGCCGGATCAGGTCGTCGCGCAGCGCTCGGCGCCCCGCCGGGCCGGACCGGGTCCGGTCCTCGGCGTAGGCCGTCGCGGCCGCGTCCAGGTCGCATCGATCGTCATGGTCGGAGCTGAGCATCCGGTACCGACGTTAGTGCTCACGTGGGCGGCTTTCCAAGGTCGCAGGGTTGAAACTCCGCGGAGTGGGGCATACGTGCGCCTGTGCTCCGTAGACGATCTTCGTCGACCGTGCTGTGGCCCGCTCTGCTGGGGCTGGCCGGGCTGGTCCTGAGCGGTTGCGGTGCGGTCGATGACCGCGGCCGCGCCGCCGATGATGTGGCCGTGCGGCTGCTGACCGCGGTTGCCGACCGCGACGGCACGACCGCGTGCGCGCTGCTCGCGCCGGACACCGCCGCTGAGCTGGCCGCCGACGCGGAGAAGCCGTGCGCCGAGGCCGTCCTTGACGAGGAGCTGTCCGAGCCGGGCGCGGTCACCGGCACCGACGTGTACGGCCAGTGGGCCCAGGTCCGGTTCACCGGCGACACGGTCTTCCTGGCGGTGTTCCCCGGTGGCTGGCGGGTCGTCGCGGCCGGCTGCACGCCGCGGCCCGAGCGCCCCTATGACTGTGCGCTGAAGGGGAGCTGAGCGATGCGATTCTTGTTCGTGCTGCTGCTCGTCGTGGTCGGCATCGGGCTGGCGTACTTCATCACGCTGGGGGTGCTGCACCGGTGAAGCGTTTCGTCCGGGAGAACTCCCTCGGTCTGGTCTTCGGGCTGTTGTTCCTCGTGGTGCTGGTCGGGCAGGCCTTCGCCGGGCACGCCGACTTCAATCAGATGCAGCTCAGCGAGGGACTGCCGGAGGTGTCGCTGGGGCGGTACCTGACCTCGGCGAGCTTCGCCACCGACGTGGCGGAGAACTGGCAGTCGGAGTATCTGCAGTTCTTCCTCTACACCTTCCTGACCGTCTGGTTGCTGCAGAAGGGCTCACCCGAGTCCAAGTCCCTGGACGAGGCCGGCCTGGAGTCCGACCGCGACCAGAAGGTGGGCCAGTACGCCACCGACGCCTCGCCGAAGTGGGCTCGGGCCGCGGGCTGGCGTCGCACGCTGCTCTCGAACTCGCTCGGCCTGGTGATGGGTCTGATCTTCCTCGGTTCCTGGCTGGCCCAGTCGGTCGCCGGGGTGGCCGCCTACAACGAGGAGCAGCTCGGCGATCTGCAGGATCCGGTCTCGTGGGGGCAGTATGTGCGGGAGCCTGACTTCTGGAACCGCACGCTGCAGAACTGGCAGTCCGAGCTGCTGGCCGTAGCGTCGATTGCGATCCTGGCCATCTATCTGCGCCAGCGCGGCTCCCCGCAGTCCAAGCCGGTGGGCGCGGCGCACACCGACACCGGCATCGAAGGCTGAGCGCCACCATCGGGTATTTCCGCCGCTGACCCGGTTTGGGACGCTTCGTCACCGGTAATGTCGCTTGCGGTACGGCAACTATTGCAGGGAGATCTCGTGATCACGAAGACCGCTCGGCGTGCGACTGAGGACAACCCGCTGACCAGTACGCGGACCGCGGGGAACGCCGACGATTTGCTGCGCGCGATGGCGGCGATGCCGGCGGCCCACCCGTCCCGGCCGGCGCTGCGTGAGCGGGCCATCGAGGCCTGGCTGCCGCTGGCCCGCCACCTGGCCAACCGTTACGCCGGCCGCGGTGAGCCCGCGGACGATCTGCTGCAGACCGCCACGGTCGGGCTGATCAAGGCCGTCGACAAGTTCGATCCCGGCCTCGGCACCGACTTCGCCGGGTACGCGATCCCCACCGTCATCGGGGAGATCAAGCGGCACTTCCGGGACCGCACCTGGGCGATCCGGGTGCCCCGGCGCCTGCAGGAGCTGCGCCTGGCCATCACGGCCGCCAACAACAGCCTCACCCACACGCTGGGCCGGTCGCCGACGGTGGCCGACATCGCCGAGCACCTGGAGATCACCGAGGAGGAGGTGCTGGAGGGCCTCGAGGGCGCGCGGGCGTACAACGCCACGTCGCTGTCGACCCCGGTGGGCACCGACGGGACGACCGAGCTGGGGGAGACCCTCGGCGGCGAGGACAACGAGTACGCGCTGACCGAGGCCCGGCTCGCGCTCGGCCCGGCCCTGGCGTCGCTCGACGAGCGGGAGCGCCGGATCCTGACGCTGCGCTTCTACGGCAACCTCACCCAGACCGAGATCGCCGAGCAGGTCGGCATCTCGCAGATGCACGTCTCCCGCCTGATCACCCGGGCACTGGCCAAGCTGCGCGGCAAGCTCGGCGACGACACCATCTGACGCGGCGGCGCGCGCCCGGGCGGCCGGGCGCGCTTCCCCGTTCACGACCGGCGGCGGTACGCCCGGCGCAGCAGCAGGTCCACCGCGGCGTAGCAGCCCAGTCCCAGCGCGACGACTGCGAGCTGGCCGTACCAGTGCGCCAGCGGGGTGCCCGCGATCAGGTCGGTCCCGCGCACTCCCCGCAGCACCACGAGCAGGGGGAACGGCACCAGCGCGGCGCCGATCCATCGGCGGCTGCCCGGCTGCTCGCTCATGACTCACGACCGAGGCTGACGAGCGGGCGCTCCAGGACCGGCACCGGGGCCGCGACCGGGCCGGCCGAAAGGGTGGCGAGGCGCCGGCGGCGGGCCAGCAGCACGATCACTGCGGCGTACGCGAAAAGCACCGGCACGTCGATCACCGCGAGCTGCCACGGCATGTCCGCCGCGGTCTCGTCGGCGTAGAGCGTGCCGGACGCCGCGCTCAGCATGCCGGCGATCAGGTTGTTCATCACGTGCAGGGCGATCGCGGCCTCCAGCCCGCCGGTGCGGACGGTCAGCCACCCGGTGACCACGCTGAACAGGATCAGGTCGGCGAACCCCCACGGGGTGCCCCAGCCGTGCAGCGCCGCGAACACCACCGCCTGCACCGCGATCGGCACCCACGGCCCACGGCAGATCGAGCCGAGCGCCTGCAGCAGCCAGCCCCGGGTCAGGTACTCCTCGGCGGCCGCCTGCAGCGGTACCACCGCCACCAGCACCAGGCTGCCCGCGATGAACGGCCCCCAGCCGGCCAGGCCGTCGCCGAGCCCGACGTCCTCGCCGGTCGCCGCGGCCAGCGCGATGCCCCCGCCGAGCAGCACCGCGACGGCGACGGCAGCGACCGGCAGGCAGGTCAGCAGCCAGCGCAGCCGCAGCCGCCCGGTCACCGACGAGAGCGTGCCGGCCGGGCGCCGCTGCACCCACCGGGCGGCCGCGAAGATCGGCGGCAGCAGCGCGGCGATCAGCAGGAACTCCAAGGCCAGGTCGGCCAGCGGGCCGAACGACGGCAGACCGTCGGCGTTCTCCGGCCGGCCGGCGAGCGCCGCGGCCACCGAGGTCAGCCCGAGGCCCAGCATGATCAGCAGGACAGTGCCGGCGAGCACGAGGGCGGTGCCGGCGACGGGACGCCACCAGCGGTGGGCGGTGGTCCGTCCGAGACGGTGGTACGGGCTCAGCGGCGCGATGGTCGACATGGGAAGAAGTCTCGCGAAACCAGGGGGTCCGGCGGATCTGGCCGCAGCCGGATTCCCGCCTCCACCGCTGGATATAGACAGGGCCGGACCCGTGGTGCGGATCCGGCCCTGAGGGTGGTGCGGAATTGCTATGACGCGGGGTAGTCCGTCACGTAGACCGGCACGCCGATCTTGGTGGTGTCCGCCGCAGCGCCCTCGCCGTTGACCACGTGGTCGATGATGCCGGCGCTGAGGTTGACCGTCATGATGTGGTGCAGCTTGACACCCGGGCGCTTGGGCACCTCGAAGCCGTTCTCGGTGTGGATCGCCGGGTTGTTCTGGTTGAAGACGTACACGCCGGCCCCGTACAGCTTGTGGTTGCGGACCTTGGCACCGACCTTGTAGCCGGCGTAGCCCAGCGTGCCGTCCCGCTGCGTCCAGTCCGCCTGCGTCGGCGGGTCGTACGGCAGCTCGTTCTGGTAGAGCACGGTCGTGCCGTTCTCGCCGTTCCAGATGGTGTTGTACTGCTGGAAGTGCTCGACGAACAGACCGGTGGCCGTCACGTTGTCGCCGTTGATGACGGCACCGTTGCGGCCGATGTTGGTACGCCAGCGCTGGGTGTCACCGTTGACGCCCTCGGTGAAGCCCTCGACGCCGTGGTCACCGCGCCACACCCAGGTGTGGTCGATGAGCACGTTGTCGCTGTTGACCTCGAGCGCCACGTCGACCTTGCCGATGTGCGGGCCGCCGACGCGGAAGTACACGTCGGACAGCGTGGTCGGGTTGCTCGCCGAGCTGAGGCCGATGCCGTTCTTGTTGCCGACCTTGAGCAGGTTCTTCGACTCCTTGGTGCCGGCGTCGATGGTCACACCCGCGACCACCACACCGGGTACGTCCGCGACCGTCAGCGGGGTCGCGCCGTTGACCGCGGTCAGGGTGGCGTGGCCGATGCCGAGCACCACCTGGTTGGGACGCCACACCTTGATGCTCTGCGCGACGTTGTAGACGCCCGGGGTGAGCAGCAGGTTCTTGCCCAGGGCCAGGTTGGCGTTGATCAGCCAGACCGGGTCGGAGGGCTTGGCCACGAAGAAGTCACGCAGCGCGATGGTCCGGCCGGGGGTGAGACCGGCCGACCACGACGTGCCACTGGTGTTGCGCTGGGCGGCGGGCACCCGGACGCTGTAGCGGCCGTCCGCGTCGGTGAACAGGTACGGCTTCTCCCGGCTCAGCGGGGTCTTCTCCAGCGTCGTGTACGGCGGGTTCGGGAACGCCGTCTCCGCCGGCGCACCCTGCACGCCGGAGAAGACCTGGTTCCAGACGCCGTTGGACCAGCTCGTCACCTTGCTGTTCCGGGTGAGCCACTGCTGCTGCGAGCCGTTCACCACGTCGGGGAAGTTCGAGTCGGCGATGAAGCCACCACTGGCGTACTGCGGGCCGGCGGTGCAGTAGTCCATCAGCGAGAACGTGCCGCCGCTGACGTTGAGCCGCCGCAGCGACACCGCCTGCGACACGGCCCAGAAGTTCGCCGTCGCGCGGCAACCGTCCTGGCCCTTGCCGTTGACGTTGATGGACAGGTTGGACAGCGTCCGCCAGAAGTTGACCAGCGCCAGGCAGTTGCTGGTGCCGCCGCCCTCGAGGCAGCGGTTGTACACCTCCACCTTGCCGTTGATCACCACGTCGGCCGGGGACGCGCCCAGGCCGGAGATCTCGGTGTAGTAGCCGACCTTGATCTGCAGCGGCTTGTCCGCCGTGCCGTACGTGCCGGGCTTGAAGAGGAAGGCGTACCGCTGGGTGCCCATCTCGTTGTCGACCTGCTGGGCGTAGGTGGCGTCCAGCGTGGCCTGGATCTGCTCGACCGGCGTCGCCGGGTCGAAAACGGTGACGTTGGTCCCCAGATTCGGCGCGGAGTTGCCCGGCCGGGCCGGTGCGGCCGAGGCGGCCGAACCGGTCAGCGTGCCGGTCGCCGTGACGGCGAGAACGAGGGCCAGGGCCCCGGCGAGGTGCCGGCGCCCGATGAGACGGCCACCGCCGGTGGGGCGTGTCGTCATGCGGAAAGGTCCTTTCGTAACAGGGTCGCAATGAAGCTGATCACAGCAAGCGATAGACGGGCCCAACTGTCAAGAGAGCGCTCTCGGTGGTGAGGCCGCAATCCCGTCGGCATCCGGACAACTCGCCGGAGTTCCGGAACCGGTGGCGGCCGAACGGGCCATCTGGGCGGACTGCGCGTACCGGTATCTCCGGGACGCCCTCGCGCCTCTGCTTGGCATGACGGGAATCGACTATGCGGCGGTACGGCGTACCTGTGTGTTCGCCGTCGCCTTGATCCTGCTGTTGTTCTTCGCGCGGTCGGGGGCGTCGTCGCTGACCATCCAGGTGTGGTTCACGCTGTTCGTGATCGCGGCGACGCTCTGGGTCCGCGGCCAGTACATGGACAGCCTCGACGACCGGCAGTGGCTGATCTCCCGGCGCGCCGGGGCGGTCCTGCTGGTGGTGGCGGTCGCGCTGGTCGCCTCGTACGAGTTCCGCCCGCGCGCCGGTGCCGCCCTCGCCGGGGTCCTGCTGGCGTACTTCGTGGCCGGCTCGGCCATTACCTGGCTGCGGCAGGGACTGCGCTCCGACCGGATCCGGCGCAACCTCGCGCTCACCCTGACCACCGCCGGGGCCGGGTGCGCCCTGCTGGGCATCGTGCTGCTCGGCCGCGGCTCCGGCACGGCCGCCGTGATCCTGGAGTACGTCCTGCTCGGCGCGGCCCTGCTGGTGCTGCTGCCGCTCGGCGTGGCCCTGCTCTCCGAGGTCGTCATCCGCTGGATGTGCGGCCTGTCCGGACCGCGGCCGCTGCGCCTGTGGCTCGGGCTCGCCGGTGCGGCGCTGTTCGTGCTCTCGACCGTCCTGCTCTACGCGCTGACCCGTTCGCCGTGGCTGCTCGGTGCCGTCATCGTGCTGGCGCTGCTGGTGATCGCGGTGGTGTCCAGCACGCAGGCCGACATCGCGTTCGTGATGAGCGTGATCGCACTGCTGGGTGTCACGCCGCTGCCCGCCGACGTACCGCTCGACCTGGTGCCGGACCGCACCGCCCGGTCCCTGCTGGTCGCGTTCGGCGACTCCTACATGTCCGGTGAGGGCGCGTCCACGTACTACCAGGGCACGGACGTCGGCGGCGGCAACCAGTGCCGCCGCTCGCCCACCGCCTGGGCCGCCATGGCGGGCCAGCAGCGCCCGTTCGACCAGGTCGAGTTCCTCGCCTGCTCCGGCGCGCGCACCTGGAACGTCGAATCCGCGGTGGCCCCGCCGACCCGGCCCGGCGTGCCGCCGCCCGAGCCGCAGGCCGGTGAGGAGCGCACCCAGCTCGACGCCTACCTGCACGACTACGGCGACGGGTTCACCCCGGCGATGGTGGTCGCCGGGGTCGGCGGCAACGACGCGGGCTTCTCCACGATCGGGCTGATGTGCCTGGCCCCCGGCACCTGCAGCAGCCAGGGCAAGCTCTGGACGGGCGCGCTCGAGCAGGTACGCCAGAACCTGCGCGACACCTACCAGCAGCTCGACAAGGTCTTCCCGGACACCCCGGTGGTCACCATCGGCTACCCGGACCCGATCGACCTCACCGGCCGCTGTGACGACCTGTCGCTGGCGCCCCGCGAACGCCGCTTCCTGCACGAGTTCGTGACCGGCGGCCTCAACCGGGTGGTCGCCGAGACGTCCGCGGAGTTCGGCTTCCACTACCTGGCGGCGATGGAGTCCTCGCTGCGGGTCGCCAACTTGCAGCTGTGCGACGAGCGGAACGAGGGCCGCCCCGGCCTCAACTTCATCGGCGTCCGGTCCGTCGGCGGGGTCGCGGAGCAGCGCTTCCACCCCAAGAACTTCTCGCACAGCAGCCTGCACCCGAACGAGCGCGGCCACGCGGCGATGCTGCGCACCTTCCAGACCTGGCTGCCCGATCTGTCGACCCTGCCTGCGCGGGGCCCGATCACGAAGGCGACGGCCGACGCCCGGGACGCGGGCCTGCGGACGGTCTCGACCGGTCAGGCCGAGCCGCAGTGTGACGTGCTCAGCGCCAGCACCGACGGCTGCCGGACCCAGGGGATGCAGTGGGCCAAGGGCCGGGTCCGGATGCTGCTGCTCACCCAGGGCTGGCTGGGCCTGCTGCCGCTGGCCGGCATCTGGCTGGCGGCGGTCGCCTTCTTCGGCTACCAGCGCCGCCGCCTCGCCGACCAGCGGGAATGACCGTTGCTGGACGCGCCACCGGCCGTCGGACACACTGTCGCGATGCCGACCGTCTACAAGAACCCTCGTGGTCAGGAGGCGGTCCGGCAGTGGTGTACCCAGGCGCTGGCGGGGGCCGGCTTCCCGCTCAGCACCACGACCGTGGACACCAGCGCCGGCGAGGTTGCGCTCACCTCGGCCGGCACCGGAACCACGCGGGTCGTGCTGGTGCCCGGGACCGGCTTCAACGCCGCGGTGGCGCTGCCGTGGCTGCGGGCACTGTCCGGGCGCTGGGCGACCACGGTGGTGGACCTGCCGGGCCAGCCCGGGCTCAGCGATCCGCGTCGGCCGCGCCGGGCCGGGCCGGCCTGGTACGGCCGGGCGATGGACGAGGTGCTGGCCGCCATGGACGCCGAGGACGTCGTGGTGGTGGGCAACTCGCTGGGCGCCGCCGTGGCCCTGGCCGCCGGCTCCGCCCGGATCGCCGCGCGGGCGCTGATCTCACCCGCCGGCTTCATCCGGCTCTCGGTGGACCCACGGCTGGCGCTGGCCTCCACCGTCTGGCTGCTGAGCCCTACCGTCGCGCACACCCGCGGCATGCTGCGGTTGTTCGTCGCTCCCGGTGCGGAGCCGCCCGCGACCGAGGTGGAGTGGATGGCGCTCATGGCCTCGTCGTGCCGGACGACGCTGGCGCCCGCCCCGCTGGCCGCCGAGCTGCTGGCCCGGCGCGCCGAGCAGCCGTGTGTCGTCTCGGTGGGCGCCCATGACCGGTTCCTGCCGCCCCGCCGGCTGGTCCCGGCAGTGCGCCGCACGATGGGCCTCGACGTGCGGGTGTTCCCCGGCGCCGGGCATCTGACGACCGCGGACCACCTCGACGAGATGGTGGCGGTGGTGGCCGAGGTCGCCGGCTGAGCCCGCCGGTGCGCGACGCCCTGATGGGGACGCCGCGCACCGGGGCCGAACGAGGTGCCGGTCAGGCCTTGACGACCTGGAACGAGATCTCGTAGTCGGCGTTCGGCAGGTGGAACTCGCCGCGCTGCGGGCCGTGGCCGGCCTGGCCACCGATGGCGGTGACCACGCCGAGCTGGTCGTCCGAGCCGGCGTCCACCTCCACCAGGGCGATGTGGGCGACCGAGGTGAAGACCGTGGAGCGCGGGCGCAGGTCCACGGTCTCGCCCTTGCCGATGTCACCGGGGCCGTAGATGGAGACGCCGTTGACGAACAGCTGCGGCTCGTCCCGTCCGGTGGTGTCCTGCTTGCGCTTGCAGGTCAGCGAGGTCAGCTGCAGCCGGTATCGCCCCGCCGTGCTGGTCAGGGTGGATGCCGTGCTCGCGGCGGTGCTGTTTCCCGCGTTGCCCTTCATGGGTCCTCCTGGTGGGTGGGGGCCGGCACCTGCTGCCTGCCCTCGCTCCCAAGGTGGGCCGGGTCCGTTGGGCGACTGTTGGATTTCCGTTGAACCGCAGGTCCGTTGGGCGACAGCGGTCACGCCGCGGACGGCGGAGACTGAGCGAGACGGAGGAGGAGCCGATCACAGTGCCAGCGGAATTCCGGTTGCTCGGCGAGATCGACGTGTCCGTCGGTGGCCGGCCGGTCGACATCGGCCACACCAAGCAAAGGTATGTGCTGGCCGCGCTCGCCGTCGAGGCCGGCCGGTGCGTCCCGGCCGACAGCCTGATCGAGCGGGTGTGGGGAGCCGACCCGCCCCGCCGGGCCAGGGACACCACCCGGGCCTACCTGTGCAAGCTCCGGCAGGCCCTCGAGCCCTGGGACGCGATGATCATCCGGCAGGCGGCGGGCTACCTGCTCGCGGTCGATCCGCTGTCGGTCGACGTGCACCGGTTCCGGCATCTTGTCGCGACGGCCCGCTGCGGTGCGGAGGCGACGGCCCAGGACGCGTACGCCGCGGCGCTGCGGTTGTGGCGCGGTCAGCCGCTCGGCCCGCTCGACACGCCCTGGGCGGCGCAGGTGCGCGCGGAGCTGGCCCGGGAACGGCAGGCCGCCGAGCGGGACCACATCGACCTGCTGCTGGCCGGTGGCGGGCACACGGAGCTGCTCGCCCCGCTCAGCGCGCAGGCGGCGGCCGACCCGTTCGACGAGCGGCTGGCCGGCCAGCTCATCCTGGCCCTGTACCGCAGCGACCGGCGGGCCGACGCCCTGGCCCACTACGAGCGGGTACGCCGCCAGCTCGCCGACGAGCTCGGCATCGACCCGGGCCCGTCACTGCAGCGGCTGCACGGGCGGATCCTGCGCACCGACACGTCGCTGGGGGCGCCCCGGGCCGGCGTGATCCGGCAACGATCGACGCCCCAGCAGCTGCCGTCGCTGCCCGCCGCCTTCACCGGTCGTTCCGCCATGCTGTCGCGTCTGGACACCGTGCTGCTGCCCGGGGAGACCGGCCGGGCGGGCCGCGTGGCGGTGATCCACGGACCGGGCGGCGTGGGCAAGACGTGGCTCGCGCTGCGCTGGGCCCACGACAACGCCCATCGCTTCCCGGACGGCCAGCTCTATGTGAACCTGCGCGGGTTCGATCCCGGCCGGGACCCGCTGACCTCCGAGGCCGCGGTACGGGGCCTGCTGTACGGGCTGGGCGTGACCGCGGCAGCCGTGCCCCCTGACCCGGACAGCCAGGTCGCCCTCTACCGCAGCCTGGTGGCCGGGCGCCGGATCCTGCTGGTGCTGGACAACGCCCGTACGTCGGCACAGGTCGAGCCGTTACTGCCCGGCGCGGCGAGCTGCGCGACCCTGATCACCGGCCGCACCGGGCTCGCCGACCTGGTGGCGGGGCACAGTGCTCGTCCCGTACCGCTGGGGGTGATCGACGACGCCGAGTCGGCGCAGGTCCTCGCCGGCCATCTCGGCGCTGCCCGGCTTGCCGGGGAGCCCGGCGCGGCCGCGGAGCTTATCCGCCACTGCGCCGGCCTGCCGCTGGCGCTCGGGATCGTCGCGGGCCGGGCGGCGCTCGCCCCCGAGCTGCCGCTGGCCGCGCTGGCCGACGACCTGCGGGAGTCGTCGGCCCGGCTGGACGGGCTCGACACCGGCGATCTGCGGGGCAACCTGCGGGCCGTGCTCGCCGCCTCGGTCGCGGCGGTCCGGCCGGAGGCGGCCGAGTTGTTCGGCCGGCTCGGCGCCGCCCCGGGCCCGGACATCGCGCTGGCCGCCGTGCGGAGCCTGATCGGGCTGACCCGCGCGGAGCTCATGCCGTCGCTGCGGGAGCTGATCGACGGGCACCTGGTGCAGGAGCACCAGCCGGGCCGGTACCGCATGCACGACCTGGTCCGTCTGTACGCCGTGGAGGCCGGCGGCGATCCGGCGCCGGTCCGCGACCGGATGCTCGACTACTACGCCCGCACCGCCCTGGCCGCGGACCGGGCGCTCGACCCGACCCGCGACCAGCCGGGCCACGTCGGAAGCACGGTCGCCGGGCCGGTCCCGGTGGTGACCGACCAGCTCGACGCGGTGGTCTGGTTCGAGCACGAGCACCAGGTGCTGCTGTCCTGCGTCGCGCAGGCGGCCGAGTGCGGGGCCGATCCGCAGGTCCTGGCGCTGGTCTGGGGTATGACCACCTATCTGGAGCGGCGCGGCCGGTGGCACGACCGGGCGGCGCTCCAGCAGGCGGCGGTCCTCGCGGCGGTCCGGCTGGGTGACCTGGGCGCCGAGGCGGACGCGCGCCGCGGGCTGGCCATGGCGCACATCTGGCTCAGCGCCTACGACCGGGCGGCCGCGGAGCTGGCCACCGCCCGCGAGCTGTTCCACGCGGCCGGCGATCCGATCGGCCTGGCGGCGGCGCACCGCACGACGGCCAGGATGCTGGGCCGGCAGGACAGGCACGCGGACGCTCTCGTGCACGACGAGCACGCCCTGACATTGTTCCGGGACGGGCACCACCTCGTCGGGCAGGCCACCGTCCTCAACGCCATCGGCTGGCACCACGCCCATCTCGGCCGTCCGGAGGCGGCGATCGAGAACTGCCGGCAGGCGCTGGCCATCCACGAGCAGCTCGGCAACAGCTTCGGCCGGGCGCTCACCTGGGACACCCTCGGGATGGCGTACCACGTGCGAGCCGATCACGGTGACGCGCTGACCTATTTCCGGCACGCGGTGGCGGCGTTCCGGTCCTGCGGCGACCGTTACCAGGAGGCCGACACCCTGCGCCGGATCGGCGCCGTCCTGCTGGAGACCGGAGCGGTTCAGGACGGCTGCGCGGCCTGGCGCCGGGCGGCGGTGATCCTCGGCGAGCTCGGGCACCCCGACGCCGACGTGGTCCGCCGGCAACTCGGCGAGATCACCGTCGCGCCCGAGCCGGCGGGTGCCCTCAGCGTCTCGTGAAGACCGGTCCCAGCTTGTCGACCTCCGCCCCGGCCCGCCCGTGGAAGCCGGTCAGCTGCCGGCCCGCGGGCGCGGTCCAGGTCACACAGTCCGCGGTGGTCGTGCCGCCGCTGACGGTCGCGCCGAGGTTGGTGGTCAAGCTGGCCGAGAAGATCCGGGTACGGCCGTCGCGCACGCCCCGGCACACGGTCGCCGAGGCCACGTACTCGCCGGCGGCCAGGGTCAGCGCCCGCGCGGTGCCACCCGTGCCGCCGTGCCGCAGCGTCGTGCCGTCGGCCAGGGTCAGGCTGAGCTGATCGAGGCGGTTGCCGGCGCGCAGCCCGATCGCGGTGACGTGGGCGTCCGGCGCCACGGCCGGCACATCGGTGAAGTGGTCGCCGTGCGGGCCGCCGAACTGGTCGCCCAGCTGATAGTCCGGGTTCGCCGTCCAGGCCAGCCGCACCGAGACGGGATCGTGGTCGGACAGCCGGATCCCGTCGGCGGTACGGAAGGCGGCGCTCTCGTTGTGGTAGGCGGTCGCCCGCAGCGTGACGGACCGGCTGCTCCGGTAGAGCACCTTGTCCACCACCTCGCACGCGTCGCTCACCACGGCCTCGTCGCAGACCAGCGCCGGGCTGCCGGCCGCCGGGGCGTCACCGCCGCGGACGAGCTGCACCCAGGCGTCGGTCAGCCCGTTGGCCGCGACGAACGTCCGGATTGTGTCCGCCGCCCGGGTCCAGCGGGTGTTGGTGTCGCCCATGACCACCACCGCGTTGCCCGCGGAGTGGGTGCCGATGAACGCGGTGAGCTGGCTCAGGTTGGCCGCCCGGGACTGCTGGTCGCCCGCGCTCGTACCCGCGTTGGTGTGCAGGTTGTAGACGTCGACGAAAACGCCGTCCGCCGGCCGGGTCCGCAGGAACGTGAAGCCCTTCGGCGTCAGGCAGTCACCGGAGTCGAGCTGGCAGGAGGTCCAGCGCCCCCGTTCGGCGTCGTCGTACGGGTACGCCGACAGCGTGTTCAGCCCGCTGCCGATGCCCGCCCCGCCACTGGTCGCCGTCCGGTACGGGTGGCTGTCCGCCGCGTACAGGGCCGCGTGGTAGTTGAAGTCCTCCTGGATGTTGACGATGCCGTACCCGGAGAGCCGTTGCCCGATCGCCGTCGTGCTCGGCCCCCGGGGTGCCGGGGCGCTGGACAGGCCCTCCGGCAGCCCGGCGATGTTGTAGGTGAGCACGTCGACGGTGCCGGCGGCAGCCGGGTCCGCGAGGGCGGGCCCGGCCGGGACGACGACCGCGGCGGCGGCGACGAGACAGCTCAGCAGCAGGCGCACCGGTCAGCGCACCACGGGGCTGGTCCAGCCGGTGACCACGTGGCCGATCCGGACCCGCTGCGGATGGTCGCCGACGGCCACCGTGGCCACCCGCTTTCCGGTGGCGAAGCTGATCGCCGAGACCTGGTCCGCGCCGGACTCCGAGATCACGCAGTCCCGGCCGTCACCGCTGACCGTGGCCCAGTACGGCTTGCTCGCCGGGACCAGGGTCGCCTCCTGCAGCGAGCCGCGGTCGACGACGGTCACGTAGTCGTCCATGGTCCCGGCGACGCAGAGCTTGCTGCCGTCCGGGCTCATGGCCAGGCCGTGGTGCCGGGAGTCGTTGACGAAGGTGGTGCGGTCGTCGCTGGTGGCCGGGTTCTTCGGCAGCGTCTTCACCCGGGTCACCTTGTCGGTGGCGACGTCGTACTCGACGAGCCCGTTGAAGTACGACACCTGGAAGTACAGCTTCGTGCCGTCCGGGCTGAACACGGCGGGCCGGATCGCGTTGGACAGGTCCTTGCGGCCGAAGGCGTCCAGCCGGGCGCGCATGTCGATCGTGCGTACCGTCCGGAAGGTCGTGGTGTCCACGACCGTGATCCGCCGGTTGCCCTTGGTCCAGTCCCAGCCGGGGTCGTCGAGGTCGGTGTTGACCTCGCCGATGGACATGTTCCACAGGTAGCGGCCGCCGTCGGTGTAGACGTTCTCGTGCGGCTTGTCGCCGGTGGCGAACGAGCCCAGCTGGCGGCCGGTGTTGATGTCCAGCACGTGCACCGTGTTCGAGGTGGACGCCGAGACCGCGACCTGGGTGCCGTCCGGCGAGACGGCCATGTGGTCGGCGCGGAAGCCGGAGACCGGGAACCGCCACTTCGGCAGCCCGGTGCGCAGGTCGATCGAGATCACGTCGGCCAGGCTGGGCCGGGAGGCGACCAGCGCGGTGCCGTCCGGGGTGGTGTACATGTCGTCGACGAGCTGGTCGTGACCCTCGCCGGGACCGGAGCGGATGCCGAGGAAGTAGGCCAGCTTGATCGGGTTGAGGTAGATGTCCCAGAGCCGGACGTCCAGATCGGGGATCACACTGAGCCCGCCGAGCTTGGTGTAGCCGCCGCCGGGGCGGATGACGTCGACCGTGCCGGCCCAGTTGTTGCCGACGAACATCACCTCCTGCAGACCAGCGGGCGGTGCGGCGGCGGCGGGCAGCGGTGCGGTGGCGAGCAGGGTGGCGGCTAGGGCGGTTAACGCGAACATTTTTCGGGCCACGGGACTCTCCTGGACGCGGGGAGTGATGTTACTTTGCGGTAACGAACAGGAAACAGCGGATCGCCGCCCGTCGATAGGTGCCGGGGACCAACGTCCGGACCCGTCGTTGTACGGCAGCCACAACCGCCCGGGAGCAGCCATGGCACCGACAGCGCGTGGCGACGTGTTCGTCAAGGTGCTGTGGGCCATGGCCGCCGACGAGGACATCGTGGACGACCTGGTCCGGGCGGCGCGGGCGGAGGCGCCGGAAGTCGCGCGGTTGCCGGCGACCGAGACGCGCCGGCACGTCGCCCTGCTGTTCTCCGCCGGGCTGGCGTCCTTCGAGCGGGCCGGCGATCCCAGCGCGAGTGACTTCGCCGAGGCGGCCCGGCTCGGTGCCGACCGGGCGGCGCAGGGCATCTCGATCGGTGGCCTGCTCTGCGCCGTGCAGGCGGGACGCAACCGGGCCCTGGAGATCGCCGTGCAGCGGGCCCGCGACGCCGCCATCCCCGACGGGGTCCTGCTCGAGGTCCTGCTCGAGCTGGACCGCTACCTCGGGATCATGGAACGGCACGTGATCGCCGGTCACCGGGCCGCGGAGCAGGCGCTGGCCAGCACCAGGGTGGAGGCCGGCGACCGGGTCCTGCGCGCGCTGCTGCTGGGCGACGAGCCGGCGCCGTCACCGGCCGAGCTGCTCCGGGCCGGGCTGCGCACCGACGGCCGCTACCACTGCCTGGTCGGCGAGGTGACCGATCCGGGCCGGCTGCGGGCGGTGGGCCGCCGGCTGGCGGCGGGCGGGGGCGTCGCCGGTACGGTGCGGGGCCGGCTCGCCGTGCTCACGCCGCGGATGCCGGCGGAGGACCTCCTCGATCCGGGCGTGCTGATGGTCGCGGCTCCCGCGTGGCCGTTGCCGGGCATCCGCGCGGTGTTCGACCTCTGCCTGGCCGCCCTGCCGATCGCCGCCCGCTCCGGGCGGCCCGGCCCGCATCTGCTCGTCGAGCACGCCGGCGATCTCGCCCTGAGCGCCCAGCCGGTGCTCGCCGGCCTGGTCACCTCGGCCGTGCTGGGCGAACTGCGGGCCGGGGACGACTTCCACCGCGAGCTGGTGTCGACCGCGATGGCCTATCTGGACCACGGTCAGCGGCTGGACCACACGGCCGCGGCGTTGCACGTGCACCCGAACACGGTCCGGTACCGGCTGCGCCGGCTGCACGAGCTCACCGGGGTGCCGCTGGTGCCGGGCGAGCCAGGGGAGGGGCTGACCGTGCTGGCGACCGTGGGCCTGTGGTGGGCGCTGCGGACCTGGCGCGAGTCGCCGGCCGGCGCCGGGCCGGCTCTCAGAGACTTCGATGCTTGACGATGCGTCACGGCCGGAGTCAGCGCGGCCCGCCGGCCGGCGGGCCGGAATGGTCGCGGCGCCGCTGAAGCCAGCCTGACGAATGCGCGACGGTGGTGGGCCGCCGCGACGCGATGGGCGATTCGGGCGGATATCCCCGATCGGAACGGATGCTCCGGATACCTTCTTGTCGGCTGTGGAATGAATGGTGAAGTCTTATGTGAAAGGTGCGTCATGTCTGTTCGCCGCCGTATTTTCTCCGCCGGTTCCCGGGCGCTGGCCGCCGCGACGCTGACTGCCGCGACCATGGCGGCCGCGGCGCTGTTGCCGGCGAGCCCGGCCCAGGCGGCACCCGCGATCCCGTTCCTCACCGGCTTCCAGCTGTTCAACGTGCACAGCGGGAAGTGCCTCGCGCCCGCCGCGAACGACGCCGTCGTGCAGAGCGCCTGCCGCGAGGAGAGCGCGCACCTGTGGCGGATGCGGCTCGTGTCGCTGACCGGCCTGTTCCAGGTGCAGAACGTCCGCAGTGGCCGGTGCTTGAGTGCCGCCGGCGGCGACGGACGCGCGGTGCAGCACCGGTGCGACGACGACCTGGCCCGCAGCTGGCGCCTGTGGGACGCGAAGGGGAAAGGCTTCTACATCCGCAGCGCCATCAGCGCTCGGTGCCTGACCGTCGCCGGCGGCGGCCGGGCCGAGAACGCCGCCGCGGTGCTGTCGACCTGTGGCCCCGCCCGCTCCCGGCGCTGGGACGCGCGCCTGCTGGGCAGCACGGAGCGGGCATGAGAAGGGGGCGCGGGCCACACCGGCCCGCGCCCCCTCGTCAGCCCTTCGTCAGCCTTCGTCAGCGCAGGACGCTGAGGTCAGGCAGCACGCGGTTGGAGCCGCCGCCGGAAGCGGACGCGCTCTTGGCCGCCGCGGCCGTCGGGTCCGGCTGCGGCAGCGGGTCACACTGCTTGTCGGAACGGTTGCCGCGCACCCGGGCCGGCAGCGTGCCGTCGGACAGGTACGCCGCGATCGCGTTGTCGGTGCAGGCGATGCCGTTGAGCGAGCCGGAGTGCGTGGTGCCCCCGACGCCCTCGATCAGTACCGACCTCGGGAAGCGCTTGCGGACCTCGAGGCTGCCCGCGTACGGCGTCGCCGCGTCGTACGTCTCGTTGATCAGCAGGATCGGCGGCGCCTTCTTGCCGTTGACGTTCACCGGCGTGCCGACGTCGCCCTTCCAGAACACGCAGGGCGCGTTGAACCAGGCGTTGCTCCACGTCAGGAACGGGTGCTGGGAGTAGGTCCGCCAGTTGTCGCGCTGCCACTTGCTCCAGTTCTTCGGCCACTGCACGTCGGTGCACTGGGTGGCCAGGTACATGGCGTAGCCGTTGTCGGTGCCCGGCCCCTGCGGGTAGCCACCGTCGTACAGCGCCTTGACCGGGGCGTAGTCGCCGTCGTTGACGTACGCCGCGAACGCCTCGGCGATGGTCGTCCAGTCGAAGATGTAGTACGCCGCCGAGGTGAAGATGTCGGTCCACTCGTCCGGGCCGATGACCCCGCCGGCCGGTGCCTTGCGCAGCTGCTGCAGCGTCGCGTAGTACTTCTTCCTCACCGCGCTGCCGGTCGTGCCCAGGTGGTAGACCGAGTCGTACTTGGCGACCCAGGCGAAGTACGTGTTGATGTTCTTGTCGAACGCCACGTCCTGCGCCAGGTTCGCCTTGTACCAGACGTCGCGGGGGTCGACGTTGCCGTCGAGGACCATCCGGCGGACCCGCTCCGGGTGCAGCGTGCTGTACACCTGGCCGAGGTACGTGCCGTACGAGAAGCCGTAGAAGTTGAGCTGCTTCGCGCCCAGCGCCTTACGGATGCTCTCCATGTCGGCGATCGTGTCCGTGGTCTTGACGTGGTCGAGCAACTCGCCGCCGGCCTTGGCGCAGGCCTGCGCGTACTGCTTCGAGCGGGCCAGCCACTGCTTCTCCAGCGAACGCGTGACCGGCACGTAGTACGGCCGGTTGTACTGGGTGGTCAGGTTGCCGTCGCAGGACAGGGACGGCTCGCTGGAGCCGACGCCGCGCGGGTCGAAACCGATCCAGTCGTACTCACTGCCCACGTTGTCCGGCACGTACTCGCCGAGCACCGACAGGGTCAGCCCGGATCCGCCGGGGCCGCCCGGGTTGGTCAGCATGATGCCCTGGTAGTCCGCCGCCGGTGACTTGTGCAGGATGCGGGAGACGGCCAGTTTGATCTTGGTGCCGCGCGGGCGCCGGTAGTCCAGCGGCACCGTGAGCATGCCGCACTGCGCGCCGCGGCGCTGCAGCCCGGGACTTTCGCACGTGCCCCACGCGATCGGCGCGGGTGTGTAACCGGATTCGCCGCGCGCGGGCGTCGCCTGCGCGGGCGCCGACGCCACCGCGCCACCGGCCGCCAGGCCGATGACGACAGCGGCCGTCAGAAGTCTTCTCATGTCGTGCCTCTCGTCCGACGTGCTCGGCGGGGCGTGGCGATCGGATCGCGATCGAAACGTATGAGCCGGGCGAACGAGAGCCTAGGCCCGATCCGGCCGGGCCGCGAGACCAGGAAGGCGGAAAGCGTACACCTCGGCCCGGCAGTTCGTGGCCTTTGCCCGAGCTGGACGGGAAGCGGACTGAATGGCGGCATGGGCCGCTTTTGAAGCTAGTTTTTTCTGCGGCAGCACTACCCATCCAGCAGTTCCGTCAGAACGGGGAGAACCATGCACATCAACCGGCGTCTATTGGCACTCGCAGCGGTCACCGCCGTCACGATGACCGCGCAGATCCCGGCCTTTCCGGCGGCCGCGGCACCGCCCGCCGGCGGCGGCTTCAGCGGCGTGGCCGGCGATTTCAACGGCGACGGCCGGGACGACATCGTCACCTTCACCCGCGGCCCGGCCGCCGACGTCTACGTGGCGTTGTCGACGGGGTCGTCCTTCTCCGGCACGGGCGTGAAATGGCATGACTTTTTCGCGGTGGGCACCGAGACGCCATTGGTCGGCGATTTCAACGGCGACGGCAAGGACGACATCGCGACGTTCACCCGGGGTGCGGCGGCGGATGTGTATGTCGCATTGTCGACGGGCTCGTCGTTCACGGGTACGGGCGTGAAATGGCATGACTTTTTCGCGGTGGGTTCGGAGACGCCGGCGGTCGGCGACTTCAATGGCGACGGCAAGGACGACATCGCGACGTTCACCCGGGGTGCGGCGGCGGATGTGTATGTCGCATTGTCGACGGGCTCGTCGTTCACGGGTACGGGCGTGAAATGGCATGACTTTTTCGCGGTGGGTTCGGAGACGCCGGCGGTCGGCGACTTCAACGGTGACGGCAAGGACGACATCGTCACGTTCACCCGGGGCGCGGCGGCCGACGTGTACGTGGCCTTGTCGACGGGCTCGTCGTTCTCCGGTACGGGCTGGAAGTGGCACGACTTCTTCGCCGTGGGCTCGGAGCTGCCCTCGGTCGGCGACTTCAACCGCGACGGCAAGGACGACATCGTGACCTTCACCCGAGGTGCGGCGGCCGACGTCTACGTCGCGCTCTCCCGCGGCTCGTCGTTCGTCGGCACCGGTGTGCGCTGGCACAACTTCTTCGCCGTCGGCACCGAGATCCCCGGCACGGGCGACTTCACCGGCGACGGCCGCGACGACATCGTGACCTTCACCCGCGGCCCGGCGGCCGACGTCTATGTCGCCCGGTCCACCGGCCGCACCTTCACCGGTACGGGCGTGAAGTGGCACGACTTCTTCGCCGTCGGTGCCGAGATCCCGCAGCCGGGCATCCTGTGGTGAACCGTCTCGCCCAGTAGCGGGTGGAGCCGGGCCAGGTGTCTCCTGGTCCGGCTCTCGCCCGTCCAGGCATTGACGGACGTGGCTGCGGCTTCTACGGTCGGCGGGAAAGCGCTTACCTGGAGCGCTCCTGCCGCAGGAGTCCGTATGGATCGCCGCACCCTGATCAGGCTCGCCGCCACCTCCGGCGCGGCGATCGCCGCCGGTTCCGTCGCCGGCGGGCACCCCGCGCAGGCCCGGCTCGCGCAGGTTGGGCCCGCGCAGGCCCGGCCCGCCCAGGCCCGCCCGGGCCTGCGGAGCACAGTGGCCGCGGATGGCAGCGGTGACTTCACCACGATCCAGGCGGCCGTGGATGCCGTGCCGGCGGGCAACGCCACCCGCTTCACCATCGACGTCGCCCCGGGCACCTACCACGGCCAGGTGATCATCCCCGCCGACCGGCCCAACATCCTGCTGCGCGGCCGCGGCCGGCGCCCGGAGCAGGTGGTGATCACCGACGACCGGGCCAACGGCACGCCGCGCCCCGAGGGCGGCACCTGGGGCACCTCGGGCAGCGCCTCCGTCACGGTGGACGGAGCCGGTTTCGCCGCCCGCAACCTGACCTTCTCGAACTCCTTCGACGAGGCCGCCCACCCGGAGATCACCGGACGCCAGGCGGTGGCCGTTCTGACCCGGGCCGACCGCCTCGAGTTCGACAACGTCCGCTTCCTCGGCAACCAGGACACGCTCTACCTGAACAGCCCGGCCGCCGACGTGCCCGCCCGGATCTACCTGCGGAGCTGCTACGTCGAGGGCGATGTGGACTTCATCTTCGGCCGCGGGACGGCCGCCTTCGACCGGTGCCGGATCCACTCGCTGGACCGCGGCTCGGCCACCAACAACGGCTACGTGACCGCGCCCAGCACGAGCGTGACCAACCCGTACGGCCTGCTCTTCGCGGGCTGCGCGTTCACCTCCGACGCCCCGCCGGCCAGCGTCTACCTGGGCCGGCCGTGGCACCCGAGCCAGGACCCGAACGCCATCGGCCAGACCGTCATCCGCGACTCCTGGCTGGGCGCGCACATCGGCGCGACCCCGTGGAGCGACTTCGGCACCTGGCCGTGGCGCGACGCCCGCTTCGCCGAGTACCACAACCGCGGGCCGGGCGCGCTGGTCACGCCGGACCGCCCGCAGCTGACCCGCGCCGAGGCGGCCGGCCTGACCATCGCGGCGTTCCTCGCCGGCACCGACGGCTGGTCCCCGAACTGCTGACCGGCACCGGCGAACCTGCGACGATCACGCCGGCGCCGGCGGCTGGTCTCCGCACTGCTGACCGGCACCGGCGGATCTGCGGCCATTACGCCGGCGCCGAAACGGGGGGATGGCGGCTGTGATAGCGGTCGAGGAGTTCATCGAGGCCTTGGTGACGCGATTTCCGGCGTTCCGCCCGTGGTACGAGGAGCACCTGCGGGATCTCGGTGAGCTGCTGCCGCACGTGGTCTTCGGCATCGGTGAGGGGCTCACCGATCAGATCGTGGACGCCTACCGGCGCGGCGAGGACGCCGCGCTGGACTGGCGCGGCGTGCTGGAGTTCCTCGACGCCCACTTCGGCCGCGGCGACCGGAGGATCGACGAGGTGCTGGTGACGGACTTCCTGCTGGGGCTGCCCGGGCCAGGCCGACCGGGCCACGAACTGATCGGGGAACTGCCCGAACGCCTGCGCGAGAGGTTCGACCTCATCCGTCCCTCAGGTTGAGCAACCTCAGGTCAGCCTCCTCAGCCCCAGGTCAGGATCCGCTCGTTCACGCCAGGGCAGCCCACCCATCCGTGCGGCCACCGCGGGGATTTCCCGCGGCGGCCGCGCTCACCTAGCGGCCGGACCGCTCACCCCACCGGACTGAACCGCACCCCGCTCAGCCGGGCCCCGGCGCTCGGGAAGACGAGATAGAGGTCGCGCCGCCCGGTCGCCCCGGCCAGCGGCGCGGCCACCTCGATCCAGTCGTGCCGGCCGGCCGTCGCGGGCACGTCCAGCACGGCGGCGACCGGCCCGGACAGCGGTTCGTCGAGCCGCACCTCGATCCGGGCGCCCGGGCCGGCCGCCGCCGTCGCCGCGGTGATCCGGTGTCCGCCCGCGCCGAAGTCGACGCGGTCGAAGGCCAGCCAGGCGCCGTCGCGCAGGGCCACCACCGCGTCGCCGCGCTGCGGGCCCTCGTCGGTCAGGGCCGTGCCGAACTCGCCGTCGCGGCTCGCCGCCCGCAGCGCGTCGCCGCCGGCCCGTCGTTCGGGCAGGACCTCGCCGTGCACGGTCAGGGTCGCGGTCGCCGTGATGTCGGTGCAGGAGCGGCCGGCGAGGATCGAGTGCCGGGCCGCCTCGACCACCGGCCGTTCCCCGACCACGTCGTAGAACGCCAGGTCGTCCACGCGCAGCGGCATCGTCACGGTGGCGCGCTCACCGGGCGCCAGCCGGACCCGCCGGAAGCCCCGCAACTGGCGCAGCGGCTGCTTGTCCCGGGACCGGCGTTGCCGGGTGTAGAACTGCACGACCTCGGTGCCGGGCCGCTCGCCCACGTTGACGACGTCGACGCTGACCTCCACCTGCTCACCCGGCGCCGCCTGCTCGGCACTCAGCCGCAGGTCGTGGTGCTCAAAACGGGTGTAGCCCAGCCCGTGCCCGAACGGGTACAGCGGCCGGCCCCGGAAGTACAGGTACGTCGCGTCGCTGCCGATGATGTCGTAGTCGAGCAGGTCCGGCAGTTCGTCGGCGCCGCGGTACCAGGTCTGCGGCAGCCGGCCGGTCGGCTCCACCGGCTCACCGTCCGGCGTCTCGCCGAGCAGCACGTCGGCCAGCGCGGCCCCGAACTCCTGACCGCCGTGCGCCGACCACACCAGCGCCGGCAGGTGCTCCTGCGCCCAGCCCACCGCGTACGGGTAACTGCTCGTCAGCACCAGCACGGTCCGCGGGTTGGCCGCCCGTACGGCCCGCAGCAACGCCTCCTGCCGCGGGGGCAGCGCCAGGTCGATCCGGTCCTCGGTCTCGCGCCCGGCCACCATCGGATGGTTGCCCAGCAGCACCAGCGCCACGTCCGCGTCCCGGGCCAGCGCCGCGGCGGCCGCCACCCCGTCCTCGGCGAGCTCCAGCGTGAAGGCGGTGGCGGTGTCCTCGGTGGCGGCGTCCGCGCGCAGCACGCCGTCGGGGCCGGCCGCGACGTACCGGTTGCTCGCCAGGTGCCGCAGCACCACCGCGTCCCGGTGCCGGATCGGCTCGAAGGTCTCCCGGACCACCCACTCGCCCGGTTCCGGCCGGTCGTTGACCAGCACGCCGTTCTCGTCGGCCCGCACGTACCGCCGGTTGGCGGCGGCGCGCAGCGTGATGGTGCCGCCGCCCCAGTCGAGAAGGTCGAATCCGGCCGCCAGGCCCGTGGTCGTCTCACCGACCCGCAGCGGGGCGCCGTCCGGACCGTCGCCCGCGAGCACCGTCCCGGTGGCGGTCCGCAGCCGTACCCGGTCGACGCCCTCCGCGGTGCGCACGTTCTGCTCGCCGAGGCGGTCGGCCAGGCCGGCGCGGGCCGTCACCGCGTACGGCAGGGTGCCGCTGTACCAGTCCGCCAGCACGGTGTCGGCCAGTGGCCCGAGCACCGCGATCGTCCCGTCCTGCGCCAGCGGCAGCACCGCGTCGCTGTTCTTGAGCAGCACGACACTGCTCCGGGCCGCCTCCCGGGCGAGCCGCTGGTGCTCGACACAGTTGACCACTTCGGCGGTCGTGGCCGCGTACGGGTTGGGCCCCTCCGGGTCGAACTCGCCCAGCCGGAACCGGACCGCCAGGATGTGCCCGGCCGCCGCGTCCACGTCGGACCCGGTGAGCAGGCCTCGCTCCAGCGCCTCGTGCAGCCGTTCCAGGGTCGCCGTGGCGTCCTCGGTGAAGCAGTCGACCCCGGCGCGCAACGCGGCGGCGAACGCGGCCGCGTGGTCGCTCAGGTAGCCCTGCTCACCGGCGAGATTGCTGCACGCGTACGCGTCACCCACGACCAGCACGTCGTCGGCCGTCCAGGTGCGCAGCTCGTCGGCCAGCAACGGGCTCAGATGCGTCGGCCGCCCGTTGACCAGGTTGTACGACGCCATGACAGCGACCGCCGCGCCGCTGGCGATGGGCTCGCGGAAGGCCGGCAGCTCGTACTCGTGCAGCACGCGCGGAGGCAGGTCGCTCGACGTGAGGTGCCGCTCGGTCTCGTTGTTGTAGCCCAGGAAGTGCTTGAGCGTCGGCGCGGTCCGCAGGTAGCGCGGGTCGTCGCCGCGCAGCCCCCGGGCGTACGCGCCGCCCAGTACGCCGGTGAGCCAGGGGTCCTCGGCGTACCCCTCCTCGTTGCGGCCCCAGCGCGGGTCCCGCAGCGGGTTGACCACCGGGGCCCAGACGTTGAGGCCCACGCCCGCCGGGTCCTTGTGGTGCAGTCCGCGCACCTCGTCGCCGACCGCCGCGCCGACCCGGCGCACCAGCTCCGGGTCCCAGCTGCTGCCCAGCCCGACGGACTGCGGGAAGACGGTGGCCTCGCCGAGCCAGGCGACCCCGTGCAGGGCCTCGGTCCCGGTGCGGAACGGGCCGACGCCGAGGCGGGGGACCGGGGCCTGGTGCTGGTGCAGCAGCGCCACCTTCTCCGGCAGGGTCAGCCGGCTGAGCAGGTCGGTGACCCGGTCGGCCAGCGGCCGCCCCGGGTCCTGAAACGTGCCGCGGACCGAGTCGGCCATAGCTGGGCCTCTTTTTGCCATGCCCTCGTGGCCCTCGCCTGCGAGGCCGCGGCGCGGTGCGGCTGGTTGCCGCTCGGTGCAGTCGGTCATGGCGGTAGTTCTCCTCGGCGTGGGATCGAGGCGTTGCCGGCCAGGCCGTGGCTGCGGCCTGGCCGTCGAAGCGCTTCGATGAGGATCCGGAAAAGGCTCCGCCGGGACCAGGGATTACATCCGTGTTACGGCGGAGCCTTCTGAGGTTGGCACCAGGCATCGACGCCGGTCAAGAGGTACGGCGAGATCTGTCGATGCCCGGCGGGCGCTCACGCCGCCGGGGCCGGCAGCTTCCCCGCCTCGAGCCGGTCCAGCGCGAGCATCGCGCCGCCCAGCGCCGCCCCGTCCGGGTGCAGTGTGGACGCGGTGACCCGGCAGCCGATCTCGCCCGGCGCGCGGGACGCCAGCTCGGTCTCCACCGCCGGCAGCAGCCACGGCGCGAGCGTGGCGAAGCTGCCGCCGAGCACCACGACCTGCGGATCGAGCAGCTCGGCCAGCATCGCCACGCCGCGGCCGAGCAGCGTGCCGATCTCGGTCAGGGCCTTGACGACGTGGGCGTCGCCGTTGCCGGCCAGCGCCGTGATCCGTTCCAGCTCCGGGGCGAAGTCGACGATCGGGCCGTCCTGCGCGGTGTCCGGCAGTGCGTGGCGGACCAGCGCCGGCAATCCCGCGACGGCCTCCAGGCACCCCTGCCGCCCGCACCGGCAGATCGGGCCGGTGCAGTCGACCTGGAGGTGACCGGCCTGCCCGGCGAAACCGCGCGAGCCCCGCAGCGCCCGGCCGTCGGCGACGATGCCGGCGCCGATCTCGACACCGCCGATCAGGGCCAGCAGATTCGGGGTGTCGGCGTCGGCACCGCCCCGATACTCCGCCAGCGCCGCCAGGTTGGCCGCGCTGTCGATGACCACCTCGAACTCGGGGTGGCGCAGGCCGCGCTCCAGGGCCGCGCCCAGGTCCAGCTCCGCGCGGCCGAGATGCGGCGCGAACCGGACCCCGCCGCCGGGCGCGACCATCCCGGGCGCGGCGACGGTCAGCCCCAGCACCCTGCGCTCCTGGGCTGCCATCTTCGCCACCACCCGGCCGGCCAGCGCCGCGACGGCGGCCTCGGCCCGCCCGGGTGTGCCGTCCAGCCCGGGGTACGCCCGCCGCCACGTCAGCAGCCGCTCGCCGGTGAGATCGACCGCGATCGCCACCAGATGGTCCGCGGCCACCTCGATGCCGATGGCCGCGTACGGCCGGCTCTGCAGGGTCAGCATCGACGCCGGCCGGCCGATCCTGTTCTCGGTCAGGCCGGTCTCGCGCAGCAGGCGCCGTTCCAGCAGGTCGGTGACCAGGCTGGAGACGGTCGCCTTGTTGAGGCCCGTGGACGCGGCGATGTCCGCCCGCGAACAGGGCGCATGGGTCCGGACGAACCGCAGCACGACGGCCAGGTTCGTCGTTCTCACGTCGGACAGGTCCGCCGGCCGCGTCATGCCGTGCGTACTGATCACGTCTGTCCTGCCTCTCGCCGCCGGCCTTCCCCGGCCGGCCCGTTCATCATGCCGCACCGCCCCGGCACCGGGCGCGGGCAGCTCTTGTGGGTCCATCGACGGTCGGCTAATTTGTTTGGCTACAAGCTAAACAAACTCTAGCGGGAGGCCGTCGCTCCCGTCGACCGTTTATCGAGGAGCACGTCGTGACACCACCCACGGGTCCCTCCGCCGACCGCCGGGGCTTCCTGAGCCTGCTCGGCCTCGGCGCCGTCGCCGTCGCGAGCGGGGGCACGCTGGCCGGCTGCGGCGACAAAGCCACCCGCGGTGGCGCCACGCAGAACCTGGACAAGCTGGCCGCCCTGATCCCGGAGCAGAAGGCGTTCCCCGGGATGCCCCAGCCCGACATCAAGGGCACCCGGCCGGTCCCGGACGGCTTCACCAAGTACCCGGCCGAGCTGGTCGACGCCATTGCCGAGAAGCCCGGCACCGGGGGACCGGCGATCCGGGCGATGGTCCCGGTCTGGGGGCCCGCGCCGCCGTCGGGCAAGAGCAACTCCTACCTGACCGCGATCAACGCCGAGCTCGGCGCGACCGTCGACTTCAGCGCGCAGGACGGCCTGGCCTACGCCGACAAGCTGGGCGCGATCCTGGGCGCCCGGGACGTGCCCGACCTGCTCTGCGTGCCGAACTGGGAGGTCGAGAAGCTTGCCCGGTTCAGTGACGCGGTCGGCGCGCTCTTCGAGGACCTCACGCCGTACCTGCAGGGCAGCGCGGTGCAGGCGTATCCCATGCTGGCCACGTTCCCGGCCGGGGCCTGGCGCGAGTCGTGCTGGAACGGGCGGCTGATGGCCGTGCCGAACCCGACCGACGGCCCGTTCCCGTGGGCCCTCTTCCAGCGCAAGGACCTGCTGGACAAGGCCGGGCTGACCGCGCCGAAGAGCATCGACGAGCTGTTCGCCGTCGGCAAGGAGGTGACCAACCCGGGCAAGGGCGTCTGGGCGTACTCCGACATCTTCGCCATGGTGCAGATGTTCCACAAAGCCCCGGGCACCGAGGAGGGCTGGCGGCTCAAGGCCGACGGCACGCCCGAGTTCAAGTACGAGACGCCCGAGTTCCGGCAGGCCGCCGAGGTCATGGCCCGGCTCTACAAGGCCGGCTACGTGCACCCTGACATCGTGGCCAGCAAGGGCGCCGACGCCAAGCAGCTGCTGCAGAGCGGCAAGATCCTGTTCCACCAGGACGGCCCGGGCATGTGGCAGCCGATGCAGGCCGAGCAGCAGAAGATCACGCCGGGCTTCAACATCCAGCCGGTCCCGCTCTTCTCCGCCACCGGCGGCGACCCGCTGGCGTGGGGCGACGACGAGCCGATCTCGTACCTGTTCATCAAGAAGGGCCTCGGCAAGGCGCGGGTCGAGGAGCTGCTGCGCATCATCAACTGGTGCTCCGCCCCGTTCGGCACCAAGGAGTTCGACCTGCGGGAGTTCGGCGTCGCCGGCAAGCACCACACCCGCGACGCGGCCGGCCCGGTGAAGACCGAGCTGGGCTTCAAGGAGATCCAGAACCAGTACTTCTTCATCAGCGGCCGCAGCCCGGTGCTGCCGCCGTACCCGCAGACCCCGCAGTTCGTGCCGCAGGTGCTGGAGTACTCCAACGAGACGGTCAAGTACCTGGAGAAGGACCCGTGGGACGGCCTCAAGTTCGAGTTCCCGGCCAAGTTCAAGGCGGCCAACGTGCCCACCCAGGACAAGATCACCGACATCGTCCGGGGCCGGCGCCCGCTGAGCGACCTCGACACGGTGGTCAAGGAGTGGCGCGCGGCCGGTGGTGACGAGGCCCGCCAGATGCTCGCCACGGCCCTGGCCGACGCCGGTAAATGAGCGCCGATCAGGCCAGCCGGCCGGCTCCCGCACTGCCACCGGAGCCGGCCGGGTCACCCCGGCCACCGCGCGACCGTCCGGCTGCCCGGCCGCGGCGCTCACCATTGCGCGCCCGGCTGCGCCGCGACTGGCCGCTGCTGGCCATGGTCGCGCCGGGCGCCGTGGTCCTGCTGCTCTTCCACTACCTGCCCGTGCTCGGCAACATCGTGGCGTTCCAGGACTACAACCCGTACCTGGGCGACGATGCGCTGCAGGCGCTGATCTCGAGCCCGTTCGTCGGCCTGGACAACTTCCGCGACCTGTTCGCCGAACCGGCGTTCTGGGACGCGCTGTGGAACACGCTGTCCATCACCGCGTTCCAGCTGGTCTTCTTCTTCCCGCTGCCGATCGCCCTGGCGATCCTGCTCAACAGCATCCTGTCGCGGCGGCTGCGCGGCTTCGTGCAGACCGTGGTCTACCTGCCGCACTTCTTCAGCTGGGTGCTGGTGGTGACCTTCTTCGTGCAGATGCTCGGCGGCGCCGGGCTGCTGTCGCAGGAGCTGCGCGACGCGGGCATCAATCCGCCGGAGATCATGTCGAACCCGGACACCTTCATCGTGCTGGTGACCGCCGAGGCGGTCTGGAAGGACCTGGGCTGGGGCACGATCGTCTTTCTGGCCGCGCTGGCCGCGGTCGACCCCAACCTGTACGAGGCGTCGGCCGTGGACGGCGCCGGCCGCTGGCGCCGGCTGTGGCACATCACCCTGCCCAGCCTGCGACCGGTGATCGTGCTGCTGCTCATCCTGCGGCTGGGTGACGCCCTGTCGGTCGGCTTCGAACAGTTCATGCTGCAGCGGGACGCGGTCGGCCGGCAGGCCGCCGAGGTGCTCGACACCTTCGTCTACCACCAGTCCATCGCCACCGGAGACTACGGCTTCGGCGCCGCCGCCGGCCTGTTCAAGGCGATGGTCGGGCTGGTGCTGATCCTGGCCGCCAACAAGGTCGCCCACATGCTCGGCGAACGGGGGGTGTACTCGCGATCATGACCGCGACCACGAATCTGCGCGCGTCCCGCCGCCGGCATCCCGAACGGCCGGCCTGGGAGGAGGATCCCGGGATCGCCGGCCAGACCGCCAAGGGGGTGGTGCTGACGGCTGTCGTGCTGGCCGTGCTGGTGCCGCTGTGGGTGGTGCTGGTGACCAGTCTGTCGTCGCGAGAGACCATCAACGCTGCCGGTGGCCTGGTGGTGGTGCCACGCGGGCTCGACTTCTCGGCGTACCGGATCATCTTCTCCGGTGGGCAGATCAGCAAGGCGCTGCTGATCAGCACCCTGGTCACCGTGGTCGGCACGGCGTTCAGCCTGGTCCTGACCGTGCTGGCCGCCTACGGCCTGTCCCGGCCCGGCTCGGTGCTGCACCGCGGCCTGCTCTTCTACTTCCTGCTGACCTTCCTGATCTATCCCGGGCTGGTGCCGAGCTATCTCGTGGTCACCGGACTCGGCCTCAAGGACAGCCTGTGGTCGCTGATCCTGCCGGGGGCGGTCAGCGTGTTCAATCTCGTGGTGGTCCGGGCGTTCTTCCAGAACATCCCGGGTGAGCTGCTCGACAGCGCCCGGATCGACGGAGCGGGGGAGTTCCGCATCCTGGTCCGGATCGTGCTGCCGCTGTCGCGGGCGGTGGTCGCGGTGGTGGGCCTGTTCTACGCGGTCGGCTACTGGAACATCTGGTTCAACGCGCTGCTCTATATCGACGACAACGAGAAGTTCCCGATCCAGCGGATCCTGCAGAGCTACATCCTGGCCGGGCAGGCCCCGCAGACCTCGGGTGCGGTGGGGGTCGCCCTGCCACCCACCCTGGCGATCAAGATGGCCGTGGTGGTGGTGACCGTGGCCCCGATCGCCCTGGTCTACCCGTTCGTGCAGCGGCACTTCACCCGGGGCGTGATCGTCGGAGCGGTCAAGGGCTGAGCAGGACCGTCACCGGCTGCCCGGGCGGCAGCGACAGCGTCACCTGCGGCGCCCCGCCGATCGTCATCCCCGGCGGGGCGCCCACGACGACCCGGGTGCGCTCGGCCGCCCACAGCACCGCCCGCGCCCGGCCCGGCGCCCAGCTCAGCTCCCGGACCCGGATCGCGTCGCGGGCGGCGAGCCCGGTGACCCGGCCCCGCGGCCAGGCCCCGGGCAGCGCCGGCAGCAGGTCCAGCCGGCCGTGCGCCGAACGGACGAGCATCGCGCCGACGACCGCGGGCAGGCCACCGGCGATGTCCACGTTGAACAGGGCGTCCCGGTTGTGGGTGGGCACCAGGTTTTCCCGCCAGTAGCGGCCGGCCATCGTCACCACCGTGTCGTAGGCCTCCTCGGCCAGCCCCAGCGCGGCCGCTGCCAGTCCGAGCTGCGCCAGCCCGTACCCCATCTCGTCGGACTCCGCGCCGGCCCACCAGGCCAGCCGGCTCCGCACGGTGGCCACCGCGGCCGCGCGCAACACCGGATCCTCGGTGATCAGCGGATCCGGCTCGTACCAGAGCGGCCACAGGTGCGACGCGTGCCGGTGCGCGGGCTGATCGTCGAGCCCGTCGTGGCACCACTCGGCCAGCAACCCGTCCGCGACGCGATAGCCGGGCAGCGCCGCGAGCAGCGATCGCCACGCCGGCGCGGCCGGGTCGTCGGCGGCGTAACGCAACAGGTTGCCCAGCAGGTCGCGGACCACCGCGACGTCCATGGTGGCGTTGACGCAGGCCTGCGAACCGGTCGAGGCGGGCGCGTTCTCCGGCGAGTACGACGGGCTGAACAGCGCGGTGCCGTCGCGCACCGGCACGAAGTCGAGGTAGAAGTCGGCGGCCTCGCGCAGGAACGGCAGCGCCCGATCCCGCAGGAACTCGCGGTCGCCGGTGTAACGCCAGTAGTCGACGTAGAGCCGGCTCATCCAGGCCGCGCCGGCGGTCCAGAACGTCTGGCACCACACCGGGCCGAAATGGTTCTGCCGCCCGTGGGTGGACAGGTGCACCGGGGTCAGCAGGCCGCGGGCGCCGTACAGCCGGCGGGCGTTGTGGCGCAGGTCGTCGCGGTGGGCCTCGAGCAGGTCGAAAACCGGAAGCAGCAGCTCGGGGGTCGCGGTGGGCAGCAATGCGGCGACCGCGGCGGGCAGGTTGCCGTCCAGCGTGTACCCGCTGGACCACGGTGGCGTCCAGCTGCCGCTCCACACGCCCTGCAGCGTCGGGGGCAGCTCGCCGGTGCTGCTGACAACGGCGTACCGGCCGGCCTCGAACAGTCGCTCCACCAGGGCCGGACCCACCGGCTGGGCCAGCAGCCGGGCCGCGGGGGCGGCCCGGTCGGCGGGATCCCCGGCCAGATCGAGGTGTACGCGGCCCATCAGCTCGCCGTGCACGGCCCGGTGCGCGTCGAGCAACGTGTCGAAGTCACCCCGCACGTCCGGGTCGGGCCTGCCCGGCAGCAGCGTCCGGATGACCAGGGTGGCGTCCGACCGCACCACCGAGCCGTCGACGTCGCCCGCCAGCGTCCGGCAGCGCACCCGGTAGCCGGTCAGGGCGCCGGGCCACGTCGCGTCGAACTCGGCCGTCAGCAGGATGCCGTCCGCGCCGGAGTCGGTGCGGGCCCGGACCGGGCGCGGTGGCGCGCCTTCGATCAGGCCCAGCGCCAGGCTGCCGGAGAAGCCGCCGGTCGCCGACAGCCGGACCACGATCGCGTCAGCCGGGCGCGAGGCGAAGACCTCCACCCGCGTCTCGCCGAGCTCGTCCCAGCAGCGCAGGACGACCAGGCCGGTGGCTGGATCGACGCTGCGCTCGAGGTTCGCGGCCGGGTGGTGGGGGCGCACGGTGAGCGTCGCGGCGCCGACCAGGGGATCGATCCAGACCGTGTCCGTGTACGCGGGTTCGCCGGCCGCCGCGCGCTCGCACACCTCCTGGGCTGCCCGCGCGTACTGACCCTGGTCGAGAAGGTCCCGCAGGTGCGGCAGGATCGTCGCGGTGTCCGGGGCCGGCAGGGGTGCCCGCAGCGGCAGGAACAGCCGTTCGTGCGAGACGGTCAGCCGGATCTCGGCCGGGGTGCCCCAGCAGAGCGCGCCCTGCCGCCCGTTGCCGGTCACCAGCGCGTGCTCCCAATTGACAGCCTCCCGCACCGGCCCTAGTTTGGCGTGAATCCCAACAAACGACAAGCGGGGAGCGGCATGCCGGGGCTGCTGTACGGCGGGGACTACAACCCCGAGCAATGGCCGGCCGGCGTGCAGGCGGAGGACGCCGAGCTGATGCGCCGGGCCCGGGTGACCACCGCGACCGTGGGCGTCTTCGCCTGGTCGAAACTGGAGCCGGCGCCGGGCCGCTACGACTTCGGCTGGCTCGACGAGGTGCTCGACCGCCTGGCCGCCCACGGCGTCGGCGTGGCCCTGGCCACTCCCACCGCGTCCCCACCACCGTGGTTCAGTCTCGCCCACCCCGAGGCGCTGCCGGTCAATGCCGACGCGGTACGGCTCAGCCACAGCAGCCGCGACACGTACTGCGCGAGCGCACCGGCGTACCGCACGGCCGCCCGCCGCATCGCCGCCGCGCTGGGCGAGCACTACCGCGGCCACCCCGCGCTGGCGATGTGGCACGTGCACAACGAGTACGGCACCACCTGCCACTGCGACCTGACAGCCGAAGCTTTCCGGGTCTGGCTGCGGGGGCGCTACGAAGGACTGGACCAGCTCAACGACGCCTGGACGACGGCGTTCTGGGGCCAGCACTACACCGACTGGGCGCAGATCCGGCCGCCCCGGCGCACCCAGTACCTGCCCAACCCGGCCCAGGTGCTGGACTTCCGCCGCTTCACCTCCGACGAGCTGCTGGCCGCGTACACCGAGCAGCGCGACTTGCTGCGCGCCGCGACGCCCGGCGTGCCGGTGACGACAAACTTCGTCCTCGGCGGATGGGTGCCGGTCAACCACGCCCGCTGGGCCCGCGAGGTGGACCTGGTCGCCATCGACCACTACCCGTCGGAGCCCGGGATGGCCGCGGAGGAACAGGCGGCGTTCGCGGCCGACCTGGCCCGCGGCTGGGCCCGGCAGAGCCCGGGCGGACCGCACTGGCTGCTGATGGAGACAGCGCCGAACCTCATCTACACCGCGGACCGGATGCATACCAAGGAACCGGGACGGATGGCCCGGCAGAGCCTGGCCGCCGTGGCCCGGGGATCGCGGGGCGCGCTGTTCTTCCAGTGGCGAGCGCCGCGCGGCGGGGCCGAGCTGTTCCATTCCGCGCTGGTGCCGCACGCGGGACCGGACAGCCGGGTGTACCGCGAGGCGGTCGCGCTGGGCGAGGCCCTGGACCGGATCGGCGAGACGGCCGAGGGAACGGTGGAAGCACGGGTGGCGATCGGGTACGACGAGCCGTCGGCGTGGGCGCTGCAGGGGGCGGGGTTGCCCTCCAACCGGCTGGACCACGCCGAGGAGGCGCAGCGCGCGCACCGGGCTTTGTGGCGGCGGCGGATCGTCTGTGACGTGATCGGTGTGTGGGAGGGGCTGTCGGCGTACCGGATGCTGGTCCTGCCCGGGCACTACCTGATGACCGACGGCCAGGCGGCGGAGCTGCGGGCCTGGGTCGAGGCGGGTGGGCATCTGGTGGTCACCTACCTGACCGGGATCGCCGATGAGCATGCGCGGGTGCGGACCGGCGGCTATCCGGGGGCGCTGCGGGAGCTGCTCGGGGTCCGGGTGGAGGAGTTCCATCCACTCGGCCCGGACGACCGCGTAGCGCTCACCCCGGCGACCTCCGGCGACCTCTGGCCGGCGGCGACCGGGGATCTGTGGAGTGAAACCGTGCACCTCGCCGGGGCGCACGCCCTTCTCCGGTACGCGGGTGGTGTCCTCGACGGCCTGCCCGCCGTCACGCGGCACGCGGCCGGGGACGGCATGGCCTACTACGTCTCCACCCGCCTCGATCCGGAGGCGTATGGGCACCTGCTGGCCACGGTGGCCGCGTCGGCCGGCGCCGGGCCCGAGCAGTCCGGCCTGCCGTCCGGGGTGGAGGCGGTGCGCCGGCAGGCCGGTGACCGATCGTGGTTGTTCCTGCTGAATCACACCGGCGACGAGCACGAGGTGCCCGCCACCGGCGTCGATCTGCTGACCGGCACGGCCGTGACCGACGCGATCCGGCTGCCGGCCGGCGGGGCCGCGCTCATCCGCCAGGCCCGACCCGATGTCGGGCCCCTGCCCGCTGGCTGATCGCGCCGGGCCGCGGCCGGATCCGCTATCCGGTGACCGAGAAGGAGTTGGTGACGAAGTCCTTGCCGCCGGCCGCCGAGGTGATCTCGTAGCCGAGCTGCACGTTGCCGATCGTCACGTCGCCGAACCAGCCGCGCGCCCGGATCCACTGGGCGATCGCCCGGATGTCCACGGTGCCCGCGCTGGTGTTGCTGGTCCGCACGAACGAGTACACCTGGTTCGCCCCGTTCGAGCCGCGGTAGATGGCCCACGTGTGGCCGCCGACCGACGTGGTCGTCTGCAGGCTGCCCAGCGGGCCGACCGCGCCGTACTTGTTCATCCACAGCATGATCTCGTGCGCGTTGTCCGACGACCAGATGTCGTACGCCGTGGTGAACGCGACGCCGCTGGTCGGCACGGTGACGTTGAAGCTGCTGGTGGTCGTGCCCAGCGCGCTGACCCGCTTGCCGAGGTAGCGGGTGGCGTTCGGGTACGACTTGATGCCGCCGGTGTTGGGGTGGTTGGCCCACACGCCCCAGTTCGAGGCGGAGTTGGCCCAGATGGTCTGCGGGCCGTAGCCGGATCCCCAGACGTTGTTGTAGAGCGTGTAGCCGTTGCTCGACCAGGTGCCCCACCGGTCCGTCGACGACCACACGGCCGCCTGGGCCGGCGCCGCGACCAGGGTGGCGGCCGCGGTCAGCAGCCCGGCGACGAGCACGCCGGTGAGCAGGCGCAGCGTACGTCTCATGATCACTCCGTCCTTAGTATGGAACGACAACTAACTAGAACGATACATGTCGATGGTTTTACGAGCGAGCGTTGTGAGCGCTCCCAAGCAGGCTGGCAACGTATTTACAACATGCTCGTAGCCGGATTACTGTGAGCGCTCCCAGTATTGAACGGCATCGATCGACAGGCGGTCGCGCATGTTTCTCCGTGAAGTCCGGAAGCGGATCGGCGTCCTCGGCGCCTTCCTCGCCGTCACCCTGCCCGCCGCGGCTCTCGGAGCGCCCGCCGAGGCGCAGGCCGCGACGCTGTCGATGCGCGGCGCCGACGTCTCCACCCTGCAACGCGCCGTGGACCTGGGCGCGAAGTACTACACGGCGGCCGGCGCGGAGGCCGATCCGCTCGACATCCTCAAGGGCGCGGGCGTCAACTACGTCCGGCTGCGGGTGTGGAACAACCCGGCCAGCGGCTACAACAACGCCGCCAAGGTGCTGGCGTACGCGCGGACGGTCAAGGCCAAGGGTTTCAAGCTGCTGGTCGACTTCCACTACTCCGACACGTGGGCCGATCCCGGCGTGCAGACCAAGCCGGCGGCCTGGTCGAGCCACGGCATCAGCACGCTGACCAAGGACGTCTACGACTACACGTACGGGCTGTGCACCAGTCTCAAGGCGCAGGGCACCACCCCGGACAGTGTGCAGATCGGCAACGAGATCAACGTCGGCATGCTGTGGAACGACGGCAAGGTGGTCAACAACGACTTCACCAACCTGAGCCTGCTGCTGAAGTCGGGCTACAACGCGACCAAGGCCTGCAACTCCTCGACCCAGGTGATCATCCACACCGCCAACTCGGACAGTGACGCGCACGCCCGCTGGTTCTACGACGGCATCAGGGCCAAGGGCGTCGCCTGGGACATCACCGCCCTGTCGTACTACTGCAACTGGCACGGCACGATGGCCAACATGACCAGCGTCGTCGCCGACATGATCTCCCGGTACGGCAAGCCGGCGATCCTGGCCGAGACCGCGGCCCCGTTCACGAACAACAACGCGGACAGCACGGGCAACAGCATCACCACCGCCTGCCCGGGCTACCCGGCGACCTGGGCCGGCCAGGCGGCGGCGTTCACGGCGGTGCAGAACGCGGCCAAGGCGGGCGGCGCGATCGGCGTCTTCTACTGGGAGCCGACCTGGACGGCGGTGCCCGGCAACGGCTGGAACCCGGCGAACATCGCGACCTCCGGCGACGGCTGGGACAACATGGCCGTGTTCAACTGGACCAACGTCTTCAACGGCTCCGTGAAGTGGATCAGCTGACCGGTCACGTCACCGGGCCAGGAAGTGCCAACCCAGCCAGAGCCAGGCCCCGAACACGACGACCCGTCCGCCGCGTGACCGCATCGCCGCGGTCAGCGCGGCGGACAACGGCCGTACGCCGGAATCCTGCCGCCGTGCCGCCAGCTCGACGGCGACGGCCACCGCCAGCAAGGCGGCGAAGCCGACGATGACGGCGGCGCGCGGCGTCACCGGCTCACCAGCCACACGCCGGAGCCGGCCCACAGGCCGTAGCCGAGCACCCGGCCGGGATACGTGCTCAGCACCGGATCGGCCAGCGTGCTCAGCGTGGGATGGGCGAGGTCGTCCGGCCCCAGCCACAGGCCGAGCTCGAAGGCCACGCCCAGCGCGAGCAGACCCAGCCACACGGCCGCCGACCACGCCCCGACCGGCGCCGCCCGCCGCGGCCGGTGACGCACGCCGAGCCAGCACAGCGGTGCGCCGACGGCCAGCACGGCGACCAGGGCGGGACCGGTCAGGGGCCGGCACGCCGCCGCGAGCAACGCGTACGCCACCACCAGGCCGACGACCGCCGCCCGCCGGCGCCGCGGGCTCAATGGGCGCGCTGCCCGGCGCGCAGGGCGGTCAGGTAGCGGCGTGACACCCGGTCGCCCAGGTCCGTGCGAATACGCTCGGCGATGGCGTCCAGCAACGGTTCCCGGACGTGTGGATCGAGCTTGCGGCACAGCGACTGCGACCGGAGGAGGTCGGCGAATCCCGCCCCGTCGAACCACTGCACGGTCGGATACCAGCGCACGATCGGTGCACCGAACAAGGCGCCGGGTCCCTCGACCGCACCCCACCCCGTGTCGGTGGCCCGCACCTCGTCCTCCAGCGGCGGGTGGCCCCAGTCCGGATTGCCGGGGGAGAACCGCTCGTGCAGATCGGCGGTCTCGGCGTACACCTCGGGCTCTCCCGGCCGGCGGACGACCACGTGGCCGAGCAGCGCCATCCACCCGCCGGGGCGCAACAGGTCGTACGCCCGCGGCCAGCCGATCGACGGGTCCACCCAGTGCCACGACGATGCGGCCACGAGGGCGTCGAAGCGCTCACCACGGGCGTCCCACTGCTCGAACGAGGACGTCTGCACCTCGACGTTGCCGAAGGGAGCAAGCCGTTGCCGGGCGATCGCGGCCAGCTCCGCGCCCGGCTCCACGGCGGTCACCGAGTAGCCGAGCGCGGCCAGCGAGCGGGTCGCCTGCCCGGTGCCGCAGCCGACCTCGAGCACCGCGGACCCGTCGTGGACGCCGGTGAGGCCGGCCAGGTCCGCGAACAGCTCGTCGGGATATCCCGGCCGCACCCGGTCGTAGAGGTCGGCCACGTCGTTGAACACCCGGCCGAGCTGCCGGCGATCCGCGTCAGTCATCCCACCATCCTGACGGGTGCCCGGTTGCCTGCTGTCAGTAGTCTCAGGGTCATGGCTGAGCCACGTTGGACGATGGGGGTCCCGGTTTGAATTCGGGTCTGGCCGTCAATCTTCTCGCCGTGTTGATCTCCGTATCCGCCATCGCCGCCTCGAGTCTGTTCGCCCTGCGCCAGCTGCGGTCGATGCGCCGGTCGGACGACATGGTGGTGACGATCGAGCTGCTCACCCGCGAGTGCCGGACCACCGAGTTCCTGCAGAGCGAGGACTACGTCCTCCACGAGCTGCCGAAGACGCCGCCCGACGGCGGGATCTCCGCGCTGCCCGCGGAGGCCCGGCAGCACGTCAGCCGGGTCGGCCTGTACTACAGCAGCCTGGGTTTCCTCGCCGTCTTCGGTGGACTCCAGGAGAAGATGGTCGTCAGCCTGATGCCGTGGCGGGTGCGCCGGGCGTGGTTCGCGCTGGAGCCGTACGTCATGGCCGAGCGGGCGGTCCGCTCGCCCACCCATTTCGCCTTCTTCGAACACCTGGTCTGTTTGGTCGCCGAGGCCGACCTGGCCGAGGTCCACCAGAGCCTGCGGCTCCGCAAGATCGGGGCCAGGTCGGCCGAGTTCAAACGGGCGATCCAGCCGCGGCCGGCCCTGGCGAGCGCGCCGGAGGTCAGCCGCCCTCGTACTTCTTGATGTCCTGGCGGAACGCGGTGCGCTGGCACTCCTGCTCGTCGTCGTAGGCCTTGTTGGCGCTGGTGTTGTCGCCGTACATCAGGGCCACCGGATCGCCGCCGACGGTGACCTCGTGGCCCTTCTTCTTCAGGCACTTCGCCGTGTCGCGCAGCCGGTCGGTGTACTCCGGGTTGGTCCGCGCCTCCCGTTCCATCCAGTTCTCCGGATACAGGTGCTCGCACTCGGCGGTCGCCGCCTCGTGCTCGGCGATCGCCGGCTTGCTGCCTTTCGGCACGCGGGGGACGCCGTGGCTGAAGAGGCACTCCTGCCAGACCGCCACGTACCGCTCGAACTCCTCCTTGCCCTCGTCGGGGCGGACCACCGGCCGTTCCCGGACGGCCGTCGACGGGGGAGCGGCCGACGCGGGATCGGCGGTCCGCAGCGTGGCGATGTCAGGGCGTTTCTCGTCGGTCGCGGGCCCGCTGCAGCCGGCCAGCGCGGCCACAGTCAGCACGGACCCGGCAACAGCGTGGAAGATCGTTGTACGCATGCGCCGACTCTCGACCACAACTGTGTGGATCCTGTCAGGTGGCGGCGAGCCCGCACCTACCGCGAGCGCCACCGGCAGGCCGGGTGACGCTCGCGGTCGGGGTGCGTCAGACGTACGGGGTCTGCGTCAGCAGGTGAGCCTTGAAGCCCTCACCGACCCCGGGCTCCGGGGTGCCGGCCCAGTCCTTGATGAGCACGGCGCCGCCGGTGCAGCCCCACGGGTTCCAGGTCCAGGCCAGGTAGCCCAGGCCGTGCGTGTCGGCCCAGTCCACCAGCCGCTGCATGTACTCGAACGTGCACGTGTCCTGGCCGAACTCGCCGAGGACCACCGGCACCTGCGCGGCCACCGGCGCGATCTGGCTGTCCCAGCAGGCCTCGGTCACGCAGGCGTTGAAGCTGTAGGCGTGCCACGACGCCGCGATGTTGTCCAGCGGGTCGTTCGGCTGGTACGCCAGCCACTCGCGCAGGTCGTTGGTCCATTCGAGCCCGCCGACCATCAGCATGTTGGTGGCGCCGGTGGCCCGTACCGCGTCGACCAGGTCCTGCATGCCCGCCACCTCGTACGCGATGCCGGTGCAGGTGCCGCCGTCCCGCAGGCACTGCCAGCCCGGCGTCTTGTTCCAGTCGCTGGCGATCTCCGGGTACGGCTCGTTGAACAGGTCGAAGACGACCGCGTCGTTGCCCTTGAACGTGTTGGCCACGCCGGTCCAGAACTGGGGGGCGAAGCGCGCGTCCGGCACCGGCTTCTGGCAGGTCGCGTGCTCGTCCTTGCAGTGCCAGTCCGGGCCCGTGGTGTACGCACCCCAGGTCCAGTGCAGGTCGAGGATCACGTTGATGCCGTTGGCGACCAGCAGGTCCACGTACTCCTTGACGCCCTGCTGGTAGGCGGGGCCGCTGGGCTCGCCGTTGACGCCGAGCCAGCACTCCTCGTTCAGCGGGATGCGGACGGCGTGGATGTTCCAGGTCTTCATCGCGTCGACGGACGCCTGGTCGACCGGTCCGGAGTCCCAGAGGCCCTTGCCCTGCACGCAGCCGAACTCGGCGCTGGAGCGGCTGACCCCCAGCAGCCGGTAGGTCCGGCCGTCCGTGGTGACGATCTTGTTGCCGGACACCTTGAGCTCGGGGGCGGGCCCGCTCGGCGGCGGCGTGACGGGCGGGGTGACCGGCGGGGTGGTGGCCGGCAGAGTGCTCGGCGGGACGGAGGTGGGGACGATGGAACCCGTGCACGTGACGCCGTTGAGCAAGAAGGACGCCGGTTTCGGGTTCGTGCCGCTCCACGCGCCGGTGAAGCCGATCGAGGTCGACGCACCGGTGCCGAGCGAGCCGTTCCAGCTCATGCTGGCCGCGGTGACCCGGGCACCCGATTGTGTCCAGGCGGCGCTCCAGCCCTGGTTGACCTTCTGGGCGGGGCTCGCGAAGTCGAACGCCAGTGTCCAGCTGGTGACGGCCGAGCCGAGATTGGTGATGGCCACGTCGGCGGCGAACCCACCGGACCATTGGCTCTGCACCGTATAGGTGACCGAGCATCCGGTGGCCGCCGCCGTGGCCGGCAGCGTGACCGTGGCCAGGGTGCCGGCGGTCAGCGCTGCAACAGCGCCGGCGGCCAGCACGGTACGACGAATTGTCATCTGATCTTCCGAATCCGTAGGCGGGTGAGTTTGGGAGCGCTCCCAGCAGCCTATTTACGCGATTGATCAGAGTCAATGAATGGCTCCCGGCCCCGCCGCTGGGCGGGGCCGGGATCAGGCGGTCACGCCGTGAGGCGCAGATAGTCCAGGTTGAACCCGCCGGTCTCGCAGTACAGCGTCACGAGCTGGTCGCCCGCGGCCAGATCGACCGGCACGTGCACCGACTGGTACGCCGCCCAGCCGCCCGTGTCCGGCACCGACGCCTTGGCCAGCACCGTCCCGGCCGCGTCACGCAGGGACACCGCGTCGGGCGCCACCGCACCGGTGCCGTTGGCCACCCGCAGCTCCAGGTCGTAGCGGCCGGCCTGCGCCACGTCCACCCGGTAGGTGAGCCAGTTGCCCGGCGCCGTCCAGCCGATGTTCTTCCCGCCGCTGGCCGCCGGGTTGTTCTCGACGAACGACGCGCCGCCCTCGGTCCAGCCGTGCTGCGAGGTGTACGACTCCGCCTCGACGCGGGCGCCGACCGGAGCGCCGTGCGGGCGTACGGTCACGTGCACGGTGACCCGGTCGGACGCCGCGCCGTCGGTGACAAAGAACGTCAGCTCCTGCTCACTGGCCACCGTCGGTTGCAGGGTCACCAGGCCGGTGCTCGCGTCCACGATGACGCCGTCGGGCAGGTCGGTCGCGTAGTAGCCGAGCCGGTCGCGGTCCCGGTCACTCGCCGAGAGCTGGATCCGCGTGGTGCCGTACTGGTCGGCGACCACGGCGGGGAGGTCGCGCAGCACCGGCGCGTGGTTGCGGTGCGCGGACGGGACGTGGCCGGTCCAGCGGTACGTCGCGTACGAGTTCGCCGGCACGGTCGCGGTGAACGACTCGCCGCCGAGCACGACGCGTACGGTGCGGTCGGCTGCCGTGCTGTTACCCAGGACAGCCACGAAGCCGTCACCGCGGTCGCGGAAGACCACGTTGCTGACGCCGCCGGCGGTGGCGCTCGACTCGACCCGGACGTGCTGCGGGCCGAGGTAGCGGGCGAACTGGCCGAGGGCGTAGAGCTCGTCGCGCACGGTGAACGTACGGGCCGTGGTGTCCACCTTGACCAGCCGGTTCGGCCACTTGGTGGTGCGGCCGATCTCGTCCCAGTCGACGTTGTTGTCGCGCGACGGCGTCCAGTGCAGCGTCCCGCCGTCCTGATCGGTCGTCTGCGCCCACAGCACGTACGACGAGGCGTCCAGCCGCAGGTAGCTCAGCACGGTGGCGGGCGACAGGTCGCTGGTCTCGGTCATGTGCACCGGCTTGCCGGTCTGCTCGTACGCGTCCCGCATCACTGCCGGATCACCCCAGTACGGGTGGAACGCGATGGCGTCACTGGCCGCCCGTACCCGGGGGTCGTCGAAGATCCGGTGATAGTTCTTGGTCCCGGTGCTGTTCGGGTCCTTCCAGTCCCAGAAGTTGAAGTCGTGGACGTACAGCTCGGTGCGCAGCCGGTGCGCGGCCAGCTCCCGCTTGATGGCCAGGGCGAGCCGCTGCTGCTGGGCGATGCTGATGTCCATCGCCGGGTAGACCACGTCGATGCCGGGCTCGTTGAGCAGCGTCAGCGCGTCGATGCGGATGCCGTGCCGCGCGTACGCCTGCAGGTACTTCACGTAGTAGCGGGCGAAGACGTCGATCGCGTCGTCGCGCAGCTTGCCCACCTGGTAGTACTCGGTGGTGCTGCCCGGCTTGAGGGCGACCTCGCCGGTGAAGCGGTTGTTGGTCTTCATCCACGCCGGCGCGCTCCACGCGGAGGCGAAGAAGGTGGCCTTCGGGTTGTAACGCTGGATCAGCTTGACGGTGTCGATGATGTGCGCGTCGACGTCGCGCCTGATCGAGAAGTGCTGGAGACCGAAGTCCTCGCTGACCCCGGCGGGCAGCTCGTCGTAGGACCAGAACGGCAGGTGCTCGATGAGGTCCGGGCTGCCGATGGTGAGCCGGAACCGGTCCAGGCCCGCGCCGGTCCGGGGATCGACCAGCAGGCGTACGGCCCGCTCGCGTTCGGCCGGGGTCAGCTTCCACAGGTTGGAGACGCTCGTCTCGTCCAGGGAGAAGCCGACCCCGGTGTAGCGCTGCCGCTCCCGGCTCGGGTCGATCACGACGGTCGCGTCGGTGATCCCGCCGCGGTCGGGTCCGGTGCGGACACTGGGTAACGCCTGCCAGGCGTGCGCCGCGCCGGCCGAGTAGGTGCCGGTCACGACGCTGCCGCGCACGGGCCGGCCGGCCGCGGCGGGCTGGCCCGCGGCAAGCACGGTGCCCGCTGTCGTCACGACGGCGAGCGCCGCGCTGATGGATCGCCTCACGAGGCCTCCTGGGGATTGGGGGGAGGGCTTTTATTACAAGGTGACTTTACTGTGCCGGGATCCAGCCGCGTCTATGCAGTCGCTCGATGCCCTCCAGCAGCAGGTCCAGCGCGAACTCGAACTCGAACTGGTCGTCGCAGCCCCCGCCGACGACCGAGTCCGCCGTGTGGGCGGCTGCCGTGGCGAGCTCGGCGACGTACGGGAATGCGCTCGCCAGCTGCGCCGCCATGGCCGCCGGGGGTGGCTCGGCGGCGGGCGCGGCGGTGAACAGCTCCTGGCTGAAGCCGATGATCCGGCTGCCCATCGCGTGCATGACGTGATGGGTGAGGTCCAGGGAGAGGCCGCCCTCGCGGAACAGGCCGATCATCGAGTTCAGGTAGGCCAGCACGGCCGGGGTCGGCGTGGTGCGGGACTCGATCACCTGCGCCGCCCAGGAGTGTCGCTGCAGGGCGCTGCGGGCCGAGAGGATCCGCTGCCGGACGGCGGCCTTCCAGTCGGTGCCGGCGACGGGCGGATCGATCTCGCCGACGACGACGTCGACCATGCCGTCGAGCAGCTCGTCCTTGTTGGCCACGTGCTTGTAGAGCGCCATCGGCACGACACCCAGTTCCAAAGCGAGTTTGCGCATGCTGAGCGATTCGAGGCCGGCGTCGTCGGCGAGTGCGACGGCTGCCCGCAGCACGCGCTCCCTGCTCAGCGGGGTGCGTCTCTCCGCGGGCGGGGTCATCGGCTACCTCCGGGGCTTGACAGGTGTACGGCGTACACCCTACCGTCCGGCCTGTGGTGTACGCCGTACACCTGAACTGAGGAGGCCTCATGAAGGCGATCGTCCACGACCGGTACGGCCCACCCGACGTGCTGCGGTTCCAGGAGGTCGACAAGCCGGTTCCGGCCGGGAACGAGGTGCTGGTCCGGGTCCGTGCCGCCGCCGTCAACGCCCGTGACTGGCACTTCATGCGCGGCGATCCGTACCTCGCCCGGGCCGCGTTCGGCCTGCGCGCTCCCAAGGTGCGGATTCGCGGCACGGACTTCGCGGGAGTGGTGGAGGCGGTGGGCGGCGACGTGACCCGGTTCCGCGCCGGCGACGAGGTGTACGGCGAGGCGGAGGCGGCGTTCGCCGAGTACGTGAGCGTCCCGGACGACCTGGTGGAGCGGAAACCGGCCAACCTGAGCTACGAGCAGGCCGCGGCCATCCCGCTGGCCGGCAACACCGCCCTGATGGGTCTGCGTGACGTGGCCCGCGTTCAGCCGGGGCAGCGGGTCCTCATCAACGGCGCCTCCGGCGGCGTCGGTACGTTCGCCGTGCAGCTCGCCAAGTCCTTCGGCGCGCAGGTGACCGCCGTCTGCAGCACCCGCAACGCCGAACTGGTCCGGTCGCTAGGGGCGGACCACGTTGTCGACTACACCCGGGAGGACTTCACCCGGGCCGGACAGCGCTACGACGTCGTGTTCGACCTGGTGGGCAACCGTTCCCTGGCCGACCTGCGCCGCGCCCTCACGCCCACCGGCACGCTCGTGCTGTCCGGCGGCGGCGTGTCCGAGGGCGGCAGCCTGGTCGGGCCGATCGGCCTCGTGGTCAGGGGCCGGCTGCTGGCCCGCTTCGTCCGCCACCGGGTGACCACACTGGAGGCGGTGCCCAGCGGGGCGAATCTCGCGACCCTGCGGGAAGTCGCCGAGGCCGGCACGCTCACCCCGGTCATCGACCGCTCCCACCCGCTGAGCGAGACGGCCGAGGCCATCCGGTACGTCGAGGAGGAGCACGCCCGCGCGAAGGTCGTCCTGACCGTGTGAAGACGCCGGAAGCTACCATGGGCCATGATCTTGGAACCGTCGGCGATCAGGTTGCTCGAGGTCCCCTACGACTCGGGCCACCATGGGCAGCGGATGGGCGCGGGACCGTCGGCCCTGGTGGAAGCCGGTGCCGCGCAACGGCTTCGCGATCGCGGCCACCCGGTGCAGCACCAGCGCCTGACGGTGTCCTCGTCGTGGCAGGCCGAGCTGACCACCGCGTTCGAACTGCACCGGATGATCGCCGCCGAGACGGCTGCGGCCCGCTCGGCCGGCCAGGTGCCCCTGCTGATGTCCGGCAACTGCAACGCGACCCTGGGCGTCCTGGCCGGGTCGGCGCCGGAGACCGGGCTGGTGTGGTTCGACGCGCACGGCGACTTCAACACCCCCGAGACGGACCCGGGCGGGTTCCTCGACGGGCAGGGCCTCGCCATGATCACCGGGCATTGCTGGACGGCGGCGACCGCGAGGGTGCCTGGCTTCCGCCCCCTGGCCGACGACCGGGTGCTGCTGGTCGGCGCCCGCAGCCTGGACGACCGGGAGGCCGGCGCGCTGCGCGACAGCGGGATCGCATGGCTGCCGCCGGCCCGGGCCAGAGAGGGCAGCGCCGTGACAGCGGCCGTGACGGCACTGGCCGGCCGGGTGCAGCGGGTGCACGTCCACATCGACCTCGACGTGCACGACCCGTCGACCGCGCCGGCCAACAGCTACGCGGCGCCGGACGGCCTGCTGCCCGGCGATGTCCACAGCATCCTGTTGCACCTCGCCGGGCGGATCCCGGTCGGCTCGGCGACGCTGGCGGCGTGGGATCCCGGCTACGACGTCGAAGATCGCATGCGGGACATCGCCCTCGACCTGGTCGAGCTGCTGGCCGGCCTGAGCTCGGCGCCGTAGCGGACCGCGGTCAGCTCTGCTGCTGCATGGACCACATCTGCCAGACCGTCGTGCGCACCGAGCGGGGCTGCTCCAGCACGACCCGGATGGCGTGGGCCACGTCCTCCGGGCGCAGGTAGTCGTCCAGCTCCGGCGAGCCCTCCGTGCGGCCCGCGCCGATGGCGAACTCCGTGGCGGTGCCGGCCGGGCAGATCAGCGTCACCCGGGTGCCCTCCGCGCGCAGCTCCCGGTCCAGCGAACCGGCCAGGCCCACCTGGGCGTGCTTGGTGCCCGCGTAGACGGCCTCGTCGGCGCCGCCGCGGAAGCCCGCCACCGAGCTGACGATCACCACGTCACCGCCGTCGCCCTGCTCCCGGAAGCGGCGCACCGCCGACCGTACGCTCCACACCGTGCCCAGGTAGTTGGTCTCCACCATCTCGGTGAGCTGGTCGTCGCCCAGGTCGAGGATGCCGCCGTACGCGCCGATCCCGGCGTTGGCCACCATCGTGTCCAGCCGGCCCCAGCGCTCGACCGCGGCCGCCACCAGCGCGTCGTTGTGCGCCGGGTCGCGCACGTCGCCGACCACCGGCACCACGTTGTCCTTGCCCAGCTCCTCGACGAGCTGCTCCAGCCGTTCCTCCCGGCGGGCACTCACCGCGACCCGGGCACCCGCGCCGACCAGCGCGTGGGCGGTGGCGGCACCGATGCCGGCGCTCGCGCCGGTGACGGCAACGACCGTGTCGGCGAGGGAACGGGTGGGGGAGTACGGCATGGCTTCCTCCGAGCGAGTCACGGGCACGACCCCTCACGCTACGCCGGGATCACGCACTCCACGCGGCGTCGGTGCCGAACAGCTCCGTGAGCGCGGGCCCGCCGGACGGAGTCACGCGTACGGCGCGGCCGCTACCGACCCGCGCGACCCAGCCCTGTCCCAGCAGGTACGCGCAGACCGTCGCTCCGGCGGCCCCGGCGACGTGCTCGCGCCGCTCGGTCCAGTCCAGGCACCCCCGGACCAGCGGGCGCCGCGAGGCCCGGACCGTCGGCAGCCCCTCCAGCCACCGCAGCCCGGCGGGAGTGAGGGCGAACCCGGCGGCGCGCGTGAGCCATCCCGTCCGTTCCAGAGCGTCGGTGACCGCCACACCGAGGGCGCCGGCCAGGTGGTCGTAGCAGGTGCGGCCCCGGGACAGGGCAGCCGAGGCGGTGGCCGCGCGCAGGGTCCGGGCCGGTACGGGTGCCGGTGGCAGGTGGGCGGCGAGGTCCTCGATGAGGTGGGCCACCTGCGGGTCGGCCAGGCGCACGTACCGGTGGCGGCCCTGTCGTTGCTCGCTCAGCAGGCCCGCCGCGACCAGCTTGTGCAGATGCCCGGTCGCGGTGGCCGGGGCCACCCCGGCGTGCGCGGCGAGCTCGCCGGCGGTCCAGGCCCGGCCGTCGAGCAGGGCCAGGCAGAACGCGGCGCGGGTGTCGTCGGCCAGCAGGGCGGCGAAGCGGGCCAGCGCGGGAGCGGTCATGCCGCCATTGTGCGGCGCTCGCGCTTCGGCACGAACCGAAGTGTCACGCCCGGGCCGCAGGCTAATGCTTTACGGTGTGCAGAGACAAGGTCGAGGGGGTCTGGTGACGGATACCGGCCGGCGCAGACCGGGCCCGCGACGGGCGCTCACCGAGGACACGATCCTCGAGGCGGGCCTGGCCCTGCTCGACATCGGTGGCACCGGCGCGGCATCGATCCGGCGCATCGCGGCAGCCGTCGGCGTGGCCCCGAACGCCGTCTACACGTACTTCCCGGACAAGAGCGCGGTCGTCGCCGCGCTGGTGGAACGGCTGCTCGGGGAGGTCGACCACAGTGTGCTCACCGATCAGCGCCGGCCCTGGCCCGACCGGATCGAGGCGCTGGCTCTCGACCTGCGGTCCCGGCTGCTGGCCCACCCCGGCGCCGTGCCGCTGCTGCTCAGCGGTCCGATGGACGGCCCGCACGCGCTGACGCTGGGCGAACGGCTGCTCGACGCCCTCGCCGACGGTGGCCTCGGCCCGGCCGCCGCCGCCCGCGGCTCGTACGCGATCATCACCTACGTCCTGGGCGCGATCGCCCTGGAGGTGGCCGACGTGCCGCAGCCCGGCCCGCTGGCCCCGGAGCAGGACCGGATCGCCGGTCGCCGGGCCGCCTTCGCCGCGGTCCCGGCCGAGGCGTTCCCCCGCACCGCGGCCGCCGCCGACGTCATGGCCGGCTACGTCGGCACCGGGCAGTACGTGTGGGGCCTGCGCCGCCTGCTCGCCGGTCTCGGCGCCGCCGACCTAGACTGAGAATCATGGCGAGCTGGTACGAGTCGCACATCGACCGCAAGATCCGCGAGGCCCAGGAGCAGGGCCAGTTCGACAACCTCCCGGGCGCCGGCAAGCCGCTCAGCGACCACGGCCGGGAGTACGACGAGGACTGGTGGGTCAAGGAGTTGTTGTAATGTGCGCGCCAGGTACGTTCCCCCAGCCAAACGGGGGTTTATAGCCTCGGTCCGAGACTCGACGATCGGAACCTTGGGGCAGCCTTGGGGAAAACAGGCCGGCGATATCGGCGAGTCCAAGACCCAGTGGGGACCCACGGAACCGCCCCGCGGTCAGCCCATCGGTGGCGGCACACGCGCCGATCCGGGGCCGCCAACACCACGAACGCGGATATACGCTGCGTCACGAACTTGGCCAGCGCAGCCGCCACCGGTGCGCCGGGTACACCTCAACCCCGCCATCCGGAGCAACAACAGCGATCACCGGAACACCCTCCGGGACCTCGAGCTCGGCCCGTTCGTCAGCGGTCGGCATGCGGGCCGTGATGGTGGACCCGGAGGTGGGGGTCAGGTCTTGGATGGTCGGTTGTTCTCTCACTACCACACCATGGCCTCTGACAACACCGACGATGCCTTCGGCCCGCAGGACAGCCACCGCGCGCCGGGCGGTTTCCCTGGCGATGCCGTACCGCTGGACGAGGGTCGTTTCGGAGGGGAGTTTCTGGCCGGGTTGTAGCCGGCCGGACAAGATCTCCTGCCGCAGCAGCTCAGCCAGTTGCCGGTAGACGGCGCCGCCGGGCTGCGGGGTGATCACCGCCGAACCTTATGGGTGGCGGTGTCCTTGTCCGGCGGGGTGGTTGTCTAGCCCACTTTGGGCATGCGCCGGGTCGGTCAGTCGTGGTCGGAGCCAAGGGCGTCGGTGCGGAGCTGCACACCGTGGATGACGCCTTCGGTGTAGCCGGGCACTTTCTCGATGGCTTTCTCGAGGGTGTCCATGCGGTCGGGGATGGCTCCGAGTGTGGCGATGAGTGTGTCGAGGCGTTGGTGGGCGCGGCGTGTTTCGGCGAGAACGAGGCGGGCCATGGTCCGCTGCGGGCGTTGAAGGCGCTCAACGCCGGAGACGACGACAAGGCTGGCGCCGGAGACGATCAGGGCGATGAGGGTGAACACGCCGAACATTTGCGCGGTGGGGTTGACGACGGTGGGGCCTTCGGTGCTGAGGGTGAGGAAGAGGGAGCCGACGACCGCGGCGATGTCGATGCCGGCGCCGGCGAAGAAGCAGCGGTGTCCGAATTTGCGGGTGCGGGTTTCGCGTTCGTCGTCGGTGAGTTGGTGTTCGGCGGGGTGTTGGTGGCCGAGGGCGAGGATATCTCGGGTGTTCGCGCCGAGGGTGTCTTTCACAGGTTGTCCTCCCCAGGTGGCCTGTCAGTTGCTCTTCGGCATGGGCAACCTGGGGTGTTGGTTGAAGGTTACGGCCGGGTTTCACACTGGGGGCTGATTTGTCCGGTGCTGCGACCGGGTGTCCGCTTCCGACCATCCCTTGGGTCGTTGGAATGCATTCTTCGGTCCTCGGTGGGGGGCTGTTCGGTCACCCCTGTGGGCGTGTTATCCCTGCTCACGAGGGCTAGTTGACGGTCTGACAATTACGACATCTGCGCGCGGGCCAAGCCCTCGATTGGCGCCGTGGGGCTGTCGTCGGCGACTGGTGTGTGCAGACCTGCGAGTACGCGTGCGGCCTGGGCGCCGGTCGCGACGGCGTCCTCAAGCTCACCCAGGGCGGCCTGCCACAGCTCGTCAAAGTCCGGCGCGTCCGGGTCGAGGGGGACGAACAGGGTGCGGCCGGCGAGTTCGGCGTGGCCGGGCCACAGCAGCCGCACGTACTGCCCGATGCGTTGCCCGGCCACGGTCCAGCCGGCCTTTGACGAGTTCGTCGACGAGGCGCTGAGGGTCTGTCATGTCCTGTCTCCGGTCGGCTCGGGCCGCTGGTCGGACGCGACCATCCACACGTCGTAGCGGGTGGTCACTTCCTGCTTCACCAGCTGCGGGTTCGCCTCGGGGTGCCGGTCCAGCCACCATGACAACCGCCGGCGGGCGTGTGTCTCGCCTTGTTCGCAGGGGATCAGGTGGGGTCCGGGCGCGCCGTTGGCGAGGCAGTCGACGACGATCGCCCAGTCGGTGTTGGTTTCCTCGCGGGGCCCGCACGGCTCGCCCATGATGCCAGTGTCGATCAAGGCGCCTCTCCGGTCAGGACGGCCCGAGCCTTGGCGTACTTGCGGGTGAACCACGCCTGCTCTTCCTCGGACAGCAGGGCGAGCCGCTCCGGGTCACTGTTCGTGGCGTTGTCCGCGAGCTTCACCCACTTGCCGATCGGGTCCGCAGCGGCCCGGCGGACCATGTCCATGTACGTCTCGCCGGGGCGCTTCGTCACCGAGTCAACGGCCCGGACGACTTCCTCGGGGTAGCCGAGGCGCCGCAGCTGGCCGAGGGTGACATCGGTGTCCTCAACGACGTCATGGAGAAGCCCGGCCATGATGGTGCGCTGGTCGTGGCCCTGTTCGGTGAGGATGCGGGCGACGGTCCGCGGATGGTCGATGTACGGCTTGCCGGCCTTGTCGACCTGGCCTTCGTGGGCACGCTCGGCGAGGGCGTCAGCGTCTGCAACGGTGGGATTCATCGTTGTTCACCTCCGTGGTGAAGGATCGCCTGCGCCAGCACCACCGCGGCGTCAACGTGCACGCCGCGGTCGCGGACGACGGTCAGCAGCCCGATCAGAGCGTTGGCGGTGATCGGGTTGAGGGTGGCGATGAACTCGGCGTCAGCCCGGCCGGCGTCGCTGTCGGCGGTCTCGATCGACAACAGGCCGTCGCGGAAGTTGGTGGTCTCGGTGTGGACGGTCCAGCCGAAGTCTCCGTAGCCGCCGCGGACCCACGGGCCGGGGGAACAGGTGTCGACGAGCCGGACCAGCTTGGCGATGGCCTGGTCGATCAGGTCCAGGTCGGTGGTCATGGTCGACCTCCTCAGCCGTAGAAGGGGAAGACGAGCCAACGCGGCCCAGCCTGGGTGGGGGTGATGCCCAGCGACGCCAGGGCGGCCGTGAGCTTGGCGTCCCAACCGGGCCGGGGCGCCATGAGCTCGTTCGGGTCGAGGGTCATCGTCTGGGCCCAGTCCACCGACTGCTTCGAACCGGTGGCGTACAGGACGAAGGCGGGGTAGTCGTGGCTGCCGGCGTAGTCGAAGTCGACGCCGATCTGCTGCTCGGCGGCCTTCTTACGGTCGTAGTAGCCGTTGTCCTTGCTGGCCGGTGTCCACTCCTCGGTGAAGCCGACGGATGCGAACAGGACCTTCTCGGCCTCGTCGGGGAAGCTGGCGTCTTCGTCGTCCGGGTCGAACCAGGGAAGGTCGGGGCTGTCGTACTCGCCGCGCTGGACAGCCCTGAAGTCCTCCATCGAGCCCAGGTCGTAGCCGTAGGCGAGAGTCGCTTCCACGTTCATGCCCATCAGGCGTTCTCCTTGCTGGGTTCGCATTTGCCAGGCCCGTGCCCGGTGAGCTGGTCTTCGGGGTCGGTGTCCTGGTGCTCGCAGCCCTCTTCCTCGCACCAGTAGCCGGCGATCGCGTGCTCTCCGCAGTGGGTGCAGCGCTTCATGACGGTCGAGGTCTGGTGGGTGCGTTCGGGGCCTTGCTCGTCTTCCATGGCGCACACGAACGCCAGGTTGCGGCTCATGCGGTCACCTCGCCGGCGGCGGTCAGCGCGTACTCGATGCCAGCGTCGATGGTGTCGAACCCCGTGCGTTCATCGCTCTCAGAGGTCGAGTTCGCCGGGATGACCTTGAATCCGCCTTGGCCGTCGACGCCGATGAAGAACGACTCGGTCGCGGAAACGTAGTCAACGTAGGCAACGGTTCCGTCGACGCCGAACCAGGTGATGCGCGGGTGGTTTGCGTAGCGGCTTCCCTCGCGGTGCATCAGGCGGTCACCTCGGTAGTGGTTGAGCGGTACCACGCGAGAAACCCGTCCGGGTTGTCCTTGATCGCGCGGGCCATCTTCACGCCGAGGTCCGAGGCGGTACGCCAGTCGTTCTCGTCAGCGAACACGCCGTCCTCGTCCATGTCGTCCTCGGCGACGCTCTCGGCGCCCTCACCGACGAGGTTGACGGCGTACTTCTCGATGTCGTTCATCGCTTCGCCCAGCCGATGCCGTGAACGACCCAGGCGATCTCGCCGTCGAGGTTGGCCCGGTCGGTGTCGTCCTCCTCGGCCGTCTGCGCGATGGCGAGTTTCGCGGAGCCCTGCGCGAGCGGGGTGATGCGCCAGTTGCCGGAGCCGTCCGGGTCGAACGCGATCCGGAGGACGGTGCCGTCGGAGAACGCGAGGATGCCGGACTCCTCGTCGCTTCGGTAGGGGAACTCTTCGCGGATGTCGCCGTCGACCTCGATCAGGTCGTCACTGGCGCCGTAGACGGTGATGCTCATGTGTGCTCCTAGCTGTGACATTGACGGGATGGTGGCCAGCCACCAGTCTACCGAAACACCGTCATGATCGGTGCGCGCTGTCATCCGTATGCGCTGTTCGATAGCCCGATGTGGCCAGCCACCGTGCCAGAATCAGCACATGCCACAGGACCGCTCCAAGGACCGTCACAACCCCCGCGTCTCGATCGTCAACGAGAACGGTCTGTGGGAGGAGTTGGGTCGGGTGGTCGGGGACAAGGAGCGCTCCGAGGTGACCCGGCGACTGTGGGCCGCGTTCCTCAAGCGGCCCGGGGCGAGAATCCCACGACGGTCGGACTACGAACCACCGAAGCAGCCCTAAGGCACTACTTGGGGCCCTACAGTCGATCTATGGATGCCCGGTTCGAGGACGCGTGGGATGCGCTCGACGACGACCAGCGCTGCCTGCTGCTCACCAACCGCGACACCGACCACCCCACGGCTGAGGTGACCGCGCTGCTGGTCAAGGCTGGGCTGCTCATGTTCGGTACCGGGTTAGGACCTACCGCAGCGCCCGCGCACTGGCCGGGCGGGCTGCGGGAGTTCCTCGACGCGAAAGCCGCCCTGGTCGAGGACCTCGAATGCGAGTGAGCTGTCAGCTGTACGCGGCGTGACGCACAAGGCGGTACTCGACCCGGTGCGGCGGTGCCGGAGCGCCGCCCGGAACAGCCTCGATCAGATGGTCGTCGGCGAGTTGCCGCAACGCCGAGTAGACGGTGGTCTCGGACAGGCCGGTCACCTCGACGATGCGGTAGCCCCATCCGTGACCTGCGCGGACAGCCTCAAGGACGGGCCCGGTTTGCAAGGTGGGTGTTCTGCCGCGTACCGGTCGGGCGGTGCAGGTGCATCCGCAGACGGTGTTGGTGTCGGTGGGGACGACGCAGCGGCCGGTCACGGTGAACGGTTCGTGGCGGCAGGTGGGGCAACGTCGGGCCATCTACCGATCGTGGCAGCGGAACGGCCCTGAGGCATCGGCGGTCCAGGCCGAGCGGCCGAGGGATCGGGCTAACCCGATCGGGTCAGCATCAGTTCCGCCCGCTCGCTTGACGCGTTGCCGCTCTCGCCTGCAGGTCTGCGCGGCCGGCCGCGTACGTGCGTGCTGCGTCCATCGCTTCGGTCAGCGTTCGTTCGTGGCGGTAAACGCCGTGGAGACGTCGACGTCGCGTCGGGCGATGAGCCAGGGGGTGGTGGCCCCGTGGAAGTAGAAACTGAGCGGTCCGTCGGCTGTCCCCACTTGCCATTGCAGGTCGAGGTGCTCGGCGTAGGCCTGCACGAGTGGGACGAGGGTTTCGTGGCTGGCGTAGGGCCAGCCGAGGATGACGCTGGGCTGACGGCCGCGTCCGAAGCCGTGCGTGTGGTCCCACCAGCGGGTGCCGGCCGACTGGTGGCAGTCGCTGCCGTGGTTGGGGCGTTTCCCGAGGAGGTGATGGCCGCACCATCGGCGTCCCTTTTCGCGTTCGACGAGGTTGTGGAGGGTTCCGAACGCTTCGAGGCCCTGCTCGAATGTGGCGACACGGTTGCGTTCGATGCGGCGGAGTTCGTTGTCGGACTTCATGGGATCACAGTGGCAGAGTCGCCGGCTCGGGCGACAACACCTTGTACGGCAGCCCAGCCTTCTTGATCTGCGTCAGGCAGTGGGCGGTGCCCTTGCTGGTGGGATCCCAGACGAGGAACTCCTGGGCTTGCTGGACCATCCAGTCGTTCCGCCAGAAGTTCGCGTGTTTCCCGTTCAGCTTCAGCTCGGTGGTGCCGTGGACCTCCTCCATCACGTGCGTGACCCGTCCGGCGCCGTTCATGATCTCGGCGAAGTCGCCACGGCGGTCCCGTCCGGTGACGCTCGCCCGGCCCCAGTAGTGGCCGACGTACGTCCGGTTCGGCAGAGCCAGCCACAGGAAGATTCCCAGCTTGAGGGCGCAGCGGGCGATGAGCTCGTCGAACCCTTCAGTGCCGCCACTCATCACGACCAGGAACGGACCCTTCTCGGCCTGGCGCTGCTCGAGGATGGCGGTGCAGCGTTCCATCGCGTCGATCTGCGCGGCTCGGTCGGCCATGCGCAGGCTGCGGGATCCTGTGCCGGCCACCACGTAGTCGGTCACGGGATGTCGCACCTCAGATCGACGTTGAGGACCGCGCCGTCCGTCTCCAGGCACCCGCAGCCCTCCACATGCCACCCCGGCCTCGACCGGGGGATCTCTTCCGGTACGAGCCCTGCCGCTTCCAGCGCCACCCCGTACGCCTCTCTGAGCTTCTCGTAGCCCGGGTCGGTGTGCGGGGTAGCCCTCACCAGGTTCGCGATCGCGCCGGCCACGTCAGCGGCACGACCGGTGGACTCGTGCGCGACTCGGGCGTCGATGTGCCGGCGGATCTTGTCCTGCTGCTCGGGTGGCATCGGGTACAGCTGCCACGGGTCAGGCAGGTCGTTCATCGGGATTTCTCCAGCATCGTGTAGATCCGTTCCCGCCAGGCGGTGTCGGCCCGAGACTGGGCGATCCGCTGATCAATGTTGGCGACGACGGGCGCGACGGACTGGACACCGCGGACCATCCGCAGCGCGGTCAGGATCTCCTCAGCGTCATCGTCGCGGAGATCCTCAGCCAGGACGACCAGGTAGCCGGCGTGTCGGTCAGTCACCGGGTCGGCTCCGGCATCCCGGCGCAGCAATCCGGGTTACCGGCCTGGTGGCGGTGCCAGATCGGCAGGACAGTCTGCGCCCACGTCTCGGCGTTCGCGCCGTAGTAGATGTTCGGCGCCCAGTCCTCGTTGGCCGGGTGCTCGCCGGCAGACCGGTCGTCGAGCTCGGACCGTAGCGAGTCCAGGCTGTCGGTGAGCCGCCCGGCGAGGGTCCCGGCCTTCGACGATTTCGCGTAGCCACTGCGGACCGTCTGGGCGGCTTCCATGAGTAGTTCGCGGGCTTGGAGGAGTTGCAGCCCCAGCAGGATGTGCTGGCAGACGGGTAGGCCGGTCTTGGGTGCGGGCATGCGGGTCTCCTCGGGAAGCGGGTCAGTCGGTTGTAGCAGAGCCGACGTGCAGGTAGGTGATCTGACGGACCGGGATGTACGCGACGCCGCCGTTGCGGGGCGTGAACGTGATGACCTTGTTCGGGTCGTTCAAGGCGTTGACGTACGACTCGACGGCGTACGGCTGAGCATCGAAAATGACAGGGTTTTCGGACTCGGTGGTAACGACGGTGATCGTGACCATGTCCATGACGGTCTCCTGGGTGTCAGGGCGGTAGGTGTTGGTCATTGTCTGACCTCCTGCACCGACCGCCGCAGCGAGAAAGTCTGCAACCGGCAGTTTGTTGGACGCCGGCTGGATCACGAACCAGTCGCAGGGGATGCACTGGTACCCGAGCGCAAGGTCATGGGCGAGGATCATCTCCGGCGACTTCGGGTCCTTACGGATACCGCCCGCCTGCATGGGGGCCACGTACACGGTGCCGCCGCAGCGTGGGCATTTCTCCGCGATCTCGGTGTTCAAGGTGCTTTTCCTTCGAGCTGTTGGCGGAGGGGAGGAGTCAGGCGGTGTCGTTGCGACATTGCGGGCAGTGATCAGTCATCGGCTCGCCAGGTTCATTGGTCCAAGACCAGCCCTGTACGGCCAGATGGCTGCGCAGCCCACCGACGTCCGGGTAGGTGCTGAACTCGACGGCGCCGACGAGGCAGGGGACACCTTGGAGGGGCCCGTCGCAGCGGATCACGGTGACGTTCTCGAACGCGGTCATCGGGCCACCTCGCCGACGTCAACACGCAACACGCCCTTGTCCATGTAGGCAGGCAAGCGGCGGGGTTCACTGAAGGCCAGCCCGTAATGCCGGAGGAACTCTTCGGCGTTGACACGTGCCCCGCCCTCGGGGAGGAAGTCGACATCGAAAGCGTCAGGGCTCTGGTCGGGGTGAACTGAGCGCAGGGCGATGGCGGGTACTTCCGGGTCAAACTGGAGTTCCACCGCGTGGGGTGTGCGCAGGGCTCTGATGCTGGCTTCGTTCAGGCGCAGGGTGTCGCCGTCCCCGACGGTGATTTCGGGGCGGTCGGATTCCGGTGCGGGGCGGCGGAACGTTTCGAAGCCGGTCATGTGGGTCTCCTGTCGTGAAGGTCGAAGGGCCGAGAAGGTCAGACGCGGTTGCGAATGAACGCGCGGAGTCCATCGGCGGTCGCGCCCAGATTGGGCTGGTCGTGCCGGGTGCTGATCTCGCAGGCGATTACGTGGAGCAGGCCCGGGTCGGTGATGTCGTCGAGGAACGCCGACGTGGTGTCGCGGCTGGCCGGGTCGCGGAGACCTGCAACAACGTGGTTGATCCCGGCGGAGGACAGACTGGTGTCGGCGGGCGGGGTCCAGGCGGTCATGAGGCCACCGCCTCAGCCGGGCTGTCGGCCATCACGAGGATGACGGTGCTGCCGTCTGCCTCAACGGTGACGGGATACGTCCCGGAGCCGAGGTGTCGCTCCTCGGCGAACTCCTCCGCTGCCGCCTCCCCGTGGTTCTGCGCGTAGCAGTCACCGGACCGGACCGCCCAGTAGCCGGTGGGTGTGTCCTCGTCGAAGTAGCGGTGCTGCTCGCCGTGGGCCGTCGCATCAGTCGAGTCGTCGTCGGTAGCGCGGGCCGAGCAGACGGTGCGCTTGCATTCGACCCACTCGGCGCAGGTCTCAGTAACGCCGGGGCAGGTGATGTCAGCTGCGGGGCCGTACTCGTCGTCAGCGTCGCGGGTCACGGTGAGGATGTGGTGATCGATGGTCATGGTGGATCTCCTTCAGTCACAGGTCGCCGGGGTAGGCGCTGATGTCGGGCGGGTTGCGGAACGGGACATGCTTGCCGGCCAACTCCTGTCGGCGGTACTTCTCGTAGAGGGGTTGAGCATCCTCAACGACCCGGTCAGCGGAGGAGCGGACCTGACCGGAGAACAGACGGGCTGGTCAGCGCAGTCGGCTGCGGTAGCCGATGCGTTCGCACTTGAGACAGCCGTCGGACATGGAGATCAGGTGCGGGCAGCACGGCGACAGGAGGCCGGCGGAAACCACGACGGCGGACTCCGGGTCGGACTCGAACGCAACCCACGCGGACAACCCTGACGGGTCCTCCTGGTCGGCGCCTCGGTAGCGGCCGTACTCACGGCGGGTGCGGTGGTAGACGACATCGTCCGACAGGAGATCGGAGCGGGGTTGGGTGAAGTCGGCCATCAGGCCACCCCCGGCTGCTGCTCGCGGGAGAACACGACCGAGCCGTGGATGCGGCGCAGGACTCCGACGAACTCGGGAGAACCGCCGGCCAGGATCCGAACGACAGACGCCGCGTCGCGGCGGTCCATGGAAGTCGCGTACACGCCGGGAGTGTCGAGGAGGCCAGCACCGCGCAGCGCTTCTGCGGTGCTGCTGGTCGTCACCCGGAACTCGGGGTCGCTGAGCGCACGAACAGGCGGCGGGATTCCAGGAGGGCGTGCGCGGATGCCTTGTTCCGATCGGCGGCGATGATGTCGACCTGGCGAATCCAGGAGGACAGGCCGAGGGCGGCGATGACCTCTCGGCGGGGCATCCCGTTGATGCCGAGGGTGTAGGCCTTGAGGGTTGCCATCAGGCCGTGTCTCCCAAGATCCGACGCGCATGCTGCACTCGGGAGTCGGCGGCGAAGTAGGTGTCGGGCATCGCCTGCTCGGCAATCTCCAGCAGGCCCTTGGCCAGCGCGGCGACGTCGGCGCGCAACTGACGAATCTCGGACTCGACCTCGGCGTACTGGACGGCAACGTCGACGGGCTGGTCGCCGTAGACGTAGATCTCGGTGCCGATGTCGTCGAGGGGCGTCCACTCACCGGCAGTGAGGGTCATCGTGTCGCCGAGCTGTGCCGGACTCGGCTCAAGGCTGTCGTCCATCAGGCCACCGCCGTCCGGGCGTACGTGCCGAACAGGGCCAGCATGTCCGCGAGGGCGTGGCTGGAGATGAACGCAGCGCGGTTCTTGGCGGCATTGCGGATGGTCTTGCTGCGGGCGACCTCGAACTCTCCACCGTCGCCCCGCAGCACGCGAGTGCCGTCGGTGAAGGTGATCAGCCGCTCGGCCCACGGGGTGGGCTTGGTGACCGTGGCGACCTCGCGGAAGGCGTGGAGCGGGGTGCCGGCGAGGGAGCCGGGGCCGCGGACGACCATGCCGGGCTTGAGCTGGGTGGTGGTGCGGGTCTTGGTACGCATCATGTCCTCCTAGAGCCGCCTGCTGTAGCTATCACTGTAGCTACAGCAAGAGATCAAATCCAGTGCAGGCGAGCAGGTGCACCCAGACGTGGCACGGACTTCTCTCGCAGTTCTCTCGCAAGTTCTTTCGCAGCGACGAGGAGCTGGGTCCGTGGTCCTGGCCTGCGGGTTCCCTTGCGGCGAGGGACTTCTTTCGCTTCTTTCGCTTCCCTCGCATGGTGAGCCGCGACGGTGCGACCCCGGTTGGCCCTGGAGTGGTCCTGGCCTGCGCATATATAAGTAGATAGATATTTACTAAATAGGGCTATTCGTGGAGAGAACCCCTGATCCACGGGCTGACCTGCGCGAAAGAAGCGAAAGAAGCGAAAGAAGTCGCCCCGGCCGAACGTTTCCGCAGGCCAGGGCGACTATTGGTATGTGGATCTCCGTGCGAGAGAACTGCGAGAGAACTGCGAGAGAAGTCCTCAGGCGGCCCGGCGCCGCACGATGACCGGCGGCCGGCCCTTCTCCGACTCACCCTTCGCCAGCTCCCACTTGCCCGTACCGACGAGCTCCTTCAGGTAGGCGGTGATCTGACTCTGGCCGGCGTGACCGTGGAACACGTTCGCCACCAGCTCCGAGCGGGCAGCGAACCGCAGCGGCTTGTTGTCGACGTACTCGGCGATCCGGTCGGCCCCCTCCGAAAGGCCGACGACATTCCCGGCGTGGAGGAAATGCTCGGTGTACCAGCGGGACAGGCAGATCGCGCTGTCCATCGTCTCCTCCGATGCCCGCTCGTCGGTGGTGAACCCGGCCCCGAGGTGCAGGGCAGCGGCGATCCGCAGGGTGCGGGCGGCTTCCTTCATCGCCCACGACTTCACGTCCCGCAGGTCGCCGCCGTGCCGCACCCGCCGTTCGAGTTCCTCGGCGTACTCGACGTGCAGCTTGAACGCCTCACGGGTCAGGTCGATCGTCGCCGCATCGTCCTCGTCTTCCAGGTCGGCGATGATGTCGTACTGGGCGATCGACTTCAGCAGGTCCGACCACCAGCGGCGGTAGGCACGCCCGTGGTCCACCTCCGGCACGTCATCCACGAAGGTCGCCGGCCGATTGGTCCGCTCGCCGATGAGGTCGCCGGGCACGCACACGATGAACCGGTTGATGAAGCCGAGCTCGTTCATCGTGTGGTTGTTCTTCATCGCCGCAATGATCGACGGTTGCGGGCTCAGAACCAGGGACAGCGCCGCCCGCTTGATCGGCTTCGTGGCTCGGTTGATGCGGCGAGGCTTGTAATAGCGGCAGTCGTAGGCGGTCAGGACCAAGCCGAGGTTGCCGGTCTGACCCGAGTACTGCCCGGACAGGTTCCGCAGGAAGGTGCCCTCGTCGTCGATGACAGGCCCGGAGCCGCCGTTGTCTGCCATGGCCGAGCCGAGCGCTTCCACGGTGAGGTCGCCGTCATAGACGAGTTCCGGGTTCGGCGGCGGATGCTTGGACATCTCCTCCGCTTCGGCTTCAATGCGTTTCGCCCGCTCGCGGAGGATCTCCTTCTCGTCGACGTGAGTGCCCGGCTGGTTCGCCAGCTTGCGCTTGTCCTCGACTTCCTGCCGCATCCGGGCGAGTTGGGCGGCGACCTTGTCCTGGTGCTTTTCGATGAGGTCGTACTCGGCGGCCTGCACACCCCGGCGTAACTCCTCGAACACAGGGGACTTGCCGGCGGACGAGTCCAGGGCGCAGGCGATGTACAGGTTGGTGGGCTGAATCCAGTCCCGGTCGCGGCGGATGAGTACCCGCGGTGCGGCGACCGAGCTGATGATGCCGAGCATCACGAGCGCGGGCAGGTCCACAGGGACCTGCTTGCGGACCGCGAGGTCGCAGGCGTACTCCCGCATCCGCTGGGGGAGCGCGTTGAACGGCAGGCGTCGTGCGTAGCCGTGCCCGGCCTTGAACGGGGTGGCTCCGGCGCCGAGGTGTGGGGTGGTCATGCGGCCACCCGGTCGACGCTGCGCTGGGTGCGGCGCAGCCACCCGCAGGCCGACCCCGCGGGCATCCCGGTCACCCAGTCGACAGGCCCACCGCGGTAGTCGTAACCGGCGGGCAGGCCGCGCTGCTGGTACTGCCGCCGCGCGCACGCTTTCATTCGAGCGGTGTCGGCGGCGATCCGCTGAGCACGCAACCTGGCGTGCAGCTCAGGGTCGTTCCACTGGTCGCGTCCAGCCTGCGACAGTGCCACCAGTAGGCCGTGCTCGTACGCCGCGAGGGCGACCTCAAGCAGCTGCGCGGGGGTGTAACTTTGCGTTTCGTCGGTCAGGCGGCCTGCGGGCACGCTGACGCTGACGGTAGCCTCCGTCATGGGTTCCTGATCCTTCTGTCGTCTTAGCCGGCGCGTGAAGTTCTGGAATCAAGGCCTCGGGCTCGGTGGTAGGACACCGGCCTGGGGCCGTCTTTTTGTTATGCGGATGCGGCTGGTGGCGTGTCGGGCCGCTTCGGCAGCTTTGCGCCAGGGTGGCGCGCCATCCAGCGCATGAACTCAAGGATCAGAGCGGTGCGGTTGCTGCCGAGCTGCTTCGCCACGTTGCCGAACTCAGCCCACAGGTCCAGTGGGACCCGGATCGGGCGAGTGGGCGTGTTGTTGCTCGTTTCAGCCGGTGTAGTGGTCATTTCACCTCCTTCCGCGTCGTCTGTCTGTAGCTACAGTACATGACCAAGCGCAGATACGGCGATAGCTACACGCGGCGCGTAATCAGTCAGGGTGAATGGCTTGCCTGTAGCTATTGCTGTAGCTACAGTTGGAGCTACGCAGGACAGCAAAACGGCCCGCCCGGTGCGTCAACACCGAACGGGCCTACGGCAACACGGAGCGCGTTAACGCTCCGGTACCTGAACCGACTGCCTGACTCGACCAGGAGCCGATCTACATGAAGCTTATGACTCAGCCCGGCGACACCCTCACCGAGGGCTTCGGCCCCGACCTCGCCACCCCGGCCCTGTTGGTGACCATGACCCGCGAGCACAACGGCATCGCCTTCCAGGTGTCGAACGGCGCCGGCCCGATCAACGAGCTGTGCAAGCCGTTCACGAACCGGGAGCACGCCATCGGCTACTACCGCCTTCTGCGCGATGCCGCGATGGCGGGCAAGCGCATCCACCAGATCGTTGCTGAGGCTGCCGCCCTGGTCGAGATGATGGACATCGACACCGCCCGGACCGAGCAGGAGATCGCTGAGGCAATCAACGCCGAGGTGGACGCGCACCACGCGCAGGTCGTCGCCACCCATAACCAGGTCGTGGAGACGGTGGCTGAGGTCATGGCCGGCACCGCACAGACCGGCGGCTGGTACGGGGCCCGCAAGGCCGCCCAGCAGACCGCAGCCCCCGCCAGCGACGCCATGGTGCGGATCCTCGCCCAGGCCGAACGCGACGACGGCCGCATCATCCGCTCCCGCGAAGCCACCTCCTCGCAGCTGGTCGCGCTTCACAGGCGCGGGCTGGTGGAGCTCACCTACCAGTGGCGCGGCAACCAGCGGGTCATCGCCGGCGCGACGCTGGTCCGGAACCTGAGCGAGGTAGCGGCGTGAGCAACGTCAAGGTCGAGACCGCCTGCCTCGTCGAGTCCGACGGCTACCACGCCCACGAGTACAGGATCTGCTTCGGCATCTGGTACCACGCCAGCATCACCGAGCACCTGCACTCCTGGAACGCTGAACACCAGGCGAACTGGCCCGATTCCAAGCTGGTCGACGCATGGCGAGGACAGCAGTTCCTCTCGGCCCACGACGCACTCGCCGATGCATGGGCCGAGTACGGCGACGGCGACATTCCGGCCGTGAACTGCAAACTTCCCTGACTTTCTTCCCGGGCCGCCGTCCTCCTGCCCTTGGGCGGCGGCCCACTCCCGCAGACTTCGAAAGCGAGACACCATGACCCAGCTCCCCGACACCATCCGGACCACCGTCAACGGTCAGGCGTGGCGGTTCAACCCCACCCGCGTCAACCCGGCCCTCACCAACGCCGCCATGCCGTTGACCTGCGGTCACAGGTTCGTCCCGGGCGACATCATCTGGATGGGCCGCCCGTCCGACGAAACCGCCCCCGCTGATACGAAGGCTGTGTGCAGCCGCTGCGTCGAGCAGGCGACGGCGTGAACCTGCTCATCGACCCGGAGCTGCTCAACGCCGACGCGAACACCCACGACCGGCCGAACGCCTACATCAACCGGCATGCCTTCATCCGGGCTGCGTTCGGCTACTACTCCGCCGACCCGCTGACGGGACCGCGGTGCGGTCGCTGCAACGACCTGCTCCACGTGCACCTGTGGCAGCTGGTCGACGACGGCGACGTCATCGACTGCGGGAGGCGCCAGTGATCCGCCGTGCCCGCCGGCAGTGGCAGCAGATCGACGCCAACACCCCGCCGCACACTGAGGTCCGCACCCCGTACTCGACGGAGCTCGCGACCTTCTTCGGCCTGGTCAACGGGCAGGCGCAGGTCCGCTACGAAACCGACCGGCCCGGCGTGTTCGACCTCATCGACCCGGCGATGGTGTTGGAGGAAAATCGATGACCGGCCTTCAGTCCATGCCCTACGACGAGCTGCACACCCGCTGGGCGGCCCTCGCGGCGTACGTGAGCGACATCCACCAGCCGCAGTACAACCTCGGCGCGGATTGCTGGAAACTCGCGGAACGAGCCTTCTGGCCGATGAACGACCGCGAGCAGTTGAGCACCGAGGACCGCATCCTGTTCAACGCCCTCGGCGCCATGCTGGAGCAGTTCGACTACCAGGACATGAGCGACGACGATTGGGCTGTCGCTGAGCGGATGCTCGCCGAGTACACGGCCGCGGTGGACGCGAGGGCTGGCGCGTGAGCTTCTCGGAGATCGCGTACCTGCTCGGAACCGCCCAAGACTCCCTCGCCGCAGCCAAGCTCGTGTCTGGTGGGACCGCGGCCCGGCTCCGCAAAGACGCACGGCTGCTCCTCGACCAAGCCGGCACCCTCGCTCAGGCCCAGCCCGAGCTGCTCCATCCGGTTCACGGCTTGGGCGTGATCGTCGGCGTCACCCGCGACTGCCAGCTGCTGGTCACGTTCGGCCGGGACCCGTTCACCGAGCAGTACAGCATCGACGAGGCCAAGCAGTGGGCGCTGTGAGACGCGTTGCTCGCCGGCTCGGGCTGCGACGCCGGCTCTGCTACGTCACCTGGCTTGGTGATAGCCCGAACCCGTTCTGTCCGTTCGACTGGGAACCCGACCCGCGAGGAGAGCTGCGTTGATGAAGACCTACGACGATTACTTCCCGTCCTGCGCACCCTGCGGGAACGACTACTACGACGACGAACCCGCCGAGCCTGATCCGACGCCCGCTCAGCTCGCCGCCGAGGGGCAGGCTGCCGTGCTCCGCATCCACGCCCTCGCCGCCGAGTCGCTGACCACCGAGGAGTCCTGATGGCCGACATCGACGCCATGACCCAGGCCTGGGGGTCAACCCGCCGCCGGACGACTGAGGTCGTGGACAAGAAGGTCAAGCTGACCGACGCTCCCGAGATCAGCATCGGCAGGAAGGCGGTCACTCCAGCCTCGATCACGTTCAGGTTCACCCGCATCGACGGCGGGACGTGGGACGCGGACGTCCTGGTCTATGCCGATCTGCCTGGAAGCCTGATCCGGACGTACTTCCGCCCCGCCGATTACGCGCTGCCGCAGTGGCTCACCGAGCTGATCGACAGCGCCACCCCCACTGACTAATTTGTCCGCCGGCCGGGTGGGGTCGCCACCCGGCCTGACCACTGAGGAGAACCGCAATGCCTGAAACCCGCACCGAATGGGCCGCTGCCCTCAACGGCTACGACGGCGGAGTGAAGTACCAGTCCGGGGACCGCGAGTACGCGGAACTGGTCGCGGATAGTGTCGCCACCCACCTGGCGTCCCTGAGCGAGGCGACTCGCGAGCTCGGCAAGGTCCGATCGGTGGACCTCGTGTCGCGGCTTGTGACCGTCGAGGACGACGGCACGCAGATCATCCGGCCCTGGCAGGTCGAGCGCGAAGGTCGGGTTGTCCAGTGACCACCCCCGTGAACCCACCCAGGCGTGCCGACGAGCTCGAACCCGGCTGGACCGTGGCGGTGTCAGGCACCAGCACCCTGACCGTCGCAGCGACCCGGCGAGAGGAGAACGGCGACATCGACATCCGCTGGGAAGGCTCCACGCTGTGGGCGACCGTGCCCGCAGGCCGGGAGTTCACCGTGATCGAGGAGGAAGTGCCGTGATCAACCCCATCACTTGGATAGCCGACCGGCTCGCCGCTCACATCACCGACTACCCCCGGGTCACCGCCACCCGCGACTGCGAAGGCTGCGGCGCCCAGAAAGGCAACCAGCATCGACTCGCAGGCTGCGAAGGCAACGAGCGGGACGTCAGGCGCGGGTACCTCGTCAACTACCCGGGCGAGAAGCTATCGGACGCCGAAGTCGACCGCCGGCAGGCCGAGGCTCTGGAACAGCACCGTCGGAACATGAAGGGGGAGGCGTGACGACACCCAGCCGCTGCTGCGACCAGGCCGGTATCGGCGGTCACGACAGCACCGAACACCCGCTGTGGCGGGTCACGTATGCCCTGCCGGCTGAGCCGAGGGTCATCGGCGTGGTTCGAGCCGAGACTGGCCTGGCCGCGATCGAGCGGATCAACGAGGACGAAGTCCGCCTCGGTCGGGGTCCGATCATCCGGGAAGCCACCGACGTTGAACGAGTCTGGGAGGCGGCGTGAAGTACCGGGGCTTCATGCTGTTCGCCGACGGCCGGATCGAAGAGGTCGACGCCGGCGGCGACACCTTCGACTACCCGCCCGAGCCAGGGCTCTACGGTGACCTTCTCCAGGCCGGCTACCCCCTGCACGGCGACCAGGAGATCGGCCGCTGGGACGGCATCATCGACCTACGCGTCGAGAACGACCGAGTCATCGTGCACACCAGCGGGGCGCCGCCCCGGGAGCACGACATGGGGGACGCCGGAGCCCAGTTCCTCTCCTGGTACCACCAGAACGCGGAAGGGCCGTTGTGACCGCCCCGCTGACTGCCGCCCAGGCGAACGCCGTCTACGACCTGCTCGTCCAGCACGCCGGCGCCAGCGAAGACGGCCGCGACGACTTCGTGTCAACGCAGACCAAGGGATATGTCCGCGAGTGCCCGCTTGGAGGTGCGCTATCGGCCTTCCAAGTCATTCTTCATCGGTTTGATGGCTGGCCATACGTAACGGCTGGGCGTGAACACACGAGGACGTCAAGCAAGCTGCGACAGCAACTTGAGGACGCCAATGAGGCGTTGCGATCGGTTCTGCAACGAAAGAATGAAGTGCGCCGTGATGCAGCGACTTCTAGCGATCTTGCGGTGGCGCGCTTCTTTTCGCAGGTTGATGCTGATGGACCTTGCTGGGAGTGGACAGGGCGAACCAAGCCCAGCGGGTACGGCGTGTTCAGGATCAACCCCATGGGTGGGGACCGGCTGGCGCACCGTACTTCGTACGAGATGCTCGTTGGCCCCATCCCGGATGGCCTGGAACTCGATCATCTCTGTCGAGTGCGACGCTGTGTGAACCCTGATCATCTAGAGCCGGTTACCCACCAAGAAAACGTCAGAAGAAGCGCCGCGCCGGCAGCGCTGAACGCCCGGAAGAGAAGGTGCCTGAAGGGCCACGAGTTCGACCGTGTGATCACGCTTGGTAGCGGCAAGCGTGTGCGGAAATGCAGCCAGTGCGTGCGGGAGATCCGCGACTACCCGACAAGGTCAACCCCTCTGACGGCTGAGGACAAAGCTGCGATCTGTGCGAAATATGCCGCAGGCGGGGTCACGCAGATCGAGCTCGGGCGCCAGTACCTGATTCACCAGTCTCAAATCAGCAGGATCTTGAGAATGGGGCTCGCTGAAGCGCCTTAGCGTGGGCTTCTCTGCCGGCATACAAGCTTTCGCAATTGGTCGCCGTCAGTCAGAATCAGGCCATGAGCAGCGAGATCGCCGAGGCGGTAGCGTCCATCATCACTGAGCGCGGTGTAGCTGACCGCGCGGAATGGCAGCGCCGCCGTGACGCGAAAGCCGCCGACCGTGCCGCCCGGAAACGAGCCCGTGACGCCGGGCTGCTCAGGCGCCACGCCACCAAGCTGGCCCGCCTACGAACCGCCCCGGACCCGATCCGATAGGCTCACCGGCGCAGAGTCCACGGGAATGGCTGTGCACGCGGGGAAACAATGATCGGGCTCGTGCCCTGGCAGAGGATGCCAGCACGAGCCCGATCTGTATGTTGGCTGCTGAACCACGGGGGCGCCCAGCAACCGGCACGCATCATCACCCGCTAATTGCTCCCTGGCAAGGACTTTCCGTCGGATGTGGCGGTCAGCGCAACACCGCGAAAAGGACGACACCCGACAGCATCCCGATCGTTACCGCCAGACCCGTCCAGAACGCCTCACCGGACTCGTCTTTGCGGCGTCGGCCAACCATTCCCTCATGGTCCGCTCTGATCGTTGCTGGACAGCAACTGACGCGCCGAGTGGGCCAGTCGTACCCTGCGCTGATGAGCACGCGCACACCGCGGCAGCGGGCCTGGGACGAAGCCCAGACGATGCGTGTCCGCGGGCAGCGCAACGACCACTGTGTCCTCGTCGGCGACCACCAACCGCACGTCCTACGGATCCGCCGCGGTGGGCCGGGACGGCTCTACCGGGACGCCCCGTGCGGCGGTCGTGGCACACCGGTGGACAAGGAAGACGACCGCAGCCGGTGGGACCAGCCCGGCACCTGACGTCTCAGCCCGCGCCGAGCTCACCCTCCTGGACCGGCTCGAGCGTGGCCATCGCATCACCGAGGATCCGCTGCACCGTCGCCAACGGCACCCGGTCGGCGACCTGGGTCGTGGCGTGGATGACCCGATACCAGCGCTGCCCTGGGCCGTACCTGACGACTTGGACACGCCAATATCCGTCCGGGGTGCGCAGCTCACTCTCGACGACCGGGTCCATGATCGGACCGTACCTGCAGGTCAACGCGGTATCCATGCCCGCAGCGAACTACACCAGTGGTATTCGGACCCGCAGGTCTGCCGGTCCAGTTGACATCTTGACGACTGGACCGGCAGACCTGCTAGGTTTTGTCTAGCTGGCTATAACATCACCAGCAGCCAGAGCACCCCGAACAGGGTGACGAGCATTGCGAGGCGAGCGGTCCGTTCATTGCTTCCGAGGGCGTAGCGGACCGTCTTGCCGGCTTCCTCAAACGCAGCATCCATGGGCTTCCTCCTTCCTTCCGTCAGGACTGTCGAGAGCCTAGAGCGCTGCGGACGTCGATGCACGCGCGTGCCGGTGCCCGAATCCTGATCTGTGACCTGCTTTACAGATCAGCGAAGTCTGTGCTCATGGCATGACGGTTCGCGCGCTCCATCAACGACACTTGGTCGGTGGACCAGCGCTCGTTGCTGTCAGTCACGATACTGATCGCCGGTATAGCACACCAAGCCCGCGGCGGAGAGTTGGCAGATCTTGGTCCTGAGCTGCGACAACGCCGGTTTCTTAGGAGAAACCAGCAGCCCGGCTAGATCGACAGCCGTGCTATAGCACGACACAGCGTTAAACGCCGCCTCTTCCGAAGCGATCAGTCTCGCTTGACACGCTAGGAAGGGTTGACGCCCGGTCCGGGAGCACCTCGATGTACAGGAAACGGTGCTAGGCGGTTCCGCTGGAGACGAGGAAAACCCCCGCAGCCTGCACAGGCAATACGGGGGCTGCTGACTCCATCAAGGTCAAGGCACGGCGGGCCTGCACGACATGCGGACGATCTCACCGCGGCCACGTTCGACGTCGGATCGGAAACCGTCCGGGGACTGAATGCGGAAGAAGCCCTCGTGAGACTGGACCATTACCGGCCTGGCAGCGTCAGCAGGCAGCCAACCCCAGTAGGCGCCGTCTGGGTCCTCGACCAGCACGACAGGGGTCGGCTCCTGCCCACGGAACCGGACGTACCGTTCGTCGCCGAAGCCGTGGAACTCCCGGCCGCCGATAGCACGGCTCGGGCGTCCGGCGAACATCCGCCACGAGCGGGTCACCGCTGAACCTCCTGCCCTGCGGAAGCCAACGCCTGCACGCCGGCGTCGGTCAGCCACAACAACCCCGGCTCCGCCACCTCCGACGGCCCGCACACCAACGCGTCAAGCCACAGGCCCGACATCGCCGTACGCAACACACCACCAAGGAACCGACCATCAACCATGAACCCCCGGGCACTGACCGTCGCCCGCCGTTCGGCGACGTAACGCAGACAGATCAGATGCGACGGACGCAGGAACGAACGCGGGCACATCAGGCCACCTCCCTGGTCAGCGCCTGCCGGCCCTTGTCGGTCAGCTCCAGCACTGCCGGCGCATCCCGGCCGCGGATGTCCGCGTCGATGTAGTCCTCCATCCACAGTTGGTCCAGCCGGTCCCGGGCTACGCCGTCAACCGGGAGATCGTCGAACTCGAACCCGGCCGACGACAGGAACAACTCGCCACGGCCGACAGCGCGGAGGTCCTTGAAGTGGAACGACGACAGCCTCATGCCGCGTCCCCGCCCGACAGCCGCCGGGCGGGCTCAACCATCTCTGGCTGTCCGCCCCAATGCACTGGGCATGCGTTGTAGTGCCAGTCCCGGCAAACGCCACAGGGGGGAATCATTGGCAGCGCCGGCCGTGATGGGATGAACATGATGTGGGCGCCCTCGTCGAGAAGGCGATTCATCGCGCCGTCGCTGATGTGCGCGCCGTCGCTCTTGCGGGTCCACGGTTCCTGATGACCGGGGCGATCCTTCAGCCACTCGGCGTGGACCCCAGAGACCTCTGAGCCAGCAGGCAGGTCCTTCGCTGTCTTTACGGTCACCACTGCACTCCGTTCTGTTCGTTGTAGGCCCGGCCGACCTCGGTGAACTGGCAGCCCACCTGCACCGCCGCACCCTTAACCGCCCCGTCAACGGTGAAGGCGGTACGCCCGCATTGGCCGCACTCGTAGTGGCGCTCCCGAGCCGGGTCTGATCCACAGTTGCAGGCCCGCATGCGATGCCCGAACACGTCATCAGCCAGCCGGCGCGGCTCGTCAGCCCACGCGTCGTCGTTCAGCAGCTCGAGCGGATGCTGGTCACCGACAGGCATCAGGCCACCTCGCCCGAGCCCAGCGAGATCGGCAACTGGCCGCCGCCCCGCAACTCCTCCGCAGCGGCCTGCGCGTCGTCCGCCCCGACCTCCGCGGCCAACGCAGCAACCGCGTCCGCGACATACCGTCCGACCAGACCCCGCAGCTCCGGATCCGGGATCGTCACCCAGCGGCCGTTTTCGACGACCCCGTGCATCGTCTCGACCAGGTCGGTGAGGTGTCGCTTGAGCGTCGCCAACTCGGCCTCGACGTCGAGGGGTCGCTGATCGCAGGCCATGGTCAGATCTCCTGGTCGAGGCGGAAGTGCTTCACCAGCGCGTCAGCGAGGTCCGCCGGGCTGTACATGTCCACGCCGGTCAGCCACTCGACGACGAACTTCTGCACCTCGCCGGCGTACAGGTCCTCGAACTGCGGTGCGAGCCGCTGCCCCAGCACCGCACCGAAGGTGTCGAGGTCGAGGGTGCCGTCGGGGTCGACCTCACGGATCAGGTCAACGACAGAGTCACGGATGTCAGTCATGTCAGTTCTCCTCAAGCTTGAAGCGGTCCACGATCGCGTCGGCCAGAGCGGCGGCGCCCATCGTCTTGTTGCGGTCAGCCTGGAAGACAAAGTCCTTGATCTCTTCGAGGCGGGCCACGATGCCTACAAGAGGGAGACGCGGTATCAGGAATTCGCCTACGTCCGACGCCAGGTCGGCAGGATGCGCACGGTTGTCGCCGTCGACGTGACGGATATGCGCGGCCAGGTCATCACGGACGCTCGCCACGATCACGCCGCCAGCACGGTCGTGGCGGTCAGGTCCCGCACCTCGGCACGGGCAGCCTTCGCCCGTTCCAACTCGTCGGTCAGCTCAGCGAGGTAGCCGGCGTACCGACCCGAACGGATCATCTCCTGCAACTCGGCCACACGAGCCGACTCAGGCGAGGCAGTCGGCTCAGCGGTCAGGTGGGGACGGATGTCAGTGACGGTCATGGTCAGGCTCCTTCAGGCTGAACGGTCGAGGTCTCGAAGTCGGTGAGCGCGTCCCGGTGGTACGGCACCGCATAGCCGCCGTCGAACGCGAGAGCCACCATCCAGCGCGGCCACCCGACCGGCGCCGGATCGGCGGACAGGCGCCGCCACTTCGCCAACGGCGCATGGGCAGGGGCGTGCGGCAGGCGAATCCACACGCCTTCCTTCAGATCGGACATGGCGGTTCCTTTCAGGAAGTGGGGGAGTGGGCGTCGTCGCAGGTGCAGACCATGTCGCCGGGCCGCAGATCAAGGGCGTCCCAACGCTTCAGGCCGCACCGCGAGCAGGGCGGAGGCTCGGGCTGGTCGGTGAACTCCACGCTGATGCAGGTCACGACGCACCGGCGAGTCGAGCGGTCACGGAGCCACGTCCGCGTCCTCGTTGGGCGGCAGCTCGGCGAGCTTGGTCAGCTTCGCCTCGACCTGCTCCGTGGTCAGGCCCGCAGCGATACGGCCCGCGCCGATGTCGTCCGGGTCTGTGGACTCGACCTCGAACCGGAACGGGTACTCCGGGCGCGGGTCGGGGATGACGGAAGCGTCATGACCGTTCGGGAAGCGGTACTCCCACCACAGGGACGGGTAGCGCTGTGAGTCATGCAAGTGCTGGGAGAAGTCCATGAGCACTCCTAGTGCTGATCATTAGTGGCTTGCCACTTAAGTATGGCGGAGTTTGTTGGGAAGTGGCAAGCCACCATGCGATGATTCACCCGTGACCAGCCAGCACCGGTATACCAACCGGAACTACCGACCCGCCGACGACGAGTACGACCCAGCGAAAGCGGCATTCGAGGCTGCCGGTCACAACATGAACGTCGCCGTTCGGGCATTCCTGCGCTGGATCAACGAAGATCCCCGGCGGGTGGCTGAGTTCTCGGACCTGATGCAGGCAATCGATGACGAGACGCCGCGCGGTCGGCCCAAGAAAAAGGCCCCGCCGGCCGAGTAATCCTCAGCAAGCGGGGCTCCGTCCTTGCACTGCCTCAACCGGCCCGCCTGATCACCGCGCCGACCCTGCCCTGCGGCGGGTACGCCTCGTTCGCGACCGCCGTCTTTATCCGTTCGATGTCCGCCGGGGTGAAGCCGCGGCGGTTCCTGTCATTCACCTGCGCTACATTCGTCACGCTGACTCTCCTGCCTTGGGGTTGAAGCGAAGGGGCGCCGTAGCCTGCACGCACACGGCGCCCCGGTTCCGTTCTCAGGCCAGCCGCACGGTCCAGCCCGTCGTGCCATCGGTGGACGCGCACACCAGCCCTTCCGGGTCCCGCTCGATCAGGTCCAGATCGGCCGGATTGAGCACCACCGAAGGCTGCAACGCCGGGACACGCGCCGACGGCCACACCCGCTGCGGGAACACGGCAACCCTGCGGCCCCCACTGTCAGCCAGCCGGATTGTGATGCGACCCTCGCGGAGCTTGTCGAACGCGGCGCGGGACAGGGTGATCGTTCGCTCGCTCACCGGGGGTCCCCGATCAGCGAGTAGATCGCCTCGTCGGCGGTGGCGAAGCCTGGAACATCCCGGGTCGAGGGCGACTCAATTCGCCAGCCGCCGCGCCAGTCAGGACAAACCGCGACAACCGTCTTTACCTCCCAGCCAGAGGGGACGTACGAGACTTGGAAGCCTTCAGGCACATCCGTCACCCGCGGGTCGTTGTCGTAGGCGCTCATCGCAGCACCGCCTCGATCGCCTCTTCAGCTGAGTACGCCGACGTACCGCCGATGGCGTCCGACAAAGGCGCCTCGCCCGGCTCGTACCACTCCACGAACCCAGCCCACATCCCTGTCGCCGTCCGCTGAACGCGGACGAGTCCCCATCTCGGGCTCATAACTGCATAGCCGGATGCCATCGGTCGCACTCGTTCGTCGTCCACGGCGGTCACTTCCACACCTCCGTCAGCGCGGCCTTGTCCTCAGCCGGCACATCCGCCGCAGCGAGGAGATCGGCCAGGTCGGCGCCCGTCTCGGCGGACTGGCGCAGCAGATCCCGGGCCAAGTCCTGCTGATGCTGCGGGAGGCCGTTCAGGTAGCTGGTGTCAGCCGGGTACGTGTACTGGTATCCGCTCACGACGACGCCTCTGCCTCGTTGCGGTACGCCGCCAGAACCTCAGCGACAGTCACGTCCGTAGACACCGCGAAAGCGTCGAGAACCGTGTCACCGCCGATCTCCCAAATGCCGCCAGTGGACAGCGTCACCGGGACCGGTGCGCTCGCATCCGGCCGTACCGCGAGCTCGCGGAGGTGTTCGATGAGGTAGCGGTCACCGTGGTCGGTGATGAGGACGCCGGGCTCGCCGTCTGTGCGGCGGTGAATGATGGCTACGTTCACGCCGGCACCTCCGCGATCGACGCGACCGCAGCCGCGTACACGACCCGGCGCGGAACCTGCACGTGGTCGTCGACGGCGAAGTCATCCGGGATCCCGCCGAGCTCGATCTGTCCGGCAGCGACAGCCTGTTCGGCCTGTGCGGTGGTGTACTGCGAGGTCTGGATGATCTCGCCGTCCAACAGTTTGATCTCAATCATGGGTGTCTCCAAGTCTCGGCCGTACTGAACGGCCGCCACAGGACCCAGATGTCAGGGAAGAACCCCTGGGCCCCGGAGCGGCCGGTCAGCGCTCAAGCCTTTCGCGGACCGCCGCAGGTAGGCGGTCGTACTGGTCCTGGTAGGCCTGGCGCTGCTCCGGCGACATGTTGCTCATCACCTGATCGAACTCGGGCGTACCGGGGGTGAACTCGGGCGACGAAACGAAGTCCGGGTCCGCGATGTCGTCGAACTGCATAGCTGTTCCTTCCTGGCTCGACGCGTCTGGTCGGCCGCCACGACCACCACCGCCGGGGAAGAACGCTGGTGGCCAGAGCGGCCAGTCAGCTCCGAGCACAAGCGTGCGAGTGCATGCCCTGGTGATTGCTGTTGGCGTGGTCGAAGACCACCCTGTCGGCGTCGGAGCTGGTCGCGAATGTGCCGACCGTTCCGTGGGCTTCACACCTGGCCAGATAGTTCGAGTAATCCGGGGCGGCCTTCTCGAGGTAGATGCGAGTGCCGTCGTTGCACAGTGCGTAGGTCATCGGATCTCCTTCTCGGCTCGACACCCCTGGTCGGCCACCACGGGCCCCAGGCGTGCTGGGAGCCATGGCGGCCGGTCAGGAACGGGCGAACGCTTCACGGACCGCCTGACGCGCCCAGCGCATCCGCTGCGCGGCACAGTCAGGATGATGGCCGAACTCCTCCGCCACGACGGCGGCGCAGCCAGCCTCGTGCAGACGGTCCAGGGTGGCGGTCACCGCCTCCCGCACCTTGTCAGCGGACGGCTCGTCGGAACGCTGCACATCCGAGGCGAAAAGCGCCTCACAGCAGACCGTGGTGTTCACGACGGCGGTCACGGCGACACCAGATCCGACAACTCGCCATGGGTACGCTGACACGTCCCACACGACAAACGCCCCGCGGCGGCCGGTTCCAGCAGCACCCCGTCGACCGGGCACACCGGCACCCAGCAGGCACCTGTCCATTCCAGGTCCAGCCGGCCCACCGATGTGTGCCGGTCGCCGACCTCATGGACGGCGTCGTCGCACAGGTCGTCGAAGTAGCGGTGCCCACCGGCGGTCTTGAACACGGTCATGACCCCAGCCCCCGCAGCAGTCGGTCCATGTCCCGCCGGCTGCCCTGGAAGTGGAAGCTGGTCACGTTCCCGTTTCGCATCTCGTTCAACGACACCGAACCCAGCAACTCCACCAGACGCTGCCGGTCGGCGGGCCGGACGTGCAGGTGGAACGACACCCGACCGGACTGCTCATCGCGGTGAGCGACCACGTGCACGCCCGGCCAGGCACGCCGCACTCTGGCCACGTCGGCAGTCATCGCCGCGAACACCGGATCCTCACGCAGCCTCCGCTGCACCGACGCGCTCACGACCGGATCCAATCCGCGTCCGCGAGCAGCGGATCCGTCAACTGGTCGGCGTCGACGCCCTGACGGGCCGCGCACGCCCGGTCGGCGTACAACACGGGGCCGCGGGATGTGATCACACCGACCGGCTTGGTGACGACGTGGTCCTGGTGGTTGTCGTGCTCGAGCTGACACAGCCGGCCGGCGTCCATCACTGGCCCCGCTCGCGTTGGTGGGAGAGGCGCCGAACCTCGTCCACGCGAGCCGAGGCATTCTGTGCGCTCTCGGCACGGGTCATGACCCGCTGCACCCACTCGGCGTAGCCGCCTTCCTCGGCACGCGGAATGATCCGGTCAGCAACCCAATCCCGGACCTCCTCGCCCGGAACATCATCCGGAATCGACAGGTAACGAGTAGTGGTCAGGCTGCCGTCAGCACGGATCAGCTCATACTCGGCGATAAGGCTGTCGTCGCTCACCGGGCTCACACCTCCCGCTCGCGGGTGCGGTGCCGGCGGCGACCCATCGAGACGCTGATCGCGTCCTGGACGGTCATGACCTCGGTGCGGGACTTCACGAACCGCGGTCGGCCCTCGTCGTAGCGGGCGGTGATCCGGTCGAACTCGTCGTCGAAGTCACCCGCAGCAGCCGGGATCGTCGCAGTGGACATCACGAATCTCCTTCCAGATAGATGGCGTACAAGGCCTCCGCGATCCGGGACGGCACGACCACGCCGAGACGGTGCGTCAACTCCAGCCGCAGGCGGCGAACGTCGAACTCACCCGTGCGGCACCGCTGGCCCATTTCGGCGGCAACATCCGCTGGCACGGTCACTTCGAAACCGGTGGGGTTGGCGGTCATCGGGCGCCGCCGGGCACGATCAGCGACAGGTCGGCGCTCGGGTCCACAACCAACAGGACACCGTCACGGAGCAGTGCGACCAGGAGGGGACGCACGTCCGGGCACTCCCGGCCGTTGAGGAGGTACACATCCCAGCGGGTTTCTCGCCGCACCTGAATGTCACCGCGCTTGGCGGCCTCAACGAGCAGGACCGTTTCGCGGTTGACGCTGCGACGGCCCGTCGTCGGACGAGACTGAATCGCCGCGGTCATCGGGTGCTCCCGACGAGGCGCTGCAGGTATGCGGCCGTGTCGCCGTCGACGTGCACGCCGGCCGCTGCGGCGACATCACCGTCATGCGCGGCGAGACCCGCCTCCACATCGGCGAGCTCCTGCGCGGTCAGGTCACGGGCCAGGTGGTGCTCGAAGTCCGGGCCCAGAACCACGACCAGGGCAGCGCGGGTGTCGACGTGCGTGTCGACGCTCATCGGGCCACCCCACAGCCATGAAACTCGCGGTGCAGATCCCAAGCAGTCGTCACGTTGTCGGCCTCGACCGCGGCTCCCTGATCAGCGAAGTCCGCCACCCACACCGAGTGACCCCGCCTGACCGGCCGGGTCAACGAGCCAACCTCATGACCCGGACGGCCGAGCATGACCTTCTGAGCGTCGGTGACGGCCTGGTCGTCGCTGTCAGCAACGATGGTGATCCGCTCAACGTCGTCGCAGACCTTGACGCCGTCACAGAACATCAGGTCGTAGGCGGTGCCCGGTCTCGCCGGGTAGAACGCTCGCGTTTCGGCAGGGGTCCTCATCGGTTCGCCTCCTCGGCGAGCAGCCGGTCGGCGCGGGCGTAGCAGTCAGCTACGTCCTCAGCCTTGGCCTGGCCGGTGTCCCACTCCTCGGCGCCGGCGTTCTGCTCGGCGAGCGTCAGCGGCACGTCCGGGCCGAGCGGCTCAACCGCGTACAGGTGCCGGGCGAGCTCGTCACGGGTCATCTGCTGGCCCATCAGTTCCGCCCCTCGAGGTGCGCGAGCAGCTCGTCCATTGACTCGCACAGCAGCCCGTCGTGGACGGGGTGACCTTCGGTCTTCCAACCTGCCGTGGTCTCGCGGATGACGAACGTGTCGTAGCCGTCCTGGTAGGCCTGGAAGCTGTGATTGGAGCGCCGGACCGTCTGGACCGGCGGGGCCGGAGTGCTCATCGGGCGGACACCGCCTCGACGCGGATGGTGCTGCCCGCGTACACGCCACCGACCGTCACCCGCCTGCCGGAACCGATCGGGGGCACACCCGCGGGGATGACCAGCCGTACCTGGGCTTCGGGGTGGGCGAGGGTGGCGGTGACACCACCGTCGGCGTGAGGGCGAAGGTTTGACAGGGTTCCGGTGATGACCACCTCGTGGTCGCCGGAACAGATCGCGGTGATGGACACGCGGAGTGCCTCCAAGGCTTGGCGTTCCGGCCGGGGCTGGGCTTGAGCTCTCCAACCCCGACCGGGAGACGAACGGCTGAATGCCTGCCTCCACACTCTCCCCACGCCTGACAATTGTCAAGCGTTTGTCGCTACCCGTACGATGGACGATGCCAGGTCCGCCACAGAAAGAGCCCCAGACCACGAGCGTGGCTGGGGCTACCTGTGTATGTAAGGATCTAGCACTGACCGAACAATTGTCGGCGACCTGGTGAGACCATCAACGGAGAGCCACCCCAGGCTCACCCCCACAGTCAGGAAGGTGGCACCCATGCTCGACATAACAACCATCCAGTTCCTCTGGAAGGACCGCGGCTCCGCCAACGGCGAATGCCCGTCACTGTTCAAGGTCAACGGCGGCTACATCGGTGTCGGCAAGGCACTTACCGCCGAAGAGGCCGCCCAAGTCCGCGCGCTGGGCGCGTCACACGGATCCGGGATCGCCGCCGACGAGGTCGCGGTGTTCTTCCCCGCCAACGTTCTCGACCGGCTCAACCCGAACGGCTGACCAATGAGGCTCGTGCTCGTAGGTGACCAGTTCAGCCAGATGCTAGCGACGTTCAGCCGCTCAGCGTTCCGGTTTGAACAGCAGCCCGTCTACACGGTTGCCTACGAGCGCGAGATCTTCGAACGATACAAAGCGGGTCACCGAGACCCGTCACCAGAGGTTCCTGTACTCGCAGGATGGTTGGACCAGATCAGGCGCCAAGTCGCTCAAGGCAAGACCATCGAACGCGTACGGATCTTCGACGAGCCGCCCACGCTCTACCAACAGTGGGAAGCCCACGCCAGCCAATGGAACGAAGAGGCCGGCGAAGTCATGCACTACCTCACCCGCAGCCAAGCCTACGAAGTAGGGCTCCTGCCAGCAGCGGGCGACAACGACTGGTGGCTGTTCGACGACACCCTCCTCATGGAGATGTCCTACGACGAGCAGGGCCGCCGCATCCATACCGAACTCACCGACGAGGAGGCATCAGTGCAGCAAGCGCGTTCGTGGCGTGACCTGGCAGTCCACACGGCGCGAAAGGTGACAGCCCAGTGACCAACGACTTCGTCAGCGATGGCTGGCTGACCGCCGAGGACGGCCTCGCCCGCAAGCTCCGTGAGGCGCGCGAAGCGGCCCGGCTCAGCGGTAATGAACTCGCCGCCGCAACCGGGATCCAGCCTGCGCGCGTATCCCGGCTCCAATCAGGTAAGCGTGTCCCGACCGTCGAGGAAATCCGGGCGTGGGCCGCCGCTACCGCACTGAGTGAAGCCGAGACCAACCATCTCCTCGGCATGCTCGACGAGTACCACTCGCAGCGCATCGACTACGAAACCCGCAACAAGTACGGGCTCACCGGCGCGCAGCTCGAGTACAACAAGCTCTTCGAGGACACCAAGCACTTCCGGACCTTCGCCACAGCTCAGGTGCCCGGTTACCTGCAGGTCGCTGACTACGCCCGGCAGATCCTTACGGAGATGCAGTCGCTGAACAAAGCACCCGACGACGTTGAGCGGGCTGTGTCAGTGCGGCTCAAGCGGGCCGAGCACCTGAACAACGTGAACAAGAAGTTCGAGATCATCCTGGCCGAGTCGTCGCTGCGGATCTTGCTGTGTGCGCCTGACGTGATGCGCGCACAGATCGGCAGTCTCTACACGCTGATCGGCCGGCCGAACGTTCGGTTCGGGATCATCCCTCAGGGTGTGCGGCTGACGACTACACCGCAGAACGCTTTCGGCGTGTACGACGAGGATCTGGTCGTGGTGGAGACCTTCGCCGTGGACGAGAAGTACCGCGGCAAGGTTCCTGAGAAGTACATCCAGGTCATGGACCTGCTGTGGGAGAACGCGATCGAGGGCGACGGCGCCCGGGACATCCTCTCGGATGCGATGGCTGACCTGCCTCGCCGATAGCGCCTCCATGACACCGCCCCCGGCCAGTAGGCACGGGGGCGGTTTTCCGTCTTGGCTTGCCTACTTCAGCGGGATCTTGATGCCGGCGGTGAACATGCTCTCGTGCAGCACCACCGACGTCAGTTTCGTACCCTCCGGCACGTCGAAGACGAGCTTGCCTCTGACCGTGTTCCCCGGGTTGATCTGCTCCAGGAACGTCGACGAGTCTTCATTCGCATACACGGCGGCACCCGAATCGACCGAGTACACGTTCCCAGCGGCGTCTGTGGCCTGCTGCGACGAGTCGTTGAACACCTCCGCTGTCGTACCCACGTTCTTGATGGACACGTCGACGAGGCAGAACGCGCCCTGTGCCTTCTCGCCGAAGTCAGCCGGCCCGACCGAGGCCACACCGCACTTCATCTTCGTCACCGTGAACTCGAACTTGCCGTCCTTGGCCGGCTTGCCCATCTGCCCGGCGACGGCGTTCTTGCCCTGCTGGTTCTGGTCGGCCTCGTCGAGGCTCTTCGCGACCTCGTTCGCGCCCGCACCGAGCAACGCGAACGCGCCGACACAGCCGACGATCATCAACAGGACGATCCCGCCGACGATGAACGGCCACTTCTTGCGCTTCTTCGCCGGCTGCTGCGGGGCATATCCGTAAGGCTGCTGACCGGGCGGGCCGCTTACAGGGGGCTGCTGACCGTATTGCGGTGGGGGAGGGGGCTGGTAAGACATGGGAGCTCCGTGAGGACCGGTGCGTGGACTGGTGACGGTCGGGCCCCAGTCCACGAAGCCCGACCGCATACCGACCAACGACCCACGAAGATCCTCGATGTGGGCTGCGCTCACGCAGGACCGAACGGCGGAGCTTGGTAGGCGTAGTAGCTGCACTTGGCGACTCTGGTTCGCTCGTCGGCCTGGAAGATGCAGGTGACCATGTCAACGCCGTTGTGGGTGCCGGGGATGACGGCGAACCGCCAGCCCGGGAAACCCGACATACGCTGCCCGACCAAGGCATTGTCGAGCAGATCCAGCAGCCACGAGTTGACAATGATCAGTAGGTCGGGTGGCGGCTGCTCCAACGCCTCCCATACGTCCAGGGCCGTGTCGAAGCCCAGCAACGTCCACTGCGACTCAGGGGGCACTGGTGCGCTCTCTCGCCGCGGCGATCCGCGCCTCGATAACGTCCCGCGTCAGCGGCTCACCGGACCTGAGAGGCTCCGTGAGGGCGCGCTCGGCCAGCTGGGTCATCTGCTGACGGGACAGCCGCGGCTCGTCCACCTCGAGGGCGGCGGCCTGACGCTCGAACCAGTCCTGCAACCACAGCCACTCGATGCGCGGATCCTCGGGCCTGGCTGCGGCCAACTTCCACGGGTCGGCAGCCCGGACCAGGGTGCGCAGGTCCCCGGCGGACAGGTTGCCGTAGCGGGCGATGACGTAGCCGATGGTGTTGAGATGTTCGTCGGCGAGTTCATCCGGGTTGCCGCCGGCGTAGTCCTCGACGACAGCACCTCCCGCGACGGCGAACAGCGGTTCGGCGAACAGGGGTTCGCCGAGGTCTCCGAGGTGATGTCCTTGGCACAGGTACAGGAGGCTGTTGAGCCTGCTCGCTCCGAGGCCGGTGCGGCGTTGGTGCAGGGCTGCAGTGACGGCGTGGGCGCTGGTGGTCATCGGGGCAAGGTAGCGCCGGAGGTCGGCGGCGTCAGGCCACCGTTCGGCGGATGGTGAACCGCCGATCATCGACGGGGCCGCTGTGGTCATTTCCACCTCCCCGTCTGAACTGTGGTCATCACGAAAGGTATCGATGGGGTTGCTCTGAGTGTGTCGGATCGAGGACTCATCGGGGCTGATCATCTTTGCTCCTTCTGGAAACGGACGGGTTGCGGACGAATCTTTGCCTCTGCCGGCCGACCTGTTCCCTGTTCCCTCCCTAGAGGGAGCGGGAGGGAACAGGTCGGCAGCGATGGTTGTGGGAACAGGAGCAGAACAGGCCCGGAACAGGTCCCACCAGCGCAAATGCAAGATCGCGGAACAGGTGGGAACAATCTTGGGAACAGATCTTGCGGGAACAGGTCCGGGAACAGGTTTTGATCTTCACGACTCACGCGCTTTCAGCTCCCGGACAACGTCCGCCATCAGCGACGCCCTGAACGTCGGCAGACCCTTCAAGGTCATCCAGCTCTTGAGCTTGTCGCGACCCAGACCAGGCGGAACGCTCGCCGCGAGCAAGTCGTCGACGATCCGGTCCACCTCACCCCGGATCACCTCCAAGACGCCCGAATCCGCGAGCTCGTGCCCCGTCCGGCCGTCCAGCCACATCCCGCCCCGAAGACGCTCACCGCGACGAACGATCGTGAACTCGTCCTCACCGAGACCCGACCGGGTGTGAGTGCGCCGCAGCGTGATCGTGGTCGCGATGCGTTCCATGTCGCCCAGCAGCTGCTTGCGCTCGTCGACCCGCCGCATCTCCCATACGTGGTCAACATCCTGGGTTTTCGCCGACGACCCTCGAGACCCGCGATCGGAGTCCTTGCCGAAGTGATCCAGTCGCACACCACCAATGCCCGCGGCCTTCATCGGGGCATGAACGAGCTGGTACAACTGCAGCCACGTGTCGGAGTCGTTCTCCTTGCCCGCGATGAAGCGTGATGCCGTGTCGAGCGTGGTCACGTCCGCCTTCGCGTCATCGACCATGTTCAGGACCTGCTGAGCGGCCTGCGCCGATTCATCTAGCGAACCCGACAGCCGCGGGAACTGCCGGTACGACAAGCGACCCCGCAGGTCCTCGGGGGTAGCTCCGAGAGCCTTCGCCCGGGTGATGATGTCCCGGAGGCTGTTCTCCCGATCCAGATACAAGACCTTGATCGGTTCGCGGCGGTCGTCGCCAATGAAGGACCTGCCGGTAACGGCCCGGATCACCCAGTCCAGCATGAACAGGGACTTGCCGACCTTGCCGTCTCCAACGACAGCTACCTGCTGGCCACGTTCCATGAACCGGCCGGCAAGCCAGTCCATTTCCGAGAAGTCTTTGCCGAAGGCCTCGTCCCAGTCGATTTGAGGGAACCGGTCGTCAGCGTCATCGGTCTCTGGTACGCCTTCGAGGTTGAGGATCCTGGCGTGTGCACCCCGGTAGGCGTCCAGGTCGTCGCGCTCGAGCGCGACTGTTGCCTCGGCGTGGATCTCGAAGCGTTGCCGACGCACGTACGACTCACGAACCCGGCCGACGTGGTACGCCAGCTGCCGCTCGCCGAGAAGATCGGCGTATTCCTTGCACTCGGCCAGGTAGCCGAGCAGCCCTGACGGGAGAGCTCGCACCGACCGGTGCGCCGTTTCGGCAGAGAGATCGGCGGCGACCAGGGCCAGGATGTTCGGGGCGCCCGCATGAAGCATGACGGCGCCGTAGATCTCCTGGTGTGCTGGCGTGAAGAAGTGCTTGACCTGGATGTCGCCGAGACGGTCGACGGTCTCGCTGTGGTTGGCGGCGCAGAGGAACCAGCCGAGAACGGTCTGCTCGTCGATGCGTAGACCGGCGGGGTTGTCCACTCCTGGGATTGCGCCGTGAGCTGCGGCCGGCGGGCTGTTACGTGGTTTGGCCCGTTGGTCTTGTCGCGGAACTGTCACCCGGCACCCGCCGTCTGGTTCAGGCCGTCAGCCTGGGTTACCGTCAAGGTGTCTTGCCTCTCGTATGTAGGTACGTGGGCATGACGAATCAGCCGGGGTGTCTTCAGCACCTCGGCTGTCGTCATTTCTGGGTTCGTGCGGGTGTGTGCTTGACCGCTTGCGCCCGGAGATGGTCAAGCAGGTCGAGGTATGCGGGGATGTACCTCGGCCGCGGCTCGTGAAGTCCGCGCTCCCAGCGGCTGAGGGTCATCGTGTCGACGCCGAGCCGCGAGGCGGCGTGGCTGAGGCTCATGTGAGCGGCTTGCCGAATCGCCCGACGCTGGGGCGGCGGGGGCAGGCGGCAAGCGCATAGATGGCTGTCCCAGTCATCAGGCTGGGAGTGCGTAGAGGCCAGGGTCATGGTCATGACAGTACGGGATCGCTCGACAATTGACTAGCAATAGTCGCTACGCCATGCAATACTCGACCCATGCCCAACACGATCACTGCGACGCCAGCGCGCCCCGACGGCGCCGGACTGTCCACAGTCCCGGCGACGGACGACGCTGCCCGGACGCACCACACGTGGGCATGGATCACCGACCACATCAACACCGGTGTCCTCACCATCGCCGGGCTCATCGCCACCGTCGCGATCCTCTGGTACCTCGCCCGCAAAGCGAAAACCCTCGCCACCGGCGAGCGGCCCGACGACAAACTCGCCACCCTCGGCATGGTCATCGGCCTCGGCTGGTCCGGCGAAGCCATGTGGGTCATCGGCACCAAACTCCTGAACGTCCCCTGGCCCGTCATGGTCGTCCTGCTGTTCGCCCTCGAGGTCAACCTGTCCGTCGCGATGATCCGCGCCGTCCGGCACTACCGGGAACACCAGCACCCCGGCCGGTACGGGCAGACCGCATGGCTCATCGCCCTGTCCATCGCCACGATCGCCTCGTTCGCGTCGCACTCCCTCGCCGAGGTCGCCCTCCGCGTCGCTGTCCCCCTGCTCGTCACCAAAACGTGGTGGGACGGCCTCACCGGCAACGAGACCGCCCGGCGACTTGCCGGCATCAGCTCCTGGCGGTGGACCCCGCGCCGGCTGCTGCTGTGGCTCGGCGCGATCGAACCCGGCGAGCGTGACGTCGAGACCATCAACCGGGAACGCGTGACGCAGCAGATGACCCGGCTGTACTACCTCAGCCTGTACGGCTGGAAGCGTCTCCAGACGCGTCGCCGGGCCCGCCTGGCGCGCCTCACCCTCACCGCCGACGACGCAATGATCCGCGAGGTGATGCGTCGCGTGACGCGCACATCGTGGACCACGGCGCAGCCCCTGCCGTACGACGTGACGCAGCCCGGCACGCGCGCCGACGACGGCAGTGACGCGCCGGTGGCGCAGCCCGCTGACGCGATCACCGGCGCGTCAGACCGGACCCTGCGCAGCCGCGTCACCGTCCCGCCGGCACGCCGCGCCAAGACTGCGTCAGCCACTGTGACCAGCGGTGACGCACGTGACGCAGACCCGGCGACGCACGCTGCGCAGCGCTACCTCGCGGGTGACTTCGACTCGATCCGCAAGGCCGCTGACGCAGTCCCTGGCGCGAAGGAAGCCACCGTGCGTCGGCGGCTGAAGGAGTGGGGCGACGCACCTGCTGACGCAGTTGACGCACCCCCGACCGTCCGCGTCACGGACGTCCCGGTGACGCACATCTCCGAGCCTGCGCCGCGCGTCACCGCAGGCGTCAACGGCCACCCCCACAGCCCTCTGGGAGACCCCTCATGACCGTCCTGCTGATCGTCGGTGTACTCGCCGCCGGCGCAGTCCTCACCGACTTCCTCATCATCCAGCCCATGCACAGGAAGAGCTGACATGACCACCGTCGACCACCGCACCCCGGCCGTTCTGGAGAACGTCGAGTTCGTCGAGACCACGACCGGGCCTGTTGGGCCGCCGCCGTTGCCCGCCCCGGGGAAGAACCCGCACACCATGTCGACGATCGCCGGTGGTGTGTGCACCGGGATCGGCCTGGCCGGGCTCGTCACGACCGTCCTGAACAGCCCGGACATGGTGGCGTGGCCGATCGGGGCGACCCTCGCCGCGGTCGCTGCCACCGCCGTGCAGGTGCTGCGGCACGAGCGGTGGCAGTCCGACAACGCCGGTGTGTGCGAGTTCGTCCGCGCCCATAACCCCGCCTGACCTGCACAAACACCCCTTGAAAGAGGTTGATCGTGAACGACATCGCCACCGCTGAGGCCCGCAGGCCGAGCCCGCGGCCCCGCCCGGCCGGCGCACCGTCGCGCCCGGTCGACCGCCCCGAACTTCGGATCGTGCCGCCGCCGCCGGACGACATGTTCGTCGACGACCCGGCAGCACCGGTGCAGGCTGAAGCCTGCACCCTGCAGCCTGAAGCCGACGAGACCACCACCCCCACCGCAGAGTTTCCGCAGGTCAACGTCAACACAGATGGTGCACACCCGGACCCGGCCCGCAGCAGGGTTCAGGCTCTCTGGGCCTCCACGAGGGCCGTAGCGGGCCGAACCGGCGCCTACTGGACGCCGCCGGCCCTGTTCACCGACCAGCCCGCCAGCCTCGCCGAGCTCGCCGACTACGCCCGTCACGCCCCGTGGACAGCCCAGAACCGCAGTGTGATCCGCAAGGCGGGCGTCGTGTACCACGGCGGCGCCTACGCCTACACCGTCGTGTCGCGCTACCGCGAATGGGTCGTCCAGCGGCCCGGCCGCCTCGCCGTCCACCTCGGCGCCATCAAAATCCTCGCCCTGACCACGCCCGGCATCTGGGTCGTGGACCACCTCGTCTACCCGGTCGCGCAGTTCGCCGGCCACCTCTTCCTCTGAAAGGAACCCACCGTCATGGCCGGTCGTAACCTCCTCGCCTCCAACCAGTCCGTGAAACGCCAGCAGGAAGCCGGCGTGTACATCCTCGGCTGGATCGCCCAGATCATGTCCATCACCGCCGGGTCGTACGCCGCCGGTGCCTGGCCCGGACGGACCATCCGCTGGGTGTTCGAACTGTTCCCCGCCTGGGTCATCCCGCTGGCCCTGTTCATCGGCGCCGCCGCCTGGGCCATCGACATCATCTCCGACCTCACCCCGAACCAGGTCGCGATCACCTACGGCTTCCTCGGGCCGGTCCTCGCCGCCTCGGACAACGCCAACGGCACCCTCGCCGCGCGGATCCGGGACTGGTCGCAGACGCTGCAGGACAGCTTCGGCGGGCAGATCGCCGGGTGGGTCGGCAACGTCGGTGCCGGCGCCCTCGGCGTCGCGTTGATGGGGGTCGCGGTGATCGTCGGTAAGCGGGTCCTGGCTAAGCAGGCCGCCGCCGCGGGTGGGGGTGGTCGCTGATGTGGGTCGTATCAGCGTTCGTGTTCCTGGCGAACCCCCTGCTCGGCGCTGTCCTGCTGATGTCTGCAGCCGTCACCACCGGCCTGAAGATCGCCAAGGTTGACACGGAGTACGCCAAGCACGGCAAGACCCCACCGTCGTACGCCCTGGTCGAGAAGTGGCTCGACCGGCGCAAGGCGGCAGGGAAAGCGCCGAAGTCGGCGAAGGTCGCCAAGCCCGGCATGTGGTCGTATGCGTGGCAGCGGTGGCAGGCCATGTGGGAAGACCTAACCGAGCAGCACAACGAGGTCCGCGACCAGTACAAGACTGCGGTCGCCGGCGCGAAAGCGAACGGGAAGCCGTTGCCACCGAAGCCGACTGTGAAGGAAACCCTGACGGGCTGGCAGTGGCAGATCGGCCAGCTAACCGCACCCTTGCCTGCGGCCGAGTCAGCGACGCCCCCGGCGGCCGGTGACGGCCTGGGCACCGACCAGCCCGACCCGGCAGCCCCTCGACCCTCGACGAGCTCGGACGATTCGCCGATGCCCGAAGTGCCGCGCTTCTACCCGGACGCCCCGGAAGACATCGGCAAGACCCTCGATGAGCGTCCGACACGCGACCCCCGCGAGCAGCACCCGGGCGGCCAGCCCGGCAGCACCGGCTGGCGATGCGGCGCGTGCGGAGCCGCGAGCACCGGAGGCTTCGCCGACCCGAGAACCGCCGCGGCCGACTACGGCCGCCACGTACCGATTTGCCCCGCAACAGCAGCAACACCGAACGAAGGAGACCCCATGACCCAGACGCAGTCCGGTGAGGTCACCGGTATTCCGTCCGCCGTGCACTACATGAACCAGGTTGCCGCCACCCACAGCCAGCACGGCGGCAACGAGCAGATCCTCACCGCCATGAACACCATGAAGATCGGCCCCGGCGACATCAGCCTCGTCCAGCAGGCCCAGGAAGCGTCCCGCAACGCCGCCGAACTGTGGACCACCGCCGGCGACACCATCGAGCGGCACAACGCCGGGGTCCGCGAAGGCTACGGCTCCGCGCCGGACGCCGCCGACAAGCAAGCCCAGATGGCCGAATGACCACCGCGACCGGAGAGAAGCCGACCATGAGTCAGACCACGACTGCCCCTGCTCCGACCGGACCCGCCAATGAGGTCACCGGCATCCCGACGCTGGTCAACTACCTGGACGGGGTCGCCGAACGGCACGCCCAGATCGGCAACGGTGAGGCGTTCCTCGGCTCCCTGAAACGGATGGAGGTCGGCGCCGACGACAGGCAGCTCGTCGCTGACGCGCAGGAAGCGTCGCAGCTGGCGGCCGCGCTGTGGGCCGCTGCCGCCCAGGCCGTCAAGCAGCACAACATGCCGCTGCGGGAGCAGTACTCCCTGAACCCGTCCGCCGGGAACAAGGCCGCCAACACCAACGAGTAACACCCGCCCTTGGCGGCCCGGCACCGACGACCGGGCCGCCCACCACGTACGGAAAACGGAAAGGGGACGGCGATGCCGACCACCACCAAGCAGCCGAGCGCGCCGGCCCCGGCGAAACCACTCACCACCCGCGAGAGGATCGAACTGCAGAAGCGGCGGGCCCGTCTCGCCCAACAGCACGCCCGCAACGCGCACTCCCACGTCAAAGGCGTCCAGAAGCAGGCCGCCCCGTTCGTCGGCATGGGCCTGCTCGTTCTCGCCTCCGCCGCCTTGAACGCGGCGAAGGACGCCACCGACGCCGACGCTGCGATCCTCGGCTCCACCGCCGCGACGTGCATCGTCGTAGCGGTGGTCGCCGCGAAGCAGATGCGGAAGCGCCTCGACGACAGGAAAGATCTCAGCCGCGGCATCGGGTTCGTCGCCGTCGCCGGCGGCTGGCTCACCACTACCGTCGCGACCGGGCTGAGCCTTGACGCCATCGGCATCCTCGTCGTTCTCGGCTCCGCGTTGTCGCTGCACTGGTGGGCCAAGCACCGCATCCCGAACCGGCAGCCACACGTGGCGCCCGTGTCGGTGCCGGTACCTGCCGGGCAGAACCCGTACGCGGCCCGCTGGGCCGAATACGTCGGCTGCCCCGGCGGGCAGCTCCCCGGATCCGCCCTCGAGTCACCGGAGGAAGTCAAAGCCGGCTGGCGGTTCGTGTTGCGACTCGTCCCCGGCAAGCAGTCCATTGCGACGCTGCTGTCGGCGATGGTCCTCGTCCGCGGCGGCCTCGGCCTGACGATCGACCAGGACGTCATCGCCGAGAAACATCCTGTTCTCGCCGAACCGGCGGTGCTGCTGACGGTGGTGACCAAGCCGCAGGTCCGCGACGACCAGGAGTGGCCCGGCCCGTTGACGTTCCGCGACGGCTACGTCGACATGGGCCCGTTCATCGACGGTGAGGGCCATGCCCGGTGGAAGGTGTACACCAAGGACCGCATGGTCGGCGGCTACATTCAGGGCGGCTCCGGTGCGGGTAAGTCCCGGCTGATCGAGTCGATCGTGATGCCGATCGCCGACTCCGAAACCCATCCGACGGTGGTGTGGTTCGGTGACGGGCAGGGCAACTCGAGCTCGCCGATGCTGATGAAGCACGCGGACTACTCGGCGCGTACTCATGAGCAGATCGTGCAGATGGTCACCTGCGCCATGCTGATCATGGAGTTGCGGCAGGACGAGAACGGCCTCGAGGAAGAAGTCGGCTTCACCCCGACCGCGGACCGCCCCGGCCTGCTGATCGTCATCGACGAATGCCACAAGCCGCTGTCGAAGTTCCTGAACCCCGAGCACGCCGAGAAGTTGCAGTTCATGGAAGCGACCATCGCCCGCGAAGGGCAGAAGGTCGGCGTGCAGCTGCTCCTCGCGTCGCAGGAGTCGACGCTGGGCGCGTTCGGCGGGGCCGGGAACGCTGCGGAGATGCTGCGGTCGAACCTGCTCATGGGTAACGGGGTGATGATGCGGTCGAAGGACGCCAACGCCCGCCAGGTTTTCAAGGTCGACGAGGACCCGTCGCAGTTTCCCGCCCTACCCGGCTATGCCCTGCTGATCGACCCGGAGGAGGGTGCCCGGTCGGCGCCTTTCCGCGCCTACTACCTGACTGACACCCTGCGCGATTTCTGGCCGGACCGGATCCGGTGGCGTTCCCTCGATGTGGGCTCAGCCAACGCTGCCGGCACCTGGTACCTCATGCGTCACCAGCTCGCCGAAATGGCGAAGGAGGAGATCCGCCGCCGGGTCGAGGCGCGCCGGAACGGGACCCACCTCGGCGGGGACACCGACCGGGTCGCTGAGACCGCGGCACGGGCTGTCGCGGTGCACGGCGGCGACGGCGCCTCGGCGCTGGCTGACCTGCCAGACATCGCCGCGTTCCCGGTGTGGAACCCGGTCACGGAGAAGGTGCAGGGCCGCAAGATGCACGACGGGCACCTGAAGGTGTTGGATGCGTTGAAGGTCGGCATTTGCAAGCCGACCCCGATCGCCGACGCGGTCGGCCTGTCCACCCGCCGGGTCCATGACCTGCTGGATGAGCTCATGGACGAGTTCGGGAAGGTCGAGCGAGTCCTGAACGCTGACGGCCGGCCGCGGCTGGGCGAGTACCAGCTGATCGAGGAGCGGCGGTGAGGTCAGTCGATGGGCCGGGCGAGGAGCACGATCCCGGACTCCTCCGGCGCCTCCTCGACGATCTCGTACTGCAGCACGCCCGTGATCAGGTAGCCGCGGTTCTTGGTGTCCTTGTACCGGCGCCGGACGTAGATCGGCCGGTTCTCTCGGGGCTCGAACGACAGGTGCAGGGTCTGCACAAGGACCTTGTCCGGGTTGCTGGCGTCGCGGATCTGCACGTTCGGCATGGGCTCATAGTGACTGATCAGTCGCCGTCAGCCAAGCCGCAGGTGATCCGGACATGATGGGGCGCTCGCATGCCCTGTCAGCCGCGGTTGGTTGGCTCGGCGGCTGTGCAGCCCTAACCGGCGCCGGCGCCGACATATCGCCGACGGTGATCGGTGCTGGCGTAATCGTTGCGACCGGGTTCGCACTCCTTCCCGATCTCGACCATCCCGGCTCCACCGTGTCCCGCACTCTCGGACCCCTTACCCGAGGTCTGTCCACGCTGACATCGTTCACCTCGCGCAGCGTCCGCGCCGGATCCTGCAGTCACTGCGCTGGCGATAACAGCGGGCACCGCGGCCTCACCCACACCGCTGCCGGGGCTATCACTGCCGGCATGCTCGCTACCGTCGCCGGACACCAATGGGGTCAGGCGACGGCCATGGCGCTGATCGGGTTCGCAGCGTGGCTGGCCTCGCACACCGCCCTCACGTCGACGACCAGAGCGAAGATCGGGGACTGGCTGCTGCCCGGGAAATTCCGCCGACACGGGAAACGCTCCTTCCGGTTCACCGCCGGCGTCGGCGCCGTCCTCGTCGGAGCGCTCGCAGCGATCGCCTTCACCGACCCTGCCATCACATCTTGGTGGTGGCTTGGGATCCCCGTCGCCTGGGGCTGCCTCGCCCACAGCCTCGGTGACGCGCTCACCTACTCGGCGGTACCGCTGTGGTGGCCGCTCGAGATCCGCGGCTGTCGCTGGGCGCCGGTTGGTACTCCGCGCTGGATGCGCTTCAGGACCGGGTCCCGCGTCGAAACGTGCGTTGTCGCCGTCATGGCTGTAGCCGGCGCGATATCGATGTATGTACTCAGTAACGCCCCCTGACGAAGGAGTCACATGAGCAGCACCGCCCCGGCCTGGTCCCGCACCGATGACCGCTGTTACCACGGGACCGACAACTCGCGGATCTCCGTGGAACTGTTCACGGCGAAACGCTCCGACCCGGAAGTGCTCGGCCAACTGGCACCGAACGGCCCCGCCGGCGAGTTCAGCTGGGGCTACATCGGGACCGGGACAAACACCTCCGCGAAAGCGATCCTGTCCGACGCTCTCGGCTACGAACCCACCCAGCAGCTGTGGCAGGACTTCGCCGATGACGTCTTGTCGCAGTGTCCCGCCGAGTTTCGGCTGCGCCGTGGGGCGGTGTTGCGGTGGGTACGCGGGTGGGCTGACGGCTACGGCATAGCTAACCTTCCGGAGCCGCTGCGGGCGCTGCCGCCGATTGACCACACCGCCTATCGCCGCTGACTGGCTGCGGGGTGGGATGCGTACCAATCGACGCCGGCATGGAAGGCTCTCAAACGATCAATACGCAGGAGAATTCGTGATCTTTTCTGACCTGTCGCCACTGCCGTCCCGGATCGCGACCAAGATCCAGGTTGCAGAGTCCGGTTGCTGGGTGTGGACCGGCTACGTCAAGAAGAGCGGCTATGGCGCGGCGTCTTACCCGAAACCGGGCGGTGGACACGAGGCAACTGGTGTCCACCGTATCGTCTGGACTGTCTTAGTTGGGACAATTCCCGACGGCATGACGCTGGATCACCTCTGCCACACGCGCGATTCAACATGCGAAGCTGCCAACGATTGCCGGCATCGGCGTTGCGTGAACCCTGCACATCTTGAGATTGTGACCCGCCGAGAGAATCTGGCCCGCGGTCGAGGGATGGCGTACTTCAACCGCCTGAAGACACACTGCCCGAAGGGTCACGAACTCGCGGGAGACAACCTTGCGGCTGTCTCGAATGGAACGGACCGAGTTTGCAGGACCTGCGCTCGCATTCGCCGCCGCGTCTCGGCACGTGCAAGAAGGCTTCGCGAGGCGGCTATGTCGGAGGTCGATCGTTCGACGGCCTGGAGCAAGCGGTAAAGCCGCCGCCGATCCAGTTGATCACCGCGGTACGTTGCTGCCTGACTGTTTGGCCAGGTTTGGACTACCCGTTAGTGGTCTGCGGGCTCTATCGACCCGTGCCTATTGTGGGTGATGGGCACTAACAGCGGTCGCCATCTGGGGGTTCCTCGACAAGTACGCCGTCATGCAGACGTGGAGTCAGCGGGCGCCGTCTGGGCTGGTCTGCGCGCCGGTCCTGATCTGCTGGCTGTGGGCGGGAGCGCCGGTCACGAGACGCCAGTGGCGGAAACTGTGGCGGCGGGTGAAGGCCAACCGGAAACGGTCGAGGACACGGAGATCACGCAGGCGATAGAGGCGTGGCAGGTGTGGGAGAACGCCATCAACCGGACGAGCCCGCCGAACACTCCGGCGTGGATGAAAGTCAACGGCCGCAGGTGGGCAACCGAGCCGGGGGAGTGACCGGGTTGCTGTGTTAGCGACATAGCAACATCGGGTTGTAGCCCTGGAGCGGTCGTGCGTTCGACCGACGCAACAGGAAGGCTTCGCGGTCTAGCCTTGGCGGCAGGTGGATGATTCGAGTACGGCCAGCACGGTGCACGCGGAGGCCGCTCCCCCTCACCCGGGGTGCGGCTTTCGCCGTTCCCGGGGTCAGGCGGCGCGGCGTCGCAGGATCACGCCCACCAGCAAAAGGCCCGCCCCCACCGCCAGAAGCAGTGGAGACGGGCCTGAAAGTGCCAGTGGGCGGGTCAGTTTCCCGCGGCGCTCTGTGTGCCCGTGATCTTGATCGCGATAGTGAAGCCGCAACCCTTCTCCGCCGACAGATCCAGCTTGACGGCCTTCGGGATCGTCACGACGGCGTCACCACCACCCGGAACCGTCTGCTGCGCCGCGACCGGGATCGAGTAGGCCGGGTTCGCGCCGACCGGGCCGGACACCTTCGACAGGTCGCAGCCGGCCGTGACGTTCGTCGGGTTGCCCGTCGGCTCGATTTGGGTGACCTTCACCGGGAACGGGTTGGGGTTGGTGACCTTCATGACCAGGTCGGCCTCGGCGCCGGGGAACAGCTTCTTCGACAGGTGCTCCTCGGAGACCGTCAGCCCCTGCGACTGGTACGCCTCGGCGGTCAGGGAGCCGTTCCCGAAGATGGTCATCGCGGCGTAGGCGCCGGTGGGGATGATGAGGACCGCGGCGAGGGTGCTGCCGATGGCGACCTTGCGGTTGCGGCGCTTGCGCTTGGTGGCCTGATCCTGGAAGACCGTCTCGCTCTGGTGCAGCATGAGGAAATCTCGTTTCGTCGGTGGGTTGTTCGAGGTGAACCGGGGTGCGTGAAAGACCATATGGGCCCCATGTCTATTTCAGCCATCAAGTCCTGCGCACGGGGTAGTCCAGACGGTTGTGCGATGAACCGATGATCGGCGTAAATGCAGAAAGCGCCCCCCGCTCACCAGCCGAAACTGGGAGCAGGGGGCGCTATCGCGCCGGCAGGGACCTGGGGAGGCCCGTCCTGCCGACAAATCTTCGGGATCGGGACGATCAGGCATCCGACCCGGCAGTCACGACCACATCCGGGCCGTTCGGGGCCTCCGTGACGGCTGGCGCCGCGTACACGCCAGCGGCGCCGACCGCGGTGATGAACATCAGCAGCAGTTCGTCGGCGCCGATCCCGCCCAGGATCGCGGTGGTCGCGATCTGCAGCACGGCGAGGATGACAGCGACGGCGGTCTTGGCCCATTTCGCGTACGGCGACATCGGTACGACGTACACCCCGACGGCGGTAACGAACGCGATAGAGATCGACACCCACTCGGCCGGTTCGATGTTCTGGTCGCCGGACAGCGCCTGGTAGGCGACGACGACAGCTGCGGTGAGGGCGGCGACGATCGACTTCCCGTATTTCATGACGGCTCCTAGCTGGGCTTTTGAAGTTTGTGCCGATGCGCATGAGAAGTGCGGCCAAGATTGCAAGTCCGGAAAGCGTCGTACCTGTGCCCTAAGGTCCCGGCATGGAGCGCATTGAGCTCGCCGACCACCCGCACCGGCGGCACCGAGCTTGGGAATCAGGGGAGCGCGGGCACTGGCGGCACGCCCGTGTCGAGTTCGGCGCCCTGGCCGACGGCCTTTGGTACGCGGCTCAGACGACTCGTCGCGGGACTTTCGCATGGTCAGCTCACACGGAACGACAGGTCTGCACGGCTGTTGAACGGTGGATGCGCCGCCTCGCGACGGGCTGGCGTGAAACGACCGGCCTGGACGCTTAGGCTGCGACCATGCGGCACCCGGCACTATCCGACAGCAGGCAGCGGCTGAAAGCCGCCGAAGTGTATGGCGAGGTCGAGCGGTTGGCGTTCGGGCCGGGCGGGCCACCGCCAGTCGAGTGGTGCGTCGCCCGACTGCGGGAGATCACCACGGATGCGGTGGTGCTGGGGCACATCCTCGGCTCATACCTGGCGTACGCAGACCGCTCGGACCGGTACCAGCCCGCGGTCGACATGCTGCGGGCGGCAGGCGCCGACGAAGGCCAGGCCGAGCGGAAGGCGGCATGGCTGCGGCAGGAATCCGTGAAGGTCGGCACCTGTTCTAGGCGTTCGCTGCATCCCTAGCTGCGTGTCGTGCTGCTTTTGCTCGCTTGGCGCGGGCGCTGCTGACTGCAGTCATGCATTTCCTGCACTGACCTCTGTTCCGCCCAGGCCGGGTGTACAGATTCTCCTCGGACAGCAAGTGGCCCTTGCCGCAATGTGTCCTCGGCGCGACCTTCTGGTACGGGTTCTTCTCCTGGTAGGCGTTGGTTCGACGACGGTCACATGCCTTGCACCGACGTTTTCCGCGGCCGGTGGTCGGGATTGCGGTGTTCTCGTCATCGAACGGATGGCCCCACCTGCAGGTCGGGCGGCGCCCGGTGTCGCCGAGGCTGGCGTTCTGCCCGATCGGCATCGGATCTAAGTGTGCGGGGTTCACGCATCGCCGGTGCAGGCAGGATGGCCCGCCGCGGCAGGTCGTGTCACGGGTGTGGCATCCATGATCGATGCTCATGCCTTGGGGGATGGGGCCGACCAGCAACTCGTATGCCGCTCGATGGGCGGGCGTCTTGCGTCCGCCGACTGAAGTGTGCCCGTAACCGTACGCGTCGATGTAGGCGAGCCAGGTCCAACACCCGCCAGGGCTGGCTTGGGAGACCTTGGTCCAGAACCGTTCAGCCAGCGGGATAGTCTTCCCCATTGCGGGCTCCTTCGAAGTGGGACAGTCCGTCAGGTCCCGGGGTGTTGACGCACCGCCGGGACCACCTAATTATCGCAGTTTGCGCAGGTCAAAGCCACTTCACAGCCGACCCGAATGGGCGGCTTACGAGTCTTCCCAGTGACTACCGTGAGAGATCAACAGCCGTAGGTTCTCGACCGTGGCATTCGGGTGCAGGATCGCCGCCCGCAGCTCCTTCAGCATCTCCGCCAACGCCCGGGCCTCCTTCGCCATCGCATCCATCTGAACCTGCAACTCCCGGGCCTGCCGCTGCGCCCGATCGGCCTGCTCCTGCGCCGCCTCAGCCTGCCGCTCGAACTTGTCGATCCACTCCATCGCCGTGTTCGTGATGACCGTCGACGCCTCAGCGTTGGCCTTTCCCACGTCGGCTTTGTTCTTGTCCCGGCCGAACACCGCCTGCAGTAGCGCACCAAGGCCGCTGAGCCCGCCGAGGGTGCCGACGATGATGACGCCCCACTCGGCGCCGGTCACGGGATCTCCTCCTCGACCAGAACCGGTAGGCGGGCCACGCCGGCGTGGGCGAGTTTCCGCACATCGCGGACTAGTTGGTAGGCGCGCCACCAGCAGCCGAAGGCAATCGCGGTGGTGTAGCCGCCCGCGATCAGCGCCGCCCATCCGGACACGGAGAACACGGCAACGGCGTACATGGAGGAGCCGCCGGCGAGCATCAGCACCCCGGCGGTTTCCAACCGGAGTGCGGTGCGGAACGCGCCGGACCAGAACACCCCGACAAGGGCGAGAGTTCCGGCTAGGAGAAGCATTCCAACCCATGCGTTCAGGACGGCAGGGTGCATGGTCTTCGCCGCGGAGTTGGGGACCCGGTCGGTGATGGTGAGGGCGAGGCCGAGGAACACGGACGCGACCATGATCGCCACTTGGAAGGGTTGGCGCCCGGAGGCGATCTGTAGCGGGCGCTGTTCCATTCTCAGCTCACCTTCGCGGTCCATGCGGCGGCGAACGACCGGGGGCCGAGTCGCCCGTCGACGGTCAGGCCCTTCTCCTTCTGGAACGCCCGGAGGATCTTCTCGTCAGCCGGGGACAGCCGGCCGTCGACTGTGATGTTCCAGCCGCGCTGCCGCATCCGCGCTTCCCACTTGCGGACGGTCGCGTACACGGGTGCGTTGTCACGGGCCCCGAAGTAGGTGGCTCCCTTCGGCCACGCCGGAGCGACAAGCTTGACCCCGGCAGCGGTCTTCGCGGGCGGCTTCGGCGGGACAGCGCGGGGCACCCACAAGGCTGGCTGGTCGACGGAGTCGGACCGCCACACGGAGATGTGCGACCAACGGTCATGTCCGACGCCACTGTATTTCTTGAGCTTGTCGCCTTTGAACCAGTACAGGACCGGCTTGTTCTCGAACGGCTGGCCGATGAACTCGCACACGTTCGCCAGGTCGTCGTCGCCGTCGAGGAGGCGGGTGAGGAGGGCGGCGTGGCGAGCGCGGAGGGTTCTGTTGCCGCCGTGGAAGTAGTCCCCGGCGCACGCGTAGCCCCAGCCCTTGTACGGCCCGTCAGCGCCTTTGGGGTCGCGACGGCGGGAGTAGTCGGAGGCGGGGACGAAGCTGGCGCCGCGGTGGAATCCCTTCGTGTGGGCTCGGTTGCCGACCACGCCGGAGTTGCCGCCGCCGAGGGCCTGCCACACCTTCATCTGCCCCACATGCGCGGGTGCTGCCGACTCGACTGCCATCAGACTGCCCCCTCATCGGTGCCGTGTTCCGGGTCGTACAGGGTCCCGGCGAGGGACGCGGTGACGAGGTTGTCGGGGTTGTCGAACATGCCGCACAGGTCGGCGAGTTCGGCGTCGGACAGTTCCTCGGTCCAGGCGTCGGGGTTGGCGTTGCCGGGGTCAGCCGTGGGTGTTTCGGGCATGAGGTCTCCTCCCCAGAAGGGCATGCGGAATTGATCAAGAATGAGCGCTGATCCGGGCTCGCATTCGCCGCCATGAAAGCGGGTCGCACTCGATCAAACGGTGCGTAAATGAGATACTTACCCGGACATAAAAAGCGGGCCCGGCAGGTGCTACCAACACCTGTGATCCGGGCCCTTGATCGCCGCTAGGAGGCGACCCACGATGCACCCTATTCTGCCATGCCTGGGGAACGTCTGTGCGACTCTCAGGCAGGTGTCTGCGTGAAGCGCATGTTCCGCCCCGACGACGAGGACAAGCCGTTCATCGCCCGCTGGAACATGCTGGCCCGGATCATCCTCGTCGAGACCTCAGTCAAGATGGTCGCCCGCGCCGCCATGGACTACGCCGACTTCGAGGACGGCTCGTCCTGCTACCCGAGCAACGAGCGGATCGCCCGCGAGACGGGCTACAACGAGCGGACCGTCCGCACAGCGTGGGCCGCGATGCGCGGCATGGGGATGGCCGTCCGCGTCAGCCACGGCAGTGCGTACGCCCGCATGGCTGACGAGTACCAGCTTCAGATCCCGAACCACTGGGAGTCGCTCCCCGTCCTCGGGCCTCACGGGCGCAAGTTCACCTGCATCGGCTGCGGGAAGGTCTTCAACCCCAAGGGCAACTGCGCTGTCTTGAAGGGCGACGACATCAGGTACAACGTCGCCGAGCTGAGCTTCTGCGCACCGCCGCGAGCTAAGAAGGGCCGCGATGAGGCCAACTGCCTGACGGAGTGGAACATCCGTGAGGTCAAGAAGGGAGAGAAGCGCTTCCACGACCGGGGGCAACGCGGTGTGGGCCTGCTTCCGGGAGGCTCGGTCCGACGACTGGTGACAGCCGGATCTGAGATCCGGTACCGGAAGTGAGATCCGTGTATACCGGAAGTCAGATCCGGGCTAGCGGAAGTGACTTCCGAGGATGCCGGATCTCAGATCCACCCACCTACTCATGTAACCAACTCATAAGAACTACTCATTCAAACCGTCTCCCGCGCTCACTTTGTTCGACGCGGGCGTCACGAGGATCGAAAGGGCAGCGATGACGATCAGCCGAGCAGACGGCATCCCGCTCGCGCCGTACCCAAGGCACGCTGAAATGCGCGCCTACCTCGCCGAGATCCGCAAGCGCCGAGGCTTAAGCCAGGCCGCCCTCGCGGAGCTACTGGACACTCAGCAGTCGGCCATCTCGGAGTTGGAGAACGGCACGAGCGGTGTCCCGAACCTCAACACCCTCGCCCGGTGGGCCGCTGCGCTCGATCTGGACCTCGCCGTGCAGTTCACTGAGCGGGTGCAGCACAGCTTCGGCGTTACCGCTGTCGGCGAGTAGTTGAACTTCAAGAGCGCTACGAAGGAGAGAGACATGGGTTGGTGTCCTGATGGACGTTGTGCCTGCACGCCGGATGATGAGCCATGTGCCGACCACTGCGCGTGCTGGGCGGAGATGGGCGACGAGCGACCTGCGCCGCCAGCGATGGCACCCGAGGAGAAGCCGTGAGTGAAGGCCCGACGATCACGAGTCACCCGTACATCGACAACAACGGCCCGACCTACATGTACGGGGTGTGCGCCCACGACGGGTGCGGGAAGCCGGTCTCCGACCACGAGCAGATGATCCGAGCCGATCGGCCGGGCGGTCGGCGCCGCACTGTTCGCGTATCGGGCGCGCCGCCGGAGCCGGAGCCTCGCACGACGTGGTGAGCCTGCCGGGGTGCGGTGTTCGGGTGTGCGGCCCGCCGGTCGAGCCCTGATGGGGGCACCAAGGCTCGGACCGCACCCGCACCCCGGCAGGAGTAAGGGGGTTAGGCGACTTCGATGACCAGCAGCTTGATCGCCGTGTACACGTTGACCGTCGTGTTCGCCGGGGTCGTCGCGATCATCTTGATCGTGTGTGCCCCCGCCGACGCGACCGTGAACTGCCAGAACTGCGCCGCAGTGACCCGGTCGTTGGCGCCGCCCGCGTTCTCCTGGTTGATCGTGAAAACGTCAGAACCGGTAGCACCGTCCAGCATCAGCCGCGACGACGCCAGGGTCGTGGACGCGCCGGTCAGGTCGTAGTCGGTCGACCACGAACACTGCACGACCGCGTTCGCCGCCTCGGTCGTGAAAGCGATGCTGCAGCCCGGCACGTCAGCGTTGGTGCTGCCGGCGGCGAGGCTGCCCGAGGCTTTGACGATGTACGGCTTCGGCTGAAGCCGATTAAGCCGGCCCGCCGTGATGTTTTCTCCTGCGAGGAACACCGTCAGCCACCCCTTGTCATAGCGCGGCCGTTTGGCGTTTGGTCAGGCGGAACGGTGTCGAGGCTGGGATCGCGGCTTGAATGCCATTCAGGGAGCGCACGCAGGTCGCGGTCTGCGGGTTCGACGTCCCCGAGATCGCCGTGATCTGAATGTCCTCACCGGTCGCCAAAGTGACGTAGATCGGCATCTGGGCCGGGTCCGTCGTCCACCGCGGCCCCGCCAGGACATCAATCAGCAGTGACGTGGCAGTGGAGGTGTTCACTCGGAACGTGCTCGAGTCCGTGTCGGCCTTGCCGAGCACCTGGTCGGTGACGGCGACGTCCCACACCTCAGCCGGCGCCCCCGTGATCTCCACATTCCAGGTCCGCGGCCCGAGCGTCTCGCTCACACCCTCGATGACCTGGTCGATCGTGGCGATCCCGGCGAGGGTCGGCTGGTTGATGCGTTGCACCCGGGAACCGATGTCACATTCCAGCCAGTCGTCGATCAGGTCCGGGTTCGCTGCCAGGTCCACCGGGGTCGACGGGTAGTAGGCGCCCGTGTAGTCCACATTCCGGTGGACGCGCCACGCCGCGTGCGAGTCCAGAACGTCATCAGAGAGGGCGTCGATGGTGACTTCCTCGTTGATGGTGCCCCGCCGTGCCCGGAACGCCGCGCTGGCCGCGTACGAGCCGGACGAGCCGTTCGCCCTGCTGACGGTCCAGTAGTTCGCCAACCGGGACTCGAGCTGCGGCACCAGCACATCCGCCTGGTCGGTGTCGCTCGAGCGGCGGTAGCTGTCCAGGTCGACGGTCAACGCCGGGGCCTGGTTGTAGCGGGCGGTGCGGGGCAGGACTTTGTACCCGAAGCCGCCCTCGTAGACGACCGCCCCGGACTCCGACTCCGCCGCCTGCGTGACCAGGGTGGTGAACGTGCCGTCCTGCTGCGCGTTGAGCTGCGTGTACCCCGTCGACGCCGGATCCCCGAGCACTTCACACGGGACGCGTTCCTCCGCGCACAAACGCTTGATGCGCTCGTGGGCGGTCTCCAAATACCAGGCGTTGCCCGCGTACACGGTGTTCCCGGTGATCGGGTCGGCGTAGAACGGCAGATCCGCCACCGACGTCTCATCGGTGACCCGGACATGCCCGATGATGAACTTCAGGCCGCGAGGGGTTACCGACGCGGTGGTGTTGGTCCGGTCAGGGTTGACCGTAATCTGTGAGATCGGCGCCAAAGTGCCGGCGATGGAGAACGCCCCGGCGAACGAGTTGTCGTTGTAGAACAACTGGGTGGAGATGTTCCCACCGACCTGCGACGCTTCGATCGTGTACGACAGTTGCGCCGCGTACGAGCCGAACGCATCCGAGTTGGCGACGGTGGTGGTGCCGGCGACGTCGTTGTACGCGCGGAGCTGATAGCCGGTGGCGGTCGCGACGAACGCCCACCGCGTGTACGTGCCACCAGGGGTTTCCCACTGCAGGATCCGGACCTCGGTCACCGCGGGAACGTCCGGGGCGTAGAACTGCCCGACGAACGACACTGCCCATTCGGTTTGCACCGTCGACATCGGCACCGACGCCGACAGTTTCGCTCCGGCGGCGACCGACACCATGGGTTTGGTGCCGTACCGGGACTGGTAGATGTCGTCGGGGACGCCCTGGCCGAACCCGAACACCGCCGGGCCGGTCACGACCATCTTCGGGCCGCCCGGGAACGCCGACGTGCCGGACACCGACCCTTCAGCATCCTCCAGCGGCCAATAGGCGATCGGGGGGATCGCCGCCAACTGCACCGACCGCCTGAGTGGCGAGAACGACGGGGCCTGCTGCTTCTCCAGCCGCGAACCGACCCCGCCCACATCCACCAACACCGTCGACCACGTCGTGCCGTCCGGTTGGGGCAGGAACTGGGGGCGGATGTCGGTGATGTAGCCCTCGAGCGGGTACGTCGGGATCTGGCTGATCGAGATGTTGTCGAGGGTGAACTGGGCGGGCAGGGTGTTGGTGTTGCCGGTGAACACACTCGTGGCCATGGCGATCTGTTCGCCGGTGTCCACCACGGGGGTGTCCGAGAACGTCACATGCCACGTCGATGGTTCTGCGCCGGCGGCGAGCCAGGCCCGCATCCGCACCGTCGTTCCCTCGACTTGGACCCGGCACCGGATGAGGGTGCCCGCGCTGTAGGTCAGGGCGGGGACGGTGAACGTGCCGACGGACGCGAACGACGAGTTCAGATACCGGTACAGGCGCAGCTGCACCACCCCGGACAGGCCGAACACGATGTGCGGCCACAGCATCGTCGTGCCAGCAGTGTTGCGCCGCAGCTGCGGCCCGGCAATGGACCCGATGCCAGTCTGGACGGCGCTCATCGCGGCGTCGAACACCACATCAACGTCGCGGATGGCCCGGTTGAGCGTGATGACCCGGGACGTGTTGATCGCGGTGTGGCCGATGCGGGCCTGGGTGCCGGTGGTGCTGTACGCCGACACAGTGCCCGTGGGAGTCCACTGGTCGCCGGAGTCGGAGGTGCCCCAGCCGTTGGTTTCGGCGGTGCGGGTGAACGTGTCGGTGATGGTGGTCTGGTTCCGGCGTTGCAGCCGGACAGGGGTGCCGGCGTCGACGTTCGGGTAGTACGGGCTGGTCGGCAGGAACGGCGTCAGCGCGCCGTCGTGGTTGAACATGTGCAGGGTGGCGGTAGTGCCGGCTTTTGAGGCGGCGCCAACGACGACACCACGCTTGATGGTGATGGGGGTGGGCAGGAGCCGGCTGATGGTCTGCGCCGGGATCGACGGATGCGCGCACGTCAGATCGCTCCACGTCCAGGTCGACGGCGCAGCGGTGACATCAGCACCCCACGCGGTCTGGACGGCGAGTTCCATGTCGGACTCTGGAAACGCCGGCATGACTCACCCCCGCCCCTGGCCGAAACGGATACGGTCACGGCATGCAGTCGCCCAGTGGTCAGCCCTGCGGGAAGCTCGTCTACTGGTGGGACGGCGAGTACGAAAGCAACTGCGAGCTAGCTGCTAGCCACGAAGGGCCGCACTTCGACGGCCTGTCCTGGTACGACGACGACATGAACGAGGTCGACGCCCCGGCAACGCCCGACAACGACGGCGGCCCACCGAAGTAGGCCGCCGTCTATCCGCTGCCGAGTGCTGCTTGGACGTCGCCGCGATGGCTGAACTTGATCGAACCGCGGAGTGCGTCGAGGATTTTGTCGCCGGTCATACCCGGAGCCCACGACGCCTGCAAGCTGTTCGCGCTTGCCACCTGCAACGACCGTGAGATCGCCGCATCAGCGGCCCCGGACACGTCGAAGCCGATCCCACCCACATCCGGCAGGGCGGCCGCGGCGATCGCCTGGGCGGCCTTCGCTACCCGGGCCTCCTCCGACTCGATACCGAGCGCCAAACCCTGGGAGACGAATTCACCCATCGCGAACGTCAACCGTGACGGCGACCCCAGGTTCAGGGCCCGGCTGAACGCGGCCTTCACGTTCGACGACACGAAGTTGGTGACCTTGTTGTACAGCCAGCCACCCAAACTGGCGATGCCGTTCCACAAGCCGATCACGGTGTTCCGGCCCGCGTTGACCAGCCAACTTCCGGCGTTCGACAGGGCGTTCGTGATCGTCGTCCGTAGCCCTGCCGCCCGGGTCCGCAGCGAGCCGTACATCGCCACGATCCCGTTCGCCAGGCCCGCAGCCGTGTTCCGGCCGGCGTTCGACAGGAACGCCCCCGCACCGGAGAACACGTTCACGATCGTCGACTTCAGCCCGTTCGCGCGGGTCTTGAGCGCCCCGTACTGGGCGACGATCCCGTTCGCCAAACCAGCCACGACGTTCCGGCCCGCAGTGGTCAGGATCTTCGCGGCGTCACCGACACCCTCACGGATCTTCCCCGGCAGTTCCTGCACCTTCGCCAGCAGCGCACCGAACTTGTCCCCGATGCCCTGGATCAGGCCATCGATGAGGAACCCGCCGAGCTCCGCCGTCACCGTCGACGGCGACTTGATTCCCAGGAGGGCCTTGATCGCACCGATCAGGGAGAACGGGCCCTGGGCGAAGAAGTTCGCCAGTGGGCCCATCGACGCAAACGACGCTTTCGCTGCCGCTCCGATACCGGAGATGATCCCCGCGACGAGGGCCTTACCGATCTCGGTGCCGAAGCCGTTAGCGCTGCTGCTGGATCCGTCGCCGGATGGGAACAAGCCATCCAGGACCCGTTTGGCGGTGGCCGCGGCGTCCTTGAGGTCGCGCAGGAACACCTTGACGTCGTCGACGAACTTGGCGATCTTCGCCTGGTTCGCCGGGTCCGCCAGATACGCGTTGATGGACTTGAGGCCGTCGTTGAAGCTGTCGATGGCGGACTTGTCCTGCTTGCCGTTACCGTTGGTCAGGATCCGGAAGATGTTCCCGATCAGCTTCCCGACCTCTTTGCCGGTCGTGAAAATGTCATGCAAGGCTTCAGACGCCGTCTCGAAGAACGACTTCAGGCCGCCGGTCTTCTCACCCTCCAAGACCCAGTTCGAGAACTCGGTGACGATGTCGGCGATCTCTTTGCCGAGGGTCTCGATGAACGGCCCGGCCGCCTTCGACAGGGCACCGAACGCCGGCACCAGACTCGTGGTGACCGACTGGCCGATGTCAGCCAGTGCCTGACGGGACGACTCCGCCCCGGCCTGCAGGTCGGTGATGAACTTCGGCTGCGAGATGCTGGTGCCGAGGTTCCGGAAGAACTGGTTGAACGTGTCCGCGTAGCTGCCGAGGGTGGTCCGCAGGGCGGGCAGCCAGGCGGCGCCGACCTGCCGGACCGTGTCGTCCAAGTTCTTGAACAGCCGGTTCTGCACATCCAGCCGCAGCGACTCGAACGCCGGCTTCAACGCCTTGATCGCGTTGACGAACTTCTGCGCCTCCGGGGCCAACTTGACGATGTCCTTCAACCCGCCGCCGCCACCCCCGGCCGCGGCGGCCTTCTTCTGCGCCTCCGCCAAAGCATCCTGCGCCGATGCCAACCCGTCATAGCTGGACTTCAGGGCGTCGTTGGCGCTCAAGACGCCGTTCTGCGCCTCGAGCACCGCGACTTGCGCGTCCGCGACCCCGCGGATTGCGTCCTTGACCGCCTGGTTCGCCTCGACCTGGTCCTGCAGGGCGTCCTGAACCTTGTCGGAGCCCTCAACGCCTTTCTTGTTGGCGTCGGCGGCGGCCTCACCGAGATCCTCGGTGGTGTCCTTCGCCTCTTCGAGGGCCTGCTGAGCCTGCCGGTACTCCAGGTCGGCGCGCTGGATGTCCGGCAGGACACCCTTCTCCTTCGCCTCGTTCAGCTCCCGCAGGGCTTCGGTGACGCGCAGGGCGGCGTCTTCCTCGTTCAGCGACGCACCCTTGAGGGACCGGTTCAGGTCCTCGATGTCTTCCTTGGCTTCCTTACGGGCCCGGTTGACGGCCTGCTGCGCCTGCAGAGCGCGGCGTTGGGCGTCCGCGACGCGGGCCTGCGCGTCCGCGACACCCTGCTCGGCCTTCTCCAGGTTCCGGTTCGCCGACTGCAACGCACGGGTCGCCCCGGCGATCCCACGTCGGGCCGCCTCGACGCCACGTTCGGCGCCGGCGATACGACGGGCCCGCGACGCCGGGTCCTCCCCGCCGCCACCTCCGCCCCCGCCGCCGGCCTTGGGCTTGAACGCATCTGAGATGCCCTTGAACCCCAGCGACAGGGCACCGAACCCGGCGCCGGCCCCGGCCAAAATCCCCGGCAGGGCGGCAACCGCCCCGGCTAGCGCCGAAATGGCAGGGATCGCCACCGCAGCAGCCGCCGCGACCGCGCCGATACCCCCGACGAGGATCCCGAACCCGGCCGCGACCGTCCCGATCGGACCCGCCGCAGTCGACAGGGCGCCGACGACGCTGCCGCCGAACTGCACCACCTGACTACCGGACTGGGCCATCGCCGACGACAGGGTGTCGAACGCCGACTTCAGCAGACCCACACCGGAGGTCGGCAGCGACCGCAGCGCCGAGTTGAGCCCGGCGACACCCTTCTTGTCGACGTCCGCGTCGACCTTGACGGTCTGCTTGACGCGGGCGGACACCTGCGCCAGCTGCGCTTTCAGCTTCGCCTCGTAGGTGGCCTTGTCACCCGGCTCCGTCGGAACCTGAATCTTCGTCTGCGCCTGAATCGCCGCGAGTTCGGCACCCAACGTCGTCCGCAGGCCCGTCGTGTCGCCATCGACCGGCACGTTCACGTTGACCTGGCGGGCCAGGGCGGCGGTCTGCCGGCGCACTTCCTGCTGGAACGCCTGCATCAGCGGGTCCAACGGCACCGACACCTTCGGCACCCGGGTCTGCTTGACCTTCTCCGGGATGTCGCCAGTGTCCGGATCCAACGGGACCTTGACCTTCGGCACCCGCGTCTTGCGGACCTTCTCCTGCAAACCGTCGGTGTCGGGCTCGACCGGAACCTTGACCGACGCGGACGCCTGCCGGATCTTCTCGGCGAGCCCGTCCAGGTCGATGTCGGCCTTCAGCTTGACGGTGGTGTCACCGACCGAGTCCTTGATCGCCCTACCGACGTCGAGACCCTTGAAAGCCTTCTCGACTTCGGCCTTCAGCGACTTCGCCAGCTTGGCCGCCTCGGCGACTACTTCAACGCTTACGGTGCCGACGCTCACAGGGGAGGTCATTGGACCTCCCCCGTCTTGCTTGTCAGGCCACGAATAGAAGGGGCTGCCGAAGCCGCTTCTCCACCAGTTCGGGATACGTGCTCACGACGAAGTCGACGAGATCTTCTACTCGCTGACCTTTGCCGTGTGCAGAAACCCAGAGTTCAAGGTTTTCAGGACGGTTGTCGAGCTTGTGTCCGTTGATGTGATGCACTGTTTCGCGGCGCAAGAGCGGCCTGCCGATCAACTTCTCCATTACTGCCCGATGCTCAGGTGTGTTCCGGTTGTTGACGGCAATGATCCGGTAACCGCTGGTTGAGATGTGCCCACCCGAGCTTCGCCCCGAGTGGATCGGCCTCAGCTCTTGGCCAGATCGCTTCTGATGCAGGTGCCCCGAGCACAGCGTGCCCCTAGGGCCGTTGCTTCGTGCTGTCTTCTCGCATCCTTCAAATGCGCACAGGGGCTTATCCAGCTTACGACGCCCACACCCCTTGATCGGGGTTAGCTCTTTGCCGTCACGTCGCTGGCGGTCATGCGACGAGCACAACCCTTGAGTGCGGACTTCCCTGCCACAGTCTGGATACTCGCATACGGGCGACGTGTGCTTTCGCCGTAGCGGACGCAGTACCTGCCCCTTCTTCTGCTGCTGCCTGTGCGGACCACAGTATCCCTTGGCCAACGCGACACGGTCGCACGAACTAAAGCCGCAGATCTTGTAATACACCGAGGTCGGCCGAAGGTGGATGTGCTTGCCGCAGTAGGTGTCACCCTTGCGTGAGAGAAGATCGCAGGAATCAACCACACACCTATCGCGGAGCGCATGGTGTTCGGCGCAATTCGAAGAGTTCCTGTAGCCGCGGGGCATGTCGCATCCGATTGCCGTACATTTCACATGTTAATTCTAGGCTTGACCTGCAGGTTTATCAAATGCAAAAACGGTTAGCGGCTGTCAGGAAGTACATTTGACAATCGCTAACGTTCACCCCCGGGCTCTACTCAGTCGCGCCGGCGGGGATCAGACCTAGGTTCTTCAGCCTTGCCGCGATGTCATCACCCGATGGCTTCGACGGAGCAGGCTTACTGCCGCGACCCTTGCCGTCCGGCAGGTCGATCGGTTTCGGCTTCTGGCCCTTGCCGCCGGCCCGCTGCCAGTTCGCACCCGCCAGCAGCAGATCGATCCGGCGTAGCAGCAGCGCCTGCAAATCCCAGTCCGCCATCGGGCCCCGCAGTTTGCGGAACAACCGCGAATCACGGGGCAGCTGATGGATCAGGTTGAGGATCTCGCGCGCGGGGAGGCGGCCTTCCGAGGTGCCCGCTTGGCCGAAGAGGGCTTCGGCGAGGCGGAGTCCGTTGTACTCGCCGCGGAAGTCGGCCTCGATTTCGCGCCAGTGCTCTTGGAGGAGCGCTTCGAGGCCCGAGATTCCCCCGGCTGGGCGCCGGAGTGCTTCATCAGCCGGTCGAACAACATGAACACGACCGGCAGGGGCACCTCGGTCTGTGCCCACGCCTCCCGCTGGTCTTCGCTGAACATTTCCGCGAACAGGGCGACGAGTTCCTGCACCCCGAGCTCGTCCCGCTGCTCGATCTTCAGCATGGTGCGGTAGTCCAGGTCCGACAGATGCGGCAGGGACCATTCACGGCCGGCCCAAGAGAATACGTATGGGTCCCGACGGATCTCCGCGTAGGCAGCGTCGAGGTCGTCGACGGCGGCCTTGCCAGCCTCGGTGGTGGTGGCAGCGTCGCTCATGCCTGGATCACCCGCAGGTCGATGTTGCCGGTCTTCGCCGCAGCGTCCTGGATGCCGAGCAGCACGGGATCGCAGCCGCACGTCCACCGCTTCAGTGTGTGGTCGTGCCCGTCAGCGGCGGCCTGAGCGGAGGCCGGCGGGCCGCCGAACGGAGCGGCGGTACCTGACGCCCATGCCGTTGGGGTCGGCTCCGGCTTCCAGCCCGGAATGCTCTCGCGCGGGTCCGGCTTGCCGGACGAACCCCACACGTGCACCGTCGGCTTCTCCTCCACGGCAGGACGAGCCTGCGGGGGAGTCGTACCGGTCGACGGGTCACCGACCTGGACACTGTCGGCGGGAATCAGCAGCGACACCAGCACCGGCAGACCCGCCTGCACCGGCTCAAGGCTGAACGTGACCGCGGGGACGTCGACGCCGTTGATCCGGGCCGTCCAGCCCGCGGTGACCGTGTCGCCGGGGCGGCCGTTGTTGGTGGAGTCGAGCAGCCCCAGGTTGACGAGCCGTTCGGCGGCGTCGGTGCGGTCCTCGCGGGTCTGGTCGTCGGCGTCGACCGTGCGGGGCACGAGTTCGATCCGGACAGGGTTGGACATGGTTCTCCTCAGCGGGTTAGCGGGTTGGCGGGTAAAAAGGGGACGACGCCGGCCACCCGCTTAGGGACCGGCGTCGTCGTCCAGGGATCAGAGCGTCAGCGTCACGTCGCCGTACCACCGGTACGCCACGTTGCCCGAGGCGTCGACGAAACACTTGACCGTGTACTCGTACGCGGTGGCGTCCTGCGACGACCAGACGACGTCACCACGCTCGACAAGCTGACCCAGCGGGACCACGATTCGCTGGATGCGGGTGCCGTCGAGGCCGTGCAGGATCCACGTACGGATGTCACGCGCCGGCGGCTTTTCCGCGATGGACACGCCGTACGCGGTCTGCGTCAGGGTCGAACCGGCGAACGTCAACCCCAGGGTCTGGGCGTTCGTCTCCAGAGCCGCGAACGTGAACTGCTTGGTGTACTCGCCGGGCAGGGACGCGGCCAGGGTGTTGCCCTGCCACATGAAAATGTCGTTGTAGTCCTGCGACGTCGACTCGGTCAGACCGTCGTCGGTGAGGGCCCCGAGCTCCTTGTAGATGGTGCTGTTGAGGGCCACCGAAGGGTCTCCGGTCGGCAGGGTCGGATTGACAACGCCGTAGCCGCTGACAGCGACCAGGCCCTGCTGATAGGCGCGGATCTTTGTGGTATCGACCGGCATTTTTGTCAGGCTCCTTCAGGCATAAAAAAGACCCGACCGCCGGCCGGGTTGGACGTCTGGGAATGAGGCCGGTTTAGCCCGGCATCTGGATGATCTGGAACTTCACGTCGGTGGCGTTGTCGCCGCTGATCTGCAGGCTGGTGCCGTAGTTGCCGATGTCCCACGGGCCGAGCAGGATGCTGGAGACCGCCGGGATGGGGCTGGTGCGCGCGGCGGCGGCGAGGCCATCAACGGTGGCGGTGGGTGTGACCGTCACGTTGCGAACGAGAGAGGCGTTCGCGTTCGAGGCGATCACGATCACGCGGCCGTCGTTGACGATCGAGTTTCCGTTGGCCACGTCGACGGCGGTTCCAGCCGGGAAGGCTGTACCTGCCTTTGACGGGGAAATGATGTTGGTCATGGCGGTACGGGGCATAACAACCTCCGGGCATGGCGATAAGCCCGGCAGGAAAAGGCCGGGTCGGACAAACGACAAACACGATCGGGGTAAGCGTTTCCGCGGGTCAAGCGGTAGAATTGGTGAATGACTTCACCCGCCGCTAGTCGCTATTCCTGCGGAGATTGTGGCCGCGAAATGAGCAGTCAGGAATGCGGCACTGAAACCGTCAACATCAAGGGCGTGGTTTACAAAAGGTTGGCCTATCCGCCGAACTACGACTGGATGCCTGCCGCCGAGTTCCCCGACAACTGTCGGGACTGCGGCACACCGAAGGGTGGCCTACACCATCAGTTCTGCTGCATGGAGGAATGCCCGGTCGGGGACGGACAGTGGCTGAGCTGCGCCCACGGCCCGCACGCCTAGCTTCCGACCAGCCCGTGCATCACGAGCCGGTAGGCGGCGGCGCGCCGGAACTTCGGGTCCGGCGCCCAGGCCGGCGCGGACTCGGTGGTGACCTGCTTGACGAACAGCCCGTCGGTGAACGTCGTCAGCGGTAGCTGCAGCACCATGGCGTCGCGGACCCGCTGCCCAAGCTCGCGGGCGTGGTCGGCTTCGGCGGAGTAGGCGTCGCAGTCGAGGAGGACGTCGTCGAGGGTGAGCGCGAGGCCGTTGGGTGTCTGCCCGCGTTGGACCCACAGCCAGGGGGCGTTGGCCCACCGGTCGGACGGTGGTTTCGGGTCGGCCCAAACCTTCACGTTCAGGGTGTCGCGGAGCCATTCAGCGACGGCGAGTTCGGGGTCGGCGTATCCGCTCACCGGCCGGCCGCCCGTAGCCCGTTGCGCATCAAATGCAAAGCAGGTGCGCCGGGGTGGTTGACCCGTTTGACGGGGTGTCGGCCGCCGGGCCAGGCGAGGGCTTGCTTGTCTTTGGGTTCGATGACGTGGGGCCGAGAGCCCAGTTCAAGGATCAGCGCGTGGCCGGAGTTGTTGACGAGCCGGACAGCGGCCTGTCCGCGAATCCGGACCCGTTCGGTGTGGAAGCCCCGCCCGTACTCGCCGGTTTTGCGGTGGGCCTCGTACAGGGCCAGGGTGAGCCGTTCGGCTTTCGCGGCCCGACGTTCAAGCTCCCGGTAGACGCCCTCGGACCGGCCGGCAGCGGCGACCGAGGCCCGGTTCGGTCGGAACGTAGCTTTGACCGTCATCAGCGTCTCCTCACCAGTAGGTGGGGTAGTCCAGGCGGGTGTCGGCGGGCGGGAAGGACCAGTACGGCATCACCGCGGACGGGATGGTGGTGCCGTCCTCGTCGTTAGCTGAACCGTTCGCGGCGATCAGATCCGCCATGAGCAGGTCGAGGCGTTTCTCCATGTCGTTGGCCCGTTGCAGCGACTGGTCATCGTTCGGCCAGCTGCGCTCAACAGCCGCAGCGCAGTACAGAGCGACGATCACAGAGGCCGCGTCCTGAACCCGTTCGTTGAGGGGGTACACCCGCGACGTGACCCAGGCGACGCCGTCTGCGATGAGCCGGTCGACCATCAGCCCGGAGGGTCTCGTGGTCTGGTCGAACGTCAACGCGTACTCGTCTTGGCTGTCGACGATGCTCGCCGTGGACCGGGCCAGCGTGCGATGCGGGACGTAGTTCGCGACTCTTGACCTGCCGGGAGTCCATGTCGGCCCACCCGCGACTGGCGACGGAACAACGAACACTTCGAGGTCTTCGGCGCCTTCACCAGTACCGGTGACCTCGTAGTGAAGCACCCAACGGCCAGCCTGGTCGTAGACGACCGGGGAGTCAGCGGTCCACACCTGGCTGTACTGCGTCGGCGTCGTGTCCGGGATGGCTACCAGCGCTGCGCCGGTCATGACCACGGGTGTGCTGGTGCCGTCCGGCTTGGACACGATCAGCGTCACAGCGGTGCCTGCGTCGGTGGGCTCAACCCTCAGGAAGGGGACTTCCGCGTCGCCGACCCCAACATCCGAGCTCATCAGCTAACCGCCCGTCGTGTAGGTGGGTCCGCGGGTGGTGCCCGCCGTCAGCCGTGACCTTGTGGTTCCGGCGGTGAACACGCCGGGGGTGCGCTGCTTCGGCACGTCGTTACCGTCCACACCCACCTCGGCGGTGCTGGCCATGGCCAGCACCGCGACGAGGGCGTTGAATGCCTGCATGTCGGCCTGGGCGGTCAGGGCGCCGGCGTCCGTGGACGCGGCGGTGGAGACTGTCGCACCGAACGCGTCCGCATCCACCGTGGCCGCGCCCGCAGGTGCGAGGACAACCGCGATGATCTGCGCGCCGTGCCCGGCCGCACCCACATCGGCGACACCAGCGGTGACGGTCGTGGATGCTTCGGTGCTGACCGTCGGGTTGTCCGCCGTGGTCGCAACTTGGGCTGTGCCTGCGGTGGCCCCAAGCGCAGGCGCCGCCGTGGCGGTGGGGGCGTCGACGGTGACATCAGCAGTGCCGGCTGCTGCGGTGCCTGCCGCAACAGTGACAGCAGTCGCCGCGTACCCGTCCGCTGTGACCGCGGCGTACCCGACGTTGACGGTGACAGCCTGCGACGGATTGTCGGCGGCGGCCCCGACGTTGGCGACGTCAGCTGGCGCGGACACCGACGAAGACGTGGAGACGATCGGGTTGTATGCATCCGAGACGACAAGGGCGACGTCCGCGGCAGCGTTCGACGCTGCGCCGACGGTCGCGTTGTGACCAGCTGCGGTGACGTCCGCCTGACCCACATTGGGCCCGAGGGCTGCTGCCGGGCTGAATCCGTCTGCGGCGACCGACGCCAATCCGGCGGCGGCGTTGACCGTGGGGACGGTGATCACGATCGGGCCGTAGGCGTCGCTGACTACGAGCGTCACACCTGCGGCTGCCGTGAACTCGGTCGCAGGGGTCGCGTTGTGCGCGCCAGCGTCGGCGTTGGCCGTGTCGGCGTTCGCGGTGGTTGCCGCAACCGTCGAAACGGTCGCGTTGTCCGCCGAGACGCTGACATCAGCGACGCCTGCTGCTGCGTTGCTTACGGCGCCAACCGTCGGATCCTGGCCGGCGGCCGAGACCGTAGCGAGAACCGCCGACGCGGTCGCGGTGAGGTCCGTGCCCGCGGTCTGCCCATCGGCAGACGCCGTCGCCAGACCGGCAGTAACGGTGACGGATGTGGCTGGGGTGGCGTTGAGCGCGTCTGCCGCGACGGCGCCGTGGCCGGCGTCGACCTGCGCTGACGACACCGCAACAACCGTCGCGTTGAACGCGGACACGTCCACGGCGGCGGCAACGGCTGGTGCGTCAGCTGTCGGCGCGCCACCACCGGCACCACCCTGTGACGAAAACAGAACCGGGTGGCCGTAGCTCGGGAACGGAGCACTGTTCGTTGAAACAGTCGTACCGGTAATCGCGGTCTGGTTCGCTCCGCCGCCGGTCCAGTCACGCACGGACTGGCTGGTGGTTTGCTGGTCGAGGACCCACATGGAAGTTGGAGCGAGTGACGTCCACACGTTAAGCGAGTAGGCCATGGACTCGATCTGGGCGTCCGACAACACGCGGTCTTTGAAAACCGCCACCGCCGCAATGTCACCGTCGAAGCCGTAAAACGAGCCAGCACTGAAAGAGCCGATGATGGTAGATGTTGCAGAACCTGTGGTGTCGTTGGCGAGAGTCACCGAAGCGTCGCCATGATTCCACGTGTCGGAGGAGTAGGTGTACTTGTGCAATCTGGGGGCGACGGTGCCTGTGGCTTTGCAGCCCGCTACCAGAACATACCCGTCAGTGGAGGAGCCGACGATACCTGCGTTACCCACGCCAAGCCCGTCAACGAGCATGGACAACATGCCGCTTGGTGTTTCGAAGTACATGCCGATGCCCCGGGTCGGCATGTTGAAAATCGTTCGGCCGCTCGAGAAGTCACCTGCTACCCGAACGATCGCAACGACCGTGCCGTAGGAGACATTCGTGAGTGCCCCAACAGCGGTAGTGATCCACGAGGCGCTGAAAGTGCGGGCCATCAACTACCTCCTGCATCACGGGCCGCGCTCACGGCGTCCCTCAGGAAGTGGTGTATGTGACGACGACGTTCACTACCTCGGCGTCGCCAGTCGCCGTGTCGGATCCGTCAGCGGCAACCCGGGCCAAGCGGACAACCACGAAGTCCCCAGCGGCGAGCGAGTCGGCATTCGTCAACGTCACCGACGTGTCGAGCATGTAGCCAGCGGTCGCTGGTGCCGTTCCGGTGGCGGTGTTCGCGGAGCCGAAACCCTTCGCGTCGACATCGACGCTGTCACCCGTCGTGACAGCGCTGACGCGCACGTCCCAGACAACACCGCCCGACGTAGCGCTCGCCGCCTTCCACTGCACCACAGCCACGGGCGCGGAAGCGTAGTCGGCGGGCATCCGGAACTGCCACGTGCACCACTCCTCCGACGTCGCATCGAACGCGAGTTGCAACGCGTAGATGCCTGGTGCGGTCGCGGAAGACTTCACCCGTTGCATCGCCGGGGCCAGGTTGCTCGTGGTGCCGTCCGGCAGGATCGCCGCCCCGGGCGTCAGATTGATCGTTCCGGTCGCTATCGCTCGGCCCTCCCGTGATTGGACCGGCCGGAACCGGCAGTGGAGCTATGTGCGGGAGCCGCCAAACCGACCCCCTACGAACATCAAGCGGCTTGCTGGTTCGCCCTGCCTAGATACTCGATCCCGAGACGAATGAGCAGCGGATCATCCTTGAAGTAGCCAATGGCGATGTTGCAGTGATGGCATAGCAGCCCCCGGACCACTCCGGTCTCGTGGCAGTGGTCAACATGCCAGCCACCTTTACCGCCGGGATCGCCCGTGCGGCAGATCGCGCAGCGATCACCTTGGGCGTCAACCAGTGCCTCGTACTGCTCGGCAGTCAAGCCGTAGCGGTACAGGCGCTGGTAGAGCGGGTTTCGTTCCCGGTACCTGTCGCTTGTTGCCCGCCGCTTGCACAAGACGGAACAGAACTTCGAACCCCGAGGGCGGTGAGCGGGAATTTCAGAGCCGCACTTGTTGCACGGCGGCTTGGTGGCTTCCCAGGCGGCTCGCTTGGCAAGCTGCCTGCGCTGGTTTTGATGGGTCACCCCGCAGGCGCGTGAGCACGTCTTGGTTCGCGCGCTCGCCGCTACCGGGATCGGACCATCGCACTGCACGCAAGTACGGCCGGTCTTCGCGGCGGCGATCTTCCGCGACTTCTCGGCCGAATGGAAGGACTCGTTGCACTCCCGCGAACAGAACTTGGTCTGCGGCCTGCCGCGAGTCTTGCCTGCAAGGGGCTTCTCGCAAACTTGGCAAGACCTGGTTGCATCGCTCACGCCGACACCGTTACCTGTGCGGCACGCTCAAGGTAGTTGATTGCGGCCCGCATGTTGGCCACGTTGTCCTTGAAGTTCCCGAGCGCCAGATTGCAGTCATGGCAGAGCAGTCCGCGAACGACCTGCGAAGCATGACAATGATCCACATGCCAACTGCCGCTGCCGCCGGGGGTGGCGGTCCGGCAGATCGCGCACATGCCGTCTTGTTCGGCGAGCAGTTCGGCGAACCGTACGGCAGTCACGCCGTACTTCCGTTTCCGCTCCGAGATCACCGCGCCCGGAAGGAGCGCCTTGCGACGGCATTCCTTCGAGCAGTACCGGGTCGCCGCGTGCGACCCGACGGGGATGACGCCCCCGCAGAACCGGCAAGGAGGGATTGCCGCCTGCCGTGCCGCCTTCTTGCGGGCTGCGGCCCGCTTGCCCTGCACCTTGAGCCGGCACGCCTCCGAGCACATGGTGGCGTTAACGGCGACCGTTTCGGGGATTGGCCCGCCGCAGAACTCGCAGGTCCGCCCGACGCGTTTGAGGCGTCGCGCCTCTGCGCGTGCCGCATTGCTAGCAGCCCAGTTGCATTTCTTGGAGCAGAACCGCGTCTTGGGCCGACTCGGGTTTTCCGACTGGACTAGCTCAGATCCACATTGCTCGCACTTACGCATGCGGTCAACACTATCGGACGCTGAAGGGCCCGTACATGCAGGTCGCCCGTTTGACGTCCTACGACGAGGACCACCTTGCGATCCCGCTAGCCGACCAAACGATCGTGAAAGTACCTGCCGTCACGGATGCTGCCCCGCCAAAACTGTTGAAGCACACGCCCTGGTCCGCGACCGTGCCCGCAGTGATCGTGTCGTCGTAGACGAGGCACCCGTAGGCGTTGGAGATGGTGACGTTGCCGCCGCCGGCGAGGTCCGCCGCGTCGAACATGCACACGCCAGTCGCCGGGGTGGTGAACGTCTTCGACGCGAGCGCCCGGCCGCCGGACACCCAGTTGGTGGCGTCGGTGACTTCGTTCGTGGTCGTCCACGTGCCGGTGTTGAACCCGGTCGACGCGACTGCGGCGTCCTTGTCGGGCGTGATCGAGTTGTTGTGCAGCGACACCTTCACGGTGTCGGAGTCCAGGCCGGTGTAGCCGGTGCCGGACACCTGAAGCATCTGGATGTTCCACTCGCGGAACACGGAGCTGCTCGCGCCGAACGCCATGGTCAGTTCCCCTCAGTCTGCGCGTCAGCGCGGGCCTGCTTCGCGGCTGCCTTCGCCGCCTTAAGCGACTCCTGCATCCCGGCGAGCTTCTCTTCGATGGTCGTCACGGCCTTCTCGGCGTCGTCAGCGACCGCGTCCAGGTAGGCCTGCTGCTCGCTGGTACGCGGCGTGGGCATGACCACGTCCTTGCCGTTGACCTGCACGCCCGCGTTGTACGCGGCGGCGCCAGCATCGCTGCTGCTCACGACGGTTCTCCTTGATGGGTTAGCTGATGCGGGCGTGCGCGGTCGGGGCGAACACGATGACGTCGTTGCTGCCGTCGGGCCGCTCGGTGACCACCTGGGCCACGGGCCGGCCGTTCGCGTCGTACCGGACGTCCTCGGCGCCGATGTAGTCCTCGCGTTCCCGGGCGGTGACCTTCAGCCGTTCGCCTTCGCGCACCATCGGTGCGGTCAGTCCGGCGAGCCCTTTGCAGGCGTGGAAACGGGTATGCAGTTGCGTCTCACGCGTCGTGTCGCGCAGGTCGCAGTTGGGGCATTCCCAGCGGGTCACCGCGGGTTCGAGCAGGGGGACGCGCATGGGGGCCTCCTCGGGCGAAGGGCCGCGAGGGGCGGCGGGTCAGGTGGTGCGGAAGCAGACGATCGACAGGGACGCTCCGGCGGCGACGGCGAGTTTGTCGGCCCGGACGAGGACGGTCACCGACGTGGGTGTCTTCGCGGTGATCCCGGCGATGCCGAGCCCACCGATCAGCGATGTGGTGCCGTACAGGCTGGGCACGGGCACGTACCCGCCGCTGATCGCCGGGGCGAACGGGACCACCACCGCCACGCTGCCACCCACAGACAACGCTGGGACCGTCACCGGGCCACCCACCGACGGGGTGACCTGCGTGATGGTGGTGCCGGCGGTGTTCGCCAGCCGCAACGCTTCCATCGCCAGCTGCCGGGCGTACGAGTCCATCGCATACGCCCGGTCCCCGCCGGTGTACGGGCTGGTCACGGCTAGAACACTTCGGTCAGCGACGCCCACTGCGCCTGCATCGTGTACGACACGGACGCGATCGCCGGTGTCGCGACGAACTCGACGACCCCGCCGGCGGTGAGGTCCACGGTTGAGCTGGACGTGCCGACCGCGCCGGCGGAGTACGCACCCCAGTTCTCGGTGCCGGACAGGGTGTACAGCCAGTCCGCGGCGGTCCGCTGCGACGCCGTGGTGATGATGTTGATGGTGGCCCGGAGGTGCCACTTGCGGGGGTCGGCGGCGGTGCCCATGGTGAACGCTGTGGAGGTCAGCACCGCCGTCCCAGCAAGTTTGACCTTGACAAGGGTGGACAGGTTCCCACCCGTATTGTTCAGCACGGTCCCGGCGGTCTCGAACACCAACTGCCGGCCCGCGACGACCGACGTTGCGGGCAGAGTGAGCCCGGCGACCTGCGTTTCGACAGCCACGTTCGACACCGCCGTGAACGGCGTCATCTGCATGGCGAGAACCCGGGACTGGGTGACGGAGACCGCGGGTTGGTAGCCCCAGTTCATGAGCCGTACACCTGCACAGTCGGGGTGCCCGTCGAGCGGATCCGGACCCGGGAATTCTGCCCGCCGGTCAAATCGGGGACGATCTTCGTCGGGAGGGTAGCGCCGAGGTAGTGGTTGCCGTCCTGGGCGCCCGCGACCGCACCGACGGCGGTGTTGGCGGTGTTGAACCAGGTGTTCGCGGCGTTCGCGGTCAGGGTCACTTCGATCTGGCCGTAGTTGGTGTCGAGGTCGACGATGGCCTCGGTGTCAGCTACGAGGGTGACGAACTTCGGGTTGGCCATGGTCGACTCCCATCGAGCAGAAGGTGGGGTGTGGCGCCGGCTCACTGCTGAACCGGCGCCACCCGCTCATGTCAGGCCTGCTGCTTGGCGAGCTTCTGCAGGTCAGCCTTCTCAGCCTTGGCGAGGTCGTCGTAGTTCCCGCCGCGCTTGACGAGGTATTCGACCCACACCGCCTGCGACGCCCGGCCGTCAGGCTCGGAACCGTCCTCGGGCAGCTTGGCCTGCGCAGCGGCACGCTTGTCGGCGAGCTCCGCGTCGGCCTTGGCCTTGTCCGCGGCGTCGGCGTCGGCGTCGGCCTGGCGCTGCTCCTCGGACTTCTCGACCGGGGTCGTCGTCAGGTTCTCCGGCACATCCGCGGCGTATGCGCCCGCGGGGCGGCCGTACGAGTCGAGACCGCCGGTGTCGTCGTCGCTGACCTCGGCGACGAACTTGTCGGCCAGCAGCCGCTTCAGCTCCGGGGCGTCCGCCGGTACGTGGGCGCCCTTCATGAGCAGCTGCACGGCCCGACCGGTCGGCCCGTCGACGGTGACGTGGGCGCACTCAGCGACCACTTGGTAGACGCTCATCAGCCGAGGCTCCCCGTGCCGGTGATCTTCACGCCCGCGGCCGGCTCCAGCACGACGGGGACGGTGATGCGGCGGCACTGGATGTCCCACGCGTCGCGGGACTCCTTGCGGATCACCTTGAACTGCAGGTTGTTGTCCATGGTGGCGTAGCCGGGGTCGACCTCGTTCTCGTCGGCCATGCCGCCGAGCTCGTTGTCGTCGAAGATCCACACGTCGTCGGAGGGCAGGTTCGCCAGGGCCGTCGCGACGATGGTGTACTTACCGAGCTTCTCGATCTCCCCGCCGTAGATCGGGTTGGTCGAGTCCTCCCGCTTACGCAGGGCGGCGATCGCCGGGTCGGTGACGAGCATCGCGTACTTCGTCGTCGACATCATGATCGTATTGGGGCGGTAGCCCTGGTTCGCGTCGACGATCTTCGCCGCGGCCTTCTCCACGTCACGGAACAGCAGCGCCGACGCGTTGTCCCACGTCTGCGCCGCCGCCGACGTCGCCGTGATCGCCGACGCGGCGGCGGTCGTGGTCAGCCGGTCGACCTTCGTGATGATCGTGTTCGCGGCCTTGCGGAGGGTCCGGTTGACCTCGTCACCCATGTACACCGACCGCTTGAGCTTCTCGTCGGTCAGCGGGACAGCCTCGCCCCACTTCGACACCTTCGCCAGGGCGGCGGTGCCATCGGCCGGGCTGTCACGCGGGTACTCCGCACCCGGCGACACGGCCCGGATCGCCCGCGAGTTCACGATCGGCTCGCCGATCTCGTACGCGACCGCACCGCCGGAGGTTCGCAGCCGCTGGGTCAGGACCTTGTCGGCGATGAACCGCAGATCCGGGATGCCCCGCAGGCGCCGCTGCAGGTAGGTGGGGTTCTGCAGGAGACGGTGAACGGAGAGCAGGTCACCCGACAGGGACGGGCCGCTCGGGGGGTAGGCACCGGGCACGGTGATAGTCCTTTCTGGCGCCCGGTATCCGGGCATGACGAAAAGACCCACACGCGGTGCGTGGGGCCTTCGAAGACGGTGTGGTTGAACAGGTGCGGCGCCCGCCGCTCAAGTGGGTGGGCGCCGCAGGGTGGTGCGGGTCAGATCTCCATCCACGTCACGAGCGCCGTGTCGGCGGCCGTGGTCAGGGCGATCCCGATGTTGTTCACCGACGCGGCACCCGACGCGACGGTGCCGGCGGCGCCGGAGTCGACCCGGGCGGCAGCCGTGATCGCGCCGGACGCGGTCGAGATGTGGACCTTCCCGCGGGGGAAATACGACACGTCCTCACCGTTCGCGGCGTCGTACGCGGCGACACCGATCACGGCCGGCGAGGTGGCGGTGGCCGGGCCGACGGTGCCGTTGCCGGACACGATCAGGATCTGACCGCCGACGATGGTCGCCGAGGCGGTACCGGTGATGACATCGCCGTACAGGAACTGCGGTTCGTACGCGCCCATGGTCAGACTCCCTTCGGGCTGTCGATGCGGGCCACGATCGCGTCCCAGTCGTCGTCGCTGGTCGCGGGCTCGGCCGGTCCGGTGGTGCCGGACGCCATGACCGGGACGGCCGTGCCGGGGGCGATCGACGCGAGGACGCGGGTGATCGCCCCCGGGGCCTCGTCGTAGTCCTTCTCCCACTGCTCACGGTCGGCCGGCTTGAGCTTGCCGTCCTTGACCGCCGCGTCGAACACGGACGCCTTGACGGTGGCGGCCTGGGCGGCCCTCGCCGCGGCGAGCTCGGTGCTGATCTCCGTCATCTGCTCCTCGAGCTTGCTGACGGTGGTCTGCAGCTCGGACTTCTCGGCCTCGGCGGCGACGGAAGCGGCGACCATCTCGGGGGTGGGGGCCGGGGTCTCAGCCTTGACCTTCAGCGCGTCCACAGCCGCCGTGATGGCGTCCAGGTCGGCGTCGTCGGACAGGCCGAGCCGCGAGCGCACAGCACTCAGTTCGGTGGACACAAGGTCCTCCTTCGGTTCGGGGTTATCTGGCTCCGGCTCGGCGGCCGGGAGTATGGGGGCCGACGGTTCGGCCGGCGGGGTGCCTTCGGTGGGCGCGGCGGGGTCGGCGGAAGGCGCAGAATCTGCTTCGCCTCCGGACGCCTTGACCTTCTGGTTGGGCATGTGACCGAAGTGCTCGCGGTACCAGTCCGAGGCGATCCGGCGGGCCTTATCGGCGTTACCGACGTGCTTCTTGATCAGCCGGTAGAGGGCGGTCCACGGATGCGCGGCGGTCGCCCAGCGTTTGAGGCCCGCACCGTGCAGCCAGTAGTCCTTCAGCTCGTCGTCGCCGGCCGCCGCAGCGACCGCCTCGGACGGTTCCTCGGCGAGCTCGGCGACCTCACCAATCAGAGGGATATCGACGTGCTGGCCGCCGAACGCCAGCCGTAGCCGGTCGAACCGGACAGGCCCCATCCGCCCGGCAAGGTCGGCAATCTTCCCCAGGTCGTCGGTGTAGACGGCGGTGAGGTGCGCCACCCACGGGCGGTGCTGCACCGGTATAGGAGCGCCCCACAGCGCCTCGTCGATGAGGTCGTGGACGGCGTCGAGCATGTCGCCGGACAGCCCGTAGACGAGGCAGGTATCGCGGTCGGGTTCGGCTTCACCGGGATTGAATGCGTTGACGCTGAACACGTCCGCGGGGATCACGGGCAGGCCGTTAGCTGCGCTCGAGACCTTGTCGATGATGTCCTGCTGGCCCGTTGACCCGAGGTCCGCGGCCTCGCCGAAATAGGCGAGGGTGACGTGCAGCTGATCGGCTGGTTCACCGCCGTCGACGGCGAGACGTTCGGCGTCCTCGACGGTGGGGATGAGCGCGACCATCGCGCCGGTGTGGATCTCAGCAGCTGCCAGGACGATCGCGTAGACGCTGTCGCCGGAGTGGTCCTCGGATGCCGCGATCTCAACGCCATACAGCTCAGCCACGTCATTCAAGGACCGCAGCGTGGGGATGGCAGGCGGCGTAGTGCCGAGCAGCGAAACCGCGTCGAGGGCGAAGTCGTGGGTGTGGGACAGCGCGCAGCGGTAGTTGTACTTGCCCTCGATGGAACGCTTCGGCCAAGCCGACGCCATGATCTGGTCGATCCAGGCCGGCACTCCGACGTAGTCGCCGATCAGCAGCTCGCCGTCTTCGCCGGCCCGGAGGTTGTCGACCCAGCCGATGCCGGGCTCACCATCGTGGCCGGAAGCCCGGGGGGTGAAACGCTTGTCGACGTGCCCGATGGTCAGGATCGGCTTGCCGACCGCAGGGCACTTCATGGCCTCGACGGCGGCGAGAATGTCCTTCTTGGTTGGCGTCCAGGAGCCGGTGGATGCGCCCCAGGTTCCGGTGCGGATCAGCTCTACGCCATCACGGCGGGCCAGTTCGACATCAGGCATCCACTGGCCTCCTTTCGGAAGGTCAGTGGCGGATCGGGCGGGTCAGGCCCAGACCGGGCGAAGGTGCCCGTGGCAACGGGCCCGGCCTTCGCAGGCGCGGAAGGTTCCGCCGGAGTTCGGATAGTCAGCCAAGCCCTCGGCGAGGGTGGCGTACGACGTGTGCTCGACGGTGCGGCAGGGCTCGCACTTGCTGGGCCCGTCGTTGGCCTCGACCGCCACGTAGGAGTCGGCCGGGTGTTCCTCGAGGACAGCGAGCCGTCCGGCGAACTGCGCGGCGGACAGCAGCGCGCCGATGTTCTCCCCGACGAGGCCGTTGACGGATTCGCCGAGCTCGGTGAGGTGCCGTTCGACTTCGGCCCGGACATCGGCAGGGCCGGCACCTGCGAGTTGCAGGGCGGTTTTGGCGGCGCCGGATGCGTAGCCGTTGGCGATGATCCGGGCGACGGCGTCGGCGTGCTGCACGACCCGGTCCCGGCCCGGTGTGTCCGGGGCGGTGATGTTCGTGCCCTGGGCTGCGGCTTCCTCCACGACACCCGCAGCAGCCTGCACGGCCAGGTCAGTGCCGGAGTTCCGCAGCGGAACCGCGACTGCGGCGATGACACCGGCGGACACTTGCAGGTCACCCAGCGAGGCGAGGTCACCAGCCTGGACGGCGGCTTCGGCCTGGTCTGCGAGTTCCTCGACCATCGGCCCGGCCAGCTTCGGCCAGCGTCGCAGCAGCCGCGCTTTCGCCTGATCCCACTGGTCTTGGATCCGCTGCGCATCCGGGTCGGCAGCGGCAGCATGCACCTCGCCGTCGGTGCGGGTAGGGATCGGCCCGCCCTGCGGCTCGACGAGGATCGGCGGCTCGTAGTCGCCGTCCATCCGAGCCGCAAGCCCTGAACGCTGGTCACTCATGCGGGCGTGACCTCCACATCGAGGTCACGGATACCGTCCGCGTCGAAGCCGCGGTCAGCGACAACCCGCAACGTCCGGCCCCGTTCGAGGAGGATTTCCGCCTCGTCGACGTGCCCGGCAGCATCAACGGTGTCGGACACCTGCACGGCGCCGACACCCGCCGGGACGAGTAGCCGCATGCGGACGCCGTCGGTGCCGCGGACGAATCCGTCGGTGACATCCTGGCTGGTGGAGGTGGACAGGTAGGCGTCTTCGCGCCATTGCATGCCGGTCAGGTCCGCGTCGAGGCGGTCGCCGAACATGCGGCGGGCGTTGCGTACACCCCGGTAGGCGACCACATCACGGGGTAGCGGGGAGGCGTTCATGGCTTTGTCGAGGTCAGCGATCCACTCGTCGACGAACGGATGGTTCTGTGCGGGCCCTGGTGTGCCCCGCAACGAGCCGTTGATGATCGAATAGGTGTGGCCCTGATAGTCCAGCAGGGCGTTACGGGCCTCGACCGACAGGCCGGTACGGGATCCGGCTCGGGCGTGGGTATCGGTCCGGGTCAGCGACAGCGGCACAGAGATGAGGGCGGCATCGCCAGTGACCGCGGCAGCCACTTGGTCCGCGTAAGGACGCTCCGGGCCGGGAGCCGCAACGTCCGTGCTGGGTGCAGGCTCCGTGCCGGTTTCGTCCCCGACGAGCGCATCAACGAGTTGGGACTTGCGTAGCCTGCCGGGCTTCAGGCCCCGTTCCCGCATCCGAGCCTGGAGCTCGGGAACCTTAAGCTTCATCAGGTCGGCGCGGACCGTGTCGCCACCCTCAGGGGTGTCGTCTGCGGCTTCGTCGGACTTCACACCAAACTTGGCGGACTTCGCACCATCCGGCTCCGGGGTGTCAAGCTTCGACACCTTCGGCAGGACCGTCAGGTACATGTCGACGCCGCCGGCCGGGTTGGCCTCGACCCGGGCGACGACCATTTCGGTGTCGCGGTCCAGGACGACCTCACCGGTGTCCGGATTGACCGCTGCTTTGGTGCCGCCGGGGGCGGCGATCCGCATCCGGACCTGACCCTCGGCGGGCCGAACGGTGCCGTACTGGGTGGGGGCGAAACCCGCGTCGCGGACTTTCATCCCGGCCAGCGACGCCGGGTCGGTGCTGCCGAATGCGGTCAGTGGGACCCGGCGGGACAGCAGCACGTCGTCGGGCAGGGCCACCATCGACTGCTCGAGGCCCTCGACGCCTGGGGCGTCCTTGTCGGCCCGGAGCGCCTTGTTCGTCGCGGTGACGTTGGTGAAGCTCTGCCCGGCGGTATCACGGCCTGCAATCTTCCGCAGGTACGCCTGCCGGTCACCGGCCTGCTTCGGTGCGAAACCCTCCGCTACCGCCTTCGCCGCAGCCTTGTCCTTCGGGGACGCTTTAACGGTGCGGGACTTCGTGAACCGGCCATTCTTGTCCCGCGGGTGCGCGGCCGGGTTGAACTTCCTGCCCGCCACATCAACCCCCGAGGGCTTATGGTGCGAACAGGCTCAGGTCCACGTCGTCGGAGTCGTCGAACAGGTCCAGTTGGCCCGGCTCGGGTGCTTGGGTGCCGCCGAACAGGCCCCAGTCCAGATCTGCCTGACGGGCCGCCACCTCAGCTGGAAGGTCCGCCGGATCGGCTGGACCGGATGGCGGCTTGGCCGGTCGGCCTTGCTCGTCCAGATCCACACCCGGGACCACGACAGGCTGGGCCGACTCCTCACGTTCCGGAAGCCGGTACTCGCGGCGCACCCACGCCTCAAGGCCAGGCTCCGCGGCGAGCGCACCCGAGGACAGGAGCAGGTTCAGCGACTCAGCCGTCACCTCGCGGCGGGAGCCGACACCCGAAACCACCACGCGGGGGACTGGTTCGTCCTCGCCGTGGTTCCAGTCGACGATCCGGGCGGCGATCTGCCGGGTCGCGACATCCGCCACGAGTTCGGCCTCGGACTCGAGGGCTAGCAACAGGGCGTCCATGAAGACGGTGCCGAGCGCCCGCGACCCGTTCGGTGTCTCTCCCAGGTCGAACGCGTTCATCAAGGCGCTCGATGCGCACTGCTGGTCCAGCCAACGCAGGAACTCCTGCGAGTTCGGCAGCGACCCCGTGATGCCGAGGATCTTCATGGTGAAGCCCGGCGGAGTCGAACCACCGGCGGTAACACCAGCGCGGGCGGCCTGCGCCATCTGCGCGGCCTCGGCCATCTGCGCCGAGGTCGGGTTCGTACCGGGCAGTGCCTCCATCACGGGCACGCCTGCCGACCAGCGGACGTTCGCCACGGCGTAGGCCCGGCGGACCTCCTCCTTGATCAGCCACGAGGCGTACGACGGGCGCAGAAGAGACGCGCCGGCCCAGTTGCTGCCTTCGCGCTCCCTGGCGTACCAGACCATGTTCTTGGCCAGCATTTGCGGAGCGCCGGCTTTGGCAGCCTGGTCCTGGGTGGCGCCGTTCAACAAACCGGTCTTGCCGTCCACGTGAATGTGGGAGATCGTCCACTGCGGGCGTTCCCACAAGCCGCTGAGCCGTGCCTGCCCGGAACTAGTGTCAGCTTCCATCTCGAACGCCGAGAAGCCGAACGCGACCATCCGCAGGGCGGCGCTGAGGTGATCACCCCAGGACACGCCCCGCAGCCGTGCGGCGCCCGGCTCGTCGTTGCCCTTGACGGCCAGGCCCATGCCGTCGGCGACCTGCTGCACAACCTCAGGCCGGCAACCGGCCGGGTCCAGCTGCCACTGCGCGCGGCGCAGGTTCAGGTTCCAGCCCTGAAGAATGCTGGACAGCTTCGGGTCTCGGCGCATCTTCGCGTAGATCGGCACCGACATCGGAAAGCTCAGGTCCGGGACGTGCTCGAGGATGTCGGTGTACAGCGACGCGAACGTGTCGTTGCCCAGCGTGTACGGGTCGACGTACCCCTGAGTGCGGGTCGGGGCGGTCATCGGAGGCCACCTCGCCGTCCGGCTACATCACAGCGGTCATCAGGTCCAGTTCGGTGGAGTGCTGAACTCGAGGCGCCTGCAAGCCGTTCGGCCGGCGCCACGTGCCCTCAGTAGTACGTACGAGATAGCGGAGAGCGTCAGCGGAATGATCAGCTTCCTTGATCGGGGCGTCCACGCCGCGTTTGGCGGCCTTGGGATCCCACGAGTACGACGGCAACTCATTGATCAAGCCCGTACAGGAACGGTGCACCTTCAGCCGGCCGGCAGCCATCACCGAGGAGACGGTGCGGATGCCGTCAAGGACCGCGTTGTCGGCCGGCGTGGGGGAGATCCCGTCGCGCTGCAGCTGCTGCATGAACGACGCGGCGGACGGGTCCACCACCACCGATTCCGGCTGGACTCCATAGTTGGCGAGCCAGGCGCGGACCTGCAGCGAATACTCGACGTCGGTCAACTGGCGGCGCGTGGTCTTTGAGTCGTGCCGGTATTCCGACACCACGTACAGCGTCTGCGACGCGTCCATGCCGACGAGCAGCGCCGAGAAGGCGTTCGTGGTGCCGTAGTCGATGCCGACGCCGAGCCACCGCCAGATCGGCGGGATCTCATCGACGACGCACTTGTCGGCGTCCCACATGTCGTAGATGGCGCCCTCGGCCATGCACCACTCGCCGAGCACGAACCGGCGGTAGAAGACGCCGACGTTTTCGGCCTTGATCGCGGCGACGTACTCGTCGGACAGTGTCGGGTTGTCGTCGAGGGTGAAGTGGAAGTGCGCCATGTCGAGGTCGGCGGCACGCAGGATGAAGTTCTTCCGCAGCCAATGCCCGGGCCCGTCGGGGTTCGTCGTGAGCAGCGCACGGGCGCCGGGAACCGACAGACGGGCGAGCATCTGCGAGAAGAAGCCCTCAGGCACCAGGGTTGCTTCATCCAGTAGAGCCAGGCAGGCAGTCAAGCCACGGAGCCGGCCCTCGGCGCGGGCGTCGGACGCCCCGATGAGGTGCACTGTTCGACCCAGGATGGTCGCCGTCGGAGCACCCCGCGTGTGGTGCACGAAGTCGGCGATCGGCCCGAATAGTGCCGGGTCCTGCATCGGCTCGAGGATGTTCCGCTCGATCGTCTGCAGGGTCCGCCCGCAGATCAACACCAGACCCGTCTGCGGTGCCCGGGACAGGTGGATGAGGAACGCCACTAACGAGCCGATGGTCTTTCCGCTGCGGACCGCACCGGACCAGCAGGTGATCCGGGCGTCGAACGACGCCGCGATCGACAGCACCTGCTTGCGGGACATCGGCAGGTGGTCGAGGTTCACTTGCCGGCTTCCCGTGCCGCCTGCCCGATCGCCTCGGCCAGGTCTCCGAGCATGGACCGGGCACCTTCGTCGCCGCGGTCCGCGTCGAGCTTCTCGAGCTCGGCATGACGCTGCAGCGAGATCCCGATGGCGACGTACGCCTCTTTGGCCTCCTTGAGGGGAGGCTGATCGAGGGTGACGAGTTCCGGGCCGTCGACGCCGCGCTCGTAATAGGTGTACGGCGACCAAGCGCGCTGACGGAACCGTTCGACGTCGTCGAGGAGCTCCGAGGCGATCCGGGCCCGGCGGGAGCGGTTGTCCTCCACTGCTGCGCGCGTAGCTTTTACCGTTCCTGACCGGTCAAAGGCGGTGGTCAAATCGGCGCTTTTGGCGAGGTTGGTTACTGAGCCGACGGAGACGTTGTGGTCTCGGGCGATCTGGTTGCGGCTTTTGGTGCCAGCGGTGATGTCGGCGAGGATCGCGTTGCGCTTGTCGTCTGGGATGCGGGGCGGCACACGCTCTCACCCCAACCGTCAGTGATAGTTACCGGCGCGTACTGCTGAACGGCGCTGCAGCGCAAGCAAAGTCTTCAATGTATTGGTAACGCTCTGTAGATCTAACGGTGCGGGCCGCGGCATATCGCAGCAGCACGGCCCGCACGCTCGTCAGCGCTTGCGGCTGGTCGGGGCCTCGTCGGTGACGGGCTGGCCCTCGACCGGTACGGTCGGGGTCTCGTCAGCGGGCACGCCACCCGGAACCGGCTCGGCCGGGACCTCCGGGTTGGCCGGCTCGGCACCGGGCTCGACCGCGACGGGCTCCTCGACCGGCTCGAAGCCGTCGTCGGCGGTGTCGGCGGCCTTGCGCATGTCCTCGACGTTGGAGGCGACCTGCGTGACGAGAGTCTGGAGTTCCTCGGACACCTCGCCGTCGCGGACGAGCTGCTCGAGGCGGGCGACGTTGGCCTGGAGCTTCCCGACGGCGTTGTGCAGGTTGAGGAAGCTGGCCTGCTGGGCGGCCGAGGCTTCGGTGGTCTTCGCGACGAGGCCGTTCAGAAGCTCGAGCATGGTGGTCATCTGTGACTCCAAGACGGGTAGAAGGTCCGTGCCGAGGTAGGCGCGGAGGCTGGTGCGGAGGTTCATGGGCGCGGCGCCTCCCGGTTCACGGCGTCGCAGTGCTCGACCATGCGGCAGTGCAGCGCACCCAGATCATCGGAGAAGCCGAGCGGTGACCAGCAGGTTCGTCCGGTGATGAGCAAATGACCGTTAGGGCACACGGACACGTCGGGCTTCTTCGCGCCGGCTGCCGCGAGCCATTCGAGCTTGAACGGCAGCTCATGCTGGAGCATTGGGCGCTCCGTCCGGACTAGAACGGGTCGTCAGGGTCGGCTTTGCGGGCGCCGAGCGCGGCGCCGTAAGCGGCCAAGGAGCCAGTCAGGGCGGTGTCCAGAGACACGTACATGAGGAACGGCACTGACTCGCGCCACAGCAGCAGGCCAGGCGGAAACAAGATGATCCATTTGATGGCCTGGACGGCATGGAAGACCTGCCAGAACGAGGGCTGGATGAGAAGCTTCCGCGCTTTGGTGATCAGACCACGAGTGCGGTTCAGCGGGGCCCGCCCTCGTACAAGACGGCGTGCCCAGCGTCGATGAGCCGGGCGCCGTAATCGCGGCCGTCGGCAAGCGTGATCTCGGCGAGGGGGCGCTGCCATTTGTCCATGCCGCGGCTGGTGAGCTCGACGGTCATGCCCGAAGGAAGTGCTTGTTCGGCCCAGACGGTCGCGGCTTGGCCTTCGGCGGTGCCGGTTTCGGGGGCGTTGACGTGAGCCACCCTGACGTTGACCTGCAGGTGGGTGGGGACGCCCATGTCGATGTCGCAGGTGATCGTGTCGGCGTCGCAGGCTCTGAGGACGGTGGCGGGCCAGCGCCACATCCATTTGCCGTTCCAGCGTCCGCCGTAGCGGGCCGCGGGCAGCTCGGGCTGCTTTTCGCGGATCAGGGACGCGACGTCGGCGCCGCCGGGCAGGATCACATGCGCGCGGAGCTCGGCGTCGTGGCCGATGGGCTGGGCCAGGGCGAGGAACTTCGCGCCCTCAGGCAGGAGTTCGGCGATACGCCGGGCGTGGGGGCTGCCGCGGTGCGGTGACAGACCCGCGATGCGAACCGCGGTGGGGTGCCGCCAGCGAAGGCCGAGGTCGAGCTCAGCGGAAAACGTGGCCCGGTCGCAGGGGCCGGTTACGGTGCCGGGGTAGGTCCACAGCAGCACCGTGCACCGCCCGCCGTGCAGGTCTCGGACGTGCAAAAAGCCCGCCGAACCGTGAGGTCCAGGCGGGCGTTGGATGCTCATCACCGGCGGTGAAGCCAGTGGTGCCACTGGCACCGAACGTAACTGTTACGCCTACCTGGGTCAACTCGCCGCGCGGGTTCTTTTCTCGGAGAGTTGCCGCAGGTCGCTGAACCGGTAGTGCCAAGTGCCGTCGATCGACACGCCGGTAAGCCGGCCGCGAGAACGGAGGACGCGGAGACTGTCGGTGCTCACGCACAGGTAGGCGGCGGCGTCCGCCGGTGGCAGCAGGTCGCTGTCCTGGTGGACTACCAGCTGCTCGATCACCCAGGTCTCACCGAAGGCGACCGCCGTGTCATCGAGCGCGTCGCCGGTCGCCGGATTCAGGGCTCTGAGTTGGGCGCGGTACATGTGGGCGATGCGGCGGGCGCGGACCAAGGGGCTGTCGCCCGGGTACGGCCATTGCCCACGGCGCGGCTGCTTGTCCTTGTCGACGTTCATGCGGCGACCGCGGGTTGCACCTGCTCGGGCCACTCCAGGTGGACCATGAAGTGTTCGTAGTCGGAGTAGGCCCGCGATGCCTTGCAGGTGTCACACCAGACGGGCGGGTCCTCTCCGAAGCTGCCCGGCTCGAGCCGATACAGGGCTTGGGCCGTGCACGCGTCGTTGGGGCAGGTGCCGTGCAGGGACAGGATCCGGCGGGTCCGGCCGAGGTTGGCGCGGGCACGTTGGTGAAGGGCCTGCAGTTGGTGGATGGCCTGCCAGCCGGTGACCTCGGTGTGTTCGTCCTCAACGCCAGTGGCGCAGACGGTGGTCGCGGGCAGGCGGGACAGCATCCGCACCCTGGGGGTGATGATCCCGACAGCGCGCTGCACCGCCGTCCCGGCCCGGACCTTCAGCTTCGGCGGCGGGTTGCTGATGGTGGTGTGCCAGTCCGGGATGACCGCTGGGGCTTCCAGGTCCGACAGGCGGGCCGCGACCCGCAGCTCGTACTCCCACGTCGTCAACACGTGCACCATCTCGGCCTGGAGCGCTTCAACGTGGGCGACGATCAGCATCTGTTTCTCTTTGCTGCCGGCGGTCTTCTCCGTGATCGCCTGTGACATCGACGCCTCGTGAAGCTGGGCCAGGTCGAGGTAGTCGTAGACGAGGGCTTGGATGTCGCGTTGGCCGGCGTCGAGGCAGGCGTCGCAGAGGGGCTGGTCGGTGGGCCAGGCGTGCCCGGCGGTCCGGTCGTACTGCTTGCAGGTGATGTCGCTGTTGCAGGTCCGCGTGTCGTTCATGACCGTGCCCCCTTGCCGCTCGCCGTGTTGTACCTTGCGGGCGGGAAACGGACCTTGGACCGGTCTTGCGGAGTGAGTGGTTGACGGCGTCGGGCTGCGAACCCGGCGCCGTTTCGACTAGAAGACGCTGATGAGCAGGCCCTTTGCCGTGTCTACCAGCGGGACGCGGTGCACCGGAATGATGACGGGGATGTATCCCGGCGTGGACGCATAAGCGTGTCCGGCAAACAAGGCCCCTTCGCGCTGCGCTCTCCACGTCGCGGTGATCTCGCGCTCAACCCGGCGGAATAGTTCGTCTTGTCGGCCCGTCATGCAGAGACCTCCCCAATCCCGATCAGTATATCCGCAGCTCAACGCCACTATGGAATGCCTCGCCGTCCGCTATCGGCGGTCGAATACGCCGACGCGGATCCCGGCAATGAACTGCCGCCAGCCGGCGGGTCCGAACGCTAGGACCGGCCCGGCGGTGTCCTTCGAATCCCGCACCATGATCACACCCGTGCTGTGGGCGACCTCGACGCAGTTACCCGACGACGAACGTGACGACTTCCGCCAGTCCAGGGTGTCCATGAGGCCTCGTCTCGGGTGATCGGTTCCGGTCAACTGTGCCATGTGGGTGACCGGCTGGTGTCTGTCGTCAACCGTGGGACGTACAGCACGCCCTCAGGGCGCTTGTGAGGCTTCGGGTACAGCGGTGCGCGCGAAGGGCCCCGTTCGGCGCACAGCGGCGCTCTCGGACCGCCCAGCGACGGGCCTGCGTCAACGGTCCCAGCCGTCACAGCAGTCCTCCGGCTCCTCGTCCAGTACGTCCAGTAGATCGGGGCCGACCTGCACGCTGGCCCGCAGCCGACTCGACAGAGCGATCAGGCCGAGCTTCGCGGCGCAGTCACTGCCGTAACCCTGGATCGCCCGATCTACGCGAGTGGCGACCCCGCAACGGGCACACGGCTGCCGCAGGACCGCCAAAGGCCGAGGGAACATCTCAGGCCGCCCAGGGATGTGAAATGGGGAGCCGCCGCCGGTGGGTGAGTTTGACCTTCAGTGACTCATTGCTTCCGCCGCGGGGCTCCCCGATGTGATCAACGCTGCCAGCGGAAAAGACGCCGGACAAGATCTCCGCACGAAGTACACCGCTGTAGTTTCCGCAGGTCACGGTGGTTGATGCCCGCATGTCGGCGGTGTCCGGACCTGGCCGCGTCAACGCCAGCCGCCCTCGTGAACGGTCAGAACTGGCCGGGCGGCATCTTCGACAGGCTCGAACTCGTCGTTGGTCACCACGGTCAGCGTCGGCTTACGCGTCGAGGCACCCTCGGCCGGCGGTTCCCACCGGGTGTCCAGCAGCTTGTAGAACTTCGCCCAGCCGATCCTGCGGATGTGCCGCTGCAATGCGCCTCCCGTGTTCGCTGGCGGCTTCGGTACCCGATCGCCGAGCTCAGCAAGCAGTGCCCGCTGCTCGCGGTCCTGCTCGCGCCACCACTGCTGGTGGTCCTTCCGCCCGCACACCGCGAACGGGACCATCCGGCCGGTGTCGGGGTCGGTGCGGAACCCGCTGATCGTGACGCTGCGGCGGCAGAACGGGGCGCGCGGCATCGGTGCACCGCACTGGGCTTCACCCGGGTTGTCGTTGAACGGGTCATAGCGGGGCAAGTCTTTGCGCAGAGCCTCCCGGATCAGGAACGTCCCGGACTGCCGCCGGCCGTAGACGGCTGCGGCGATCGCCTTGGTGGACCAGCGGCCCTCGCCGGGCTCAGGGTCGTTCAGAACGGTGGCTCGGGCCAGCCACAAGCCGATGAGAAGAAGGTCACCGGTGATGTCCGGGTCGGCGATGAGAGCGGCGCAGGTCTTGTCGTAGAGCCTCAGATCACTGAAGCTGCGCTCGGTCGTCATGCTGCCGACTCCCAGGTGCACTCGAACGCCTCGTGGCCGTACGCGCCACCACGGATGTCGCCGCAGTTCGAGCAGTGCGGGTTCGCGCGCCGGCCCATCGCGCCTGGCAACGCCTTCCGATGCGGCGGAAGGTCCTCCGGGCAGGTCCACTCCCCGTCCACGACCTGCCAGCCACGGTCCCGGAGTAGCAGCACCGTCGGGTCATCACCGTCCGATGTCCGACCGATTGTTGCCATCGTCGTGCCGCAGCCTGCCGCGCAGCGGACCGCGTCCGGCAGCGCCGAGTCGAGCACCCGGTCGATGTTGATCGTCATGTGGGTTCCTTGATCTCAAGTGGTGCAGGATGGGGCAGGGGAGCGGAGCGATAGCAGCGTTCCGCTCCCCGTCTACGTCAGGAACCGCCGCCTTGGACAAGCCACTTGCCCTTGGCCTGCTCTTTGGTTGCCTGAGGACTTCCCAGCGCGATCTTCCAGGGCCAGCGGCCGGGATCGCCGTAGGTCAGCCAGCGGGGCCAGTCCCGCTTGTCGCGCTGCCCTCGCCAATGCTTGACCTCGACCGTCGAGTTCACGCCGCCGGTCTCCGTGGTGCCGCACGGGGTGATACCGATGCCGAACTCCGGCCAGCGCATCAACAGCGACGATCCGATCGGGCGCACCGACCGCTTGGACGGATCCTCCCCGCCGTGGCCGGCGTGAGCCTCGATGAGCAGGCAGCAGTTGACCTCAGCCCGGATCTTGTCCAGCACTGAGATAACCCTGCGGGCGGCTTTCTCGTCGTTCATGTCGGCGTCGTGCAGCTTGTAGAACGGGCCGATGATCAGCATCGCGGGGTCGTGGGCCGTCACCCGTTCCATCAGCCACTCGGTGTCCGCAGCCTTCGTCAGGTCGAGACCGTCAACGCGGTGGATGATCCGCCACATGCCCTTGTCGACCTGGTTGCCCTCGGCGTTGGCGGCCGAGCGCATCTCCCGGTACTTGCGACGGTTCTGCCGTTCGGTGTTCTCGCAGTCGATGACCAGGACCCGCTGTGCGGGGATCTTGATGTGGTGCAGGAATGGATGGGCTCCGGCTGCGATGGCGATGCCGACCTGACGGCTGATCATTGTTTTGCCGAGGCCCTCGAACCCGGTGAACAGCACCCGGTCCCCCCGCTCCAGCAGGTCGGGGATCAGCCAGTCGTACGGCTCGTCCTCGATCGCCAGGAACTCGTCAAGGTCCGGCGCCAGGTCAACCTTCGCGGGCTTGCGGTAGGGCCAGGTGGTTTCCATCTCGTCGAGCCCGAGCCCCGCCGCGAGATGATCCGAGACGTCCTTGCCGACCTTCGCCTCGTGAATCTCGACGGTCGCACCGACCTCAAGCAACGCATCGCGGACCTGCCGTGCGTGTGCCTGCCCCGGTTCGTCCTTGTCGGCGCAGATGATGACCACGGCCTCACGGAGGAACTCGGTGTACTCCGGGCGCCACTTGCCCGCCCCGCCGGAGTTGCAGCTGGCAGCGAAGCCCTGCTTGCGAAGGTTCTCAACGTCCTTCTCGCCCTCGGCCAGGTAGACAACTTCGCCGTTCCGTACCGCCTCGATCAGTTCGGGCAGCCGATACAGAACGCGGCGGGTGTCTCCGAGGGACCAGACGTAGTTGCCGGGCTTAGCCAGGTCAGGCTTGCGCTGTCGGAACTTCTTGTCCGCGGTGCGGCACACCTCGAACAGCAACTCGCCCTGCTCATCGCGGTACTCGTAGCGGGCCACGAAACCACCAGCGCCGAACGGCTGACTGTTGCGACGCGGCTGAGAGAACCTGTCATCGACCTGATCGCGTGGCTTGGTCAGGTCGTCCCAGGACAGGTTCAGCGCGGACAGGATGTCGTCGGGACGGCAGCCGGCGTGGCAGTGGAACACCACGGGGTGCTCCTGGCCGACGCCGAGCGACAGGCTTGCGGAACCGTCGTCGTGGACGGGGCAGCGGGCCATGTATCCGGCGCCGGACTTTTTGATCCCGTCGAGCTTGGGCAGGACGACCTCAGTGAGCGCACTCATCAGTTGTTCCACCACTCGTCGGGGTCACGCTCGGGCTCGACCGTCTCGGACTTGTAGTTGTTCCAGGACTCGGCGTTCAGCCACGTTGCCGCGTTCTTGGTGTAGCCCTTGCTGCGGCGCGGGTCGTCCCGGTACAGCTGGGCCCCAATGACAAGTTCTTCGGCAGTGACCCCCTTTTCTCGAAGCGCCTTGATCCAGGCGCGCCGGGCGGGCGGCTTGTCGTCCGACTTGGGGTACGCGGCCCAGAACGCGACCCATGCCGGGTCAACATCGATCTGCTTGTCCGACCAAGTGAGCTTCGGGTGCGTGGAGGGAAGCTTGACTTCTTCCAGCTTGGCGTCCTCGGGCACAGTCACGGGCAAGAGTTCTTGAACTCCGGGTCGGGTCGGGTCGGGTCGGGTCGGGCGATTCGCCTCCGATTCGGACCTCTGATCGGTAGTGCGATCGGTACTCCGATCAGACCTCCGATCGGTATGCGATTCAGAGGAAGGGTCAACCCGGCAGTACGGGCACTTCGCATCGACCTTGCCGGCTTCGACATGCCAGCGCCGATGATTCCCGAGCCTGCCACCGGAGGACTTCTTCGCCTCGACCGCCTTCACCTCTTCGCGAGTCGGCTGCTGATCGACCCACTGGTGGAACTGCCACCCCTGTTCGCCGTCGTGCTCCGTCCGGACCCACAACCGTGCCGACTCAAGCCTCTTCGCCAGATTCTGTCCAACCCCAGGGGCCAGATAGTCCACGACGTCGTCGGGCACGAATCCGTCGGTGAGTTCGTCGCCCGCCCATGAGCCGGCTGCGGCCCAAAGTCCTTGGGCTGCCATTCCCTCCAGGTCAAGGCCGGAGCGGATGCGCTTGCGGTGCTTGTGCCATCCGTCGTCTACACGGAACCACACCATCGGACCCCTCCCCTACATCTCGTTGGTGCTAGCTGTTGACGTCGAGGTCGGGCCACTGCCCTGCATCGAACTGAGCCATGAAGATTGCCGCCGGGTCAGGCAGCGGTACCGATACGTCTTGTTCGTAAGCCCCGGACCGGGCCATGTACCCCCGTCCGTTCCAGGCGACCTCCAGATTGCGCACCCCGAACCGGCTCAGGAAGCTCGTGATCGGGTTGTCGCACGGATCGTTGGCGATGCCGCAGCAGCCGTACGTTCTCAGCACCTCGGCGACCGCCTCCGCGGTGTCGCCGACCGTCAGCAGTGCGCCGGCGATGGTGTGCGTAGCCCCTGTTGCGTCTTCGGGTTGCCTCAAGCCGCTTGCGTCTCCTCATTCAGGCAGCCCACTCCGTGTCCCACTGCGCTCGCCAGCGGCAGGACCACTGGTGCCCACAGCGCCGGTGCCGATAGAACGCGGTGAGGGTTTCGCCTTCGGTCGTGGTCGCGTACGGCACGACGACGCCGTCCCAGTCAGTGCAAGCTGGGCAGCCATCCACGAAGGGTGGCCAGTTCGTTTGGTGCTCTTTGCTGATCTCAAACGAGTACGTCACGGCCACTCCAATCCATCGTGCCGTCCGGTAGAGTATGGCACATGCAGGTGCCAATCTGGAGATCGCGACATGGACTTTCCATCAAGGTGAGAGGTGCTGATCGCGACACGCTGATCTGTGATACTTGGGATGTGACCGACCCCGTACAGCAGGCGCGAGCAGCGCTGAAGCGCGCCGAGAAGACGGTCGAGCGCCGACGCGAAGAACTCGCGAAGGCCGTTGCCGAGGCCGTTGCTCGGGGCGAAAAGCTGTCCCACGTCGGCGCGAAGGCGGGCTATACCCCTGAACACGTTCGCCGGATCGCCCGCGCTCACGGTGTCGAGGACACCACCGGCAGGAAGCCACCGCCGGCGCGGGTCCGCGAGTCCCAGGACTGACACCGTCACTGCGGGTCCGTGAAGTACGGGCACTGGCACGGCGGATGCGCCCCGGTCGGCGTCCACTCCTCAGCTGCCGCCTCCAGCCGAACCAGCGCCGCCTCGCAGGTTTCGCCCGGCTCCAGCACTGCCGTGAACGTCTTGGTGCGCCGCAGCTTCTTCCCGCGCCCGCAGCAACCACATGACACCTGCTTGACGGCCTTGTGCGTGACGGTCTCAGCGGTCATCAGCTGAACTCTCCGACGTCGAACCGGAAACCCTCGGCGTCACGCCACGACCGGGCGCCGGGGGAGTACCCGTCGACCCACCACGCGATCGACGTCATCCCCTCTTCCTTGCGGATCTGGGCATCGTCGGGAGCCTCGTGCTGGTCGAGCCACACCGCCGGTTCGTCGACGCGGCGCCCGTACTCGTCCCATAGCTCGCCCGGGGTGTCAGCGAACACCTTCCGCCAGTCGGCCCGGGACAGCACGGGAAAGCCGAACGGCGACTCGGTGTCGTAGCCCCACTCGGGATGCTCGACGTCGAACAAGGTGTGCGGGTAGCCGCGGAACCCGAACGACCAGCCAGCGGACCGCTTCCCGACGTGGACTTCCTGGTAGCGGTCGCAGTGACCGCAGACGTTCGTGCGGTAGAAGAAATTCGTTCCCACCAGGTTCTCCTGCTCTACGTGTTGGTCCGGGGGAGGGTGAAGCAGCTCAGGTCAAGGCAGCTCGGGCCCGTCGCAGTCGATATCGCAGTACGACTTGTCGGCCGCCTGCTCGCGGGTCGGGATGTGCCGGCCGACGGCAAGTTCGACGTCGTTGTCCGAGCCGTCTCGGAGCCCGTTGCGGGTGACGATCCAGTCCCATCCCACGGCTTCGACCTTTCGGCAGGCGTACGAGTCGCGGCCGAAGGAGCCGCCGCAGAAGCCGTGGATGATGTCGCCGGGCTTGAAGTCGTGGATCACCAGGACCTCCAGATGATTTCGGCGAGGACGAACGCGGCGAGGATCGACAGGCCGAGAATGGTCAGGGCGACGAGGGCCGGGTGCAGGTTGTCGCCCCACAGGATCAGTGCGGTCATCCCGGCGGCGTAGACGAGGACGCCGGTGACGATGGGCCATTTCGGGGGTCTGCCCGGGCCGCCGGAGCCGCGGCCGGTCTTGGCGCTGTGGAGCAGGACGATCGGCGGGACCATGCTCATGACGGCCACGCGCACAGATCGGCCGAGCAGCCCTTGAGGCAGAACCGGCAGTCGAGGCAGGTGTCACTGACCTCGCCCGGCACGCACCGTCCCGGCTCACAAGAGCAATCCGGGCAGCCGCCGACGATGTGCGCCAACGCCTCATGCCGACCAGGCAACCGGAGGGCCCTTTTGCCGGTGCGGCGGGCGTACCAGTCCCCGTCCGGTGCGCCTTTGACCCAGGGGGAGGCGCGGCCGACGAGGATGGTGCCGTCGAAGGCGTACAGGCTGCCCGGGTGCCGGTCGAGGGGGACGACGTCGAGGCCGTGGGTACGGGAACGGTCGGTCATGACAGGCCGCCGAGCAGCACATCACGGGCGGCACCGATGAGCCGGAACACGTCGGCGTTGCCACCGGCGTCGGGATGGGTCTTCCGCGCTGCCGCCTTGTATGCCCGGTTGATCGCGTCAGTGGTGCTCAGGTCGGCCGGCTGGAGTCCAGCGGCGTCGGCCAGAACCCGGCGGGCTTCGTCGACCGTCATGGAGGTCTCGGCGGCGGTAGCGGCGATCGCGGACCATCCGGTGTACTGCTCGCCGGAGTGGGTGACGCCGTACCGGTCGACGGCGCGGAGCGCTTCGAGGGCCAGCCCGATGGCGCGGACGTTGGCCTGCCAGGTGCGGTACTGGTCGGTGGCGTAGGTCAGCGGCCCGTGGCGGGAGTCAAAGGACACCTTCACGCCGGGGCTGTTCACCTTGGCCTTGGCGTAAAGCATCCCGTCACGGCGAATCGATCCCATGGGGGCGTCGACCTGAACGACAATCACCTTCCCGTCGAGGTATCCGACCTCACGGACGAGCAGCTCGACAGTGTCAGCCCATCCGGCCTTGAAGGGGCTGGAACGCTGGTCTCTGGCCGGCGTGGCAGGGCCGTCCCAGAGCAGCATCGGGCGGATCTCAAACCGCGGGGGAGTCATCGGTTCTCACCGCTCTGCTCAACTTCGACGATGGGCAGTCCGACGGACCAGCTGGTGCGGGTGCCGTCGTCATGCTCGACCGTCAGCGTGGGCGTGGAGCAGTAGGCGATCACCTTGCCCTCAGCCATGACCAGCTCCTCGCAGCCGATAGCGCCGGAGTGGACCCGGATGCGGGCGCCGCGCTGGACCAAGTCGTGCGCCTTCTCCGGTGGGACGTGCCTGCCGCGGCTCATCGGGCTTCCTCCACTCGGTCGGTCGGGGCGGGTGGGACAACAACCCCGTCGTGGTGGCACCAGTCGAGGTGTTCTTCGCCCTCGACGGCGCAGCAGGTGGCGCAGAACCAGTACGGGCTACGGCGGGTCTGGAGGAGGTGTCCGGACATCTTCACGAGGCCACCGCCGTCTGCAGGTTCGTGACGGTGAACTGGTCCCGGACTGTCCCGCCGGCGTGGACGGTGTCGTGGCAGTCGTCGACGGCGCGGCGCATCTGCCCGCGGTTGAACCGGTCGTGAAGGTCCGTCATGTCGAGTTCGATCCGGCAGGCCCAGTCGCACGGATACTCGGCGGAGTACGCCTCAGTGGAGCCGGTCATGAGGTGGCCACCTTCGTGGCGTCCTCGTCGCGCCACTCTGCAACGACGCTGACGCTGTCCTGCCCCCGGTGCGTACCCGAGTGACCCTCCGGCAGGCAGCAAAGCCAAGGCGTCTCACCGGGCTGGTCGGTGGGACCGACCCACTCCGACTTACAGCAGGTGCCGTCGTCGTGGGTCGACCCGGCCGGCAGGCCGTCGAGGTCCCCGCCGTTGGCGGTGTAGAGGTCCCAGGGAAGGTCATGGAAGCCGGTCGTGTCGCTCATCGTGTTGCCTCCTCGCGGGCGCGTTCGCGCCGGTCCATGCGGTTGACGTCTTCGACCAGCCGGCGCATCAACTCCGGGGCATACCGGAGTTCCTCGTCGGTCAGCGGCGGACGGCCACTCTCCGGCGCCATGACGGCGATCTCGGTGGAGGGTTTGCCGGGCTGCTGGGTGCGGATCTGGCAGGCGTGCTCGGCGTCCAGGAGGGTGTAGCGCTGCGCCTCCCACAGGTTCTGGGTGTAATAGCGCCCGCCGGGGCCCCACCAGGCGTTCTGCTTGTTCGACCAGACCAGATACATCGGCTCGGTCACCGGATGGGCTCCTTCGCGCATGTGCCGACGCGATGCTCGTGCGCCACAACCTGAGCCTCAGTGAGCTCGGTGACCCTCCCGAGCAGCTCCAGCGCCTTACTTGTCCGGTAACCGGCGTGCTGGTCGTGGAGGTGTTCGTACATCTCGGAAGAGCTGGCATCGGGATCTTCGGCGGACACCGTGACGTAATGGCAGCAGGACGGGCAGCCGAGGGCGTAGGGCAGGGTCATCGGCCTGCCGCCTCAGCAAGCGCCCGTCGGATTTCCCCGACCGGGATCTCCGCGTCACCGTCAACGTCGTTGCCGTCAGTGTCTTTCGTCAGCGACTCCACCTCGGCGACCACACGTCGCAGGTTCTCGATCTCGCCGATGAGCTGCGGCACCTGCGCGCCGACATTCGCCCAAGCGGCGGTGAGGCGCTGATTGGCGAGAGATCCGGTGGAGTACTCGGCTGCATCGGCGATGCTCACGATGTCGATGAGCTGCGCTTTGATCGAGTTCAGGTCAGTAGTAGTCATCGTGCGGTCGCCTCCTCGGCGATAGTCGTGTCGTAGTTGATGTCGTGAGCGTCGTGAACGGCCTGAGCCAGCACCCCGAGGGAGTTGTGGTTGTACCGGTACTCCCGGATGCCGATAGTCAGGGCTTCGAGCTGGAGGTCGTTGAACTCCTCGCGCAGGGCTGCGACGAGAGCCACATACGACGGGCGGTGATTGGCGCTCACCGGGTGGCTTCTTCGTTGGCAGCCCACACGACGTCGTTGCACCATGAGCACTGCCGGTGTGCGGCAATCTCCGCGTCACCCTCGTACGCCTTCCAGTGGTGCTCGCACGTCTCGCCCAGATAGAACTGCAGGTCGGACGCCATCTGCCGGTGGTGTTCGTTCGTGCCGTTGACGGCCAGGAACATCTCCAAACGCCAGAGCCAGCGTCGATCCGTGGTGGTCGGATCGGGGTCGCCGTTGGAGTCGAGGCCCTCGTCGCGGATCGACAGGGGCAGGCGGGAGCGGTAGTCCGCGCCAGGGTGGACGTACTCGGAAGTGGTCATCGCGTGGCCACCTCTGCTGCCGCATTCAGTCCTGAGGCCATTGCTTGCGCCTGCGCCCATCTGGCGACAGCGCCCTCTTCGATGTAGTCCTCGAAGATCTCGATCAAGTCATCGCCCCGGTAGGAACCGGGCAGGTGACCCTCGTCGTCCGGAAGGGCAGTGCCTCGCCGGATCGAGATCTCGACCTCGCCGGACTCGGCATCAGCGAGAGAGTCGATGACGTATCCGTCGGGTTCGGATAGGAACGCTGTCCACGGGCCGGTCAGGTAGTCGTTCATCGTGCAGTCTCCTTGGTCAGGCTGGTGGGGTAGGGGCGCAGATTGTGGGGGCCGGAGTCTGCGACCAGTTCTTGCCAGGTGATGTGGCTTGGTCGGTTCCAGGCGTACTTGTGCATGGCTTCCCAGCCGCTGACGGTCCTTCGCCAGCCTCGGTAGGCGTAGTCCAGGACTGATGCACCGATGGGAGGCTCGGGCGGCGTCTCGCTGGTGACGCCATGTCGGGCGAGGACCGTGCGGTAGAACGCGGCGGCGGTGTATGCAGACAAGAGGCGGGCCTTCTCCGGTCGCCCGATGGTGGTGTTACAGGGGCCGCAGAGCATCCCCCGTACAGCCCAAGCGCCTAAGCCGTGGTCGTGATCGATTTGCAGACGGCCAGCGATGTGGCCCTTGGTCCGCCATTTCGAGAGCAGGTGGCCGGGCTTGGAGCACGATTCACATGTGTCTTGAGAGCGGTCGAGCAGAGATTCGAACTGCGCGCACGTGAGCCGGTACTTGCGGTGTAGACCGCAAGTGGCATGGACCGGGAAGGTTCGGATGCCGGTGTCGCCGATGAGCCACCACGCGTACTGCCCGTTTGGTAAACGGGGCGGAAGGACCAGCATGCGGGCTCCTAGCGATTGACGATGCTACAGCTTGACCGTACCGTGAACCTTAAGGATAAGCAAAGGCCAAACTCTAGGGATGGACATGACGATCACTGCTGTAGCTCCGCCTACCGGTAGCCCGTACGCCGACCTGTACGATCCGGCTATGCCGAAGACCAAGCCCATGGGTGTAGAAGCGCTGCGCAAGGTGCTTGGTCCCGAGATCGAAAAGGCCGCGACTGACGGGACGCACATCATCGTCAGGAAGCGCGGCGACGCCCTCGTGGTCGTCGTTCCTCTGGACTGGTACCGCAAGGCGCGCGAGGCCACCGGCGAGCCAACGGACCTGTAGCCACCCCGCGTTCACCCGTCCACCTCGGGCAGCTCACCCTCACCCGAACACGGCGTCTTCGTCAGCACCAGCGTCCCGTCGGACCACGACCACTGCCGGTGCGCACCCACCAGCCCGGCCTCGTCCAGCGGGGCCCGGCCAACACACACCGGGCACGTCCCCTCAGCCTGCTCATCCTCAACCGGCCGCAACTCCGGGCCGCCCTTCAAAATCCGGGCGCAGTCCGGGCACAAGTTCGGCGGCGTGAACGGATGGGGTACCGGCGGCATCCACCCTTTGCGCCGGCCGCACAGCATGTGATTGCCGGTCGTCACCCGCTTCGCGCACCACACGGTGTGCTCACCGGCGGCATAACCGAACTCGACTTTGTCCCGACTGCTCACGTCAGCCCGCCCAGGTCGACACCGACCAGCTGCGCGTAGCGGCGGGCCAACCCGACCGTGAACGGCTGCCGGCCCGTCTCCCGATGCCGAAGCACCGCAGCGGTCACACCCAGCAGGCCGGCCATAGTGCCGCGTGTCCAGCCCTTGCCCAGGCGGGCCTCGACCAGCCGGTCGACGGGCACGTCAGCGGCGGGCAGCCAGTCCAGGTCCAGCGGCTTAAAGTCCAGGACCCCGGCCTGCATCGCCAACGCGACAAGGTGGGCCCGGTCCCGCGCACCGAACATGCCGATCATCGTGGTGCGGCGGGCCTTGACCGCCGCGACACTCAGATGCAGCATCTCGGCCTGCTCGATGCTGCTGTAGCCGGCGGCAGTGAGCCCCAGAACGTCCAGCAGAGGCCGGGACAGGGTCGGCTTCATGCGTTCCTCCCGTCGTCCGGGTTGAGCACGACCAGAGCGCGGGCAACGCCAGGCGCGCGGCGAATCCAGCCCATGCGTTCGAGCTCCCGGACCTGGTAGGCGACCGCGGACGGGGTGGACAGGCCGACGTGGGCGCCGATGTCCCGCAGGCTCGGCGCGTAGCCGTGCTGAGCGTGATGGGCGCGAATGTAGGCGAGGATGCGGGACTGCCGGCGGCTGAGCAGCGGAGCCACGGCGGCGGTCACGACATCACCCGCCGGTTCAGGTCGTAGCCAGCGGCGGTGAGCCCGTCGAGGACTTCGACCGCTTTGCGCTGGTCCCGCATCCGGTGCGCCTCCGACCAAGCTGTGGCTGGCGAGGCGCCGGGCAGGCAGTAAGCGCGGTGCAGCTGGGCGGTCAACGCCTGCACGGCGCCGGTATCGAGCTTGGTCATCGGGGGATCCGTTCAGGTGGAGGGTGGGGCGCAACCCCGAGGAAGAAGCCGCGCCCACAGCGGCAGCTACTTCTTGGGGGTCAAGTCCGGGACCGGCTTCGCCAGCGTCAGCGGCGCATCGGACTGCAGGAACTGGCCGGTGAACGTCACCATCACGTCCGTGGCGGTGAACCCGTACCAGAAGTCCCCGTTGTCGCCGTACGTGTTGTCATCGCCGGCGGCCTGGACCTGCATCGGGCAGTACTCGGTGCTGTTGCAACCGTCGATGATCGCGTCGGTCGGGTTCAGCTGGGCGTCGCCGTACGTCAGCTGCCCCTTGATGACCATGTAGTTGATCGGTTCGCCGGTGTACGACAGCTGGTAGACGTAGCTCAGGTGGTTCGGGTCGTTCATCCGGACCAGCCGCTTGGCGATGTTCTTGCGGGTCAGCGGGTAGGCCAGCTCCTTCGCCGGGTACGGGACCTGCTTCTCGGCTTGGACCTGGCTGTCTTCCATCTGGACGGCCTTCTTGCCCTGCGCCGAGTCCTCGTCGGGCCCGTCGCTGGTGCAGCCGGCCAGGACCAGACTGACGACGGCGAGCGCGGCGAGGGCGGTACGGCGGGCGTTCCTGTTCACGGTGGATCTCCTAAGCGGGTTAAGTGGGTAGGTCAGCGGGCCGGGACGGCAGACGGTGGGTTGTTCGGTGCGCAGTCGGTCAGTGGGTCGTCGCCGATCGACGCAGGCAGGTCCGCGGGCAGCCACCGGGCGGCCAGGGTTTCCTGGACCTTCGCGTTGTAGTCGGCGACCTGATCCAGGCAGATCATTTGCGTGCCGTCGAAGTCGGTCTGCGCCTTCGTGTCGGCGGGGTTCTTCGCGGCGGTGTTGGCGAGGGTCTGCAGCTTCTTGTCGTTGGCCTTGACGCCCTCGTACATGTTCACGAAGGCGCGTTGTTGCGCGATCCGGTTGTTCGAGTCCTGGTCTTTGAGGATCGTGTCGCCGGCGCCCTTGGTGGGTGCGGTGGCGACGCGGATGCCCCAGATGGCAGCGCTGATGGCAAGCCCGGCAAGGACGATCGCGATGATCCAGACCAGCAGCGATGGGACGGTTCTACGGCCGGCGTAGTTGGCGTCGCGGACGTCCTGGCGGAACTGGTCCCGGTCGAGGTTGTTGGGCACGTGCTCTCCTAGATCGATTTTGCAGGGTCGAATGCGTCCCTCAGGACGCGAGTTGTTCCTGGCGTCTGGCCAGCCGAGCACGGGCCCGAGTGACCGTCTGGTGATGCACACCCAGTAGGGCTCCGATAGCCGAGTCCGTCAGATGGCCCATCTCGGTCAGGGCCGCCTCAACGCGCTGCTGCTGAGCACGCCGCGGCGTCAAATCACCAGCGAGCAGCTTCCGGGCGCCGAAGTAGTTGATGCCCAAGTGCGCCGCCGCCCTCGACAACGGCTCACCCTTAGCGACCGCGAGACGCAAAGCAGCGGTCTGCTCTTCCGTCGACAGCTCCACTCCGGTCTCCTCAAGGGCGCGCTGCACGGCGACGTCGTCCACCACCGCAGGCTGCTTGCGGGGACTCCCGGCCGGATCGGGCTTGGCGTTCGGGTCGTCGATGTCGGCACCCCAGCGCATCGGTGACGGGAACCCTGCGGCGACCGCACGCCTTCGGGTCGTCGACGACGTTCCCGGCTTCCCGGACAGCCGGCGGTAGGCGTCGAAGATCGCGTCGCGTGTGCTGGCCACCACCGCCGACCGTTTCGTGATCAGGTGTATGTTGTCGGCGCTCAACCGTCCACCGGTCGCCGCCGAGATCGCCTGAGAGTTGTGGCCGATGGCCCACAGGGCTTGGATGCGCCGGCGGACGCCGGTGGCGTCGAAGCGGCGTGGCTCGGCCCTGCCCTCACGGTGGCGTTTCTGGTAGATACGCCACGCATCCCGGGCGTGGGGGCAGCGACAGCCGTCCCGGAAAGCGGTGTAGGTGCCGTGCCGACCTGCGGTACAGGCCGGGTTGAGGCGGCCGAGGTCCGTGCCGTACGGCAGGGGCTTGGTGTAGTCGACCTGACCGTTCACGCCGACACCGCCACATTCACCGGGACGACCTCGAGGGCCAACGAGCCACCCAGGCCGCGGGCGTACCGCTGCAACGTCTTCAGATAACAGGCGTGCGGCTTCTCCGCCCACCGCGCGATCGCCCGGTTCGACCCGCCAATCTTCTTCGCCAACGCCTGGTTCGACAGGCCCTGAGCCCAATGAATCCGCCGCAGATCATTCACGACGGCCCGCACATGCAGGTGGTCTGCATCAGCGCCACCGAACGGCGTCGCCAGGCGCAGCAGTTCCGCTTCGAAGTCGTCATCATCGGGCAGCGACAACCCGACGATCGTCATCGTGAAGCGACGATCGAGGGCCCGCGCCCACCGCTGAACCCGTGCGACGCTCCACTGCAGCGTCGACTCAGCCTCGTGGATCGCCCGATGGTTGAGCCCGGCGGCGAACGACACAGCCCGGCAGGACAGGCCAGCGCTGCGGCGCAGGTCCCGCAGGTCGTCACGAAGCCGCAGCCGGTTGATGAAGTCCTGCTCGTCCAGGTCAGGGCGGTCGATCATGCCGCCACCTCAAACGGGTCCAGCAGGCCGACTTGGATCGCACGCCACACCAGATGGGCGCGGTTGCGGGCGTCCAACGCCCACCGGATGTCCTCCACATGCCGCTTCACCGTCGCCGGCCCGATCCCGAGCTCGGCGGCGATCTCGTCGTTGGTGCGGCCTACTGCGACCAGTCGGGCCACCTCTTCCTGCCGCACCGTCAGGAACTTCGTCGTGGTCATGCCGCCGCCTCAAGCAGCCCGTGCTCGAAAGCAAGCACAGCGGCGTGGGTGCGGGTGTGGAACCCGAGCGTTTGGCCGGCCCGGTACAGGTGGTTTCGGGCGGTGCCTTCCGCGATACCGAGTCGTTCACCGACCTGACGATCGGTCAGGCCCTCCGCGACGAGGCGCAGCACCTGCTGCTGCCGGGCGGGCAGATCCGTCGCGGCGATCACAACGCCACCGCCCGCGACTTCCGAACGGCACGGATCTCCGCCTCGATACGACCTGACTGCAGGTCGACGGGACGCCACACGCCCATGTCGGCCCCGGCTTCCTCAAGGGCGGCAAGCCACACCTTCTGCTCCCGCGACAGCGAACCCCGTGCAGCTTTGAGCTCCCGGAACAGCACGCCGCCCTTACCGACGAGGGTCACGTCGGGGTAGCCCTTTCCGTCACCCTGCACGGCGGTCAGCCACCGACCGGTCTGCGACTGCGCTGGCCGGAAGTGCGCGGCCAGGACACCCATCCGCTTCGCCATCTCCAGGATGGTCCGCAGCAGCGCGTCCTCGGACACCGCGGGCGCTGTCACGGCTCGTCCGTCCGGTACTCGTCGTCCTCGGACCAACCCCATGCGGGCTGCTCGTCAGCCGGCACGGGCACGAGGATGTCGCCGTCGGGGTCGATGTGCTCGAACGGCGACGCCCATCCCCCGGTGGCAGCCAACGGCTGCAGGTCCAGGCTCATCGGACGGCCGCCAGCGGCTCAACGGTGCACACCGAGCGGTTGAGCCAGGCGGCGTGCTTAGCGCAGCGGCCACCCCAGTAACCGTCGACCATGCCCGGCGTCCGGTAGCGGTGAGTCGGCATCCCTGCGCACATCTCGCGGTAGGTGGCCGGCCGGTCAAAGTGTTCGATGTAGTCGCCGCCCACATCGCAGCGGGCGGGGAACGAGTCGTTGAGATTCACAGCGCCTCCTCGGCGGTCGGGGGAGTGGTCAGGACGAGCCCGTCGTCGGTCAGCCAGCGGGACTGGCCCCGATACAGGGCAGGCTCGGTGAGCGGGTTGTTGCCTTCTCGGAGCATCCAGCCGTGCGCGTACGACGCCGCTGGGTTGGAATGGCAGTAGGAGTGGCACCTGCGGCAGGCGTGGAGCAGGTTCGACAGGACGTCATGCGCGGTCTTCGCGTCGCCCTTACGGCCGCCCATGCCCTGCTTCAGGCGGTGCGCCGGATCCGTCGCCACCCGGTTGCAGCCGGGCAGCAGGATCTCGCACACCCCACCCGACCGGGCCACCAACGCGACCAGGATCCGCGCGGGTACGGCCGGCTTCACTCGGCCACGTGGCTTCGGGACACGCTGGTGGTGGCTGCCCTGGTTCGCGGCGAGGTTCGAACGAGGCAGGGGAGTCGACGAGGTCAGCAGTGTCCGGCGCTCGAGCGGGGATCGCTTCATCGGTTCACGCCCGCAACGGCGTGGATCTGCTGCGTCGTCTTCGCCAGCGCCGAGATCAGCACCGACTGGGCGCGTAGCGTGTCCATGTGGTCCTTCGCCGCCTGCGTCGCAGCCTTGGCGAGCTTCCACTTCGTCTCGACGTCCTCAACCTGCTGGTCCACCCAGGCGTCTCTTTCGGCGGTGGTCACGCCACCACGGACGACGACAGGGCAGTTCGGGTCGAAGAACGCCCGCCGGCGGGCCGATTGATAGACAGCCTCGGCGGTGACTTCCTCGTCGCGGACCGCGGCCAGCCGGTTCTTCGCGTCCCACATCGCCCGCAGCGCCCACCGCTGCTGACGTTGCGACTCCATCAGGCTCAACGCGTCGACGTACTGGGTGGGGTCGTCCCACTCCATGACGTCGGCTTGGTCGGTGACGGTCACTGCACTTCACCCGCAGGCTTGTCCTCGGCGACCGGCGCGATGTCGGCCCGGTTCGCAGCGTCGGCCCGCAGGGCGTCGATCACCTTTCCGGCCTCGTCCTGTGTCAGCTCCGTCGCGGAGTTGATCGGCCGCTTCACGACCTTGATCGCGTACTTCAGCTTGTCGGTCTTCTCGACCGTCCCGACACCCTGGAACAGGGTCTGCATGTCGCGCTGCTGCCCCGCGGTGATCCGCGGCTCCGACGGTGCCTGAGCAGCGGCGATCTTCTCCTCCACCCGCTCCACCCGCTGCTTACGCGCGGCGGTCTCGGCGAGCACGGCGTCCTCGTCGTCGTTGTCGGGCGCCAGCCCGGACACCGCGCACAGGCAGTACCGGCGGGCGTAGGTGATCGCCGAACCGACTTCCTGCGGGGTGCCCCGGCCCGGCAGCGGGTAGACGCCGTCGATCTGCTCGCCGGAAACGTGCCGCAGCTCGTACACCAGCACCAGCTGCTCGCCGAGCATCGTCGGCCGGGACGTGAACGACAGGCCGAGCTTGCCGAGCAGCGGCAGCAACTGCCGGGTGATCTCCGCCAGGTCGGCGTACTGGTAGGTGTATTTCCCGCCGGTCTTGGTGGGCACCTCCGCCTTGTTGTTCTTGGCGATGTGCGGCAACTGGGTCTGAAGGTCAGCGAGAGCCGCATTGATGTCGGAGGCAGTCTTCGGCGTGGTCATCGTGGTGTCGGTCATGCGAAGATCCCCTCGTGATGCCGGCGCCGCGCGTACGCGGGCAGCGAGATACGGACGATGTCGTTGGAGTAGGCGGGCCAGATGTTGGCCTCGGTGCAGTCCCGGTAGATCTCACGGGCCAGCCGGTTACGTTCCCGACCGATCTGCAGGTCCTCTTCGTGCAGGTCGACGACGGTCACTAGGTAGGGCGGGTTCTTGTCCTGGAAGACGAACAGGAACTCGGCGTCCTCAGCGATCAGGTCCAGGTGGATGGCGCCGTCGAGATACCAGGCGGCCTGCGAGTGGTAGAAGAACTTCTCCACGGTCCGGGAGATCGCCGGCGGCGACACGTCAGTGGTCGTCTTGTAGTCGACGACGTTGCGGGACAGCCAGTCGGTGCGTGCCCGGCACGGGACTCCCGTCGCCGGGTCGGTCCAGAACAGTGACTGCTCCGCCAACCCTTCGTCGGTGAACAGGTCCGCGGCACGGGGGTGCTCACGCAAAGCACTGGCCATGGCCTGCACCGTGTCGAACTCAGCCGGCAGGAGCGGCACAGCACCGCGGGCGTACGCCTCGTCACGTTCGGTCTTGGCGGCCTTGGTGAGGTAGTTGTCCGCACCGACGACGTGCAGTTCCGGGCCCGCACCAAGAACAACCATGTGGGCGGCGTGACCGAAGTCGAACGTCCGCTTGTGCGGTGCCTTGTTGTCCTGGTCGTGGCGGAACAGGCGGGGGCAGGACGGCGGGAGGAGCTTCTTCGCGGCGGTTACTGACAGGGCCGGGTGTGCGTGGTACTCCTCTTCGGCCATGTCGTAGATGCCCTCGAGCGTCGCCGGCGTGGTCACCGCAGTCACTGGTCTGCCGTCCGCTTGGCTTCGACCTCGGCGGCGATGACGCACGACAGGCACTCCGGGCCGCCCTCAGCGCCGCAGATCAGGCACGGCCTGGCACCCCACTGGCAGTGCCGGTCGAAGATGTCGGCCAAGGTGTGGTCACCGGGGTGGGTGTCGCCGTCGTCGAGGCGGGCCAAGGCGTCAGTTGCGGCGGTCATGAGGACGCCTCCCACAGGTCGCAGTGCACGATCGGGCCCGACTTGACCTCGGCACCGTCACCGCCGCACTCATGGCACTCGCTGACGCCGAGCGTGCCGCGGTCGAACGTCTCGCCTACGCCGTTGCAGGTGCCACACGCGGGACGGCCGGTCAGGTCCACACCGGCGCCGCAGAACTCCCCGCCGACCAGGCCAACCTCTGCGTCGCCCGGGTCTTGGTCGAAGTGCTTGCAGGTTTTGCAGCCACGGGCGGCCGGGTTGTACCAGCAGCGGTTCATGTGTTCGCGGACACGGACCGGGCGGGACGCGGTGCGGGGGCAGTGCGGGCACTTGTGGCGGCGGACCAGCACCGGGATCGGGGCGGTCACGGGCGCTCACCGGCCAGGATCAGCCGTAGCCGAACAGCGGTCGCGGTCATGATGGCGGCCCACGTGTGGCCTTCGGGGAACGCTTCGCAGTCCTTGGCAAGGTCTTCGAGGGTGTCGCGGTAGCGTTCCACCTCCCGTACGAGGGTGATCATCGTCGGCCGGTAGTCTCGCCCCGCGCAGGTGCAAATCACCGAGACGCCGGCGTCGCAGGAACCGCACTGGGTCAGGAACTCCGCGCTGATGGCGTCGAGGTCCAGTGGGGCGGTCATCGAACGCCTCCATCACTGGCAGAACGGCGCTCGCGGACGACCTTCACGATCAGGGCGGCGGCTTCCTTGTCGGTTGCACCACGACTGACGAGCCACTTGCGAGCTTCCGCGCCGGGCATCGAGATGGCCTCGTCGAGTCGGATGCCGACCTCTCGCAGCTCCTGGATTGCGCGCTGATGGTGGGCGATCTGCGCCTCGATGTCGGCGAGAGTGATGTAGTCGCTCATGCCGCACCCAACTCAAGGACCATTGGGGTGGCGTACTTCTCGGCGTAGTAGGTGTCCCAGACCATCTCGAACAGCGGCAGGTGCTCCCGCCGCCACGCCCGCGTCTCCCGGATCGACCCGTTCGTCTGCTCCGTCGGGCGCAACGCCGGCACGTCGAGGCCGTTCGCCTCGCCCATCTCGACGGCCCGCCGGCCGAACCACGACTGGACCGAGTTGATTTCCCGAGCGGTCAAGCCCTTCGACTTCAGGTAGTCGGGGATGTAGAGCGGGGTCAGCTCGGCGGGCAGTTCGGGTGCTTCACCCATGACGCGGGCAACCCGCAGCTGAGCCTTGCCGGCCGCCCAGGACCGGTCGAGCAGGCCAACCTCAACACCGGTGCCGAGCATGCGGATGATCGCGGCGGTCTCTTCGGCTTGGACCGCGACCGGGGAGGAGGTCAGCTCCAGCGGTGCCGGGTGAGCAGTGCGGGGGTTGGCGGCTTCGCCGTCGACGAAGTACGACTCGATGACGTCAGCGATCTCGTTCTGGTAGGCGATGAGGACGTCGCGGACGCCATCGGCGACCTGCTTCTCGTTGATCGTCGCCATGAGCATCAGGAAGGTGCGGACGTCGACTGCGGCGTGATCCCGGCTTTGGGTGTCGCCCGGGAGCTGCATAGTCAAATTGACTACGCAGGCCCACGACTTGGCCTTGAGCTTCCGGAGCTGACTGGAGTAGTCCAGGCCGAGCATCTCGATGGCGGGCCGCAAGACGACGTGGGTCTTGTCGTCAATCTGCGCAGCTAGGACATCCCCGCCGTGGAACGGAATTGAGGCCACCTCGACGGGTGTGCCGTTTGGGAGCGTCAAGGCTTAACCTTCCTCAAAGCGATCATGAGTTTCGCAAGTAAAAACGGCTTGCGCTTACGTAAGACCGTAGCGCACCAACTCTGTAAATCGCAATGGCGTTGCGCTAGGGTGGCGCCATGACCGAGAAGGACGACACGAAAGAGGCTCTTGAGCGCCTGACGGCAGCACGGGAGACATACAAAGCCACCGAAGCTGCCCACGAACGCGCCCGAGAAGAAGCCCTCATCGCTGTCGTTGTCGCCCTCAAGGCTGGTGCCACGCCCGGCGCCGTCACCGCTGCAGGCCCGTTCACCGACGCGTACGTCCGGAAGATTGCGCGGGACAACGACATCGGCCCCGCCAAGCGCGGCATCAAGAGCAAGGGCGGGTCGACGCTGCGGGTTGAGCTACCGGAGTAGCCGCTCATCGCCGCCTCCGCAGACACAACTTGCAGTCCGGCAGCGACGCCAACAGGTCCCGCTCCACCCGCGAACCCGTCCCGTGCCACAGCGAGTACTTCCACGGGGCGAGCCCGCACACCGCAGCATCGGCCAGGGCGTCGACCAGCAGATGCCGGACAACACCGCCGGCCAGATACCGGTACTCGTAAGCGGTCACGACTCCACGTCCTGCCGCTGCAGGGGAATCGCGACGGTCACGGCCGCCGCTTCCTCAACCGCGGACAGGACGTTCGCCCGGCGCTGCGCCTGCCGGCCGTGACCGCGCCCCATCAGGTAGACGGCCGCGTACGAGGCCAGCACGATCCCGCACGCGAACAGCCATCCCAGCCACTCCCACAGGAGCTTCTGCACTGCGGTCACGGTCGCGCCCTGTGCCGTGCGACGTTGCCCTGCAACCGCCGGCCGGCCGTGTTCAAGCCGACCTCGCGGACCTCGAGGGGCGCCGGTACGGCGTCGTTCACGCCCAGCCGCACACCCAGATCCCGCTCCAGCACCTCAAGACGGAACGCCACATGCAGCAACGCGTCCCGCACGTCACGCCGGTCGTCACCGCTGGCCGTGTGGACCATCTCGGTGACCTCGTCACGGGCCTGCCGGAACAGGCCCAGCACCAGCCCGGCATCAACGGGTCGGATCTGCTCACTCACCGGGGTCACCGCGCCTCACGCGGGTTCGCTGCTGCTCCTCGGCCAGGAACGCGTCCAGGTCGGCGATGAGCCGCAACGTGGCCTGCTCGTACCGGTCCAGACCGAACCGCATCTCCGCGGGCAGGTTGATGACCTTCCGCTGGCGGTAGTGGCCGAAGCCGTTGTTCACTGGGTCGTTGCGCCGCTGCGTCATGAACGCCTCCGCAACCCGCGGACACCGTCAGCGAGGATCCGCACCGACGCGAACAACAGGACGACACCACCGACAGCCAGCAACACAGCGCCGGCCCTCACGGCAGGCGCTCCTGGCTCGGGCTGAACACGGCGTCGATGCCGGCCATCGGGTCTTCGGGTCCCCGACCCAACGCCCGGTCACGCCAGTACCTCACCGCCAGCAGGCAGATCAGCACCGCCGCGACGAGGACAGCAGCCCAAATCAGCGACACCTTGAACACCAAGTCGAACTCGCGGCCGGTCAACACCGGCAACCCCGCGGTCACTCCACACCCGCCGGGGCCGACTCGTCCGCAGCCGCCTGCCGGGCGTGCGAGATCCGCGACCAGACGATCCCGACCGCCCCCACCACCAGCAGACACACGCCGAGGACGAACGCGAACGTCAGGCTCGCCAGCAGCCAATCCAGAACCCCGAACAACTGCAACGCCGCCGCGACGTCCTCCACAGAAACACCGTCGAAAGTCACGCCGCCTCCATCTCGTCGAAGAGGGAGGGCTGCACACCCAGCGGACGGTTCGACCACAACACCTCAGTGCGGTTACCCCACTGCTTGTCGCCCTGGCCCGTACCCGTGGCCATCGTGTGGCGATCCCAGCCCGCGTACAGCTCCCGGTCGTACAGATCCGACGGATAGCCGGACAACACCACCGCAGCTCGAGCAGAGTGAAGAGCCTCCGCGAGTGCTCGATGGTCGTCCTCGGCGAGCATCTCGTGCTTGTAGCCGTCTACAGACTCGGCCCGGGTGGTACCCAGGTACGGAGGATCGACGTAGAGCAGCACCTCCGGATCGGCGCCGTACTTCGCGATCAGATCGAGAGCCGGCATCGACTCAAGCGAGACGCCCGCCAGTCGTTCAACAGCTGGCGCCATGCGGTCTACGTAGCCCGCGAGGTAGGCAGGCATGCCCACCGACGACCCGCCGGGCTTGACGAAGTGACGCCATCCGGTCTTGCGGAGCTTCCCCGAACGGCCCTGGGTGAGTCGCACGAACACCCGTCGTGCAGTCTCGAGGTCGTCCTCGGTGGGCTCGTAGGCGGCCTGGTGCTCGGCGCGGGAGTGCGGGGTGAGTGCGCACACTCGGGCGAGGTCGTCGGGTCGTTCCCGCAGGACTCGCCAGAAGGTCATCAACTCGCCGTCGAGGTCGTTGACGGTTTCGTGGGCTGCCGGCGTCTTCGCGAACAGCACGGCGAGGCTTCCGCAGTACGGCTCGACGTAGTGCTTGTGCGCCGGGAGCAGGGATGCGATGACGGGACCCAGAGTGATCTTGCCGCCGAAGTACGGCATCGGGGGCTTCACGGCTTGCCCCGCAGGGAACGAAGGCCACGCAGGACCCGCTCCAGCATCCCAACCGTCACCGCAGCAGGCGGCTCGATCGCAGGCACCGACACCGCAGCGGCCGGCACCCCCGCCGGCGGGATAGCGGGCCGCTGCGGAAGCGGCACGACCGCCTGCAGCATCACCGCCGGGATCAGCTCAGTCTTCTCATGCGCAGGCAGGTAGTCCGACACCCGCGCCTTCGCCGCGCTCTCCGCAGCAGGGCCGGGCTTGTGCGCGTGCCGGGCCCGGTACGACGTCGACGCGTCGTTTCGGTTCTTCTCCAGGCGGGCCAGGACATCGTCGGTGGGGCGTTCGATTCGGGTATCTGTATGCATGTCGGACCTTCGTTCGGGCGCAGATGTGGCAAAGGAAAAAGGGCAGGTGGTGGTCAGCGGGACCGGGCGTGCGGGGCGGCTTCCTTGGTCGGCGTGATGTGCCGCTCGACCAGCCCGGGAGGCTCCGGAACCTTGCGGTTCACCAGCGACCAGCGCCGCCTGTGGATCCCCGGGACCAGCACCGGCACCCAGCCGTGCTCCATCTCCGTCAGCCGGCGGCCCTTGTTCATGCCGCGAACAAACGACGTGCGCCGACCGAGGAAGAACCCTGCAACCAGGCAGACCAGACCCACCCAGACGGCGGTCACGACTGGGTCTGCTTCAACAGCCGGCGGCCCTCACGCTTCTGCAAACGCCACCACCCACGCCGGTCACGCTTCGCCAACGCCCTCGCCGCGACACCAATCCGGGGCAGTTCGCCCTCAGCCCACGGCGGCTCATGCTTCGCCCGGGCAGCGGCCTTCGCGCGTTCGATGAGGCTCACGCCGCGACCGCCGTCTCGTACCGGCAGCCCGGGCAGTCGGCCATGACCGCGGGGTGGGCGATGTTGTGCGCCGGCCGGAACACCCGCGTGGACCAGTACCGCGACGTCGCCGTGTCCGCCTTGGCGACCTGCTGGAACTCTTCCCACGGCCCCCATGACAGACGGGCCGGGTCGATGACAGGGGTGACACCGGGTTCCGGTGATCGATGGGTGGCGATACAGTCAGTGCTCATAAAGCCGTCACTCCCTACTCGGGTGATGGTTGGGCAGTGCGGGCTCCTGGCTGGTTGCGTCAGTCAGGAGCCGCTTTCGTTCAGACCGCGGCAAGGACCACCACAGGCGGTCGGCTGTTCTCGGGCTCCAGCACCAGGTGCTCCATCCCGCAGGACTCCGCCTCCGCGACAGCGCGACGCCAATCCGCGAACCAGTGCGGCGTCACCCTCGGCAGCTCGAACACGGCGCCGCCGGAACGGAGCTTGCGGATCACGGCGACCGTCATGCGGCACCGACCGCGGCGGCCAAGGCACTGAAGTCGTCGTCGAGGACCGCCAGCGCAACATCACCGTCAAGGCCGGCGAAGCGCAGCGACGAAAGCGCGCCCTCGAGGTCTCCGGCGTCACGGCGACTGAACGCACCGCCGATCCGCTCACGCCGCTGACTCAGGACGAAGTAGGTGTTGAAGAAGACGACCGAGCCGGGGAACGACTTGAAACGGTCGCCGCCCCACAAGGCGTCGGTGGCCTGCTGCCACCACGAAGGGCATGACGAGTGGCCCTGCGCCTTCACCCAGGCCAGCGCAGCGGCGCGGGAATCCGGGAAGTCCGGCATGCCGCGGTGGCAGATGGCGCACAGCGGCACGATGTTCTCCGCCGTGTCGGGTCCACCGCCGACGTGGTCCTGCAGGTGGGCTTTCTCGAGCCAGCTATCCATCCGCCGCCACGGGTTGTCGTCGTCGTCCGGTGTTGGCGCGAGCCAGCCGCATCGGAAGCAGAATGGCTCGTTCCAGCCGATGGATCCAGCCGGCAGGTCGGGGAGGACGCTGGTGTAGTTCTCGGCCCAGTATTGGACGAGGGCGTTGAATCGGACGTAGCTGCGGCGCGGCTTCTCGCTCATGCGGCTCTCCGGCGAGCGTTCCCGGGTCGCACGCCGGAGTTGCGGCTGGCGAGCGCGGCGATCTGATCGGCGAGAGGAACGCCGACAGTGTGCTGGTGGATCGCGTCCGCGATCTGCGACGACGTCATGCCGCGCTTGCGGCCACGCTTGGTGTGCTGCAGGCGCCCGGCGCGGCAGTCCTCCTCGAGAGTGTCGAGGGCCCAGCCGGTGCGGGCGGCGACCTCTTCGAGGGTGAAGACGCGGTCCTCGACGCTGCCGGTTCGGATGCCGGACACGACGGTGTTCAAGAGCGCGCCGACCTCTTCGAGGGTGAAGGTCTCGGCCATCACGCGGCCTGTTCGGCGCGGCGCTGCGTGGGCACGGTGTAGGTGATCTGGGTGAGGTCGACGCCGAGCGCCTGAGCGATCTTCAGCCGGGTTGCCGGCGAGCCGTCCTGCAGGCCGTTCTCGATCTTGTTGAGGAACCTGCGGTCAATGCCCACTTTGTCGGCGAGTTGGGGGCATCCGACGCCCTGGGCTTCGCGCAGTCGACGGATCTCCGCCCCGTTGGACTTCGTTCGGGTCATGTGGATGAGCGTAGGCGACAAGTGGCGATGTCGCCAGTAAGCGCCTACGGCGAATGGCGAGATCACCTGTTGGGGTTAGAGTGATCGGCTAGAGGGATCGACGTCTATGAGATCCACTGTGCGCACTGGGGAGTGATCGGCGTGTCAAACCACTCGCAAACTTGGCTGTCGCCACTTGTCGCCACCACAATGAGCGGCATGGCCGACTGGACACGACTAGGCACCTACGTCACCGCACGACGCGACGAACTCGGCTACCGCACCCGCCAACAACTCGCCGACGCCAGCAACATCAGCACCCGCATCCTCGGCGACATCGAAACCGGCCGCCGCGACGGACGCTTCGACCGCACCACCATCGCCCGTCTCGAACGCACCCTCAAATGGGCCACCGGCAGCGCCCAGCAGATCGCCGACGGCGGCGAACCCACACTCCTGGCCGGCCCAGACCTGACCACGGACCGAACCAGCGCCAACCGCAGCGACACCCTCAGCGCCCTCGTCACCAAAATCATGCGCGATGACCGGATCACCGAAGCTCAGAAAACCCGCATCGTGCAGATCCTCATCAAGACCGCCGAAGACGAACGGCGACGCGCGGAGCAACGCCTCAACGAGCGCGCCGACGAACTCATTGAGCTCCTCAGCGAGGACTAACCCGCCAGCTTGAGCAACGGCGCTTCGGTCAGGAAACGCTCCAGTGCGTCGAGCTCCTCACGCCGGCCGTTGTCCAGCACATGCGCATAGATCCGCATGGTGATCTGGTAGCTGGAATGCCCGAGCCGCAGCTGCACCTTCTTCGGCGACATCCCCGACTCCAGCAACGCACTCGCATGCGTATGCCGAAGATCATGAATGCGTGGTCTGCGTCGCAGCACCCCCTCACAGCCGCAGAACGACACCTCGTCCGGCCGCAAGCCCCGCACGACACCGTGCGCCGGCTTCACCGGGGCTGGCGGCATATGGTCCGGGCAGCGCATCGCCGCGGCGACCGCCCGGTGCCAGTGCGACTCCCGCAATGAACCCACATGCCACGCCACGCCTCGCGCCGTACGGAACACCCGCTGACCCGGCCGGTGACCTCTCACCAGCCGCGCCAGAATCGCTGCGGCCTCCCCGGCCACCGTGATGTCACGGCTGCTGAGTTTCGTCTTCGGCGACCCGATCGTGCCGTCGTGCTTCACCGTCCGGCGCACCTGAACCACGGCGCCGCCCGTGCGGGGAAACAGCACGTCCTTGCACTCCAACGCCACGAGCTCACCCACACGCGCCCCCGTGCGCAACGCCACGAACACCACATCGCGCAGCTCGGGCGAACACTGCGCCAGGATCGCGTCGGCCTCCCACGGCTCCAGGAACATGCCGTCGAAGTCGCTCTCCGGCGGCAGACCCACATAGTTCTTGCGTTCCCCGGGCAGCGCCAACGCCGGGTTGACGGGCAACCACAACGGCACCGCCGTGGCCAGGCACGCCGACAGCGTCTCGTAGTAGTTCCGCACGGTGCTACCCGCCAGCGGTGGCGCCTCCCGCCGGTTCTTCTTGCCGTAGGTCGCTGGGCGTTTCTTCAGCCACGACACCCAGGCCCGTAGCTGGTCCCGGTCGATGTCGGTGAGCCGCAGGTGACCGAGGAACGGCAGGGCGTGCGCTACCAGGGTCCGCTCATTGCACAGCAACGTGTGCTCGAGTACGTCGCCGGCCTCGAGGCGCATCCGGCGCCACTCCGGCAGCCACTGCTTCAGCGTCGGGACTCGGCTGGGTGTTTCCTCGCCCTTGTTCTGCAGCGCGGCGTACACCTCATCACGGGTGATGCAGTGGTTCTTCGCCTCGGCGAGGGCCTTTGCTGCGAGGATGAGGTTCATGCGGGCCTTGGGGTCGCCGCCACTGAATGTGACTGACTGCTTGGGTCCGCTGCCGCCTAACAGCCAGGTCGTACGGACGGCGTTGCCACGTACTTCCGGGGTCGATGCCATGCCCCGGAACAGTAGTGGCCGACTCTTCCCCAAGGGGAAGTTCCACCCCATCGGGGAACCCCTGAACCCTCCTGAACCCGCCCGGCATAGATGCGTTGACCTGCGCGGCATCAAAAGCACACAGGTCAGGGCATAGAGACGGCGTTACGTGGGTCAAGGACTGGCTGCGCCGCGAGGGTGCGACCGCCGGGGCGCTGCCACCCACCCTGGCGCTGCGCCGCGAGGCCCAGGATCTGCGCGACAGCGTCGACCGGCGCACCTCGGAGGCCGACGTCCGCGCCTACGTCGCCGGGCTCAATGAGCAGCTGCGCAAGGCGCGGGCCGGCCTGCTCGACGGTCCGCCGGTGCTGCTGCCGCCGATCGACGCCGACAAGGCGGTCCAGGGCTGGCGCGAGCGCCGCGCCCGCAAGGCCTCCTGAACCTCAGGGGCGGCCCAGGCGGGGCATGACCGGCCGAACCGCCACCGGTGCGCCGGGTGCGCCGCCGGCCCGCGAGGCGTACTGCGGCACGCCGACGCAGGTGAAGATCAGGGTGGCCAGGTCGGTGCTCTCGCCGAGCAGGGCCGGGAGCTCCGAGTCGAGGAAGGTCATGCCGCTGGCGCCGGCCCCGAGCGCGTACGCCGCCAGGTGCAACCGCCCCTCGACCAGTCCGGCCTCCAGCTGCGCCTCGCGGTAGCCCCGATCGTCCAGGCCGGACAGTGCGGTGGCGGCGATCGCCACGTACGCCGCGTCGCCGGCCAGCCCCTGGTCCAGGGCGATGCGCAGCAGTTCGTCGCGCAGATCGCCTGCGTGCAGCGGCCGGGTGAGGTCCGGCCAGCGGTAGAGGCCCGGTGCCACGTCGTCGACGCCGTGCACGGCCACCCAGTGCGGCACCCGTACCCCGCGCAGCGCCGCCGCCATGGGCCATTCCAGCGCCGTCCGGGGCAAGGTGCGGGAGCGGTCCATCCGGCGCTGGGAGCCGCGCCGGCGGATCACCTCGTCGAGCGAATCCGACGGTGGCGGCCCGGGCAGCTCGGACCCGCGCGGCCAGGGCTTGCCGAGCTCGTCCCGGTCCCCGGCGCGCTGGGCCGCGGTGCACAACGGCAGCTCGACCTTGGGAAGCTCGCCCGGCACCGTCGGTCCGCCCGGCCCGATGGCCGGCTCGCCGTCGCCGAAGGTGAGCAGAGCCAGCGGATATTCATGCACGCCGTCCGCGCCGACCAGGGTGCTGACCGTGGTGTCCGGGAACAGCGAGCGCAGCCGGGGCGCCAGACCGGCGCTGTCGGCGGCGGCGGAGAGCTGGGCGAGCACGGTGCCGGCGTCCCAGTAGAGGTGGCGCCACCCGCGTTCGGCGTAGCGCCAGCCGGTGCGCCACGGGACGCCCGTGATGATCAGCGTGGTGGCGGTGCCGGTGGCGGCCGGGCCGACTGTGACGAGGGCGTGCTGCTCCGGGTCGTACCAGTGCACGCCGTCCGGGATGCCCGCGACGCCGCGCGTGCTCGCATAGAGCTCCAGCGGGAAGCGGGCGCCGGCCGAGCCGGCGGCGCGGAACAGGATCCGGCGCCCGGCCCGTTCAGCCGTGCGCACGACGCCGGCGCCGAGGAAGAGCACCCGGCCCAGCTGGCCGGCATCCAGCGGCCGGGCCGGAGCCGGTACGCCGGCCAGTACGGCCGTCGCGCTCACACCCGGATCGTCGAGCTCCCGCGGCAGCGCGATGCGGTCCGAGGTGCCCGGAAAGGCCTTGACCGGCGGCGGCAGCGTCGCCGGGTCGTTGGGAACGAGATCGTGGCGTACGCGGGGATCGTCGACGGGCACGTCCCATTCGCGGCCCGGCTCGTAGGAGGTCAGCCGGTGCAGCAGCCCGGCCCCGCTGTCGAGGTTCACGGGGCCATCCTGCCGGTTACCTCTTCTCGCTCACCTTCAGGGGCTCGCCCGTCAGAGTGTCGCACCGCACGAACGCCAGGTTGATCTGCACGTCGGTGAACCACAGCACCGGCAGCATCAGCGGTGGCGGCGACTCGGGGGTGAACGTCACCGGGATGATGCCGAACAGCTTGCCCTTGAACGACGGGGTGTAGAAGCGCACGTTGCCGTCGGTGGTGAGCTTGTTGCTCTCGATCAGCGTGGTGTGGTCGCCGACCTCCGGGATGGTCAGCTTGAACGGCTCGTTCACCGCCTTGCTCATGCTGAACTTCAGCGCGGCCAGCTTGCCCTTGGCCGTGTCCAGCTGCACCACGCCGTCGTAGGTGGAGTTGTACATGGTCAGCGAGGCGGTCTCCAGGGTGCCGCCCTTGGTGGAGACCATCGGGACGTCGTCCGGGCCGGCCACCTTGAAGACGCGCGGTCCCAGGCACGGGATGTCGCTGGAGCTCGGCGTCGGCGACGCCGAGCTCGGCGAGGTGCTCGGGGTCCCGGACCCGTCGGGCTGGCCGGACGGGCCGGGGTCGGGCGAGGACGGCTCGCCCGACGGGGTCGCGGTGCCGGTCGGATCCGGGGTGGCCGGCGGTTCGGTGGTCGTGCTCGGCTCCGGCTCGGGTTCGGCCTGCTCGTTGTCGCCGATGCCGAGCAGGTCCCCGACGCCGTCCACGAGCCCGTTCCAGCCGTCGACGATCGGGTTGCCGGTCCCGTCGCCGTCACCCTCCTCGCCGGCCTCGGCATCACCGGAGGCGGAAGGGCTGGCCGACGCGGAGGGCTTGGCCGTCGGCGTCTTCTTCGCGGCCGTACGGCTCGGCGAGGGCTTGGCCGACGACTGGCGCGCCGCCTCCTTCTTGGCCGCGGCGGCCGGGCGCGACGGCAGGCCCTCGGGGCACTCGGGCTCGGCGCGGGCCGGAGTGTTGCTGCCCGCGATCAGCAGAGCGGCAGTCATCGCCAGCGGGACCAGCGTGATCACGAAGGTCTTGCGGTGCACGCCGTTGGACGGCCGGGGCGGCTCGGCCTGCGAGGGCTCGCCACCGGGGTAGCCGGGCTCAGCGGGGAACTGCTGGGTGGGCTCCGCCGGGCGCAGGGGAGCGGGTGCGCTCCGGTGGTCGTCCGGACCGCCGGTGAACCCCGGCACGATCATGGTGGCCGCGGGGTCGTGCTGATGCTGGTCCTGCTCCTGCGGCGCCGGGTCCTCGTCGGTGTCGTGCGCCGCCGGGTCCTCGTCGGACGCGGCCGGGGCGGGTGCCTGCGGCTTGGGCCGGGTGGGCGCCCAGGCGAGCACGAGCGCGCCGCCGAAGATGCCGAGCAGCATGCCGAGCCCGAAGCCGCCGAGGTTCAGCCCGACCAGCGAGTACACCGCGGTGAGCAGGCCGAGCACGCCGTAGAACAGGCGCTGTCCCGGGGTCACCCAGCTCAGCACGCCGGCCAGCACGAGCAGCAGCGGGAGCAGGTAGGACAGGAAACCCTCCGGGCCCATGTGGACCTCGAGATCGCCGAGGGTCAGGTTGGCGCTGAGGAACAGCTCCAGCCCGGCGATCAGGAGCAGCAGGCCGCCCCAGAAAGGCCTGCTTCGCCGCCAGCGGCGGAAACCGCCGTCCGACGCGTTGGTTGTTGCCACGTACTCCTCCAGAAAATCGTGCTGGGCCCCCCGGCATGGTGGAGGCCCGCGGCCGGTGATCTCCGCGGGCCTCGGGAACTACCTCAGAAGCATTCCGGTGGGTTGCCGTCCTTACCCGGGAAGTTGATCTTCAGGTTGAGCCCGGTCAGCGTGAACGTGCCGGCCGTGGTGGAGACCGCGGTCTGCTTCAGGTCGGTGATCACGACGCGGGAGGCCTCCTGGCCGAAGGAGCCCAGCGGGCCCTTGGCCTCAGGGCCGCCCTGACCCAGCGTCGACGCGTCCTGGCCGATGTTGATGTCGGTGAACTCCGCGTTGCCGTTGAGCTCGGACATGCCGATCAGCAGGTTCGTCGCCTTCGCCGGGTTGTTGGCCTCACGACCGGCCCGGATGGTGAGGCTGATCGGCGAGCCCGGCGCCCGTACCGACTGGCACAGGTTGTAGAGCTTCGCCGAAGCGATGCCCGACATGGCCACCGGGACCGCCTGGCCCTTGGCAGTCTCCTGCTGGGCGCCGTACTGCGCGAAGCCGACGCCGTCGAGCTTGTCGGCCGAGATCTTGAACGGCTGGCCGGAGATGGCGAACGAGGCGGCGAACGCCCCGTTGGCCAGGCCGAAGACCAAGGCACCGGCGGCCGCGGTGGGGACCGCCACCGCTACGGCGAAACGGCGCCAGTTGGTGCGACCGTAGGCCGGATCGCCTTGCGCATCCTTCACGGATCCTCCTTGTGGGAACTACAACGGCTGCGACCGCACCGCCATGCGGCTCGCATCGCGGGCGACTCTAGGTCAACCATTGCTATGCAGGCCCGTCGATGCGGCCGTCTTAACGTGCGGGAAATGTTGCCTCTACCTGCGGATCAGGACAAGAGCCCTGGCTACCGGCCAGTAACAGGACTGCAACAAGATCGATTACTGTGGGTCACTGCAATCGGGGTACGCCTCCGTGAGATGCGTCGCTAATGGACACATCGGTCGGCCGACGGGCCTGTGATCGTCACCACACGTACGCAGGAGCCTCAAGTTACGGATCGGTAACAACTTTCAGGAAGCTCTCAGGTCTGTGCACTCAGCGTGCGCGCAACACCGGTTCAAGTCGCGGCAATACCTGCCGAACTAGGTCACGAGGGCTGATGCCACCGTGCGGAGAGGAACGGGCGTTGAGTCGAGACGAGCAGCAGCGCCTGGCCGCGTTGCACGAGTACCGCGTGCTCGACGCGCCCGCCGACGACGAACTGGAGGCGGTCGTCCGGGTTGCCGCGATGGTCGCCGGGGTGCCCACCGCGACCCTGAACCTGATCGACGAGCACCGCCAGTGCCAGCTCACCACCGCGGGTTTCACCGGCGGTGACTCCGCGCGCGCCGACTCGATGTGCGCCCTGCGGTTCCAGGCCGGGCAGTTCGTGCACGTCCGGGACGCCCGCACCGACCCCACCTACCGCGACAACCCGTGGGTCACCGGGGTCCTCGCCGACGTGCGGTTCTACGCCTCGGCGCCGCTGGTCACACCGCAGGGACACGCGCTGGGCACCCTGTGTGTCTTCGACTCGGTGCCCCGGGAGCTGACCGGCGAGCAGATCGAGCGCCTGGAGGACCTGGCCGGGGTGATCCTCGCGCTGTTCGAGCGGCGCCGGCAGGCCCGCGTCATGGCCGAGCTGGCCGCCGAGGCCGAGGCCCGCCAGCAGTTCACCGACACCGTGCTGGACACCATCGACGTCGCGGTGGTCGCCGCCGACCGGTCCGGGCACCTCACCGTCTTCAACCGGGCCGCGCGTGACTGGCACGGCCTCGACGCCGACCCCTCGATCGAGCCGGCCGACTTCGCCGAGCACTACCGGCTGTTCCGCGCCGACGGGGTCACTCCACTGCCCAGCGAGGAGATCCCCCTGCTGCAGGTCCTGCACGGCGGCGCGGTCAGCGACGCCGAGCTGGTCATCCGCCCCGACGACCGGCCGGCGCGGCACGTCGTCGTGGGCGGCCGCGCCCTCACCGCCGCCGACGGCACGCCGCTCGGGGCGGTCGTGGCGATGACCGACGTCACCGCGGACCGGGCCCAGCAGCAGGCCCTGCGGGACGCCCATGCCGAGCTGCTGCGCTCCAACACCGAACTCGAACAGTTCGCCGCGGTGGTGAGCCATGACCTCGCGGCGCCGCTGGCGGTCGTCAACGGCTACCTGGAACTGCTCGGCGACCATTACGCCACGGAGATCGACGCCCAGGGCCAGAAGTGGATCGGGGCCACCGTGCGGGCGGTCGGCCGGATGCAGGCGCTCATCGAGTCGCTGCTGATGTACGCCCGGGCCGGCAGCGGCCCCTGCCGGCGCGCGGACGCCGACCTCGGTGAGCTGGTCGACCAGGCCCTGACGGACCTGCGGGAGACCATCCGCGGCGGCGGTGCCACCGTCCGGGTCACGCCCCCGCGGATCACCCTGCCCTGCGACCCCACCCTGGTGCGCCAGCTGCTGCAGAACCTCCTCGGCAACGCGGTCAAGTACCGCGATCCGGCCCGGGACTGCCAGGTCGAGGTGTGCGCCCGGCGGGAGGAGGACGAGTACGTCGTCACGGTCCGCGACAACGGCATCGGCATCCCCGCCGACCAGCTCCGCCGGGTCTTCGAGATGTTCGCGCGCGCCGAGGCGGGCAGCACCGCCGGGCACGGTGTCGGGCTCTCCACCTGCGAGCGGATTGTCACCCGCCACGGCGGCCGGATCTGGGCCGACGCCGCACCCGGCGGCGGCACCGCGATCTCCTTCACGCTGCCGGTCTCCCGCACCCCCGCGGACGCCTGAGGTGGCCTCGGTGCGGGCCCGCGTCGACGCGGGCGTCCTCGCGGTCCTGGTGCTGTTCATCGGCGTCGTGGTGACCCAGTTCGTGGTCAGCGACAACCTGCAGAGCCGGCACGAACGGCGGGTGGCCCGGGTCGAGGCCGCCCGCGACGCCAACACCGCGGTGCTGCAGCACATGACGGACGCCGAGACCGGCGTACGGGGCTTCCAGCTCACCGGCGACAAGAGCTTCCTGCAGCCGTACGACCAGGGACGGATCGGCGCGTTCACCTCGTTCGACGAGATCGCCGGCCGGACCACCGACCCGACTGTGCTGCGGCTGCTCACCGCCGAGCGGGCCGCCGCGTCCCGCTGGCTGTACGCGTTCGCGTACCCGGTCGTCAACGCCGGGGTGGCCGATCCCGGCTACTCGCAGACCGGCCGGGGCAAGGAGCTGTTCGACGACGTCCGTACCGCCAACGCGGCCGTGGCCGAGGCGCTGCAGGCCGACATGCGCCGGGTCAACGCGGCGGACCGGCGCGCCGCGCGGCTGGCCCAGATGCTGTTCGCACTGCTGGCCATCGGCTTCCTGGCCGTCACCGTGGCCCTCGCCGCGGTCGCGCGCCGGCTGCTGCTGGCCCCGCTGGAGCACATGCGGATGACACTGCAGCGGCTGTCCGCCGGGGAGCTGTCCGCCCGGGCGGTGCCGGCCGGACCGGCGGAGATGCGCGCCGTCATCGGCACGCTGAACCGGCTCGCGGCCGAGACCCAGCGGCTGCTCGCCGAGGACGACGCCCGGGTCGCCAGCACCGAACTGCGCCAGGCGGTGGCGCTCGCCCTGCGGGAGACCTGTGAGCCCGCCGCGACCGCCTGCCGGGTCGCCGAGCTCGTCGGCCGCGCGCTCGGCGCCGACGCGGTCCACAGCCGGATCCCCGTCGGCGGCACCGACGAGGTCGACGTGCGCTGGCCCGACAACGCGCCGCCGCTGCCGGAGTGGACCGTGCGGGAGGTCCTGGCCGGGGAGGCCGGCACTGTGCGGGTGGTGCCGGACGTCGCGGGCGGCGTGGCCGTGCCCATCGGCGGCGACGCCGACTGCCCGCCCGGCTTCATCCACGTCGTACGCCCCGACCAGCCGGACTGGACCGCCGACGAGCGGCGCCTGCTCGCCGCGGTGGCGCGCGAGGTCGACCACACCGTGCGCCAGCAGCGCCTGCAACGCCGCCAGGCCCGGCTGATCACCGAGCTGCGGGTGCTCGACGAACGTAAGGACGCCTTCGTCGCCACCGTCACCCACGAGCTGCGTACCCCGCTGACCAGCATCCTGGGCTACACCGAGATGCTCGCCGACGGCGACGGCGGGGACCTGTCCCCGCTGCAGCAGCGTGGTGTCACCGCGATCCTGCGCAACGCCCACCGGCTGCAGGAGACGGTCGCCGACCTGCTGCTGCTGGACCGGGCCAACAACACGGTCGGCGCGACCACGGCCCGGGTGGACCTGGCCGAGGTGATGACGGCGCTGCGGACCGAGTTCGAGCCGTTGGCCCGCGGCCGCGATCTCAGCGTGACCGGGGAGGCGGAACAGGTCTTCGTCGACGGGGACGCCCGGCAGCTCGAGCGGGCGCTGCGCAACCTGCTGGACAACGCGGTGAAGTTCACCGGGCCCGGCGGTGCGGTCGCCTACCGGCTACGGGCCGTGGACGGCGCGGCGGTGCTGACCGTGACCGACACCGGGATCGGCATCCCCGAGGGCGACCTGGCCGGCCTGTTCACCCCGTTCCACCGGGCCGCCAACGCGATGGACCAGGCAGTGCAGGGCTCCGGCCTGGGCCTGGCCATCGTGCGCAACATCGTCGCCGAGCACGGCGGCTCGGTCACCGCCGAGTCCCGGCTGGGCCAGGGCAGCACCTTCACCGTCAAGCTCCCGGCCGCCGAAGCGCCGCACCCGGCCTGAGCCGTCATCGGGGCCGGCCGAACGCCGCCCAGAGCTGACCACCGACGATCAGCACCAGAGCCACCAGCCAGAACACCACGAAGACCGGGTCGCTGCCGCCGAACGTGACCACGCCGAAGACCGCCAGGCCCAGGCCCAGGCCCCAGCGTCATGGCTGCCCGTTACCCGACTCCCGGCTCGGACACGCCTGCCGCGGCAGCGCCCGCCGGGCACGGCAACCCGCCCGCAACCGGGCCGGGCACCCGTTCGCACCCCGGCGGGCCGACGCTGATCTCACCCCCGAAACAAGGAGATCTCCCGATGCGTCTGCGTCGTACTGCTGTCGCCGCCCTGCTGGCCGCCGGGATCGTCGTTCCCGCCGTCGGTACGGCCGCCACCGCCTTCGCCCAGCCGGGCGGTAAGCCGGTCTCCGCGCAGAAGGCGAACCCGAAGCCGAGCAAGACCAAGAAGCCCGTCCGGACGCCGTTCGCCGCGTCCGGCAAGGTCACCGCCGTCGACGCCGCCGCGGGCACTGTGACGCTGCTGGCCAGCGGCGGCACCAAGGACATCCGCAAGAAGACCGTGACCGTCACCGTCCCGGGCAGCCTGCGCGTGGTCGTCAACGGCAAGCGCACCGCCCTCAAGACGGTCGCGGTGGGGGCCAGGATCACCGTCAACGGCACCCGGGTCGGCGGCGCCTACACCGCCACCAAGGTCTCGGTGACGCAGAAGAGGAGTGCGGTGGTCAAGCCGACCCCCACGCCCACCGTGTCGCCCACGCCGCAGCCGACCCCGCCGGCCGAGGACAACCCGGCCGAGGACACCCCGACTGACGACACCCCCTCGGCGGAGCCCACGCCGACCACCAGCCCGGAGCCGGACGAGGACCCCACCGAGGACCCCGAGGACGAAATCTCCGACGACTTGTCCGCCTAACGCCGCGAAACGCCCCGTTCCGCACCCCGGAGCGGGGCGTTTCCGTCGAGCGTTGATACTCCCCGTGAGACCGTCGAGGGACGGATCACCGTCGGGAGGGACCAGCCGTGACCTACGTGACGTCGCCGCATTCCGGCGACACGCCCGGCGACTTCGGGCGCGACCTGCTCAGCAACCTGTACTACCAGCGCGGCACGACCCTGGAGTCGGCGAGTGCGCAGGACGCCTACCACTCGCTCGCCCTGACCGTGCGGAACCGGCTCGTCGACCGCTATATCCGCACGGCGGCCGCGCACTATCGGGCCAACCCCCGGTTCATCTACTACCTGTCGGCCGAGTACATGCTCGGCAAGCAGCTCGACCAGAACCTGCTCTACTCCGGCACCGAGGACAGCGCCCGCCGCGCGCTGGCGGGCCTCGGGCTGTCGAACTCGGATCTGGACGCCCTGGACGTTGAGCCCGGCCTGGGCAACGGCGGCCTGGGCCGGCTCGCCGCCTGCCTGCTGGACGCCATGGCGACCCAGGACATCCCCGCGGTCGGGTACGGCATCCGCTACGACTTCGGCATCTTCAAGCAGGCCTTCCATGACGGCGGCCAGGTCGAGCGGCCCGACGACTGGACCTTCTACGGCAACCCGTGGGAGTTCCACGCATCTGACGACCAGCAGACGGTCGGCTTCTACGGCCACGTCGAGCCCCTGGAGGGCCTGCGCAAGAGCTGGGTGCCGGGCGAGGTCGTGCTGGGCGAGCCCAGCCACATGCTGGTGCCCGGGTACGGGACGACCACGGTCAACATCATCCGGCTGTGGCGCGCCCGGGCCGCCCGGGAGTCCTTCGACCTGTCCCGTTTCGGCGCCGGCCAGTACGGCGAGGCGGTCGAGGAGATCGTCCGCTCGGAGAACATCAGCAAGGTCCTCTACCCCGACGACAGCACCGAGCTCGGCCGCGAGCTGCGCCTCAAGCAGCAGCACTTCCTGGTCACCTGCGCGCTGCGGGACATCGTGCGGCGGTTCCGGCTGCGCAACAACGACTGGGACGACTTCGCCGGCAAGGTGGTCATCCAGCTCAACGACACCCACCCGGTGATGGCCATCGCCGAGCTCATGCGGATGCTGGTCGACGAGGAGGGCCTGGAGTGGGACCGGGCCTGGTCGATCACCCGGCGGGTGTTCGCGTACACGTGTCACACGCTGCTGCCCGAGGCGCTGGAGACGTGGCCGGTGGCGCTGGTGCAGCGGCTGCTGCCCCGGCACATGGAGATCATCTTCCTGATCAACCACCTGTTCCTGCAGGAGGTGGCCGCCCGCTACCCGGGTGACGACGCCAAGCTGCGGGAGCTGTCGATCATCCAGGAGGGCGGCGAGCAGCGGGTCCGGATGGCGCACCTGGCCGTGGTGGGCAGCTCGGCGGTCAACGGCGTCGCGGAGCTGCATTCGCGCCTGCTGGCCGCCACCACCCTGCGCGGTTTCGCCGAGCTGTGGCCGGGACGCTTCCACAACGTCACCAACGGCATCTCGCCCCGCCGCTTCGTCCGGCTGGCCAACCCGCGGCTGTCCGACCTGATCAGCGGGCGGATCGGCGGCCGGGAGTGGCTGACCGACCTGGACCGGCTGGTCGAGCTGGAGCCGGCCGCCGACGATCCCGGCTTCCGCGAGCAGTGGCGCGAGGTCAAGCGGCGCAACCGCGAGGAACTGGCCCGGCACGCGCTGGCGGCGACCGGCGTGGCGATCGACCCGGACGCGCTCTGCGACGTGATGATCAAGCGGTTCCACGAGTACAAGCGGCAGCTGCTGCGGGTGCTGCACGTCGTCGCGCAGTACCACCGGATCCGCCGGGACCAGGTCCACGACGTGGTGCCCCGCACGATCGTGTTCGGCGGCAAGGCGGCGCCGGGCTACTACGCGGCCAAGCGGATCATGCGCCTGGCCAACACGGTGGCTGACCTGGTCAACGAGGACCCGGTCGTCTCGCCGTACCTGAAAATGATCTTCCTGCCGGACTACAACGTCTCCCGGGCCCAGCTGATCATCCCGGCCGCGGACCTGTCCGAGCAGATCTCGCTGGCCGGCAAGGAGGCCTCCGGCACCAGCAACATGAAACTGGCCCTCAACGGCGCCCTCACCATCGGCACCCTGGACGGCGCCAACGTGGAGATCCGCGACCGGGTCGGCGCGGACAACTTCTTCCTGTTCGGCCTGGACACCACCGAGGTGGACGCGGTCCGGGCCCGGGGTTACGAACCGCGCGCCTACTACGACCGGGACGCGGAACTGCGCGAGGTGCTCGACACGGTGGCCCACTACGACAAGGAGATCGTGGACGACCTGCTGAACCGCGACGAATACCTGACGCTGGCCGACTACCGCGCCTACGTGGACTGCCAGGACCGGGTGGCCCGCGCCTGGCGCGACCGGGAGGGCTGGACCCGTACGTCCATCCTGAACACGGCCCGCAGCGGCTTCTTCTCCTCGGACCGCACGGTCCGCGACTACTGCCGCGACATCTGGCACGTGACCCCGCTGCACATCGACGGCTGAGCCCTGACAGCTCACGCCGGCAGCACGAGGTCCAGACCGAGCCAGTCGGCCAGGTCTGAGATCTCGTGCTGCACGGCAGCGGTCATCGCGTGGGTGAAGGGGACGTCCTGGTGGATCGCGTGCACCCGGAACACTCCGGCCCGGCGGTCCGCGGCGGCGTCCAGCTTGCCCACCAGCCGGTCGCCGTCCAGGATCGGCATCGCCCAGTAGCCCCAGCGGCGCTTGGCGGCCGGTTTGAACATCTCCAGCTGGTAGTCGTACTCGAACAGCTCGGTCAGGCGCCGGCGGTCGTAGACCAGGCGGTCGAGCGGCGACAGCAGGGCGACCCGGCCGGTGAAGCTCTGATCCAGGTGCCGCGGGTCGACCCGCCACTGGCCCTTCACGCCCTCGACGGTCGCCGGCTCACCCGCGGCGCCCACGTCGTCGGGCTCGCTGGGACTCTTCGGCGCCTTCGCCCGGGCGATGCCGAGCGCGCTGAGGCGGCGTTCGTCGCGGCGGCGCAGCGCCTCCTCGTAGGGCACCACGTCGTCCGGGTAGACGCGCTCGGCCAGGTCCCACAGGCGGTCGGGGCCACGCCGGCCGGCCGCGGCCACCTCGCCGCGCTGGACCAGGAAGCCGAGCAGCTTCGTGACGTTGCGGTTGTCCGTCCAGCCCGAGGAACGCCACGGGATCTCGCAGGTGTCCGGCAGCTCGCGGGTGGTCAGCGGGCCGTCGGCGCGCAGCCGGTGCAGGATGTCGAGCCGGCAGCCGTTGTTGGCGTCGACCCACTCCCGCAGGTCCTCCTGCCACTCACGCAGCGGTGGCCGTCCGGGCCACTCGGCCATCTCGGCCCGGTACAGCGCGATGTCCTCCGGCGGGCGGACCATGCCGTGCAGCTCCAGCAGGGCCTGCTCGTCGAGGGCGTCGCGCAGCTGCCCGGGCCGGTACGCCGAGCCGAGCCGGCTCCACAGCACCAGGTCGGCGCTGGGCGCGACGGCGGTGGCCGGGTCGTTCTGCAGCAGCGTCAACCGCCGCACCACGTCGAGCATCCCGCCGGGCGCCCGGGCGTCGAGCAACTGCGCCCGCACGGCGACGCGGCGCGCATCGGCCCGCGACAGCTTGTGCACGGTCATCGCCCGACCCTAGGTGCCGGGTACGACAAAAGGGCCCGGAACCGCCGCAGCGGTCCCGGGCCCTTTGCGCGCCTCGGGTCAGCCCTTGACGCTGCCCGCGAGCAGCCCGCGGACGAAGTACCGCTGGAGCAGCAGGAAGATCGTCACCGGCACCAGGATCGACACGAAGGCGCCCGCCGACAGCAGGTGCCAGGCCGTGCCGCGGGTGCCGCTGAGGTTGGCCAGCGCCACGGTGATCGGGGCGACCGCGTCGCCGCCGCCCGCGAAGGTGAGGGCGACCAGCAGGTCGTTCCACACCCAGAGGAACTGGAAGATGCCGAACGCGGCCAGGGCCGGTCGCAGCAGCGGCAGCAGCACCCGGAAGAAGATCGACACGTGTCCGGCGCCGTCCACCCGGGCCGCTTCCAGCAGGGTGGCCGGGATCTCCCGCATGAAGTTGTGCAGCAGGTAGATCGCCAGCGGCAGGCCAAAGATGGCGTGCGAGATCCAGATCGTCCAGAAGGTGTTCGCCAGGCCCGCGTCCACGTACAGCGTGAGCAGCGGGATCAGCGTCACCTGCAGGGGCACGATCTGCAGGGCGAAGATCGCCAGGAACAGGATGTTGCGCCCGGGGAACTTGATCCAGGCGAACGCGTACGCGGCCAGGCAGGCCAGGCACAGCGGGATGATCACCGAGGGGATGGTGATCACCAGCGAGTTGACGAAGAACGAGCCGAGACCGGCGCCGCTCTCCGCGTCCAGCACGGCTTTGTAGTTGTCCATGGTGAACTTCGGGTCGGAGAAGAAGGTCCACCACCCGGTCGTCTTGATCGCCCGCTCGGGGCGGAACGACGACACCAGCAATCCGAACGTCGGCAGCGTCCAGAGCACCGCGATGACCAGGGCCGCGAGTGAGGCCCACGGCGAGGTCAGCTTCTTCTTGGCGACCGCCGCCGCGTTCGGCTTGTCCGGGGTCAGCGGTGGCGTCGTGGTGACCGGCGTGACGGTGGTCATAGCGCCTCCGAACTGCGGATCTGCCGGATGTTGTAGGCGACGATCGGGATGACCAGCAGGAACAGCAGCACCGCGAGGGCCGAGCCGAGACCCTGGTTGTCGCTGCGGAAGCTCTGGCTGTAGAACTCGTTGGCGATGACGCTGGTGTTGAACTGGCCGCCGGTCATCGTGCGCACGATGTCGAAAACCTTCAGCGTGCCGATGCCGATGGTGGTCAGCACGACCACCACCGCCGGGCGGATGGCCGGCAGGGTCACGAAGCGGAACATGCCCCACGGGCCGACGCCGTCGAGGCGGGCGGCCTCGATGATGTCGTCCGGGATGGCCTTGATGGCCGCGGACAGCACGGTCATCGCGAAGCCGGCCTGGATCCAGATCATGACCACGATCAGCAGGAACGTGTTCAGCGGCGAGTCCACCAGCCACTGCTGCGGGCTGCCGCCGAGCCAGACCAGGACCTGGTTGAGCAGCCCGATCTGCTTGACGTTGCCCTGGTCGGGGCGGAACTCGTAGACGAACTTCCAGATGATCGACGCGCCCACGAACGAGATCGCCATGGGCAGGAAGACCAGCGCCTTGGCGAAGGACTCCATCTTCGCCTTGTCGACCAGGATGGCGTAGAGCAGGCCGACCGCGGTGGCTACGAACGGCGTCACCACGACCCAGAACACGGTGTTGCGCAGCACCGTCAGCTGGTCGTTGTCGGTGAAGATCGTCTTGTAGTTGTCCATGCCGATGAAGGCGCTGCCGGCCGCGTCGAAGAACGACTGGTAGATGGTGCGGATGCCCGGATAGACGAGCCCGACGAGCAGCATGATCAGCGTCGGGGCGAGATAGGAATAGGCGACGATTTTGTCACCGCGGCGGCCGCCGAAGCGCCCCGCGATGAACAGGATGATGCCCACGACCGCGGCGAAGAGAAGGATCGCAGCGAACATCTGCGTGAACTTCTCGGCGGTGGTGTCGGCGGTGTCGAACACGCGACCCGTACCTCCTCTGGAGAGCGGCGGGGCCGGTCGCCTTGCGGCGACCGGCCCCGGGTGAAGATTCAGATCACTTGGGCCAGGCCTTCTCGATGTTGTCCACCGTCGTCTTGGTGTCCTGTCCGGTGATCCAGCTCGTCGTCTGCTTCCAGTAGGCGTTGGAGCCCACGGCGGCCGGCATCTGGTCCGAGCCGTCGAAGCGGAAGACCGTGTTCGGGTCGAGCAGGATCGTCGCGGCCAGCTTGTCGATCGGGTTGCTCAGGTTGTTCGGGTCGAGCTTCTTGTTGGCGCTGACCCAGCCCTGGGAGGCCTTGGCCTTGATGTTCGCCCAGGTGTCGGTCGACAGGTACGTCTGGAAGGCCTTGACCTCCGGACGGTCCGCGAACGCCACGTTGAACTCGCCACCACCGAGGACCGGCTTGTCCGTGGCGGTCTTGCCCGGCAGGTAGAACGCGAAGACGTCGCCGTCCTCGGCCACCTTGGTGCCCTTGGGGAAGTTCGCCGCGTAGAAGCTCGCCTGGCGGTGCAGCGAGCACTGGCCTTCCAGGATCGGCAGGCCGGCGTCCTGGAAGGTGGTCGTGGCGATGCTCTTGACGTCGCCCAGGCCACCGTTGACGTACGCCGGGTTCTTCAGGTACGCGCCGACCGCGTCCAGCGCCGCCGAGGACTCGGGGCCGTTGAACGGGATCTCGTGCTTGACCCACTTGTCGAAGGTCTCCGGGCCGCTGAGCCGCAGCATCATGTCCTCGTGCCAGTCGGTGAGCGGCCAGCCGGTCGCCTCACCGCTGCTGATGCCCGCGCACCACGGCTTCTTCTTGTCCGCGACCATCTTGTCGGTCAGCGTCTTGAGCTCGTCGAGCGTCGTCGGCACCGTGTAACCGGCGTCCTTGAACTCGCTCGGCGAGTACCAGACCAGCGACTTGACGCTGGCACCGGAAGGAGCGCCGTAGAACTTGCCGTTGACGGTCGCGTACTCCTTCCAGTTCTTGTCCCAGAACTTGTCGACGTTGGCGGCGACCTCGGCCGGCGCCTCGACGGCCTTGCCGGTGGCCACGAGCTGCTGGAGCAGGCCGGGCTGCGGCACGATCGCCAGGTCCGGCGGGTTGCCCGCCTTGGCGCGGACCAGGATCTGGGTCTCGAAGGACTTGTCGCCCTCGTACTTGATCGTCACGCCGGTGCACTGCTCGAAAGGCTTGTACGAGTCCTTGTACGCCTTGTCCTCGGGCGTCACGATGCCCGTGTAGACCGAGACCGTCTTGCCCTTGAGGTCTCCGAACGAGCTGAACTGCGCGCAGTCGATCGACTGCGCGGCCGTGTTGGAATCGTCGTCCGAGTCGTCACTGCCGCCGCAAGCGGCCAGGCCGAACACCAGGCCGATGCCCAGCGTGCCGGCGAGCGCGCTCCTGAAGCGCGGGCTATTGGATTGACCGAACATACCTCTCCCTATCTCACATCACGCCGGGGCGTGACATCACCGTCACCGTCTCCGGTTCCCCCGGTTGCCAGTCAAGAGGTGGAAACGGTGTTTCGCAATGTTTCCGCTTGATCAACCGAGTAACGATTCGGCACCGGGCCAGCGGAGACCTTAAACGGTTAAGAAAGCTAACCGTAAAAGAGCCGCACCGCTGTCACCCCGGGTGTGCACCCGCACCGCTACCCCGTACCGGTGTAGTAAGTGGGCGCGGCGTGGCCGTGCCGAGCCCGAACGCCCGCAGGAGGATCGCGATGCCACCCGAGCGATCGGGCTCGTTGCCCCGTACGGTCGCGACCGACCCGATGGTGCTCGCCCTGGCCGGGGTGTCCCTGGCGGCGATCGGCTGGCTGCTCTGGGGCCCCGGCGGCATCGCGTTCCACGTGCTGCTGCGCGCCTGGCTGGGTCCGGCGCTCAACCTGGTCCTGCTGGCCGGCGCGGTGCGGCTGGCCCGGCGGTCCGGGCGTGACGCCGCGGACCGGCGGTTCTGGCGGGCGATGACCGCCATGGGTGCCCTGCTGCTGACCGGCCACCTCGGCCGGCTCGCCGGCGCGTTGCGGAGCCCCGACGCCGGTGCGGTGCCGACCGGCCAGTTCCAGAGCATCTGCGTGCTGGCGGGTGTCACCGTGCTGGTGGTCGCCGCGCTCACCCATCCGCGCCCGGCGGCGCCCAGCCGGGTCCGGCTGCGCTACCTGCTCGACACCACCGCGGTCGGGACCGCCGCCGTCGTGGCCATCTGGTTCATGGCCGACCGCTCGGCCGCCCTGGGTGTCAGCTCGGGCGCGTCCATGGCCGCGGTCGCCATCGCCGTCGTGACCACCTTCGCTGTCATCCGGCTCGTCATGGGCGGGCACAGCCCGATCAGCTCGGCCACGGCTGCGCCGCTCGTCGCCGCCGCGGTGGTCCAGTGCGTCAACGGCGGCGTGCTGCCGGGCAGCGCCGGGTGGCGCGCGCAGCTGGCCCTGCAGATCACCGCTGTCGCCCTGGTCAGCGTGGCCCCCAGGGTGCAGGAACTCGCCGACCGGGCGGCCGCGGGCCGGCCCGCGCGGCGCCGCCGGACCTACAGCGTGCTGCCGTACGCGATGCTCGGGCTCGTCTTCGCCGTCCTGCCCGCCGTCCTGCCGTCCGGGCTGAGCGCCACCGCCCATGTCGCGCTCGGTGGCCTGCTGGTGATCACCGCCGTCGTGGTGGCCCGGCAGCTGCTCACCTTCGCCGAGAACGAGTCGCTGGTCCGGCGCTCCGACGCCGGCCTGGAGACGCTGCGCCGGCAGGAGGAGCGGGTCCGGATGCTGCTGGAGTACTCGACCGACATCACCTCGCTGATCGACCACACCGGCGCGATGGTCTACCTGACCCCGGCCACCCGGATGCTCGGCTACGAACCGGGCGAGATGCTCGGCGTCCGGGTGATCACGCTGATCCACCCTGACGACCTGCCCGCGTTGCTGGGCGACCTGCAGCAGCTGATGGCCACGCCCGGCGCGACCTTCACCTACCAGGCCCGGTACCGGCACAAGGAGGGCTCCTGGCGCTGGCTGGAGGTCACCAGCCGCAACCTGACGCACGAGCCCAGCGTGGCCGCCGTGGTGAGCAACGCCCGCGACGTCACCGACGCCCGCGAACTGCAGGACCGGCTGCGGCACGAGGCCACCCACGACGCGCTCACCGGGCTGGCCAACCGGGTGCTGTTCGGCCGCCGGCTGGCCGCGGCGGTCGGCGGCGGGGTCGCGCTGCTGCACATCGACCTGGACGGTTTCAAGCCCATCAACGACACGTACGGGCACCACGCCGGGGACGCCGTGCTGGTGCGGGTGGCCGAGTGCCTGCGCGCGGCTCTGCCGGACACCGCTGTTGCGGCCCGCCTGGGCGGCGACGAGTTCGCGGTGCTGCTGCCCGGTGCCGGCACGGACACTGCCGATCTGGTCGCCCAGCGGTTCCGGGCCGCACTGGCCGAGCCCGTCGAGGTGGACGGGCACCGGCTGACCATCGGCGCCAGCGTCGGCGCGGTGGCCGGCACCGGGGTCGACCCGGAGGCCCTGCTGCGCCGCGCCGACGAGGCCATGTACCGCATCAAGCACGCCACCCGGCGCTGACCGGCGCGCCGCCTCAGGGCAGCCGGGCCCGCAACGCGTACCCGAAGCCGCGGTGCGTCGCGATCAGCGGCGGGCCGGCCCGCTCCAGCTTGCGGCGCAGCGAGGCGACATGGGCCTTGACCAGCTCGTGCCCGCTGCCCGGGACGTCCGGCCAGACCCCGTCCCGGATCTCGTCGTGCGACAGCACCCGGCCCGGGTCGCGCAGCAGCAGGCGCAGCAGTTCGCGCTCGGACGGTGACAGCGCGATCGGCTCCCCGGCCCGGCGCACCTCGCCGGTGTCCTGGTCCAGCTCCACGTCGGCGTAGCGCAGGACCCGGTTGCCCGGCGCGTCGGCCAGGCGCCGCAGGGCGGCGTGCACCCGGGCCAGCAGCACCTCGACGTCGAAGGGTTTGGTGATCCAGTCCTCGTCGCCGTAGGCCAGCTCGGCCACCAGGTCGTCCCGGGTGTCCCGGGCGGACAGGAACACCACGCCGGTCTCCGCGCCCTCGGCCCGCAGCCGCCGGCGCACGTCGATGCCGTCGCCGTCGGGCAGCGACACGTCGAGCAGGACCAGGTCAGGCCGCTGCTCCACGGCCTTCTCGACGGCCTGCGCCGCCGTCCCCGCGGTGTCGACCGCGAAGCCGTGGCCGGTCAGCACCGTGGACAGCAGGTCCACGATGGTCGGCTGGTCGTCGACGACCAGGATCCGTGCGTTTCCCGTCATGTCGCCCCCATGAGACACAGCGTGAGCACCCGGCGGGTACACCCCCGACAGTCCTCCCGGTCGGGACATGGAGGAAAGACCCTGCCCACATGGCAGGAAGCCGGCAGCGGCGGATCACGCTCTTCCGGCCGTGCCGCGCCGGCGAATCCACCACACCGCGACGCCCAGCGCGAAGACCGCCAGCCCCGCGACGACCGACGGCAGGGGGAGCGTCGCCGCCAGCAGCAGGCAGCCCGCCAGCCCCAGGACGGGCAGCGGCCGCCACGGGGCACCCTCGTCGCGGCGCAGGGTCATCGCCGAGGCGTTGGCGATCGCGTAGTAGCCGAGCACGCCGAACGAGGAGAAGCCGATCGCGCCGCGCAGGTCCACCAGCAGCACCAGGACGGCCACGGCGACGCCGACGGCGGCCTCCGCGCGGTGCGGCACCCCGGTCCGCTCGCTGACGGCGTCCAGCACCCCGGGCAGGTTGCGGTCACGGGCCATCGCGAACGTCGTCCGGGAGACGCCCAGGATCAGCGCGAGCAGCGACCCGAGCGCCGCTACTGCGGCCCCGACCCGTACGACGGGGGCCAGCCAGCCCGGCCCGACCTCGGCCAGCGGTGCGGTCACGATGGCGAGCCGGGCCGGGCCCAGGCTGCCGAGCAGGGTGAGGGCGACCGCGGCGTACAGGACGAGGGTGATGGTGAGCGCGATCGGGATGGCCCGGGGGATGGTGCGGGCCGGGTCGCGGACCTCCTCGCCCAGGGTGGCGATGCGGGCGTACCCGGCGAAGGCGAAGAAGAGCAGGCCGGCGCCCTGCAGCACACCCCAGAACGAGACCCGCGGGCCGCTGCCGAGGTGGGCCAGGCCGTCCGTGGAGCCCGCGGCGACGACCGCCAGCAGCACGACGATCACAATCGCCACCAGGATCCGGGCGGCCAGCGCCGACTTCTGCACCCCGGCCAGGTTCAGCCCGGTCAGGGCCGCGACGGCGAGCACGGCCAGCAGGCGTTCGTGGCCGGGCGCCACATACGCGCCGAAGGTCAGCGCCATCGCCGCGCAGGAGGCGGTCTTGCCGATGACGAAGCCCCAGCCCGCGAGGAACCCCCACAGGTCGCCCAGCCGCTTGCGCCCGTAGACGTAGGTCCCGCCCGACGAGGGGTAGACCGCCGCCAGCCGCGCCGACGAGACCGCGTTGCAGTACGCAACGACAGCCGCCACGGCCAGCGCGAGCAGCAGCCAACCACCCGCCACCGCCGCGGCCGGGGCGAAGGCCGCGAAGACGCCCGCGCCGATCATCGCGCTGAGGCCGACCACCACCGCATCGGTGACACCCAGCCGCCGAGTCAATTCCACCCCATCACCCTTTCCCAGCGAGATGAACGCCCGGCGGCCGGGCAGTCACAGCTCGGTCCAGCCGGCGGTCGTCCGCAGGGCCTGTTCCCAGCGCTGGTAACCGGGGTCGGCGAGGCCCAGCGTGCGGCGCAGAGCCAGCATGTCCCGGCACTTGGCCAGCATGGCCGCCTGCCGCCGGGGCCAGGGCGGGCGGCTGCCGTACCCGGCGAACAGCTCGGTCAGCGCGCCGGCCTCACCCGGATGATGGGTGCGCACGATCCACTCGCACCAGGCCAGGTCCTCCACCGGGTCGGCGCCGGACCGGGCCCATTCCCAGTCCAGGATCCCGGTGATCTCGTGAGTGCCGGGGTCCAGCAGAACGTTGTTGGGACCGTAGTCACCGTGCGTCACGTCGGCCGCGACCAGCCGGCGCACCATCGCGCCGCACGAGCGCAGCACCGGCCCGGCGTGCCCGGCGTCGATCAGCTCCTGGCCGTGCACCCCGCCGAGGTGGGTCAGGTGCAGCTCCCCGGTCGGCGCGGACAGCAGCACCGGCACCGGCAGCCGGCCGGCCAGCAGCTGGAGCATGTCGCGTTCGGTGGCCCAACGGGTGCGGTCGTCCGGGCCGGTGAAGCGCTTGACCACGACGGCGCCGTCACCCCGGGTGTCGTTGGTGTACCCGTGTCGCAGAGGCTGCATCCGTCCCGCCGTCGCTGGAGCGTATGACGGGTGAGGATAACCGTCCACGCGCCGGAAACACACCGCGCGTACCGTAACGTTCCAGGTCAAGCAGGGTGCGTCGAAACAGGGGGACCGCACGTGGATCTGCACACGGTCGTCGAGGTCGTCAGTCCGGCCGCCGTCGGGCAGTGGCGGCCCGGGGACGCCTGGCTGGCCGGCGGGACGGCGTTGTTCGCCGAGCCGCAGACCGACGTGACCCGGCTGCTCGACCTGGTGGCCGCGGGCTGGACCCCGATCACCGTGCACGGGCACGGCCTGGAGATCGCCGCGACCTGCACGGTCGCCGACCTCGCCGGGTACGCGGGCGCCGAGCACTTCACCGCCTTCCACGAGCTGGCCACCGCCTGCTGCCGGGCCTTCCTCGCCTCCTTCAAGATCTGGAACGTGGCCACCGTCGGCGGCAACCTGTGCGCCGCCCTGCCCGCCGGGCCGATGATCGCGCTGACCGCGGCGCTGGACGGCGAATGCCTGATCTTCGGCCCGGACGGCGAGCGGCGGCTGAGCGTTACCCGATTCGTCACCGGTGACGGCGCGACCGCCCTGGCCGCCGGTGAGCTGCTGCGCTCGATCACCCTGCCGGCCGCCGCGCTGACCGGGCGGACGGCGTTCCGCCAGGGCTCACTGTTCGCCCACGGCCGGTCCGCCGTGCTGCTGATCGGCCGCCGCGACGGCGCCGGGCTGGTCCTGACCGTCACCGCCGCGACCGTGCGCCCGTTCCAGCTGAGCTTCGCCGAGGTCCCGGACGCCGGCGAGCTGGCCGCCGCCGTGCGGGCGACCATTCCGGACGACGCCTATGTGGACGACGTGCACGGCCTGCCCGCCTGGCGCCGCCACCTGACCGCCCGGTACGCCGAGGAGATCCGCGCGGAGCTGGCCGGATGAGCGTACGGATCAACGGCACCGACCACGAGCAGCCGCCGCGGCCCGGGCAGTGCCTGCGCACGTACCTGCGCCAGGAGGGCTGCTTCGGCGTCAAGAAGGGCTGCGACACCGGCGACTGCGGGGCTTGCACAGTGCATGTCGACGGCCGCCCCGTGCACAGCTGCGTCTACCCGGCGTTCCGGGCTCAAGGCCGGCAGGTCACCACCATCGAGGGCCTCGCGCCGCCGGACGGCCTGCACCCGGTGCAGCAGCGCTTCCTGGACGCGCAGGGCTTCCAGTGCGGCTTCTGCACCGCCGGCATGATCATGACGACGGCCGCGCTGGACGAGACCAAGCTCGCCGACCTGCCGCGCGCGCTCAAGGGCAATCTGTGCCGCTGCACCGGATACCGGGCCGTCGCCGACGCGATCAACGGTGTCCGGACGGTCGAGGAGCCCGGCGCCGGGCCGGCGATCGGGGCCAATCTCGGCGCGCCCGCCGGCCCGCAGATCGTCACCGGTACGGCCCGCTACACCTTCGACGTGGAGGTGCCCGGCCTGACGCACCTCAAAGTGCTGCGCTCACCGCACGCGCACGCCCGGATCACCGCCGTCGACACCGCCGAGGCCCTGGCCGTGCCGGGGGTGCTGGCCGTGCTGACCCACGAGGACGCTCCGCGGCGGTACTTCTCCACCGCCCGCCACGAGCACCCGACCGAGGACCCGGCCGACACCCGGGTGCTCGACGACGTCGTCCGGCACGTCGGCCAGCGGGTCGCCGCCGTGGTCGCGGAAACCGAGGCCGCCGCGGAGGAGGGGTGCCGGCGGTTGCGGGTCGCGTACGAGATCCGGCCGGCCGTCCTCGACCCGGAGGCCGCGATGCGGCCCGGCGCCCCCGCCGTGCACGGCGACAAGGTCACCGGGCACCGGATCGCCCGCGCGGCCGACAACGTGGTGGGGGAGCTGCACGCCGAGCTGGGCGATGTCGAGGAGGGGTTCGCCGGCGCGGACGTCGTCTACGAGATGACCTTCCGCACGCCCCGGGTGCAGCACGCCGCACTGGAGACACACGGCGCGATCGGCTGGCTCGACGACGCCGGGCGGCTCACGCTGCGCACCAGCTCGCAGACCCCGTTCCTGACCCGGCGGGCCCTGGCCGAGCTGTTCGAACTGCGGCTGGACCAGGTGCGGGTGCTGACCGGCCGGGTCGGCGGCGGCTTCGGCGGCAAGCAGGAGATGCTGGTCGAGGACCTGGTGGCGCTGGCCGTACGGCGCACCGGCCGGCCGGTGAAGCTGGAGTACACCCGCGCCGAGCAGTTCACCTCGGCGACCACCAGGCACCCCTTCACCGTACGGATGAAGGCCGGCGCCCGCCGCGACGGCACCCTGACCGCCCTGTCCCTGCGGGTCGTCTCCGACACCGGCGCGTACGGCAACCACGGCCCGGCGGTGATGTACCACGCCTGCCACGAGTCGATCGCCGTCTACCGCTGCGCGAACAAGAAGGTCGACGCGTACGCGGTCTACACCAACACTGTCCCCTCCGGAGCGTTCCGCGGCTACGGCCTGGGCCAGGTGTCGTTCGCCGTCGAGTCGGTGCTCGACGAGCTGGCCCGGCGGCTCGGGCTGGATCCGGTGCTGGTGCGGGAACGCAACATCGTGCGTCCCGGGGAGCCGCTGGCCGCGCCCGGTGACCACGCCGACGACCTGATCATCGCCAGCTACGGCCTGGACCAGTGCCTGGACGCCGTACGGTCGGCGGCCGCCGAGCCGATCACGCAGCCGGTGCCCGACGGCTGGCAGGTCGGGGAAGGCATGGCCCTGGCCATGATCGCCGCCGGGCCGCCCGGCGGGCACTTCGCCGACGCCGCGATAACCCTGCTGCCCGACGGCCGCTACGAGATCGCCGTCGGCACGACCGAGTTCGGCAACGGCAGCACCACCGTGCACACCCAGCTGGCCGCGGACACGCTCGGCACGACCCCGGACCGGATCCTGGTCCGCCAGTCCGACACCGACGTGGTCGCTCACGACACCGGCGCGTTCGCCTCGACGGGCGTGGTGGTGGCCGGTCAGGCCGTCCTGCACGCGGCCCGGGCCCTGCGCGAGCGGCTGCTGGTGCTGGCCGGGCCGGGCGCGGTCCGCCTGGGCGTCGACGCCGTGACCCTGCAGCACGGCCGGCTCAGCCTCAAGGACCTGGCCGCGTCGGCCCCCGCACCGGTACGGGCCGAGGGGCACTGGACCGGCACCCCGCGCTCGGTGGCGTTCAACGTGCAGTGGTTCCGCGTCGCCGTCGATCCGGGCACCGGTGAGCTGCGGATCCTGCGCAGCGTGCACAGCGCCGACGCGGGCACCGTGCTCAACCCGCTGCAGACCCGCGGCCAGATCGAGGGCGGCGTCGCCCAGGCGCTGGGCGCCACGCTGGCCGAGCACGTGGACATCGACGCCGAGGGCCGGGTCACCACGGCCGGGTTCCGGCAGTACCACCTGCCGACCCTGGCCGACGTGCCGCCGACCGAGGTGGTGTTCGCCCGGACCGAGGACGCGATCGGCCCGCTCGGCGCCAAGTCGATGAGCGAGAGCCCGTTCAACCCGGTGGCGCCGGCCCTGGCCAACGCCCTGCGCGACGCCACCGGGGTGCGCTTCACCGAGCTGCCGTTCACCCGCGACCGCATCTGGCAGCGCCTGCAAGCCGGCTGAGCAGGGCCGGCTGAGCTCGGGGTCAGCTGCGCAGGAAGAGCAGCACAGCCAGGACCCGGCGGCTCTCGCTGCCCGTGGCGGGCAGGCCGAGCTTGCCGAAGATGCTGGACACGTACTTCTCCACCGCGCGCAGGGTGATCACCAGGCGGTCGGCGATCCCCTGGTTGGACGTGCCGGCCGCCATCAGCTCCAGGACCTCCCGCTCGCGAGGGGTCAGCCGGGCCAGCGGGTCGTCGCGGCGCCGGCGGGACAGCAGCGTCGACACGATCGTCGGGTCGACCGCCGAGCCGCCGGCCGCCACCCGGCGGACCGCGCCGATGAAGTCCGGGACGTCGCTGATCCTGTCCTTGAGCAGGTACCCCACGCCGTCGGCCGAGTCGGCCAGCAGGCGCATGGCCAGGCCGATCTCGACGTACTGCGACAGCACGAGGACCGCGAGACCGGGGTGGGCCGCGCGGAGCTCGATCGCGGCCCGCAGACCCTCGTCGGTGTGCGTCGGCGGCAGCCGGATGTCCACGATCACCACGTCCGGGACCTCGACCCGTACCTGCGCGCGGAGCTCGTCGGCGTCACCGCACCGGGCCAGCACCTCGAAGCCCGCGTCGGCCAGCAGCCGGGCGATGCCCTCGCGGAGCAGGACGCTGTCCTCGGCGATCGCTACCCGCACGGCAGGTCCGCCCGTACCCGGGTGCCGCCGCCGCTGGGGGTCCACACCCGCAGCATCCCGTCGAGGGCCTCCACCCGGTCGGCGAGACCGCGCAGGCCGGTGCCGCGTTCGGTGTCGGCCCCGCCGACGCCGTCGTCGACGACCTCCACCACCAGGTCGTCGCCGGTCCGGGACACCTCGACCGTCGCCGCGGTCGCCTGCGCGTGCTTGCCGATGTTGGCCAGGCTCTCGCACACGACGTAGTACGCGGCCACCTCGATCGCCTCACCGACGCGGCCGGGCAGGTCGACGGTCAGCCGTACCGGCACCGGGGCCCGGGCCGCCAGCGACTCCACCGCCACGGCCAGGCCGTGGTCGCTGACCACCGCCGGGTGCAGGCCGCGGGCCAGGTCGCGCAGCTCGGCCAGGGACACCGCGATCTCCGTACGGGCCTCGGTCAGCAGCGCCGCCGCTTCGGGGTCGGCGCCGAGCCGGGTCTGCAGCACGCCCAGGCTCAGCGACAGCGCGACCAGACGCTGCTGGGCGCCGTCGTGCAGATCGCGTTCCAGCCGCTGCCGTTCCCGCTGCTCGGCCGCGACGACCCGGGCCCGGGAACCGCGCAGCTCCTCCAGGTTGGCCCGCAGCTGCGCCTGCAACCGGCCGGTGCGCAGGGCGATCGCCGCGGCGGCCGTGACCGCGGCCAGCAACGCCGGCTCGTCGCGCAGGGCCGGGTCGTGCACGAGCGCGGCCAGGGGCGAACCCTCGTCGTCGATGGGGGTGATCCGGGCCGGGTCCGCGGGCGGGGTGACCCGGCGTCCCTGCTGGTCGGCCCACGTGCCGAAGCGCGGCAGCCAGTAGAGCAGGTCGAGGGACGGGTCGCGCAGCGCCAGGGCGATCGGGGTGCGCAGATCGGCCGGGTCGCCGCGCAACGCGACGACCAGGTCGCCGACCGCGCTGCGGGCCAGCCGGGCCTGCAACAGGCCGGCCAGGAAGGCGATCGGGGCGACACCCAGCAGAGCCAGGCTGATCCGCTGCACCACCGGGAACGCCGGCCCACCGAGGACCCCGACCACGAGCAGCACGGCGATCATCACCAGGCCGACGGCGAACGAGTCGACCAGCAGCGACAACGAGCGGCGCAACGGCCGGCCCGAAGTCCGGCGCCGGACCACCAGCAGCACGACGCCGGCCAGAGCCACGGCGCTGACGACGGCCAGCTCGGCGTTGTAGACGGCCACGGCCAGCCCCGGCCGATCCAGCACGGTCATCCGGTGCGGTTGCAGCCCGCCGAGCAGCATCGCGGCGAGCTGACCGCCGAGAGCCGCGACCCAGCCGGTGACGACGATCAGCCGCTCCGGGCGGCCCCGCAGCCGGCCGCTGGGATAGGTCAGGAACACGTGCACGAACAGCACCAGCGGCAGCACGTCCACCGCCTGGCCGACGGTGTGCGCGACACCGTCGCCGCCGATCCAGCTCAGCGCGCCGACCAGAGCGCCGGCTCCGGCGAGGACCATCAGCGGGCCCAGCCGGCTCGCGGGCCGCAGGCGCCAGGCGATCAGGCCGCTGATCCCGTACGCCAGGATCAGCCAGCTGATGATCGCGATGTGCGCCGGGTGGACGCCGGCGGACACACCCAGCGCGACGATCCCGGCCAGGGCCACCACCAGGGTGGCGCCGATCGTCAGCAGCAGCACGGAGGAGGGACGGCTCGGCATCACGGTTCCTGTCCCGGACGGTCGTTCCTGGACGGCGGACGGCTCGCGCTCAGGCTACGCCGTCCACCGCCCGGAATCGGGGGCTCATCGCGCCGGCTGGTCCACCCGGACGGGAACGCGCCAGGCGGCCCGGTCCAGCACGATCAGCAGGGCGGCCACGACGGTCCACGCGGCGAACTCGATCAGCTGCTGGCGGGCCAGGTCCGTACCGGTGTAACCCAGGTCGCCCATGGTCACGAATCCCTGGGCGTTGTGGAACAGCAGCACGAGCAACACGCTGCCACCGGTCCGGTGGAACAGCCAGACGTAGACGATCGTGATGACGAAGGTGGTCACGATGCCGATCCAGCCGGTGTCACCGACGAGCGGCAGATGCCAGAGCGCCACCAGCACGCCGAGGATGACGGCCGACATGAGCGGCGAACGGCGTTCCTGCAACCGCGGCACCGCGAAGCCCCGCCAGGCCGGCTCCTCGGCCAGCGGCCCGTCCATCGGATTGACCAGCCGGACCAGGAACATCAACGCGAAACTGCTCCAGGCCAGATTGCTCCACTGTGGCGCCGATCCGCTGTTGACCAGCACCGCCGCGAGACGGACCACCAGCGGCAGGCCGAGCGCGAACGCGTAGAAATACCACGGCACGCGCCAGCGGATCATCCGCCGGCCCAGGTCCCGGAACCCCGGCCGGCCCTCGGCGACCGCGATGACGATGAGGGCGGCCAGCAGCGCGCCGATGGCGTTGAACGCCTGCCGCGGCCAGATGTCGAACTGGTACAGCGGCCACGACCACCAGGCGAGCACGAACGCCAGCACGAAGAAGGTGGTGAGCCGGTGGCCGCGGACCCACGCCGCGACCCCCGGCCGTTGCTCGGTGGTGACGGGCCGGAGCTCCGGCTCGTCCTGAATGACTCGGGATCTCATGGCGTTGACGCTGCCAGCGGACGCGACCGCCGGTAAGCCGGGCGACTGGCGAACCGGGGGGCCGGTTTTCTGGTGTCTTCGCGTTGTGCGGGCCGAGGGCCGGATGCCGCAGACACGGTCGGGTTACGACGTTCGGCTCCGGTGCGGATCCGGCCGGCTGGAAACGATCCGGCGCCCCCGATCGGGGCGACGGAACCGTGCGATCGTGGGTGGCCTTGCTCCGGCTTCCGGATTGTCCGGGACACGACAGCGCTTCGTTCGACCTGTCGGGTCCTGCCGGCCGTGACTTGGGAGGGATCGTTCAGGCCGCCGTTGGGAGTCGAGTCAGTGGATCAGGCAAGTGTCACGGGTGCGTCGGTCGAGGTCGTGGAGATGGCGCGGGCCGGTGTCGCCCGTATCGCGCCCGAGGAGCTACCGCTGTTCGACAGCGTGGCCCAGGCGTGGCTGGCCGGGAGGATCGGTCGCCGGGCCGACCGCCGACGGCCGCCCGGCGGCACAGCCCGCATCGGGATTCCGTCCGAGCTCGACATCCAACTGGTGTTCGACGTCGTTGCCGGCACCCTCGCCACCGTCCTGGGCGAGGCGACCTATGCGAGGGTGCGGGACCGGCGGTGGCCCCGGCGCCGATCGAAACCGCAGGCGCGGGTCTCGATCGATCCCGGACAGCAGACGGCGTTGCACGCGACGTGTGTGGCTCACGCGCAGGAACTCGGGCTCAGCAAGAAGAAGGCCGTGCTGCTCGCTGACTCGGTCTTCGGCCCGCGAGCCGGAGACGCTTCGTGACCGGTGGCGCCCGGGCGCCACGTGATGCCGGACAGGCATGGTGGCTCTATCTCGTCGCGGCATTCATCCTGACATCCGCCGGCCTGGCGGCCGGCTGGGCGGCCGGCGCCGGCTATCACCTCGTCGACGACTCCGTGGCCGTGGTGTGCGAGCTGAACCTGGGACTGAACGGGATCACGGACGGCATCATCCCGGCCGGCCGGCCGGCCGGACGCACTCGCCGAATTCGACGAGTGCGTCGCACCCTTCCGGCGTGCCACGGCGATCGTCGTCCTGGCCGGGGTGACCGCTGCCTGGCTGCTGACCGTCCTGTTGATGATCGGACAGCATCTCTGGGTGCGGTGGCGGCTGCGCCGCGCCGGCCGGGAGACCGGGGACAGTTTCGCGGCAGCGGCAGTACGGTTCGCCGAGCTCTGTGTCGCGCACGAGCTGTCCGGGCGCCGAAGGCCTGAGCTCCGGGTCGCCGGCGCCGTGTCGGGTCTTTCCGAGGCGTTCACGCTCAGCCTGCCGCTCACCAGACCGTTGGTCGTCGTGCCGGCCGCGCTCGCGTTGCCCGGGAAGGCCGACTTCGAGCCGATCGTGCACCATGAACTCGCCCACGTCCGGGCACGTGACCTCACGCTGGCGTCGTGGGTGTCGTGGTCCTCCTGGGCCGGGTCGGCGGTCCTGATCGCCGCGGTGTTCCCCCTGCTGTTCCGGGGCGGGTCCAGTGTCACCTTCTGGTACGGAACCGCGACCCTGGCCGTGCTGGGATGCACGCTCGCGGTGATCCGTGCCCGCGTTCTCCGGCTTCGTGAGCACGTCGCGGACCGCGTCGCCACGGTCCGCATGAACGACCCTGCACCGATGGCGAACCTCCTCGGCCGAGACACCGAGGCGGTTTCCCGCAGAGCGTTGACGACGGCGATCGGGCAGGTCTTTCGCGTTCACCCGGACCGGTCCCTGCGGCGAGAGGTGGCCGACGGCGCGCCGATTCCCGACGGCGGAGCGTTTCTGCTGGTGGCAGCCGTCACCTACGTGAGTGTGACTCTCATTTCGCCGCTCTACGTCCTGGTGAGCAACCTGTGGGGGTGGACCAGTTACACGGTCCCGCCACTGTGCGGCGCGGTCGGTGCGCTGCTGGGGATCGTGCTGACGGCATTGTGGCAAGGGCAGGCCGCTACCGGCCGCAATCGGCTCGCTTTCGTCGCGGCCGCTGTCGTAGGACTGACCTCCGGGACGCTGGCCAACGTTCCCGGCCTTTCCGTCAACATTGTTCGAAGCGCGTCGCAGGCGCGGTGGTGGCTCGTGATAATTCTGCTCGCGTTCGCCGGCGCGGTCTGGTTGCTCACGGTCCTCGCTCCGAGGGAGCCCGCAAGCCGCGGCCGGCGAACTCTCTTCGCCCTCATCGGCGCCTCGCTCATCGGATACGTTCTGGCCCGCGGCATCGAGGCGGCGATCCTGGCCTCCGCGCCGAGTGCCGTAGTGGAGGCGCAGCGCACTGCCCTACGGCACGGCGGCGTGACCGACACCGTCCATCCGAGCCTGCTGGTGCTCGCTCTCATCGGTGCCCTGGCGGTGTCCACCGGACGGCCGCCGCGATCGCTCGTCCGGGAGTTCGCCGTGCCGCTCGCGGCCGGGGCAGCGGTCGCTGTACCGATCTTCTACCTGCAGTACCGGCACCAGGTCGACGCTGATCTGGCGGAATCACTGCTCGGGCAGCGATGGTGGGCGTGCGCAGCAGCCGGCTGGCTGGTGATCGCCGTCATCGGTGTCCTGCGCGGACGGTCCGGGGATCGGCCCGGGCTGGCCTGGGCGGTGCCGGCAGGGTGGGCCACAGCCATGACACTGGGTGTGGTGCTGTTCGTGGCCGATGTCGTCATCACGGAGCTACCGGCCCACGCCTGGCTCGGGAACCTCGCCGACTATCTGGTCAATCCCACCCGCCTGCTCCTTGTCCTCACCCTCGTTCTCACCCCGGTACTGGTCGCAGGAAGAAGCGTGATCCGATACATCCTGGACGGCAGAACAGGCGTGCATCGGGCCCCCGGCACCGTCCGGTTCGGCGCGCGCGCAACAGCAGTGCTCGCCGCCACGGTGGCTGCGGTCATCCTCACCAGTTCGGCGAGAGCCGTCACCGGTCGGCCGGGCGACAACGACCGCGTCGAGATTGTTCTCGACAAGTGGCAACCCCCACCGTCCGCACCGCCGCGGGAAACGAGCGGTCCGCTCGACCCCGAGCGAGATCTTTCCCGGGCGGCGGCACACCGGGCTCTGAAGGTCGCCGGGGCCGCACTACCCGGCTGGTCCGCCGTCAAGCTCGAGCCGGGAAGCAACGTGAGAGTTTCCCCGGCGGTGTGTGAGCGGGCGTCGGTGAACTTCGACGCGAAATGGAAGGCGGTGCGGACATCCCCGGAACAGATCGCCTTCAGGACCACTGACAAGGCGGTCGCGCCGTTCACCGCGGACCTGACACTCACGCTGGTGGCGTACCCGCATGCTGCGGCCTTGGCGGAGAACTGGGCGGACGTCGCTGCGCTGGCCAACCGTTGTCCGGAACTGACCTTCCCGGATTCCCGGGACTCGGGCGGCATCGCCCATCGCAGCATGCGGATCGTGTCGGTCACGTACGGCGCCGCGATCGTCAGAGAGATCCGGACAGTCATCCGAGGGACCGACCGATCGGTGGTGGAGGTCTGGCATGAGAGGTGTATCGCTGCAGGCCGTAACGAGGTCTGCGGCGTGTGGGCCGCAGTAGCCATCGACTCCCTTCCCCGGCAGCGGATCGCCGGCCTCGACAGACTGCTCAGCGACGCACTGTCTGCGACTGTCGCCGATCTCAGGAAGAGATAGTCAGCCGAGGCGGCAATCCTGCGCCTGCCGGGTCAGCGGCGCGCCTCGTACACGTTGTTGAACGGGGTTTCGCTGGCCCGGCGGAAGCGGGTGAAGCCCGCGTCGGTCACCAGTTGCCGCACCGCCGCCTCGCCCGCCTGCGCCCCCAGCGCATACCCGCCCGGCTGGGACATCGCGTTCGGCACGCACAGGAACGTGGAGAACCCGTAGTAGACCCGCCCGACCGGGTTCATGTTGTCCGCGACCGTGTCACCCGCGGCCGGTTCGACGATCATCCAGGTGCCTTCCGGGGCCAGGGCGTCGCGGATGTGCCGGGCCGCGCCCAGCGGGTCGCCCATGTCGTGCAGGCAGTCGAACGTCGTGACCAGGTCGTAGTGGTCGCCGCCGAACTGCTGGGCGCCGGCCGCCTCGAAGCTGACCCGGTCCGCGACGCCGGCGTCCGCCGCGCGCTTGTGGGCCAGGTCGATCGAGCCCTGGTGGTAGTCGGAGGCGTGCACGGTCGAGCGCGGGTACGCGGTGGCCATCAGCACCGACGACGCGCCGAGGCCGCAGCCCACGTCGGCGATGCGGGCGCCGGAGCGCAGTTTGGCCTCGACGCCGTCCAGCGCCGGGATCCAGCTCGGTACCAGGTTGGCGATGTAGCCGGGGCGGAAGAACTGCTCGCAGCCGACGAACACGTCCGCGTCCTGTTCGTTCCAGCCCAGCCCGGCGCCGCTGCGGAAGGCCTCGGTGATTCGCGGCTCGGCGCGCAGGGCACCCAGGGCGAGCAGGAACGCTCCGGGTGCGTACAGCGGGCCGTCGGGGTTGGCCAGCGCGAACGCCTGCTCCTCGCTCAGGACGTACCGGTCGTCGCCGTCGCGGTCGACGTAGCCGCCCGCCGCCTGGCCGCGCAGCCATTCGGTGACGTACCGCGGGTCGGTCTCGGTACGCTCGGCCAGCTCCCCGGGCGTGAGCGGACCGTGGGTCAGCGCCTTGTAGAGGCCGAGGCGGTGCCCGATGACCACGTTCCCGGCCGCGACGGTGGCGCCCAGGTCGCCGACGAAACGGCCGATGAACTCGTTCAGCTTGTTCTCGTTGATAGCCATGCCGCCACGGTGCTGCCGGGCGTTGCGCCGCCGTTGCAACCGGGCTGCAATGGCGGGGGAGAGGGTGGCGCGATGAGGGCACGGGAACCCGACGCCGAGGGCTGGGTCGACCACGACGGCGTCAAGGTGGGCTACGCGGTGTACGGCAGCGGCGACCGCACGGTCCTGCTCGCGCCGAGCTGGCTGGTCGTCGACTCGCGGATCTGGAAGTTGCAGGTGGCGTACCTGTCCCGCTACTTCCGGGTCATCACGGTCGATCCGCGGGGCAACGGGCGTTCCGACCGGCCGGCCGATCCGGCGGCGTACACCGACCGGGCGTACGCGAGGGATCTCGTCGCGGTGCTGGACGCGGCCGGGGTGGACCGGGCGACGGTGGTCGGGCTCAGCCGGGGTGCGTGGCGGGCGGCGCTGGCCGTGTCGGAGCATCCGGAGCGGTTCACCGGCCTGGTCGCGATCGCGCCGCGGGTGGCCGGTCTCGCCCCGCCGCTGCCGGAACGCGCGGTGTTCGACTTCGAGGCCGACCGCGAGCACTACGAGGGCTGGCAGAAGTACAACCGGCACTCGTGGCGCCGCGACTACCGGGGCTTCGTCGAGTGGTTCTTCGCCACGCTGCTGCCCGAACCGCACTCCACCAAGCAGATCGAGGACTGCGTGTCGTGGGCGCTGGAGACCGGGCCGGAGGCGCTGATCGCCGGCGAGGACGCGCCCGAGTCGGTGCCCGGCCTGCCCGCTGTCGAGGCCCTTCTGCGCGGCCTGGACTGCCCGGTACTGGTCATCCACGGCGAGGACGACCGGTGCGTACCCGTCGGCGTGGGGGAGCGCTTCGCCGAGCTGACCGGTGGGCGGCTGATCCGGATGGCCGGGGCCGGCCACCTGCCGCCGGCGCGGCATCCGGTGCCGGTCAACCGCTGGCTGCGCGACTTCGTGACCGGCTCGAGCCCGGCGCCGCGGCGGTGGACCCGCGCCCTGGACCGACCGCGCCGGGTCCTTTACCTGTCCTCGCCGATCGGGCTCGGGCACGCCCGCCGCGACCTGGCCATCGTGGCCGAGCTGCGCCGGCTGCGGCCCGGCGTCCAGGTCGACTGGCTGGCCCAGCATCCGGTGACCGCGCTGCTGAGCGCCCGCGGCGAACACGTCCACCCGGCCTCGCGGTGGCTGGCGTCCGAGTCGCGGCACATGGAGGCCGAGGCCCACGGGCACGACCTGCCCGCCTTTGCGGCGATCCGGCGGATGGACGAGATCCTCGCGGCCAACTTCATGGTCTTCGCCGACCTGGCCGAGGAACGGCGCTACGACCTGTGGGTCGGCGACGAGGCCTGGGACGTCGACCACTTCCTGCACGAGAATCCCGAGCTGAAGACCGCGGCGTACGCCTGGCTGACCGATTTCGTCGGCTGGCTGCCGACCGCCGCCGGCGGGCCGGCCGAGGCCGCCCTGACCGCCGATCACAACGCGGAGATGATCGAGCACATCGAGCGCTTTCCCCGGGTACGCGACCGCGCGCTGTTCGTCGGCGACCCCGAGGACATCGTCGCGGGCGTGTTCGGCCCCGGCCTGCCCGCCATCGCCGGCTGGACCGAGCGGCACTACGACTTCACCGGCTACGTCACCGGGTTTCCACCGGCGGACATCGCCGACCGGCCGGCGGTACGGGCCGAGCTCGGCTGGGGGCCGCACGATCGAATCTGTGTCGTCGCCGTGGGCGGCACGGCCGTCGGCGTGCACCTGCTGCGGCGGGCGCTGGCGGCGTACCCGTCGGCGGCCCGGCAGGTCCCCGGCCTGCGCATGGTCGTGGTCACCGGCCCGCGGCTGGACCCGGCCGAGCTGGCCGCCCCGCCCGGCGTCGAGGTGCACGGCTACCTGCCCGACCTGCACCGCCACCTGGCCGCCGCCGACCTCGCGGTGGTGCAGGGCGGACTGAGCACCACCATGGAACTGACCGCCGCCGGCCGCCCGTTCCTCTACGTGCCGCTGGAGAACCACTTCGAGCAGCAGTCCCACGTCCCGCACCGGCTCGCCCGCTACGGCGCCGGACGCCGGATCGCGTTCGCCGACACCGGCCCCGAGCAGCTCGCCCGGGCCATCGCCGAGGAGATCGGCCGGACCGTGCACTACCGGCCGGTCGCCACCGACGGCGCCGCCCGTGCCGCCCGGCGGCTCGCCGAACTGTTCTAACCCAGCAGGTGCGCCAGGCCGTAGCGGTGGGCCAGCTCCTCGGCCCGGGCCAGCTGCGGCGCGGACTCCGCTCCGGCGGCGGCCGCCGCCTCGGCGTCGAGCAGCAGCGTGGAGACCTGCACGGACCGCCACGGCACGCGGTCGGCCGCGGCCAGCAGCGGAGCGATCACGGTACGGGCCCGAGCCGCCTCGCCCCGGGCCAGCCAGCCCCGCCCGACCGACAGGTACGCGTCCGCCCCGAACAGCCACGCGGTGCCCGGGGGCGTGTCGATGGCGGCGACCAGCGCGTCCGCCTCCTCGAGCAAACTGAGGGAACCGGTCGCCGCAGCCAGCGGACCGAGGCACCGCACCAGATAGGCCTCGCCGCCCTCGCCGCGCCCGCGCTCGCAGCCCTCTTCCAGCAGCGCCACCGCTTCCGCCCGAGCGCCCGTGGCGAGCAGCGTTCCGGCCAGCTGGGCGCAGGCGGCCACCCGCCACCACGGGTGGTCGGTGTCGCTGGTCAGCGCGTACGCCTGGCGCCCGTACCCGATCGCCCGCCGGTGGTCACCGCGCAGCTGGTGCACCCAGCCCAGGTTGCCGGCGAACCAGCCGGCGTACGCGCCGTAGCCGCTGCGCCGGTTGGTCTCCCGCGCCGCCTCGATCCGGTCCAGGGCCTCGCCCCACCGGCCCGCGGCGATCGCCGGGAAGGCGCCCTCGAACAGCGTCCACTGCAGGCGCCACAGGTCGTTCTGCTTGTGCAGCAACGGTTCCAGCTCGTCGAGCACCGGCACCAGCCGGCCGATCTCGCCCAGGTAGGCCCAGCTGGTCTTGAGCCCGTCCAGGGCCACCGCCAGGGCCCGCTCGTCATGGCCGGGCCGGGTGGTCCGCACGGCCCGCTCGGCGTAGGCCAGCGACTCGGCCAGCCGGAGCCGGTTGCTGGAGATCACCGCGAGCCGGCTCAGCAGGTCGGCCTCCATCGTGCGGTCGGCCAGCGACTCGGCGATGGCCAGGCCGTCGCGCAGGTGCCGCACGCACCGCACGATCGACTGCCCGAGCGCGATCGGCACGTCGCCGCCCAGCTCGCGCAGCCCGATCATCTCCAGCCGCCGGTCGCCGACGCGCCGGGCGGTGCGTACCGCCGCGTGGAAGTCGGCCATCGCCGCCGGGTACGCCGCCAGTACCTCCCGCACCCGCCCCCGGGCCTGGTACGCCCGCCCGCTTACCTCCAGCGCACCGGCCCGGTCCGCCGCGTCCAGGGCACTGGTCAGCAGGGCCTCGGCGTCCGCGGCGGCGAACCGGTGACTGGCCTGCTCCCCGGCCACCAGGTACGCCCGGGCGGCCCGGTCCCAGTCCCCGGCGGCGTGCGCGTGCGCGGCGACCTGCTCGGGATGGTCACTGAGCAGCTCGCCGGCCCGCCGGTGGTACGCGACCCGGGCCGGGGCGGGCGTCGTCGTGTAGAGCACCTCACGGATCAGGTCGTTGGCGAACTCGTACGCCCGGCCGGCGACCACCAGCAGCCGGGCGGCGAGCGCCTGTTCGCAGCGCCGTACGGCTTCAGCGGCCGGCACCGCGAGCAGGTCGGCCAGCAGATCGGGCTCCATCGTGGCGTCCAGGATCGCCGCCGCGCGCAGCAGCTCCTCGACCGCCGTACCCGTGCGCGCCACCCGGGCCAGCACCGCCGCCTGCAGCGATTCCGGGATCCCGTCGTGGCCGGCGGCCAGGGCCCGCAGCGTCTCGACGACGAACAGCGCGTGCCCGCCGGTGCGGTGCAGGATGCGCGGGGCGAGCTGGGCCTGGCCGGCACTGGTGGCCAGGCTGGTCACCGCGTCGGCCGGGAGCGGGCCCAGCTCCAGCGCAGTGGCGACCTCGGCCAGGGCGCGCAGGGCCGCGGCGCCCTCTTCCGCCCGGACCGTGGCCAGGATGAGCAGCCGTCCCCGGGCGTGCCGGGCGAGGTAGTGCAGCAGTTCCACGGTGGCCAGCCCGGCGTTGTGCAGGTCGTCGAGCAGCAGCAGGGCCGGTTGCCGGGTGGCGATCCCGCTCAGGTACCGGGCGACGGCCTGGTAGGCGCGGGCCCGGGCGAGATCGGGGGCGAGCACCGGCCCCGGTGCGTCGCCGAGCAACGCACCGACCTGCGGCACCAGCTCGGCCAGGGCGGGGGAGGCCAGCGACCGCACCAGCGCGGCGGACGAGCGGGCGGCGTGCGCACCCAGCGCGTCCACGAAGGGCTGCAGGAACAGCGAGCTCTCCGCGGCGTAGCAGCGCACCGACAGCACGACCCCACCGGTACGCCCGGCCAGCTTCACGATCTCACCGGCGAGGGTGGTCTTGCCGATCCCGGCCTCCCCGCTGATCAGCACCAGCGCGGGCCGGCCGCCCGCCGCCTCCCGCCAGGCCCGAGCCAGCCGGGTGATCTCGTCCGCGCGGCCGGTCAGCGTCGACTCTGCCGCGGCTGGCTCCGCGGTGGTGACGGCGGCCGGCCGTTCCTCCCGCAGGACGTTCAGGTGGATCGCGCGGGTCTCGGCGGCCGGATCGGTGCCGAAGTCCTCGGCCAGCGCCCGGCGCAGCCGTTCATAGGCCGACAGTGCCCGGGCCGGCTGGGCCAGCGCGGCCTCCGCGCGCATCAGCAGCCGGTACGCGGCCTCGTCGTACCCGTCCGCCGTGATCGCCGCCGTCGCCAGCTCGCGTGCCGCCGCCGCCTCGCCGGTGGCCAGCGCCGCCTCCGCGGCCAGCTCCCGGGCCCGGCGCAGCAGCTCACCCGCCTCCGTACGGGCGGGCCGGGCCCACTCCGCGTCCCGGTCCTCGGGCAGCGCCGGCCCGGCGCCGAGCAGGTCGAGCACCCGTCCCGCCACCGCCGCCGCCAGCCCGGGCTCGCCGGCCGCAGCGCGCCGGGCCGCGTCGGCGAGGTCGGCGGCGGCCAGGTCCAGGTCGACGAGCACGGCGGGTGGGCGGCCCAGCCGGTAGCCGTCGCGCGCGCCGGTGACGAGCTCCGGGCCGAACCGGGACCGCAGCCGGCTGACCAGCGTGGCGACGTTGTCGGCGGCCCGGCGGGGCGGCGTGTCGCCCCAGAGCACGTCGACGATGCGGTCCATCGGCACCGGACCGGCGCGCTCGACGGCGAGCAGCTTGAGCAGCGTGCGGGCCTTGCGGCTGCCGGTCACGGGCACGTCGGTGGCGTCACCGCTCCAGCGGATCGCGAACGCTCCGGCCAGGCGCAGGCACACCGCGCCGGCCGCCTCGGTGGCCACGCCGCCAGCGTACGAGCGTCGCCACCGGCCGGAACCCCCCGTGCGGGGCAAGATTCCCGACAGGTTGACGCAACCAGTCGATTGCTATACGTTGAGTGGCAACCAAGCGGTTGCTATATTGGAGCGGACATGACATTCCCTGACCGGATCGAACGCACCCTTCAGCTCGGCCAGCCACCCGAGCGCGTCTGGGCCGCCCTGACCACCGCCGAGGGGCTGGGCACCTGGTTCGGCAACCGCGCCGAGGTCGACCTGCGCGTCGGTGGCCGGGCCACGCTCACCTGGGACAGCGGCGACACCGCCGTGCTCACCATCGAGCGTCTCGAGCCCCCGCGCGTCTTCGGCTACACCTGGCCGGTCAGCGGGCTGCCCGCCGACGACCCGCGCCGCACCTACGTCGAGTTCACGCTGGAGCCGCACGGCGACGGCACCACCCTCACGATGGTCGAGAGCGGCTTCGCGCAGCTCCCGGACGACGGCGAGCACAAGACGGCCTACTCGGGCAACACCGAGGGCTGGACGCATGAGCTGGGCGAGCTGGTCGCGTACCTCGATGCCCGGTCCTGAGCCCGCCGATCTCGAGCTGGTGGCGCAGGAGGTCTTCACCGCGCTGGCCGACCCCAGCCGGCGGGTGATCCTGGCCGCGCTCGCCACCGGCGGGCCGGCCACCGCCACCGACCTGGCCGCCCAGCTGCCGATCACCCGCCAGGCCATCGCCAAGCACCTCGCCCTGCTGGCCGAGGCTGGACTGGTGGTGGCCGAGCCGGGCGAGCGGCGCCGGGTCCGCTACCGGGTGGACTCCGCGCCGATGAAGGTGGCCCAGCAGTTCCTGGGCGCCCTCGCCCGCGACTGGGACGGCCCGCTGGCCGCCCTCCGGGACCACATGAAATGACCTGACCAACTCTGACAGGAGCTCCCGATGTTGCTGCCCAATTGCCTCACCCCCTCCGGACGCGCGTCATGAGCGCGCCGGCCGGGAATCTGCCCGAGGTGGTCTCCCGCGAGCAGTGGCTCGCCGCCCGCCGCGAGCTGCTGGCGCAGGAGAAGGAGCTCACCCGGGCCCGGGACCGGGTCAACGCCGCCCGCCGCCGGCTGCCGATGGTCCGTGTCGACGAGCCGTACACCTTCGAGGGCCCGGACGGGACGGTGAGCCTGCTCGACCTCTTCGAGGGCCGGCCGCAGCTGGTGCTGCACCACTTCATGTTCGCCCCGGAGTGGGATCAGGCCTGCGCGAGCTGTTCGTCGGCCGCCGACGGGATCGGCCGGCTACGGCAGCTGCACGTGCGCAACACCACGCTCGTGGCGGTGTCCCGCGCCCCCTATCCCAAGCTCGCCGCCTTCCGCGAGCGGATGGGCTGGGAGTTCCCGTGGTACTCGTCGTACGGCACCAGTTTCAACTTCGACTTCCACGCCACGCTGGACGACCGGGTCGCGCCGGTGCTGCTGCACTTCCGCACCGAGGACGAGCTGGCCGAGGCCGGCACCCCGTGGACGAGCGGACCGTGGACGCCGGGCATGCGCGGCTCGGAGCTGCCCGGCATCAGCGCGTTCCTGCTGGTCGGTGACGAGGTCTTCCACACCTACTCCACGTACGGCCGGGGGATCGAGGACTTCCACAACGGCTACCACTACCTCGACCTCACCGCGCTCGGCCGGCAGGAGGTGTGGGAGGAGCCGAAAGGCCGGGCCACCCCGCTCGGCCTGCACGTCGGCGGCCCCGCGATGCGCGTGCCGGACGAGTACGAGACCTGACGCGCCGGGCGGAGGCCGGCAACCGAACGGCGACGCAGGGGCATCCGTCCTGCGATCAAAGCCCCCGGAGCAGGGCCGAAGGGAACGGTGAACCTGGCGATCGGCCAGGCGCCGTACTCCGAGAGGAACCTCCTTGCGCTCGCTCCTTCGCCGTTTCGCCCTGGCCGCCCTCATCGCCCCCGCCGCCGTCGGCGTCTCGATGTTCGCGTCGCCGGCCGAAGCCGCCCCGGCGAGCGCCGAGACCGTGCAGGCTGACGTCGTGCGCCTCACCAACGCTCAGCGCACCGCGTCCGGCTGTTCCGCCGTCACCGTCAACGCGCAGCTCACCGCCGCCGCCGTCGGCCACAGCACCTGGATGGCCCGTACCGGCACCTTCTCGCACACCGGCAGCGCCGGCTCCACCTTCGTCGTCCGGGCCAAGGCTGCCGGCTTCGCCCGCCCGTCCAGCGAGAACATCGCCTGGGGCTACCGGTCCGCCACCGACCTCGTCAACGCCTGGATGAAGAGCCCCGGCCACCGCGCCAACATCCTCAACTGCAAGTCGCGGACCGTCGGCGTGGGCGTCGCGTACACCGCCAACGGCACCCCGTACTACACCCAGGACTTCGGCTACTGAGCCCTCGCGTGGTTGCGTTCCGCGCGCCGGGGAATGACGTGCGGCACGGGTACCGGGTGATGGGCAGGGGAACATGGGTGGAGCTCGGCTGCGGGTGCTGGTGACCAACGATGACGGCGTACAGGCTCCCGGGATCCACCGGCTCGCGCGGGCTGCTCACGACGCCGGCCACGACGTCACCGTCGCGGCACCGCACGAAGAGGCCAGCGGGATGGGCGCGGCGCTGACCGCCGTCACCGACGAGGGCCGGGTGAAGTTCTCCCGGGTGTCGCTGACCGGGCTCGACGGCGTCCCGGCCTTCGCGGTCGCGGCCTCGCCCGCCTACATCGCCCTGCTGGCCGGCCTCGACGTGTTCGGACCGGCGCCGGACCTGGTGCTGTCCGGGATCAACCGGGGCGCCAACGCCGGACGGGCGATCCTGCACTCGGGCACCGTCGGCGCGGCCGTGACCGCGGCCGCCGGCGGGGCCCGGGCTTTGGCTGTCTCCCTGGACGTCCTGTCACCGGCGGACGGCAGCGGAGCCAGTGGCGGCGCCGCGATCGCCGCGCTGGACACGGCCCACGACGACCAACGGCACTGGGAAACCGCCGCCACGCTGGCCCGCCGCCTGCTGCCGTGGCTGGCCGACGCCCCGGCCGGTACGGTGCTCAACCTCAACGTCCCCGACCGTCCGGCCGAGAAGGTCGCCGGATTGCGCCGGGCGACGCTCGCCCCGTTCGGTCAGGTGCAGATGGCCGTCGCGGAGTCCGGTGCGGACTTCGTACGGATGACCATCGAGCAGGGCGCCGGCCGGGTGCCCGGCAGCGACATCGATCTGCTGACCGAGGGGTACGCGACGCTCACCGCCGTACGGCCCCTGGGTGAGGCGGGCGAACTCGTGCTGCCCGTGGACGCCGGGATCGTGCGGCCCCGTACCCCGGCCGAGGACACCGCCCGGCGGCCGTGAGCCGTCAGGCCTCGGCCGCCTTGCTCAGGTCGTTGCCGTAGTACGCCCCGGCGCCGTGCTTGCGGGTGAAGTGCCGGTCCAGCAGCCACTGCGGGGCCGCGGCGGCCGGGTTGAGGGCGAGGGTCTTGAGCGCCATCTCGGCCACGGCCTCGCAGACGATGGCGTGCTCGACCGACTTGCCGGCGTCCTTGCCCCAGGTGAACGGGCCGTGGTTGGCCGCCAGTGCCGCCGGGGTGGCCCGGGCCGCGTCGTCGTCACCGATCAGTTCGATGACCGCCCGCGCGGTGTTGAACTCGTACTCCTCGGCGCACTCCTGCGGGGTCAGGTCCCGGGTGACCCGGACCGGCCCGCTGAAGGTGTCGGCGTGCGTCGTGCCGAGCACCGGCACGTCCCGACCGGCCTGCGCGAACGCGACGGCGTGGGTGGAGTGGGTATGGGTGATCCCGCCGATCGACGGCCACTGGAGGTAGAACGCCCGGTGGGTCTCGCTGTCCACTGACGGCTTGAGCCGCCCGGAGACGACCCGGCCGGTCTCCAGGTCGACCGGCACCAGCAGGTCGGCGGTCAGGTCGTCGTAGGCGACACCGGAGGGCTTGATCAGGTAGATGCCCGCGGCGCGGTCCACGCCGCTGACGTTTCCCCAGGTCAGTGCGGCCAGGCCGACCTTCGGAATGAGCCGGTTGGCCTGCAGCACGGCCTCACGCAGATCCTGGTCCTTCGTCATGCGGGTCTTCCTCCACGTCCGGGGCGGTCAACCGCAGATGTTAACGTTCACAAGCCGTCCCCGTCGACCGGAACGGCCATTTCGGCCCCGCCGGACCCGGCCGGCGATCCTTCAGGTCCGCCCCGACGAGGTCGATAGGGGAGAGGGGACCGGCGAGGGGACGTTCGGATGAGGGCAGTGCGGCGCTGGACGGTCCGCAAGCGGCTCTTCGCCATCGCGGCCATCGGTGCCCTGCTCGCCGCCCTCGTCGGGATGGTCGGACTGTCCGGGTACGCCCGCCTCACCGCGGCCAGCCGCGCCGAGTCCCGCCTCGGCACGATCCAGGCCCTCACGCTGACCGCCCAGTCGCTGCAGCATCAGGTACGCGCGCAGGCCTGGTTCGCAGTCGCGGTCAGCAAGGGCGACACCGGACGGTCGACGGCCGAGGTACGCACCGAGTTCGACGCCGCCCGTACCGCGCTGAACGCCGGCAACACCACCCTGTCCGCCCTGGCCGACGGCACCCGCTACGAGGACGAGCTGCGCGACATCGGCACCGCCCACGACAGCCTGGTCAGCCGGGTCGACTCGATCATCTACCTCAGTGCCACCGACCGTGCCGCCGCCCTCGCCGGTATCAACACCCTCGAAAGCGACGCCGACGCCCTCGACGCGCACATCTCCGGCCTCATCGCGAGACTCTCCACCGACCGGGCCGCGCAGCTCGCCGCCGCGGACCGGATCAAGCAGGTGGACAGCGGGCGCCTGCTCGCGGCGGCGCTGCTGGCCGCGTTGCTGGTGCTCGGCCTGTCCGCCCGGCTCACCCGGTCGATCCTGCGTGACCTGCGGGCCGTCGACGACGTCGCCCACCGGGTCGGCGCCGGTGACCTGGAGGCCCGCGTCGAGCAGCCCCGCGACGACGAGATCGGTGCCCTGGCCCGGTCGTTCAACGACACCGCGGACCGGCTGCGCGAGACGGTACGGCAGCTCACCGCCGAGGCCCGGCGCGAGAAGCTCGGCAGTCAGCTGGCCGACGCCTTCGACATGGCCGAGACCGAGCACGACGCGTACGGGGTCATCACGAACAGCCTGACCGTCCTGGACCCGGACCGGCCCGCCGAGCTGTTGCTGGCCGACAACTCGGAGGCCCGGCTCACCAGCCGCGCCACCGGGGTGCCGGTGAGCCGCCGTGCTGCCCGGTCACGTCACCGTTCCACTGCGTCGCGGTCCGCCGCGGCCACCTGGTCTCCTTCGACGACAGCGAGGCGCTCGACGCCTGCCCCAAGCTCAGGAACCGCCCGCAGGGCCGGGTCTCGGCGGTCTGCGTGCCGGTCACCTTCATGGGCCGCTCGCTGGGCGTCCTGCACACCACGGGGGCCGCGGGCCGGCCGCCGCCGGCTGAGACTCTGTCCGGGCTGGCCCTGCTCGGCGCGCAGGCCGGCAACCGGATCGGCACGCTGCGCTCGTTCGAGCTGGCCCAGATGCAGGCCAGCACCGACGCGCTGACCGGGCTGCCGAACCGCCGCGCGTTCGAGGCCGCGGTCCGCGAGCGGCTGGGCGCCGGCGGCCGGTTCGCGTTCGTGATGGCCGATCTCGACAAGTTCAAGCTGCTCAACGACACCCACGGTCATGAGGCGGGGGACCGGGCGCTGCGCCTGTTCGGACAGGTCCTGCGGGCCGGGCTGGGCAAGGACGACCTGGTCGGCCGGCTCGGCGGGGAGGAGTTCGGCATCCTGCTCGACGGCGTGACGCTGGAGCGGGCGGTGCTGGTCCTGGACCGGCTGCGGGCCGCGCTGAGCGAGGCGATCGACGGCGCTACGCCCCGGTTCACCGCCAGCTTCGGCGTGTGCGTCAGCGTCGGGCACGCCGGCTTCGACGATCTGCTCCGGATCGCCGACAAGGCCCTCTACCGGGCCAAGCACGAGGGGCGGGACCGGGTGGTCGCCGCCGGCGCCCCGGACCGCAGCCGCCAGTCCCCGGCCGCGGCCATGTCACCTGCCGGCTGACCCGGGCCGCGCCGGCGTGCCCCTTTCGGCGGGCCGGCCGAGTCTGGGGCTGCCGTCTCGACGAGCCGGCCGAAGCCCGGCCGTCCTTCGCGCGCGGGCCGGTCCAAGCCCGGCCGTCCTTCCCGCGGCGTGCCGGCCGAAGCCCGGGCCGTCAGAACGGGCGTTGCCTGCGGGTGCGCAGCGTGGCCCAGACCATCTTGCCGTCGCTGGTGGCCATCGCTCCCCAGGCCGTGGACTTGCCGTCCACGGTGTGCAGCCCGTGGACGGGCTCGCCGGCCTGGCGGTGCAGCAGCCGCGGCAGCCGCGGATCGCGGTCGCGTACCGAGAGGTGCAGTCCGGCCCCGCGCCGCCACACCGCCGCGCCGATGTCCGTGCCCGCGTGCTCGACAGCGTTGCCCACGAGCGCGGACATGATCGCGCGGCTGGGCGCCACCAGCTCCGGCATGCGCCACGAGTCGCAGGCGATGTCGACGAGTTCGCTTGCCACCTCGACCGACGAGGCCTCCGGCGGCAGGTGGCTCAGGCACAGGCGTTCCGTCAGCGGCGCCGTACCGGCCAGTGCGGCCCGCGCCTGGTCGAGGCTGGGATAGACGGGGAAGAAGTGTGCGGCCCCGAGCCGCCGCAACCGGCCCGCGAGTGGTGCCACGGGCGACATGACCAGGGCCAGCTGCACCGGTGGGTACATGGTCGCGGCGGTCCGGTTGATCGACAGCCACATCGCCGCGCTGACGGCGTACGGGTCGTCGAACTCGGCCAGGTCGGCGATGATCGCCGTGGGATGCTCGGCCAGGCATTTCCGCAGCCCGCCGTAGAGCTCCATGCTCAGGCGCAGGCTGAACCGGCCGCGGACCGTAATCTCCAGCAGGCCGCTCTCCGCGTCGCAGGTGACCGAGAAGCACGCGCCGCGATCGTCGCCGCCGAACAGGTAAGGAGGGCCGGCCTCCGTCATGGAATCACTCCCGATAAAGGCCGCCCTCGTTGCACGGCCACCTGGGAGTCTGTCCCCGTCGTCACGGACGGTCAACGGCGGCCGGGGGTCACCACCCTAACGAGCGACGCAGCGCACGCCATCGATGCGGTAGGCATGATGCATTTCGAGGCTGGCAGCGGTCAGCCGCCCAGCGCCGCCAGCAGCCGGTCTACCTCGCCGAGGGTGTTGTAGTGGTAGATACTGGCCCGCACAGCGCCGCCGCTGTCGCGCAGTCCCGTCACGGTGAAGTACTCGTACGCGTAGTAGTCGCCGGAGAAGACGCAGATCCCTTGCTCGCCCAGCCGCCCGGCGGTCTCGGCGGGGGACTGCCCGTGGACCCGGAACGACACCGTCGGGCACCGCTGCGCCGGAGCCGGGAGAACCGTCACTGCCGGATTCGCCGCCAGCCCGGTCAACAGCCGGTCCAGCAACTCCGCCTCGTACGCGGCAGCCACGGTCAGCCCGGCCACCACGCGGTCCCGGCGCGTCGTTCCCGCGCCGGCCGGGCCGCCACCGGAGAGCTCGGGCAGGGCCGCCAGGTGCTCGACCGCGGCCGTGACCCCGGCGAGCAGCTCGAAGCTCGGCGTGCCGAACTCGAAACGCTCCGGCACCGCGTCCGACGACGGGATCAGCTTGGCCGGCCGCAGCCGTTCCCACCGCGCCGGGTCGGCGATCACCGCGGCGAGATGCGGACCGGACCACTTGTACGCGCTGGTCACGTAGAAGTCGGCGGCCAGCTCCCGGACATCGGTCGGCACGTGCGCGGTGGCGTGCACACCGTCGACGTAGACCAGCGCGCCGGCCGCGTGGGCCAGGTCGGCGATCTCCCGGACCCGGGGCATCGCGCCGGTCACGTTGCTGGCCGCGGTCACCGCCACCACCCGGGTACGCGGGCCGACCAGGTCGGCGTACTGCTTCGCGGGCAGGTCCCCGCTGTCGGCGTCGAACTCCGCCCAGCGCACGGTCGCCCCGGCAGCCTCGGCGGCCTGGACCCACGGCCGCACGTTCGCGTCATGGTCGAGCCGCGACACGACCACCTCGTCACCGGGCTGCCATGACGTCGCCAGGGTGCGCGCCACCACGTACGTCAATGCGGTCGCGCTGGGCCCGAAGACGACCCCGCCCGGGTCGCCACCGACCAGGTCGGCCACCGCCGCGCGGGCGGCGGCGACGATCTCCCCGGCCCGGCGGCCCGGCTCGAAGGCCACGCTGCGGTTGGAGACCGCCCGGCGCAGGGTGCCGGCGATGGCGTCGACGACCGGCCCGGCGGCCTGGGTGCCGGCCGCCCCGTCCAGGTGGGCGAAGCCTTCGGCCAGTGCGGGGTAGGTGGCCCGGACGCGGGCGACGTCGTACGTCATGGGCCGACCTTAACGCAGCCTCAGGCGAGGCCCGCGCGCCGTTCCGCCGTACGGTCGGAGGGTTGATGATGGGACCATGACTTCTCCCTCCGGAGCCGCGCCGTTCGACCCTCGCACGCTGCTCGCCGAGAGCCGGCTCGGCATCCTCGCGACGATCAAGGCCGACGGCCGCCCCCAGCTGTCCCCGGTGACACCCTTCTACGATCCGGGGACGGGCCTGATCCACGTCTCGATGACCGAGGGCCGGGCCAAGACCGTGAACCTGCGCCGCGACCCGCGCGCCACGCTGGAGGTCACCCGCGCGGACGGCTGGGCCTGGGCGACCGCCGAGGGCGTGGCCACCCTCGTCGGCCCGGGCTCCGACCCCGAGGGCCCGGAGGTGGAGGCCCTGGTGGACTACTACCGCCGCGCGGCCGGCGAGCATCCGGACTGGGCCGAGTACCGGTCCGTCATGGTGGCCGACCGCCGGGTCCTGATGACCATGACGGTCGACCACGTGTACGGCGCCAGGATCCGCTGAGTCCGCTCAGAATCAGCGGAACAGGCCCAGGTCGATCGCTTCGGCCATGGCTCGCTGCCCGGCGATGTTCGGGTGCAGCGGGTCGGCCTGGTACGCCGGCAGCACCCGGCTCGGCTCCTGCGGATCACGGATCGCGGCGTCGAAGTCGGCCACCCCGTCGAACACGGCGCTGGTCCGAACCCACGCGTTGACCTGCTGACGGGTTGCCTCCTGCTCGGGGCCGAAACAGCCCGACTCACACCCGTACGGGGTGATCGTCGCCCCGATGACCTTGATCCCGGCCCGGTGCGCCCGACCGGCGATGGTCGTCATCCCGGCGATCAGGCTCGCCGCGTCCGCGTGGTAGCCGATGTCGTTGATGCCCTCGGCGAGGATCAGGTAGCGGGCGCGCGTCTGCAGCCGGACGTCCTGCCGTTCCCGCTTCAGCGCCGAGACGCTCGTGCCCGCACCGCAGCAGTCCGTGCGGTCGGTCAGGATCTGGTTGCCGCCGATCCCCTCGTTGAGCACCCCGAACTGCCGCCGGGCCGGGAGTGCCTGCAGCCGGGCGGCGAGGACGTCGGTCCAGCGGTCGTTGCCGTTCCAGGTCGTGTACGCGCCGTCGGTGATCGAGTCGCCGAGCGCCACGATGCTGCCGGGCACCGCGCGGGCCGCCCGCACGTCGACCCCGTTCAGCCAGAACCACGAGTTGACGGTGCCGGTGAACGACGCACCCGAGCCGCCGGCCTGGTTGCCGGCCGCCACGAACTGGGTGCCCTGAGCGGCGTCGTGCCCGGTGATCCCGGCCGCGTCGCCGCCGGCGGTCACGTAGAGGTCGACCGCGAGGTCCTGGCCGTACGCGACGCCGAGGGGGACCGGATCGCTGAAGACGTGCGTGCCGGTCCGTACGGTGACCGAGCCGCGGCCCCGGAAGGTGACCGGCCGGCCGGTGCCGCTGACCAGGTCCGGCGCGCCGGAGGCCACCGCGCGGGCCACGCTCACCGCGCCGAAGGTGACGTCCTCGTCGCCGTACTCGTTGCTCAGCCGGATCCGCACCGCCGAGCCGCCGAGGGTGGGATGCACCAGCATGCGCAGGGTCTGCTCGGCGAACGCCGGGCCGCTCTCGCGCTGCGGGCTGGTAGCCCAGGCGCCGGTCCACGGTGTCGGGGCTGCGGCGGCCGGACTGGCGACGAGCAGCGAGGCCAGCACCACCACGGCGAGCAGGATCCGGCGAACGATAACATCCACAGTGCTCGATATATTGGGCATGCCGTCGATGCTGGGCGAAGACGTGCGGAAAGGCAACCTCGGCAGTCTTGTCGGACCCTCGTGCGATGCTCCGGGACGTGAAAGTGGACTTCGCGGCCGAGTTGTGGAACTGGGATGCCCGCCGGCTCGACAGCTGGACCTTCGTCAGCCTGCCGGTCGAGGCCTCCGAGGAGATCCGCGAGCTGTCCGCCGGGCAGGCGCGTGGCTTCGGATCGGTGCGGGTCCGGGTCACGATCGGCGGGAGCATCTGGACCACGTCGATCTTCCCGGACGGCAAACGCGACGCGTACGTGCTGCCGGTCAAGCGGGCCGTCCGCAAGGCCGAGGGCCTCGACGAGGGCGACACCGCACAGATACGCGTCGAGCTCCTCGACTTCTAGCGGCGACTTCCAGTGGCGGCTTTGGTCACGACTTGTGGTGGCGGCGCAGCACCAGGGTGGCGAAGCCGAGCACCTTGCGGTAGCCGCGCAGCCACTGCTCGCGGTGCTCCCGGGCCAGGGCGAGGGCGGCCGCCGCGTCGGGGTGGCCGGGATTGTCGAGCGCCCACTCGGTGAGCGAACCGGTCCACGACCACTCGTAGTCGTCCCACTCGGCGGTGTCGCTGATGTGGGCGTACACGGGCGCCCAGCCCGCCTGCTCAGCGGCGTCGACCAGGCCGGCCAGGTCGGTGTAGTCCTCGGCTTTGACCCCGAGCGCGGCCGGCGTCCCGGGCGGCGGTGGCACCTCCCAGAAGCCCTCGCCGACCAGCAGCACGCCATCGGGGTGCACGTGCCGCCCGGCCAGCTCGAGCGTCTCGGCGAAGCCCCCGAAGGCGTGGGTCGACCCGACGCACAGCACCAGGTCGTAGTCGCCGTCGGGCACATAGGTGCGGGCGTCGCGCTCGTGCAGGGTCAGGCGGTCGGCCAGGCCACGCTCAGCTGCGGCGGTGGCGGCGCGCTCCAGGGCGTACCGGTCGATGTCGACGCCGTCCGCGTGACCGTCCGGGTAGTGGGCCAGGGCCTGCAGGGCCCACGCGCCCTCACCGCAGCCGAGATCGAGAACCCGGGCCGCCGGCTGCCGGCCGGCCCGGCGCAGCAACCGATTGACATTGACCCCGAGAATCGGCGCCGCAATCGGATGATGTGAATGCGCGATGCTGCTGAGTCGGCGATCCATCCGCCGAGTCAACACCAGTGCTCCCGCAGCACTCACACGGGCTGGTCGTCGTCGTCAACCACCGTGGCCCCCAGCGCAACCGCGAGTTCCACCATGCGCCGCTCGGTAAGCGGGTCGGCGTCCCGCACCTCGATGATGTCCTCGTCGAAGAAGAACGGAACGGCCCGCCCGGAAGGATGCCCACTCCAACAGGCAACGGCCGGACACGGAATCATCCGGGTCCCGGACGGCAGAACCGCTTCCACGCTCGTAGCCATGATGAAATCCGGCTGCGCAGCAACCACGGCCGCCCACTCATCGGCCCGGATCGGGGCGTGGCTGTTCAAGCCACCCAACCACGTGCCCCGGGTGATGAACCGCCGTCGCCCGGCAAACGCCTCCGGACCGCGTTGCCGCGCCACGACCCGCTCACCATCCCACTCGCAAACCTCGGCATCATCCCCGATGACCCACGCGTCCAGCCGCGCCGCCCAGCCGATCATGCGCCGCAGGAACGCCACCTCCGGATTCTTGACACTGAGCCGACCATGCTGAAACAGCAGATAATGCCCCCGCTCAGAAGGATCAGCCGCCCACACCACATAACAAAAATCGTCCCGCCGCGGAGCATCCACCGGAATCACCAACTCCGGCTCCTCCCGCACCAACGCCTCCACCTCACCGCCAAGAATCGGAAAGCGCTCACTCTCGTACGCCTGAAAAGCCCGAGTGATGTGCAGGTCATAACCCATCCCATGATGATCGCAGGGCCCACCGCGCGTGGCCGTCCCTTGCGGTCACATGAGACAGCTGCGAAGTGATCTAATGCCGCGGTGCAGAACGCCTGTCCCGAATGCGCGGGAGACCTGATCGTCGTCGAAAAAGCCGCGCCGTGGTGCGGACGTTGCGAGTGGAACCTCGACGCGTTCCCGCCGGTCGACGGCGGCTGGGCCGCACGTGCGGTTGCCCGCCTCGACCGGCGCGCCGGCTTCCGGGCCGGGCGGGCCCTGGCCGCCCGCGGTGAAAACGAGATCTCGCGCCGCGTGACCAAAGGCTTCGTGGTGCTCGTCGCCGTGTCCGTGCTGCTGACGGCGGCCCTGCTGGCCGCGGCCGGCCTCGGCGTCTGGCTGATCGTCACCGGCAGGCTGTTACCGCCGCTCCTGCTCGGTGCCGCGCTGATCGGATTCGCCGTCATGCTGCGGCCGCGGCTCGGCAGCCTCAAACACGCCGTCGACGGCGGCTGGACGTTGCGCGAGGACTCGCCCGTTTCCGCACTTGTCGGCCGGATCGCGGACGCCACCGGCGCACCGCGACCACACGTGATCGTCGCGGATCTGCACTGGAACGCCTCAGCCGCTGTCGTCGGCCTCCGGCGCACCCGCGTACTGCGCCTCGGCGTACCGTTGTTGCTCGCGTTGGACGAGCGCATCAGGTCGCCGTGATCGGCCACGAGCTCGGCCACCTCAAGCACGACGACTCACTGCGCAGCCTGGCGACAATGCCCGCGCGGACCGTCTTCGGCCGGCTGGCCCGGTACACCACACTCCCGCCCGGCGACGCCGTGGACCGCGGCCTCGAGGGCTTCCCGGCACTGCTCTACTCCGCGCTGCAGCTCGTCATGGGAACGCTGTCCTGGCTGTTCTGGACGCTGCACCTCGGCCTGCACCTGGTCGGCGCCGCCGAGGAACGCCGCGCCGAAACGCACGCCGATGCGGTCGCCGCGCGCGCGGCCGGCCATCGAGCCGCGCTCGAGTCGCTCGACGTCCTGGCCCTGACGTCCCGCCTGAGCGGACTGCTGCACCCCAACGTCACCGACGGCCGCGCCGCCGAAGAATGGCGCAACCTGCTGGCCGGCGCCCGCGAACGCGCCGCCGGAGAGGTCGAAGCGCTGCGTCAGCTGACCATCCGCGAGCACGCCTCCCTGCTCGCCAGCCACCCGGCACCGGGCCGCCGTCACCAGTGGCTGCGCGCGCGACCATATCTCGATCCGGCGGTCACGGTGACACCGCTGGAGGCGGAGAAGCTGGCTGCGGAGCTGGCCCCCTACGCGGAGCTGTTGTGCAAACGCGTCCGCGAGTCGCACGGCCTATAGCCCTGCGCTCGCGCCATCTGACCGGCATCGTGGTGAGGAATAGCCATCCAGGCGGTTTCAGGCAGGATGCGCGGCAAGCACCCGGCTGAACATCGCGAGGTAGCTGTCATGAGCCAATGCCAAATCTCCGAGTGCGTCTGCCGTGAACCACTCGATGGCATCGTGCTCCTCCGGCGCAGCGTTGACCGGAGACCCTGTCCACGCTTCGATCACCCAGATCTGCATGTCGGCTGTGTCGGAATGAACTTCGTGCGCGGGCGGATCCGACGGCGTCGCGATGGCGATGCCCAATTCCTCTTGAAGTTCTCGGGCCAGTGCCGCGCCAGGCAGTTCTCCGGGCTCCACGTGGCCGCCGGGCAGATCCCAGACATCGGGATACCAACGGCGGTGGGGAGATCGGTGACAAAGCAGGACCCGGTTGCCGTCCCGCAGCAACGCTGCAACGACGCGGGCCTTGGGCGATTCTTCCGCGGAGATCGACACGGGCGCATCCTGCCACCCCTCGAACCCGCGCAATCAACGAACGAGGGCCGTCGCGGCGGTTTGATGCTCGACCGCCCAGTTCGCGACCTCTGAAAGCGGGCCGAGCAGCGCCTGTCCAGGCGTCGTCAACGCGTACTCCACAGAGGGCGGCACGGTCGGGTAAACCGTGCGACGCACGAGTCCGTCGGACTCCAGCGCCCGCAATGTTCGGGTCAGCATTCGCTGGCTCACGCCCTCTATCCGCTGGTGCAGTTCGTTGAAGCGGTGCGGTCGCTCGCCGAGGAGCACCAGGGTCAACAGCGACCACTTGTCGCCGAGGCGGTGAAAGAGCCCGGTGACCGGGCACGCCGCGTATTCCGCGCTCGGCACCTGCTCGGCCAGGGGCGTCTCGACCAGCAAAGGAACAGCGGTGTTCCTATCAGACATTTAAGTGCCTTCTTTCGTACGGATCACGGAGCCGCGACAGTGACACCTGTCCACCATGACAGAGGAGGCGTACGTGCCCGCAGCACAGATTTCCAGCATGCTCATCGCCGGAGTGGGGCCGGGGCTCGGTCTTGCCGTCGCCCGGCGGTTCGGCCGTGAGGGGTACCCGGTCGCCCTGCTGTCGCGCCACCCGGACCGGCACGAGTCCTACCTGGCCTCGCTGCGTCAGGACGGCATCACCGCGATCGCCGTCGCCGCCGACATCACCCAGCCCGATCAGCTACGCGCCGCCGTCACCACCACGAGTGAGCAGCTCGGCCCGATCGGCGCCGTGTACTACGGACCGGGCGCCGCTGACCCGACCGCGCGACCGGCGCCGATCCTGCAAGCGGCGCCGGAGGACGTGTCCGCGGCAGTGCACACCTTCGTCCGTCCCGCCGTCGACCTCACCGCGATGGTGCTGCCCGGCATGCTCGAGCGCCGCAGCGGCACACTGCTGTATGTCGCGGGTCTCGGCGCCGTCGTTCCGCTGCCGGGCATGGGCGCCCTCGCGGTCGCGTCGGCGGCGCTGCGCACGTACGCCCTGACCGTGAACGCCGCTCTGACCGACACCGGGGTTTACGCCGGGGCGCTGGTCATCGGCGGGCTCGTCGAACGCGGCGACATCCACCGGCACGCCGTCGCCGCGGTCGGCCCGGCCGTAGCCGCCGGCCTGCCCACCCTCGATCCTGACACGATCGCCGACACCGCCTGGGAGCTGTCGGCACGCCAGAACGATTCAGAGGCGACCTTCAACGCCCTCGGTGTCGACTCTGTGCACGCCTAGGTGGTCAGGCCGAACCGTTCGACGATCCCCGGCAGCCAGTCCGGCTCGCCGAACTGCAGGCCGTACCGCTCCGCGAGATCGCCGCCCTCCTCCGCCGCGGCGGGTCCGGCCGCGATCAGCTCTGCCACCTCGCGGAAGAAGTGCTCGAAGCCGGCCGGGGTGATGATCTCGATCATCCGGGCCGGGACGGGGCCGGCGTTCCACATTGCGTGCAGTTCGCCGCGGGGTTTGGTGATGTAGCCGCCGGGGCCGAGCACCACCTCCCGGTCGCCTGAGCGGAAGCCGATCTCGCCTTCGGTGACGATCGAGTACTCGTCCTCGCGGGTGTGCAGGTGGGGTGCAACCAGCGCGCCTACCGGGAACGGGTGCTCGACGATCGCCAGGGCGCCGCCGGTGTCTTCGCCCCACAGCTTGAAATGCACGCCGATGTCGCCTAGTTCGCCTTTGCGTCCGGCGCCTGGTTGGACCACGGTCAATGGCTTTGCTGTCGTCATCCGACGTGCTTACCGCATCCTGCTGGTGGCGGCGAGCGTATTCAGCGCTTCTCTTGCGGGTAGACGGTTGGGGCCGGGCTGACCGAGATCGGCTGAAGAGCAGCCATGCCATGTAGGTCGCCCCGGCCTCAACCTTGCATGGTTTTTTCCGGCCAGGTGTTCGTTTGCTCGCTGCTGGTTGCAGCGCTTCGTGGGTGATCCCCTTGCAGTGCGGGGTCCGGCTGCCGCGCTGTGGTCTTGGTGGGGGATTTCTGTCGGGCAGGCCGGCCTGAGTGGTGAGCCCTGCGTACGCACCTCGTCGGTTGCGGTCAGCGGCGGTAGCGGTTGCGGTCACAGACTCGTGATGCGGCGCATCGTCGGCTTTGGCGGCTGACGAGTCAAACGCCGAAGGCATGTACAACGCGGGTACGGCCGGCTTGCGCTACCGGCGATCTGGTGGCCGGCATCCTGCCGATGCATTCCTGGTCAACGATTACGTAGGTGCGTGATGAGCGAAGCCAGAAGGATGGTCAGCGAAGCCCAGATCGCTGTGCTGAGCAGATTGTTCGACATGCTTGCCCGGTCGATTCCGAGCGTATGGCCAATGCTGGCGATGATGTGCAATGCCCCCGGCAGAACTTCCTTGGCGACGAGGAATCCTAAAACGATCGCGATAGCGTTTCTTCGAAGGGTCCCAGCGGCGCCCGCGAGTCCGTCACCGATGCTGCGCATTCGATAGCGCTGGTCATGGTTGAGCCAATTTCGCCGCCATTCGTGTAGTGCGACCACAATCTGTCCCGTCAACCAGACGTGGCGCGTGTCTTCGTATTCCTCGAAGCGCCAGGCACCTTCAGGTGACTGCGTTTCGACAAGGTACTTGACTGCGGATCTGCAGGCCCGGCGCGTATCAGAGTCCACGGTCACTGAATGCATGAGTGCCAGTAACGCCCACCAGGAGGAATAATTGAGGCACCGATGAGGGCGACGCGGGCTCCTGATCGTGAACCATTCATCATAACTGTTCGGCCAGCTGCCATTGCTGTCCTGTCTTCCGATGACGAACTTGTTCGCTCCCTGAATGACATCGTCGCGGGCTGGTACTCCGGCTTCGCAAAGCGCGTGGATCACCTGCGCTGTGGTCGCCACGTTGGGTACGGCGCCATGAGAAACACCCCATGCCTGGCTCTCTCTGTCCTGGACGAGCCGAAGGCGCTGGACGATGCTGTCAATCACTCCTTCCTTGCCGCGGCGGCGCAGCTCCTCGCGATACTTCGCAAACGCCCAGACGGCCAATGCCATCGGCATTATCCGTTGATCCTGGAGATCGTTCGGAGTCGTTGTCACCCCACCGCCGGGTGCGACGCACTCAAGGAGGTAGGTAATGGCACCACCAACGGTCGCGTCGGTCGCCTCCAGTCCGATCTCACCGAACGCTATGAGTGCCCACGCAGTGGTCTCCGCAGCCGGGTATTCCACTTCGCATGAGTCGAAGCCCCCGCACTCCAACTGTTGTTTTCGTACCCAGGTGAGGGCATCGCGAAGGCGTTCGTTCATCGGCCCTCCCCTGCGCTCAAGATTCTGCGCGCGCAGTCCATCCAACGTGCCGCCCCACACGGTCAACTCTGTGGAGCCGGGAAATTGCGGCCATCCTGCGCCACTGCCGCCGCGGGGCTCGGGAATGTATGAGTTCCACAGCCAGGCATGCCCGCGCGTGATCGCAATATCTACATGGCTTGCCAGTTGCGTCGGAGTTCTTCGCATGAAGTCCACCATATGTTTGAGCCGACGTCCCAACACTGATCTAAGGAGGCGATGAGACGGACTGTCAACACTACACGGAGCAGTGGTGCCGCATTCGATTGCCCGACTGAGTGAAACTTTCACTCGTATGATTCACGAGGGCGTCCGCTTATAACAAGATCGTGGATCTTGCATTCTTGCCGACAGTTCACGACCTGCGGACGACCGTCAGTGCACCTGCTGGTCACAGTCGTCCCCATGATCGACCTGAATGCGTCGGGCGGCCCCACCCAGAGCGTTGTCAGGGCTGGGAGTACATCCGGGTACGGCGAAAATCCTTGAGTCCGATGCTGCGCCGCCGATGAAGTGCCGTCGGGTACATCGGGGGTGACGGTGATCGGTACTGACCGCGCGCGGACGAGGTTCAGTGCGCCGGTTGCGCTCACCGCTCTGGTGATCGTGCTCGCCGCAGCCGGTTCGGTGACCGTGCCGCCCGGGCCCGTCGACGACGACCGGGCCCTCTATGCACTGTGCCGCAAGACGCTGCACAAGCTGCTCGACGGGTACCGCAACGCTGAGAACACCTCGTTCATGATGGGTTGTGATCGGCCTGACGGTACCTTTGTTGATCCGAAGCTGTGGATGCCGCCCGCCCCGAGCCGCCCGGCCCCGATGCGGGCGGTCACCACGGGCCGGCCGGGCTGCGTCACCGGTGCAGGGCGTCCGGTGGTCGAGACGACGCTGCTCGATGTCCGCGACGGGCTGGCCTGGCCCGGGGACGAGATCGTCTACGAGTACGGCCCGGTCGACGGCAGCCGTACGGTCGCCAAGTTCGGTTACCGGTCGCTTGACTTCGGTCCGGGCGAACTGGCGCCGGGCGCAAGCTACCGCTGGCGGGCCCGGTTCGACGACCCTGCTGAGCGCGACCGTAACCAGGCGGCATTGACGAGCCCGGACGAGGAAGAGGACTGGTCACCCTGGTGTGAGTTCACGGTGTCCGCGAATGCCGTCGACTACCGCGGGCTGGGCGACGTCAGCCTGGAGACGTTGAACGAGCTCGGACTGCGACCCGACCGTAGTTACGCGGTGAACTTGACTCGCCGTCAGCAGCGCCTGTTGCGCGCCGGCACGGACGTGGCCCGGACCAACGTCCGGATGACGCTGACCGGCCCTCGCTGGACGGACCTCCTGCTCCAGCTGTCCGGATCAGCCTTCCTCGCAGACGAGGCCGCGATCGACGGCGACGACGCCGATCGGTCGCCGCCGGAAAGCGCGGCCTACCGCGCACTGGTCGACGCCATCTCCGTCAAACTGGGCGGCCCCCGGCATCCCGACCTCGGGTTCTCCTAGCGTGCGGACGCGACGATTCAGGGTTGCCGCTGTTCAGGAGGCCCGCTGGTGCCGTCCGACTTCAGTAGGACTCGGGCGCCGATGTACGACTCAAGTCGTACGCGAAGTCCATCATCAAGTCGGACGCGCGTCCCCCCGCCCTGCTCCTAGCGTCATGGATGTCCCCGGTCCACGATCCACCAGGAGCTCCCCGTGCCCTCGTCACCCCTGCTCGTCGCCGACGGTGTGAGTAAGTCGTTCGGCATCACCCGGGCTTTGAACGGCGCGTCGCTCCAGGTCCGCCCCGGCGAGGTGCTCGCACTGACGGGACCGTCCGGCTCCGGCAAGTCCACGCTGCTGCACTGTCTCTCCGGCATCCTCCCCCCGGATTCCGGCCGGGTCAGCTTCGAGGGCCGCGACCTGACCGCCATGAGCGACCGGGAGCGCAGCGCACTCCGGCGGGGCGCGTTCGGGTTCGTCTTCCAATTCGGTCAGCTGGTGCCCGAGCTCACCTGCCTGGAGAACGTGGCGTTGCCGCTGCGGCTCGCCGGCGTACGGCGGACCCAGGCCGAGCGGCGCGCAGCCGAGCTGCTCGTGCGCCTGGAGGTTGTCGAGGTGGCGGGCAAACGACCCGGGCAGGCGTCCGGCGGGCAGGGCCAGCGTGTTGCGGTGGCCCGCGCGCTGGTCACCGACCCGCAGGTGATCTTCGCCGATGAGCCGACCGGTGCCCTCGACTCCCGCAACGGTGAGCAGGTCATGCGGTTGCTGGTCGCTGCCACGAAGGAGCGGGGGAGCGCGGTCGTGCTGGTCACCCATGAGGCGCGGATTGCCTCGTACGCCGATCGCGAAGTCACCTTCCGTGACGGCGCCGCTGTCGTCGCTGAGGGTGTCCGATGAGCGCCGCCTGGCTGCGTGAGCTGGTTCTGGGTGTGCGGCTGAGCGTCTCGGGCGGCCGCTCGGGCTGGCTGCGGCTCGCCCTGATCGCGGCCGGGGTGGGCCTCGGCGTGGGGATGCTACTCGTGCTGGCCGCCGCGCCGACGGCTGTTGCGTCGCGGGAGCAGCGCCGGGCCGATCGTGCGCTGGGTGCGAGCGTCGAGCAGGCCGGGCCCGGCACGCTGCTGGCGCTGACCACGGAGACGCGGTTCCGGGATGAGCCCGTACGAGGCAGGATCGTGCGCCCGGAGGGCGACCGCGCGCCGGCACCGCCCGGGGTGGCCCGGATGCCGGCGGCGGGGGAGCTGTACGTCTCGCCGGCTCTCGCCGCTCTCATCGCCGGTCCCGGTGGTGAGCTGCTGGCCGAACGCTGGTCCGCGCACGTGGCCGGCACGATCGCGCCACAGGGACTCTCCGGGCCCGACGAGGTGTACTTCTACGTGGGGGCCGGCACGCTGACCACGGACGACGGGGCGGCACGCATCGCCTCGTTCGGTGGCGGTGGCCCGCCCACGACCGACCCGACGATCGTGGTGCTGGCGGTCATCGGGGCGGCCATCCTGTTGCTGCCGGTCCTGGTGTTCGTGACGACGGCCGTACGTTTCGGCAGTGAGAGCCGGGAGCGGCAGCTCGCCGCGATCCGGCTCGTCGGCGCCGACAGCAGGATGACGCGCCGTATCGCGACCGGCGACGCGCTGATCGGGGCGGTGCTGGGGCTCGCCGTCGGGGGTCTCGTCTTCCTCGGTCTGCGCCGGGGCGTCGGGGCGCTGCTGCCGGCCGACTTCAGCCCGTACCCGTCGGATCTACGCCCGGTGCCGCCGCTGCTCGCCGCGATCCTGGTGCTGGTGCCGGCCGGCGCTGTGCTGGTGACCCTGTCGGCGCTGCGGCGTGTCGTCATCGAGCCGCTCGGCGTGGTGCGGCAGAGCGGCGTCCGGCGCCGGCGGCTCTGGTGGCGGCTGATTCCGCCGGGCGCCGGCTTGGCACTGCTCTACCCCTTGCTCGGCGGGTTGCCCGGCGACGTCGGGCCGGGCACCCGGGTCCAGCTCGCCGCGGGCGCGATCCTGCTGCTCACCGGCGTGGTCGTGCTGCTGCCCTGGCTCGTGCAAGCGGTGGTACGGCACCTCGGCGGCGGCAGCGTCGCGTGGCAGCTCGGCATCCGGCGCCTGCAGCTGGACAGCGACACCGCCGTACGGTTCGTCTCGGGCATCGCGGTGTCGGTCGCCGGCATCATCGCCATCCAGGGGCTGCTCAGCACCTCGATAGCCGCGACCAGTGGGACCCAGCCGCCGGCCGACCGCCTCCAGGCCGTCGTCTACACCAACGGCGCCGACGGCACCGGCTGGAAGGCCGCTCTGGCCGGCACCCCGGGCGTCGAGGCGGTGCGGACCTCCGGCTACGGCTACCTGCGCACGGACCCGGACCAGGCAGGCGCGACCGTCCGGGTCGGCGACTGCGACGTGCTCCGGCAGTACGCGCCGCTGCCGTCCTGCGCCGACGGCGACAGCTTCCAGGCCGTGCACCCGGGCTGGGAGAGCCCCACCCTGCCTGCGGGAGCCACCACCCCCGTCTTCGGCACCGACGACGTGGCACCGCTCTCGCACTGGCAGGTGCCCGCCGGTCTTCCGGTCGTGACGCTCTACACCAGCGAAGCCGCCCCGATGTCGTACCTGGCCACCCCGGCAGCGCTGAAACTCCGTCCCGACCTGCGCGGCATGTTCACCGACGCGTACCTGCTGGGGCTGGACCCGGCCCGCCCGGACGCCATCGAGCGGGTGCGCAACACGATGACCCGGCTGGCCCCGGCCGCACCGCTGCAACTGTTCGGCGACGATCGGATCGGCAACCAGTTCGCCGGGGGCCGGCAGGTGGCCCAGGGCTGCGCCGTCCTGTTCCTGCTGTTCATCGGCGCCAGCATGCTCGTCGGCGTCACCGAGCAGCTGCGCGAGCGGCGCAGGCTGCTAGCCGTGCTCGCCGCCTTCGGCACACAACGGCGGACGCTGTCAGCGTCATTGCTCTATCAAGTGGCCATCCCGGCCTCCATCGGACTGCTCCTGGCCGTCCTCATCGGCAGCAGCCTGTCGGCGGTCCTGCTCGCGGCCACCAAGGCCCCGGTCGAGCTGGACTGGCCCGCGATCGCCGCGATGACGGCCACGGTGGCCGCTATGGTCGTGGCCGTCACAGCTGCCGGCCTGCCGCTGCTGTTCCGTCTGCTGAAGGTTCAGGAGTTGCGCAGTGAGTGAGACCCATACGCTGAGCAGCATGGTGTCGCCTGCCCTGACCCGCGGCAGCGGTCTGCTGGGCGACCTGGTGGTGTCCATCTCGGTGGCCGCCCTGTCCACGTGGTGGTGGCACCAGTACAGGCTGGGCGGCTTGCTCTTCGGCGTGCTGGCCGGGCTGATGTTGATGTGGCGGCGCCACCGCCCGATCACCGTCCTCGTCCTCGTGGCGGTGCTGACCGCGGTCACGGCGACGATCGAGGTCAACGGCACGAAGCTGCACGACGGCATGCTGCTGATCACGGTCGCCACTGCGATGTACGCGGTCATCGTCCACTCCTCGACGCTGCTCCGGGCGGCGGTGGGCGGCCTCGGCGGCTGGTTGTTCGCCTCGCTGCTGCTGCCGCTGCAGAACAACTCCCGTGCCGAGTGGTCGACCTTCTCGATCGAGGAGCTCACGCGCGGCTCCGGGCTCCTGCTGGGCTACGGGGCCGTGGTGTGGGCGATGGCCCTCAGCGTGCGGTACTTCGGCCAGCTGAATCTCAACACGTCCGAGCGCCGGCAGAGTGCGGAGCGGGAACGCCGGCACGTGGCGCAGATCGCCGTCGCCGAGGAACGGGCGCGCATCGCCCGGGAGCTGCACGACATCGTCGCGCATTCGCTGTCGGTGATCATCCTGCAGGCCAACGGGGCCGCGTACGCGTTCGACCACGACCAGCAGCGGGCCCGCGAGGCGCTGCGGACGATCGGCACGACCGGCAGCGACGCCCTGGAGGAGATCCGGCAGCTCGTCGAGCTGCTCCGGAGCGCCGGCGACAGCCCGCCTGACCGCACCCCGGTCGCCCTGGACCAGATCGAAGCCGTGGTGCAGCGGGCCCGCGACTCGGGCCTGACCGCCGACCTCACCGTGCATGGCACGCCGCCCGAGGTGCCCGGCGGCGTGGCGCTGGCGGTCTACCGGATCGTGCAGGAATCCCTGACCAACACGTTGAAACACGCCGGCCCGGCGCCGGCTGCCACCGTGACTGTCAGCTACCGGCCGGACGTCATCGACATCGAGGTGACGGATTCCGGCGCCGGCCCGAAACCCACGAACCCCGGTGGGCACGGCCTGGTCGGCATGCGCGAGCGGGTTGCCCTGTACGGCGGGACGTTCGAAGCCGGCCCGAAACCGGACGGCGGCTGGCGGGTGCACGCCGGCATCCCCCTCACCGGCGCCGCGGCCCGGGCGGTGGTTGCGTGATCCGGGTCGTGCTCGTCGACGACCAGCACCTGGTCCGGGCCGGATTCCGGATGGTCCTCGATTACCAGAGCGACATGACCGTGGTCGGCGAGGCGAGCGACGGCGCCGAGGCGTTACGTCTGCTGCGCACGACCCCGGCCGATGTCGTCGTGATGGACCTGCGGATGCCCGTGCTCGACGGGGTGACCGCCACCAGGCGGATCTGCGCCGCCGGCCCGCTTCCCCGGGTGCTGGTGCTGACCACGTTCGACACCGACGAGGACGCGTTCGCCGCCCTCCAGGCCGGGGCGAGCGGTTTCCTGCTCAAGAGCGTGCCGCCCGACGACCTGCTGAGCGCGATCCGGGTGGTCGCCGGCGGTGACGCCGTCGTGGCGCCCCGGGTGACCCGGCGGCTGCTGGACCGCTTCGCCGGCCGGCTCGTCGCGAAGGACGCGGCCGGCCTGCCGGAGATGACCGACCGGGAACGCGAGGTGCTGCTGCTCGTGGCGCAGGGACTGTCGAACCTCGAGATCGGCAGCCGGCTGCAGGTCGCCGAGGCGACCGTCAAGACCCACATCGGCCGGATCCTGGCCAAGCTCGGCCTGCGCGACCGCGTGCAGGCCGTCGTCTTCGCGTACGAGTCAGGGCTGGTGCGGCCCGGCAGCGAGTCCGGGTCCGTGGTCAGTCCGTCGCGGCCGGAGGCGCGAGGTGACGCTGGAGTGTCTCCATGATCTCGGCCAGCGCCTCGAGCTGCGGCACGGTGAGCACGTCGGCGAAGTGCTCCCGGACGCCCCGCGAGTGTCCCTTGGCCGCGTTCAGGAAGACGGCGCGACCTTCGTCGGTCAGGTGGACCTCGGCGACGCGGTTGTCGGCATGGTGACGGCCGCGGCGGATCAGGCCGCGGCGTTCCATCCGGGCGAGGTGGTGCGACAGCCGGGACTGCTCCCAGCCGATCAGGTCGGCCAGCTCGGTCGAACGGCACGGCCGCTCACCGCGCTCGTGCAGGGTCACCAGCACGGGATAGTCGCTGCCGGTGAGCCCGGAGTCCGCCGTCAGCAGCTGGTCGAGGCGCCGCCGCAGCAGGGGCGTGGTCTCGATGAGGCCGCGCCAGGCCCTCAGCTCGACCGGGTCCAGGCTGCCGGCTCCCGCCGCCTCGTCCACCACCGCACAAACCTACCGCAGCCACCCTACCGATTACATGACGCGTCATATATCGTCGGCACCGGTACGCGCCCGAGCCGGGCGCGCCGGCCGGAGGGAAGTGCACGATGGCGACGATCGAGCAGCTCATGCAGGCGAACCTGCTGGAGGTCTTCAACGAGCGGGACGGCGAGCGCCGCCGGGCCGCGATCGCCCGCACGTACGCTCCCGGCGTGCGCTTCGCCGACCCCGAGGAGACGGTGCAGGGCCACGACGCGCTCGACGCGAAGGCGCAGAAGATCCTGGACGACGCGCCGGGCTTCGTCTTCGCCGCCGACGGCCCGGTGCGCGTTACCCAGGACCTCGGCTACCTCGCGTGGAGCTTCGGCCCCGAGGGCGCCGCCCCCGTGGTCCGGGGCGCCGACATCGCGCTGGTCGCCGACGGCCTGATCACCTCGGTCCACACCCTGCTGCTCATGGACTGAGATCGCCGCCGGCGATCCGGTGCTTCAGGACCAGACGATCTCACCGGTACGGTCGACGAAGCGCCCGGAACCGTGGCCCGGCCCCTCGGTGGCGAGGCCGACCACGGCGTCGGTCCCCTCGGTGACGGTCTGCGGGCCGGTGTTGCCGTTGAGATCGGTCGCCGTGTAACCCGGGTCGGCCGCGTTGATGCGGATGTCGGTCAGCGACTTGGCGTACTGGGTCGTGAGCATGGTGAGCGCCGCCTTGGACGCCGTGTAAGCAGGCGCGATCGCCTTGGACTCGGCGCGGGACGGATCATGCGTGGCCGCCAGCGAGCCCATCGAGCTGCTGACGTTGACGATGACCGGATCGGCCGAGCGTCGCAGCAGCGGCAGGAACGCCGTGGTGGTCCGCACCACGCCGACGACGTTGACATCGAGCACGCTCAGGATGTCGGCGCCCGTCAGGCCGCTCGGGTCACCGTGCGCGCCGTGAATGCCGGCGTTGTTGATCAACACGTCGACGGAGCCTTCGTGCTGCTCGACGTCGGCGGCGGCCGCCGCCACCGACTCGTCGTCCGTGACGTCGATCTGGACAAAGCGGGCACCGAGTTCCGCGGCCGCCGCGGTCCCGGCCTTCGCGTCGCGGGCGCCGAGCAGCACGGTGTGGCCGTGGGCGATGAGCCGGCGGGCGGTCTCGTAGCCGAGGCCCTTGTTGGCCCCGGTGATGAAAGTGATCGTCATGCGCCCATGGTTTGCCGGCGCCGCGACGTGCGCCAGGGAAGGCCTGACGGTAGGAAAACGGCTACCACCCCTGGGCGCCGGGCAGCGAGGCACAATCGGTGCCATGACCACTCACGGCACGGAGTTCGGCGCCACTGTGCGCGCCTGGCGCGACCGGCTGACGCCGTCCGCGGTGGGCCTGCCGAGTGGCCGCGCGCGCCGCGCGAGCGGACTGCGTCGCGAGGAACTTGCCGAACTGGCCGGGATCTCGGTCGACTACGTAGTGCGCCTGGAACAGGGCCGGTTCACCACACCCTCGGCGCAGGTGGTCGCCGCGCTCGCCCGGGCCCTGCAACTCACCAACGCGGAACGCGACCACCTCTACCGGCTGGCCGGGCTCGTCCCGCCCGCCGACGGCGAGATCTCCGACCACATCCCACCGGGCGTCCAGCGCGTCCTGAACCGCCTCGGCGACGCGGCCGTCGGAGTCTTCGCCGCCGACTGGCAGCTGATCTGGTGGAACCGTGGCTGGGCGGCACTGCTCGGCGACCCGTCGTCGGCACCGCGGGAGCGTCGCAACTTCGCCCGCGACACCTTCCCGCTCAACGGCGACCGGCCCAGCTTGTCGCAATGGCCGGTGATCTCGTACGCCCCCGACGCGGTCGACGCCGCCATCGTGTCCGACCTCCGCCGCGCCACCGGCCGCTTCCCGAACAACCCCAGGCTGACCAACCTGATCCGCTCACTCACCGAGGGCAACAAACGCTTCGCCGAACTGTGGGCGGCCGGCGCGGTGGGCACCCACCGCGAGGACCACAAAATCGTCAAGCACCCAACGGTCGGCCCCATCGAAGTCGACTGCGACGTCATGACCGACGGCGACGCCGAACTGAAAATCGTGATCCTGACCGCAGCCCCCGAAACCACCGACGAAACCAAACTCCGCCTGGCCCTGATCTCCGGCGTCCCCGACCCCGCGCACAACCCCCGCGAACAAGCAGCCACAGAATCAGACGCCCAACTGAGGTCCGAGACTGTTCACTCGCTGGCGTCGGGCGACGGCAATGCGGCGAGCGCCCACGGCTAGAAGCCGAACAGATCCTTGCATGCCGAGATGATGCCGCGCCGCGCCCAACTGTCGCAGGCTAGGCGCCATCTCCGCAGCGCTCGCCTTCTGCACGACCAAGAGGCCGAGGGCCTGCTCGCCGATCAGAACCAGGCGCCGACCAACCTCCTGAAGCACCGGATCCGCTGACAGGACGGCGCGCTGCGCCGCGCCATGCTCCCGAAAACGCTGAAATGCAGGTCGCCGGCGACCTCTACCTCAACGGCACCGACCGCCTGGCTGCAGGCCGCAACGGCCGCCTTGTCCGACGCCGCGGTCGGGCTGTCCCTAGCGACAGGAGACGCGCCGGTGGACGTGCACCCCGCGACCAGCACGCTGACCAGGACCACGGTCCGAACAACGCGGAGGGTCCCGGTCGCGGCGGGGGTCACAACGGTCGATTGCCGACCACGGCACAGCAGGCTCGCGGTCGCGGTCGCGGTCGCGGTCGTGGTCGTGGTGGGGGTCGTGGTGGGGATGGGGGCGGTTGCTTTCCGGCCGCGGCGCGGCCGGTCGCGGTCGCGGTCGCGGTCGCGGTCGTGGTCGTGGTGGGGGTCGTGGTGGGGATGGGGGCGGTTGCTTTCCGGCCGCGGCGCGGCCGGCTCGCCGGTCGCAGTCGCAGTCGCAGTCGCAGTCGGGGTCGTGGTGGGGATGGGGCGGTTGCTTTCCGGCCGCGGCACGGGGAGGCTGGTCGGTCGCGGCACGGGAGGACTGCTGGTGCTGCTGGTTGATGGTTGGTGTCGATGGTGGCGTGGGTAGTTGATTGGTGGCCGCGGCATGCCGCAGCCACTACCAACCCCTGACCGCAACCGGCGAGGTGCGTACGCAAGACCCACCACTCAGGCCGGCCTGCCCAACAAAAATCCCCTACAAAGACCACAGCGCGGCAGCCAGACCACCAGCCGCAAGGGGATCACCCACGAAACTTCGCAACCAGCAGCGAGCAACCAAAAACAAAGCCGGAACAGGAAACCATGCAAGGTTGGGGGCCGGGGTGACCAAGAACGGCATAAATGCTCCTCAAGCCGATCTTGGTCACCCCGGCCCCCAACCGTCCAACAGCAAGCCAGCAAAAGAAGATCAGATACCGATATCCCCCTGAGGCCCGGCATACTGCCCAAGCAAAGCAGGCAAATCAGCAGCATTGTCCAACGTGTACGAGTAATAGCTCCCAGGACTGAACGCCGACCCCAACGTCGACTGCTTACCCGTGGAGTTCACAACCACACTCCCGCTCTGCCTGAGCTGAGCGGTAGCGTCCGGGTAGTAAGGGTCCTTCACATTGGAGAAGTAGCTGTTCTCCAGCACCATCTTGGTCGCCCCACGGGCATAGTTCCCGTAAGAGGAGATGTTCTGCAGATAGTTGTTGTACAGATGAGCCAACGCCACATTGTCGGTACTCGGATTGCGCTGGTTGGTGTCGTGGATCCAGTTGTGGTGGATCGTCATGCGCGCGGTCACGTTCTCCGTCCAGCCGATCCCGAAGGTCTTGTTGTTGCTGGCCAGCACGTTCCACGACACGGTCAGATAGCTGGTGTCCTTGCGGCTGTCGATCAGCCCGTCGTTCATCCGGGTCAGCGTGTTGTGGTCGATCCAGATGTGGTCGGCCGTGTCCATCTGGATGGCGTCGTAGTCGTAGAGCTTGTCGTCCGGGTCGTCGTCCGCCATCAGCGTGTCGCGGATCGTCAGGTTGCGGATGATGACGTTCCTGACCCCGGTGCCGAGGAAGAAGCCACCGCCGACGATGTGGCCGCTCGTGCCGACGCCGATGATGGTTTTGTTCGACTGGACCTTCAGCTCGGTCCCCTTGGGCGTGAACGTGATCGCCGCCGCCACCTTGATGACGTACGGGGTCGTCGCCGTGACGTACTTCTGCAGGTCGGCCTGGTTGGTCACGGTGACCGTGGGCCCGGCCGCCCCGCCCGTGGTGCCTCCGCCGGTCGACGCGAAACCGTCCGCCGTGTTCGACCACGTCCGGCCACCCGTCGACGCGGTACGGAACGCCCACTGCTTGTTGCTGTTCGCCGTACACGTCTCTTGGATGACCGCGGCGCCGGACGCGGTGGATGCGTCCTTGTCGCTGATGCACAGCCCGCTGTTGACGTTGATGATCTGGAACGTGTCCGTGCCGCTGGCGACGAGCCGCCACTGCTGGTTGGTCTGGCTGGCCACGCAGGTGTACTGCTGGAGCTGGACGCCGCTGGCGAGGGACGAGCCCGGTACGTCGATGCACTTGCCGCTGTTGACGTTGACCAGCTGGTAGTTGGCTCCGGCTGAGGTGAGCTTGAACTGCTGCCAGGCCGCGCCGGAGGTGCAGCCCCATTGCTGCAACGCGGCGCCGTTGGCCGTCGACGCCGCGGGCACGTCGAGGCACATGCCGCTCTTGGCCACCGCCACCTGATAGGTGCCGCCGGTCGCCGGCAGTGCCGCCGCCTGTGACGGCATGATCGAGTAGCCGACGAACGCGGCGGGGACCGCCAGCACCGCCGCCACCAGGGCAGCGCGTTTCCTGAGTCTCATGAGCTCTCCAAGGGGATCTTGCGGAAACGGGGATCGTGGGGAGGGTCAGCCGACCGGGTTCCAGCCGTCGCCGCCGGCCAGATACTTCTGCGGGGTGTAGGCAGCCGCGCTCGCGTCGCTGAGCTGGGGCCGGTTGCTGTTGACGCCGGCGCCCGAGCCGGTGTTCTTGTATTCGAGGAACCGAGCGTTCTGCCAGGTGTTGCCGGACATGTCGGTCCACGGCTGCGCGGTACGCATGGTGGCGCTCAGATTCGACTCGCGGAACAGGACTTGCGCGTCGGGCCCCCACGGGCGGCCGAGCTGGGTGACGTTGTTCGCGGCGCCGGTGATCGTGCACTTGTAGAACAGGAATCCGTAGGTCTTGGCCGGGTCGGTGCGGGCGGCGGTGATCGGCCCGCCGCTGGTGCGTCGCTCGTGGATGGTGCTGGCCTGGAACACTGCGGTCCCGGCGCCGAAGATGAAGTCGACGGTGCCCTCGACGTACGAGTTCTTGACGTACGAGCGGTTGTTGTTGATCAGCAGGGTGTCCTGGTTACCGAGGAACCGCACGTTGTCGAAGACGGCCCGGTCGCCGTTGAGGTTGGCCGCGACGGCCTGGCTGCCTTCGCCGTAGTCGTTGGCGATGCTCAGGTTGGCGGCGGCGAAGTCGGGGCCGTTGACAAAGACGGTCGCGCTGCCCGAGGTGCCGTAACCGCCCGCGGAGCTGTGGTTGTTCACGATGACCGTCTGCGCTGCGGACGTGCCCAGCCCCTGCAGCGTCACGTACGGCTTGTTCGCGGGAATGGTGACGATCTCGCGGTAGGTGCCCGCCTTGATGGTGATGACCCGGCGGGTGGTGTTGTTCGCCGGTACCGCGTCGATCGCGGCCTGGACACTGGCGTACTGGCCGGTGCCGTCGGCGGCGACCGTTGCCGTGCCCGCCGAGGTGGCTCGGAACGCCCACTGCTTGTTGCTGTTCGCCGTACAGGTCTCTTGAATGACCGCGGCGCCGGACGCGGTGGATGCGTCCTTGTCGCTGATGCACAGCCCGCTGTTGACGTTGATGATCTGGAACGTGTCCGTGCCGCTGGCGACGAGTTTCCACTGCTGGTTGGTCTGGCTGGCCACGCAGGTGTACTGCTGGAGCTGGACACCGCTGGCGAGGGAGAAGCCCGGTACGTCGATGCACTTGCCGCTGTTGACGTTGACCAGCTGGTAGTTGGCTCCGGCTGAGGTGAGCTTGAACTGCTGCCAGGCCGCGCCGGAGGTGCAGCCCCATTGCTGCAACGCGGCGCCGTTGGCCGTCGACGCCGCCGGAACGTCGAGGCACATGCCGCTTTTGGTCACGGCCAACTGGTGGGCGACGCCCGTCGCGGGCAGGGTGGCGGCCTGCGACGGCAGGACGGTGTAGGCGATGGCGGCTCCGGGGATGACGACGGCCAGTGCGGCCACCAGGAGACGTCTCGCCAGCCTTGATCCAGACACTTCCGGTCCTCTCGTACGGGTCCGGCAGGCAGCGGGAGCGCTCCCAGTCGGTCACGTTGAGTCATCGCCGCCCGGGGGTGGAGCGGCACCTTGGTAGATGCGCGAGCGGCCGGCGGACAACAGAAATCCGCGAGAAAAAGCGGCGGGCCCTTGCTTTACAGCTTCCGCGTGCTGTGTCACGATACGGCGCGACATCGATCGGTTTCACATTCTCGCAGCTCACATCGGCCGCGCGGAACTCAGCGCGAGATGTCGGTCAATGAGAGCCATCTATGTCTTCTGTGTCGCCCGCCGCCCGGCTGTCCGGGGTCGGCGAGCCGGAGAAGAAGGAGGTCCCCGGTGACGCAGAGTCAGGCCGTCGGACATGACGTGGCCCGGCTCGTCCGCGACGCGCAAGGCGGCAGCGCCGGCGCCCTCGACGAACTCGTCGCCGAGCACCTCCCGCTCGTCTACAACATCATCGGCCGCGCCCTGGACGGCCATCCGGACGTGGACGACGTGGTCCAGGAGACCATGCTGCGCTCGATCCGCGCCCTGCCCTCGCTGCGCGAGCCCGACCGCTACCGGTCCTGGCTGGTGACCATCGCGTACCGGCAGATCCAGCTGCACCTGCGCTCGCGCAGCGTCACCCGGCTGCGCCGCGCCGCCGCGCCGGCCGAGCTGCCCGACCCGGAAGGTGACTTCGCCGAGCGCGCCACGGCCGAGATCGTCGTCGCCGACCAGCGCCGCGAGCTGGTCCAGGCCGTGCACTGGCTCGACGACGCGGACCGTACGCTGCTCGGGCTCTGGTGGCAGGAGGCGGCCGGCGAGTTGACCCGCGGTGAGCTGGCCTCGGCCCTCAAGGTCAAGCCCAAGCACGCCGCGGTCCGGGTGCAGCGCATGAAGGCCCAGCTGGACGCGGCCCGCGGCGTGGTGCGGGCGTTGCAGGTCAGGCCGCGCTGCCCCGAGCTGAACAGCCGGCTGCGCGGCTGGGACGGCGCCGCGGATCCCTTGTGGCGCAAGCGCCTGGTCCGGCACGTGCGGGAATGCCCGCAGTGCGGCCCGCGCGCCCAGGGCCTGCTCGCCCCGGAGGAGCTGCTGCTCGGCACAGCCGCGCTGCCGGTGCCGGTGCTGCTGCTCGGCGCGCTGAAGTCCGGACTGATCGCCAAGGCCGGGCTCTCCGCGGGGACCTCGGTCCTGGCCCAGGTCCAGGGCTTTCTGCACCACAAGGCCCTGGCCGTGGGCACCGCGGCGACGCTGGCGGTCAGCGGCGGGCTGGTCTACGCGGTCCACCAGACGGACACGCCGCCCGGCGCCGCCGGCAGCGTAATCGCGTTGCCCACGCTCACCACGCGGCCGCTCACCCCCGAGACGGTACGGCCGGCAGCATCCGCTCCGCCGTCCCCGAGCGCCACCCCGACCGCACGTCCGGCGGCCGGCCTCGGGGTGCGGACGGCGGACATCTACGTCGCGCCCGGCGGCAAGGACTCCGGCGACGGCAGTCTGCGCCGGCCGTACGCCACCCTGCAAAAGGCGGTGGCGGCCGTCCGGCCGGGACAGACGATCGCCCTGCGTGGCGGGACCTATCGGCCGGCTGCGGGCATCACCATCACGACCAGCGGTACGGCGGCGCGGCCGATCGTGCTCAGCAACTACCGCGACGAGCGCCCGGTCATCGACGCGTCCGGCATCCCGGCTGACCAGTGGGCGGTGACGCAGCGTACGGCGTACTGGACGGTGCAGGGGCTGGAGGTGCGCGGGTCGAGGAGTCACGCGTACGTCTGCCGGGCCTGTCGTCACACCGTCTTCCGCCGGCTGTCGATGCACGACAACGTCCGGTCCGGGCTGATGCTGCGCGACCCCGGCACCACCGGCAACCAGGTGCTGGACAGCGACTTCTTCGCCAACCGCGACCCGGCCGGCAGCGACAAGGTAGGCATCGGCCTGGGCGTGCAGTTCGGGTCCGGCGCCGGCAACGTGATCCGCGGCAACCGCGCCTACGGCAACGCCAGCACGGGCATCGACCTGGGCTCGTTCGGCAATCCGGTCACGGTGGAGTACACGTGGTCCTACGGTAACGGGGCCAGCGGCTTCGCCCTCGGCGGCGGCGACCCGGCGGTCCCGGCAGCGCACCGGCTGCGGCACAGCGCGGCCTGGGACAACGCGGGCCACGGCTTCACCGACGAGGGCAACACCGCGGCGCTGCAGCTGACCAACAACACGGCATTCCGCAACAGGGGTACGGGTTTCGCCATGCCGGACGCCGCAGCGGTGCTGCGCGCCAACGCGGCGGTCGACAACGCCGTCCCGCAAAGCCTGTCCCCGTCGGCGACCGAGGTCCGCAACAGCTGGCAGCAGGACGGCTGGAGCGCGGCCACGTTCCGCTCGACCGACCCGGCCGCCGCCGAAGGTCCCCGTACGGCGGCGGGCACGCTCCCGAGCACGGACTTCATCACCACCGGCAACGGCACCGGAGCGTCGATGGCCGGCCGCTGACCGGGCGGGTCTACCATCGCCGGCGTGGCGACGCGGCTGGTGCAGATCACCATGAAGGCCAAGGACGACTCCGCACTGGGTCGTTTCTGGGCCGAAGCGCTCGGCTGGGGACTCTCCAGCGAAGGGCCCGGCAGAGCTGGTCAAGCGCCTGATGGATCTCGGCGCGACACCGGCCGACATCGGCCAGGGCGACGTCCCGTGGACGGTTCTGGCCGACCCGGAGGGCAACGAGTTCTGCGTGCTGGACTCGCTCTACGCCGAGACCGGACCGATCGCCTCGGTGGTGGTCGACTGCGTGGATCCGCGAGCCATGGCCGGCTTCTGGGGCAGCGCCATGGACTGGACCGTGCACGAGGTGACCGACCACAAGGCGGTTCTGCGTTCCGCCGCGGGAGTGGGCCCCTATCTGCTGTTCCTGCCGACACCCGACAAGAAGACCGGGTGGAACCGGGTCCATCTCGACGTCCGCCCCTATCCGGGTGACGACCTGGACGCTGAAGCGGCGAGGCTGCGCAGTCTCGGCGCCACCGCCGTCGACCTGGGCGGCAACGATGTCCCGTGGGTCGTCCTCGCCGACCCGGAGAGCAACGAGTTCTGCCTCCTCACCCCCGCCTGACCCGCCCGCCGAGCTGCCCCGCGACGTGCTTCTCGATGGCCGCGAGGGCGTTGTCGTCGAGCTGGTGGTCGGTGCGCATCCGGTCGGCCAGGATCCGGATGGGGTCGTGCCGGGGACTGTCCGCCAGGGCGTACGTGCGGAAGTGCAGCAGCCGCGGGCCTGCTCCGGCCCGTACCGGATGCACCGCCGTCAGGGCCGCCCGGGTGACCGCCTCGATGTCCGCGCCGTCCACCGTGCCGGCCGGCAGGCCGTCCGGATCGGTGCCGTGCCGGCCGGCGCAGCAGAACAGCACGGGCAGCCGGTCGTCGATCGCCTGGCCCAGGCTGGTGGTCAGCCCGGGCGCCGCCTCGTCGCCGACGAAGCACACCGTCACCGCCGGCCGGTGCCGCCGGACGTCGTCGTGCGCGAGCTCCACGGCCAGGACCGGGCCGTCGGCCACAGTGTCGCCCGGGCCCAGCGTGGACCGCAGGCCCACCGTGATCGCCTCCTCGCCGCGGTGGGCGGGGTCCTGGTCGCCGCCGCGCAGCAGCAGCATCCGGTGCAGGAGTTCGGTGCGCTGGGCCGCTGTCGCCGGATGTCTTCCGGTCATCGTGGACACCTCCGTCGGTGCGTCCCCCTGAGTGTCGTCGCCCGGCCGGGCGCGGAACAGGGGCGCAGGGCCCGCGAAAGTGACGGAGCCGGGCCCGGCGGGGGAGACCGCCGGACCCGGCCGCTGGTCACGGCGTCACGGGCCGGCCGCCGAGGGTCACCGCGAGGCGGCCGTCGGAGGCGAAGGACCAGGCCAGCGCGCCGCTCAGCGCGGCGCACCGGGATCCGTTGGTGCCCGACCAGAACTGGTTCGAGCTGTCGGCGTCGCCGATGATCCGGTCGTTGGTCCCGCTGCCGCTGCGGCACGAGACGTTGTTGCGGAACACCGAGGTGCCCGCGTCGAAGTTGAAGTTGCGCTCGGTGTTGTCGATGCTGATGTTGTTGCTGATCGTCATCGCGCCCGGGTTGCTGTTGTACGTGAACCCGTGCTTGCCGTTGCGGAACGCGATGCTGCGCCGCACGATGTGGTTGACCTTGATGTCCTCGCCGCCGAGCTTGTAGCCGTTGCGGTCGCCGTTGCCGGCCTGGCCGCCGTTGCTCAGCGTGCCGTTGTTGTAGGCCAGCGAGTCCTCGATGGTGACCACGCCGATGGGCCCGGTGTCGGTCTTGGTGTAGAGGTCCCAGCCGTCGTCGATGTTGTTGTGCGACACGGCGTAGCGGAAGACGTTGCCGGAGCCGACGGTGAGCTTCGCGGCGAAACCGTCGGCGTCCTCCCCGTCGGAGTCAGCGTTGTCGTGCGACTCCGCGCTCAGGATCAGGTTGTTGGCCGGCCACTGGCTGTTCGGGGTGTCCGAGGCGATCCGGGACAGCTGCAGCCCGGTGTCGCGGTTGAACCGGGTGATCGTGCGTTCGAGGATGTTGTTGCTGCCTCCGACGAAGATGCCGTTGTCCCCGGCCCGCTCCACGATGATGCCCGACACGTGCCAGAACGAGCCGTTGACGGCCAGCCCGCGGTTCGCCGGGTCCTCGACCATGGCCGAGAAGTTCAGCACCGGCGTCTCACCCGGGTACGCCGACAGCTTCTTGCGGGCGCTCGCGGTGCCGTTGTTGCCCGGCGCGATGGTGACCGTCTGCGAGAAGGCGTAGTTGCCGCCGCGCAGGTAGATCGTCCCGCCGGCCGCGACCCGGGTGATCGCCGAGACCAGGGTGGTCGGGCTCGCCTGGGTGCCGGCCGCGCTCGCGCTGCCGTTGGGCGCCACGTAGAGCACGTCGCTGGTGGTCGGCGGCGGAGTGGTCGGCGGCGGGGTGGTGGGCGTCGGGGTGGTCGGCGTCGGGCTCGACGGCGGCGGGGTGGTCGGGCCGGTCGGTGACGGCGTGCCGCCGCCTCCGGTGGTGACCGCGACGTCGTCGAAGCCCGCCGAGGCGGAACCGGTCTGCAGGCCGATGCGGCCCGAGCCCGAGACGGAGCTGGTGCCGGTCCCGACCGTCGCGCCGTCGACGCTGCCGGTGATGGTCGAGCCGGTCACGCTCAGGCTCAGGGAATACCAGGTGCCGGTGCTCACCGTCCGGGACGAGGAGCCGAGCACCGTGACGCTGCCGCTGTTGACCGCCTGCAGCTGCGCCTGGCCGGGCAGCAACGCCAGCCGGTAGAACGTGGTCGAGCTCTTGGCCCGGGCCAGCAGGCCGACGAAACCGCCCGAGCCGAACGACAGCGGCTTGACCTTCGCGGACACCGCATAGTCGGTCCACCCGGCCTCGCCGGCGAGCTCACGGGCGTTCTCACTGCCGGCGTTGCTCTGCCGCAGCGTCTGCGAGCCGTCCGCGACGACCGACCAGGTGCCGCCGGACTTGGACCAGCCGCTGGTGCTGCCCGACTCGAAGTCGGCGGTGAAGACGGTGGCCGCCTGGGCGCTGGTCACGGTGAGGGCGAGTCCCGCCGTCACCAGGGCGACGAGAGCGCCGCCGCCGGCCAGCCGGCGCAGCCGGCGGGCCCGGGGTGAGGGTGCCATTCAGTGTTTCTCCTTGTCACAAATGGACACCGCCGGTAGGTGCGCAGGGTGCGGCGACAAAGGGTCGTCGAGGTGCACTGAATATGGCCTCAATATGGCCGTCACCGCAGCGTGCGGCCCGTCCTAAGGAGTGGATCCGGCGGTCTCCGGGGACGGTTGTTTCCGTAAGGGAGTCTTCACCCGCCGATATATGAGAGTCAATAAATATGATGTGCAGGTTTGTTGCATAGCGATGCGGCAGAATGGCTTTCAGTCCGCGACGAGCACATCTTCGACGGGGCGGCGGCGGCTCGGGCTGCCGGGCCGGCCGTAGCCGATCCGCAGAGCCATCTGCGGCATCCCGGAGCGGCCGAGCGACCGGCGCAGCTGATCGCGGGCGGCCGGCACCTCGATCGGTTGCGAGATCATCGAGCAGGCCAGGCCGGCGTCGGTGACCGTCAGCAGCACCCGCTGCAGAGCCTGGCCGGCGATGAGCTGATCGTGCGGGCGGTCGCCCGCCGTGCCGAGGATCGCCACCAGCGGTTCCGGCTCGAAGTCACGTCCGGGAGCCCGCCGGCGGTCGGAGAACGCACGCTGGGGCAGCAGGTCCTGCGGTTCCGGCACCGGAGCGCCGGCCGGCACGGCAACACCGTCGGGAGCCTCGTCGGCATGCGTCCAGGTCGACATCTCGGCCTGGTAGGTCAGGTCGCGCCGCAGCACCCGGTCCGCGCTCTGCGCGATCTCCGCGAAGCCGCTCAGCGCGGTCATCCCGACCAGCAGATCCAGCCAGCCGGACTCCTCGCCGGCGGCGTCCACCAGCCGCTGCCGCACGTCGGGCGGCACGGGGTCGGGCCAGAACGGCCGGCGGTTGCTGTAGCGGCGGGGGATGGCCGCGGCGAGGTCGGTCTCGGTGTACGTGGCCGGGCGGCGGGGACCGGGGGTCAGCCGGGCGAGCAGGTCCGGTTCGGCGCGGTCGGAGCAGAGCACGACCTCGGCCGGGGTCCCCGCGACGGCCAGCGCCAGCCGGGCGTTGGTGATGGCGGCACCGCAGGCGATCCGTACGGCCCAGCCGGTGCTGTCCGCCACCGCGAGCTGCCGTTGCTGGTCCGCCAGCACCTCGACGGCGCCGGCCCGCAGCCGGAAGCGCCACGGCTGGCTGTTGTGCAGCGAGGGCGCCCGGACCGCCGCAGCGGCGGCGCGCCGCAGATCGGCGTGGTCGTAGGTCATCACGGCAGGTCCCTTCCCGGACGTCGGTGCGGTTACTGCTCGATGCGGATGATCTCCGCCGGGGTGCGGCGGGCCTGCGGCGGCAGCGGTTCCCGGTCGATCGGGTAGCCGAGCCGGACGGCGATGTAGGGCTCGCCGACGTCCGACAGCAGGCTGGTGAGCAGGTGCCGCGTCCAGGCGACCTCGACCGCCTCGCTCAGCGGCGCGGTGGCCAGCCCGTCCGCCGTGGCCAGCAGCAGCAGCGCCGACAAGGCCTCACCGGCGCGCAGCAGGTCGGCGGGCCGGTCCGTCATCCCGAAAACGATCACGTAGGCGGCGCCCTTGTCGACGCCCGTGCCGGCGCTCAGGCCCGGGTTGCCCGCGGGGGCGAAATCGCGCACCGGCACCCGCCGCAGAGCCGGCTCCACCGCCGTCTCGGGCGACACGCCGTCGCCGCGCCACTGCGGCCGGTTCGTCCAGCGGTCCAGCTCCTCGCGGTAGGCCGGGTCGTCCTGCTGGACCCCGGCGGCCCGCTCGGTCGAGATGGCCAGCGCCGGCACCTGATCGGCCGGCACGACGTGCAGGTAGGCACCCTCGGCCTCGACGAACCGGCGCAGCTTGGTCAGCGTCTGCTCGGAGACCGGCTGGTCACCGAAGGGGCGCCGGTCGGTGCGGCGGCGGCTGACGGCCGCCGCCATCCGCTGGGCCTCCGGGTCGGCCGGGACGGCATGCCCCAGCCGTACGCGGGCCAGCAACGTCGGCTGCGCCCCGTCGGGTAGCCGGTCCACCGTGCTGGTCCAGCCGGCCGCCGCCAGGGCCGTACGGGCGTGGTGCAACGCGGTGCCGCAACTGAGCAGCAGGAGCCGCCCGTCGGGGTCGGTGGCGGCGAGCTGCCGGTCCGGGTCCGCGTGGAGCTCCATGGTGTCGCCGGCGATCCGCCACTGCCACGGCTGGGTGTTGAACACCGAGGGAGCGTGCAGGGACGCCTCGGCGGCCGAAGCGAGGTGCCGGGTGGCCTGGGGCGAGTGCGCGGTCATGGTGGACCTCCTGGTCGGTTCCCCTCCACGATCGCGCCCACCGGTCCGCCCCGATCAGGGCCGAAAGACCCGAACCGCCCGGACTTCCGATCCCCTGAGGCCAGGCCCGGGCGGTCAGCCGCCGAGCGGGACGCGCCAGGTCACCACCGTGCCGCCCTCGTCGGCCGGGGTCACGGTGCAGCTGCCGCCCAGGTCGCCGGCGCGTTCGCTCATGTTGACCAGACCGCCGCGGGCCAGCGCCGGGTCGGTGCCGACGCCGTTGTCCTCGATCTGGAGGATCACCTCGCCGTCGGCCGCGCGTACCGAGACCCGGGCCGTGCCGGCCTGGGCGTGCCGGGCCACGTTCGACAGGGCCTCGCGCAGCACGGCCAGCAGCTCCGGCACCACGTCGTCGGGCACCGCGCTGTCCACCGGCCCCGACACGTCCAGCGTCGGGCGGAAACCCAGGGCCGCGGTGGCCGCCTCGACCGCGTCGCGCAGCTCCGTGCGCAGCGAGCTGCCCACCGGGGCACGCAGTTCGAAGATCGACCGGCGGATGTCGCGGATCGTGGCGTCCAGGTCGTCGACAGCCGCGTTGATCCGCTTGGCCGCCTCCGGGCGCAGCGCGTGCGGGGCGACGCCCTGCAACTGCATGCCGGTGGCGAACAGCCGCTGGATCACGACGTCGTGCAGGTCCCGGGCGATGCGCTCACGGTCTTCCAGCACGACCAGCAGCTCGCGTTCCTCCTGCGCCCGGGCCCGTTCCAGAGCCAGGGCCGCCTGACCCGCGAAGCTGGCCAGCAGCGTGGCGTCGTCCTCGCCGCCGGCGGCGGCACCGGCGACGATCAGCACACCCTGCGGCATGTCGGCGCCGGCCAGCGGCGCGGCCAGTACCGGACCCGGCGGTACGGGCCCCGGCCAGTCAGCGACGCCGCCCAGCTCGGCATCGTCGGCATGCAACGCGTCCACGTCCACCGACAGCACCTTGCCGACCATCTCGTCCGCGCCGTCGGCGACCTCGATGGTGTAGCGGGAGCCGCCCTCGCCGGCCAGCAGCACCAGCACGAGCCCGGCCTCGGTGATCTCGCGGGCGCGGCGGGCGATGAGCCGCAGCGCCTCGGTGCGCCGGACCGTGCCGAGCAGCACCCCGGTGATCTCGGCGGCGGCCGACAGCCAGCGCTCGCGCCGCTGGGCCAGCGTGAACAGCCGCGCGTTGTCGATGGCGACCCCGGCCGCGGCGGCGAGGGCGACCATGATCTCCTCGTCGTCCTCGGTGAACTCGTCGGCGCCCCGCTTCTCGGCCAGGTACAGGTTGCCGAAGATCTGGTCACGGGTGCGGACCGGGACGCCGAGGAAGCTGTGCATCGGCGGGTGGTTCGGCGGGAAACCGTACGAGCGCGGGTGTTTGGTGATGTCGGGCAGCCGGACCGGCTGCGGGTCGGTGATCAGCAGGCCGAGGACGCCGCGGCCGTGCGGGAGGTCGCCGATCTTGGCGTGCGCGGCCGGGTCGATGCCGTGGGTAATGAAGTCGGAGAGCTGCCGGTCGGCGCCGATGATGCCCAGCGCGCCGTAGCGGGCGCCGGCCAGCGCGCAAGCCGACTTCACGATGCGCTCCAGGGTGCTGCGCAGGTCCAGGTCGGTGCCGATGCCGACCACGGCGTCCAGCAGAGCGCGCAGCCGTTCCCGGCTGGTGACCACCTCGCCGACCCGGACCAGCATCTCCTGCAGCAGCTCGTCGAGCCGGACCCGGGACAGCGGGGTCAGTCCCAGCGACGGCTGCTCGTTACCCTTGGGCGCGACCATTCGCTGATGCTATCGAGGCGACGGCGGCCGGAGGCGTGACCAGCACCGGGCAACCGGCGTGGTGCAGCAGATGCAGACCGGTCGATCCGATCAGGGTGTTGACCACCGCGCTGTGGGTGGGGCGCCCGAGGATCACCAGGCGGGCGTTGTGCGACACCGCGACCAGCACGGCGCCGGCGTCGTCCGGCGACACCACCGCCTCCGCGTCCACCTGCGGATATTCGGCGCGCCAGGGAGCCAGCTGCTGCTCGAGACGTTCGCGGGCGGCCGCGTTGAGGGTGGCGATGCCGTCCTCGGCGGTCGGGATGTCACCGACCCACAGCGGGGTCGGCGGGGCGTAGGTGCGCAGCACGGCGAGCGGGGCTCCGTGCCGGGCGGCCGTCGCGAAGGCTTCGTCCAGGACCGCGTCGTCGGTCGCCGAGCCGCAGACCCCGGCCACGATCGTCCCGCGGGCCGCGTCGGCCCGGCCGCGGACGATCACCGCGGGCACCCGCGCCTGCGTGGCGACCTGCTGACCGACGGAACCGAGCAGCAGGCTGGTGAAGCCGCCGCGGCCCCGGTGCCCGAGCACGACGAGGTCCACGTCCTCGAGGCCCAGCAGCGCCGGCACCGGCTCACCGCGCAACGCCTCGGCGCCGATGATGACACCGGCCGCGGCGGACCGGGCGTGACGGACGGCGGCGTCGAGCACCGAGCCGGCCAGCATCCGTTCGGCGGTCTCCTCGGTCTGGCCGTACGCGTACACGATGCGCAGGGGCACGCCCCGGCTCGCGGCCTCCACGGCGGCCCACCGTACGGCGGCCTCGCTCGTCGAGGTGCCGTCGGTGCCCACGGCAATCGTCGATGTCGTCATGGCGGGTCTCCCTTCACCCGCCCTGATCGTGCGCGCGGCGGGCACCGGGCCGGCAGGGCTTGAGGTCCCGTCCGGGCCGGGACCTTCGGCCCCGGGGCGGCGACGGCCGGTGAGCCGGCGCCCGACGGGGTGCAGGCGGCGTGCGCTGCCGAGACGGCGGCGGTGGAATTCATGCGGCTGTGATGAACGCCGTGTCGCCGGGCACGGATAGTTTGTGCGGCTAGACTCCCGGGCAGGTGCGCCGGGAAGTCTGGTCGGCAACGTCCGACCCGACCCCGCAAACAGGAGCGCCCATGACGCAGGAACCGCGCCGCGGCCCGCATCTTCTCGGCCGGGGGTCCTGGCCCGAGGCCCGCCGCATCGCCGACATCCTGCGCAAGGAGACCATCGGCGGGATGCTGTTGCTGGCCGGGGCCGTGGCCGCGCTGATCTGGGCGAACTCCCCGTGGGGCGACAGCTACGAAGCCCTGCGCGCTTTTACGGCCGGGCCCGAGGCGCTGCACCTCGACCTGTCGATGGCGACGTGGGCCGCCGACGGCCTGCTGGCGATCTTCTTCTTCGTCGCCGGTCTGGAGCTCAAGCGCGAGTTCGTCGCCGGTGACCTGCGCGACCCCCGGCGCGCGGCGGTGCCGATCGCCGCTGCCGTCGGTGGGGTGGTCGTGCCCGCGGTCATCTACGCCCTGGTCAACCTCTCCTCGGGTCAGGGGAAGGGCTGGGCGATCCCGACCGCGACCGACATCGCCTTCGCGCTCGCCGTGCTGGCGGTGATCGGCCGCTGCCTGCCGCAGGCGATGCGGACCTTCCTGCTGACCCTGGCGGTGGTCGACGACCTGCTCGCCATCGTCATCATCGCCGTCTTCTACACCTCGGACCTGTCCGTGCTGCCGCTGCTCGCCATGCTGGTGCCGCTGGCCGCGTTCACCGTGCTGGTGCAGCGGCGGGTGCGCTCGTGGTGGCTGCTGCTGCCGCTGGCGTTCGCCACGTGGACGCTGATGCACGCCTCCGGGGTGCACGCCACGGTCGCGGGGGTGCTGCTCGGCTTCGCCGTACCGGTGCTGCGCAGCCGCAAAGCCGGCGGTCCCGAGGCCGGGCCGGGCCTGGCCGAGCACTTCGAGCACCGGTTCCGGCCGCTGTCCGCCGGCATCGCCGTACCGATCTTCGCGCTCATGTCGGCCGGCGTCGCGGTCGGCGGGCTCAGCGGCCTGGGCGCGGCCCTCAGCGATCCCGTCGCCGTGGGCATCGTGGCCGGGCTGGTGCTGGGCAAGCCGCTGGGCATCACCGGGGCGACCTGGCTGGTCACCCGGTTCACCCGGGCCCGGCTGGACGCCAGTTTCGCCTGGGTGGACGTGGTCGGGCTGGCCGTGCTCGGCGGCATCGGCTTCACCGTGTCGCTGCTCATCGGGGAGCTGGCGTTCGGCATCGGCAGTGACCTCGACGACCACGTCAAGGTGGCCGTGCTGACCGGCTCGCTGGCCGCCGCACTGTTCGCCACGGTCATCCTGCGGATCCGCAACCGCACCTACCGGGGCATCTACGACGAGGAGAACGTCGACGCCGACCGTGACGACATCCCCGACGTGTACCAGCGCGACGAGGACGCGACACCGGCGTGACAGACTGCTGCAGTTGTGGATCTGATCGAACGGTGGCTTGCGGGTGCGTGAGGTCGTCACCGGCTTCGCCGTCGTCTGGGCGCTCGTCCTCGTCGGCTACCTGATCGGCCGGTTCGGGCTGCTGGGGGCGGCCGGGCTGGACACGCTGACCCGGCTCGCGTTCTTCGTCACCGCGCCGGCGCTGCTGTTCGTCACCCTGGCCACGTCCACGATCGGCCGGATCTTCACCGGGGCGCTCGCCGCGTTCGTGCTCAGCACCCTCATCGTCGCCGCGCTGTACGTCACGCTGGCCCGGCTGCTGTGGCGGCGCAGCGTCGCCGAACTGACCATCGGCGCGCTCGCCGCCAGCTACGTCAACGCGGGCAACCTGGGGATCCCGATCGCCGCCTACGTGCTCGGTGACGTGGCGTTCATCGCGCCGGTGCTGATGTTCCAGGTGCTGCTGGCCAGCCCGACGGCGCTGGCCGTGCTGGAGGTGGCGACCGGGGAGCAACGGCCGTCACTGGGCCGGCTGGCGGCGATGCCGGCCCGCAACCCGCTGATGATCGCGTCCGCGGCCGGCATCGCGGTGGCCGTGTCGGGCTGGGACATGCCCCAACCGTTGCTGCAGCCGTTCGTGCTGCTGGGCGGGGCTGCGGTGCCGATGACGCTGCTGGCGCTGGGTATGTCGCTGCGCGGGAGCCGGCCGCTGCGCCCGGGACCGGACGCGCCGGATCGACTGGCGGCGGTCGTGCTGAAGGCGCTGGTTCATCCGCTGCTGGCGTACGGGATCGGGCACTATGCCCTGGGACTGACCGGCCCGGCGCTGCTCGCGGCCGTGGTGACCGCGGCCCTGCCGACCGCGCAGAACATCTTCGTCTTCGCCAGCCGTTACGGTCGCGGTGAGGGTTTCGCCCGGGACACCATCGTGCTGTCCACGGCGGCCGCGGCGGTGACGCTCATCGCGGTGGTCGCCTGGCTGGGCTGAGATCGGTCAGCTCACTTCTGGGGCGGACGGACCAGGAAGGAACTGTCGGCGCGGAAGCCCGCGCTGCCGTCGAGCTGGTCGACCCACAGCTCGCCGTCCACGTGGCGCAGGAACCAGCCGGGGTAGTTGGCCGACTCCAGCGACACCGAACCGGCGGCCAGGCCGGCCCGCGGGCAGAACGTGGCGTCGCCGTGGAACAGCGCGGTGCCGTCGTCGAAGCCGGCCACCAGCCGCCAGGACGCATGGCGCAGGTGCATCCCGTCGGCAGTGCGCAGCGAGAAACAGCCCCGGCCGGCGAGGCCGGGGACGACCTCCAGGGTGGCCCCGGCCGGCGTGAGCACGCCCCGGCCGGCGGACAGCGCGACGAACTGCCCCTTGGCGTTGGCCGATTCCAGCGACACCTTCCCGACCTTCAGCAGCGGCGCGGGTGACGGCGAACCGGCGAGCACGGCGCGGGCCACCGGGGGCAGGCTCGACCAGCCGGCCATGGTGACGACCAGACCGGCGGCCAGCGCGCCGGCGGTCAGGGCGGCGCCGACCGGATGAGCCCGCAGCGCCGCGCCCCAGCGGCCGAGCAGGGAGGCCCGGGAGAACGCCTCGACCGGCACGTGCTCGCTGGTGAGCGTCGGGGGAACGGGCAGCAGGGCGAATCCGGCGAGCAGCCGCTCGGTGGGCAGCAGGCCCTCGCGGGCGGGCGCGCAGGTGGGACAGGAGCGCAGGTGCCGCTCGATGCGCTTGCGCCAGAACGGGCTCGGCACCCCGTCCCAGCCGGCCACGACGGCACTGAGCCGGCCGCAGCCGGGCACGGCGTCGAGTGCGGCGACGATCGAGCGGGCCGTCTCGAGGTGGTCGCGCATGCGCTGCAGCCGTACGCCGGCATGCGCGATCTTGACGCCCAGAGCCACCGCCACGTCGGCCCGGGTCAGCTCACCCACCGTCTCCAGCCACCACAGCGCGAGCACCGTCCGCTCCTCGGCGGACAGCCACCGCCCGGCATGCATCACCTGCCGCCGCTGCACCGACAGCTCCACCCGCAGCAGCGTGGCCCCCTCGGGCTCCGCGCCCGCGTCGGGCAGCCCGGCCAGCTCGTCGAGGTCCGCGGTGCGGGCCGCGGCGACCCGGCCGCGGGCCAGCTGGGTGCCGATCTGGTGCACCGTGATGGCCGTCAGCCAGGGCCGGAAACTCTTGGCGGAGCGCAGCGCCGGCAGCTGCCGCACCATGCGCAGCATGACCTCCTGCACGACGTCGTCGACGTCGGGATGCCCGCCCAGCGCCTGCCGGGCCAGGTTGTACACCAGCGGCAGGTGGGTCCGGACGAGCTCGTCCAGGGCGCCACGATCACCCGCGCGCGCCGCGAGGACCAGCGCCGTGTCGTTCGTGCGGGACAGCCGGGTCTGCATCGCTCCCTCCCTGGCGGCGAAGTCCCAGCATCTGGCCGCGATCGCGGCAAGTCAATGTCCGCTGCGGCCGGTGACGGCTCAGGCACGCAGAAAGGTCAGCACGGCCAGGACCCGCCGGTGCTCGCGATCGGCGGGGATCAGGCCCAGCTCGGTGAAGATGGCGGTGCCGTGGGCCTCGACCGTCTTGACGGCCAGATGCAGGTCAGCGGCCACGGCGGCGTTCGACAGCCCCTGGGCCATCAGCGCCAGCACGGCCCGCTCGCGGTCGGTCACGGCCTCCAGCGGGTCCCGTTCGCGGCGGCGGGCGACCAGGCGGGTCACCAGCTCCGGGTCGATGACGGTCTCGCCCGCGCCAGGGCCCGGACGGCGGCGGCTGTGTCGATAGGCCTGCTCGTGGAAACGCTCGAACCGTACGGACTCCGCATAGCTGATCCGGCCGATCGCGGTAGCGGGCCAGCGCGAGCGTGCACAGCGGCGACCGGACGTTGCAACCCCGTCAGTAGCGGAAGACGGCGACCATCGTGTTCAGCCGGCCGGAGATGTCGGCGAGCTCGGCCGCCGTCGTCTCGGTGGCCTGGGCGGCGTCGCGGGTCGCCGTGGTCACCTGGACCACCTCGGCGAGCTGCCCGCTGATCTCCGCCGTGCCGCCGGCGGCCCGGTTCAGGTCGCCGGTCATGCCGTTGGTCGTGGCGCTCTGTTCCTCCACCGCCGAAGCAATGGTGTTCTGGTAGTCGTTGATCTTCTCGATCACGTCACCGATGCCGGCGATCGCCTCCACCGCGGCGCGGGTGTCGGCCTGGATGACCTCGGTCCGCCGGCTGATCTCCTCGGTGGCCTTCGCCGTCTCCTGGGCCAGATCCTTGACCTCGCCGGCCACCACCGCGAACCCCTTGCCGGTCTCCCCGGCCCGGGCGGCCTCGATGGTGGCGTTGAGGGCGAGCAGGTTGGTCTGCTCGGCGATGGCGGTGATCGCCTTGACCACGCTGTCGATCTCGGCCGACGAGGCGTCCAGCTTGGACATGATCTGCTGGGCGTGCGAGGCCGTGGCCACCGCGCCGGCCGCCACCTGGGCCGCGTCGGTGGCGCTCATCGCGATCTCGCGGATCGCGGCGCCCATCTCCTCGGCGCCGCTCGCCACGGCCTGCACGCCGGCGCTGACCTCGCCGGCCGCCGTGTCGATCGCGCCGACCCGTACGGACGCCTGGTCGGTGCTGCCGCTGAGGCTGCGGCTGGCCTGCTGCAGCTCGGTGGAGCGCTCGGACAGGCCGGAGCTCATGCCCGCGAGCGTCTGCATCGTGGTCCGCAGCTGACCGGACGCGCGGTGCACCGCGCGCGACATCTCGCCGATCTCGTTGGCGCCGGTGTCCGGCTGCCGTTCCGTGAGGTCGCCGTCCGCCATCGCCGTCACCACCTCGCGCAGCGCGTGCAGGCGCCGGTTGAGGGCCCGGGCCACGAGCAGTGCGAACGCCGCGGCGAGGAGGACACCGACGGCGAGGACGACGCTGATGGTGAGGCGGGCCTGGTCGGCCGCGGACCGGGCGGCGGCGGCGCTGGCGGTGGCCTCCCGCTGGGAGATGGCCACCAGGGCGTCGAGGTCCTTGAGCGCCTGGGCGGTGGCGGGGTTCAACGTGGTGCTGCGGAACTGCTCCCACTCCTGGACCTTGCCGGCGTTCTTCAGGGTGCTGGACTGCTTGCGCAGGTCGAGGTAGTTCGTCCAGGTGGCCTGGAACGTCGCCATCGCGGCGCGTTCCTCGGCGGAGACGGTGAGGCCCTCGTACTCCTGCAGCCTGGTGGTGACCAGGTCGTAGTAGGTCGTGGCCTCCTGCCCGTACGCGGTGGCCTTGGTGGGGTCCGTGGCCGTCAGGTTCGACAGGCTCGCCCACCGCGCGTGCCAGATGATCTGCTGGATGTCCTTGACCGTGGCCAGCGGCACCAGGGCCTCGGTGTAGATGGCCTCGGCCCGGCCGGCGGTGGTGTTGGTGCGCAGGATCCCGACGGCCCCGACGACCAGGGCCACCAGCAGAGCGACGGCCGCGGCGGCCAGCAGGCTGGTCCGCATGCTCAGAGAACGCACGTCTTTCCCCTCGGTCAGTAACGGAAGCGCGACACCAGGTCCTGCAGCTGCCGGGACATCACGGCCAGCTCGGCGGCGGCCTGGCTGGTCTCGTCGATGGTGTCGGTGGTGCGCCGGGTGGCGTCCGAGACCCCGGCGATGGTCGCCGCGATGTTGCCGGCGCCGTCGGCGGCCTCCGAGAGGGTCCGGTTCATCTCCTGGGTGGTGGCCGTCTGTTCCTCGACGGCGGACGCGATCGTCACCTGGATGCCGTTGATCTGCTCGATGATCGCGCTGATCTCGCCGATCGCCGCCACCGCGCCGGAGGTGTCCGACTGGATCGTCTCCACCCGGCGCACGATGTCCTCGGTGGCCTTGGCCGTCTCCTGGGCCAGGTCCTTGACCTCGCTCGCGACCACCGCGAAGCCCTTGCCGGCGTCGCCCGCGCGGGCGGCCTCGATCGTCGCGTTCAGCGCCAGCAGGTTCGTCTGCTCGGCGATCGCGGTGATGACCTTGACGACGGTGGCGATCTCGGTGGACGACTCGCCCAGGCGCGCGACGGTGGCGTTGGTGGCGGCGGCGACCGCCACGGCCTTGGCCGCCACGCCGGTCGCCTCCGAGGTCGACGCGCTGATCTCCCGGATCGAGGCGCCCACCTCCTGCGAGCCGGTGGAGACTATCTGCAGGTTGTTCGAGACCACGTCCGCCGCCGTGGCGACCGAGCCGGCCTGCACGGACGCCTCGGTGGCGGCCGAGCCCACCGCGCCGGAGACCGCGGTCAGCTGCTCGGCCGAGTTCTGCAGGGTGGTCGCGTTCCCGGCCAGCTGGACGATGTCCTGCCGCAGCCGGCCGATGCCGCGGTCCAGCAGGGCGGCCATCCGGCCGACCTCGTCGCGCTCCCGCACCTCACAGGTACGGGTCAGGTCACCGTCGGCCAGCCCCTCCGCGGCGTGCGATACACCGGCGACCGCGCGACGGACCCGGTTGGCCACCCGCATCCCCAGGTACAGGCTGATCACCACGCCCACCACGAGCAGGATCACGACCGTGCGAACCGCATCGCTCTTGCGCTGTTCGGCCGCCGCGATCTGCGCGGACACCCGGTCGGAGACGTACTTCTCCACCTGGGCCTGGTCGGCCAGCAGCGCGTCGTGCAGTTCGGTGAACTTGGCGAGCCCGGCGGCCTGCTCGGCCGGCGTGGAGACGGTGGAGACGCCGGTGATGAAGGTCTTGAACGTGTCCCAGTCGGTCTGCATGCGGGTGATCACGGCCCGGCCGGGCGCGTCGCTGAGGTTGGCCGCCAGCACCTGCAACCCGGAATCGATGGCCTGCTGCTGCTCGGCCATCCCCTTGCCGATCTCGGCCGCGATCGCCGGGTACGCCTTCATCGCGCTGGTCGAACCGACGAAGCTCTCCAGGTTCTGCCCCACGGCCGAGGACGCCTTCAGCACGGTTAGGTTCTCGCGCTGCGCGGCGATCGAGGTGTCGCTCATCTGGTCGAGCGTCTGCAGCGAGATCGCCGCGATCATCACGCCCATGGCCGTCGCGACCAGCACGGCCGCCCCGATCTTGGTCCGCAGCGATCGATTGTCGAACGCCGAGCCCCACCCGCCGCCACGCGCCACGTTCACTCCTCGGTCGGCTGCCGCACTGTCCGGTCACCTTCAGCTTCGGCCAACCTTCCGCGGGCCGTGGGGTTATCGCCGATTCGGCCGGGTGCCGGGGGATCGGGAGCAATCTCGTCGAGTCCCGGACCGGTACGCGGGCGAGCGGTAATGTCGCTCTCGTCGTTCGGCGGTTCCGGTGCCGCCGTCGTGGGCCGGGAAGTCGCGGGCCGGGAAGTCGAGGCAGCGGTGCCCCGGATGCTGACGAAGAGCCCGATGCCGCTGCGGTCGTACCTCGGCGCGCTGCTGGCGCTGTTCGTGCTGGCCGCCACCGTCGCCCTGGGCTTCGGGTGGGAGAGCGCCGAACGCGACGGCCTGTCCGCCGCCCGGGCCGACGCCGAGTTCGGTGCGGGCAAGGCCGCCGAGCAGCTCGGGCGCAGCGTGGCCAGCGTCCGGTCGAGCGTCGACGCGGTCGCCACCAGCCCGGGCGCCGCCGCCGTGTTCGACGAGCCCGAGGATTGCCGGCTCTCGTTCTCGCTGGGCGGGCCGCAGGACGGCCACCTCGACGTGCTGCGCAGCGACGGCTCGGTGGTGTGCTCCTCGCAACCGCCGGGGGAGGACGAGGCGGTCGCGTACCGGGGTGCCTCGTGGGTCGCCGCCGCGTCCCGTACGCCCGGCACCGTCGGTCCGGTGACCGACGACCGCACCGGCCGGCCGGCGGTGCTGCTGTCCGCGCCCATGGCCGGACGCGGCATGGTGGTCGCGTTCGTCGACCTGATCGGGCTGGCCGCCGCGGCCGGCGGCACCTTCGGCGGGGCCCGTGGCCTGGAGTTCCTGCTCACCTCCGGTGACGGCGCCACCATCGTCACCCGGTGGCCCGACGCCGGCCGGTGGGCCGGCACCGCCGTGCGGGCCAGCCGCTTCACCGGCGGATCCGGCGCCGGCACCGACGTGGCCGGCCTGCGCCGGGTGTACGGGTCCAGCACCGTCCCCGGCCTCGGCTGGCGGGTGTACGCGGGCGCCGACCGGTCCGCCGCCCTGGCCGCCGCGCACCGGCTCGCCCGCCGCCAGGCCGGGATCACCGCCGTGGGGCTGCTCGCCGGCCTGCTGGCGACGCTGCTGGTGTACCGCCGGATCACCAGGCCCATCGGCCGGCTGCGCACCGCCGTCCGGGCCGCCGCGACCAGTGGTCACCTGGAGCCGGCGGTGACTGTCACCGGCCCGCGGGAGGTCAGTGATCTCGGCGCCGAGTTCGCCGGCCTGCTCGCCGCGGTCGACCGGGAGCTGGGGGAGCGGCGCCGGGCCGAGGAGCTGGCCCGCGAGCACGAACGCAACTACCGGCAGCTGTTCGACGCCAACCCCTATCCGATCTACCTGTTCGACGTCGAGACGCTGGCCGTGATGGCGGTGAACGACGCCGCCGTGCACTACTTCGGCCTGGACCGGGAAGCCCTGCTCAGCGCCGTGGTCACCGACCTCTGCCCGGCTGATGACGCTGCCGCCGTACGGGAAGAACTGGCCGCGGCCGCGCCGGTCGAACGCTGCCGGGCCCGCCGGCACCGCAAGCACGACGGCCGGGTGACCGAGGTCGAGGTGACCTCGCACCTGACCACCTTCGCCGGGCGCACCGTGCGGTGCGCCGTCGTCGACGACGTCACCGAGCGGCACCACCTGCGCCAGCGGCTGCGCCAGTCGGAACGGCTGGAGAGCCTCGGGCAGCTGGCCGGCGGCATCGCGCACGACTTCAACAACCTGCTGGGCATCATCAACGGCTACGCGGGCATGTCCGCCGCCGACGTCGAGGAGCTGGCGGCCCGCGACCCCACGTGGGCCCGGCTGCACGACGACCTGCTGCAGATCGTCGCGGCGGGCGACCGGGCCGCCGGTCTCACCCGCCAGCTGCTGGCGTTCGCCCGGGCCGACACGGTCGCCGAACTGACCGCCCTTGACCTCAACGGTGTGGTGGCGGACGTGGAGAAGCTGCTGCGCCGCACCCTCGGCGAGGACATCACGCTGATCACCCGGCTCACCGAGGACTCGGCGCCGGTGCTGGCCGACGTCGGCCGGCTGGAACAGGTGCTGGTCAACGTGGCCGTCAACGCCCGCGACGCGATGCCCAACGGCGGCACCCTGACCATCGACACCGACGCCGTCACGGTCGACGAGCACTACGCGGCGCAGCACCCGGGCGTCCGCACCGGGCAGTACATGCGGCTGGCGGTCAGCGACACCGGCACCGGCATGGACCAGGAGACGCTGGAACGGGCCTTCGAACCGTTCTTCACCACCAAACCGAAGGGCCAGGGCACCGGGCTCGGCCTGGCCACGATCTACGGCATCATCGCCCAGGCCGGCGGGCACGCCCAGCTCTACTCGGAGCTGGGCCACGGCACGACCATCGCCGCGCTGCTCCCGGTCACCGAGCAGAACGCGGGCCCGGCGGCCCGCACGTCGACGCGGGTACGCCCGGGCGCCGGCGAGACGATCCTGCTGGTCGAGGACGACGAGGGGCTGCGCGCCCTGACCGAACGCGTCCTGGACCGCAACGGGTACCGGGTCCGGTCGGCGCGCACCGCCGCCGAAGCGCTGACGCTGGCCGCGACGGCCGACGTCCTGGACCTGCTGCTGACCGATGTGGTGCTGCCCGACATGCACGGGCCGGACATGGTCACCGCTGTGCACCGGGAACTGCCGGGACTGCGGGTGGTGTACATGTCGGGCTACGCGGAGAGCATCCTGGCGGCGCGCGGCACCCTGCCGACCGGGGCGATCCTGCTGCAGAAGCCGGTCAGCGCCCAGCACCTGCTGACGGTCATCGCCCGCGAACTGAGGACCGGCCGGGCCACGCCGTCCGCGGTGGCTGACGGGCGTTAGGGCGTACGGGTCGGCAGGCTGACCGTCACGCTCAGGCCGCCGCCGGGACGGGCCCCGGCCACCGCCTCGCCGCCGTGCGCGCCCGCGATCGACGCCACGATCGCCAGCCCCAGCCCGAAGCCGCCGTCCCCGGTCCGCTCCCGCAGCCGCCGGAACGGTTCGAACAGCGTCTCTACCGCCTCCGGGGCGATCACCGGCCCGGTGTTGTCCACGGTGAGCACCACCCGGCCGCCGGCGCTGGCCGTGCTCACCCACACCGCGCCGCCCGGAACGTTGTAGCGCACAGCGTTGTCCACCAGGTTCGCCGCGAGATGTTCCAACAGGATCGGATCGCCGCTGGTCGGAGCCGGGGCCAGTGAGGTGTGCAGCCTCGCCGAGCCGGGTGTCGGTGCCGCGGCGTCGATCGCGTCCTCGGTGACCGTCGCCAGGTCGACCGGCTCCCGGCCGATCTGGCCGCGGTCGGTACGGGCCAGGGTGAGCAGCGCGTCGATCAGGGCCTGGGCGTGGGTCACGGCGGTCCGGACGTCGCGGCCCATGCCGATCAGCTCGTCGCGGGTCGGTTCCGGTTTGGCCAGCACCACGTCGACGGCGGTCCGCATGACGGTCAGCGGGGTGCGCAGCTCGTGGCCGGCGTTGGCGATGAAGCGGCGCTGGCCCTCGAACGCGGTCTGCAGCCGGTCCAGCATGGCGTCGAAGGTGTCGGCCAGTTCGCGCAGCTCGTCGTGCGGGCCGGTCAGCCCCACCCGGGCCGCGAGGTGGTCCTCGGAGGCGTCGCGGGCCGCCGCGGTGATCCGGTGCACCGGGCGCAGCACCCGGCCGGCGACGAGCCACCCGGCCGCCGCCGCCAGGAGGGTGACCGCCGCGAGCGTGCCGAGTGAGTACCGCAACAGCTGGTCGAGTGTCGCCTGCCGCTGGGTGGTCGCCCCTTCGAGGATGCCCTCCTGGTACGCCGCCTTGCACTTGGTCAGCAGGCCCGGCTGGGCTGCGGGGTCGGTCGTCGCCTTCGCGCACGCCTCGGCGAGCTCGGACCCGGGCATCAATTTCCCGTCGGTCGTGCTCGTTCCGATCTTGGGCTGGGACGGCTCGGGCAGGTTGCCGGCGAGCAGGCCGTAGGTGATCGCCACCAGGATCATTCCGCAGGCGGCGAAGAGCCCGGTGTACAGCAGGGTGAGCCGGACCCGGACGGTCAGCCGGGGCCGGATCGCACGCCAGGTGGTCGTCACAGGCGGTAGCCCCGGCCGACCACGGTCTCGATCAGCGGCGGGGCGCCGAGCTTGCGCCGCAACCGGGCCAGCGTCACCGACACCACGTTGCTGAACGGGTCCGCGTGGGCGTCCCAGACGTGCTCCAGCAGCTCCTCGGCGCTGACCACCGAGCCGTCGGCGGCCGCCAGCATCTCCAGCACGCCGAACTCCTTGCGGGTCAGCGACAGGGCCCGCCCGGCCCGGTCGGCACGGTGCCGGGCCCGGTCCACGGTCAGGTCGCCCCGGCGGACCAGCGGCGGCGCCGACGGGGTACGGCGGGCCAGCGCCCGTACCCGCGCGACGAGCTCGGGAAAGGCGAACGGCTTGCCGAGATAGTCGTCGGCGCCGAGCTCCAGACCGTCGACCCGGTCGCCTACCGTGGTGGCCGCAGTCAGCAGCAGGATCCGGGCGCCGCCGCCGGTGGCCAGCGACCGGCACACCTGGTCGCCGTGCACCACGGGCAGGTCCCGGTCCAGCACGATCACGTCGTAGTCCGTGCCGGCGGCACCACCGAGCGCCGCGGCACCGTCGTGCACCACGTCGACCGCCATCCCCGCGTCGCGCAGCCCCTCGCCGATCCGGGCGGCCAGCGTGACGTGGTCCTCGACCACCAGCACGCGCATGGCGACATTGTGCTCCCCGGGACATGACATCGGTCCGACAGCGCGCGTAGCGCTGGTGTCATCACCGGGCCGGTAGACCTGTCGGCGTCCTGCGGAACCGACGAACGGGGTTTGTGATGAAGCGCTACCGGGTGGCCGCCGCGGTCAGTGCCGCGCTGGTCTTTCTCGGCACGGCCGGCGCGTGTACCGATGAGCCGGCCACGCCCACCGTGCCGCGGCTGGCTGTCAGCGGCAGTGCCGGCACCGGTGAGGGAACGGGTGACGAGGAGAATCCCAACGCGGTCGGCGGTGACAGCAGCGCCGAACGCCGGGCCGAGCTGCACGCCGCCGCGCAGTGCATCCGTGCGCACGGCGCGCCGCGCTACCAGGATCCGCTGCTGACCGCGGACGGCTACGTCTACACCGACGACGTGGCCCTGCGGGACGTGGAGCAGCAGCAGATGACCGCGATCGAGGCGGCGTGCGGTGAGCTGATCCGGGCGGCGAAGTTCTCGATGCGGGACCAGGGCCCGCCGCCGCCCAGGCTGATCCAGGCGGGCGTCAAGTCGGCGCAGTGCCTGCGCGCGAACGGCCTGCCCAACGTCAAGGATCCGACGGTCGACAGCCGGTTCGCGCCGGGCAAGGGATTCGGGCTCGATCCGACCGGCATCCCGGCCGGGGGCAAGCAGGATCCGACTGTACGGCGGGCGCTGGAGGCGTGTCGCAGCGTCCTGGACGAGGAGGCGGCGATGTCGAGTCTCGGGAACCTCGGCAATGCGTAGGCGGGCCGTTCTCAGCGGGGCCGTGCTGGTGGTGGCCGGTACCGCCGGAGCCGGCTGGTGGTTGCGCGACGCTCCGCCGCCGTCCGCCGCTGCCGGGGTGCCGACCGGCACCGCGACGGTGACCCGTACCGACCTGTCCACGACGACCCGGGTCTCCGGGACGCTCGGCTACACCGGCGCGTACGCCGTCTACCGGCAGGGAGCCGATGGCACGGTGACGTGGTTGCCGCAGCCGGGCCAGGTGATCACCCGAGGCGGGCGGGTGTTCGCGGTCGACAACCGGCCGGTCCGGCTCTTCTACTGCGACCGGCCCGCCTGGCGGTCGCTGAGCCTCGGCGTCACTCCCGGGCCGGACGTGCGCGCGGTGGAACGGAACCTCGTGGCGCTCGGACACGCCACCACGGCCCGGCTGACCGTCGACGGCACCTTCACCCGGGCCACCGCCGCCGCGCTGCGCCGCTGGCAGCGGGCGACCCACCAGCCGGTCACCGGCCGGCTGGCGCTGGGCGCGGTCACCTTCCAGCCCGGGCGGTTGCGGGTCACGACCGTCACCGCTCAGGTCGGCGGTCCGGCGGCCGGCGAGGCCGGGGGCGCGGTGCTCTCCGGTACGTCGCCGACGGTGGCGGTGACCCTGGCGGTGCCGGTGACCGACAGCCATCTCGTCCGCCTGCGCGACGCCGTCACCGTCACCCTCCCCGACGGCGACACAGTGCCCGGCCGGGTCAGCGAGCTGTCCACTGTGGCGTCGTCGCCGAGCGAGCAGGAGCTCGGCCGCGGCAACGAGATGCCGTCGGTGGCGGCCACGGTCACGCTCGGCCGCCAGGTGGCCGGGGCCCGGTTCGACCAGGCGCCGGTCGAGGTCGGCGTGGTCACCGACTCCGCCGAGGGGGTGCTGGCCGTACCGGTCACCGCGCTGGTCGCGCTGGCCGGCGGCGGGTACGGCCTCTATCTGCTCGACGGCGGCACCCGGCAGCTGATCGGGGTCACCCCGGGCCTGTTCTCCGACACCCTGGTCCAGGTCGAGGGCGCCGGCCTGCGCGAGGGCGCCACCGTGGAGGTGCCGGCGACATGACCGCCGCCCTGGAACTCTCCGCGGTGAGCAAGGTCTATCCGCCACCGTCCACCGTCACCGCGCTCGCCGACATCAACCTGGTGATCGGCGCGGGCGAGACGGTGGCCATCACCGGCGCCTCCGGTGCCGGCAAGTCGACGCTGCTGAGCATCCTCGGCACCCTGGAACGCCCCACCAACGGTACGGTCCGGATCGCCGGGACCGACACCTCGGCCCTGTCCGACCCGGGGCTGTCCGACGTCCGCGCCACCAGCCTCGGCTTCGTCTTCCAGCAGTTCTTCCTCCTGGAGCACCTCAGCGTGCTCGACAACGTGGCGACCGGGCTGCTGTACCGCGGCATGCCGGCCGCCGCCCGCCGTACGCACGCCGCCGAGGCGCTGGCCCAGGTCGGACTCACCGGCCGGATCCGGCACCGCGCCGGGCAGCTCTCCGGCGGCGAACGGCAACGGGTCGCGATCGCCCGCGCGGTCGTGGGCCGGCCGGCGGTGCTGCTGGCCGACGAACCGACCGGCAACCTCGACTCGGTCACCGGCGCGGGCATCACCGAGCTGCTCGCCGGACTCGCCGGCGACGCCACCACCGTCGTCCTGATCACCCACAACGCCGACGTCGCCGCGGCCATGCGCCGCCAGGTGCACCTGCGCGACGGCCGGATCGTCGCCGACAGCAGGCCCCGGCCGGCGTCCGGAGAGGACTCCTGATGGCCTCGCGCCTGCGGCTACCCGACGCGATCACCCTGGCCACCGTCGGTCTACGGGCCCGGCGGGTGCGCTCGGCGCTGTCCGCGCTCGGCATCGCCATCGCGATCGCCGCGGTGGTCGCGGTGCTCGGCATCGCCGAGTCGGCCAAGGCCGACCTGGTCACCCAGCTCGGCGAGCAGGGCAACCTGCTGACCGTGGCGTCCGGACAGTCGGTCAACGGCCGCGAGGTGCCGCTGCCCGTCACCGCCGAACCGATGATCGCGCGCATCCCGCCGGTCCGGACGGTCACGGCCGTGGGCAGCGTCCGCAATGTCACCGTACGGCGCAGCGCTGCGATCCCGGCGGCGCAGACCGGCGGCATGAACGTGCTCGCCGCACAGCCCTCACTGCCGGCCGCCGTGTCGGCGCGACTGCTGCTCGGCCGCTACCTCGATCCGGCGGCGGACCGGTACCCGCTGACCGTGCTCGGCCACGAGGCGGCCCGGATCCTGGGCATCGGCTCCCTGGCCACGCCGACGCAGGTCTACCTCGGCGAACACTATTTCACCGTGGTCGGTGTGCTCGCGCCGGTGGAGGTCGCGCCGGAGCTCGACGTCGCGGCGCTGATCAGCTTCCGCAACGCCGAGGAGCTGTTCGGGCGTACCGGCGGGCCGAGCCGCATCTATCTGCGCTCCGATCCGGACCAGGTGGCCGCGGTGGCGTCCGTGCTCACCGCCACCACCGTCCCGGACGGGGAGCAGGACGTCCAGGTACGCCGCCCGTCGGACCTGCTGGTCGCCCGGATCGCGGCCAAGGGCACCTTCGTCGGGCTCTTCCTCGGGCTGGGCAGCATCGCCCTGCTGATCGCCGGGGTCGGCATCGCCAACATCATGGTGATCTCGGTGCTGGAACGCCGCGGCGAGATCGGTCTGCGCCGCGCGCTGGGCGCCCGCCGCCGGCACGTCGCCGCGCAGTTCCTGCTGGAGTCGACGCTGCTGGCGGCCATCGGGGGAGTGCTGGGGATCGCGCTGGGGGTGCTGGCGACCGCGGTGGCCGCGCGGCTCGGCGGTGATCCGGTCGCGATACCACCGGCCGGGCTGGCGGCCGGCCTCGGCGCGGCGCTGCTGGTCGGAGCGCTCGCCGGGCTCTACCCGGCGGCCCGGGCGGCCCGCCTGTCCCCGGCGGAGGCCCTGCGCACTCTGTGACCCTCAGGGCTTGCGGCCGACCCCGCACAGCACGTCGAGCGGCCGGGCAACGCCGGAATCCGGCCGCCACAACGGCGCGGAGGTCACTCCCGGGTCGATCAGCTCCAGCCCGGCGAAGAACCGGGCGAACTGGTCGGGGCCGCGCAGCACGTACGGCGGGTTGGCCTGCTCGTTCCAGATCTTCTCGGCGGTGCCGTGCCGCTCGCTGCGGGATCCGTCGAGGGCGATGAAATAGCTGCCCGGGGCCAGGGCCGCGAGGTAGTCGTCGACCATCGTGGCTGCCTCGTCGTCGTCGACGATGTGGCCCAGGATGCCCGACATGATCAGCGCGACGGGCCGGTCCAGGTCCACTGTGCGGGTGGCTTCGGCCAGCACCTCCGCGGACTGCCGGGCGTCGGCGTGGAGGTATCGGGTGGCGCCCTGCGGGGTGCTTGTCAGCAGCGCTTGGGCGTGCGTCTGCACCAGGGGGTCGACGTCGACGTAGACGACCCGGGACTCCGGCGCCAGCCGCTGCGCCACCTGGTGGACGTTGTCGGCGGCCGGCAGGCCGGAGCCGACGTCGAGGAACTGGCGGATCCCGGCCTCGGCGGTGACGTGGCTGACCGCGCGCACCAGGAAGGCCCGCGACGCGCGGGCGTTCTCGACGATCTGCGGGAACGCCTCGCGGATCTGGTCGCCCACCTGCCGGTCGACGGCGAAGTTCTCCGTCCCGCCCAGCCAGTAGTTCCAGATCCGCGCGGTCTGCGGTTCGTTCGGTTCATCGGCCATCGTCACTGATTCTGGCGGCTGACGGCGGGCACGGACAACCCCGCGGCGGGGCGGGGTCCAAGCGCTTTTGTGGGGTTCCCACAAAAGCCGGGCTCCGGCGTGCGTGATCCCGGCATTGTTGTACCCACCGGTAATCAAGGAAGGTAGAGATCAGGTGGAGGCGGCGCTCCGGGACCCGGACGTCGCCTTCTGTGCGTTGCGCTTGGGAGGCTCAGCCGGTGTTCAGTCGTGTCGCCATCGTCAACCGTGGAGAGGCCGCGATGCGGCTCATTCACGCTGTCCGGGATCTTTCGGCCGAAACCGGGACACGGATCGAGACGATCGCCCTCTACACCGATTCCGATCGCACCGCGACCTTCGTCCGCGAGGCCGACCACGCGTACCTGCTGGGCCCGGCCGCCGCGCGCCCCTATCTCGACCTCGCCGTGCTGGAGCGGGCGCTGGTGGAGACCCGGGCCGACGCGGCCTGGGTCGGCTGGGGCTTCGTCGCCGAGGACCCGGCGTTCGCCGAGCTCTGCGAGAAGGTCGGGGTCACCTTCGTGGGGCCCAGCGCGGACGCGATGCGCAAGCTCGGCGACAAGATCGGCGCCAAGCTGATCGCCGAGGAGGTCGGCGTCCCGGTCGCGCCGTGGAGCCGCGGCGAGGTCGCCACGCTCGAGGACGCCCTGCGCGCCGGTGACCGGATCGGTTACCCGCTGATGCTCAAGGCCACCGCGGGCGGCGGCGGGCGCGGCATCCGGATGGTCGCCTCGGGCGAGGATCTGGCCGACGCGTACGAGCGCACCAGCCAGGAGGCGCTGCGGGCGTTCGGCTCCGGTGTCGTCTTCCTGGAGCGCCTGGTCACCGGGGCCCGCCACGTCGAGGTGCAGGTCATCGCCGACGGGCAGGGCACCGCGTGGGCGCTGGGGGTGCGCGACTGCTCGGTGCAGCGGCGCAACCAGAAGGTCATCGAGGAGTCGGCCTCCCCGGTGCTCTCGCCGGAGCAGACCGCCGAGCTCAAGACGTCGGCCGAGCGGCTCGCCGTCGCCGTCGGTTACCGCGGCGCCTGCACCGTCGAGTTCCTCTACCACCCGGGCGAGAAGCTGTTCGCCTTCCTGGAGGTCAACACCCGGCTCCAGGTCGAGCACCCGATCACCGAGATCACCACCGGCACCGACCTGGTCCGGCTCCAGCTGCACGTGGCCGGGGGCGGGCGGCTGACCGGCCCGCAGCCGGCCGAGTCCGGCCATGCCGTCGAGGCCCGGCTGAACGCCGAGGACCCGGACCGCGACTTCGCCCCGTCGCCCGGCCGCATCACCCGGCTGGTGCTGCCGGCCGGGCCCGGCATCCGGGTGGACACCGGGGTCAGCGAGGGCGACACCATCCCGGCCGACTTCGACTCGATGATTGCCAAGATCATCGCGTACGGCCGGGACCGGGACGAGGCGCTGGGCCGGCTGCGCCGCGCGATGGCCGAGACCACCGTGATCATCGAGGGCGGCACCACCAACAAGAGCTTCGTGCTCGACCTGCTCGACCAGCCCGAGGTGATCGACGCCAGCGCCGACACCGGCTGGATCGACCGGGTCCGCGGCGAGGGCCGCCTGGTCAGCCACCGGCACTCGGCGATCGCCCTGGCCGTGGCCGCGATCGAGGCGTACCAGGACGAGGAGGAGGTCAGCCGGCAGCGCCTGCTGGCCACCGCGCACGGCGGCCGGCCCCAGGTACAGCACGAGATCGCCCGCCCGCTCGACCTCAAGCTGCGCGGCGCCTCCTACCGGGTGAGCGTCGCCCGGGTCGGCGGGCAGCGTTTCCGGGTCGGCATCTCCGGCGGCGGCGACATGCACCCGGCCGACGTCGAGGTGGAACGCTTCGACGCGCACAGCGGCCGGGTCGTGGTCAACGGCCACCGGTTCCGGCTGGTGTCGGCCACCCACGGCCCGATCCACCTGGTCGAGGTCGACGGGGTCACCCACCGGGTCAGCCGCGACGAGGGCGGCGTCGTGCGTTCCCCCGCGCCCGCGCTGGTGGTGGCCACGCCGCTGGCCGTCGGGGACGAGGTCGAGGCCGGCGCGCCGATCCTGGTGCTGGAGAGCATGAAGATGGAGACGGTGCTGCGGGCGCCGTTCCGGGCCCGGGTGCGGGAGTGCCCGGTGTCGGTGGGCAGCCAGGTCGAGACCGGTACGCCGCTGATGCGCCTGGAGCCGCTGGCCGAGGAGGGCACCGAGGTGCAGGCCGCGGGGGCCGGCGAGACCGTCGAGGTGGACCTGCCCGGCGAGCCCGCGGACGTGTCCGCCGCCGACCGCGTCGAGCGTGGCCTGCAGGATCTGCGCAGTCTGCTGCTGGGCTTCGACGCCGACCCGCGCGACCGCAAGCGCCTGCTGACCGGCTATCTGGCCGCCCGGGCCGAGCTCGGCGGCCAGCCGCTGGCCGGTGAGCTGACCGTGCTGACCGTCTTCGCCGATCTGTCCGAGCTGAGCCGCAACAAGCCGGCCGGTGACGTGGAGGTCGAGCCGGGCAGCCCGGTGCACAGCCCGCGTGAGTACTTCCACAGCTACCTGCAGAGCCTCGACGTCGAGCGCGCCGGGGTCACCGAGGCGTTCCAGGTCAAGCTCCGGCAGATGCTGGCCCACTACGGCGTCAACGACCTGGACCGGACGCCGGAGCTCGAGGCCGCGGTCTTCCGCATCTTCCTGGCCCAGCAGCGCATGTCCACCGACGTCGCCGTGGTCTCGGAACTGCTGCGGCAGTGGCTGGCCGGGCCGCCGCCGGCCGAGTCGCTGAGCGAGCGGGCCGGGCTCACCCTCGAACATCTCGTGGAGGCGACCCAGGTGCGCTTCCCCGCGGTGGCCGACCTGGCCCGTGGGGTGGTGTTCCGCTGGTTCGTCCAGCCGCTGCTGCGCCGCAACCGCGCCAAGGTCTACGCCGCGGTCCGGGAGGAGCTGCGCTACCTGGACAACAACCCGGACGCCGCCGACCGCGCCGAGCGCATCCAGGCCATGGTGGCCAGCGCCGAACCGCTGGTCCGGCTGATCGGGCAGCGGATGGGCCGGCCCGGCCGCGACCACGCCGCCCTGCTGGAGGTGCTGACCCGCCGCTACTACGGCAACCGCGGGCTGTCCGAGGTGACCGCGCGCGACATCGCGGGCTGCCGGTTCGTCACCGCCGTGCACACCGGCTCGGAACGGGTGACCCGCGTGGTGACCACCGCCGTGGACATCGCCACGCTGCCGGACGCCCTCGACGCGGTCGGCACGCTCGCCGCCGACGTCGCCGAGCGCGGCCTGGTCGCCGACCTCTACGTCACCTGGGAGGACCAGCCCGACGCCGACGCGATGGCGGTCCGGCTCGGTGAGCTGCTCGCGGTGTGCAGCCTGCCCGCCGGTGTCCGCCGGATCACCACGACCGTCGCCGGCACCAGCGGCGCGGTCATGCACCACCACTTCACCTTCCGGCCCGACGGCGCGGGCTTTGCCGAGGACAGGCTGATCCGGGGCCTGCACCCGCAGATCGCGCGGCGCCTCCAGCTGCAGCGGCTGCGCGAGTTCGACCTCACCCGGCTGCCGTCGGCGGACGAGGAGATCTACCTGTTCAAGGCGGTGGCCAAGAGCAACCCGGCCGACGAGCGGCTGTTCGCGATGGGCCAGGTCCGCGACCTGACGCCGCTGCGCGAGGCCGACGGCCGGCTGGTCGCGCTGCCCGCGGTGGAGGACGCGATCACGGCCGGCCTGGACGCGATCCGCAACATCCAGGCCCAGCGCCCGCCGAACAAGCGGTTCGACACCAACCGGATCATGATGTACGTCTGGCCGGCCACCGAACTCACCAGCGACGAGCTGAACGCCCTGGTCCAGCGCATCCTGCCGACCTCGGCCGGGGCCGGGCTGGAGGAGGTCCAGTTCGTGGCCCGCCAGCGCAACGCCGCGGGCGAGCTGACCGAGGTGGCCGTCCGCATCACCCTGGACCCGGGCAACGGCGCGCAGCTGCACGTGGACAAGCCGTCGACCGAGCCGGTGCAGCCGCTGGACGACTACCGGCAGAAGGTGCTGCGCGCGGCCCGGCGCGGCAACGTGTACCCGTACGAGCTGACCGGGCTGCTCGCCGGGCCGCAGGGCAGTTTCGTCGAGCACGACCTCGACGAGAACGGCGTGCTCGTACCGGTGGACCGGCCCCGGGGCCGCAACTCCGCGGCGATCGTGGCGGGCGTCGTCACCACCCCGACCGAGCGGTACGCCGAGGGCGTCACCCGGGTCGTGCTGCTCGGCGACCCGACCAAGGCGCTGGGCGCGCTGTCCGAGCCGGAGTGCTCGCGGGTGATCGCCGCGCTGGACCTGGCCGAGCGGATGCGGGTGCCGCTGGAGTGGTTCGCGCTGTCGGCGGGCGCGCGCATCTCGATGACCTCGGGCACCGAGAACATGGACTGGGTCGCGGCCGCGCTCAAGCGGATCGTCACGTTCACCCAGCAGGGCGGCGAGATCAACATCATCGTCGCGGGCATCAACGTGGGCGCCCAGCCGTACTGGAACGCCGAGGCGACGATGCTCATGCACACCAAGGGCATCCTGGTGATGACGCCGGACTCGGCGATGGTGCTCACCGGCAAGCAGTCGCTGGACTTCTCCGGCGGCGTGTCGGCCGAGGACAACTTCGGCATCGGCGGCTACGACCGGGTGATGGGCCCGAACGGCCAGGCGCAGTACTGGGCGCCCAACCTGCCGGCGGCCCGCGACGTGCTGATGGCGCACTACGACCACACGTACGTCCTGCCCGGCGAGAGCGCTCCGCGCAAGGCGCGCACGGACGACCCGGTGGACCGTGACGTGTCGTCGTTCCCGCACACCTTCCCCGGCAGTGACTTCGCGACCGTCGGGCAGATCTTCTCCACCGAGCACAACCCGGACCGCAAGAAGCCGTTCGACATCCGTACGGTGATGCGCGCCCTGGCCGACCAGGACCACCCGGTGCTGGAACGCTGGGCGGGCATGGCCGACGCGGAGACGTCCGCGGTGCAGGACGTGCACCTCGGCGGGTGGCCGGTCTGCCTGATCGGCATCGAGTCGCGGTCGGTGCCGCGGCGCGGTTTCCCGCCCACCGACGGCCCGGACACCTACACGGCGGGCACGCTGTTCCCGCGCTCGTCGAAGAAGACCGCCCGGGCGATCAACGCGGCGTCCGGCAACCGGCCGGTGGTCGTGCTGGCCAACCTGTCCGGCTTCGACGGCTCGCCGGAGTCGATGCGCAAGCTGCAGCTGGAGTACGGCGCCGAGATCGGCCGGGCGATCGTCAACTTCGAGGGCCCGATCGTGTTCTGCGTGATCTCCCGCTACCACGGCGGCGCGTTCGTGGTGTTCTCCAAGGCGCTGAACCCGACGATGACCGTGCTGGCGCTGGAGGGCTCATTCGCCTCGGTGCTCGGCGGCGCCCCGGCGGCGGCCGTGGTGTTCTCCGGTGAGGTCAACACCCGTACGGCGAACGACCCGCGGGTGACCGAGTTGCAGGCGCGGATCGCGGCGGCCAGCGGCGCCGAGCGGGCGGCGCTGAACGCGCAGCTGGGCGAGGTGCAGTCGGCGGTGCGCTCGGAGAAGCTCGGTCAGGTGGCGGCCGAGTTCGACCGGGTGCACAGCATCCAGCGCGCGGTCGAGGTCGGCTCGGTGGACGCCATCATCAAGGCGGCCGAGCTGCGGCCCCGCATCATCGAGGCGATCGAGCACGGCCTGAAGCACTGAGGCGTACGGCCGGCCGCGGCGCCCCCGACCGCGGCCGGCCCGTCAGGTGCCGAAGGTGTCCAGGACGGTGGTGAGCCGGCCCGCTCCCTCCGCGTCGGCGTTCGCCGCGTCGCCGGCCGAGACGGTCAGCGCCTCGCCCAGCTCGGCCGTGGCGTCCACAGTCTCCCGCATGCGTTGCTCCCAGACCGTGCGGCAGTTGGTCAGTGACGCCGAGGCCAGCCAGCCGGGGTTGGCCTGCGCCGCCACGTCGCTGAGGTGGAACAGCGAGCGCAGCTTCTGCTTGGCCTCGTCGGCCAGCGTCCGCACGTCGTCACCGGCGGTCGCCACCTGCGCCGGTCGCATCTCGATGCTCATGGCGGCCTACCAGCCCTGCCGGGGCCGGACGATGACCACGCGCTGGTCACCCTCGACCACCTCGTTGGTCGGCAGCCGACCGTCCAGGCTGGCGTCCAGGCGGGAGGCGGTGTGCTGGGTGTAGTGCACGTCGCCGTCCGGGGTCACCGACGTGACGACCGCGGCGTGGTGCACGCCGCCCTCGGCGATGGGGCCGCCGGGCGCCGCCTGCTCCCAGTAGATGACGTCGCCGGGCTGGGCGCCGGAGAGCGGGATCTCGCTGCCGCCGTTCTCCAGGAAGAAGTCGCGTTGCCGGTCCGACACCGTCCAGGCCGGGGTGTGGGTGTAGTCCCGGGCGTCGAGTGCGTCCCAGCCGGTCTGCACGCCCTGGCTCCAGCCGTCCTGGTACGCGCCGCCGAAGTCGTCCAGCTTCGGCGCCAGCCCGGCGTTGGACAGCGCGTACGAGACGAAGTTGGCGCAGTTGTTGTCGAAGATGTCGATGTCGGGGTTGAACGCGTTCTGCTGCGCCCAGCGCACCGCCTCGACCCGGTTGTAGCCGCCGTCGCCCTCCAGCCGGCTTCTGACGTCCTCCGGCAGGCCTGGCAGGTCGTAGAGCTCGACCGGGACGGCCCGCTCGAACGCGGCCCGGTCCTGCGGTGGCAGGGCGTTCCACCAGGCGGCCACGGTCGCCGGGTCCCGGCCGATCGGCAGGGCCTCGGCCAGCAGCTCCACCTGGGAGCGGGAGGCGTCGGCCTGGACGTGGTCGACGGCCCAGTCCCGGTCGGTGTTGAACACCGCGGCGGCGAGTTCGTCGAGCTGGTTGCGGGCTTCGACGTCGATCCGGGTCGCCGAGTCGAGCGCCTCCCGGATCAGCGCGTCGGCCTCGCGGAGTGCCTCGGGCGGAGCTGTGCTGCCGGCCGGGGCGGTGACCCGCCCGTCGGCGTCGACGGTGAAGCCGTTGCGGCGCGCGTAGTCCACGGCGGACTCCAGCGAACGGCGGATCGGGCCGATCGAGTCATCGAGGCCGTACAAGATGGACACCACGCCGTGCATCGTGCCGGCGGCGGTCAGGTAGGAGTTGGCCAGGGCGTCGAGCTTCGCGCCGGCCTCGGCGCCCACCTGGTCCGTCCAGTTCTCGGCGACCTTGGCCGAGCCCCGCTCGAAGATGCCGTTCGCGGCGTCCTCGGACTCGCGGGCGAGGGCGGCCCAGGTGTCGGCGGCCCGGCCCCACTCGTCCGGCCGGGCGGCGAGAAGATTCTCGAAACTCACCATGACGGCACCGTAGGCCGGTGGCGACCACGGACCCGGAGCCTGGCAGCAACCGGCCAGCAGGCCCGCCCGGCGGATCACGCCGGACAGGCCTGCCGGAACGCTCAGCGCTTGAGCGTGAAGGTGAAGTCGCCCGAGAGCCTGCCGGTGAGGCGGACCGCCGAGACGAGACATCCCTCGGCGAGCAGTCTCGCGACCTCGGCCCGGGAGAACCCGAAGCCGTCAGCGATCAGGCGCACCGGCCGGACCGGGATCGGCGCCGCGAAACGCACCACCACCTCGATCGCCTCGCCGTCCGGCTGGTCCGGTTCGCCGGTGTCGAGGCGCCAGGCGCCGTCCCAGTCGAGGGCGACGCGGTTGCGGCGCCACACGAGCGGATCCCGGAGCAGCTCGGCGGTCAGGCCGAGGTCGTTGGCGTGCAGCCGGTCCAGGATCTCCGGCCGGACGGAACGCACCGTCACGCGTTCGAAGAGGGTGAGTTTGGTGGTCTCCCCGCAGCCGGTGCACAGCGCGAGGAGCCAGGCGTCGATGAGCTTGTGGTTGGCGTTGACCCGGAACTTGCCGCTCGCCCGGAAGCGCTGCGAGGCGCACCCGTGGCAGCGGCGGATGACGAGGGGCAGGCGGGTGGGCACGACCACCCAGTTTCTGGACATGGAGATACACCGGTCCCAGTGAGAAGTCCGCAGCGAAAAGGCGCACGTCGCCCAGCGGCGACGCGCGATGAATCAGCGCTCAGGAGGTCTCACAGGACGTACAACGGCATGTCCTCACCGAGGAGACAGGGCGCGAGCACGGTAACGGCGTACGGAACCGCGCGGCCACCGGTTTTCCGGCGACCGCTTCAGTACGCCGCCGGCAGGGTGACGGTCACGACCAGGCCGCCCTCGTCGCGCGGCACGGCGTGCACGTCACCGTCGTGGGCCCGGGCCACCGCGCGCACGATCGACAGGCCCAGCCCGACGCCCGGCCCGGCCAGCCGGTCGGTACCGAGCCGGCGGAACGGCTCGAACAAGCCCTCCACCTCGTACCGCGGCACCATCGGTCCGGTGTTGCTGACCTCCAGCGTGGCCCGCCCGTCCTTGGCGTACGTGGCCACCCGCACCCAGCCGCCGGGCACGTTGTGCCGTGCCCCGTTCTCGACGAGGTTCTGCACCAGCCGTTCCAGCAGCACCGGGTCTCCGACCGTGGTGGCCTCCGCGAGCTCGAGCTGGATGTCGGTCCCGCAGACATGCGAGGCGATGTCCGCCAGGTCCACGTAGGCGCGCTCGGTCAGCTCACGCTCCGAGCGGGCCAGCAGCAGCAGCCCGTCGATGAGCCGGCCGTGCCGGTCGTTGATCGCCAGCAGGGTCGTGCCGAGCTGCCGTACCTCCGGTGACGCCTGCTCCTGGCGCAGGGCGACCTCCAGCAGGGTCCGGTTGAGGGTCAGCGGGGTACGCAGCTCGTGCGACGCGTTGGCGATGAACCGCCGCTGGCCGTCGAACGAGCGGTCCAGCCGGGTCAGCATCAGGTCGAAGGTGTCCGCCAGCTGCTTGATCTCGTCGTCCGGTCCGGCCAGCGCGATGCGCTCGTGCAGGCCGCGGTCGGCCGCCGGCGACTCGGCGATGCGCCGGGCGGCGTCGGTGATCCGGTGCAGCGGTTGCAGCATCCGCCCGGCGATCAGCCAGCCCAGCGCGATCGCGGCGGCCCCGACCACCAGCAGCGCGATGCCGCCCTGGGTGATGAGCGCGGACAGCGCGTCGTCGCGGGTGTCCTCGACGACCCGCTGGAAGATGACGTCGGGTCTCGCCGCGTCCGGCGGTGGCTGCCCGGCCATGCCACCGCCGGTGATGAGGGCCTTGGCGGGCAGCTGCTGCTTCACCAGGACGTAGGTGAAGCCCAGCAGGACGACGCCGGCGGCGAGGAACAGGCCGCCGTACACCAGGGTCAGCCGGCCCCGCACGGTGAGCTTCATCCGATCCGATACCCCACTCCTGGCTCGGTGAGCAGCACCGGCGGGTTGCCGAGCTTGCGGCGCAACTTCAGGATCGTCATCCGTACGGCGTGGGTGAACGGATCCGCGTTCTCGTCCCAGGCCTTCTCCAGCAGCTGTTCGGCCGAGACCGACGTACCGTCGGCGCGCAGCAGCTCGGCCAGCACGGCGAACTCCTTGCGGGACAGCGGCACGTACCGTCCGTCGCGGAAGACCTCGCGCCGGTGCGGATCCAGGCTGATCCCGGCCCGGCGCAGCACCGGCGGCGCGGCCGGCCGCGACCGGCGGCCCAGCGCCGCGACCCGGGCGGCCAGCTCGCGGAAGGCGAACGGCTTGGGCAGGTAGTCGTCGGCGCCCAGGGCCAGCCCCTCGACCCGGTCGTCGATGTCCGCCGCCGCGGTCAGCATGATGATCCGGGCGGTGGTGTCGCGCCCGGCGAGCTGCCGGCACACCTCGTCGCCGTGCACGCCGGGCAGGTCCCGGTCCAGGATCACCACGTCGTAGTCGTTGACCCCGGCCCGTTCCAGCGCGGCGGCGCCGTCGTAGACCACGTCCACCGCGTGGGTGTCGTGGCGCAGACCCGCCGCGACGGTGTCGGCCAGCAGCGGCTCGTCCTCGACCACCAGGATGCGCATGCCTCCATGGTGGCCCAAGGTCACGTCACCTGGGCGTCACGGTTTGGCGTGACGGCCGGGAAACCCGCCGGGGACTTCACTGCTTCCCGTGGCGGCCGCCCGGCCGCCGACGAGGAGACGACGATGCGGACCACCAGGATCTTGGCGCTCGGCCTGCTGCTGACCATGGCGGCGGCCGGGTGCGGGAAGGCGGCGGAGGGCGACCAGGTCGCCTCGGCGGGCGGTGCGCCCACGGCGAGCGCCAGCGCCGCGGCCGCCCAGGACGATGACGCGCCCCTGAAGTTCTCCCAGTGCATGCGCGAGCAGGGCATGAGCTGGTTCCCCGACCCCCAGCCGGGCGGCGGGCTGCAGATCAAGATCCCCAAGGGTACGGACAAAGCGAAGGTCGACGCGGCGATGGCGGCTTGCAAACAGTGGGCGCCCGACGGGGGCGACCGGGGCCAGGCCGACCCGCAACAGCTCGAACAGGCCCGGCGGATGGCCCAGTGCATGCGCGACAACGGGGTGCCGAACTTCCCCGACCCGCAGGCCGACGGCAGCGTCCGGCTCGACGGGGACAAGATCGGCACGGGCCCCGGCGACCCCACCTTCGACAAGGCCGACGAGGCCTGCTCGAAGTTCCGGCCGAGCGGCCCCGGCGGCGCCAAGACCCAGGAAAAGAGCGCGGGATGAGCCGGCGGACGGTCTACGCCGCGGCGGCTGTGGCGCTGACGGCGGGTGCCGCGGCCGCGGTCGTGGTCGCCCTGCCGGACGCGCAGGAGCAGGCGCAGGCGTCCGCTCCGACGGCCACGGCGGTGGTGAAGAAGGAGACGCTGGTCGACACCGAGACCACCGACGGCGAGCTGGGGTACGGCGACCCGACCGCGCACGCCTCCCGGCTCTCGGGCACCGTCACCGCACTCGCCGCCGAGGGCTCGACGGTGACCCGGGGCCAGGCCCTGTACCGGATCGACGACGACCCGGTCGTGCTGCTGTACGGCTCCTTGCCCGCGTATAGGACGTTGTCATCGGGGGACACGGGCAGGGACGTCAAGCAGTTCGAGCGGAACCTGTGGGCGCTGGGCTACCGCGGCTTCACCGTGGACCGGACGTACTCGTCGGCGACCGCCTCGGCCGTCCGGGACTGGCAGGACGACCTCGGGCTGGCCGAGACCGGGACGGTCGACCCGGCGCAGATTGTCTATGCGAGCGGCGCGGTCCGGGTCGACAGCCGCGCGGCCGAGCCGGGTGATGTCGTGCAACCCGGCACCGACCTGCTGGAGACGACCGGCACCGGCCGGGTCGCCACCGTGGAGCTGGAGATCTCGGATCAGCGGCTCGCCCGCAAGGGCGCGGCCGTGCGGGTGACCCTGCCCGACGGCAAGGAGGTCGCCGGGACGATCAAGGGTGTCGAGACCGTGGTCACGCCGGCCGAGGGCCAGCAGGAGGCGTCGACCAGCCTGTCGGTGACCATCGGCTTCGCCAAGGCGCCGGCCGGCCTGGACCAGGCGTCGGTCAGTGTCGAGTTCACCGCGGCGAAGCGGCCCGGCGTGCTGACCGTCCCGGTCGCGGCGCTGCTCGCGCTGGCCGAGGGCGGGTACGGCCTGGAGGTCGTCGACGGCGGCCGCAGCAGCATCTCCGCGGTGGAGACCGGCCTGTTCGCCGACGGCCGGGTCGAGGTCTCCGGCGGCGGCATCGCGGCCGGCACGACGGTGGGCATGCCGTCATGACAGTGATCGAACTGGCCGGCGCGACGAAGTCCTACCCCGGCGGCGTCACCGCACTGGACCGGGTGGACCTGAGCGTCGAGTACGGCGAACTGGCCGCGGTCGTCGGCCCGTCCGGCTCCGGCAAGTCGACGATGCTGCACCTCATCGGCACCCTCGACCGGCCGTCGGCGGGCACGGTCCGGATCGACGGGCACGACGTGTCCCGGCTCTCCGACCGGCAACTGTCGGCGTTGCGGGCGCGCCGGATCGGCTTCGTGTTCCAGCAGTTCCACCTGGCTTCCGGCCGTACCGCGGTGGCCAACGTCGCGGACGGCCTGCTGTATGCGGGCGTACCCCGCAAGGAGCGGGAGCGGCGCGCCGAGGCCGCGCTGCACCGGGTCGGTCTCGGGGCCCGGCTCGGGCACCGGCCGCACCAGCTCTCCGGCGGGGAACGCCAGCGGGTCGCGATGGCCCGCGCGGTCGCCGGGGATCCGGCCCTGCTGCTGGCCGACGAGCCGACCGGCAACCTGGACTCGGTCGCCGGGGCCGGGGTGGTCGAGCTGCTGCGCGAGCTGCACGCGGCCGGCACGACGGTCGTGGTGATCACTCACGACCGGGAGCTGGCCGCCGGCCTGCCGCGGCAGATCTCGATGCGCGACGGGCGGGTGAGCTGACCGTGACTGTCCTTACACCGGCCCGGTTGCGGGTCACCGACCTGATGCGAGTCGGGTTGTCGGGCCTGCGGGCCCGGCCGTTGCGCGCGGTGCTGTCCTCGCTGGGCATCGCGATCGGCATCGCGGCGATGACCGCGGTGGTGGGCATCTCGTCGTCCAGCCGGGCCGACCTGGACCGGGCCCTGGCGGCGCTGGGCACCAACCTGCTCACGGTGGGCCCGGGCAACACCATGTTCGGCGACGACGCGACGCTGCCGGACGAGTCCGTGTCGATGATCGAGCGGATCGGGCCGGTGCGCGCGGTGGCCGCGACCGGCACGGTCCCGGACACGGCGGTGTACCGGACCGACCGGATCCCGCAAGCGCAGACGGGCGGCATCTCGGTGGCCGCGGCCCAGCTGGACCTGCCGTCCACGGTGGGCGCCACGGTCGCGTCCGGGTCGTGGCTCAACGCGGCGACCGCGCGATATCCGGCGGTCGTGCTGGGCGCCACGGCGGCGCGGCGGCTGGGGTCCGTGCCGGCGGTCTACCTGGGCGGACGGTGGTTCACCGTCACCGGGGTGCTGGCGCCGGTGCCGCTGGCGCCGGAACTCGACTCGGCGGTCCTGGTCGGCTGGCCCGCGGCGGCGTCGTACCTGGGCTTCGACGGGCACCCGACCACCGTCTACACCCGGTCCGACGACGCCCAGGTCACGGCCGTGCGCGACGTGCTCGCGGCGACGGCGAACCCGGAGAACCCGGACGAGGTCAAGGTCTCCCGGCCCTCCGACGCGCTCCAGGCCCGGCAGGCCACCAACCGCACCTTCACCCAGCTGCTGCTCGGGCTCGGGGCGGTGGCGCTGCTGGTCGGCGGGATCGGGGTGGCCAACACGATGGTGATCTCGGTGCTGGAACGCCGGGCGGAGATCGGCCTGCGCCGCTCGCTCGGGGCCACCCGCGGCCAGATCCGGGTGCAGTTCGTGGCGGAGTCGCTGCTGCTGTCGCTGGCCGGCGGGGCCGGGGGAGTGCTGCTGGGATTCGCGGTGACCGCGCTCTACGCGACGACGCAGGCGTGGCCGACGGTGGTCCCGGTGTGGGTGCTGCTGGGCGGCGTGGCCGCGACCGTGGTGATCGGGGCGGTGGCCGGTCTGTATCCGGCGATCCGGGCCGCCCGGCTGGCGCCGACGGAGGCACTGGCCGCCGCCTGAGCTCAGCCGCCCGCCGGCCGCGGACGCCGCGAGCGTTCGTAGTGCCGGCGGGCCTTCATCTTGTTGCCGCAGGTGGCCATCGAGCACCAGCGGGCGTTGTTGGCCTTGCTCCGGTCGATGAGGAACAGCGCGCACTCGTCGTTGGTGCACGGCCGCAGCCGCCCCGGACTGGTCCTGACCAGCGCATCCCAGGTCAGGACGGCGCGCACCACGACGGCTCGCCCGCCGTCGACGTCCAGCGCCCAGCTGAGGCCGGTGCCGGAGATCTCCGGGCGGGGCCGTACGCCGTCCAGCAACGGGGTCAGGGATTCGGGCGGCTGCTCACCGCGGACGACCGCCCGGAGCACATCGCGAGCCGCACGCAGGAGCTGTCGATCGGTCACCGGCACATCCGGGGCGTACGCCCGCAGCCAGGCACGGGCGGCCTTGTCGTCGCCGAGCGCGTCCCGGACAGTGCCGTCGACGATCGGAGCGCTGTTGAGCAGCGCCAACAGGGCCGCGTCGTCGGCGCCGGTGCCGAGCTCGATCATGCCTAACCTCCATAAGTCCCTTGACAGGTTATAGCATCGCCTGCTTGTGTCTAACCATCAAAAGCTCTCATGGAGGTTAGTCATGGCTGCGATCCATCACCGCTACGCGACCGTCGACGGGCACCGGCTCTTCTACCGGGAGGCCGGAACCCCCGGTAAGCCGGTGCTCGTGCTGCTGCACGGCTTCCCGACCAGCTCGTTCATGTTCCGCAACCTCATCCCGCTGCTGGCCGAGGACTACCACCTCATCGCCCCGGACCACCTCGGGTACGGCCTGTCCGACGCGCCCCCGGCCGACGAGTTCGGCTACACCTTCGACGCGCTGACCGCGCTGACGGCCGGCCTGCTGAAGCAGCTCGGCGTCACCCGCTACGCGATCTACGTGCAGGACTACGGCGCCCCGATCGGCTGGCGGCTCGCCCTGCGCGACCCGGCCGCGATCACCGCGATCATCACCCAGAACGGCAACGGGTACGAGGCCGGCTTCGTCGAGAGCTTCTGGACGACCGTGTGGGACTTCCACCGGGAACGGACCCCGCAGTCCGAGGCCGCCGTCCGCGGGGCGCTGACGTGCGAGGCGATCCGCTGGCAGTACCTCACGGGCGTCGCGGATCCCACCCTCGTCGACCCGGAGACCTGGCTGCACGACTTCGCCCTGGTGTCGCGTCCCGGCAACGACGCCGTCCAGGTGAGCCTGTTCGCCGACTACGCGACCAACCCGCCGCTGTATCCGCGCCTGCACGAGTACCTGCGTGCCAGCCAGGTGCCGCTGCTGGCGGTGTGGGGTCGCGGTGACGAGATCTTCGGCCCGGCCGGTGCCCAGGCGTTCGCCACCGACCTGCCCGGCGCTCAGATCCACCTGCTCGACGGCGGCCACTTCCTGCTGGAGTCCGCCGTGGACGAGGTGGCCGCGCTCATCCGTCCGTTCCTGGCCAAGCTGTAGCCCCGGCCGGGTGACATGGGGCGGAGCGGCCGTGGTGATGAGCGCGTTCCTGGGGGATAGTCACCGGCATGGACGCAGACTCCCGGCAGGCGGCGGCCCGCGCTGCTCGCCTCGACGACCGCGAGCGCCGGCTGGACCGCCTCGAGGAGCAACGCAACGCGAGCCACGGGGCCCGGGATCGCGCCGCCGACGAGAGGGAGCGGCGGGCGGACCTGCGGGAGGTGTCGGCCATGGAGGACCTCGTGCAGTCCGGGGCCGGGGAGGCGCCGCCCCGCACCGACCCCGGCGACTGACCCGGGCTCACTCCTTCTGGTCGAGGAAGGCCAGGGTGACCGCGGCGAACAGCGGCGACAGGAACAGGTTGTAGTGGGTTAGGCCCGGCAGCAGGGCCAGCGCGTGCCCGCCCTTGGGCCGGGACTCGCCCATCCAGCCGCCGTCGCGCAGGCCGCCGTCGAGCAGGCCGAAGACCTCGACGAAGTGGCTCGGCGGGGCCATGTCGGCGTCGGCCGCCACCACCAGCGTCGGCACCCGCAGGCCGCGGACCTCCTCGGTGAAGTCGAAGTCCCGGGCCATCGCCACGCCGATCTTGTCGAGCAGCCGCGGGAAGTCCTCCGGGCGCGGGGCCACCCGCTGGTAGAGCTCGTACATCGGGGTCTCCTTCATGAACTCCGCCGCTGCGGCGCTCACCTGGCCCTGCTGTTGCAGCATCTCGGGGTAGATCGCGTCGCGGCGGATGTTGGCCGACGCCGCGACCAGGCGCCCGACCTTCTCCGGGAACTGGAACGCGACCTGGAAGGCCACCCCGCCGCCGAGCGAGTAGCCGACCACGTCGGGCCGTTCCAGGCCGAGGTGGTCGATGAGGGCGGCGACGTCGCCGGCCATCAGGCGTACGTCGAGCGGCCGGTCGATGTCGGCGGTCCGGCCGTGGCCCTGCAGGTCGACGGTGATGACCCGGTGGTGGTCGGCGAGCACGGGCAGGATCGGCCCGAACATCTCACCCGAGCCGAGGCCGCCGTGCAGCAGGATCAGCGGTGCGCCGGTCCCGTGCGACTCGTAGTAGAGGTTGATGCCGTTGACGTCGGCGTACTGGCCGGTGCCGGTCATGGTGACTCCCTGGTGTCCGGTTGCTGAGGTGACGGGGGGTAGACCGGGCGGGCGGCGCGAACTAATCGGTCACCGGCCCGCTAAGTTGAGCCGGTGGAGGATGTGGCGATCGAGCAGCGGCTGGAGGCCTACCGGCCCGAGCTGACCGGCTACTGCTACCGGATGCTCGGGTCCGCGTTCGAGGCCGAGGACGCCGTGCAGGACACGCTGGTCCGGGCCTGGCGCGGCTTCGACCGTTTCGAGGGCCGGGCGGCCCTGCGGTCCTGGCTGTACCGGATCGCGACGAACGTCTGCCTGACGATGCTGGACAGCGCCCAGCGCCGGGTGCGCCCGATGGATCTCGGCCCGGCCGGGTCGGGGCGGGCCACCGATCCCGGCGAGCCGCGTCCGGACGAGATCTGGGTCGGGCCGGTGCCGGACAGCCGGTTGCTGCCCGAGGGCGCCGACCCGGCCGCCGTGGTCGCCGAGCGCGAGTCGGTCCGGCTGGCGTTCATCGCCGCGTTGCAGCACCTCCCGCCGCGGCAGCGGGCCGTGCTGATCCTGCGTGAGGTGCTGGCCTGGTCGGCGCAGGAGGTGGCCGAGCTGCTCGACACGTCGGTGGCCAGTGTCACCAGTGCGCTGCAACGGGCCCGGGCCACCATCGCGGCCGCGGACACCACCTCCGACCCGCGCACCCCGCTCGACGACGAGCAGAAGGCGCTGCTCGCGCGGTACGTGAGCGCGTTCGAGGCGTACGACCTGACGGCGCTGACGGCTCTGCTGCACGACGACGCGACCCTGTCCATGCCGCCGCTGCCGTTGTGGTTCCGCGGCACCGCCGACATCACCGCCTGGATGGCCGGCACGGGCAGCGGTTGCCGCGGCTCCCGCCTGGTGCCGGTGACGGCCAACGGCATGCCCGCCTTCGGTCAGTACCGCCGCAGCACCGGCGGCACGGGCCACGACCCCTGGGCGCTGATCGTGCTGGAGATCTCAGCCGGGCGGATCACGGCCGTCACCAACTTCCTCGACACCGCCCGCCTGTTCCCGCTGTTCGGCCTCCCGCCCCACCTGGGGCAGGACGTCGGTCAGGCCGACCAGCCGCAACAGCCGGGACAGCTCCGGGCCGGCGCCACCGACGACGAGCTCGCAGCCGTGCCGCCGGGCGGTCAGGCGTAGCCGGGCCAGCGCGTCGACCGTCACCACGTCGGGCCGGGCCACGCCGGCCACGTCGCAGATCACGACGCTGCCGGTACGCCCCCGCAGCAGGTCGGCGAGGCCGGCGCAGAGGACGGGCACGTCCGCGCGGGTGACCGTCATGCCGACGGAGAAATGGGCGGCCATGGTGATAAGACCGGCGCCGGCCCGGGAACTCATCGCTGCCCGGGCCCCGGATCGCCCGCCGTGCCGCACCATGGGTGGGTGAGATTCGCCTGGCCGGCCCTGCGCCGTGAGATCACCGTCGAGGGCCCGCGCGCCACGGACGACGTCTGGGACCGCTACGTGCGCCCGCAACGATGGCCGGAGTGGTCACCCCAGATCCGTTCGGTCGACTACCCGGGGGAGCTGCTCGCCCCCGGCACCACCGGCGTCGTGCGCGGGCCCGTCGGTCTGCCGGTGACCTTCCAGGTCATCGGCGTCGACGCCGCGGGTCCGGTGCGGACCTGGTCGTGGACGGCGTCGGCGGCCGGGGTGAAGCTCACCCTGCTGCACACCGTCGAGGCCACCGCCACGGGTACGCGGACCGGCCTCACCGTGGTCGGCTTCGCGCCCGCAGTCGCGGGTTATCTGCCGATGGCGTGGTGGGCGCTGCGCCGTCTGGTGCACTGACCGCTGGGCGCCGGGCGGCGCGTCTATGCTCCGTCCCGTGACCACCAGGGAGACGAGCGGTATGGATCTCAACGATGTACTGCTCGCCGTCGAGAAGGCACCTCCGGTCGACGCCGTCCGGGCGGTGACCCGCAAGATCGGGATGCGCCTCGACGCGGTGTGGGTGTCGTTCCTCGTGGCCGACATGAGCGGCCGCGCCCTGGTGCGCCTGGTCCACCTGCCGGTCGGTGCCGTGTCGGGCGAGCGCCGCCAGGACGAGGACGTCGCGCTGGTCCTGCCGTTCGACGGTGGCCCGCAGGAGCAGGCGCTGCGCGCTCAGCGGGCCCTCGTCGAGCAGTCCGGCGACCTGTGCGTGGTGCGGGCGCCCGTCACCCAGCGCGGGGAGGCGATCGGCCTGCTGGAGATCGCCCTGTCCACCGCGCCGTCCGAGGAGATCGTGCAGCGGGTGTCGCGGGCCGCGCACACCCTGGCCTTCGTGGTGATCGCCAATCGCCGGCACACCGACCTGTTCGAATGGGGCCAGCGCACGACACCGTTCACCCTCGCCGCGGAGATCCAGCGGCGCCTGCTGCCGTCCTCGTTCACCTGTGAGGCCGACTCGTTCACCCTGGCGGCCTGGCTGGAGCCCGCCGCGAGCATCGGCGGGGACACGTTCGACTACAGCCTGGCCCGCGACCTGCTGCACCTGAGCATCACCGACGCCGTGGGGCACGGCGTGCACAGTGCGCTGACGGCCACCCTCTGTGTGGGCGGGCTGCGTAACGCCCGCCGCCGCGGCAGCACCCTGCTCGAGCAGGCCGAGGCCGCGAACCAGGCGCTGGTCGGGAACGCCTCCGACCGGTCGCTCTTCGTCACCGGCATTCTCGGCCGGCTGGACCTGCGGACCGGCTCCCTCGCCGTCGTGAACGCCGGGCACCCGGCTCCGCTGCTGGTCCGCGACGGTGTCGCGCAGCCTGTCGCGTTGCCCGTCAACCGGCCGTTCGGCGTGCGGGGCCGGCGGCCCTTCGAGGCCACCCAGCTCGAGCTGCAACCCGGAGACCGCTTGGTCCTGCTCACCGACGGGATGCTGGAACGCGGCGCCGCGGCGCTGGACCTGCCCGGGAAGTTGCACGACCTCGGCGAGCTGCACCCCAGGGAACTCGTCCGGGTGCTGGCCGATGAGGTCCTGGCGGTCGCCGGCTCCAGCGGCACGCTGCCCGACGACGCCTGCATGCTGATCCTCGACTGGCACGGCGGCCACGGCGACACCCGCAGCACCGAGGCCGGCGCCGACCCTCGGCGCGCCAGCAGCCCCGCGTCCGACACCTCACCCTTCGGGTGAGGCACCAGAAAATCTCGGTGCAGCCACCTAGACTTCCTCGGAGCCTTCGGTTAACGTTTCTCTGGTCAACAGCGAGGAACGACAAAGACGCAGACGACAAAGACGCGAACGCCCCGGCTCGGCGGCACCGCCGGCAGCTGGTGTTCTGATCCGTAGCCTCCTGGGCCCCGGTGCGCGAGTGCCGGGGCCCCCGTCATCGCCGCGATGAAAAAGCCGGATCAGGCGGGCAGGGTGACCGCAAAGCGGACCACGGTTGTGGCGTCGCGCCGGATGACCGTGAGCGCATCGCACAGCTGCTGGGCGATCCACAGTCCCCGGCCACCGGCCAGGTCCTGCGCGGGTGGGCGGTAGCCGATCAGCGGATCGGCGACACCGGCGCCCTCGTCGCTGACCTCGCAGGTGACCGTGCTGCCGTGCGCCCATACCCGCAGCTCCCGCCGGCCCCGGCCGTGGCGGACGCTGTTGGTGACGATCTCGCACATCGCCAGGATCAGATCGTCGCCGCGGTCGAGGCCCGCCCAGCCGGCCGCCGCGAGCAGGGCGGACACAGCGTGACGGGCGGCCGCCACCCCCTCGGCCACGTCCAGGCTCAGCGCCGGCGGCCCGGTGATCGGCGGCATCGGCTCGGCGACGCTGCGCAGGAACTGCTCGGGCTCCAGGTAGTGCTCGCTGGGGCAGCGCCGCGGGTGGAAGGTCGCCGGGTGGGTCCGGCGGGCGTCGTCCAGCAGCGCCGGCGGCAGTGTCCGGGTGTCGTACGGGCAGACGATCCACGCCGGCGCCTGCGCGAACACGTCGTTGAGAGCCGCCTCGTACCGCGTCCACGTGGGGTGCTGACGGCGGGGGCCGAAGCCGACCTCGCCGATCAGACGCATGCCCTTGTGCCCACGGGCGAGGGCGTCGGTGAGCAGCCGCTGCCAGCCGGCCACCGTGGTCGCGGGCCGCCGGTACCACTCGTTGCGATCGATGAACGAGACCGCGGCGGCGTCCGCGCCGAGCGCGTCCCGCAGGAGGGCGATGTTGGCCGGGGTCACCGCTGCTACCAGCGCCTCGTCGTGCTCCAGCCCCTCGCGGACGTACGGCACGAGCGCCGAGACGAACTCGTCGTCACTGCCGTACAACATCGCGTCATGGGTCAGTGTGGCGGAGAGGGGCATCGGTCACTTCACCATGATCAAGGGGCAGGTCGGAGGTGGTACCAGGACGCAACGGTACACCCGCATGTGAAGGGTTCTCCGGCCGTGAGCCGGCCGTGTCGGGTGTGCGTCACCGCGGTGTCACGTGGAGCGGCCGGCAACAGTCTGGGAAAAAACTGGGAGATCACTGATTGGGCGGCCAGGCGCGGGGTACCCCGGTCCGGCCGCCACCTGGCGGCCCGACATATGACCCCCTGGAGTGATATTCATGGCTACCACGACCCACGCGCACGACGGTCTCGACGTCAAGCACACCCGCGTCCGCGGCGAGGAGACCAAGCCGTCGTACAAGACCACCGAGCTGTTCGTCTACCTCGCCGCCGTCGCCGGCGTCCTGATCGCCTCGTACACCGTGGGCGACGGAGCGGCCAACGACGGCAGCGACTACTTCGCCGCCGACAAGGCGTGGTGGTACATCACCCTGCTCACCATCGGATACCTCGTGAGCCGGGGCCTGGCCAAGGCCGGCAGCCGCAGCAACGACGCCGACCCGCGGACCCACTGATCCGACGAACATCAGCCGGCGGTGGGCGTGCTGGTCGCGCCCACCGCCGCGGTGTCTCCGGTCCGGTGTCCGCCCGGCGCTCGCTTCCTGACCGGGCAGGACACCGTGCTGCGGCGCAGAGCCGACGTCCCGCGGGACGCGGCGGGCGTGGTGGAGGGTGCTGCGGTGCGTAATCAACGACACTTCGTTGCCCGCGGCCGGTGCCGGGTCCAGGCTGGTCACGGGCCGGAATCCGGACGGTCGTGGTGTCGCCCGACGGGGCTGGACGCCGCTCGGTCACCCGCGGTGAGTGCCCACGTCATCCCACGCCTGCTGCCTTCCGAGGGGACATCCATGTCTGTCGACAACCACAAATCCACGCCGCAGGTCCACGCTCCGCGTACCGCCGAGCAGCTCGTCGCCGGCGCGACCTCCGGTCACGGTCTCGGCTACGGACGCCGTTCCGCGCGCGGCCACGGCTACGAGTTACGCGGCCTGTCCTATGTCCCGGTGTCCCGGCTGCACGAGGGCAGGTTCGGGCGGATGTTCCGGCTGCCGCCGTTCGTGCCGAGCGACGAGCGGATCGCCCAGATCGCCGAGCTGATGAAGGAGAACGCGACCGGGCCGAGCCCCGAGTCCGACAACCCCGACATCCCGGCCGGCTACACCTACCTGGGCCAGTTCATCGACCACGACCTCACCTTCGACCCGGTGTCCAGCCTCGACCGGCAGAACGACCCGGACGCGCTGACCAACTTCCGCAGCCCGCGCTTCGACCTCGACTGCGTCTACGGGCGCGGGCCGGTCGACGACCCGTTCCTCTACGACAAGGACTCCGGCGGTGAGAAGCTGCTGATCGGTCACCACGACGACGAGGACGACCTGCCCCGCAACGCGCAGGAGACCGCCCTGCTCGGTGATCCCCGCAACGACGAGAACACCTTCGTCAGTCAGTTGCAGCTCACCATGCTCAAGTTCCACAACGCGGTGGTCGACCGCGTGCACGATGACCCGACGCTGCGGCGGGGCAGCGAGACCGCGTTCGAGGCGGCCCAGCGGATCGTGCGGTGGCATTACCAGTGGATGGTGGTGCACGACTTCCTGCGGCGCTCGGTCGGTGCCGACATGCTCGGCAGTGTGCTGGACGAGAGCGGCCGGTATCCGCGGGTCGACCGGCAGTTCTACCTGTGGCAGCAGGACCCGTACATGCCGGTCGAGTTCTCCGTGGCGGCGTACCGGTTCGGGCACTCCATGATCCGCGGCCGGTACAAGCTCAACACCCTGGTCGGGCCGCTGCCGACGTTCACGGCCAAGCCGATCTCCGAGGAGAACCCGCTCGGGCACTTCGGCGGCTTCCGCATCCTGCCCCGGTTCTGGACCATCGAGTGGGCCCGCTTCTTCGAGATCGACGGGGCCGGTAAGGAGGCGCTGCAGAAGTCCCGGCTGATCGACACCAAGCTCGCCGACCCGCTGGCCGCGCTCCCGCCGGAGATCGCCGCGAACCGGCCGTCGCTGATCGACCGCAACCTGACCCGCGGCGCCCGCCTGCTGCTGCCGTCCGGGCAGGACGTGGCCCACCACATGGCGGCCGACGTGCTGTCCGACGACGACCTCGGTCTGCCCGGTGGCGGCCCCGCCCCGCTGTGGTACTACATCCTGCGCGAGGCCCAGGTGCAGGCCGGTGGCCGGCATCTCGGGCAGGTCGGCGGCCGCATCGTCGCCGAGGTGTTCCTCGGGCTGCTGGCCAAGGACGCCTCCTCGTACCTGCGCAACCAGCCCGACTGGAAGCCGTTCCTGCCGTCGGCGACCCCCGGCGACTTCACCATGCCCGACCTGATCACCTTCGCCGGGCACGGCCTGGGGGTGACGAACATCCCGGCCTGACCGGCACGCCACCGGGTGCCGCGGTCCTGCCGCGGCACCCGGTCCGCTCGCGCGGGGCAGCGTTGACAGCGGTGCGGCGCCGCTTCTACGGTCGACATCCATCGACAAAGGGGAATGGATGAAGCGCCGCGCGTTCGTCACTCTGCCGACGCTGGCCCTGGCCTCGGGCCACCTGCCGGCCCCGGATCTCGCGGCAGCGGCCGGCCCGGCTGGGTTCGCCGCCCCGGAATTCGAGGGGCCTGCGGTGGTCGACGGCGGCCTGCCCGTCTTCGCCGAGCAGCTCAAGGCCGAGCTGGACTTCCCGCTGGCCTGGAGCCGCAACCGCCGGCTCGGCTTCCGGACCTGGCAGCGGCGGGCCCGCGCCAAGGTCGAGGAGCTGCTGTGGCAGCCCGAGGACAGCTCGCCCTTCGACGTCGAGATCGTCGACGAGCAGGCTCACGACGGCTACCGGCGGCGCCTGGTGCTCTTCAACGTCACCCGGCACAGCCGGGTCCGGGCGTCGATGCTGGTCCCGGACGGGCCGGGGCCGTTCCCGGCGGCGCTGCTGCTGCACGACCACGGCGCGAAGTTCGACATCGGCAAGGAGAAGCTGATCGAACCCTGGTACGACGACACCCGCCGGGCGTCGGCGCAGGCCTGGGCGCAGCGGTACTTCTCCGGCCGGTTCATCGGCGACGAACTGGCCCGCCGGGGGTACGCGGTCCTGGCCGTCGACGCCCTCGGCTGGGGCGACCGCGGCGGCCTGACCTACGAGGGGCAGCAGGCACTGGCCAGCAACCTCTTCAACCTGGGGTCGTCGCTGTCCGGGCTGATGGCACGGGAGGACGTCCGCGCCGCCGCCATGCTGGCCACGCTGCCCGAGATCGACCGGCGCCGGATCGCCGCCGTCGGCTTCTCCCTCGGCGGCTACCGGGCGTGGCAGGTCGCGGCCCTGTCGGACCACATCGCGGCCACCGTCTCGGCCTGCTGGATGACCGGGCTCAAGGAGATGATGGTCCCGGGCAACAACACGCTGCGCGGGCAGTCGGCGTTCTTCATGCTGCATCCCGGACTGCCCCGCTACCTCGACATCCCGGACGTGGCCAGCATCGCCGCGCCCCGGCCGATGATGGTGCTCGACGGGGAGACCGATCCGCTCTTCACCGCGGCCGGCGTCGAGGTCGCGTACGCCAAAATGCAGGCGGTGTGGGCCTCCCAGCGGGCGCGGCACCGCCTGAGCACCAAGGTGTGGCCGGGTCTCGGCCACGTTTTCGTCCGTGAGATGCAGGACGAGGCCTTCGCCTGGCTGGACCACTGGCTCAAGCGCGGCTGACGCCGCGGGCGTCAGGCCCGGCCGAGGGGGCGTTCGGCCTCGCGGGCCATCGAGCGCAGCACCTGGGCGAAGCCGACCTTGCCGACCACGGACAGCAGGGGAGCGGTCAGCCTGGTCAGCCGGTGCGGGCTGACCGTGATGTCCTCGCTCCACACCACCCGGCTGCGGCCGCCCGGCAGCGGGGTGACCACGAACCAGGCCCGGCCGTGCACGACCCGGCCGTGCTTCTCCACGTCACAGCGGCCGGGTGCGTCGTCCGGGGCGTCACCGGCGGGCGGCTCCCAGCGCACCACGGTCATCGGATCGTCGAAGCCGAGCGGGCCGATCCCGGTGCGGGCGACGAAGACGGCGCCCACCCCGTCGGGGCGGGCGCTGGTGATGCGGACGCTCGTCAGCGGCGCCCAGTCGGCGTGCTTGCGCCAGTCCACCAGCTCCGCCCACACGCGGGAAGCCGGCGCGCGCACGTCGAGGGACACGTCGAAGCGGGCCATCAGGGGAGACCTTTCTGCGTCGCCGGCCGGACCGTCGCACGCTCTTCCACGGTACGCCGGGCGGCGGTCACGCCTGACGGATTCATGAGGCATGATGTACGGACTAGTTCGTATACAAGGAGCGTGATGAGCCGGGCAGCGGCACCAGAACCCGAGGCCGACCGCCGGCGCGACGCCGGGCGTACCCGTACGGACATTCTCGACGTCGCCACCCGGGAGTTCGCCGACCAGGGCTACAGCGGTGCCCGGGTGGACGAGATCGCGGCGCGGACGCGCACCACCAAGCGGATGATCTACTACTACTTCGGCGGCAAGGAGCAGCTCTACCTGGCGGTGCTGGAGCGCGCGTACGCGGAGATCCGGGCGGCCGAACGCACCGTCGACGTCGAGCACCTGACGCCGGTGGCGGCGATCCGCCGCATCGCCGAGGTCACCTTCGACCACCACGAGGCGCACCCCACGTTCATCAAGCTGGTCGGGGTGGAGAACTCCCAGCAGGCGAGGAACATGTCCAAGGTCGCGCGGCTGGTCGACCTCAACAGCTCGGCGATCGGCGTCCTGCAGGAGGCGCTCTCCCGGGGCCAGCGCGACGGCACCTTCCGCGCGGACGTGGACGCGCTGGACGTGCACATGATGATCAGCGCGTTCTGCTTCTTCCGGGTGGCCAACCGGCACACCTTCGGCGCCCTGTTCGGCCGCGACCTGCTCGACCCGGCCGCCCGCGACCGTTACCGGACCATGCTGGCCGACATGGTCGTCGGCTACCTCGGCCGGTCCGGGGACTGAGCCATGACCGCGAGCCGTCTGCGCCGGTCGATCGCGACGGTGTGTGTCTCCGGGACGCTGGACGACAAGATCGCCGCAGCCGCCGCGGCCGGCTTCGACGGCATCGAGCTGTTCGAGAACGACCTGGTGGTGGCCCCCTGGTCGCCGGCCGAGGTACGGGCCCGGTGCGCCGACCTCGGGCTCGGCATCGAGCTGTACCAGCCGTTGCGTGACTTCGAGGCGGTCCCCGCGCCGCTGCTGGCGGCCAACCTGGCCCGCGCCGAGCACAAGTTCGACGTCATGGCCGAGCTGGGCGCCGACACCGTCCTGGTCTGCTCGTCGGTCTCCCCGGCCGCGATCGACGACGACGCTCTCGCCGCCGAGCAGCTCGCTCTGCTGGCCGACCGGGCCCAGGCCCGGGGGATGCGCATCGCCTACGAGGCGCTGGCCTGGGGCCGGCACGTGTCCACCTGGGACCACTCGTGGCGGATCGTGCGGGACGCCGATCACCCCGCGCTCGGCCTGTGCCTGGATTCCTTCCACGTCCTGTCGCGTGAGGCCGGCACCGACGACATCGCGCGGATCACGCCGGGCAAGATCTTCTTCCTCCAGCTGGCGGACGCGCCGCACCTGCGCATGGACGTCCTGCAGTGGAGCCGGCATCACCGGCTGTTCCCCGGCCAGGGCACGTTCGACCTCACCGGCTTCGTCCAGCGGGTGCTGGCCGCCGGCTACGCCGGGCCGCTGTCGCTGGAGGTGTTCAACGACGTCTTCCGGCAGGCCGACCCCCGGCGTACGGCCATCGACGCGATGCGCTCGCTGATCAGCCTGGAGGACAGCCTCCCGGCGCAGCCCCCGGCGATCGAGGTACGCCGGTTGCCGGCCGCGCCGGCGCTGTCGGTGCACGCGTTCAGTGAGTTCACGGTGGACGGCCGTTCCGGGCCGGTGCTGCAAGAGGCGTTGCGGGGGCTCGGCTTCGCCCACACCGGCCAGCACCGCTCCAAGCCGGTCGAGCTGTGGGAGCAGGGAACGTGCCGCGTCATCCTCAACAGCGCGGTCACCCGCCCGCAGGATCCGGGCACCGCCGCCCTCAGCGCCTTCGCGCTCACCAGCGCCGACCCGCAACGGTCCCGGGCGCGGGCCGAGGCACTGCTGGCCCCGGCGCTGCCCCGGGCCCGAGGCCTCCGGGAGGCGGACCTGGCCGCGGTGGCCGCCCCGGACGGGACCTCGGTGTTCTTCAGTGCCGACGACAACGACTGGCGGGCCGACTTCCTGGCCACCGGGGAGCAGCCCACCGTGGACGCCGGGCTGCGGGGCACCGATCACCTCGGGCTGGCCCAGCCGTTCGACCACTTCGACGAGGCAGGGCTGTTCTACCACTCGGTGCTCGGGCTGACCCAGCTGACCACCGAGGAGTACGCGGCCCCGTTCGGGCTCATGCGCTCGCGGGCGTTCAGCACCGCGCACCGGACGATCCGGCTGGCCCTGACCGTGGCCCTGCTGCGCCGCGGCGAGTGGGCGCCGGCCGTGGTGGATCCGCAGCACGTCGCCTTCACCACGGCCGACATCTTCGCCACCGCCGCGGCCGTGGAGCGGCTGGGCGGCCCGGCGATGCCGGTGCCGGACAACTACTACGCCGACCTGGTCGCCCGTTTCGCGCTGCCCGGGGACCTCGTCGAGCGGCTGCGCCGCCACGGCATCCTCTACGACCGGGACTTCCGCGGCGGTGAGCTGTTCCACCTGTACACCCCGGTCTACGGCGGGCGGGTCTTCTTCGAGATCCTCCAGCGCCAGGGCGGTTACGACGGCTTCGGCGAAGCCAACGCACCCGTACGGATGGCCGCCCACCGCCACCTGCGGCTGTCGGCGAGCTGATCGGGGTCCTCAGAGTTTCTGCAGCTGGGTCACCACCATGGCCACGGCGAAGAAGCCGTAGAAGCCGATCGCCACCAGCAGCCCACCCAGCCGCCAGCCGCCGATCCGGATGGCCTCGGGCAGGTCCTTACGGTTGAGCCGCACGAGCAGCGCCGAGTACAGCAGGGTCACCACCGAGGCGGCGCAGGTCGACACGATCAGCAGGCCGAGCGGCTGGGTGAAGCCGGCCAGCAGGATCAGCGAGCCCAGCACGATCTCGCCCCAGACGACGGCCAGGTAGAGCCGGGCCTCGGTCCAGCGGGCCGAGCCGGCCAGGTAGTTGCGGCGGACGAAGTCGCTGGCCACCCGGCCGATGACGTCGAGCAGTCCCATCGCGGCGGCCCACAGCGAGACGGCGGCGATCGCGAAGAACAGCAGCTTCAGCCAGCCGCCGACCTCCGAGGCGAGCACGTCACCCTCGATCCGCAGGAACGACGGGTCGGACTTGAGGTCGTCGCGGCCGAACAGGGTCTCGTAGGCCAGCAGGCTCATGATCGTGATGGTCAGGAAGCAGACCAGCAGGAACGCGAAGAAGTGCTCGATGTTGGCGCGTTTCCACCAGACCCGCCAGCGGGCGAGGTTTTCGTCGTCCTGGGGGAACGTGTACCGGTCGCCGCCGGCGGCCTCCTCCTGGCCGGTGATGGGGGAGATGAGCCGGGGGACGTGCGCGCCCATGCCGTACCGCTTGTCGCGGATCCAGTTGCTGAGCACCAGGTTGTGCACGCCGCCGGCGCCCGCGGCGCCGATGGCGCTGAGCAGCAGGGTGAAGGTGATGCCCTCGGGGATCTGCCCGAAGCCGGTGACGCTCTCCCGCGCGCCCTCACCCCAGGTGGGCAGGGAGATGACGAAGACCACGACGACGGCGAGGAAGAACAGCGTCAGGCCGACCTTGACGATCTCGACCCGCTCGACGGTCTTGTAGATGACCTTCGACAGCGACAGCAGGACGCCGATGGCGGCCAGCACGCCCACGGTGATCCAGACCGGATCGCCCCCGCCGACCAGGTAGGTGAACACCGTGGAGCCGCTGGTGGCCCAGCCCGGCCACACGTACTGGAAGGCACCGGCCAGGCAGATGATGATGCCCCAGCCCTTCCACCACCGGGAGAAACCGGCGACGGCGGTCTGCCCGGTGGCCAGGGTGTAGCGCTCGATCTCCATGTTGATGACGAACTGCACGGCCAGCGTGGCGAAGGCCAGCCAGAGCAGGCCCAGCCCGCCGATCGCGGTGAGGTACGGCCACAGGATGATCTCCCCGGCCGCCATGCCGATGCCGACCGCCACGACGCCCGGACCGACCATGCGGCGCAACGACATCGGCTCGGGAAGGTTCCGGGTGGTGAGGTGCCCGTCGGGAGGCACGGTGCGGTCTGCTCGTTGCGTCGGTCGGCTCATCGGTCACTCCAACGGTGTGGGGGCGGGGCGGGGGACGGGTCAGGCGTGGATGTGGCGCCCGCTGCCTTGCAGCAGCCGGTTGAGGTGGGCGAGCATCCGCCCGGTGTCGGGGGTGCACCCGGTGAAGAGCTCGAACGCGGCGGCGGCCTGGAACACGCACATGGCGGCGCCCCCGATGGCGCGCAGACCCTTGGCCCGGGCGGCGCGCAGCAGCTGTGTCTCGACGGGCAGATAGATGATGTCGACCACCCACAGGCCCGGGCGCAGCAGCGTGACCGGCAGCGGCAGCCCGGGGCTGGCCGCCATACCGACCGGGCTCGCGTTGACCAGGCCGTCGGCCGCGGCCAGCACCGCGGGCAGCTCGTCGGGTGCCGCCACCGCGATCCGCTCGACCTCGAAGCGCATGCTCAGCGCCTCGGCCAGCAGCCCCCGCTGATCGGCGTCCGGATCGACCACCGTCAGCTGCTCGACGCCGCCGCTGAGCTGGGCGAACGCGCAGGCCGCGCCGGCGCCGCCGGCACCGAGCTGCACCACCCGGCCGACCGCCGCGCCCGGCAGCCCCCGGCGGAACGACTCGGCGAAGCCGTACGCGTCGGTGTTGTGGCCCAGCCGCCGGCCGTGCCGGAAGACGACCGTGTTGACCGCGCCGATGTCGCGCGCCTGCGGGGAGAGCTCGTCCAGCAGCCCGACGACCCGCTGCTTGAACGGGTGGGTGATGTTGACCCCGGCGAACCCGTCGGCCTGCGCGCGGGTGAGGAGGTGGCCGAGGTCGTCCGGCGTACCGGGCTCGGCGATGTCGATCAGCTCGTACGACAGGTTCAGCCCGTGGTGCCGGCCCTCGGTCTCGTGCAGCGACGGGGACAGCGAGGCGCCGATGCCCGCACCGATGAGGCCGTACCGGCAAGGTTTCATGGGTGTGAAGCTCCCGTCGTGCTGATCAACGGCACTCGATGTACGAACTGGTACGTTAGTAAGCGACGAGGGTGCGGGCCTGTCAAGGGAGCTGCGATGGAACGTCCCGCTGAGCGGAACATCCCCGACGTGGCCGTGGCCCGGGTGTCGGCGGTGCTCGGCGCGTTCGACCCGGAGCACCGCGAGCTGCGGCTCGGCGAGATCAGCCGGCGCTGCGGCCTGCCCAAGTCGACGACCTCCCGGCTGGTGACCGAGCTGGTGGCGTACGGCTTCCTGGAACGCAGCGGCCCGCACCTGCACCTGGGCCCGCGACTGGCCGAGCTCGGCCAGCTCACCATGCGCCGCCGGGACCTGCGCGCGGTCGCGTTGCCGTACCTGGTGGACCTGCGGGAGGCGACGCGGCAGTCGGTGCAGCTTGCGGTTCTGGACGGGGCTGACGTCGTACACCTCGAGGTCTTGCGCGGCCGGGACACTCCGGAGCCGCCGCCGTCCGGTGGCCGGATGCCGGCGCACGCCTGTGCGGCCGGCAAGGCGCTGCTGGCGTGCAGCGACGACGCGGCCGTTGACCTGGTCTGTGCCCAGCCGCTGGCGGCGCTCGGGCCGCGCACGGTGTCGACCCCGGCGTCGCTGCGACGGCAGTTGAGGCTGGTACGCGAGTCGGGCCTGGCCTACGAGAGCGAGGAGTCCGGCCCGGGAGTCGGCGGCGTGGCCTGCGCGATCCTGCACGCCGATGGGCACCCGGTGGCGGCCGTCGCGGTCTCGGGCTGGTCGGGCCGGCTCGATCCCCGCGCGATCGGCCCGGCCGTCCGCACGGTGGCCCTGGCCGTGGGCCGGGAGTTCTGCCCGTCGACGAGCGCCCACTGCCGCCAGTGCCGGTGATCGGTGCGGTACCGTGCACGCCACGTCCAAGGGACTCGGCATCATGGCGGACGGATCAGCGGGCAGCGTCACCTACGACGACACCGTCGAACGCACGGCCGCCGGCTGGCGCATCACCCACCGGGTGGTCCGGCCCCGCCGCAAGCCCCTGCAGCCCTGAGACAGGCGAGCGGTTAATCGCTTGGCGGCCGTGGCGGCGGGCGTTAACTTGCCGCCATGTCCCTTCGCAGTGAGCAGGCGCGTGACCATGCTGCGGTGGCCGACGTCCATCGCAGTGGGTTCGGCCCCGGGCACGGAGACACGGTCGCCCAGCTGGTCGACGCCCTGCGGCGCGACGACCCCTCCGCACTCTCCCTGGTGGCCGAGGAAGCCGAGGAGGTCGTCGGGCACGTCATGGTCAGCCGGGCCTGGGTCGACGCCCCGCAGCGGCTGGTCGAGGTGAAGACGTTGAGCCCACTCGCGGTCACGCCGCAGTGGCAGCGCCGCGGGATCGGCTCGGCCCTCGTCCGCGCGGCGCTGGGGCAGCTCGACGAGCGTGGCGTTCCGCTGGTCTTCCTCGAAGGCGATCCGCGTTACTACTCCCGTCACGGGTTCGTCCGCGCCGGGGAGCTCGGCTTCGTCAAGCCCTCGCCGCGCGTCCCCGACGCCGGCTTTCAGGTCGCGCGGTTGTCCGCCTACGAATCCTGGATGACCGGGACGTTCGTCTACCCGTCCACGTTCTGGGAGTACGACTGCGTCGGCCTGCGCGACGAGGTGCCGGCCGCCTCAGAGCTCGGGTAGGCGCCCACGAGCTTCCCTCAGGCGGGCGACGAGGTCCGGGCCGGTCCGCATCCGGTCAGGGAAGCCCGGTGCCGCCAGGCGTTCGTCGATCGCCGCCATCGTCCCACTCGACACCGGGTAATGGGCGCGTCCCAGCGCAATCAGCAGGCGCAGGCAGTCCTCCGGTGACATCTCGCCCACCAGCGCCGTCGTTTCGGCCAAGACGTCGATGATCAGTCCTTGGCGCTCGCCGACGATCGGAGCCGGGTCCGCCAGGAGGCACTCCACCAGCGGCAGCAGGTGCTCGGCCGGATCGAACCTGGCGGCCACCCGGATCTGCCTGGCCAGGCGCAGCACGTCGGCGGAGGGCAGCCGGTGCGCGTCCGTGGCGAGGCTGTGCAGCACCATGCGGATGACGAGATCCGGCGAGCTGGTCGAAGCCTCGGCCGGTCCCCAGGCATTGCCCACCAGGGCGGCGGCCACCCTGTCGTAGGCGGCCAGCAAGCGGGACGGTTCGTCGCCCAGGGCCGAGTCCACCCACAGGCGGACCAGCATGCGGGCGAAGGACTCCGCGTCGTCGGGCCCGTGCAGGGTGAAGGTCGTCACCGTTTCCGGCAGCCGGTCGATCAATGGCTCCACCGCGTGCCGCAGGGCATCGTCGCTGAGCGCACTGCTCAGCTGCATCGACGTCAGCGCGGGACCCAGCGGGAAGTAGTCGCTGAAGCCGCTGCCGGGATCCGCGTCGCGGAAGTCCCAGTCCGGGCCGAAACCGTGGGACCAGAACGGATCGACGTGATCGACGCCGGCTCCCGGGGAGTGCTCCAGAATCAGGTCGCGGCGGCCGTCGGCGGCCCAGGCCCGGGTCACGGCCAGCGGCTCCAGCGCGTCGAGGAACATGTCCCCGGGTACGGCCGCCCGCCACTGCAGGGCCGTGTCGCGCAGCCAGTGCGCCGGGTCCCTGGCGTTGCGGAAGAGCTCCGACGCCCGCACGGTGCCGCCGCAGGCCAGGGTGAGCAGCATCAGGTTGAACGAATAGGTCGCCATCCAGTGGTCGATGCGCTTGTCGACCGGCTGATATCCGCGCGGGACATAATGCGGCCGGGTGACCGCCGTGCGCAGCCGCTCCACCAGCCACTCCCGGACCTCCGCCGTGTCCGGGCCGCTCAGCAGGGCGGTGGCGAACGGCAGGACCGTGGTGCGGGCACTCAACGGAGTGAAGCCGAGCAACGACTGCAGCAGGTCGTCCTCCTCGGCCCGGCCGAGCTGCAGGGTACGGGCCCGAGCCCGCGCGGCCGCGTCCCGCAACGCCTGCACGACCAACCGGGCCACGAGGTATTCGCCGAACGTGGCGTGCAGGAACTCGTACGTCTGCCGGGTCCGGTCGTCCTGGTGGGCCTGGGCCCGCTGGATGAAGAAGAACCGCCCGACCATCTCCTGCCCGGCCGTGATCGGCGCCCGGAAGCCCTCGCTGCCCGCCTCCCGCGACGCCCGCAGACCCAGGCCGGCCAGGTCCGCGTCGAGCTCCTCGGTGGTGGCCCAGAGCCGCAGGCGGTGGAACATCGCGAACGCGACCACGGACAGCCGCAACAGCTCCGCCTCGATCAGGTCCGGCATCGCCGACTCGGGACGGCCGGCGTGCACCCGGCGTACCTCCCGGTCGGCGAACTCGCTCAGCAGCCGCTCGTAGAGCTGGCCGATGTCGAAGGTCTCGTCGTCGCTCTGCAGGGCGTTGCCCGTGGCGTCGTAGAGCGCCAGCATCAACAGCAGCAGCGGCTGCTCGGCCAGGTCGGGGAAGCGCCGCAGCACCGCCGCCGACAGCGGGCGCCGGCCGGCCGCGGCCAGCCGCTCGCCGTTCGCGCCGTTCCAGACCGCCAGCCACCGTTCGAGCTGCTCGTCGGCGAACGGCTCCAGCCGGACGACCAGGCCCCCGGCCGGCAGCCGGGCCCGGTCGGCGACCGCCTCACGGGTCGTCACCAGCACCGCCACCGGCCGGCCGAGCACCGCGTCACGCTGCTGGAACGCCGCCACCCGCTGCAGGTAGTCGGACTGGTGGATGCCGGTGGCCTGGAGCAGCTCGTCGAAGCCGTCGAGCAGGATGACCGGCATCGCCCCGCCGGCCGAGCGGGCCAGCTCCGCCCAGGCCACGGTCTCGCCGACGGTGTCCCGCAGCGCCTGCTCCACCTGGTCCTGGATCTCCGCCTCGGCGCGCACGTCGCGCAGGGCGACCCGGACGACCAGGAAATCCGCGGCCGGCAGCCGGGCGGCCAGGATCCGGGTCAGCGAGGACTTGCCGGCGCCGGGCTGGCCCAGCAGCAGCATCGGGACGTCCGCCGCCTGCGGGGTGGTCACGTAGGTGGCCAGGAAGCCGGCCAGGTCGTCGCGCGGCTCCGCCTGCCACCAGTCCTGTTCGGCCGGCCGGGATCCGACGCCGGCCACCTGGACCCGGAAACGCGGATCGATGTAGGCCGCGCCCAGGGCGGGCATGATCAGGTCGCCGGCGTCGCCGCCGAGGATGGGACGGTCCAGGTCCGCCCGGTACGCGGCGGCGATGGCGGCGCGCAGCCGTACCGGGTCACGGCCGGAGGTGGCCCGCAGCAGCGCCTCTTCCAGAGCCTGGAGACCGCGCGTCGCTGCCCGGTCCTCCAGTCGGCGCATCCAGATCGCGAACTCGGGCAGCTCGGCGGACATCCGCCGAGCCGCCTCCTCGTAGCGCTCGACGGCCCGGTCCGGCAGCACGGTGCGCAGCAGGCTGTCGGCCAGGCGCTGGGTGCGCACGTCGGAGCTGTCCCAGACGTCGAGGCCGGCGAGGTGGTCGACGGTCTTCGCCGCCAACGCGGTGAACCATTGCCGCAGGTCGCCCAGAAGCTCGTCGTAGCCGCGGTCCGGTGACGGCACCGGAATGGGTGCGGCGAGCAGCCGGCCGGGCCAGTCACCGGTCACTTTGGTGCCCACGGCCAGCATGATCTGCTCGTCGCGGGTGAAGCCGGGCGAGGCCATGCCGGACGTGCCGAGGCAGTCGTCGAGCGCTTCGAAGAACGCGGTCACCACCAGGACCCCGTGCGCTGCTTGCAGCCGCATGCTGCGGTCGTAGCGGCTCAGTCCGCGTACCGTCTCGGTCAGCTTGCCGGCCACCAGGTGGCCGAGCCGGATCGCCTCGGCCTTGGCGTCGAAGAGGCTGAGCGCGACCTCGCTGCCGCCGGCCGTGGCCAGGCTCAGCGCCCCGCCCAGCAGGTTGTCCGCGACCGTGACCAGCGGGCTCGACCCACCGAGCAGCTTGACCGCGCTGGCGTACGTCAGACCCTGCGGCATCCGAACACTATGGACCATCGCGCAGGGCGGCGGCCAGTTCCCGGCGGGAGCCGAGGCCGAGCTTGCCGAAGACCTTGCGCAGGTGCCACTCGACGGTGCGCGGGCTGAGGAACAGGACGGTGCCGATCTCCGGGTTGGTGCGTCCCGCCGCGGCCAGGCGGGCGATCTGGGCCTCCTGCGCGGTCAGCTCGGCGCGGGCGCCCGGGACACGCTTGTGGACGGTCTCGCCGGTGGCGACCAGCTCGCGGCCGGCCCGGTCGGCGAAGCCCTCCGCCCCCATCGCGGTGAACGCCTCGTGGGCCGTGCGCAGTTGGGCGCGGGCGTCGGTGCGCCTGTTCTCCCGGCGCAGCCACTCGCCGTAGAGCAGGCGGGCCCGGGCCACCTGCACCTCCTGCCGGGTGGTGGCGGTCAGGCGTTCGATCGCCTCGCGGTAGCGGTCCTCGGTCTTGGTCGCCGGTCCCGCGAGCGCGTCGGCGACGGCCTGCGCACCGAGCGCCCAGTCCGTACCGGCGGCGCTGGTCCGCTCCGCGAGACGCTCGCGTGCTTCCGCGGCGACCGCGGTCTCCCCGGCGCGGGTCGCGGCCTCGACCAGCTCGGCCAGGGCCCAGGCGTGGACGCCGGGATCCTCGTACTCGACCACCTGGCGGGCGGCCCGCGTCGCGTCCTGATATCGGCCGATCCCGTTGCGCAGCACCGCTTCGGCGAGACCGGCCAGGCCGTGCAACGCGCCCTCACCACGCGCGTCGGCGTCCCGGGCGGTCGCGTTGATCAGTTCCAGGGCGGGGGCCTCGTGGCCGCGGTAGGCCGCCAGGGTGAGCGCGGCCGAGGGCGGCGTGGGCAGCCCGGTGGCCTGCCCGATGGCGGCGGCCTCGTCGAGCACGTCCGACGCGTCGGTGAACCGGCCCGCCGGCAGCAGCGCGCCGGCCCGGAAGACCAGCGCGGTGGGCAGCAGCGACATCGCGCCAGTCGCGCGGGCGACGCGGACTGCCTGCTCGGTGAGCCGGTGCCAGGCCGCGTCGTCCCAGAGCAGCTGCGCTACCGGTACGGCCAGCCACAGCAGACCGAGGTCCTCGTCGGCGGTCAGCGTCCCCAGGGCCCGGCGCAATTCCGGTACGGCGGCCGCGTACCCGTCCAATGTCCAGGTCGTGAGGCCGGTCAGCAGCAGGCCGGCGGCGTCCGTACCGGCCGGCACCTCACGGGCGGCCTCGGCCGCGTGGCGCAGGTCGTCGCCGCCGAGCCGTCCCGCGTGCACGGCCGCGCCCAGCGCCGACAGGTACGTCTCACGAGCCGCGGCCAGGTCGAGCTCCTCGAGGCGGCGGGCGGCGGCCAGCAGCGGTGGCCCGGCGGCCCGCCCGCGGTTGAGGGAGAACGCGACCTGGGCCCGCAACCGCTCCACCCGGGCCCGCTGCAACGGACCGAGCGGACCCAGCTCGGCGGCAGCCAGCAGGCCGGGCACCCGGGCCGGCGCCCCGGCTTCGAACCGGGCCTGCGCGGCGGCGAGCGCCCGGGCGGCGCGGGGCTTCGGGTCCGGGCTCAGCTCCGCCGCGCGTTCGAGGAACGTCGCCGCCGCGGAGCGACCGCCGCGGGACAGCGCCCGGTCGGCCGACCGTTCCAGCTCGCCGGCGACCTGCTCGTCCGGTCCCACCGCGGCATGGGCCCGGTGCCAGGCCCGGCGGTCGGGCTCCTGCGCCGGGTCGGTAACCTCGGCCAGGGCCCGGTGCACGTCCCGCAGCTCGGCGGCGTCGGCGGACCGCCAGCAGGCCGAGCGCACCAGCGGATGCCGGAAACGCGTACGGGCGGCGAACTCGACCAGCCCGGCAGCCTCGGCCGGGGCCGCCGCCTCCGGACCGACGCCCAGCCGCTTGAGGGCGCGCCACAGCAGCGTGACGTCGCCGACCGGCTCGACGGCGGCGGTGAGCAGCAGCCGGCGGGTGTCCGGTGGCAACGCAGCGATGCGCCGCTGGAAGCCTTCCTCCACCCGGCTCGGCAACGGCATCGCGGTCTGCGCACCGAACCCGAACGCCAGCTCCGCCGGGGTGAGATCGCGCGGCAGTTCGAGCAGGGCCAGCGGGTTGCCGCGCGTCTCGGCGACGATCCGTTCGCGGATCCGGGCGTCGACCGGGCCCGGCAGCACCGAGTCCAGCAGATCGTGGGCGTCCGCGTCGGGCAGTCCGGTGACACTCAGCTCCGGCAGGCCAGGAAGGAGCTGCTCGTCGCCGGGACTGCGGGCGGCGAAGACCAGGGCGACGGACTCGGCCTCCAGCCGGCGGGCGACGAAGGTGAGCACCACCTCGGACATCCGGTCCAGCCACTGCACGTCGTCCACCACGCAGACCAGCGGCTGCTCGGCGGCGGCCTCGGCGAACAGCCCCAGCACGGCCAGCCCGACCAGCAGGGCCTGCGGCGGGCTGCCGGAGCTGAGCCCGAAGGCGGTGGCCAGCGCGGCCCGCTGCGGCTCGGCGAGCCGGTCGAGGTGGTCCAGCAGGGGAGCGCACAACTGCTGGAGCGCGGAGTACGCGATCTCCGACTCGGGCTCGACCCCGGCCGCGCGGACGACCCGGCCCCCGGGGGAATGCCCGCTCAGGTAGTCCAGCAGAGCGGTCTTGCCGGCTCCGGCTTCCCCGCGCAGCACCAGGACCCGGCTGTGCCCGGCCCGGATGTCGCGCAGCAGCCCGTCGAGCAGCTCCCGCTCACGTCGGCGCCCCCGTAGCGCGGGGCTCTCAGCGTTCCTCGGCACGTTGTCCTCCCGGCCGGAGGCTACACCGGGCCGGATCACCAGCCCCGCATTGGATTCTTTTCCCTTTCCTGTCGCCCGCCGGTGCTCGGTCCGGCGTCTAGGGGGACAGCGGGGCGATCAGGAATGACGCGCCGCGAAACAGCGGTCGCGGACTACGCGCGACCGCTGATCGTCATGCTCAATCACGGGGATCGAGTCAATACGTGGAAACGGTTGTTGCTGATCGGGCCGGGTCGCGCCCGTCGAGGTCCCGCGCCCGACGGGGCCTGATCGAGACGGCCTGGGTGCTGCTCGTCATCGTGATCGCCAGCCTGCTCTTCTTCGCGCGCTACGAGGATCCGCGGCGGGTCGCCTCCGGGGACAGCTTCTGGTACATGCGCCAGGCGTTGATCTTCAGCGGTACGGATCCCGAGGTGGCCCGCATCGAGGCGGGCACGCAGGTGTGCCGGGACCTGAACCGCTCGTCACGGGCGCGCGGCGAGACGCCGACCTGCAAGAATTACGTGACCGCCGGATTCTCGCCCCGATACGCCGCGATCTTCCACAGCCGGCCCGGTTATCCGCTGTTCGCCGCGCCATTCGTCGCGACGCTGGGATTGTGGACCGGCATGATGGCGGCGACGTTGATATTGGCGCTGCTCGCGGCCGTACTGGCGTATCTGGCCGTCTGGCTGGCCAGCGGTCTGCGACTGGCCGGAGTGCTGGCCGCGACCGTTCTGTTCGTCCTGCCGACGGGTTTCGCCATGACCCGGATGCTCACCGAAAGCGGCGTCTTCGCCGGATACCTCGCGGTCCTGCTCGGTGCCACTCTGGTGGTGCGGGGCCGCCGGGCCGGGCTGTTGCTCGTGGCTGCGGCGCTGGCCTGGCTGTTCGCGGTTCGCTCGGCCAGCGGGATGGCGATGGCCCTGACCCTGCTCGCCGCCGGGGCCCTCACGGCACTCGGCCGGCGGCAGCGGTGGCCCGGGGTGATGCTCGGCGCGACCGGGCTGCTGGCCGCGCTGGCCTGGCAGCTGCTCAGCCGGGTGCTGCACCTGCCGGGCCTGAACGACACGATCCAGGACTTCGCTACCCGCCACTTCAAGGCCCGCCCGGACGTGGCGGACCCGATCGGGTGGCTGGTCGAGCGCAACCTCGGCTTCTGGCCGGACCAGCTCGGCCTGGAGCTGGCCGTGCCGGGCACCCTGGCCGCGTTCCTGTTCGCGGTCGTCGTGCTCGTGCTGCGGATGCGCGCCGTGGCGGCACTGTGGATCTTCACCGGGCTGACCGGAGTGCTGATGCTCCTGGCCCATCCGGTCGACACCGAGTACAACCGGCTGATGGCGCCGATCTGGCTGCCGGTCGCCTGCGCCTTCGGGTATGCGGCGGCCCTCGCGATCGGGCACCGTCGGGAGCTGCCGGCCGAGCCGCAGCCCGCTGGATTGCCTCCGGCCGCGCCGCAGGCCGCCGGGTTGTCGTCGGCTGGGCCAGAGTGGGCCGGATCGGAACCGGCCGAATCAGAGCGGGCCGGATCGGAGCCGGCCGGCGAACCGCCCATGTTGATTCCTCGGCAGCGTAAATCGGAGCCCGGCCCGCGGCAGACCACCGCTGACCGGGTCGCGGTGACCGCCGGTGGATGACGCGCGAGACGGCCATTGTCGCGGCCCCGACAGAACAACCGCCGGGCGGCGGGTCACTAAGGGTGGCGTGCACCAGAGAAGATGCCTATGTGCACACCCGCGAGATACCTGAGCACATTCTCGATCAGCTGCTGGTCAGTGTCGTGTTCTACGAGGCCGAGCTGACTCTGGAGCACTCGGAGCCGGGCACCACGGCGGTGCTCGGCGACTCGTTCGGTTCGGTGTTCACCTGGCTGTGGCGGGAGAACCCGGCCAAGGCCACGGTGATGATGGCCGACTTCGTGGCTGAGCTGCGGTTCTACCACCACAACGCCAACCGGGCGCTCGGCCTGGAGGAGGTGCTGCGCGGCCTGCCGGCCTGCCTGCGCGGCGTCTCCGCCGACGAGGTACGGGCAATGCAGGAGCAGCTGCGCAACGACGTGCCCCAGTACGTCAGCCTCGACGAGACAGGAAAAATGACCTAGGCGAAGCTGCGAACAAAAGCCGGCGCCGACGTGACTGACTGGGTGACAGACCTTCACGTCGACGAAAGAGAGATCCGAAATGCGTCACTCCACGTTCCGTCATGGTGCGGCCGCCGGTACGGTCGCCGCGATCGCGACCCTCACGCTGGCCGCCTGTGGCGACTCCTCGGTGTCACCGCGGCCCGCGCAGGCAGCCGAGAACCAGGTGTCCGCCGCCCCGGTCCGGATCCCGAGTACGGCGCCCAGTGCGCCGGCTCGGGCCGAGAGCCCCGAGCTCGGTCTCGCGAGACAGCCGACCGGGCAGAGACCGGTGCGGACCAGGACCGTCAGACCGGCCCACTCAGCCGAACCGATCTCCACCAAGCCGACCGCCACCTGCTACGGCGCCGTCCGGCACGACCTGGACCTGCACAACACCGTGCTGGACCTGATCAAGTCCATGTGTTTCCACACCGGTGGGGTCCTGCGGCTGCAGGGAATCGGGCCGGGTCTCGTGACCGCGGTTCCGGGGTCGCTGGTGTCCCAGAACTACGAGGCCGGCGTGGTCGACCTGCGGTTCGTCAGGCCGGGAACGGTCACCGTGCGCATCCCGCAGGGTGAGCAGACCTACACGATCACGGTCGTGGTCGTCAGCTAGCTCATGGTGAGCACGGACAGATCCGGTCACCCGCCGGTCGCCGGCAACGGCCCGGCGGGTGGTCCGGTCCCCGGGAGCTACCTCGTCCCGGACGCCGGCCGGGGCGGCCGGCCCTTCTCCCAGCGGGCCCGGACCAGGCTCTCGACCGGGCCGGCCAGGAACATCAGGAGAAACGCCCAGTAGTTGACGCGGTCGTGGAACACCGCGCCGAGCAGGGTGCTCAGCAGTTGCACGCCGAGGACCGTCACGGTGGTCAGCATCTGCTCGCGGGTGACCGGCGGGCGGCCTCCGCTGAGGTCCGGGTGGCGATGGATGATCACCGCCAGCGCGGTCATCGCCCCGCTGGCCAGGATCAGCGTGCCACCGTACAGCGCGACGCTGCCCGCTGTCGGCGGGAAGGCGATGATCACCGCGGTCGAGATCGGCAGCATCACGATCGCGAGCGTCCAGATCACGTTCGCCCGTAGCAGGGCCGGGTGGAGCGTTTCGACGTGCTCGAACATCCGGTGATGGGACCACCACAGCCGGAAGATCACGGCGAAGCTGAGCAGGAACGAGCCGAACTCGCCGAGTTGCTCGTGAACCAGCTGGTCGAGGGTTCGGTGGCCGGTACCCGCGCCGGTGACGAGGTCGAGGAGCGGCAGGATCAGCAGCGTGAGCGCGATCGCGGTGATCGCGTCGGTGAAGAAGACGAGGCGTTCGGCGTTCGGCGCGGAGTCCGGTGGGGGGTGCGTCACCGCGACAGTGTCCCTCGCGGCCTGCGGTCGGCTAGGAAAGGCGGTCGGATTCGTGCCGCACGACCGCCAGTAGCAGCACGGTCACGCCGAGCGCGGCCACGGCCGCGAACTGGTTGACGACAAAGGTGAAGACCTGCCCGACCAGCAGGTTCACGAGCAATGACAGGGAGAGCAGCCGGAACGCCGCCGCCCGGTCGCGGCCCAGCCGCAGCAGCGCCCCGACGGCGAGTACGGACGACACCACAGCCGAGGCCGCCACCGCCAGGGTGGCCCCGAGTTCCGGATCACGGACGAGGTCGCCGGTCAGGGCCTCGCCGGTGGCGCCGATCATCGTGACCAACGGCAGCGCGATGACCGCGCCGACGCTCACCGCCACCAGCCGGGCCCGGCGCACCGGGGTCAGCGTGGCCCGGATCAGGTCCACGGCCGCCTCCCGGCGCTCGTCCCACACGTCACGCCGGGGTGGCACCGCGGCGAGCAGTCGGGCCACCGCCCGGTCGGCCTCCCGGTCGGAGCCCTCGACCAGCCGTGACGCGGCGGCGTGCTGGCGGGCGGTCAGCCCCGAGGTGACCCCGGTGACGGCCAACTGCGCGGCCTCGGCGGTGCGCCGGTCCGGCGGTGCCGGGCTGCGGCGGACCCGTCCGGTGAGCACGGCCAGCGCCGCGAAGGCGAGGTAGATGAGGCCGGCGGCCGGCCGGTAGAAGTAGTCGGTCCGTTCGGTGACGAACTTGCCGACCTCGTCGATGAACAGCCCGAAGCCGACGCCGCCCAGCACGGCCGCGCCCAGCTGGGCCACCCGCCCGGCCAGGGCCAGTGCGGCGCCCAGGCCGGCCAGCATGAGCAGGCCGCCCCAGAGCACGTGGGCGATGTGCAGGCCCCCGCCGCCCAGCTTGGGATAGCCGGTGGCCGCGAGGAAGCCGCGGGTGATCAGGACCGTCGCGATGCCCGAGAGCAGCAGCACCCGCAGATGCAGCACGGCGGCGTCGGATCGCACGAGCGAGGCTCGGACACTTCCCATGTCTGCGAGCCTCGCGTGCGGCGCGCCGGCGGCCTATCCGGCCATACCCGGAGACGACCCCGGTATGACCCCGAGGGCCCGGCCGGGCCGGCCTCAGAAAGGTGCGGGCCCGCGACCGACCAGCGACATCAGCACCTGGGTGGCCAGCAGCTTGCGGACGCCGGTCACGGCGACCTCACCGATCTGGTCGTAGGGCAGCTCCAGCTGCAGTCCCTCGGTCGCGTTACGGATGTCCGTGCTGACCTCGTTGGGCCGGAACGTGCCGCTCCAGCCGTTGAGGTTCCCCCGGTTGTTGGTGCCGAGCGAGGCCATGCCGGTGACGCGTGCGCCGTCGACGAGGATCAGCGTTGCCGGACCCGAGTAGGTCGTCATGTCGTAAACCGTAGCGGCTCGCCGCATTTCCGGTACCCACGGGTTGGTCCTGAACGAGCGTTAGAGGTGGACCAGGCCGGTGTCGGTGGTGTTGAGCCGCCGTACGCCGACCGTGGTGCAGACGACGATGTCCTCGATCCGGGCCCCGTGCGCGCCGGCCCGGTAGATGCCCGGCTCGACGGAGAACGCCATGCCCGCCACCAGGGGATCAGTGTTGCCCGCGACGATGTACGGGTCCTCGTGCGTCTCAAGCCCGATCCCGTGACCGGTGCGGTGCAGGAACAGCTCCCCGTAGCCGGCCTGCTCGATGGGGCTGCGCGCGGCGGCGTCCACCGCCTCGGCGCTTACGTCCGGCCGGACGGCGGCCACCGCGGCCCGCTGGGCGGCCTGGAGCACGGCGTAGTAGTCGGTGAAGTCCGCGGGAGCCGACGGCCCGATGACGTACGTACGGGTGCAGTCGGAGCAGTAGCCGCTCGGCATCGTGCCGCCGATGTCGACGACCACCGGGTCGCCGCGTTCGATGATCCTCGGCCCGCTGCTGTGGTGCGGGCTGGCGGCGTTCGGGCCGGCCGCGACGATGACGAAGTCCGTTCGGGCGTGCCCGGCGTCGCGGATGGCCACGTCGATGTCGGCGGCGACCTCGGCCTCGGTGCGGCCCGGGCGCAGCCAGCGGTGCAGCTGGCGGTGCACCTCGTCGATGGCGGCCCCGGCCTCGGCCAGCGCGGCTATCTCCGCCGGTGACTTCACCGCGCGCAGCGATCCGGTCGCCCGGCCGGCCTCCACCCAGCGCAGGCCGGGCAGCAGGCGTTGCAGGGGGAGCAGGTGGGCGGCGGGCATCGCGTCCACGACCCCGACCACCCCGGTCGTGTCCGGCAGCGTGCCGGCCAGCAGCCCCGCGGCGTCACCGCCGTCGGGGTGGTCGGCCAGCCGGAGCCGCAGGTCACCGAGCGCGGCCTCGGCGGCGGCCCGTTCCAGCCGGGGGACGATCAGGGTCGCCTCGCCGGTGGCCGGCAGCACCAGGCAGGTGAGCCGTTCCAGCGGCAGCGCCTCGTAGCCGGTCAGATAGCGCAGGTCGGGGCCGGGCGTGACCAGCAGGGCCGTCCAGCCCTGCCGGGCCACCTCCTGCTGGGCTCGGTCCAGCCGGCGGCGCAGTTCCTCAGCTGTCCACAGCACCCGCCCACGGTAGCCCTGTGGGCCCGAGCTGCGGTGTCAGCGCCTGGTCGGACAGGCTGCCGTCAGCGTGGTCGATGAGCTCGGCCGTGCTCCGCGCCCAGGCGGTCAGCGCCACCACCGGTACGCCGTACGGCGGGGCCGCGGCGTAGTCCTCGATCCGGTCCGCCGCCCGCCTTAGCAGCCGGGCCGCGCCCTCGGTGTTGCCCCGCCGCGCGTGGGTCAGGCCGACCGCGAGCTGGGCCAGGCCCCGCCAGAACTCGCGTTCCGGCTGGCCGGACGCCTTCCAGGCCGCTTCGAGCACCTCGTGGGCGTGGAACGGCCGCCCGCCGTCGAGCAGGCGCTGGGCCTCGCGCAGCGCCTCGACGGGCGGCAGGACCAGGTCGTCGGGCGTGGTCGGCACGCCGGGCATCCCCTTGGGCAGCGGCCGGCCCAGCCCGTCGCGGGGGCGGGCGTTGCGGGGCCGCCCGGCGGCGTCTCGATCACGTGCCTGAGGCTCGGTGGCCGGTTCGCTCGATTCCATGCTGCGATTCTCCCGCAACCGCCGGGCCGGCGCGGCGCTGGTCGAGCCCGGAGAGCCGGTACGCCAGGCGGCGGCGGAACGCCGGGATCCGCGCGAGCGTGGACAGCAGCGCGTTGCGGACCGGGCGCAGCGGTGCCGGCACGGTCGCCAAGCGGGTCAGCTGCGAGGCGAAGCCGACCACGGCCTGGGCCACGGGACGGCGCTCTGCGGCGTACCGGTCGAGGGGTGCCTCGGAGCCGGACCGCAACGTCTCGGTGAGGGCGTCGGCCAGCGCGAGGCCGTCCTTGAGGCCGAGGTTCATGCCCTGGCCGCCGGCCGGGCTGTGCACGTGGCCGGCGTCGCCGGCCAGCAGGACCGGCCCGGCGCGGAAGGTGTCCGCGACGCGGTGGTGGACGCGGAACCGCGAACCCCAGACCACCTCGGCGACCTGGGCGGGGGAGCGGGCCGGTCCGCGGTGGTCCAGCAGGGACTGGACGTACGCGGTGTCGGGATGCTCGGGGGCGTCGTCGACGGCGGCCACCAGGCGGACTGTGCCGTCGGGCAGCGGTGCCCAGACGAGCAGGCCGGCGCCGGAGAAGTACAGCACCACCTCGTCGCGGGGCGGGCCGCCGTCGACCTTCACGTCGGCCAGGGTGAACGACTCGCCGCCGGACGACGGGTCGCCGAAGCGGATGCCGGCCAGCTCTCGGATCGTGCTGTGCATGCCGTCGGCGGCGACCACGTAGCGGGCGGTCACGCTCTCACCGTTGGCGAAGGTCACCGTGCCGCCGGACAGGCCGACAGCCTCGTAGCCGCGCAGGACCCGGCCACCGGCGGCCACCAGCCGGTCGTGCAGCACGGCCTCGGTGGTCGACTGCGGCACCATCAGCGCGTACGGGAAACGGGTGGGCAGGTCGACGAACGAGATCGGGACCAGGGTGCGGTCGCGGTCGCGGATGGTGAAGCGCGGCGCCGGGATGCCGGCCGCCGCCAGGGGGTCGGCCGCGCCGATCCGGTCGAGCACCTCGAGGGTGTGTGCGTGCACCACGGCGGCCCGGCTGGTGTGCGCGGCGGTCGCGGCGCGGTCGACGACCGTGACGTCGACCCCCGCGCCGGTAAGGGCAGCGGCCGTGGCCAGGCCGACGGGACCAGCGCCGACGATCAGGACATCGGTGGTTGCGGGGAGCATCGGAGTCACCTGCCAACGTTTGTTTGCCAACATCTGTTGACTCGAAGGTAGTCCTCCTCGGCGCGCGGGTCAACATGTGTTGGCATACACTTGTTGGCATGAGCGAAGAACGACCACGGCGGTCCGACGGCACCCGGGCGGCGATCCTGCGCGCGGCCCGGGAACGGTTCGCCGCCGACGGGTACGAGCGGGCCACCATCCGGGCCATCGCGGCGGACGCGGCCATCGACCCGTCGATGGTGATGCGCTACTACGGCAACAAGGAACGCCTGTTCGCCGCGGCGGCCGAGTTCGACCTGCGGTTGCCGGAGCTGTCCGGCGTACCGGTGGACGAGATCGCCGCCCTGCTCGTCGGCCACTTCCTGGACCGCTGGGAGGGCGACGAGACGCTGATGGCGCTGCTGCGGGCCGGCGTGACCAACCCGGCCGCCGCCGAGCGCATGCGGGAGATCTTCGCGGCCCAGCTGGGCCCGCTGGCCGAGCGGGTGGCCCCGGACCAGCCGCACACCCGGGCCGGGCTGGTGTCCAGCCAGGTGCTCGGGCTGGCGCTGTGCCGGTACGTGCTCAAGCTGCCCCCGGTGGTCGCGATGGAACGGGCCGACCTGATCGCCTGGCTCACCCCGACCGTGCGGCAGTACCTGCTGGGCCCGGCACCCGAGGGGCCGAAGGTCCCGGCAGGTACGGCAGTGCGGCACTGATCACCGGCGTCGACGGCGGCTGGAATAGGGGTGTACACAACGAACCCAGAAAGGACGTGGACGCCATGACCGCCGTCCAGAACCCCACCACCCGGGTCTCGCTCAAGACCGGTGGCACGACCGTCACGGAGTCCCGTCGCAGCAAGGCCACTCGTTTCACCCTCGCCGGGTTGCGTCTGGCGCTGGGCTGGGTGTTCCTGTGGGCGTTCATCGACAAGCTGTTCGGCCTCGGCCTGGCCACCCCGGAGAAGGGTGCCTGGATCAACGGTGGCAGCCCGACCAACGGTTTCCTGGGCAAGGCGGTCGCGGGTCCGTTCGAGGGCGTCTACCACAGCATCGCCGGTGCGGCCTGGGCTGACTGGCTGTTCATGCTGGGTCTGGCCGGCATCGGCATCGCCCTGATCGCCGGTATCGGTATGCGCTTGGCCGCGGCTGCCGGTGGTGTGCTGCTGGTTCTGATGTGGACCGCGGTGCTGCCTCCGGAGAACAACCCCTTCATGGACGACCACCTGATCTACGCCGGTGTCCTGGCTGTCCTCGCTCTGACCGCCGCCGGTGACACCCTCGGTCTGGGCAAGATGTGGGCCCGCCTGCCGGTGGTGCAGCGCCTGCCCTGGCTGAAGTAACCCACGACCACGCACGACCGGGCGGCACCCACCACGGGTGCCGCCCATTAGGCTGCCGCGGATGGAAGCTCCCGGCGCCGCGCCCCATCTCCTGCTGCCGGGTCCGCTCGACGGGACCCGGGCCGCGACGATGGTGACGGCCGGGGGACGCCCGGTGCTGGTGGTGCCGGCCCCGGGCGACGGTGAGGCCGGCTTCGTCAGGGCGGTCGACCTGGCCACCGGCGCGGTGCTGCCGGACCACTCGGGACTGCGCCGTGAGCAGCACGACGCCCTGGCGCTCGGCGCGGGCGGCCTGGTCGCGACTGCGGGCCGGCCCAGCGGAACCGTCGTCGTCCGGGACGCGGTGACGGGTTCACCGGTCGGCGTACCGCTGCCGCTGAAACCCCGCGGCATCTCCCTCACCGTGCTCGACGGGCGGCCGGTCGTGATCGCCGCCGGATCCGGCCTGGTGGTCCACGATGTACAGACCGGCGCGCCGATCGCCAAGCACGGCCGCCGCAACGGCTGGTGTCTCACGGAGTTCCAGGGTCGGCACCTCCTCGTGGCGCAGGAGTCGGCCACCTCGCTACGGCTGTACGACGCGCTGACCGGGGAGCCGTACGGGCAGCCGTTCAGCTGTGACTTCTCCGGTTCGGTCTTCCGGATGGCGGCGGTGGACCACGACGGCCGGCTGCTGGTCGCCTTCCTCGATCACCACGCCGCCTGCAAGGTCTCGCTGTGGGACGTGACCACCGGCGCCGCGCTCCCGACGGCGCCACCCTTCGACGACGTCCAGGAGATCGACGTCGCGACGGTGCACGGACGGCCGCTGCTGCTCGCCGCCCGCTCCGGCAAGGTGGCATCGCCGCTGACACTGTGGGATCTGACCACCGGGCAGCCGGTCTTCCCGGACGCCTTCGCCGGATACGACGGCGAATGCGCGCGAGTGGCGCTGGGCAGCGTGGCCAACGGCTTCTTCGCGGTGACAGTCGACCGGGACGGCTCGTCCGCGCTGTGGGTGTGCTCGTCGCAGGGGACCCAGCGCATCCCGCTGACGGACGGCGGTATGTCGCGGACAGCGCTGGGCGAGGTCGACGGCTCACCCACGGTTGCCCTCGGCGGCGCCGGGGGAGCACTGCGCCTGTTCGACGCGCGGACCGGGCGGGAGTTCAGCAGCCCGTTCTACGGCGGATCACCGGACGACAGCGTCATCGGTGCCACGGGCGACGCCGGTCGTGCCGTCGTCCTGCAGCGCGGGCGACCCATGCGCCTGTGGGACGTCGAAGCCGGCATTCCGGTGGCCCGGCTGGACCGGTCCGCCGACCGGATCGCGGCCGGTGAGGTGGCCGGCCGCAGGATGTTCGCCCTCGTCACCGGCGGCCGGGACAGCGGTGTCGGCCTCAGCCTGTGGGATCCCGATGCCGGCGCGCTGGTCGCCGAGGTCTCGCTGGCGCACACCACGGCCGACGACCGCCCGGCCGACGTGGTGTTCACCCGGATCGACGACCGTGCGGCGGTGGCGGTGGCGGTCGGCCGTACGGTCCGATCGTGGGACGCCGTCACCGGTGAGCCGCTGGGCCGGCCGTACCGCGGACTTTCCAGCTCCGTGTCGACGATCGCCGCCGGCCGGATCGGCGACCGTGCGATGCTCGCCGCCGGCGGCAAGGACCACGCGGTGCACGTGTTCGACCCGGCCAGCGGCGCGGCCGTCGTGCCGCCCATGGCCGGTCACTCCCAGGGCCTGACCGCGCTGGCCTTCGGCACCGTGGACGGCCGGACCGTGGTGGCCTCGGGGAGCTGGGACAAGACCGTACGCGTCTGGGACGCCGCCACTGGCGCCTGCGTCGGCGGGCCCTGGACCGGTCACGGCGATCGGATCGTCGCCGTACACGTGACCGAGCGGGACGGCGAACCAGTTGTGGTGTCCCACGCGGCGAGCGGCCCACCGCGCCTGTGGCGACTGCGCGCACCGGCCGCGAGCAGCGGACACACCGACGCCGTCCACACCGTCGCCGCCGGCCGGTGGCAGGGCCGCCCGGTGTTCGCCTCCGGTGGCGCCGACCGGACCGTGCGCCTGTGGGATGCGGCCACCGGGCAGGCCCTCGGCCCGGCCCTCACCGACCATGCCGCTGAGGTCACGCACGTCGCCTTCACCGGCCCCGACCGCGACATCCTCGTCACCGGCGACGGGAGCGGGGTGGTGTTGCGCTGGCAGGTCCACGCCGGTGTCCCTCGCGGCGAGCCGCTGGCCCGGCTGGACAAGCGGATCGCCGGGATCAGCCCGGCCGAGGTGGGCGGTCGCGCGGTGGTGGCGATCGGAACGGCGGACGGCGTCCTGCGAATCTGGGACGCCGTGACGAGTGAGCTCGTCGCCGAGCTGCGTACCGGCGCGGACCTGCGGGTGAGCCGCACGGACCTGGGCGTGCTGGACGGGCGGCTCGTCGCCCTGACGATCGGGGGCGACAGCCCGACGCTGACTCTGTGGGACGTGGCCGCCGGCAAACCGTTGTACGAGCCCATGGCCGTGCCGGAGGAGTGCGAGGTCGGGACACTGGCGACGCTGGACGGACGGCTCGTGGTCGTCCAGGGGATCGACGCCTTCGGCGGCGGCACGGGGTACCACCCGGAGGAGGCCACCGACGTCCAGGTGATCGACGTCGCCACCCGTACGGTGCTCAGCCGGCACCGGTCGAAACGGGGATGGAGCCACCGGGCGGCCGTCCAGGGCGCCGTCGTGCTGATCACGGCCGAGGACTGGATCGTCGGGGTGAACGCGCACGGGACCGGCGGACCCGGGGAGTTCCGGTACGACGGGCACCACGAGTTCGTGAGCTGCGTGGCCACCGCCGACGTCGCCGGGCGCACGATCGTGGCCTCCGGCGACCGCGGCAACGCCCTGCACTTCTGGGACCTGAACACCCGCGAACGCCTCCGCTGAGGCCGCGTCCCTCAGAGCTCGCCGGCCGCCCGGCGGATCAGGCAGAACTCGTTGCCTTCCGGATCGCGCAGCACGACGAGCGAATCGTCGCCCGGATCGTCGAGGTCGTCGGCGGGCGAGGCGCCGAGCGCCACCGCGTGGCGGCGTGCCGCGTCCAGGTCGTGCACGCCGATGTCGAGGTGCAGGCGGACCTTGCCGGCCTTCTCCTCCGGTACAGGCTGGAAGACGAGCTCCGGTGTCCCGGAGGCAGGACGGGTCAGCGCGACGTACCGGCTCTCCCGGGGCCTGACCTGCAGCCCGAGCAGGTCGGCCCAGAACCGGGCCAGCCGCACCGGATCGGCGCAGTCGATCGTCACGGACGTCACCCAGGCTTCTCCGGACATGGTCGGCCCTCCGCACGGTTCGCTGTTGCCTCCGTCTTCGTCCCCGCCCGGCCGTCGCGCTGATCGGGCCCGCGCGGTCGCACGAGTATCCGGGACCGGGACGGGGTAGATCGGTTTCATCAGGAGGTGGACCATGGTTGACCGGATCGCTGAGCCGTGGGGGCCGCGCACGCCGTACGGGCCGGGGGAGGCCTGGCCGGTGCGCGTCGACACCTTCCTCGACGGTGAGCTCACCGAGGCCGACGTCGACGCCTGGTGGCAGAGTGCCTCGGTGCTGCACGCCAACGGTGATGCCATGGACATCGCCGTCAAGGACGGGCGGATCGCCGGGGTTCGCGGCCGGGCGGTCGACCGGATCAACCACGGTCGTCTCGACCCGAAGGACCTGTACGGCTGGCAGGCCAACAACAGCACCGACCGGCTGACCCGGCCCCTGGTCCGCGAGGGTGGCCGGCTCGTCGAGAGTGACTGGGACACCGCCATGGGCCGCATCGTCGAGCGGTCGCGGCAGCTGCTCGACGGCCCGGGCGGGTGGGGGCACTTCGGCTTCTACACCTCCGGCCAGCTGTTCCTGGAGGAGTACTACACGCTCGCGGTGATCGGCAAGGCCGGCCTCGGCACCCCGCACATGGACGGCAACACCCGCCTGTGCACCGCCACCGCCGCCGCGGCGCTGAAGGCCAGTTTCGGCGCCGACGGCCAGCCCGGCTCGTACACCGATGTCGACTCCTGCGACGCGATCGCCCTGTGGGGGCACAACGTCGCCGAGACGCAGACCGTGTTGTGGAGCCGCATGCTCGATCGCCGCCGCGGGCCCAACCCGCCCGCGATGCTGGCGGTCGACCCCCGGGCCACCCCGGTCGCCCGGGAGGCCGACGTGCACCTGGCGGTGCGGGCCGGCACGAACGTGGCCCTGGTCAACGGCCTGCTGCGCGAGATCATCCACCGCGGCTGGTACGACCGGGCGTACGTCGCCGCGCACACCATCGGCTTCGACGAGCTCTGCGCGACCGTCGACAGATATCCGCTGGACCGCGTCGCCCGGATCTGCGATGTGCCCGTGGCGCGGCTGGAACGCGCCGCGGAGCTGCTGGGCACGTCGCAGCGGCTGCTGTCGACCGTGCTGCAGGGCTTCTACCAGTCCAACCAGGCGACCGCCGCCGCGTGCGGGGTCAACAACCTGCACCTGATCCGCGGCATGATCGGCCGGCCGGGCGCCGGGCTCTACCAGATGAACGGCCAGCCCACCGCGCAGAACACCCGCGAGACCGGCGCCGACGGCGACCTGCCCGGGCTGCGCAACTGGAACAACGAGGAGCACATCGAGCAGCTCGCGCAGCTGTGGAACGTCGAGCCCGGCATGATTCCGCACTGGGCCCCGCCCACCCACGCCATGCAGATTTTCCGGTACGCCGAACAGGGCTCCGTCAAGCTGCTGTGGATCTCGGCCACGAACCCGGCGGTGTCACTGCCCGAACTGGCCCGGATCCGGCGCATCCTGGCCGCCCCGGAGCTGTTCGTCGTGGTGCAGGATCTGTTCCTGACCGAGACCGCCGAGCTGGCCGACGTGGTCCTGCCCGCCGCCACCTGGGGCGAGAAGCTGGGCACGTTCACCAACGCCGACCGCACCGTGCACCTGAGCGAGAAGGCCGTGGACCCGCCCGGGGAGGCGCGGGCCGACCTGGACATCTTCCTCGACTACGCCCGCCGGATGGACTTCCGGGACCGTGACGGCAATCCGCTGATCACGTGGCAGGGCCCCGAGGACGTGTTCGAGGCCTGGAAGAAGTGCTCGGCCGGACGGCCGTGCGACTACACCGGCATCACCTACGACAAGCTGCGCGGCGGCAGCGGCATCCAGTGGCCGTGCGACGACGCCCGCCCGGAGGGCACCGAGCGACTCTACACCGACGGCGTCTTCGCCACCGATCCCGCGTACTGCGAGACCTACGGCCAGGACCTGGCCACCGGCGCCGAGTTCACCGAGGACGAGTACCGGGCCCGGGAGCCGGCCGGGCGGGCGTTCCTGCATGCCGTCGACCACCAGCCGTCACCCGAGGTCACCAGCGACGACTACCCGCTGCTGCTGACCACCGGCCGTACGGTGTACCAGTTCCACACCCGCACCAAGACCGGCCGTACCCCGCAGCTCGACGCGGCCGCGCCCGACGCCTGGGTGGAGCTGAACGCCGGCGACGCCGCCCGGCTGGGCATCGCCGAAGGCGACGTCGTCGGCATCGCGTCGCCGCGCGGCGCGATCCAGGTCCGGGCCCGGATCGGCCGGGTACGGCCCGGCGTGGTCTTCGTGCCGTTCCACTACGGCTACTTCGACGTCGACCCCGCCGACCGGACGCCCCGGGCCGCGAACGAGCTGACCCTCACCGCCTGGGACCCGGTCTCCAAACAACCGATCTTCAAGGTCGCCGCGGTACGCGTGGCCAAGCTCGCGGACGGCGGCGGCATCCCGGCCCCGGCCCCGACCGTCGGCGGCAGCGCACCACTCGACAGCACCGTGCCCGCCACGACCGGCGGTCCCGCGGCCGAGGCGACCTCACGGTACGAGGGGGACTGACCGATGCACCTGGCCCACTACCTCGGACTCCTGCACCGCGCCCAGACCAACCTGGCCGACGCCTTCCGGCAGGTGGCCACGGCGCACGCCGCCGAGCCCGACATCTTCCACCTGTGCCGGCAACAGGCCCTCGTCTGCGACGGCCACGCCGAGAAGCTGCAACCGTTCGCCCGGCGCTACTCCGAGGAGGCGCCGGACGAACCCGACCGGCTGCACTCGGAGCTGTTCGGGGGCACCCGTACCGGGGGCATCGGCCTGCTGCGCGACCTGCAGGACCTGTACCTGATGGCCGCCGAGTGCGACATCTGCTGGACGGTCGTCGGCCAAGCGGCCCGCGGCGCCCGCGACGACGACCTGCGTCAGGTGGTGCAGGACTGCGAGGGCGAGACCGCGATGCAGCTCAAATGGCTGCGGACGCGCATGAAGGCCGCCGCGCCGCAGGCTCTGGTGGTGGCCGACTGAACGCGGCTCAGCTCGCGTGGTGGCGTTGCCGCCGGGCGGCCACCGCCGGACGGTCGGCCGGTTCTTCGTCGAGACGGACCGGGGCTCCCAGGCTGAGGTTGGTGACCGCCGAACTCAGCCTCCGCACCAGATACCGGTGCCGGAGGGCCGGATCCTCGGCCCGGGCCGACATCAGCGGACGCAGGTCGGCGGGAAGCGACGCGGCCAGCCCGGCCGGGGTGGTGCCGCGGCAGTAGGCGTTGAGCTGCTCGAGGGTCACGCGGGTGTAGAAGGCGGCGTCCGGCTCACTGACGTGCAGCTCGTCGGCGACATCCCGGATGAGCTGCTGAGCTGAGCCGGTGTGGTGCCGGCGATCGGTCACGACAAGACCGACCTCGGCCGGCAGCTGCCCGGCCAGGCCCAGGTACGCCGGGTCGGGAAGAACGTTCCGCAGCGCAGCACGCCGGAACAGACGATCGAGGCCATCGACGACCGGACCGCGGGTTCGGGCGTCTCCGACTGGGTCGCCGACCTGCTGCCGCACCTGACGTACGGAGCCGTCACGTGGAGCGTGCTGGCGGCCCTCCAGGACGATTGAAGTTGGCTTGGTAGAGGCGTACCAGGCGGCCGGCTTCGCGATCGCGGCCGGCCTTGCGCAGCATCATGTGCAGCTGGCGACAGGCCACCGCCACCGCCGGCGTCACAGCCTGTCGCGCCACGGGATGCAGCCCGGGGAGCACGTCCAGGCCCTCATGGACCGCGGACACGGCCTCGGTGAGACCCGACGCGCCCCGGTCCAGGTTCACGAGGGCGTAGTTGCACAGCAGCTGCACCAGCTGGTGGGCGTCCGCCGGTGACCCCTGCCGGGCCGCGGCCACCGCCTCGCGCATGACCGGCAGGGCCGCGCCGGCCCGGCCGAGGCCGATGAGGCACACGGCCAGCGAGTTGAGGCAGATGGCCAGCTCGACACTGTGCACGCTGGTTCCCTGAGCCGCGATCCGGCGCCTGATCACCACCGCCTGTTCCAGCAGCGGCAGGCTCTCCTCGTTACGGCCGGCCTCCCCGAGCGACGTGCCCAGGTTGGTCAGGGCCTCGGCCATCAGCCGTTCATGAGCGGCCGCGACGTCCGGTGGCAGGTTCCGCAGGACGGCCAGCGCCTCGGTGGCTGCCACCAGCGACTGGTCGAGCATGTCGTTCTCGACGTAGCGCAGCCCCAGGTTGTTGAGCGCCTGCGCGAGGTGGGGCAGGTGCGCCTGCGGGCGGCGGGCCGCCAGCGAGCGGAAGATCGAGACGGCGATCCGGCTGTGGCCGAGGGCCTGCGGGTGCCGGCCGAGCTGGGCCAGGCGCAGGCCGACGCTGTCGCTGAGGACGGCGTACCGGAACTCGTACGCGTCCGGGTCCCGCGCCGCGAGCTCGCGCAGGTGGCCGACGCCCTCCTCGGCGGCTCGCAACGCGTCCTCGACCCGCCCGAGGTCCGAGAGGACCGCGGCGTAGGTGTTGAGGGTGGTGGCCAGGTCGCCCCGGTAGCGGTCCGGGTGTTTCGCGGCGAGGTCGCGGTAGAGGACCAGTGCCTGCTCCACGAGGGTCAGGCCGTCGGTGAGCCGGCCGAGTCCGGTGACGGCCGCTCCCAGATTGGCAGCCGTCATGGCCAGGCCGTCCGCTGCACCGTCGGGGTTGGTCCGCCATCGTCGTTGCAGGATCTCGTGGGCCTCGACCAGGAAGTGCATCCCGTCGGCGGGCCGGCCGTGGTCGCGGTACCGCATGGACAGGTTGTTCAGGGCCGTGGCGAGCGCGCCCTCGTACCGTTCGGGGTTGTCCCGGGCGAGGTCCCGCAGCAACGCCACATGGTGTTCACCGGCCACGATGGCCTCCTCGTGGCGACCCAGCTCGGACAGGGCGAGGCCCTGCACGGCGACCGCTGCGACGTAGCCCACCAGGTGGATGTCCCGGTCCTGTTCGACCAGGTGCTCGAAGACGCTCACCGCCGCCTCGGCGTCGGCCAGGGCCTCCTCGTGCCGGCCCATCTCCCGCAGGACGGCCGCCCGGCGGGCCAGCGAGTCGCCGAGGGCCGGCCGGTGGGCGCCGGGGTCCGCCTCGGCCAGCAGCCGCCGGAGCCGAAGAGCCTCGCTGACCGTGGCCAACGCCTCCGCGTGCCGTCCCGTGCCCTGCAGATGCGTCGCGACCACCTGCAACGCGCCGGCGAACTGCGGGAGGTGCTCCCCCTGGTCGCCGACCAGATCCTGCATCAGCTCCAGGGCCCGCCGGGCGAACGCGACGGCCTCGTCGATCCGGCCGAGGGCGCCGGCGAAGGTGGCCGCGTTGCTGAGCGACGTGGCCAGCAACGGCTGGATCTTCGGCGCGTTGACCCGGACCAGGTCTTCCCGGATCTCGATCGCCTCCAGCGTGTGGGCGAGCGCCTCGGGGTAGCGGCCGGTGTCGCCGAGGCAGGCGCCGAAGTTGTGCAGCGCCACGGCCAGGGCCGGCCGGTGGGCCGCGGGATTGCTCCGGACGAGTTCCCGCGTGACGGCGAGGGCCTCGGCGGCGGGCTCGTGGGCGGCCGGCCGTCGGCCGGTGCTCCTGCGGGTCGCGGTCAGGTTTCCCAGTGCGTTCGCGAGGTCCGGGAGATGCCGGTGCCGGTCCTCCTCGACCAGCCCACGGTAGATCGCCGTGGCCTCTTCGGCGGCTTGCGACGCCTCGTCGCGACGGCCGACGGCGAGGTACCGGCCGCTCAGATTGATCAGACTCCCGGCCAGGTCGGCCAGGTAGCGCTCCGGGTAGACCTCGGCGACGCGTCGCAGCAGGACGGCCGCGTCTTCGGTGGGGGCGACCGCCTCCTCGTCCCGGCCCAGCTCGGCGAGCACGGTGCCGATGTTCATCAGCGAGGTGGCCAGGTCCGGCAGATACCCGACATGTTCAACGGCGAGACGATGGTGCAGTTGCGCGGCCTGGCCGGCATCCTTCAGCGCCCGCTGATGGTCGCCGGTGAACGCGAACGCCGCGCCCCGGATGCTCAGCGAGTTCGCGTAGTCGCCGAGGTGGCGGTCCGGACCGGCGGCAGCCAGCAGCTCCACGGCCTCTGATGCGGTTGCCACTGCCGCCTTGTGACGGCCCGCGTGGTGCAGCCGGATGGTGTGGTCGATGAGCACCCGCGCGCGTTCGGCCGGATCGGCCAGGCCGGCCAGGCGACCGGCGAGCAGGCGGGCGCTGACGGCCGCGATCCCGTCGTCGAGATCGACGTGGCGACCGCGTGGCAGGACGTCGGCGATTCCCGCCAGCATGGTCAGGTCCACCTCGGCGATCGCGGCCAGTCCCGCCAGCGCCTCGCTGCCCGCCTGCACCGCGAGCGTGGGACGGCTCCGCAGCAGTGGGTACAGATGGGCCGGCCCGACGTGCGGCCACCGGGCCGCGGCCGCGATGAGGAAGGTCAACGGCCGCCGCGGGTCGACAGCCGTCAGCACCGCGGCCAGCCGCGACCCGGACCAGGGCCGGCCCTCGGGGCCGCCGGTCAGAGTGAGCGCGAGATAGTCCTCGGCGAGCCGGTCGGGCAGCAACGGCTGCAACACCCGGGACGACGGGTAGCAGACGCCGTGGTCTTGCAGGATCCGCACGGCCGGCATCTCCTGCTCGACCCCGGTCAGGAGAGCGTGTCCCTCGTCGTCCGGCAGCGCCCCGGTGAGAGCCGCCGTGAAGACCGTCCGGGCCATGACGCTGGGCGGGGTCGCGAAGTCGAGGCCGCGGACGGCGCCCTCGTGGAGCCGGGTCCACTGCAGATGCTCGCGGTCGAGCAGGTACTGGGTGTGCTTGGCCGGATCGGTCTCCGGTCGCGCGTCGTTGGCCCGCGCGTCCACCTCGACCAGGGCGGCCAGGTGCACGGCCAGGGTCAGCCCGAAGCGTTCACCGTCGAGATTCACGCCGGGGTCCGGCGGGGGAGCGACGTCGTGCACGCGGGTGAAGGCGGTGCGGGCGGCGGCGTACATGGCCGGCCGGTCGGAGGCCGGGAGTGCCGCAAGCTCCATGCAGGAGGTGGCGGCCGCGACTGCCGGTCGCCCGAGCTCGCTGCGCAGGGCCTGCCAGTTGGTCGCGCCGCGCCCAGCCAGCAGAATCCGGGTACGGACCCCGGGACGGTGCAGCAGCGCGTTGCGGGAGAGCCAGAGCAGCGAGGTCAGCGGCCAGCGGTCGGCGTAGTCGACCAGCACGAGGACGCCCTCGGTCTCCTCCGTACGCAGGTCCTGGCTGCCCGGCGACGGCATGATCGCCCCGACGCCCTGGCCGGCGACGACCACCTTCCAGCCCGTTGCCCGGGCCTGTTCGGCGACGTCCTCGATCAGCCTGGTCTTGCCCTGGCCGCCGGGCCCGGAGAGCCAGCGCACCGCCAGCCGGCCGGGCGACCCGAGCCACTCCCGCAGGTCGGCCCGCTCGGTCTCGCGCCCGGTGAACGGGACCAGGCCGGAGCGGGCGTCCAGCATGCGGCTGGGCAGCTCGCGCAGCCATCCCGGGTCCGGCGGCGGCGTCGGCCGGAACTCCTCCAGCAGGTAGAGCGGGGACGCGTCGCCGAAGACGTGCAGGTCAGCGCCGACCACGCCGTACGCGAAGCCGGCCGAGGCGACGACCATCTGTTCGGGTGCACTCACCATCGACCCTCCGGGTCCGGCCACCCACGACAGTCCCCTATGGGTCTACCGAATCTCTTCCGGCGCCCGCCGGGCAGGATCGTGCCACGGGACACCGGGGACGGGCACGGGATCGATAGGCTGCAGTGACCGCCTGTTGATGTCCGGGCCGGTGACCGGGGAGGTGTTGGGCGATTCTCGACGTGGTTGAGCTGGTCGTCGTGGTGTCCGGTGGGGCCCGCGCCGCCGTCTCGTTCTCCGCCCGCGAGGCCGAGCCCACCGCGGTGATCGCCGACGCGCCGGCCGCCACGGCGCTGGCCCGGACGGTGGCCGGCCTGGCCCAGCCGCTCTCCGGGCGGGTCCTGGTCGGCGACCGCGACGTCACCGACCTGCCGCCCGGCCGCCGGCAGATCGGGTACGTGCCCCGCGGCGGAGCCCTCCTGCCGCATCTGACCGTCCGGCAGAACATCGAGTATCTGGTCTGGCGGCAGGAGTCGGTGCGCGAGATCGTCCGCGGCTGGGCGTCCACCCTGATCTACCAGCTCGAGCTCGGGCCGGTGCTGGAGCAGCGGCCGCACGAGATCACCGCGCAGCAGCGGATGCGCGGCGCCCTGGCCCGGGCGGTGGTCTCGATGCCCGAGGCGCTGGTCCTCGAACGCCCCGATCCCGCCGTGTGCGGCCCGCTGGACGACCTGCTGGCCCGGATCGAGTCGCCGGTCTCCGCCGCCCCGGCCACGGTGGTCTTCGGTGATCGGCAGGCAGCTCCCGAGGGTGCCCTGACCGTGGCGGTGACGGCGTGACCAGCCGGCGCACCGTCCTGGGTGGAGCGCTCGGCGCCGTCGTCGCCGGGGCCACCGGCTGTGGCCGGTCCGAGCGGCCGGTGCAGGTCGCCGTGGTCTGGAGCGGCGGGGAGCTGGTCCGGTTCCGCGAGGTCGTCCGGCAGTATCCGCAGCCGGTCGACGTGATCAGCACCCGCAACGACATCGACGCCTTCCTCAGCGCCCGCTACCGGGCCGGCAACCAGCCCGACGTGGCGATCGTGCCGCAGATCAGCCTGATCGCCGACTACGCCCGCCGGGGCTGGCTGCAACCGGTGCCGCCGCAGGTGACGCAGCGCTTCGCCGACCAGTGGCGGGCCATGGTCACCGTGGACGGCCGGCAGTACGGCGCCTGGGTGAAGGCCGCGCACAAGTCGCTGGTCTGGTACCACCCCGACCGCCTGCCCGCACCGCCCGCCACCTGGGCCGAGTTCGTGTCGCTGGTCCGCGACCTCGCCGCCGCCGGCCGGCCGGCACCGCTGGCCCTCGGTGCGGCGGACGGCTGGGTCCTCACCGACTGGCTGGAGAATCTGCTCATCGGCTTCGCCGCGGACGGCGAATACCAGGGCCTCGTGGACGGCACCGTGCCATGGGACGGCCCGCTGGTGCGCACCGCGCTCACCCAGCTCGCCACCGTCTGGTCGGTCCCCGGCGCGTTCCCGGACGGGATCGGCCGCGCCCTCATCACCCAGAACGAGGAGTCGGTCATCCAGGTGGCCGAGGGCCGCGCCGCGATGATGGTCGAGGGGGACTTCGTCGCCGCCGTCGCGGACAGGTTCCGCCCGGCCGGGGCGCCGGCCCTGTCGGCCGCGCGGTTCCCGGCCGGGCCCCGGGCGCTACCGCTGCTGGTGGCCGGGGACGCCGCGATGGTGTTCGCCGGATCGAGCGCCGGTGGTGAGCTGGTGGAGTGGCTGACCCGGCGGGATTCGTTCCGGCCGTGGATCACCGCCGGCGGCTACCTGTCGCCGAACACCCTGATCCTGCCGGACGCGTACGGGCCGGCGGCGGCCCGGGCGGCCGAGCTGCGCGATCCCGCGGGTGCGCTCCAGTTCGACCTGTCCGATCAGCTGCGCGGCTCGCTCGGCGGTCCGGACGGGCTGGGCAGCTGGAAGATCCTGCAGGACTTCCTCACCGAGGTGACCAGGCCCGACGCCGTCGACCGGGCCTGCCGGCGACTGGTCCGGGCGGCCGCGCAGGCCCGGCGGGAGGCCGGCTCGTGACGGAACCGGTACGCACCCGAACGGCCGCGCCCCGGCTGCTCGGCGAGACCGTGGTCATCGACGACGTCGGTCCGGGCCGGCGCAGCCGGGCATACCCGAGCGGCGGATTCGCATCGATGCTGCTCACCCCGATCGCCCTGCTGCTGGGCGGCATCCTGCTGTGGCCGGTCTCCCGCACGGTGCAGGCGAGCCTGACCGGGCCGGACGGCCAGTGGGTGGGCCTGGAGAACTTCCGCACCGCCCTGGCCGCGGAGGGCACCTGGGAGGTGCTGGGCCGTACGGTGCTGTGGGCCGCGGTGGTCCCGGTCGTGGTGATCACCCTGGGCTATCTGCTGGCCGCCTCGCGCCGCACCGGCACGCTGCTGCTGCTCGCGCCGATGGCGTTGCCGCTGGTCGTCACGGGGGTGATGTTCAGGCTGTTCTACGACCCCGACCCGGCCCGGGGCGCCGGCACCGCGGTGCTGACTTCATTGGCCGGCCTGTTCGGGGTGCCCGCCGACGAGGCGCCGTCCTGGCTGGGCTCCGGCCTGATCACGGTCGCGCTGATGTCGGCGTTCGTGTGGGCCTGGATCGGCCTGCCCGTGGTGGTCTTCCGGGCGGCGCTGGACGCGCTGCCGGCCGACCTCTCCGACGCGGTCCGGGCCGGTGGTGGCGGACGGCTCGACGTCTTCCGCGACGCGTTGTGGCGGCCGCTGCTGCGGCGCACCGCGGCCATCGTGTTCGCGCTGGTGGCGCTGGGCACGGCCCGGGCGTTCGACCTGATCCTGGTGATGGCGCCGGGCTCCAGTCTGGACGAGGCGGCCAACCTCGCGGTCCGGGTGTGGCAGACCTCGGGCAGCTCCACCACCGGACCGGCCGCCGCCCTCAACACTCTGTGGCTGGTCGCGCTGGGCATCGGCGTCGTGGCCGCGGCGATCGGCGGGCGGCAGGCGTGGCCACCGCCCACGCTGGAGGACGCGCCCGTCCGTACGGTGGCCGAAGGCACCCGGTCGCCGGTCCGCCGCGCCCTGCCGGTCCTCATCGCCCTGCTCTGGGCCGTGCCGGTGCTCGCGCTGGTGGCCACCTCGCTGCACTCACCGCGCGAAGCCGCCACCCGGGGCTGGTCCGCCGCGTCGCTGCGGCTCAGCTCGTACGCCGACGTCCTCACCCAGCCGGAGGTCATCCGCTCGTTCGGCTTCACCGCCCTGCTCGCCGTGTCGGTGACGGTGCTGGTGATCATCGTGGCCCTGCCGGCCGGGTACGCCCTGGCCCGGCTGCGCCCACCCGGCACGTCCGCCGCCGGGGCGCTGCTGGTTGCCGCGTCGGCGGTGCCGGTGCAGGTCGTGGCCGGTCCGATCAACGAGGTGCTGGAGCGTGTCGGGCTGGCCGGCACCGGTGTCGGCCTGGGGCTGGTGCACGTGGCGCTCGGTGCGCCGTTCGCCGTCCTGGTGCTGCGCAACGCGCTCGCCGACGTGCCCGGCGCCCGGATCCGCGCGGCCCGCACCGCCGGCCGGCGCGAGTGGGGCGTGCTGTGGCGCACGGTGCCCGCCGCGGTGCCGGCCATCATCGCGGTGGCCGTGCTGGAGTTCGTCCAGGTGTGGAACGACTTCGTGGTCGGTCTGCTGTTCGGCGGCTCGGGCACGCCGCTCGGGCTGATGCTGTTCGGCCAGACCCGGCAGTTCGTCTCCAACAGCGGCACCCTGGCCGCGTTCGCGCTGCTCGCCTCGGTGCCGCCGCTGGTGGTCATCGTGCTCGCCCGCCGTCAGGTGATCGCCGGCCTGGTGTCCGGGGCGGTGCGATGAGCCCGCGGACCGATGCGCCCCGGCCGACCCGGCCCTGGCAGTGGGTGCTGACCCTGTCCATCGCCGTCGGCTCGGTGGTGGGTGGCATCGCCAGCAACATCCTGGCCGACATGATCGACCCCAACCTGGGCGCGATCACCTGGATCATCGCCGGGGGCGGCGTCCTGATCGCCGGGGTGCTCGCCACGCTCGAGGTGCGCAGCCGCCGTGCGCTGCAGGCCGACGCTGCGGTCGAGCCGGCTCCCGCGGTGCCGGTCCAGGAGGCCGGGGTACCCACCGACCTGCCCGACACCACCGGCTTCGTGGGCCGCCGCACGGTGGTGGACTGGCTGGCCGGGACCATCCGCGCCGAGCACGCCGTGGCGCTGCTGGGCCGGCGGGCCGTCGGCACGTCCGCCTGCGTGGTCCAGGCGGCCAACGCGGTCCGCAGCCATTACCCCGACGGCCAGCTCTACCTGGACCTCCGCAAGGTCGACCGGCGTGGCCCGGCCCGGGCGTTGCGGCCCCGGGAGGTCGTCGACGCGCTGTGCCGCAAGGTCGGCATCGACGAGACCGCCCTGGGCCAGGCCGCCGACCTCGACGCGGCCGCCACGCTGCTGCGCACCGCGCTCGGCGACCGCAAGATCCTGCTGGTGCTGGACAACGTCGACTCGCCGGAGCAGGTCAAGCCGCTGCTGCCGCCGGCCCGTCGCTGCCGCCTGCTGATCGCCGGCAGTCCCACGCTGAACGGGCTCGAGGGCGTCCGGGTCCGGCGGCTGGCCGAGCCGTCCGCCGACGACGCGGTGGAGCTGTTCGTGGCGGCCGCCCGGGACGCCGGGTCCGTGCGCCGCGGCCTGCCGGCCGAGCCGAGCGTGCGGCACATCGTGGAGCTGGCCGGCCGGCAGCCGCACGCGGTCCGGGTGCTCGGCTCGTGGCTGGCCGCCCAGGGCTGGTCGCCGCAGGATCTGCTGACCGCCCTGCGGCACGGGCTGGACAACGGCCGCGCCGACGCCACGCTGACGTTGCTGGCCAGCCGCGACCGGGCGTACGCCGGGCTCGCCGCCGACACCCGGCGCCTGGTCCGGCTGCTCGCGCTCGTGCCCCAGCCGGTCAGCCGCAACGCCGTGGCCGCGCTGGCCGGCACCAACCGCGGGCACACCGACCGGATGCTCGACCAGGCGGCCGACGGCGCCTTCGTCACGGTGACCCCGGACGGCCGCTACCGGCTGCGGCCCCTGCTGGTCCCGTACGCCCGGGTGCATCTGCTGTGCGACGAGCCGCCGCGGCGGCGGGTGGCCGCGCAGGCCCGGCTGGTGCGGTATCTGGCCCGGCAGGCCGAGCGCTACGCCGACTCCGTGTTGCCCGATGAGCCGCCCGGCACCGAGCCCGGCAGCGACTGGTTCGGCCGGCACGAGGCGTTGCTGCGGACGCTGATCTGCGAGCCGTGGGGCCGGCCGGGCGCACTGCCGGCCAACCCGCCGCGCCGGATGCGCCGCTGGTGGCTGCGGCTCGCTGTCGCCCTGTGCACCTGGTACGCGTCCGCCGGCCGGCTCGACGACTGGGCCGCGGTCTGCCGGGCGGTGCTGCAGAGCCCGGTGGCCCACCACTCGGCCGCGGTCGCGGGCTGGGCGCACAACGAGCTCGGCGCGGTCTACCGGTGGCAGGGCGACCCGCACCGGGCCGCCGTCGAGCTGACCGCGGCGGTGGCGCTGCGGCACCGCCGGGGCGCCGCCCAGTCCCGGACCAACCTGGGGCTCGCGCTGCTCGACCAGGGCGACGTCGACGGCGCGGTCGACCAGCTCCAGCGGGCCCGCCAGCAGCGCTCCCCGAGTGACCGGGCCGGCCAGGCGCTCACCGAGCTGGGTCTGGGCGTGGCGTTCCTGTCCCGCGAGGAGCCACGGTTCGCCAGCCGTCACCTGATCCGCGCGGCCAACCAGTTCGAGGTCGTCGGCGACCGGCGCGGGTACGCCGCCGCCCTGACCAACCTCGCGCTGGCCCAGTGGTGGCTCGGCGAACGCCTGGACGCCGCCCAGGCCTGGAGCGCGGCGCTCGAGTGCCACCCGGCCGTCAAGGACCGGCAGGGCCAGGCCGCGGCGCTGCTCAACGCCGGGGCCATCGTGGCCGCCGGGGCCGGCATCACCGGCGCGGGCGAGCCCGGCAGCCGGCGGCGGGCCACCCAGGCCCAGCAGCTGCTGCAGGAGAGCCTGCGCATCCGCCAGGCCGACGGCCGGCCGACCGGCCGCACGCGCCTCTACCTCGGGGACGTCGCGCGGATCCTCGACGACCCCGACGACGCCCGGCAGCACTGGGAGGCGGCGGTCGAGGCCTGCGAGAAGGCCGGCGACGCGGACGGCGCCGCGGCCGCCCGGGACCGGCTGTCGGAGGCCTGAGGCGTTCCTCGGCGATTCTCTTGAACAAATGTCCGGCGGTGGTGTCGGATCGCTGTAGCGGTGTTCGTAGCAGAGGTGAGCGGCCGCCCACGTGAGGCGCCCGGACCACAGGAGATGATCGTCAGATGCAGTACCTGGTTTCCGTGATCGACGACCGGACCGGCTCCGCCACCCCGGAGGAGATGGTCGCCATCGACGCCTTCAACGACCGCCTGCAGGCCGACGGCCACTGGGTCTTCGCCGGCGGCCTCAACGCGCCCAGCACGGCCACCACCATCGACAACCGCGGGGCCGAGCCGGTCTTCACCGACGGGCCCTTCCTGGAGTCCAAGGAACACCTCGCCGGTTTCTGGGTGCTCGAGGCCGCCGACCTCGACGTGGCGCTCAAGCTCGCCGCCGAGGGGTCGAAGCACTGCAACCGCAAGGTCGAGGTACGGCCGTTCCTGTGACCCTGCTCGACGCCGGCGAGGCGGTCACCCGGGCCCACCGCGCGGAGTGGGCGCGGGTGGTCGCCGCCCTGACCAGACGGTTCGGTGATCTCGACATCGCCGAGGAGGCGGCGGCCGAGGCGTTTGCGACCGCCGTCGAGCGGTGGCCGGCCGAGGGCGTGCCCCCGAATCCCGGCGCCTGGCTGACCACCACCGCCAACCGCAAGGCCATCGACCGGATCCGGCGTGAGAGCAGGCGCGACGACAAGCACAAGGAGGCGCAGCGGGTGTTCGACGACGAACCGCCGGAGCCTCTCGGTGCCATCGAGGACGAACGGCTCCGGCTGATCTTCACCTGCTGCCACCCGGCGCTGGCGATGGAGACCCGGATGGCGCTGACGCTGCGGATGGTCGGCGGCCTGACCATGCCCGAGATCGCCCGCGCGTTCCTGGTGCAGGAGGCCGCCATGGGGCAGCGGATAACCCGGGCCAAGGCCAAGATCAAGGCGGCCCGGATCCCGTACCGGGTGCCGTCGGCGGAGGATCTCCCGGCCCGCGTGTCCGGCGTGCTCGCGGTCCTGTTCCTGGTCTTCAACGAGGGCTATCTGGCCACCGGGCCCGACACCGATCCGGTGCGGCACGACCTGACCGCCGAGGCGATCCGGCTCACCCGGCTGATCCGGGCGTTGCTGCCGGACGACGGTGAGGTGGCCGGGTTGCTGGCGCTGATGCTGCTCACCGAGGCCCGCCGCACCGCCCGGGTCTCAGGGAGCGGCGAGCTGGTGACCCTGGGCGAGCAGGACCGGGGCGCCTGGGACCGGACGCTGATCGCTGAGGGCCACCGGCTGGTCCGCGAGCGCCTGGCCGCCGGGGTGGCCCCGGGCCGCTACCAGATCCTCGCGGCGATCAACGCCGTGCACACCTCGGCCCGCGACGTCCGCGACACCGACTGGTCGCAGGTCGTCGCCCTCTACGACCAGCTCGTCCGGCTCGACCACTCGCCGATCGTCGCGCTCAACCGGGCCATCGCGGTCGCCGAGCTCGACGGGCCCGAGGTGGCGCTGGCGGCGGTCGACCGCCTGGACGACAAGCTGGCCGGGTATCACGCCTACCACGCGACCCGCGCCGACCTGCTGCGGCGGCTGGGGCGCGGCCCGGAGGCGAGCGAGGCGTACGGGAAAGCGATCGAGCTCGCCGGCAACACGGCCGAGATCGCCTACCTGACCCGCCGCCGCGACCAGCTGGGACAGCGCCACTGACCTACCGCTGGTCGGCGAGTGTCGACCGGGCCGCGGAGGACTCCTCGACGCCGGGACGCCCGGTCAGCACGCGGGGGCCGGCCTCGGTGATCGCCACGGTGTGCTCCGAGTGCGCCGTACGGGATCCGTCGGCCGACCGGATCGTCCAGCCGTCCTCGTCGGTGCGGATCTTGTCGGTGCTGCGGCAGAACCACGGCTCGATCGCGATGGTCAGGCCCGGTTCCAGCCGCATGCCCCGGCGGGCGCGGCCGCTGTTGGCCACGTGCGGGGCCTCGTGCATGGTGCGCCCGATGCCGTGGCCGCCGAACTCGCCGTTGACGCCGTACCCGTAGCGCCCGGCGACCTCGCCGATCGCGGCCGAGACATCGCCCAGGTGGCCGCCGGGCCGGGCGGCCGCGACCCCGGCGGCGAGCGCGACCTCGGTGGCCTCGATCAGCTTGAGGTCGGCCGGGTCGGGGGTGCCGGCGACGACCGACAGCGCGGAGTCGGCGGCCCAGCCGTCGATGGTGACCGCCATGTCGATGCTGAGCAGGTCACCGTCACGCAGCACGTAGTCGTGCGGCAGGCCGTGCAGCACCGCGTCGTTGACGGACAGGCACAGCACGTGGCGGAACGGGCCCCGGCCGAACGAGGGCGCGTAGTCCCAGTAGCAGGACGTGGCGCCGCGCTCCTTGATCCGCCGGCGGGCGAGGTGCTCGAGGTCCATCAGGTTGACCCCGACGGCGGTGGCCGCGCCGAGCTCGGCCAGCAACTCGCCGACGAACCGGCCGGTCACGGCCATCTGTTCCACCTCTGCGGGGGATTTGAGCTCGATCACGACAGCCTCCCTCTCCGAATGCGGTATTTTTATACCACGCTCGGCCGGGGGCGCCCCGGGGGACTATCCTGCTGGCATGGTTCGCCAACCGCTCACCGCCGAACAGATCGCCGCCGGCCGGCGACTCGGCGCCGCCCTCCGGGCCGCGCGAACGGGCCGCAGCCTCGTCGAGGTGGCCCTGGCGGCCGGCATCTCACCCGAGACGCTGCGCAAGATCGAGGTGGGCCGGCTCCCGGCACCGGCGTTCGGCACCGTGGTCAGCCTGAGCGAGGTCCTCGACATCCCGCTGAGCGAGCTCGCCGAGGTGTGGCTGGCCGGCACCCCCGTCAGCCAGGCGTCCTGACCCGGATGGGCACCCCGAGCTTCCGCCACGGCGGCGAGGACCGGGTCACCTTCCGCCTGCAACCCCGCGGCCGGCTCCAGCTGATCTTCCACCGCGGGGCCAAGGTCCGGGCCGACTCCGCCGGCTTCACCTTCGACGATCCCACCGGCCTGATGACCTGGCCGGCGCCCGACCGCGCGGTCATCGACTTCCCCGACCTGACGGCCGTCTCCGCGCGGCAGGCGCAGGTCACAACGCTGGTCAAGCGCTGGGTGCAGACCTGACCACGATCGGACGGGGGCCGGCGTGACGGAGGACCTGCGGGACGCGACGGCCGTCTTCCAGGAGGTGCGGCCACGGCTGTTCGGCATCGCGTACAGGATGCTCAGCAGCGCCACCGAGGCCGAGGATCTGGTGCAGGAGGTCTGGCTGCGCTGGCAGACGACCGACCGCAGCGTGGTCGTCAACCCGGGCGCGTTCCTCGCGACGACCGCCACCCGGCTGGCCATCAACGCCCTGCAGTCGGCGCGGGTGCGGCGCGAGACCTACATCGGGCCGTGGCTGCCCGAGCCCGTCGACACCAGCGCGGACCCGTACCTGGGCGCCGAGCGCGGTGAGGCGCTTGAACTCGCGACCCTGCTGCTGATGGAGAAGCTCACCCCGAGCGAACGCGCGGCCTATGTCCTGCGCGAGGCCTTCGATTACCCGTACGCCCAGATCGCCGACATTCTTCAGTCGTCCGAGCCCGCGGTGCGTCAACTGGTCAGCCGTGCCCGTAAGCACGTGACGGGGGAGCGGCGTACGCCGGTGAGCGCGGACGCGCAGAAGGCACTGCTGACGACGTTCATCGCGGCCGCCCGTTCCGGGAACCTGAGCGCGCTGGAGAAACTCTTGGCGGCGGACGTCACCAGCGTGTCCGACGGCAACGGGGCGTACCGGGTCGCCCGCCAGCCGGTGGTGGGCGCGGTGCGGGTGGCGAAGTTCCTCGCCGCGATCTCCACGTGGTTCTGGGACGACATCGACGTGCAGTGGGCGACCACCAACGGGCAGACCGCCGCGGTCTTCCGCCGCGGCGGTGCCGTCTACGGCCTGCTCACCATCAGCGCCTCGGCCGAGGGCATCGACCAGCTGCTGTGGATGGTCAACCCCGACAAGATCGCCGCGGTGTCCTGACCGGCGCCGGGCCCGCGCGATGCTGCCGTGCGGGCCCGGCCGGGATCAGCGGGCGAGCCACTCCCGGTACGACGTCTTGGCGATGACGGCGTTCTGCCCGGCGGTCAACGCGTCACCCGGGGCGGCGGCGAACATGCCGGCGCTGCTGTCGGTGACCACATCGCGCTGGTCGCCGTGGGCGGCGAGAGTGATCCGGCCCAGCTCATCGAGGGCGAAGACCTCGGGGCCGGCGACGTTGCGGGTGCCGTTCAGCGGCGAGCCTACGGCCACCTCGGCCACGGCCTGGGCGACCTCGGCCGCGGCCATGGGTTGCACGGGCGTGGCCGGCAGCCGGACCGTGTGCTCGTCGGAGGTCCAGGACAGCACCGCGTCGATGAACTCGAAGAACTGCGTGGCCCGGACGATCGAGTACGGCACCGGGCCGGCCTTGAGGATGTCCTCCTGCAGCACCTTCGCGCGGTAGTAGGCCAGGTCCGGCACCCGCTCGGCGCCCACGATGGACAGGATGACCGCGTGGCCGACCCCGGCGCGCCGGGCCGCGGCGAGCAGGTTGTCCATGGTCGTGCGGAAGAACGCGGGGGAGGCGTCGTCGAAGGTCAGCGAGTTCGTCAGGTTGACGACGACGTCGGCCCCTCGCAGCGCCTCGTCCAGGCCCTTCCCGCTGAGCAGGTCGAGACCGGTGGACGGCGAGTGCGGCACCGCCTCGTGCCCGCCCGCGTTCAGCATCCGGACCACCTGTGAGCCGATGAGCCCGGTGCCACCGATGACGGCGATCTTCATGTGCGTGACCTTTCTGGTCGGAGAGTTCGTTCGCCTGCTCAGACCGGACAGCCCTCGCCGTTGTGACAGCCCCGCGGAGATTAGTGCCGGGGTGGCCCGGGCATGGTGGGGTGATGACGACAAGATCTGCGGGCCCGGCCGGCGGAGAACAGAGCCTGCTCGTGCTCGGCGCCAGCGGCGACCTCACGGCCCGGTTGCTGTTACCCGGACTGGGCGGGCTGCTGGCCGCTGTTCCCGGCCAGCCCCTGTTCCTGCTGGGCAGCGGCATGGACGACTGGGACGAGGACCGCTGGCGCAAGCGCGTCGACGACTCCTTCTCGTCGGTGTCCGCGACCGGCCCCCAGGTGACCGCCACGGTCGAGGGCACCCGCTACCTGCAGGCTGATGTCACCAAGGCAGAGGACCTGCGCCGGTTGCTCGACGCCTGCCGCGGACAGATCGTGATCTTCTTCGCCCTGCCGCCGGCCGTCACGGCGAAGGCCTGCCAGGCCCTGGCCGGCCTCGACCTGCCGGCGGGCACCCGGCTGGTGCTGGAGAAGCCCTTCGGCACCGACACCGCCGGCGCCGAGCGGCTCAACCAGCTGCTGGCCACGCTGGTGCCCGAGGAGCAGATCCACCGGGTCGACCACTTCCTGGGCAAGTCCACGGTGCTCAACATCCTCGGCCTGCGGTTCGCGAACCGGCTGTTCGAACCCATGCTGAACGCCCAGCACGTCGCCAGTGTCGACATCATCTTCGACGAGAGCCTCGCCCTGGAGGGCCGGGCAGGCTACTACGACGCCGCGGGCGCCCTCGTCGACATGGTGCAGAGTCACCTGCTGCAGGTGCTGGCCCTGCTCGCCATGGACGCGCCGCCCACCATCGACGCCCGCGAGGTGCGCGACCGCAAGGCCCAGGTCCTGCGGGCCACCCGGCTGTGGGACGACGACGCCCGGACCTGCACCCGCCGCGCCCGGTACACCGCGGGCGAGATCGACGGGCGGCGGCTGCCCGCGTACGCCGACGAGCCGGGCGTCGACCCGGGCCGGAGCACCGAGACGCTGGCCGAGGTGGTCCTCACGGTGGACACCTGGCGGTGGGCCGGGGTGCCGTTCCGGCTGCGGTCCGGCAAGGCGATGAGCGCCACCCGCAAGGAAGCGGTCATCACGTTCAAGCAGCCGGCCCGGGTGCCCGACGGGCTGACCGGCTACGACCGGCCCGATCGGCTGCGGATCGGCTTCGGCCCGGACCGGCTCGCCGTCGATCTCAACATCAACGGCCCCGGCGACCCGTTCGAGATCGATCCGGTCACCCTCGATGCCGACTTCGGGCCGGGAGAACTGCCCGCGTACGGCGAAGTGCTGCGCGGCGTCCTGGACGACGACCCGCTGCTGTCGGTGCGGGATGACACCGCCGAGCAGTGCTGGCGGATCGTGGAGCCGGTGCTGAGCGCCTGGCGGGACGGGACTGTCCCGCTGCTGGAGTACCCGGCGGGCAGCGACGGCCCGGAGGACTCTTTGCTGGCGACGGACTAGGAAGTTCCGGCGCGCTCGGGGGCGTAGCCCGAGGGCTGGTGGGGCGGCGGGAGCAGCGGTTCCAGGGCGGCGACGGGACGCTCGACGGAACCACCGGCGGTGAGCTCGATCGGCTCCCCGTAGAGCTTGATCGTCAGGCGGGCGTCGGTGCCGTCGCGCAGGCTCACCCGTACCGTTGTGGGGTCGGCCTCGACCAGCAGGCGCAGGCCGCTGTGCCGCAGCCGGAAGCGCAGCCCGGTGATGCCCGCGGGCAGCCGCGGCGCCAGCGCGAGCACGTCGTCGTGCTCGCGCAGACCGCCGAAGCCCTCGACGATCGCCGACCACGCCCCGGCCAGCGAGGCCAGGTGCAGCCCGTCGCGGGTGTTGGCGTGCAGGTCACGCAGGTCGACCAGGGCGGCCTCCCAGGCGTAGTCGTGGGCCAGCTCCACGTGGCCGACCTCGGCGCACATCACCGCCTGGGTGCACGCCGACAGCGACGAGTCGCGCACGGTGATGCGCTCGTAGTAGTCGACGTTGCGGGCCTTCTGCTCGGGGGTGAAGGCCTCCGGGCACCAGTGCAGCGCCAGCACCAGATCCGCCTGCTTGATCACCTGCCGGCGGTACAGCTGGAAGTACGGCGCGTGCAGCATCAGCGGCTCGCCGGGATGCTCGGGGGCGAAGTCCCACGGGGCATACCGGGTGAAGCCGGCCGACTGCTCGTGCACGCCGAGCCGTTCGTCGTAGGGCACGTGCACCGCGTCGGCGGCCGCCTGCCAGACCTGCGGCTCGTCCGGGCGGACACCGAGCCGCTCGGCGGCCTCGGGCCGGCGGGCGCACGCGGCGACGGCGGCCCGCAGATTGCGGGCGGCCATCAGGTTGGTGAAGACGTTGTCGTCGGCGACGGCGCTGTACTCGTCCGGGCCGGTGACCCCGTCGACGTGCCAGTGCCCGGCGGCGTCGTGATGGCCGTGGGAGACCCACAGCCGGGCCGTCTCCACGAGGATCTCCAGGCCGCACTCGACCTCCAGCGAGTCGTCGCCGGTGACCTGGCGGTAGCGTTCGACGGCGCGGGCGATCACGGCGTTCAGGTGCAGCGCGGCGGTGCCGGCCGGCCAGTACGCCGAGCACTCCTCGCCGTGGATGGTGCGCCACGGGAACGCTGCACCGGCCAGGCCGAGCGTACGGGCGCGCTGCCGGGCCTGGTCGAGGATGCTGTGCCGCCACCGCAGCGCGTCGGCCGTCGCGTGCGGGGCGATGTAGGTCAGCAGCGGCAGGACGTAACCCTCGGTGTCCCAGAAGGCGTGCCCGTCGTACCCAGGCCCGGTCAGTCCCTTGGCGCCGATGGCCCGCCGCTCGGCCCGGGCGCCGGCCTGCAGCACGTGGAACAGGCTGAAGCGGACCGCCTGCTGCAACACCGGGTCGCCCTCGACCTCGACGTCGGCGGCGTCCCAGAAGTCGTCGAGGTACGAGCGCTGCTCGGCGGCGAGACCGTCCCAGCCGGCGTACTGCGCCCCGGTCAGCGCCGCGGCCACCTGGTCACGCAAGGCCTGCGGCGACCGCTGGCTGCTCCACGCGTACCCGAGGAACTTGGTGATCCGCAGCCGCTCGCCGGGCCGCAGCACGGTGACCACCGTCGTGCGGGCCCAGTCGTCGCGGACGTCGGTCTCCTCGTCGTACGCGCCGGGCGCGGTGACGGCGTGGTCCATGCCGGCCGCCATCAGCAGGCCGCTGGTGCGGGTGCGGTGCAGCAGCACCGCGCCGTGCTGCTCGGTGTCCTGGGCCACCGCGACCAGCGGGCGGTCCAGCGCGGCGGCGACGCGCGGATCCTTGGACTTCTGCGGCTGCTCCTCGTTGGCCACCAGCCCCGACTGCAGGGTGATCCGCACCTCGTGGCCGACCGCCTCGACCTCGTAGTCGACGGCGGCGACCGCGCGCTGGGTGAACGAGACGAGCCGGCAGCTGCGGATCCGCACCCGGCGCCCGGCCGGTGACTCCCAGTCGACCTCGCGGCGCAGCACACCGGCCCGCAGGTCCAGGACGCGTTCGTGGGCGTGCAGCCGGCCGTGCGCCACGTGGAACGGCTCGTCGTCGACCATCAGCCGGATCAGCTTGCCGTCGGTGACGTTGACGACGGTCTGTCCCTGCTCCGGATAGCCGTAGCCGCCCTCCGGGTACGGCAGCGGCCGCTGCTCGTAGTACGAGTTCAGATAGGTGCCGGCGATGACGTGCGGCTCGCCCTCGTCCAGGTTGCCGCGCAGCCCGATGTGGCCGTTGGCCAGCGCCAGCACGGACTCGGTCTGCCCTAGCCGCTCCAGCTCCAGGGCGGCCTCGCGGACCTGCCACGCCTCTACCGGGAACCGGGCCTCGCCGATCATGTCGCCTCCGCTGCTGGTCCGGGCCGGGTCGGTCAGCAGTCGCCGAACGCGGCGCCGAGCCCGGTCAGATCGATGGAGCGCCGGGCGTTCTCCGGGACGAGGTCGACCAGCGTGCTCATGCTCTCCAGGGCGGTGAGCACCTGGTGCGCGACCTGGGCGACCGGGCGCATGGCGTCCACGGACACGAGGATCCCGCGGCTGCTGTACCACTCCACGATCGGGTACGTCACCTCGTGGTACAGGGCCAGCCGCCGGCGGATGATCTCCTCGGTGTCGTCGGAGCGGTGCTCCAGCGCGGCGCGGGCCAGCAGCCGGCGGATCAGCTCGTCGTCGTCGGCTTTGAGGTGCAGCGCGACGTTCGCGGTCATCTCGAGGCTTTTCCCGACCTGGTACAGCGCCCGGGCCTGGGCCATGTTGCGGGGCATCCCGTCCAGGACGTATCCGCCCTGGTCCCTGGCCTCCAGAAAGGCGTCGCGGACCATGTCCAGGACGATGTCGTCCGGGACCAGCTCACCGCGGTCCAGGTGGGCCCGGACGGCCAGGCCGAGCGGGGTCTGCCGGGCGACGTGGTCGCGGAGCAGGTCACCGGTGGCGATGTGCGGCACGTTGAAATGGGTGGCGATCAGCGCACCCTGGGTCCCTTTTCCCGCTCCGGGAGGGGCGACGAGCAGCACCCGCATGGCTGTCCTCTCACCGGTCGGAGCACGTCCGTCTCACGATCACCTGGCTGTCCCGACGATCGTAGACGTACGCGGGCTCAGGACGTCCGGCGCCGCTCGCAGCGGGTGCAGTGGGTGGCGTGCGGCAGGGCGTGCAGCCGGCCGAGGGGCAGCGGCTTGTGACAGTCCAGGCACAGCCCGTAGGTGCCTTCGGACATCCGCCTGAGTGCCTGCGCCGTCTCGGCGATCCGCTCCCGGGTGGACGCGATGAGTGCCTCGAGGGTGTGGGGGTCGTGACCGGCGTGCCGGGCGTGCACGGTGAGCTGGGTCAGGCGGGCGGTGTGCACGGCGAACTGCTCCTCCAGCATGCCGCGGAGCAACTCCTGGTGGTCGGCGGACGAACGGGTCGGGCCGTGCAGCGTGGCGGTCATGATGCCTCCGAAGTCCTCATGCGGCCCGCCCGCCGGGACGGAACGGGTCGGCGCTGAACGGATGGGTGCGGTCGACCCTGGAACGGGCCAGGGCGGCGTCGTCGAAGTCGTAGCCGATGCGGTCGACCACCTCGGTCACTCCGGGCACCGCGGTGGCCAGCCTGGTGACGATGCCGGCGGTCGAGCGCCGCCCCACCGCCCCGGTCAGCGTCGCCGTGCCCTCGTTGACGCGGACGGCCACCTGTTCCGGGCGGATCCAGAGGCGGCCGCGCAGCACCGCCTCGACCTCGCGCCGGATCGCCGCGTCCTGCCGGGCGTACGGGCGCAGCAGGTCACCCCGGGTCACCACGCCGAGCAGGCGGCCCTGCGGCCCGGTGACGAACAGCCGGCGGACGTTGCGGGACTGCATGGTCCTCGCCGCCTGCTTCAGGGAGGCCTCGGCGCCGACGGACAACGCCGGGGTGGTCATCACATCGCCGGCGCGGGCGGCCGAGGCGCTGGTCAGGTGCTTGCCTCGCGGCTTGCGCCGCTTGCCGTCGGTGACTCCGGCCAGCAGGTCGGCCTGGGAGACGACGCCCAGGACGTCGCCGGCCGGGGTGGTCACCGGTACGGCGCTGATGCCCTCGCGGTCGAGCAGACCGGCGATCTGACCCACGGGGGTGTCGACCCCCACGGTGATCACCTCACGCGTCATGACGTCGTCCACCTGCCACTGCATGTCGGCCCCTCTCCGGACCGGGCGTGCCGCGGTCCTGATCCGGCGGTCGGCGTTGCGGATGTCAAGCATTACGGTGTTCCTTTCCGCCCACCATGGCCGGCGACGGCGACGAATGGACTCGTTGTTTGCCGGGCGTCGGCAAGGAAGCGTCCACGGCGACCCGTGTGCGCGGGCCCGGCCGCCGGCCGGGCCGGGTCGCCACGACGGTGTCGTCGAGGTCGAACGTGAGCTGGTCGACCACGCCGGTGACGCCGGGGACCGCCGCAGTCAGCTGTGCGGCGGCGAGGGCGGTCGTCCTGCGGGCGGTACGCCCGCTGAGCGTGACGACTCCTTCGTCGACATCGGCCCGGACCGCGCCGGGCCGGATCATCAGCGTGCGGCGCAGGACCTGCTGCATGACCTCGTCGCGGATGACAGCGTCCAGCCGGGCGTGCACCTTCAGCAGGTCCGACCGGGTGACGATGCCCCGCAGTCCGCCGTCACGGTCGACGACGAGCAACCGGCCGACGCCGCGGCGGTACATCATCCGGGCCGCGGCCGGCAGCGACGCGTCGGCTCCGATGGTCAGCGCCGGGCCGCTCATCACCTCCACGGCCGTACCCTCGGGCCACCGCAACCGGCGGGGCACCCGGCGGCGCCACCAGCCGGCCGGGGAACTGTCGGCCGCGCCGATGTCGATCTTGCGTCGCAGGTCGGTCCACGAGACCAGGCCGAGCACGACGTCGAAGCGGTCGGTGATCGGCACGGCGGTGATCTGCCGGGCGGTGAGCAGGGCGACCAGGTCCGCGACCGACGCGTCGTCGGGTGCGGTGATCACCTCGGTGGTCATCACATCCTGGACCCGCCAGGTCGTCATGATGCTCCCTTCCCGGTGCTGACGGTCTCGCTGCGAGGTTCGGTCGGCTGTGGTTCGGCGTGGCGGTGGTACAGGGTCTGGGCGCGCGCGTGGCGGCGCAGCAGGTAGAGGCCGGTCAGCACGGCGACGAGGGCGGTCAGCAGCAGCGCGTCGAGGAGACCGTGGGTCAGGAACACCGTGACGGCCAGGACCAGGACGCTCGTGACGGCGACCGCGGGCACCACGTGTGAGCTGCGGACTTGCATGTCGTTCTCTCCTTTCCTGGGGCTGCCTCCATCGTCGCCGGGGCCGGTGGGTTCCCGGCAGGGCCACGGTCCCCAGACAAGGCGGGTCTAGACTGCCGACTGTCGGCAACGAACGGCGCGGCGCGGGTCTGGAGGCGGCGGTGACCGGCAAAGCTCAGCGGCACTCGGAGGACGCGTGGCTCATCGACGTCGCCGAAGGGGCCAGCCGCGACGCCGGCGGCGTACCGGTGGAACTGCTCGGTGACTATCTGCCGCTGCTCGCCGACGCGGCCACCCACGGCCGCCGCGCGAAGCGCCGCGAGCTCGACGCGGTCGGCCTGCTCGGCCGGCGTGCGGCCGAGCAGGGCATCTCCGCGGGACGGGTGGTGCAGCTGTATCTGTCCGCGGCGCGGCGGCTGTGGCAGGACCTGCCGGTGGTGGTGCGTTCGCGCGACCGGGAGGCGGTGCGGGCCGCGGCGACGGCCGTCCTGCAGGTCGTCGACGACGCGGTCGCCACGCTCGCCGAGGGTTACGCGGTCGCCCGCCGTGACCTGGTGCGCCGGGAGGAATCGCTGCGCCGGGAGCTGATCGACGACCTGCTGCGCGGCGACTCCGACCTCGGGACACTGGTGGAACGGGCCGAACCGTTCGGGCTCGACCTGGCCCGGGTCCACCAGGTGGCGCTGGCCGCACCGAGCCGGCGGCTGCCGGACGCCGACGCGGCCATCAGCGCCCTCGAAGCGGTCATCTTCGACCGGCTCGGTGACCGGGACGTCCTGGTCGCGACCAAGGACGGCCTGCTCGTGGTGCTGGCCCCGGCCGACGCCGGGACGGCGGGCCGGCTCCCGCCGACGCTGGGCGCGAGCAACGAGCTGGGCGGGCTGATGCACCGCGAGCTGAGCCGGCTGCGCCGCGGGCGCCCCTGGCGGGTCGCCGTCGGAAGACCCCACCCCGGCCTGTACGGCATCGCCCGCTCCTATGAGGAGGCCCGCGAAGCGCTCACCATGGCCGGCCGGCTGCACACCGAAACCCCGGTCATCAACGCCCACGACCTGCTCGTGTACCGGGTCCTGCTGCGCGACCAACCGGCCATCGTGGACCTGGTGCAGGCCGTCCTGAGCCCGCTCACCGCGGCCCGGGGCGGGGCCGGGCCGCTGCTCGACACCCTGCACGCCTACTTCGAGACGGGCGCGGTGGCCACCGAGTCGGCCAAGCGGCTGCACGTGTCGGTCCGTACGGTCACCTACCGCCTGGCCCGGGTCAAGACGCTGACCGGCTACGACCCGGGCGACCCCGCGCACCGCTTCACGTTGCAGGCGGCGGTGCTCGGGGCGAAGGTCCTCAACTGGCCGCAGGAGCCGCTGCCCGCTCCCGCGTGACCCGGCGTCAGGCGTCGGTGAAGGCGTCGTACTTGATCCGGGTGGACGGGATCCGCATCTCGGTGAGCCGGCGCAAGGTCGCGTTGACCATGGCGCCGGAGCCGGCGACGTAGAAGTCGTGGTCCCGCCACGGCCCGTGCCGGGAGACGACGTCCGGGATGGCGCCGCGCTCGCCCGGATAGCCCTGCTCGTCGCTGACCGCGCGGACGATCGTGAGCCAGGGACAGCTCTCGGCGATCTCGTCGAGGTGCCGGCGGTCGTAGAAGTCGTCGTCCTGCCGCTCGCCGCGGAACAGGTGGATGAACCGGGTGCGGTTGTAGCGGGTCAGCTCGTCCAGCAGGGCCTTGACCGGGGCGAGGCCGGTGCCCCCGGTGACGAAGACGATGTCGCGGCGCGACTGCGGGTCGAGGGTCATCGACCCCATCGGCGCGGCGATGCGCAGCATGTCCCCGGCTTTGAGCCGGCGTACCAGGGCGCTGGACACCCAGCCGCCGCCGGCGGCGCGGACGTGGAACTCCAGGGTGCCGTCCTCGCGGGGGGCGTTGGCGATGGAGTACGTACGCCACAACCGGGGCTGGTAATGGCACTCGAGGCTGACGTACTGACCGGCGCGGAACTTGAGCGGTTGCAGGGGCCGGCAGGTGAACACGGCGATGTCGGCGCCGCGCCGCTCGTGGTGGATGACCTCGGCATGCCGGTACGGCGGTTCCGTGTCCTCGGCCGCACCGGCGATCATCTGCGCGGCGATATGGTCGTAGACGTCGTTCCAGGCCTGCTCGTACACGGCGTTCCACCGTTCGCCGGCGTGCGCCCGGATGGCGTCGATCAGCGCGACTTTGACCTGGCTGTAGTGCTCGGGAGTGACATGGAACTTGCGGTGGTCGCGGCCCAGCGAGCGCAGGTAGCCGTCGATGTCCTCCGGACTGTCGAAGTTCTGCACGGCGGAGACGATCGCGCCCAGCAGCCGGCCGCGCTGGACGTCCATCTGCACCGGGAAGAGGTCACGCAGCTGCGGGTCGGACAGGAACAGCCGGGCGTAGAAGTGCTGGGCCACCCGGTCCTGACGGTCCTCGACCAGGCCCCAGCTCTCCTTGAGGACGGTCGACAGGCTGGTCATCACTACTCCTCCGACGTGGTGGTCCGGTACTGCGAGGATCAGCGTCGCCGAGCCCCCCGGGGCAGCCGTCGCACACGCGGTGCGATCCCGTCCCGCCCCCGAGGAGGCGCGTCATGAGTGCTGAGCTGAGACTTCGCCGGGTGTACGAGGCGCCGGCGCCCGACGACGGCCGGCGGGTCCTGGTCGACCGGCTCTGGCCACGCGGGCTCACCCGGGACGCAGCCCGACTCGACGAGTGGCTCAAGGACGTGGCCCCGTCCACCGCGCTGCGCCACTGGTACGGCCACCGGCCGGAAGCCTTCGACGAGTTCCGGGACCGCTACCTCGCCGAGCTCGCCGAGCCGGAGCCCGCCGCGGCGCTCGGCCGGCTCCGTGAGCTCTCCGGGGCGGGAACGCTCACCCTGCTCACCGCGACCAAGGACGTCGGTCTCAGCCACCTGACGGTGCTCGCCGAGCTGCTGCGCGGCTGACCTTTACCTGTACCTACCACCGATTCCTGGTCCTGTTTCGCAGATCCGGGAAACGCCTCGTCGCGCCGCTTTCGCTCGTACGTTGTGAGTGACCCCCAGGCGTTCGGGAAAGGCACGGTCATGAAGCTCGGTGGAGCGTTCGACAACGGTTCACTGCGTACCAAGATCGGGGCTGTGGTCCTGACAGCGGCCGTCAGCGGCCTCATCGTCGGGGCAGTGGCGATCACCACGGTGCGCGGCCTGAACACCGAGGCCGCCGCCGCGCAGCGGCAGACCCTGGCGGTGCAGGCCGCCGCCGGGTCCTTCGGCAAGAACATCGAGGCGTTCAGCGGCAACACGTCGACAATGCAGCTCTATCCGAGCCTCAAGGACCGCATCGGCGACGCGATGACGGCCAACAAGCAGGCCATCGCCGACGCGCTGAGCGTGTTGGGCACGAATCTGTCCCAGGAGAACGGCGGAGCCCAGGCCGTCGCCAAGGCCAAGCAGGACTGGGAGGCCTATCTGGCCTTCAACGGCGGCGGCTCCGCCTCGGCGTCGACACCGCCCGCGCCCTTGACCGCCGAGCAACTGGCCGAGGCCGTCAAGCAGTACGACGCCCTCTACAAAGCCGTCGGTGACGACCAGGTGGCCCTGGAGGAGCGGGCGAAGGCCATGTCGGCGGCGAACATCGAGGACTCGGCCGCCCGGGCCCGCAAAGCGGTCTCCACCATCGCGATCGTGCTCGCTGCCGGGGTCCTGCTGAGCGTCCTGCTCGCGGTCCGGGTGGGCAACCGGCTGCGCCGCGCCATGACCGGGGTCTCGCGGCTCGCCGACGGGCTCGCCGACGGTGACCTCACCCGGGAGTCGGGGGTCGACGGCAAGGACGAGGTCGGCCGAATGGCCGCCTCTCTGGACCGGGCGATCAGCCGGTTGCGGGCGGACGTCGTGCAGCTGGCGGGGAACGCGGGCACCCTGAACGAGGCAGCCCAGCAGCTCACCACCGTGTCCGGCACGGTCGACGCGGCCGCGGCGGACGCGGCCGCCCAGGCCGGCTCGGTCGCCTCGGCCGCCGATGTGGTGTCGAACAACCTGCAGGTGGTGTCCTCGGGCTCGCAGGAGATGGGTTCCTCGATCCGCGACATCAGCGTCTCCACCACCGAGGCGTCCGAGGTGGCGGCCCAGGCCGTCGAGGTCGCCACCGCCACCAACGCGATCGTCGCCCGGCTGGGGGAGTCCTCGGCCGAGATCGCCACCGTGATCAAGGTGATCACCTCGATCGCCGAGCAGACCAACCTGCTCGCCCTGAACGCCACCATCGAGGCCGCCCGCGCCGGCGAGCTGGGCAAGGGCTTCGCCGTCGTGGCCGGGGAGGTCAAGGACCTGGCCCAGGAGACGGCCAAGGCCACCGAGGACATCTCCCAGCGGGTCCGCACGATCCAGACCGACACCGACGGCGCGGTCACCGCGATCGGCGAGATCTCGGCGATCATCGAACGGATCAACGGCATCCAGCTCACCATCGCCTCGGCCGTCGAGGAGCAGACCGCGACCACGCAGGAGATGAACCGCACGCTGTCGGACGCGGCGACCGGCGCCAGCAACATCGCCGTGACGATCACCGGGATGTCCGACGCGACCCGGCGTACGACGGACACCGTCTCGGCGACCCGGCACGCCGCCGGTGAGCTCGCCACGACGGCCGGTCAGCTGCAGACCCTGGTGTCCCGCTTCCGCTACTGACCTGGTCCGGGCGGTCAGGCGGTCTGGCCGCCATCGACGACCATGGCGTGCCCGACGGCGAAGGACGCCTCGTCGGAGCACAGCCACAGGACCGCCGCGGCGATCTCCTCGGGCCGGCCCATCCGGCCGATCGGCTCCTGATCGAGCACGGCCTGCCGGCCCTCCGGGGTGTCGCCGAAGACCCGTTCGATCATGGCGGTGTCGACGATGCCGGGACAGACGGCGTTGATCCGGATGCCGGCGCCCGCATAGTCCAGGGCGGCGCACTTGGTCGCGCCGATGACGCCGAACTTGGCCGCGCCGTACGCGGCCCCGCCGGCGAAGCCCCGGACCCCGGCGCCCGAGGACGTGTTGACGATGGCGCCGCCGCCGCGCCGCAGCATCGCGGGGATCTCGTATTTCATGGACAGGAAGACCCCGCGCAGGCTCACCGCCACCACCCGGTCCCACTCCTGCTCGGTGATCTCGGCCGCCGGCGAGGTCGGCTGCTCGATCCCGGCGTTGTTGAAGGCGACGTCGAGCCCGCCGAAGGTCCGTACCGCCGAGTCCACCGCAGCCTCGACGTCCTCGGCGCGGGACACGTCACAGCGCAGGGCGAGCGCCCTGCCGCCGGCGGCCTCGATCAGCCGCGCCGTCTCGGCGTTGGCCTGCTCGTCGACGTCGGCGACCACCACCTCGGCGCCGGCGTGCGCGAAAGCCAGGGCGGTGGCCCGGCCGATACCACCGGCGGCCCCGGTGACCAGCGCGACCTGGCCGGCGAAACGGTCCGTACGGGTGCTGGTCATGGTGATGTCCTCCGCGGTCGACGTCGTCGGAGCTCAGCCAATCCGATGCCGCGGCGGCGGAGGAGTCCCTGACGAGGGGTGTACCGGCAGGGCATCCCAGCCGGCCGCCGGCCGTCGTAGCGTGGTCGGCATGGACAACCGCGCCGAGGTCCGCGAGTTCCTGCTCTCGCGGCGGGCCAAGATCACGACGCGGCAGGCCGGGTTGCCGGACGCCGGCACCCGGCGCGTGCCCGGGCTGCGCCGCAGCGAGGTCGCCCTGCTGGCCGGGGTCAGCGTCGAGTACTACGCGAAGCTGGAACGCGGCGCGATCGCCGGGGTGTCGGCCTCGGTCCTCAACGCGCTGGCCCGGGCGCTGCAGCTCGACGACGCCGAACGCGCCCACCTGTTCCACCTCGCGCACGCCGCCGACGGCACCAGCGCCGGGATGCGCCCCCGCCGCCGCCCGGCGCGACAGTGGACACCGCCGCCCAGCCTGCAGTGGGTCCTCGACAGGTTCAGCGCGCCGGCGATCGTGCGTAACGGCCGGATGGATCTGCTCGCCACCAACCATCTGGGCCGGGCCATGCACGCCGCGCTCTACGAGCGGACGCCGGGCGAGGGACCGCCGAACTTCGCGCGCTACACGTTCCTCGACGACGACTCCCACCATTTCTACCCGGACTGGGACGGTGCCGCCGACACCTGCGTCGCCATCCTGCACACCGAGGCCGGGCGGGATCCCCATGACAAGGCCCTGCACGACCTCGTCGGCGAGCTCTCCACCCGCAGCGAGAGCTTCCGCCGGCGGTGGAGCGCCCACGACGTGCGCTATCACGGGGCCGGCACCAAACACTTCCGGCACCGCGAGGTCGGCGGTCTGGAGCTCGCCTACGAGAGCGTCGACATGATCTCCGAGCCGGGGCTCACCCTCACGCTCTACGCCGCCGAACCGGCCTCACCCACGGCCCACGCCCTCGACCTGCTGGCCTCCTGGACGGCCGGCCAGCAGCACGCCCCCGACTCGCTGACCAGCTGAACGCAGCGACGCTACATCCCTGAGCTGCCGGCGCGCAGGCCGTCGAGCACGATGCCGAGCAGGTGCCGGGCCCGGGCGTCGAACTCCGCCGCGTCGAGGCGGGACAGGTAGCCGATCAGGATGATCACGTCGCGGGCGTCGACGTCGGGCCGGATCTCGCCGGCCGCCCGGCCGGCATCGAGCAGCAGCGTGATGGCGTCGCCGATCGGGCCCAGGCTGTGCGCCGAGAGGTCCTCCGAGGTCGCGACCTCCAGCGCCGCGAACACCCCGCGCTTGACCTGGGCGTACTCCGCGACCCGGTCGAACCAGGCCCGCAGGGCGGTCAGCGGGTCGTGCCGCTCCAGCAGGGTGGCCGCGGCGGCGACCAGGTCGTCGACGTCGGCGCGATAGACCTCCGCGAGCAGGTCGGCCCGGGTCGGGAAGTGCCGGTAGAGGGTGCCCTGGCCGACGCCCGCCCGCTGGGCGACCGCGTTCAGCCGGATGTCGGTATCGCCGGCGATCTCGGCCCGGGCGGCCTCGATGATGCGGGCGCGGTTCTCGGTGGCGTCGGCCCGGCGACGTGCAGGTGTCACCGGTACGTCGTACCACACGCTGGTCAACCGGACACGTGTCCGCTACCGTTGGCACCGAGCGGACACGTGTCCGCATAGAGGGGGCAGCACATGTCAGGCATCACGGGAAAGGTCGTGGCCATCACCGGCGCGAGCAGCGGCATCGGCGAGGCGACCGCTCGGCTGCTGGCGGAACGCGGCGCGCTCGTGTCCCTGGGCGCCCGGCGCACCGAGCGGCTGGACGCCATCGCAGGTGAGCTCCGCGAGAACGGCGCGGCGGTGATCACCTGCCGGGTCGACGTGACCCGGCGCGCCGACGTGGAGGCGTTCGTGGCCCGCACGGTAGAGGAGTTCGGCCGGATCGACGTCCTGGTCGGCAATGCCGGCATCGCCAAGATCGGCCCGATGGCCGACCTGGACGTCGACGGCTGGACGGCGATGATCGACGTCAACCTGCGCGGCGTGCTGAACGGCATCGCCGCGGCGATGCCCGCGTTCCGGCGGCAGGGCCGGGGACACTTCGTCACCACGGTGTCGACCGCCGGCCTGAAGATCACGCCGACGATGGCGGTCTACGGCGGCGTCAAGAACGCCGTCCGGACCGTGCTGGAGGGGCTGCGCCAGGAATCAACCGACGGTGTCATCCGGACCACGGCAGTCTCCCCGGGCTACGTGCGCACGGAGCTGGCCGATTCCATCGACGATCCGGCGGTACGCGAGCTGACCCGCCGCACCATGGCCGAGTTCGCGATCGCGCCGGAGGCGGTGGCCCGGACGATCGCCTTCGCCGTCGAGCAGCCGGACGACGTCGAGATCGGCGAGATCGTCGTGCGCCCGACCCGGCAGGGATGACCGCTGACGCCGTACCTTCGCGGCGTCGTCCGTGCGCTGCTGCCACTGGGCGCGTACGGCGGCGATCTCACCGCGGTGCCGGGCCGCCCAGTCGTCGATCCGCTCGGCGATGACTTTCAGGCCGGCCTCGTACGCCGGGCGCCGGCAGTCCGCGTCGGCGGCGAACCGTCTCTCCAACTCGGCGACTGCCTGACGCCAGGCCGCCGACGCCGGTGCCCCGTCGACGGGGGCGTCCCGGCGGTCGAGTCTGGACACAAAGATGAAGTTGCGGCGCTCGTCGACGACGTACCCGTAGCGGTCGTGCATGCAGGAGCGGTAGTGCCGCATGCCGCGGACGACGGCGGGATCGCGATTGACGGCCATCAGCAGCTCGCTGAAGGCGAGGCCGATCCGGTCCAGCCCGCGCGGCATCTCGACCTGGTGGTACGCGTGACGGCCGGCCTTCCTCCGGCACACGTCCAGGGCGGTCGCCTCTTGCGGGGGAATGGCCGGTTCGTCGGCGGACTCCCGAGCCAGCCGGGCGTAGGCGGCCTCGTTGAGAATGAGGATCCGGGGGCCCGCGGTCAGGGAATCGATGACCGTCGCATGGCCGATGCCGTAGCCGATGGTCATCCGCACGAAGTCCGCACAGGACTCGGCGACGTGGCCGGCGGCGTGCATGCAGGTCGCGATCGCGGTTTCGACCCGGTCGTGCTTGACGATCTCCGACGCCAGTGCCTCCTGGAGGCTGCCGGTGGTCGCGATGGCCAGGGCATCCAGGCGTGCAGCGGTGGACGAGCCGGCCCGCGAGGGCGGGGACACCCCGATGACGAGCACGGTGAGCCAGGTCGACACCGCCAGCAGCCGTCGGTCCACGCCCTGCCAACGAGGTGCGGCGGTGCGGGTGACGCCGGCGGTCAGGTGGTTGCTGACCGGCTCGTGGCCGTTCGCGTCCGGAAGCCCGGGCCCGGCTCGACCTCGATGAACGAGGACGACGTGGCCGCCCGGCCGGCCATCCTCACCACGGAGGAGGCCGCCTCACTCCCGCTGGTCGGCCTCACGGACTGGCAGGCCCTGGTCGAACGGGCGAACCTGCGGCCGGGCCAGAAGGTCCTCATCCACGCCGGGGCCGGCGGCGTCGGCACCATCGCGATCCAGCTGGCGAAACACCTCGGCGCCAACCCCGTCGTCCGGCTGGCCATGGCCGCGCTGAGCTTCCGGGTCCGGCGACGCGCCCGGCGGCACCACGTGCGGTACTCGCTTCTGTTCATGAAGGCCGACGATGACCAGCTGCGCCGGCTCGGCGCCCTCGTCGACGCCGGGACGATCCGGCCGGTGGTGGACCGGGTCTTCGACTTCGGGTCGACCCGTGAGGCCTTGGCGTACGTCGAGGACGGGCGGGCCAAGGCGGGCAAGGTCGTCGTCCGGATGACAGCGTAGCGGCGTACCGGAATCTCTCAGGCCTGTTGCAGGGGGCCGGGGCAGGCCGGGCTGATCCGGTCGGCCAGCCGGTGCAGCGCGCCGGCGGTCCGGATGCGCAAGGCCGCGGGCCGGGGTGGCCGCTCCGGGATCACCGGCGCGTCCGGCAGAGCGGACTGTGCAGCCTCGCGCGCCTGCTGCACGCCCAGTCGTCCGACGGCGTAGTAGATGAGCATCGCTCCTCCTCGTGCTACCGGCTAAACTTGCTTCAGTGGAAGCATACCGGAGATGCTTCCAGCAAAACAGCCTTTGGCAGTAGGTTGGATGCGATGAACGACGTGACCTCGACCGGCGGCGTGGCGGACCTCGTCCGCAACGGCGGCTCGTTGTGCCTGGACTACATCAACACGGTGGAGCCGCGGACCGGTCCCGTGGACCGCGACTGGCTGACCGGATATGCCGACCTGGTGGTGTGGGCCCGGCACGGCGACCTCCTCGGCGAAGCGGCGGCGGACGCCCTCCTGCGCACGGCCGCGGATCGGCCGGCGGAGGCCCGGGCCGCCTTCCGGGCCGCCATCGACCTGCGCGAGGGACTGTTCCGGCTGTTCGCCGCGATCGTCGACGGCACCACACCGGCCGACGGGGACCTCGAGGTGCTGCGGCGGGCCTACGCGGCCGCGACCGAGAACGGCCGGTTGGTGCCCAGCGGCGGCGGTTTCGGCTGGGCCTGGGACGCCGCCGAGTCGCTCGACCGGCCGTGGTGGCCGGTCGCCGTCTCGGCGATGGAGCTGCTCAGTCACGGGCCGCTCGACCGGATCAAGCAGTGCCCCACCGACGAGGGCTGCTCCTGGCTCTTCATCGACGCCACCAAGAACCGCAGCCGCCGGTGGTGCAGCATGGAGGACTGCGGCAGCCAGATCAAAGCACGCCGGCAGACCGACCGGCGCCGCGCCGCCCGCCGCGGCCCCGGCGTCAAGAACGCGTCAGGAAACGGCGTCCCTGGCCGAGGCGGGCTCGGGGAGCCGTCGTAACGTGGTCCGGGCGGTAAGGCACCGCCGTGCGGGCACGGGGAGAGAACTGATGGACACCACCGACGACGTGGCGTCATCCGGCGAGCAGGGCCCGGAGATCCGGTACGCGGTCCCGGCGGTGGTCGACACCCCCACCACGCAGGCAGGCCCCGCCGCCGGACTGCCGCGGTGGCTGCTCAAGCACCAGGTGCAACCCGTGGGCCCGGCGGCCGGGGAGTCCCATGCCGAGCAGCACGCCTGGTGGAAGGTGATGTGCCTGACCGGCGTGGACTACTTCTCCAGCCTCGCCTACGTGCCCGCGATCGCCGCGGCCGCCGCCGGAGCCGTGTCACCGCTGGCCACGCTGTTGATCGTGGCGCTGACCCTGCTGGGGATGCTGCCGATGTATAGGCGCGTCGCCAAGGAGAGCCCGCACGGTGCCGGCTCGGTGGCCATGCTCGAGGAACTGCTGCCGTTCTGGAAGGGCAAGATCTTCGTCCTGGTCCTGCTCGGTTTCGTCGCCACCTCGTGGATCATCACCATCACCCTGTCCGCCGCCGACGCCAGCCTGCACCTGCTGGAGAACCCGCACGCTCCCGGCTTCCTGCACGGCCATGCGGTCGCGGTGACGGTGATCCTGCTGCTGATCCTGGGCGGGGTGTTCCTGCTCGGTTTCAGCGAGGCCGTCAGCGTCGCGATCCCCCTGGTCGCCGTGTTCCTGGGCCTGAACGCGGTGGTCATCGTGGTCGGCCTGATCGAGGTCGTCACCTTGCCGGGAGCCTTCTCGGCCTGGACGACCGCGCTTACCGCGGACGGCGGCGGGTTGGGTGACCTCGTCGTCCCCGCGATCGTGGCGTTCCCGCTGCTGGTGCTGGGCCTGTCCGGCTTCGAGACCGGCGTCAGCATGATGCCCCTGGTGGCCACCGAGGGCGCCGACGCGCAGCAGCGGCTCGCCAACCGGATCCGCAACGCCCGCAAACTGCTCACCGTGGCCGCGGTCATCATGAGCGTCTACCTGCTGGCCAGCAGCTTCGTCACCACCGTGCTCATCCCCGCCGCCGAGTTCGCCGAGGGCGGCGGTGCCAACGGCCGGGCGCTGGCCTGGCTGGCCCACGAACAACTGGGCGAGGCCTTCGGCACCGTGTACGACATCAGCACCGTACTGATCCTGTGGTTCGCCGGCGCGTCGGCGATGGCCGGGCTGATCAACATCGTGCCGCGCTATCTGCCCGGCTACGGCATGGCGCCGGAATGGGGTCGCGCCGTGCGGCCCGTGGTGCTGGTCTACACCGCGATCAGCATCGTCATCACCATCGCGTTCGGCGCCGACGTCGACGCGCAGGCCGGCGCCTACGCCACCGGCATCCTGGCCATGATGGTCTCCGGGGCGTTCGCGGTCACGGTGTCGACCGTACGGCGGCGCAGGCGGCTGCCGGCCATCGGCTTCGGCCTGTTGACGGCCGTGCTGTTCTACGCCCTCGTCGACAACGTGATCGACAAACCCGACGGCATCGCCATCTCCGGACTGTTCATCCTCGGCATCATCGCCGTCTCGCTGGTCTCCCGCATCTCGCGCACCACCGAACTGCGCGCCGACCGGATCGAGTTCGACGAGAACGCCCGGCGGTTCATCACCGACACGATCGCCTTCGACGGCGAGATCAACCTCATCGCCAAGCGCCGCCGGCCCGGCGGAGACAGCGACGGAGCGGAGTATGCCGCCAAGGAACGCGAGCAACGGGGTGACAACCCCGTTCCCGGCGGTGCCGACGTGATCTTCCTGGAGGTCGACGTGGTCGACCCGTCGGACTTCAGCGAGGTTCTCACGGTACGCGGCGTCGAGGTCGACGGTCACCGCGTGCTCCGCGCCGAGGCCCCGGCCGCTCCGAACGCCATCGCCGCGATCCTGCTGGCCCTGCGTGACTCGACCGGAGTCCGCCCGCACTGCTACTTCGCCTGGGCCGAGGGCAGCCCGCTGGTGCACATGATCCGGTACTTCCTGCTGGGTCGCGGCGACACGGCCCCCGTGACCCGCGAGATCATCCGCGAGCACGAACCCGACCAGCAGCGTCGCCCCGGCATCCACGTCGGCGCCTGAGGCAGCCATCATGGTCGGTGTGACCGATCCACAGCTTCGCGAGAGTACGACCCAGCGCCTCATCCTGCGGGTGCCCGAGCCGGAAGATCTGGGGCGGCTGTTCGACCTCTACGCCGATCCGCGGGTGTGGGGGCCGGATCCGCTGAGCCGGCACGAGGATCCGGCGCAGACCGAACGGATGATCGGGAACTGGCGGGCCGCGTGGGAGCGTGACGGCCTCGGCATGTGGACGGCCTGGGACGGCGGCGAGTTCGTCGGCATCGGCGGCTGCTTCGTCCGGTACGGCGTCGCCTGGAATCTCGGGTTCCGGCTGAACCCGCCGTGCTGGGGGCGGGGCTACGCGCAGGAGATCAGCGCGGCGGCGATCGGGGCTGCTGGGCGGCGGCGGCCGGAGCTTCCGGTCACCGCGTACCTGCTGGAAGGCAACGACCAGTCGTTGCGCGCGGTCGAGCGGACCGGACTCGGCCGGGTCTGGCGGGGCCCGGACGCCGGCAACCCCGACCCGAGCGCGATCCGGCTGCTCTACAGTGACCGGCCGTTGACACCGGCGGCGCTGAAGGCCCTCACCGAGAACTGATCGGCCGCTACCGGTCGCCGCGCAGGTAGCGGGTCACCATGTCCACCAGCTCTTTCTCGAACGTCTCGACCGGGATGGTGCGCGGGTCGGCCATGAGCTTGTGCGTGTTCAGCTCCACGGTGAACATGATCAGCTCGGCTGCGGTGTCGATGTCGCGGACGTGCACGTCCGGGTGCCGGGCCAGCAGGTCGCGCACCTGAGCGCCGCGTTCCCTGCTGTGGCGGTCGATCGTCTCGAGCAGCTCCTTGGACATCGGGGCCTCCTCGATCATGATCCGGAGCAGCTGCGGGTCGTCGCCGTGGTTGTCGATCGCGTCGCGGACCAGGGCCCGTACCGTCGCCTCCAGGGTGCCGGGGGAGAGGTCGAGCTGGTCGGCCTGCGTCCAGGCGCCGCGGTCCAGGTGCCGCATGAGCAGCTGGGCGAGGATGGCGTCCTTGTTCGGGAAGTACTGGTACAGCGAGCCGATCGAGATGCGGGCGCGTTCGGCGATGCGGTTGGTGGTGCCGGCGGCGTAGCCGTGCTCGGCGAAAACGTGAGCAGCGGCGGTGAGGATCCGCTCCCGGGTGAGCTCGGCCCGGACCTGGCGGGGCGTGCGACGTGGCTGAAGGCGACGGTCGGCTGACGGCATCGGGGGGCCTCCTGGGGGCGCGGAAAGCGAGTAGCCAAAGACCTGAGCTATTGTTCACAATAGTGTGGTGAGCTGCAAAAACAAGGCCGACACGTGATCCCCCGAGTCCAGCTGCCGGCGTCCCGCTCGATGATCACCCTGGCGGTGCGCGGACGACGAGATCGACATCGAGTTCGCCGTGCACGGTGACTCGCCCCTGTCGTCCTGGGTGCGCCGGGCCGAGCCGGGTGACCCGGCCGGGATCTTCGACATCGGCACCACCTACCGGCGGCCGGAGCACGCGCGGGGCCAGCTGCTCATCGGCGACGAGACGGCGCTGCCGGCGATCCTGTCGATCCTCGAGGGAACACCGCCCGGCCTGGCCACGGAGGTCTACCTGGAGGTGGCCGCCCGGGCCGACATCCGGCCGATGCGGACGCCGGCCGGCGTCCGCATCCAATGGCTGAGCCGCGACGACCAGGACCTACGGCCGGGCACCCTGGCCCTGGCGGCGGTACGCGACGCGCACCTATCGCCCGGCCCCTTCTACACCTGGGTCGCGGGCGAGTCCCGGCTGGCCACCACGGTACGGCGACACCTGGTCAACGACCGCGGAGTGCCCAAGCGGGACATCTCCTTCATCGGCTACTGGCGCCTCGGCCGGTCCGCCCCAGGCTGAGAGGAATCCCTTGTGCAGCACCATGTCCTGACCACGGTCGACGAGATCGAGACAGCCATCGGCCGCCCGGCCCCGATGATCATGCTCAAGCAGATCAGTGCCCTCGACGCGGGCTGCCGGACCATCCTGGCCCGGTGCCCGATCGCGGCGTTCGGCTACCGCACCACCGACGGCACCAGCAGGACGACCTACGTCGGCGGCGCACCGGGATTCGCGCGTGTCCACTCGCCCACGCGGATCTCGTTCTCCCTGGCCGAGCCCGGTGACCCGTACGGTCCGGTCTCGTTGTTCTTCCTCCTGCCGGGCGTCGGCGAGCTCCTGCGGGTCAACGGCACGGTCACCGCACGCCAGGGCTCCGAGACGAGCGTCGAGATCCAAGAGGCGTACGTGCACTGCGCTCAGGCCGTACTCCGGTCCGGTCTTTGGCAGCCACCCGCCCAGCCGCAGCCGGCCGCGGAGATCGCGGGGGACGGGCCTCTGAGCCGGCCCGGCGTCGCCGATTTCCTGGCCGGTGCGCCGTTTCTCGCGTTGTCCACGTGGGACTCGTCCGGCGGCAGTGACACGAGCCCGCGCGGTGATCAGCAGACGGTGGCGCGAATTCTCGACGGCCGCACGCTCGTCATCCCGGATCGCCGCGGCAACAAACGCGCCGACACGCTGCACAACCTGCTGCAGGACGACCGGCTCTCGTTCGCCGCGCTGGTCCCGGGCCGCAGCGGTGTCCTGCACGTCCGTGGCCGCGGCGCGATCACCGGCGACCCGGCGCTGCTGGAGACGATGGCGTTGCGCGGGACGCCCCCGCACGCGGCGCTGCTCATCGACGTCGAGCACGCCGAGGTGACGGGCAACGACGCCGTGGCCCGGTCCCGGCTGTGGTCGCCCGGCGCGCACCTCGACCGCGGCACGGTGCCGGACCTGATGGCGCTGGCGGGGGAGCACCTCGCCGCCAACGCTGACGGTGGCCCGGCCACGTACCTGATGAAGGTTGTCGGGGTGATCCCCGGGATGACGCGGTTGCTGCGGCTGGTGATGAACCGCGCCTACCGCTTCGGCCTGCGCAAGGAGGGCTACGGGGAGATTGCGCCCGCCCCGGGCGGCCGCCGCCGGCGTCGGGCCGAGGTGGGTGATCCGCTGCGGCAGGTGCGGATCACGGAGGTACGCCGGGAGACGCCGAGCGCGGTCACTCTCGTCCTGGAGGACGCGGGCGAGCGCCGCAACGCGTTCGACTTCCGGCCCGGGCAGTTCTTCACGCTGGTCGCCGACATCAACGGCCGGCCGGTGCGGCGGGCGTACTCCGCGTCCTCGGTGCCGGGGTCGTCCCGGCTGGAGGTCACCGTCAAGCGGGTCGAGCTGGGGCGGTTCTCCACCCACGCGCACGGCGGCCTCCGCGCCGGGGACCGGCTCGCGGTGCTCGGCCCCTGCGGGTCCTTCCACACCGAGCCGCAGGCTCCGGAGCAGCTCGTGCTCGTCGCGGCGGGCAGCGGCGTGACACCGATGATGAGCATGATCCGTACGCGGCTCGCGGCTGAATCGGCCGGCGACCGGATCGCGCTGCTCTACAGCAGCCGCGACGCGGTCGAGGTCATCTTCGCTGACGAGCTGGCCCGGCTGGTGAAGGACCACCCCGGCCGGCTGACGGTCACCCATGTCCTGACCCGCCGGGACGGCCGGCTCGACGCCGAGGGCGTGCGGCGGTGGGTTGCCGGTGTGGCCCCGGTTGCGGAGGCTCACTACTACGTGTGCGGGCCGGAGCCGTTGATGGATGTCGTCCAGGGGGTGCTGGCCGGGCTGGGGGTGCCGGACGCGCAGGTGCATCAGGAGCGCTACACCAGCGGGGCTGACACCGGGAACGCGACGACTGTGCCGCAGGAGCTGATCGTCGAGGAGCACGGGCGGCCGGTGGGGACGGTGGTGGTCGAGCCGGGGCAGACGCTGCTCGACGCGGGGCTGGCTGCGGGGTTGCCGATGCCGTACTCGTGCACGGTGGGCAACTGCGGTGACTGCATGGTGCGGTTGCGCAGCGGCGAGGTGAGCCAGAACGAGCCGAACTGCCTGACGCCGGGGCAGTGGGCGGACGGCTTCGTGCTGACCTGCACGGCCTGCCCCCTGTCGAAGGTGACCGTCGACATCGCTTGACGGTCCTCCGTACCGTGTCGACCATGGCTTTCCCGAAAGGACGCGTCCGTAGCGTCCTCCCTGGTCTCCCGGGCCGCGGGCCCGCGGTCATTCTTGTCGCTCTGGTGGCCCTGGTCGGGGCCTGGTACGGCGGCGCCGCGGGCCATCGCGTGGGCCTGGAGCTGGCCCCCGAGCTGCCCAGCGGTGCGGCCGCGGCGCAGATCACCGGGACGGTGCTGCCCGGGCTCAAGGTGTGGGGCGGCGGCGATCCCGATCCGGTCGTCTCGCAGCCGGACGGGGAGGGCATCGAGTACGGCTACGCGACCTACTGGGTGCGCCACAACGACGCGACCCGCGACGTCGGCGGTTACAGCGCCGCGGCGCGGGACCGGCTCGTCGCCGCCGGATGGGACGTGCACGACTTCACGCTCACCGGCCCCGAGAACTACGTCGACGGCGGTCAGGGCACCGGGGCGACGTTCTGGGCGGACCGCTCCGGCCTGGTGCTCGGGTACGACAATTCGCTGCTGACGGGGTTTCCGGCGTACGACTCCGACGGTGGTGTCCAGGTGACGCTGCGCCGCGGCGGTTCGCCCGGGGCGGCGACGGCCGGGTGGGCCGGTGCGGTGCTGGGCGCGCTTCTCGCCTGGTTCCTGGGCGCCTGGGTGAGCCGGACCCTCTCCGGGGTCGCGGGCGGCGCGGCCGTATCGGGCGTGCTGACCGTCGGCATGCTGGTCATGTCGTTGCCGGCCATGGTGATCAGTACCCCGCCGGACCCGCCGGGCGCGTCGCCCTGGTGGGGCGGCGTCGCCTATCTCGGACTCTTCACGACCGTGCTGGCCGCCCTCGCGGCCGCGTTGCTGCTGTTCCTCGCCGGGGCCGTGGCCCTGAGCCGGAGCGTGATCTGGCGCCGGGCGCGCGGGTCGGCCACCGCCGCGCTGCGCCGTCGTCCCCGGGCCGTCCTCGCCGGCCTGGCGGTGGTGGTCGCCGCCCTGGTCACCGCGATCGTCCTGCCGTCGTCGCCGGCCGCGTTGCCCGCGGTCAGGGCGGCGTGCCGGCCGGCGCCCGGCGTGCCGGCCGAGGCCCCGGCGGAGGAGACCCGGGACAGCCTGCTGGCCCACGTGTACGTGGATCCGGCCTCCACGCCCGACGAGCGCAACCTGATCACCGCGGCGATCCGCCGGAGCTGGGCGGGCGACACCCAGGGGATGATCTGGGAGCCGAACGCCGCCGAGTTCCGCGACACCTACTGCGACGGCGGGCCGGTACAGGCAGACGCCGTCGCCGGGCTGCCGTACTTCTTCCCCGTCGACCTGGACGTGGCGAGCGACTTCCCCGCGCTGGTGCGGGAGGTCCAGGGCATGCCGGGTGTCGTCGCCGTCCAGCACAAACCAGCCTGAGCCGGAGGTCAGTCGCGCGTCAGTGGCTGCACCGACGGGAACGCGGCGCTAAGCATGCCGGCGCTGGTCTGCACCTGGTAGCGGCTGCGTCCCCGCTTGACGATCGTGCCGGCCAGCCCGGCGTACCGTCCTGCGCCGGTCAGCCGGACCCGGTCGCCCACCCTGAGCTCGACGGGCACCGGCTCGGGCCGGGGTGCGCGCAGGCGCGCAAGCTCGGCCGTGTAGCGAGGATGCATCGGAGCCGGCTCTCCCCGGTAGGTCCAGGTGTAGAGCGCGGCCAGGTCGAAGGCCGCGGAGCAGACGGCACACGAGCGCACCCGGACCGGCCGGCGATGAGCCGTCGTACGGTGACCCGCCGCGCAGACTCCCTCCCACGCCCCGTCAACCTTCGGTGCGTCGGCCGGCATGCACCGCTGCCCCGAACAACCGATCCGCCGCGCCGCCGCCCGCCACACCCGGTCATGACCGTGCCGCGGACCGACGAGGGCGTGCGCGATCTCGTGCAGCACGGTCTCGGTGACCTGTTCCGGGGAGTACAGGCTCATGAGGTGCCGCGAGAGGCCGATCACCTTACGGTCGGAGTGGCAGACCCCGGCCCGCGTCCTGGCGTTGTCGAGCACCAGCCGCCAGCCGGTGAGCCCGTGCTGGTGCATCAGCCGGGCCGCGAGCTCCCGTGTCTGCGTGTGGTTCAACCGCGATACTCCTCGTCGTGGGTCCTGGCCGCCCGTCGATGGTGCCACGACCGCTTGCGCTCGTCGCGGCTGGCACCATGCTGTCGTGGGCTCGGACTGGACGTGGGAATTACAGGTGCCGGCGGCCGGCGAACCTGCTCTTCGCGAGCTGTATGCGCTGGCCGCCGAGCGGCAGCTGCGCCCGCAGCGTCCGGACGGATTGATCAACCTCTTCAGCAAACCCGAGGCGCATCTCCGAACGGTCGAGGACCCGGAGGTCGCACTGGCCGCCCAGGTAGCGGGTGGAGAGCACGGGCAGCTCTGGGCCGACGGTGCGGTCGACATCTACCTGAGCTGGGACGACGGCACACTGGTGTGGACGTTGGACTCTGTCTTCTGCCATCGCAGCCCGGTGCCGGAGGCCGACACCTTCCGCGAGTTGCACGCTCGCCTGACCAACCTGTGGCTCGCTGCCGCCCAACGACTCGACGCCCACGCCGGCCGCATCCTTGACGAGTGGTCCAGTGAGCAGGTCTGGCAGCTCAGAGGTCCCGGCCGGCCACCAGAGCTCGGCTGGTGGGCCTATCTCGGTCCGGGCCAGCACCTGACAGCACCACCACCGCCGGAAGTGACCGCCAGGTCGCGTCGGCTTCCGAACGGCGCCTTGCTGATCGAACTCCTCGACGACCCGGCCGCGGTCGACCCGCTGCGCTACGAGGAAATCCACTCCAGGTGGCTCGACGACGGCTGAACGCCGGCGCGGAGGCCCTGCGGGCCGATGACGAGGTCGTCGTCCCCGAAGCGCAGCACCAGCCCGGCGCAGCCCGGCTCGCCGTCCGGCGCGGGGATCACAGCCCCGGCGTTGAACCGCTGCCCGACGAACCTGGACAGGACACCGTCGGTCGGGCCGTCCGAGGGGAACGGATCATCCCGCACCAGCCGGAGCTGATCGCCCCGGCCGTGCAGCCCGATCGGCAAGTCGTTCGCGAGCAGCAACCACGCAGCCAGCCCGGACGACTGCTGGGCCTCCGTCGCCGCGTCGAGCCGCAGGCCGATCCTGCTGGTCAGCCACGCGGAGATCATCTGCGGATCACCGAAACCGGCGTACGGCACCGAGCGGTCAACGCCCAGCGCCTGCCCCACAGCGCGGGCCGTCGCCTCGTGGACGTCGCCCGTACCGGTGTCCATGTCAGTGGTGAACACCTCGGTCACCGTCACCCGGGCCGGCTGATCCTGCAGAGCGCACCGAGCGCCCAGCTCAGCCTCCCTGCGGTGGTGCTCGTCGACGTCCACGATCACCTCGACCGAAGCCGTCTCCGACGGCGCCACCTCGACACTGACCCGGGCGAAGCGCGCCGATCGCCCGGTCTGGCGCAGCAGCCGGAAGGTGGTCATCGGGCTTCCCGGGCCCGCAGCCGCGCCACCGCGGCCAGGATGTCCGCACGGTTGCGGCGCGACTTGAGCCACGCCGGCAACTTCTCGATCAACGACATCGAGCATCCTCCGTACGGGCCGCGCTCACGCAGGTCAGCGGCGACGAACTCGGCCAGCAGGTCCAGATGGGCCCGGTTGTACGCCCACAGCCGATGCCCCCGCACGGTCGCCGTGAGCCACAGCGGCTGCCGGAAGAACGGGTCGACGGTGGCACCCCAGCACGACGAGCGGTTCCGGGGCGACCAGGTCGCCGTGTGCCCGCACGCGCGGCACACCAGCCGCCGCGGCCGGGTCGTCGGCAGCTCATCGGCGGCCGGATCCGCGATCACTTGGGCGTGCGCGGCACAGCGCGGGCACACCACGTCGATCGGGTGCCCGGCCAGGTTGTACAGGGAGTAGTCCGACGTCGGATCGCGGAAGCGTGACGCCCGGGCGGCCTTCATGCGGTGGACGGTACCGCCAGGACCGGTCCCGCCACCGCTGCATTTCCCGCCACCCCATCCCATCACTTTTGGTGACCTCGACTGGACCGGAACGTGACCTTGTGCCATCGTCGACGGGTGTCATTGTTGATGCGCGCTGAGTTGCTCGATCAAACCGTCGTGCTGGCTCTGTCCGGCGCGGTGGTCTATCAGAATCCGGAGCAGATCCCCGGGGCGGTGCGGGCGGCGATCGTCCGGTGGGCGCCCGAGGCGATCCTGCTCGATCTTGCCGACGTCCGAGTGCTCGACGCCGCCGGGATCGCGGCGCTGCTGGACGGCCACCGCGCGGTCAGCTGGGCCGGTATCTCCTTCGCGCTGGTCAACGTCGATGCGTTCGTGATGGGTCAGCTGCGCGACGTCGGCGTGGCCAGTCTCATCCGGGCCCAGCAACCGGCGGAGGAGGATCGGGCCACCGTCGACGTCTGACCTCGGCCCGTCACAGCGCCCGGACCAGCCCGGCCACCGCCTTTTCGACCGCGGCCCGGCGGTCCCTGGTCGATTGCCCGTGCAGGAGGATCACCGGCACGTCCTCGGGCTTCGGCCGCCGCCGGACCGAGCAACTGCTCGAACTCAGGGTCAGTTCGAGGGTGGCAGGCGGTGCTGCAGGAGGTGGCTGCGGGCGTACGCGATAGCACTGGGCGTGTCGGCGAACACGTACCCGTCGCGGCGCAGGTGCTCGGCGACGCCGAGCGTGCTCAGCACCTCCTCGTGGCTGGTCGCTATGCCCGAGAGCAGCACGGTGATGCCGCGTCGTTGCAGCCGGGCGATGGCATCGCCGAGCACGTGCGCCCCGGTGGCGTCCACGGTCGACACCCGCGACATGCGCAGGATCACCACCTGGGCGTCGGTGATCTCGGACAGTTGCAGCAGGAACGTGTGGGCCGCGCCGAAGAACAGCGGTCCGTCGAGGCGGTAGGCCACGATGTGCTCGGCCAGCAGGGCGTGTTCCTCGGAGCTGTGATCGCCCTGCTCCAGGGGGATCTGTTCGATGCGGGCGGTGCGGGCCACCGCGCGCAGGGCCAGGACGATCGCGACGGCGATACCGACCACCACGGCGGTGACCAGGTCGAAGGCCACGGTCACGGTGAAGGTCAGCACCAGCACCAACGCGTCGCGGCGGGTGGACCGGGCCAGCGCGAGCAGCGACGCCGCCTCCACCATGCGGACGGTGGTGGCCAGCAGCACCCCGGCCAGCGCGGCCAGCGGGATGTGCTCCACCAGCGGGGCCGCCGCGAGCACGATGACGGCCAGCGTGGCGGCATGGGTCAGTGACGCGAGTTTCGAGCGGGCGCCGGCGCGGACGTTGACCGCGGTGCGGGCGATCGCCGCGGTCGCGGGGATCCCGCCGAACACGGGGGAGACCAGATTGGCCAGCCCCTGACCGAAGAGTTCGCGGTCGGGGTCGTGGCGTTCGTTGACCGTCATGGCGTCGGCGACCGTGGCCGACAGCAGGCTCTCCAGCGCGGCCAGCGCCGCCACCGCCACCGCGGCGGGCAGCAGCGTTCGCACGGCGCCGAGGTCGAGGAAGTCCAGCGACGGAGCCGGTACGCCCGCGGGCAGGCGACCGATGCTGGGCAGTGCGATGGGCGTGACCTCGACCAGGATCGTGGCGGCGGCCACTCCGACGAGGGAGAACGGGACGCCGGGGCGTACCCGGGCCCCGAGGAGCATCAAGGCCGCGACGCCTAGAGCCACCGCGACGGCGGCCGGGTGCGGGTGGCGGGCGAAGCGGGTCACCGCGTCGGCGGCGACCGCCCACACCTTGTCGCCGTGCGCGCCGGAGACGCCGAGGGCAGCCGGCACCTGCTGGAGGGCGATGACCACGGCGATGCCCGCGGTGAAGCCTTCGATCACCGGGGTGGGCAGGTACCGCACGTAGCGGCCGAGCCGCGCCACCGCCAGCCCGATCAGGATCACCCCGGCCATCGCGCCGACCATCAGCACCCCGGCCGCGCCGACCTGCGCGACGACCGGCACCAGGACCACCGTCATCGCCCCGGTGGGCCCCGACACCTGCAGGTTCGAGCCGCCGAACACGGCGGCGACCGCGCCGGCGACGATGGCGGTGACCAGCCCGGCCTGCGCTCCCAGTCCCGACGTGACGCCGAAGGCCAGTGCCAGCGGCAACGCCACCACGGCCACCGTCAGCCCGGCGACCAGGTCGGCGCGCGGCGCGCGGCGCACCGCCACCCAGTCGGCGCGCTGCGGAAGCAGCCGGACGAAAGGCACGGACCCGCCCACGGCACCCTCATCTCACGCCGGCCACTGCCACGTCATCTCGCGACTTGCCAACATTAGCAATTACGCAAGACGATAGTCACAGGGCACCGGTGGACCCGCGGTCGCCCGCGCGGTGACCGTCGTGGAAGCATCAGCACAGCGCAGGCCGCGACCGCGACCCGCCGCGTGCCGGCGGGGGACTGAGGACCGAGGTGGTGACGGTGAGCCGACCGCTGTACCAGTTGAAGGCCGAGTTCTTCAAGACGCTCGGTCATCCCGCGCGCATCCGGGTGCTGGAGCTGCTCAGCGAACGCGAGCGCTGCGTGGCGGAGATGCTCCCCGAGGTGGGCATCGAGCCCGCCCACCTGTCCCAGCAGCTGGCCGTGCTGCGGCGGGCCAACCTGGTAGTCACCCGCCGGGAGGGATCCACCGTGTACTACGCCCTGACCAGCCCGCACGTCGCCGAGCTGCTGGCCGTGGCGCGGCAGATCCTGTCCGGTGTCCTCAGTGGCCAGGCCGAGCTGCTGCGCGACCTGCACGCCGACCCGGCGTAGGCGCCCCGGTCAGAGTTCGAGGGTCCGCTCGATGGACCGGAGCCGGTGCCGGGCCATGGCCAGGTTCGCGCGGTCCCGGTTCAGCGCCAGGTACATGAACAGGCCCTTGCCGGACCCACCCGTGACCGGCCGGATCAGGTGGTACGAGCTGCTGCAGGCGGGCCCGCTCCCGGTGCGTGACCTGCTCGCCGAGATCGACGTCGAATCGTCCACCCTGTCGCAACACCTCGCGGTCCTGCGCCGGGCCGGCGTCGTCGCTTCCTTCCGCGACGACGGTCTCGTCCTGTACGCGCTCAGCACGCCCGCCGTCGCGGATCTGCTCGCCGCCGGCCGGCGCATCCTCGGCGCGGTCCTGGCCGACCGGGACGGCTTGCTGGCCGAGCTGCGGGCCACCACATCGCCGACCGCAGGCGCGAACGCACCAAGGTTCCGATGACCCGGCGAGCAACCTGACACGTTCCTGACTTCGGCTTGCCAGGCTCCTTGCGCCCGGGACCGTCCCGGGCGCGGGAGAGAGAGGCAACCCGATGCGGAGAAGTCACCCGCTGCTGGTGACGGTCGTGGCGCTGGCGGCTTTGTCGGCCTGTGGATCGTCCGAGCCGGCCGCCGACAAGTCGTCCAAGGTGGCCACGTTGGCCAGCCCCGAGGCCAAGGCGTCCGCCTCGGCCAAACCGGAACGCCCGCGGGAACGGCTGGACGGCACGTCCGAGGAGTTCGAGGCCATGCTCGGGCCGTACGAGAAGTGCCTCAAGGAGCACGGCGCGCTGCCCAAGCGGGAGTGGTACAAGGACAACGAGCAGCCGGACCCCAAGACGATCACCAAGCTGGCCGACAAGGCCGAGGCGGCCGACCGGATCTGCAATCCGCTGTACTACCCGCTGCCGCCGTGGGAGAAGGACCCGGCCAACCCGGAGGCCCGGGACTTCGCCCGCGACGTGGTCAAGTGCCTGAAGGGCAAGGGCGTGAAGTTCGTCGCGACCGGCGACAACGGCATCGACATCGCGCTCGGCGGCGACCAGAACGACAGCCGCTCGATCAGCAAGGGCCTGGATCTGATGCCCGAGTGCGAGCGTGAGGTCGCGGCCAAGGCGAAGAAGTAGCGTGCCGGGCGACGGCCGGATCCCCGGCCGCCGCCCGCCCGTTCAGACGGTGGCGAGCGCTTGCGTCGGGGTCAGGCGCGACGCCCGTACGCAGGGATAGACGCCCGCCAGCACTCCCACGACGATCGCCCCGCCGATCCCGAGCACCGCCGAGCGGGCCGGGACCACCAGCGGCCAGTCCTGCCAGGCCGCGTACCCCATGGTGGCGAGCAGGCCCAGGACCGTGCCGGCCAGTCCGCCCACCGTGGCCAGCACCACTGACTCGGTGAGGAACTGGCCGCGGATCTGGCCGCGGGTCGCGCCCAGCGCGCGGCGCAGGCCGATCTCGGAGCGCCGTTCCAGCACCGAGACGACCATCGTGTTGGCCACGCCGATGCCGCCGACCACCAGCGCCACCCCGGCCAGGGCCAGGAACAGCACCGAGAAGCTGCGTTCGGTGGCCCGTTTGGCGGCCAGCGCGTCGGACGGCCGGGTGATCATCACCGCGCCGGGCCGTTCCGCCGAGATGGTCTCGGGCAGGACGTCGCGTACGGCCTCGATCTGGGACTCGTCGCTGCGCACGTAGAGCACGGTCGGGTGGCCGTCGAAGGCGAGCTCGGTTTTCGCCGACGGCCAGCCGACCAGCACCGAGCGGTCGATGTCGGGGGTCAGCGGCGTGGTGGCCAGGATGCCGACCACGGTGAACCTCCGGTCGGCGATCATCACCTGGGGCGACGGCGCACCGGCCGGCAGCCCGGTGATGCCCAGCCGGTCGGCGGCGACCGAGCCGAGCACCACGGCCGGGAACTTCTCGGTGACCGCGGTCAGCCAGGCACCCGACCGGATCCGCGCGTTGATGATGGGCAGCAGGTCGGTCCGGGTGGCCAGCACGGTCAGGCCGGAGCCGTCCCTCGGGTCGGTGCGGTCGTTGCGGCGTACCACGGTGTGGGTGTTGGCGACCGCGCTCGCGCCGGTGACCGGGCCGATCCGGCGGACCATGGCCACCGCCGACTCCGGCAACCGGGCCGGCGGGTCGACGTCGGGCAGCGCCATCGCCTGCAGCGTGTTGGTGCCCAGGGCGCTGAGCTCGTCGACCAGCGCGGCCTGGCTGGACGCCGGGATGCCGGTCACCACGATCATCGTGGCGATGCCGATCGCGATGCCCAGCCCGGACAGGGCGGCCCGGGCCGGCCGGGTCCGCAGGCCGATCATCCCCAGCGCGAGCAGATCCATCGGGGCCAGCCGGGCCGGGCGGACCGAAGCACGGCTCATCGGTGCACCGCCCCGGCGTCGCGGACCAGGCGCCCGTCGCGGATCTCGATCTGCCGTGGCAGCGAGGCCGCGATATCCCGGTCGTGGGTGATCAGCGCGATGGTGGTGCCCTCCTCGTTCAGCCGGTGCAGCAGGCTCAGCACGGCCTGGCCGTTGGTGGTGTCCAGGGCGCCGGTCGGTTCGTCGGCCAGTACCAGCGACGGCTGGTTGACCAGCGCTCGGGCGATCGCCACGCGCTGCCGTTCGCCGCCGGAGAGCTCGTGCGGGCGGTGCCCGGCGCGGTGGGCCAGGCCGACCCGGGCCAGCGCGTGCCGGGCCCGCTGCCCGCGGTGGCGGCGGGGCACCCCGGCGTAGAGCAGGCCGGTGGCGACGTTCTCGGCCGCGCTGAGGCCGTCGGTGAGGTGGAACTGCTGGAAGACGAAGCCGATCTCGCGGGCCCGCAGCGCCGACAGGTGCCGGTCGCTGAGGGTGGCCACGTCCTGCCCGGAGATCCGGACCGTGCCCGAGGTGGGGCGGTCGAGCGTACCGATGATGTTCAGCAGGGTCGATTTGCCCGACCCGGACGGGCCGACGATGGCCACCATCTCGCCCCGGGCGATGTCCAGGCTCACCCCGTCCAGGGCGGTGACGCCGCCGGGATAGCGCATGCTCGCGTCGCGGACGCGCAGCACGGGTTCGTCCGTCACGACGCGACCACCACGTCCGTGCCCGGGGCCAGACCGTCGCCGCTGATCTCGACCCAGCCGTCGGCGAACATCCCGGTCTCGACCGCGACCAGTCCCTGCGGGCCCTGCACCGCGTAACCGCCCTCGGTCAGCGCGATCAGCGCCTCGACCGGCGCGGCCAGCACGTCCTCGACGGTCCGGCCGGCCACGTTCACCTGGACGTCCGCCGAGTCCAGGCCGGCGATGGCCTTCGGGTCGTCGACGGTCACCGACACGGTCATGGTCGGTGCGCTGTCGGCCACGCCACCCTCGGGGGCGGCGAGGGTGCGGCCGACCGAGGAGATCTTGGCTTTGACCGTACGCTCGTCGGGCAGGCTCACGGTCACGCGCTTGCCCCGTTCCAGGACGGCGGCGTCGCCGAGCTCGGCCGGCACGGTGATCACCTTGCGGGTGGAGGTGACCGACATCAGCGGGGCGTTCGCCGGGGACCCGGGCTGCACGGCGAGCGAGTCGACCCGGACCGCGCCGGGCAGCACCTCGACGTCGCCGACCGCCACCTGCCCGGTGACCGGCCGGCCGAGGTCCTGCTGCCACTTCTTGATCGCCGCGGCCAGCCCGGTGGTGAGGACGCTTTCGCCCGACTTGACCTGGACCTTCGTGCCGGCTTGCGGGGCCTTGCCGGCGGCGGGCGTGGGGGATGACGGTGCCGGCCGGGTCACCCGCTCGCCCGGCGCCGGTTGGTGGCCGATGCCGTACCCGAGCGCCCGCAGGTTGTCCGCGATGATCCGCACGTCCCGGCCGACCAGGTTGCGCCCGGCGATCGGCCGGTAGAGCGGCATCTTGCCGTAGAACAGCGTCACCGGCTTGTCGTCGGCCCGGAACAGCTGCTTGCCCCGCTTGATCGTGGCGCCCACGGCCGGCAGCCAGGTCACCGTCGCCTCGGTGTGTCCGGAGAGCGGGCGGGGCGCCCCGAAACCGATGCTGCCGTTCAGCTGCTTGGTGGTGGACAGGTCCCGGCGCTCCAGCTTGACCGTCTCGACCGCCGAGGGCGCCTGCGCCGCGGGCTTCCCGGACGCCCGGTGCCGGGTCAGCACGACCCCGGCGACGACCGCGAGGACCGCGACGACGAGGCCTCCGGCCAGCCATTTCACCGCACCGCGGCGCCGCCGGGGCGGGTCCGGGACGAGGGGGATCACCTCGGTCGGGGAGTCGAGCTTCGGATGCATGCCGACGAGCGTCGCCGGAGATCGTTAGGAAGCTGTCAGGTATCGCCGAGGATCCCGCCGCGCGTGCCCGGCGGGCCTATCATCGCCGCCATGCGTGCCCGTGTCCTGGTTGCCGACGACGATCCCCGCCAGGCCGAGGTCGTGCGCCGCTACCTGACCGCGGCCGGCCACGACGCGCACGTCGTGCACGACGGCCGGGCCGCGCTGGACGAGGCCCGGCGCCGGCGACCCGACCTGGTGGTGCTCGACGTCATGATGCCCGGCCTCGACGGGCTGCACGTGTGCCGCACGCTGCGCGAGGAGTCGGACGTGCTGGTGCTGATGCTGACCGCCCGCACGGCCGAGGAGGACCTGCTGCTCGGGCTGGAGCTGGGCGCCGACGACTACCTCACCAAGCCGTACAGCCCGCGGGAGCTGATGGCCCGGGTGCGGACGCTGCTGCGGCGGGCGTCGCGGGGCGCCCCGGCGCCGGCCGGTCCGGGGCTGCGCCGGATCGGCCGGATCGGCGTCGACCCGGCCCTGCACCAGGTCACCGTCGGCGACGAGCCGGTCGAGTGCACCCGCGGCGAGTTCGCCATCCTGGCCGCCATGGCCGAACAGCCGGACCGGGTGTTCACCCGGGCCCAGCTGCTGCACCACACCCGCGGGATCGACCGCAGCTCCACCGAGCGGACCATCGACGTGCACGTGATGAACCTGCGCCGCAAGATCGAGACCGACCCGCAGCGGCCCAGCCAGCTGATCACCGTCTACGGCGTCGGCTACCGGCTGTCCGCCGGCGCGGCGGAGACCGGATGAGCCGCGGCCGGGTGCCGCTGCGGCACAGCCTGGTGACCCGGCTGCTGGTCACCTCCGTGCTGATCGCGATCGCCGCGACCGCGGCGACGGCCTGGCTGGCCGCCAGCACCGCCACCCGCGCCATCCGGCAGGAGCAGGGCCGCTCGCTCACCGAGGACAAGGGCGTGTACGACATGCTCGTCGGCTACGCGGCGACCCACGCCGACTGGTCCGGGGCGCCGGCGCTGATCCGGGCCCGCTCGGCCAAGCTGGGCCGCCGCATCACGCTGATGACCGCGGACCGGGTGGTGATCGCCGACTCCGGCCCGGGGCCGTCGCTGGTGGCCGCCCGGCCGTCGGCCACCGTCGACCCGCTCAACCTCGACCTGGCCCTGACCGGGGGCACCGAGCGCATCGACGAGCGGGCGGTCGGCCCGTTCCGGCTCCCGGCCGGCGAACGGGCCGAGCTGCGGAAGATCGCCGAGGATCAGCTCAGCTGCGTGCGCCGGATCGGTTCGGACGGCCGGATCAACGAGCTGCCGAACGGCCGGCCGGCGCTCACGGTGAACGGCCCCGACAAGGTCACGGCGGCCTGCGCCACCAAGATGCCCGCGTTGACCAGGGCCGAGGCCAAGCCGCTGGGCAAGCTGGGTGCGCTGGTCACCCGCTGCGCCGGCCCGCCGCCGGGTTACGAGCTCGGCGTGTGGCCCGACTTCTCGACGTACGTGCAGAAGGTCGACCCCGCCGACCTGAAGGACCCGGAGGTCGCGCCCGCGCTCAGCCCGCGGGAGCTGTTCGACCTCGGCAACAAACGGGCCACCGCCCGCATCCGCGGCTGCGTCGAGAAGTCGCGGCGGGCCGTGCTGCAGCCGTACGTCGCACCGCCCGCCCTGCTGTTCGTCACCGACCCGGACACCGGCTCCGACCAGACCCGCTTCACGCTGTCCCGGCAGAACACGATCCGGATCGTGACGACCACCGGCGGCGTGCTGCTCGCCACCATCCTCATCACCGTGCTGGTCGGCCGCCGCCTGATCCGCCCGCTGCGCGCCCTCACCGACGCCGCCGACCGGCAGACCCCGGCCCGGGTGTCCACCCAGGACGAGATCGGCCGGCTGGCCCGCGCGCTGAACGACTCGGCCGAGCGCCGCGACCGGGCCGAGGCCCAGCGCCGGGCCATGGTCAGCGACGTGGCCCACGAGCTGCGGACCCCGCTGACCAACATCCGCAGCTGGCTCGAGGCCGCCCAGGACGACCTGGCCCCGACCGACGGGCAGCTGCTCGAGCTGCTGCACGAGGAGGCGGTGCTGCTGCAGCACATCATCGACGACCTGAGCGACCTGTCCGCGGCCGACGCCGGCACGCTGCGCATCCACCCCGAACCGACCTACGTCCGGGACGTGCTGGTCCAGGCGGTGGACAGCCAGCGCGCGCCCGCGCACGCGGCCGGCGTGGGGCTGGCGATGGAGGTCGACGGCGACCCGGTGGTGTCGGCTGATCCGGTACGGCTGCGTCAGATGGTCGGCAACCTGGTGTCCAACGGCATCCGCTACACCCCGCGCGGCGGCTCGGTCACGGTGGGCGCGCAGGGCTCGACGATCACCGTACGGGACACCGGCGTGGGCATCGCCGCGGAGAACCTGCCGAAGGTCTTCGACCGCTTCTGGCGCGCCGACGAGTCCCGCAGCCGGGCGACCGGCGGCAGCGGCCTGGGGCTGGCCATCGTGCGCAAGCTGGCCGACGCGCACGGCGGCACCGTCGAGGTGGACAGCACCCCGGGCAGCGGTACGACCTTCACCATCAGACTGCCCTGAACCGGTCACAGCGGGTCACCTATCCGACTGTCCGGCCCGGCGTCGCCGGCCGGCCCGAGACGTATTCTGACGCTGCAGCAGCGCACACCTGGCCCAGGCAGGTGCCACCATGCCCGACTCCACACCCACCGTGTCAGCGGCCTCGTTGCCGATCAGCGACCCTGCTGCCCGCCCCGAGCCCACCAGCGGCACCGCCCTGTGCCTGTCCGGTGGCGGCTACCGCGCGATGCTCTTCCACGCCGGGGCGCTGATCCGGCTCAACGAGACCGGCCTGCTGCGCACCCTCGACCGGGTGTCGAGCGTGTCCGGCGGGTCGATCACCGCGGCCGTGCTCGCCCTGGCCTGGCGTGACCTCGACTTCGGGCCCGGCGGCGTGGCCCGTGAGTTCACCGACCGGGTCGTCACCCCGTTGCGCGCGATGGCCGGCCGGTCGATCGACAAGAAGTCCGTGCTGACCGGCGTGCTGCTGCCCGGCCGGACCGTGGCCGAGACGGTCGCCAAGGCCTACGACCGATATCTGTTCCACGGCGCGACGCTGCGGTCGCTGCCCGAGGACGGTGCCGGACCGCGGTTCGTCATCAACGCGACCAACGTGCAGACCGGGAAACTGTTCCGCTTCTCCCGCCCGTACGCGGGGGACTGGACCGTCGGCCTGTGGCGGGATCCGACCATCCCGCTGGCCGACGCGGTCGCCGCCTCCAGCGCGTTCCCGCCGGTGCTGTCCCCGCACCGGATCACGCCGTCCGGACAGTTCGAAGCCGTGCCGGGCGGGGTCAATCAGGCGGCCGCGTTCCGTGAATCCGTCTGGCTCTCCGACGGCGGGGTGTACGACAACCTCGGACTCCAGACCGCCTGGTACCGCTGCCGGCGCCTGCTGGTCAGCGACGGCGGCGGAAAGTTCGACGCCGAACCGGCCCCGGGACGCGACTGGGCGCGGCACGGCATCCGCGTCCTGGAGATCGTCGACAGCCAGGTACGGGCCCTGCGCAAGATCCAGCTCATCTCCGCGTACCAGCGGGACCTCCGGGACGGGGCCTACTGGGGGCTCCGGACGAACCCGGCCGACTATCCCCTGGCCGACCCCGTGGCGATCGCCGAGGCGGACGTGCAACGGGCCCGGACGGTCCCCACCGGGCTGTCGCGCCTCGACGAGCCGACCCAGCGTGCCCTCATCAACTGGGGTTACGCGATCACCGACACCGCCCTGCGTAGCCGGGTCGACCCCACCCTCGCCAAGCCGAGCCGACTACCGATCTCCTGAGGCAGGTGCGTCATGCGGGTGAGCGTTCCCGTGATCGTCAAGGACCCCGTCGTCATCCGGTACAAGGACATCCAGCCGACCGAGCAGATCACCGTCGACGCCGACCTGTTCCTCGACGGCCCGATCTCACCGCGGGTCGCCGTGCTCGACTTCGAGCCCGCGAGCGGAGCCCTGGCGCCGGCCGCCCGGTTCGTCCCGCCCAAGGGACGGGCCAAGCGCGGCTCCTACGAGGTGCCGCGCCCGGTGAGCCTGGACGCCGAGGACGTCGACACCATCGCCACCGCGGTGTCGGTGTTCGGCGCGGTGCACAAGACGATCACCATGTTCGAGGAGCGGGACGCGCTCGGCCGCACCGTCGACTGGGCCTTCGACGGCCCGCAGCTGCTGGTCGTGCCCCGCGCCGGCGAGATGGCCAACGCCTACTACGAGCGTGACTCGCACAGCCTGCAGTTCTTCCAGTTCACCGTCGTGCACCGGCCCGGCACCTGGGTCCGTACCGCGAACTCGCAGGACATCGTCGCCCACGAGACCGCGCACGCCCTGCTCGACGGCATCGCCCCGGACCTGTACTCCGCGATCTCACCGCAGTCGCTGGCGATCCACGAGGCGGTCGCCGACCTCGCGTCGCTGCTCGTCTCGTTGCGCTGCAAGGAACTGACCGAACGCGTCCTCGCCGATTCCCAGGGGCGGATCGACGACACGAACGTCTTCAGCGGTCTGGCCGAGGAGTTCGCCATGGCGCTGGACCTCCAACACCACCACCTGCGCAACCTGAACAGCGGCGCCTCCATGAAGAGCGTTCCGGATCACGACCCGCACCTGCTCTCCACCGTGCTGTCGGGCGCTTTCTACCGGGTGCTGGTCCACACGTACGAGGAGCTCCGCAGGCATGCCGTGGCGCCGAAGGCGCTGTTCGAGGCGGCCGAACAGATCAAGCGGATGCTGATCCGCGGCCTGGACTACCTGCCGCCCGGCGACGTCAGTTTCGCCGACCTCGTGCGGGCTGTGCTCGCCGCGGACGAGGCCTCGCACCCGGACCACCCCCAGGTCCGCACGCGCTTCGTGAAGGAGTGCCTCACCCGGGGCATCGTGCCCACGCCGAAGGCTCTCGACGTCCGGACCGACTTCACCCACCGGGCCGTCCGGGAGGCCGACATCCCCGGGCTCATCGCCTCCGACTTCGCCGCCTACCGGTTCGCCCAGCGCAACCGCCGGTGGCTCGGGATCCCGCCGGACACCCCGTTCGAGGTGCGTCCCCGCCTCGACGTGACCAAGAAGTACTACCACCGCGACGGCGACAGCATGGTCCGCGAGGTGCTGTTCAAGGTCTCGTGGTCCGGCACCGAGGACAACGGTTCCGCGGGCGGCCTGCCCGGCCGGCGCCGGTACCGCGCCGGCACCACCCTGGCCATCGGCCTCGACCGCCCGGCCGGACCGTACGTGCGCGCACTGCTGACCTCCACCCGTTCGCAGCCCGACCGCGACGCCACCGACGCGATGCTCAAGGACCTGATCGAACGGGAGCAGCTGCACGTGTCCGCCGCGCCGGTCAGCCGCCCGTCGCCGCTGCACGGTGCGATCGAGGCGGACGTCTCCTCCGGCGTCCTGCGCGTGCACGGGATGGCCCGGATGCTGCACATCACGGCCGGAGAACGCTGATGTCCGAGGACCTGGTCGTCCGCATGTACAACGTCCGCTTCGGTGACGCCATCCTGGTGACCGTCCCGGACCGGAACCCGGCCACCGGGCGTACCGTCACCCGGCGGATCCTGATCGACGTCGGCAACGCCCCCAAGGTCGCGGGCACCGGCCGCGGCGGCGAGGACGATGTCTTCGAGGCCGTCGTCGGCGACATCCTGGACCAGCTCGACGGTCACCCGCTCGACCTGTACGTGATGACCCACGAGCACCTCGATCACGTCCAGGGCCTGTTCTACGCCGCCGAACGGCTGCCGGCCCTGAAACTCGCGGAGCGGCTCAAGATCCGGCACCTGTGGCTGACCGCCTCGGCCGCGCCCGACTACTACGACAACGGCAAGCACCCGAAAGCCAAGGAGCAGCGCCTGGCCTTCGACGCCATGTACCGCCGGGTGGCAGCGATGATGACCTCCCGTACGGCCGCGGCGGCAGCGCCGGGAGTGCTCGACATGCTCGCCAACAACGACCCGACCAAGACCAAGCAATGCGTGGCGTACCTGCAGACTCTCAACCTGGCCCGGACCCACTACGTGCACCGCGAGGCGAAGTTGCGGGGCCTGCATCCGTTCCGCGAGGCCGAGCTGTCGGTCTGGGCGCCGGAGGAGGACACCTCCGACTACTACGGACGGATGCTGCCGCTCGACTCCGGTGCCGTACCGGAGCGGCCGCAGGAACGCCGCGCCCGGCCGGCGCCGGATCCGCTGCCGCCCGCGGGTGTCGACGCGGGTGCCTTCCTCGGACTCGTCGCGGCCCGCCGGGCCGGCGCCGTCGACAACCTCTTCGCGATCGACAAGGCGGCCAACAACACCAGCATCGTCTTCGCGCTGGAATGGCGCGGCTGGCGGCTGCTCTTCTCCGGCGACGCGGAGATCCGGAGCTGGCGGACGATGGCCGGGCAGAACGTGCTCAAGCCCGTCCACTTCCTCAAGGTCTCGCATCACGGCAGCCACAACGGCACGCCCACCGACGAGGTCTTCGAGGCGATCATGCCGGCGGTGCCACCCGACGACCGCCCGCGCCGGGCGGCGATCTCGACCTGGGACCACACGTACGCCGGCATCCCGCACGAGCTGACCAACAGCCGCCTCGCCGAACGGGCGACCCTGCTGTCCACCCTCGACCAGCGCGACAAGCTGTTCTACGACGTGATTTTCGCGGGCTGAGCCGCGGGCCCCGGCCCGGTCACCAGGGCAGCACCCCGTTCTCGTCCTGGTAGGTGCCGGTCGGGCCGTCCGCGCCCAGCGTGGCGAAGCGCACCACGAAGGCGGCGCTCTCCGCCACCGGACGGCCGATGCCGAAGTCCGCGGTCATGTCGGTCGCGGTGGTCCCGGGCTCGATCGCGTTGAACTTGATGCCCGGCTGCGCCTTCGCGTACTGGACGGTGAGCATGGTGGCTGCCGTCTTGGACGCGGAGTAGAGCGCGAGCGGCAGGTGGTACTCGGGCCGCTCGGGGTTGTTCACCGCCCAGAACGAACCGGCGCTGCTCGACACGGTGACCACCGTGGGATTCGACGACTTGCGCAGCAGCGGCAGGGCTGCCTCGGTGACCCGGACGATTCCCACGGCATTGGTGTCGAACGCCCGCAGCGCCGCCGGTCCGTCCAGATCGCCGTTGGCGAGAATGCCCGCGTTGTGCACGAGAACGTCGAGCCGGCCCTCGGCCGCGCCGATCGTCGCCAGCGCGTTCTGCACCGAGGTGTCGTCGGTCACGTCGAGTTGCACGAATCGCGCGCCGAGTGTCGCCGCGGCCTTCTCACCCCGCTCGGCGTCACGCGCGCCGACATAAACGACGTGACCCAGGTCCAGCAGCTGCCTGGCCGTCTCGAAACCGATGCCCTTGTTGGCCCCGGTGATCAGTGTGATGGTCATTCGTCGGTTTCTCCTGTCGCGATGGCTGCCCGATCGGGGCTGTCAGCGACGGTATGCACGGCTGCCCGGGCGAGCCAGAGCCCTCTCGTGCCAGGGGAATGACAGGACCCCCTCTGCCGGCCGGGCCGAGTTCTAAGCTGGCCCGGTGAGCGAGACGACAAATCCCCTGGGTGCTTACCTGCGGGCCCGGCGCGAGCTGGTGACACCCGAGCAGGCGGGGATCCCCGAGGTGGGCGTACGGCGGGTGCCGGGGCTGCGGCGCGAGGAGGTCGCGATGCTGGCCGGCATCAGCGCCGACTACTACCTGCGGCTGGAGCGGGGACGCAATCGCCACCCCTCGATGCAGGTGCTCGAATCGATCGCCCGTGTCCTGCACCTCGACGAGGACCATTTCGCTCACCTGCTGACGCTGGTCGCCGAGGTCTCCCGGCAGCGCCGGCGCCGGCCGCGCAAGGAGACCCCGCCGCCCGGCGTGCTCAAGCTCGTCGACTCCCTCATCCAGCCCGCTTTCATCGAGGACCGGTATTTCGACATCCTGGCCTCGAACAGCCTCGCCCGGGCGCTTTCTCCCGGCCTGGCGGTGGGCGGCAATCAGCTCAGAGATCTGTTCCTGAATCCGGCCGAGCAGGCCCTGCACCCGGAATGGGAATCCGTCACGGAATGCTTCGTCGCCAACCTGCGGCAGGCCGTGGGAAACGACGTCGGCGATCCCCGTTTCATCGAGCTCACCGGGGAGCTGTCCCTGGCCAGCCCGCGATTCCGCCAGCTCTGGGCCCGGCACGAGGTACGCGGGCAGCGCGGCACCCCGATCCGGATGAACCACCCCCAGCTCGGCGAGCTGACCCTCAACCGGGAACGGCTGGGCATCGGCGGCACCGACGCGCTGATGCTCGTCGTCTACCACCCGGACGCCGGTTCCAGCGACGCCGACAAGCTGGCCCTGCTGGCGTCCGCGGACCTGCCCACCTCGAACGCCCAGCGGGCCGGACGGGCCAGAAGTCAGTTCTGACGGCCGACGACATAGGCCACCACCTGCGGGTCCACCCCGTCCCGGGTGGCGAGGTCACGGAACAGGGCCGAGGCGACCCCGTACTTGCGCTCCACCGCCTGAGCCAGGCCGAGCTGGGCGCCGGCCGGGAAGTCGCCGACCACTCCGGCCAGGGACTCGAGAGCTCCGGGCACTCGCAGGTCGAGGATGGCGCAGAGGGTGCGGACCGGCTCCTCGCTGCGGCGTACCTGATCGAGCGGCAGATCCCGCAGCAGCAGCCGGATCCGGTCGACGGCCCCGTCGTCGAGTCCCGCCCGTAGCGCGTCGGCCAGCAAGGCCAGGGCTCCGCGTACCAGTGCGGCCAGCAGATCCTGCTGATCCCGGCGGGGCAGCTCGCGGGCTCGCGCCGCCATCAGGTCAACGGTCTCCGGCAGCGACGCGGCGTCGGCCGGGCCGTCGGTGGCGGGGTCGAGCCGCAGCATGGACACGATCTGGCCGCACACCGGGGACGAGTTCGTCGCGGCCAGCGCTTTCCGCAGTGCCGCGCGGACCTCCGGGCCCAGCGGCTCCCCGCGTTCCCGGCCCGCGGCGAGCACCTCCACGGCGCTTTCGACCACGCCGTCGGTGGGGGCGGTGAGCAGGTGAGCGAGGTAGGCGTTGTCGTACCAGTCCCAGGCGGTTGCCGCGGCGGCCATCCGCCGGGCTGCGGCCCGGGCGTGGGCGGCGTCCGGACCGAGCATGAACCGGGTGGCTTCCTCGCGGGCCTGCTCGTCGACCGGGGCGAGCAGGCCCGCCAGCCGGGCTTGCAGCTCCAGCGAGCCGCCGGGGACGAGGGCGGCGCGCAATGCCGGGGCCAGCGCGGGTATCTCACGCGGCGGGGCGTTCAGCACCGCGGCCAGGACCCGGTCCCGCCGTTTTCCGGGCGGCACCTGCCCGACCCGGCCCAGGACGGAGGCCAGCAGCGGGATCTCCTTCCGGGCGAAGTTCGCCGCTCCCTGCAGCACCTGCTCGACAGCCGGCGCGTCCGCCGCCGCCGGCTCCGTGCTGTCCCCGGGCTCCGGGCCGTCCTCGGGCTCGTCGGGGTCGAGGGCGGCAAGTAGCCAGTGGACAAGGCGGCGGGCCTGGGGCTCGCGCAGGTCGCCCAGCCGTTTGGCGAGGGACCGGGCGGCCTCCACGACAGCGCGCGTCCGCGGAGCCGGCAGCGCCGCGAGGGCGTCCGCGACGTCGACCGGCCGCTGCTCCGCCAGGGTGCCGCAGACGTAGACGGCCCGCTGCCGGGTTTGCTGGTCGTCGTCCCACAGCAGCGGCAGCAGGTCACCGATGCGCGGCGCGCCGTCCGGCTCCACGGTGCCGGTCAGCGTCACGACCGCGGCGCACTGGATGTCGTCCCAGCCCCGGTGGTAGCTCCGGACCATCATCTCGCGCCATCCCGGCCAGCCCAGGACCGCCCGTGCGGCCGGGTCGCCGAGCACCTGGACGACCGCGTCGACCAGCTGGTCCCGCGCGGGTGAGACCTTGGGCGCCGGCATCGTGCGGTACAGGGCCGCGCCGAGCAGCTGTGCCAGCTCCACCGGCCCGGCGCCCTGGTGAAGACGGACGATCTCGATGCGGCCCAGGTGGCCGACGCCACGGTACGCGGCCCGCAGCACCTCCAGCCCGGCCGTGTCCAGGTCGCCTGGTCGCAACCGCACGAGCAGGTGCCGGCCGAGGTTCTCGCGCTGCGCGGCGTCCAGCCCACTGCCCACCTGAGCCACGACGTCCAGCAGACGGCTGAGCACCCGGGTCCGCTCGGTGGACGGTATCCGGGCCAGCAGGGCGCCGGCCGTGTTCGAGGCGAGGTTGAGCACGCTCGTCGCGCACCCGGCCATGAGGTCGGCCGCCACCTCCACGCAGGTCAGAGCCAGGCGTTCGTCGATGGTCGCGAGCCCCGCCAGGAACAGCTCCTGGTGGGTGGCCGGCAGATCCTTCGCGGTGGCGGCCAGCCGGCGTACGGCATCACTGTCCCCGCGGGCCAGGCACGCCGTCACGGCCGCGTGCCAGCCGCGCAGCACCTGCGGGTCGAGCCGGTCCAGCAGCTCCGAGAAGCTGGCGCTGTCGCCGTCGCGGCCGGTGGCGTAAAGCAACTGGGTCATGACGGGCCACAGGTGACTGTCGGCGCCGGCGCGGTCCAGCGTGGCCAGGAACGCTTCCCGGGCGGCGAGGTCGCGCAGCAGGTAGCGGGCCATGACGAACTCGGCGCAGGTCTGGTGGAAGAAGCGCAGCCGGTCGTCGCCGGACCCGCCGACGATCACGCCGGAGCTGCGCAGGCCGTCGAGGGCGGCCCGGTGGCGGTCGTCGCCGACCACGTCGGCATCCTCGAACTCCTCCACGAAGGTCGTGGTCGCGGCGGCGATGAGGTACCGGGCCGCGTTCAGGCACACCTCGACCCGCGCGGGCGCGGCGCCCGGATCCGCGGCCGGCCGGGCCCGATCCACCTTGATCTTGCGTTCCCAGTAGGCCCGGTAGAGCCGCGAGACGGTCAGGTCCTCGGGCGGCTCACCCGCCGGGGCGAACAACTCGCACACCAGCGACAGCAGCAGCGGGTTGCTGCAGATCTCCAGGACCGCGCTGCGCCGCGCGCCCAGGTACAGCAGCCGGTCCACGAACGCTTCCGGATCGTCGGCGGCGGGACCGTGCCGGAGGAACTCGCGGGCGAACGAGCGGACCTCCGCGCGGTTCAGGGGGTCCAGGCGTACGGATCGGAGGAGTCCCGCCAGCAGCGGCGCCCGCCCGTCCACACCCTGCAGGAAGGTCTCGAACTCGAACTGACGGCAGGTGCATACGACGGCGACCCCGGCGTCCACGACCCGCCGGAGGAACTGGGACAGGATCGGCACGGTCGACGAATCCAGGATCAGATCCACCGTGTCGATCAGCAGCACCACCCGCCCGTACGCGTCGCGCAGGCCGGCCAGGGCGGCGAGCAGCGAGTCACCGCAGCCGGTGGCCTGTCCGGCGGCCCGGTCGAGCTCCGGGACATCGGCCGGGCGGCCGCCGACGAGGGCCGCGCAACTGAGCAGGACGACCCCGAGGTCCTCGCGCTCGGCGGCACTGTCGTACAGCTGCCCGAGCAGCACGCTCTTGCCCATGCCGGCGTCGGCGACCACGGCGACGACCGCGGGCCGGTCGATCACCTCGGCCATCCGCGGCAGGAACACGCCGTCGACGATCGACCGGCGCTGCGGCGGCACGATCCCCGCCCCGTCGAGCGCCGCCCTGGTCGGCGCGTAGTGCCGTGGCGCGGGTGGGTCCGGCGCGAGATCGTCGAGCCGGATCAGCTCGACCAGGTCGGCCCGGCCCGCCTCGGGCAGCGCATCGCGCAGGTCGGGCAGCCGGCGCCGGGATTCGGCCCACTCCCACAGCTCGCGGGGCTCGTCGCGGTCCTTGAAGCTTCGGCGTTCGTGCGCGGGGACGCCGATCAGATCGGCGACGTCCCGCCAGCTGTCGCCGAGCCGCCGGCAGAACTCCACCTTCGCCCCGGGGTCGGCGCGGTCGCCGGCGGTCGCCATCGGTCCAGATTGGCACATCCGCCGGACCCACCGGCCGACGCCTCCCGCGCGCTGACCAAGTCTCAATCGGCGGTTCAACGATACGATTCATGGACATGGCACTGAGCACCGACACTGTGTCCGGGGACTTCGACCTGGCGATGGACGAGCTGCGCGTCGTGGCGCGTTACGTGGTCCAGCACGCCGAGGACGTCCTGCCGGTCTTCGAGAACGCTGTCCCCGGCGATCCGCGCCCGCGGGGGGCCATCGAGGCCAGCTGGGCGTTCATCAACGGCGCCCGCCGGACGAAATGGCAGCGCGTCGCTTCCCTTGACGCCCATCGAGCCGCCCGTACCGCGCCCTCCGAAGAGGCGCGGCTGGCCGCACGATGCGCGGGTGACGCCGCGTCGGCCGCGTATCTGCACCCCATCGCCCAAGCCGGCCAGGTCGGCCACATCCTGCGCGCGGCCGCCAGTGCCGCGCGCATCGGGGAGCTGGCGGCCGGCGACGACCCCGCGGCCGGGAATGCGCTGCTGGAACGGTCTCTGCACCGGGCGACACCGGCGCTGATCGACGTTCTGCGCCGCTACCCACCCGCGACCGCCGGCCGTAGCCGGGTCGCGCAGCTGATGAGCGCCCTGGACCGGGCCCTGCGCCAGGGCGGACAGACCTCATGATTCTGCCGAAGATCCGTGACCCCCGGTTCATGACGATCCGCCGGGGCGGAACCCTCACCGACGCCGACCACCGGCTCCTCGCGCTGTGGGCCGCCTCGTGCGCGGAGCACGTCCTGCCGTTCTTCGAGGCGGCCCGGCCCGCAGACCCGCGACCGCGCCAGGCGATCGAGCACGCCCGGGCCTGGGTCCGCGGCGAGGTCAAGATGATGCAGGCCCGCGCGGCGGGCGGGCACGCGATGGGAGCCGCCCGAGACCTGGCGGGTGCGGCCCGACACGCCGCGTACGCCGCCGGTCAGGCCGCGGTCGTCGCCCACGTCGCCGCGCACGAGCTCGGCGCGGCCGCGTACGCGATCAAGGCCGCGCGGGCGGCCGAGGGGGAAGCCGCCGGGCGACTGGAGTGCCGGTGGCAACGCGACCAGCTCCCGGACGCGATCCGCGACCTGGTCCTCGACGACCAGCGCCTGCGCAACGACATCTGCTGGTCGGTCTTCGACTGCTGACTCGCAGGGGCCTGAGTACACTCTGTCCGTCATCGCGTCCCGATCTGGAGTGCCCGTGGATATCGCGTCGGAAAGCACCGGCCACACCTCCACCACCGATCGCAAGATCCCGATCGGGGTGGACACCACGGTGCCGAGTGTGGCTCGTGTCTACGACGCGCTGCTGGGCGGCAAGGACAATTTCGCGGTCGACCGGGCGGTCCGCGACAAGCTCATGCAACTCACACCTGGCGGGGCGGATGTGCCGCTCTACAACCGGGCCGTGCTGGGCCGCGCCGTGCGGTACATGGTCAGCCAGGGCATCGACCAGTTCATCGACCTGGGTGCAGGCCTGCCGACGGTGCAGAACACCCACGAGGTGGCGCAACGACTGAACCCGCGGGCCGGCGTCGTCTACGTCGACAACGATCCGATGGTCCTGACCCACGGCCGCGCCTTGCTGGACGCGAACCCGAACACCACGGTGATCACCGCTGACTTCTGCGAGCCGGACGAGGTGCTGAGCCACCTCGACCTGCGCGCCCTGATCGAGCTCGAGCGACCGGTCGGACTGTTGATGGTCGCCGTGCTGCACCACCTCGACGACACCCAGCGCCCCGCTGAGCTCGTCGCCCGCTATCGCGATGCCGTCGCCCCGGGCAGTCACCTGTTCATCACCCACTTCATCGACGGCGGGGAAGAGACCGCGGAGATCGAGCGGGTCATGCTCAGCGACCTGGGCAGTGGTCGATTCCGGACCTTCGACGAGATCCGTGGCTTCTTCGCCGGCACGCAACTGCTGGACCCGGGTGTCGTCTACAACCCACTCTGGCGCCCGGACCCCACCGACGTCGTGCCCGACCCGATGACCTTCGCGGGGAAGATCATCGGAGCCGGGATGGGACGCAAACTCTGACCGTCCCGCTCGCGCGTCGCGCCGGCCGTCCGTGACATCCGGACCGGCAGATCCGTGATCGGCTGCGTTGCCGGGTCGGCACAGCCTCAGTCGCCCCGGCCGGAACCGATGATCACGAAGGTGCGGTTCGGCGCCGGGCGCATCATGGTGAGCCGGACCTCGCGCGGCCACCAGCTGGTCGGCTCCCGCCAGGCGCACTCCACGATCCGGGCCTGCGGGTTGTCGACACAGTCGCCGAGCTGCTCCCAGTGATCGAGCTGGGTGGCGACGATCTGCCGCGACTGCAGCCAGGTCGACCCCGGCGGCATCGCGTAGGTGCGCACGGTCGCCGCCCCACGGTCGTTGCGCAGGCCGCGGGCGATGATGCCGGCGCGGTCGAGGACGACCCGCTCGTACTCCGTGGACTCGACCACCGCCCCGGCGGGCGGGGAGATGGCGTGCGGGACGCCGGCGGCTTTCCACCGTACGAGAGCAAGCGCGCCCAGGGTGAGCACGACGACCAGCAGGACTCCCGCGATGGCGGCGCCCAGGCGCCGTCGACCGATCCGCACAGCCGGAGCCTAGGCGACCGGCGCCACGTCGCCGGCCACGGATGTACCAGAAAACCGAACCCCCGGTCGGCCGGTGACCCGGCTGGGCGGCGGGTGTCCCGGCTGCGAGCGTCAACGGCATGAACGCTTCCGTAGCACCCTCACCACCGGCCAGGAGATCAAATCGGCCGTGGTTCACACGTGGCCGCTTGCTGAGCGCGCTGCTGGTCGTCGGCCTGACCGCGGGACCTCTGCCCGGGGCCGCGGCCACGGCCGGGGCGCCGGCGTTCCGGATCGGCTGGGCGCCGTGCGCGACCGCGCCGGCCGTGCAGTGCGGCACGCTGATGGTTCCGGTCGACTGGGCGGCACCGCGCGGCCCCCGGGTGCCGGTCTCGGTCGCCCGGCGCCCCGCGGACCAGCCGGCGACCAGGATCGGCACGTTGTTCTACAACCCCGGCGGGCCGGGTGACGGCGGCGCTGAGTACGTCATGGCGGCCGAGCGGTTCTTCTCGGCGACGGTACGCGCGCGGTTCGACCTCGTCGCCCTGGATCCGCGCGGCATGGGCGCCAGCGTCCACGTGCAGTGCGGGCTCAATCCCATCGTGGCCGAAACGACGCTGTTTCCCCGCACCGAGCAGCAGTTCGAACAGCTCCGCCGGCACAACCGGGCCGTCGGTCTCAGCTGCCTGGAGCACACCGGCGCGCTGCTGAAGCACATGGACACCGTGACCGTGGCGCGGGACCACGAGGCGCTGCGGCTCGCCCTCGGCGTCGACCAGGTGAACTGGCTGGGCATCTCGTACGGGACGCAGGTCGCCGCCAACTACGCCGAGCTGTTCCCGCGGCAGACCCGGGCCATGGTGCTCGACGCGGCGCTCGAGCACAGCAAACCGGAGGGCGTGCAGGTCGCCGACGAGATCGTCTCCCAGGAGAACTCGTTCAACCGGTTCACCCGCTGGTGCGACACCGCGACGTCCTGCGTGCTGCGCGGACAGGACGTCGGAGCGGTCTTCGACCGGCTGGTGGCCGGCGCGGACCGGCATCCCCTGGCCGTCCCGGGGGCGCTGCGCCCGGTCACCGGCGAGGACATCCGGATGGGAACCATCGGCAGGCTCACGTTCAAGGAACCGTCGATCTACGGTCCGGACGTGTCCTGGGCCGGCCTGTCCCGGGCCCTCGCGGCCGCGGTGGCCGGCGACGCCGCCGGATTCGCGGTCGCGCCCACCGCCGACGTGCCGCAGGAGTCCCTCTTCAACATCCTCGGCAACGCCTGCGGTGACTACGTGCCGCAGATCGACAGCTGGGCCGAGATGCAGCAACGCATCCAGCTGGGCCGGCAGCTCGCGCCGCACCTGCAGGGGGCGTCGGAGACATGGCGGGCCAACTTCTGCATCGGCTGGCCGGTGCGGGCCGCCAACCCGCCGCGCACCCTCGATGTCCGCGGCGTGCCGGCTCTGATGGTGCATGCGGTGCACGACTCGTCGGATCCGTACGTCTGGGCGCACAGCCTGGCCGCCCAGATCGAGGGCATCGACCTGCTCACCCGCACCGGCGACGGGCACACGTCCGTCTACACCTCGCCCTGCGCCAGGACCGCGATCGACGAGTACCTCGTCCGCCCGGCGGCACCGGCTGTGCGGGTCTGCGCCGGCTGATCGGCTTCTTGTCGTACCCCGCCGCTAGCCTTCGGACAGTTCTCATGGGGGAGGCGTTCGTGCGGCGACACCGGTTCGTGCGGCGGGGCAGTGTGGATGCCCCGCCGTTCGTGTGCGACGTGAAGGGCGGCGAGGCGGCCGAGCAGCGGATGGCCGCTGAACGCGACGTGGTGCTGGCGATCCTCGACGAGCCGGGGACGCCTCGGCCGCTCGCCGCGGCGGCCCGGGCCTGGCTCGACAGCGAACCGGACGTGACGCCGCTGGGCGCGGCGGGGGCCCTCACGGCACTGAGCATCCGCATTCAGTATCCGGAGGACAGCGGGGACGTCCTCACGCCGCTCGCCGATCTCTGGATCGCCCGCCACGGCCTGCTGTTCGCCGCGCGGGCGGCGGTCGAGCAGGCCTTGCTGGGCGTCCACGAACGTGAGCGCGTCAACCCGGCGACCTACGGTGACCTCTATCTCGCCCCGGTCGCGTTCGGCGAGGCTGCCCATCGCGGGCCGCAACGGCAGATCCTGCTCCGGGTCCGGGCCGCGATCGCCGTGGCGACCGAAGACGAATACGCGGAGATCGTCGAGGCGCTGCGGCCGTACCGCGACCGGAGCTGGAGTGCGGCTGTCGCCACCTCCGTCCTGCTGCCGGGCGAGCGCGACTGGGTCGAGCAGGATGTGCGGACGGTCCTCGCCAACGGCTCCCCGAAGCCTGAGCTGGCCGCGCTCCTGCTGCTCGCAGCGGGCACGGCGGAGCAAGCGCGGGCCCTCGCGCCGCACCTCGACAACTGGTGGTCGCTGCCGATGTCCGGGGTGCTGGCCACTCTCGCCGACGGGCTCGGCCCCGGCGCGGCCGGCGCTGTGCTGGTCTGGTTCGACATTCCTAACATGACCGCCGAATCCCAGCAGCGGATGCTCTCGGTCCTGACCGACATGGACGACGACACGGTCTTTTCGGAGCTGCTCGCCCGGCTCGACCGCAAGTACGTCCCCGCGGCGGTGCTCGAGGCGGCCGCGCGCTTCCCGGCCCGGGCGATGCGGCTGTTCGCCGAGGCCGGTTCGCCGATGCTGCGCGCCCACGTGCTCGGGCACCTCAACCTCGTGGACGAGGTCCTGCCCTCGCTCGGCCCCGCTGCCGCGGAACGGGTGCGTGGTGTGGCCGCTGCCGCTGCCGCCGTCTCGTACGCGCCGCTCGCAGCCGTCCCGCCGGTGCTGGCCGGCCCACCGTGGCTGAATCGCGCCAAGCCCCCGAAACCGGTCGTGATCGCGGGCCTGAGCTGCGACAGCCCCGCGACCCTCGAGTGGCGCGACGGCGAACGCGACCGGTGGCTGGACACTCCGGGCGACTGGGGACAGCCCTGGATCACCTGGGAGGAGGCCGCCCGGTGCGTGGCGTCGGGCTCGAACGTCTGGTTCGCGCCGATGCTGTTCACCGGCGGCCCCGAGGAGCTGGTCCGGCCCCTGCTGCCGACATGGCAGCCGGAACGGGCAGCAGTCTTCGGCGAGTGGGTGAAGGTGGCCGCCGCGCGGTTCGGGCTCGACGCGCTGCCGCTCGTGCAAGGCGCGGCCGAACGCTCGCCCGCGCTGACCGACGCGCTGCTGCCGTACGCGTCACCGGCGATCGCCGTGTTCATGGCCGACCGCTACACGCGGGTGAAGAGTGCCCGGCCGGCGGCGCTCACCTGGCTGCTGCGGCACGCGGAGGCTGCCGCCCGGGCACTGGTCCCGGCCGCGCTCGGCAAGGCGGGCACGGCCCGGCGGCAGGCGGAGGCCGCGCTGCTGGCCCTGCCCGCTGCCACGGTCCGCTCGGCGGCATCCGCGTACGGCCCGGCAGCGGCCTCGGCGATCTCCTCGTTGCTGGCCCGCGACCCGCTGACGCTGCTGCCCGCCCGGCTGCCGGCGAACCCGGCGTGGGCCGTGCCCGCGATGCTGCCGCCGGTGCGGCTACGCGACAGCTCGGGAGCATTGCCGCTCGCCGCGATCGACGCGCTGATCACCATGCTGGCGGTCTCCAAGATGGACGAGCCGTATGCGGGGATCGGACTCGTCGTCGCCGCCTGCGAGCCGGACGACCTGGCCGAGTTCGCGTGGGGACTGCTCGAGGCCTGGGAGCTCGCCGGGGCGGACGCCAAGCAGAGCTGGGTGCTCGACGCCCTCGCGCTGCTCGGCGACGACACCACCGTGCGGCGGCTCACCCCGCTGATCCTCGCGTGGCCGGGCGACGGCGGGCACACCAAGGCGGTCGCCGGGGTCCGGGCGCTGGCCGCGATCGGCAGCGATGTCGCGCTGATGCGGCTGTACGGCATCTCGCAACGGGCCAAGTTCAAGGGCCTCAAGACCGCGGCCGAGGAGAAGATCACCGAGGTGGCCGACTCGCTCGGGCTCACCGCCGAGCAACTGGCCGACCGGCTCGTGCCCGACTTCGGCCTCGCCGCCGACGGGAGCATGACGCTCGACTACGGATCCCGGCAGTTCCGGGTCGGCTTCGACGAGCAGCTCCGGACCTACGTCTCGGATGCCACCGGAAAACGGCTCAAAGCGCTGCCGAAGCCTTCGGAGCCGCTCGCCGAGGACGCCTACCAGCAGTTCACCGCGCTGAAGAAGGACGTGCGGACGGTCGCCGCCGATCAGGTGCGGCGGCTGGAGCAGGCCATGGTCACCGGCCGGCGGTGGACGCCGGAGGAGTTCGCCCGGTACTTCGCCGGTCATCCGCTGCTCTGGCACATCGTGCGGCGACTCGTCTGGACGGTGTCGGACGGCGCCTCGTTCCGGGTGGCGGAGGACCGCAGCTACGCCGATGCCGCCGACGAGCCGTACGCCCTGCCCGAGGACGTCACGGTCGGTGTCGCGCACCCGCTCGACCTCGGGGGCGCGCTGCCCGCGTGGGGTGAGATCTTCACCGACTACGAGATCGTCCAGCCGTTCCCGCAGCTCAGCCGGGAGACCTACCCGGCCACCGAGGAGAGCTTGAAACGGTTCCTCGGGGCCGAGGTGCCCGCCACGCGCGTGCTCGGCCTGGAACGGCGAGGCTGGCGGCGGGAGGCGCCGCAGGACGCCGGGGTGCAGAGCCGGATCGAGCGGGTCGCCGGCGACCTCACCGTGGTCGTCGAGCTCGACCCGGGCATCGCCGTCGGTGATCCCGACGGGCTCGGTGACCAGACCCTGGAGGACATCCACGTCCACGGCAGGTCGAGGCTCGACGACCGGCCCGGCCGGCAACCGTTCACCGCGCTCGGCGCGATCGCCGCGTCGGAGGTGATCAGGGACCTGACGATCATCGCCGAGCCCGCCGGTTCCGGCCCCTAGCAGGGCCCGGGAGACCCGCCGGTCCCAGGTGATGCGGTGAAGCCTTTTTGTCACCGCTCACAGATCAGGTCCGTGGCCGGCAGAGGCCCGCCGAGCAGGTATTCGGTCACCGCGTCGTCGACGCAGGCGTTGCCCGCTCCGAGGTAGGCGCCATGCCGGAAGGCGCCACGCAAGGTGACCTGCCGGGAGCCGGACAGAGCGCGGTGCATGACCAGCTGACCGGCGTACGGGGTGGCCGGGTCGCCCGTCGCGCTCACCACCATCGCCGGGGTGTCGTTGTCGATGGTGGTTGCCGGCTCGACCGGATCGGTAGGCCAGAACGCGCAGGGGGTGATGTTGCGGGTCATCGGCCCGAAGAGCGGCTCGGACGCCCGATGATCCTGGATGTCGCGGAAGTACGTCGCAGGAAGGCGCGACACCGCTCGATCGGCGCATAGCACGGGTGTCCCGGCCCGGTCGGTGGCGGCACCCGTACCGGTCAGGACACCGGCCAGGAACTGGTCCAGTGCCGGCGAAGGCGTGACGGCCCGGCCATGGCGTGCGGCGTCCAGGGTCCGTACGGTGTCGGACAGGGCCGCGTACGCCGCGTCGCTGTCGTCGAACAGGCCGGCGAACAACAGGTACGGCACCAGCCGGCCGTCCACCGCGTACGGGCCGATCCGCAACGGCCGCCGACCGGCGACCTGGTTGATCCGGTCCACCGTGGCGAGCACCTGAGCGGTCGTCGTGCCGAGGTGGTAGTCGCCGTGCCCGGCCGCCCAGCCGGCCCAGTTCCGCAGGGCGGCGGCGATGGCGGGGCCGTTGCGGGTGAACAGCCCTGGGCCGTAGACGGTCGGGTCGGCGGCCGAATCGAGCACGAAGCGGTCGGCGTGTGACCCGAACTCCTGGAGGTAAACGGCACCGAGATAGGTCCCGTAGGAGACGCCGAGATAGGAGATCCTCCGCTCGCCCAGCGCGCGGCGCACGGCGTCGAGGTCGCGGGCGGTGTTGCGGGTCGACGCGAACGGCAGCAGGTCCGGGTCGAGGTTGCGGCAACCCCGCGCGAGGTCCCGCATGAGGTCGACGCCGGTGCGGAAGGTCCGCAGGTCCGGTCCGGCCGACCGGGTGAACGTGTCGGTCGGCCAGTCGCAGTGCAGCGGCGCGCTGCGCCCGACGAAGCGTGGGTCCATCCCGATGAAGTCGTAGCGGGCGGCGAGCTCGGGCATCGACGGTGCGAGCAGAGCCAGGGGGAGGCCGGGCACGCCGGGACCACCGGGATTGGTGAGCAGGACGCCTCGTCGCCGGCCGGGGTCGGTCGCCTGGATCCGGGAGATGGCGACGGCGATCGTCCGGCCCCGCGGCCGGCGGTAGTCGACCGGCACGGTGACCTCGGCGCACTGCGCACCGGCGGCGTCGAGAGCGGCCCCGAGCTGGTCATCTTGCCCGGTCGAGCAGCTGTGCCAGCCGATCGACGTCGCGGTGCCGGCGGCCGGAGCGGGTGCGAAGGGAACCGGGCTCAGCGCAGCGACCGCGAGGACGGCGGTGGCGGCGACGGGGATGCGGGGCATTGTGACTCCTTGCCTGGTGGGTACGGGCGGACGACGGGTCACGCCACCGGAGCAGGCCGGCGGACCGGGCCGCCGGGAGCTCGGCCTGGAGCCTGCTGAGCACCTCGGCGTACCGGTTCTGTTCGGTCACGCTGAGCACGACGAGCGGTAGGTCGCCCAGGTCGCGGGTTGGGTCCACCTGCTCGCGCCGCACCCACGCCCAGTTGGCCGACATCGACGCCATACCCGACTCCAGGACGACGGTGGGCACGTCGCCCGGCTCGCCGGACACGACCAGATGAAGGCGGTGATCACCCACGTCGATCAGCTCGCCGGGAGGCGGGAACCGGCGCCGGTCGCGCCGGGAGGCGATCGCCTGCCAGCTCGCCCCGATACCGGCGGCGGTCAGCGTTGCCGCCAGCACGGTGACGGTTGTCGGGTACGCCATGGCTCAGTACTCCCACCGGGCGTACCGCGGATCGCGGCTCTTCATGTCCTCGAACAGCAACACCTGCCGGTCGATGTACCAGGCCTTGGCGGTCTGCAGGATCACCAGGCCCGCGATGGTGTCGACCACCTGGAGCCGGACCAGGCCGTAGGCGAGCACGGCCGCCCCGATGAGCTGGACCGCGTACGTCACGTTCAGCACGGCCGTGGTGAACTGGGCCGGGGGTGCGACCGTGGTGCGTTCGGACCAGACCCGTTCGCCGAAGACCCCTTTCGACGCCCAGTTGCGGGTGGACCTGGGCTTCGGGAACAGCAGCGGATTGATCATCATGAAGACCAGCGAGGCGACGACCGGCACGAGGCACCACCAGCCGATCCAGTCCCGGCTCCAGACCGACAATGCGAGCAGCGGGAGGACCGAGAACCTGGTCCAGACGCTGACGGGGTTGGCGTGCCGCGTCCACTTCTCACCCTCCAGACCGAACATCTTGGCCACCCGCTGTTCGCTGGTGGCCTTCGCGGTCGGTGGCGGGGGCGCCGCGGCAGTGTTCATGCGAACTCCTCGGTTCGGGTCCGGCTGGCAACTGACACCGTTGACGCTCGCAGGCCGAAGGCTCGCCGACCAGCCGGGCGCCTGGTCTGTCGGGGGGCCGGTTTTCTGGTGTGACGGCGGCCGCCCCGCTGTCCCGCGGCGTACCGCCGTTTCGTCGACGCGCCCGTTTCAGCGAGCTGCGGGAGAGCGAATGGCGGCGGACCCCGGACGGCCGGCGCGACGGCGGGTCGCCGGCTCAGCGGGACGCCGGAACGACCTGAGGGTTCCGGCCGGCGACCGGCGCGGCCTCGGGCCGTCCGCGCAGGATCCGGACGAGCGCGTTCAGGTCGCGGCGGGTCACGGCCGCGTTTCGCCGGATCTGGCGGGAGCGGCCGTGCCGCGGCAGGCGGACCCGCAGCACGCCGGGAAGCGAGGCGAACCGCAGCGGCGGTGTCAGCACCAGCGACTCGCCGTCCAGGCCGATCGGGACCGGCGCCGCGGAGCGGACCTCGAAGGCGGTTCCGGACCACCCCAGCATCTCCGCGAACCGGCGCGGCGGCAGCGCCCGGCGGTCGCCAGCGCTGCCGCGTACCCGGCCGGTCAGGATGCCCAGCCGGCCGGCATCCATCCTCGGCCGGCCGCCCACCCGGCCGAGGCGGGTCAGCCGGTAGGGGTTGTTCGAGACGAGCACCAGAGACATGCCGGTGCGCGGCCGCCCGTCGGGCCCGTCGAACGTCAGATCCGGTGGTGCCGCGGCCGGGCCGAGCAGGTCCGGCAGCAGCCGGCCCCACGTTCTCAGCTTGGCGCCACGGTAGGCGCCTGAGCGCACGACCTCGGCATACACGCCGAGCGAGGCGTTGTTGACGAACACCCGCCCGTTGACCTGCCCGAGATCGACGGTGCGTTCCACCCCGTCGGTGAACGCGTCCAGGGCCCGGAGCACGTCGCCGCGGTCGAGCCCCAGGTCGAGCGCGAAGTGGTTGCGGGTGCCGGCGGGCACGCAGGCGTAGGCGATGCCGTGGCGGGCCGCGGTGGCGGCGACGACGGCCTGCGATCCGTCGCCACCGGCCATGCCCAGCACGTCGGCGCCGTGCGCCGCGGCCCGTTCGGCGAGCTGGGCCAGGTCATCGCCGGGCGCGAGCGTGATCACGCGGATTCCCCGGCCGGCCGCCTCGGCGGCCAGGTGCAGCCTGACCGCGGTGGCGTTGCCCGACTTCGGGTTGATCAGCAGGACGCCGTGGCGAGCCGCGCCGACCGGGTGCGCCGGCCGGGACCCGAACAGTGCCGCGGCGTCCGGGCCCAACGCGTAACGGCCGGCCAGAGCGAAGAGGAGCAGCAGGGTCAGCTGGAGGAGGAGCACGGACAGCCCGATCAGGACGGCGGCCGCGGCGGCGAGCACCGCCGCGATCACCCCGAGGATGCGCAATACGCCGCGCCTGGTCAGCGCGTACCAGATCCCCACCGTCACGACCGCGACCGACAGCACGAGGGTGACCAGGTTCGCGGGGTGCTGGATCGTGGCCTCGAGGCCCGCCGCCAGGGCGATGATCGGGGCGGCGAGGGCGACCAGGGCGGCCAGGCGGCGGGCCGCGAGCAAGGCCGCCTGCTTGCGGTGGGCAGTCATGACAGGTCCCTTCAGCGGGGCGCGGGGTGGTCGAGCAGGGCGCGCAGGCGGACGGTGTCGGCGGCGGTCCAGCCGGGCGGGGCGGTCAGCGCGGCCCAGCCGTCCACCACGCCGGAGCCGTAGACGTGGCCGTGACCGGCCGGCACGCTGTTCGCGGCGAACTGGTCGACCAGCGTCTGCCAGAAGGTCACCACCGGGTACCAGTGCATCGCGGGGGACACATCAGGCCCGCGCGGATCGTCCAGCCAGGCCGGCCGTGCGATCAGCAGCTCCGGCGTCCACCAGACGATCGGATCGGACGAGTTCTGCAGGTAGACGACCTTCGGCTGCGGTATCCGCGGCGTGCGCAGGTCGGCCGGGTTCTGGGCGAATCGCACCGGCTGCGATGCGAGCGGGTTCCAGACCGGGCTCCCGGCGGTGCGGGTGTCCGTCAGGTCCCGGTGGATCGGGTTGGCGAACGGCGGTCCGACCAGCAGCACGCCGTCGGCCGTGCCGGCCAGGGCCGGCAGGTCCGCGAAGGCGCTCTCCGTGCCGTACGAGCCGAGGCTCTCGCCGAACAGCAGCAGCTTGGGCCGGGTCTGCGCGGGCATGACCGCCCAGCGCTCGTACACCGCCCCGATCAGGGCGCCCGCGGACTCCCGCACCTTCGATCTGTCGGTCAGGAACGAGATCCAGCTCGGCAGGTACGAGTACTGCATGGACACCAGGGCGGTGTCACCGGCGTACATGTATTCCAGCGAATCGGTGACGGCACTGTCCAGCCAACCGGTGCCGGTGGGCGTGAGCACGCCGATCACCGCGCGGTCCCAGGCGCCGGTGCGGTCCATCTCCCGGAGCACGAGTTGCGCCCGCGCCCGCGCCGAGCCGGCCGACTTCAGGCCGGCATAGACACGGATCGGCTCGGTGCCCGGGGCGCCGGCGAACGTGCCGAGCTGGACGACGGACGGCCCGGTGCCGACGAACCGCCGGCCCTGCCGGCCGAGCGACCGCCGGCTCACGGCCGATCCGGGGCCGCCCGAGCGCAGCCGCGTGACGGGCGTCCGGGTGCCGGCGTCGGTGCCGCCGTCGGTCAGGGCGGCGGTACGGTCGGCGACGGCGAGCAGTTGCTCCTGCGCCACCCCGTCGACGAAGCCGAGGGCGAGCAGGCCCACGACCAGGACGCCGGTGCCGTACGCGACCGGCCGCGGGACGAAGCGACCCAGCACCCGGGCGATCCGCCGGGTGGCCAGTCGCATCGACCGCGCGATCAGCAGCAGGAGCAGGAACGTCAGCAGGCTCACGCCGATGATGCGCACGATGTCGTACGCCGGCATCTGCTCCAGCTCCACCCGGGCCCGCAGCTGCTGTTGCCACCGGGTGCCGAGCGCGAGGAACAGCACACCCAGCAGCGGTCCGGCGATGATCACGGCCCACCAGCAGATCCGGGTCGCGCGCGGATGGCCGTGCCGCTGGAATCGGCGCACGATCGCGCCCAGCGCGGCACCGATCGCGTACCCGATGGTGGCGGTGAGCCCGCTGACCACACCCTGCAACAGGACCGGCCGGGGCAACAGCGACGGGGTCAGCGACAGGCAGAAGAAGGCGATCGCGAAACCGCAGCCGGTCAGCCCCAGTCGCGCGCGGACCACCCGCAGCCGCCGGTACGGCCGGTGCGGACGGTCCTCGATCGTGCGGTCGGCGACGACGGTCACGGCAGCGGCCTGATCTGCACGGTGCCGACCTCGGTCCGCACCTCGATGCGGTGCGCCGAAGCCGGATCCCGGTCGACGCTGACGCTGCCCGGGCCCGCGGGCATGCGGACATCGACGGCGTACGTGGTGGTTCCCGGCACCCGGAGGTCGACGGCGCCCATGCTGCTGGTGGAGCTGATCAGGGCGGGCGCCTCGGCGAACTCCAGGGAGGTCGCCCCCAGCTCGGTCTTGACGGTCACCGCGTCGCTGGTCAGGGCTCGGCCCTCGACGGCGCCGGCCTCGGTGGTGATCCGGATGTCCCCGGCCACGCCGTCCACCTTGATCGCGCCGGCCTGTGCGGTGATGTCCAGGGCCGTGGCCGCGGGCATCCGGATTCGGTACCGGACCTCGCAGCGGGCGTCGTCATCGCCGCAGCCGGACTCGGTGAGCCGCAACGTCGTACCCGCGACCTCGTGCGCCGTCGTGGGCCTGCCCCGCGAGTATCGGTGCTCCTCGGTGACTGTCACCGGGCCCTCGCCGGTCATGACCTCCACACTGGCGGCGCGGGCGCCGATCACCAGGGAGGTGACCGATTCGTCGATCCGGTAGGACATCTCGTCGGTGGTGGTGGAGTCGCCGGTGCAGGCGGCGAGGGGCAGCAGCAGGGCGGTGGCGGTCAGCGCCGCCGCGATATGTCGTGGCATGGCATTCACCTGTCGCAGAAGGAATGGTCCAGGACCGGCTGGTAGCGGTTGTCTTCACGCTCGCAGCCGGGGCCCTTGACGGTAAGGCGGCGTACTGGCCTCTCCGGGGGGCGGTTTTCTGGTGTGCCCGGAGCCGGGAGGTCCGTCGGCTGCGTCCCTTGCCGGCGCTTGCTCGCCGTCAGGGTCCGTCTTCGCGCATCAGGCGTGCGCTGAACGCTTCGGTCCGCCCGCAGTTACGCTGACGAGCGTGAGCGAGGACGGCGTCGAGCGTATTGAACGCCGTCGCGCCGAGGCCGCCCGGCGCGCCAAGGAACTGGGCGAGCGCATCGCCGAGCTGGGCCGCCGCCGCGCGGAATGGAACGCGGACACCCGGGGCTCAGGCGTCGAGCAGTTGCGCGTCGCCCGCGAGAACGTCGACCGGGCCCGCCGAACTGCCGCGGCGGCCGCCGAACGGGCCGCAGCCGCGGCCGAGTCCTCGGCGATCGTGCACGACCGGGCCGCGCTGCTGCACGAGGAACTGGCCAAGGGCGGCGGCAGCGGTGCCGAACACCATCTGCGCCGCGCGGCCGAGCACCGCCGTGGGGCCGGCGCCGACCGCGAAGTCGCGAAGAACAACCTGGCCGAGGCCGACCGTCGCCGCCTGCCGCCGCCGTAGCGGCCTTTCGCGACAACGGGCTTTTGCTGACTTAGGGGGCGTGGAGGCATAGATCTAGGCCGGTACGGTACGCAGCGTCCATGGCAGATGACGGGCTGTTGCAGTTGCTGCACGACTGCGACGAGTACGTGGTGCGGCAACGGCGGTTACTGGTTCGCGCGGAGGTCCTCGGCTTCCCGGGGGACTGCGTGGCGATGGACGCGGCGTTGGATCAGCTGGCCGCGAGCGTTGCCTCTGCCTGGCGGGCGGCGATCACCGAGGGCGAGGGAAAACGGAAGCGACCGTCGGATCAGTTGCGCGGTGACCCGGGCGGCTGAGGAGGCAGTTCTGTCAGGCGGCGTTCGAGGAAGCGCCGTTCGGCACCGTCGTCGGTGAGCGCCCTCGCCCGCCGGTACGCCTCGCGGGCCTCCTCGGTGCGTTCGAGCCTTCGCAGCAGTTCAGCCCGGGTCGAGTGCAGGTAACGGAAGTCGTCCAGGCCGAGCCCGTCGACGATGCGCAGACCCGCCTCCGGCCCGTCGATCTCGGCGACCGCGATGGCCCGGTTCAGCTCGACGACCGGGGAGGCGGTCAGGTGGGCGAGCTCGCCGTACAGTGCGGCGATCTGCGGCCAGTCACACGGCGTCTCGGCGTGCAGCGACGCGATCGCCGCTTGCAGCACGTACGGTCCGCGGCCGCCGAGGGCGATCGCCCGGTCGAGCTCGGCCCGCCCCCGGCTGATCTGCGCGATGTCCCACCGGGACCGGTCCTGATCCGGCAGCAACACCACCTCACCGTCCCGGAACCGGGTCTCGCGGCGGGAGTCGTGCAGCAGCATCATCGCCAGCAGTCCGCGGATCTCCGGATCGGCGGGCAGGAGCTCGGTCAGCGCACCGGCCAGCCAGATCGCCTCGGCGGCGAGGTCGTCGCGGCCGCCGTAGCCCTCATTGAAGATCAGATACACCACGGCCAGCACGGCGTCGAGGCGTTCGGGCAGCAGGTGGTCGGGCGGCACGCGGAACGGGATCCCGGCCGCCTTGATCTTGCGTTTGGCCCGGACCAGGCGCTGCGCCATGGTGCGTTCCGGGACCAGGAAGGCGCGGGCGATCTCGTCGGTGGTCAGGCCGCCCACGGTACGCAGCGTGAGCGCGACCTGGGCCTCGACGGCGAGCGCGGGGTGGCAGCACGTGAAGATGAGCTCCAGCCGCTCGTCGGGGAACGCGGTGGTGGTCATCGGCACCTCGGCCTCCCGGGCGGCGAGCAGGCCGGCCTTGGCGGCCAGGGTCCGCTCGCGGCGGATGCGGTCGGTGGCCCGGTTGCGGGCTGTCGTGATCAGCCAGGCGCGGGCGTTGCTCGGCACGCCGTCGCGGGGCCAGCGGTCGGCCGCGATGGCGAACGCCTCCTGCGCGGCGTCCTCGGCGAGGTCGAAGTCGCCGAGGACGCCGATCAGGGTGGCCAGGACGCGGCCCCACTCCTCGCGGAAGACCTCGTCGAGCATCGTTACCAGTACACCTGCGAAGGCCGGATCTCGACCGCGCCGCCGTAGCGGGCCGCCGGGACGCGGGCGGCCACTTCGATGGCCGCGTCGAGGTTGTCGGCCTCGAGGATGAACAGACCCCCGACGGATTCCTTCATCCCGACGAACGGGCCGTCGGTCGTCAGCGTCTTACCGCCTTCGACCCGTACCGTCGTCGCGTTCTCGGGCAGCCCCATCGGCGGCATGGGGGTGACGCCGGGGGTCTCGTTGATCCCCTGGTAGTCGGCGTAGACCTGCTTGCGGTCCTCCTCGGGGAGCGCGTTCTGCCGTTCGATCGCCGGGCCTTGATAGATCAACATGATGTACTTCATCGTCACTCCTGGGTCGGTCTCCGGAATCGTCGCAGTGAGACGAACGGCGAGTGGGGAATTCGACAGCTCGACCGAGCGGATTTCCTACAACGTGCGCACGAAGCTGTCCATGGCGACGGTGACGTGGCGCAGCACGTCGACCGAGTTCACGGGGTCGCCGGCGGTCTCCATGCTGTGATCGGCGTCCTGGGCCTCGTACCAGGGCCGGCCGAAACCGCGGGCGACCTCCGGATCCCATGACGGGTCGGCCGTACTGCCGACGAGCAGGAACGGCGCGGTGGCGCGACGCAGATCGGCCGGCACCGGCGAGTCACGCAGGATGGGCGTCAGCCAGACACCGGGCAGGCCGCGGTCCGCGGCCGTCGCTGCGGCGAACGCGCCCATGGACTTACCGGCCAGGGCGACGGCCCGCGCGGACTCCTGGTCGAGGATCCGGCTGACGTGAGCGTTCACGAAAGACCTCAGCCGAGCGGACCAGCCCGGCAGATCCTGACCGTCCGGCTCGGGCGGGCTCTCCGGCCACCGGACCTCCCGGGCCGTCCAGCCGTGCTTCACGAACACCGCACGGGCGAAGTGCAGCAGCGGCCGTTCAGCTGAGTAGCGCAGGCCGGGAAGCAGGAGGACGACTCTGTCAGGCATACGGGCGACCCTACGGCTTGACGGCGACGGCGCCGTACTCGTCGACCGCCCGGAGGTCCTTGGGGGTGGCATCGGGCGACGGACGCCACTGCGAGCACGGGACGAGGCCGGGCTCGACGACAGTCAGCCCGGTCAGGAAGCGGGCGAGCTGGTCGGGGTGGCGCAGGTGGTACGCCAGCGGCGCGTTGGTGTTCCACACGTCGATCGCCGCGGAGAAGGCGGGACCGTCGATGACGTCGGTGCCGTCGGCGGTCACCAGATAACTGCCCGATGGCAGGGCGGCCATCAGCTGCCCGACGATGCCGGCGGCCTCGTCCAGGTCGCCGACGTGGCCGAGAATGTTCATCAGGATCAGGCCGGTCGGCCGGGAGAGGTCGAGAGTCGTACGCCCGGCCGCCCGCAGGATCCCCACCGGGTCCTTCAGGTCGGCGTCGAGGTATTCGGTGCCGCCCTGCGGAGTGCCGGTCAGCAGAGTCCGGGCGTGGGTCAGCACCAGGGGATCGTTGTCGACGTACACGATCCGGGACTCCGGCGCGGCGGCCTGGGCCACCTGGTGGGTGTTCTCGGCGGTCGGCATGCCGGTGCCGATGTCGAGGAACTGGCGGATGCCGGCCTCGGTGGCCAGGAAGGTGACGGCCCGCTTCAGGAAGGCCCGCGACGACCGGGCCACAAGCGTGATGTCCGGGTACAGCTGCGCGAACTGATCACCGACCGTGCGATCGGGCTCGAAGTTGTCCTGGCCGCCCAGCCAGTAGTTCCAGACCCGGGCGGAGTGCGGGACGTTGCTGTCGAACGTCGCGCCGGGAGGGGCATCGGTCATCGTCAGCTCCGGGAGTCGGCAGTTCAGGAAGCCCCGAGCCTAGCCCTCGACGATCGCGCTGATCGCCCCTCGCGCTGCCTGGCCGGCCTCCGGGTCAGCGGGCGAGCCAGGCCAGGGCGGCCACGACCAGTGCCTGGGTCCCGGTGTCCAGAGTGGGCTGGAGAACAGGTACGAAAAGCGGCGAGTGGTTGACCGGAATGTCCTGCGCGATCCGGCCTGCCCGCTCCGCGCGACGGTACGCATCGGCGTCGATCCCGCCGATGCACCAGTAGGTGTAGGGCACGCCCAGCGCACGGGGGATGTCACTGAAGTCCTCACTCGCGGACTGTTGCGGGACCGTCCCCGCGCGGTCGGCGAAGAACTCCGCGAACGCCGAAGCGACCCGCTCGGTGGTCGCCGGATCGTTGTCGGTGAGGGGGAAACTGTCGTAGATCTCGAACTCGGGTTCACGCGGCGATCCGGAGGCCTGGCACTCGGCGGTCACGATCCGCCTGATCGCCGCCATCATCGCGGCGCGGGTGTCCGCACTGTACGTGCGGAGATTGAGCAGCAACCGTGCGGAGTCGGGGATGACGTTGCTCCTGGTGCCGGCCTGGATGCTGCCGACCGTGAGCACCGCCGTCTCGGTTGGCGGCACCTCGCGGGCCACGACGGTCTGCAGCCGGACCACGATCATCGCGGCCAGCACCACCGGATCGACCGCCGCCTGCGGCATCGAGCCGTGCGCGCCACGGCCGTGGACCGTCACCCGGATGCTGTCCGCCGCGGACAGCACCGGGCCGGCGTGCGTGCCGACCGAACCGGCGGGCAGAGCCATGACGTGCTGAGCGAGCGCCACGTCGACCCCCGCGACGATGCCGGCCAGGCCGTCGTCGACCATGCCGCGGGCTCCGTCGCCGGCCTCCTCCGCCGGTTGGAACAGCACGACGAGGGTGCCCCGCCAGGCGCCGGGACTGCCCGCGAAGAGCCGGGCGGCGCCGAGCAGACACGCCACGTGGACGTCGTGACCGCAGGCGTGCATCACCGGAACCTCGGCACCGGTGCTGTCGGTGCCGGTCGCCGTGCTCGCACAGGACACTCCGGTCTGTTCCCGTACCGGTAGTGCGTCCATGTCCGCCCGGAGCAGCACCGTGGAACCCGTGCCGTTGCGCAGCACGCCCACCACCCCGGTGCCGCCCACGCCGGTGTGCGTCTGGAACCCGTCCCGACGGAGATGCTCAGCGACCGTGGCCGCGGTCCGGTGCTCCTGATGCGACAACTCGGGGTGCTGGTGCAGGGAGCGATAGAGCTCCTCCTGCTCCGCGCGCATGTCCGCCAGTCCGGCGAGCACCGCCGACGCGGCCGCTGAGATGGTCATCGTGCTACTTGTCCCGTGCGTCGTGTGCGGCGCGGGCCTTCTCGACGAGCTCCAGGTTGGCCTCGCCCCAATCCAGCATGGGCCTGACGGCCGCGAGGAAGCTCGTGCCGAGCGGGGTGAGTTCGTAGCTGATGTTCGGCGGCATGACGTTGTGCACGGTCCGCAGCAGGATGCCGTCGCGTTCCAGGTTGCGCAGGGTCACGGTGAGCATCCGCTGGCTGATGCCGTCGATGCGTCGTCGGAGCTCGGTGAAGCGCAGCGGCCCGGCGCCGAGGGTGGACACGAGCACGAGGGACCACTTGTCCTCGATGATGGGCCGGCATCCTGCCCGCATGGGCCCGCTGTCGGCAGCGCTCATGACCACCCCCTGTCCGATCTTGAGCGTACCGGCCGGCCGGTACGCCGGTCAGGCGAGCTTCAGCAGCAGCTCGGAGAGCTCGACGGGCATCGTGATCATGCAGTCGTGGCCGGTGGGCAGCTCCCACACCTGCGCCGGCGTGCCGTTCGGCTGGACCTCGGGCAGCGGCCGCACGCCCGGTGGCGCTCCGAGCGTGCACCGGATGTAGGTGCGCGCGATCCTGGCCGCGGCCGGGTTGTCCAGCCGGGCGGGCTGCTCGAAGCAGAGGACCGACTCGTCCGACAGCAGCGTGCGCAGCCAGGCCAGGTCCGCGGGGTCGGTGACGCCGAAGAGGCCGGCGGACGGCATCTCCGGAAGCGGCGGAATGCGCCATGGGGTCCCGGTCCGCGCGGCCTGGTCGATCAGGAGCCGGGTCATGGGTACGACGTCGATCGCGTTCTCGCCGTGCGCCGGAATCATGGCGTCGACGTGGACCAGATGGGCGATCCGGTCCGGCACCTGGTTGGCCACCGACGAGATGACCAGGCCGGCGTAGCTGTGCCCGACCAGCACCACGTCGGTGAGGTCTTCGTCGGTGATCAGCCGGACGATGTCCTCGACGTGGGTGTCGAGGCCGACGTCGGGACTGAGCAGATGGGCGCGGTCGCCGTGACCGGTCAGCGAGGGAGCGAGAACGCGGTGCCCGGCCATGGTCAGGAGCGGGACGACCCGCTGCCAGCTTTCGCCGCTGTGCCAGGCGCCGTGGACCAGAAGATACGTGGACATGCTTCCCAGGGTCCGGAACCGTTGCCCAGCAGGCAATACGGCACATTGCTGTGCCCCGGTTCCCCCGGGGTAACCACGTCAGGCCGGTGGGGCCGCGGTGGACCGCCTAGTCACCAGGCTGGGGGAGAGCTTCACCTGCGCCGTCGGCCTGGTCCGGTCCGTGATGCGGTCCAGCAGCAGGCGGGCGGCGTTCACGCCCATCTGGTGCCCCGCCTGGTCGACGCTGGTCAGCGAGATCGGCCCGAACGCGGCGAAGGTCGTGTTGTCGTACCCGGCCAGCGAGATGTCGTGCGGCGTGGCGAGACCCTCCTCGGTGAGGGCGTCCAGCACTCCCATGGCCACGATGTCCGCGCCGGCGAAGATGGCCGTGGGGCGGCGGGGGCGGGCCAGCAGCTGGCGGGCGCCCAGGTAGCCGCCCTCCTGGGTGTAGGTGGTGGACACGACGTCGATCCCGTCGGCCAGGCCGTGGGCGTTCATCGCGTGGCGGTAGCCGTCGGCGCGCTGGGCGTTGGGCATCTCGACGAGGCGTACCGGGTCTTTCTCGAGGTGTTCGATGTGGGCGATGTGGCGGTGCCCGAGCTCGGCCAGGTGGGCGACGACCAGGCCGGCCCCGGCGAAGTCGTCGTCGGTGACCGTGTCGTAGTCGGGGGAGTGGCCGTGGCGGCCGATCACCACCGTCGGCAAGGTCCGGGCGACGGCCTGCAGGTGTCTGCGCGCGGAGATGGGCGCGATCAGGATGACGCCGTCCATGCTGCGGTCGATCATGGATTCCATGACGCGGGCCTCGCCGGCCTCGTCGTTGCAGCACTGGGCCATGAAGAACTGGTAGTCGGTGCCGTCGAGGTGCTCGGTCACGCCGTCCAGCACGTCGGCGAAGAACGGGTTGCGGATCTCCGGCAGCATCACGCCGATGGTGTACGTCTGCCCGCGCAGTCCCCGGGCCGCGGCTGACGGCCGGTAGCCCAGCTCCTCGATGGCCGACCGGACCTTCGTCTGCATCTGCGGGCTGGCGCCGTACGCGTTGCGCAGCACCTTGGACACCGCCGTGGTGGACACGCCGGCATGCCGGGCCACGTCGACGATCGTGACGCGGCGCGCGGGGTTCGGCTGTCTCGGCACGGAAAACTCCTTGGTTAGGGCAACGTTGCCCACCCTAGATCACCAGGCCGGAGCAGGGAACCCTTGACGTGTTTGACGTCGGCTCGTAGTGTCGGCGAAACATTTGGAGAACGTTACCCACGCCACTCCGGTCGCCTGGTCGGCGGCGGCTCCGCCCCTCCCGGTTCGTGCTCGCCCGCTCGGCGGCGCTACTGATGAAACGATTCAAAGTAAGTGGGCCCCCGTGACACTTGATCTCGAAGTCCGGCCACCCGGCCAGGCCACTCCGGCTCCGCGGGCATCGCGGCGGCGGGTCGCCCCGCCCTGGTGGTTCATGTTGCCGGCGCTGGCGCTGTTCACCTTCGTCGTGCTCGTGCCCAGCGCCCGTGGCGTCTACTACGCCTTCACCGACTGGGACGGTCTCGACCCCGACTTCGCCCTCGTCGGCCTGCGCAACTTCGCCGACCTGGCGAGCGACGCCGACGCGCGGCAGGCGATCTGGCACACGCTGCTCATCGCGGCGGCCATCACGGTCTTCCAGAACGGCATCGGCCTGCTGCTCGCCCTCGGTGTCAACAGCCTGATCAAGACCCGGAACTTCCTCCGCGTGCTGCTGTTCGCTCCCGCGGTCATCGCCCAGATCGTGACCGCCTACCTGTGGCGCAACCTGCTCGGCCCGGACGGCGCGGTCAACAGCCTGCTGGGCGCGGTCGGGCTGGACTCCTGGCGGCAGGACTGGCTGGGCGACCCGGGCCTGGCCCTGTGGATGATCGTCCTGGTCGTGGTGTGGCAGTACGCCGGCTACTCGATGGTCATCTTCCTGGCCGGCCTGCAGTCCATCCCGCGCGAGATCTACGAGGCTGCCGCGATCGACGGCACCGGTCCGGTCCGGCGCTTCTGGTCGATCGTCCGGCCGCTGCTCGCCCCCGCCATCACGATCAACCTGATGCTGTCGGTCATCGGCGGGCTCAAGCTCTTCGACCAGGTGTACGCGCTCACCGGCGGTGGCCCCGGCCACGCCACCGACACCATCTCCACGCTGATCTACAAGGACGCCTTCACCCTCGGCGAGTTCGGCTACAGCATCGCCATGGCGGTCGTGCTGACCGTCATCGTCGCGATCATCTCCGCCGGGCAGTACACCGGCCTGTCCCGCAACGAGAAGGCGGCCTCATGAACCGCTACACCAAGCGCACCCTCGGCCTCGAACTGGTCATGATCGCCGTCGGCATCGTCTTCGCCTTCCCGGTCTACGTGCTGGTCAACCTCGCCATCCGGCCGCCCTCGGACACCTCGTCGCCGATCACGCCGACCGGGTCACCGACCTTCGGCAACTTCACCGGAGCCTGGCAGTCGGCCGGCCTCGGCGGCGCCCTGATCAACAGCTTGCTGGTCACCGTCGTCAGCGTGCTCGTCGTGCTGGCCGTCTCGGCCCTGGCCGCGTACCCGCTCGCCCGGTCGACCGCCCGCTGGTCCCGCGGCACCTACCTGCTGATCATGCTGGGCCTGATCCTGCCGTTCCAGCTCGCCTCGCTGCCGCTCTACCAGACCGTGCGGGACCTGGGGCTGCTCGGCTCGGTGTGGTCGCTGATCCTGTTCTACTCCGGCCTGCAGGTGCCGTTCACGACCTTCCTGTACGCCGGGTTCCTGCGCGCTCTGCCGGCCGACTTCGAGGACGCGGCGTCGATCGACGGTGCCACGCCGCTGGAGACGTTCCGCTATGTCGTCTTCCCGATGCTCAAGCCCATCACGGTCACCGCCCTGGTGCTGAACGCGGTCGCGGTCTGGAACGACTTCTTCACCCCGCTGCTGTACCTGAGCGGCAGCGACCAGCAGACCATGCCCGTGGCCATCGCCGGCTTCGTCGGGCAGTACGTCTCCGACTGGAACCTCATCTTCGCCGCCCTGCTGATCAGCATCGTGCCGGTGCTCGCGGTCTACCTCGCCCTGCAACGCAGCATCATCAACGGCTTCGCCGGAGGGCTGAAGGGATGACACCGTACGGCCTGACCACCGAACAACGCACCGAGCCGCTCGGAATCGGTGAGCGACAGCCCCGGCTGTCCTGGAAATCGCGCAGCGACCGCCGCGGCGCGGCGCAGACCGCCTACCGCATCACGGCCGAGGTCCTCGGCCGGATCGTCTGGGACACCGGCCGCCGCGAGAGCGACGAGACCCTGCTGGTGCCGTGGGACGGCCCGGTCCTGCAGTCGGTGACCCGCTATCACTGGCGCGTCCAGGTGTGGGACGAGACCGGCGCCGCGGCGGGACAGGCGCAGAGCTGGTTCGAGACCGGTCTGCTGCACCGCGACGACTGGACCGCGGTGTGGATCGGCCGCGACCCGGTAGCCCTGCCGCCGGTCGACCCGCCCACCGACGAGGAACGTTCCTTCCCCGACCCGGCGGCGGCACCGCTGTACCTGTGGCGGGACTTCGAGCTGGCCGAGCCACCGATCCGGGCCCGGCTGTACGCGACGGCGCACGGTGTCTACGAGCCCAGCCTCAACGGCGAGAAGGTCGGCGACCACGAGCTCGCGCCCGGCTGGACCGAGTACCACCACCGCCTGCAGTACCAGACCTACGACGTCACCGGGCAGGTGCGCGCCGGCGTCAACGTCCTCGGCGCGATCGTCGCCGACGGCTGGTGGAGCGGTCACGTCGGGTTCGACCCGAGCCGGCCCGCCCGGCACTACGGCACCGCGCCGGCGTACCTGGCGCAGCTGGTGCTGGACTTCGCCGACGGCTCCCGGCGGGTGATCGCCACCGACGGCGATTGGCAGGAGCGACCCGGCCCGATCCGGTCGGCGGACCTGCTGATGGGCCAGTTCGTCGACGCCGGCCACCACGCCGGTCCGGCCGCGCCGGTGGCGGTGCTCGACACCGAGCCCGGCCCGCTGGTGGCCGAGCCGGACGAGCCGATCCGGGTCACCGCCGAGGTGCCCGCCGTGGCCGTGGAGCAGCGCGGACCCGGCCGTTTCATCGTCGACTTCGGACAGAACCTGGTCGGCCGCGTCCAGCTGCGGATCCGCGGCGCCGGTCCGGGGCACCGCATCGTGCTGCGCCACGCCGAGGTCCTGACCGACGGCGAGCTCTACCTCGACAATCTGCGCCGGGCGCAGGCGACCGACACCTACGTGACCGCCGGCGGCGACGAGGTGTTCGAGCCGCAGTTCACCTTCCACGGCTTCCGGTACGCCGAGATCACCGGCTACCCGGGCGTGCCGGCCCCCGCCGACGTGACCGCCCGAGTGCTGCACAACAACACGCCGTTCACCGGGCGGTTCGCGTGCTCGGACCCGACGGTCGAGCAGCTGCACGCAAACATCGTCTGGGGACAGCGCGGCAACTTCGTGGCGGTGCCCACCGACTGCCCGCAACGCGACGAGCGGCTCGGCTGGCTCGCCGACGCCCAGGTCTTCGCACCGACCGCGACCCGTAACGCCGACGTGTCCGCGTTCCTCGCCCGCTGGCTGCGCGACGTCATGGACGGGCAGAACGCCGACGGCGCCTTCCGGGACGTCGCGCCCGTCCTGGTCCTCGACCGCGAAGGCGCTCCCGCGTGGGGCGACGCCGGCGTCATCATCCCCTGGCTGCTCTGGCGCACCTACGGCGATCGGCGCACCCTCGAACGCAGCTTCGCCGCGATGGCCGCCTGGGTGCAGCACATCCGGCGGCACAACCCCGGCCTGCTGTGGCAGAACCGCACCGGCAACTCGTACGGCGACTGGCTGCAGGTCGATGCCGACACCCCGCGCGATGTGCTCGCCACCGCCTACTTCGCCCGCAGCGCCCAGATCGTCGCGGACGCCGCCGAGGTGCTCGGCCGGGACTCCACGCCGTACCGGACGCTGCACGCCGCCATCCGCAAGACCTTCATCGAGGCGTACGTCGGTGCGGACGGTGCCGTGGAGGGTGGCACCCAGACGGCGTACCTCCTGGCCCTGGGTTTTGATCTGCTGCCGCCGGAGCTGGTCGACGCCGCGGTGGGCCACCTCGCCGCCGATATCGAGAAGCGCGGCAACCGGCTGACCACCGGCTTCGTCGGCGTGTCCCTGCTGTGCCCGGTGCTGTCGGAGCACGGCCGCTCCGATCTCGCCTACGCCCTGCTGCACCAGGACGAGTTCCCGTCCTGGGGTTACTCCATCCGGCACGGCGCCACCACCATCTGGGAGCGCTGGGACGGCTGGACCGAGCACGGCGGGTTCCAGTCCGCCGCGATGAACTCCTTCAACCACTACAGCCTCGGCAGCATCGGCGACTGGCTCTACGGCCACGTCGCTGGCATCGACCAGACGCCCGGCTCGGTGGCCTACCGCGAGCTGCTGCTGAGGCCGCAACCCGGCGGGCGGCTCACCTGGGCCCGCGCCGAGCAGGAGACCGCCCGCGGGCTCGTCGCCTGCGGCTGGTCCCTGGACGGCGAGCTGCTCACGGTCACCGTCGCGGTGCCGCCCGGCAGCACTGCCGTCCTGGAGATCCCGACCTCCGACCCGGGAAGCGTGCGCGAGAGCGGCGCTCCCGTCCCGGCCGAACCGTCCGCCCGCGGAGCCACCGTGCGGCTGACGTCCGGCCGTTTCACCTTCACCGCCACCTCTTATTGATCTCCAACGTGGGAGCGATCATGAAGACCCGTAGATTCGCCGCAGTCGTCTCCGCCCTGACGGCGGTCACCCTGGCCGCGGCGTGCAGCAGCGGCACCGAAGCCAACTCCGGCGGCGGTGACTCCAAGGTGCTCACCCTCGCCTCGGTCGACCAGGGCTCCATCGAGGACGTCGTCAAGGCGTTCGAGGCGGCCAACCCCGGTGTCAAGGTCACCCTGACCACGGCCGGCGCTGACCAGTACCAGCAGCAGATCCGTACCCAGCTGTCGTCCGGCACCGCGCCGGACGTGATGACGGTCTGGCCCGGCAACGGCAACCCGGGCGCCACGTACGTCCTGGCCAAGCCCGGCTACCTGCTGGACCTCTCCGACCAGCCGTGGGCGTCGCAGCTGCCGCCGGCCTTCCAGAAGGTCGCCCAGTACGACGGCAAGACCTACAACGCGCTGTTCGGCCTCAACGGCATCGGCGCCGTCTACAACGACCAGGCGCTGAAGAAGGCCGGCCTGACCGCGCCGGGAACCTGGACCGACCTGCTCACCTTCTGCCGCGCCGCGACCGCCGAGGGCACACCCGCGTTCGCCCTCGGCATCCAGGACAACTGGGTCACCCAGCTGGTGCTGTACGCGCTGGCCGCCGACGTCGTCTTCGGCGCCGACAAGGACTTCGACACCAAGATGCAGAGCGGGCAGGCCACCTTCGCCGGCTCGCCGTGGACCACCGCGATGGCCAAGTACCAGGAGATGAGCAAGGCCGGCTGCTTCCAGAAGAACCCGCTCGGCACCAGCTACGAGGCCAGCCAGACCCTCGCCGCGACCGGCAAGACCCTCGGCATCGTCCAGGGCAACTGGATCATCGGCCTGCTCAAGCAGAAGAACCCGAGCGGCACCTTCACCATGAAGCCGCTGCCCGGCACCGACGACCCGGCCACCTTCCTGATGCCGGCCGCCGCGGGCGCGGGCTACGGCGTGAACGCCAAGGCCAAGAACAAGGACCTGGCGCTGAAGTTCGTCTCGTACGTGATGTCACCGGCCGGCATGAAGGTCTTCAACGAGAAGCAGGGCAGCCTGCCGACCCTGCAGAACGCCGGCACCGAGGTCGACCCGGGCCTGACCGAGCTGAGCACCTTCGTCAAGGACAACCGCACGGTGCCGTTCATGGACCAGCTGTGGCCCAACGCCAAGGTGCAGCAGACCATGCTCAGCGGTCTGCAGGAGGTCTTCAGCAACCAGGCCACCGCCGGCGAGGTCCTCAAGGACATGGACGCCGAATACAAGAAGGGCGAGTAGGCCACCGTGCGGCCTCCGCACCGTCCGGAGCGGAGGCCGCCCGGCTTCTCCGAAAGGACACCAGTGACCGACTTCCCCGACGACTTCCTCTGGGGCAGCGCCACCGCCGCCCACCAGGTCGAGGGCGGCAACACGGGCAACGACTGGTGGGACTTCGAACACGACCCCACATCCGCGGCCCGGGAATCCTCGGGCGACGGCATTGAGTTCAGCCGGGCCGCGCTGGCGCACTACCGGCGGGTCCTCACCGCACTGCGCGATGTAGGCCTGACCGGCTTCGTCACCCTGCACCACTTCACCCTGCCCCGCTGGTTCGCCGCCCGGGGCGGCTGGCTGGCGCCGGACGCCGCCGCCACTTTCAGCCGCTACAGCGCCCGTGTCGCGGCCGGACTGGGCGATCTCATGCCGTACGTGTGCACCATCAACGAACCGCAGATGATCGCCCTGCACGGCTACCTCGAGGGCTACCACCCACCCGGCCTCACCAACCCTGTTCGCTGCGCCGCCGCCCGGCACAGCACTGACCCAGATGGGCTGGGCCGTGTACCCCGACGGCCTGCGCCAGATGCTGCACCGGGCCGCCCGCACCGGGCTGCCGCTGTACGTGACCGAGAACGGCATCGCCACCACCGACGACACCGAACGGGTCGGCTACCTGCGGAGCCATCTCGGCGCCCTGGCGCAGGCCCGGGCCGAGGGTGTCGATGTCCGCGGCTACCTGCACTGGTCGGCTCCTGACCCCCGACTGTCCGCCACCGACAGAGAAGGAATCTGATGTCCCCGATCAGAAAACCGGCGATCCTGATGACGACAGCACTTCTGCTCACCCTCGGCGCCGCGGTGCCGGCGCAGGCCACCGGGCGGTCCTCCGGTGATGTGCGGGTCGTGCGGCTCAGTGTCGACGGCCGGTACGACTCGCCCGGGTCTCGGCAGTGTGCGGCCCACGCTGGCCTGGCAGATGGTGCAGACCGGACCTTGCCGGCGCGCCGTCTGCCCCGGCGACCGGCAGACCGCGTACGAGGTCCAGGCCGCCGCCTCCGTGGCCGAGCTGCGCGCCGGGCGGCTGCTCTGGCGTACCGGCCGGGTGTCCGGTGACCGCCAGCAGGTGCGGTTCGGTGGTGACCTCGGCTCCCGGGACACCGTCGCCTGGCGCGTACGCGTCTGGGACGCCGACCGCAACCCGTCCGCCTGGTCCGCGCCCGCGCGCTGGAGCGTGGGTCTGCTCGATCCGCGCGACTGGGGCGCGGCCCGCTGGATCGACTATCCGGACCGGGCCGAGAACCAGCCGATGCCGATCTTCGCCCGCCCGTTCCAGGTCCCGCGCAGCAAGCGGGTCGCCGACGCTCGGCTCTACCTGTCCGGAGTGGGCCTGCATCACGCCACCGTCAACGGCCGGGAGATCACCGACGAGGTCCTCGCGCCCGGCAACTCCAACTATCAGCTGTCCAGCGAGTACCGCACCTATGACCTGACCGGGGCTGTGCGGGCCGGGGCGAACCTGCTCGGCGTCGAGCTCGGCAACGGTCCGGCCTACGTGCGCCGCAGTGTCACCAATCCGGGTGTCGGGCGGACAGCCCCGTACTCGTGGTGGCAGAGCCAGCTCAAGGGCAACGGCACTCTCGCCGTGGACGCCCCGGCCGGCGCGACGACGGTGACGGTCAGCGATGTCGCGGGTTACCACGTCGGCGGCACCGTCAACGTCGACACCGGCGGGGGAGGGGACCGGCTGGAGTCGCGGGTCATCACCGCGATCGGCACGGGCAGCATCACGTTCACGCCGGCCCTCACCCTCGGCCACGCGGCCGGCGCCAAGGTGACCGGCTCCGGCAACAACATCGCCGCCAGTGACGCCAGTGCCGGGGCCGCCGTCACGCCGCGGCTGATCGGCCGGCTCGAGATCACCTACCGGGACGGCAGCACCGACACGATCGTGACCGACCGGTCCTGGCGGACGGCGCTCGGCCCGCTGGTCACCGACGCCTGGTACTCCGGCTCGGACTACGACGCCCGCCGCGAGCAGCCGGGCTGGAACCGGCCGGGCGCCGACCTCGGCCCGTCGGCCACCCGCCGCGACGGCACCCCGACCGGCTGGCTCAGTGCCGGCCTGGCGCCGCCGCCCAACCTGGCCACGAAGCTCGTCGCCCGCGCCGCCGAGCCGGTCACCGTGCAGGAGGAGTTCGAGCCGGTGTCGGTCACCAACCCGGCCCCCGGCACCTGGGTGTTCGACCTCGGCCAGAACATCGTCGGCCGGCCGCGGCTGAACCTCGATCGCGTACCGGCCGGCACCACGGTGAAGATGGCCCCGGCCGAGTCGCTCAACGCCGACGGCACCGTCAATCAGGCCTCGCTCATGGGCGGCGGCGGCTCCCGGGGCACCGACCTGTTCAACACCTACACCGCGGCTGGTGCCCGTACCGGTGAGAAGTGGCATCCGAATTTCACCTACTTCGGCATGCAGTGGGTCCAGGTCACCGGTCTGCCGGCCGGCGACACGCCGGGCAAGGACCTGATCACCGGGGTACGCCTGCAGGCCGACACCCCGGTCGCGGGCACCTTCAGCTCGTCGAACGCCCGGGTCAACCGCATCCACACCATGTCGCGGTACTCGTTCGCGGCCAACATCATGTCGGTCTTCACCGACTGCCCCGGCCGCGAGAAGCTGTCGTACCCGGCGGACTACACCATGCCGATGGGCGCCATCCACCGCGACTTCCAGCTCAACGCGTTCCTGCGCACCACCATGCGGCACCTGGTCGAGGGTCAGTCGCTGGCCGACACCCCGATGGCCGGCAACGTCGCGCTCAAGACGCCGGTCTACGACTGGGGCTACACCGGCCGCTTCGGCGACGAGATCAACTGGGGCAACGCCATCGTGCTGGTCCCGACCATCGTCAACGAGCTGTACGGCGACACCGACCTGATGAGCGCGTACTACGACGGCATGGTCCGCTTCGTCGATTACCTCCAGCGCCAGAAGGTGGACGGCTTCATCGTCGACGCGGCGCTGGGCGATTGGGTCGGTGACGAGCCGACCTCCGGGCGGATCACCGGCACCTGGGGGTACTACCTCACCATCCAGGCGATGGCCCGGATGGCCACCCTGACCGGGCACACCGCGGACGCCGCCCGCTACGCGGCCCTGGCGGAGCAGATCAAGACCGCGTTCCACGAGGCCTTCTTCAACGAGGCGCTGGGCCGCTACACCACCAACGGCAACAACGGTACGGACGGAGCCTCACAGACCGCGCAGGCGCTGGCCCTCGACGCGGGCCTCGTACCGGCCGACAACCGCGGCAAGGTCCTGAACGCGCTCGTCGAGCTGGTGTACGCGTACCACCCCAACGGCACGGGACCGCACCTCAGCGGCGGCACCATCGGCATGGGACCGATCGTCCGGGCGCTCATGAACGGCGACCGCGACGACGTCCTCTGGGAGGTGCTGCAGCAGGACGACCAGCCCAGTTACGGCTACTTCATGGCGTCCACACCGGCCAACCCGGGCGGCATGACCACCATCGGCGAACGCTGGAACCGCGGCGACTCCAAGAACCACATGATCCTGGCCCAGATCGAGGAGTGGTTCCACGCCGGCGTCGCCGGCATCCGGGCCGGCAGCTCCGCGTACGGCAGCCTGGTCTTCCAGCCCAAGCCCGTGGGCGACCTGACCAGGGCGAGCGGCTCCTACGAGACGCCGCAGGGCACCGCCCGCAGCAGCTGGGTCAAGAAGGACGGCCGGTTGTCCCTGGCCGTCACCGTGCCCGCCAACACCCGGGCCGAGGTGTGGATCCCGGCGAACAACCGGCGGGACGTTATCGCCTCCGGCCGCGCCACGTTCCAGCGCATCGACGGTGCGTACGCCGTCTACGCCGTACCGGCCGGGCCGCACACCTTCACCACACGCTGAGGAGAAAACCGATGAACTCGAGAATGACCCGCCGGGCGATCCTCGGCGGCTCGCTGGCCGTAGCCGCCGGCCTGAGCACTCCACTGCCGGCCCAAGCTCACGGCGGCCGGAAGACCGACGAGGCCGCAACCCGCTACGGCAAGGTACGCGGCCGGCGCGAGGACGGCATCGTCAAGTTCCTCGGCGTGCCCTACGCCACCCCGCCGCTCGGTGAGCTCCGCTTCAAGGCCCCGCAGCCGCCCCGGCCCTGGTCCGGCGTCCGCGACGCGGTCAGCTTTCCCCGTCCGGCGTTCCAGGTCGCGGGCGCCGAGATGGGCCCGGACGGCAACGGCCGGATGCCGGCCCCCGCCGAGGACTGCCTCTACCTCAACATCTGGACCCCGGCCGCCGATCGCCGCCGCAGGCCGGTGATGTTCTACAACCACGGCGGCGGCTACATGATCGGCTCCGGCTCGGCCACCGGCCAGGACGGCACCCGCCTGGCCCAGCTCTACGACGTGGTGGTGGTCGAGTCGAACCACCGGCTGGGCCTGCTCGGCTACCTGTTCCTGGGCGACCTCGCCCGCGGCGACTACGCCGCCAACCAGGGCATGCTGGACATCCTGGCGGCGCTGCGCTGGACCAGCGACAACATCGACAACTTCGGCGGCGACCCGGACAACATCATGGTCTGGGGCGAGAGCGGCGGCGGCGCCAAGACCGCAGCCGTCTACACGATGCCCAGGGCCGCCCGGCTGTTCCACAAGGCCTCGATCGAGAGCGCCGCGCCGCTGCGCTTCCCGACCCGCCACGGTGCCACCGCCCGGGCCGAGCGCACGCTGGAACTGCTCGGACTGACCAAGGCGGACATTCCCCGGCTGCACAGCATTCCCGCCGCGAGACTCCTGGAGATCCAGCAGTCCGAGGCCGCGAACGGGGTCGCGCCCTGGGGCGACCCGGACCCGCTGCCCGGCTTCGGCGCTTTCGTCGACGGCCACGTCATCCCGCGCCACCCGTTCGCCGACGGTGCCGCACCCTTCTCCGCCGGCAAACCGCTGATGGTCGGCACCTGCCGCGACGAGACGGTGTTCTTCAGCCTCTTCGGGCCACCCGACATCTTCAGCATCGACGAGGCCGGCCTGCGGACGAGACTGGCCGGCACCTACCCGGGCGCCGAGCTCGACCGGATCATCGCGACGTTCCGCCGGTCGCGGCCCACCGCGACCCCGGCCCAGCTGTACTTCGCGATCACCACGTCGCCCATCTGGCGTGATGCCATCAAGATCGCTGAAGCCAAGGCGGCCCAGCACGCCGCGCCGGTGTTCATGTACCAGCTGGCGTACCCGGACCCGACGCTGGTGCCGGGCACGAACTTCCCGCTGGGCTCGCCGCACGCGTCCGACATCAACCTCAAGTTCGCCACCCTCGCCGGGGACCGGCCGCCGGGACAGCGGGCGACCGCACGCCACATGAGCGGGCTGTGGGCCGGCTTCGCGCGCTACGGGCGGCCGGCCGCGCCGGGTGTGCCGCGCTGGCCCGCGTACACGCGCAACGAGCGCGCCACGATGTGGCTCGACGCCGAATGCAAGATCGTCAACGACCCGGACCGGGACGAGAGGCTGTTCTGGCGCGACCGGGCCTGAGATCGGGCCGGCCGGGCCGGCTGCGCTAGCGTCGGGTGATGCGGATCCGGCTGCGCGGCAGGCAGGCCGGCCGGCGCACCGACCTGCTGCTCGGGCTGCTGCTCGGGGCCGGCGTCCTGACCGGGCTCGGCGCCAACACGATCGGCGTCAACTGGTGGCTGGACCTCATCCAGCTGCACGCCGCCGGTGCGCTGGCCATCCTGCTGCTGACGCCGTGGAAGTACGTGGTGATCCGCCGCGGCCTGCGCCGGCCGCGGCGGGCCACGGCGATCAAGGTGCTGTCCCTCACCCTGGCCGCGCTCGTGGTCATCACGATCGCCAGCGGCCTCGTCCACTCGACCGGGCGGCTGGAACGGGTCGGTCCGCTCACCTTGATGCAGATCCACGTGGGCGCGGCGGTGGGCGCGCTGGCCGCGGTGGTCGCGCACTTCCTGCTGCACGCGGTCCGGCCCCGGCGCGCCGACGCGGACCGGCGGGCGATGCTGGGCCTGCTGGCCCTCGGCGCGGGCGCCGCCGTGGCCACCGCCGCCTGGGACACCGGCCCGGCGACCGCCCGGCGGTTCACCGGCTCGGTGCCGAAGGACGAACTGCTCTTCACGTCCTGGCTGAACGACGGCATCCAGCGCCTCGACCGGAACGGGTGGACACTGCGCGTCGGCTCCGCGGCCTTCGACCTGGACGCCGTGACCGACCTGCCGCACGAACGGTTCACCGCGGTCCTGGACTGCACGAGCGGCTGGTTCAGCAGCCAGGAGTGGGACGGCGTACGGCTGAGCGCCCTGCTCACCGCGGCGGGAGCCGCCCGGGGTGAGTGGCGCAGTGTGGAGGTGCGGTCGGTGACCGGCTACGCCCGCTGGTTCGGGGCGTCAACGCTGGACGACGTGTGGCTCGTGACGGCTGTCGGGGGCCGGAGCCTGCCGTACGGGAGTGGCTATCCCGCGCGGATCGTCGCTCCCGGGCGACGCGGCTTCTGGTGGGTGAAGTGGGTGACGTCGATCCAGCCGTCGGCCCGGCCGGCCTGGGCCCAGTCGATCTTCCCCCTGAGCTGACCGTGCCGCCGGTGGTGTGTTCGCTCGGCTGGGCGTCGCATCTCGGCGTGATGGACGAGAGCTCCGACCACCGCCGGTTCGTCGAGCGGACGCCGTGGCGCCCCGGCTCTTTCCCGGCCTGCCGGCCGGGCGGGATCTCATCGCCGCGGTCTGGTATCCGGGCAGCGACGCCACCACCGGCGACATGTGGATCACGCCCGCGCATGCCGGGAAGCCGTCGTGAGGCGTGGCCTGGCCTTCACTCCGTTGGAGGCCCGCCGCGACCTCATCGTGCGCGCGGCCGTGCTCGCCGACGATCTCGGGTACGAGATGGATTTCGTCGCCGAGGGCCGGGGCTCGCCGCGACGATCCTGCTGGTCGGTGACCGGGCGGTCGCCGACCCGGACGTCGCTGCGGCCCGTGGCCGGCGGCGACCGTGGCTGATTTGTTCAAGACGACGTCGCCGGCGCCCGGTAATTTCACGCCCATGGGAACGGTGGCCTTGGAATCTCGACACATCAGCACGCACATCGATCGCTCGGCCGAGGAGGTCTACGACTACGCGTCGGATCCGGCTCACCTGCTCGAGTGGGCGCCCGGGCTGGGAACTTCCATCGACTGGGTGGACGAGCAGTGGATCATGGATTCGCCGATGGGCCGCATCACGGTCACCTTCGTGCCCCGCAACGAGTTAGGCGTTCTGGATCACCATGTGCGATTGGAGTCGGGCGAGACGGTCTACAACCCGTTGCGGGTGATCACCGACGGCGCCGGCTGCGAAGTAGTGTTCAGCCTGCGCCGCCGGGAGGCGATGAGTGACGAGGACTTCGAACGCGACGCTGATGCCGTGCTGGCAGACCTCCGCAGGCTCAAGCGAAGGATGGAACAGCCGTAGCACCCGGGCCGCGCGAGCCGGTGGAGTGCGAGTTGCACTCCACCGGCCGTCGTATCAGAAGCTGAGGCCACAGATGAAGCGGAACTTCTCCCAGGACTTCACCACCGACCGGTTCGTGTCGAAGGCACCGCTCGAACGGCCACCGCCGTCGACCGCGGTCAGGAAGTGGCGGTCGAAGAGGCGGATGCCCACCGTTCCGTCCCCCTGCCCGACGAGCTCGAGCGTCTCCCAGGTGTCCAGCCTCGTCGCGTCGGTGTGCAGCACGTCGGCCACCTGGTTGTGGGTGAGCCCGCCGCTGTTCACCGCGGTCACGTAGTTCGCCAGGCGGGTCCTCAGGTCGACGTGCACCCCGTCGCCGATCGCCTCGAGGGTGAACTTCTCGTTGGGGCCGATCACGGTGGCGTCGGTGCGCATCACGTTCGTGATCCGGCCACCGCCGCCGACCGCCGTCACGAACCGGCCGTTGCTGGTCTGGATCGCGCAGACGCTCCCGTTCGGCGGCGGCGGTGCCGCCTGGGCCGGACCGGCTCCGGCCAGGGCTGTGGTGCCCGCCAGGGCGCCGGTCACCACGACGGCTGAGATCTTGCTGCGAAGCTTCACTGTTGTTCGTCCCCCTTTTCCCGGATGCCGCCGGGTCGGTGGCCCGGCAACGCGCCGGTCCGGTTCCGAGAGTGCGGGGGAGGCGGCGCCGGGGACGGATTCCCGGACGATCCCGTACGGCGGGCGGGCGGGTTGCGGACAGATGCGGTGACGGGGCGGCCGGGCCGGTGTTGGGTGATGTGGTGACAGCGAGTCGTTCGGCTCAGGCGTTCGTCGTGCTTCCCGACCCGGGCCGGGCCGGCACCCTCGACGAGCTTGCCGACGGGTTGCGTCAGCTGAAGGTCTGGGCCGGTAGCCCGTCGTACGACACCATCAAGGACCGGATCAACGACGCGTGGCGGGCGACCGGGCGGCCCGGCGGCGAGCTGGCCCGCAAGGCGACCGTCGCGGACTGTTTCAAGGCCGGCCGGCGACGGCTGAACACCGATCTGGTGATCGCCGTCGTGCGGGCGTTGCACCCCGATGTCGGATACGTGACCCAGTGGCGGCAGGCGCTGCGGGTGATCGGGGGCGAGGCCCAGGCCTCGGCACAGGTCCGGGTCCAGGACACCCTGCCGCCGGACCTCGCCGGCTTCGCCGGGCGCGACGCCGAACTCGGGCGGCTGCGCGACGCGCTCCAGCTCGGCGACGCGACAGTGGTGGTCGCCATCGCCGGCATGGCCGGGGTGGGCAAGACGCGGCTGGCTGTCCACCTCGGACATCTGCTCATTCGCGATCAGCCGTTCGACCGGGTCCTCTTCGTCAACCTGCGCGGGTTCCACCTGGACCCGGCTCAGCCGCCGGCCGACCCGGGTGCGGTGCTCGACGGCTTCCTGCGGTTGCTGGGGGTGCCGGCCCAGGAGATCCCGTTCGACCTCGCCGCCCGTACGGCTGCCTTCCGGGCCCGGCTGGCCGGCCGGCGGACCCTGGTGGTGCTCGACAACGCCGCCTCAGCCGACCAGCTCCGTCCGCTGCTGGCGGACACACCCGGCTGCGTCATGCTGGTCACCAGCCGGCGCAGCGTCGCTGATCTCCACCCGGCGATCCAGCTGACGGTGGACGTGTTCTCCGCCGCCGACGCCGAGCAGTTCCTGACCCGGTCGGCGCCGGACATCCCGGTGGGCCCGGACAGCGGCGCGATGGCCCGGATCGCCCGGCGCTGCGGCTACCTGCCGCTCGCCCTCGGCCTGCTCGCCGGACACATCCGCAGTACGCCCGGGTGGACCCTGACGGACCACGCCGACCGGCTCGACGAGCGGCACCGGGACCGGCGGCTGGACACCGGCGTGCGCCTCGCGTTCGACCGGTCGTACCAGCACCTCGCACCGCACCAGCAGCGGGTGCTGCGGCTGGCGGCGCTGCATCGGGGTCAGGACCTGGATCCGTACGCGGCCGCCGCTCTCGCCGCGACCGACCTGGCCACGGTCCGGTCAGCGCTGGACGATCTCTGCCGGCACCACCTGGTCCAGCGGGCCGGACCGGGGCGGTACACCTTCCACGACCTGATCGGGGTCTAGGCCGCGGACCGCGCCCGCGACGAGGACCCACCCCGCGCCCTGCGCGCCGCGCAGACCCGGATGGCCGACCACTACCTCGCCACCGCGGCCGCGGCGGTGGACACGCTGTATCCGGCCGAGGCCGGCCAACGACCACGCGTGCCCCGGCCCGGCACGCCGTCTCCGGAGGTCGGCGAGGCGGACGCCGCGCGGGCCTGGCTCGACGCCGAACGAGCCAACCTGGTCGCCGTGGCGGTCCACGCCGGGACGTCCCACCTCATCCGCCTGTCGACCACCCTGTACCGGTACCTCGACGGCGGGCACCCGCACGATGCGCTGGTCCTGCACGCCCTGGCTCAGCACCGGGCGCGGGACACGGGCGACCCCATCGGTGAGGGGCACGCCTTCCTCGGCCTCGGCACCGCCCACCTGCGCCTCGGCCGGTACGAGGCGGCCACCGACCACCTGCGGTCGGCCCTGGAGCTGTTCCGTACGGCGGACGACCCGGCCGGCCAGGCGCGGGTGCTGGGCAACCTCGGCAACATCGAGAAGCGGCTCGGCCGGTTCGGGACCGCCACCGCCCACCACGAACAGGCGCTGGCGCTGTTCCGGCGGGTCGGTGACCCGGCCGGCGAGGCCCGTTCACTGGTCAACCTCGGCGTGGTCGAGACCCGCCAGGGCCGGTACGCGGCCGCCACCGAGCACCTCTGGCAGGCCCTCGACCTGTGTGGCCGGGCGGGCGATCCGGTCGGCGAGGCCGATGCCCGGGCCACGCTCGGCTACGTGGAGGCTCAGCTCGGCCGCTACCGCTCGGCCGCCGAGTACTGCGAGCAGGCGATCGCCGGTTACCGCAAGCTGGGCGATCGCGGTGCCGAGGCGGCCACCATGGACGATCTGGGCATCGCGTACACCCGCCTCGGCCAGCCGGCCCGCGGTGCGGAGTGCCACCGTCAGACGCTCGCCGTCGTACGCGAGAGCGGGGACCGCGACGCCGAGGCGTGGGCGCTCAACGGTCTCGGCGAAGCGGCTCAGGCCGACGGCCGGCCGGCTGAGGCACTCACCCAGCACACCGCGGCTGACGCGATCGCCGCTGACATCGGCAGTCGCGATCAGCAGGCGCGGGCTCAGGCCGGCCTGGGGGAGGCCCACCGGGCGTTGGACGAGCCCGCCGCAGCCCGGTCGCATTTCCGGCGTGCCCTGCGGCTCTACACCGAGCTCGGCATGCCCGCGGCGGAGCGGATCCGCGAGCGGTTGGCCGCCGCTGATTTCACTCTCCGATAAACCCCCGGCGTAACACTTTTCGGAACGCTTTTCTCCAGTCGCGCATTGTCATCGCTGACAAATAGATCTCCGATCGGGTCCGGAGCATTCGCACGGGAATGCATTGACCGACGCCAATCGACAGTTATAACGTATGACGTCTTACGTCGATGCTGGCGGCGAGCAGCGCGGGACCGTCCACCCGCCCCGCCGGACGAGCTTCCGACGCGCTCCCGTCCTCGAAGCTGCCCAATCAGAAGGCGACCGCCCTATGACAATGCGCGCGTTGACCGCCACGGCGGTCGCATTCCTCCTGGCCGCCGGCACCGCGGCGACCATCGCCGTCCCCGCCTCACCGGCCGCCGCCCATCCGGTCAACGCGGCCGACTTCCAGCAGGTGGAGCTGGCCCGGGGAGTCGCCGAGCTGGGTGAGCCGATGTCGATGGCGGTGCTGCCGGACCGCTCGGTGCTGCACACCGCCCGCAACGGGGTGCTGCGCCGGACCACCGCCGCCGGGGTCACCAGCGTGATCGGGACCCTGCCGGTCTACACCCACGACGAGGAGGGCCTGCAGGGGGTCGGGGTGGATCCGGGCTTCTCCAGCAACCGGTTCATCTACCTGTACTACGCGCCGCCGCTGTCCACTCCTGGCGGGGACGCGCCCGCCACCGGGACGGACTTCTCGGCCTGGAACGGCGTGAACCGGCTGGCCCGGTTCACCCTCAACGCCGACTTCACGCTCAACATGTCCAGCCAGGTGACGGTTCTGGAGACCGCCACCAACCGCGGCATGTGCTGCCACGTCGGCGGCGACATCGACTTCGACGCGGCCGGCAACCTGTACCTGTCCACCGGCGACGACTCCAACCCGTTCGACTCGGGCGGCTACACGCCCATCGACGAGCGCAGCAACCGCAATCCGGTCTACGACGCGCAGCGCACCGCCGGCAACACCAACGACCTGCGCGGCAAGGTGCTGCGGATCAAGGTCAACCCCAATGGCACGTACGCGATCCCGGCGGGCAACCTGTTCGCGCCCGGCACCGCCGGCACCCGGCCGGAGATCTACGCGATGGGCCTGCGCAACCCGTTCCGGCTCAGCGTCGACAAGCCGACCGGCGTCCTGTACGTCGCCGACTACGGGCCTGATGCCGGCACCACCACCGCGACCCGTGGACCCGCCGGCCAGGTCGAGTTCAACCGGATCACGTCGGCCGGCAACTACGGCTGGCCGTACTGCACCGGCTCGAACACCACCGCGGAGACGTACGTGGACTATGTGTTCCCGTCCGGGCCGTCGGGGAACCGGTTCAATTGCGCCGCGCCGGTCAACAACTCGCCGCGCAACACCGGGTTGACCAATCTGCCGGCCGCGCGCCCCGCGTGGATCAAGTACGACAACTGCTCGCTCGCCGCGTTCGGCTGCGGGTCCGAATCGCCGATGGGTGGCGCGGTGTACCGCTACGACGCGGCCAATCCGTCCTCGGTGAAGTTCCCCGCCGCCCTCGACGGGCACTACTTCGCCACCGAGTTCGGGCGGCGCTGGATCAAGACCATCGACGTGAACGCCGACGGGTCGGCCGGGCAGATCAGCGACTTCCCGTGGCGGGGCACGCAGGTCATGGACAGTGCGTTCGGCCCGGACGGGGCCCTGTACGTGCTGGACTACGGCACCGGATGGGGCAGCGGCGACGCCAGCTCCGCGCTGTACCGCATCGAGTACAACCCCGCGGGCAACCAGGCACCGGTCGCCCGGGCCGGCGCTGACCGTACCTCCGGGGGCGCGCCGCTCACGGTGACCTTCTCCGCCGCCGGATCCTCGGACCCGGAGGGCGGGGCGCTGACCTACTTGTGGAACTTTGGTGACGGCAGCACCTCCACGCAGGCCAATCCGAGCCACACCTTCACCGACAGCGGCCAGCGGGCGGTCACGCTCACCGTGACCGATCCGGCCGGCCGTACGGGCAGCGCCACGGTGACCATCACCGTCGGCAACACCGCTCCCACGGTGAGCCTGAGCACGCCGGTCGACGGGACCCTGTTCGCCTTCGGCGACAGCGTGCCGTACACGATCACGGTGTCGGATCCGGAGGACGGCACGGTCGACTGCGACCGGGTGAAGCTGACCTACCTGCTCGGCCACGACGACCATGGCCACGCCATCAGCTCGCGTACCGGGTGCTCGGGGACGCTGCCGATCCCGGTCGACGGTGAGCACGACACGGCGGCCAACCTGTTCGCGGTCTTCGACGCCGAATACACCGACAACGGCGCCAACGGCCAGCCGGCGTTGACCAGCCACACCCAGAACGTGCTGCAACCCCGCCACCGGCAGGCCGAACACCGCAACACCCAGTCCGGCACCACGGTGTACAGCAAGGCGGCCGCCGAGGGCGGGCAGACGGTCGGCGACATCAACAACGGCGACTGGATCGCGTTCCAGCGCTATGCCCTGGCCGGTGAGAACAGGTTCACGGCGCGGGTTTCCTCGGCCGGCTCGGGCGGCACGCTCTCGGTGCGCGCCGGCTCACCGACCGGCACCGTGCTCGGCACGGTCACCGTTCCGGTCACAGGGGGCTGGGAAACCTTCACCGAGGTGTCCACCGCACTGTCCGGGGCTCCGGCCGGGACCACCACGCTCTATCTGACCTTCCAGGGCGGCAGCGGCACGCTGTTCGACGTGGACGCGTTCAGCTTCGGCACGGCGCCGAGCACCGGCACCGGCCCAATCACCGCCGCGGCCGGCAAGTGCGTCGACGTCAACGGCGCCGGTTCCGCCGACGGCACGAAGATCCAGCTCTGGTCCTGCAACGGGGGCGCCAACCAGCAATGGACCCGCAACGGCACCACCCTGCGGGCACTCGGCAAGTGCATGGGCATCGCCGGTGGCGCCACCGCCGACGGCAGCCTGGTGCAGCTGTCGACCTGCACCGGCACCGGCGGGCAGAACTGGACCGCGGGAGCCAACGGCTCACTGGTCAACGCCGGGTCCGGCAAGTGCCTGGACGCCAACGGCGGCAGCGCCGCGGACGGCACCCAGTTGATCATCTGGAGTTGCCACGGTGGCACCAACCAACGCTGGACCCTGCCTTGAGAGGAACCGCCATGCGCCTGAGAATCCGCAGCCTGCTCGGCGTCGCGGCGGCGACGTTGATGATCCTGGCGAGCACCGGCAGCACGCCGGCCCACGCCGCGGACGCGCCCTACGACGTCCTGGTGTTCTCCAAAACCGCCGCCTTCCGGCACGACGCCATCCCGGCCGGCATCCAGCTGATCCGGGAGCTGGGCGCGACCAACAGTTTCACGGTAACCACGACCGAGGACCCGGCCCAGTTCACCGCGACCGAGCTGGCCCGGTTCGAAGCGGTGGTCTTCCTCAACACCACCGGTGACGTGCTCAACGCCGGCCAGCAGACCGCCTTCGAGAACTACATCCGTGGCGGCGGCGGGTACGTGGGCGTGCACGCCGCCGCCGACACCGAATACGACTGGCCGTTCTACGGCGAGCTGGTCGGGGCGTACTTCGCCTCGCACCCGGCGATCCAGCCGGCCACCGTCCGTACGGAGAACCGGGCGCACGCGGCGACGGCGGGGCTGAGCCCGGCCCAGACCCGCACCGACGAGTGGTACAACTTCCGCACCAACCCCCGCTCGTCGGCGCGGGTGCTGTCGACCCTGGACGAGTCGACCTACTCCGGCGGCACGATGGGCGCCGACCACCCGCACACCTGGTGCAAGACCCTGCAGGGCGGCCGCTCCTTCTACACCGGAGCCGGCCACACCCAGAGCAGCTACACCGAGGCGGGCTTCCGGTCGCTGCTGCTGGGCGGCATCCGGTACGCGGCCAACCGCACCAAGGCGGATTGCCGGCCGGAAACCGGCTACACCACCCTCTACAACGGCGCCACCACCGGCTGGTCGCAGGCCGGGCCGGGCAGTTTCAGCAACAGCAACGGCACGCTGACCTCCGCCGGCGGGCTGGGCATGCTCTGGTACAGCACCAAGGAGTTCGGCTCCTACTCGCTGAAGCTGGACTGGATGATGCCCGGTGACGACAACTCCGGCGTCCTGATCGGCTTCCCGGCCGGCAACGACCCGGACGCGGCCCTGGCCAACGGCTACGAGGTGCAGATCGACGCCACCGACACCGCGGACCGGACCACCGGATCGGTGTACGGCGTCAAGTCGGCCGACCTCGCCGCCCGGGACAGCGCGCTCAACCCACCCGGCGAGTGGAACACCTACGAACTGCTGGTGGAAGGCGAGCATCTGCAGGTCCTCCTGAACGGCGTCAAGATCAACGACTTCGTCAACACGGATCCGCTGCGGTCGCTGAGCACCGGCCATGTCGGCATCCAGAACCACGGCACCGGTGACGACGTGTCGTTCCGCAACATCCGGATCAAGGAGCTCGGCGGCCCGACCACGCCCCGGGTCGGCCCGATCACCGGTGTGGCCGGCAAGTGTGCCGACGTCAGCGGTTCCGGTTCCGCCGACGGCACGAAGGTCCAGTTGTGGACCTGCCACGGCGGTGCCAACCAGCAGTGGACGGTCACCGGCAGCACCTTGCGGGCCCTCGGCAAGTGCCTGACCGTGGCCGGCACCGCCAACGGCAGCCCGGTGCAGCTGTCGACCTGCACCGGCGCCGGCGGGCAGAACTGGACCGCCGGGACAGGCGGGTCGCTGGTCAATGCGCAGTCGGGCAGATGCCTGGACGCCAACGGCGGCAGCTCCGCCGACGGCACCCAGCTGATCGTCTGGACGTGCCACGGCGGCACCAACCAACGCTGGACCCTCCCGTGAAGAACGCTTGGAGAAGCCCCATGTCGGAAGTGACACGAAGGAAACTTCTCGCCGCCGGGGCGGCCGGCGCCGGGGCCGCGCTGCTGCCGTCGGGGTGGACGGCCGTCGCCCGGGCCGGAGCGAAGGCGCCGCCGCAGGTGCTGGCGGCCGGTGACCTCGCGCTCTGGTACGACGAAGCGGCCGGTACCGACTGGCTGCGGGCGCTGCCGGTCGGCAACGGGCGGCTGGGTGCGATGGTGTTCGGCAACGTGGACACGGATCGGTTGCAGCTCAACGAGGACACGGTGTGGGCCGGTGGCCCGTACGACTCCGCCAATCCCCGCGGTGCCGCCAACCTGGCCGAGATCCGGCGGCGGGTCTTCGCCGACCAGTGGACCCAGGCCCAGGACCTGATCAACCAGACGATGCTCGGCAGTCCCGCCGGGCAGCTGGCGTACCAGCCGGTCGGCAACCTGCGGCTGGCCTTCGGCAGCGCCGCCGGTGCCTCGCAGTACCGCCGGACCCTCGACCTGACCACCGCGACCGTCACCACGACGTACGTCCTCAACGGCGTGCGGTATCAGCGTGAGGTCTTCGCCAGCGCTGCCGACCAGGTGATCGTGGTCCGGCTGACCGCCGACCGCGACGGCGCGATCACGTTCAGCGCCACCTTCGACAGCCCGCAACGGACCAGCGTGTCCAGCCCCGACGCAGCGACGATCGGCCTCGACGGCATCTCGGGCACCATGGAGGGGATCGCCGGGTCGGTGCGGTTCCTCGCCCTGACCAAGGCCACCGTCACCGGCGGTACGGTCAGCAGCTCCGGTGGCACGCTGCGGGTCGCCGGCGCCACCTCCGTCACCCTGCTCGTCTCGATCGGCACCAGCTACGTCGACTTCCGTACCGTCAACGGCGACTACCAGAACATCGCCCGGACCCGCCTGAGCGCGGCCGGCACGATCGGCTACGAGCAGCTACGCGCTCGCCATCTGGCCGACTATCAGAAGCTGTTCAACCGGGTGACGCTCGATCTGGGCCGCACCGCCGCAGCCGATCAGACCACCGACGTACGGATCGCCCAGCACGCCACCACCAACGACCCGCAGCTGTCCGTGCTGCTGTTCCAGTACGGCCGGTATCTGCTCATCTCGTCGTCGCGGCCCGGCACCCAGCCGGCCAATCTCCAGGGCATCTGGAACGAGGAGATGGCGCCGTCCTGGGACTCGAAGTACACGATCAACGCGAACCTGCCGATGAACTACTGGCCGGCCGACACGACCAACCTGGCCGAGTGCTTCCAGCCGGTGTTCGCCATGGTCAAGGACCTGACCGTGACCGGCGCCCGCACGGCCCAGGCCCAGTACGGCGCGGGCGGCTGGGTCACCCACCACAACACCGACGCGTGGCGGGGCTCGTCGGTGGTCGACGGCGCGCTGTGGGGCATGTGGCAGACCGGTGGCGCGTGGCTGGCCACCCTCATCTGGGACCACTACCTGTTCACCGGCGACCTCGAGTTCCTGCGCGCGAACTTCCCGGCGATGAAGGGCGCCGCCCAGTTCTTCCTCGACACCCTGGTCACACACCCGACGCTCGGCCATCTGGTCACCAACCCGTCGAACTCGCCGGAACTGCCCCACCACGCGAACGCCAGCGTCTGCGCCGGCCCGACCATGGACAACCAGATCCTGCGGGACCTGTTCAACGGCTGCGCCCGGGCCGCGGAAACGCTGGGCGTGGACGCCGCCTTCCGTACCCAGGTGCTCGCGGCCCGGGACCGGCTGGCGCCGACCCGGGTCGGCTCACGCGGCAACATCCAGGAGTGGCTGGCCGACTGGGTCGAGACCGAAGGCAACCACCGGCACGTCTCCCACCTGTACGGGCTGCACCCGAGCAACCAGATCACGCGGCGGGGGACGCCGGCGTTGCACACGGCCGCACGCCGCACGCTGGAGTTGCGCGGCGACGACGGCACCGGCTGGTCCCTCGCCTGGAAAATCAACTACTGGGCCCGGCTGGAGGACGGGGCCCGCGCGCACAAGCTCCTGCGTGATCTCGTCCGCACGGACCGGCTCGCGCCCAACATGTTCGACCTGCACCCGCCGTTCCAGATCGACGGCAACTTCGGCGCCACCTCGGGCGTCGCCGAGATGCTGCTGCAGAGCCACAACGGCGAGCTGCACGTGCTGCCCGCGCTACCGCCGGCCTGGCCGAGCGGCAGTGTCAGCGGTCTGCGTGCTCGCGGCGGATACACCGTCGGTGCCACCTGGAGCAGCACCGGCGTCGAGCTGGTCGTCACCCCCGACCGTACGGGTGCCGTCCGGATGCGCAGTCAACTGCTGACCGGCGACTTCGAGCTGCGCGACGAGACCAGCGGCACCCCGGTCCAGCCGACTCGGCCCGAGTCCGGGCTCATCGAGTTCACCGCTCAGGCCGGGCACACGTACCGGGCGTCCGCGCTCCGGTCGGGGCCGGTGGAGACCGGCGTCCAGTACCGGCTGGTGGCCCTGCACAGCGGCAAGGCCGCCGACATCAGCGGTGCTTCCACCGCCGCCGGTGCCGCCCTGGTCCAGTGGCCGGTCACCACCGGGCTCAACCAGCAGTTCGAGTTCCTGCCCTCCGACGGCGGTTACCACCGCGTCCGGGTCCGGCACAGCGGTCTGGTCCTGCAGGTCACCGGCACCAGCGGCGACATCACCCAGCAGCCCGACACCAATGCCGCCGCCCAGCAGTGGCGGGTGGTGGACCACGGCGGCCAGGTGTGCAGCCTGGTCAACCGGCAGAGCGGCCTGGCCATGGACGTCTGGCAGGCCTCAACCGCCGACGGCGCCCGCATCTCCCAGTGGACGGTCACCGGAAGCACCAACCAGCGGTTCCAGCTCCAGCGAGCCTGAATCGTTTATCCGGTGGTCATGTCGAGGACGAAGCGGTACCGGACGTCGTTGCGGGCGAGGCGCGCGAGCGCCTCGTTGACCTGCTGCTGGGGCAACGTCTCGATGTCGGCGGTGAGCTGGTGGCGGGCGCAGAAGTCGAGCATCTCCTGCGTTTCCCGGGTGCCGCCGCTGCCGGCACCGGCGATGGTCTTGGCGCCCTGGATGAGGCTTAGCGGGCTGACAGTGAGGTCGGCCTCCGGGATGCCGACGACGCAGAGCGTTCCGTCCATGGCCAGGGCGGCCAGGTAGGGCTCGACGGAGTGCGGCGCGCCCACGGTGTCGAGGATGAGGTCGAAGCGACCCCGCTGCGCGGCCATCTGCTGCTGGTCGGTGGAGACCACGACGTCGTCGGCGCCCAGGGCGCGTGCTTCGGCGGCCTTGTCCACGGTACGGGTGAACTGGACGACCTCGGCGCCCAGGTGATGGGCGATCTTCAGGGCCAGGTGACCGAGCCCGCCCATCCCGACGATGCCGACGCGCGTGCCGGGGCCCGCACCCCAGCGCTTGAGCGGCACGTAGGTGGTGACGCCCGCGCACATCAGCGGCGCGACGGCGGCGAGGTCCAGCCCGTCGGGCACGTGGTAGGTGAACTTCGCCGGCAGGACGTACTCCGCGGAGTAGCCGCCCCGGGTCGGCATCCCGTCCTTGGGATCGACGTTGCCGTAGGTGAGTGTCGGGAACCGCTCACACCAGTTCTCCCGGGCCGCGCGGCAGGGCGGGCATGCGCCGCACGAGTCGATGATGTTGCCGACGGCGACCTTGTCGCCGATCCGGAAGCCGGTGACCGCGGAGCCCACGGCGGTGATCTCACCGGTCATCTCGTGGCCCGGCACCAGGGGTGCGTCGCCGCTGTGGCGGACGGCGGAGATGTCGCTGGAACAGACCCCGCAGTACTCGATCCGGACGGCGACGTCGTCGTCGAGCAGATCGCGGCGCTGAAAGGCCCAGGGCCGCAGCGGAGCGCCCCGGTCCAGCGCGGCCCATCCGATGGTGTCCCTCATGAAGTCACTTCCCGTCATCGCAAACGAACTGGTTCGTTTGCCGACCGTAGCGCACGGGCCGTGGCATGCCAAACGAACGAGTTCGTTTAGGCTGGGAGGGTGGACAGGTCACAGGCCAGCCGCCGGCGTCTGCTCGACGCCGGCGCCGTCGAGTTCGCCCGGTACGGCGTCGCCGGGGCGCGCGTCGACCGCATCTCCGTCGACGCCAAGGTCAGCAAGGCCCAGATCTACTCCTACTACGCCGGCAAGGAGCAGCTCTTCGACGCGGTCCTCGACGACCAGGTCAACGAGATCCTGGACAAGGCGCCGATCACCGGGGACCTGCCCGACTACGCGGTCCGCCTCTACGACGCGTACCTGGAGCACCCCCGGCTGGTGCGCCTGGCCACGTGGGCGCGCCTGGAGCGCAGCCCCGCCGGCCCGCTGTTCCCGCAGGCCGACGAAACCGCCAAACTCGACGTCATCACCGCGGGTCAGCGGGCCGGCCGGATCCGCACGGACATGACCGCGGCGGACATCCACTCCATGGTGATCGCGCTGGCCATGACCTGGTCGCCCAGCAGCCTGACCTACACGGCAACCCCGGCCGACCCGGCGGCCGACCACGACCGGCGACGGGCCGGCCTCGCCGCAGCCGTCCACGACGCCTTCATGCGCTGAGTCGGCAGACGCCGTCTTGCTCGATGAAGCAGTACGTGCCGCAGCCGCGAGCGCCGGCGGCGTGATTGGTCGGTTTCTGCAGTCATCGCTTGGCGCCGGCAATGAGAAAGACGATGTCGAGGCCGCGGATCCGGTCCGGGCGGGGCGGCCCCGGCCCGTCCGGCGAACAAAACGCCAGCGCGTGCGCGCCCCGAGACGCAGCCGGTTTGCCACCCCAACCCATCGGCGGCGCGCTCCGGCTCGTCACCACCCGTCCCTGCGCGGTCCACCGCTGAGGACACCAGTCAGCTGAATCGCGGTTCCGCCCGGACGTCATCGACCGCGGCCGGCGGTGCAACGGGGCAGATCAGTGTGACGGTGGTGCCGTGGTCGTCGCTGGTCCAGGTGAGCTCGCCGGCATGCTGGGCCAGCCATAGGCCACGTCCGCTCGGTGCGTCGAGGGCGGGGCGGGTGTGACGACGTGTGGGCGGCATGCCGGGCCCGCGGTCGCTGATCCGGCACCGGAGCTGGTCGCGGGTGCGTTGGAGTTCGAGGCGTCCGTGGCCGCCGCCGTGCCGGACGGCGTTGGTGGCGATCTCGTGCACGGCCAGGACGAATCGGTACAGGGCGGGGTCGGTGAGGCCGTTGTTCTGGGCGAATCGTGTCACGTCGAGGCGCAGCGTACGGAGATCGTCGCGGGCGAAGTCGAGGACCGGGGGCCGGCTGTCGGGCTGCCGGTCCGGGTGTCCGTCCGAAAGTCGGTGGTGTTCAGGCATCGTTACCTTCGGTGGTATCGGGCGGTGTCGGCGTGTGGTGTCGTACGGCGAGGATGCAGGTGTCGTCGTCGGGGTTGGCCCGGCGCAGCCGGGCCAGCAGGTCGGCCAGCGGTTGCGGGCTGCCGGAGGCGGAGATCTCGCTGAGGGTGGCGACGACGGGGGCCAGTCCTTCGGCCAGGGTGTGCCTGCGGTCTTCGATCAGCCCATCGGTGTAGAACAACAGCAGATCGGCGGGGGCCAGGCTCACCGTCGCGGTGTCGTAGCGGGCAGCACGGACAGCACCGAGCAACTGCCCGTGCGGCCGGGCGAGTTCGGTGGTGACGCCGGCGCGGGCGTGCAGTGGTGCCGGATGCCCGCCCTGCGCCCAGGTCACTGATCGGCTCGGCGGATCGAACCGGGCCACCGCGGCGGTGGCGGTGGTGGCGGTGGAGTAGAGCAGCCGGTTGAGGTGCCACAGCAGCTGCGCCGGATCGGTGGTGGTCGTCACGGTCAGACCGGCGAGCATGTGTCGCAGTTGGGCCATGACGGTGGCGGCGTGCATGCCGTGGCCGGCCACGTCCCCGACCGCAAGCACCACGCTGCCGTCGTCAGCGAGGGCGGCGTGGAACCAGTCGCCGCCGACCCGGCTCGCCTCCTCGGCGGGCAGGTACCGGACCGCGACGCGCAGCCCGGGCAGGTCGAACGGATCGGCGGGCACGGGCAGCACGATCTGCCGCAGCTGGGCGGCGAGCTCATGCTCGGCGGCGAGTCTGTGCTGGTGTCGCCGCAGCAACTGCTCCGCCTCGGCCAGCTGCGCCCGGGTGGTCTGCTGCGCGGTGACGTCCTGGACGATGCCGTACACCCTCAGCGGCCGGCCGTGCACGTCGCGGACCGCGTCCACGACACTGCGCACATGCTTGACCCGCTCGCCGACGCGGATACGCGTGGTGACGTCGACGGTTTCACCGCGGCCGAAGGACTCCGCCGCCTGCCGGCGGATCGGTTCGTCCTCGGGGAGGGTCAGGGCCTCCTGCTCCTCGCTGGGCAGCGGACCCAGGGACGGGTCCCGCTCATAGATGCGATAGAGCTCCTCCGACCAGACGATCTGCCCGGTGACCAGGTCGGCTTCGCCCCAGCCGAGCCGGCCCAGCCGTTCGGTCTGCGCGATCCGCTCGGCCTGCCGGATCTCGTCGTCGTGGCGCACCCACCGGCTGAGCACTCCCGGTCCCACCGGCGACACCCAGGCCGTCATCAACACCTCGGCGGGTGACCGCTCATTCCGGCCGACATAGGGGAAGGGTCCTACCTCACGGGCCTGTCCGTCGGTCACCACGTCACGCCACGCCTGCCAGACCGGGGTGTCCACCGTAGCCGGATACGCTCGGGTGATCCGCCGGCCCACCGCCTGGGCCACGTCACGGCCGGAGAAATCGGCGGTCTCCTGACTCACCGCCACGATCACCCAGTCGATGATCTCGGTGCCGTCGCCGAACACCGGCGACAGCACCATGTGGTCACCCGGCAGCGCATCGAGGACCTGCTGCACCAGTAGACCCCAGTCGTCGATCACAGGTGACGGTGCCTGCGCGGAAGCCCGGCGGCTCGACGACGTATCCGCGCCTCGCGGGCGCAGCGCCTGGTCCACCACTGCATCCAGCGACGGTGACCCGGGTCCCGGCCGTTCCTGCAAGGACGCCAGGATGTCGCCGGCCACCGCGGCGATCGGGCGCTCCTGCTGCGCCGCCCGGTCCAGCAGGCACGTGTGGGCCTCGTCGACCCGGCAACCGACCCGGCCCGCCAGCAGCCCGGCCGCCCGTTGCACCTGCGCCTCGGGATCCAGCTGCGCCCGCGTCACCTTCTCAGCCAGCGCGGCCAGCCGCTGCCGGTACTCGTGATGCTGCCCCACGCTCATCGCGCCTCCCTCGACGGCCGGCACCGTCCCTGCTTACCGCTGCGCACCGCCGGGACCGTCCAGACCGAACAGCTCCACCAGTCCGGAGATCTCGAGCTGGCCGTACACATTGGCATTGGGACGTTCCACCCGGAACGTGGCACCGCATTCCGTCGCCGCGCGCAGGGCAGCCACCAGCGCCCCGAGACCGGAGGAATCCACGAAGGTCACCTCGGCCAGATCCACCACCACCGCCTTCGGCCGGCCCTGGACCACAGCCTCCCGGATCGCCAGCGTGATCGGCCGCGAGTTGGTGAAGTCGATATCGCCGCGCAGCGCCAGACAGAGCGTCTCGCGGTCAAGACTCACCGACAACGGCCCCACACCGGCCACCTCCTCGCGACAGGCCCGACGAGAACGGGTCCCGACCGGAACCCCATAGGGTCTACCGGATGCCGGCCCCCGGGCGTATGGGCCGACCGGTGCGAATGTCAGAGGTTCACTCTCAGGTGTGCGGCCATCGCGTGCCGTCACTCCGAAGAGTGGGTCATCAGGATGAGCCCTCGATGACGGCTTCCACGTGAACCTCGGTGCCGGGGACGGCGGGCGGCACCACTGTGCCTTCCACCCGTTCACCGTTCACGAGCAGGTGGGTGACCCGGCCGGTCACTCCGGCCGCCTTGCGGACAGAGATCTGGTAGGTGACTCCTCTGAAGGCCCGGGTGGCCTGGAAGCCGGACCAGTCCGCGGGCAGCACCGGGTCGACGCGCAGCCCGGTCAGTTCCGGCCGGATGCCGAGGATCCACTGGGTGATGGCGACGAAGTTCCACGCCGCGGTGCCGGACAGCCAGGAGTTCTTGGCCTCGCCGTGGGCCGGCGCGTCCCGGCCGGCGATCATCTGCGCGTACACGTACGGTTCGCATCGATGCACCTCGCTGATCGCCTCCCGGGCGGACGGGTTGATCCGCTGGTAGTAGTCGAAGGCGCGGTCGCCGTTGCCCGCCATGGCCTCGGCGATCATGATCCACGGGTTGGTGTGGCAGAAGATGCCGGCGTTCTCCTTGTAGCCGGGCGGGTAGGAGGAGATCTCCCCGAGCTCGATGCGGTAGCCGGAGTACGCCGGCTGCTGCAGGACGATGCCGTGCGGGGTGGCCAGCCGCTCCGCCACGCTGTCCAGCGCCCGCACGGCCAGCCCGTCGTCGAGGCCGACGCCGCCCAGCACGCACATGCCCTGCGGCTCGATGAAGATCTGCCCCTCGTCGTTCTCCTCGGAGCCGATCGGTTGGCCGTGGAAGTCGTACGCGCGGCGGAACCAGGCGCCGTCCCAGCCGTGCTCGACGATGACGCCGGTCATCTTCTCCGCGGCGGCGCGGTACTCGGCCGCCTCGTCGTCCAGCCCGCGCAGCTCGGCGATCGCGGCCAGCTCCTTGCCGGCCAGCACGAACTGCCCGGCGATGAAGACCGACTCGGCCGCGCCGCCGGTGGCGTTCTCAGTCGTCTGGAACGGCTCACCCGGGGTGTCGGAGAAGCAGTTGAGGTTGAGGCAGTCGTTCCAGTCGGCCCGCCCGATCAGCGGCAGGCCGTGCGGGCCGAGCCGCTCCCGGGTGTAGCGCAGCGAACGGCGCAGGTGCTCGTACAGCGGCGCCTCGCTGCCCGGCGCGTTGTCGAAGGGCACCGGCTCGTCCAGGATCGTCTGGTCCCCGGTCTCCTTGAGGTACGCGGCGACGCCCAGGATCAGCCACAGCGGGTCGTCGTTGAAGCCCTGGCCGATGTCGTTGTTCCCCCGCTTGCTCAGCGGCTGGTACTGGTGGTACGCCCCGCCCGTCGTCAGCTGGGTGGCGGCGATGTCCAGAATCCGTTCCCGGGCCCGTTCCGGGATCATGTGGACGAAGCCGAGCAGGTCCTGGTTGGAGTCGCGGAAGCCCATGCCGCGGCCGATCCCGGACTCGTAGAACGACGCGGAGCGGCTCATGTTGAAGGTGACCACGCACTGGTAGGCGTTCCAGATGTTGACCATCCGGTCGGTGTCCGGGTCCGGGGTCGTCACGCTGAGGGTGCCGAGCAGCCGGTCCCAGTAGGTGCCGAGCGCCGCGAAGCCCTCGGCGACCGTCTCCGGTCGCAGCCAGTGCTCGATGACCGGGCGCACGTGGCGCTTGTTGAGCGTCTGCGATCCCGGGGGGTCGAACTTCTCGGTGCGCGGGTTCTCGGCGTAGCCGAGCACGAAGATCACCTCGCGGGTCTCTCCGGGCGCAAGGCTCAGCCGTACGTGGTGACTGCCGATCGGTGCCCAGCCGTGCGCCACCGAGTCGAAGGCCGCGCCCCGCTCCACCGCCGCCGGCTGGTCCCAGCCGCGGTACGCGCCGAGGAAGGTGTCCCGCTGGGTGTCGAAGCCCGCCAAGGGTTCCGAGCAGGCGAAGTAGGCGAAGTGGTCACGCCGTTCGCGGTACTCGGTCTTGTGGTAGATCACCCCGTCGGCCACCTCGACCTGGCCGGTGGAGAAGTTGCGCTGGAAGTTGGTCGCGTCGTCCTGCGCGTCCCACAGGCAGAACTCGACCGAGGAGAAGAGCGAGAGCTCAGCCGCCGTGTCGCGCTCGTTGGTGACCCGGCACCGCCAGACCTCGAGGGTCTCGCCGAGCGGCGCGAAGTACAGCGTCTCGGCGCGGATGCCGCCCCGGGCGGAGGCGATCCGGGTGTACGACAGGCCGTGCCGGCATTCGTACTCGTCCAGGGAGCTGCGCGTCGGCTGCCAGGTCGGTGACCAGAAGTCTCCGGTGGCGTCGTCCCGCACGTACAGGTAGCGCCCGCCGAGGTCGAACGGTGCGTTGTTGTAGCGGTACCGGGTGAGGCGGCGCAGCCGGGCGTCGCGGTAGAACGAGTATCCGCCCGCGGTGTTGGAGATGATGCCGAAGTACGCCTCGGTGCCCAGATAGTTGATCCAGGGCAGCGGTGTGTCCGGCCGGTCGATGACGTACTCACGCCGCTCGTCGTCGAAGTGTCCGTAGCGCACGGTTTCTCCTCCTGCTTCGGCGGTCAGCGCTCGGCACCGGGACTGGGAGCGCTCCCACGGCATGATGGTATGTGCGAAGCCGTGCCGACGCGACCCCCGAAGTACGCGACGGCCCGGACGGCGCGGTTGTCGCGGGACCCCGCTCAAACGGCCCGATAGGGCACCACCACGTCCGTCCTGCCCACGGCGTCGTCCGGTTGGGCGGCGAGGTTCGTGTAGTACACGTCCCAGTGCGGCCCGGCGGCTACGAGTCCTCGCTCCGTCAACCAGCTCGCGACCGCCTGCTGGGCCGGATCGAGGTCCCCGTAGGAGCCGTGGTGAACAGTGGCTGCCGCCCGTCCACCGGGCAGCCGCGACGCGGTGATTCTTCCCTTGCCGGGCACCGGACCGGGGACCGGGTAACCGGCCTCCACGTCGACCGTGCCTCCGTGGCCGGCATACCGGGCGAACGGCGGCCCGCACACCCGGACACCGCGATCCGTCAGGTAGCGGTCGAGCTCCCGGTAGACACCGACCAGCCAGGCGTGAAGCTGAGCGGCCGGCACGCGCGATCGGACGACAGCGGTGTCCTGGCTGGTCAGTGTGCGGCTCTCGATGAGATAGGTCATGTGCCACCTCCACGTCTATGTCGACGATGGCCCGCTCGGCGGTGACGTGCCAGGGTCTTGCGGCCCGGCATCGTCCAGGTGAGATCTGGGCGGCTTCCCCGGCTACCGGGCCGGTTGGACTTGGGAGAGCAGGAAGTCGGTGCGTACCGACGTTTCGGCGGCCGGCAGGTCGGCGACCAGGTCGAGCTCAGGCGCGTCGCGGCCGGTTCCGGCGCACCGGTTGTAGCCCAGCCACTGGTCGATCGTGGTGGCCGCCGACGGATGGACGCGGCGACCGAGGAGACCGCCGCCGAACGCCACGGTCTCGTCGTCGCTGCTGTGGACGGCGAGCACGCCCACCGGTTCGGACGGCCGGCACTGTGCGGTGTCGTTCCAGGTCGCGCCGTTGAGGGAGACGATCGCGGTGACCTGATCGGCATGATCACATGCCATCCGGAACGCCATGAAACCGCCGTTCGAGTGGCCGATCAGGTAGACGCGGGCACGGTCGATCCGGTACGAACCCTGAATCGTGGCGATGAGCTCGCTGAGGTACCGCGAGTCGTCAGGTGCCGAACCGGAGAAGGCGCAGCACGCGTCGGTGGCGTTCCAGAAACGCTCGCCGCGGTCATCGGTCGTTCCGTCCGGATAGGTGTAGATGAATCCTCGCCGGTCCGACTCGGGAGTGAGCCTGAAGTACGTCTCCAGCTCCTTCGCGTCGGACGTGTATCCGTGCAACGCGACGACCAGTGGCGCGGGCCGGGCCGGGTCGTAGAGGTCCGGGACGTGCACGGTGACCTGCCGGCCGCCGACCTCCACCGTGGCGGTGCCGCTGGCCGGCATCGCCACGGACGATGGCCGGGGACCATCCGTCGAACCGCAGGCCAGCGTCACCATGACTGCCGCGGCGGCAGTCATGGCCCGGGCCGCTCGCCGGCCGTGTCGAGCCATCGCACCTCCCGAGCTGGGATGCGGAACTCAGCGTACCGGTTCAGGGAGACGTCAGAAGGTGGCGATGGGGTTGACGGGGCTGCCGGACGTACCGGCGAAGCGGACCGGCGCGACCGCGAGGTGGAAGTCCCACTGGCCGAGCTCGGCGGCCGTCGTCGCGCACGCCTCCAGGTCGCAGTTGTCGAGCAGCCACAGACCCATCGCGACCAGGCTCACGGCGTGCACCGGCATCAGCACGTCCGCGTACCCGGACGGCTGGACGTCCTGCGGGGTGTCGGCGCCGATCAGGGCGACCTCGCGTTCCCGCAGCCACGGCAGGCAGGATGCGTGCCAGCCGGCCTGCGTGATGCCGCCGGCCGCGCCGTTCTCGTGCCGGAAGCGGCCGTAGCCGGTCCGCAGCAGGACCGCGTCGCCGGACCGCACCCGTACGCCCTGGCGACGCTCGGCCTCCTCCAGATCTTCGGGGAACACGCCCTGGCCCGGTTCCAGCCACGGCACCTCGCGGGCCTTCGCGATGTCCAGCAGAACACCGCGCGTGACGATCCCGTTCGCCGCCGCCGTGACGGCCGCCCACGCCGATCCCGTGGTGGCGTCGACCGAGGAGTGCGAGCGCCCGTTGTACATCTTGCCGTCCCAGAACAGGTGGCACGGCGAATCGACGTGGGTGATGGTGTTGCCGTGGAACATGATGCCCAGCCGCTCGTTCGAGAAGCCCCAGCGCCGGTCGGCGTGGAAGGCGGCCGGCATGTTCTCGGCCCCCGGCATGTCGGCGGCGCACGGGCACGCCGTCGTCGACCGTTCCATGTCGTCCGGTACGGCGACCTCCCACGCGCACGACACGCTCCGGCCGTGGCGTACGGCCCGCGCCGCCGCCAGCCGGACGTCGTCGCTGATCAGGTTCAGCGTGCCGAGCTCGTCGTCGTCACCCCACCGTCCCCAGTTCGACAAGGTGTCGAAGTACCCCAGCACGTCGTCCTGTGTGGTCATCCCAGCATCAACCCTTCGGTCATCGGCGTCCTCATCTGACCGCTGGGACGGAGCCGTCCCGCCGGGCTCGACATCCCGGCGGGACTTTTCTCGAAGAATCAGATCAGGATCACGGCCAGGGCCTGGAACGCCTCGGCCGGGAACCTCGTGGCGTCGCCGCCGTTGAGGACCTGGATCGCCACCTCGTCCGCTCCCGCCTGGAAGTGCTTCTCGATGCCGGCGGCGACCTGTTCGGCCGTACCCCAGGGGATGAGGGCGTCGACCAGGCGGTCGCTGCCGCCGTCGGCGAGGTCCTCGTCGGTCCAGCCGAACCGGCGCAGGTTGTTGGTGTAGTTCGGCAGCGAGAGATATCCGGTGGTGTACTGCCGGGCCGTCGCCCGCGCCGCTGCCGGGTCCGCCTCGAGCACCACCGCGACCTCCGGGGTGAGCAGCCGGTCCGGTCCGACCGCCGTCCGGGCCTCGGCGGTGTGCTCGGCCGGGGTGAAGTACGGGTGCGCGCCGGCCGCACGGTCGTGGGAGAGCGTCAGCATCCTGGGCCCGAGAGCGGCCAGGACCCGCTGCTCGGGCCCTAGGCCGGCCACGTCGAGGGCGTCGAGATACTCCACCATCTTGGAGTACGGCTTGCGGTAGTCGGTGCCGTTGCTCTCCACCAGGACGGCGTGACTGGCCCCGAGGCCGAGCAGGAACCGGCCGGGGTGGGCGCGCTGCGCGTCCTGGGCGTACGCTGCGACCTCGGCGGGTGACGAGTGCCAGATGCTCACGATGCCGGGGGCGACCCCGATGCGCTTGGTCCCGTCCAGGATCTCGCGGAAGCGCGGGGGAACGTGCTGGTCGAAGCCGGCCGAGAACCAGATCCGGGAGTAGCCGAGCTCCTCCAGCTCGGTGGCGGCTTTCACGGCCGCGTCCGGGGTCTCACTGGCCAGGAAGTACGGCTGCCACACGCTGACGAGTCTCTGGGTCATACCGCAACAATACGTTCACCGCTCAGGCGTGGGCGACGCCCGCTATCTGGGTGTTGAAGGTGACGAACGGGCTGTGCAGCCGGTACGGCTCGAGGTCGACGCGGGTGAAGCCGGCCGCGCGTACCAGGGTGGCCAGGTCCCGCTCGCAGGAGCAGCCCTCGAAGGTCCAGGCCCACGGCCGGCGCAGCGCCCGCTGGAGCGCACGCGTCGGCGTGCCGGACCGGGCGGCCACGTGTTCCACGAAGCGGAAGGTCCCACCCGGCCGCAGGATCCGGCGGACCTCGCCCAGGACCTCGGCCGGGTCGCTCACCGTGCAGAGCACGAGCGAGGAGATCACGCTGTCGGCGCTGCCGTCGGGCAGGCCGGTGCGCTCGGCGAGCCGGTCGCGCAGGTCCAGGCGTACGCCGCGCCGGCCGGCCGCCGCCCGCAGCCGCCGGTGCATGGCGACGTTCGGTTCGATGGCGATGAGCGTCGACCCCGGGGACAGGTAACGCAGGTTGGCGCCGACTCCGGAGCCCAGCTCGACGACCGTCTGCGGCAGGCCGGCGAACACCCGCCGCTTCTGGTGCCGCACGTTCCACTCGATGTACGGGCCCATGATGCTGAAGAAGGCGGCGTTGAAGGGCCCGCGGGCCCGGTGCAGTTCGAAGGTCACAAGAGGGAACTCTGCGCCGATCCCACCGCGGTGTCAGGCGGGGAAATACCTCAATGTCGGCGCTGGGCGCTGTACCAGGCGGCGATCTGGGCGCGGGACCGGAAGCCCAGCCGCAGGCGGATCCGTTCGACGTGACCCTCGGCCGAGCGTTCGTCGATGCCCAGGCGCGTCGCGATCTCGCGGTTCGTGCACCCCTGGCTGACCAGCTCCGCCACCTCGCGCTGGCGAGCGGTCAACCCGTCGGCGCGGCGCCGGGCGACGGGCAGGCCGAGGAACCGGCGCACCACCCGGACCAGCTCGTCCCGGTCACCCGCGTACGGCAGGTGTGACCGGCCGGGCAGCAGCACCAGCTCGGCACCGCTGATGCCGTCGGCCAGGGCGTGCGCCTGCGCGACGGGTGCCGCACGGTCGCCGGTGCGGTGCACCACCAGGGTCGGGGCCCGTACCTGATCCAGGTAGCCGGTGACGTCGAGCTCGTAGCTCAGCGCCAGCAGCGCCCGGGCCGTGGCGGCATCGGAGCACGCACGCTGGTAGCGGGCCAGCTCGGCGCGGGTCGCGCGGTCGGCGTCGGGGGCGAAGATGTCGGTCAGCACGTCGGAGCCGAGCCCCCAGTGGGCCTCGACCAGGCCCAGGACGTGTTCCCGGACCTCTGGCGGGGACACGTCGCCGCCGCGGGCCCAGCCGCCGTAGAGGATCAGGCGCCGGACGGTGCCGGGGTGGGCCGCGGCCCAGGCCACGGCCACCGGGGCGCCCATCGAGGTGCCCATCAGGTCGAACGGCTCGTCCAGGGTCGCGGCCACGGCGGCCAGCTGCTCCAGCTCGAACGCCAGCGACGCCGGACGATCCACGGCCGGTGACAGCCCGGACCCGGCGCGGTCGTAGCGGACGAGCCGGCCGCCCTGCGCCAGCGCCTCGTAGAGCGCGCGCTCGGGCGGCAGCTCCCAGCTCAGCCGCAGATGGGTGAGCCAGCCCATCACGTAGACCAGCGGCCGCCCGGCACCGACCGAGGCGTACGCCACGGTGGCGCCGCCTGCTGTCACCACCTCAGCGAACCGTTGCTGCACCATGGGCCGAGGCGTCAGCTGCTGGCCGCGGAGGACTGTTGTGCCTGCCAGATCGCGATCTGGACGCCCAGCACGAAGATCTGCACCGGCAGCGGCATGCCCGGCAGGTCCGCCTCGATGGCACCCGACCAGGCGCTCGTCCGGCGCAACGAGCCCACCTTGACCCCGTCGGCGAGCCACGCCTGCCGGTTGCCCCACATCGATTCGCGGCGGAACTCGTACGTGCGTCCCCCGGCCTGCACGGTCCAGTGCTTACGGCCGGCCCGCTCGACCAGGGCGACCTCCTGGCCCTGGTCGTCGGCCATCCGGTACTTGGTGCCCCAGCCGTTGGCGCGCACCTGGTACCGGCGGCCCTCGACCTCGAAGTCGCCCCCGGTGCGCCACCACGACGGGTCCCAGACGGCTACCGGCGTGCCGTCGGAGGCCAGCTGGTAGCGGCCACGCCACATACCCATCCGTTCAGCGGTCAGCATGCCTGCAGAGTAGTGGCCGCGCCGATGATCGGTAGCGCTAGCGGTACTAGTGCTGGGTAGCTGTCGGGATCGTTGCCGGCGGCCCCGAAAAATAGCGTTGCTGACATGACAACGACGAAGAAGTTCCGCAACCTGACGGTCGCTCTCGGCACCGCGGTGGTGCTCGCCGGGGGAGTGGGTGTCGCCAACGCGGCGGTGACACCGAGCGCGGTCGCCGGTGATGTCCAGCAAGCCGGCCCGGCCACGAAGCAGTCCGGCTGGCGCGGGGTAACCCGGGAGGCCGTCCAGATCGATTTCGGTCAGGGCTGGGTCACCAAGGGTGAGCTCACCTATCCGAGCAACGCCAAGGGCCGGCTGCCGGTGGTCGTGATGCTGCACGGCAGCGGGCACAACGACATGAACCAGACGCTGCCGGAGGGCAAGGGCTCGACGTTCGTCCCGCTCGCCCAGGCCGCCAGCCGCGAGGGATACGCGACGCTGCGCTTCAACAAGCGGGGCGTGACGGACATCGGCCCGGTGGAGAGCACCGACCCGGCCCAGCTGGCCCCGAAGAACCCGTACGACCGGATCCAGCGGGACGCGGCCGCGGTGATCCGCTTCGCCGCCCGCTCGCCGCGGATCGACGCGTCGCGGATCTTCCTGCTCGGGCACAGTGAGGGCACCAACGTGGCGGCCAACCTCGCCGCCGAGCCGAAGAAGTTCGGCATCCCGAAGCCGGCCGGCGTGATCGAGATGGGCGTCGTCGGCCTCGACATCAAGCAGCTGCTGACCCTGCAGATCTACGGCCGGCTGCTGCTGCAGCTGCACGACGAGTTCGACGTGGACGCCGACGGCCGGCTGACGGCCACCGAGGCGGTCAACGGCCTGACCGGGCAGCCGAAGGAGGCCGCCGACCAGTTCCGCTCGGTCCTGCTCGACGGGGACAAGGTCGCGGCCGGCACGGACACCGACCACGACGGCCAGGTCGCCATCGACGCCGAAGCCGGCCCGGTGCTGCGCAAGGCCACCGGCATCGACGCCTACCCGAACGTCCCGGGTCTGGACCAGCCCGTGGTCGACTACCTCAACGACATCGCCCGCTTCCCGACCGTCGGGCAGGCCCTGCCCAAGTTCTCCGGCCCCACGCTGATGCTCAACGGTGAGAACGACCTGCAGACCCCGGCCCGCGCCGCCCTGGTCGCCGACGCCGCGGTCGCCGCGGCCGGCAACAAGGACCACAAGATCGTCATCTACCCGGGCATGGCCCACACCATGAACATCACCCCGAAGTTCTTCCCCGCGTTCGGTGAGCCCGACCACCAGGTCGTCACCGAGATCCGCGGCTGGCTCAAGTCCCACCGCTGACCCGCGCGACCGGCGAGGGCGGCCACCGATCCGGTGAGCCGCCCCCGGCGCGTCCGCGATTCAACGAAAGCCCAACGAACGTCCAACGCCGGGCGCCGACGCTCAGCAGGTCGCATCCCACACCTGAGGAGCACCCATGAACAGCACACGATCGGCCCGGCTGGCCGTCCTCGCCGGCGCCACCCTGGCCGGCGTCGGCGCCGTCTTCGTCACAGCCGCACCGGCGCAGGCCGCGGTGGTCGACGTCGCGGTCGCCGCAGCCCCCGGCGTCGTGGCGCAGAGCGCCACCGCCACCTGTCCGGCCGGGCAGTACCTCACCGGCGCGGCCGGAGGAATCGTCGGCGCCGGCAAGAACGTGACCCTCACCGACGTCATCCCCGACCTCGCCACGAACTCGGTGACGGTGTGGGGCCACACGAACCCCGGGGGAGCGCCGGGATTCTCCACCGTGGCCCAGGCGATCTGCCGGCCGGGCGCGCCGCCCGCCGGTTACTACCTCGAGGTGCAGAGCACGGGCTTGAACGCCGACCCCACCAAGGCCGTCGCGGCGACGTGCCAGGGCGGGACCCGGCTGCTCGGCACCGGGGCCGAGATCATCGGAGCCAACGGGCAGGCGTTCTACCGCTCGATCCTGCCCAACTTCGCCCTGACCAGCAACACCGTCACCGCCGATGCCGCGTTCGGCTTCGCCGGCTCCTGGGAGCTCATCGCCTACGCCATCTGCGGCACACCGCCGGGCGTCGGGCCGGTTCGTGAGGCGCAATCGACCGTCGGCGGGGCCGACCCGGTCAACGCGAAGAGCCAGCAGTCCAGCGCCTGCCCGGCCGGCACGGCGACGACCGGGGTGGGCGGCTCGGCCACCGCGACCGCCGGAGCCACCATCAGCGGGTACGTGTTCGTCAACCAGGTGAGCAGCAACCTGGCCCAGGACACGGCAACCGCCGAGGCTGTGGAGGGCCTCAACCCCGGGGGCGGCGTCAGCTGGTACCTGTCCGCGTACGACATCTGCTGGGCGCCCTGACCGCACGTGATCTCGCTGCGGGGCCGGCCTCGGCCCCGCAGCGCAGTTGTGCCGGCGGACCAAGACGCCGGCGCTTTTTCGTCCTGATCGACGAACACCGATGCCGGTCCGCGCTCCTACGATCCCGCTATGACGACGATCACAGAGGTCCGGGACATCGTGGCGGCCCGCCTGCCCGGCCTGCTCCGCGAGCACCAGGTGCCGGCCGCGGCGTGGGGCATCCTGCACGACGGGCAGATCGTCGACGGGGCCGCGGGGCTGCTCAGCACCACGACCGGGATCGAGGCCACGCCGGACTCGCTGTTCCAGATCGGCTCGATCACCAAGCTCTGGACCGCCACCCTGGTCCTGCAACTGGCCGACGAGGGCAAGGTCGACCTCGACGCACCGGTGCGCACGTACCTGCCGGAGTTCCGGCTCGGCGACGAGGCGGCCGCCGCGGTCATCACGACCCGGCAGCTGCTCAACCACACGGCCGGCTTCGAGGGTGACATCTTCACCGACACCGGGCAGGGCGACGACTGCGTGGCCAAGTTCGTCGAGACCCTGCACGACCTTCCGCAGCTGTTCGCGCCGGGCGAGCAGTTCTCGTACAACAACGCCGGCTACTGCGTGCTCGGCCGCCTCGTCGAGGTCGTCCGCGAGCTGCCGTACGACGAGTGCCTGCGCCGGCACCTCATCGCGCCGCTGGGCCTGACCCACGCCGCGACCGGGCCGTACGAGGCGATCCTGCACCGGGTCGCGGTCGGCCACCTGGAGCTCGAGCCGGGCGCGGGTTACCAGCCGGCGCCGGTCTGGGCGCTCGCCCGCTCGAACGCGCCGGCCGGGGCGATGCTCGCGATGCGCCCCCGCGACCTGCTGGCCTTCGCCCGGATGCACCTCGAGGACGGCCGCGCCGCCGACGGCACGCAGGTGCTCGCCGCGGGCACCGCCGCCCGGATGCGGGAGCGCGAGGTGGACCTGCCCGACATCGGGGTGATGGGCACCTCGTGGGGGCTGGGCTTCGAACGGTTCGACACCCCGGCCGGGACGCTCACCGGGCACGACGGCAACACCATCGGGCAGTCGGCGTTCCTGCGCCTGGTCGTCGAGGACGGATTGGCCGTGACGCTGCTGACCAACGGCGGCGACGCGATGTCGCTGTACCGGGACATCTTCGGTCTCGTGCTGAGCGAACTCGGCCGCATCCCGCTGCCCGAGATGCCGCGCCCCCCGGCACAGCCCGAGCGCGTCGACGCGGGGCGCTTCGTCGGGACGTACTCGTCACGGGTGGCCGACCTGACGCTCAGCCAGGACGAGGACGGCCGGATCTGGCTCGAGCAGACCCCCAAGGGCGAGCTGGCCGAACTGGTCGGGCACGCGGTCCGCAAGGAACTCGTGCACTACCGCGAGGACTTCCTCATCCCGGTCGAACCCGAGCAGGGCATGTACGTGCCGCACGCGTTCGTCGGCGACGACGGCGCCGGCCACGCCCGGTTCCTGCACGTCGGCCGGGCCGTGCGCCGGGCCGGATCCACGGTCGCGCCGGTCTGACCGGCCGACCACCCCATCCCCTTGAATCCACCCCGTCGAACCGGAGCCGGCAGGCCGGAAGAGGACCCCTCATGAAGCTGACCACCACGTCGAGGATCGCCGGCAGCGCGGCGCTCTGCGCGGCGCTGGCCCTGGCCGGATGCGGCGGCGGGTCGGGCTCCGGCTCGCAGGCCCAGGGCCAGGTCGTGGACGGCGGTACGTTCACCATGGCCCTGAACGCGGACCCGGGCAATCTCGACCCGCAGTCCTCGGCGGCCAGTGCGCTGTTCACCATCAGCCAGCTCGCGTACGACACGCTGGTGGGCGTCGACCCGGCCGGCGGCCAGATCCGCTCGCAGCTGGCCGACAAGTGGTCGGCCGCCGGCACCACGGTGAAGCTCACCCTGCGCAAAAGCGTGACGTGCGCGGACGGTACGCCGCTCACCGCCAAGGCGGTCGCCGACAATCTGACCTACGTCGGTGACCCGAAGAACAAGAGCCCGTTCCTGGGCACGTTCCTGCCGGCCGGGGCGCGCGCCACCGCCGACGACGCCACCGGCGAGGTGACCCTGACGCTGGCGGCGCCGGCCCCGTTCGTGCTCAACGGGCTGGCCAGCCTGCCGATCGTGTGCTCCGCCGGGATGAGCAACCGGACGGGCCTGGCCAAGGCCACCGCGGGCACCGGACCGTACAAGCTGACCGAGGCCGTGCCGGGCGACCACTACACGTACGCGATCCGCGAGGGCTACACCTGGGGTCCCAACGGCGCGTCCACCGCGACGCCCGGCATGCCCGACACCGTCACCGTCCGGGTCGTCGAGAACCCGGCCACTGCGGCCAACCTGCTGCTGTCCGGCGAGCTCAACTCCGCCCAGGTCACCGGCCCGGACGCGCAGCGGCTGGACAAGGCCGGGCTGTTCGCGGCCCGTACCGCCGCGGTGCTCGGTGAGCAGTGGTACAACCAGGCCGAGGGCCGGGCCACCAGTGACCCCGCCGTCCGGCTCGCGCTGACTCAGGCGCTCGACCTGAATCAGCTGCGGACCGTGCTCGGCGCCGGTCAGGCCACCCCGCCCACCACGCTCGCCGCGATCGAGCCGCTGGCTTGCCCCGGTGGGACGCTCGCCTCCGCGCTGCCCGCCCACGACCCGGCCGCGGCCACGGAAGCGCTGAAGAAGATCGCCGGCAAGACGCTGACCTTCGCTTACTCGAGCGCCGGCGGCAGTGCCGCCACGGCCACCGCCGAACTCGCGGTGCAGCAGTGGAAGGCCGCCGGGATCACGGTGACCCCCAAGCCGCAGAGCGGCGAGGCCCTCAACCAGACCCTGTTCGGCACCGGCGACTGGGACATCGCCTGGGCCCAGGTGAACGTCAACAGCCCCGACCAGATCGTGCCCTTCCTGTCCGGGCCCGGCGTCCCCGACGGCACCAACTTCGCCGGCATCCGCAACAGCGCGTACGAGGCCGCGGTCAAACGGGCTAACGCGATGGACGGCCCCGCGGGCTGCCCCGCCTGGCTGGAGGCGGAGACCGCCCTGGTCAAGGCGGCCGACCTGGTGCCGTTCGCCAACCAGCAGATCGCCACGTACGGCGCCAAGGCCCGGTTCGAGACCCCCGGACAGCTGATCCCGACGAGCATCCGGATGCTCGACCGATGACCGCGGCGCCGGCGCCCGCGCCGGAGATCGGGGCCGCCGCGGAGCAGGAGCCGGTGACCGGGGCGTCCCGGCTCCGGCGGGTCGCCGGCCACGCGTGGTCCCGGTTCGCGCTGCGGCGCGCCGGCCGCCTGCTGGTCTCGCTCTGGGTCCTGGTCACCGCGTCGTTCCTGATGATCCACCTGGTCCCCGGCGACCCGGTCCGCGCGGCCCTCGGCCCGACCGCACCCGCCGCCCTGGTGGCCGAGCGCCGGGCCGCGCTCGGCCTGGACGACCCGCTGCTCACCCAGTACCTCACCTACGTGAAGGGACTGTTCGGCGGCGATCTGGGGACCTCGATCCTGACCCGGCTGCCGGTCAGTGACGTCGTCGGCCAGCGCCTGCCCGCGACGCTGGCCCTGGCCACGCTGGCGTTCCTGGCCGCCGTGGTGATCGCCGTCCCGGTAGGCGTCGTGATCGGGGTGCTCACCCGGCGCGGTCACGGCCGGCGTACGGAGGCCGCCTTCACCTCCGGCACCATCGTGCTCGGCACCATCCCGGACTTCCTGCTCGGCGTCGGCCTGGTCTACCTGCTGGGCGTCACGCTGCAGTGGCTGCCGGTGGCCGGCAACGCCACCCCGGCCGGCTATGTGCTGCCGGTGCTGTCGCTGGCCGTCGGCCCGGCCGCGATGCTCGCGCGCATCCTGCGGGTGGAGATGGTCGCCGTGCTGGACGCCGACTATCTGCGGACGGCGCGGGCCAAGCGCCTGCCGGCCCGCTCGCTGTATCTGGGCCACGCCCTGCCGAACGCGGCCACGGCCTCGCTGACGCTGGGCGGCCTGATCCTCGGGTCGATGGTCGCGGGCACCGTCCTGGTCGAGAACGTGTTCGCCTGGCCCGGCCTGGGCACCACGATCGTGCGTTCCATCCTCAGCAAGGACTACCCGCTGGTCCAGGCCATCGTGCTGGTCTACGGCCTGGGCGTGCTGCTGATCAACACCGCCGTCGACGTGGCGCTGGCGCTGCTCGACCCGCGGTCGACGATCCGGGAGGACTGAGGTGAACCGCCGTACCGCCCACCGCTGGCTCCGCGTGCTGCGCACGCCCATGGGCCGGGCCGCAGCCGCGCTGGTCTTCGTGGTCCTGGTCCTGGCCGTCGTCGGACCGGCGCCGTGGGACGCCCGCGCAGACGCCGTGGACACCGCGAACATCCTGGCCGGACCCTCCGGGCGGCACTGGGCCGGAACCGACAACCTGGGCCGGGACATCGCGTTCCGGGTGCTGGAGGCGACCCGGCTCTCGGTCGGTCTCGCGCTGGCCGCCACCGCCATCGGCGTGCTGGCCGGACTCCTGCTGGGCACCGCGCCGTGGCTGCTCGGGCGGCGCCTGGGCCGGCCGGTCACGGGAGCCGTGCAGATCGCCATCGCCTTCCCGGGCCTGCTGCTCGCGCTGTTCTTCGCGGTCGTCTTCGGCGTCGGCGCGACCGGCGCGGTGCTGGCCATCGGGCTGGCCGGGGCGCCGACGTTCGCCCGGCTCGTGCAGACCCTGCTGGCCGGGGTCGCGGCGCGGGACTTCGTCGCCGCCGCGCAGATCGCCGGCGTGGGCCGCTTCCGCATCCTGATCCGCCACCTGCTGCCCAACATCGCCGAGCCGCTGGTGGTCAACGCCACCATGGGCGCCGGGGGAGCGCTGCTCGCGTTCGCCGGCCTGTCGTTCCTCGGCCTGGGCGTGCAGGCGCCCGCCTATGACTGGGGACGGCTGCTGTACGACGGCATCGGCGTGCTCTACCTCAACCCGGCCGCCGCGATCGCCCCGGCGCTGGCCGTCCTCGTCGCCGGCCTGGCCCTCAACCTGCTCGGCGAGTCGGTGGCCAAGGGCTTCGGGATGGACGCCCTGGTCGGCCTGCCCGCCTCGGCGAACCCCTCCCCGGCCGCACCCGTGGTCGCGCCGCCACCCGCAGCCGAGAGCGCGGACAACGTCCCGGCGTCCGACGTGGTCCTCGACGTCCGGGACCTCACCGTCAGCTTCCCGGCCGCAGGAGGACCGATCCGGCCGGTACGCGGCGTGACGTTCTCGATCCGCCGGGGCGAGGCGGTCGCCGTCGTCGGCGAGTCCGGCTCCGGCAAGTCGCTCACCGCCCTGGCCGTGTCCCGGCTGATCGACGCGGCCGGCCGGGTCGACGCCGACCGCCTGCACCTGCTCGGCGCCGACCTGCGCGAGCCGGACTCCGCGGTCCAGCGCCGCCTGCTCGGCAGCTCGCTCGCGATGGTCTTCCAGGACCCGGCCAGCTCCTTCAACCCGACCCAGCGGATCGGCCGCCAGCTCGCGGAGACCTCCCGGCACCACCACGGCCTCGGCCGCCGCGCGGCGTTCACCCGCGCGGTCGACCGGCTGCGGGCCGTACGCATCACCGACCCGGCCCGCCGGGCCCGGCAGTACCCGCACGAGTTCTCCGGCGGCATGCGGCAGCGCGCGATGATCGGCATGGGGCTCATGGGCTCCCCGGCGCTCATCGTCGCCGACGAGCCCACCACGGCCCTGGACGTCACGGTCCAGCGGCAGGTGCTCGACCTGCTGACCGCGATCCGCCGGTCGGACGACGTCGCCCTGCTGCTCATCAGCCACGACGTCGCCGTGGTCAGCGAGGTCTGCGACCGGGTGCTGGTCATGTACGCCGGCCGCATCGTCGAGGACCTGCCCACGGACCGGCTGACCAGCGGCGCGCTGCACCCGTACACCCGGGCCCTGACCGCCGCCGTGCCGCGGATGGACTCGCCGCTGGACCGGCCGCTGCCGGTGATCCCGGGACGTCCCGTGGAGCCGGCCGACGTGCCCCGGGGCTGCGCGTACGCCGCCCGGTGCCCGCTCGCCACGCAGCAGTGCCGGGCTGAGGATCCGCCGCTGGCCCAGCACCCGTCGGGCCACCGGGTGGCGTGCTGGCACGCGCGCCCCGAACCGGTCCACGCGGAAACCGTCCGGCCGGCCTCGGTGGTGGAGACGTCATGAGCGAACTGACCTTCGAGGACGTGACCGTCCGCTACGGGCGGCTGACGGCGGTCGACGGCGTGACGCTGAGTGTGCCCGCCGGCGGGGTCCTGGGCCTGGTCGGCGAGTCCGGCTCCGGCAAGTCCACACTGGCCCGCGCCGCCGTGGGCCTGGTCGCCCCGGCCGGCGGGCGGATCCTGCTGGACGGCGAGCCGATCCGGGCCCACGGCCGGCACCGCCCGCTGCAGATGGTGTTCCAGGACCCGTACTCGTCGCTGGATCCGCGGATGACCATCGGCGAGACGATCACCGAGGCGATCCCGCCGGGGATGTCCCGGCCGCAGCGCCGCACCGAGGTGGCCCGGCTGCTGGAGCTGGTGCACCTGGACCCCGGCCGGGCGAGCGCCTACCCGGGGCAGCTCTCCGGCGGGCAGCGGCAGCGCGTGGCGCTCGCCCGGGCCCTCGCCGGCCGCCCGCGGGTGATCATCGCGGACGAGATCACCTCCGCACTCGACGTGTCGATCCAGGGCGCGATCCTCAACCTGGTCCGCGAGCTGCAACGCGAGCTCGGCCTGTCGATCCTGTTCATCTCGCACAACCTGGCCGTCGTCCGGTACGTCGCGGACCACGTGGCGATCATGCTCCGCGGCCGCGTGGTCGAGCAGGGCCCGGCCACCCGGGTGCTGGCCGAACCCCGCCACGACTACACCCGGGCGCTGCTCGACGCCGTACCCGGCCACCGCCTCACCGCAAGGAGCACCCCGTGACCCGACCGATGCGCATCGACGACCTCCTCGCGCTGGCGGTGCCCGCCGAGCCGGCCCTCGCCCCGGACGGCGCGCACGTCGCGTACGTGCTGCGGACCCAGGACGCGGCGGGCGACCGTACCGTCAATGAGCTGTGGATCGTGCCCACCGGAGGTGGCACGGCCCGCCGCCTGACCGCCGGCCCGGCCGACACCACGCCGGTGTGGAGCCCGGACGGCAGCCTGCTCGCGTTCCTGCGCGACGGCCGGCTCGCGGTTCTGCCGATGGCCGGCGGTGAGGTCCGGGTGCTCGGCGACCTGCCGCGGCTGTCCGGCCCGCCGGCGTGGAGTCCCGACGGTGCCCGGCTCGCCTTCACGTCCGTGGTGCGGCCGGAAGCCCCGCTGCACGCGCCGCTGGTGGCCGACCGCCTGGACTATCAAGCCGACGGTGCCGGTCTGATCGGCGCTGCCCGCCGGCAGGTGCACGTCGTCGACCTCGACACGCTCGAATGCCGGGTGCTGACCGATGGGCCGCACGACGCCGGCGTACCCGTCTGGTCGCCCGACGGCACCGACGTGGCCTTCGTCCGCGCTCTGGGTGACGACAGCGACCTGCGGTTCCGTTCGGCCGTGCACCTGCTCGCGGTCGACGACCGCCAGGCCACGGCGCGGGTGGCCGGACCGGCCGGCGGCGTTGCCCGTACCGCCGGTTTCACCGCCGACGGCAGCGCCCTGCTCGTGGTCGGCTGGCCGGCGGAGCCGGTCGGCCACGCCCGGCTGCTGCGGGCGCCGCTCGACGGCTCGGAGCCCGTCGACCTCGCGGGCACCCTCGACCGCAACGTCATGCCGGGCGGCCTGGCCTACCCGGGTGGCCTGCCTCAGGAACACGACGGACGGGTGTTGTTCTGCGTCCGCGACCAGGGCTGCACGCATCTGTGGTCGGTGGCGTCCGACGGCACGGACCCGCGGGCGGTGGTCGACGGCGCCGGCCGCGTCGTCGACGGCCTCTCCGTCCGGGGGGACCTCGCCGCCTTCGTGTTGTCCACGGCGGACTCGTTCGGTGAGATCGCCGTGGTGGACGTGGCCGGTGGCGGCGAGCGGGTGCTGACCCAGCACGGTGCCGACGTCGCTCTCGTCCCTCGCGAGGAGCGCTCCTTCACGATCTCCGACGGCCGCAGCGTGCAGGCGTGGCTGATTCGCGACGGCGACGCACCGGGACCGCGGCCACTGCTGCTCGACATCCACGGCGGGCCGCACAACGCGTGGAACGGCGCGGCCGACGAGGTCCACCTCTACCACCAGGAACTCGCCGGCCGGGGCTGGGTGGTGCTGCTGGTCAACCCGCGTGGCAGCGACGGCTACGGCGAGACCTTCTATGACGGGGTCAACGGCGCCTGGGGAGTCGCCGACGCGGCCGACCTGCTGGAGCCGATCGACGCGCTGGTCGCCGAGGGCATCGCCGACCCGGCGCGGCTGGCCGTCACCGGATACAGCTACGGCGGGTATATGACCTGCTGGCTCACCGGGCACGACGACCGTTTCGTGGCCGCGGTCGCCGGTGGGGTGGTGTCCGACCTGGTCAGCATGGCCGGCACCTGCGACGACGGGCAGTTCCTGAGCGCGTACGAGCTGGGCGGCCCGCCCTGGCAGGACCCGAAGCGGTACGCCGACATGTCACCACTGTCCCGCGTCGCCGACGTGCGTACCCCGACCCTGCTGCTGCACGGCGCCGACGACCTCACCTGCCCCGCCGGTCAGGCCCAGCAGTGGCACACCGCGCTGCGGCAGCGGGGCGTGCCGACCCGGCTGGTGCTCTACCCGGGCGCCTCGCACGCGTTCATCCTGGCCGGGCCGCCGTCGCAGCGCGTCGACTACAACCGCCGCGTCGTGGACTGGCTGGAGCAGCACACCCGCCGCGGCGGCCGGCCGGCCCTCGACGCCGCCCACTGGCAGCGGCGCCTCGCCGCGCTGGCCGAGCGCCACGGCGTACCCGGGGCCCAGCTCGGCATCCTACGGCTGGCCACCGACCCGCAGTCCCCGGACGAGCACATCGAGGTCTGCGCCGGGGTGCTCGACACCGCCAGCGGCCACCCGGTGACGCCCGACGCCCTGTTCCAGATCGGCTCGGTCACCAAGGTGTGGACCGCGACGGCGATCATGCAGCTCGCCGACGAGGGCCGGCTCAGCCTGGACACCCCGGTGGGCGAGCTGCTGCCCGGCTTCCGGCTCGCCGACCCCGGCGTGGCGGCCCGGGTGACCGTACGCCACCTGCTCACCCACACCAGCGGCATCGACGGCGACGTCTTCACCGACACCGGCCGCGGCGACGACTGCATCCAGCGCTACGTCGAGCTGCTGGCCGACCAGACCCAGAACCACCCGCTCGGCGTCACCTGGTCCTACTGCAACGCCGGCTACAGCGTGCTCGGCCGCATCCTGGAGGAGGTCACCGGCCAGAGCTGGGACCAGGTGATGCGCGAGCGGCTGGTCACCCCGCTCGGCCTGACAGCGACGGCCACCCTGCCCGAGGACGTGCTGCTGCACCCGGTCGCCGGCGGTCACGTCGAGCACGAGGGACAGATCACCGCCGCGCCCGTCTGGCACCTGCCCCGCTCGATCGGTCCCGCCGGCCTGATCAGCGCCAACGCCGCCGACGTGCTCGCCTTCGCCCGGCTGCACCTGACCGGCGGCCGCACCGCCGGTGACGAGCAGCTGCTCGCCGCGGAATCGGCCGCGGCCATGGCCGAGCACCAGGCCGACCTGCCGGACAAACTCTCGCTCGGCGACTCGTGGGGACTCGGCTGGATCCGCTTCGGCTGGGACGGCCACCGGCTCATCGGCCACGACGGCAACACCATCGGCCAAGCCGCCTTCCTGCGCCTGCTGCCCGAGCAGGGGCTGGCGGTCACGCTGCTGACCAACAAGGAGAGCGCCCGCGACCTGTACCAGGACCTGTTCACCGAGGTGTTCGCCGAACTCGCCGGAGTGGCTATGCCGGCCTCGATCACCCCGCCGGACGAGCCCGCCGAGGTCGACATCACTCCGTACGTCGGCACGTACGAGCGCGCGTCGGTGCGCATCGAGGTGCTGGCCGGCGAGGGCGACGAGGGGCCACGGATGCGCACGACGCTCACCGGGCCGCTCGCCGCGCTCGTACCGGACCCGGTCGAGGTGCAGCCGCTGGTCCCGGTCGGTCCGGCCCTGTTCCTGACCACGCCCGCGCAGCGCACGAGCTGGTATCCGGTCACCTTCTACGAGCTGGACTCGGGCGAGCGGTACGTCCACTTCGGCGCCCGAGCCACCCCGCGGGTGGACTGAGATGCTGGACTCCCTGATGGCCGACACCCGGGCGCTCGTCGAGTGCGAGTCACCGTCGACCGACCTCGACGCCGTCGCCCGCAGCGCCGAAGTGGTCGCCCGCGTCGGCGCCGCGCGCCTGGGTGCGCAGCCCGAGCGCATCGTGCTCGACGGGCGTACCCACCTGCGCTGGCGGTTCGGCGCCGGACCGTCGCGGGTCCTGGTGGTCGGCCACCACGACACGGTCTGGCCGATCGGGACGCTCGCCACCACCCCGTACGGCGTAACGGCCGGAGTGCTGCGCGGACCCGGCTGCCTGGACATGAAAACGGGGCTCGCCATGGCCTTCCACGCGATCGCCACCCTGCCGCACCGCGACGGCATCACCCTGCTCGTGACCGGCGACGAGGAACTGGGTTCGCCGAGCTCGCGTCCGCTCATCGAGGCCGAGGCGCGGGCCACCGGCGCGGCGCTGGTGCTGGAGGCGGCGGCCGACGGGGGAGGGCTGAAGACCGAACGCAAGGGCGTCTCGATCTACGAGCTCATCGTCGCCGGGCGCGCCGCCCACGCCGGGCTGGCCCCGGAGCAGGGCGTCAACGCCACCGTCGAACTGGCCCACCAGGTGCTGCGCATCGCGGCCCTCTCGGACCCGGAAGCAGGCACCACCGTGACACCGACCCTGGCCCGCGCGGGCACGACGACCAACACCGTGCCGGCCGGCGCCCGCGTCGCGGTGGACGTCCGGATCCGATCCCTGGACGAGCAACGCCGGGTCGACGACGCGATGCGGGCCCTGACGCCCGTCCTGACCGGCGCCGCCCTCGAGGTGACCGGCGGCCCCAACCGCGCGCCGCTGGAAGCCGCTTCGTCCGCGGCACTGTTCGCGCGGGCGACGACACTGGCTCACTCGCTGGGCCTGCCGGCGTTGACCGCCACCGCGGTCGGCGGCGCCTCCGACGGCAACCTGACCGCCGGTACGGGCACGCCCACCCTGGACGGCCTCGGCGCGGTCGGCGGCGGTGCCCACGCCGACGACGAGCACGTCCTGCTGGAGTTCCTCCCCGGCCGTACGGCGCTGCTCGGTGCGTTGCTGGCCGAGCTGACCGGGGCCCGGTGACCAGGATGAGCAGGCCCGAGAACCTCGGTGGCCTGCAGACCGGGCCCGAGCCGAACCACCTCGACGCCGCCGTCGACGAGGCCGTCGGCCAGGCTCAGTCCGCCGCCGCGGCCGCCGGGGTGGACGTGCGCGCCCTGACCGACTTCGGCGACCTCGACCAGGCGGTCCGGCTGCTCGCCCGGATCTGGGGCCGCGACGCCAACCCGCCGATGAACCTCGAACTGCTGCGGGCCTTCGGCAAGGCGGGCAACTATGTCAGCGGCGCCTTCGTCGGCGAGCGGCTGATCGGGGCCTGCGTCGGCTTCTTCCACGCCCCGTCGGAGGACGCCCTGCACAGCCACATCGCCGGGGTGTCACCCGAGATGACCGGGCGCGCGGTCGGTTTCGCCCTCAAGCTGCACCAGCGGGCGTGGGCGATGAGCCGCGGCGTCGACCGGGTCGCCTGGACGTTCGACCCGCTGGTGGCCCGCAACGCCTACTTCAACGTCGTGAAGCTGGCCGCCCGCCCGGTCGAGTACATGCCGAACTTCTACGGGCTCATGCTCGACACCCTCAACGGTGACGGGGACTCCGACCGGCTGCTCGTCCGGTGGTCGTTGCGGGATCCCGCTGTCGCCGTGGCGTGCGGCCGATCGGGGGAGCACCGGCCGGATCCGGTGCCGGCCGCCGGTGCGGTCGTGGCCGTGGGGACGGCGGCGGACGGCTCGCCCGAGCCCGGCCGCCTCGACGGCGCGATCAGCGTGGTGGCCGTCCCGCGGGACATCACCGCGCTGCGCGCCTCGGACCCGGCCCTGGCCGCACACTGGCGTCGTGCGGTTCGCGACGCGATGACGGGCCTGCTGGCCCAGGGCGCCACAGTCGTCGGCTTCGACCGCGCCCGGGGATACGTACTGCGGAGGAACTCATGAAACTGACCGGCTGTGAACTGCGGTGGCTCACCATGCCGCTCGTCGGCCCGTTCCGCACCTCGTTCGGCACCGTGACCAGCCGCGAGATCCTGCTCGTGCGCGCGGTCACCGAGGACGCCGAGGGCTGGGGCGAGTGCGTGGCAATGGCCGCGCCGGTGTACTCCTCGGAGTACACCGAGGCAGCCGCGGGAGTGCTCCGCGACCACCTCGTACCGGCCCTGGCCGCCGCCGCGCCGGCGACCGCCCTGGCCGTCGCCCCGGCTCTCGCCCCGATCAAGGGTCATCGGATGGCCAAGGCGGCCCTGGAGACGGCCGTCCTCGACGCCGAGCTGCGGGCCGAGGGCCGCTCCTTCGGCCGGGAGCTGGGTGCCGTCCGCGACCGGGTGCCCTGCGGTGTCTCGGTCGGGATCATGGACAGCATCCCGGCGCTGCTCGACGCCGTCGACGGCTACCTGGCCGAGGGGTACGTCCGCATCAAACTCAAGATCGAGCCCGGCTGGGACGTCGAGCCGGTACGCGCCGTCCGGGAGCGCTTCGGTGACCAGGTACTGCTGCAGGCCGACGCGAACACCGCCTACTCGCTGTCCGACGCCCGGCACCTGGCCCGCCTCGACCCGTTCGACCTGGTGCTCATCGAGCAGCCGCTGGACGAGGAGGACGTGCTCGGCCACGCCGACCTGGCCCGGCTGATCCGTACGCCGGTCTGCCTCGACGAGTCGATCACCTCTGCCGCCTCCGCCGCGGCCGCGATCCGGCTCGGCGCCTGCCAGATCGTCAACGTCAAGCCGGGCCGGGTCGGGGGCTACCTCGAGGCGCGGCGCATCCACGACGTGTGTGCCGCGCACGGCGTACCGGTCTGGTGCGGCGGCATGCTGGAGACCGGCCTCGGCCGGGCCGCCAACGTGGCCCTGGCCGCCCTGCCCGGCTTCACGCTGCCCGGCGACACGTCGGCCTCCGGCCGCTACTACGCGGCCGACATCACCGAGCCGTTCGTCCTCGACCAGGGTCATCTGCCCGTGCCGACCGGACCCGGCCTGGGCGTGACCCCGGATCCCGCCCGGCTGGCCGAGGTGACCACCCGCGTCGAGTGGATCTCGATGTGAACGTGGGCAGCGCGTAGCCCGCGGCCCCTATCGTGAGAGCGACGCCCAGGCCCAGGGAGTGCCCATCGCCGTGAATCCCGCCCCCTCGGCACGCCCCCGAGCGAGCCTCGGCCGCGTGCTGGACGACCTCGGCTCCCTGCTCCTGGAGCTGGTGCACGGCGACCCGGAACGCGCCGAGCCGGTCGGTTCGGTGGTCATCCACGATCCGGAGGACAGCCCGGTGCTGCCGCCGCACGCCCTCGTGCTGGGCGTCGGGGTCAGCGACCCGGCCGCGATCACCGAGCTCCTCGCCGAGATCGGCGCCCAGGACGCCGTCGCGTTGATCCTGCGCTCGTCGGTCCCGGCCCCGCCGGCGGTGCGGGCGGCCGCCGACCAGGCCGGGGTGGTCCTGCTCGGGCTGCGCCGCGGAGCCCCGTGGGCGCACCTGGCCGCGATGCTGCGTTCCCTGCTCGCCGAGGACGAGGTCGGCGTGGCCCAGCACGAGTCGCTGCTCGGGCTGCCCTCCGGCGACCTGTTCGCGGTGGCCAACGCGATCGCCGCGCTCATCGACGCCCCGATCACCATCGAGGACCTCAGCTCCCGCATCCTGGCCTTCTCCGGCCGGCAGGAGGAGGCGGACCCGTCGCGGGTCGAGACGATCCTCGGCCGGCACGTGCCCGAACGCATCGAGCAGGAGCTCACGGAACGCGGCGTTTTCCGCGACCTGCTGCGCACCGACCAACCGGTGCGCATCGACCCCATGGGCGACGGCCGGCACGGCCTCTCGCTGCCCCGGCTGGCGATCTCGGTCCGGGCCGGCGACGAGGTGCTCGGTTCCATCTGGGCGGTGACCCCGCACGGGCTCACCGAGGAGCGCACCGAGGCCTTCCGCGACGCCGCCAAACTGGTGGCGCTGCACCTGCTGCGGCTGCGCGCGGGCACCGACGTCCAGCGCCGGCTACGGATCGACCTGCTGAGCTCCGCACTGGAGGGCGGCGCGGGCGCCCGGGCCGCGATGGAACGGCTGGGCCTGGCCGGACAGCCGGTGCTGCTGCTCGGCGCCACGCTGTCGCACAGCGGCGAGCAGCGTCCCGACGACCCCGCCTTCATCCAGGAGCGCCAGCGCCTCAGCGACGCCTTCGCGGTGTACCTGCACGCGGTCCAGCCGCGCAGCACGACGGCGCTCGTGGGCGGTATCGCGTACGGGCTGCTGCCGACTGTCGCCGGGGCGGACGAGGCCGACGCCCGCGGCCAGCGCCTGGCGGCCGACTTCCTCGACCGGGTCGGTGACCGGCACCGGCCGGTGGTCGCCATCGGGCCGGTCGCCCGGGACATCAGCGAGCTGGTGCAGGCCCGGGCCGGCGTCGACCGCACGCTGCGGGTGCTGGCGCAGGCCCGCGGGGACCGGCGCACGGCCGGCATCGACGACGTGTACGTCGAGTCGCTGCTGCTGGAGCTGCGGGATCTGGCCGCGATGCGGGGCGACCGGCCGACCGGCGGGATCCGCCGGCTCATCGAGTACGACCGCAAGCACGGCAGCCACCTGGTCGCCACCCTGACCGCGTGGCTGGACCACTACGGCGACGTCGTGGCCGCGGCCCAGTCGTCGTTCGTGCACCCGAACACCTTCCGCTACCGGTTGCGCCGCCTGGCCGACGTCGGCGGGATCGACCTGGGGGATCCCGACGAGCGGTTCGCGGCGATGCTGCAGCTGCGGCTCAGGCCCGGGGCAGGCGAATGGTGAAGCACAGCCCGCCGCCGTCCGCCGGCGTCGCGGTGATGGTGCCGTCGTGGGCGCGGACGATCGACCGGGCGATGGCCAGCCCCAGCCCGCTGCCGCCGCTGTGATCGATGCGCTCGGCGGCGAGCCGGGTGAAGGGCTCGAACAGCCGGGCCACGTCGTCGGCCGGCACCACCGGCCCGGTGTTCACCACGGTCAGGGCGGCGTCCCCGGCTCCGACGGTGACGCGCACCGTGCCGCCCGGGTGGTTGTACTTGACCGCGTTGTGCAGCAGGTTCCTGACCAGGCGTTCCAGCAGGACGCCGTCGCCGGCCACGCTGCGGGGACGCAGTTCGGCGGTGACCTTCACGTCGGCGTCCGCGGCGGCGGGGGCGCAAGCGTCGACGAGCCCGGCGGTGATCCGGTCGAGCGACTGCGGCGTACGCGACGCCAGCCCCTGATCGGCCTGGCTGAGCACGAGCAGCCCCTCGATCAGCCGTTCGTTGCGGGCGTTGGTGGCCAGCAGCTGGCTGGCCAGCAGCGCGGACTGCTCCGGGCTCAGCGGCTCGGTCATCCCGACCTCGATCAGCGTGCGCTGCAGGGCCAGCGGGGTGCGCAGCTCGTGGGAGGCGTTCGCCGCGAAGATGCGCTGGCCCTCGTACCCGGCGGCGATCCGGTCCATCGTGGCGTCCAGCGCGCGGCCCAGCCGTCTCAGCTCGTCCCGGCCGCGCCCCGGGCGGATGCGGTGGCCCAGGTTCTGCGGGCCGATCTGCGCGATGGCCGGGATCAGGCGGCGGACCGGTGCCAGCACCCAGAACAGCAGCGGCACCACGAGCAGCATCACGACGGCGAGCACGATGCCGTACTCGGGCAGGTCCGAGATCGGGATCTTGCGGGTGATCCGGCACGTCATGCCGTCCACGTCGCCCAGCGAGCAGGGCTGGAAGTCCGGCGCGTCCCAGGGCAGCCGGTAGTACACGAACTGCACGGCGAAGACGAGCGTGATCGTGACGAGGGCCGCCACGGCGAGCCGGCCGCGCAGGGCCATCAGGTCAGCCCGATGCGGTAGCCCGCGCGGGGCACGGTCTGCACGACCATCGGCTCGCCCAGCTTGCGGCGCAGCGTGGAGACGGTCACCCGGATCACGTTGCTGAACGGGTCGGTGTGCTCGTCCCAGACCTGCTCCAGCAGATCCTCGGTGCTCACCGCCTGACCCTGCGCCCGCATCAGCGCGTGCAGCAGGCCGAGCTCCTTGACCGTCAGCGCCAGCGGCCGCCCGTCGCGGGTCGCGGTACGGGTGGCCACGTCGAGCACGACACCGTCGCGTTCCAGGACCGGCGGCAGGGCCGGGGCCGTGCGCCGGGCGAGCGCCCGCACCCGGGCGACGAGCTCGGCCAGCGCGAACGGCTTGGTGAGGTAGTCGTCGGCGCCCAGCCCGAGCCCCTCGACCCGGTCGTAGACCCCGCAGGCGGCGGTCAGCAGCAACACGCGGGTGCCGGCGCCGTGGTCGACCGCCCAGCGGCAGATCTCGTCGCCGGTCGCGCCGGGCATGTCCCGGTCGAGCACCGCGACGTCGTACCGGTGGACCGAGATCTTCTCCAGCGCCTGGCCGCCGTCGTAGGCCACGTCGACGGCCATCGCCTCGCGCCGCAGACCCACCGCGATCAGGTCGGCCATCAGCCGCTCGTCGTCCGCCACCAGCACCCGCACGCGGTCACCCTGCCCGGCCGGGGATAAAGCCGGAGTGAGGTCACAGTTGCCAGAGCCAGACGTCACGGACGGTCAGCGCGGGCCCGTAGACCTGGGTGAACAGCTCCCGCAGGGCCTGGTTGCCGGCCTCGGCGCGCATCACCACCGCCTCGCCGTGCCAGCGGGCCACGTCGGCGCGTACCGCTGCCCGGTCCTCGTCCGACAGCAGGGGCGTCGTGCCGCCGGTGAGCGTGCGGATGATCAGCTGAGTGGTCCGGCTGGCCTGTCGCGGGCCCATGTGGCCCTTGCCGTCCGGATCGGGACCGAGGAAGTAACCCTCGGGCACGGTGAACTCCTGCCGGGCCTGAGCACTCCAGCTGAGCGTGTCGCGCCCTACCCAGTTGCTCGGCAGCGGCACCGGCACCAGGGTTCCGCCCGGGTGCACGTACTGCCGCCAGTCGCCGTTGGCCACGAATGCCGGCGCCGGCCGTTCGGGCATGGCCGGCAGCGGCGTGGGCAGCAGCGGCAGGAGGGCCGCCACGATCAGCAGGCGCGACAGCCGGAGACGGTCCCACGCGAGCGCGACGAGCAGCACGGCGGCGCCGGTCACGGCGTAGGTCAACCGGCTCGGCATCAGCAGATCCACGATCGGCACGCCCTCGGGCAGCCACGCCAGCGGCCCGCGCGAGCCGGTGTTCACGCCGCCGAGCCGCACGACCGGCCCGAGCGACAGGACCGCGAACACCACCGCGACGCCGCCCGCGACCCGCGCCGGCACCGAGCGGCGCCACAGCGCTGCGACGAGGCCGATGAGCAGCAGCGTCAGGGGCCAGCCGAACCAGCTGTTCTGCTCGATGCGACCCTGCGTGGCCTCGGCCTGCGGCCCGCCGGCCAGGGTGTCCCGCGCGAAGGTCAGGTAGGTGACGGGATCCTCGCCCCAGCCGGTGAAGGCCGGCATGCCGGCGAAGGACTGCGGCCCGAGAAACTGGAACCAGATCGGGTACGCGCACAGCACCCCGGCCACCACCGCGGTCGTGCCCAGCGCCCGCAGGAACCCGGCCGCCCGCCGCCGGGCCGCAGCGGGCCGCAGCGCCGCGTACAGGGCCACGCCCAGCCCGCTGGCCAGGGCCGTCACGAGTAGAAGCTCCTCGTTGATGAACAACTGCCAGGTGACGAGCAGGCCCAGCACCACCCCGTCGCGGCGCCACCGGCCCCCGGCGCCCAGCCCGAACACGGCCGCGACGATCAGCGGCAGCAGGAAGTTCGAGACGAAGTTCGGCTGCCCGTTCGCGTGGTGCACCACCCCGGGCGCGAACCCGGCGAGGGCCCCGCCCGCGAACGCCGCGGCCCGCGAGCGGACGACGAAGCGCTGCAACGTCCAGTACGTGGTGGCGGCCGTGCCCGCGCAGGCGGCGATCATCCAGACCACGTAGGTGATCCGCGCGCCGAGGAGCAGCGTCAGTGGGGCGAGCGGGATCGTCACGCCCAGCACCGACGTGTTGGCCATCATGTTCACGCCGTCCGGGGTGTTCTGCGCGGTCGAGAACAGCGGGTTGCCGCCGTGGGCGAGGAAGTGGGCGCCGTGCGCGAGCAGCCACTCGAACCAGGTGTGGTCGGCGGGCAGATGCGACGAGATGCGCTCCCCGGGATCGCCGAGGTACTGCCACATCACGACAACCCCGAGCACCACGTACGCCGACAGCGCCGCGACGTGCGGCAGCCGGGCCCGGGCACCGGCGGCGACCTCGGGGGAGTGGACAGCCGACGGCGCTTGATCCAGGAGGACGGTCATGGCCGGCGACCGTACGGATCAGGTCATAAGCGCTGGATAAACGCTCCTCGACCGGCTCCACCGGGCCCGGTGGTGACCGTCCGGCGGATCGCGCCGCGTCCCGGGTCGGGGCGGCGGGCCGGCGGGAACCGCCGCCAGGCGGCGTAGTCGCGGGCGTGGGCCAGCGCCCGGAGGGCCTGCTCCGGCTCACGGAAGACCGGGACGGCGGACCGGCCGAACTGGTGCACGTCCGCGGTGCCGCCGGTGCTGATCGCGGCGATCGTGAGACGGGGATGGTCATCGAGGATCGGAGCCAGAGCCGCCAGGTGGGCGGCGAGCACATTCGCGCGCGTGCCGACCAGGACCAGCAGCAGGACGTCGATCTCGCCGCTGACCGCGATGGTCTCGGCGGCGTCGGCGATCCGCGCCGGCAGCGCGTCGATGCCGAGATCGACCGGATTGCCGGGCCCGTCCGGTCCGGCGGAGGACGGGAGATGGTCGCGGGTCGGCCCGCTCAGCGGCACGACGTCGAACCCGTACGTCCGGGCCCGGTCGGCGGCGAGGGCCGTGAGGCCGCCGGCGTTGCCGACGATCGCCAGCCGGTTGCTGCCGGGCAGCGGCTGGTCCACCAGGATCCGGGCGGTGTCGAGCGTCTCGCCGACGCTCGCCGTACGGATGACGCCGGCCTCGGCGAGCAACTCCTCCCGTACGGGATCAGCGGCGCCGGTGATCGCCAGCACGGGCTTGCGCCGGCTGAGGAACCACGCGGCCCGGGCGAAGCCGGCCGGGTCGCTGAACGCGTCGGGTGACAGGGCGACCGCGCGGGTGGCCTGGTCGTCGAGCCAGTAGCCGAGCAGGTCGCCGCCCGAGAGGTCGATCGCGTCGCCGAGGGAGACGAGGCTCGAGATGCCGCAGTGCTCGCGTACCGCGTCGGCCAGCAGCGTGATGCCGACGGCACCGGACCGCACCGCCAGGGCGAGGCCGCCGCTGGGCGGGCGCAGCGGCGACAGGCTCGCGTTCAGCCGTACCCGTGGATCCGTGTTGAGGACGCCGAGGCAGCCCGGGCCGAGGAGCCGGATGTGGTGCCGGCGGGCGATCCGCAGGATCTCCCGCCGCTGCCGGTCACCCCAGGGATCGTCGCCGCGCGGGCCGGTGCCCAGCAGGACGGCGCCGCGCACCCCGAGCCCGCCCGCGTCGTTCAGGACGTCTGCGATGTCGTCGGTGTCCACGGCGACCATCAGCAGGTCGACGGGGCTGGGCAGGTCGGTGACGGCGCGGTGGGCGAGCACACCGCACACCGGGCGGCCGGAACCGTTGACCACGTGGAGCCGGCCCGGGAAGCCGTAGTCGCGGAGCGCGCGGATCGTCTCGTGTCCGGCACCGCCGCGCCGTCGTCCCGCGCCGACGACCGCGATCGATCGCGGGGCCAGGATCCGGCGCAACGCGCAGGCCGCGGCATCCTGACCGAGGCTGGTCGCGCCGCAGACATCGCGCGCCGTCATGCTCAGCCTCCGCATCCTCACGCTTCGCCCAGCGGCCGTGCGGGCCCAGTCGTCTACTGCGCCGCCGGGTGGCTCGTGGCGGTGGTGGTGCCCAGCTCGCACAAGGTGCAGGGCTCCCCGGGGCGGATCGGGCATGGAGCATCCGGACGCGTGCGCCCGCGGTTCATGCCGGTCCGGCGGGGTGCTCGATGTGGGCCTCCGGGCCCGGGAAGATCAGGCCGACATGCCCGTCGTCGAGCCACCGTACCTCGTACGGCGGGGTGCCGTCGGCGTGCCGTAGTGCCATGATGACGCCGACGCGGATCCGGTCACCCACGTGCGTTCCCTTGATGATGATCCGGTCTCCGACCTGGGCGATCATGGGTGCCTCCGGTCTCGAGCAGGGCGGTGGCCGCACCACCGCCGGTCGATGTGGAGCATGGCATCGCGCCGTACCCGTGGACCAGGGCCGATGGTCCCGCCGTCACGACGACGGGACGGTCTCCACGTCCAGGTCGGCCACCACGCCGGCGTGGTCGCTGAGCCAGACCCCGTCCACCGGGCGGTCGGCGATCAGCCGGGCCGCGACGATCCGGGCGCGGGCCCGGGCATGGGCGTGCGCGGAGCCGACGAACACGTAGTCGATCCGCCGGCGGTGACCGGGCTGGCCGATCACCCGGTCGATCTCGGCGGCGGCCAGCGGATTGTCCACCGTCCAGGTGTGGCCGGGCCCGTCACCGGCCACCGCCCAGGCGTCGTGATAGTGCGCGCTGCGCCCGTGCAGAGCCTGTAGGCCGCTCAGATAGCGGATGCTCGACGCGTCCGGGCCGGCGTTGAGGTCACCGGCGATGATCGTCGGCAGCCCTGTCCGGTGCCGGGCGTCGAGCTCGGTGATCTCGACCGCCTGACGCTCGCGGGCGGCCTCGGCGTCCAGCCGCCACGGCGTGGTCGGCACGACGAACAACTGCTCACCCAGCGAGGGCACCGGGACCGACACGGCGAGCGTCCACCAGTGGACGTCACCCGTCCGGTTCTCCAGGACCTCGAGGACCCGGTGCGGCCGGCGGGTGGCGATCGCGGTTCCGCCGTACCGGTCACCGTCCGGCGGCAGCCGGTCGAGCACGGCGGCCTGGTGGGTGGTGTGCAGCCCGGTGCCGGCGACCAGGTCGGCGAGCTGGTCACGCCGGCCGGGATAGCAGACCTCCTGCAGCGCCACCAGATCCGGCGCCAGGCGCCGGATCTCCTGATTGAGCAGGCCGGTCCGGCGCGGGTCGCCCTCGTCGTTCTGCACGTTGATCGTGAGTACGCGCAGGCGCATCCGGCCCCCTCTCGTCGGCCGTCAGGATAACGACGGCCGGTCCTGCGCCGCATCGAACGCGGCTGCGGTCCGGGCCAGCCGCCGGGCGAGATGCCCGAACGCGTCGGCCAGGTCAGCCGGGCCGACGACCTCGATGTCGGCGTCGAACCGGGCGACGGCCGCGGCGAGGCTCGGCCAGGACCACGATCCGAGAGTGAGCCGGCAGCGGCCGGGCCCGGCCTCCTCGACAACGCCGTCGCGGCTGTAGAGCGCGACGGTGGCCGCCGGCAGATCGAGCAGCACTGTGCCCTGGCAGGGCCAGCCACCTGAGCTGTCACCGGAACCACGGAACTTGCTGATGACAAAGCCGGCGACGTCCCCACCGGGCAGCTCGCGGGGGGTGAACCGGGGCCCGTTGGGGGTGCGCAGAGCGATCCGGTCGGCCCGGAAGGTACGCCAGTCCGCGCGGTCCAGGTCCCAGGCGACGAGATACCAGCGGCCGTCCCAGGTGACGAGGTGATGCGGCTCGGCCCGGCGCGGGGGCGCGTCGGCCTGCTCGGCGCCGTAGTCGAAGCGCAGGACCTCCCGAGCCTGGACGGCGGCGCTGATCGCCAGGAGCACGTCGCCGTCGACCGGAGCGGCGGGGCGGGCGGCGGGCCGCTCGACGGCGATGACCTGCAGCGCGCTGACCCGGTGCCGCAGCCGGGCCGGCAGGACCTGCCGGATCGTGGTCAGCGCGCGGGCGGCCGCCTCGGCGAGACCGCTGCCCGCGGTGGTGGCGGCGAGCTGCAGGGCGACGGTTAGGGCGACAGCCTGTTCGTCGTCGAACAGCAGCGGCGGCAATTCGGTGCCGGCGCTGAGCCGGTAGCCACCGTCGGGCCCCTTGGCCGCGGCGATGGGATAGCCGAGCTCCCGGAGCCGGTCGACGTCCCGGCGCACCGTCCGCAGGCTGATCTCCAGCCGGTCGGCCAGCAAGGTGCCGGGCCAGTCCCGGCGGGACTGCAGCAACGACAGCAGGGCCAGTAGTCGGGCGGAGGTCTTCGGCATGACGGCGATTCTGCCCGAAGAAGAGGACACACCCTGTCACCTACGGCTGCGAATCTTGAGCCAAGCAACCGAGACAGGAGTCATCATGAGCGTCACCACCACGACCCACCTGAACTTCCGCGGCGACGCCCGGGAGGCGCTGACCTTCTACCAGTCCGTGTTCGGCGGCCAGACCGTCCTGCTGACCTACGCCGACGCGCACAACGTCTCCGACCCCGCCGAGGCCGGGCAGATCATGTGGGGGCAGGTCCAGGCCCCGAACGGCTTCCACGTCATGGCGTACGACGTACCCGGCCACCAGACCTACAGCCCGGGCGACAAGCCGGTCTTCGTCTCGGTGCGCGGCACGGACGAGGCCGAGCTCACCACGTACTGGAAAGGTCTGTCCGACGGCGCGACCATCGTCCAGGACCTGGGCCCGGCCGGCTGGAGCCCGCTGTACGGCATGCTCAAGGACCGCTTCGGCGTGACCTGGGTTCTCGACGTCGCCGTCGCGTTCGCTCAGTAACGGAAGTTGGTGACCAGCGTCTTCAGGTCGCTGGACAACCGGGCCAGTTCCGCGGTGGCCTGCTGCGACTGGGTCACGCCCTCGCTGGTCAGCCGGGCCGACTCGGCCACGCCGGTGATGTTGAGGGCGATGTCGGAGGTGCCGGTGGCCGCCTCGCTGACGCTGCGGTTCATCTCGGCGGTGGTGGCCGTCTGCTCCTCCACCGCCGAGGCGATGGTCGTCTGGAAGTCACTGATCCGGGCGATGACCCGGGTGATCTCCTCGATGGCGGTGACCGCGCCGGTGGTGTCGGCCTGAATGGCCTCCACCCGCTGGGAGATGTCCTCGGTCGCGCGGGCCGTCTCCTGGGCCAGGTCCTTGACCTCGGAGGCGACCACGGCGAAGCCCTTGCCCATCTCGCCGGCCCGGGCCGCTTCGATGGTGGCGTTGAGGGCGAGCAGGTTGGTCTGCTCCGCGATGGCGGTGATCACCTTGATCACGTTGCCGATCTCGGCCGACGACTCACCGAGCTTGGTCATCGTGGCCGAGGTCGCCGCCGTGACCGCGACGGCCTGGGAGGCGACCTGGGCGGCCTCGGTGGCGTTCTGCGCGATCTCCCGGATGGACGCGCCCATCTCCTCACTGCCGGCCGAGACGGTGTCCACGCTGCGGGAGATCTGCTCCGCGGCGGCGGACACCGTCTGCGCCTGCGCGGAGGTCTCCTCGGCGGAGGCGGCGATCTGCGTCGCGGTGCTCGACATCTCCTCCGACGCGCCGGCCAGCGAGGTGGCCGAACTGTCGATGGTCGCGACCGTCGACCGCAGATTGACCACGGCGGCGTCCAGAGCCTGACCCATCCGGCCGGGCTCGTCGCGGGACGTGAGACCGCTGGTACGGGTGAGGTCTCCCGCGGCCAGGGCGTCGCAGACCTCCTTGACCCGGTGCAGCGAGCGCACGATGCCGCGGGCCACCAGCACCCCCAGCCCGAGCGCCAGCAGTGCCCCGATGACCAGCAGCAGAATCGACTGGACGCGGCTCGACCGGTAACTCGACCCGGCCGTCGCGGCAGCCTTGGCGGCGTTCGCGTCCTCTCGACTCACCAGGGCCTCGACGTCCTCGCTCATGGCCGCCATCACCGGCACCACCTCGGTGTCGCGGACCTTCTGGTATCCGACGATGTCGTGGGCCTTTCCCAGCGGGATCAACTGCTTCTCGACCACCTGGACGTATCCCTGCCATCGCGACTGGAGGTCGGCGAAGATGGACTGGTCAGCGGGACCGCTGTTGCCGTACGTGCCATAGGCCGCGTCGAACTTCTCCTTGTCGGCGGCGAACGCGGCGACATACTTGTCGGCGGTGGCGTCGTCCTGCGAGATCACGACGTTGGAGACGTCCGAGCGGGCCTGCTTGACCGTCACGTCCAGCTGGCCCATGGCCTTGATCCCGATCACGTTGCTGCTGTAGAGCGACTGCGCGGACGCGCTGGCCTTGCTCAACGCCGACAGCCCGACGACGCCGACCGCGACGGCGACCCCGACAGCGACGGCGATCGCGGTGACGATCTTGACGTTGACCCCGAGGTCGGCGACAAAATGCCGGCCGGAGGCAGGATTCGCTGTGGCACTCATCGGACAAACTCCTCGGCCGCGTGCCGTCAGCCGCAGACCAGGCCGATCGGGCACTGTGACGGGCATGAGGACATCCGGCCAGCCTGCCGGTCGGTCCCCGGGACCGAGAAAGGACCGACCTTTGCCGGAACTCCTCGGAGGACCGCATGATCGACCGGTCCCCGCCACACTTTAGGAGGCCGGGGCGGGCCAGGAGGGCGGTTCCGCTATTCCGCCGGCACCTGAGCGCGATGGCGTACGGCGACGGTCGTTCCCGGAATCGCCCGGGACGCCTGGTTCAGGAGCGCGTTGATGACGGTGAGCCCACGCCGGCCGCCGATCGGGCCGGTCAGTCCCAGCCGCGCCGACGCCGGAAGCCAGTACGGCAGGTCGGTGAAGTTCACGTGGAACAGCTCCGGAATCTCCACGTAGTACCCGCCGCCGCTCAGTTTCGCGTAGGCGGCCCGCATCGTGCCGAGCGTCGTGGCGATGTCGTGCTCGCTCCAGCCGCCGGAGCTCCGCCGTTCCAGGCGCATGGTCTCCGCGTCGCGGGTGAGGAACATCGTCGGCTGGCGCAGTCCGGCCGCGACGACGCCGGCCGGTACGGGATCGTCCATCACCAGGCAGGCCTTGATGCGGGCGTCCCGCAGACAGGACTCTGCCGCGATGCGCCCCCCGAGCGAGACCCCGAAGACGCCCACGCGGCCGAGATCGAGGTGTCCGGCGAGGATGCGGTGCGGGTCCGGGCCGGGCAACCGGACCGTCGTGACGACGCCGGGCTGGTCGAGGCCGACCACGGCGTACCCGTGCGAGACCAGTTTCTCGAGCTGGAAGGTGCTGACGGAGCGGAACCCGTACAGACCGGAAAGGAAGACCAGCACCGGACACCTGCCCTCGGCCTCGGCGATGTACGGCGCCCGCGCAGCGCCCGCCGCCGGATCGGCGGGATACCAGATCTGCGCCATCAGTTCGCGGTGGTCGGATGCATCGGCCGTGAACGGCTCGGCGCGGTTCGTGTCCACCCAGTGGTAGGTCACGGTGCCGATGCCCCGTTGCAGTGCGGTAGGGCCGGGAGTCCCGATCCTTTCGCCGGCTTCGGAGGGTGCCGGCCGGCCCTCGCGACGGCCCGGCGTTCAACGGGCCGGGCGGCTCCGGCCGAGGTAGCGGTCGGCGACCACGGCGGGTTGCTCCACGACCCGGCCCTGCGCCAGGTCCCGGGCCAGCCGCAGATACTGCGCGTGCGTCCAGGCCAGCGGCGTCGCCGAGAACGTCGGCGTGCCCGGCTCGAAGCGGCCCTGTCCCGCCGGGGGAGTGTGGTCCCACACCTGCTCGGGGAGCATGCCGCCGGGGCCGGTGGTACGGGTCATCGCGGCCAGCCGGGAGGCCGCTGCCCGCAGGTCACCCGCGGCGATCTCGTACTCGCCGCGTTCGCCGCTGAGCAGGGGCCAGGCCCGGCCGCGGGACACGAGGGAGCCGGGCGGCTCGTCGTACTCCCACTGGCTGCCGTCGAGTTGCTCGCCGAAGCCGTCGAACGAGGCCCGGTGCCAGAAGAACCCTCGCGGGGTGGCCACGCCGAGCTGCGCGTCCACCACGGCCAGGGTGTTCACCACGTCCGGGTCGGACGGCGGCAGGATGCCGAGGCGGACCAGGTCGAGGAAGCTGGGGTCGACCACCCGCCGCTGGTCCACATCGACCGGTCCGCTGTCGCCGATGCTGTACGTGGTGCCGGCGTCCGGGTTGCCGTCCTTGGTCAGCCGCAGGAAGTACGGCCGGGCCGAGTACGGGCCGGTGCTCGTCACCGTCCACGACTTCACCCGGTCCCGCCAGGAGTCGGCCGTCGCGAGATACCGCCGGCTCGACGCCGGGTCACCGTGGGAACGCGCGAGCGAAGCGGCACACACCAGGCCGGCGATGGCCGTGGCGATGGTGTTGGGTGAGTAACCCGACTGGTTCTCCCAGCGTTCCTGCGGCGTGAACGGCGCCCCGGGATATCCGGCCAGGAAGTCGGCCGCCCGCTTGACGCCCGGCCAGGTGTCCCCGCGACCCAGCTGGTAGGCCAGCACGATCGGGAGCGCCACCTCGTCGAGTTGCAGGCCGCCCCACACCGGCGTGCCGTCCACCTGGGAGTTCTGCGGGAACGAGCCGTCGGGCTTCTGCTGCACGCCGAACAGGAAGTCCAGGGCCCGGTTGGCGCCGGCGCGGTCACCGGCGGCGATCAGTCCCGTGGCGATCTGGTAGAGGTCGCGCGACCACACCAGGTGGTAGGGCCCGGACGGGTCATCCGTGCCGAACGCCCACGGTGAGGCCGGCGCCGCGACGTACGCCCCCGGGTGGGTCTTGTCCTCGGCGGCCGCGAGGACCATCGCGGAGGTGCGGTAGAGCTGCCGCTGTGCGGGGCCGCGCAACACCCGCGGCGGGGCGCTCAGGCCGGCCAGATAACGCTTCCAGCCGTACGCGTAAGAGCGCGCGACGCTGCCGAAGCCGTCCCGCAGAGAGCGCCGGGCGGTGGTCAGCGCCTCGGCGGCGGAGCCGGCGAAGCCGAGCGCGAGAGTGGTGTGCCGCCCGCGCAGCGCGGCCGTCTGCACCAGGTTGCCGGCCGTGGCCGACGAGTAACGCCAGTCCATCCGCCCGTCGCGCAGGTCGGTGAGACCGTCGCTGACCCCGGCGAAACCGCTGGACGTGGCGGTGAAGGAGCCGGCCAGCGCGCTCGACACCGCACCGTCCGTGGCGAGCAGCGCCCCGCCCGAGGTGCGCCCCGAGTCGCCCGCCCGGGTGTTGCCCAGCGCCGGGTCGTAGACAGCGAACAGCTCATGACCACGCGGCGCGGCGAACGACAGGTCAACCAGGACAGCCGACCGTACGGGATCGGTCGTGTAGTCGGCGGTGAGCCGCCACCCGGAGCCGTCGTACGTCTGCCGGAAGCGCAGCCCGTCGAGCTGCTCAGTGCGGACGGCGGCCTTGACGATGCCGCCGCGGGCGGTCACCACGAAGGTCAGGGAACGGGCGCTCGGCCCGCCGATGGTCGGGTAGAAGATCTCACCCAGGCCGCCCTCACGCTGCACTGTCGCCCAGACCTTGCTCTCCCGCGTCCGCGAGGTGAGCAGCCCCGACTTGTCGGCCGGAAGATACTGCTGATCGACGCCGGGTGCCCCGGGCGCCTCCCCGGTCGCGGGAGCGACGGGCACGAGCCCGAGCGCGCCCACCAGCAGCACGGGCACGGCAGGCAGGATCGCTGTCATCTCGACCTCCTCGTCGCCGGACCCTCCCGGTCTACACCGGTGCGTCCTTGATCGCACCCGCTGCCGCCGGGGGCGACCGGCCGGCCGGGACGGGACCATGGGCCCTGCTCGGAAGTTGATCTCGGGACGATGCTCGGCCCATGGACGCGCCAGTGCGGGAAACGATGCGGCCGACGAGTGCCGACGGCCGGGCGGCCGCGGTGGAGTTCGTCCTCACCACGGCGTTCATGGCTGTTGTCTTCACCCTCGTTCGCTGGGGGATCGGCACGATGGCGCCGGGGGCCGGACCCGTCGAGCTCCGCGGCCGGGTGATGGCCGTGTCCGCCCTGGTCGGGCTGGTCATCGTCGCTTTCGCGACCTCGCCGCCGGGACGGTTCAGCGGCGCCCACATGAACCCGGCGATCACTCTGGGCCTGTTCGCGTCGGGGTCCGTGCCGGGCCGGCGGGTGCTGCCGTACCTGGCGGCTCAGGCGACCGGGTCGATCGCCGCTGCCACGGTCACGAGGCTGTGGTGGGGTCCCGTGGTGTCGCAGCGGCCCGTCCGCTGGGCCGTGGTGCAGCCGGCAGCGGGCTGGACCGTGGCGTCCGTCGCGGTCGCCGAGGCGGCGACCCTGGCGGTCATCGTGGCGGTCATGTGCTGGGTGACGGCCGCCCGGCCCCGCTGGCCGCTGGCCTGGATCGTGGGCGGGCTGTTCGGACTCCAGGGGGCGGCCCTCGGGTCGCTGACCGGAGGCTCCGCCAATCCGGTACGGCAGCTGGGCCCGGCCCTGTTCTCCGGCGAGACGCGGCTGCTCGCCGTGTATCTGATCGCGCCGGTGGCCGGTGGAATGCTCGCCGGCTGGATCACGCGCGGTGCGCGGGCCCGGCACCAGCTTTTGTTGATCCATTCCCGTGGATTTGACGCCGGCCGTGGAATTGATCACGGAATGGCGCCGAAAGGTCCCTGACGTCAGTCCATTCGAGCGGTGTGGAAAACGTATTTCCGGCGTTGAATTCCCCTTACGAACGATCTTTTTTGCTGCATTCGGTTGATCACGGGGTGGCCGGATCCAGTCCTGAGGGGATGGTGACGAGGAAATGCACAGATCCGCCGCGGCAGGCGCTGTCCTCGCGCTCACCGCACTTCTGCTCGGAACGCTCCCGGCCGGGGCCGACTCGAAAGACACGCACGTGATCACCCTGGACCCGGCCGCGGTCGACGACATCGACGCCCTGGAGGAGATCTACGGCCCCCGGCCCGAAGGGCAGCGATCCGCCGATCCGACCGCCGACGCCCGCTGCGGTTCCGCGGCGGCCGACCCGGTGCCCGACGGCCAGCCGATCGTGGTGAGCATGCCCCCGGCGCCCGCCTTCACGGTCGGCGCCATACCCGCCGCGTCGTGGAAGAACCCGCCGGTGGCCGACGTGACCTGGCGCCTGCAGTACCAGGGTCTGATGTGGATGAAGCCGCTGGCCCGGCGCGCGGCGATCGACGGCCAGGCGCAGTCGCTGGCCGCGCTGGTCGCCCAGGCGGTCGCCTTCCACCGCCAGAACCCGGACCCCGGCAACAACAACTACGGCTGGGACGAGGGCACGGCGCTGCGGCGCCTGGAGACGGAGAACTGCCTGTACGCGCTGAGCGCCTCCGAGCTGCTCCGGCCCGGCATGACCGCGGACGCCCGGGTCCTGCTCGGCCCCCGGTACTACGGACCGCCCAACTATTCGGTGCACAACCACGGCCTGATGGCCAACCTGCAACTCGCCCGGGGCAGTGACCTGCTCGCCGTACCGTCCTGGAAGACCACCGCCGTCAGGCGGATGACCAGCGAGGCGCCGCAGTCGTTCTCCGCCCGCGGCCTCTCCTACGAGCAGTCGGCGATGTATCACGGGGTCAACACCACCCTGTGGGCCAACGCGGTGCCGGTGCTGGCGGACACACCCGGGTCGGAGGCCGCCGCGGCCACGGTCGACATGCTGGTCGGCAAGGCCCGCACCGCGTACCAGTGGCTGACCGAGCCCGACGGCATCATCGTGCAGGTGGGCGACTCCGACGAGATCCGCGGCGCCGCGACGACCCTGAGCACGCCCCGGGTGCTGCGGGACGACCAGACCGGCTGGACCATCGGCCGCTGGTCGTGGACGGATCCGCAGACCGTCTACTACAGCCTGCGGTACGGCCCGGCCCGGCGGGCGCACGGCCAGCACGACCGGGCCGGCGGCGTGACGTTCACCGCGGCGGGCGTACGGGTGCTGGTCGGCCCGGGCCGGTTCAGCTACGACGCCGCCGACAACTACCGCGCGTATCAACTGTCGGCGAACAGTCACAACGTGGCGCTGCCCGACGGCGGCACCGTGACCAGCGCCGGCGGTAAGGTGACGGCAAGTGTGATCCAGGGCCCGGCGCACAACTGGACAGTGCAGGACACCATGTTCGGAATCAGCCACACCCGCGGCGTCAACGTCAACCGCGACACCCGGACGATGAAGGTCAGCGACTCGTTCCCGGCCAAGAACCTGTGGCGGCAGTACTTCCACCTCGACCCGGCGTGGACGCTGGTGTCGGCGCCGCTCAACGGCACGAAGCTGACCTTCGCCCACCCGGACGGCCGCCGGCTGGGCATCACCACGACGGGCCGTCTGTCCGGGGTCGTCCAGGGCATCACCCGGCCGCCGCAGGGCTGGCACTTCCCCAAGTGGGGCAACCGGGTGTGGGCGTACGAGATCGTGATCCGCTCCTACGGGCGGTCGTCGGTCACAAGTTTCGTGGTCAGCTGACCGACGTCGAGGTGACCCGGCGCCGGCCGCGACGAGACCAGGAGAGGCGTTGGTAGTCATGACTGTCACGACGAGGAACGAGACACGCTTGCTGGACACCCTGCGGGAGGCCGTCGGCAACGTCACGGTGGACAAGGTCTTCGGCACCCCGATCACCCAGGGAGACACGATCGTGGTGCCGGTGGCCCGGGTCGGCGGCGGCGCGGGCGGAGGCGGCGGCACCGGCACGACCGCGCCGGGCCAGGAGCAAGGGGGTACGGGCGGAGGCCTGGGCGTGTCAGCCAAACCGCTCGGCGTGTTCGTCCTGCACGACGGCAAGGTCGACTGGCGGCCGGTCATCGACGTCAACCGGATCGTCCTGGGCGGTCAGCTCGTCGCGGTCGCCGCCCTGTTCGTGGCGCGGGCACTGATCACCGCGCGTGCTCGTCAGGGGGCGCGATCGCGTCTCCCGTACCGGTCGGCCGGTCGGCTGGCCCGCCGGGTTCTGCCCCGGCGCTGAGGCCGGGGGCGGGCAGGCCCGCCGGGCGGATGCGGAACACCGGGAATTGCGCGGCGATCGCCGCGAAGGCCTCCGCGCCGGCGTGCCGATCCATTGGGATGTGCGGGCGCGCCCCAGGCGCCATCTGCGGGTAGCGCCGCAGGACCGGTCCGCGCGCAGCAGTACACCGACACTCCGCTGGTCATCGCTATCGACTCTTACCGTCACGCTCCGCCGTTCTCGCAGCGTGTTGCCAGGGGCGATCGGCCTCGGGACCAAGGGCCCCCGCAGTGGGCCACGTGGCCCCCGTCGGGAGCGCTGCGGGAGGGCACGCTTGGAGGGAGGCCGACGACGGAGAGGAGCTGGCCGTGACGACCGCAGCCGAACAGGTCCGGATCATCGTGGGATACGACGGGTCACCGCCCGCGAGCGCGGCGATCGACGCCGGTACGGCGCTGTTCCCCAGAGCCCACGCGTGGATCACCAATCTGTGGACGCCGCCGTTCGCCAGTGAGCCTCTGCGCCGGCGGCTGTGGACGGGCAGCCGCCACATCGACGAGTTCGTCGAGGCCGTCGAGGCCGAGGGTGAGCGCGAGGCCGACCGGCTGGCCGCCAACGGGGTGACGCTGGCCCGGGCCGCCGGGTGGGCCGCGGAGCCGCTCGTACGGCGCGTCTACAGCGGGGAAGGACTGGAGCTCGGTCAGCTCGCCGGGGAGTTCGGTGCCGACCTGATCCTGCTGGGTTCGCGCGGGCTGGGCGGCGCCAAGGCCCTGCTCGGCAGCGTCTCCGACATGGCGGTGCACCACACCCCGTGTCCCGCGCTCGTCGTCGCGCACCCGCTGCTGGCGGCCGAGGCAGCCGCCCTGGCCGACGGGCCGGTGGTCGTCGGCTGGGACGGATCGCCCGGTGCGCGCCACGCAGGTACTGCGGCGCCTCTTCCCGGCCCGGGAACTGCTGCTCGTCTCCGTCGACCCGACTTCGCCCGAACCGGCCGACGTCCCGGAAGCGGGCGACGACAAGGTCACCATGGTCCACCTCGACGGTCCGCACCGAGGATCCTCGTCCGCCGTTGCCGAGACCCTGGTCTCGTACGCCCTTAGCCGGGCGGCGGCGGTGATCGTGGTCGGTTCCCGGGGCCGGTCGGCGGTGCGTGAGCTCCTGCTCGGCTCGGTTGCCATGGCCACGCTGCACCACTCGCACCGGCCCGTCCTGGTCGTACCGCTCGAGCTCTGCGCATCGGGCCGGGCCGAAAGGCCCCTGCAGACGGTGCCGGCGACTCTGCCGGCGCGCTGCCGGGCGGGCGACGATCAACCCAGGTACGGCAAGCCTGGGAGGTACCGCCATGTCATGGCTCATCCTTGTGATCCTCGCGATGCTGGCGCTGTTGATCGTCGCCGGACCCGTCCTCGAGGACCTGCTCGACCGGATCTGGCCACCCGACGCCGATCCGGCAGCGCGCCACGCCCACCGGAGATGAAAGTCAGGAGGAGCGCCATGGCACCTCGGACCCGGCAGCGCACTTCTGGTTGCTGCGTTCCGGCGTTCGTCGCTCTCGACTTCCACGTGCCGGGCCGCGGTGACATCGTCATCGAACGCGTCGGGGCCGGCGGCGTCGTCGGCTGGTCCTGGCTGCTGCCGCCGTACCCGTGGACTGGGAACGCTTCCTGACGGTCATGGGCAGCCGGCTGCGGGCGCGCGACACCGGTTGATCGAGCTGTACGCGTACCCGGACCACCCGGCCGACCGTGCAGGCGTCGTCAGCGACGGCCGGCGCGCAAAGTGTGCAGGCGCTGTTCGTACTCCTCGGTCTGGATCTCGCCCCGGGCGAAGCGGGCGCCGAGGAGCTGCTCGGCGTCGGTGCCCGGCGGCGGCTCGGCCGGTCTGCGCCACAGCTGAGCGACGATCAGTCCCACAGCGAGCAGCAGTGCGGGCAGGACGACGGCGAACATCATCAGGGTCCAGCCGGCACTCATGCCGTTTCCGTACATCATGGCGTCGGTCCTTCCAGAGGTTCTCCGCCCATGGTCCCGTCGGGCCCGGCCCTGTGGCAGGGGCGTAGGACCTGTCTTGGCCGGGGACGGCGCGGCGACCCACGGTCGAGAGGGGAGCGTGATGATGCCGCGCGAGAACGCCGGCGAGTCCGCGACACCGGCATCGTGGTGGGCGTGGACGGTTCGCCGTCGTCGGCGGCTGCCCGGCGGTGACGTCGTGGGAGACCCGCAGCGGGGCGGTCCAGGAAGCTCTCGGAGACGGCAAGACTGGCCGGTCACCCGGCCCAGGCGCTGATCGACATGTCGGCGCACGCGGCGTTGCCCGTGGTGGGCTCGCGCGGCAAGGGGTGAGCGTCCCGACTCGGGACCAATGGCACTGCCTGAGACGCCCCTACCACCGCTGAGATAGGGCTGAGGATGGCGTCCTGCCGGGCTTGCCGAAGGGCCCGGCATTCATGGTCGCCGCATCGCCGAGGGAGGTGCCGTCATGGCACACGCGCGTACCTGGACGGTCGAGATCACCATCACCGAGAACGAGAACGAGCGCCGTCCGCAGTTCGATCAGAACGCCGACGACCCGGCCACCGCCCGGGCGCTGGCCGCGCTCGCCTACAAGGTACTGACCGTCGGCGCGGCCGACCTCGAGCACGTGGCCCACCCACCTATGCGGATGCTGTCCTGAGCGGACCCATCGCGGACGCGGTCATGAGCCGTCGCGCAGCTCCGCCAGCCGATCGGAGGTGAAACTGACCTGGTCGAAGGTCACGGTGCACCCGTCGCCCGTGGGTGACTGGGCTTCGAAGCCGATCCGGTGGCCGGTGAGGTCGTCGCCGAGGTGGAACACGCGGATCAGCTGCCAGGTCGTGCCGTCGAGCGAGGCGTGGTAGGCGTAGGCCCGGTCGATGCGGGAGACGCGCAGCCAGATGACGTGGCCCTCGACGGTGAAGGCGTTGGCGTCGTCGGAGACGCCCCGGGTCACGACGGAGACGACCATGGGCGCCGAGGACGGGGAGAGCTCGAAGCAGAACTTCCCCCAGTGCTTCTCGTCGGCCCACAGCAGCAGGACCCCGGCGTCGTACTGGGCCCGGAAGTCGACGCTGATCCGCGCCCTGAACTGGAAGTCGCCGCCGGGTGGCAGCCCGAGCAGAGTCGCGGCGCTCAGCATGGTCTCGGCGTCCCCGGCATCGGCACCGCCGGGATTGATGTAGAGGTCGGTGTGGGCCGGGGCGGCGGCGGTCACCGTCCCGGTCGCGTCGTCGTACCGCCACACCTCCGGATGTGAGGCGGTCACGGGGAACGGAAGCGGGGATGCGTCCGGGACCTGGTTCATCAAGTTGCTCCTGTCGGGAACGCGGCGGAGCGCCGAGCGCGGTGGCCCGAAGCCTAGCGGTGATCTCCGGTCGCCGGTGGTGTCCCGCACGGGACCAGAAGACCGCGTACCACGGTGAGTGACGGACCAAAGTCCCGGCCATCCCGGTCCGTCGGCCGTTCTGCCGGACCGGGCTCGCGCCTACCTTCAAGGTATGCACACCGTCGTGTCCGACCCGCAGCAGCTTCCCGTCGTGGTCGCGATCGACCAGGCCCGGGAACACCTGGCCATCGTGGATCTCGGGGTCGAGGAGGCGGTCCGGCGCCGGGCGCCGTTGACCATCATGCACGTCTGGCCGAGCCGGCACAGCACCACGACCGGGGCCCGCAGCCCGCTGCCGACCGAGGCGGACAGCCGGCACCTGCTCGATCTCGCCGCGCGGCGGGCCCGCCACCGGGCGCCCCGGCTGCTGGTCGGCACCGAGCTGCTCCACGGCCGGGCATCCACCGTGCTGACCCAGCGATCGGCGTCGGCGCGGCTGCTGGTGGTGGGCCACCGCGACGAAGCGCTGACCCAGCCCAGCTGGGGGTCGACGGCCACCTATCTCGCCCATCAGAGCGCCTGCCCCCTGCTCGTACGCCGCGGGTCCGCCCCGCCGCGCGGACCCGTCGTGCTCGCCGCCTCCGCCGGCCCGCAACCCACGTCGACGGTGGCCTGCGCGTACGAGGAAGCCGCCCGCCTCGAGGCGCAGCTCGTGGCTCTGCACGTGGCGGCCTCGGCCGCCGGTCCGGAGGCGTCGATGGCCGACCGGCAGCTGGCCGAGGCACTGGCCGGCTGGGCCTGGGCCTACCCGGACGTGGTCGTCGAGCGGCTGATCGTGCCCGACGTCGACCTCGGCTACACCCTGCAGCGGGCGGCCCGGCGGAGCCGTCTCCTGGTCGCCGGGATGGGCCGTACCGGTCGCTTCGCCGAACTCGTCTACGGCTCACTGGGCATCGCGGCGATGCGCGGCGCGGTCTGCCCGGTGCTGTTGGTCCCGCCCGCCTGGCGTTCCGGATCAGCGCAGGAGAAAGCCATGCGGGCCGCGACCACGACTTGAGCTTCTGCCCGCGCAACACGCCCGGGCCGGACCCGCGAGTGCGGATCCGGCCCGGGCGGCGGCGTGGTCAGGCTCCGGGGAGTTCCCGGACGACGGCCACGGTGCAGGCCGAGTGGTGCAGCAGGTGCTGACTGACCGAGCCGAGCACCATGCCCCGCACGGCGCCTCGTCCCCGGGAGCCCACCACCAGCAGCTGAGCGGTGGTACTGGCCAGCGCCAGGGCGTTGGCCGGATGGTCCACGACCGTCTCGGCGCTGATGTCCAGCTGCGGGTACTTGTCGCGCCAGCCGGCGACGAGCTCGTCCAGCGGGCGGCGCTCCTCGTCCGTGACGGTCCGCGTGACCATGGGACTCTCCTGCCAGATCCCGGTGACCGGCGGCCAGGTGCGGATCGCCCGCAACGGCACGCCGCGCGCCACCGCCTGCTCGACCGCGAAGTCGAGCGCGAGGTGGGCGGACGGCGAGTCGTCGACGCCGACCACCACCGGACGCGTCGGTGCGGCGTCACCGCGGACCACGATCACCGGGCAGTGGGCGTGCGCGCTGACGGCGACGCTGACCAAGCCGAGGAGCCCGGCCACGGCACTGTGCCCGCGGCTGCCCACGACGATCAGGCTGGCGTCGGCGGAACGCTCGATGAGCGTCAACGCGGTGCCGGCCTGCACGATGGAGATCTCGGTGCGGACGCCGGAGTGGGTCTGCTGCGCCGCGGTGACGGCCTCGTGCAGCCGGCCCTTGATGGCCCGGTCGGTCTCGCCGTCCGGCCAGACCGCGGGTGCGGGGATGGTCGACGCCGCCGGGGCCCATTCCGGCCATTCGTAGGCGTAGAAGAACTCGACCAGGGCACCGGTCCGGGCGGCCTCGTCGAGCGCCCAGCGGGCGGCGGCCCGGGCATCGGCCGACCGGTCGTATCCGACGATGATTCTCTTGATGGTCATGGCGGCACTCCTCTGCTGAGCTTCTGAGTCCATCGTCAGCCCGGCAGGTATCCGCTGGTCAGAGCCGGATGTCACGAGTGCGCGGGCCGCTGGACCCGGCGGCTGAGGCGCAACCCGACGCCCGGCACCAGCGCCACCGCCGCACAGGCGAACAGCTCCGCGACGGTCAGGGCCTCGGTGCCCAGCAGGGTCTGCAACGGGGTGAGCAGCACACCGGCGATCTGCAACACCGCCGAGAGCGCCACGGCGCCCAGCAGCGACCAGTTGCGCCTGGTGCCGGGTTCCGGGGTGGCCCGCACGGCCAGCGCGACACCCAGCTGAGCCAGCCCGAGCACGACGAACATGACGGACTGCCACGGCCGGTCGAGCTGGTGGGCCGTCACCCCGGCGGCCAGGACCACGGCCGCGACGCACGCGCCGCCGATCAGGACGCTGCGCAGCAGTCCGTCGCCGAGGACGGACTCCTGCGGTGACCGCGGGCGGCGGCGCAGCACCCCGGCCTCGGCGGGTTCGGCTCCCATCGCCACCCCCGGGATGCCGTGCGTCAGCAGGTTGACCCAGAGCAGCTGGCCGGGCAGCAGCGGCAGCGGCATGCCGAGGAACGGGCCGGCCAGCATCACCAGCAGCTCGGCGATGCCACCGGACAGGGCGTAGCGCAGGAACCGGCGGATGTTGTCGTAGATCCGCCGGCCTTCGCCGATCGCGGTCGCGACGGTGCCCAGGTTGTCGTCGACCAGCACCAGCTCGGCCGCCTGCCGGGCCACCTCGGTGCCGCCGCCCATGGCCACGCCGATGTCGGCCCGCCGCAGCGCGGGAGCGTCGTTGACCCCGTCGCCGGTCATCGCGACCACGTCACCGCGGCGCTGCAACTCGGCGATGATGTCGAGCTTCTGTTCCGGCTGGATGCGGGCGTACACCCGGGCCTGGTCGATGTCGGCCGCGGTGAGCGGGCCCGCGTCGCCGCGGGCGACCCGGTCGCCGGGGGCGAGGATCCCGAGCTGGGCGCCGATCGCGGCGGCGGTCGCCGGGTGGTCGCCGGTGATGAGGATCAGGCGTACGCCGGCAGCCTCGAACGCCGCGGCGGTGTCGCGTGCGGTGTCCCGCAGCGGGTCGCCGATGCCCACGAGCCCGAGTACGCGCAGCGGCGGCGGGTCCGCGGGATCGGGCCGGGTCGCCACCGTGGCCGCGCTGACGGCGAGCACCCGCAGGCCGTCCGCCGCAAGCTCCGCCGCCGCGTCGAGCAGCATCGAGTGCGAGCCGGCGTCGAGCAGGCTCTCCGGCGCACCCTTGCACACCACCAGGAAGTCGCCGTCGCTCAACCGGTGCACGGTCGTCATCTGTCTGGTGGCCTGATCGAACGGATGCTCCGCGATCCGCGGCAGGCGCGTTCGCACCGGTGTGGGGTCGAGCCCGCACCGCGCGGCCAGCGTGACGAGGGCGGCCTCCATCGGATCACCGGCGGCCGTCCACTCGGACCGGTCGCCGGCCGGCGGGATCAGCTCGGCGTCGTTGCAGAGCAGTCCCGCCCGGGCGAGCAGCCGGAGGTCCTCGGGGGCCGGCAGCGGGCTGCCGTCGCGCCGGACGTCGCCGTCGGGGGAGTAGCCGGAGCCCGAGACGGTGTAGCGGGCGCCGTCCGCGGTGACGGCCTGCTGCACGGACATCCGGTTCTGGGTCAGGGTGCCGGTCTTGTCCGAGGCGATCACCGTCACCGACCCGAGGGTCTCCACGGCGTGCAGCCGGCGCGGGATGGCCCGGGTACGGGCCATCCGCCGGGCGCCCAGGGCCAGCGCCAGGGTGACGACGGCCGGCAGGGACTCCGGCACCGCCGCCACGACCAGGCTCACGGCCGTGATCGCCATCCGGGCGACGGGCTCGCCGGCCAGCACCCCGAGCGCGAAGACGACGCCGGAGACCGCGACGGCGGCAGCACCCAGCACCCGGCCCAGGCCGGCGATCCGCCGTTGCAGCGGGGTCAGGCCGGGCTTGGTGCGGGCCACCAGGGCCGAGATGCGGCCCAGCGAACTCGCCGCCCCGGTCCGCACGACCAGCCCGGCGGCCCGCCCGGTGGTCAGCACTGTCCCGGCTCCGGCCTCCTCGCCGGTCCGGCGGTGCACCGGGACCGACTCGCCGGTCAGCGCCGACTCGTCGAAGCTCGCGCGCTGCACCTCGACGAGGTCCAGATCGGCGGGCACGATGTCGCCCGCCTCGAGCCGGACCAGGTCACCCGGCACCAGCTGCGCCGCGGGCAGGATCCGGTCGGCGCCGTCGCGGACCACCCGGGCGGTCGGCGCGGCGAGCTGGTCGAGGGCGGCGATGGCCCGGTCCGCCCGGACCTCCTGGACGACACCGATCAGGGTGTTCACGGTGACGACCAGCAGGATCACGGCGGTGTCGGGCAGATCGTCCAGCAATGCGGTGACGACCGCGGCGACCAGCAGCAGCGCGATCAGCGGATCGGCCAGCTGCCTCCCTATCCGGGCCGGCAACCGGCGGGGAGCGGGCGCGGCCACGGTGTTGGGGCCGTCGGCAGCCAGCCGGTCGGCGGCCTCCGCACTGGTCAGTCCGCGGGTGGCGGCCGTGCTGGTTTCCATGACTCCTCCTACTGGACGGTCAGGCCGCGGGCGCGGAACTGGCCGCGGACCCGGTCGAGGAGCTCGGCGTCGGGTGGCTCGGTGCCGGCGAGCGGGAAGTCGAGGCCCAGGGCCGCGTACTTGGCGGCGCCGAGGCGGTGGAACGGCAGCACCTCGACCCGTTCGATCGTCGGCACGGCGGCCACCAGGTCGGCCACCGCGTCCACGTTCGCCGGGTCGTCGGTGAGGCCCGGCACCAGCACGAAGCGGACCCAGATCGGGATGCCCCGCCCGGCCAGGCGATGCGCGAAGCGGACCGTCGGTTCGAGCCGGCCGGTCCCGGTCACCGCGTGGTAGGTGTCCTCGTCGCCCGACTTGATGTCGAGCAGCACCAGGTCGACGGCGTCGAGCAGGGCGTCGTCGGCCCGGTCGCCGAGGAAGCCGCTGGTGTCCAGGGCCGTGTGCAGGCCCAGCTCCTGGCACCGGGTCAGGACCGAGCGTACGAAACCGGGCTGCTGCAACGGTTCCCCGCCGCTGAGCGTGACCCCGCCACCGGCGACCTTGATGAAGCGCTCATAGCGGCGGATCTCGGTGACGAGCTCGTCGACGGTGGTCGGCCGGCCGTTGCGCTGGAACCAGGTGTCGGGACTGTGGCAGTACTGGCAGCGCAGCGGGCAGCCGGCCAGGAACGCGACGAAGCGGGTGCCGGGCCCGTCCACTCCGGTCGAGACGTCGAAGGAGTGGACGGAGCCGGTCAGCGGCGCGGCCACGGTGGTCACAGCGAGCCGTGGAAGGTCCGGGAGATCACGTCGTGCTGCTGCTCGCGGGTCAGCCGGACGAAGTTGACCGCATAGCCGGACACCCGGATGGTGAGCTGCGGGTACTTCTCCGGATGGGCCATGGCATCCTCCAAGGTCGCCCGGTCCAGCACGTTGACGTTGAGGTGGAAGCCACCCGCGTCGGTGTAGCCGTCGAGCACCCCGGCCAGGTTGTCGATCCGCTCGTCGCGGCTGTGCCCCAGACCGTCGGGGGTCACGGTCGTGGTCAGCGAGATGCCGTCGCGGGCGCACCGGTACGGCAGCTTGGCCACCGACAGCGCAGCGGCGACGAGGCCGTGCCGGTCGCGGCCGTTCATCGGGTTCGCGCCCGGAGCGAACGGCTCGCCGGTACGCCGCCCGTCCGGGGTGTTGCCGGTGTGCTTGCCGTAGACCACGTTCGAGGTGATCGTCAAAACCGACAGGCTGGGCTCGGCGCCGCGGTAGGCCGGTGGGCGGCGGATCTTGGCCATGAACCGCTCGACCAGGTCGACGGCGATGGCGTCGGCGCGGTCGTCGTTGTTGCCGAAGGTCGGGAAGTCCCCGTCGACGGCGTAGTCCACGACCAGCCCGGACGTGTCCCGCAGGGCCTTGACCTGCGCGTACTTGATCGCGGAGAGGCTGTCGGCGGCCACCGAGAGCCCGGCGATGCCGGTGGCCAGGAAGCGGTGCACCGGGTAGTCGTGCAACGCCATCTCCAGGCGCTCGTACGCGTACTTGTCGTGCATGTAGTGGATGACGTTGAGCGCGTCCACGTACGTCTCGGCCAGCCAGTCGAGGGTGCGGTCGAAGGCGGTGAGCACCTCGTCGTGGTCGAGGACGTCGCCGGTGACGGGCGGGCTCGCCGGGGCCACCTGGTCGCCGGTCAGCTCGTCGCGGCCGCCGTTGATCGCGTACAGCAGGGTCTTGGCCAGGTTGGCCCGGGCGCCGAAGAACTGCATGTCCTTGCCGACCCGCATGGCCGACACACAGCAGGCGATCGCCGTGTCGTCGCTGTAGCCGGTACGGATGAGGTCGTCGTTCTCGTACTGGATGGAGCTGGTGTCGATCGAGACCTGCGCGCAGAACTTCTTGAAGCCCTGGGGCAGGGCCGGCGACCACAGCACGGTCAGGTTCGGCTCCGGTGCGGGCCCGAGGTTGTAGAGGGTCTGCAGGTAGCGGAAGCTGCTGCGGGTCACCAGCGGCCGGCCGTCGGCGCCGACGCCGCCGATCGCCTCGGTGACCCAGGTCGGGTCGCCGGAGAACAGCTGGTCGTAGTCGGGCGTCCGCAGAAAGCGGATGATCCGCAACTTGATCACGAAGTCGTCGATCAGCTCCTGCGCGCCGGTCTCGGTGAGCGTGCCCTCGTCGAGGTCGCGCTGGAGGAAGACGTCCACGAACGTCGAGGTGCGCCCCAGCGACATGGCCGCGCCGTTCTGCTCCTTGGTCGCGGCCAGGTAGGCGAAGTACAACCACTGGATCGCCTCGCGGCCGGTTGTCGCCGGGCCGGAGATGTCGGAGCCGTACGCGGCGGCCATGGTCTTGAGCTCACCGAGGGCACGGGTCTGCTCGGCCAGCTCCTCCCGGTCGCGGATGACGTCCTCACTCGACAGCTGGGCGTCCAACGTGGCCTTCCGTTCCCGGCGTTCGGCGATGAGGCGGTCGACGCCGTACAGGGCGACGCGGCGGTAGTCACCGATGATCCGGCCCCGGCCGTACGCGTCGGGCAGCCCGGTGATGATGTGCGAGCGCCGCGCGGCCAGCACATCCGCCGGGTACGCGTCGAAGACCCCGTCGTTGTGCGTCTTGCGGTAGCGGGAGAAGATGGCGTGCACGGCCGGGTCGAGCGCGTACCCGTAGGCCTTGAGCCCGGCCTCGACCATCCGCAGGCCACCGGCCGGCATGATGGCCCGCCGCAGCGGCGCGCTGGTCTGCAGCCCGACGATCAGTTCGTGGGAGCGGTCGATGTAGCCGGGCACGTGCGCGGTGATGGTCGACGGGGTGTGCGTGTCGACGTCGTAGATGCCGCGCTTGCGCTCCTCGACGAACATCCGCTGCAGTTCCCGCCAGAGCCGATCCGTGCGGTGCGTCGGCCCGGTCAGGAACGCCGCGTCGCCGGGGTAGGGCGTGACGTTGTCGTGGATGAACCCGGCGACGTCGACGGTGTCCCGCCAGGTCGTCCCCGTGAATCCGCGCCAGGCATCTCTGCGTTCCCGCACCATGACTCCTCCTCGTGTCTCTTTTCAGCCTCATCGGTGACCGCCCGGCCGGTCAGGGCCGGAGGTCCCGAGAGGTGGGGCCTCCCGGGACCTCCGGCGCGGGAGCCGGTTGCGGCATCAGCACCAGGCGGGCGGGGACCCGGCTGGCCAGCACGTCCTCGATGGAGGCGTTGATGTCGTCGAGCCGGCGGGCCTCGTAGAGGACCTGGGTGCGGCCGGCGGCGTGCAGCCGGAACACCTCGGCCAGGTCGGCGCGGGTGCCGACGATCGAGCCGATCACCCGGATGCCCTTCAGCACGGTCTGGAAGATCGGCAGCGACATCGCGTTGTCCTTGGGCAGCGACACCAGGATCAGCCGGCCGCCGCGGCGCAGCGACGCGTGCGCCTGCTCGATGACCCGCGGGTCGGCGGCGAGCACCACGGCCACGTCCGCCCCGCCCAGCGCCTCGATGGCCGCGACCGGGTCGGTGGTGGCGGCGTTGATCACGTGCGCCGCGCCCAGGCGCTTGGCCAGCGCGAGCTTCTCCTCGGTCACGTCCACCGCGATGGTCTCGCCGCCGAAGATCTGCGCGTACTGCTGGGCCAGGTGCCCCAGCCCGCCGATGCCGAAGATCGCCACCCGGTCCCCGGGGGTGACCCCACCGACCTTGACCGCCTTGTACGTGGTCACGCCGGCGCAGGTCAGCGGCGCGGCCTCGGCCGGGTCGATACCGCTGGGCACCGCCACGACGTAGCGGGCGTCGGCGACGGCGAACTCGGCGTGCCCGCCGTCGACGGCGTAGCCGGTGTTGAGCTGCGACTCGCACAGCGTCTCCCAGCCGGTGACGCAGTACTCGCAGGTCCCGCACGCGTATCCGAGCCAGGGAATCGCGACCCGGTCGCCGACGGTGTGCGCGGTGACGTCCGCGCCCAGCCGCTCGACGATGCCGACACCCTCGTGGCCCGGGATGAACGGCGGGGTGGGCTTCACCGGCCAGTCGCCGCGGGCGGCGTGGATGTCGGTGTGGCAGAGCCCGCTGGCCTCGATCCGGACCAGCACCTGCCCGGCCGCCGGCTCGGGCGTGGGCACCTCCTTGACTTCGAGGGGCTGGTCGAAGCCGGTGACAACCGCTGCGCGCATGACGTCTTCCCTTCCTTGATCTTGCTTCGAGTGTCGTCACCGGGGGGCCGTCCGTGGCAGGGCCGATGGGCCCGGCCACGACGGGACCTGTGTCAGCGCTGCGGCACCAGGCGACGTGCCTTGAGCACCCTGGCCCACCAGGGCCGGGAGGTGCCGGAGCGCAGCGTCGGCAGGGCGGTGCGCTTGATGCTGACCCAGCCGCCCGGGCCCATGGTGACCGCGCCGATCTCCGGGCGCCGACGTCCGGCCGCGGCCGCCACGGCGACGGCGACGGTCACAGCGCCGACGGCGGCAAGGGTCGCGCCGGCCAGCCGGGTCACGTCGACGACGGGCCGGAACGTGGCGCCGCGGGGTCCGACGATCCAGGCACCGACGGGTCGTTCGCCGTGGGTCACCGGCAGCACGGTGACGGTGGCGGGTGGCGCCACGGTGGTCATGACACTGCTCCTCATCTGCTGTCGGAGGTTGACGCCGTGCAGGCGGCGCGACCCGCCTCGAGCCGGGCGACGGGAACGCGGAACGGCGAGCAGGACACGTAGTCGAGGCCGGCCCGGTGGAAGAACCGCACGGACGCGGGGTCGCCGCCGTGTTCGCCACAGACACCGACCGTCAGGTCCGGCCGGGTCGCGCGGCCGCGCTCGACGGCGATCCGGACCAGCTCGCCCACCCCGCCGCTGTCGATCGTCTCGAACGGGGACACGGCGAAGATGCCGAGCGCCAGGTAGCGGCCGAAGAAGGCGCCTTCCACGTCGTCGCGGGAGAAGCCCCAGGTCATCTGGGTGAGGTCGTTGGTGCCGAAGGAGAAGAACTCCGCGGCGTGGGCGATCTCGCCGGCGGTCAGGGCGGCCCGGGGCACCTCGATCATCGTGCCGATCCGGATCCGCGGGATGCCGTCGATGCCGTGCAGCACGGACTCGGCTTCCGCCCGTACCGTCTCCAGCTCCTGCACGGCACCGACCAGCGGGACCATGATCTCGGGCCGGGGGTCGCCGCCGGCGGCCACGCGCAGCGCCGCCGCCTCGGCGATCGCCCGCACCTGCATCGCGAACAGGCCCGGGACGACCAGGCCCAGCCGCACTCCGCGCAGGCCGAGCATCGGGTTGGCCTCGTGCATCCGGCGCACGGCCGTCAGCAGTACGGCGTCACGGCCGGGATCGCGGCCCAGCGCCTCGGCGCGGGCGACGCGGGCGGTCAGCTCCTCGAGCGCCGGCAGGAACTCGTGCAGCGGCGGGTCGATGAGCCGTACGGTGACCGGCAGCCCGTCCATCGCCTCGAACAGCTCGACGAAGTCCGCCCGTTGCAGCGGTAGCAGTGCGGCCAGGGCCGCGTCCCGCTCGGTGTCGTCGTCGGCCAGGATCAGCCGCTCCACCAGCTCACGCCGCTCGCCGAGGAACATGTGCTCGGTGCGGCACAGCCCGACGCCGCCGGCTCCGAACCGGCGGGCCCGGGCGGCGTCCGGCCCGGTGTCGGCGTTGGCGTGCACGCCGAGCCGCCGGACGTGGTCGGCGTGCGTCATCAACCGTTGCACGGCCGCCAGCAGCGGGTCGTTGGCCGGCGACAACTCACCCTCGAAGTACCGGACGACGGGGGAGGGGTGCACCGGCACGGCACCCGGGTAGACCCGGCCGGTGGTGCCGTCCAGCGACAGCACATCGCCGGCGTGCAGGACCGTGCCGTTCACGGTGACCGTCTCCGCCGCCAGGTCGATGCGCAGCTCCTCGGCACCGCAGACGCAGGTCTTGCCCATGCCCCGGGCCACCACGGCAGCGTGCGACGTCTTGCCGCCCCGGCTGGTCAGGATGCCCTGGGCGGCGATCATCCCGGGCAGGTCGTCGGGATTGGTCTCCGGCCGCACCAGGATCACCGGGTGGTCCGCGGCTGCCGCGTGAGCGGAGTCGAAGACGATCGCGCCCACCGCCGCGCCGGGTGAGGCCGGAACGCCCGTGGTCAGCGGCGCCGGGGCGGCGGAGGTGTCGAAGCTGGGGAACATCAAGTGCGCGAGCTGCTCCCCGGAGACCCGCTGCAGGGCCTCGTCGAGCGTGATGGTGCCCTCGTCGACCAGCTGCGCGGCGATGACGAACGCGGCGGCGGCCGTGCGTTTGCCCACCCGGGTCTGCAGCATCCACAGCTTGCCGCGCTCGATGGTGAACTCGATGTCGCACAGGTCGCGGTAACGCTGCTCGAGCCGCTCCATGACCGACAGAAGCCGGCGGTAGCTGCGCGGGTCGAGCTCGGCGAGCTCGCGCAGCCCGACGGTGTTGCGGATCCCGGCGACCACGTCCTCGCCCTGGGCGTTGGACAGGTAGTCGCCGTAGGCGCCGCGCCGGCCGGTGGCCGGGTCCCGGGTGAAGGCGACGCCCGTACCCGAGTCCGGCCCCCGGTTGCCGAACACCATCGCCATCACGTTGACCGCGGTGCCGAGATCCTGCGGGATGCGCTCCTGCCGGCGGTACAGGACGGCCCGCTCGGCGTTCCAGGACCGGAAGACCGACGTGATGGCCAGGAACAGCTGCTCGTGCGGCGCCTGCGGGAAGTCCCGGCCGGTGTGGGCCAGGAAGACCTTCTTGTACGCCTCCACGAGGTCCTGCAACTGCGCGACCGGAAGCTCGGCGTCGGACTCGGCGCCGGCGCCGGCCCGGGCGGCGGCCAGCTCGGACTCGAAGTCCGCACCGGGCACGCCGAACACGGTCCGGCCGAACATCTGGATGAGCCGCCGGTACGAGTCCCAGGCGAACCGCTCGTCGCCGCTCTGCGCCGCCAGTCCCCGCACGCTGGAGTCGGTCAGACCGATGTCCAGGATCGTCTCCATCATGCCGGGCATCGAGAACTTGCCGCCCGAGCGGACCGACAGCAGCAGCGGGTCCTGCGGGTCACCGAGGCCCTTGCCCATTCGCATCTCGACGAGCAGCAGATGCTCCTGCACCTCGGCGAAGAGCCCGGCCGGGACCGCGCGGGTCCGCAGGTAGGCGCGGCAGGCCTCGGTGGTGATCGTGAAGCCGGGCGGCACCGGCAACCCCATCCGGGTCATCTCGGCCAGGTTGGCGCCCTTACCGCCGAGCAGCTCCTTCAGGTCCTTGTTGCCGTCCGTGAAGTCGTAGACGTACCTGGCCATCCGGCTCACCCTCGTCCGCTCGTGCGTTCGTCCTCTCTTCTGGTGGTACCGCACACGACGTCCCGGGCAGTAGGGCCGGAGGGCCCGCCGGGTCAGGGCTTCGCGAGCCACCTCAGCATCGCGTGGGTTGTTTCCTCCGGCTTCTCCTGCTGGATCCAATGACCGCAGTCCAGACTGACAACCTCCACATCAGGCACGAAATCCGGCAGTCCTTCGAACCGCTGGACCGCATCCCGGTCGCCGTAGATCATGAGTGTGGGCCGGCGGATGATCGGGTCCACGTCCGCCAGCAAGCGCCAGTTGCGGTCGAGGTTCCGGTACCAGTTGATGCTGCCCGTGAACCCTGAGGTCTCGAAGGCGGAGACGAAAACGGCCAGTTCGCTGTCGCTCATCAAAGGCTCGCCCGGCGGCGTCTCCGCGTTGGCGATATTGATCATCACCATTCCCGGCTCCGGCGCGGCAAGTGGCACGTTCTTCCGGTACAAGTTGCGCAGGAACCGGAACGTGTTCTCGTCCAGCACGGCGTCCGCGACGCCTGGCTGCCGATTGAAGTGGACGAAGTAGAAGTCGCCGCCGAGAAATTCCTCCATGACCTCGATCCAGGGTTTTTCTCCGCGCTCCTGGTAGGGCAAGCTCAAGCTGATCACCTTGTTCACCCGGTGCGGATGCAACAAGGTCAGGCCCCAGACGACCATTGCCCCCCAGTCGTGACCGACGAAGGTGGCGTCCTCGTACCCGTAGTGGTCGAGAAGGGCGACGAGATCACCCGACAGGTGCGCGATGTCGTAGTCGGTCACTTCGGCCGGCCGGGACGAGTTTCCGTAACCCCGCTGGTTCGGGACGATGACGTGGTAGCCGGCTGCGGCCAGGGCGGGCATCTGGTGGCGCCAGGAGAAGGCATGCTCCGGCCAGCCGTGACAAAGTACGATGGGCCGTCCCGCGTTGTGCTGTCCGGCTTCGAAGACTTCGAGCTCCACGCCGTTGACCGGAATGAGGGTGGGCTCAGGAAAATCGATCGGGCTCGTCGGTGAGGTCATGGCGCTATCCTGCCGAGCAGAACCGGTCATCTCATGACCGGTTTTCGTGGAAGTGTTGCCGGATGCGAGCTGACCGGCTGATGGCCATCCTCTTCCTGCTGCAACAGCGCGAGCAGGTGACAGCAGCCGAGGTCGCCCGGGAGCTGGAGGTCTCCGAGCGCACCGCCCGCCGCGACCTCGACGCCCTGGCCATGGCCGGGGTGCCCGTGTACTCCATGCAGGGCCGGGGTGGCGGCTGGCGCCTCGTCGGCGGTGCCCGCACCGACCTGTCCGGGCTGACCGCGAGTGAGGCCCGCGCCCTGTTCCTGGTGGCCGGCCCGGCCTCGGCGGCGACGCCGGCCGTGAAAGCAGCTCTGCGCAAGCTCGTGCGGGCCCTTCCGGAGCCCTTCCGGGTGCAGGCCGAGGCAGCAGCGTCGTCGCTGGTCCTGGACCCGCAACGATGGGGGTCGAGCCCGGTCGAGCTCCGGCACCCGCCCTTCCTCGACGACCTGCAGGACGCGGTGATCCGCGGCGTCCAGGTGCGGCTCGGCTACGTCGACGGCCAGGGCACCGAGACCTTGAGAACCGTCCACCCGCTGGGCATCGTCGCCAAAGGCCCGGCGTGGTACCTCGTCGCCACCACCGAGGCCGGCCGGCGGACCTTCCGGATCGACCGCGTGTCGTCCGCCGACCCGACCGGCGATCCCGTGCACCGGCCCGAGGACTTCGACCTGGCCCGGAGCTGGCGCGAGATCGCCGACGAGGTCGACCGGCGGCGGACGCCCGTCGAGCTCCAGGCGGTGTGCGCGCCCGACTGGATGGGCCGGCTCCGGATGATGCTCGGCGGCCGGCTCGAGGTGGGCGGTTCCACCCCCGACGGCCGCGTCGAGGTCGTGATCCGCGGCTACAACGAGTACGCACTCGCCGGCGAACTGGCCGGGCTGATCGAATGGCTCGAAGTGACCGGTCCGCCAGGCGTACGGGACCACCTGGCCTCGATCGGCAACGCCCTCGCCGAGCGATACGGCTGACATAAGGGCCCGCGGGTGAAGGTGGTTGACGGCCGGAGAACCCGAGTGGATGATCCAGCGATGTGTCGCTGAAGTTCCTTCTCACGTCGTCGGGCATCGGCAACCCGAGCATCTCCGACGCGCTCGTCGACCTGCTGGGCAAGCCGATCGCCGAATCCACGGCCCTGTTCATCCCCACCGGTGTCCACCCCTTCCCCGGCGGCGCTGAGAGGGCGTGGAAGGCGATTCACGGCCACGCTTCGATCCCGCTGGGCGAGCTGGGTTGGAAATCCCTGGGGCTGCTGGAGCTCACCGCGTTGCCGACCATTCGGGAAGAGAACTGGGTCCCGGCGGTCCGGGCGGCCGATGCCCTCCTCGTCTGGGGCGGCGACGTGCTGTACCTGACCTATTGGCTGCGCCGGTCGGGTCTGGCCGACCTCCTGCCATCGCTGCGGGACACGGTTTATGTGGGGGTCAGCGCCGGGAGCATCGCGGTCACCCCGTACAACTGCGACGCCGAATTCGACCTGCAATTCGTCCCTGACGGCAGCGACATGGCGCAGGACGCCGACCGGGCGCTGGGACTGGTGGACTTCACGTTGTACCCCCACCTCAACCATCCGGACATGGAGGACACCGACCTGTCCAGCATCCAGAAGTGGGCGTCCGGCATCCCGGTCCCGACCTACGCCATCGACGACAACACCGCCGTCAAGGTCGTCGACGGCACCGTTGAGGTCATCTCGGAAGGCGACTGGAAACTGATCAGTCCCTGACCCGCCGGGAGAACTACCCTTCCGGGCCTTTCGACCCTGCCTCCCCGATCGCCGCGACGGGAGGCTGAAGGGGACGACAAGCCGGGAGGCAACGATGAGCTACCGCATCGCCATCAACGGATTCGGCCGGATCGGCCGCAACTATCTGCGGGCCCTGCTGGACAAGGACCTGTCGAACGCGGGCTTCCAGGTGGTCGCGATCAACGACCTGTACGACACCGGCACCTTGGCCCACCTGCTGGAATACGACTCCACGTTCGGCCGCCTCGGTGCCGGCGTGAGCTACACCGACGACGCCCTGAACGTCGGCTGGCACACGATCCCGGTCTTCTCGGAGCGCTCACCCGACCAGTTGCCGTGGGCCGATCTCGGGGTCGACCTGGTCATCGAGTCGACCGGCAAGCTGCGGACCCGGGACGATGCCGCGCTGCACCTCAAGGCCGGAGCGTCGCGGGTGCTGATCTCCTCGCCGGGCAAGGGCGTCGACGCGACCCTGGTGCCCGGCGTCAACGCGGACTCGTACGACCCGGTGCGGCACGAGATCGTCTCCGGGGCGTCCTGCACGACCAACTGCGTCGCGCCCCTGGTCAAGGTGCTGCACGAGGCGTTCGGCATCGAGCGGGGCTTCCTGACGACCGTGCACGCGTACACCAATGACCAGAACGTCCTGGACGCGCCGCACAAGGATCCTCGCCGGGCCCGGGCCGCGGGGGTGAACATCATCCCGACCAGCACCGGGGCCGCGAAGGCCGTGGGCCTGGTCCTGCCCGAGCTGGCCGGCCGGCTCGACGGCGTCGCGCTGCGCGTCCCGGTCGTCGACGGCTCGATCAGCGACCTGACGCTCGAACTCGGCACCGACGTGACGGTCGAGCAGGTCAACGAGGCTGTCGAGCGGTCGGCGGCGGTCGGCGGGCCGATGCACGGCATCATCCGCTACACCGAGGCGCCGATCGTCTCCACGGACATCGTCGGCGACCCGGCTTCCTGCGTCTTCGACGCCGGGCTCACCCAGGCGCGGGGCCGGCTGATCAAGGTCTTCGGCTGGTACGACAACGAGTGGGGCTACACCAACCGGCTCGTCGACCTGACCAAGCTGCTGGCCGGGCGGAGGTAGGACCGTGCGCGCGAAGGACATCATGACCAGCCCGGTCCACGTGGTCTGGCAGAACGCACCGATCGAGAGCGCCGCGGAGCTGATGACCGCCAAGGCGGTCACGGCCCTGCCGGTGGTCGACGCGCAGGGGTTCCTGGTCGGCATGGTCAGCGAGGGGGATCTGCTGTGGCACCGGGTGCCCGTCGATCCGACCGCGCACCTGCGCCGCGACGTGGACGTGGCGCCGCAGCGCCGGCCCGGCACGGTCGTGGAGGTGATGGCCAGGAATCCGTTCACGGCCACGCCGGACCTCGACGTGGCCGAGGTGGCCGACGTGATGCTGCGGCGTGACGTGCGCAGCATGGCGGTCGTCAAAGGCCGCGAGGTCGTCGGCATCATCAGCCGCCGCGACATCCTGCGCACGATGGTACGCAGCGACGACGTCATCGCCGCGGACGTGCAGCACCGGCTCGACGAGTACGCCGACGGCGCCCGCCTGTGGACGGTCACTGTCGGCGGCGGCATCGCCACCGTCGCCGGTGAGTTCGCCAACGACACCCAGCGGGCCGTCGTGACCGTGCTCGCCCGCACCGTGCCCGGCGTGAGCGCCGTGACCGTCGAGGAGACGGAAAGCTCAGGAGGCCGGCGATGAAAGGGCTTCGGTGCGATGCAGCTGACCGGTCCCGGCGCCCTCGGGCCGCCCCGTGACCGCGATGCCGCTGTCGACGTGCTGCGCAAGGCGGTTGATCTGGGCGTCAACCACATCGACACGGCTCAGTACTACGGGCCGGACGTCGTCAACAAGGTGATCCGGGAGTCGTGAAGCGGCCGCAGGCGTAGAGGCTCGTCACGCGGTCGCACCAGTCGCTGCTCTGGCAGGTGGCGTAGCCGCTTGCCGCGACCGTGCGGTTCCAGCCGCTGGCGTTGCAGTTCACCCAGTCGTACACCCGTACGTCGGTGTTGGTGTCGTTCCACCAGCTCTCGCCGTCGTCCTTCGCCCCGGTGGCCAGGTTCCAGCAGTGTCCGGGAGCCCCGGCGATCCCGTTGAGGCTGTACCGGTGGAACTCGCCGTCGTAGTTGGTGCTGTCCCACTGGCAGAAGTAGGTCCAGCTGCACTGCCCGAGGCTGCGCCGCGAGATGAGGGCGACGCTCTCCACCTCGTTCACCTGCCGGAAGGTCAGGACCTCGCCGGTGCTCACGCGCTCCTGGTAGGTGCTGCCGATCTTGTGTGCGGCCCCGGGCGGCAACACGGTGGCCGCCTCCGCGGGCTCGGCGGCGAGCAACACCAGCGCAGCGGCGAGCACTACCATGAGTTTCCTGATCATCCCCGTGCCTCTCCCGTGAAAGGTCCAGCCTGCGGCGCGGCACCTTACGCAAAGCGAGGGCCCGGCGACTGTATGGCCACAATAGAAGGAAGTTGAGGTTCAGCGGAAGGGTCTCAGCCGCAGAGAGCCGCCAGGATCTCCGCGACGGACTCCGGCTTGTGGCGCAGCGTGGCCCGGTCTCCTCGGCGAGGCGCTTCGCGTTGGCGCGGTAGCGGTCGCGGGGCACGGAGAGCAGCAGATGCAGCATCATGACCCGCCGCCTCGCCCGCCACCCACACACCTGAACCCCTTATTTACCAGGGTCTCAGCCACACCACGCTCTTCCCGGACGACACGGATCCGGACCTCGTCGCCCGGGTCAGCGTGCGGCAGCCGATGGCACCGACGCCGGCGGCCGAGGCCCTGGTCGCCGCCATCCCGCACCGGCACACCAACCGGTGGCCGTTCGCCCGGTCCGTCGTGCCGGCCGACGCGGTCGAACGGCTGGCGGACGCCGCCCGCCGCGAGGGCGCCACGCTCACCGTCGCGAACGCGGTCAGCCGCAACGCGATCCTGAGCCTGTCCCAGGAGGCCGATCGGGCGCTGCGGGCCAAGGGCCGCTACCGCGCCGAACTCGCGCGGTGGACCAGCCCGCACCGGGGCCGCCGGGACGGCGTGCCGTCGACGGCGATCGGCCCGTGCGATGCCCTGGAGATCCTGCCGATCCGCGACTTCGGGCTCCTGCAACCGCACCGGGACCGGGCCGCCGCCCCGTTCGAGCCGTACCCGACCATCATGGTCCTGGCCATCGACGGCGATACCCGGCGGCACTGGGTGAACGCCGGTCAAGCCCTGCAGCGGGTGCTGCTCACCGCGACCTGGCTGAACCTGGCCACCACGCCGATCAGCCAGCCGGTGGAGATCCCGGCGATCGTCCTGCTGCCGGACGACGGTGGTTCTACCGGTCGCTGATCCGGACGATGTCGGCGGCTTTGCGGCGCGGAGCGGGCGGCAGGTCCGGCGCGGCATCGTTGTAGCCCAGCCGGATGGTCAGATACGGCTCGCCCACTCCGCTCAGCAGGCCCTTCAGCAGGTGGCGCGGCCACTGGACCTCGATGGTGTCGCTCATCGGTGCCGTGGCCAGCCCGTCCGCGGTCGCGGCCAGGAGCAGCGCGGACAGCGCCTCACCACCGCGTAGCAGCGCCTCGGCCTCGTCGGTGAGCCCGAACAACACCACGTACGACGCCCCGAGGTCGAAGTCGTCGCCGGGGCTCAGCCCGGCGACGGCGCCGGGGGCGTAGTCGCGGACCGGGACCCGGCGCGGTGCCCGCTGCACCGCCGTCGCGGCCGGTACGCCGTCGCCGCTGTCCACCGGCCGGTTGGTCCAGTGCTCGAGCTCCGCCCGGTAGGCCGGATCGCTGCTCTCGGCGTCGGCCGCCCGGGCGGTGGAGGTGGCCAGCATCGGCATCTGGTCCCGGCGTACGACGTGCAGGTAGGCCCCTTCGGCCTCCACCGCCCGCCGCAGCCCGATCAGCAGCTCCTCCGGCACGGTCCGGTCGCTGAACGCCCGCCGGTCCGTACGCCGCAGCGTGATCGCTCCCGCCATCCGTTCCGCCTGCCGGTCGGCGTCCGCGGCCCCGGCGATGGTGATGCGCGCGAGGACGTCGGCGGCGTCACCCTGCGGCAGGCGCTCGACGTGCACGTCCCATCCGGCGGCCCGCAGGGCGACCCGGGCGTGGTGCAGGGCGGCGCCGCAGCTGAGCAGCAGCAGCCGGCTGTCGGGGTCGGTCGCCGTCAGGGCACGGGTCCGGTCGGCGTGCAGCTCCAGCGTGTCGCCGCTGAGCTGCCAGCGCCACGGCTGGGTGTTGAACACCGACGGTGCGTGCCCTGCGACGTGCGCCGCGGCCTCGAGAGCGGCGGCTGGGCGGGACCGTGTCGGCGGCCCGGACTGTGCGGTCATGACGGACACCTCCTCTGTCCGCCCACTGTGCCGGTCCGTGGCCCGTCCCGAGCAGGGCCGAAGGACCTGTTCGCGCCGGCCGGCCGAGCCGTCCCGAGCGGCCCTGGGGAACGGGCCGACCGGCTCTGGGCCGGCGCGCGGGGCGTCCCTAGCGTCGGTGGTGAGCAGGAGGAGGTGCGGCCATGAAACTGTGGTGTGTGGATGACGTCATGACCCGCGACGTGGTCTCGGTCGGGGAGGACACCCCGTACCGGGAGCTGGTGGATCTGCTGATCAGCCGGCGGGTCAGCGCGGTGCCGGTCGTCGACCGGCACGACCGGGTGACCGGAGTCGTGTCCGAGGCGGACCTGTTGCACAAGGTGGAGGCCGCCGGCGGGGTCAGTCCGCGGATCTTCGACGCCTGGCGCCGCCGCGGCGACCGGGCCAAGGCCGGCGGCCGGACCGCGGCCGAGGTGATGACCTCACCGGTCGTGTCGGCGGACGGGTCGCTGTCGCTTGCCGCGGCAGCCCGTCGCATGCAACGTGAGCGCGTCAAGCGGCTCCCGGTGGTGGACCACCAGGGTCACCTGATCGGCATCGTCACCCGTAGCGACCTGCTCAAGGTGCATCGCCGTTCCGACACCGAGATCTGCCGGGACGTCGTGGCCGAGGCCCTGCCCGGCGCTTCGGTGACTGACGGCACCGCCGTACGGGTGACCTGTGTCGACGGTGTCGTCTCGCTCGCCGGGCGGGTGCATTTCCGCTCGGCTGCCGCGCGGCTCGCCGGTACGGCCCGGCGCGTGCCGGGCGTCGTCGATGTCGCCGACGGCCTGACGTTCGACATCGACGACAGCATGATCAACGGTTCGGAGCGCGGTACCCCGTTCGGCGTCGCGTAGCGCTCCGGCGGCCCGGCCCGGGCTGTGGTCCCGAGGGGTAGGGCCGGTCGGCCCTGCCCCGGCCGGCGGTCCGCTCCTAGCGTCGAGGTGATCGATGAGGAGGCGTGATGAAGGCCTGGACAGTGAACGACGTCATGACCACCGCGGTGGTCACCGTTCCGCCGGAAACGCCGTACCGCGACGTGGTCGACCTGCTGGTGCGCAACCGGTTCAGCGCCGTACCCGTCGTCGACGAGTTCCAGCGGGTGACCGGGGTGGTGTCCGAGGCGGACCTGCTCCGCAAGATCGAGTACGCCGGCGCCGAGGAGCCCCGCCTGTTCGACGGCCGGCGCCGTCGCGGCGAGCGAGTGAAGGCTTCCGCCCGTACCGCGGCCGACCTGATGAGCACGCCGCCGGTGACAGTGCCGGCCAGCACCTCCATCCCGGCCGCGGCGCGGGTCATGGACGGCGAAGGGGTCAAGCGGCTGCCGGTCGTCGACGACCTGGGCCGGCTGGTCGGTGTGGTCTCCCGCGGCGACCTGCTCAAGGTGCACCTGCGTCCCGACGACGAGATCCTCGCGGACGTGCAGGCCGGTGTCGTGCGTGCCTTCATGGCCGACGACGCCGGGAGAGTGCAGGTCACGGTCGACGACGGCGTGGTGACCTTCACCGGCCGGGTCGGGCGGTGGTCGACGACCGACATCGCCGACCGGCTGACCCGGCAGGTGGCCGGGGTGGTCGAGGTCGTCGACCAGCTCGAGTACGACTACGACGACAGCGACATCCTGGGCACCGGCATCGCCTACGGCATCGCCTGACCACGAGGGAGCGAGGACACATGGCGGGAGCGAGCGGAACGGCGGCGCGGGCGTTACTGGCGTTCGGCGGACTCGTACGGCGGGCGGAGGTCTCCGCCGACGGCCGTACGCTGCACCAGATCGGCGGCCGGGAGGCGGACAGCTTCTACCGGGACCGCTGGTCCTACGACAAGGTGGTGCGCTCGACGCACGGGGTGAACTGCACCGGCTCGTGCTCCTGGAAGGTGTACGTCAAGGACGGCATCATCACCTGGGAGCAGCAGCAGACCGACTATCCCAGCGTCGGCGCCGACCGGCCGGAGTACGAGCCGCGTGGCTGTCCCCGCGGCGCGGCCTTCTCCTGGTACACGTACTCACCGACACGGGTGCGGTATCCGTACGCCCGCGGGGTGCTGATCGAGATGTACCGGGAGGCCAAGGCCCGTCTCGGCGGTGACCCCGTCGCGGCGTGGGCCGACATCCAGGCCGATCCGGTACGCCGCCGCCGCTACCAGCGGGCCCGCGGCAAGGGCGGACTCGTCCGGGTGTCGTGGGACGAGGCGCAGGAGATCGTCGCCGCCGCCCACGTGCACACCATCGGCGCGTACGGCCCGGACCGGGTGGCCGGTTTCTCGCCGATCCCCGCGATGTCCATGGTGTCGCACGCCGTCGGCGCCCGGTTTCTGAGCCTGATCGGCGGCTCGATGCTGTCGTTCTACGACTGGTACGCCGACCTGCCGGTCGCCTCGCCGCAGATGTTCGGTGACCAGACCGACGTGCCCGAGTCGGGGGACTGGTGGGACGCCTCTTACCTGGTGATGTGGGGCTCCAACGTGCCGGTGACCCGTACCCCGGACGCGCACTGGATGGCCGAGGCCCGCTACCGCGGCCAGAAGGTCGTCGTGGTGTCGCCGGACTACGCCGACAACGTCAAGTTCGCCGACGAGTGGCTGCCCGCGCAGCCCGGCACCGACGGCGCCCTGGCGATGGCGATGGGTCACGTCATCCTCAAGGAGTTCTTCGTCGACAAGGTGACGCCGCGCTTCGCCGACTACGTTTCGCGCTACACCGACCTGCCGTACCTGGTCGCGCTGGAGCCGGTCGACGGCGGCGGCTACCGGCCGGGCAAGTTCGTGACGGCCGCCGACCTGGGGGAGACCGGGGCCGAGGCGGCGTTCCGGCCGGTGTTGTGGGACTCGGTCACCGACGCGCCCGCGGTGCCCGGCGGATCGCTGGGGGACCGGTTCAGCGAGGCCGGGGTCGGCCGGTGGAACCTCGATCTCGGCGATGTCGTGCCCCGGCTCAGCTGCGCCGGTGGTGAGGGCGCCGAGATCGCGTTGCCACGCTTCGACAACGACACCCCGGAACTGATGCGCCGCGGCGTACCCACCGCCGAAGTCGGCGGCAAGCTGGTGACCACGGTCTTCGACCTGATGCTGGCCCAGTACGGCGTCGCCCGCCCGGGTCTGCCCGGGATCTGGCCGAGCGGCTACGACGACGGCGAGGTGCCGTACACCCCGGCGTGGCAGGAGCCGATCACCGGCGTACCCGCCGTGGCCGTGGCCCGGATCGGCCGCGAGTTCGCCGACAACGCCGAACGCTCCGGCGGCCGGTCGATGATCCTGATGGGTGCGGGGACCAACCACTGGTTCCATTCCGACACCACCTACCGGGCGATGCTCACCCTGACCACGCTGACCGGCTGCCAGGGGGTCAACGGCGGCGGCTGGGCGCACTACGTCGGGCAGGAGAAGTGCCGGCCGGTGACCGGCTGGTCGCACCTGGCCTTCGGGCTGGACTGGGTCCGGCCGCCGCGGCAGATGATCGGCACCGCGTTCTGGTATCTGCACACCGACCAGTGGCGCTACGACCAGTACGGCGCCGACGTGCTGACCTCGCCGCTGGCCAAGGGCGAGTTCGCCGGCAGGCACACCGCCGACCTGCTGGCCAAGTCGGCCCGCCTGGGCTGGATGCCGTCGATGCCGACCTTCGACCGCAACCCCCTCGACCTCGCCGACGAAGCCCTCGCGGCCGCACCCGACAACCCCGCCGCGCACGTGACCCAGGAGCTGGTCGACGGCCGGCTCCGCTTCGCCGGTACGGACCCGGACGCACCGGAGAACTGGCCGCGTGTCCTCACGGTGTGGCGGGCCAACCTGCTGGGCTCGTCCGCCAAAGGCAACGAGTACTTCCTGCGGCACCTGCTCGGCACCGACGCGTCACTGCGCGCCGAGGAGGCACCGCCGGAGAAGCGCCCGCAGGACGTCGTCTGGCACGACGAGGCGCCGGAGGGCAAGCTGGATCTGCTGCTGTCGCTGGACTTCCGGATGACCTCCACGACCTTGTTCTCCGACGTGGTTCTGCCCGCGGCGACGTGGTACGAGAAGCACGACCTCAACACCACGGACATGCACCCGTTCATCCACGCGTTCACCCCGGCGATCAACCCGCCGTGGCAGACCCGCACCGACTTCGACGCGTTCCACGGCATCGCCAAGGTCTTCTCCGAGCTGGCCGGTCCGCGCCTGGGCGTCCGTAAGGACCTGGTCGCGGCGCCGCTGCTGCACGACACCCCGGACGCCATGGCCACCCCCGGCGGCGTCGTGCGGGACTGGCAGACCGGCGAGGTCCCCGCCGTGCCGGGCCGCACCATGCCCAAGTTCATCGTCGTGGAACGCGACTACGGCGCGATCAGCGCGAAGATGGGCGCCCTGGGCCCGCTGCTCGACCGGCTCGGCACCACCACGAAGGCGGTCACCGTCGACGTCAGCCCGGAGATCGCATTCCTCGGGCAGGTCAACGGCACCGTCCGCGGCGGCGTCGCCGACGGCCGTCCCCGCCTGGACACCGACATCCGGGCCTGCGAGGCCATCCTGGCCCTGTCCGGCACCACCAACGGCCGGGTGGCCACCGAGGGCTTCGAGTTCCTGGAACGGCGCACCGGCCGACGGCTGGCCGACCTGGCCGCCGAGCACGAGGGCAAACAGATCCGCTTCGCCGACTGTCAGTCGCGGCCCGTCCCGGTGATCACCAGCCCGGAGTGGTCCGGCAGCGAGCACGGCGGCCGCCGGTACTCGCCGTTCACGATCAACGTCGAGCGGCTCAAGCCCTGGCACACCCTCACCGGGCGGCAGCACTTCTATCTCGACCACGACTGGATCGCCGAGCTCGGCGAGGAGCTGCCGGTCTTCCGGCCGCCGCTGGACATGCACAAACTCTTCGGCGAGCCGCGCCTGGGCGCCAAGGGCGAGCTGGAGCTGACGGTGCGCTACCTGACGCCGCACTCGAAGTGGTCCATCCACTCCGAGTACCAGGACAACCTGATCATGCTGACGCTCTCGCGCGGCGGGCCGACGATGTGGATGAGCGAGAAGGACGCCGCCAAGATCGGTGTCACGGACAACGAGTGGATCGAGGCGGTCAACCGCAACGGCGTGGTGGTGTGCCGTGCGGTGGTGACGCACAAGATGCCCGAAGGAACCGTGTACCTGTACCACGCGGCGGAGCGGGTGATCGACGTGCCGAAGTCGGAGACGAACGGCCGGCGTGGCGGCATCCACAACTCGCTGACCCGGCTGCTGATCAAGCCCACCCACCTCATCGGCGGCTACGCGCAGCTGTCGTTCGCGTTCAACTACCTCGGCCCGACCGGCAACCAGCGCGACGAGGTCACCGTCATCCGCCGTCGTTCCCAGGAGGTGCAGTACTGATGCGCGTCATGGCCCAGATGTCGATGGTGATGAACCTCGACAAGTGCATCGGCTGCCACACCTGCTCGGTCACCTGCAAGCAGGCGTGGACCAACCGCTCCGGTGTGGAGTACGTGTGGTTCAACAACGTCGAGTCGCGGCCCGGGCAGGGCTATCCCCGCACCTATCAGGATCAGGACAGGTGGCAGGGCGGCTGGACGCGTACTCGGGCCGGGCGGCTCAAGCCCCGGGCCGGCGGCCGGATCAAGAAGCTGTTCAGCATCTTCGCCAACCCCAAGATGCCCGCCATGGCCGATTACTACGAACCCTGGACCTACGACTATGACCACCTGCTCACCGCCCCGGCCGGCGACGACACCCCGGTGGCCCGGCCCAAGTCCCTGCTGACCGGCGAGGACACCAAGGTGACCTGGTCGGCGAACTGGGACGACTCGCTCGCGGGCGGCAACGAGATCGCCGCCGGCGACCCGATCCTGCAGCAGTTGTCGGATCAGGTGCGCCAGGAGTACGAGAAAGCCTTCCTGTTCTTCCTGCCCCGCATCTGCGAGCACTGTCTCAACCCGTCCTGCGCGGCCTCCTGCCCGTCCGGGGCGATCTACAAGCGCGCCGAGGACGGCATCGTGCTGGTCGACCAGGACCGCTGCCGCGGCTGGCGGATGTGCGTGACCGGCTGCCCGTACAAGAAGATCTACTTCAACCACCGCACCGGCAAGGCCGAGAAGTGCACCTTCTGCTTCCCGCGCATCGAGATCGGCCAGCCGACGATCTGCTCCGAGACCTGCGTCGGCCGGCTGCGCTATCTCGGGCTCATGCTGTACGACGCCGACGCCGTCGGAAAGGCCGCCGCGGTCAAGGACGAGCACGCCCTGTTCGAGGCACAGAAGTCGGTGTTCCTCGACCCGAACGACCCGAAGGTCATCGCCGCGGCCCGCGCGGCGGACATCCCGGACGACTGGATCACCGCGGCTCAGCGCTCCCCGATCTGGGACCTGATCATGAAGTACCAGGTCGCGCTGCCGCTGCACCCGGAGTACCGGACCATGCCGATGGTCTGGTACATCCCGCCGCTGTCCCCGGTCGTCGACATCCTGCGCGACACCGGTCACGACGGCGAGGACCTGGACAACCTGTTCGGGGCCGTCGACGCGCTGCGCATCCCGGTCGACTACCTGGCCGGGCTGTTCACCGCCGGCGATCCGGCCCCGGTGACCGCCGTCCTGCAGCGGCTCGCCGCGATGCGCGCCTACCAGCGCCGGATCAACCTCGGCGAGGAGCGCGACGAATCCCTCGCAGCCGCGGTCGGCATGACCGGCACCGAGATGGACGACATGTTCCGGCTGCTGGCCATCGCCAAGTACGAGGAGCGCTACGTCATCCCGGCCGCACACGCCGAGGACGCCCACCACCTCGAACAACTGGCCACCGAGTGCAGCCTCGACACCGACGGCGGCCCGGGTATGGGCGGCTCCGGGCCGTTCGGCGAGGCCTCCGGCACGCCGGCCCCGATCTCGATCGAGAACTTCCACATGCTGCGGGAGCGCCAGACCGCGGACTCGACCGCCGCACCCGACGACAAGCACAAGCGGGTCAACCTGCTCAACTGGGACGGCAAGGGCCGCCCCGAGGGACTCTTCCCGCCCAAGAAGGACGGAGACGACCAGTGACCACCCCGGCCTGGCGGCCTGTCGCGGCCCGCGCCGCCTCCCTGCTGCTGCGGTACCCCGACCACGAGGTGCTGTCGGTGCTGCCCACGCTCGTGGCGGCACTCGACGACCTGCCGGCGCCGATCGCGCAGCCGTTGCGGGTGGTCGCCGAGCACCGCCGTGCCGATGACCCGGCCACGCTGGCGGCCACCTACGTCGAGTTGTTCGACTTCCGTCGCCGCTGCTGCCTGCACCTGACCTACTACACCGCCGGTGACACCCGTAAGCGTGGCGAGGCGCTGGTGCTGTTCGCGGAGGCGTACAAGAACGCGGGTCTGCGGCTCGTCGACGGCGAGCTGCCGGACTATCTGCCCGCGGTGCTCGACCTGGCAGTGCTGGACGACGACGGGTGGCGGCTGCTCCGGGAGAACCGCATCGGCCTCGACCTGCTGGCCAAGGCGCTGCACACCGAGAAGTCGGTCTACCGGCACGTCATCGAGGCCGTACGAGCCATGCTGCCCCCGCCTCAGCCCGGAGACATCGCGGCCGCCGTCCGGCTCGCCCAGACCGGACCGCCGGTCGAACAGGTCGGGCTCGAACCGTTCGGACTCGTCGACACCACCGGAGGCCGGCGATGAACGTGCTGCTCTGGGTCGTCTTCCCGTACCTGTGCATCGCCGTGCTGGTCGGCGGCCTGATCTGGCGGCATCGCTACGACAAGTTCGGCTGGACCACCCGCTCGTCCCAGCTGTACGAGAGCGCGGTCCTGCGCTGGGGCAGCCCGATGTTCCACTTCGGGGTGCTGATGGTCCTCATCGGCCACGTCGGCGGCCTGATCATCCCCAAGGCCTGGACCGAGGCCGTCGGGATCACCGAGCACGCCTACCACCTGACGGCCGTGTTCGTCGGCACCGTCGCGGGCTTCTGCACCCTGATCGGCATGGCGATCCTCATCGCCCGGCGCCGGCTCACCGGTCCGGTCTTCGCCGCCACCACGAAGAACGACAAGGCCATGTACCTGGTGCTGGCCGGGGTGATCGTGCTGGGACTGTGGTCGACACTGCGGGCCAACGTGGCCGGCGACGGCTATGACTACCGCGAGACGATCTCACCGTGGTTCCGGTCACTGTTCTATCTCAGCCCGGACCCGGAGATCATGGCCGCCGTCCCGATCGGCTTTCAGCTCCACATCATCGCCGCGTTCTCGCTGTTCGCCTTCTGGCCCTTCACCCGCCTCGTGCACGCCTTCAGTGCACCAGTGGGCTACCTGACCCGTCCTTACGTGCCCTACCGCAGCCGGGACACCCGGCCCGGGTTGCGTCCGTCGCGGCCCGGCTGGGAAGGCCCGCCGAAGCTCCCCACCCGATCCGGCCGCGACCGCGGCTGACCGGCCCGACCCGAGGAAACACAATGTCCACAACCGTCGGCGCGATGCGACCGGGCGCCACCCGCAACCTGATCCTCGCGACCATCGGCTTCCTGGTGAACTTCTGGGCCTGGGCCCTGCTGGGCCCGCTCGGGCCGGGCGTGAAGGAACGCCTGGGGCTCAGCTTTGCGGCCCAGTCCCTGCTGGTCGCGGTGCCGGTGCTGGTCGGCTCGCTCGGCCGGATCCCGGTCGGCGCGCTCACCGACCGGTACGGCGCCCGGATCATGTTCCCGCTCGTCAGCATCGCCACCATCGTCCCGGTGCTGACCCTGACCGTGGTGTCGTCGTATCCGGCGCTGATCGTCACCGGCTTCTTCCTCGGCCTGGGCGGCACCACCTTCGCCGTCGGCGTGCCGCTGGTCTCCGGCTGGTATCCGCCGGCCCGCAAGGGCTTCGCCATCGGCGTCTTCGGCGTCGGCATGGGCGGCACGGCGATCTCCAACTTCACCACCGTGAAGCTGGCTGACACCTACGGCGACAACGCGCCGTTCCTGCTGGTCGCGGCGCTCCTCGCGGCGTACGCGATGGCCGCTTTCCTGCTGATCCGCGACGCCCCGGACCGGCAGCGGCCGGCCGGCTCGGCCTGGGGACGGATCAAGGACGTCGGGCGCCTGGCCGTCACCTGGCAGATGTGCTTCCTGTACGCCGTCGGCTTCGGCGGGTTCGTCGCGTTCAGCGTCTACCTGCCGGCGTACCTGCGCGAGGCGTACGGTCTCACCGCCAACGACGCCGCCCTGCGTACCGCTGGTTTTGTCGTCCTGGCCGTGATCGCCCGGCCGGTGGGCGGCTGGTTGTCCGACCGGCTGCACCCGGTGCCCGTGCTGGTGTGGTGCTTCTCCGGAACCGCGCTGTTCGCCGTCGTGCAGGCGTTCCAGCCGCCGCTCGTCCCGGTCGCCACCGTCGCTTTCCTGGCCATGGCCGGCCTGCTCGGAGCGGCCAGCGGCGCCGTGTTCGCCCTGGTCGGCAAGGTCGCACCGGCGGACAAGGTCGGCAGCGTCACCGGCGTGGTCGGCGCGGCGGGCGGCCTCGGCGGCTTCGTCCCACCCCTGATCATGGGCTGGGTGTACGGCGCCGAGAGCTCGTACGCCATCGGCCTGATGCTGCTGTCGGACGTCGCGATCGCGGCCGCCGTCTATACCGCCGTCAAGATGAGCGGCCTGGCCCGCCGTCCGGTCACCACCTGAAGGAGCGTCATGCCCACATCGTTGACCACCCTCACCACCGAACTCCTCGACACGGCCCGCGGCTCGTCCAGCGGCCGCGGCGCCCGGACCCTGGTCGGCGGGCACACGCACACCCTGCGGCAGACGCTGGTCGCACTGCGCGCCGGCGCGGCCCTGGACGAGCACGAGAACCCGGGCGAGGCGACGCTGCAGGTCCTGGCCGGTCGCGTTCGCCTCACCAGCGGCGACTCGTCCACCGACGGGACGACCGGTGACCTGCTCACCGTGCCGGACGCCCGGCACAGCCTGACCGCGCTCGAGGACGCCGCGGTGCTGCTGACCGTCGCCAAGCTCGGGTAGGCCGAAGGTCCCGAAAGGTACGGCAGTGCGGCACTGATCACGGGCGTCGATCCCGACTGGAATAGGGATGTAGCCAACGAACCAGAAAGGACGTGGACGCCATGACCGCCGTCCAGCACCGCACCACCCGGGTCTCCCTCAAGACCGGTGGCACGACCGTCACGGAGTCCCGTCGCAGCAAGGCCACTCGTTTCACCCTCGCCGGGTTGCGTCTGGCGCTGGGCTGGGTGTTCCTGTGGGCGTTCATCGACAAGCTGTTCGGCCTCGGCCTGGCCACCCCTGACAAGGGTGCCTGGATCAAGGGTGGCAGCCCGACCAACGGCTTCCTGGGCAAGGCGGTCGCGGGTCCGTTCGAGGGCATCTACCACAGCATCGCCGGTGCGGCCTGGGCTGACTGGCTGTTCATGCTCGGCCTGGCCGCGATCGGCACAGCCCTGATCCTCGGCATCGGCATGCGCCTGGCCGCCGCTGCCGGTGGTGTGCTGCTGGTTCTCATGTGGACCGCGGTGCTGCCTCCGGAGAACAACCCCTTCATGGACGACCACCTGATCTACGCCGGTGTCCTGGCTCTGCTCGCTCTGACCGCCGCCGGTGACACCCTCGGCCTCGGCAAGATGTGGGCCCGGCTACCGCTGGTGCAGCGCCTGCCCTGGCTCAAGTAACCCACGACCACGCACGACCGGGCGGCATCCACCACGGGTGCCGCCTAGTTCTGTCGGCCGGTGCTCAGCGCGCCGTGCAGGAAGACGTCGACGACCTGCTCGGCCGGCACCGGCGACTGTGCCGTCCGGGCCATGCCGAGGAAGGCTTCCGCGAGGAACCCGGCCGGGAGACGCAGGCGCTGCTGGTCCGGCTCCAGCACCCTCGCGACAGCTTCCTGGATCTCGGGCAGCCTGCCGGCGGTTCGCAGATCCTGGCGGCTGACCGGGCGAGGGCCGGGTACACCGGCCGAGACGGCTTCCTGCAGGGCCTCGAGCTCGGTACGGACGCGGCGTTGATAGCCGTCGAGGATGTCGATCACGGCTATGAGGCGCGCGGCGAGTGGCTGGTCGGCCGGGATCGCGTCCAGCTCCCGTACCTCCTCGGCCGGGTTGAGCAGCGCGGTCACCTGCTCTGTCATCCTGACTGCACAGGCCCGCATGACCGCCTCCTTGTCCGCGAAGACGGCCAGCAGGTCAGCCTCGTCGATGCCTGCGGCCCGGGCGATCTGCGCCGTGGTCACGGTGTCGTACGCGCCCAGGAGCGGCATGGCCGCCCGCACGATGTTCTCGCGCAGCTCTTCCGCGCTCTCTCCGGTCATCAGCTTCTCCTTGACACCCCGGCAATGTTAGCGCAATCATTCAGCAACATCGATGTCATCGGCGGACTTCCGGCGGCCGGTCGTGTTTGCGTAAACATCCGGCCTTGAGCACTGGAGTCGAATTGAGACGAGCCTTCCTGAGCGCGATGACGGCGGTAGCGCTCGCCGCGTCGCTGCTCACCCTGTCCACGCCCGCATCCGCGGCCACCAACGGCTTCCGGGGCGTCAACTGGGCGGACCAGCGCGACAACTACGTCGACGGCTGGGTCATCCCCAGCGGTCTGACCGCGGCCGACTCCTACGCCACCGTGCGGACCAAGGCGGACGGCGTCATCACCGGCTTCCAGCAGCAGGTCGGCGCCAACACCGTCCGGCTGCCGATCAACCCGCAGAGCGTCAACTCCGACTGGTGGGCCCGCTACAAGGGCGCGATCGACTCGGCGCTCGGGCACGGGATGAAGGTCATCCTGTCGTACTGGGAGGCGAACAAGGACGGCTACGTCGACGACCCCGCCGCGTGGAACACCATGTGGGACCGGGTCACCGGGGACTACGGCGGCAACGGCAACGTCTACTTCGAGCCGATGAACGAGCCGTTCGGCTACAGCCTCAGCGCGTGGGTGTCCCTGTGCTCCACCTGGCTGTCGCGGCACGCGAACATCCCGCGCGGGCGGGTCGTGATCAGCGGCACCGGCTACAACGACAACGTGACCGGCGTCGGCGCGGCGAGCGCCCTCAGCGGCACCCTGTTGTCGCTGCACTTCTACGGCTTCTGGGCCTCGGACACCACCCGGGCCGCGTGGACCAGCAACCTCAGCAACCGGCTCGGGTCGTACTCCTCGCGCACCATCATCGACGAGGCCGGCTCGCCCATGACCACCGGGCTGAACTACAGCGCGGGGCACCAGGACGGCAACACCTTCACCGCGTACCTCGCAGCCACGACGGACCTGGCACGGGCCCGGCAGATGGGCATCGTCTACTGGCCGGGGCTGCGCACCGGCGACACCTACTCACTGACCCGGCAGAGCGGCAGCGGCCTCGCGGTGAACAACGCCTCCGGTCTCGCTCAGATCCGCTGGGGCTGGGGCCTGTGACCACTCTCGGGAGGACTCCATGACCACAAGAAGGACGGTTCTCGCCGCCGCGGGAGCAACCGGGCTCGCCGTCGCCGGTGGCACCCTCGGCGGGGGACCGGCGTGGGCGGACGCCACGATCGCCGTCAACCCGGGCGCCGACTTCGGCGCGTGGGAGGGCTGGGGCACCTCCCTGGCCTGGTGGGCCGACGTGTTCGGCGACCGCGACGACTTCGCCGACCTCTTCTTCACCATGAAGAACGTGTCGTACAACGGCACCACGCTGCCCGGCCTCGGCCTCACCATAGCCCGCTACAACCTGGGCGCCAGCAGCTGGAACGCGATCAACGGCGAGCGGATGGTGGCCTCGCCCAACATTCCGCGTTTCAAGCAGATCGAGGGTTTCTGGCTCGACTACACCAACGAGGACCCCGCCTCGTCGGCGTGGAACTGGAACGTGGACGCCAAGCAGCGCGCCGCCCTGGTCAAGGCGACCCAGCGCGGCGCGATCAGCGAGCTGTTCGCCAACTCCCCGATGTGGTGGATGTGCGGCAACCACAACCCGTCCGGTGCGGCCGGCGGCGGGCTGAACCTGCAGGCGTGGAACCACCGTCAGCACGCCCACCACCTTGCCGTCACCGCCCGCTACGCGCAGGAGCGGTGGGGCGTGCGTTTCCGGACCGTGGACCCGTTCAACGAGCCCTCCGCCGGCTGGTGGCGCGCCGACGGCACCCAGGAAGGCTGTCACATCGACGCGCAGACCCAGCGCAGCGTCCTGGGGCACCTGCGCACCGAGCTGAACCGGCAGGGCCTGACCGGCGTGACGATCTCGGCCTCGGACGAGACCAACTTCGACGCCGCCCGGGCGACGTGGAGCAGTTTCGACAGTGCCACCAAAGCACTCGTACGGCAGGTGAACGTGCACGGCTACGGCCCGGACACCCGCCGCGACCTGCTCTACAACGCCGTCCGCGCCGACAACAAGGTGCTGTGGAACTCCGAGCACGGCGACAGCGACGGCACCGGCCTGGCCATGGCCCGCAACCTGTGCATGGACTGGCGCTGGCTACACCCGACGGCATGGTGCTACTGGCAGGTGATGGACCCGTCGGCCGGCTGGGGCACGATCCGCTATAACGGCAGCACGGCCACCGCCGGGGCGATCGAGACGAAGTACTACACGCTCGCCCAGTTCACCCGGCACATCCGCCCCGGCATGCGGATCATCGACCTCGGCGTGGACTACGCGATCGCGGGCTACGACGCGGCCGCCCGACGCCTGGTGATCGTGGCGCTGAACGCCGGTGCCGCCCAGAACCTGACGTTCGACCTGTCCCGCTTCGGCCAGGCCACCGGCGGCACGGGCGGCGTGGTTCCGCGCTGGTCCACGGTCCCGGGCGGCTCCGACCGGTACACCGCCCGTCAGGACCAGCGGGTCGTCAGCAAGCGGATCACTGTCCCGTTCCCGGCGGCCTCGGTCCAGACCCTGCAGATCGACGGCGTGGTGGTGTGACGCGCGGCGTGGCCGAGGGCGGAAGCACCCCCGGCCACGCTGTGTCGGCTGTCGTGGTCAGGACAGCGGCTGCGGCTCCCCGTACAGCAAGTCGTCCATGACGACCACGTCGCGGGTCGACGTGTCGGTGTTGGTGCTGCTCAGGGGTGCGTTGCCGGTGGTGATGCGGACTTCGTACACGTCGGCGGTGGTCTTGACGCCCAGGAACGAGAGGCTGCGGTTGGCCGTGGTGCCCTTGGGCACCGCCTGCCACCAGAGCTGGGTGCCCCACTGGTCGTACAGTTCGATCTTGGTCGGGCCGGCCTTGTCGACGTCGGTGAAGACGGCGCCGAAGCCCTTCACCGTGGCCGGCTTGGTCGTGCCCGGCTGGAAGAACCGGACGCTCATCTTGTTCGTGCCCAGCGGCGTGAACAGCCGCTGCGCGCTGAACACGTTGAAGTTCTCCCGGTACTGGGGGTTGATGTTGCCGAACCGGACCGCGGTCTGGGTCGGGTTGTCGCTGTCGGCGCTGACCTGGAACTTGTTGCCGGCCCCGGTGGAGAACACCGCGCCCCGGGGCACGGTGGTGTTGAAGAAGTCGCGGGGCAGCAGGTTCGGCGCGGACTGGGCGTCCGGCGTACCGTCCCAGTTGATCTCGCGCCGCCCGGCCGGCTGGCTTCCCGGCGCGCTGCCGTTGTTCGGCTCGCCGAGCAGCGCGCGGTAGGCGTCGACGGTGGGCTGCAGGCCCGCCGCGTCGCTCGCGGCCCCCTCGATCTTGGTGAAGGACGGCGCCGCGAAGGACGCGGCCGACGGCGCGGCCGTCGCCGGTCCGAACGGCAGCAGGGCCACCGGTACGACGGCCGCGGTGGCAGCGAGCTGGAGCAGCCGGTGGCGGAACGGGTTGGTGCGCATCAATGATCTCCCCTGTGTGTGGCGGAGCCCGTCGGACCGGGCCCCGTGGAACGACCCAAGGCTGCGGTGCGGGTGCGGGGGGCAGCGCGGGGTGGTGCGGGGGGAGACGCGGGGGGACGCAGGTCGCGGCCCGGCGGGTAGCCGACAGACGGGTTGACCGTCCCGGCGCCGGACCCGACGCTGGAGTTCACTTCGCCCGTCGTGGGGCGAACCGTCCTGTCCCCGGCGTCGGAGCACCCGCCATGCCTGCTTCGCTCGTCGCCGCACCGCGGCGCACCGGCCCCGGACCGGCCACCGGACCGCCGCTGACCCGGTTCGTCGGCCGCGACACCGAGGTCGCCGCCCTGGTCACCGCCGTCCGCCGGACCCGGCTGCTGAGCCTGGTCGGCCCGGGCGGCAGCGGCAAGACCCGGCTCGCGCACGCGGTCCACGACCGGCTGACCGACGACCCCGGGCGCCAGACCTGGTGGATCTCGTTGGCCCCGCTGGACCGGCCGGCGCTGCTGGTCGCGGCCGTGGCCGACGTCCTCGGTGTCGCCGAGGTGCCCGGCCGCTCGCGACCCGACATGGTCGTCGCCCACCTGCGCGAACACCCGGGACTGCTCGTCCTCGACAACTGCGAGCACCTGGTGGCCGCCTGCGCGGAGCTCGTCGCCGAGCTGCTGCGGGCCTGCCCCGGCCTGCGGGTGCTCACCACGAGCCGGGAACCGCTGGCCGTCACCGGGGAGACCACCTGGTGGGTGGAGGGCCTGTCCGTACCGGCCGACCTGCCGGCACCGAACGCCGCGGACCTCGCCGACAGCCAGGCCGTGCAGCTGTTCGCCGACCGGGCCCGCCTGGCCCGCCGCGACTTCACGATCACCGACGACAACGCCGCCGACGTGGCCCGGCTCTGCCGCCGCCTCGACGGCATGCCCCTGGTGCTGGAACTGGCCGCCGCGCGCCTGCGGGTACTGCCCCTGCCGCGGATCGTCGCGCTGCTGGACGACGCCGTCTCGCTGCTGGTCACCACCAACCGCGACGTGCCGGCCCGGCAGGCGACCCTGCGAGCCACCCTGGACTGGAGCTACGACCTGCTGCCCGGCCCCGAACGCGAGCTGTTCGCCCGGCTGTCGGTGTTCCGCGGCGGCTTCACCGTCGACGGAGCTGCCGCGGTCGCCGGCGAGGACCCGACCGACACCCTGAACCTGCTCGCCCGCCTGGTCGACAAGTCGCTGGTGCAGGCCCGCACCGACGCCGCCGAGGAGCGCTACCGCCTGCTCGAAGTCGTCCGCCAGTACGCGGCGGAGCGACTCGGAGATCAGCGCCGGGCGGTGGCGGCCCGGCACGCCGCGTACATGCTCGACGTGGCCCGGCAAGCGGAACGCGGCCTCAGCAGCGTCGACCAGCCGCTCTGGCGTGACCGGCTCCACCGCGACCGGGGCAACCTGCGAGCCGCGCTGACCTGGGCGCGCGGCGACGACGGGCCGCTCGAAGTGCAGCTGGCCGGGGCGCTGGGTCGCTACTGGCAGCTCACCGGGCAGTACGCGGAAGGCCGGCACTGGCTGCACGCGGCCGTGTCGGGCGTGGACCGCGACATCGCACCGGCCGCCCTGGCCAAGGCCCTGACCGCGCTGGGACGGCTGGAATTCCTGCAATGTGACTACGCGGCGGCCGCAGCCCGCCTGACCCGGGCCCGGGAACTGTTCGCGGCGACCGGTGACGAGCGCGGCGTCGCCGAGGCGGTGCAGACCCTCGGCAGCATCGCCCGGGAACGCGGCCGGTACGCCGAGGCCCGCGCGCACCATGAGGAAGGGCTGGAGTTGTGGCGGCGGCTGGCCGAACCGGTCGGCGAGGCCCGGGCGCTGCAACTGCTGGGCTTCACGTCGTGGCTGGAGGGCGACCATGCCCGGGCGGCCGGACTGTCCGGCGAGGCGCTGCGCCGGTTCCGCGAGCTGGGCGACACCGAAGGTGTCGTCGGTGCCCTGATCGACCTGGCCGCGTCGACCTTCCGCGGGGGTGATCCGGACGGTGCCGTACGGCTGCTGCGCGAGAGCCTGGCCGACGCCGAGCGGATGGGCCTGCGCGAGGCGACCGCCTGGGCGAACGAGCAACTCGGCCTGATCGCGGAGGCGCGAGGCGATCGGGCGGAGGCGGTGGCCCGGCTGCGCCGGAGCCTCACGGTGCATCACGAGCTGGGCGATCGGTGGCGGACGGCCAGCGTGCTGGAGGCGCTGGCGGGGGTGGGGGCTGATGCCCGTACCGGGGCGCGGCTGCTGGCCGCAGCCGACCGCCTGCGCCGGGAGCTGGGCACGCCGCTGCCGCCGTGCGACCTGGCGGACCACGAGAGGCGAGTGCAGGGGGTACGGGCTGAGCTGAGTCAACCGGACCTCGAACGGGCCGCGCTGGAGGGTGCAGCGCTGACGGTGGAGCAGGCCGTGGCCGCGGCGACCTCCTCGCCGCCCGTCCCGGCGCCCGCCCCACGCCTGGTGCCGCAGTCTGGGCTGGCGGTCCACGCGCTCGGGCGCAGCCGGGTCGAAGTGGACGGCCGAGCGCTCGGGCCGGAGGACTGGACCTACGCCAAACCCCGCGAGCTGATGTTCTACCTGCTCACCAGGCCGGGCAGCACCAAGGCGGAGATCGGGCTGGCCCTGTGGCCGGAGGCGTCGGCGACCGAGCTGCGCAACAGCTTCCACACGTGCCTGAAGTTCCTGCGCCGGGCCCTCGACGGGGCTGCGCGGGTGCGGTTCGCTGATGGTGCGTACCACCTGGAAGCGGTCGGCACGCTGCGCCACGACGTCCCGGACTTCCAGGCGGCAGCCCGGCGCGACGGTATCGAGGGACTGACCAGGGCCGCCGCCTGCTATCCGGGCGACTTCCTCGCTGACACCCCGGTCGGTGCGTGGGCGGAACCGCACCGGGAAGAGCTGCGCAGAGAGTACGAGCACGTGCTCCGCAGCCTCGGCGGCCTGCTGGCGCGGGAACAACGCTTCGTCGAAGCCGCGGACGTGTTCGCGCGGCTGGTCGCGCATGATCCGCTGCTGGAGGGGGCGCACCGGGCTTTGATGCGCTGCTATGCCGCGCTGGGGGAGCGGGGGCGGGCGCTGCGCCAGTACGAGGAGCTGGTGCGGGTGCTGGAAACCCAGGTCGGTGCCCGCCCGGCGCCGGAGACGACGGAGCTCCACAGCAGACTGCGCGGGCTGTCCCGGGCGGCATGATTCGATCTTTCTCAGGCTCACGAATGGGTGAGAGGCGCCCGGGTGAGTTCTGCGGTGGCGGTGGTGCGGTGTTAGCTTCCGATTGGTGGGTAGGAATAAGTCGATTGCCCGGGTAAATGATCGAGTGGGGGTTCGTGGTGCGCCGGAATGTCGCTGGAGCAGCAGCTCAGCGCATCTTCCGGCTGCTGGTGATGGTCGGGTTGGTTGTTGCTGCTTACTTCGCTCTGAGTGTTATTGATCACGCTGCGCGTGCTGATGCGGGTGTTATTGATCGCGGCGGAAAGGTGGGTCTTGCTGAGGCCGGCCGGGATCTCGCAGACAATGCGAAAAAGGACGGCTCGGCTTCGGGGGACTCTGTTCCGAAGATCCATGGGGGTAAATTCGTAGATTCTTCGGATCGGAAAGCGGTTGCTGCTGGGCGGACGGTTCCTCGGGCGCGGAAGGCTCCGCTTTCCCTGGAGGATCGGAAGATTCCGGTTTCGGGGAAGGCTCGGCCTTCGAGGGCTGATGGCCGGGACGTCGGCGGTTCTACGGCGGACGGCCGGAAGGTTGCCGCGTCCAAAGCTCCGGAGTCGAGGTCTGACGGCCAGAAGGTCTCGGCCTCTGAGGTCTCGGTCTCCAAGGTCTCGGTCTCCAAGGTCGAGGTGGCGGAGGGACGGGTTTCGAAGGCGGACGGTCGGAAGGTCACCGCTTCGAACGCCGAGGCGGGGAAGGTCTCGACGGCGGAGGCGCGGAAGGGTCGGGTAGCGGAGGCGGCTGGGCGGACGAGCGCCCCTTCGGGGCCGCGGACTGCTGCGACTGCGAAGGTCGACCGCCGCAAGGCCACCTCTTCCGGATCGGACGATCCTGAGGATTCGGGTCTGAAGGCCGAAGGCCGCGAGACCGACGCGCCCGAAAGGGGAGCGCGGAAGGGCCTTGCCATCACCGCTCCCGAGACGGACGCGGTTTCGAGAGCCAGGAGCCGGCTGGATGCTGCATCCGAGGTGGACGCGAAGGAGATTTCTGCCGACAGCCCGCCGGTGGAGGTTCGACCGTCCGAACTCGTTCGGCGAGCGCTCCCCGATGGTGAGACTGGCCTGACGGCGGGGCGGATGATGACTCTCCGCCCGGCGAAGTCCTCCGCGGATGAGCGACCTGGCCGGCCCGTGGGATCGCCGCGGCCCAACACTGCCTCGGCAAACCGCAATCCGGGCTCGCCGGTCGTATCCAAGCCACCGCAGCTGCCAGCGCTGCCGGTCAGCCGCACGCTGCCGGCTGTCCGCGACATGCCGGCGGCTCCCGAACTGCCTGAAGCACCACGGTCGCCCGCGCCCGCGGACGCCCCGCCGCGTCCAGTCCAGCCTCAGTTGCCCGCGAATCCGGAACTTGAGCCGGCCCTTCCTTCTGCGCCCGCGCTGCCGGAGCAGCCCGCGGTGCCGGCACACCCCACGCGGCCTTCGCGCGCCTTGTCGCCCACGTTGCCCGCCATTCCGGCGCTGCCATCGGGGTCGGAACCTCCGGCAGTCAGCACGACGCCCATCCGGCCGGCTCTGCCCACGATGCCGGCCGTGCCCGCCGCGCCTGCCCTGCCAGTGTTGCCCGCCTTGCCTGCGTTGCCGGCGGTGCCCGCGCTGCCTACCCTGCCCGCCTTGCCTGTGTTGCCTGCCGTGCCTGCGTTGCCCGCCCTGCCGACGTTGCCCGCCTCGGCTGCGTTGCCGGCCGTGCCCGCGGTGACTGCATTGCCGCTCGTGCCGTCGCTGCCGGCGTTGTCGTCGCTTTCCATTCTGCCGGCCCTGCCCGCATCGCCGGCCCTGCCGGCCCTGCCCACGGCGCCTGGGCTGCCCACGCTGCCGGCCCTGCCTGTGCTGCCCACGCTGCCGGCCCTGCCCACGCTGCCCACGCTCCCCGCCCTACCCGCGGCGCCCGGGCTGCCCGCCCTGCCCGCGCTGCCCGCGCTGCCGAACCTCCCTCCAGCGCCCGCCCTGCCACCCACACCGGTCGCACCCGCGCTCCCAACGGCGCCCGCAACACCAGCAAGCCCGCACCTCCCCACGCTTCCCGCCAACCCCGTGCCGCCCACGGCCCAAGAGCAGCTCCAGCCGCAGACCACAACCACCGAGCCGCGACAAGAAGCCGCTCTCGCCCGGACCCCGGCCCACCCGGCACCGGCCCTGTCGCAGACCGGCCCGATGCCCGCACTCGACCTGCGCGACGCATCAACCGCGACCACAGTCGACCACGGCGGGCACGCCAAGCCTCAGGCCACAGACTTCCCCACCCCGCTGCCCGCCCCGCCGCACCAGCCCGCAGACTCCGCCGGCACGGGCCACGCCCGCGATTCCGGCGGCACCGGCTCGCCCACGATGGGCACCGTCCCGTCGTTCTGGCGCCCCGAGATCGCCACCGGCCGCTTCTCCGCAGCCGATGACACCTCCGCCCACGGGCGGACCGTCCGCTACAGCGGACCTCCCAGCTGATCGCCCTCCCTCCGGGGACAGAAAACAGGCCACGCCGGTCCGAAGACGGACCCGCGATCGGCCGTCCGCCGGCTTCCGTGCTCCGCCCGCCACCGTGGCCGAGCCCGCTCAGTTGCCGGCATTCCCACCGCGAAGCTTTGACCCTGGCTGGGAGGCCATTGTGATCCGCATTCTGCTCGTCGAACCCGTCAATCTGTTGCGTGGCGCTCTCGCGGCGACCCTGTCGCTGGAGGAGGATTTTGAGGTGGTCGCCGATCTGGGCTGCCTTGACGAGGCGTTGGACATGGCGCGGGCCGTTCCGCCGGATGTTGCTGTTGTCAACGTCGACCTGCTGGCTGATGACGGGCTCCGTACCATCGATCGGCTGGCCGCTGAGCAGCCCCGGTGCGCCACGTTGGTGCTGGCCGGTCCGGATGCTCCGGGGCGGCTCAGCCGGGTTTTGGACGTTCATGTCCGGGGTGTTGTCGGCACTCAGGCCGCGCCGTGTGAGCTGGTACGGGGTATCCGGCAGCTGGCTCGTGGCGAACGGGTGATCGACGCCAGCCTGGCCGTTGCCATGGTGGCCGCTCCGCGTAGTCCGTTGTCGCCACGGGAGCTTGATGTGCTCAGTGTTGTGGCTTCGGGGGTGCCTTCGGAGGAGGTTGCCGCGAAGCTGCATCTGACGCCGGGGACGGTCCGGAACTACATCTCAGCGGTTCTGCGTAAGACCGGCGCGCGCAACCGGTTGGAGGCTGTCCGGTTGGCTGAGGAGGCGGGCTGGTTCCGGTGACGGTACGTCCCAGTGGCCGGCGATCTCGCGGTACAGCGGTGAGCTGAGCCGCAGCGACCTGTCCGTTCCCAGGGTCGCGTCCTTACCGTCCAGCAACAGGATGCGGCGGGCCCGTACGGCGGAGCTCACTCGGTGGGCGACCACCACCAGAGCACCGGGGCGGTCGGCGAAGGCCCGTTCGGCGCGGGCCTCGCCGGCCGCGTCGAGGTGGCACGTGGCTTCGTCGAGGAGGACGAGCCGGGCCGGGGACAGGTACGCCCGGGCCAGCGCGACGAGTTGCCGTTCGCCCGCCGACATCACGTCGGGGGTGATCGGCGCCTCGTAGCCGCCGAGGCGTGCCACCAGGTCGTCCGCTCCGACGGCGGCCACTGCGTGGTCGAGCTTGTGGCGGTCGGCGTCGGGGTGCAGGTAGCGGAGGTTGTCCAGCAGCGTGCCGCTGAACACGTACGCCTCCTGCGGGATCAGCACCCGGTGCTGGGCCAGGGTGCGCGCGTCCAGGTCGGCGATCGGGGCACCGCCCAGCCGGGCCTGGCCCTGCCGGGGTCGCAGGGTGCCTGCCAGCAGCGCGACCAGGGTGGACTTGCCGATGCCGCTGGGGCCGACGATGGCCAGGTGGTCGCCGTCGGTGATGGTCAGGTCGAGGTCGTGGACCACCGGCTCGGCGTGCCGGCTGTAGGAGAAGGTGACCCTGCGCAGGCTCACCTCCGCATCGGTGGGTTGCCGCACTGTGGTGACCGGTGCGGGTGCCGGCTGCTTGCCCGCTTGCAGGATGCGGTCCAGGGTCACGGTGAGCCGTACGCCTCCGCCGCCCATGCCGCCGATCAGGGTGTTCAGGGCCGGTTGCACCCCGTGCAGCAAGTAGGTCAGGGCACCGAGTACGGCCCCGGCGGTGAGGCCGCCGCGGATCAGCGACGGTGTCGCCAGCAGCACGATGACCACCGGGAGCCAGCCGGCCAGGGCGAGGCTGAGTCCGCGTACGGCGGTCATGCGCACGACCGAGCGTTCCGCCGCCGCTTGCGCGTCCACCGGGTCGGCGAGCTCTGCGGTCATCCGGCTTTCCGCCCCGCACGCGACCACGTCCCGCAGGCCCGCGAACGCGGATCCCGCCTCGTCGGCCAGTTGCTCGTCGGCGGCCACGTACGCGCGCTGTCGGGCCACCATCGCCGGGAGGGTCACGGCGAACAACGTCAGGCCGGCCAGCATCGGCACCGCCACGGCCAGGGCGACCTGCGGTGCCAGAGCGGCCAGGCCCAGCAGCGCTCCCGTCACCGCGAACAGGAAGCCGCGTACGGTCATGACCGCGCCGGCGAAGGTGTCGCGGACGATCTCCACCTGGTGGGTGAGCCGGGCGACGGCCGAGCGGTCGGCGGCTCCGCGTAGCGCCCCGCCGACGACGTGGGCCACCAGCTCGTCGCGCAGCGGCTCGGCGAGGCCGGCCAGGCAACGGTAGGTGTTGCGGGTGCCGTACGCGCCGAGCATGACCGCCGCCGCGAGCAGGCCGAGCCAGGCCAGGCCGGTGTGGGGGTGGCCGGCCAGGAAGCCACGGTCGACGGCCCGGGCGATGGCCTGCCCGGACAGCACGGCGGGCACCGCCTCGACGGCCGACCACCAGGCGAGCCGGGCCAGCGGAGCGGGGTGGCGGCGCAGGAACCGCAGCAGATACCTCATCGGTCCTCTCCGGCGAACAGCTCCCGGTAGGCGCGGTTTTGCCACAGCACCCGGTGCTCCGCGTAGCCGCGGAGCCGGCCGCGGTCGAGCCAGGCGACCCGATCGGCCCGGGCGGCGGTGGCGGCCCGGTGGGTGACGACCACCCGGGTACGGCGATCAGCCGCATCCAGCAACGCCCGCCCGACCTCGTACTCGGTCACGGTGTCCAGGCTGGAGGTGGCATCGTCCAGCACCAGCAGCCGTTCCGCCCCCAGCGAGCGGGCGATGCCGAGCCGCTGCACCTCGCCACCGGACAGCGGGGTGTCGGCGAGCCGGGTGTCGTAGCCGTCGGGGAGGCGTTCGACGACCGTGTCCACGCGGGCTGCCTGGGCGGCGGCGCGTATCCGGTGCCCGGCGGGGGAGCCGGGGCCCAGGGCGATCGCGGAGCCGACGGTCGCCCCGACGAGGACGGGCCGGGCGAAGGCGTGCCCGATCGCGTGGCGCAGGGCGTCGTGGCCCACCCGGGGCAGCGGCACGCCGTCGAGGAGGACCTCGCCCTCGTCCGGGTCGAGGAGCCGCCCGCAGGCCCCGGCCAGGGTGGACTTGCCCGCACCGGACGGGCCGACGACCGCCACGGTGGCGCCCGCCGGGATCACCAGGTCGACGTGGTCGAGCACGGGCGGGTGGTCCGCGCCGGCCGGGTGGTGCACGGTGACGCCGCGCAGCTCCAGGCGGCCGTTGCCGGGTGGCAGGTCCTGGCCGCCGTACTGGTGGAGGGGCTCGGCCAGGATTTCGGCGGTGCGGCGGCAGCCGGCCCGGCTGCGGGCGATCCGGCCCAGGACACCGACCACCCCGCCGAGCCCGGCGCCCAGCGCGACGTACTGCAGGGCGGCCAGCACCGCGCCGGGGGTCAGGCGGCCGGCGCTCAGCGCGAGCCCGGCGACGCCGACGACGGCCAGTTGCATCAGCGGTGCCAGCAGGACTCCCTGCGCGGCGGCCCGGCCGATGGCGTCCCAGGTGTGGGCGCCGTGCCGGCCGAGGTCGGGCAGGGGCCGCAGCACCCGGCGGATCTCCGGCTCGACCGTGCCGGCCGCGGTGATCGTGCGCGCGCCGGTCAGTGCCTCGGTCAGCCGCGCCGCGATGTCGCTCTGGGTGCGCTGGTAGCGGGTGGTCGCGTCGGCCGTGTCGACGACGTACGTGCGCAGCAGCAGGGTCAGCACGAGCAGGCCGGTGACGAAGGTGGCGCCCAGCCACGGGTCGATGATGGTGAGGGCGACCAGGCTGCCCAGGGGCGGCACCAGCGCCGTGCCGGCCAGGGCCACGGCGGCGCCGGCTCCGGCGGCGCCGGGCACCTGGCCCACCAGGCGGCTCACCAGGTCGCCGGCCGGGTGCCGGCGGGCGGCGCCGGGGGCTAGCGCGAACACGTGCCGGACCAGGGTGTGCCGCAGCCGGGCGGTGGCCCGGGCGGTGCTCAGGCCGGCCGCGAGACCGGTGAGGATCTCGGCGACGGCGATGACGACGATCAGGGCGACGGCCGCGGCGATCCACCGGCCGGGCCGGGCACCGGGAGTCAGGGCCGCGTCGACGGCGGCGCCGAGCGCGGCCGGGAGCAGCAGGTCCGCCGCGGCGACTGCCAGGGCCGCCAGCACCAGGACGGCGACCCACGGGCCGCCGTGCCGTACGGCACGGACGAGCACCCGGTCACCGGTCACGGCGGACATCACGCCTCCTCGAGGTCGGTACGACAGGAGTGGCCCCGGAGCCGGGTTGGGTGTCCCGGTCCGGGGCCGCGCTCATGACCGCCGGTCAGTTACAGGTCGTGACGCTCAGCGAGCTGTCGCCACAGAGCAGCAGGCTCGCCCGGCTCCCGCCGCCGCCCCCGGCGTTCTTCGCCTCGGTGGACAGTTCCATTCCCTGCAGGTCGAGAAGTGCCATGGTCGTTCTCCTCCTTGCTCGGTGTTGCTTTCTCCCCGCCCGGTCGGGCGGGAGTCATCGGGTGCCGGCCGGTCGCGGGGAACCGGCGGCCGGGGTGAGGAAGGGCAGGTCCGCGGCTGGTTCGTGCCGCGCGGCGCCGAGGGCGAGCAGCACACCCGCGGATCCGGTCGCCAGGTCCATCGACAGCCGCAGCAACTGGTCGCCGGGGAAGGCGAGCCCGCTGCGGAACGGCACGGCGTGCCAGGTGAGGTTGCGCAGCTGAAGGGCCAGCCGGTCGTCGTCGCCGCCGTCGTGGCCGGCGAGGTAGCGGATGATCCCGGCGCGTCCGGCGAAGAGGCCGGCCTGGGCGTAGAACGGGGACCGGGCGGCGAGGCTGATCGCGGCGCCGGCCCGGGCCAGGCCCTCGTCGGCGCGGTGGGCCAGCACCTGGTCGAGGACGATGCCGATGCCCACGCCGCCCTGGGCCAGGTACGGCATGGTGCGCCAGCCCTCGTTGACCTCCAGCGCCCCATCGGGGCGCACGACGCAGCGGTGCAGGTCCTGGCGCAGCGCGGTCACGGCCCGGTCGAGCAGGGTGGCGTCGCCGGTGCGCTCGTACATGCGCAGGAACAGCAGGGCGGGGCCGGTCCAGCCGTGGGTGAGGCCGGCGCGGGGCTGTCGTCCGCCGCTCACGGCCAGGTCACCGGCCGGGGGCTCGTCGGTGGCGATCTCCGTCAGCCGTTCGGAGACCAGGTCGGTGGCGCGCCGGGCGGCGTCGTGCAGGGCCGTCTCGCCGGTGGCCTCGGCCAGGTGCAGCAGGTTGAGGCCGACCCCGGCCAGGCCGCTCATCAGGTCGGGGCCGAGTTGCTCCCACTGCTCACCGAGGCAGCGTTCGACCACGTCGAGGGCTTCCTGGCGGCGGTCCAGCTCGTGCAGGACGTACGCGACGCCGTGCAGCCCGTCGTAGAGGCCGAGCCGAGAGCCGGACTGCGGGTGCAGGGCCCGCCGGACCAGCCACTCCTCGAAGCCGGGGAACGGGCCGGCGCCGGTGACGGCGAGGGCGTGCAGCACCCCGGCGGCGCCGTACGCGAGATTCAGCCCACCGGAGTGGAACTGCTCGATGTCGCCCGGGAACAGCCGGTCGTCGCGCTGCGGGGTGGCGCTGTCCACGATGGCGTCAGTGAGCCGGCGCATCATGGCGGGCACGGACGGGTCGGAGCGGTGCTGGGTGCTGCCCTGCGGGGCGGCCGGCCGGGCGGTGATGGTGGCGACCGCCTCGCTCAGGAACTCCGCCGGCACGTCGAAGTGCTCGGCGATCACGGCGGCGAAGTCGCGGGCCTTCTCCGGCGCCAGCCGCAGCATCGCGGTCAGAGGCAGGAACAGGGCGAGCCGCAGGCAGGCCAGGGCGTACCGGTCGACGTCGGTCCCGGTGACCCCGCGGGGCGCCGCGAAGCCCTGGTTGCGCAGGCCGGGCCGGCGATAGCCGTCGGCCGGGCCGGCGACCTCGAAGTCGATGAGCACCGCCGTGTCGGCGTCCGGGCCCTCGGTGCGCACCAGCACGTTGAACAGGTGCAGGTCGCCGTAGACCAGGCCGCGCTCGTGGATCGCGTCGATCGTCCGCTCGATCTGCCGGTAGATGTGCAGCGCCCACCGGGTGTACGCGCGGTAGTCCTCGGCGCTCGCATTCGGGTCGATCAGCGGGTAGCGGTCGACCAGCAGCTTGTTGAGCGGCTTGGCGTCGATGTATTCCAGGGCCAGGAACTCGTGCTCGCCCAGCTGGAACCGGTCGTGCACCCGGGGCACGCTCGTGAGGTCGGACAGCCGCTCGAGCGCCTCCTGCTCCCGGCCGAGCCGCGCGATCGCGTCCACGCCGTCGGCGTCGAGGCCGGCGTGCGGCCGCGCCTCCTTGAGGACCACGGGCTCGCCGGTGCGGGTGTCGGTGCCGCGGTAGAGGCCGCCGCCGTTGGAGAAGTGGATGACCTCCTCGATGGAGTACGGCAGGTCGACGACGGTCGTGGCGTTGCGGGCGGCCAGATGCGCGCCCAGGAACGGTGGCAGCGACACCCACTCCGGGGTCCGGAAGACCGGGTCGCGCCGGTCGGGCACCAGCGTGCCGGACGGGTCGGCGATGGCCGGCTCGACCACCCCGTCGGCGACGCAGTAGCGGGCGGCGAAACCGCCGTAGCGCACATGCACGGGTCCGTCGCCCAGCCGCAGGTCACTGAGGATGTACGGGCCCGGCTCGCCGTCGAGCAACTCGCTGAGCTCCTTGCAGACGACCTCCAGCTCGGCGTCGTCGCGGGGGTAGACGGTGATGAACTTGCCGCTGGTGCCGCGCCGGGCGTACTTGGCGTTGCGCATCAGCAGGGCCGCCCGGCCGTGGATGAACTTGAACGGCAGGCCGCGGGCTCGGCAGTAGCCGAAGACCTGGTCGAGGATCCGCTCGGCGTTGTCCAGGCAGGCGGAGATGTGGATCTTCCAGCCCTGCTCGGGCAGCTCGCCGCCGGCCGGTCCGTAGATCAGCCAGTCGTCGAGGGTCTCGCGCTGCCAGCCCCCGGGCACCGGGCGCCGGGCCGCGGCGAACCAGGTCGCCTCGGGCCGGGCGCTGGTCAGGGAGTCGTAGAAGTACGGATCGGTGACACAGAACCGTTCGTAGTGCTTGTCCATCGCCCGGCTCCCCTCGTACCGCTCCGTGTGCTTTCCTGCCTCTCAGTCTGGTCAGGTGGAGGGAGTCGACGTAGTGAGCGCTGTCATCAGGTCAGGGTGAGATGCGTGAGGGAGAACTGCTGACGTCCGTCATGTTTGAACGGCCAGATAGCTCACCGGCAGGCGCACCGGGCCGTAGACGGCCTCGGTAGGGGCGAGCCATTCCGCCTCACCGGCCGAGGCCAGGCCGCGCAGGTGGGCGGCGAGGCGGGGGAGTGCTTCCTGCAGCTCCACCCGGGCCAGGGCCGCACCGAGGCAGTAGTGGATGCCGCCCCCGAAGGTGAGCTGCCCGGAGGGTTCGCGGCGGATGTCGAAGGTGTCGGCGCGGGTGAAGACGGCGCTGTCGCGGTTGGCCGATCCGGTGATCGGCAGCAGGCACGTCCCGGCCGGGAACACCGTGCCGTGCAGTTCCACGTCGGACTTGGCGATCCGCGGCACGCCCAGCAGCGCCGACGGGCAGAACCGGACGACCTCCTCGGCGGCGTTCGCGGCCAGCTCCGGCCGGTCGGCCAGCAGGCTCCACTGATCCGGGTACGCGATGAAGGTGTCGACCGCCTGGGCCAGCTGGAACTGCACAGTGCCCTGACCGGCGGACAGCATCGTGATCACCATGGCGCGCAGCTCGGCGTCGTCGAGCAGTTCCCCGGATTCCTCGGCGAGGATCAGCGCGCTCAGCAGGTCCTCACCCGGTGCCCGGCGGCGGGCCTCGATCAGCCCGTCGATGAACAGGTTGAGGCTGTGCACGGCGTTCTCGATGCGCCCGGCGTGCTCGGCCACGCTGAAGCCGAAGATGAGCCCGACGTCGTGCGCCCACTGGTTGACCTGCGCGCTGTCGCCCTCCGGGATGCCGATGAACTCGCACACCACCCGCAGGCTGTACGGCTCGGCGAACGCGGCCACGAAATCCACCCCGCCGGTGCCGGACATGGCGGCGATCAGCTCATCGGCGCAGGCCCGCACGGCCGGGCGGAAGTCCTGCACCCGCCGTACCGTGAAGGCCTTGCTCACCAGCCGGCGCAGCCGCTGATGGTCCTCGCCGTCGGCGTTGAGCAGGAAGCTGCGCATCGTCTCGACCAGCGGCCCGTCGGTGATGCCCTGCAGCGCCAGGAAATCCACCCCGGGGGTACGCAGCTGACGCATCCCCAGCAACGTCTGCACCGGCTCGTGGCGCAGCACGGCCGGGCCGACCGGGGACTCGGCCCACCAGCTCTGCTCGCGCAGGGAGGTGAGCACCTCGTGCGGCCGGGAGCGGAACTCATCGCCGTACAGGTCAAGAACCGGTGTCGACACGGGGTCCGCCTTCGTCCCGGCGGCCCGCCCACCGGGCCGGTTGTCCCCGAGCATAGGGGCGCCCGGCGCCGCTTCGTGTCACCCGGAATCGGTATTGCGCGCCGCCCACATCTCCCGGGTCATCTCGTATTCGACCTCGCCCAGGTCCGCTCCCGGCAGCGGGTCGTCCCAGACCGGGAAGTACGTGCGCACGTGGCGCAGCCCGACGGCGGCCATCACACCCCTCGACCCGGCGTTCACCGCCATGGTCTGCGCGATCACCCGGGTCTGCCCGACGGTCTCGAACGCGTGAGCCAGCAGCGCCCGGGACGCCTCTCTGGCCAGGCCCTGCCGCCAGTAGCGGCGCAGCAGGCGGTAGCCGAGCTCGGCGACGGCCGGGTCGTCGGGCTGGTCGGGACCGTGCGCCGGCGGCAGCATCATGAGCCCGACGAACTCGTCCTCCTCGCCGGGGGACCGGTACGCCATCCAGTAGCCCAGCCCGTCCACCTTGCGTCCCAGCGCCATCCGCTCGGCGTGGGCGGCGACGACCTCCTCGCGCGGCCGCGCCCGGCCGAAGATGTAGCGCAGCACCTCCGGGTCCGAGTCGAGCTCGACCTCGTGTTCGAGGTGCCGGTCCGCCAGGGGGACGAGCACCAGCCGCTCGGTCCGCAAGATCGGTTGTGGCATCCCGCCACGATCACACACCGTCCGGGGCGGCGCGAGGCGATTTCCGGCCGGTCAGCCGACCGTTGACAGTGGACTCGGCGGCTGATGAGGATGACGGGGTTCCGCTATCAGGGAGGCGCCCGCCATGTCCGCTCACCTCAGCCGGCGCCACGTCCTGCGGATCGGCGGCGCGACCCTGGTGGTCACCGCGGCCGCACCGGCCCTGCCCGCGCTCGCAGCCGCCGCCGTGCAGGCCGACCTGGTCATCTACGGCGGAACCGCGGCGGGTCTGGTCGCGGCGATCCAGGCCCGGCGGATGGGCCGCACCGCCGTGGTCGTCGAGCCGGGCACGCACCTGGGCGGCCTGACCACCGGCGGGCTGGGCTTCACCGACAGCGGTGTCAAGGAGTCCATCGGCGGCATCGCTGCGGAGTTCTACCGCCGGGTGTACGCGAAGTACAACGGCACGGTCGTCACTCCCACCTCCCCGGCGCGGTTCACCTTCGAGCCGCACGTGGCCCGCGCGGTGCTGGACGACCTGCTCGCCGAGGCCGGGGTGCCCGTCTACCTCGGGGCCCGGCTGAGCTCGGTGACCCGCTCGGGTGCCCGGATCACCGAGCTGGTGACCGACAACGGCCAGGTGTTCCGGGGGCTGATGTACGTCGACGCCGGCTACGAGGGTGACCTGATGGACCGGGCCGGGGTCAGCTGGACGCTCGGCCGGGAGGCGAACACCGAGTACGGCGAGACGATCAACGGCGTCCAGTTGCGGGACAAGCACCAGTTCGACCGGCCCGTCGATCCGTACGTGGTGGCGGGCAACCCGGGCAGTGGGCTGCTGCCGGGCATCTCGGCGAGCCCGGTGGCCCCGAACGGCACCGCCGACGACCGGATCCAGGCGTACAACTTCCGGATGTGCCTGACCCGCGACGCCGGCCGCATCCCGTTCCCCAAGCCGGCCGGTTACGACCCGGCGGAGTACGAGCTGCTCCGGCGGTACATCGAGGCCGGGTACGCCGGGCCGTTCTTCACCACGCAGAGTGTCGGTGGCGGCAAGACCGACTCCAACAACAACGGCGCCGTCTCGACCGACTTCATCGGGCGCAACTACGCGTACCCCACCGCCGGGACCGCCGCGCGGGAGTCGATCGCCGCCGAGCACCGGACGTACCAGCAGGGCCTGATGTGGTTCCTCGCCAACGACCCGCGGCTGCCCGCCTCGGTCCGCACCGCGACGGCGTCCTGGGGTCTGCCGGTCGACGAGTTCACCGCTTCCGGCGGGTGGCCGCCGCAGCTCTACGTTCGCGAGGCGCGGCGGATGCGGTCGGCCTACGTGATGACCGAACGGGACTGCCGGGGGTCGACGCGCGCCGGTGATCCGGTGGGGCTGGCCAGCTACACCATGGACTCGCACAACTGCCAGCGGGTCGTCGTGGGCGGCGCGGTCCGCAACGAGGGCGACGTGCAGACCGGCGTGCCGGGACCGTTCCCGATCAGCTACCGCTCGATCGTGCCGGCCCCGGCGCAGTGCGCGAACCTGCTGGTGCCGGTGTGCCTGGCGGCGAGTCACATCGCGTACGGGTCGATCCGGATGGAGCCGGTCTTCATGATCCTGGCCCAGTCGGCGGCGACCGCGGCGGTGCTCGCCATCGACGCGGCGGTACCGGTGCAGCAGGTCAGCTATCCCGCGCTGGAGGTCCGGCTGCGTCAGGACGGCCAGCTGCTGCGGTGGCCACTGACCGGCACCGGCGAGGTCATCGTCGACAATGCCGCGACGTCCGGGGTGACCCGGGCCGGCACCTGGGTCCGCAGCACCGCGACCGGCGGTTTCTACGGCCCGGACTACGAGCACGACGGCAACACGGCCAAGGGCGTCAACCGGCTGCGGTTCACGCCGGCCCTGCCCGCCGTCGGCAGTTACGCGGTGTACCTGCGGTGGACCGCGCACGAGAACCGGGCGGGCAACGTGCCGGTCGACGTCGTGCACAGTGGCGGCACCACGACCCGGACCGTCGACCAGCGGGTGTCCGGTGGTCAGTGGGTGTCGCTGGGCACGTTCACCTTCGCCGCCGGCAGCACCGGAAGTGTGCTGATCCGGACGGAGTCGACCACCGGCTACGTCGTTGCCGACGCCGTACGCTTCGTGCCGGCCTGATGCCGCGCCCCGCCCGGTCTGTCACGGCACTGCTTGTGGGGGCGCCGCGAGGGTGAGCCGCCGCAGTTGCCGGACCACCGGCAGGGTGAGCAGCAGTCCGAGCACGGGGACGAGGAACGCGATCCGCAGGCCGACCGGCTCGGACAGCAGGCCGAGCAGGACCGCGCCGATCAGCGCGCCGCCGTAGTTGAACAGGTTGACCCGGGCGATCACCTCGTCGCTGTTGCCGGGCACGGCGTGCCCGGCGGCGCTGAACGCCAGCGGCACCAGCACGCCCACCCCGAGGCCGGTGAGGGCGAAACCGGCGACGGCCACCGCGACCGACGGGACCGCGACGACCAGACCGCAGCCCACCGCGCAGACCAGCAGGGATGCGCCCGCGGCGGCGACCACGCCGGTGCGGGGCACGACATGGTCGCCGACCAGCCGGGAGACGAGGACCGCGACCTGGTACGCCGCGTAGCCCAGCGGTGCGACGGAGTCCGCGGCCAGCAGCGTGTCGTGCAGGTACACCGAACTCCAGGTGCTGACGGCCGAGTCGGCGAGGAACGCGGTGAAGATCAGCGCGCCGCAGATGAGCACGACCCGCCGGCTGCCGTCGCGCGGGTGGCGGTGCCCGGTCAGGTCGGGCATGACGGTGCGTGCGGGTTCGTACCCGCGCCAGCCGGTCAGCGCGACCAGGACGGCGAACCCGCCGGCCACGCCCACGGCCACGCCGGCACCGGCCCCGCTCGCGACGAAGGCCGACATCAGCAGCGCGGCGATGAAGGCGGCGGCGGTGTAGGCGGCGAAGAGCCGGTTCATCACGCTGCGGCCCAGCCGGGCCTGGACGAGCACACCCTGCATGCTCAGCGAGGCGTCGACGGTGCCCAGGCCCACGCCGTACGCGATGAGGACGGCCACGAACACAGCCGTCGGGGTGTGGAACGTGGTGAGGCCGAGCGCGACGCCGATCGTCACCAGCCCGCCGGCCAGGGCGAATCGGCTGCCCCATCGGGCGGCGACCGCGTCGGCGACCAGTGAGCCGCCGGCCGCCGCGACCACGACGAGCAGCAGGATCACCGACACCAGGGCGTCGTCGAGACCTTGGCGCTCCTTGAACATCGGCAGCGCGGTGACGACCGCGGCGTACCCGAGGCCCTGCGCCGCGTAGCCCGCGCCGATCCACCGGGCCCGGGTGCCGCCGGAGGGTTCGGCAGCCGTCATCCGTGGTCCGATCGGCAAACATGGGAATTGTTCACGATCTCCATGGGCGCTCACTCTGGCACGTGCGCGCCCCGGCGTCGATAGGGAGAACGGCGGTGCCGCGGGCTTCTTGACAATCGCGCAACGTGACCGGAATCATTCAGTAACATCAATGTTACCGGTCACATCAAGCTGTGAGGTGCTCGTGAGACGTCGTACTCTGCTGTCCGCGCTGGGGGCGAGCGCCGCCGCGGGTGCCCTGATCCGGCCCGGCGCCGCCCAGGCCGCCACCTACTCCGGCTACGCGATGGCGTACTTCACGGAGTCGCCGTCGATGAGCGCCGCCAGTTACAACCTGCACCTGGCGGTCAGCAGCGACGGCCTCGCCTGGACCCCGCTCAACCAGAACCGGCCGGTCGCGACACCGACCGCGGGCAGCGGCGGGCTGCGCGACCCGTTCATCCTGCGCAAGCAGGACGGTACGTTCACCGTGCTGGCCACCGACCTCAACGGCACGAACTGGTCCTACCAGAGCCAGTACCTGCATGTCTGGGACTCCACGGACCTGCGCAGCTTCCGCAACTACCGGCTGCTCAAGGTGCACTCGCTGGCCACCCACGCCTGGGCCCCCGAGGCCTTCTGGGACGCCGCCCGCGGCCGCTACGCCGTGGTCTTCTCCGCCGTGGTCAACGGGCACAACGTGCTGATGGTCTCCTACACCGCCGACTTCGTCACCGCCTCGGCGCCGCAGGTCTTCTTCGACCCCGGCTACGACGCCATCGACGGCAACTTCGTCACGGTCGGCGGCGTCAACTACATGTACTACAAGAACAACACCAACAGCACCCTGCTGGGCACCCGGTCCACCTCGCTGAACCCGGGCAGCTTCAGCGTCTACACCAGCGCGATCGGCCCCGGCCGGGGCGTCGAGGCTCCGCAGATCGTCAAGTCCAACAGCGCGAACGTCTGGTACATGTGGGGCGACACCTGGAGCCCGAACGGCCGGTTCTACTGCTGGCAGAGCGGCGACGTCGCGGGTGGGTCGTGGAGCCTGCTCAACGACCGCGCGTACACCCAGCCGCTGAACTCCAAGCACCTGGGCATCACCGCGATCACCGCGGCCGAGCTGTCCGGGCTCTCCGGCACGTGGGGCACGCCCTCCTGGAACCGGCTCAAGTCGTACAACTTCCCGGACCGCTACGTGCGGCACGCCGACGGGGTGGGCCGCGTCGACGCGTACCCGTTCGACCCGTACCAGGATCAGCTGTGGACGCTGGTGCCCGGCCTGGCCGACCCGGCCGGGGTGTCGCTGCGGTCGGTGAACTATCCCGACCGCTACCTGCGGCACGCGAACTACGCCCTGGTGCTCAACGCGAACGACGGCACCAGCGCTTTCAAGGCCGACGCCACCTTCCACCGGGTCGCGGGCTGGGCCGACGCCGGCTGGACGTCGCTGCGCTCGCACAACTTCCCGGACCGCTACGTGCGGCACAGCGGCTACGTGCTGCGGATCGACCCGATCACCGGCAGTTCGGCGGGCACCGACAAGCAGGACGCCACGTTCCACATCGGCTACTAGGCAGGGGTGAAGACAAGCAGGGGTGAGGACAAAGAGGCGCCGCTGCGAATTCCACGGGGGAAGAACTCGCAACGGCGCCGTACGACCAACTTAAACGACAACGCCCGGCGCTGTCTAACCGGTGGACTATCCACTTTCGGTCGTGTCGTCCTCAGTGCGCACCGATTCCGGCGTGGGCGGGGTGCCGGGAGCGGTCGGCCCGCCCAGAATGTCGAGCATCTGCAGCACCTGGCGGCGTACCGCCGGGGTCATGTCGCCCGCCCGCATGGCGATCATGCGGACCTGTCGGTCGGCGAGCTTGCGGCGCAGCTCCCGGGACTCCGGGTCGTCGTCGGCCGGGCCGGGCTCGCCGAGCAGGAACGAGGCGGTGACCGGCGCGCTGCCGGGCGCCCGTCGCTCGTCGAAGAACCTGGCGATCGCCTTGAGCACGGCGACGGTCGGGTTGGTGTTGGCCCCCGAGCGCAGTGTGGCGAGATACACACGCGAGACGCTGGTGTCGTGGGCCGGGTCGTCGGTGATCGCTCGGGCCACCTGCGGGGTCGAATACTCCCGGGTGCGCCCGCGGTCGTCGACCCAGGTGACGATGGCGAACAGCTCGTTCAACCGGGCTGCCACCGTGGCCGGCGGCCGGCCTGCACTGTCGGACATGTCGTCGAGGCTCCCACGCTTGTCGTCTCCGGTTAACCGCCGGGGCCGCGAATGCGCCTTGACCGGTGTGAGCCGTTAAATATAGTGTCGCAAAGTATTTGCGCGCCGACAGTGGACAACGCGGGCCTGTTCCGACCGATCACGGGGCGGCCGAGACCGGGCCCGCGCCTCACCTCACGGCGAGCTCCCGCGAGATCCTGGCGAGCCGGCGGGCGTCACTCTCCAGATCGTCGCCCCCGGGCACGAGGACGGGATCCGCGTCCACGACGGGGCCTTCGGCCTGCTTCGCGCTCAGCGCGCCGCGGATCACGGCGGCCCAGTGCGCCTCATCCCGCTGGGCGTCGACGCGGCCCGCCGACACCTCGAAGTACGGCCCCAGCAGCACCAGCCCGTCGCGGATCTCGACGACCCGCCGGTAGAAGCGGTAGTGGCTGCTGTCCCAGCCGAACCGGCCGCGCCACGAGATGGCGGGCACCCGACCCAGCACCAGCTGCGGGAACGCCTGATCCACCGCCGTCCACAGCGGCTCCAGCTCGCGGTAGTAGCGCCGGTGGGCGCGCCACAGCGGCACCGACACCAGCATGCCGACGACCGCCGCGTAACTGACGCCGACCACGAACGCGAGCGCACCCACGGCGACGCCGGACAGGTAGATGAGAGTGAGGACGCGTACGGCGGCCGGGGCCGGCTCGATCGTGGCCTGGAGCAGGGCCAGCACCGACTTGGTGGCGTCGGCGATCAGGAAGGCGCAGACCGCCACGCTCAGGATGATCAGACCGCGGCGCAGCCGGGCGGTGCCGGCGGCGCGCACGTACGCGATCGACCAGCGCAGCGACTGCGAGTGCGCGTACGCCATGTAGCCGAGCACGGCCACGACGAACACGGTGGCGTGCGGGCTGGCGCCGTTGGCCGTCTCGGCGGGGTCGGCGCGCACCGAGGGCGGAGCCAGGGCCCAGGCCACGACCGCGATCAGGATCCCGGCCGCCAACGGCACGGCCTGCAGGCGTACGGCGCGACGGGCAGCCCTCCCGCGCATGGAGTAGGTGAGGAACGCCAGCAGGAAGTACGCCGCGGTCATCGTGCCCACGTTGACCACCAGGCTGCGTACCCCGGCCCCCGCCCGGTCGAGCAGCGGCTCGAGCGGCGGCAGATTGGCCGTGAAGCTCAGGGTCGCGCACACCACGCAGGCCGCCACCGCACGCAGCGGCAGATCCTCCGGCGCCCGCCGGAGCTGGACGACCTTGTTGAGCACGCCGATCCACAACGCGACGGCGATGACGGCGAGCAGGACGGGCGCCACTACAGCCAGCCCTGGTGGTGCGACAGTGACGAGCCGAGCCGCTCGGCGCCGGCGGGATAGAGCGGATTGAGCACGCTGGCCCACTCCAGGATGACGGTGGCGATCAGCTCCGCCTCCCGCTCGTAGGCCGAGTCGTAACAGGTGCGGCGCAGCGCCCGGGTGCTGCCGCCGGGGCGCTCCTCCGGGGTGACCGCCTCCCAGGCCTGGTCATCGCCCTCGTCGCTGGGATGGTCGGCGATGAGGTGCCCGATCTCGTGCAGGATGATGTGATCCTGGTGCGGACGCGTGGTCTCGCGTTGGTAGAAGATGACGTCCATGGATTCCGTCATGAACCAGAGCCCGAACGGCCCTGGCACCCTGATCGGATGGTCCACCAGCCGGATCGGGCGGCCCCGCTGCCGGGCCAGCCGCGCGCACAGCTCGCGGACGTCCAGCGGCGGCCGCACATCCAGCTCCCGCAGCAGCGTCCGGCACCGCTTGCGCAGCCTGCGCTCGCTCACCTCGCCCGCCCCCTCGCCGCCGGTGAAGTCATCGAAGGATATCCAACAACCATGACGAAAGTACTCATCGCCGGCGGCGGCGTCGCCGGCGCCGCGACCGCGCTCGCGCTGCACCAGGCCGGAATTGCCTCGATCGTCCACGAGGCACACCCGTCCGGCGGGGAGGACGCCGGCGCCTTCCTGACCGTGATGGCCAACGGGATGGCCGCACTGGAGTCGATCGGCGCCGGCCCGGCCGTCGTGGCGGCCTCCTACCCGGCCGCGGCGGTCGAGCTCTTCAGCGCCGAGGGCGCGCATTTACAACATCGGGCGATCGAGGGTACGGCCCGCACCCTCAGCCGCGCCGCCCTGTACAGGGTGCTCCAGGACCTGGCGATCTCCCGGGGCATCCCGGTCGTGCACGGCAAGCGGCTGACCGACGCCGCGACCGTCGACGGTGGCGTCGAAGCCCGCTTCGCCGACGGCACCCGTGTCCGGGGCGACATCCTGGTCGGGGCCGACGGCATCCACTCACCGACCCGCCGCCTCATCGACCCGCAGGCGCCGACCCCGCGCTACACCGGCCAGCACGTCGTCTACGGCTACGCGGACGGCAACCCGGCCGGCAGCGCGCCCGACGCGTACCACATGGTCTTCGGCGCCCGCGCCTTCTTCGGCTTCACCGCCCCCGGCGACGGGCGCACCTGGTGGTTCGCCCGCCTCACCGGCGACAGCCGCCCCACCGGGACGACGGCCGCACAATGGCGCGAGCTCGTCCTCGACGCCGTACGCGACGACGCCACCCCCGCGGCGGCGATCATCGAGGCGACCGGCGGGGGCGTCGTGGGCGGCGACTCCTACGACATCCCGACGACGCCGAGCTGGCACAACGACCGGATGGTGCTGGTGGGCGACGCCGCGCACGCCGCGTCCCCGGCGGCGGCCCAGGGTGCCTCGATGGCGCTCGAGGACGCCGTCGCGCTGGCCGCCGCTCTGCGGGAGCACCCGGAGCCGGCCACGGCGTTCGCCGCGTACTCGGCGCGGCGTCGCGGGCAGACCGAGGAGACGGTGGCGGCCAGTGCCCGGATGGGCCGGCCGAGCGCCTGACATTCCCCCTCGTTCTGCCGCATAGTGACGGGGGTCACCTCAGGCGCAGAACCGTGGACAGCTGGGAGTCGTCTTGCGTGGTGTGAGACGAAGCCTGGACGCGGTCGACGAGGAGACCCTCGTGCGCCGGACGGCCACCGGGGACCGGCCCGCGTTCGACGAGCTGTACCGCCGCACGTCGCCGTGGCTCGCGGCGCGGCTGCGACGCCGGTGCGCCGACGAGGACGTGGTCGCCGACGTGCTCCAGGAGACGTACCTGGCGGTCTGGCGGGCGGCGGGCAGCTTCGCCGGCGCGGCCACCGAGGGCAGCGCGGTGGGCTGGCTCTGGACGATCGCCGCCAACCGGCTGGTCGACGCGTTCCGCCGGCGGGCCCGGCAGGCCCAGCTGCCGGCGGTGCCGCTGGCCGCGTCGACGGTGCCGGGCGCCGAGGACGAGGTCATGGCCGGGCGGATCGGCCAGGAACTGGAGCAGGCACTGCTGGTGCTGCCGGCCGAGCTGCGGGCGGTGCTGCGGTCGCTGGTCCTCGACGGGCTGTCCGTACGGGAGACGGCGCTGCTGCTGGGGGTGCCGGAAGGCACGGTGAAGTCCCGCGCGCGGCGGGCCCGCATCGCCATGCGCGAGGCCCTGTCTTGACCGCACACCCCGCCGTGCCACCCGTCCCACGCCGACGGGACCTCCGGCCCTTGGTCGCGGGACCTGCGCCCGGTAGGAATGACACATGATTCGTGTCTTCCTGCTCGACGACCACGAGGTGGTCCGCCGTGGCCTGGCCGACCTGCTGCACGCCGCCGGGGACATCGAGGTGGTGGGGGAGTCGGGGCTGGCACAGGAGGCGACCCGCCGGATCCCGGCGCTGCGGCCGGACGTAATGGTCCTGGACGCGCGGCTGCCCGACGGCAACGGCATCGACGTATGCCGTGACGTCCGGGCGGTGGACTCGTCGATCCGGGGGCTGATCCTCACCTCGTACGAGGACGACGAGGCGCTGTTCGCCGCGATCATGGCCGGCGCGTCGGGGTACGTGCTGAAGCAGATCCGCGGCACCGACCTGGTCGACGCGGTCCGCCGGGTCGCCGGCGGCCAGTCGCTGCTGGACCCCGCCGTGACCCAGCGGGTACTGGAGCGCATCCGGCACGGCGTCGAGCAGCCCCGGGAGCTGGCCTCGCTGACCGACCAGGAGCGGCGGATCCTGGAGTTCGTGGCGGAGGGCCTGACCAACCGGGAGATCGCCGGGAAGATGTTCCTGGCCGAGAAGACGGTCAAGAACTACGTGTCCAGCCTGCTGGCGAAGCTGGGTCTGGAACGGCGTACGCAGGCCGCGGTGCTGGCCACGAAGCTGCTCGGCGACCACTCGCACTGACCCGGTCACCGCGGGCCGGATGGCCCTGGCGGCGCGGCCGTGCCCGGGCGCACGGTGAGGGCGGATGCGAAGGAGGAGGGCCATGAACCTCATCGTCAAAGGCCTGACCGGTGCGGCACTGCTCGCGGCCGTCGCCTACGGACCTCCGGCACGGCGGTGGTATCTGACGTCCGGCGCCACGCCCGCGGAGGTCGCCGCGGCGATGCCCGGCGACGAGCTGCTGGCCGGCGCGGAGCTGGTCTCCACCCGGGCCGTCACGATCGACGCGCCGCCCGAAGCGGTCTGGCCCTGGCTGGTGCAGATGGGCAGCCACCGCGGTGGCGCCTACACCTACGACTGGATCGAGAATCTGTTCGGCCTGGACATGCACAGCGCCGACCGCATCCTGCCGCAGTTCCAGCAGCTCGCTGTGGGTGATGTGCTGCCGCTCGGTGCGGGCGGGCCGGGCATGCGGGTGGAGGTCTGCGACCAGCCCCGCACGCTGGCCTTCCGCTCGGCCGACGGGAGCTGGGTCTGGATCTTCGGGCTGTCCGCCGACCGGGGCGGGACCCGGCTGGTGAGCCGCAACCGGATCGCCCTGCCGCCGCGCTCGCCGGTCCGGCGGCTGGTCAGCCGGATGGTGCTGGAACCGGGCAGCCTGATCATGGAACGCAGGATGCTCACCGGCATCCGGGACCGCGCGGAGTCGAGGGCCGAAGGTCCCGCCGGCGACGTCCGTCGTCCTCTGAGCGCGGTGATCTCCGCGCCCCTAGATTGAGAAACGACCCATCCAGCAGTCAACGGAAGGAACACCGTGACCGCCGTATCGGAACACCAGGCCGGCACCCGCGACGACGAGCTGGTGCGCGCCCTCGCCGCTCCGGACGACACGGAGATCGCCCAGCTGGACGCCTGGTGGCGGGCCAACAACTATCTGACCATCGGCCAGATCTACCTGGGTGGCAATCCGCTGCTGCGTGAGCCGCTGACGCCCGCGCACATCAAGCCGCGGCTGCTCGGCCACTGGGGGACCAGCCCGGGCCTGTCGCTGATCTACGCGCACGTGTCGCGGCTCATCCGGCGTACCGGTCAGCAGTCGATCTATCTCGCCGGGCCCGGCCACGGCGGCCCGGCGCTGGTCGCCGCCGGGTATCTGGAGGGCACCTACAGCGAGATCTACCCGGACGTCTCCCAGGACGAGGCCGGCATGCTGCGGCTGTTCCGGCAGTTCTCCAGCCCGGGCGGCATCCCGAGCCACGTGTCGGTGACGACGCCGGGCTCGATCCACGAGGGCGGTGAGCTGGGCTACGTGCTGGTGCACGCGTTCGGCGCCGTGATGGACAACCCCGACCTGCTGGCCGTCGCCGTGGTCGGTGACGGCGAGGCCGAGACCGGCCCGCTGGAGGGCTCCTGGAAGGGCGTCTCCTTCATCAACCCGGCCCGCGACGGCGCGGTCCTGCCGATCCTGCACCTCAACGGGGCCAAGATCGCCGGTCCCACCGTGCTGGCCCGCAAGGACCCGGCCGAGGTACGCGCGCTGCTGCAGGGCCACGGGTACGAGATCATCGAGGTCGAGGGCGAGGACCTGCCCGGCATGCACTACCGCTTCGCCGCCGGCCTGGCCGAGGCCTGGGGCAAGATCCGGGCCATCCAGCGTTCGGCCCGTGACGGCGAGTGGGACGGCACCCGGCCGCGCTGGCCGCTCATCATCCTGCGCTCGCCCAAGGGCTGGACCGGCCCGGCCGAGGTCGACGGCATCAAGGTGACGGGCACCTGGCGCTCGCACCAGGTGCCGCTCTCCGGTGTCCGCGACAACCCGGAGCACCTGGCCATCCTGGACACCTGGCTGCGCTCGTACCGCCCGGAGGAGTTGTTCGACGCCGACGGTGCGCCGACCGAGCTCGTGCGAGCCCTGCCCCCCGAGGGTGACCTGCGGATGAGCGCCAGCCCGCACGCCAACGGCGGCCGGCTCACCGAGGACCTGGACATCCCCGACTTCCGGGACTACGCCGTCGAGGTGCCGCGTCCGGCGGCCCAGCACGCCGAGTCGACCCGCAAGCTCGGCGAGCTGATGCGCGACATCTACGCGCGCAACCCGTACAGCTTCCGGCTGTTCTGCCCGGACGAGACGAACAGCAACCGCCTCGGTGCCGTCTTCGAGGTCTCCGACCGCGGCTTCATGGAGCACGTCACGGACGAGGACGTCAAGATCAGCCGGGACGGCCGGGTCATGGAGGTGCTCTCCGAGCACAACTGCCACGGCTGGCTGGAGGGTTACACGCTCACCGGCCGGCACGGCATGTTCGCCACCTACGAGGCGTTCGCGATGGTCAGCGCCTCGCAGACGGTCCAGCACGGCAAGTGGCTGCAGGAGGCCAGGAACCTGCCGTGGCGGGCCAAGGTGCCCAGCCTCAACGTGCTGCTGACCTCGACGGCCTGGCGCAACGACCACAACGGCTTCTCGCACCAGGGCCCCGGCCTGATCCAGGTGGTGCTGACCCAGCGCGGCGACGTGGCCCGGGTCTACCTGCCGCCGGACGCCAACACGCTGCTGTCGGTGGCCGACCACTGCTTCCGGTCCCGCTCGTACATCAACTTGATCGTCATCGACAAGCAGCCCCAGCTGCAGTTCCTCACCATGGACGAGGCGATCGAGCACTGCGCCCGCGGCGCGGGCATCTGGGAGTGGGCCGGCACCGACGACGGCAGCAGCGACCCGGACATCGTGCTGGCCTGCGCCGGTGACGTGGTGACCATGGAGACCGTGGCGGCGGCCCAGATCCTCGAGGAGAAGCTGCCCGGACTGAAGGTCCGGGTGGTCAACGTGGTCGACCTGATGACCCTGGTACGCCCGAAGGACCACCCACACGGCATGAGCGAGACGATGTTCACCGAGCTGTTCACCGACACGGTCGACGTGGTCTTCTCCTTCCACGGCTACCCGGGCGCCATCCACCAGCTGGTGCACGGCCGCCCCGACGCCGACCGGTTCCGGGTCCGCGGCTTCATCGAGCAGGGCACGACGACCACGCCGTTCGACATGACGGTGCGCAACAAGGCGTCGCGCTACCACCTGGTGATGGACGCGATCAACAACGCCAAGCGGCTGCCGCGCGGGGCCAGTGACCTCAAGACCTGGTGCGAGCAGCAGCTGGCCAGGCACGAAGCGTACGTGGTGGAGCACCTGGAGGACATGCCCGAGGTCCGCGACTGGACCCTGGGCGACTGGGCCCAGCAGGGCTGACCCGGTCATCGCGGGAGGCGGCATCGGCTCCGGCCGGTGCCGCCTTCCGTGCAATGGGACGTTCGGCTCTGGTTTGTCCGCTCGAACGGATCCAAGATGGTGCCGGGAGGTGATGGCGACGATGATCTTCATGGTGCTGCTGACGATCACGCTGGCGGCCATCGTCGTGGCGACCGCCTGGTCGGCCGTCCGGAGCGCGGACCGGGAAGCCGCCGCCGAGCCGGCCGAGGCCGAGGTGGTGCCCGTGCCGGCGGTGCCGGAGACGCTGGAGGGTGTCCTGGCCCGGCAGCTGCTGGACGGCGAGATCACCGGGCCGCAGTACCGGCGGGCGGTGCAGCGGCTGGCCGAACGCGACGCGGACCGCCACCCGTTGTCGGTGCCCCGGGAGGACTGACCCCGGCCGACGTTCATTGACAAGCATCGATTGATGAATCACGATGGGGCCACCTCCCGATTGGGAGCGCTCCCAATCGTGAGGAGTCGATCCGGTGCGACGACGGCTGAACGTCCTGGTCCTCGCCCTCGCGGCGCTGCTGTTCGCGCTCACCGGCTGGCTGCTCGCCCCAGCGGCGCAGGCGGCCGCGGGCGACGGCTCACCGCGTGACCCCAACATCGCCTTCTACGGGCGCTGGGACACCGCTAACCCCGCCGCCGTCGTGCCGCACTTCGCCGGCGCATATCTCGTCACCGGCTTCACGGGCACCAGGGTCGCCCTGAGACAGCGGGCCGCCATCGACCTCTACTACAGCGTCGACGGCGCCGCCGATGTCTACCTGCGCAACGTCAGCGGCACGGTGAACCTCACCCCGACCCCGCTGCGGGCCGGTAACCACACGCTGCGGGTCTCCTACCGCGTGGTGGCCGGGTCGTACCACGGCGACGCCGTCTTCCAGGGGCTCGTGCTCGACAGCGGCGCCACCACGGTCGCCCCGCCCCGGCCCGCCCGGCTGGTCGAGTTCATCGGCGACTCGATCACCGTCGGCACCACCTCCTCGAAGAACGCGCTCACCGCGTACGGGTGGCTGACCGGTGAGCGGCTCGGCGCGGCGCACACCCAGATCGCCGAGGGCGGGGCCTGCCTGGTCAGCGCCGCCGACGGCTGCACCGGCATGGCCGACCGGTTCCTGCGCAACAACACCGCGGCCGGGTCACCGCTGTGGGACTTCTCCCGGTACCGGGCCGACGCCGTCGTGATCAACCTCGGCACCAACGACGTCGGGCACGGCGTCAGCAGCACCACGTTCCAGACCGTCTACACCCAGCTCCTGCGCGACATCCGGGCCAGATACCCGCAGGCTGCGATCCTGGCCCTGCAGACCTTCACCAAGCGGTATGCCGCGCAGACCCAGGCGGCCGTGCAGACCGTCACCACCGCCGGCGACCGCAACACCTTCTTCGTGCCCACCGACGGGTGGGTGCCCGCCGGCGGGCTGAGCGACAACGTGCACCCCAACGACGCCGGTCATCAGGCCATCGCGGCCCGGCTCGCCCCGATCGTCGCCGGCAAGCTCGCCGCCGCGGCGGTGACCCGATGACGGTCTCGGGGCGGCGCCTTTCCCTGCTCGCCGCCGTAGTCATGGCGGTGGCCGCCGGCAGTGCCGGCGTCACCACGGCGCAGGCGGCCGCGGCCCCGGCCTGCCGCGTCGACTACAAGATCACCAACCAGTGGGGTACGGGATTCGGCGCCGACGTCACCGTCACCAACCTGGGCGACGCGGTGACCGGATGGACGCTCGGCTGGACGATGGCGCCCGGCCAGGGCATCACCCAGGCCTGGAACGCCACGGTCACGGCAGCCGGGTCCGCGGTCACCGCCACCGGCCTGAGCTACAACAGCGCGGTGGCGTCGGGGGCCTCCGTCACGTTCGGCTTCAACGGCACCCACACCGGCAGCAACCCCGTACCGGCGTCGTTCACCTTCAACGGCACCGTCTGTGGCGGCCCGGCCGGCACGCCGTCACCGACCGGCGGCACCGTTTCGCCGACCCCCGGCACACCGTCGCCGACGCCCTGCACCGGCCCGAGCACCCCGCCGGCCTCGCCGTCGGCACCGGCCGGGCGGGTCAAGATCTGGATGGCCGGCGACTCGACCATGGCGAACGCCAGCGCTTGCCCGGTCGGTTGGGGCAGCCAGTTCGCGCCGTACTTCACCAGCGACGTCACCGTGCAGAACAGCGCCGTCGGCGGCCGCAGCATCCAGACCTGGCTCTACGAAGGCAACGTCACCGGCACCAAGAACGCCGCCGGCGAGTGCATCGTCAGCCCGACCACCTACAGCTCGCGGTGGACCGCCATGCTCGATGCCACCAACGGGATGCGGGCGGGCGACTATCTGTTCATCCAGTTCGGTATCAACGACGGCGACTCCGCCTGCCCCCGGCACGTCGGCGCCGCCCGCTACCAGCAACTGCTCGGCATGATGGCCCAGGCCGCCAAGGCGCGCGGCGCCAAGCCGATCTTCGTGACCCCGGTCGCCGCGATCACCTGCAGCGGCAGCACCGCGGTGGGCAACCGCGGCTTCCTCGCCGAGACGCGGAGCGCCGCCACCGCCAACGGCGTGCCGCTGATCGACCTGCACCAGCGCAGTGTCGCGTTGTACAACTCGCTGAAGCTGTGCCCGAACAACGGCGACTACAGCGCCGGCGCGGTCGGTGCCTTCTTCTGCAACGACCACACCCACTTCGAGACCGCGGGGGCCCGGCAGATCGCCGCCCTGATCGCCGCCGCGTTGCGGGAACAGGGCATCGCGCTCGCCTCGTACCTGCGCTGACCGCGGAATGCGGCGGCCGGCCCGGCCCGGCCGCCGACCCGTCAGTCCTCGCCGTGATAGCCGCGCAGCTCGCGGCGCGTCTCATGACGGCTCCGGCGGCGCTCGTCGCGGCGGAAGTAGTAGCCCGTGCACTCGCGGCAGCCGTTGTGCATGGTGTCGGCGAAGCGGGCGGTCACCACCCAGTAGCAGCCCCGCGCGGGGCGGATCACCGGTGCTGCCGTGGCGTCGATCCGGTCCGGCAGCGTGCACGTCCCGAAGCGATGATCATGCTGCGGCCGGCAGGTCACCATCGGCCGCTCGGCCAGCTTCACCCACCACGGCCTGGTCTTGTCGGTCCTGCTCATACGGTCGCCTTTCGGCTCCGTGACACCCCGGGATGGGGCTGTCATGAGCACCGGTGCACCGTGATCACCTCCGACGTGGCCTGCGACGTCACCCCACGATACGACAGCCGGGCGACCCCGATCGGGTACGGCCCGGCCTGTCGCACCGTTCCGCCTTGTCCACCGCGACCGGCTCCGCTGCACTCGGCACCATGAACCTTCTGCGATCAGCGACGAGCGGGGCCGTGGCCGTGCTCGTCCTCGCCCTGGCCGGCCCCGCGGTGGCGGCACCACCGATGGGCACCCTGGAACTGCGCTACGCCGGCGACCTGGTGACCGCCACCCAGGTCGCCGACAGCAGCGGCAACAATCTGCACGGCAGCATCCTCACCGGCGGCGGCGGTGCCGTGACCTCGGTGGCCGGACCCGGCGGCGACCCGTTCCTGCGTTTCCCGGGCGGAAGCTGCACCGTCGCGCCGTGTCCACAAGCGATCATCCAACCGGCCAGCAGCATCACACTGGTCCCGGACGACGGCGGCGAGGGCCGGTTCGTGTTCGGCGCCGACATCCGCCTCACCGAGCCGCCGTCCCCGGCCGCCGGCATGAACGTCTTCCAGTTCGGCGCGGCGGGGGCGGGCGTCAGCCAGTGGAAGATGCAGGTCGACTACGGCCGGCCCTCGTGCCGGTGGTCGGACGGCACCCGGTTCGTCCTGCTGCCGGCCGGCCCCGAGGACTTCCAGCTGAGGCTCGGCCGGTGGTACCGGGTGACCTGCGTACGGCTGTCCCCGGTGCTGTTCCAGATCCGCGTCCACGACCGGCAGACCGGGCGTCAGGTCCTGCCGCCCGCGCAGCAGACCGGTCCGCTGGACGACATCCTGCCCAGCGGCGCCGTGGTCATCGGCGGCAAGCGCATCCGGGCGACCCAGAGTGACGTCGACACCGACCAGTTCCACGGCGACCTCGATACCCTCGAGTTCGGCCGCCGGCAGCTGCCTTCCGACTCCTGAGCGTCCCGGCGCCGGCCGCTCGTCAGGGCAGCCGGCGCCGGCCCGCGAAACCCAGGTCGAGGCGGTGGTACCAGCCCAGCTCGGTCTCACCCTCGAGCCAGCACAGCAGCACCGGCACCCCGTCGAGGTCGGCCGGGAAGTCGACCAGCAGCGGCGCGACGCCCTTGAGCTCGGCCCCGGTCTCCTGCACCTCGGTCATCAGCTCGTTGAGCCGGGCCTCGGCGGCCTTCTGCTCGGGCAGCCCGCCCAGCGCCGTCGGCGTGCCCCCGACGGCCAGCGCGGCGGACAGCTCGACCATGTCGGCCCGGACGACGACCAGCTCGTCGAGCACCGGCCGCAGCCGGGCCAGCTCGATGCGGGCCTGCGCCGGCGTGAACAACCCCATGGCCGCAAGTCTGTCACCTGGGTTGGTCGCGGCAGCCGCCGGTGTCAGGCCGGGCAGAACTGCGCTTCGAGGATGTCGTTGAAGGCGCCCAGGCCGCTCCAGTCGCCGTTGATCTGGCTGGCGACCAGGTGACTGCCGTCGCGGGTGCCCATCACATAGGCCCAGGAACCGAAGGTGGCGCCGCCGTTACCCCACACGGTGGTGCCACAGGTCAGCGTTTGTGCGAACACGCCCAGCCCGTATCGGGTGCCGGGAATCCACCCGGCGCCGTCGGTGGGGACGGTGGTGAGCATCTGTGACAGCTGAGCGGCGGGCAGGATCCGGCCACCGAGCAACGCGCTGAAGAAATGGTTGAGGTCGGCGGTGGTCGAGATCAGGCCCCCGGCGGACCAGGCGAATGTCTGATTCATTTCGGTGGCGTCGTGAATCGTCGGGTCCGGGTCCGGGGAGAACAGCGTGGAATAGTGCACGGGGTGCGGGCCGCGGATGTCGGGCTCATCCCCGGGCAGATAGGTTCCGGTCAGGCCGAGCGGGCGGATGATGCGCCGGTCGAGCTCGTCACCGAAGGACGCTCCGGTGACTCGTTCGACGATCATGGCGGCCAGCACGTAGTTGGTATTGGAGTATCTGAACCGCTCGCCGGGCCTGCCCGTGGGCGGGTGCGACAGGGCGATCTTCACGAGCTGTTCCGGGGTGTAGTGGTCGTAGCGGTGCTCGAACCACGCGCTGCCCACGGCGTTGGCGGCGAAGCCCGGGTCCTGGACGTAGTTGAAGAGGCCGCTGGTCTGGTTGAGCAGGTGCCGGACCGTGATGGTGCGGCCGTCGTCGTGGCTGCTCCGAACGAGGCCCGGCAGCCATCGCTCGACGGTGTCATCGAGACTCAGACGGCCCTCGCCGGCCAGGTGCAGCACCACAGTCGCGGTGAAGGCTTTGGTGGCGCTGCCGATCCGGAACCGTTCACCCGGTTCACGCGGGCGGCCGGTTCCGGTGTCGGACACGCCGGCCGAACCGAACCACCGGGTCCGGCCCCGGCGTGTCTCGGCGACGATGCCCGGTGCGCCGAGGGTGTTCACCGCCCGGTCGAGTGCCTGTCGGACGCGGACCGACCCGGTGGCCGGGCCGGTGGCGGTGACGTCGCCTGCCTCGGGAATCATGCGGTTCATGACACTCCTTGAACGATCTTTTCGACAGCCGGAACGCTACGTTGCGTTCGGGAAGCCATCAATCCATTCCGGCCCCTCGGCGTCAATTCAAGCAGCTGAAACGCCACATCTTCAGTGCGATAACCATGACGGCGAACGCAACGCGGAAATTGCGCCGTTGCGATGAGCCGACGGCGAACGCAATAATGCGGCGACGAAATCGTCCCGGGAACGGAGGCCGATCCGATGCCGGCAGGCAGACTGACGCATCAGGACCGTCAGTACATCGCGGCGAGACTCGCCGAAGGCACCGCCTACGCCGAGATCGCCAGGCGGCTGGCCAAACCCACATCCACCATCAGCCGTGAGGTGAACCGCAACGGCGGCCCCCGCCGCTACCGGCCGGACCTGGCACAGCAGGCGACCGCGGCCCGGTCCCGGCGGCGACCCGGCCGGACCCCGGCGCCGGCAGCAGAGTCCGGTTCGACACACGGCCGTGACCCGCAAGCCGTCCGCCAGCTCGAGGAACGCCTCACCGCGATGATGGCCCAGACCGGCCTGTCCTCGATGGCCTCCCGGGTGCTCACCCGCCTGTTCACCGACGACACCGCAAAGCTCACCGCGGCGGAGCTCACCAGCCGGCTGCGGGTCAGCCCGGCGTCGGTGTCCAAGGCTGTCGGCGACCTCGAACGGCAAGGATTCCTCCGGCGGGAGCGCGACCCCCACCAACGCCGGGACTGTTACGTCGTCGACGACGACGTCTGGATCCGCGCCTGGCTGGCCAGCGCCCGGATGAACCTCCTGCTCGCCGAGACCGCGCGGCAGGGCGCGCACACCCTCGGCACCCATACTCCAGCCGGTGCCCGGCTCCGGGACACCAGCGAATTTCTCGATCACCTCAACCGTGACATGACACAAGCGGCCGAACACTGGCGCCGCTCACGGCAGCCGGCAGGAGCCCCGGGCTCCACGCCCGGACCGGGCTCTCATGCCGGTCAGGACGGCGACGCCCGCACCGGCTTCGCGCCGGACGCTCCGATCGCAGCGATTTGACAGGCTCGCCCGCCGCGGCCGTCGTCATCACGGGCGCCATGGCCGCCGGCAAGTCGACTGTCGCGCAAGGACTCGCCGAGCACTTCCCGCGCGCCGCGCATGTGCGTGGCGACGTCTTCCGCCGGATGGTCGTCTCCGAGCGGCGCGAGCTGGCACCCGAGGCCTCGGCCGAGGCGACCGCGCAGTTGTGGCTGCGCTATCAACTCACGACGACGGTCGCCGACGGTTATGCGCGGGCCGGCTTCACGGCGGTCGTCCAGGACGTCATCCTCGGGCCCGACCTCGCCCGATACGTGGATCTGCTCGCGACCCGGCCCCGCTTCGTCGTCGTCCTCGCGCCCCGCCCGGACGTGCTGGCCCGCCGAGAGCAGACCCGGACCAAGAAGGGGTACGGCGACTGGACCGTCACCGCCCTGGACCACGCGCTGCGCACCGGCACCCCGCGCCTCGGGCTGTGGCTCGACACGTCGCATCAGACGCCCGCCCAGACCGTGCAGGAGATCGTCGAGCGGCTGCCCGAGGCCCGGCTGCCGGACTGACCTCAGGCCGGCGCGATCCTCAGGGGTGCTGCCGGTTGCGCCAGGCCGTACGGGCCTCGGCCACCTGCACCAGTGCCTGCACCAGGGGCAGGGACTCCTCGGCGGCGGCCTCGCCGGCCTGTTCGAACTCGCTCATCCGGGACAGCTCCCAGAACGCGTACGCGTCGACGTCCGGGGTCAGCACCAGGTCCGCGTCGCGGGCCAGTTGTCCCTCGACGCCGGAGTGCAGGGTGCTGACCGCCACCATGATCTGCACCATCGTCTTCGGCGGGCGGCGCGGCAGCGGGCCGGACACGTCCACCGCCACCACGATGTCGGCGCCCATGCTGCGGGCCAGGGCGGCCGGGACCATGTCGACCAGGCTGCCGTCGACCAGCAGCATGTCGTCGCGGGTCACCGGCGGGAAGACCCCCGGGATCGCCGAGCTGGCCAGGACCGCGCTGGCCACCGGGCCCTCGTCCAGCACCACCCGCCGGGCGGTGGTGAGCTCGCAGGCCACCGTGGCGAACGGCAGGTCGAGGTCGGCGAACGTGCGGCCGTCGAGGGTCTTGTCGAGGAAGGTGCCCAGCCGGGACGTCTCGAACAGGGACCGGCCGGTGATGCTCGGGCGCACCAGGCGCGTCCAGTGCAGGGTGCGGGCCAGCGCGGAGATGTCCGGCGTGCTCATGCCGGCCGCGTAGAGCGCGCCGACCAGGGCGCCGGCGCTGCAGCCGGTGATCACCGACGGGGCCAGGCCGGCCTTGTCCAGGATGTTCAGCACGCCGATGTGGGCCGCGCCGCGCACGGCCCCGCCGCCGAGCGCCAGCCCGATGCGGACCGGTTCGGACTCGGCCGGCCGGTCGGGGTCTGTCAGCTCCATGCCCCCAGGGTGCAGGCCGCCGTGCCGCCTCACAAGCAGCTGGGTCACACCCGCTTGTGCGGCGTTCCGGCTCGTCGGGGCGGGGATGGGTGGTTTGCTGATCAGGTGGCGGACAACCTGCGATGGCGGCTGCTGACGGACCGGCGGGTCGGCACCAAGATCATGATCGCGGTGGGGATCATCGCGGCGTTCAGCGTGGCCGACGGCGCCTTCGCCCTCAGCAGCCTGGGCCGCACCAACAACCAGGTCAAGACGGTGTACGGGCACAGCCTGGAGCTGAACACCATAGGGGAACTGCGCAGTGCGGCGAACCTGGCCTGGCTCGCGGCCGACGACTACATCCTGGCCCGTGACGCCACCCAGCGCTCGGACGCGGCCACTGCCCTGAAAGACGCCGAGCAGGGCGTCGCCGCCACCTCCGCCGAGTACGAAGCCTTCCCGCTGGGCGCGGAGTCACGTGCGGCGGTCACCACCTTCGAGGGCGACTGGGCGCGCTACCAGACGCTCGTGGACGACCAGCTCGTCCCGGCCGTGACGACCGGTGACCGGGCCGCGGTGGAGGCGCTGCGCTCGGGCCCGCAACAGAACGAGCTCAACGCCCTGCGGGCCGACCTGGCCACACTGTCCGGGGCCACGGTGCAGGAAGCCGCTGCTCAGGAGGCCGGGGCGGAGGAGCTGTTCCACTCCACCCGGCTCTGGGTCATCGTCGTGCTGGCGGTCAGCGCGGTGGTCGGCCTGCTGCTGGCGGCCGGCATCGCTCAGTTGATCGTCCGGCCGCTGGCCCGCTGTGTGCGTACCCTCCAGCAGATCGGCCAGGGTGACCTGACCGCCCGGGTCCGGGTCGGCGGCCGCGACGAGATCGCCCAGCTCGGGGACACGCTCAACGCCACCGCCGAGGCGATGGCCGGCCTGGTCGGCAAGGTGACCGGCAGTTCCCAGACGCTGGCCTCGGCCTCCGAGCAGCTCTCCGCCGTGTCGCTGCAGCTCTCGGCCTCCGCCGAGGAGACCTCCGTGCAGGTCAGCACGGTCTCCTCGGCCGCCGGCCAGGTGTCGGACAGCGTCCGGGCGGTCGCGGCCGGCGCCGACGAGATGGGCGTGTCGATCCGGGCGATCGCCGACAACGCCGGCGAGGCGGCCGAGGTGGCCGCCGGGGCCGCGCGCACCGCCGAGGCGACCAACACCAGTGTGGCCCGCCTCGGTGCGGCCTCGACCCAGATCGGCGACGTGGTCCGGCTGATCACCGCGATCGCCCAGCAGACCAACCTGCTCGCCCTCAACGCGACGATCGAGGCGGCCCGCGCCGGGGAGATGGGCAAGGGCTTCGCCGTGGTGGCCAGCGAGGTCAAGGACCTGGCCCAGGAGACCGCCCGGGCCACCGAGGACATCTCCACCCAGGTCGCCTCGATCCAGGCCGAGAGCGACGGCGCGGTCGAGGCGATCCGCGAGATCGGCCAGGTGATCACGACCATCAACGGCTACACCACCACGATCGCCTCGGCGGTGGCCGAGCAGACCGCGACCACCGGCGAGATCGCGCACAGCGTCGGCACCGCCGCGGCCGGCTCGGCCAGCATCGCGGAGACGATCTCGGGCGTCGCGGAGGCGGCCCAGCAGGTCACCAGCGGCGCCACCGAGACCCAGCAGACCGCGGCCGAGCTGGCCCGGATGGCCGCCGAGCTCAGCAGCACGGTCTCGGTCTACCGGGTCTGAATTCATCCGCGCGGGCTCCGCAGCCGTATCACCGCCCATGAGAGTCCTGCTGGTGGAAGACGACGTGTCGATCGCCGAACCGCTGATCGACGGCCTGGCCCGGTACGGCATCACCGCGGACCACGTCACCACCGGTGCGGCCGCACTCGCCGCGGCGCCACCCGACGTGGTCCTCTTCGACCTCGGCAAGCGCGACACCGGGCGCGTCGAGGCCTGCCGCAAGCTGCGCGGCGACGGTGACGTCCCGATGATCCTGCTGACCGGGCGCGGCGGCGTGCACGACCGCAGCCTCGGCCGGGAGCTCGGCGTCGAGGACCTGGTGGGGCAGCCCTACCGGGTGCCGGAGCTGGTCGCCCGGATGCGTGCGGCCACCCGCCGGGCCCGCGGGGTGCCGGCCCAGGAGCCGATCCGCCGGTACGGGCCCCTGGCCATCGACACCCGCACCCGGCAGATCCGCCTGCACGGCGTGCCGATCCCGCTCGCCCCCAAGGAGTACGACCTGCTCGTGCTGCTGGCCGCCGAACCGGGCGCGGTCGTCGCCCGCCGGCACATCCTCGACACCGTGTGGGAGCCCGACTTCCTCGGTCCCGGCAAGACGCTGGACTTCCACGTGGCCAGCCTGCGCAGCAAGCTCGGCGACGCCAAGTGGATCGAGAACCGCCGCGGCGTCGGCTTCCGCCTCGTCGTCCCGGCCTGACCCGGCCTGAACCGGCCTGAACCGGCCTGAACTTTGGCGGCCGCGGCGGTCAGGCGGTGTCGAGCTCGGCCAGCACGGCCCGGTGGTCGCTGCCCGGCGCCCGCAGCACCCAGGACCGCTGGGTCGACATGCCGCGCTGCAGGATGTGATCCGGGCGCAGCACCGGCAGCTCGGCCGGCCAGGTGAAGCCGAAACCCGCGCCGGCCTCCTGCTGGGTGTCGCGCAGCGGTGCGAACGCGTCGAACTGCCGGTCGGTGGTGGCGGTGTTCAGGTCGCCGGCCACCAGCACCCGCGGGCTCTCGTCGGCGGCCACCGCGGCGGCCAGCGCGGCGATCGTCTGGTCGCGTTCGGCGGTCGCGGCCGGGCGGGCCGAGGCCAGATGCGCGGCGTAGATGCGGACCGGGCCGTCGGCGCTGGGCACGGTGACCCGCAGCGCCCGGGTCCAGCCGATGCCGATGTCGACCGGGCTGGCCTCGGTCAGCGGCAGCGTGCTCCACAACCCGACGGTGCCGGTCACCGCGTGGTACGCGTACCCGCCGGCGAGCTCGCGCTGGGCCGCGGCGAGGTTGGCCGGGGTCAGTTCCTGCAGCACCAGCACGTCGGGCGCGGCGGTCAGCACCGCGCGTACCGCCGGCCCGGGGCTCGGATTCCCGGCGCCCAGGTTCAGGGTCGCCACCCGCAGGTCGTGGTGGTCGGCCGCCGAGCGTGGCACCAGCACGGGCCCGAACATCGCCGCCCAGAACACCGCGGGCAGCAGGCAGACGACGAAGGTCCGCGACGAGCGGCGCAGCGCCGCCACCGCGAGCAGGGCCGGCACCAGCAGGCCGAGCCACGGCAGCCCGCTGTCCAGGGCCGTGCCGAGTGCTCCGGGCACCAGCCGGTGCAGGGCCAGCACCGCGGCCAGAGTGACGGCGGCGACGGCGGTGAGGGCGCTGCCCACGCGCACATGCCGTCGATCCATCCGTCCAGCCTAATGAGTGCCGCGCAGCGCGGAGCCGGGACGCGATCCGGTCAGCCGAGCGGGAGCAGATCGGCGGGGGAGCCGTCGGTCCAGCCGTCCTCGAGCACGGCCAGGGCGTCCGCCGCGGCGGCACCGGCCAGGCTCGCGGGCCGGCTCCCGGGCACCACCACGGCGTGGTCACCGGCGAGGCGGACCGGCACCAGGCGGGTCACCGGCGCGGTGACGACCACGTCACCACGCACCGGCAGGCGGGTGGCGAGCGGCACGGAACGGCCGGTGAGGGCGTACAGCAGGGGTTGCAGCACCGTCACCGCCGCGACCAGGCCGGCGAACGGATTGCCCGGCAGCCCGGCGATCCACCGCCCGCCCGGCAGCGCGGCCAGCAGCTGCGGTCCGCCCGGCCGGCAGGCCACCCGGTCGACGAGCCGCCGCGCGGCGACCTTCTCCAGCACCCGGTGCAGATGGTCGGCCGCGCCGGCCGACGAGGAGCCGGTCACCACGACCACGTCGGCGTCCGGGGCGGTCAGGCGCTCGGCCAGCAGGCCCGGATCGTCGCGCAGCACCAGCCGCTCGGCCACCACCGCCCCCGCGGCCGTGGCCAGGGCCGAGACCATCGGCCCGAAGACGTCGCGGACCTGCCCGGTGGCCGGGACCCCGCGGCTGACCACCTCGTCGCCGGTGACCAGCAGCCGGACCCGGGGCTGCCGGTGCACCGGCACGCTGTCGGCGCCGCCCTGGGCCAGCAGCCCGGCCACCGCGGGCGTGATGAGCCGGCCGGCACCAGCCAGTTCGCTGCCGGCCCGGGCGTCCTCACCGGCCCGCCGGATGTGCGCCTTACCGGCGGGCGTCGTGCCGCTCAGGTCGGCGGTCTCGTACGGCAGCACCGCCACCGTCCCGGCGGGCACGACCGCACCCGTCATGATCTCCACCGCCTGACCCGGCCCGAGCTCGTGCGTCCACCCCGGCCCGCCGGCCAGGATCCGCCCGATGACCTGCCACGGGCCGGCGCCGGCCACGGCGTAACCGTCCATCGCCGCGGTGTCGAAGCCGGGCAGGTCGGCCCGGGCCAGGACCGGAGCGGCCAGCACCCGGCCCACGGCCCGATCCAGCGGGACGTCCTCGGCCGGCAGCGCGGAGGCGGCCTCGGCGGCGATCAGACGGGCGGCACGCCACGGGGTGGCACTGTCGGTGGTTGGCATCGCTGCCAGTGTCACATCCGCTGTTCGACGCGGCCCGCCGACCTGCGCCTGGTGAGCCAGCGCAGCACCTGCCGGGCGTGCGAGGCCGGCTGGGGGATGGGATGGAAGACGTGCTCGACCACGCCGTCGGCCACGATCAGGGTGAGGCGCTCGTACAGGGTCATGTCGCCGGCGGCGAACGTCGGCAGGCCCAGCGCCTGCGCGCAGATCAGCTGCGGGTCGGGGAGCAGCGGGTAGGGCAGCCGCAGCCGGTGCACGAGCTCCCGCTGATAGCCGCTGGACTGTGCGGAGAGCCCGTAGACCCGGGCCGCGCCGGCGGTGCGCAGCTCCGCGTGATGGTCGCGGAACCACGCGGCCTGCTCGGTGCCGCCGCGCGCCCCCGCGATCTCCAGCGGCCCGTTCGGCAGGTCGACGCCGGGACGCCCGGTCAGCGGGTACACGAAGATGACGCTGCGGCCCGGACCCAGCGCACCGAGATCCACCGGCCGCCCGTCGGTGCCGTAGAACTCCAGCGCCGGCAACCGGTGGCCGACCAGGGCGCCGGGATCCGCGCCCGGCGCCGGGCGGCCGGTCACGACCCGGCCGGCGGCCTCGTCGAGCCGGGCGTCGAGGGCCTCCCGCTGGGCGGTCAGCCGGCCGATGCGTTCCTGCAGGCCGGTGATGGTGCTGCGGTACGTGGCCAGCGCCGCCGCGCACACGTCCGCCTCCCCGGCCCCCAAGGCGATCGACTCCACGAACGGGCGGGTCTCCTCGACGCTGAGTCCCAGCGCCATGAGCTCGCGGATCTGCGCGACCAGCCGTACGGCGACGGGGTCGTACTCGCGGTAGCCGTTGCCCAGCCGCCGCGGCACGACCAGCCCGGCCGTCTCGTAGTACCGCAGCGCCCGGACCGTCGTCCCGGTCCGCCGCGCCAGCTCACCCACCCGCATCCGACAGACCCTAAACCCGCACCCCCGGGTACGGGTCAAGGTGTTCATCAACGCCCTTCCGCAACCCGTCCCCGCTGGCCAGGCTGGCCCCATGACGAAGATCGAAAGCGTGACCGGACGGCAGGTGCTCGACAGCCGCGGCAACCCGACGGTGGAGGTCGACGTGGTGCTCACCGACGGCTCCCGGGGCCGGGCGGCGGTCCCGTCCGGGGCGTCGACCGGCACCCACGAGGCGGTCGAGTTACGCGACGGCGACCCGGCCCGCTTCCACGGCCGCGAGGTGCGCCGGGCGGTCGCCGCCGTCAACGGCGAGATCGCCGCGGCGGTGACCGGCCTGGACGCCGAGAACCAGGCCCGGGTGGACCGGACCATGACCGAGCTCGACGGTACGCCCGGCAAGTCCCGCCTCGGCGCCAACGCGATCCTCGGCGTCTCCCTGGCCACCGTGAAAGCCGCCGCGCAGGCGCACCACCAGCCGCTCTACCGCTACGTCGGCGGGGTCGGCGCCCGCCTGCTGCCGGTGCCGATGATGAACATCGTCAACGGCGGTGCGCACGCCGACAACCCGCTCGACTTCCAGGAGTTCATGATCGCGCCGGTGGGCGCGCCGACCTTCTTCGAGGCGGTCCGGATGGGCGCCGAGGTCTTCCACACCCTGAAGAGGTCCCTGGCCGCGGCCGGCCACAACACCAACGTCGGCGACGAGGGCGGCTTCGCACCGCGGTTCGCCACCGCGGACGAGGCCCTGGAGTTCGTGCTGCGCGCCATCGAGGACACCGGCTACAAGCCCGGCACCGACATCAGCATCTGCCTCGACCCGGCCGCGTCCGAGTTCTTCTCCGGCGGCCGCTACCGCTACGCGGGCGAGGACCGTGACCGCACGGTCGAGGAGCAGGTCGACTATCTCGAGGCGCTGCTGGCCCGCTACCCGATCAGCTCGCTGGAGGACCCGATGGCCGAGGACGACATCACCGGCTGGCAGCTGCTGACCGGCCGCACCGGCGACCGGGTGCAACTGGTCGGCGACGACGTCTTCTGCACCGACGCCGACCGGCTGCGCGCCGGCATCGAGGGCGGCTACGCCAACGCCATCCTGGTGAAGCTCAACCAGATCGGCACCCTGACCGAGACGCTGGCCACGGTGGACGCGGCCCACAAGGCCGGCTACCGGGTGGTCATGTCGCACCGCTCGGGCGAGACCGAGGACACCACCATCGCGGACCTTGCGGTGGCGGTCGGCTGCGGCCAGATCAAGACCGGCTCACTGTCGCGTTCGGACCGTACGGCGAAGTACAACCAGCTCATCCGCATCGAGGAGGAGCTGGGCGACACCGCCCGGTACGCCGGCTGTCCTTGACCGTCGGCGGACCGGGCGGCACGCTACGAAGGATGACGATCACCCGCCGTACCCTGCTGGGAGCCGCCGCCGTCGCGGGCGGCGGCACCCTCGTCCCCGGAGCGGCCCAGGCCGCGCCCCGCCGCGCCGTCCGACCCCCGATGCTGCGCCCCGGCGACCGGGTCCGGGTCATCGCCACCGGCTCGGCGCCGGACACCCGCCTGGCCCGCGGCGTCGAGATCCTGCGCGGCTTCGGCCTCGAGGTCGAGCTGGGCGCCCACGTCAACGACAAGTTCGGCTACCTGGCCGGCACCGACGAGGCGCGCCTGGCCGACCTGAACGCGGCCTTCCGCGACCCCGGCGTCCGGGGCGTCTTCGCCGCCCGCGGCGGCTACGGCACCCAGCGCATCGTGGACGGGCTGGACCTGGCCGCCGTCCGCCGCGACCCCCGCGTCCTGGTCGGCTTCAGCGACCTGACCGCGCTGATCGGCCGGCTGTGGCGCGGCGCCCGGCTGGTCAGCTTCTACGGCCCGATGGTCAACTGGACCGACTCCCGCACCGGCCCGGTGGAGATCGAGTCGCTGCGCAAGGCGATCATGACGACCGACCCGGTGGTGCTGACCCGGGACCCGGCCGAACCGAGCGCGGCGGTGCACGTGCCGGGCACGGCGACGGGCACGCTGCTGGGCGGCAACCTGACGATCCTGCAGACCGGCTACGGCACCCGCGACTTCCCCGACCTGACCGGGGCGATCCTGATGTTCGAGGACGTCGACGAGGCGCCGTACAGCTACGACCGGATGCTGACCCAGCTGCGCCGGGCGGGCGCGCTGCGCGGGATCAGGGGCATCGCGATCGGCCAGTTCACCAACGCCCCGGTGACCGAGGGCCAGTGGACGGCGGCGCAGGCGGTCCAGGACCGGGTCGGCGACCTGGGCGTGCCGGTGCTGGGCGGGCTGCGCATCGGGCACGGCAACGGGCAGCTGACCGTGCCGCTGGGCACGAAGGCCACGATCGACACCGCGGCCGGCACTCTCCGGATCGCCCCGGGCGTGACGGCCAGATCCTGATCCCGCCGGGTCTCAGGTCGAGACCGGGCGGTCGGCTCCGACTCCAGGGTGGAAGTCGTTGCTCGACCCAGGGAGATGACCATGACCGCTGTCACCGCACCGTCTGCTGCTGCCCGTACCCTCCGTCCGGTCTGGCTGGTCAGCGTGCTGGCCGGGATCGCCGCGGCCGTCGCCACCGAGCTCTACGGCCTGGCCGCCGGCGCGGCCGGGGTGCCGATGGCCGCCGGCAGCATCGGCGCCTCGACCGCCGGGTCGATCGGGGCCGGTCTGTTCGCCTTCGGCGTGGCGGTCTCCGTCTTCTGGGGCACGATTCTGGCCGTGCTGCTCCACCGGTACGCCCGCGGCCCGGCCCGCACCTACCTGTGGACGACCATCGCCCTGACCGCGGTGTCGTTCGCCGGTCCGGCCTTCGCGGGCGCCACCGCCACCTCGACCAAGCTGATGCTGACCGGCGCCCACGTGCTCGCCGCGGTCATCGTCATCCCCGTGGTCACCCGGCGTCTGGCGGTCCGTCGGTGAGGGCGAGTTCCAGCAGCCCGCCGAGCTGATCGAGCTGTCCGGCGGTCAGCCGGCCCAGAGATCGGGCGAGCACCTCGGCAGCCCGGCGCCCGCCCTCGACCCGGATGTGCTCGCCCTTGGCGGTGATGCGATGGCGGATGGCCCGGCCGGGTCCCGGCTCGCGTTCGATGAGGCCGCGGTCGGCCATCCGGGTGGCCAGGGTGCCGAAGGCCTGGTCGGTCTGGAACGTCAGCCGGGCCAGGTCGTGCAGCGACGCGCCGGGGTTCTCGTGCAGGTGGCGCAGCGTGTCCCACTGGACGAGGGAGACGCCGAGATCGGTGAGGGCGGTGGTCATCGCGCGGTGGTGGCGGTGCTGGAGGCGTTTGACCAGCAGGCCGACCTCTTGAACGTTTCTGGCCATGGTGAGCAGCATAACAACATCCTTAACTAAGGTTGCTTATATAAGGATGCTGGCCTAGCGTCGTGGGCATGACGATCAACACTTATCCGGTGGCGTCGGCCGCCGTCACCGTGGCCGAGGCCGGCTCCGGCCGCCCGTTCCTGCTGCTGCACGGCGGGGCCGGGCCGTTCTCGTTCCTGTCGTTCGGCGAGCTGCTGGCCCGCGAGCGGCCCGCCCGGGTCCTCACGCCGACGCACCCGGGCTGGAACGGCACGCCGCGCCCCGACGACCTCACCACCGTGCGCGGGCTGGCCGAGCTCTACGCCGCCCTGCTCGACGAGCTGGATCTCACCGACGTCACCGTCGTCGGCAACTCCATCGGCGGCTGGATCGCCGCCGAGCTCGCGCTGCTGGGCAGCCCCCGGGTGAGCCGGGTCGTGATCCTCAACGGCGTCGGCCTCGCCGTGCCCGGCCACCCGGTCGCGGACTTCTTCTCGCTCACCCCGGCCGAGCTGACCCGGCTGTCCTACGCCGACCCGGACCGGTTCCGCTTCGACCCCGATTCCCTGCCGGACGCGCAGAAGGCCGTGCTGGCGGCCAACCGGCAGGCCATCGCGCTCTTCGCCGGCACCACCATGGCCGACCCGACGCTGGCGGCCCGGCTGGCCGCGGTGACCGTGCCCACCTGCGTGCTGTGGGGCGAGAGCGACGGGATCGTCGACTTCGAGTACGGCAAGGCGTACGCCGCGGCCATCCCGGGCGCCGTCCACGTGCCGTTGGCCGGCGCCGGTCACCTGCCGCAGCTGGAGACCCCGCAGCAGACGCTCGAGGCGATCTGGGACTTCGCGGTGTGAGGCAGGACCGTCCATCGACGGCTAGCCTCTGCTCATGGCTTCGTTCAACGACACCATCATCGACCGGTTCCGCGCCAACGACGGTGTGGTCGGCATGCACTGGGAGGGCAAGACCCTCGTGCTGCTGCACCACGTCGGCCGCCGGTCCGGCCAGGAGTACGTCACCCCGCTGGTCGCGGCGCCGGACGCCGACGCGTACGTGATCTGCGCGAGTCTCGGCGGCGCCCCGGAGGACCCGCAGTGGGTCGCCAACCTCGAGGCGGCCACCGGCCCCACCACGATCGAGCTCGGCGCGGCCACCATCAGCGTCGATTACGAGGTCATCCGGCCGGGCGACCCCCGCTGGGAGAGCGTGTACGGCATCTGGCGCGACTACTGGCCCGACGCCCGCGAGTACGAGAAGAAGACCGACCGCAAGTTCCCGGTCGTCCGCCTGCTGGTCCCGCCCTCCGCCTGACGTTGCGCCGCCGTGCGCGCCGCCACGGTCCCTGATGCAGTCGGATCACCGACTGGCCGGCCGGTATCAACCCCAGGGTGGGTGCCGGCCAACCCCAGGGTGGCGCCCGGATCTCAACCGGCCCGCCGCTCCCTAGCGTCATCCAGGTCCCGTTCGGACCAGGAGAGGCGCGGTCATGACGATCGACCAGTACGACGGCACCCGGGAAATCATCTACGCGGCGCAGTCCGGCGCGACCGGCGCGGCCGACAGATTCGTGCACGAGTTCGAGCGCCTGGTCTGGTGGACCGTGCGCTCGTTCCGGCTACCCGAGTCCGATGCCGAGGACGTCGTGCAGAACACCTGGCTGCGCGCGTTCGAGCATCTCGGCGAGGTCCGTGACCCGGAGCGGGTCAGCTCCTGGCTGGTGACCATCGCCCGCCGGGAGTGCCTCAAGCTCATGCGCAGCGGCAAGCGTGAGGTCCCCGGCCTGGAGCAGCAGGCCGAGCAGCGCGACGAGCGGTCCCCGCACCCGGAGAAGGCCGCCGTCGACGCCCGGATGAACGACCTGCTGTGGCAGCACGTCAACTCGTTGCCGGACTCCTCGCGCGCCCTGGTCGTGGCGCTGAGCAGCAACGACGCCCCGGCGTACGCCGATCTGGCCCGGTGCCAGGGCATCCCGATCGGCAGCATCGGGCCGACCCGGATGCGCTCGCTGCGCAAGCTGCGCACCTCGCTGGAGCGGGCCGGGCTCGGGGCGCACGCATGGCACTAGGCCTGGGCGGCGCTCGCGATGCCGGCGAGGTCGGCGCGGGAGCGGATGTGAGTCTTGCGGTAGATGTTGCTCAGGTGGTACTCGATCGTCTTCTGCGACAGGAACAGGGTGGCCGCCGCCTCATGGTTGGTGGCCCCCCTGGCCACCACCAGCGCCACCTGCAGCTCCTGCGGGGTGAGCCGGGGCAGCGCATCGGGGGACCGGCCGACCGTGGAGCCGGTGGCGCGCAGCTCGGTGCGGACCCGTTCCGCCCAGGGCTGCGCGCCGAGCCGGGTGAACGTCTCCAGCGCGTCGTGCAGGTGCCGGCGCGCATCGGCCCGCCGGCGGACCCGGCGCAGCCGCTCGCCGTAACAGAGCTGGGTGCGGGCCCGCTCGAACGGCATCACGGCACACCCTGGGGTCTGCAACGCCACCCGGAACGCCTCGTCCATCTCCTCCGGGGCGGCCAGCAGCGCCCGGCACCGGGCCGCGGCGGCCTCGGCCCACTGCCCGCCCGGGTGCGACTCCTGCTGGGCGAGCAGCTCACCGGCGGCGTCCGCCCGGCCGTCCCTGATGTACGCCTCCACGAGGTCGAACACCCACGGCACCACGGCCGGCTCGTGGATGTGCGCCACCACGGGCAGCTCCCGGACGGCCTCGAGCCGGGTGATCGCCTCGCTCGCGTCACCGTGGCTCAGCGCCAGCAGGCCCAGCTCGTGACCGGTGTAGAGGGCCATGCAGGCGACGCCGAGGCGCTCGGCCACCTCCATCGTGCGGCTGACCTGGCGCCGGCACTCGTCGTCGCGCCCCTGGACCGCGTCGAGGCGGCCGGCGAAGAACAGCCCGTACAGGTTGGCCTGGCGGGTCTCGCTGGCCAGGCGCAGGCTTTCCGCCGCGCTGACCCGCGCGTCGTGCCAGCGCCCGACCCGGAAGTGCAGCTCCGACTCGATGCCCAGCGCCTGCGGCAGCACGCCCAGGGCGCCGGCCGACCGGGCCGCGGCGACCACCCGGCCGAGCAGCTCGCCGGCCTGCTCGTAGCCCTCCAGCCAGATCCAGGTCAGCGAGGCATGGCACAGATCCTGGGCCCGGACCAGGGGATCGGCCGCCAGCAGCTCGGCGTGGCAGTCGCGCAGCAGCGCGCTCGCCTGCTCGCGCTCCCCGGCCAGGGTGAGCCCGCCGGCCAGCGCCACCGCGGCGACCAGCTGGGCCACCCCGCCGACCCGCTCGGCCAGCTCGTAACCGCGGCGGACCGCGGCCTGCAACTGCTCGACGTCACCGACCATGAAGTACGGGATGCAGGCGTCGGAATACATCAGCGCGGCCCGGGCCGGATCGATCTCCTGCACGGCTTCGGCACTGCGGACCAGGAACGGCAGCACACCGTCGGGACGCTCGCGCCACATCCGTACGTACGCGTCCATGTGCTGGATCAGGGCGCGCCGGGCGGGGTCGGTGGTCAGCGGCAGCGCGTCGTCGAGCAGCGTCAGCACCTGGTCGTTGCGCCCGGCAAGCTGCCAGCAGCGCGCCGCCCGCAGCAGCCGCCGCGCCCGTTCCGGACCGCGGCTGAGCCGGGCGGCCTGCCCGAACGCCCGCGCCGCGGCCACGTAACCGGCGCGCCGGCTGGCCCGCAGCGCGGCCTGCTCCAGCTCCGCGGCGATCTGCTCGTCCGGGGCCAGGGTGGCCGCGGCCAGATGCCAGGCCCGGGCGTCGGCCGCGGCGTCACCGGCGGCGCCGGCCAGGGCGGTGGCCAGCGCGGTGTGCGCGGCGACGCGGTCGTCGGTGGAGGCGCCGTGGTAGACCACCGAGCGCAGCAGCGGATGCCGGAACTCGATGCGCTGCTCGTCGACGGTGATCAGGTCGTGTTTCTCCGCCGGCGCGAAGTGACGCAGATGCAGCCCGCTGGCCCGGGCGGCGGCCAGCAGCGTGGCGATGTCGCCGCCGACGGCCGCCGCGGCCAGCACCAGGGCCCGGCGGGTGTCGTCGTCGAGCTCTTCCAGCCGGCCGCGCAGCGCCCGCTCGATGCGCGAGCCCGGCGCCACGAACGGCGCGGTGACCCCGTCCTCGACGATCTCCGGCCGTTCCCGGCACAGCTCGATGACACCGAGCGGGTTGCCGGCCGTCGCGGCGTGCAGCCGCTCCCCGGTGCCCGCCGGCGCGACCGTCAGCGTCACCCGGCACAGCTCGTCGACGTCCTCGACCGACAGTCCGGACAGCGCCACCTGCGGGTAGCGCAGCCCGGCGGCGTCGGCCGGATCCCGGGTCGCGAGCAGCAGGGCGATGCCGTCGGCGTGCAGCCGGCGGCCGGCGAACAGCACGGCCTCGCGCGAGGACGCGTCCAGCCACTGCAGGTCGTCCACCACGATCAGCACCGGCGAGCTCTCGGCCGCCGCGGCCAGGATGCCGACGGTGGCGGCGCACACGGTGAAGCGGTCCCCGGCCACCGGCGGGCCCAGGGCCAGGGCGCTGCGCAGGGCGGCGGCCTGCGGCGCGGGCAGCTCGTCGAGCACCCCGAGCACGGGGCGCAGCAGGTCGGCCAGGCCGGCGAACGGTATCTCCGACTCGTCCTCGTAGCCGCGCGCGGACAGCACCTGCATGCCCTCGGCCTGGCTTACGGCGTACTGGATCAGGGTCGTCTTGCCGATGCCGGGCTCGCCGGTGAGCACCAGGGCGTCACTGCGGCCCGCCCGCGCGCCTGTCAGAAGACCGTCGATCAATGCACGTTCGGCGGTCCGTCCGAGCATCATCGGCCGAGTGTATTCCCGTCGCAACCGGGCGAGGGTACCCGTACCGTGTCAGCGGGAGCCGACGCGGTTGATCTTTCGTGAAGGATCATCACCATGATCGAGACAACGGATCCACCGGGCGAGGAGTCGCGGGACGGCTCCTATCTGTCCTCGTTGGCCGGTCGCGGCACCCCGCTGACCGTGCTCACCCCGATGCCCCGGCGCTGGGTGCCGCTGCTGCGGGGCTTCCTGTTCCTGCGGCACCTGCTCGGCGCGCCCGAGGACCTCAAGCGGATGTCGTTCATCCACTTCGCGCACTGGTCGGTGCTGCCCCGCTTCCCCGGCCAGAGCCGCCGCTCCCGGTACGCGTACCTGCTGTTCCGCAGCGACTTCAACGGCGCCTGGGGCAAGTACATCGACGCCTTCTCGCTGGAGATCCCGGCCCGGATGGCGCTCATCTGGGGCTGGTCCTTCGGCTTTCCCGGGGCGCTGCCGCCGGAGCCGTTCCGGCGCTACATCCGGGCGAACGATCTCGACGTCGACCACTACTACGCCGCCTACCCGGACGCCGGGGTGACCGAGATCGCATCCGCGCTGCGCGTACGGGAGGCGTACGACCGGCATCTGGGCACCGCCGACCCGGCCGAGTTCGGCGAGGCCTGGCAGCGGTTCGTCGACGAGGTCCAGGGTGACCTCTACAGCTGGGAGGCGCAGTCATGAGCCGCACCAAGACCGGCACCCGGTCGGTGACCGTGTTCGCGCGCATCGCCGACGGTCGCGCCGCCGGGCTGCGTGAGCGGATCCGTTCCTTCGAGCGCAGCCCGTTCGCCACGGTGGCCGGCGTCCACTTCGCCCGCCTCGTCGTGCTCGAGCACGCGGTGCCCCAGCGACGGCCGGAAGGGATGAGCCGCAAGGCGCGGCTGCTCGACCTGCTCGCGCACGGCGGCCGGCCGCCGCGCCCGGACGATCTGCCGCACCCGTACCTGATGATGACCGCGACCGTCGACGGCGACCCGGCCGATTTCTTCCGGCGGCTGCGGCTGCTCGGCCCGGACGCCGACGCCGTCTGGGGCGACTGCACCGGCTATCCCGGCCACGACCGGGAGGCGCCCTTCGTCGCGTTCTTCACCGAGCGCAGTGTGCGCGCCGAGTACACGTTCTCCGGCAGCCCGGAGGGTTCGGTCGCGCAGCTCACCGACGCGCTGCGTCTGCGCCGCAAGGTGGCCGCGTTCGCCGCGACCGCGCCGGGCAACGCCGACGGCATGCTGCGCAGCCGCTTCCGGATCGCCGTCGACCTGGACGAGGACCGCGTCCCCGAGCCGGGTCCGGTGGCGCCGCTGGAGCTGCCCGACATCCAGGGCATCGTGCTGCGCGGCTTCGCCGACCACAGTGTGGCCGCTCACCTGTTCCTCCGGATCACCTCCGGGCCGCAGGCGCGGCGCTGGATGCGTACCGTCGCACCGGAGGTCACCTCGGCCGCCGAGGTGGGTGACCGGCCCGCCCAGGCCCTGCACCTGGGTATCAGCCACACCGGCCTGAAGCGCCTCGGGGTGCCCGCCGCCGAGCTGGACGACTTCCCCGAGGAGTTCCGCGAGGGCATGCACGCCCGGGAGGACGTGCTGTCGCCCGGCCGGGGCGCCGGGCCCTGGCAGGAGCCCTTCACCGAGCCGGGCGCGGTCGACGTCGTGCTGCTGCTGACCGCGACCGACTCCGCTGAGCTCGACCCGTGGCTCGACCGGCTGCGGGCCGGCATCGCCGACAGCGAAGGACTGCGGGTCGTCGGCGAGCAGCGCGGTGGGCGGCTGTCCGATCCCCGCGGCGACGGCCGTACGTTCGTCGAGCACTTCGGCTTCGCCGACGGCATCTCCCAGCCCCGGGTGGCCGGTTACGGCCGCCCCGACGCCCCCGGCGAGGTGCTGCCGCCCGGCGAGTTCGTGCTGGGCATGCCCGATGTGGACGGTGACGTGGCCGGGCGGTTCCTGCCGCCGGGTCTGAGCCGCAACGGCAGCTACCTGGTCTACCGCAAGCTGGAGCAGGACGTGCCGGCGTTCCGGGAGATGACCGGGGCCGCCGCCGCAGGGTTCGAAGGGGGAGCCGACGACGTCGCCGCCGGGCTCGTCGGGCGCCGCCGCGACGGTGAGCTGCTGGCGCCGTGCCCGGCCGCGGCCCACGTACGGCGGGCCAACCCGCGCGGGGCGTTGCCCGGGGGCAGCAAGCTCACCCGCCGGCACCTGATGCTGCGCCGGGGCATCCCGTACGGGCCGTACCTGCCGCCCGGCGCGGAGGACGACGGCGCCGAACGGGGGCTGCTCTTCCTGGCCGTGGTCGCCGATCCGGGCCGGCAGTTCGAGTTCGTGCAGACCGAGTGGATGGCCGACGGCAACGCCTTCGGGCGCGGCCGCGAGGAGGACATCTTCACCACGGCCGGCGGACCGGGCGCCCGGATCCTGCTGCAGGGCTCGCCACCGGCGTACGTCGACGTGCCGCGGCCGCTGGTGACGTGCCGGGGCGGGGAGTACTTCCTGCTGCCGGGGCTGGACGCGTTGCGGGCGCTGGGAAAGCCGGAGTGAGTCAGGCGGCTGCGGCGCGTTCGAAGCGGTGCAGCTCGCGGGCTTCCTTGGCGTAACGGGCCAGCAGGTGCACCGTACGGGGACCGGCGACGCCGTCCGCCGCCAGGCCGACCCGGGCCTGGAAGCCGCGGACGGCGGTGGTCAGGTCCTCCTCGGTGCGCCCGACGGCCAGGCCGAGGTCGGCGAACAGGCCGCGCAGGGCCGCCGGGTCCGCGGCCGGGACCTCCTCGCCCCAGCCGATCAGTCCACCGACGGCGGTGCCGACCAGACCGAGCATTCCGCGTGCCGACATGATGACCTCCTGGGTGGGTGACGGGCACTTCCCAGCATCCGCAGTCAACCTGTGCGTGGCATCGGACCAGGGGCGCGACCTGCTGTGCATCGGCTGCGACTTTCGGCTGACCCGCGCCGGGCTGTAGTTATTGCAGGAATGGTGCAAAGATGTGCGCCCACCCCCACACCGGACAGGGAGCCACCGTCATGCCGGAACCGGCCGGGGACGCCCGGATCAACACGAACGTGCCGCACTCGGCCCGGCTGTGGAACTACTGGCTCGGTGGGAAGGACAACTTCGCGTCCGACCGGGCCGCGGGGGACGAGATCGCCCGGCAGCTGCCCTCGATCATCGACCTGGCGGTGGCCGACCGGGCCTTCCTGGGCCGGATGGTGCGTCACCTCGTCGGGGAGCAGGGCGTCAGGCAGATCCTGGACATCGGCACCGGCCTGCCCACCGCGGACAACACCCACCAGGTGGCCCAGTCGATCGCGCCGGACGCCCGGATCGTCTACGTCGACAACGACCCGCTGGTGCTCGTGCACGCCCGCGCTCTGCTGACCAGCACCTCCGCGGGCGCCACCGAATACATCGAGGCCGACCTCAACGACCCGGAGGCCATCATCGCGGCGGCCGGGCGGACCCTCGACTTCTCCCGGCCGGTGGCCGTCACCCTGCTGGGCATCCTGCACTTCATCCTCGACGACGACGCGGCCCGCGCTGTGGTGGCTTGCCTCGTCGACGCCCTGCCCTCGGGCAGCTATCTGGCGATCGCGCACGGCTGCAACGACATCAACCGGGAAGCCGCGGACAGCATCGTGTCGTTCTGGAACGAGCACGGCACACCCAAGATCGTCTATCGCAGCTCGGCGGAGATCACCCGCTTCTTCGACGGCCTGGAGCTGCTCGAGCCCGGCGTCGTGTCGTGCTCGCGCTGGCGGCCCGGGCCCGGTGACCCCGACATCGACGTCAACCAGTACTGCGGAGTGGCCCGCAAGCCCTGACAGCCGGTCAGAATTCCCCGGCCCGGCGATCCTGCTCCGGGCACACGGTGCCGACCGCCAGCTTGATCAGCTGCCGGGCGCCGGCCCGATCGGTGCCGAAGGTCCGGACCTCGGTCACCACGGCGGCGGCGGCCCGGCCGGCGGCCAGCGCCGCGCACGCCTGCTGGGCGAGCGCGGCGATCTCCTCATCCCGGCGGTCCACGGCCAGGCCGGGCATCGTGCGCTGCACCACGGCGACGAACTCCGCCGGGTCGGCCCGGTCCCGCCCGACAGCCTTCGGCGTCGTCCGCGGCGTCGTCCGGGCCGGGGAGACCGCGACGGCGACCCGGCTGGCGATCACGCTCGGCGACGCCGGTACGGGCGCCTCACGGGTCGTCACCGGCACGGGTACGGTCGCCGGCTCGGCCTCCGGTTCGTCTCCGCACCCGCCCAGCGTGAGCAGCAGCACCGCCGCGACCAGCCATCGTCTCGCCATCATCCACCCCGCTCGTCCGTGTTCGTGCACGCCAGATCCTCAACGACCCAGATCCTCACGGGTCACCGTCCCAAGATCACCCCATGCAGTCGCGGAGAAACGGTGAGTGGCCGATTCCGATCGCTCCGGAAACGCTCCCGGTAAACGGCCTTTCCCCCGTTGAGCTGCGCATTCATCGATTCCGTGGCAACGGCAACCTGAAGGAAACCTTTGCTGGGAAATTGCTTTGAACCACTGCGGTGGTGGCTTCGTACTGATGGACGTCGACGACGTAAGTCCCGGGCAATAACCCCGATTCGCGCGACGGCGGGAGACCGCCGCAGCGTTTGACGAAAGGCCGAGCATGAGTCGTGTCCACTACGGCACGCGGGCGGTTAACCGCCTGTCGCGCCGTCGGGTTCTTGCCATCGCCGCCACGGTGGGAGTCGGCGCCGCCGGCGCCAGCGTGGCCGGGCTCAGCCTCGCCGGTGAGAAGGCCGGATCGAGCGACAGCGAGCCGCTGGTGATTTCCCTGCGCGACGCGAAGAAGGGCACGTTCGACGTGTTCTCCGGCGGCTCCAAGGTCACGCTGACCGACAAGGACCTCGCCGAGAAGCTGCTCAAGGCCGTCAAGCGCGCCTGAATCGCTTCCTCACCCAGCCCCCCGATTCCTGAGTAAGGAAGTCCTCCATGTCATCGCACCGTGAAGCGCCGGAGATCAGCAAGGACCCGGTCGCCGACAGCGCCGACCTGTACGCGTTCGTGAGCCCGGACCACCCGGACACCGTGACGCTGATCGCCAACTACGTGCCGTTGCAGCTGCCGGCCAGTGGCCCGAACTTCTTCGAGTTCGGCGACGACGTGCTGTACGAGATCCACGTCGACTCCAACGGTGACGGCCGCCCGGATCTGACGTACCAGTTCCGGTTCCGGACCGAACTGCGCAACGACCGGACGTTCCTGTACAACACCGGGCCGATCGAGTCGCTCGACAGCGAGAACTGGAACCGCCGGCAGTTCTACTCGGTCACCAAGGTGGACGCGCACGGCAAGCACACGGTGCTGGCCGAGAAGCTGCCCTGCCCGCCGTGCAACGTCGGCCCGCTGTCCATCCCGGACTACGACAAGCTCGCCGAGGACGCGGTGCACAAGCTGAAGACCGGCGAGAAGGTATTCGCCGGCCAGCGTGCCGACCCGTTCTTCGTCGACCTGGGCGCGATCTTCGACCTCGGCACGCTGCGGCCGTTCCAGGACAAGCACCTGGTCGGGCAGAAGCTGTTCAACTACGCCGGCAAGGCCGTCAACGCCACCGACAAGATGAACGTGCACAGCATCGCCATCCAGCTGCCGCTGCACTACGTGCGCAAGGACGGCAAGAAGAAGGTCCGCGGCCGCGACCCGGGCGCCGTCATCGGCGTCTGGACCTCGGCGAGCCGCCGCCAGGTGCAGGTCCGGCACGGCAAGAAGGACAACGACGACGTGTACGTGGGCCCGCAGGTCCAGGTGTCGCGGCTCGGCAACCCGCTGTTCAACGAGGTCATCGTGCCGATGGCGCAGAAGGATCTGTGGAACAGCCTGCCGCCGAGCGAGGACAAGCGCTTCGCCGAGTTCGTCGAGCAGCCGGAGCTCGGTGCGCTGCTGCCGGTGCTCTACCCGGGCCTGTTCGACAACCTGGCCGAGCTCAACAAGGCCAAGACCGCCCGGGCCGACCTGGTGGCGATCCTGCTCACCGGCATCCCGGACGGGCTGATCGACGACTTCCAGAACAACACCGGTGACGTGCAGGCCGACATGCTGCGGCTGAACACGGCCGTCCCGCCGACCAAGGAGGACCCGAACGCGTTCGGCATCCTCGGTGGTGACCTGGCCGGCTTCCCGAACGGGCGCCGCGTCGCCGACGACGTCGTGTCGATCTCGCTGCGGGCCATCGCCGGCGTCACCGTGCCGCTGGTGGACGAGAAGTTCAAGCCGGACGCCGCGGCCGCGCTGGTCGAGCAGGGTCTGTCGGCCAAGGACGCCAGCTCCAAGCTGCTCAAGAAGTTCCCGTACCTCGGGGTGCCGTTCGACGGCTTCAACAACCCCGAGCCGGCGGACAAGTGAGCGCGGGCGTGCACCATCACCACACCCTCGACCCGTCCGGGCAGGGCACCGTGGTCCTCAACATCGGGGCGGGCATCGGTGCGCTGGTCATCCACACCCCGGGCAGCCTGCACGGCCACGAGATCGAGGTGAGCCCGATGGGGGACGCGGCGACGCGTACCCACGCCGCGGTCCGCGCCCGGTACGTGCGCGACGGCGTGCTGTTCAGCGTCGTCATCGACAACCTGGCCGAGGGCCGCTACGTCGTCTGGCGCGACGCGGTCACCCCGTTGGCCGAGGTCGACGTGCGCAGCGGCTCGGTCACCGAGTACGAGTGGCCGGTACCCGCCAAAGTGTGACGCGCGGTGACGCCTCTGTCGGTCTAGGGTGAGCGGATGGACACGGCAGGGGCGGCCGGTCCGGAGCCCGGTACGGGCACTCCGGACGGGGACGTGGCGGTTTCCGCCAGCCTCCGGACGACCGATGTGGAACAGGCGAGCTCGTTCTGCCGGCGGATGTACTACGGTCCGCTGGAGATCAAACCGGCCGGCAGCGCGGACGAGGTGACCTTCTCCGGCGAGGTGGCGCAGATCGGGCCGATCACCATCGGCGAGATCAGCTACGGCGTCGAGATGTGCCTCGAGAGCGGCAACCTGGAGACGGCGTACCACGTGCTGGCCCCGCTGACCGGTGCGGTGCAGGTGCTGCACCGGGGGGCGGCGACCACGGCCGACCCCAGCCAGGCCGCGGTGTTCCGCCCGGTCGGGGACATCTCGCTGCGCTGGTCGGCCGACTGCCGGCTGATCAGCTTCAAGGTGGACCGGCTGGCCCTGGAACGTGAGCTCGACGCGACCCTGGACCGCAAGGTCGGCTCACCGCTGCCGCTGGGGGCGACCTTCGGCCTCGCGGGCGGGCCGGGCCGCAGCTGGCTGGCGCTGGTCCGGCTGTTGCTGGCCGAGACCCGTCAGACGGACGGTCTGAACCTGCTGCCGCAGCTGCTGCGCCGGTGGCGTGAGCTGGCGATCAGCGGGCTGGCCCAGGCGGTCGAGCACCCGTTCTCGGAGGGCCTGGCGGGTCAGCCGACCGCCCGGCGGCCCCGGACGGTGAAACGGACCCTGGACGCGATGCACGCCGAGCCGGGCCGTTCCTTCACGGCGGCCGAGCTGGCCGGCATCGCGGGCGTCGGCATCCGGGTGCTGCAGGAGTCCTTCCGCCAGCACGTCGGCGTGCCCCCGCTGACCTACCTGCGCCGGCTGCGGCTGGAGGGCGTGCACGCGGAACTCACCCGCGCCGGCCCGGGCCAGGTCAGCGTGAGCGAGGTGGCGACCCGCTGGGGCTTCACCCATCTGGGCCGCTTCGCGGGCGCCTACCGTGAGCGTTACGGCGTCTCGCCGAGCCAGACGCTGCGCGACCGCCTCTGACGCAGAGACGGTCGCGGTGGCGACTGCTACGGCTCGATGCGCTGGCCCTTGCCGATGACGACGATGCCGCTGTCGGAGACCGTGTAGCGCTTGCGGTCGCGCTCCAGGTCGACGCCGATCTGGGCGTCCTCCGGGATCAGCACGTTCTTGTCGATGATCGCGTTGCGGACCACGGCGCGCCGGCCCACCTGCACGCCCTCCATCAGCACCGAGCCCTCCACGTGCGCCCAGGAGTTCACCCGGACGTTGGGGGAGACCACCGAGCGCTCGACCAGGGAACCGGAGACGACCACACCGGGCGAGATCATCGAGTCGACGGCCCGGCCCTGCCGGTCGTCGTAGCCGTGCACGAACTTCGCCGGCGGCCAGGAGCCGTAGTTGGTGAAGATCGGCCAGTCCATGTTGTAGAGGTTGAAGACCGGCAGCGTCGCGATCAGATCCAGGTGCGCGTCGTAGAACGAGTCGAGCGTGCCCACGTCGCGCCAGTAGCCGCGGTCGCGTTCGGTGCTGCCCGGCACGTCGTTGTCGCGGAAGTCGTAGACGTTGGCCTCGCCCCGCTCCACCAGCATGGGGATGATGTTGCCGCCCATGTCGTGCTTGCTGTCCGGGTCCTGGGCGTCGGCGGTGACCGCCTCGCACAGCGCCCGGGTGGTGAAGACGTAGTTGCCCATCGACGCGTAGATCTCGTCCGGGGCGTCCGGCAGGCCCTCGACGTCGACCGGCTTCTCCCGGAAGGCCCGGATCTTCTTGCCGTCCTCACCCACGTCGATGACGCCGAACTGGTCGGACATCGACTTGGGCTGGCGGATCCCGGCGACGGTCACGGCCGCGCCCGAGGCGATGTGGTCGTCGACCATCTGCTTGGGGTCCATGCGGTAGATGTGGTCCGCGCCGAAGACGATGACGTAGTCGGGATTCTCGTCGTTGATCAGGTTGAGGCTCTGGTAGATCGCGTCCGCCGAGCCGGCGAACCAGCGCGGGCCCAGCCGCTGCTGCGCCGGCACCGGGGTCACGTAGTTGCCCAGCAGCGTCGACATCCGCCAGGTCTTGGTGATGTGCCGGTCGAGCGAGTGCGACTTGTACTGGGTCAACACCACGATCTTGAGGAACCCGCCGTTGGCGAGGTTGGACAGGACAAAATCGATCATGCGGTATATGCCGCCGAAGGGCACACCGGGCTTGGCCCGGTCCGCGGTGAGGGGCATCAGGCGCTTGCCTTCGCCACCTGCCAGAACGATCGCGAGCACCTTGACAGCCATGCCCGTGACGCTAACTTTCCCGGTGCTCCAGCGCCAGTCGAAGCGGCGATTCCCGGGATTTTACGGTTTCCGGTAAGCAGAACCGCGCCGCCACGGCGTCCTGGAGGCAGACATCACGACCGCAGCGGGGGAGCGAGGCAGTGCGCCATGGTTTCGAGGAGTACGTCAGAGCACGGGGAGACGCGTTACGCCGGTTCGCCTATCTGCTCTGCGGGGACCGGCACCTGGGTGAGGACCTCGTGCAGGAGGTGCTGATCAAGGCGTACCGGCGGTGGTCGCGGATCGAGGCGGACGATCCGGACGGCTACCTGCGTACGGCGCTGGTGCGGTCGCACGTGTCCTGGCTGCGGCGGCGCTCCAGCGGGGAACGGCCGGGCCGGCGGGAGACCGGTCCGGAGACCACCGCGGCGCCGGGGCGCTCGGTGCCCGACTTCGCCGACCAGCACGCCGCGCGTGACGACCTGTGGGCCCGGCTCGACCGGCTGACCCGCGCCCAGCGGGCCGTGCTGGTGCTGCGCTACTACGAGGACCTCGACGACCGGCAGATCGCCGAGGTGCTGCGCTGCGCCGCGTCGACCGTACGGGTGCACGCCGCCCGGGGGCTCGCGCGGCTGCGCGCCGACCTGAGCCCGGCCCCGTCCACCACCCTTTCCGGAGGTTCGCGATGATGCTCGAAGACGACCTGCGGGCGACCCTGCGCGAGCGCGCCGACGAGCCGGCGCCGGCGCCGGACCTGCTCGACGCGGTGCGCGGGGGAGTCCGGCGGGCCGACCGGCGGAGGGCGGCGGTGCTGGGGGCGGCGGCGGTGCTGGTGGCCGTGGTGGCCGTACCGGTTGCGATCGCCGGTGGCCGGTCGCCCGCGCCCGCCCCGCCGGGTCCGGCGCCGGCCGATTCGGCGGCGGCCGGTTGGCAGCGACCCCGGTTCGACCTGCCCGTCTTTCCCTTGACGCCCGGCTGGACGCCGCCGGGTGCGGGCACCGCCCGGATCGGCCGGGTGGGACCGAACGTGCTGCTCACCTACGACGACTCACCTGATCGGGCCCTGGAGCTGTCGGTGGGGCCGGAGCCGGGGGACTGGTGGGTCGAGGGCGACGACCGGCCGACCACCGTGAACGGCCGCCCGGCGCTGATCCGGACGCTGGACCCGGAGGTCTACGTCGGCGACCGTCCGGGCGACCGGTACGTGGGGGTGCGCTGGCAGTTGGCCGACGGGCGATGGGCCCAGCTCGGCAGCGGCAGCCGCAACACCGAGGCCGAGGTACTGCGGTTCGCCGGCGGCCTGCGCCCGCAGGCCATGGCGCCCACGCCGCTGCCGTTCACCGTCGCCACGGCGCCGCCGGGGCTGGTCGCGCAGGTGATCGCCAAGGACAACCTGTGCCTGGCGCCGCCACCGGCGCTCACCGACGGCGAGAGCGGCCGCGGGATCTGCCTGCAGCTGGACCCCCTCTCCGCGCGGATCGAGCCGGCGCCGGAGGACGAGCGGCTCACCGTCGGGGGGCGGCAGGCCACCCTCGAGACCTCCGATCAGGGCCCGGACGCGCTCCACGTGCGGCTCGACGCGCGGCGTCTGCTGTCGATCACCGTCGAGCAGGAGGACGTCCCTCTCACCCGTGACCAGCTGATTCGCTTCGCGGAGGGCGTCACCGTGCCCGAGTGAGACAAGTTGCGTCGATTTCCGCGTCGATTCTTCGCATAGTGGCCCGGCGGCCGGGTAGTCGCCCCGTCACCACGACGAAGGGATCGATGATCATGTTCATCCGACGTGCGGCAGCGGTGGCCGGGGTGGCCGCCCTCCTGCTCCTGCCGGCGACCGCCGCGGCGGCGGCGCCGTCCGACCAGGACACCGCGTTCCTGCGGGCCGCCCACCAGTCCAACCTGGCCGAGATCGCCACCGGCAAGCTGGCTCAGCAGAAGGCGGCCAGCGAGCAGGTGAAGGACCTCGGGGCCCGCTGGGTGGCGGACCACACCAAGCTCGACGCGACGCTGCAGGACACCGCCGAGGCGCTCGGGGTCGACCTGCCCGACGCGCCGAACGCGGAGCAGCGGGCGCTGGCACAGCGCTACCAGGCGGCATCCGGCAGCGACTTCGACGCGCTGTGGATCCCCACCCAGATGGACGCGCACATGAAGGCGATGCGTCTCGGCGAGCAGGAAATCGCCAAGGGCAGTGACGCACAGGCCAAGAAGGTGGCGCAGAGCTCCGCGCCCGTGGTCGCCGCGCATCACGGCCTGCTGGAGGACGCCGCGAGCGACCTCGGCGTGCCGAGCAGCATCGGCACGGGCACCGGTGGGCAGGCCGCCGCGTCGAACGCCCCCGCGGCGCTCGGCTTCGGCGCTCTGGGCCTGCTGCTGGTCGCGGCGGCCCTGGTGCTGCTGCGGCGTCGTTCCCCGGCCGCCACGCGATGAGCCGCCACGGCCGGCGCGCCGCGGGCTGGGCCACCCTGGTGGCCGGCCTGGGCGCGCTGGCCGTCGGCGTCGTCCTGGTGCTGCGCCCGCCCTCGGCCCCGGCCGACGCGGGCGTGCTGCCCCCGCCGGTCGTCGTGTCGGCACCGACGACGGCGACCGCCACGAGGGCGCCGGCTCCCGCCCTGTGGACGCCGACTCCCGCCCTGTGGACGCCGACGAAGGTGACCATCGACCGGCTGGACGTCGGGGCCCCGGTCGATCCGGTCGGGGTCACCCGCGACGGGGCGCTCGACGTGCCGGACGACCCGGACCGGCTCGGCTGGTGGATCGGCTCGGTGCTCCCCGGCGAGCGGCGTGGCACCGTTCTGATCGCCGGTCACGTCGACACGGCGGAGGACGGCCAGGGTGCGCTCTACCGCCTGGAGAAGCTGGCGGTCGGGTCCCGGATCGAGGTCCGCGCCGGCGACCGCAGCATCGCGTACCGGGTGACGGCCCGGCGCAGCTACGCCAAGAGCCGGCTGCCGAAGGCTTTGTTCCGCCGGGACACCAGCCCGCAACTGGCCCTGGTCACCTGTGGGGGAGCGTTCCGCGACGGCACCTACGACCACAATGTCGTCGTCTACGCCACCCCGATGTGACAACCGGGCCAGCCGGCCGGGATGAGACTATTCTGCGACACGTGACCGACTCACGTTCGACCTCCAGCGGTAGGGATCTGCGCGTCGACCTGCTCACCCGGGAGTATCCGCCGGAGGTGTACGGCGGCGCCGGGGTGCACGTGGAATACCTGGCCCGTGACCTGCGCCCGCTCACCGACGTCCGGGTGCACTGCTTCGGTGCCACCCGCGACGAGCCGGGCGTGACGGCGTACCCGGAGCCCGCCGAGCTGGCCGGGGCCAACGCCGCGCTGCGCACCATGGGTGTCGACCTGGAGATGGCCGCGGGTTGCGAAGGCACCGACATCGTGCACAGCCACACCTGGTACGCGAACTTCGCCGGCCACACCGCCAAACTGCTGTACGGCGTCCCGCACGTGGTCACCACGCACAGCCTGGAGCCGCTGCGCCCGTGGAAGGCCGAGCAGCTCGGCGGCGGTTACGCGCTCTCCTCGTTCTGCGAGCGGACCGCCATCGAGGGCGCCGACGCGATCATCGCCGTCTCCGGGGGCATGAAGCGGGACGTGCTCACCGCGTACCCGAGTGTCGACCCGGACAAGATCCGGGTGGTCTACAACGGCATCGACACCGAGCAGTACGCCCCGAACCGCGGCACCGACGTCATCGAGCGGCTCGGCATCGACCTGAACCGCCCGAGCGTGGTCTTCGTCGGCCGGATCACCCGGCAGAAGGGCCTGCCGTACCTGATGCGGGCCTGTCACGACCTGCCGCCGGAGACCCAGATCGTGCTGCTGGCCGGCGCGCCGGACACCCCGGAGATCGCCGCCGAGGTCGAGGGCCTGGCGATCCAGCTGCGCAACGCCCGGGACGCGGCCGGGGTGATCTGGGTGCAGGAGATGCTGCCCAAGCACGAGGTCGTCCAGGTGCTCACGCACGCGACGGTCTTCGTCTGCCCGTCGGTCTACGAGCCCATGGGCATCGTCAACCTGGAGGCGATGGCCTGCGAGACGGCCGTGGTCGCCACCGCCACCGGCGGCATCCCGGAGGTCGTGGCCGACGGCGAGACCGGCCTGCTGGTGCCGATCGAGCAGGTCACCGACGGCACCGGCACCCCGGTCGACCCGGAACGCTTCATCGCCGACCTGGCCGCCGCGATGACCAAGCTGATCAAGGACCCGGCCCGGGCCGCCGAGATGGGCCTGGCCGGGCGCCGCCGCGCGGTGGAGCACTTCAGCTGGTCCCGGATCGCCGTGGACACCCTGGAGGTCTACCGCTCGGTGCTCTGAGCCAGGATCGCCCGGGCCACGGCCCGTCCGGAGAGCCAGGCCGTCTGCACCCGCGGCTTGCCGAAGGCGTCACCGGCCAGCCACACCCGCCCGTCGGTGGCGAACGACGGCTTGCCTGCTCCGGGCTGGGCATAGGTCCAGCGGTGCACGTGGACCTCTGGCTGGTCGGTCAGACCCAGCACGTCGTTGACCGCCGCGGCCAGTTCCCCGGCCGCGGCGCCCGGGTCGGCCAGCCGGAGCCGGGCGAAGGCGGGCGTCGAGTGGGCCACCAGCACCGGCGCGGCGTCGCCGCGCCGGTCACCGTCGTCGAAGATCGTGGCCAGCACCGGGTGGTCGTTGACGAACGCGCCGTGCAGCTCGGGCCAGGACCGCTTCTCGTACGTGCAGACGGCCGCCAGCACCGGCTCCCACACCTGCGCCCGGGCCGCCTCCGCCACGGCCGCCGGCGGGTCCAGGCGCAGCGCCTGCGGTCCCGGCATGGCCAGCACCACGGCGTCGGCGTCGTCCGGCAGCTCACTCAGCTCACTGCTCAGCGTGACGTCCAGCCCGTCGGCCAGATCGGCGGCCAGCGAGCGCAGCCCGCCCGGCGCCGCCCAGCGCATCGGCCCGGTCGTCGGCTCGCCGGGGAACACCGCCAGCGTGTCGGTCCAGGGCCGGGCCAGTCCCCGCGCGCGCCACGACTCGGCCAGAGCGGCGAAATCCGGGTCGTCAGCCACGAAATAGGCTGCGCCAAGATCGGCGTACCGGCCGTTCAGGCGCTTGCTGGCCAGCCGTCCGCCGACGACCCGGCCGCGCTCGTGCACCCGGACGGCAGCACCGCCCGCGACCAGCTCCCTTGCACAGGCCAGCCCGGCGATTCCCGCACCCACCACGACCACGTTCATGGATCGAGGGTAGGACCAGGCACACTGGTCCGATGCGCCGTCCCCCCGTCCGGCTCGTTCTGATCGTCGCCGCCGCAATTCTGGCGGTGTCGGTCCTCGGCATCGGGCTGCTCCGGGCGGCCACCTACGACCCGCCCGGCGCCGGCAAACAGGGGCCGCCGGGCGCGGCCCAGGTGGGTCCGGCCGCCGGCACCCCGGGCCGGTGCGCGGGCGTGCCGGTCAGCGCCACCCGGGAGCTGCGCGGCATGTGGCTGACCACGGTGATGAACATCGACTGGCCCAGCCGGCCCGGTCTGAGCAAGGAGAAGGTGCAGGCCGAGTACCGCGCCTGGCTGGACCTGGCCGTGTCGATGCGGCACAACGCGATCTTCGTGCACGTCCGGCCCAGCGGCGACGCGTTCTGGGAGTCGGCGTACGCGCCCTGGTCGGAGTGGCTGACCGGCAAGCGGGACGGCCGGTCGCCCGGCTGGGACCCGATGGAGTTCATGATCAGCGAGGCGCACGCCCGCAACCTCGAGTTCCACGCCTGGTTCAACCCGTACCGCGGGACCCAGCCGGCCCCGTCCGGGCCCGGCGCCGACTTCAAGAAGCTGGCGCCGAACCATCCCCTGATCAAGCACCGCGACTGGGCGATCTCCTACCCCGACGGCAAGAACGCGCGGCTGTACTTCGACCCGGGCATCCTGGCGGCCCGCAAGTTCGTCGAGGACGCGATGCTGGAGGCCGTCCAGAAGTACGACGTGGACGGCGTGCACTTCGACGACTTCTTCTACCCGTACCCCGAGGGTGGTGGCAACGAGTTCAAGGACGACGCCAGCTTCGCCCGTCGCGCCGACAAGTCGCAGAGCCGCGGGGACTGGCGCCGGGCCAACGTCGACACCCTGGTCCGCGAGATGAACCAGCGGATCAAGCAGCTCAAGCCCTGGGTCAAGTTCGGCATCAGCCCGTTCGGCATCTGGCGCAACCAGGAGACCGACAAGACCGGCTCGGACACCCACGGGCTGCAGAGCTACGACGCCATCTACGCCGACACCCGCAAGTGGGTCCGCGAGGGCTGGGTGGACTACATCGTGCCGCAGCTGTACTGGGCGATCGGCTTCGACAAGGCCGACTACACCAAGGCCCTGCCCTGGTGGTCGGAGCTGGTCAAGGGCACCCGGGTGCAGCTCTACATCGGGCAGGGCGACTACCGCGTCGGCGAGAAGGGCCCGTGGCGCCAGCCGGACCAGATCGACCGCCAGCTCACCCTCAACGACAAGTACGGCGTGCTGGGCAGCGTGCACTTCAGCGCGAAGCAGATCCGCGAGGACCGGCTGGGCTCGGTCACCCGCTACCGCAAGAACCACTACGCCGCCCCGGCCCTGCTGCCCACGATGGCGCAGCTGCCCGCTCAGCCACCCGGCGCGCCCCGGCTCGTCGGCGCCCGCCGTACCGCCGCCGGCCCGGTGGAGCTCGACTGGCAGGCGGGCTCCGGTGCCGAGCCGGCGAGCTGGGCGCTCTACCGGGTCGACGGCGCAGCCGCGAAGCTGGTCGCCACCGGCCGCAGCGGCACCAAGGTCCAGGACCCGACCCCGCCGCCGGCCGCCGCGCGGTACTGCCTCAGCGGCCTGGACCGGTCCGGCAACGAGAGCCCGATCAGCGACCCGCGCGGCGTCAACTAGTGACTGTGCCGTCCGCGACCTGGAACGTGCGGGTGGTGTGCACCGCTTCGAGCATCCGGCGGTCGTGGGTGACCAGCAGCAGCGTGCCCGGATAGCCGGCCAGTGCGGCCTCCAGCTGCTCGATCGCGGCCAGGTCGAGATGGTTGGTCGGCTCGTCCAGCACCAGCAGGTTCACCCCGCGGGCCTGCAACAACGCCAGCGCCGCCCGGGTCCGTTCCCCGGGTGACAGAGTGTCCGCCGGGCGCAGCACGTGCGCCGCCCGCAGGCCGAACTTGGCCAGCAGCGTGCGGACCTCGGCGTCGGGCATCTCCGGCACGGCCGCGCCGAAGGCCGCCATCAGCGGCTCGTCACCGAGGAACAACCCGCGGGCCTGGTCCACCTCGCCGACGACCACGCCCGGCCCCAGCGCCGCCGAGCCGGCCTCCAGCGGCAGCCGGCCGAGCATGGCGGCGAGCAGCGTCGACTTCCCGGCCCCGTTGGCCCCGGTGATGGCCACCCGGTCGGCCCAGTCGATCTGCAGGGTCACCGGGCCCAGGACGAAGTCGCCGCGGCGCACGACGGCGTCGCGCAGGGTCGCCACGACCGCCCCGGCGCGGGGGGCGGCGGCGATCTCCATCCGCAGCTCCCACTCCTTGCGCGGCTCCTCCACGACCTCCAGCCGCTCGATCATGCGCTGGGTCTGCCGGGCCTTCGCGGCCTGCTTCTCGGTCGACTCGGCGCGCACGTTGCGGCCGATCTTGTCGTTGTCCTTGGCCTTACGGCGCGCGTTGCGCACGCCGTGCTCCATCCAGCCGCGCTGCATCTGCGCCCGCTCCTGCAGCGCGCCCTTCTTGTCGGCGAACTCGTCGTAGTCCTCGCGCGCGTGCCGCCGGGCCCGTTCGCGTTCCTCCAGGTAGGCGCCGTACCCGCCGCCGTACCGGCGGACCTGTTGCTGGGCCAGGTCCAGCTCCAGCACCGCGGTGACCGTGCGGGTGAGGAACTCGCGGTCGTGGCTGACCAGCAGCGTGCCGGCGCGCAGCGAGGTGACGAACTCCTCCAGCCGGGCCAGCCCGGCCAGGTCGAGGTCGTTGGTCGGCTCGTCGAGCAGGAACACGTCGTACCGGCTGAGCAGCAGCGACGCCATCCCGGCCCGGGCCGCCTGGCCGCCGGAGAGCGCGGTCATCGGATGCTCCAGCGCGACGCCCAGCCCCAGCTCCGCGGCGACGGCCGCGGCCCGTTCGTCCAGGTCGGCGCCGCCCAGGTCGAGCCAGCGCTCCAGCGCGGTCGCGTAGGTCTCGTCGGCGCCGGGCGCGCCCTCGGCCAGGGCCTCGGCGGCGGCGTCCATGGCGAGCTGGGCCGGCCCGACGCCGGTGCGCCGGGCCAGGAAGTCCCGCACGGTCTCGCCGGCGCGCCGCTCCCGCTCCTGCGGCAGATAGCCGACGTTCGCGGTGGGCGGGCTCAGTGACACCGCGCCGGCCTCGACCGGCAGGAGCCCGGCCAGGGTACGCAGCAGCGTGGTCTTGCCGGCCCCGTTGACGCCGACCAGCCCGATCACGTCCCCGGGGGCGACCACCAGGTCGAGGGAGCTGAACAGGGTGCGGTCGCCGTGCCCCGCGGCGAGGTCCTTGACGATCATCGTGGCGCTCATCGGGACCCGACTCTATCGGCGCGCTACCCCGGGATGGGCACCGCCGTGCCGCTGACCCGTACGCCGTCCTCGCCGGGCGTCAGCGTCACGGTGAGCCGGCCCGGGCGCCCGAGGTCGTCACCCTGCGACAGCTGCACCACCGCGTCGCCGGGCACCAGCCACTCGTCGCGCAGGTACCCGCCGAACGCGGCCGCGGCGGCGCCGGTGGCCGGGTCCTCGTAGACGCCGCCGACCGGGAACGGGTCGCGCACGTCGAACCGGTCCTCGGCCGCGCGCCACACGAGCTGCACGGTGGTCCAGCCCCTGGCCTCCATCAGCGCTTTGAGGACCGGCACGTCGTAGTCCAGCTCGGCGAGCCGCTGCCGGGTCGCGGCCGCGATCACCGGGTGGTACGCGCCGGCGTACGCGACCCGGGGCGGCAGGGCGGGGTCGAGGTCGCCCGCGTCCCAGCGCAGCGCGGCCAGCAGGGCGGACAGGTCCTCGGGGGCCAGCCCGGCCACCCGGGCGCCGACGCTGGTCAGGGTGGCCCGCCGCTGGTCGTCGACGACCACCGGCACCTCGCCGACGTTGGTGACGAACACGTAGGTGCCCGGTCCGTGCCGGTCGGCCAGCGCGACCGCCGTGCCCACGGTCGCGTGCCCGCAGAAGGGCACCTCGGCCAGCGGGCTGAAGTAGCGCACCCGGTACACCCCGGAGCCCCGGTCCTCGGTGAGGAAGGCGGTCTCCGAATAGCCGACCTCCGCCGCGATCGCCAGCATCTCGGCGTCGGACAGGGTGCCCGCCGCCAGGACCACGCCGGCCGGGTTGCCGCCCGCGGGGTCCGCGCTGAACGCGGCGTACCTGAGAATGTCGATGTCGCTCATGCCCTCAGCGTCCCGTCCTCTGGCCCGCCGCGGCCAGAGCCAATTCGGCGGGCCTGGCCGCGGTCTTGGTCACTTGTCACAGGTCCGGAGTAGCGTTTCCGAAGTGACTGAAGCTTCCACACAGCTCGTCCCCACACCTCCGACCGATCTTCCCCGCACACTGGGCGAGCTCCGCGCCTCCGGCCACGAGTTCCGCACGGTCAAAGAGGAGCTGCGCGACAACCTGCTGGACCGGCTGCGCCGCGGCGCGCCACGCTTCCCCGGCATCGTCGGCTACGACGACACCGTGCTGCCCGAGGTCGAGCGGGCGCTGCTCGCCGGCCACGACATGGTGCTGCTCGGCGAGCGGGGCCAGGGCAAGACCCGGCTCATCCGCGGGCTCGTCGACCTGCTCGACGAGTGGACGCCCTTCATCACGGGCTCCGAGCTGCGCGAACACCCGTACCAGCCGCTCGTTCCGGCCACCCGGCGGCTGGCCGCCGAGACCGGCGACCTGCTGCCGATCTCCTGGCTGCACCGCTCCGAGCGGTACGGCGAGAAGCTCGCCACCCCGGACACCAGCGTCGGCGACCTGATCGGCGACGTCGACCCGATCAAGGTGGCCGAGGGCCGGGCCCTGGGCGACCCCGACACGATTCACTTCGGCCTGGTGCCGCGGACCAACCGGGGCATCTTCGCCGTCAACGAGCTGCCCGACCTCGCCGAACGCATCCAGGTGTCGCTGCTCAACGTGCTCGAGGAGCGCGACATCCAGGTCCGCGGCTACCAGCTGCGCCTGCCGCTGGACCTGCTGCTGGTGGCCTCGGCCAACCCCGAGGACTACACCAACCGGGGCCGGATCATCACCCCGCTCAAGGACCGCTTCGGCGCCGAGATCCGCACCCACTATCCGCTCGAGATCGAGCTGGAGACGGCGCTGATCCGGCAGGAGGCGGCCCTGGCGGCAGCGGTGCCGGACCACCTCATCGACGTGCTGGCCCGCTACACCCGCGCGGTCCGCGACTCGCCGGCCGTCGACTCCCGCTCCGGCATCTCGGCCCGCTTCGCCATCGCCGCGGCCGAGACCGTCGCCGCGTCCGCGCTGCGCCGGGCCGGGCTCAAGAACGAGCGGGAGGCCGTCGCCCGGATCTGCGACACCGTCTCGGTGACCAGCACCCTGCGGGGCAAGGTCGAGTTCGAGAGCGGCGAAGAGGGACGCGAGACCGAGATCCTCGCCCACCTGCTGCGCCTGGCCACCGCCGAGACGTTCCGGGCCCGGCTGGCCGGCCTCGACCTGTCCGGCTTCACCGACCTGGTCGCCGAGGGCGCCATCATCGAGACCGGTGACCTGGTCTCGGCCGACGAGCTGCTGGGCCAGATCGGCACCGTGCCGGGCCTGGCCAAGGTCCTCGACCGGCTCGGCCTGGGTGACGCGCCCAGCCCTGGGCAGGCGGCGTCCGGCGTCGAGTTCGTCCTGGAAGGGCTGCACCTCACCCGCCGGCTGGCCAAGGAGCTGACCGACGACGGCCGCACCCTGTACGGGAGCTGACATGAGCCTCTTCCCCGAGAACGGGCCCGGCCATGGCCGGTAACCGTTTCCGGTACGGCGTGTGGCGGGACGGGCCTGACCCGCTCGCGCCGCCGTACGACGTGCGGGCGGCCGTGGACGAGGTCGGCGAGCGGGTGCTCGGCGGCGACAATCTGCGTGACGCCCTGCGTGATCTGCTGCGCCGTGGTCCCCGCGACGGCCGGGGCCTCGACGACCTGGAGGCCCGGGCCCGGCGGATGCGGCGCGAGGCGTTGCGGCGGGGCAACCTCGACGGCGCTGTCACGCGGGCTCAGCAGCTGCTCGACCAGGCCGTCGCCGCCGAACGCGACGAGCTGCGCGGGCGGGAGGGCGACGACGCCCGCTTCCAGGAGGCAGTGCTCGACAACCTGCCGCGCTCCACGGCCCAGGCTGTGCAGGAGCTGTCCGACTACGACTGGGCCAGTGACGAGGCCCGGGCGACGTACCAGCAGATCCTCGACGGTCTGCGGCGCGAGGTGGTCGAGCAGCGCTTCGCCGGCATGAAGGACGCGTTGCAGGGCCGCGACCCGGCCACCGACGCCCGGGTCGCCGAGATGGTCGGCGATCTCAACGACCTGCTCGGCAAGCACGCCCGCGGCGAGGACACCGACGACGCGTTCCAGCAGTTCATGGCCAAGCACGGCGAGTTCTTCCCGGAGAACCCCTCGACCATCGACGAGCTCGTCGACTCCCTGGCCCGCCGGGCGGCGGCGGCCGAGCGGCTGATGCGCTCGCTGAGCCCGCAGCAGCGCGAGGAGCTGGCCCAGCTCATGGACCAGGCGCTCGGCGACGGGCCGCTGCGCGGTCAGGTGGGCGAGCTGACCGACAATCTGCGCGCCCTGCGGCCGGAGCTGAACTGGAACCGCGGCGAGCGGATGCGCGGCAACGAGGACCTCGGCTACGGCGACGCCACCGCGGCGCTGGGCGAGCTGGGTGAGCTCGACGACCTGCTGGAGCAGCTCGGCCAGGAGCATCCCGGGGCGACGCTGGACGACGTCGACGTCGAGGCGGTCGAGCGCCAGCTCGGCCGCAGTGCCGCCGACGACGTGCGCCGGCTGCGCGAGCTCGAACGTGAGCTGCGCCGCCAGGGCTGGGTCACCCGCGACGAGGACGGCCTCACCCTGTCACCCAAGGCGCTGCGCCGGCTCGGCCGCACCGCGCTGGCGCAGGTCTTCTCCGACCTGTCCAGCAAGAAGCGCGGCTCGCACGACCTGCGGGACGCGGGCGCGGCCGGGGACCTGATCGGGTCGTCGCGGCGCTGGCAGTTCGGTGACGAGCAGCCGCTCGACGTGGTCCGCACCATCGGCAACGCGGTCCGCCGCCGCGCCGGCGGGGGAGTGGGCACGCTGCCGGTGCGCCTGGAGCCGGAGGACTTCGAGGTCGCCGAGACCGAGCGTCGGGCGTCGGCGGTGGTCGCTCTGTGCGTCGACCTGTCGTACTCGATGTTCGCCGACGGCCGCTGGGGCCCGATGAAGCAGACCGCGCTGGCCCTGTCGCACCTGGTCGCGACGCAGTTCCCGCAGGACTCGCTGCAGATCATCGGCTTCGGCCGGTATGCGATGAGCCTGTCGCAGGGCGAGCTGGCGGCGATCGAGCCGGACATGGTGCAGGGCACCAACCTGCAGCACGCGCTCAAACTGGCCGGCCGGCATCTGCGCCGGCACCCGGGCGCCGAGCCCGTGGTGCTGGTGGTGACCGACGGTGAGCCGACGGCCCACCTGGAGGACGACGGCCAGGCGTACTTCAACTGGCCGACGCTGCCGGAGACGGTGCAGCTGACCGTACGCGAGGTGGACCTGCTCACCCGCTACGGCGCCACGCTGAACCTCTTCATGCTGGGTGAGGACCCGGGCCTGCGCCGCTTCGTCGACGCGGTGGCCAAGCGCAGCGGTGGCCGGGTCTTCAGCCCGGACGTCTCGGAGCTGGGCCGCTACGTGGTCGACGACTACGTGCGCAGCCGCCGCGGCAAACGCTGAGAAGTGCGGGACCATCCTTCCTAGGACGGTTTAGGGGGTGTGTCCCGCACAACGGCCCGCGCACGGTCCGGCCCGGGGTGAACCGGGACAACGACGGGGCTGGTTATAGTGGCTCGCGAGTGACCGGCCCGGCGTGTCCGGCGTGCCGACCGGGGGGTCGGCAGCGGACGATCCCACCGAGGCGGCGCACGACGTCCGCGGGTGGGGTCCCGCGGCCGGCAGGGGGAGAGGGGGCGCGATGTCGCAGCAGCCTGCGCAGGTGACGCCCGGCTCCCCGGCGCCTGGACGCACCCCGCCGATCACCGCCTCCGACCGGATCTGGACGATTCCCAACGTCATCAGCTTCATCCGGCTGCTCGGCGTGCCGCTCTTCCTCTACCTGCTGCTCGGCCCCCAGCACGACGTCGCCGCGGTGATCGTGCTGACCCTGGGCGGCACCACCGACTGGGTCGACGGCTACGTGGCCCGCCGGATGAACTCGGTCAGCCGCCTCGGCGAACTGCTCGACCCGTTCGCCGACCGGCTCTACATCCTGGCCACCCTGATCGGCTTCACCGTGCGCGAGGTCGTGCCCTGGTGGCTGACCGCGGCCCTGCTGCTGCGCGAGGCCGTGCTGGCCGTCGCGCTGCTGGTGCTGCGCCGCCACGGGTACGGGCCGCCGCCGGTCCACTACGTCGGCAAGACCGGCACGTTCGTGCTGCTCGGTGCGCTCCCGCTGCTGCTGCTCGCCGAGGCCGTACCGTCGATCCACGCGGTCGTCGCGCCGATCGGCTGGGGCCTGGCCTGGTGGGCGCTCGGCCTGTACTGGGCCGCCGCCGTGCTCTACCTGGCCCAGACCCGCGCGCTGCTGCGCGCCGACCGGGCCGAACAGGCCCGGAGCGGAGCAGTCGCCGGATGACCTCGCCCGACGGCGGCGACGGCCAGCGCCGGTTCGCCCCGGACTTCCTGACCGAGCTGTTCCAGAACCCCCTCGACCCCGGCTACGCCGACGCGGCCGCCCGCAAGGCCCGCGGGGAAGGCCGCACCGGCACCCCGAAACGGATCGTCAGCGCGGTCAGCGCCCTGACCCTGGTGGGGCTCGGCTTCCTGCTGGTCGTGGCCTACCAGGAGACAACCGCCGCCGAACCGGCCCGCAGCCAGGCCCGCGACACCCTCGTCGACCAGGTGCAGAGCCGCCGCACCGACACCGCCGAACTGCAGGCCCGCGCCGACCGGCTCCGCGCCGAGGTCGCCGAGCTGCGCGAGAAACAGCTCGGCGGGGCGGCTGTGGCCCGGCTGCGTGACCTCGAGGCCGAGACCGGGCTGGCCCCCGTACGCGGCCCCGGCGCCCGGGTCACCGTCGGCGACGGCCCGATGCCGGTCGACCCGCTGACCGGTGAACGCAAGAGCGAGGCCCGGGTCCGCGACACAGACCTGCAGGTGGCGACGAACGCGCTGTGGGCCGCCGGTGCGGAAGCCGTCGCGGTGAACGGCCAGCGCCTCACCGCCACCTCCACGATCCGGCAGGCGGGCGAGGCGATCCTGGTCGACTTCCGGCCGGTGACCACGCCGTACCAGGTGATCGCGATCGGGCCGGACAACCTGGCCGGCAAGTTCGGCGACGGCCCGGCGGGACGCTTCTTCCGCGCGCTCAACACCAAGTTCGGCATCTCGTACGACGTGGCCGAGCTCAGCGACGTCACCCTGGACGCGGCCACCGAGCCGAACCTGCGGCAGGCCTCGCCGTCTGTACCGCCGTCCAGTGTCCCGACCCCGTCCAGCAAACAGTCGAAAGGCGGCTGATGATCGCCGTACTCGCCCTGATCGCCGGCGTCGTGCTCGGCATCGTGTTCCATCCGACGGTGCCGATCGCACTGCAGCCGTACCTGCCCATCGCGGTCGTGGCCGCGCTGGACGCGGTGTTCGGCGGCGTGCGCGCGAAACTCGACGGGATCTTCGACGACAAGCAGTTCGTGGTCTCCTTCATCTCGAACGTGCTGGTCGCGGGCATCATCGTCTACCTGGGCGACCAGCTGGGCGTAGGCGGCCAGCTCTCGATCGGCGTCGTGGTGGTGCTCGGCGTCCGGATCTTCGGCAACGTGGCCGCGATCCGCCGGCACCTCTTCCGGGCATAGGGGCGGCGATGACCGACGACCAGCAGCCCGACCGGCGTGATGACCGGCCCGACCGGCCCGCGACCGAGCCCGCCTCCGGCGAGCGGCCGGAGCCCGCGGCCCCGCGGCCCGGCCGGCCCGCGGGTGACCCGGTGAGCGGCGACCGACCCCCGTCCGCGACTGCGCAGGGCGACCGGTCTTCGTTCGGCGGTGCCGCGGCTGAGCGGGAGGCTGGTGAGCGGCGTGGCGCCGGCCGGCCGGCGGCTCTCGGAGATCCGGGGATGCCTGCTGCCGGTAGGCAGCCGGCGGCCGAGGCGACTGCGCCGGACGTGGAGAATGCTCCGCATCCCTACGCGACGGCGGACCCGCACGTGCCCTTGTCCGCTGACGGTCCGACGGTTCGCCTCTCCAAGGCGATGCTGCCGCCGCCCGCCGCGGACTCGGACGGGCCGCCGGAAAAGCTCGGAAGCGCGCCGGCTGACAGCGTCGCTGCGGCTGGCGACGAGAGCACTGTGGTGTCCCGGCCGGTCCGGCCCGATGACGAGGCCACGACCCTGCTGACGCCGCCGCCCGCGGCGGTCGACGACGAGCCGACGGTGCAGGTCGAGCCGAAGTCCCTGGATGCGGGCCCGGCTGACGGCGAGCCGGCGCGGAGGCGGTCGTTCGACGGCGGGTCCACCATGCGGCTGCAACCGCCGTTCTTCGCGCCGGGGACGACCAGGACGCCGCGAGCGACCCCGGTCACCGACGACGCCACGACTTCCCAGGGCAACCCGTCCTGGCCCGATTCGTCCGCCGGGCCGTCCACGGAGGACGGCGACCGGTCCCAACCCCATGCCGTCGATGAGCCGCCGGCAGATCACGATGACGCGTCGTGGGTCAACGCCGCAGGTGGGCAAGGCGATGACCAGGCCTGGACCGATCACGCCGGACCACCGCCCACCCGGCACGACGAGAGCTGGCCCGACACCGACGACGCGCTGCCGGCACCCCAGGATGGGCAATCCTGGGGTGCGGAGGCCGCCGACGGCGACGAAGGCCGCGAGCCGACCGCCGACGCCTCCCGAGACCCGGCTATGGAAACGCGGGAGCGGCGGCAGAGCTCCCCGGCCGATCCGGACCGGTGGTCGGACCGCCCGTCGTGGCCTGCTGATGACGCGTCCGGACACAACGACGCACCCGATCTCCCCGGCGGAAGCGTGTCGGCGACCAAGAGCGCCGAGCGCGACACGCCCGGGCGGTGGCAGGAAAGCATGGCCCGCGCCGCGGCAGCCGCCGACGACCAGAATTCGCCGGACGCCACGCCGGAGGACTCACCCGAACCGGTGACAGGCGCTCCCGCCGTACCGGATAAGGAGAAGCCCTCTGCCGGGCGGCGGCTGTCGTCGGCCGGCGCGCTGATCTGGTTGTTGCTCGCTCTGCTCGGCTTCACCCTGGCCGTGCAGCTACGCAGCAACGACCAGGACGCCGGCCTGGCCACCGCGCGCCAGGAGGACCTGGTCGGCATCCTCAGTGACCTCGAGGCGCGCGATCAGCGCCTGCAGCAGGAGATCAACGGCCTGGAGGAGAGTCAGCGGCAGCTGACCTCCGGGGTCGCCGGGCGGCAGGCCGCGCTCGCCGAGGCCGGGAAGCGGGCCGACGAGCTCGGGCTGCTCTCCGGCACGCTGCCCGCGCGCGGGCCCGGTTTGAAGATTTCCATCGACCCCAAGGGCCAGCCGATCAAGGCTTCCGCCATTCTGAACGCCGTGCAGGAGTTGCGCGGCGCCGGCGGTGAGGTGATGGAGATCATCGGCGACAACGGTGTCGCCGTACGGATCGTGGCCTCGTCCTATTTTGTCGATGGTGACGGCGGTCAGGTGATCGTCGACGGCAAGCAGCTCAGCGGCCCGTACACGCTGTGGGTGATCGGCGTGCCGTCGACGATGCAGACGGCGTTGCAGATCCCCGGTGGGGTGGTCGCTTCGGTGAGCCAGGCCGGCGGTAACGTGACCATGGAGCAACGCACGGCGGTCGAGGTGACCGCGGTGCGTCAGCCCACCAGCCTGCAGTACGCGCGTCCGGTCTCGTGAGCGGGCGCGCTTGTCAACGGAGGAATGCGTGATTCCTGAGGACCTGCGGTACACGGCCGAGCACGAGTGGGTGTCCGGTGACGGCACCGCGCCCGTGCGGGTGGGCATCACCCACTTCGCGCAGGACGCGCTCGGCGACATCGTCTTCGTGCAGCTGCCCGACGAGGGTACGGCTGTGCAGGCCGGCGACCAGCTCGGCGAGATCGAGTCGACGAAGAGCGTCTCGGAGATCTACGCGCCGATCGCCGGCACCGTGGTCGCCCGCAACGGCAGTCTCGCCGACGAGCCGGAGCTGATCAACGCCGAGCCGTACGCGGCCGGCTGGCTCGTGGAGATCGCCCCGGACGACCCGGCGGCGCTCGCCGGACTGCTGGACGCCGACGCCTACAAGGCGCTGACCGACAGCTGATCGCCCGCGCGTCTGGTTGCCCGCCATTTCGGCGCTGACTAGGCTCGCGGGGCACATGGAGAAATCTGCAATTCCTTTCTCATACCGATAGTCGTGCCGTCCGGACCTCCGGGCAGCGGCGGGGGGCGCTGCGCTCCGGACCCGGGTCCGGCTCGCTCACCCCGTGTCGTCGGGCGGCGACCGAAACAGATCCGTGAGGTGGTCCGATGACGCGCCCAGACGACGAGTTCCCCCCGCTCGACGTCACGTCCACGCTGAACCTCGGTGCGCTCGACGAGGTGCTCGAGGGCCCCGAGACCGACGTGGTACCGAGCCGGATGTCCGGTTCGCTGCCCCCGGGGATGGCGCTGCTGGTCGTGCGCCGCGGCCCCAACGCGGGTGCGCGGTTCCTGCTGGACCATGACGTGACCACGAGTGGCCGCCACCCCGACAGCGACATCTTCCTCGACGACGTGACGGTCTCGCGCCGGCACGCCGAGTTCCACCGCGACGGGGGCACCTTCACGGTGCGCGACGTGGGTTCGCTCAACGGCACCTACGTCAACCGTGAGCGGGTCGAGTCGGCCACCCTGAGCAACGGGGACGAGGTCCAGATCGGCAAGTTCCGGCTGGTCTTCATCGCCGGTCCCCGGCCGGAGGGCGAGGGAAGCGGGGCGTGAACCCGTCGGGGGCGGCCGCGCACGACCCCGGGTCTCGGGCCCGGGGTCAACGTGACGCTGCGCTGATGAGCATCGGGGAGGTGCTGGCCCAGCTGCGTACCGAGTTCCCGGACACCACGATCTCCAAGCTCCGGTTCCTGGAGGCGGAGGGGCTGGTGGACCCGCAGCGCACCGCCTCCGGCTACCGCAAGTACTCGTGGAACGACGTGGCGCGGCTGCGTTTCGTCCTGACCGCGCAGCGGGACCAGTACCTCCCGCTGCGCGTCATCCGCGAGCAGCTCGAGGCGCAGGAGCGCGGGGACGACACGTTGTCGCACCGGCGTCCTTCGCTGGTGGCGGTCGGCTCGGAGGCCGAGGTGCCGGCGGACGCCGCCGACACCCGGGTGTCGCGGGCCGACCTGGTCGAGCGCACCGGCATCGCCGAGCAGATGCTCACCGAGCTGGAGCAGCTGGGCCTGGTGCTGTCCCGGCCGCCGGGCTGGTACGACGGCGACGCCGTGGTGATCGTCGAGGCCGTGGTGGGCCTGGTCCGGCACGGTTTGGAGCTGCGGCACCTGCGCGCGTTCCGGACCGGGGCGGACCGCGAGGTCGGGCTCTTCGCCCAGTTGCTGACGCCGCTGATGCGCCAGCACGACCCGGCGGCGCGGGCCCGGGCCGCCGAGACGGCGCGCGAGTTGCAGGCGCTGTCCCAGCGGCTGCACGCGGCGCTGGTGCGGGCGGGCCTGCGGGACACTCTCGGACGGTGAGGCACGGGGTTGCCGGTTCGGCCGGGGTGGCCGGGGTAACCCCACAGACACGGGCATCGTGTGGCGCTCGGTCCCGAGCGTCCGTGTACCGTGCAGGATAGGCGGGAAACAGCCTGATGGTCGCGTTGCCCTGCGGGGCGGCGGTGGCCTTACGGGGCGGCACGACGAAGCGACACGGAGGCGGGCGGTGCGCGAGCTGAGCGTGGTCGGGGTTCGGGTGGAGCTGCCCAGTAACCAGCCGATCGTCCTGCTCAGGGAGGTCGACGGCGATCGGTACCTGCCGATCTGGATCGGCGCGGTGGAGGCAACTGCCATCGCGTACGAGCAGCAGGGCGTCAAGCCCGCCCGGCCGTTGACCCATGATCTGCTACGGGACATCCTCGCGGCGCTCGAGGCGCCGCTGAAGGCCGTCGAGATCACGGAACTCAAGGAGAACGTGTTCTACGCGGATCTGCTGATCGGTGACGACCTGCGGGTGTCCGCGCGGCCGAGCGACTCGATCGCCCTGGCCCTGCGGGTGGGTGCGCCGATCCGGTGCGCCGATGAGGTGCTGACCGAGGCCGGGATCGTCATCCCGGACGAGCAGGAGGACGAGGTCGAGAAGTTCCGCGAGTTCCTCGACCAGGTCCGGCCGGAGGACTTCGCGGGCTGATCCGCGCATCGACGATCACCACAGGTCCGGTCGTCCGTACGCGGCGTGTCGCAGCATTACCTCCCTGTTTCGTGGCTCGCTGGGTTATACGCTCGTGAAGTCCAGGTGAAGCGGCACCGCGCAGCGGGGAGGTAGTCGCGTGCACGAGTCAGACTCTGAAGAGGGTCCGCTTGTCGGCGAGGACGGCGATACCGGGTATCGCGGAGTGACGGCTTGTCAGGCGGTCGGCATCAGCTACCGCCAGCTCGACTACTGGGCGCGGACGACGCTCGTGGTGCCCAGCATCCGCGACGCCTCCGGCTCCGGCACGCAGCGGCTCTACTCGTTCCGTGACCTGGTCGTCCTCAAGGTGGTCAAGCGCCTGCTGGACGCGGGCGTCTCCCTGCAGAACATCCGCAAGGCGATCGAGACGCTGCGTTCGCGCGGCGTCGACGACCTGGCCGGCATCACGCTGATCTCCGACGGCACCACGGTGTACGAGTGCCGGTCGCCGGAGGAGGTCGTGGATCTGCTCCAGGGCGGTCAGGGTGTCTTCGGCATCGCCATCGGCGGGGCCTTCAAGGAGATCCAGGGCTCGCTGTCGCACCTGCCCGCTGAGCCCGCCGCCGGCCCGCAGCCGGTCGGCACCGGCGTGGACGCCGAGCCGGCTGCCGGTGACGAGCTCGCGGCCCGCCGGGCCCGCCGCCGCGCGGGCTGACCGGCCGCGATCACCAGGCCTGCCTGCCGCGGTGAGTGATCGCGGTCAAGCTACATTCTCCGAGTGACCGATCCCGTCGCTGCTGCCGGGACGCTGCGGGACGCGTACCGGCGCGTCGATTGGGCGACCACCTCCCTCGGGCCGGTCACGTCGTGGAGCCCGGCTCTGCTGGCGGCCCTGGATCTGACTCTGCACACCCGGGCGCCGGTGACGTTGTTCTGGGGTCCGGACCACGTCCTCGTCTACAACGAGGCGTACGTGCCGATGATCGGTGACAAGCACCCAGCCGCGCTGGGCGCACCGGCCGCGAAGGTCTTCGCCGAGATCTGGTCGACCATCGACCCGATGCTCGAGTCGGTGCTGGCCGGGCGGGGCGCGACGTGGGTCGAGGATCTGCGCCTGCTGATGGACCGCCGCGGGTTCCTCGAGGAGACCTACTTCACCTTCTCGTACTCGGCCGTGCACGACAGTGCCGGCCGGATCGCCGGGGCCATCGACATCGCCGCCGAGACCACCGGGCAGGTGCTCGGCGCTCGCCGGCTGGCGTTGCTGGGCCGGCTCAACGATCAGCTCGCCGACGCCGAGGACGTGGGGCAGCAGCTCGACCACGCCCTGCCCGTGCTGCGCTCGGCGCCCGATGACCTGCCCGAGGTGGACATCGTGCTGCCGGAGGCGCAGGTGCCGACGGCGGCCTGGCCCGCGCCGCTGGACCGCGACGTGGCGGTCGAGATCACCGAGCAGGACCGGATCGCCCGGATCCGGCTCACCGGGGCGGACCGGGACCGTCCCTGGCCCAGGGGCTGCACCGGGCCCGGGTCCGGCAGGCCGAGCGCCGCGCCACGGCCATGGAACGCGAGCTGGCCGAAGCCCTGCAGCGCAGTCTGCTCGCCGCGCCGGTGCAGCCCGAGCACACCGAGGTGGCGGTGCGGTACCAGCCGGCCGGCGAGGGCGCGCACATCGGCGGCGACTGGTACGACGCGTTCACCCTGCCCGACGGCCGGGTGACGGTGGTGGTCGGCGACGTCACCGGGCACGACCGGCGGGCCGCGGCGGCGATGAGCGAGATCCGCAACCTGCTCCGGGGCATCTCGTACGCGCTGCTCAAACCGCCGGCGCTGGTACTGACCGGGTTGCAGGACGCGATGCAGGGCTTCGCCGTCGACGCGTTCGCCACGGTGGTGGCGGCCCAGATCGAACGGGAGGACCACGGCACCCGCACGCTGCGCTGGTCCAACGCGGGTCATCCGCCGCCGGTGCTGGTCGCCCCGGACGGTGCCGTACGGCTGCTGGAGACCCGCCCCGAGACGCTGCTGGGCACCCGGGCCCGCACCGTGCGGACCGACCACCGGGTGCAGCTGCTGCCCGGCACCAGCGTGATCTTCTACACCGACGGCCTGATCGAGCGCCGCGGCGCCGCGCTCGACGACGGCCTGGCGGAGCTGACGCAGGTGTTGCGGGGCTGCGCCGCGATGAACGCCGAGCAGATCTGCGACCACCTGCTCGGGCACTTCATGGGCGGCACCGACGACGACGTGGTGCTCGCCGTCGTCCGGGCCCGCGACTGATCAGCTGCCGGACAGCATCCGCAGCACCAGGGCCAGCGGCGGCCAGGTCGCCCGGCCGCGCCGGGTCACGGCGTAACAGCGCAGCCGGGCCTCGACCCCGGTCAGGGCGATCAGCCGTACGCCGGGCAGCGTGGCGGTCCCCATCGGCAGCAGCCCGACCCCGAGCCCGGCGACGATCATGTCCTGCACCAGGTCGAGGCTGTCCGCGCGGTGCACGATCCGGGGTGTGAAGCCGACCAGGGACGCCATCGTGCGGACCACGTCCTCGTCGGCGGTGTTGCGGGAGTTGACGATCCAGTCGTGGCCGGCGAACCCGGCGAAGTCGGTGCCCGGGTCGTCCCGGGGCACCGCCAGACCCCACGGCATCTCCCACAGCGGCACCGACTCCAGCGCGGCGTCGAAGGCGGCCGGGGCCAGGTTGTAGTCGTAGGTCAGGGCCAGGTCCACGGCGTCCAGGGCGAGCAGCTCGAACGCCTCGAACGGCTCGTGCTCGTGGATCAGCAGACGGACCCGCGGATGGGTCGCGGCGAGCGTGGCGGCGACGGGCAGCAGCGACCGCCGTACGGCGGTGGCGAAGCCCGCGACCCGCAGCGCGCCGGCCGGCTCGGCCTGCGGGTCCAGGTCGAGCCGGGCCGCCTCGACCGCGGCCAGGATGGTGACCGCGTGCCCGGCCAGGCGCTGTCCGGCCGGGGTGAGCCGGACCCGCCGGCCGTCCGGCTCGATCAGCACGGCACCGGCCTCGCGGGCCAGCACGGCGAGCTGCTGCGACACGGTCGAGGTGGTGATGTGCAACTCGTCGGCGACCGCGCGCATCGAGCCCAGCCGCGACAGTTCCACCAATAACCGCAGGCGGCGGGTGTCCATCCCACCATTGTCAGTCAGTCCTGAACGGTATGTCCATCATCGGCACGTGGACATGAACGGTGCCTCGGGGTTGTACTGGTCGGCATGCGTTCACAAGCACGGACCGGAGCGTCGATGGCGCTCGCGTCGATGGTCCTCGTCCAGCTCGGTCTCGCCGTCTCCGTCGGTCTGCTCGACCGGATCGGCGCGGAGGGCGCGGCCTGGTTGCGGCTGGCCTGGGCCGGCGTGATCCTGCTGGTGCTCGTCCGGCCCCGGCTGCGCTCGTTCACCCGGGCCAGCCTGCTGAACACCGTCGCCCTGGGCGTGGTCACGGCCGGCGTGACCATGCTGTTCATGGCGGCCATCGCCCGGCTGCCGCTGGGCACCGCCAGCGCGCTGGAGTTCCTCGGCCCGCTCGGCGTGGCCGTGGTGCGGGGCCGGCGCGGCACCAAGCTGTGGCCGGCGCTGGCGGCGGTCGGCGTGGTGCTGCTGACCGAGCCCTGGCACGGCGGCATCGACCTCGTCGGGGTCGGCTTCGCGCTGGCCGCGGCGGTGTGCTGGGCCGCGTACATCCTGCTCACCCAGCGCGTCGGGGACGACGTGGCCGGGTTGCAGGGCCTGGCGGTGTCGATGCCGGTCGCCGCGCTGGTGGCCACCGTGGTGGCCGGCCCGGCCGTGCTGGGGGAGATGACCTGGCAGCTGCTGCTGGCCGGCTTCGGCCTGGCCATCATGCTGCCGGTGGTGCCGTTCGCGCTCGAGATGCTGGCGCTGCGCCGGCTCACGACGGCCGCTTTCGGCACGCTGATGAGCCTGGAACCGGCCCTCGCACTGCTGATCGGCCTGCTGGTGCTGGGTCAGGTGCCGGGTTGGGCGCCGGTGGCGGGCATCGCCTTCGTGGTCGCGGCCGGCATCGGCGCCGAGCGCACGGGCGCCCGCGCGGCCAAGGAGCACAGCGACGACGAGGCCCGCGAGCCTGTCCCGGCCCCGGTGTAAATCATCGCGAAGCCGCCGCCGGAGAGCGGCCTGGCCCCGTTCGCCGTGCACACCGTCCGGCACGCCCCCGCCTGAGACGAGTGACGGCCCGAAAAGGTTGACGGCCCGGTAGATCAACCTTCCGCGGCCCCCGGCAGTCCTTCCCTTCGCACAACACCTGTTGCCTGCCGAAGGGAAGTCCCATGTCGCGCGCCGGTGGCCGTACCGCGGTGCTGGTCCTGACGTTGCTGCTCGCCGGTTGCGGCCCGGTGGGGGATCCCACCGTGGCGGCGCCGGCGGCCGCACCGGTGAGCCCGTCGGCGTCGCCCGAGGTGTCCAAGGCGCCGCTGCGCACGGCACCGCGGATCCGGTATCCGGAGCGCGGCGGCGGCCGGTTCCGCACGGCCGACGCCCAGCGCCCCGAGCCGCCGCACGGCACGGTGCTGCGTTACCGGGTGCTGGTCGAGAAAGACATCTCCGGAGTGTCGACCGCCGGGTTCGCCGCCGCGGTGCAGCGGACCCTGGAGGACCCACGCGGCTGGTCGGGCGGCGGGGTCCGGCAGCTGCGCCGGGTCGGCCCCGGCGACCGGTACGACTTCACGATCTCCCTGGTCACCCCGACTACCCGGGACGAGCTGTGTCAGGACGTCCCGGACGGCTACACGTCGTGCCGCAACGGTGCACGGGTGGTCCTCAACGTGGCCCGCTGGGCGCACGGCGTGCCGCACTACGGCGCCCCGCTCGCGGTCTATCGCCAGTACATGGTCAACCACGAGGTCGGGCATCGCCTCGGGCACGGTCACGAACGCTGCCCCGGCAAGGGCGAGCCGGCCCCGGTCATGCAGCAGCAGACGCTCGGCCTGCACGGGTGCACGGCCAACGCGTGGCCGTACCGCGACGGCGAGCGGTACGCGGGCCCCTCGGGCAGCTATGACGACGAGGTGCCGTCGTAGCGTCAGGAGATCAGGTGGGTGCCGCCGGCGATGGCCGCGGCGGCGAGAGTGAGGACGAAAGCCCAGCGGCGGTGGGTCGCAGCGGCGCTGAGGCGGTGGCTGTGCATGGTTCTCCTGACAGAAGACTCTTGTGGGGTCAGGACCTAACCTACGGTGGCAAAACCGGACGATCCACGCTTTTGCCGTCGTTCTGCCGCGTCGGCCGGCACGATGATCCATCCGGTGCGCGAGGGCCGCGTTCGGCCTAACCCGGACGGCGGACCCCGCGGTCCGGCGCCGGCACCGGATCGGCGTACGCGCCGGAGCGTCCCGCATACCGCTTGCCGCCGCGGTACGGCCACGCGTTCGCCCGGCACCCGTGCAGTCCCAGGGTCTGCTGCTGCATGACCGGCGCCGGCCCACCCTTGCCCGGGCAGCGCTCGTGGCCGTGCCCCAGGCGATGCCCGACCTCGTGGTTGACCATGTACTGGCGGTAGACCGCGAGCGAGGAGCCGTAGCGCGGCACGCCCTTGACCCAGCGGGCCACGTTGAGCACGACGCGGTCACCGTTGCGGCAGGACGTGTAGCCGTCGGAGCTGCTGCCGCAGAGCCGGTCGCGGGTGCGGGGTGTGGCCAGGTAGATCGTGAAGTCGTACCGCTGACCCGGCCCGACCCGCCGCAGCCGCAGCGAGCCGCCGGCCGTCCAGCCGCGCGGATCCGCGAGGGTCCTGGTGACCGCGCCGGCGAAACCGGCGGTGGAGACGCCGGTGATGTCCTTCTCGACCAGCACCCGGTAGCGCAGCAGCGGGCCGCTGCGGCCGGCGGTCCGCGCCGATCCGCCGGCCACCCGCCAGTCGCCATGCCCACGCGCCGGGTAGCTGATCACGACGGGCTTCGCGGCCGGTGCCTTCAGCCGCGCCGGCGCGGACGGCCGAGCGGTCGCGGGCACCCCGGACGGCGCCGGCGCGCACCCGGCCGCCGGGCCGAGCGCGAGCGCCGCCGCGAGCATCCACCCCAGCCGTCCCACACCTGACCTTCGGACAGGCCGGCACGTTGCTGAGCTCACGCGGCCGCGGTCGCCGCCGGCCGGGTCATCGGCGGGGCCGGGTTCAAGGATCGTTCCACCGTGATCGCGTGCCACAGGCAGAACATCGCCACCGTCCAGACCTTGCGGGAGTTGTCGGCCACGCCGGCCCGGTGCTCGGCCAGCAGCCGCTGGGCGTAGCCGAGGTCGAGCAGGTGCCCGGTCTGCGAGCCGGCCATCAGCTCGGCGATCCAGTCGCCGATGGCGCCCTTGAGCCACAGCCGGGTCGGGGTGGGGAAGCCCAGCTTGCGGCGGTCGCGTACCGACTCGGGCACGATGCCGCGCATGGCCTCGCGCAGCGCGTACTTGGTCGTGCGGCTGCCGGCCGGGAGTTTCATCTCGGTGGGCAGTCCCGCCGCGGCCGCGTACACCGCCTGGTCCAGGAACGGCACGCGCAGCTCCAGCGAGTGTGCCATCGACATCCGGTCGGCTTTGGTCAGGATGTCGCCGGGCAGCCAGGTGTGCAGGTCCACGTACTGCATCGAGGCGACGTCGTCGACGTCGGCGGTCTCCGCGTACAGCTTGCTGGTGATGACCGTGTGCGGGTCGGCGGTGAAGCGCATCAGCTCCGCCTTCTCCGCGGGGGAGAAGATGCGGGCGTTGCCGTAGTAGCGTTCCTCGATCGGGGTGGTGCCGCGCTCCAGGAAGCTGTGGCCCTTCACGCCCTCCGGGATCACCTTCGACAGGCTGCGCAGCCCGCGCTTCATGCCGGCCGGCAGGCGCTCGATGCCGGCCAGCGACATCGGCTCGCGGTAGATCGTGTAGCCGCCGAACAGCTCGTCGGAGCCCTCCCCGGACAGCACCACTTTGACGTGCCGGGACGCCGTACGGGCCAGGAAGTAGAGCGGCACCAGCGACGGGTCCGCGACCGGGTCGTCGAGCAGCTGCACGATCCGCGGCAGCTCCCGGATGACGTCGTCCTCGGTGACCACCGTCGGGGTCAGCCGTACCCCGAGCTGGTCCGCCGTGTGCTGGGCGATCTCGATCTCCGAGTAGCCCTCCTGGGCGAAACCGGCGGTGAACGCGTGCAGGTCCGGCTTGACCTCGGCGGCCAGCGCGACGATGGCCGACGAGTCCACCCCGCTGGACAGGAACGCCCCCACCGGCACCTCGGCGTGCAGGTGCTTGCGGACGCTGTCGCGCAGCGCGTCACGGATGGCGTGGATCGCCACGTCCGGCCGTACGTGCAGCGGCCGCAGCGACGGCCGGAACCAGCGGTCCAGGCGCAGGCCGCCGCCGGGCGTCCAGGTCATCCGGTGCCCCGGCGGCAGCCGCCGCACGTGCCGGTGCAGCGTCATGGGATCCGGAACGTACTGCAAGGTCAGGTAGTGGGCCAGAGCGTCGGTGTCCAGCGCCGCCCCGGAGTCGCCGCTGAACGGCAGCAGCGCCTTGCGCTCGCTGGCCAGGAACAGCCCGTCCGAGGTCTCCAGCAGGTACAGCGGCTTGATCCCGAACGGGTCGCGGGCGGCGTGCACGGTGCCGGTCCAGTGGTCGTACGCCACGAACGCGAACATCCCCCGCAGCCGCGACAACGCCGCCGCACCCCAGTAGTGGAACGCCGCGGCCAGCACCTCGGTGTCGCCCTGGGTGGCGAACGTGGCATCGTGCTCGCGGATCAGGTCCGCCCGCAGTTCCCGGTAGTTGTAGATCTCGCCGTTGAACACCACGGTCCAGCGTCCGGCCTGCGGACCGTCGAACGGGTAGTGCGCCGGCTGCCGGCTCTCCGCCACGTCCACGATCGCCAGCCGCTGGAAGCCGAAGGCCAGGCCGTCGCCGTACTCGATCTGGGTGTCGTCGGGCCCCCGATGGTGCATCGTGGCCAGCGCCTCGGCGAAGGCGGCGGCCGACGCGGGGTCGGGGACACCGGCGTGCGCCCGGCTGCTCACGAACACGCTCAGACCACACATCGTGGCACTCCTTCGGTTGACGGTGGGTCTGCACCGTAGGAAGCCGGTTATGAAGGACCTGTGAGGAAGTGGCCGGGAATCGTGGACGCACCGGAACCGGACCGGATCTTCACCGGAATCTGACATTCACCGTGGGGGTTGACCGCCTGGGTGAGAATCGCGACCGTGACCGCCCGGATCCTGGTAGCCGACGACGACCCGAAGCACGCCCAGCTCATCCGCCTGTACCTGGAGCGTGAGGGCCACCACGTGCTCACCGTCGGCGACGGGCGGGCCGCCCTGGAGCAGGCCCGGGCCCGCCGGCCGGACCTGCTGATCCTGGACGTCATGATGCCGCTGGTCGACGGGCTCGACGTGTGCCGGATCCTGCGGGCCGAGTCGTCGTCGATCGCCATCCTGCTGGTGACCGCCCGCTCGTCGGAGAACGACATGCTGCTGGGCCTGGACATCGGCGCCGACGACTACCTGGCCAAGCCGGTCAGCCCGCGGGAACTGACCGCCCGGGTCCGGGCCCTGCTGCGCCGGATCGGCACGGCCGACGGGCAGTCCGCGACCCTGCGCGTCGGTGATCTCGAGGTGGACGCCGGCCGTTTCGAAGTCCGGGTCGGCGGGGCCACGGTGCACCTGACCGCCAAGGAGTTCGGCATCGTCGAGCTGCTGGCCCGCGAGCCCGGCCGGGTCTTCACCCGGGGGCAGATCATCGACCGGACCTTCGGCTTCGAGCAGGACGTCTCCGAGCGCACGGTCGACGCCCACGTGGTCAACCTGCGCCGCAAGATCGAGAACGACCCGGCCGAGCCCCGCTACGTGCAGACCGTGTACGGCCGCGGTTACCGGATGGCCGAGCGATGAGCTTCCGGCTGCGGATCTTCCTGCTGGTCATGGTGGTGGCCGTGACGGCGATCGGGGCGACCGCGTGGCTGACGCTGAGCCTGACCTCCCGGGCGTTCAACGAGGCCCAGGACAGCGCGGACCGGCACCGCTACGAGATCGCCGACCAGGTGGCCCGCTACGGCCTGCTGCACGGGCGGTGGCCCGGCGTGGACGCTCTCGCCGCCGATCTGTCCCGGCAGACCGGCCTGCACATCCGGCTGATCACCCTGGACCAGACGGTGCTGGTCGACACGGACAACCTCGCCGGCCGCGCCGCCGGCCCGGTCCGGCCGGGTCCCATGCTGATCGATCCGCGCCCCCAACTGGAGTCGTGGTCCGCCTACAGCGACAGCCGGCCGGCGCGGTCCGCCGCCCTGATCGCCAAGGGCGTCGCCGGCACCGCGATGCTGGCCGGCCCCCTGTTCGAGCCGCCCCCGGACGACGTGCTGGCCCGGACCCCGGTCGCGGGAACGCTCCGCCAGCTCGCCCAGTACCGGGCGGCGCTGGTCGCCGTGCGGTGCATCGCCGACGAGAAGCCCGGCACCGAGGCGGTCCTGCTGACCGACCGGGCGCCGTATCTGACCGGGCGGCAGCTCGCCGAGCACTCCGGGTGCGTGCGCAAGGCGTCGGAGCTGGTGCTGGAGAACCGCAGGCGCATCGACATCGACCTGCTGACGTATCGGCAGTGCAGCGCGCCGGAGGCGCCCGACGAGGACCGCAACTGCGCGGCGACCACCTTCAACGACCGGGCCGGGGTGTCGGCCGCGTTGCCGCTGCAGCTCTATCTCGGCGCGTCCGGCGAGACCGACGTCGGGCAGCTCGGCCGGCCCGCCGCCTTCGGCGTCGCCGGCCTGATCGTGGTGGCGCTGATCGGCACGGCCTGGATCGCCCGCCTGGTCAGCCATCCGGTACGCCGGCTCACCGAGGCCTCGCGGCTGCTCGCCGGCGGCCGGCTGAACGTGCGGGTGCCCACCTCCGGCCGCGGTGAGCTGGCCCGGCTGTCGCAGACGTTCAACGCCATGGCCGAGGCGGTGCAGCGCAGCGAGGAACGCCAGCGGCGGCTGGTGGCCGACGTCGCGCACGAGATGCGTACGCCGTTGTCGAACCTGCGCGGCTACCTCGAGGGACTCTCCGACGGGGTGGTCGAGCCCAGCCGGGAGCTGTTCGTCTCGCTCCACGAGGAGACCATGCTCCAGCGGCGCATCCTGGACGACCTGCAGGTGCTGGCCCTGGCCGAGGTCGGCGACCTGCGCTACGCCAAGGGCCCGATCGACCTCTCCGACCTGGTGCAGGTCGGCGCGACCGTGCACCGGGCGGTCGCGGCCGAGGCGGGCATCGCGCTGACCGTGGACGTGCCGGCCCCGGTGTGGGTCGAGGCGGACCCGGACCGGCTGCGCCAGGTCCTGGGCAATCTGCTGACCAACGCGGTGCGCTACACCGACACCGGCGGCCACGTCCTGGTACGCGTCCGTGAGCGCGGCGCGGAGGCCCTGCTGACCGTGCGCGACACCGGCGTCGGCATGACCCCGGAGGACCTGTTGCGCGTCTTCGACCGCTTCTGGCGGGCCGATCCGGCCCGGCAGCGAGCGACCGGCGGCACCGGGCTCGGCCTGACCATCGCCCAGCGAATCGTCCGCGACCACGACGGCTACATCGAGGTCACCAGCGAACCCGGGGCCGGCACCACCTTCACCGTGTGCCTGCCGCTGCGCCTGACCGCAGGGGCCGGCGCCGACCCGCCGTCGCTCAGTGCGGGCCCACCGCCGTGATCCGGATCGCCGCGGCGCCGAGCTCGTCGCTGGCCGCCAAGTCGACCTCGGCCTCGATGCCCCAGTCGTGGTCACCCTCGGGGTCCTCGAAGACCTGCCGCACCTTCCACACCGTCGGCGTGGTCTCGATGTGCAGCAGCGCCGGCCCGCGCGCCGAGGGCCCGGTGCCGACCACCGGATACTCGGCGTAGTAGTCCTCCAAGGCCTCGATCCAGCGATCGGTGTTCCAGCCCGACTCGGCGTCCAGCTCGCCCAGGTCCTCGGCGCGGCGCAGGGCGAACAGCTCGACCCGGCGGAACATCGCGTTGCGCACCAGCACCCGGAACGCCCGCACGTTGCGGGTGACCGCCGGCGGCTTGTCGTCCAGCGGCGACACCTCGACGATCTCGGCGCCCGGGTTGCGCAGCCGCTCCCACTCGTCGAGCAGGCTGGAGTCGACCTGGCGGACCAGCTCGCCCAGCCACTCGATCAGGTCGGTGAGCTCCTCGGTGCGGGCGTCCTCGGGCACGGTCTGGCGCAGCGCCCGGAACGCGTCCGCGAGATACCGCAGGACCAGGCCCTCGGAACGGGACAGGCCGTAGTACGAGACGTACTCGGTGAAGGTCATCGCGCGTTCGTACATGTCGCGGACGACGGCCTTGGGCTTGATCTCGTAGTCGGCGACCCACGGGTGCCCGCCCCGGTACGTCTCGTACGCGCCCTCCAGCAGCGGCAGCAGCGGCTTGGGGTAGGTGACCTCCTCGAGCAGCTCCATCCGCTGGTCGTACTCGATGCCCTCGGCCTTCATCGCGTTGACGGCCTCACCCTTGGCCTTGAACTGCTGCGCGGACAGCACCTGGCGCGGGTCCTCCAGGGTCGCCTCGATGACCGAGACCACGTCCAGCGGATACTCCGGCGACTCCCGGTCGAGCAGCTCCAGGCAGGCCAGCGCGAACGGCGACAGCGCCTGGTTGAGCGCGAAGTCGATCTGCAGGTCCTCGGTGAGGCGGTAGCGGATGCCGTCGTCGGTCTCGACCCGCTCGATGACCCCACCGGCCAGCAGCGCCCGGGCGATCGCCAGGGCCCGGCGGATGTGCCGGCGCTGCGCGGCCGGCTCCTCGTGGTTGTCGGTGAGCAGGTGCCGCATCGCCGTGAACGGGTCGCCGCCGCGGACCAGCACGTTGAGCAGCATCGCGTGCGACACCTGGAACGACGAGGTCAGCGGCTCCGGGTCGGCGGCCATCAGCCGGTCGAAGGTCGGCTGGCCCCAGCCGATGGTGCCCTCCGGCGGCTTCTTGCGGACCACCTTGCGGCGCTTCTTCGGGTCGTCGCCGGCCTTGGCCAGCATCCGTTCGTTGTCGATGACGTGCTCGGGCGCCTGCACGATGACCGTGCCGAGGGTGTCGTAGCCGGCCCGCCCGGCCCGCCCGGCGATCTGGTGGAACTCGCGGGCCTTGAGCAGCCGGGTACGGACCCCGTCGTACTTGCTCAGGCCGGTGAACAGCACGGTCCGGATGGGCACGTTGATGCCGACGCCGAGGGTGTCCGTACCGCAGATGACCTTGAGCAGGCCCGCCTGCGCGAGGGTCTCGACCAGCCGGCGGTACTTGGGCAGCATGCCGGCGTGGTGCACGCCGATGCCGTGGCGCACCAGCCGGGTCAGGGTGCGCCCGAAGCCGGCGGTGAACCGGAAACTGCCCAGGGCCGCAGCGATCGCGTCCTTCTCGGCGCGGGTGCACATGTTGATGCTCATCAGTGACTGGGCGCGTTCCAGGGCGGCGGCCTGGGTGAAGTGCACGATGTAGACCGGTGCCTGCCGGGTGGTCAGCAACTCCTCGATGGTCTCGTGCAGCGGGGTCACCGCGTACTGGAAGACCAGCGGGACCGGCCGCTCGGTGTTGCTGACCACGGCCGTGGGCCGGCCGGTGCGCCGGCTCAGGTCGTCGACGAAGCGGGTGGTGTCGCCCAGGGTCGCCGACATCAGGATGAACTGGGCCTGCGGCAGCTCGATCAGCGGCACCTGCCAGGCCCAGCCCCGGTCGGGCTCGGCGTAGAAGTGGAACTCGTCCATGACGACCTGGCCGACGTCGGCGTCGGCACCCTCGCGCAGCGCCAGGTTGGCCAGGATCTCCGCGGTGCAGCAGATGATCGGGGCGTCCGCGTTGACGCTGGCGTCGCCGGTGAGCATGCCGACGTTGTGCGCGCCGAAGGTCTTGCACAGGGCGAAGAACTTCTCGCTGACCAGCGCCTTGATCGGCGCGGTGTAGAAGGTGGTGCGCTTGTCGGCCAGGGCGGCGAAGTGCGCGCCGGTGGCGACCAGGCTCTTGCCCGAGCCGGTGGGGGTGTTGAGGATGACGTTCGCCCCGGTGGCGATCTCGATGAGCGCCTCCTCCTGGTGCGGGTAGAGCGTCAGTCCCTGCTCGCTCACCCAGCTCTGGAAGGCGTCGAAGACGGCGTCGGGTTCGGCGGTGCCGGGCAGGCGGTCGGTGAGCGTCATGATGTCCCCACCCTATCCGTCGCGCATTTCCCAGCACCGTGGCCGGGCGCGACGCGCGCCCGGCCACGGAAGGGGACCCTGCTGTGGAGTTGCGGCCGATCCGCTAGACGCCGAACGCCGAGTAGATCGGGCCGGCGACGCTGCCCGCGAGGCCGATGACGGCGGCGACGACGGCGATGGTGGAACCGATTCGAAGGCGCATTCCGGGAGCTCTCTGTTGGTCTTGGATTTTTTCAGGGCTTTCAGGAGGTGCGGTGGTGGCCTCGCACGACCGAGATTGCGCCCCGCCGGGTGCGGAACGGGACACACCGGGTTGCCGATCGGTTGCAGAATGTATCGACACCGTTCAATGCCCCTGATCTTCGGAGGTCCCGTGAAAGTCCTCGTCGTCCTCGCCGCCGCCCTCGTGGTCACCACCGGCGGCGCCCAGGCCCCGGTCGCGCCGGCCCCCTGCACTGCGCAGGTGCAGGTCAACCCCAGCTTCGAACGTGGGACGGTGGGCTGGACCGCCGGCCCCCGCATGGTGGTGCTGGGCACGCCGGAGCGCCCGGCGCACACCGGCCGGGCGTACGCGACCTTCGCCGGCCTCGACGTCACCCGTACCGACCTGCTGCGCTCCACGGTGACGATCCCGGCCGGCTGCGGCCTCGACGTGAAGTTCTTCGCCCGGGCCAGCTCCACCGAGACCAGCCGTAGCGACTACCTCAACATGGGCCTCGGCGTGTCCGGCGAGCCGCCCAAGACCCGCTTCTCGTTCGCCTTCGACATGCGGACCGACTGGCAGCAGTACGGCGCCGTGGCCTCCGTCGCGGCCACCGAGCGCACCGCGACCATCACCTTCGTCAGCAGCGAGTCCGCGGGCGGCGGCGTGACCACCTTCGACGTGGACGACATCACCGCGACGCTGCACCCATAGGCAGCACGCTGAACATGTAGCAGCCGTAGGCCACGTTGCGGCTGTGCACCAGCACCACGCCCGGCTCGGCCAGCACGGCGGTGAGCGCCGCCACCGGATCACCACCGTCGTGCTGCCGGCTGGCCGGATGGATCCGCCCGGCGCTGTCGTAGGCCCGCAGCACCTGCGGACGGCCGTACCAGTCGCCCGGATAGGGCAGGTCGTCCGCCGGCCCGCCGCAGGGTGCGGCGTGGGCGAACACCGCACCCTTCTCCAGGTACGGCGACACGGGCAGCGGCGGCTCGTAATTGAACAGCAGAAGTCCCTCACCGGCAGCCGCGTCCCGCAGGCAGCACCGCAGCGGCTCACCCCCGCCCGCACAGTGCCGTTCGGCCGCTCTCCCGGCCCGGGCCTCGTCGAGCACGGCGGGGGAGAGGGCGCTGATCCGGTACGCAATGGTCGTCGTCATGACCTCATCCTGCTGCGCCGCCCGGCCGCTGGTCTGGCGGTATTCGGACGCCCGCCTCGCGCGCACACTGGAGGCCATGGACGTCGTGCTGGCCCCGTTCACCCGGGAGTTGCTGCCCGCCGTACAGCCCTGGTTCGAACACCCGGAGGTGGTCCGGCGGCTGGGCGGCCCGCAGTGGCCGGTCCGGAACCTGGAGCTGGCCGGCACGGGCCTGGGCGAGACGTTCCGGGGCCGCCGGGTGCTGCGCGACCACTCCTGGGTGGCGTACGACTCGTCCGGGGCGGTGGTCGCGAACATCGGCGGGGAGGTGTACGACCGCTGGTGCCGGTATTCGGAGGGCCCGGACGGCGCGGTGATCGAGGCGGTGGAGCCGGGCCTGAGCATGGGCCTGGCATACGTCGTCGATCCGCGGCGGTGGGGGCAAGGCTTCGGGACGGCGGCGCTGCTGGCGGTCATGGCCGCGCCGGAGGTGGCTGACGTGGTGCTGTTCGCGGCCGGTGTCGAGCCGGACAATGCGGCCAGTGTGCGGTGCGCGGCCGCGGCGGGCATGCGCCCGGACCGCTCGGAGCCGGACCGGGAAGGCTTCGTCTACTACCTCCGCCGACGTTATCTCTTCACCGGGGCCAGGACGCAAGCCGCTCCCGCACCGCCTGGACCTGCTCCGGGGTGAGCCCGTAGACGGCGAACCGAGCGTCGTCGAGCCGGTCCAGATACCGTCCCGCGTCGGCCACCTCGTCGTCGTCCAGGCCGGGGTCCAGCGCCCGGGCCAGCTCCAGCACCCGCGCGAGCGAATACCGCTCCAGCGCGGCCGCCACGTCGATGTAGTCGCGCACCTCGCGCCGGTTGACCAGCGCCGCGACCTTGGACGCGACCAGGTCGTCCAGGTGCATGACCGGGCCCACGTCCATCACCACCGGGGCCCGGCTGCGGTCCAGCCGGGTCAGGGTCAGCCGCAGCGCGCGGGTGCCGTCGGCCACGTGGTATTCGCGCAGGTCGTCGTCCATGCCCTCGAAGAGCTCGTCGGCGACCTCACGGAACACCTGGTAGCCGGCGTCGGTGAGGGCGGCGGTGACCTGCCCGGCGGCGGCCTCGACGGCGCCGGCGGTGTCGGTGAACAGGTCGATGTCCTCGGTCGGGCGTTGCACCAGGCCGTTGACCAGCCAGGCGACACCGCCACCGAGCACGAAGCCGTGCTTCTCCCCGACGGTCAGGGCGATGGTGGCGACGTCACGGTAGAAGTCGTCGATGTTCCCGCTCACCCCGGGGAGGCTAGCGGACCGGCACGCCGGGGCCGGGCTCGGCGCGCTGCCGACGCGGGATGAGGCGACCGGCCGCGCGGTCCGTCATTTAGCGGCTTGTGCGAATGTTGGTTCACCGGCCGACCGTCGCGGCACTGCCTCCGCCACCATGCCAGCATGACGCCCATGTCCGTGTTCCGACGGGCCGCCGCATCTATCCGCGCCCTTGCGACGACCGCTCCGCTGGTCCGGCATATCGGTCGCCCTCGGACCCCTTGGACCAAGAGTGACGTCGTTGCCGTGGTGAGCGTCGTTGTCGCTGCCACGGCGATTGTCGTGCCCACGGTGCTGAGCCGGCAAAGCAACGAGGTTGCCTCGTCCGCCTTGGACCAGGCGCGCCGGGCCAACGACATCGCCGCCTCCGCGCAGGTGTTACGGCCGGGCCTCCAGATATCGGCGAAGGCTGCCTACATCACAGACGGCATCAGCGGCACGAGCACCGGCGGCGTCAGCGAGAGTGGCGCCGATCCGGAGAGCCCTGCGCCCCAGAACGACCTCCCGGGACCGAAGATCGACATCACGCTGTCCAACAGCAGCACCGGCGCATCTCTAGTAGCGGCGGCGGTGGTGGACGTCTCCGTCGCTCAGCACCTCGAACGCTGTTTCGCCATCGGCGGTTCAGTGGTCGTGTCCGCTGACTACGACGTCCGGATTCCGAACCCTCCGCCGCCAGCTCCGTTCATGGTCACCCGGGACATGAGGTTCGAGGTTGAGTCCGGGAGGCACGACAGGTTCACCTTGACGATAGGCCCCACGCCCGTGGGGGAGGGCGAGGCGCCCATGCTGGTCGTGGCCGCGGTGACATTGGTCCATGACGGCGGGTCGCGACTAGCAGCCGGGACCTTCGCGTTGGTGGACAGCGGATATGGCGCGTTCTATGCCCTGCCCGACGGCACATGGGAAGTTCCTGCCGTCGACAGCGTGACGCAGACAGAAAAGGAGTGCCTACGGCGTAACGAGGCTGCCGTACAGCAAGTCGTCCGACGGCCCGAGATCACTGTCTCGAGAGAGCTGGCCACCTTGGAGAAGGCGCTCCGCGTGTTCTGAGCCTGCCGCCTTACGTCGCGTGCGGACTCAGGCGGCCGCGGCCCGGCGCAGCATCGGGTGCCGAGCCTCCCAGGCGGCCCGCACCCCCCGAGGCAAATTGAGCTCCGCCCAGACCCGCACCAGCGTCGGCCCGTGCAGATAGCTGCGCAACTCGTCCACCCGCACAGCCTCACGCAGCACGTTCTCGTACATCCACAGCAGCATGGTCGGCTGGTCCAGGTCGAACGTGCGCACCGGATTCCACCACAGCCGCAGCGGTAGTTCGACCATTCCGTGGGCCGGGCCGGTCAGCTCGCCGAGGGTGCCTGCCACGAGCACCGGCCGGTGGGGCCGGGCGAGGTGGACCGCCGGAGCATCAGGCGCGGTGGTGGGCATGGGACCAGGGTAGACCGCCGACCCCGCCGAAGGATAACTCCTAGAGTCCTAGGATGCCTTAGGCGCAGTGCGGCACGCCGCACCAGACACAGAAACGACCGCCTGCGGCGGACGACGAAACTAAGGAAGGCGGGTACGGACGACCAGCTGGTGCAACGCCTCAACGGCATCCCGGTCGGCTTGCTCCGGCAACGTGGAAGCGTCCCGTGCGGCTTCCAACTCGCCCCGCAGCCGGGGGATGTCCCGCGCCAGATCGGCCCGGACCGCCGAGGGGAACGGCCCGTGCTCCGCCTCGCGCTTCCGGCCGATCAGCTCCGGCACGTACGCCAGGCCGGTGCCCAGCAGACCCAGATCCGTCTCCAGCTCGCCGGTCCGCATGAGGTGCACCCCGGTGAGCAGCACCCGCAGCGTGTACAGCGCCGGCTTGAGCTCGCCGGTGCGGTCGAAGAGCCGTTCCTGGGTCGCCGCGAAGCCCAGGTAGTGGTGGGCGTGATGGCGGGTGATCAGGGCCGGGGCCAGCGCCTTCAGCTCGGCGTGCACCGGGGAGGTGGTGACCACCAGCGGGGACAGCAGCTGTTCCAGTACGTAGCCGTTGCGGCCGGTGAGCAGGCGGGCGAACTTGAGCAGGTCGTGGCTGACCACGTCGAGCTCGACGCCGTCGCGCCAGCCGTCGGACTGCAGGGTCTCCGGGCCGGTGCGCAGGCCGACGACCTCGGCCGCCGGCAGCAGGTGGGCGGCGCGCAGGTCCAGGTCGGAGTCGGCCGACGCGAAGCCGTACAGGTGGGCGCCGCTCACGGTCGCGAAGATCAGGGGATAGGGCAGGTCGGCGGCGACCTGGCCGGCCCAGTTCGGCACGTCGATGGTCATGGCAGACCCCTTTCCCGTACGGCATAGAGCAGCGCGTCGACAGCAGCCCGGTCCGGCGTTTCGGGCAGGGCGGTCCGCGCGGCCGCCGCGTCCAGGTCGGCCAGCAGCTCGCCGGCCCACGCGGTCACCGATTCCCACGGCACGTCGCCGTTCTTGACGGCCAGCAGGCGTTCGCGCAGGTGTGACACGTCGACGAGCACCTCGCCGGTCCGCAGCACGTGGGCGCCGGCCAGCAGCAGCCGGATCATGTGCATGGTCTGTTTGTGGTTGGTCTCGCCGGTGCGCCGGCGCCGGGAGTCGACGCGTTTGAGCTGGTCACGGGCGTACGCGCCGTACGTGTCGGCGACGCGCCGGGACAGGAACGCCTGCCGGGTGGCCAGCAGATGTTCGCCGTCGGCGGTGACCGCGGTGATCAGGGGTGACCAGAGCACTTCGAGCACGGTCGGGTTGCCCTGCAGGGCCAGGGTGCAGAAGCGTTCGATCTCCCAGGAGAACTGTTCCTCGGCCGGGCCGTCGAGGTGGGTCGGTGGCTTGTCGAGGTGCCAGAACATCGCGGTGGGGGCGGCGTACACGCCTCGGCGGTCGTGGTCGGAGCCCGGGCCGGCGAGGCCGTACGCGCGGGAGCCGACCACGACCGCGAGGATCGTGTGTTCGGTGACGAGGGTGGTCACAGGTCCAGGCTGGTGCCGTCGATCGCCTGCAGGTCGTCGTCGCTGAGGTCGGGCTTGTCCAGGGCGGCGACGTTGGTCTCGAGCTGTTCGACGCTGCTGGCCCCGATGATCAGGCTGGTCATCCGCTGGTCGCGCAGGGCCCAGGCGAGGGCCAGCTGGGCCAGGGACTGCCCGCGCCGCTTCGCGATGTCGTTGAGGTTGTGGATGCGGCCCATGGTGGCCTTGTCCAGGTCGCTCTCGTTGAGGAAGACGCTGGTGCGCACGCGGGAGTCGTCGGGGATGCCGCCGAGGTAGCGGTCGGTGAGCAGGCCCTGCTGCAGGGGGCTGAAGGCGATGCAGCCGGCGCCGACGGCTTCGAGCGTGTCGAGCAGGTGGTCCTTCTCGATCCAGCGGTTGAGGATGGAGTAGGACGGCTGGTGGATCAGCAGGGGTGTGCCGAGTTCCTGCAGGATGGCGGCGGCGCGGGCGGTCTGTTCGGCGTTGTAGTTGCTGATGCCGACGTAGAGGGCCTTGCCGGAGCGGACGACGGCGTCGAGGGCGCCCATGGTCTCTTCCAGCGGGGTGTCCGGGTCGGGGCGATGGTGGTAGAAGATGTCGACGTAGTCGAGGCCGAGGCGGCGCAGGGACTGGTCCAGCGACGAGACCAGGTATTTGCGGGAGCCCCACTCACCGTAGGGGCCGTTCCACATGTGGTAGCCGGCCTTGGTGGAGACGACGAGTTCGTCGCGGTGGTGGCGGAAGTCGGTGGCCAGGATGCGGCCGAAGTTCTCCTCGGCGCTGCCGGGCGGCGGGCCGTAGTTGTTGGCCAGGTCGAAGTGGGTGACGCCGAGGTCGAAGGCGCGGCGGGTGATGTCGCGCTGGCGTTCGATCGGGCGGGCGTCGCCGAAGTTGTGCCACAGGCCGAGGCTGATGGCGGGCAGCTTGAGCCCGCTGCGCCCGGCGCGGCGGTAGGTCATGGTGTCGTAGCGGTCTGGCGCCGCGGAGTAGGTCACACACCACACCCTAGGGACACATGATCGAAACGTGCGCGCTGGTAGGTTCGTAGCAGCCGTACACCGCGCGGGAGAGACCATCTCGGTGGCGCCGAAGGGGCAAATCCTCCCCGGAACCTCTCAGGCAAAAGGACCGCGTAGGTAGGCGACTCTGGAGTGCCCTGTGGGTATGACAGAGGGGGAGGTTGCTGCCGTCGACCTCTTTCTCCCCGCAGGAGCCGCTATGACGTTCGCTGACCGCCACATCGGCCCGGATGCCGATGCGCAGACCCAGATGCTCAAGGCGATCGGGTATGCCTCCCTCGAAGCGCTGATGGATGCCGCCATTCCGGAGGTGATCCGCTGGCACGGGTCGCTGGAGCTGCCGGCTGCCGCTTCCGAGGAGGAGGCGATCGCGGAGCTGCGGGAGATCGCGGGCCGTAACACGGTGGCGACCTCGATGATCGGGCTCGGCTACTACGGCACGTTCACCCCGGCGGTGATCCGGCGCAACGTGCTGGAGAATCCGGCCTGGTACACGGCGTACACGCCGTACCAGCCGGAGATCAGTCAGGGCCGGCTGGAGGCGCTGCTGAACTTCCAGACGATGGTGACCGATCTGACCGGCCTGACCACGGCGAACGCGTCGATGCTGGACGAGGGCACGGCGGTGGCCGAGGCGATGACGCTGGCGCGCCGGTCGAGCAAGAGCAAGAGCCCGGTGTACGTGGTCGACGCGGACACGCTGCCGCAGACGCTGGCGATCCTGCGGACCCGGGCCGAGCCGCTGGGTATCGAGATCGTCCTGGCCGACCTGGACGCGGGTGCGGAGCTGCCGGCGGAGTTCTTCGGGCTGCACGTGCAGTATCCGGGCGCTTCGGGCGCGGTGCGCGATCACGCGGCTTTGGTCGAGGCGGCGCACGCGGTGGGTGCGCTGGTGACGGTGGCGGCGGACCTGCTGGCGCTGACGCTGCTGCGGGCGCCCGGCGAGATCGGGGCGGACATCGCGGCGGGCACGACGCAGCGTTTCGGCGTACCGCTGGGCTTCGGTGGCCCGCACGCCGGTTACCTGGCCGTGCGCGCCGGGCTGGAGCGCTCGTTGCCGGGCCGGCTGGTCGGGGTGTCGCGGGACGCGGACGGCGCACCGGCTTACCGGCTGGCGCTGCAGACGCGTGAGCAGCACATCCGGCGGGAGCGGGCGACGAGCAACATCTGCACCGCGCAGGTCCTGCTGGCGGTGATGGCGAGCATGTACGCGGTGTATCACGGTCCGGCGGGGCTGCGGGAGATCGCCCGGCGTACCCATGAGCGGGCCGGTGCGGTCGCGGCCGGGCTGGCCGCGGCCGGGGTGGAGGTCGCGCACGCCGCGTTCTTCGACACGGTGACCGCGGTGGTGCCGGGCCGGGCGGCCGAGGTGGTCGCGGCGGCCGAGGGTGCGGGGATCAATCTGCGGCTGGTGGACGCCGACCGGGTGTCGGTCGCCTGTGACGAGACGACGACGCCGGCGCACGTCGAGGCGGTGCTGGCCGCGTTCAATGCGGCGCCGGCTCCGGCTGCCGGGGCGGCGTTGCCGGCGGGTCTGGAGCGCACCACCGACTATCTGACCCACCCGGTGTTCTCGGCGCACCACTCGGAGACGGCGATGCTGCGGTACCTGCGCAAGTTGTCGGACCGCGACTACGCGCTGGACCGGGGCATGATCCCGCTGGGCTCGTGCACGATGAAGCTGAACGCGACCACCGAGATGGAGCCGGTCAGCTGGGCCGAGTTCGCCAACATCCACCCGTACGCGCCGGCGTCGCAGACGGCGGGCTACGAGGCGCTGGTGGCTCAGCTGGAGGGCTGGCTGGCCGAGGTCACCGGGTACGACGCGGTGAGCGTGCAGCCGAACGCGGGTTCGCAGGGTGAGCTGGCGGGTCTGCTGGCGATCCGGGGCTATCACCGTTCGCGGGGCGAGACCCACCGTGACGTGTGCCTGATCCCGTCGAGTGCGCACGGCACGAACGCGGCCAGCGCGGTGATGGCGGGCATGCGGGTGGTCGTGGTGGCCTGCGACGAGAACGGCAACGTGGACCTGGGTGACCTGGCGGCCAAGATCGAGAAGCACGCGGACGCGCTGGCGGCGATCATGGTGACGTATCCGTCGACCCACGGTGTCTACGAGAAGGGCATCGCGGAGTTGTGCGGCGCGGTGCACGACGCGGGCGGTCAGGTGTACGTCGATGGGGCGAACCTCAACGCGCTGGTCGGTTTCGCCAAGCCGGGCAAGTTCGGCGCGGACGTGTCGCACCTGAACCTGCACAAGACGTTCTGCATCCCGCACGGCGGCGGTGGCCCTGGGGTGGGCCCGGTCGCGGTGCGCGCGCATCTGGCGGAGTTCCTGCCGGGTGACCCGCTGGAGCCCGGTGAGCACCACGCGGTGTCGGCGGCGGCGCACGGCTCGGCCGGGATCCTGCCGATCTCGTGGGCGTACCTGCGGATGATGGGCCCGGAGGGGCTGGCCGCGGCGACCGGGGTGGCGGTGCTGGCGGCGAACTACGTGGCGGCGCGGCTGCGGGAGCACTACCCGGTGCTGTACGCCGGCAACGAGGGCCTGGTCGCGCACGAGTGCATCCTGGACCTGCGGCCGCTGACCAAGGCGACGGGTGTGTCGGTCGACGATGTGGCCAAGCGGCTCATCGACTACGGCTTCCACGCGCCGACGATGTCGTTCCCGGTGGCCGGGACGCTGATGGTGGAGCCGACCGAGAGCGAGGACCTGGCCGAGCTGGACCGGTTCTGCGACGCGATGATCGCGATCCGGGCCGAGATCGAGCGGGTGGCGGCGGGGGAGTGGCCGCGGGACGACAATCCGCTGCACAACGCCCCGCACACGGCGGCGGCGGTGACGGCGGACGAGTGGCAGCACGCGTACCCGCGGTCGCTGGCGGGTTTCCCGGCCGGGGTGGACCGGACCTCGAAGTACTGGCCGCCGGTGCGGCGCATCGACGGGGCGTACGGGGACCGGAACCTGGTCTGCTCGTGCCCCTCGCCGGAGGCGTTCGAGGACTAATGGCGGGTCCGTCGCGGGTCGGCCGGGGGTGGTGCTTCCGGTCGGCCCGCGGGCGTGTCGCAGGTCTCTCAGGCCGCCAGGGCGTGCACGGCCGGTCCGCGGTGTGGTGCGATCGTCCTGCCGTCGGGCAGCAGCTCACCGGTGTCCTCGAAAACGATGACACCGTTGCAGAGCAGGCTCCATCCCTGCTCGGGGAAGGTCGCCACGATCCGGGCCGCTTCGCGGTCGACGGCTTCGGCAGAGGGGCAGGACTTCTGGTGCTGGCACATCGGGTGTCTCCGGTAGGGGGTTGTGTCGTGCTTCACATCAACGGGGCGGAACACTACTCCCATCCGAACGAATCCGGATCTCGTGAGTGACGGCGCCCCATTGAGAGAATCCACTGTTCTGATGTTCCACGGCAGAGCCGCCGCCGACCACTTTCCGACACCCGGGCGGGGTCCTCAACCGGGTTCTCCGGCGTCCTGCCAGGGCCGTCACGGTGAGTCATACCGTTTCGAGTGGTCGGTGGGTGATGGCGGCGACCCCGCAGAGCTTGTCTCGGCGTTCCTCGAAGGCAACGGACTGCCGGTGCGAGACATCGGCCGAACGGCCACCCAATTTCACCCGACCGGCGTGGGAACCCCATGTGGCGCAACACTGTACGTGTCCGCGTCGGCCGGTTCGGTGATCATCGGCGGGCCTCCCGGAGCGCCCTCTCCGGTCCCCGGGATCCCGGATGTGGTGGCCGTCGTGCACACCCACCGCGACCCCACCGAGCCGTCACCCTCCGTCATGGGAGCGTGTGCGATCGGCTCCGGCAATTCGGGAGGTTCCGCAGCGGGTGCACGCCCGGACGAGTGGCGGCTGGGTCCGTGGCACGACAGTTGGAGCCGGGCCGAGCACGCCGCCGCGGTCACCGCCGTCCGGGCCGCGATCGGGCGTGGCGATGTCTATCAGGTCAACGTCGTGGGGCATGCCTCAGCGCCGTACACGGGTGATCCGGGGCCGGCCCTGGCCCGGGTGGCCGCTCTGCCCGGCGCGCGCTACGGCGGCGTGCTGAGCGGCGACGGCTGGGCCGTGGCGACGGCCACGCCGGAGACGCTGGTCGAGGTCCGCGGCGGCCGGGTGATCACCCGGCCGATCAAGGGCACCCGGCCGGCCACCGAGCAGGGCCACCGCGAGCTGCTCGCCTCGGCCAAGGAACGCGCCGAGCACGTGATGATCGTCGACCTGGAACGCAACGACCTGGCCCGCCTCGGTGTGGGCGCGGTCCGGGTGGACGAGCTGTTCGCGGTGCGCCGCTGGTGCGAGCTGTGGCAGGCCGAGTCGGTGGTCTCCGCCCCGATCGAGCAGCCGGTGGGCCTGCCCGAGCTGCTGCGGGCGTTGTGCCCGGGCGGCTCGGTGACCGGCGCGCCCAAGCACGCGGCGCTGCGCGAGATCGCCCGGCTGGAGCCGGTCGGCCGCGGCGTCGCCATGGGCGCGCTGGGCTGGGTCGGCACCGACCACGTCGACCTGGGCTTGAGCATCCGTACGGCGGCCGTCGACGGTGAACGGGTGCATCTGTGGGCCGGCGGCGGCATCACCATCGACAGTGACCCGTGGGCGGAGGTCGACGAGGCGGCGGCCAAGGCGGCCCCGATGCGCGCCGCGCTGGCCGGTCCCTGAGCCGCGCGCCCTCTTCGCCTAGGTTGAGGCCATGACTGTGCGACCCATCCGTTTCTACGGCGACCCGGTGCTGCGGACCCCCGCGGCCGAGGTAGTCACGTTCGACGACGACCTGCGGGCGCTGATCACCGACCTGGAGGACACCGTGCGCGAGCCCGGCCGGGCCGGGGTCGCCGCCCCGCAGATCGGTGTCGGCCTGCGCGCGTTCTCGTACAACGTCGACGGCGTGGTCGGACACCTGATCAACCCGGTGCTGTCGGAGCCCGACGGTGAGCAGGACGACGACGAGGGCTGCCTGTCGCTGCCGGGTATGGAGTATCCGACCCGGCGCGCCTGGTCGGTGACCGCCACCGGCGTCGACCAGTTCGGTGAGCCGCTGACGATCAAGGGCACCGGGCTGCTGGCCCGGGCGTTGCAGCACGAGACCGACCACCTCGACGGCCGGCTCTACATCGACACGCTGACCGGCGACGTCCGCCGCCAGGCCCTGCGTGAGCTGCGCCGCGGACCGCGGGCGGCCCGCCGATGAGCGCGCCGGACCCCACGGTGCCGGACACCACCCGCCTGGCCGCCGCGTCGCTGGCGGCCGGTGATCCCACCGGCTGGTTCGAGCAGCTGTACGCCGAAGCCGGCGCGGGCACCGCCGAGGTGCCGTGGGACGTGCCGCGGCCCAGCAAGCTGCTCGCCGAGTGGGTCCGCGACGGCTCGGTCACCGGCGCCGGCCGCCGCGCCCTGGTCGTCGGCTGCGGGCTGGGCCGCGACGCCGAGTTCCTGGCCGGGCTGGGCTTCACCACCACGGCGTTCGACATCTCCGCCACCGCCGTGCGCACGGCCCGCGAGCGGCACCCGGACTCCCGGGTCGAGTACGGCGTGGCCGATCTGCTGGACCCGCCGCCGCAGTGGCGCGGCGGCTTCGACCTGGTGTGCGAGAGCAACAACGTGCAGGCCCTGCCCCAGCCGGTCCGGGACCGGGCGATCGCCAACATGGGCCCGCTGGTCGCGCCCGGCGGCACCCTGCTGGTCCTCGCGGCCGCCGCGACCGGTACGGACACCGACGGCCCGCCGTGGCCGCTGACCCGCGCGGAGATCGACGCGTTCGCCACCCCGGGCCTGACGCCGGTTCGGGTCGACGAGATCGCTGACCCCGACGACCCGCTGATCAGGCGCTGGCGGGCGGAGTTCCGAGCCGGCTGATGACCTCGGCCAGGTCCGGCGGGTCCAGCCCGGCCAGGCCGCTGAGCTCGGCCGGGCTCAGCCAGGCGTGCCCGGCCAGGCTGAGCTGCTCGTCAGGCATGAGACCGTCGCGGGCCAGGGGCGGCCGGGCGACGTGGTAGCGGGCCAGGAAGAACTCCTCGGGCCCGCGGAAGTGCTGTCCTTTCCACCGGAAGTCCCGCAGCACGGTCACCGACGGCCCGGTCACGGCGGCCGGGTCGAGCCCGGTCTCCTCGGCCAGCTCCCGGCGGGCCGCGGCCCGGAAGTCCTCGCCGGGCTCGACGCCGCCGCCGGGCGGCTCCCACACGTCGTGGCCGTCGACCGGGTCCCGCCAGTGCAGCAGCAGGATGCGGCCGTCCGCGTCGACGCAGACGACCCGGGCGGCGCGGCGGTGGACCGGGTCCATGTCAGAGCACCTCGAATCGTGGCGGTGGGTGGCGCAGGAAGTCGTGGTGGGAGATGTCCCAGCCGTACGCGCCGGTGCGCGCGAAGACCAGCACGTCGCCGATGCGCAGCCGGTCCACGGGCTGGTCGCGGGCGAGGACGTCACGCGGGGTGCACAGCTCCCCGACGGCGTCCACGGTGACGTCGGTGACCTGCGGGCGGGGCCACTCGTAGGGCCAGTCGTCGACGGGCAGCACGGTGAACGGGTGGCTGTAGCCCCAGGCGGCGGGCAGCCGGAAGTGATGGGTGCCGCCGCGCAGCACCGCGAACCAGCGGCCGTGGGTGTGCTTGAGGTCGAGGACCTCGGCGGCGTACCAGCCGGCGTCGGCGGCCAGGATCCGGCCGGGCTCGACGATCAGTTCCACGCCGGCCGGCACCGTCAGCCCGGCCAGCCCGGCCCGCAGCTCACCGAGGTCGATGGTGGCGTCGCTGAGGTAGTCGACGCCCAGGCCGCCGCCGACGTTGACCAGCCGCAGGTCCAAGCCGTGCCGGGCGGCGGTGGCCACCGACCAGTCCAGCGCCTCGGCGACGAATCGGGCGTGGGCGGCGGCGTCCAGGTTGTTCGACACGGCGTGCAGGTGGAAGCCGATGATCCGGACCGAGGTCAGCGGCAGGGTCAGCACCCGGGCCAGTTCCTGCTCGTCGACACCGAACGGGGTGGGCGTACCCGTCATGGCGTGGCTGCCGGGCAGCGCGGCCTGCGCGCGGTTGACCCGTACCGCCGCGTCCACGACCGTCCCGGCCGCCCGGGCGGCCCGGTCCAGGCGCCGCAGCTCGTGGCCGCTCTCCACGTTGACCTGCGCGCCCGCGGCCACGGCCGCGGCCAGCTCGGCGTCGGTCTTGCCCGGCCCGCCGAAGACGATCCGGCCGGCGCCGGCCGCGACCGCCAGCTCGAGCTCACCGCCGGAGGCGACCTCCAGGCCGTCGCAGGCCGCGCCGAGGGTACGTACGACCGCCGGGTGCCCGTTGGCCTTCACCGCGTACAGCAGGGTCGTGCCCGTCGGCAGCGCGGCCCGGAGTGCGGCGGCCCGCTCCCGCAGCGCGGCCGTGTCGTAGACGTAGGCGCACACCGGCCGCGGCAGGGCCCGCAGCGCGGTGGCGACGTGCTCAGGCGCCGGCATGCAGGGGATTCTCCACCGGCAGGTACTCGTCGCCGCCCCCGGCCAGGCGCATCCGCACCAGCGCCTTGTGCGGCACGGTCGGCGCAGTGAACGCGGCGTGGTCCTGCGCCGCGAGCTCACCCGCCCCGGCGTAGGTCTCGTCGACGACGGCCCGCACGATCCGCCACGCGGCGTCCTCGTCCAGCCCGTGCGACTCACCGAGCCGGATCACCAGCTCACCCAGATGCGCCTGGAACGCCGTGTAGCCGATCTTGGCGCGCAGCACCGCGGCATCGTCCGTCCCAACCACCGAACCGGGCCACAGCGTCACGTCGTGCCCGGCGGCCGCCAGCCGGCCCGGGTGCAACCGCAACCCGGCGAAGTCCCGCACGGCGAGACGCTGCGGCACCCCGCCAGCGAACGTGGGCAGGCAGTTCTGCAGGTGCGCCTCCAGAGCCACCCCGCGCAGCGTCAGCCGCAGCAGCGGCGGCACGACCAGCCGCGTGTACGCGTCCAGGAACGCCGCCGCCGCGCCCGCGTCGTCGCGTCGTCCCGTACTCGTGGCGAACTCGGCCACCAGCGCGGCGGCGACGAACGGCAGCGCCCCACCCGGCACCGCCTGCTCGCCGGGGCGCAGCCGCCCGGTGAGACCGTCGCGCATGATCGCGGCCATGTCCCGCCCCGACCCGGCCGGTACGGCCGCCCCGGCGGTCTCGGCCATCAGCAGCAGCCGGTCCGCGGCCGGGTCGTCGGCGACGAGCCGGTGCAGCAGCACGGACACGGCCGGGCCGTTGCGGGTGCTGGCCACGCTGATGCTGCGCCGCGTCGAGGTGACCTGGATGTCCAGCGACACCTTCACGTACCGGCGGGTGCCGTCCGCGGCGACCGGCAGCAGCAGCGTCCGCAGCGCGGCCGTCGGGATCGCGTCGAGCTCGTCGTCCAGGATCCGCAGCGCCCCGCTGTCGAGCAGGTCGCGGTAGCGCGACGGCAGCACGGCGTCGCGCTGCCAGGCGTGCACCGGCTGCAACCGGTAGCCCGCCGGCGCGTGCGGCAGCTGCGGATACACCTCCCGCAGGGCGGTGCCGACGTCGTCGCCCAGGTGCAGGTCGTCGCGGACGGCGATGAACCCGAGCCGGGTGTGCCCGGCCTCCAGATCGTGGGCGAGCACGTCGCTGGTGTCCCAGCCCAGCCGGGTCCGCCCGCACGGGTGTAGGTTGTGCCCGGCGACGGCGAGCCGTTCCCCGGCGACCGCGGCGTGGTCCGGATCGGTGGCGGGCGTGTGCGCGTGCCGGGCCATGGCCACGGCCAGGTTGACCACGGCGTTGCGCAGCTCGGCGGCGAACCCGGCGGCGTTGCCCGGCAGCCGCTCCGGCAGCAGGTCGGCGGGATCATCGGCGCCCGCGGTGGAGTACTCGACGCGGTGGAAGGCGTGCATCCGGTCGCCGGGCGCGGCCGGCACGATCCCCTCCCGGACCAGCGCGCCCCGCAGCCGCCGCCCGACGACGTCGGCCGCCTCGGGCAGCGCGGCGGTGAACCCGTCACTGAGCTGCGGTGCGTGCACGGCCAGCGCCGCGCCGGTGTGGGCGGCGGTCATGGCGAGCCGCCGGGTCGCCAGGCTGCGTGTCATGCCCCCGCCATCGGATTGTCGTGGGTGGTCCAGAGGTCGTCGAGCGGGTCGTCGGCCAGCCGCATCGCCGTGGTCGCCTTGACCGGCAGCGGGTCGCTGAGCAGCCGAGCCGCGTCGCTGGTCGCGGTGCCCCGGATCGCGGCGGCGGTGGCTGCCCAGAGCCGTTCCGGGTCGGCGCCGGCGCGGGCCAGCGCGGCGATGAGCTGCCCGGCGACCGTGCCGAGAACGGCGGCGGCCAGCTTGGTGCGCAGCACGTCCGGGTCGTCGGTGGGCAGGTCACCCTCGACCGGCGGTGCCTCGACGCCATGGGCGCGCAGCCGGCGGGCGCTGACCCGGACACCACCCAGGTCCCGGTAGACGATCCGGGACGGCCGGCCGCCGTCGAGGACCAGCAGCGTGTTCTGCCCGTGGGCCTCCAGCGCGACGCCGCGATCCAGGACGGTCAGCAGCGGCGGCAGCAGCAGGTGCACGAGGTCGTGCCACCACGCGTACGGGTCGGTGGCCAGCCCGGGCAGCAGCTCCGGCAGGGCACCCAGCGGCAGCACGGTCTCGGTCGCGGTGATCCGCGGGGCCTGGCGGCGCAGATAGGCGAGGTGGCGCTGCGGCCGGCCGTCGATCAGGACCGCGCCGGCGGCGGTCTCCCGCAGGACGGTCAGGGGCAGGTCGGCGGTGAGGGTGGCGAGCAGATCGGACAGTCGCGGGCCGTTGTGGATCGCGGCCGGTGAGACGGTACGCACGGCGGAGGTCATCTGGATGTCGACGGCGGTCTTGAGATGGTCGGCGCCGGACAGGGGAGCGACGGTGCGCAGAGACATGAGGGGGCGGACCGGCTCGGTCTCGCCGGCGTCGGTCAGCCAGGGGTAGCGGGCGGTGAGGCGTTCGGCCTGCCAGGGGTGGGCGTGGAGGAGTGGTGGGGTGTCGCCGTACCAGCGGTCGGGCGGGACGGCGAGGCGGCGCAGGCGGATGACGGGGCGGTGCTCGGGGGCGTAGGCCAGGACGTCGGCGACGGTCATGCCGCCGCGGGCACGGGTGCAGGGGTGCAGGGGGTGGCCTTCGAGGACCCGCTGCTCGAGGCGGCCCAGGCCGTCGGGGTCGCCTTGGGCTCTCTTGAGGTCTTGCGAGGCGGGGGTGGGTGGGGGATCGGCGTAGGCGAGGGCCAGGTTGGCGACGCTGTTGTCGAGCTCGTGGGCGAGGCGTTCGGTGTGGGGGCCGAGGTTCAGGACGCGCAACAGGGTGGCGGGGTCGTCGTAGGCCTCGTCCGGGCGGCCTCCGTCCTGAGTGAGCCAGGCGGTGAGGCCGGGTTCGGGGGTGGCGAAGGGGAGGGTGGCTGCGGTGGGGGCAGTCAGGGTGCGGCCGTCGGCGAGTTCGACGTGGTGTGCACGGTGGGTTACGCCGGGGAGCGGTTCGTGGTGCAGGGCGTTGAGGAGGCGGGCCATGATCTCGGCTCGGGCCGCTGGGAGGGCCGCGTCGTAGGCCGCTACCAGGTCCGGGCGGTGTTTGTGCAGCTCGGTGCGCGTTCGGGTGGGGTCGGCGGTGTGCCCGTCGGGTGGTGCTGGGGTGGTCGGTGGTGTGGGCACGGGTCATATTCTCCGGCAGTCGGCTTGTGGGGGTCGGGCCGGGCCGGCCATCTAACATCCTAGGATGCCTTACAGGGTGTGCGCTCGATCGCTCGCGCACGGCTGTTCCAAACCAAAAAGGAATCAACGACTGACCCTGATTTGAATTCAGCCTTGGGGGATTCGGCGCAGGGTCGATCACGGGGTGCGGTTACTGCGCACCGGCGGCGGGGGTGGGCTCGTCGTCGCTTGTGGTGTGGCGTCCCGCTGCGGGTTCGGGCGGCTTGCGGTCAGGTCAACTGCCGCACTGTGGGGTGTTCGTCGGGGGCGTTTTCCGTAGCCACCGTGCGGGGGTTCGTGCGGGGTCGGCCTTTACTTCTTGGCCATCGCCTTGAGGAAGTCTGCTTCTTTGGCTGCGTCGAGGCCTACCGGTGTGCGGTCGGGGCGTTGTGGGGCCGTACCGCCGATTTGTTGCAGCCAGGTCCACGTGTCGACGATCGTCTCGCGCACCGGGCGGATCTTCAGGCCCATGGCCTGGGCTTTCGTTACGTCGGCGCCGTGCATGAACGCGTAGTCGTTGCCGGTGAGCCAGATGGGGAGGTCCATCCAGGGTTCGATGCCGGCGTCGAGGATTGCCTGGGGGTCGGCCCAGTGCAGGTCCGCGTGGTTGCCGGTGACCTCGTTCGCTGTTTCCAGCAGCTCGGCCATCGTGGTGTGGCCGGGTGGGCTGACCACGTTGTAGGGGCCGGCGGCGCCTTGTTCCGCGGCGTCGAGCATCCAGGTGGCCAGGTCGCGGGCGTCGATGTACTGCAGTTTCAGGTCTTTCGGACCGGGCGCGAGGGTGGGTCCGCCGCGGGCGAGGCGGTTGAGCCACCAGGGGAGGCGGCCGATGTTCTCCCGGGGGCCCAGAATCAGTCCGGCGCGGGCGTGCAGGACCGGGCCGGTGAAGTTCTGCTCCGCGGCGAGTTCGGCGCCGCGTTTGGCGGCCGAGTAGTTGCCGTCGTCGTCGGAGTCGGGGGAGGCGTCGACGAGCGGGTCGTTCTCGGTGCGTGCGGGGGTGTCGGTGTCGGCGTGCACGCTGCGGCTCGAGAGGTACGTGTAGTGGCCGGCGCGGCCGTCGAGGGCCCGGGCGGCGTCGCGGACGGCGCTGGGGCGACCGGACCAGGTGTCGACGACGAGATCCCAGGTGCCGCCGGTCAGGGCGGTCAGGCCGGCGGGGGTGAGGCGGTCGCCGGTGAGGCCGGCGGTGCCCGGTGGGGGTGGCTGGTGGCCGCGGTTGAGGACGGTGACGTTGTGCCCGCGATTCTGGGCCTCGTCGATGAGGGCGGGACCGACGAACCCTGTGCCGCCGAGCACGAGCAGCTTCATGGCGTCGACGATGCCTTTTGTCGTACCCCGAGCGGAAGATGTGATCGCTGACAGCGGAACCGGGGGTGCGAGATGGCGTTGCGGGTGGACCTGACCTTCGACTGTGCGCGGGCGGTGGAGCTGGCGCAGTTCTGGAAGCTGGCGCTGGGCTATGTGGACGAGCCGCCGCCGGCGCCGTTCCGGACCCGGGAGGAGTGGGCGGCGTCGTTCGGTCCGCCGGGTGAGGACGAGGGCGGCGGGGCGTGGCTGCACGATCCGGAGGGGATCGGTCCGCGGCTGGTGTTCCTGGAGGTGCCGGAGCCGAAGGTGGCGAAGAACAGACTGCACATCGACGTACGGGTGGGCCGGTACGGCTCGCCGGAGCAGGTGTGGGAGCGGGTCGAGGCGAAGGTGGCGCAGCTGGTGGGCGCGGGTGCGTCGGTGCTGGCGGTGGACGGCACGCATCACGTGGTGCTGGCTGATCCGGAGGGCAACGAGTTCTGCGTGGCGGGCTGAGGCGCGGTTTTGTCCGCGGGGTCAGGCGCCTTTGTCGGCGGGTGAGGCGCCGAGGGGGAAGTCGGCGACGGGGTGCCAGTTGCCGCCGGGTTCGCGGGCGCCGGCGATCAGGCGGATCGCGGTGACGGTGGTGGTGATCGGCAGGTGGCGGGTGACTGCGGCGGCGGCTGCTTCGAGGGTGGGCCGGGGGTGGTCGTGGCCGATGGTGAGGTGCGGGATCGTCTCGTCGAATGCGCCGCCGTAGGGCTGGGCCTGGGGGAATCGTGCGGCTAGGGCGGCGGTGAGGGTGATGAAGGGTCGGGCCGGGGTCGGGGCGAGCCAGACCACGGTGTCGCCGAACCAGCCGATGCGGTCCAGGGTCACCTCGAAGGGGGTTTCCGTAGCGGCGATCTGGTGGATGGCGGCCAGGGTGTCGTCGTTGATCTTGTCTGGGGGCAGGAACGGGAAGACGAGGGTGATGTGGGCGCGCACGCCCCAGGAGGCGGCGCGGTCGAGGGCGGTGCGGTGGGCGCTGACGGCTGGTTCGGCGGCGGGGACCTCGATGATGAGGGCGGTGTGGGTGGGTTCCATGGGTTGATTCTTGCGGGGCGGGCTATCGGTTTTGGGTGCTGTCCGATCGGGTCGGGAAGGTCGGTATCCCGGCACTCTGCCCTCGGCGCATGGTCCGGTCCGACCATCCGCACCTGGTTTGGTCCCACCACCCGCGCCTCTGCAGGGATACCGCCTGGCCCGGCATACCGGCCAGCCCGGCTGGAGCGGCGAACCGCCCCGCCAGCAAACCGGCCAGCCTGGCACTAGCTGGGCGAAGCGCAGAACCGGCTGGCTCGTTTGCCAGCCTGGCAAACGAGCCAGCCTGGCAAACGAGCCAAGCCCTGCCGTTCGGCCGCGGGTCGCGCGGACGCGCGTCCGGCTGACTGACCGTTTCAGGGGTTGTTGCGGGGTATCCGCGGTCAACCCGCAGCTTCTCGCCCGGCTCGCTGCCCGCCGCCCACCCGTCACGCCACCTGCCGGGCTGCCCGCCGACCACCCTCGAAGCAGCCGCCGCCGCAGTCAACCGCCACCTGACGGAGCGCCGCAGGTGGCCGGCGTGCGGGCACTTCGCCGGCCACCTGCCCTCCTTCTAGTCGAGGGTGGCGCTGGGGGCGACGAAGACGATCTTGCCGTTGATCGGGGCGGTGGCGACTTCGGCGTGTACCTGCGCCACTCCGGCCAGTGGCACCCGCCGGGTCGCTGCGAGGTGCAGCTTGCCGGCGTCGAGCAGGGTCACCAGCTGGGCGAGTTGTTCGGCGTCGGGGCGGAAGAAGAGGTTGATTCCCCGTACGCCGCGGGTCTCGTCGGACGCGGCGGGCATCCACACAGTGGTGTTGACCAGCACGCCGCCGTCCCGGATTGCGGGGGCCAGGGCGGTCATCTGTTCCGGGGCGATCGGGGCGAAGTTGAGCACGACGTCGACCGGCTCGGACAGCGGCGGGATTCCGGGGCCGTGGATCTCGTCGGCACCCGCGATCTTGGCCTGTTCGGAGCTGCGGGGGCCGGTCGTGGCGATCACGTACGCGCCGGCGTTCTTGGCCAGTTGCACCGCGTAGCCGCCGACGACGCCGCCCGCGCCGTTGATCAGGACGCGCTGGCCGGTGGTCAGTTTGGCGTGGTCGAACAGGGCCTGCCATGCGGTGAGTCCGACCAGCGGTAGTCCGGCGGCGTCCACCAGCGGGACGCTCGTGGGGGCTGCCGCGAGCATCCGGGCCGGGGCGATGGCGTACTCGGCGGCCGCGCCGGTGCTGGTCAGGGGCAGGGCGCCGATCACCCGGTCGCCGATGGCGAAGCCGGTCACGTCTGCACCGAGGGCGTCGACCGTGCCGGCGAGGTCGATGCCGGGGGTGTGTGGCAGCCGGACCGGGATGGGGCCCTGCATGACGCCGGCGCGGATGTTGCCCTCGACCGGGTTGAACGATGTCGCCGCCACCCGGATCCGGACCTCGCCGGCGCCGGGGACCGGCTGGTCCGCGTCTTCGTAGCGCAGGACCTCGGGGGTGCCGTACTCGTGGAAACGTACTGCCTTCATGACGATCCTCGTCTTTCTGTATTGATCGTGCTTCGATTTTCGAAGCGATTTCAGCGTGGGTGGCTTCGAGTTCGAAGGCCCGGGTTACTGCCGGTCGGCAGAGTTGCTCCCGGCGGCCAGAGCACGGAGCTTCGCGTGGCTGGCGGAGCCGGGGACGGCTGTGAAGACCAGCAGCGTCTGGCGCTCGGCCGGACAGATCAGCAGGTGGCGATACAGTGCCAGGCCGCCCAGGGTGATGTGCCGGTAGCGCCTCGGGCGGTGCCGTACGGGCGCACTGACCTCGACGAGGTAGCGTGCCCGCGCCGACGGGTCGTTCAGCCAGCGATCGACCAGGAAAGGCGATCCGCCGGAGCGGGTGTAATCGCCGAACAGGGCGATCGCTGGACGGGTCTGCAGCAACACCTCGCCGAACCGGGAGAACACTGTCGCGGGGTGCTCCGGTAGGTGCTCGACGACGAGTTCCAGGACCGGGCTGGCTCGGTGACGGGGCCGGCCGGGTGCCGCCTCGTCAGGGCGTTGCTGGAGGAAGTGCGCCAGTATTTCCCGATCCACGTTGCTCACCGCCTTCCCGGTTCGACCACTTGAGCGTGGCGCAGAACGGCGGGCGGGTGAATGTTCTCCTTGTCCACGGTATGGCAGACCATGGATAAGAGGTTCAGGCAGCCAGGGTGATCAGCTGCCGGAGCTTCTCCGCGCTCGGCGATCCGGGTTCGGCCATGAAGACCAGCAGTTCCTGGCCCTCGTCGGGATCCACCAGCCGCCGGCTGTACAGCTCCAGTTCGCCCAGTTCCGGGTGCCGGTAGCGTTTGAGGTCGTGGTGGTGGGTGACGTCCACCTCGTGCCGCCGCCAGACCTCGGCGAACGCGGGGCTTTCCGCCAGCAGCGCGTCGACGATCTCTCCGGCGGTGCCCGCCGGATCGGTGGTGTATGCCGCCCGCAGGTCCACGGTGAAGACCCGGCCGCGTACGTCGTGGTCCTCGGGTGGATAGATGGCCCGCTGGGCCGGGTCGGTGAACCAGCGGTAGACCAGGTAGCGCGACAGGCCGTCGAAGCGGGTGTAGTCGCCGAACAGGGCCATCGCCGCCGGGGTCTGCAGGAGCGCCTCACCGAACCGGGAGAACACGATCGCGGGCGTGTCCGGGAGCTGCTCGGCGATGGTCCTGATGGCCAGACCGACCCGGTCGTCGGGCAGGGTGCGCCGCGGAGCCGCGTGCCCGCCGAGGGCGAACAGGTGTTCCCCTTCGCTCGGGCTGAGCCGTAACGCCCGGGCGAGGGCGGCCAGCATCTGCTCGGACGGCGTCGGGCCGCGCTTCTGCTCGAGCCGGCTGTAGTAGTCGGCCGACATGCCGGCCAGCACCGCGACCTCCTCGCGCCGCAGCCCACCGGTACGACGCCGGGTGCCCCGCGGGAGCCCCACTTCTTCCGGCTGCAGTGCTTCCCGGCGGGCCCGGAGGAAGTCCGCCAGCAACGCGCGGTCCATCGCTTCGTCCTGCCTCAGTCGCTCAGGCGGCGCCGGGCGCGGGGCTGGGCGGAGCGGGGCGGAGCGGCGCGCAGGTGGTCGCGGACCTGTGGCAGGTCAGCGCTCGGGCCCGGCGTCGCTTCACTCATCCCGTGATCGTAAGCGTTCGCGGTGGCCGGGCCCATCTGCGCCCGGCTCAGCTGATGAACGCTGCCCGGAAGTCGATGGTGGCGATCATCTGACCGCGGTTGTTGATCCCGACCGGCATCTCGTTGCCGGTGAGCCCCCGGGTGGTCAGGTCGATGATCTGCCGGTTGCGCCACAGCACCGGCCGGCTGGTCCCGTCCGCGGTCTGGGCGACACCCGCGAACACGCCCTTGTCGTTGACGGCGGTGGCGTTGCCGTCCGGCCCGCCGAGCGTTCCCAGCTCCACCGGCCCCAGCGGGTACGTCACCGGCCGGGTGCGTCCCAGCTCGTCGGTCGAGTACCCGGCGATGATGCCGTTGTTGTTGATGTCGTTGGGGTAGTTGCTGCCCGGGGTGGCGATGGGCCCGAAGCCGCTGGTGGAGCCGTACTGCTGGAAGCCGAGGTAGGTGTTGTCGAACATCATCAGCACCTTGGCCTCGTTGTTGATCTTTCCGGTGGTGCGGGCGGTGTTGTTTTCCGGGCCGAGCTCGGTGACGGTGCCGTTGTGCCAGATCAGGCGGCTGGTCTGGGCGCCGGTTTCGTCGACCCGGGAGACGAGGACCTGGCCTTTGTCGTTGATGTCCCAGCCGATGCTGCGGCTCTGGCCGAGGTCGGTGATGCGGCCGCGGCGCCAGATGACGGCGCGGTATTCGCCGTCCGCGTTCAGGGCGGTGCCGGCGATGGTGCCGTTTTCGTTGATGCCGTGGGCTTCGGCGTAGTGGCCGCCGGGCAGGGTGGGGAGGTCGGTGATTCTGCCGTTCCTCCAGGAGAAGGCGTGCAGCTCGCCGTCGGCGGTGAGGCTGCGGCCGACGGCTACGCCTTTGTCGTTGAGGTCGTAGACCTCGGTGGAGAGGCCGCCGAGGGTGCCGAGGTCGGTGACGGTGTATTGCCGGGGTGCTGCGGTGGCCGGTGTGGCCAGTGCGGTGGCGGCGACGGTGGCGGTGAGCACGGCAGTGAGCAGTGTTCTCATGTTTTCCCCCCGTGGGATGACAGCGAGTTGTTCCAGTGTGGACCGGGGGTGCCGGGCGGCGGGAGAGCCGATCGTCCAGGAGTGCCCTGACAGATGTCATGGGATGGTCGTGACGGTTGCCCCCCTCGGTCGTCGCCGGCAGCGCTGAGGATCGGGGTATGACAGTTACCGCGTTGCCTGAGGCCGGGATCCGCGGGTCCGGCCAGTTCGCCGTCGATCTGGAGGCGGTGGTGAAGCGTTTCGGGGCGGTCACCGCTGTGGACGGGATCAGTTTGCGGATCCGTCCGGGGGAGGTGGTGGCCCTGCTGGGGCCCAACGGTGCGGGCAAGACCAGCACGGTGGACATGCTGCTGGGCCTGTCGGCGCCGACGGAGGGCACGGCCAGGGTGTACGGCCGCCCGCCGCGTGAGGCGGTGGCGCTGGGGCTGGTGTCGGCGGTGATGCAGACCGGTGGTCTGTTGAAGGACTACACGGTCGAGGAGACCGTACGGCTGACCGCGGTCCTGTTCGGGCGGGGCCGGGCCGAGGTGACGCGGGCGCTGGAGCGGGCCGGGATCGCGGACATCGGTCAGCGGCTGGTCGGTAAGTGCTCGGGTGGCCAGCAGCAGCGGCTGCGGTTCGCGATGGCGTTGCTGCCGGATCCGGAGCTGCTGATCCTGGACGAGCCGACGACAGGGATGGACGTCGGGGGCCGGCATGACTTCTGGACGTCGATCCGCCAGGACGCGCGCGGTGGCCGTACGGTCATTTTCGCCACGCACTATCTGGAGGAGGCCGACGCGTACGCGGACCGGGTGGTCTTCGTGCGGCGGGGCCGGGTGGTGGCCGACGGTACGGCGGCCGAGGTGAAGGCGCTGGCGTCGGGCCGTACGGTCCGGGCGACGTTGCCGGGTGCCAGCGAGGCCGACCTGCGGGCACTGCCGGGGGTCGAGTCGGTGGAGCTGCGTGGTGACACCGTTTATGTGCATGCCAGCGACACCGATCAGGTGGCGCGTTATCTGCTGGCGGAGACCGCCGCCCGGGATCTGGAGATCACGTCCCGGAATTTGGAGCAGGCGTTCCTGACCCTGACCGCCGACGAGACGACGACCGCGACGACTCTGGGGAGTGCCCGATGAGCATGCCTGTTGCCCGTAGCCTGCCGCGCTTCGGCGGGTTCAGTGTCGCGATGATCGGGCTGGAGCTGAGGCGGATGGTCCGCAACAAGCGCACGGTGATCTTCACGGTGGTGTTGCCGGCGGTGTTCTTCCTGGTGTTCGGCACGAATTCGGCGTCGCGCTCGGAGCGGGTCGGCGGCGGGAACGTGACCGGTTACATCCTGGTGAGCATGGCGGTGTACGGGGCGATGCTGGCCACGACCAGCGGCGGCGCCATGGTGTCGATCGAGCGGGCGGCGGGGTGGAGCCGGCAGTTGCGGCTGACGCCGTTGCGGCCGGGGGCGTACATCGCGGTGAAGCTGGTCCTGGCGATGATGATCGGCGCGGTGTCCGTGGGCGTGACGTTCCTGGTCGGGGCACTGTCGGGGGCGCAGTTGCCGGCGTCGGCGTGGGTGGCCTGCGGGTTGCTGGCCTGGGTGTGCGCCCTGGTGTTCGCCGCGTTCGGGCTGTTCATGGGTTATCTGCTGCCCAGTGAGAACGTGATGCAGATCCTGGGCCCGGTGCTGGCGGTGCTGTCGTTCGCCGGTGGCCTGTTCGTGCCCGTTGATCAGCTGGGGCACACCTTCGCGACGATTGCGAAGTTCACCCCGGTGTACGGGGTGGGGGAGATCGCCCGGTATCCGCTGACCCACGACGGGAACCTGTGGGCCGCGGCGGCGGGTGTGGTGGTGTGGACGGCGTTGTTCGCCGCGGGCGCGATGTGGCGGTTCCGCCGGGACACGGCGCGGGTCTGAGTGAGCGGTAGCGTCACGACCATGAGCGAGGCGGAGCGGCGGGGCCGGCGCTTCGGGTGGGTCTTCGCCGGGGTGTGGCTGTTCTACCTGAAGGAGAACCTGACGGCGCTGCTGGCCCATCCGGCGGGCTGGCAGCGCGACGTGGGGCTGGCCGCACTGGCCGGCTTCGCGGCGCTGTATCTGGCCCTGGTGGCCTGGATGAGCTCGGTGCGCCGGGGCGGGCGGCCGCTGCGGGTCGTGGTGCGGCTCTGGCTGATCCTGCTGGCGTTGCTGGCACTGGCGGCGCTGCAGGTGCCCGGTGCGGGCGTGCACGCGCTGCCCTGCCTGGTGTATGTCGCGGCGTCGGCGATGGTCGGGTTGCCGATGTGGCAGGCGCTGCCGTTCGCGGGGGTGCTGCTGGTGGTGGCCGAGGTGCTGGCGTGGCGGGTGCCGGGCTGGGACGACCAGGGTTACGGACTGGCGGTGCTGCTGGGGTCGGCGGCCAGCGGCGGGTTCCGGCTGGCGGCCGAGCGGCAGTGGCGGTTGCAGGTGGCGCAGCAGGAGCTGGCGGAGATCACCCAGCGGGAGACCGCCGAGCGGGCCGTGGCCGACGAGCGGGCCCGGATCGCCGCCGACCTGCACGACATCCTGGGGCACTCGCTGACGGTGGTGACGGTCAAGGCGGAGCTGGCGCAGCGGCTGCTGGACGTGGATCTGGGCCGGGCGCGCTCGGAGCTGCGGGAGCTGGAGGCGCTGGCCCGCGACGCGTTGTCGGACGTGCGGGCGACGGCGCTGGGGGTGCGGGGGATCTCGCTGCCGGGGGAGATCGCGGCGGCGCGGGAGGCGCTGGCGGCGGCGCACGTGCGCGCGGAGCTGCCGGGGGCCACCGACGCGGTGCCCACGCGCAACCGGGAGTTGTTCGCGTGGACGATCCGGGAGGCGGTCACCAACGTGGTGCGGCACAGCCGGGCGGGGCATTGTGCGGTGCGGCTGGCGCCGCAGAGTGTGGAGATCGTCGACGACGGGCCCGGCGACGGGGCGCCGGCCGGCGACGGTCAGGGTCTGGTCGGATTGCGGCGCCGCGCTGACGCGGCGGGGGCCACGCTGACGGTCGGTCACCGTGGCGACGGGCCGGGTTTCCGGGTACGGGTGGAGGTGCCGGCATGATCCGGTTGTTGCTGGCCGACGACCAGGCGCTGGTCCGCGGGGCGATGGCGGCCCTGCTCGACATGGAGCCGGACCTGCAGGTGGTGGCCGAGGTGGGCCGGGGTGACGAGGTCGTCGACGCGGTCCGGGGTCATGACGTGGACGTGGCGCTGCTCGATGTGGAGATGCCGGGGCTGGACGGGGTCGCGGCGGCGCGGGCGTTACGGGCGGCGGTGCCGGGCTGCCGGGTGCTGATGGTGACCACGTTCGGCCGGGCCGGGTATCTGCGGCAGGCGATGGCCGCCGGCGCCAGTGGTTTCGTGGTCAAGGACACCCCGGCGCGGCAGCTGGCCGACATGGTGCGCCGGGTGCACGAGGGGCTGCGGGTGGTGGATCCGGCCCTGGCGGCGCAGTCGTTGGCGCACGGGGACTCGCCGCTGACCGAGCGGGAGAGTGATGTGCTGCGGGCGGCCCGCGACGGCGGCACGGTGGCTGACATCGCCCGGGAGCTGCGCCTGTCGGAGGGCACGGTGCGTAATCACCTGTCGTCGGTGATCGGCAAGACCGGGGCGCGTACCCGGGCCGAAGCGGTCCGCCTGGCCGTCGACAACGGCTGGCTGCTGGCCTAGGGCCCGTCCTGCCGCAGCTCGTTGCCGCCCTCGGGCGGACTTTAGGTTTTTTCGCAGTGCAACCGTCCGGCAACCGAACGCGACCGGAGTCTGCACCCAGCGCAACGAAAAGTTCCCCCTGTCAGCCGGTGAGCCGTCACCGGGCGACACACACGAGGGGGAACACACGATGTCCGCAGCCACGACGAAGACCGTCAGCCGCGAGCTGGAGCAGCTGATCCGCGAGAACATGCCGCTGGTGGGTCACCTGGTCCGGGAGATGTTGTTCAAGGTTCCCGCGCACGTGCACCGCGACGACCTGGCCTCGGCCGGATACGCGGCGCTGGTCACGGCCGCGCAGGCGTTCGACGCGGGCCGGGGCATCCCGTTCGGGCGGTTCGCCGCCGTGCGGGTCCGCGGGGCGCTGCTGGACGAGCTGCGCAGCATGGACTGGGCGAGCCGTTCGGTGCGGGCCCGGGCCCGCCGCGCGGACGTGGCGCGGCAGGAGCTGACCGCGCAGCTGGGCCGTACGCCGAGCCCGTCGGAGCTGGCCGAGCTGCTCGGGGTGGGGGTCAGCGAGCTGGCCACGGTCGACGACGACGTGCAGCGCGCGGCGGTGCTGTCGTTGCAGGGTTTCACCGCCGGGTCGGCCGAGGACATGGTCACCGAGGACTCGATGAACCCGGAGGAGACGCTGCTGCACCGCGAGCGGATCGGCTACCTGCACGACGCGGTCGCGGTGCTGCCGGAGCGGCTGCGGTTCGTGGTCGAGGCGTCGTACCTGCAGGAGCGGCCGCTGGCCGAGGTCGCCGCGGAGCTGGGCGTCACCGAGTCGCGGGTGTCGCAGCTGCGCACCGAGGCGCTGGCCCTGCTCAAGGACGGGCTGAGCACGCACATGGACCAGCAGGGCGCCGGTCCGGCCAAGGGCGACGGTTGCGTGGCGCGGCGCCGGGCGGCGTACGCGGCGCAGATCGCGGCGCGCAGCACGATGGCGTCGCGGCTGGCCGTGACCGACGTGCAGGGCATGCACACGTCGGTCGCCTACGCCGCCTGAGAAATTTGAGTTGCGGCACCGCCGGGACCGCGTCAGAGTGGTTCCCGAGCACCTGCCGCCGAGCCCGAGGAGTCGTCACCTCCGTGTGATACCGACCCGACCCGTGCACGCGCCGCCCTTCGCTGGTCGCGCGCGGGTCGCCGTACCCCTGTCGGTATCGGTCCCTGGAGGACTCCTTGTTGAAAGCCGCTTCGATCAGCCGCGCCCACGACGGTGATCTGCTCTTCTCCGACCTCGACCTGATCGTCGGTCCCGGCGACCGCATCGGTGTCGTCGGCCCCAACGGGGCCGGCAAAACGACGCTGCTGCGCGTGCTCGCCGGCGAGCTCATCCCGACCTCCGGCAGTGTCACCCGCGCCCCCGGCACCCGGGTCGGGTACGTGCCGCAGCAGGTCGCCGACCCGCAGGGCACCGTCGGGGAGTTCCTCACCGGCGGGCTCGGTGAGCTCGCCTCCGTCACCGAACGGCTGCGGCAGCTGGAGACCGCGCTCGAGCGCGGCGCCGACGTCCTCGACGAGTACGGCCAGGTCCAGGAACGCTGGACGGCCCTCGAAGGCTGGACCGGCGAGACCCGGCTGACCGAGATCCGCCAGCGTCTCGACATCGACCACCTGCCCGCCGACCTGCGCCTGAGCGAGGTCAGCGGCGGTGAGCAGGCCCGGCTGCTGCTGGCCCGGGCCCTGCTGGACGCCCCCGGGCTGCTGCTGCTCGACGAACCCACCAACCACCTCGACGCCGAGGGCGCCGCCTGGCTCGGTGACTGGCTGCGCGACTTCCGCGGCGGGGTGCTGGCGGTCAGCCACGACCGGGCGTTCCTGGACGCCGTGGTCACCCACGTCGTCGAGCTCGACGGCATCCACGAGCAGCCCCAGGACTATCCCGGCTGCGGCTACACCGCCTACCGGCAGGAGAAGGCCCGCCGCTGGCAGCGGCTGCTGCTGGACTACGAGGCGCAGGAGAAGGACCGGATCCGCTGGGAACAGGACATCGAACGCACCAAGCAGCAGGCCCGGTTCGTCGAGACGACCGTCCGGTCCGGGGTCGAGGCGCCGCACCTGCGCCGCATCGCCAAGAAGGTGGCGCAGAAGGCCAAAGCCCGCGAGCGGCGGCTGCGCCGGCAGATGGAGTCGGCCCGGTGGATCGCCGAGCCGCGGACCCGCCCGCCGCTGACCCTGGCGTTCCCGGCCGACGAGCGCGCCGACCGCGACAGGGTGCTGGCCGTGCACGACCTGACCGTCAAGCTCGGTGACCGGACCCTGCTCGACGGCGTCGATCTGGACGTGCGGCGCGGCGACCGGATCCTGATCACCGGCCGCAACGGCGCCGGCAAGACCACCCTGCTGCGGGCGATCGCCGAGCACACCGAGGTGGAGCTGGCGGTGCTGCCGCAGACCTCCGACGGGCTGCGCACGGGCACGACGGTGCTGGACTTCTTCCGGTCCCGGGTGCCGGTGTACGCCGAGGACGCCGAACGGCTGCTGGCCGGGCACCAGTTCGGGCCCGACCAGTGGGGTGCGAGCCTGCGGAGCCTGTCCGCCGGGGAGCTGCGGCGGCTGCTGCTGGCCGTCATGGTCAACAGCCCGGCGCGGATCCTGCTGCTCGACGAGCCGACCAACTTCCTGGACTTCGACGCGCTGGAGGTCATCGAGCAGGCGCTGCGCGCGTACCGGGGGACGCTTTTGACCGTGACCCACGACCGGTACTTCGCCGGCGCCGTCGGGCACACCCGTACCTGGCATGTCGCGGACGGTCAGGTGCGTCAGAGCTGACACGATGGTCGCCATGTCGACGCTGATCCCCAGGCAGAGCGCAGGCGCGGTCACCGTCGGCGGCAGCGCCGAACAGGTCACCGAGGCGTGGCTGGCCAACCGGCGGCTGTCGGCGCACACCCGCGACGCGTACCGGCGTGACGTCGCGGCGTGGCTGGCATGGTGCGCGCAGCGCGAGGTGGAGCCGCTGCGGGCGTCGTTCCTGGACGTCAACGCGTACGCCCGGGGCCTGGAGGCGCAGTCGCTGGCGCCGGCGACGGTGGCGCGCAAACTGTCCGGGCTGTCCAGCTGGTACGACTTCCTGGTCAAGCTGCGCGCGATCGACGCGAACCCGGTCGGTGGCGCGGACCGGCCGCCGGTCTCACGGGACCACTCCGCCACTGTCGGGCTGTCACCGGAGGAGGTCGACGCGTTGCTGGGCGCGGTCGAGGCCGAGACCGGGCCGGCGGCGCTGCGGCACCGGGCGGCTGTCGCGCTGCTGGCCGACCTGGGTCTGCGCGTCGGTGAGCTGGTCGGCCTCGACGTCGCCGACGTCGGTGTCGAGCGCGGGCATCGCAGTGTGCGGTTCATCGGCAAGGGCGGCAAGCCGCGGCGGCGGGCGCTGACCCCGTACGCGGCGGCCGCGCTGGACGCCTACCTCGATCAGCGCGCCGCGGCCGAGGCCACCACCGCCGACCGGCTCGACGGGCCGCTGCTGGTCACCGCCACCGGCGCCCGCATCGACCGGCACGCCGTCTTCCGGCTGGTGCGGCGCCTGGCCCGCGACGCGGGCATCGCCGGATGGGCGCGGCTGTCGCCGCACTCGCTGCGGCACGCCTTCGCCACCACCGCCCGCGCCGAGGGGGTGCCCCTTGAAGACGTGCAGGACGCGATGGGTCACGCCGACCCCCGCACCACCCGCCGCTACGACCGCGACCGGCACAACCTCGACCGTGACCCCGCTTACACCATCGCCGCGGCGCGGGTCAGGCGCAGCGCTGGCTGAGCGACCGCCTATCCTCGACCGCGGTCAGGCAACGATCAAGGGACGAGGTCGGGTTGAACATCTTCGAAGCGGTGCTGCTGGGTGCGGTGGAGGGCTTCACCGAGTTCCTCCCGATCTCCAGCACGGGCCATCTGACCATCGTGGAGAAGCTGCTCGGCTACCAGATCGACGCGCCGGACATCACCGCGTTCACGGCGATCATCCAGTCCGGCGCGGTCATCGCCACCGTCATCTTCCTGCGCAAGGACATCGCCCGGATCATTTCCGCCTGGGTCCGGGGCGTGCTCAACAGCGAGCAGCGCGACGACCCCGACTACCGCTTCGGCTGGGCCGTGATCCTGGGCTCGATCCCGATCGGCATCGTCGGGCTGCTGTTCCAGGACACCATCGAGAGCACCCTGCGCAGCCTGTGGTTCGTCGCCGGGGCGCTGATCCTGTGGAGCGGCGTGATGGCGTTCGCCGACCACGCCGCCACCCAGGTCCGCCACGAACAGGACGTGACCTGGAAGGACACCCTGATCATCGGGGTGGTGCAGTGCCTGTCGCTGATCCCCGGCGTGTCGCGCTCCGGGGCGACGATGTCCGCCGGCCTGCTGCGTGACTTCGACCGGGTGACGGTCACCAAACTGTCGTTCTTCCTGTCGATCCCGGCGCTGCTGGCCGCGAGCGTGCTGCAGACCGTCACCGAGTACGACAACATCTCGGCCGACAACGGCGGTGTCGGCTGGCTCCCCACGATCGTCGCGACGCTGGTCAGCTTCATCGTCGGCTGGTTCGCCGTGTCGTGGCTGCTGAAGTTCATCGCCCGGCACTCGTACAGCATCTTCATCGGCTACCGGCTGGTGCTGGGCTCGCTGCTGATGGTGCTGCTGGCCACGAACGTCATCCAGCCGAAGTGAACGAACCGGCGGCCCGAGCCGTCGCGTACGTGCGCGGGCTCGGCGCCGCCGGAGCCCTGCCGGTGCCCGGCGCCCGGATCACGGTCGGTTTCCACCCGGACCGGCTGCTCGCCGACGGGCGTACCGTCGCCGAGCACCTGGCCCGCGACCGGGTGTACCGCAGCCAGTTCGAGACCGGCATCTCCAACGGCGGGCTCACCGCGTACGCCGGCGGGGACCGGGAACGCTGGGAACGGCGGATGTTCGCCGGCGCGTACCCGCCGGAGCTGGCCGGCGGCCGGCCCGTCTACGGCGGGCTCAACCTGGCCGGGCACCTCGACGGGGCGTCACCGCGGTTCGGCAGCTGCCACCTGGTGCTGCGGCCCGAGGTGAACGCGCGGGCCACGTTCAGCCACGGCGACAGCGTCACCGAACCCACGGTGGTCGGCACCGCGGACACCTTCGGCGGCATCTGGGCGGCGCTGCTCGAGCAGGTCGCCCGTACCGGATCAGCTCTGGGACTGACCGCGGACAACCCGCAGGCCTGGGTGGCCTCGCTGACCCGGCCGCGCACGAGCGCCGGCCGGGCCCTCGACGACTACGTCGAGGCGCAGATCCACGGCGGGCTCGACCTGGACGCCGACGTCGAGGCCGTCGTGGCCGACCCCAGCCTTACCGGTACGCCCACCGCCGCGCACCTGGCGCAGCTGGCCCCACTGCGTCACCACCCCGGCTTTGTCCTGCCCGCCGCGGACTTCCCCGACGACGTGCGGGGGCCGCAGGCGGCCGCGCTGGCCCGCAGCCTGGGACCGCCGCTGATCGACGCCGCCGTCATCGGGCACGCGGCCCGGCAGGCGAGGGACGCCGAGACGCTGCAACTGTGCAAGTACCTGTGGCACATCCTGGTGCTGCTCGGCCGGCCAGCTGCGCCCGCGGGGTGAGGAAATCCGCTGTCGGTTGTCGCAGGGGGGGTGGTACAAAGCCGCGGTGGAAAACACTCTTGCGTTCGCTGACCTGTTGCGGCTGATGGACGAACGATCGACCGCTTTCGGGACGGCGGTCGCCGCGGCACCCAGCCTCGACCTGCAGGTGCCGACCTGCCCCGAGTGGACACTGTTCGACCTGGTCCAGCACCTGGGCGACGGACGCCGCAGGTGGGCCGCCACCGTGGCCGCGGGGCCCGCCGACGCTCCGCCGGCGATGACGGCCCCGGAGGCGCCCCGGGAACGCGAGGCCCTGCTGGCCTGGTTCACCGCGTCGACGCAGGAACTGCTGGACGCGCTGCGGGAGGCCGGCCCGGACCGCGGTTGCTGGACGTGGTGGGGTCCGTCGCAGTCGCCGCAGACCACCGGTGCCGTCGCCCGGCACCAGCTCCAGCAGGTCGCCGTGCACACCTACGACGCCCAGGTCACCGTGGGCGCCCCGCAGCCGTTGCCGGAGGAGGTGGCCCTCGACGGCGTCGACGAGTTCGTGACCACCTGCGTCGCGAACACGGCCGCGTGGCCGCACAAGCCCGCGGTCATCGACTACCACGCCACCGAGGGCCGTTCCTGGCGGCTCTGGTTCTCCGCCGACGGCGCCCGGGCGGCCCGCCTCACCACGCCGGCGGCCGACGTGGACCCTGGGGTGGCCTATGCCTCCGCCCGGGGCACGGCCCATGAGCTGGTGATGTTCTGCTACGGCCGCATCGCGATGGACTCGCTGCAGCTCGACGGCGACCGGCAGGTCTTCGACCAGCTGATCGCCTGGGAGCCGGAGGACTAGGACGCGACGACGGACCCCCGCATCTCAGACGGACGGGTCCCAGGCGATGAGCTGCTCGAAGATGCGGCGGTCGCCACCGAGGTCCAGGGAATCCAGCGGGATGCGGCCGTAGAACATCAGTACCAGGTCACTGGCCGTGCCCCGGGCGGAGACGTCGGCCACGTCCGGGTGCTCGCCGGCAACGGGCGTGAGATGGGCTACCTGTGCTCCTTCGGGGGAGAGCCGCAGGCGCCAGGAACGGCCCTCGGTGGCGTGGTAGTCGACGACGGCGGGTTCGTGTGGCCAGGCGACCGTCGTCGCGCAGAGGGTGAACTGGCAGTCATCGAAACCGTCGACGGCGACCTCTTCCGCCAGCGGCTGCGGGGCACCGACGGTGAGCTGGGCGTCGTAGGTGTGCACCGCGATCTCGGGGACCTGTCGCCGCGCCCAGGCGCCCGAGGTCTGCGGTGACGGCGAGTCGTCCCACCACGTCCAGCAACCGCGGTCCGGGCCGGCCTCCCGCAGCGCGTCCAGCAGTTCCTGCGTCGACGCGGTGAACCAGGCCAGCAGGGCCTCGCGTTCCCGGGGCGCCTCCGGGGCCGTCATCGCCGGCGGAGCGTCGGCGGGCCCCGCGGCGACGATGGCGGCTGATTTGCGGCGGCCCGTCCCCACGTGTTGCACAAGATCGAACAGCGTCCGCCCGGGATGGGTCGGGACCTGCAGGTCGAGGCTGGGTGCCGCGGCGACCGCCGCCCGGAAGGCGGCCGACCGTTCGTCGATCAGCCGCAGATGATCAGGGAATGTCAGGGTCTTGTGCACCGCGGCTTTCTACCACTGTGCGGCGACGACCGGACAGCGGTTATCGCAGCAGCTCAGCCGGCCAGGCCCAGCGCGGCCCGGACCAGTTCCAGCGCCGCCTGCGGCGTCAGGCCCAGCGCGGTGACCTGCTCGGCGTAGCGTTGCGCGGCTTTCTGCGCCGCCGCCGGGGTCTGCGCCGCCCGGGCGGTGATCACCGTGCCGGCCCGGCCGCGGGTCTCGACCAGCCCGGCCTGCTCCAGCTCCCGGTAGGCGCGGGCGACGGTGTTCGCGGCCAGGCCCAGCTCGGTGGCGAGCTGCCGCACCGGCGGCAGCTTCGCGCCGGCCGTCAGCGCACCGGCGGCGGCCAGCTCGGCGATGCGCAACCGCACCTGCTCGTACGGCGGCACCGCCGAGTCCGCGTCGATCACGATGTCCACCGCAGCCCCCGGGTTCGGCTCAGAGCAGCCGCGGCGGCGTGTTGCCGGCCGCGACGATGGCCCGGCGCATCGGGACCATCGCCAGCAGGATGCCACCGACGATGAAGAACACCACCAGCGACACGAGCCCGATGCGGTAGCTGTTGGTCAGCTGGAACACCAGCCCGAAGGCCAGCGGCCCCAGCCAGCTGGTGCCCTTGTCGCTGATCTCGTAGAAGCCGTAGTACTCGCCCTCGCGGCCGTCGGGGATCAGCTGGCTGAACAGCGAACGGCTCAGCGCCTGGCTGCCGCCCATGACCAGGCCGATCGCGACGCCCAGCAGCATGAACGGCAGCGGCTCACCCTCGGGCAGCCAGAACGCGGCCAGGATGACCCCGAGCCAGCCGACCAGGGCGATCAGCACCGTCTTGCGGGCACCGATCCGCTCGGCGACCGCGCCCAGCAGCAGCGCCCCGCCGAACGCCAGGAACTGCACGATCAGGATCGTCACGATCAGCGCGCTCTGCGGCAGGTTCAGCTCCTCGGTGCCGAACTGGCTGGCCAGGGCGATGACCGTCTGGATGCCGTCGTTGTAGATCAGGAACGCGAGCAGGAAGAACAACGTCAACGGGTACGCCCGCAGGCTGCGGATGGTGCTGCCGAGCTGGCGGAAGCCGTCGGTGAGCACGTTCCCGCCCGCCGTACCGGCCTCGGCGCTGGGGTGCTCACGCAGCCGGCGCAGCGGCACCAGGGTGAACACCGCCCACCAGACGCCGGCCGACACGATGCACCAGCGGGCCAGGTCCAGGGTGCGCTGGTCGTCGCCTTCAATGGTGAGCCAGGTGACCACGGCCAGGTTGAGCAGCAGCAGGACCCCGCCGCCGAGGTAGCCCAGCGCCCAGCCGCGGCTGGACACCTTGTCGCGTTCGTCAGGGCCGGCCAGCCGCGGCAGGAACGAGTTGTAGACGACCACCGACGCGCCGAACGCGATGTTCGCGACGATGAACAGCAGCCCGCCCAGCAGGTACCGCTCGCCGGTCACGAACGCCATCGCGATGGTCGCGCCGGAGCCGAGGAACGCCGCGGCGGCCAGCAGCGGCTTCTTACGTTCGGCCCGGTCGGCGACCGCGCCCATCACCGGCAGCACGAACACGGTCAGCAGCACCGACAGCGACACCAGGTACGGGAAGTAGGAGCCGGCGGCGATGCTGATGCCGAACGGGTGCACCCGCGCGTCGCAGTCGTCGGCGCCCAGCGCGCACCCGGCGGCCTGCTCGGTGACGCTGGTCAGGAACGGCCCCAGGAACACCGTGATGACGGTGGTGGAGAAGGCGGACATCGCCCAGTCGTAGAAGTACCAGCCGGTACGTTCACGCCGGTTGCTCACCGGGACGGTGGAGGCGGTCATCAGGGTGGCTCCAGGCGGAAGGCGGGGGGACGGCGCGCTGATGATGCCATCTCAGCGCCGTCCTGGGTACAGCCAACTCGCGCGGGTCAGGGCTCCGGCTGCCACCACTTGGCCAGGGTGCTGGTGGCCGGGTCGTCGGAGTCGGCCAGCGCGGCCCACGGGTCGACGCCGGGCGGCAGGTCCTCGGCGGCGTACGCGGCCAGGTCCTGCGCCGGCACCGGCTCCTCGGGCACCGCCTCGACCAGCCCGGAGTGGTACAGCCCGAGACTGCCGGTGTCGATCCACGGGAACCCGTCGACCGGCTCCGGCAGCGGCCCCACGTCGACGACCGGCGGGAACATGCTGACCTGATCCAGGTCCGGCGCCGCGTCGGGATCCGCGCCGACCGGACCCATGCCGTGCCCGTCGGTCACGTCGACGACCCCGGCATCGGCGTCGTCGTCGTGGCCGGTGCCCGGCTCGTGCTGGTCGTCCCAGCCGCCGTCGGTGGCGTCGTGCGGGCCGTCGGGGTCGTGCCCGGCGTCCAGCTCGTGGGCGTCGAAGCCGGCCTGGTCGGCGTCGTCGTGACCGAACAGGTCGTCGTGGAACGGGCTGTCCGCCCCGGCGTCGTCGTGGACGCCCGGGTCGTGGAGGCCGGCGTCGTGGGCCTCGCCCGGCTCGTCGTGACCGTCGGCGTGCGAGAAATCCGGCCAGCCGTGCTCGTCGCTCATGTCGCCTCCTCATCGGCGGGTGCGGGGGTCAGGGAACGCGCCCGCGTGAGAACCTCGTCGACCTGCCTGATCCGGGTGCGGACCGCGGCCAGGTCCGCGGTCGCCTGGGTGCGCCGTTTCGCGCGGCCGGCGGCGTCCTCGGCCGCGGCGGCGTCGATGTCGGCGATGTGCGCGTCGAGCTCGCGCAGCCGCCGCTCGACCGCGTCGTCGACGGCGACGCTGAGCGCGTACTGCAGGTCGGTGAAGCGGTAGGAGATCTCGTCGGACAGCGCCGCGCGGGCCTCGCCGAGGATCTCGCGCAGCCAGGCCCGGGCCTGCTGCCGGTCGTTCTGCACCCGCCGCCGGTACAGCACGTAGCCGCCCGCGGCCAGGCCCAGGCCGAGCCCGGCGACCGGGACGAGCAGCCCACCGGCGACGGCGGAACCGACGCCGAATAGCGAAGCGCCGAAGACTGCCCCGCGGCCGGCCATGAAGGCGATCCCGCCGGCCGACAACGCGACCAGCAGGTTGTCACCGGCGCCGTCGCGCGGTGGGCTGGCCGCCAGGGCGTGCCGCAGGGTCGCGTTGAGCCGGTCCAGGACCCCGGCGAGCTCGTCGGCGTCGAACACCTGGGCCAGGATCCGCTCCCCGACCTGCCGGAACGTGGCCTGCAGGTCGTCGGACAGCTGCACCGCCACGGCCTGCAGCTCGGTGTCGAGCTGATCGGGCAGCGCGTCCAGCGCCGCGCCGCGGGCGGTGTCGATGCGGGCGCTGAAGTCGTGCTGCACGCCGGCGATGCGGGTGCGCAGCATGCCGACGACCTCGACCCGGGCCCGCTGGGTCTCGGTGCTCAGCAGCAGCGACCACTGCCGCGACTCGGTGCGTTTGCGGGCGGCCAGCGCGGAACGCTGCGCCCGTACCCGGGCCACCTGCGCCGGGTCGGCCTCGCTGGCCTGCACCCGGGCCGCCGCGGCCGCCTCCAGGCGGCCCAGCTCCCCGCGCGCGGCGCGCAGCACGTTGGCCAGTTGCAGCTGATGCCCGCGCCCGGCCAGCTCCACCAGGGCGTGCTGCAGCTCGGCGATGCGCGACGCGTCGACCAGCGCGGCCTGCTCCCCGGCGGGCACCGTGCGGGCCAGCTCGGCCAGCCGCGCCGACACCGGGAACCACGGCGCGTCGGCGAAGCGGGGTGCGCGGGCCCGCAGCAACGCCCGGTTGTCGTCGGCGATGCGCCGCCACCCCGGATAGGCGTCGACCTTGGTCAGGGCGAACACGACAGCGTCGACGCGGGCGCTGGCGGCGACGAGGAAGTCCAGCTCCGGCTGCGACAGCGGCGCGGACGCGTCGGCGACGAACAGCAGGGCGGTGGCCCGCCCGACGGCGTCCAGGGCGACGGTCGTGTGGGCCGGGTCGAGGCCGCCGACCCCCGGAGTGTCGAGCAGGCTGACGTACTGCAGCAGCGGCGCCGGATGAGTGATCTCGATGCGGCGCGGGGTCCGGGCACCGTCGGGCAGGTCCCGGCCGGTGGCCCAGGCGGCCAGCTGCGCCGGGTCGAGGTCGACCGGCTCGCCCGCGCCGGGCACGTAGGCGGCGGCGGACAACGGGCCGGGCGAGAAATGCAGGTAGGTCGCGGTCGCGACCGCGGCATCCACCGGCGACAGATCCGGTACGCCGAGCAGCGCGTTGAGCAGCGAACTCTTGCCGCGTTTGGTCTCACCGACGAGCACCACCGACGGCCGGGTCAGCTGGATGCGGCGCAGCTCGGCCAGCTCGGCCCCGGCGTCGGGGTCACCGGCGCGCACGGCGGCCAGCGCGTCGCGCACGGCGATGTCGAGCTCCTTGGCCAGGCTCACCGCGACCCCTGCGATCCGTGCCGGGCCGGCACGATCTCGGTCTGATCGGCCTGCTCAGGGCTCGCCTGGTCCCGGGCGGCCTGCTCAGGGCTCGCCTGGTCCCGGGCGGCCTGCTCGCGGACGGCCTGGGCCAGCAGGTGGAAGCCGCGGTGCGCGACCTGCGCCACCCGTGACTGCGCCGGTCCGGCGCCGGCGACCGCGTACACCCGCCACCGGTTCGCCGCCTCGACGGCCGCGGCCGCCAGCTGCGGGCCGTCGGCGTGCGGCAGCCGCAGGATCCAGCGGGCGTCGTCGGAGGTCGCCAGCCGGATCAGCTCCTGCTCCCAGGCCACCGGCAGTTGCACCGCCCCGGACGTGACCCGCTGGGCCACCTCCAGCAGCCGCAGCCGGTGGTAGGCGGGCTCGCGCAGCAACCGCTCGATCGCATCGCGCAAAGCCTCCCGGTCGCGGGGGTCGCTGGTGTGCCCGGCGACGCGTTCCAGCCGCGACAGCGCCCAGCCGGCCTTGATCGCGTCGGCCCGCCAGCGCAGCGTCTGCTCCAGAGTGTCGCGCAGCCGCGGGAAGCCGGACGCGCGGACCAGCCGGCGCACCAGCTCACCGGTGCCCAGCCGCGGGTCCGCGGCCAGCTCGGCCAGGGCGAAACCGATGCCGTACAGGTCGAGCAGGGTGAGCAGCCGGTCGCGGCGGTGCACGTCGACCGGCGCCGGGCGGCTGCGGAACAGGTCGACGGAGGCCAGCAACACCCGCAGCTCGGCGGCCGGGAGCGCGGACAGCTCCTTGAGCGCGGCGCAGTCGGCCGCGGTGAGCCGCCCGGCCTCGCCGGTCTCGGCCAGCAGGCCGACCACGGGCACCACCTCGGACACCGTACGGGCCAGCAGCAGCGCCTGCTGCTCGGCGAGGGGACCGGCGACCGGCCACGGGTCCCCGGCCCCGCCGACCAGCGTGTCGACCTTGCCGAACACCCCCAGCGCGTTGATCGGGCTGCTGGCCAGCCGTGCCGATGCCGTCCGGAACGCCTCCAGCGCCTGCACGTCGTCGGCGCGGACCGCCTGGGTGAACACGTAGACGACCGCCTCGGCCGCGGCGACCTCGGAGGCCGAGTCAGCGTCGATGTCGGCGTCGAACGGCGCGGTGCCGGCGCCGAGCTCGGCCTGCGCGCGGGCACTGACCCGGGTGTCGGTCGACGCCAGCCCGGGCGTGTCGACGACGGTCAGATCGCGCAGTTTGTCGCTGGTCAGCGAGACGTCCACATAGGCGACGCGGTCCGGACTGACCCCGAGACGCTGCGGGATCATGCCGTCGTCGGCCAGCGGCAGGCTCGAGCGGGAGCCGTCGCGCAGCACCACATCGACGCGGTCGGCGGGCCCGTACCGGAAGCGGGTGACCACCCGGGTGCACTCACCGACCGCTGTGGGGGCGACCCGGCGGCCTATCAACGCGTTGACGAGTGTCGACTTTCCGGCTTTCAACCGCCCGGCGATAGCGACGCGTAACGGCTCCGACAGCCGGTCGCGGACCTGAATGGCCTGGCCACCGGCTTCCGGGCCGACCTGGGCAACGATTTCGTCACACAGCGTCGCCACGCGGGCGGAGAGCGGTCCGACGGTCATGACTCGTCAGCTGAGCACATGGTCAGGGAGAATGTACTGACCGCGGCCGGCGTCGAAGACACAGTCGCCACCCTTCCCGTTCGCGGGCAGGGCGGGACGCCTGCCGCACCACAGACTACGGAAGCTCGGGGCGACGCAGATCCCGTGTTCGTGCCACCCGGGCACGGACGCCGGGCAGGGCAGCGGAAACGGGGGATGCGGGTGGCACAGCAGGACCTGGCCGGGCTCGCCGCCGCGCATCTGCACCGTCCCGGCCTCGTTGTGCTCACCGGCGCACCCGGAGCCGGCCGTTCCACCCTGCTGCGGCGGGTGGCGGCTGCGGCACCCGGGCCGGTGCATGCCGGGGGCGGGCTGGCGATGCTGGCCGCCGTACCGGCGCTGGCACTGTCGCGGGCGTTGAAGGCCCGCCTGCCCGCCCACGACGTGCCGCTGCTGGCCGAGGCGGTGCGCTCACGGGTCCGCGGCGGCCTGCTCGTGCTCGACGACCTGCAGTACGCCGACCCGGCCACGCTCGCTGCCCTGCCGCACCTGGCCGCGCACGTACGGGTCGTGGTCGCGCTGCGCACCCCGCACCGGCTGAGCGAGGACAGCGTCGCAGCGCTGCGCGAGACGGCCACGGCCTGGCTGGAGGTGACGCCGTTGAGCCGCGAGGCCGCGTTGGAGCTGGCCCGGCGCGCCGGCGGTCAGCTCGCCGACGCCGATCTGGCCGCGGTGGTGGACCGGGCCGGCGGGAATCCCCTCGCGATCACGGCACTGGCCCGGCAGGCGGGGGCGGGCCGTGGCACCCCGGAGACGGACATCGACCAGGTCGCGTACGCGATCGCCACCGCCCTGGCCGACCTGCCCCGTACGGCCCGCACCGCCCTGGCCGCGCTGGGCCTGCTCGGCCGGCCGGCCCCGGCGGCACTGCTCGGCCCGGGCGCCGACGAGCTGCGCGCCGCCGGGCTGGTCACCGAGGATCCGGCTGGGCTCGTGCCGGTGTCGGCGTACTTCGCGGAGACCGCGGCGGGGCTGCTCGATGCGGCCGCCAGGACGGATCTGCACCGGGCGCTGGCGGAGCTGACCCCGGATGCGGAGGCGGCGCGGCACCTGGCAGCGGCCGGTGACCATCTGGGGGCGTACCGGCGGGCTCTGACCGCGGCCGACCGGGTTGCCGGCGGTGACCGCGCCGATCTGTTGCAGTTCGCGTGTGACCTGCCCGGGGTGACCGTTGATCCGCGGGTGCGGATCGCGGCCGCGGACGCGTTGCTGGCCGCCGGCCGGCCGCATCCGGCGGCGCGGGTGCTGACCAGCACCGGGCCGCTGGGGGTGGAGGCGGACGTGCTGCGCGGGGAGGCGCTGCTGCAGGCCGGGGACCCCGTGGGGGCGCGGGCGGCGGTGCGCCCGGTGCCTGATGCCGCGCCGGGTACGGTCGTGGCCGCCAGGGACCGGATTCTGGTGCTGGCCGAGCTGGCGACCGATCCGGCGGGCGCGCTGGACATGGCGGGCAAGGTCGCCGCCCGGTATCCGGCGCCACCGCCCGGCGTGGCGGCGGCGCTGGCGGCGGTCGGCGCGGCGCATCGCCGGCCGGGGTGGGACACGGCTCTGGCGGCTGCGGTCGCCCAGAGCAGTGACCCGCTGACGGGGCGGTGGAGTGCGTGGCTGCTGGTGGAGCATCTGGCGGCGGACGGGCGGCTGGGTGAGGCGGCGGCCGCGGCCCGGGACGCGGCGGCCGGGTGTGCGGCGGATCTGGCTTACAGCTGGCAGACCCGGTTCCTGGCGGTGGCGGACTGGGCCGATGTGCTGCAAGGCACGCTCCTGGCTGCTTCGGCCGCTTCGAGTGCTGAGCCTGAGGTTTCCTGGGCGTCGTCCGCCGGGGCCGGCGCACCTGCCGGGTCATCTGCGGGCACCGGTCCGGTCCAGGTCGCCGGTGCCTTCGCCGCGCCGCAGCACGGCGTGCCGGATGGAGGCGGGGGGTCTCTGCCTGCATCGGTCGATAGCTCTCCGGGCGTTGTCTACGGCCGGGCCGCCGGCTCCGGCTCGTTCCCGGCGCCGGACGAGCGTTCGCCGGGCGGTGTTTCTGCCGGGCCTGCGGCCGGACCGGACGGGCGTTCGCTTGGCGGTGTTTCCGCCGGGCATGCGGCCGGATCGGATGCCGCTCACACTTCGGCTGCCGGAAACCCGGCCGTCTCCGGCGGCCCGGGTGAGCGCGGGTCGTCGTCGGATGTGCGGTTCGCGGCGGACCGGGCGTTGCGGCGCGCCGCTGACCTCACCGACCGGGCGCTGCCCGCCGACGCCCGCGGCTACGCCATCGCCGCCACCGCGTTGATCGAGGCGGACACCGGTCTGCTCGCCGCCGCCCGGGCCCGGCTCGCCGCACCCGACGGGCATCCCGCCACCGCATGGGTGGCGCGGGAGGCGGCCTGGCTTGACGGGCAGCCCGACCGGGCCGCCCAGCCGCCGGACGCGGCCGTCGCCGGCTTGCTGACCGGGCTGCGGCACATCACCGCCCGGTGGGCCGCGTACGACTCCGGCGCCACGGCCCGGGCTGCTTTCGCGTCCGCGTTCGAGATCGACGCGCCCGCCCCGGCGATCCCCGCCGGGCTGCCGGCCGCGGCGCGGCGCACGCTGACCGCGTGGGCGACCGGCACCGGGTTCGCCGCGGCCGCGCAGAGCTGGGCCGGGATCGCGTTGCGGGAGCAGATCCGCTGCCTGCTCGCGGCGGGCCTGCACGACACCGATCCGGAACGGGCCGTGGCCGCGCTGCTGGAGGCCGAGCACCTGGCCGACACGGCCGGGCTGGTGGTGCTGGCCGGCCGGGCCCGCCGCGGGCTGCGCCGGCACCACGTGCACCGTGACACCCGCAGCCCGCGCTCAGGTTCGCAGCTGACCCGGCGCGAGACCGACGTGTTGCGCCTGGTCGCGGCGGGTGAGCCGACCCGCCGGATCGCCGGGCAGCTGGGTATTTCGGCGGAGACCGTGGACACCCACATCCGGGCGGGTATGCGCAAGCTGGGCGCCCGGACCAGGACGGAGGCGGCCGCGCTGGCGCTGACCCAGATCGAGGCGGCCGGACCGCCGGACCGTGACCGTCGCTCCGCCGTACTGCCCGACCGTGAGGATGGCCGGTGACCCGACAGCCCGACGCTCCCCACCACGTCGTCGCCTCCGGCGCCGACGCCGAGTCCGTGGTCCGCCGCCTGGCCCGCGAGGGCTGGATCCCCCGCGAGGGTTTCGCGTTGCCGGACCCGGCGTGGGACGTCACCGGGGCGCGGCTGGTGCTGCACGGCCGGGTCGCCGACCGGGAGAACCTGCAGCTGGCGGTCCTGGCGGCGGCGCGGGGAGCGGGCATCGTCGCGGTCTGCGACGCGGACACCCCGGTGGGCCGGGCCCTGATCGACGACCTGAGCCGGCTCGGCGCGGTCCACCTGGGCCCGGGTGGGCAGCCGGCGCCGGCGGACGCGGGTGACACGGTCGCGGAGCTTGTGCCGGAGCAGCGGGCGCTGCTGGACCGGCTGGCGGCGGGCGACACGATCGCGGCGGCCGCGGCGGCGGAGTTCCTGTCGCTGCGGACGGCGAACCGGCGTATCGCGGAGGCGCGGGCCCTGTTCGGGGTGCGGACGACCCGCGAGGCCGTGCTGGCGTATCTGCGTCAGCGCCGCACCCCCGGCTGAGCGCGCACGAGCCGCGAGGCCGTGCTGGCGTACCCGCCGCCAGCGCCGCACTCCCGGCTGAGCGCGCACGAGCCGCGAGCCGTGCCAGCGCCGCACCCCGGCTGATCGGGGCGCCGCGTAGGGTGCCAGGCGATGAAAATTCTGATCTCGGCCGACCTGGAAGGCGTCTCGGGGATCGTGCATCCCAGCGAGACCAACCCGGGCGGCTACGACTACGAGCGGTCCCGGGCGCTGATGACCGCCGAGGTGAACGCGGCCGTCGCCGGGGTCCTGGAGGCCGTGCCCGGCGCTGAGGTGCTGGTCGCCGACGCGCACGGGCCGTTCCGCAACCTGCTGCCGGAGGAGCTCGACCGGCGCGCCCGCCTGGTCCGGGGAAAGCCCCGCCCACTGGGCATGCTGGCCGGGCTCGACGACGACACCGACGCGGTTCTGTTTGTCGGGTATCACGCCCGTTCCGGTGCCGGGCCGGCCGTGCTGGCCCACACGATCAGCGACGCCGTGCTGGATGTGCGCCTCGACGGGCGTTCGGTGGGTGAGATCGGCCTGAACGCGGCCCTGGCCGGCTTCCACGGCGCCCCGGTCGTGCTGATCAGCGGGGACGACGTGGCCTGTGCGGAGCTGCTCGAGCTGGTGCCGGGCGCGGCGACGGTGGCGGTCAAGCAGGCGCTGGGGCAGGCGGCGGCGATCGCCCTGCATCCGGACGAGGCCCGGGAACGGCTGCACCGGGTGGCGGCGAAGGCGATCCGCCGGCACGACCAGGTCCCGCTGCTGATCATGCCGGGTCCGCTGAAGGTCGAGGTGGACCTGTACGGGCCCTACACGGTGGACGTGGCGACGCTGATTCCCGGGGTGAGCCGGGCTCCGGGCGGCCGGACGGTCACGTTCACGGCCGAGGACGTGGCGCAGGCCTACCGGCTGGTGCAGCTGCTGACCCAGCTCGCCCAGATCAAACCGAGCTGAACGCCCCAGGCTGACCGGAACGGCCAGGCCGGAACGGCAGACCCCGGAAGCGGCCGGGCCTGAAGCGGCCGCGGGTCAGTGGGGGCGGATGCCGGCGGCGCGGTTGCGGCGGACGCGGCTCATGTCCGGTGGGCGGGTCCGGTCGATGTGCCGGGGTGTTTCCAGCTCGTCCGCGCGCAGCGGCGCCAGCGTCCGCGCGATCCCCTCCACGATCCGGTCGGTCGCCCGCATCGCCTGGGCGCCCGCCGTGCCGGTCATCCCCGACAGGTCGATCGGTTCGCCGAAGCGCACGTGCACCACCGGCCGCTGCCGGATCGTCCGCAGCAGGGAGCCGGCCAGGCCTTTCGGGGCCGCGTACGGCAGGACCCGGTGAGCGTCCCACTGCGCGACCGGGATGACCGGTGCCCCGGACAGCGCCGCCATCCTGGCCACGCCGGTCTTGCCGCGTTCGGGCCACATCCACGGGTCCAGCCCGATGCGGCCCTCCGGGTAGACCAGCACCACCGATCCGGCCTGTAACGCCTCGGCGGCGGCGGGCAGTGCCTGCGCGACCTGGGCGGTGTGCCGGTCGACGCGCAGGTGCCCGCACGCGCGCATGATCGTGCCCGCCACCGGTGCGGTGAACAGCCCGGCGGTGGCCATGAACCGCGGGGCGATCCCGGCGCGGCTGCACGCCGCCATCAGCATCAGCGGGTCGATCGGGCTGACGTGGTTGGCCGCGAGGATCAGCGGGCCGTGCCGCAGCCCGGCCGGCACCTCACCGGAGACGCGCAGCCGGCACAGCAGCGGCACGACCATCCGCGAGGTGCGCAGCAACGCCCGCCACAACCACGGCGCCCGCCAGGTGTCTTCCATCAAGGCGACATGATCGCATGCCGGTCAGCCCGCGTCGCGCAGCTCCGCCAGGCGGGCCTCGATCTCGGCCAGCTCGGCGCGCAGCCGTTCGGCCTGCTGCTCGACCTCGGCGCGTTCGGCGGACACGATGTGCTCGACCGCTTCCTGCACGCCGGGCACGTCGACCAGCTGCACGATCTTCATCGCCTCGGACGGCTTGACCACGTACGGCTTGGCCAGGGCTTTGGAGCCCTGGTTGGCGGCGATGGTCCATTCCCCGTCGGTGTAGGCCAGGGTGACCGTCAGGCTCGGCGGCGGCTTGGGTTTGGCCGTCTTGGCTGCCGCCTTGCGCGGAGCGGGAGCCGACGCGGCCGGCGCGGGCTCAGGTGCCGCAGCGGGGGCCGGGGTGGCCGCGGGCGGGGGTGTGGGCGCGGGGATGGGCTTGTCGATCACGAACTCGGGGGCCGGTCTGGTCGGCTGCGGCGGCACAGGAGCCGCCTTCTTCACCGGGCCCTTAGGGGCCACCTGCAGGTCACCGGGGGAGAACGGCAGCTCGTCGCGTCCGAAACGCACGACCACCCACTCGTCGGACTCGGCCGGGTCGGTCAGGGCCACGACCTGCCCCACCTGCCCGGCGATCTGCCCCGCGGACTCGGTGAACATCACCCGCGGCCGCCGTCCCGCGGCGAGCCCGTCGCGGATCACCTGCAGCTCGTCCGTGCTGAGCCCTCGCACACCGGTGCGTGCCGCCGTCGCCATGGTCGTCCCTTCGTCGGTCAACGTGGATTCGAACGCGTGTTTCAATGCCGTAGTTGTACCAGGCCCCACCGACAAAGCGCGCAGGCGCGCCCGGCCGGCCGATCACGAAGACCCGCAGCGGGGCCGCAGCGGGGATCATGTGACCGATCCGCACACCCAGGCAGTCATCCAGGGCAGTAGCCACCACACAGCCGGGAGCGCGCACTGTGCAGCAGAACCTGCGAGGCCTGTTCGAACGAGCCCTCGACGACGAACCCCTGCCCCCGCCGGGTGACCCGGTCGAGCAGGCGATGAGCCAGGGCCGGCGGATCCGCCGGCGCCGGGGCCTGCTCATCGGGGGTAGCGCCACCGCCGTCGTCACCGGCACCCTGATCGCCCTCACCATCGCCCTGGCTCCCGCCGCCGCGCCGCCGTCGTTCGTGTCACCGGCGGCGATGCTCATGCCGCCGGCCAGCGCCGCCTGTACGTGGCCGGTGCAGGACAACGCCGCCACCGTCGCGGTGTTCCTGCGTGACGACATCACCGTCGGGCAGATCAACACCCTCAGCGAGGCGCTCTGGAAGGACCCGGTCGTCCGCGACACGCAGTTCGAGACCCGCGAGCAGGCGTACGAGAAGTTCAAGGTGCTGTGGGCCGACAGCCCGGACTTCGTCGCCTCGGTCTCCGCCGCCAACCTGCCGCAGTCCTTCCGGGTGAACCTGGCCCAGCCGTCGGGGTACCGGGAGTTCGCCGCGCGGTTCCGCAACCGTCCCGGCGTCCAGGACCTGGTCGGCCAGTCCTGCCCGGGAACGCCGAAGTGAGCTCGCTGTGGCGCCGCGACCGCGCGGCCCGCGACGAGGAGTTCGCCACATTCGTCGCCGCCGCCACACCGCGGCTGCGGCGCACCGCGTACCTGATGTGCCGCGACTGGCATCTGGCGCAGGACCTGACCCAGCTGACCCTGGCCAAGATGTACGCCGCCTGGCCTCGGATCTGGCGCACCGCCGACCTGCAGGCCTACAGCCGCCGAGTGCTGATGAACGCCGTCTTCGACCTGCGCAGACGCCGCAGCGGCACCGAGGTCGTACTGGCCGACCTGCCGGACCGACCCGGTCAGCCGGACGGGTCCGTGACCGACCTGCACGTCACGCTGATGCAGGCCCTGGCCACCCTGCCGGTACGGGACCAGGCCATCGTGGTGCTGCGGCACTGGGAGGACCACAGCGTCGACACCGTCGCCGAGATCCTCGGGGTGTCGTCGTCGGTGGTGAAGATGCAGAGCATGCGCGCGCTGGGCCGCCTGCGCGAGTTGCTCGGCGAGGACTTCGCCCGCCAGTAGAGCCGAGCCCGGCAGTAGCGCGGTCACACCGGCCGGTCGGTGATGCAGTACGCCCGGCCGGCCGGATCCCGCAACGTCGTCCACCGCTCGTACACCGCCACCACCTCGGCGCCGAGCTCCTGATGCCACGCCACCTCCGCCGGCCGGTCCGTACAGGCCAGGTCCACGTGCATGCCCGCCACGGTCCCGCCGACGCGCTGCAGCAGCAACCGCAGCGGCATGCCGTCCGGGCGTACCAGGAAATCGAACTCCGGCAGCGACCCCGCCCGCCGCGGCCAGCCCGTCAGGGCGGCCCAGAAATCGGCCTCCGCGTCGAAGCCGGCCACCGGCACGTCCAGGCACAGCTGATCCACCAGGCTGCGCCCACCGGCCGGCCGCACCGCCTCGCCGCCCCAGGCCACCAGGCAGAACAGCAACCCGGCGGGGGAGCGCAGCACTACCAGGTCCCCGTCGTCGAGCACGACCGCCGCGCCCAGCGCGACTGCCCGGGCGGCCTGCGCCGCCACGTCCTCGACGTGCAGATCCAGGTGGGCGCGCGCCGGGCCGTCCCCGATGACCTGCACCCGCAGGTACGCGTCCCCGCCGGCCGGCACCAGCGTCGCGAACGCCCCGCCCGGCCCCCGCCGCGGCGACAACTCGGAGCCGGTCACCGCCTGCCAGAACGGCTCCGCCACCCGCGAGGGCGTGTCCAGGAACCCCGTCACCCACCGCACCCGCATCACGCCTCCCGTCCCGGCCGCCGCTGCACCGCCGGTCCCCGATGCACCGGCGCGTCCCCGCTCAACTGCTCACCGCGGACCAGGTCGGCGTCCGCCTCCTGCTCACGGCCCAGGGCCCGCAGCACCGCCGACCGGTGCAGCAGCACCTGACCGAGGCGCACCCGCAGCCCGAGGCGCTCATACTCCGCCATCGCCGTGCCGTACTCCCGCAACGCCGCCGGGTGCTGCCCGCGCATGTCGGCGATGTCACCCAACGCCGCGTGGGCGCTGCCGATGCCGTGCCCGCTGCGCAGCCGCTCGAAGATCGCCAGCATCGCCCGGAAGTCCCGCTCGGCGTGGTCGTACGCCCCGTGCCGCACGTACAGCCAGCCCCGTTCCTGCAGGCAGTAGCCGCGCAGCATCTCGTCACCGATGCGCTCGGCGACCCCCATCGCCTCCGCCACCAGTTCCCGGCCCCGGTCGGTCTGCCCGCCGAGCTCCGAGGCCAGGCCCAGACCCAGCAGCGCCCAGCCGCGTTCCGGCGACTCCCGCTCCGGCAGCAGCTCCACGGCCCGGCTCAGCACCGGCACACTCAGCTCTGGACGCAGGAACGTGTTGTACAGGGTGCCCAGCGACAGCCGTACCTCGATCTCGTCGGCGACCGCACCGAGGCCGATCAGCAGCTCCAGCGCCCGCAGCAGCGCCGCCTGGGCCTCGGCGAAACGGTCCTGCGCCCGCCACGCGTCCCCGACACGCCACAACGCAAGCGCGATCTCCCGCACGTCGCTGCCGAGCAGCTCGGCCGCCTCCAGCGCCTGCTGCGCCGCCGGCAGCTCAAGCCGGACCAGACCCGCCATCCCGTACGAGTGCGACACCCACCGCAACGCCCGGATCCGGAACGGCTCATCGCCCAGCGCCTGGGCCACCGGCACCGCCGACAACCACAACCGCAGCCGGTACGAGTGCTCGGCCTCCCCGGTCACCAGCGGATGCACCGCCTCGATCAACGCCCGGGCCGGCGCGGCCAGCCCCGCCCCGACCGCCGCGTGCACCGCAGCCAGCACGTTCTCCCGCTCAGCGGCCAGCCACTGACCCGAACGGGCCCGCGCGGTCAGCCACCGCAGGTGCCGGTGCAGGCAGTCCACGCCCTCCTCGCCGTCGTCGGCGAGTTCCCGCGCGCACAGCCGCACCAGGTCGTGCATCCGGTAGCGGTCCGGCGCCGGCGACTCCACCAGGAACGCGTCCACGAGCCGTTCCAGCGCCTCGGCCACCACGTGCTCGTCCAGCGCGCACCGGGCCGCCGCGGCGGCCAGCCCCACCGACGTACCCGGATAGCCGCCCACCCGCCGGAACACCAGCCGCTCACCCGGGCCCAGCTCGTCGTAGACCGCCCGCAGCGTCGAACGCACCGCCCGGTCCGCCAGCCGCATCTCGTCCAGGCGCCGGCCCTCGTCGGCGAGCCGGTCCGCCAGCGCCGACGCCGACCACTGCGCACGCATCCGCAGCCGGCCACCGACGATCCGCAACGCCAGCGGCAACCCGCCGCACGCCTCCACCAGCCGCCGAGCACCCTCCGGATCCGCCGACACCCGCCCCGGACCGGCCGCGGTCGCCAGCAGCTCCAGCGCCGCCGCCGGCGTCAACGCCCCGATCGTCAGCACCGAAGCGCCCAGCAGATCCGACAGCAGCCGCCGGCTCGTCACGATCGCCACGCTGTGCGCCCCACCGGGCAGCAGATACCGCACCTGGGCGGCGTCACGGGCGTCGTCGAGCAGCACCAGCACCCGCCGGTCGGCCACCACCGACCGGAACCGCGCCGCCAGCTCCACCACCTCACCGCGCAGCTCGTCGTCCGGACGCCCCAGCGCCCGCAGGAACCGCACCAGCACAGCCTCCGGCGGCACCGGATCCGCCGACGCACCCCGCAACGCGGCGAACAGCTGACCGTCGGGATAACTGTCACGGGCATCGTGAGCGGCCCGCAACGCCAGCGCCGACTTACCCGTACCCGGAGCGGCCGCGATCACCACCAGCTGCGAGCCGCCCTCGACCGCCGCCCGTACCGCCGCCAGCTCCTCACCCCGCCCGACCAGCGCCGGAGCCGCCGGCAACTCAGCCGGAGTGTGGGGGAGCGCCGCCAAGGCTCGGCCCGGCTGCGGCTCGGCCAGCCGCTGCTGCCACCACCCCAGCGCGACACCCACCACAGCCAGCAGACCCACCAAAGGCCAGGCCATCCACGTGTACGGCCGCAGCGCCCCCGGCAGCACCCCGCCCGTGGCCACGTTCACGGCCACCGCCAGCAACACGGAGAACAGCCCCGACGTCACGACCAGCAACGGCACAACCCGATGCCGCATCATGCCCGGAAACATACATGCCCGTCACTTTTCTCCTCAGAGCGCGGCACGCACCTTGCCCAGCGTGTCCGCGAACCGGGCCAGCGCCGCCGGCGACAGCACCCCACCCAGCAGCTCCGCCAGCGCCCGCTCGAACACCACATCGGCCGCCGCCAGCGCCGCCGCCCCCGAAGGCGTCAACGCGATCAACGACGAGCGCCGGTCCTGCGGGTTCGGCCGGCGCACACAATGACCGGCCGCCTCGACCCGGTCCACCACCTTGCTCGCCGCGCCCACGGTGATCTGCAACTGCGCCGACACGTCCAGCACCCGGCACCCCGGCGTCGCCGCCACCACCCGCATCGGCATGAACTGCCCCAGCGGCAGCGCGCACTCCCGGCTCAGCCGCGCGTCCACGGCGTTCCACACCGCGATCTCCAAACCCACCAGATCGTCGAAGAGCCGCCGGAGATCCGTCACCGCCACACCCTAACGCTGCCCCGGGAGCACCTTCCCCAGCTCGGCGGCGTGCGCCGCGGTCCACGCGTACGCGGCCCGGACCGCCTCGACCACCCCGGCGTCGCGCAACCGCAGCATCGCCGGCACCCCCGCCGCGGCCCCCGACTCGATGCCCCGCCAGCAGCGGTCCTGCCACCACAACACCGTCTGGACCAGCAACGGCAGGTCACCCCAGCCGTACGCGTCCGCGACGACCCGTACCCGCCGCGCCGCGTCCCCGACCGCCACCGCCGGCCCCAACGGCACGAACTGCCAGCACACATGGGCCACGTCCTGCACCCGCGAGCCGGGCCCGGCGATGTCCCAGTCGATGAACGCCACCGGCCGCCCACCCCGGAACACCGTGTTCTTCGGCGACAGATCGTGATGACAGACGACCTCCTGGTCGCCGGCCAGCGCCGAACCCGCGGTCAGATCGTGGAACTCGCGCACCAGGACGGCCACCGCCGCCAGCGCGTCCTCATCGACCGGGGGAGCGGCGTCACCCCACGGCACCTCACCGGCCACAAAACTCAGCACCTGCCGACCTTGATCATCGACACCGAGGAACCGCGGCGCGCCCGCCCAGCCCCGCTCGGCGAACAACTCCAGCAGACCCCGGACAAAATCGGCATCCGCCGGGGGAGCCTTACGCACCGTCGCCCCCACCCGGACCGCCCCACCGACGAACCCACCCGGCAACGACACCTCCGCCATGACCCCATCCTCACCCCGGACGGGCTACGCAACCACGGCACGGCATGGCACGATTTCGCGTGTGACCAGCCGACCCGCCGCAGCACAGCACCTCAGCGACCTCGCCCGGCTGCGCCGCGTCCGCGACCGCATCGACCGCGACTACGCCCAGCCCCTCGACGTCGAAGCCCTCGCCCGCGGCGCCAACATGTCTGCCGGGCACCTCAGCCGCGCCTTCAAACTCGCCTACGGCGAATCGCCGTACTCGTACCTGATGACCCGGCGCATCGAACGCGCCATGGCCATGCTGCGCCGCGGCGACCTCAGCGTCACCGACGTCTGCTTCGCCGTCGGCTGCTCCTCCCTGGGCACCTTCAGCACCCGCTTCACCGAACTCGTCGGCGTGCCACCCAGCGTCTACCGGCGCGAGGTCGCCGGCACCACCGCCGGGATGCCGTCCTGCGTCACCCGGCAGGTCACCAGACCGATCAGGAATCGAGAAGCCGCGGACCCGGCACCCCACCTAGCCTGATCAGCATGGACATCGTCATCCACAGCAGCTACCTGCCGCACAACGACCCCGACGCCGCCCTGGCGTTCTACCGCGACACCCTCGGCTTCGAGGTCCGCAACGACGTCGGCTACAACGGGATGCGCTGGATCACCGTCGGCCCCCCGGAACAACCCGGCACCTCCATCGTCCTGCACCCCCCGGCCGTCGACCCCGGCACCACCGACGACGAACGCCGCACCATCACCGAGATGATGGCCAAAGGCACCTACGGCGGCATCAACCTCGCCACCAAGGACCTCGACGCCACCTTCGAACGCCTCCAGGCCGGCGACGCCGACATCGTCCAGGAACCCACCGAACAGCCGTACGGGATCCGCGACTGCGCCCTGCGCGACCCCGCCGGCAACATGATCCGCATCCAGCAACTGCGCTGACCACACCCGGTCACCCCACCCTGGCCGCCCCGCACAGATGGAGTCCCGCATGAGCCCGCAGAACACCACACGGCACGACCTGATCCGCGTGCGGGGCGCCCGGGTGAACAACCTCAAAGACGTCAGCATCGAAATTCCCAAACGCGAACTCACCGTCTTCACCGGCGTCTCCGGCTCCGGCAAGAGCTCCCTGGTCTTCGGCACCATCGCCGCCGAGTCCCAGCGCCTCATCAACGAGACCTACAGCGCCTTCCTGCAGGGCTTCATGCCGACCCTGGCCCGCCCCGACGTCGACGTCCTCGAAGGCCTCACCACCGCCATCATCGTCAACCAGGAACGCATCGGCGCCGACCCCCGCTCCACCGTCGGCACCGCCACCGACGCCAACGCCATGCTGCGCATCCTCTTCAGCCGCCTCGGCCAACCCCACATCGGCTCACCCCAGGCGTTCTCCTTCAACGTCGCCTCCATCAGCGGCGCCGGCGCCGTCACCATGGAACGCGCCGGACAGACCGTCAAAGAACGCCGCACCTTCAGCATCACCGGCGGCATGTGCCCCCGCTGCGAAGGCCGCGGCTCGGTCACCGACTTCGACCTGTCCGCCCTCTACGACGACACCAAATCCCTCAACGAAGGCGCCATCGCCGTACCCGGCTACAGCATGGACGGCTGGTCCGGCCGCATCTACCGCGGCTGCGGCTTCTTCGACCCGGACAAACCGATCCGCCGGTACACCAAGAAGGAACTGCAGGACCTGCTCTACAAGGAACCGACCAAGGTCAAGATCGAAGGGATCAACCTCACCTTCACCGGGCTCATCCCGTCGATCCAGAAGTCGATGCTGAGCAAAGACGTCGAAGCCATGCAACCCCACGTCCGCGCCTTCGTCGAACGGGTGGTGACCTTCACCGCCTGCCCCGAATGCGACGGCACCCGGCTGAGCGAAGCGGCCCGATCCTCCAAGATCAAAGGCATCAGCATCGCCGACGCCTGCGCCATGCAGATCAGCGACCTCGCCACCTGGGTCGGCGACCTCACCGAACCCTCCGTCGCACCCCTGCTCACCTCCCTGCACCACACCCTCACCTCCTTCGTCGAGATCGGCCTCGGCTACCTCTCCCTCAACCGCCCCTCCGGCACCCTCTCCGGCGGCGAGGCCCAACGCGTCAAAATGATCCGCCACCTCGGCTCCGCCCTCACCGATGTCACCTACGTCTTCGACGAACCCACCATCGGCCTGCACCCCCACGACATCCAGCGCATGAACAACCTGCTCCTACGCCTGCGCGACAAGGGCAACACCGTCCTGGTCGTCGAACACAAACCCGAGACCATCGTCATCGCCGACCACGTCGTCGACCTCGGCCCCGGAGCCGGCACCGCCGGCGGCACCATCTGCTACGAAGGCACCGTCGACGGCCTGCGCACCAGCGGCACCAGCACCGGCCAGCACCTCGAAGACCGCGCCACCCTCAAGAAAACAGTCCGCACACCCACCGGCACCCTCGAAATCCGCGGCGCCACCGCCAACAACCTCCGTGACGTCGACGTCGACATCCCCCTGGGCGTCCTCTGCGTCGTCACCGGCGTCGCCGGCTCCGGCAAAAGCTCCCTGATCCACGGCTCCATCCCACCCGGCGCCGGCGTCATCTCCGTCGACCAGGGCGCCATCCGCGGCTCCCGCCGCAGCAACCCCGCCACCTACACCGGCATGCTCGAACCCATCCGCAAAGCCTTCGCCAAAGCCAACGGCGTCAAACCCGCCCTGTTCAGCGCCAACTCCGAAGGCGCCTGCCCCACCTGCAACGGCAACGGCGTCATCTACACCGACCTCGCCATGATGGCCGGCGTCGCCACCCCCTGCGAAGAATGCGAAGGCAAACGCTTCCAGGCCGCCGTCCTCGAATACCACCTCGGCGGCCGCGACATCAGCCAGGTCCTGACCATGTCAGTAACCGAAGCCGAAGACTTCTTCAGCGCGGGGGAGGCCCGCATCCCCGCCGCCCACGCCATCCTGCAACGCCTCACCGACGTGGGCCTCGGCTACCTCAGCGTCGGCCAGCCCCTGACCACCCTGTCCGGCGGTGAAAGACAACGCCTCAAGCTCGCCACCCACATGGGCGGCACCGGCGGCACCTACGTCCTGGACGAGCCGACGACCGGCCTGCACCTCGCCGACGTCGAACAACTCCTCGCGCTGCTCGACCGCCTCGTCGACTCCGGCAAATCGGTCATCGTGATCGAGCACCACCAGGCGGTCATGGCCCACGCCGACTGGATCATCGACCTCGGACCCGGAGCAGGCCACGACGGCGGCCAGATCGTCTACGAAGGCACCCCGGCCGACCTGGTGGCAGCGCAATCGACACTGACCGGCGAACACCTCGCCGCCTACGTCGGAAGCTGACCCGAGCGCCGGCCCAGGGGAGTAGTCAGGGTCGGACAGTCCTGCGCATGAGGCGGGACTGCCCGACCTCATCGGTGAAACCCCACCGACGGTAGAAAGCGACCAGATCCGGCTGACAGACCAGCTCGACGCTCCTGACGCCGCTGACCCACGGATGGGCCAGCACCGCGTCCATGATCATGACGCCGATGCCGACGCCTCGAACATCGGGAGCCGCGACAACATCAAGGATCAGCGCCAGCTGCGTGCGGTCGGTCAGCACCCGGGCGAAACCGACCAGCCGTCTCGATGAACGGTCCGTCACGCTCACCACGACATCCGAGCCGGCGAGTAGGTCGCGGGTCTCGGTCTCGGAGCGCCCGGCCGCCCACCACGCCGAAGCGAACAACTCCAGCAGCTGTGGCACCGGAATGGTCTCGACGTCGTGGGAGACCTCGAACGCGGAAGCGGTCACGGCCTTACCGTTCCAGATCTCGTCGGCAGCCGCCGCCCGAAAGTGACTGGGACGCCAGCGCCCGGGTCATCGAAGCGCCCGACGGCCGTGGACGGGCCGTGGCAGGGAGCACGGGCTTCTTGATGGAGGCGGAGAAACCGGCAGCCGGACGCCGTCTCGACGCGGTCGCGATCAGTGTGCCGGTCGCCTGGACGTGGCGAACCAGGCCGTCTGAAAACGACTCTGGAGTCCGCTGACCTGTTGCGGCGGATGGACGAACGATCGACAGGGCAGGCGGTCGGCGTTGTCGCCGCCGAGACTCCGATGCCTGCAGGCGGTCCATCGACCGGATTCTCTTGTGATCGTCTGGTCGATAATTGACATTATGTCAACCTGAGCGCGGGAGAGGGGTCGGAGAGCCGGAAACGGCGGCTGGCCACGAAGCGAAACCCCAGGAGAACCCGTCTGGTGGAACCGGCCGCTGAACCAGCATCCCGGCAAGCACCAGGAGGCCGTCAGCACTGCCCCCGGCCTCAAGATCGCCGGCGGCACAAGATGGGACGGGATCGGCCGCGGAAATCCGGCGTTCCCGGCGGAAGATCATCGGCAGGAAAGGCGGACACGGATGACCCAGCACCGCGTCGGGGTCAGCGTCGCCAGGAACGGTCGAGCGAAACCGAGCGCTCACGGCGTACCGGAAAGGCTCCCGCCGGCGGACCGCCCAGCGGACGCAGGCGATCTCACCCCGGGCGTAGCGTCACCGCCATGAGTAGGCCGTGGACGTGCCGGCTCGGCTGGCACAAATGGACCAGGCACTCCACCGAGGACGGCCAGCCGTTCCTGCCGTGCAGCCGCTGCGACAAGCCGCCCAGCGCCGGACTCGGCTGAAACCCACCCTGAGTCGAGCCCCCATCAAGACGGTATTTCCTGCATAATATTCCTTATGCAGGACGAACAAGACATCAAGGTAGAAACTCTCATAGAAGACTTCCTCGGCGCAAGAGCCGTGCGGAAGCCGTCCGAGCACACCCTGATGGCCTACCGCCGGGATCTCACCACCGTCCTGCGGCTCATCGGCGATGACGTCACTCTGCGTGACCTCTCCCCCAAGTCTCTGCGAGCTGCCTTCGCCACCTTCGCCGCCGGGCGGGCCCCCGCCTCGGTCTACCGGTGCTGGTCCAGCTGGAACTCGTTCTTCGGCTTCCTGGTCGTGGACGGCGTCGTCGCCGGTAACCCGATGCCTGCCGTCGGCAAGCCCCGCATGGCGGTCCCCTCCCCCAAGCCGCTGCGTGGTGAGGACACCCCGGAGCAGCTTCTGCAGGCGGTCAACCAGCCTGACGAACGCCAGCGCGACCCATGGCCGGAGCGCGACGTCATGGTCCTGGCCCTCGCGCTGTGCGCCGGGCTGCGGTTGTCGGAGCTGCTGGCGTTGAGGGCCGGTTCGGTGCTGGGGCGTCCGGGTGAGCGGCGCGTCGAGGTCGCCGGCAAGGGTGGCCGGCCGCGGACGGTGCCGATCGAGCCCGAGCTGGATGCCGTTGTCGAGCGGTATCTGGACAGCCGGCGGTTGCGGTTCGGGCGGTTGCGGCCTGGTGATCCGCTGCTGCTGGATCGTAAGGGTGCGCCGTTGAAGCGGGGTGGGTTGCAGTATCTGGTGGAGTCTTGTTACCGGCGGGCGGGGATCACGGATCGGGTTCCTCGGGGTGCGCAGTTGCATGCGTTGCGGCATACGTTCGCGACGCGGCTGGCGGAGGACGGGGCGAATGCTTCGGAGATCATGCGGTTGCTGGGGCATGCGTCGTTGACGACGTCGCAGGGTTATATCGAGGTGACGGCGGCGCAGCAGCGCGCGGCGGTGCGGGCGAACCGCACCAACCGCGCGCTGGGTGAGCTGGCCGGTTAGCTGTTCAGGAAGCTGAGCAGGGCTTCGTTGAACTCGGCGGGGTGGCTGGCGTTGATGCCGTGCGGGCCGTCCTTGATGACGACGAGCCGGCTGCCCGCGATGGCTTCGTGGGTGCGTTTGCCGCTGTGTTCGAAGGGCACGATGGCGTCACTGTCGCCGTGGATGACCAGGGTGGGTACGTCGATCTTGGCGAGGTCGCCGCGGAAGTCGGTGAGGCCGAAGGCGGCGATGCAGTCGAGGGTGCCCTTGGGTGAGGCGATGTGGGCGAGTTCCTGGGCGTAGCGGACCTGGGAGTCGCTGACTTTCAGGGTGGTGCCGGCGGTGAAGAAGCCGGTGGCGAAGCCGTCGACGAAGGCGATGCGGTCGGTGGTGACGCCTTGCTGGAAGCTTTTGAGGGTGGCGTCGTCGAGGGCGCCGTCGGGGTTGTCGTCGCTCTTGTAGAGGTACGGCGGGACGGCGCCGGCGAAGACGGCTTTGGCGATCCGGTCGCTGCCGTAGGTGCCGAGGTAGCGGGCTACTTCGCCGCCGCCCATGGAGAAGCCGACGAGGGTGACGTCGCGCAGGTCGAGGTGGCGCAGCAGGGCGTCGAGGTCGGCGGCGAAGGTGTCGTAGTCGTAGCCGTCCCAGGGTTGGCTGCTCTGGCCGAAGCCGCGGCGGTCGTAGGTGATGACGCGGTGGCCGTCGGCGATCAGGGCCGGGATTTGGGCTTCCCAGCTGCGGCTGGACAGGGGCCAGCCGTGGATGAGGACGACGGGGTTGCCGGTGCCGAGGCCCTGGTAGTGCAGGTCGACGCCTTCGGCTGCGGTGAAGTGGGTCATGTCAGGCCACCGTCAGGGTGACGTCGACGTTGCCGCGGGTGGCGTTGCTGTACGGGCAGACCTGGTGGGCGGCGTCGAGCAGGCCGCGGGCGGTGGTCTCGTCGAGGCCGGGGAGTTCGGCTTCGATGGCGACGGTGAGGCCGTAGCCGCCCTGGCCGTTGGGGCCGATGCCGACGTCGACGGTGATGGCGGTGTCGGTGAGGGTGATCTTCTGCTTGCCGGCGACGAGTTTGAGGGCGCTGTGGAAGCAGGCGGCGTAGCCGGCGGCGAAGAGCTGTTCGGGGTTGGTGAGGTGGCCGCCGGGTCCGCCCATCTCCTTGGGGACGGCGAGGTCGAGGTCGAGGACGCCGTCGCTGGAACGGGTGTGTCCCCCGCGTCCGTCGCCGGTGGCGGTGGCCGAGGCGGTGTAGACAGCGCTCATGGTGGGGCTCTCCTTGCCTAGATGGTGCTGGTGGCGGCTGCTGTGTCGCGGATGCGGCTGAGCAGGTGGTGCAGGTGGGTGAATTCCTCGATGGTGAGGTCGAGGGCGCAGGCGAGGCGTTCGGGGATGTCCGCGGCTCGTTGTTCGAGGGCGGCGCCGGCTGCGGTGGTGCTGATCCAGACGGTGCGTTCGTCGTCGGTGCCGCGTGCGCGCTGGATGAGGCCTTGGTGTTCGAGGCGTTTGAGCAGGGGCGAGAGGGTGCCGCTGTCGAGGTGCAGGGCGGTGCCGAGGTCGCGCACGGTGAGGCGGCCGCGGTGCCAGATGACGCGTAGGGCGATGTATTGGGGGTAGGTGAGCCCGAGGGCGTCGAGGGCGGGGCGGTAGAGGCCGGTCATGGCGCGGGAGGCGGCGTGGAGTTCGAAGCAGATCATCTGCTCGAGTCCGGTGGTGGTGTCGGTGCCTGCCATGCGATGAACGGTAGTACGCGATTTAGTTGTGCACAACCTAGGTGTGGGTGAGCGTCGTCTCAGCGGTCATCCGGGTGAGCTTCTGCGGGTTGCGCACGTAGTAGAGCCCGGCGATGCGGGTGTCCTCGACGCGGATCGCCATGATCCCGTCGAGCTCGCCGTCGAGGCGGATGATCAGTGCGGGGCTGCCGTTGACCTCGGTCGGCTCGCAGGTGAGCAGGCCCTGGACCTTGCCGAGGCCGCCGGTGGCGAAGCGGACCACCTTGCCGGCGCCGACGACCGGGCGCATGGCGGCCTGCTTGACTCCCCCGCCGTCGCTGACCAGCACGACGTCCGGGGCGAGGACGTCGAGCAGGCTCTGCAGGTCGCGGGTCTCCAGGGCGTGCTGGAACGCCGCCAGCGCCGCGCGGCTGCTGGCGACGGAGACCGTCTGGCGGGGGCGGCGTTCGTCGACGTGGCGGCGGGCGCGGTGGGCGATCTGGCGTACGGCGGCGGGGCTCTTGCCGACCGCGGCGGCGATCTCGTCGTAGCTGACGTCGAAGGCCTCGCGCAGGACGAACACGGCGCGTTCGGTCGGTGAGAGGGTTTCCAGGATGAGCATCAGGGCCATCGACACGCTCTCGGCGAGTTCGACGTCGTCGGCCACGTCCGGGGCGGTGAGCAGCGGTTCGGGCAGCCAGGGCCCGACGTAGGCCTCCTTGCGGCGTTTCAGGGTGCGCAGCCGGTTGAGGGCCTGGCGGGTGGTGATGCGGACCAGGTAGGCGCGCTGGTCGTGGACCTGGGTGAGATCGACGTCGACCCAGCGCAGCCAGGTCTCCTGGAGCACGTCCTCGGCGTCGGCGGCGGAGCCGAGCATCTCGTAGGCGACGGTGAACAGCAGGTTGCGGTGGGCGACGAAGGTCTCGGTGGCGTGTTCGCTCATCGCTGCGCGAGCATCTCTGCGCGCTGGTTGTTCTTGGCCCACCAGGCGCTTGCACCCGGGTGGCGGGCCTCGTAGGTCAGTTGCCAGATGATGCTGCGGCAGACGAGTTCCTTGAGCTTCGCGCCGGGCCGGCCGCCGAGGTGCAGCCGGGTGGCGGTGTCGCTGCGGCGGGAGAACTGGAAGATCCCGGCCCGCCGGCCGAGGCTGATGCACTGGCCGGCGAAGCCGACCTCGACGGGCGCGGGCCGGTCGCCGGCGATCCGGCTGAGCACGGTACGGGCGGCCTGCGGGCCCAGCTGCATGGCGGCCTGGCAGCTCATCCGGTACGGCAGGCCGGAGGGTGCCGCGGAGTCCCCGGCGGCGACGATGCGGTCGTCGTCGACGCTGGTGAGGGTCTCGTCGGTGCGCAGCCGGCCGAGGGCGTCGGTGCTCAGGCCGCTGCGAGCGGCGAGGTCGGGCACGCCGAAACCGGCGGTCCAGATCGTCACCGTGCTGGGCAGCGTCCGGCCGTCGCGCAGGTGAACCGCGTCGCGGGTCACGGCCGTCACGGTCGCGCCGGGACCGGCCAGGACGGTGACGCCGAGGGCGGTCAGGCGCCGGGTGACGGATCGGCGGCCTCGGGGATGCAGGTACGGGCCGAGCACGTCACCGCAGACCAGGGTCACGGCGTGGCCGGTCTCGGCGAGTTCGGCGGCGGTCTCGATGCCGGTGGGTCCGGCGCCGACCACCGTCACCGGGGCGCTGCTGGGTGCGGCGTCGATGAGCGGCCGCAGGCGTTGCGCGTCTTCCAGGGCGGCGATGGGGTGGGCGTGTTCGACTGCCCCGGGCACGCGCGGGTCGGCGCTGCCGCTGCCCAGCGCGTAGACGAGGTAGTCGTAGCCGAGGGTGTCGCCGTCGGTCAGGGCGACGCGGCGGGCGCCCGCGTCGAGGTGGGTGACGGTGTCGACCAGGAGCCGGACGCCGGGGGCGAGGATCTGCCGGTAGTCGACGATCGCGTCGTGGGTGCCGCCGACGAGCTGGTGCAGGCGGATCCGTTCGACGAAGACCGGGCGCGGGTTGATCAGGGTCACGTGGACGTCGTCGCGCTGGGTGAGGCGGTTGGCCGCCATGACCCCGGCGTAGCCGCCGCCGATCACGAGGACTTCGGTCATGCTGGTTCCTCCGGTTCTGGACAGGTTCTGCCCTCAAGACACCGGCGACGCGATCGTTGTGACAGGGAGGAGCCGGCGGGGCTCAGTCGGCCGGTGGCGGATCCAGGTGCACGACCAGGGGCCGGTGGTCGGAGACGCCCACGGCGGGGGTGCGGACCTGCAGCACGGGGCCGAGCAGGCCGGCGCCGCGCGGGTCGGCCAGGATGTGGTCGAGCTGCGCACGCGGGGCCGGGCTGGGGTAGGTGGCCTTGCGGGCCAGGGAGCGCCAGCCGGAGAACGCGCGTACCGGGCCGGAGGGCATGTTGAGGTCGCCGAGCAGGACCCGCGGGGCCGGCAGGCCGCGCAGGGCGCGGACGGCGGCGCGCAGCTGGCGCACGTTCCAGCCGGGGACGAACGACAGGTGGGTGTTGGCGACGGTCATCGGGCCGGTGGGGGCGTCGATGACGGCGGCGATCAGCACCCGCGGCTCGTCCTTGAGCATCATCAGTCCGCCGCCCGGGCCGGGGATCCACACCGGAGAGCGCACCGGGGCGGCGGGCAGCTGGGTGATCTGCCAGCGCAGGACGGGCCAGCGGCTGATCAGGGCGATGCCGTACAGGGGGTGGGCGTTGTCGTCGTCGGAGCGCCAGGGCTGCCACTTCTCCCCCGGGGTGCCCACGACGGCCGCGGCGAAGCGGTGTGCGGGCGCGCCCATGGCCTCGGCGGCGATGGCGGTCAGGTCGAGCAGGCCGCTGCGGGGCTGGGCGCGGTCGACCTCCTGCAGGCCCAGTACGTCGGCGTCCAGGTCGGCGACGGCGGCGGCGACCCGGTCGGCGTGTACGTTGCCGTCGGACAGGGATCTGCCGTGCAGCAGGTTGAAGGTGGCCAGGCGCACGGGGTAAGACCTTAGCCGGGATGAGGGGTGGGGGCTGTGTTCAAAGCGGTGTGCTGTGCCATGACGGTGTTCGTGATCCTGGGGTCGCTGGGGATCTGGCTGCGGCGCAGCCGTGGTCGCGGGTGATCTTTGCCGGAGAGGTGATCTTTGCCGGACAATGGGCGCCATGACCGACGACGATCTCATCACCCGGCTCGAGGAGCAGGAGCAGCGCCTGACGTTCGCCCGGTTCGACAACGCGGACGCGTGGCACCTGGGCAGCCTGCTGGTCGACCTGGCGACGACCCGGGAGCTGCCGGTGGCGGTGGACATCCGCCGGGGCACGCAGCAGCTGTTCCACGCGGCGCTGCCGGGCAGCACAGCTGACAACGACGTGTGGATCGCCCGCAAGGTGCGCGTGGTGGAGCGTTTCGCCGCGTCGTCGTTCCTGGTCGGGCGGCGGCTGGCGGCCAAGGGCGACGCGCTGGACGCCAAGTACGGCGTGGACCCGGCCGACTATGCCGCGCACGGCGGGGCGTTCCCGGTGCGGGTGCCGGACGTGGGGGTGATCGGCGTGGTGACGGTGTCGGGGTTGCCGCAGGCCGACGACCACGCCCTGGTGGTCGAGGCCATCGAGGCCCACCTGAGCGGGGTCTGACCCATGTCGCTGAACCCCGTGCGTCACATCACGATCGACGCCCATGACCCGCACGCGCTGGCCCGGTTCTGGATCGAGGTCACCGGCTACCTGCCGGACGAGGAGCCCGACGACGACGAGGTGCTGATCACCGCGCCGGTGCCGGACGCGCCCGGCCTGCTGTTCATCCGGGTGCCCGACGACAAGGCCGGCAAGAACCGGGTGCACCTGGACATCCAGCCGCCGGCCGGCACCCGCGACGAGACCGTGCAGCGGCTGCTCGCGGCGGGCGCGACCGTGTACGAGGACCATCGGACCCCGGACGGGATGGGCTGGGTCACCATGCGTGACCCGGAGGGCAACGAGTTCTGTGTCGAGCGCAGCGCCGCCGAGCGTGGCCTGACCACGTCGTGAACGACCCGGAGGCGGTGGCGGGACTGACGCTGCGGCCGTGGCGCGACGACGACGCGGCCGCGTTGATCACCGTGGTGGGTGACCCGCTGCTGGAGCGCTGGACCAGGGTCCGGGCCGGTGACCCGGGCGAGGCGCGGCAGTGGCTGGAGATGCAGCACGCCGGCCGGCGTACCGGCAGCCGGTTCAGCTTCGCGGTGCTCGACGAGGCCGGGAAGCTGGTCGGCAACGTGGCGCTGAAGCGGCCCGACCCGGCCGCCGACGACGCCGAGGTCGGCTACTGGACCGCCGCGTACGCCCGCGGCCGCGGGATAGCCCCGCGGGCGCTCGGGTCGCTGACCCGGTGGGCGTTCGCCACCTTTCCCGGCGTGCGGCGGCTGCGGCTGCTGCACCAGGTCGACAACACCGGCTCCTGCCGGGTCGCGGTCAAGAGCGGCTACGTGTACGAGCAGACCCTGTCGGCGTGTCACCCGTATCCGCTGGAGGGTCACCTGCACGTGTGCCATCGGCAACTCCAGGACCCAGAATTGGCACGCTGAGTGTCTGTCTGGTTACACAGGAAAAACTACCGCCGGGTAGAGCTTGTGCCTGCCGGGACCGCCCGACATACGGTGGGCGTGGTGCTGCGCGACCCCGGCTGGCAACTCGAACGGCGGATTTCCCCCGGCGGTGTGCGGTGACGAGGTGCGGGTATCGCGAGACGGAGCCGATGCTGGTGGTCGCGTCACCGGCACCGGACCACCCCGCCGAAGGAGAGATGTGAGCAGAGTCGCCGTACTGCAAGGGCTGGGCACCGCGGTGCCCGGCCGCACGGTGTCCAACGCCGAACTGGCGCCGGCCCTCGGCGTCAGCGACGAGTGGATCCGCCGGCGCACGGGCATCGCCCAGCGCCGCGTCGTGGACCCCGGCACCACCACGGCTGACCTGGCCACCACCGCCGCCCGCAACGCGCTCAAGTCGGCCCAGACCGACGCCGTGGACGCCGTCGTGGTCGCCACCACGACCCCGGACCGGCTCAGCCCGGCCACCGCCCCCGAGGTCGCCTGGCGGGTCGGGGTCGCCCCGGCCGCCGCGTTCGACATCGCCGCGGTGTGCAGCGGCTTCGTCTACGGCCTGGCCACCTGCGCCGGGCTGATCGCGGCGGGCATCGCCGAGCGGGTCCTGCTGATCGGCGCGGAGACCAACTCGTACTTCCTGGAGCACACCCCGGAGGCCCGCGGCCCGGCGATCCTGTTCGGCGACGGGGCCGGCGCGGTCGTGCTGCGCGCCGGTGAGACCGGCGAGCCCGGCGCGATCGGCCCGTTCGACCTGGGCAGCGACGGCGCCGCCGCCGACCTGATCCGCATCGAGAACGGCGGCTGCCGCCAACGGGCCCGCACCACGGCCGAGCCCGGCGACCCGTACTGGGCCGTCTCCGGCCAGGAGGTCTACCGCCGCGCGGTCGAGCACATGACCGCCTCGGCGCTGAAAGTGCTGCGTGCCGCCGGGAACATCGTCGCCGACGTCGACCGCTTCGTCGCGCACCAGGCCAACCAGCGGATCCTGGACCGGGTCGCCGAGCAGATCGGCGTACCGGCCGACCGCTGCATCGGCAACGTGGCTAGCGTCGGCAACACCGGCGCGGCGTCCATCCCGCTCGCACTGGGCGACGCCTGCCGCGACGAGGCCCTGCTGGCCGGCCACCGGCTGCTGGCCACCTCGTTCGGCGGGGGCCTCACCTGGGCCTCGGCGATGATGACCTGGCCCCAGGTGGATGTGATCGCCACCGAGCAGTGACGCGCTAGGTTGGCGCGATGCCCACCGACAAGATCGACGCCGCTGCCGCCGGAACGTTCACCCTGGCCGGGCACACCGTGCGCCGGCTGGGATTCGGGTCGATGCGCCTGACCGTCGACCCGGACCCGGCCCCGGCTGTGCGGGTGCTGCGGCACGCGGTGGAACTGGGCGTCAACCACATCGACACCGCCGCGTTCTACGTCTCCCCCGGCGGCACCCTGCAGGTCGGCACCGGGGACAAACGCTACGCCACCGAGCTGATCCGGGCGGCGCTGTGGCCGTACCCGGAAGATCTGCTCATCGCGACCAAGGTCGGCCCGGGCGAAGAAGGCTGGGCCCGCAGCGCGGCGCAGCTGCGCGCCCAGGTCGAGGAGAACCTGCGCCGGCTCGGCCGCGACCACCTCGACCTGGTCAACCTGCGGCTGCGCGGGCCCGGGCACGGCAGCTGCGCCGAGGAGTTCGCGGCCCTGGCCGCCCTGCGCGAGCAGGGTCTGATCCGTCACCTCGGGCTGTCCGCCGCGACCCTCGCCCACGTCGACGAGGCGCAGGCGATCGCGCCGGTCGTGTGCGTGCAGAACAGCTACGGCCTGGACTACCGCCGCAGCCACGACGACCTCGTGCGGGTCTGCGGCGAACGCGGCATCGCGTTCGTGCCGTTCTTCAGCCTCGCCGGCGACGCCCGCGAGAAAGGCGCCGGCGAGGAGACCAACGAGGCGGTGCGGACGGTCGCGGCCGCGCACGGGGCCACCACCGGACAGGTACGCCTGGCGTGGGCGCTGCACCAGGGCCCGCACATGCTGGTGATCCCCGGCACGAGCAGCGTGAAGCACCTCCGGGAGAACGTCGCCGCCGGAGCGCTGCGCCTCACCGCCCAGCAGTTGGCGACGCTCTAGTCGCCGCGGGCGGCGAGTTTGCGGCCGCGTTTGCCCAGCGGGATCTGCGACATGTCCACGGCCTGCGAGCTGAGGTCCTTGAAGCCGTAGCCACGCCCGGTCAGGTACGCCGCGGCGGCGGTCTCGGCGCGGGTCACCGCGGCCGGGATGTCCTGCTCCTGCTCGACGGTGTCGGCGAAGCGGAAGGTGAAGAACGGCCGCGCCGCGATGTCGTAGGTCAGCGACCCCTCAGGCGTGTACGCGGCGAACGCCACGTCGTGCTCGCCGGCGTGGGCCAGCAGCTCGGCGCGCTGGGCGTCGGTGAGACCGGCGAAGGCGCCGCGGACGGTGACCCGGATGGTGCGTGTGCTCATGCGCCGACCGTAGAGGGCGCCCGGGCCGCGCTCCACCGGTTTACCGCTTGGGTGGTGCGAGGGGCCGCGGCGGATCGTTGGACGGGCCGAACGCGGTCAGGAACTTGTCGCGGAACGCGTCCATCGGCCACACCGGCGCCTGCGGGGCCGGTTCGAGCCCGTCGGTCCAGCCCCAGTCCGCGATGCGGTCCAGCACGGCTGAGTCCCGGGCGACGACGGTGATCGGCACATCGTGGCTGGCGGTGGCGCCGACGACGATCGGGGCCGGCTGGTGGTCGCCGAGCATTACCAGGACCAGGTTGTCGTCGCCGTACTCGCGGACCCAGGACACGACGCTGTCGATCGAGTACTTGATCGACTTCGCGTACGCCTCGCGGACCCGGGCCGCGTCCTTCCACACCTCGCCGGCCGACGGGGCGCCGCGCTGCTGGGCGGTGTAGACCGAGCCGTCGCCGACGTCGGCCCAGTCCAGCAGGGCCGGCAGCGGCGCCCACGGGGTGTGGCTGGACACGAAGGTGATCTCGGCCATCAGCGGGTCGCGGCCGGGCCGGGTGTACTCGCGGTCGGTGAACGACTTCAGGGTGAACTGGTCGGGCATCGTGGCCCAGCTAAACGCCGGGCCGCGGTAGCCCAGGGTGTGCGAGTCGTAGACGCGGTCGAAGCCGTAGAACTGCCCCTCCGGCCACGCGTACGTGACGCCCGGCTCGACGCCGACGGTCTGCCAGGCCGCGGTCTTGCGGAAGGCGCTGGTCAGCGTCAGCCGGTCGCCGGAGACCAGGCTGCGGTAGCGCTGCTCGTTGTTGATCCACACCCCGGACTGGAACGTCGAGTGGGCCAGCCAGCTGCCGCCGCCGGTGGTCGGCGAGGTCAGGAAGCCGCTGCGGGCGGCGAACCCGTCCGCGGTGAGCTGCCGGCCGCCCTCGGCCAGGGTGGCGTCGACGCGCTGGTTGAGCTTGGGGTCCTCGATCGCGGACCGCCCGTAGCTCTCGATGAAGGTGAACACCACGTCCTTGCCGCGCAGCCCGGTCAGCAGCTGCTCGGCGGGCACGTCACGGAACGCGTCGTCGCGGGCCTCCGCGGCGAACGCGCGCCGGTCCTGCACGGCGGCCGGGACCTTGAGCACGTTGTCGTGGGCCAGCACGAAGGCGCTGTCGGAGGCCACGTACACCCCGGGGACGAAGGAGGTGCCGAGCAGGGCGCAGGCCAGCCAGGCGAGGCAGGCCGCGGCGATGCCGCGGGTGCTGGCGGTACGGTGCGCAGCCGCGACCGCCGCCAGCCGGCGCACGGCCAGGATCATCAGGACCAGGACGGCCACCGCGAGCAGGATCGCCCCGGCGACGGCGGCGACGGCCCCGGGCTTGCCGACCGAGCCCTTGACGAAGCGGTAGCCGTCGGCGAGCAGCGGCCAGTCCAGCACCGGGTCGAACTGGCGGGCCAGCACCGTGAAGAAGCCCATGTCGATGACCTTGATGATGGTCAGCAGCCCTAGCGCGGCGCCGAGCACCGCGGCGGTGACCCGGCGGGCGCGGGCCGGCAGGGCCAGCAGCAGCGCGAACGCGGCCAGTGCCTCGATCGGGATGCGCACGAACGCCGCCGGGACCGACGAGCCGGGCGGCAGCCGGGTGATCTGGTCCGGCACGACCAGCGCGAGGAAGACCAGGACCGCGGCCAGGACGGTGAGCACGGCCGCGGTGACGCGGCGCCGGCGCAAGCGCGTGAAGAACGACAACCCGACGATCCTTAACCAGCTGCGGTGGAGCCCCCTGTCAGGTGCGAACTGTACTCACCGATCCTGACGCCGCCCGGCGCGCGTTGTGCCAGGCGGTGTCAGGTTGCGGTCAGAGCAGTCCTCGTCAGATCAGGGCCGGCACTCCGGTGAGCCGGTCCAGCGTGCCGGTCAGGTCCAGCACGCGTCGGCCAGCAGGTCGGCGGTGCCCAGGTCCAGCTCGCCGGACACGGCCAGCCGGATCACCCCGTCGTTGACCAGGTGGGTGGTGATGCGCATCGTGCTCAGCCCTTGATCTGCCGTGGGGTTCCCGAGCCGGCGGCGACGCTGATCCGGCGCGGCTTGGCGCTGTCGGAGACGGGGATGCGCAGGTGTAGCACCCCGCTGTCGTACTCGGCCTCGAGCTTGTCGGTGTCCAGCGTGTCGCCCAGGAACAACTGGCGGGTGAAGACCCCCATCGGGCGTTCGGCGATGACGCTCTCCACGCCGTCGCGGCGGGCGCGCTGGCGCTGCGCGCGGACGGAGAGCACGTTGCGCTCGACGGTCAGGTCGATGGACTCGGGGTCGACGCCCGGCAGATCGAAGTAGACGTGGAACCAGTCGCCGTCACGTTCGGCGTCGACGTGCATCACCGCCGGGCGCGCCGCGGTGCCGGCGAGCTGCTCGAACATGCGGTCGATGTCGCGGAACGGATCCGTGCGCATGAGCATGGTCATCTCCTCCTTGGTGCTCCCTCACCAGGCTTCTTGAGTCCGGCAGACTCAACTTCTTCTGAAATACAACGACCGTCGGTGTGCTGTCAAGCACTCAGCGCCATCCTCTACGGCCGAGGCGATGGTGGTCCGGAAGACGGCGACGAAAACGCTTTGCCGGTCGCGCGGCTGCGCCCGTACCGTGATCGCATGAACCTCAGGTCCGCCACGACGACGCCGGGATGTCCCGGCGGAGCACCGCGCTGATCTGATCTGCGACGACGTGGCCCCGGGCGATCCGCCCGGGGCCACGTTCGTTGTCCCTGGACCGGTTGCCGGGCCCGCAACCAGGGAGAAACCGATGCACGTGGACCACCGCAAACTCGGCCGTGAACTCGACATCTTCGACTCCGACCCGCTGATCGGCGCGGGCCTGCCGTTCTGGCTACCGGCCGGCGCCGCCGCCCGTCACGAGGTCGAGAGCTACCTGTACGACCTCGAACGGCGCGCCGGCTACCAGCACGTCTACTCGCCGGTGCTGGGCAAACGCGCGATGTTCGAACTGTCCGGGCACTGGCGCAACTTCGCCGACGACATGTTCCCGCCCATGAACCTGGGCGACGAACTGGTCCTGCGGCCCAGCCTGTGCCCGCACCACGCCCTGATCTTCAAGGCGCGGGCCCGCTCGTACCGTGACCTGCCGCTGCGCCTCGCCGAGATCGGCGGCATGTACCGCGCCGAACGCTCCGGGGTCCTCGGCGGCCTCAGCCGCGTCCGGGCGATCTCGCTCAACGACGCGCACACCTTCTGCCCGGTGTCCCAGGTCGGCCAGGAGGTGTCGGCCGTGCTGGACCTGATCCGCCAGGCCCACGCCGCGCTGGGCCTGCACGTGTCGTCGTACCAGCTGTCCCTGCGCGGCCCCGGCGGCAAGTACGCCGGCTCCGACGACGACTGGGACCAGGCCGAACGACTGCTGCGCGAGGCGTTGGACGCAGCCGAGGTGCCGTACGAGGCGGTCGAGGGCGAAGCCGCGTTCTACGGCCCGAAGATCGACATCCAGATCGCCGACCCGGCCGGCCGCGAATCGACCCTGTCGACCATCCAGATCGACTTCCACCAGCCGGCCCAGTTCGACCTGTCCTACACCGACCCGGCCGGCGCGAAGGCCCGCCCGGTGATGGTGCACCGCAGCCTGGTCGGGTCGATGGAACGGCTGTTCGCGGCTCTGCTGGAGATCCACGCCGGGGTGTTCCCGGTCTGGTACTCGCCGGTGCAGGTCAGTGTTCTGCCGATCGGGGCGGAGCAGGACAAGGCGGCCGACGACTTCGCCCGGGAGGCGATCGAGGTGGGGCTGCGGGTGCAGGTCGACCGGGACGGGACCGTGGGGGCGCGGATCCGGGATGCTGCGCGGCGGAAGATCCCGTACGTGGCGGTGATCGGTCCGCGGGAGCAGGCCGAGGGGCTGGTGGCGCTGCGGTTGCGTGACGGGCGGCAGGTGCCGGCTATGTCTCGGGCGGAGGCTGTGGGGTTGGTGCGGGCGGTGGCGGCGGCTCGGTCGCACGAGCTGCTGCCGGCCGAGGGCTGAGGCGAGGTCAGGGCGGCAGCGGGTCAGGGATTGGTCGTGCCCGCCTGCTGCTGCCTTGTCCGCCATTCCTGGGCCAGGATGGCGAAGACCAGCTGGTCCGCCCACGTGCCGCGGAACAGGTAACTCTCCACGTGGTGGGCCTCCTGGCGCATGCCGAGCCGGGTCACCAGGCGGGCGGACGCCGCGTTGCTGCTGTGGCACCGGGCGTAGACGCGGTGCAGGCCGAGCTGGTCGAAACCCCAGTCCAGCAGGGCCGCGGCGGCTTCCGTGGCCAGACCGCGACCCCCGTGGTCGGGATGGAAGACGTAGCCGAGTTCGGCAGTCCGGTCCTGCTCACTGCGCCAGACCAGCTCCACGGTCCCGACGACGCCGGCCTCGGTCGTCGCGGCCAGCGTCAGGCAGTCGCCCTCGGCCCGCAGCGCGTCCTCGCCGACCATGGCCAGCACCGAGGCCCGTGACTGCTCGCGGGTACGCGGCTCGGCCCCGGCCATCCACTGGACGACGTCGGGTCGGCTCTGCCAGGCATGGACGTCGTCGAGGTCGTCCACGGTGATGGGCCGCAGAGCGAGGCGCGGCGTCCGCATCGGATAGCTCGGCTGGAACATCAGCCGATCGTAGGCCGACGCGACGATCCAGTGGCTCCATCGCCCGTCCCCGTTACACCATAACTGTCATTATGGTGTGCTAGCGTTTTGTCCGTTTGCAAGCCTCGCTCTGGATTATTGGATTATTGATAATTGCAATCCAGTAAACCAGGCACGACGTGACCGCTCCGGAGCGCCGACGATCCGCAGGGGATCGTCGGCGTCTTCCGTAGGACGGTCTGAGAGAGAGCTGGCTGGCCGGACCGATCGAGAGAGCGTCGCAATCGCTGAGAGAAAGCCGTCCTGATCAGAGAACGGGCTTGCCGAACCAGCGGGACAGCTGAGCGTCCAGGCCCTGCTGGTCGTCCCCGGTCCAGGCGACGTAACCGTCGGGCCGCACCAACAACCCCGGAACAGACACCGCCGCAGTCGGATCCCCGAGGTAGTCCACCCGGTCCGCCCATCCGCCGACGCTCAGCCGTTCGGTGCGGTCCAGCAGCAGCCCCCGCCCGCGATGCAGCAGATCGTAGAGCCGCCCCTGCTTCACTTCGACGTCCCGCAACCGGCGACCGACCAGATCAGGCCCCGCCCCGAAGTCGTACCGGATGCCGATCGCCGTGATCTTCTCGATCAGGTGGCGGTTCACCTCGTCGAAGTCCATCAGCTCACTGAGCAGCCTGCGCAGCGCCTGCGCCCCCGGCTCGGGCGAGAACAGCGCCATCTGGGCGCGGGTGTTGTCCAGCACCTCCGCCGCCACCGGATGACGTTCGGCCTGGTACGTGTCCAGCAACCCGTCCGGCGCCCACCCGCGCACCTGGCCGGCCAGCTTCCAGCCGAGATTGACAGCATCCTGCACACCCAGGTTGAGGCCCTGCCCACCCGCGGGCGGATGGATGTGCGCCGCGTCGCCGGCCAGCAGCACCCGCCCCACCCGGTAGCGTTCGGCCAGCCGGGTCGCGTCGCCGAACCGGGAAAGCCAGCGCGGCGAGTGCACGCCGAAGTCGGTTCCGGCGACCGTGCGCAGCTCCTGCCGGAAGTCCTCGATCGTCGGCGGTTCCGCCCGCTCGCTGACTTTCGCTGCGGGGACCACGACGCGATAGACACCGTCGCCGAAGGGCTGCACGGTGAACGACTTGTGGGTGTCGCGAACCGAGGTCACCTTGGCGGCGATCTCCTCCGGCGGCGCCCCCGCCTCCATCTCGCCCATCAGGGTGTCGGTCCGGGACGGCTCGCCGGGGAACGCGACACCGAGCAGCTTGCGCACAGTGCTGCGGGCGCCGTCGCAGCCGACGAGATAACGCGAGCGCAGGCGTTCACCGCCGGCCAGTTCGACGGTCACGCCGTCGTCGTCCTGCTGGAGGTCGGTCACCGCGCAGCCGCGGCGGATCTCCGCGCCCAGGGCGGTCGCGTGTTGTTCGAGCAGGTCGACGATTACCGGCTGCGGAATGCCCAGCAGGTAGGCGTGGGCCGAATCCAGGCCCGGCGGCACGGGCTTGTTGATGGCGGCGAAGAAACCGGCGGCCGGACGCTGTCGTGCGCGTTCGCGGATGCGTTCCAGCAGACCGCGCATCGCCAGCAGCTCGATGCTGCGGATGTGCAGGCCGACGATGCGGACGAACGACACGGGCTCGGTGTCCTGCTCCAGGACGAGAACCTGTACGTCGTGCAGCCGCAGCTCGGCGGCCAGCATCGCGCCGGTCGGACCGCAGCCGGCGATGATCACGTCGAAAGTGTGCATAGGTGATGGCCTTTCGGGAGTGCCCAGTGGTGGGGCGCTCCGGCGACACCTACGTCAGTCGCCCGGCCGTGACGGGAGGGGGAGCACCCACAGCGATACAGCGTTCATGGGTCTCACCTCCTCGGGCGGTGTCACGATCGTCTGCAAGCTACAAGTCGCACCCGTCGCCGTCCACCCAATTATCTCACGGGCGCTGTTTCCGACGACCACGGGTGGTGGCGTTTGCCCTGGTCAGCCGCCGCTATGGTGCCCGGCATGTCTGCTGCTGAGGTGATCATCGTGGGTGGCGGCCCGGTCGGGCTGCTGCTGGCCGGCGAACTGGCCCTCGCCGGCGTGCGCCCGGTCGTGCTGGAGCAGTTGCCCGAGCCCAGCACGGCGTACAAGGCCAATGCTCTGGTCGGTCAGGTGGTGCGTTTCCTGGACCACCGGGGGTTCCTCGCGAAGCGGCCGCAGGCCGCACCGGCTTTCCTGTTCGGCGCGCTGCCGTTGAAACTGTCCGGCCTGGCCGACAATCCCCTGTACAGCCTGCAGATCCGCCAGGCGCAGCTGGAGGCGCTACTGGAACAGCAGGCCCGGGAACTCGGCGTGGACCTGCGGCGCGGGCACCGGTTGCTCGAGCTGCGCCAGGACGACGACGGTGTCTCCGTACGGATGCAGGGCCCGGACGGCGCCTACGGGATGCGTACCGGTTATCTGGTCGGATGTGACGGCGCGCGCAGCGGCGTCCGCAAGCAGATCGGGGTTTCCGTCGCCGGCCACACCGATCCGGGCGTCGTCTCGCGGGCCGCCCACGTGAGCGTGCCGGGGTCGTCGATCAGCGCCGAAGCCGCCGCCGTCATCCTGCCCAGCGGGGACCGGATCGGCCTGTACGCCTGGCACCGCACCGAACGCGGCGCCTACGTGATGGTGCCGCACACCCCCGGTGTCCTGATGGTGTCGGTGATCGAGTGGGACGGCCCGGCGCCGGACGGCGACGTCCCGGTCAGCCTCGGCGAGGTACGCGACAGCCTGCACCGGGTCCTCGGGCAGGATCTGCCGCTGGCCGCACCGCCGACGCCGGGGCCGCATCTGCTGCGCCGCGGGTACGTCGCCAACACCCGGATCGCCACCTCGTACCGTCAGGGCCGGGTGTTCCTCGCCGGTGACGCCGCCCACGTGCATCCCTCGGTCGGCGCGCCCGGACTGAACCTCGGGTTGCAGGACGCGGCCAACCTCGGCTGGAAACTCGCTGCGCAGGTGCACGGCTGGGCACCGCCGGGACTGCTCGACAGCTACCACGCCGAGGTCAACCGGCCGCCGGGCGGGTCACCATGCAGACCCAGGCCCAGCTCGCGCTGATGTCTCCCGGTCCTGCGGTCACCGCGTTACGCCAGGTCGTCGGCGAGCTGCTCGACCTTCCCGGTGTCACCGGGCACATCGCCGGGCTGATGGCCGGCTCTGATCTCGCGTACCGGATGCACGCCGGCACCGCCCATGCAGTGACCGGGCGGTTCGCGCCGGAGCTCGACCTGCGGATCAGCAGCCGGACCACCCGCCTCGCCGAACTCCTGCGGGCGGGCCGGCCGCTGCTGGTCGACCTCACCGGCTCCGGGCACCTGGCCGACCTGATCGGAGCGTGGCGCGACCGCGTCGACCTGGTCCGCGCCCACGCACAGACACCACCCGCCGAGGCCCTGCTCATCCTCCCGGACGGCTACGTCGCGTGGGCCCTCGGCCCGGACGGCACCGACGGGCTCCTCGACGCGCTGGCCACCTGGTTCGGCACCCCTAACCCGGAGTCAGCAGGCGGGTCAGCCGGTCCAGGCCGCTCCTGATCAGCTGCCCGTACCCGTCATCGCCGAGCGCGCCGATCCCCGCCTGCGCCTGCCGCAGGTGGTCGCGGGCCTGGCCCAGGTCGCCGAGCTTGCGGTAGCACTCGGCCAGGTTGAGGTGCAGCGACGGATACAGGCCGGCCGCCGTCAGTGGCACCCCGGCTTCGGCGACCCGGGCATCGGTGAGCTGATCGGCCGCGACCAGCGCGCGCTGGTCCCAGATCAGCTCCTGCCGGACGTCGTCCTGCACGTCGGCCAGGGCGTGCGCGAGGACGCAGACATGCAGCGGATCACCGCGTTCGCCGCCGATCTCGTCCCAGATCCGGGCGAACACCTCGCGGGCGGCGTCCGGCCGGCCCTGGTGATGGTGCAGCTCCACGCCCCGGGCGATGCGGGCAAGGGTGGGATCAGTGTCCGTCACCGGAAAATTCTGAACTCGGTCGGCGTCGCGTGTCGAGAACGTCAGGGCGGCTGCGTCCCAGGGGACACCAGCGGCCACCACCGGCGGCCGGGGACGAGGAAAGAGGGACGACCGTGCACCAGGATGAGATCACCGAGGTTCTGCACCGGCCACTCAGCCAGGAGATGCTGGCCCGGGACCTGACCCGGCTGGCGTACGTCGCCAAGGACGGCACCCCGCGCAACGTGCCGATCGCGTTCACCTGGAACGGCTCGCAGATCGTCATGTGCACCTCGACGAACGCCCCGAAGCTGCCGTCCCTGCGGGTCAACCCGATGGTCGCGCTGACCATCGACACCGAGGTGCACCCGCCCAAGATCCTGCTCATCCGCGGCCGGGCCGAGCTCGACGCCGTCGACGGCATCCCGCAGGAGTACCTGCAGATGAACGGCTCCTACACCATGACCGCCGAGCAGCGGGTGCAGTGGGAGGCGGAGGTGCGCTCGCTGTACGACGGCATGGTTCGCATCGTGGTGACGCCGACCTGGGCCAAGCTCATCGACTTCGAGACGACACTGCCCAGCGCCGTCGAGGAACTGGTGCGGCAACGCGAGCAACGGCAGCGGGCCTGAGCACAATGAGCCGTACCCGAACCGACAGGAGACCGTGATGGCCAAGTATCTGCTGCTCAAGCATTATCGGGGCGCGCCGGCACCGCCCAACGACGTGCCGATGGACCAGTGGACCCCGGAGGAGGTGTCGGCCCACCTGCAGTACATGCGTGACTTCGCCGCCCGGCTCGAGAGCACCGGCGAGTTCGTCAGCGAACAGGCACTCTCCCCGCAGGGCACGTTCGTGCGCTCCGACGGCGAGGGGCGCCCGCCGATCACCGACGGACCGTTCGCCGAGACCAAGGACCTGATCGCCGGCTGGATGATGATCGACGTGGACAGCTACGAGCGGGCGCTGGAACTGGCCGCTGAGCTGTCCGCGGCGCCGGGGGCCGGCGGCAAGCCGATCCACGAGTGGCTCGAACTGCGCCCGGCCTACACCGAGCCCGAGACCATCACGGAGTGAGAAGTGGACGAGGCCCTGCTGCGCAGCCTCACCCCCACGGTGATCGGCGTTCTCGTGCGTCGCGGCGCCGACTTCGCGGCGGCCGAGGACGCCGTGCAGGACGCCCTGCTCGAAGCCGTACGCGGGTGGCCCGGTGACCCGCCCCGCGATCCCAAGGGCTGGCTGGTCACCGTGGCCTGGCGCAAATTCCTCGACGCGACGCGCGCGGAAGCGTCCCGCCGGCACCGGGAGGTACGCGTCGAGGCCGAACCGCCGCCCGGCCCGGGTGAGGTGGTCGACGACACGCTCCAGCTGTACTTCCTGTGCGCGCACCCGTCGCTGACCCCGGCCTCGGCGGTCGCGCTGACGTTGCGGGCGGTCGGCGGGCTGAGTACCCGCCAGATCGCGCAGGCGTACCTTGTGCCGGAGGCGACCATGGCCCAGCGGATCAGCCGGGCCAAGCGGACCGTCGCCGGGGTGCGGTTCAACCAGCCCGGCGATCTCGCCACCGTGCTACGGGTGCTCTACCTGGTCTTCAACGAGGGCTACTCCGGTGACGTGGACCTGGCCGGCGAGGCGATCCGGCTCACCCGCGAGCTGGCCGCCCGGGCCCTGGACGAGGAGGTCGCCGGGCTGCTCGCGCTCATGCTGCTGCACCACGCCCGGCGCGAGGCGCGTACCGGGCCCGGCGGCCGGCTGGTGCCGCTCGCCGAGCAGGACCGCAGCCGGTGGAACACCCGGCTGATCGCCGAGGGCGTCGACGTGCTCCAGGCCGCGCTGGCCCGCGACCGGCTGGGCGAGTTCCAGGCCCAGGCGGCCATCGCCGCACTGCACGCCGACGCCCGTACGGCCGGGGAGACCGACTGGGTGCAGATCGTCGAGTGGTACGACGAACTCGTGCGCCTCACCGACAGCCCGGTGGCCCGCCTCAACCGGGCTGTCGCGGTCGGTGAGGCCGACGGCCCGCGCGCCGGACTCGCCGCCCTGGCGGAGCTGGACCCCGCGCTGCCGCGCCACCCGGCCGTCGCGGCATACCTGCACGAGCGTGACGGTGACCGGGTGGCTGCGGCGCGGCTCTACACCGCGGCTGCCGAGGGCGCGGCCAGCCTCGCCGAACGCGAGCACCTCACCCGGCAGGCCGCCCGGCTCAACGCCCTGCTGCGTGGCTGAGCGGCGTCAGCTCCTGACCGGGATGGGCACGGAGTTCCGGGGCCTGGTGGACTCCGCGGTGACGACGACCTGACTGATGTCGATGTGGACCGCATCAGCGGCCCGGCGGCGCATCTGGTCGAACAGGGCCCGGGTGATGGGCGGTCCGACGTACGTGCCGCGGACCCAGACCGTCGGCCGGCCCGTGGTGATGTCCTTGCCGCTGCCGCTGGCGGTGCCCCGCATCTTCAGCCCGGCCGGGTCCAGGACCGGCGGCTTCTCGGTCCGGCCGTTGGTGGTGACGGCGGGCCGGGCGGCCGACACGGTGAACCACAGGCCGGTGACCACGACGACCTTCGCGTCACGCACCCCGTCGATCTCAAGCAGATCCGTCGCGGCGCGTTCCAGCTGGGCCCTGGTGGTCGACTGGTCGATGGCGATCGCCGGGCCGGCGGCCGGGGCGTCGGCAAAGACCTTCCTGAGGTCCTTGATGTGGGAGTAGTCGTGGTCACCCTGGCCCAGGGCGGAGAACACCGCGGTGTAGAACTGCCGCTGGCGGCTGACCGAATCCGCGTCCCGGCCGGGGTCCGGTGTCCAGGTCAGCACCGGGATCTTGGTCTCGTACTGGCGCAGCGACGGATCCAGCGCGACAGCCGAGGCCGCCGGTGGCTGACGGTCCGGCGTTCTGTCGTTGTCGCCGCGCCCGGCTCCGGCGATGACCGCCCCGCCGATCGACAGGCCGAGCACCACCGCGAACAAGCTGCTGGCGGCCACTCGCGCTGTGCGGCGGCCGCGGGCCACACCTTCGACCGACTCGTACGTGGGCACGAACGCCCGCCGACGCGCGTCGGCGGCGGCGTCCCGCAGCAGGGCCTCCAGCTCGGGCAGCGGATTGTCCAGTAGGGGGTTCTCGTTGTCAGACATGGCGGCCCTCCAGGCTCACGATGGTGTCCTGCCCCGCGGGCAGGGCCGGGGTGGTGTCGGCCTCGTCGAGGATCTGGCGCAGGGCTTCGCGGCCGCGCGAGAGCCGGGCCTTGACCGTGCCCGGCGGCGCCCCGGTCTCCGCGGCGACCTGATCGACGGAGCGGTCACACAGGTGGTGCAGCACGATCGCGCGCCGCTGCTCCTCGGGCAGCCGCTGCAGCGCTGCCACGATCAGCGGCGTCTCCACCCCGGGCGCGGGTACGTCCGCGATCGGTCCGTGCCGCCGCCACGCCGCCAGCCGCGACCGGCCGGACCGCCAGCGGCTGACCGCGATCCGGCGCGCGACCGTCCTGATCCACGCCTCCGGCTCGTCGCCGTCGGCGAAGCGCCGCCGTCTGCTCCAGGCCCGGATGAACGCCTCCTGCACGGCGTCCTGGGCCTCGCCGAAATCGCCGGTGAGCAGGTAGACCTGCCCGACCAGCCGGGCGAACGCCGAAGCATAGAACGCCCTGTAGTCCTCGTCCGTCACGCCGAACCCGCTTCCCCTCGGTGCGTGCCTCTGCCCCTGGCACGCCGCCGGGCGGCCCGCCGGTTGCAGCGAACCGGAGATTTCTCAGCGCGGGTCGCCGAAACCGCTGCTGGCGGCGCGGATCTCGGTGATGAAGGCGGCTACCGCCGGGTGGGTCGCGGCGCCGCGACGGTACGCGATCCGGGTACGCCGGCGCGTCTGCAACGGCACGAGCCAGACGCCGGTGGGTGGCTTCGCCGTGGCCAGTTCGGGCACCAGCGACACGCCCTGGCCGGCGGCGACCAGCGCGAGCACCGTGGTGAAGTCGTCGGCCTGGTGCCGGGCCCGGGGCGTGAAGCCCGCCGCTCGGCACACGTGCAGGGTCACGTCGTGGCACAGCGTTCCGGGGCTCGCCACGATCCAGTCCGCGTCACGCTGGTCCCGCAGCGACCCCGAACCGGTCGACGGCAGCGCCAGGTACACCGTCTCGTCCAGCAGCGGCACGGCGTCGAGCATCGGGTCGGGTTTGACCGGGACGACGTCGTAGTCGTGCAGCAGGCCCACGTCGAGCCGGTGCTCGCGCAGCGCGTCCGGGACGGCCGCCGGGTCCAGCTCGGTGACCATGAGCTCCAGCCCGGGGTGGCGTTCGGCCAGGGCGACCAGGGTGGCCGGCAGCAGGGTGCGGACCGCGGTGGGGAACGCGCCGATGCGCAACGGCCCGGACAGGCCGGTGGCCAGCGCGGCGATCGCCGTGGTGGTCTGCTCGAGCGCGGCCAGCACGCACTCGCCGTGCTGGACCAGGACCCGGCCGGCCGGGGTCAGGGCGACGCGCCGGCCGGTGCGTTCCAGCAGGGGCAGGCCGACTTCGCGTTCCAGGGCCGACAGCTGCTGGGAGACCGCGGACGGCGTGTACATGTGCGCCTGCGCGACAGCGTTGATCGTGTCGAGGCGGGCGAGGTCGCAGAGCAGGCGCAGGCGCCGGACATCCAGCATCAGCTGAGCTTACGGTTCTGCGCAGAAATGTGAACTGGACCTTATGGCAGTTGGTGCCAGAGGCTGGGCCCATGACCTTCTCCGGTGTGTACGTCCCGCTGATCACCCCGTTCGACGCCGACGGGTCGGTGGCCCTGGACGCGCTGGAAGTGCTGGCCCGGGAGGTGCTGGCCGGGGGTGCGGCCGGGCTGGTGGCGCTGGGCACGACCGGGGAGCCGGCGTCGCTGAGCGCGGACGAGCAGCGGGCCGTGCTGGACGTGGTCACGCGGGTGTGCCGGGACGGCAACGCCGCGCTGGTGGTCGGGGCGAACTCGGTCGAGGCGTTGCGGGCGTTGCGGGAACGGCCCGGGGTTGATGCCGCGTTGAGTCTGGTGCCGCCGTTCCTGCGCCCCGGGGAGGACGGTGTTGTCGCGTACTTCGAGGCGCTGGCCGCGGCGAGCCCGGTGCCGGTGCTGGTCTACCACGTGCCGTACCGGACGGGGCAGCCGTTGTCAGCGGCGGCCCTGCGGCGCCTGGATGCGATCCCGGGGGTGGCCGGGGTGAAGCTGGCGGCGGGTGGCATCGACGCGGCGACCGTGGAGCTGCTGGCCGATCCGCCCGCCGGGTTCGCGGTGCTCGGCGGTGACGACGCGTTCGTGTCGCCGCTGCTGGCCCTGGGTGCGCACGGCGGGATCCTGGCCTCGGCGCACGTGGCCACCGACCGCTTCGCCGAGCTGGTGCGGGCGTGGGCCGCGGGGGATGCCGTGCGGGCGCGGGCGGTGGGTCATGCGCTGGCTGGGCTCGCGCTGGCGTTGTTCGCCGAGCCGAACCCGACGGTGATCAAGGGCGTGCTGCACGCGCAGGGCCGGATCCCGACTGCCGCCGTACGGCTGCCGCTCGTGCCGGCCGCCACCCACAGTGTCGAGGCGGCCTTGAAGCACCTCTAGCCGAGGGCGTCGCGGACGGCGGCGATGAGGCGGGTGGCCCGGGCGTCGCCGTAGCCGACCATGCGGTTGGCGACGTACGCGAAGCCGACGCCGTACTCGTCGTCGCCGAAGGCGAACTGCCCGCCCGCGCCGTCGTTGCCGAAGCTGCGCGCGCCCGGCAGTGCCCGGAAGGCCGAGTCGAGCAGGAAGCCCGAGCCCCACCGCTGTCCCGCGTCCATCCCGGACCAGCTCGCGCCGGCGGACTGCTCACGGAGCAGGTCCGTCACGGTCTGCGCAGTGAGCAGCCGGTCGTCGCCGGTCACCGCAGCGGCGAACAGTGCGGCCAGGCCGGTCGCCGACGACACGGCGCCCGCACCGGGGATCTCGGCGGTGAGCAGCTCGGGATCGTTCCAGCCGTGCGGCTCGTCCAGGCCGGGGAAGACGAACGCGCCGTTCATCGTGACCATCCGCATGATCAGCGTCTCGGGGCCGGGCATCGGCGGGCGGCCCGGCGCCTCGGTGAGCCGGGCGAGATCCCCGAGCTCCTCGCGGGGTACGCCGATCCTGGTGCGCAGCCCGAGCCGGTCCGCGATAGCCGCGCGGAAATAGGCGCCCGGGCTCAGCCCGGTGATCCGCCGGATCAGCTCACCGAGCAGGAAACCGAAGACATGAGCGTGATACTCGTACGCCGTGCCGGGCTCCCACAGCGGCGCCTGCTCCTCGATGGCCCGCACGACCGGCGTCCACGCGGTGACCTCTTCGAACGACAGACTCCGGTCGAGGACCGGCAGCCCGGCCCGGTGCCCGAGCACCATCCGCGTGGTGATGCCCTCCTTGCCGTGCGCGGCGAACGCCGGCCAGTACCGGCTCACCGGCGCGTCGAGGTCCAGTTCACCGCGCTGGGCGAGCAGGTGCGTGCAGATGCTCACCACGGCCTTCGCGCACGAGAACACCGGCACCGCGGTGTCGACGGTCCACGCCCGGCCGGTGCGCTCGTCGGCGACGCCCCCGCACAGCTCGACCACCTTGCGGCCGCCGGCGTAGACGGTGACGGCCGCGCCGAGCTCCGGGAAGTCGCCGAAGTTGCGGGTGAAGACGTCGGCCACCGCGCCGAAACGCTCGTCGGCCTCTCCCCTGATGTCCACAGCGGGACACGGTAGGCGGCCCGCGGCGCCGCCTCCACCGATTTGCGACGGCCTCAGCGGATCAGGGCCAGGGCCCGCTCGGCCAGGCCGGGCGGCGCGGACCGGGGCGATCCGGCGGTGAACGGCGGGTCCGGGTCGTACTCGACGGCCAGCTGGACGGTTTGCGCGGTCTCGTCGTCGCGCAGCCGGGCCAGCAGGGTCAGCGCCATGTCGATCCCGGCGGAGACGCCCGCCGCGGTGATCACCGGGCCGTCGGTCACGACCCGCTGCTCGACCGGCTGCGCCCCGAACGCGGCGAGCCCGTCACGCCACCCCCAGTGGCTGGTGGCCCGGCGCCCCTCCAGCAACCCGGCCGCGGCCAGCACGAACGAGCCGCTGCAGACCGAGGTCATCCACTGTGGGCGGGCCGCCAGCAGCCAGGCGCGCAGCTCGGGATCGTGCATCGCCTCGGCGGTGCCGGGGCCGCCGGGCACGACGATGACCTCCGGGTGCGGCAGGTCGGCGTAACCGGCGGTCGCGGACAGGGTGAGGCTGCCGAGGTCGTCGGTCACCGGGCCGGGCGCCGCGGCCACGAACGTCACGGTGACCTGCGGGGCGAAGCCGAGCACGGTGTACGGGCCGACGGCGTCCAGGGCGGTGAACCGGGGATAGAGCGGAATGGCGACGTGCATGCCTCAGGCCTCTCTGTGCTGGAAGCGGCGGCGGTAGTCGGCCGGTGAGATCCGCCAGCGGCGCCGGAACGTGCGGTACAGGGTCTCGGGCAGGCCCAGGCCGCAGTCGCGGGCGACCCGGGCCAGCGGCGCGTCGGTGGACTCGAGCAGGCGGCGGGCCGCCTCGGCCCGGCTGTGCTCGACGTAGCGGCCGGGCGGCAGGCCGACCTGGCGGGTGAAGACGCGGGAGAAGTGCCGTTCGCTCATCGCCGCCCGCCGGGCCAGGGCCGGCACGCTCAGGTCCGCGGCCGGGTTCGCGTCGATGTAGGCGCGCAGCTCACGCAGGGGTTCACTGCGCGGGACGCCGGTGCGCATCGGCGTGCTGAACTGGCTCTGCCCGCCGGGCCGGTGCAGGTAGACGACCAGGCCGCGGGCGACGTCGGCGGCCAGGGCGGTGCCGTGGTCCTCGGCCACCAGCGCCAGCGCCAGGTCGATGCCCGCGGTGACCCCGGCGGAGGTCCAGACGGTGCCGTCGCGCACGTAGATCGGGTCCGCGTCGACCTCGACCCGCGGGTAGGCGGCGGCGAGGTCCTCGGCGACCAGCCAGTGCGTGGTCGCGCGGCGCCCGTCGAGCAGCCCGGCCTCGGCCAGCAGCAGGGCGCCGTTGCACACCGACGCGACCCGCCGGGCGCGGCCGGCGAGCCGGGCGATCGGCGCGGCCAGGTGCAGGTGCTGCGGCGCGGACAGCCCGCCGGCCACCAGCAGCGTGTCGATGTCGGTGAGGTCGTCGAAGGCGACCGCGGTGGTGGTGACGCCGTTGTGGGCCCGGACCGGGCCGGCCTCGGCGGCCGCCACGTCGAGGTGGTAGCCGCCGCGGGCGATCAGGGCCGCGGTGGCGAACACGTCGGCCGGGCCGGCCAGGTCGAGCAGCTGGAATCCGTCGTAGACGACGACGGCGATGCGGCGGTCCCCCATGGCGTCGATGATCGCCGGGTACGCGGGGCGGCGTCCACGCCACAACCATGACGATTTCGGCCATCGGGCGGGATCAGCCCAGGATGCGGCGGGCCTCCGCGAGGACGGCAGGCGATGCCAGCGGCGCCCAGGACGCGAACAGCTCGCGGAAGTAGGCGCCGTGGCGGGCGACGAACGTCGGGTCCTGTTCGGCCACGTCGAGCTCGTTGACGATGCTCAGGTCGGTGAACGGGCCGGTCTGCTCCGGGGCCAGCTCGTGAGTGCCGCCGGTGAAGCGGTCCCGCACCTGCCGGGTGTCGGGCAGAGGCCGCCAGGTGCGGGAACGGTCGCAGGCGCCGTACAGGTAGATCAGTGCCTCGGCGGGCTCGCCGACCAGGTCGCGCAGGACCGCCCGGTCCGCGACCGCCAGCAGGGTCCGGTCGAAGCCGTCGGTGCCGTAGGCGGCGTGGGCCAGCCCGGCCAGCTGCACCTGCGGGTCGTGGCCGAGTGCGCCGAGCCGGTCGTGGACCCGGCCGAGGTGGGCGTAGAGGGTGCCGCCGGGGTGCGCGATGCTCTCGGCGCCGCGTTCGCGCAGCCAGGCCCGCACGGTCTGCTCGGTGCTCATCGCGCCGGGCCTGCGCCGGTCAGCACGGCGACCTTGCCAGTCTCCAGCGCCACCCACACGTTGCCGTCCGGGCCGATGGTCAGGCCGTGCGGTTCGGATTTCGGGCTCGGCAGGTCGTGCTCGGTGACGGTGCCGTCGGCGCTGATGTGCGCGACGCGGTTGGCGCCCCACTCGGTGAACCAGCAGCCGTCGCCGCCGGCGACGATCGCGTGCGGTCGGGCCGCGCGGTCGGGCAGCGGGAACTCGGTCACCGTGCCGTCCGGGGTGATCCGGGCGACCTGGCCGGCGCCGATCTCGACGCACCACAGCGCGTCGCCGCCGGCGGTGATGCCGACCGGCGCGGCGGCCGGGGTGGGCAGGTCGAGCAGGGTGACCGTGCCGTCGGTGGTGATCCGGCCGACGGCGTTGGCCTGGTTGAGGGTGAACCACAGGGCTTCGTCGGGGCCGGCTGTGATGGTCGAGACGAACGCCTGCGAGACCGGCAGGGCGAACTCGCGCAGGTCGCCGTCCGGGGTGAGACGCCCGATCCGGTCGGCGTTCATCTCGGTGAACCAGAGCGCGCCGTCGGGGCCGGCGGTGATCCCGTACGGGCCGCAGCCGCGCGTGGGCAGCGCGAACTCGCTGAGCTGCCCGTCGGTGGTGATCCGGGCGATCCGGTCGTCCTGGGTGCGGGTGAACCACAGCGCCCCGTCCGGGCCGGCGGTGATCAGGCTGGGCTGACAGTCGGGCGCGCCCAGGTCGAACGTGCGCAGGTCACCGCCGGTGGTGAGCCGCGCGACCCGCCCGGCGTGCACGAGGGTCAGCCACAGGGCACCGTCGGGGCCGGTCGTGATGCCGTACGGGCCGGCATCCTCGTCGGCGACCGTGATCTCCCGGATGTCCATGCCGTTCCTCTCCGCTGCCTCAGGGCACTTCCGGGTCGGGCGGGCGCCAGCCGCGGCGCCGGCCCCGGCGCAGGGCGGCGGCGACGACCACGACCAGCAGCACCACGCCGGCGCCGATCCCGGCGACCAGCAGGGACATGTCCTGCGCGTGGGCCCGGCGTGCGGCCAGCGCCAGCGCCGCGGGGTCCTCGGTGTGCATGACCGCCGGTGCCGGCGGCGGCGGGGACTCCGGGCCGAGGGTCTCGGTCAGCGCCCGGTACGGGTTCAGCACGCCGAAGCCGTACAGCTCGCTGCGGCGCCCGCCGGGGGCCGGGTCCGCGGTGGCCAGGATGCGCCGGGCCACCTGGGCCGGGGTCAGCGACGGGAACCGCTGCTTGAGCAGTGCGGCGGTGGCCGCCACGAACGGTGTCGCGTAGCTGGTGCCGTCGCCCTGGGTGTGCCCGGAGCGGCGCGCGGCGATGGTCACCCCGACGCCCGGGGCCATCACGTCCACGTAGTCGCCGTGCTGGGAGAAGTCGCCGGCCACGCCGTTGGCTCCGATGGCCCCGACGCCGATGACGTCGGGATAGGACGCCGGGTAGGGCCGCGGGTTGCCGTCGTCGGGGCGCCCGTCGTTGCCGGCCGCGGCGACCACGACGACACCGGCGGCGACGGCCCGGGCGACGGCGGCGCGGACTCTGCCGTCGTCGGTGGTCATCACCAGCGACATGTTGATCACGTCGGCGCCGCCCTCGTCGACGGCCCAGTCGATGGCGGTGGCGAACTTGGCCGGGCTGACCGGCCCGCCGGTGCTCTGGTCGGTGTCGGTCTGCTCGCTGACCCGCACCGGCACGATGGTCGCGTCCGGGGCCAGCCCGCGCAGGCCGGCGCCGGCGACGGGCTCAGCGGCGATGAGGCTGGCCACGGCCGTGCCGTGGCCGACGCAGTCCTGGCGCCCGGTCGCGTCGCCGTGCAGGAAGTCCTGGCCGGCGGCGACCCGGTCGCGCAGCTGCGGATGGTCGGCGTCCACGCCGGAGTCGATGACCGCGACGCGCACGCCGGCGCCGGTGGCGAACGGCGCGAGCCGTTCCGGGGCGAACAGCTGTGTCTCGTACGGCTTGGCCGCGCTGACCTTGGCCGGGCCGGGCAGGGTGGGGCAGACGAAGGCCCGGGCCTGGGCGGGCGCGGCCGGCAGCAGCACGGCAGCCAACCCGGCCAGCGCACCCAGCGCTGCCGTAACCCTGTGCAACCTCATCGCCACTCCCCCGCACCACGACCGGCTTGGATGTTACCGAGCCGGGCCCCGCAACGGTGACCCGGAGGCTGTGAGCACCGGCTCGATTGACCGGTTCCGGCGCTCGCCGCTAGGTTGTGGGGACCATCTGCGGCGTCGTGAGGGAAACCGGTGGGAATCCGGTGCGGTCGCGCCACTGTGAACGGAGCCCTGCGGGGTTCCGTGAGTCAGGACGCTCACACGTACGCAGGCCTGTTGAACGGGACGCGTCATCCCGGTAGGAGGTCTACCCAGTCATGTCGAACAACACTCAGTCGGTACGCCCGCTGAACCCGCCCGCTGTCTCACCGCGGGTGCTCTGGACCGCCGTCGTCGCGGTCACCATGCTCCTGCTGCTGGCCTACCTGGTCGCCTTCGACCAGGGCGCGGTCTCGCAGAGCGGTATGTACCTGCACGAGCTGATGCACGACGGCCGTCACCTGCTCGGCGTGCCGTGTCACTGAGCTCGGCCCGCACCACCCCCAGCTACGGCGCCATCCTGCTGCGGGGCCTGCTGGCCGGCCTGATCGCGGGCCTGCTGGCGGGCGTGTTCGCGTACGCCACCGGGGAGAGCCGGATCGACGCGGCCATCGCCATTGAGGAAGCCGCGGCCCACGCGGAGACCCCCGGCGCGGCCGACGACGGTCACCACGACGAGGAGCTCGTCTCACGCACCGGCCAGAAGGGCGGCCTGTTCCTGGCCACGGCCCTGTACGGCGTGGCCATGGGCGGGTTGCTCGCGACGGCGTACACGTTGCTGCGCCGGCGGTTGCGCACTTCCAGCGACACCCGGGCGGCGTTCGGCCTGGCCGGGGCGGCCCTGCTCGGCATCGTGCTGGTGCCGTTCGTGAAGTATCCGGCCAATCCGCCCGCCGTCGGCGATCCCGCGACGATCAACCAGCGCACCATCGGCTGGCTGTCGATCGTGGTGATCGGCGTGGTCGCGGTCTGGGCCGGAGTGCTGGCGTCCCGCTCACTGCGCGCGAGCGCGCCGGAGTGGCTGCGGGCGGCGGCGGCGCTGGGCGGCTTCCTGGTGGTGGTGGCGATCGGGTACGTGCTGTTGCCCACGTTCGACGAGGTGCCCGACACGTTCCCGGCGAGCCTGCTGTGGACGTTCCGGCTGGCCTCGCTCGGCACCCAGGTGACGTTGTGGACGGCGCTGGGGCTGGCTTTCGCGGCGCTGCTGGACAGGCTGGCCAAGCGGGTGCCGGCCGAGCAGTCCGGGGCCGTGACCGTGTGAGCGGTGTGCGGTTGCTCGCCGCCGCCACCACCCCGGCCCTGCGCCGGGCGGTCTTCGCCGGCGACGACGACGATCTCGACGAGGGCGGCCTGCGGGCCGCCCTCGCCCTGTGCGACCCGGACGGCCCGGCCGACCTCGGCGGCCGCGGCGACGTGTGGGTGTGCGCGCCGTCGCAGGCGGCGCTGCAGACCGCGCGGGCGCTGGGCCACGACGACCCGGTGGTGGACAAGGCGCTGGCCGACCCGGCGTTCGGCACGTGGAGCGGGCTGGGCCTGGGCGACGTGGCCGGCCGTGACCCCGAGGGTCTGCAGGCGTGGCTGACGGATCCGGGCGCGGCCCCGCACGGCGGGGAGTCGCTGGCGGCGGTGCGGCAGCGGGCCGGCGCCTGGCTGGACACCCAGCGCGAGGAGCGCACGGTGGCGATCGCCCATCCGGTGGTGGTCCGGGCGGCGCTCACGCACGCGCTGGGGCTGCCGGACGCGGCGGTGTGGCAGCTGGACGTGGCGCCGTTGTCGCTGATCCGGCTGACTCATCGCACGAGCCGCTGGCACGTGTCTTTCCCGCCGGCCGGATAGCGGACCGGCGGTTCAGTTCAGGGCTTCGCGGGCCCAGCGGGTCACCTGTGACAGCACCGGGGCGCGGCCGGCGAAGACCTCCGCGGTGTCGCGGGAGTCGTAGGCGCCCCGGCCGCTGCCCTGCGCGGCGGCGAGCAGCATCCGCGGCGCCAGCCAGTAGTACTTGGCCGCGCCGGTCAGTTTGATCGCCCGGCTGATCGTCGCGTCGTCCAGGACGCCGCCCAGCCCGCGCCGGTAGCCGTCGGCGACCGTGGCCGTCACGTCGTCGATCAGGGTGATGTCGATCAGCCCGTCGAAGAACGCGTCCAGGGTCAGGTTGGCGACGTCCTCCCCGATCGCTCCCGGCCCGGTGAACGCCCAGTCCAGCAGGACCGGCCCGGCCGCACCGATGATCAGGTTCATCGGCCACAGGTCGTGGTGGCACAGCGTGCGCGGCACCGTGTCGGCCGCCGCGAGCAGCTGGGTGCGGCGGTGCCACAGTGTGCGCAGGTCCTGCCGCAGCCGCGGGGACCAGCCGGCGACCGCGGCCGGGTGCTCCCAGTCCGGCTCGCCCACCGGCTGGGCGCTGGTGTAGTCGCGCAGGAAGTCGCGGGCCAGCCAGGCGTCGGTGGGCGGGCGGCCGAGCCAGCGGGCCTGAGCGATCCCCATCCGGTTCGCGACGTCGCCGAGCTCCGCGCTGCCACAGGCAGGGCCGGGGACGCCCTCGACGTGCTCGAGCCACAGGGCGACGGAGCCGTCGGCGCGTTCCTCGGTGCCGAGCAGGGCGGGCGCGCTGATCCCCGCGTCGGCGAAGGCGGTGCGGGCCAGGCCGCTGCGGTACGCCAGCAGCTCACGCCGCCAGTAGTTCCAGTGCCCGGGCTCGTCGGAGGCCTGCAGGTGCGCCGCCGCGTCGGCCCGCCCGGGCGTGGAGAGCTTCAGCACCGCCGGGACGCCGTCGCGGCGGACGCGCCAGATGCCGCCGGTGGCGCCGTTGCCCGCGTTGTGGGTCAGCTCCTGGGCGGTGCCGGGCTCGGTGATCAGGTCGTCGGGAGGGGTGCGCACGACGGTGATCGTACCCGCTGGACAAATTTTTTTGTCGGTGGGAGAGTGGGCGCCATGGAAGACGTCGCAGTGATCGAGGACCCGGCCGCCGCCGAGGTCAGCCTGGACCCGATCCGCAGCCGGCTGCTGGCCGCGCTGGCCGTGCCCGGCTCGGCCACGATGCTCGCCGCCCAGGTCGGCCTGCCCCGGCAGAAGGTCAACTACCACCTGCGCACCCTGGAGCAGCACGGGCTGCTGGAGCTGGTCGAGGAACGCCGCAAGGGCAACGTCACCGAACGGGTGCTGCAGGCCACCGCCGCCTCGTACGTCATCTCCCCCACCGCGATGGCCGCCGTCGCCCCCGACACGTCCCGGGCGCCGGACCGGCTGTCGGCGCGCTGGCTGCTCGCCGTCGCGGCGCGGCTGGTCCGCGACGTCGGCGAGCTGATCACCGGCGCGGGCAAGGCCCGGCAGAAGGTCACCACGTTCGCCATCGACGGCGAGGTCCGCTTCGCCAGCGCCGCCGACCGGACCGCGTTCGCCGAGGAGCTGACCGTGGCCGTCACCGCCCTGGTGAGCCGCTTCCACGACGAGGACGCGCCGGGCGGGCGCAGCCACCGCCTCGTCGTCGCCGTGCACCCCACCGTGACCCGGGAGCAGTGATGGGCAAGGACTTCGAGGCCCACCTGGACGCCCAGGTGCCGGCCACCCCCGAGCAGGTGTGGGACACGGTGGCCACCGGGCCCGGGATCAGCTCCTGGTTCGTCGGACGCACCGAGATCGACGGCGAGACCGTACGCACCTCGTTCGGCGAGGGCTGGATGCCGGAGGGGCACGTCACCGCCGCGCAGCCGCCGCACCGGTTCGCGTACCGCAGTGACACCGGCGAGGACGGGCGCTTCGTCGCGTACGAGTATCTGATCGAGGGCCGCGCCGGCGCGTCCACCGTCCTGCGGACGGTGACCAGCGGCTTCCTGCCGGGCGACGACTGGGCCGACGAGTACGAGGCGATGCGGTACGGCACCGAGCTGTTCTTCCACACGCTGACGCAATGCCTGTACTGGTTCCCCGGCCGCTTCGCCATCCCGGTCGACGCCTTCGGGCCGCCGGTCAAGGACTGGCCGCGCACCTGGCAGCGCCTGCACCACGCGCTGGGACTCGACGACGCACCCCGCGTCGGCGACCCGGTGCGCAGCACGGTGATCCCGGACGGCGTCGTGTCGTTCACCAACCCGCACACCCTCGCGGTACGCGCACCCGACGCCATCTACCGCTTCCTGCGCGGCTTCCACGGCGCCTTGGTCGTGGCCCACGCGCTGTTCACCCCCGCGGAGCCGGGGATCTGGCCCGCCTTCCTCGAATCCCTCGAAAGCCCCGACCTCGACCGCCTCGACTGAAGGACGATCACCATGCCTACCGTCACCTCCGCCGACGGCACCACCATCGCGTACGAGACCACCGGCACCGGGCCGGCACTGATCCTCGTCGACGGCGCCATGTGCTACCGCGACCAGGGCCCCGCGCGTGGCCTGGCCGCGGCGCTCGCCGACACCCACACCGTGTACTTCTACGACCGTCGCGGCCGCGGCGACAGCGGCAACACGCTGCCCTGGTCACCGCAGCGGGAGATCGAGGACCTGGCCGCGGTGCTCGCGGCGGCCGGCGGTACGGCGTATCTGGTCGGCACCTCCTCCGGAGCGGTCCTGGCCGCCGACGCCGCCGACCGCCTGCCCGGCTTCAGCCGGCTCGCCCTCTACGAACCGCCGTTCATCGTCGACGACACCCACGCGCCGCGCCCGGACACGTTCCTGGCCGAGACCGAAGCGCTGATCGCGGCCGGCGACACCGGCGGCGCGGTCAAGAAGTTCCTGCGCTCGGTCGACATGCCCGGCTTCGCGGTCCAGATCCTGGCGCTGCTGCCACCGTTCCGCAAGATCAAGGCGGCGGCCCACACCCTGCCCTACGACCTGCGCATCCTCGGCGACACCGGACGCGGGAAGCCGCTGGATCCGGCCCGCTGGTCCGGCGTGACGGCCCCGGCGCTCGTGCTGGACGGCGGCGAAAGCCCGCAGTACATGCGCAACGCGGCCCGAGCGCTGAGCGAGGCGCTGCCGAAGGCGGAATACCGCACACTGCCGGGTCAGACCCACCTGGTGAAGCCCGCCGCGCTGGCCCCGGTGGTCAAGGAGTTCTTCTCCTAGAGCAGGTCAGCGGCGTTCTCGAACGCGGCAGCCGCTCGGATGGTCTCGTCGGCGGTCAACGGCACTTGCCGGGCGCGGCTGAGCATCTCGGCGGCGGTCGCGGGATCGTCCAGGACCAGTGCCACCTCGGCGCGGTAGACCAGGACTTCGACGTACGTGACGGGGTCGCCGTCGTCGGGGTGGGCCAGGGCGCTGTCGAGGATGCGGGCGGCCTGGCGCGGGTCTCCTTTGGAGTCGGCCAGCACGACCGCGTTCGCCAGAGCCTTCTCCAGTCGTCCCGCCGGCGCCTGGGACGGGGCCGGGGCGGCCGGGGTGTGCTGCACGATGCGGATCCAGTTGCCGCCGGGGTCGATGACGCTGAAGCCGGTCACCCCGTCGTAGTTCTTGCGCGGCCGGGGCCGGGTCATCCGCGGGGTGCCGGAGACCAGCACTTTGCCGTACGCGGCCCGCATTCCCGCCGCGAACGCCCGGTGCAGCCCGCTGATGTCGGGGGTCAGCACGAGGCAGGAGCTGTAGGACTGGGCCGGGTCGAAGCCCGCCATCTCGAAGAAGTGCAGGTAGAGGTCTTCGCGCTGCATGGCCGCGTACGGGTTGGGTTTGCGCTGGCGGTACGTGGATTGGAAGCCGAGCACCTCGTAGAAGGCGACGGTGTCGTCGATGGAGGCGCAGGGCAGCAGGGGGACGGTGACCTCGTTGCTCATGCGCTCTTCCTAGCTGTCGCCGTAGTGGTGGTGCACATGGAAATGTCCGAACGGTGCGCCGGTGTCACCGAACGCCCGATGACGGGTGCCGGATCGTGGGGGTGGTGCGGCGCGGTGGCGGGAAAGTGTCGGTGGGTGGCGTTAGGGTCGGTCCGCGATGGTGGATGACGACGCTTCCGTGACGAGTGACCCGACTTCGACCGGTCCGACTGCGACTGGTCCGGCCTTGGCGGGTCCGGTTTTGGTAAGTCCGACGACCGGTGCCGCAACAGCCCGGCGCTTCGGAGCCGGCTCCTCGGGAGGCCGAGCAGAGACTGCTGCGGCTGTGACGGCCGGTTTTGGGTCCGCCGAGCTGGCGCCCGGGGGTGCCGGTGGCGTCTACTCCGGCGATCCGGTGCCCGAGACCCGTCCGTGTGCCCACTGTGGGCGGCCGGTTCCGCAGCGGGCTGCTGCCGGTCGTCCGTTCCGCTACTGCCGGGACAACGACGGTGAGTGCCAGCGGGCCTCGCGCAACGTACGGATGCGGCACCGGTCCTCGCCCGGGCTAGCCGGTCAGGTGGCCCGCACCTGGGAGGCCGTCGACCGTCTCGATCAGCTCGTCGGCACGCTCAGCGAGGCCCTGCACGCCGAGATGTCGCCGGCCGGGGTGGAGCGGCAGGTGGCCGAGGTCCGGGCGGAGACGTCCCGGCAGGTCGCGGCCGCGCACACCGAACGCGACGACGCCCGCCGTGATGCTGATCGGGCTGCCGAGGCCGCCGGGGCGGCTGCGCAGGAGGCTGCCGTCGCGCGGGCCGAGCGCGATGACGCCCAGCAGGCCGCGCAGCATGCCCGGCGTCTGGCCGAGGCCGCTGCGCAGGATGCTCGGCTGGCCGTTGCGGGGCGCGACGAGGCCCAGGCTGCTGCCAGTGCTGCTGTCGCACTGCGGGAGCAGGCCGAGACGGAACGGGACCGGGCCCGCGCGGAGGCCACCGCTGTCCGGCGTGAGCTCGACGACGCACGCCGGGAAAGCGAAGCCAAGTCCCGCGAGCTCGACGACGCCCGCCGGGAGACCGATGCCAAGTCCCGCGAGGCCGATGCCAAGTCCCGCGAGGCCGAAGCCAAGTCCCGGGAACTGGACGAGGCCCGCCGGGAGACCGAAACGAGAGCGCGCGAGCTGGAGGCCGCACGGGCCGACGTGCAGACGCTGACCCGTGATCTGACCGCGGCGCGGGAGCAGAGTGCGGCAGCCAACGAGCAAGCTGAGGCTCTGGGCCGTGAGCGGGACGCCGCCCGGGCCGAGGTGCAGCAGGCAGTGCGCGATGTCACCGCCGCGCGGGCCGAGGCCGCCCGGGAGCGCGAGAACGCCGAGCGCGCCGCGCGCGAAGTCGAGGCGCTGCGGCGTACCGTAACTGAGGAGCGGGCAGCGCTCGCCGCGGCCCGCGGCGACGCGGATGCCGCGCACACCCGGGTGGCTCAGCTCTCGGCCCAGGTCAGTGACCTGGCCTCGGCGCTGGCGTCACTCGGCCCGGCCCGGGCCGTCCCGGCACAGACGCCGGCCGGCGGACCAGGCCACGGGTCAGGCGCCGGGTCCAGAAGCGGACCTGACGACAGGTCAGGCATCAGGCCCGGCAACGGATCGAGCACCGGACCCGCCAACGGGCCTGGTGATTCGACAAGCGGGCAGGGTGACCGGGGCAACGGGCAAGGAGGCGGACCGGGAAGCGGAACCGCTGAACCAGCCGTCCCGCAGGCACGGTGACCGACATCGCGCTATCCGTAGATCTCGCAAAGTCGCGTAAAGTGGACCAAGGTCCACTTCAGGACGGGGCTGAGTCGGCCGATAGGGGACCCGGGCGGTTACGCTCGAAGCGTTAACACCGTCGACATACGGCGGTCGCGGCAGGAATCTCGCGACCGCCCCTTTCGTTACACCAACGGAAGCAGCACCACGAGCGAGGGGAAAGCCGATCATGGGCGAACGCATGCTGCGTGGCAGCCGTCTAGGCGCAGTCAGCTACGAGTCCGACCGCAACACGGAGCTGGCGCCCCGGCAGACCCGCGAGTACCTGTGCGTGAAGGGTCACCAGTTCGAGGTGCCGTTCGCCGTCGACGCCGAGGTGCCGATCACCTGGGAGTGCAAGTTCGACGGCAGCGTCGCACGACTGGTCGACGGCAACGAGCCGGAGCAGAAGAAGGCGAAGCCGCCGCGTACGCACTGGGACATGCTGCTCGAGCGCCGGTCGATCTCGGAGCTGGAGGACATCCTCAACGAACGGCTTCAGGAGGTCCGCACCCGTCGGGGGCGCTGACCGCAGGTAGCAACGTCATCGCCGTCCCGCACTCCAGCGGGACGGCGATTTTGTCGTGTGCCCGCTGTTAGCGGACGATCTCGCCTTCGACGACCTCGCCCTGCACGATCTGGCCGGGCGCACCGAACGTCGCCGGGCCGGACGGGGAATCCGGGGCCGGCTCGTCTACGGGGGCGGACTGGCGCACCCGCACGTGGCGGGGGCCGAACAGGTCACCGGCGACCGACGCCGGCACCCGCCGCTCGGTGGCGCGTTCCACGCCGCGGCGGGCCAGGATCCGCCCGGGCGGCAGGACCAGCAGCAGACCGGCGACCGCGGAGATGAAGCCGGGCACGGCGAGCAGCAGCGCGCCGAGCAGACCGACCAGGGAGTTGCTCACCTGCGGGCCCGGCGGGCGGCCGGCCTCGGCGGCGGCCCGGAACCCGCGCCAGCCGCGGATGCCCTCGCGGCGCAGCAGCACCAGACCGGCCACGCTCGACGCGGCGATGATCAGCAGGGCCCAGAGCGCGCCGAGCGCGTGCACCACGGCCACGAACACGGATATCTCGGCCACCGCGAGCAGGAGCAGCCCCAGCGGGAGCAGAGCCAGACTTCGGCGCATCATCCCCAACCTTCCGGCGTCGCCTCGACGCCCACGGCAAGCATGACACGCCCCTGCCCGGTCACGGCCAGGTCGAACCCTGCCGCGGCTTGCGCCCGAGCTTGGCCAGGACGGCGTCCTTGCGGGCCGACACCCCCCACACCGTGACCCTGAGCAGCTGTTCCTTGAAGATGTTGCCGCTCATCTTGCTGACGCCGTGTTCGCGTTCGGTGAACGTGATCGGCACCTCAGCCATCCGGAAACCGTGCCGGTAGGTGCGCCAGGCCAGCTCCACCTGGAACGAGTAGCCGGTCGAGGCGACCGCCGCCACGTCGATCGCGTCGAGCACGGCCATCCGGTACGCCCGGTAGCCGCCGGTGGCGTCCTTGAACGGCATGCCCAGCGCCATCCGGATGTAGATGTTGCCGCCGCGCGACAGCAGCAGCCGGTGCAGCGGCCAGTTGTGCACGCTGCCGCCGGGGATGTAGCGGGTGCCGAGCACGGCGTCGGTGTCACGCAGCACGTCGAGCAGCTTGTGCAGCTCCTCGGGGGCGTGCGAGCCGTCGGCGTCCATCTCGACGACCGCGTCGTAGCCCTTGTTCTTCGCCCAGGCGAACCCGGCGACGTAGGCGGCGCCGAGGCCTTCCTTGCCCGCGCGGTGCAGCACGAAGATGTGGTCGTCGGCGGCGGAGATCTCGTCGGCGATGTCACCGGTGCCGTCGGGCGAGTTGTCGTCGGCGACGAGGATGTCGACGCTCGGCACGGCCTCGCGGACCCGCCGCGTGATCAGCCGGATGTTGTCCGCCTCGTTGTAGGTCGGGATGACCACGAGGACACGTCCGACCCCCGGGTATCCTTCCGCGCCCGAGACCGTCGGGTTCGCGTCGCTCACCGTTCCTCCGTCGTCGACTCTACGGCCGCCGCCCGGTCCTCGCGGCGGCGCCGCCGCAAGGGCGCTGCCGCCACGAGGACGAGCACGGCCAGGGCGACGGCCGCCAGCTCCGGCCAATGCCCCAAACGAGTCGCCAGCGTACGCGGTCCGTCCACCCGCATGTCACGCAGGACCACACCCGGCACGTTGAAGCCGGTGGACGAGTACACCTGACCAGCCGTGCCGACAAAAGCGGACACTCCCACCGTCGACACCATCAGCGCCTCCCGGCCGTGCTCGACGGCGCGCAGCTGCACCATGGCGAGCTGCTGGCGGGCCTCGGCCTCGTTGAAGGTGGCGTTGTTGGTCTGCACGGCCAGGATCTGCGCCCCGCCGGTGACGGTGTCCCGCACGATCGAGTCGTAGGCGACCTCGAAGCAGATCACGTCGCCGATGGTCGCCGCCGGGGTCCGGACGACACCCGGGGTGCTGCCGGCGACCATGTTCTTCACCAGGTCGACCTTGTCGCTGACCACCCGGGCGATCGGGCGCAGCGGCATGTACTCGGCGAACGGCACCGGGTGCCGCTTGATGTACACCTGGTCCAGGTCGGGGCCGGTGACCGGCTGCCACAGGATGCCGGCGTTGCGGATCTCACCCTCGACGTCTCCGCGCAGCACCGCCCCGAGCAGAATCGGCACGCCGATGGCGGTGGCCGCCCCGGCGATCTGCTGAGCCGCGTCGGGGTTGCGCAGCGGGTCGATGTCGCTGGCGTTCTCCGGCCAGATCACCAGCTCGGGCTGCCGCTGACGGCCGGCGCGGACATCCTCGGCGAGCTTCTCGGTCGCCCGGACGTGGTTGAGCAGCACCGCCGCACGCTGGGCGTTGAAGTCCAGCCCGAGCCGCGGCACGTTGCCCTGCACGATCGCGACCGTGCGGGTGGTCGCGGCGGGCTCGGCCACCGGCACCAGCGCCGGCCCGGCGATCATCACGGCGGCGACGGCGGCGAACCCGGCCGCCGGCAGCCAGGTGCGCGGCCGGCCCCAGCGGCGCCAGGCCAGCGCGACCAGGGCGCCACCGGCGACCCCGACCGCGAAGGTCACCAGCGGCGCACCGCCGAGCACGGCCAGACGCACCGACGGGGCGTCGCCCTGGCTGAACGCCAGCCGCCCCCACGGAAACCCGCCGAACGGCGCCCGGTCACGCAACGCCTCCTGCGCGACCCACAGCAGCCCGGCGGTCAGCGGCCACAGCGCGCGCAGCCGGTCGTGCAGCGGCGACAGCCACGCCCCGGCCAGCCCCAGCAGCGCCAGGTAGCCGGCCTGGGCGAACGACAGCAGCATCCACGGCAGCCAGCCCGCGGCCAGGTGCGTCCAGTCCAGCAACGGCACGAAGAACACCAGCCCGGCGATCATGCCGACCCCGGCGCCGCCCCGCAGCCGGCGCCGGTGCGTCGCCGCGGCCAGCACCGCCACGGCCACCGGCGCCAGCCACCACAGCCCGTACGGCGGGAACGACACCAGCAGTGCGGCCCCGGCGACCAGCGCGAGCAGCACGGACACCCACAGGCGCAGCGGCCGGGGCGCGACCGGTACGACCGGGTCCGGCGCCGGCGCGGGCGTTGGCTGAAGCGTCAATAAATCCACCCGCGGAAGGCTACCTGTCGGTGGTCACGAAACCGTCGCACACGCTACCCGCCCGGACCTGCCCGTCCGCCCGGGTCCGGACATACGTCGGGGCGCGGCCCGCAGGCCGCGCCCCGATTGCACCTTGAGATCCGTCCGGGCCCGGTGCGGCACGACGGCGCGTGACCTTCGGACCGGCGCGGCGCGGGCTGGCTGCCCCCGACGTGCCGTTGTCTACTGGCCACGTGTCGCCCTGACCGACACCGGAACAGCGCGGCCGGTCCGCGCCGCCCCGCCGACCCCCACCCCCTGGACCTGGCGTACGCGGGCATCCGGGGAACGGGTGCGGGCGTGGCCAGTGGGCGAAGGAACGAAGCGAACAACAGCCGCTTCCCGGAGTAGGACTTGAAGACGGTACGTCGCACCCCCGGCCGTCTGTCAACCGGTGTCCCCGTGTCCGGGCGTGTCGCATTTCCCGGGCGTGTCCCGGCCGTTCACCGGCAGGACTACAGCGCGTCAACAAGACCCGCGGCGGCCCCAGGGTGCTCGGCGGCCAGCAGCCCCGCCGCGGCCAGCACGTACCGGCTGTCGACGACCCGCCGAGCACCCGCCGGAGCCGCCCACCCCCCGGCTGTGTCGCCCAGCACCGCGTCCAGGACCGCGTCGCCGCCGCCGTGACGCAGCACCCCGCCGGAACCCACGACCAGCCGCACATCACGCAGATCCCGGCCCCCCGTCCGCGGCTGCCCCGGCCCCGCCGACGAGCCCCGCGCGTGACGCCGCAGGGCGATCATCGCCGCGGTCGCCGCCAGCTGCCGGTCCGTCACCGCGTCGTACGGCGGCCCACCGGCGATGTCCGGCACCGGCAGCTTCTCCGCCGCCGCGGCCGCGACCACCCCGCTCGCCCCGACCCCGACTCCCAGGTCCCCTTCGACCGTGCGGGACCGCCACAACGTCCCGGCCACGTCACGCCGCGGACCCGTCTCGGCCTCCGCGTCGGGCACCAGCGCCGAGTACACGTCGGTGGTGGCGCCACCGACGTCGACGACCAGCACCCCCGCGCCGCTGCGGTCGGCCAGCAGCTCCACGCCGGCCAGCACCGCGTCCGGGGTCGCCGCGCGCACCAGCGACGCGAACCGCGACCCCCGCGACAGCCGCTTGCCGCCGATCACGTGCCGCAGGAACACCTGCCGGATCGCCAGCCGCGCCGGGCCCGGATCCAGCACCCCGATACGTGGCAGCACGTTGCCCGTCACGGTCACCGGGACCCCGCGTCCGGTCAGCACCGCGGCGGCCTGCTCCCGCACGTCGGCGTTGCCGGCCAGCACCACCGGCACCCGCAGCCGCGACGTGCCCAGCCGGCCCGCGTTGTGCAGCAGCACCTCGCCGTCGCCGCCGTCGGTGCCACCGACCAGCAGGATCACATCCGGACGGGCCGCGCGCAGCGCCGCCACCGCCCGCCCGTCGAGCCGGCCCGCCGCCACGTGCACGACCTGCGCCCCCGCCGACAGGCCGACCCGGTGCCCGGCCTCGGCGGTGACCAGCGACTCGTACCCGATCACGGCCAGGCGCAGGCCGCCGCCGGCCGACGAGCACACGAACAGCTCGCCGTCGCCGCCCAGGGCGGCGACCGCGGCGTCGAGACCGGTCAGCACATCGGAGGCGGCCGTCGTGGGCACCTCCGCACGCCGGACCAGCCGGCCGTCGTCGAGATCGACCAGACAGGCTTTCGTGTACGTGGACCCGACGTCGACACAGACCGCGAAGGTCATCGCCGCGACGATCGCGCGGGCCAGGTGCGGCCGGTCACGGCCGAGCCGGCACGACCACCGTGCCCGTGGCGGTCACCGCGACGATCGGTTCGGCCAGCACCGCCGCCGCCGACCCGCCCGTGCCCCGGCACACCACCACCGACCGGAACTCGATCGTCCGGGACCGGGTGCCCATCCGGGTCACCGTCGCGGTCACCTCCAGCACGTCACCGGCCTGCACCGGCGCGGTGAACTGCACGTCGGAGTACGACGCGAACAGCCCCTCGTCGCCGTCGAGCCGGATGCACACCTCGGTGGCGACATCGCCGAACAACCCCAGCGAGTACGCCCCGTCGACCAGATTCCCCGCGTAATGGGCGTGCGCGTACGGCACGTACCGGCGATGCGTGACGGTGATCAAGAGTTGCTCCCCACCAGTGCGTGTACGAGGTACGAGGCGACCTCGCGTGGTGTCGTACCCCGGCCGAAGATCCGGTCCACGCCCAGCTCGCCCGCCATCAGTTCGTCGAACCGCGGCCCGCCCACGATCAGCAACGGCCGCTTGCCCGCCGGCATCGCCTCCCGGAACGCCGCCGTCATCGCCCGCGTGTTCTGCAGATGCGCGTCGCGCTGGGTCACCACCTGCGACACCAGCACCGCGTCGGCCTTACGCGCCCGGGCCTCCTCGACCAGCTCCGGCACCGACACCTGCGCGCCCATGTTCGTCACCGCCAGCTCCCGGTAGTACTCCAGGCCCTTCTCCCCCGCGATGCCCTTGACGTTGAGGATCGCGTCGATGCCCACCGTGTGCGCGTCGGTGCCGATGCACGCGCCGACCACGTTCAGCCGCCGCCGCAGCTTGCGTTTGATCACCGCGTTCACCTCCTTCGCGCTCAGCAACGGGAAGTCCCGCTCGACGACCTGCACCTTGTCGGTGTCGACGAGGTGATTGACCCGCCCGTAGACCACGAAGAACGTGAACCCGTCACCCATCGGCTTGGCGTGCACCAGCAGCGCCGGGTCCATGCCCATCTTGTTGGCCAGCTGCACCGCGGCGCCCTCGGCCCGCTTGTCGTGCGGGACCGGCAGCGTGAACGACAGCTGCACCATCCCGTCCCCGGTGGTGTCCCCGTAGGGCCGCACGATGCTCACGCGACGCCCTCCAGCTCGAGAGTCACCGGGTTGTAGTAGCCGTCCTCGTGCTTGGCGACGCCGTCCAGGCCCTTGCCGCGGTCCGCCGGCCGCTTCATGATCCCGAACGTGCCGTCGGCGATCGCCGTCAGCATCGTGTCGTCGACGATCCGCTCGAGCAGCTCGATCGCCTCGCCGAGGACCGCGTGCGCCCGCGACTGGATGAACCCGCCCGGCGCCGGCACGAAATCCTCGTGCAGGTTGCCGGCCCCGTTCAGCACGTACCGCACGTTCTGCAGGGCGATGTCACGGTCGGACAGCCACGGCGTCACCACCGCCTCGGTCATCATCCCCACCAGCAGGATTCCCTGCCCGGTCAGCGCACCGACCAGGTTGAAGAACCCGTCCAGCAGGTTCCCGCGGAACACGTCGCCGGTCATGTGCTTGGTCGGCGGCATCCACTTCAGCGGCGCGTCCGGGAACAACTCCCGCGCCAGCAACGCGTGCGCCAGCTCGAGGCGGAACGACTCCGGCAGCTCCGGGTTGATCTCGAACGCGTGCCCCAGCCCCAGCTGCCAGTCCGCCAGCCCCGCCTCGTGCGCGAAGAACTCGTTGAGCAGCTGCGACACCGTCACCGTGTGCGCCGCCTCGACCGCGTCCGCCGTGGTCAGGTAGTTGTCCTCACCGGTGTTGATGATGATCCCGGCCCGGGCGTGCACCTGCCGCGAGAACCGCTGATCCACGAACGTGCGGATCGGGTTGATGTCGCGGAACAGGATCCCGTACATCGAGTCGTTGAGCATCATGTCCAGGCGCTCCATGCCGGCCAGCGCCGCGATCTCCGGCATGCACAACCCCGACGCGTAGTTCGTCAGCCGCACGTAGCGGCCCAGCTCCTTCGACGTCTCGTCCAGAGCCGCCCGCATCAGCCGGAAGTTCTCCTGCGTCGCGTAGGTGCCCGCGAAACCCTCCCGGGTCGCGCCCTCGGGCACATAGTCCAGCAGCGACTGCCCCGTCGAGCGGATCACCGCGATCACGTCCGCGCCGGCCCGCGCCGCCGCCTGCGCCTGCGGGATGTCCTCGTAGATGTCCCCGGTCGCCACGATCAGATAGATCCACGGCCGCTGCTTCGGATCCCCGTACCGCTTGATCAGCCGGTCCCGCTCGGCCCGGCGCCGGTCCACGACCTTCAGGCCCGCGTCGGTCGCCCGCCGCGCGGCCCGCCGGGCCGCCGCCACCTCGGCCTTCTTCTCCGGTACGGCGAAAGTCACCGCCCCCGCCGCGGCCTTCTGCGCCAGCACCGTGACATCCTCCACGCCCTGCGCCGCCAAGGCATGGAACACCGGCAACGCCACGCCCCGGCCCAGACCCACATCGGCGCGCACCGCGTCGACCAGCCTGTTCACCCACGGAATGCCGTCGGAATCCGCCCCCGACACCCCGGCCAGGCGCAGCACCGCCCGCTCCACCGACACCGTCGTGTGCGAGCGCGCCAGGTCCACGACCGGCTGCCCCGCCCGCGCGGCGAGCGCCCTGGCCCGCCGCACCACGTGCGGATCCAGCCCCAGCTTGTTCACGTCACTCCTCGAAGATCGTCTCGCCGTGCAGCACCGTGCGCCGGCACACCGGCCGCGCCGGCACCACCCCGTCCACCCCCGCCAACAACACCGGCAGGCCCCCGTCCACACCCGCCGGCGTCTCCCACACCGCGAACGTCGCCGACCGCCCAGGCGTCAGCACCCCCGCGTCGTCCACCCCGGCCGCCCGCCAGCCACCCCGCGTGCTCGCCCCGAACGCCGACCGCACACTCATCCGGTACGCCGGATTCCGCGGCGCCGCCGCAGCCACCACCGCCGCCCACGGATCCAGCGCCGTCACCGGCGAATCCGACCCGAACGCCAGCGACACCCCCACCGCGTACATCGCCCCGATCGGATTGGTCGCCAACGCCCGCTCCACCCCCAGACGCTGCGCGTACATCCGGTCCGGGCCACCCCACAACGCGTCGAACACCGGCTGCACGCTGGCCACCACCCCGAACTCCACCATCCGGGCGATCATCGCCTTGTCGATCAGCTCCACGTGCTCGATGCGGTGCCGGCCCTCCCGCAACCGGTCCACCCCCACCCGCTTGGCCGCGATCGCGAACCCGTCCAGCACCGCCTCGATCGCCGCGTCCCCGATCGCGTGGAAACCACCCTGCACACCCAGCTCGATGCACTCCAGCAGATGCGCCCCGGCCTGCTCCGCCGACACGAACGCCTCACCACAGCCGCCGTCACCATCCAGATACGGCGACCGCACCGACGCCGTCCGCGACCCCAGCGCCCCGTCCGCGTACAGGTCACCGGCCGCACCGACCGCACCCAGCTCCTTGGCCCGCGCCGCACCACCGAGCTCACCCCAGTAGCCGAACACCTGCGGCAGCCCCGCACCCGACAACGCCAGCACCGACGCGAAATCCGCCTCACTCGACGTGCCCGGACCCGCACACTCGTGCACCGCCGCCACCCCACGCGACGCCGCCAGCCGCAACGCCGAGGTCTGCGCCGCCGTACGCTGCGCCGCCGTCAGCGAACCCAGCGCCACCGCCCGCACCGCGTGATGCGCCTGCTCCCGCACCCAGCCCGACCCGGCGTACCCCGGCACCCCCTCGATGCCGGGGCACGCCGCCAGCAACGACCGCGACGCCAGCGCCGAATGCACCGACGCCTGCGACAGATACACCCGCCGCCCGTCCGCCGCCCGCTCCAGCACATCAGCCGACGGCGGCTCCTGCACCGCCCACGTCGACTCGTCCCAGCCGTGCCCGTGCACCACCCCGTCGACCGGCCGCGTCCGCGCGAACGCCGACACCGCCTCCAGCAGCTCCGCCGCCGACCGCACCCCCGACAGATCCAGCCCGTCCGCCGCCAGCCCCGTATCCGTCGCATGCAGATGCGCGTCCACAAAAGCCGGCGTCACCAACGCGCCGTCCAGGTCCACGGTCACGTCCGCCGACGGGGCATCCGCCGCCGCACCCAGCCACGCGATCCGCCCGTCACGCACCAGCATCGCCGACGCCCGCGGATCCGCCGCCGAGTAGAACCGACCGTTCGCATACACCACCGAGGGGGAAATCATGATTGTCAGTGTGCCGCGATCCGCGCCTCGAACAGAGCCCGCACGGCCGGAGTGCGCCGCACCACATCCAGCGCGAACGCCGCATGCCCCGGCACGTACCCGTTACCGATCAGCATCGTCACGTCCGCCGCCAGACCCTCAGCCCCCAGCGCCGCCGCCGGGAAACTCGTCGCCATCGAGAAGAACACCACCGTGCCGCCCGCCGCCGTCGCCAGGATCGCCCCGTGCTCACACCCCGGCACATCCACACACACGACCGTCACCGTCGCCGGCTCACCCAGCGCCGCCACCACCGCCGACGACACAGCCAGGGGATCCCGGGCGTCAGCGACCGCGACGTGATCAGCCAGCCCGGCCGCCAGCAGCGCGTCACGCTCGGCGTCCGACACGACCACCCCGACCGTACGGGCACCCGCCAGCCGCGCCGCCGTCAATGCGAGCGACCCGCTCTTACCGGCCCCACCGAGCACCGCCACCGACACCGCACCGGACGCCGCATGCCCGCGCACCACCCGGTCGGTCAACGCCGGCGCCCCGCACACGTCGAACACGGCCAGGGCCAGCTCCGGCGCCAGATCATCCGGCAGCACCGCCACCACCGAACGACCGAACAGAATCGCGTGACCGGCCGCCGGCACCTGCTCGCTGCGCCCGTCCCAGCCGGCCAGCCCGTCGGTCACCGCCAGCGGGGTCAGGGTCAGCGACACCAGCGTGGCGACCCGGTCACCCACCTTCACCGGCAACGGCGACTCCGGCCCGACCTCGTCGACCACCCCGATCAGCATGCCGCCCGAACCCGTCACCGGGTTGTGCATCTTGCCGCGCGTACCGATGATCTCCAGCACCTCGGCCCGCACCGCCGCGCCGTCCCCGCCGTGCTTGCCCGACAACTGCCGGAAGCTCGCCGCGTCCAGATTCAGCCGCTCCAGGCGGATCCGAACCTCGTCCGCGCCCAGCTCCGGGCGCGCGTCCAGCCGCCACGCCGCCTGCGGCAGCACCCCTGCGGGTTCGAGCACCCGTGACAGACCCACCGGAAACGACATGCCCACCATCCTCACAAGAAACAACCTGCCGCGCGGCCGTCCTACCGTAAATCCTCCGGGGCGACGGTTTCTAGACCGCAGATTCTCCAGTATCGTCGATCACGATCGCTCCCCGACCCCAGGAGGCCCCGTTGACCGAGCTGAAGAACGACGCGGCCACCGCGGCCGGGCAGCCCTACAACTACCAGCGCCGCCCCCTCGTCGAACCCGACTGGACCCGCTTCCCCGGCTGGAGCAAGATCACCACCCAGCAGTGGGAATCCGCCCAGTGGCAACGCGTCAACTGCGTCAAAAACGTCAAACAGCTCCGCGCCGTCATGGGCGACCTGCTCGACGAACGCTTCTACGCCGACCTCGAAACCGACATGCAGCGCCTGGCCACCATGTCCATGCTGGTGCCGCCGCAGATGCTCAACACCATGGTGCCCGACCGCACCCCCGACACGGAGTCGTTCTACGCCGACCCGATCCGGCGCTACATGATCCCCGTCGCCACCGACCGCCACCTCGACTGGCCCTCACACCCCCACGCCACCCGCGACTCCCTGCACGAGCACGACATGTGGGTCGCCGAAGGCCTCACCCACCGCTACCCCACCAAGGTCCTCGCCGAACTGCTCAGCACCTGCCCCCAGTACTGCGGCCACTGCACCCGCATGGACCTCGTCGGCAACAGCACCCCCACCGTCGACAAACTCAAGCTCACCCTCAAGCCCGTCGACCGCTACGACGCCCACCTGGCCTACCTCAAGGCCCACCCCGGCGTCCGCGACGTCGTCGTCTCCGGCGGTGACGTCGCCAACGTGCCCTGGAAACAACTCGAGACGTACCTGATGGGCCTGCTCTCGGTCCCCACCGTCCGCGACATCCGGCTCGCCACCAAAGCCCTCATGGGCCTGCCCCAGCACTGGCTGCAGGGCGACGTCGTCGAAGGCCTCAACCGCGTCGCGATCACCGCCGAACGCCGCGGCGTCAACCTCGCCGTGCACACCCACGTCAACCACGTGAACTCACTGACCCCGCTGGTCGCCCGGGCCGCTCGCATGCTGCTCGAAGTCGGCGTCCGCGACGTCCGCAACCAGGGCGTGCTCATGCGCGGCGTCAACGCCACCACCGCCGACCTGCTCGACCTGTGCTTCGGTCTGCAGGGAGAAGCCGGCATCCTGCCGTACTACTTCTACATGTGCGACATGATCCCCAACGCCGAGCACTGGCGCGTCCCGGTCTGGTACGCCCAGCAGCTCCAGCACGACATGATGGGCTACCTGCCCGGCTACGCCACCCCGCGGATCGTCTGCGACGTCCCCTTCGTCGGCAAGCGCTGGGTCCACATGCTCGCCGAGTACGACCGCGAGCACGGCATCTCCTACTGGACGAAGAACTACCGCACGTCCATCGAGGCCACCGACGCCGAAGCCCTCAACAAGCTCCACGCCTACTACGACCCCATCGACACCCTGCCCGAGTCCGGCCAGCAGTGGTGGCTCAAGCAGCAGGTCGCCGAGTAGCAGCGGACCAAAAAAGGCCCCCGGGACCGTCGTCCCGGGGGCCTCGCTGTGGGCCGGCTCAGCTGAAGGCGTCGCGTACGTCCTTGCCCGCGTCCTTGACGTGCTCGCCGGCCTGCTTGGCGTGTGCGGAGGTCTCCTGCGCCTGACCCTCGGCGGCGAGCCGCTCGTTGTCCGTGGCGTCGCCGATGCCCTGCTTCGCCTTACCGGTCAGCTCTTCGGCCTTGTTCTTGACCTTGTCAGTGAAGCTCATCGTCAACCTCTCCGAAGACTCGAACTTGATTGTTCTTGTCGGAGAAAAGGTGCCCGAAGGGCGCGTATCTAAAACACGACTCATCCGGAGTGGGGCGGCGCACCGCGTGTACAGCGTCCTAGGATCCTTGGTCATGAGCGATCAAGCCGCTGCTTCCTCCTTCGGACTCGCTGCCGCCGTCTACGAGCGCGGGCGCCCGCCGTACCCTGCTGAAGCTCTTGACTGGCTTTTGCCGGCCGGGGCCGGCCAGGTCGTGGACCTCGGCGCCGGAACCGGCAAACTCACCCGCCAGATCCGCGACCGCGGCCTGCACGTCACCGCGGTGGAACCCTCCGACGGCATGCGCGCCGAACTCAGCCGCGTCCTGCCCGACGTGCCGGCCCTGGCCGGCAGCGCCGAAGCCATCCCCCTGCCGGACCACAGCGCCGACGCCATCCTCTGCGCCCAGGCCTGGCATTGGGTCGACCCCGAACGGGCCGTCCCCGAAGCCGCCCGTGTCCTCAGACCGGGTGGACGGCTGGGCCTGATCTGGAACCTGCGCGACGAACGCGAGGACTGGGTCCGCCGCCTGGGCGAGCTCATCCACTCCCCCGAAGAGCACCGCCGCGCCGAATTCGGGCCCCCGTTCGGGCCGGTGGAGACCCACGACTTCACCTGGACCCACGAGATCACCCTCGACCGGCTCCTCGACCTGGTCGCCTCCCGCAGCTACATCATCCTGCTCAGCGACACCGAACGCGCCGCCGTGCTGGACGCCGTCCGCGAACTGACCGCCACCCACCCCGCCCTCGCGGGCCGCGACACGTTCGCACTGCCGTACGTCACCGAATGCGCCCGGGCGGACCTACCGCAACGCTGAGCGCCACACCGGCAGGTGCGCGGCAAGGTAGTCGGCCGCGCCACCCCAGTGCACGCCGTGGCCCTCGGCCCACAACCGGGCCCATGGCTTCGCGCCGGTCCTGAACCCGTCGGCCAGCAGGTCGTACATGGCCCGGGTACGCACGACGAGCTTGTCGGGCAGTGCGGCCCGTCCCGCGGCGTCGAGGTCGTAGCCGTCGACGACCGCCCGCAGCCGCGGCGCATCCGCCTCTGGATCACCACCGGCGACCAGCGGAGCGAAGGTCTGCGCGAGGTAGGCCAGGTCCCAGAGGCGGGTGCCCGGGGCCGAGGCGTCCCAGTCGATGAAGGTCCAGGTGTCGCCGTCGCGGATCAGGTTCCACGGGGCCAGATCCTGATGGCAGACGAGGTCGGCGCCGTCGGGCGGAATCGCGACGTCCCACCGGGCGCCGGGCGGAGGCACGAAGTCGGCGGACGCGTCGTGGATGGCGCGGACCATGGCGCCCAGCCGGCGCAGCTCGGCCAGGGTCATGGGTGGCGCCGACTCGCCCTGCTGGCCGGGCACGAACTCCAGCACCTGGCGGCCCTGCTCGTCGCGGCCGAGCACCGCTGACACGCCAGCGACGCCCTTGGCGTGCAGGTGGCGCAGGAAGGCGTGGACGAAAGGAGTGGCCGGGGTCCAGGGCTTACGCACGGTGGAGCCGGAGCGGACCACGGACTCGGCTACGTTGCCGCCGGCCAGGGGCTCCTCGCGGTCCGGGGCGTGGCTGGTCAGGCGGTCCAGCCCAGACGGATGCGCCACTCGTCGTCGGTGCCTTCGCGGGGGTCCTGCAGCAGGTGCAGCACGGGCTGCAGAGGAATCATCTGCTCCGGCGTGATCCTCGGGGGCAGCCGGCGGAAGTCCTCCCGGCTGCGTACGGCCCGCTCCCTGTTCTCCACGAGATCAAGGCTAGGCGCCTCGGACACTCCCCACAATCGTTCGTTGTTTGTCGAGGCGGGTCGCCGTAGGCGGCGTTCTGGGTGTGGTGGAGCGCACTGCGCGTAGGGCATCCTAGGATGTTTTCTGAGGACACTGATCTGGGGCTTTGACAATAGGCAGGTGACTGCCTGCATAATGGGGAGCGTGACCCCCGAACCAGGAGCGATGGACCCGGTCTTCAAAGCCCTGGCCGACCCCACCCGACGACTTCTGCTCGACCGCCTGCGCGAGCACAACGGCCAGACCCTGCGCGAGCTCTGCGACCGCCTGGCGATGACCCGCCAGTCCGCGACCCAGCACCTCGACCTCCTGCAGGCGGCCAACCTCGTGACCGTCGTGCGACGCGGGCGGGAGCGGCTGCACTACCTCAACCCGGGGCCCATCCACGAGATCGAGCAGCGCTGGATCTCCGGCTTCGACAAGCCCCGGCTGCGGGCCCTCGACGCGATCAAGAACAAGGCAGAGGAGTACGCCATGAGTGAAGAACCCACCCCGGTGCCGACCTACGTCTACACCACCTACATCCACGCGACCGCCGAGCAGGTGTGGCAGGCGCTGACCGACGCGGACCTGACCGCCCGCTACTGGGGGCATGCCAACGTCTCGGACTGGCAGCCCGGCTCCTCCTGGGAACACCGCCGCACCGACGGTTCAGGCGTCGTCGACGTCGTCGGCCGGGTGCTCAAGGCCGAACCACCGACGACCCTGGTCATCACCTTCGACGACGTACCCGAGGAGCAGCTGACCAGGGAAGCGTCGGTGGTGACGTTCCTGGTCGAGCCGTACCAGGAGATCGTCCGCCTCACCGTGACCCACGAGAAGCTCGCCAACCTCGAGATGCACGGCGGCATCTCCCGCGGCTGGCCGGCCGTACTGGCGAACCTGAAGTCCCTGCTCGAAACGGGCGACGTCCTCCCCCAGGCGCCCTGGGACATGTCCCCCGCGCACAGCTGAGCCGATGGACACCACCGCGCTCACCGCTGCCTACGATGCCCTGCTGGACGCCGCCACCAACGTTGCCGGCAGCGGTGCTTCGCCGGCGCCCGGCGAATGGAACGCCGACGAGATCCTGGCGCACGTCGCCCTCGTCACCGCCGCCACCATCGCCGCCGTGACCGCCGGAGCACACACCACCTACGACAACCGTCTGGCCCAGGACACCTGGACCATCAACCGCGTCATCTCCCTGGCCGGTGGCACCGCGGGCCTTCAGGAACGCATCCGCAGCCAAGGCGAGGTCCTGTGCACCCTCGCGGGCCCCACGCTGAGCGAGACGGAACTCGACACGTCGGTGCCAGCCCTGCTCCTGTCCCACAACACCGCGCTGGTCAACGGCCCTGTAGCCCTGCGCGACATCATCACGGGCCTGGCGGAGGTGGAACTACCCGGCCACACCCGGCAACTCCTCACCCTGCGCCCCTCGGCACGCCCAGAAATCCAACCCACGTCCTGACCCGGCGGTAATTGGCGCGGTCCGCTCGCTCGGATCAGCCGCGCCACGCCGCCTAAGCCATCCTAGGATGTTGCTTTCTGGCTGCGCCCAGGTCAGTTGTGCACGATTTCACCGGTATGTCGGGCGCGCCGACCGTTCGAGCTGGCGGCGGGTCCGGGCAGTCCGACCCGGCACGCGTTTGGTCCGGCATGTCCGCTAATGGAGGGCCTGTCAGCACCCGAGCGCGCCATATCCATACCCCGCGCGCCAAGAACACGCGGCGAGCGACGGGGGCGGGCGTCAGCCTGGGTGCCAGCGGCTGCTACCCCAAGCACAAGACGTCGACCAGCCCACCCCGCCTACGGCGTCCTAGGAGGCTATGCCTCCGGCTTGGCAGCGGGAGCGATCCGCGGCGGCCGGTTCTCGTACGGCGTACTCAGCACCACCGTCGTCCGCGTCGTCACGTTCGCCGCCGTACGGATCTCCTGCAGCAGTCGTTCCAGGTCGGCCGGGCTCGCCACCCGTACCAGAAGCAGGTAGAAGTCCTCCCCCGCCACCGAGTAGCAGGAGTCGATCTCCGACAGGTGGGCCAGCCGTTCCGGCGCGTCGTCGGGCTGCGACGGGTCGAACGGGCGGATCGCCACGAACGCCGTCAGCGGCAGCTCCAGCGCCTCGTACGACACCTTCGCCGTGTATCCGCTGATCACGCCGCGCTGTTCCAGCCGGCGTACCCGCTGGTGCACCGCCGACACGCTCAGGCCGACCCGCTCCGCGAGATCGGTGTAGGACAGCCGGCCGTCCACGGTGAGGGCGCCCACGATCGCCCGGTCGATCTCTTCCACCGCGACAAGATACCGGTCGTGGCCGCCCGGTAACGAACCCGTTTCAGCCGCGGGTCAGCGATCGGCTGATGACCAGGCGCTGGATCTGGTTGGTGCCCTCGACGATCTGCAGCACCTTCGCCTCGCGGAACCAGCGTTCCACCGGGTGGTCGCTGACGTAGCCGGCCCCGCCCAGCACCTGGATCGCGTCGGTGGTCACCTTCATGGCCACGTCGGTGGCGAAGAGCTTGGCCTTGGCCGCCTCCACCGAGAACGGGCGGCCGGCGTCCTTGAGCCGGGCCGCGTTCAGCAGCAGCGCGCGGGCCGCCGAGACCTGCGTGGCCATGTCGGCCAGCATGAAGCCGACGCCCTGGAACTCGGCGATCGCCCGGCCGAACTGCATGCGCTCGCGGGCGTACCCGGCGGCGTAGTCGACCGCGGCCTGGGCCAGGCCGACCGCGCAGGCCGCGATGCCCAGCCGGCCCGCGTCCAGGGCCTGCATGGCGATCCGGAAGCCCTGACCCTCCTCGCCGACCAGGCGCTCGGCCGGCACCCGGGCGTCGTCGAACACGATCTGGGCCGGCGGTGACGAGCGCAGGCCCATCGTCTTCTCCGGCACCTGCGGCAGGATCCCGGGCGTGTCGGCCTCGGCGACGATGCAGGAGATCCCGGCCGGGCCGGGGCCGCCGGTGCGGCAGAAGATGTTGTAGAAGTCGGCCTGGCCGCCGTGGGTGATCCAGGCCTTCGTGCCGGTGACGACCCAGTCGTCACCGTCGCGCACCGCCCGGGTGGTCAAGGCGGCGGCATCGGAGCCGCCCTGGGGCTCGGAGAGACAGTACGCACCCAGCAGGTCACCGCCGAGCAGCTCCGGCAGGGACTTGCGCTGGCGCTCGGTGCCGTACGCGGAGATCGGATAGCACGACAGCGTGTGCACGCTGACGGCTTCGGCGATGGCCAGCCAGGAGCCGGCCAGGATCTCCAGGACCTGCAGATAGACCTCGTACGGTTGACCGGCGCCGCCGTCCGCCTCGGGGTACGGCAGGCCCAGCAGCCCGGCCCGGCCGACCGTCCGCAGCACGTCGCGCGGGAACAGGCCCTCCTGCTCGTACTTCGCGACCCGGGGAGCCAGCTCGCCGTCGGCGATCTCCCGGGTCAGGCCCAGCAACTCGTACGCCTCGTCCGTTGGCAGCATCCGCTCGACCGTCACACCAACCAGCTTAACGGTCGTTTGGTTTCCCGTCAGCCTCAGCCCCGGCGCGCCCGCGGAAGTGTCGGTGGTTGGCACTAGGTTGGGATCCGTGACTCAGCGACCTCTGCTGGCGGTCGACGCCCCCAGCCTGTATTTCCGCGCGTTCCACGGCATCCCCGAGTCCGCGGCCCGCACGCAGGCGGGTGAGCCGGTCAACGCCATCCGCGGCTTCCTCGACATGATCGCCCAGCTGATCCGCACCCGGCACCCGGACCGCCTGGTCTGCGCCCTGGACGCCGACTGGCGCCCGGCTTGGCGGGTCGCGCTCGTCCCGTCGTACAAGAAGCACCGCGTCGCCCACGGCGCCGTCGAGGAGGTCCCCGCGGCCCTGGAGAAACAGGTCCCGGTCCTGCTCGAGGTCCTGGCCGCGGTCGGCATCCCGGCCTTCGGCGTCTCGGGGTACGAAGCGGACGACGTCCTGGGCACCCTCGCCGCCACCCAGCCCGCCCCGGTCGAGGTGGTCTCGGGTGACCGCGACCTGTACCAGCTCGTCGACGACACCCGCGGCACCCGCCTGCTCTACTGCGGCCGCGGCGTCGCCAAGCTGGAGGACAGCGACAACGCCGCGGTCGAGGCCAAGTACGGCGTCCCGGCCCGCTGGTACGCGGACTTCGCGGCGATGCGGGGCGACCCGAGCGACGGCCTGCCCGGCGTGCCCGGCGTGGGTGAGAAGACGGCCGCCCGGCTGATCGCCCGCTACGGCGGCATCGAGCAGATCCTGGCCGCGCTGGACGACAAGGACGCCGGCTTCGCCCCGGGCCTGCGCACCAAGCTCGACGCCGCCCGGGACTATCTGGCGGCCGCGCTGCCCGTCTGCAAGGTCGCGCTGGACGTCGAGCTGCCCGCCTTCGACCCGGCGCTGCCGACCTCGCCGAAAGACCCGGAGGCGCTGCTCGCGCTGGCCGAGCGCTGGAACCTAGCGGGATCGGCACGCCGCCTCGTCGACGCCCTCGCAGGCTGAGCGCAGCGCCCGGGCCGGCCACCGCGCGGCCCGGGCGTGCCGCCGGGCTAGTTCGCTGGTGGTGTCGAGCGGCGGCGAATCAGCATTGTGGCCAGGGCCGCGCCGCCCAGGACGACGGCGATCAGGACCCAGAGCCACCAGAGCGACGATCCCTCGTCTGACACCGGCTCGGCCAGGATCGTGGCCGTTACCGTCGGCGCCGCCGATGCGGCCGGCGCAGCGGAAGCACTCGCCGACGGGGCGGCCGAGGGTGCGGCGGAGGCAGTCGCGGGTGCGGTCGACGGCCCCGGCTTGAGCTTGATCAGCGGCGCCGGGTTGTCCGGCTCGTCCTTGCCCTCCTCCTCTACCTCGATCCAGCGGGACACCTCCCCGTCGGCGTACGTCTCCAGGGTCTTGAACGACAGCCGCGTCTCGCCGTCGGGCAGCTTCGCCACCTTGACCTTCCACTCGGCGTCCTTGCCCGACGCCAGCGCCTTGCCGCCCACCGTGAAGCCGTCCGCGGTCGCCTGGAAGGTCCAGCCCGCCGGCGCCTTGACCAGGGTCACATCGGCCGGGGCGATGCCTTCCGGCAGCACCACCCGTTCGCTCTTGATGCCGGACGGGTTCTCGGCCTCGCCGTGGAAGGTCAGGGTCACGTCCGTGGCCCCGGCCCGGTTCTTGTCGGCGCTCACCTCGACGTGCGCCGCCGCCGGCCCGGCCGCGACCAGCACCCCCAGCCCTGCCAGCACACCGATCGTCGTCATCCGGAACCTGTTACGCACGCCGAGAACCACCTTCGCGGGAGAGAGACAACCGGTTCCGTAGTCGCTCGCCGCCGCCGGAAAGTTCCAGTGATCTTGCCGGTCAGCCGACGTGCTGGGGTTCGCGGTCGGGGGTGTGGTCCTCGTGGGCGGCGGCGCGACGGGCGGCGACCACGTCGGCCAGGGCTGCGACCAGCGCCACCAGGACCAGGCCGATCGTCACGAGCAGGGCCGTGCGCAGCGCCGACGACCAGTCGTTGTTCGTCGACGCCAGGCGGTTGAAGAAGACCGCGCCGACCACGGCGATGCCCACCGCCGTACCGATGCGCTGGCCGGTCTGCAGGACCGCGCCCGCGCTGCCCGCCCGCTCGACCGGCACCTCGGCCAGCGTCAGGGTCTGGTTCGGGCTGATCACCAGGCCGCTGCCGAGGCCCGCCACCAGCAGCGGCAGCGCCGCGGCCCAGCCGCCGTTCGTGCCCGGGACCAGGTCCAGGGCCAGGACCGTGCCGGCCAGCCCGGCCGCGACCAGGGCCAGGCCCACGGCGACCAGGGGGCGGCCGTAGCGGTTGACGATCCGGCCGCCGAGGGCGGCCGCACCCGCTGAGCCCAGCGCGAACGGGGTGATCGCGAGCCCGGCCAGCAGCGCGCTGTAGCGCAGGCCGTTCTGCAGGTAGAGCGTGTAGATGAAGAACAGGGTGGTGAAGCCGGCGAAGTACAGCAGGCCGATCAGCGCGCCCAGGCCGTACGAGCGGACCCTGAAGAGGTTGAGCTCGATCAGCGGGGTCTCGCGGCGGGCGTACCGGCGCTCCCAGGCCAGGAAACCGCCCAGCAGGACCAGGCCGGCGACCAGCAGCAGCCACTTCGCCGGGCCCTGCCATTCGCGCTCCTCGACCAGGGGCAGCAGGACCAGCAGTACGGCGACCCCGAGCAGCACCACGCCGACCGGGTCCAGGCTCTCGTGCTTTCGCTGGTCGTCGCGGCGGGCCGGGATCCACTTGTAGCTGAGCAGGATCGCCGCCGCGCCGATCGGCACGTTGATGAAGAAGATCCACCGCCAGCCCGTCTCGGCCCCGAAGAGCTGGATGAGCAGGCCGCCGAGCAGCGGGCCGACCGCCGTGGAGATGCCGATGGTCGCGCCGAGCAGGCCGAACGGGCGGCCCCGCTCGGCCGGGCGGAACAGCTGCTGGATCAGGCCGGACACCTGCGGGTTGACCAGGCCGGCGGCGGCGCCCTGGACCAGGCGGGCCACGATCAGCCAGATCGCGCTGGTGGCCAGCCCGGCCGCGGCGCTGGACAGGGTGAAGACGGCCAGGCCGACGATGAACACGTTGCGGCGGCCGCGGGCGTCGCCGAAGCGGCCGGCCGGCACCAGCAGCAGCCCGAAGGTCAGGGCGTAGCCGGACAGCACCCACTGCAGACCGCCCGAGCTCAGGTCGAGGTCGGCCCGGATCGAGGGCAGCGCGACGTTCACGATGCTCACGTCGAGCAGGGTCATGAAGCCGGCGACCAGGGCGACGGACATCGCCTTCCAGCGGTTGGCATCCTGGGTACTCGTCACGGGCCGCTGATGCCCCGGGGCCCTCGCCACAAACGCGGATGTGCTCAGGCGTACGGGACTGCCACGTCACACATCACGTCGTCCGGGGCGCCGTGGTCCAGGTCGGCCGGGTAGGCGTACACCTCGCGCGGGGGCGCCGTGACCAGCAGGCCGCGCTCGCGGACCCAGCGCCGTGCCGCGTCGTAGACCGACAGGATCTGCGGCGGTTCGAAGTGACCGCGGATCACCGGGATGTACGCCTCGCGGTGCGCGGGTTCGTGGCGGGTCGCGGCCACCATCGGGTCGACCGCGCCGGGGACGACGGGGACGCAGACCTCGACCGGGCCGTCGCTGTCCTCGCTGACCTCGTTGTGGAAGACCACGAAGCGGGGCCCGGCCGGGCCGCCGTGCCGCCGGGCGATGGCGGTGAGCCGGGCGGCGGCCTCGCGGGTCCAGCTCAGCTCGGCTGAGGTGACGTAACGCTGCTCGGTGAGCACGACCTGGGCGGGCACTTCGCGGGTGGCGACCGGCCAGTCGCCGGGTGGGGCGCCGGTCTCCCCGGCGAGGCTGCGGACCAGGCGGTCGGCCAGGTCGCGCTGGGCCGCGAGCCGCCGTTCCACGTCCGTCCAGTAGCGGGCGAGCAGCTCCCCGCCCGCCGCGCCGCCGGCCCCGAGGATCTCGGCGATCTGCGACAGCGGCATGTCCAGGCGGCGCAGCAGCACGATCAGCCGGGCCGCGTAGAGCTGGTGCTCGGCGTAGCGCCGATAGCCGTTACCGGGCTGAACCTCGGCGGGGCGTAACAGGCCGCTGCGGTCGTACAGGCGCAGGGCCTTGACGGACAGCCGGGACCGGCGGGCGAACTCGCCGGTCGTCAGCAGTCCGGACAGCTCCTCAGCCACGGGCGGCGACCGGGAAGGAGACGTCGAAGACCGGGTCCTGCGCCCCCGCGGCAGGAAAGTCGGTCCAGTACGTCTCTCGCGGCGCCGCCGCCACGCCCAGCCCCTGCTCGCCGATCCACTTCTCGATGGCCTCGTACACGCCGCCGAGCGCGCCGCTGACGACCTGTTCCTTGGTGACCCGCACGTACGCCTCGCGGTGCGCGGGGATCGTGCGCGTCGCGGCGGCGGCGTCCGCGATCGGGGCGCAGACCTCGACCGGGGTCTCCCCCTCGTTCGGGTTGCCCTCGTAGATGACCACGAACACCGGCTCCTCGGACCCGGGACGGTCGAGGTAGGTCCACGCGCCGGTGCCGAGCACCCCGCCGGCCTCGGTGGCGGCCGCCGCGACACGGGCCATCGCGCCGGGCAGCCAGGCCTCGAGGGCAGCCTGGTCGACGCTGCGCTGCTCGGTGACGACGTGCTGCTCGGGCACGTCACGGGTACGGATGTCCATCACACTTCTCCTGATCGTCGGACCGGGCCCGCTGGGGCAGGCGTTCAGGGTGCCGCCTGCCCCAGGGGCCGGGTCAAGCGATCACCGGTACAGCCGCAGATCCGCGATGCTCCACCAGCTTCCGCTGCTGCCCGTCGAGGTGACCCGCAGGTAGCGGGCCCGGGTCGGCCGGACGTCGACGTTGGTGAGCTGGCCGGTGCCCGTACCGCGGGCCAGGGTGCGCCAGTGGGTGCCGTCGGTGCTGGCGGTGAGCTCCCAGCCGCGGGCGTAGTCGCCGGTGCTGGCCCCACTGTCGATGGCCACCCGGCGGAACGTCCGGGTACGGCCGAGGTCAGTCTGCAGGTACTGGCCCGGCTGCTGCGCGGCACCGCTGGACCAGCGGGTGGACCCGTCGCCGTCGACCGCCGCCGCCGGGGTCTCCCCCGCCGGGGAGGCCGTCGCCGTGGCGCCGGTCAGCGGCACGAGGTCCAGCTCCGAGGTGAGACCGCGGGGCCAGGTGAAGGTGGCCAGGGCGCCGCCGGGCAGCGTGTACTCGAACGACCGGTCCCCGACGGCGACCGCGAAGGTGCGCGGGTCGTCGTTCTCGTTGTGCACCACCAGGGCGGTGGAGCCGTCCGGGTTGCGGAACGCCACGTCCATGAGCTGGCCGTTCCAGCCGGTGGTGCCGAACGACGTGCTGGCGATGCGGACCGCGCCGGGGCGGACGAACTTCGCCAGGTGCCCGATGGTGAAGTACTCGGCGTCGCGGGTCACCGTGCCGTCGGCCTGCAGGGTGAGCAGCCCGGTGCAGGTGCCGCAGCCGCCCAGGTGCGGGCCGCCGGTGCTGTCCAGGGCGATGTTCCAGTTGACCACCGACTTGGCCCAGTTGCGAGTGGTGCCGATGGTCAGGGTGCGGGCGTGCCAGGTCAGCGTGCCGCGGAAGATCTGCTCCGGGGTGTCGGTCGGGCCGTGCGAGCCCGAGCACTCGGTGAACCAGATGCCCTTGTCCGGGTGCGCCTCGTGCAACGCGGTCTGCGCGCTCGGATCCCCCGAGTAACAGTGGTACGCGGTCCCGGCGATCCACTTCGCCGCCGGGCTGTCCAGCAACCGGTACGGGTAGTCCGTCTCGGGGTCCTCACCGGCCGGGGTGGTGGCGACGTCGCCGGGGTGGGTGGTCCAGTTGTGGTCGTAGCCGAGGATCTTGGTGCGAGGGCTGACCCGGCGCAGCAGCGGGCCGAGCGCCGAGATGACCTTGGCCTCCTGCGCCACCGGTACGGCCGCACCCGGGTAGCCGCCGTCGTGCCGGTTCTGCGGCTCGTTCTGCACGGTGAGGTAGTCGATCGGCACCCCGGCCCGGGTGTACGCCTGCACGAAGGCGACCAAGTAGCGGGCGTACGCGTCGTAGATCTTCGGGTCGTCCTTGAGGTGCCCGCCGATCAGCGAGTCCGTCGTCTTCATCCACGCGGGCGGGCTCCACGGCGTACCCATGATCTTGAGGTCGGGGTTGAGCTGCCTGGCCCGGCGCAGCAGCGGCAGGATCTGCGCCCGGTCGTGGTCGATGCTGAAATGCCGCAGGCCGAAGTCGGTCTGCCCGGCCGGCACGTCGTCGTAGCTGTAGTGCGCCGCCGCGGCGGTGAAGTCGGAGGAGCCGATCGGCTGGCGCAGGAAGCTGACGCCGATCCCGGAACGCGGGTCGAACAGCGACCGCATGGCCTGCTCGCGGGCCGCCGGGTCGAGGCGGTAGAGCACGCTGGCGGCGGAGTCGGTCAGCGAGGCACCGAAGCCGTCCATGCTCTGGTAGCGGGTGCCCGGGTCGATCGTGATGGTGGTCTCGGGGCTGCCGCCGCGGCTGAACGCGACCGGGGCCCGCTCGTGCAGCTGCTCCGCCCGGTCGACCGTGGTGACCCAGACCCGGGCCTCGGGGGCCCGGCCGCCGTGGGCCTGCGCGGGTGCCGTGGTCAATATCAACAGAGCAGCGGTGGCCGCCGCCCCGAACGCTCGCCGTCTCATGGCTCGCTCCCCAACCGTGTAACAGATGGAACAAGAGGTTCCGCCGCCATCGACAGGAAACAATCCGGAAACTCTTCTGTCAACCGTTCAGTCGTGCTGCTACCGTCCTTTTCGTGAAACAAAGCGATGTAACAAGGACGGGCCGGAGTACCGTCCGGGAAGTCGCCGCGGCGGCCGGCGTCTCCATCGCCACCGTGTCGCGCGTGCTCAACGGCCGCGGCAGTGTCACCGCCGAGACCCGCGAGCTGGTCGAGAGCACGGTCGCCCGGCTGGACCGGCCCGGTCCCCGGCCCCGTGGCCCGGGCCGGTCGATCCCCGGGGCGGTGCTGGTCCGCTGCCCGTACGTGCTGACCGACTACTTCGGCATCATCGTGTCCTCGATCGCCGAGACGCTGCAGCTGCACGACCGTCCCCTGCTGCTCAGCGCCGGCGAGGCCGCCCAGCACTCCCCCGTGCTGCCGGGGCTGCCCGGACGGGCGGGCATCGCCGGCGCCGTGCTGATCCTGCCGCCGGAACCGGCCGCCGACCTGGAGACGCTCCGCAGCCGGCGGTTCCCGTTCGTCGTGGTCGACCCGCGGCTGCCCCCGCCCCGCGACGTCGCCGCCGTCTCCGCCGCGCACGCCGCGGGGGCCCGCAGCCTGACCGCCCACCTGACCGGCCTCGGCCACCGGCGCATCGGCGTGGTGGCCGGCCCCCGCGAGTGGCTGGCCAGCGACGCCCGGCTCGCCGGGCACGCGGCGGCACTGGCCGACGCCGGGGTGATCGGCGCACCGGAGCTGGTCCGGCACGTCGAGCCGACCGTGGCGTGGGGCCGCCGGGCCGCCGGCGAGCTGCTGGACCTGCCGGAACGGCCCACCGCGCTGGTCGGCTTCAACGACAAGGCCGCCGTCGGCGCGCTGCAGGCCGCCGCCGAGCGCGGACTGCGGGTGCCGCAGGACGTGTCCGTCGCCGGGTTCGACGACATCGACCTCAGCCGGGCCACCAGCCCGATGCTGACCACCGTGCGCCAGCCCCTGGCCGAGCTGGGCCGGATGGCCGTCACGCTGCTGGCCCGGCTGCTGGACCGGCACGCCCTGGACGCCCTGCACGTCGAGCTGGCCACGGAACTGGTCGTCAGGGACTCCACCGGCACGGCCATGGGCCGCTAAAGTGCGCCGGTGACCTCCTTCGCAGTGGTGGGCGCCGGCTGGCGCGCCGAGATGTTCTGGCGGCTCGCGGCCGGCCTCGAGGACGTGCGGTGCGCCGGAGTTGTGGTGCGGTCCCCGCGGGAGCTGCCCGTGCCGACGTTCGCGTCGCTGGCCGAATGCGTGGCCGAGACCGCGCCGGACTTCGTGGTGACCGCGGTGCCCTGGCCGGTCACCCCGGGCGTGGTCGTCGAGGCCGTCGAGCGTGGCCTGCCGGTGCTGGCCGAGACGCCACCCGCGCCCGACGCCGCCGGCCTGCGCGAGCTGTGGGCGGCCGTCGGCGACTCGGGCCTGGTGCAGGTGGCCGAGCAGTATCTGCTGATGCCCTCGCACGCGGCCCGGGCGGCGGCCGTCCGGTCCGGGCTGATCGGCACCCCGACCCAGGTGCAGGTCTCCTCGACCCACCAGTACCACGCGATCTCGCTCATGCGGGGACTGCTCGGCGTCGGCCGCGGCCCGGTCACGGTCCGGGCCAGCCGCAGCACCGCCCCGCTGGTCGACCCGCTGACCCGCGACGGCTGGACCGACGACCCCGACCCGCGGCCGGCCACCACGACCATCGCCACGCTCGACTTCGGCGACGGCCGCTCCGGGCTCTACGACTTCACCGACAACCAGTGGCACAACCAGCTGCGCTTCCGGCGGCTGCTGGTGCGCGGCAGCCACGGGGAGCTGCGCGACGACGAGGTGATCCGGCTCAGCGAGCCGCGCACGCTGGTCCGGTCGCCCCTGGTACGCCGGCAGACCGGTTACGACCTGGACCTGGACGGCTTCGACACGGACACCATCACGCTGGGCGGCGAGGTGCTGTACCGCAACCCGTACCCGGGCCGGCGCTGGAGCGACGAGGAGATCGCCATCGCCACTCTGCTGGACGCCACCGCCGCATGGGTGCGCGGCACCGCCCCCGCGCCCTACCCTTTGGCTGACGGGGCACAGGACCACCTGATCGCGCTGGCTGTCGAGGAGGCGGCCGACACCGACCGGACCGTCACCACCGGTACGGAGATCTGGGCGTAAACCGTCTCAAGCCGACCCGATCGCCGCCGATGGGAGAGGTGACCTGCCCGCAGTCCGCCGAACGGAGGCCGGATGACGACGCGAATCGTTCGCGCCTGCTTCGCCGTCTGGCTCGCCGTGCTGACCGCGGTCTACTACCTCTGGCCCAGCCTGCACGTCTTCACCTGGGGACTGATCGGGCTGTCCGGCGCGGCCGCGATCGTGCTGGGCGTCCGCGCGCACCGGCCGTCGCGGGCCCTGCCCTGGTATCTGCTTTCCGTCGCCCTGATCTTTTTCGTCGGCGGCGACATCATGTACTACGCCCAGGTGGCCCTCGACGTCGAGCCGCCGTACCCGGGTCCCGCCGACGTGCTGTACCTGCTGGTCTATCCGCTGCTCGCCGCCGCGCTGGCCTTGTTCATCCGGGCCCGCTCCGGCGAGGGCAACCGGGCGGCGTTGCTCGACGCGCTGGTTCCCACGGTGAGCCTGGGCCTGCTCTCCTGGGTCTACATGATCGCCCCGTACACCCGGGCGACCGAGCTGACGTTGGTGGAGAAGGCCGTCTCGGTCGCGTACCCGCTGGGTGACGTGCTGGCCTTGGCGATGATGCTGCGTCTGCTCGCCACGGCCGGGCGCAAGCCGCCGGCGGTGAACTGGCTGGCCGCCTCGATCGTCGGCGTGCTGGTCTCCGACGTCGTCTACGGCCTGGGCCGCCTGGACAGCGACTGGATCGTCGGTGGCCCGATCGACCTGGGCTGGATCGTCTTCTACGCGGCGGCCGGCTATGCCGCGCTGCACCCGTCGATGATCTGGCTCACCGACGACCGGACACAGGCCTGCACCCGCGTCGAGACCGGCGGGCGCCGCCTGCTGCTGCTCTCACTGGCCACCCTGATCGCGCCCTCGGTGCTGCTCGCCCAGTACGTCAACGGCGCGGTGGTCGACGCGCCGGTCATCGCGGCCGGCTCGGCGCTGATGTTCCTGCTGGTCATGGGCCGGGTCCGGGACCTGCTGGCCGAACAGCGCCAGACCAACCTGCGCGAGACCGCACTGCGCCGCGCCAACGCCGATCTGGCCGCCGCGACCACCGAGGACGACATCATGGCGGCCGTACGGGCCGCCGTCGCCATGCTGATGCCCGCCGAGCGCCGCTACGAGCTGATCGTGGGTGAGAAGACGCCGCTGACCGAGGGCGGCACCGTCGAGTTCGGCGTCAGCCTGGTGCCGGCGCCCGAGTACGGCTTCGAGTCCGCCCTGCACGCCGTCATGATCCTGCCCGGCAACCCGCCCAAGCGCGGCTCGATCCACCTGGCCGCCCCGACGTCCACGCTGCGTTCGCTGCGGCCGGCTGTCCAGGCGCTGTTCGACCAGGTCACCATGGTCGTCGAGCGGATCGGCCTGGCCGGCGAGATCAGCCGCCGCGACGGCGAGGCCTACTTCCGGACCCTGATCCAGAGCGCGTCGGACGTCATCCTGATCATCGGCGACGACGACCGGATCCGGTACGCGAGCCCGTCCGCCGCCACCGTCTTCGGCTGGACCGACCTGACCGGCACCCCGCTGGCCATGCTCATCGCCGACACCCACCACGACGCCCTGGCCGACGCCCTGGTGCGGATCCGCACCGAGCGCGGGCACGCCGACGGCATCGACCTCACCGCCGTCTGCGCGGACCGGCGCCTGCTGCAGGTCGAGTGCGGCGGGCGCGACCTGCGCGCCGACCCGACCGTCGCGGGCGTGGTGCTGACCGTCCGCGACGTCACCGAACGCCGCCGGCTGGAGAACGACCTGGCCCACCAGGCCTTCCACGACGGCCTCACCGGGCTGGCCAACCGGGTGCTGTTCCGTGACCGGCTCGACCACGCGTTCGTGCTCGCCGAGAGCGGCGCCGGCGAACTCGGTGTGCTCTTCGTCGACCTGGACGACTTCAAGGAGGTCAACGACACCCTCGGGCACGCCGTCGGCGACCAGCTGCTGGTCGCGGTCGGCCAGCGCATCGCCCAGGCGATCGGGCCGGGCAACACGGCCGCCCGGATGGGCGGCGACGAGTTCGCCATCCTGGTCGCGCACGCCGCCGACGCCAGCGCCGCCGAGGAGGTGGCGGCCCGCATCATCAGCGCGCTGTCCACGCCGGTCGAGGTGAGCGACGGTCTCGGCGGTACGCACATCGTCAACGGCGCGGCCAGTGTCGGCGTGGCGACCAACCACGACGCGGCCAGCCCGACCGAGCTGCTGCGCCACGCCGACCTGGCGCTGTACCTGGCCAAGGGCGCGGGCAAGGGCACCTGGCAGCGCTACCAGAGCGACCTGCACACGGCCATGGTGGAACGGCTCGAGCTGCGCACCTCGCTGCTGGAGGCGATCGACGCGCGGCAGTTCGTGCTGCAATACCAGCCGATCGTGGACGTCACCACCCAGGCCGTCGTCGGGGTCGAGTCGCTGGTGCGCTGGCAGCACCCGGAGCGGGGGCTGCTGGGGCCGTACCACTTCATCGACCTGGCCGAGGAGAACGGCGCGATCGTCGGCATCGGCGCGTGGGTGCTGGGTGAGTCGCTGCGCCAGTTCGCCGCCTGGCGCGCCGCCGACCCGCAGCTGGCGCTGGGCTACGTGAGCGTCAACGTCTCGGCCCGGCAGTTCCGCACCCCAGGCTTCGTGGACCAGGTTCGCCAGGCCATCACCGACGCCGGCGCACAGCCCGGATGGCTGCTGCTGGAGATCACCGAGAGCCTGGTGCTGCGCGACGTCGAGCAGGTCTGGGCCGACCTGCGGGTGCTGCGCGAGCTGGGCGTGCGGATCGCCATCGACGACTTCGGCACCGGCTACTCCTCGCTGAGCTACCTCCGGCAGATGCCGGTCGACGTGCTCAAGATCGACAAGTCGTTCATCGACGACATCATCGCCAGCCCGCAGCAGCGCGCGCTGGTCAACGCGATCGTCACGCTGGCCCGCAACCTGGACCTGACCGTGGTCGCCGAGGGCATCGAGGACGGCGCCCAGCGCGAGCTGCTGGAGCGGATGGGCTGCCCGTACGGCCAGGGCTACCTGTTCGCCCGCCCGCTGTGGCCGGCCGATATCCCGCCGCTGCTGGGTGTGGTGGGCGTCGCGGCCTGAGGCGGCCGGGCGCTGAGGAAGCGCCGGTACTCCTCGTAGTTGAGCGGGTTGCCGTCCAGCCGCGGCCGGCTCGGCGCGGGCCCGCGCAGCGGCCGGTCCGGTCCGGGCCGGCTCCACAAGGCGCCCTCGCCGTGGGTGAGCCCCGGCAGGGCGGTGGTGAGCTCATGCATCAGCCGGGCCGGCAGCAGCCCGGTGACCACCCACGACTCCGCCCGCTCGGCCGAGCCGGTGACGTCGGCGCCGAGGACTGCCAGCCGGCCGAGCACCGCGTTCAGCGTCACGGCGGGCACCTCCAGCTCGAAGGCCTGGCACGGCTCGCACACCCGGGTCCCGGCCTCGCGCAGGGCCCGTAACAGCACGACGGGCGTCAGGCCGCGGAAGGCAGCGGCCGTCGACGACGGGGCCTTGTAGCCGGTACGGATGACCGTGACGGCGCAGTCGACGACCTCCCAGCCGCGCAGCCCCTGCTCCAGCGTGCGGCGTACGGCCTCCTCGGTCGCCCGGTGGAAGGCCTTCGGGACAGCGCCCGGCTGCACGTCACGGCGGTATCGCAACCCGGAACCGGGTGGTCCCGGCTCGACGCGGAGCCCGACGGTGGCCCAGAAGTCGTTGGGCCTGCGCGGGTCGAACGCGACCACGCACTCGCCGGTGCCGACGACCCGCTCGAAGTAGACCGGCCGGATCTCACCGAACTCCGCGGCCAGGCCGAAGTCACGGGCCAGACGGTCGGCCAGCACCTCGCGCTGGACAGCGCCGTACAGCAGCACGGACGTGCCGCCGCCGGGCACCGTTCGGACGCGGATCAGCGGGTCCTCGTCCGCCAGGGCGGTCAGGGCGGCGTGCAGCCGTACCTGCTGGGCCGGGTCGCGGGGCCGGACCAGGGACTCCAGACTCGGCGGGGAGAACTGCGGCGCGGGACCGTGGTCGCCGGCGGGTCCGAGCCGGTCACCGACCCGGACGCCGCCGAGGCCGTGGACGCGGGCGATGGCACCGGCGGTGAGCTCGGTCTCCGCGCCGCCGACGACCTCCAGAGTGCTGACCCGGCCACGGATCTCGCCGGTCGTGCCGTCCGGGCGGGCCCGGTGCAGCACGACCCGCTGCCGGGGACGCACCACACCGGCGAACAACCGCAGGTAGGCGACCTTCTCGCCGCCGGGATCGCGCTCGACGGCGAACACCACCCCGCGGGTGCCGGTCGCGGTCGCCGGGCGGGGGCGCAGCAGCGTGGCGATGCCGGTGGCCAGCGGGCCGGTGCCGGCGCCGGTGGTCGCCGAGCCGAAGAACACCGGATGGACATGGCCGGCGGCCGTCTGCGCCGCCAGCGCGCGGCGGACCTGGGCCGGGTCCGGTACGCGGCCGCCGACCAGCTGGGTCAGCAGGTCGTCGTCGTGGTCGGCGAGGGCCTCCGCGGCGTCGCGTTCCCACTCGCGCGGCACGACGTCCGCAGTGGCCGTGCCGGCGTCCCGGACGGCGTTGAGGGCCACCACGTCGACCCGCAGCCTCGTCCGGATCTCGGCGAGCAGGGTGTCGCCGCGCGCGCCCGCCCGGTCGACCTTGTTGACGAAGATCAGTGTGGGGATGCCCAGCCGGCGCAGCGAGCGCATCAGCACCCGGGTCTGCGCCTGCACCCCCTCGACGGCGGAGAGCACCAGCACCGCGCCGTCGAGCACGGCCAGGGCGCGTTCCACCTCCGCGATGAAGTCGGGGTGGCCCGGGGTGTCGATGAGGTTGACCCGCAGGTCGCCGAGCGGGAACGACGCCACGGCGGAACGGATGGTGATACCGCGTTCGCGCTCGAGAGCGCCGCTGTCGGTGGTGGTGCTGCCGGCGTCGACGCTGCCGAGCGCCGCCACGGCGCCGTGGGCGAAGAGCAGGCGCTCGGTGAGGCTGGTCTTACCGGCGTCGACGTGCGCCAGGATGCCGAGATTGAGCGTGGGCAAAGAGATCCTCGGAGGTCAGGGAACGGATGGACGGCCTGAACACACCGGTTCCTCGCATGTCCGTCCCTTTCCCTGGGCTCCGCTGGTCCCGCCACCGTAGAGCGGGCGCGCGGCGGGCGCTACCGCTTTAAAAGCTCCGCCACCGAGGTGGCGGGACGGCCGGTCAGGCGCGGCACCGCGTCGGTGACCGCGGCCAGGTCACCGGCGCCGATCGCGGTGTAGGTCGAGACCCACGCGTCGACCAGCCAGCCGGGTGCGCCCGACGAGCTCCGCGACCGGTACGCCTCCGGCACGGTCTCGGGCTGGTAGGTGACCGACAGCAGGGCCGCGATCTCGTGCAGGGTCAGCGCTTCCGGGCCGGTCAGGTCGTACGTGTGCCCGGCGTGGGCCGCAGCGTCGGTGAGCACCGCGGTCGCCGCGTCGGCGATGTCGTCCTGGGCGACGGCGGCGACCCGGCCGTCGCCGGCCGGCCCCCGGATGACCCCGTCGGTCCCGGCCAGGTACGGCAGGAAGTCGGCGTAGAGGTTGTCGCGCAGGAAGGTGAACGGCAGGCCGGCGGCCCGGATGTGCTGCTCGGTGTGCCAGTGGTCGCGGGCATGGGTGAACGTCGCATCCGGGGCGGCACCGACGAAGGAGACGTACACGAGGTGGCCCACCCCGGCGGCGGCCGCGGCGTCGACGAAGGCCCGGTGCTGCTCGACGCGGTCCTCGCTCTCCGACGCCGAGACCATGAGCACGACCGGTACGCCGTCGAGGGCCTCCCGGACGGCGTCGCGGTCGGTGAAGCTCGCCCTGGTGACAGTGGCTCCGGGCAGCTGGGGTGCGCGGGCGGGGTCGCGGACCAGCAGCTGCTGCGCGATGCCGCGGGCGGCGAGACGGCGGGCGACCCGGCCACCGAGCTGACCGGTCGCGCCGGTGACGGCGATTGCACTCATGCCGGAGACGCTACGGGCAGGGACGGCTGAGCGGAGCCTTCCGCTCGCGCAGCAGCCGGATTTCCCCGGACGTGTAGGGCCGGGCGGCCAGCTCGCACAGCCTGCGGTACCACAGCTGCGGATCCAGACGCAGCTGCCGGGCGTAGCCATCGGAGGACACCCGGAGCTCGTCGCGCCGCAGCAGGACATTGCTGCTGATCGGCGCGGTCAGGGTCGCCACCCGTTTCGCGCTCCGCACCTCCCAGATGCCCAGCTCGGTGGCGCCTGACGAGTCGACGGTGACCAGGTGGCTGTCCAGGCCCGGGGTGAAACCCAGCGGCGAGACGCCCACGCCGATCGGGATCGTCCACGGCGTCCGCCGCGGGTCGCTGACCGGCCAGACCGCGAGGACCTCCGAGTCCTGGTGCACAGCCAGACGCGAGCCGTCCGGGCTGAAGAAGGCGGAGTTGGAATCCTTCGTGGGGTCGGCCTGAAAGGTGGCGACGGCGCGGCGGCGGTCCAGGCTCCAGAGCTGCACCGTCGAGTCGGGCATCACCACCGCGACCTGGTCCAGGTGGCCCGGCCGGCGGCCCGAGGCGAACGCCAGCTGCGCCGCCCGGCTGCGTGCGCCTTGCTGCTCACCCTCGCGCAGCTCCACCGGCTCGCCGATGGGCGTGCCGGTGACCACGTTCCAGCGGGTCAGCACGCCGGCGTAGAGGACGATGGCCTCGCCGGCGCCGACCGCTACGACGGAGCCGGCCCAGTCGTCCACCGTGTTGTCGGTGATCGGCAGCGCACCCAGGCCGGGCGGGACCGACAGGCGCGCACGATGTTCTACGGTCAGGGCCGGCAGCGCGTAGACGACCAGTTCCCCGTGGTGGGCGGTGAGCAGGTGCCGGCTGTCGCCGGTGATCGCGTACGGGATCCCGTGGAACGAGTAGTCCTTCGGGAGGGGCTCGGCAGCGGTGGCCGCGAGCTGCTCATTCGTCCGCGCCTGCACCACCGTGATGCGCCCGCTGCCGGTGTCGAAACGCACGCGGTGGGCGCCGTCGGGCGTCACCAGGGTGCGCCCGCCCAGGTCCAGGCCGAACCCGACGGTCCGGTGCAGGGTGACGGGCGGACCCAGCGGCAGCCGGTAGAGCTGGGTACCGTCGGCGATCAACGCGCCGGGCCCGCCGGCGGGACCGCGGTAGACGGCCAGGCGGCCGATCGGCACGAACCCGGTGATGAAATCGGCCGGCGGGGTGGCCACCTGACGCACTTCTCCGGTACGCGGATCCAGCACCACCAGCGTCGCATTCGTGCCCCGGGCATCGCCCTCGATCTTCCCGACCGTGCCGAACTCGCTCGCGGCGTCCATCTCGAAGCCGGCGCAGCTGGGCAGCGCGACCGTACGCGCCACCTTGCCGGTGCCGATGTCCCTGACCGTGACCTTCTCGTCGCGGCAGGAGACGACCAGGGCGCCCCCGGCCGCCACCGTCACCATGGTGTTCCCGCCCCGGAAGATCCGCGGTTCGCGGCGGCCGGTCAGGTCGTGCGCGGCGACCATGCTCAAGGTGCTGAGCACGACGGTGCCGGGCCCCGGGCCGAAGAACGCCGCCGTCGGCACCAGCTCACCGGCGGTCGGCGGCAGGCCCGGCACCGGCGCGCGGGTGCGCAGGTCCCACATCCGCAGCTCGGCACTCGTCTCCCCGAAGTTCGTCCGCAGCACGAGCAGGCGGCTGTCGTCGGACGCGAACCGCAGCGACTTGACGACCGTGTGGCCGTGGGCGCGGTCCGGCCCGGACGGCGCCAGGTCGACCGGAGGCAGGTCCGGCCGGGTGATGTCGCGGACATAGACCCCGCCCAGATCGTTGGCGTAGCCCAGGTAACGGCCGGACGGGCTGATCTGGAAGCTGCCACCGACGTACGTGCTCCCGAGCGGGAAAGTGATCCGTTGCGGGTCGCCCGTGGCGAGGCCACGCCAGACCGTTCCGCCGCCGAACTGGTCGACTACCACGGCCACGGATCCGTCCCGGCTGGTGGAGATCGACTCGATCGGCGCGCCCGGAGTGGCGGTGAGGCCGGTGAACAGGCGCTCCACCGGTTCGTAGGTCGCGTACTGGGTGAACAGGGCGCCGTACGCCTCCGGGGTCTGCTGGGTGTGCCAGGCGGCCAGCGCGAGCTGCAGGGAGGTGGCCGGATCGCTGCGCCGGAACCGCTCGGCGTCGTCGGCGAGCTGCCACGAGACCGCCGTGCGCAGCTGATCGCGGACCACCCCGGTCTGCTGCTGGGCGGCCAGCGCGAACGCGCCGGCGAGCATGGTCAGCACCACCAGGGCGGCTGTCACACTGCGGCGGCGGCGGGCCCGGCGGTGGTCCTGCGCCAGGCTCGCACGGATGAACTGCGCCTCGTCCGCGCCCAGATCGATGCCCCGGTCGTCGGCCCAGCGGGCTGCCGTGGTCAGCGCGGCCCCGCGCAGCAGGGCATCCGGCTCCCGGCGGGTCTCCGTCCAGCGCCGGGTGGCCCGGCGGATCTCCGTGAGCCAGGTGAGGAAGGCGCGGTCCTGCGCCAGCCACTTGCCCAGCCGGGGCCAGGCTCGGATCAGGGCCTCGTGGGCGAGCTCCACCACGGGCTCCCCGGCGACGCCCGGCCCGACGACGATCAGCCGCGCCGCGACGAGCCGGTCCAGGGTGGGACGCAGCCCGGCCGGCAGGTCGGCCAGGCGCAGCGGGCGGCGGCGGAACGTCCCGTCGTCGTCCGGGCCGGCCAGGAGCACCAGCAGCCGGCGGGCCCGGACCGGGTCCCGCTCGTACGTGCGGTCGGCGTAGCGGGCCACCGCACCCTCGACCCCGCCCAGCTCGTCGTAGCCGGCATTGGTGAGCAGACCGTGCTCGCGGCGCTGCCAGAGCCGGTCCAGGGTGAACTCCAGCAGCGGCAGGGTGCCGGGCTCCGTACCGGCGTCGGCGACGATCCGCTCCACCAGGCCCGGCTCGAACTCCGCCCCGGGCGCGGTCACCGCCGCGCGCAGCTGCCCGGCGGTCATCGGCGCGACCAGCACCAGCCCGGCCTGCATGGCCACGGCGGTCTCCCCGGTGGCGACAGTGTCGAGCTGGCCGCCGCGCAGGGTCACCACGATCAGCAGCCGGGGTGACCCGTCAGCGAGCGTCCCGGCCGCCTCCGCGAGGCGGTGGAGATAGCCGGTGATGGTCCGGGCGGTGTCCGGGCCGGCCTCCTCGAACTGGTCCACCAGCAGGACCAGGCCCTCCCGGTCGTGCAGCAGCTCCGCGACGCGACCGGCCGCCGGCTCGGGCTCGTCGGGCGGCGTGCCGGTGAGCTCCCCGAGGATCCGGCTCAGCAGGACGGCGGCCGGCTCATCGGGCAGCACGCGGGCCGTGACGACCGTGCGGCCCTGCGCACGCAGCCGGGGCAGCAGGCCGGCGCGGGCCAGCGACGACTTGCCGCTGCCGGAGGGCCCGATCAGCACCAGCAGCGGATGCGTGGCGGCCTTGCCGAGGGCATCCTCGATCAGCTGGTCGCGGCCCCGGAAGTACTCGGCGTCGCGCTCGGCGAACGCGGCCAGCCCCCGGTACGGCGAAGCCTGCGCCTGCTGCAGCTCCGGGTGCTCGGCCAGCAGCGTCCGGACCGGGTGCAGGAACGCCGTGGTGTGCCGGGCGTCGCCGACCACCGCGACGACCATGCCGACGACCGCGCCGGCCTCGGCACCGAACACCGGGGTGCCGCTGAAGCCGGGGCTGATCGCCCGGGCGTCGGAGACGGCGTCGACCTGGAGCCAGCCGGTGGCCTGCTCGTCGCGGAGCCGGCCGTGCGCCCAGATGCCCTGCTCGGACAGGTCGTCCGGGAAGCCCAGGGCCTTGATCTCGGCACCGGACGGGACCGGTCCGGGACTCAGCGGAAGCGGCCGGACCCCCTCGGGCACGCCGTCGTCGAGGCGCAGCACGGCGATGTCACCGCGATCGTCCGGGCGGGTCGGGGTCCAGCCGATGACTTCGGCGGTGCGCCGGGCGGAGCCGAGCGCGCCGCGTACGGGGAACTCCAGGGCGACCGGACCGCCGGGCCGCTGCTGCTCGTCGCGGCCGAGAGCGGCCGCGACGACGTGTGCGCACGTGACGACCAGGCCGTTGCCGACGAGGAACCCGGCACCGACGACCGTGCCCCCGCCGTCGCGGAACCGCACCACCGCGGATCCCGGCCGGGCCAGCTCCGCCACGCGTGCTCCGATCCCCCTCGGCAACGACACCCGACTATATCCGGACGGTCCACTGTGGCAGGCGGCACAAATCTCTGCGCCCGGCGGTCCGGTACCGGGCAGAATCGGCGGCGTGCATGTACTGGACAACCCCGCCTGGGCCGCCCTCACCGGCCCGCACGCCGGCCTCGCCGAGCGGCACGGTCGCAGCGCCCGCTATCTGAGCGACGTCAGCCCGTTCGCGGCCGTCGACGATCCCGCCGACCCGGCCGCCTGGCGGGACCTGGCCGCGCTGGCCGGGGCGGACTACGAACCGCTGCTGGCCGCGCCGGGGCTGGCCGGGCAGCCCGGCTGGACGCACGTCGGCGGGATACCGGGGGTGCAGCTGATCGGGCCGGACGTGCGCGGCGCGGCGGACCCCGAGGCGCTGCTGCTGACCGCCGACGACGTGCCGGAGATGCTGGACCTGGTGCAGCGGACCCGGCCCGGACCGTTCGGCAAGCGCACTCCGGAGCTGGGCACGTACCTGGGGATCCGGCGCGACGGGGCGCTGGCGGCGATGGCCGGTGAACGGATGCGGCTGGACGGCTGGACCGAGGTCAGCGCGGTGTGCACGGATCCGGCGTACCGCGGGGCCGGGCTGGCGACGCGGCTGATCGGGGCGGTGGTGGCCGGTATCCGGTCGCGCGGCGAGGTGCCGTTCCTGCACGCGGCGGGGACCAACACCGGTGCCATCCGGCTCTACGAGCAGCTCGGCTTCACCGTCCGCACGCCGATCGTGTTCGCCGCGTACCGGCTGGACCCGGCCGGGTAGTCACAGCTGGCCGTGGTTCGGCGGCTGCACGCCGGCCAGCTCCCAGGCCGCCAGGTGGTGGTACTTCCAGTCCACCGGGTCGTGCACGCTGTGCGTCCGCGCGTTGCGCCAGTGCCGGTCGAGGTCGTACTTGGCCGCCGTCGAGCTGGTGCCGCACATCGCGAACAGCTCCGAGGCCGTCTCGACGGCCACTTCACTGGCGAACGCCTTGGCGGCGGCCACGGCCAGGGAACCGCGGGCGGCGGCCTCGGCGTCGGCCGGTATGAGTCCGATCTCCTCGAGGACGGCCGCCGCCTCCCGCAGCAGGGCGGCCGCTGCTCGGACGCGGGTCGCCGTGCGGCCGTACCGGTGCAGCACGTGCGGATCGCCCGCCGCCGTGGCGGCACCGGCGCGCACAGCCTCGGTGGACGGCCGGGCCTTCTCCCGCAGGTACGCGGCGGCGGCGCGCAGCGCCCCCTCGGCGATGCCGACCTCGATCGCCGCGTGCACGAGCTGGGCCCGCGCGCCCAGCTGCTGCGGCACCTCGAAGGCGCCTGCGTAGTCCAGCACGAGGTCGGCCGGCACGTCCTCGAACGTCGTCGTGCCGCTGATCGTGGCGCGCTGCCCCATCACGTCCCAGTCGGTGTCGACGGTGACGCCGTCCGCGTCGCGCGGCACGAAGACCAGCACCAGCCGCCCGTCGCCGTCCAGTGCGCTGACCGCGATCCAGGCCGCCGTCAGCGCGCCGGTGCAGTAGTACTTGCGGCCGCTGAGCAGGCCGTCCTTCAGCCGGGTGGACAGGTCCTGGGCGTGCTTGCCGCCGCGCTCGGCCAGCGCGTTGCCGATCCGGCGGCCGGCGAGCACGTCGCCGAACAGCCGGGCCCGCAGCGCCGCGTCGCCGTGCACGGCCAGCACGTCGACCAGCAGGTAGTGGGCCTGCGGGACCTGAGCGACCGCCGGGTCGACCGCGGCGATGACCCGGGTGACCTCGGCCAGCGTGACCGGGCCCAGCGCCGGGCCGCCGTCGGCGGCCGGCACGGTGATCGCGAGCAACCCCGAGCGGTCCAGGGCGGCCAGCGCCTCGACCGGTACGGCGGCAGCCCCGTCCCGGTCGCGCTGGATCACCCCCGGGGCGAGCGCCGCGGCGACGTCAGCGGCGGCGGCGAGGGCGGCGTCATGCGAATCGATAGTCGGCACCGCCCGATCGTAGGTGCAACCGCACGGCACCGGGACGGCTCCCGGGCCGGCACCGCTGCCGGGTTGTGCTGGACGAATGACGAGTGGCCGCACCTGGAAGCTCTACGCCGCCGCGATGGCGCTCGCCATCGCCGGTTACCAGCTGATCCCCGAGAACGGCTGGTGGGAGAGCACCTGGGAAGTCGCCATCGGGTACGCGGGCACAGCCGCCATCCTCCTGGGCGTACGCCGGCTGCCGCTGGCTGACCGGCTGCCCTGGTGGTGTTTCGCCGCTGGTGTCTTCAGCAACGCCACCGGCATCGGCGTCGCCATCTACAGCGACCAGGTGCTGGGCTGGAGCGACATGCCCACCCCGTCCGACCCGTTCTTCCTGGGCCTCTACCCGGCCTGCGCGCTCGGCCTGGCCCTGCTGATCCGCCGCCGCGACCGGCGGCGCAACTGGACGGCGATGGTCGACGCCACCACCATCACCACCGGCCTGGGCCTGCTCGCCTGGGTGTACGTGATCCACCCGGCCGCTCAGGACGCGGACATGTCGGTGCTCGGGCGCACGGTGCAGGTCGCATACCCGGTCGGGGATCTGTTGCTGCTGGCGATGATGACCCGGCTGTTGCGCACCGGCGGCAGCCGCGGCGCGCCGTTCTGGTGGATCACCGGCTCGCTGGCCGCGTTCCTGATCGGTGACACCACCTGGGTGCTGCTGGGCAACCTCGGCGACTTCGGCGTGCACCTGGAGGAGGTGCTGTGGTTCCGCCGGGGCCTGGACGAGGTGTTCCTGGTCGCGTTCACCCTGTTCGGCATCGCCGCGCTGCACTCCGGCGCGCGGGAGCTGGGCGTCACCGCGGCGCCGCAGCCGCCGCGGCTGGGCAAGGTGCAGCTGGTCGTGCTGACCACCACGTCGCTGATCGCCCCGGCGATCCTGGCCACCCAGCTCTACCACGGCGGGGTCAAGGACGGCCTGGCCATCGTGATCGGCTGCACGGCGCTGTTCCTGCTGGTCGTCACCCGGATGGCGCAGCTGGTCCGGCAGGTGGAGCTGCAGACCCGGCAGGTCCGGGAGCTGTCCCGCACCGACGAGCTGACCGGGCTGCCGAACCGGCGCGCCTGGAACGACGAGCTCCCCCGGGCTCTGGAGCACGCCCGTCGCGACGGCGCCCCGCTGGCGGTGGCGCTGCTGGACCTCGACCACTTCAAGAAGTTCAACGACAGCTACGGCCACCCGGCCGGGGACCGGCTGCTCAAGGAGGCGAGCGCGGCCTGGCACGGCGCGCTGCGCCAGGGCGACACGGTGGCCCGCTGGGGCGGCGAGGAGTTCGTCGTGCTGCTGCCGGGCGCCGACGCCGAGGTGGCCCGTGAGGTGCTCGGACGGGCTCTGGCGCGTACGCCCCTGGGTCAGACGTTCTCGGCGGGCGTCGCCCAGTGGGACGGCACCGAGACCTCGGAAGACCTGCTCCAGCGGGCCGACGCCGGCCTGTACGCGGCCAAGGCGGCCGGCCGCAACCAGATCGCCGCCGCGTCGTCACGTGAACATATGCGCAGCTCAGCATAGGGTTACCCACGCCGTTGCGGGATGCCCGGACGCCGGGCCGGGTCGGTATGGTGGGCGGCGGCCGACCGACCCACCCGCCATCCGGAGTGACCACTGTGACCGCACCCGAGGACGTCACCGACCGGCGCGACGCCGCGCCGGGTGACGACATCGACCGGACCCCGGCACCGCCCGCACCACCGGACGCCCCGGCGCCCGGCCGCCGGATCGGCTCGGTCGAGATCCTGGCCGGGCTGCTGGTGCTGCTCGTGGTCTTCCGCAACCCGCTGGCCGCCCTCGTCTCCGCACCCCGGCTGCAGACCTGGACCACCGTGTTCGTGTCGGTGCTGGTCCAGGCGGTGCCGTTCCTGGTGTTCGGCGTGGTGCTGTCCGCGGTCATCGCCGTGTTCGTGCCCCGCTCCTTCTGGGCCAAGGCGCTGCCGAAGCATCCCGCGCTGGCCGTGCCCGCCGCCGGCCTGGCCGGGGTGGTCCTGCCCGGCTGCGAGTGCGGCAGCGTGCCGATCGCCGGGTCGCTGATCCGCCGCGGCGTCACCCCGGCGGCTGCGCTGGCGTTCCTGCTCTCGGCCCCGGCGATCAACCCGATCGTGCTGACCGCGACCGCGGTCGCCTTCCCCGGCAACCCCGAGATGGTCGTCGCCCGGGGCGTGGCCAGCCTGATCGTGGCTGTGGCGATGGGCTGGCTCTGGCTGCGGCTGGGCAAGGCGGAATGGATCAAGCTGCCGGCCCGCCCGCACGAGGACGGCTCCCGCCTCAAGGCCTTCGTCGCCGCCTGCCGGCACGACGTCATGCACGCCGGCGGATTCCTGGTGCTCGGTGCCGCGGCCGCCGCCACCATCAACGTGGTCGTGCCGGAGAGCTGGCTGCAGACGCTGGCCGGCAACGAAGTGCTGTCGATCATCGCGCTGGCGGTGCTGGCCGTGCTGCTGTCCATCTGCAGCGAGGCGGACGCCTTCGTGGCCGCCTCGCTGTCGCAGTTCTCGCTGACCTCCCGGCTGGTGTTCCTGGTCGTCGGCCCGATGGTCGACCTCAAGCTGATCGCCATGCAGACCGGGGTCTTCGGCCGGCGCTTCTCCGTCCGCTTCGCCCCGGCCACGTTCGCCGCGGCGATCCTGGTGGGCACCGGCATCGGGGCGGTGCTGCTGTGAACAAGCAGGCCCAGGCCGTGATCATGCTGCTGTTCGGCGGCGCGATCCTCAAGGCGAGCCTCTCCGACCTGTACCTGCGCTACGTCAAGGAAGGCCTGCGGCCCTTCCTGATCGGCGCGGGCCTGCTGCTGGTCGCGGCGGCCGTGCTGACCCTCTGGTACGACCTGCGCGGCAAGGCTCAGGCGCACGGCGAGCACCACCACGAGCCGAAGGTCGGGTGGCTGCTGCTGCTGCCCGTACTCGGGCTGCTGCTGGTGGCGCCGCCCGCGCTCGGCTCGGACGCGGCCGGGCAGGCCGGCACGGTGCTGACCGCCCCCGGCACGGACTCGGACTACCCGGCGCTGCCGGCGGGCGACCCCGTCGATCTCGGGCTACTGGACTACGCCTCCCGGGCGGTCTTCGACGACGGCCGCAGCCTCACCGGGCGCAACCTGCGACTGACCGGCTTCGTCACACCCGGCCCGGACGGCGCACCGATGCTGGCCCGGATGGTGATGTCCTGCTGCGCCGCCGACGGCCGGCCGATCAAGGTGGCGCTCAGCGGTGACGTGCCGGCGGCCGTACCGGCGGACACCTGGATCCAGGTGGTCGGCACCTGGACCGACAAGACCGAGCAGGACCCGGTCAACGACGCCAAGGTTCCGTACCTGCAGGTCCGGTCCTGGCAGGAGATCGCCGCACCGAAGCAGCAGTACGAGTGACCCCGCTCCGCGCCCTGGCCGCCCTCGTCGTGGCCCTCGCCGCGGGCGCCGCCCTGCTCGTGTTCGCCCCCGACAAGCCCGACACCGCCCCCGCCGCCCGGATGGGCCTGGCCGCCGCCTGGCCCCGCGCGCAGCGCGCCGACCTGCCCGGCAACCTGCGCGACGGACCGATCTACCACCCGGGCCTGTTCCTCGACGCCCGCACCAGCGTCGGCACCGCGCCCAGCCCCGACGGCACCGCCGAGCGGCTGCTCGTGCGCAACGCCGACGAAACCGTCCGCGAGCTGCGCCGCCGTCCGCTGTCGGGCAACCCCGAGTTCGGTGCCTTCACCATCACCGGCGACGACCTGGTGTGGACGGAATCCGCCGACGGCACCCCGCTGGAGATCTGGACGGCGAAAGTGGCCGGTGGCCCGGCCCGCCGCCTCACCACCGACACCGGCAACGCCGTGTTCTTCGGCTCCCAGTGGGACCTGGTGCTGGCCGACGGCCGGGTGCACTGGGCCGCCGCCGCACCGGAGGGCGAGCAGGTCACCGAGATCCGCTCGGTCCCCCTGACCGGCGGCAAGGTCACCGTCCGCGAGGAGCCGGGCACCTGGGCCCTGACCACCTGGCCGTGGCTGACCAACGGCGGCGGCGACCAGTCCGGCACGACGGTCCTGCGCAACCTGGCGGCCAACAAGGACACCCCGGTCCGCACCACCGGCCCGGAGCTGATCACCTGCTCCGCGACGTGGTGCCGCGTCCTGGTGATGAACGGCGAAGGCCTGGCCCGCATCGACCTCATGCACCCGGACGGCACGGCCCGCCGACGCGTGGCGGGCAGCGCGGCCGGGGCGGCGGTCCCGGACGTGGCGGTGCTGGACCGCTTCGAGCTGCTGTCGGAGACCGGCCCGGACTCGGACCTGACCGGTACGGCGGGCCTGCTGATCTACGACCTGAAGACGAACCGCACGGTGGACATCAGCCCGGCGGTCGACGGCGTCTTCACCCGCAACGGCGTGGCCTGGTGGGCCACCGGCGACCAGGACAACCTGGTCTGGCACACCCTGGACCTGCGCACCGTGTAGCCGCAAATGCAATAGCCGATCATCAGCGCGCGGCGGCTGTCCGGCCGCTCAGAATGCCGCAATGATTCATGGCCGCGGGATCCTTCCGGTGCCAGGCTGCTTGGTGAGCGAACCACCGAAGGTACGCGACCAAGGCGGGTCACGTGGAACTTCTGAAGCCGGACGACGTCCTCGAGAACTTCCTGAAGTACCTGTTCGGATCCAGTTCGGTCATCGTGACCGGGTTCCTGATCGTGAAGTTCCTCCTCGATTGGTGGGCGTTCGGCACGTCCACTGTGCGGCGGACCCGCCAGGGCTTCCGGGCCACGACCAGGGCGTACACAAGATTGCGGCGGATCGGCCCGGTGCAGGTCCTGGTCGCCACCGTGGTCAGCGTCGCCGTTCTGGCGATCCAGGTGGTGTGGCTGGCGTCGTCGTACGTCGTCGGCAACGGCGTCGCGCTGTTCGTGCTCAACCGGCCGATGGACGACGGGCCGCACTGGGCCGAGTTCATCGCCTCGCTGCGCTGGGACGTGGTGTCCACCACCTACGTCGTGCTGGCCGCACTTGCCCTGGTCATTCAGTACCGTCGCGGTGGCTCGGTCGACGACGGCAACCCGGCGCGCATGCTGATCATGATGCCGTTGACGTTCATCGGCGGAATCACCGCTTTCGCCGCGCTGCTCAGTGGACTGATGTGGGCGTTGCTGACCTGGAAGCCCGATCCGAACATCGACCTGACCCCGGCCTGGACAGCTCAGTTCGGTCTGCAGACAGGCAGTATCGCGGGGATCGCCCTGGTCTACGCCCTCTCCACCGCGGTGATCATGAGGACGCCGGAGATGATGAAGCGGGCCTGGCAGAAGCCCCCGGAGGACCCGGACGTGACTCCCGTCCTTCTCGGATGGGAGCAGGACGGCTGGCAGCCGGACCGATGGCAGCCGGACCGCTCCCGGCGCCGGGGTGGCGCCGGGAGCTGATGGCCGGGCTCAGCTGCCGATCGGCCCGCCGTCCAGGCGCCAGGTCACCACGACCGACGGCTTGGCGAAGTCCCCGTCCGGCCACGTCGAGGCCGGCTTCTCGACGCTCGCGCCGGTGATCTCGCCCGGGTGCTGCACCGCGACGAAGACCGACCGGTCGTCGCCGGTGATGAACGGCCCGCACGTCTCCGCGCCCAGCGGCACGGTCAGGAACTGCTTGAGGTGGCCCCGCTCGGATCCCTCGATCGCCGTGGCGAACAGGCCGTCGTTGCTGCCCAGCGCGTTGCCGTCGGTCGAGATCCACAGGTTGCCGGCGCTGTCGAAGGCCACGTTGTCCGGGCACGAGATCGGCGACACGGCCGTCTTGTCGTAGCCCGCGAAGTACGTCGACGCGTCCGCCGGGTCGCCGCACAGGATCGGCAGCGACCAGGTGAACGACTCGCCGGTGTGGTCGCCGCGGTCCTCGACCAGTTCGAAGATCTGGCCGTGCTTGTTGGCGTTGCGCGGGTTGGCCTCGTCGACGCCGGGGTTCGTGCCGACGCCGCGGTTGGTGTTGTTGGTCATGGCCGCGTAGATCTTGCCCGTACGCGGACTGGGCTGCACGTCCTCCGGGCGGTCCATCTTGGTCGCCAGGACCACGTCGCCGGCCAGCCGGGTGAAGGTCAGCACCTCGGCCGCGGTCATGCCGGGCACGTACGAGCGGTTGCCCGACACCAGCTTGATCCAGGTGCCGCGGCCGTCGAAAGCGCCGTCGGACGGCAGCTTGCCGGTGCCGTCGATCTCGGCCGCCGGGCTGTCGCCGCCGAGCTTGGCCACGTAGAGGGTGCCCGACTCCAGCAGGGTCAGGTTGTGCCGGCGGGCGTGGGCCGAGTCGCCGGGCAGGTACTTGCCGTCGGAGACGAACTTGTACAGGTAGTCGAACCGCTCGTCGTCACCCATGTACGCGACCACGTGGCCGTTCTTGGCGACGATGACGTTGGCGCCCTCGTGCTTGAGGCGGCCCATCGCGGTGTGCTTACGCGGCGTCGAATCGGGGTCGAACGGGTCCACCTCGACGATCCAGCCGAAGCGGTGCGCCTCGTGCGGGTGCTTGGCCAGATCGAAACGCTCCTGGGCGCGGTCCCAGCGCCGCGAGCCGCTCGGCACCCGGGCCGTGGTGGAGATGCCGTAACGGGCCAGCTTGGGCTTGAGCGCCTCGGGGGCCGCGTCACCGCCCACGAAGTACTGGTTGAAGTTCTCCTCGCCGGACAGCACGGTGCCCCACGGGGTGACGCCGCCCGAGCAGTTGTTGAGCGTACCGATCGCGGTCCGGCCCTTGGGGTCGGCGGCGGTCCTGAGCCACACGGAGCCGGCGGCCGGGCCGGTGAACGCGAACGGCGTCTCCAGGGCGGTGATCCGCCGGTTGTACGGCAGCCGCCGGGCCCGGACGGGCTGCCACTGCCCGGTGCGCTCGACCCGCTCCAGCTCGACGACCGACAGGCCGTGGGCCGCCATCGCGATCTTGAGCTGGTCCACGCTGAGCGCGTCCAGGGTGGTGAAACCGGGGAACATCAGCTCCTCGTTGGTGTACTCGTGGTTGACCACGAGCAGCGCCCGGCGCCCGTCGCGGCCCAGCGGCAGCACCCCGACGAAGTCGTTGTTGTAGCCGAACTGCGCCGACTGGCGGCGCACGCTCTGCTCGGTGATGTCGAACTCCGGCGCGCCGGGCAGGACCGGGTCGCCCCAGCTCATGACGACGGCCGAGTCGTAGCCGTTCGGGACGATCAGGTTGTCGAGCTTGTTCGGCAGGATGGCCTTGAAGGTCAGCGGGCCGGCCTTCCCCTTCTGGAGGGTTTCGAGCAGTCCCTCGGCGACCGGCGCGGCGGCGGGTGCGGCCGACGCCGGGCCGGCCGCGGCAGCCGCCGTGCCACCGAAGCCGAGCACGAGCGCGCCCACGGCACCGGCGCGCACCACGCCGCGGCGCGACATCCCGGTGTTCACGACGTCGCCGAGGTACGGGTTGTCCGTCCGGTTCGGCACCGGGTGGTCGCAGGCATTGCCGCAGCGGTAGAGGCACGTCATCGCGTCGCGCCCGGTGTGGCCGAGCAGCGGCAGCAGGCGGGGTCGTTCAGTCATCGGGGCAGAGCTCCTCGCAGGCAATATGGCCCCCGTCACGGACGGGGTCGCCTGACGCTAAGAGCTGCGATTGGAGCTGGTCCGGACGTACGGTGAACGCCGGATGAACACGACGGCCCGGGTCGGGCCCGGGGTCAGGACTCGAAGTACCTGGGGCGTTGCCGCCGGTAGTTCCGGCGGGAGTTCTGCATGAAGTACCGCAGGACGAAGGCGGTCACCGCCGCACTCGCGATCGCGACCAGGATCATGGCGGGCACCGGATTCCGGGTCACCGACAGGTCGGTGGCGGAGCTCGCGGGGGCCTGCTTCTGGGCGACGTTGGCCGTTCCACCCGTGGCCGCGGCCGGCGGCGGCACGGTCGGCAGCGCGGCGAAGTCGACGATGCCGCTGCTCTCCAGCAGCGTCATGTGCGTCATGACGAACTGGTTGGTGCGCTGGGCGAGCTTGCGCACCGTGTCGTTGCGGGTGCCGGCCCGGATCGTGGCGATGGCCGGGAAGATCTTGCCGTGGGCCGCCCGCAGCCGGTCGATGTACACCCGGTCGAACTCCTCGCCCTCCGCGTCGCGCATCTCGGCGAGCCATTTCTGCTGGTCCGCGTTGGGCTTGTCGGGCAGGGTGACGTCCAGCTTCTTGGCCGCGGCCCGGACGAGCTTGTCGAGCGCGACATGCTGAGTGGCGATGTCCTTGCCGATCGCGCGGATCCGCGGATCCTGCGACTTCTCCTCGGCCATCTGGCCGGCCGGGATCTCCCACAGCCCGGCGAGCCGGACCTTGACCGCGAAATCGCGGTCCGCGTCGGAGACGTCACCCTTGCCGCGGTCGGTGAGTAGGCCGTTGGGCGGCACCGGTACGCCGGGTTCGGCCCTTGCCACCTGCGGGTCGAACACGAGCAGGGCGACCGCGGCCAGTGCCGTGCCCGCCAGGTGACGCAACATCCGATCGACCGCGAACACGTCAACCTCCGGCCATGGTTCTTCGATGATCCTGGTGAGCCGGAATACGGATCGCGGGCCGTTTCGGATCAACGCGAGGAAAGATCCGCGCCGGCCGGGGCGATGTCAGCTGGGCACGCGGAGATTGCGGTGGGTCACCGCGTAGGGGAAGTACATCCGTACGGCGGTCCGGCCACCGTCGGTGCGGCTGGTGAGGACGTCCGCGAACTGACGGGCGACCCACAGTCCGGCCGGATCGGCGGGACTGAGCGGTGGCCGGTAACCGGCGTGGACGGGGATGCATCGTCCGCCGTGGTCGTCGACGTGGACGATCAGGGTCGCGTCCTGACTCCACGCGCGTGTTCGCACCGGCGGCCGGCCATGTCTCAACCCGTTGATGACCACTTCACTGGTCGCCGTGACCACCTGCCGTACCGCCGTGGGCACGAAGTGCCGCGAGGTCGCCCACTGGGCGACAGCGGCGCGACAGGCCGCCACCTCCTCGACGTGCCAGACGGTCAGGTCCACATCCGTAACCGGGGGAACCGCCGTCATGGTGGCCTGCGCCCGCTCGCCGAGAAAGTCGCCCGGCGCCACGTACCCGGGATTGTCCACGACGCCGTGGGCGCTCAGCTCTCGCTGGTGGACCTTGCGGACCCCGTCGATGATCGACGGCGATTGCCGGCCGCCGTGCCAGACGCAGGTGATCGAGCAGCGGTAGCAGGTGTACACCTCATTGGCCATCGCCTCGTAACCCAGGTACGCGGCCGCCCGGTCCACCGGCGAATCAGGATCGGTCACGACGTCGGGCTCGGCGACGATGTGCACGACCTCCTGCCGGGACTGCCGTTCCCGCAGATACCGCAGGAACCTGGAGTAGGTGAAGCCCGTGCGCTGGTAGAAGGCGTTCATCGGCGCCCACTGCAGGGCGTGGGCATCAGGGCCCAGGCGGTCCCGGACGATCGCTTCGGTGTCGGCTCCGACAACCATCAGGACAGCCTGGTCGGACGTGATCTTCCGGCGAAGGTACGGGAGCAGCACGCGGTCGACGGTGTCGTCCCCGTCGACGACGAGGGCGCGGTGGTCGAAGGTCCCCGAGCGGCCACCATCGGCCAGGCTGATCACTGTCGGCTCCCCGGGCTGTCGTGGCTCGCATGTTTCAGCGTTACGCCGGGAAGCTCCCGCACACCACACAAGGTCAACATCTCCGTCACTGCCGGTGAGCACTGCAGGCACACGGTCGCGCCCTCGGCGTGTGCCGTGGCGCCGACCTCGGCGAGCATGCGAAGACCGGCGGCATCAAGGAACGTGACGGAGCGGCAATCGACGTGGAGCTCCCCGGGACCGACGAGCGCACGCATCCGGTGCCCGACCACCGGCGCGTTGGCCGCGTCGATCGCGCCGGACACCGCGATCCAGCCGGCCGACCACACCGCCTCGCAGCCGGCCAGGACTTCCGACTGCCGCTCCATAGACCACAACCACCACCATCGGCCGGCACCCTCGGCACATTGCCGCCACCAGCGTCCGACGCAGCCGCCCGGGCCGCAACCCGCTGCCACGAAAGGGGTAACGGGCCCGCCGCTACGCGAGCCCGTCAAGTGCCCGGTTGTCCGGCCTGGGCAGGGCCGTCCCGGTCAGCTGCCGATCGGGCCCGCGTCCAGGCGCCAGGTGACCACCACGGCCGGCTTGGCGAAGTCGCCGTCGGGCCAGGTCGAGGCCGGTTCGTCCAGCGTGGCGCCGTCGATCTCACCGGGGTGCTGCACCGCCGTGAAGACCGAGCGGTCGTCGCCGGTGATGAACGGCCCGCAGGTCTCGGCCCCCGGCGGCACGGTCAGGAACTGCTTGAGGTGGCCGCGTTCCGGCCCCTCGATGGCGGTGGCGAACAGGCCGTCGTTGCTGCCCAGCTGGTTGCCGTCGGTGGCGATCCACAGGTTGCCGGTGCTGTCGAAGGCCACGTTGTCGGGGCACGAGATCGGCGAGACGGCGGTCTTGTCGTAGCCGGCGAAGTACGTCGACGGGTCGGCCGGGTCGCCGCAGACGATCGGCAACGACCAGGTGAAGGTCTCGCCCGTGTGGTCGCCGCCGTCCTCGACGAGCTCGAAGATCTGGCCGTGCTTGTTCTCCCGGCGGGGGTTGGCCTCGTCGGGCCCCGCGTTCGTACCCACGCCGCGGTTGACGTTGTTCGTCAGCGCCGCGTAGATCTTGCCCGTCCGCAGGCTGGGCTGCACGTCCTCGGGCCGGTCCATCTTGGTGGCGCCGACCGCGTCGCCGGCCAGCCGGGCGAAGGTCAGCACCTCGGCGGCGGTCATGCCGGGCACGGAGGACCGGTCCCCCGACACCAGCTTGATCCAGGTGCCGCGGCCGTCGAAGGCACCGTCGGACGGCAACTTGCCGCTGCCGTCGATCTCCGCCGCCGGGCTGTCACCGGTCAGCTTCGCGACGTAGAGCGTCCCGGACTCCAGCAGCGTCAGGTTGTGCCGGCGGGCCGAGGCCGAGCCGCCCGGCACGAACTTCTTCGCGGAGACGAACTTGTAGAGGTAGTCGAACCGCTCGTCGTCACCCATGTACGCGGCGACCTGGCCGTTCTTCGCCACGATGACGTTCGCGCCCTCGTGCTTGAAGCGGCCCATCGCCGTGTGCTTACGCGGCGTCGAACCGGGGTCGGACGGGTCGACCTCGACGATCCAGCCGAAGCGGTGCGCCTCGTGCGGGTGCTTGGCCAGATCGAAGCGTTCCTGGGCGCGGTCCCAGCGCCGTGACTTGTCCGGCACCCGGGTGGCGGTGGAGATGCCGTAGCGGGCCAGGGCCGGTTTGAGGGCGGCCGGGGCGGCGTCGCCACCGACGAAGTACTGGTTGAAGTTCTCCTCGCCGGACAGCACGGTGCCCCACGGCGTGACGCCGCCCGAGCAGTTGTTGAGCGTACCGATCGGGGTGAGGCCGCGGGGGTCGGCCGCGGTGCGCAGCAGCGCCGTGCCGGCCGCCGGGCCGGTGAAGCGGAACGGCGTGTCCAGCATGGTGATCCGCCGGTTGTACGGCCGCCGGCCGCCGACGGGCCGCCACTCCCCGGTGCCGGCGACGCGTTCGAGCTCCACCACGGACATGCCGTGCGCGGCCATCGCCACCCGGACCTGCTCGACGCTCAGCGCCTCCTGAGTGGTGAAGCCGGGGAACATGAGCTCCTCGTTGGTGTACTCGTGGTTGGCCACGAGCAGCGCCCGGCGCCCGTCGCGGCCCAGCGGCAGGACCCCGAGGAAGTCGTTGTTGTAGCCGAACTGCGCGGACTGGCGGCGCGCGGTCTGCCGGTGCACGTCCAGGCCGGGCACGCCGGGCAGGATCGGGTCGCCCCAGCGGATGACCACCGCGCTGTCGTAGCCGTTGGGCACGATCACCGTGTCCAGCTCGTTCGGCGGGATCGGCTTGAAGGTCAGCGCCCCGGCGCGCCCGCCGCCGTGCTTCGGCACCGCCGCGGGCTCGGCGGCCTGCGCGGCACCCGCGGCGGCCGGCGCGGCACCGAAGCCGAGCACCAGGGCCCCGACCGCACCGGCCCGGACCACCCCGCGGCGGGTCATCGCGGTGTTGACCACGTCACCGAGGTACGGGTTGGCGGACTCGTTGGGCACGGGATGGTCGCAGGCGTTGCCGCAGCGGTACAGGCAGGTCTTCGGGTCGCGACCGGCATGCCCGGCCGGTCCGAGGATGGGTAGCAGGCGGGGTCGGTCGGTCATCGGACGGTCTCCTCACGCGACACTGCATGATTCATCAAGATCGATGCCGTGGAAATCTGAGCCTAGTCGCGGGCGAAGGTGAACGGAAGGTGAACGGCCGTTGTCAGAGAGCAAGCTCGGCGACCTGGTCGGCACAGCCCCAGCAGAGCGTCATGCCGGCGCCGCCGTGCCCGTACGCGTGCACCACCGTCCCGCCCGGCCACTTCTCCGCCTCCACCCGCGGTCCCCCACGCCGCACCGGGCGCAGCCCGACCTTCTCCCCCACAACCGGCGCACCCGCCAGCTCGGGCACCAGCGCCACGCAGCGTTCCAGGATCGCGTCCCGCGTCGCCGGGTCGGGCGTGGTGTTCCAGTCCCCCTCCTGCCAGGTGCCACCCAGCACGACGTCCCGGCTGCGCGGATGCACGTAGGTCGACGGCTCCCCCTCGTCGCGTACGGAGGTGTAGATGCCAGTGTTGGCGACCAGCACGATCTGCCCGCGGGCCGGGACCACCTCCGGGTCACCGCACAACGCACCGGCGGCCAGCCCGGTCGCGTTGACCACCACCGGCGCCTCGACCAGGGCCTCCTCCAGCCGGTCGACCCGGCGCCGCAGCACGCGCACCCCGGCGGCCAGCAGCCGCTCACGCAGCCACGGCAGATACACGCCCATCTCCACCAGCGGCGCCCGGAAGCGCACCTCCCTGGTCCACGGCGGCTCGGCCGGCAGGTAGCGCACGTCCCGCGCGGCCGGCGCCCACCACGGCTCACCGGTCGCGCCGGACCGCTCGAGGTTGCGGGTCTCGCGCATGAGCACGCCCGGCACCCGGTCGAAGGCGTCCCGGCAGAACTGGTCGTAGGTGGCCGCGGCCCAGGTCAGGATCCGCTCGTCGAAGCCGGTCCGGGTCGGATACCAGGCAGCGGCGGCCACCGCTGAGACCGTCCGGGCGGGGTCCTCCGGCGTCCACACGGTCACCGCCGCGCCGCGCTCCCGCAGCCGCATCGCCGCTGTCAGACCGATGATGCCGCCGCCCACCACGACCACGTCCGCCATGTCCGTCATCCTGTCGTAACCCGGCTCTGAGTACCCGGGCTCAGTCGCAGGTACGACCGCCCGGACCAGACTGCGGCATGGACACCAATCCGCAACCGAGGACCACCACCGCCTTCTACGTGCAGTCCATCGCCTCCTTCGCGCTGTCCCTGACCGCGGTCGCCACCGGGATCGCGTACCTGCCGGTGGGCAGCTGGATCCGCGCCTTCCTCGCCGTGGGCCTGCTCTACGTGGTCACGTCGGCGTTCACGCTGGCCAAATGCGTCCGCGACATGCAGGACGCGGGCACCGTGGTCCGCCGGGTCGACCAGGCCCGGCTGGACAAGCTGCTGGCCGACCACGACCCGTTCAAGGTCCCGGCCGGCTGAGCCCGAATGCCGGCCCCGTATCCTTGTCGTCGTTGATGCGGTCACCGATGTGACCGGCGCACGATCGATCCGGAGCAGAGATAATGAGCGAGCACCTGTTCGCGGACGCGACAGGCTTCGCCGGTCTGGCGCTCCGTCCCGAGCTGCTGAAGGCACTGACCAGCTTGGGCTACGAAGAGCCGACGCCGATCCAGCGCGAGGCCATCCCGCCGCTGCTGGAGGGCCACGACCTGCTGGGCCAGGCCGCGACCGGCACCGGCAAGACCGCGGCCTTCGCGCTGCCGCTGCTGCACCGCCTGGAGCCCGACGCCAAGGGCGGCCCGGCCGCCCTGGTGCTGGTGCCCACCCGCGAGCTGGCCGAGCAGGTCTCCCAGGCGGTCCACCGCTACGGCCGTGACCTGGGCGTCCGCGTCCTGCCGGTGTACGGCGGACAGCCCATCGGACGCCAGCTCCAGGCCCTGCAGCGCGGCGTGGACGTCGTGGTCGGCACCCCCGGCCGGGTGCTGGACCACATCAGCCGCGAGACGCTGAACCTCAGCGACGTACGCACGGTCGTGCTCGACGAGGCCGACGAGATGCTCGACATGGGCTTCGCCGAGGACATCGAGGCCATCCTGGCCGAGACCCCGCAGACCCGGCAGACCGTGCTGTTCTCCGCCACGATGCCGCCGCGCATCGACGGCATCGCCCGCCGCCACCTCAAGGACCCGGTCCGGATCCAGATGGGCCGGGAGGCCTCGGCGCCGGGCGAGATCCCGCTGGTCCGGCAGAGCGCGTACATCGTGGCCCGGGCGCACAAGCCGGCCGCGCTGGGCCGGGTGCTGGACGTGGAGGCGCCCGCCGCGGCGATCATCTTCTGCCGCACCCGGGAAGAGGTCGACCAGGTCACCGAGACGCTCAACGGGCGCGGCTACCGGGCCGAGGCCCTGCACGGCGGCATGAGCCAGGACCAGCGGGACCGGGTCATGGGCCGGCTGCGCGCCGGCAGCACCGAGCTGCTGGTCGCGACCGACGTGGCCGCCCGCGGGCTGGACGTCGAGCAGCTCACCCACGTGGTCAACTACAACGTGCCGTCGGCGCCCGAGGCGTACGTGCACCGCATCGGCCGGGTGGGGCGCGCGGGCCGCGAGGGCGCCGCGATCACCCTGGCCGAGCCGCGCGAGTCGCGGATGCTCAAGGCGATCGAGCGGCTCACCCGCCAGCGGATCACCCTGGAGAAGGTCCCGACGGTCACCGACCTGCGGGCCCGGCGCCTGGAGCTGACCCGCGCGGCGCTGGAGAGCAGCCTGCAGGCCGACGACCTGGAACGGTTCCGCGTGGTCATCGAGTCGCTGACCAGCGAGTTCGACATCGAGACGGTGGCGCTGGCCGCGGTCAAGCTGGCCCACGAGGCGGCCGGCGGCGACGTCGACGAGCAGGAGATCCCCACCCCGCGCGAGACGATCCGGGACCGCCCCGAGGGCCGCGACGGCAAGCGTCCCGAGCGCCGCGGCGGACCGGCCGGGGCCGGCGTCGCGCGGCTGTTCATCGGGCTCGGCCGGCGGGCCGGGCTGCGCCCGCAGGACCTGGTCGGCGCGATCGCCGGCGAGTCCGGGCTCAACGCCCGCGACATCGGCGCGATCCAGATCACCGACCGCTTCTCGCTGGTCGAGGTGCCGGAATCGGCCGCCGAGATGGTGATCGAGGCGATGTCGCAGGCCACGATCCGGGGCCGCAAACCGACCGTACGCCGGGAGCGTTACAGCCGCTGAAGCGTGGCCGGGTCGTCCTCGCCGCCGTAGTAGCGGTCGAGCACGGCCCGGAACACGGCCGGGTCCTCGGCCGCGTGGGCGAAGAGCGTCATCGACGACCGCAGCTTGAGGTCGTCGGGGGTGCCCAGGATCTGCGTGGCAGTGCGGCCGTGCACGCCGAGCAGGGCCCGCGCGCACTCGGCCAGCCGGGGCCCGAGCACCGGATGGGCCAGGTAGGCCCGGGCCTCGTCCAGGTCGGCGATGGCGTAGTGCTGCGCGGTGGCGGTGCGGCCGAGCCCGGCGATCTGCGGGAAGACGAACCACATCCAGTGGCTGCGCTTGCTGCCGGCCGTCAGCTCGGCCAGGGCCTGCTCGTGGACGTCCTGCTGGGCGCTGACGAAGCGGGCCAGGTCGCTCACTTGCCGCGCGCCTTGCGGGTGCTCTTGGCGTTGGCCTGCTGGATGGCCTCGACCAGCTCGGACTTCTTCATCTTGGTCCGGCCGGAGATGTCCAGCTTCTTGGCCACGCTGAGCAGGTGCTCCTTGCTCGCGTTGGCGTCGACCCCGCCGGCGGTCTTCTTCGGGGTGTCCCGCCCGCCGGCCGCCTTGGCGTCGCTGGGACCCTTCTTCGCCTTGGGCTCCCAGTGGTCGCCGACCTTCTCGAACGAATGCTTGACCGCAGCCAGGGCGGTCCGGTGGGCGCGCTCACCCTCGCCGTACTCCTTGACGGCCGAGTCGTGCGCCGCGACGTACGTGTCCTGCGCCTTCTTCGGGGACCGCTTCAGCGTCCCCGGCATGTCCTCACGAGTTGGCATACCGATCAGGTTTCCCGGGCCGGGCAGCGGCAAACCGCGGGCGTCGTTCTCAGGGATGAGACACGGGTCGTTCCCAGGGCCGATGACCGCCTCCGGCGGGCCGCTTACGATCGCTGCGTGCGCCTTCCCCGGGACCAGGAACGGATCGCGGGCATCTCCGTCGCGGCGGGACTGTCCGTGGTCCTGGTGACGCTCGTGCTGATCACCCCGGGCGGCCCGGCGACCACCGCGGGCCGGGCGGTCGCCGTGGCCTGTGCGCTGGTGCAGGCGGGCAGCGTGGCGTTCATCAGGTGGCGGCCCGAGGCGGCGATGGCTGTGGCCGTGGCCGCCGGCATCGGCCTGGAGGTGCTGACCCCGGACATCGGCTGGCTCGGCCAGTCCGCCGCCGTGCTGGCCTGCTACACCCGGCTGCGCACGCCGCGCCGGTCGCTGTGGGTGCTGGCCCTGCTGGTCGCGGCGACCCCGTGGAAGCTCATCGACGGCGACTGGCGCAATCTGCTGCTGGCCGTAGCAGGGCCCGCGCTGGGCTGGACGCTGGGCGAGCTCGGACGCACCCGGGCGCTGCGGCGCGAGGACCAGCGGCGGCGCATCGTGCTGCGCGAACGCAACCGGATCGCCCGCGAGCTGCACGACGTCCTGGCCCACACGGTGTCGGTCATCGTCGTGCAGGCGGCGGCGGCCGAGGACGTCTTCGACCGCCGGCCCGAGCAGGCCCGCAAGGCGCTGGGGACGATCGCCACGGCGGCCCGTTCCACCCTGGCCGAGCTGCGGGTCCTGCTGCACACCATGAGCGCCGACGACCCCGCCGACGGCGGCCCCCAGCCGGGGCTGGCGCAGCTGGAGGCGCTCGCGGCCGCGCTCGGCGCCACCGGCCTGCGGGTCGACCTGCGCACCGAGCTGCGCGAGCTGCCCGCGGCGGTGGACCTGTCGGCATACCGGATCGTGCAGGAGTCGCTGACCAACACGCTGCGGCACAGCCAGGCGACCCGGGCCGAGGTGACCGTGCGGTGCGAGCCGGACGCGCTGCGGGTGGAGGTCCGCGACGACGGCCCGGCGCGTGCGGTCGGCCGGGTCGACGGGTCGGGGCACCGCGGCATCGTGGGCATGCGGGAACGCGCGCAGTTGCTCGGCGGCACGCTGGACGCGGGGCCGCTGCCGGGCGGCGGCTTCCGGGTCCGCGCCGACCTGCCTTTGGAACGGGCCGCGTGACGGCGCCGGACGCGGCGGGCCGACGGCCTCCGGCCGCGGGTGTGGGCCAGCCGATGCTGGACGCGGCGGGCCGACGGCCTCCGGCCACGGGTGTGGGCCAGCCGATGCCGGACGCGGCGGGCCGACGGCCTCCGGCCACGGGTGTGGGCCAGCCGATGCCGGACGCGGCGGGCCGACGGCCTCCGGCCACGGGTGTGGGCCAGCCGATGCCGGACGCGGGAGGGGGCGGATGACGTTGATCAGGGTGTTGATCGCTGATGATCAGGAGCTGGTCCGGGCCGGTTTTGCGATGATCATCGACAGTCGTGACGACCTGGAGGTCGTCGGTGAGGCGGGTGACGGCCGCAGTGCCGTCGCCCTGGCGGCCGAGGTCCGGCCGGACGTGATCCTGATGGACGTGCGGATGCCCGGGATGGACGGCATCGCGGCCGCCCGGCAGCTCACCCGGGCCGGCCACCCGGCCCGGATCATCATGCTGACCACGTTCGACCTGGACGAGCCGGTGTTCGCCGCGCTGCGGGCCGGGGCCAGCGGCTTCCTGCTCAAGGACATCCGGCCGGCCGAGTTGGCCGACGCGATCCGGGTGGTCGCGAGCGGCGAGGCCCTGCTTGCTCCGACCGTGACCCGCCGGCTGCTGGACCGGTTCGCGCTTGAGCTGCCCGGTGGGGAGCCGCCGCCGAGCCTCGCGGCGCTCAGTGAGCGGGAGGTCGAGGTCCTCGCCCTGGTCGCCCGGGCGCTGTCCAACGACGAGATCGCCGAACGGCTCACGCTGAGCCGGGCGACCGTCAAGACGCACCTGTCGGCGATCCTGTCCAAACTGGGCCTGCGGGACCGGGTGCAGGCGGCGGTGCTCGCGTACGAGGTGGGGCTGGTCCGGCCCGGCACCACTCCGCCCCGGGACTGAGCCGGAGACCGATCCGTGGACCGATTCGCTCACAGCCCGGGGACGGCACGCTCGAGGCCATGATGAAACTGCTTTTGGCGGCACTGGCCGCCGTACCGCTGGGCCTGGGTGTGCCTGCGCCCGCACCCCGCGCGCCCGTTGTCGGTTGCGAAGCCCTGTCCCGGGTGGAGCTGCCCGGTGTGCGGATCGCCTCGGCCGCACCTGAGACTGTCCGGGACAACGAGTTCTGTGCCGTGCACGGCAGCTTCACGCCGGGCACCACCTTCACGATCAAGATGCCGACCAGCGGCTGGACCGGCCAGTACGTGCAGCAGGGCTGCTCGGGCCTGTGCGGCAGCGTGCCGGAGCTCGACGTGCCCCCGCTCGGCTACAGCTGCACCGCCGCCCTGGCCGGAAAGCTGGCCCTCGCCGCCACCGACAGCGGCCACCGGGGTACGGACACGCAACCGGCCACCTGGGGCGCCGATCCGCGCCGGCGGGTCGAGTTCGGTCTCACCTCGGAGCACAAGCTGGCCGGGGTGGCGACGGCGGTGCTGCGTGCGTACTACGGGCGCGGTCCCGCGCACCGGTACTTCGACGGGTGCTCGACCGGTGGCCGGCAGGGGCTGACGCTGGCCCAGCGGTATCCGGCCGACTTCGACGGCATTCTGGCCGGGGCCCCGGTGACCAACCTGGCGCTGCTGTCCGGCGTGTTCAACCCCTGGCTGGTCCGGCACAACACCGCTGCCGACGGCGGGCAGATCCTCAGCGCCGAGAAGCTGCCGGCCCTGCACGCGGCAGTGGCCAGCGCCTGCGGCGAGGTCATCAACGACCCCCGGCAGTGCGGTTTCCGGCCCGCTTCGCTGCGCTGTCCGTCCGGTGCGGACCGTCCGACGTGCCTGACCGGCGCGCAGGTCGCCGCGGTGCAAGCCTTCTACCGCGGGCCGGTCGACCGGGCCGGGCGCAGTCTCTTCAACGGTGGGGTGCCGTACGGCTCGGAGTTGACCTGGACCTGGTTCATCGGCCCGGCGGGCACCCGGCCGGCGGCGACCGACGCGGCCGTGATCGCGCTGAACTACCTGCGGTATCTCGCCTATCCGGTGAACCCGCCGCCGACGTACTCGCTCGACGACGTGCGCTTCGACCGGGCCACCGTCGACCGGCTGTCCGTCGTCGGGGACGCCCTCTACCGCGCCGACGATCCCGATCTGGCCGCGTTCCGGGCCCGCGGCGGCAAGCTCATCCTCTACCACGGCTGGGCCGACGGCGTGATCCCGCCGTGGTCCACGATCGACTACTACCGGGCCGTGGAACGGCGGGCGGGCGGCTTCACCCGGGCGCAGTCGTTCTCCCGGCTCTACCTCATCCCGGCCGGCTACCACTGCCTGTTCGGCCCGGACCTGCACCGGGTCACCGAGATCGGGGTTCCGGAGCTGCTCACGCCGCTGATGGACTGGGTCGAGTCCGGGGTGGCGCCGGGCGAGCTCGAGGTGCCGACGGTCACGGCGACCAAGCCGCCGGAGCTGGTGCGGTACCTGACGGTGCAGCCCTTCGACGCGCTGGCCCCGGTGCCCCCCGCCGGTCGACACTGACGACGACAATGTCGGGGACCGCGATCCGCGCCAGCACCGGAGGAACGTCCACTGTGTCCCGTACGGAAGGCTCCGCACCGTTGCCGCCCGATGTCGAGGGATTCACCGGCCGGGAGGACGAGCTGGCGCTGCTGGGCTCCGTACCGTCGGGGGTCGTGGTCGTCTCGGGGCCGCCGGGCACCGGCAAGACGACCCTGGTGGTGCACTGGGCGCACCGTGCGGCGTCCCGCTTCCCGGACGGCCGGCTCTACGTGGATCTGCGCGGCTTCGACGGCACGGACGCGCCGCGGGAGCAGGCCGGCGCCGTACGCCTGCTGCTCGACGCGCTCGGCGCCGAGCCGCACCGGATCCCCGCCGATCCGGACGCTCAGCTCGCGCTCTACCGCAGCCTGACCGCCCGGCGCCGGCTGCTGGTGATCCTGGACAACGCCCGCGACGCCGAGCAGGTGCGCCCGCTGATCCCGCCGGGCGACCAGGTCCGGACCGTGGTCACCAGCCGGCGCCGGCTGACCGGGCTGGTCGCCGGTTCCGGGGCCGAGCCGCTCGACCTGGACGTGCCGGCCCGGCCGGCGGCGATCGAGCTGCTCCGGCGCAGGCTGGGGCCGGCGGCGGCGGACCCGGCGGCCGTGGCCGACATCGTGGACGCCTGCGGACGTCTTCCGCTGGCCCTGACGCTCGCGGCGGCCCGGGCCCGGCTGACCGGCATCCCGCTCGGCACGCTGGCGGCCGAGCTCCGCCGGCCGGTCGGCCGGCTGGAGGCCCTGGAGGACGGCGGACGCGACGGCATCCGCGCCGTGTTCTCCTGGTCGTACGACGCCCTGAGCGCGCCGGCGGCCCGGGTGTTCCGGCTGCTCGGGCCGGACATCGCGGTCGCCGGGGTCGCCGCGCTGGCCGGGCTGCCCGATCTCGACGCGCGCCGGGCGCTGCGGGAGCTGACCGGCGCCGGACTGCTGGCCGAGCATGACGGCGGCCGGTACGCGATGCACGACCTGCTGCGGGCGTACGCGGGTGAGCTCGTCCGCCGCACCGACCCGGCCGGCGACCGGCGGGCGGCGCTGCAGCGGCTGCTGGACCACTACACGCACACCGCGTACCACGCTGATCTGGTGCTGAACCCGGCGCGGGCGCCGATCCCGCTGACGCTGGACAACCCGGCCGACGGCGCCCGGCCCGAGCCCCTCGACGACCTGAAGACGGCGCTGAGCTGGCTGCGCAGCGAACGGGAAGCGCTGCTGGCGGCGGTGCGGCAGGCCAAGGACGAGGGGCTGGACGCGCAGGCGTGGCAGCTGAGCTGGGCGCTGGACACGTTCCTCAACGAGCAGGGACGCTGGGACGACGAGGGCGCGGCCTGGGCGGTGGCTCTGCAGGCGGCCGAGGCACTCAGCGACGGTCCGGCGCTGGCGTACGCGTACTCGTTCCTCGCCGTGGCGGACGGCCGACGGCAGCGGTTCGAGACGGCCCGGGAGCACATGCGCCAGGCGCTCGGCCTGGTACGGGCCGCCGGCGACCGGGCCGGCGAGGGCGAGTGCCTGTTCATCCTGTCGTACCTGTGCTGGTTGCAGGGCGACCAGGACGACGCGCTGGCGCAGGTGGAGCAGTCGCTGGCGCTGTTCCGTCAGGTGGACGCACCGATGTGGGCGGGCAAGGCGAGCCTCGCCGCGGGCTGGTACCTGACCCAGCGGGGTGAGCTGCAGCAGGCGCTGCCGTACTACGTCGAGGCGCTCGCGCTCCAGCAGCGGGCCGGGGACTACCCCAACGAAGCCGTGACCCAGAACAGTCTCGGCTGGCTGCAGCACCAGCTGGACAACGTCGACGAGGCCGTCCGCCATCTCCAGGACGGTCTGCGGCTCGCCCGCCGCCTCGGCAACCCGGCCCTGGAGGCGCAGATCCTCGGACACCTGGGCGACGTCCACGAGAGCCTGCTGGACGGGGACACCGCGGTCGAACGGTGGCGGCAGGCGTACGAGATCCTCACCGACCTCGGCCATCCGCAGGCCGCCGAGCTGCGCCGCAAGCTCGCCGCGACCGCACCGGGCGACGACGCCCCGGCGCCGCCCGGGCTCGGCGGCGAGCTGCGGCGCCACCGGCTGCGCGGCGGGATGTCGCAGGAAGACCTGGCCGCCCGTACGGGTCTGAGCGTGCGCACCATCCGCTACCTCGAGTCCGGCCGGGCCGGGCAGTCCCGGCCGGAGACGCTGCGGCTGCTGTCCGTCGCCCTCGGCCTGGACGGCGCCGACCGGGACCGCTTCTACGCCGCCGCTGACCGCGGCCGCCGCTGATTGCCGCTTCCCTGCCGGGTCCTTGCCTGTCCCCCGGACCCGCCCGGAACCGACGATGGAGACCAGCCACAGCCGGCGGAGCGACGGGGGCGGCGGCTGCGGAAGCGCCATCACACGGGAGGAAACGATGGGGATGACCAACACACGGTGCGGGTCGCGGGTGCTGGCGGGGCTGGCGTTGACAGCGGCCCTGACCACGGTGACAGCCGGCTTCGTGGGCGTACAGGCCGCCTCGGCGGTGCCGTGGGACTGTTCGGTCGGCGGGTCGGGCAACGTCGGCTGGGCCATCTGCACCTCCGGCACCGGCCAGTACCAGGCGGTGGTGGACTGCGACGTCTGGCTGGGACGCGACTACACCCGCAAGGGCGCCTGGCGGGCGGTGGGCAGCGGCGAGCAGAGCATCGCGGCCTGCAACTCGTCCGAGGGCGCGTACAACAGGCGGCTGAACGCCTTCGGACCGCTCTGAGACCCGGCCGCCTCCCGGTCCGGCGGAGCCGGGAGGCGGTCTCTACGCTGATGACCATGACCGGCCTTCACGATCGTTTCCGGGCACTGCACGAGTCCGGCACCTTCTTGCTGCCGAACCCGTGGGACGCGGGCTCGGCCCGGCTGCTGGAGAGCCTGGGCTTCCCGGCGCTGGCCACCACGTCGTCCGGCCTCGCGGCGAGCCTGGGCAAGCTCGACCAGCAGGTCACCCGCGACGAACTGGTGGCGCACGTCGCGGCGGTCACCGCCGCGGTGCGGATCCCGCTCAACGTCGACGCCGAACGCTGCTTCGCGGACACCCCGGCGGGCATCGCCGAGACGGTGGACCTGCTGGCCGACGCGGGCGCGGCCGGCATCTCGATCGAGGACTACGACCCGGCGGCCGACCGGGTGGAGACGCTGGAAGCGGGCGCCGAGCGCGTCGCAGCGGCGGCGGAGGCCTGCGCCCGGCACGGCATCGTGCTGACGGCCCGGGCCGAGAATTACCTGTACGGCCATGACGACCTGGACGACACGATCGCCCGGCTGGACGCCTACCGGGCCGCGGGCGCCGACGTGGTGTACGCGCCCGGCCTGCGGAATCCGGCGGACATCGGCCGGCTCGTGCAGTCGGTGCCGGCGCCGGTCAACGTGCTGGCGTTGCCGGGCACGCCTACGGTCGCCGAGCTGAGCGAGCTGGGGGTGCGGCGGATCTCGACCGGTGGGGCGCTGACCTGGGCGGCTTACGGGGGTCTGCGGGATGCCGCGCGGGAGCTGCTGGAGAGCGGCACGACGACGTTCCGGTCCCGCGGCCTGACCGGCGACGAGATCGAGCAGGCCTTCGGGGCCCGCTCCTAGCGGCACGGACTCCGTCGAACGAGCCGCACGGGGCCGACAGTCACTCGTCCGGGTGCCCGGGCAGGCCGAGCAGCGGGCCCGCTCGCCGGCAGCGCGCAGGATCGCCAAGGATCTCGGTGGAGTCGGTCACCTGGTCGATCGTGCCCGGCAGCGTCCCGATCGGACCGCCCCGGCGCCCACCCAGCCGGTCGACCAGCGCCCGGACCTCCGGCTCGGTGATGGCCGCGGTCAGCGCCACCGTCAGCCGGTCGGCGAACAGCACCCGGATGTCACGCGTGTAATAGATCCGCGGCGCCGGGTCGACCGGCGCCGCCAGCCCGAGGTCGTTGGTCGCGGAGGCCAGCACACCCGCGGCCGTGACCAGCGCCGCCTCCCGGTCGCGCCAATCGGCTGCAGCGGTCGCGGCCGCCAGCGCCGGCCCGGCCGTCGCCGCCAGGTCCAGGCGGGCAAAACAACTACCGAGCCATTTCGGGTACGGCGCCCAGCACCGCTCGATCAGAAACGCCAGCCGCACCAGCTCGCGAACCAGCCGGGCGGCGACCAGCCGTGAGCCCAGGTCGTCACCGACGGCACCGGCCCGCCCCACGAAGGCCTCCTCCTGAGCGACCCGCAGCCACCCCGCCGCCAGGGCGTAGCGCCACACGTCGGGCGGATACCAGCGCACCGCCTCCCGGCGACGGGCCAGTTCCCCGTCCGGGTCGTGGAACACCGCCCCGGCGGTCAGCGTCGCGAGGGTCTGCGTCGGCGTCAGCAGCCAGTCCGCCACACCCAGTCCTCCGGCCGGATCGACCCCCAGCCGCCGGGCGAAAAAGGCACCGGCAGTCGTCACCTCGATCTGGTGGCCCGGCGCGCCGCCGTTGCGGTCCGCGGCGGCGAAGACTGTCGGGTGGCCCTCGAAGACGTCCGGCAGTGCGGCGAACGAAGGCGGCTGCTCGCGGTCGGGCAGGAAGATCTGCACGCGGGGGCCGAAGTCGTGGTCGGTGGAGACCGTGTCGTCGAGGCCGAGGACCTCGGAGCCCTCACCCAGCAGGGCCGCGGCGTGCCGCCGTCCGCCCAGCAGCGGGCGGACGGCGTGCTCGTAGAAGCGGTGGCTCAGCGCGATCCCGGACACGGCCTCAGCGTGCCGTACCGCGCAACCGGTTTCAGTAGCGGCAGCGCAGCACGACCATGGTGTGGCCCTCGACATCGCGCTGCCCGCCCGCCTTGGTCGTGCGGCGCCGGGCGGCCAGCAGCGGGTCGGCCGTGTCGACCACGGTCTCCCACGTACGGCCGTACGAGCGCGGCGGCAGCGTGAACGTCACTCCCTCGGCAAGCGGGTTGAACAGCACCAGGAACGAGTCGTCGATGATCTCCTCGCCCAGCGCGCCGCGTTCCGGGATGCCGTGGCCGTTGAGGAACACCGTCATCGTCATGCCGGAGCGGGTGTTCCAGTCCGGCTCGGTCATCGGCTCGCCGTCGCGGCGCAGCCAGGCGATGTCCGGCACCTTGGAGTCCCCGGCCGGTTCGCCGGTGAAGAAGCGGCGGCGGCGGAAGATCGGGTGGTCCGCGCGCAGCTTGGTCAGTGACGCGGTGAAGCGGGTCTGCACGTCGTGCATCCGGGCGTCTTCCCAGTCGACCCAGCTCAGCTCGCTGTCCTGGGCGTACACGTTGTTGTTGCCGTGCTGGGTGCGGCCCAGTTCGTCGCCGTGGGCGATCATCGGCACGCCCTGCGACAGCACCAGCGTGGTGAGGAAGTTGCGCTTCTGCCGCTCGCGCAGCTTCACCACCTCGGCGTCGTCGGTGGGGCCCTCGACGCCGCAGTTCCACGCCCGGTTGTGGCTCTCGCCGTCGCGGTTGTCCTCGCCGTTGGCCTCGTTGTGCTTCTCGTTGTACGAGACCAGGTCGTTGAGGGTGAAGCCGTCGTGGGCGGTGACGAAGTTGATCGACGCGATCGGGCGGCGGCCGTCGATCTCGTACAGGTCGGAGGAGCCGGTGAAGCGGGAGGCGAACTCGCCCAGGCTGCCCGGCTCGCCGCGCCAGAAGTCGCGGACGGTGTCGCGGTACTTGCCGTTCCACTCGGTCCACAGCGGCGGGAAGCCACCGACCTGGTAGCCGCCGTCGCCGACGTCCCACGGCTCGGCGATCAGCTTGACCTGGCTGACGATCGGGTCCTGGTTGACCAGGTCGAAGAACGCGGCCAGCCGGTTGACCTCGTGGAACTCGCGGGCCAGGGCGGAGGCCAGGTCGAAGCGGAAGCCGTCGACGTGCATGTCGGTCACCCAGTAGCGCAGCGAGTCCATGATGAGCCGCAGCGACTCGTGGTGGCGCACGTTGAGACTGTTACCGGTGCCGGTGGTGTCGTAGTAGTACTGCTTGTCGTCGTCGACGAGCCGGTAGTACGCCGGGTTGTCGATGCCGCGGAACGACAGCGTCGGCCCGAGGTGGTTGCCCTCGGCGGTGTGGTTGTAGACCACGTCCAGGATGACCTCGATGCCGGCCGCGTGCAGGGCCTTGACCATCGACTTGAACTCCTGCACCTGGCCGCCGTGCCCGCCGAACGAGGCGTAGTCGTTGTGCGGGGCGAAGAAGCCGATGGTGTTGTAACCCCAGTAGTTGCGCAGGCCGCGGTCGACCAGGGTGCTGTCGTGCACGAACTGGTGCACCGGCATCAGCTCGACGGCGGTGACCCCGAGCTCCTTGAAGTGCTTGATCATCGTCGGGTGGGCCAGGCCCGAGTAGGTCCCGCGGACGTCGTCGGGGATGCCCGGGTGGCGCTGGGTCATGCCCTTGACGTGCGCCTCGTAGATCACCGTCTGGTGGAACGGGATCTTCAGCGGGCGGTCGTTGGCCCAGTCGAAGAACGGGTTGATCACCACCGAGCGCATCGCGTACGGCGCCGAGTCCTCGTAGTTGACCTCGCCCGGGTTGCCGAAGTTGTAGGAGAACAGCGCGTTGTTCCACTCGTGGTGCCCGTCGATCGCCTTCGCGTACGGGTCGAGCAGCAACTTCGACGGGTTGCAGCGCAGCCCGGTCGCCGGGTCGTACGGGCCGTGCACGCGGTAGCCGTACCGCTGACCGGGCACGACCCGCGGCAGGTAGCCGTGCCACACCAGGGCCTCGCGCTCCGGCAGGTCGATGCGGGTCTCGGTGCCGTCGTCGTCGAACAGGCACAGCTCGACCCGGTCGGCGATCTCGGAGAAGAGCGCGAAGTTGGTCCCTCCGCCGTCGTACGTGGCCCCCAGCGGGTACGGCGAGCCGGGCCAGATCTTCATGTCTCTCCTCACCACCTGCGGACGCTCCGCGCAAGGCTTCCCACTCTGCCGTGCCTCGAACCCTGAATACGATGCGGGGCAGGACACACCGCGACACCCCCCGGATACCAGGATCCGGGGGGCGTCGGATGGTAAAGGTCAGCGGCGGGTACGGCCGCTGGTCTCGTCGTCGAACTCGATCTGCTCCTTGCGGACCTCACCGGAGACGCGCTCCTCGTCGGTGACGGTCTCCTTGCCCAGGCGCACGCGCTCCACCGGCACGGCCTCGGTGTCGACCACCGGGCGCTCGGCGTGCAGCGTGACCTCGTGCTCCTCCTCGGAGATGTCCGGGCCGTCGAGGGCCGAGCCACGGTTGGCGTCCGTGATCGGCTCGCGCTCCAGGCGTACCTCCTCGCGGCTGACCGGCACGGTGACCTGCTCCTGCTCGGTCACGACGTACTTGCGCAGCCGGGCCCGGCCGGCCTCCTCGGTGCGGGTGTCCGCGACCAGGCGCTCCTCGGAGCGGGTCATGGCGTCGTCGGTGTTGCGGCCGGACGTGTCACCACGGTCGTCGCTGGTGTCGTACGCGGTGCCGGTGGTGTTCGTCGTGGTGCCCGACGTGCGGGTCGTGGTGGTGGTGGTGTCGGTGTAGCCGTCACCGTCCCGGTCGAGGTTGCCGCCGGTCGACGAGAGGCCGTAGTAGGTGTAGAGCTCGTCCTCCTCGGCGGGGCTGAGCCGGCCGTCGGGGTCGATCCGCGGGGCGTCCTTCACCTGGTCCTTGCTGAACGCGACGATGATGCGGTCGCCCTCGAGGTTGGCCCCCTCCAGCGGCACGAAGCTCTGCTTGGTGCCGAACAGGCCGGTCTTCACCGAGACCCATTCGGGGTTGCCGGTCTGCGCGTCGAGGTAGACGTCGGCAGCCGAACCGATCTTGGTGCCGTCGGTCTCGTAGACGTCGGAGCCGAGCAGCTTCTGGGTGTCGTTCTGGGTGAGCATGCTGTTTCCTTTCCGGGTGGGTGGGCACGACCGATCGACCGGCCGGCCCCGGTGTGCGGTGTTGCGGTGTTGCGGTGTTGCGGTTTCAGGTGATGCGGGCGGTCAGAGCCCGAGGCCCGCCTTGTCGACCTTGCGGTGGTACCGCATGCCGGCGAGGCCGCCGAGGATCGCGCCGGCGAGGGCCGCCACGACGGCCACCACGATGGCGATGATGCCGCCGGTGGTGACGTCGCCCTCGTTGATCGGCAGACGTGGGAAGCCGCCCAGCTTGGCCAGGATGTCGAACTTGGCGCCGGCCAGTGCGCCGACGACGGCCACGACCACCGCGATGACGATGGACCAGACCCAGACGCCGATCCCCTGCTTGGCCCCGCTGAGGCGGGCCATCCGGCCCGCGACGTAGCCGCCGCAGTAGTACGCGATCAGCAGCACCACCAGCAACGCGATGCCGCCGACGATGGTGACCGTGCCGGCGTTGTCCGCCGCCTGATCGGCCGCCTGACCGGCGTCCGTGTCGTTCGCCACGCCCACTGCGGTGCCGGCCGCGGCCAGCAGTGCGGTCAGCAGGATCGCGGTCCCGGTGGCGGTGAGCCAGCCGAAGAAGGCCGAGCCCCATTTGATGCCGCCGTAGCGCTCCTTCTCGCGCTGGAGCACGGCATGCCGCTCACTGGTGGCTGCCGTCGCTCCGGAGTCGCTGTCCGGTTCGTCGCGGGAATACCGCGTCGCACCGTCTTCGTGCGCATTTCGGGGATTGTTCATGACCGGCTCCGGGGGGAGGTGCCTGCGGGGGGATCGATCATCGAAGCCGCTGCTCAGCGCCGCGGTCCGACATCCTTACGCAGGCAAAGGTGCCCGGCTGTTTACCGCATAAACAGGCGATCTTTAATTCTTTCAGGAAGTGCTCAGGACGTTATTGATCGCCATTTCGGGGTATCGCCCGCCCCCGGCCGCGCGGGCGGGTCGGCAGCATCAACGCGATGCGGTCGAGCAGCGTCTCGAGGGCCTCCTCGAAGTCCGCGGCGGAGTGGTCCTGCGACAGGTGCGGCTCCAGGCGCCGCAGCACCGGGTACGCGCTCAGATCGTGCACCGGGGCCACCTCCGGCTCCTCCACCGGGCCGGTCTCGACGCCGAGGGCGGAGACCTCCAGCAGCAGATGGCCGAGCAGGAAGCTGCTGAACGCCCGGTACACCGCGGCGGCGTCCTCGTCGGAGAAGCCCGCCGACGTCATGACCTGCAGCAGCGACTCGATCCCGCGCAGGCTGCGCAGCGGGGGCCGGACCCAGGGCGCCGCCGCCGGCCGGGTGGCCACCAGCGGGAACACCTCGGGGTGGGCCAGCGCGATCCGCCGCAGCCCGTGGGCCAGCCGCTGGAGGTAGTCGACCCAGCCGGCCGGCGCCTCCAGGCCGAGGTCGGGGTCGCCGTACAGCTCGTCCACGACGGACTCGACCACCGCGTCCAGCAACGCTTCCCGGCCGGGCAGGTGGCGGTACAGCGCCATGCCCTCGACCCCGAGGTACGCCCCGAGGCGCCGCATGGTCAGCTCGCGCAGGCCGCGCTCGTCGATGAAACGCACGGCGGCCTGCACGATGCGTTGCTGATCGAGCCCCGTCTCGCTGTTCCGCATGGACCCTCCGACCCGTACGCCGCACAGCCGGATGAAGTGTGTCACGCCGCCCCGCCGGGTTCCGCGGACACTGCCGCGCGAAGGAGTAGAAAGGATCCGATGCCCGAGCTCAGTCACCGCCGCCGCCAGCTGGTGCTCGCGATCTGCTGCCTGAGCCTGTTCATCGTCGGGCTGGACGTCACGATCGTGAACATCGCGCTGCCCTCGTTGCGGGCCGACCTGGACGCGTCCGTCTCCTCGCTGCAGTGGGTGCTGGACGCGTACACGCTGGTGCTGGCGAGCCTGCTGATCCTGTCCGGCTCGACCGCCGACCGGGTGGGCCGGCGGCGCACGTTCCAGACCGGGCTGGCGCTGTTCACCGTCGGGTCGCTGCTGTGCAGTGTGGCTCCGGGGCTGGGCTGGCTGATCGTGTTCCGGATGGTGCAGGCGGTGGGCGGCTCGATGCTCAACCCGGTCGCCATGTCGATCATCACGAACACGTTCACCGAGCCCCGCGAGCGTGCCCGGGCCATCGGCGTCTGGGGCGGGGTCGTCGGGCTCAGCATGGCGCTGGGGCCGGTGCTGGGCGGTCTGCTGGTCGCCGGGCTGGGCTGGCGGTCGATCTTCTGGATCAACGTGCCGGTCGGGGTGGCCGCGATCGTGCTGGCCGCCCTGTACGTCCCCGAGTCGCGGGCCGAGCACCCCCGCCGCATCGACCCGGTCGGCCAGGTGCTGGTGCTGCTCGTCCTGGCCTCGGTCACGTTCGGCATCATCGAGGGCCCGAACGCCGGCTGGGGCTCGCCGCTGATCGTAGGGTGCTTCGTATCGGGGGCCGTGGCGCTGGCCTCGCTGCTGGCGTACGAGTCGCGCCGCACCGAGCCGCTGCTGGATCTGCGTTTCTTCCGCAGCGTGCCGTTCTCCGGCGCGACCGTCATCGCGGTCTGCGCCTTCGGCGCGCTCGGCGGCTTCCTGTTCCTCAACTCGCTGTATCTGCAGGAGGTACGCAGCCTGTCAGCGCTGCAAGCGGGCCTGTACACGTTGCCGATGGCGGCGCTGACCGCGGTGATCGCGCCGCTGTCGGGCCGCATGGTCGGCGCCCGCGGGCCCCGGCTGCCCCTGATCCTGGCCGGCTCGGCGATCGCGCTGGCGATGCTGCCGCTGACCCGGCTCACCGCGGACACCCCGGTCTGGCTGCTGTTCACCGCGTACGCGATGTTCGGTTTCGGCTTCGGCATGGTGAACGCGCCGATCACCAACACGGCGGTCTCCGGCATGCCCCGCGCCCAGGCTGGTGTGGCCGCCGCGATCGCCTCGACCAGCCGTCAGGTCGGCGCCGCACTCGGCGTGGCCGTCGTGGGCGCCGCGGTGGTCTCCGGCCTCAGCGGCGCGGCGGCGCAGCACTTCGCCGAGGCGAGCCGCACCGGCTGGTGGATCCTGTTCGGCTGCGGCCTGGCCGTCCTCGCCCTGGGCCTGGCCACCACCGGCCGCCGCGCCCGCGCCACCGCCGCCCCCGTCGAAAGCCCGGTGCCTGTCCTATGAGCGCTCTGCTGGACATCCGCCGTATCTACGTCGAGCCGGAGGCCGCCGCCCTGCCCCGCGGCAAGGAGATCCTGGCCCGCTTCCCGGAGGCGGAACGCGTCGCGGTGGAGAGCCACCACCGCATCCCCGAGCTCTACGGCGACGAGACCAACGTTGACCGCTGGGTCCGGATCAAGCGCGAGGCCCTGGTGCTGGGCGTCAAGAAGTCGCTGGCCGCCCGCCCCAACGGCCGCTCGGCGGACTTCATCGCCCCGTCCACGGCCAACGGCTGCGCGATGGCGTGCGCCTACTGCTATGTGCCGCGCCGCAAGGGTTACAGCAACCCCATCACCGTCTTCGCCAACATCGACAAGATCCAGGGGTACGTGCAGCGCCACGTGAGCCGTCAGGGCGTGAAGCCGGCGCCGAACGAGTGCGACCCGCATGCCTGGGTCTACGACATCGGCGAGAACTCGGACTGCTCGCTCGACGCCCGGATCAGTGACAACGTGCGGGACCTGGTCGAGCTGTTCCGCTGGCTGCCCACAGCCAAGGCCAGCTTCGCCACCAAGCACGTCAACCGTGATCTGCTGGAGTGGGATCCGCAGGGCCGCACCAGGATCCGCTTCTCGCTGATGCCCGCGCCCGACGCCAAGCTGCTCGACATCCGCACCAGCCCGGTGGCCGAGCGGATCGCCGCCATCGACGATTTCGTCGCGGCCGGCTACGAGGTGCACGTCAACTTCAGCCCGGTCGTGGTGCGCGACGGCTGGCTGGAGGACTGGGCGGTCCTGCTCGACCAGCTCGACGCGGGCCTCGGCCCGGCGGCCAAGGCCCAGCTCGCCGCCGAGGTCATCTTCCTGACCCACAACAAGGACCTGCACGAGGTCAACCTGGGCTGGCATCCGAAGGCCGAGGAGCTGCTCTGGCGCCCGGAGCTGCAACAGGTGAAACGCTCGGAGAACGGCACCCTGAACGTGCGCTACCGCACCGGCGACAAAGGACGCTACGTCGCCGCTCTGACCGACCTGATCGCCGCCCGGACCCCGTATTGTCGGATCCGCTATGCCTTCTGACTTGCCCGCCATGATTGGGACCTTCGACGAGGCGGCCGCGAGCTACGACAGCGTGGGCGTCGACTTCTTCACGCCGATGGGCGCCGAGCTGGTGCGCCGCGCGGCGATCCAGCCAGGCGAGCACGTTCTCGACGTCGGCTGTGGACGCGGCGCGGTGCTGCTGAGCGCCGCCGCTGCGGCCGGGCCGACGGGCCGGGTCGTCGGCATCGACCTGGCGCCGTCGATGGTCGAGCTGACCGCGGCCGCGTCCGCACACCTTCCGGGCGTCACGGTGCAGGTCGGCGACGCGCAGCAGCCGGCGTTCGGGCCCGGCACCTTCGACGTCGTCACGGCCGGGCTGGTGCTGTTCTTCCTGCCGGATCCGCCGGCGGCGGTGGCCGCATACCGGGAGCTGCTGCGTCCCGGCGGCCGGCTGGCGTTCAGCTCGTTCGCCGCGTTCGACCCACGCTACGAGCGCGCCATGAAGGCGCTGGCGGCGCACACCCCGACGCCGCAGCGGCGCGAGCAGGCGCCCGGCATGTTCGGCTCCGAGGCATCGCTGCGCGCGGCCCTGAGCGCCTGGTCCCGGATCCGGATCACCGAGTTCACCCAGGTGAGCCGCTTCGCCGGGATCGAGCAGTGGCTGACGTGGGTCGGGTCGCACGGTGGCCGGGCCGTCCTCGCCGCGGTCCCGGCCGAGCGCCTGCCGGCGGCGACCACCGCGGCCGAGGCCGAGCTGGCCGGCGCCCGCACCGACGACGGCACCATCCACCTGACCACCACCATCCGTGTCGTGGTGGCCGATCGTTGAGTGAGCCGGCCGGTCCCGCCCTGGTCGTGGTCAGCGGGCCACCCGGCAGCGGCAAGACCACCCTGGCCCATGCGCTGGCCCGCGAGCTCGGCTGCCCGGCGATCTGCCGCGACGAGATCCGCGAGGGTGTGGTGCGGGCCGGGACACCCGACCCCGGCATGCTGCACACCCTGGCGACCTTCTTCGACGTGCTGACCCTGCTGGTGCGGGCCGGCGTGACGACGGTGGCCGAAGCGGCGTTCCAGGACAAGTTGTGGCAGCCCGGGCTGGCCCCGCTGACCGGCCTGGCTCGCATTCGGGTCGTGCGCTGCTCGGTCACGCCGTCGACCGCACGCACCCGGATCACCGACCGTCTGCGGACCACGGCGAACCGGGCCGCCCACGACGACGCCGGTCTGCTGCGCCGGATGGACGCCGGCGAGGCGACCTGGGAGCCGATCAGCCTGCCGGTGCCGACGCTGACGGTGGACACCACCGACGGCTACTCCCCCGGCCTGCGCGAAATCGTCGCCTTCGCTTATTGACATCACCGCGTCCAGCGGTACTCTCAACCTATCGGTTGATAAACCGACTAGTTGATAAGCCAGGTGGTTGAGCATGACGACGGCCGACCCGATCAGCGGCGTCTTCGCCGCCCTCGCCGATCCGACCCGCAGGGCGATCCTCGCCCGGCTGGCCCGCGGCGAGGCGACGGTCAACGAACTCGCAGAGCCCTTCCCGATCAGCCTGCAGGCGATCTCGAAGCACCTGAACGTGCTCGAGCGCGCCGGCCTGATCGCCCGGACCCGCGAGGCCCAATGGCGGCGCTGCCGGATCGAACCCGCCCCGCTGCGCGACATCGCGGGCTGGGTCGAGCAGTACCGGCGCCTCTGGGAAGAGCGCTACGACACGCTCGGCGGATACCTGGACGACCTGCAGAAGGAGCAGTCATGAGCACCATCACGGTCAGCACCCCCACCCCCACCGAACTGGTCATGAGCCGCACGTTCGACGCCCCCAAGGAGCTCGTCTTCGCCGCGCACACCGAGGCCGAGCACCTGCGGCACTGGTGGGGCCGGGGCAACCCGCTCGACGTGTCGATCGACTTCCGGGTCGGCGGCAAGTGGCGCTTCGTGGAGACCTCCGACGGCCAGGAGCACGCCTTCCGGGGCGAGTTCCGGGAGATCTCGGCACCCGACTCCTACACCTGGACGTTCGAGTACGAGCCGATGGCCGGCCACGTGCTGGTCGAGAAGTTCGTCTTCACCGAGGAGGACGGCAAGACCACGGTGACCGCGTCGAGCACCTTCGACTCGCAGGAGGACCGCGACGGCATGCTCCAGTCGGGCATGGAGGCCGGGGCGAACCAGAGCTACGCGGCGCTGGACGCGTACCTGTTGAAGGTGGGTTGATCCCGGAGACACGAAAAGGGCCGCCCGATGGGCGGCCCTTTTTCGATGTGCGGGAGGTCAGCCGATCAGCGTCGGGATCTTCTCGAACAGCTGCGTCGTGAACGTGACCATCTCGTGCAGCATCCAGTTACCCGAGAACAGGATCGCCGCGCCCACGCCCACAGCCTTCGGGACGAACGACAGCGTCGCCTCCTGGATCTGGGTCACCGACTGGAACAGCGAGATCGCGAAACCGATCAGCAGCGCGGTCAGAAGCACCGGCGCGCACATCTTCGCGGCGATGGTCATGGCCTGCAGCCCCAGCTCAACGATCTGCGTGTCCGTCATGCCATCCCCTTCGGGCTCCCGACGAAGCCGGGGAGCGCAGAACGGGGGCGCCACGGTTGCCGTTCGGTTCGGGCTCACACCGCCTATCGCGTCCTAGGAAGATAGGTCAAACGCCGGAGGGGAAAGTCTCGGGTTCGCGGGTGTCGATGGTCGCCGGGTGCAGCGGGCGGACCGCCTGCGTCTCGTCGAACCAGAGGAAGGCGTCGTAGCGTTCGCCCAGCACCGTCGGGACGTAGTTGCCCCAGCGTTCGCGGTCCGGGCGGTAGACCACGCCCATCGCGCGGTGGGCCAGCTCATCCGTCAGCAGGTCCGGGCCGTCCTCGGGGAAGACGAACAGCGCGCGGGACGGTGCCGTCGCGTGCAGCACGTCCTCCAGGGAGTCCGGCCGGGCCGGCGGCACCCCCATCTCCCGCATCGGCGCGCCCCACGAGTCGCCCGCGATCACCGAGCCGCGGTGCGTACCGAAACCCACCAGCACCACCCGGTCCCGGCCGTAGCGGTCGCGGGCCAGCTCGCCCAGCGTGTTCTCGCCGTGCCGGGACTGGTCCGTCGCCCGGGCGTCGCCCACGTGGGTGTTGTGCGCCCACACGACCGCCTTCGCCTCGGGGCCGTAGTGGGTCAGCAGCCGGTCCAGGGTCTCGTCCATGTGCCGGTCGCGGACGTTCCACGAGCGCGGACCGCCGTGCACCATCGCCCGGTAGTAGTGCTCCGCACCCGCGACCACCTCGGCGTTCTGCCAGGCAGCGAACTCCCCCGCCCCGGCCGTCGCCCGCTCGCGCAGCCGCACCAGCAGGTCCACCACCTCGTTCTCGCAGGTCGCCGACACGAACCGGGTGGCCCACGCGTACGACTGCGGGTCCTCGGCGAACGGCTCGAAGCACCGGTACGCGGCCAGCGCGGCCGGCACCTGATCCGGGTCGTGCTCGCGCAGGTGCACCAGGATCTCGCGGAGCGACTCCCACAGCGAGTACACGTCCAGGCCGTGGAAGCCCACCGGCCGCTCCCGGCTCTCGTTGCTCGCCCGCAGCCACCGGCAGAAGTCGGTCACCTCCTCGTTGGCCCACATCCACGTCGGCCACCGGTCGTACGCCAGCAGCGCCTCACGCGGATCCGCGGGCTCGCCCGGCAGTCCCCGCACGCTGCGGTCCACCCGGGCGCAGTCGGGCCAGTCCCCCTCGACCGCGACGAAGGAGAAGCCCTGCTGCTCGATCAGCCGGCGGGTGAGCGCCGCCCGCCAGGTGTAGAACTCGTGGGTGCCGTGGCTCGCCTCGCCCAGCAGCACGACCCGGGCCGGGCCGGCCCGTTCGACCAGCTCGTCGAGGTCGCCGGGGTCCCGCAGCGGGGTCGCCAGGGATGCCACTTCGTCGCCGTAGCGTGCCATGAGCCGCCGCCTACCCGGCCCGGATGCCGTTCATACGTCTGACTCTTGGACCTCAGCGCAGCGACACCGCGACCGTGCGCGCCTCCTCCAGGTCGGCGAAGCCCTCCAGGCGGTAGGTGAGGTCCCCGCTGGTCCAGATCAGCGTGGGACCGGCCAGCCGGGCGGTCTCGACGCGCTCGACGCCGTCCCGCCCGACGTAGGTCACCGGATGCGGCTGCGGCAGCCAGATCGCGTCCGCGCCCGCCACCTCGACCCACTGGGCCTCGGGGGCGGACTTGAAGAAGAACGGGCTGACCCGGCCGTCGAACTCGTCGAGCCGGACCGTTCCGCCGCGGTAGACCAGCGTGACCACCCGCGGCGCGCCGGACGGGTCCGGGTCGCCCAGTTCCACCCGCTCGGGCGCGCCGAGCTTGTCCGGGACCAGCACCGGGAACAGCGCCACGCGCCGGGCGGCGTCGAGGCTCCCGGTGCGCACCGACGGCAGCGGACTCGGGTCGGTGGGCAGGCCACGAGGGGCGGGCTCCTGGCGTACCTCGATCCCCGCGATCCGCAGCAGCCCGCCGACCGCGTCGACGACCGCCGCGCGGGCCGGGGCGATCCCGGCGACCAGCGCGATCAGCGCGGCCACCACGGCCACGATCCACCGGCGGCCCGGCAGCGGCCGCACCTTGACCGACGGAAACCAACGGCGGCGGGGCGCGGGCTGTGCGAGCCGGGCCCGCACCGCGGCCCGCTGATCGGCGGCATCCGGTACGTCGAGATGGGTTGCGAGCGCCCGCAGCTCCCGGGCGAGGTCGTCGAGGTCGTCAGGCACCGGGCACCCCCTGCCCCACGAGGCGGCCGCGCAGTTTGGTCAGCGCCCGCGACGTCCGCGACTTCACCGTGCCCTTGGGCAGGCCCAGGGTCTGCGCCGTCTCCGCCTCCGACAGGTCCAGCAGGAAACGGCAGACCAGCACCTCCTGGTCCCGCGCGTCGAGCAGGCGGATCTGCTCGACCAGGTGACGCCGGCGCTCACCCTCGAGGACCGACTCGGCCGGATCCGGCTCGGCCGCCTCCGGGTGCTCGCGGGCGGCGGCGCGCAGCACCAGGCCGTCACGCCGGCGGCGGGACCGGTGCAGGTTACGGGTCTCGTTGGCGACGATGGCCAGCAGCCACGGCCGGAACCCGGACCGACCCTGGTAGTGGGCGAGCTGCCGGTACGCCTTCACGAACGCCTCCTGCACCACGTCGTCGGCGTCGGCCCCGGCACCGAGCAGGACGGCGGCCCGGTGCGCGGGCGTGGTGTAACGGACGACGAGGACCTCGTACGCGTCCACGTCGCCGGTGCGGGCACGCGCCACGGCTGCCGCATCGTCCAGTTCGGTCACCATCACCTCCTCGACACCGCACGCCGGGGAAAGGTTCCCGGGAACCCGAGCAGCACCTCGCGGTGTCGACAGGACATGACGACCCGGCGGGATCTTCTCATCATCGCGGGCGGCGCCGCCCTGTTGTCCGGTTGCCGCGACGAGCCGCGGCGCGCTGTGTCCGTACCGGATGTGGTGGTGGCCGGGACCCGCGAAGGCCTGGTGGTGCTCGGCGGGCCGCATCGGCGCGGCCTCGGCCGGGAGGCGGTGACCAGCGCCGACGGCGCGGCCGCGGGCGCGCTCGGCCGTGACGACGCCGGCCGGCCGGCCCTCGTCCGGCTGGACCTGGCGACCGGTCAGCTGGGCCGGCCGCTGCCGCTGGCCGCGGGCTGGCTCCCGCGGGTGATCACGGCGGACGGCGCGAACTGCGCGCTGACCCGCACGGCTGCGGCGGCCCGCCCGGTGGCCCGGGCCCGCACGACGATCATGGTGCTTTCCGGTACGGGACAACGGGAGTACGACCTCAGCGGCGTCGTCGAACCGGACGCGTTCACCCAGGACGCCACCGGCTTGTTCGTGCTGGAGTGGCTGCCTTCCACGGCGCCGGACCACTACCGGGTACGCCGGCTCGACCTCGCCACGGGCTCGCTGGAGCCGTTGCTGACCCGGGACAAGTCACCGGTGCCGGCCGGTGCCGAGGAGGAGATGCGCGGTGACGGCCGGCAGGAGGTGCTCTCCCCGGACCGGCAGGTCCTCTACACGCTCTACACCCACCAGCCCGGCCACCTGCACACCCGTGACCTGCTGGCCGGGCGGTCCGGTGGCGTCCACGCGTTCGTGCACGTGCTGCACCTGGCGCAGGGGTGGGCGTACTGCCTGGACCTGCCGGACCCGTTCGGCCAGGGTCCGGCCGAGGGGCACGCGCTGGCGGTGAGCGCGGACGGGCAGCGCCTGGCGATCGCCCACGCGATGGCGGGCGTCGTTCTGTACGCCGACACCGCCTCGCTGGCGATCGACGCGACCGCCGCGGTGCCGGCCGTGGCGGACTCGGCGAGCCTGGCCTTCGCCCCGGACGGGCGGCTGCTACTGGGCGCCGGAAGGACGGTGACCGTGCTGAAGCCGGGCGGCTCGGTGCCGGCGGGCTGGACCGTGCCGGCGCCGGTCCGGGGGCTCGGGGTCAGCAGTGACGCGTCCCGGGTCTACGTGGGCGGTGCCGACGAGGTGCTCTGGCTGGACGCGGGCACCGGCGGCGTGCGGGGGCGGGCACCGGTCGCCGGACTGACCGAGCTACGACACGTGCGGTAGAGAGGGCTTTCTGCCAGGGTGACCTCATGTCCCTCTACGAGGCTGCCGGCGGCGCCCCGGCCATGCTGGCGCTGGCCACCGACTTCCATGCCCGCTGCCTGGCCGACCCGCAGCTCGAACATCCCTTCTCGCACCAGGGCAATCCCGAGCACGTGCAGCGCCTCGCCGACTACTGGGGTGAGGTGTTCGGCGGCCCGCCGGTCTACTCGGAGTCCTACGGCGGGCACTCCGGCATGCTCGGCATCCACGCCAACCAGGGCGCCGAGGCGGAGCTCGGCGACCGGTTCGTGGCGTGTTTCGTGGCCGCCCTGGACGGCGCGCACCTTCCGGCGGATCCGGAACTGCGCGCCGCCCTGAGCGGCTACATCCGCTGGGCCACCGACGAGGTCATGACGTACTCCCCCGCCGGCGCCCGGGTCCCGGCGGCGCTGGCCACGCCGCGCTGGGACTTCGACGGCCTACGACGCTGAACAGGTGACCGCCGGCGTCGGTGCCGGGCCCGTGCCGACGAAGCCGAACGTGGCGCTCGCTCCCGGGGCCAGGGCGCCGTTGTGGGCGGCGTTGCGGACCGTCGCGGTCGAGCCGGACGTGGTCAGCGTGCCGTTCCACAGCGAGGACACCGCCGTGCCCGCCGGATTGGTCCAGGTGGCCGTCCAGCCGCGGGTGGCCGCCGTACCGGTGTTCTTGATCGTGACCTCACCCTGGAAGCCGCCGGACCAGACACCGGTCTGGCTGTAGGTGGCCGTGCAGGTGCCGGACGGCACGGGCGGGGTGGACGGCGAGACCGAGACCGACGCCGACGGGGAGGCCGGGCCGGTGGGTTCGGTGCCGCCGCCGTACCGGGCGGCCAGGCTGATGCCGGTGGTGCTGCCCGCGCCGCCGAGCGGGACCTGGTGGTCCAGGCTGACGAACTTGCCGGCGTACTGCCACAGGGCCGGCTTGAGCAGCGCGTACTTCTGCTCGTCCCAGGTCTTCCAGTCGTCGAGCAGCAGCCCGCCGGTGTCGCCGGAGTTGGGGTTGAGCACCCAGAACGTCTGGTGCAGGTGCTTCTCCACGATCAGGTCCCGCAGGGCGGTCATCCACTTGTCCTGCCGCGGGTCCTGGCCCAGCCGGCCACCCCACTCGCCGACCAGCAGCGGCGCGGTGCCGGAGTCGTGCACGTAGAGCCAGTTCGGCGTCCACACGTCGGTGGTCAGCGAGGCCTTGTCGAACGCCTTCTGGAACCACGGCTGGTCGAACACCAGGGGCCCGTAGTCGTGCGGCGAGTAGACCAGCTGGTCCTGGTTGGCGCCCAGGTTGATCGGGTGCTCGGCGACGCCGCGCAGGTTGCCGCCCCACCAGGTGTTGTAGAAGTTCGAGCTCTGGTCCGGGTTGGTGTTCGGCGAGGACCAGGTGGAGCCCGGCTTCGGGTAGACCTGGATGCCCTCGACCAGCACGAGCACCTTGGGGTTGATCGCCAGGATCCGCTTGGCCGCGGTCTCGGCCACGTACTTCCAGTTGTCGGCGTCGGTGGAGCTGTCCCACTTGGCGCGGACAGTCTCGTTCTGCGCGCCGTGCGGCTCGTTCTTGATGTCCATCGCGACCAGCGTGTCGTCGCTCTTGTAGCGCGCGGTCACCCACTCCCACGCCTGGTAGAAGTTCTCCGTGGTGACGGTGCCCTTCCACCACACCGGGTGGTTGTGGCCGGAGTTGTCGGCCTCGGCGCTGTGCACGTCGAGCAGGACCTTCATGCCGTACTGGCGGCAGAGCGCCAGGAACGCGTCGAAGACCTGCAGGGTGGTCTTGCCGGTCAGCTCCGGATTGGCGTACGTGTTGACGCCGGAGGCCACGGCGGCCTGCCCGGCCTTCCACTCCAGCAGCAGCTGGGTCGAGATCGGCACCCGGACGATGTTGATGCCGCGGTCGGCCATGGACTTGGTGACCTCGGTGAGGTTGGCCGACCAGAGCCCGTGGAAGACGCGCTCACCGGCGTTGAAGCCGAACCAGTTGGTCCCGGTGAGCCAGACCGGGTTGCCGGCTTCGTCGACGATCTGGTTGCCGCTGACGTGCAACCAGTCCTCGGCCGGGGCGGCGGCCGCGGCCGAGGAGGTGCCGGTGCCGGCGAACCACAGCAGCGGGGCGGCGAGGACCGCCGCCGCGGCTGCGGCGAGACGCCGTTTGGATCGGGTCGAGAACATGCGCGGGTTCCTCCGAGGGGGACGACGAGGATGGTGGGAGCGCTCCCACGCACAGCATGGAACATCGACCAAGCCAAATCCAGTGTTTCGCGGCAGAAAACCCGCCGTTACAGCTGGGCCTCGCGGAAAAGGTCGAGGGTCGGCTCGAGCTGGGAGTGCAGCGGAGCCGGCAGGGCCGCCGGGTCGAACCAGCCCAGCTCGTCGAACTTGTGCGGTTCACCGATCGCCACGGCGGCCGGGTCGACGCGGACCGCGAAGACCACCGCGACCCAGTGCGACAGCGGTTCCGTGCGGACCACGTTGCGGACGCCGAGCAGGCTGATCTCCTGCGGCTCGGTCGCGTACTCCTCCTTGACCTCGCGGGTCACCGCGGCCTCGAAGGTCTCGCCGAACTCCAGCGCGCCCGCCCCGGTGTCCCAGGTCCCGGGCTCGTCGCGGGCACCAGCCGAACGCCGGGCGAGCAGGATGCGGCCGGCACCGTCGTGGCAGATGAAGACGCAGGAGACGCGTGGTTCACGGGACATGGCCGTTCATTCTGCCCGACCCGGCTCAGCCGCAGGCGAGCCGGGCGGCGGCCCAGTCGGCGTGGTCGTTGCCGTTGCCGTTGCCGCCGTCGGTGACCCGCAGCTCCAGGCCCTGCACCCCGGTCACGTCGACGTCCAGGCGCTGGGCGGGGTTCGCGCCGGTGAGCACGCCGGTCTGGGCCAGCCGGGTGCCGTCGCCCCAGACCTCGAACGTCACCGAGCCCGCGCTGCCCGTCTCGTCGTCGACGCCCACGTCGGCGCGCAGCCGGGTGCAGTCGCCGCCGAGGCCGACCTGGACCGTGGACGCCGCGTGCACGCCGACGCCCTTGGGGTAGACGACGTCGCCGATGGTCAGCGGGTTGCCGTCGGTGGCGCCCTGTTCGCCGTTGCTGCGGTCCTTCTCGGCCGGGCCCCAGCCGTTCACCGGGGCGGTGAACGGGCGGTCGCTGAGCCAGACGTAGCCCGCCGGCAACGGCGCCTCGGTGGTGGCGGTCGCGGTGGTGGTCGAGGCGAAGCCGTCGGGCGTGGTGGTCTCGGCGGTCGCGGTGAGCCGGTACGTGCCGATGTCGGTACCCGCCGGGGCGGTGACGGTGAACGAGGCCGTCTCGCGGTCGGCGACGGCGCCCAGGTCCACCGAGGCCGGTTGCACGGTCCAGCCCTCGGGCGCGCTCAGCCGTACCGTCGCGTCCCGCAGACCCGCCGCGCAGCGCGCCGCGACCTGGACCTGCACCGGTTCGGCCGTGCTGGGCTCGATCCGGCCGTCCGTGGTAACCGTCAGCTCCGGCGGGCAGGGCGCCGGCACGTCGGCGTCCGGGACGCCGCCCGCGGCGACCTCGGCGCGGGTGAGCGGACGCAGGACCAGTTCGTGCGAGTACGGCTGCGTGGGCGACAGCCGGTACGGCGCCAGCACCGAGTTCGGCGTCTCCCCCATCCCGGTCTCGCCGGCCTCCGCGTGCAGCGTCACCCAGTCCTTGTTGCGCACCAGCGGCAGCTGATGGTCGTACTCGGCGCGGTCCAGGTCGTCGTAGGCGGTCACGCTGACGTCGGAGGTGCCGCCGACCAGCAGCCCGCCGCGCTGGTCGTGCAGGGTGGCCCAGCGGGTGTCGGTGTGGTTGCCGTACGCCTGCGGCCGCGAGTACCGCACGTACTCCTTCTCGACCGTGCTGCGGTAGACGCCCATCGGGGCCCCGCTGTGCCGGTCGTTGTAGGACTCCTGCGGACCGCGCCCGTAGTAGGCGAAGCGCTGCATCGAGTCGGGCACCCGCAGCGAGATGCCGACCCGGGGCAGGTACGGCAGCGCGCCCACCCGTGAGCCCTTCGCGGCAACGTCCTGCCGCAGCGTGACGGTGCCCCGCCGGTCGATCCGGTACGTCAGCGTCTGGTCGAACGACAGCAGCGCCTCAGTCCCGGGGCCGGCCGCGACACTGCGCACCTCCACCACGACAGCGTCGGCCTCGGTCCGGGTGCGCACCCCGCTGACCGTGGTCCGCAGCCGGTCCAGGCCGGTCTCGTGCCAGATCCGCCGGTCGTCGGTGCCCCAGTCGTACGTCTCGTTGCTGGTCGGCGGCCGGTACACGTCCAGCTGGGGCCCGCCGCGCAGCAGTTCCCGGCCGGCCGCGCGCATCGAGGTCAACGAGCCGTCGTCGAAGCGGTAGGCGAAGTCGCGGCCGGACACGGTGACGGTGTCGCCGCTGGTGGCCACGGCAGGCGCGCCGGGCACGGGGAGCGGGAGGATGCCCGGCACCGCGTGGCCGCCGACGGCGAACTGGTCGTACCCGACGATCCAGCCCCGGCGGGCCCAGGCGGTGTCCCGGTTGCTGGCCGCGGTCACGGTGAGGAAGCGTTCCCGGTCGGCCGGGTTGCCCGGCAGCGGCCCGGGATCCAGCTCGGCGGTCTGTCCCGGGGCGAGCCGGATGCGCCGGCTGCCGGAGCGCAGCACGTCGCTCTGCTCCTTGACCTGCCAGCGCACGGTCAGGTCGAAGTCGCCGGCCTGCTGCTCGTTGTGCAGCCGGACCGTGGTGCCGGTGCGGGTGATCCGGACCGGGGCCTGGGCCCAGGCCATCTCGGCGGTCTCCGGCTGCACGTAGCGGTCCGAGCCGACCAGGCCGTCGGTGCCGGACAGGCTGATGCCCAGGCTCAGGAAGTCGCCCTTGCGCTGGAAGCGGTCGAAGTTCAGGGCCAGCACCGCGCCGGCGACCGGGTCCGCGCCCGCGGCGAGCTGCGCCGGGGTGAGCGCGGACGGGTAGATGCGGGCATCGTCGATCAGGCCGCGGCCGAGCCGGATGCTCCACAGGTCGTTGTCCTGCTGGGTGTCGGCGTTGCGGCCCAGGTTGACCTCGAACAGGCCCGGGTCCACCGCACCCGTACGGGCGGTCGTCGCCACCTCGGCGCCGTCGATGGACAGCCGCAGGGCGGTGCCGTCGTAGACGCCGGTGACGCGGTGCCAGGCGCCGTACCAGTCGGCCGGTACGTCCGCCGCGGCCGTCGCCCAGCCGCCCGCGTTCACACCGAACTCCAGGGTGTCGCGGTCGCGCATCTGCAACGCGTACCCCTGGCCCTTGGTCAGGATCGGGAAGCTGCCGGCCCACTCGCCCGGCTTGACCCAGGCGTCCAGCGTCAGCGGACCGGTCAGGTCCAGCCGCTTGTCGCGGAAGACGTCCACGAAGTCGTCCAGGCTGGACAGGGCCACGGCCTGGCCGCGTCGGCCGGGGACCGTGCCGGGCTTACCGACCAGGAACGTCTGGATGCCGTGGGCCGCGTCGGGGGTGGTGATCAGCGGCTGGCGCAGGTTCTGCTCGGCCCAGTCCCAGATGAAGCCGCCCTGCATCGCCGGATACTTGCGGGCCAGCGCCCAGAACTGGTCGAAGTTGCCCAGCCCGTTGCCCATGGCGTGGGCGTACTCGCCCATCACGATCGGCTTGGTGCTGCTCAGGGTGCGGCTCTCCAGCCGGGCCGGGGTCGGGTAGCGGGGACCGTCCACGTCGGCGAACGGGGCGTCGCCGTCCGGGTTGTTGGACTGGTGGTAGAGCAGCCGGGTCGGCTCGTGGGCGTCGGCCCAGGCCGCCATCGCGTAGTGCGCGGCGCCGAGGCCGGCCTCGTTGCCGGTGTCCCAGAAGATGACGCTCGGGTGGTTCTTGTCCCGGGCGACCATCGCCTGGAAGCGGTCGGCGAACGCGGCCTGCCACTCCGGGCGGTCGGCCAGGCAGTTCGACGGGCACGTCTCGTGGCTGTGCGTCTCGATGTCCACCTCGTCGTCGACCCACAGGCCGTGCTCGTCGGCCAGGTCGTACAGGTAGGGGTCCGAGGGGTAGTGCGAGGTGCGGACGGCGTTGAGGTGCAGCCGTTTCATCAGGAAGACGTCGTCGCGCTGGGCCTGCCGGGTCACGTGCCGGCCGGTGTCCGGATCGGTCTCGGCCCGGTTGGTGCCCTTGATCAGGATGCGCTCGCCGTTGACCAGGATCTGCCGGTCGCGGACCTCGATCTCCCGGAAGCCGACCGGCTGCGCGGTCGTGTGCAGGGCCCGACCGTCCGGGCCGAGCAGTTGCAAGACCAGCGTGTAGAGGTTGGGCTCCTCGGCGCTCCACTTCGCCGGGTTGCTGATGGGGGCGGTCAGCGTCACCGCGCCGGTGCTCGCCGCGGCGTTCATGGTGGTCACGGTCCGGCCGCGCCGGTCCTGCAGGGTGCCACGCACGGTGAAGTCGCCGGGCGCGCCGGTGACCTCGACGCGGGCGCTGAGCGTCGCATCCCGGTACGCCGCGTCCAGGTCAGTGGTGATGGTGGCGTCGCGCAGCCGGGTCTGGGCGAAGCGGTAGAGCCGCACGTCGCGGAAGATGCCGCTGTAGCGCCACTGGTCGACGTCCTCGAGGTACGCGCCGCTGCCCCAGCGGTGCACCTGGACCGCGATGCTGTTGCGGCCCGGACGCAGCCGCTCGGTGATGTCGAACTCGGCCGGGGTGTAGCCGCCCTGGTCGTAGCCGACGTACCCGCCGTTCACCCAGACCAGGTAGTTGCTGGTCACGCCCTCGAAGCGGAGCAGGACCCGGTCGCTGTCGCGGGTCCAGTCCGCGGGCAGGTCGACGGTGCGCAGGTACGCCCCGGTCGGGTTGACGTCGCGGGGCACCTTCGGCGGGTCGTCCGGGGCGATGTCGGACGGGATGTTGCGGAACATCGGGTGGTCGATGAAGTCGGACTGCCAGGTGTGCGGCACCGAGACCGACGGCCAGCCGGACGCGTCGAAGCCGGCGCCGTGGAAGGCCGCGGGCACGTCATCCGGCCGGTCGAAGATCTTGAGCCGCCACTTGCCGTTCAGCGACGTGACGTTGGGGTCACGCGCGTCGTGGCTGGTCACGTCGGCCGCGGCGGCGCGGGCACTGGCGTACGGCCGCAGATCCGTGTGCGGCGCCTCCTGGCCCTCGCCGGTGAGCTGCGGGTCCTCCAGGTAGCGGTAGACGTCCGCCACCGTCTGCGGGCCCGCCCCGGCCGGCGGCGCTGCCGTGGCGGCGGCCGGCGGCGCCACCAGGGGCAGCACGAGAGCGACGGTGATGGCGGCACGGAAGATCCACGACGGGGCACGGCGCATCGGTCGCTCCTGACGGCTCGGGATGCACGAAAGCGCTTCCATTGAACACTTTCAATGGGAGCGCCTCCGTGTCAACCGTCATCGCCGGCCGGCAGCACCCGTCTTTACGGGGCACACGGCACCGAAGACGGCCCGCTCCCCGACGGTGTAACGGCAGCCGAAGCCCGCCGCCGCCACGGTGCGCCGGTTGAGGATCGCGTCCCCGCCGGGGCGGTGGCCGCCGCGGACCCAGGTCACCAGGTCGTCGAAGCCCTGGCGCAGCTCCGCCTGGGTGAAGTCGCAGTGCCCGACGCCCCGGATCGCCCGGGAGACGAACAATTTGGCGCGGCCGTTCTGCAGGGCGCGGCGGGCGTACACCTGCTCCATCGAGAACGGTACGAACAGGTCACCGATGTCGTGCAGCGAGAGCACCGGCACCGGCGGCCGGCCGTCCACCCGCGGCACGCCGTCCAGGCCCCGGCTCGGCCGCGCGGTCGGCGCCACCCGCAGCACGTCCCGGTTGAGCTGCCACTCGGCCCGGGTGGGCAGGAGCCGGTCGGTGCTGCGGTACAGCGTGAACCGGTTGTCGGTGAGGTTGCCCTCCGCGATGTTGGCGGTGCCGCCGGACAGCCCCGGGTAGAGACCGAAGATGAACGGCAGATCCGCGGTGGGCGCCGAGGAGGGCGCGGCGTTCCAGTACGCGAACGACGCGGCGAAGCCCGGCCGCTCGCCCCCGGTGCGCCGCTCGACGACGTCCGCCCAGGTCCGGCCCGCTTCGGTGAGCACCGGCGGCTTGCCCGTCGTGACGCCCAGGGCCGGCAGGATGCGCTTGACCTGCTCGCGCCACCGGTCCGCGAAGCCGGCGTCCGGGGTCAGCGGGAAGTCGATGTCGACACCGGCGAGCGCGGCCGCGGTGACGTTGGAGTCCAGGAAGTAGTCGAACAGCTCGGCGTCACCCAGCACCCCGCAGACCGGCATCGCGCCGACGAACGAGCGCGGGTGCTCCTCGATGGCGACGGCGGTGATGTGGCCGCCCATCGAGGCGCCGGTCATGTAGACCGACCGGGCGCGCTGGGCGGTGACCTGGCGGAAGAGGTCGATCAGCGCGTACGAGTCGCGGACGCCCTGGCCCACGTCGTAGCCGTTGGTCTGGTAGCTGGAGGCGGCCCAGGCGAAGCCCCGGGCGATGTAGTGCGCGCGCAGCGACGGGCTGTCGACGTACACGGTGGTGCCGGTGCCGCGGTAGCCGTGCGCGTAGACGACCAGCTGGCCGTTCCAGGCTTTCGGCACTTCGATCCGGTACGCCGCGCCGTCGCGGATACCGGTGTGCACGACGGATTCCGGCGTGGCGGTGAACGGGGTGCCGTTCGGCTCGCAGGCCGGGTCGGCGACCAGGTAGCCGGGCTGGGTGGTGCTGGCGACGGGCGCGGCGCAGGTGGGCGCGGCAGCCGACGCGGGGGCGGCGAGCACGCCGGCGATCAGGGCCGGCGCCACAGCGAGCGCGAATTGTTTCCGGCTGATTCTCACAGGGTTACCTCCGAGTAACACTCAAGAACCCCAGCCGGTCGCTGTCAAGGCCGGTGATTTCACCGATGTGTCCGGCCGAGGTCCGGCCGAAGACTGACGCTCGTCGATCCCGTCCCATCCGAGGAGAGTCCGACGTGCAGTCACCCACCATCCCCGCCCGGTCCCGGCGGTTCTTCGTCACCGCCGCGGCCACGCTGGCTCTGATCGCCGGCTCGCTGACCGGTGCCACCAGCGCTCAGGCGGCCAGCCCGTACGAGCGCGGCCCGGCCCCGACCACGGCCAGCCTGGACGCCAGCCGCGGGCCGTTCGCCACGGCTCAGCAGAGTGTCTCCAGGATCAGCGTCTCCGGCTTCGGCGGCGGCGTCATCTACTACCCGACCAGCACCGCCGAGGGCACCTTCGGCGCGGTCGCCATCTCGCCCGGCTACACCGCGAGCTGGTCGAGCATCAGCTGGCTCGGGCCGCGGATCGCCTCGCACGGCTTCGTGGTCATCGGCATCGAGACCAACTCGACCCTCGACCAGCCCTCCTCCCGCGGCAACCAGCTGCTGGCGGCGCTGGACTACCTGACCCGCAGTAGCTCGGTGCGCACCCGCATCGACGCGAGCCGGCTCGCCGTGGCCGGGCACTCGATGGGCGGCGGCGGTTCCCTGGAAGCGGCCAAGGACCGGCCGTCGCTGCAGGCCGCGGTGCCGCTGGCGCCGTGGAACCTGACCAAGTCCTGGTCGGGCCTGCGGGTGCCGACTCTGATCGTCGGCGGCGAGAGCGACACGATCGCGCCCGTCTCGTCGCACTCGATCCCGTTCTACAACAGCATCCCGTCGGCCACGGAGAAGGCGTACCTGGAGCTGAACAACGCCAGCCACTTCTTCCCGCAGACCACCAACACCCCGACCGCCCGGCTGACGGTGGCCTGGCTCAAGCGCTTCGTCGACGACGACACCCGCTACGACCAGTTCCTCTGCCCCGGCCCGAGCAGCTCGGCCATCTCCGACTACCGCAACACCTGCCCGCTGTCCTGACCACTCTGTCCTGATTCACCATGGGACCGGAGCCGGCGGGCGCGTGCCCCGGCGGCTCCGGTCTCATGATCAGGAGTTGACGAGTTTCAGGAACTCGGCCGGTCGCTCGATATGGGGCGAGTGGCCGCAGTTGTCGTAGACGATCTCGCGGTTGTCCTCGCCGACGGCGGTACTGAGCATCGACGTGAGCAGCAGCTCCTCGTCGTCACCGAGCGATGCCAGGTCGGCCACGTACGCGGAGCGCAGCACCGACAGTGGGCTGGTCCGCGCCGCGGCGCTGCGGTCGCCCGCCTCGATGCGGGCCACGAAGTCGGGGTTGGCGCTGCCGCCCCCGGTGCCGGCCACGTCGTCGGCGAAGTCCCGCAGGCCCCGGGTGGCGGCCGGCCCGCCGACGAGCACGTCATAGGTGACGCCGCGGGCCGGGCGAAGCCACTCGATGTTCTCCATCGGCCGATCCTGGCACGGCTCGGGCCAGGTGCGCTTCTCCCCACCGGCACAGCTGCGCGACGAGTGGCACGAGAGTCCGGCCGTACTCCGAGATCGAGTAGGTGACGCGGGGCGGAACCTCGCGCGCGTCGTGCCGGTCGATGATGCCGTCGGCCACCAGTTCCTGCAGGTGCCGGATGAGCATGCGTTCGGTGATGTCCGGGATGCTGCGCCGAAGTTCCCCGGTGCGCATCGGCCCGTCGACCAGACGCCACAGGATCGTGCCCTTCCAGCGACCCGCGATGACGCTCACCGCGGCGTCGACCGGACACTGTGCACTCTCGGGGAAACCCTGACTCATGGAGCCACCGTAGTTCAGTACTGACAAAATTGTCAGTACTAGCGCGATTTGCAGTGCCAGGGTCTCATGAGGATATGAATCTTGTACTGGCCGTCGCCGCGCTCACCGTTGCGGGCGTCATGGTGGGCGTGGAATTCAGCGTCGCCGTCTTCGTCAACCCCATCTTCGACCGGCTACCGGGCAACGGTGGTCTGGCCGGACGGGCCGACGGCGGACGCGTGCTCGGCCGCGTCATGCCGGTCTGGTACATGGCGTCGCTCACCCTCACCATCGTGCTGGCCGTGATCCACCGTCACGACCCAGGCCTGAGCGCTCTGGTCGGCGGGGCAGCACTGTTCGTGCTGAGCGTCGTCATGTCCGTCGCCGTGCTGGTGCCCATCAACAACCGCTCGAAGAACTGGACGCCCGAACAAGCACCGGACGACTGGCGCGAGCAGCAGGCCCGTTGGGACCGATACCACTACGCCCGCGTGGCCGTCATCATCACAGCCTTCGTCCTCGTCACGATCGGCGTCATCCAGACCTCGTAGGCCGGCGCCCAGCCGCCAGAATCGAGGCATGCCGACCTACTCGGGCGCCGACGCCACGCCGCTGTCCTACGACGACACCGGCGGTGACGGTCCGCCGCTGGTCACCCTGGCCGGCGGCTCCGGCCGGCACCCCGCGTACCTGGGTGACCTGGCCGGTCTCGGCCGGCACCGGCGGCTGATCACCCCGCACCTGCGCGGGGTGGGCCGCTCCCCGCTGCCCGCCGATGTCACCGTCGGCTCGTTCTGGCAGCAGGCAGCCGACCTGGAACGCCTGCGGCGGCACCTGGGCGTCGAGCGGCTGCGGCTGCTGGGCCACTCGGCCGGGACCCGGCTGGCCGTCAGCTACGCCGCCCGGTACCCGGAGCGGGTCGGCTGCCTCGTGCTCGTCACACCGCCGGTGACCTGGCTGCTCGACGTGGCGTCCGACACCGACCAGGTGAGCGAGCGCCGCCGCGGTGATCCCCTGTTCGAGGCGGCCCTGGCGGCGTCCCGGCAGGGGCTCACCCGGCGCGACGACGAGGGGTTCAACGACTTCATGACCCGCGTGGCGCCGCTCGGCTACGCCACCTGGGGTCCGGCCGAGCAGGCGCACGCTGTCCTCGGCCGGTTCAGCTACGCCGCGAACCGGGCCTGGCCCAGCGTGGACCCACCGGCCGACCTCGCCCGCCGGCTGGCCGCCGTCACCGCGCCCGTGCTGGTCATCGCCGGTGCCGAGGACGCCATCACGGGTTGCGCGCCGGCCGTCGCGCTGACGAAGCTGTTCGGGGACGGCACCGCGGAGGTGCTCGACCGGTGCGGGCACTACCCGTGGGTCGAGCAGCCGCAGGCGTTCCGGCGGGCCGTCGACGAGTTCCTGGACGCGCGGGTGAAGGAGTGACATGGCGGGCTACCCCGGACTGATCACACCGGTCGGGCACCGCGAGCCGGTGCCGCGCCGGATCCGCGGCATGCTCGGTGACCGGGTGGTGCTGGACACCACCCGCGCGGTGTACGTGTGGGAGTGGCCGCCGTACCCGCAGTACTACGTACCGGCCGCGGACCTGGTGGCGGAGGTGCTGATCGACGAGGAGCAGGTCACGGAGGGCACCGCCCGGCGGGTGGGCCTGCGTTCCGGCGAGGTGACCCGGTCGGCCGCCGGGCACCTGCACACCGGAGGGGAGCTGGCCGGGCTGGTCCGGTTGGAGTGGGACGCCCTCGATGCCTGGTTCGAGGAGGACGAGCAGGTGTTCGTCCATCCCCGCAACCCGTACGCGCGGGTGGACGCACTGCGCTCGACCCGGCACGTGCGCGTCGAGCTCGACGGGGTACGGCTGGCCGAGTCCGCGACGCCGGTGATCGTCTTCGAGACCGGGCTGCCGCCGCGCTACTACCTGCCGCGTACCGCCGTCGACTTCACTGCTCTGGTGCCCAGCGAGACGGTCACCGCCTGCCCGTACAAGGGGCGCACGACGGCGTACTGGTCGGTGCGCGCCGGTGGCACCCTGCACGCCGACCTGGCCTGGTCCTACGACTTCCCGACCCGGGAGCTGCTGCCGATCGCCGGGCTGGTCAGCTTCTACAACGAGAAGGTCGACATCTTCCTCGACGGCGAGCCGCTGGACCGGCCGCGGACCCCGTTCTCCCCGGAGGACGCATGATCCGGCGGATCAAGGCCTGCCTGAACGGCGGCCGGGCCCGCGGCGAGCACCCGGCCGTCCCGGTGACCCCCGCCGAGCTGGCGGTGGCGGCGGCGCAGGCGGTGGCGGCCGGGGCCGAGGCGGTGCACGTGCACCCGCGGGGCGCGGACGGTGCGGAGAGCCTCGACCCGGCCGACATCGGCGCGGCGGTGGCCGCCGTCCGGGCGAGCTGCCCCGGTACGCCCGTCGGGGTCTCCACCGGACTGTGGATCACCGGCGGGGACGTCGCGCGGCGGCACGCCACCGTGGCCCGGTGGGCGGATCTCGGCGCTGACCAGCGGCCCTCGTTCGCGTCGGTCAACGTCGGCGAGGACGGTTTCGCCGAACTGGCTGCGCTGCTGCGGGCAGCCGGGGTGGGGGTCGAGGCGGGCGTCTGGTCACCACGGGACGCCGAGCGGCTGGACGGCGTACCGGTCGACCGGATCTTGATCGAGATCCTCGACACGCCCGCCGCGGACGCGGTGGCCGCAGCCGACGCCATCCTCGACCGGCTCGCGGTCACCGGACCGCGGCTGCTGCACGGTGAGCAGGACGCCTGCTGGCCGCTGATCGCCCACGCCGGGCGCCTCGGCCTGCCCACCCGGATCGGCCTCGAGGACACCCTGGTCACCGACGACGGCCGGCCCGCGACCGGCAACGCCGACCTGGTCCGGCGGGCGCTGCGGATCTGGACCGCTCAGCGCGAACGTAGATAGCGGCGCAGGTCCTGGGTCTCCCCCGTGGTCGGACGCACCGCCAGGATGCACGTGTCGTCGTCCGGATTGGCCTGCCGCAGCCGGCTGACCAGCTCCGCGAGCGGCTGCCGGGGCGCCGCGGCCACGGCCTCGTCGACGGTACGGATCACCGTGTCCAGCCCCTCGTCCAGGCTGCGGCAGCGGTACTCCACCAGCCCGTCGGTGTAGAGCAGCAGCAGGTCGCCGATCGCCAGCCGCAGCTCGGCGCACTCGTAGCTCGCGTCCTCCACCACCCCCAGCATCGGCCCGCTGGGACGCGGCAGCGGCTGCGTACGGCCACCGCGGCTCAGCAGCGGCGGCGGATGCCCGGCCTGCGCCCAGGTCAGCCGGCGCAGGGCCGGCTCGTAGCGGGCCACGATCGCGGTCGCCGCCGTCTCCGGCCGCTCCTCGTCCAGGTCACAGGTGATCCGGTTGAGGTGCCCGAGCAGCTCGGCCGGGTCGGTGGTGGTCACCGCCAGCGCCCGCAGTGAGTACCGCAGCTGCGCCATGGTCGTCGCGGCCAGCGTGCCGTGCCCGGCCACGTCACCGATCGCCAGCAGCACCGAGCCGTCCCGCAGCGCCGCCGCGTGGTACCAGTCGCCGCCGACCAGGCTCTCCTGGCCCGCCGGCAGGTAACGCACGGCCACCTTGATGCCGGGCAGCTCCACCGGGCGTTCCGGGATCGGCAGGATGATGTGCTGCAGCCGGGCCGCCAGCTCGTGCTCGGCGTGCAGGCTGCGGCGGTGCTCGGCGAGCTGCTGCTCGACCTCGGCCAGCCGGCGCGCGCTGTTCTCCCGGGCGGTGACGTCCTGCACGATGCCGTACAGCCGCAGGGGCCGGCCGGCGCCGTCGCGGGTGGCGTCGGCGACCGTACGCAGGTGCTTGATCCGGCCCTTGATCCGGACCCGCAACGTCACGTCGACCCGCTCGCCGCGTTCGAAGGCCTCCGCCGCCGCCAGCCGCAGCGGGGCGTCCTCGGCCACGGCGAGCGCCTCGGTCTCCTCGGTGGACAGCGGGCCGAGGGCCGGGTCCCGTTCGTAGATCCGGTACAGCTGGGCCGACCACCGGACCTCGCCGCTGATCAGGTCCCATTCACCCCAGCCGAGGTTGCCGAGCTGCTCGGTGCCGGCGATCCGGTCACCCTCGTCCGGGCCGGCGCCGTGCCGCACCCAGGTCATGAACAGGCCGGAGCCGAGGCGGTGGGCCCGTACGGTGAAGCGGTGGTCGTCGACCATGAACGGCCCGAGCTGCACGGGCTCACCGGTTTCCAGCACCCGCTGGTAGGCCGCCCACCGGTCGCTGACCGGGGCGTGCGGGAACTGCTCGGCCATCCGGGTGCCGACCAGCTGCCGGCCGCGGAGCCCGTCGGGCGTGGTCGCCTCCGGGGTGGCCGCGGCGTAGATCAGGTCGACCAGCTCCCCGACCTCGCCGCGCACCGGCGTGAGCAGCGCGGACTGCCCGGGCAGCAGGTCCAGCACGGCCTGCACGACCGCCAGCCACGGCTCGACCGGGCGGACGTCGGCGTTGGCGCGCCGGGGCGCCAGCAGCATCGAGCGCAGCGGCGGGCCGCGGTCGTCGGCGGGCTCCGGGATGTCCAGCATGCTGATCACCCCGGCCGCGACGTCGACCACGTCGCGGTTCTGGTCGGCGGCCATCTGCAGCAGGTGACGGTGGGCCTCCGAGAGCCGGCACCGGGTACGCCCGGCCAGCAGCCCCACAGCCCGGTCCATGGTGGCGCGTGAACCGTCCCCGGTGGCCGGACGCGCCACCGAACGCAGGTTCTCCATCGCCTCCAGGTACGCCTGCTGCCTGCCGCCCATACCGCTCCCACCTGCCGGAATTCACCACTACGGTTCCCTGCATACGCCAGCGCGGCGCGCAGCGTCATCCCCCGTTCACCTGCCACCGGGGTCGACCTGCGGCGCAGCGCGGCCGGGTCACCCGGAAGGACGACCGGGGCCCGGGGGCCGTCCGGTGGCGGCCCCCGGCCGCCCGGTTCCCGCAGGTCACCGAACGGACCGCGGCGCCGGTCCGATGCGGTGCGGTGCTGCCGGCCCGATCCGGTGCGGTGATGCGCCGGAAACAGCGATGCCGGATCATGGCGGGATGGACCTCGACGGGGCGCGGCGGATCGGCTTCCGGGTCGAGCAGAGCTTCCGGTACGCCTACCGCGAACCGGTGACCGCCCTCGCCCAGCGGCTCGTGGTGGTGCCCCGGCGCCGCCACGGCGACCTCTACCGGCGCAGCCACCGCCTGGCCGTGACCGGTGCCGCGCACGCCCGGCGCTCGCGGCTGGACGCGGCGGGCAACACGGTGGTGCGGGTGGTGGCCGCCCGGGTCGAGCAGGCGGTCGAGTTCCGGCTCACCGCCACGCTGGACCGGGTGGTCGGCGAAGGCCCGCCGCAGCTGCCGCCGGCGGCGCTGCACGACCCGCGCCTGCTGCGCGCCACCCGGCTGACCGCGCCGGACGAGGCGCTGCGGGAGCTGGCGGACGGCTGCGCCGCGGCCGACAACGAGGAGACGGCCGAGCGGGCGTGCGCGCTCGCGCACACAGCGCTGACCTACGAGTACGGCGTGACCTCGGTCAGCACCACAGCGGCGCAGGCGCTGGCGGGCGGCCGGGGCGTCTGCCAGGACTCGGCGCACGTGATGCTGGCGATGTGCCGCGTGCTCGGCGTGCCGTCGCGCTATGTCTCCGGGCACCTGATCGGTCAGGGCGGCACGCACGCCTGGGTCGAGGTGCTGGTGCCGCGGGGCGATCGGGCGGTGGCGCTGGCCTTCGACCCGTGCCACGGCCGCCGGGCCGGCAACGGCTACGTCACCGTCGCGGTCGGGCGCGACTACGCGGACGTGGCACCCACGTCGGGCACCTACGTCGGGGCGCCGGGCGGCACGCTGACCGGCACCCGCGAGGTCAGCGTGGTCAGCGTCGAGTAGGGCAGGCCCTGTTCACAGCTCGAACAGCTCGCGCATGGCCTCGGCCAGCCGGGCCATGCTGGAGCCGGTGACCATGCCGATCCGCTCGGCGCCAACCGAGGCCGGCAGCCGGCGCATCCGGTTGACCACCACGACGCCGGTGATCGGGTCCTGCTCGGTGAGGGCCACCGCGTACGGCGGCAGCTCGGTGGCGCCGCGCTGGCGCACGATCGGCGCGCAGAACGGCGACGGGTTGGCCCGGTCGTTGTAGTTGTCGGAGGAGAGCACGAGGACCCGGTAGCGCAGGTCGGTGCGGCTGCCGATGGTCCAGATCTCGCCGCGCTTCACGCACGGAGCGTACCGTCGGACCGATCTTCGGCCCACCGCGCGTCAGGCCGCGGCGTGCTGGCGTTGCTTGGCCCGGTACATCGCCTGGTCGGCCCGGGTGATCAGCTCGTCGGCGCCGGTCCGGCCGTCGGAGAGCACGGCGCCCACACTGCAGCTCGCCCGCACCTGGGTGCCCGCCAGCACGAACGGCTCGGCCAGGGCGCTCTCCACGTATCCGGTGAGCCGGCGCGCGGCCTGGGCCTGGTCCGGTTCCTCGCACAGCACGAGGAACTCGTCGCCGCCGTAGCGGGCGATGGTCTCGTGGGCCCGCAGGCCGGCCCTGATCCGCGCGCCGATGCCGGTCAGCAGCTGGTCACCGACGGTGTGGCCGAGGCGGTCGTTGACGGCCTTGAAGCCGTTGAGGTCGCAGAACAGCAGCACGACGGCGGGTTGCCCGGCGGCGCGCTCGCGGGCCAGGGCGGCCTGCAACCGGGTGATCAGCTCGGCCCGGTTGGGCAGGCCGGTCAGCGGGTCGTGGGTGGCCTGATGGCGCAGCGCCTCCTCGGCGGCCCCCCGTTCGGTGGCGAGCCGGCCGATCCGGACCATCACCAGCGGCACGATCAGCACGGTGCCGACGGCGAGCAGCAGTCCGTCGGCGTGCAGGTCGAGCACCTGCCGCAGGCCGGCGACCAGCGGGTTGGCGGCCAGGGTGGCGCCCAGGAAGACCAGCCGGCCGGTGGAGAGCCGGTCCACCGGAGCCGGACCGGCGCGTTGCAGCTCCGGCACGGAGGCGTCCAGCGGGGCCAGGCCGACGAGGATGTAGGCCAGCAGGAAGAACATCTCGGTCCAGCCGGGCCGGCCGGTGGTCATCGTGCCGGTGCTGAGCGCCAGCAGGATGTTGCCGGCCAGGGCCAGCAGCAGCGCCCCGAGCAGCATGACCAGGGCCGGCAACCGGGTCTCGGCCATCCGCCACACCCGGGCCAGCGCCCCGAGGACGCCTAGCAGGATCAGCATGCTCATCAGCAGCGTCATCTGCTCGCCCTGCGGCGTGTCCAGGCTCCGCAGGCGCGGGAAGACCAGCGCGGTCCAGACCAGGCCGCCCAGGCCGATCGCCGTCACCGAGACGTCCAGCAGGCCGCCGATGTCGTTGCGGCCCCGGCGCAGCACCAGGCTGACGGCCGCGCCGAGCAGACCGGCGTGACCGACGGTGAGCAGCAGCTCGGCTGGCAACCGCATGGCGGTACCGCCGATCGTGGTCACCGCATTACCGGCCGTGAGCACCACCATCGCGGCGGCGAGCATCCACCACATCCGGGCCTGCGCCCACCCCGACCGCCGGGCCAGCGCCGTGAGCGGCACCACGGTGCAGGCCGAGACCACCAGGTACGTGACCGAGCGGACGTCGGCGGGCAGCAGCGGATGCGCCACCGTCAACGTGCCGGTGACGCCCAGATACCAGTTCCGGCCCCTGCTCACGTCCTGCTCCATCGGCGCGCCGGAGCCCCTGGTGAGGGTTCCGGGGTAACCGGGAGACGGGACAGTCGAACCCTCGGACCCGCAAACACGTAAGAATGAGCGCGACGGCTTGCGATCGCCGGGACCCATACTCCGGCGCTCGCGTGGAGGAAGGACGTTCATGACGGAAAAGGCCCAAATCGGGGTAACCGGGCTGGCGGTGATGGGTCGCAACCTGGCCCGCAACTTCGCCCGCCACGGCCACACGGTCGCGCTGCACAACCGCAGCTACGGGCGCACCAAGGAACTCGTGGAGTCGTACGGCCACGAGGGCACGTTCATCCCCTCGGAGAGCGCCGAGGACTTCGTCGCGAGCCTGGAGCGCCCGCGGCGCGTGGTGATCATGGTCAAGGCCGGCAAGGCCACCGACGCGGTCATCGACGAGTTCGCCCCGCTGCTCGAAGAGGGCGACATGCTCATCGACGCCGGCAACGCGCACTTCGCCGACACCCGGCGGCGCGAGGCCGCGCTCAAGGAACGAGGACTGCACTTCGTCGGCACCGGCGTGTCCGGTGGCGAGGAGGGCGCCCTGCACGGCCCGAGCATCATGCCGGGCGGGTCCAAGGAGTCCTACGAGTCGCTCGGCCCGCTGCTCGAGGACATCTCGGCCAAGGTCGACGGCGAGCCGTGCTGCGTGCACGTCGGCCCCGACGGCGCCGGGCACTTCGTCAAGATGGTGCACAACGGCATCGAGTACGCCGACATGCAGCTCATCGCCGAGGCGTACGACCTGCTCCGCTCGGTCGGCGGGCACTCGCCGGCGGAGATCGCGGAGATCTTCAAGGGCTGGAACGAGGGCCGGCTGGGCTCGTACCTGATCGAGATCACCGCCGAGGTGCTCAAGCAGACCGACGCGGAGACGGGTAAGCCGTTCATCGACATCGTGGTCGACCAGGCCGAGCAGAAGGGCACCGGCCGCTGGACCGTGCAGGCGGCCCTGGACCTGGGCGTGCCGGTCTCCGGCATCGCCGAGTCGGTCTTCGCCCGGGCGCTGTCCGGCGACCCGAAGGTCCGCGCGGCGGCGGCACACCTGCCCGGCCCGACGGCCACCGCGGGTGCGGGTGGCGCCGACCTGCAGGCCGACGTCGAGCAGGCGCTGTTCGCCTCGAAGATCGTCGCGTACGCGCAGGGCTTCCAGCAGATCCAGGCGGCCAGCGCGGAGTACGGCTGGGACATCGACCCCGGCCAGATGGCCAAGATCTGGCGGGCCGGCTGCATCATCCGGGCCAAGTTCCTCGACTTCATCAAGCAGGCCTACGACAAGTCCCCGGACCTGCCGTCGCTGCTGGTCGACGAATACTTCCTGGACGCCGTCAGCGGCGCGCAGGAGGCCTGGCGGCGGGTGGTCGCCACGGCGGCCCAGCAGGGCATCCCGGCGCCGGGCTTCGCGTCGGCGCTGGCGTACTACGACGGCCTGCGCGCCAAGCGCCTGCCGGCGGCCCTGATCCAGGGGCAGCGCGACTTCTTCGGCGCGCACACGTACCGCCGCGTCGACAAGGACGGCGCCTTCCACACCATGTGGGGCGCCGAGCGCAACGAGGTCTCCGCGTAAGAGCGCCGGGCCGGCCCGTTCACGCGGGCCGGCCCGTCACGCCGCGGTGAGCGGCAGGACCGTACGGATCATCAGCTCGGCCATCTCGGCCGGCGGCAGCGGCCTGGCCATGAAGTAGCCCTGGCCCAGCCGGTAGCCCATCTCCCGCAGCCGCTCGGCCTGCGCCGCCGTCTCGATGCCCTCCGCGACCGCGTACAGGTCCAGGTATTCGGCCAGCTGGGCGACCGCCGCGGCCACCGCCAGCCGGCCGCGGTCCTCGCCGTCGCAGATGCCGTCCACGAACGACTTGTCCAGCTTCAGCACGTCCACCGGGAACGCGCGCAGCAGGCTCAGGCTCGACTGGCCGGTGCCGAAGTCGTCGAGCGCCAGCCGCACCCCCAGCTCGTGCAGGGCCTGCAGGGTCTCGCGGACCTGCCGGCCGTCGAGCACTGAGGACTCGGTGACCTCCAGCACCAGGTTGGCCGGGATCAGCCCGGTGTCGCTGAGCACGGCCGCGACCTCGTCCACGAAACCGGACTCGCGCAGCTGCCGGGCCGCCACGTTGACGTTGATCGAGCGGATGGCGGCGGCGCCGTACTCGGCGTGCCACTTGGCCAGCTGCTCGCAGGCCTCGCGCAGCACCCAGGAGCCCAGCGGCACGATCAGCCCGGAACGCTCGGCGACCGGGATGAAGTCGGCCGGCGAGACCAGCCCGCGTACCGGGTGCCGCCAGCGCACCAGCGCCTCGGCGCCGGACATCAGGCCGGTGACCAGGTCGAACACCGGCTGGTAGGCCAGCTCCAGCTCGTGCCGGATGATGGCGTTGTGCAGCTCGCTGCCGAGGCGGGCGTGGTTGACGACCTCGCTGTGCATCCGCGGTTCGAAGCGGGCCCAGGACGCCTTGCCGGAGGCCTTGGCCGCGTACATGGCGATGTCGGCGTTGCGCAGCACCTCGTCGGCGTTGTCCCCCGGCCCGGCCAGGGCGACGCCGATGCTGGCGTGGGCCAGCAGCTGGTGCTCACCGACCCGGAACGGCACCGCGAGCGCGGCCAGGATCCGCGCGGCGGCCTCCTCGGCCACGGCCGGCTCGTCGGCGTCGAGCAGCACCGCGAACTCGTCCCCGCCCAGGCGCGCCGGCAGGTGGCTGACCGCGCTGTGGTGGCGCAGCCGCTGGGCCACCTCGAAGAGCAGCTGGTCGCCGACGGCGTGCCCCATGGTGTCGTTGACCATCTTGAAGTCGTCGATGTCCACCAGCAGCACACTGGCACTGCGGTGCGCGTCGAGGCGCTCGGCGAGAACGGTGCCGAAGCGGGCACGGTTGGCCAGTCCGGTCAATGGGTCATGCATTGCCAGGTGCTCGAGCTCCGCCTGCTGCCGGCGGATGCCGGCCAGCATCCGGGCGTTGGCCCGCAGCCCGAGCAGCTGCCGGGCCACCACGAAGGCGGCGATGAGCACGGCGCCGATGATCACGACGCGCTGGTGCCAGCCGAGCTGGCGGGCCGAGACGGTGATCACCAGGGCGGCGGTCGCGATGACCGCGACCAGCGGAAGCGCGTTGTAGATGCTGCGCGACGACGATGCGGCGGGGGCCGCCGCGGGGCGGCGCAGGACAACTTCCTGACGGTACGCGGCCAGCGCCATCGCCGCGCCGACCAGCGGTACGCCCAGCACCGAGATGATCAGCCGTCCGGTGTCCCCGCCGGCGATGAGCAGCACCGTGGTGGCCACGGCGACCAGCGGCGCGACGGTCAGGATGCGCAGCGACACCGAGTCGACGGCGCTGGCCGGGCTCATCGCCGCGCGGCCGATCACGACCAGGGCGATCAGCGAACCGACCCCGGTGACGGCGGCGCCGTTCTGGGTCAGCGTCGAGGTCGCCGCGGTGGCGAGGTCGAGGACGACGTACCAGTAGATCAGCGCACCGGCCACCGCGACGGTCGCGCCGTCGAGCATGAGCTGCGCCCAGCGCAGCAGCGACCGCTGCTCCGTCGGCAGCCGCAGGAAGGCCAGCACCACCATGACGACACCGAGCATCGTCGGCACGGCCATGTACGGCGACAGCCCGGGATCGTTGTTGGCGAACGCGAACGCACCGACCGAGCCGATCCCCAGGCAGATCGCCGCGTGCGAGAAGAGCCGCCAGAAGCCCCGGATCGGCCGCGGCACCACGATCATCGAGCCGATCCGCCGGCAGGCCAGGAACGCGGCGACCATGGCCACCGGTCCCCCGGCGTACCCGGGCATCACAGTGCCCCCGCGGTGCGTCACCAGCCACCCCAGCACCCAGGCCACCGCCAGCAACGCCAGGGCCAGCGGGAGCACGCCCGGACGGGCGGGCCGCACCGCGCGCCGGCGGCCTACCCGCTTGTCGGCTGGACTCATCGCTGCGCTCGGCTCCCTGGTCTCTGTCACTCCTGGCGCAGTACCAGTCGGCGATGGGGAGCCGAAGCTGAGCGTTCCCGCCGCGGGCCAGGCCGTCTCCACCCTTGGATATAGACGCCGGTGGCACCCGGGACCGATGCGGGGTGTGGCCGGGCACCCTTAGGGTCGGTGCGTCATGGAGCGCATTCCGGTCTGGTTGCTGCCGCTGGTTCTCGCCGTCACCCAGCTGGCGGTCTGGCCGGGCATCCCGCTGGCCTCGGACGACCGGCTGTCCGCGCCCGCCGTGGCGACCGGCGTCGCGGCCACCCTCGTCGCCACGGTGGCGCTGCTGTGGCGGCGGTCGGCCCCGCTGGCCGCCCTCGGCGTCGTGGCCGCGGCGCTGACGGTGGGGACGTACGGCGTGCCGACGGACGCGCTGCTGGTCGTCTCACTCGCCGACCTGATCGCGCTCTACAGCATCGCCGTACTGCGGCCCCAGCGGCTGACGCTGGGTATCGCAGCCGCGGTGATGCTCTGGCAGGCCACGCTGATCGCCACCACCACGGGCCTGAACGACGAGTACGCCCTCGAGCTGGTGAGCATCCTGGTGGTCTACTCGACCGTCGTCGCGTTCGGCCGGGCCCGGCACCGCTGGCACGCCGAGCGCACGAAGGCCGCGGGCCGGCTCGCCGAGGCGGAGGACCGGCGGGCCCGGGCCGCCGACACCGAACGGCACCGCCTGGCCCGCGAGCTGCACGACGTGACCGCCCACCACCTCACCTCGATCGTGGTCATCGCCTCGGCCGCCCAGCGCCTCGGCGGCACCCGTCCCGACCTGGTCGCCGAGGCCCGCGAGTTCGCCGCCCGGACCGGGCGCGACACCCTGGCGGCGCTGCACCGGCTGGTCGCGCTGCTGCAACGGCCCGACGAACGGCCCGGCCCGGTCACCGCCCGCCTGCAGGAGCTGGCCGAGGGCTTCCGGCTGCTCGGCCAGCAGGTCACCGTGCAGGCCGCCCCGGACGACCTGCCGCCCGCGACGACCGAGGCGGTCTGCGGCATCACCCGCGAGGCCCTGACCAACACCCTGCGGTACGCCCCGGCCGGCGGCGTCCGCATCCGGCTCGCCCCCGTGACCGACGGCCTGGAGCTCACCGTCGACGACGACGGCGCCCACACGGACAGCGTCACCGGCATGGGCTCCGGACGAGGCATCACCGGCATGCGGGAACGCGCCACGGCACTCGGCGGCACCCTGACCGCAGGCCCCCGCCCCGGCGGCGGCTGGCGCGTCCGCGCTGTGCTGCCGGTGACCAGCGCTCCGGCCTTGGCCCCTCGCCGCCGGCAGCTGCCCGGTGCTGAGCACGTCATCGACGTGGTCGTGTTCCTGCTGGCGTTGTTCGTGCCGGTGGGAGCACTGCTGATCTCCGACGACGACCCCGATATGGCCGGCGCGCCGGTGCCCCTGCTGATCCTGGTCGCGTCGGCCCACGCCGTACCGGTGATCTGGCGCCGGACCCACCCCTGGCCCGTGCTCGCCGCGGTGGCGCTCACCTCGTGGCTGCTGCCGGCGCTGATGGTGGCGGGCCTGGTCGCCCCCGCGCTGGGCTGGTTCATGCTGGCCGGCCTGGGGGCGGAAGCCGCCGCGGTGTACGCGGTCGCCCGCTACGCCCGCCGCAACAACCTGACCGCCCTGGCCATCCCGGCCGCGCTCACCGCGGCGGTGCTGGCCGGCGGGGTCACGATGGCGCTGGACGCACCGCCGGAGGAGGAGATGCCCTTCATCATCTGGGTGATCTTCATGTCCGCGGTCATCGGGTGCCCGTTCGGGGTGCCGATGGTGGGCTCGTGGCTGGCCGGCTTCCTCGTCCGCAGACGCCGTACGAAACTCGAGGCCCGCGAGCACGACCTGGTCGCCACCTCGACAGCGCAGGCGATCTGGGAGGCCGGCCTGGAACGCGCCCGGGTGGCCGCGGGCCTGCAGACGGCGGTCCTGCGCGACACGGCCCGGGTGGCGACGGCGGCCGACGCGGGCGACCTCGACCAGGTGCTGACCTCGGCCCGGACCGCCCTAAACGCGATGCGCGGCCTCCTCAACGGCCTGCGCGCCGAACCGGACCCGGCCCGCGACGCCGGCGACCGCGACCCGCAGCCGACGACGGCGGCCCTGCCCGGGCTGGCGGACCGGTGGCGGGCGCACGGGCGGCAAGTCGGCCTGGAGATCCGCGGTGCCGGGCGGGTGCTGCCGGCGGACGTGGACCTGTCGGCGTTCCGGGTGGTGGAGCTGCTACTGGCCGGGGACACCGGGGCGGTGAGCGTGCGGGTGGATCTGAGCGGGGACCCGCTGCGGATCAGCGTGCGGCCGATGCCGGCGGACGAGGGTGGGGAGATCGCGGCCGGGTTGCGGGCCCGGCTGACCGCGGTGGGCGGCAGCATGGCCGCCGCGGGCGACGGCCTCCCGGAAATCCTCCTCCCGGCACCGGCCCGGTCGGAACGTGAACCGACGCAGGCCGTCAGCGCAACCGGCGCAGAGAGCGCGACCGGCGCGGAGGCCGCGAGCAGCCCGACCGGCGCAAGCAACCCGGCCGGCGAGGCTGAGGGGCCGGCTGGGACCATTCCTGCCGACGACGGGCCGGGTACGCCGGCCGGGGACGACAAGGAGGTGGCGTCATCGCCGTCCGGGTGATGGTCGTTGACGACCAGCTCATGGTGCGCGCCGGGATCGCCGCCATCGTCGATGCCGAGGAAGGGCTCGAAGTTGTCGGTGAGGCCGCCGACGGGCAGGCCGCGCTCGACCTGGCCGCCCGGCTGCGGCCCGACGTGGTGCTCATGGACATCCGGATGCCCGGCATGGACGGGCTGACCGCCACCGCGCAGCTCACCGCCGCCGCGCCGGAGACCAAGGTCCTTGTTCTCACGACGTTCCATCAGGACCGGTATGTCTATGAGGCGTTGAAGGCGGGCGCGGCCGGGTTCGTGCTCAAGGATGTGCTGCCCGCCGATCTGCTCGCCGCCATCCGGGTCGTCGCCGACGGCGAGGCGATGCTGAGTCCCGCTGTCACGCGACGGTTGATCGACGCGTTCGCCAGCGGTGGGCTGTCCGGCCCGGCCGAGCCCGGGCGGCGGCTGGAGGGCCTCACGCCCCGCGAGCGTGAGGTCCTGGTCAGCATCGCCACCGGCATGTCCAACGCCGAGATCGGCACCGCCCTGGGCATCACCACCGGCACGGTGAAGGTGCACGTCAACGCGCTGCTGGCCAAGCTCGGCGTGCGCGACCGCGTGCAGGCGACGATCGCCGCCTACGACCTCGGCCTGGTCCGCCCGAACCCCTGAGCCGCAGCCGACCTCCAGACCCCGGGACCGGACAAAGCCCGGCCCGGACCGTGAGCGGTCCAGGCCGAGCGGGATAGGCCGTGCGGGGCAGGACGGGCTGGATGTCGGGATTCAGCCCTTGAGGGCCGCCGAGACCACCGCCCGCGCCTCCTCCTGGATGCGCGCCAGGTGCTCCGGCCCCTTGAACGACTCCGCGTAGATCTTGTAGACGTCCTCCGTGCCCGAGGGCCGGGCCGCGAACCAGCCCGACTCCGTCGTCACTTTCAGGCCGCCGATCGGTGCGTTGTTGCCCGGCGCCGACGTCAGCACCGCCGTGATCGGTTCGCCGTCGAGCTCCTTGGCCGTCACCTGCGACGGCGACAGCTTGCCCAGGATGGCCTTCTCGTCGCGGGTCGCCGGGGCGTCGATGCGGGCATACGCCGGGTCGCCGAACTTCGCCGTCAGGTCGCGGTAGTGCTCGCTGGGCGTGCGGCCGGTCGTCGCCACGATCTCCGAGGCCAGCAGGTCCAGCAGGATGCCGTCCTTGTCGGTGCTCCACGGGCTGCCGTCGCGGCGCAGGAACGACGCTCCCGCGCTCTCCTCGCCGCCGAAGCCGACCGAGCCGTCCAGCAGGCCGGGGACGAACCATTTGAAGCCGACCGGCACCTCGTCCAGTTTGCGGCCCAGGTCCGCCGCCACCCGGTCGATCATCGACGACGACACCAGGGTCTTGCCGATCGCCGCCGCGGCCGGCCAGTCCGTGCGGACCTTGTACAGGTACGAGATCGCCACGGCCAGGTAGTGGTTGGGGTTCATCAGGCCACCGTCGGGGGTGACGATGCCGTGCCGGTCGGCGTCCGCGTCGTTGCCCGTGGCCAGCTGGAACTTGTCCTTTTGGGCGATCAGCGAGGCCATCGCGTACGGCGACGAGCAGTCCATCCGGATCTTGCCGTCCCAGTCCAGGGTCATGAAGCCGAAGGTCGGGTCGACGTCCGGATTCACCACGGTCAGGTCCAGGCCGTACCGGGAGCCGATCTCGCCCCAGTAGGCGACGCTGGCGCCGCCCAGCGGGTCCGCGCCGATCCGGATGCCGGCCGAGCGGATCGCCTCCATGTCGATGACCGAGCTCAGGTCGTCCACGTACGTGGCCAGGTAGTCGTAGCCGCTGACCAGCTCCGAGGTGCGGGCCCGGGCCGCCGGCACCCGGCGTACCTCCTTGAGGCCGGCGGCGATCAGCGCGTTCGCCCGGTCCTGGATCCACTTGGTGGCGTCGGTGTCGGCCGGCCCGCCGTGCGGCGGGTTGTACTTGAAGCCGCCGTCGTCCGGCGGGTTGTGCGAGGGGGTGACGACCACGCCGTCGGCCAGCCCGGAGGTGCGGCCCTTGTTGTAGGTCAGGATCGCGTGCGACAGCGCCGGCGTCGGGGTGTAGCCGTCGCGGCTGTCGATCAGCACGCGCACGTCGTTGGCGGCGAAGACCTCCAGGGCCGAAATCATCGCCGGCTCGCTGAGCGCGTGCGTGTCGCGGGCCAGGTAGAGCGGGCCGTCGGTGCCCTGCTCGCGGCGGTACTCGACGATGGCCTGGCTGGTGGCCACGATGTGGTCCTCGTTGAACGCCGTCTTCAGGCTGGAGCCGCGGTGCCCGGAGGTGCCGAAGGCGACGCGCTGCTCCGCGACCCCGGGGTCGGGGTGGTCGGTGTAGTAGCTCAGGACCACCCGGGGCACGTCGATTCGGTCGCGGGATTCGGCGGGGGTGCCGGCGCGGGGATGCACGGACATCGAGGAGCCTCCTTGAGGGCGTGGACCTGCCCGGGATCGTATCGCCGGGTGGTACCCGGCCGGGCGGATCGGTAAGCCGCCGTGCGCGGATTGAACCTTTCCCCCCGATGATCCGAACTACCTGTCGTGACTGGGGCTGCAGCGGCTGGGGGGCCGCGGATCGTGCGCGTGCTCATCGTGGCCATGATCGGACTGGGTGCGGTGCTGCTTCCGGCGGCGCCGGCGAGCGCGCACGCCGCGTTGACGACGGCGACGCCGGAGCCCGGCAGTGTGGTGGCGACGGCTCCCGGCGAGATCACGCTGACGTTCACCGAGGGCATCACCCCGGTGCCGGACCGCACGCAGGTGCTCGCGCCGGACGGCAAGCGGATCACCGGCGCGGTCGCCGCTGTCGGTTCGACGCTGCGGATCCAGGTGCGGCGCGCGGACCAGCCGCTGGGCACGTACCTGGTCAGCTATCGGATCGTCTCCAGCGACAGCCACCCGGTCGGCGGCGCCATGACCTTCTCGGTGGGCGCGCCCTCGGCGCGCCCACCGGAGAGCGATCCCGGCAGCGTGCACCCGTCGGTCGCGGTCGCGGTCCCCGCGCTCAAGTTCATCGGGTACGCCGGACTGACCCTCATCATCGGCCCCGCCCTGCTGCTGGCTCTGCTGTGGCCCCGCCGCCTCTCCCGCCGCGGGCCGATCCTGCTGGTCCGCGGCGGGGTGATCGGCACGGCGGCGTCGACCCTGGGCGCGCTGTGGACGCAGGCACCGAACAGCAGCGGCGCCCCGCTGTGGGACGTCTCGGTCACCGAGCTCGCCGACGTGCTGGCCAGCCCGTTCGGCGTCATCCTGCTGGCCCGCCTGGCCGTGCTCGCCGCGGCCACCGCGCTGCTGCTGCCGGTCCTGCACGGCACCGGTAAGCGGTGGCACGGCGGGTTGCTGCTCGCGCTGGCCGCCGCCGGGCTGACCACCTGGCCGCTGACCGGGCACGCCGCCGACTCGCCGCTGGCCGCGGCGATCGTGACCGCCGACGTGGTGCACCTGGCCGCGATGGCGATCTGGCTGGGCGGGCTGATCACGCTGGCGGTGTTCCTGCTGCGCGGCGCCCATCCCCGGGTGCTGGGCGTGATCCTGCCGGCCTGGTCACGCTGGGCGGCGCTGGCGGTGGTGTGGCTGGTCGGCGCGGGCACGGTGCAGGCGGTGGTCCAGGTCGGGTCCGTCGGCGCGCTGTGGGGCACCGGGTACGGCCGCCTCCTGCTCGGCAAGATCGCGATCCTGGCCGGGGTGCTCGCCGCGGCGGCCTTCGCGCGCAGCATGGTACGGCGGGCCCAGGTGCGCGCCGGCGGGGTGGCCACGTTGCGCCGTACGGTCGGGGCCGAGGTGGCCGCCACCGTGCTGGTGCTGGGGCTCAGCGCCGTACTGGTGCAGGTCACGCCCGGCCGCAGCGCCACCGGTGAGCGGGACGCGAGCACGGAGAAGGGGGTCTCGCAGACCCTCACCTCGGAGCTGTTCACGCTGCAGTACTACGTCTACCCGGTCGAGCTGGGCGAGAACAACACCGTTCACGGCTTCACCTACACGCCGGAGGGCAAGCCGCTGCCGGCCCCCGAGTGGACCGTCACGACCCGCCTGCAGGGCCAGGATCTGGAGCCGGTGTCCGAGCCGATGCTGCCGCTCACGCCCCGCAACGACGCGGTCGGCGCGCTGACGTTCCCGCTGCCCGGCACGTACGAGATCAGCTTCACCGTCCGGGTCAGCGAGATCGACCAGGCGACGGTCCGCACGACGATCACGGTGCCACAGGTTCCACCGGCCTCGTGACTGGGCAGAAAGAGGTCTCCGTCGTGCCCGGGAGGCCCAGTCGTGCAAGTGTCCGTCATCGGTGACCCCGACGACACCGTGATCATCTCCGTGCGGGGCGACCTCGACGGTGGCACCGACACCGTGCTCGGCACCACCCTGGAGCAGGTCCTGGACCGGCCGGTGCCGCGGGTGGTCGTCGACGTCTCCGGCATCGGGTTCTGCGACTCCACCGGGCTGCGCTCGTTCATCAACGGGCACGAGCGGGCCGTCGCCGCCGGTGGCTGGCTGCGGCTGGCCGCCCCGGGCGACCAACTGCGCGACCTGCTGCACGTCGCCGGGCTGCTGCCCGTGCTGGAGGTCTATCCCAGCGTGGCCGACGCGCTGGCCACCGAGCCGGACTTGTAACCTCGCGGCGTGCTCATCCTGCTGCCGCCGTCCGAGGGCAAGACCGCACCGGCCGCCGGTGCCCCCGCCGAACCCGCGGAGCTGTGGCTCCCCCGGCTCGCCCCGGCCCGGCGCCGGGTGCTGTCCAAGCTGGTGGCGCTGTGCAGGCGTACGAGCGCCCGCGGCGTCGCCGATTCGCTGGCGGTGCTCGGGCTCAGCGCCGCCCAGCACGCCGAGGTCGCCCGCAACGCCGGGCTGGCCACAGCACCGGCCGCGCCCGCTGCGCAGGTCTACAGCGGGGTGCTCTACGAGGCACTCGCCCCGGCCGGGCTCGCGCCACCGGCCCGGGCGTGGGTCGACGAGCGGGCGGTGGTCTTCTCGGGGCTGTGGGGGGTGCTGCGGCTGACCGACCGGATCCCGGCGTACCGGTGCTCGGTCGGGGTCTCGCTGCCCGTGCTCGGCGGGCTCACCGCGTACTGGAAGAAGGCGCTGAGCCCAGCGCTGGACCGTGCGGCCGCCGACGGCCCGGTGCTGGATCTGCGGTCCGGCGCCTACGCGGCGATGTGGGCGCCCTCGGGCGCGCTCGCCGGGCGCACCGCCACCGTGCGGGTGCTGCACGAGCGGATCGTCGGCGGGGAGCCGCGGCGCTCGGTGGTGAGCCACTTCAACAAGGCCACCAAGGGCCGGCTGGTGCGCTCGCTGGCCGAGGCCGGGGCGCGGCCGGCGTCGGTGGACGAGCTGCTGGCCGCGCTGCGGGACCTGAAGTACACCGCCGAGGAGCGGCCCGTCGCGGCGGGCCGCCCCCGGCAGGTGGACGTGATCGTGCGGGAACTCTGAACTACTGGGCGGCCAGCACGTCGACGACGAAGCGCAGGTCGCCGCCGGGACGGCCCTCGGGGGCCGGGTCGCCGTAGGCCATCTTGGCCGGGATGTCGAGCTGCACCCGGCTGCCGACGGCCACGCCGACCAGGCCCTTGTCCCAGCCCTCGATGAGCTGGCCGGCGCCGACCGGGAACTGGGCCGGCTGCCCCGTCTTCCAGGAGGAGTCGAACTCCTTGCCGTCCTTGTAGGTGACGCCCACATAGTTGGCCTGGATGGTCTGGCCGGCCTTCAGCTTCGGGCCCTTGCCGGCGATGATCTCGGTGACCTTGAGCTCGGCGACCTTGCCCGTGCCGGCCTTGACCACCGGCGGCTGCTGCAGCGCCGGGTCCAGCGGGACCTGCGCCGCGGCCGGCGGCTGGCTCGGCGCGGGGGCGGGCTCGGTCGGCGCCGCGGCGGCCGGGTCGGCGGGAGCGGAGGCGGCCGCCGGGGTCGCCGGCTTGTCGTCGCCGTCGGACACCTGGATGCCGATATAGACCGCGACCAGTACGGCGATCACGGCCACACCCGCGAAGGCGCCGGTCAGGGCCTGGCCCCGGCGACTGGTACCGGTCTTCTCCTGGACGCTCATCTGTATCGGACTCTCCTGTCGGACGGGACATGCTGGCAGACTCCGGACACCGTACTCGCCGCGCCTGCGGGACCCGGGGCGAACCTCCACCGAACCGCCGACCCCGGTGATCATCCGGACGGCTTGGTTACTCATTTCGCTCTTCTCCGTCACTCACGGAAGGTGAGACGGTGTACCTCCCCACAGCACCACGGCGACCGCTCGTCGCCGGCACCGGCTCAAGCAGCACAGCACTCGGGACAACCCGCCCGGCCGCCACCGGCGGTCGGCGCGCGCCCGCGAACGACCGGGGAGGGTCGGTTGCCGGACGACGACCGTACGACAGGTCGCCAGCCTGAGTCCGTGGGACGACCGGCCGACGTGGGGCACCGCAGGCCCTACCCAGCCGCGCCGAACCCGCGCACCAGCTATGGCTACCGCACGACCGGCCGCCGGGGGGCGGCCGTGCCACCGTTGCTGCTCGACGACGGGCGGCGCCGGCTGACCGAGTTCCTCATGCCCGCCGCGGTCATCCTCGCGGGCGTGCTGATCGTGGTGGCCTTCGGCTTCATCATCAGCCGGGCGATGCGCGACGACGACCAGCAGGCGATCCCGCCGGTGCAGCCGCCCGCGCTCGGGGACGTGTCGCTCAACCCGGCCGACCAGTTCCCGATCCCGCTGCCCAGCGCCTCCGACGACAACTCGCCGTCGCCGTCACCCACACCGTCGAAGGGCCGGACCACGCAGCCGGCGCCCACGACGACCAAGCCGAAGCCGCCGGACCAGGGCTCGGTCAAGGTCGACCGCAACGACGTACCGTCCCGGGTCGACCTGACCGGCGAGGGCAGCCGCGACTGGGTGCACTGGGGTGAGCAGAGCACGTTCTCGCTGGAACGCCGGGCCGACGGCGACTTCCAGATCCTCGAGGGCTCCCCGACCGCGCCGCGCTTCCGGCACGGCTTCAGCGACGAGCTGTTCAGCTGGCGCGACGGCTCGCCGGTGAACAACAGCGACGGCACGCCGACCGGCATCCGCACCTGCGGCAAGGGCAACGGCTTCACCATCTCGGCCCCGGCCGGCACCTCGGCGCGGACCCTGCGGCTCTACGTGGGCGCGCTGGCCGGCCGCGGCAAGCTGACGGCGAAGCTGACGACCGGCTCGGCCTCGGCCACCTCGACCTTCGAGGAACGCAGCAACAATCTCGACACGGCGGTCTTCGTGATCACGTACCGGGCGCCGAAGAACGGCAGGATCAACCTGAGCTGGGTCACCGAGGAGGCGTTCAGCCAGGACTGCGGCGGCGTCGCGCTCGAGGCGGCCACGCTGCGCTGAAGTGAACCGGCTTCCCCTGGGGTGGGGGGATCCGGGCGTTCCGTGGGGTGCGGGACGCGGGTGTTAAGGAGATCGTTGTGTTCGCCGCCTGGGGATCATGGGTGGCCCGGTTCCGGTGGCCGGTGCTGGTGTGCACGGTCGTGGCGGTGGCCGCGGCCGGGATGTGGGGGCTGGGCGTCTTCGGCCAGCTGACCGAGGGCGGTTACAACGACCCCGGCAGCGAGTCGACCCGGGCCGCCGAGGTGGTCCGCGAGGAGCTGGGCGCGCAGGGCGGCGACGTCGTCGTCATCTACACGCCCACCTCGGGCACCATCGACGACGCGGGGCTCGGTCAGCGCGTACGGACCCGGCTCGAGGCGCTGCCGCCGTCGGCGGTCACGGCCGTCGCGTCGTACTGGCCGGACAAGGTCGCGCAGTACGCGTCGGCCGACCGGTCGCGGGCCGTGGCGGTGCTGACGCTGGCCGGCGACGACGAAGGCGCGAAGCTGGAGGCGTACCGGGAGATCGACGACAAGCTGTCGGTCGAGGGTGCGAGCATCCAGCTCGCCGGGGGCGCGCCGCTCAGTGACGCGTCGTCCACGCTGTCGACGCAGGACCTGGCGTTCGCCGAGGCGGTGTCGCTGCCCATCGTGCTGATCCTGCTGCTGTTCATCTTCGGCTCGCTGGTCGCCGCGTCACTGCCGGTGCTGGTGGACGGGTGCGCGGTGCTGGGGTCGCTGGGGGTGCTGCACGCGATCGCGTACGGCCACGACGTCAACTCGTTCGCCGTCAACGTGGCCAGCCTGCTCGGGCTGGGCATGGCCATCGACTACGGGCTGTTCATGGTCGGGCGGTTCCGGGAGGAGCAGGGGTTCGGGCGTACGCCGGGCGAGGCTGTGGCCCGTACCGTCGCGACCGCCGGACGCACCGTGATCTTCTCCGCGACGCTGCTGATGATCGCCCTGGCCGGGCTGCTGCTCTTCCCGCAGGGCTTCCTCAAATCGCTGGCCTACGGCGGTCTCGCCGCCGTCGCCCTCGCTGCAATCCTGTCGCTGACGCTGCTGCCCGCCCTGCTGGCGGTCCTCGGCCCCCGCGTCGACAAGCTGCCGGTGCGGCTGCCCCGCCGCGGCAGCAACCGGCCGGCCGGCACCGGCTGGGCCCGCCTCGCCGGGGCGGTGCTGCGCCACCCGGTGCTGGTCGCCCTGCCGATCCTGGCGGGGCTGCTGGTGCTGGCCGCACCGATCACCGGGGTGCGCTTCGGCGAGAACGACGAGCGCATCCTGCCGGCGGGCAACCCGGCCCGGCAGGCCATCGAAACCCTCAAGACCGACTTCCCGGCGCTGAGCAGCGCGGGCGTCCAGGTGGTGCTGCGCGGCACCCGCGGTGCCGCACCGGCGGCCCAGGACGGTACGGCGTTCGCGAACGAAGTGAAGAAGGTCCCGGGCATCGCCGCGGTCACGCCCACGGGCAGCGGCGGCGACGTCCTGCTCTACACCGCGACCCTGACCGGCACCGACCCGTTCAGCACGGCGGCGCGCGACGCGGTCGAGGACATCCGGTCGCTGCGCGCCCCGCCCGGCACACAGGTCCTGGTCGGCGGCACAACCGCGCGCAACGTCGACAGCCTGAGCGCGACCGCGGACCAGCTCCCCCTGATGATCGGCCTGCTGGTCGGCGCGACGCTGGTGCTGATGTTCCTGGCCTTCGGCTCGATCCTGCTGCCGGTCAAGGCGGTGGTGCTGAGCGCGCTGAGCCTGAGCGCGACGTTCGGCATCCTGGTCTGGATCTTCCAGGACGGCCACGGCGCGGACCTGCTGCGGGTCACCCCGGCGCCGCCCGAGGTCGGCATCGTGGTGCTGATGGCCGCGGTGGTCTTCGGCCTGTCCACCGACTACGAGGTCTTCCTGCTGTCCCGCATGGTCGAGGCCCGCACCCGCGGCGCGACCACGGCCGAAGCGGTGACCACCGGCCTGGCCCGCACCGGCCGCGTGATCAGCGCGGCGGCGATCCTGCTCATCGTGGTGACCGGAGCGTTCGCCCTGTCTTCGGTGACCACAATGCGCTTCATCGGCGTCGGCATGATCGTGGCACTGTTCCTGGACGCGACCGTGGTCCGGATGCTGCTGGTCCCGGCAGTGCTGAAGCTGATGGGCGACGCGGCCTGGTGGGCACCGGGCCCGATGCGGCGCCTGCAGCAGCGGGCCGGGCTCCAGGAGTACGAGGACGAGGAGCTCTTCCCGACGGTGTCGGTGGGGAGGCATGCGGCTCCGGAGGCGGCGGGTTCGCGGACCGCTTCCGGTGGCCGGGTGGCGGAGCCGGTGCGGGCTTCGTCCTGGTTCGAGCCGCCGGCCGAGGCGGGTGGCACGGCGTCGGCGTGGCCTCCGCAGCCGGCGTCGCGATCGGTGTCCCCGGCGGCGCCTCTGGCCGATGCCTCCGCGCCGGACGCCCCGGTGTCGCCCGGAGCGGGGACCTTCATCGCGACCGCTTCCTCCGGGGCCAGCGGCGTGACGGGGTCGGATGGTCCTGACCGCTCGGTGGAGCACTTCTCCGGAACCGCATCGGTCTCCCCCGCCGCATCGCAGGTCTCGGCCGCGGGGTCGGGCTCGCCCGCCGCGTCGGGGTCTCCGGCCGCAGGGCCGGTCTCGCCAGCCGGGTCCGGGACTTCGGCCGCCGGGTCGGACTCGGCGGCGTCATCCGGACGGCGATTCTCCGCCAGCGCGCCCGTGTCGGGCGGTGCCTCGTCCGGCTACCCGGTGGCCGGGTCGGCCCCGCATCCCTCGTCCGCACGGATCACGCTGGACGAGCGGGACGACGCGGACACCTCGTGGAGGCCCCGCACCACGACGAGCGAATCCGTTCCTCGTGCCGGCTCGGCGCCGGATCCGGATCCCGCCCCTGCCGCCGGCCGATCGCCATCCTCCGCTGGTAACTCGCCGCCGCCTTCCGGTGAGCGCGCCGCGTTCCTGGCGCCGACGAGTCCTCCAGCTCCGCCACCCTGGCCACCGGCGACCGAACGCCGCCGCGCCGACGCCGACGCCGACGCCGACCCACCGGTCACGGTCGACCTCTCCGGCCGAGTCACCCCGGCCGACCACTCCCCGGCTGACCGCTCTCCGGCCGGTGGCGACGACGATCCGGCCGGCGACAACGACGCCGAGCGCCGCGAACCCGGCGTCGACACCACCGCCATCCTCGAACTGCCCCCAGGCCGGCCGGAGTCGTCCTCCTGACCACGACCGGCTAACCGTTTCGGCGGTCTTGCGGCTACTGTGGCCCGCCGGGCCGTACGGATCAGCCGTGCCCCCGGCGCAGTCAGTACCATGCCCCGGGGAAGTTGAGGTTCTACCGGGACGGGAATGAGCATGACCGCGACCATGGACGAGTCCGCCACGTCAGGCGGCTACGCCGACGCGCCCGAAGACACCACCCGCATCGACCCCGAGCGGCTCGCGCTGTGTCTGCAGGTCATCGCCGAGGCCGAGGAGCTGGATCCGGAGCACCCCGATGCTGTGGCCGTACGCCGGGCGACCGCCGGTCTTTTCAAGACCGTGAAGCTGCGCCGCCGCCGGGACCGCCGCGACGCGATCCTGGAAAACGACCGCGCGGTGACCGCCGCGACCGCGACCGGTGCGCCCAGCCGCATCGACGACGAGACCGCCGGCATTCCGCTGGCCACCGCGACCACCACGACCAGCGCGGGCGTCCTGCGCCAGCCGCGCGGCTGCTACATCTGCAAGCAGCGCTACGTGCAGGTCGACGCGTTCTATCACCAGCTCTGCCCGGCCTGCGCGGCGAAGAACCACAGCCACCGCGACGCCCGCACCGACCTGACCGGGCGCCGGGCGCTGCTCACCGGCGGCCGCGCCAAGATCGGCATGTACATCGCGTTGCGGCTGCTGCGGGACGGCGCGCACACCACCATCACCACGCGGTTCCCGAACGACGCCGTGCGGCGTTTCGCCGCGATGCCGGACAGCGCGGACTGGCTGCACCGGCTGCGGGTCGTCGGCATCGACCTGCGGGACCCGGGGCAGGTGGTCGCGCTGGCCGATTCGGTCGCGGCCCGTGGCCCGCTCGACATTCTGATCAACAACGCGGCCCAGACGGTACGGCGTTCGCCCGGCTCGTACTCGGCGCTGGTGGCGGCCGAGTCGGCGCCGCTGCCCGACGGTCCGCTGCCGGAGCTGGAGTATCTCGGCGGCCACGCGATGGCAGCGCACCCGGCGTCGCTGACCGACGGCTCGTCCTTCAGCCCGCACGCGCTGACCGCCCTGGCGCTGACCAGTGGCTCGGCGAGCCCCGACCGGATCGCCGCGCTGACCGCGATCGACGCCGGCGGGCTGGTGCCGGACCTGGCGCCGACCAACAGCTGGAGCGACCGGGTGCACGAGGTCGACGCCCTGGAGCTGCTGGAGGTGCAGCTCTGCAACGTCACGGCCCCGTTCGTGCTGGTCAGCCGGCTGCGCGCGGCGATGACGGCGTCGCCGTTCCCCCGCCGGTACGTAGTGAACGTGTCCGCGATGGAAGGCGTGTTCGCCCGCGGCTACAAGGGCGCCGGCCACCCGCACACCAACATGGCCAAGGCGGCGCTGAACATGCTCACCCGCACCAGCGCCGAGGACATGTTCACCGACGGCATCCTGATGACCAGCGTCGACACCGGCTGGATCACCGACGAGCGCCCGCACCCGACGAAGATGCGGCTGGCCGACGAGGGCTTCCACGCCCCGCTGGACCTGGTCGACGGCGCGGCCCGGGTGTACGACCCGATCGTGCGCGGCGAGCAGGGCGAGGACCTGTACGGCTGCTTCCTGAAGGACTACGCCCCGATCGCCTGGTGACCGTCGTAGTCGGCGCGGGCCTGCTCGACGCTGCCCAGGTGGACTGAGCCCCAGTCGGCCAGGGCTGCGAACAGGGGCGCCAGGGTCAGGCCGAGCTCGCTGATCTCGTACTCGACGCGGGGCGGCACCTCCGGATGGTAGGTGCGGGTGATCAGCCCGTCGCGTTCGAGCTGGCGCAGCCGCTGGGTCAGCACCTTCGGGGTGATGGTGGCGATCCGGCGCTGCAACTCGACGAAGCGCTGCCGCCCGTACTCGTGCAACGCCCACAGGATGGGCGTGGTCCAGCGACTGAAGACGATGTCGACCACGGGCCCGATGGGGCAGGCGATCTCGGGCGGGGCCGCACGGCTGGGCTTCACGGGATAGTCACTTTCCTCTAGGTACCTACTATCCCGGCGATGTTAGCTTCCCTTCCTCAACAAATGACGGAGGGAACGACATGATCGTGGTGACGGGGGCGACGGGGAACGTGGGCGCCCCGCTGGTGGCCGAGCTGGCCGCGGCGGGCGAACAGGTGACGGCGGTGTCGCGGCGGCCGGCGGTGCTGCCAGCCGGGATCCGGCACGTGCCGGCCGACCTGACCGATCCGGACTCACTGCGTCCCGCGCTCGACGGCGCCGAGGCGCTGTTCGTGCTGGTCGCAGGCGGCGGGGCCGGGATCGACCCGGACGCGGTGCTGGGTGCGGCGAAGGCGGCGGGCGTGCGCCGGGTGGTCCTGCAGTCTTCGCAGGGGGTACGGACCCGGCCGGGCGCGGCATCACACGCGCACCTCGTGACGTTCGAGGCGGCGGTGCGGGGGTCCGGCCTGGAGTGGACGATCCTGCGGCCGGGCGGTTTCGCTCCCAACGCGTACGCGTGGGCGCCGTCGGTGCGCGAGCGGCGCCTGGTCGCCGCGCCCTTCGCGGACGTCGCGCTGCCGGTGGTCGACCCGGCGGACCTCGCGGCGTGCGCAGCGGTCACTCTGCGCGGCGGACACCAGAGCCAGGTGTACGAGCTGACGGGCCCCGCCCCGATCGCACCCCGCGCGCAGGCGGCAGCGATCGGGGCAGCGATCGGCGAGGAGGTGACGTTCGTGGAGCTGACCCGAGGGGAGGCGGCGGCCGCGATGGGCGCCTTCATGCCGCCGGAGGTCGTGGAGGGCACCCTGGACATCCTGGGCTCCCCCACCCCGGACGAACAGCAGGTCAGCGGGGATGTGGCGAAGCTGCTCGGCCGTGATCCGCGCTCGTTCGCCGCGTGGGCGGCCGACCACGCGGCGGCTTTCCGGTGACCCTCCCCATCAAGCGGACTCACGTCCCGGTCGTCGCCCGGCCCGGCCAGCCGACATAGGCACGGCCCGAGCAGCCGGGCGGCAGCGGGGCGTGGGCGGCATGCGGGCCACGCGGTCGGGCAATTCCGCGGCGCGGCCGGTCGGATCAGGGTTGGGCCGGTTGCTTTTCCGGGACGAAGGTGAAGATCCGGTCGGCGCTCTGCAACGCCCGCGGTGGGTGGCAGAGGCGGTGCGCACCCACCCCGAAGCCGGCCGCCGGGTCGCTCACGTACACCTGCTCGAAACCCCGCGCCGAGAACCAGTCCGCGATCACCGGGACCAGATCCGGCGGCCGACGGTGCCGGGTCCACACCACCGTGCCGCCCTCGCGGCACAGCTGAGCACACGCCTCGACCGTGCGCAGCACGTCCGCGTCCGTCAGGTTGCCGAACACCCCGCAGGCCAGCACCAGGTCCACCGGCGCCACATCCCGGTAGTGGCGCATCAGCCCGGCGTCACCCGGCACGACCGTGATCCCGGTCAGGCCCGCCTCTCGGGCGCTCTGCTCGGCCACCGCTGTATTGCGCGGGTCGAGCTCTACCAGCCGGGCCCGCACGTCGTCCCGGCGCGGGTGGGTCGCCAGCGCGCCGATCAGGTCGCGGCCCTGACCGGCGCACATGCTGATCGCGGTCAGCGGGCCGGGCGGCGCCTGGTCGAGCGCCGCCCGGATGACCGCCTGCACCGCCGCGAGCCGCCCGGCCAGCACCGAGTCCGGGTTGTCGTAGCCGGCATGCCAGGCGGCCCAGTCCATGCCGGTCACCTTAACGGCCCGACCGGGGGCGCCGGTGTGCACCGACACCGCCCGCGGTTCAGAACCGGGGGCCGGGCCGGTGGTGCACCGGCGCCGGCCAAGTCTGACCGTGGGCGGCGCCGGCACATGACCGGCGCCGCCCGCGGTTCAGAGCCGGCCCGCGCCGGCCCCGGACGCCACCAGGCCCGGCACGGACGTCGCCGCGTCCAACGTGTACGCGTAGAAGGTCCTCGGCTCCACCACGGTCCCGCCCGCCTCGCACGGTCCGGAGCCCACGAACACGTTGGCCCGCTGCACCAGCCGGCCGGGGCCGCTGTCGGCGTACCCGCTCGTCGAGTGGCAGGGGTACGGCACCGAGGCGAAGTAGTTGCCCTCGACCAGCACGCCCGCGTTCTCCGTGGACGCGGTGCCGTAGAGCTCGTTGCCGAGGAAGTAGTTGTTGTAGACGTGCACCGGCTCCCCGAAGCGCACCCGCGGGTGGCGCTGGCGGGAGTTGTCGAAGAAGTTGTGGTGGATGCTGACCTTCAGGTGACCGATGTCGGTGGACGCCGCGCCGTCCGAGTGGCCGATCAGCATGCTCTTGTCGGTGCCGGCGAAGTGGTTCCAGGACACCGTCACGTAGTCGGCGCCGCGGACGATGTCGATCGAGCCGTCCGCCGGGCGGCGGAAGGTGTTGTGGTCGATCCAGATGTGGTGCGACTGCTGCCCCACGTTGACCGCGTCGTCCTCCGCGTCGGTGAAGGTCAGGTTCCGCACGATCACGTTCGACGAGCGGTAGAAGTCGAAGCCGCCGCCGGTGATGACCGCCGTCGAGCCGAGGCCCACGATCGTCTTGTTCGGCCGTACCCCTTGCTTGCTGGTGATGGCGATGGTCCCGGCCACCTGGATGGTCATCGGGCCGACCGTGTCGATGGCGGTGAGCAGCTCGTCGGTGGTGTCGACGGTGACCGTCGGCCCGCCGACGCCGCCGGTGGTGCCGGACAGGCCCAGCGCCGCCACGGAGGCGAAGCCGTCCGGGGCGCCGGCCGGGGCCGCCTGGGCAGGGCCGGCCAGGGTCAGGCCGGCCGCAACCAGAACTACACATAGAGCGATTCTCATGACACCCTCCCCACACCGGCACCGGCGGTGACCGCGGCGGGCACGGACGACGCGGCGTCGAGCTGGTACGCGTAGTACGTCGACGGCTCGGTGACCGTCCCGCCCGCCTCGCAGACCCCGGAGTTGACGAAGGCGTTGGCGCGTTGCACGAGCCGGCCCGGATCGCTGTCGGCGTAGCCGCTCACCGAGTGGCACGGGAACGGCACATTCTCGAAGTAGTTGCCCTCGGCCACCACGCCCGCGTTCTGGGTGGATGCGATCCCGTAGAGCCCGATGTCGCGGTAGTAGTTGTTGTAGACGTGCACCGGGTCGCCGAACCGGGCCCGCGGGTGGCGCTGGTTGCTGCCGTCGAAGTAGTTGTGGTGGTAGGTGACCTTGAGGTAGCCGACGTCGGCGGAGTACGAGTCGGAGTGGCCGAGCAGCATCGTCTTGTCGGTGCCGCGGAAACGGTTCCAGGAGACGGTGACGTAGGTGGACTTGCGCTTGATGTCGAGCGAGCCGTCATAGCTGGGCAGGAACTCGTTGTGGTCGATCCACACGTGGTGGGCGCCGTTGGTTACGCTCACCGAGTCGTCCGAGGCGTTGCTGAACTTGATGTTGCGGATGATCACGTTGTTGCCGGGCCGGGTGGTCGAGCCCAGTTGCAGGCCACCGCCGGTGATCTCCGCGGTGGAGCCGACGCCGATGATGCTCTTGTCGGCCACCACGGTGATCATGTCGTCGACGGTGACGCGGCCGCTGACCAGGATCGTGTACGGGGAGTTCGTGCCGGCGTACTGCTCCAGCGCGGCGCCCGTGGTGACCGTGACCGTCGGTCCCGCGGCGCCACCGGTGGTGCCGTTACGCCCCAGCGCGTTGACACTCGCGAAACCGTCCGCCTGTGCGGCCACGGCCGCGTTTCCCGTGCCGGGCACCAGGACCGCGGCGCCGAACACGGCGATGACCAGGAGTCGTCTCATGGTGGGTCACACCTTCCCGGTGCCGGCACCCGCCGGCACGATCGTGGGTACGCTCGACGCGCTGTCCGCCGTGTAGGCGTAGAAGGTCCGCGGATCCGTGACGGTGCCCCGTACCTCGATCGGGTGGTTGCACTCCACGAGGATGTTGTCGCGCTGGACCATCCGCCCGAGCGGGCCGCTGAAGTCGACCCGGCCGGGGTTGTTGACGCTGAAGAAGTAGTTGCCCTCGACGAACAGGCCGGCGTCGTTGGTGGACGCGACGCCGTAGCTGTTGTCGCGGTAGTAGTTGTTGTAGACGTGCACCACCGGTGCGAAGCGGACGCGCGGGTTGCGCTGGTCGGAGCCGTCGAAGTAGTTGTGGTGGTAGGTGGTGCGCAACCGGCCGGCGTCCTGGGCGCCGTTGTCGTCGTCGTGGCCGAGCAGCAGCGTCTTGTCGTGGTCGTGGAACCTGTTCCAGGAGACGGTCACCAGGTCCGAGCCGCGTTTGATGTCGAGCGCGCCGTCGTCGCCGTCGGAGAAGTCGTTGTGGTCGATCCACACGTGGTGGCTGAACATCTGCACGTTGATCAGGTCGTCGGTGGCCCCGGTGAGCCGCAGGTTGCGGATGATGATGTTGTGCACGGCGCCGGCCGGCGGCGTGGTGACGTCGTCGTCGACCGGGAGGCCGATGTTGAGCCCGCCACCGACCAGCGCGCCGGTCGAGCCGAGGCCGACGATGGTCTTGTCCGAGGTCACGTCGTGCATGCCGTCACGGGAGCCGGTCGGCAGGGTGATGGCGCCGGACACCTGGATGATCAGCGGGCCGGCCTGGGCGATCGCGGCGAGGAAGGCCGCGGGGGTGGAGACCGTGACGGTCGGGCCGCCGGCACCGCCGGTGGTCGTGGCCTGGCCGTAGCCGGCCACACCGGCGAAGCCGTCCGCTGCGGCGGGTGCTGCCGCGACCTGCGTGGAGGGCACCTGTACGGCGGCAGCCACGGCCAGGCCGGCGACGACAATCGCAGCCGTCCTCATGCCGGAACCCGTCCGACGCCGGCGCCACCGGTGACGATCGCCTTCACGGAGTTCGGGTCGTCCAGGGTGTACACGTAGTAGGCGCTGGCCTCCTGCACAGTGCCGGAGCAGTCCGGGGCGCCCGACTCGCCGACGAAGACGTTGTTGCGGGCGACGCACCGGCCCGCGGGACCGGCGTACGTGTTGGTCACCGGCTCCTCGACGTTCTCGAAGTAGTTGCCCTCGACCAGGCAGCCCGCATTGTTCTGGCAGGCCACGCCGGTGTCGGTGTTGTAGAAGTAGTAGTTGTTGTAGACGTGCACCGGCTCGCCGAAGCGGACCCGCGGGTTGCGCTGCGGCGTCGCGTCGAACCAGTTGTGGTGGTAGGAGACCTTCAGCCGGCCGGTGTCCTGCGCCCCGTTGTTGTCGTCGTGACCGAGCAGCATGTTCTTGGTGTGGTGGTGGGTGTGGTTCCACGACACGGTCACGTACGAGGAACCGCGCTTGATGTCGATCAGGCCGTCGTAGCCCTGCGCCAGGTCGTTGTGGTCGATCCAGACGTGGTGCGAGAACATCTGCACGTTGATCGAGTCGTCACTGGCCTTGCGGAACGACAGGTTCTGGATGATGACGTTCTGCACGGCGTCGGCCGGCGGTGTCGTCGCCGTGGAGACCGGCAGGCCGATGTTGAAGCCGCCGCCGGTGATGCCCGCGGTGGCGCCCACGCCGATGATCGACTTGTGCGACGCGACGTCGTACATGCCGGCCGGCAGGGTGATCGGGCCGCTGACGCAGATGGTCAGCGGCTCGGGCCGCGCGATGGCGCCCAGCAGCTCGGCGGCCGTGTCGACCGCGATCGTCGCACCGCCCGCTCCGCCGGTCGTGGTGGCCCGGCCCCAGGCGTTCACCGCCGCGAAGCCGGTGGGTGTTCCGGCGACCCGGCAGGAGCCGGGGTCGGGCGGCGTGGTCGGCGGGGTCGTGCCGGTCGGGTCGGGGCCCGGCGCCGGGGTCTCGACCACCACGTCGTCGAAGGAAGCGGCGGCGTACGAGGTGACCAGTCCGATCCGGCCCGAGCCGAAGGTCGCGTCGCTCGCCTGCACGACCTGGGCGCCGTTCACGGAGCCGGCCAGGGTGGAGCCGGTGACCCGCAGGGCGAGGTCGTACCAGGTGCCGGTGGTGACGCCGACGGCCGCCGAGCCCAGCACGGTGACCGTGCCGTTCGCGACGCGCTGCAACTGCGCCGCGCCGCCGCCGGTCAGCACCAGCGCGTAGTAGCTGCTCATCGTGGTGCTGCGGGCAGTGATGCCGGCCGAGCGGGCGGAGGTCGCGAAGGCGGTCGGCTTGACCCGGGCCCGCACGGTGTAGTCGGACCAGGCCAGGTCGCCGGTCTGGGTCTTGGCGTTGGCGCCCGTGCTGGCCTGCCGGTAGGCCGGTGAGCCGTCGGTGACGACCGACCAGCTGCCGCCGGTCTTCGTCCAGCCGTTCGCGTCGCCGTCGTCGAAGGTGTCACCGAAGAACGCGTCGGCGAAAGCGGCATTCGTGCCGGCGAGCGCGACCATGACGGTCAGGGCGGCCGCGACGGCGGTGGCCAGCAGGGGATTCTTGGGCATGGCGAATTCTCCCGAGTGACGACAGGTGGGGGAAATGGCGCGATCAATTGACCGAAACTTCGACGAAACGTCTACGAAAAACATAGGTAAGTTCATCGTCGGGAGTCAATGCCGCCGATATGCAGGTCTGTTGCATGCGACAGACCCGGCATTCATCGGCCCGACGGCCGTACGGTCGAGAAGAAAGCTTTGGGCCCGGTTTGCGCCCGGGCCGCTCTTCGGTTGTTTGCACCGGGGGTTTCAGGGAGCCCGGCAAAGCTTTGCGCCGAGCTAAACCCCTGAGCGGCCAGGACGTCAACCGGACTGCCCCGCTCTGGACCACTTTGCGCCAAATGGCAGGGCTGCTACACGGCAAACGTTTGCAGCGCGGTCGATGCGTCCCGCCGGTACGGTGAACGATCCACGAACCGGGGGAAGCGCATGTCCGATCTCGACCAGGTCACCCTCACGCTGCCGTTCCGGGGCACCTGGCTGGCGCGCAACAGCCCGGCCCGGCGGGTGCCCAGCCACGGCACCCACCTGTTCGCCACGACCTACGCGATGGACTTCATCGCCGTGCGGGGACGGCGTACGGCCGGCGTACGGGACTGGCGCACGCTCGTGGCCACCGAACCGCCAGACCGGTTCTACGCGTTCGGCCTGCCCATCCTCGCCCCCGCCGCCGGCACGGTCGTCGCGGTCCACGACGGCGAGCTCGACCACGAGGCCCGGCGCTCGCAGCTCACCCGCGTGGCCTACGCGGTGACCCAGGCGGCCCGGGCGAGGCAGGGTGCGGGGGCCATCGCCGGCAACCACGTGATCCTGCAACTGCGGGACCAGCGGCGGTACGTGGTCCTCGCGCACCTGCGCGCCGGCTCGATCCAGGTCGGGCCGGGCGACGAGGTCGACACCGGCGAGCCGCTCGGCGACTGCGGGAACTCGGGCAACTCGCTCCAGCCGCACCTGCACATCCAGGTGATGGACAACGTGGACCCGTTCACCGCGCGCGGCGTACCCATGGCGTTCGGAGGATATCGCGCCCACCGGCGGCCCGGCGCCACCCCGGTCCTGGTCGCGCAGGGCGTACCGCACGAGTCCGAGATCGTCGAAACGGTGGCCGGGGAGTTCCCGGCCTGAGCGCTAGGGTGACCCGGTGACGCGCTGCCGCGGCAGCCTGGCCCGGACTCGAGGAAAGTCATGACGGACGAGATCCTGACCCTGCAGGCCGCATTCGACGACGCGGAACTACACGGCGACACCGGCCGGCTGGAATCGCTGCTGGCCGACGATTTCCGGTCCATCGGCGAACAGGGATACGTGCTCGGCAAACAGCAGTGGATCGCCCGCCACGACGATTTCCGGTTCCTCGCCGTCGACAATTCCGAAACGGACGTCCGGCACTACGACGGCACCGCGATCGTCCGCGGCGTGCAGCGGTGCCGGGCCACCTGGCAGGGCACGCCGATCGACCTGACCGTCCGGGTCAGCCACGTGTGGGTCCGGCAGGCCGGCGCCTGGAAGCTGGCCGCGGTCCAGTACAGCTCGCTGAGCTGACCTCGTCTTCCAGCGCCCCAGGTATGATCTTGAGGCTCTCGTCGTGGTCCCGCCGCACCTCCATCGCGGTGCTCCTCCGACAGGCATAACGGGACCTCGGGTGGGCACCTACAACCGGGCGCGGTGTTCCGCCCCGGACGCTGTGCCGGGCCGGGCCGCGCTGGGAGGTTCCACCAGTACCTCCATCGTCAGGCCCTCCCACATCCGGACGGCCGGCGGTTACCTGGACACAAAGCACCGGAACACCGAGGAGAACCGTGACCACCACCGTGAAGGCATACGCCGCCCCGTCGGCCACCGAGCCGCTGGCGCCGACGACGATCGAGCGTCGCGACGTCGGCCCGCACGACGTCCGGATCGACATCAAGTACGCCGGCATCTGCCACTCGGACATCCACACCGCGCGCAGCGAGTGGGGGCCGGCCCCGTACCCGATCGTGGTCGGGCACGAGATCGCCGGGATCGTCGCCGAGGTCGGCGCCGAGGTGACGAAGTACGCCGTCGGTGACCGCGTCGGCGTCGGCTGCATGGTCGACTCCTGCGGCGAGTGCCGGTACTGCACCGCCGGCGAGGAACAGCACTGCGCCAACGGCAACGTCGGCACGTACGCTGGCGTCGGCAAGGACGGCCGGCCGACCCAGGGCGGCTACTCGCAGAGCATCGTCGTCACCGAGGGGTTCGTCGTCCGCATCCCCGACAGCCTCGAGCTCGACGTCGCCGCACCGCTGCTGTGCGCGGGCATCACCACGTACTCGCCGCTGCGCCACTGGCAGGCGGGCCCCGGCAAGAAGGTCGCCATCGTCGGCCTGGGCGGCCTCGGCCACGTCGCCGTGAAGATCGCCCACGCCATGGGCGCGGACGTGACGGTCCTGTCCCAGTCGCTGAAGAAGCAGGAGGACGGCCTGCGCCTGGGCGCGAACGCCTACTACGCGACCTCCGACCCGGACACGTTCACCGAGCTGGCGGACTCGTTCGACCTGATCATCAACACGGTGAGCGCGTCGCTCGACCTGGACGCGTACCTGTCGCTGCTGGCCGTGGACGGCACGATGGTCAACGTGGGCGCCCCGGAGAAGCCGCTGTCGCTGCAGGTCTTCTCGCTGATCCCGAAGCGGCGTGCGTTCGCCGGGTCGACGATCGGCGGGATCCGGGAGACGCAGGAGATGCTCGACTTCTGCGCCGAGCACGGCATCGGGGCGGAGATCGAGACCATCCCGGCCGAGCAGATCAACGAGGCGTACGAGCGGGTCGTGAACTCCGACGTGCGCTACCGCTTCGTCATCGACGCGGCAACCTTCGCCTGATCCTGCCCGCCGCAGCCGGCCCGCTCCCCGCAGCCGGCCCGCTCCCCGCAGCCGGCCCGGCCGCCGCAGCCGCCCGCCCACCGCAGCCGGTCCGGTCGATGGCCGGGCCGGCTGCGCGCACGCCGTCGAGCGGTCAGCTCGGCGTGACGTAGTCCCGGAGCTGGACGATCAGCCCGTCACGCACCCGGAAGATCTGCACTAGCGACATCGTCGCCCGCTCCCCCGGCGGCGTCACCAGCACAGTGTCGATCTCGACGACGAAGACGTCGGGATCCGCCGTGTCATGCAGGACATAGCCGGAGCGCTCGAAGTCCACAGTGACCTGGAAGGCCGGATACCGGTGGTAGGCGCCGATCCCGCCGCGGATCTCCTCGCGGCCGGCCAGGCGGCGCGGCAGCGGATGGCCGGGTGGCACCAGCGGCGCCTCGTAGACACCGTCGTCGGTGAACAGCGCCGCGACCGCGTCGGGGTCACGCCGGATCGCGCCGGCGGACAGATACCGTTCGAAGATTTCTTTCTGCGTCTGGCTCACTCTCCAGGCTATCCCGGCAGCGCCCGGTACGCGGGACGCAGCGCCTCGATCAGCGGCATGCCGCCCGGGCGCAGCTGCGGCGGGTCGAGCTGATCCAGCAACAGATCCGGCCGGCCGGCGTCGGGCACCGGGAGGGTCATGGTCGTGGTGGCGCCGCCCCAGAAGTCGGCGATCTCGCCCAGACTCGCGTCCGCCGCCGCCTCCTGCGGCTCCGGCGCGGGGGTCGTCGTGCCGCGCAGCTGACTGAGCCGGGTCAGCAGCTCGTCACGGCCCCGGCCCCGCCACGTGAAAGCGCCGAACGGATCGGACTCGAACGAGTCGGCGAGCGCGTAGAAGGTCGCAGCGAGATGCACGCACGGCATCGGCCAGCGCTCGCACGAGCAGTCCATCGCCACCTCGTTCAGGGACAACGGCAGCAGGGTCAGTCCCGCCCGGGTGAACACCTTGTCGATGTCGTCCGGCATCCGCCCGGCGAGCAGGTCGGCCACGTACCGGGCCTGGGCCGCCAGGTCGTCCTCGATCCGCGCCCATTCCGCGGCCCCGAAGGCCCGGACCGCGATCCGGGACCGGAACGCCGCCGGGTCGTCCGGGCCACGCACCTGCGCCGCGGCCAGGCTGCCGGAGATCGCCAGGTGCCGGACGTTCCCGGCCCGGGCGTCGCGGCGGCCCCGGGCGAACGTCGGCGCCATCCGCAGGGACTCGAACATGGCGATGAACGGCGCCGAGAAACGGTCACTCACCGACGGCCTCCGGGGACAGCGCCAGCAGCGACCGCAGGTCGTCGGTGCTCAGGCCGGTCAGCCAGCCCTCGCCGTTGCCGACCACCCGCTCGGCGAGCACACCCTTGTCGGTGATCAGCCGGTCGATGCGTTCCTCCAGGGTGCCCAGGCAGACCAGGGTGTACACCTGGACGTCCTTGTGCTGGCCGATGCGGAAGGCCCGGTCGGTCGCCTGGGTCTCGGTGGCCGGGTTCCACCAGCGGTCGACGTGCACGACGTGGTTGGCGGCGGTCAGGTTGAGGCCGGTGCCGCCGGCTTTCAGCGACAGCACGAAGATCCCGGGACGACGGTCGGCCTGGAACGCCGCCACCATCGCGTCGCGCTCGCGCCGCGGCGTGCCGCCGTGCAGATAGCGCACTGGTACGGCGAACCGGGCGGCCAGGTGCGGCACCAGCATCGCGCCGAACCGGGCGAACTGGGTGAAGCACAGCACGCTCTCCCCGTCGGCCAGGGCGGCGTCGAGGATTTCCTCCAGCCGTTCGAGTTTGCCGGAGCGCCCGGGCAGCGGGGATCCGTCGCCGAGCAGCTGCGCCGGGTGGTTGCACACCTGTTTGAGCTTGGTCATCGCGGACAGCACGATGCCCTTGGTGCGGATCTCGGTCTCCTCCTTGAGCCGCTCGCTCATCTCGTTGAGCACCGCCTGGTAGAGCGTGGCCTGCTCGACGGTCAGCCCGCACAGGTGCCGGGTGTGCCGCTTGTCCGGCAGATCCTGGATGACGGCCGGGTCGGCCTTGACCCGGCGCAGCATGAACGGCCGGGTGGCGTGGCGCAGCCGGGCGGCGGCGTCCTCGTCGGCGTACCGCTCGATCGGGACCGCGTAGCGGGCGCGGAACGTGTGCGCGCTGCCCAGCAGCCCGGGGTTGAGGAAGTCCAGGATGGACCACAGCTCGGCCAGGCGATTCTCCACCGGGGTGCCGGTGAGCGCGACCCGGTGCCGCGCCGGGAAGCGGCGGACAGCCTTGGCCACGCCCGCCGCGCTGTTCTTGATGTGCTGCGCCTCGTCGAGAACCACCCGGTCCCAGGCCACGGCGGCCAGCTGGTCGGCATCGCGGGCGGCGATCGCGTACGTCGTCAGCACCACATCCGCCCCGTCGAGCAGCTCGGCCGGCTCGGGCCGGTCAGCGCCGTGCAGCACCCGGACCCGCAGCCCGGGCGCGAACCGTGCGGCCTCACGCTGCCAGTTGCCCAGCACGGACAGCGGGCAGATCAGCAGCGTCGGCCCGCCCCCGCGGTGCAGCAACAGCGCCAGCAGTTGGACCGTCTTGCCCAGACCCATGTCGTCGGCCAGGCAGGCGCCCACCCCCAGCCCGTCCAGGAACGCCAGCCAGGAAAAACCCCGCAACTGGTACGGGCGCAGCTCACCGGCCAGCCCAGTGGGCGGCTCCAGCAGCTCGAGCCGCTCCCCCAGCCGCCCGGAGAGCAGGTCGGCGAGCCACCCGTTGCCCCCGAACGCGGTCACCGGCAGGGGCAGCTCCTCGGGCGGCAGCAGCCGGATCAGGCGCAGCGCCTCCCCGGCGGTCATCGTGCCGCCGCCGCGCCGCAGGAACTCGAGCCCGGCCCGCAGCCGTTCCGGGTCGAGGTAGACCCACCGGCCGCGCAGCTTCACCAGCGGCACCTTCACCCGGGCCAGGTCGGCCAGTTCGTCCTCGGTCAGCGTGCGCCCGCCCAGCGCGAGACCCCAGTTGTAGCCGACGATGGTGGCCAGGTCGGCGGCGTCGTCTCGCAACACCGGGGCGGTCTCGTCACGGGGCCGGACCTCCAGCGCCAGGCCGAGACTCTGCGGCTCACGCCACCAGGCGGGCAGCAGGACGCCGTAACCGGCCTGTTCGAGCAGGGTGGCGTGGCTCAGGAAGCGGTGCGCGCCCTCGGTGTCGAGCACAAGCTCGGTGGGCCGGGCCACGCGCAGGGCAGCGTCGAGGTCACCGAACAGCCGGGCGGCGCGACCGAGCCCGGCGAGCAGCCGCTCATGCGGGTGGTGGGTCCAGCGTCGCAGCGGCGCACTGCGATCGCGCCACACGTCCTCGGCGGTGACCAGCAGGCTGGGCTCATCCAGCGGCTGCAACAGGAACTCGAGCAGCCAGGCATCCTCGGCCGCGACCGGCTCGGGGGTACCGGTGGCATCGGGCTCCTCCGGCTCCAGGTCGTCGAGGTGGGTGAGCCGGAAGCAGAGCCGCACGGCGGCGCCGCTGGTCGCCTCGGCATGCCAGGCGTCGAGGGCGTCGGTGAGCGGATCGAGCTCTCCGGGCCGCGCGTCGAACTCGGGCTCGGCGGCCAGGGCGGTGAGCCAGGCGGCCCCGTCGAGGGACACGCCGGCCTCGGCGAGCCGGGTGCGGACCAGCCCGTCGACGAGCCGGTGCAGCGCGGCGTGCAGGGTGTCGGCGGCCGGTAGCCCGTCGACGTCTCCGGGGCGGGCGCGCTCGGCCCGGCAGGCGGCCGGCATGCGGCGCAGCAGGTCTCCGTGCCGGGCGGCGTCGGCCCCAGTGAGCACAGGTCGCCAGACCGCGCGGGGGCGTGGGCCGTCGCGCAGCACGCCGGGCAGGACGCGGCCGCGGGCGACGAGCGAGGCGGCGAAGGCACATACCTCGACGAGGTAGCTGAACGAGGGGGCGGCGCGACCGCCGTATTCGTCGGCGAGGTCGTCGGTCACGAACGGCACGGTGACCGCGGGCACAGACCAGGCCCGCAGGCGGGGTTCGCCCCGTCGCGGCGGCAGACCGAGCTGCGGCGAGGGCAACGGTCCGGTGCTCGTGGACGGCAGCACCAGCGTCGCGGCGTGCCCCGGCCCGGCCAGCCGCAGGGCGAAGTCGTGCTCGTGCGCGGCCCCGCGCGGCCGCGCCCGCTTGGCGCCGGAGCGCCGCTGCACGGCTGCGGAGGCACGCCCGAAGCCCTCAGACAGGGCTGTCGGACCCGCAGAGGTCCCAGAAACCGCGCCGGGCAGCGCCGGCCCGGCTACCGCGCCGGGCGAGGCTCTCGCGGGCACCACGCCCGCCGAAAGACCGCCGCCCTCCGCGACGTGGCCGGTCTCGGACGCGGCGTGCGGGAAGGCGTGATTGCCCTCCGGAACCCCGCCCGGCGGGGCGTGGTCGGTTTCGGCCCAGAGGCAGAGAGCGCCGTCGCGGGCGATGAAGCCGTGCAGGACCGTGACCCCGTCGGCCCCGGGTGCCGTCATGCGAGCTGCCAAATGATGTCGGGTGGGCGTACCCGGGCGCAGCGTGGACCGCCCGCCGCGTCGGTCAGACCCAGCCGGGCCACCAGCGTGCCGCCGTTGTCGTGCGCCGCGCGCAGCAGCGGCGTCGGTATGTCGCCGAACATCAGCTTGGCCCGCCGGAATCCCGCGAACGTCTCGCCGTGCACCGCGCCCCAGCTCAGGTACAGGAAGCGGGCCCCGGGCCGGCCGTGCACGTAGGGCCCGCCGACGTCGAGCAGGCCGTCGACCTCGCGGCTGGTGACCTCGAACTCCCAGACCGCGGCGGCCGCGGTGGCGCTGATCCGTTCGACGACCTCCTGCTTGCGCTGGACGCCGACCTGCACGTTGCTCAGCCGCAGCTCGTCGGCCTGCGCGCCGGGGCGGCGCCCGGGCAGGTCGCTGCCCTCGATCCGGATATGCACGACCTGAACTCTAGGCCGACCCACCGACAATTCCGCCGTGGCGCCGATCTCCGTGGGGCATCGCGCGGGCTCGCTCGCATGCCACCATGGCCCGGTGACTTCGCTGCCGCCCGACGCCGCTGCCGATGCCCTTCCGCCGACGCCGGCCGGGGCGCCGGGCGCGGCGCCGGTTGTTCGCATGTCGGTGCTGGTCCTGGCCTATTTCGCCTTCATCAGCCTCGGCCTGCCGGACGGTCTGCTCGGGGTCGGCTGGCCGTCGATGGCCGCGGAATTCCGGGTCGGCACCGACACCGTCGGCCTGCTGCTGTTCGCCGGTACGGCCGGCTACCTCGTGTCCAGCGTCGCGGCCGGTTTCAGCATCGCGCGCCTCGGGGTGGGCCCGCTCCTCGCGGTCAGCACCGCGCTGGCGAGTCTGGCGCTGGCCGGGTACGCGATCTCGCCGGCCTTCGCGTTCCTCGTGCCCTGTGCCCTGATCGCCGGTTTCGGGGGCGGGGCCATCGACGCCGGGCTCAACGCGTACGCGGCCGGCGCGTTCGGGCCCCGCCACATGAACTGGTTGCACGCGTTCTTCGGTCTCGGGGTGGCCATCGGTCCGCTGATCATGACCGCCGTGCTCAGCGGCGGGCTGTCCTGGCACTGGGGGTACGGGATCGTCGCCTCCGGCCAGGCGCTGCTGGCAGTCGCGTTCGCCCTGACGCGCCGTTCCTGGGCTCAGCATCGCACCCGGCCTGCCACCGCGGAGCAGGCGGCGGGCACCGCGGCACCCACGCCGACGCGGATCGCCGTGACTTTGGCGATCCCCGCGGTGTGGATCAGTGCGGCGGCCTTCGCGGTCTATGTTGCGCTGGAGATCAGCGCCGGGCTGTGGGCGTTCCTGTTCCTCACCGGCGAGCGCGGAATCAGCGCGACGGTCGCCGGCATCTGCGTGTCGGCGTACTGGGCGAGCCTGTTCGTCGGCCGGGTCGTGCAGGGGTTCGTCGTCGAGCGGGTAGGCACCACCCGCATCCTGGTCGGCAGCCTGCTGGGCCTGGTGGCGGGGTCGGTGCTGGTGGCGCTGCCCGGGCCGGGCTGGCTGGCGGTGGCCGGCCTGATGGTCATCGGTTTCGCGGCGGCGCCGGTGTTCCCGTTGCTCACGCTGACCACCGCCGACCGGGTCGGGTCGCTGCACGCCGACCGGACGATCGGCGTGCAGATCGGCGCGTCGGGCCTCGGCGGCGCGCTCATCCCGGCCGGCGTCGGGGTGCTGATCGACCGGATGGGCGCGCAGGTCCTCGGCCCGGCGCTGATCGTGCTGTCGCTGCTGCTGCTCGCCTTGTACGCCATCACCCGGCGGCGCCCCGCCGCCGCCGGGGTGCCCGCCTAAGCCTCCTGGTCGATGAGGGCGGCGTAGCGGTTCAGGTAGAGCGGCCAGCCCTCGTCGTGCGCGACGCCGTCGCGGACGGACTCCCAGCCGGGGCCGTGCCGGTCGAGGTGGCGGTGCTCCAGCTCGACCCGGGTGCGTTGCGGGGTCTCGGCGACGAAGCGGACCTCCACCTCGCTGGCGTGCTCCGGGTCGGTCTCGAGCTGCCACTGCGGGCTGATGTCCCAGCTGAAGACCACCCGGTCCGGCGGGTCGCAGGCCAGTACGCGCGCCCAGCGGCACTCGCTGCCGTCGGCGGCCCGGTCGTAGATGTGCCCGCCGGGCTTGGCCTCGAACACGGTCTCGACGATCGGCGCTCCCAGCAGGTTGTGCTCCTTCGGCTTGAAGTCGCCGAAGCGTTCGGTGAACAGGGTGAACGCGCGTTCGATGGGTGCCTGCACGACGATCTGCCGGCGGACCACCTGCTCAGCTGTCTCGGTCATGACGTCTCCTCGGTCGGTTGGTCGGCGACGTCCTGATAGCCCTCCAGCGCGCGGGTCCAGAACGTCTCGAGCTGGTCGCGCAGCGCACCCACGCCGGCCGGGTTGAGCCGGTAGACCCGGCGGGTGCCGGCCGCGCGATCGGTGACGAGCCCGGCTTCCTTGAGCACCTTCAGGTGCTGGGAGACCGCCGGCCGGCTGATCGGCAGCTCGTCGGCGAGCTCCCCGACGGCCCGGGGCCGTACGGCCAAGCACTCGAGGATGGCGCGCCTGCTGGGATCGCCCAACGCGTCCCAGCCGTCCTCCGCTTGGTAAGTAGCCACGAACGGAAAGCTACGACTTACCGACGGCCCCCGTCAAGGGGCGGGTACGGGCGCCACTACGGACCGGGAAGTGGATGGGGCCGCGGACGATGCTGGACACGCGCCGCCGCAGCGGTCCCGTCCGGTGCAGATCCGGCAGGCGTTCGGCGAGGCGCCGCAGCGCGATCTCCGCCTCCAACCGAGCCAGCGGCTGTCCCACGCAGTAGTGGATCCCGCTGGAGAAGGCCAGGTGGTCGGCGGTCTGCTCGCGCCTGATGTCGAAGGTGTCGGGATCCGGGAAGGCCTCCGGGTCGCGGTTGGCCGCACCGATCAGCGTGACCACGTACTGGTCGCGCCGCACCAGGTGGCCGTCCAGGTCGACGTCCTCCAGGGCGCAGCGGGCGGTGCGCTGCACGGGCGGGTCGTAGCGCAGCGTCTCCTCCACCGCGGGCCCGGCCAGCCCGGCCGGGTCGGCGCACAGGGCCGCCCACTGCTCCGGGTGGGCCAGCAGCGCGTTGACCGCGTTGCCGACCAGGTTGACTGTGGTCTCGAAGCCGGCCACCAGCAGCAGGTTGCACATCGGGACCATCTCGTGCGGCTGGATCTTGTCGCCCTCGGCGGCCACGATCCGGCTGACCAGGTCGTCGGCCGGATCGCGGCGGCGCAGCGCGAACAGGCTCTCGAACAGCTCGCGCAGCTCACGGTTGGCGGCCTGCAGGCGGGCGGCGTGCGACAGGGAGTGGACGCCGTCCAGGGCACTGGCGATGACCGTGCCGTAGCGCGCGAAGCGGTCCGCGTCCACGTCCGGTACGCCGAGCAGGGCGGTGATGACCTGGATCGGCAGCGGCGCCGCGTACGCGGACACCAGGTCGAACTCCCGTCCCGGCCCGACCCGGTCGAGCAGCTCGTCGACCGTGCTCTCGACCAGCGGCCGGTAGCCGGCCATCTGCTTCGGGCTGAACGCCGGCTGAGCCAGGCGCCGCAACCTGGTGTGGTCCGGCGGGTTCTTGTCGAGGAACGACATGTCGAACTCGTCGGTGGCCTTCGGCGCGGTCATCAGGTCGGCGGCGCGCACCCCGAAGCGCCGGTCCCGCAGCACGGTGTCGCAGATCGCGTGGCTGGTCGTCACCCAGTTGCCGATCCGGGTGGGGCCGAAGCGGGGCATGCCGCGGTAGATCGCGTACGGGTCGTCGCGCCCGGGCCGCAGGTGCAGCAGCGACATCGGGTCGCGCCGCACGTAACCGTGGTAGGCGAAACCGAGCCGGCTGCCGTAGAGCCCGGCGGCGAACGCGACGGCCCGGCGCAGCTCAGCCATGGTCGCGCAGCCAGGCGTCGATGAGGCCGTTGAAGTGGCCGAGGAAGCGCTCGTGCTCGTGCGGCGGGTACATCGCCCGGACCGTCTCGCGCAGCAGGGAGCGGAACTCCTCCGAGCCGACCCAGTCGGCGACCATCTCGTCGACGTGGCCCAGGTACTTGGCGCAGAACTCCTCGTACCGCTCGGTCTCGAAGTAGTCGTCGGCGAGCCGGCGGTAGCGGGCGAGCTTCTGCCCGTAGTCCAGCGACGGGTCGTCGGCGATGGCGAAGTACTCCGCGGTGTCGGTGTCCAGCCGCGGCTTGCGCCCGGTGACGACGCAGTAGATCGTCCAGCGCAGCAGGGCCGACATCGCCCACGGGAAGTAGTAGTGCAGCGAGGTCACCGCCACGTCGGGGCAGGCGTTGGCGTAGTCGATGGGGTGCACCTCGGTGCCCTTGACCAGCGACTCACAGCTGTTGAACTCCCACCGGAAGAACGCGTTGACCAGCCGGGAGATGGTGACGACCTCGTCGCCCACCTCGGGGGTGAGGAAGTTGTGGTCCACCGCGTAGCGCTCGTGCATGGGCAGCTCGGGCCGGAACTTCATGACCATGGTCTCCGGGCCGATGGTCAGCGAGCGGGCGAACACGTCGTAGTCCTCGACGGCCGCCTGCAGGTGCATGAGCCGCTCCCCGGACGCGTCGTACGCGGCGTGCAGCTCCGCCACGTTGCGGATCTTGGAGACGCCGACCCAGGCCCCGCCGTCGTACGGCTTCATGTACATCGGGTAGCCCACGGACTCGGCCAGCGCCTCCAGGTCGAACGACTGGTTGTAGCGCGCCGAGGTGTAGGCGTACCGGGAGTTGTCCAGCGGGTTCTTGAACGGCACCAGCACGGTCTCCGGCACCTTGAGCCCGAGCCGCAGCATCGCGCAGTACGCGGCGTGCTTCTCCATCGACTGGAAGGTGAACGGGCTGTTGAGCAGGTACACGTCGTCCATCAGCGCGATCTTCTTGAGCCACTCGCGCGGGTGGTAGTACCAGTAGGCGAGCCGGTCGATGACCAGGTCGTGCTTCGGCGAGTCGCGCAGGTTGAACGGCTCGATGGTGACCCGCACGCTGCGGGTGCGGTGGCTGCGGCCCTGAGCGTCGGTGACCACTCCGACGCGGCGCAGCAACGCCTCGTACGCCCGCGGCCAGTCGTCCTCGGTGCCCAGCAGCAGTCCGATGGTGTGCTCGACGTCGGCCATGGCGCCTCCCGTTAGTGGAACACTGTCTGCAGCAACGTGGTCAGGTGCGGGTCGAGGGCGTCGCGCCAGCCGGTCCAGTTGTGCGCGTCGGGGACCTCGGTGAAGCTGACCGGGTAGTCCTGGCGGCCCAGTGCCGCCGCCATGTCGCGATTGTTCGCCAGGTTCTCCTCCACCGCACCACAGGTGATCACTGTGGGGACCGGACTGGCGAACGAGGGGGCGCGCAGCACCCGGCCGGTGAACCGGACGATGCGCAGGTAGCGCCGGAAACCGGACTCCTGCCGGTCGTAGCGGGGCTGGAAGAAGCTGCCCGACTGCAGGAACAGCCCGGCGAAGCGCTGCGGGTGGCGGCGCTGGGCGTGCAGCATGGCCAGGGCGCCGAGGCTGGCGCCGGCGCCGAGCACCGGGCGGTCGGTGCCGAGCTCGGCGGCGAGCTTGGGCAGCACGTCGCGCGCCAGGGCCCGGGCGTACGCGGGACTGGCCGAATACCACTCGAAGCGCTCCCCCGGCGGCAGCAGCACGAGGTGGTACGGCGGCACGCGACCCGCCCCGATCATCGCCGCGGTGTAACGGCCCAGTTCGCCGTACCGGTGGTAGTCGGGCCCGTCGTGCGCGACCAGCACCCGGTCGGTGGCCGTGTCCGGCGACCAGATCCGGGCCACCATCTCACCGTGCAGCGTGGGCAGCGGCAGGTAGACGTCGCGCCACTGACCGGTGGCCTGCGGCAGGTGCAGCCAGCCGGGCTCGCGGTAGTCGGGGCACCACAGGACCGAGGCGTCACCCTCGCGCCGCGGGTTGTCCGGGTCGGCGACAGTCTCGGTGCTGCCGTCGCCGTGGCCCAGTTCGAGCTGGTACTCGATGCGGTGCACGGCCGGGCGGGGCAGGCGCAGCTGCCAGGTGCGGCTCTGGCCGTCGTAGGCGAAGTCGCCGGCGGCCACGCCGGAACACAGCCGGACGGCGGCCAGCCGATGCTCATGATCTTGGAGCCGGAAGCAGACCTCGGTGCCGTCGCACCACGCCCCGACCGCCGGTTCCATGACGGCACCATAACCGGCCGACGGCCCGCCCGGCAGCAGTCTCAGGGGGTGTATGTCTGCGGGCCGGGCGACGCCGACGGCAGCCCGAACATCTCCGCCAGGCCGGTGATCCGCAGCTGACGGTGCACGAACTCGCTGGGATTGCGCAGCACGAACCGGGTGCCGGTCTCGCGCGCGGCGTTGTAGCCGGAGACCAGCGCGCCGACGCCCATCGAATCCATGAACGTCACGAACGTCAGATCGACGATCATCGAAACCGGGCGCTCGCCGTGCAGGGTGCTGACCAGCGCGTGCCGCAACGCGTCCACGGTGGCCGCGTCCAGCGAGCCGCGCACGTCGACCACTATCGCGCCGTCCGCCTGCCGCCGCGTGGTCATCACGGCCTCGCCCATGGTCTCGTCCTCCGCACCCGGTTACCCGTGGGCCCACGCTACAACGCCCGCCGTTCACCTCGCAGGCTGCCGGACGTTTCCGTGCGCCGAGCGGACAGCCGGTGCGCCGAGCGTCATGGCGACGTCACCCACCGCGAGACGCAAAGAGCAACCGCAGCGGGCAAGTTCGCCACATCATGCAGATCATCTTGCGGTTTCCGCAGGTGAGCGGCCACGGTGACAGCGGTGGCCACCGATGCACCCGCTCGCATCCGGCCACTCCCGGGGCGCGGCCGGGGAGGTGTCCACGACGGCGGTCTCCACGCGGCCGCCGAGGCATGTGGAGGGTGGGCCCAGCATGGTCACAGGCTCGAACCGAAGGCCGGGGATCTTCGCGATCCGCGATGTCCGGTCGCTGATCTCCGAGACCACCGAGGAAGGCCACGGCCTGAAGAAGGCCGTCGGCGCCACCCAGCTGACCGCCATGGGCGTCGGCGCCATCATCGGCACCGGCATCTTCGTGGTCATCGGCGAGGGGGCCGGCGTGGCCGGCCCGGCGGTGATCCTCTCCTTCGTGCTCGCCGCGGTGGCGTGCGCGTTCTCCGCGCTGTCCTACGCCGAGCTGGCCTCGTCCATCCCGGTCTCCGGCAGCGCCTACACCTACACGTACGCGACCCTGGGCGAGATCGTGGCCTGGATCATCGGCTGGGACCTGATCCTGGAGTACGGGGTCTCGGTGGCCGCCATCGCGGTCGGCTGGGGCGGCAACCTCAACGCCTTCCTCGACTCGGCGTTCGGGGTGGCCCTGCCGGACGCGATCGCCAAGTCACCCGAGGACGGCGGCATCTTCAACCTGCCCGCCGTCTTCATCGTGCTGGCGATCACCGCTCTGCTGGTGCGGGGCGTCACGGAGAGCGCCCGGGTCAACCTGGTGATGGTCGGCGTCAAGCTGGCGGTGCTGCTGTTCTTCATCGTGGTGGCGCTGTTCAACTTCGGCACCGGCAACTTCCAGCCGTTCACCCCGAACGGCGTCGACGGGGTCACCGCGGCGGCCGCGATCATCTTCTTCGCGTACATCGGCTTCGACGCGGTCTCCACCGGCAGCGAGGAGGCCCGCAACCCGGCCAAGGACCTGCCCCTGGCGATCATCGGCTCGCTGATCATCTGCACGGTCTTCTACGTGCTGACCGCGGTCGGGGCCATCGGCATCGCCACCCCGGCGCAGCTCGAGGCCACCGACGCGCCCCTGGCCGCGGCCCTGGACCAGGGCGCCGGGATCAGCTGGGCGGCGTCGATCCTGGCGCTGGGCGCGGTCGTCGCGATCACCAGCGTGGTGCTGGTCATCCTGTACGGCCAGACCCGCATCTTCTTCGCCATGTGCCGCGACGGCCTGCTGCCGCAACGCTTCGCCGTGGTCAACCAGCGGTACGGCACCCCGGCCCGGCTCACCATCGGCCTCGGCGTGCTGATCGCGATCCTCGCCGCGCTCGTGCCGCTGTCCGAGATCGTCAAGCTCGTCAACATCGGCACGCTGTTCGCGTTCGTGCTGGTCAACATCGGCGTGATCATCCTGCGCCGGACCCGGCCGGAGATGCCGCGGCCGTACCGGGTGCCGTGGTCGCCGGTGCTGCCGATCCTCGGCGTGCTGTTCGCCGTCTACCTCATGTCCGACCTGCCGCTGAGCACCTGGATCCGGTTCGTCGTCTGGCTGATCCTGGGCCTGGCCATCTACTTCCTGTACGGCTACCGCCACTCCAAGCTGCGCACCCCTCGCCCGGACGACGGCGGGACACCGAGCTGGGCCCGCGACACCACGCCGGAGACGCCGCCCGGGGACCCGCGGTGACCGCCCCGGCGACCGCCCCCGTCATCGTCGGGGTGGACGGCGGCCCCTCCGCCGAGGACGCGCTGACGTTCGGCCGGTGGGCGGCGACCACGCTGGGCGCGCCGCTCGTGGTGGCCGTGGTGCACCCGGCGCCGTCCGCACTCGGCTCGGGCCGGGTGGACGCCGAGTGGGTGGCCGACCGGCACCGGGCCGCCGAGGCGGTCCTGGACCAGGCCCGGTCCGCGCTGGGCGGCGACCACGGTGACGTCACCTTCCGGGTCGTCGCCTCCACCTCGGCCGCGCACGGCCTGCACGACCTCGCCGAGGAGCTGTCGGCGGACACGATCGTGGTCGGCTCGGGCCGGTCCGGCCCCAAGCACCGGCTCTTCGCGGGCAGCACCGCCGACCGGCTGCTGGCCGGCAGCCACTGCCCGATCGCGGTCGCCCCCGCCGGGATGGAGACCCCGCCGGGCGCGCTGGGCCGCATCGGCGTCGCGTACGTGGACACGCCCGACGGCCGCGCGGCGCTCGCGACGGCCGCCCGGCTGGCGAAGCGTACGGGCAGCCCGCTGCGGCTCTACACGGTCGTCGCGGAGACCGACGCGACGCTGCCGTTCCTGGTCGGCCAGGACGCCGAGCACGCGTTCCTGGACACCGCCCGGGAGACCTACGAGCTGTCGCTGAGCCGGGCGGCGGAGGCGGTCGCCGGGGTCGAGGCGGACTGGGAGGTCCGTACCGGTGACGTGGTGGAGTCACTCGCCGACCTGGAGGACGTCGACGTGCTCTTCTGCGGCTCCCGCGGGTACGGGCCGGCCCGGCGGGTGCTGCTCGGCGGGGTCTCGGCCCGGCTGGTGCGCCGGGCCCGGCGACCGGTCGTGGTGGTCCCGCGCAGCGGCTGAAAGATGTCCCGTGCCGCCTGCGGAGCGCTCCCGCTGGGCGGCACGGGCTCATACCTGACATGCTGCGGCAGTGCGCGCGCTCCCCGACGACCAGCCGTGGGTCTTCGACCTGGTCTCACCGGACGACGCCCGGCGGGCGGCCGCCCTGGCCCGGCACGAGGCGCTGCTGGCCGAGGCGCTGATGTCACGCCAGCGCGCCGACGACCTCCGGGTGCGCCACGGCCACAACCGGCCCGCCGAGAACACGGTCCGGCGCCGGCTCGACCTGACCCTCGACGGGCTGATCAGCGCGTTCCGCCGGGCCGAGGACCCGGCCGTACGCGACCACTACGCCCCGTACGCGGTGCTGTTCCTGCGCTGGGAGGAGCGTTTCCTGCCGGAGCTGAAGAAGTCGTGGATCTGCTCGCCGTGGACCACCAAGGACGCGGTGCTGCGCGACTTCACCCGGGGCGGGGTGCCGGCCGAGCAGGAGCCCGCGCTCGCGGAGCTGATCGTGGCGGCGTTGCGGCGGCCGTACCGGTGCAAGGACTGGCGGTACGCCGGCCTGCTGCGCCACGTCACGCCGCCGGCCGAGCGGCTCGCGGAGCTGGACGACGACCGGGCCGGCTTCGCGCGGCACGTGCTCGCGCACCCCGAGCTGACGATCACCCGCTTCAGCTACGACCGCTGGCGGGCCGCCCGGGGCTGACGCGTCAGCCGGCGCGGTGCCGGCCGGGACGGTCGCCGAGGAACGTGGTGTCCGGGTCGGCCTCCGCCGGCAGGGCCATGTTCGTCGGGGCCTCGGCCGCGCGCTCGTCCCAGGCCGACACCCGCGACGGCCGGGGCAGCACCGAGCTCACGTCCATCAGCGGCACGTACACCCGGGCGTCCACGGCCTCGGCCAGCAGCAGCGCGGCGACCAGGGCGGTCGGCCGCTCGGCCGGGTCCCGGTGCAGGCAGCGCGAGCAGAGGTCGAGCACCTCCGGCGCCATGCCCTCGATGACCGGCAGCGGGTCGGGGTCGCGGTGGCGCTGGGCCTCGACCAGCTCGGTGTGGCTGGCGGCCTGCCAGGGCAGCCGGCCGGACAGGCAGTGGTAGAGCAGCACGCCGAGGGAGTACATGTCCGAGGCCGGGGTCGCGGGCAGCCCCTCGAAGCGTTCCGGGGCGACGTAGGCCGGCGTGCCCATGACCGGGCCGTCCGGGTCAGGGTCGTGGCTGCCGACCGCCGCCGCGATGCCGAAGTCCAGGACCTTGGCCCCGGCCGGGGTCAGCATGATGTTGGCCGGCTTGATGTCGCGGTGCACGACGTGCTCGGCGTGGGCGGCGGCCAGGGCGGCCGCGACCTCGGCGCAGACGCGTACGGCGATGCGCCAGTCGAAGAGCCCGGCGCCGAGGTGCTCGCTGAGCGTCTGCCCGTCCACGAGCTCCATGACGATGTACGGCACCTCGCGGCCCGGCGACAGCGACGTGCCGAAGTCGTGCACGCCGGCGACGTTGGGATGGGCCAGCCGGGCGGCCGAGCGCGCCTCGGTGCGGACCAGGTCGACGCCGTTGACCTCGCCCAGCGTGCCCTCGACCGCGGGCGCCATGATCTTGACGGCGACGGGCCGGTCGAGCACCTGGTCGTGTCCACGCCACACTTCGGACATACCGCCGATGCCGATGCGCTGCTGGAGCTGATACCGCCCGCCCAGCGTCCGCATTTCCGCCCCCTGTTCCGTCACCGCGAGTTCGCCCCCCTCGAGGTTGCAGGCGACGTACCCTCGCCTCCGTCAGGGCAAACGCTCTCCGCGGGCATCAGCCGTTCGGGTCGAGGCGGAACACGCCCTGCTCACCCGGCACGACGACAATGTGGTCGTCGACGTCCTGGCCCGTACCGATGCGCAGCGAGACGCCGGCCGCGACCCGCTTGGTGAGCAGCTTGCGGACGCCGTCGCGGCGCAGCGCGGCCAGGCCGGGCCGGGCGGCCCGGCGCATCCGCGCGGCCTGCTCGCGCACGGCCGCCTCGATGGCCGGGAAGTCCATGTGGACGGCGCGGTTCTCGGCCGAGCCGAGGTACTCGAACGGTCCCGAGTCCGCCAGCGTCCGCATCGGCACGCCGATGAGCTTGAGGTTGCGGTACGCGCCCTTGTCGAGCATCGACACCGCGTGCCGTACGCCGTGGCGCCGGCCCATGACCAGGAAGGTGCGGTAGATCATCGTGCTGACCAGCAGGGCCGACCGGCGGCCGCGGTACTGCGGGAGGACCGCGAGGGTGGCGCAGTCCCACACCTTCTCGCCGGTCATGCCGTGCGCGGCCAGGATGGTGGCGACGTCCGCGCCGATGTGCGGCGGGGCGTCGTCGACGGTCTTGACCCCGGCGCCGTGGCTCTCGATCATCCGGGCCACGCCGGCCGGCACGCCGCGCCTGCGGTCGATGACCACGAAGAACAGGCTGCGCGCCTCGTACGGGCCGTACTCGGCGGCCATCACCGCGGCGTCGTTGCCGAAGGTCTCGGAGAAGACCTGGCGTTCCAGGGCCCGGCCGACCGCGGCCAGATCGCTGTCCGGCCCGACGACCGCCGTCACGAAGCGGCCGCTCGTGGGATGCGCGGCCAGGAACTCCGCGGTGATGCGCCGCACCGAGGCGGGGTCGAGGTCGTAGCGGGCGGTCGTCGTCGGGCCCATGCTCAGAACTCCTTGGCGACGAGCTCGGTGGTCCGGAAGTACTCCTTGGTGAAGTCGATGACCGTCTGCGGGTCGAAGGCCTTGCAGGTGTAGATGTCCACGCTGAAGAACGAGATCGGGCGCTCCCACGAGTAGAAGTGCGCGCCGGAGGTCTCCCAGTGGATCCAGCCGGCCCAGCCGTACAGGTCGCTGACGTGGGTGACCGGCTCGATGATCGTGATCATGTCGGTCACGTCCGAGAGCTTCTTCAAGTAGTCCTTGATGTGCTCGTCGGTGATCACGAACGTCGGGTACCCCTCGACGACCATGCGCTGGCGGGTGATGGTCGGGGCGAGGTCCTTGAAATCCAGCATGTCGGTGGTGCCTTCCGGGTGCAGGGGGATCGGGAGCGGGGTGGTGGCGGTGCGGGTCACCACGAGGGAGCCGTGCTGGGCCGCGGCCGCACCGGCGGCTTGGGAGCGCGGTCCTTCACCGACTGTGACCGCATGTCATCACTCTTGGTGGTGGCCTGGGTCGCGGGGAGCGGCATGTCGGTTCCTTCGGGGTGACAGTTGCGCAGCGTGTGGGGCTTTTGGGGGAGAAGCCTGACTCGCTCGCTTCTGTCACCAAATCTACCGCAGCGCTACGCAGGGTCAACTGACCACTGAGCCGCGGTGCCGCTGACCGGGCGGCCATCCCGGCCTGCCCGAACGTGCGGGGTCACGGCACAGGGACCCCACCAGGTCTATCTCGCCTCACAGAATTCGCCCAGCAGCGCGGAAGCGGGCGCCATCAGGACAGGCGGTCGGCAAGCTGGCCGGCGCGGCCCTGACCAGCAGAGACAGATCGTTACGACCGATGTCCGAATAGTCGCAGTGGTACGGATCACTCGCAATGTCGTCACTCTGCGTGCTTCCCGGGGTGCAGCCCGGTTATATCTGGCGCCATCCGGTGCCGACACCACGCAATGTAGTCAGTCGGCCGCTCAGCATGACGCACCGTCCGGCGGATATCCGGTGGTCCGGGCGGCGACGCCTGGCCATACTCGCCGGGTGCGCACTCCCGAGGCGGTTGACACCCTGCAGTGGCTGGCGGAGAAAGGGGTCACTCCCCTGGCCCCGGGCCGCCGGCTCGGGACTCCGGAGACCGGGAGCTGACCGATAACGAGCTGGCCCACGAATGGGCCTACCGCGGCCCTCTGGGCGGCTACCGGCAGCGCATCACCGCTGCGCGCAGTGCTGGCGGCGGGAGCACGCGATCACTATCTCGACCGCGAGCTGTGGCGCCGGGTCCAGCAACCGTGACCGGAGACAGACATGGCGGAGCGCGTCCTCGTGGGACGGGCTCCGCCATGGACGGTCTCTCGGTACTGATCCGCCGGTGATGGTGGCGGGCCCCGGAGACCGGGCGTTATGTGACCGACGCTAGGCCAGGTCGATCATGGGCGGCGCGGCGGGCCCGGCGTTCGTGACCCGCCTCTCACACTCTCAGTAGGCGAGTTCGGTGCGCAGGTCGTGGGCGCCGTCCTGGCGGGTCGCCTCGTAGTAGACGCGCCGGCGGCCGTCGGGCATCGTCACCAGGCTCAGGTAGCGCAGGCCGTTGGGGGCGTACGGGCTGCCCACCGGCTCGCCGTCCTCCGCGGTCAGCTCGCCGAAGCTGCCGTCGGGCAGGCGCACACCGCGGGCCGTGCCGGTGCGCTCCTCCCAGTTCTCCCCCGCGGTGGCCCGGCCGTCGTACGCCGCCACGATGGTGTCGCCGTCGACCGACACCGACGAGACGCGCACGCCGCGGGCGTCCCACTGGCCCGCGCGACCGGCCAGCGCCGTGCCGCGCCAGGTCCAGTGCACGCCGTCGGGACTGGTCGCGTACTCCGTGGTCATCCGGTCGGCGTCGTCCCACGACTCGAGCGGGTGCACCGACGCCCAGAGGTGCCAGCCGTGTTCGTCGTGGTGCAGCACCGGGTCCTTGACGCCGATCGTCTCGTCGCCGGCCAGGACCGTGCGCGGGGTGGCCGTGGCTAGCCCTTCCGTGGTGTCGGCCTCGAGCAGGTCGACGCGCCAGTGCTTGGTGCCGGGGGTGGCGGCACTGACGTAGAGCCGCCACCGGCCCTGCGGGGTGCGGACCAGCGCCGGGCGTTCCAGCGACTCGGCACCGAAGGCGTCCTTGCCCACCTCGGCCACGACCGTGAAGTGCAGGCCGTCGGCCGAGCGGGCGACGACGTTGGAGATGCCCCGGCCCTCACCGATCGGCAGTCGCAACCTGTACGCCAGGTAGACCTCACCGTCCGCGACGATCGAGGACGGTGCGCCGGCCCACGCTCCCGGCTCGTCACCGGGCGGCTCCACCACCACCGTGGCGTCTTCCCAGCGAGGCAACGGCAGGGCTTGAGTTCCGATGGACAAGGCGGCTCCGTTTCGTGGCGTCAGCGACACAGCGAAGAGTATCGGGTCAAGTTTGCATCATCTATGGGGAAGATAGGGATTCCCCGGCAGGTTACCGGGTGCGGGCGTGTCGGTCCACGGAGAGCCAGTCGTCGTAGCTCTCGCCCGTCACGTCCTGCAGCAGCGCTATGTCGTCAACGAACAAGGGCAGCAGCGCGGCACGCTCCTGCGGCTTGGTCACCGGCCGGGCGCCCTGCTTGCGGTGCAGGACGGTCAGGATCGGGCCGCGGGCGGCCAGGCGCAGCGGTACGGGGAACCGGTGGCCGAACTGCCCGCCGGCCCGCAGCAGTCCGCGCAGCACCCGGTTGACGCCGTTGTCCTCGACGACATGGCGGTTCACGTTCTCCCGCGGGATCTCGCGCAGCACGCCGGTCGGCACGCCGAGGAAGTCGCAGACCCGGTCCAGCGTGGCGGCGGGCGCGTCCTTGAGGTCGCGGTAACGCAGCAGCAGCACCTGCTCACGCGGGAACACCTTGTAGAGGTGCTGCACCTGGCGGCCGTAGAGCCCGAGGCTGACGTAGTGCCAGAAGTCGGCCCAGCCGTCCGCCTTGCGCTGCTCCTCGGCCCGGCAGGCGGTGAGGAAGTCGGCCTCCGGCTCCAGGCCCGCGTTCCACAGGTGTGTCCAGTTGGAGTGCGCACGGTCCACCGGGTCGCGCAGCAGCAGGATGATCTTGGCATCCGGGACCAGGGCCTGGATGCGGTCGTGGGCGTCCAGGTCGTACAGGTAGAAGGGGGTGGCCTCGCCCCGCAGCGTGCCCGGCGGCGCGGGCGCGAACAGCGCCTCGTAGTCGGCGCGGCGCCACACGTGCTCCTGGTAGGTCTGCACGTCGCCCGGCCCGCCGAGCCTGGGCGGCGGGCCGTCGGAGAGGAAGAACTTCGGCTCCTTGACCCTGGACAGGTACAGCTGAGGATGCCGGACCAGCGCGGCGTGCAGGGCCGTGGTGCCCGCTTTGGGGACGCCGGCGATCAGGAAGTCCGGGAGCGGCATAGGGGCTACCTCCTCGTACGGTGCGGCGGCGCCACCCGGCGAGGTGCGCGGCGCCCCGCGAAAGTAGAAGTTAGCCTACAGAAACGGTAGGTTTTCGCGACCCGGTGTCCACACCGTGAGCAGGGTAGGTACCCGCCTGCGGCGCGACCACTCCCCCGCGGCCCTCCCGGATCCCGGTCAGGCGCGCCGGTGCCACCAGCGACGACGGCGGTAACGCGGGCACACCTCGAGGCCACAGAAGGTGCATTCGGTGCCGGCGCGATGGTGCTCGTGGGCGGACCGCTGATGGCCGCAGACACACAGCGCGTCGGTCGTCGTCACCGGATCACCCACGGTGTCGACGACCGTGCGGTACGGCGCGGAGCCGGCTCGGACGTCACCGGGACAATTTATCCATCGACCGCCCTGGGCACTGCCCCGCCCCAGATCTAACCCGTTTGCACCCGGGGAACTACAGTGCGTGACACTACCTAGAGTGATTAGGATCACTCGGCTTTATCCGACATTTAGACTATGCCCCATTCACCGCCGAAGATCCATCGAATGGCCCGCAATGACGCCGGAACGCCTCTCTCCGGCCTCCACTGCCCTGGTGTCCGTTACTGGTTGTGACGACTGGGGCTTGCGTACGATCTTGTTGCCCATGTGAATAACCCCAGGTCATTCGATTGGTCAGGGTTCACCGCACGGGCATCGTCACCCTGGCCCTTTGGTTAGTTGACGCTACGTAGCGTGTTGCTAGATTTGGCGGCAGAAGCGAGCGACCTGCGTATCCCTCCCCGGAAACCGCCGATTACGTCGCAACTGCCGCCCCCGAAGGGACCGACATGCAGCTTTCCACGACCTCGGGAAACACGCCGAGTAACGGGCAGCCGTCACCGACCGTAAGCGTCGTGATTCCGACCTTGAACGAAGAGCGGAACCTGCCGCACGTGTTCGCCAAACTGCCCGACGGCATCGACGAGGTGATCGTGGTCGACGGCGGATCCCGGGACCGCACGGTCGCCGTGGCCCGCGAGCTGCGCCCGGACGTGGTGATCGTGCAGCAGACCCGTACCGGTAAGGGCAACGCCCTGGCCTGCGGCTTCGCCGCCTGCACGGGCGACATCATCGTGATGATCGACGCCGACGGCTCGACCGACCCGGCCGAGATCCCGAGCTTCGTCGCCGAGCTGGTGGCCGGCGCCGACTTCGTCAAGGGCTCGCGCTTCGACAAGGGCGGGCACAGCCACGACATCACCAAGCTGCGCAAGCTCGGCAACGACGGCCTCAACCTGGTGGTGAACGTCCTGTTCAAGACCCGGTTCACCGACCTCTGCTACGGCTACAACGCCTTCTGGCGCCGGGTCGTGCCGACCCTGGCCCTGCCCGACCCGGCCCTGCCGCGGCCCACCGACGGCAGCAAGCTCTGGGGCGACGGGTTCGAGATCGAAACCATGATCAACATCCGGGCCGCCGCCGACGGGATGAAGGTCGGCGAGGTCGGCAGCGTCGAGCACGCCCGCATCCACGGCCAGAGCAACCTGAACACCTTCCGGGACGGCTTCCGGGTGCTGCGCACCATCTTCAGCGAGTACGGCCGGATGCGCCGCCAGCGCCGTACCGGCAGCCAGGGCACCGGCGTCATCCTGCACCAGCACCCGACCGCCACCCCGGCCACCACCACGCCGGTGCACGCGCTGAACAAGGTCGTCAACCGCCCGCCGGTCGCCGGCGTCGCCCCGGCCGGCGACCCCCGCCAGCACGTCGCGCACCTCAACCGGGGCCTGCGCCGCGACGACGTCGGCACCCGCCGCACCGACGACATCAAGGCGCTGCAGTCACGCGCCACCCGCGAGGACTGAGCTCTCCCGCCCCCAGTCCCCGTCCCCCACCTGTCCCGAGGAGCACCCGCGTGGAACCCACCCCCCGCCCCGCCGTCAGCATCGTCATCCCGACCCACACCGAGCAGCGCTGGAACGCCCTGGTGCGCACCGTCGCCTCGGCCCGGTCGCAGACGTACGCCCCGGCCGAGATCGTCGTCGTGGTCGACCACAACCCGGCGCTGTTCCGCCGGGCCCGGCGCGACCTGGCCGGCGTGACCGTCCTGGAGAACCTGTACGCCCAGGGCGTGTCGGGCAACCGCAACACCGGGGCGTTCCACACCAGCACCTCGCTGATCGCGTTCCTCGACGACGACACGGTGGCCTGCCCGCAGTGGCTGGAGCTCCTGGTCGAGCCGCTGGCGGCGGACCCGTCGGTGGTCGGCGCGGGCGGCGGCATCAACCCGGCCTGGGAGGGCCCGAAGCCGAACTGGATGCCGGAGGAGTTCCTCTGGGCGGTCGGCGGCTCGTACGCGGGGATGCCGACGACCACCGCGCCGGTGCGCAACGTGTGGTCGGCCAGCATGATCGTGCGCCGCGACACGTTCCTGTCGGTCGGCGGCTTCCGGACCGGCTTCGGCAAGCTCGGCAGCCAGAACCGGCCCGAGGACACCGAGCTGTGCCTGCGGATGAGCGCGCTGGCCGGCGGCCGCTGGATGTACGTGCCCGCCGCGGTGATCCGCCACGAGGTGCCCGCGAGCAGCTCCACCTTCGGCTTCTTCCTGCGCCGCTGCTACGCCGAGGGACGCGGCAAGGTCGCCATGGCCGGCCTGCTGGACGGCTCGGAGAGCCTCGGCTCGGAACGCGACTACCTGCGCTCACTACCCCGGGCGGTGGTCCGCAACCTGGTCGCGGCCACCCGCGGCCGGGGCGCCCACTACGCGCTCAAGGCCGGCGGGGTGCTGGCCGGCGTCGCCGCGGCCGGGGTCGGCGGGGTCGTCGAGACCGTCGCTGCCCGCCGTACGGTCACGGCCGGAGCGACCCGATGACCGCCGGGGTGAACGGGGCCGGCGTGAACGGCAAGGTGTGGGTGCCGGCGCAGCGCACCGACGAGATGATCACCGCGCCCGCCTTCGAGCCCAGCGGCGAGGTGCTGCCCGCCACGGTGCTCGACCTGGAACTGTCCGACCCGCTGCCGGCGGTCGCCGGGGTGGGCCCGGACGGCCGGCGAGTGCTCCAGGCCTGGGTACTGGTCCGGCTGTTCACCGAACCGCTGGGGACTGTGCTCACCGACGTACCGGAGCAGGGTCTGCGGCCCGCCGACCTGGCGGCCGCGATCGGCGCCGAACTCGGCACCGCCCTGGCGCCCCGGCTCGCCGAGCTGGGCCTGTCCGCCCTGCCGATCGACGGCATTACGCCGGCGACCGAGCCGGCGTTCCTGGCCCGCCGCCGCGCGGTGCTGGCCGACGCCCCGCCGATCACCGTCGTGGTCTGCACCCGGGAACGGCCCGGCGCCCTGGCCCGATGCCTGGACAGCCTGCTCGCGCAGGCCTACCCCGACTTCAAGATCCTGGTCGTCGACAACGCGCCGGTCACCGACGCGACCGCCGAGGTCGTCCGCTCGGCGGCCCGCCGCGGCCCGGTCACCTACCTGAAGGAGCCGCGCGCCGGCCTGTCCTTCGCCCGCAACGCCGCGGTGGCGGCGGCACCGGGCGAGATCATGGCCTGGATCGACGACGACGAGTACGCCGACGTCAACTGGCTGGCCGAGGTCGCCCGGGCACTGGTCGAACACCCGGAGGCCGACGTGGTCTCCGGCGTGATCGTCCCGGCCGAGCTGGAGACCCAGGCGCAGCTGTGGTTCGAGCAGTTCGGCGGGCACAGCAAGGGCCGCGGTTTCAAGCCCGACGTGTTCAGCCCGGCGACCGCGCACATCCAGAGCCCGCTGTACCCGCTGCCGCCGTTCGGCACCGGCGCGAACATGACGTTCCGGGCCGGCGTCATCGAAAGCATCGGCGGCTGGGACACCGCCCTGGGCGCCGGCACCCCGGCGATGGGCTCCGAGGACACCCTGGCGTTCACCCAGGTACTGATCAGCGGCGGCACGATCGTCTACCAGCCCACGGCGGTCACCCACCACTACCACCGGCGCGACCTCGAGGGGCTGCACAAGCAGATGGTGGGCTACGGCGCCGGGCTGACCGCCGCGTACACCAGCCTGCTGCTCAAGCGGCCCGGCCTGCTCTGGCCGCTGCTCAAGCTGGCCCCGGGCGCCCTGCGCGACCTGACCAGCAAGGACAGCCTGCGGGTGTCGACGCTGCGCGAGGACTTCCCGCGGGAACTGCTGACGGCGAACCGCAAGGGCATGCTGGCGGGGCCGCGCGCCTACCTGAAGGGCCGCCGGGCGGCCCGGGCCAAGGCCCGGAGCGGCCGCTGATCGTGGCGACTCAGCCGTTCACCGGAAACTTCCCCCCGCACCGGGCATTCTCGGTCAGGAGGAAGCAGATGTGGCGATCGGTCGTCAATGCGTACGCCACCCCGGCTCGACCGACCGGGGTGGCCGCCGCATGCTGAGCGCGCACCCGACCCCGGAACCCGGCGAACCGGACAGGGGGCCGGTGCTGCGCCCGGCGACCCCGATGACGTCCATCCAGCAGTACGAGTCCCCCGACGCCACGGAGGCCCAGCACATGGCGGACCAGCGCGCGGCCGACCAGCGCGCGCCCGAACCGAGCCGGACGCACCACGACCAGGCCTTTTCTGAGCAGCCCTTGTCGGATCAGGCTATTTCGGACCAGGCGGCCCAGAACCGGCCGGTGCCGAGCCGGCCCGGGCCCGATCGGCCGGGGCAGAGCCGGCCCGGCCAGGAGGGTGGCGGGGCGCGGCCGGCGCGCGGGACGGCCCGGGTACGCCCGGCGGCGCCGTCCGGTGCCGACGTGTCCGGGCCGGCGGCGGCTGACATCCAGACCACGTCGGGGGTGCCGAAGGTCGTGATCCCCGCCGCGGTGACGCCTCCCGCTCCAGCTCCGGACGACGACGCGGTGTCAGAGACGTCGAGCGATGAGGAGCCGCGGCCTGAGGTCGCGGACGAGCCGGAAGCTTCGGAGGCGACCGGTGCGCAGGTGCCCTCGGACGACGTCGCCGGGGCGCCCGGCGGCGTTGTCGACGCTTCCGCCAGAGCCGAAACCGTGTCAGCGGCTGAAGCCACGACTGCGACCGACCTGAGCGCCGCGAGCGACGTCGAGACCGCGCCCGCATCCGCGGCTGACACCCAACCGGACTCCGCAGCCAGCGACGCCGAAGCAGGACCAACAGCCACGGCCGAGCCCGAGCCCGAGCCCGCAACCACAGTCAGCGCCGAATCGGAACCCGCAGCCACCGGCGATGCCCAAGCAGAACCCACAGCCACGGCCGACGCCGAGCCCGGGCCCGCAGCCACGGGCGACACGCAACCGCAATCCGCGGCCACGGCCGGCGCGGAACCGGAGCCCGCCGCCCCGGCCGCGCCCGACCTCACGGCCGACGCCGAAGGCGGCCCCGCAGACTCGGTCGCGGCGGAGCAGACGGCGACACCCCCGGCGGGGTTCGCGCCCGAGACCGGACCCGGCACGGACGCCGAGCCGCCCACCGAAACCGGCCTGGACGCCTCTGCGGCGACGGTAGCGGCTGAGGCGGTGCAGGTGAGCGCGGAACAGGATGCGCAAGCGCCGGAAGCCGCCGCTCCCGTTGAGGCCGCCGCGGAGAGCAACGCCGATCCCGCGCCAGAGACCGCAGACTCTGCGACCGAATCGGACAACGAGCAGGTCGCAGAAACGAAAGGTGACGCGAACTCTCAAGCTGAGGTTGAGGTTGAGGTTTCGTCCGAGCGCGAACCTGAAGCTGATGTTGAGGTTGAGACCACACCAGAACTGAGCGATCCCGAAGCGACCGCGGTGCTGGTCCTGCCCGCCGGGACCCTGACCGGCAACAGCCCGCCACAGGCCGCCCCGATCCGGACCGAGCCAGACGAGGCCGAGCCAGACCAGGCTGAACCGGCGCAGGGCGAGCCGGACCAGGTCCAGCCGGACCAGGCCGGAACCGAACAGGAGGAGCCGGAGCCGGAGGGACCGAACCTCGAGGACACGGTCGTTCTGCGCACCGAGCCGACCGTCGAAGACACGGTCATCCTGACCCTGCCAGAGGCCCCGAAGCCGACCCCCGCCGACGAGACCGTAGTCATCGCGCTGCGGGGACCCGACGACACCGTCGTCATCCCGGTTGTCAGCTCGACCGCCAGCGTCGCCCCGCCGACCGATGTCGTCACCGCCGTCATCCCCGTCGTTCCCGGCCGGCGTGACGGTCAGCGGACCGAGGTCGCTCCCCCGCCCGATCCCGGCCGCACGCCCAAACCAGCCCGCGCCCGCCGCGAGCCCCTCGACCTGGGCCACGCCCCCGCCGTCCTGACCATCTCGGCCCTCGGCGTGCTCATGGTCGCCCTGGCCTACGCCGGCGGCCGGGTCAGCACCGGCAACGCCCAGTTCGCGTACTGGGTCGGTCAGGTCGTGGTTTTCACGCCGGTCGTCGTCCGGCTGCTCAGCCGCCGGATGGCCGGGGTCGCCGAGTCGTTCCTGCTCGTCATGGGGCTGGCCCTGCACCAGTATCTGCTCAAGTGGATGTACAGCCCGGATCAGTTCCGGTTCCCCGACGAGCTGCAGCACTGGCTGGCCACCACGATCATCGTGCAGTCCGGGGAGCTGTTCCAGCCCAACCCCGCGCTGCCGCCCGCCGAGCACTTCCCCGGTCTTGCCGAGCTCGGGGCCGCCGTGGCGGAGATGACCGGGCTGCCGGTCACGGCCGCCGGCGTCATCGTCGCCGGTATCGCGCACCTGGTGTTCGTGGGCGTGCTCTTCGCGGTCGTGCTACGGGCCAGCAATTCCCCGGCCGTCGCGGGCGTCGCCTGTGCCACGTACGCGACCGCCCTGCACTACCTGTTCTTCAATTCGATGTTCCTGTACCAGACCGCCGCCCTCCCCTTCTTCATGCTCGCCATCTGGGCGGTACGCCGGTGGCGGGCCGAGGGCGGCCGGATGTTCGCCGCGCTGGCCGTGGTGTCGATGGCCTTGACCACCGTCAGCCACCACGTCACCGCGCTCGCCCTGGTCGCGACCCTGCTGCTGCTGGCCGTCGCCGAGCTGGTCGTGGATCAGCCGCGCCGGTGGTCGGCGCTGGCCATGCCGGGGGCTGCCGCGGTCGTGGTGGCGGCATGGATTCTGCTGGTCGCCACCGATGTCCTCGGTTATCTGGAGGAGCCGGTCGACCAGGTTGTGCGTACGGTGTCGCAGCTCTTTTCCGGGGAGAGCGACCCGGCCTCGACCAGCGCGCCCGTCTCCTTGGGTCAGCTCGTGGTGCAGGGCGCCGGCCTGCTCGGGCTGCTGGTGCTCTATCTCGCGGTCACCCGCGACATGGTGCACCGCCGCGACCGGGACTGGTGGCGGTGGGCCGCGGTCGTCGGCGGGATGGTGTTCTTCGCCGGCAACGGGGTGCGGTTCCTGGGGCAGAACGGCCCGGAGATCGCCGGGCGGCTGTCCACGTTCACCTATATCCCGATCTCCATCCTGGCCGCGATCGGGCTGGTCCGGGGCGTGCAGCTGATCCCGGCCAAGGACGAGTTCGGGCATCGCTGGCGGGCCGCGGCGCCCGCCATCGACGTGGTCATGCCGGGTGGCTGGAACCTGTACAGCCGGGTCGCGGCCGGCTCGGCGATGATCACGCTGCTGATGATCGGGGCGCGGGCCGGTGGCTGGCCGCCGATCGCCTCCATCCTGCCGGGGCCGTACCTGGCCGGCGGGTACGAGCGGTCGGTCGACGCGTACGGGGTGGCGTCCGCCGACTGGCAGCGCACCACGCTGGGCCCGGGCAACCGGGTCGGCGGCGACGCGACGTCGGTCTCGCTGGCTTCCACGTACGGGCGCCAGGATCCCGTACGCGAAGTGGGTTCCCTGTACTACGCCGACGTGTGGGGGCTGGAGCAGGACGACCTGGTGCAGCGCGTCCACGTGCAGTACCTGGTCGTGGACCGGCGGTTGAGCACCCAGTTGCCGGAGAGCGGCGCGTACTTCGAGAGCGACCCGCGCTCCGGGCAGATCACCTCGCCGCTGACTGTCGGGCAGCTCGGCAAGTTCGACACGCTGGCCGGGATGGACCGGCTCTACGACAACGGCACTGTCCGCATCTACCGGACGGGGGTCCAGTGAGCGCTCTGCTTTCCCGGGTCGTGGCCGCGCTGGCTGTCGCCGCCGGTGCGGCTGTCCTGTTCGCGCCGCAGGCCCTGGCCATCGCCGGTGGGCTGCTGCTCGGTTTCGTCCTGCCCGGGATGGCGCTGCTGGGGGTGCTGTTCCGCCGCCGGGCGCTGACCGCGGTCGAGCGTACGGTGCTCACCCCCGCGCTGAGCATGGGCGTGCTGATCGTGGCCGGTCTGGCCATCCACGTCGTGGGCCTGCGCATCGACCGGCTCGCCTGGACCGTGGCCACCGTCGGGGTGACGCTGGCGGCGGTGCTCGCCACCTGGCTGCTGCCGCCGCGCCGGGTGCGCGCGGCGGACAGCGCGGAGCCGCGACCCCGGCCGGTCGGCGAGAAGCTGGTGCGGATCGGCGTCGGCGAGAACACCGTACGGCTTCCGCTGAACGGCATGGCCGAGGCCAACACCGTGGTGATGTCGATCGTGCCGGCGGTGCTGGAGGAGGACGAGCAGCGCGCCGCCGCCGAGGAGAAGGCCCGGCGCCGGCGTCTGCTGCGCCAGTTCCTGCCGCTGGTGGCGGTCGCGGCCGTGCTGGCCGGGGCGAGCTGGCTGTCGTTCACCACGTCGCGGGCCACGCACGACACCGTCGTGACCGCACTGTCGGCGACACCGTCGGGACCGGTCAACGCGGCCGGGAACCGTACGGTGCGGGTGTCGGCGACCGGGCTGGTCGCCTCGGACGGGCCGTACACGCTCAGCGTGACCGGACCGTCGGGGGCCGCGACGGTCAAGCGCACTGTCTCGGTCACCGGGGACGGGACCTGGAGCGAAGCGCTGAGCCTGCCGGGCGCGCAACGGATGCGGGTGAGCCTCTACCGGTACGGGGACACGACCGCCTACCGCACCCTCTACATCAGCGCCGTAGACTGACGCGGACACGCGACTGGCGGCATCGAGGATGGGGACCACCATCGGGGAGCTCGCCGTGGGGGCCGTCCGCCTGGGTGCCCACGCCGGAGTGGAAGCTGTATGTCCGTAGAGCATGAAGCAAGGCTGCTGCCTGGCAAGCCGGTGGCCGACGAGGTCCTGGCCGACGTCGCGCAGCGCGTGACGAAGCTGCGCGAGGCCGGCGTCCAGCCGTCGCTGGCGACCGTGCTGGTCGGCGACGACGACGCCAGCGCCGGGTACATCCGGATCAAGCAGCGCCAGGCCGCCGAGCTGGGTTTCGTCTCGCCGCACGTGCACCTGGGCGCGGACGCGACGCAGGACGACCTGCTGCGGGCGATCGACCAGCTCAACGCCGACCCGGCCGTGCACGCCCTGCTGATCCAGTACCCGCCGCCCGCGCACATCGACTACGACGCGGCGCTGCTGACCGTCGACCCGGACAAGGACGTCGACGGCATGCACCCGCTCAACCTGGGCCGGCTGTCGGTGGGCCTGCCCGGGCCCCGGCCGTGCACCCCGGCCGGCATCGAGGCGCTGCTGGCGTACCACGACGTGCCGGTCGCCGGCCGTGAGGTGGTCATCCTGGGCCGGGGCGCGACCATCGGGCGCCCGCTGGCCATGATGCTGGCGCAGAAGCGGCCGACCGCGAACGCCGCCGTGACGGTCGTGCACACCGGCGTGCCGGACTGGCAGCGCTACACCCAGCGGGCCGAGATCCTCATCGCCGCCGCCGGCGTTCCCGGCATCATCCAGCCCGAGCACGTGAAGCCGGGCGCGACGGTCGTCGGCGCCGGGGTGCGCTACGAGGGCCGGCGGCTGCTGCCGGACGTGGCCGAGGAGGTCGCGCAGGTCGCCGGGGCGATCACCCCGCGGGTCGGCGGCGTGGGCCCGACCACCGTGGCGATGCTGTTCCGCAACGCGATCGAGGCGGCCGAGAAAGCTAACCGCTGAACCGCGCGCTCGCCGCCATCGCCTTGTACGCCGCCAGCGACTCGGCGTCGGTGTCGATGCGCCACTTCTCCTCGTACCCGGGGTGGGTGTCGGTGTCGAACCAGGTCACCGCGCCCACCGCCGGGTGCGCCTCCACCCAGCGCGCGAAGAGCGTGATCCAGTCGGCCTTGGTCCGGCCGCCCCGGTCCACCGAGCCCACCTCGGTGATCATGATGGGCTTGCGCGCGGCATAGGCCTGGTAGATGCCGGCGAACAGCTTGTCCGGGGTCTCGCGGTGCAGGTTGTAGCCGGAGACCCCGACCCAGTCGACGTACTCGTCACCGGGGTAGAGCGCCGCGAAGGTGTTCCACTCCGCGGCCGGGTCGGAGTTCCAGTTCGGGCTCCACACCCAGGACACGTTGGTGGCCTTCTCCTCGGCGAAGATGCGGTGCAGGCGCCGCCACGCGGTCACGTACCCCTGGCCGTCCTTGCCGTTGCGCGCGGCACTCCACTTGTACCAGTCGCCGTTCATCTCCCAGCCCCAGCGCAGCAGCACCGGCCGGCCCTGGCGCTTGAGTTGCCGCGCGGCCCGGGCGATGAGCGCGTCGCTCGCCCCGGAGTTGATGTCGGTCAGCGGGCAGCCGCGCCAGGACACCATCGGGGTGGCCTTGGCCGGCAGGCCCTCGACCGCCTGCGGCAACGTGTCGGTGAAGTCGTAGAAGACGTGCACGATGCGCTCGTCGCGGCCGAGCTGGTTGCGGCGCAGGGCCAGGCTCTCGGTCAGCGACCTGCCCTCCAGCCCCAGGTAGGCGCCGAGCATCGCCTTGCCGGGCCGGAACGGCACCGGTCCGCCGCCCTTGGTGACCACCGCCGGCGTGGGGCTCGTGCTGGGCTTCGCCGACGCGGCCCGGCCCGGTGAGCTGGTGGCCTCGGCCGGGGTCTCGTCGCTACCGATCGCGCGGACGGCGAGGACGGCGGCCGGCACGGCGGCGAGCGCGGCGAGACCACCGACGAGGTGCCGGCGGGTCAGCCCGCGCGCGGCCCGGTGCGCCGGCGTCACGTGAGGTTCCGGCCGGTCGCCCGGGCGACCCGGCGCACGGCCCGCCAGCCGGGCTGGGCGAGCTGCTTGAGCCGCGGGACCAGCGGCGAGCCGCCGCCGGCGACCAGGGCGACGAGGTCGGCGCCGGTCATGGCCGGGGTCGGCTGCAACCGGGGTACGGCGAAGCGCCGCTCCCCCGGCCGGTGCAGCCGCCGGCCGACCTCGGTGGCGTTGTCGTGCCCGGCGGCCAGCACCGCGGCCCGGACCTTGGCGCCGTTGTAGCCGTGCGGGTACGCGAAGCTGCGCACCCGGCGCTGCAGCCGCTGCTCGAGCTCCTCCTTGCTGCGCAGGGTCTCCTCGCGCAGCTGGGCGGCGCTGAGCACGTCGAGCGGGTGGTGCAGCAGGCTGTGGTTGCCGATCTCGATGCCGGCGTCGGCCACCTCGGCGAGCTCGTCCCAGGTGAGCAGTCGGCCGAAGTCGGGCGCCCAGCGGCCCAGCCAGCCGGCCGGTGTCCCGAGGTGACCGACGGAGGCGTAGAGGGTGGCCCGGGCGCCGGCCTCGGCCAGCACGGGCACGCCGGCGGTGAGGAAGTCGCGGTAGCCGTCGTCGAAGGTGACCGCGATCAGCTTGTCGGTGCTGCCGCGCTCCAGCTCGTCGAGCGCCTCGGACAGCCCGACGAGGCGGTAGCCGGCCTCGGTGAGCGCGCCGAGCTGCTGGGCCAGGCGGCTGCGGGGCACGGCGAGATCACTCAGCGGGCCGCCGACGGCGGACACGGAGTGATACATCAGCGCCGGCATGGACTCCCATGCCGGCGGCGCCGCAACGGTCACCGTTCGTTCCTCCCACACCTGACGGACATGACCATTATCGGTCGCCATCCCGGCAAGCTTCGGGGTTCGCGCAACTCGGCCCCGGGCCCGGTCCGCGGCACGTCGTGGCCGTTCAGGCCACGTTACGGCGCAGTTTCCGAGGTGTCCAGCACGGCCGCCGGGCCGCCGATCGACATATCGGCGTCGGTCATTCTCTTCAGCGCCGGCGGATCCGGCACGGGCCGGTCCCTCTACCGAAAGTCATAGCCGCGATCCGGCTGCGGAGGGAAGCGGAACACCCGCCGTCACGGCGAAGGTGTGAGCATGAAACCGGACCGCACGCGACGACTCGCCGAGGCCACCCTCGAGGCTGGGCTCGTCCTCGGCGTCGCCGCGCTGCCCACCGCCTGGCGGGTGCTCGACGCGCGGCTGGCCCTGGTGCTGGCGGGCATGCTGCTGGCGCTCACCGCCGCGACGTACGCGTTACACGCAGTGACATTCGACTGCTTCCTGCTGACGGGCCACCGCGCCCGGCGCCAGTTTTCTTATACCCAGCGTAAGGAGTGAACCGCCGGACATCCTGTTGCGTACCCCCGGTTGCAGCGTCCTCAAAGACCCCGGGGAGTGAACAGGATGTTCCGGCTCATCCAACTCCGAGCACAGCACGGCGTACCCCGCATCGGGATCGACCCCGACGGCTACGGCAGCGAACAGGCCGCCCTGACCCGCTACCGCGAGTCACCGACGGCGTACTTCGGGATCGGCCGCTTCGACGAGGCCGGCCGGCTCGCCGAGATCATCATGGACACCGTCTGCAGCCCGGCCGCCGACTGCCCGCGGCCCGCCATGGTGGTGCACGCCGAGACGTTCCGGCCGCTCTGCGACACCTGCTCGTTCGGCCTCGAGGTGCTCACCGTGCCGGAGCTGGCGCTGCACCTGGGCGTCGTGGTCCGGATGGCGCCGGTGCTGGCCCCTTCCGGTCGCCACGCCGCACCCGACGAGACGTACTCGGCGAGCAACCGGATCGCCCGCGAGTTCGCCACGCACGTCGACGACCCGGTGTGGCGCATGGAGCTGTGCGCGGAACTGGCCCGGACCCCGTCGGCGGTCAACGGCCTGCTGATCGGGGTCGGCGCGCTGAGCCACCGCGACGTCCTCGACCACTATCCGGCGCTGTGCGCGCTCGGCACCCAGCTGCCCGGCGTCATCCACAGCGACCTGGTACGCGCCATGACAAGGCCGCTCTCCCCGGCCGGTGTCACCGCGTTGCGGCTGGGGCTGTAACCCGTACCGTACGGGCATGACCGTCACGTTCGAAGGGCTCGTCGACCGGGCCCGGGCGCTGGTCCGCGACGGCCGCCGGGCGATCCTGGGCATCGCCGGCGCACCGGGCGCCGGCAAGACCACGCTGGCCGAGGAACTGGTCGCGGCACTGGCGAAGACGGCCGGCCCGGAATGGGTCACACACGTCCCGATGGACGGCTTCCACCTCGCCGACGTGGAGCTCGAACGGCTCGGCAACCGCGACCGCAAGGGCGCGCCGGACACGTTCGACCCGCTGGGCTACGCCGCCCTGCTGCGCCGCCTGCGCGAGGACACCGACGAGATGATCTACGCGCCGGGCTTCGAACGCGTCATCGAACAACCGGTCGCCGGCACCATCGGAGTGCCCCGCGCGACCCGGCTGATCGTCTCGGAGGGCAACTACCTGCTGGTCCCGACCGGCGGCTGGGAACAGGTCCGGCCCCTGCTCGACGAGGTCTGGTACGCCGACCTGGACCAGCAGTCACGGCTGCGCCGGCTGATCGACCGGCACCGGCGCTTCGGCAAGAACGAGCACGACGCGGCCCGCTGGGCGACCGGCACCGACGAACGCAACGCGACGGTGATCGCGGCCACCCGGGACCGGGCGGATCTGCTGGTCCCGGCCGCACTGATCCGCAGCATCGGCACCCCACCCCCGCCGCCCTGACCGTCCGCCGGCCGGGCCGTGGCAGACTTCTGCTGTGTCTGTCGGTGAAACCGTCGAGACCGAGCCGCGTCGCCGGCCCGGCCGCGCCCTGCGATTCGGCCTGATCGTTGCCGCCGTGCTCCTGCTGTTGTTCGGCGTGCCCTGGTGGACCCTGGTCTGGTCCGGCAACGACTGGCCCGGCGCCGTCTTCGCCGCCGGCACCGCGCTGTTCGCTGTCGCCGTCGTGGCCTTCCCGTTCCTGATGTTCAGCGGGCACGGCCGGCACCATCGCGACGGCGCCGCCCGGGCCGCCGACACCATGCTCGGCGTCGTCTGGGTGCTGTTCGTCTGGTCGCTGCTCGGCAACGTGCTGCGCGCGGTGCTCGCCCTGGCCGGCGTCGCCGACCCGGCCCGGTCCCGGATCGTCACGGCGTCGGTCGCGGTGGTCGCGACGGTCCTGCTCCTCTGGGGGTACGCCGAAGCGATGCGCGTCTCCCGGGTCCGCCGCATCGACGTGCGCATCCCCCGGCTCGGTAAGGGGCTCGACGGCCTGAAGGTCGTGCTGCTGACCGACACCCACTACGGCCCGATCGACCGGGCCCGCTGGTCGCGTGGTGTCGTCGACGTCGTCAACTCGCTGGAGCCCGACGTGGTCGCGCACACCGGCGACATCGCGGACGGCGAGGTGGCCCAGCGCCGCGAGCAGGCGGCCCCGCTCGGTGACGTCCGCGCCCGGCTGGCCCGGGTCTACGTGACCGGCAACCACGAGTACTTCAGCGGTGCCCAGCGCTGGGTCGAGCACATGGCCTCGCTGGGCTGGGAGGCCCTGCACAACCGGCACGTGGTGGTGACCCGCAACGGCGACAGCCTGGTCGTGGCCGGGGTCGACGACCGTACGGCCGCGGGCTCGGGCGTGCCCGGACACCACATGGACCACGAGGCCGCCCTGGCCGGCGCCGACCCGGAGCTGCCGGTGCTGCTGCTGGCCCACCAGCCGCAGCAGGTCACCGGCGCGGTGGCGCACGGCGTCGACCTGCAGCTGTCCGGGCACACCCACGGCGGGCAGATGTGGCCCTTCCACTACCTGGTCCGGCTGGACCAGCCGGTGCTGCAGGGCCTGAGCCGGCACGGCGAGCGCACCCAGCTCTACACCTCGCGTGGCACCGGTTTCTGGGGGCCGCCGTTCCGCATCTTCGCGCCGAGCGAGATCACCCTGCTCACCCTGCACGCGGCCTGAGCCCGGCGGTCAATTCAGGCGTTCCAGCAGGTGCACGGTCACGCTGGCACCGGCCTCCTTGCCGATGCGGCGGCGCAGGGCCGTCTTCACCGGCAGCTTGTGCCGGCCGTCGCCCAGCGCCATGAACGAGCTGGTGAACGGCTCACCGTCGACCGTGCCGCGGACCTTGACCAAGCCGCGGGTGCCGAAGAGCTCGGCCGAGCCCGGCATGATCACGTACGTCCAGCCGTTGTCCGCGCCGCTCTTCTCCAGCACGGCCGTGAACTCCGTATCGAGCGGTCCGGCGGTCAGTGTCATCGTGTGCTCCCGGTGCCGGGGCGCCTCCGGCGGGCGCCGTCACCCGTGGGTAGAAGCCAGTACCGGTTTTTCGACGTTCCCGCCATGGTGACGCACGTGATAACCCGCGGCCGCGTAATTGCGTTGAGTCCGCACCCGCACGCACCGCAGGATGGAGTCACCGCCTTCCCCTATCCGTGAGGACTTTCGATGCGCCTGCTCCGCGACTTATGGGCGACTTCGCCCCGGCGCACCGGTCTCGTGGCGGTCCTCATCGTCCTGGGCGCGGCCGGGCAGGCCGGCGCCCTCGGCCTCGCCGGCGCCGTGCTGGTCAACCGGTCGGTGCCGCTGTTCACGCTGCTCGCCATCGCCCTGGTGGCGTCCGTGCTCAGCGACGTCATCGTCGGCCTGGTCGTCGCCGGGCTGACCGCCGACTGGGCGGCCACTGTGCGCCGCGGCCTGTGCCGGGTCGCCTTCGGCCAGGAGCTGCCATCCCTGGAGAACACCCCGGTCGGCGAGCTGCTCGACCGCATCGACAGCGACGTCTACCAGGTCGGCTCCGAGCTGCGCGGCAGCGGCGTACGGCTGGCCCAGTCCCTCGCCGTGGCGGTGCTCTCCATCGTCACCGCCTTCTTCGCCTGGTGGCCCGCCGGCATCGGCATGCTGCTCGTCTCGATCCTGCTGGTGGCCGTGCTGACCAAACCGGTCCAGCGCATCTCGCCGCTGCGGGTGCGCGAGGAGGAGGCCTGGTCCGACCTGGCCGCCGTGATGGAGGAGTCCGTCCACGGTCAGGACGACGTCCGCACCAGCCTGGCCGCCCCGTACGTCCGCCGGCTCTACGCCCAGCGCGCCCGCGAGGTGCTGATCCGCGGCCGCAAGGTGTGGACCACGTCGTCGCGGGTGACCCTCAGCGCCGGGGCGATCACCCGGGTGCTGATCGCGGGACTCGTGATCGTCGGCGCCTGGGCACTGACCGCCGGGCACGTCGACGGGGCCCGGCTCACCGCGGTGTGGCTGCTCGCGCTCGGCTTCGGCGGCACGCTGGAACACGTCACCCGGATGGTGCCGGAGCTCCAGAACGCGCTCGGTGCCTGGAGCCGCGTGCAGTCGCTGCGGGCCGTACAGCAGGAGCCGACCGCCGGGCTGCCGCCGGTCGACGGCGACCTGCACGTCCGGGATCTGACCTTCCGCTACGGCGAGGCCGACTCCGGGCGCCCGCCGGCGCTGCGCGGCATCAACCTGTCCTTCGCCCGCGGCCGGTCCTACGCGCTGATCGGGCGCACCGGCTCGGGCAAGTCGACGCTGGCCAAGGTGCTCACCCGGGCCGTGGACGTGCCCCGCGGCACCGTCTTCCTCGGCGGCACCGACATCGTCGACCTGGACGTCGAGGGGCTGCGCCGGTGGACGGCGATCGTCCCGCAGCGCACCGAGATCCTGGCCGGCACCCTGGCCGAGAACATCGCGCTGTTCGACCCGGAGCTGCAGCCGCAGGCCGGCGCCGCGCTGGAGGAGCTGGGCCTGACCTCGTGGGCCGACGCGCTGCCCGACGGCATCGACACCCGGCTCGGCGAGGGCGGCTACGTCCTCTCCGCCGGGCAGGAGCAGCTGGTCGCGTTCGCCCGGATCCTGGTCCGGGACCCGCACGTGGTGATCCTGGACGAGGCCACCGCCCGGATGGACCCGGTCACCGAGTCCTGGGTCCAGCGCGCCACCGACCGGCTGCTCGAGGGCCGGATCGGCGTCATCGTCGCGCACCGGCTGTCCTCGGTGCGCCGCTGCGACGAGGTCGTGGTGCTCGCCGACGGCCAGGTGCTGGAGGCCGGGCCGCTGCGCGCATCGCAGCGCTTCGCCGAGCTGCTCGCGAGCTCCAACGTCACGGCGCCCGCGCGCACGTCCGGCGGGGTGGCCCTGCTCGAACGCGAGCCGGAGGAGCCGCTGCGCACCGAGCTGGGCAACACGCTGCCGCTGGCCGATCCGCCGCCGCTGCCGCCGGTCCCCCGCGCGCACACCATGCGCGAGATCGCCCGGCTGGCCACCAACGACCCGCGGTACGGCCTCGCCGCGATCGCGTTCTTCATCGTCCTGGTGCTGCTCGGCCTGGACGGCGCGATCCTGCCGCTGCTGTGGTCGCAGGTCGTCGACGGCATCGGCGACCCGATGTGGCCGGCGATCGGCATCACCGCCGGGTTGATCGTGGCGATCCCGGCGCTGTACTACACCGGCGCCTGGTTCCCCGAGTGGTGGGTCCGGCAGATGCTGCGGATCAGCATGCGGCTGGTGCACGGCCAGATCGGCCCGCGCCGGGTCAGCAAGTACACCCCGGCCGAGGTCGTGGCCCACGGCGGCGACACCGAACGCGTCGTCATGCTGGCCGACAACCTGATCGACACCTGCGTCAGCCTGGTCATGATCGTGGCCATGACGGCGGCCTCCCGGTCGTTCGTGCCGGCCGCGTTCTTCATCGGCACGATGGTGATCTCCGGTCTGGCCGCGACGCTGTTCGGTCCGCGGCTGGAACGCGCGGCCCGGCACACGGTCGCGGCCCGCGCGGCCTTCGCGACCGCGCTGGTGTCCTCGCTGTCGGCGGCCCGCACGGTGAAGCTGGCCGGCGCGACCAACTCGGTGCTGGAGCATCTGGCCGGGCTGGACGCGTCCCGCAGCGACCGGCAGCGCCGGGAGATCTCGATCCAGGTGTGGGCCCGTTCCACGCCGTCGGTCGTCAGCGGCCTGCTGCCGATCGCCGCCTGGGCGATGTACCTGGCCGGCAACCTGTCGGCGGCGGCGACGCTGATCGCGGTGGCGACCCTGGGCGCGGCCCGGTGGTTCGCGTGGACCACGGCCTCGCTGGTGTCGCACTTCCCGTCGGCCCGGGTGTGGACGCGTCGCACGGTGGCGATGGCCGGGGTGGCGGAGTATTCGTCGGCGGTGCCGGGCGTGGACATCGCGCAGGGCACCGCGGACGCGCCGCCGGCCCCGCCGCGCAACCCGTTGCGCACCTTGGAGCTGTCCGGCTTCAGCGCGGTGCACGAGAACGGCACGGTCGGCGCCCAGGACATCGACCTGGTCGTCGAGCGCGGCCAGCTGGTGCTGGTCGTGGGCCCGGTCGGCGCCGGCAAGTCGTCGCTGCTGCGGGCCCTGGCCGGGATCGTGCACCACACCGGGTCGCTGACCTGGAACGGCCGGCCGGTGGTCGAGCCGGAGGTGTTCCTGCGGCCCAACCAGGTCGGCTACGTGGCCCAGCTGCCCCGGGTGCTGTCCGGCACGGTCGCGGACAACATCCAGCTCGGCCACGAGGTGGATGCCGCCGACGCGGTGAGCACCGCGCAGCTGGAGCACGACCTGGCGGCGGCCGGCGGCGGCCTGCAGCTGCTGATCGGCCACAAGGGCACCCGGCTCTCCGGCGGCCAGCTGCAACGGCTGGCGCTGGCCCGGGCCCTGGCGCCGCGCACGGAGCTGCTGATCGCCGACGACGTGTCGTCCGCGCTGGACGTCACGACGGAGCTGGAGCTGTGGCGGGCCCTGCGCGAGCACGGCGTCACGGTGGTCGGCTCGACCTCGAAGCGCGCGGCGCTGTCCCGCGCCGACAAGGTGGTCGTGCTGATCGGCGGCCGCGCGGTGGCGCAGGGCACCTGGCGTGAGCTGGAGGACAGGTACGGCCACCTGGCCGGCTGAGTGATCGCCGGCGGCGGGATCCCGTCGCCGGCGTTCGCGGTCGCCCGGCCGGCTACCGGCGGACCACGTCCCGCTTGCTCGGGACCAGGGCGTGCGGCTCGCTGTCCGGGTCGTCGATGCCGAAGCTGATGATGCGGCGCGGGTGGATCCGGATGATCGCCTCGCCCTCGGCCGGCTGGACCGCCTCGGCGACGCCCCGGATTTCCAGGCAGCGCACCCGCCACGGGTCCGTCGAGGGCAGGTCGTCGACGACGAAGGCGACCCGCCCGTTGTCCGCGACGTTGCGGTACTTGCGGCTGGCGGCCATGTGCCAGCCGCTGATGTCGATGGTCGCCAGGTCGCTGTTCCAGCGGAAACCGACCGGGCTGACCTGCAGGGTGCCGTCGGGCTGGGCGGTCGCCAGGCGACCGAGCGGCTGGCCGGCCAGGTAGGCGAGTTCTGCTGCGGTGAAGGTCATCCCCACAGTCGACAACCTGCACCCAGCTTCAGGTCAAGAAGCGGCCTGTGTTTGCAGTTGCCGCACCACACTCGTGACCGTGCCGGCCGGGATGGCGAAGCCGACGCCGACGCTGCCGGTGCTCTGGTCGCTGGCCGTGGCGATGGCGACGTTGATGCCGATGACGTTGCCGGAGGTGTCGACCAGGGCGCCGCCGGAGTTGCCCTCGTTGATCGGCGCGTCGGTCTGCAGCAGGCCGGTCAGCTGCTCGGTGCCGGTGCCGACCGCACGGTCGAGGGCGCTGACGATGCCGGAGGTGACAGTGCCCTCCAGCCCGAGCGGTGCGCCGAAAGCCAGCACGGTGTCGCCGACGGCCACGCTGTCGTCCGCTCCGAACGTGGCCGGGGTCAGCCCCGACACCCCGGTCGCCTGCACCAGCGCCAGGTCGTGGGTGCTGTCGGCGGCGACAACCTTGGCCGGCACGGTACGGCCATCGGCGAGCCGCACGCTGACCGTGCCCCCGGAGGCGATGACGTGGTTGTTGGTCAGAATCAGCCCGTCGGCACTGAGCACGACCCCGGAGCCGAGCGCCGACTCGTTCGCGCTGTCGATGAGCACGGTGACGATGCTGGGTGCGACCTTCGCGGCGATCGGGGCGAGACTGTTGCTCTCGCTCACGGCCAATGCGGTGGCGGTGGTCGCCGTGGCGGCGGTGGTGGCCGGGGCCCGGTCGGCGTAGTGCTCGGCTAGGAAGCCTCCCGCCGTACCGCCGCCGGCGATCAGCGCGAGCACCGCGGCGCCGCCGGCGACCCGCCGCGGCCAGTGCCGGTCTCCCCCGCCACGGTGACTGATCACGTCGGGCGGCAGCGGCGGAGCCGGCGGGGTGGTGCCGGTGGACGTCGTGTCCTCGGTGTACGGGGGCCGGGTCAGCAGATCGGTCATGGCGCGCCTCGCCTCATCAGTGAGCGGTGATGACCCCACTGTGGCCCGGCAGGTTGTCAGCGGCCGGTGAGCCCTCTGTGCGTTGCCTGTACAGCCCGGGGCTCCCGGGCAGCTCCGGGAGCACCGCGGTCCGGTCAGCCGAGCGTCAGAAACCGCGGGCTGAGCGCGTTCAGGAAGTCCTTGGGATCGAAGCGCGCCCCCACCGAAGCGACACCGGCCGACGCGCCCTCACCGGCCAGGATCCGCGCAGCCGCTTCCACGACCAGCGGCGCGGTGACCGCGTAGATGTCGCGGCCACTCGCCACCGCCCGGCGTTCCTCGCCACCCGAGCGAGCCACGACCTCCACCAGGAAGGTCTGCGCCGACCGTCCGTGCTCGTCGACCGCAACGGGCCCCGACGGATCGGCGGCGAGCAGGTCGTCGACCGCGTTGCTCGTCATGACCGTGGAGATCTCGGGGACGTCCAGATGGGTCGGGATCACGGCACTGTCGGCCGTCGTGAACTCACCGACCACCGGGCGGGTGCCCACGGGCGCCGGAAAGGTCCACTCGGTGCGGGGCGCGTCGCCGGTGCGGTGCTGCAGCCGGCCGCCGGTGTAGGTGACGCGCCGGCCGTCGCGGCGCTGCGCGGAGACCCGGCCCGTCGCCCGGGTGCCGGGGGTGGGGCGCCAGCTGCTGAGGGCGTACGCGATGGTCAGGTGATCGGCGACCGGCCGGTCCCCCACCGCCGCGGTCGCGAGCAGATCGGCCAGGCCGCCGTAGAAGGCGGCCGCCGGCACGATCGGGATGGCCGCGCCCGGGAAGGCGGCGAAGGTGTCCGCGACGACCTCGAGCTCGGCGGTGACATCGAGATACGGAATCCCGGCCCGGATCGCGGCCCCGATTGTCGGCGCGGCGGTCGCGACGAACGGACCGGCGCAGTTGATCACCGCGTCGGCGTCCCGGAACGCCTGGTCCAGGTCGGTGGCGCGACCGCAGGAAATCGGCGTCATCCCCCGCCGCCGCAGCTCGGCGACGACAAACCCGCCGGTGTGACCCCCGGCGCCCAGCACAGCGATCCGCTCACTCATGGTGATCAGCCTGGCCGACCCGATCCGGTACGGCCAGTGTCCGCAACGCCGTACCCCGTACAGTTTCGGACATGCCCTCCGTCGCCCTGGCCGTCACCCACGGCACCCCGCTGTTCGAGCTCGCCGCGGCGTGCGAGGTCTTCGGCGTGGACCGCGACCTGGCCGCCCCCTGGTACGACTTCACCATCTGCGGCGACGACGGCGCAGCCGTCGGCGGCTGGCTCAAAGCCGGCATCCAGCACGGCCTGGAAGCCCTGGCGCAAGCCGACACGGTGATCGTCCCGTCCTGCCGCGACGCCGCCGAACCCCCACCGCCGGCCCTGGTCGCCGCCGTCCGCGCAGCCCACGAGGCCGGAGCCCGGGTGGCGTCCCTGTGCACGGGCGCCTTCATCCTGGCCGAGGCCGGCCTGCTGAACGGCCGGCGCGCAACAACCCACTGGGCGCACACGGCGCTGCTGAGCGACCGCTACCCGGCGATCGACGTCGACCCCGACGTGCTCTACATCGACGACGGCGACGTGCTGACCTCGGCCGGCAAGGCGGCCGGCATGGACCTCTGCCTGCACCTGGTCCGGACCGACCACGGTACGGCAGTGGCCAACGCCCTGGCCCGCACCCTGGTGGTGCCCCCGCACCGGCAGGGCGGCCAGGCCCAGTTCATCCCGGCCGCGGTGGGCCACGGGCCGGACCACGCGCTGGCGGAGCTGCTGCCGTGGGCGCTGGAACGCGTTGCTTCGCCGCTGACGGTGCGGGAGCTGGCGCGCCGGGCGGGGATGAGCTCACGGAACCTGGCGCGGCACTTCAACGCGGTGACGGGGGTGAGTCCGTTGCGGTGGCTGCTGACCCAGAGGGTGCGGTTGGCGCAGGAGTTGCTGGAGACGTCGGACCTGAGCGTCGAGCAGATCGCGTCACGGACGGGGATGGGCACGGCGACTACGCTGCGGCGGCACTTCAATCAGCAGCTCGGCGTACCACCGGATACCTACCGGCGAACGTTCCGCCCCTGAGCAACCGCGCCGTCGGCTCAGCGGGCCGACCTCGCCCCCTCGGCCTCGCGTTCCGCAGCCCGGCTGTTGCGTCGCCCGTACGTCAGATAGACCACCATCCCGATCCCCAGCCAAGCCAGGAACCGCAGCCACGTCTCCACCGACAGGTTCGTCATCAGATACAGACACGCCAACGCCGACACGATCGGCAGGACCGGGGACAGTGGCACCCGGAACGGCCGGGACAGCTGCGGCCGGGTCCGCCGCAGCACCGGCACCGCCACCGACACCACCACGAATGCGAACAGCGTCCCGATGCTCACCAGGTTCGCCAGCGACGACAGTGGCACGAAGCCCGCCAGCAGCGCGATCCCCACCGTCACCGCGATGGTCGTCCGGTACGGCGTGCCCCAGCGGGGGTGGACCGCCCCCACCTTGGGCGGCAGCAGCCGGTCGCGGGACATCGCGAAGCCGATCCGGCCGATCGCCACGATGTCGACCAGGATGACGCTGGTCAGGCCGGCCACCGCCGCGATCGAGACCAGGGACGAGGCCCAGCCCGCGCCCACCGCGTCGAAGGCCGAGGCGATCGGGGCGCCGCGGTCGATCTGGCGGTAGTCGACCATGCCGACGACCACGAACGAGACCGCGACGTACAGCAGAGCCGACACGCCCAGCGTGCCGAACAGGCCCAGCGGGAGGTCGCGGCGGGGGTTGCGGGTTTCCTCGCCCAGGTTGGCCACGGCCTCGAAACCGGTGTACGCAAAGAAGACCACCGCCGCCGCGGTCAGCACCCCGGCCACCCCGAACGCCGACGGGTCGATGCCGAACAGCAGCTGGGACAGCGGGCGGGTCAGGCCCGACGCGTCGTCCTCGGCCGGTTGCGACGGCGGGACGAACGGGGTCAGGTTGGCCGCCTTGATGAAGAAGGCACCGGCGATCACCACGAAGACGCAGATCGCCACCTTGACGGCGACCAGCAGGTTGGTGACGCGCGACGACTGGCGGATGCCCATCGTGGCGACCGCGCCCAGCAGCAGCACGATCGCGACCGCGCCCAGGTTGACGACGCTGTCCTCGCCGAAGAACGTGCCGGGCAGGGCGAAGAGTTCGGCCAGGTAGCCGGACCAGCCGCGGGCGACCACGGCGGCGCCCAGGGCGAACTCCAGCACCAGGTCCCAGCCGATGATCCAGGCGACGATCTCGCCCATGGTCGCGTACGCGTAGGTGTAGGCGCTGCCCGCGGTCGGCACGCTCGACGCCAGTTCGGCGTAGCAGAGGGCGGCGAGCAGGCTGGCCACCCCGGCGAGCGCGAACGCCACGATGACGGCCGGGCCGGCGTGGTCGCGGGCCTCGATGCCGGTCAGCGTGAAGATGCCCGTACCGATGACGATGCCGATCCCGAAGCCCATCAGGTCCAGCGGCCCCAGCCGCCGGCGCAGCCGCCCGTCGCCCTCGCGGCCTTCCTCGGCCTGGTCGCCGCTCTGGGCCAGGACGACCTCGATCGGTTTGGTCCGCATCATCGACACGGTGGGCTCCCCTCTGTCCGGGACGGCTGGCGCGGCTTGCGGTTACCCCCGCTGCGGCCCGACCATGCCTATGGTGATGCGACGCGGCAGCCGCACCGACGAGAGGGCTCCGGATGGTTTCCCGGCCGGAGATGGGCCGTGGCGATCGCGACACTCCTGGTCGGACCCGGCTGTGGCCTGCCGTTGTGGCTGGCGTTGCAACAGGTCGGACGCCCGGACAGGACCTGAAATCCGGTTGACCGGCGTGATGGGGTTGCACCGTGATCGACCTTTCTCGCGGGCTGTCCCCGGCAGCTCTCAGCGCCATCGAGGACCTGGAACGCCGGGTCGTCGCGGCCGACGGCGGCCGGCTCAAGCTGGAGTGGAACGCGCTGCGCCACCGCTCCGGGCAGGACGTCGAGGACGTGCTGTGGTGGGACGGCGAGCGGCTGCTCGGTTTCCTGGGCCTCTACGCGCACAGCGCGCCCACCATCGAGCTGGCCGGCATGGTCGACCCCGCCGCGCGACGCCACGGCATCGGCACCGCGCTGCTGGACGCCGCGCTGGAGCTGTGCCGGCAACGCAAGCCCGGCTCGGTGCTGCTGGTCGTGCCCCGGCACTCGGCGGCGGGGCGGTCGCTCGTGCAGCGCCGCGGCGGCAGCCTCGACCATTCCGAGCATGCTCTCCAGCTGCTCGATGAGCCGGCCGAGGTGCCCGCCGATCCGCGGGTCGCCGTCCGCCCGGCAACTCCCGCCGACACGGACGCCGTCCGGGAGCTGCTGCGCCTGGGCTTCGGCTGGGAGCCGCCGGAGTCCGCCGGCCAAGACCCCAATGCCCTCGTGGTCGAACGGGACGGCCGGGTGGTCGGCACCGCCCGGGTCAATCGCGAAGACGACCGGGCCGGGATCTACGGCTTTGTCATCCACCCCGACCTCCAGGGACGCGGCATCGGGCGGGACGTGCTGCACCGCATGTGCCGTACGGCCCGGGCCGAGGGCGCGGCAGTCGTCCACCTGGAGGTGGCCACCGACAACGACCGGGCCCTGAACCTCTACACCTCCCTGGGCTTCCAGCCGGTGATCACCGAGGACTACTACGCGCTCGCCTGACGGGGGCCCGGGCCGGTGTTGGCCAGGCTCGCGTCGCCGCCGTAGTGGGCCAGCACCCGGCGGTCCATCAGGCGCCGCCACACCGGGGGCACCAGCGCGGCGACCAGCATCGTGGCGTAGCCCGCCGGCAGTTGCGGGGACACGTCGAAGCTGCGCAGCACCTGGTAGCGGCGCAGCGGGTTGGCGTGGTGGTCGCTGTGACGCTGCAACTGGAACAGGAACACGTTGGTGACCAGGCGGTCGCTGTTCCAGCTGTGCCGCGGGTCGACCTTCTCGTAGCGCCCGGCCGGGTTGCGCTGCCGGCGCAGGCCGTAGTGCTCCAGGTAGTTGACCACCTCCAGCAGTGAGAAGCCGACGACGGCCTGGGCGAGCAGGAACGGCAGGACGCCCGGACCGTACGCGACGGTGAGCGCGACGACCAGCACCACCGTCATCGCCCACGCGTTGAGGACGTCGTTGCGCGGCGTCCACGGACTGCGGGAGCGGATCCGGAAGCGCTGGGTCTCCAGCCGCCACGCCGAGCGCAGGCTGCCCAGCACCGTACGCGGCCAGAACCGCCAGAAGCTCTCCCCGAGCCGTGAACTGGCCGGGTCCTCCGGGGTGGCGACCCGCACGTGGTGTCCCCGGTTGTGCTCGACGAAGAAGTGGCCGTAGCCGGTCGGCGCGAGGGCGATCTTGGACAGCCAGCGTTCCACGTGCTCGCGCTTGTGGCCCAGTTCGTGAGCCGTGTTGATGGCCACGCCGTTGACGATGCCGATGGTCAGCACCAGGCCGAGGCCGCCGACCAGGCTCGGTCCGCGCGTCCAGACGGCGCCGGCCACGATCAGCGCGGCGTACTGGGCGGGCAGGTAGAGGTAGGTGATCCAGCGGTAGTAGGGCGAGCGTTGCAGCGCCGGCACCAGGTCCTCGGGCGGGTTGGCCCGGTCCTCGCCGATGAGCAGGTCGATGGCGGGGATCAGGCCGAAGACGACGACCGGGGTGAGCAGCCAGGCCAAGCCGGTGTCCCAGCGGGCGGCCACGGCGAGCGAGACGAACGGCAGCGCGGGGATCACCAGGGCGAGCGGCCACAGCGGGCGCTTGGTGTCCCGCCAGGCGGGGGCGGTGACGATGGGAGCCATGCCGTCATCCTTTACACGAGCTATGCTCGTGTCAATATTTTGGACATGTCCATGCGTCGCGTCTAAGGTTTGCCGCGATGAGTTATCGCGAGGAGAAGAGCCGGCAGCTGCGTGAGGCGATAGTGGACGCCGCCCGGTCGGCTGCCGTGTCGCAGGGCTGGGCGGCGGTGAAGATGGCCGACGTCGCCGACGCGGTCGGGGTGAGCCGGCAGACCGTCTACAACGAGTTCGGTAACAAGGCCGGAGTGGCCGAGGCTCTGACCGCCCGTGAGGTGAGCCGGTTCGTCGACGCGGTCCGGGCCGAGCTGCTCGCCCACGGCGGCGACATCCGGGCCGCGGGCGAGGCCGCCATCCTGCGCACGCTCACCGAAGCCGCCGACAATCCGCTGGTCAAGGCCATCCTGACCGGCACCGAGGGCGACGACGGTCTGCTGCCGTACCTGACGACCCGCTCCGAGCTGGTGCTGACGACGGCGAGCGCGGTCGTCCGGGACTGGGCGTCCGCGCACGTCCCGGAGGCCGGCGCGGACACCGTGGCCGCCGCCGCCGAGTCCATCGTCCGGCTGGTACTCAGCCACGTCGTGCTGCCGTCCGCCCCGGCCGAGCAGACGGCCGCCGTGCTGGCCGACACCCTGGTCCGGCTGCTGCGCTGAAACCCCCGGACCGGGAATCCGGCGCCACCGCGAGTGGTTCGCACCGGGGTGAAGAAGATCGGTTTCCTGTCCTTCGGGCACTGGCGGGACGCGACCGGCTCGCAGACCCGCAGCGGCGCCGACGCCCTGCTGCAGACCATCGAGCTGGCCGAGGCCGCCGAGGAGCTCGGCGTGGACGGCGCGTTCGTCCGGGTGCACCACTTCGAGCGGCAGCTGGCCTCGCCGTTCCCGCTGCTGTCGGCGATCGGCGCGCGGACGTCGCGGATCGAGATCGGCACCGGCGTCATCGACATGCGCTACGAGAACCCGCTCTACATGGCCGAGGAGGCCGCGGCGGCCGACCTGATCAGCGGCGGCCGGCTGCAGCTGGGCGTGAGCCGGGGATCGCCGGAGACCGTGCTGCGCGGCGCCGAGGTTTTCGGCTACCGGCCGGCCGAGGGCCAGAACGCCGCGGACGCCGCCCGGCAGAAGACCGAGATCTTTCTGACCGCCATCGACGGCGCCAAGGTGGCCCGGACCGACCCGGCGCGCACCGGCTTCAGCGGTGGCCTGGCCGTGCAGCCCCAGTCACCGGGCCTGCGCCGGCGGATCTGGTGGGGCTCGGGCACCCGGGCGACCGCGCAGTGGGCCGCCCGCGCCGGCATGAACCTGCAGAGTTCCACCCTGCTGTCCGAGGACACCGGGGTGCCGTTCGACCAGCTCCAGGCCGAGCAGATCGAGCTGTACCGGCAGGCGTGGCGCGAACAGGGCCACGACTGGGAGCCGCGGGTCTCCGTCTCCCGCAGCGTGCTGCCGATCACCGAGGAGATCGACCGGATCTACTTCGGCGAGCAGGCCCACGACGACCAGGTGGGCCTGCTGGAGGGGGTGCGGTCGCGCTTCGGGCGCACGTACGCCGGGGAGCCCGACCGCATCGCCGAGGAGCTCGCCGCCGACGCGGCCGTCCAGACGGCCGACACCGTGCTGTTCACCGTGCCCAACCAGCTCGGCGTCGCCTACAACGCCCGCATCCTCGAGACAATTACCCGACACATCGCCCCGGCCATCGGCTGGTCCGCGGCGCAGCCCGTGGCCCCGGGCAAACCCTGAGGCCGCCTCGGGGTCACCGGCGGCCGGCTCCTCCCCCGGGCTGAGCCCTGACCCCGACCGGCGTCCGGTACCGCCGTTTCGCCGCATTCCTGCCGCGCGGGGCGACCCGAGCCGGGCACCCGGCCGGCTCCGGGTCCGGCGCGGGTCCGACCCGGATGTTCCCAGCTCCCCCTCTGCCTAGGTTCAGGTTCGACACAGGAATCGACGCAGGGGGAACCAGCGATGAGCAAGCGACCGGTGACGGTTCGGGTGGCACGGTGGAGTGCCGAGCACCCATGGCGGGCGGTGGCGCTGTGGGTCGTGTTCGTCGCGGTCTGCTTCGTCGGGGGCAACGCGGCCGGCCTGCAGGAAGCCACGGCACAGGACCAGGCCGTCGGCGAGTCAGGACGCGCCGGCGTCATGATCGAAGAGGGCAAGTTCCCCGACGAGCCGGCCGTCGACAATGTCCTGATCACCTCCCGTTCCGGCCCGCTGGACCAGAAAGCCGCCGGGGCCGCGGCCACCGCCGCGGCGGCCCAACTGCGCACCGTCCCGGGCGTCGCGGAGGTCGGCGCGCCGGTCAAGGCCGTCGACGGCACCGCGCTGCTGCTGCCGATCACCATGAGCGGAGACCCGGAGACCGCCTCCGAGCGGGTGGAGCCATTGCGTACGGCCACCGCGCGGGTCCAGGAGCAACACCCGGCCCTGCGCGTCGAGCAGGTCGGCGGGCCCTCCATCAACAAGGCTCTCGACGACACCCTGGGCGCCGACTTCAAGCGGGCCGAGATCCTCAGCCTGCCGGTGACCCTGGCCATCCTGATCGTCGCGTTCGGCGCGCTGATCGCCGCCGGCATCCCGGTCCTGCTGGCCCTGTCCTCGGTGGCCGCCGCGATCGGCTTGTCCACTCTGGCCTCGCACCTGGTGCCGTCCAACGACTCCACCTCCAGCGTCATCCTGCTCATCGGCATGGCGGTCGGCATCGACTACTCGCTGTTCTACGTCCGCCGCGAACGCGAGGAACGCGCCAAGGGCCGCGGCCACGTCGACGCGGTGGAGATCGCCGCGGAGACCTCCGGGCACGCGGTCGTCGTCTCCGGTACGGCCGTCGTCATCGCCATGGCCGGGCTGTTCCTGGCCCAGGACGCCATCTTCTCCTCGCTGGCCGTGGGTTCCATCCTGGTGGTCGCCGTCGCCGTCATCGGCTCGCTGACCGTGCTGCCCGCGCTGCTGGCCAAGCTGGGCCGCTGGGTCGACCGGCCCCGGGTGCCGCTGCTGTGGCGCCTCACCGCCCGCCGCACCGGAGCCGACGGCGTCGTGCAGCCCAGCCGCTTCTGGACGCTCGTGCTGCGCCCGGCCCTGCGCCGCCCGCTGCCGACCCTGCTGATCAGCGTCGGGCTGCTGCTCGCCCTGGCCGCACCCGCGCTCGGCATGCAGCTCAAGTTCCCCGGCACCGAGGACCTGCCGCGCACCACGCCGGCGATGCAGGCGTACGACCGGCTGGCGGCCGCGTACCCGAGCAACGGCACCACCCACCTCGTGGCCGTGCAGGCCTCCGCCGAGCAGGCGCCCGCCGTCAAGGCGGCCCTGACCCAGCTGGCCGCGAGCACCCAGGGCGACCGGCTGTTCGCCGCGCCGGAGCAGGCCGGGCCGGAGATCGAGGTCTCCCCCGACTCCCGGGTGACCGTGCTGGAGATCGCCACGCCGTTCTCCTCGCGCAGCAACGAGGCCGAGCAGTCACTGCACCGGCTGCGGGAGACCCTGGTCCCGGCCGCGCTGGGCGGTCTCAGCGGTGCCTCGTACGCCGTCGGCGGTGGCGTCGCCGAGAGCGAGGACTACGCCGCCCACGTGTGGAACAAGCTGCCCGTCGTCGTCGGCTTCGTCCTGCTGCTGACGTTCCTGGTGATGGCGTGGACGTTCCGCTCGGTGGTGGTGGCGCTGACCTCCATCCTGCTCAACCTGCTCTCCGCCGGCGCCGCATACGGCCTGCTGGTGCTGGTCTTCCAGAACACCTGGGCCGAGGGCGTGCTGGGCTTCACCTCGATGGGCGCGATCGTCACCTGGCTGCCGCTGTTCCTGTTCGTGGTGCTGTTCGGACTGTCGATGGACTACCACGTCTTCGTGGTGAGCCGGATCCGGGAGGCGGTGCTGCGCGGGGTCCCCAACCGCGAGGCGGTGGCCGAGGGCATCACCGGCTCGGCGGGCGTGGTCACCAGCGCCGCCATCGTGATGGTCGCGGTCTTCTCGATCTTCGCGACGCTGTCCACCATCGACATGAAGCAGCTCGGCGTCGGCCTGGCCGCGGCGATCCTGCTGGACGCGACGCTGATCCGGGCGGTCGTGCTGCCGTCGCTGATGACGCTGCTCGGCCCGGCCAACTGGTGGGCGCCGCGCCTGCTGCGGGGACGCGGGCGGCACGCAGCCGGCGGACCGGCGACCGGCAACGGTGACACCCCGGCGCAGGACGAGCAGACCCCGGAGCTGATCGGCGCCCGCTGACCAGTACGGGACGCGCCGGCCGGAAGCCACGGGGTTCCGGCCGGCGCGCTGTGCGCAACCGGTCGATCAGACGGCGGCGAACTCGCGGAAGCGGTCCACCGCCCGGCCGGAGATGGCCCGCCCGTGCCCGAAGACCGCGTGCTCGAACTCCAGCCCGGCCAGCTTGGCGACGCTCCGGGCCTGCTCGTCGAGGTCGGCCGTGACCATCTTGGGCGTGCTGCCGACCCGGCCGCCCCGCTTGCCGGCGGCGGCGTCCCCGGCGAAGAGGATGCCGCCGGAGCGGTCGAGCAGGAACGACAGGTGCCCGGCGGTGTGACCGGGCGTGTGCACGGCGGTGAAGCCGGGCAGGGGCGCATAGCCATCGGTGGTGACGACGTCGTCGACCGGGGCGGGCTCGGGAGTGCCCATGATCAGCGAGGAGAACTTCAGGAGCGGATGGCTGTACACGGCTCGCTCGGCGCCCGTCACGTACGGCACGTCGGCCTGGTGGGCGACGATCCGCGCACCGGACCGGCGGCGCACCTCGGCGAGGCCGCCGGAGTGGTCGGGATGGTGATGGGTGAGCAGCACCGTGTGCACGTCACCGATCGAACGGCGCATCCCGTGCAGCACCTGGGCGATCTTCACGGACCGGCGCGGCAGGCCGGTGTCGACGAGCACCACCCCGTCGTCAGTCACCACCAGATGCACGTTGACGTACCCGATACCGACCTCGAAGACCCCGTCGACCACTTCACGCATCCGAAGATCTTCGCACCCGGCTGCCCCGCCGGGCCGCCACGACCCGGCCGCGGGACGAAAACGTCAGTGGCGGGCGTCCTCGATCGCGCGTTGCAGCGCCCGGCTCACCTGGTTGAACACGCGGGGGTCGGCCGAGCTGTAGACCGTCACCTCGGCGTCACCGCGGTACGCCGCCCGCAGCGCCCAGGACCGGGTGTGCGACGGCCACCCAGCCAGGGCCAAGGCCGCCAGGAGCGCGCCGATCGCGACGTACCATCGGCCCGGCAGCGCGAGCCGCGCCCAGCCGGCGCCGGCGACGGCGAGCAGGACCGCCGCGACCACCCGCTTGACCCGGCCGCCGTCCTGGCGCACCCGGGCGACCTGGCGCAGTTCGGCCACCACGAAGGCCTTCGTCGTCCCGGCCTGCCAGATGAGCAGTTCGTCGGTGACTGCGGCGTCGGGCCCGCGGTAGTAGGTGCGCACATGTCAGTAGAGCAAGGCGCCGGGCGTGATCGCCATCGTCGTCAGTCCTGCAACGCCACCGGAACCGGCCGCAGCTCGATCCGGACCGGGGTGCCGACCGTCAGCTCCGCCAGCGACTCGCCGCTGACCTGGGCCACCACGACGCTGTCGCCGACCTCGACGGTGACCCGGCTGGTCGGGCCGAGGAACGCCGTGGACAGCACGCGGGCCTGGCCGTCCGGGTCGGGCACGACGCCGACCGACTCCGGGCGCACCAGGGCGGTCACCTCCGGACCGCCGGTGGACGGCTTGACCAGCGGCAGCCGGGTGCCGAGCACGGTGACCGTGTCGCCGTCGACGTGGCCGGGCAGCCGGTTGCTGAGCCCGACGAAGTCCGCGACGAACGCGCTCGCCGGGCGCAGGTACACCTCGGCCGGCGCGGCGAGCTGCTCCAGCCGGCCGGAGCGCATCACCCCGACCCGGTCGGCGATGGCCAGCGCCTCCTCCTGGTCGTGGGTGACGAACAGGGTGGTGGTGCCGACCTCGGTCTGGATCCGGCGGATCTCGTCGCGCAGCTGCACCCGGACCTTGGCGTCCAGTGCGGACAGCGGCTCGTCGAGCAGCAGCACCTGCGGCTCGATGGCCAGCGCCCGGGCCAGCGCCACCCGCTGCTGCTGGCCGCCGGAGAGCTGGTGCGGGTAGCGGGCGGCGTGCTCGCTGATGCCGACCAGGTCCAGCATCGCCGCGGCCCGGTCACCGCCGGCGCGCCGGCGCAGCTTCAGGCCGAACTGGACGTTCTCCAGCGCGGTCAGGTGCGGGAAGAGGCTGTACGCCTGGAACACCATGCCCATGTCGCGCCGGTTGGCCGGCAGGCCGGTGATGTCCTTGCCGCCGACCAGCACCCGGCCGCTGTCCGCGTCCTCCAGCCCGGCCAGGATGCGCAGCGCGGTGGTCTTGCCGCAGCCGGACGGGCCGAGCAGGGCGATCAGCTCGCCGGGCTCGATGTGCAGGTCCAGCCCGTCCAGGGCGTGCACGGCGCCGAAGGTGCGGCGCAGGTCGTTGAGGTGGACGGCGACACCGTTCATCGGGACGCCTTTCTGCGATCGCCGAACAGGGACAGGAGCAGCAGCAGCACGAACGCGAGGATCAGCGCGGCCAGCGACACCGCCACCGACATGGTCGCGCTGCTCTTGCCGAGCAGGTTGATGGCGACCTGCAGGTTGGTGCGGTTCAGCAGCGAGGCGATGGTGAACTCGCCCAGCACCAGGGCCACGGTGAGGAACGCGGCGGACAGCACGGCCGAGCGGATGTTCGGCAGCACCACCCGGGCCATCACGGTGAACCAGCTCGCGCCCAGCCCGCGGGCGGCCTCGGCGAGCGTCTTGACGTCGATCGCCGACAGCCCGGCGTCGATCGCCCGGTAGGCGTAGGGCAGGACCAGGATCGTGTACGCGAACGTGAGCGTCAGCGACGAGCCGCCGAGGAAGTAGTTGACCCACGCGTACACCGGGGCCAGGCCGACGACCAGCACGATCGCCGGGATGGTCAGCGGCAGCAGGCAGATGAACTCGACCAGCGGGCGCAGGCCGGGCAGCCGCAGCCGGACCCAGATCGCCGTGGGCACTAGCAGCACCAGCATGAGCAGGGCGGTGAGCAGGGCCTGGCCCAGGGACGCGACGATCCCGTCGGCCAGGTCGGGGTAGGTCTCGCTGAGCTTCGGCCAGTCGGCGAGCAGCGACCAGGTGCCGCTGTCCCCGCGGGTGGTGAACTCCACCATCGCCGCGAGCGGCAGCAGGAAGAAGACCCCCATGACGGCCAGGACCGTCCAGCGGAACGCGGACTGCCGGCGGGCCCGGCGCGCCCTCAGCCCAGCCATCGTGCGGTCCGCTTCTGCAGCAGGGCGTACAGGGTCATCACCACGGCCACCACCACGACCATGCCCAGCGCCATGGCCTTGCCGAGGTTCTGCTGGCCCAGGACGACCTCGCTGGTCAGGGCGCTGCGGATCTGCAGCGGCACGATCGGGTTGCCCTGGCTGACCAGGGCCGCCGCGGTCGCGTACGCGGAGAACGCGTTGGCGAACAGCAGCAGCGTGGAACCGAGGAACGCGGGCGCGAGCAACGGTCCCGCCACCTTGGTCCAGTACTGCCAGGTGGAACCGCCGAGGCTCTCGGTGGCCTCGCGCCACTGCGGGCGGATCCCGTCGAGCGCCGGCAGGAAGACGATCACCATGAGCGGGATCTGGAAGTACGTGTAGACCAGCACGAGGCCCGGCAGTTCGAAGAGCCAGACGCCACCGGAGTAGATGTCGACGCCGAGGTTGTCCCGCAGGAACACGGTGACGAAGCCGGACAGGCCGAGGGTGGCGATGAAGGCGAACGCCAGGGTGACGCCGCCGAACTGGGCCAGCACCCCGGACGCGGCGGTGACGATGCGGCGCAGCAGCCCGCCGGGCCTGGCGGTGGCCAGCGCGTACGCCAGCACCGCCCCGAGCACCGCGCCGAGGAGCGCGGTGACCGCCGACAGCAGGATGCTGCGCCCGAACGCGTCCAGCACGTAGGAGTCGCCCAGCGCGGTCACGTTGGCCAGGGTGAAGCCGCCGTCACCGGCGAACGCCCCGATCGCCACCACCAGGGTGGGGATGACCAGGAAGACGGTGACGTAGGCGAAGAACGGCAGGGTGCCGAGCAGGCTGCGCACCTGGTTCAGGCGCAGCCGGCCCCGGGGGGCCCGGACCGGCGGCACGGGTGCCGCCAGCTCCGGGCCGTCGAGGACGGTGGCCATGCTCAGCCGATGGCCTTGGCCCAGTTGGCCGCCAGGTACTCCTTGGCCTTGGTGGTCTGCGCCTCGGTCTGGAAGACCGGGGTGCCCTCGACCTTGGGCAGGGCCGCGAACGCGGTGGCGTCGATCGTGCCCGCCTTGACCATCGCGTCGGCGCGCACCGGCCGGGCGCCGCCCTTGAGCCACAGGTTCTGGCCCTCGTCGGAGTACAGGAACTCCTCCCACAGCCGGGCGGCCGCCGGGTGCGGGGCGTCCTTGCTGATGGCCTGCACGTAGTACGAGCCGAGCACCGCACCGGCCGGCACCACGGTCTTCCACTGGATCTTGCCGCTGAGCTTGGCGCCCTGCGCGACGTTGAGGTAGTCCCAGTCGATGACGACCGGCGTCTGGCCGGACTCGACGGTGGCCGGGGTCGGGTCGACCGGCAGGAAGTTGCCGGCCTTCTTCAGCTGGCCGAAGAAGTCCACGCCCGGCTTGATGTCGTCGGCGGAGCCGCCGTTGCCGAGCGCGGCCATGGCGACGCCGGCGAACGCGGCCCCGGCCTGGGTCGGGTCGCCGTTGAGCGCGACCTTGCCCTTGTACTCGGGCTTGAGCAGGTCGGCCACGCTCGCCGGGGCGGGCACCTTGGCGCTGTCGTAGCCGATCGACATGTAGCCGCCGTAGTCGTTGGTCCAGGTGCCGCCGGCCTCCTTGAGCGCGTCCGGGATGTCGGCCCAGGTGGCCACCTTGTACGGGGCGAACTTGGCCACGTTGGCGGTCGCGACGGCGCTGCCCAGGTCGAACACGTCGGGCGCCTTGTCCTGGCCCTTGAGCTGGTCCGCGGCGTTGATCTCGTCCTGGCTGTTGGCGTCCGGCTGGGCCGAGTTGACCTTGATGCCGTACTTGGTGCCGAAGGCCTTGATGATCTCGCCGTAGTTGGCCCAGTCCGGCGGCAGCGCGATGACGTTGAGCTGGCCCTCCTTCTTGGCCGCGGCGACGAGCGCGTCCATGCCACCGAGGTCGGCGGCGCTGGCGGCGGTGGCCGCCCCGGTGCCGGCGGAGTCGCTCTCCTTCTCGGGCGGGGAGCAGGCGGTCAGGCCGGCGAAGGTCGTGACCGCCAGCAGGGCCGCGGCGGTACGGGCAAGGGTCCGCACGTGGGTTCCTCCATCTCATCGGCACCGCCGAGCCGGCGGTGCCGCTGTGGATCATCAGAGTACGGGGTATCGGGCGGGCGGGCAGCGGACGACGGTCAGGCGTCGGCGGCCTGAACGACAGCCGTCACGAACTGGTCGTTCTCCACCGCACCGCCACCGTGGGGCTGGGCGAGGCGGTCACGGGCGTAGCCGTACGCGACTCCGCTGCGCGGATCCGCGAAGCCGAGCGAGCCTGCCGCGCCGAAATGGCCGAACGCGGCCGGGCCGAGAAACGGATAGGGGGTCGTCATGGCCTCGAAACCGAGGCCGAACTGGGCACCGGAGCCGCCGGACAACAGGTCGGGCGCGGTGTCGCCGGCGGTGCCGAAAGCGGCTGTGGTCGCCGGGCGCAGCAGCGGTTCCCTGCCGTTGAGGCCCGACACGGCCGCAGCATACAACCGCGCGACGCCGCGGGCGTTGCCCACACCGCCGGCCGAGGCCTGCCCGTGGGCCCGGACCATCCGGCTGTTGGCGAAAACGGTCAGGTCGGTCGGCGGGTCGGCGTGCAGGTTCAGCGCGATGCCGGTCAGGCTGCCCGGATCCGGTCCCGGCTCACGCCCGACCGGCGGGGCGAGCGGGCGGAAGCGCGGTTCCAGCTCCGCGGGCAGACCGAGGAACAGGTCGATGTCGTACGGGACGCGGACCCGGTGCTCGTACGTCTGCTGCAGTGACCGGCCGGTCACCCGGCGCACGATCTCACCGACGAGCGCCCCGATCACCAGCGCGTGGTAGCCGTACCCGGAGCCACGGGACCAGTACGGCCGCTGCTTGGCCAGTCGCTCGGCGATGATCCGGTCGTCGGCGAGCTCGGCGGGCCCGAAGCCGCCGTCCACCCCGATCAGCCCGGCCCGGTGCCCGAGCAGCTCACGCACGGTCACGTCCGGGGTGAACTGCGGCCAGTAGTGCCGCACCGAGCGATTGACGTCGATGACGCCGTCCTGCACGAGCAGCGCCACCACCAGGAAGGCCGCACCCTTGGTCACCGACAGCAGACCCATCAGCGCTTCCGGGTCGATGGTCCAGAGATCGACGACCTGCCTGCCGTGCCGGTACACGGCCAGCTGGGCGCCGACCTCACCGAGCCGGGCCAGCTCGGCGGCGAAGACCTCCCGGACCTTCTCGTAACCCGGGGCGACTGTTCCGTGCACCAGCGACATCGCCGGGCCTCCTTCCGCCTCCCCCATCGTGACGCAAACCGGGTGCGGAAGTCTCCCCCGCCACGCGGCCGCCCGTCCGAAGACGATCAGGGGTCAGGCGTCCCGGCGGACGACCGTGACCGTGGCGGCGAGCACGGCGGCCACCGTCCATCCGGCCGGGAGCCACAGGCTGTCGTCGACGCGGTCCCGGACGAACGGCCCCAGCACGTAGTAGTAGCCGAGCACCACCACGACCGCCGCCAGGGCGTGACGCAGCAGGGTGCCCACGGCCGCCGCCAGCACGGTGGTCAGGACGAGGTAGACCGGATCGCCGCTGCCGGCGATGAGCACGGTCACGGCCGCGACCGGGACGGCGGCCAGGGTGAGGACGAGCGTCCTGGTGAGCTGCAGGCGGGCCCGGCGGGGCGTGCAGAGCAGCGTGGTGTGGATCTGGCCGCCGTCGTACTCGGAGGTGGCGGCGAGCACGCCGAGGACCAGGAAGCCCGCGCGGGCCATCGGGATCGGGTCCGGGCCGTCCCGGGCGACCAGCGCGATCAGCGTGGTCACGGCCCAGGTCAGGGCCACGGTCAGGGCCAGGGCGGGCAGCGTCGCCAGCTTCAGCAGCTCGGCGCGGACCGTGTTCACGCGTCGCGCCGGTGGAAGACGTACGCGGCGACCCCCAGCAGGACGGCGACCCAGGCGCCCATGACCAGGCCGGCCGTCACCGGGGTCAGGTCGGTCACGACGTCGTGGGGCTCGATGAACATCTGCGCGCCGGCCAGGTCCGGCAGGTAGGCCGCCAGCGGGGTGAGCTTGGTGAGCAGGAAACTGACCGAGACGACGGTGGAGTTCACGATCAGGACCGTCAGCGGCAGGACGCCGCTGCGGGTCAGCAGGGTGATCCCGTACGCCAGCAGCGCGTCCAGCACCCAGTAGACGACAACGCCGGCGATCCGCGGCCCGGGCCCGCCGTCGAGCACCCCGGCCACCGCCAGCGTCACCACTGCGCTGACCGCCGCCGTCACCGCCACGCTCAGCACCAGCGCCCCGGTCTTGGCGGTAAGCAGACGCATCCGCGACGGCACACAGACCAGGCTCGTCGCGATCTGCCCGCCCCGGTACTCGCTGCCGGCGGCGACCGTGCCCAGCACGAGCGGCCCGAGCACCCCGACGGTGAGCTCCAGGAAACCGCTGTCGGGCGTGCTCGCCGCCGCCCGCGAGTTGAGCAGCACCACGAGCGGCGGCAGGAGCAGGCTCAGCGCGACCGCCACCCACACCGACGGCAGCCCGGCCAGCTTCAGCAGTTCCGCCCTCACCACCGGCCCCGCGTCCCGGTCGAGGTGAGCGCGAAGTAGGCGTCCTCCAGGGTCGGATGGTCGCCGGTGACCCCGGCCAGGGTCCCGGCGGCGATGATCCGGCCCCGGTCGATGACCACGACGTCGTCGACCGTCTCGGCGAGTTCGCCCATCAGGTGGCTGGAGAGCAGCACCGTCGCACCCTCGGCAGCCCGCCGGCGCAGGAACTCCCGCATCCACCGGATACCGCCCGCGTCCAGCCCGTTCACCGGCTCGTCGAGCACCAGGACCGCCGGGTCCCCGAGCAGCGCCGCCGCCAGCCCCAGCCGCCGGCCCATGCCCAGCGAGTACGTGCCGACCCGCTTGCCCGCCGCCGAGGTCAGGTCCACCAGCTCGAGCACCTCGTCCACCCGCGAACGCGGCAGGCCATTGGTAGCGGCCACCCAGCGCAGGTGTGCGCGGCCGGTCCGCGAGCGGTGCGCTCCACTGCCGTCGAGCAGCGCGCCGACGACCGTCAGCGGCCGCCGCCACTGGCCGTACGGCCGCCCGGCGACCAGTGCCGTGCCCTGCTGGGCGCGGTCCAGGCCGAGCAGGATGCGCAGGGTGGAGGACTTGCCGGCGCCGTTGGGGCCGAGGAAGCCGGTGACCCGGCCGGGGCGGGCCGTGAAGCCGACGTCGGTGAGGATCGGGGCCCGGCCGCGCCGTTTGTGGACGTGCTCGATGGTGATCACCCCGCCAGTCAAGGCGCCCGCCGGTCCGGCCACATCGGACCGTGGTCGGGACCGCGAGATCGGACCGTGGTCCGACGCCGGACACGCGGACCGCACGTAGGGTGCGGGGGTGCAGGAGGTACGGCAGCGGCCCGCCCGCCGGTCCCGGGTCTGGCCGGTCACCGGGGCGACCCTGCTCGCCCTGGTGCTGATGCTGCTGCTCGTCGGGGCGGATGGGGTGCTCGCGGCGGTGATGCCGTCGCTGATCGCCGTGGGCGCGGTGGCCCTGGCGGCCTGGGCGATCTGGCGCAGTCACACCGACCGCGTGGCCTACGAGGCCCGGCTGACCCGCTGGGCGGCCTCGGAGGCGGTGCTGGCCGAGCGCCTGCGCCTGGCCGGGGACCTGCACGACATCGTCTCGCACGGCCTGGGCCTGATCACCGTGCGGGCCGCCGCAGCCCGGCTCTCCGGCGACCCCGGCGAGGCGCGGGAGGCGCTGTCCGACATCGAGTCCGCCGGCCGCGAGGCCACCGCCGAGCTGCGCCGGATGCTCACCGTGCTGCGCACCGCCGGCGACGCCGGGCCGCGGCAGCCGGCGGAGGATCTCGGCCGGCTGCCCGCGATCGTGTCCGACGCCAGGGCCACCGGGGTGCGGGCGCGCCTGACGCTCGAGCCGATGGGGCCGGTCTCGCCGGGCGCGCAGGTGGCGATCTGCCGGACCGTGCGGGAGGCACTGCACAACGTGGCCCGGCACGCCGGCCCGAGCGACGTGCGGGTGCACGTCCATCGCGACGGCGACACCGTGGTGGCGAGCGTGCACGACAGCGGGCCGGACGGACCGTGGCCCGGCACACCCGGCGCCGGGCACGGGCTGATCGGTGTCCGCGAACGGGTCACCGGTCTCGGCGGCACCCTGCACGCCGGGCCGGTCGAGCAGGGGTTCCGGGTGGTCGCGCGGATCCCCGACCGGGAGCCCGGATGAGCGCCGTACGGGTGCTGCTCGTCGACGACCAGCCGTTGCTGCGGCACAGCCTCGCGATGATCATCGGCAGCGCGCCGGGCCTGGCGGTGGTCGGCCAGGCCGGTGACGGCGCCGAGGCGCTGGAGGTGGCCCGGCGCACCCGGCCCGACGTGGTGCTGATGGACGTCCGGATGCCCCGGCTCGACGGGTTGCAGGCCACCCGGCGGATCTGCGCCGCCCCGGAGCTGGCGGCGACCCGGGTGGTCGTGCTGAGCATGTTCGAGCTGGACGAGTACGTCTACGAGGCGCTGCACGCCGGCGCCTCGGGTTTCCTGCTCAAGGACGCCCGGCCGGAGGAGCTGATCACCGCGATCCGCCGGACCCACGCCGGCGAGTCGCTGTTCGCCCCGTCCATCCTGACCCGGCTGGTCGAGCACTACGTCGCGGTCCCCCGCACACCTCGGGCGCCGGCGCCCCGGCCGCTCACCGCCCGCGAGACCGAGGTGCTGACGCTGATCGGGCGCGGGCTGTCCAACGACCAGATCGCCGCGCGGCTGACCATCTCGATCAAGACGGTCAAGACGCACGTGTCGCACCTGCTGACCAAGCTGGCCGCCCGGGACCGCGCCCACCTGGTGATCGCCGCCTACGACGCCGGGCTGGTCACGCCCCGGCCACGCTAGGCCGGGTCACTCCGCCGCGCGTACTTCGGTGTGGTGCTCGGCCAGTGCGACGTTCATGCCCTGCAGGAAGCGGCGCACCAGGGCCAGGTCGTCGTCGCTGAAGCCGGCCATCACGTCGTCGGTGCGCTTGCCCAGCGGGCCGAAGAACTCCGTGGCCAGGGCCATGCCGGGCTCGCCGTAGCGCAGGTGCACGACCCGGCGGTCGGTGCTCTCCCGGGTGCGGCGCAGGTGGCCGGCGCGTTCCAGCCGGTCGATCGCGGCCGTGGTGGCGCCCGAGGAGAGCCCGATCGCCTCGCCGAGCCGGCCCGGGGTGAGCGGCGTGCCCCGGCCCTCGGCGTGCATCACCGCGATCAGCGCCTGCAGGTCGGTGGGGTGCAGCCCGTGCCGCTGGGCGAACGCGTGCCCCACGTGCTGCGCCTCGACGCTGTACGTGCGCAGCAGGTTGACGATCTCCTCGCGGAGCCTGTCCCGCTCCGTCTTGCGCGCCCGGTACACCCGCTCAGTGTTGCAGATGCCGTCGCACTGGTGGAGACTCTCGATGGTCGAGATTCTTTGTCGTGGAGGAATGATGGTGCTTCGGACACTCACCGGACGGCTCACCGCATGGCTGGTGCTCGTGGTCGCCCTGCTGCTCGGCGGCTCGGTCATCGCGGGCGCGGGCGAGGTCCGCACCGCCAACGACCCGACCGCCTCCCTGCCCTCGGCGGCCGAGTCCACCAAGGTCGCCGCGCTGCAACGGCAGCTGCCGTCGGGACAGAGCAACCCGGCCCTGGTCGTCTACAGCCGCGACGGGCAGGCGCTCACCGCCGCCGACGTCGCGAAGATCGAGGCCGACGCCAAGGCCTTCAAGACGCAGAGTCCGCCGGTGTTCTCCGACGAGCGGGACGCGGCGCTGGTCGCCGTACCGTTGCCCGCCGACGCCCCGGCCGACCGGACCATCGCCGCGGTGGCCGAGCTGCGCGACACCGCGCGGGCCGGGCTGCCGGACGGGCTGACCGCTCAGGTCACCGGGGGCGCCGGGTTCGCCGCCGACATCGCGGACAGCTTCACCGGGGCCAACACCAACCTGCTCCTCGTGACCGTGGTGGTCGTGGCGCTGCTGCTGCTGATCACGTACCGCAGTCCGGTGCTCTGGCTCGTGCCGCTGGCCGTGGTCGGCCTGGCCGACCGGGTGGCCAGCGGGCTGGTCGCCCTGCTCTCCCGGCACACCGACCTCACCATCGGCGACTCCACCGTGGGCATCGTCACGGTCCTGGTGTTCGGCGCGGGCACCGACTACGCCCTGCTGCTGATCTCGCGCTACCGCGAGGAACTGCACCGCCACGCCGACCGGCGTGAGGCCATGCGCCGGGCCCTGCGCGGCGCCGGCCCGGCCATCGCGGCCAGCGCCGTCACCGTCGTGCTGAGCCTGCTCACCCTGCTGCTGGCCAGCCTGGGCGACACCGTCGCGCTGGGTGTCACCGCGGCCCTGGGCATCGCCGTCGCCGCGCTCTTCGCCCTGATCGCCCTGCCCGCCGCGCTCGTGGTCTGCGGCCGGGGCCTGTTCTGGCCGTTCATCCCGCGCGTCGGTGCGGGCGGCACCGAGCAGGAGCGCGGCATCTGGGCCCGGGTCGGCCGCGGTGTCGCCCGCCGCCCCGGCCTGGTCACCGTGGTCGCGCTGGTCGTGCTCGGCGTGCTGTCGACCGGCCTGATCGGCACCCGGCTCGGGCTCTCGCAGACCGAGCAGTTCCGCGTCGAGGCCGAGTCCGTCGACGGCCTGACCACCCTGAGTCGCTACTTCCCGGCCGGCGCCGCGGACCCCACCGTGGTGATCACCGCCCCGGCCACCGCCGACCAGGTCCTCGCCGCCGTGTCCGGCACGCCGGGGGTGGCGCAGGCCCGGATCGCCGAGCGGGCCGGGCAGTCGGTCAGCATCACCGCGGTACTGACCGCCGCACCCGACACCCCGCAGAGCTACGGCACCATCCGGGCGCTGCGCGACGCGGTCGGCGACGACGCCCTGGTCGGCGGCAGTGTGGCGATCGCGATGGACACCCGGGACGCGTCGCGGGTGGACCTGCGGGTGATCGTGCCGGTCATCCTGCTCGTGGTGCTGCTGGTCCTGGGCCTGCTGTTGCGTGCGGTCGTCGCCGCAGTGCTGCTGATCGGCACCGTCATCGCCAGCTTCGTCGCCGCCCTGGGCGCCGGCTCGTGGCTGTTCCGCGAGTTGCTCGGCTATCCCGGCCTCGACAACCAAGTGCCGCTGTACGCGTTCCTGTTCCTGGTGGCGCTCGGCGTCGACTACAACATCTTCCTGGTCACCCGGGCCCGGGAGGAGGCCATGACCCGCGGCACCCGGGCCGGGATGATCCACGCCCTGGCCGCAACGGGCGCGGTGATCACCAGCGCCGGCATCCTGCTCGCGGCGGTGTTCGCGGTGCTGGGCGTGCTGCCGATCATCACGCTCACCCAGATCGGGGTGATCGTCGGCCTCGGCGTGCTGCTGGACACGCTGCTGGTGCGTACGGTCCTGGTCCCGGCCCTGGCCACCCTGCTGGGCGACCGGTTCTGGTGGCCGGCCGACCCGGCGGCCCCGCACCGCGCGCACCAGGCGGGACCGGTGGAGCAGCCGGCGGCGGTGGCATGAGCGCCGACGGCCTCGCCGCCGCCGAGGCGCTGCTGACCGAGGCGCTCGACGGCGTCCCGGTGTCCTTGCGGGAGCCGTGCCGGCGGATCGCGCAGGCCGGCGGCGAATGGCTACGGGCCGGGCTCCTGCTGGCGGTCGCCGGCCGGGCCTGGCCCGGCACGTCGCGGCGCACGGCCACGGCCGCGGCCGCCGTCGAGCTGCTGCACCTGGCCACGCTCGTGCACGAGGACCTGCTGCACGAGGCCCCGGTACGCCGTGGCGTGCCCACCATCAACGCCAAGGAAGGCACCACCGTCGCCCTGCTCACGGGTGACCTGCTGATCGGGCTCGCCCACCGGCTCGGTGCCACCGCCGGGGCCGGCCCGCTGCTCGGTGATGCCCTGACCGAGCGCTGCACCGGGCTGTCCCTCGAGGCCGACAACCGCTTCCACCCCGAGGTGGACGCGACGACCGCGTTGCGCATCGCCGAGCTGAAGACCGGCACCCTGCTGGCCGCGGCCGGCCGGCTCGGCGCGGTCGTCACCGCCGCACCCGAGGACGGTCTCCAGGAGTACGGCGTCGCGTACGGCACCGCGTTGCACCTGCTCGACGACATCCTCGACCTGGGCTCGTCCTTCGCCGCCGGGATCGTCACGCTGCCCGCCGTGCACGCTCTGGCCGCTCACCCGGAGCTGCGCCGCCTGCTGCGTCCCGGCCTGGACGAGGCACACCGTCAGCAGGCCGGCGAACTGCTGGCCACCGGCGTGCCACCGACCCTGACGACGATCACCCAGCTGCTCGACCGAGCTGACGCGGCCCGGCCGGAGCTGGCGGAAATGACGAAGCGGTGCCGGGACAGTCAGCTCGCGCTGATGCCCCGGCACCGCCCTGTGCTCAATTCGTGAGCGTGCCCCGCAGCAGGCTCTTGCCGGAATGCGCGGCGTCGCCGTCGTACGCCTCCGCGGACACGTCCACCAGCCGGTAGCGGTTGAGATCCGCACCCGGCGGCAGCGGCAGCACCACGTCGGCGGCACCCGAGAGCGCGGCACTGGACAGGTTGCCCATCGCCATCATCCTCGTCGTGTCGTCCGGGTCGATGAGCCACACCTCGTAGTAGCCGGTCGTCAGCGGCAGGTTGCGCACGTCCAGGCGCAGCTTGCTGCCACCGATGACCTCCGCCGCTCCCCCGGCCGCCACCGGCGCACCGCCGAGCCGGGCCAGGCTCGCCTTCGCGGTCACCCTCGGCGGTGCCGGACGGTCGGTGAAGCGCTGCACCGTGACCGTGCCGGCGATGGCGAGCACTGCAGCGGCCGCCGCCGCGAGCACGGGCAGCACCCAGCGCCGTTCCCGCCGCTGGGGCAGGCGCCGCACGGGTGCGGTCACCGCGGCCTCGATGCCGGCCCAGACCCGTTCGGGCGGCGGCGGCAGCGCCCGCAGGCCCTGCGTCTCCGCACCCAGCTCGGCGACGTGCCGCAGGTCGTCGATCTCCGCCCGGCACCCCGGGCACTCGGCCAGGTGGACGGACTCGTCGGTGTCCGCCGTTTCCTCAGAGAGCGCGAGTAGGACCAGCCGATCGGGATCCAGATGCTGCACCGTCCACCTCCCACCGTCGTCGTAGATTGGCCATGCCACGCCGGATGTGACTCTTGACCGTGCCCAGGGGCAGTCCGGTCAGGGCCGCTATCTGCGGATGAGTGAGGTCGTCGTAGAACGCCAGCTCCAGGCTGCGCCGTTGCTCGGCGGGCAGCTGGGCCAGCTCGTCGGCCACGACCAGGCGGTCCAGCACGCGTTCGGGGCTCTCCTCGTCGGCGACGGGCTGGGCCCGTACCGTCGAGGCCACCCGCTCCTCGCGCGCCGCCGACCGCAGCCGGTCGACCGCCTTGCGCCGGGCGATACCGAGCAGCCAGCCGAGCATCCCGCCACGTTCCGGATCAAACGTACCGCGACCCTGCCAGGCCGCCACGAAGGTCGTCTGCGTGACGTCCTCCGCATCGGCTCTATTGCCCAGCAGGCGTACGCCGAGATAGAGCACCGCGCCGCCGTAGCGGTCGTACGCCAGGCGCAGCGCATGCTCGTCGCCCGCCCGGAAGCGTTCGGCGAGTTCGTCGTCGGGATTCATCGGCCCCCTTTCCACCTGCTCATTCGCTCCCCGGCCGGGCCGTGGATGCAGCGGGATCGATTTTTTCCGTGGTGCATCCAGCCGTGCCGGACCCAGCGAAACCACGGGTTGTCCGAACCCGGATACCCACTCGCTAGGAGAATTAGATGCGTCTTGTGCCCCTGCGCCGCGTGACCGCCGTCGGTGCGGCCACCCTGATCGCCTTCGGCGGTCTCGGCGCGCTGACCGCCACCCCGGCCTTCGCCGCCACCTCCCAGGTCTCCGTCGTGCACGGCATCCCCGGGCAGAACGTGGACGTCTACGTCAACGGCAAGAAGACCCTGCCGGACTTCGCTCCCGGCAAGGTGGCGGGCCCGCTGTCGCTGGAGGAGGGCAGCTACGACATCGCGCTGACCAAGCCCGGTGACGATATCAGCAAGGCCCTGCTCAAGGTGGACGACGCCGAGATCCCCGGCGGCGCCAACATCAGCCTCGTCGCGCACCTGAGCGAGGACGGCGAGCCGGCGCTGACCCCGTTCGCCAACGACGTCAAGAAGGTCGCCGCGGGCCAGGCCCGGATCATCGTGCGGCACACCGCCGCGGCCCCGGCCGTCGACGTGCGCGCGGGCGGCAAGCCGGTCTTCGAGGACCTGACCAACCCGAAGGAGGCCAAGGCCGACCTGCCCGCGGGCTCGGTCGAGGCCGACGTGGTGCTGGCCGGCACGGACACCGTGGCGATCGGCCCGGCGGACCTCAACCTCAAGGAGGGCACCGCCACGATCGTCTACGCGGTCGGCTCGGCCGAGGACAAGACCCTCGACCTGGTCACCCAGACCATCACCGGCCTGCACTCCGCACCGGGTGGCGTGCCCAGCGGCAGCGGCGGCCAGGCCGACCGTGGCCTCGGTCTCGCCTGGTACGCGCTGGCGGCGGCCGGTCTGCTGATGCTCGCCCTCGGCGCGCGCCGGCTGGTGCCGGGTCGCCGATGACCGTCGGATCCCCGGGCGCGACCCGCAAGGGCCGCGCCCGGCTCCTCGTCGTGGCCGGGCTGGTGCTGCTGATCGTGGTGGGGGTGGTCGCGTACCTGTCGCGGCCCGAGCCGTCCGTCGGTTCCTCGGCGGTCGCCGCCCTGGAGTCGGCGACGCCCACCACGTCGTCCGCTCCCCCGCCCGCGGCTGTTGTACCCGAGGCGAAGGCCCCGGCCGAGGAGGTGGCCCCGGCGCGGCTCGAGATCCCCGCGCTCAAGCTCGACGCCACCGTGGCCGAGGTCGGCGTCGACGCCAAGACCGGTGAGTTCGACGTCCCGCCGAGCGTCGACCGGGTCGGCTGGTACCGCTTCGGCCCGGGAATGACCGCGACGGCCGGGTCGATCGTCGTGGCCGGCCACGCGGACAGCGCCGATCAGGGCAAGGGCGCATTCTTCCGGCTCAGCAGCCTGGAACCGGGCGACAGAATGACGCTGGCCGGCCCGGACGGCACCGACCGCGCATTCCAGGTCGTGGCCCGGGAAAGGTACAGCAAGACCCGCATTCCGCTGGACAAGTACTTCGCCCGCGACGGTGCTCCGCGGCTGACGCTGATCACCTGCGGCGGGCCGTTCGACAGCAAGACCCGGCACTACCGCGACAACATCGTCGTGACCGCTGAACCCGTGTCCTGACAGCGATCTGCCCGCTCGGTCGACGCCGGGCGGGCAGATCAGCGGGTACGCTCACCGCAACGGCCCGTGTCCGCCGTATCCCCCGTTCGGTGGAGGCGGGACATCGGCCGAACGGTGGATGCCGAGGGTTCGGAATGCGACCCATATTTTTGCATTAATTTGAGCCTAAGAAAGCCTCAATTTTCGCTGGGAAATTGGTGTGGACGGGCGCCGGCTCTTAACGTCTGCATGCCGGTACCCGGCCGGGCCACCAAAAGGGCTCGCGGACCGGCTCATCCGCCAATGAAATGGTTACAGAAGAGGTGCCACCCATGCGAAGGCCGACTTACCGTCGGGCCGCCCAACGCCGGGGCCCGGACCGTCGCATCATCGCCGCGGTCGCCGTACTGATCGCCTTCGGCGGGGTGATCGGTGTCACCCAGATCTCCAACGCGGACGAGAGCAAGACGGTGGCCTGCGAGGCCCCCGCCGCCGACCCGGCCGCGCCGGCCGGCAAGAGCGCCGCGACCGACCCCAAGGTCGGCACCTACACGGACAAGGACGGCGACGTCCAGCACAAGGGCGACGGGCAGCTGGCCAAGGGTGAGAAGGCCCCGAAGCCGCAGCCGGTCGAGAACTGCACCACCGGCAAGACGACCGCCAAGCAGGTCAACGGGCTGCAGATCCTGGCCAACAGCTGCGAGGACAGCAACCTGGACGCGCACGACGGCTTCCAGAAGGGCGACCGCTGCGTCTCCACCGAGTTCGGTGAGGTCGGCGAGCAGGCCAAGAACCCGACGCTGCTGATCACGGACTTCCCCAAGTCGGTGAAGGCGAACACCCCCTTCACGCTGAAGGTGAGCACCCGCAACCTGGTCCGCGACCGCTTCCTCGCGGCCGGCCTGGGCGGCTACTACGTGGAGAGCTCGGTGCTAACCGCGGAAGGCCTGGTCCGCGGCCACTTCCACACCGCCTGCCGGATGCTCGCCGCCACCAACGAGGCTCCCGACCCGGCCCCGGTGCCCGCGTTCTTCGTGGCCACCGAGGACAAGAAGGGCGGCGCGCAGCCCGACACCGTCACCATCCAGGTCCCCGGCCTGCCGCAGGAAGGCATCGCGCAGTGCGCCTCCTGGGCCGGCGACGGCTCGCACCGGATCCCGATGATGCAGCGCGCCAACCAGACCCCGGCCCTGGACGCGGTGCGCGTCAAGGTCGAGGGCGGCGACGAGGAGCCGCCCGCCGAGGAGCCCCCGGCGAACCCGCCCGCTGACAACGGCGGCGGCAACAACGGCGGTGGCGGCAACAACGGCGGCGACGGCCAGGGCGACGGCGGTCAGAACAATGGCGGCGACGGCCAGGGCGACGGTGGCCAGAACAACGGCGGCGGCCAGAACAACGGCGGCGGTCAGGGTGACGGCGACCAGGGTGACGGGGATCAGGGTGACAACGGCGGTGCCGCTAACCCCGGTGCCACCGCGACCCCGAAGACCGAGACCGGCACGACGCCGCCGAAGACCGGCACCGTGACGATCCCGCCGAAGAACGACGCCGACGCGCCGAAGCCGGCCAAGACCACCAAGCCGGCGCCCGCCAAGGAGCCGGAGAAGGCCGACAACAACGAGTCGGCCGACAACAACGAGTCGGCGGACGACGACTCGGATAGCCCGGCGCAGGCGGTGGCCGGCAAGACCACGAAGCCCCGCGCCACCCAGCAACCGGCGGCCCAGGTCGTGACCAACGACGACAGCGACGACGGCGCGCCCGACCTGCAGGCGGAGCAGAACGTACAGACCGGTGACGCCTCGAAGCTGGCCCTGACCGGGGCCAACTCGATGACGTTCATCCTGGGCGGCGCGCTGCTGATCCTCTGCGGTGCGGTGGTCCTCGGCGCGACCCGGCGCCGCCGGGCAGCGACCCGGGACTGACGACAGCGGCAAGATGTTCGCGCGGTCACCGATCCGGTGACCGCGCGAACTGCCGTTCCGGCCTGCGGTTAATGTCCAGCCCGTGCCAGGACTCAGGAGAACGACGCCGGCCGGCTGCACGGTGACGGTGTGCCGGGACTGTTGCTGCGGCAACGCCCGCAAGCACCCGAAGGTCGACCACGACGGCCAGCTGGTCCGGCTGCGCGAGTCGCTGCCGGCCCCGCATCAGGTACGGGTGAGCGAATGCCTCGACGCCTGCGCGGAGGCGAACGTCATCGTGGTCCACCCGGAGCCCGGCGCCCGCCGCCGAGGTGCCCGGGCGGTGTGGTTCGGCCTGGTCGGCGACGACTCGATCGAGGAGGACATCGCAGCCTGGGTCCGCGCGGGTGGCCCGGGCGTGGCCCCGATGCCGGCCATCCTGGAGCTCTCCGTCCTCCGCCGCTGACCCCCACTCACCGCCCCTGCGCGGCTCCGGCCCGGCGCGGCCGCGCCGCGAGGGCCACCCGGGCCGGACGCAGAGGTCGGCCGGGGCGCGGCGTCAGAGGTCGGCCGCAGCCGGCTCGCGGGCCAGCAGGCCGGTCACCGAGGCCGCGTCGCCGGGCCGCCCGAACAGATATCCCTGGCCCTGGTCGCACCCGATCTGCCGCAGCATCATCCACTGCCCGTCGGTCTCGATTCCCTCGGCGACGGTCTGCAGCCGCAGCGCCTGCCCCAGCCCGACCACCGCGTCCACCAGCGCCACGTCGTCCGCGTCCGTGTCGACCTGCTCGACGAACGTCCGGTCGATCTTGATGATGTCGACCGGCAGCTGCTTGAGGTAGTTCAGGGACGAGTAGCCGGTGCCGAAGTCGTCGATCGCCAGCCGTACGCCCAACGCCCGCAGCGCGCGCAGCGTCTCGATCGCGCCGGTGATGTCCTCCATCAGCATCGACTCGGTGATCTCCAGGGTCAGCGAGCCGGCCGGGATGCCGGCGTCGTCGATCGCCGCCGCCACGTCCGCGACCAGGCCCGCGTACTGGAACTGCCGCGCCGACAGGTTGACGTTGACCTTGAGGCCGGCCGCAGCCGGCGTCTCGCGGCGCCAGCGCGCCAGCTGCGCGCAGGCTTCGCGCAGGACCCACCGGCCGAGCGGCACGATCAGGCCGTTGGCCTCGGCCGTGGCGATGAACTGGTACGGACTGAGCAGCCCGTCCTCGGGGTGGCGCCACCGCACCAGCGCCTCGACCCCGGTCATCTGCTGCGTGGTCATGTCCACCACCGGCTGGTAGAGCAGGACGAACTGCTCCTGCTCCAGCCCCAGCTCCATGTCGACGCGCTGCTGCGCCTCCTCCAGCACCGAGCGGGACATCGACGGCGAGAACACCGCGTAGGCGTTGCGGCCGGCCCGTTTGGCGGCGTACATGGCCAGGTCGGCGTCGCGCAGCAGTTGGCCGGCGGGCAGGTCGCCGCTGGCGATGCCGATGCTCAGCGAGCAGGTGACGTCGCGGCTGTCCAGCCGGATCTGCTCGCGTCCGGCCAGCAGCAGCCGCTCGGCCAGCGCGACGGCGTCGGCCGCTTCCAGGTTCTCGACCAGGATCGCGAACTCGTCACCGCCGAGCCGGGCCAGGGTGTCGCCGGGGCGCATCTCGGCCCGCAGCCGCCCGGCCAGGGTGGCCAGCAGTTCGTCGCCGGCGCTGTGCCCGAGGTTGTCGTTGACCAGCTTGAAATCGTCCAGGTCGATGAGCAGCACGGTGACGCCACCGCCGGCGCGACGCTGGACGGCCTGTTCGAGCCGGTCGCGGAACAGGGCCCGGTTCGGCAGCCCGGTCAGCGAGTCGGTGAACGCCTGCCGGCTCAGCTGCTCCTCGAGCTCCTTGCGCCGGCCGATGTCGCGCAGGCTGATCACGGCGGCGCGCAGGTCGGCGTCGTCGGTGCGGTTGGTGCCGATCACGTCCAGGTGCAGCCAGGTGCCGTCGGGCCGCCGCAGCCGGGCCTCCGTACGGGCGGTGCCGCCGGGCACAGCGAAGAGCGCGCCCATCCACGCCCGCAGCCCGGCGAGCTCGTCGGGATGGGCCAGCTCCACCATCGCCTTGCCGGTGACCTCCGCGCCGGTGAGACCGAAGATCCGCTGGGCCGACGGGCTGGCGTAGCGGACCGCGCCCGTGACGTCGATGGCGAACACCGCGTCGGAGGCGGCTTCGAGCAGCATCTCGGTGCGGTGCTCGGCGGCCTGCCGGCGCCGGTCCAGCCGCCGCCGGCTGCGCGCGTTGATCGAGCTCAGCGCGACCAGGCAGGACATGATGGCGACCAGGGAGACGGTGGAGACGGCGTTGGCGCCGGTGAGGTCGGGCAGCAGCGCCAGGTAGCCGGCCACGGCCACCGCCCCGAGGCCGACCACCAGGGTGGGCCCGTACAGGGACGCGGCGGTGACCAGGATCAGGGCGACCCCGGGCAGGTAGAGCATCAGCCCGTCCTGGTCGAGCCGGGAGAACAGGAACAGCAGCGGCAGCTCGGCGGCCCACCAGAGGACCAGCCAGCGCCGGACACGGGCGCTGCGGACGAGGCGGGCCCACGGCAGGAGGGCGGCGACGAGCTGCACGAGGGCCGCGGCGAGCACCGGACCGAGCAGCCAGCGCCGGTCCGGTACCCAGTCCACGGCCACCCGTACGCAGCCGAGCATGGTCACCCCGGCGGCGACCGAGGCACCGATCCGGATCTGCCGCGCCCAGTACTCCGCGGTGCTGTCGTCGAACTCCGCCGGTTGCACGAGCCCTGTGATCGGCAGCCCGGCAACTTTCGTGAGGGAAACCGGGCCCTGAGGCGTACCCCCGTCACCATGCCCACGCCTCAGGGCCCGGACCGCCGTTGCCGACGGGCGGGAAGATCCGGTCCAGCTCATCCAGGGTCTCCGCGGAAAGCTCGGTGTCCAGCGCCAGCAACGGCAGATCCAGCTGCTGCGGCGTGCGCGGGCCGAGCACCGGCGCGGTCACCCCGGGCCGCGACAGCAGCCAGGCCAGCGCGACCGTGGTCGGCTCCTGGCCCAGGCCGGCGCACAGCTTCTCGAACTGCTCGAGCGCTGCGCGGTGCGGCTCGACCCGTTCCGGCGCGTGCAGGACGCTGCGGCCGGTGCTGCCCTCGCGCTGCTTGCGCAGCGCGCCGGACAGCGCACCGAAGTGCAACGGGGAGTACGGCAGGATGCCGATGCCCAGCTCCCGGGCGGCGGGCAGCACCTCCAGTTCGACATGCCGGGTGAGCAGGTTGTACTTCGGCTGCTCGCTGACCAGCCCCAGATATTGGCGCCGGTCGGCGGCGGCCTGGGCGCGGGTCAGATGCCAGCCGGCGAAGTTCGACGAACCCGCGTACCGGATCTTGCCCTGTCCGGTGAGCGTTTCCATCGCCTGCCAGATCTCCTCCCACGGGGTGTCCCGCTGGATGTGGTGCAGTTGCAGCAGGTCGATCCAGTCGGTGCGCAGCCGGCGCAACGACGCCTCACAGGAGGCGATGATGTGCCGCGCGGAGAGGCCGCCGTCGTTGGGCCAGTCGCTCATCGGCGCGTAGACCTTGGTCGCGAGCACGATCTTGTCGCGGGCGCCGGACTTGGCCAGCCAGCTCCCGATGAACTGCTCGCTGAGCCCGTCGCCGGTCTCCCGGCCGTACATGTTGGCGGTGTCGACGAAGTTGATGCCCGCGCCGAGCGCGCGGTCGAGGACGGCATGGGACTCGGGTTCGCCGATCTGCCAGGCGAAGTTCATGGTGCCGAGGCAGAGACGACTGACCCGCAGACCGGTACGGCCGAGGTACACGTAACGCATGACACGACCGTAAGGTCGGATTCGCGATGGCCCGAGCCGTTCGACCGTGCTCGAATGGTCGGATGATCCGGCTCGCATTCGCTCCCGCCGATCTCGCGGGCGTCCGGTTCGCCCACTCGCCGATGGCCGAGGTGATCGCCAGCAGCGTGGCGCTGACCAAACCGGACCAGTTCTGGATGTACGCCTCCTGGCGCGCCCAGGTGCGCCCGGTGCTGGCGGCGGCCCGGCTCGAGACGTTCCTCGCCGTGGTGGCCCGCCGGCAGGGCTGGGTGCCGGACTTCCTGAGCCCGGTGCCCGCGACCGCCCGGCCGCTGCTGCGCGACGAGCTGGCGATGATCGCGCAGACTCCGCTCGACCAGGTGGCGTGGGAGGTGGCGTACGCGTGGCGCGGGGTCCCGGACGTGCCGCCGGTGATCGCCCGTTTCGAGCGGGACCCGGCCGGTGGGCTGGCGGTGCTGCTGCGGGAGATCCGGCGGTACTTCGAGCTGGCGCTGGCGCCGTACTGGCCGAGGCTGCGCGCGGCGGCGGAGGCGGAGATCGCCCACCGCGCCCGGGCGGCGACCGAGCACGGGCCGCGGGCCCTGATCCGCGACCTGCACCCGAGCCTGAGCTGGGACGAGACGGCGCTGCGGATCGGCCACGGCGGCGGTGAGGTCGACTTCGGCCTGGACGGGCACGGGCTGGCGCTGCTGCCGTCGGGCTTCGCCGGGCCGAAGGTGTTCACGGTGACGGAGACCGCGCAGGGCCGGGCGTTGTGGTATCCGCCGCGGGGGTACGGCGCGTTGTGGGACGGCACCGCGCGCAGCGAACCGACGGCGGCGCTGGCGGCGCTGCTCGGGCCGACCCGGGCGGCGGTGCTGACGCTGCTGGCGGTGCCGCACAGCACCGGCGAAGTCGCGGCGGCACTGGGATTGGCCGCGGCGACGGCCTCTCATCATTTGACGACGTTGCGGGATGCCGGGCTGATCGCGGGGTCACGGGTCGGGCGGAAGCTGGAGTATCTGCGGACCGGGCTGGGTGAGCAGCTGGGCGGCGGTGCGGGCTGATCCGCCGCCGAGCTACCTTTTTCGCCTACGTGTTTCAGTTCAGCAGGCTGGAGAGAGTGGCGATCGCGCCGGCGAGGGTCACGCCGAACCAGGGGATGGCGGACAGACAGGTCCGGGGCCAGGTGGCGCCGTTGGCGCGGTGCAGGGCCGCCGCTATCGCGGCCGCCACCACCGCGAGCACAAAGGACGCCAGCACAACGGTGAATGTCAGGACGGCGCCGGGGTTCATCGGGGCCGCCGGGGTTGAACGCTGACCATGGTGCATCCCTCCTGAGGTGGGGCCTGAGATCACCTGTTCCGGTTTGTTTTCCGGGGGGTTACTTCACGCTAGCACTGACGCTATCCCGTTTAAAGAATGAAACATAACGTCTTCTGGTACGGCCAGAATGGATCTCAAATGCTGATCTCCGTACCGGATGAAATGGATCTTGTGCTCGGGCGGTCGCACAGTCCCGGCTATTCCGCAAACACCGGTCCTCATGTTTAGATTTTGTTCATGGCAGAAACCGATGTGGACGCCGAGGAGAAGACCCGGGGCTCCGGACGCGCCGCCGTGCGCATCCTGGGCGACCTGATCGCGGCCGGTGACCAGCTCCGCCCCGGCGACGTGGTGAGCCTCGACTACGTGATGGAGCAGAGCGGCGGCAGTCGCGCGCTGGCCCGTGAGGTGCTCCAGGTCCTGCAGATCAAGGGCCTGGTGACGCTCCAGCCCCGGGTCGGGGCCAAGGTCCAGCCGGTCGAGCAGTGGAACCCGTTCGACCCGGACGTCATCGAGTGGCGGCACCAGGTGGCCCCGCGCGTCCAGATGGACCTGCTCACCCAGCTGCGCGAGGCGGTGGAGCCGCAGGCAGCCCGCCTCGCGGCCCAGCACCCTTCTGCGGACGTGTGCCGGGATCTGATCAGTCTCAGCCGGCGGCTCAAACGGCTGGGCCTGGCCCGGGACGAGTTCCGCGACCAGGGCGAGGCCGGCGGCCGGCATCGCGAGCGGTACCGCGCCACGGACGAGGACTTCCACGTCGTGCTGCTCAAGGGATCCGGCAACGACATGTTCGTGGCTCTCAGCGCCCCGGTGACCAAGGCGCTCAACTACCGCATCGAGCGCGCCGCGAGCGGGCCGGCGGGCAAGGTGCGCCCCGCCGGTCCGGTCAGCAATTTCCCCGAGGTGCCGGAGGAGGAGTCGCTGTGGCTGCACCTGGGCCTGGCGCACTGCGTCGCGCAGGGCCTCCCCGAGGCGGCGGAGACGTTCTCCCGCGCCATCCTCGAGGAGGTCCGCGGAGGCGCCCGGTCACGCGTCCGCCGGTACGCGATCAGGGAAGCGCTGGACGAGATGGACCTCGACATGTTGCACGAGGAGGACCGCGACGATTTCGCCGCCGTCATCAGCGCGATCGCGGGCGAGATCTGACCGCTCAGCTTGTCAGCGTCTCCCGATGTCCCACACGACGGCGTGAGCACCGTCCCCGGTGACCGCGATGGTGCCCGCCACCAGGCCACGGTCGTTGATGAACTGCACCGAGCCACCCGTGACCCCACGGTCCAGCGGGCCGAGGTCGACCACGCCGGCGCCCCGCCAGACGACGCCGCGGCTGCCGCCCAGGTCGGCCACGCCGGCCACGTTCCCGGCCCCGTCCATCGCGGTGGCCAGGCCGCTGACTCCGCTGAGCGCGGCGAGGTCGGTTGCCGTACCCCGGTGCCAGCGCACCGCCCGCAGGTTGGAGTTGTCGCCGGCATTGCCGCCGACCTGGCCCCGGTCGTTGATTCCGACCGGGTAACTCTCGGTCCCGCCGAGCGCGCCGAGATCGGTGAAGACCCCGTTCTCCCAGAGGAACGCATGCCAGCCGGAGTCCGGCACCCGCACGGTGCCGATGACCTGGCCCCGCTCGTTGACGTCGATGGCCAGGCTGGCGATCCCGATCGGCGGCGTCAGCCGGATGAGCCGGCCGTCCCGCCACAGGGCAGCCTCGGCCTCGGCCCCGTCTGTGCTGATGGTGGAACCGGCGATGTCACCACGACTGTTGATGTCGTCGGCGAGAGTGTCCCCACCGAGACCGGGCAGATCGGTGGCGACGCCGTCCCGCCAGACGAACGCCTGACCGTACTGTCCGCTGGTGGCGGTGTAGCGGGTGCCGATGACGCGGCCGTGGTCGTTGAGCCCGGTGACGGAGATCCCGTCCCCGGTGACGGCGGTGAGGTCGCGCATGAGGCCGCGACGCCAGAGGAACGGGCGGGCGGTGCCGGCTGCGGTGAAGGCTGCGCCGGCCACGTCGCCGCGTTCGTTGACGTCGACGGCGTAGCTTGGGCCGCCGCCGGGGAGGGTGCCGAGGTCGGTGAGATGGCCGTTCCGCCAACGGAAAGCGTGGGTGGCGCCGGTGGTGGTCTCGCTGGAGCCGACGAGGTAGCCGGAGTTGCTGAGGGCGGTGGGGTTACTCCAGGCGCCGCCGAGGGTGCCTACGTCGTGCGGGGTTATCGGGGTGGTGGTGGCGTGGGCGGCCGATGTGGGTCCGGCTGCTGCGGCGAGTGTGGCGAGGATGGCTGTGGTCAGGAATCTGCTTGGACGCATCTTCTCCCCCTCCAGAATGTGGCGTTCCATCGCCACTCTGCGGGGTCCGTGCGCCTGACGTCTGTCCGTCGATCGTCCATGGTGGATTGGTTGATCGGCAGATCGTGGGCGCGGTGGCTGCCCTTCTCCGCGTGTCCGCCCCTCTGTCCGCACCTCCGGCTGTCCGCGCCCCTCCCTGGCCACACCTCCCTTCATCCCCGCCTCCTCCTGGCAGCGCCTCCCGCGACGCCCGACCCGCGCGCCGCGCACCCGCGATGCTCGCCTCGAAACCCAAGTCCAGCAACCGGTGACCGGTGACAGCCGGTGGCACGGCTATCCGCGACCGATGACCGGCGAAGGGCGACAGCCGGTGGCACGGCTACTCGCGACCGGGGATCCGCGGCCGGTGACCGGGGATCCACGGCCGGCGAGGTAGAGGCGCGTTTCAGCCCAGTTGTGCCGCGACGAACTCGGTCGCGTCGTCCAGGAACTTGTTGTAGTCCAGGTGTGCGGCCAGGCTCGTTCCGCCCTGGCAGAAGCGGTCGTTGCGGTTGCAGAAGGACTGCGTCCGGTCCGCGAAGGCGTCCAAGCCGCCCGCGCCGCGCGGGAAAACGCCGTTGCGGGTGCCGTTGCCCACGTTGAAGTCCTCCCCCGCGGTGAATGTCGGGTCGCCGAAGAGCAGAACCGCCGCAACCCGATCGGACAGCGCGGCCGGGATCGCCGGCTGACCGGCAGCACGACCGCGGACCGACCTGCCCGCGAGGGCGTCACCGACCACGTTCGCACCCTGCGAATAGCCCATGAGAACGAACTTGGTTTCCGCGCACGCGGCCGCCGTCTGCTGCACGTCCGCCGCGATGCTCGTCACGCCTTGCCGGACGCTGGCCGTGTAGTTGAACGAGGCCGGATAGTCGACAGCGGTCGACCGTACGGTCTGCGGCAGCTCACGGGTGAGTTGCTGGGCGAGCGGCGTCAGCAGCACGCCGAGGCCGGGCCGTTCGGTGGTTCCCCGAGCGCCGATGACCTCCACGTCGGGGCAGGCATTCCCGGGCGCCTGGGCTGCGAACGTCAATGGTGCGACAAGCAGGCCGGCCGCTCCGACAACACCCGTCGCCGCGATGGTCAGAACTGTGCGTAAACGCATTTCGTCATCCCTTTCCAAAGGGCCGAGGACTATATGCATTCCATACGCAGAAACCTGGGAGCCCGCCCAACGCTGAGGATTAAGTCACATCCAGTGCAGAAATGATCCGCAGGTGGTCGCCATCCGTAGCAGCTCCAGCGCCGTCGCCGGGGTCGGTCTCGGCCACGCCGCGCCGCTCACTCAAAGGTGAATGTGCGTCCATCTATCGGCGGCTCGGTGGATCGGCGGCGCCCGCACCCCGGCGCACCCTTTGCGGCGAATTAACCATTCGCACCGGACATGGGGTGCCATTCTAGGAATAGGCACAATGGACAGTCGTGCCAGCGGACGCCCCCATGGAGCAAGTCGAACACGCGACGGCCAAGCCCGGCGCGAGCCAAGTTCGTTCCACTCACCGGGCCACGGCTGGGCCGTTCCGGCCGGCCGGGCTCGCCACCGGGTGATGCTCCCCAGCCCGGTTGGGCCATGGGCTGGGCCGCTCCCGCGGCCGAGCTCACGCCACTCGGCGAGTTCTCCCACCCGGCCGGACCCACGGCTGAGCCTTCCCGGCCGGTCGAGCTCACGCGACTGGACGAGTTCTGCCCACCCCCGGCCGGACCCACGGCTGGGCCTTCCCGGCCGGCCGGCCGAGCTCACACGACCGGACGAATTCTCTTCTCCGGCCGTGTACCGGAGACGGTCCCGGCCGACTACCGGATGCGGTCCCGGCCGACTACCGGAGACGGTCTCAGTCGTCGAAGTCGACGATGACCTTCTCCGACGTGGGCGTCGACTGACAGGTCAGGACGAACCCCGCCGCCACCTCCCCCGGCTCCAGCGCGAAGTTGCGCCGCATCACCACATCACCCTCGACCACCCGCGCCCGGCAGGTGCCGCACACCCCACCCTTGCAGGCGAACGGCAGATCCGGCCGCGACCGCTGCGCACCCTCAAGCACCGTCTCGCCCTCCGGCACGGTGACCGTGGTCGACCGCCCGTCGAGCACCACAGTGACCTCGCTGCTCGGCCCCTCGAGCCGGCGCTCTTCCCGTACCGGCTCGGGCGGGGCCTCGTCCACCCAGAACAACTCTCGGTGCACCCGCGCCGGCTCCACGCCGTGCTCGCCGAGCACCTCGGTCGCCGCCGTGACCATGCCGAACGGTCCGCACAGCCACCAGTGGTCCACGGCGCCGACGTCGATCAGCAGCGGCAGCAGTGTGCGCAGCTTCTCCGCGTCGAGCCGGCCGGTCAGCAGGTCCACCTCGCGGGGCTCACGCGACAGCAGGTGCACCAGTTCGAGGCGGGCCGGGTGGGCGTCCTTCAGGTCCGCTAGCTCCTCGGCGAACATGACCGTGTCGGCGCGCCGGTTGCCGTACAGGATGCTGACGTGGGCGTCCGGGTGCCGCAGCAGCGACGCGGCGATCGACAGCACCGGGGTGATGCCGGAGCCGGCGGCGATCAGCACGTGCCGGCCGCCGGTCGAGAGGTCTGGCGTGAAGGAGCCCGTCGGCGGTGCGACCTCGACCTCGTCGCCGGCCCTAAGGCCGTGCACCAGCCAGGACGACACCAGACCGCCGGGGACCTCGCGCACGCCGATCCGCGGTCGTGCCCCGGCGGGCGCGCAGATCGAATAGGTACGGCGCTCGTCGGCCCCGTTGCCGACGTGCCGCACAGTCAGCGACTGTCCGGGTCGGAACGCGTACCGGTCGGCCAGTTCGTCGGGCACGTCGAAGGTGACGGCCACCGCGTCGTCGCAGAGTCGTTCGACGGCGGCGACCCGCAGCGGGTGGAACTCGCGGACCACCACGTCAGATCTCCTTCACGTGCTCGAACGGCTCACGGCAGACCGGGCAGCGGTGCAGGGAACGGCACGCGGTGGCACTGAACGCGGCGATCTGCTCGGTGTCGGGGTTTCCGCACTGGGGGCAGGCGATGGGCCGGCGGCTCGGCGCGAGGGTGAGCGGAATCGGTCCTGCCGCCCGGCGAGGTGCCGCACCGGGTGGCGATATTCCGGCGGCGGCGAGCTTGTCGCGCCCGGCCGCGGTGATCCAGTCGGTGGTCCAGGCCGGTGTGAGCACCGTCCGTACCTCGACCCGGGCGTAGCCGGCCTCGTGCAGGGCATCGGTGAGGTCGTCCTGAATGGTCTGCATCGCCGGGCAGCCCGAGTACGTCGGGGTGATCGTGACGACGACACCGTCACCGGACTCGTCGACGGCGCGCAGGATTCCCAGGTCGGCAAGGGTCAGCATGGGCAGCTCCGGATCGGCCACCCGGGAAGCCACGGCAGCCGCGGTCACCACACACCCCCGGGCAGGGACCGCGCCACACTCTGCAGCTCGGCCAGGATCTCGGTCAACGCGGGAGTATGCACGCCGTCCCGCCCAGCGCCGTCTTTGCCGTTCTCCTCGACCTCGGCAGTCGGCGGCCGGAGCGTCGCAGCCGTCAGGACCTGAGCCCACACCGCGTCGAATTCCGGCCGCGTCGTGGACGGGTCAACCGCCACCGACGCGAGAGCCAGGCGCAGCTCGACCTGGTCCGGCACGAACAACTCGCCCACCAGCGGCGTCACCGCGTCGATCGCGGCCTGCATCCGCTCGTGGGAGATCTCCGTACCGTCGCCGAGGCGGACCACCCACTGCGCCGCATAGTCGCGGTGGTAGGTCACTTCCTTTACGCCCTTCGCGCCGATCGCCGCGAGCACCGGATCGGCCGAGGCGGTCAGCCTGTCCAGCAGGGAGAGCCGCCATGTCGAGAACACCAGAAGCCGGGCCACGAGGTGCGCGAAGTCGGCGTCCGCCCGCTCCACGAGCCGTACGTTGCGGAAGTCGGCGGCGTCCCGCAGATAGGCCAGTGCATCCTCGTCGCGTCCGGCGTCCTCCGCCTCGGCGGCCCGGCTCAGCAGCAGCCGGGCCTGGCCGAGCAGGTCCAGGGCGATGTTGGCCAGGGCCAGCTCGTCCTCCAGCTCCGGCGCACGGGTCACCCACTGCTGCAGCCGGTGCGACATGATCAGCGCGTCGTCACCGAGCGCCAGGCAGTACGCGCTCAGATCGCCCCGGTCGACGTCCTGCGAAACGGCGGTGTCCACGCCGGCGAGGGGGTCGGCGAAGCCGGTGCCGTACGCCCACCGTGCATCGTCGTCGTGGTCGGTGAGCGCCTCATAGGCGGCGTCGAAGGACATGGCATCGCCTCAGATGTGCGGTACGGAGTCGGGAATCGAGTAGTACGTCGGGTGCCGGTACACCTTGTCGCCGCTCGGTGAGAAGAACGCGTCCTTCTCGTCCGGGCTGGAAGCGGCCACATCGTCCGAACGCACCACCCAGATGCTCACGCCCTCGTTCCGCCGCGTGTACAGGTCACGGGCGTGGTGCAGCGCCATCTGGTGGTCGGCGGCCCGCAGCGAGCCGACGTGCACGTGGTTGAGGCCGCGCTTGGCCCGCACGAACACCTCGAACAGCGGCCACTCGTGCTTGATCTCCTCGGTCATGCCGCTACCTCCTGACGTCGACGCGCGTGCGCGGCAGCCGCCTCACGGACCCAGGCGCCTTCCTCGTCGGCGCGACGCCTGTTCTCGATGCGCAGGGAGTTGCAGGGCCCGTCGCCGGAGATGACCCGCTTGAGCTCGGACCAGTCGATCGGCCCGAAGTCCCAGTGCCCGCGCTCCTCGTTCCAGCTCAGGTCGGGGTCGGGCAGGGTGACGCCGAGGGCCTCGGCCTGCGGCACGCTCATGTCGACGAAGCGCTGCCGCAGCTCGTCGTTGCTGTGCCGCTTGATCTTCCAGGCCATGGACTGGGCCGAGTTCGGCGACTGGTCGTCGGGCGGGCCGAACATCATCAGCGACGGCCACCACCAGCGGTTGACGGCGTCCTGCACCATCTCCCGCTGCGCCGGGGTGCCGCGCATCATCGTCATCAGCAGCTCGTAGCCCTGCCGCTGGTGGAAGGACTCCTCCTTGCAGATGCGGATCATCGCGCGCCCGTACGGGCCGAACGAGCTGCGGCACAGCGGCACCTGGTTGCAGATCGCGGCACCGTCGACGAGCCAGCCGATGACGCCGACGTCCGCGAACGACAGCGTCGGGTAGTTGAAGATCGACGAGTACTTCTGCCGGCCCTCGATGAGCCGCCGGGTCAGGTCCCCGCGGTCGGCGCCCAGGGTCTCGGCCGCCGAGTACAGGTACAGCCCGTGCCCGGCCTCGTCCTGCACCTTAGCCAGCAGGATGGCCTTGCGGCGCAGCGAGGGCGCGCGGGTGATCCACTCGCCCTCCGGTTGCATCCCGATGATCTCGGAGTGAGCGTGCTGGGCGATCTGCCGGATCATCGTCTTGCGGTAGCCGTCCGGCATCCAGTCGCGCGGCTCGATGCGCTGGTCCTTGGCGATGGTCTCGGTGAAGGTCTTCTCGTTGGTCTGCGTGACCGTGTCCGTCATCGGGTCTCCTCCCAGGTATGGAAGCCCTGTCCGGTCTTGCGACCGAGCTCGCCGCGGGCCACCTTGTCGCGCAGCAGCCGCGGCGGTGCGAACCTTTCGCCGAGCTCGCGGTGCAGGTGCTCCGCGATGGCGAGCCGGACATCGAGGCCGACGAGATCGGTGGAGCGCAGCGGTCCCATCGGGTGCCGGTAGCCGAGCTCCATGGCGCGGTCGATCGACGCGGCGTCGGCGACGCCTTCCTCCAGCATCCGGATGGCCTCCAGGCCGAGCAGCACGCCGAGGCGGCTGGTGGCGAAGCCCGGCGAGTCGCGGACCACGATCGGGGTCTTGCCCAGCCCGGCCGCCCAGAACTGGGCGGCGTCGCGGACGGTGTCGGCCGTCTGCGGGCCGACGACGATCTCGACGAGGTCGCTGGCCGGCACCGGGTTGAAGAAGTGCATGCCGACGAAGCGCTCGGGCCGGTGCAGGCCTTCGGCGATGCCGGCGATGGAGAGGGAGCTCGTGTTGCTCGCGAGCACGGTGTGCTCCGCGACGGCCTTCTCGGCGGCGGCGAGGACGCCGATCTTCATGCGGGCGTCCTCGGGCACGGCCTCGACGACGAGCTCGGCCGCCGCCGGCAGCGCGGCGATGTCGTCGGTGACGGTGATCCGGTCGAGGACGACTGCGGGGTCCTCGGCGAGCTTGCCGCGCTCCGCGGCCCGGCGCAGCGCGGCACCGAGACGCTCCCGGGTGGACGCACCCGCGGCTGGGTCAGCCTCGACGACCGTGACGGAGGCACCGGCGGCCGCGAAGACCTGCGCGATCCCGGCGCCCATCCTGCCCCCACCGATCACTCCGACGGCCTTGGGCGCACCCGAGCCCACTGGCGGCGGTGCAGCGGCGGTCATCGGCGTTCTCCTGACAGGAAAGCGTCCATCCGGGTGCGCTTGTCCTCTGATTCGAAGAGGATCGCCTGGGCCAGGTCGTCGGCGACCGGATGGCCGCCCGGGGAGTCGGTGACCAGCTTGGTCAGCCGCAGGGCGAGCGACCCCGACCTGGCCATCCGGTCGAGCAACGCGTGGCCACGCTTCAGCAGCTCCTCGGCCGGCACGATCTCGGCCACCAGGCCCAGCCGGTAGGCGTCCTCGGCGTCGAGCCGCCGGCCGGCCAGCAGCACCTGCTTCGCCACCGAGGCGCCGACCAGCTCGCGCAGGCGCCAGCAGGCCCCGGCCGCGGCGAGGATGCCCAGGCCCGGCTCGGGATTGCCGAAGGTCGCCGTCGGTGTGGCCAGACGGACGTCGCAGGCGTAGGCCAGCTCGGCGCCACCGCCGAGCGCCCAGCCGTCGACCGCCGCCACCGTGGGCAGCGGCAGCCGGGCGATCCGGTCGAACAAGCGGCTGTTGATGCCCTGCAGGGCCTGCTCCCGGCCGCGGTCGCGCAGCTCCGCGATGTCGGCCCCGGCGGCGAACGTGCCGCCGTCGCCGGTGAGCAGCAGCAGCCTCGGCCGTTCCTCCAGGCCCGCGCACACCTCGTGCAGCTCGCGGACCATGGCCGCGTTGATCGCGTTGCGGGCCTGCGGCCGGTGCAGCGTCACGACCACGCGGTCGTCCGACTCCTCGACCTTGATGGCGGTGGGAGCCGAGACGGCCGTGGTGGCTTCGGTCATCAGACGCGCTCCACCAGCATGGCGACGCCCTGACCGACGCCGACGCACAGGGTGGCCAGCCCGCGGCGGGCCTCCTCGCGTTCCATGCGGCCGAGCAGGGTGACGGTGAGCCGGGCGCCGGAGCAGCCCAGCGGGTGCCCGAGGGCGATCGCGCCACCGTCGGCGTTGACCCGCTCCTCGTCGAGCTTGAGCCGGCGCAGCACCGCCAGCGACTGCACCGCGAACGCCTCGTTGAGCTCCACCGCGTCGACATCGCCGACGCCCCAGCCGGCCCGGGCCAGGGCCTTCTCGGTTGCGGGCACCGGGCCGAGGCCCATGATCTGCGGCGGGACGCCGGCGCTGGCCGAGGTGACGATGCGGGCGCGCGGGGTCAGGCCGTACCGCTGCACGGCCTCGGCGCTGGCCACCACCACGGCGGCGGCGCCGTCCGAGAGCGGCGACGACGACCCCGCGGTCACCACGCCACCCGCGCGGAACACGGGTCGCAGGGCACCGAGGCGTTCGAGGCTGCTGCCGCGGCGCGGGATCTCGTCGACGGTCAGCTCGCCGTCCTTGAGCGGCACCGGCGTGATCTCGGCGGCGAAGCGGCCGGCGTCGATCGCGGCGATGGCACGCTCGTGGCTGCGCAGCGCGAAGGCGTCGCTGTCGGCGCGGCTGATGCCGTCGAGGGCCGCGACTTCCTCCGCCGTCTCCCCCATCGTCAGGGTGACCCGGCGGTCCTCGGGGCCGGTGCCGGCGTCCTTGTCGTGCGCGGTGAAGCGGGGGTTGGTGAAACGCCAGCCCAGTGAGGAGTCCACGATCTCGCCCGGGCGGGCCCACGGCGTGCCCGGCTTGGCCATCACCCAGGGCGCCCGCGTCATCGACTCGACGCCGCCGGCCACGATCAGGTCGGCCTCGCCGCTGCGGACCGCCTGGGCCGCGGAGATGATCGCGGTGAGGCCGCTGGCGCAGAGCCGGTTGACCGTGTAGCCGGGGACCGTGTCGGGCAGGCCGGCGAGCAGCGCGGCCATGCGCGCGACGTTGCGGTTGTCCTCACCGGCCTGGTTGGCCGCACCGAGGATGACCTCGTCGATCGCTTCGGGGGGCACCTCGCCGCGGCTGACCGCCTCCCGGACGACCAGGGCGGCGAGGTCGTCGGGGCGCACGCCGGAGAGGGCACCGCCGTACTTGCCCTGCGGGGTGCGGACTCCGCCGACCAGGAAGGCCTCAGGCATTGCGCTCCTCGGTGACGTGGTGACGCGACTGCAGCGTGAAGAACCGGCCGGTGACGAAGTAGCTGTCGGTCAGCGAGGCGGTCGCGGCGGGGTTGGCCGCCGTGCCGTGCAGGTCACTGAACGCGGCGGTCTGGTTGACGAAGACGCCGCCGGTGAGGTTTTCCGAGAGGTGCACGCCGGCGTCCAGCGCGGCCTCGCGAGCCGCGGCCAGCACCTCGTGCGAGGTCGAATAGACCGAGGCGGTGAGCGCGCCGTGGTGCTGCACCGTCTCGGTGAACAGCGCGAGGCTGTGCGCGGTCGACTCGGTGGCGATGACGAACGACACCGGCCCGAACCACTCACGGGTGTAGGCCTTCTCGTCGGCCGCGTCGAGCCGCAGCACCACCGGCGTGCGGATGGTCGCGTCCGGATACTGCTCGTCCGTCACAGCCGCGGATGGGTGGATGACGCTCGGGGCGTTGCCGGCCTCGGTGAGCCGGGCCAGCACGCCGTCGTTGACGATGGCGCCCAGCGTGCCCGCGGCGCGCTTGGGGTCGCCGAGCAGCTTGTCGAGCGCGGCGGACAGGTCGGCGCCGAACTCCTCCACGCTGCGGTGGCCGGCGTCGGTCTCGATGCCGGTCGACGGGACCAGCAGGTTCTGCGGGGTGGTGCACATCTGCCCGCTGTAGAGCGACAGCGAGAACGCCAGGTTGCGCAGCAGGCCCTTGTAGTCGTCGGTGGAGTCGACGATGACCGTGTTGAGGCCGGCCTTCTCGGTGTAGACCACCGCCTGGCGGGCGTTCGCCTCGAGCCAGTTGCCGAACTCGCTGGAGCCGGTGAAATCGACGATCCGCACGTCGGGGTGGGTGGCCAGGGTGGCGGCGATGCCGTCGCCGCGCTCCTCGACCGCCAGGGTCACCAGGTTGGGGTCCTGCCCGGCCTCCGCGAGCACTTCGCGGGCGATCTGCACGGTGATGGCCAGCGGCAGCACAGCGCCGGGGTGCGGCTTCACGATGACCGGGTTGCCGGTGACCAGGCTGGCGAACAGGCCGGGGTAGCCGTTCCAGGTGGGGAAGGTGTTGCAGCCGATCAGCAGGGCGACACCGCGGCCGACCACCGTGCTGGTCTTGGCCATGCGCAGCGGATCGCTACCACGCTGCGGCTTGGCCCACGACGTGGTCACGGGAATGCGCGTCGACTCGGCCAGCGCGACGGCGACGGCCTCGAGCCCGCGATCCTGGGCGTGCGCCCCGCCGGCCTGGAACGCCATGACGAACGCCTGGCCGGTGGTGTGCTGCACGGCGTGGGCGATCTCGAAGATGCGGGCGTTGATCCGGTGCAGGATCTCGGCGGCCACGCCGGCCCGGCCCTGCGGCCCGGCGGCGCGCCAGCCGGGGATCGCGGCGCGCGCGGCGGCGATCAGGGCGGCCGGGTCACCCTTCGGGTAGCGGATGTCCAGGGCGATCCCGTACGGCGAGCGCTCGGTCGCCACGGTGCCGCTCGCACCGGGCACCTCGATCGGGAACTCCGCGCCGAGCAGGGCCTGGAACGCGCGTTCACCGGCCGGCGCGGCGTCCTCGCCGTAGACGGACTTGCTCGGCGACTCGGGATACGCAGACCAGTAGTCGCGCGTGGCGGCCGCCTCGATCGCCTTGTCGAGCAGCTGGCGGTGCTTCTCGTAGAACTCGGCGGGGGTTGTCATCGGCGCTCCTGTGCGGTTGGCTGTATCCATATTTACCGTCCGTTCGGTCGGTAATCAAGACCGGGCGGGAAACGGAGGGAACATGGCACGCGGAAACGGGGCACCGGCGGACGAGCCGCAGCCGGCAGGAGCGCGCACCGCAGCGCACGACATGTTCGACCGGGACAAGGCCTCCCAGGCCCTCGGCATCGAGTTGATCTCCGCAGGCGGGGGCAGTGCAGTCGCGCGGATGACGGTGACCGCCGGGATGGTCAACGGTCACGGCATGACCCACGGGGGCTACCTGTTCCTGCTCGCCGACACGGCCTTCGCCCTGGCCTGCAACGCAGCCGGCCCGGTGACCGTCGCGGCCGGCGCCGACATCATGTTCCTGCGGCCCACCGCGGAGGGCGACGAGCTCGAGGCCCGCGCCGTGGAGCGCGCGTCCAGCGGCCGCAGCGGTGTCTACGACGTCACGGTCACGCGCGGCGGCGACGTGATCGCCGAGTTCCGCGGCCGCAGCCGCGTGATCAGCACGGGCCGGCCCGCATGACGGACCGGACCGACGATCCGGCCCGCGCCGAACGTGTCGTCGACTACCTCGAGGAACGCAACCGGCCCAAGCGCGGGCGGCCCGGCCACGACCTCGGCGCGGTGCTGGCCGCGGCCGTCCGGCTGTTCAACGAGCGCGGGTACGAGGCCACCAGCATGGACGACGTGGCCAAGCGGCTGGGCATCACCAAGTCCAGCCTCTACCACCACGTCACCGGCAAGCAGGAGCTGCTGCGGATCGCCGTCGACCAGGCTCTGGACGGGTTGCACGAGGCGATGGACGAGGTGGAAGGGCTGGACGCGCCCGCCCTCGACCGGCTCGAGTCCCTCATCCGGCGCAGCGTGCTCGTCCTCGCGGAGCGCCTGGAATACGTGACGTTGCTGCTGCGCGTACGCGGGAACACGGCGGTGGAGCAGCAGGCCCTGCTGCGCCGCCGGATCTTCGACGCCAAGGTCACCGAGCTGGTCAAGCAGGCCCAGGCCGAGGGGGCCATCCGCCCGGACGTGGACGCCGCCACCGCCGCCCGGCTGCTCTTCGGCATGGTCAACTCATTGATCGAGTGGTACAGCCCGCGCCGCGGCGGCGCGGCGGAGCTGGCCGAAACCGTCACCACCATCGCCTTCGACGGCCTGCGCACGAGGCAGTGAGGTTCACAGAGGAGACGACATGCAGGACCGTACCCCCCGCCCCGAGGATCTCGACCCGATCGAGCGAGCGTCCGTCGATGAGCTGCGGGCGCTGCAGCTCCGGCGCCTGCAGTGGTCGCTGCGCCACGCGTACGACAACGTGCCGCAGTACCGCAAGATGTTCGACGAGATCCAGGTCCACCCCGACGACCTTCACGAGCTGACGGACCTGGCGAAGTTCCCCTTCACCGACAAAGCGGTGCTGCGCGCCAACTACCCGTTCGACATGTTCGCCGTCCCGCGCGAGCAGATCTCCCGGCTGCACGCCTCGTCGGGCACGACCGGGCGGCCCACCGTGGTCGGCTACACCCGCCAGGACATCCGCACCTGGGCCGAGCTGATGGCCCGGTCGATCCGGGCCTCCGGCGGCCGGCGCGGCGACCGGGTGCATGTCGCCTACGGGTACGGCCTGTTCACCGGCGGGCTGGGCGCCCACTACGGCGCCGAGGAGCTGGGCTGCACGGTCATCCCGATGTCCGGCGGCATGACCGAGCGCCAGGTGATGCTGATCAACGATTTCAAGCCGGACGTCATCATGGTCACACCGAGCTACATGCTGGCCATCGTGGACGAGATGCACCGGCAGGGCATCGACCCGCGGAGCACGTCGCTGGCCGTCGGCATCTTCGGCGCCGAGCCGTGGACGCAGGACCTGCGGCGCGAGATCGAGGACCAGCTCGACATCCACGCGCTGGACATCTACGGCCTGTCCGAGGTGATGGGCCCCGGCGTGGCGACCGAATGCGTCGAGACCAAGGACGGCCTGCACGTCTGGGAGGACCACTTCTATCCCGAGATCATCGATCCGCAGACCGGCGAGGTGCTGCCGGACGGCGAGCAGGGCGAGCTGGTCTTCACCTCACTGAGCAAGGAGGCCATGCCGGTCGTGCGCTACCGCACCCGCGACCTCACCCGGCTGCTGCCGGGCACGGCCCGGCCGATGCGCCGCATCGAGAAGATCACCGGCCGTACGGACGACATGATCATCCTGCGCGGGGTGAACCTCTTCCCGACCCAGATCGAGGAGCTGATCCTGCGCACGCCCGAGCTGGCACCGCACTTCCAGTGCCTGCTCAGCCGGGACGGGCGCCTCGACACGATGACGGTGAAGGTGGAGCGCCGGCACGGTGTCGAGCCGGCCGCGGCCGAGCTCGCGGGCCGGCAGCTGGCCACCCTGGTCAAGAACACGATCGGCGTCAGCGTGGCGGTGGCCGTGATCGAGCCCGACGGCGTGGAGCGCTCGGCGGGCAAGATGCGCCGCATCGTCGATCAGCGGCCCAAGGACTGATCCTCCGGCCGGGGCGGTGGCCCGGTGCTGCCCCGGACCACCAGGCGCGGGTTCAGGACGACCTCGAGCCGCTGCTTGCGGCCCTCGTCGAGGCGCTGGACCGCGGCGAGCACCGCGTGGCGAGCCTGGGCGGCGGCGTCCTGGTTGACGGTGGTCAGGTCGATGTGGACGAGATGGGCGAGCGTGCTGTCGTCGTACCCCACGATCGAGACGTGCCCGGGCACCTCGATGCCGGCGCGGACGAACGCGTCCATGACCCCGACGGCGCAGCGGTCGTTGGAGGCCATGACGGCCGTCGGCCGGTCAGGGCTCGCGGCGAGCAGCCGCCCGGCGCGGATGCCGCCCTCCTCGGTGTGATCGCCCGCGATGATGCGGATCTCGTCGGCGAGCCCGGCCCGGCGCATGCCGTCGCGGTAGCCGCGCCGGCGCGCGGCCGCGACGACACCGCGACCGCCGTCGACGAAGGCGATGCGCCGATGACCGAGACCGATCAGGTGAGCGAGGGCCTCGGCGACCCCGACATGGTCGGCTGGGCGCACGACATCGACGTCGCCGGTGGCGACGCGCCGCCCGATCGCGACCACGGGGACCTGAGCGGCGAGGGAGGCGAGCCGCTGATCCGCGGCGTCCGGACCTAACAGGAGTACGGCCTCACAGCGGAAGTCGAGCAGCGTCTCGATCGCCCGATCCTCATCACGGTGCCGGGTCAGCGTGGACAGCACCACCTCGTAGCCGACCTGGTCCGCCTCGGCCTGGATCTCCTCGACCAGCTCGGCGTGGAACGGGCTGCGGATGTCGAGCATCACACCGAGCAGGTGACGCCGCCGGCGGGCCAGCATGCTCGCCGTGCGATCCGCGCGATAGCCCAGCTCAGCGGCCGCTTCGAGAACTCGGCGACGGGTCTCGGCGCTGGGACCGGGGGCACCGCGCAGCACCAGCGAGACCGACGCCGTGGAGACGCCGACCCGCGCGGCCACGTCGTCGAGCCGGGGTCGTTGATCCACTCCTGAAACCTCCGGAAGCACCCTTGACACACAACGAGATCGACTTGGATAGTACTCGCAGTTAAAGCGCTTTAAACCCTGGACCCCGGAGGTCCCATGACCCTCTCGTCTCCCGGCGTCGCTGTCATCGGCGCCGGCATGGTCGGCCGCGCCCACGCGAACGCCTACCGCAACGCCGCCACCGTCTTCGCCCCCGGCCGGCCCGCGCCACGCCTGGTCGCCATCGCGGACACCCACGAGCCGTTCGCCGCCGACGCCGCCACGCGCTACGGCTTCGCCCGCACCGAGACCGACTGGCGGGCCGTGATCGACGCGCCCGACGTGGACGCGGTCACCGTCGCGGTCGCCAACAACCTGCACCGCGAGATCGTCGAGGCCGCGCTGGCCGCCGGCAAGCACGTCCTCTGCGAGAAGCCGCTCGCCCCGAGCCTCGACGACGCGCAGGCCATGGTCGACGCCGCCGCGGCCTCCGACCGGGTGGCAGCCGTCGGTTTCACCTTCCGCCGCTCCCCCGCGATCAACGCCATCCTCGAGCAGGTCCGCAACGGCGGCCTGGGCCGGGTGCGGCACCTCGTCGGCACCTACTTCACCGACTACGGCTTCGACCCGCAACGCCCGATGAGCTGGCGATACCTCGGCGGTCCGGGTTCCGGCGTGCTGGCCGACATCGGCAGCCACCTCGTCGACCTGGCCGAGTTCTTCTGCGGCCCGACCACCGGCGTGCAGGGCACGTCGATGAGCACGCTCGTCGCCTCTCGCCCGAAACCGCTCGGCGTCACCGTCGGGCATGCCGGCGGCGTCGAGCTCAGTGACGAGCACGTCCCGGTGGAAAACGAGGACATCTGCACCTTCACCACTACCTACGCGGGCGGCACGCTCGGCACGTTCGCCCTGTCCCGGGTGGCGTTCGGCCACGCCAACACGCTGCGCCTGGAGCTGTTCTGCGAGAACGGCACGGCGTCGTTCGACCTGACCCGGCCGGGCGAGTTCAGCATCATCGACGGCACACCCGGGCAGAGCGTGAACGGCGCCCGGCAGGTGTTCATCGGGCCGTGGCATCCGTACGTCGCCCGCGGACTGCCCATGGACTTTCCCACGGTCGGCCACGGCCAGAACGACTTCTTCGTGTTCCAGGCCCGCGCGTTCCTCGACCAGATCGCCGGCATCCAAGAGCTCCCACCGTGCCCGGACCTGGCGCACGGCCTGCACAACCTGCGCGTGCTCGACGCGGTCGTCTCCGCCACCGACAAGCCCGTCCTGCTCTGACCCCCACGCCCGTCCTGCTCCGACCCACGCCCGTCCTGCTCTGACCTACGCCCGTCCGGAAGGCAATGCCATGAAGCTCGGCGCCTACACCGCGTGCCTGCACGACCGATCCCTGGACGAAACCCTCAAGATCCTCGGCGAACTGGGCCTGACCAGCGCGGAGATCAACGCGGGCGGTTTCATCCCGGCCCCGCACCTGCCCATCGACGACCTCCTGGCGAGCACCGGCGCCCGCGAGGACTACCTGGGCCGCTTCGCCCAGGCCGGCATCGAGCTGACCGGCCTCAACGTCAACGGCAACCCCCTCAACCCCGACCCGGCGGTGGGCCCGAGACACGCCGCCGACCTGCACCGCGCGATCGACGTGGCGGCCGGCCTGGGAGTCGGACGCGTCGTCACCATGTCCGGGCTGCCGGCCGGCGAGCCCGGCGGCACCACGGCCAACTGGGTGGTGAACCCGTGGGACAGCCAATATCTCGACATCCTCGACCACCAGTGGCACCAGGTGGCGGTCCCGTTCTGGAAGGACATCAACGCCCGCGCGGCCGCCGCCGATGTCAAGATCTGCATCGAGATGCACCCGCACAACCTCGTCTTCAACCCGCCGACGCTGCAACGCCTCGTCGAGCAGACCAACGCAACCCACATCGGCGCCGAGATGGACCCGAGCCACCTGTTCTGGCAGGGCATGGACCCGGTCGCCTGCGTCGAATACCTCGGCGACCTGGTCTTCCACGCTGCGGCCAAGGACACCAGGATCAACCCCGACAACGCCAAGGTGTACGGCGTCCTGGACGACCGCTTCACCCGTACCCCGGCCGACGCCAACCCCCTCAACCTGGGCGGGGCGAACACGCTGAACCAGTGGCCGAAGAGCCCGTCCTGGGAGTTCGTGGCGGTCGGGCGCGGGCACGGTGTGGAGGAGTTCTGGGTGCCGTTCCTGAGGGCGTTGAGTGCGGTGGACCCGGACATGGCGGTCAACATCGAGCACGAGGACCAGGCGTTCGACCAGGTCGAAGGGCTGCGCCTGGCGGCCGAGAATCTACTCGCCGCGGCGTCACAAGCGGGCGTCTGAGCAGGCGTGCGGGTGGGCGATTGAGCCAGCGCGTGCGGGTGGGCAATCGAGCCGGCAGGTGCGGGTGAGCAATCGAGCCGGCACGTCCAGGTGAGCAATCGAGCCGGCAGGTCGGATGAGCAATCGAGCCGGCGCGTCCGGGCGGGCGACTGAGCCATTTCGTCCGGGCGGGCATCCGGCCGCGGGACTGATCGCCGGGCGATCCAGGGTCTGAGCGGGATTTCCAGCAGGCGGCAGCACGGGGTCGAAGCGCTTTGCAGACGCGGGTTCCGGAGGGGTGAGGCGACTGGTGGGCGATGGAGTGAGAGGTCGAGCTGATGATCCGCGCACGCGCTGATCCCGGAAGGGAGGAGTGGCTTCGAACTGTCCCGGCAAGGTGCTGCGCGTAGCGGCAGAGGGATGGCGCGGCTGGTGGCTGCGTAACGACCGGCCGGCTGCGAGGCGAGGTGCTTGAGATGGCTGGGCAAGCGGCGATGGCGGGGCCTGCAGCCATCGCGCGAATGAGACTGGCCGTGGCCGCCGACAACGGCGTCGGTGGTCGCGGCTACCGGGCGCGACGCCAACGCAGCAACGTCGACCGATCATCTCCGCGGGTGACCGCAGAGACTGGGCCAGCCGTCCAGGCGGTCGAGCACCAGGGAAACGGCAGCCATCCCGATCGCGACGCGCCAGTCGATGACCCGGGCCGCGCCGAACCCCTGATTGCCGTCGTAGATCTGCGGCACAAGCCGCGTCCGCAACACCGCGGAATCAACGGACCACCCGCATCAGGCGAAGCACGGTATCCACAACCCTCGCAGACCAGACCGGCATCGCGCCACTCGGCGATGGCCCGACGACCACCCACCCGGGGCGATGAGCAGCATGAACACCCGAGATGCCGGCGGGCTGGAGCGGGGAACCCGATGCGGGCGGGGCAATCCACCAGGCCTCAGCCCGCACAGCAGCGAAACCTGAGGCGACATACGGCTACTAGGCTGGGACACGGTAACCACAGCCGGGAGGTCAGGTGCGACGCTCACGAGCCTTGGTCGCTGTCGGCGTCACCGCCCTCGCCGTCGCGGCGTGCAGTGACGACGCAGCCTCACCGACGGCCGTGACCGCAAGCCCTTCAGCCTCAGCGAGCATCACCGCCCAGCCCGCCGCGCAGGTCAGGACCGTCGACGCCGCCGGTGACATTCTGCAGATGAGTGTCGGGCCACTGATCCGGTCCGGCGACTCCCTCGTGCTCACCGCCCAGACCCGGCTCGAACGGTCCGCAAGCGGCAGCGCCAGCATGGTCAGCCGGCACTTCTCCACCCTCCTGACCAACTCCTTCGACGCCGCCCGGCTTGTCGATGAGGCCGGACGCCGGGTCTACCTCGTCTCCGAAGGGCTCGACGGCAGCGGCTGCGTCTGCACCGGACTGGTCCGCTTCGAGGTCGGTGAGACCCGTCCCCTGCAAGCCGTCTTCCGCGGCGTACCCACCGAGGTCCAGCGGCTGTCGGTCATGCTTCCCTACGCCGGCGTGTTCACCGACGTGCCCGTCACCGACGGCATCGTGCCCGCGCCGCCCGCCGAGCAGACCAGAGCCGGGCAGGTGCAGGAGCCCCTCGACCCCGCAACGGCAGCTCCCGCGTTCACCGCCGCCCTCGAGTCGTACACCGAACGGCTCGACGTCGCGCTGCGGACGCGGCGGACCGCCGACCAGGTCGACATCAGCCTGGACACCGACGTGCTGTTCCGGCTGGACAGTGCCGAGCTCACCCCGGGCGCCGGCAAGTCCATAACCGCCGCCGTCATCGACCTCAAGGCTGCCGGGCCCGGCCCGCTCACCGTCACCGGCCACACCGACAGCACCGGCACCACCGCGCACAACCAGGACCTCTCCCAACGACGCGCACAGGCCGTGGCCAAGGCGCTTCGGGCGGCGCTGCCCGATCAGCAATGGCCCAAGACCGTCGCCGCCGAGGGTGAGAGCAAGCCGGCCGTGCCCAACGATTCCGATGCTCATCGGGCGCTCAACCGGCGGGTCGCCATCACCTACCGGGCCCGCGGGGCGGCCACCCCGGCTCCGGCCAAGGCCGTGCTGCCCAAGACCACCGGCGAGCAGGGCCGCGCCCCCGACGGTGTCGAGGTCGCCATGCCGCTCAACCGGGGCACCCTGCGCTTCGTGCCCGGCCCGGCCACCGTACGGGGACCGTTCCTGCTGGTCAGCCTCACGGCCCGCAACGTCGGCGACAACAAGGCCACCATCCTGGACTTCCTCGGCCAGGGCGTGTTCACCGTCCGGGACGAGTTCGACCCGTACGCCCGGTACGGCACCGCCGGTGTCCGCCTGCTCGCCGGGGACACCGCCGCCTACGGGCTCGACTACGAGTCCTCCCCCGGCTCCCACCGCTGCCTCTGCGACCGGATCCTCAACAAGGCCATCCCGCCGGGCAGCGAGCAGGTGCTCTCCCTGTGGTTCCCGGCCCCGCCCGCCGGCACGGGCACCGTCACTCTCGACGTGCCCGACCGGCTGCGGATCACCGGTATCCCGGTCGCCTGACCCGCCGGGCACGGGTCAGCGGGCGTACTTGGCCACGTACTGGTTGACCTGTTCCAGGTTGAACCGGCCGCTGTCCGCCGCGCGTTCCTCCCAGGCGAAGACGCACACCGTCGCGATGCCGTCGAAGCCCACTTCGGCCAGCGTGCGGAAGAACAGATCCCAGTCGACCTCGCCCTGGCCGATGTCCAGGTGCTGGTGCACCCGCACCGTCGAGCCCGGCGGGTTCACGATGTAGCGCAGGCCCGACGAGCCCCGATGGTCGAACGAGTCCGCGATGTGCACCTGGGTCAGCAGCGGCCCCGCGTGGCGCAGCACCGCCGCCAGGTCGCCGCCCTGGTGGAACGTGTGCGGCGCGCAGTACAGGAACGTCACCAGCGGCGAGTTGATGCCCTTCACCAGGTTCACCCCGGCGATGCCGTCCTCGACGAAGTCGTCCGGGTGCGGCTCCAGCACCAGCCGGACACCCTCGCGTTCGAAGATCGGCAGGAGCTCCTCCAGGGAACGCCAGAACTGGGCCTCGCTGGCCGCCGCTGCCTCGGGGCGGCCGTTGAACTCCGAGTTCATCACGTCCACGCCCAGGTCGACGGTGATCTCGATGGCCCGTTTCCAGTACCGCACCGCCGCCTGGCGTTCGTCCTCGTCCGGGCCCGACCACTTGTACAGCGGCAGCACCGACGCCACCGACACCTCGGCCGCGGCCAGTTCCCGCTTGAACGCGGCCACGTCCGCCGACGACGCCCGCGGGTGCAGGAAGAACGGCATGAAGTCGTCGCGGGGCGACAGTTCGATGTGGCGGTAGCCCAGGTCGGCGACGACCCGCGGCAGCTCCAGCAGCGGCACCCCGCGCAACATGTACGGATCCAGCGCGATCTTCACGACAGCACCGCCTCGGTGGCGTAAAGAGCCGGACGAGGAGCCAGCACCACCGGTACGCGTTCCCCGGTGCGCAACGCCTCGACGCCCGCATCCGACACCACCGCCGCCGCATAGCCGTCCCACGCATTCGGGCCCACCGGTGCGCCGCCGCCGGCCAGCGAGTCGACCCACTCCTGGATCTCCACGTCGTACGCGCGCAGGAACCGCTCCCGCCAGTCGGCCGGCACCGGCGTCGACACCTGCCGCGCCGTCCGGACCGACACCGGGCTGAGCTCGCCCAGGGCCGCCGTACCGTCCTCGCCCACGACCTCGCCGCGGATGTCGTAGCCGTACCGGATGTTCACCGAGATCTCCACGTCGACCAGGGCGCCACCCGCCATCTCCAGGATCAGCAAGAGCGGGTCCTGCAGGGGGCCGCCGTTGCGGCTCCGGCGCGGGATCAGCACCCGGGCCGCGGTGATCTCCTCGCCGAACATCCAGCGGACCATGTCGATCTCGTGCACCGCGGTGTCGGTGATGGCGCTCTCCTTCTCGTAGAAGGAGGGCACGTCGGCGTTGCGGTGCGCGCAGTGCATCATCAGCGGCGCGCCGATCTCACCGCTGTCGACCACCTGCTTGAGGGCCCGGTACGCCGCGTCGTACCGGCGCATGTAGCCGACCTGCACCAGCCGGCGGCCGGCCGCCACCTCGGCCTGCACGATCCGCAGGCAGGCGCCCTGGGTCGTGGCCAGGGGCTTCTCGCAGAAGACCGGCTTGCCGGCGGCGATCGACGCGAGCACGTACTGCTCGTGGGTGGGTCCCCACGAGCAGACGACGACCGCGTCGACCGCCGGGTCGGCGATCAGTTCCTCGCCGGTGGCGTGCACGGTGGCGGCGGGCAGGCCCTCGGCGACCTTCTTGGCCGTGTCCACGTCGACGTCGGTGACGGCGGTGACCGTCACGCCGGCCAGCACCGTGGTCATCCGCCGGATGTGATCGCGGCCGATCATCCCGGTGCCGATGACGCCGACCCGCAGAACGCTGCTCATCGGCCGAGCTCGTGCGACAGCTCGGTCAGTTCGTCGCCGCCGGCCATCTGGGTGGTCAGCTCGTCCAGGCCGACCTCGGAGCGGTTCTTGTCCAGGGCCGTGCCGCCGAGCTTGAGGATGATGAAGTGGTCACCCACCAGGTACGCGTGGTGCGGGTTGTGGGTGATGAACACGACGCCGAGCCCCGCGTCACGGGCCGCCGCCGTGTACTTGAGGACGACCCCGGACTGCTTGACGCCCAGCGCCGCGGTCGGTTCGTCGAGGATCAGCACCCGGGCGCCGAAGTACACCGCCCGGGCGATCGCCACGCACTGGCGCTGGCCGCCGGAGAGGGTGCCGATCGGCTGGTTGATGTCCTTGACGACGATGCCCATCTTGCGGAGCTCCTCGTCGGCGATCCGCTTCATGTCCTTGATCTTCATGCCGGCCAGCGGGAACTTGCCCGCGGTCAGCTCGGAGCCGAGGAAGAAGTTGCGCCAGACCTCCATGAGCGAGACCACGGCGAGGTCCTGGTACACGGTGGCGATCCCGTGGTCCAGGGCCTCCCGCGGGGACGCGAAGGTCAGTTCCTTGCCGTCGACCTTGAGGCTGCCCTCGTTGTGCGGGTGCAGCCCGGACATGATCTTGATCAGGGTGGACTTGCCGGCGCCGTTGTCGCCGAGCACGCAGGTGACCTCGCCCGCGTTGACCCGCAGGTTGATGCCGCGCAGGGCCCGGATCGCGCCGTAGCTCTTGCCGATGCCGGTCATCTCGATGAGCGGCTCGCCCTTGCGCAGTCCCGCATCGGCGTGATCGGCCAAGGTGTCGGTCATGTTGTCATCCCACCTTCCGTGCCGTGGACATCCGCTTGACGTACAGGTTGACCAGGACGGCGAGCAGCAGCATCACGCCGAGGAAGGCCTTGAACCAGTTCGGGTCCCAGCCGGCGTAGACGATGCCCAGGCTGGTCATGCCGAAGATGAACGCGCCGATCGCGACGCCGATCGCGTTGCCGTAGCCGCCGGTGAGCAGCGTGCCGCCGACCACCGCGGCGATGATGTAGAGGAACTCGTTGCCGACGCCGTTGCCGGCCTGCAGCGTGTTGAACCGGTAGAGCAGGTGCATGCCGACGAACCAGCCGAAGAACGAGACCGTCATGAACAGCCCGATCTTGGTGCGGACCAGCGGCACGCCGACCGCGCGGGCGCTGTCCGGGTTGCCGCCGACGGCGAAGATCCAGTTTCCGGTACGGGTGCGCTGCAGGATCCACGCGGCGAGCGCGACGAACAGCAGCCACCAGATCACCGTGATCCAGACCGTCACCGGGCCGATCTTGAAGCTCGACGCGAAGATGGCCTGCAGCGAGCTGAAGCCGTCGATCTGGCTGATGTCCGGGCTGGAGACCGAGCCGGTGACGAGCTTGGTGACGCCGAGGTTGGCCCCCTGGAGCACGAAGAACGTGCCCAGCGTGATCAGGAAGCTGGGGATCCCCGTCTTCATCACCAGATAGCCGTTGAGGAAGCCGATGAACAGGCAGAACAGCAGCGAGACGAGCGCGCCGACCCACAGGTTCATCCCGTAGTTCCAGCACAGCATCGAGTTGACCAGGCCGGCGGTGATGGTGATGACGCCCGCGGACAGGTCGAACTCGCCGCCGATCATGAGCAGGCCGACCCCGACGGCGACGATGCCGATGGTGGAGGACTGGTACAGGATCGTGAAGAACGACTCGGCGGAACGGAAGGCGGGCGCGACGCTGAGGAAGAAGATGAAGATGATGACCGCCGCCACCAGCGCGCCCACCTCGGGTCTGGCGAGGATGCGGCTGTAGAGGCTGAGCGTGACCCGGTTGGACGCTTCGGCGGGGGTCTTGGCGGGAGGAGGAGTGGTCTGGACTTGTGTCATGGCGATGCTCCGATTACTGCCTGAGCGGGGGGCAGCCGCGTCGTGGCCCGCGGCCGGCCCCCGCGAGCGACTACCGGGTGTTGTTCTTGGTGAACGGCACGATCTTGTCGATGTTGGTCTTGTCCACGAACGACGGTCCGGTGAGCACCGCTCGGCCGCCGCCGATGTCGTTGCCGTTCTTGAGGTAGAGGTAGAGCGACGAGACCGCCAGGTAGCCCTGCACGTAGGGCTGCTGGTCGATGGAGAACTCGATCTTGCCGTCCTGGATGTCCTGGGCCGCCTCGGCGTTGAGGTCGAAGGTGATCAGCTTGGCCTTGCTGGCGGCGGCGTCCATCGCCTTGAGGGCGTCGATGGCGATCGGCGCGCCGAGGGTGACGATGTAGTCGATCGACTTGTCCTGCGACAGCTTGGCCTGCAGGGTCGACACGACCGCGCCGTCGTCCGCGCCGTTGACCTGGAGGTTCTCGGTGCCCGGGACCGCGCTCTTGACGCCGGCGCAGCGGGCCTCCAGCGCGACGGAGCCGGCGGCCTGGATGACGCAGAGCGGGTGCTTGGCCCCGGCCTCGCCGATCCGCTTGCCGGCGGCGGTGCCGGCCACGGTCTCGTCGGAGCCGAAGTACATGAGGGCGCCGAGCTTCTGGAACTGGTCGATGCCGGAGTTGAAGCCGACGACCGGGATCTTCGCGTCGGTGGCCGCCTTCACCGACCCGGCCAGCGCGTCCGGGGTCACCAGGGTGGTGGCGATGCCGCTGACCTTGGAATCGACCGCGCTCTGGATCAGCCCCGCCTGCTTGGACGCGTCCGGGTCGTTGGAGTACTTGAGGGTGACACCCTCGTCCTTGGCGGCCTGCTGGGCCCCGGCCTTGATCTTGTCCCAGAACGTGTCACCGGGCGTCTCGTGGGTGATCATCGCGATCGTGTAGCCGGAGCTGCCGGCGGCGTTGGCCCCGCCGCCGGAGGTGCCGGTGGTCTCCTGCTTGCCGCCTTCGCTGCAGGCGGCGAGCCCGAGGGCCACCACCGCCGCCACGGCGACCAGGCGTGCACCTCGCATGCGAAGCGTCATGAGGTTCCTTCCTTCAAGGGGGACGGCGGCCGTCACAGGCCGACGGAGTTCAGATAGGCACGGGTACGGGTGGCGATCGGCAGGGGCAGGTCGAAGTCGACCGGATACATGTCCTGCTCGACGACGACGAACAGGTCGGCGTCCAACTCGTTGAGGGCCTCCAGCACGGACGGCACGTCCGGCCGGCCCGCCGGCGGTTCGACGCTCGCGCCCAGCGCGACGGCCTGCCCGAAGGCCATGTCCTCGCGCTCGGCCCGCTCGGCGATCGCCGGGTCCATCTGTTTGATGTGCACGTAGCCGATCCGCTCGGGGTACTTGCGGATGACGGCCGGGATGTCCGCCCGCCGGTAGGCGAGGTGGCCGGTGTCCAGGCACAGCGAGACGTACCGCGGGTCGGTGTCCTCCAGGAAGCGCTCGGTCTGCGCCTGGGTCTCCACGTGGTAGTCGGCGTGCGGGTGGAACTGCATGGTGAGGCCGTACTCCTCGGCGAGGACCTTGCCGAGGGTGTTGCTGTTGTCGATCAGGGCCCGCCAGCGTTCCGGGCTGAGCTCGGCCGGCTCGTGGTAGGCCCCGGTGACGTCGTCGCGGTAGCCGGGCACCGGGACGAAGATCAGGTTCTTCGCGCCGAGTGCGGCGGTCAGCTCGGCGACCTTGCGGGTTTCGGCGAGCACGGCCGCGAAGTCCTTGTGCGGGCCGCCGACGCCGGCGACCGTGCCGCCGGCACAGGTCAGCTCCCGGCGGTCGAGCTCGTCGCGCAGCTGCGCCGGGTCGGTCGGCAGATACCCGTACGGGCCCAGCTCCAGCCAGCGGTAGCCGGCCCCGGACAGCTCGTCGAGGAAGCGCTGCCAGGCTGTCTGCCGCGGGTCGTCGGCGAACCACACGCCCCAGGAGTCGGGACAGCTGCCCAGCCGGAGTCGTCTCATCGCTGCCTCAGCTCGCCGTCGGGAAGTGCATGCTGGCGCCGTGCGCGGCCTCGACGTGCGGCCACCGGGAGGTCACGACCTTGCCGCGGGTGTAGAACGAGACGCCCTCGGGACCGTGGATGTGCTTGTCGCCGAAGAGCGAGTCCTTCCAGCCGCCGAAGGAGTAGTAGGCCATCGGCACCGGGATGGGCACGTTGATGCCGATCATCCCGACCCGTACCCCGCGCTGGAAGCGCCGCGCGGCCTCACCGCTGCTGGTGAAGATGGCGGTGCCGTTGCCGTACGGGTTCGCGTTGATCAGGTCGATCGCCGCCTCGACGGTGTCCGAGCGCACCACCGACAGCACCGGCCCGAAGATCTCCTCGGTGTAGACGTCCATCGAGGTCCGCACCTGGTCGATGACCGTGGGGCCGACGAAGAAGCCGTCCTCGTAGCCGGCCACCTTGAGGCCGCGGCCGTCGGCGAGCAGCTTGGCGCCCTGCTGCTCACCCGTACCGATCAGGCCCTCGATCCGGTCGCGGGCCGCGGCCGTGACCACCGGGCCCATCTCGCTCTTCGGGTCGCGGCCGGAACCGACCACGACCTCGTTGGCCTTGCGGGTCAGGATGTCGGCCAGCGGGTCACCGGCGGCACCGACGGCGACCGCCGCGGAGATCGCCATGCACCGCTCGCCGGCCGAGCCGAACGCCGCCGCGGCCAGGTGGTTCGCGGCGAACTCGAGGTCGGCGTCGGGCAGGATGATGGCGTGGTTCTTGGCGCCGCCGAGGGCCTGCACCCGCTTGCCGGTCGCGGACGCCTGCTGGTGGATGTAGCGGGCGATCGGCGTGGAGCCGACGAAGGACACCGCGGCGACGTCGGGATGCTGCAGCAGCGCGTCGACGGCCGTCTTGTCGCCGTGCACGACGTTGAAGACACCGTCGGGCAGACCGGCCTGGCGCCACAGGTCGGCGATGTAGTTCGACGCCGACGGGTCGCGCTCGCTGGGCTTGAGCACGAAGGTGTTGCCGCAGGCGATGGCGACCGGGTACATCCACATCGGGACCATCACCGGGAAGTTGAACGGGGTGATGCCGGCGCAGACACCGAGCGGCTCGCGGAAGCTGAACACGTCCACGCCGGTCGAGGCCTGGTCGGAGTACTCGCCCTTGAGCAGCTGCGGGATGCCGCAGGCGAACTCGATGACCTCCAGACCGCGCTGGACCTCGCCGGCCGCGTCGCTGAGCACCTTGCCGTGCTCGTCGGACACCAGCTCGGCGAGCGGCTTGACGTTGGCGTTCACCAGCTCGCGGAAATTGAACATGATCTTCGTACGGGCGCTCAGCGACGCCTGGCTCCAGGACTCGAAGGCCGTACGGGCCGCCGCCACCGCCGCATCCACGTCGGCGCTCTCGGCCAGCACCACCTCGTGCTGCTGAGCGCCGGTCGCCGGGTTGTAGACCGGGGCGCGGCGGGTGGCGGCGCCACTGGTGAAGCTGCCGCCGATCCAGTGTTCGATGGTGGTCAAGGCACTGCCCTCTCTAGAGATACTGCCGCTGGCCGCGCTTGGCCGTTTCGTAGGCGGTCCGGGCCGCCCGGGTGCTGTCCAGCGCCGAGACCTCCGAGACGGGCACGTCCCACCAGCTCTCACTGGACGGCACCGGCGACAGCGGGTCGGTCTCGATGTGCACGACGGTGAGCCGGTCGGCCTCGCGGGCCCGCTTGAGGCCCTCGGTGAGCTCGGCGATGCCACGGCAGCGGATGACCGACGCGCCCAGGCTCTCGGCGTTGGCCGCCAGGTCGACCGGCAACCGGTCGCCGTCGTAGTCGTCGTCCGCGCCGCGGTAGCGGTAGCTCGTGCCGAAGCGCTGCGAGCCCAGCGACTCCGACAGCGCGCCGATCGAGGCGAACCCGTGGTTCTGCACCAGGACGACGATCAGCTTGATGCCGTCGGCCACGGCGGTGACGATCTCCTGCGCCATCATCAGGTACGAGCCGTCGCCGACCAGCGCGTACACCTCGCGGGAGGGGTCGGCCATCTTGATGCCGAGCGCCCCGGCGATCTCGAAGCCCATGCAGGAGTAGCCGTACTCGACGTGGTACTGCTTCGGGTCCCGGGCGCGCCACAGCAGTTGCAGGTCACCGGGCATGCTCCCGGCCGCCTGCACGACCACGTCGCGCTCGCCGCAGGCGTCGTTGACCGCGCCGATGACCTCGCTCTGAGCGGGCAGCGGTCCTTGGCCGAGGTGGTACGCGCGATCCACCTCCTGTTGCCAGGCAGCGACCTCGGATGAGTAGGACATGTCGGATTTGTAATCACGGACGGCGGTGGTCAGCGCAGCGAGCCCGGCCCGCGCGTCGGCCACCACGGTGAGCGCCGACTGCTTCGCAGCGTCGAAAGCGGCCACGTTCACGTTGATAAAACGGACGTCGGGGTTGGCGAAGGCGGTTCGGGAGGCGGTCGTGAAGTCGCTGTAGCGGGTGCCGATACCGATGATCACGTCGGCTTCCCGGGCGAGCCGGTTGGCGACCGGCGTACCGGTGGAGCCGACTCCGCCCACCGAGTTCGGGTGGTCCCAGCTCAGCGCGCCCTTGCCGGCCTGGGTGTCGGCGACCGGGATGCCGGTGGCGCGGGCGAAGGCGTCCAGCTCGGCGGAGGCCTCCGAGTAGATGACGCCGCCGCCGGCGACGATCAGGGGACGGCGGGCGGAGCGGATCACCTCGGCGGCGCGGTCTATCGCGGCGGGTTCCGGGACCGGGCGGGCCACGTGCCACACGCGCTTGGCGAACAGGGCGTCCGGGAAGTCGTACGCCTCGGCCTGCACGTCCTGGGGCAGGCAGACCGTCACTGCGCCGGTCTCCACCGGGTCGGTGAGCACCCGCATCGCGCCCAGCAGCGCCGACGCCAGCTGCTCGGGACGCCACACGCGGTCGAAGAAGCGCGACAACGGCCGGAACGCGTCGTTGACGGACACGTCGTAGGAGCGCGGATCCTCCAGCTCCTGCAGCACCGGCGCCGCGACCCGGGTGGCGAAGACGTCACTGGGCAGCAACAGCACCGGGATCCGGTTCACCGTCGCGAGGGCCGCGCCCGTGAGCATGTTGGTCGAGCCGGGCCCGATCGAGGCCGTGCACGCCATCGCCGAGAGCCGGTTCTTCATCCGGGCGTAGCCGACGGCCGCGTGCACCATGGCCTGCTCGTTGCGGGCCAGGTGGTACGGCAGGTCAGCCGAGCCCGTGCGCTGGGCCTGGAGCAGGGCCTGGCCGACGCCGGCGACGTTGCCGTGGCCGAAGATGCCGAAACAGCCGGCGATCGCGCGCTGCTCGACACCGTCCCGCTCGGTCCACTGGTTGGCCAGGAACGTGACGACGGCCTGGGCGACGGTGAGTCTCACGAGCGCCTCCTCTCGGTTGCGGACGTCAGGGGCAGCCGGGGGTCCATCGCCTGCTCGTTCCAGGTGCCACGGACCCAGGCGTGGGCCGGGTCGTCGGAGAAGAGCCACTTGCGCTCCCCCGGGCCGGCCATGACGTTGAGGTAGTAGAGGTCGTAACCGGGGGCCGCCATCGACGGGCCGTGCCACCCGTACGGGATCAGCACGACGTCCCCGCTGCGCACCTCGGCGCAGATGTCGATCGGGCGGTCGGGGTGGCCGTACACGCGCTGATAGCCGGCCCCGGCAGCGCCCGACGGCGAACCGGCGACCTCGAAGTAGTAGATCTCCTCCAGCGCGGTCTCGCTCTCCCCCGGCGCGTCGTGCTTGTGCGGCGGGTACGACGACCAGTTGCCGCCCGGGGTGAGCACCTCCACCGCGATCAGCCGGTCGGCGTCGAACGAGTCCGGCGTACAGAAATTGTTGACCTGGCGGCTGGCCTGCCCGGCCCCGCGCGGCTCGACCGGCACGTCCTCGGCCGGTCCGTAGCGGAACGGCAGCCGCCGGTCCGCGCGGGCCGCCGGCAGGGCGAACCGGCCGCCGTTGGCCGCCCGGACGGTGACCGACGCGTCGCGGGGCAGGTAGGCGAAGTCGGTGACCCGGGAGAACACCGAGCGCCGCCCGGTCAGGGTGACCCGCTCGTCGTCGCAGGTGACATCGCAGCCACCCGACAGCGGCAGCACGATCATCTCCTCGTCGCCGGTGGCGAAGCTGACCCGGGCCCCGACGGCCAGCTCGATGATCCGCAGGCCGCTGAAGCCCCAGCCGGCGCTCTGCGGGGTCACGACAGTCTCGAACGGCTCGCTCTGGGCGTCGCCGCGACGCAGCAGTGTCATAGCAGGCCCACCGCCCGGTCGACCGCGCCCGCGACGTCCCCGCCGGGCGGGTAGAGCAGGCTGCGCCCGATCACCAGCCCCTGCACGGTCGGCTGGGCCAGGGCCTTGCTCCACCGCGCGTAGGCGGCCTCGGCATCCTCGGAGACCTCGCCGCCCAGGATGAGGGCGGGCAGCGTGGTCGCCGCCATGACCCGTTCCATGTCGGCCACGACCGGGACCTTCAACCACGTGTACGCCGAAGTGGGCCCGAGCCCGGCGGCGACCGTCATCGCCCGGATCATCGCCTCGGCGCTGAGCTCGTTGCGCACCCGGCCGTCGACCCGGTGCGAGATGAACGGCTCGACCATCGCCATCAGCTTGTGCGCGGCGAGGTCGCCGACGGCCCGGCCACAACTCTCCAAGGTGGTCACGGTGCCGGCATCGTCCGGATCGATGCGCAGCAGCATCTTGCCGCCTTCGAACCCGGCCGCGGCGAGACTGTCCCCGTCGTACGCGGTGAAGCGGTCGTCGATCTCGAAGCTGGTGCCGGCCAGCCCGCCACGGTTCATCGAACCGATGACGACCTTGTCGTCGAGCGCGCCGAGCAGCAGCAGGTCCTCGAGGATGTCCGGGGTGCCCAGCACACCGTTGACCCCCGGGCGTTCCAGCGCGGTGCAGATGCGCCGCAGCAGGTCGGCGCGGTTGCCCATGGCCAGCGGGTCCGGCCCGGCCCGCAGCGCGCCGCGGGCGGGGTGGTCGGCGGCGATGATCATCATGCGACCGTGCTCCCCGCGCCAGCCGACGGGCCGGCGGCGGGCGGCCGCGGCGACGGCGATGGCGTCCGGGCGGTCGGCCCGGGCGGCGACGAGCTCGTGGACGTCAAGCACGGCCGGCCTCCTCGAGCAGCTGGTGGACCTCGGACTCCGTCGGCATGGCGTCGGCGCAGGCCAGACGGGTGGTGACGATGGCACCGGCGGCGTTGCAGAAGCGCATCGTGGTCTCCAGGTCCCAGCCGGAGAGCAGCCCGTGGCACAGCGCGCCGCCGAAGGCGTCACCGGCACCGAGCCCGTTGACCACCTCGATCGGCACCGGCGGCACCTGCACCTGTTCCTTGCCGTTGGAGGCCAGCACGCCGAGCGGTCCCTGCTTGACGACGGCGAGCTCGACCCCCGCGTCGTGCAGGGCCTGCGCGGCGGCGTGCGGCTCCCGGACCCCGACCGCGGTCTCGCACTCGTCGAGGTTGCCGACGGCGACCGTCGCGTACGGCAGGGCCTGGCTGATCCACTCCCGGGCCTGCTCACGCGACTCCCAGAACATCGGCCGGTAGTCCAGGTCGAGGACCGTGATGCCGGATTTGTTGCGGGCGCGCAGGGCGGCCAGGGTGGCCTCGCGCGACGGCGACTGGCACAGGCCGGTGCCGGTGACCCAGAAGATGTCCGCGGCCCGGATCGCGGCCAGGTCCAGCTCGGACTCGGCTATCTCCAGGTCCGGCGCCTTCGGGAAGCGGTAGAAGTAGAGCGGGAAGTCGTCCGGCGGGAAGATCTCGCAGAAGGTGACCGGGGTGGGCAGCGCCGCGACCGGCGCGACGAACCGGTCGTCGACCCCGAAGCCGCGCAGCGCGTCGTGGATGAACTCGCCGAACGGGTCGGCGCCGGTCCGGCTGATCACCGCGCTGCGCCGGCCGTAACGGGCGGCGGCGACGGCGACGTTGGTGGGGCTGCCACCGAGGAACTTGGCGAAGGTGCGGACCTCACGCAGCGAGACGCCGATCTGCTGTGGATACAGGTCGACGCCGATCCGCCCCATGGTCAGTACCTCGTCTGCGGGCATGCGTCCCCCTGGGAAAGACGGATGGGCCGTGCGGGGAGATTTCAGGCGCGCTGCGGCGCCTGGTGTGCCGTGCGGATTACGGCGCGATGAAAAGTCTTCAGGGCCGGTGTGTCGGCTCGTTTCGATGTAATAACGTGGGGGCTTCCACGTCAATACTTTGTTATGACAAACTGAAAAACGAAGGGGGTTCCATGGCATCCGATCCCTCCCCAGCCCGTGCTGCGGTGCGCCCGGTCGAGGTCGACCGGACCAGCCCCGTGCCCCTCTACTTCCAGGTCGCCAGCCGCCTGCAGGAGCTGATCGAGCAGGGCGAGATCGGCGTCGGCGCCCGCATCGAGAACGAGGTCGACCTGGCCGAACGCCTCGGCGTGTCCCGGCCGACCACCCGCCGCGCGATCCAGTATCTGGTGGAACGCGGCATGCTCGTGCGCAAACGCGGCGTCGGTACCCAGGTCGTGCACCCCAAGGTGCGCCGCCCGGTCGAGCTGTCCAGCCTCTACGACGACCTGGTCAGCGCCGACCGCAAGCCCCGCACCGAGGTGCTCGACCTGCGGGTGATTGCGGCGCCGGCCGAGGTGGCCGAGGCCCTGGAGGTCGCGCCCGGCGCCGAGGTGACGTGGATCGAACGGCTGCGCTACGCCGGTGGGGAGCCCCTCGCGCTGATGCACAACGCGATCCCGGTCGACCTGATCCGGCTGGAGGCGGCCGACCTGGCCGCGTACGGGCTCTACGAGCTGCTGCGCCGGGCGGGCTTCGTGCCACGCATCGCGACGCAGGTGATCGGCGCCCGCTCGGCCAGCGCGGCCGAGGCGCGGACCCTGCAGGAGAAGCGCGGGGCGTCACTGCTGACGATGACCCGTACGGCCTGGGACGCCGGCGGCCGCGCCCTGGAGTACGGCTCGCACGTCTACCGGGCCAGCCGCTACAGCTTCGAGCTCAACCTGTCGGCGGGCTGATCTCCCCGGCGTCCGACGCACCGGAGACGGCGGCCTCGTAGGCGAGCAGTGTGTCGACGACGACACGACGCTGCGCCGGGGTCAGCGGCCCGAGGGCCTGACGCCACGCCTGGGCGCCGGGCGAGAGCCACTGCGAGATCGCCGGCCGGCTCGCCGCGCTGATGTCGACGATGCGCCGGCGACGGTCCGCGTCGTCCTCGCGCCGCACGAGCACGCCCTTCCGGCTCAGATCACCCACCATCAGACTGACCGTGGTCGGCGCGACGCTGAGATGCGCGGCCAGCTCGGACACGGTCTGCGGACCGTCGAGCAGCAGCAGCGAAAGCAGCGACAGATGCCGGGGCGCGAGGTCGAACGAGCGCAGCTGCTCCGGGACGGGGATGCGTTTCACCCGGCCGACCAGTCGCGGCATCACCAGCATGAGTTCACGGACCGCCTCGTCCGCCGGGTGAGGTGTTGACACTCTGCCGCTCCCCCAATAGCTTTGTTAGCAAAGATTCTTTGCCCTCAAATCTATCTGACCGGAGACGGCATGCCGCATCTGACTGTCCATGTGCTGGAGAGCGAGCTCGCCGGGCGGGAGACGCCACTGATCGCGACCCTGACCGAGGCGGTCGTGGCGGTCTACGGCGAGTGGGCCCGGGAGATCGTCGAGGTGCGGCTGATCGGGGTGCCGGCCGGGCGCTGGGGCATCGGCGGGAAGCCGGCCGCGGATCCGGCGCCGAGCGTGACTTTCGGGATCAAGGAGGGGGCGTTCCACCGGCCGGACACGCCGGAGATCGTGGCCCGGCTGATCGCGGGGGTCACCGACGCGATCGTCGCTGTGTGCGGTGAGCGGGTCCGCTCAGGCGTGTCCGTCGAGCTGGTGGGCGCCCCGAACGGACGCAGCGGCATCGGCGGGGTGGTGGCGGCCCAGCGTTCCTGACCCGATCGGTTCCGCCGCCGGTGACCCGAGGAAGGGTCGCGGTGCCCTACCGCGTCATGGCCGGTATTCGGAGGAGATCTCGGTGGCGTACTTCTGCCAGAGCGGAGTCATGGTCTCGGCCGTCATCGGCTGTCCGGACTCGACCATCTTCTTGAGGTCGCGGAAGTACTGCACGTACAGGTCCGGCGTGAAGGTGGAGAGCATGACCGCCGGGTCGTCGCCCACGTTGGCGAAGGTGTGGGGTGCGCCCGGCGGGACGATGACCCAGGTGCCGGGACCGGCGTCGTAGTCGTCCTGGCCCACGGTGAACCGTACGGCGCCCGACAGGACGTAGAAGCCTTCGTCGTGCTGGGCATGGCGGTGCTGGATGGGGCCGGGCGTGTGCGGCTGGAGGGTGATCTCGCCGATCCCCAGGCGGTGCCCGGTGTGGCTGCCGTCCTCGAGGATGCGGATCTGCGACGGGCCGTTGGCGGTGATGAGCTCACCTTCGCCGGGGCGGACGATCGTGACCGGGGTCATGGACGGGTCTCCCTGATGGTTTCGCCGGCGTACGCGACGGTGATGTCGCGCCGTGACACAACCATACCATCGATGTCGCGGTACGACATCACTGTTGATGGCGGGGCGTGCCGTCCCAGCGCCAGGAGGCTCGGCGGTCGCGGCCGGGCAGGGCGATCCGCCCGGTGGCCCACAACAGCGTCTGCCAGCTGTCGCCCTCGGCCGGCACGTCCGGGAACAGCCGTTGCAGGGAACGGGCGCACAGATCCTGCGGTGGCTCCCACGAAAGCTCCAGCCCCGCGGCGACGTCACGCATGTGCACCAGGGTCTCGACCACGCCCATCGCCGCGAAGCCTTCCGGGTCCGAGGCGCCGTAGGTGTGCTGCGAGCGGACGGTCGGCGGGGTGACCTCGACCATCGCGGCCAGCAACGCGCCGCAGGACTCGAGCACCTGCAACAGGCCGGCCTGCCCGCCCTCTTCCGGTATGGCATAGATGGTGAGCGCCGGTCCGCCCGGGCGGCGGTACTCGAAGCCGATGGGGACCGGTTCCGTCACCGACGGGCGGCGCGGGCCGAGCTGCGACGCGTACGCGAAAAGGTCGTCGGCGATGTGCTCGACGGTCTCCCAGCAGTCCCAGTCCAGATCACCGGCCGGCACCCGCCAGTCCCGCTCCACCACCGTGGCGAGGGTGTCGGCCGCCAGATACACAGCTTCACGGACATCGGCCGCAGTCACAGGGTCGCCAGGCATGGCGATGATCCTAACGACGGGCGACGGTCACGATCTCCCGGCTGTCCGGGGTCAGTGGTCCGCCGTGCCAGTCGCCGTACTGCTCGTCGATCCGGTAGCCGGCCTCGCGGAGCAGCCGGTTGAGCACCTCCGGGCCGAGGAAGCGCAGCACCTGACGTTCGTAGTGGACAGCGGCACCGGACGCGTCGGTGACGGTCTCGGTGAAGGTGACGACATCGTCCACGACCGACTCGACCTCGTGACTCACCCGCAGGAGCCGGCCGCCGGCGTCCACGACCTCGCTCGCGTGCGCGGGTGTCCAGTCCTCCCAGGCGTGCGCCTGCGGGTGCCGGGTCTCGAACGCGAACCGGCCACCCTCGCGCAGCGCGGCGCGTACCCCGGCGAGCCCGGCCCGGATCTCGCCGTCGTCGACCAGGCACTGGAACGCGTGCCCGGTCATCACGGCCAGGTCGAACTCCTGCTCCCACGGCGTCGTGGCCGCCGTCCCGAGCACCCACTCGATGTCGTCGCGGCGCCGGGCCCGGGTCAGGTACGCCGGGTTCGGGTCGATCCCGGCCAGCACGCCACGATGCCCGGCGTCGCGGGCCCGGTGCAGCATCGCCCCGGTGCCGCAGCCCACGTCGAGCACCGCGCCGGCCGCCATGACCAGGCGGTGCTGGAACGCGTCGGCCGGGTGGTGCTCCGGGTCCCACGGGTTCAGCAGGTCGTGGAGCGCGGCCACATCGGCGTCGGAGAGCACCGCAGCAGCATAGGTGCCGGGGGCGGCGCTGCCCGGAACGCCGATGGGCAGCGCCGCCACGACCGGGGGACTCAGGCCCGCCACATCCGGTAGAACGGTGTGTCGTCCGGCATCCGGATGTCGAACGGCATCATGTCGGTGTAGCCGTACCGGCGGTAGAGGCGGATGTTGTCCTCGTTGGTCGCCTCCAGGTACGCCGCCGCGCCGCCCAGGTCCTGGTGGGTGCTGTCCATCAGCGCACCGCCGAGGCCGTGGCCCTGGTGGTCCGGGTGGACCGCCAGGAAGGCCAGGTGCCAGTGCGGGTCCACCGGGTGGTGCTTGTCGAACAGCTCGTCCAGTTCGTGGAAGTGCGGCAGCCACTCCCCCGCCAGCGCGGCCAGGCGCTCGTCGTAGTGCGGGATCTCCGGCATCTCGTGCGTACGGTCGAACCACACCGCGGCCGCCGCCGGCCCGCCGGCCGGGTCGTCGATCACGTCGACCTTGCCGCACAGCGGCGCGTGCTCGGTGAGCAGGGTGAAGAAGTCTCCCATCACCCGCAGCCGGGACTGCGGGTCCGGGACCAGCGACCTGTTCTGCTCCAGGTCGTCGAAGGACAGGGCGATGAGGGCGCCGACCGCCGGCAGTTCGGCCTCGGTGGCGGGGCGGATCACGGGAGTCACTGGTGGGCCTCCGAAGTGGCGTCGCGGAAGGAGTGGCCGGTGCCGGCGCTGCGTGCGCCCATGCCGATGCCGCGGTAGACCTGCGGGCGGCTGCGGCGCAGGATCAGCGCCCAGCTCACGCCGGCCAGGGTCAGCACCGCGTACGCGAGCGGGACGGCCCAGGTCGGGGTGGAACCGGGCTCGACGCCGAACAGCACGGCGATGTTGGTCAGCGCCAGGTACGTCACCACGAGCAGCAGCACCGTGCCGAGCACCGGGGCGCCGATGCGGTGCCAGACGTCCTCACCCTCGGGGTTGCGGGCGAAGTAGCCGATCACCGCGGCCGAGGTGACCGTGATCAGCAGCAGCACGCCGATGCCGCCCGTGGTGCCGCCCCAGAAGAACAGCTGCACCAGCGGGTCCCAGCCGGCCAGCGCGTAGACCAGGATCGCGACCAGGCCCACGGCCGACTGGGCCAGGGAGCCGTTCTTCGGCGCGCCGGTGGCCGGCACCGTGCGGCCGAAGGCCCGGGGCAGCACGCCCTCGCGGCCCAGCGAGAAGGTGTAGCGGGCGATGATGTTGTGGAAGGAGATCATCGCCGCGATCAGCGAGGTCAGGAACAGCGCGTGGCCCAGGTGCAGGGCGGTGCTGCCGAGCCGGTCGGAGGCGAGGTTGAAGAACAGCTCCGGGCCCTCGGCGCCGGCCCGGCCGATCGGGTCGGCCCCGGCGGCGGAGATCATCGCCCAGGCGGAGAAGGCGTACAGCACCGCGATCAGCGCGACCGCGATGTACGTGGCCCGCGGCACCGTACGGCGCGGGTCGCGGGACTCCTCGCTGAACACCACGGACTGCTCGAAGCCGACGAAGCCGGTGACGGCCATGACCAGCAGCGCCCCCGCGCCCGTGCCGACCAGGCTGCTCGGGTTGAGCGGGGCGGACGAGGCCGCGAAGTCGGGGGTGAGCATGTCGGCGAAGCTGAAGATCACCACGAGCACGATCTCGGCGACCAGCAGGGTGGCCAGCACCTTGCCGTTGACCGCGACGTCGCGGACGCCCAGGACGGCGACCAGCGCCCAGGCCACCAGCGAGATGCCCCACCACGGCAGGTCGACGCCGAACCAGTCGGCGAACAGCGGGGCGGCGATCGCGCCGAAGCCGCCGTACGAGGCGACCTGGAAGCTGTTGTAGGCCAGCAGCGCGACCCACGCCGCGCCGACCCCGAAGGGGCGGCCGATGCCCCGGGCGATGTAGGCGTAGAAGGCGCCGGCGTTGGCGATGTGCCGGGCCATGGCGACGTAGCCGACCGCGAAGACGGCAAGCACGAGCGCGACGGCGAGGAAGGCGATGGAGATGGCGGTGAGCCCGGTGACCGCGAGGCCGGTGGGCACGACGCCCGCCACGACGGTCAGCGGCGCGGCGGCCGACATCACGAAGAACACGACGGCGGCGACGCCGAGGCGGTCGCGGGCCAGGGCGGTCGAGAGCTGGCTCGGTCTGGCGGGGGTGGAGGTGCTGGGCACTTGGGGGTCTCCCAACGGGACGGAGGGGGTGTCAGGCGCGGCGGGCCATCACGGCGTCGCCGACGGCGGCCTCTGCGTGGCCGACGAGATGCTGCAGCGTGGCCGGCATCCGCCGGCGCAGCTGGTCGAACAGGTGGTCACGCTCACGGGCGTCGAGCGTGACGAGCACGTGCTGGTCGAGGCCGGTGGCCAGCACCAGCCCGGCCAGCACGAGATCGGGGCCGTCCAGCAGCTCGCCGCGGGTGGCGGCGATCCGGATCCGGGTGCCGGGCCAGGCGGCGGTCGCGGGGTCGGTCGGCACGAAGCGGACCTTGGTGCCGAGCAGGCCGCGCTTCTCTTCCCGGCGCACCAGCCCGGCGCGGGCCAGGCGCCGCTCGACGAGTTCGGTCGAGACGCCGGTGGCCAGGAAGGCGATCCAGTCGCGGATCTGGCGGTGGTGGCTCTCGCGCAGCAGCTGCTCCAGGACGGCGGCGGTGGCCGGTTCCGGGGTGGGCCGGTCGTCGAGCACGGTGACCTGGTTGTCGTACAGCTCCAGGCGGCGCCAGAAGACCAGCTCGCCGAGCAGGCCGGCGGCCAGGCCCAGGCCGAGGGTGGCCGGGGTGAGCAGGCAACGGCCGCGGGTCGCGTCGTGGGCGGCCAGATACAGGTCATCGGCGAGCGGCAGCTGGGTGGTCGCCACTCGACGGTCTCCTTTCCCTCGTACGCGGACACGGCCGAGCGACCGCGGGCCGTGACGACGGGCGGTGAGGGCAAGCTGACCGAGGTATGACGGCGGCGCCACGACCGGTTACGGTCAGCGGCGTCCAAGCAACACCGCGTAGCTTGCCAGCGCCCCGGGCGACGCGCAATGTCCAGAGTGGCCGGATCCAGAATGCATCCTGCACGAAGACGCTGAGCTGCGGTTATGCCGCTCCTGAGATCGAGAAAGTTAACATCGTCTTCATCTGCCGAACGCGAACCCGGCCCGAACGCGACCCTTACCGAACGCTTACCCGCCGGCCCTACCGTCGTCGGCATGACCGAACGTGTCGCGGTGTCCCATCTCCTGCGCAGGCTGACCTTCGGGCCGACGGCCGCCGAGGTCGACGCGGCCGAACGCGCGGGGGCCGGCGCCACCCTGGACAAGGTGCTCGAGCCGATCGGCCGTACCGTCGAGCTGCCGGGCCTGGCCCCGGGCGGCACGCCGCCGAGAGGCGCGAGCCGCGAGGAGAAACAGAAGGCCCGGCAGACCGCCCGCGCCCAGCTCACCACCGCGACCCGATGGTGGCTGGCCCGGATGGCCACGGAGTCCGGCGCGGCCGAGAAACTCACCTTCTTCTGGCACGGCCACTGGGCCACGTCGGCCCAGAAGGTCCGCTCGGCGCCGCTGATGCTCGCCCAGCAGCAGACGCTCCGGCGCTACGGCGGCGGGACGACCGGGCCACTGGTCCGGGCGATGCTGCGTGATCCCGCGCTGATCCTCTGGCTCGACGGGCAGAAGAACAGCCGCAAGGCCCCGAACGAGAATCTCGCCCGGGAGCTGATGGAGCTGTTCACCCTCGGCGTCGGCAGCTACGGCGAGGCCGACGTCAAGGCCGGGGCGCGGGTGCTCACCGGCTGGCAGGTCGACCGGGCGGCCGGCACCGCGAAGCTGCTCCCCCGCCGCCACGACGACACGCCCGTCACGCTGCTCGGCAGCACCGGCCGCTTCGACATCGACTCCTACGCCGACCTGCTGGTCCGACACCCGGCGCACGCGCCCTTCCTGGCCCGGCGCCTCTGGGTGCGCTACGGCTCGGGCACGGCGCCGGGGCCGGAGACCACCGCCCGGCTGGCCGCTGCCAGTCGTACCGGCACCAGCGCGATGCTGCGGGCCCTGGTCACCGATCCCGCCTTCGCGGCCACCGCCGGACAGCTCGTCAAGCAGCCGGTCGAGTGGCTGGTCGGCGCGCTCCGGCAGCTGCGCGTCAACCTCACGGAGCTGCCGGAGAACAAGGAGAAGCAACTCCTCGCCGGTCTGCGCTCTCTCGGGCAGGTGCCGTTCCGGCCGCCGAGCGTGGGCGGCTGGCCGGTCGGCGCGGCCTGGCTGACGACCTCGTCGACCCGGTCCCGGCTCCAGCACGGCCAGACCCTGACCGCGCTGGCCGGCGTCGCGGTCGAGGACCTGGCGGACACCGGCCGCGACGACCGCGTCGAGGCCCTGGCCCGGCTGCTCGTCGTCGACGCCTGGACCGACCGGACCGCGGCCGTGCTGCGAGCCGCGGCCGCGGACCCGCGACGGCTGCTCGCCCTCGGCCTGGCCAGCCCCGAATACGCCGTCCACTGAAGGGACCGTCCGACCGCCCCTCCGCCACCCTTGAAAGGACTGAAGGCGAAACCATGGACACGATCACCCGGCGCCGATTCCTGACCGCCAGCGGCGTCGTCGGGGCCGGCGCGCTCGCGGCCGGCGGCTCCGCCTACGCCCTGCACGACATCCTCGCCACCGCGGGAGACCGAGAGCCCGGCAGAATCCTTGTGCTGGTCACGCTCTACGGCGGCAACGACGGCCTGAACACCGTCATCCCGTACGCGGATCCGGCCTATGCCGCGGCCCGGCCGGGCCTCGCCTACGACGAGGGGCAGGTGCTCGCGCTCGCGGACGGCGCCGGGCTCAACCCCGGACTGAAGGGCCTGCACAAACTGTACGGCGACCAGCGGCTCGCCGTCGTCCGCGGCGTCGGCTACCCGAAGCCGGACCGCAGCCACTTCCGTTCCATGGACATCTGGCAGACGGCCGCCCCGGAGCGCCCCGGCACCACCGGCTGGCTGGGCCGGTGGCTGGACACCGCGGGCGGGGATCCGCGGCTGGCGATCTCGTTCGAGCCGGTCCTGCCGCCATTGCTGGCCGGCGCCACCAGCGCGGGAGCGACCGTCCCGGACGGAGCGCTGACCCTGCCGAAGGGCGTGACGAAGCCGGTCCTCGACGGCTTCGGCACCGCGGCCGCCGGTGAGTCGCCGGCCCAGGCGCGGGCGGCGGCCTGCTTCGCTGACCTGGTCCGGGTGCAGGGGCTGATGACCGACGTCGCGGCCGAGGCGGAGGACGACGACGCCGAGGGCCAGGCGACCGCGACCGGCGGCCAGGCACCGCCGCTGGACCAGCAACTCGCACTGGTGGCCCGCTGCGTCGAGGCGGGCGCGGCCACCCGGGTCTATTCGGTGTCGCTCGGGGGCTTCGACCTGCACGCCGACGAGAAGACCGCGCAGGAGGCACTGCTGACCAAGCTCGACAAGCCGCTGGCCGCGTTCGTGGAGCGGATGGCCGGCACCGAGGCCGGGCGGGACGTGGTGGTCGCGGTCTACTCGGAGTTCGGCCGCCGGGTCAAGGCCAATGCCTCGGACGGCACGGACCACGGCACGGCCTCCAACGTCCTGCTGCTCGGCGCCGGCATCAAGGGCGGCCTTTACGGCGAGGCGCCGAGCCTGACCGACCTCGACGACGGCGACCTGCGCCACACGGTCGACTTCCGGGACGTGTACGCGATGCTGCTCGCCGAAGTGCTGGGCGCCGAGCCGGAAAGGATCCTGGACGGCTGGCGCGGCCGCCTCACATTTAGTTGACGACTCAACTAAAGCGCCGTATCGTGGAGCCTGTTAGTTGAAGCGTCAAGTCTCGGAGGCCTCCATGAGTGCCATGCCCGCCCTGTTCATCAGCCACGGCGCGCCGCCGCTGGTCGACGATCCCACCTGGGTCGGCCAGCTCCAGGAGCTCGCCCGGGACCTGCCCCGGCCGAAGGCGATCCTGATGGCCTCCGCGCACTGGGAGTCGGCGCCGCTGATGCTCGGCGCCACCGAGACGGTGCCGCTGGTCTACGACTTCGGCGGCTTCCCCCGCCACTACTACGAGGTGCAGTACCGGGCGCCGGGCGCGCCCGGGCTGGCCACGCAGATCGAGAAGCTCATGCCCGACCGCGAGCGCGTCACCCGTACCGGCCGGGGGCTCGACCACGGGGCGTACGTGCCGCTCACGGTCATGTACCCGGACGCCGACATCCCGGTGCTGCAGATGTCGCTGCCCACCCTCGAGCCCGACCGGCTGCTGGAGATCGGCCGCCGGCTGGCGCCGCTGCGCGAGGAGGGTGTGCTCATCGTCGGCTCCGGCTTCACCACCCACGGGCTGCCGTTCCTGCGCGACTTCCGGCCGGAGGCGGCGGCGCCGGGCTGGTCGCGGGACTTCGACGCCTGGACGGCCGAGACCCTGGCCCGCGGGGCGATCGACGAGCTGGCCGACTTCCGGGAGCGGGCGCCCGGGATGCCGTACGCGCACCCGACGATCGAGCACTTCGCGCCGATGTTCCTCACCCTGGGCGCCGCGGCCGACCCCGAGCAGAGCCCGGAGCAGCCGATCGAGGGCTTCTGGATGGGCCTGTCCAAGCGCTCGTTCCAGGTCGCCTGAGCCACCGGCGAGGGGAATTCAGGATCTTCCCAGCCTGACCAGGGACCCTTGTGGGTACATTCCGCCAACCGCCCTTGCTGACTCACGCCCGGAGGTTCCTTCCCCATGCTGGAGGTCACCGCGCTCGGCTGGACGCTGACCATCGCGGTCATCGTCGCCCTGCTCGCCCTCGACCTGACCCTCGGTGTGCTGCGCCCGCACGCCGTCGGTTTCCGTGAGGCCACCGCCTGGTCGGTCTTCTACATCGCGATCGCGATCGCGTTCGGTTTTGTCTTCGCCGCGGTCGCCGGCTGGGACTACGGCACGGAGTACTTCGCCGGTTACATCGTCGAGAAGAGCCTGTCGGTCGACAACCTCTTCGTCTTCGTGATCATCATGGGCACCTTCGCGGTGCCGGAGAAGTACCAGCAGGAGGTGCTGACCTTCGGCATCATCATCGCGCTGGTGCTGCGGGTCATCTTCATCGCGCTGGGCGCGACGCTGCTGTCGCTGTTCTCGTTCATGTTCCTGATCTTCGGCCTGATCCTGATCTTCACGGCGGTGCAGCTGTTCCGGCACCGCGACGAGGATCCCGATCCCGACAACGCCGTGGTGCGCGGGGCCAAGCGGCTCTTCCCGGTCACCAAGGAGTTCGTCGGCGGCAAGATGTTCACCCGCATCGACGGCAAGCGGACGGCCACCCCGCTGTTCATCACGCTGATCGCGATCGGCAGCGCCGACCTGCTGTTCGCGCTCGACTCGATCCCCGCGGTCTTCGGCGTCACCGAGGAGGCGTTCATCGTCTTCGCCGCGAACGCGTTCGCCCTGCTCGGCCTGCGGGCGCTCTTCTTCCTGGTGAAGGGCCTGCTGGACCGGCTGGTCTACCTCTCCACCGGACTGTCGATCATCCTGGCCTTCATCGGCGTCAAGCTGGTGCTGCACTGGGCGCACAAGGACATCAGCACGGCGGTGCCGGAGGTCAGCACCCCGGTCTCGCTCGGCGTCATCGTCGCGGTGCTGGTCATCACGACCGTGGCCAGCCTGATCAAGGTGCGCAAGGACCCGGACACGATCGCGCACGCGGGCGCCCTGCGGGCCAGCGAGGACCGGTCCGACCAGGACTGACACAGCGAGAACGGCCCCGGCGACAGTGCCGGGGCCGTTCTCGTGTCAGGTGGTCAGCGTCAGCCGCGATAACCGCCGAGGCCGCTGCCGGCCCGCTGTCGCTCGTAGTCCTGCTGGTTGAGGATCTCGCGGATCTCCCGCGTCTCCTCCTGCGTGTGCCGGCCCAGGATGAAGTCGAGCTCGGCGCGCTCGGCCGGGGTCTGGAACGCCGCGAGCTCGGCGCTGAGCCGGCGCCGGGCGGTCCGCTCGGTGCGACGGTTCGCCAGGTTCACGCGGACGTCGCGCAGCTGGGTGGTGAAAGGCATGATCCTTCTCCTCACGATGAGTGACGGCGAAAGCGTCGTCGCTTCCTGCAACAACCATCCGGCCTTCGGGCTTCCACAACAAACCGACCAGGTAAAACCTCCGCTACAGAAGTGATGGCGGCCACCGGATCCCTGTAGCCCAGGTCACTCTCCGTCGCCAATGTCCTGGTCAGACCATTGCGCCGGCCGGCCGTGTTTCCGGACACAACGAAGGCCCGCGGCGCTCGCCACGGGCCTCCGGAGTGGTGCTTCGGGTCAGAGAGTCAGGGTCCAGGTGTTGATGTAGCCGGTGTCGGCGCTGTAGACGTCACGGACCTGGAGCTTCCAGGCGCCGTTGGCGGCCTCCGAGGAGAGGTTCGCCGTGTACGTCGTGGCGACGTTGTCCGCACTGTCCGAGCTGCTGCTGTTCTTCAGCCGGTACGCGGTCCCGTCCGGGGCCACCAGGTCGACGACCAGGTCACCGCGGTAGGTGTGGACGATGTTGACCGCCACGGTCGAGGCCGACGACGCCGACCGGGCACAGCCGGCGATCGTGATCGTGCTGGTCACCGCCGTTCCGGCGTCCGGGATGGACACGTCCGTGGCGTTGGTGCCGGCACAGCTGCCACCGGTGCCGCCGGTGACCGTCAGCGTGTAGGTGGCGGTGTGCGTCGCCGAGCCGGTGCCCGTGACGGTGATCGGGTAGCTTCCCGAGGGCGTGGCCGCCGTGGTGCTGATCGTCAGGGTCGACGACGAGCCGGAGGTCACCGAGGCCGGGCTGAACGAGGCGGTCGCCCCGCTCGGCAGGCCCGCGGCGGTCAGCGCCACACTCTGCGCCGAACCGGAGGTGGTCGCCGTGGCCACGGTGGTGGTGGCCGACGAGCCGGCCGCGACGGTGCCCGAGGTGGGCGACACCGACACCGAGAAGTCGTTGGTCGGCGTACCGGTGGTGCAGGTGGCCTCGCCGCTCACCGCGGGCACGCTGACCGCGGCCCAGGCCGCCTTGACGGCGTTGAACTCGGCGCAGCTGGGGGCGTACAGGTTCTTCGCGGCGGCCAGCGTCGCGGTCCGGACCCCGGCGTGCTTCCACGTCGAGGTCTTCGACTGCATCGCGTTGTAATAGATCTCGCCGGCCTTGCGAATGCCCAGGCCGGTCACCGTGCTCGAGTTGCAGGTCGGGCTGGCGGGCTGGCCGTTGGTCGGGTTCGAGCCCTCGGCGGCCAGGTAGAACCAGTGGTTCAGCGGACCGGCCGCGGCGTGCACCTCGGTCGACGGGATCGACGACGAGTAGCAGTTCGGGTCGCCGGCGAGCGACGGGTTGTACATGTACCGGATCGGGCCCTGGCCGACCAGGTCGACCTCCTCGCCGACCTGGTAGTCCGGCGGGTCGAGCGGGCTGTTGGCGAACGCCTCGGTCAGCGCGCCGAAGATGTCGCCGGTGGACTCGTTGAGGCCGCCGTTCTCGTTGCCGCTGCCCGCGCCGCCCGGGGTGGTCTGGAAGACGGCGTGGCCGAGCTCGTGGCCGACCACGTCGATCGGGGTGGCCTGGCGGGTGTTCGCCTGGTTGTGGCCGAAGTTGACGTACGAGCCGTTCCAGTACGCGTTCACGTCGGCGAGCCCGACCCGGATCGGCGGCGTGTTGCCATTGCCGAGGATGCCGTTGCGGTTGAACCACGAGGAGAACATGTCGACCTCACGCTGGGCGCCCCACAGGGCGTCGACGCAGGCCGTCTCCAGGTTGGTGCCGGAGCCGGTCCCCCACGCGTCGTCGGTGCCGGTGTACGCCGACCCGTTCTGCCCGCCGCACTTCAGGCCCGGACGGGTGGAGTCGGTCATGGAGAACGAGGAGCCGGAGCCCGACGTGGTGATGGTGACGTTGCCGTAGTAGTAGCCGTTGCCGGAACCCTCACGCACGTAGTCGATCTCGTCGAGCACCGCGCCGGTTGCCGCGTCGACGAAGATGTGCAGGTTGCTCGGCTTGTTCTGCGCCGTACGGCCCTCGACGACGGCCTCGTAGGCCAGCTTCGGGCTCTCCCCGGCGAGGACCTTGAGCTCGGGCGTACCGGCACTGTCCACCTTGGCCAGCCGGGCCTTGGCGATGGCCGCCGCCCGGGCCGCGGTGATCTTCGCGGTGGTGCCGACGGAGATGGCGGCGGTCTCGGCGACCGCGGTGTCCTTGACCGTGCCGGCCGCGTCCGTGGTGACGACGACGTCGCCGCCGACCACGGCCAGGCCCTTGAAGGTGCGGGCGTAGGTCACGTACTGCAGGCCGCGGGTGCCCTGCACGACACCGGTGCGCTTGAGGTCGTCACCGGCGGAACGCCGGAGCGTGGCGGCCTTGCCGGCGCTGCCGACGAGGCTGTCGGCGGAGGCGGCGGCGAGGGCCGCGGGGGCGGGGCTGGGGCTGGGCGCCTGCTGAGGGCTCGCGCCGGCGGGCGTCGCCGCCAGCGCCAGCGCCGCACCGGTGGCCAGGGCCACCGAGGCTGTGATGAGTTTCTGACGTCCCACGCTCGTACTCCTTAACTCGACCCGGTCAGGGCGAGGCCTGGGCGCGGTGTCCCGGGGTCGGGAGGCACCAGGCTGACTGAGCAGTGACGCTATGCATCGACGACCGTCACCGAATCAGGGAAAACCCTTGTCGGTGCGAGCTCGGCCGCCGGCAGCCGGGACGAGAGCTGGGTGCGGGAGCGTACGCCGAGCTTGCGGTAGACCCGGGTGAGGGTCGCCTCGACCGTCTTGACGCTCAGGTACAGCTGGTTGGCGATCTCCCGGTTGCTGGCGCCGTCGCGGACCAGCCCGGCGATCCGCGCCTCGGTCGAGGTCAGCCCGAGGTCGGCCGGCGGCGCGGAACTGCCCTCGGTGCCGGCCAGCGCCCGTTCGGTCTGCTCGGTCCACGGCCGGGCGTCGGCGGCCAGGAACAGCGCCAGCGCCGCACCGATCGCCACCCGGGCGGCCGCGTACCGGCGCCGGCGCCGCTCGGCACCACCCTGCACCAGCAGCGCGTGGGCCTGCTCGATCGGCTGGCGCAGCTCGGCGAAGTGCGCCGCCGCGGCCGCCGACAGCTCGACCGCCGCGTCGGCCTGGCCGCTCTCGGAGAGCACGACAGCGGTGGCCCGGTCCAGATAGCCGGTGACCCCCGGGCTCTCGCCCAGCCGGGCCGCCGCCGCCCGCGCCTCGGCGAGGATCCGCGCCGCCTCGTCGTGCTCCCCGAGCGCGGCCAGCCCACCGGCCAGGTCACCGCGCCAGCGCACGATCATCGGATCGGCCGCGCCACCGGCCGGCTCGCGCAGCCGGCGCAGCGCCGCGACCCCGGCCCGGGTCTCACCGGCGCGGAGCTCGGCCAGGCCCAAAGCGTGCAGGTTCCGGCGCAGGTAGAGGCTGTCACCCTCCTGCTCGGAGGCGCGCATCCCGCGGCGGGCGTACCCGGCCGCGGCGGCCAGGCTGCCCCCGGCGAGCTCGGCCACCGCCGCTGTGTACCAGGTCGGTCCGGGGCTCAGCCCGGCCCGCTGGGCGGCGGCGACGGCCCGGTGGGCGTACCGCAGAGCGTCGCGGCAGCGGCCCGCCCGGGTCGCCACCTCCGCCAGGCTGCGCAGCACCTCGACCAGCGCCTCCCCGGTTCGGTCGTGCTCGGCCAGGGCCAGCAAGGTGAGGAGCTCGGCGCGGGCCTCGTCGAGCCGGTCGTCGACCATGGCGAAACGCGCGGCGAGATAACGCGGGCCCATGTGCAGCCAGCCGGGCGCCTGCGGGGCCGGCAGCGCCAGAGCCTGCTCCAGGGTGCGCGTCCAGCGCGCTTCGCCGCGGATCCGCTGGATCTGGGCCAGCGCGCTGAGCGCCATCGCCCCGGTCGCCGGGTCACCGGCCTGCCGCGCCGCCGCGGCCGCGCCCACCGCCCAGTCCGCCGCCGTGCCCGGGTCCCCGGCCAGCATCGCCGCCCAGGTCAGCCGCAACCGCACCGGCCCGATCAGAGTGACGTCGTCCCCGGCCTCGTGCAGCGCCGCGGCGAACGTCTCCCCCATGTCGGCGAGGGCCTGCCCGGCCAGGTCGATCAGCACCAGCCGGGCGGCGACCCGGTGCCGGGCCGGCGAGTCGGCCGCGGCCAGCACCGCCTCGGCGGCCCGCCCGGCCAGCGCGGGCACCCCGGCGGTCAGGGCGGTGCCGGCAGCGGCGGCGAGCCAGTCGAAGCGTTCGGCGGCCAGGCTGCGCGGACACCGGTCGGCCGCCAGCAGATAGAGCTCAGCGGCGGTGCGCCCGTCGCCGCGGGCCAGCGCCCGCTCGGCGGCGGCGACCAGGTCGACGGCCACATCGGCGTCCGGCCGGCCGCTGCGCAGCGCCCGGTGCCGGACGTTGTCGGTCTCGTCCAGCGCCGCGTTGGCCAGCGCGTCGTGCACCCCCGCCCGCCGGGCCGCCCCGGCGTCCTCGGCCAGCACGGCGGCGAGCGCGGGCGGCACGAACCGGATCGTCCCGCCGTGCACCTCGATCACACCGGCGGTCGCAGCGGCGCGCAGATCCCGGTCGGCGTCCTCGTGACCGGCCCGGATCAGCACCGAGACGGTCGGCTCGGTGGCCAGCGCGGCGACGAGCAGGGTGCCGATGACGGGCGCGGGCAGCGCGTCGAGGCGGCGCCGCAGCAGCGCCCGGGCCGGCTCGGGCAGCGGCGCGGGCCGCCAGGCCGGACCGGCGGTGACCGCCCCGCCCAGGGCCAGCGCCAGGAACGGATTGCCGCCGCTGGCCTCGTGCAACCGGCTGGCCGTCCGGCAGGGCAGGCCCCGCGCCTCCAGCAACGCGGTCAGCTCGTCGGCGGCCAGCGGCGGGACCAGCAGATCGGCGACCGGCGCGGGACACAGCCGGGCCGCCCGGTGCCGCCCGACCGGGTCGGGGAACCGCTGGGCGGCGACCACCCGCACCCGCGGACCCGGGCGCCGCCGCATGGCGAAACCGATCAGCTCGGCGGACTCGGCGTCGAGCCACTGCACGTCATCGATCACGAGCAGCACACACTGGGCGCGGGCGCAGTACGCGAGAAGGCCGGGCAGCACGAGACGGCGGGCCAGGGCGGGGGCGCCCGCGCGCGGAGCGGTGCCCTGGCGCAACACGGCCAGGGCGGTGCGGTGGGCGGGTGGCAGGGCGGCCAGGGACGCCGGCGGCAGCTGCGCCACGAGGTCGGCGATGCCCGCGTACGGCAGACGGCGCTCGGCAGGCGCAGGCCGCAGCCGCACGACCAGCTCTCCCCGCGCGGAGGCCGCGGCGGCGACAGCGTCCAGCAGAGCGGTCTTGCCGATGCCCTCCGGGCCGTGCAACGCCACCCCGCCGCCGGCGCCGAGCCGGGCCTCGACCGCGGCCAGCAGCGACGCCCGGCCGAACAGGGTGGGCGTGCCGGGCTGCACGCGCTTATCCAGGGCCGACTCCCCAGCTAGACCTGATCGAGCATGCTCAGCCTAGGAACCCGGCCGCCAAGCATCAATGCTTGCGCATATGTCATTTTTCTTACGGCTGGACCCGGCCGGCGCCCCGGTTCTTCCCGGCCGCGGGTCCCCGGGCGACCGGATCCACGCCCGGCACGGCCCGTAGGGTCAGGCAATGATCAGCTACTTCGAGCGGGCCGGCGCCGGACGGTTCCGGCCCACCGCCGCGACCGGCGGCGCCTGGGCCGTCGACGAGCAGCACATCAGCCCGATGACCGGCCTGATCGTGCACGCGGTCGAGCAGTTCACCGCCGCCCGCGGCGCCGACGGCCTGGTGGTCGCCCGGGTCAGCATGGACATCCTCGGCGTGCTCAAGCTGGAGGACTTCGAGATCCACGTCGAGACGGTACGGCCGGGACGCACCATCGAGCTCCTGGAAGCCGTCGTGATCGCGAGGGGCCGGCCGGCCGTACGGGCGCGGGTCTGGCGCCTGGCCGAGCTGGACACGGCCGGGGTGGCCGGTGGCGAGGTCGCGGCGCTGCCCGGCCCGGAGTCGGTGCCGAGGTGGCCGATGTCCGACGCGTGGCCCGGCGAATTCATCACCACGCTGGACGTACGCCCGATCGGCCCGGTGCGGCCCGGCCGCACGACCGCCTGGATCTCCACCGGGCTGGACCTGGTGGCCGGTGAGCCGGTCAGCGACCTGGCGAGCTACCTGGCCCTGGTGGACACGGCCAACGGGATCGCGATCCGCGAGTCCCCCAAGGAATGGCTCTTCCCCAACCTGGACCTGACGATCCACCTGCACCGGCAGCCCCGCGGGCGCTGGGTCGGCCTGGACACGTCGGTGGTGTTCGGGCCGCGGGGTCACGGCCTGACCACGACGACGCTGCACGACCTGGACGGGCCGGTCGGCCGCGCGGAGCAGATCCTGACGGTCCGCCCGGCGCCGCGGCGGTGAGCTGGTCGATGTACGCCGTGCCGCTGCACGATCTGGCCATGGACGGGATGGTGGACTGGGCGAGGTCGGCGAGCTTCAGCCGCGGTGTGCCGGATCATGCGCCGCCGCCTCACCCGTTGCCGTCCGTCGGCGATGTCCTCCGCGCGTTCCGGGCGGCGGGGTGCCACGGGACGCCGTGGTTCACGGTCGACGCGACGGGAAACGCCGAGCAGCTCCAGGAGTGTCCTGACCCGTCGGCCTGTCCCCGCACCGACGGACGCGACCTGGGCGAGGTCAGTCTCCGGGCCGGCGATCACGCCGACGGTGACCAGCCGTTGGCGCTGGACGCGGCGGTCCGTTCCCTGTCGTTCCGTAAGCCGGATGGCATGGCGGTCTTGGCGGCGATGTGCGCGCTGACGCCGGTCGCCGGTGCCCAGCTCGTCTACGACGACTCGGCCGACGAGGTGTTCGTGATCCGGCCCGGCGAACGCGTCGAGGACCTCGTCGCCGACTGGCCCTGGTAGCCGCGGCAAGAACCGTGACCACATAGACAGTGACGACTATCCTCGGCGGCGGAGCTCGCGAAGGAAGTCAGTCACTCGACCCGTCACGGGAGTGCTCATGACCCATCCGAAGCAATGGCGCCGCGGAATCGCAGTCGCTGCCGCCGCCACCGTCACCGCCGCCCTCACCACCGTTCCGCTCTCCCCGGCCCACGCAGCAGCCGCGCCCGCATCCCGGGTCGCGTGGACGGCTTGCGAGGACGGGTTCGAGTGCGCCACCGTGCCGGCCCCGCTGGACTACGACCGGCCGCGGGGCGTGCAGATCGGCATCTCGCTGCTGCGGCTGCGCGCCGCTGATCCGGGGCGGCGGATCGGCTCGCTGCTGCTCAACCCCGGCGGGCCGGGCGGGTCCGGTGTGGACTTCGCGCGGGCGGTGGCCCGGGGTCTGCCGGCCGAGATCCAGGCCCGCTTCGACATCGTCGGCTTCGATCCGCGGGGCATCTACCGCAGCACACCGCTGCGCTGCTTCGACACCTATGAGCAGGCGATCGCGGTGCTGCCGCCGTTCGCGTACCCGGAGACCACGGCCGAGGAACGGCGGCAGCGGGTGTCGGACGACCAGCTCGCCGCCGCCTGCGCCCGGCACGGCGGGGCCATTCTCGACCACATGTCCAGTGCCGACGCGGCCCGCGACATGGATCTGCTGCGCGAGGTGCTCGGTGACAAGAAGCTGAGCTATCTCGGCTACTCGTACGGCTCGCTGCTCGGGCAGAACTACGCCAACCTGTTCCCGTCCCGGGTCCGCGCCCTGGTGATCGATGCGGTGGTCGATCCCGTGGCCTGGTCCACCGGGCACGGCCGCGATGCCCGTACCGTGCCGGTCGGCACCCGGATCGCCAGCGCCGACGGCGCCGGCCGGACCCTCGGCGAGTTCTTCCGGCTGTGCGACGCGGCCGGGCCGGACTGCGCCTTCTCCGGCGACGCGAGCAAGCGGTACGCGCAACTGGCGCACCGCCTGCGCGGGCACCCGGCGACCATCGTCGACCCGTTCTCCGGCGAGAGCTACACCTTCACCCACAGCGACCTGATCGCCACCACGCTGGGCGCCCTGTACAGCCCGCAGATCTGGCCCGACCTGGCCTTCTTCCTCGACGCCGTGCACGATCAGCTGACCCCGGCCGTCCTCGGGCAGCGGCTCGCCACCGTCCGCGCCGGGCTCGGCCTGGCCGCCCAGCCGCAGGAGGAGTATCCGAACGACGTCGAGGGCTCCCCCGGCGTCACCTGTTCCGACACCGTCAACCCGCGGTCCCTGGCTGACTGGCAGCGGTCCGCGGACCGCGCCGAGCAGCGCTACGGCTACTTCGGCCGGATCTGGAACTGGGCCTGGAGTGCCTGCGGCTCCTGGCCGCGCACCGCCGGACAGGACCGGCACCTCGGCCCGTGGACGGCCCGGACCGCGGCGCCTGTGCTGGTCGTCGGCAACTACTTCGACCCGGCCACCCGCTACCAGGGCGCTGTCGCCGCGTCCCGGCTGCTACCGAATTCCCGGCTGCTGTCCTACGCCGGGTGGGGGCACGGCGCCTACTTCATCGCCGGCAACACGTGCGTGGACACGAAGGTGACCCAGTATCTGCTGACCAGCCGGGTGCCGGCCGCGGGCACCGTGTGCCGGCCGGAGGGCTCGCCCTTCGACCCGGCGCCGGCCTCGGAGCTGAGCGCGTCCGCCGCGTCCGCGCTCAGCTCCGTCGTGGTGCCCGAGGCCGTCCGCCGGTCGTTCAGGACAACGGCTGGGTGAACCGGATCGCGTTGCCGAAGGGGTCGCGCAGGCCGCAGTCGATGCCGTACGGGCGCTCGGTGGGCTCGTCGGTGAACTCGACGCCGAGGCCCTTGAGGGTCTCGTAGGTCTTGCGGCAGTCGTCGGTGCTGAAGATCAGGTTACCGCCGGTGGCGCCCTTGCTCAGCAACTCGCGGACCTGCTGGGCGGTCTCCTCGGACATCGAGGGACCGCCCGGCTTCTCCAGCAGGATCTGGCGTTCCGGGCGGCCCGGGACCTGCACGGTGAGCCAGCGCATGAAACCGAGGTCGACGTCGGAGCTGACCTCCAGGCCGAGCTTGCCGACGTAGAAGTCGAGGGCCTCGTCCTGGTCCAGGACGTAGATCTGGGAATGGGTGATCGCGGTGAACATGGTCCTCACGCTAGCGGCCCGGCCGGGGCGGAACTTCTCCGAAACTGCTCACTCGGCCGGGTCCACACCTTGGTGAAGCACGTGGGCACGCCGGTCGCCGTGACCTGCCGGCGGTAGTCGCGCGGCGACCGGCCGACGATGTCGCGGAAGGTGCGGCTGAACGTGCCCAGGCTGCCGAAGCCGACCCGGAAGCAGATGTCGGTCACGCTCTCGCCGGTCTCGCGCAGCAGGAACATCGCCCGCTCGACCCGGCGGCGTTGCAGGTAGCGGTGCGGCGTCTCACCGAAGGTGGCCCGGAACGTCCGGGTGAAGTGCGCCGGCGACACGTGGGCGATCCGGGCCAGGGCGGCGACGTCCAGCGGCTGCGCGTACGCGCGGTCCATGGCGTCGCGGGCCCGCAGCATCCGGCGGTTGCTCTGCTCGACAGCGCGGCTCACGAGGCCATGACACCACGGATCACCGGCCGGGTCAGCCCTTGCTCTCCGTGACGGTCGTCGCGGTGACGGTGCCCTCGGTGTCGGCGGTGCCCTGGACGCTGACCGTGTCACCGGCCTTGAGATCCTTGAGCTTGCCCTTGGTGGCGCTCTGCACCGTCGTGCCGGCGCCGGTCCGTACGGTCACCACCTCGCCGTCCGCCTTCTCGACGTAGACGGTGGTGCCGTTGACCAGCTTGACCTTGCCGGTCGTCGGTCCCGCGGCGGCCGGCGCGGCCGCGGTGGGGGCCGCACCGCCGCCGAACGCTCCCCCGGGGAAACCGCCGGTCCGGGCGCCGGTGCGGCCGGCCGTCGCGGCGGCGGTGCCGGTGCCGTAGTGCTTCTGCACCTCCAGGCCGCCGAGGAAGCCGCCCAGCAGCAACGCGAACGCGCCCAGCACCAGCGTGCCGCGGTTCCACCAGCGCCGCGGGGCCGCCTTGGCGAGCGCACTGGCCAGGCCGTCGTCGCGGTCGTCGAACGGCTCCGGGACGGCCGGGACGGCGGACAGGACGGCGGTGTCGTCGGAAGAAGGGGTCACGGGGTCCTCACTCGTAGCGCAACGCGTCGATGGGGCGCAGCCGGGCCGCCCGGCTGGCGGGCAGGCCGCCGAAGAACAGCCCGATCGCGATGGACACGCCCAGGGCGAGCCCGACCGAACTGGGCACGATCACCGGTTTCACGCCGACGATGGAGAAGCTGCTGCCGATCAGGGCGGCGGCGACGCCGAGCGCGCCGCCCAGCACGCTCAACAGGGTCGCCTCGATCAGGAACTGGGTCAGGATCACCCGGCGGGGCGCGCCCAGGGCCTTGCGGATGCCGATCTCGCGGGTCCGCTCGGTGACGGTGACGAGCATGATGTTGGTGATGCCGATCCCGCCGACGAGCAGGCTGATCGCGGCGACGGCGCCGAGCAGAGTCGTGAAGGTGTCGGCCATCTCGGTCTGGGTGGCGAGCAGCTGCGAGGCGTTCTGGATCCGGTACGGCGTGGTGGCCCCGGCGGACACGTCGAGCCGCTGGTTCAGGATCGTGGCCACCTGCGACTGCACGGCGTCCACCCGGTCCGGGCTGCGCGCCTGCACCAGGATCGAGGTCAGGGCGCCGTACCCGGTGAGCACCTGGCGCACCGCGGACAGCGGGGCGATCGCGGTGTCGTTGCCGTCCTGGAAGCCCGTCGAGCTCTTCTCGGCCAGCACGCCCACCACCGTGAACAGTGCGCCGCCGACGGTGACCTGCTTGTCCAGCGGATCGGTGCCGGGGAAGAGCTCCTCGGCCGCGGTCCGGCCCAGCACCACCACCCGGCGGCCCTGGGCCTCGTCGTCGGCGGTGAAGCCGGCGCCGGTGCCGACCGGCGTGTTGGAGGACGCGAACCAGCTCGGCGTGGTGCCGACGAACTGGCTGACGTCGTGGTCGGTGCCCTCGTAGGTCAGCGTCGCGGCGGCGCTGACCACCGGCGAGACGGAGGCGACGTCCGGGGCCAGCGCCGGGTCGATCAGCGCGTCGGCGATGGTGGTGGTCAGCGCCGTGCTGGTGGAGCCACCACGGCCGGCGCTCATCACGGTGATGGTGTTGGTCCCCAGCGCCTCGATCCGCTGGTTGATCGCCTGCGCGGAGCCGTTGCCGACCGCCACCAGCAGGATCACCGCCGCGACCCCGATCAGGATGCCCAGCATGGTCAGCGCCGAGCGCAGCTTGTTCGCCGACAACCCCCGCAGCGCGAACCGGACGACGTCGTAAAAACTCATCGGCTGTGCCGTCCCTGCAGGGCGCCGACCGGGATCCGGTCCAGCGGCGACTGGCGTACGTCGGTGACGATCCGGCCGTCCACCAGGCGCACCAGCCGCTTGGCGCGGTCGCCGACCTCGGGCTCGTGGGTGATCAGCACGATGGTCCGGCCGGCCGCGCTGAGCTGGTCGAAGACCTCCAGCACGTCGGCGGTGGAACGGGTGTCCAGGTTGCCGGTCGGCTCGTCGGCGAGCAGCAGGGCCGGCTCGGTGACCAGCGCCCGGGCCACCGCGACGCGCTGCTGCTGGCCGCCGGAGAGCTGGTTGGGCTCGTGCCGGGCGCGGTCGGCGAGCCCGACGACCTCGAGGGCGGCCATCGCGCGCTCCCGGCGCTGCCGCGGTCTGACCCCGGCGTACGCCAGTGGCAGCTCCACGTTGGCCACCGCCGAGGTCCGCGGGATGAGGTTGAACGCCTGGAAGATGAAGCCGATGAGCCGGTTACGGGCCAGGGCCAGCTGCCGGTCGGCGAGCCGGCTGACGTCGACCCCGTCCAGCCGGTACGAGCCCGCGCTGGGCACGTCCAGCGCACCCAGGATGTTCATCAGGGTGGACTTGCCGGAGCCGGACGAGCCCATGATGGCCACATAGTCGCCGCGTTCCACCAGCATCGAGACGCCGCGCAGGGCGTGCACGGTGGCTTCGCCCGAACCGTAGATCTTCGTCAGGTCAGAAACCTCGAGTACCGGGCGGCTCATCGGGTGCCCCGGCCCGTACCGCCGCCGGCGGGGAAGCCGCCGCCCGGCGCGCCGCCGGGGAAGCCGCCCGGAAAGCCGCCGGTGGTCCCGCCGGTCGTGGTGCTGGGTGTGGTGATCACGACCTGCTCTCCCGGGGTCAGCCCGGAGGTGACCTGGGTGGCCTGGTCGCCCTCGAGGCCGATCTCCACCGCGCGGACCTCCTGGACCCCATTGGCCAGCACGGTGACGGTGTGCCGGTTGCCGACCGTGGTCACCGCGGCCGCGTTGACGTAGACCGCGTCGCTGACCTCGCCGGTGACCACCGAGACAGAGACCGTCTGGCCCGGTTTGGCCCCGGTGGGGACCTTGTCGAGGCTCAGCGTGACGCCGTAGGTGACGACGTTGTTGGCCGTGGTGGCCTGCGGGTCGACGGCGACCACCTTGGCGCTCTGCCGGGTGCCGCTGAGCGCGTTCCAGGTGACGGTGGCCGCCTGCTTCTCCTTGAGCTTGGTCGCGTCGGCCTCGGCGAAGGCGGCGGTGACCTGGAGCTTGCCCAGGTCGGCGAGGTCGATGAAGCCGCTGCTCGACGAGCTGGCCGAGGAGGAGGACGACGACGAGGAGCCGGTGGTGGAGGAGCCGCCGCCGGGTGCGCTGCCACCGGAGGACGACGAGGAGGACGAGGTCGACGAGCCCGACGACGAGCTGCCGAGCGTCCCGTTGACCGCGACCACGGTGCCGGCCATCGGCGCCTTGAGGGTCGTCCCGGCCACCGCCGCCTCGGCCTCGTCCACGGCCAGCCCGGCCTGCGTGACCTCGTTCTGGGCCGACGAGGTGTCGGAGCCGGCGTCCTCGGCGCGGTCCAGCGCATCCCGGGCCGCGTCCAGGTCGGCCTCGGCGGCCGCCAGGGTCCGCCGGGCGGCGGCCGGATCGACCTTGGCCAGCACCTGACCCTTGGTCACCTTGTCACCGACCCGGACCGAGATCGATGTGACGGTGCCGCCGGTGGTGAAACTCGCGCTGGCCGAGCTTGCGCTCTCCAGAGAGCCGTCGGCGGTGACGGTGGCGGTGACGGTGCCCTGCTGGACGGGTACGGACCGCACGGACGCGGCGGCCGCGTTTCCGGTGTCCGGACCGGACACGATCTCGTACGCCCAGAAGGCACCGGCGACGAGCGCGAGGACCAGGACGGCGTTGATCGCCACCGAGGGACGGCGCAGGGAACCCAGACGGGGCGCAGGCATGACGGACACTGTGGCGACACCTGCTCGGAGGAGCTTCGGGGTTGGCTGGGAGCCACCTCGGAACCCGCGTCAGCCGGCGTCGGCATCCGAGGTGGGCAGCAGGACCCGGAACGTGGCCCCGCGACCCCGGGGCGGGTCGAGCTCGACCCAGCCGCCGTGACCGCGCACGATCGCCGCGACGATGGACAGGCCCAGCCCGGAACCGCCGCCCCGGCCCCGGCTGCGGCTCGAATCGGCCCGGTAGAGCCGTTCGAACACCCGCGGGGCGTGCTCGGCGGGCACCCCCGGGCCGTCGTCGCCGACCTCCAGAACCGCCAGCGGTACGCCGGTGACGACCGTCCCCGCGTGCACGGCTCCGGGCGCCGGCCGGTGCCCGGCGACGCGTCCCACCCGTACGGTGACGCGGGCCCCGGCCGTGGTGTGCTGCAACGCGTTGGCGACCAGGTTGGTGGCCACCTGGCGCAGCCCGTGCTCGTCGCCCAGCACCGTCGGCGGCACGAACGTGTCCGAGTCGTCGTCGAGGGCGGCCAGGCGCACCGGGCGGTCCGGCATCCGCGCGTACGCGTCTCTGATCGTGTCGGCGGCGATCTCCAGCAGGTCCACCGGGCGCAGCACCGGCGGCCGTTCCAGGTCGAGCCGGGCCAGCATCAGCAGGTCCTCGACCAGGACACCCATCCGGCCGGCCTCACCCTCGATCCGGCTCATGGTCTCGTCGAGCTGCGGGCCGGGCGGGGCGCCGCCGCGCCGGTAGAGCTCGGCGAAGCCCCGGATGGACGTCAGCGGGGTCCGCAGCTCGTGCGAGGCGTCCGCGACGAACTGCCGCAGCCGCTGCTCGGAGGCCGTACGGGCGGAGACCTCGGCCTCGATGCGGGCCAGCATCAGGTTGAGCGCACCGCCGAGCCGGCCCGGCTCGGTGTGCGGATCGGTGTCGGCCACCCGGCCGGAGAGGTTGCCCGCGGAGATGTCGGTGGCCAGGCGTTCCATCTCGGTCAGCGGCCGCAGCCCGAGCCGCACCACGAACGCCGCCCCGGCGCCGAGCAGCACCAGGACCAGCACGGTGACCCCGGCGTCGATCAGCAGCAGCCGGTCGCCGGTCTCCTCCACCTCGACCAGCGACGATCCGATGACCGCCACCCCACCCGTGTCGGCGACGGCCACCGCGAGCAGCCGCCAGTCCGCACTGCCGTCGGATGCCGCCACGGTGTACGGCCGCCCGGTGTGCGCGTGGGTCAGCACCTCGGCCAGCGGCGCCACCGCGGGCCGTTGCGCCTCGGCGACGGAACTGCGGTCCAGGTCGAGCGTTCCGGCCGGCGTGTAGACGTAGACCACCGAGTCGGCGCCGAGGCGCAGCTGCCGGTTGCGGGGCGTGGCGCCGTTCGGTGGTGGCAGGGCCAGGCGCTGCGACCCGGCGAACGGGCGGGACATGGCGACCAGCTGCTCGTCGATGCGGTCCTGCAGGTAACCGCGGATCAGCACCAGGCCGGCCACGTTGGCCACGATCAGGGCGATCGCGGCCAGCGCGCCGACGACCAGCACGAGCCGGGAGCGCAGGGTCCAGTGGCCCCACCGCCGCGGACGCCAGCGGAGCCCGGCCCTCATGGCCTGCTCACTCCTCGCCTGCTCACTCCTCGCCGCCGCGGGGCAGGCGCAACGCGTACCCGACGCCGCGGACGGTGTGGATCAGCGGCGGATCGGTCTTGTCGATCTTGCGGCGCAGGTAGTACACGTAGGACTCGACGATGCGCCCGTCGCCGCCGAAGTCGTACTTCCAGACCCGGTCCAGGATCTGCGCCTTGCTGACCACCCGGCCCGCGTTGATCAGCAGGTACTTCAGCAGGTTGAACTCGGTCGGCGAGAGGTCCACGAGCCGGCCGGCCCGGCGCACCTCGTGGGCGTCCTCGTCGAGCTCCAGGTCGGCGTAGCGCAGCACCCCGGCGTCGCCCGGCACCAGCTCGGGCCGGCTGCGCCGCAGGATCGCCCGGATCCGCAGCACCACCTCCTCCAGGCTGAACGGCTTGGTCACGTAGTCGTCGGCGCCCGCGGTGAGCCCGGCCACCCGGTCCTCGACCGCGTCCCGCGCGGTCAGGAACAGCACCGGGGTGGCCCGCCCGGAGGCGCGCAGCCGCCGGGCGACGTCGAAGCCGTCCAGGTCGGGCAGCATCACGTCGAGCACCACCAGGTCCGGCTCGAAGTCCTCGACCGCGACCAGCGCGCCGTGCCCGGACTCGGCGACCCGCACGTCGAAGGCGACCAGCCGCAGTGTGGCGGAGAGCAGCGCGGAGATGTTGGGCTCGTCGTCGACGACCAGGACCCGGGTCGCCCGGGCGGCCGGCGGATCGCTGAGGGCCACGGAACCGCGGTTATCGGAATGCACCGCAAAGGAATATCAGCGCTTCCTTTGAATTGCGTATGAATCCGCTAGGAGGGAGCTGGGCCGCAGGGCGCTCACCAGCTGCGGGCCACCGCGGCGCCCTCGGCGAGACCCGAGGTGATCTCGGTGTACTGGTCGCCGCGCAGCCCCACCCCGACCTTGACCCGCTGTCCCGCGCGCAGCACCGTGCCGGTGTCACCGGCGATGTCGTGCACGGCGGTGCTCGGCAGCCGCAGCACATCATCGGCCGAGCCGGTGGTGACCCGGACCGCGGCGCTCTGCCCGACGAGCAGGTCCTTGGGGGCGTCGGTGAACGAGAGCAGCACGCCGTAGCGGACCATCGTGCCGTCGTCGGTGCCGACCGGGTCGACCTGCACCACCGTCGCGCCGAAGTCCTTGCCGGCCCGGTCGGCCAGGGTCGCGGTGGCTTTCTGGGCCACCGCCAGCCGGTCCGCGTCGGCCTCCGGGAAGTCGGCGCTGATCTGCATGTCGAAGACGTCGGCCAGGGTGAGGAAGGCGCTGCCCCCGCTGACCTGGCTGCCGACCTTGCCGGCGACCGACAGGATCCGCCCGGCGATCGGCGCGGTGATGGTGGTGCCCTCGAGCCGGTCCTCGGCGGTCTGCAACGCCACCTCGGCCTGGTTGACCCGCTGCTGGGCGCTGAGCACCGGGTCTCCCCCGCCCCCGGAATTCTGGCCCCCGGAATTCTGGCCGCTTGAGTTCGCGCCGCCGCCCTGGGCGCAGGTCGTCGCGGCGCCGCCCGGCCGGGCCGGCGCGGTGGTGCGGGCCGGCCCGGCGGTCCGGGTGGGAGACGCAGTCCGGGTGGGAGAGGCGGTCCGGGTCGGTGCCGCGGTACGGGTCGGGGTCGGTGCAGTCGTCGCGGCCGGTGCCGAGGTACGGCCGGCGGTCGGTGTCACGCTAGCCGTGGCGGTCGGCGGGACGGCGTATGCGGCCGGCTGCACCCCGCAGGAGTCGGAGCTGGCTGTGGCGCTCTCCTTGGCGTCGGCCAGGGCATCCTGCGCGTCGGCCAGCGTGTCCTGCGCGGAGTCGACCGCCTCGGCCGCATCAGTGTCGTCGATAGAGGCGAGTTCCTGCCCGGCCGTCACCACCGTGCCCGCCCGGACCTTGACGCTCGCCACGGTGCCGTCGACCGCGAACGAGAGGCTGCGGGTCTGCGCCGGCTCGACGGTGCCGGTCGTGGCCACCTCGGTCGTCACCGCGCCCCGGTCCACCTGCACCGTGCTCACGGCGGCCGGCCGCTCGTCCGCGCCCTCGGTCAACGCGCGGGTCACTCCGGCGGCCAGCAGCAGGGCCACCACGACCCCGGCCACCAGCCACGCCCACCGCCGGTTCACTCCGCGCCAGGCGGTCAGGCCGTTACCCATGGTCGGGAAGTGTTGCCGCACGTCCTCGCCGCCGGCTCGGTCCCACCTCGGAGTTGCCTCGGAGCCGGGCCGCACTCTCATAGCTGATTCCGAGGACGGTCGGAGGTTGCGGCGAGGTCAGCGGTCTTGTCTGGACCGTCGTGTCCGCTTGAACGAGGAGAGAGACCGTGCCGCAGCTCAGAATCACGTCCCCCCGAGGCATCGCCGGGCTGGTCGTCGCATCCGCGGCGCTGCTGTTCTCCGTGGCCGCGTGCGGCGGCGGGTCGGACGGCACCCCGGCCACCGGAGGTGACAACCAGGACGGCGGCGGGCGCAACACCGCCTTCGCCGCGTACACCGAGTGCCTGGCCAAGAACGGTGTCACGATCACCATGCCCTCCGGCGGCCCCCGGGTCCGCCCCTCGGGCGGCCCGTCCGGCATGCCGCGGCCCTCGGGCAGTGCCCGCCCCGGTGGTGGCGGCTTCCCGGGTGGCGGCTTCGGCAAGCCCGAGGGAGTGGACGACGCGACGTGGGAGAAGGCGCAGCAGGCGTGCGCCTCGGTGCTGCCGAGCGGCCGACCGGGCGGCAACGGCCGGAGCAACGGGATGAGCGCGGCCTACCGCAACTGTCTGAAGGACAACGGCGTCACCCTCGGTCAGGGCGCACCGGCCACGAACGACCCGGCCGTCCAGAAGGCGGTCGAGGCCTGCCAGGCGCTGGCCCCCACCGCGAGCGCCGCTCCCCCGAACTGATCGCGCGGTCCCCCACGATCGGACCGGCGTCGCCCCGTGCGGCGCCGGTCCGGTTCAGTAGGCCGGTAGGGAATCCCGCAGGTCGCTCCACCGCTCGGCGAGCTGCCGGCGGCGGCAGGCGACCAGATGACTGGCCAGGATGGCCGCCAGCCCGCCGCGGACGCAGACGTCCGCGCCGGCGGTCAGCACGGCGGCGACCAGCTCGGCCGGGGCGTCCTCGTCGACCAGCGCGACAACCCGGGTACGGCCCGGCAGCAACGCCCGCGCGGCCAGCACATCGGCCTCGGTGGCCCCGCTGAACAGGACGATCTCGCCGGGCCGCACCCCGTCCAGGTTGCCGGGATAACGCAGCACCCACCCGGCCGGCAGGTGCGCCCGCAACGCGGCGACCCGGCCCCGCTGCCCGAGAACGGCGACGACCGGACTGCGCCGCAGCGAGTTCAGATCGGGCACCGGCACCGCGGTGGAGTTCGGGGTGAACGTACGGTTGGTCTCGTTCCGGTTCAGCTGCACAAGCATCTCAATGACCCCCAGGTCTCGCTCTTCGCGTGCTACCTCTCACCCAACGCTGTCCGCCTGGGCCGGCCATGTGCCCAGCCTGTGCGTCTGTTGTCAGTGCGTAGGGTGGCGGCCGTGACGAAGATCGTGGTGTGCGGGCTGGGCGGGACCATCGCGATGACGGCGACCCCCGATGGCGGGGCCGCACCGGCTCTCAGCGCCGGCGACCTGGTCTCGGCGGTGCCCGGAGCGGCCGCGCTGGGGCTCGACCTGGCGCTTGTCGACGTCGCGAACGTACCCAGCGCCTCCCTGCGCCCGGCGGACATCGTGGCGCTGTCGCGGCGGATCAGCGACCTGCTGACGGGCGGGGCGGACGGCGTGGTGGTCACCCAGGGCACGGACACGCTCGAGGAGTGCGCGTACCTGCTGGATCTGCTGCACGAGCGGCCGGAACCGGTGGTGGTGACCGGGGCGATGCGTCCGGCGCTGGTGGCCGGGGCGGACGGGCCGGCGAACCTGCTGGCGGCCCTGACGGTCGCAGCCGACCCGGAAGCGCGCGGGCGGGGTGTGCTGGTGACGTTCGCGGACGACATCCACGCGGCGGCCCGGGTCCGCAAGACGCACACGACCAGCGTGGCGGCCTTCGTGTCGGCGACGGGCGGGCCGGTGGGACAGGTCGTCGAGGGCCGGGCGCGGTTCTTCGCAACGGCCGGGCGCCGGGTGGTGCTGCCCCGGCCGGACGGGGACGTGCTGCCCCGCGTACCGCTGATCGTCGCGGCCCTGGGGGCCGACGCGCCGGACCGGGATCTCGAAGCGGACGGGCTGGTGGTGGCCGCCCTCGGGGCCGGGCACCTGCCGGACTGGTGGGCGGAGCCGCTCGCGGAGCTGGCGGGGCGGATGCCGGTGGTGCTGGCGTCGCGGACGCTGGCCGGGCCGGTGCTGACCGGCACCTACAGCTATCCCGGGTCCGAGCGGGACCTGATCGGGCGGGCGCTGATCCCGGCCGGCTTCCTCGATCCGGCCAAGGCCCGGATCCTGCTGCTCGCCGTCCTCGCCGGAGGCGGCGGTCCGGAGCGCGTCGTGGCTGCATTCGCCGAGGCCGGCTGACGCCCCGGGGGCTGCGGCCGGTCAGGCGGACTCGCGCTGGACCACCTGGACGATCCCGGCCAGCTCGGACGGCGGGACCGGGCGGCCGTTGATCGCCGCCAGCACCGTCGTGGCCAGGTGGGCGGCCACCGCCGCCTGGTCGGTGGTCACCGTGGTCAGCGCCGGTACGGCCAGCCGCGCCGCCGGGATGTCGTCGACGCCGATGACCGCCAGGTCCGCCGGGGCGTGCAGGTCCAGCCGGCGCATCCCGGCCAGCACCGCCATCGCCACGTCGTCGTTGTAGGCGCACACCGCCGTCACGCCCTCGTCGTGCCAGGCCCGCACGGCCGGTGCCGCCGCTTCGGCGTCCAGGGGCACGACGCGGACCGACGGCTCGGCCACTCCCCGGGCGGCGCAGGCCAGCCTCGTGCCCTCGAGGCGGGGCTCGGCGAAGATGCGCACCCGGTCGTCGTCCGGGTAGGCGTACCCGATGGTGGTGTGCCCGGCCGCGACCAGGTGTTCCGCCTGCAGGCGGCCGACCCGCTGCTGGGGCACCTCCAGCTCGCGGCGCGGGGAGGTGCTGCGGCCGAGCAGGCCCACGACCAGGGCGACCCCGGCCGCGCGCATGGCGTCGATCTCGGCCGGGGAGAAGTCGGTGAACGCCAGCACCGCGGCCGGGGTGATCGCCTTCCACAGGTCCGCGATCGGCCGGTCCGCCTGGCTGCCCGGGTGCGCCACGAAGGTCATGCCGCTGCGGGCCAGTTCGGTGGAGAGGTTGCCGAGCAGCGTGCCGACCTCGGGGCCGATCGGCCAGTCCGGCAGCAGGCACAGCACGACGTCGGAGCGGCCGGTGCGCAGGGCCCGCGCGGCCGCCGAGGGCGCGTAGCCGAGGCTGGTCGCCGCGTCGATGACCCGGCCGCGGGTGGCTGCCGAGATGGTCTGGTGCGGGGTGTCGTTGAGCACGTAGCTGACGGTGGCCCGGGAGACCCCGGCCAGCTTCGCGACGTCGGCGCTGGTCACCCGGCGGATCGTGCTGTCTGTCATGACGGACACCTCTTGCCGTGCGCGGCCGCTGCCGTTTACGTTACTGATACGAGCAAGTTACACGTGTCAGCTCCCCCTGGCGAAGAGGCTTCCATGACCACAGCACCCGCGTCCGAGCACGCCGCGCTCCTCAAGTCCCTGGATCTGCCGGCCAAGGTCGCGCTGCTCACCGGCGCCACCTCGTTCACCCTGGCCGCCGAGCCGGCCATCGGCCTGAGCGAGGTGCGCCTGTCCGACGGGCCCACCGGCGTACGCGGGCTGAAGTTCAGCGGTGGCCGCATCGTCGCGCTGTTCCCCAACGCCACCCTGCTGGCGTCCTCCTGGGACGAGAGCGCGCTGGAGGAGACCGGGCGACTGCTCGCCGAGGAGGCACTGGCCCAGCAGATCCACGTGGTGCTCGGCCCGACCATCAACCTGCACCGCACCCCGCTGGGCGGCCGGCTCTTCGAGGCGTACTCCGAGGATCCGCTGCTGACCGGCCGGCTGGCGGCCGCGTACGTACGCGGAATGCAGGCGCACGGCGTCGGCGCCACCCTAAAGCACCTGGTGGCCAACGAGAGCGAGACCGACCGCAACACCGTCGACAGCGTCGTGGACGAGGCGACGCTGCGCGAGCTGTACCTGCTGCCGTTCGAGATCGCCGTCACCGACGCGGACGCCTGGTCGATGATGGCGGCCTACAACGACGTGAACGGCCAGGCCGCCACCGAGCAGATCCACGTCAACAACGAGATCGTCAAGGGCGAGTGGGGCTACCGCGGCCTGATCATGTCCGACTGGTTCGCCACCCGCAGCGCCGGCCCCGCGGCCAACGGCGGCCTCGACCTGGTGATGCCCGGCCCGCGCGGCCCGTGGGGCGACGCGCTGGTGGCCGCCGTACGCGCCGGTGAGGTCGACGAGGCGGTGATCGACGACCACCTGAGCCGGCTGCTGCTGCTCGCCGAGCGGGTGGGCGCCCTGGGCACGCCGCGGGACTACCCGGACGGCCTGCCCGCGCCGGACAGCGCTGTCCGCAAGGAGCAGCTGACCCGGCTGGCCGCGCGGGGCATGACCGTGCTCAGCAACGACAACGCCGTCCTGCCGCTGGAACCGGCGCAGAGCGTGGCCCTGATCGGCCGGCACGCCGTCGAGACCATCGACATGGGCGGCGGCTCGGCCCAGGTCAACCCGCCGTACCAGGTGAGCGTGGCCGAGGGCCTGAGCGCCCGGCTCGGCGACCGCGTCACGGTGGTCGACGGCGTCGAGGTCCGCACCAAGCCGGTGCCGGCCCGGGGCGGCTTCCTGGTCGACCCGATCACCGGCGAGCCCGGCATCCGGGTCACGCTGCTCGACGCGGACGGCAACGAGCTGGAGCAACGGCACGCGGCCAACGCCACCACCATGGTCGGCATGGACGACGACTTCACCGGCACCGTCGCCACCGCGGTCCTGCACGGCCGGATCACTAGGGCCGGCCGGGTCGAGCTCGGTGTCCTCGGCGTCGGCGACTGGTGGATCCGGGTCGGCCACACCGAATCGCGTCCGGAGCTGCGCGTGTCCGGCAAGGGCTTCGGCGAGGAGGTGCTCACGCCGCCGCTGCACACCCAGCTCTACGAGGTCGGCGAGGGCGAGCTGCTGGAGGCGACCGTCACCCTGCTCAACGGCGACCAGTTCGCCGGGGCAGGCCTGTTCGGGCTCATCGGCCACAAGGCCTCCCGGGAGACCGTCGACGTGATCGACGACGCGGTCCGGGCCGCCGCCGGCGCCGACGTGGCGGTGGTCGTGGTCGGCCTCACCGAGGAGCAGGAGACCGAGGCGGTCGACAAGAGCACCCTGAAGCTGCCGGGCGCGCAGGATGCCCTGATCGAGGCGGTGGCCGGGGCGGCCCGCCGTACCGTCGTGGTGGTCAACGCGGCCACGCCGGTGATCATGCCGTGGCTGTCGCGGGTCGACGCCGTGCTCTGGGCGGGCCTGCCCGGCCAGGAGGGCGGCCACGCGATCGCGGCGGCCCTGCTCGGCGAGATCGAGCCGGCGGGCCGGCTCGTCACCACGTTCCCGGCCGCCGACGGCACGTCACCCGCGTGGTCGGTCACCCCGGTCGACGGCAAGCTGGAGTACGCCGAGGGCCGGTTCATCGGCTACCGCGGCCACTACGCGGGCCGGGCACCGGCGGCCCCGGCGTTCTGGCTGGGCCACGGCCTGGGCTACAGCACCTGGGAGTACGCGGACGCCCGGCTGATCTCCGGCGAAGCCCCGGCCGTGACGGTGACGGTGACGAACACGGGTGCCCGGGACAGCCGCGAGGTCGTGCAGGTCTACTTCCAGCCGGCCGGTCCCGACGAGCCGGTGCGCCTGGTCGGCTGGCAGGGCGTCGACGTCCCGGCGGGCGGCTCGACCCGGGTGACGGTCACGCCGGACGCCCGGATGTGGCGCCGATGGGACGCCGCGGCCGGAGCGTGGGACTCGGTCGGCGCGGGCGGCGAACTGCTGATCGCGCGGGGTCTCGGGGACATCCGGGCCACCGTCGAACTGCCGGTCAGCTGAACTGCAGCATCATCCGGTCCTGATGCCCGGACCAGCTCAGGGCCAGCCGCCAGCAGCCGGCGGTGGGCAGCTGGATCGAGGAGGGGCCGGGGCCGCCGGGGACCTCGCGGGTCACGGTGGTGGTCGTGCCCTCGAGGGTCGCCTCGATGACCAGCGGCTGCACCGGCTCCTGCGGGAGCCGGGAGACCCAAAGGATCTTCGTGCCGTCCTGCGGATCGGCGGAGGAGGCGGGCGGGTACTTGAAGAGCACGGCGAGCAGGTCGCCGTGCTCACTGAAGACATGGGGTACGCCGGAACCGTCGTCGCTGAACCCGGCCCTGGCCCAGACCGGCAGCGCGTCACGGGTGACCTCCGACCGGCACGGCCCCGGGGTGGGCGATGCCGTCGGTGCGGTGGCCGCGCTGCTGCCGGACGTGCATCCCGCCGTCGCCAGCAGGAGACTCGCGGCGGTGAGCGCCGCCCAAACCATCCGTCGCATGGTCACCCCTGGAGTGTGAGCTTTCCACGAGTGACACCGCGAGATGCCCCGCGGGTTCCCGCTCGCATCGCCCGGCCCCGCCAGGCGAGGCCCGGCCGGGCGTGGGCCCGGCGGGGTCCGGGACGGGCTCGTCGTGGTCAGACGGTGGCCGGCACCGGGCGGCGGGCGCGGCGCTCGGCGGTGAAGCTCAGCGCCGCCAGCCCCAGCCCGGCCGCCGCCAGACCCACCCCCACCCAGGTCGGGGCGAGGTAGCCGTAGCCGCGCGCGATCACCACCCCGCCCAGGGCCGCCCCCAGGCTGTTGGCCACGTTCATCGCGGACTGGTTCACCGCCGCGCCCATCAGCTGCGCTCCCGGGGCCACCGCGATCAGCCGGGCCTGCAGCGCCGGGCCCAGGAACAGGCTGGTCGCGCCGATCAGGAACGCCCCGGCGAACAAGCCCGGAGCCGTGTCCGCGACCAGCCCGAAGAAGATCACCGCGGCGATCACCGAGCCGAAGCCGATGAGCATGCTGCGCCGCAGGTTCCGGTCGGCGAACCAACCGCCCAGGGCGTTGCCGACGGTCATGCCGAGCCCGACCGCGACCAGCACCCACGGCACGGTGCTCGCGGCCAGGCCGGTGACGTCGGTCGTGACGGGCGCGATGTAGCTGTCCACGGCGAAGAAGCCGGCGAAGCCGACCGCCGCGGTGGCCGCCACCAGCCAGACCTGCGGCTTGCGCAGCGAACGCAGCTCGGCCCGCGGTGAGCCGTCGGCCACCGCGGCCACCGCCGGCACGATCATCAGCACGGCGACCAGGGTCGCCCCGAAGACCAGGGCGATGACCAGGTACGCGACCCGCCAGCCGGCTGCCTGCCCGAGCCGGGTGACCAGCGGTACGCCGACCACGTTGGCCGCCGTCAGCCCGCTGAGCACGGCGGCGTACCCGCGGGCGGCGTTGCCGGGGCCCATCAGGGTGGCCGCGAGCAGGCCGGCCGCACCGAAGTAGGCCCCGTGCGGTAGCGCCGCCACGAACCGCGCGACCAGCACCAGCTCGAACGTCGGCGCGATCGCCGACGCGACGGTCCCGGCCGCGAACAGCACCAGCAGGCCGAGCACCAGCTTCTTGCGGGGTACGCGGGCAGTCAGCGCGGCGATCGTCGGCGCACCGACCACCACCCCCAGCGCGTACGCGGTGATCGTCCACCCCGCCTGCGCGACCGCGTCGGGCGCCGACCGGGCGTACTCCGCGGGCAGCAGGTCGCGTGCCACTTCGGGCAGCAGGCCCATCGCGGCGAACTCGGTCAGCCCGATCGCCACCCCGCCCAGGGCCAGCGCGAGCAGGGCGGCCCAGCGGTGCCTACGGCTCAGATCTTCCACGAGCGCCGACTTTAGCAACGCCGTTGCGTAATAGGGTGTCGACATGGCGGACCTCACGTTCCTGCGCGGCTACAACGAGGCCCTGGTGATGGCCGTCGCCCGTACCCGGCCGGCGTTCGAACGCGCAACAATTGCCGATGCCACCGGACTGACCCCGCAGGCGGTGTCGAAGGTGCTGGGCCGGCTGGTCGAGCACGGCCTGATCGCGCCCGCGGGCGTGCGCCGACCGGCGATCGGCAAGCCCGCCGGTGTCTACGAGCTGGTCCCCGGCAGCCGGTACGCGATCGGCGCGCACGTGGCCCGCCGTACCCTGCGGCTGGTCCTCACCGACCTGGCCGGCGCGGTCCGGCACTCGGTGGTGACTCCCCTACCGGCGGATTTCACTCCCGGGACGCTGCTGGACGAGCTCACGGCCGGTGTGGACCGGATCGCCGCCGCGCACAAGCTCGGCGCGCGGCTGACCGGGGTGGGCATCGGCATGATCGGGCCGCTGGATCACGCCCAGGGCACCGTCCGGGACGCCCACCGGTTGCGGCACTGGCACGACGTACCGCTGCGTGAGCTGGCCGAGCAGGCCCTGGGCCGGCCCGTGCACCTGGACAAGGACGTCACGGCCGGGGTCACCGCCGAGGCGTGGCGGCGCGGCCCGGCCTTCCGGGACGCCGCCCTGATCATGGTGGAGTCGGGGGTGGGTGCGGGTCTGTGGCTGGGCGGGGCGGCCCATCGCGGGTCGCACACGAACGCGGGCGAGTTCGGCCACACAGTCATCGAGCTGTCCGGCCCGCCGTGCGTGTGCGGGCGGCGGGGCTGCCTGGAAGCGGTCCACGACCGGGCGGTGGCGGACGGGGACATCCGGGCGGCCGCGCGGGTCCTGGCCGTCGGCATCGTCAATCTGGTGCAGACCCTGGACGTGGCCCACGTGGTGCTGGCCGGCGCGGACCTGCTCACCCACGCGGAGATCTACCGGGCCGAGGCCGAGGCGGCGATCCGTACGCAGGTGCCCCGGGCCGACTGGCAGACGGTCAGGATCACGCTGTCGAGCCTCGGCGCGGACGTGATCGCGGCCGGCGCCGCGATGCAGGTCCTGGACTCCCGCTACGGCATCCCGGACCTGGCCCCGCTGGAGTCGGCGGGCGCCCGGCCACCTCACTCAGGCTGAGCGGACCGGGGTGCGGCGCGGATGTGTGCCCGTTCGCCCTGCCGTCCGACGAGGCTGAGGAACTCGACGGGCCCGGAGCTGGTGGCCCCGAACCAGTGCGGGGTGCGCGTGTCGAACTCGGCGGCCTCACCGGGCTGCAGGATCAGGTCGTGCTCGCCGAGGACCAGGCGCAGCGTGCCGTTCAGGACGTACGCCCAGTCGTAGCCCTCGTGGGTGCGCAGGTCCGGCTCGCGGTTGTCGTCGCCGGCCGGCAGGACGAACTTGTACGCCTGGATGCCGCCCGGCCTACGGGTCAGCGGCAGCACGACCGACCCGTCCCCGCCGGCGATGGGCCGCAGGTTGACCCGCGGATCGCCGGTCAGCGGCGCGTCGACGAGCTCGTCGAGCGTGACGCCGTGCGCGCGGGCGAGCGGCAGGAGCTGCTCCAGCGTCGGGCGGCGCAGACCCGCCTCCAGCCGGGACAGCGTGCTGACGGAGATGCCGGTCTCCTCCGCGAGCGCGGTGAGCGTGATGTCGCGGCGCATCCGGAGCTGCTTCAGCCGGGGCCCGACGGCGTCGAGGGTGCGGTCCAGTTCCTCATCCATGGCCCCAGTTTTCCATTCGGCAAAGATCTTTGCACATCCGCTTGGTCACACCGCACGCTCACCGGTATGGAATTCGACAGGGACTATTGGGAACACCACTGGCACCAGGCGCACCAGAGCACACCGGACCCGCACCCGTACCTGGCCCGCGAGACGAGCGGCCTGATCCCCGGCACGGCGCTGGACGCCGGGTGCGGCACCGGCGCCGAGGCGGCCTGGCTCGCGTCCCACGGCTGGCAGGTCACCGCGGCCGACATCTCCGCCGCCGCCCTCGCCGGCGCGGCCGAGCGCGCAGCCGCCGAGAACGTGCGATGGGTCCAGGCCGACCTGACCACCTGGCACCCGGACCTGCGGTTCGATCTGGTCACCACCCACTACGCGCACCCGGCGATGCCGCAGCTCGCGTTCTACCAGCGCATCTCCGACTGGGTGGCGCCCGGCGGCACCCTGCTGATAGTCGGCCACCTGCACTCCTCGGCAGCACCGGGACACGGGCACCACCCGCCCGCCGAGGCAGCGGTCAAGCTCGCGGACATCACCGCAAGCCTGGACAGCGCCCAGTGGCACATCGCGACCGCCGAGGAACACGTGCGTACGGTCAGCGACCACCCCCTCCAGGACGTCGTCGTCCGCGCCACCCGGCGGTCCGGACGATGAGCGCCACCGGCACGACGATCCACGACCCGCGCCGCCGCCGGGCGATCCTCGTCGCGGTGTGCATCGCCCTCATGGCGGTCATCGCCTCGGTCTCCGGGCTGAACGTCGCGCAGCAGGAGATCGCGGTCGCGTTCGACGCCTCGCAGAGCACCGTCCTGTGGATCATCAACACGTACACGATCAGCCTCGCCGCGCTGCTGCTCCCGCTCGGTGCCCTGGGCGACCGCTGGGGGCGGCGGCCGGTGCTGCTGGCCGGCCTGATCGTCTTCGGCGCGGCGAGCGCGGTGGCCGGCCTGGCCCCGTCCACCGAGGTCATGATCGTGGCCCGGCTGCTCAGCGGCGTGGGGGCCGCGATGATCATGCCGGTCACCCTGGCCGTCATCACCTCGACGTTCCCGGACGAGGAACGCTCCAAGGCGATCGGCGTCTGGACCGCGGTCGCCGGCGGTGGCGGCATCCTCGGGATGTATCTGTCGGCGGTCCTGGTCGACCTGGCCGACTGGCGGTGGCTGTTCGTGTTGCCCGTCGCGCTCGTCGCGGTGGCCGTCGCCCTGACGCTGCGTTCGGTCCCGGACTCCCGCGAGGAGTCGGCGCACAGCTTCGACATCGTCGGCTCGCTGGCCTCCGTGGTCGCCGTGGTCGGCCTCGTCCTGGTCCTCCACGAGGGCCCGGTACAGGGCTGGACCACCCCGGTGACACTGGTGAGCCTGCTGATCGGCGTCCTCGGAACAGTCGGCTTCGTTGCGTGGGAACTGCGCCGGACGGCTCCGCTGCTGGACGTGCGACTGTTCCGCGAGCGTGGCCTGGCCGGTGGCTCGCTGGCGCTGCTGACGGTGTTCGGCGTGCAGGCCGGGATCTTCGTGGTGCTGTTCCCGTTCCTGCAGGCAGTGCTCGGCTGGTCCGGCCTGCGGTCCACGCTGGCGCTCATGCCGATGGCAGCGATGATGATGCTGGCCTCCGGACTTGCCCCGCGGATGGCCGCCCGCCTCGGTGGCCGCTCGACGATGGCGACCGGCATCCTGCTGGGCGGCGTGGGGCTGGCCCTGATGGCCACCTCGGTCTCCATCGAGGACGGCTACCTCTCGGTGCTGCCCGGAATGCTGGCCATGGGACTCGGCATGGGCCTGACCCAGACGCCCGCCACCGAAGCCATCACGTCCGCCCTGCCCCGCGAACGCCAGGGCGTCGCGTCGGCGCTGAACGATGTCACCCGGGAATTCGGTACGGCACTCGGTGTCGCCCTGCTCGGAGCGGTCCTCTCCGCCGGCTACCGCAACGCCGTCGATTCTCGGCTCGCCGCAGTCCCGGCCGATGCAGCCGGCACCGCCCGCGAGGGCATCGCCAACGCCCTGGCCGCCGCCGACAGCGCCGGTAGCCAGGCGCCGGCGTTGATCCGGGCCGCCCAGGAGTCCTTCGTGGAGGGTTGGCAGCAGGCCATGTGGGCTGGAGTCGGCGTCATGGCGGTGCTGTTCGTCTACGTCCTGGCGCGTGGACCGCTACGCACCGCGCCGGCCGGTCCGTCACCCGCAGCGGCTCCGTCGAGCGACGCGGTCGGCCGATGAGCCTGGCTCACCGCGCCGAACGCCGCCAAGGCCGGCCGGGCTCACCGCGGCGAACGCCCACAAAGGCCAGCCGGGTTTACCGCGGCGAACGCCCACAAAGGCCGGCCGGGCTCACCGCGCCGAACGTTCACAAAGGCCGGCCGGGCTCACCGCAGCGAACGCCGCCAAGGCCGCCCGGGCTCACCGCGCCGAACGCCGGCAAGGCCAGCCGGCCACGCTCACCGGCTGCCAGCCATGCTGATGCCGGCCAGCACCCGCCGGAACGCGGCGACATCCCCGGTCACCCGCACCTCCCCCGCGTCAGTCAGCTCCCGTTCCCCGACCAGGAGCGCAACCAGCGTGGCCGTATCAGTCTCCACAGTGGTCTCCGCCGCGGCCTGACCGGCGCTGACCTCGACGCGCTCCCCGGCGATCCGAGCGACGTAGGACCGTTCGCCCAGGTGCACCTGGAGCGTCGTGGCCCAGTCGTCGGTCGCGCGGTAGTAGGTCCGCAACGTGAGCATGGCCGACACGGCGCTCAGGTGTCCCGCCGGCGCGAGCGGGGAGCGCAGCGCCCAGGAACCGAGGGCGACCAGGATCGGCTCGTCGTCTACGGGGCGGCAGGCGCAGCGGGAAGCGCGGTGGCGCAGGCATTCGCCGCCGAAGGAGCCATGGTCCATCTGGCCGGTCGCAGGCCGGAGGCGCTCCGGAAGGTCGCCGCGAAGATCGCCGGACGCACGGAGATCGCTCAGCTGGACGCGCTGGATCCAGCGGCGGTGGACCGCGATGTGCGCGACGTCGTGGACCGGCACGGGCGGCTGGACGTGTCGATCAACCTCATCTCGGTCGACCACGTGCAGGGCGTGCCTCTCGTCGACATGTCAGCCGATGACTTCGCCCGCGGCCTCGACGCCCGGGCGCGCACCCACTTCATCACGGCGACCGCGGCCGCCCGGCCCATGACCACGCGCGGTGGCGGGACGATCCTCATGCTGACCGCGAGCCCGGACCGCACCGGCATCCCGATGGCCGGCAGCTTCGGGGTGCAGTGCGCGGCCGTCGAGTCGCTGAGCCGGGCGCTGGCGGTCGAGCTGGGCCCGTACGGGGTGCAGGTCGCCTGCCTGCGGTCCGCGGGCTCACCGGACGCCGGCGGCGTCGACCGGGTCTTCGACGTGCACGCCCGCAACGCCGGCACGACCCGCGAGGACTTCGACGCCGCCAAGGCCGGCCGGACGCTGCTGCGGCGCCTGCCGAGCCTGGCCGAGGTCGCTCAGGTCGCGGTGTGGCTGGCCAGCGACCGGGCCGCCGCGGTCACCGCCTCGATCACCAACGTGACCTGCGGCGAACTGCTCGACTGAGGCCGGCGCTCAACCGTTCCAGGTGTCGATGACCTGGTTGCCGTGCTCGAACCCCAGCGTCGACAGGGTCGCCGTGCCCAGCTTCAGCAGCCCGCCGCCGCTGGCCGGCAACCCGATCCACCGGGCGCCCGCCACCCGCAGCGAGTGCCCGTGGGCGATCAGCGCGACGTCGCCCTGGTCCAGGAAGGTGCGGGCGTGGGCGAGCACCCGGTCCAGCCGCTCGCCGACCTCGGCCGGGGACTCCCCGCCGGGCGCGCCGTCGGTCCACAGCGACCAGGCCGGGCTGGTCTCGCGGATGGTGGCGCTGGTGATGCCCTCGTACTCGCCGTAGTTCCACTCGGCGAGGTCCTCGGTGGTCTCCGTGACGGCCAGGCCGGCCAGCTCGGCGGTGCGCAGGGCCCGCTTGCGCGGGCTGGAGATGACGGCCGCGAAGCTACGGCCGGCCAGGCGCTCACCGGCGACCCGGGCCTGCTGCTCCCCCGCTTCGGTCAGATCCAGATCCGTGTACGAGGTGTGCTTACCAACCGCACTCCACTCGGTCTGCCCGTGCCGGATGAGCACGATCTCCGCCATGACGCCCCCTGTTCGCTCCCGCTTGTTCCTACCCCACCCACGCCCCATCCATCCCGCCGCCAGGCCGAAGACCGCCGGCCCGCACCCACCGACCGCGCCGCGCCCGGGCCGGCGGCGGGCCGGTGGGCGCGGCCATCCGCCGGCCATGCACGGACCTGGCATTCGGCGGGAGCGACGGTCAGTGCCATGCAACCAGGCACGACCGCCGTCAGATCTTGATCTCAGATCTTGATCTCAGCGATGACGAATCTCAGCCGCCGGCCAGCAGATCCTCGAACGAGGTCGTGAGCGCGAACGGGTCCTGGACCGTCACCGGCTCGCGCCGGTCGATCTCGCGGGCCAGTTCGCCCGCCGCCCGGCTGATCCGGCCGCGCAGCTGGCCCTCACTCTCGTCGCCACCCCAGTCCTCCGACGCGGCGTAGACCGCCGTCGGCACCGGGACGGCCCGCAGGTAGGCGAACATCGGCCGGACCGCGTGGTCGAGCGCCAGCGAGTGCCGGGCCGAGCCGCCGGTGGCCGCGATCAGCACCGGCTTGTCGGCCAGGGCGTCCTGGCCGAGCACGTCGAAGAACGACTTGAACAGGCCGCTGTAGGACGCGTTGAAGATCGGCGTGACCGCGATCATCGCGTCGGCGGACTCGACGGTGTCGAGGGCTCGCTTCAGCGGTGCCGGCGGGAAGCCGGTGAGCAGGTGGTTCATCAGGTCGTGGGCCAGGTCGCGGAGTTCGATCACCTGGACCGACAGCTGGACGCCGAGGCCGGCGGCCGCCGTCACCGCCGCCGCGGACAGGCGGTCCGCGAGCAGGCGGGTGGACGACGGCTGGCTCAGCCCCGCCGAGACCACGACGAGGGTGCGCTGCTTCATGCCTGCACCTTCTCCTTCGTCTCCGCCTGCGCCGCTTCGAGCAGCGAGACGTGGGTCGGCGCGTCCGGCACGTGGGCCGGCTTCAGCGCGGCGAATTCCTTGCGCAGCACCGGTACGACCTCCTCGCCGAGCAGGTCGAGCTGCTCCAGGACCGTCTTCAGGGGCAGCCCGGCGTGGTCCAGCAGGAACAGCTGGCGCTGGTAGTCGCCGGCGTAGTCGCGGAAGCCCAGCGTGCGGTCGATGACCTGCTGCGGGCTGCCCACGGTCAGCGGCGTCTCCCGGGTGAAGTCCTCCAGGCTCGGGCCGTGGCCGTAGACCGGCGCGTTGTCGAAGTACGGCCGGAACTCCTTGACCGCGTCCTGGCTGTTCCTGCGCATGAACACCTGGCCGCCGAGGCCGACGATGGCCTGGTCCTCGGAGCCGTGGCCGTAGTGGGCGTAGCGCTCGCGGTAGAGGGCGACCATCCGCTGGGTGTGGTCCTTGGGCCAGAAAATGTGGTTGGCGAAGAAGCCGTCGCCGTAGAAGGCGGCCTGTTCGGCGATCTCGGGGCTGCGGATCGAGCCGTGCCAGACGAACGGCGGGATGCCGTCCAGCGGGCGCGGGGTCGAGGTGAACGACTGCAGCGGGGTGCGGAACTTGCCCTTCCAGTCGACGGTGTGCTCACGCCAGAGGCGGTGCAGCAGGGCGTAGTTCTCGACGGCCAGCGGGATGCCGGCGCGGATGTCCTTGCCGAACCAGGGGTAGACCGGGCCGGTGTTGCCGCGGCCCATCATGAGGTCGACGCGGCCGTCGGCGAGGTGTTGCAGCATGGCGTAGTCCTCGGCGATCTTGACCGGGTCGTTGGTCGTGATCAGCGTCGTGGACGTGGACAGCAGCAGCCGCTGCGTACGCGCGGCGACGTGGCCGAGCAGGGTGGTGGGCGACGACGGCACGAACGGCTCGTTGTGGTGCTCACCCAGCGCGAAGACGTCGAGACCGACCTCCTCGGCCTTCTCCGCGATGGCGACGATGGCCTTGATCCGCTCGTGCTCGGTCGGCTGCCGCCCGGTGGTGGGGTCCGGCGTGACATCGCCGACGGTGAAGATCCCGAACTGCATGACCGCTCCTGAGCTCCGGGGCGGGAGCTGACGTCCCGCACTGCCCCGCACAACGCCTTTGACTCGTCAACTATTTCAGATTCAAAGAACTTGGGGGAAGTGGGGTCCCGGTCACACCGCGCGCGGAACCGCCCGGCGGCCGGCCGCGTCGGTGACGGTATGAAACTGCGTCTTTCGAGCCTGCTCACCGTGATGCTGCTGAGTCTCGGCCTCGTTGTGCTGGTCTCCCCCGCCCCGCCGGCCTGGGCCTGCTCCTGCGTGTCCTTCGATGAACAGGACGAACGGGCCGAACTGATCGTCGTCGGCACGGTCACCGACGTCTCGGACAGCGGGATCCGGATGACGGTCGAGTCGGTCGAGAAGGGCGCCGCGGCGGCGGACAACCTGCGACTGAAGGTGGGCCGCGGCGAGGCGAGCTGCGGTTACGACTTCCGGGCCGGCGGGCGGTACCGGGTGAACTCGGTCGACGGTGCCACCGGACTGTGCACCGGCGTCAGCCCGTTGCCGGCCGCTGTGTCCGTACCCCCGGCGGCCGCGCCCGTGGCCGCGCCCGTCGCCGAGTCCTCGGCCTGGGGGTGGTGGCTCGCGGCCGGGGCGGGGGTGGCCGTCCTCGCCGCCGGGCTGGTGATCGCCCGGCGGCGAGGTTAGCTCAGCGGCCCTGCAGGCGCTTCACGTTGTCGCCGAACGTCCAGCCCTTGGAGCCGTCCCAGTTGGCCGACCAGGTCATCAGGCCCTTGAGGCTGCCGTTGAAGCTGTTCCACGACTGCGTCACCAGCGCCGGCGTCATGTAACCGCCGCCCGCCCCGACCTGCGCGGGCAGGCCGGGGACCTGCTTGTCGTACGGGACCCGGATCGTCGTGCCCTGGATGACCAGGCCGTTGTTCAGGCAGGTGGTCTGGGCGACGAAGCCCTGCACCGTGCCGGCGCCGTACGAGTCACCGGCGCAGCCGTACATGCTGCCGTTGTAGTACTGCATGTTCAGCCACCAGAGCCGGCCGTTGTCCGCGTACTTCTTGATGATCGGCAGGTACGAGCCCCAGATCGAGCCGTAGGTGACGCTGCCGCCGGTCACGTACGCGGTCTCCGGCGCCATGGTCAGCCCGAAGTTGGCCGGCATCCGCGCGAGCACGCCGTCGATGATCCGGATCAGGTTGGCCTGCGAGGCCGACAGGGTGGTGATGCTGCCACTGCCGGTCAGCCCGGTCTCGATGTCGATGTCGATGCCGTCGAAGTTGTACTGCTGCAGGATCGGCACGATCGTCGTCACGAACCGGTCGGCGACCGCGCTGGAGCTCAGGTCGATGCCGGCCGCCGCGCCGCCGATCGACATCAGCAGGGTCGCGCCGGCGGCCTTGGCCGCGCACATCTCGGCCGGGGTGGAGACCTTCACACCGGCGTCCATGCCGTTCTCCCACAGCACCGTGCCGTCGGAGCGGATCACCGGGAACGCCGCGTTGATGACGTTGTAGCCGTGCTGGCCGAGCCGGCTGTCGTTGATCGGGACCCAGCCGAAGCCGGGGTGCACGCCGTTGCTCGCGCCGTCCCAGTTCTCCCAGTAGCCGACGAGCACCTTGCCGGCCGGCCGCGACTTCACCGCACAGGTGGAACTGCCGGGCGGCGGGGTCGTGGGCGGCGGGGTCGTCGGCGGCGGAGTGGTCGGTGGCGGGGTCGTCGGGGGCGGGGTGGTGGGCGGCGGGGTGGTCGGGGTGCCGCCGGTGCACGAGCCGAGGTCGCGCCAGAGGGACGGGGTGGCGGCGGGGTTCCAGCCCGCTCCGGCGTACGCCGTGTGCGTCACCAGGGCCGAATAGAGCTTGCCGGCGTAGGTCACCTGGGTGCCCGCGGTGTAGGTGTTGCCCTCGGCCCACGCCGGTGCGGAACAGACCACCGCGGCGGCGCGCACCGGAGCGGCAGTCACCGCCGCCATGCTGCTCGGTGCGAGGGCCACGGCCGTCGCCATGGTCACGGCCGCGCCGGTTACCAGCGCGACAAGGGTACGACGTCTGCTCATGGCCGCTCCTGACCCATCGATGACCTGCCCGGTCCCCCACATCTTCACGGTGATGAACTTAAATATCAAGGATTGTTAACAGAGAAGCAGATCGCCCGAGTGGGCGACGCCCGTTGGGGTGGTGGTCCAAGATGTAAGGAAACCGTGCTGCGCGGCGCGTGCTATCGCCCGCGCCATGTCGTAAGTTGCACCGCAGAACTCGGGGTGTACCGAGGTACTAGAGTGGAGTAGGTCGCCTTCTCGGGGCAGCTTCCACGACCGCGACCGCTACCATCGCCGGAGGAAGTCTCGTGCCCATACGGGATCCGCGTTTCGACTCGGCGATCGACATCGCGCCGCCGCGGGTCGATGCCGAGCCGTCGGTCAATGCCGACTACCCGTGGGACGTCTTCGACTCCGCCGCATACTTCGAGCACAACTACAGCTCCCTGCGCAGCGACGACGAGCAGATCATCGACATCGTCGCCGGCTTCTTCCAGAAGAACGAGCAGCGCCGGTTGAGAGCCCAGGCCATCGACGTCGGTGCCGGCGCCAACCTCTATCCGGCGCTCGCGATGCTGCCCTTCGCCGCCGAGCTGACGCTGTGCGAGCGCGGCTTCTCCAACCGGCAGTGGCTCGAGGCCGAGATCCTCACGCCGCACCCGTCCTGGTGGCAGTTCTGGTCGCACATGAACGCCGGACGCGCGGCCTACCAGCCGATCAAGAACCCGTTCGATCTGCTCGGCCGGCGCGCGCAGGTGACCAAGGGCAACATCTTCAGCCTCCCCGCCGGCAGCTACGACATGGGCACGATGTTCTTCGTCGCGGAGTCGATCACCAACCGCGAGCCCGAGTTCGTCCGCGCGACCCGCTCGTTCGTCAATTCGCTGAAGCCGAGGGCGCCGTTCGCGGCCGCGTTCATGCGCAACTCCTCCGGCTACCGGGTCGGCAACCGCAGTTTCCCGGCGTGCTCGGTCGACGAGGACGACGTCCGGGCGGCGCTGGCCCCGGTGGTGGCCCCCAATGTCACCATCCAGACAGTGGAAAGCAGAAGCCTGCGCGACGGCTACTGCGGAATGATGGTGGCCACCGGCTTCAAGAAGGCGTAACCAGACCCACGGACGGGTAGGTGACGGCGCACCGATGCAGATCCAGCCACGTCAACAGCTCCTCGACATCTGGCGGGCCATCGCCCGCGTCTCCTATGCGGACGGTGGCTGGCGCTTCGGCGGCCGGGACGGTGCGAATTCCATCAGCGACGCCGAGCAGCTGCTGTGTCTGATGGCGCCCGCGACGGAGATCCCGATCTTCCGGCTGGACAATCCCGACGCGGCCAACCGCGACGTGCTCGACGCGCTGGACGCCCTCGGTGAGGACATCCAGGTGCCGCAGCGGTTGATGGAGGCCCTCACCGCGTACATCAAGCGCTACACCGCGCCCGACGGCACGCCGAGCTTCTCCGGCGGCTCGTACTTCCTGCCCGAGTTCGAGGGCGAGGAGATCAAGATCGAGCAGCGCGAGCTCGACGTGGTGGACTCGTTCTCCATCTCCGTGACGCTGATGCTGGCGATCCTCGGCTTCACCCAGGTCTTCCGGCAGATCGTCAGCCGGCCGCAGCTCATCGAGCAGGTGACCGAGCTGGAGGAGCGGGCCAGCCAGCGCCTCACCGCGGCGATGGTGGGCCTGCTGCGCAGCTTCTCCGTCAATGTCTTCCCGGCCGACAAACCCTACGGCCGCGAGCTGATCCGCACGGTCAACCAGGAACGCCGCCCGACCCTGCAGGTGGTCGAGGAGCTGCGCGAGGCCCTGCGGGAGATCAACGCCCGGCTCCGCGACGACGTCACCATCGGTTCCGGTGCCGCCGAGGGCAGCGAGCTGGACCTGCCCAACCGGCTGTTCGAGTGCGGCTGGAGCTGGGGGCTGGTCAGCGACGCCCCGCAGATCGAGACCACCTCCGACGTCGGCGTGCAGCGGGCCGGCGTGGCGCAGAACGCCCCCTATCTCTACTTCACCACCGTGGCCCTGGACGCCATCCAGGCGCTGTCCTCGGAACGCACCCGGCTGCTCGGCCTGCTGGACGAGGCCCAGCTGAAGCTGGCCCAGGCGTTGCAGCTGCGCTTCGAGCTGACCCGCTCGTACTGGGCGACGGTGGCCACCTTCGGATCCGGCCGGTGGCCGCTGGAGGACCTGCCCTGGCGCACCACCGACGGTGTGGAGTTCGACTACTTCAGCCTGCTGGTCAGCGGCATGGTCGTGCAGAACATGGTCGCCGTACGCGCCACCAACGCCGACCTCACCCGGGTCGCGGGCGTGCTGGACGAGCTGGCCAACCGCAGCCGCATCACCCGCCGCTCCTCGGAACGCGAGTCCGCGCTGGACGTGCACCACCCCGGCCTGCGCTTCGTGCTGGAGGGCAGCGAGAGCGTCGGCGGGCCCCGGCTGGCCTGGACGGTCGCCGACATCTCGCCGCTGCTGCTCAAGCGCACGCTCAACCTCGCGAGCCTGCTGTCGGACGGCACGTCCCGCAGCCGGCTGCTCGACCTCTCCGGCGAGCTGTGGAAGCACCTGCAGGAACGGCTCATCGCCGAGGGCTCGCAGCACGGCCTGTGGGACCAGCCGGCCGGCGCCTACCCCCAGCTCAACGTGAAGATGACCGAGGCCTCCTGGTACTACACCAAGCGGGTGGTCGACTGCCTGGTCACCGCGGCCCGGGTGATCAACGAGCCGCCGCTGCGCAGCGAGGTGCTGGCCCAGCTGGCGGCCGAGCTGCTCAACGAGGCCGACCACCTGTACGACCGGGAGCGGCTCAACGGCTCGACCTACAGTGGACAGTCGCTGCGCGAGGAGCTCAAGCAGATCGGCGTGGAGCTGGAACGGGCCCGGACCGTACGCCGCGAGCGTCCGGGCGTGGCCGTCGCGGTGACCCAGGAGGTCCTGCGCCGCCTCGATCACCTGTCCGCGGCCCGCCGGGCCACCATCGGACGCAGCTGACCATGCTCGTCTTCGCGACCTCCGACAAGGGCGGGACCGGGCGTACGGTCACCAGCAGCAACGTGGCCTACCGGCACGCCCTGCAGGGCGGCGACTGCTGCTACCTGGACTTCGACTTCGGCTCCCCCACCTCCGGCGCGATCTTCGACCTGCCCGGCGCGTTCGCCGGGGTGCCGGAGGAGGGCCTGCACAGTTATCTGGTGGACGGCGTTGCCGCGCCCCGGCGGATCGACATCTGGTCCGAGTCCGAACGCGACGTGCTGCGCGGCCGGCCCGCGGGGGCCGGCCGGCTGACGCTGTTCCCGGGCGACCGCGGCAGGGGCGAGTTCCAGGCCCACCCCGGCATCGTGGAGCGCTGTATCGACCTGCTGGTCCGCGCGGACGAGGAGTTCGACCTGGTCATCGTCGATCTCAGCGCCGGACGGTCGTACGCGACCGAGATCGTGCTCGCCGCGACCGCGACGCTGCCCGACGTCGAGGCCCGCTGGCTGGTGTACCACCGCTGGACCCGGCAGCACATCATCGCGGCGAGCGGCCTGGTGCACGGCAAGCAGGGCATCCTGGAGTCCGGCGCGCAGCACGGCCACGACCTCTCGGCGCTCAAGGACGCGATCCGCTTCGTCCGTACGGCGGTGGTCGACCTGGCCTCCCCCGACCAGGCCGGCCTGCGCCCCGAGCAGCTGGCCTGGCTCGACGTCTGCAACGGGCGCCTGCAGGAGCTGGCCAGCCGGCACAAGGTCGGGCGCACCACGGTCCTGGGAGAGATCCCCCTCGACCCGGTGCTGCAGTGGCAGGAGCAGCTGCTGTCCGACGACGACGTGTGGCTGCACCGCACGGCCAACCAGCGCACCGTCGACGCCTTCGACACGCTGGCGAAGAAGGTCGTGGACGACTCCGCCTGGATCGGGCTGTGACCGCCTACGACGGCGTGTTCATCGAGCAGAGCGCCACGCCGGTGGTACGCCGGGTCCCGCTCGCGCATCTGTCCATCGAGCTGGGTCACCTCTACATGGACGACTTCACCGCCGGCCGCGCCCGCCTGGCGGCGCAGTTCGAGGCAGTACGGCCGTGGGCTGACGCCGCGCGGGGGGCGTGCGCCGAGGAGCTGGGCCAGCGGCCGTCCCGGGTGAGCACTTGTTTCCTCATCGACGACTACTTCACCCGCTTCAGCACACCCCCGGCGGTGATCGGCGACCTGGTCGAGGCCGCGCAGGCGGCGGGCGTCGAGATCGACTACGTGGCCCGCGAATCGGGGTGCGCCACCGCCGACGGCGTCGACGTGGCGACGCTCGTACGCCAGCACCTGGTGGCCGAGCCGCCCGAGGGTGACAACGGCAGCCGGCCCCCGACGGCTGTGAGTGGCTGGCTGAGCAACGGCGAACGCGGTGGCGCGGCGCCGGGGTCGGCGATGGCGGCCCCGCGCGCGTGGCGGCCGCCCCGGCAGAGCGCGGTGCGGAACCACTCCATCTTCGTCGACATCGAGCTGTGGAACGGGCCCGCGGATCAGCCGTACTGGTCGTGCCCGTTCCTGGCGGCCGTCTGGCAGCTGCAGCGGCTGGGACTGATCCGGCACCTGGGCGAGCCGGTCGGTGACCCGCAGCTGATGAGCGTGGCCGACGTGCCGGCCGAGTGGGAGCGGATGCCGGCCGTCGTGCAGCTCAACCCGCGGGCGGCGCCGTTCCGGGCGTACCGGACGTTCACCGCGATGGCCGCCCGGTTCCTGCCGATCGAGCTGGCCGTGCGCACGATCCTGGGCCAGGTGGCGGTGGACGCCACGGTCGCGGAGCAGGTGCGGGAGCGGGCCACGGGCGAGGGGATCGACCTGCCCGGCGAGGTCGTCGACCGGATCCGTTACGCGTTCCTGTAGGGCATCGGTCCGCCGTCGGCGCCGCGCGAGACCTCCCACAACTCGCGGAAGAGCTGCGCGCACTCCTTGACCCGCGAGTCGGTCAGCACCAGGCGGGTCTCGGCGATCTGGGCGTGTTTCGGGTCGGCGGTGGTGGTCGGGTTGGTCTCGTACGCCAGGGTGTCGTCGAAGATGATCAGGTCGCGGACCTGGACCCGCAGCGGTGGCGGCACCGCCGCCCGGTCCAGCAGCCGCACGTCGATGCGCATCTCCCGCTGCTCCTCGCAGGCCCGCCGGATGGCCGGGTCGTCGGCCATGGCGGGCGAGTCCAGCACGAAGATGCGCCGGACCCGCTTGCCGCTGCCGGCGGCGCGCCGCTGGGCGTCGAGATACCGCTGGCCGATCTCGCTCTGCCAGAGGTCGTGGTCGACGGCCGTCATGCTGATCGCGTCGATGCTCATCGTGGCGGTGCGGGTCAGGCCCAGCAGCCAGTCCCGGTCCTCGCCGTAGTAGGTGACCGTGCCGCCCTCGGCGAGCTGCTTGAGGAAGTCCGAGGTCTCCCTGATCTTGTTCTGCACGAAGTGGTAGACGATCGGCGGGGAGGCCGGCGAGATCTGCGTCGAGTTGCGCACCAGCTGGGTGACCAGGTCGGTCTGCAGCGCCGACGCCTCGATCAGTCCGAAGAGCTCGGTGGCCTCGCTGATCTCGGAGAAGGCCGAGCCGACCAGCGCCCGCATCTCCGTCATGCCGTCCTTCTCGAGCTGCTCCACCGCCGCGAGCCGGTTCTCGAAGTCGACCAGGAACCGCAGGATCAGCGCGATGCCACCGATCAGGATGGACAGCGTGATCTGCACGTGCTGCGGCTGGTTGAGCGCGTTGGTGATCAGGAAGGTCGCGCCGCCCAGGCCCACGGTCAGCAGCGCCTTGCGGGTGACACTCGAATGCTCGGACGACTGTCCGACCAGCGACATCACCGCGGGCCTGCCGCAGCCAACGCCGTGACCGCGCCGACCGAGAGCTGGTCGCGGATGCGGCGCACCAGGGTGTCCCACTGGCGGCTGAAACCAGGCCGGCGGTCCAGGGCGGCCCAGACGGCGGCCGAGATCTCGTCACCCCGGGCGGCGGGCATCCACAGATGCAGCAGATAGTCGATGGCCGGCAGCAGGCGTTCCAGGGCGGCGCGGCGTTCGACGGCCCCGATGGCGCTCTTGCCGACAATCTCCAGCAGTGTGCTGAGCAGCCAGTCGTGCAGGGCGACGTCCTCGGCGAGCGCGGTCAGCTCCGGCACCGGCGGCGGCTGCTGTTCGCCGGGCACCGACAGCTCCAGCAGGCGCAGGTCGTCGGACCGGACCGAGTAGCGGACCCGCGGCGTGGCCGCCGTGCCGGGATCGAACCGGGCCGTCCAGCGCAGCCGCGTCCGATTCGCCCGCAACCGCACGGTGCCGCCGCGCGAGGCCGAGCGCTGGACCCGGTCGGCCACCCGGCCGGCCATCGCACCCAGGTCGAGGGAGTCGCCCGGCCGGTCGGGCCCGCCGAGCGCAGCGGCGACCTCGTCCCATCGGGTACGGCCGAGCGTCTCGATGACGCCCGGACGGGTCAGATAGTGCGACCACGGCTGCCGGGCACTGCCGTCGCCCCGGACCAGCGTGGTCACCGCGGAACCCTGCACGACATGGCCGCCGGTGATCGCGGCCCGTTGCAGGGCGGTGCCGACGCCGCGCACCCGCCGGGAGTCGGCCGCCGCACCCAGTCCACAGTCGACCCCGACGGGTATCTCCGGGGAACGCGCGTACGCGATCGGGCGGTGGGACACCAGGACCGGCTCGCCGACCACGAGGTCCACCAGGCGGCGGGCCTGGTCGGCGGTCACCGGGTCGGGTGCCCGGAGCAGTCCGGTGTGCACCTCGCCCGCGATCAGCATTCGGCTCCCCCATGCACGGCGGTGCGGAGCACCAGGGAGACACCGGACGGCGCGCAAGGGTCAGCGGTGACCGATGACTCCCCAGCGGCGCGGCCCCGTGCCACGCGTGTCGCCAGCCTGTCGATTGCACCGCATCCGATCCCGGAATGCAACACGCTCAGTATCCGGAATCGAACAGCCGGTAGAGTTCGCTAGCACCTGACGGGCGGGCCGGACAACCTTCGCAGGCCATTGTCCGCAATCGCCGTACATTTACGTTCCTCGACGGGACAACGGCCGATACCCGGTTAGCGTCGGACGATGACCTCTGCCCGACCCGATGTCCTGACCATCGGCGCCGGTGTATCAGGCCTGACCACGGCCGTCCGGCTCGCCGAGGCGGGACTCCGCGTCCAGATCCGCGCGCAGCGCAGACCCGAACAGACCACCTCGGCCGCGGCCGGGGCGATCTGGGACCCCATCTACGCCAACCATCCGCTCGTGCTGAGCTGGAGCACCCGCAGCTACGACGTCTTCCGCGACATGGTCCACGCGGGCCGGCCGGAGGTGCGGCTCGTGCCCGGCGTGGAGGCCTCGCGCCGGCGTATCCCGTCCCCGGACTGGGCGCACGACCTGCCCGGCTTCCGTGAGTGTGCCGCCGCCGAGCTGCCCGGCGGTTTCGCCAGCGGCTGGCGCTACACCGCGCCCATCATCGACATGCCGCCGTACCTGGCCTATCTGGAGCGGCGGCTGGTGGCCGCGGGCGGGACGGTGGAGATCGGGCACGTGCACTCGCTCGACGAGGGGCCCGCGCCCGTGGTGGTCAACTGCAGCGGGATCGGCGCGCGTGAGCTGGTGCCCGATCCGGAGGTCGAACCGATCCGCGGCCAGCTCGTAGCGGTCCGCAATCCCGGGGTGCGGGAGTTCTTCGCCGAGCACACCGAGGAACTGGAGGAGATGACCTACCTGCTCCCCCAGGGCGACGTGCTGCTGCTGGGCGGCAATGCCGACAAAGGACAGAGCGACCCGGAGCCGGATCCGGAGGTGGCCGCCGGGATCATCGCCCGGTGCGCCGGGATCGTGCCCGCCATCGCCGAGGCCCCGGTGCTCGGGCATCGCACCGGCATCCGGCCGCAGCGGCCGGAGATCCGGCTGGAGCACGTCGACCTCGGCGGACGGCACGTGGTGCACAACTACGGGCACAGCGGGGCCGGGGTCAGCCTCTCGTGGGGCTGCGCCGACAGCGTGCTGGAGATCGTCCGGACCCTCGTCTAGAGCCAGCGGACCTGGGCGGGCAGGCCGACGAAGGCCGCGTACGGCTGGAGGGCCTCCTCCGCCCGGGCCCGCTCGGCCGGTCCGAGGTCGATGAGCGGCTGGATCTCGACGGTCACTGCCTTCCTGCCCAGGGTGCGGGTCCAGGTGCCGACCACCCGGCCGCCGCGGACCAGGGTGGAGCGGAAGATGCCGTTGCCGCCCGGGACGACCGCGGCCAGGTGCTCGTCGTCCATCATCAGTGAGCGGTCCTTGTAGCCCAGGACGTACTCGTCGAAGCCGGGCAGCGCCGCCCAGTCGTCGGCCACGTCGGCCGGCGTGGTGTCGAGCAGGGCCGGATCGGCGACCATCTCGGTGCCGTCGACCTGGACAGTGGTGAGCTGGTCGCCGGCCGCCGCGATGCCCGCCCGGGTGTCGGCCATGGTCAGGCCGGTCCAGCGGGCGAAGTCAGCCCGGGTCGCCGGGCCGTGGCTGCGGAAGTAGCGCAGCGCCATGATGCCCAGCGCCTCGGTGCGCTCCGGCCGGTTGGGCTCGGGTGCCCACTCGTCGAGCAGCACGAACGTCTGCTCCTTGCCGATGTGCGGGGCGATGCAGGAGACGCCTTTCTGGCTCGCGTACCAGAGGAGGTGGTAGCCCATCTGCGGGCCGAGCTCGACGCCTGCCTCGGCGAGGGCCGCCAGGCACTCGGCGCGGGTCAGCCGGTGGCCTTTCAGGGCCGTGGCCAGGACCTCGACGCCGTGCTCGGCCGTCGCCTCGGACAGGCCGATGGTCTCGCGGCGCTTCGCCGCCCCGGCCAGGGCGCGCACGCCCATCAGCTCGAGCATCCACCGCGCGTCGGCCGGCGGCACCAGGTGCACGGTGCCGCGCATCGGCCACGTGCGGATCGCCTCGCGGCGCTCCAGGGCGGCCGTGACGTCACCGACCGTCCAGCCGGGCAGGCGCACGCCCAGCGACCACAGGCCGCTCGCCATGTCCTGCGCCTGCATGGCGCCGAACCACTCGACCACCCCGGCGACGTCCGCGACCGGGTGCGGCGGGGTGAGCAGCAAGCTGCGCATGCGCAGGGCCAGCGCCTGCGTCGTCGTCAGATCCACAGACGCAGCTTAGGGCGCCCCTCCGACAGAAAGGGGCGCCCCAGCGATCAGCGGCCGCGCTGGGTGCGGTAGCGGGCGATGAGCGTGTCGGTCGAGGAGTCGTTCTCCGCGCCCGGGGCCTCGGCCGCGGTCAGCAGCGGTGCGAGCTGGTTGGCCATGACCTTGCCCAGCTCGACGCCCCACTGGTCGAACGAGTTGATCTGCCAGATGGTGCCCTGGGTGAAGGTGATGTGCTCGTAGAGCGCGATGAGCTGGCCCAGCACCGACGGGGTCAGCTTCTCGGCCAGGATGGTGGTGGTCGGGTGGTTGCCCGGCATCACCTTGTGCGCGACGATCTCCGCGGCCACGCCCTCGGCCTCGATCTGCTCGGCGGTGCGGCCGAACGCCAGCGCGCTGGTCTGGGCGAAGAAGTTCGACATGAACAGGTCGTGCATCTCGCCGGTGTCGTGGTTGGGCACGGCGAAGCCGATGAAGTCGGCCGGGATCAGCTTGGTGCCCTGGTGGATCAGCTGGTAGAAGGCGTGCTGGCCGTTGGTGCCGGGCTCGCCCCAGAAGACCTCGCCGGTCTGGAAGTCCACGGCGGAGCCGTCCAGGCGGACGTGCTTGCCGTTGCTCTCCATGGTCAGCTGCTGCAGGTACGCCGGGAAGCGGTGCAGATACTGCGAGTACGGCAGCACGGCGTGCGACTGGGCCCCGAGGAACGTGTCGTACCAGACGTTGAGCAGCCCGAGCAGGGCCGGCACGTTGCGCTCCAGCGGCGTGGTGCGGAAGTGCTCGTCCACGGCGTGGTAGCCGGCCAGCAGCTCGCCGAAGCGCTCCTTGCCGATCGCCAGCATCACCGACAGGCCGACCGCCGAGGGCAGCGAGTAGCGCCCGCCGACCCAGTCCCAGAAGCCGAACATGTTCTCGGTGTCGATGCCGAAGTCGGCCACCCGCTGGGCGTTGGTGCTGACCGCGACGAAGTGCTCGGCCACCGCGCTCTGGTCGCCGCCGAGCCCGGCCAGCAGCCAGTTGCGGGCCTCGGTGGCGTTGGTCAGCGTCTCCTGCGTGCCGAACGTCTTGGACACGACCACGAACAGGGTGGTCGCCGGGTCCAGGTCGTGGGTCTTGGCGTACAGGTCGGTGGGGTCGATGTTGGAGATGAAGCGGCACTCCAGGCCCGCGTCGGCGTACGCCTTCAGGGCCTCGTACGCCATGACCGGCCCGAGGTCGGACCCGCCGATGCCGATGTTGACGATCGTCTTGATCCGCTGCCCGGTGGCGCCGGTCCACTCGCCCGAGCGGACCCGGTCGGTGAACGCGCCCATCCGGTCCAGCACCTCGTGCACGTCGTGGGCGACGTCCTGGCCGTCGACGACCAGAGTGGCCTCCCGGGGCAGCCGCAGCGCGGTGTGCAGCACGGCCCGGTCCTCGGTGACGTTGATGTGCTCGCCGGCGAACATGGCCGCCGTGCGCTCGCGCAGCCCGGCCCGCTCGGCCAGCGCGACCAGCGCGGCCACGACCTCGTCGGTGACCAGGTTCTTGCTGTAGTCCACGTAGAGGTCCGCCACCTGGGCGGTGAGCCGCTCGCCGCGCCGTGGATCACTGTCGAACAGTTCGCGCAGGTGCACACTCGAGAACTTCTCGGCGTGCCCCTGCACTGCCTGCCATTCGGCGCTGTCGGAAACGTGTTCGCTCATTGCCTTTGACTCCCGCCTGGACCAGAACTATCGCGTTCATCGTGGCACGGATCGAAGCGGCTCGCCGCGAACTGGAACCGTTCAGAACGCGTACGGTCCGAATCGGCCCCAGGCGACGAAGGCCGCCAGCAGCAACAGCACGATGCTGGGCGCCATGCCCTTGTAGTCGTTCATCCGGGCGTGGGTGATGGCCGCGCCGATCATCACCAGCACCAGGCCGAGCGCGGCCAGCGGGACCAGGATCGGGGCGATGTCGAGGGCCGCGGGCAGGATCAGACCGATCGCGGCGAGGGCCTCCACGGCGCCGATGGCCTTGACCGCGCCGGGCGAGAACAGGTCGACCCACGCCATGCCGGCCTTCTTGAGCTCCTCCTTGGGCCGCAGCACCTTCATGATGCCGGAGGCGAGGAAGACGGCAGCCAGCAGACCGGCGACGATCCACAGCACAGTGTTCATGGAGAGCCCTTCGAGAGTTGAACGTTCTAGTGAACCGTAGGCCCTGGAACTTGAACGGTCAACCCAAAGTGACGTGAACGTTCAGCTACGATGGCCGGGTGGGCGACGAGGTGAACTGGCTCGATGAGCAGCAGCTACGAGCATGGAAGAGCTTCGCCGCGCTCATGGTCGTCCTGCCGGCCACGCTCGACGGCGAGATGCAGCGCCTGGCCGGCATCACCCAGTTCGAGTACGGCGTCATGGCCGGGCTGTCCGAGGCGCCCGGGCGCACGATGCGGATCAGCGCCCTGGCGGAGTTCGCCCAGGGCTCGCTGTCGCGGCTGTCCCACCTGATCAAGCGGCTGGAACGGCGCGGCTGGGTGCGCCGCGAGCTGGACCCGGCTGACGGGCGCTACACCAACGCGATCCTCACCGACGAGGGCTACGCCAAGATCGTGCAGATCGCGCCGGAGCACGTGGCCGGCGTGCGCCGGCTGGTCGTCGACACGCTCACCCCGGCGCAGCTGCGCCAGCTGGGCGAGATCAGCGAGCGGGTGCTGCGCGGCATCGCGCCGGGAAACTGCCCAGGACCCCAACGGTACGGCGAACGGGCCTGACAACCGCACCACCGGGCGCAACGGGTCCGACGACTCCCGGCGGCGCGCTACCAGGCGCGCCGCCGGCTGGTCGTCAGGCGGTTGCGGCGGCTGCGGCTCGGCCGGCGGTGCGGCCGGAGAACAAGCAGCCGCCCAGGAAGGTGCCTTCCAGGGAGTTGTAGCCGTGCATGCCCCCGCCGCCGAAGCCCGCCACCTCGCCGGCCGCGTACACGCCCGGCAGGGGTGAGCCGTCCGCCTGCAGGACCCGGGCCGAGAGGTCGGTGTGCAGGCCGCCCAGGGTCTTGCGGGTCAGGATGTTGAGCCGGACCGCGATCAGCGGGCCCGCCGCCGGGTCCAGCAGCCGGTGCGGCGTCGCCACCCGGATCAGCCGGTCGCCGCGGTAGCGCCGGGCCCCGTGGATGGCGGTGACCTGCGCGTCCTTGCTGAACGGGTTGGTCATCTCGCGGTCGCGGGACTCGATCGTGCGGCGTACCGCATCAAGCTCCAGAGCCGGGCCGTCGCTCTCCGCGGCCAGTTTGTTCATCCCGGTGACCAGCTCGTCCAACCTCGGTGCCACGACGAAGTCGGCGCCGTGCTGTTTGAACGCCTCCACCGGCGGGGTCGCGCCCGCCCGGACCCGGCCCAGCACCTGCCGGATGCTCTTGTTGGTCAGGTCGGGGTTCTGCTCCGAGCCCGACAGCGCGAACTCCTTCTCAATGATCTTCTGAGTCAGCACGAACCAGCTGTAGTCGTAGCCGGTGGCCATCAGGTGCTTGAGCGTGCCGAGGGTGTCGAAGCCGGGGAACAGCGGCGCCGGCAGGCGGCGGCCGGTCGCGTCCAGCCACAGCGACGACGGACCGGGCAGGATGCGGATGCCGTGCTCCGGCCAGATCGGGTCCCAGTTGCGCAGGCCCTCGACGTAGTGCCACATCCGGTCCGGGTTGACGATGCGCCCGCCGGCCTGCTCGGTGATCCCGAGCATCCGGCCGTCCACGTGCGCCGGGACGCCGGCGACCATCCGCTTGGGCGGGGCCCCGAGCCGGGCCGGCCAGGCCTTGCGGACCAGGTCGTGGTCGCCGCCGATGCCGCCCGACGTGACGATCACCGCCTGCGCCTCGTACGCGAAATCGCCGGTCTCCTCCCGCGAGCTGGACTCGCCGCGCCGGACCCCGCTGGCCGCCAGCGTGCGTCCCCGCACCCCGGTGACCACCCCGCCGGTCTTGACCAGGCCGTCCACCCGGTGCCGGAAGCAGAAGCGGACCAGGCCCCGCTCGGCCGCCGCGCGCACCCGGCGCTCGAACGGTTCGACCAGGCCGGGCCCGGTCCCCCAGGTCAGGTGGAAACGCGGCACCGAGTTGCCGTGCCCCTCGGCGGTGCCGCCACCGCGTTCGGCCCAGCCGACCACGGGGAACAGCCGGTGCCCCATGGCCCGCAGCCAGGCCCGCTTCTCGCCGGCGGCGAAGTCCACGTACGCCCGGGCCCACTGCCGCGGCCAGTGGTCCTCCTCGCGGTCGAACGCGGCGCTGCCCAGCCAGTCCTGCCAGGCCAGCTCGACCGAGTCGCGCACGCCCATGCGCCGCTGCTCCGGCGAGTCGACCAGGAACAGGCCCCCGAACGACCAGAACGCCTGCCCACCCAGGCTCTGCTCGGGTTCCTGGTCGAGCAGCAGCACCCGGCGGCCCGCGTCGGCGAGCTCGGCGGTCGCCGCCAGCCCGGCCAGTCCCGCCCCGACCACGATCACATCTGCGTCCATACCCTCACGCTAGGCATCACCGTGCCAAGATGGTGGTCCACCGAGGCGGATTCCTGCCCGAGCTTTATCACCGGGGTGACAAACCGTGCCGGACGCCTTCCTCGACATCGAGCCGCGCGTCGCGGAGCTGCCGGCCGGCGTCGGCGAGCGGTTGCAGGCTGAGCGCGCCGGGTTGCGCGAGCGGGTGCTGCGCACGATGCGTACGGCGATGAGCGTTCAGGGCCGGTCGCTCACCGGTGGCCAGGGGCGCGGCCTGACGCTGGGGGTCGAGACGGCGGTGGACGCGTTCGTCGGGGCGGTGGCCGAGCCGGCCCGGGAGCTCGCGGGTCCCCGGACGGTGTTCGTCGGGCTGGGCCGCACCGAGTTCCGCGAGGGTCACGACATCGACGCGCTGCGCTCGATCCTCACCCTGGGCGGTCGCGCCATCTGGGCGTACCTGGTCGAGCGGGAGCTGCCCCCGGCCGTGCTGTACGTGCTGGCCTCGGCGTTGTTCGGCTTCATCGACGCGCTCGCCGGGGCGGCGGCCGAGGGCTACCTCGACGAGCAGCGCCAGCACGGCCGCGACTGGGACACCACCCGGCGCCGGCTCATCACGCTGCTCGTGCAGCCGGACCCGCCCGGCGGCGCGGCGATCGCGGCCGCCGCGGACGCGGCTCGCTGGCCCGTGCCGGCCTCGGTGGCGGTGGTCAGCGTGGAGGGCACCGACGGCGAGCAGCTGGCCCGGCGGGCGGGCAGCGGCACGATCGCCACGGTCATCGCCGACGCCACCCGGCTGATCCTCCCCGAGCCGGCGACCCCGAGCCGGCTCGCGCACCTGACGGCCGCGCTGGCCGGGCAGCGGGCGGCGCTGGGACCGGCGGTTCCGCTGGGTGAGGCCCGCTTGTCGTACCGGTTGTCGCGCCGGGCCCTGCAGTTGCAGCAGGAGGGGATGCTGCCGGCCGACGCACTGCTGCACTGCGACGAGCACCTGGTCACGCTGGTCACGGCGTGGGAGCCGGGGCTGAGTGACCGGCTCGCCGCGCGGTGGCTGGCGCCGCTGCAACCGTTGGCCCCGGCGGACCGCGAGGTGCTGTCCGCGACCCTGCTGGCCTGGTTGCGGGCCCAGGGTCAGGTGCTCGCCGCGGCGGCCGCGTTGCCGGCGCACCCGCAGACCGTGCGGTACAGGATGCGCAAGCTCCGGCGGCTGTTCGGCGACACGCTGGACGATCCGGACGCGCGGCTGGCGCTGCAGATCGCCCTGCACCAGCAGCGCCTGGACGCTCGCGTATGCAGCGTGGAGTCCCGGGGATAGCCCGCGCGGCACTGCACCGGTTGACTGATCACATGTACACACTGAGGGTGGCGGCACTCCTGGCGGCGACCATGACCACCGGACTGATGGCGGGCGTCTACGGCCTCTACCAGCACACCGTCATGCCGGGGCTGGGCAGCACCGACGACCGCACGTTCGTCGGGGCGTTCCAGGCCGTCGACCGGGCCATCATCAACCCGTGGTTCATGACCGGCTTCGTCGGGGCGGTGCTGTGCACGGCCGCGGCCGCCGGGCTCAACACCGACCGGCGCCTGCTGCCGTGGCTGCTGGTGGCGGTCGCCCTGAACGCCGTGGTGGCAGTCATCACCGTGGTGGTGCACGTACCGCTCAACGACGCGCTCAAGGCGGCGGGCGACCCGGACCGGATCACCGACCTGGCGGAGATCCGCGAACGCTTCGACGCGGCCCGCTGGACGACCTGGAACCTGGTCCGCGCGCTGGCCACCACGGCGGCGTTCGGCTGCCTGTGCTGGGCTCTGGTGGTGCGCGGGCAGGTCCGCTGACGTCAGGCCGGGACGGCCAGTGCCCGCGCCAGGCCTTCGGCGAGCACCCGGCCCGCCTCGGTGGCGGGCAGCGGGCGGGACAGGAAGAAGCCCTGGGCCAGGTCGCAGTCGAGTTCCCGCAGGATCGCCAGCTGGGCGGCGTCCTCGATGCCCTCGGCGACGGTGCTCATGCCGAGGCTGCGGGCCAGCCGCACGATCGTACGGACCAGCGCCTCGTCCTCGCGGTCGCCGCCGAGCCGGTCCACGAAGGAGCGGTCGATCTTCAGGACGTCCATCGGGAAGCGGCCCAGGTACGCCAATGATGAGTAGCCCGTACCGAAATCGTCCATCGCCAGGGTGACGCCCAGCGCCTTCAGCCGCTGCAGCTGGGTGAGGTTCTCGTCGGTGTCGGTGAGCAGCACGCTCTCGGTCATCTCCAGGCACAGCTGGTCCACCGGCATGCCGGTCTCGGCGAGCACCTCGGCGACCATCTCGGACAGGTCGCCGTGCTCGAACTGCCGTACCGACACGTTGACGGCCATCTTGAGCCGCCGGGTGCTGCCCGCGCCCCAGGCCACCGCCTGCCGGCACGCCTCGGTCAGCACCCAGCGGCCGAGCGGCACGATCAGGCCGGTCGCCTCGGCGATGCCGATGAAGTCCAGCGGGGACACCATGCCGCGGGTCGGGTGGTGCCAGCGGACCAGCGCCTCGAAGCCGACGATCTCGCCGGTGCGCAGGTCGACGGTGGGCTGGTAGTGCAGCGCCAGTTCCCCACGTTCCAGGGCGAGGCGCAGGTCGGCCTCCAGCTCGAGCCGCTGCACGAGGCCCGCGAGCATCTCCGGGTCGTACGCGGCCAGCCCGGCGCCGCCCGCCGCCTTGGCCCGGTACATCGCCAGGTCGGCGTTGCGCAGCAGTTGATCGATGTCGCCGGCGTCGGTGCCGCAGGCCAGTCCGATGCTGACCGCCACGCGCAGGTCCCGCTCCCCGACCCGTACCGGTTCCTCCAGGGCCGCCGCGATCCGCCCGGCGACGCTCTCGGCGTCGGCGCGCGCGGTGGGCGACTCGATGACCACGCCGAACTCGTCGCCGCCGAAGCGGGCCACGGTGTCGCCGTCGCGTACGGCGGTGCGCAGCCGGGCGGCGATCTGCACCAGCAGGGCGTCACCGGCGGCGTGCCCGAGACTGTCGTTGATCTCCTTGAAGCCGTCCAGGTCGAGCAGCAGCACGGCGACGCCGCAGCCAGCCGGGTCCCGGGCCAGGGCCTCGAGGGTGCGCTCCCGGAACAGCGCCCGGCTGGCCAGCCCGGTCAGCGCGTCGTGGTACGCCTCGTGCACGAGTTGTTCCTGCAGCTCGGTGGCGTCGTGGATGTCGCGGGTGTTGAGCACGTAGCCGCGGACCGACGGGTCGTGCACGAGGTTGGTGATCGTCATTTCAGCGAGCCGGATCCGGCCGTCGCGATGCCGCAGCGGCACCTCGGCCACCACGACGCCGAGCGGCTGGTCGCGGACCGATTCCAGCGCGGCGGCGATCCGGGGCGCGGCGCGGCGCCCGGCCACGTCGAGCAGCCTGAGACCGAGCAGCATCGAGGCGGGATAGCCGAAGATCCGTTCCACCGACTCGCTCTGGAACCGGATGGTCGAGTCGGCGTCGATCACCGCGACCGACTCGGAGCTCTGCATCACCAGCGCGCGGAAGCGCAGCTCACTGGCCTGCAGGTCGGCGGTGCGCTCGGCCACCCGGGCCTCCAGGTGCCGGGTCAGGTGCCGGTTCTCCAGCAGGGTCAGCAGCTGGCGGGCGATGATCAGCACGATGAGCAGGGTGCGGCAGCCGGCGAAGAACGGGTCCGCCTCACCGGACACGGCATAGTGGACGACGCTGCACGCCAGCGCGGTGAGCACGGCCGCGTACGGCAGCAGGATCGCGAACGACTGCCGGTCGCCCGGGTCGTCGCCGTCCGGGCCGGGCTCGTCCGTACCGGTGCCTGAGCGCAGCGCGGCCAGCAGGACCAGTGCGAAGCCCGCGAACCAGCCGATGTCGAGGATGCCGCCGGAACGGTAGTCCTGGTGCAGGTGCACGTACAGGTAGACGCTGTCGGCGACGCCGAGCGTGACTGTGGCACCCACGATCAGCAGCAGCGGCCTGGTGTCCCGGCCGCCGCGACGCAGCCGGGCCAGCACGTAGAGGGCCACCGTGACCAGCACGACGTCGCCGACCGGGTAGCCGAGCAGCACGAGCCGGCCGAGCCGGCTGTCGGCACCCGCGGCGAGCAGCGGTGCCAGCACGACGATCCAGCTCACCAGCAGCAGCGAGGCGGCGATCATCAGCCCGTCGACGATGCTGCGGATCCGGTGCGCCATCGACTGCCGGCCCACCGGTACCGCCAGCAGACCGGCCGCGACCAGCGGGATCATGGCGAGGTAGCCGAGGTCCGGCAACCCGGGGACCGGGACGTCGCGGCCCTGGACCACCTCGGTGAACGTCCAGCAGGCCCCGCCGAAGCAGTACGCGAGCGCCCCCAGGCCGATGGCGGCCCACGCGACAACCAGCCGGCCGCGGCGACGCGCGGCGCGGACCAGGCAGGCCAGGCCGGCGACCAGGGTCATCAGGACCGTGCCGACGTCGGAGACGGCCCGGGTCACGGCTTCGCCGCCCAGCCCGGTGGCCATCCAGGCGGCGAACACGACCACGGTGAGGCCGACCACGACGGTGGCGGGAGGCCGCTGCCTGACGGTCATCAGAGCCCTCCCCCGCCTCCGGTCACCACCTGGTGGGGTGACGTCACCGTCGAGATCGGGCGGGCGGGCGGCCACCTGAGAAGTTCGGTGCCCGGCTTGCCCTGGGCGGACCGGACGGGCGGCGTCGGTCATCACAACCAGGCGCGGCCGTGATGTCTCAAGTCCGGGGTTCCGCGAACGATGGACAGGCTGCGACTCCGACCGGGAGCGACAGGCTGGAGGAACGGGCGATGGTTCCGCACACGCGCAGACGGACCGCCCCGCCGGTGCCGATGGCACTGCTGCGGGACCGGGGCATGCAGGCGCTGCTGGCCGTCGCCGTGCTCGGCGCCGCCTGGTACGCCTGGCCGGTGGCCGGCCTGCCGGTCCTGATCGCCGGCTACTGGCCCATCCAGGTCGCCCTCGACGTGGTCCTCGCTCTCGGCTCGTGGCGCGTCCACCGGCACCCGGACGCGTCGGCCCCCACCCGCCGGTTCTGGCGGGCGATGGCCATCGCCGCGGTCCTGTTCACCGTCGGCGACCTCGTCCAGACGGTGCAGTCGGCGAACGACCTGACGGTGACCGGACTGGTCAGCGGCAACGTGCACCTGGTCTTCATCGTCGCCGGCGTCTCGGTGCCGCTGTGGGCGATGCTGACCCACCCGATCCGGGCCACCGGCCGCCAGCGCCTGGTGTTCTGGCTGGACGCGGCCACCGTGATGACCGCCGCTGCCGGTTTCATCTGGTCGTTCATGCTCAGCGCGGTGGTCGGCGCGGCGATCAGCCTGGTGCTGCTCAACGGCGTGCTCGCGGCCCTCATGCTGATCCTGTTCTTCGGCATCACCAAGCTGATCCTCGGCGGCGAGGCCCCGTTCCGGCCGGTCGCGGCCGGTATCGCCCTGGTCGGCGTGGCGCTGACCGCGCTCGGCGTCGGCGTGGACGGGCTCGCCGCGAGCGCGAACCCGGCCGTGTTCATGCTGTCGAGCTTCATCCCTTGCGTGATCATGGCGGCCTGCCCGCGGGCGCAAGCAGTGGAGATGCAGCTCGCCGCCACCGCGCCGCAGCGCTCCCGGCGGCGGCCGTTCAGCCTGCTGCCGTACGCGGCGGCGCTGGCCACCTACGCCGCGGGCCTGCTCAGCCTGGCCCAGGACGGGCTGTCGGTCCGCAGCTGGGGGCTGGTCCTCGGCTCGTTGCTGGTCACCCTGGTGGTGCTGGGCCGGCAGATCACCTCGTTCGTCGACAACGCGGTGCTGCTGCGTCGGCTCGGCGAGCAGGAGAGCCGGTTCCGCTCGCTGATCCAGCACTCCTCGGACCTCACGGTGATCACCGACCGGCGGGGCCGGACGACATTCACCAGCCCGGCGGTGACCCGGATGCTGGGCTACGCGCCCGAGGAGCTGCTCGGCACGGTGCTGCGCGACCTGCTGCATCCCGAGGATCTGCCGACCGCCGGGACGGGCGGTTCCTGGCAGGGCCGGGTACGGCACAAGGACGGCTCCTGGCGCTGGCTCGACGTGGTGGCCACCGACCGGCACGACGACCCCAGCGTGCGCGGGCTCATCTCCAACGCCCGTGACATCACCGACGCCCGCGCGTTCCAGGAGCAGCTGCACTTCGAGGCCACCCACGATGCGCTGACCGGCCTGGCCAACCGCACCCTGTTCCACCGCCGGATCGCCGACGCGGCCGGGCAGCCGGATGCCGATGCGCTCACCGGGGTGCTCGCCGTCGACCTGGACGACTTCAAAATCATCAACGACACGCTCGGGCACCACGTGGGCGACCGGGTGCTGGTCACGGCGGCCGAACGGCTGCGCGGCTGCGTGCGCGCCGGCAGCGACACGGTGGCCCGGCTCGGCGGCGACGAGTTCGCCGTGATCCTGACCGGCACGACGCCGGCCGAGGCCGCCGCCACCGCAGAGCGGATCGTCGCCGCGCTCACCGAGCCGGTCACGGTCGAGGGTCACGTGCTGGTCGTACGGGCCAGCGTCGGCGTCGCGACCGGCCCCGGCGGCCAGGCCCGCACGCTGCTGCGCGCCGCCGATGCGGCGATGTACGAGGCGAAGCGCAGCGGCAAGGGCACGATGGCTGTCGCCGGCAGCTGACACGGCACGAGCCGCCCGGCAGGCCCGCCGGGCGGCTCGTGAGCACAGTGGACGACGCTCAGCGCAGCTTCACGTCGAAGATCTTGTCCGCGGCCAGGGTACGGAACGCGGCCAGGGCCGTCTTGGTGCTGTCGATGCTGATGTCGCGGTCACCCTGGTCGTCGCGCTTGGTGTCGAAGTAGACGATCGCCTTGATACCCGGGCGCTTCTTGAGCTCCGGCAGGACGCTGCGGAAACCGGCGGCCTTGTCGGTCACCTTGCCGACGCGGTGGTAGACGCCCCACTCGGCAACCATGACCGGCTTGCTCGCGTGCTTGGTGGCGGCCCAGTCGTACCAGCCGAGGCCACCGTCGGCGGGCTTGCGGTCGAGCAGGTCACCGAACAGACCGAAGTGGTAGTAGCCCTTCTCGGCGCTCACGTACGAGTCGAGGCCCATCCAGTCGACGACGTCGTCACCCGGGTAGAGGTCCTTCCACCACGACTGCGCCATCCACTTCTCGTTGCCCATGTAGGCCATGACGTTGATCGCGTTGGTGACACCCTTGGCCCGCAGGCGCAGGATCGTGTGGCGGTACATGGCGGCGAAGTCCTTGGCCTCCCAGCCGGAGCCGGCCTTGGCCACGACGTCGTTCTCCGGCTCGTGGTTCAGCACGAGGAAGAACTTCTCCGGGAAGCTCGACTTGATCCGGGCGGCGAAACGGTCGATGCGCGCGTCCTGCTCGCCCTTGGCGACCTTGGCCCAGTTGGAGCCGTACGCGATCTTCCAGTTCAGCAGCAGCACGCGCGGCTTGGCGGCGTCGCGGGCCATGTCCATCTCGGACTTGGTCGGGAACGGCTCGTCACCCTTGTGGTACGCGTGGAAGATGCTCGCGGTGCGGCCGCTGAGCTTCTCCCAGTCCTTGAGCGCCTGGTCGCGCGGCGCGTCGGTGAAGCCACCGGCGGCGGCACCCCACAGCACGCCGCAGCTCGGCACGAGCTTGGCGCCGGTGACGCAGTCACCCTTGGGCGGGTCGACCGGCGCGGGCTGGGTCGGGGTGGTCTGGGTCGGAGCGGGCTGGGCCGGGGTGGTCTGGGTGGGGGCGGGCTGGGCCGGGGTGGGCTCGGTGGTGGCCGGCTGGGTGGGGACGGGCTGGGCCGGGGCCGTGGTGGCGGGGGTGGTGGGCTGGGTCGGGGCGGGCTCGGCGGCCGGCGGCGGCATGTCCTCGTCCTCGATCGGCGTGGCCGGCGGCACAGCCGGAGCCGAGTGCGCGGTGGCGGTGGAGACCGTCAGCACCGGACCGCCCCACTTGCCCTCGGCGGAACGCAGGCGGGTGACCGCGTTCGACGCCGACGACTGCACGGCGAAGGAGTAGGTGCCGGGGCCGGTGACCGCGGCGCCGAGGTCGAAGGACAGCTCCTCCGCGCCGGCGGCCGGGGTGGCGGACGCGACGACCGCACCCAGCGCGGGGGCGGTGCCCGAGGTGAGCCGCTGCTCGGTCCAGGCGTTGCCGGCCACCCGGCTCACCGAGACCTTGCCGGCGACGTCACCCACGGTGATCAGCCGCAGCCGGGCGCCGGTGACCTGCGTACCGGCCGGGACCAGGAACTTCAGGAAGGCGATCTTGGTGTCACCGTCGAGGCGGCCGATCGACAGCTTGTCCTCGGCGCCGAAGGTGGCGTCCTTGCGGCCGCTGGACACGTACGTGTCGTCACCGGCGGTGAGCTTCAGCTCCGGACCGGCGGCGGCCGCCGCGGGCGCCGAGGCGACCAGCGCGGTGCCGGCACCGGCCACCAGGGCGGCCAGGGCGGTCACGGACTTCTGCAGCTTCTTGCGACGCAATTCGGATCTCCCCCACGTGTGTCCGGCCGCGTCTCGGCCGGGCATGGAGAGAAGATTCCGGTGCGTACGGTGCGCGCACCGTGCCCGTGCGGGTGCCGGCCGGTTGCGAACGAGCCGAACGGCGGGACTTGAGGATTCCGCGTACCGGCCCGCGCGCGATCCGCCCCGGGCCGACCTATGCTCCGGCAGGTGATCATCGTCCGTTCGGACCGGGCCGGCGCCACCCGCGCGGGCCGCGGCCCACGAGCCTGAGGAGCGCCGGTGTCCGTCGTTGATCTCGCCCTGCGTGCCGCCCCCGTCATCGACGGGCACAACGACCTGCCGATGGCGTTGCGCGAGCGCGCCGGCTACCGCGTCGAGGGTCTGGCCGCGGACCGGCCCGAGTTCCACACCGACATCGCCCGGCTGCGCGCCGGTGGGGTCGGCGGCCAGTTCTGGTCCGTGTACGTGCCGTCGGACCTGAGCGAACCCGAGGCGGTGGTGGCGACCATGGAGCAGATCGACGCGGTGTACCGGCTCGTGGCCGCTTACCCGGAGGATCTGGCCGTCGCGTACTCGGCTGACGACGTCGAGGCGGCCCAGCGCGGCGGGCGGATCGCCTCCCTGATCGGCATCGAGGGCGGGCACAGCCTGGCCACCTCGCTCGGCGTGCTGCGGGCGTTCGCGCGCCTCGGAGTGCGCTACGTGACGCTGACCCACAACCACAACACGTCGTGGGCGGACTCGGCGGCGGACGTACCGGCGGTGGGCGGGCTGGACGACGAGGGCCGGGCCATCGTGGCGGAGATGCAGCGGATCGGCGTCCTGGTCGACCTGTCCCACGTCGCGACCACCACCATGCACGCGGCGCTGGACGTGGCGACCGCACCGGTGATCTTCAGCCACTCGTCGGCCCGGGCCCGCACCGACCACCGGCGCAACGTCGACGACGAGGTCCTGGTCAGGCTGCGGGACAACGGTGGCGTGTGCATGGTCGCGTTCGTACCGGTCTTCGTCTCGGAGGAGGTCGTGGCCTGGACGGCCGCGGCCGACGCGGAATGGCAGCGGCTCGGGCTGCCGGCCGCGCAGGCGCCCTGGCCCAGTGCTCCCCGGCCGGGCCGCGAGGCAGTGCCGGTCCCGCGTACCGGTGGGGGATCTTTCGGCACCGCCCTGCCCGGCGGTGACGCGCCGCCGCCGGAGCTGTTTCGGGCCTGGCTGGCCGAGCACCCCCGGCCGGAGGCGACGATCGCCCAGGTGGCCGACCATGTCGAGCACGTGCGGGCGGTGGCCGGGGTGGACCACGTCGGGCTGGGCGGGGACTACGACGGGTGTGATCGGCTGCCGGTCGGGCTCGAGGACGTGTCGGGGTATCCGCGGCTGCTGGAGGAACTGGCCGGGCGGGGCTGGAGTCAGGAGGAGCTGGAGAAGCTCACCGGGCGCAATGTGCTGCGGGTGCTGCGAGAGACGGAGGAGGCGGCTGAGGAGCCGCTGTGGCCGCTCTCCCCCGCTCGATAGCACAGCGGTGCCTCGGCCGAATGGCCGAACCGGCGCGGGTGGATCTCCGGCCCGCGCCGGATACCCGCTGGTAACGGCAAACGCGACGCTCCCTGTGTCGCCGCGCTCCCGCGGCGCGGACACGGGGGAACAGCAATGGCAGCGAATGTCCGGATCATGCGGCCCAGCCGGCGCGCCGTGCTGCGCGGCGGTCTGCTGGCGGTCGCCGGGGCGGGAATGGGTGCGCTCGGCGCCAGCGAGATACCCCGCTGGTGCGGGTGGGACCGGCCACCGCTCGGCGGCGGCTACGCGGCGGCCGCGGACACACCGGCCGCCGCCCGGCACGCCGACGTGACCGTGCGGTACTACGCCGAGACCGCCGAACCGGTGGTGGCGCTCACCTTCGACGACGGGCCGGGGCCGCGGTGGACGCCGATGGTGCTGGACACGCTGGAGGCGGCCGGGGTGCCGGCCACGTTCTTCATGGTGGGGCGGAACCTGCGCGAGCACGCCGGGCTGGTCCGCGGGCGGCTCGACAACCACGAGGTCGGCAACCACTCCTGGTCGCACGACGACCTGGCCACCCTCGACCTGGCCGGGGTCACCGCCGAGCTGACCCGGACCCACGAGGTGATCCACGAGGTCACCGGCCGGGCGCCGGCCCTGATGCGGCCACCGTACGGGCATCTGGGCGGCTCGACGCTGCTGGCGGCCGACTCGCTGGGCTACGACATCGTGCTGTGGTCCCAGCAGATGCGCGAACGGGCCTTCGCCGACGACCCGGACGCCCAGGTCCGCGCGATCGTCGACGGGGTCCGCCCGGGTGACATCGTGCTGGCCCACGACGTCGGTGCGGACCGGCGGCTGGTGGCTCTGCGACGGCTCGGGGCGAAGATCGAGGGACTACGGGCCCGCGGCTTCCGCTTCGCGACCGTCTCGGAACTCGTCGCCACCGCCCCGGATAGCCCCACGATGCCGCTGGCGACGCGGCGCCGGGTGCACTAGTCGCGGCCCTGCCAGGTGGTGACGCAGGCTTCGTTGCCCTCGGGGTCCGCCAGGATCCAGAAGGACGGCGCCCGGGCCTCGGACAGCAGAATGCCGCCCGCGTTCAGCGCGGCCCGGATCCGCGCCGGCGCCTCGTCGTGCGGCACCGAGACGTCCAGGTGCAGCCGGTTGCGCTCGGCCCGTGGGCCGGTCATCTGCTGGAACCATAGCGCCGGGCCCTGGGCGAGCGGGTCCACGATCGGGTCGCGCGGGCCGCCGCCGCCCGGCTCGTCGGCGTAGCCGAGCACGGCCTTCCAGAACGGCCGGATCTCGGCGATGTCCAGCGCGTCGACGGCGATCTCCAGCGCCTGCACCGACCGCCGGCCGTCGGCGTCCGGCGCGAGCGGCAGGCCCATCTCTGCGGCCGTGGTGGCGATCATGCGGGCGTGGGCCAGCTCCCGGGCGGTCAGTCCGGCCGGGTCCGGCGGATGCAGGGTGAGCTCCAGCCGTCCGGGCCGCAGGTCCAGCCACAGGCACTCGTCGGCACCGGCGCCGCAGGCCCGGATCAGCTCGGTGGCGACCTCGGCGACCTGCCACAGCGGCCCCAGCCGGATCGAGGCGCGCAGGGTGCCCAGGACGTAGCGCCAGCCGAGATCGCCGACCGCCGCCGAGATGTGGGCGGCGCTGAGCACCACGCCGTCGTCGATCGTCTCCTCGGTCATCCCGGCATGGTCTCATCCCGGCCGCACCCTCGGGGCCTGCCTCAGGCCAGGCCGGCGTCGTGGACGAGGAGGGCGATCTGGACGCGGTTGTTCAGGTTGAGCTTGACCAGCAGTCGGGAGACGTGCGCCTTCACCGTCGCGACGCTCATGAACAGTTCCGTGGCGATCTCCGCGTTCGCGCGGCCCTGGCCCAGCAGCAACGCGACCTCCCGCTCGCGCTCGCTGAGGCCTTCGAGCGCGCTCAGCGCCTGCTGCCGTCCACCGTTGGCCTCCGGCGCTGCCACGTGGGCGATCAGGCGGCGGGTCACCGCGGGTGACAGCATCGCCTCGCCCTGGGCCACCCGGCGTACCGCGTGCAGGATCTCCACCGGCGGGGTGTCCTTCAGCAGGAAGCCGCTGGCACCCGCCCGCAGCGCGCGCAGCACGAACTCGTCGGCGTCGAAGGTGGTCAGGACGATGACCTCCGGGGCGCTCGGACGCCGGCGCAGCGATTCGGTCGCGGCCAGGCCGTCGACGCGGGGCATGCGGATGTCCATCAGGACGACGTCGGGGCGGTGGGTGGCCACCGCCGCCGGGACCTCGCTGCCGTCGGCGGCCTCGCCCACCACGGCGATGTCGTCGGCGCCGGACAGGATCATCGTCAGGCCGGCCCGGACCAGGGCGTCGTCGTCGACGATCAGCACACGCAGCGGGGAGGTCACTGCGCCGCTCCCGGCTGGCCCCACGGCAGCCAGGCAGAGAGCGTGAACTCGCCGTCGACCCCGCGGCCGGAGGTGAGCCGGCCGCCGGCCAGGGTGGCCCGTTCGGCCAGGCCGACCAGGCCGGTCCCGGTGCCCGGGATCGGCACGGCCGGGCGGGTGCCGACCGGGGCCGGGTTGCGGATGTCGATGGTCAGGCCGGCACCGGGCGAGCCGATCACGCAGACCCGTACGGCTGTGCCGGGTGCGTGCTTGCGGGCGTTGGTGAGACCTTCCTGCACGATCCGGTACGCCGCCCGCCCGGTCCCCGCCGGCACCTCGGCCGCGTCGTCGACCCGCAGCTCGAGGTTGACCTTGATGCCGGCCGCCCGGGACTCGTCGGCGAGCGCGGGCAGCTCGGCCAGGGTGGGCTGGGGGCGTTCGGGGGCGTCGTCGACGGCCGGCTCGCGCAGCACGCCGATGACCTCGCGCAGGTCCTGCAGGGCCTGGTGGGCGCTGGCCCGGATCACGCCGGCGGCCCCCGCGACCTCGGCCGGGGCGGCGCCGGGGTGGATCTCCAGTGCGCCGGCGTGCAGGCTCAGCAGGGAGATCCGGTGGGCCAGCACGTCGTGCATCTCCCGGGCGATGCGGGTGCGTTCCATCGCGCGGGCCTGGATGACGCGCAGCTGCTGCTCGGACTCGGCCCGCTCGGCGCGGTCCCGCAGCGACATCACCAGCTGCCGGCGGGACCGGACGACCATGCCCCACAGCAGGGTGATGGCCAGGAAGACGGTGCTCCAGGCGATCGACTCGGCGACGCTGGTGCCGGCCTCCGGGCGCAGCAGGCAGAAGGTCGTGTTGGCGCCCAGCGAGCCGACGGCGATCACCGCGGTCACCCCGAAGCGGCGGTGCACCGCCAGGGTGAAGAAGATGATGATGCCGGCGAGGGCGCCCGCGATGGAGAACGCCGCGCCGACCATCGCGCACACGGCGAGCTGCACCGGGAAGCGGCGGCGCCACCACAGTGACACCGCCAAGGCCACGCCGGCGATGAGGTCCGCCCAGGCCAGCCAGGCCGGGGTGCCGACCCACTGCGGGATGACCTCGGGGTCCGTCTGCAGCAGGTCGGTGCCCGCCAGCAGGGCCCAGCTCAGGGCGACGACGAAGCACAGGGAGTCGACGATCCAGTCGCGGGTCGAGCGGCGGGCGCGCGGGTGCTCGGCCGTGTCCCACAGCTGGCCCGGCTGCAGCCAGTGGTACTCCGGTGACCGGCCGGACCGTGACACCGTCAGCTCCCCCACGGCCGTCATGCTACGGGTGGGCGGGTCCGGCCCGATACCGACCAAAGTCGAAGCCGGCCGTGGGCTCAGGTCGCCTCGCGCGGCTCCTCGTGGGAGGGCTCCTCCTTCAGGTACATGTACCAGTACGAGGTGGCGACGAAGACGACCGCGCCGACCAGGTTGCCCAGGAACGCCAGCAGCCAGTTCCGCAGGGTGTCGTCCCAGCCCAGGCCCGGGACCCCGGCGAAGATCGCGGCCGGCAGGAAGAACATGTTGGCCACGACGTGGTCGAAGCCCATCGCCACGAACGCCATGATCGGGAAGAAGATCGCCAGGATCTTGCCCGAGACGTTGTCGGCGGCCAGTGACACCCAGACCGCGAGGCAGACCAGCCAGTTGCAGCCGACCGCGCGCAGGAAGATCTGCCAGTTGCTCTCGTGCAGGCCCTTGGCCTCGGCGATCCCGGCGAGCCGGTCGTAGGTCATCGCGCCCGAGGTGCCGGCGTCGCTGCCGAGGTGGCCGATCACGCCGGTCTGCACGGCCAGGAAGTACGCGACGAACATGGCCCCGATGACGTTGCCGATCAGCACCAGGGTGAGGTTGCGCAGGATGTCGCCCCAGGTGAGCCGGCCCTGCATGGCGCTGATCGGGATCAGCAGCATGTTGCCGGTGAGCAGGTGCGAGCCGGCGATCAGGACCAGGACCAGGCCGAGCGTGAACGCCGCGCCGGTGAACAGGGTGGGCAGGCTGCCCCAGATCTCCGGGTCGAGCCCGGACGACACGGCGATGGCCACGAGCCCGCCGAAGGCGATGTACGCGCCGGCGAGGAACGACCCCACCAGCGTCTTGTCCCACCGCAGATCGGCCTTCTTGACGCCGGCCGCCACCGCGGTGTGGGCGATGTCCGACGGTTCCTTGATCGCCATCGTGTGCTCCCGCCTGCCCTGGTGTCCACGCGCATACCCGTCGATGGCCCGGCTATTCCTGCGGTGTGCACCGACCAAAGTCGTAGCCGGGGCTAGACCAAGGTTCGCGGACACCGACCGGCGGCCGACGCGCCCGGCCGGCCGGCGGCGGCACGCTGAGAGGCATGATCACGGTCGAACATCTGAGCAAGCGGTACGGGAGCCACCCGGCCGTCGACGACGTGTCGTTCACCTGCGAGCCCGGCACGGTGACCGGCTTCCTCGGTCCGAACGGCGCCGGCAAGTCCACCACGATGCGGATGATCTGCGGGCTGACGCCGCCCACCGCGGGCATCGCCACGGTCGACGGGCAGCCGTACCGGCGGCTGGGCAATCCGGGACGGCGGATCGGGGTGCTGCTGGACGCGTCGGCGCAGCACTCCGGGCGCACCGGGCGGGAGGTGCTGACCCTGGCCGCGCTGACCATGGGCGTCGACAAGCGGAGGGTCGACGAGAGCCTGGAGCGGGTCGGGCTGAACAGCACGGCCGCGAAACGACGGGTCAAGGCATACTCGCTGGGCATGCGGCAGCGGCTGGGGCTCGCGTACGCGATGCTCGGCGATCCCGGCATCCTTATCCTCGACGAGCCGGCCAACGGCCTCGACCCGGAGGGCATCTACTGGATGCGCGGGCTGCTGCGGAACTTCGCCGACGCGGGCGGCACGGTCCTGCTCTCCTCGCACCTGCTGCGGGAGGTGGAGGCGGTCGCCGACAAGCTGGTGGTCATCGGCGCCGGGCGGATCGTGGCCCAGGGTGACAAGGCCGAGCTGCTGGCCCGGTCCGGCACGGTGGTGCGGGCGCTGGACATGGCCGCGCTGGAGACGGTGCTGCGGCGCATCGGGCATCCCGGCACGAAGACGACCGACGGGGGCGTCGTCGTGCAGGCCGATGCGGAGACCATCGGGCGGGCGGCGGCCGACGCCGGCCTCGTCCTGCTGGAGTTGCGGCCGGCCGGCAGCGGCGGGCTCGAGCAGATGTTCCTGACCCTGACCGCCGGTGACTCGGTGAAGGAGGCTGTCCGATGACCGCCGTGCAGACAGCGCCGACCTCGGCGCCCGGTGCTGCTCCTGCGTCCGCGGGACGCCGTACCGGAATCCCGCTGGCCCGGCTCACCCTGGTCGAGCTGCGCAAATTGGCCGACACCCGGTCGGGTCTGTGGTTGTTGATCGTGATCGCGCTGGCCGCGGCCGGCGCGGTCGCGCTGGTGATCGCCGCCGCACCGGCCGACGAGCAGGTCTTCGACGGCATGCTCGCCTTCGGCCTGGTGCCCGCCGCCGTGCTGCTGCCGGTGCTGGGCATCCTGTCGATGACCAGCGAGTGGTCGCAGCGCACGGCGCTGACCACCTTCACGCTGACCCCGGCGCGGGGCCGGGTGCTGGCGGCGAAGCTGATCGCCGCGGTGCTGATCGCGATCGCGACCACGGCCGCGACGGTCGCGCTGGCGGCGGCGGGCAATCTGATCGCCATCAGTACGGGCGGCGACGGCAGCTGGCACATCGAGGCCGCCCTGGTCGGTCAGCTGCTGGTCAACCAGGTGGTGTTCGTGCTGATGGGCTCGGCGTTCGGCGCGCTGCTGATGAACTCGCCGCTGGCCATCGTGCTGTACTTCGCCATTCCGACGCTCTGGTCGGTGCTCGGCGAGATGGTGAAGTGGCTGCACACGGCGGCCGGCTGGGTCGACATCAACGTGACCTCGATGCCGCTGAGCGAGCCGGGCATGACCGGCGACCAGTGGGCCCGCTTCGGCGTGGCGGCCCTGGTCTGGGTGGTGCTGCCGCTGGTGGCCGGCACGGTGCGGATGCTGCGCCGCGAGGTGTCCTGAGCTGTCCCCCGCCGGTCCGGGCGGTTAGGGTCGATCCATGCCGATCGGTCCCCAGCCGCCCGGCCGGCGGGGCACCGTCGGCGAGCCGTACAGCGCGTTGAACCTGCGGCTGGTGCTGGCCGCGTTCGGCTTCGTGGTCTGCACGATCCTGGCGATCGTGCTGTGGCGGCAGGGCTGGACGGTGCCGGGCTGGCTGCTCGCCGCCTGGGCGCTGGTCGCCGTGGTGGACATGGTGGTGGTGCAGCTGCGGCGGCGGGCGCGGCGCCGCGAGGACGGCGGCCGGCGGCATTCCCTCTTCGAGTAGCCCGCGTCTTGCCCCTTTTCGCCCGGTACGCCAGGTAGCGTCGCCTTCTGTGCGCGCCTCACCGGCGCGGCGCCGAAGGGAGTTCCATGGCCCGCCTCCGTTTCGCCGCGGTCGCCCTGCTGATCCTGCCGCTGCTGCCGATGGCCTCGTCCGCCTCGGCCGCGCCGCCGGGACCCGCCGCCCCGGTGCTGCCGCCGGCCTCCGACGTCCGGGAACTCACCCGTAAGCATCTCGACGTCTCCGGGCTGCCGATGCGCCGCCGGGTCGCCGAGAACCGGGCACCCGTGGCGGCCGCGCCCACGCCGGCGGTCGGCACGGTCCGCGAGTGGCTGGCGCTGGACGACATCAAGGGCAGCCTCTACCGCAAGGACTACACCCTGCGGGCGGTCGGTTCGCACATCGAGGTGTGGGTGGCCAAGGACGTCGCGTTCCCGGCCGGGGACTGCCGCACCGCCGCCTCCACCGAGGTGACCGATGCGCAGGTCAATGCCCTGGTCCGGGAGTTCGAGGAGACGATCTACCCGCGCGAGACGGCGGCGTTCAGCGTCCCCCGGGAGCGGGACGGCACCAAGGCGATGCTGGCCGGCGCGGACTACACCGGCGCCGGGGACAAGACCGTCACGCTGGTCGACAACGTACGCGACGACAACTACTACGAGTTCCCGGACGTGCCGACCTACATCGCCGGGTTCTTCTCCGCGCAGATCAACGAGCTGGTCGACCGCAACGTCATGACGATCGACGCGTACGACTGGCGGCACCGCTCCGGCGCGACCCCGCCCGACGAGCCGACCGGCGACCTGTGCACCAGCCGCCCGGCCCGCCCCCGGATGTACGAGGGCACGTTCGCCCACGAGTGGCAGCACCTGCTGCAGTCGTACGCGGACCCGTTCGAGGACGTCTGGGTCAACGAGGGCCTGTCCGACTACGCGCAGACGCTGGTGGGCTACGTCGACGGCAACGCCACCGTGTACCACCCCGGCCACGACAGCCACCTGGCGTGCTTCCAGGGCTTCGGGCTGGTGCGCACCCGCTACAACGCCAATCCGCGCGACTGCGGCGGGGCGCAGAACTCGCTGAACCTGTGGAACGAGGGCGCGCCCGCCGAGGTGCTCGCCGACTACGGCATCGCGTACCAGTTCATGCTCTACCTGCGCGACCGCTTCGGCCCGGCGATGCTGGAACGGCTGCACCGCGACCGCGAGCACCAGGGCATGGCCGGAGTGGCCGCGGCGCTGGGGCCCGGGGTCAAGCTGTCCGCGGTGCTGCACGACTTCCAGACGATGAACCTGGTCGACAAGATCGTCGGAGACACCGCCGACGGCGTGATGGCCGGTGTGCCGAAGAGCAAGGTGACCTCGCCGAGCGTGCGCGCGACCGTCAACCTGGCCAACCCGGCGTCCTTCGACTACCCGGGCGCCGCGCCGAACGGCGCCGACTACGTACGGCTGCGCGCCGCGTCGGGCAAGTTCCTGCGCGGGGCAGACCTGACCTCGGTGACGTTCAAGGGCGCGAAGACGCTGCCGCCACAGCCCCTGCAGTGGACAGTGCAGGACGGCGCGCTGTTCTCCGGCAACGCCAGCAGCCTCGACGTCGCCGCCGTCATCCCCGTCCAGGTGCCGGCCACCGATCCGACGCTGCGGCTGAAGGCCAGGTACACCACGGAGCTGGGCTATGACTACGGCTACGTGACCGTGTCCACCGACGGCGGGAAGACGTACACGGCCGTCGCCGGGGACCACACCGTCGACGCGCCGTTCGGGCCGGCCCTCAGCGGTAAGTCCGGCGTCTTCGAGCCGCAGATCTACGACCTGAAGGCGTACGCCGGTAAGCACGTCCTGCTCGGCTTCCGCTACGTCAGCGACGCCTCGGTCAACGAGGGCGGCTGGCTCATCGACGACGTGACCGTGGGCTCGGTGACGGTCAGCGACGGCAGCTCGCTGACCGGCTGGCGCTCTCCCACCCAGATCGTGCCGGCCACGGTGCACGGCTGGCACGTGAAGCTGGTCGGGCTGGACGAGAAGCGCCGGCGGGCCCGGCAGGTCAGCGTGGCCGGGTACGCCGCCCTGCGCGACTACCCCAAGGTGGTCGCGATCGTCGCCTTCGACGAGCCGACCGAGCAGGTCACCCAGTACGCGCGCTACACGCTGACCGCCAACGGCGTCGTTCAGCCCGGCGGTGGCAGCACCCCGTAGATCAGGGCCGTCGAGCCCGAGCCGGCCTTGTTGATCTGCCCGCCGCACAGCACGTACGCGCCGGTGGCGGGCAGGGCGGCGAGGTTGGCGAGGATCTCCAGGCTGATCCGGTGCCGCTGATAGACCAGCAGGGACACGGCGTACGTGGTGTCGGTGCCCAGGTCGGGGCTGAAGGTGTCGGTGCCGGTGCCGCCCCGGTGCCCCAGCCGGCCCGTGTCGACCAGCCACTGCACCGCCTCGAGGCTGAAGCCGGGCTGGTGCATGACCCCGTCGGCGTCGACGTTGAAGAACGCGTCGGTGCCCCAGCGCGACTCCCAGCCGGTCCAGAGGATCACCATGGACTCCTCCGGGATCCGGCCGTGCCGCCGCTCCCAGGCCTTGAGGTCCTTGACCGACAGGGCGAAGTCGGCGTCGCGGGCACACTGCCGCCGTACGTCGATCTTGACCGCGGGCAGGAAGAGGTCGCCCGGTTCGAGGTCGTCGGCCAGGGCGGCGCCCGCGTTGAAGTGCCCGGGCGCACCCCAGTGCGTGCCGGTGTGCTCGCCCTCGCGGACGAACTGCAGGTAGAAGCCGTCCCGTTCGATGGTGGCGATGGTCTCCAGCTCGAAGGCCGGATCGCCGGGGTAGACATTGGTGGTCGCCGGATCATTGACGTGGGAGAGGCTGATCAAGTCGAGGGCGAGCCCCCGCCGGCCACCGGCCCGGGCCGGCCCGCCGATCAATGCCCCCGCCAATCCGGCTCCCGCCGCACCCATCATCGCCCGTCGTCGCATGTGCACCCCGTCCCGGTCATCCTGCCCGATCAAGACACGCGGTTCTTGCTATCGCGGCGCCACCGTCGGTGTCAACGCAGGTGCGCTGGGCAATCAAGGAGCCATGAGAAGTTGGCGTGTGGCGACGGCGGACGAGGTACGCACACGGGTACGCCGGGCGGTGGGTGAGCCGGACGGACGGCCGCCGGTCCTCGCTGTGGACGGGCGGGGTTCCAGCGGGAAGTCGACGTTCGCGGGACGGCTGGCGCAGCTGTGGGACGGTGCCGCCGTGGTGCACACCGACGACATCGCCTGGCGGCATGCGGTGCTGGACTGGACGACGTTGCTGACCGAGGGCGTGCTGGCTCCCGTACGGGCCGGGGAGGCGGTCTCGTACCGGCCGCCGCAGTGGGACGTGGGCAGCCGGCCGGGTGCCATCGAGGTGCCCGCGGACTGCACGCTGCTGATCGTCGAGGGCGTCGGCGCGGGCCGCCGGGAGCTGACCCCGCTGCTGGACGCGGTGGTGTGGGTCGAGGCCGAGAGCCACGACGTCGACCGGCGCAACGCCGAGCGCGTCGCCGCGGGCGAGACCACCCCGGCCGACTTCGCCGCGTGGATGGCCGAGGAGGACCCCTTCGTCGAGGCCGAGCGCACCTGGGAACGGGCCGCCTTTGTCATCGCGGGATGGCCCGCACTGCCGCACGATCCCGCCGCCGAATTCATCATCTGCAGCTGAGGGCGGCCATTCGGTCAGGCGACGCGAACTGTTCGGTTATCGGGGTCCGCGATATCCGCAAACTTACGATCATGGCAACGTCAACGACCGGGGGTTGCCATGGAATCGACGGGCGCGAAGCAGCGGAACGACAGGAGCCGGGAATGGTCCGTACCCCGGCAGGAACGGCGGGCCGGAAACGCGGGCAAGTGGCTGCCCGGCGGCGGGACGTCGCCGGAGCCGCGGGTTTCGATCAATAGAGCACCAGGCCAGCGCGGCGCCGAGCGGGGCCGGCCGGGGATGCCGGCGATCATCGCGGCGGTCGAGGAAATGCGCGAGGATCGGCCTCGGATCGACGTCGGCGGGATTTATCAGCAATTCCGCTGCCGGGGTGGCCGATGGGCGCTGGTCACCCGCGAGGATGTGCGGGTGGCGCTCGCCGGAATCGAATGCGCGGCGCGCCGGGAATTCGCCGCACCGCGTCCGGGAGGGGCGGCACCGCGGCGGACGGCACGCACTCCGCACGGCGCCTGGCCGCAATTCCGGGAGGCGGTCACGGAACTGCAGAACAGCGGCGCGGACCTGCCGGCGATCGTCCGGGAGCTGAGGGCGGCGGGATGGCGGGTGAGTGAGGACGATGTGGCCGGGGCGCTGCGGCGGATCAAGGTGGCGAACGCACCGCGGCACTTCCTGCCGGGACAGTCGCTGCCCGCGCCGCGGCAGGCCGGACCGGGCATCTGCCCGTCCTGCGAGGTTCCGGTCACCGACCTGGGATTGTGCCGCTGCTCCTGAAAGCCGTCACCGGGCCGCTGTCACTGGGCGAGGGCCAGGGCCAGGCGGCCGGTGCGGGTCTTCTTGGCCGTGTACATCGCCGTGTCGGCCCGGGCGATGAGGGCGTCCGGGGCGGAGGTGCCCGAGTCGCCCCAGGCCACGCCGATGCTGGCCTGGGGCAGCAGCTGCGCACCGGCCACCTCCAGGCAGCCCTCGCCCAGCGCGTTCAGCAGTGACTCCCCGATCCGGCGGGCCCGGTCGACGGTAGCCACGTCGGCGCAGATCACCACGAACTCGTCGCCGCCGAACCGCCCGACCACGTCACCGTCGCGGACCGCGCCGCGCAGCCGGTTCGCCACGTGGGTCAGCAGCTGGTCGCCGGCCGCGTGCCCGTACCGGTCGTTGACCTGCTTGAAGTCGTTGAGGTCGATGAAGATCACCGCGGTGCCGCGGGTCCGGCCGGGCCCGGCCAGGGCCTCGCCGAGCGCGCTCAGCGTGGAGGCCCGGTTGCGGCAGCCGGTGAGCGCGTCGAAGCTGGCCCGCTGCTTGAGCTCGTCGCGCAGCCGGACGTCCTCGGTGACGTCGGTGAGGCAGATGATGGCCCCGGTGACCTCGCCGCTCTCGGCGGTCAGCGACCGCAGGTTGGCCCGCACCCGACGCAGGCCGCGCACGCCGCGGTGGCCGTACTCGATGTCGACGTCCGAACCGGCGTCCAGCACCGCGGCGATCGCGGCGTCGATGTCCGGCCGGTCCCCGGGCACGATCGCGCGCAGGTAGTCGTCGCCGAGCACGTCACCGAGGCCCGCGCCGATGGCCCGGGCGGCACGCTCGTTCTGGTAGACGATGCGCCGGGCGGCGTCGATCTGCACGATGCCCATCGGGATGGTCTCGGTGAGCCGGCGCATGAGCTTCTCGCCCGCCCGCAACGCTTCCTGCGCGGCCATCTCGTCGGAGATGTCGAGCATCTCCGCGACGACCCGCGGGTTGCCGGGGTCGGCCAGCAGGTTGTAGTTGGTGATCTCGAACCAGATCGGGTGCCCGTCGCGGTGCGTGTGCCGCAGCCGGACCCGGCGCGCCTCACCTTGCGGGCTGGCCAGCATGTCCATCCAGCTCGCGATGGCGCGCTGCTGGTCGTCGGGGTGCACCAGGTCCAGCGTGCGGGTGCCGGTCAGCTCGGCGGCCGTCCAGCCGAGCACGAGGGCGATCTCCGGGTCGGCGGAGGTGATCACGGCAACCTGGTCCTTGTGCACGGTGACCAGGCGGGGCCGGATCGGCTCGTGCTCCAGCGACTGGCCCTGCGGGTGGCCGGACAGGCCGGTGAGGAACATGAGGAAGACCCCGTACCGGTGGGTCATGTCGACCAGATGCAGCCGGACCAGCTCGGAAGGCGCGGCGACCGGGTGGATCAGGCAGTTCGCGAGTCCCTGGCCGAGGGCGCGCTGCCAGGCGTCGACCGTGATCTTCTGGTCCTCGGTGACCACCAGGGCCAGGGCCGACTGCGCGCCGACGATCGGCCGCAGCCCACCGATGTCCAGACCGTCGGGCAGCGGCACGGCCAGTCCCATCGGCGAGACAGCGCCGACGAAGGCGTCGGGGTGCTGCTTGAGCAGGGCGGCGAAGACCTCGTCGCGGGCGGCCGGATCCATCGCTTCGTCGGGCATACGTCCAGGATCGGCAGGCCCTTGGCGGGATCAAGAGAAATGCATCGGTCGCAACGTTGACAGTGTCACGTTAACAGTGTCATGGTGGTGGGCGTGTGGACGATGGACGAGCTGGTCGAGCGGGTACGCCAGGCCCTGGACGCCGAATACCCCGGCGCGCCCAACGGCCGGGTGCGCGACGTGCCCGACCGCCGGGCGATTCGGTGGTACACGACCACGGGGCTGGTGGACCGGCCCGCCGGGATGCGCGGACGGACTGCTCTGTACGGGCCGCGGCACCTGTTGCAGCTGGTGGCGGTCAAGCGGCGTCAGGCGGAGGGGCACTCGCTGGCTGCTATTCAGGCTGAGCTGGCTGGTGCCAGTGACGCTGAGCTGGCGGTTGCTGCCCGCGTACCGGAAAGTCTGCTGGCCGTGGCCGACGAAGCCGCAGTGGCGGACGGCCCGGCGCGACCCCGCTTCTGGGCGGCCGGGCCGACACCGGCCCCGGCGGCAGAGTCGACGGCCTCGCCGGCGGCGATTCCGGCGGCGGCTCAGCCGGTCGCCGCTGGGGCGGGGGTCGCGGCCGCGAAGGCCGGGCCGCCCGCGGCGGCACGCCCGGTGGGTGGCGTCGCGCTGGGCGGCGGCGCGATCCTGGTGCTTCCGGTACGTCCCGGCGCCGCCGACTACGAGGCCATCGCCACCGCCGCCCGCCCTCTGCTGGACCTGCTGGCCGCCCGTGGCCTGCTCGCCGGCGACACCCTCGACGATGGGAGCCCGTCATGACCTTGTCCGTCAAGCCGATGGATCCGGCGGAGCTCGGCCGCGTCCGCATCCTGCCCGACGCCGGTCTCGGTGCCCTGCTCACTGAGCGCGGCAACCTGCCGCTGGACCGTCTCGACGTGCAAGCCGCGATCAGCGGCCTGGTCGCCCGCACCACGGTGACCGCCGAGTACGTCAACGCGCACGACACCCCGCTCGAGGCCACCTACGTCTTCCCGCTGCCGGACCGGGCCGCGGTGACCGGCATGACGATGACCGCCGACGGCCGCACTGTCGAGGCCGAGCTGCAGGAACGGGCCCAGGCGCGGCAGAACTACGACCAGGCCATCGCGGCCGGTCAGCGGGCCTCGATCGCCGAGGAGGAGCGGCCCGACGTGTTCACCATGCGGGTCGGCAACATCCTGCCCGGCGAGCGGGTCACCATCGCGTTGTCGCTGGTCGGGCCGCTGCCCTGGGAGGACGGCGCGGCGACGTTCCGGTTCCCGCTGGTGGTGGCGCCACGCTACGTGCCCGGGGCGCCGCTGCCCGGGCCGGCGGTCGGCTCCGGCCAGGCGCAGGACACCGATGCGGTGCCGGACGCCTCCCGGATCACTCCCCCGGTGCTGCTGCCCGGCTTCCCGAACCCGCTGCGGCTCAGCATCGGCGTCGACATCGATCCGGCCGGGCTGGGCCTCGGCGAGGTCCGCTCCAGTTTGCACACGGTGACGGGCGAGGGCGGCCGGGTGGAGATCGCGCCCGGCGAGCGCGCGGACCGGGATTTCATCCTGCGGCTGCCGTACGCGGGTGACGGCTCCGGCGCGGTGTGTGTCAGCGACCCCACGGCGGACGGGCCCGAGGGGACGTACCAGGTCGTACTGGTGCCGCCGGACGACGCCGCGACCGCCGGCCGGCCCAAGGACGTGGTGCTGCTGCTGGACCGTTCGGGCAGCATGGGCGGCTGGAAGATGGTCGCCGCCCGCCGGGCCGCCGCCCGCGTGGTCGACACCCTCACCACCGCCGACCGGTTCGCCGTGCTGACCTTCGACCACCAGGTCGACCGGCCGGACGCGCTCGGCACCGGCCTGTCCGAGGCCACCGACCGCAACAGGTTCCGCGCGGTCGAGCACCTGTCGCGCGCCGACGCCCGCGGTGGCACCGAGATGCTCGTCCCGCTGCGTGAGGGGCTGAGCCTGCTCGCCGACTCGGGCTCGCGGGAACGGGTGCTCGTGCTGGTTACCGACGGCCAGGTGGGCAACGAGGACCAGATCCTGGCCGAGATCACCGGCCTGATCGGCACCACCCGGGTGCACACCGTGGGCATCGACCGGGCCGTCAACGTCGGCTTCCTGGGCCGGCTCGCCGCGCTCGGCGCGGGCCGCTGCGAGCTGGTGGAGAGCGAGGACCGGCTCGACGAGGCGATGGCGCAGATCCACCGGCGGATCGCCGCGCCGGTGCTCACCGACGTGACCGTCACTGCGACCGACTTCAGCGTCGAGCCGGCGCCGGCGCAGACGGTGTTCCCGGGGGTGCCGCTGGTGGTGTTCGGCCGCTACACCGGGACCGCCGACGGCACGCTGACCGTGCGTGGCCGGACCCGCGACGACGAGGAGTTCGTGCGGCAGATCCCGGTCCGCGACAGCGCGGAGCCGGCGGTCACCGCACAGTGGGCCCGGGCCCGGCTACGCGAGCTGGAGGACCGGTACCTGACCGGGCAGCGCGAGCTGGAACAGACCATCGTGGCCACTTCGCTGCGGTACGGGGTGCTGTGCCGGTTCACCGCGTACGTGGCGGTGGACAGCCGGGTGGTGACCGAGGGTGGTGAGGTGCGCCGGGTGACCCAGCCGGTGGAGTCACCGTCGGGCTGGGACATGTTCGACGCGCCCGCGGCCGGGGGCATCGTGCTGGCGTCCATGTCGGCGCCGGTCCCACCGCCGGCCGCCGGGCCGCGGATCGGTGGCTTCGCGCCGGCCCGGGCCTCGTCGATGCGTTCCGGGCCCAAGCCGTTCGCCCAGATGCCGGCCGGGCTCCAGACTGCGGGCCGCAGCGGCAAGATGGCGGCACCCGGCAGCTCCCCGCTGACCCTGGCCGACCTGACGGCGATCGTCGCGATCGAGGCGACCCGGCTGCGCGAGGCCGAGGGACGCTCCGCCCTGGAACGCCGCGACCTGCTGGCCGACCTGGCCAGCCGGCTCGGGGCGCTGCTGGAGGGCCGCGACGACGCGGAACTGAAGGGGCTGCGGGACCTCGTCGACCGGCTCAAGGCCGACGGTGGGCTGCCGGCGAAGTGGGCCCTGGCCAGGGAGACGCTGGAGAGCTTCGCGCCGCCACCGCAGCGCAAGGCCTTCTGGAAGCGCTGACCCCGGCACCGGCCGGGCGGCCGGGCGTGACCGATCGAGGTACGGTGCAGATCGATCTTTGCGCGGCACTGGCGATGGGACACGATGACCGACCGGGACGACGAGGCCGATCCGCTGCTGGTTCGTCCGTACCTGCGGGACGAGCCCGGCGGCACGACGCCGCAGCCCTCCGATCACACGTGGCCGGAGGCTGCGGCGGAGCCCGTCGCGCCACCCGCGCCTGACGCCACGCTGCCCGGCGCGGCGCCCGCTCCCCCGGCGCGGGGAGTGCGGCGCCACCGCCCGTTGCTGGTGCTCGCCTTGGTCGTGGTGCTGGCGGTGACCGGCGTGGCCGCGATCGTGTGGGCGATGCTGCCCGAGCCGGGCACCCGGACGGCCCTGCCGGTGGACGTCCCGCTGCCCAGCGTCGCGGTGCCGGAGCCCACCCCGGCCACCACCGATCCGCCGCCGGCCGTGACGGCGCGGACCACCGCTCCCACCCGGAGCCGCAGCACGACCAACTCCACGCCCTCCTCGGCACCGACGTCGACCGCCACCCGGACGAGCCCGGCCCCGGCCCGGACGACGACCAGTGCCCCGACCGACCGGCTCGCGCCGCCCCCGGCGGACCGGGTCGGCCGGATCCACGGCCTGGGCGGGCTCTGCCTGGACCTCAACGGCGCGATCGCCGTCGACGGCAACCACATCCAGGTCTTCACCTGCAACGAGACCGCCGCCCAGGTGTTTACGGTGGCCACCGACGGCACCCTGCGGGTCGTCGGCAAGTGTGCGGTGGCGGCCGACGACGGCGCCGTCCGGCTTGCTGGTTGTGACGGCCGGCGGTCCGGGCAGTGGCAGGCCGGCGCCGACCGTACGCTGGTCAATCTCGCCGGCGGCGGCTGCCTCACCGACCCGGGCTCGGGTTCCCGCTCGGGGGCCGGTGTGCGGATCGAGAGCTGCTCGGGCGCCGATCGGCAGCGCTGGGAGCTGCCCTGACCGGTCCGGCCTCACTTGATCCGCAGGATGCCCCACAGACCGTTCTCCACCGACCAGCGGAACGCCCCCGACCGGTATGCGTGGTCGCCGCGATGCCGGGCGGTCATCCGCAGCGTCCGGGCCATGCCCGCAGTCAGGCCGGAGAACGAGCCCTCCCACGGGCCGTCGCCCTGCCACGGCGCTGCCGGCCAGGCCATGCCGTGCACGGTGAAGGTGTGGTTGCGGGGCTTGTCAGCGGCGCCGACCACGTGCAGCCACAGCTCCTGGCCGGTCTTGGCCTCCCAGAGCGGCGTCGGCGGATCGTCGCGGGTGAGCACGTCGCGCGGGTGGACCACGGCCGAGCCGTAGTTGATGCCCTTCTGGCCCGCGTCCTCGGGGTCGTCACCTGGGACCACGTCGCGCACCGGCAGGTCCGGGTTGCCCGCGACGAAGTGCCGCAGGCCGTCCTGAACCAGCAGCACCTGCTCGTTGGCGACCACCCGGCCGTGCTCGTCGCGCAGCAGCACCTGCGGGCCGGTCCAGCGTTCGCGGCCGGTGACCGGGTCGGCCGGGGTGACGTCGTCCGGCTCGACCACCAGCGCGCCGATCAGGCCGTGGTGGCGGTGGTTGCGCACGTCCGCCAGGTCCTGCAGGCCGCACACCTGCCCCGGCCCGTCGGCGTACGACGGCGGCGCGAGGTGCTCGTCGACGTACCACCAGTACTCGCGCCAGTTCGTCTCCTCGTGCCCGTGTGACGCCGGATCGCGGAAGATCACCTGACCGGTCGCCTCGTGGCCGCCGTGGCCGCCGTCGTGTGCGGGCAACGGGCCGACCGTGCCGTCGTGGTTGGTGCCCACGTTGGCGCCGTCGTCGCTGACCACGTCGTAACGCAGCAGGCTCGGGTGCAGCGACACCCGCGGCGAGACGGTGCGCTCGCTCGGGTTGCCGAGCTCGTCGAGGCGTTCCAGCGGCAGCCGGGGCGGGGCGGGCTCGACTCCGAACGGCGGCAGCACCGGGTCGTCCGGGTCCGGCAGCAGCTCGTTGATCAGCATGACCCGGACCCATTCGCCGGAGCGGGCCCGCAGCACCAGCGGCTCACCGGTGTCGTGCACGCCGACGGCACGCCGGCGCATCCGCTCCGAGCCCTCCTCGACCGGTTCGTCGCGCCAGCCCGCGGCGGTCGCGAAGATCAGTCCCCACGGGTCGGTGAGCCGGCGGCCGTCGTACTCGTGCTCGTGGCGGCGGACGGTGACCACGAACTCGCGGACCCGGTCCCCGCCGGCTCCCCAGGCCACCGCGGGCCGTGGTGGCAGGTCGTTCTCTTGGACGATGCCTGGTAGCGGCGGCAGCTCCTCGAGGTTGCCGGCGCTCGGGGCCAGCGCCCGGACCAGGCCCCAGCAGCCCAGCCACAGGTCGTCCATCGCGGCGAAGTGCCACAGGTGGTCGCCGTAGGAGTAGCCGCCGGCGTCGGCCGGGTCGATGTCCAGCGTGAACGCCTCGGAGATGCCGATGGTCTGCTGGTTGACCAGCACCGAGCGGTCGTTGTGCCACTCCCGGCGCCAGCGCAGCCCGTGCGTGACGAAGCTGTGCTGCTCCTCGTGCGAGCCCTGGATGAGCCGGATCCGCAGCCGTTCCCCCGGATACGTCCGGATGATCTCGGTGTCCGGATCCCCACCGGTGAGGTCGGCGGCGACGGCACCCGGCTCGTCCGGAGGATCCGCAGGATCCGCGACGGCCGGGCCGCCGCTGCTGAACCACTGGGAGGGGTCGTCGCCGCGGAAGGTCAGCGGGGCACAGCGGTAGTTGACCGCCATCGCGCCCGGGTCGTCGTCACCGCTCAGCTCGTGCGGCGGATTCAGCGGCTTACCGTCCGCGTCGACCAGAGGCACGAAGTCCCCGATCGCCAGACAGGCCTCCCGGTACGGCGGCAGCCCGCTGTCCACCGGCGGCAGCACCACAGCCTGCGGCTCCGACCACGCCACCGTCTCCTGATCGGGCAGCAGCCAGCGCGACCCGGGCGGCTCGGCGATCAGCGCGGCGAACAGCCCGTGCTTCTGCCGGTAGTTGGCCAGCAGGTGGTCGTGGAAGAAGCACGGCCCGAACTCCTCGTCGACCACCCAGCGGTGGAAACCGACGTTGGCCGGCGGGTCACCGGGCTCGGCCGGCGCGCCGGCGACCGCCTCCGGGCAGCTGGCCCCGGACAGGTAGTTGAAGCCGGTGGACGAGCCGTCGGCCGCCAGCACGTCGAACTTGACCAGGTGCACGTGCAGGCCGCACTCGACCGGCAGGGTGGGCGGGTCGAAACCGTCCGGGCCGATCGTGCCGAGCTCGTTGACCATGCGCAGCTCGACGATGTCACCGTGGTTGGCCCGGGGGAAGAACGGCTCGATCCGCTCCGCCGGCGGCGTGAACTCCACCGGTGCGCCGTCGCCGACCGCCGGGTCGGTCACCGTGACCTTCGTGATCTGGTAGTGGTGGCCGCGCGGGTCGCGCCAGCCCCGGGAGTTGTAGGGCACCTCGTCGGCGCGGACCCGGATCTCGTAGCTGACGGTCCGGGGCGCGGGCAGCCCGGCGGCGTCGTTCCAAGCGCGGGCGTCGCCGTCCAGGTCCACGAAGAGCGCGCCGGGACGCGGGTTCGCGACGACACCCGGCGCGAACGCCGCCAGCTCTTTGGCCGAGTGCGGCGGCAGGCCCAGGAGCCGGCGGCGGCCACCGAGAAACTCCCGCGTCACCGCGGGCGGCGGCGGCGCCTTCTGCGGGAACTTGGCGTCGATGAACCACGGGAAGCCCGGCTGCTGACCGGTACGCGGCTCAGGGTCGCGCCCCGGCAGCGGCCGCAGCGGGTGCACGGGCGTGCCGTCCGGGTACGCGCTGACCGACCCGTCGACCAGCCGGTCGAAGCTGCGCCACAGTCCCCACATCCCGTGGTGGAAGTGCGGGTACAGGTGGCAGTGCCAGATGACGTCGCCGGGCGCCCGCTGGCGGCTGCCGGAGCCGTACAGGGGGTCGATGGTGACGGCGGTCTGCGGGCCGATCGTGATCGAGTCGATCAGCTGTGAGCCGCGCGGCTCCCCCGGGCGGAACACCGACGGCTGCGCGGTGTCCTGCGGGACGGCCCGCCACTGGTGCACGTGGAGGTGGAAGACGTGGGTCTCCTTGACGCCGGCGTGCACCAGCCGGACCCGGGCCGGGTCGCCCTTGTAGGCCCGGAAGATCGGGGTGACCGGGTCGCCGAACAGCCAGGAGCTGTGGTGCTGTTCCTCGCCGGCGACGCGTTCGAGGAAGTGGCCCTCGTGGTCGCGGCCGATGTGGAAGATCTCGCTGAGCTCGTCGTCGACCTCGATCGCGACGGCGGCGAAGTCGATCTCGCCGGGCGGCGGCAGGGGCCGGCCGGCGGTCGCCTCCGCGTGGCGGCGCATCCGGTGCGGCAGGCGCTGGGGCATCGGCTCGGCCCGGTAGGACAGCGGCATGACGGTGTGCTCGCCGATCAGCATCTGGCTGCTGTGCACCTCGGGCTCATCGTGCATGAAGACGGTGAACTCGCGGTGGCTGTGCGGAACCTCGTCGAGGTGGAAGTCGACGAAGTCGGCCGCCGGCTGGTCGCCGGGCACGATCACGTCCGCGTACGGGCCGTCGGCGAACGCCGTGCCGGTCAGCAGCTCCCCGGTCTCGGGGTCGTGCCAGGTGGCGCCGGCCGGCTCGACGACGAACGCGCCGAACAGGCCGTGCGCGTTGGTGCCCCGCTCGGTGCCGCGGACGTCGCCGAGGTCGTTGACGACCCAGACACCCTCGCGGGCGGCGTGCCAGTGGTACGTGCGGTGCTGTCCCGGCCGTACCGTGGTGGGCTCGTTGCGGCCCACCGCCGCGCCGTCGTCGGTGCGCACCGAGCCGGCTCCGTCGCCCTGCAGGTGCAGGCCGACCCGGCGGCCGCGGATCTGGTTCTCGAAGTGCACGTCGACGCGGGCGCCGAGGGCGGCCCGCAGCACCAGCGGACGCACCACCGGCACCGGGCGCAGCGGGTTGAACCGGTCGTGGGCCGGCGTGAGCTCGCCGAGCCCGCGTACGTCGGTGCGGTGGTCGTTGAGCAGCAGCCGGCGCACCCGGTCGAGGCCGAGACCGCTCTGCCGTGCGAGGTGCCGCAGCGCGACGTGGTCGTCCGCTTCCAGCTTGGCCAGCCGTTCCTCGAACGCGGTCCGGGCCGCCACGAGCCCGGCGGCGAAGCTCGCCGCCCACTGGGCCCGGGTTCCGGGGTCGAGGGTGAGCGCGGTGACGGTGCCGCCGGTGACCAGCTTGAGCGCCTGGACCAGCTCGTCGACCGTCGCCCGCAGGTTCTGCGTGATCGTGTGCCGCCGCGGGTCCAGCCCGCTGTCGTCGCGCTCGCCGATCAGGTCGGCGGGGTCGGTCCCGTACGTCAGCAGCGGGTCGTCCGGGCTCAGCCGCTCGCGCATGCGCTCGTAGCGGTCCAGCCCGTCCACGATGAGCTGCAGGTGCTGGATGCGTTCGTGGGTACGCGGCAGGAACCGGTCGTCGTCGTCCCACCGGGCCCGGGCCCAGTCGAGCAGCGGCACGTACGCCCGCAGCGTGTAGAGCAGTCCGTCGGGATCGTGGTCGCCGTCATTGGTGTAGACGATCGGGAACTGCACGGCGACGACGTCGTAGGTCAGGTCAGGCATCGGGATCTCCGGAAGGGTCAGGCGGTGAAGATCGTGTCCACGCCGAGCAGCAGGGCGCAGCCGACGATGAGGGCCGCGGCACCGGCCGGGCGGACCAGCACGGCACCGTGGCGGGTCAGGCGCTCGGCCGCCATCAACGCGGTGAGCAGCGCCATCGCGATCAGCGAACCGGCCCCGGCGAGCAGGCCGACGGCCATCAGGGCCCAGCAGCAGCCCACACAGGACACCGCGTAGCGCACCGCGATGTCGGCGGCCTCGGCCCAGGCCGGGTGGACGCCGCGCCAGCGCAGCATGGCGACGCCGCGGGGGCTCCGGCAGGCGGTCAGGCACCGGTCCTTGACCGCGCTGAACTGGTACGCGCCGGCCAGCCCCAGGGCCGCGCCGAGCAGGGCCCGCGGGTGGTCGAGCACCCAGGACCGGCGTTCCAGCCAGGCGCCGGCCGCCAGCTGGGCCGTGACCAGGACCGCCCCCGTGCCGGTCCAGACGGCCACGTACCCGGCGGCGACCAGCGCCACGACCGCCGGCGCGGCTCCCCGCGCGGCCAGCAGCCGGCGCATGAGCTCCAGCAGCGGCAGCGTCGTCGGCAGCATCATCGCGACGACCATGACCAGCCAGCCGGTCAGGGCCGGGCCGGCGGTCGTGGGGTGCTGATGCCCGGAGCGGTGCGTCACCGTCATCGCCAGCCAGGCGGCCACGGCGATGACGGTGACGCCGCCCCAGAGCAGGACCCTCCCCCGAAGGACCTGCTGCTGCGGGAAAGTCACCGGGGCACCACCGCGGTTGCGGCGGCGTGGACGTAGCGGAACCGGCCCCGCATGGCCGAGCGGCCGCGCACGTCCAGGTAGGCGCCGGGCAGGGCCGGCACCCGGACCGCGAGCTGGTCCGTGCGGTGCGCGACCACCTGTCCGGGGCCGGCCACGCTGAGCTCGGTGTCCAGCGCGGTGTGGGTCAGGGTCAGCGGCTCGTCCTCGCCGCCGAAGACCGCCGGGTTGCCGGTCACCTCGACCAGTCCGGCCCCGGCCACGGGCGACTGGGCCGGCCGGCCGACGAAGATGTGCCAGCCGGTGCGGTCGGCGCTGACCTCGATGCGGGCCCGGCTGCGCTGCAGCACCGCCCCGCTGACCGCGGCGAGTTCGGCCAGCGGCCCGTCCAGCCGGCCGCTGAAGGCCGCGGCGAGCAGCTCGAACTGCTCGTCGTCGGCGGCCTCGTCGACGAAGACCGCGGTGGTGGTGGCGCCGGCCCGGCGACCGCCGGAGTGGGTCGAGACGCTGACCACCCGCAGGCCGCCGACGGCGGTGCCGCCGATGGTGGCGGCGCCGTCGAGCTGCCAGGCGAACAGCCCGGTGCAGTGGTCCTCGTCGGGGGCGTCGTCGAGCCAGCAGGGACAGATCAGGGTGCAGTCGCAGGCTTCGGTGAAGACGCCGGTGATCGAGTAGCCCATGGTCGCTGTCCCCTCAGTTGCGGATGGTGACCGGGCTCGACCCGGCACCGCCCCGGCTGGTCGTGATGTCCACCCGGGCCCCCGGCGCCGGGGTCAGGCCGGTCTCGCCGGGGATCACCGTGCGGCGCACGTCCCAGGCGAAGGTGGTGTCGACCGGCGCACTGCCGATCTCCAGGCCGTCCAGGGTCACCGTGACTCGGTCCGGCAGCGGGCCGGTGGCCGTGCCCTCGATGCGCCAGCGCCCGGAGTCGGTGCGGAACTCCGCCCGGTCGACGGTGACCGTGTCGGTGCCGGGCACCGACGGGCTGACCTGCACCGACACGGTGTCGGTGGCGCTGCCGGCGGCCGATTGCACGGTGAGCCGGAATTCCAGCGCCCCCGCGGCGGGCGCCACGAAGGTCGCCCGGACCTCGTCGGCGCCGGTCAGGGTGACGGGCGTCCCGGCGATCTGTTCCCAGTGGTACGCGAGCCCGGCACCGGTGCTGGCCCCCGCGTCGAGGGTCACCACCTCGGCCGCCGTCGCCAGCCGGTCGGGTCCCGCCGCGGCGGTGAGCGGGTCGGGGTCCGCGGCCGGCCCGGTGATCAGCACGTGCCGGGTGTCGCTGCCGCCGTGCGAGGACGTCACGGTGATCGTGGTGGGTGGCACGTCGACCGCGGCGAACTCCTGCTTGCCGGCGGTGAGCGGGCCGAACCCGGCCACGGTGAGCACCGGCGGGTCGTCCAGGTCGGACGAGACCGCCTCGACGCTGAGCCGCTGCTGGGTGAGGTCGTAGTCGGCGACGGTCACGGTGACCGCGTCGGTGACCGCGATGGTGGTGACGGTCGGCGGGACGTCGGTGGTGTTGACGATGTCTGCGGTGGCCGGCACGGCGGTCGCGGCGGCGCGGACGTGGTAGCCGGTGCCCGAGCCGGTCATGGTGGCGCCGGCCGCGTGCAGGGTCTGGCCCGGCTCGCTGGTCGCGAACACGTCCAGCACCAGGCTGCCGGAGCTGCGCGAGTACACCGCGCGGGTCGCCTCGGCGCCGGCCACGGTGGAGATCCGGCCCTGGAGGGTGAACAGGTCGGTGAAGACCTTGTCCAGGTTGCCGGGGTCCGCCGGGTCGGGGGTCGCGCCGGCCACGTCGCCGACGCCGGGGCCCTCGACGCGGAAGAAGTCGAAGCCCAGCGGGCTGCCGGTGACGGTGTGCTCCACCCCGCCGTCACCGAGGTAGCCGCCGGGCGCGTCCGCGCTCCAGCGCAGGAACGGTGCCACCTCGCCGTCGGTCACGGCGGTGTCGAACAGCAGCGGCGCGGCGCCGACGTCGTCGGTGACGAACACCCGGCCGTTCTCGTCGGCCACCAGCGGGTCGGTCTGCCCGTACGGGTGGGTGAAGGTGTAGGCGGCGCCGGGGATGCCGCCGTCGAGGCGCACCCGGACCCGCGCGAAGACCTGCTGCTGTCTGTCGGCGACCGCGCCGGTGCCGGCGAAGGCGGCCTCCAGGGCCAGCACGACCCGTGCCCGGCCCGGCCGGGCGGAGCCGCCGATCGGCAGCTCCGCCTCGGCGAGGAAGTAGAACGCCTCGTCCGGGAAGTTGCGCGGGAAGCTGACCGGCGCGGCCGGGTCGGGCAGGTCGCCCATGGCCGGGGTACGCGGATCGAGCGGATCGAACGCCAGCTCCAGCCGGACCCCGGCCGTGTCCTTGTACCAGCGTGGAAAGCCGTGGCGCGGGTCGATCGGCCCGCGCGCGGACAGCCGGCTCGGATTGTGCTGCATACCGGTTCCTCCCGTGGTGTCGCACCGGTGGTAGCGGTGAGAAGGAGCACCGGGAGGTCCCGTTTGATACAGCTAGGGCACAAAAACGGCCCGTACGCAGTTGTCCTCCTTCTCCTTGAAGATCCGGTAGCCCTCGGGGGCCTGGTCGAGCGGCATGACGTGGGTGGCCAGGTGCTCGGTGATCAGCTCACCGCGGGCCATCCGGTCGAGCAGCATCGGGATGTAGCGCTGCCCGTGCATCTGCGCCCCGCGCATCGTCACGCCCTTGTTCATCAGCGCGCCGAGGGGGAACTTGTCGACGAAGCCGGCGTAGACACCGAGCACGAAGACCGAGCCGCCCTTGCGGCAGGCGTGCACCGCCTCGCGGACCGCGACCGGCCGGTCGGTCTGCAGCCGCAACTGCTGCTTGAGCTGGTCGTACGCATACTGCGGGCCCTTGCCGGCGGCCTCCATGCCGACCGCCTCGATGCAGACGTCGGGTCCCCGGCCACCACTGCGTTCGCGCAGCTCCAGGGCCACATTGGTCCGCTCGAAGTTGAGCGTCTCGGCACCGATGTACTTCTCGACCTGCTGGAGGCGGTTGTCGAGGCGGTCGATGACGATGACCCGTTCCGCCCCGAGCAGCATCGCGGCGCGCGCCGCCATCTGCCCGACGCCGCCGGCGCCCCACACCGCCACCACGTCACCGGGCTTGACGCCGCCCAGGTCCGCGCCCATCCAGCCGGTGGCGGCGGCGTCCGAGGCGAACAGCGCCCGTTCGTCGCTCACCTCCTCCGGCACCGCGAAGGCGCCGACGTCGGCGAACGGCACCCGGATGTATTCGGCGTGACTGCCGGGGTTGCCGCCCATGGCGTGCGAGTAGCCGAAACAGCCACCGGGGGCCTGGCCCCACAGCGTCTCGGTGATCGCCGGGTTGGTGTTGCCGTTGTCGCAGAGGGAGTAGAGCTCCTGTTCGCAGAACCAGCACTTGCCGCAGGAGATGAACGACGACACGACGACACGGTCACCGACCTTGTGGCGGCGGACCTCCGGGCCCACCTCCACCACCTCGCCGAGGAACTCGTGGCCCAGCACGTCGCCCTTCTCCATGAACGGGATGTAGCCGCCGAGCAGGTGCAGGTCCGAGCCGCAGGTGACGGTGCGCCGGACCTTGACGATGATGTCGCCGGGGTTGCGCAGCTGCGGGTCGGGCACCTCACCGACCGCGAGCTTGTTGACCCCCTGCCATTGCAGTGCCTTCACAGCAGACCTCCTTCGCGGCCGTGGGCGGTGGCCTCGCGCAGCGGCTTGTTGAGCGGGGTGGGCCGGGTGGTCGGGCCGCCGGGCAGCAGGACGTAGCCGATCTCGAGCTCCGAGCGGGCCTCGCGCAGCGCCCGCCGGATCTCGCCGCCGGACACCTTGCCGGACCGTGCCCGGGCCGAGAACTCGGTGCCCCGGCCGCCCGGCGCGGGCTGCCGCCGGATCTCCACGGCCTCGCCGAGGGCGGCCAGCGGGGCGGGCAGGCTGCCGGTGCCGGCCTCGTCGAACGCGCGGTTGACGGTGATGACGTGGTGGCGCCCGGTCTCCCGGTCCTTGTTGCGGCGGGCCACCGCGATCCTGGATGCCGTCACGGCCCCGGCGGCTACGGCGCCGGCCGTGAGGAGTGCTTTTCCGCTGATTCGCATCGATGGGGAATACCTGCGACAGCGTGCTCTAAACAGCGTTTGTGCGCGCTCCGGCACGGGCATCCGGGCGTTCCCTCACGACAAGGAGTGAACCATGGCCAGTACTTCTTCCGCGGCCGCCCGGACGCGGACCCGCATCCAGACCGCCGCGCTCGCCGTCGGCGCGGTCTTCGTGCTCGTCGGCATCCTGGGCTTCATCCCGGGCATCACCAGCGACTACGACACGATGAGCTTCGCCGGGCACCACTCGGAGGCCAAGCTGCTCGGCATCTTCCAGGTGTCGATCCTGCACAACATCGTCCACCTGCTGTTCGGGGCGGCAGCCTTCGTGCTGGCCAAGACCGTCTCCGGCGCCCGCATGTACCTCATCGCCGGCGGCGCGATCTACCTCGTGCTGTGGCTGTACGGCCTGATCGTCGGCCAGGACAGCTCGGCCAACTTCGTGCCGCTCAACACCGCCGACGACTGGCTGCACCTGGTCCTCGGCCTCGGCATGATCGGGCTGGGCCTGGCCCTGTCCCCCAAGTCCGTCCGCCGCTAGTCCCGGTTCTTTCGGACACAAAGGAGCCGGGTCGCCTCCGTGGCGACCCGGCTCCTTGGATTTCCCGGTGCTGCTCAGTCGAGCGCTCCCTTGATCTTGTTGACCACGTTGGCCACACCCTGGGCGTGCGCGCCGGCACCGGTGCCCGGCTTGCCCTTGCCCATCGAGCCGTCGTAGGTGACGTACAGCTTCGGGTCCGGGGCCGGTCCGAGCGGCTGGTCGTCGGTCAGCGGCTGGGCGTCCGGCACGTACTCGAGCTGCTCCTCCGGGTTGAGCAGGCTCGGGCCCTGGGCCCAGCGGCCCTCGCCCGCGGTGCTGGCCGGGTCGAAGCTGTAGAACGTCCGGCGGGCGAAGTCCTTCTCGTCCTCGCCGTTGGAGTTCTCGATGCCGCTCTCGGTGAGACCGTCCTCGATCAGCTGCTCGATGCCCAGCAGCCACTGCTGCTGGTGGTACGTGTCCCGGGCCAGGTTGAACTGGAGCATGTCCTTGACCCCGCGGTCGTCGGTCATGTTGTAGACCCGGCTGGTCATCAGCCGGCTCTGCGCCTCGGCGGCCACGTTGGACCGGAAGTCGGTGAGCAGGTTGCCGCTGGCAGCGATGTAGCCGGCGTTCCACGGCACGCCCTGCGAGTCACGGGGCAGCGCGCTGCCGCCGCTGACGATCGCGTGCTGCGGGCTCTGCCCACCCAGCACCGCGGCGAGCAGCGGGTTCGCCGCGGCGGCCTTCTCGGTCGCCACGGACGGCGCACCCTCGAGCAGCCGGGCCAGCATGGTCGTGAGCATCTCCACGTGACCGATCTCCTCGGTCGCGATGTCCATGATCATGTCCTTGTACTTGCCCGGCACCCGGCAGGACCAGCCCTGCCACAGGTACTGCATCATCACGGTCATCTCACCGAACTGGCCACCGACCAGCTCCTGCATCTTCGCCGCGAGCAGGGCGTCCGGCTTCTCCGGCTTGGCCTGGAACTGCAGGTAGTCGACGTGCTTGAACATCAGAACCTCCATAGCGGTGGGATCGGCACGACGACTCAGCTACCCGGCCCGATGGCCCGGCCGGGCCCGGCCCCGGCCCTTCGGGGCCGACCGGTGGCCCGCCGCGCACACATGAACGGCCACCGCGCGGGTAGGCGCAGCGCATGGCGAGACTTCTGCGTGCTCCCGGGCTCCTGCTCGGCATCGGCCTCGGCGGCTTCGTCGACGGCATCCTGCTGCACCAGCTGCTGCAGTGGCATCACCTGCTGACCGGCACCGACTCCGACCGCATCGGCGTGCGCTACTACTCCCCGGACACCGTCGACGGCCTGCGGATGAACACCCTGTGGGACGGGCTGTTCCACGTCGTGACGTGGCTGTTCGTGCTCGGCGGGATCGGGCTGCTCTACTCGCGGGTCACCCGCGACCGGCGGGCCGCCTGGACGTCGCGGGCGCTGTGGGGCTGGATGCTGGCCGGGTGGGGCCTGTTCAACCTGGTCGAGGGCATCATCGATCACCAGATCCTGGGCGTGCACCACGTGCGTGAGGGCGCCGATCGGCTGTGGTGGGACCTCGCGTTCCTGGCGCTGGGGGCGGTGCTGGTGCTCGCCGGCTGGGCCTTGCAGCGCGGCGCGGACGACCGCGTCCCGGTCCGGTGACGGGACACGCCCCCGGATACGGGCTGCCCCTCCTCGTGGTGCTGATCGGCCTCGGCTACGAGTGGCAGTGCTTGCGGGTGGCGGGCTGGAGTGCCTGGCGGGGTGCCGCGTTCCAGACCGGTGCTGCCGTCCTGATCGTCGGGCTGGTCCTGCCGGTGCACGACTTCGCCGGGCACGCGCTGCAGCATCTGCTGGTGGCCATGGTGGCGCCGCTGGCCCTGGTGCTGGGTGCGCCGGTGACGCTGCTGCTGCGTACCCTCCCGGTCCGGACGGCCCGCCGCCTGACCCGCCTGCTGCGCAGCCACCCGGCCCGGGCCTTGGCCCATCCGGTCGCCGCGCTGCTGCTCACCACCGGCGGCCTGGTGGCCCTCTACCTGACCCCGTTGTACGCCCGGATGCTCACCGAACCGGCGCTGCACCAGCTGGTCACGATCCACTTCATCCTGTCCGGCTGCCTGTTCGCGTGGGTGGTCGCGGGCGCGGACCCGGCCCCGCACCGGCCGTCGGTGCTCGCCCGGCTGGTGCTGCTCGGGGTGGCGATCGCGGCCCACGCCACCCTGTCGCAGCTGCTCTACGCGGGCGCCTACGTGCAGGTCCCGGCGACCGCCGCGGACCGGCAGGCCGGTGCGACCCTGATGTACTACGGCGGCGATGTGGCCGAGCTGCTGCTCGCCTTCGCCGTGGTTCAGTCCCGCGCCGCGAGCCGCAGGGTCGCCCGCCGCCCGCACCGGCCTGTTCTCCTGGCCCGGTGACGCCTGGCCCCGGCGGGTCAGTGCCTGGCCCGGCTGTGCCGCCGTACGGGGAAGGTGACAGGCCATGGTCGTCCTGGATTCCGCCGCTCAGCTCATGCTCCCGCTGCGCCGGCGTGCCGCGCGGGTGGCTCCCTGGTTCGGCCCCGCGTTCGTGGCCGCCATCGCCTACGCCGACCCCGGTAACTTCGCCACCAACTTCACCGGCGGGGCCACGTTCGGGTACCAGCTGGTCTGGGTGATCGTCGCGGCCAATCTGATGGCCATGCTGATCCAGTCGCTGTCGGCCAAGCTGGGCCTGGTGACCGGGCGCGACCTGGCCGAGCTGTGCCGCGAGCACCTGCCCCGGCCGGTGTCGCGCGGGCTGTGGGTGCAGGCCGAGCTGGTCGCCATGGCGACCGACCTGGCCGAGATCATCGGCGGGGCACTGGCACTGTACCTGCTCTTCGGGGTGCCGCTGCCGGTCGGTGGCCTGATCACCTGCGTGGTGGCCTTCGCCCTGCTGGGGCTGCAACAACGCGGGGTACGGCGCTTCGAGACGGTGATCGCCGGGCTGCTCGGCGTGATCCTCCTCGGTTTCCTCTACAACGCCTGGCGGGCCGGCGCCGACCCGGCCGGTGTCGCCGGCGGCATGGTGCCGTCCTTCGCCGGTGTCGACAGCCTGCTGCTGGCCACCGGCATCCTGGGCGCCACAGTGATGCCGCACGTGATCTACCTGCACTCGGCGCTGACCAAGACCCGTTCGGACGCGGCCACCACTGGCCCGGGGCAGCTTCGGCACGCGCTGCGCTACCAGCGCGTCGACACCCTGGTGGCTCTGGGCCTGGCGGGACTGGTGAACCTGGCGATGCTGGTGATCGCCGCGCGGCTGTTCTTCGGGTCCGGCATCCCGGGCACCGACACCCTCGAGGGCATCCACGCCGGGCTCGGGCTCACCCTCGACCAGTACGCCGCGCTGGCCTTCGCCCTGGCCCTGCTCGCCTCGGGCTTCGCGTCCTCCAGCGTGGGCACGTACGCCGGCCAGGTGGTCATGCAGGGCTTCATCGGCCGCAGCATCCCGCTGACCCTGCGCCGGGCGCTGACCATGGCCCCGGCTCTGCTGGTGCTGGTGCTCGGCGTCGACCCGACCTCCGCGCTGGTCTGGTCGCAGGTGGTGCTGAGCTTCGGGGTGCCGTTCGCGCTGATCCCGCTGGTCTGGCTGACCCGGCGCCGCGACATCCTCGGCGAGCACGTCAACCGGCCGGCGACCACCGTCGTGGCGGCGATCGTCGCGGCCCTGATCGTCGCGCTGAACGTCTTCCTGTTGATCAGGACATTCACTGTTTCATGACGACTTGGCCGGGCAACCGCTCGCCATGTCAGTGCGTCAGAGGATCCCGGCACTGCCGGCCAGCGCCGCCGCCTCGGTGCGGCTCGACACCCGCAGCTTGCGCAGCAGGGTCGCGGTCAACCGCTTGACGGTCCGCTCCGAGACGTGCAGCTGCAGAGCGATCTCCGTGGTCGTCGCGCCGGCCGCAATGAGCTGCAGCAACTGCCGCTCCGGCGCGTCCAGGTCCACCGGTGCGGGCCGGTTCCCACGGCCCGGGCCCAGCAGCGCGCCGAGCAGTTCGGCCGGCAGCACCGCCCAGCCGTCGAGAATGGACAGCAGGGGCTGCAGCACGTCGGCGACCTCGCTGGTCTTCGGCAGGAAGCCCTCGGCGCCGGCCCGCAGCGCCTCCAGCGCCGGGGCCGGGTCCTCGTCGCCGGACATCGCCACGATCCGCACCCGCGGGCTGGACCGCCGGATCGCGGCGATCGCCCTGACCCCGCCCGGCGGCGGCATGTGCAGATCGACCAGGACCAGGTCGGGCACCGTACGCCGGACCAGGCTGGCGGCCGCCGCGGCGTCTCCGGTGGCCGCCACCACCTCGGCCCGGCCATCGCTGACCTCGGGCAGGAGCAGCTCCAGACCCCGGACGAACAGAGGATGGTCGTCGACGACGATGACGCGAATGTCCTTCTGCATGGCGCGCGTATGCCCACCCGAGGTCCAGTCATGCGTCTGAGGCGAACCCCACGGCCCGACCCCGCGCTCCTGCTGCTGCGCAGCGTCTGCCACGAACTGCGCCCGCCGGTGGCCACGCTGACCTCACTCGTACGCGCACTGGAGTCACAGCCCTCGGAGCTCCGCCGCTGCGAACTCGCCCGGCTCGCCGGTGAACACGCGTCCCACGCCGAGGCGGTGCTGAAGCAGGCAGCCGCTGCCGCAGCCGGACTCGCCGAACCGGCTGACACCGCCGTACCGCTGCATCGTGTCCTGCCGGTCGTCGCCGCGACCGTGCCCACCGACCGGCTCGCCGTGTCGGTCAGTGCCGGCGCGGGCCGCTGCCTGGTCTCGGGCCGGCACACCCGGCAGATCCTGCTGAACCTGCTGTCGAACGCCGCCCGCTACTCCCCCGGCGAGATCCGGTTGATCGCCGCGGTCCGGCGGCGCCGGCTGCGCCTGACGGTGGCTGACCAGGGCGGGCTGACCGAGGACCTGCTGCACGCGCTGCACCGGCGCACGCCCCCGGCGGGCACGAAGGGCCTGGGCCTGTGGGTCGTCCGCCACCTGGTCGACGCCCAGGGCGGGACGTTGCGGGCCCGGGCGCTGTCCCCGCGCGGGGTGGCCCTGGAGGTCACCCTGCCACGCCGCCGACGTTGACCCGTTCGGGCCACCCGCTGGCCTGGAGAGGACGCCCGGACGGGCATGGTGAAGTCGTGTTCAACCACGTCAAGCAACTGCGGTTCGAGGCCCGGCCGGACGGACCGGACGCCGCCTTCGCGCGGCGCCTGCAGGATGCCCTCGGGGGCCGGTGGGGGGCGCTCACCGTCGCGAATCAGTACCTGATGCAGGGCTGGACCTGCCGGCTGCCGGGCAAGTACCGCGACCTGCTGCTCGACATGGGCACCGAGGAACTCGCCCACGTCGAGATGCTGAGCACCATGATCACCCGGCTGCTGCAGGACGCGCCGCTCACCGCGAACGAGAACGAGGACAACCCGGCCCAGTGCGCCGAGATCTACTCCGCCCACCTCGTGCAGGCCGGGTCCGGTCCGCTGCTGGCCGACAGCAACGGGGTGCCGTGGAACGGCTCCTACGTGACCGCCAGCGGCAGCCTGCTCGCCGACTTCCACCTCAACGTGAGCGCCGAGGCGCAGAGCCGGCTGCGGCTGGCCAGGCTGTTCCACATGACCGGCGACCCCGGGGTCAAGCAGATGCTGCGCTACCTGCTCGCCCGCGACACCATGCACCAGAACGTGTGGCTGGCCGCCATCGAGGAACTGCGCGAGGACGGCATCGAGCACATGCCGGTGCCGGAGGCGTTCCCCGACGCCGTGCCCGACGACGCGTACGCCCGTACCTACCTGAGCTTCTCCGACGGCGAGGACGCCGCGGCCGGCCGGTGGGCGAACGGGCTCACGTACGAGTCCACCCCGTCCTCCGAGGGCCGGCCACCGGTGCTGCCCCCGGCCGATCCCCGCCTGTACTGCTCGTGAGAGGAGTTCCCGTCGTGCGCAACGCCCCCTTCTTCCGCACGTTCGTCGCGTGTGCGTACCTGCTGGCCCTGGTGCTGCACGGCCGCTGGGACGCGCGCACCGCAGCGCTGGCCGTGGCCGTCCTGGCGGTGTGGGCCGTGCCGGTGATCCGCGACGCCCGACGCCACCGCGGCGTGGTCCGCGCCGCATCGACGCCCTGACACCTCCTCGGCCACTGACGCCAGGTGGGCGGCGAACCCCGCGGGCGCCCGCGCACTGCGGCGAGCGCTGGTGAGCACCGGGCTCGCGGTGTCGCTGCTCGTAGGCGTGCCGGACGGCCACCGGCCACGGGGACCAGTCGGGCACCTCGACCGTGCCGACGAGCACCTCGGTCCCGCGCTCCGCGTGCCGGGCGTGCCACTCCAGCCATCCGGGCCCGACCCGGCTGTCGGCGTCGGTGGTGGCCAGCCACAGCCCCGCGGTGCCGTGCCGCAACGCGTACGCCATCCCGGCCGCCCGGGCCTGCCCCACGTTTCCCGCGGTCACCCGCACCACCGCCGCTCCCGCCGCGGCCGCGATCGGAGCCGTGGCGTCGGCGCAGTCATCGGCGACGACGATCACTTCGGCCGCGACGGCGCTGCCGGCGACGGCGATCCGCAGCGCGGCCAGACAGTGCGGGAGCAACTCCTGCTCGTCGTGGGCGGGCACGACGACGGCGATCCGGCTCAGCACAGACCCTCACGCTCGGCGACCGACCGGGCCGCCGGGGGCGTACGCGCGTAGACCTCCAGGAGGAAGTCGGCCTCGGTGTGCTGCGCCGTCAGCTCCAGCCCCGGGGTGGCATCGAGCCGGGCGTGGACCTCCTCACCGGGGCGGGCGTGCTCGGCAACCGGCCGCCGCCAGTGCACCGCGACCAGATCGCCGCCGGGCTCGAGCGCGGCCACGCTCTGGGCGATGAGCGCGTCCAGGTCGGTGTCGTCGAAGTAGTAGCCGAGCTCGGAGAGCACGATCAGGTCGAAGGTCTGCCGGGGCCAGTCGTAGGGCATCCGGGCCCGGGCCACGGTGACGTGCGGCTGGGAGGCCAGCCGGTGCGCGGTGGTGGTCACCGCGGACTCGACCGCGTCCACGGCGAGCAGGGCGGCGCAGCGCGGGGCCAGCCGGGCGGTCAGGCTGCCGGTCGAGCAGCCCGGCTCGAATGCGGAAAGGTAGCGGGCGCGGGGCAGCGCGGCCACGGTGAGCTGGTGCTTGCGGTTGTCGTACCAGCGGGACTCGAAGCTCCAGGGGTCGGGGCTGTCGGCGTACATCTGCTCGAAGTAGCCCAGGGGGGTGCTCACGCGAACACCACCTCGAACGGCCGGCGGAAGCGGGCCAGCACGTGCGGCGGCAGGATGGCCGCGTCGGCGGGCTCCGGCCCCAGGTCCGCGATCTGGCTCGGGAACGCCTGGATCGCCGCCTCCTTGGCGTGGCGCGCGGCGCTCGGCAGGTCGAGGCGCCGGGCCCGGTCCCACGGCACCCGGTCGTCGCCGGGCTGCGCCCAGTGCCAGGTCCAGATCGGATACTCCAGCAACCGGGCCCCGGTGGCGGCGCAGGCGGCCGCGGCGGCCCGGCCGACACTCTCGTGATCGGGGTGCCCGTCGCCGCGCCAGGTGGCCAGGCACCAGCGCCCCGGCGTGAGCCGTTCGGTCAGGGCAGCGGTCAGGGCGTCCTCGTCGATGCCGCCGTCCGGCTGACCCAGGTGCACCACGGCTGTGCGGCCGAGGCCGAGCCGGCGCAGCGCCTCGGCGGTCTCCTCGCGGCGCAGGGCCGCGAGCTCGGCTTGGGTGTGCACTGTGGAGCCGGGGTGGGAGGCTTCGCCGTCGGTCACCGCGACCACCTCGGCGTCGCCCAGCAGCGCCAGCAGCCCGCCGACCCCGAGCACCTCGTCGTCCGGGTGCGGGGCGACCACCAGCGGCGGGCCGGGCGGGTCGACGGTCAGCGCCGGCCAGCCGCCGACGGTCGGCCAGGAGCGCCAGCGGGTGTCGTCCGTGCCGGCTCCCTCGATCACGGTCACCATGCGGGTGGTTCCTCCTTCAGCAGTGCGCCGAGATGGGCGAGGTCGGCTTCGGCGTGGCTCTGCCGCAGGTACACAGTCAGGTCACTCACCCGGCGGGCGTGCGCCTCGTCGTGGCCCAGCGGCCCGGCACCCAGCGCGCGGCCGACCCGGTCGATGACCTCGGACGCCGCCGACTCGACCGTGCACCGGACCCGCACAGCGAGCTGCTCGGCGTCCGCGGTCGGCTCGGCGTCGATCCGGGCGGCGGCCTCGCGCAGCACCGCCCGGGCCGAGCGCAACAGCACGTCGACGGCGCCGAGGTGGGCCAGGGCGTGCGGACCGCGCGCCCGGTGCAGCAGGGTGTCCGCCACGCCGGTGGCACCGCCGTACCAGCAGGCCGCGACGCCGACGCCGCCGTGCCAGAAGCCGGGCCGGCCGACGTAGGAGCCGGGACCGCCCACCGGCCGGGCCGGGGCGTCGGTGAAGCGGACGGTACGGCTGTCACTGCCGGCCATCCCGACCGCGGGCCACGTCCCGTCCAGCGGCACCGCCCAGGGCGCGCGGTTGGCCACGGCGAACAGCCGGATACCGTCCGGCGCGGTGGCGGTGACCAGGGCATGTGTACAGGAGCCCGCGCCCGAGCACCACGGGCGGTCGCCGCTCAGCGCCCACTCGCCGTCCTTCTTGATGGCGGTCACCGAGGCCGGCGCGGCAGCCCAGACACCCCAGCTCTCGTCCGGGGCGAGCGGGCCGAGGTCGCCGAGCTCGGCGCGGATCGCGATGGCATCGGCATGGCCCTCGCACAGCCGGGCCGCGACCGGGTCGCGGCGGGCGATGGCCGCGAGCCGCTCGAACCGTTCCAGGGTTCGGCCGGACCCGGGTAACGGGAGATCAGCGACTTCGAGCACGAGCGCTTCTCTACCCGGGCCGGACCGGCCGCAAACGACGCAGGAAACGACGCAACCAGCGTGGCGTCTAAGTGATGCCAGCATGGCTTTACATGGCGCCATAGTGATGCCATGATGGCGTCATGGACCTCACATCATATGTCGCACGGCTCCGCGAGGAGCTCGCCGGCGCGGCCGAGCTCGGCGGCTCCGACGCCCGCGAGCTGGCCGAGCGGCTGACCGCGCCGATGGAGTCGGCCTTCCGGCTCGCCCTGCTCGATGCCCTGTCCGCCGCGGCGGACGAGATCACCCGCGACCTCGCCCCAGGCTCGGTCGAGCTGCGGCTGCGCGGCGGCTCCCCCGGTTTCGTCGTGACGCCACCGCCGGCCGAGCACCCGGTGGAGACGACGGCACCCGAGCCGGTCGAGGCCACCGACGTCCCCGACGACGGAGCCGTGTCGCGGATCAACTTCCGGCTGCCGGACCAGCTCAAGACCCGGATCGAGGAGGCGGCCGGCCGCGAGGGCCTCTCGGTCAACGCCTGGCTGGTCCGGGCCAGCACCGCCGCCGTGCAGGCCGGTGACCGGCCGCGCACCTCCCGCGCCCCGCTCGGCGGGCAGCGCTACACCGGCTGGGCCCGCTGACCGTGCCCGTCTTCCCTCCGCGAAAGGACCAGGACATGCCCACCTTCGACACCCCCGCGCCGATCCGGGCGACGCTCGAGCTGCTCGTCGCCGACGTACGGATCACCGCCACCGACCGCGCGGACACCCTCGTCGAGGTCCGGCCCAGCGACCCCTCCGCCGCCGCCGACCTGCGCGCCGCCGAACAGACCCAGGTCCAGTTCGCCGACGGGCAGTTGCTGGTCAAGACCCCGAAGACGCTCAAGACCATGGGGCTCCTGCGCCGCAGCGGGTCGATCGACATCGAGATCAACCTGCCCACCGGCTCGCAGCTGCGCGCCGACGCGGCCCTCGGCTCGTTCCACTGCACCGGCACGCTCGGCGAGACCGCGGTCCGCACCGCCGCCGGTGACGTGGAGCTGCAGCACACCGGGCCGCTGGAGGTGAACACCAGCGCCGGCTCCGTCGTCGCGCGGTCGGTGAACGGTGCGGCCCGAGCCACGACCGGCAGCGGGACGATCCGGATCGGCACGGTCAGCGGGGCCGCGGTGATCAAGAACTCCAACGGCGACACCGCGGTGGACTCCGTCGGCGGCGATCTGACGGCGAAGATGGCCAACGGTGGTGTCGTCGCCGGGCAGGTGGGCGGCTCGGTCGACGCCGCGACCGCCAACGGCAGCATCCGGATCGGCGCGGTGCGCCGTGGCACGGTCGCGGTCCGCAGCTCGATGGGTGAGCTGGAGGTCGGCATCGCGGCGGGCACGGCGGCGTACCTCGACCTGCACACCCAGTTCGGCAAGGTGCTCAACCACCTCGACGGCGCCGGCGCCCCGGAGCCCGGCGAGGACAACGTGCAGGTGCGCGCCCGCACCTCCTTCGGCGACATCATCGTGCGCCGCGGCGACACCGAGGAGCTCCGATGATCACCGTGACCGGCCTGCGCAAGGCGTACGGCGACCACACCGTCCTGGACGGCATCGACCTGCACGTCCCGGCGGGCTCGATCTTCGCCCTGCTGGGCCCGAACGGCGCCGGCAAGACCACCACCGTCCAGATCCTCTCCACGCTGATCGACGCCGACGCCGGCGAGATCCGGGTGGCCGGCCACAACCCGGCGACCGAGCCGGACGCGGTCCGGGCGGCGATCGGGGTCACCGGCCAGTTCGCCGCCGTCGACGGGCTGCTCACCGGCCGGGAGAACCTCATTCTCATGGCCGACCTGCACCACCTGGGCCGGGCCCGGGGCCGGCGGCGGGCGGACGAGCTGCTGGAGCAGTTCGACCTGACCGACGCGGCCGGCAAGCAGGCGTCGGCGTACTCGGGGGGCATGCGGCGGCGGCTGGACATCGCGATGGGCCTGGTCGGTGAGCCGCGGCTGGTGTTCCTCGACGAACCGACCGCCGGGCTGGACCCGCGCAGCCGGCAGGCGATGTGGCAGACCGTCCGGGCGCTGGTGGCCGACGGTGTGACGATCTTCCTGACCACCCAGTACCTGGAGGAGGCGGACCAGCTCGCCGACCGGATCGCGGTGCTCGACGGCGGGCGGCTGGTCGCCGAGGGCACGGCCGACGAGCTCAAACGGCTGGTGCCGGGCGGGCACATCACCCTGCGCTTCGCCGACGGGCCGGCACTGCGGGCGGCGGCGGTGGCCCTCGACACCGCCGACGTCGACTCCGCCCAGCTCACCATCCAGGTGCCCGGGGACGGCAGCGTGCGCACGCTGCGCGCCCTGCTGACCACCCTGGACGAGGCCCGCGCCGAGGTGGAGAGCCTGACCGTGCACACGCCCGACCTCGATGACGTCTTCCTGGCCCTGACCGCGAAGGAGCCCGTGCGATGACCACCCTGAGCCTCGCCGTCCGCGACTCGAACACCATGCTGCGGCGCAATCTGCGGCACATGCAGCGCTATCCGGCGATGATCTTCTACCTGGCCGGGATGCCGGTGATCTTCCTGCTGCTGTTCGTCTTCGTCTTCGGCGGCACGCTCGGCGCCGGCCTGGGCGGGGGCCGGACCGAATACCTGGCGTACGTGGTGCCGGGCATCCTGCTGATGACCGTCGGCGGGGCGGCGGCCGGCACCGCGGTCTCGGTCGCCACCGACATGACCGAGGGCATCGTGGCCCGGTTCCGCACCATGGCGATCGCCCGGGTGTCGGTCCTGACCGGGCACGTGGTCGGCAGCATGATCCAGACCCTGGTCAGCCTGGCCATCGTGCTGGCCGTGGCGCTCGCGATCGGTTTCCGGCCCAGCGCCGGATTGGCGGAGTGGCTGGGCGTGCTCGGCGTGCTGGCGATGACCTCGTTCGCGATCACCTGGCTGGCCACCGCGCTGGGGCTGGTGGCCAAGACCGTGGAGGAGGCGAGCAACACGCCGCTGCTGCTGACCCTGCTGCCCTTCATCGGCAGCGGTTTCGTCCCGACCGATTCGATGCCGAACGGGCTGCGGCAGTTCGCCGAGTACCAGCCGTTCACGCCGATCATGGAGACGATCCGGGCCCTGCTGACCGGCGGAACGGTCGGCGACTCGATCTGGTGGGCGACCGCCTGGTGCGCCGCCATCGCCCTGGCCGGCTATCTCTGGGCCCGCAAGCGCTACAACGCCCGCTGACCGAAAGGCAGACGGCCCGCCGGAGGTCCGGCGGGCCGTCGCGACGTGCGAATGGGATCAGGGGCCGCTGACCAGGTTGGTCACCTGGTGACCGCTGTTCACCGCGGCGCCCGTGTTGTTGATGACGTGGGCGATCGTGCCGGTGCCGCCCAGCGAGACGGTCACCATGTTGTGGAACTTGATGCCCGGCTTCACCGGCACCTCGAAGGCACGGGCGTTGACCACGCTGGGATTGACGTTGAAGAACGCGTACGACCCCAGGCCCCACGCCTCGTGGTTGTTCACCGAGTCGGCCACCTTGTACGCCGCCCAGCCCTGCGTCGAGCCGTTCATGTAGGCGGCCTGGTTCGGCGGGTCGTAGGGCATCTCGTTCTGGTAGAAGTACGTGCGCCCGTTCTCGCCGTTCCAGATGGTCTGGTACTGCTGGTAGTGCTCGACGAACAGGCCGTAGAACGTCACGTTGTCGCCGTTGACGGTCAGTCCGTTGGCGGCCGGGTTGACGGTCCAGCCGTGGGTGCCGTTGTCGCTGTGGTCGGCGCGCCAGATCCAGGCGTGGTCACCGATCACGTGGTCGCTGTTGATCCGCAGGCTGACCGAGGCCTTGCCGGCGATCGCGCCGCCGATCCGGAAGAACACGTCGGACAGCACGGTCGGGTTCGCCGCGTGGTTCGCCGACGAGCCGTTCGGGCCGACCTCCATGAGCACCGGCGAGTTGGTGGTCCCGGCGTCGAAGAGCAACCCGGCGACCCGTACGCCGTCGACGTCGGCCACGGTCATCGCGGTGATGCCGTTCTGCGGGACGAAGGTCGCCAGGCCCAGGCCGAGCACGACGGTGTTGGGCCGGGTCACGTTGATGGTCTGGTTCAGGTTGTAGACACCGGGCGTGACCAGCAGGTTCTTGCCGGAGGCGAGGGCCGCGTTGATGTTTGCCGCGGTCTCACCGGGCTTGACGACGAAGAACGTGCCGATCGGCAGCGACTGGCCCGCCGGGTTGCCGTTGGCCCAGGTCGTGCCGGCCGAGTTGGTGCGCAGCGCGGGGACGAACACCTGGTACGCGCCCGCCGAGTCGACGTACAGGTACGGCTTCTCCGCCACCACCGGCGTCTGGCCGACCGTGGTGTACGGCGGCGTCGGGAAGCTGTTGGCCGGGGCGCCCTGGGCACCGACGAAGACCTGGTTCCAGTTGGAGCCGTTCCAGCTGCCCATCTGCGAGTTGCGGGTGATCCACTGCTGCTGCGAGCCGGACTGGATCTGCCCGTCGATCTTCGTGTCGGCCATGAAGCCGCCGGACGACCAGCCGCCGTCGGAGAGCGCCAGGTTGCCGCGGACGTGCATCCGGCGGTACGGCGCCGCCTGCGACACGGCCCAGCGGTCGAGGCCGCCGTTCGGCGTCACCGACAGGCCCTCGGCCGAGCGCCAGAAGTTCTGGGTGGCGTTCTGCGAGCCGTCCGGCCACCAGTCCGCCTCGGTGTGCACCGCGCCGTTGATGTTCACCGCGTCCGGGGTCAGGCCCAGCCCGGCGACCTGGGTGAAGAAGCCGACGTTGGCGTCGACGTTGTACGAACCGGGCTTGAACAGCAGCGCGTAGCGGGCGTTGCCGAACTGGTTGCGGACCTGCTGGTTGAAGACGGTGTTCAGGCGGTTCTGGATGGTCGACTGTGACATCGACGGGTCGAAGATCGTCACGTTCGGGCCCAGGTCGGGGTTGCCGCTGCCCGGCGGGACCGTCGTCGGGGTCACCGGCGGGGTGGTCGGGGGCGTCGAGGCACCGTTGACCGTCCACTTCTGGTTGGCGCCGCCGCCGCAGGTCCACAGCTGGAGCTTGGCGCCGTCGGCGAGGTTGTTGTCCTTGATGTCGAGGCACTTGCCGGCCTTGACGTTGACCAGGTCGCGCCCGGCCGTGTACGTCCACTGCTGGCTGGTCAGCCCGGCGAAGCAGTCCCACAGGTGCACGACTGCGCCGTCGGTGGTGGCGCCGCCGGCCACGTCCAGGCACTTGCCGAGGCCCTTGAGCGACTTGTCGTCGCCGTAGGTCCAGGTCTGGTTCGGCCCGCTCACGCAGGACCACATCTGCGGCAGGTTGCCGTTGGCGGTGGAGCCGTTGGTGACGTCGAGGCACTTGCCGTTGGCGCTGCTCACCACGGAACCGGTGGTGGCGGCCAGGGCGTTGGTGATGCCGGCGACGCCGAGCACGCCGACGACCAGGGCAGTGACGGAGACGGCGAGGACACGCCGTCGTCGGGGGATGGGGATCATCGATTTCCTTCGGGGATCAGGCGGGGTTGCCGGCGTGGGTGAGCGTTTCCCACGCCACGAACAGGTTGTTGCTGCCCTGCGGGCGCCGGGCCTCGGTGTAGGTGCCGGTGTTGGCCATCGCGATGCCGAGCCGGTTGTGCAGGGCGTTGTAGGCGACCTCGCTGATCGGGCCGAGGCCCCTGGTCACCGAGCCGCCGCAGATCGAGGCCGGCACTGCGGTGCCCTCGAACTTGGTGTGCAGGCCGAGCGCGTGCCGCAGCCGGTCCTGCAGCTCGGGGTAGAGGTCGCCGCCCTGGATGCGGCTGGTCTCGGCGACGTGCGCGATCGCGGAGATGCCGTAGCCGGTGTGCACGAAGTCGCGGCAGGTCTCCTGGGAGAGCCCGTCGACGAAGGTGCTCTGGCCCTGCCAGTAGCTGATCAGCTCGGCCCGGGTGTCGATGCCGCCGGCCGGCGGGTACTTCGGCTGGGCGCCGTCGGCGGTGACGTAGATGTAGGCGGCGGCCCGCAGCTTGAAGCGGGCGACGGCCCGGTCGTAGCTAGCGCGGTCGTCGAGGTGGACGGCGATGCCGACGGCCGCCTCCATCATCGACAGCTCCCAGTTGCCGTTGCTGGCGCTGCCGGCCAGGACCACCGGGAGATAGACGGTGCGCAACATGGTGGCGAAGCGGGCCTGGTTGGGCCAGTTCCCGTACGCGTGCTTGATGATCTCCGCGGCCCGGGGCCACACCGAACCGGCCCAGGCGGTCTGCAGCGGGCCGTTGCTGTTGGTGTGTGTTCTGAGCGTGGCCGACCAGGCGTCCATCAGCGCGATGGCCTTGGTCGCGTACGCGGTGTTCCCGGTGATGTACCAGGTGAGCGCGTCGGTGTACGCGGCGATCGCGTCCTCGCGCTCGTCGGTGCAGCCGTTGTTCGGGTTGGAGTAGGAGCCGCACTCGACGGTCGCGCGGGGCTTCGGCGTACGCGACAGCGAGGCGTACCGGCTCGCGGCCATCTGGTTGTAGGCGGTGGTCCAGGGCTGGGCCTTGGCGGCGACCTTGGCCTTGACGAAGTCGAGCTGGGCGCGACTGAGCAGCACGCCGGGGTGGGAGAACGTGGCGGCGGCCGTGATGCCGGCCGGGGTGGGGGCTGCGTCCGCGTTCGCCACGAAGCGGACGCCGGTGGTGGCGATGAGGGCGACGAGCACTGTGCCGGCGGCGAGCAGCCAGCGGCGTGGGGAGTGAGGCACTGCGGACTCCGGATGGGGGAACGGGGAACCGGAAGGTGACTTAACAGTGCCGAACTCAACCGTGACGAACGGGACGGGGTCAAGGACGTATCGATGGACTTAAGGATGACGAAAGGTTCGGTGGACGGAGAGCGCTTTCCGGTGCGGGGGCGCATGTTCGGACCACCGGAACCGGTTACGGCGAGAAAGCGCTCTCACGGAGTCAGCAGCTGCCTTACATCGATCCGCTGACCCAGTGGGGCGCCGCCCGGCCCCGGCGCCGCCGACGCCCGGGCCGCGATCTGCAGCGCCCGCTCCTCCGACTCCACGTCCACGACCCGGTAGCCGGCGAGCTCGGGCAGGGCGCCCCGCTCCCCCGCGACCTGATGCGAACGGCCGCCGAGCCCCTGCGCCTCGACCAGCTCACCGGCCGCGGTGAGCTCGGCGTCCAGGTCACGCTGATAGTCGAAATGCCGCCGTACGTCGGCCGGCGCCCAGGTGCCCATCGCGGTGTGGTGCTGGATCAGCAGAAACTTCGTCATACCGGGGGGTCGGTGCCGGCCGGCCGTTCTCGACATGATGGGCGGGAGACCGCGGACGCCGCGGGCCGCCGGACCGGGAGGCATCATGGCAATCGGCCGTCTGCACCACGTGATCGTCGACTGCCCGGAGCCGCTGGCCCTGGCCCGGTTCTACAGCGAGCTGCTGGGCCTGCCCGTCACCTACCACGACGACGACTTCGCGGTCGTGGCCAGCAGCGACCGCGCCTCCGGGCTGGGCTTCCAGCGGGCCCCCGGCAATCCGGCGCCGACCTGGCCGGACCCGGCGACACCCCAGCAGCTCCACCTGGACGTGATGGTCGATGACGTCGCCGCGGCGTCCGCCGCTGTCCTCGCACTGGGCGCCACTGCCCTGCCCGGCGCGGGCGTGTTCGCGGACCCGGCCGGGCACCCGTTCTGCCTCATCCCCCGGCCGGGATGGGCGCCCCCGGTCGCGGACGGCACATTGCCGGCGTGAAGATCACGCCCTGGGCGACCCGCACCTGGGCTCCGACGCGGTTGATAGACACTGTCTACGGCGTCTGGTAGACAGTGTCTATGCCGGATGACCTGCGCGCGCATCTCGTCGCCACCGGCGTCGAGCTGGTCGCCGCCGAGGGCACCGACGCGCTGAGTCTGCGTGAGATCGCCCGCCGCGCCGGCGTCTCCCACGGCGCACCCCGGCGCTACTTCCCCACCCACCGCGAGCTGCTGGCAGCCGTGGCCCGGGTCGGCTACGACCGGCTGTCCGACCAGATCGCCGCCCTCGGCGAGCAGCGCGACCCGCGCGCCGGGCTGCTCGCCCTCGGCCGGCTCTACCTCGACTTCGCCCGCACCGACCGGGGCATGTTCGAGCTGATGTTCCGGCACGAGCTGCTGCGCGGTAACCAGGAAGGGCTGCGGGCGGCCAGCAAGCCGCTGTTCGCCGTCCTGGTCGAGCTGGTCGCCCGGGCCCGGCCCGGCCGCGACGACGCCGCCGTGGCCGCCGGCGCCCTGTGGGCCAACCTGCACGGCATCGCGCAGCTGTGGTCCTGGGGCAGCCTGCAGATGACGGTCGAGACCGAGGAAGCCGACGCGCTGCTGCGCACGGCGATCGACGCGTACGTGGAGTCGTGACATGTTGCCGCAGCTGACCCGTGCCCTGCTCGTCCCGGTGTCCCGGCTGGCGTTCCGGACGGTGGTCGAGGGCCGCGAGCACGTACCCCGCGAAGGCCCGGTCATCCTGGCCGCCAACCACCTGTCCTTCCTGGACAGCTTCCTGATCCCGCTGGTGTCACCCCGGCCGGTGGCGTTCCTGGCCAAGGCGGAGTACTTCACCCGGCCCGGCTTGCTGGGCCGGCTCAGCGGCTCGACCCTGCTGGGTCTGGGCGCGGTCGCCGTGCCGCGCGGCGAGCACCGGGCGGCCCAGGCGGCCCTGGAGACGGCGCTGGGTGTGCTGCGGGACGGCCGGGCGTTCGGCATCCATCCCGAGGGCAGCCGGTCCCGCGACGGCCGGCTCTACCGCGGGCGTACGGGGGTGGCTTGGCTGGCCCTGGCCTCCGGGGCGCCGGTCGTACCGGTGGCCGTGATCGGGACCGACCGGATCCAGCCCGTCGGGGCGCGGTTTCCGCGGCCCGGCCGGGTCACCGTGCGGTTCGGCGCGCCGCTGCGTTTCGCGGCCCCGGCGGGCAACGCCGCGCGGGCCCGGCGGACGGCGACCGACGAGATCATGGCCGAGATCGAGAAGCTGTCCGGCCAGGAGAACGCCGGCTGCTACAACGAGCTGTCCGCCGGGACGTGAACCGGCCGGTGCGGCTCAGCGCAGGGCCGGCAGCACCTTCGCGCCGAAGGTCTCCACGAACGGCAGCAGGTCCTGGCCCACGTGGTGCAGGTAGATGCGGTCGAAGCCCAGGGCCGCGTACCCGCGCAGCCACTCGATGTGCCGTTCCAGGTCGGCCGAGATGTTGACGACCTCGCGGACCTGCTCCACCGTCACGTTCTTGGAGACCACGTCGAAGTGGTCCACGGTCTCCAGGTCCCAGCAGACCGGCGGCGGGAAGATGTTGCTGCGCCACTGGTCGTGGGCGATCTGCTCGGCCTCGGCCTCGGTCGGCGCCCAGCTCAGGTGCACCTGCAGGCTGATCGGCCCGCGCCCGCCCGCGTCCCGGTACGCCGCGATCATCTCGCGCAGCTTCTCCTCGGGGGCGTTCACGGTGACCAGGCCGTCGGCCCAGCCGGCGCACCAGGCCGCCGTCTTCGTGCTGACAGCCGCGCCGATCAGCGCCGGGGGTGTCTCGGGCCGGGTCCACAGCTTGGCCCGGTCGACCTTGACCAGGCCGTCGCGGGTGACCTCCTCGCCGGCGAGCATGTCGCGGATGACGCCGACGCACTCCAGCAGCCGGGCCTCCCGGACCTCCTTGCGGGGCCACGGCTCGCCGGTGATGTGCTCGTTGCTGTACTCCCCGCTGCCCAGCGCCGTCCAGAACCGGCCCGGATACATGGCGCCGAGAGTGCCGATGGCCTGCGCGATGATCGCCGGGTGGTAGCGCTGGCCGGGTGCGTTGACCACGCCGAAGGACAGGTTGGTGGCCTGCAGCGCGGCGCCGAGCCAGGACCAGGCGAACGCCGACTGGCCCTGCCGGGCGCTCCACGGCGAGAAGTGGTCGGAACACATCGCGGCGTCGAAACCGGCGCGTTCGGCGGCGACCACGGCGGCGAGGAGCTCGGCGGGCGGGATCTGCTCGTGCGAGGCATGGATGCCGTAGTCCGTCATGCCGCAGGTCGTACCCAGGCCGGCCCGGGGACAACCCCCGCGCACCCGGACGGCTTAGCCTGAGCCCGTGACTCGATCGGTCTATTTCGACTGCGACACCGGCGTGGACGATGCCCTGGCCCTCGCCCTGCTGCTCGCCCAGGGCGGATCCGTTTTGGCGGGCATCGGCACGGTCAGCGGCAACACGGCCGCCGGCCAGGCCGCCCGCAACACCCTGGACCTGCTCGCCCTGGCGGGCCACGACGACATCCCCGTCGCCGTCGGCGCCCACCACCCGCTGGCCGGCGACTTCCACGGCGGCGCGGACCGGGTGCACGGCGGCAACGGCATCGGCGGGATCGAGCTGCCCGCTGCCACCCGGCAGCCGCAGGACCAGGACGCGGCTGAGCTGCTGCTCAGGCTGGCCCGCGAGCACGCCGGTGAGCTGCGGATCGTGGCGACCGGGCCGCTGACCAACCTGGCGCTGGCGCTGCGCCGTGACCCGGAGCTGCCCGGCCGGGTCCGCGACGTCACCGTCATGGGCGGGGCGGTCCGGGTGCCGGGCAACGTGACCGGGCGGGCCGAGGCCAACATCGCCGGCGATCCCGCCGCGGCGACCGCCGTGTTCGACGCGGCCTGGCCGGTGACGGTGGTGCCGCTCGACGTCACCATGCGGCACCGCTTCGACGAGTCCGACCGGGCCGCACTGGCGGCCGGCCCGCCGCTGACGGCGGCACTGGGCGCGATGCTGACCGGCTACTTCGACTACTACGAGCCGGTGCTGGGCGAGCGGCAGGTGCCGCTGCACGACCCGATCGCCGCCGGTGTCGCGATCGGCCTCCTGCACCCGGCCGACGCACCGCTGGTCGGGCTGCGGGTCGAGCCGGACGGACACCTCGTGGAGGACGACACCGCCGCTCGCCGGACCCGGGTGGTCCTTTCCCTGACCGCGGACGCCGCACCGGTCATTCTCCGGACCATCCTCCAGCAGTCCGCCGGCTGAGGGGACCGCCGATATGCTGCTGGCGTCGTCCCACCGCATCGGAGGGTCCGCATGACCGATCCGCATCTGGCCCCGCATTGGGAGTCGTCCGCGCTGGTCACCATCGACATGCAGCGGGACTTCCTGTCCGGGCAGCCGTACGGGCTGGCCGGCACCACCGAGATCATCCCGTCGCTGCGCGCGCTGATCGACGCGTTCCGGGCCGCGCGCCGGCCGATCGTCCACATCGTCCGGCTGTACCAGGGTGACGACGTCGACCGGGTGCGGCGCACGCTCATCGACGGCGGTGGCCAGCTCGCCCGGCCGGGCACCGACGGCCGGCTGCTCGCGCCCGGCCTGCTGCCCGGCGACGGGACGGACCTGGACGACAAGCTGCTGTTCGACGGGCGGGCGCAGGAGCTCGGCCCCGACGAGTTCGCCCTGTTCAAGCCGCGCTGGGGCGCCTTCTACCGCACCCCGCTCGACGAGTTGCTGCGCGAGCGGGGCATCGACACCGTGGTCTTCGCCGGCTGCAACCTGCCCAACTGCCCGCGGGCCAGCATGATCGAGGCCAGTGAGCGGGACTTCCGGGTCGTGCTGGCCACCGACGCCATCTCCCAGGCCACCGAGCAGAGCTTCCGGGAGATCGCCGGGATCGGCGTCGTGCTCGCCGCCACCGCGGACATCGTGGCCCGGGTCACCACGCCGGGTTGAGACCGGGCGCGGCCGGCGTCGCGGCTGGAAGGAGCACCATGCGAGCCGTTCTGGCGGACCTGTCGATACCCCGGTATCTGGCCACCGCCGCCGCCCGGGCGCTGCCTGGGGGCCTGGGCGGTGACGCCGGCTGGGGCGCGGCCGGCCTGCTCGCCCTGCGCGAGGACGTGCCGGTGCCGGTGCTGCCCAGCGCCCCCGGCTGGGTGCTGCTGCGTCCGGAGCTGTCCGGCATCTGCGGCAGCGACACGGCCGTCGCCCACGCCAAGTCGTCGCTGGTGCTCAGCGCGTACTACACCGCGCGGCGGCAGATCCTGGGGCACGAGATCGTCGCCGTGGTCGAGTCGGCCGGGCCGGGTGTCACCTCGGTGTCCGCGGGTGACCGGGTCGTCGTCGACCCGGTGCTGTCCTGCGTGCACCGCGGTTTCGCTTTGTGCCGGTCGTGCCGGGACGGCTTCCCGTACGTCTGTGAGCGCTTCGACGAGCCCGGTGTGTCCGGCTGCCGGTCACCCACCCAGGGCTTCGACGCGGCGCTGGGCGGGGGCTGGGGCGAGTACGTCGCCGCCCACGAAAGTCAGCTGCACCGGGTCGGGGCGCTGCCGTCGTACCGTGCGGTCCTCGCCGAGCCCGCGGCTGTCGCCCTGCACGCGGCGCTGCACTGGCAGCGCCGCGGTGATCGTGCCGTGGTCATCGGCCCGGGGACCATCGGCCTGCTCGTGACGGCCGCCCTGCGCCGGCTGCACCCGGATCTGGACATCACCGTGGTCGGCCCGGGTGAGTTCAGCCGGGCGGCGGCGGTGCGCACGGGGGCCAGCCGGGCGCTGGAGCCGGGTCCGCAGGTGGTCGAGTCCCTCGCCCGCGTGCACGGCGGCCGGGTCGTCCGGCCGCGGCTGACCCGGACCCCGATCCTGGAGCAGGGCGTCGACGTGGTCTTCGACTGCGTGGCCCACAGCGAGACGATCGACCTCGCCCTGCACCTGCTGCGACCGACCGGCATGCTGGTGCTCGTCGGCGGGGCCGGCCGGCAACGGGTCGACTGGTCGCTGGTCTGGAACCGCCAGCTCACCGTGCAGGGCACCGTCAACTCGGGTCCGGAGCCGGCCCTGGCCGGGCGGACGACGATGGCCGAGGTGGTGGAGTGGCTCGCCGACCCGGCCTACCCGGTGGACGGGCTGGTGACGCACACCTTCGCGCTGGACGACTGGCGGCTCGCGCTGCGGACCGCGTCGGCCGCGGCCCGGGCCTACGCCGTCAAGGTCACCCTGCGGCCGAATCCCGACGTCCCGCTGGTGCCGGGTCCCGAGCCAGCTCGGTGAGGAACGTGACCAGCGCCTTCCGGTACGGGCCCACGGTGCGCAGGTCCGCGTACTCGACCGGGCCGTGCTGGCCGTCGCCGCCCGGGCCGAAGATCACCGCGTCGATGCCACGCGCGGAGTAGAACCGGCCGTCGGCGGCGCCGTGCTTGCGCAGCAGCTCTCCCGGGTAGCCGGCCGAGCTCGCTGCCGCCCGCAGCAGTGTGACCTCGCGGCTGTGCGGGTCAGCGTGGTGCGGCGCACCGAGGCTGTCCACGGTGACCGGCACGCCGCTGACCGACTGCAGAAGCGCGGCGATCTCCTCGCTCGTGCGGCCGGCGAAGTCGGTGTCCTGCGGCGGGAAGCGGATGTCGAGCCAGGCGGTGGCCTCGGCCGGCACCTGGTTGACCGCGCGGTTCGTGGTCTCGATCCGGGCCACGTTGACCGTCGTGCGCCACTGCTCGTCCGGCGGCACCGGCCATCGGCGCAGCACGGCGTCGACCGCACCGGTCAGGGTGAGCAGGGCGTTGTCGCCGAGCCACGGGTAGGCGGCGTGGGCGGCGGTGCCGGTGGCGTGCAGGCGTACCTGGAGGATGCCCTTGGAATCGGTGACCACGCGCAGGCCGCTCTGCTCGCCGATGAGCACGAAGCCGGCGGTGACGCCGGCGGCGAGCTGGTGCGCGGTGCCGTCGAAGCCACCGACCTCCTCGTCGGTGACCAGTTGCAGACCCAGCGGGTACGGCAGCGACGGCGCCAGCGAGCGGAAGACCTCGGCCAGCACCAGCGCGGCCACCTTCATGTCCTGCGCGCCTCGGCCGTAGAGCCGGTCGCCGTCCAGCCGGGCCGTGAAGCTCTCGGCGGGCACGACGTCGAGGTGGGCGTTGAGCATCACCCGGAAGTGGGGACGCGGACCGGGCACGTGGACCAGGGCGCTGGGCTTGCCGCGCGAGGCGAAGCGCTCCACCGTGAAGCCGGGCCCGACTACGTCCAGCACGAGCTCCAGCGCGCGGTGCAGCTCCTCGGGCCGGTCCGCGGTGGAGGGCACGGCGATCAGCTCGGCGGCGCGGGCCGGCAGGTCCATGCGCCGACCCTATCGAGTAAATCGGTTGCGGCCACGCCGGGCGGCGGATAGAACTGGCGGCCGGACCGACGAAGGAAGGAGGGCTGAGCCATGTACGCCACGCACATCGCGCCCACGTCCTCCCGGGGCCACCAGCCGAGCTGATCCCGGCGGGACAGGGCGCCTCCAGACGGAGAATGCCTTGACTCTGCACCACCACGACCTGACCCTGCGCCCGATCACCGGGCCCGACGAGCTGGACCTGTTCACCGCCTTCCCGTACGTCCTCAACGGCGAGCTCGCCAAGGACCTGGAAGCCGGCCGCCGCCACCCGCGGTGGCTGTGGCTCGCCCTGCGCGGCGAGCGCGTCGTCGCCCGGGCCGCCTGGTGGTCCCGCCCCGGCGAGGAACACCCGTTCCTGATGGACATCCTCGATCTCGACGGTGACCCCGACGACGCTTTCCAACTCGTCCGGACGGCTCTGTCCACCTTGGTCGCTGCGGGCACCACTCCGCCCGACTACCTGCGGTACGTGCCGGGCGACTGGCGCGAGCAGCCCGAGGTCCGCCGCGGCCTCGAGCAGCGGATGGGTGTGCTGGAACGCCTGGGCGCCAAGCTCTTCGTCGAGCGGCTGCGCCTGGAGTGGCGGCCGGGCACTCCGGTCCCGGAGCCGGCCGGGCGTCTGACGTTCCGCCCGGTCCGCGACGCCGAGGAGCTCATCACCCTGATGACGCGGGTGCTGGAGGGCACGCTGGACGCGCACAGCCTCGACGATCTGAGCCGGATGAGCGCCCGGCAGGCCGCCGAGGAGCAGTACCGCGACGAGCTGGAAGGCTATGCCAGCCCGCACGAGTGGTGGCGGGTGGCGACGCTGCCGGACGGGGAGCCGGTCGGCTTCGTGATCCCGGCGCACAACGGCTACAACCCGATCATCGCCTACATCGGGGTCGTGCCGGAGCACCGCGGCCACGGATACATCGACGAGGTGCTGGCGGCGGGCACGCGGCTGCTGGCGGACGAGGGCGTACCCCGGATCCGGGCCTCCACCGACGTGGGCAACCAGCCGATGGCCCGGGCCTTCGCCCGGGCCGGCTACGACGCGTTCGAACGCCAGCTCGACATGACCTGGCGCTGATCGGGGGCGCGCCGGGCCCGTCCGGGCTCGGCGCGTGATCAGCTGGAAGCGGCCCCGGCGGTGGCCACGCCCGCGAACGGGATGCTCGTCGCCCCGGTGTTGCCGTCGCCGTCCGGGTGCCGCCAGAGGCCGCGGCGGCGCAGCTCCGGCAGGACACCCTCGCCGAACCAGTACGCCTCCTCCAGGTGCGGGTAGCCGGACAGGATGAACTCGGTGATGCCGAGGTCGGCGTACTCGGCGATGCGGTCGGCGATCTCGGTGTGGCTGCCGACCAGGGCCGTGCCCGCGCCGCCGCGGACCAGGCCGACGCCCGCCCACAGGTTCGGCGAGACGACCAGCCCGTCGCGGCTGCCGCCGTGCAGGTCGAGCATCCGCCGCTGGCCCTCGGACTCGCTGCGCCGCAGGCCCGCCTGCACCGCCTCGATGTCGGCCGGCGAGACGCCCTGCAGCAGCCGGTCCGCCTCGGCCCAGGCCGCCTCGGCTGTGTCGCGGGCGATGACGTGCAGCCGGATGCCGAAGCGCAGCGCCGGGTTCAGGCCGCGGATCCACGCGATCTTCTCCGCCACCTGGGCCGGCGGCTCGCCCCAGGTGAGATAGACGTCGGTGTGCCGGGCGGCGACCGGGCCGGCCGCGGCCGACGAGCCGCCGAAGTAGATCTCCGGCGCCGGGTCGGGCAGGCGGCTCAGCCGGGCGCCCTCGACGCGCAGGTGCTCGCCGACGTGGTCGACGGTCTCGCCGCGCCACAGGGCCTTGATGATGCCGAGGAACTCGTCGGTGCGGGCGTACCGGGCGTCCTTGTCGAGGAAGTCGCCGTAGCCGCGCTGCTCGCTGGACTCGCCGCCGGTGACGACGTTGAGCAGCAGCCGGTTGCCGGACAGCCGCTGGAACGTGGAGGCCATCTGGGCGGCGAGGGTCGGCGAGATCAGCCCGGGGCGGAACGCGACCAGGAACTTGAGCCGCTCGGTCACCTCGGTCAGCATCGCCGTGGCCAGCCAGGCGTCCTCGCACCAGGCCCCGGTCGGGGTGAGCGCGCCGACGAAGCCGAGCTGCTCGGCGCTGCGGGCGATCTGGCCGAGGTAGCCGATGGTCAGCGGGCGGATGCCCCCGGCGGAGCCGACCGGCGTGCCGTGCCCGCCGCCGACGATGTCGCGGCTGTCGCCGTTGGTGGGCAGGAACCAGTGGAAGTCGAGCGACGTCATGGGCCCAGGGTACCCACATCTCCTATCGACTAGATAGAGTGACGGCCATGCATAGACGGAGTGCGATCGCCGCCCTGCTGGCCCTCACCGTGTCGGTGGCGCTCGGCGGCTGCGCCGACGACGACGCCGGCACCGGCCCGGCCGACAACGGCCCCCTGCGGATCGGCTACCAGCGGTTCGGCGGGCTGAGCCTGGTTAAGGCCCGGGCCGCCGCCCCGGACGCGCAGTGGTCGCTCTTCGAGAGCGGCCCGGCGGTCACCGAGGCGCTCAAGGCCGGCGCCATCGACATCGGCCAGACCGGCGAGGCCCCGCCGATCTTCGCGGCCGCCGCCAAGATCCCCTTCGCCATCGTCGGCACCAGCGCTCCCATCCCCAAGGGCGAGGCCGTCCTGGTCAAGCAGGCCAAGGGCTACAAGAGCTTCGCCGACCTGCGCGGCAAGACCGTCGCGCTCAACAAGGGGTCGAACGTGCACTGGCTGCTGGTCAAGCTCCTGGAGGCCAACAAGATGACCCTGGCCGACATCAACGTGAAGTACCTCAAGCCCGCCGAGGGGCGGCCCGCGTTCGACAACGACCAGGTCGACGCGTGGATCATCTGGGACCCGTACTTCGCGCTGGCCGAGCAGCCCGGGGTGCAGGTGCTCGCCGACGCCACCGGGCTGGCCAACAACCGCGAGTACATCCTGGTCCACCCGGACGCGGTCAAGAACAAGGCGCCGCAGATCCGGACGTTCCTGGACACGTACCAGAAGACCACGACCTGGGGCATCGCCAACCCGGAGGAACGCGCCAAGGTCCTGGCCCCGGAACTGAAGATCGACGAGGCGGTGACCACCCGGGCCCTGGCCCGCGCGGCCCAGCCGCTGGCCCCGCTGACCCCGGAGGTCGGCACCGAGCTGCAGAGCATCGCGGACGGCTTCACCGAGCTGAAACTGATCCCGGGCAGCGTCGACATGAAAGCCCGGATCGACGACCAGTTCACCGCGGAGCTGCAATGACCGCCGTCGCCACGGCACCGGACGTGGCGGTTCGCCCGCGCCCGGTCAGGAAGACCCGGCGGCTGCGCTGGCAGCGCATCGTCAGCCCGGTGGCGATCCTGCTGGTGTGGGAGGCGCTGTCGCGCGGCGGCGTGCTGGCGCCGGACAAGCTGCCCGCCCCGAGCACCGTGCTGCGCACCGGCTGGCGCCTGACCGCCGACGGCACGCTGGGCGCGCACCTGCTGGACTCGCTGACCCGCGCCGGCATCGGGCTGGTCATCGGCGGGGTGCTCGCGCTGGCGCTGGGCGCGACGGCCGGCCTGCTGCGCCTGGGCGACGACGCCATCGACCCGCCCGTGCAGATGGCCCGGATGCTGCCGCACCTGGCCCTGGTGCCGCTGCTGATCATCTGGGTCGGCATCGGCGAGTCGATGAAGATCACCCTGGTCGCGCTGGGCGTGTTCTTCCCGCTCTACTTCAACACGTACGCCGGCATCCGCGACATCGACGAACGCCTGGTCGAGGCGGCCCGGACCTGCGGGCTGGGCACCTGGGCCCGGCTGCGGCACGTGATCCTGCCCGGCGCCCTGCCGTCGCTGTTCCTCGGCCTGCGGCTGGCGATCGGCGCGGCCTGGCTGAGCCTGGTGGTCGGCGAGCAGACCAACACCCAGAACGGCATCGGCTTCCTGATGATGGAGGCCCGCGAGTTCAGCCAGACCGACGTCGTGGTCCTGGGGCTTTTCGTGTACGCGGCCCTGGGCCTGCTGTCGGACCTGCTGCTGCGGGCGGCGGAAAGGAGGGCCCTGGCATGGCGACGCGGGCTGCGAGCGGCATGACGGACTGCACCGAACCAAACGGCGCGGTCGTCGCGGACGGCCGCGACGGTGAGGGCCAGGAGGGCATGCCGAAGGTGGGCCCAGCATGACCCCGGTGGTACGGGCGCAGGGAGTGCACCGGGCGTTCGGCCCGGCGGTCGTCCTCGACGGCGTGGACCTGTCCATCGCCCCGGGCGAGGTGGTGGCTCTGCTCGGCGGCAGCGGCTCGGGCAAGAGCACGCTGCTGCGCATCCTGGCCGGCCTCGACCCGGACGCGACCGGCACGGTGACCGTCCCCCGCGAGCACGCGGTCGTCTTCCAGGAGCATCGCCTGCTGCCCTGGAAACGGGTGGCCGGCAACGTCGGCCTGGGGGTGACCGGTGGCGACGTCCCGGCCCGTACGGCGGCGGCGCTGGCCGAAGTTGGCCTGGCCGACCGGGGCCACAGCTGGCCGGCGGAACTGTCCGGCGGGCAGTCCCAGCGGGTGGCGTTCGCCCGCGCCCTGGTCCGCGAGCCGCGGGTGCTGCTGCTCGACGAACCGTTCGGCGCCCTGGACGCGCTGACCCGGCTCAAGATGCAGGACCTGTTCGGCCGCCTGCGGGCCCGGCACGGCTTCGCGGCGTTACTGGTCACCCACGACGTCGACGAGGCGCTGCTGCTCGCGGACCGGGCGCTGGTGCTCGACGGCGGAAAGATCGCCGAGGAGCTGGTGATCCCCCTGGAACATCCGCGGGCCCCGGACGACGCGGGCTTCGGACCGCTGCGGCGCCGGCTGCTGGACCGGCTGGGGGTGCCACTCGCCCGCAACTAGCGCCGCGCTCCTCCGCTGTCTCAGGTGTCCCGGCGGGGGCCGGAGTGCCGCACCGGCTGCACGGCCCGGCCGCCGCGGAACTCGTCACCCCAGCGGGACGTCTTCGGCCGGGAGCGGATCGCCGGCCCTCGCCAGTCCGGACGCCAGCCGGCCGTCAGCGCCTGGTCGATGCTCGCGGCGACCGTCGACGAGGACACGGGCCGGCCCGCCGGCGCGGAGTGTTCCGGCAGCGTGACCATCAGCAGAGCGCCGTGGCCGGTGGCCTGCTCCACCACGAAGGGCAACAGATTCCAGCCGTCGCCCTGGTGGTAGGCCGCCCGCCGGCGGACCGTCCAGCGGTACGCCGTTCCCCCGACCGTGATCGGCTGCGATCGCCTCCGTGCCACTGCCATCCGTCGTCCCTCCCGCATCCCCGTCATGCTCGGATGCCCGACCCTACGTCAGGCGTGGCCGGACCCGCCGCCGTATTTCGGCGGGGTCACCATCAGCCCAGCCACTCCTTGGCGAGCAGTTCGAAGGAGTGCACCCGGTCCGCGTGGTCGTACGTCACCGTGGTGACGAGCAGTTCGTCGGCCCCCGTCGCCCGTTGCAGGGTCCGTAGCTTGTCCGCCACGGTCTGCGGCGAGCCGACGAACTGCGTCGCCACCCGGTCGGCGACCAGGTCCCGTTGCTCCGCTGTCCACACGTGCGCCGCCACCTCGGCCGGCGACGGGTACGGCCGGGCCCCCGCCCCCGTCCGGATGCTGTGCACCCACAGGCCGAAGCCCGCCGCCAGTTCCCGCGCCGTCTCGTCGTCCGCGGCCACCACCACGTCCGCGGAGACCATGACGTGCGGTGCGGGCAGGACCGACGACGGCTGGAACGCCGACCGGTAGGCGTCGACCGCTTCGAGGACCTTCGCGGGTGCGACGTGGTAGTTCGCCGCGAACGGCAGGCCGCGCCGGCCCGCCTCCCGGGCGCTCTGGCCGCCGCTGCTGCCCAGGATCCACAGCTGGAGGTCCGCGCCTTCGCCCGGCACCGCGCGCGCCTCGTTGCCGTCGGTGTCGGTGATCGGGCCCGCCAGCAGCGCCTCGATCTCGTCCAGTACGTCGGGGAAGTCCGGGGGTTCCGCGCCCGGCTGCTGCAACAGCCGCACGAACAGGGCCGTGCGGGCGGAGGCCAGCAACGGGGCGAACGAGAACGGCTTCGGGATCAGCAGGCCGTCGACCACGTGCTCCTCGGCCGGCGGCGGCGGGGCGCCCAGTTCGCTCAGCGCTTCCTTGCGGCGCTGGCCCGAGCGGCCCAGGCCGAGGTCGAAGCGGCCCGGATAGAGGGCGTCGAGCAGGCCGAACTGCTCCACGATGGACAGCGCGGTCTGGTGGCCGGTCTGGACCGCGCCCGAGCCGAGCCGGATGTGGTCGGTCACCGCGGCGATCTGGCCCAGCAGCAGGGCCGGCTGGGAGCTGGCCACACCGGGCGTGAAGTGGTGCTCGGCCACCCAGTAGCGGGCGTAGCCGAACTGCTCGGCGTGCCGGGCCAGGTCCAGCGTGCGGCGCAGGGCGTCGCCGGCCGTGCCGCCGGCCAGGATCGGGGCGAGGTCGAGGATCGACAGGGGTACGGGCATGGTCACTGTCCTCCCAGGGGACGGCTGGGGATGCTCCGGCGCAGTTCGGGGGCGATGTCGCTCTGGAAGAGCTCCAGCGTGGCGCGGTGCTGTTTCTCGGTGAGCCCGTCCGCGTCGGCGCTCAGGTGCATCACCTCGTGGCCGAACTCGGCGTGGTAGCGGTGCACCTTGTCGATGATCTGCTGCGGGCTGCCGACCAGGATCGAGCCGCGGGCGATGGCGTCCTCCAGGGTCGGGAAGACCGGGGTGAGCCCGAGCCGGGTGAACGCGGCCAGCCGGGCGTCGAAGATCGGCCGGTACGTCGCGATCGCCTCCTGCGAGGTCCGCGCGGCGTAGTACCCGGCGGAGCCCGCACCGACGAGCGCGTCCGCGGGGTCGTGGCCGTAGTGGGACCAGCGTTCGCGGTAGTAGCGGATGAGATCGGCGTACGGCTCGATCGGGTTGGTGACGTTGGCGGAGAACAGCGGGTCGCCGTAGCGGGCGGCCAGGTCGACCGAGGCGCGGCTGGTGGCGCTGCCGTGCCAGACCCGGATCGGCTGCTGCAGCGGGCGGGGCCACGTCTCGGCGTCCTTGAGCGGCGGGCGGAAGCGGCCCTGCCAGGTCACCTTCGGTTCGCGCCACAGCCGGCGGAACAGCTCGTACGACTCGCGGTTGCGGTCCCACTGGTCCTCGGCGGTGACGTGGAACAACTCGGCCTGGGCGGCGCCGTTGCCCTTGCCGATGATCAGGTCCAGCCGGCCGTCGGCCAGGTTGTCCAGGGTGGCGTAGTCCTCGTAGGCGCGTACCGGGTCGAGCAGGCTGAGCGTGGTGACCGCGGTGAAGAGCCGGATCCGGCTGGTCCGGGCGGCGATGTGGCTGAGCACGACCGGCGGGGACGAGGAGATGAACGGGCGTTCGTGGCGCTCGCCCACGCCGTACCCGTCGAAGCCGAGCTCCTCGCCCAGCACCGCGTTGTCGACCACCTCGCGGAACCGCTGCCGGGTCGTCCTGGCCGGATCCAGGTGGGTGATCAGGGTGATGAGCAGGAACTTCATGCCAGCCCCAGGTGCCCGCGCAGCGTGCTGGTGGTGTATTCGGTGCGCAGCACGCCGCGTTCCTGCAGCAGCGGCACCACCGTGTCGACGAAGTCGTCGAGCCCGCCCGGCGTGAGGTGCGGGACGAGGATGAAGCCGTCGCAGGCGTCGGTCTGCACGTACGTGTTGAGCTCGGCCGCGACCCGGGCCGGGGTGCCGATGAACGACTGCCGCCCGGTCACCTCGATGATCAGCTCGCGGATGCTGAGGTTCTTCTGTTCCGCGCGGGCCCGCCACTCGGCCGCGGTGGCCAGCCGGTCGGGGTACATGCCGGCCCGGCCCTGGATGATCGACTCGTCGGAGACGTCGGGGTCGACCACGGGCAGCGGGCCCTCGGCGTCGTAGCCGGACAGGTCGCGGTTCCAGAGCTGTTCCAGCAGCAGGATGGCGGTCTGCGGGCTGACCTGCTGGCGCCGGATGTGGTGGGCCTTCTCCTGGGCGTCGGCCTCGGTGTCGCCGAGCACGAAGGACACGCCGGGAATGATCTTCAGGCTGTCCGGGTCGCGGCCGTGGCGGGCCAGCCGGGACTTGACGTCGCGGTAGAACGCCCGGCCGTCCTCGAGCTCGTGGTGCCGGGAGAAGACGGCGTCGGCCTTGGCGGCGGCCAGTTCCCGGCCGCCGTCGGAGTCGCCGGCCTGCAGGATCACCGGGTGGCCCTGCGGGCTGCGGGGGACGCCGAAGCGGCCCTCGATGCCGAACTGCGGGCCGTGGTGAGCGAAGGAGCCGGTGTCGGCGAACAAGCCGCGGTCACGGTCGGGCGCGAGCTCGGCCCACGAGTCCCACAGCTCGCGGGCGGTGTCGATGAACTCGCCGGCCCGTTCGTAGCGCTGGGCGTACTCCAGGAAGCCGCCGCGCCGGAAGTTCTCGCCGAAGAACGGGCCCGACGAGGTGACCACGTTCCAGGCCGCGCGGCCGCCGGAGAGATGGTCGAGCGTGGCGAGCTGACGGGCCAGCTCGTACGGCTCGTGGAAGGTGGCGTTGAGGGTCCCGGCGAGCCCGAGGTGGGTGGTGACGGCGGCCAGGCCGGCCAGCACGGTCAGCGTGTCCGGGCGTCCGACCACGTCCAGGTCGTGGATCAGTCCGCGCTGCTCGCGCAGCCGCAGCCCCTCGGCCAGGAAGAAGAAGTCGAACTTGCCCCGCTCGGCGGTGCGGGCCAGGTGCACGAACGAGTCGAACTCGATCTGGCTGCCGGCCGCCGGGTCGCTCCACACGGTGGTGTTGTTCACGCCGGGGAAGTGCGCGGCGAGAATGATCTGCTTAGCCAAGGCGGGCCCCTTCGTAGCGGTTGACGGCGTGCGGCAGGCCGAGGCGCTCGCGCAGGGTGCCCGGCCGGGGTGCGGTGCGGAAGACGCCGCGGTCCTGCAGCGTCGGCACCAGCAGCCGGGTGATCGCCTCCAGGTCGTACGGCAGGGCGCCGGGCCGCAGCCGGAAGCCGTCCAGCCCGGCCTCCCGCCAGGCCAGCAGCAGGTCGGCGAGCTCTTCCGGGGCGCCGGCGAAGATCAGCGCGTCGGAGGGCACCGGCGCGCCCGCGAGCTCGTCCAGGCGGGCCCGGCGGCGCAGCGCTGTCCCGCCGTGCTCGTCCAGGAACACCACCAGGTCGGCGTAGATCTTGAGCGGGCCGGCCGCGCGGACCTGGGCGACGATCTCCGCGGCCTCGGCGGGTGAGGACGGCGTCACGAAGACCACGTCGGCCGAGCGGGCCGCGAACTCGTACACCGCCGGGGTGTGCGCGAGGGCGGCCACGACGGGCTGGCCCTGCGGCGGCCGCGGCACGATCGAGGGTCCCTTGACGCTGAACCACCGGCCCGCGAAGTCGATGTAGTGCAGCCGGTCCCGGTCGATGAACCGTCCGGTGGCGATGTCCTTGATGACGGCGTCGTCCTGCCAGCTGTCCCACAGCCGGCGGACCACCTCGACGGCGTCGGCGGCCTCGTCGAGCAGGTCCCAGAGCTGCTCGTCGCCGGAACCGGGCGGGCGCCGGCCCAGCAGGGCCGCCTCGGCCGGGGAGGCGGAGATCCGGGCCTGCCAGCCGGCCCGGCCGGTGCTCAGGTAGTCGAGGGTGGCCAGGGCCGTGGACAGGTGGAACGGCTCGGTGTGGGTGGTGGTGGCGACCGGGATCAGCCCGACGTGCCGGGTCACCGGGGCCACCCGCGAGGCGACCAGCACGGCGTCCAGCCGCCCGTTGATCCGGCCGGGGTCGTCGGCCGGCGGCCCGAACGTGTCCTCGAACGTGACGAAGTCCAGCAGCCCGGCGTCGGCCTCCCGGGCCAGCTGCGTCCAGTAGCCGGCGGTGAAGACCGCCGCGGCGTCCAGCGGCGAGGTGCGCCAGGCGGCGGGGTGCCAGCCGAGCCCGTCGAGGGCCACGGCGAGGTGCAGATCGGTCATGGGACGGCCTCCAGGGTGGGCACCGCGGCCAGCAGGGCGCGGGTGTATTCGTGCCGCGGACGGGTGAAGACCTCGGTGACCGGGCCGCGCTCGACGACCGTGCCGTCGCGCATGACGAGGACCCGGTCGGCCAGGTGGTGCACCACGCCCAGGTCGTGCGAGATGAACAGCAGGGCGGTGCCGTCGGTGGCCCGGATGTCGGCCAGCAGGTCCAGCACCTGGGCCTGCACCGACACGTCCAGCGCGGAGACCGGCTCGTCGCAGATGATCAGGCTGGGCCGCGGCGCGAGGGCCCGGGCGATGGCGACCCGCTGGCGCTGGCCGCCGGAGAGGTGCCGCGGATAGCGGTCCAGGACGGTGGCGTCCAGGCCGACGCGTTCCAGCAGCGGGACGACGGCGGCGCCGGGCGGCAGGGCCTCCCCGACGATCCGGGCCACCGTCCAGCGGGGGTCGAAGGAGGACAGCGGGTCCTGGGAGATGAACTGCATCCGGCGGCGCCGTGGTCGCCGGCCGCGCTCGGGCACACCGGACCAGGGCGCGCCCTCGAAGGTGACGGTGCCGGCGGTCGGCTCCACCAGTCCGAACAGCAGCTGCGCCACGGTGGTCTTGCCCGAGCCGGACTCCCCGACCAGGCCCACGATCTCGCCGCGCCCGATGCTCAGGTCGACGCCGGCGACGACGGTGCTGCGGCCGTACACCTTGCCCAGTGCGGTGGCCTCGGCCACGACGCCGGCCGGCGGCCGGACCGCCGGGCTCTCCCCCGATCCGGCCAGCCGGCGGCCGCGGGACGCCGCCGACGGGACCGCGGCCAGCAGCTTCCTCGTGTACGGGTGCTCCGCGCCGGACACGAGCAAGGACGTGGCCCCCGACTCGACGAGGCGGCCCTCCCGCATCACCAGCACGCGGTCCGCTATCCGGCCGACGACCGCGAGATCGTGGCTGATCAGCAGCAGCGTCTCCCCCGCGGCCTTGCGCTCGGCCAGCAGCGCCAGGATCTGCGCCTGCACGGTGACGTCGAGGGCCGTGGTCGGCTCGTCGGCGATCAGCAACGGCGGCTCGCCCGCGATGGCGGAAGCGATCAATGCGCGTTGCCGCAGGCCGCCGGAGAGCTGGTGCGGATACTGCCGGGCCCGCCGGGCCGGCTCCGGCACGTGCACGTCGGCGAGCAGCTTCTCCACCGGGGTCCGGCGCCGGTGGGTGCGCAGCACCTCGCCGATCTCCGCGCCGACCGTGCGCAGCGGGTCCAGCGACACCAGCGCGTCCTGCAGGACCAGGCCCGCGAAGCCGCCGCGCACCCGGCGCCAGTCCCGCTCGGTGTGCCGGCGCGCGTCGCGGCCGTCGAGCTCCAGCGCGGCGGCGCGGACCTCGGCGCCGGGACCGGCCAGCCCGACAAGGGTACGGGCGGTGACGCTCTTACCCGACCCCGATTCCCCGACGATGGCCACGCACTCACCGCGCTCGACGGTGAAGCTGATGCCCCGCACGGCCTCGACCCGGTGCCGTCCGGTGTCGAAGGTGACGTGCAGGTCCTCGACGCGGACCAGGGGTGTGCTCATCGTTGCTCCCGTCCCTCGAAGCGGCGCTGCAGGTGCCGTCCGGTGACGGTCAGCGCGATGACGGTGAGGGTGACGACGACGCCCGGCAGCACGGATGCCCACCAGGCGATCCGTAGGTAGCCGCGGCCCTCGGAGAGCATCGCGCCCCACTCCGGCGAGGGCGGCTGCGGTCCCATGCCGAGGAAGCTGAGCCCGGCGGCGGCCAGCACGGCCTCGCCCAGGCCGATCATGGCCAGCACCGGGATCGGCCCGAGCACGTTGGGCAGCACGTGCCGCAGCACCAGCCGGGTCCGCGAGTGCCCGAAGGCGACGGCCTGGGTCACGTAGCCGGCCCGGCGCACGACCAGCGTCTGGGCCCGGACGACCCGGGCGTAGTGCGGCAGGGTGGCGATGCCGATGGCCACCACCAGGCTCACCGTCCCGGGGCCGGCGATGGCGATGAACAGCAGCGCCAGCAACAGCAGCGGGAACGCCGACAGCGCGTCGAACGAGCGGCTGAGCGCCTCGTCGGCGTACCGGTGGGCCAGGCCGGCCAGCACGCCGAGCAGGATCCCGGCGGTGACCGCGATCAGGGTGGCGGCGACGCCGATGGCCAGCGAGTGCCGGGCGCCGTGCACCACCCGGTCGAAGACGTCCCGGCCGAGCTGGTCGGTGCCGAACCAGTGCCCGGCGTCCGGCGGCCGCAGCACCTGGAAGGGGTCGGCGGCCAGCGGGTCCCCGGCGAACAGCCCGGGCCACAGCGCCGCGACCAGCATGAGCAGCAGGAAGCCGGTGGCCGTGGCGACGCCCGGGCGGGGGCGGCGGGTGGTGCGGCGCGCCCGGCCGATCAGCGGCCGCTCGGTGGCGAGGGTCATCATTCAGCTCCTGCGCAGCCGCGGGTCGACGATCAGGTACGCGAGGTCCGCGGCGGTGTTGAGCACCACGTAGACGGCTGCCGAGAGCACCACGACGGCCAGCACCACCGGCATGTCCTTGCTGGTGACGGCGGCCAGGGTGACTTGGCCGAGGCCGGGCCGGCCGAACACCGACTCGATGATCACGGCCCCGCCGAGCAGGATGCCGAAGAGCCAGCCGGTGAGCGTGACGGCCGGCAGCAACGCGTGCCGCAGCGCGTGCCGGAGCAGCACCGCGCTCTCCCGCAGGCCCCGGGAGCGGGCCGTGACCGCGAACGGCTCGTCCAGCGCCCGGTCCAGCCCGTCGCGCAGCACCTGGGTGAGGATCCCGGCGATCGGCAGGGCGAGGGTGACGGCCGGCAGCACCAGCGCGGCGAACCCGCGGTCACCGGCGACCGGGAACAGCCCGAGGCGGAACGAGAAGACGCTGAGCAGGATGATGCCGATCAGGAACGGCGGCGTGGACACCAGCACCAGCTCGGCGGTGGAACTGACCCGGCGTGCCCACGGCCGGCGGGTGCTGATCGCCAGCAGCAGCGACAGCACGACGCCGAGCAACGCGGCGGCCAGGGCCAGCTTCAGCGTCGGCCACAGCTGCTCGCCGACGACGTCGCGGACCGGCCGCTGCAACAGGTACGACCGGCCGAGGTCACCGTGCGTGGCCCGCCACAGATAGTCGACGTACTGCACGACGGCTGGGCGGTCGAGGCCCCACTCGGCGACGATCTGCGCCCGGATCAGCGGGGTGTCGGCCCCGTCGCCGACGATGCTGTCCACAGTGTCCCCGGGGGCGGCGAGCAACGCGAGATAGCCGGCTGTGGCCGCCGCCCAGAGCACGACCAGTCCCGTCACGAGGCGCCGCAGCACGGCGGCGGCCAGGCTCACTTGCGCACCCAGACCCCGTAGGCGCTGTTCGGCACCCCGGCGGTCGGCTCGAAGGAGAGACCGCCGACCGTCCTCGCCGCGGCGATCTGGTCGTTGGGGGCGTACAGCGGCAGCACGATCGCCTGCTCCCGCACGACCCGCTGCTGGACCGCCCGGTACGTCGTCCGGCGCTGGTCCGCGTCACCCGTGGCCTGCCCGGCGGCCAGCAGCCGGTCCAGTTGCGGATCCTTGCTGCCGGTGCGGTTGATCGCGCCGTCGGAGGCGAGGAGCAGGTTCAGCGCCGCGCCCGCGTCGGTGTCGGCGCGGGAGTTGTCGAAGACCTCGTACTCGCCGTCGGCCAGGGCCTTGGTCGCGGTGCCCTGGTCCACGGTCGACACGGCCAGGTCGATGCCGGCGCTCTTGCGGACCGCGGCCTGCACGGCCTGGGCCAGGATGTCGCGCCGGTCGCGGACGAACGGGGCCGACTGCACGAGCCGGACGGTGAGCCGCCGGCCCGCCCTGGTCCGGAAGCCGTCGCCGTCGCGTCCGGTCCAGCCCGCCTCGTCGAGCAGGCGGTTGGCGCGGGTCGCGTCGTTGCCGTACGAGCCCTCGAGGGACTTGTCGTAGAGCGGGCTGGTCGGACCGATCACGCTCCAGGCGCGGGTGGCGGTGCCCTGGTAGACCGCGTTGAGCACGGTGGGCACGTCCAGCGCGTCGCGCAACGCCTGGCGCACCCGCAGGTCGTCGAACGGCGGGTGGGCGACGTTGAGGTAGTACGAGTACGCGGAGCCCGAGTTCAGGCCCCGGGTCAGGGCGAGCCGTGGGTCGCCGGTGATCAGCGGCTGGTCGGTGGCGGGCACACCCTCGCTGACCTGCACCTGGCCCGAGGTGAGGGCGCCGACCCGGACCGAGGACTCCTTGAGGAAGCGGTAGGTCACCTCGTCGAGATAGGCCGGGCGGCTCCCCCAGTACGAGGGATTGCGTTTGAAGTGCACCTCCTGGCCGGCGGCGTACCGGTCCAGGATGAACGGCCCGGTTCCGGCCAGCTCCGGGCCGCCGGCCTTGAGGTTGGCGGCCTTGCGCAAGGACGTCGGCGAGACCACGGCGCCCTGCGGGGACGAGATGAAGTCGAGCAGCAGCACGTCGGGTCTCGTCAGGTGGTACACGACCGTTCCGGGGTCGGGCACCTCGACGCTCTTGAGGTTCTTCAGCTGGACGGCGGCGACCGTGGGCGCGTAGTCGGGGGCCAACAGCTGGTCGATGTTGGCCTTGACGGCAGCGGCGTCGAACGGCGTGCCGTCGGAGAAGGTGACGCCGGTCCGCAGCTTGAACGTGTAGGACCGGCCGTCCGCCGCGGCCTGGTATCCGCCGGCGAGCAGCGGCACGTACCCGCCGTTCGCGTCGTGGGTGAGCAGGCCCTCGTACGCGTTGGCGACCAGCAGCCGGGCCTTGGCCTGAGCGTACTGGTGCGGGTTGAGGGTGATCGGCTCGGTCTCGATGCCCCAGGTCAGCGAACCGCCGCTGACCGGCTGCCCGGCGTCGGCGCCGGCCTCGGCGGAGCTGGTGGTGCCGGAGCAGGCGGCGAGCAGCAGGAGGGTGGCGGCGGCGAGGGCGGTGACCCGGGATCGATCGCGCAACATATCTAATTCCTATAGCTAAACTGGGATATAGGCAAGGGGTGGACGGTGTTGTCCCGCTTACTGGATCGCCGGCCGTAGGGTTAGCCCTACCCCGGATCCGGGGGACCGCCGCAACGCTATTCGCGGGCCGCCGCCATACGTTCGAGCAGTGACGATGACGACGACCCCCACCCCCACCACGACCGCGGTCGCCCTGCGCGGCGTGAGCCGCGGCTACGGCCGCGGCGCCACCGCCGTCCGGGCTGTCGACGACGTCGACGTCGAGTTCCGGCGCGGCACCTGGACCGCCGTGATGGGCCCCTCCGGCTCCGGCAAATCCACCCTGCTGCACCTGGCCGCCGGCCTGGAACGCGCGGACAGCGGCCGGGTGCTGCTCGGCGACACCGACATCACCGCCGCGAGCGACAACGAGCTGACCGCCCTGCGCCGGACCCGGATCGGGTTCGTCTTCCAGAGCTTCAACCTGATCGGCTCGCTGAGCGCCGAGCAGAACGTGGCCCTGCCGCTGCGCCTGGCCCGCCGCCGCCCGGGACGCGCCCAGGTCCGCCAGGCCCTCGACGACGTCGGGCTGGGCGACCGGGCCCGGCACCGCCCGCGCGAGCTCTCCGGCGGCCAGCAGCAACGGGTGGCGATCGCCCGGGCCATGGTCACCGCGCCCGAGGTGCTCTTCGCCGACGAGCCGACCGGGGCGCTCGACTCGACGGCCGCCCGTACCGTGCTGGATCTGTTGCGGGCCATGGCCGACCGCGGCCAGAGCATCGTGATGGTGACCCACGACCCGGCCGCCGCGGCCCGCGCCGACGGGGTGTTGTTCCTGCGAGACGGCCGGCTGGTCGACCACCTCGCCGGTGCGAGCGCCCGCGAGGTCGCCGACCGCCTCGTCGCCCTGGAGCGCTGACATGCTGCGGATGAGTTTCTCCGGCCTGGCCGAACGCTGGCAGCTGTTCGTCGGCGCCACCCTGTCGGTGTGCCTGGGCGTCGCGCTGGTGCAGTCGTCCCTGCTGCTGCTGATCTCGGCAGCCACCCTGGACCCGCCGGCCGGGCTGTCCCCGGCCGAACGGCTGCACTTCAGCGACAGCGCCGAGGCGTCGGTGGCACTGCTCGGCGTGACGCTGGGCTTCTCGACGTTCCTGGCCGTGTTCATCATCAGTTCCACGTTCGCCTTCACCGTGGCCCAGCGCCGCCGTGACCTGGCGCTGCTCCGGCTGGTCGGCGGCGGTCGCCGGCACGTACGCCGGCTGCTGATGGGCGAGGCGCTGCTACTGGGCCTGGTCGGGACAGTCACCGGCGTACCGGCCGGGCTGGCCGTGATGGCCCTGCAGACCCGGCTGCTGGTCGGCTTCGGCTTCGTACCGGACGGCTTCACCGGGCAGTGGCGCGACTGGATCCTGGGCGCCTCGGCCGGGGTCGGCCTGGGCCTGGCGCTGGCCGGGGTGCTGGTCGCCGCCCGGCGGGCCGCCCGGGTCCGCCCGCTGGACGCCCTGCGCGATCCCGACGCGGGCCGGGTGATGACCGCCGGGCGCTGGCTGACCGGAATGTTCTTCGCCGCCGGAACGGTGGCCCTGATCATCCTGGCCCCGGTGGGCGGCGCGGCCGGCGGTCAGGCCCTGACGATGAACGTGTCGCTGTGCGCGGCGGTCGCCCTGTCGCTGCTGGCGCCGGTGCTGGTCCCCGCGGTCGCCCGGCTGATCCCGGCCGCCGGGGTGACCGGCATGCTGGCCCGGGCCAACCTGCGCGACGAGGTCCGGCGCAGCGCGGCCACCGCGGCCCCGCTCATCGTGCTGATCGGCGTCGTCTTCGGGCAGGTCGGGGCATCCGCCTCGTTCGCCGCCGCCGGCGTGGCCGAGCAGCGCCGCGGCACGGCCGCCGACCTGGTGGTCGAGACCGCCGGACCGGGCTTCCCGGCCGTGGCCGGGGTGGCCTCCTTCTCGTCGGAGACCGAGACCCCGGTCCGCATCACCACGGGCCACGGCGACACGGCGGACACCCTGATCGAGTCCGCCCTGGTCGTCGAGCCGGCGGCCTTCGAACGGGCCCATCCCGGCAGCGGCTCCCTGCAGGCGTTGCGCGGCAACGCCGTGGCGGGCGGCCCGGCCCGGGAGGGCTTCTCCCGCGGCGACACCGTGACGGCCCACTTCGCCGGCACCGGCCACTCGCTGCCGGTCGTCGCCGAGGTGCCGGCCACGATCGGTGGCGGGGCGGCCCTGCTGGTGCCGGTGGGCCTGCTCCCGGCGGACCAGCTCGCCGAAGCACCGACCCGGACGTTCGTCACCCTCGCGCCCGGTGCCGACACCGCCCGGGTCACCGCGGCACTGTCCGCAGTGGGCACTGTGACCAGCGTGGACGAATGGCTCCGGGCCGACGCCGAGGCCCGGACCAGCACGAGCGACAACATCATGCTGATCGTGCTCGGCCTCGGCGGCCTGTACGCGCTGATCGGCGTGGTCAACGCGGTCGTGATCGCCGCGGCCGCCCGGGGCCGGGAGTTCGCCGCGGCCCGGGCGACCGGCCTGACCCGCCCCCAGGTGCTGCGCGCGGCCCTGCTGGAGTCGTCGGCGGTCACCATGATCGGCGTCTTCCTGGGCGCGCTGGCCGCGGCCGGCACCTACATCGCGGTGCTGGCCACGACCTCGGCGGTGACCGGCACCGCGACCCTGGACCTGCCGTGGACCCTGATGGCGGTGCTCGCGGTGGTGGCGTTCGTGGTCACCGGGCTGACCAGCCTGCTGACCTCCTGGTCGGCGACCCGGGCGGCGCCGGTCTCTTTGCTCGGCGCCCGCGAGTAACGGTCAGGACCAGCCCGCCCGCGCAGCCATCAGGGATGGGTCACCACGAGGACCGGGCGGGACGCCTTCTCGATCAGTTGCAGGGGGACGCTGCCGAGGAGTCGTTCCGCCAGCGCCGGCCGGGAGCTGGCCCCGACCACGATCACGTCGGCCTGCTGCTGCGCCGCGAACTCGATGATGCGTTCCAGCGGGCGGCCGGGCAGCACCGTGCCCTGCGCCTCGACCCCCACGTCGGCCAGCCGCCGGATCGCCGTGTCGACCGCCTCCCGCGCGCCCTGGACGAAAACGCTGCGCGGGGCCGGGGAGAACCGCTCCAGCTCCACCTCGTCGACCGCGACCACGGAGACCGTGGCGTCGGTCTGTTTGGCCAGCCGGGCCACCGCGTCGGTGATCCAGGGCTGGTCGGCGTCGGGCTTGGCAGCCAGCACGATGTGCATGTCGTCCTCCGGCAGGTGGGATCACGTGGGTCGATCCTCACCCGTGCGCCGCGCGGGAACAAGCCTCAGCGGCGGCGCGTTCGCCGCTGATCGCTTACCGTGAGGCCAGGCATGTCGATGTGGAGGTACGCGGCTATGGCGGACGCGGGAACACGGGACAGCACCGAAGCCAACGAACAACCCACTCTCAACCGGGTCATCGGCCCCTGGCTCCTGCTGCTCTTCGTCGTCGGGGACATCCTGGGGACCGGGGTCTACGCCCTCACCGGCAAGGTCGCGGGCGAGGTCGGCGGGGCGGTCTGGCTGCCGTTCCTGATCGCGTTCGTGGTCGCGCTGCTGACGGCGTTCAGCTATCTGGAGCTGGTGACCAAGTATCCGCGCGCGGCCGGCGCGGCGCTGTACACGCACAAGGCCTTCGGCATCCACTTCTTCACGTTCATGGTCACCTTCGCGGTGATGTGCTCGGGCCTGACCTCGGCGTCCAGCGCGTCGAAGGCGTTCGCCGGCAACTTCGCCGAGGCGTTCGACCTGACGCTGGGCGAGGGGCTGGGACTGACCGCGGTGGCGGTCGGCTTCATGACCCTGATCGCCCTGGTCAACTTCCGCGGCGTCGGCGAGAGCGTCAAAGCCAACGTCGTGCTGACCTGCGTCGAGCTGACCGGCCTGCTGATCGTCATCGCCATCGGCGCGTGGGCGCTCGGCGGCGGCAACGGCGACCTGTCCCGGCTGGTGCAGTTCGACTCGCCCCCCGGCGAACACGCGTTCTTCTCGGTCACCGCGGCCACCGCGCTGGCGTTCTTCGCGATGGTCGGCTTCGAGGACTCGGTCAACATGGCCGAGGAGACCAAGGACCCGGTGCGGATCTTCCCCAAGGTGATGCTGACCGGCCTGTGCATCACCGGGGCGATCTACGTCCTGGTGGCGATCTCCGCCGTGGCGCTGGTCTCCCCGGCCGACCTCAACGAGGGCGACGCGCCGCTGCTCAAGGTGGTCGAGGCCGGGGCGCCCGCGTTCCCGCTGACCGTCTTCGCTTTCATCACCATGTTCGCGGTGGCCAACTCGGCGCTGATCAACATGTTGATGGCCAGCCGGCTGCTCTACGGCATGGCCAACGAGCGGGTGCTGCCCAAGGTGCTCGGCAAGGTCCACCGCACCCGGCGTACGCCGTGGGTCGGCATCGTCTTCACCACGCTGATCGCCTTCGGGCTGATCTGGTTCGCCGACCTGACCGCCCTCGGTGGCACCACCGCTCTGCTGCTGCTCTGCGTCTTCACCGTGGTGAACATCGCGGTGCTGGTGCTGCGCCGCGACAAGGTGGAGCACAAGCACTTCAAGGCCCCGACGATCATCCCGATCATCGGGGCGATCAGCTGCGCCTACCTGGCCAGTCCGCTGTCCGGCCGGGCCAGCGCCGACTACAAGGTGGCCGGGGTGCTGCTGATCATCGGCGTCGTGCTGTGGGCGATCACCTACGCGACCAACCGCTTCATCCTGCACCAGGACACCACCATCGACCCGGCCAAGCTGGACAAGTAGGCGGGTCAGCCCAGCCGGCGGACCGGTGAGGTGCCGTACTGCCGGGCCATGGCCTCCTTGAGGCCGCCCGGCAGGGCCTTGGCCGCGCGCTCGGTGCGCAGCACGACGTGCTGTGCGGCGGCGTCGCGCTCCCAGGCGGCCAGGCACTGCTCCGGTACGAGGTTCGCCGCCGCCACGATGCCCCCGGTCGCGCCCAGCCAGCTCGCGTAACCCAGCAGCGCCGAGGCCCCGCTGTAGACGGCGAGGTCCCCGTCGAGGCTGAGCTCATGCCCGAGCCGGATCGGGTCACCGCTGGAGTCCTTGATCCCGGCCAGGTTCAGCTCGCCCAGCGCCTCGACCGGCACCGGCCCGCCCGCGACGCCCGGATAGTGGTAGGCCAGCACCGGCACCGTGCCGGCGGCCTCCACCACGTGCGCGAAATAGCTGCCCAGCGCTCCGCCCAGCCGCGGCGGGGCGACCAGCACGCCGTCCGCGCCGGCCTCGATCGCCGCGGTGACCCGGGCGGCGGCGGGCTGCCACCACTCCCCGGAGGCGCCGGCGATGACCGGCACCCCGGGGCAGGCCGCGCGGACGGCGGCGACCAGCTCCACCCGTTCGGCGTCGGAGAGGGTGGCGGCCTCACCGGTGCTGCCGTTCACCAGCACCGCGCGGATCCCGGCGTCCACGAGCCGGGCGGCGTGCTCGGCGGTGCCTTTCGCGTCGACCGCGGCATCGGCGTCGAACAGGGTGACCAGGGCGACGGCGGGCCCGGTCCAGAGCGGCTCAGTCATGCCTCCACCCTCCCCGACTCACGGCCCGGCGGCCACCCGAACCCCGCTCAACCGAGGTGGGACGCGGCCCAGGTGCGGAAGTCCGTCATCGGCAGGCCGTACGCGTGGGCCTGCTCAGGGCGCGCCGGACTGCCCACGACCTCGGTCCATTCCTGCATCGGCACCATCATCTCCGGCAGCCCCCGCGCCACCGCCTCGTCCGCGGTCAGCACCGGCGCCGGGACGGGGCGCCCGAGCACCTCGGTCAGGGTGGCGGCGACCTCGGTCATCGTCAGGCGCTCGCCGGCCAGGTCCAGGTCGACGCCGTGCCAGCGCGCGGGATCGGCGAAGGCGGCCGCGGCGGCGGTGCCGATGTCGTCGACGGCCACCCAGCTCAGCTTCGTGTCCGGGCCGAACGTGGTGACGAAGCCGTCCTGCGCCCAGTTGCCGAACATGAAGGACCAGCCCAGCAGGTTCTCCATGAACGTGGAGGGTTTGAGGACGGTCCAGGAGGCGAAGCCCGCCGTACGCACGGCCTCGTCGATCGCGGCCTTGCTCTCCCAGTAGTGGGTGTTCCAGCGGCCCTCGTCCCAGCCCGGTGCGCTGCGGGCGAACTCCCCCGCGCCGGCCACCGACGTGTGCACGAACTGCGGCACCCCGGCTGTCAGGGCCGCCGCGACGAGATTGCGGCCGCGGACCACCTCGGCGTCCGAGCCCAGATCGGTGATGTCGGGGGTCTGCACCGAGAAGACGCCGCGGGCGCCGGTCGCCGCGGGCACCAGCGTGCCGGGCTTGTCGAGGTCGCCCACGACCAGTTCGGCGCCGAGCGTCTCGAGCGCCTTGGCCGCTTCGGCCTGCGGATCCCGCACGAGGGCCCGGACGGCGACACCCCCGGCGAGCAACGCCCGCGCGACAGCCCCACCCTGCTTGCCGGTGCCTCCTGTGACCAGAACCGGTGCCATGACACGTCCTTCCGCAGAAACGGGGCGTCCCCCCGTTTATCGTTCGCTACGATACGGAGGGGCACCCCAGTTCCACAACCCACCCCGCACAACCCATCAGGTCGGGACGGTGAGCATGCGACCCAGACGCGCGGACGCCCGGCGCAACTACGACCAGTTGGTGGCCGCGGCTGCCACGGCGTTCGCCCGCGAGGGGGCCGACGCCTCGCTGGAGGAGATCGCCCGGCAGGCCGGGGTGGGCTCGGCCACGCTGCACCGGCACTTCCCGTCCCGGCAGGCGCTGCTCAACGCGGTCTTCCACGGCCGAGTGGAAGCGCTGTGCCAGCAGGCTCACGAGCTCGCCGAGGGCTCGGACCCCGGCCCGGCGCTGACGATCTGGCTGCGCGCGCTCGGGGCCTACGTCGCGTCGACCCGCGGGCTGGCCTCGTCGCTGGTGCCGAGCACCGACAACGAATGTCACCGCATGATCGTGCAGGCCGGCGACGAACTGGTCATCCGGGCCCGCGCGGCGGGCGCGGTCCGCCCGGAGGTGTCGATCGACGACCTGCTGACCCTGGTGACCGCCATCTCGATGGCCGTCGAGCACAACCCCGGCGAGAACGGCACCGAGGCGGAACGCCTGCTGGGCCTGGCCATCGACGGCATCCACCCACGCACCGGGGCGTAGCGGCTCAGCCCCGGGCGAAAGGCTCGCCCACGGCTCTCCGGCCCAGCGGCTCACCCGCGTTCGTCGGGGCGCCGGCGCAGGGACCGGCTGCCGGCGACTGATCCGCCGCCGGCAGCGCTCGACCCCGCCGGTCAGTCGGTGCCGGCCACCAGGTTCTTGCCGCTGGCCCCGTCGAACACCTGGATCTTCGACGTGTCGTACCAGAGCCGGGCGGTCTTGCCGCGCTGGACGTTCGCGGCCGCGTCCAGCCGGGCCGTCACGTCGACGCCGCCGCTGTGCAGGTCGTTGCCGGTGTCCTTGGCCAGGTCCTCCAGGTCCTTGGACCGGGCCTGGTCGCCCTTCATGGTGAAGTAGGCGTAGACGTCCGAGCCCATCGCCTCGACGATGTCGATCGGCGCGTCGAAGGTGGCGCCCGGCTTGTCGCCGACCAGGGACGCCTCCTCGAAGTGCTCCGGGCGGATGCCGACGATCACCTCGCGTTCGCCGGTCGAGCCGTTGAGGGCCTGCCGGACCTGGTCGGGCAGCTTCGCCTCGCCCAGCGCCGTCACCACGCCGTCGGGGCGCAGCCGGCCGGGGAAGAAGTTCATCGACGGGCTGCCGATGAAGCCGGCCACGAACAGGTTCGCCGGGTGGGCGTGCAGGTGGGCCGGCGAGCCGACCTGCTGGACCACGCCGCTGCGCATGACCACGACGCGGTCGCCCAGGGTCATCGCCTCGGTCTGGTCGTGGGTGACGTAGAGGGTGGTCGTGCCCAGGTTCTTCTGGATCCGGGCGATCTGGGTGCGCATCTGCACCCGCAGCTTGGCGTCCAGGTTGGACAGTGGCTCGTCCATCAGGAACGCCTTGGGCGACCGGACGATGGCCCGGCCCATCGCCACCCGCTGGCGCTGGCCGCCGGAGAGGTTGGCCGGCTTGCGGTCCAGGTGCTGGGTCAGCTCCAGCATCTCGGCCGCCTGCTCGACCTTCTTGCGGATGGCCGCCTTGTCCATCCCGGCCAGCCGCAGCGGGAAGCCCATGTTGTCGCCCACGGTCATGTGCGGGTACAGCGCGTAGGACTGGAACACCATGGCGATGTCGCGGTCCTTGGGGGCTTTGTCGTTGACCACCTGACCGTCGATGATCAGCTTGCCGGCGGTGATGTCCTCGAGGCCGGCCACCATGTTCAGCGTGGTCGACTTCCCGCACCCCGACGGGCCGACCAGGATGATGAACTCACCGTCGGCGATCTCGAGGTTGAAGTCGTCCACGGCCAGGGCGCCGTCGGGGTAACGCTTGACCACATGGTCCAGAACGATCTCGGCCACGTCAGCTCCTCGGTGTATCGGTACGTGGGATGGGTCAGCCCTTGACGGCGCCCGAGGTCAGCCCCGCGACGATCCGCCGCTGGAAGACCAGCACGAAGATCACGATGGGGATGGTGATGACCACGGCGGCGGCCGCGATCGGTCCGGTCGGCTTCTCGAACGTGGTGGCGCCGGTGAAGTAGCTCATCGCCGCCGGGACGGTCCGCGCGTTCGAGGTCGAGGTGAGCGAGAGGGCGAACAGGAAGTCGTTCCAGCACGAGATGAAGACCAGGATGGCCGTGGTGAAGATGCCGGGCATGGCCAGCGGGGTGATCACCCGGCGGAAGGCCTGGTACGGCGTCGCCCCGTCCATCTTGGCGGCCTTCTCCAGGTCCCAGGGGATCTCCCGGAAGAAGGCCGACAGCGTGTAGATCGCCAGCGGGAGCGCGAAGGCGATGTACGGGATGATCAGCCCGGGCCAGGTGTCGAACAGCCCGACCGCCGTCTCGATCTTGAACAGCGGCGTGACCAGGGCGATCTGCGGGAACATCGAGACCAGAAGCGCCATTGCCACGATGGTCCGCTTGCCCGGGAAGTCGAGCCGGGCGATCGCGTACGCGGCCATCGTCCCGAACGCGATGGCGATCAGAGTGGCGATGATGCAGATGCCGATCGAGTTGGCCAGGGCCCGCAGGAAGTCCGGATTGTTGAAGATCGCGGAGTAGCTGTCGTTGCTCGGCGAGGTCGGGATGTAGTTGCCGTCGTTGAGGGTCGCGTCGTCCTTCAGTGACAGGGACACGATCCAGAGCACCGGGACGAACGCGTACAGCAGGACGATCGCGTTGACACCCCACCACATCAGCTTGCGGTTCGTGGTCTCCGGCTGCATGACTACCGCCTCCCCTCAGCGTCGGATCCGGGCGCTGCCGCCCCGAAGAACTTGATGAACGCGAACGCGATGATCCCGGTGGTGATGAAGATCAGCACCGACATCGCCGACCCGATGCCGAGGTTGAGCCCCCGGATCAGGTTGCTGTAGGCGACCATCGACACCGAGCTGGTCTTGTTGGACCCGCTGGTGAGGATGAAGATGTTGTCGAACACCCGGAACGCGTCCAGGGTGCGGAACAGCAGGGCGACCAGGATGGCCGGCTTGATCAGCGGCACGGTCACCAGCCAGAACCGTTTCCACGGGCTCGCGCCGTCCATCGAGGCGGCCTTGAGCAGGTCCTCGGGCACCAGCGCCAGGCCGGCCATCAGCAGCAGCGCCATGAACGGGACGGTCTTCCAGACCTCGGCCAGGATGATGATCCCGATCGACGGCCAGAACTCGGTCAGCGGCGCCGAGTTCTCCGGGGCCAGCCAGCCCAGCCCCTGGGTCCAGGCGAAGCGCCAGGAGAACGCCGCCACCACGGTGACGATCGCGTACGGCACCAGCGCCGAGGTGCGCACCAGCCCCCGTCCGACGATCGTGCGGTGCATGACGATCGCGAGCAGCATGCCGAGGATCAGCTCGAGGGTGGCGCCGACGATGGTGATCAGCATGGTGACGCCGAACGCGGTCCACCAGATCGGGCTGGACAGCACGGTGACGTAGTTGTCGAACCAGATGAACTTGTTGGCGTCCGGCTGGCGCAGGTCCGCCTTGTTCAGCGAGAGCCAGAACGCGTAGATGATCGGGTAGGCGGCCACCGCGAGCATGATCACCACGGCCGGGCCGACCAGCATCAGCCCCAGCTTGCGCTCGGCCCGTTTGGCGTCGGTGTGGCGCTGGCGGGCGATCTCGGTGGTGCCATCATCCATGCGGTCCTCGGCCGCCTCAGCGGCTGCCGCGGTCGGTGTAGCGGTCATGGCACGATCCCCTTGCCCTCGATCGCGTCCTTGATGGAGTCGCGCAGCTCGTCCGCCGCCTTCTGCGGGTTGATGCTCTGCGGCGGGGACAGCGTGGTGGATACGAGCGTCGAGATGTTCTGGTACACCGGTGACACCGGGCGGGGCACGGCGGCCTCCAGCTCGGTCCGCATGACGTCGGCCATCGGGTACGCCTTCTTGAACTCCGGGAGCTCGAAGACCGTGGCGAGCGCCGGCACGTCACCGGCGTCGAGAGCGGCGCTGAGCGCGTTCTTCTCGTTGCGCAGGCACATGGCCGCTTCGAACGACTCCTCCGGATGCTTGCTGTAGGTGCTGATGGCGTAGTTCATCCCGCCCAGCGTCACCTTGGGCGGCCCGCCGTCGACCGACGGGTAGGGCGCGTAACCGAGGTCGTCGACCAGGTCCGGGTTGGCCTCACGCATGGCACTGAGCACGTACGGCCAGTTGAGCGAGAAGGCGGACCGTTCGGCCTGCAGGTCGGCGAAGACCTCGGGCTCCTGGGCGTTGGACAGCGACGCGCTCGTGACTCCCGAGGTGGCGAGCTTGCGCAGCAGCGTCAGCGCCTGCACGGTCTTGTCGTCGATGGTGGGCTCGGAGCTGTCCTCGTTGACCAGCGTGCCGCCGTACGCGGTGATCAGGTTGTTGACGTTGACCACGTAGCCCTCGTACTGGGCCGCGGTGAGCCCGATCTCGTAGGGCTTGCCCTGGGCCTTGAGCTGCTGGGCCATCGCGATCATCTCGTCGAAGGTCTTGGGCGGGGTAGGCACCAGCGACTTGCGGTACCACAGCAGCTGCACGTTGGTCGTGCGCGGTACGCCGTAGAGCTTGTCCTTCCAGGTCGCCGTGTCGATCGGCGGCTGGAGGGTGTCCTTGGTCGCCTGGGCCTTCTGTTCCCCGGTCAGTTCGCGGATCCACTTGGCCTCGGCGAACTCCGCGGTCCAGGTGACGTCCATGCCGAGAAGGTCCATGCCGTCGTCCTTGGCGGCGAGCCGCCGGACGAACTGGTCGCGCTGGCCGTCGGCATCGCTGGGGAGCAGATTGCCGACGATGGTGTAACGGCCGGCCGCCTGTTTGTTGCAGTCGGCGATGATCTTGTCGAAGCCGGTGCCGCTGGCTCCGCCGTAGAGGTTGACCACCGTGCCCTCAGGTCCGCTGGAGCAAGCCGCGAGCGAGGCGAAGAGGGCCGTCACCCCGATCATCGCGGTCCACCGTGACGGCCGCCGGGGCGTCGTCGGTCGTGGAATCATCATCGATCCTCCGTCCGGGCAAACCGCTGGCTCAAAGTGGCCCAGCTCACAGCCCTGACCCCGACATTGCCAGATATCGCTGGCAGGCGCGAGGGGAGGAGAGCAATCTTCTGTAACAAGGTGTTCATGGACGGTGACAACGTGGTAGCACGCCCGAAACGCGGTGGTGGGGCGGGAATTGCCCGCCCCACCGACCCGATGTCCGACCTTTACGGCAGACGCAGCTCGCAGGTCGCCACGTCGGCGTCCACGTCGGCCACCACGTCACCGGCACGCACCCGCCACTGCGCCGCCGCCCCGCTGCGGGCGACCCGCACGGTGCCGCCCGACCGGGTCACCTCGAAGGTCGTCGCCGGCTCCCCCGCCGGCCCCGGCACGGTCGTCGTCCGGGTGCCCTCGGCCAGCTCGTAGAGCTGCAGCGTGATGCCGTCGCGGTAGTCGTAGTCCGGCCGGTCCGTGCGGGCCCCGATCGCCAGCACCGAGTCCGGGCGCACCAGCAGCGGCACGCTGGCGAAGCCGTGCGTCTCGTGCACCCAGCCCGGCCCCTCGACGACCTCCCCGGTGCCGAACCGGGTCCAGCGCCCGGCCGGCACGTAGTACGACGTGTCCCCCGCCTCGCTGAACACCGGCGCGACCAGCAGGTTGTCGCCGAGCAGGTACTGCCGGTCCAGGTGCGTGACGGCCGGGTCGTCCGGGAAACCGAAGACCATCGGCCGCATCACCGGCAGGCCCTCGCGGTGCGCGCGCCCGGCGGCTTCGAACAGGTACGGCATCAGCGACAGCTTCAGCCGGGTGAACGAGCGCAGCACGTCGACGGCCTCCTCGTCGAACAGCCACGGCACCCGGTACGTCTGGTTGCCGTGCAGCCGGCTGTGCGAGGAGAGCAGCCCGAACGGGATCCAGCGCTTGAACACCGCCGGGTCCGGCAGCCCCTCGAAGCCGCCGATGTCGTGGCTCCAGAAGCCGAAACCCGAGGCCGCCAGGGACAGCCCGCCGCGCAGGCTCTCCGCCATCGACTCGTACGTGGAGGAGTTGTCGCCGCCCCAGTGCACCGGGAACTGCTGGCCGCCGACGGTCGCGGAGCGCGCGTACACCACGGCTTCGCCCTCGCCGCGGTGCTCGCGCAGCACGTCGAAGACCACCCGGTTGTAGAGCTGGGTGTAGTAGTTGTGCATCCGTTCCGGGTCCGAGCCGTCGTGCCAGACCACGTCGAGCGGGATGCGCTCACCGAAGTCGGACTTGAACGCGTCGACGCCCATCTCCAGCAGGGCCCGCAGCTTGCCGGCGTACCACTCGCAGGCGTCCGGGTTGGTGAAGTCGACCAGCGCCATCCCGGCCTGCCAGCGGTCCCACTGCCACACGTCGCCGTCCGGCTTGCGCACCAGGTAGCCGGCCGCCATGCCCTCGGCGAACAGCGACGAGCGCTGCGCGATGTACGGGTTGATCCACACGCAGGTCCGCAGTCCCCGGTCGGAGAGCCGCTTGAGCATGCCCGGCGGGTCGGGGAAGATCCGCGCGTCCCACTCGAAGTCGCACCAGCTGAACTCGCGCATCCAGAACGTGTCGAAGTGGAAGACGCTCAGCGGCAGGTCCCGCTCGGCCATCCCGTCGACGAAGCTGGTCACCGTCTCCTCGTCGTAGGAGGTGGTGAACGAGGTGGTCAGCCACAGCCCGAAGGACCAGGCCGGCGGCAGGGCCGGTCGCCCGGTCAGCGCGGTGTACTTGCGCAGGATGTCGGCCGGGGTGGGGCCGTAGATGACCAGATAGGACAGTGACTGCCCGGCCACGCTGAACTGGGTGCGGGAGACCAGCTCGGAGCCGACCTCGAAGGACACCTTGCCGGGGTGGTCGACCAGCACGCCGTAGCCGCGGTTGGTCAGGTAGAACGGCACGTTCTTGTACGCCTGCTCGCTGCTGGTGCCGCCGTCCTCGTTCCAGATGTCGACGGTCTGGCCGTTCTTGACCAGCGGGCCGAAGCGCTCGCCGAGCCCGTAGACGGCCTCCCCCACGCCGAGGTCGAGCTGCTCGTGCACGTAGTGCTCGCCCTCGGCGGTGTCGACGACCCCCATGCCCTTCCACCCGCTGCCGGTGAGGCGCTTGCCGTCGGCCAGGAAGTCCAGCCGCCACGCGTCGCCGTCGGCGAAACGGGCGGTGAGCGCGCTCGAGGTGAGCTCGTTGCCGTGCACCTGCGCCTGGAAGTCCGGGTCGGCGGCGATCTCGAAGTCCGGCTTACGCGGCCGGTGGCCGGCGAAGTGGCTGATCGACACCCGGATGACGTCGGGCGCCGGCGCCGAGCACGTCACCGTGATGATCGGGGCGTCCAGGGTGTCCCCGCGCCCCTGCACCCGCTTGGCGGTGGCGAAGGCGGTCAGCGTGCCGGCGCCGGCCGACGTGTCCTGCAACTGCACCGGGTGCAGCACCGTCAGGCCGTCACGCTTGCGCCAGTAACCGTCGGTGAACTTCATGCACAATCCTTTACTGCTTCGGGGCCTTCGGCGGACTACTTGATGGCGCCGGCGGTGATGCCGCGGGTGAGGGTGCGCTGGAAGATGAGGAAGAACAGCATCGCGGGCAGGATGCCGATCAGCGCCGAGGCGCTGGTGGTCGTGGCGTCCATCTGCCGGTCGCCCTGGAGCACGCCGAGCGCGACCGGGACGGTCTGGTTGGCGTTGGAGATCAGGAAGACCAGCGGCAGGAAGAACTCGTTCCACGTCCAGATGAAGAAGAACGTGAACAGCACGGCCAGCGTCGGCCGGCTGACCGGCACGACGACCCGCCACAGCGTGCGGAAGCGGCCGGCCCCGTCGACCGCGGCGGCGTCGAGCAGTTCGGTCGGGAACTCGGCGTAGACCGAGGAGAGCAGGTACGTGCCGAACGCGCTCTGGATCACCGTGAAGATGATGATGATCGAGAACAGGCTGTCGTACAGGTGCAGGCTCTTGGACAGGTAGTACAGCGGGTAGACCAGCACCTCCTGCGGCAGCAGGTTGGCGACCAGGAAGAAGACCAGGAACCAGACCCGGCCGCGGACCCGGCCGATGCCCAGCGCGTACGCGTTGAGGACCGACAGGATCACCGCCAGCACCGACACGACGGCGCTGGTGATGAAGCTGTTGAGCAGCTTGCGGCTGAAGTCCACCCGCTGCCAGAAGTCGACGATGCCGTCCCAGTGCAGCGACTCCGGGATGGACAGCGGCCCGTTGCTCGCGTAGTCGGCCGGGCTCTTGACCGCGTTGAGCGCGACGACCAGCAGCGGCGCCACGACGAGCAGCAGCAGGATGACCAGCACGCCCAGCACGATGTAGCGGGCCGGGTACCGCCGCCGGTTGACCCCCGCCTGCGTGGGGGCCGCCTGCTTCTCGGGTGCGGTGGCCAGAGCGGTCATGTCAGGCTCCCTTGCGCTCGTCGCGGGTCTGCAGGCGCAGGAAGACGAACGCCAGCACCACGATCAGGACCGTGAGCACTGTGGAGATCGCCGAGCCGTAGCCGACCTGGGCCTTCTGGAAGAAGTTCTGCCAAGCGAAGTACGACGGCACCAAGGTCGCGTTGCTCGGCCCGCCCCGGGTCAGCACGAAGATCTGCCCGAAGATCTTCAGCGCCGCGATGGTGGTGGTCACCAGCACCACGTAGAACTCCGGTTTGATCAGGTAGACGGTGATGTGCCGGAACCGCTGCCACCAGCCGGCCCCGTCCAGGTCGGCCGCCTCGTACAGCTCGGGGTCGATGCGCTGCAGGCCGGACATGAACATGACGATCGGGTAGCCGAGCTGGAACCAGACCATCACCGCCATCACGCTGTAGAGCGCGTACTTCGGGTCGCCGAGCCAGTTGCGGCTCAGCGAGGAGAGTCCGACAGAGTCCAGGATCCGGTTCAGCGCGCCGTAGCTCGGGTGCAGGATCCAGCCCCAGACGATGCCGGTCACCGCGACCGGCAGCACCTGCGGCAGGTAGAACCCGGAGCGGAACACGCTGGCCCAGCGCGGCCCGAAGATCTTGGCGATGTAGTCGAACAGCACCGCCGCCATCAGCAGGCCGAGCAGAGTGGGGATCACCGCCATCGCGATGATCAGCAGCAGGATGTGCCCGAACGAGGCCCAGAACCGCTCGTCGTGGAACAGCCGGGTGTAGTTCTCGAAACCGACCCACACCGGGCTGCCGATGCCGGACCAGCGGGTGAAGCTGATGCCGACGGTCATCACCAGGGGCACCACGATCACCGCGAGGGAGGCCAGCACCCCCGGGACGAGGTACCAACCGAACCCGGCGGTGTGCCGGCCTCCCTGCCGGCTCATTTGCCCAGGTCGGTCAGGTTGTCCTGGTACGGCTTGGCGACCTCGTCGAGCATCTGCTGCGGGGTCTTCGAGCCGTTGATCAGCCCCTGCACGCCGCCGACCATGACGTCGTAGTAGCCGGGCGCGGGCCAGTCCGGGTAGAACGCCAGCCCGTCACTGGAGGAGATCTTGGCGAAGTTGTCGATGAGCTCCTTGTTCTTCGCGTCGGTGATCCCCGCGGTGTCCGCCGCGACCGGGACGCCACCGTTGTTGCCGAGCAGGTTCTGCACCTCGGGCTGCATGGTGATGTCGATGAAGTCGTACGCCAGGCTCTTGGCCTTGCTCTTGGTCGGCACCACCCACAGGTTGCCGCTGGAGCCGGGGTGCAGCGTGTTGCCGGGGAACAGGAACGTGCCCCACTGGAAGTTCTTGATCTCGGAGGAGAACCGGCCGTACCACCAGCTGCCCGAGATCATGATCGGGAACTTGCCCTGGGTGAAGGCGACGCCCATGTCCTCGGCCTTGATGCCGGCCGAGTTCTTGGCGATGTAGCCCTTCTTGACCCAGTCGGCGAAGGTCTGCGCGCCGAAGGTGAGCTCCGGGCCCTGGAAGTTGACCTTGTTCTTGTAGAGCTGGTAGTCGTCCACGAAGGCCCGGTTGGCCTTGGACAGGGCCAGCTCATAGAAGATCTGCTGGGCCGGATACTCGGCGCCGCCGACCGACAGCGGCGTGACCTTGGCCTTGACGAAGGTGTCCATCGCGGCCTCGAACTCGGCCAGCGTGGTGGGCACGGCGACCTTGTGCTTGGTGAACAGGTCCTTGTTGTAGTAGACCATCACGTACTCGCCGTAGTTGGGCACGCCGAACGTCTTGCCGCTGCCCATGATGCCGTCGCCGTCGTACTTGGTGGTGGTCTGCAGGCTCGGGCTCAGCTTCTTGTCCCAGCCCCGCTTCTCCGACTCCTCGGTGAGGTCGGTGAGCAGGCCCTGCTTGGACAGCAGGCCGGCGGTGGCGTTGCCCTTGTTGTACTCGAGGATGTCCGGGGTGCTGTCGGAGTTGAGGATCATGCCGGCGTTCTGCTGGATCTGCTCGAAGCTCTTCTCCTCGAACTTCACCTCGACGCCGGGGTGGCTAGCCTTGAACAGCTCGATCGCCTTGGCCCAGGCGACGCCCATGGCGCTGGTGGGGCCCTCGTAGTGCCACAGAGTCAAAGTCTTGGCGTCGGCGCCCTCGTCACTGGAGCCGGAATCACTGCACGCGGTAAGGCCGAGGGACGCCGCCAGTAGCAGCGCGCCCGCGGCGAGGCTCATACGGGATCTGACCATGCCGTCCTCCCAGGGGAAACCGTGTTTCGTCGAAGCGCTTCGACACGTAGCCGTCGAAGCGCTTCGACGATGGGGCTTGGGCAGACGCTAGGGAACGGCTCACCTACATGTCAACAGTGTGACGGCGAGATTTCCTCAGTCGCGGGAAGAGCAGCTGTCCCGCTCGACGATGGTCGGCGCCAGCAACCGGGTGCCCGGCGTACGGCGGCCGTCCAGCAGGTTCATCGCCGTCTCCACGGCCAGCGTCCCGACGTCGTGGGCGGGGATGTCGGCCGAGGTCAGCCGTACCGGCAGGCTCACCGCCACGTCGCGCGGGCACACCGCGACGATGGACAGATCCTCGGGCACCCGGCGGCCGCTGGCGCGCAGCTCCTCCAGCAGCGGCACCAGCGCCTCCTCGTTGTGCACCACCAGCGCCGACACCTCAGGCAGCTCGGCGTCGATCTCGGCGAGGCACTCGCGCACCCCCGCGGCGCCCGGCCCGCACGGATGGGCCACGGTGTCGAGCCCCAGCTCGGCGGCAGCATCGGTGAAGCCGGTCAGGAACCGGGAGGCGTACGTGGTGCCGCGCTCGTACACCGCCGGGGAGGGGCCGACGAGGGCGATTCTGCGGTGCCCGTGCCCGGCCAGGTGCCGCAGGCACTCGGCGGCGGTGGCCGCGAAGTCCAGGTCGACGCAGGCGATGCCGGCCGCGTCGTCGGGCAGCCCGATCAGCACCGAGGGCTGCTTGAGCCGGCCCAGCGCCGGGATCCGGACGTCGTCCCGCTCGACGTCCATCACGATCAGCGCGTCGACCATGGTGGCGCCGGCGACCCGTTCCAGGCCCGCCGTGCCCTCGTCCTTGGTCAGCAGCAGCACGTCGTGGTTGTACGTGCGCGCCGCGGTCACCACCGCCGTCACGAACTGCATGATGACCGGCACGCTGACGTCCACCCGCAACGGCACCACCAGGGCCAGCACGCTCGTGCGGCTGCTGGCCAGGGCGCGGGCCCCGGCGTGCGGGTGGTAACCCAGCTCGGCGATGGCCGCCTTGACCCGGGCCTGGGTCTCGGCGGAGATCGGCCGGCGCCCGCTGAGCACGTACGAGACCGTGCTCATCGAGACGCCCGCCGCCCGGGCGACGTCGCTGATCGTCGGCATCGCCCTCCCCGTTCTGCTCGCTGTCGGCCTGCCGATCCTACTGACCGTCACCACGTGCACCCCGGCACCGCCGCGCCGGGGTGCCGGTGATCACCCGGCGGCCCGGAAGGTGGCCAGCCGTACCCCGTCGCTCAGGACCAGATACACGTCGTGCCGGCCACGGACCCGGTCCAGCTGGGCGTTGACCGTGGCATAGGTGTACTTGTCGCCGGTGCTCGCCACGGTGGCCGTACCCAGCAACCGGCCGGTCGGTGAACCGAGGCGGACCTCGACGGTGCCCGGGCCCGCGCTCGCCTTGGCCACCCGGGCGGTGAAGGCCGTACCGAGCCGCGAGTCCTCGAACGCGATCCAGTCGCCGGCTTTCGCGGCGCCCACCGCGGTGCCGCGCGGCTTGCTCTCATCGACGAGCTGCGCACCGCCGTACGCGTCGAAGCTCTCCGCCCGGGTGGTCCGGGTCAGGTCCCGGGCCGGGATCGTCTCGCCACGCACCCGCAGCGAGCCGCGCTGCCGGATGTCCGCCGACGAGGAGCCGGCGAGCAGGTCGTGCACGGACGACTCGAGCACCCAGCGGCCCCGGGTGACGTCCCAGTGCGCGAGGTCGGCGAGCGGGAAGCTCAGCGTGACGGTCCTCGTGGCGCCGGGCGCGAGACTCACCCGCTGGAACGCCCGCAGCTGCTTGACCGGCTGCTTGTCCCGCGAGGTGCGCTGGTGGCTGTAGAGCTGCACGACCTCGTCCCCGGCGCGGGTCCCGGTGTTGGTCACGTCGACACGCACGGTCACAGTGCCGCCGGACGTGCGGGCGCGCAGCGGTGAGTAGCGGAACTTCGTGTACGACAGGCCGTGGCCGAACGCGTAGAGCGGCCGCTGCCTGCTGTACAGGTAGGTCTGCTCCGAGGCGATGATGTCGTAGTTCAGCAGGTCGGCGGGGAGCTGGTCGTCCGAGCGGGGCCAGGTCTGGGTGACCCGCCCGGCCGGGTTGACGTCGCCGAAGAGCACGTCGGCCACGGCGTGGCCGGTCTCGGCGCCGGCGTGGGTGGTCCACAGGATCGCCGGTACGTGCTCCTGCTCCCAGGCGATCGAGTCGGGATAGCTGGTCTGCAGCACCACCGTCGTACGCGGATTCGCCTCGAGCACCGCCTCGACGAGCGCGTGCTGGCTCTCCCCCAGCGCCGTCGTGGTGCGGTCGTGCGCCTCGCGCCCGTTGATGAACGGGTTGCTGCCGACCACGACCACCGCGGCGTCGGCGCCGGTCACGGCAGTGACTGCCTCGTCCACGCCGCTGCTGATCACCTCGCGGGTGAAGTGCGCGGCGCCCGCGGCGGTGGCGGAACCGAGCGCCAGCTTGCCGTCCGCGCCGACCGTGACGTACGTGTTCGCGCCGAACCAGCTCTCCTTGGTCTCGTAGCCCGCGTAGTGCAGGACGTAGCTGCCGTCGCCCTGCCGCTCGAGCTTGAACTGCTGCTGCACGAACCAGCCGTTGGGCTGCTCGTCGCGGGTCAGCAGCGGACCCCAGTTGTAGCCGAGGTACCGGCCGTTGGCGACGTTGCGCAGCGTGGCGACGCCCTGGCCCCAGTCGACCGTGTCGAACTGCGCGGCGGTGCCCGCGCCGGCGCCGGTGGCGGTGACCGCGTCGGCGTCGGTGGTCCCGGTGGCGGTCACGTACCGGCCGGTGGTGGTGTCCTTGAGGGCGATCCGGTCGGCGCCGTCGCTGGTGGTCACGCTCTTGGCGCGCTCGCGGATGCCGTCCAGGGCGGTGACCTCGTAAGGCAGCTTGCCGCCGTACCAGTCGGTGTAGAGGGTGTCGGCCAGCGGGCCGACCACGGCGACCTTGCCGCCGGGCCGCAGCGGCAGCGCGCCGCGGGAGTTCTTGAGCAGCACCGCGGCCTTGCCGGCGGTCTCGCGGGCCAGCGCGCGGTGGGCCGGGCTGTCGATGACGGCGGGGGTGATCGACGCGTACGGGCCGCCGTCCGGATCGAACTCGCCCAGCCGGAAGCGGATGCTCAACGCGTGCCCGGCGGCCTCATCGATGTCGTCCTCGGACAGCAGTCCCTGGGCCAGGGCATCCTTGATGGCGGTCACGGTCGGCCCGCCGTTGCCGTCGTCCACGGTGAAGCTGTCCAGCCCGGCCTTGAGCACGGCGGCGTCCGCCTCGGGCTGGGTGGCGAAGTACGCCTGCGACCGGGTCAGGTTGTACGGCGCGCCGGCGTCGCTGACGTTGAACAGCGGCCGGTCGCTCCAGCCGCGGACCAGGTCGGAGAAGTCGGGGTCCACGGTGGCCGGACGGCCGTTGACGAGGTTGTAGGACGCCATCACGCCGGTCGCGGCGCCGGCCTGCAACGGGATTCGGTACGCCGGGCGCTCGTACTCGTTGAGCACCCGCTGCGGCACGTTCGACGACGTCACATCGCGCCCGGCCTCGTTGTTGTACGCCGCGTAGTGCTTGAGCGTGGGCGCGGTCCGCAGGTGGTCCGGGTCGTCGCCCTGCAACCCCCGCCCGTACGCGGTGGCGATCGCGCCGGTCAGCAGCGGGTCCTCGGAGTAGCCCTCCTCGTTGCGGCCCCAGCGCGGATCGCGCAGCGGATTCACCACCGGCGCCCACAGGTTGAGGCCGAACACCCGCGGGTTCTGCGCGTGGTAGCCGCGGGCCTCGGTGCCGACCACCGAGCCGACCCGGCGCAGCAGGGCCTGGTCCCAGGTGCTGGCCAGGCCGACGGCCTGCGGGAAGGCGGTGCCCTGCGCGGTCACCACCGCGCCGCCGGCGTCGATGTCGTTGGACCAGGCCACCCCGTGCAGCGCCTCGGTGCCGGCCTTGAACATCTTGATGCCCAGCCGCGGCACGGCCGGCTGGTACTGGTGCAGCAGTGAGATCTTCTCGTCCAGGGTGAGCCGGCCGAGCAGATCGTCAACCCGGGCGTCGAGCGCCAGGTGCGGATCCCGGAACGGGTAGGACGGCTCGGCGGCGGCCGCGGCGGGCACCGCCGGCAGCGTGATCACCGCGAGCGCGACGACGGCGAGGATGCGCCGCAGGGGCCTGTTTCGCATGTCTGTCTCTCCTGGCGGAGCCGTTAGCGGCTCATCGAAGCGCTTCGACGATGGCCTGAAGGTCACCGATGGGGAATCACGGGGATGAATACCGACCATAGATGCCGGGCCGGGGCAGGGCAACCATCGGATGTCGCACGACCGAAACGCCCCCGAAACCGCAGCCTGCGGCGGCTCCCTAGTGGAGCGTGCCCCGCACAGCCCAGGCCCGAGCGGTCAGCCGGATCGAGCCGTCCGGCTCCACCGGCAGCCGGGAACGCAGCAGCTCCCGCAGAGCCGTGCGCTGCTGCTCGGTCAGTGACGCCACGTAACCGGGAGCGGAGCCCTGCCGGCCGAGGAACGGCCGCCAGAAGTCGGTGAAATCGGCGAACACCGTCGGCACCTCGATCGCCCTGGTCGCAACCGCGTCGAAGCCCGCCCCGGACCACAGCTCGGCGAGCGGCCCGGGCGCGCACAGCGCGAAGCGGCGGCCCTCGTCGAACTGCACGGAACCGGGATCGAGCGTGACGGCGGCCTCCCAGAAGTGCCGCATCATCGCCATGCCGTCGCCGTAGTCCCAGACGTACGCGGCGGCCACTCCCCCGCTCGCGGTGACCCGGGCGAACTCGGCGGCGGCCCGGGGCGGCTCGGGCACGAAGTTGAGACAGAGCCCGCTGACCACGACGTCGAAGCAGCTGTCCGGCACCGGCAGCGCGCGGGCGTCACCGGCGGCGAATCCGGTCCGCGGACCGCCGGCGCGGGACCGGGCATCGGCCAGGAAGCCCGGCGAGCGGTCGACGCCGGTGACCCGGCCCGGTGCGGTGGCGAGCGCGGCCGTGGTCAGGGCGCCCGGTCCGCAGCCGACGTCCAGCCAGGACCGGCCGGCGGGCACGGCGAGCCAGCTGACGAACTCGCGGGCGACCGGACGGCTCCACCGGCCGACGTACGCCTCGTACGCGTCGCCGACCTCCCACACCTCGTGGCCCATGCGACGACCTTACGACCGGCCGCACGCACGTCGCACCGGTTGCCGGGCGCCGGAATCCCGATAAGGTTCATCCCCGATGCGGGTCAGCCGGGGAGAGCACCAGGAGCGTAGGCGTGCCCTCAGCGGGCCGGCCCTGCGGGACCTGCTGCCCTGGCTGCCGACGCTGCTGGGCGTCTGCGCGCTGATCGCGCTGCTGATCATCGCCGCGACCCGCTTCACGTCGTCCCCCGAGGTCCGTGCTGTGCCGCCGGCGCCGCCGTTCCTCCCCACGCCGGCCCAGACGCCGGAGATGCCGATCCTCGAGCCGTCCTCCGCGCCTGCGTCAGCCCCGCCGAGCGCCCGCCCCGGCTCGCAGATGCGACCGGCGACGGCCACCACCTCGCCGCGGCCCGCTCGCAGCTCGAGCCGGGCCACCACCGCCCCGGCGCCTGCCCCCGGCCCGGTGAGCGGCCGGTACCGGCTGGTCGACTCGTACGACAACGCGTTCATCGGGGAGGTGCTGGTGGCCAACTCGTCCGGGCGGGACAGCGACTGGCGGGTCGAGCTGCGGTTCCCGCCGGCCGTCGGCGACCTGATCACCTCCTGGGTCGAGTCGGCCCCGCAGGCGACCCTGCGCCGCTCGGGGGACAGCTTCATCTGGTCCTCCGGCGTGCCGGTCCCTGCCCGCGGGCAGGTCGCGCTGCGTTTCCACTTCTCCCGTTCCGGCTCGGGCAACCTGCCCTCGGCCTGCACCGTCAACGGTCAGGGCTGCTCCGGCCTCGGGTGACCCCGATCTCATCGCGGCCCCGGGTGCATCCACCACCGGGTCCGGCACCGAAGCCTGGTCATGCCCCCCACTCTGTCCTCGGCATTGCGGCAAGTGCGCCAGGCTCCGCGCCTCGTGGAGGTGCTCGGTGACGGCGTCCGCGCCGCCGCCGCGGTGGGCGGGCCCGGCACCATCGGCCTGCTCCGGGAGGCGATCGCCGGCCCGGACGAGCTCACCGCGGTCGCTGCCGTGCACGCGCTGGGTGCGGTGGACGACGACGCCGCGGGCGCGGTGCTGTCCCAGTTGCTCCGGCACCCGCGCGGTTTCCTGCGGGAGCACGCCTCCTGGGCTCTGATGACGCAGTCACCGCGCACCGACGCGATGGACCCGCTCGTGGCGGCCGTGGCGGCGGGCGGCTTCGCCGGGATGCTGGCCCAGCGGACCCTCGCCCGGTGGGACGCCACCGGCGGGCTCCGCGAGGTCGCGGTGCTCGCCGCCCTGCTGGTGGCGCTGGCCGGCGAGCGGGACACGCCGGCCCGTACCCGGCTGGTGGAGACGCTCGGGCTGCTCGGCGGTGAGCACGCCGGGCGAGCGGTCGCGGAGATCGCGCTCGACCTCACCGAGCCGCTCCCGGTCCGGATCGCCGCCACGGCTGCGCTCAGTGACCGCCCGGGCGACCTGGCCGCGGCGCGAACCGTCGGCGAACTGCTCGCGGCGGGCGGCGAGCTCGGCGCGGTGGCCCGGCTTGCGGCCTTCGACCTGGGACTCGTGTCGGCCGGGGCTGGGTGCGTACCGGAGGACGGCCTGACCGTCGCTCAGCTCTTCCTGCACGCCGACCTGGACCGGGAGCTCAGCCGGGCGGGAGCCGGCGACAACGGCGGCATCGCCACGCTGCTGGTCCGTCTCGGCGACGCCCTCGCGGCCGAACCCGGCATCGCCCGGGCCTTGACCCTCTCCCGGGGCACGGCGACCGCCGCCTTCGACGCGCTGCGGCCCGGCCCCGGTCACCAGCTCGCGGCCGTACCGCTGCTCAGCCCGGCCGTCGGCGCGGCGGCGGCCTGGCCCACCTGGGTCGCGGCCCGCCGCGGCATCCGCCGGCTGTTGCGCGCCCACCGGGTCGACCTGCTGCACCTGCGGATGGCCGACGTCGGCAGCCTGGCCGCGGCCGAGGCGGCCACCGAGCTCGGCATCCCGGTCGTGTTCACGCTGGCCCCGGACCCGCACGGCGCGATCGACGCGCTCGACCGCAGCGGCGCCCTGGACCGGGCCGGCTTCGGCGCGATGGACGAACGCGAGCACTTCTGGTTCCGTTCGCGCCTGGTCCGGCGGCTGACCGCCGACGCGGCTCACGTCGTGCTCTTCCCGCGCCCGCGGGTCCGCGACGACCTGCGCCGCCTCGTAGGCATCGACGTCGGCGCCGAACCGGACCGCTACACGGTCGTGCCTGAGGGCATCGACCTCACCGTCATCGAGGCCGCCGAGACGGCGGCGGAGCCGGCCGAACTGGCGGCGCTGGTCGCGGCGCTGCCGCCGCACCGGCAGGGGCTGCCGCTGGTGCTCAGCGTCGGGCGCCTGCACCGGGTCAAGGGCATGGCAACCCTGGTACGCGCCTGGGCCGACCACCCCCACCTGTGGCAACGCAGCAACCTGGTCCTCGTCGGCGGCGACCTGAGTGACCCGTCCCCGGATGAACGCGAACAGCTCGACCAGATCGCCGCGATCGTCGCCGGCAGTCCCGCCGCGGACGGCCTGCTGCTGCCCGGCCACCGCCCCAACGACGAGGTCGCCCGCTGGCTGGCGCTGGCCCGTGCGGGCGGATCCCCGGCGATCGGCCCCGGCGGCGTGTACGTGTGCGCCAGCCTCAAGGAGGAGTTCGGCCTGGCCCTGCTCGAAGCGCTCGCCGCGGGCCTGGTGGTGGTCGGACCGGACGCCGGCGGACCGCCCACCTACATCGAGAACGGGCACACCGGACTGCTCGTCGACACCAGCAACCCGGCCGCACTCGCCGCGGCCGTGACCGCCGGGCTTGATCTTGCGGCCGCCCCGCACCAGGCTGCGCGGGTGGACCGGGCCCGGGAACGGATCCGGTCCGGCTTCACGGTCAGCGCGATGGCCGCCGCCCTGCGCACGATCTACACCGCCGTGACCAAGGAGGTCGACCCGTGACACTGCTGGTGATCAGCCCGGACTACGCCTCACACCTGCTGCCGCTGGTCACCCTCGCGACCGCCTGGCGGGACGCCGGCGAGCGGGTGGTGGTCGCAACCGGCCCGGCGACCGCCCCGATCGTGCGGGCGGCCGGCTTCGCCTGGACCGATCTGCCGCTGGGCCGCGGCTCCAACCCCGGCGTCATCCGGGCGGAGCAGCAGCCCGCCGGCGAGGACGAGGCACTGCGCGGCTTCTTCGCCGCGACCCGGCGCGGCCTGGTCGAGACGCTGCTCTTCCAGGCCCGGGCCCGGCGCGCGGACCTGCTCTGGGATCCGGTCGGCCGCGCGTACGCGGTCCGCGAGGCGGTCGCCGCGGTACGCCCGGACCACGTCATCGTGGACCACCTCGCGTTCAGCGCCCGCCTCGCCCTGTCGGCGGACCGGGTGCCGCACGCGGACGTGGTCCTCGGGCACCCGTCGGCGCTGCCGGTCGGCGGTGAGGTCTACGGCTTCCCGACGGACTGGCCGGCCGCCTTCACCCCGGCGCCCGCCGAGCTGGCCGAACTGCACAAGGCCTGCCGCGACGTACGGGCCGCGTTCACCGCCGAGTGGAACGTGGCGTTGCGCAGCCTGTCCCGGACGGCGCCGCTGGTCTCCGACGCGCTCGCCGAGCACGGCGACCGGCTGCTGTTCAACTACCCGGAGGCGCTGCACGACCCGGCCCGTACCGCGCTGCTGCCCCCGCACGTCTTCCTCGGCTCGGCGGTGCGGACCGAGACGGTGCCCGACGACATCCGGGCCTGGCTGGACGCGGACGACCGGCCGGTGGTCTACGTCAGCTTCGGCAGCTTCCTGTCGGCCCGCGGCGACGTGTTGGCCACGGTGCTGACGGCGCTGCGCTCCCTCGACGTACGGGTGGCGGTCGCGACCGGCTCGGCCCGGGACCTCCCCGAACCGGGCAAGGACTGGCTGGTCCGCGACTTCCTGCCGCAGACGGCACTGCTGGCCCGGGCCGCGCTGGCGGTCACCCACGGCGGCAACAACAGCGTCACCGAGGCGCTGACCTTCGGCGTACCGATGCTCGTGCTGCCGTTCTCGACGGACCAGTTCGCCGGGGCCGCGGCCATCGAGCGCGGCGGGGCCGGCGTGGCTCTGGACCCGAACGCGGCGTCGGCCGCCGACGTGATCGACGCCGTACGGGATGTGCTGGCCGGCACCGCGCCGGAGGTCGCCGCGCAGCTCGGTGTGCAGCTGCGGACGACTCCCGGAGCGGTCTCGGCCCGCCGTGCGCTCTGCTGATTCGCCCTCGCCGTCCCTGTTCGCCCTCGCCGTCCCTGTTTTTGCGTCGCGGTCAGGTCAGGACCTCGTCCCATTCGCGGATCTCGTAGGAGCGGACCACGCCCTCCAGGACGAACGGGTCCCCGGCCACGAAGGCCTCGGCGGACTCGCGGGTCGGGAAGATGGCCATCGAACCCTGGTTCACCGGGTCGCCGAAGGTGCCGACCATGAGGATGTCGCCGCGGTCGTGGAACTGCCCGATCCGGCTCTGGTGCGCCGGAAAATGCAGCGGCGCCTTCTCCATGACGTCCTCGGCCGGGGTGTAGAACAGCACATACTTCACGACGCCAACTCCTTGGTCCGGGCTTACGTTCGTCTCGACTAACCGTAAGCTACGACTTACGGATCTTCCGCGCAAGCCCCTCGTCGCTCGCGATGCAGGTCACATCTCCAAGGCGGTCGATGGGATTACGATGAGGCTCAAGTGACACGTTCAGCGCGCTCCGGGGTCGGTGCAATTCCGAACCGGCGGTGACAGTCCGCGACCCGACCGCAGCCGGCGGCCGGTTGACCCGGTGAAACTCCGGGACCGACGGTGAAAGTCCGGATGGGAGGCGGCGCGCGGACGGTACGGCTATCCGCGTGCGCGGTCCTCCCCGGCGTGCACCTCTGTCCCCCCGGAGGTGCAGACGGTGCACTGGCTCGATCAACTGCTCACCGCGTTCTACGACGCCAAGTGGCAGGTAACCGACTCCCAGGCCATCTACTGGCGAGAAATAGTCGGCAATGCGTTCGGCCTCGGCTCAGCCCTGTTCGGCCTGCGCCGCAACTGGTGGGCGTGGCCGGTCGGCATCGTCGGGAATGTGCTGCTGTTCACGGTGTTCCTGGGCCAGGCTCTCGGCAACGACCAGGGCACTCCGCTGTACGGCCAAGCATCGCGGCAGGTCTTCTTCATCATCACGAGCGTGTATGGCTGGTGGCTCTGGCGGCAGAACAGGCACTCGGCCGGTGGGGCTGCGGTCGTACCGCATTGGGCTTCCGGGCGGCAGCGGGCTCTGTTCATCCCTGTTGCGTTGGTCGCGGTCGTGCTGTGCTTCTACGCCTTCCGGGGCATCGGGGCGGGGTTTCCGGTTCCTTGGTGGTATTACCTGGCCGATTCGTGGATCTTTGTCGGGTCGATTCTGGCTACTTATGCCATGGCTCGGGGGTGGGTCGATTTCTGGCTTTGCTGGATTGCCGTCGACCTCGTCGGGGTGCCGGAGTTGCTGCATTTCGGGTACTATCCTTCGGCGATTCTCTACGCCGTTTATGCCGGGTTTGTGATCTGGGGTTTTGTGGTGTGGTTGCGCATTTCTCGTCGCGAGGAGCCTCCTCGGGTTGATTCTCCCGCTATGGAGACCGTGGGCTGAGCCGGATTTTCTTGCGGTGGACGGTTGGAGGCCGGGGGTGACCAAGAAGGCGGTAAAGCATCTATGCCGTCTTGGTCACCCCCGGCCTCCAACCTTGCATGGTTTCCACTTGGGGCCAGGATTTTGGTTGCTCGCTGCTGGTTGCAGCGCTTCGTGAGTGGTCCCCTTGCGATTGGTGGTCTGGCTGCCGCGCTGTGGGCGCGGTAGGGGATTTCTGTCGGGCAGGCCGGCCTTGGTGGTGGGTCTTGCGTACGCACCTCGCCGGTTTCGGTGATTGCTTGGTGGGCGACCGGCACGGCGGCGGCCTCATCCGACGCCTGTTGCACGCCCCCGTCTGAGTGGCGGCCAATTCGCCGTCATGCCTCCGACGCCGGCATGCCTCCAACGCCGGCTTGCCGTCGATGCCGCGATCTCCGTCCACGGCAGAGCACCAGCTCAGCCAGCGTCACCGTCACCGTTACCTGCAGCCTTGCCGATTTTTTAGGCGCTGTTGAAGGGCGACGTTGCGGTCCGCCGGGCAAGGTGGTGCGGTCGTTGGTGGTTGCGGTGGCTCGTCCGTTGCGTTGTGGGCGGGCCGTCGCTGGGGTATTTGCGGTTAGGCGAGGGCGGTGCGCCATAGGCGGGATGGGTTGCCGTCGCAGCGGTATTGGACGATTGTCGCGTTCAGGGTGGTGCTGCCGCCGGCTGGGGAGAGGCATAGGCCTGTGCTGACGTTTTGGAGGAAGGAGAAGTAGCCGTTCGGGACCAGGCGCCAGGTTCGGGCCGGGTTGCCGTCGCAGTGGTATTGGACGATTGCGATGTTGTCGCCGCCGGCGCCGCCGGCTGGGGAGAGGCATAGGCCGCTGTTGACGTTCTTCAGGTAGAAGCCGCCGGTGTAGTCGTCGACGAGGTTCCACAAGCGGGCGGGGTTGCCGTCGCATTCGAACTGGACAGCGGTGACGTTGAGGACGCTGCTGCCGCCGGCGACGGTCAGGCAGAGACCGCTGTTGGAATTCGGGATGTGGTACGCGCCGAGCAGACTCCATCCCCGGGCCGGGTCCTGGTCACAGGCGTACTGGACGAGGAGCACGTTGATCGTGGTGCTGCCGCCCGCGGGAGACAGGCACAGGTTGCTTCGCACGTTGCGGATGAGGAAGCCGTTCGGGCTGCTTATTTGCTGCCAGTAGCGGGCCTGATCCGCGTCGCAGGTGTACTGCACGATGGTCTGGTTGAGGCCGCTGCCACCGCCGGCGGGAGACAGGCATTGGCCGGTGGCCACGTTCTGGATGCGGAACCGCCCGTCGGTGCCGGGGCTGTAGAGCTGCCGCCAGGCCCGGTTGGTGTTGTTGTCGCAGTAGTACTGGACGATGGCGGTGTTACTGGCGCCGCTGCCGCCAGCCGGGGCGAAACAGAGGCGGCTTTTCGCGTTCTGAATCCTGATGTTGTCGGCGGGATCGGCGGCGCCGGCGGGTGCGGCCGACAGGAAACTCGCGAGCAGAGCAATCGCCGCCACCACAATAATGGACCGGCGCCTTCGTCGAAACATGGACTGCCCCCTTTTCGTTGCCGCTGACGCTACGGAGTCCGACGCTTTCGCTGATCCTCAAATCGTGCCAGCCGACGTATTTCGTTTCGCCGCCACCATCTCGTCGTGGCGGCGGTGGTCGGCTTCTACGCGCTGGCCGTAGTAGGTGCCGGCGAGGACGAGGGTGATTCCGGCGACGGCGGTCGCGGTCAGGTGCTCGCCGGCGATGCCCACTCCGATCAGCACGGCCCACACCGGTTCGGTGCCCAGCAGCAGGCTCGCCCGGGCCGCCGACGTACGGCGGATCGCCCACAGTTGCACCAGGAACGCGAACACGCTGCAGCCCAGCGCGAGATACAGCACGCCGAGCCACTGTCCCGGCCCGAAGGCCCGTACCGCCGATGGCAGGGCGGGTGCCGCAAGCACCGTGAACAGGACCGCGCCGACCATCATCTGCAGCCAGGTGAGCGTCACCGTGTCGTACCGCCGGCCGTCGGTCAGCCGCCCGGACAGCGTGACGTGCGCCGCGCGGACGACGGCAGCGGCGAGCATCAACGCGTCGCCGGCCGTCGGTGCCCGCAGGCCCGGCCCGGCGACGAGCAGCACCACGCCGACCACCGCCACCGCCGCGGCCACGAAGAACCGGGGCGGCAGCCACCGCCGGCGCACAGCACCCTCCAGCGCCGGCGTCAGCAGGATCGTCAGGCTGATCAGCACTCCGGCGTTGGTCGCGCTGGTCAGCGCCACCCCGTACGTCTCCAGCACCAGCACCGTCGCCTGGGTGAGGCCGAGCAGCGCCCCGACCCGTACCTCCGGACGGCTCAGCCGTCGCACGGCCATGACCGGCGCCAGCGCGACCGCCGAGACGAGAAAGCGCAGGGCCAGCACGGCCAGCACCCCACCGGCCAGGACGAGGGTCTGGGCGACCAGATAGCTGCTGCCCCACACCACCGCCACGGCCAGCAACAACAAATCGCTGCGGCGTATCGACATGGACGCAGCCTGGAGCCGGTCTATCGTGAAGACAAGACGCGTACCTCTCAACTGATGGTGTAGTGACGCCTAATGGATCTGCACCACCTGCGCCTGCTCAGGGAACTCGGCGACCGCGGCAGCCTCGCCGCCGTCGCCCGAGCGATGCACATCACGCCCTCGGCCGTCTCCCAGCAACTACGGTCGCTGCAAGGCTCGGCGCGCGTGCCACTGACCGAGCGCCGCGGCCGCCGCCTCGTGCTGACCGAGGCGGGCCGAGCCCTCGCCGCCGCGGCCATCGAGGTCTCCACCGCCCTCGACCGCGCCGGGCGGGCCGTGGACGCGTACCTCGACAACCCGGCCACGCCGGTCACCGTGGCCGCCTTCCACAGCGCCGGGCTCACCTACTTCGGCCCGCTGCTCAGCCGGGCCGGCCTGCCACCGCTGCGGTGCTCGGACCAGGACGTACCGCAGGCCGGCTTCCCGGCCCTGGTCGCCGACTACGACCTGGTGCTGGCGCACCGGCTGGCCCACAGCCCGCCCTGGCCGGCGGACCGGCTCACCGTCGTGCCGCTCGTCCACGAGCCGCTGTACGTCGCGATGCCCGCAGGCCACCGGCTCGCTTCGAAGACATCCCTCACCACTGACGACGTCGCCGCCGAGCCGTGGATCAGCGTCCGCGAGGGATTCCCGATCGAAGGCGTCCTGACGGCGATCGCAGCGGCCGCCGGTCGGCCCGTCGATATCGTCCACCGGGTCAACGAGTTCACCGTCGTGGCCGCGATCGTGGCCGCGGGCGGCGGGCTCGCGCTCCTGCCCGGCTACACCAGCCGGCCCGATCCCGGCGTGGTCCTGCGGCCGCTGGCCGACCTGCCGGTCGGGCGCCACATCGACGTTCTCACCCGCCCGGAGAGCCTGCACCGGGTCGCGGTACGCACGGTCCTCGACGCGCTGCACGAGATCGCAGCCGAGCATGGGCGCCCGCCTCGAGCGTGACGGCAGCGCCAGGTTGTAGACCTCGGCGGTTGCCAGCGGATATCGACGAACATCAGTAGGGTCGGGCACTGTGAACAGACTGACGATCTCCTGGGCCTTTGGTGCCGTTGCCGTTGCGCTCCTCAGTGGGTGCTCCTCGGATGAGCCCCCTCGGGCCGGCACGGCTGCGCCCGCAGCGTCCACGATTTCCGTGGTGCCAAGCTCCGCTTCCGTCGACGGGCCTTCGGCGTCGGCTCCGGCCGCCGCGAAGGGAGGGAGCGCGGCGCTGTGCGAGAAGGTGGCTGCGGCGAAGGTGGCGTTGAATGAGGAGCTCAAACGGGTGGTCGCTCCCGGCGGGAAGGTGCCGCCAGCGGAAGGCAAGAGGGTGATGACGGGCCTGGCCGCCGCGCTGAGCGATCTCGCCGCTCCCGGCGATGGCGAGCTGAGCGACGCGCTGAATGGACTCTCGGCCGAGGCCAAGAAGGCGGCTGGTGCCGCCGACCCGGTACAGGCGGCTATGAGTCCCTCGTTCGACGCGGCGGGCCAGAAGGTCGACAAGGCCTGTACGAAGCCTTGACCGAAGTCAGTGGTTCCGTGCGCGAACGCCGGGGTCGGCGGTCACGATTCTGAGCGGCCGGTCCAGTGGTCCGGGTTGGTGGCGCCGGCATGGGGGCGTCAGTTGGCTGGTTATTGGTAGGGGTCGGTTATCTCGCGGAGTTTGGTGAGGATCTGGTGCAGGCGGGCGGTGGTCCGGCCGCCCAGGTGACGGGTCCATTCCTGCTGGACGACGACTTCGGTGCGGCGGGCCACCTCCCGGGCGGCGAGTCCGCGTTCGGCGAAGACGACCCGCCGCGCGCGGGCGTCGCTGGCGTCCGGGACGCGGCGCACGTATCCGGCGCGCTCGAGCTGGTCGACCATGAAGGTGACGGTCTGCTTGGTGACCCGCGCCCGCTCGGCGAGGTCGGTGACCCGGGTGCCTTCGGCGCTCACCCGGGCCAGCACTCGCGCCTGGGCGACGGTGATGTCGTCGAATCCGGTCGCGGCGAGGTCGGCCGGCACCCGGTCCTCCATGGCGCGCTGGACGATGAAGCACAGCAGCCCGATGTTGAGCGCGCCGTCGTCGGCCGAGGCGCTCGCAGCCGTTGCGGAGACCCGGGCCGGGGGCGGCGAAGCTGGCCGGGACGTTCGCGAGCGACGCGGGGCCGGACCGGTCAGCTCGTCCCTCGACCACCACGGACGCCGGTGCCTCCTCTCCGAAGGAGCGGTCATGACCTACTACGCGCACGTCGTCGACGTACCGGCCCCGGCCGAGGTCTACGACGCCACCCATGCCGAGCTGCTGCGCCGCACCGGCGGGGACGTCGAAGGGCTGATCGTGCACCTGTGCCGGGCCACCGAGGGTGGCTTCCAGGTGCTGGAGGTGTGGACCGATCGGGCGGCCAGCGAGCGCGCCGATCGAGAGCTCGTCGGGCCGATCCTCGCCGCGCAGGCACCGGACGCGCCGTTCGTGCCGCCCCGCGTCGAGGAGTTCACCGTTCGCGGGCTGGTCGTGCCCGCCGGCGGCATTGCGACGTGAGCCATGCCGAGGATCACCGGCGATGTCGAGTCCGCCACGCTCACCGGCCTCGGCCTGGGCCCGCGACCGGTGTCGCAGCTCGAGGCGATGGTGGCGGCGCAGTCCGGCCGGCAGATGCACCTCCTGACCGTCCGGCTGGAGGCCCACCCGTACTCCCGGCCGGCCTTAACCACGGCGGCTCGTTACCTGGTCAGCGGCGTCGCCGCCGACGACACCGGCCGGACCCGGGACTACGCCTTCTTCGTCAAGCTCGTTCAGGCCTGGACCCGGTCACCGCTGTCCGAGCAGGTGCCCGCGCCGCTGCGCGCGCAGCTGGCGCCACTGTTGCCCTGGCGGAGCGAGCCGGACGTCTACCGGGGCGACCTCGGCCGGCGCCTGCCCCACGGGATCAGCCTTCCCCACGCCCGTCTCGTGACCGGCCTGGACGACGAGTCCGCGGCCATCTGGCTCGACCGCGTCCCGGGGCGTCGGTCCCTATCTGCTGTTCCTGCGTACACCTGATACGAAGACCGGGTGGAACCGCGTTCACCTCGACGTGCGCCCGTACCCGGGCGACGACACGGCTGCGGAGGCAGCCAGGCTGCGGGCCCTCGGCGCCACCGCCGTCGGCGTGGACCCGGCCGAAGTCCACTGGACGGTCCTCACCGACCGGGAGGGCAAGGAGTTCTGCCTGCTGGCCCCGGCCTGACGTGGACGCGGCCGCACGAATCGCAGGCATGGTCGGCCAGTCGACGGCCGGCGGCCGGCGGCCGGCGGCCGCGATGATCAGGCTGAGGACTCCGCCGGTGACGCCGCTGCCAGTCGCCAGCAGACTGGCGACCGCGCCTGGGCGGGGGACCTCGAACAGCAGCACCACCACGATCACCGGGAACAGGAACGAGTACACGCACAAGGCGGTGCCCGCGGCGGCGACGGGACCCATCCGCCCGGGAAGTAGGACTCTCTGCCTGCTTCTACTCGCCTGCGGCGGAACTAGCCCGGCTCCGGCCGCAGGCCGGCTTCCCTGAGGGCACGTCGGCACGCGTTCCTCTCCTGGTCGGTGTAGGCCAGGAAGTAGACGGTCTCGACCCGGGTGACCGGCGCCGCGCGCAGGTAATTGCGGGCCTCGTGGACGAGCGAGGTCGCGACGCGGCTGACATCGCCACCGGCGTTGCCGGTCCCGAGCAGCGGAAAGAGGATGGAAATCGGCATCTGCAGACGCTCGACCGCCTGAAGGACGTTCGACACGCATCGGCCGACGTCCCGCATCGGATGGAATCCCGAACCCGGCTCGGCGTGGACCGACGCGACGTGCACGACGTAATGGACGCCGTTGAGCTCCCGCAGCCGGCCGGCGCCGGTCATGACGACGGCGCCCGGCTCGAACGGGCGCTGATCGGCCACCTTCGCGGTCAGCTCGTCGGCGATCAGGTCCTCGGCAACGCGACCACGCGCATCGTGCGTCGCCCCCGCGTACCGGATGATCGCTGAGATCGAGAACTCGTGGACACGGGCCATCTCCATCTCGGTGCTCTCCGGATTGACCCAGACGTTGGCACATCGCACCTGGCGGATGTCCCCTGTCACGACGCCGATCCGGCGGTTGTCGTGCACGACGTGATGGGTGATGTCCTGGACGGTCAGCACCTGACCGCGTGCCTTGCCGTACCGATCAGCGAACAGATCGGCCGAACGCTGCTCCCGCCGGTGCATCTTGCTGAGCTGGGCGAGCTTTTGGTACTCCACTTCCCAGTCCGCCGGTTGGGCGGACATTCCAAGATCGACGTTATGCGCCTGTGCGTATCGCGCACACCGCTGAACGAAGGCCTCGACGAATTTCCAGGTCGGCGGCTGAGAAATTTTGCCGGCCAGGGTCGCGTAAATGTGAGCCCGGCGGAGCGGGAAGTTGCGATCGGCGTGCAGGGATTCCACTGACGGTCCGCCCGCCGTCCGATGCAGTTCCCTGAGACGCGCGCTGAACGCGCGGAGTGAGGTCGGCAGGTCGCTGTCCGGGTTGGTCATGCCCATCCGGTCTCCTCGATGTCCGCTGCTGGACTGGGCCGGACCCCTCGTACGCAGGCGTCAGGACGGGCCACGTCCGCAGTTGGTCTGGTGGACTTGCGTACCCCGCCGGCCACGGGGAAATCTCGATGTCGTTCGTGCAGGATCGCCGGCTCACTTGTTGATCACTCATGGTCCTGCCCGGCCTCGGCAGCACAATGGCTCCCGGCCGCGGTGAGGAGCGTAAATGAACGGCAGTGAATTGCCGCTGTTCGAGCGCCATTCGTCAATCAAGGAGCACAAGTGACCACGGCAGTTGCGTCACCGCGCGAGCGGATCGAGCAGGCACCGATTCGCCGCCGTACGGTGAACCAGACACTGTGCGCGGCTACCCATGTTTCGGAAGGCTTCGCGGATTATGTCGTCCGCATTCTCGACGGCTGGCCTCGGGGTGGCGCGCCATCGGTCACCGAGGACCCGGTGGCGTTGGTGCGCCACGCCGCCGCCGCACGGCGGCTGCGACTCGGCCGGGAGATCGCGTGTTGCGTCATCGCGGTGGTGGTGATCTGCGCAGTGATCGGCCGCCTGTCCGAACCGCTCGGCTTCCGCCTCGCGGTCGCGGCGGTGGCACTCGTCATCGGGGTCTACGCAGGACGCAGGCTGCTGACTCGCGGAATAAAAGCAGTGGTCGGCTGGGCCTGGCGGAGCAAGCGCGACCGTAGGCATTCCGGACCACTGCGATGGGTCGCCGGCCTGGCCATGGCGACGATGCTGATCCTCGCTCTGGCCCTGAGTCAGGCGGCTCTTTGGGACTGCGCCGCCATAGTGCTCGTCGGCCTGGTCACCGGTGGGGTGGTCGTCGTCGCCGAGTCCGCCGTGGCGCACCGGCGGGCAGCCGCGATCGTTGCCGATCGCTCGCACGATCCGCGCAGCCTCGCTCCCCCGGTCCGTGGGCGTCTGGAGCAGCGAATCGAGAGCCTGACGGGGGCGAACGTGGTCGCTTACTCCGAGCAGCGGGCGTCTGCGCCGTTCGTGGGTAACGGGCTCGTCGTCCGGCCCTGGAAGCTCGACATCGACATTCATCGCCGGCCGCCGGACGCCGCCGAGGACACCTTCGAGATGTTCGACGTGGTCGCCTTCCACGAGTGGCTCGAAGGCCAGTTCGTCGTGGAAACCGCCGTTGAGAGCACGGCGTCCCGGCAGATGGCGGCCGGGCATCGCATCTACGTCGACGGACGGAAGATCGCCTGGGACTCCCCACTGGTCGCGGACGGTCGGCCGATTCCGCGCCTGGACTGGAAGGACTTGGCCGAGGAGCTGCGCCATCCGGAGCGTGCCGACGACCAGCGGGTCTATTTCTACCTTCAGGAAATCTGCAGGGACGGGGAAATCGGCGTCTGCACGTTCGTCCGCCCACTGCTGCAGGGCGGCAGTCTGTCGATCGAGTTCGTGCCGTTGGTGCTCACACCGGTGCATCCCGACGTCGAGGCGCTGGTTGCCGGTCTACCGCTCAACCTGCGGGACCAAATCGGTCGGGCGCTACGGTTGTGGACCTTCCGCACCGCGGCGGCAGTGTTCGGCAGTCCCCTGCGCTGCGTGAGGCGGACTGCGGCATGGGGCACGAGGCTGTCCGCACGTGCGCACTGGCGACTGGCGGTGCGATGGCGCTGGTTCTACGACCTCGGCGCGGTCATGTCGGTCCGCGAGGGCGTGAGCTGGCGGACACCCGAGGAGCTCGACCACTTCGTGATCCGGGATCTGATCCGCATCAATGACCAGCTGCGCGAGCGGCTGGTCACGTCGATCAAGTCGTACCTGGCGGCCCACGGCATCGACCCGGATCAGCTGGAGACGGCCGTGACGATCAACCAGATTCAGAACTGGAGTGTCGGCAACGTGCGAGCCGACATGGTGGGTTTCGGTAACAACAACACGTTCGGCAACCCCGGCCGCGGTGAAGGATAGGCGATGGCTGATCAGACGTTCAACATCCACGGAGCGCTCGACGGCGGCATCGTGGTGTTCGGCAACAACAACGAGAACCGCCTGTACCTGCCCACCGCCTCGGCTGACAGCGTGGCCCGTACCCAACCCGTCTTCGGTATCGTGACCGCGCTTCCGGACGAGTTCGCAGCGGCGAGCGTGCTCCTCGACGACGCGCAGAATCCCTCCACGATCGCCGACGACCGGGCCCAGTACGTGTTCGGCACGATGCCCAGCCGAGACGCGCAGCGGCCGCACGACGTGGTGCTGACGCTGCTCGGAGACACCGGAAACACCGCCGCGGCCGAGTCCTGCGCCAACCTCATCCGCAGTTTCCCCAGCGTGGACATCGTCATCATGTGCGGGATCGCCTGCGGTGTGCCGGTGCCGGTGCCGGTGCCGGACCGGCCAGAACGCAACGTGGGACTGGGCGACATCGCCGTGGCGACCTGGGGGATAGCCGACTACGACCACGTGGTCGAGCACGACGACGGACGGCGGCCCCGGCAGTCGTTTCCGCTGCCCTCACCACTGCTCGTACGACTCGCCCGCTACCTGGAAGCCGTGGAGATGCGCGGTGACCGGCCTTGGGAGCCGTACATCGACCGCGCCCTGACGGTCATTCCCTCTTTCGCCCGTCCGGACCTCGTCGGGGACAGGTATCCACAGGTGCGGTACGGCATGATCGGCAGCGCCGACCGGTCGCTGCGCAGCGCGCGGGTCCGTGACGAACTGGCCTCGTCTCACCGACTGATCGCCATCGAGATGGAGGGCAAGGGCGTCGGCAGCGCCGGTTTCGCGGGCGGGCTGGAATGGTTCGTGGTGCGTGGCATCAGCGACTACGGTGACGCGAACACCACCCGCCTCTGGCGCGGGTACGCGTCGGTAGTCGCCGCCGCCTACGTCCGAGCGCTGCTCGCCGAGTGCCCGCCACTGACCCCTCGAGGCGGACACCCGCAGGCGACCGGCGGCGCACGGCAGCGGTGACGTTCTCCTACGTCAAAACGGCTCGCTGTACACGACCGGCTCAGCTGCGGGTCACCCAGCTGGGGTTGGCGATGACGAACCCATCAACGGTGTCGGTCTTCACCGACTTCAGCAGGTCCATGCTCGTGTCGCTCAGAATCTCCGCGCTGCCCACGCCAGGGATGTTCTCGCTGTTGAACTTGCCGTTGTTGGTTTTGATGGTGATCAGGTCCTCCGGGCGGATCCCCCGCAGCGCGAACACCCAGTCCTGCAACGGGATACCGCCGTCGTCGACCGTCATGGTCTTACCGACCGCCTTCAGCAGACCGGGCAGCTTCGTCGGTGAGTCCAGGCCACTGTCCATGATGTTTTTGATCAGCGCCTTCAAGAACTGCTGCTGGTGCCGCTGGCGGCCGTAGTCGTAGCTGTCGTCCTCCAGCAGGTCGCGTTGGCGGACGAAGTCCAGGGCTTCTGATGGGGTGAAGCAGCGGTTGCCCTTGCGGTAGATGTTCGGGGTCACGCCGCGGATCTTGGCGCGCAGCGTGCCGTCCGGGTTGATCCGGTACGGCGCGGTCAGTTTTCCGGTCTTGTTGTCGTGGCCGTAGTGGATCGATGTTGTTGTGGTGTCCACGTACATGCAGACCTTGCCGAGGACGTCGACCACCTTGCGGAAGCCCTGGAAGTCGATGATCGCGCCGGCGTCGGGGGTGATGCCGGTCAGGCTTTTCACCGTTTTGGCGAGCAGGGTGAAGCCGCCGGTGAGGGCCTTCTCGCCGGTCAGGCCTCGGCTGCCGTAGGCGAACGCCGCGTTGATCTTGTTGCGGCCGCCGGCGTACCGCTGGGCGCCGTTGTCGAATTCCGGGATGCGTACGTAGCTGTCGCGTGGCAGCGACACCAGGTACGCCTGTTTGTGGTCGGCCGGGATGTGCAACAGGATGATCGAGTCCGACCGGGTCGGCTTGCTCGGGTCCTGGCCGGGCCGGGTGTCCAGGCCCACCAGCAGGATCGTCTTCGCGCCCTTGACGCTGACCCGCTTGGTCTCCACCCGCGTCTCGCCCAGCAGGTTCTGCTTGGTGACCGTCTCGGTGGCCGTGCCCAGCAGCACCCGGGTGCCCGCGACCGCCGCCCCGCTGCCGGCCATCAGCAGCGCGCCGACCACCAGACACCACAGCGCCCAGCGCGGCGAATGCCTCGTACGGCCTTTCTTCGCCGGCGCGGGGGCGCGGTCGCCCTGCTCCCCTGCCGTCTGCGCTTTACGGCTCGCACGCTTGCTCACAGCACCTGCTCCCGGCTCAGGACGCGCTCCGGCCGCAGCCGTGCCGCGGTCGCCGCGAGCCGTCGGGCCCGGGCGTCGGCGGTGGCGCGCGGCGTTCCGGCCGCGTATCCCCGCACCGCGTCACGGCGTGCGAACGCGGTGCGCCGTTCTCGTTCGATCATGGTTGCCCCCTCGATGGAGACGACGGGTACGGAACATGAGAACGTTGCGAAATTCTGGATGAACAATCGAGGAGCGTCGCCCTCATCACGTCGCGGGCAACCGGGCACCCACCGCGAGTAGCGTCGCGACCATGAGCACCCCCGGGCCCGAGCAGAGCGGTCGTCCCAGCGGGCCGCTGTCCCGTGCCGGCGGCTCCGGCCGCGCCGGCGACGACCGTCCGCCCGCCCCGCCGCCGTGGCGGGTCGAGGGTGCGCCGCCGGGCAGCAACGGTGCCAAGACCCCGCGTCCCGCCTGGCAGCGCTTCGGCTGGATGCTGCTGGTGCTGCTCGCGCTCAACTGGATCATCTCCTCGACCCTGTTGGCGCCCGAGCCGCGCACCGCGGTGTCGTACACGTTCTTCCTGACCCAGGTCGACGCCAAGAACATCGCGGACATCACCTCGACGGCCGACACCATCGAGGGCACGTTCACCGCCAAGACGTCGTACACGCCGGTCGGTGGCAAGGCGGTGAAGGTCGATCGGTTCACCACTCAGCGGCCGTCGTTCGCCGAGGACAACCTGTTCGCCAAGTTGCAGGCGAACGGCGTACCGGTGAATGCCAACCCGCCGGACGCGCCGCGGCCGATCTGGCAGCAGGTGCTGCTCGGTTTCGGGCCGACCCTGCTGCTCGTCGGGCTGCTCGTCTGGTTCCTGCGCCGGGCCGCCGCCGGGGCCGGCGGCGGCATCGGCGGGTTCGGCAAGTCGCGGGCCAAGCTCTACCAACCCGAGGGCGGCCCGCGTACGACGTTCGCCGACGTGGCCGGCATCGAGGAGGTGGAGCAGGAGGTCACCGAGATCGTCGACTTCCTGCGCGAGCCGGAGAAGTACCGCAAGCTCGGCGCGCAGATCCCGCACGGCGTGCTGCTGTCCGGCCCGCCCGGCACGGGCAAGACGCTGCTGGCCCGGGCGGTGGCCGGCGAGGCCAAGGTGCCGTTCTTCTCGATCTCCGCCTCCGAGTTCATCGAGATGATCGTCGGGGTCGGCGCCAGCCGGGTGCGGGACCTGTTCGAGCAGGCCAAGAAGGTCTCCCCGGCCATCATCTTCATCGACGAGCTGGACGCGATCGGCCGGGCCCGGGGCGGCGCGCAGTCGCTCGGCGGCAACGACGAACGCGAGCAGACCCTCAACCAGATCCTCACCGAGATGGACGGCTTCACCGGCAGCGAGGGCGTCGTGGTGCTGGCGGCCACCAACCGGCCGGAGATCCTCGACCAGGCGCTGCTGCGCCCGGGCAGGTTCGACCGCCGGGTCACGGTCAGCCCGCCCGACCTCAACGGCCGGCGCAAGATCCTCGAGGTGCACACCCGCGGCGTGCCGGTGGCGCCCGAGGTGGAGCTGGGCGCGATCGCCTCGGCGACGCCAGGCATGGTCGGTGCCGACCTGAAGAACCTGGTGAACGAGGCGGCGCTGCTGGCCGCCCGGCGCAAGCACGAGCAGGTGGCCGTCGCCGACTTCAGTGACGCGCTGGAGAAGATCGTGCTGGGCACGGTCCGCGGCATCATGCTGACCCCGGAGGAGAAGGAACGCACGGCGTTCCACGAGTCCGGCCACGCGCTGCTCGGCATGCTCACGCCGGGCGCCGACCCGGTCCGCAAGATCTCGATCATCCCGCGTGGGCAGGCCCTGGGCGTGACGTTCCAGAGCCCTTCGGCCGACCGGTACGGCTATTCGGCGAAGTATCTGCGGGGCCGGATCATCGGCGCGCTCGGCGGGCGGGCGGCCGAGGAGGTCGTCTACGGCGACATGACCACCGGCGCTGAGAGCGACCTCGACCAGGTCAGCAGCATCGCCCGGCAGATGGTGGGCCGCTGGGGCATGTCCGAGGCGATCGGCCCGGTGACCGTGCTGCCGCCGCCGGGCAGCGAGTCGCCGCTGGGCCTCGACGGTGTCGCGCCGGCCACCAAGGAGCTGGTCGACGCCGAGGTCCGCAAGATCGTGGACGAGTGCTACGACGAGGCGCTGAGCCTGCTGCGGGGGCACCGCGAGCAGCTGAGCGCGCTGGCGCACCGGCTGCTGGAGGCGGAGACGCTGGACGAGGCGGACGCCTATGCCGCGGCCGGCATCGACCGCGAGCAGGCGCCGGGAGCGGTGGCCCGCGGCGAGATCCCTGGCAAGCCACCGGCGCCCGGCCTGCCACCCGAGGACGCGCCGGCAACAACCCAGGACGGCCGACCGGTAGCCGCGACCCGCGACTGATCAAGCGAGGAAGGTCGACCGCGAACAGGCTGGACGAGCAACCGCGAGCCCGCGGTCGGTCAGGGGCGTTGCCAGCCGGCCATCGCGGTGAGGAGTTCCAGCAGCGTGATCGGCGCGGTGGCCGGGTCCAGCGACTGGTAGGCGCAGTACAGGTTGGCGACCGTGCGTTCGGTCTCGCCCCAGGCGGCGTAAGGACCGAGGTCCACGACCGCGGCGGCCTCGCGCCAGGTGCGGCCGGCGGCGATGCTGCTGACGGCGTACCCGTGCAGGAAGGTCAGATAGTCACGGACCTGGCGGATGCCGTCCGGGCCGGTGACCGGGCCGTGGCCCGGCACGACCGTGACCGGGTCCAGGGCCAGCATCCGGTCGCAGGCCGCGATCCAGTTCTCGACCGGCCCGGACCAGATCATCGGGGTGCCGCCGATGAAGAGCAGGTCCCCGGCGAAGAGCGTCCGCGCATCCGGCACCCAGACCACCACGTCACCGCGGGTGTGCGCGGGCCCGAGCGGCAGCACCTCGACAGCCCGGCCGCCGACCTCCAGCGTGGTGGGCGCGGTGACCGTCTCGTCGGCGCCGCGGACCGGGATGTCCGCGAAGGTGTACGCGCCGAAGTTGCGCCGCAGGTAGGGGCCGAGCACCGGGCCCAGTTCCGCGGTCATGAGCTGGGCCAGCAACGCCGGCGGCACCTCGTGCAGGTCCTCGTCGAAGTGCGGGCCGGCGTGGATGACCGTGCCGGCCGGCAGCAGCGCGTTGCCGTAACAGTGGTCGCCGTTGGCATGGGTGTTGACCGCGTGGCGCAACGGGCTGCGTTCGGTGACCGGGGCCATCGCGGCGAGCATCTCGCGGGTCATCGGCAGGTCGAAGAGGGTGTCGACCAGCAGCGTGCTGCCGGCGCCCTCGATCAGGCCGGCGTTGCTCAGGCCCCAGCCGCCGTAGGGGGCGAGCCAGGCGTGCACGCCCTCGGCGATCTCGTGCAGACCTTTGCGGTACGCAATGCGGTCAGCGGACATGGCTCCTCCGACGGAAGTAGGGGTCAGGCGCGCAGGTAGGCGAGGACGGCCAGGACGCGGCGGTGGTCCTGCTCGTCCTGGGGCAGGTCGAGTTTCTGCAGGATGGCCCGGATGTGCTTGGCCACGGCCGCCTCGGTGACGACCAGCCGCGCCGCGATCGCCGCGTTGGAGCGGCCCTCCGCGATCAGCGCGAGCACCTCCCGCTCGCGGGGTGTGAGCGCGCCCAGCGGGTCCCGGCGGCGGCGCAGCAGCTGCCGTACGACTTCCGGGTCGACGACCGTGCCGCCGGCCGCGACCCGGTGCAGCGCCTCGACGAACTCCTCGACCCGGCCGATCCGGTCCTTCAGGAGGTAGCCCACGCCGGTGCCGTCGCCGGAGTCGAGCAGGTGGGTGGCGTACGTCGTCTCCACGTACTGGCTCAGCACCAGGATCGGCAGGGCCGGGTGGCGGCGGCGCAGCTCGACCGCGGCGCGCAGTCCCTCGTCGGTGAAGCCGGGCGGCATCCGTACGTCGGTCACCACGATGTCGGGGCAGGCGGTCTCGACCGCCTCGGGCAGCGCGGCGGCGTCGTCGATCGCGGCCACGACCTCGTGACCGAAGCGGGCCAGCAGCCCGGCCAGTCCTTCGCGGAGCAGGACGCTGTCCTCCGCGAGGACTACGCGCAGAGTGGCAGTGGCCGGCACGGGAGCTCCACGGTCAGGACGGTCGGGCCGCCGGGCGGGCTGGACAGGGTCAGTCTCCCATCGACCACGGACACCCGGTCACCCAGCCGCAGCAGCCCGGTGCCGCCGTCCGGGTCGGCGCCGCCGCGGCCGTCGTCGCGTACCCGGACGGTCAGCGTGCCGTCCGCGTAGCCGCCGGTGATCTCCGCCTGCGCCGCGCCGCTGTGCCGGGTCAGGTTGGCCACCGCTTCGCAGACGACGAACCAGGCGGTCGACTCGATCGGGGCCGGGAAGCGGCCCGGCAGGTCCAGGCCGACGGTGACCGGGAGCACCGAGCGGTCGGCGAGCTCGTGCACCGCGGCGGGCAGGCCGAAGTCGGTCAGCAGCGGCGGGTGGATGCCGCGGATCAGCTCGCGCAGCTCGGTCAGGGCCCGCTCGGCCTCGTCCTGGGCCCGGGTCAGCAGGGTGGTGAGCGGACCGGCGGGCGCGTCGAGGCGGGCCAGCCCGAGCATCATGGTCAGCGCGACCAGCCGCTGCTGAGCGCCGTCGTGCAGGTCCCGTTCGATGCGCGCGCGTTCGGCCTCGAAGGCGTCGACCAGCCGGACTCGTGAGCGGGTCAGCTCGGTGATCCGCGCGTCCGGGCCGGTGAGCAGGGTCCGGGCCAGCGCGGCGCGGGCCCCGGCATAAACCGTCATCCCGTACGCGGCCAGCGCGAACACCGGCGCGGCGAGGGCCGCGACGGCCACCGCGAGCGGCCATGAGGTCACCGGCCAGGCCTTGAGCACGTTGACCTGGTCGCCGTCCACGCCCAGCAGGATCGGGGTGGCGAGCAGCGCCAGCGGCACCGCGACGGTGAGCACCACCGCGAGCACGTCGAACGGCCAGAGCAGCGCGAGCAGCAGCGCGTGGCCGAGCTCGCGCCAGGTGACCGGCTCGGTGTAGCGCGTGTGCAGCCAGGACCGCAGGCCCGGCCGGGGCGGTGTGCGGTGCGCGTCCGGCAGCGGCCGGTCGTCGAGGAGCCGCCGTACCCGGCGTTCGGCCCGCGCGACCGGCAGGCCGGCCAGGGTGAAAGCGGCGGGGCCCAGCACGACCAGCGCACCGGCGGTCAGCAACAGCAGCCCGGCGAGCAGCACGAGGGCACCGGTCAGGGCGCCGCCGAGGAGATAGGCCGCGGCTCGCCACGGCCACGCGGACAGCAGGAAACGCCGGCTGCCCAGTGCCTGCCACACGTTCACGCGGCACACCGTAGACCGTAGTGCCAGCGCTACCGGGAAGACTCCTCTCCGGGAGACTGTGCGGCGGCGCCGGCGTCGGCAGGGTGAAGCGATGATCGTGACACTGGCGAGCCTGCGTACGCGCTGGGTGACCCTGACCGGCAGCTTCGTCGCCCTGACGCTCGGCGTCGCCCTGCTGGCCACCATGGGCCTCGCCCTGGCGTCCACGTTGGATGCTCCTACGCAGCGGCCGGAACGGCTGGCTGGCGCCCCGGTCGTGGTACGCGGACCGGACGAGTTGCGGGTCGGCGACAAGCACCGGCCGCTCACGAACTACCGGGGCGTCCCGGCCGGGGTCGCCACGCGGCTGGCGGCGGCCGTCCCGACTGTCGCCGACCGGTCGTTCGCCGTGCGCGACGGTTTCACCGGCCATCCGTGGTCGGTGGCCCGGTTCGGCGGCTATCGGCTCACGGCGGGCCGGGCACCCGCCGCGCCCGGCGAGGTCGTGGTGAGCGGCGAGCCGGCCCTGCTGGGCTCGGAGATGCAGGACCGCCGGGTGGTGGGGACGGTCGAGCTCGCGGGGTACGAGCGGGCCCTGTTCTTCACCGACACGGAGGCCGCCCGGTTGTCCCCGCGGATCGACAACCTCGTCGTGGACGCTGATCCCGGCCCGGTCCGGACACTGATCGGGGCCGCGCCGGGGATCCAGGTGCTGACCGGCGACGAGCGGCGCCGGGCCGATCCCGACCCTGATCGCGACGCCGAGGCGCTGATGACGGTGAACGCGCTGCTCGGCACGGCCGGCGGGATCACCACGTTCGTGTCGGTGTTCGTGGTGGCGTCCACGTTCGCCTTCGCGGTCGCCCAGCGCCGGCGGGAGCTCGGCCTGCTGCGGACCGCCGGGGCGACGCCCGGTCAGGTCCGGCGGATGGTGCTCGCGGAGGCGGCGGTGGTCGGGGTGCTGGCGTCGGCCGCGGGCTGTGCGCTGGGCGCGCGGGGTGCGCCGCTGCTGGCCCGGTTGCTGGTCGACGAGCGGCTCGCGCCACCGTGGTTCGTCATCGGCGCGCACCGGTGGCCGTTCCACGTGGCCTTCTGGACCGGGCTGCTGGTGGCGCTGGCCGGGGCGGTGACCGCCGCCGTACGGGCCGGGCGGGTCGGGCCGCTGGAGGCGCTGCGGGAGGCCGCGGTGGACACCGGCAGCATGCCGCCGGGACGCCGGATCGCGGGTGCGCTGGTGCTGGCGACCGGGCTGGGGCTGCTGGTCTGGCGGGTGATCGTGGAGCCCGCCGAGGCCCTTCATCGTAAGACCTACACCACCCAGCCGATGCTGCTGATCATCGCCGTCGCCCTGCTGTCGCCCATGGTGGTCCGGCCGCTGGTCCGCGCCGTCCGGCTGCCCGGCGTGACCGGTCTGCTGGCCCGCGAGAACGCCGCCGCGGGGATCCGGCGCACCGCGACGATCGCGGCGCCGGTGCTGATCACGGTCGCGTTGACCGGGTCGCTGCTGGGCGCGACGGCCACCATCACCACCGCGAAGGCCGACGAGCTGCGCGAGCGGACCCGGGCCGACGTGATCGTCGAGCAACCGGACGCCGCCACGGTGGCCAAGGCCCGGGCCGTACCGGGTGCCACCGTCATGACCAGCGCGCAGACGGCGGTCTACGTCCTTCAGGAGGGCGTCGCGCTGGTCGGCTTCCCGGCGTCGGCCGTGGACGCGGGCGCGCTGGCGTCGGTCCGGCGGCTGCCGGTGGTCGCGGGCAGCCTGGCCGAGCTGGACGACTCCAGCATCGTGGTCACCGACGAGTGGGCGCAGCACACCGTGGGCAGCCGGATCAACGTCTGGCTGGGCGACGGGACGCCGAAGACACTGCGCATCGCGGCGGTCCTCGCGGCCGGTACGGGCAGCGACGGCGCGTACCTGACCCCGGCCAACGCGCCTGGCCTGGCACCGGACCGCCTGGAGATGACGGTCCCCGAGCCGTCGCTCGTGGCCGGGCTCGGCCTGACCCGGGAGCAGTGGCTCGCGGAACAGGCGCCGCGCACCGGACGGCAGACCCGGGTGGGCTTCCTGGTGGTGCTCGGCATCGCGTTGCTCTACACGGCCATCGCGCTCGCCAACACGCTCGTCATGGCGACCACGGGCCGGGTGCCGGAGTTCGCCGCGCTGCGCCTGGCCGGGGCGACCCGCGGTCAGGTGCTGCGGCTGGTCACGGTAGAAGCCCTGCGGGTGGTCGGCGTGGGTGCGGTGCTCGGGGCGGCCGTCACGCTGCTCAACCTGGCGGGCATCTGGGCCGCGCTGGGCCGGCTGTCGGTGTGGTCGCCGATGGTCGTGCCGTGGCAGCCGCTGGCCGGTGCCGCGGGGGCCTGCGCTGTCATCGCGATGACGGCGGCCCTCGCCACGGCGGTTCGGCGCGCGAGGTGACGGCTCAGTGCCTGCGAACCACCGCAGAGGCGGCCAGCCCGGCGAGGGCCTCGCGGGCCTCGCCGGTCAGCGGCGCGTCAGCGAGGGCAGTCGTCGCCTGGGCGGCGCGCTGCGCGATCAGGTCCTCGGTGCGTTCCCGGGCGCCGGTCGCGGTGATGATCGACCGCAGCTCCGCGGCGCCGGCCTCGTCCAGCTCGGGGTCGCCGAAGAGCCGGCGGATCCGGGCCGCCTGGGCGCGGTCGGCGCCGTCCCGGGCCATCGCCACCATGACGGTGGGCTTGCCCTCGCGCAGGTCGTCGATGACGGGTTTGCCGGTGACGGCCGGGTCGCCGAAGACGCCCAGTACGTCGTCGCGCAGCTGGAAGGCGTCGCCCAGCGGGTCCCCGAACGCCTGCAGTGCGTCCTGCAGCGCCGGGTCGCCGCCGGCCAGCGCCGCGCCGATCTGCAGCGGACGGGTCACCGTGTAGCGGGCCGCCTTCATCCGGATGACGGTCAGGGCTCCCGCCACCGAGCCGTCGCCGACGCCGGAGACCAGGTCCAGGTACTGCCCGGCGATGACCTCGGTGCGCATCACCGTGAAGAGCCGGTAGCCGCGGTGGATCCAGTCGATCGGCAGGCCCGACTCGTGCAACATGTGGTCGGCCCAGGCCGCGCAGAGGTCGCCGCAGAGCAGGGCCGCGCTGTGGCCGTAGCGGGTGGCCTCGCCCCGCCACGAGTGCCGGGTGTGCACCTCGGCGAAGTGCCGGTGCACGGTCGGCTGGCCGCGGCGCAGGGTGCTGCCGTCCATGATGTCGTCGTGGATCAGCGCGAACGCGTGGAACAGCTCCAGGGCGGCCGCCGCGATGACGATCTGCGGGGTGTCCGGCTGCCCGGCACCACGCCAGCCCCAGTAGCAGAACATCGGGCGCAGCCGTTTGCCGCCGGAGAGCACGAACCGGCGGACCGCGTCGAGCACACCCGCCGGGGTGCCGTCCGGCCAGTGCGGCCGCTGCCGGTCCAGGTACGCGACCAGCGCGGCCTCACACCGGCGGGCCAGCTCGGCGTCGGTGCCCGGGTCGGTGCCGACGCTCATGACGGCAGGCCGGCCAGGGTGAGCAGCAGCTCCTTCACCTCGGTGGCCTGGATCGAGTCCCGGGCGGCGGAGGCGTCGGAGCAGATCAGCACCGGCGCGTCCCGCGGGTCGGTGGGCAACCGGCCGTGCGAGCCGCGGACCGCGCGGGCGCCGGCATCCAGGCCCACGACGCTCATCATGTACCGCATGCCGGCCTTCTTGCGCAGCAGAGCCACCGCGGCCCGGCCCTTGGCGGCACCGGGTCCGGCCGGGTCGAAGAACAGCTCGGCCGGGTCGTAGCCGGGCTTGCGGTGGATCTCGACCAGCCGGGCGAAGTCCGGGGCGGCCGCGTCGTCCAGCCAGTAGTAGTACGTGAACCAGGCGTCCGGCTCGGCGACCAGCACCAGCTCGCCGGAGCGGGCGTGGTCGAGCCCGTGCCCGGCCTGGGCGCCGGCGTCGAGGACCTCGGCGACCCCGGGCAGCGCGGCGCAGAGTTTGGCCACGGCCGGGATGTCGGCGGGGTCGCGGACGTAGACGTGGGCGATCTGGTGGTCGGCGACGGCGAACGCCCGCGATCGCCACGGGTCGAGGTACTCCATGCCGGCCTGGGTGTACACCTCCAGCAGGCCCTCGGCGCGCAGCAGCCGGTTGATGTCGACGGGGCGGGAGACGTCGGTGATCCCGTACTCGGAGAGGACCACGACGGTGGCATCCCGGGCCGCGGCGGCGTCCAGCAGCGGGCCCAGGGTGACGTCGAGCTCGGCGGCGGCCACGGCGGCCTGCGGCGAGGACGGGCCGTGGCGTTGCAGGTCGTAGTCCAGGTGCGGGACGTAGACCAGGGTCAGGTCGGGCTGGTGGCGGTCCATGATCTGCTCGGCGGCCCGGCAGATCCAGGCCGACGAGGGCAGCCCGGCGTTGGCCCCCCAGTAACTGAACAGCGGGAACGTGCCGAGCTTCGCGGTCAGCTCGTCGTGCAGCTCCGGCGGGTACGTGTAGCAGTCCGGGTCCTTGCGCCCGTCGGCGTGGTAGATCGGCCGGGGCGTGACGGTCCAGTCCACGTCGGCGCCCATCGCGTACCACCAGCAGACGTTGGCCACCGTGAAGCCGGGCCGGCGCGCCCGGGCCGCGTCCCACAGCTTCTCCCCCTGCACCAGCGCGTTGTGCTGCCGCCAGAGCAGCACCTCGCCGAGGTCGCGGAAGTACCAGCCGTTGCCGACGATGCCGTGCTCGGCGGGCAGCGTGCCGGTGAGGAAGGTGGACTGCACCGAGCAGGTGACCGCCGGCAGCACGGTGCCGAGCGGGGCCTGGAATCCGGTGCGGGCCAGCCGGGCCAGGCGCGGCATGTGCTCGAGCAGCCGCGGCGTCAGGCCGACGACGTCCAGGACGACCACGGGCTTCACGACGTCACTCCTTGATCGGCGGTGAGACCCAGCGCGGTGAGCTGGGCCCGGGCGAAGAACAGCTCGGACGCGATCCCGGCGGCGAGCTCGGCCGGGCCGTGCGGGCGCGAGGCCGGCGGCAGCACGTGCCAGGTGTACGTCTCCACGTCGAAGTGGTCGCACAGCGCCTCGGGCCCGCCCACCAGCAGCCGCAACGAGTCGACGAGCACCCCGACCGTGCTCTGCAGCGGCGGTACGGGCGGCGCGTGCAACGGCACGTGGTAGTGCACCCGCCAGGGCTGGTCACCGCCACCGGGCAACGCGAGCGCCTCGTCGAGGTCGTCTGTGGACAGTCCCTGCGGACCCCTGGTCTGGTGCAGGAAACGTGGTTCGACGTACTCGCCCAGCACGGCCGCGTCGGCGCGCGGATCGGCACTGGCCAGCGCGGCCGAGACCTGCACCTTGACGATCGGCAGGCCCGCGTCGGCGAGGTGGCGCAGCGCGTCGGCCGGATCCTCCCACGAGCAGGCCAGGTGCGCGAGGTCGAGGCAGACGCCCAGCCGGGTGGTGTCGACGCCGGCGAGCAGCTCCGCCGCCTGCACGGTGTTCTCGATGACGCAGCCCGGCTCGGGTTCGATGGCGACCCGGATCTGGCGGTCCAGCAGCGCCAGCGAGCGGGCGAGCTCGTCCAGGTTGTGCCGGCAGTCGGCGGCCCGGCCCGCGTTCCAGGGGTCGCGCCAGGCCAGCGGCAGGGTGGAGACCGAACCCCGGGCAGCGCCGGCGGGCAGCAGGTCGGCGAGGACCCGGGCCAGGTCCAGGGTGTACGCGAGCCGCTGCGCGGTGCTCCAGTCGGGCTGGTAGACGGCGTGCTTGACGACCGGCGCCTGGAACGCCTGGTACGGGAACCCGTTGAGCGTGACCACCTCCAGCCCGCGCACGTCGAGCTCGTGGCGCAGCCGTTGCCGGTCGGCGAGGTCGGAAGCGAGCCCCGCCGCGACCGGCGCGGCCAACCACAGGCCGAGCCCGAGTACGTCGGTGCCGAGCCGTTCCCGGATCGGCACCGCGTACGTGTCGAGCTGCTCCAGGATGCCGGCGAGGTCCTCGGCGGCGTGCACGTTGGTGCAGTAGGACAGGTGCACGGTCTGCCCGTCGCGGTGGCGCAGCCGCATCAGCTGCCTCCGCGGGCTATCGAGCTGCCGGCGAAGGACGGGCCCGGCGTGGTCGCGGACAGGTCGAGGCGCCCGGACTGGCCGTAGAACTCGATCGGGTTGCGCCACAGCACCCGGTCCACGTCGTCGGCGGTGAAGCCCGCGGCCAGCAGCGCCTTGCCGGTCTCCACGGTCAGCAGCGGGTCGGAGTGACCCCAGTCCGCCGCCGAGTTCACCAGGATCCGCTCGGTGCCGTACGCCTTGATGATCTCCACCATCCGCGGCGGCGACATCTTGGTCTCCGGGTAGATGGAGAAGCCCATCCAGCAGCCGGAGTCGCGGACCAGCCCGACGGTGACCTCGTTGAGGTGGTCGACGGCGACCCGGCCGGGCTCGATGCCGGACTCGGCGACCACGTCCAGGGTGCGCTTGGTGCCGGCGGCCTTGTCGCGGTGCGGGGTGTGCACGAGGGCGGGCAGCTCGTACTCGATCGCCAGGGCGAGCTGGGCGGCGAAGGCCTCGTCCTCGGCCGGGGTCATCGAGTCGTAGCCGATCTCGCCGACCGCGACCACGCCGTCCTTGTCGAGGTAGCGCGGCAGCAGATCGAGCACGCCCCGGCAGCGCGGATCGTTGGCCTCCTTGGGGTTCAGGGCCAGCGTGGCGTGGTGCCGGATGCCGAACTGGGCCGCCCGGTACGGCTCCCAGCCGATCAGCGAGTCGAAGTAGTCGGCGAACGAGCCCGGGTTGGTGCGCGGCTGCCCGAGCCAGAACGCCGGCTCCACCACGGCCTGCACGCCGTGGGCGGCCATCGCCCGGTAGTCGTCGGTGGTGCGCGAGGTCATGTGGATGTGCGGGTCGAAGATGCGCATCACGCCTGCTTCCTCGAGGTGTTGGCGACGGTGAGCCGGTTGAGCAGGGCGAGCGCGTCGTCCGGCATGCGGCGGCCGGCGGCGGCGCGTTCGGTGGCCAGCGCCCCGAGCATGGCCGCCAGTTCCTGGTCGGCCCGGTCGTCGAGCCGGTCGACCGCGCTGAGCGGGACGCCCATGAAGACGCACTTGACCACGCCCTGGCGCCAGGTAGCGGCGCCCAGGTGCGCGGCGTAGGGGCCGAGCGCGGCGGCGACGAGCCGGGTGTCGTTGGTGCGCAACGCGTCGTGCAGCAACGGCACCCCGGCGTCGCCGACCTCCAGCAGCGGCAGGGCGGCCAGCACGGCGAGCCGCTCGGCGGCGTCCCCCTGCTGGTACAGGGTCACGATCCGCTGCGGGTCGGCCAGTTCGGCCAGCAGGAGCACGCGCCCGGCCCGCCCGGCCGTCCAGGCGCTGTCGTCGGCCAGCGGCTCCCGGCCGAGCTTGCGCTCGGCGCGGGCGAACAACGGCCCGGCGGCGTCCGGGTCGGTGCGGACGCGGGCCAGGGCGTCGTCCAGCCAGTCCCGTCCCGGTACGGCGGCCAGCGCCGCGCGCAGGTCGTCAAGGGTCATGGCTGAGCCTCCTTTGCGATGCCCTGGCCCTCGCGGTCCCGGCCGTCGGCAGGTTTCGCACGGCGATGCTCGGTGCAGGCGGTCATCGCGCCTCCTCGTCGGCCGCTCGCAGGAAGGCCAGGGACTCGCGCGCGACGGCCGGAGCGGCGTGCGAGTGCCGGGGCAGTTCGACGGCGACCAGGCCTCGGTAACCGCTCTCACGAAGGGCCCGCAGCACCGGCGGGAAGTCGATCTCGCCGGTGCCGAACTCGAGGTGCTCGTGCACGCCCCGGACCATGTCGTCGATCTGCACGTTGACCAGGTGCCCGGCGACCGCGGTCACGCAGTCGGGCACGGGTATCGGTTCCAGGCAGCGACAGTGTCCGATGTCGAGGGTCAGACCGAAAATCGCCGGGGCGCCGAGCTCGGCGTGCAGCCGCCGCCAGTCCGCGATGTCGGCCACCAGCATGCCCGGCTCCGGCTCGAAGCCGAGCGGCACGGATGCCGCGGTGGCTGCCTCGGTGACCTCGGCGCAGCCGTCGACCAGCCGGTGCCAGGCGGTGCGTTCGTCGACGTCGTCCGGGCGTACCCCGGCCCAGAACGAGACGGCCTCGGCACCCAGGTCGGCGCCCACCGCGACCGCCCGCCGCAGGAAGTCGAGCCGCAGCTTGCGATCGTCGTGCAGCAGCGTGGGCGCGTGTTTGCGCCAGGGGTCGAGCAGATAGCGGGCGCCGGTCTCGATGACGACCGCGAGGCCCAGGTCGCGGAGCTGGTCGGCGGTCCGGGTCACCCGGGCGGCCAGGCCGGGCGCGAACGGGTCGAGGTGGTCGTGGTCCAGCGTCAGCGCCACCCCGGTGTAGCCGAGCCCGGCGATCACGGTGAGCGCGTCGGCGAGGCGGTGGTTGGCGAACCCGTTGGTCCCATAGCCGAACCGCAGCCCGGTCATGTGGGTGAGACCTTGCGGGCGAGCAGCCGGGCAAGTGGCGCGGCGGCAGCGAGCGCCAGGCCGGTCCAGCCGCGGCCGGCCCGGGCGGTGAGAGCGCCCTGCAACGACGGCAGCGCGGTGATGCCCGCGCCGACCGCGGCGCGCACGGTCGCGGCGCCGGGTTCGGTGAACAGGCGGGCCTGGGCACGGCCGTAGCTGGTCGCGTACTCGCCCGCGAGCAGGCCGGTCGCCGCGCTGCCCCGGGACGCGACGGCCGCCGCCAGGGCGACGGTGGCGCCCAGTGTCGTGGCGGGCAGGGCGCTGCTGTCGCTGCCGGAGACCTCGCGGCGGGACAGCTCGGTCACCGTGTACGTGTGGGCGGCGACGGCCAGGGCGGCCGGCAGCGCCCGTACCGGATCGCCGGGGGTCGCACCGAGCAGGACGTCGAGGGCGCGGCAGGCGGCCATGCCCGCCGGTCCGGCCGCGGTGTTCTTGGCCCGCAGGTCGTAGGCCCAGACCGCGGCGGCCAGCGGCACGGCCACCGCCAGGGCCCGCGCTCCCCCGGCCTTCGCGGCGACAGCCAGGCCGGCCGCGGTGAGCCCGGCGGCGATGCCCAGCGCCGCCGGGGCCGAGATCCGGCCGGACGGGATCGGGCGCTCGGGTCGTTCGACCGCGTCGAGGTCGCGGTCGGCCCAGTCGTTGGCGGCCATGCCGGCCCAGTAGAGGCAGACCGACGCGCCGGCCAGTCCCGCGGTGCGGGCGCTGAGCGTGCCGGCCGCGGCCGCGCCGGCCACCACGTCACCCGGCACGGACAGCGCCGCCGGGGCCCGGACCAGCTCCGCGAGGGTACGCAGCGGCGCCTTCATCGCGTCAGCCCCGCCGTGAACGCCGCCAGGGTGGCCCACTGCTCGGCCAGCGCGGACGGCCCGGCGCCCAGCGGGTCCTTGAAGAAGAAGCCCAGCTCGCTCAGCGGCCCGGCCCGTCCGGCGCGGTGCGCGGCGGCGGTCAGCCGGGCCAGGTCGAGCACCAGCGGGGCGGCCAGCGCGGAGTCGCAGCCGTGCCAGGTGAACTCCATCCGCATGCCGGTGCCCAGGAAGCCCTCGAAGGTGACCAGGTCCCAGGCCGTCTTGAAGTCGCCGATCTCGGCCACGTAGTCGATGCGGCTGGTGCCCTCGGGCTGGTAGCCCAGGGCGTCGCCCAGCACCCGCTGCTTGCTGGCCACCTTCGCGGCGTTGGCGGCGGGGTCGGCCAGGTTCGCGCCGTCGCCGCCACCCAGCAGGTTGATCCCCGACCAGCTGCGCACCCGCAGGTTGCGCAACGCGAACATCGGCGCCAGCACGGACTTGACCAGCGTCTCGCCGGTCTTGCCGTCGTTGCCCGCGTACGGCACGCCCGCGCTCTCGGCCAGCTCGGCCAGAGCGGGCAGGCGCGCGCCGGTGGACGGGGTGAAGTCGATGAAGGCGCAACCGGCGGTGAAGGCGGCGTACGCGGCCAGCGCGCTGGGCGGCAGGACCGGGTCGGGCCCGTCCAGCGCCTCGGTCAGCGCGGCGAGCGAGGCGTGGGCGGGGTGCGGCTCCGGCAGCGGCTCGGTGGTCGACACGTTGATGACCACGATCTGCGCCAGGTCGTGCCGCGCCCGGAACTCGCGCAGGTCGGCGGCGATCCGCTCGGCGGTGTCGGCCTGGGTCGGCGCGGCGGGCAGCGGCCGCAGGTCACTCTCGATCGCGGTCAGCTCGTCGGCCAGGGCGGCGACCAGCCGGCCGGGCACGACACCGGCGGCGGCCAGCGCGTCGGCCTTCTTCAGCACCGGCGTGGTGACGATGTCGTGGCCGCCGAAGACCAGCTCGCCCCAGCCGGGCAGCGCCGCGCTGCGCAACTGCGGCAGCTCGGTGACGCAGCCGGTGGGCTCGACCAGGCGGGCCCGCAGAGCGGTGGCGCCGACCATGGCCGTCACGGCGACTGAGCCGCGTGCGCCGATCAACCAGATTCCCGTGCGCATACGGCATCCCTTCCGATCGCAGGCAGAGACGTACTTCCGCTAACACCATGTGTCTTCCGTGTTACGTGAGGCGACGCTAGCCCAGGGCGCGGGACAAAGGAAAGGCTCGATATGAAGAAAGTTCTCCATGTGCGATCAAAACTTTTCCGTGCCTCGTACGAAAGTCGATCGGCGGCTGTGGACGCTCGCGTATGGACGGGCGACTCCGGACCATGGCCCGTCCCGGCAGGCGGCGGTTGACTGAGGTCATGACAACTTTGGTGCTCGGCGGCACGGGCAAGACCGGCCGGCGGATCGCGTCCCTGCTCACCCGGCAGGGCCGGCCCGTTCGGATCGGCTCGCGCTCGGCTCAGCCGCCGTTCGACTGGGACCGGCCGCAGACCTGGGACGCCGCCCTCGACGGCGTCCACGCGGCCTACCTCAGCTTCTATCCCGACCTCGCGCTGCCCGGCGCGGCGGAGACGGTCGCCGCCCTGGTGGACCGGGCGGCGGCCCGCGGCGTACGCCGGCTGGTCCTGCTCTCCGGGCGCGGTGAACCGCAGGCGCTCATCAGTGAGGACACCGTGCGCCGCTCCGGTCTCGAGTGGACAGTAGTGCGGTCCAGCTGGTTCAACCAGAACTTCAGCGAGGGCTTCCTGCTCGACGCCGTGCTCTCCGGCGAGCTGGCGCTGCCCGTGGGCGACGCCGCCGAGCCGTTCACCGACGCGGACGACATCGCCGAGGTGGCGGTGGCCGCGCTCACCGACGCGCGGCACGCCGGGCAGACCTACGAGCTGACCGGCCCCCGCCTGCTCACCTTCGCCGACGCGGCCGCCGAGATCGCCAAGGCCACCGGCCGGCCGCTGAGCTTCACGGCGTTGCGGCCCGAGGAGTTCACCGCGGTGCTGCGCGAGCACGGCCTGCCCGAGGACCTCGGCGACCTGTTCCACCTGATCACCGACGGTCGTAACGCCAGCGTGGCCGATGGGGTGCAACGCGCGCTGGGCCGCCCGCCGCGGGACTTCGCCGACTACGCGCGGGCCACGGCGGCCACCGGCGTCTGGGACGTGGCGCTACGGTGACCGGGTGGACACCTTGACCGGGCTGCTGGACGGGCCGCGGGCGCGGGGGGCGTTCCTGCTGCGGTCGCTGCTCGAACCGCCGTACGCGCTGCGGATCGAGGACGAGGCGCCGCTGACCGTGATGACGCTGGTGCGGGGGTCGGCCTGGGTGCTGCCCGACGACGGGGAGCCGATGCTGCTGCACCCGTACGACGTGGCGCTGGTCCGCGGGCCGGGCCACTACACGGTCGCCGACGATCCGGGCACGCCGTGGCAGACGCTGATCGGTCCCGGACAGACGTGCACCACGCTGGCCGGCCCCGACCGGACCGCCACGGTGGACGCGGGCGGGCGCACCTGGGGCGACGGGCCGGACGGCAGCACCCTGCTGCTGACCGGGACCTACCAGCTGCGCAGCGAGGTGAGCCGGCGGCTGCTCGACGCGTTACCGCCACTGCTGGTGCGCCCGGGCGCGGCCGGCCCGGTGGAGCTGCTCGCCGCCGAGATCTCCCGCCCGGAGCCCGGCCAGGAGCTGGTCCTGGACCGGATCCTGGACCTGCTGCTGGTGGCGGTGGTGCGGGGCTGGCTGGCCGCGCCGGAGTCCGGAGCACCGGCCTGGTACCAGGCGCGGAACGACACGGTGGTCGGGCCGGTCCTGCGGCTGCTGCACGAGGAACCGGCCGAGGCGTGGACGGTGGCGACCCTGGCCCAGCGGTGCGGGGTGTCGCGCTCGGCGCTGGCCCGGCGCTTCACCGAGCTGGTCGGCGAACCACCGATGAGCTACCTGACCACCTGGCGGCTGACGCTGGCGGCGGACCTGCTGCGCGAGCCGGAGTCGACGATCGGGGCGGTGGCCCGCCGGGTCGGCTACGGCAGCGCGTTCGCCCTGAGCGCGGCGTTCAAGCGCGAGCGCGGCATGAGCCCGCAGGAGTACCGGCGGCTGGCCTGAGGGTCAGCCCTTGCCCTTGCCTTTGTCCTTGCCCTTGGATTTCGCCTTCTCCGGAGCCTTGGGTTTGGACTTGCCCTTGGAGTCGTCCTTGGGGCCGGCCTTGGGCTCGGGCGCCGGTTCGGGCTTGGGCTTGGCCTTGGTGGCCACCACCGGCCTGGTCACCGTCGTGCGACGGCCGGCCGGGCGGTCGGTCGTCGTCCCGGACGGCTTCGGGGCCGGCGTGGCACTCGACGGAGCCGGAGCGGACGCCGACGGCACCGTCGAGGCCTCGGCCTCGGCCGACCGGGGCGCGCCCGAGGGCCACCAGGTGAACGACGACATCATCGCCACAGCCGCGACGCCCGCGGCGATCAGCAGCCCCGGACGGCGGGGCCGGCCGGGACGGCGCGGAGCCGGCACCGTCAGGGCGACGGTCGGCGCGCCGGCCTGGACAGCGACGGTCGGCAGGGCCAGCGGCTCCGGAACCGGCTGACCCACAGCCGCACCGAGGATCCGCGCCGCCTCGGCCGCGGTCGGCCGGTCCTGCGGGCGTTTGGCCAGGCAGCGCCGCACCAGCTCGGCCACCCGGGACGGCAGCCCGGCGATCCGGGGCAGCGGCGCCGGGTCGACGTAGAGGTGGTTGCCGACCATCTGGGTGACCGTCGAGCCGGTCCACGGCAGCCGGCCGGCCAGCGCGCGGTAGAGCAGCAGGCCGAGCGCGTACACGTCGGTGGCGACCCGGACCGGGCCGCCGTCGAGGCGTTCCGGGGCCAGGTAGGCCGGGGTGCCCAGCACCTCACCGTCGGTCTCGTCGACCGCGCCGGCGGCGGCCGAGATGCCGAAGTCGACCAGCTTCACACCGTCCGGGGTGACCATCACGTTGCCGGGCTTCACGTCGCGGTGCACGACCCCGCGGGCATGCGCGGCCGCGAGCGCGGCGGCGACCTGCGCGCCGATCCGGGTGGCGGCGGCCCACGGCAGGGCCCGGTCCTTGAGCAGGTCGTCCAGGGTCGGGCCCTCGACCAGCTCCATCACCACGTACGGGCGGGCCTGCCCGGCGCCGTCGGTGGCCTCGCCGTAGTCGTAGACCTCGACGATGTTGGGGTGCCGCAGACCGGCGGCGGCGCGCGCCTCGAGCCGGATGCGGGCCGGGCGTTGCGAGTCGGCGGGCGCGCCGGGAGCGATCACCTTGACCGCCACGTCCCGGGCGAGCACCTGGTCGTGGGCGCGCCACACCTCGGACATGCCGCCCACGCCGAGCCGTCCCACCAGTCGATACCGTTCGTCCACGCGGAGGCTGTGCCCACCGCTCCGGCGGTGAAACCCGGAGGCCGGGTTCGCACCCCGAGCGAGACCTGTGAGCATTACATTGCGTTTTGTGAGCATCGAGGTCGCTGAGCTGGAGCTGCGACCGGTCACCGATTTCCGGGCCACGGCCGCCGCGGCGGCACCGCTGGAGCGTGACGGTGACGAGCGCACGGCGATGCGCGCCCGGCTGATCCGGGCCGACGCGGCGCTGCGCGAGGGGCGTACGGCCGAGGGCGGCACCCTCGCCCAGCAGGTCAACGCCTGGGCGCTGGAGCGCGGGGACGCGTACGTGCTGGCCTGCAGCCACCGCACGCTGACCCACTTCCACTACTACATCGGCGACCTGGCCGGCGCTCTCGGACACGCAGTGCAGGCGGTCGCCCACCTCGGCGCCGACGACCCGGTGGCCGTACGGGTCCGGCACCTGATGACCCTGGCCGTGGTGCTCGGCGAGAGCGGCTCTCCCGACGAGGCCGCGCAGCGCTACCGCGAGGCCCTCGAGCTGGCCGCCACCGCCGGCGACCACCAGCAGATGCTGATGATCCTCGGCAACCTGGCCAACCTGGCCACCCAGCAGGACGATCCCGGCACCGCGGCCCGGGCGGTCGAGCGGATGACCGAGGTCCAGGCCATCGCCGGGATCCCGCTGGACGGGCCGCAGCTCATCACGATCGCCCGGGTCCGGCTGGCCGGCGGTGACCACCGGGCGGTCGAGGAGATCCTGCGCCCGCTGACCCAGGATCCCGAGTACCTGCACAGCACCAGCGCGGCGCTGCCCGAGGCGATGCTGACCCTCGGCGAGGCGCACCGGCTGGCCGGCGAGTTCATTGCCGCCCAGGCCGATCTGGACGCCGCCCGCCGGCTCGCGCAGGAACGCGGACTGCGGGCCACCCAGGCCGCGATGCTGGAGCAGCAGGCCGCCCTGTACGCGGCGATGGACCTGCACCGCGAGGCGTACGACGCGCATGTGGCGTACCACCGGTTCTTCGCCGAATTGCAGTCGGCACAGCGCGACGCCCAGGCCCGCACGCTGCAGGCGGTGTTCGAGGCGACCGAGGCCCGCCGGGTCGGCGAGCACTTCCGCGAGCTGGCCCACCGCGACGCGCTGACCGGCCTGCACAACCGCCGCTACGCCGACGAGCGGTTGCCGGCGCTGCTGGGTGAGGCGGTGGCGGCGGGCCGCCCGCTGGCGGTGGCGATCGCCGACCTGGACCACTTCAAGCGGATCAACGACACGCTGTCGCACGACGCGGGTGACCTCGTGCTGCGCCAGGTCGGCCGGCTGCTCACCGAGGCGCTGGCCGAGCCCGCGTTCGCCGCCCGGCTCGGCGGCGAGGAGTTCCTGCTGGTGCTCCCCGGCACGGACACGGCCGCGGCGGTCCGAGTCTGCGAGCAGCTGGCCGCGCAACTGCGCGGGCACGACTGGGCGCCGATCACCGGCCGCCTGCCGGTCACCGCCAGCATCGGCGTGACGGCCACAGCGGACGCGCGGGTCACGCCGGCGATGCTGCTGTCCCGCGCCGACCGGCACCTGTACGCGGCCAAGCACGCCGGCCGCGACCGGGTGGTCGCCGACGCCGAGTGACCCTCAGACCGGCTTGGGCTCGGCCGCCGCCCTCGCCGTCCGGACGGTGACGCCCAGCGACCCGGTGTCCAGCCGGCCGTCCGGATGCAACGTGAGCTGCACCGCCTCGGTCCTGGCCCGGCCCAGCACGACGACAGCCCATGGCCGTCCCTCCCGCGCCACCAGCTCCCGCACCCGGTCCGCATCGCGCCCTGCCGGCACGGCCCCGAGCAGCAATACGGAGAGCCACCCGTCGTCCGGCGCCGTCTCGCCGGTGGCCTGGGTGACGGCGTCGTCGAGGGCGGGCACGGACAGCACCGGGCCCGCGTCGCGTACCTCGGGCAGCAGGCCGCCGGCCACCACCCGGACGCCGGACGACCAGGGACTGCCGGTCAGCTCGGTGGCCCAGGCCCCGAGCAGCGCCCGGGTGGCCGGCGCGTCTCCCCGCAGGCTCACCGGCCCCGCGACCCGGCCCAGGTCCAGCAGCTCGCGCGTGCCGTCCTGGACGCCGAGCGTCACCAGCCGCGGGCACAAGGCGGCGAGTTGCTGGTCGGCGGGCAGGGCCTGCAAAGCACGTAGCGCGGCGACCCAGAGCGTGCCGTCCTCGCGCGCCTCCCAGGGCTCGCACGGAGCCGCGTCGGCCTCGGCGAGCCGCAGGCCGATCCAGCTCTCGCCGACGCTGACCCGCAGGACGGGCGGCACCGGCCGGCCCGCCGCGACGGCGGAGGTGGCCAGCACCCGCAGGGCCCGGTCGATGGTCCAGGAGGCGGCCGCGTCGAAGGCCGGGGTCTCCTCGCCGGTGCGCTGGCGTGGCACCACGACGCCGGCGGCGGGCGGCGCAGTCCGTCGGCGGCGGGCCAGCAGGACCGCGAGTACGGCACCGGCCACGACCAGGAGCAGCCCGGCGATGAGCAGGATCGGCGACACCCCGGACTTCTGTGGGGTGGTGGTCGCCCGCAGTGCGGGCGCGGAGGCGGCAGGGGCGCTGGGCGCCACGGCCGGCAGCGGGCCCGTCTCCAGCCCGGGACCCTCGGCGTCGGCGGGCATCCGCAGCACCCAGCCGGACTCGATCTCGTCCGGGACGGTCAGGCGGTTGCCGTCGGCCTGCAGCCGGCCGCGGTTGAGCTCGAAGATCTCGTCCAGGCGGTCGCCGTCACCGAGGAAGCGCTCGGCGATCTCGTAGAGATACTCGTTCTCACCGTCGTAGCTGGGCCGGACGCGGTACCACTTCACCGACTCGGCCGCGGCGGTGGGCGCCGGTGAGGCGGACGGGGTGGGCGCCTGCGCGGCGGGTGAGGCCGCGGTGGCCGGGCCGGTCGCCGCGAGGAGCGGGCCGGTGAGGGCGAGAGTCAGCGCCAGGAGCACGGCCCGCGGAAGCATGCCGGTCACCCTACATTTCATCGACGTCCGCAAGACTCTCCGGCCGCCGTAATGCGCCCGGCGGCGTCAGTCTTCCGGCGGCCGCCGGGGCCCGGGCAGGTGACCGACGGACAGGGCCGCGACCACCGCCGCGGCGAACGCCTCCCGGTCGCCCGGGGAGCAGCCGTGCTCGGTGGCCGCATCCGTCGCCGCGGCCCAGACCGCGCGCAGCTGACCCTGGTCGAAGGCGGGCACCGGCTGGTCCGGCACCTGCGCCAGGTGGTCGATGCGCGAGCGGCGCCACCGGCTGAGCAGCGCCGCGAGCCGGCCCCGCCGGGCGGGCACGGTCTCCGGTTCGCCGGCGGCGAGCGTGACCACCGTCTCGGCGACGAAACCCAGCACGAACGGCGCCCACCCGAGCTGCCGGCCACCGGCCAGACCGGTCAGGGTCCAGGGCTCGATCCGGTACGCCTCCAGCACCGTCCCCACGTACGGCAGCTCGGCGGGGGCCAGCGCGGCCAGCACCTCGCGGACGACATCCTGTCCGGTCCGCAGCTCTTCGTCGTCATCGTCCACGCTTGTCCCCGTTCGTCGTGTCCGCGCTGACCATAAGCGCGCCGCGCGGGACGGGACCACGGTGGTCATTCGTTCGGCGGACGGCGGCTCAGGCCGGTTCGAGGGCCAGGGCGACGGTCAGTTGCAGCAGCCACTGCGGGTCGCGCAGGCGGTCGCCGTACAGCTCGCGCAGCCTGGTCATCCGGTAGCGGACCGTCTGCGGGTGCACGAACAGCGCCGCGGCGACCTCGTCGCGGCGGCCCTGGTGCTGCAACCAGGCGCGCAGTGTCTCGGCCAGCTTGGCCGCCGCCGGTTCTTTCTCGTCCGCCAGCGGGGCCAGCACCTTGGCCCGCAGGTCGGCCAGGGCCTGCGGGTCCGCGGTGACGATGAGCGCGACGAGGTGGTCCTCGGTGTCGACCACCGCTCCCCCGGCGCTGGGCGCGAACCGAGAGGTCCGCACGGCCCGGGCCAGCGAGTCGCGGGCCTGCAGCCAGGGCCGGACCGGTCCGACGGTCGCGCCCCGGCCGGCCAGCAGCCGCGTCAGGTGGATGCGCGACGGGCCCTGGGCGTCCGGGACCAGCAGCACCGAGGTTTCGTCCGGGCCGGCCTCGGCGACCTGCAGGGTGCGGGCGTCGAGCAGGTCGAGCACCGAGCGGGCGAACGGCTCGGGCACCAGCACCGCGGTGAGGGTCTGTGGCGGCACCCACTCCGCCCGTTCGGCCGCCGCGGTCACCACGTGCGCGGGCTCACCGGCCAGCAGGGCCTGGGCCAGGCGTTCCAGCAGGTGCCGGCGGACCCGGCCGGAGCTGGCCAGCTCGTCCGCGTGCCCGGCGACGCTGGCCGCGGAGAGCTCGTCGATGTACGCGAACACCTGCTCGGCGAAGTGCGCGATGGTCGCCGAGTCCTGCCCGGCCCGGACGCTGATCGCCGCCAGTTCCCGCCAGGCCACCCGCGCCCCCAGCCGGTACGCCGCCAGCAACGAGTCCAGGCTGCGCCCGTTGCGGGCCTCGCCCCGGCCCAGCGCGTACGCTGCCTCCAGCGCCGGGGTCAGCGGTGAGCCCCGCCCCTTGCCGGCCGACCGGGACACCAGGTTCAGAAAAGTGGCCAGCGCGGCCCTGACCGCCTTCTCGATCTGCGGACCGAGCTCCCCGGCGAAGGCCTTCGCGTACGCCGGCACCCCCTCGGTGATGGCCTCCACGGTCTGGGTGGCGACCGCCGGGAGCGCGTGCCGCAGCGGGGCGGCCGCCTCGGCGGACAGGCGGAAGTCCTTCACATCGCTCACCGCGACCCCCTTTTGTTCGTAGGGAACAATAACCTGCCGCCAAATTCTCTTGACCGGGTCAGGCATTCGTGCCGAGATCACCGCAGGCTTGAGACATGGCGGTGACTCATACCCTGCGATCGGGTGCTTGGCGGGTCGTGGAGCTCCTCACGACACCGATGGTGCCGGCCGATTACCTCGACGTGATCGCGCCGCTGCGCAACCCGACCGTGCTGCGCGCCCGGATCGAGGCGGTACGGCCCGAGACCCGCGACGCGGTGACCCTGGTGCTGCGGCCCGGTCGCGGCTTCCGCCGGCACGAGCCCGGTCAGTACGTCCGCCTCGGCGTCGACGTGGACGGCGTACGGCTGTGGCGCGCGTACTCGGTGACCAGCGCACCGGGCCGGCTCTCGGTGACCGTCAACGCCGTCAAGGACGGCGCGGTCAGCAACCACCTGATCCGCCACGCCCGGCGCGGCATGCTGGTGCACTTGGACCAGCCGGCCGGCGACTTCACACTGCCCGCCACCCGCCCGGCCAAGGTGCTGTTCGTGACCGCCGGCAGCGGCATCACCCCGGTGATGGGCATGCTGCGCAGCGCCCTGCACGAGCTGGACGACGTCGTGCTGGTGCACTCGGCCCGGGAACGCGAGGCCGTCGTCTTCGGCGACGAGCTGCGCACGCTGGCCGCCGCGGGCCGGATCCGCTTCGTCGAGCGGCACACCGCCACCGCCGGCCGGATCGCCCCGCCCGAGCTGGCCACCCTGGTCCCCGACCTGGCCGAGCGGCACACCTGGGCCTGCGGGCCCAACGAGATGCTGGACGACCTGGGCGCGCACTTCGCCGAGGCCGGCATCACCCAGAACCTGCACGTCGAACGGTTCCGCCCGACCGTCATCGCCACCGGTGACGGCGGCAAGGTCACCTTCGGCCGCTCCGGCACGGTCGTCGACGCCGACGGCAGCACGCCGCTGCTGGAGGCCGGCGAGGCCGCGGGCGTGCTGATGCCGTCCGGCTGCCGGATGGGCATCTGCTTCAGCTGCGTGCTGCCGATGACCGAGGGCGCCGTGCGTGACCTGCGCGACGGCTCGATCACCACCGCCGTCGAAGGCGACAACGTCCTGGTGCAGACCTGCGTGTCGGCCGCCGCCGGCAACTGCCACCTGGACCACTGAGACTCCGCTCCCGCTCCCCGCTCCAGCTTCAGCTCAGCTTCACAAAGAAACCGAGGACTGCCGTGACCACTCTGCAGCGCAAGCCGAAGAACCCGATCGCGCACCTGACCGCCGAGGACATCGAGGCCATCGGCCGCGAGCTGGACGCCCTGCGCGACGAGATCGTGGCGAGCCGCGGCGAACGCGACGCCCGGTACATCCGCCGGGTGATCACCACCCAGCGCCGGCTCGAGCTGGCCAGCCGCGCGGTCCTGCTCGTGTCGATCTTCCCGCCGGCCTGGCTGCTGGGCACGGCCGGCCTGTCGGTCGCCAAGATCCTCGAGAACATGGAGATCGGGCACAACGTCATGCACGGCCAGTGGGACTGGATGCGCGACCCGAAGATCCACTCGACCACCTGGGAGTGGGACAACGCCTCGCCGTCGGAGCAGTGGAAGCACTCGCACAACGAGCTGCACCACACGTACACCAACGTGATCGGCAAGGACAACGACCTCGGTTACGGCATCATGCGCGTGGACGAGCAGCAGCGCTGGCACCCGATCCATCTCGGTCAGCCGCTCTGGAACTTCGTCAACGCCTGCTTCTTCGAGTACGGCATCGCCGCGTACGACCTGGAGCTGGGCAAGAACCTCAAGACCAAGAAGCGCCGCCAGTCGCCGCAGTTCAAGGAGCGGCTCAAGCAGGTCCGCCGCAAGATCGGCAAGCAGATCCTGAAGGACTACGGCGTGCACCCGGCCCTGTCCGCGCTGACCGGCTCCTGGCTGACCACGATCGCCGCCAACGCGACGGCCAACCTGGTGCGCAACCTGTGGACCCACTCGGTGATCATGTGCGGTCACTTCCCGGAGGGCGTGGAGACCTTCGAGCGCACCTCGATCGAGGGCGAGACCCGCGGCGAGTGGTACCTGCGCCAGATGCTCGGCTCGGCCAACATCGACGGCAACCGGGCGATGCACATCATGACCGGCAACCTGTCGTACCAGATCGAGCACCACCTGTTCCCGGACCTGCCCAGCAACCGGTACCAGGAGATCGCGCCGCAGATCCGCGACCTGTTCCAGCGCTACGGGCTCTCGTACACCAGCGGCTCGCTGCCCCGGCAGGTCGGCTCCGCCTGGTACAAGGTCTTCCGGCTCTCCCTGCCCAACCGCGGCGAGGCCAAGGCCCTCGCGGACGGCCCGCGCCCGGCCAGCGGCCGCAAGGTGAAGGCAACGCGCTGGCAGCGCCCGGCCACCGAGACCCAGACCGAGCCCGTAGCTGTGAACTCCTGACTCGCACGGCCTAGGCTGGTCCGGTGAGCAACGTGGTGACCAACTGGGCCGGCAACATCACCTTCGGCGCCCGCCGGCTGCACCGGCCGGCGGCGCTGCCGGAGCTGCAGGAGATCGTCCGGGCCGGCGGCCCGCTGCGCGTGCTGGGCAGCGGCCACTCCTTCAACCGGATGGCCGACACGACCGGCGACCTGGTCAGCCTGATCAGCCTGCCCCGGGTCGTGGAGATCGCCGAGGACCGCCGGACGGTCCGGGTCGACGGCGGCATCCGGTACGGCGAACTCGTCGACCGCCTCGACGCGGAAGGCCTGGCGGTGCACAACATGGCATCGCTCCCGCACATCTCAGTGGCCGGCGCGGTCACCACGGCGACTCATGGCTCGGGCGTCCGCAACGGCAACCTGGCCACCTCGGTAGCGGCGATCGAGCTGATCCGCGGCGACGGCGAGTTGGTGACGCTGCGCCGCGGCGACGAAGACTTCCCCGGCGCGGTGGTCGGCCTGGGCGCCCTCGGCGTCGTGACGGCACTGACGCTGGACGTGGTGCCGGCGTTCGAGATCCGCCAGTACGTCTACGACGACCTGCCCCGCGCGTCACTGGAACAGCACCTGCCGGAGATCCTCGCGGCCGGATACAGCGTCAGCCTGTTCACCAATTGGCAGACCGGGGACATCAACCACGCCTGGTTCAAGCGTACGGACGAGCTGCCGGAAGGCCCGCTGTTCGGCGCCCGCCCGGCCGACGGGAAGCGCCACCCGGTGCCCGGGGTGGCGGCGGACAACAGCACCGACCAGTTCGGCGTACCGGGCCCGTGGCACGCCCGGCTGCCGCACTTCAAGATGGAGTTCACCCCCAGCACCGGCGCGGAGCTGCAGTCGGAGTGGATGGTGCCGTTCGACCGAGCACTGGAAGCGATCGACGCGGTGGCCCGGGTCCGCGAGAAGATCGTCCCGGTCCTGCAGGTGAACGAGATCCGTACGGTGGCGGCGGACGACCTGTGGCTGAGCATGAACTACGAGCGCGACAGCCTCGGCCTGCACTTCACCTGGATCGCCGACACGGCAGCGGTCCTCCCGGCGGTGGCGGCGCTGGAGGAACAGCTCGCGCCGCTGGAGGCCCGCCCCCACTGGGGCAAGGTCTTCACCCAGGACGCGGCGACGGTGCGCAGCCGCTACCCCCGCTTCTCCGACTTCCAGGCCCTGGTCGCGAAGTACGACCCCAAAGGCACGTTCCGCAACCCCTGGCTCGACGACATCCTGGGCCACTGACCCGGCCGGCCTTTTACGGCGCTACCGGCTTGTCGCCTCCCTATCGTGGTGTCATCGACCGCCGCGAGATCATGCGGGAGTAGAAGCGGATTGCGGCGGCGATGCCGTTTGGCTCTATGCCGCGGATCCCTGTCAAGTGCTGTGCGGATGTCCTGGACGCGGCACATATCACGCTGTTCAGCGGACCACATTCCGATGTTCTGGAGAACGGCCTTCTGTTGCGGGCCGACCTGCACCGGTTGTTCGACCGCCACTTGTTCAGCTTCAACGGAAACAGGCTCCTGAGCGCACCCGGTGCCCGTGGCGGTAGCGTGTCGTCCGGCACGAACTTGTTGCGAGGTGCCCCGCCCGCGGGTGGGGAGAATCGGGAAGCCGGTGCGAATCCGGCACGGGCCCGCCGCGGTGACCGGGGAGCTGCCGCCCACGCGCATCCCTGTGCGCAGCCACTGGCCGACCGGCTGGGAAGGCGGGCGGTGAGGCGCTGATCCGGAAGTCCGAAGACCGGCCTCGCGTCGATGACCCCGGCCTGCCCGGGGCACGAGCGCAGCGGGAGCCTGCCCATGATCCACGACCTGTACGAGACCATCAGCCGCCGCCGCGACGTCCGGGGCCAGTTCACCGGTGCGCCGGTCCCCGGCGACGTCCTGGACCGGATACTCATGGCGGCGCACGAGGCGCCCAGCGTCGGACTGTCGCAGCCGTGGGACTTCATCCTGGTCCGCGACCGCGAACTCCGGCAGACATTCCACCGGCACGTGCACACCGAACGCGAAACCTTCGCCGCCACCCTCGACGGCGACGCGGCGCGGCGGTTCGCCCGCATCAAGATCGACGGGATCCTGGAGTCGACGCTGTCGGTTGTGGTGACCTACGACGCCGCCCGGGGTGGGCCGGCGGTGCTGGGGCGACATGCGATTGCGGACGCCGGGCTCTATTCGGTGTGCCTGGCGATCCAGAACCTGTGGCTGGCGGCGACCGCCGAAGGACTGGGCGTCGGGTGGGTGTCCTTCTACCGCGAGGACTTCCTGCGCGGCCTGTTGGCCATCCCGGGCTCGGTGCGGCCGGTCGCCTGGTTGTGCCTGGGTCCGGTCAGCCACCTCGAGGAGGTGCCGGATCTGGAACGGCACGGCTGGCGCCGACGGCGGCCATTGCAGCTGGCCCTGCACGCGGACCGCTGGGGCGGCTGAGCGGAGCCCGCCCGGGCCGTGACCAGGCACGGCGGCCGGCCGTGGCGGGGGCTGAGCCGGGCGAGCCGCATCCGGGCGTGGCGGACGAAAGCCCCGGCTCAGGCCGGGGTGATCCGGCCCCCGATCTGCTGCGCCACCTCGAGGTCGTTGCCCTCGAACCAGCTCTCGGCCACCTTCCCCCCGGCCAGCCGGAAGATGATGATCCCGGTCTCCCGCACCCGCTGGTCGTCCGGCGGCAGATCCAGATAGCCACCCCGGTACGTCGACCGGATCGTGTACCGCACCACCAGCCTGTCCCCGCTGACGATCACGTCCTCCAGCACCGGTTCCTGGTCGGCGAAAGCCGCCGGGTACCAGCGCAGCCACGTCGTGAAGGCGGCCAGGTCGCCGCTGCCGCCCGGTCCGTGCGCCACGAAGTCTTCGGTGACCAGGTCGGTCAGCCGTTTTTCGTCCCCCGTGCGGCACATGGCGAACCACGCGCGCGCGATCTCCGTCGCTTCCATGCATCAATTTCTATGCCATGTCGACCTTCGGCGCACTGCAAACCGGCGGCCAGGGGAAACCCCCCGGCCGCCGGCTGCGCCGTCAGTCCGTGACGGTCGGTGCGGTCCGCGCGGCTTCGCGCAGGTCGGCCTTTTCCGCCGTGTACGGGTTGTACGCGTAAGCCCGCGCCAACTCCCCCGGCACAGTGAAGTACTCGGCGGACAACTTCGCCGGGTCCGTGGCGATCTCCCCGCGACCCGGCAGGTCGTCGCCGTCGTCCCAGCCCCACGGCGCGTTGGCCGAGTTGGTGCCACAGGAGTACGTGCCCACGCCGCAGCCCCCTGAGGTGTCGCCGGCGAAGGTGCCCAGGTTGGCGTACAGGTTGGTGTTGTCCCGTTGGGCCCACAGGCCGCCCGCCGCGAAGATGTCGATCAGCTCGTAGCGGACGTCGCGGTCGTTGGTGCTGCTCGGCGCTTCGCCCTCGGTCGACGGGTAGTAGACGAGTCCGTCGCCGTTGATGGCGTACTGCGGGTACGCCTTGAGGCCGTGACCCTGGACCTCCTGCGCGGTGACGGGGTGCTGGAACGAGTCGTGCGGTGACGACTGCATCTGCAGCGTGCCGTCGACCGTTTCGCGGCCGGTGGTCCAGGTGCTGCCGCTCGGCGTGTACGAGTAGAAGCTCGTGTGCGCCACGGTGACCGCGGAGCGCAGCACCCCGTACGTGGAGCCGTCCTTCTGGATCGCCAGCAGGACGCCCTCGCCGTCGTTCTCGTGCTCGGTCTCGAAGAACGGGTGGTCGACCCAGTCCCGGGGGTGGAAGAAGAAGTAGGTGACGTACCAGTGGGTGCTGGTCTCCGCCACCGAGTAGTACGCCGCCGCCGAGAACGACGCGCCGGACTCGGCTGCGCGGTCCCAGTTGTTGCGGCCGTTCCAGTCGCCGTCGAAGTTCACTTTGGTCAGGTAGTCCGCCTTGCCGCCCAGGGCGTGGCTGCCGGTGGCGTCGACGTCCTGGTAGTGGATGGGCGCCCAGCGCAGAGCCAGGTCGGCCCGGCTGATCGCCGCGCCGGCGGGTGCCGGTGCCGCGAGCCCGATGGATGCCAGCGCTACCGACAGCGCGGCCGCGATTCTGCCCCTACCGACCATGTGTGCCCACCTTCACCGAATGGATAGACCACGGGCAATGTATGAGTTCCACGGTGGTGGATGCATGGCCGCGCCGCAACGCCCGGATGGCCGCCGACCGAAGAGTCGGCACGGCGCCACCCCGCCGCGCCCGGGGCGGTCGGATTGGGCGCGACGGAGTGGCGGATCAGGTGCCGGAGGTTCAGGCAGGTGCGCCGGCGGGAACAACTGGCGGCGGGGTAACCGCCGCGGGCGGGTCGTCGTGCTCGTCGAGCATCGTCGCCTCGTCGAACGGGTCCTCCCCGGCCAGCACGCGCTGGGCCCGGTCCCGGTCGAACTCGCTGGTCCAGGTGCCGATCAGCACGGTGGCGACCGCGTTGCCGGCGAAGTTGGTCAGGGCCCGCGCCTCGGACATGAACCGGTCGATGCCGACGATCAGGCCGACGCCGTCGAGCAGTTCCGGGCGGTGGCTCTGCAGGCCGCCGGCCAGCGTGGCCAGGCCCGCGCCGGTGACGCCGGCCGCACCCTTGGAGGCGATGATCATGAAGACCAGCAGCGAGATCTGCTCGCTGACCGACAGCGGGTCGCCGACCGCCTGGGCGACGAACAGCGAGGCCATGGTGAGGTAGATGGCCGTGCCGTCCAGGTTGAACGAGTACCCGGTCGGCACGGTGATGCCGACGACCGGCTTGCTGACGCCGACGTGCTCCATCTTGGCGATCAGCCGGGGCAGCGCCGACTCCGACGACGAGGTGGAGACGATGAGCAGGAACTCGCGGCCCAGGTAGCGCAGCAGCTTGAGCAGGTTGATCCGGGCCACCAGCCACAGCAGCGTGCCGAGGATGAGGAAGACGAAGATCGCGCAGGTCGCGTAGAAGCCGAGCATGATCTGGGCCAGGCTCTTGAGGGCGTCGACGCCGGTCGCGCCGACCACCGCCGCCATCGCGCCGAACGCGCCGATCGGGGCCAGCCACATGATCATCGCGAGGACCTTGAAGACCAGCCGCTGCAACACGGTGACCGCACGCAGCACCGGTTCGCCGCGCGAGCCCATCGACTGCAGGGCGAAGCCGACCAGCAGCGCCACCAGCAGGGTCTGCAGCACCTGGCCCTCGGTCAGCGCCGAGAACAGTGAGGTCGGGATGATGCCGAGGATGAAGTCGGCGGTGCCCTCGCTCGCCGAGTCACCGACCGCCTTCTGGCCGGCCTCGGCGACCGAGGCGTCCAGGTTGAGGCCGGAGCCGGGGTGGATCAGGTTGCCGACGACCAGGCCGATGGCCAGGGCGACGGTCGACATGATCAGGAAGTAGCCGAGCGCGAGCCCGCCGACCTTGCCGACCTTCGCGGCCTGGCGGACGGAACCGACACCCAGCACGATGGTGCAGAAGATGACCGGGCTGATCATCATCTTGATGAGGTTGACGAAGCCGGTGCCGATCGGGCGCAGTTCGACCGCGAAGTCGGGCACGAGGAAACCGACGGCGATGCCGAGGATGACGGCGACGATCACCGCCAGATACAAGTAGTGGGTGCGGTCCCGCTTCGCCCCCGGGGTCGGGGCGGGCGGGGCGGGGCTCTGACTCTCCATGCCGCAGACTGTGTCCTGGGTCTCACCCCCGGGCACCATTGCGTTCATTCTGTTCACCGCGGCGAAACGCGACGACGACGACTGGAAACACGCCGATGAGACGACGCCCCATGAGACAGCGCTGGAGCATCGCCGGGCAGCTGTTCGCGTTGCAGGTGCTGGTCGTCAGCCTGCTCGTGGCCGGCGGCACCACCGGCGCCGTGCTGCTGGCCCGCAACGACGCCCACGACGCCGCGGTCGAGGAGGTCAAGGCCGTGGCGGAGGCCATCGCCCTCTCCCCCATGGTGGCTGACGCGTTGCGCTCGCCGCGGCCCAGTGCCGTGCTGCAGCCGTACGCGGAAGCCACCCGGATCGCCACCGGGACCGACTTCGTCGTGGTGATGGCCACCGACCGCACCCGGTACACCCACCGCAGCCCCGACCTGATCGGGCAGAAGTTCGCCGGCACGGTGGCCGGCGCGCTGGCCGGCGGCACAGTCGTGGAGCAGTACCGCGGCAGTCTCGGCGAGTCGGTGCGCACCGTCGTGCCGGTGCGGGCGGCCGACGGCACCGTCATGGGCCTGGTCTCGGTCGGTATCACCACCAAGGAGATCAACCGTAAGCTGCTGGGCCAGGCGCCCCCGGTCGCGCTGGCCACGGTGGCCGCGCTGCTGCTGGCCGCGGCCGGGGCCTGGCTGCTCAGCCGGCGGCTGCGCCGGCAGACGCACGGCCTGGGCCCGGCCGAGATGACCAGGATGTACGAGTACTACGACGCGGTGCTGCACGCCGTACGGGAGGGGCTGGTGGTGGTCGACCGGGACGGCCGGGTGGCCCTGATCAACGACGAGGGCCGGCGGCTGCTCGGCATCGACCAGGACGCGCGCACCGACCGCCGCGTCGGCGAGCTGGAGCTGCCCGCCGAGGCCGCGGCCCTGCTGACGTCGCGCCGCACCACGGTCGACGAGCCGGTGCTGGCCGGTGACCGGGTGCTGGTGGCCAGCCAGCGCGAGACCCGGTTCGAGGGCCGCACCCTGGGCACGGTGCTGACCCTGCGCGACCACACCGAGCTGCGGGCACTGACCGGGGAGCTGGACTCGGTGCGCGGGCTTACCGAGGCGTTGCAGTCGCAGGCCCACGAGGCCGCCAACCGCCTGCACACCGTCCTGACTCTGGTCGAGCTGGGCCGCACCGACGAGGCGATCCGGCTGGCGACCGACGAGCTGGCGCTGGCCCAGCAGCTCACCGACCAGGTGGTCGGCGCGCTCACCGAGCCGGCCCTGGCGGCGCTGCTGCTGGGCAAGTCGGCCCAGGCCAGCGAGCGCGGCGTGGAGCTGACCGTGGACGACTCGTCCCGGCTGGAGGGCGAGCCGCTGCCGAGCCGGGACCTGCTCACCGTCGTCGGCAACCTGGTCGACAACGCCCTGGAGGCGGTCGCGGCCGCGCCGCCGCCGCGCCGGGTGCGGGTGCTGGTCCGCGAGCAGGACGCCGCGGTGCTGGTCCGGGTCAGCGACACCGGTCCGGGCATGTCCGCCGACCAGGCCGCGGCGGCGTTCCGCCGCGGCTGGACCACCAAGGACGGGCCGGGCCACGGGGTCGGGCTCGCCCTGGTCCGCCAGGTCACCGAGCGGTACGGCGGCAGCTACGACGTCACCCCGGCGACCGGCGGCGGCGCGGTGCTGACGGTCCGGCTGCCGGTGCCGTCATGACCCCCATCCGGGTGCTCGTGGTCGACGACGAGCCGTTGATCGCCGACGCGCACCGGGCGTACACCGAGCGGATCGAGGGTTTTGAGGTCGTCGCCGTCGCGCACTCCGCCCGCGACGCGATGGCCGCACTGCGGGCCGGCCCGGTCGACCTGGTGCTGCTGGACCTCAACCTGCCGGACAAGCACGGCCTGGAGGTCGCAAGGGCGTTACGGGCGGCCGGCAGCGGCACGGACGTGCTGGCCGTGACCTCGGCCCGGGACATCGCGATGGTCCGGGCCGCCGTGGCCCTCGGCGTGACGCACTACCTGCTCAAGCCGTTCACCTTCGCGGCGTTCCGCGACAAGCTCGACGGCTACGCGCGCTACCGCAGCCAGCTGCGCGACACCGGGGAGGTCGCCGCCCAGCACGAGATCGACCGGGTGCTGGCCACGCTGCGCGGCGCCCCGCAGGACTCGCTGCCCAAGGGCCTGGACGCCCGTACCCTCGATCTGGTCCTGGCCGCGCTGCGGGCGGTGACCGGCCCCACCGGGCTCTCCGCCGCCGAGGTCGCCGGCAGCATCGGGGCCTCGCGGGTCACCGCACGCCGCTACCTGGAGCACCTGGCCGACGCCGGCCGGGTCGTCCGCAGCTCCCGCTACGGCGGCCCGGGCCGGCCGGAGGTCGAATACCGGCCGGCCTGAGCAGGCCGGTGCGAGCTCAGCCGGGCTTCTTGAACTCTTCCTCCGGCTTGCCGTCCATGTAGTCGGCCACGGTGCGGTAGACCGCCGGGTTCACGATGCCGTGCGACATCCGGTCGGTGTGCCCGGCCCAGTCCGGGTTGACCAGGTAACCGGCCACCACGAGCTGCTGGGTGCCGACCACCAGCGCGGCGGTCTTGTCGTCGTCGGTCGTACCGGTCTTGCCGAAGATCGGGTGACCGACGACGCGGCGCGCGTTCGCCTCGGTGGCGCCGCCGCAGTTGCCGAGCTGCGCGCGGTCCCCGACCGGGCAGCGGGCCGCGTCCAGCGCCTTGCGGGCGACGTCCTTGCTGGTCGCCCGGTTGCACTTGGGCTGGCCGATGTCGCTCTTCTTGCCGTCCTGGGTGTAGATCTGCTGGATCGGGGTGGGCGCGCAGTACATGCCGTCACCGGCGAGCGTCGCGTACGCGTTCGCGATGTCCAGCGGCGTCGAGGCCGAGACGCCGAGGGTGAACGCGCCCCACTGGTTCGCGGCCTCCTCGTTGTCGGCCATCTCCGCGTCCTTCTGCGCCCGGAACTTGACCCCGAACCGCTTGGCCACGTCGACCACGTTCTCCGCGCCGACCTTCTCCTGCAGCGGCACGAAGTACGTGTTCACCGAGCGGCCGAAGCCGGTCCACATGTTGAACGGGCCGACCTCGCTCTTGGAGGAGTTGCCGGGGCAGTAGAAGTGCGTGCCCGGGCAGGCCGCGTCCGAACTCGGGTCGATGATGTAGCCGGACTTGTACCGTTCCTGCGCGTTGATCGTGAAGTCCGGCTCGAGCCCGCTCTCCAGCGCCGCGACCATGGTGAACATCTTGAACACCGAGCCGGCCTGGTAGCCGGTGATGTCGCCGCCACCGGTGATGATCGGGTTGGTGGTGTTCGGGTACGTGCCGCGGATGCCCTCGGCCGCCTTCGCCGGGTCGGAGGAGATCTTGTTCTCCGGATCGGCGGCGTTGTCCAACTTGTACTTGCGGTTCGCCGCCAGGGTGCGCACCCGGCCGGAGCCGGGCTCGACGCCGGCCAGCAGCAGCGCGTTGCGGTTGGTGTCCTTGATCAGCCCGGTGATCTCCTTGCGGGCCGCGCTCTGCGCCTTGACGTCGAGCGAGGTGACGATCCGGTAGCCGCCGGTCTTGAGCTGGCGCTCCCGGTCGTACGTGGTCTTGCCGAACGCCTCCTGGCTCAGCCACCAGCGGTAGAAGTAGTCGCAGAAGAAGCCCCAGTTGTTCTTCGCGACCGACACGCAGCCGTTGCCGGGCCGGTTGGTGGTGCGCCCGAGCTTGACCGCCTTGGCCTTGGTCGCGTCGTCCGGCTTCAGGTAGCCCAGGTCCAGCATGTTGTCGATGATGTAGTTGCGCCGGTCCACCGCCTGCGGGTAGCCGCTGGCGGTGGTCGGGTCGAACGAGGTCGGCGCCTTCACCATGCCGGCCAGCAGGGCCGCCTCAGCGACCGTGAGGTCCTTGGGCTTCTTGCGGAAGTACACCTGGCTGCCGGCGTAGACCCCGTACGCGCCGTTGCCGAACGGGGCGATGTTCAGATAGCGCTCGAGGATCTCCTGCTTGGTGAGCTCCTTCTCGAGCTGCAGGGCGTACTTCATCTCGGAGAGCTTGCGCTCGGGGGTGTCCTTGGTGGCGTCGACGGCCTCCTGCGGGGTCTTCGCCGAGTACGCCAGGGTCATCCGGACGAGCTGCATCGTCAGCGTCGAGGCGCCCTGCTTGTCGCCGCCCTGCTTGTTGTTGACGAAGGCGCGGGCGACGCCCTTGAGGTCGACCCCGTTGTGCTTGTAGAACTGGTGGTCCTCGGCGGCGACGATCGCGTTCTGCATGTTGACCGAGATGTCCTTGAGCGGGACGTCACTGCGGAACTCGTCGAACATGACCGCGAGCTGGGTCTTGTTGTCGGCGGCGAAGACTCGCGTCACCTGCGGCGCCGTCTGCTGCTCGAGCTGGCTGGGCAACTGCGCGAACGTCTCCGACCCGGCCTTGGCCGCCAGCCCTGACATGGCGACGGCCGGGAACGAGGCTGCGGCGACCACCACGCCCGCCAGCAGCCCGCAGATCAGCAGTGATCCGGCGCTGGCGAACTTGTTGCGGTCGCGGGGAGGCGTAGGGGAAGTCACTCGAACCAGGTTAGTCATGAAGATCCAAGGCTGCCTCTCAGAGGTCGGTCTCGAGAGTGGCCACGTCACCGGTCCGGGCGGCCCCCGGGATGCGGGCCTTGGCGGCGGTGTCGCCGTGCAGGGCCCAACGCAGGAACTCTGTGGAGGTCACGGTGGTCGCCTCGAAATCGCCGGCCCGGGTGACGTGCCCGCCGTCGGTGATCGACAGCATCGCGCGTGACCAGGGAACCGCCGCGAACACGGCGTGTCCGGCCCGGTAGGTCACGGTGTTGTCCTTGCGGCCGTGCACGAAGAGCATCGCGGCGGACGGGCCGGTGAAGGGCATTCCCTGGAAGTCGGTGCCGGCCAGGACGACGCCTGCTTTGAGACGTTCGTCACGATGCGCGCTGAACAACCCGACCGTGGTGATTCCCCCGCCGGAGTGACCGGCGGCACCCAGCCGGTCCGGGTCGATGATCGCACCCAGCGGGTCGGTCAGCGCGAGCAGCGAGTCCAGCACCGCCGACGCGTCCTGCGGCTGGTTGACGATGTCCGGCGCGTAGAAGTCGGCCGCGCCGTACGAGGTGCGCGGGTAGGTCGGGCCGGCCACGACGAAGCCGGCCTGGGCCCAGCGGGTGAGCATCGGGGCGTAGTCGCCGGGCTGCGCGGTCAGGCCGTGGCTGAACAGCACCAGCGGGAAGCGGCCCGGGGCGGCCGGCGCTTCGTCGACCGGGTCGGGGCTGGGCTGCGCCTCGCCGGTGGCGGGATACCAGACCGTGGTCGGCAGCGGCCGGTCCGCGCCGCGGGAGAACTCCAGCACCCGCTTGCCGACGGCGAAGGCACCGGCCGGTGCGGTTCCCGGCGCCGGGGCGTACGGCGCCGTGACGTTCTGCGGCGCCAGCGACGACGCGGTCGTGGAGGCCAGGATCGGAGCCGCCGAGACGGAGGCCGACGCCGACGCCGAGGGCAGGGCGGTGGCACTGGCGGAGGCCGTGGCCGACCCGCCCGTGCCGCTCGGCGACGTGCACGCCGTCAGGGCGCCGGCGCCGGCGGTGGCGGCCAGTCCGGCCAGCATTGTCCGTCTACGCATGGTCACCATCTTGCGATACGAACCTGTGCTGACCTTGAGAATCCCCCGAGCGGTAGATCACACTCCGTACGGGATTAGGCTGCGATCATGACCTCCAGGCCGGTAAGGATCGGGCTGCAGCTCCAGCCCCAGCACATGGATTACGCCACCATCCGCCGCACGGCGGCCGAGGCCGAGGAGCTCGGCGTCGACGTGCTGTTCAACTGGGACCACTTCTATCCGCTCTACGGCGAGCCCGAGGGTCTGCACTTCGAGTGCTGGACGATGCTCGCCGCCTGGGCCGAGGCGACCTCCCGCGTCGAGATCGGCGCCCTGGTCACCTGCAACAGCTACCGCAACCCGGAGCTGCTGGCCGACATGGCCCGCACGGTCGACCACATCAGCGACGGCCGGCTGATCCTCGGCATCGGCTCGGGCTGGTTCGAGAAGGACTACCAGGAGTACGGCTACGACTTCGGGACGGCCGGTGGCCGGCTCGACGATCTGGCCGAGGCGCTGCCGCGGATCGAGTCCCGCTGGGGCAAGCTCAACCCGCCGCCGACCCGGGACATCCCAGTGCTGATCGGTGGCGGTGGCGAGAAGAAGACGCTCAAGCTGGTCGCCAAGCACGCCGACATCTGGCACAGCTTCGGTGACGCCGAGACCATCGAACGCAAGCTCGGGGTGCTGCGCGGGCACTGCGCGGACGTGGGTCGCGACGCCGCCGAGATCGAGGTGTCGGCCGGCGCGCCGAAGGGCGACCCGGCGGCCGGCGGGCCCGAGCTGCGCGAGAAGGGCGTCTCGCTCTTCACCGTCGGAGTCGGCGGGCCCAAGCCGGATCTGGGCCCGCTGAAGCAGTGGCTGGCCTGGCGCGACGAGCAGAACGCGTGAACACGGCGGCCGGGCCCGCGGGCCCGGCCGTCCCGTTCAGGAAGTGCGCTCGCGGCCGTCCAGGTAGCGCAGCACGGCGGCGACCCGGCGGTCCGAGCGGTCGTCGGGCGCCATGTCGAGCTTGTTGAAGATGCTGCGGATGTGCTTGTGCACGGCCCCCTCGCTGACGAAGAGCCGCTCGGCGATGGCCAGGTTGCCCAGCCCCTCGGCCATCAGCGCCAGCACGTCACGCTCACGGGGGCTGAGCCGGTCCAGCCGCGAGTCCGGGCGGTTCCGGGCGAACAGCTGGGCCACCACCTCCGGGTCGACGGCCGTGCCGCCGCCGGCCACCCGGTGCAGCGCCTCCAGGAACTCCTCGACCCGGCCCACCCGCTCCTTGAGCAGGTAACCCAGGCCCCGGGCCCCGCCGGCGAGCAGCTCGGTGGCGAACATCTGCTCGACGTACGCGGACAGCACCAGCACCGCCAGGCCGGGACGCCGCCGCCGGGCCTCGACCGCCGCCACGATCCCCTCGTCGGAGTGGGTCGGCGGCATCCGCACGTCGACGATGGCCACGTCCGGAGCGTGCTCGTCGACGGCCGCCAGGAAGGCGTCCGGGGTGCCCGCGGTGGCGACCACGTCCAGCGACTCGGCGCGCAGCAGCAACGCCAGTCCCTCCCGCAACAGGGCATCGTCCTCGGCGATCACAATCCGCACGGCAGCTCCACCTCCAGGGTCGTCGGCCCGCCGGGCGGGCTGGTCATGGTCAGGGCGCCGTCGAGGGCCTCGATGCGGCGCCGGATGCCGATCAGGCCCGAGCCGCCGGTCTCGTCGGCGCCGCCCCGGCCGTTGTCGGTGATGCGCAGCCGGAGCCGGCCGCCGCGGCTGCGCACCTCGACCGTGGCGTGCGTGGCGCCGCTGTGCTTGGCGATGTTGGTCAGGGCCTCGGCCACGACGAAGTAGGCGGTGGACTCGACGGAGGCGGCGCAGCGGTCCGGCACGTCGACCTCCATCCGGCACGGCACGGCGCTGTCGGTGGCGAGCCCGTTCAGCGCGCCGGCCAGTCCACGGTCGGCCAGCACCGGCGGCAGGATGCCCCGGGCCACCGCGCGCAGCTCGGCCAGGGCCAGCTCGGCCGAGCTCTGGGCGCGTTCCAGCAGCGCCTCGGCCTCGGCGGGATCGCGGGTGAGCATGCGACGGGCGGCGCCGAGCAGCACGGTGGTGGCCACGAGCCGGTTCTGGGTGCCGTCGTGCAGGGACCGTTCGATGCGGCGCAGCTCGATGGCGTGCGCGTCCAGGGCGGCGGCGCGGGTCGCGGTGAGCTGGGCGACGCGCAGCGAGAGGTCGACCTCCGGGCCGGGTGCGAGCAGCCGCCGCCCGTACGCGCCCTGCAGGCGGGCCATCGCCGGGGTCAGGCCGATCGTCACCACGGCCCAGCAGAGGCCCAGCAGCGTGACGGTGACGACGCCCGCCCAGTCGTGCACGGTCCACAGGCCGAGTCCCGGCGTCCGGTCGCCCTCGGGGATCAGCTGCCACCAGAGGGCGAACGTGCTGTCCCGTACGGCCCAGACCGGCAGCTGGATGCCCAGAACGCCGAGCAGCAGGCCCAGGGTGGCGTGCCGGGCCGCCCAGGCCACCTCGCGCCGCGTGCCCGGGTCGGCCAGCGCCGCCCGCCATCCGGCCGGTGGCGGGCCGGGGCTGAGCACCTCCTCGCCGCGGCGCGAGAGCCGGTTGCGTTCGAGGTCGGCCACGGCGTGCAGCAGGCGCAGGGCCGAGGGCAGCAGCAGCAGTCCGATGCCGATCAGGCTCGTGGCGGCCACCAGGAGCAGCCAGGACAGCGCGCCCAGGGCCAGGGTGGCGGTGCCCAGACCGACGAGCAGGTCGCGCAGCGCCCGCAGGGTCGACCTGCGTGCCTCGCCGGCCAGCCGCCGGATCCTCGCCTCCATGGCCGCTGACCCTAGGGCCAAGCCGCCACCGGTGGCAGGGCCGGGGCCCGAAAGTACAGCCTGCTGTACCCCGGCAGGGCAGATGACGGGATCGGCACGGCCCGCCCGGCTGCCTAGCGTCGATGGCAACGGATGCACACCGCGTCCCGTCCCCACCGAGGAGTCAGCCATGACCGACATCGACCGTTCCAGCACATCCCCCGCCACCCGGGCTCTGGTCTGGACCCTGCTGCTGCTCTGCACGGTCGGCAACCTGGCGCTCTCGATCTACGGCGGGCCGCTGGTCGTGCACCTCGGCCTGGGCGTGGTCACTCTGCTGTGCATCGCCGCGCTGGTTGTGCCGTACCTGCGCACCAAGCGGTGACCGCGCCCACCGAAACGGGCGCGGTCACCGGAGGAAAGGACCTGGGTCAGACGAAGATGTCGAGGATCAGCACGCAGGCGAAGCCGACCACCGAGATGATCGTCTCCATCACCGACCAGGTCTTGATGGTCTGCCCGACCGTCATCCCGAAGTACTCCTTGACCAGCCAGAAGCCCGCGTCGTTGACGTGCGAGAAGAACAGCGAGCCACAGCCGATGGCCAGCGCGAGCAGCGAGATCTCGGGCTTGTCCAGGGTCGCGGCGAGCGGGGCGACGATGCCCGCGGCGGTGATCGTGGCGACGGTGGCCGAACCGGTGGCCACCCGGATGCCCACCGCGACCAGGAAGCCGAGCAGCAGCGCGGAGATGTTGGCGTCCTTGGCCGCGTCCGCGACCACGTTGCCGACCCCGGCGTCGACCAGCACCTGCTTGAAACCGCCACCGGCGGCCACGATGAGCAGGATGCCGGCGATCGGCGGCAGCGAGCCGCCGATGACCGCCGAGGTCTGCGCCCGGTCGAAACCGGCCCGCTTGCCCAGCGTCCACATGGCCAGCAGCACGCCGGCCAGCAGCGCCACCACCGGGGTGCCGGCGATGTCGAGCGCCTTGCGCAGGCCGGTGTCCTCGTCGAGGGTCAGCTCACCGATCGCGCGGATGAGCATCAGCACGATCGGCAGCAGGATGGTGAGCACCGCCGGCAGCACGCCCGGGTTGCGCCGCCGGGACGGCAGGTCACTGTCGACCGGCTTGTCCGGCTCCGTGGAACCGGCGTTGGCCAGGTCGTCGCGGTCGACGAAATCCTGACCGCCGGCCGGGCCGGAACCGGCGGTCCGGCCACCGCTGCCCGCGGGCACGAGCTGGGCCGGCACCGCCAGCGGCACCCGCTTGGCGATGAAGTTGCCGAAGATCGGGCCCGCGATGATCACCGTCGGGATGGCGCAGATGAGCCCGAAGGCGAGGGTCAGGCCGAGGTCCGCGCCGAGGCTGGAGATCGCGACCAGCGGGCCGGGGTGCGGCGGGACCAGGCCGTGCAGGACCGACAGGCCGGCCAGCGCCGGGATGCCGATCTTGAGCAGCGGTACGTCGGTGCGCTGGGCCACCAGCAGCACGATCGGCACCAGCAGCACGACGCCGACCTCGAAGAACAGCGGCAGGCCGATGAGCGCGGCGACACCCGCCATGGCCCAGGGCAGCGCCGATCCGGAGAACTTGCGGACGATCGTGGTGACGATGCTGTCGGCGCCGCCGGACTCGGCGAGCAGCGCCCCGATCATGGAGCCCAGCGCGATCAGCAGTCCGACGCTGCCGACCGTGCTGCCGACTCCCGTGGTGAACGACTTGATGGTGTCCTCGGGCGCGACGCCGGCCACGACTCCGAGCACGGCCGCGCCCATGATCAGGGCGAGGAAGGGATGCCACTTGGCCCAGGCGATGAGCAGGACGACGACCGCGATGCCGAGCACCGCGGCCAGGACGAGTTGGCCAGTTCCGGCGGAGGTTATCGCTTCCGCGGCCAACACCGGGGCAGAGAGCGAGGTCATGGGCGTGCCCTACCCGATGCCGGCGTTTTCCAACCGTTCGTTCAGGAGCGGTCCAGCGCGGCGATGACCTTTCCCAGCGCCGTCGCCACGGTGCGTGACTCCGCGGCGGCGAGATGGGCGGTGAAGTGGCGTTCGATGCCGCCGAGATAGACCGGCGCGGCGGCGCGCAGCCGGGCCCGGCCGGCCTCGGTGATCGTCGCGTACGCGGACCGGCGGTCGTCGGGATTGGCCTCGCGCGTGACGAGCCCGTCGGCGGCGAGCTGGTCGACGACCCGGCTCACCCGGGACCGGCTGACCACGGCCACGGCCCCCAGTTCGCCCATGCTGAGCCGGCGCCCCGGTGCCGCGTTGAGCTCCAGCAGGACGTCGTACCAGGTCAGCGGCAGTCCGCAGGCCGCCTGCAGTTCGCGGTCGAGCTGCGGGACGAGAGCGGCGTGCACGCGCAGCAGGGCGCTCCAGGCCGCAACTCCAGTGTCGCTCATCACCGCAGCCTAGCGACTCTTGTGCGTGCGCACGCATCGGCGTAAGAATGTGCGTGCGCACGCATTTAAGTCGAGCCGAGGAGAGCCACCATGACCAAGCTCCTGCACATCTCCGCCTCGCCGCGCGGCGAGCAGTCCGAGTCGCTGGCGATCGCCGCGTCCTTCCTGGACACGTTCCGGGCCGAGCACCCGGACATCGCCGTCGAGACGTACGACCTGTGGGACGGCACCCTGCCGGCGTTCGGCCCGGACGCCGCCGCGGCCAAGATGGCGATCTTCACCGGCGAACAGCCGCAGGGCGCGGCGGCCGAGGCCTGGCAGTCCGCCGTCGACACCTTCCACCGCTTCGACGCCGCCGACCGCTACCTGTTCAGTGTCCCCATGTGGAACGCCGGCGTGCCGTACGTGCTCAAGCAGTTCATCGACGTGGTGAGCCAGCCCGGCCTGGTCTTCGGTTTCGACCCCGAGCAGGGGTACACCGGCCTGCTGACCGGCAAGCGCGCCGCGGTCGTCTACACCAGCGCGGTCTACGGCCCCGGCCGCGGCCCGGCCTTCGGCGCCGACTTCCAGGCGCCGTTCTTCACCGACTGGCTGCGCTGGGCCGGCGTCGCCGACGTCGGCGAGGTGCACTTCCGGCCCAACCTGGCCACCGCCGACGCGGCGACCGCCCGCCGGCTCGCCCACGAGCAGGCCCGCGACCTGGCCAAGCGCTTCGCCTGAGCGCGATCGGGCGGCCGTCCCGGGCCCGGCCGGGACGGCCCCGCGGGTCAGTCCTGCAGGGCGGTCGACAGTCCGGCCTTGACCGTACGGCTGAACTCGTCGGCCACGATCTCGGGCCTGCCCGCCGCGATGCCGTCCAGGGCCAGGGTCGCCACGACGGCCGGGTCGATCTTCTGGTCCGCGGGAACGGCGGCCGCCATGTCGGTGTCCATGAAGCCGACGTGCAGCGCCGACAGCGTGATGCCCTTGGGCGCCAGCAGGTCGCGCAGGGCGTTGCTCTGCGCCCACTCGGCCGCCTTGGCCGCGCTGTACGCCCCGAACGGGCCCGGGTGCAGCCAGGACAGCACGGACAGCACGTTGAGCACCGCGCCGCCGCCGTTGCGCTCCAGCACCGGCGCGAAGGCCCGGGTGACGGCGAGCGTGCCGAAGTAGTGCGTCTCCATCTCCAGCCGGATCGCGTCGAGGTCGCCCTCCAGCAGGTTCACGCCGAGGCTGGTGCCGGCGTTGTTGACCACCACGGTGGCGTCGTCGGCGATCTTGGCCGCCTGGGCCACCGACTCCGGGTCGGTGATGTCGAGCTGCACAGGGATCACCCCGGGCAGATCGATGGTCTCGGGGCGCCGGGCCGCCGCGTACACCTTGGCGCCGCGCTGCACGAGCTGGGCGGCGAAGTGCCGGCCGAGGCCGCGGTTGGCCCCGGTGACGAGGGCGACGGAGTTCTCGAGCTGCATGGTGGTTCCTTCCGTTGATCCGACGAGTTTTAGATTATGAGCATCATCTATCAGCGGCAAGGTTAGATGACGAGCGTCATATAAGATGAGTGCCGGAGGTGCGGGATGGCACGGGTGACCCAGGCACAGGCACAACAGAACAGGGAACGGGTGATCGCCGAGGCGGCGCGGCTGTTCCGTGAGCGCGGCGTCCAGGGGGTCAGCGTCACCGACCTGATGGCCGCGGCCGGGCTCACCCACGGCGGCTTCTACAAGCAGTTCGCGTCCAAGGAAGCGCTGGTCGCGGAGGCGACCGGCCGGGCCTTCGGCGAGCTGGGCGAGCGGCTGACCGCCCTGGACGCCCAGCATCCCGGCGACCACGCGGCCGCCCGGCGGGAGCTGCTGGACTACTACTTCTCCCCCGAGCACCGCGACCACGCCGGTCAGGGCTGCCCGACCACGGCCTTCGGCGGCGACATGGCCCGGGAGGCGCCGGACAGCCCGGCCCGCGAGCCGTACGCCGACGGGGTGCGCGACTTCGCCCGCTGGATGGCCGCCGGCGACGACGAGGACCTGGTGGCGATCGCGACGATGGCGGGCGCCCTGATGCTGTCCCGGGCGACGGCCGGCACCGAGCTCTCCGACCGCATCCTCACGGCCGCCCGCCGGTCACTGGATGACCACGCTCCAGAGCCGGGGCAGGTCCCCGGCTAGCCCGCGGAAGGCCCGACCGGGAGGCCGGCCTGGAGCAGGGCCAGCGCCCGGTCGAAGTCCTCGAAGTACACGGCGCCGTCGGCCATGCTCTTGCCACCGCGGTTGGCGGCCAGCGCCGCGCCCATGACCGCGCCCGCGACCACCCGGGAGGCGAAGTCGTCGCTCGGCAGCCCGGCCCGCTCGGCGACCACCTCGGCCAGCAGCGTGATCGAGTCGGCGTACTGCTGCTGGGTGCGCATCCTCAGCTCGGGCACGCTCGCGATGAGCTGCTGGCGACGCCGCTCCTGCTGCCACTGCGCGTCGGTGAGCTGCGCGAACAGCTCCCGGACACTGCGCCGGATCGCCTCGATCGGGGACAGCTCGGCCGGCTGGGCCCGCAGCGCCGCGACCATCAGCGGGTCGTAGTCGTCGGTGAGGACCACGTCCTCCTTGGTCGGGAAGTACCGGAAGAACGTGCTCGGGGAGACGTCCGCCGCCGCGGCGATCTGGTCGACCGTCGTGGCGGCGTACCCCTGCTCGTGGAAGAGCCGCATCGCGTGCTCGCGGATCGCGGCCTTGGTCCGGGCCTTCTTGCGCTCACGCAGGCCGGCCGGCGGGGTCGACGTCATACCACCGATTCTGCCGGTGCCGGCAGCGTCGTGGGTGGCAGGGGGGCGCTCGCCGGATCCGCCGCCGGGCGGGCGGGCAGGAAGAGCAGCGAGAGTACGGCCCCAGCAACCGCGACCCCGCCCGCGACGACCAGCGCCAGGTCCATGCCGGACGTGAAGGCGGCCTGCACCGATCCCAGCAGGGCCGCGTCACCCAGCCCACCGGCGACGGCGACCCCGGCGGTGGCGCTGTCCCGGACGGCGTCGGCCGCCGTGGTGCTCAGCCCGGTCACGTCGACCCCGTCCCGGTACGCGCCGTTGAGCACCGTGCCCAGCACCGTGACCCCGATGGCCCCGCCGACCTGGCGCAGCGCCTGGATCAGTCCCGACCCCACACCGCTGCGCTCGGGCGAGAGCGCGCCGAGGGCGGCGTTCATGGCGGGCGGCATGGTGAAGCCCAGCCCGACGCCCGCGACGGCGATCCAGGCCGCGACGAAGCCGTACCCGGTGCCCGGACCGGTGGTGGCGCCGGTGAACAGCCCCGCCGCCATCAGCAGGAGTCCGGCCGTCACGACGGTCTTCGCCCCCAGGCGCGGTTCCAGCCGGCCCGCGATGCGCGCACCCACCAGCAGCCCGCCGATCACCGGCAGCAGGCGCAGCCCGGTGCCGAGCGCGTCGTTGCCGCCGACGGCCTGGAAGAACTGCGGCAGCGCGAAGAGCATCCCGAACATGCCGAAGCTCGCGACCGTGGCCAGCAGCGATCCCCAGGTGAAGGCCCGCGACCGGAACAGCGCGAGGTCCACCAGGGGTGCCCGGGCGCGCCGCTGCCAGGCCAGGAAGAGGGCCAGGACGGCGATCCCGCCCACGGCGGTGAGCAGGGACCGCGGGTCGGTCCAGCCGCGTTCGCCGGCCTCGATGACCCCGTACGTGAGAGCGACCAGCCCGGCCGCCGACAGCACGATGCCGAGCGGGTCGAAGCGCCGCGCCCGGTCACCGTGCGACTCCGGCACCCAGAGCAGCACCGCGATCAGCCCGGCCAGCACCATCGGCACGTTGATCAGGAAGACCGAGCCCCACCAGAAGTTGTCCAGCAGCCAGCCGCCGACGACCGGGCCGAGCGGGATGCCGAGCGCGCTGGCCGTCACCCAGATCGTCAGTGCCTTCGGTCGTTCCGCGGGGTCGAAGATCACGGTCAGCACGGCCGAGGTCAGCGGCATGAGGACGGCGGCGCCGAGACCGAGGGCGGCCCGGGCGGCGATGAGCTGGCCGGTCGAGACCGCGTACGCGCAGGCGACCGACGCGGCGCCGAAGAGCACCAGCGCGCCGACCAGCATCCGCTTGCGGCCGAACCGGTCCCCCAGCATGCCGGCCGGCAGCAGGGCGGCCGCCATCACCAGCAGATACGACGTGGTGATCCATTGCAGGTCACCGGTGGTGGCGTGCAGGTCGCCGGCCAGGGTCGGCAACGCGACGCTGAGCACCGTGCTGTCGAGCCCGATGGCGAGGGTGCAGAGGGCGAGCGCGCCGAGCGCCCACCAGCGTGAAGTGGAAGTAGCCATGAAATGACAGTAACACTCAAAAGCTACCGGCTATCAGAATGTGAGGTAGGCGATGATCGGGTGGTGAACGACTTCCTCCGCGAGCTCGGCCTGCCCGGCCTGGCCGACGTGCACACCCACTTCCTTCCCGAGCGGATGCAGCGCCGGGTCTGGGCCCACTTCGACCAGGCCGGACCGCTGATCGGCCGGGCCTGGCCGATCCGCTACCGCGGCACCGAGGCCGAACGGGTGGCCGAGCTGGGCGCGCTGGGCGTACGGGTCTTCTCGGCACTGGCGTACGCCCACCGCCCCGGGATGGCCGCCGATCTCAACACCTGGACGCTGGACTTCGCGGCGCGTACCCCCGGCTGCCTGCCCAGCGCGACCTTCTTCCCGGAGCCGTCCGCGGCCGCCGATGTCCGCGCGGCGCTGGACTGTGGCGCCCGGATCTTCAAGCTGCACCTGCAGGTCGGCGGCTTCGACCCCCGCGACGAGCAGCTGGACGAGGCGTGGGGCCTGCTCGCCGAGAGCGGCACCCCGGTCGTCGTGCACGCCGGCTCCGGCCCGGTCCCCCACGGCTTCACCGGTCCGGGCCCGATCGGCGAGGTGCTCGCCCGCCACCCGCGCCTGGCCATGCTCACCGCCCACCTCGGCGGCCCCGAGTACGAGGGCTTCCTCGAGCTGGCCGAGCGCTACGAACGGGTCGGCCTGGACACCACCATGGCCTTCACCGACTTCTTCGAGGAGCTGGCGCCGTTCCCGCCGGCGCTGCTGCCCCGGCTGCGCGAGCTCGGCCTGGCGGGCAAGGTCCTGCTGGGCAGCGACTTCCCCAACATCCCCTACCCGTACGCCCACCAGCTCGAGGCCCTGCGCCGGCTGGAACTCGGCGACGACTGGCTGCGCGCGGTCTGCTGGCACAACGCGGCCCGGCTTTTCGGTATCGATAGCGCGTAGATCCACGTCCGGGGTGCGCGGCTGTGCCACGATCACATCGATCAAGACCCACGGGACGAGGTGTGCCATGAAGAAGGCCGTCGGCTGGATCGTGCTGATCCTGGTCATCTTCTACATCGGCACCAACCCGGGCCCCGCGGCGGACATCGCCCAGGGCATCGGCGACGGCATCGCCGAGGTCTTCCGCAACGTCGGCACGTTCTTCTCCGAACTGGCGAACTGAGCCCCGGGCCCACCGTGCACATCGTCTGCGTGGGCCTGGCCACCGTGGACCTGGTGCAGCGCGTCGACCGGCTGCCCGGCGTGGACGAGAAGGCCGAGGCGCTCACCGCCGAGGTGGCCGCGGGCGGCCCGGCCACCAACGCCGCGATCACCGCGGCCGCGCTGGGCGCGCAGGTCACGCTGGTCACCGCGGTCGGCGCACATCCGCTGGGCGGGTTGATCCGGGCCGACACCGAGGCGTACGGGGTTACGCTGCTCGACGCGACGCCGCTGGCGCGTACGCCACCGCCGGTCTCGGCCGTCACCGTGCTGGACGCGACCGGCGAGCGCACGATCGTCAGCCGTAACGCCGGCGCCGCCGAGGCTCCGGTGCCCCCGGTCTTCGCTGAGCTGCTGGCCGCCGCAGACATGGTGCTGGTGGACGGGCACTATCCGCGGCTCGCTCTGGGTGCCGCGCGCAGCGGTCGCCCGTTGCTGCTGGACGCGGGCAGCTGGCGTCCGGTCTTCGCCGACCTGCTGCCCCGGGCCGACGTCGTGGCGTGCTCGGCCGCGTTCCGTCCGCCGGGCAGCGCACCGGTCCGCGAGGCGCTGCGGTCCGCCGGTGTGCCGCGCGGCGCGATCACCCGCGGATCGCAGCCGGTGAGCTGGTGGAACGGCGACGAGCACGGCGAGCTCACCGTGCCGGCCGTCCCGGCGGTCGACACGGCCGGCGCCGGGGACGCGTTCCACGGCGCACTCGCGGTCGCCCTCGGCCGCGGCGACGATCTGCTGCCGGCTCTGCGGTACGCGGTGGGCATCGCCGGCATCCGGGTCCGGCACACCGGGCCACGCTCGTGGCTCCGGGCCCTGCCGGACTGACCCGCGCACCTGACGTGACCGGCTACGCGCCCGGCGACGGCCCGAAGCTGTCCAGCACCACGGCCAACCGCTGCAACTCCCCGGCCCACGCCGCGCCCGGCGCGTGCCACTCCACCACGTACGTGTCGCCGTCCACGCTGACCACCCGGCGCAACCCGTGCATCAGCCCGGCGTCCGCGTCCCGGAACGTGTACTCCCAGACCGCGTCCGGTGGTTGCGCCAGCGCCTCGATCCGCACCCGCCGGTACGAGGCCAGCCGGGTGGCGCTCTCCGCGGTGATCAACCCCGCGACGACGTTGCGCGGCGGCGGATCCCACCGGCCGATCCGCAGGCTCAGCTCGCCCCGCGCGGCCCGGAACACGAGGTCACCGGCGGCGTTGCGGCTGCGGCGCCAGCCCGCCGGCACGGCCACCCGGTACTGCCCGGTCTCGGTCCACCAGCGGAAGTCCTCCGGCAGCACGAACCGGGCCCGGGCCACCGGGGAGGCGGCGATCGCGGGCCGGTCGCCGGGCCTGCCGTCCTGCCGTACGGCCGCAGCCGTCCCACCGAGCGCGGCCAGCACGACAAAAGCCACCACGACGGCCACCCTCCGCCGCTCCCGCCGACGTGGCACGGCGGCCACCTCGCGCAGCCGGTCCTCCACCTCGGACGCCGTGAGCCGCTCCGCGGGCTCCCGCCGCAGCAGACCCTCCAGCACGTCGGTCAGCGGACCGGCCTGCACGGGCGGGTCGGGAGCGCCGGTGGTCAGCGCCCGCAACGTGTCCTCGGTGCTCTCCCCCGCGAACGGGGGCCGGCCCTCCACCGCGTGGTAGAGCGTCGCGCCCAGCGACCACAGGTCGGCCCGGGCGGTCGACACCTGGCTGAGCAGCCGCTCCGGCGCGACGTACTTCGGGGAGCCGAGCGTGATCCCGGCGCTGGTCAGCGCCCGGACGCCGGCCTCGGTGCCGGCCGGGCCGAAGTCGGCGAGCACGATCCGCCCGTCGTCGGCGATGAGCACGTTCGCCGGTTTCACGTCGAGGTGCAGCACCCCGGCGCGGCCGGCCGCGTTCAGGGCGTGCAGCACGGCCAGCCCGATGGCGGCCGCACGGGCCGGCGGGAGAGGCCCCGACTCCTGGAGGACCTCGAGCAGTGAGCGGGAGGCGACGTACTCCATGACGATCCAGGGGTCCTCGTCGTCGGACAGCACGTCGAGGATGCGGATCACGTGCGGGTGCCGGACCCGGGTCAGCGCCCGCGTCTCGCGCAGTGTCAGATCTCGGACGAGGTCGCGCTGCGCCGGGGTGAGGCCCTCGGGTGGCACGCATTTCTTGATGGCGACCGGGCGGGACCGCCGCTCGTCGTCGGCCAGCCAGACCTCGCTCATGCCCCCGGCGGCGAGGGCCCGCAGCAGCCGGTAGCGGCCGCCCACCAGGTGTCCTTGCGCCATGCCACACCCCGGACGTTTGCGAAGGTCAGCAGCCACTTCGACGATACTGGACGGGGCCGCGGATGTCGGCCCCCCGAACGCGGAGTTCGGACGATCCGGGGCTGTCCACACAGGCGCCCGGTCGCGCCACTCGGAGGACTCGAACCTCATCGATGCGCGCGTATCGTGGCTGCCGCATCACCAAGGGCAACCGTCCCGGTTGTCCTTGGTCACCGGCCCGCCGGCACTCCCGGCCGCCTCCCGGTGCGGTGGCGGTCCGCGCGTGGCCCGGCCGGGCGACGAGACGCTGGGCGATGAGGCGTATGCGGGAACATCGACCGACCCGACGACTGTTGCCGATGCTCTGCCTGGGGCTGACCGCGATCCTCTCGACGGGCCCGGCCGCCGTCGCCACCCGCGGCCCAGTTTCGCCGGTCGTGGCGCACAGCGATGCCGCGCACGTTCACCAGCTGACCCGCGTCTCCGCCGCCGACCAGGCCATCCGGTTGCAGGGCCTGCTCGGGCAGCACTCGATCCTGGCCGCCGATCTGATGCGCAGCCGGATCCGCGGCGACGACAGCTTCGTCCAGGCCGCCGACGCCGCACTCGGCGAGAACACCGACGCCATGACCGGCCTGATCGGACAGCTCTTCGGCGCCGCGGCGGCCACCCAGTTCGGGCCGATGTGGTCCGACCACGTCGTCGACCTGGTGGCGTACGCCGCGGGCGTCGCGGACCAGGACACCGGCGCGCTGGCCCGCGCCCGCGCACAGCTGACCGGCTCGGAGCAGGCACTCGCCGACTTCTTCGCCGGCGCGTCACAGGGCCGGCTGCCCCGGGCCGCCGCCCGCGACGCGGTCCTCATGCACGTCAACCACCTGACCCAGCAGGCGGACGCGTATGCGGCGGGCGACTACGCCACAGCCGACCGGCTGTACCGGCAGAGCTTCCAGCACACGTACGACCTGGGCCTGACCCTGGCCGAGGCGCTGCTGCCGGCGGCCGACCGGGCCACGCTGCGGGAGCCGGTGTGGCGGCTGCGGTCCCAGCTCGGCAAGCTGCTGGCCGAGCACGCCGCCCTGGTCGAGGACGTGAGCCGGGCGGCGGTCACCGGCACACCCGACTTCGACGCCGCCGCGGAAATGATCAACGGCAACACCCGCGACGTGGCGGCCGCGGTCGACACCCTGTTCGGCGCGCCGGTCGCCCGGCGGTTCCAGGCCCAGTGGGCCTCCCACGTCGAGCAGCTCGTGGCGTACGCGGACGCGACCGGGGCCGGGCAGAACGACCGCAAGCAGCGCGCCCGCGAGGCGTTGCACAACTTCGAGCGGGGCCTGGCGGCCATCCTCGCCCCGGCCACCGGCGGCCGGATGACCCCGGCCGCCCTGACCGCGGCGCTGGTCCAGCACGACGAGATGCTGCTGCGCCACGCCGACCTGTACGCCGCCAAGGACTACCAGGGCGCTCACGAGGTGGCCGGGCAGATCTACGAGCACATGTTCGAGCTCGCCCGCCGGCTCGCTGACGGCTTCGGAGCCCAGGTGGCGGCGCGCCTGCCGCGTGGTGGACCGGAGACCGGCCACGGCGGGCTCGCCGGTGGGCATCGCTGACATGCAGGCGTACGCCCGTACCGTGTCGCTCGCGAGTCTGGCACTGGCCGTGATCGCCGTCCTGGCCGGCGCCCAGCCGGAGGCGACCGCGCGGCCGGCCACGGGCAGCGCCACGCCGTCCGCCGCCGCGCCGGCGCGGGCGGACACCTTCCGCTCGGCCCGCACCTATCCCACCGTCGCGGCACCGGTCCGGCTACGGATCCGGGCGCTGCACGTAGACAGCACCCTGCAGCGCCTCGGCCGGCAGGACGACGGAACGGTCGCCGTCCCGGAGCGGGCCGACGTCGCCGGCTGGTACGAGGACGGCCCCCGCCCCGGCCAGCCCGGCCCCGCGGTGATCCTCGGCCACGTCGACTCCCGCACCGGCCCGGGCGTCTTCGTCGACCTGAGCAAACTCAAGCGCGGCACGGAGATCCGGGTCGACCGCGCGGACGGCAGCACCGTGACGTTCCGGGTGCGCAAGGTGGCGCAGACCGCCAAGACCCGATTCCCCACCGACCTGGTGTACGCCCCCAGCCTCGACCCCTCGTTGCGGCTGGTCACCTGCGGCGGAAGCTTCGACCGCACTCGAGGAAGCTACCGGGACAATGTCATCGTGTACGCGGACCAGGCCTGACCGCCGCAGCACCCGAGCCGCCGCCCTGCTGCTGGCGGCGGGCACGCTGCTGGGTGTGAGCCCGGCGGCAGCGGCCGCCCCGGTCCCGCTGCCGGTCACCGCCGTCCTGGTCGACGGCGCGCGGACATCGCTGGTGGTCGACCTGAGCGCGAGCACCCGGCCGGCAGCCGTCACGGTGACGCACAACGGCAAGCGCCAGCAGGCCACCGTGGAGCCCGTCATGGCGGACGGCCTCGCGGTCACCCTGGTCGTCGACACGTCAGCGGCCGGCGCCACCGCACTCCCGGCGTGGCTGAGCGCGGCCGCCCGGTTCATCCTCGAAGCACCGGCCACGACCCGCTCGGCCGTGATCGCCGACTCGGCGCCCGCCTCGGTCACCGCCGGCGGCGAACGCGGGCGGGCCGGGGTGATCCGGGCCCTCACGTCCCTGCGACCCCGCGGCGAACGCGACACCGCGGCGGCGCTGGGCCTGGCGGAACGGCAGTTCCCGACGGCCGAGACCGGGCGGCGGGTGGTGGTGCTCTACACGACCGCGGCCGACGCGGGCGGCGAGCGGGCGGAGGTGCTGGCCGGCCGGTTCCGGGCGAGCGGCACGATCCTGGTCGTGGTGGCCACGGCCGCCGGGGGCTCGTACTGGGCGAGCGCGGCGGCAGGCACCGGAGGCTTCTTCGCGCCGGCGGGCGATCCGGTGGTCATTCCCGCCCTGGACCAGGTGACGACCACGCTCCGGGGGCGCCATCTGATCCGCTTCCCCACCCCAGCGTCGTTGCCGGCGACGGTGTCCGTCCGCGTCGATGCGGGCGACCTCGAACTCGCCGGTGACGCGGTGGTGCCGGCGCCGGCGGTCAGGCCGCCCGCGGCGGATCGCCCGTGGAGCGCGGTGGTGCTGGGCCTGGTCGCCGCCGGCGTCATGGTCGCGATCATGGCAATGCTTTGGTGGCGGCGGCGCCGATACCGGCCAACGCCGTCCGGGGAGCAGGCAGCACCGCCTGCGGTGATCCGCGAGCCAGGTCCAGGAGGACCGCCGGCCGACCACCGAGCAGCACCGGCGACCGTCAGTCACCTGCCTGCGCCGCCGCCCGGGGTGGTCCGGGGGCAGGCCAGGGTGCCGGGAGCGGTGGTGCGTGGCCGGGCCAAGGTGCCGCCGAGTTCCCGGGCCGATGAGCGGGACCAGTGCTGACAGATCGCCACGGCCCTGCGCTGAGCACGGAGAACCGGCAAGATCGGGCTGTGGAGTTGTTCGCGGAGTCGGGACGGCCGGGGTCGGGGCGGCCGGCGAAGAAGCCGTGCGCCCGGTGCGGGCACCCCACCCGGGTGGACCGGATGATCCACGGCTTCGGCGAGGACTGCGCGCTCAAGCTCGGACTGATCGTCGCGGTACCGCGGCTGCGCACCGATGAGCAGACCGGCACGGATCTGCTCGATCTGCTGGCCGAGGAGCCGGAGGACTGCTGCGACGGCTGGGACCGCTGATCAACCCGTACGGGTGAATCGCCGGTGTTTGGATGATCTCTGCGTTTTTGCCCCGGTGATGGCGGGGATCCCGTGGTCACCGAAGTGGACGAACGCCTCAGAGGAGACCACGATGACGACCTCCCCCATCACCGGTAACCACGCCGCCACCGGACTGCGGGCCGACGCCGACCGTGACACCCGGCACTACGCCCGTCCGGTGCAGGGCGACGAGACCAAGCCTTCCTGGAAGACCACCGAGCTGTTCGTGTATCTCGCCGCGGTGGCCGGTGTCCTGCTCGCCTCGCAGTTCGTCGGCGACCGTGGCGTCAACGACGGCAGTGACTACTTCGCCGCCGACAAGGCCTGGTGGTACGTCACCCTGCTGACCATCGGCTACCTGCTCAGCCGGGGGCTGGCCAAGTCCGGCACGCGCAGCCGCGACGCTGACCCGCGTACCCGATAGGCGCTCGCAGGCCTGGAACGACACGAAGCCGGCCCCGCCGGACCGCCGCAGCTCCCCCCGACCGTGCGGCGGTCCAGCGGGGCCTCGTCGTGCTGTCCGCGGCCCCTGCTTCCGCCCGGGAGAGGGGCCGCGGCCATACCTGGACCAGGGACGGCAGCCCACGGCCAGGTCAGGGACGGCGGCCCACGGCCAGGTCACGACGGGCTGGGCTCGATCGGGCGGGCGGCGGCGATGACCCGGGTGAGGGCCGCGTGCAGGCTCCGCAGTTCCTCGATCGGCATGCCGAGGCGCTGCACCACAGCCGGCGGGATCTGCTCGGCCTGGCTGCGCAGCGCCTGCCCGGCGGGCGTGAGCGTCACCGCCAGGCTGCGCTCATCGGCCGGGTCCCGCTCGCGGCGCAGGTAGCCGATCGCCTCCAGCCGCTTGAGCAGCGGTGACAGCGTGCCCGGGTCGAGCTGCAGCAGCCCGCTGAGCTCGCGTACCGACAGCGGGGCGTGCTGCCACAGCGCCAGCATCACCAGGTATTGCGGGTGGGTCAGGCCCATCGGCTCCAGCAGCGGCCGGTACACGGCCACCACGCCGCGGGCCGCGACGGACAGCGCGAAACAGACCTGCTGTTCCAGGGCCAGCGGGTCCTCGGTGTCGACCGGGTCACTCATGCGCGTTCTCCTCAGCTCCATGGTTAGACTACCAATAGTTGGTGTACAAACCATTGGTGCGGCAACGGTCGGTCGGAGCCGCGAGACCTGGAGGGGCGCAGGTATGCCGAAGGATGCGAACGGCCGGAGCGGCAACCGGCTCGTGCGGTGGTTCCACGAGACGTTCGACAACTGGTTCTTCCGGTCGATGATCGGGCCGGCTCAGACCCGCAACGCCGTGCACGGCGCCGAGGCGTACGCCCGCGAGCAATGGAAGCTCGATCTCGAGGCCCGCAAGCGCTACACCCGTGAGCAGCGCGAGCGCAGGCGCCAGGCCCGCGAGGCGGGGCGCAGCGGCTGAGCCGTCGAGGGTCGTCATATCGGCGAAACATGATGACAGTGGGATTACCGGCGAGTAACCAATGTGACAGAGCATTGATCTGCCTCGATGGCGAGGCCGCCGGAACGTCCGTCCCCACGGGCCAACCCCGCAGTGCCGGACGACGTCGGTGAGTTCCTCCCCCACCCTAGGGAGCTCCGGACATGCGAAATCCCGCCAAGCACCTGCTCGCCGCCGCCACCCTCACCGCCGCCCTCGTCACCGCCCCAGCCGGCCCAGCCCTCGCAGCCGCCCCAGCCGACACCGCACGCCTGCTCAGCGCCGGGGCCGCCCTCGCGGCCAACCCGTACGAGCGGGGACCCGCCCCCACCGTGGCCAGCATCGAAGCCAGCCGCGGCTCGTTCGCCATCACCCAGACCACCGTGGCCCGCTCCAGCGTCTCCGGCTTCGGCGGCGGGACCATCTACTACCCGACCAGCACCACCGCCGGCACCTTCGGCGCGGTCGCGGTCTCCCCCGGCTTCACCGCCTCGCAGTCCAGCGTCGCCTGGTACGGCCCCCGCCTCGCCTCGCAGGGCTTCGTGGTCATCACCATCGACACGCTCAGCGTCTACGACCAGCCGGCCAGCCGCGGCACCCAGTTGCTGGCCGCGCTCGACTATCTGACCCGCACCAGCTCCGTACGCACCCGGATCGACGCGACCCGGCTCGGGGTCATGGGCCACTCGATGGGTGGCGGCGGCAGCCTCTCCGCCTCGCGGACCCGTCCGCAGCTGCAGGCGTCCATTCCGCTGACGCCGTACCACACCACCAAGAACTGGTCGTCGGACACCGTGCCGACCCTGATCATCGGGGCCGAGAACGACACCGTGGCGCCGGTGGCGTCGCACTCGGAGCCGTTCTACACCAGCCTGCCGAGCAGCTCCGACAAGGCGTACCTGGAGCTGAACAACGCCTCACACTCGGCGCCGACCTCGGCCAACGTGACCATCGCGAAGTACAGCATCTCGTGGCTCAAGCGGTTCATCGACAACGACACCCGCTACGAGCAGTTCCTCTGCCCGGCCCCGAGCGGCTCGGCGATCCAGGAATACCGCGACACCTGCCCGCACTCCTAGAGATCCCGGACATGACAGCGGCCCGCCACCGGAACGCCGGTGGCGGGCCCGCCGGAAAGTGGATCAGGCGATCTTGACCAGGACCTTGCCCAGGCCGTCGCCGCGCAGCATGGCCAGGAAGGCCTCCGGGGCCTGGTCCAGCCCCTCGTACACGGTCTCGTGGTGGCGGATGCGGCCGTCGGCGGCCAGCGGCGCCATCTCCTCGATGAACGCGGCCCGCAGGTCGCCGTGGTCGCGGACCAGCATGCCGCGCATGGTGAGCCGCTTGCCGATGAGCATGGCCAGGTTGCGCGGCGCCGGGGTCGGCTCGGTGGCGTTGTAGACGCTGATCATGCCGCAGATGGTGATCCGGCCGTGCACGTTCAGCGCCGAGATGGCGGCCTCGAGGTGGTCGCCGCCGACGTTGTCGAAGTACACGTCGATGCCGTCCGGCGCGGCCCGCTTGAGCTGCTCGCGGATCGGGCCGTCGTGGTAGTCGAACGCGTCGTCGAAGCCCAGCTCGTCGGTGAGGAAGGCGACCTTCGCCGCCGATCCGGCGCTGCCGATGACCTTGGCGGCGCCCCGGTGCCGGGCCAGCTGCCCGACGACCTGGCCGACCGCGCCGGCGGCGCTGGAGACGAAGACGACATCGCCGGGCTTGAACTCGGCGGTGCGCAGCAGACCCGCGTACGCGGTCAGCCCGGTCATGCCCAGCACCCCGAGGTACGCACCCAGCGGCGCCCGCGACGGGTCGATCTTCGCGGCGGAGCGGGCGTCCACCAGGGCGTACTCGCGCCAGCCGAGCCCGTGCAGCACCGTGTCACCGGGCTTGAACCCGTCGACCGTCGACTCGACGACCTCGCCGAGCGCCCCGCCCTCCAGCGCCTCGCCGACCGTGAACGGCGCCACGTACGACTTGCGGTCGTCCATCCGGCCGCGCATGTACGGGTCGACGCTCATCAGCAGGTTGCGCACCAGCAGCTGACCGGGCGCCGGGTCGGCCACCTCGACGCGGGTGAACTCGAAGGTCTCGGCGGTGGGCCAGCCGTGCGGGCGGGCCGCCAGGCGTACCTCGGTGGAGTGGACGGACACTGGCCCTCCCGGAGATCGCGAATGTATACACTGCGCACATTAGGAAGGCGGTGTGTGCAGTGTCAACTTTGCGTCCCTATCACCACGGCGATCTGCGGGCCGCATTACTCGACGCCGCGCTGGAGCTGCTGGAGGAGGACGAGACGTTCTCGCTGCGCGCGGTGGCGCGGCGGGCGGGTGTCTCGCCGAACGCCCCGTACCGGCACTACGCGGACAAGGAGGCCCTGCTCGCCGCGCTGGCGACGTACGGCTTCGCCCAGCTCGCGGACCGCCTCGAAGCCGCCGCCGAACTGACCGACATGGCCGAGCAGTACGTGGCCTTCGCCCTTGCCCACCCCGGCCTGTTCCGGCTGATGTACGGCCGGCCCACCGCCAACGCCGCCTCCGCGCGCACGGCGGAGATCCTGGCGAGCCGGCTCGCCGCCCCGGCCCTGCAGATCGGCGCCTGGGCGATGGTGCACGGGCTGGCGGTCCTGCTCCTCGACGGCAAGCTGACCTGTCCCGACCCGGCCCAGCTGGTGCGGACCACGGTGGCGGCCGCCCTGACCCCCGCGGCCCCGCCCGGAAATCGGCTCGACACGTGATCGCCGATGCCCTGTGATCGACTCGTGAAAATGCACGCGGACCAGGTCGACATCAGCCCCGCCGAAATCGCCGGCCTCGTCGCCGCCCAGTTCCCGCAATGGCGTGACCGGCCCGTGCGGCCGGTCACCTCGCACGGCACGGTCAACGCCCTGTTCCGCCTCGGCGACGACCTGGTCGCCCGCGTCCCCCTGCGACCCAGCGCCGCGGCCGACCGGCGCGACGAGCTCACCCACGAGCAGGAGCAGGCGGAACGGCTGGCCGCGCATCTGCCGCTGGCCGTGCCCGAACCGGTCGCCCTGGGTGCACCGGGCGCCGGCTACCCGGGCTGGTGGACGGTGTACCGGTGGATTCCCGGCGAGACCGCGAGTCACCACACCATCGGTGACCCCGCCGCCTTCGCCCGGGAGCTGGCCGGCTTCGTCACCGCGCTGCACGCCGTGGACACCGGCGGCCGCACGTGGAACGGCCTCACCCGGGGCGGCCCGCTGGCCGGCCAGGACGATGACGTGCAACGGGCGCTCGCGGAGAGCTCCCAGCTCGTCGACACCGTCCGGCTGGCCGACATCTGGGCACGGTGCCGCGACGCCGAACCCGCCGCGACCGACGTCTGGCTCCACGCCGATCTCATGCCGGGCAACCTGCTCGTGCGCGACGGCCACCTGGCTGCGGTCATCGATCTGGAGGCAGTCTGTGTCGGCGACCCGGCCGTCGACCTGATGCCGGCGTGGAACTTGCTGCCCGCCAGTGCCCGCGACGTCTACCGGCAGGCGCTGGGCGTCGACGACGCCGGCTGGGCGCGCGGGACCGGCTGGGCGATCGTGCAGGCGATCGTCGCCCTGCCGTACTACGTCGACACCAACCCGGTGATGGCCGCGACGGCCCGGGAAACCCTGACCGCGATCCTCGACTGATCGCCCGCCTGCGGCAGCGCAGGCGGGCGAGCGTCGAGGCGGTCAGACGGTACGGGCCAGCCGGTCGGCCAGCAGCTTCGCGAAACGCGCCGGGTCGGCCAGGTCGCCGCCCTCGGCCAGCAGCGCCGTGCCGTACAGCAGCTCGGCGGTCTCCGGCAGGTTCGGGTCGTCGGCGCGCTGCTCGTGAGCCGTGCGCAGGCCGCTGACCAGCGGGTGGTCCGGGTTCAGCTCGAGGATCCGCTTCACCGGCGGCACCTGCTGGCCCATCGCCCGGTACATCTTCTCCAGCGTCGGGGTGATGTCGTCGGCGTCGCTGACCAGGCAGGCCGGGGAGGTGGTCAGCCGGGTGGAGAGCCGGACCTCCTTGACCTCGTCGGTCAGCGTCTCACCGAGCCAGGTCAGCAGCGGCGCGAACTCGCCCGACTTCTCCTCCGAGGCCGGCTCCGAGGCCAGGTCCACCGAGCCGCGGGCGATGGACTGGAGCTTCTTGCCGTCGTACTCGGGGACGGCGTCGACCCAGATCTCGTCCACCGGGTCGGTGAGCAGCAGGACCTCGTACCCCTTGGCCGTGAAGGCCTCCATGTGCGGCGAGTTCTCCACCTGCGCGCGGGTCTCGCCGGTCATGAAGTAGATCTCGTCCTGGCCCTCGGGCATCCGCTCGACGTAGGCCGCCAGGGTGGTCGGCTCGCTGCCGGCGGTGGAGGCGAACGACGCGACGTCGAGGATGGCCTTCTGGTCGTCGGCGTCGCTGAGCAGGCCCTCCTTGATCGCGCGGCCGAACTCGCGCCACAGGGTCGCGTACTTCTCCGGCTCCTTGGTCTGCAGGTCCTTGATGGTGCTGAGGACCTTCTTGGCCAGCCGGCGGCGGATCAGCTGGATGTGCCGGTCCTGCTGCAGGATCTCGCGGGAGATGTTCAGCGACAGGTCGGCCGCGTCCACCACGCCCTTGACGAAGCGCAGGTAGTCGGGCATCAGCTCACGGCTGTCGTCCATGATGAAGACGCGCTTGACGTAGAGCTGGATGCCCCGGCGGCCGTCGCGCTGGAACAGGTCGTGCGGGGCCCGCGACGGGATGAACAGCAGGGCCTCGTACTCGAAGGTGCCCTCGGCCTTCATCTGGATGGTCTCGAGCGGGTCGGTCCAGTCGTGGCTGATGTGCCGGTAGAACTCGGTGTACTCCTCGTCCTTGACCTCCGACCGGGGGCGCGCCCACAGCGCCTTCATCGAGTTGAGGGTCTGGTCCCCCATCCGGATCGGGAACGCGATGAAGTCGGAGTACCGCTTGACGATCTCCTTGATCTTCGGATCGTCGGTGTAGTCGTAGAGGGCGTCCTCCTCGTCCTTGGGACGCAGGTGGACGGTCACCGCGGTGCCCTGCGGGGCGTCGGCCACGGACTCGATCGTGTAGGTGCCCTCGCCGGCCGACTCCCAGCGCGTACCCTCGCTCTCGCCGGCCTTTCGGGTCACCAGGGTGACCTTGTCGGCGACCATGAACGTGGAGTAGAAACCCACGCCGAACTGGCCGATCAGCTCGGCCGATTCCTTGCTCTCCTTGAGCCGGCTGAGCATCTCGGCGGTGCCGGACTTGGCGATGGTGCCGATCAGGGCGACGACCTCGTCCCGCGACATGCCGATCCCGTTGTCCCGCACGGTCAGCGTGCGCGCCTCGGCGTCCACCTCCAGCGCGATGTGCAGATCGCTGGTGTCGGCTTCCAGCTCGCTGGTCAGCACCGCGAGCCGCAGCTTGTCCAGCGCGTCGGAGGCGTTGGAGATCAGCTCCCGCAGGAAGATGTCCTTGTTCGAGTAGATCGAATGGACCATGAGCTGCAGCAGCTGCCGCGCCTCGGCCTGGAATTCCAGCGTCTCCGAACTCATAACACCCTCCGTGCCGGTTTGTCGTTCCGCAGCGATCGTATGACCTGACAGTGACCGGCCTTCCCCCGGATCGCCCCGCCGTGCTGAACTGACGGCCTTCCGTCCGGACTGGGAGTCACCATGACCGCAGCGCACCACGCCACCGCCCCCGCCGGGTTGTCCCCCGCGCTGACCGGTCGCCTGGTCCTGTGGTCGGTCGTCGCGGTCAACGTACTCATCGTCGAGACGGTGTTCCTCACCGCCGACCCGGCCAAGAACGCCATCCTCGGCTTCGGCAAGTGGCTGGGGCTGCACCTGGCGCTGGTGATGATCCTCCAGCTCCTGCTGGTGGCCCGGATCGGCTGGCTGGACCGGCGGATCGGCATGGACCGGCTCACCTCGTGGCACCGGTGGACCGGCTTCACCCTGTTCTGGCTGGTCCTGCTGCACCCGACCTTCGTCCTGCTGGGCTACGCCACCGAATACAGCAGCACGCCCCTGAAAGAGTTCAAGACCCTGAGCGGGCAGCTGCCGGTCCTGCTGGGCATGCTGGCCGCCGGCATCGTGCTGGTCGCGGCGGGCCTTTCGGTACGCGTGGCCCGCCGCCGCCTGTCGTACGAGGCCTGGCACACGGTCCACCTGCTGCTGTACGTGGCCATCGTCTTCGCCCTGATCCACCAGCTGACCGAGGTCTCGACGTTCACCTCGTCACCGCTGGCCGAGGCGTACTGGTGGGCGCTGTGGGTCTTCGCCCTGGGCTCCCTGATCGCCGGCCGGATCGTGCTGCCCCTGGTCCGCAACGCACGCCACCAGTTCCGGGTCGCGGCCGTGGTCCCCGAGTCCGACAATGTCGTCTCCGTCTACGTGACCGGCAAGCACCTCGACAAGCTGCCGGCCCGCGCGGGCCAGTTCATGATCTGGCGGTTCCTGGGCCACGGCCGCTGGTGGGAGGCCAACCCGTTCTCCCTGTCGGCCGCCCCGGACGGCCGCACCCTGCGCCTGACGGCCAAGGCGGTGGGCTCGGCGAGCGCCCGCCTGCGCACGGTCCCGGTCGGCACCCGGGTCTTCGCCGAAGGCCCGTACGGCGCCTTCACCGCCCTCAGCCGCACCAAACAGGCCACCCTGCTGATCGCCGGAGGTGTCGGCATCACGCCGATCCGGGCCCTGCTGGAGGAGGCGACCGGCCCGACGACGGTGCTGTACCGCGCGGCCACGACCGAGCAGGCGGTCCTGCTCGGCGAGCTGCAGAACCTGGCCAAGTCGCGGGGCGCCCAGCTGCACGTCCTGACCGGCCGCACCGGTGCGGGCACCCCGCCGAACACCCCGTTCGCCCCGGAGAACCTGCTGGCGCTGGTCCCGGACATCACCGACCGGGACGTCTACGTCTGTGGCCCGGCGGCGATGACCGACGCGGTGCTGCGCAGCCTGCGCGCCCTGAAGGTGCCGGCGGCCCAGGTGCACTCGGAACGCTTCAGCCTGGCGAGCTGACTATTCGCAGGCGACCCCGTCGCCGTCGCGGTCCAGCTTGCGGCTGTAGCCCGGGTCGCCGCGGTAGATCGGGTCCGCGCCGGCCGCCCGCACCGCCGTGCAGTTGGCGTAGTAGACCTCGGCCGGGGCGGGCTTGGTCGTCTTCTTCGGCTTCGGCTTCGGCTTCGGCTTCGGCTTGGGCTTCGGTTCGGGCGTGGGCTTGGGTTTCGGCTTGGGTTTCGGCTTCGGCTCGGCCGGCAGGGTCAGCGTGGGCGTCGCTGCGGGCGTCGCGCTCGAGGTCACCGGTGCGGGCTCGGGTGTGCTGGTGGCCGGCAGCGGTGAACCGCTGGCCGGCTGCCCGGCCTGGCCCAGGATCCGGGCCTGCTCGGCGGCCGTGTCCGTGGTGCGGGTCGAGGTGGGTGAGCCGGAGTCCTCGGCGGCGGCGCCGATTCCGAGGACACCCGCGCACAGGCTGACGACCAGGAGCGCGCCGAGGCCGGTGATCACCTGCTTGTCACCCTTGGTGAGTCTGCTCATGGTTCCTCCAGGGGGAACGGTCCGGCGGGACGACGCCGGTGTCCATGAAGGATCCACCGTGGACCGGCAGCGCGTAAGAACTGTTCGGCCGACGTTTCTGTCCGATCCGCAAGCCGGCCGCCCGCTGGAGGTGAGGCTCAGGCGGGCGGTGGCGGGAGGATCTCGACCAGGCGGAAGCGCTTGGCGACCATCAGGGTGTCATCGTCCACGGTGAAGGCCGGGTCGTCCAGGTCCGCGCGGGCCTCGGCGCTGTGCCAGAAGTCCTCGTGGTCCGCGCGCCACGCGGCCACCGACTCGAAGCCCTCACCCTCGTCGATCGCGTGCTGCAGGTCGACGTCGCCCAGCCGCACGACCCGGACCTCGGTCGTCTCGATGACCGCGACCGGCCGGTCCTGCGAGTCCATCACCACCGACCGTTCGCCGACCTGCGGCAGCGGCTCGTTGTGGTGCTCGTAGTCGGCGACCAGGCCGGAGGTCGAGGTCTTGGCGCCGGTCAGGATCGCGCCGACGAGCTGGTCGCGCAGCGGGCCGGGGAAAGCGAAGTATGCCGGTTCGACGTCGAGGTCCATGCCGGCAGCCTACGGATCCCTCGACGGCCGCGCCGCTCGGTTACGCTGCCGGGCGTGCCGACGGAGGAGCCACCCAGGGAGTTCCAGCCGCTGCCGGGCCGGACCGTCGATCGTTCCGCCGCCTACGAGGTCCTGCTGCGGGAGCTGCTGCGGCTCACCGGCGCCGAGCCTCCACTGTGGTCGGACGAGCCGGCCGAACGCCGGCTGTGGCGGCACCGCGCCCGCCGGGTCGTCGGCAAAACCATCAAGGCCCGCGCCGAGGCGGGCCCCGGGCCCGACGAGTGGTTCGAGCCGCTGATGCTGGCCGCGGTGCACGAGCCGGACCCGAGCCACGTCAGTCAGCTGATCCGGCCCGCCCTCGACGCGTACGGCCGGCGCCGGGTCCGGGTGGCCCTGACCGAATACCTGGAGGACGGCACCGTCGCCGACGCGGCCGGCGCCATCCGCGCCATGTATTGGACGTCCATCGGCCTGCGTTACCAGCCCGGCACCAGGATCCTGACCCCGGAGAGCGCCGCCGAACGCGACAGCTACCGGGAGCTGAGCCGGCGCACGGCGAAAGCCGCCCTGCGCCGCTTCGTCGACGAGGACGACCTCGATCTGCGCCGATGCATCCTGCCGAACCTGTCACTGCGACGCGCGTCGCACCCGGCGGAGCTGCAGGATCTCGTGACCCGGGCGCTGGAGATCGCCCGGACCTCCGACGACGAGTATCTCCGCCACCGGGTCGAGATCCAGGCCGACCCGCAACCCTGATTCAGCAGCCGGGTCCGGCGGCCCGGCCCTTGACGATCCGGTACGCCGAGATGTCGCCCTTCGCCCAGGGCTCGATCTGCTTGATCGTGGTGGGCGCGGTGCCGTGCTGCGCCACGTATCCGAGGATGGCCTGGTCGACGGTCCGGCACGAGGCCTGGCCCGCCACGGTCTCGGCGGTACTGCGGATCCGATCGGTGTTCAACGCAGCGTAAGAAACGCCGGCGATACTCATGGTGATAGCCGCGGCCATGGCGACTTCGCTCAAATGCACGGTTATCTCCTGCTCAGTACGTCAGCAGCTGCCGACCGGACCACTCTAGGCGATGTAACAGCCCGTAGTCTAGCCACCGTTGTCGGTCAGATGATCAACTAAGCGTAATCACTCTGAACAACCGCGGCGCGGAGCAGGCCACGTACGGCCGCGGTCAGGTCCGCCCGGTTCTGCGGCGTGCCGGGTGGGGGCGCGGCGAGCGAGCCCGCACCGGCCAGCCGGTCGAAGAGCAGCCCGTCGACGGCGGCCACCAGGTGACTGCCGCGCTGCTCGGCGTCGGGCGCCCCGGCCGCGGTCAGCAGCGCCTGCGCCTGGGCCCGCATGGCCACCCCGTACGCCAGGATCGGCCGCAGTTCGGGGTGATGGGTGGCTTCCAGCAGGCAGGCGTACCGGGCCAGGGTGCGCGTGCGGCCGGTGGTCAGCCAGTCGTCGAGCAGTGCGGCGATGCTCGCGGCGAGCGCGTCGAGGTCCGGGGCCGCGTCGACGGCTCCGGTGGGCACCTCACGGGCGGCCAGGTCCGCGGTGTCCAGGTCGGCGATGCGCTGCACGACTGCCTCGACCAGCGCTTTACGCGTACGCAGGTAGGCCGAGGCGGTCCCGGCCGGCAGCCCGGCCCGGGCGTCGACGGCGCGATGGGTCAGGCCTCGCATGCCCAGCTCGGCGATCAGCGCGATCGCCGCGTCGGTGAGAGCGGCGAAGCGCTCGGGTGAGGTGGTGGCCACGACTGCGTAGTATGGCTTTCTACAGATGTAGAAGGGTGGCACGACATGAAGGCTGTCATCGTCGGTGGCGGGATCGGGGGCCTGTGCGCGGCCCTGGCGCTGCGCCGGACCGGGTGGGACGTGACCGTGCTGGAACGCGCGCCGCGGATCGGAGCCGTCGGCGCCGGCATCACGCTGATGGCCAACGCGCTGGCCGGGCTCGACGCCCTGGGCGTGGGCGACGAGGTACGCGCCCAGGGCCGGGTCGACGCGCCGGGCGGCACCCGTACGCCGGACGGCCGCTGGCTGGCCCGCATCAACGCCGCCGACCTGGAGTCGGCCCTCGGGACGGGTGCTCTCGGCATCCACCGCGCCACCCTGCACCGCATCCTGCTCGCCGCCCTGCCCGAATCCGCACTGGTCACGAACGCCGCGGTGAGCAGCGTCGAGCCGGGCGCGGTGCTCTCCTCGGCCGGCCGCTTCGAGGCCGACCTGATCATCGGCGCCGACGGCATCGACAGCGCCGTACGCCGCCAGCTCTGGCCGGACGCCGCCCTGCCGCGATACGTCGGGACGACGGCGTGGCGCGGCGTCACCGACGAACCGTGGACGGGCGAGCTCACGGTCGCCATCACCTGGGGCCCGGGCACCGAGTTCGGCATCGTGCCGCTCGGCGACGGCCGGGTCTACTGGTTCGCGGCCACCAACGCCTCGCCGGGCACCCGGTCCGAGGACGAGAAGGCGGTCGTCCGGGACATCGTCGGCGGCTGGCACGACCCCGTGCCGGCGCTGCTGGACGCTACGACGACCGTCCTGCACCACGATCTGCGGCACCTGCCGGCACCGTTGCCGACCTACGTGCGCGGCACCGTGGCCCTGCTCGGTGACGCCGCCCACGCCATGACGCCGAACCTCGGCCAGGGTGCGGCCCAGGCCATCGAGGACGCGGTGGTCCTCGGCGCCTCGTGCCCGCCGGGCCGGCCGCTCGCCGAGGGACTGGCCGACTACGACGCGCGGCGGCGGCCCCGGTCGCAGTCGGTCGCCCGGGCCTCGTACCGGATCGGGCGCTTCGGCCAGCAGCTCACCCAGCCGCTGCTGGTCGCCGCGCGCAACACCGCGATCCGCTGGACGCCGCCGCGCCTGGCGCTGCGGTCGATGGCCCGCTACGCCGACTGGCACCCGTGAGCCTCAGGGAGCGGCGACGTCCGCGAAGCGGGGAGCGCCCGGCTCCAGCGCGACCCGGACGGCTCGGGCGGTGAAGCTGATCGCGTGGTACCAGCCGCAGAGCAGCAGCAGGTCGAGCAGCTGGGGCTCGGTCAGCACCTCCCGCGCCGCCGCCCACAACTCGTCGCCGACGTCGCCGGTGTCGCACAGCGCGTCGACGACCCGGATCACCGCCCGCTCACCCGCCACCGTCCAGCACGGGTCATCGGCGGACCCGGCCGTCAATGAGCGGATCTGGTCTCCGGTGAGCCCGACGCGTTCGGCGAAGAACTTCAGGTGCACGCCCCACTCGTACTCGCAGCGGCACCGCGCGCAGGTCCGCACGATGGCGATCTCCCGCTCCCGCATGGACAGCGACAGCCGCGGTCCCAGCTCGTAACGGCCCCACCCGCTCATCGCGGCCGTCATCGGCAGGTTGCGCGCGAGGGTGCGGAACAGCCCGATCGGCGGCACCCCGGCCGGCATCATCGACTCCAGCTGGGCCGCCACCTCCGGCGCGTACGGGGGTTCCACGGGGGCGATCCTGGTCACGGGGCGCCGTCCTCGAGGGCGGTCGCCCAGTCGTCCGCCCACCGGACCAGCGGCCGCAGCGCCTTGTACGCGGCCAGGCCCAGCTCGGTGAGCGCGTACGCGGTGTCGGCCTCCTGCGCGACGATCCGGGCCTCGACCAGCTCGGACAGCCGTTGCCGCAGCACGCTGGAGGACATGTCGTCGCAGCGCTGCTGCAACGCCCGGAAGCCGAGCGCACCGTGCCGCAGCTCCCACACGATGCGCAGGCTCCAGCGCCGGCCGAACAGGTCGAGCGCCGCCATCAGCGGACGCCCGGTGCTCGATCCGCGTACCGGCAGTCCCGGTCTCGGCACCGTCATCGCGTTCCCACCTCTCCCCAAGTGCTTCTGTTTCCGATACGGTAACGCGTGGTGGGATGATTCGGAATCCGAAGCGGGGATCAGGTCATGACCGAGGGGATACGCACACCGCTGTGCGAGCGGCTGGGCATTGACGTGCCGATCGTGCAGGCGCCCATCGGCTCCGCGGCATGCCCGGAACTGGCCGCGGCGGTGGCGGACGCGGGCGGGCTGGGCATGCTGGCGGTGACCTGGCGAGGGGCCGAGCAGGCCCGCGACGACATCCGCCGGGTCCGCCGGCTGACGTCTCGCCCGTTCGGGGCGAACCTGGTGCTCGACTTCCCGGTGGCCGACACGCTGGACACGTGCCTGACCGAGGGCGTACCGGTGATCTCCACCTTCTGGGGCGACCCCGGGCCGGTCAGCGGGCCGATCCGGGCGTCCGGGGCGGTGCACATGCACACCGTCGGCAGCGTCGCGGAGGCCGTGCACGCCGCCGGCTGCGGCGTCGACGTCGTCGTGGCTCAGGGCTGGGAGGCCGGCGGCCACATCCGGGGCACGACGACCACCCTGGTCCTGGTGCCGGCCGTCGTGGACGCGATCGGCCCGGTCCCGGTCCTGGCCGCGGGCGGGATCAGCGACGGACGGGGTCTCGCCGCCGCTCTCGCCCTGGGCGCGCAGGGCGCGTGGCTTGGCACCCGCTTCCTGGCGTCCGCGGAGGCCCGCAGCCACGAGGTCTACCGCCGGCACCTCGTCGAGGCAGGCGCCGAGGACACCGTCCACACCCACTGCTTCGACGACGGATGGCCCGGCGCGCCGCACCGCGCGCTGCGGAACGCGACCGTGAGCCGCTGGGAGCAGGCCGGGTCACCCGCCGGCCCGGACCGCCCCGGCGAGGGTGACGTCGTCGCGGTCGACAGCACCGGCCGCGCCCATCACCGGTACGAGGACCTGATGCCCCTGCCCGGCATGACCGGTGAGCTCGCGGACATGGCCCTGTACGCCGGGCAGGCGGTGGAGCTCGTCCGCGACGTCGAACCGGCGGGCGAACTGATCCGGCGCATCGTGGCCCAGGCCACCGTGGTCCGGCCCGGCGCTGCCTGAGCCGCCGTCACCTCGCTGCCGCGAACGCCGTTGAAGGGGCAATGGAGATCGGGTGAGAAGGCGGACCCTGCTGGCCGGGGCCGGCGCGGCGGCGGGTGTCGCGGCCGTCAGTGGCTGGTATCAGCGGAGTGGCTCCGCCGTACCGGTGATCCCCGGGGCCCCGCTCGGCGACGAGCGGATGGAGCAGCGGCGATCGGCCGCCCGCGGCCGGACGGTCGACTTCTACACCGCCGTGCCGGCCGGGTACGGCGACGGCCGCGGCCTGCCGGTGCTGCTGGTCCTGCACGGCGCTTCGAAGACCGCCGCCGACTTCCCCGCGCTCGGGCTGGGCCGGTTCGCCTCCGACTCGGTCCAGCGGGGCAACGCTCCGTTCGTGCTGGCCGGGGCGACCGGGGGCCGGCTCTCCTGGCGACCGTCCGGGGCCGACGACCCGCAGCGGATGGTGCACGAGGAGATCCCGGCCTGGTGCGCCGAACGCGGTTTCGCCACCGACCGGCTGGCGGTGTGCGGCTGGTCCATGGGCGGGTACGGCGCCCTGCTGCTGGCCCAGACCTTTCCCGGCTTCGTGCGGGCCGTGGCCGCGTTCTCGCCGGCGGTCTCTCCCGGTGACGAGGTCTTCGCCGGCGCGGCCGCGTTGCGCGGGGTGCCGGTCGGGCTCTGGTGCGGCACCGACGACGGCCTGCTCGCCGACGTACGGGCGCTGGAACGGGCCCTGCCCCGGCCCAGGGCTGCCGGTTCGTACTCCGGCGGCCGGCACAACTTCGGTTACTGGAGCACGTGCCTGCCGGCCGCCTGTGATCTCGTCTCGCGAGTGTTCCGCTGACCGGCTGTCAGCGGGCGCGGGCCGGCGCGCGGTCGGCGGTGATCCACTGACCGGCCGGGGTGCGCAGCGCCAGCCCGGTCACCGGGGCGTCCGGCGCCGCGCCGTCGCGCAGGATCTCCACCACCGGGCAGCCCGCGGTCTCCGGATGCCAGAACCCGTCGGGGTCGTGGACGGACGAGAACCGGCAGTCCGGCTCGTCGGTCCAGCCCCAGGCCAGCAGCAGGTCACGGCCGCCCAGCGAGTAGCGGCCGGCCGAGGCCACCCGTTCACCCTCGGCGCGGTGGAAGAACTCGGCCCGCAGGCCCGGTACGGCGACGCCCTCGAAGGTGGCGTCCGTGACCGTGCGGTGCGGCGTGTAAGTGGCGAGATCGGGCAGAGGCACGGCCCGACCCTGACACGCACGATGATCTTCCGAGCCCGGAGCGCCGCGACGTGAGCCTTTCGGGGGACAGCGCGGCGCAGGAAACTGTCAGGCTGCGCGGCAATACTCCGGCCATGGGCGAGACGATGGTGCCGGCGAACGGGGTGGATCTGTGCCTCGAGGCGTTCGGCCGGCGCGACGATCCCGCGGTGCTGCTGATCGCCGGCGGCGCCCGGTCGATGGACTGGTGGGAGGACGGATTCTGCCGTCGGCTGGCCGACGGTGGCCGCTTCGTGATCCGCTACGACCACCGCGACACCGGCCGGTCGACGTCGTTCCCGGCCGGGGCGCCGCCGTACTCGCAGGTGGACATGGCCGAGGACGCGCTCGGGGTGCTCGACGCCCTGGGCGTGGCCCGCGCGCACATCGTGGGGCTGTCGCTCGGCGGCGGCCTGGCTCAGCGTCTGGCCGTCGAGGATCCGCCCCGGCTGCGCACGCTGACGCTGATCTCGACCACGCCGGGCCTGGTCGACGAGGTGCCGGCCGGGACGGTGCCGCCGCGGCCACAGCAGACCGACTGGTCGGACCGGGCGGCGGCAGTGGACGAGCTCGTCGCGTGCGTGGCAGCGGTGGGCGGGCCGTTCACTGCGGACGCGTTCCACCTGCGGCAGCTCGCCGAGCGGGTCTTCGACCGCACCACTGATCCGGCCGCGGCGTACAGCAATCACTGGCTGGCCGCCTGCGGCCCGCCGGTCCGCGACCGCCTGGGCACGGTCGGCGTCCCCACGCTGGTCATGCACGGCACCGTGGACCCGCTGCTCTCGATGGCGCACCCGGCCGCGCTGGCCCGGGAGATCCCGGACGCCCGGCTGGTGCCGCTGCCCGGCGTGGGCCACGAGTTCCCGCCGCAGGCCGTGTGGGGTGTCGTGATCGAGGAGATCCTGCGGCACACTGCATGACCATGCGCCTGGTCTCGCTGCTCCCGTCCGCCACCGAGATCGTGTACGCCCTCGGCCTCGGCGACAACCTCGTCGGCGTCACGTTCGAGTGCGACGAGCCACCGGCCGCCCGGCAGGAGAAGACGGTGGTGGTCGGCGGCCGCGACACCCGCGGCATGGACCCGGGCGAGATCGACGCGTACGTGAAGGAGCAGCTGGCGGCGGGCGGTGATCTGTACACGTTGCACGCCGACGCGCTGGCGGAGCTCGCGCCCGACCTGATCCTGACCCAGGACCTGTGCCGGGTGTGCGCGCTGCCCTCCGACCACGTGTCGGACGCGCTGGACTACCTGGGCTGCCGGGCCGACGTGCTGTCACTGGATCCGTACTCGCTGGACGAGGTGCTGGACACGTTCCTCGCCGTCGGCGCCCGGGCGGGTGTGCTGCCACGCGCGGAGGCACTGGTCGCGGGTCTGCGGGGACGGCTGGCGGCGGTCGCGTCAGCGGTGGCCGGCCGGGCCCGTCCCCGGGTGGCGATCGTGGAGTGGGTGGAGCCGCCGTTCACCGCCGGGCACTGGGTGCCCGACCTGGTCACGGCGGCGGGCGGTGACCCGGTCGCGGCCCGGCCGGGGGCCCGGTCCGTGCAGACGACCTGGGCCGAGCTGGCCGCTGACGAGCCGGAGATCGTGCTGGTCACCCCGTGTGGATTCCACCTGGACGGGGCCGCCGCCCAGGCCACGGGGATCCCGGCGCACTTCCCGGGAGCTCAGGTCTGGGCGATCGACGGTGACGCTCTGGTGGTGCGGCCCGGCCCACGCCTGGTCGACGGCGTCGAGGCGATCGCGGCGATCCTGCACCCGGACGCGGTGCCCGCTCCCCCGCCGGGCGCGATCGCCCGGGTCGCCTGACCGGTCCTGCTACCGGCCTCAGGCGTTCACCGAGGCGGGCCGGCGACGCGGGTCCGGCAAGAGGACCACTCGGCGCTGGGCTACGCGAGCCCGGGCGACGCTCAGCCGGCGGCGGCTCTCCTCGCGCCACAGCCACTGCACGTCGAGGCCGAAGGACCAGGTCAGCGAGGCCAGCGCGGCGGCCAGCACGACGAACGCGACGGCCTCGGGCAGCAGGCTCGCGGTGGCGACCACCAGCGCCACGCCCTGCACCGCCGCGACAACCTTGCGGGAGAACCTCGGCAGCAGCGGGACGCTGAGCCACGGCCACGCCCACGTGGCGGCGACGAAGACGTACCGGAAGGCGCCCATCGCGATCGTCCACCAGCCGAAGGTGCCGGCCACCGCGATGCTCAGCACCAGGACCAGGAACGAGTCGACCTCCATGTCGAAGCGGGCGCCCAGCTTCGTGGTGGAGTTGGTGCGCCGGGCCACCTGGCCGTCCACGCCGTCCAGAGCCAGCGCCACCCCGATCAGGGTGACCAGCACCGGCAACGGCACCGGCGCCGTGAAAGAGGTCACCACCAGGGCGGTCACGCCGCCGACCAGCGTCGCGCGGCCCAGGGTCACGGCGTTCGCGGGGCCGAGGGCGCGCATCCCGCTGCGGCGCAGACCCGCGCCGAGGACCACGGCCAGGACCACGGCGTACGCCGTACCGGCCAGCCAGCCGGCCGGGCTGACCCCCACGGTGGCGGCGAGGGCCGTCACCAGGATCAGATGAGCGGCCAGGCCGACGATCGGTCCCCGGCTCTCGCGAGCCGTCATCGTGGCGATACTGATAGTCACCGTGCCTCCGGGTGGGCAAGATCCGTTGCCGCGTATGGTTGCCGCTGTCGTCACTGAACACGCTTGATCCGCGCGTTCGGTTCAGCGCACGGAGGAGAATTACCGATGACGGGTGAGGCCCGCGCCTTCTGGCTCGCCGCGCCCGGCCGGGGAGAGATCCGGCCGGTGAGCGTCGGTCACCCCGGCCCCGGCGAGGTGCTCGTCCGCACTCTGCACTCCGGCGTGAGCCGCGGCACCGAGACCCTGGTGTTCCGCGGCGGCGTGCCGGAGAGCCAGCACGCGGCGATGCGCGCACCCTTCCAGGAGGGCGATTTCCCGGCCCCGGTGAAGTACGGCTACCTCAACGTCGGCGTCGTCGAGCAGGGCCCGCCGGAGCTGGTGGGCCGCACGGTCTTCGCGCTGTACCCGCACCAGACCCGCTACGTGGTGCCGGTCGACGCGGTGACCGTGGTGCCCGAGGGCGTGCCGGCGAGCCGCGCCGTGCTGGCCGGCACCGTCGAGACCGCCGTCAACGCGCTCTGGGACGCCGCGCCGCTGGTCGGTGACCGGATCGCCGTGGTCGGCGCGGGCATGGTCGGCGCGAGCGTCGCCGCCGTGCTGGCCCGCTTCCCCGGCGCCAAGGTGCAGCTGGTCGACGCGAACCCGGAACGCGCCACGCTGGCCGCCGCCCTCGGGGTCGGTTTCGCCCTGCCCGCGGACGCCACCGGCGACTGTGACCTGGTCGTGCACGCCAGCGCCACCTCGGCCGGCCTGACCCGGGCGCTGGAGCTGCTGGCCGCGGAGGCTACGGTCATCGAGCTCAGCTGGTACGGCGACCGCGAGGTCAGCGTCCCGCTCGGCGAGTTCTTCCACTCCCGCCGCCTGGTGGTCAAGAGCAGCCAGGTGGGCGGGATCGCCCCGGCCCGGCGCGGGCGCCGCAGTTACGCCGACCGGCTGGCGATCGCCCTGGACCTGCTGGCCGACCCGATCTTCGACGCCCTGCTCACCGGGGAGTCGGCGTTCGCCGAGCTGCCGGCGGTCATGCCGCGACTGACCAGCGGGGAGCTGCCCGCACTGTGCCACCTGATCACCTACCCGACAGGAGAGTGAATGTTCAGCGTCACCGTCCGTGACCACATCATGATCGCCCACAGCTTCTCGGGGGAGGTCTTCGGACCGGCCCAGAAGCTGCACGGCGCGACCTTCGTGGTCGACGCCACGTTCAAGCGTCCCGAGCTGGACGCGGACAACATCGTCGTCGACATCGGCCGGGCGAGCGAGGAGCTGCACGCCATCTGCGGCGCGCTCAGCTACCGCAACCTCGACGACGAGGCGGAGTTCGCCGGCGTCAACACGTCGACGGAGTTCCTGGCCAAGGTCATCGCGGACCGGCTGGCCGGCAAGGCGGAGTCGGGCGAGCTCGGGGCGGGGGCGCGCGGCCTGACCGGCATCGCGGTCACCCTGCACGAGTCGCACATCGCGTGGGCGAGCTACGAGCGGAACCTGTGACCGCTGCCCTGCAGGTGGTGCTGCCGGGTGGCATCGACGACCCGGCCGCCCCGAGCGGTGGCAACACGTACGACCGCCGGGTGCTGACCGGGCTGGCCGCGACCTGCGACGTCCACGAGATCGCGGTCGCGGCGGCCTGGCCGTACCCGGGGGAGGCGGCCCGCTCGGTGCTGGCGCGGGCGCTGGAGCAGGTGCCGCTCGGCTCGACGGTGCTGCTGGACGGCCTGGTCGGCTGCGCGGTGCCGGAGCTGCTGGAGCCGCTGGCGGACCGGCTCCGGCTGGTGGTGCTGGTGCACCTGCCGCTCGGTGACGAGACGGGGCTCTCCCCGGCCGAGGCCGCCGAGCTGACCGCCCGCGAGCGCCGATCGCTGCGTGCCGCCGCCGCGGTGGTGGCGACCAGTGCGGGTGCGGCGCGTCGCCTGGAGGCACTGCACGACCTGCCCGCCGGCAGCGTGCATGTCGCCGCGCCGGGCGTCGACCCGGCACCGCTCGCGGAGCCCAGCACCGGCGGCGACCGGCTGCTCTGCGTCGCGGCGGTGACCCCGCGCAAGGCCCAGGACGTGCTGGTCGAGGCGTTGCAGCTGGTCGCCGACCTGTCCTGGACCTGCACATTGGTCGGCGCCCTGGACCGGGCGCCGGCCTTCGTGACCCGGGTACGGGAGCTGACCGCGGCGACCCCCGGCCGGATCGAGTTCGCCGGGACGCGCACCGGGGAGGCTCTGGCCCGCACGTACGCGGAGGCGGACCTGCTGGTGCTGCCGTCCCTGGCCGAGACGTACGGCATGGTGGTGACCGAGGCGCTGGCGCGGGGCGTACCCGTGCTCGGCACCGAGGTCGCCGGCGTGCCGGAGGCGCTGGGCACCGCCCCGGACGGCAGCCTGCCCGGGGCGCTCGTGCCCCCGGGCGACCCGCAAGCACTGGCCGCTGACCTGCGCCGCTGGCTCACCGAGCCGGCGCTGCGCCACGACCGGCGGGCCGCGGCCCTCGCCCGCCGGGCCGGCCTGCATGGCTGGGACTTCACGACCCGACGATTGAGCGAGGTACTGCACCCATGACCGGAGAGTTCAGCTCGACCTGGCTCACCCTGCGCGAGCCCGCCGACGCGGCCGCCCGGGCCCGGGACCTGATCGCGACGCTGCGCCTGCCGGCCGCCGGTGGGCTGGTCATCCGTGACCTCGGCTGCGGCACCGGCTCGATGGGCCGGTGGCTGGCGCCGCAACTGCCCGGCCCGCAGCGCTGGGTGCTGCAGGACCGCGACCCCGCGCTGCTCGCCCACGCCGCCGCCCACCTGCCGACGGCCGCAGCCGACGGCACCGCGGTGACGGTGGAGACCGCCGAGGGTGATGTCACCGATCTGACGGTGGCCGACCTGGCGGACACGTCGCTGGTCACCTGCTCGGCGTTGCTCGACCTGTTCACCGCCGACGAGGTGACCGCACTGGCCGAGGTTTGTGTGGCGTCGGACACTCCGGCACTGTTCACCCTGTCCGTCGTCGGCGAGGTGGTCCTGGAGCCCGCCGATCCGCTCGACGCCCAGGTCACCGAGGCGTTCAACGCCCACCAGCGGCGCTCGGTGGGCGAGCGGCGGCTGCTCGGTCCCGAGGCGGTCGGCGCGGCGGCGGAAGCGTTCGCCGAGGCTGGGGTGTCGGTGAGCGTACGGCCGAGCCCGTGGCAGCTGGGGCCGGAGCAGGGCGCGCTGGCCGCGGAATGGCTGCGCGGCTGGGTCGCCGCGGCCGCCGACCAGCGTCCTGACCTGGACCTGGACGCCTACCTGGCGGCCCGGACGGAGGCGGCCGAGGCGGGCCGGCTGCGGGTAACGGTAGGGCATCAAGATCTTCTCGCGCAGAAAGACTGAACCACCTGCCGCCGCCGGGACGTACTAGTCCCAGTAAGGGTGAACCTGAGGGGGCAGTCGCATGAACCGATCGATCTGGGCGTGGGTACGGGTACTCGGCGGGGTGGGGATCCTCGCCGTGTTGCTCTGGCGCCTGGGCACCGGCGCCTTCCTCGACGGCCTCCGGGTGATCGACGGCCCGGCGCTGGCTCTTGCGTTCTCCATCGGCGTCACGACCACGGTGTTCTCCGCCTGGCGCTGGTGCCTGGTGGCCCGTGGCCTGGGCATGAAGCTCTCGCTGCGCGGCGCCGTCGCCGACTACTACAAGGCGCTGTTCATCAACGCGGCGCTGCCGGGCGGCGTGCTCGGTGACGTGGACCGGGCGGTGCAGCACGGCCGGGAAGAGGGCGACGTCGGCCGCAGCGTACGGGCCGTGGTGCTCGAACGGACCGCCGGTCAGGTCGTGCTCGTCTCGGTCGGCGTGACGGTGCTGCTGACCGTACCGTCGCCGGTTCTGTCCCACCTGCAGACCAACGCCCGCGGGCTCGCCGTCGCGGCCGCGACCACCCTCGGCCTCGCGGCCCTGATGGTCTTCTTCGTCGGGCGGCTGCGCAGCGGCGCCTCCCGGTGGGCCCGGGCCGCGCGGACCGGGATCACCGAGGTCCGCGCCGGGCTGCTGGCCCGCCGCAACTGGCCCGGCATCGTGCTCGCCTCGACGATCGTGCTGGCCGGCCACCTGGCCACCTTCGTCGTCGCGGCCCGGGCGGCCGGCTCCGACGCCTCGCTGCTGCGCCTGGCCCCGCTGATGCTGCTCGCGCTGCTGTCGATGGCGCTGCCGGTGAACATCGGCGGCTGGGGGCCGCGCGAAGGCGTGACCGCGTGGGCGTTCGGCGCGGCCGGCCTGAGCGCCACCCAGGGCCTGACCATCGCCGTGGTGTACGGCCTGTTCGCCTTCGTGGCCGCGCTGCCCGGCCTGGTGGTCATTGTCACGCGGGCCCTGGCCGGTGCCCGGGCGAAGGCGCGGATCCGGGCCGCCGCCGTGGTCAGGGCGGCCGAGCCGGTGGTCGTGCCGCCGCAGACGCTCATGCTGCCGGTGCGGGAGCTGGTCAGCACCGGTGCTTGAGGAGGCCTCCGCCGGCCGTTCGACTTATGGTGGACGCCGGAGTGACGATGGTCGCTCCCGAGGAGGAGCGTCCGTGCTCGACCGACCGTATGTGTTGCTCAGCTGTGGGATGTCGATCGACGGCTACGTCGACAGCCCGAGTGATGAGCGGCTGCTGCTCTCCAACGACGCCGATTTCGACCGGGTCGATGAGGTACGGGCGAGTTGTGACGCGATCCTGGTCGGCGCCACCACGGTCCGGGTCGACAACCCGCGGCTGCTGATCCGCGACGAGAACCGCCGCACCGCCCGGCTCGCCCGCGGGCTGCCGCCGGACCCGATGAAGGTCACCGTGACCAACGGCTGCGACCTCGACGCGGGGGCCCGCTTCTTCACCCTCGGCGACGCCGACAAGCTGGTCTACTGCGCCACCCCGGCCCTGCCGGGAGCCGAGGAACGCATCGGCAAGGTGGCCACGGTGATCGACGGCGGCGACCCGGTCGACCTGAGCCGGGTGGTCGGTGACCTGTCCGCTCGCGGCGTCGGCCGGCTGATGGTCGAGGGCGGCGGCACGATCCACACCGGCTTCCTCACCGCCGGCCTCGCCGACGAGCTGCAACTGGTGGTGGCGCCGTTCTTCGTCGGCGACTCCCGGGCACCGCGCTTCGTCGGCGACGGCAGCTTCCCGTGGGGCCCGCACCGCCGGGCCGACCTGACCGAGGTCCGGCAGATCGGCGACGTGGTGCTGCTGCGCTACGCCCTGTCCGAGCGCTACCAGGACTGAACGAGCCGTGATCTGGGAACCTGAACTGTCCGAACGAAATGGGGGGCCGATGTCCGAGACGGCCGGCTGGGGAACGCTCGACGTCGGGACGATTCCGCCAGCCACGGTACGGACGCGTGTCACGGTCCCGCTGCGCTTCGCGGACGGGTATGCGACCACCGCGCGGGTCCTGACCTTCGACGGCCTGGTCGACGGCCGCGAGCACCTGGCGCTGGGCCTGGGCGACTGGGAAAGCGCGGTGCAGGCGACACCACTGGTCCGCCCGCACAGCGAATGCCTGACCGGCGACGTGTTCGGCAGCCAGCGCTGCGACTGCGGCCCGCAACTGCGCGAGGCCGTCGAACGCATCGCCGAGCCGGGCGGCCTGCTGCTCTACCTGCGCCAGGAGGGCCGCGGCATCGGCCTGTACGCGAAACTGGACGCGTACGCGCTGCAGGAGGCGGGGCTGGACACGTACGAGGCGAACGTGGCGCTGGGCCGGGGCGAGGACGAGCGCGACTACACGGCGGCGGCGCAGATGCTGCTGGCCCTGGGCGCCAGGCGGATCCGGCTGCTGAGCAACAACCCGGACAAGGCGGCTCAGCTGGAGGCACGCGGGGTCGAGGTGACCGAGCGCATCCCGACCGGGGTGCACCTGTCGGCGGCGAACCTGCGCTACCTGGCGACCAAGGCCACCCACACCGCCCATACCCTGGACCTGCCGGGTCTGTAGAAGCCGGTTCGCCCGCCCGGCGATCCGCACGTTGTCCACAGGGTCCGAGCCCGCTCCGGAGGAAGTCACTACTATCGCGGGGTGACTTCCGCCCCCGAGATCCCCCGGTCCGCCGTCGACGTGCTCAACCGGGTCTTCGGCTACGACGCCTTCCGCGGCGAGCAGCGCGAGATCATCGAGCACGTCATCGCCGGCGGCGACGCCCTCGTGCTGATGCCCACCGGCGGCGGCAAGTCGCTGTGCTACCAGATCCCCGCGCTGGTGCGCGACGGCGTCGCCGTGGTGATCTCCCCGCTCATCGCCCTCATGCAGGATCAGGTCGACGCGCTGCGCACGCTGGGCGTGCGGGCCGGCTTCCTCAACTCGACGCAGGATCTCACCGAGCGCCGGCGGGTGGAGCAGGCCTTCGTCGCCGGCGAGCTCGACCTGCTCTACGTGGCGCCGGAGGGCCTCGGCGTCCCGGCCACCCAGCGGCTGCTGGACCGCGGCCGGATCTCGCTGTTCGCCATCGACGAGGCGCACTGCGTGTCGCAGTGGGGCCACGACTTCCGCCCCGACTATCTCAACCTGTCGATGCTGCACGAGCGCTGGCCCGACGTGCCGCGCATCGCGCTGACCGCCACCGCCACCGCGGCCACCCACGCCGAGATCGCCGAGCGGCTCGACCTGACCGGCGCCCGGCACTTCACCGCCAGCTTCGACCGCCCCAACATCCAGTACCGCATCGTCGCCAAGAACGAGCCCCGCCGGCAGCTGCTCGACCTGCTGCGCACCGAGCACCCCGGCGACGCCGGCATCGTCTACTGCCTGTCCCGGGCCTCGGTGGAGAAGACGGCCGAGTTCCTGGTGCAGAACGGCATCCCCGCGCTGCCCTATCACGCCGGTCTCGACTCACGCGTCCGCGCGGCCAACCAGTCCCGCTTCCTGCGCGAGGACGGCCTGGTCATGGTGGCCACCATCGCGTTCGGCATGGGCATCGACAAGCCCGACGTGCGCTTCGTCGCCCACCTCGACCTGCCCAAGTCCGTCGAGGGCTACTACCAGGAGACCGGCCGGGCCGGGCGCGACGGCCTGCCGTCCACCGCGTGGCTGGCGTACGGGCTGCAGGACGTGGTGCAGCAGCGCAAGATGATCGAGACGTCCGAGGGCGACTTCACCCACCGGCGCAACCTCGCGGCGCACCTGGACGCCATGCTCGCGCTCTGCGAGACCGTGCAGTGCCGGCGCGGCCAGCTGCTCGCCTACTTCGGCCAGAGCACGGCGGCGGCCTGCGGCAACTGCGACACCTGCCTCAATCCCCCGGAGTCCTGGGACGGCACGGTGCCGGCCCAGAAGCTGCTCTCCACGGTGCTGCGCCTGCAGCGCGAGCGCGGCCAGAAGTTCGGCGCCGGCCAGTCCATCGACATCCTGCTCGGCAAGACCACGGAGAAGGTCACCCAGTTCCGCCACCACGAGCTGAGCGTGTTCGGCATCGGCGCGGAGCTGCGCGAGGCGGAGTGGCGCGGCGTGGTCCGGCAGCTGCTCGCCCAGGGCCTGCTGGCGGTCGAGGGCGACTACGGCACGCTGGTGCTGACCGACGAGAGCGGCAGCGTGCTGCGCAAGGAACGCGAGGTCATGCTGCGCCGCGAGCCGGAACGCGCCGCCCGGGCACCCCGGGCCCGCACGGGCAAGGCGGCGGCACCGGCGGCTGACCTGCCGCCCGATGCGGCGCCGGTGTTCGAGCGGCTGCGGGCCTGGCGGGCCGCGGCGGCCAAGGAGGCGGGAGTCCCGGCGTACGTGGTGTTCCACGACGCCACGCTGCGGCAGATCGCCACCCAGCGCCCGGGCAGCCTGGCCGAACTGTCCACGGTGAACGGCGTGGGTCAGAGCAAGCTGGACAAGTTCGGCGAGCAGGTCCTGGCGGCGCTGCAGGAGGGCTGAGGCGCATTTTGTTCCCGGTCCGAGCGCGGCGATCGTCACGTACCGTGGTCGCCCGGCCGGGTCTAGCGTCGAGGTCATGACGATCGTAGTAACGGGTGGAACGGGTTATCTCGGGTCGGCGCTGATCGCGGAGCTGGTCGGCGCCGGGCACAGCGTCACCGCGCTGGTGCGCAACGAGGCGGGCGCCGCCAAGGCCACCGCGCTCGGTGCGCGGGCCGCCGTCGGTGACCTGTTCGACACCGGATGGCTCACCGAGCAGTTCGCCGCGGCCGACGCGGTCGCGCACCTCGCCGCCACCGGCGACGCCACCACCCGTGACCTCGACCGCGGTGTCGTGGCGGCGGCGACCACGGCCCTCGGCGGGACGACCAAGCCGTACGTGCACACCAGCGGCATCTGGATCTGGGGCGACAACGCCGACATCACCGAGCAGGCCCCGCTGAACCCGCCGGAGCTGACCGCGTGGCGCCTTCCGGTCGAGCAGTCCGTCCTCGAGTCCGGCCTGACCGCGACGATCCTCGCCCCCGCGATCGTGTACGGCCACGGCAGCGGCATCCCCGCCGGTGTCCTGAACCGCGACGGCCAGGGCCGCGTCCGCCTGATCGGCGACGGCCGCCAGCACTGGACAACCGTGCACGTCGACGACATCGCCACCCTCTACCGCACGGTCCTCGAACACGGCGAAGGCCTCGGCTACCTGGTCGGCGCGTCGGGTGAGAGCCCGACCGTGCGGGAGCTGGGCGAGGCGCTGGCCGGGGACGCCGGTGTGGCGCCCGAGGGTGTCGAGGCGTCGCGGGAGCGGCTGGGGGCGTTGTTCGCCGATGCGCTGCTGCTCGACCAGCAGGCGGGTGGGAGCAAGGCGCGGGAGCTGGGGTGGACGCCGAAGGGGCCGTCGCTGCTCGACGACCTGCGCACCGGCAGCTACGCCGCCTGAGCCGTCGCGGCCGCGGGGTTCGCCAACGTCATCGCCGGCGACCTCGGACTGACGATCGCCGGGCAAGGACCACCGGCGCCTCGCGTCACCGCACACGATTCGGTGAACGGCGGTTGCGCTGGACCGAGCGGGGCACCATGGTCGGGTGTCGGCCTCCTCAGCCCTGCACGACCCGCCCTTCGCACCCGACCTGAACGCTTGCCGGGAAGCAGCCCGTGCGGTGCGCGCGACGCCGTACTGGCCGCAGGTCAGGGACGTGGTGCGCCCGCCCGGCGTCGGCATCCACCGGTCCCGTCCCCCGCTCGCCCTGGTGCTCTACGGGGCCGCCCGTGACGGTCGTCTGGTGTGGCGGTCCGCCGACGAGTTCGCTCTGCTCGAGCCGCCGATCGCCCGGGGCAAGGAGTGGGCGAGCAGCGATGCCGGACGTACCTGGTCCGGCCGCTTGGATCGTTGGTGGGACCAGCTGGTGTTCGGCGTCCCACCGTTCCTGCTGCTGCTTCTCAGCGTTCCGACGGCGTTCGTTCCGCAGATGGGACCGCTCCTCGCGCTCCTGCTCGTCTGCATCGCGCTGCTGTACATCCTGGCGCAGATGACCTTCGGGCTTATCCCGCGTTCACTCAAGCGGATGCGGGGCACGCCCGACGACAGCGCCCGCAGTCTGCACTGGACCGTGGTCCTGGTCCACCTGGCCGACCCGGCGAAGGCCGATCGGCTGCTGCGGGCCGCCCTCGACCGGTCGCAGCACTTGACCAGGGCCAACATCCGGCCGGACGTCGCGGAGGGCACCCACGCGCTGATGTGCCTGGAGCGTGGAATCACGACCGGGGAGGCTCGGCGCGCTGTCGCGGCCGCGCCATCGGCGACCGGTTCGGGCCCCGACCGGCCTGGCGTGCTCGTCGTGCTCGACGGCGGTGATTTCGTGCCACCGGATCCAGGCGCACATCGGCCCATCAGCTTCATTCCGGTGCTCCTGACCGGTACGGCGCTGGTCGTCGGTGTGATCGGCCTGCTCACCGCGGACGCCGAGGCCACCGCGTGCGCCGCCGCGGGGGACTGCGCCGACCGGCCGGCGACCTGGATCGACGCCATGATGTGGCTGATCAATCGGATGGTTCTCAATGATGCCGGGTTGACCCCGGCGACCACGCAGGCACGGATTTTCGGCTGGCTGATGCCGCCGCTCGGCCTGGTCGTCCTGCTCTGCCTCGCGGTCGCGGGCCGGCGGCAGGCCAGCACGTTCAAGAAACGACAGGAGAGGACGTACACCCATCTGGACGCGACGATCAACCGGCGCATCCGCGTCCTCGTCCTGACCGTGCTCGACATCGAGCGAGACGCGATCATCAGCGCGGTCGCCGCCGGCAACGGCCGGCAGGCCGAACGGGACACACTGGTCGGCTATCCGATCTTCCGCCTGGGCCGGCTCGGTGACCACGGCACCGAAGTGCTGCTCGCCCAGGCCGCCCAGGGCATCGTGACCCCAGCGGCGATGATGCTCACCGCGGAACGACTCATTCCCGCCATACGGCCCGACTACGTGATCCTCGCCGGCATCTGCTTCGGGCTCTGGTCGCGCCGGCACGACAACGGCAAACAGGAGCTCGGCGATGTCGTCGTCTCCGAGTACGTGCACAACGTCGACCACCGCAAAGTCACCGACGAGGGCGGCCGCGAACGCATTGTCCGGCGCGGCGAGCGGGTCCAGGCGAGCACGCCACTGCTGCTGGCGCTCAAGGCGGCGACACACGGCTGGACCGGGCGACCGGTCCACTTCGGTACGGTCCTGTCCGGTAACACCCTCGTCAGCAGTGCGACGTTGCGCGCGGAACTGCGCCGGGAGTTCGAGGAGGCATCGGCCGGCGAGATGGAACTGACCGGGGTCTACGCGGCCACAGCCGGTCGCCGCAGCGGGTGGATCATGGTCAAGGGCATCTCCGACTGGGGCACCGGCGAACTGACCGACGACACCAGGCGGACCGCCGCGGAGGCCGCCGCCGCCTTCGTCGTGCAGGCACTCACCCTCGGCACGCTGCCGGTGCCCCCGCGAGGCTGACCGGTATCGCCATCGGCATCGGGTCAGGCCGGGCCGCCGACGGTGGCCCGGTGACCCGCCGTGCGGGCAGCGCCAGCCGCGATCAGCGCCGGCCCGGCCAGCAACGCCATCAACGCCAGCGCGGCACCGACCTCGAAGTCGACAACCACACTCGCCGTGGCCGAGGCGGACACATCCGTCCGAAGCCCGGGCTCCAGGAACGCCGAGCTGGTCTCGACACCCCGCAGCGACTCCGTGAGGTACCACGACCCCGACATGCTCCACGCCGCGTGCGCCGCCGCCAGTTGCACCAGCAGCGCGCCCGCCGGTGCCAGGAATCGCCGGTCCGCGCGGGACACGGCGAGCACCAGCAACAGCCCGCCGAGCACGGTCGCCAGCATCCCCGGCGCGACGTGCCGGAACAGCGCCCCTTGATCAGCGGCCGGCGCCAGCTGGTCGCGCTCGTCCGCGGCGTCCATCGCCACGACGGCGACCGGCACCAGCGCGACCACGCACGCGGCGGCGGTCAGCCAGACCGGCCGCCGGAACTGCGGCAGCGCCACCATCCCCACGGTCAGGGCGGCCACGGCGATGGCCAGCAGCACCGCCTCGGCGTACTGGCCTTCGGCCGCCGGCTCGTGGAACGTCGTGATCTCGGAGAAGCCGGCCGGAATCGGGTCGGTGTGCAGCTGGGTCACGATCGATGCGGCGGCCAGGACCACAGCAGCCGCGGTCAGGGTCCAGCGGGGCACCGGCTGCGCGACGTACAGGGCGGAGAACAGGGCGACCGTCAGCAGCGCCAGCACGCCGGACGCGTCCGGCAGCCAGCCGGTGAAGCCGGTGAGGGCGCTCAGCACCGCCACGGCGGCCGTGACGGCGAAGACCAGCACCAGGATCCGGCGAAGTGGCACGGGCCGAGATCCTGCCACACCGAAATCGGTGCCGCTGTCCCTCGCCCGGTGCCATGATGCGCGCCATGGACTTTCCCGCTGCTGTGAATCATCACCTGGCCGCCATCGCCCGCCGCGACCTCGACGGTTATCTCGCGACCGTGCATCCGGACGTCAATCTGATCATGCCGAACGGCACGCTGCTCAGCGGTCACGACGAGCTCGCCGCCTTCCACCGGGACTGGTTCGGTGACCCGGACTGGAGCTGGGAGCTGGACCTGCGGCGCACGGTGGTGGCCGGCGACACCGGCATCGCGATCTTCGCGGCCGACTACCACGACCTCGACGGCAAGGGCCAGCCGTACGAGCTGAGCTACCTGCTCACCCTGGTGTTCGCCCGTGACGGCGAGCGGTGGCTGCTGGTGCACGATCAGAACACGCTGCGATGACCGTGGCGGAAACCTCAAGCCGCCGCGGTGCCGGCCGATCAGTCAGGCCGTGAAACCCACGGTGCCGCTCCCCCTGCCGGGCACACAGCTCGTGCACGTCGGCCGGCAGCCGATCTTCGACCGGACCGGCGACGTCGTCGCCTACGAGTTGCTGTTCCGCGGCAGCATGGACGCCGTCGAGGCCGGCCGCCGCGACACGTACGCGACCAGCCAGGTCATCGTCAACACGTTCACCGAGTTCGGCATCGACGAGGTCGTCGGCGACCGGACCTGCTTCATCAACCTGACCCGCGAGTTCCTCACCGGTGAGCTGGTGCTGCCCTTCGGCCCGGAACACGTGGTGCTGGAGGTGCTGGAGACCGTCACGGTGGACGACGAGGTCGTCGCCGGGGTCACCAACCTGGTCACCCAGGGCTACCGGATCGCCCTCGACGACTTCGTCTACGGCTCCGGGCACGAGCGGCTGCTGCCCCTGGCCTCGTACGTCAAGCTCGACCTGCTCCAGGGCGACCTGACCCACCTCGACGACATCGTCGCGGCCTGCCGGGCGTACCCGGACATCCAGATCGTCGCCGAGGGCCTGGAGACGACCGAGCACCTCGCGCTGAGCAACCGCTACGGCTTCGAGCTGCGCCAGGGCTACGTGCTGAGCCGCCCGCAGGTCCTCACCGCCACCTCGCTGACCCCGTCGCGGCTGCGCCGGCTGGAACTGCTCGGCGCGCTCACCGCCCCCGACACCGACCTCGAGCGCATCCTGACGATCATCGCGGGTGACCCGGCGCTGACCATCCGGGTGCTGCGAGCCAGCAACTCCGCGGCGGTCGGGGCCACCACCAAGATCTCCTCGGTACGCCAGGCCGTCGTCATGCTCGGCGTCGCGCACATCCGGCAGTGGGCCATGCTCATGGTGGTCGACGACGTGGCCGAGGCGACCGAGGTGCAGATGGCCGAGGCGCTGACCCGGGCCCGGCTCTGCGAGAACGTGGCCGGTGCCTTCGGGGCCGCCTCGGACGCCGCGTTCATGGCCGGCCTGATCACCTCGGTGGCGGCCATGCTCGGCCTGTCCCCCGCCGCGATGGCCCACCAGCTGCCGCTGAGCGCCGACATCGCGTCCGCCCTGGAACGGGGAGCCGGACCGCTGGGTCAGGTGCTGCGGGTGGTGAACGCCTACGAGCGCGGTGACCTGGCCGAGGTGGCCGCCGCGTACGTCGGCGACGACCTGACCGGCACCGTGATGGACGCGATGCGCTGGTCCCGGATGGCCGTCCAGGCCACCCAGACCGCCGCGTAGGCCCCCGTCGCGGGCATTGCCCATTTCCTATCTCACAGCTAGGCTTTGGACGCCGTCTCGCCCGTGTGAAGGAGAGGGTCATGCCGAAGTTGTCGCCTGCCACCCGCCTGGCCAGCCCGGTCGACACCACGACCTTCGGCGAGTACCGGATACCGGACACCCCCGGGCCGCTGCTGCGCTTCACCGGCCGGATCACCACCGACGGCGAGTTCACCGCCCGCCCCTTCCGCTATCACGTGTACGGCGGCTGGTTCTGCCCCTGGTCCCACCGCGTCGCGATCACCCGCGCCTTGGCCGGCCTCGAGGACATCGTCACCATGTCGTTCGTCGACGGCGTCCGCGACGGGCGCGGCTGGGCCTTCCGCGAGCAGTACGGCCCCGACCCGGTCAACGGCTTCACCCTGCTGCGCGAGGTCTACGAGGCCACCGAGGAGGGCTTCGACGGCCACGTCAGCGTCCCCGCGCTCTGGGACCGGGCCGGGTCCCGGCTGGTCAGCAACGACAGCCACGGCATAGGCATCGACCTGGCGACCCGGTTCCGGCACCTGGCCGACCCGCTGGTGGAGACGTACCCGCCGCGGCTGCGCGAGCGCATCGAGGAGCTGGACCGCTGGCTCGGCCCGGCGGTCAACCACGGCGTCGGCGCGGCCGGGCGCCCCGGGCCGGTCCGCGAGGCGCTGCTGGAGGCGTTCGAGCAGCTCGACGGGCGGCTGGCCCGGTCGCGATATCTGCTCGGCGATGACCTGACCGAGGCCGACATCCGGCTCTGGGTGACGCTGGTGCGCTACGACGTGGGCGCCAACGCCTTCCGCGCGATCAACCCGGGCCTGCACGTCTACCCGCACCTGTGGTCGTACGCCCGGGCGCTCTACCGGATCCCCGCCTTCCGCGACACCACGGACTTCGCGGCGTTCGCCCGTCCCGGCGCGGCCCTGCCCGACTGGGACGCGCCGGTCGACCGCTAACGGACCTCGTTGAGCCGGGCCGTGAGGAAGGCCCGCTCGACGTCGTTGTCGGTCAGGGCCAGTGCCTCCTCGTACGCCCCGGCGGCCTCGGCCCGGCGGCCCAGCCGGCGCAGGAAGTCGGCCCGGGTCGCGCTCAGATAGCCGTACGTGGCCAGGGCGGGCTCCGCGAGCAGCGGTGTCAGCGCGTCCAGGCCGGCCCGCGGACCGTCGCGTTCCCCGAGCGCGACCGCCCGGTTCAGCTCGACCACCGGCGAGGGCCACAGCTCCCGCAACACGTCGTAGAGCCCGACGATCTCCGTGAAGTCGGTGTCCGCCCAGGTCGGCGCCTCGCTGTGGACGGCGGCTATGGCGGCCTGCACCGCGTACCGGGTCGGCGGCCCGGCCCGCAGCGCCTGGCCCAGCAGGGCCGCACCCTCGGCGATCTGGGCCCGGTCCCACCGGCTGCGGTCCTGGTCGGCCAGCAGGACCAGCCGCCCGTCGGCGGAGACCCGGGTGTCGCGCCGGGCGTCGGTGAGCAGTTCCAGCGCCAGCAGGCCGGCGACGTCGGCGTGCCCGGGCAGCAGCCGGTGCAGGGTCCGGGTCAGGTCAAGGGCGGCGTGCACGAGGTCGCGGCGCGCCAGCACCGCCCCGATCGGCGCCGTGTGGCCGGTGGTGAAGACCAGGTGCAGCACCGCCAGCACGGCGTCGAGCCGTTCCCCCAGCTCGTCCGGCCCCGGCACCCGGTATGGGATCCGCGCCGCGGCGATCTTCTTCTTGGCCCGGGTGATCCGGGCCGCCATGGTCGCGTGCTGAACCAGAAACGCCCGCGCCACCTCGGCGGTGGACAGCCCGCACAGCAGCCGCAGAGTCAGCGCCACCTGGGCGTCGCTCGCCAGAGCAGGGTGGCAGCAGGTGAAGATGAGCCGCAGGAGGTCGTCCTCGGCCGGGCCGGCCACCGGTTCCTCCATCACCAGCAGCGGCAGGGTCCGGCGCAGCACGGACGCGCGCCGCAACGCGTCCAGGGCCCGGTTGCGGGCGACGGTGGTGAGCCAGGCTCCGGGGCGGTCGGGGATCCCGTGGTCGGCCCAGCTGCTCAGGGCGTGGGTGTAGGCGTCCTGGGTGCATTCCTCGGCGAGGTCCAGGTCGCGGGTGACGCGCACCGTCGCGGCGAGCACCCGGGCCCACTCGCGACGGTGCGCGTCCGCGACGGCCTCGCGGACGCCCTCGGGGATCAGTTGTTCTCCCGGATCGGCCGGATCTCCACCCCGCTGTGGCTCGCGGCCACCTCCGGCAGCAGCCCGGCCAGGGCGATCGCCGCGTCGAGATCGGCTGCCTCGAGCACGTAGAAGCCGCCGAGCACCTCCTTGCTCTCCAGGAACGGGCCGTCGGTGACCGTCGGCCGTTCCGCCGGTCCCTGCCGCAGGCTGGTCGCCGTGCCGGGCGGCATCAGCTCGTGCCCGCCGATCACCGCGGCCCCGGCCGTGGCCGCGAACCGCTGGTGGCCGGCCTCGATCCGGGCCCGTTCCTGCGGTCCGGTGTTCGCCCATTCCTGCTCGTCGCCGTAGATCAGCACCAGGTACTTCGCCATGTCGGTCTTCCGTTCGCGCGGGACCCCGTGCGGGCCCGATCATCACTGCGACGTTTCAGCCGGCCGCGAATCGACAACCCGGCCCGGCTGTTCCGCAGTCATGCTGCCACTTAGCATCGTGCGGTGCGCTTCCCGCTTGCCATTGCCCTGACCGTGACCTGCGCCTTCACCGTGACCGGCTGCACCGGGGAAACGGTCGGCCCACCGCCGGCTGCCGGGGCGACCGCGCCGGCGAAAGCATCTGCGGCCCCATCGCTGTCCGCTGCCCCGGCGCCTTTCTCGGTCTCGCCGGCCCCGAAGCCGACCCCGAGGCCGCCACGGCCGCTGCCCAGCCCGGGCAACCCCGACGGTGACGCCGCGGTGCCGGCGGCGGCGAGGGCGGAGGACACCCGCAAGCCCGACCGGGTCGTCGGCCGGGGCACACCCGCGAGCTGCACGTCGGCCGCCGTGGTCGCAGCCGTCGCGGCCGGCGGGGTGATCACCTTCGACTGCGGGCCGGCGCCGGTGACGATCACCATGCACGCCACGGCCAAGGTCCGCAACGACCACGGCCCGGCCGTGGTGCTCGACGGCGGTGGCCGGGTAACCCTCAGCGGCGGCGGCAAACGGCGCATCCTCTATCAGAACACCTGCGACGAGGCCCAGCGCTTCACCACCTCGCACTGCCAGGACCAGGCAACACCCCGGCTCACCCTGCAGAACCTGACCCTCACCGGCGGCGACGCCACCGGCGAGACCGCCGAAGGCGGCGGCGGGGGCGCGATCTTCGTCCGCGGCGGCCGGCTGAAGGTGGTCAACTCCCGCTTCACGGCCAACCACTGCGACGGTACGGGCCAGGACCTCGGCGGCGCCGCGATCCGCGTGCTCTCCCAGTCGCAACCGGTGTACGTCGTGCACAGCACCTTCACCGGCGGCCGCTGCTCCAACGGTGGCGCGCTGAGCAGCATCGGCGTCTCGTGGACCGTGCTGAACAGCGTCTTCACCGGCAACAAGGCGATCGGCCGGGGCGCCAACCCGGCCCGCGGCGGCACCCCCGGCGGAGGTTCGGGCGGGGCGATCTACACCGACGGCAACGCGTTCGCCGTCACGATCCGGGACACCGTGATCCGCGACAACCACGCCAACGAGGGTGGCGGTGCGATCTTCTTCGTCAGCAACGACCGCACCGGCACCCTCACGCTCACCGGCTCGCCCCTGCGCGGCAACCGCAGTGCGGGCTTCGAGACCAGCGGGCAGCCGGGGATCTTCTTCCTCGGCGCGAAACTGAGCCGCTAGTTGCCGTACCAGCGCAGCAGCGCCGCGCCCACCGACATGCCGCCGCCGAAGCCGGCCAGCAGGACCAGCTCGCCGTCGTGCAGCTCGCCCGCCCGGGCGGCCGCGTCGAGCGCGATCGCCGCGGACGCGCTGCCGGTGTTGCCGTAGCGGTCCAGGACCAGATGGGTACGGGCGTCGCCCAGCCCGGCCGCCTCGACGAGTTCGCCGATCATCATGCCGTTGGCCTGGTGCGGCACGAAGTGGTCGACGTCGCCGGGCGTGACACCGGCCCGCTTGAGCAGGTCGGCCAGCACCGGCGGCACCCCGGCCAGCACGAAGTCGCGCACCCCGCGGCCGTTCATCCGGAAGTAGTGGTCGCCGTCGGCCACGGTCTCGGCGGACGCGGGCAGCCGGCTGCCCCCGGCCTTGACGTGGATGAGCTCGTGGGCGTCGCCGCGGGTGATCAGCTCGACGTCGACCAGCCCGTACGGCGCCGGCACGGCACCGACCACGGCGGCCCCGGCCCCGTCGCCGAACAGGATGGCGGTGCGCCGGTCGCCGAAGTCGAGGATCCGGGAGTAGATGTCGGCCGCGACCACCAGCACGACCGCCTCGGGCCGGGTGGCGACGAGGCTGTCGGCCAGGGCCAGGCCGAAGACGAAACCGGCGCAGACGACGTTGATGTCGAAGGCGGCCGCCCGGTGCGCGCCGATGGCGTGCTGCACGAGCGAGGCGGTGGGCGGCTGCGGCGAGTCACCCGTCGACGTGGAGACGATCAGGTAGTCGATCCGGTCGGCGTCGATCCCGGCCCGGCTGAGCGCCGCGAGCGCGGCCTTGGTGGCCAGGTCGGAGGTCGCCTCGTCGGGGGCGGCGAAGCGGCGGGCCTCGATCAGGGTGCGGCGGGAGATCCACTCCGGTGTGGTATCGGTCACCAGCTCCATCAGAGCCTCGTTGGTGACCTCGTGCTCGGGCAGGTAGGAACCCGTGCCCAGGATGCCGATTCGCGCTACCGGTTGCATGTCCCCGCTTATCGGCGCGGCGGTGACCCGGTTGAGGATCGGCCGGGCGCTTTTCGTCAGCCGGGGCCGGGCCCGCCGGGGCGTGCGGTCCGGCGATCACCAGTGATAATCATGACTGTGACGAATTGGGAGTACGCACGACTCGAGTACCGGGCGGCCGGCACCTTCGGGGCCGACAGGTTCATGGACTGGACGGCCACGTTCCACCACCCGGGTGGGACGCTGCGCTGGGGCACCGACGAGCGTTTCGACGACCTGCGTCACCTCAACCGGGCCGGGGCGGCGGGCTGGCAGGCGTACGACCGGGCCGCGATCCACGTGATCAACGAGCCGCACCGGCTGCACGGGGTCACCTACTCGATGCGGCGCCCGATCCCGTAGGCCCCCCCGCGGCCTACAGGCAGCACCAGCAGTAGAGGTGCTCGCCGGCGTCGCGGGCGCGCCGGGCCAGGCCGGCGATCTCCTCGATGACCGGCACCAGCTGCTCCGGCGGCAACGGGCCCGGCGAGGCCAGCTCCTCGATGCGGCCCCACTGCGCCGACAGCTCGCTCGTCCGCGCACCGGGGACGATGGCGGCTAGCGTGTCCCGGGTGGTGTCCTCGATGGACATCATCCAGGGACCCTCGTCGCCGCCGCTCCAGAGCAGCTCGGTGCCGACCAGGCGGGGCTGCCACGGGACATCGGCGGCAAGAGCCACGAGCTGGCCGAGGATCACATGCGGCTCGATGCCCTTCAGGTCGATCGCGTCCAGCCGGCTCTCACCCGCCACCGCGACGGGGCCGCCGTCGGTCTGCTCCATCAGGCTGATCGCCGCTGCGTCGTCCGCGGCGCGGAAGTAGTCGCACAAGACACCCATGCCGGGAAGCTGACCACATCGGTACGACACTTCCGGCGCCGGGAGGTACGCGGCCGCCACCGCGTACCTCCTCCGACCGTGCGGGTCAGCTGCTGAAGACCTCGAACTCCGCGGCCACCACGTTGGCGGCGGCGGGTGCGGCGGTCGCGCAGTCGCTGGCGCTGCGCGGGTCGTTCTCCTGCTCGCCGGCGTACAGCGGGTTGCCCGTGCACTGGTTGCTCAGGACCCGCAGCTTCACGTGGGTCGCCAGGGTCGGGCGGACGGAGAATGACTTGATCAGCAGGTTCGGCACCTTCGGCCGGAACGAGCCGGTGTCGAAGGCGTTCGCCGGGCTGGCGTACGCCACCTTGTAGCCGGCGTCGGTGGCGCAGTCCGCACCCGCGGTCGCGTTGCAGGTGAGGATCTCGAACTGGCGCACCGTGCTGTACATCGACGCCGTCGTGGCGCCCGGTCCCGGGAAGGTGCTCAGCTGCACCCGGGAGACCAGCTTGGCCGTGTCGGCCGGCAGGTCGACGGTGACCTGGCGGCCCGCCGCCCCGCCGGTGGCGGACCACGCGGCGTTCTCGGCGTCATCGGTGAGCCGGCCCAGGTTGGTGCCGTCGCCGGTGATCGTGGCGCCGGACGTGGCCGAGGCCAGGTTGGCCGGCATGACCACGCCGACCGTCGCGGTGACACCCGGGTAGACGGTCTGGGTGAACCGCTTGTGGCCGAAGCCCGCGCCGATGGCGAGGAACTTGTACGTGCCCGGGGCCAGCGTGACCGTGGCCGGCAGGTCGGTGGCCGGGTCGGTGTCGGCGATCGGCGTCGTGCCGAACTCGTGGTCGCCGACGTAGAGCCGGACCGGCTTGCCCGCCGCCTCGCCCAGCGCCTTGAACGTCACCTCGACGTTGTCGGCGTACGGCGACGCGAAGCTGGGCACCGGGTCGGTGTCCGACGGCCCGCTGGACGCGCCGGCGCCCATGCCCCGGGCGGAGAACGCGTTCCACAGCAGGTCGGCGTTCGCCCCGTCGAAGCGCAGCGCGTCGGCGGTGATCATGTTGTCGCGCATGTCGAGCATGCTGATCGAGCCGGTCGCCGCCAGCAGGTACGAGTCGAACACCAGCTGCGCCCAGCGCCGGTTGCCCGGGCACTCGGTCGCCGGCGTCGCCCCGGACGCGCAGCTCTCCTGCAGGGCCCGGGTGCCCGAGCCGTACCGGGTGACGAAGGCGCGCCGCACGTCGAAGTTCGTGGCGCTCCAGATCTCACCGTCGGCGTGCACGGCCGCGCCGCGGTCGTAGCCGTAGTTCGAGTAGTTGAGCGGGCTGGTGCTCATGTCGTAGTTGCGGATGCCCGTGCTCACGTCCCCGGTCACGTACGCGCCGGTGACGTACGGCGTGTTCCCCCGCGGGGTGTAGCCGCTCTCGAACAGGTACTCCATCGCCAGCAGGTCGGACCAGCTCTCGCCCATCGCCCCGCCCTGGCTGGAGCTGATGCCGCTGTCCGGCCCGGCGATCATCCGGTTGCTGATCGCGTGGGTGTACTCGTGCCCGATCACCGTCATGTCGAAGTCACCGTCGACACAGGGCGGGTACGCGCTGCCCGCGAACGGCTGCCACATGTACATGTTCGTGGTCGGCTGCATGCCGTCCGGCGGGGTCGCCTGGTTGGCGTTGTTGCGCGTGGTCGCCGTGGCCGCGCCCTGCTGGGCGTTGCCGCGCTCGGCGTCGCCGCCCTTGCCGTACGGCAGCACGTTGGTCTTCTGCAGGTTCCAGGTGGCCTCGGTGAAGCCGAGCCGGTAGGACCAGTCGTGCATCCGGTTGTGCATGGCGAACAGGTTCGCGGTGGCCGCGTCGGCGTCGGCCTGCTCGGGCGAGGTCAGCGCGTTCGGGTCGCACTTGCTGGTGTTCCACTGGTTGGTGAAGGGGTAGACGTACTCGCGGTCGGGCCGGGTGGCGGCCGGCACCGCCGGGTTCCCGTTGCCCCACAGCCGCACCGAGTCGGCGGAGTTGCCGCTGCTGGTGAAGGTCGGCGTGCCGGTGGCCGGGTCGATGTCCCAGGGCTTGCCGGTGGCCGGGTCGAGCACCTGGCGGGCGCAGCCGGGCGCGGTGGTCGCGCACCACGTCTGCCGGGTGTCGGTGCCGGCCGCGGTCGGCGTGGCCGGGAAGACCTTCCAGTGCGGGTCGTCCCCGGCGAAGTTGACGAGGTTCTCCCGGAGCAGCACCTTGCCGTCGCGGGCGTCGATGTAGGTCGTGTAGCCCAGCGGGTGGTCGGCGTCCTTGCTCAGCACGACCACCTCGTACGCCGTGCGCGGGGCGGCGCCGGGCATCGGCACCGCGACCTGACGGACCCGGGAGTCGGCGAGCTCGTCGCGGGCGATGCCGGCGTCGGCCAGGGCGGCGGCCAGCGCGGCGTCGGGCTCGATCGTCGCGGCGGCCGGTTCGGCGGTCTGCGGGCTCAGCGACGAGGTGACCCGCAGGACGTCGCCGCCCTTGACCGCCACGGCCACCAGGCCGTCGTGGGCGGCGGTGAGCTTGCCGTAGCGCTGGCGCATCAGCACGACCGTGCCCTCGCCGACCTTGGTCTGGGCGATGGTGTCCAGGTCGTCGACGGCGGCGCTGCGCAACGAGAACAGCCCCACGCTGTTCTTGAGGAACGCGCGCGCGACGGCCTCGGCGTCGCCCTTGAGGCCACCGGCGAGCTTGCCCTTGGCCGGGGTGACCGAGGCCGGGGTGCCCAGCTTGTTCCAGCGGGTGACCAGGTTGTCGTCGCGGACCAGGGAGCGCTGGCCGGCGGTGGGCGCGGCGCTGCCGCCGCGGTTGTCGACGAAGTCGTAGTCGTGGTCGGGGTGCTCGCCGGTCAGCGGCGTGGCCGCGGCCGGCTGCGGGTCGGCGGGTGCCGCGCTGGCGCCGATGGGCGCGGCGGCGATGATTGTGGTCGCGGCGAGGATTCCGGCGACGGCGGACCGTCTGCGTAAACGCACGCATGCCTCCTGGGATCGGCCTGGAGGATCTCTCCAGACGATCGAGACACTACGCGTGCATAGACGTGTATTGATGAACGAATTGTTTCAACCATGACGGCGGCTCTCGACTGCCGCGCCGGGGGAAGGTTACGTTGTCCCGGGGGGTCGCCGATGACCACGCTTGACGTACTCGCCGCCCGGCTGCGCGCCGAGCTGGGCGCCGACCGGATCGTGAACGACCGGCAGGAGCTGCGGACCTACGAGTGCGACGGGCTGGCCCACTACAAGGTCATCCCCGGCCTGGTGGTGCTGCCCCGCGACGCAGGCGAGTGCGCCCGTACGGTCCGCGCCTGTGTCGAGGCCGGGGTGCCGTTCGTGGCCCGCGGCTCCGGCACCGGGCTCTCCGGCGGCGCCCTGCCGCACGCCGAGGGCGTGCTGATCGTGACCTCCAAGATGCGCGCGATCGTCGAGGTCGCCCCGGACGACGAACGCGCGGTGGTCGAGCCCGGCGTGATCAACCTGCACGTCACGAAGGCGGCCACCCCGCACGGCTACTACTACGCCCCGGACCCGTCCAGCCAGCAGATCTGCTCGATCGGCGGCAACGTGGCGGAGAACTCGGGCGGCGCGCACTGCCTCAAGTACGGCTTCACCACCAACCACGTCACCGGCGCCCAGGTGGTCACCCCCGACGGCGAGCTGGTCGAGCTGGGCGGGCGCGCGCCGGACACCCCGGGCTACGACCTGCTCGGCGCGTTCGTCGGCTCTGAGGGCACGCTGGGCATCGCCACCCGGGTCACCGTCCGGCTGACCCGGCTGCCCGAGTCCGTGCGTACCCTGCTCGCCGCTTTTCCCTCCACCGACCAGGCCGGCGCCGCGACCTCGGCGATCATCGCCGCCGGGGTGGTCCCGGCGGCGGTCGAGATGATGGACGCGCTGGCCATCGAAGCCGCGGAGGCGGCCGTCGCGTGCGGCTACCCGGCCGGCGCGGGCGCGGTGCTGATCGTCGAGCTGGACGGCCCGGCCGCCGAGGTCGACGCGCAGTTCGACCAGGTCACCGCACTGTGCGAGGCCAGCGGCGCCTTCGAGCTGCGGATCGCCGCCGACCCGGCCGAGCGCGCGCTGTTCTGGAAGGGCCGCAAGTCGGCCTTCGCCGCGGTCGGCCGGATCAGTCCGGACTACATCGTGCAGGACGGGGTGATCCCGCGGACGGCGCTGCCCGAGGTGCTGCACCGCATCGGCGAGGTGTCGCGGGCGCACGGCGTACGCGTCGCCAACGTCTTCCATGCCGGCGACGGCAACCTGCACCCGCTGGTGCTCTTCGACAACGCGGTGCCGGGCGAGGCCGACCGGGCCGAGGAGGTCTCCGGCGCGATCATCGACCTGTGCATCGAGTACGGCGGCTCGATCACCGGCGAGCACGGCGTCGGCATGGACAAGGCCAAGTACATGCCGCGGATGTTCACCGACGACGATCTGGAGACCATGCACCTGCTGCGGTGCGCGTTCGACCCGGCCGGGCTGGCCAATCCCGGCAAGATCTTCCCGACGCCCCGGCTCTGCGGCGAGGTGCCCCGGCGGCACCGGGCCGGCGAGGCGACCCCGGCGGAGCTGTTCTGATGGCGCTGTGGAGCGACGCGACGGACGCGGACACGGTGGCCGGCGTGCCCGCGCGGTTCGTCGCCGCCCCGGCCAGCACCGAGGAGGCCGCCGCCGTCCTGCACGAGGCCGCGCGCGACGACCTGGCGGTGGTCGTCCGCGGCGGCGGCACGAAGCTGGACTGGGGCATGCCGCCGCGCCGGCTCGACCTGATCGTCGACACCCGGCGGCTGACCGGGGTGGTCGAGCACGCGGCCGGCGACCTGATCGTGGTGCTGCGGGCCGGGACCCCGCTCGACGGGCTGGACCTGGCCGGCCAGCAGCTCGCCCTGGACTCCCCGGTGCCCGGCGCCACCGTCGGCGGCGCCGTCGCGACCGCCACCAGCGGCCCCCGGCGCCAGCTCTACGGCACGGCCCGCGACCTGCTGATCGGCATGACGGTGGTCCGGCCCGACGGCCGGGTCGCGCACGCGGGCGGCAAGGTCGTCAAGAACGTCGCGGGGTACGACCTGGGCAAGCTGCTCACCGGCTCGTACGGCACCCTCGGCCTGATCACCGAGTGCGCGTTCCGGCTGCACCCGCAACCCCCCGTCTCGGCCCTGGTGCTGCGGACGGCCCCGGCCGCTGAAATCGGTGCGCTGCTCGCCGCGGTACGGGCCGAGCAGGTGGTGCCGTCCGCCGTGGAGATCGACGCGCCGGCCGCCGGCCCGGTCACGCTGGCCGTGCTGGTGGAGGGCACCGCCGCCGGCGTACGCGAGCGCGCCGCCCGGCTGGAGAAGGTGCTCGGCGGTCAGGCCACCGACGAGTTCCCGTCCTGGTGGGGCCGCTACCCGTGGGACCAGGCCGGGATGAAGCTCACGGTGCCGCTGTCGCACGTACCGGATCTGCTCGACGCCGGGGTGGCGGTCCGCGGCTCGGCGGGCACCGGCGTGCTCTACGCCGACGTGCCGGTCGATTCGGCGCCGACCGTGGTCGAGCGGCTGCGCGCGACCGCCGTCCGCGCGGGCGGGCACGCCGTGGTGCTCATCGCGCCGCAGCCGGTCCGGGAGATCGTGGACATGTGGGGACCGGTGGCCGGCCTGGCTTTGATGCGCCGGGTCAAGGACCGGTTCGACCCGGGACACCGGTTCGCCCCGGGACGCTTCGTGGGAGGCATCTGATGGTCGACGCGACCTGGGGCACCGGAGAAGCACCACGCGACGTGCTCGGCCCGGTCGCCGGCGAACCGGCCTTCGACGAGCACCGGCCGCCCCGGCGGGAGCTGGTGGACGACTGCGTGCACTGCGGCTTCTGCCTGACCACCTGCCCGACGTACGTGCTGTGGGGCGAGGAGATGGACTCGCCGCGCGGACGGATCTACCTGATGAAGCAGGGGCTGGACGGCGAGCCGATGAGCGACGCCATGGTCCAGCACATGGACGCCTGCCTGGGCTGTATGGCCTGCGTGACGGCGTGCCCGTCCGGCGTGCGCTACGACCGGCTGATCGAGGACACCCGCGCGCAGGTGGAACGGCGTCATCACCGGCCGCCCCGGCAACGGTTGCTGCGGGAGGCGATCTTCGCGCTGTTCCCGTACCCGCGGCGGTTGCGGTTGTTGCGGGTGCCGTTGCGGGCGTACCAGGTCACCGGCCTGCAGCGGCTGGTCGCCCGCAGCGGCCTACTGCCGCGGCTGGCGCCGACGCTGGCCACCCTGGAGTCGCTGGCGCCGCCGCTGACCCGGGTGCCCCGGCCGCCGCGCCGGGTCCGGGCCCGCGGCCCGCGCCGCGCGGTCGTGGGTGTGCTGACCGGCTGCGTGCAGGGCGCGTTCTTCCCGGACGTGAACGCGGCGACGATCCGGGTGCTGGCGGCCGAGGGCTGCGACGTGGTCGTGCCGCCGGGGCAGGGCTGCTGCGGGGCGCTGAGCGGGCACAACGGGCGCGACGAGGAGGCGCGGGGCTTCGCCCGCCGGCTGATCGACCGTTTCGAGCGGGCCGGCGTCGAGCGGGTGGTGGTGAACGCGGCCGGCTGCGGCTCGTCGATGAAGGAGTACGCGGACCTGCTGCGTGACGACCCCCGGTACGCCGAACGGGCGGCGGCGTTCGCGGCGAAGGTCCGGGACTTGTCGGAGATGCTGGTCGAGCTGGGCCCGGTGGCCCGCCGGCACCCGTTGCCGGTGACCGTCGCCTACCACGACGCCTGTCATCTGGCGCACGCCCAGGGCATCCGGGCGCAGCCGCGGGCGCTGCTCGACGGCATCCCCGGGCTCGAGGTGCGGGAGATCGCGGACCCGGAGATCTGCTGCGGCTCGGCCGGCATCTGGAACGTGCTGAACCCGGGCCCGGCGGCCGAACTGGGCGACCGCAAGGCCAAGGACGTGCTCGCCACCGGGGCCCAGCTGCTGGTCACGGCCAACCCGGGCTGCCTGATGCAGGTCGCGGCCTCGGTCCAGCGCCTCGGCGGCGAGATCGCGCTGGCCCACACGGCCCGGGTCCTGGACGCGTCGATCCGCGGCCTGCCGGTGTCGGCGCTGCTTCAGCCGGCCAGCTCGTCGAGGTAGGCGTCCAGCTCCGCCGCCGCCGCCTCGGGGCTCAGGTGGCCGGCCAGGACGTGCACCGTCAGGCCGTCGACGACCGCGTGCAGCCGGCGGGCGGCCGCCTCCGGCCCGGTAGTGACCATTTGGCGGACCAGGTGCAGGCAGAGGTCGTACATCGCGGTGAAGTGCAGGCGCTGCACCCGGGCCAGCGCCGGGTCGCCCAGGCCGAGCGTCAGGAACGAGAACATGATCGACGCCTCGGTGTGCCGTTCGGCGTCCAGCGGCATGGTCTGCGCCAGCACGGCACCGATCTGCTCGCGCAGCGTGCCCGGCGGGTCGAGCTCTCGGATGCGCTCGCTCGCCCGGGCGATGACCTGCTCGCAGGCGAACGCGAGCAGCTCGTCGCGGGTGGCGAAGTAGTGCCGCAGCGCGCCTGAGGACCAGCCCGACTCCGCCGCCACGGTGCGGATCGAGACGTCGGCGACGCCGTCACGGGCGATGACCCGCCACACCGCCTCGGCGAGTTCGCGGCGGCGTTCGGTGTGATCCACGACCTTCGGCACTCGCTCATTATCGCACGAGTGTGTTATCAAGGAAGCAACACAGTCGTGTGAAAACGGGGAGGGACGTCATGATCGCGCTGATCGTCGCGTGCGAGATCGGCTTCTGGGTGCTGCTCGGCGCCGGGCTGGCCGCCCGGTATCTGCTGCGCGCCCGGCGGCTGAGCACCGCCCTGCTGGTCGCCGTACCGCTGGTCGACGTGGTGCTGCTCGCGGCCACCGCCGTCGACCTGCGGCGCGGCGCCGAGGCCGGCTTCGAGCACGGCCTCGCCGCCGTCTACATCGGCGTCTCGCTGGCCTTCGGCCACCAGCTCACCAGCTGGGCCGACCAGCGGTTCGCCCATCGTTTCGCGGGTGGGCCCGCACCGGTACGCCCACCGCGTACCGGGCGGGCCCACGCCGCCCGCGAGCGCCGGCAGTGGCTGCGGCACTTGCTGGCCTTCGCCGTCGCCGCCACCGTGCTCGCTGTCCTCACCCTCATCGTCGGTGACCTGAGCCGGACCGTTCCCCTGTGGGCCGTCATGGCGCCCTGGTCCGTGGCTCTGGTCATCGACTTCATCGTGGCCTTCAGCTACACCCTGTCGCCCCGTTCCTGAGCGTCATGGCTGGGTGATGCTGGGCCGGGGCGGCGTCGCCATGTTCGCCCCGATGAAGAAGCTGGGGTGCGGGGGCTGGTTGTAGGCGGTGTTCTGCCAGGCGAGCGCGAGCCGGTACTGCGCGTCCTGGAGCAGGGTGGTGATCCGGCGGTCCGTGGCCGTGGGGGTGGCGTAGATCCGCAGCGCGGTGTTGTCCGCGGTCGGCCAGATCACCTCCTCCCGCCAGTCGCCGAACAGGTCGCCGGACAGCGACGGGGTCGACTTGGTGCCGTTGTTGGAGTGCACGCTCGCCGCGGTCAGCAGCCGGGTGTCGCCCGAGGTGCCGTACTTGTCGATGTGCGTGCCGTCCAGCAGCTCCCGGACCGGGTCGCCGTCCCACCAGGCCAGGAAGTTGGCCGAGCCGGGCTTGCGGGTGGCGACCACGGACCCGGTCGGGCCGCGGACGCCGTCGGCGGCCGACGACCAGGACTCCGCCCCGGCGCTGCCGGACCAGATGTCGGCCGAGACGCCGCGGCCGTTGTCACCGCTGGCCGGGGTCGACCACAGGACCTGACCGGTACGGGCGTCGGCGAACCACGACGACGGCTTGCTGGCGTCCTCGTCGACCTTGAAGACCTCGAGGCCGGCCCGCGCCGGGTTCAGATCGCCCACGTGCATCGCGTCTCCGTGACCATGGCCGGTGTTCCACAGCTTGGCCCCGTTGTCGTCGATGGCCAGCGAGCCGTAGACGATCTCGTCGCGGCCGTCGGCGTCCACGTCGGCCACCGACAGCTGGTGGTTGCCCTGCCCGGCGGTGCCCGAGTTGGTGGAGCTGTTGCTGTCGAAGGTCCAGCGCCGGGTCAGCGTGCCGTTGCGGAAGTCCCAGGCCACCACCACGGTGCGGGTGTAGTAGCCGCGGGCCATGATCAGGCTGGGCCGCTGGCCGTCGAGGTACGCCGTGCCGGCCAGGAACCGGTCGACGCGGTTGCCGTACGAGTCACCCCAGGAGGAGACCGTGCCGCGGGGCGGCTCGTAGTTCACCGTCGACAGCGCGGCCCCGGTGCGGCCGTCGAACATGGTCAGGAACTCCGGCCCGGCCAGCACGTAGCCGCTGGAGTTACGGTGGTCCGCCGAGGCGTTGCCGATCACCTGACCGGTGCCGGAGACGGTGGCGTCGGCGGTCTTCATGGCCACCTCGGCGTCGCCGTCACCGTCGTAGTCGTAGACCTGGAACTGGGTGTAGTGCGCGCCCGCCCGGATGTTGCGGCCCAGGTTGATGCGCCACAGCCGGGTCCCGTTGAGCCGGTACGCGTCGACGTAGACCGGATCGGTGACGCCGGACTGCGAGTTGTCCTTGGCGTTCAGCGGGTCCCACTTGAGCACGATCTCGAGCTGGCCATCACCGTCGAGGTCACCGACACTGGCGTCGTTGGCCGCGTACGCGGAGCCGTTGGGGTTCTGGATCGGCACGTCGAGGTAACCGTTGGCGAAGTTCAGCGCGGCGCCCGAGGCGGCCTGCTCCACTCCCCCGACCACGGCCCGCACGGTGTATGCCGCCCCGGCCGCGGCGCCCGCGTCGAGGTAGTTGGTCGAGGCGGTGATCGGGGTGGCGTTGACCTTGGTGGTGCCCCGGTAGACGTTGAAGCCCACGTCGGCCGGGTCGGCGGCGAGCCACCGCCAGCTGACCAGGTTGCCGCTGCCGGAACGGACGCTGATCAGGCCGCGGTCCAGGCGCTCCATCTGCCGCCCGCCGGCGTTCGCCGGTGGCGGTGAGGTCGGAGGGGTCGTGCTCGCCGGAGGTGTGCCGGCCGGGGTGGTGGGCGGGGTCGTGGTGGTGCCGCCGGTGCACGCGACGCCGTTGAGGGTGAACGCCGTGGGGTTCGTGTTGGCGCCGGTGAAGGCGCCGTTGAAGCCGAACGAGGCGCTCGCACCGGTGGCGATGGCCGCGTTGTAGCCCGCGTCGCGCACGCTGACCGCGGCCCCGGACTGGGTGACGGTGCCGCCCCACAGCTGGGTGACGGTCTGGCCGGACGGGAAGCTCCAGCCCAGCGTCCACCCGTTCACCGGGTCGCCGAGGTTGGTCACCTCGACAGCGGCACCGAAGCCGCCCTGCCACGTGTTGGTCACCGCGTAGGTGACCTGGCAGCCGGCCGCCGCCGACGCATTGACGGCCGTGAGCAACGCGGCGCCGAGCGCCACGACCCCCAGGCCGGCGAACTTGGTGATGGTGCGCATGTGGTCCCCTCGCAGTGACGCCCGTCGATTGGGAGCGCTCCCAACCTTGCCGTCGGGAAATGCTCCCGTCAAGCCCCGGAAATTTATTTGAAATTAACTTTCGTAAATCTGTGGCCTATTGCTGGGAGCGCTCCCATGTCACAATGCCGGGTATTCCTTACGCGGTTCAGCGCCGCGCCTCTCCCCGGGAGGAATGATGAGCAGAACCCGCCTGACAGCGTTGGCCGCGATACCGTGCCTGCTGGCGGCGACAGCGGTGGTCACCGCCGACCCGGCCGCCGCGGCAGCCGGTTGCCGGGTCGGTTACACCGTCACGAACACCTGGCAGGGCGGCTTCGGCGCGTCCATCGCTGTCACGAACCTCGGCGACCCGATCACCGGCTGGACGCTGGGCTGGAGCTTCCCGTCCGGCCAGACCGTCACCCAGTTGTGGAACGGCGTGGTCAGCCAGTCCGGCGCCACGGTCAGCGTGCGCGACGCCGGATACAACGCGGCCATCGCGACCGACGCATCCGTTTCAATCGGTTTCAATGGCGCGCTGACCGGTGGCAACACCTCGCCATCGGCATTCACTCTGAACGGCGTCGCCTGCACCGGTGGAGTGGGCACGCCACCGCCCACGACTCCGCCCACTTCTGATTCCTGCCCGGCCGCCCCGGTCGACCCGGCCGCCACGGCCGCGGCCCGGCGGTCGCTGTGCTACGTCTACAGCCAGTACGGCAACCACATCCTGTCCGGCCAGCAGGAGTCCACCTGGATCGACGGGCCGGACTACGAGATCAACTACATCCGCAACGCCACCGGCAAGTACCCGGCCATCCGGGGCCTGGACATGGGCGACTCCCCCACCTTCGGTGCCCGCGCGCTGGCCTGGTGGAACGCCGGCGGCATCCCGATGGTCGGCTACCACATGGGCGCGCCCAACCAGTCCCAGGACGGGTACGCCGGCTCGCAGCTCACCGCGAACATCAACGCCGCGCTGACCGAGGGCAGCACCGACAACGCCACTTTCAAGCGACGGATGGACGCCGTTGCGGCCCAGCTCGCACAGGTGCAGGCGGGCGGCGGTGCGGTGCTGTGGCGGCCGTTCCACGAGGCGGGCGGCACCTGGTTCTGGTGGAGCAAGGAGGGCGGCAGCCAGTACGTGCGGCTGTGGCGCTACATGTTCGACTACCTGACCCGGGTGAAGGGACTGCACAACCTGGTGTGGCTGCACCCGTACAACGGGGAGCCGCAGGCGTCGTTCTGGCCCGGCAAGGCCTATGTGGACATCGGCGGGGCGGACACCTATGCGGGCGATCACGGGCCGTTGACCGCGCTGTTCAACCGTACGAAGGCCATCGTCGGCAGCACTGTGCCGATCGCGTTGCACGAGAACGGCCGCATCCCCGATCCCGCCCAGCTGGAGTCGACCGCGACCCGCTGGGTGCTGTTCAACACCTGGCACAGCACGTTCGTCAGCGACACCGCCATCAACCCCGTGTCGACCTTCCAGGCCGTGTACGCCAGCCCGTACGTCGTCACCCGCGACGAAGTCCCCAACCTGAGGTGAATGTGATGTCGACGAGAAGAATCCTGGTCGCGCTGGCCGCGGCTGCCGCCGTACCCATCGGTCTGCTGGCCGCGCCGGCGTCCGCGGCCGCGGGCTGTCAGGTCACCTACACGGTGACCAGCCAATGGCAGGGTGGCTTCGGCGCGTCCGTGGCCGTGAAGAACCTGGGCGACCCGGTGACCGCCTGGACGCTGGGCTGGAGCTTCCCGTCCGGCCAGACCGTCACCCAGCTGTGGAACGGCGTGGTCAGCCAGTCCGGCGCCGCGGTGACCGTCCGCAACGCCGGCTACAACGGCTCGCTGGCCACCGGCGCGTCCACGTCGTTCGGCTTCAACGGCTCCTGGACCGGCAGCAACGCGGTGCCGAGCAGTTTCACGCTCAACGGGGTCTCCTGCACCGGTGGAGTCACCACCCCGCCCCCGTCGACCCCGCCGCCGTCCACTCCGCCGCCCACGACCCCGCCACCTACGACCCCGCCACCTACGACCCCGCCTCCCACCACCCCGCCGCCGGCCGGTGGCGTGGTCAAGGTGATGGCGCTGGGCGACTCGATCACCGGGTCTCCGGGGTGCTGGCGGGCCCTGCTGTGGCAGCGGTTGCAGCAGGCCGGGCGGGCCTCCTCGGTGGACTTCGTCGGGACCCTGCCGGGGCAGGGCTGCGGCTTCACCTACGACGGTGAGAACGAGGGCCACGGCGGCTTCCTCGCCACCAACGTCGCCGACCAGAACCAGCTGCCGGGCTGGCTGTCGGCCACGGACCCGGACGTGGTGATGATGCACTTCGGCACCAACGACGTGTGGAGCAACCGCTCCCCGGCCACGATCCTCGCGGCGTTCACCAAGCTGGTCGGCCAGATGCGCGCCTCCAACCCGGCGATGAAGATCCTGGTGGCGCAGATCCTGCCGATGACACCGAGCAACTGCGCCGAGTGCAACCAGCGGGTGATCGACTTCAACGCGGCGATCCCGGCGTGGGCGGCAGCGACCAGCACCGCGGCCTCGCCGGTGACGGTGGTCGACCAGTGGACCGGCTTCAACACGGCGACCGACACCCCGGACGGCGTGCATCCCAACGACAACGGGAACCGCAAGATCGCGGACCGCTGGTACCCGGCCCTGCTGGCGGCTCTCTCCTGAGCCGGCCTTCGAAATGGGCCGGCCTTCGAACTGGGCCGGCCCTCGAACTGGCCGGCCCGAGAGTTGGGCCGGCCCGAAGCGGCGGCCCCGGACCGGGCGGAGGTCCGGGGCCGTCCGGCGTTCACTCGCCGGGCACGGCCATCTCGCCCAGCTCGGACCAGTCGTCCTGCTCGACCGTCTGACTGACGATCTTCGGGGTCGCGGCCAGGTGCGGCGGCAGGTCCCGCTGGGCCTGCTTGAAGTGGGCCGACCCGACGTGCGCCGCCCCCGCCTCGCCGTCGCGGAAGGCCTCCACCAGCACGTACTCGGCGGGGTTGTCGAGGCTGCGGGACCAGTCGAACCACAGGCAGCCGGGCTCGGCGCGGGTCGCGGCGGTGAAGGCGGCCGCGATCTGCGGCCAGTTGTCGGCGTCCTCCGGCTTGATCAGGAACTTCGCGGTAATGAAGATCATCGGTGCCTGCCTCCCGTGCCTGCTCGCCGTGCCACCACGTACCCGGTCCATCTAACTCCGCGCGGCCCGCGGAGACGGCGGCGACAGGCGCGTGCAGATGGTGACAAGGGGTCACGCTGCGCCGGTCCCGGCGCTTGACAGTGCGACGCGGGCGCGCGGAAGCTACGAATCTGACTTCGCTGGAGCCACGGGACGCTGAGCACGGACATCGGGCAGGGCATGGACATCGGGCGGGCCGGGCAGATCACGCAGATCGTGCTGATCCTGCTGTCGCCGACACTGGCCTTCGGCGCGATCATCTACCTGCCCCGGGCCGCGCGCGCGGTGTGGCGCCGGGTGCACCCGGAACCTGACCCGGGCCCGCTGGCGCCGCCGATCGAACAGGTCGTGGCGAACCTGCACCGCCTCCTGCACCAGCACGACGCTCTGCTGCACTCCCCCGACGTGGCACTGCGGGCCCGGCGGCTCAAGGCACTCGAGGCCGCCATCACCGACAGCGCCCTGGAAGCGGCCCGCGCGCTCGACGTCCCGGCGCCGGACGCACCGGGGCACACCGGCCTGCGACCGGCCACGCTCAGCCGGCTGCTGCGTGACCTGGCCGCCGCCGGGCTGGTGCTGCCGCGCGGCATCGAGCTGGTCGACGGCGACCGGCTGAGCTGAGCTGCCCGGCCGGGGCGGTGGCGGGCCGGGACGTTTGCGAGGATGAGAGGCAGAGCGGCGGTCCGGCGACAGCGAGGGGGCGGCCACGGCCAGGGAGACCGGACGCAAGGTCATCGCGACGAACAAGAAGGCGCGACACGACTACGCGGTCCTCAAGACGTACGAGGCGGGCCTGGTGCTGGCCGGCACCGAGGTGAAATCGCTGCGCGCCGGGTACGCGTCGATCGTCGACGCGTTCGCCCAGGAACACGAGGGCGAGCTCATGCTCTACAACCTGCACATCGCCGAGTACGGCTTCGGCTCGTGGACCAACCATGCGCCGCGCCGTACGCGCAAGCTGCTGTTGCACCGCATCGAGATCGACCGGATCCTCGACAAGCTCCGGGAGCCGGGCAACACGCTGGTGCCGCTGTCGCTGTACTTCAACGAGGGCTGGGCCAAGGTCGAGCTGGCCCTGGCCCGCGGCAAGCGCGAGTACGACAAGCGCCAGGCCCTCGCCGAACGCGACGCCAACCGGGAGATCGCCCGCGCCATGGGCCGCCACCTCAAGGGCCGCACCGCCCGGGCGCGCTGAGCGGGCGCGCTCAGACCCGTACGAGATGGGTCGGGCAGTAGAAGTTCTGCGCGGTGTGCATGTCGTGCCAGTACGTCACCGGCACCGAGCTCTGCAGGCAGCCCTCATGGAAGCAGCGGACCCGCAGCTTGGTCCCGTCCGGCACGTAGTCGGTGCGGCCGGGATGACGCCGGCAGGTCGTGGTGGGCGTCAGGTCGTGCACGAAGTTGCGCCACTGACAGACCTCCTCACCGCAGACCGCCAGCCTCCCGCGCGGATGAGCGAAACGCGGGCCAGGAACGGGCAACAGCAGGGTCACCAGACCGAGCACGGCAGAGCGCATGCCGACCACCTCCGGGTGACGGGCTCCACCTCGGACGGTACGCCGCCCCACCGCCGGTCACAACGGCCGCTCGCCAGGCCCGAAAAGCGGAAGCTCGGTGGGCAGGGGAAGCGAAGCCGCCTCGCCCGGCAGGGGAAGCGAAGCGGCCTGACCCGGCCCTGGCAGGGGAAGCTCGGCCGCCTCGCCAGGGCCGGCCGGGGCCGCCGAATGGCTCGGAGCCGGCCGATCCGGCGCAGTCGTCCGCGAATACCGGCCACGACTCCGGGTCACCGGCAGAGTCACCAGCCGGATCGGCGATGGCGGCTCAGCGAACCGGCCCGGCCCCCAACGAACCCACACCGCGACGCGCCCCTCCGCAGCCTCGGCGAGCAGCTTCTCCACCGTCCGCTTGCGGTCGGTGTGGTCGACCTCGACGACGATCGGCGGCGCAGCCGGGCGAGCCAGGGCCACGTCGAGCACCGAATGCTGCTTGTCCATCGGCGGCGGCAGCCGGACCACGCTGGGCGCGCGCCGGTAGACGCGCCAGCCCTGGGCCAGGCCCCAGGCCGCCACCTCGTCGATGATCCGGCCGGTGACCTCGTCCTGGGTGAGGTCCGCGAACGTCAACTCCGCGAGCCGCTGTGCCAGGTCGTCCATCAGGGCAGATTAGCGGCACCCACCGACAACTCGTCCGGGGCCGGTCAGGGCTTGCCGAACCACGTCGCCATGGCCTCGGGTAGCCCGTCGCCGGTGGTGCCCTCCCAGGCGACGTAGCAGTCCGGGCGCAGCAGCAGCGCGGCCGGCAGACCCGGGGCGGCGGCGACGTCGACCCGGCCGGCCCACGGGCCCACGTCCAGCCGGCCGGTGGGGTCGAGCAGCAGCGGGCGCGCGGACCGGGTCAGTTCCCGCAGGCCCGGCACGTCCGGCGCCCAGCGTCCGACGTGCGGTCCTTCGGCCCCCGGGGTGTCGTAGCGGATGTCGGCCCCGGAGATCAGCTCGGCGATGTGCCGGCGGCCCTGCGGCAGCGCCAGCAGTTCGCCGACCAGCTCGCGCAGGGCGGTCACCTCACCGCCGGGGCCGATCAGGACGGACTGCGCCCGGGTGTGCATGGTCACCCGCCGGCCGACGGGCCGGCGCTCCGACTCGTACGTGTCCAGCAGCCCGACCGGGGCGTGGCCGAGCACCTCCGCGGCGAGTTTCCAGCCCAGGTTGATCGCGTCCTGGAGGCCGAGGTTGAGGCCGGGGCCACCGATGGCGGAGTGCACGTGCGCAGCGTCGCCGACCAGCAGCACCCGCCCGGCCCGGTACGCCGATGCCAGCCGGGTGTTGCCGCCGACGGCCCGCCGCAGCAGGTGTGGACCGGGCCCGTCCGGGGCGTCGAGCGGCAGATCGGCCCCGAGCACCCGGCCTGCGGCGGCGCGCAGCTCGGCAATGCTGGTCTCACCGTCACCCACGTCGTCGCCGGGCCGGTGGCGCTCCCCCACGCTGACCAGCGGGGCCCGGCCGGGCATCGGCGCCCACGCGATCAAGCCCTGCTCGGTACGGGTGTGCAGGAACGGCGGCAGCACCCCGAAGCCCGGCACGTGCAGCGCCCCGTGCGCGTCGACCATGCTCGCCGGCACGCTGACATGCGCCGTCCGCGACACCGTGTCGTCCTTGGTCACGCCGGGGAACGCGATGCCGGCGAACTTGCGTACCACGCTGTGCCCGCCGTCCGCGCCGACCAGGTAGGCCGCCTCGATCGGGGCCATGCCGGCGACCTCGACCGTCACCGACCGTTCGTTCTGGGTCAGGCCGAGGACCTCGTGACCACGGTGGATCGTCACGCCGAGCTCAGCTGCCCGCTCGGTGAGCATCTGCTCGATCCGCCGCTGCGGCACGAGCATCGTGTAGAGCGGGTTGTCCGGCAGGTCGTGCAGGTCGAGCGGGAAGGCGGCGAAGGTGAACCCGGGTGCCGGGCGGGGTGGACCGGGGGTGCCGGCGAGCCGCTCGTACAGGCCCCGCCGGTCGAGCATGCGGATGACCTGCCCGACCAGGCCGTTGGCGCGCTGCTCGGTGGTGGGCTCGGGCAGCCGCTCCAGGACCAGCGGCCGGACCCCGGCCAGGGCCAGCTCGCAGGCGAGCATGAGGCCGTTCGGCCCGGCGCCGGCGATGACGACGTCGATCATGGTGAAACCCTCTTCCGGGTACGGGGCACCGGCCCGCCGATGGACGGCGGGCTGACGCTGGGAATGTCGAGGTGGCGGCCGCTCAGGGCGGAGGCAGGCCCGCGGCGATCCGGGCGAGTGCCTCGGTCAGCAGCTCCGGCATCGACACGTGCGGGCCGGCGCGCAGGAAGTGGGCCTGGGCGACGTTGTTCGCGGCCATCACGACGGAGGCCACCAGGTGCGGATACATGTCCTTGCTCAGGTCGGTGCCGGTGCGCTCGGCGACGGCCGCGGCGACCTCCGCCTCGGCCAGCGCCCCGGCGCGCCGCAGGTCGCCCTGCAGGGCCGGCTCGGCGATCATCGTGCGCACCCCGGCGGCCCAGGCCTCCTGATCGGCCACCGGATGCGCGGCCAGCTCCGGACCGGGCTCGAGCTGGGCCAGGGCGACCGCGGTGATGGCCGTCCACAGCGGCTCGTCGGCCGGCCGGGCCCGCAAGTCGTCGGCGGCGCGCCGCAGCCTTTCGAGGTGACGCGACACGATGGCATCGCCCTTGCCGGCGAAATAGTTGTTGAAGGTGCGCGGGGACACCCCGGCCGCGGCGGCGATGTCCTCCACCTTGACGTTGTCCAAACCCCGCTCGACGGCGAGCCGGATGGCCGCCCAGCTGAGCGCGGCCCGGGTCTCGGCCTTCTTGCGCTCACGGAGTCCCATACCCACCACCGTAGCCGAAGTTGCGGGCCACGCAAAGATGCGGGACACGCAAGTTTCTGGGGAGAACCGATCCGGGGAGCGCCGGATTCCGTACCGGTGGACGGCACCGACATGGAGGTATCACCGTGCACGGAATCCCCGACGCCGGCTCCACCGACAGATCGCCGCAGCGGCCACCGCCGGACTGGCCCGAGCCCGGCACCCCGCTGGCCGGCGAGGAACCGACGGTCGAGCTGCCGGTCGTCACCGAAGCCATGCTCGCCGCGACCTCGACGCCCACCCTGGCCGGCGCCGCATTGTCGCTCGCGCTGAACAAGTCTTCGCGGGCCCGGCGCATCCCGGCCCTGGAGCGGCGCGGTCCCCGCCCCGCCCCGGCGAGGCAGGCCAGTTTGAACGACCTGCTGACCGGGCCGAACAACCCCGTCGGACCAACCCCATCCGCTCCGCCGAGTGACGGTGTCCGGCTTGATGACGGTGGCGGTGAGGAGCAACATTCGCCTGCTGCCCTGGCCGGGGGTCATCCGGTGAGCGGCGGGGAGCCGGCGCAGCCCGGCCGGGGCTGGCTGGTCGGTGCCGGAATCGCAGCCGCCGCCCTCCTGCTCACCGGCGCCGCCGTGGTGGCCCTGAGCCGCGACGGTGACCCCGGCGCCACCCCCTCCGGCTGGAGCCCGCCGGTGGCCGCCGCCCCCTCCGCCCCGCACCTGGCCACTGCCGCCCGCGACGGGCGTACCAGTGCCGGTTTTGATCTCATTGACGGCGCCGAGCGGGTCACCCTGCGGGCCGCCGACCTCGGCGACACCCTCTACCGGATCACCACGCCGGACGCCGGCGCCGTGGTGCCGCGCACCGACGAGCAGGACGGCCGGGTCCGGTTGCGCCTCGACGGTGATGCCGAGTCCGTCGACATCACCCTCAACGCGGCCGTGCGCTGGGATCTGCGGATCGCCGGCGGCGCCCAAGTGTCCACGATCGACCTCAGCGCCGGGCGGGTCGGCGGGGTGGATCTGACCGGCGGCGCGAGCCGGATCGCCCTGACGCTGCCGCGGCCGGACGGCACGCTGAGCGTCCGGATGTCCGGTGGGGTCAGCCTCTTCGACGTGCACACCGCCGAGCGGACGCCGGTCCGCGTGCGGGTCGGGCGGGGCGCCGGGCAGGTCACTCTCGACGGGCAGCGGCACGCCGGGGTGGCCGCCGGGCAGACCTTCACGCCGGCGAGCTGGGCCGCTGCGGTCGACCGGGTCGACGTCGATGCGGCAGCCGGGATGTCGTCCCTGACCGTCGCACCCTACTAGCCGGTAATGACAGGATGGCGGGCATGGATGTGACGCCCGCCCTCGCCCGTGAGGCCTGGCGGCTCGCCGAGCCGCTGCACGCGATGATCTATTTCGCCCCGGAGGTGCGGGAGCGTTTCGCGGCGCTCGGCGTGCCCGCCGGCGTCGACTACTTCGCCTCCCGGGGCGCCGCCTTCGGCCCGGTCGGTCCCGGGCCGGTGGTGGCCACGTTCTACAACTTCCACCCCGGCCTGGTGGCCCGGGCCCTGCCGGCGGCCTGGGAGATCGTGTCGCCGGCGACCGCGGTCGCGGCCCGGCTCGACGCCGCCGACGCGGCGCTGGTCCGGGGCCTGGGCGACGTCGTGCAGAGCCCCGAGGTGGCCGAGGCGGCGGAGCTGGCCCGGCGGGCGGCGGAGTCGGCGATCGCGTACGCCGCGGGACGGCCGCTGTTCGCCGCGCACGCGGGCCTCGACTGGCCGCAGGCGCCGCACCTGGTGCTGTGGCACGCCCAGACGCTGCTGCGCGAGTTCCGCGGTGACGCGCACGTGGCGGCGCTGCTGGTGGCCGGGGTCAGCGGGTTGCAGTCGATCATTCTGCACGCGGCGTCGGGCCAGGCCAACGGCCGGTTCCTGCGGGCCAGCCGGGGCTGGAGCCGGGAAGAGTGGGCGGACGAGGAGAGTGCGCTGCGGGAACGGGGCCTGATCTCCGGCGAGGAGCTCAGTGACGAGGGACGGGCGCTGCGGGACGGGATCGAGGCGGACACCGACCGGCTGGCCGCTCCGGCGTACCAGGTGCTCGGGGCCGACGGCGCGGCGCGGCTCGCAGAGCTGGCGCGGCCGCTCAGCCGGACTCTGGTCAAAGCGGGCTTTCTGAGCGCGGCGGCCCCGTCCCGGAAGTGATCCCGGTCGCAGCCACCCGGACGCTGTTGCCAATAGTTTGCAACTGCCACGGTGACCCATATGCTGATCGAGGCGTGCCCGCGGCCGGAGGGGGATCCATGGACGTCCAGACGATGCACATCGCCAACGGGATCGTGAACGGCCCGGTGTCGGCGATCTTCGCCGCTTTCGCCGCCCTCGCGCTGGCGTTCTGCGTGTGGCGGGCCCGGGCCGACCTCGACGACCGGCTGGCCCCGATGGCCGGCCTCGTCGCGGCCTTCATCTTCGCCGTGCAGATGCTCAACTTCCAGGTGCTGCCCGGCGTCTCCGGCCACCTGCTCGGCGGCACCCTGGCTGTCGTCCTGGTCGGACCGTGGGTCGGCGCGCTCTGCGTGTCCACCGTGCTGATCATCCAGTGCCTGCTGTTCGCCGACGGCGGCCTGACCGCCCTCGGGCTCAACATCACCAACATGGCGATCATCGGCACCGCCGCCGGTTACCTGCTGGTCGCCGGCCTGCTGCGGGTGCTGCCCAAGACCCCGTCCGGGCTCGGGGCGACCGCCCTGATCGCCTCGATCGTCGGGGTGGTGGCCGCCTCGCAGGGCTTCGTGTTCGAGTACTGGCTCGGCGGCACCACCCAGCTCTCCCTGCCCTGGGTCTCCGGCACGATGGCCGGCACCCACGTGCTGATCGGCATCGGCGAGGGCCTGATCGCGGCGACCACCGTGGCGACCGTGGCCAAGGTCCGGCCGGACCTGGTCTACGCGCTGCGCCGCTTCCGCACCCCACCGGCGCCGGTGGCGGCCACCCCCGCCGAAGCGCCCGCCACTGTCTCGGGAGGTAAGGCATGACCCGGCGACTCGGCTGGTTCCTGGCCGGCGGCCTGCTGGTCGCTCTGCTGCTGGCCGGCGTGGTCAGCAACTTCGCCTCCGGCAGCCCGGACGGCCTGGACGCGACTGCCCGCGAGGGCTGCACCTTCGACTCCCACGGGGAGATCACCGGCGGCACCTGCATGCTTCAGCGGGAGCAGGACCACCAGGTCGCCGACAGCCCGCTGGCCGACTACGGCATCCGCGGCATCGACAACCCGTACCTGTCGACCGGGCTGGCCGGGGTGCTGGGCGTGCTGGTGACGTTCGCGATCGGCGGCGGCGTCTTCTGGCTCGTCCGCCGGCGCAGCCCCGAGAAGGTCTGATGGGCGCGGGCCACGCCCACCCGCTGCACCTGGACCGGCCGAGCCCGGTGCACGCCCTGGCCCCCGAGGTGAAGATCCTCGCGACGCTGCTGTTCACCATCGTCGTGGTGGCCACCCCGCGCACCGAGTTCGCCGCGTTCGGCGGTTACGCGCTGCTGCTCGCGGTGGTGGCGGTGCTGGCCCGGGTGCCGCTGCCGTGGCTGGCCAAGCGCGCCACCATCGAGCTGCCGTTCGTCGTGCTCGCCGTCGCCCTGCCGTTCGCCGGGCACGGCGAGCGGATCACCTGGCTCGGCATGTCGCTGTCGGTGGACGGGCTGCACGGCGCGTGGAACATCGTCGCCAAGGGCACCCTGGGCGTGGTCGCCTCGCTGCTGCTGGCGGCCACCACCACCATGCGTGACCTGATCCTGGGCCTGGACCGGCTGCACTGCCCGCGGGTCTTCACCCAGATCGCCACGTTCATGCTGCGCTACCTGGACATCCTGGCCGACGACGCGCGCCGGATGCGCATCGCCCGGCTCTCGCGCGGCTACGACCCGCGGTTCCTGTGGCAGGTCAAGGCGTTCGCGGTCGGCGTGGGGGCACTGTTCCTGCGGGCGTACGAGCGCGGCGAGCGGGTGTATCTGGCGATGGTCTCCCGCGGCTACGACGGACGGCTCCCCCGGCCCGAGGCAGGCGGCGCCACGACCGCCGACTGGGCGGCCTCGGCCGTGCTGCCCGCCGCGGCCGCCGCCATCGCGCTCACGGCGGTGCTGGCGTGAGCCTGGAGATCGCCGGCCTCACCTACGCCTATCCCGACGGCAGCGTCGCGCTGCGCGGTGTCGACCTCTGCGTCGGCGCCGGGGACCGGGTCGCGCTGCTCGGGCCCAACGGCGCCGGCAAGACGACCCTGGTCCTGCACCTCAACGGCATCCTGCACGGCGGCGCCGGCACAGTCGACGTCGGCGGGCTGCGGGTGGACGCGCGCGACCGGGCCAGGCTGGCCGAGATCCGCCGGCGGGTCGGCATCGTCTTCCAGGACCCCGACGACCAGCTCTTCATGCCGACCGTCGCCGAGGACGTCGCCTTCGGGCCGGCCAACCTCGGGCTGCGCGGCGCCGAGCTGCAGACCCGGGTCGACGAGGCGCTCGAAGCCGTGGACATGGCCGCGCACCGCGACCAGGTGCCGCTGCACCTGTCGTTCGGCCAGCGCCGCCGGGTCGCAGTGGCCACCGTGCTGGCGATGCGGCCCGAGCTGCTGGTGCTGGACGAGCCCTCGTCCAACCTGGACCCGGCGAGCCGCCGGGAACTGGCCGAGATCATCGAACGGCTGCCGGTGACGGTGCTGATGGTGACCCACGATCTGCCGTACGCGCTGCAGTTGTGCCCACGCTCGGTGATCCTCGACGACGGCCGGATCGTGGCCGACGCCCCCACCGCCGATCTGCTGGCCGACGAGGAGCTGCTCCGGGCGCACCGGCTGGAGCTGCCGTTCGGCTTCCACCCGGTGCGACCGCTTTAGACCAGGCGCTCGATGACGGTGGCGTTGGCCGTACCGCCGGCTTCGCACATGGTCTGCAGCCCGAAGCGTCCCCCGGTGCGTTCCAGCACGCCCAGCAGGGTGGTCGCCAGCCGGGCGCCGCTGGCGCCCAGCGGGTGACCGATGGCGATCGCGCCCCCGTCGACGTTGACCTTCGCCGGGTCGGCGCCGGTCTCGGCCAGCCAGGCCAGCACCACCGACGAGAACGCCTCGTTGACCTCGAACGCGTCGATGTCGGTCAGGGTGAGACCGGCCCGGGCCAGCACCTTGGCGGTCGCCGGGATGATGCCGGTCAGCATCATGATCGGGTCGTCGCCCACGGCCGTCGCGGTGTGCACCCGCGCCCGCGGCCGCCAGCCCCGCTGCCGGGCGATCTCACTGGTGGTGACGACCAGCGCGGCGGCGCCGTCATTGACCGGGCTGGAGTTGCCGGCCGTGACCTTCCACTCCAGGTCGCCGAAGCGCTGGGCCCAGCGGTCGTCGGCGAACGCGGGCCGCAGCCCGGCCAGCGTCCCGACCGTGGTGCCGGGCCGGATCGTCTCGTCGGTCTCCAGTCCGGCCAGCGGCGCGACCTGGCCGGCGAACCAGCCCTGCTTCCACGCCTCGGCCGCCCGCTGGTGGCTGGTCGCGGCGAACTCGTCGAGCTGCGTGCGCGACAGACCCCAGCGCCGGGCGATCAGCTCGGCGCTGATCCCCTGCGGGATCAGCCCGCCGGGATAACGCTCCGCGACCGCGGGCCCGCCGACGAACGCCCGCGCGCCGTCGACCAGGGCGGAGCTGCCGATGGGTACGCGACTCATCGACTCGACCCCGGAAGCCACCACGATGTCGTAGGCGCCGGCGACGACCCCCTGGGCGGCGAAGCTCAACGCCTGCTGGCTGCTGCCGCACTGCCGGTCGACGGTGGTGCCCGGCACGGACTCGGGGAAGCCGGCGGCGAGCACGGCCAGCCGGGTGTTGTTGGTGCTCTGCTCGCCGACCTGACCGACCGTGCCCCCGATGACGTCGTCGAGCTCGGCCGGGTCGAGGCCGTCGAGCCGGGCGGTGACGGCGCGCAGGACGTGGGCGTGCAGGTCGACCGGGTGGATCTCCGCGTAGGCGCCGCCGGGCTTGCCCTTGGCCACGGGTGTGCGTACCGCTTCGACGATAACCGCGTCGCGCATGTCGTGCCTCCCCCTCGAATGGCGGACCGATCGGTCCGATCCTAAGGGCTGGGCGGACCGATCGGTCCGTTACATTGGCCACATGGCCCGCACGGCAGCACCCGGCACCCGCGCCCGCATCGTCTCGACGGTGGCCCCGCTCTTCTACAGCCAGGGCGTCCGGGCGGTGGGCATGGCCCAGATCGTGGCGGCGGCGGGCTGCGGCAAGAACCTGCTGTACTCGCACTATCCGGGCAAGAACGAGCTGGTGGCGGCTTATCTGTCCTTGGTTCGCGCCGAGCGGGAACGGTCGACCGAGCGGGCCCTCGCGGCGGCCGGTGAGGGGCGGGAGGCGGTGGTCGCTCTGGTGGCCGAGATCGCCGACCGGGTACGGGAGCCGGGGTTCCGAGGGTGCGCCATGCGCAACTACCTGACCGAGTTTCCGTCTGAGGACGACGTGCCGGGGCGGGTCGCTCGGGAGTACCTGGCGTCGTCGCGGGCTCGGGTTGATGAGCTTGCGCGGGCCGCTGGGGGTTCGCCGGGGCTGGCCGATCGGGTCTGGCTGGTCATCGAGGGCCTTTATGCGGTGGCGGGCCGGCCGGACGCTGCTCAGCAGGCCGATGTTGCGGTCGCCCTGGTCAAGGACCTCGTCGCGGCCAGTTAGAGCGCCGTCGCGGGCGCCTCGAGCGCCGGTCGCCGGTCGCCGGTCGCCGGTCGCCGGTCGCCGGTCGCCGGCAAGCATGCCCCTTCGTCGAGCAACCCCGAGGTGGGCGCGACGTGTCGCTCCTCTCACGGCGTAGGGCATCCTAGGTTACTGGGTTGAAGGGAGGGTCCCCCTCGCGAAGCTGGCCTTGCCTGCTGCATGGGCAAGCGGATGCGAGGGCCGCCGTCAGGCGGTCTCCTCCTCGTGGGCGGGCTGAGGAATCCGGGCCAGACCCGCCCGGACCCGAGCCGTCTTCACCGCCTGCTTGAGCGTCACGATGTCGTACGCCCCGTAGTGCCGGCTCCCGTTGATGAAGAACGTCGGCGTGCCGGACACCCCGCTCAGGTCGGCCGAGTCCACATCGTCCGTGACCCGTGGCGCGTGCCGGTGGTCCATCAGCTCGTCGTGGAAGCGGTTCGTGTCCAGGCCGAGCTGGTCGGCGTACCGGAGCAGGTCCATGATCTTGAGGTGGTCCTGGTGGGCCGGCAGCAGATCGTGGAACTCCCAGAACTTGCCCTGGCTGGCGGCCGCCTCCGCGGCTTCGGCGGCCAGCCGCGCCTGCGGGTGCACGTCCGGAAGCGGCAGGTGCCGCCAGACGTAGCGCAGATCCGTGTCGGTGATCAGGTCCCGGACCGCCGGTTCGGCCTGGCCGCAGTACGGGCACTGGAAGTCGCCGTACTCGACGACCGTGACCGACGCGTCCTGTGGTCCGCGGACGTGGTCGCGTTCGGGGTCGACGGCCGGGATCAGGTCGATCAGTTCCTCGGTGTCGCCGAGCATGGCCCGGGCCCGGCGTTGCGGGGCCAGCATCCGAGTCGCGCGGAAGACCGCCCAGGTGATCAGCGACGCGCCGGCCGCCGCGGTCAGCACGCCGATCTTGGCCTCGGCCAGCTCCGGGCCTTCGAACGCCAGCGCCGCGATCAGCAGCGACACGGTGAAGCCGATGCCGGCGATGGTGCCGCTGCCCAGCACCGCCGCCCAGCCGACCGTGGGGCGTACCCGGCCACCGGTCGCCGCCGTGAGCAGCGCGGACACCCCGACCACCGCGACCGGCTTGCCGATCAGGTAGCCGAGGATGACGCCCCAGGTCACCGGTGAGGTGAACGCCCGGCTCAGGAAGCTGCCGTCGATCGCGATGCCCGCGTTGGCCAGGCCGAACAGAGGCACGATCACGTAGCTTGACCAGGGGTGGTAGATCCGCTGGAGGCGGTCGTTGGGCGAGAGCGTCTGGGTGAGCCCGCGCGCGGCGGTACGGGCCAGCTCCGGCGTCGGCTGCTCGCGGAACAGCTTGAAGAGCCCGCTGGCGGCTTCGAGGTTCTCCCGTACCGGGGTGTAGGCCACCGCCGTGAGGCCCATCGCCAGGCCGGCCACCACCGGGTCGACGCCGCTGGCCAGCATCGCCGCCCAGAGCACCAGCCCCACGACCGCGTAGCTGAAGGCGCTGCGGACGCCGAACGTGCGCAGCAGCAGCCACACCCCGAAGGCCGCGCCGGCGATCAGCAGCGGCATCATGGCGATGTCCTCGCTGTAGACCACCGCGATGACCAGCAGCGCGACCAGGTCGTCGACCACGAACACGGTGAGCAGGAAGACCCGGATCGAGTCGGGCACGCCCCGGCCGACCAGAGCGAGCAGGCCCAGCGCCAGCGCCGTGTCGGTGGACATCGCGATGCCCCAGCCGTGCGCGCCCGGGCCGCCGTGGGTGACGGCCAGGTAGATCAGCACCGGGATCAGCATCCCGACCAGCCCGGCGGCGCTGGGCAGCAGGAAACGCCGCCGGTCGCGCAGGTCGCCGAGGTCGAACTCGCGCCGCGCCTCCAGGCCCACCACGAGGAAGAACAGCGTCATCAGCCCGCTGTTGATCCAGGTCCGCAGGTCCTCGGTGATCCCCATGGCGCCGAACCGCACCGAGAAATCGGTGCGCCACACCGCGTCGTACGACGCGGTGTCGACGTTGGCCCAGATCAGTGCGGCGGCGATGGCCGCGACGAGCACCCCGGCACTGCCCGATTCGGTACGCAGGAACGCCCGCAGCGGCGCACCGAGCCCCCGCGTCCACTGCGTGCGTTCCCGCATCCCACCCGACGTAGTCACGGCACCAGCCTGGTCATCCGCGCGCCGCGGGGCAAGATCCGGGCCGGCACGGTCGTTTACGGCGGCGTCGGATGCGGTATGCGACACAGTCATGACGCAGGAGACGGCACCGCGCGAGCGTACGTTCTTCGGTCAGCCACCGGTGCTGGCCAACCTGTTCGGGGTCGAGCTGTGGGAACGGTTCTCGTTCTACGGCATGCAGGGCATCCTGCTGATCTACCTGTACTACTCCGCGGCCGACGGCGGGCTGGGCCTGTCCGAGCAGACCGCCACGAGCATCGTCGGCGCGTACGGCGGCTCCGTCTATCTGGCCACGATCCTCGGCGCCTGGGCAGCCGACCGCCTGCTCGGGCCGGAACGGGTGCTGTTCCTCAGCGCGGTCCTGGTGATGGCCGGGCACATCAGTCTCGCGGCGCTGCCCGGGCTGACCGGTGTCACCGTCGGCCTGATCCTCATCGCGATCGGCAGCGGCGGGGTCAAGGCCACAGCCACGTCGCTGGTCGGCGGCCTGTACGACGAGCACGACGAACGCCGCGACGCCGGCTTCTCCCTGTTCTACCTGGGCATCAACCTCGGCGCCCTGGTCGGCCCGCTGCTGACCGGGCTGCTGCAGAAGAACTGGGGCTTCCACGCCGGCTTCGCACTGGCCGCGGTCGGCATGGCGATCGGGCTGATCCAGTACACGATCGGCCGCAAGCGGCTCACCGGGGCCGCCCGGGTCGTACCCAATCCGCTGCCGCCGCAGCGCCGCCTGCCGGTGGCGTTGGTCGTTGCCGCGGCCGCGGTGCTGATCCTGGTGCTGGCCCTGACCGGCGTGCTGCAGGCCAGTGCCTTGTCGAACGTGGTCATCGTGCTGAGCATCGCCGCGGCGGTCGCCTACTTCGTGGTCATCCTGCGCAGCCACCGGATCACCGACGTCGAGCGGCGCCGGGTGTACGCGTTCATCCCGCTGTTCATCGCCAGCGCGGTGTTCTGGTCGCTGTACCAGCAGCAGTTCACGGTCGTGACGATCTACTCCGACCAGCGCCTCGACCGTGACCTGTTCGGCTGGGAGATGCCGGTGTCCTGGGTGCAGTCGATCAACCCGGTCTTCATCATCGTGCTGTCCGGCGTCTTCGCCGCGCTGTGGACCCGGCTCGGCCCGCGCCAGCCGGGAACCCCGATCAAGTTCGCCGCCGGCACCGCGATCATGGGCGTGGCGTTCCTGCTCTTCCTGCCGCTGGCCGGCGGCGGCCCGAACAGCGCTCCGCTGCTCGCACTGGCCGGCATCCTGCTGGTCTTCACCGTCGCCGAGCTGCTGCTGTCCCCGGTCGGACTGTCGCTGTCCACCAAGCTGGCGCCGGCGGTGTTCCACACCCAGATGGTCGCGCTGTTCTTCCTGTCGGTGGCGCTGGGCACGGCGGCCTCGGGCACCCTCGCGAAGTACTACAGCGAGGACCACGAGACCGCGTACTTCGGCATCCTGGGCCTGGTCGCGATCGTGATCGGGGCCGCCCTGGCCCTGGCCGCCCGGCCGATCGGCCGGCTGATGAGCGGTGTGCGCTGACCGGCGCGCGTCCTATCCTGTCGGCATGACGAATGCGACCCGGACCCGCGGCGCGCTCGGCGTCGTCGAGCAGTGGCTGACCGCCGTCAACGCCGGCGACGGCGCCCGCGTGGAGTCCCTGAGCCAGGAGCAGGTCGACATCGTAGGACCCCGCGGGCGCGGCAGCGCTCCCCGCGCGGTGCTGAGCGAGTGGCTGGCCCGCTCGGGCTTCTCGTCGCAGCCGCTGCGCTGGTTCTGCGGCGGCGACGGCCTCGTCGTGGTCGAGCAGGACGCCACCTGGCACGACCCGGCCACCGGCGAGCCGCAGGACAGCTTCCGGATCGGTTCGCTGTTCCGGGTCGAGGACGGCCGGGTGGCCCGCTACGAACGCTTCGACGACGGGGCCGCCGGCGCGCTGGCCGCAGCGGGCCTCGACGCCGCCCGGGACGAGGTGACCCGCCCGGTCAGCCCTTGACTGCCCCCGCGGTGAGGCCGTTGACGATGTAGCGCTGCAGGAACTGGAAGACCAGCACGGTCGGGACCGCCGTCAGCAGGGTGCCCGCGCAGAACATTCCGAAGTTGTTGTTGCGCTCCCCCGCCACCAGGCCGTACATGCCGACCGACAGGGTCTTGGCGTCCGTGTCGGTCAGGAAGACGTTGGCGATCAGGAACTCGTTGATCGTGCCGATGAAGGCCAGCAGGCCGGTCACCGCCAGGATCGGGGCGACCAGCGGCAGCAGGATCCGGAAGAACGTCTGGGCGTGCGACGCGCCGTCCATCGTGGCCGACTCGTCCAGCTCCCTCGGCACCGTGTCGAAGAAGCCCTTCATCAGCCAGGTGTTCACCCCCAGCGCCCCGCCCAGGTAGAGCAGGATCAGGCCCCAGGCCTGGTTGAAGCCGATGGCCGGCCACAGGTCGGTGATGGTGGAGAACATCAGGAAGATCGCCACGATCGCCAGGAACTGCGGGAACATCTGGATCAGCAGCAGGGCCAGCAGGCCGATCCGGCGGCCGCGGAAACGCATCCGGCTGAAGGCGTACGCGGCCAGCGCCGACAGGAACACCGACGCCAGCGCCGACACGCCCGCGATCAGCACGGAGTTGCCGAACCAGCGGGCGAAGTCCGTGTCGGCGAGCAGGTTGCCGAAGTTGCCCAGCGACGCCCCGGTCGGCACGGCCGCGGTCGACGACAGCGTGCCCAGCGGGTTGAGCGCCGCCGACACCACGAACACGATCGGGAACAGCGAGAAGATCAGGGCCAGCACCGCGACCCCGTGCCGCCACCCGACCCGGGAGAACCAGCTCATGAGTAGACCTCTTCCTGGCGGCGGGTGCGGCGGAAGCTGACCGTGGAGATCACCGCGACGATCACGAAGATGAAGATGGACACCGCCGCGGCGAAGCCGTACTGGGCGCCGGAGCCGCCGAAGGCCAGCCGGTAGGTGTAGGTGATCAGCAGGTCGGTGGCGCCGTTGGCCGGGTTGTCGGCCGGGAACGGCGCGCCGTCGGTGGTCAGGTAGATCGCGTTGAAGTTGTTGAAGTTGAACGCGAACGACGAGATCAGCAGCGGCGTCAGCGCCACCAGCAGCAGCGGCAGGGTGACCCGCTTGAGCGACTGCCACGGCGAGGCCCCGTCGATGCGGGAGGCCTCGGACAGCTCGGGCGGGATCGCCTGCAGCGCCCCGGTGGCGACCAGGAACATGTACGGATAGCCGAGCCACAGCTGCACCAGGATCACCGCGATCCGGGCGGACGCGGCCCCGCCGAACCAGTCCACGTCCAGCCCGAACAGGTTGTTGATCAGCCCGAAGTCGGTGTTGAACATGTCCCGCCAGACCAGCAGCATCGCGAACGACGGCATCGCGTAGGGCAGCACCAGCAGCGTCCGATAGAGGCCCCGACCACGGACCCGTGGCGAGTGCAGAGCCAGAGCACAGCCCAGGCCGAGCACGAAGGTCCCGCCGGTGGAGGCCAGGGCGAAGAACAGGTTCCAGATCAGGGTACGGGCGAACGGGCCGGCGATCGCGGAGTCTGTGACGAGCCGGGTAAAGTTGCTCAGCCCGACGCCGACCCGCCAGCCCTGGGCCAGCCGCTCGCCGTCGGCCGCCACGAACGCGCCCACCTTCTCGTCCGCGGTCCAGGTCCGGCCGGTGGTCGTGTCCCGGACGCAGTCGCAGCCCGCTTCGTACGCCCGTCCGGCCTTGCCCTCGTACGCCCGCGACAGTCCCTGCGAGCGGATCGCCCCGCCCGCGGTCGGCACGGCCAGGTCGGTGATCTCCTGGCTGCGCGCGCTGGCCTGACCCCCGTTGAGCAGCGTGTAGCCCGCGGCGGCGGTGACCCGGCCGGTGGCGGTCACGGTCACGTCGCCGGCCGGGAGCGCCTTGAGCCCCTCGCCGGTGCCGGCCGAGACAACCTTGGTGGCCGGGTCGGTCACGAGGAAGGTCAGGGGCCCGGTCGCCGGGTCGCCGGTGGTGGCGACCGTCAGCGCGTACTCGGTGGAGCCCGGCACCCGGGTGACCGACGCGGTCTGGATGGCCACGACGGCCTCCCGCTTGTCCCCGCGGTGCCCGTCGCTGAAGTTGGTGAACGCGGTCGCCGCCGTGTACGCCACCGGGAACAGCTGGAAGACGATGAGGAACAGGGTGCCGGGCACGAGGTACTTGGCGGGCACCCGCCGGCGGCCGGTGTACAGGTAGAACAGTCCGGCCGTGGCGGCCAGCAGCACGGCCAGGCCGATCCAGGCCCGCTCGGCGATCAGCGGGAACGCCGCCCAGACGGCGAGCCCGGCGACCAGCCCGAGCAGGGCGATCTTGACGAGGGGGCCGGCGAGGCCACCCCGGCCGGGGCGCGGGGCCTCGGCCGGGGCGGTCTCCCGCTCGAGAAGAGCAGTCATTGCCGGGCCACCTTCGTCATGCCCTTCTGGCCCTCACCGGCGCGGCCGTCGGCGACTCCCGCCGGGCGAGGTTCGGTGCAGTCGGTCATGACTTGATCTGGCCCGAGATCGTCTTGGCTGCCGCGGTCAGAGCCGTCTTCGGGTCGGCGCCGCCGACCACTGCGGACTCCGCCTTGCTGAACGGGTCCCAGACCGACGCCATCTCCGGGATCGCCGGCAGCGGCACCGCGTTCTTGCCGGCCTCGACGAACTTGGCCAGGTCCGGGTCCGCTCCCTTGACCTGGTCGTAGGCCGCGGTGAGCACCGGCGGGCGGGGTTCGGCCTGGTAGAGCGCCACGGCGAGCTCCGGCGTGGTGACGTAGTTGGTGACGAACTCCTGCGCCAGCGCCTTGTTCTTGCCCTTCGCCGCGACGTAGAACGACTGCACACCCAGGAACGGCTGGGCCGGCTTGGCGCCGGCGAAACCGGGCACGACCGAGATGTCGTACGCGATCTTGGCCTTCTTCACGTCGGTGACCGCCCACGGCCCGGAGACCAGGTACGCGCACTTGCCCGCGGTGAAGGTGGCGATGGAGTTCTCCACGGTGATCGACCGCTTCAGGGCGCCGTCACCCTTCTCGCCCAGCGCCCGGATCTTCTGGAAGGCGGCGATCGACTCGGGCTTGGCGATGCCGAGGTCGTTCTTGTCGTAGTCGCCGTTGGCCGCGGTGCCGAACAGGTAGCCGCCGGCCGAGCTGAACAGCGGGTACGCGTGGTAGGCGTCGCCGTTCTGTCCCACCTGGAGGCAGAGCAGCTCGCTCGCCTTCTTGCCGGACCGCAGCTTCTTGGCCGTCGCGACCAGATCCTCCATCGTGGCCGGGGCCTCGGGCGCCAGCTTGGTGTTGCGGATCAGCGCCAGGTTCTCGGTCGCGTACGGCACGCCGTAGACCTGGCCGTTGAAGGTGACCGCCTTGACCGCGTTCGGGGCCAGGCCCTGCTGCTGCTCGGCGGTCAGCTGCACCGGGTCGATCGCGCCGTTCTGCACGAGGTTGCCGATCCAGTCGTGCGCGCCGACCATCACGTCGGGCCCGCTGCCCTGCTGCGACGCGGTGACGAAGGTGGTCTGCTGGTCCTTGGAGATGGCCTGCACCTCGACGGTGACGCCGTTCTCCTGGCCGAACTTGTCGGCGAAGGGCTTGAGGGCGGCGGCGCGCTTGTCGTCGCCCCAGATGACCAGCTTGCCGCCGGCTCCGGCGGGCGCGGCGGAGGAAGGGGTTTCGGGATCGCCGCCGCTGCTGCAGCCCGCGGCGGCGAGCGCCAGGGCGAGAGCGGTGACGACACCCGCGGTACGGATGCGCATAATCTTCTCCTATCGGGCACGGCACGGCCCGAAGAGGTGGCACGGACATAAAGGGGGGAACCGGAAGCAAGGCCCCCATAGGCCCAGCTCGGCTGTTGCGGGGACGTTAGCAAGGGATTACCACCAATGGAAGACCTTGCAATGCTTCCGCAAGAAGTTCCAGACGCGGTCAGTCGGCGATCCCGCATCGCGGACGGCTCTATAGTGACGCCCATGCGCGCACGTTTGTCCGACATCGCGCGCCAGGCCGAGGTCAGCGAGGCGACGGTGTCGCGGGTCCTCAACGACCGGCCCGGCGTCTCCACCGAAACCCGCCAGGCGGTGCTGACCGCCCTCGATGTGCTGGGCTACGAGCGGCCCGAGCGGTTGCGCAAGCGCAGCGCCGGGCTGGTCGGCCTGATCGTCCCGGAGCTGGAGAACCCGATCTTCCCGGCCTTCGCGCAGACCATCGAGTCGGCGCTGTCGCAGAGCGGCTTCACCCCGGTGCTGTGCACCCAGACGCCGGGCGGCGTCACCGAGGACGAGTACGTCGAGATGCTGCTCGACCGCCAGGTGTCCGGCATCGTCTTCGTCTCCGGCCTGCACGCCGACACCACCGCCGACCACGAGCGCTACCGCCGCCTGGTGCAGCGGCCGCTGCCGATCGTGCTGATCAACGGGTACGCCGAGGGCCTGGACGCCCCGTTCATCTCCTGCGACGACCGGCTGGCCGGCGAGCTGGCGGTCTCCCACCTGGTCGCGCTCGGGCACACCCGGATCGGCTTCGTCTCCGGCCCGGACCGCTTCCTCAACGTGCAGCGCAAGCTGGCCGGCTACCGCGCCGCCATGCGCCGTGAGCTGGGCGCCGGCGACCGCGAGCTGGAGGAGCTGGTGGCGCTGACCCTGTTCGGTGTCGAGGGCGGCGAGGTGGCGGCGGGTCAGCTGCTCAGCCGGGGTGCGACCGGCATCGTGTGCGGTTCGGACCTGATGGCCCTGGGCGCCATCCGGGCGGCCCGCCGGCGCGGCCTGAGCGTGCCCCGGGACGTCTCGGTGGTCGGCTTCGACGACTCGCCGCTGATCGCGTTCACCGACCCGCCGCTGACCACGCTGCGCCAGCCGGTGGCGGCGATGGGCAACGCGGCGATCCGCCAGCTCGTCGACGAGATCAACGGCCACGGCGCGCCCCGCTCGGAGTACGTCTTCTCCCCCGAGCTGGTGGTGCGCGGCTCCACCGCGATCCACAAGGCCGGCCGGGCCGCCGAGAGCGTGGACATCACCGCCGCCTGACATCGGCGCGTAACGCTTGTTAAGTTGATCTTTGAAATTTCTTGCGGATGCAACGACCTGCGAGAACGCCGTCGACCTGCCCTTTCTCGGTGTCGACGTCCTTGATCAACTGTCTTTACTGCAAGAAGAACAGGACAGTGCCCGACAATCCGGGCAGACGTATCGAGAGCGGTCTCTTTACCGGCGCGAAACACCCTGATAACTTTTCCGGCACTTGCGCAAGAAGTTTCACGGTGCCGTCCCCCGCCGTACCGCTCCTCGCGTCCCCTGGAGGTCTCCATGCGTACCCGTCAGGTTGTCGCCGCCGCGACGACCGCCGTCCTGGCCACGGCCCTGCTGGCCGTCGGCGTCGTCCGCAACGCCGAGAACGCCGAGGCCTCCACCGCCTCGCCCGGCGCCAAGGACGTCATCGTGCACCTCTTCGAATGGCCGTGGGCCTCGGTCGCGAACGAGTGCACGACCACGCTCGGCCCCAAGGGCTTCGGCGGCGTGCAGGTCTCGCCGCCCCAGGAGCACGTGGTGCTGCCCGGCAGCGGCTATCCGTGGTGGCAGGACTATCAGCCGGTCAGCTATCAGCTCACCACCCGCCGCGGCGACCGCAACGCCTTCGCGAGCATGGTGCAGACCTGCCACGCCGCGGGCGTCAAGATCTACGTCGACGCGGTCGTCAACCACATGGCCGGCGGCGCGTCCACCGGCACCGGCAGCGGCGGCAACGGCTACAGCCACTACGCGTACCCGGCCGTGCCCTACGGCACCGACGACTTCCACCACTGCGGGCGCAACGGCAACGACGACATCGCCAACTACGGCGACAAGTGGGAGGTGCAGAACTGCGAGCTGGTCGACCTGTCCGACCTCAAGACCGAGTCCTCGTACGTGCGCGGCAAGCTCACCGCGTACCTCAACGACCTGGTCGGCCTGGGCGTCGACGGCTTCCGGGTGGACGCGGCCAAGCACATGCCGGCCGGCGACATGTCGGCGTTCATCGCGCCGGTCACCGGCGACCCGTACGTCTTCTCCGAGGTGATCGAGGGCGGCTCCGGTGAGCCCACGCCCGAGGAGTACGCCGGCTTCGGCGACGTGACCGAGTTCCGCTACGGCGACGTGGTGGGCGGCGCGTTCCAGAACGGCAACCTGGCCAACCTCAACAACCTGGCGAGCTCGATGCGGCTCAGCTCCGGTGACGCGGTGGCCTTCGTGGACAACCACGACACCCAGCGCAACGGCCGGGCCAAACTGACCTACAAGAACGGTTCCGCGTACGCGCTCGCCGAGGCGTTCATGATCGCCTGGCCGTACGGTGTCCCGCATATCATGTCCAGCTTCACGTTCTCCGGCCCCGACGCCGGCCCGCCCGCCGCGAGCAACGGCACCACCAACCAGGTGAGCTGCGGCAACGGCTGGGAGTGCGAGCACCGCTGGCGCACGACGGCCAACATGGTCGCGCTGCGCAACACGGCGGCCGGCGCCGGCGTCACCAACTGGTGGAGCAACGGCTCGAACCAGATCGCGTTCGGCCGCGGCAGCACCGGTTACGTCGCGTTCAACCGCTCCGGCTCGGCGCTGACCCGCACCTTCCAGACCTCGCTGCCGGCCGGGACCTACTGCGACGTGATGGCCGGGGACCTGTCCGGCGGCTCGTGCACCGGGCCGGCGTACACGGTGAACGGCAGCGGCCAGGTCACCGCGACCGTCGCCGCCAACGCCGCGCTCGCCCTGCACACCAACGCCCGTACGAGCGGGACCGGCACGCCGACCACGCCGCCGGCGGGCTGCACCACCGCCGCGACCACCTTCGCGGCGACCGTCAGCACCACCTTCGGCCAGAACGTCTTCGTCACCGGCAACACGGCGGCGCTGGGCAACTGGAACCCGGCCAACGCGGTCGCGCTGTCCTCGGCGACGTATCCGGTCTGGCGGGGCACGGTGTCGCTGCCGGGCAACACCGCGGTGGAGTACAAGTACATCAAGAAGGAAGGCTCAGCCGTGGTCTGGGAGAGCGACCCGAACCGTACGCGGACCACCGCCGCCGCGTCACCGTGCACGGCGACCTGGACCGACACCTGGCGCTGACGCCCTCGGCCGCCGCTGCCCGCCTCCGGACGGGTGGCGGCGGCCGGCCTCAGGACCGCAGCACCACATTGACCGGCTCGGCCCCGGCCAGCAGCAGGTCGAGCTGCCGGCGCACCAGCCGGGCCACCCGCGGCAGCATGGCGCTGGACATGCCCCCGGCGTGCGGGCTGATCAGCACGTTGGGCAGCCGGAACAGCTCATGGCCGGCCGGCAGCGGCTCCGGATCGGTGACGTCGAGGGCGAACCGCAGCCGCCCGGACCGGGCCTCCCGCAGCACCGCGGCGGTGTCCGCCACCCGCCCGCGCGCGACGTTGACGACGATCGCACCGTCGGGCAGCGCGGCGAGGAACGCGGCGTCCACAAGGTGCACGGTGTCCTCGGTCAGCGGCACCCCGACGACGACAACCTCGCACGTGGGCAACAGCTCCGGCAGCTCCGCGATGCCGTGCACACCCTCGCGGGCGGTACGCGCGACCCGTACGAGATCAACCTCGAACGGCGCCAGCCGGGCCTCGACCGCCTGCCCGACCCCGCCCTGCCCGAGCACCAGCACCCGCCGGTCAGCCAGGCTCGGATACCAGTCGGGCGCGATCGGCCCCGCGGCCCGGACATAGTCGGGGATGCCCCGCTGCGCGGCGAGCAGCAACGCGAGAGCCAGCTCGGCGGTGGAGGTCTCGTGCACCCCGCGGGCGTTGGCGTAGACATGCCCCGGCGGCAACACCTCGGCCACGCCGTCGTAGCCCAGATACTGCGCCTGGACCAGCCGGGTCCGCACCCCGGCCAGCTTGCGCAAGTGCTCGTTGCCCGGCACGTACGGCACGACCACGAGGTCGATGTCGTCCGCGGGCGCGGGACCGGTCATGTCCCAGCGCAGCACCTCAATCCGGGCCGAGATGTCACCGAGCGCCCCGGCGAGCTCCTCGCTGGGCAGGCTGATCCGGAGCCGGGCGATTCCCGCCTGTCGTGCCTGTTCCACGCCGGTCACTTCTTCCGGCGCAACCGGCGGCCGTCGGGGGTGATCGTGATGTCGGCCCGGGCCCCCGGGCCGGTGAAGACCACGCCGGCATCCACGATGGTGTTGTGGGGAGGCGGATCCCCGGCGGCTGGTGCCTCCCTGATCGGAGGCGCCTCCGGCGCCGGTGCGTCACCCCGGTGGCGCAGGTGCAGGGCCACGCTGCCGCCGGCCACGGCCAGCGCGAGCAGGAAACTGCCGACGCTCGCGTACTGGTCGGCGCGGCCGAGATCCTGGACGGCGAAGAACACTCCGGCGCCGGCGAGCAGCACGGCGAGCCCGATCGGAGCCGTCCACCTCATGAGCGCGACTTCTTACCAGCGGGCCGCTCGGCCGCCCGGCGGGCTTTCTCGCGGCGCTTGCGAACCTGCCGGTCGAACCTGGCCAGGTTGCCCGCACCGGCCGGCCCCGCATTGACCTCGCTCTTGCGGGTCAGCGTGTTGCCGGCACCGACCATCACGGCAGCGGCGAGATCCACCCGCCGGGTGCCTGGCGAGCGCCGCACGGTGGTGCCTCCCCCGTCCCCGCCCGTCGCGTGCCGCAGCAGCGCCAGGTCTTCGACCTTGCCGAGGGCGTCCATGATCGGCTGCTCCAGGCCGGCGTCGCCCTCTCCCGCGGCCAGCGCCCGCACCAGATCCACGCGTTCGTTCAGCAGGTCGGCAAGGGGGACGACGGTCTCCCGGACGTGATAGTGCGTCGCCGAGCGCACGTGCGAATCGTCGCCGAGAACCGCGACGTCCGGGTGGTCGAGATGGGTGTTGACCCGCGGCGCCACCCGCTCCCGGTAGGACTGCCGGCCGGGCTCAGGCGCCGGGTCTGCGATCCGGCGCAGCTGGTCGCGGAAGTCCTGGATGGTCTCCTCGCAAGGCTCGGCCAGCATCGCGGCGAACGATTCGACCGCGGCCGCATCCCGGTAGAGGCTGGCGCAGTCGAGTGACACCCGGCGCAGGTGGTAGTGGTCGACGGCGTCGAGCTTGCAGTCGTTCGCCACCACCACGGCTTCGGCATCGGTGGCCGCCACGTGCCCGGGACGGAAGAAGGTGCGCGCACCCGCGACGTTCACCTGGCCGTGCGCCGGGGATGCCACATCCAGCCATTTCGGCTGGCGGGTGGGCGCGGCGACCTGCTCGAACCCGACGCCCAGGCAGCCGGCGAGGCCGCCGAGCTCCTGATACAGCTGGTCGCGCCGCTGCCCGGGCAGCACACCCAGGGACTCGGCGATGTCGAGCTCGCGGGCCAACTCCCGGGCGGCGATCAGGGTGCGGACCAGCCGGGCGGGACGCGGCGCGCTGTCTCCGGCCTCGGCGCGCGACTCATCCAGCCGGTCGCGCAGGCGGAGCGCGGCTTCGTGGGTGCGGTCGAGCCGCTCGGCCGAGGCGTGCTGCCGGATCCGGTCGACGGCCTCAGCCGCGCCCGCCCATGCCTTGGCCGTGGGGCGCTCCCTGACTTTCGCGGTCTGCGCGCGCTTTGGCCCGAGGAGCGGGCCCGTGGGAATGGTCGCCGCGCGGTCGGTGACTCCGCGCGGGCGCAGCGGCTGTGAACGCGGGCGGCTCCAACCGGTGATCGATCCCAGGGCGTCGCCTGCGACCGGCTGCTCGGCCGGGCGCACCGACGCGGGCGCGGGCGCGGCCGGCCGGGCCCTGGGCCGCTCCTGGAACATCATCAAGACCTCCCGGCCGCACCTCAGGCACCCGCGTCGCTCGGCGTCAGAAAAGCATGACACGAAACCGGGCGCCCCCGAGCGTCCGATCAAGGACTTCCGCAGCTCGGCGTTGTCGGGAAACGCGCGGGACGGGAGGACCGGCAGAACCCGCCGGCCCTCCCGCCTCATCCCCCTACCGGACCGCGGTGGGCACCGTCGACGGCTCCCACGTCGGCGGGCTCGCCGCGATCGTGTCCCGGAGCGTGGCGAACCGGGACCCGGACGCCGGCGCCCCGGTCACCGTCGCCACCGCGAAGCGCACCAGCCTTTCCCGTACGTACGCCACGTTGGCCGGCCCGTGCTCGTTCTCCGAGTGCGGACCGCGGACCAGCGCCAGTTCCGCCCGGCCGCCGGCCCGCCGGTACGCGCTGAACGACGCCAGCGGGCCCTGGTACTCGTCCCACGCGCCCTGGGCGATGAAGGTGGCCGGCCAATCGCCCAGGCCGGCCAGGGGTTCGCTGGTGGGTGCGTAGATGAAGTGGTTGACCTCGGCCTGCGCGGCGGCGTAGACGAGGTCGCCCGGGTCGAAGAACGGGAAGCCCCACTGGGCCGAGAGCAGGAGCGCGCCGCGGATGTTGCGGTGTCCCCACGGCTCGGAGCAGGGCTGCCCCGGCGTGTCGAGGGCGCACCAGCGGTGCAGGTTCGCGTTCATCGCCCACTGGGTCGCGTACGCGCCCTGGCTGGCCCCGCCCAGCAGGATCGGCATGGTGCGGGCCAGGTGGCCGGCGCCCAGCATCCGCCGGGCGGCGTCGGCGCCGGTACGGGTGGTGCCGTCCGGGCCGAGCGCCCGCAGGCCGGTGCCGTCCTGCAGGGCGTCCACCATGCGCAGCATGTCCAGGCCCTGTTGCAGGGTGTTGTCCGCACTGAGGCCGCCGGAGATGCCGTGCCCGCGCTTGTCGACGGTCAGCACGTCGAAGCCGGCCCGGTGCAGCGCGAGCAGGTACTCGCGCCACTGCCGCGCACCCCATTTCTCCGTGCCCCGCGACGGGTAGCTCACGCCCAGGTACGCCCCCGTGGCGTCCTTGGTGTAGAGCGGGTCGGCGGGATCCTGCACGGCCGTCGTCTCGATGGTCCGGCCGCCGAGCAGGACGGCCAGTGCGCGGACCCGCCGGCCACCAGGCGCGCTCACGCCGGTTCCGCGCAGGTACCAGCCGCGCAGCCGCACCGGCTCGGTGCTACCGCGGTTGATCACCTCGTACGGTTCGGCGGGCACGGTGAACTCGACGGTGGACGTGCTCTTCTCCGCGGCGGCGATGCCTTCGGAGTACGGCGCGCGGCTGAAGTACGCGGGCCGGCGGATGTCGGCCAGGTCGACCCGGGCCGCGAACGGGTCGATGGCCCCGGTGGGGTCGACCAGGCCGGTGGACCGGAACTGCCCGGGCTCGTAGCCGGCCACGTCGGACAGCGCCGAGCACGGTGGCACCGCCCGGCACTCGTCGAGCCGGCGCTGCGCGGCCGCGAACGAGAACTCGCGCACCCGATAGTCGCCGGAGTAGCCGGCCGGCGCGGGCGTGAGCTGGCTGAACGGCACGCAGACGCGTCCCAGCTGGCGGTCCGGCACGGCGTAGCCCGGCAACGCCTTGTTGTGCGGGTAGCCGACCTGCGCGGTGCAGTCGGTCGGTGGAGCGGCGGCGTTCTCGTCCGGCGGTGACCCGTACGCCGGGGCGGGCAGGGTCAGAGCCAGGGACAGGGCGAGCAGGACGCCGGTCGTCGCGGCGATCCGGGCATGCGGAATCAGCACAGGTGCCTCCCGTGAACGGTGGTGGTGGTCAGCGGGTCGCGGCCATGGCGGCCACGAACTGGTCGGGGGTGATCTCGAGGCGGAAGAGTCGTTCGGTCTGGTCCAGGAGCTCGCCGGCGACGCCCGAAGGCAGGGCCTGGTCCCAGACGAGGGTGAAGGTGGGCGCGTCGGCGGCCAGCCGGTGGGTGAAGCGGGCGAAGTCGGCGTGCGGGTGGGCGGCCAGCCGTGGTTCCAGGTCGCGGACCGCCGGCACCTCGCCGGCCTCGAGCAGGCCGTCCAGGTACGCGTCCGACGTCACGGTCCGCAGCAGGAAGTCCACCGCCTCCGTCCGGTACGGGCTCTGCGCGTCGACAGTGAGGTAGTTGGCCGGTACGCCGACGAGGGCGGCTGGATCACCGATGCCGCCGGCCACCCGGGGGAACGGCACCCAGCCCAGGTCCCGGGTCGCGAACGCGGAGTCGGCGCGCAGCTGGTTGCCGTACTCCCAGCTGCCCATGACCTGCATGGCTGCCTGGCCGGCCGCGAGCGCCTGGGACGCGGCCCCGGACTCGTAGCCCATCACGTCGGCGGCCGGGCCGAACGCGCCGCGGTTCACCAGGTCCCGCACCAGCGTGGCCGCCTGCTTCAGCGCCGGGTCCCGCCAGGCGCCCGGTCGTCCGGCGGCGATGTCGGCGAAGACGCCCGCGCCGCCGATCCGGTCGGTGAGGTAGGCGAGGTACATCAGTGCGGGCCATCGCTCGCTGCCGCCCAGCGCGATCGGCGTGATGTCCTTGTCGCGGAAGGTGTCCACCGCGGTGAGCAGCTCGGCGTAGGTCCGCGGCGGGTCGAGGCTCGCGTCGGCGAACACCTTCTTGTTGTAGAAGAGCACAACCGGCTGGACCCCGGTCATCGGCAGGCCGTACAGCAGGTTGTCGACGCGGGCGCCGGCGAGCACGCAGGGCAGCAGCACGTCGGCCACCTCGGGGTGCGCGGCGACCGCGTCGGTGAGGTCAGTGGCGTGGCCGGCCCGTACCGGCTCGGTGAGGCTCGCGCCGCCCCAGTTCTCGTACACGTCCGGCGCCGGATCCGGCCACGGCCCGGCCATCACCCGCTTGTAGGCGTCGTTGCCGAAGGTGGACAGCTGCACGCTCACGTCCGAGCGGTCGTTGAAAGCGCCGATGCGGTCGCGCAGGCCGGGATTGCGGTCGGCGGTGCCGAGCGTCCACAGGTGGATGATGCCGGTGTGCGGCGTGGCCGGGGTCGTACGCAGGCCGAGGCGCGGGCCGGCCACCGCCACCACTGTGGCCAGCGCGACGAGTGCGGCCGCCGCGCCGGTGAGCATCCGTACGCGGCGCCGGCGGCGGGCGAAGCGTCGCCGGACCGTGCCGACCGCGTCGGCCGGGGCGCCGGGCAGCGCGGTCGCGGCCTGGGCCAGCGTGACGGCGAGCCGCCGGGCGAGCATGTCGTCGTCGGTGGTCATGGCGTCATCCTCAGCATCCAGTCGTGGCCGGGCTCCGCGTCCGCCTGGGCGCGCAGATGCTGCCGCAGCGCGCGCAGCGCCCGGGTGTAGCGGCTGGACACCGTGCCGCGCGGCTCGCCGGACATCGCGGCGATCTCGTCGAACGTGTACCGGAACAGCACGTGCAGCACGACCACGGTCCGCTCCGGCTTGCCCAGCGCGTGCAGCGCGTCCCACAGCGCCGGGTCGGTGACCCGCCGGTGGGCCGGATCCTCGCCGTCGCGGTCGGCGATGGTCGACGGCACCTCGCGCCGCCAGCGCCGCCACCGGCTGACGTTGCGGGTCACGATGACGCGCCGGGCGTACGCCTCGGGGTCGGTACGGACCGTGGCCCAGCGCCGCCACACCTCCACGACGGCGACCTGGGCCAGGTCGTCGGCCTCGGCCGCGCTGCCGCAGACGAGGTACGCGAACCGGCGCAGCGAGTCCAGCCGGGTACGCGCGAACTCGTCGGCGTCCTCCCCTGCGGCGCTCATCAGCCACCTCCTCGCCGGGCAGACGCTCACCGTGGTCGATGTGCTGCATCGCCGGGTGTCGGGTAGCCGACAGTTGCCGGGGCCGCACACCCTGTCCGATCGAGATCAGTCTTCGCCGATCACGATGGAACGCGTGGGTAGCTTCGCACTCCGCCCACCCGACCCCTGGAGGACAAAGACATGGCCGAGATGGACATTGCCCTCAAGGACGCCATGACCATCGACGGCGCCATCGGTGTCGCGCTGGTCGACCACACCAGTGGCATGGCGCTGGGTATCGCGGGCGGCACCCGCGACTTCGACCTCAACGTGGCCGCGGCCGGCAACACCGACGTCGTCCGGTCCAAGCTGCGCGCGATGGAGCTGCTGGGCATCCAGGAGCAGATCGAGGACATCCTGATCACGCTGGAGAGCCAGTACCACCTGATCCGGCCGCTGACCGCGCGCTCCGGGCACGGGCTGTTCCTCTACCTGTCGCTGGACCGCTCGCGGGCCAACCTCGCGATGGCCCGCCACCACCTGCGCCGCATCGAGAACCTGCTCAACATCTAGGACCGCTCACGGGGACCAGGAGCGCAGGCCCACCGAGTTGTGGGTGAAGCGGGACCGGTAGGCCGACGCGCTCAGGCCGTAGTGGGCGCGGAACCGCCGGGCGAAGTAGTTCTGGTCCGGCCAGCCGACCGACTCGCCGATCCGGCTGATCGCGTCGTCGGTGTGCAGCAGCCGGGCCGCCGCCAGCTCCACGCGGTGCCGCGACAGGTACGCCATCGGCGGCAGCCCGGTCGCCGACTTGAACAGCCGGACCAGGTAGCCGGGCGCCAGGTGCAGTGCCTCCGCGAGCTCGGTGAGCGTCCACTGGTGGGCCGGGCGGGCCTCCATCATCCGCATGGCGTCGACGACCGCGGGATGGGTGTGCCCGGTCCCGGCATCGACCCCGTCGACGACCGCCCGGGCAAGGCAGCTGAGGAACAGCGAGAGCCGCCCGATGATGTCGCCGCGGTGCCGGCTCACCGGCCGGAAGCGCAACTGATCGAGCGCGTCCAGGTGTTGCACGCACTCGGCGAGCAGCTCGGGTCCCAGCCGGGCGGTCAGGATGCCGCGCCGCTGGTCGGAATACGGCCCGGTCCAGAGCAGGTAGCCCAGCAGCGGGTCGGCCCTGGTCCAGGCAAGCTCGCGTTGCAGCAGCTCGGTGGAGAAGCAGCAGTTGTACAGGTCCAGGTGCCGGCAGTCGTCGTAGCCGTGCCACACGCCGGGGCGCAGCAGGATGACGTCGCCGATCTGGAGCTGCTGGCGGCCGGCGAGGCTGTGGTGCACGCCCGCGCCGCCGGTCATCACGGCGACCTCGACGAAGCTGTGCGTGTGCACGGGGTGCATCCCCTCGTGCAGGTAGTGCCCGGCGTAGGCCAGTGAGCCGTCGGAGAAATACAGCATGGCGTGCGAGTTCTCCACCGGTGGCTCGGCCATCCGCTGACCATACGACACCGGGCCGCGACCGGCGCCAGGTGCATTTCGTGCTACCACCGGTGCACTGCGGCCTATGTCACACCCGGGCCCGGGCGCAGGATCAGGGGGCGGACGAAACGTTCTCGCCACCCAGCCGAAACATCTCCGACGGCGTTCCGCGGTGCCGTTCTTGAATCGTTTCAGCCGCGGTGACCGACTCCCTCTGGAGTGCCCATGTCCCCCGCCGCCGCCCCCGCCGGGCTCCGCTTCGAGCACCACACCGCTGACCGGCCCGTCCTCGGCATCGGCACGCCCGCACCCCGGATCTCCTGGTACGTGCCGACCGCCCCGGACGACTTCCGGCAGAGCGCGTACCAGGTCGAGATCAGCCGGGCCCGCGGGCCGGTCGAGCTCACCACGATGACCTCGGCCGAGCAGGTGCTGGTGCCGTGGCCGGCCGCGCCGCTGGCCTCGCGGGAGTCGGCGCAGGTCCGGATCCGGGTCGGCGGCGCGGACGACGATTGGAGCGGCTGGAGCGCGCCGGCGGTCGTCGAGCGTGGCATCGACGACTGGGCCGCCCGCTTCATCAGCCCGGCGACGCTCGGCGGCGAGGGCATGCCCGCCCCCGTGCTGACCGGGACCGTGGTCCTGCCCGACGGCATCGTCAGCGCCCGGCTCTACGCCACCGCGCACGGCCTCTACACCGCCGAGCTCAACGGCGCCCGGGTCGGCGACCACGAGCTGGCCCCGGGCTGGACCAGCTACCAGCACCGGCTGCGCTACCAGAGCTACGACGTGACCGGGCTGGTCCGGCCGGGCGAGAACCGCCTCGACGTGCTGCTGGGCAACGGCTGGTACCGCGGCCGGCTCGGCTTCCAGGGCCGGCGCGGCCTGTACGGCGACCGGCTGGCACTGCTGGCCCAGCTGGAGGTGACCACCGCCGACGGCACCGTGCACCGGCTCGTCACCGACGAGTCGTGGCGCGCCGCCGACAGCGGAGTGCTCGCCGACGACCTCTACGACGGCCAGCGCACCGACCTGCGGGCCGGCGAGCGGCGGACGGACACCGTCGAGGTGATCGACGCGGACCTGGGCCGGCTGGTCGCGCCGGACGGCCCACCGGTACGGGTCACCGAGGTGCTGGCGGCGCAGCGGGTGTGGACCTCACCGGCCGGCCGGACACTGATGGACTTCGGCCAGAACGTCGTCGGCCGGGTCCGGCTGCGGGTCCGCGGCCTCGGCGCCGGTCACGAGGTGGTGGTCCGGCACGCCGAGGTGCTGGAGCACGAGGAGCTCGGCGTCCGCCCGCTGCGTACGGCCCGGGCCACCGACTCGTACGTGCTGGCCGGACCGGACGAGACGGTGTGCGAGTCCACGCTGACCTTCCACGGCTTCCGGTACGCCGAGGTGACCGGGGTGCCCGACCTGCGCCCGGACGATATCGAGGCCGTGGTGATCGGCTCCGACCTGCGCCGTACGGGCTGGTTCGAGTCCTCGCACGCGCTGCTGAACCGCTTCCACGACAACGTCGTCTGGGGCATGCGCGGCAACTTCGTGGACGTACCCACGGACTGCCCGCAGCGCGACGAGCGGCTCGGCTGGACCGGCGACATCCAGGTCTTCTCCCCCACCGCGAGCTTCCTGTTCGACAGCGCCGGCTTCCTCGGCAGCTGGCTCGCCGACCTCGCCGCCGAGCAGCAGAAGGACGGCTCGGTGCCGTTCGTGATCCCGGACGTGATCCGGCAACCGGGTCCGGCCACCGCGGCGTGGGGCGACGCGGCCACCATCGTGCCGTGGGTGCTCTACCGGCGTACCGGTGATCTCGGTCTGCTGGCCCGGCAGTTGCCCAGCATGCGCGCCTGGGTCGACCGGATGGCCGAGCTGGCCGGTCCGGACCGCTTGTGGTCCGGCGGCTTCCAGTTCGGTGACTGGCTCGACCCGACCGCGCCGCCGGACTCGCCCTTCCAGGCGCAGGCCGACCCCGACGTCATCGCCACCGCGCACCTCGCCCGGTCGGCCGAGATCGTGGCCCGGGCCGCCGAGCTGCTCGGCGACACCGCCGGCGCCCGGCACTACGACCTGCTGGCGGCGCAGGTCCGGGCCGCGTTCGCCCGGGAGTACGTGACCAGCTCCGGCCGCGTCCTCGGCGACGCGGCCACCACCTACGCCCTGGCCCTGCAGTGGTCCCTGCTGCCCGCGGAGGCCCAGCGGCAGCACGCCGGGCGGCGGCTGGCCGACCTGGTCCGCACCGCCGGTTTCCGGATCGGCACCGGCTTCGTCGGGACGCCGCTGATGACCGACGCGCTGACCGACGCCGGGGAGGAGGAACTGGCGTACCGGCTGCTGCTGCAGACCGGCTGCCCGTCCTGGCTCTACTCGGTGACGATGGGCGCGACCACGGTCTGGGAACGCTGGGACAGCATGCTGCCCGACGGCAGCATCAACCCGGGCGAGATGACCTCGTTCAACCACTACGCGCTCGGCGCGGTGGCCGACTGGCTGCACCGGCGGGTCGCCGGACTCGCCCCGGCCGCGCCGGGCTACCGCCGGCTGCTGGTCCGGCCGGTGCCCACCCATGCGCTCACGTCCGCTTCGGCGCGGCACCTGACCCCGTACGGCGAGGCTGCCGTCTCGTGGCGGCGGGCGGACGGGCAACTGCGGCTCAGCGTCACCGTTCCGGTGGGTGCCGAGGCTGAGGTGCACGTGCCGGGCGTGGCGGCGGCGGTCGAGGTGCGGCACGGCACCCACGATTGGACCGTGCCCGACCCGTACGCCGAAGCGCCCGTCCTGGCCGCCGAGCCCACCATCCGCGAGGTCATGGACCACCAGCCGGCCTGGGCGCAGGTGGTGGCCGCGGCCGAGGCGGCCGGCGCCGGCGACGAGGCGCAGGTGGCCCGGCGGCTGCGGCCCTACCTGGACGCCCCGGCGACCGCCATGGTCGACGCCCTCACCGCCGGAGGTTTCGTCCCCGGCGCCGTCGAACTACAGGCCCGGCTGGCCGGGCTGTCCTTCCTCTGACAACAACTTCTCCTGGAGGCCCCCTGATGAGATTCCGACCCTTGATCCTGCTCGCCGCCACCGCGCTGGCCCTCTCCGCCTGCAGCGCCGGCAGCCTCGGCTCCAGCGACGACGAAGGCGGCGGCAAGGTCGCGCTCGCCTTCCTGGTCGACAACTCCGAGGACAGCGTGCGGATCGGCGAACAGCTCGCCAAGGACTTCACCGCCGCCAACCCGGACATCACCGTCAAGGTCGAGACCCGCCCGCAGGGCACCGAGGGCGACAACCTGGTCAAGACCCGGCTGTCCACCGGCGACATGACCGACGTCTTCCAGTACAACTCCGGGTCGCTGTTCCAGGCGCTCGCCCCGCAGAAGAACCTGGTGGCGCTGGACGACCAGCCCTGGGCGGGCCAGCTCGACGACAACTTCAAGACCACCGTGTCGACCGGCGGCAAGACCTACGGCGCGCCGTGGGGCGGCTTCATCGCCGGCGCCGTCATGTACAACCGGGCCGTCTACGCCAAGCTCAACCTCCAGGTCCCGAAGACCTGGGCCGAGTTCATGGCCAACAACGCCAAGATCAAGGCCGCCGGGATCGCGCCGGTGATCCAGACCTACCAGGACACCTGGACCTCCCAGCTGTTCGTGCTGGGCGACTTCCACAACGTCACGGCGGCCGAGCCGGACTTCGCCGACAAGTACACGAAGAACCAGGCCAAGTACGCCACCTCGGCGGCCGCGGTCAAGGGCTTCCAGCACCTGCAGGAGGTGCACGACGCCGGCTACCTCAACAAGGACTTCGCCTCGGCCAAGTTCGACGACGGGCTGAAGAAGCTGGCCAAGGGCGAGGGCGCGCACTACCCGATGCTGTCCTCGGCCATCAGCACCATCGTGGCCAACTACCCGGAGCAGGCCAAGGACGTCGGCCTGTTCGCCATCCCGAGCGACGACGCCACCCGAAACGGCCTGACGGTCTGGTCCCCGGCCGGCGTCTACATCCCCACCTCGACCGAGGGCGCCGCCCTGGAGGCGGCCAAGAAGTTCCTCGGCTTCATCGCCAGCCCGGCCGGCTGCGCCTCCGCCGGCACCGCGAGCACCCCGGTCGGCCCGTACGCGGTCAAGGGCTGCGCGCTGCCGGCCGACGTCACCCAGGTCGCCAAGGACACCCAGCCGTACCTGGACCGCGACGGCGGCTCCAGCCTGGCGCTGGAGTTCCTGTCCCCGATCAAGGGCCCGGCGCTGGAGCAGATCACCGTGGAGGTGGGCTCGGGGATCCGCAAGGCGGCCGACGGCGCGGCCCTCTACGACAAGGATGTGCAGAAGCAGGCCCAGCAGCTCGGGCTCGAGGGCTGGTAGCAACCGCGGTGGCGCCCCGGCCGGCCGGTGACGACGGGCCGGGGCGCAGGCCAAGGAGGACCCCATGGTGACGACAACCATCGACAAGACGCCGTCCCGGCCCCGGACCGCGGCCACCCCGGCACCGGGCGGCAAGGCGCGCAGCCCGTACCCGTACTGGTTCTACCTGCCCGCGGCCGTGATCTACGGCCTGCTGTTCATCATCCCGACCATCACCGCGTTCTACTTCAGCCTGACCCGCTGGACCATCTTCGACTCGCAGTTCATCGGCCTGGACAACTACGTCACGTTCTTCCGTGAGCCGGCGCTGGTCTCCGGCCTGACCCACACGCTGATCTACGCGGTGGTCACCTCCGCCGCCAAGGTCGTGCTGGGCATGCTGCTGGCGCTGCTGCTCACGTCCCGGATCGTCGGGCGCGGCTTCCTGCGCTCGGTGGTGTTCTTCCCAGTGCTGGTCAGCACGATCGGGGTCGGCCTGACCTTCACCGTGCTGATGAACCCGGACCAGGGCCTGATCAACGACGCGCTGGCGGTGATCGGCATCGACGGGCCGGCCTGGCTGACCGACCCTAGCTACGCGCTGCTGTCGGTGGCCCTGGTCGACGTTTGGAAGGGCGTCGGGCTGGCCACGGTCATCTACATCGCGGGCATCGTGAGCATCCCGAGCGAGTACTTCGAGGCGGCCAAGGTCGACGGCGCGGGCGCCTGGGACAACTTCCGCCGGATCATCCTGCCGCTGGCCCGCCCGGCCACGGTCACGGTCATCCTGCTGTCGCTGATCGGCGGGCTGCGCTCGTTCGACCTGATCTGGGCCATGACCCGCGGCGGGCCCGGCTTCACCTCCGACGTCATCGCCTCGGTGATCTACAAGCAGTACCAGGCCGGTTTCTACGGCCTGTCCACCGCCGGCAACGTCGTGCTGTTCCTGGTCGTGACGGCGATCGTGTTCCCGCTGTCCCGGCTGCTCAACCGCAAGGAGGTCGACCTGTGAGCGCCGCGCCCGCTTCCGTACCGCGCCGCAAGCCGCGCCCGAACTACCTGCTCAGCGCCGTCGCGATCCTGGCCTCGCTGGTGGTCTTCGTGGTGCCGTTCGTGTTCATCGTGCTGACCGCGGTGAAGGACCGGCGGCAGGCGGCCGAGTTCGACTTCTCCTGGCCGCAGCAGTTCCAGCTGGTGCAGAACCTCGTCGACGTGGTTCAGGCCCGCGACTACCTGCTGATCATCGCCTACATCAACAGCACCATCCTGACGGTGGCCAGCGTGAGCATCATGGCGGTCACCTCGGCGATGGTCGCGTACGTGCTGCAACGCCGGCGCAGCCGGTGGAACGGCTTCGTCAACTTCCTGGTGCTGTCCGGGCTGATCATCCCCCCGGCGGTGGTGCCGACGATCTGGGTGCTGCAACGCCTCGGGCTGTTCCGCACGATGCCCGGCCTGATCCTGGTCGAGGTGGCCTTCGGGCTGGCCTTCTGCGTGCTGCTGTTCCAGGCGTTCATCGCGACGATCCCCCGGGAACTGGACGAGGCGGCGGTGATCGACGGTGCGGGCCCGGTCCGGCTGTTCTTCCGGGTCATCTTCCCGCTGCTGCGCCCGGTGATCGTGACGGTCGTGCTGGTGCAGTCGGTCTTCGTCTACAACGACTTCGTGAACCCGCTGTACTTCCTGCCGGGCGAGCAGAACGCGACCGTGCAGCTGACCCTGTACAACTTCAACAGCCAGTTCAACACGCAGTACAACCTGCTGTTCATGGACATCCTGCTGATCACGATCCCGCCGCTGATCATGTTCCTGGCCTTCAACCGCCAGATCGTGGCCGGCATGACCGCGGGCGCGGTGAAGGGCTGACTCAGAGCCATGTCCCGGTCATGGCGACGAGGCGGGCGGCGACCGCGCCGGGATCGACCAGCTGTGCAGGTGGCCGCCGGGGAGCTGGTCGGCGTGAGCAACGTGGACGAGCCGCCGTCCTAGGGAGGGCACTGCGGTCGCCCCTCCGGAAGCGGCCAGCAAGCCGCCGGCCTTGATGGTCCTCATTGTCTCCTGGTGTACATCGCTGAGGGCTCTGCCACGATTTCACGATGATGATCCAAGACCTCGTGGCACCGTTCGCTGAGTTCGCCGACGAAAAGCCGGACGATGACATGACCACCCGATGGCGGAAACGGGTCGTCGAGCCCCATGCGGAGATCTATCGCGTGATCGAGCCGTGGATGGGCGTAGCCGACGCCGGTCAAAGACTGCCCGACCTGGTACGGAGCCGCGACGAGCTGGTGGTTCGGGCACGACGGGCTCAAGAGGCCGTGCACCGAGCTCACAGCTTGCTCAGGCGTGCCCTACCGGACGCCGGCCGGATGAATGCCGTGGTGCTTGTCGGGCTGGGTAAGGCGAATGGATGGGCTACTCCCGTCAACGGGACACCGACCCTGTTTCTCGCGGTCGACCGGCTACCCGAGCCCGGCTACGACGTCGTGCTGGCCCTGCACGAGATGCTGCACGCCGAGCACCTGCGACGCGCCTCCCATGACTGGCCGGACAACCGGGTGGATGCCGACCTCTTCCGGGAAGGGCTCGCCGTGCACGTCACGGCCCGCCTGATACCGGAGATGGATGCCAGCGGACACCTCTGGTTCGCGCCAGGACACCACGAGTGGATTCTACGATGCCAGGACCGAGAAATGACCTTGAGGCGGCGGCTATTGGCTGATCTGCGCCGTACGGACAGGTCAAGCGCCTGGTTCAGTGGCGCCGCTGATCGCGATGGTGACCTGCCCGGTCGGTGCGGTTACTGGCTCGGCTGGCGCCTGCTCGATCGCATGATGGTTGATACCTCGCTCGAGGCTGCGATGCACTGGCCTCTGCCTGAGGTGTCATCGAGGCTTCAGCACCTCCTGGAAGAGCCGGTGCCGGGTTGACACGGCTGTGCGGGCCGCCGATAGGTTCGCCGCATGTCATCGATCCCGCCAGAGCTGTTGCCGGATACTCGTCGTGCGCTGGTCCACCGGCTGGCCACAGGTCAGGTGCAAGGGCGGGCGCCTTCGGTCGTCGCTGCCGTGGTGCGTGACGGCCAACCGGTGTGGGTGGACGGCTGGGGAACGGTGGACGGCCGGGTGCCGGACGGTGACATCCAGTACCGGATCGGCTCGATCACCAAGACATTCGTGGCCGTGCTGGTGCTGCGCCTGCGCGACGAGGGTCGGCTCGCGCTGACCGACCCGCTGGCCCGGTACCTGCCCGACACGGTGGCGGGCGAGGTCACCATCGGTGCCTTGCTGGCGCACACCGCCGGCCTGGTCTCCGAGGCACCCGGTCCGTGGTGGGAACGAACCCCGGGGACGCTGCGCCCTGAGCTGCCCGACGTGCTGGGCAGCGATCCGCGGGTGCATCCGGCCGGACAGCGCCATCACTACTCCAACCCCGGCTACGCACTGCTCGGCGCGCTGGTGGAGCGAGTTCGCGGTCAGGCGTGGGGCGAGGTCCTGCGGCGTGAGGTGCTGGAACCGCTCGGGATGACCCGGACCACCCTGCTGCCGGTCGCACCGCACGCCACGGGCTGGGCGGTGCACCCCTGGGCTGATGTGCTGCAGGCGGAGCCCGCCGTGGACACCGGCCTGATGGCACCCGCCGGGCAGCTGTGGTCGACCGCAACGGACCTGGCCCGGTTCGCCGCGTTCCTCATCGACGGCGACGAGCGGGTGCTGCATCCGGACACCGTCGCGCAGATGCGCGCCCCGGCGAGTCCGCCGGAGGCGAAGGACTGGGACCACGGGTACGGGCTCGGCATGCAGCTGCTGCGCCGCGACGGCCGGCTGCTGGCCGGACACACCGGCTCGATGCCGGGCTTCGTCGCCACCGTCTGGGTCAGCCCCGAAGACGCCCTGGGCGCAGTCGCGCTGGGCAACGTGACCTCTGGCCTGGCCGTCAGCTCTCTGGCCGCTGACCTGCTGCAGACGGTCGCCGAGCGAGAGCCACGGATTCCGGCGCCGTGGCGTCCGTTGCCGTCGGTCGAGCCGCAGCTCCTGGAGATCGCCGGCCCGTGGTACTGGGGGCCGGCCCCGTACGTGTTGCGCCCGCTGGCCGACGGCTTCCTGGAGCTGGGCCCATTGTCAGGGGGCGGACGCGGCACCCGGCTGCGCCCCACCGGCGACGGCAGCTGGGAGGGGCTCAGCGGCTACTTCGCCGGCGAGCGGCTACGGGTCCAACGCGACGCTGCCGGCGCGGTCAGCCACCTCGATCTGGGCACGTTCATCTTCACCCGGCAGCCCTACCACCCCGAGGGGCCGGTGCCCGGCGGTGTCGATCCGGCTGGTTGGCGGGCCGGCTGACTGTGGCCGAGGCTCCAGCGATGCCCAGACCGCGTAGTTGTCGGTCGCGTTCCTGTGCTAATCGAGCGGGATGACGCGGAAGTCGGTGACGAAGCCGACGATCCGCCCGTCCTCGGCCCTGCCCACATAGGTTGCGTACACGCCGTCTCCCCACCCTGAACCGACGACGTACACGTTCGCCGCCGTGCGCTCGTCGACGACCGCGGCAATGACGGCTTCGATCGGGTCAGCGGGGATCTGCGCCGGGATGAACGTCTCTTCGATCTGCTCGTAGTCCCACTGGCTCAGCGCCTCGATCGCGACCTGGTCGGCGAGCGTGCCGGTGCCCGCGTCCACCCCGTATCCGAAGAAGCCATCGTCGCCCAGAGCGGTCACGTCCTGTCCTGGGAGCAGTGCCATGGTCCATTCGGCGACCGGCTCATCCGCGACCACCAGGTGCAGAGCGGCTATCCGCCGTTGCGACTCCGAGCCGTCCTTGGACAGAACCGCGACCGAGGCCCGCAGGGGGGTAACGGCCCGGCGCCACCGCGTCAACGAACGGCGTGGCCTGCGGGACGAGCGGGTCGCACCCGACGACCTTGCCGGTCGGCAGCACTACCGGACCGAGCTCACGAGGCTCGACAACGTAGACGATCCCGTCGTGCTCGACGCGATGCCCAGCGGTCAGGACCAGATCAAGATCGGGCACGTACGGCATGCCGCGCAGCCTATCCAGATCACCGTCGTGCGGGTGTGGACTGCGGCGGGTCCGCAGGTTTGGCCTTCTGTGGGTAGATCGTCAACTCTTCAAGTTCGGCTTTTGCCACCACGGCAGGCTGACCGCGCATCGCGACGGCAGCCCCCGCTCGGCCACGTCGACAGCCGGCAGCGCGCCTTGTCGGCGGCAGATCCGGATGTCTGGTTCTGGCAGGTCTGAGCGACCCATATCAATGACGAGGCTCGTTCATGGCGACCTACCGTTCAGGCGGATGTCAGCGCGGCATGCGGGCGATCACGTCGTCCCAAATGCTTTCGGGCCAGTCGTGGCCGACGCCGGGGTATTCCACGAACTGCGCGCCGGGGATCTGGGCGGCCAGGTCATGGCCCGCGCTCGGCTTGAGCATGGGATCGTCGGCGCCCGAGACGACCAGGGTGGGCGTGGTGATGCCGGACAGCGGCGGCAGCTTCACGGCCCGGCCGGCGGCGAGGTGCCGCTGGGTGGTGCGTGGATCGCGTGGCGCGCGGGTGTGGCTGAGCGTCGCCGCTTCGCGGACCCACTTCTCCGGGAACGGGTAGCCGGGCGAAGCCTGCGCCCGGTAGATCGCGACCAAATTGTCGATCTCCTGCTCGGGTGTGGTCGCCTTGGGCAGCTTGCGGAATTCGCGGAAGATGCCGAACTTGAGATAGCGAAGGGTCTGCAGAACTCCCGCAGTGGCCGGGCTGCTCATGCAGAGCGTGAGTCCGCGGACCCGCCCGGGGTGCAGCAGCGCTATGGCCTGCGCGATCGCCGACGTGCCGCCCAGGATGTGCGCTTCGGACCAGCCGAGCGCGTCCATCACCGCGAGCCCGTCGGCGGCCATGTCGGCGATTGTGTAGAGGGGGCGAGTGCGGCCGAGCAGCGCCCGCCAGGGGCTGCCGTCCGCCGGCTGCGGGTAGTGCGTGGACAGGCCGGTGTCTCGGTTGTCGTAGCGGGCCACGTGATAACCCGCCTCGACCAGGCGCTCGCAGAACTCGTCGGGCCACCAGACCATCTGATAGTCCAGTCCCAGGACCAGCAGCAGCGGCTCACCGGCCGTGCCGAAGGTCTCGTAAGCGATCCTGACGTCCCCGTTCACGGCGTACTCGATGCCCATGTCGGCCTCCCCCATATTTTGTAATGCGATCGCATGATAACGGTCTGCGGGCGGCTATGGCAATGCGTCCGCATGAGATAGGTTCGGTGGGTGCCGAAGCAGGTCGATCACGAACAACGCCGCCGCCTCCTGGCCACAGCGGTCTTCGCCGTCATCAGCACAGAAGGGTTCGAGGCAGTGAGCCTGCGTGACGTCGCCGACCAGGCCGGCGTCTCGATGGGCACCGTGCAGCATTACTTCCCCACCAAGCACCAGATGCTGTCGTTCGCGCTGTCTCACATGCGCGAACGCGTGATGGCCCGGCTCCAGGCCGCCATCGCCGCTCTGCGTGAGCCCACCCGGCGTGACCTGATTCGTGCCGCTACCGCGGTGATGCTCCCGGTCGACCCGGCCGGCCACGAAGAGGCGTGCGTGAACATCGCGTTCTTCTCTGCCGCGACTGTCACACCGACGTATGCCGAGCAGCTTCGCGACGGATACGGACGCATCCTCACGGTGTCGGTCGCCAACTTCCGCGAGGCGTCTCGGCTGAGCGAATTACGCGACGGGGTCGATCCCGACGTGGAAGCACCCGCCCTCTACTTCCTCACCCAGGGCCTCGTTGGGCCGATCCTTGTCGGCCTCTACAGCCCGGACCAGGCACTGGCCCTCATTGACGCCCAACTCGACCGAGTGTTTCGTCCGACATCACCGATCTGACCGGCGCTCTCCGTCCCGGGGATGACCGCAGGACCGATCCCTGGACCGATGCGATCGAGCCCCCGACAACGGTCTAGTAGAGGCATGACGAACGATCTCGCTCCCGCCCGCCACCGCGGTTCCTACGGCATCGACGCCCCGTACCTGCTCGCCGTACCGGCGGCGCTCGTTCTGTCCACCTGGTGGCAGGTCATCATCACGAAGTCCGCCTGGCCACTGGTCGGTGCGGGGCTGATCCTCGTCTGTGTCGGGCTTTCGGTGCATGCCACCAAGCGGGGCAAGTTCGTCGTCTGGGGCGAGCTGCTCAGGTCGCTGCGCGGCGACGAGCGGCTGCTCGACATCGGCTGCGGGCGTGGTGCGGTGCTGATGACCGCGGCCCACCGGCTGCCGCGTGGCCGGGCCGTCGGCGTCGACCTGTGGCGGACGCAGGACCAGTCGGGCAACTCAGCCCAGGCGACCCGGCGCAACGCCTTCCTCGAAGGTGTCGCCGACCGGGTCGACGTGGAGACCGGTGAACTGACCGACCTGCCGTTCCCGGCCGGATCGTTCGACGTGGTGGTCTCCATGGGCGCGCTGCACAACGTCGGCCGGGACCGGGTCGACCTGGCGATCGACGAGGCGGTGCGGATGCTGCGCCCCGGCGGCCGTCTGCTGATCGCGGACATCCGGTTCACCCGCCGCTACGAGCGGCGCCTGCGTCACCTCGGCTTCCGCGATGTCGCCCGGCGTGAGCTCGGCTGGCGGCTCTGGTGGAGCGGCCCGTGGCTGCGCTCGACCCTGGTCACGGCCACCCGGCCGGCGTAGCGGAACGGCGTCGCCGTACGGGAAACAAAGAAAGCCTGCGTGGCCATGTCGATCAGCTGACCGAACCGCCTCCGATCAGGCCCAGCACGTCGGCGAGCTTGCGCCGACGCGGGCCCGGCTCGTGCGGACTGAGGATCGCCGAGCCTGTTCGGACTGATCTTGCAGGCCAGCACCGGTAGGCAGGTGCCGGAGTCAGGGTGCGCCACCGCGGTTGACGGCCCCGGAGGCGGTCTGTATCCATGGCGATATGACGCGCCGGTCGTTGGTGGTTCCCGTGGGGATCGTGGTGGCCACGGTCGTCGCCGCGATGGTCGTGCTCGTGGGCGGAGGGCCGGATCGCTGGGGGTACGCGCTGGCGCTTCTGATCGGGGTTCCGCTTCTTGTCGCCATGGGCGGCGGTTCCGATGCCGGACGGGCCGCCATGCCGCCGCCGGCCGAGCCCTCATCGACCGCGGAGCGCACGATCCGGCTGGTGTCCGTCCTGCCCGTGGTGCTGCTACAGCTGGGGTTCGTGGCGGTGATGGTGTGGCAGGTGGTCGCCTCGGTGGCCGCCGGCGACGTGGTGTTCGCGGTGGCGCTGGTTCCGTTGATCATGTACAGCGCCTGGCGAGGCCGGCAGATCAGCCGACGGCTGGGGCGCCGGCCGGCGGAGCCGTGAGAGACGCCTGTCGGCGCTATGTAACGGGTGAGACCTCTTCGCCGGCTCCGGCTTCGCCGACCGGCTCGCAAGGCCTTGGCGTGGCTGACCGCCGACCGCAGGCTGGCCCGCGACTACGAAAGCCGGCCACGGGTCGCCGAGGCCCTCATCCCGCTGGGCCGCGATCGCCGGCACGGCCCGCCGGATCACCCGCGGGCGGCCCGCCCACCGTCAGATCCGCCGCGTCTTGACTTGACCCGGACCCCCATATGCCGATCATCGCCGAGAAGCACTCATCGCCACACGCCAACGCACCATGACCCGATTTCTCAAACACTCAGACAGCAGTTCGATGACATGAGCCAAGGCGAGTGCTTTTCGTCTTCGACATGACAATCGACACTGCCCAGCTATGGGCAAGCGACACTAAAATGTGATTCTCTTCGTAGAAAGGATCTTACATTGAGGCAGGACGACGTAACGAAGATCCACATGCCGTGACGACCGGAGAGAAGTGGACGGCATGGGGTGTCGGACTCACCTTTGGGGGACTGCTCATTGCCCTTGGTGCTTGGCTGCTTCCGATGGACAACTCGTCCTCAGACGGAGGCACCGGCAGCCGCCAGAACGACGGTGGTGGTGCCGGGCCAGCCGCGACGGTGCCTCCCGCGGCAACCGAGAACGACTCCGATGGTCAGCCTCAGGCGCGATCCGGAACTATCACTATCAAGGAAAGGCACAGCGTCGTCCTCGACACCAGCGCAACAAACTGGAGCGTGAGCAACGGCTGTGGCGACTGCAGTCTGTGGTTTCAGGGAGATCTGATGGCGGGCTACGGCGGCGATCTTGCTCCGCTGTCGTCCAGCGACAGCGAGTCCTACACGACTTGCGCGGCGGCCACGCAGTACCAACACACCATCAAACACGACGACATCAGCCCAGGTCTCCGTATGTGCGTCAGAACCCCGAAGGGCAATTTCGCCCTCGTGCAGGTGGCGGGATTCCACGACACCAACGGCTTCGAGGATGACTACGTCAAATTGGAAGTGACTTCCTGGTTCTAGTTCACCACGTCCAGCGTTGGCCACGGAGCGAGCTCAGGACTTCGTCATCGTCGCGAGTTCCACGATTTTGACCGCACCATGGGAGAGGGCAGATGATCAGGGCGGTTTTTGGCATCGTGTTCGTTCTGCTCGGTATGCTGAGCGTCCTGTGGCTCGGCATCGAGGGCTGCTTGTGGGCGGCTGGAAAAAACGGACTGATCTTCGGTCACGTCTCAAACTCCACCAGCTGCGCGCTGGTCGTCGCGGCTGCATTCTTCGGTCTCGTCGGCTATGGCCTGACTCAAAGCGGAGGCGACAAAGTCCAGCCGGGACCCTCTTACCCTGCGAACCGATGTCAGCTGTGCGGAGCCACCCACACTACGGCCTACCATCAGGGGCGCGGTGGACGATAGGTCGATGTGCAGACAATCAACGAATGGGAGTTATCGGCAGATCAGGATATCGGCGGCCGTCGGCGCGTGCGCCGGCCAGGCTCGGTTCCTTCCAACGTCCGCGCAACGCGAATGCGGGGCAACGCCAGAGCTGCTGCTCTAGCCCGGCGGATGCCGATCAGTCGCGTCAGCCCTAGCATGATCTCCATGAGCGACGTCAACGCTGATGAGCTACCCGAGCTGACGTTCGCACTCCCGACCATCCCGGCCTCCGCCGGAGCACTGGTACGTGGCCGCAAGGGCCGACTGCTCATCCTGAAGCCGACGTACAAGGGCGGCTGGACGATCCCAGGTGGAATCGTCGAGATCGGCGAATCACCCTGGGAAGCGTGTCGCCGCGAAACCAAGGAGGAGTGCGGCCTCGACGTCACCACCGGACGGCTTGTCTGCGTGGACTTCCTGCACCCACGGCCCGACCGTCGGGGTGGTATGCGCTTCCTGTTCGACTGCGGCGTCTTCGCCGACGCCGTCCTGGACACGGTGGTCATCCAACCGATCGAGATCGCCGAAAGCCGGATCCTGCCGATCGACACAGCGCTGCCGCTGCTCAGCGGACCGGTCCGACGTCGGGTACGCGCCGCCTGGAAGACAAAACAGGTGCGCTACCTCGAGGACGGCCGCCCTGTAGAGGGGATCAGCCCTTGAGGCGCTCAGAGCCGAGGAGATCGAGGTCGCGAACGCAGAAGCCGTGGTGCGCCCACTCCTCATTCAGCACCACCTGAACGCACGCCAGCATCGACCTTCCCACGGCGTACGGCGGCCAGCCCGGCCCCTCCGGCACCGGCGCGGGCCCAGAGAGCTCATCAGCCGTCACCGTCGACAGCCAACGCTCCAACTCAGCGCCTTGCTCGTCGCGCACGGCCAGCACCTCGTCGAGACCGGGGGCCGCCGCTCGGTCCAGGCCCTGCTCCTCCTGGTCGGGGACGAAGTCGGACGCCAGCCCGATCGCGGTGAACGGCTCCGTCGATCCCAGACAGCAGCGGCGGAACCACGAGTCGTGCACGAACACCAGATGGCGCAGGGTCTCCACCGCCGACCACTCGCCGCCGACGCGCTGGTGCTCCGAGCCCGTGGGCATCGCTCGCAGCCGCTCGACGGTCTCCGCCCAGCCGGCCCGCAGCTGCCGGACACCCTGCAGCAGCTCCGCCGGATCGGCTGAGCGCAGCAGCAGCCGCACCGGATACCGCCGATCCAGCTCGGCTTCGACGTACGACGTCACCTCGACTCCGTTGACCACCAGATTCGTGATCAGCCCGTCGATCACCGCGTCCTGCATCACCACCCCGATCAGCCGAGCCCGGGTCAGGTCACACTCGCGGAACTCGGCATCAGTCAGGTCCTGGTCCTCGAAGCTCGTCATGCCGGGCAGTATCCACCGGGGCACCGACAACTTTCGGGGACCGCCGTATTGCCGGCGTATCGAAATCCGCATACGCCACCGCAACGGACATTCGTCTTCAGTGGAGGCATGGACCACAACGCTTCATTGTCGAACTCAGGTGGCATCGGCCGGCGGCGACTGCTCACCTCAGGCGGGCTGGCCGCTGCCGGCGTGGTGGCCGGCGCCAAACCCGCGAGGGCCGGCCGCGACCAGATCCCGCCGGACACCCGGCCCGGTGGAGCCTTCGACCGGTACGTGGCCAAGCTCGCCGCCGACGGCAAGTTCTCCGGTGTGGTGCTGCTGGCACACCGGGGCCGGACGGTGCTGTCGCGCAGTTACGGCATGGCCGACAAGGAGAAGGGCATCCGCAACCACGAGGGCATCGCGTTCAACCTGTCCTCGGCCAGCCAGCCTTTCCTGTCGGTGGCCGTCCTGCAGTTGCTGCAGCAGGGCCGGCTGACGCTGTCCGACCCGGTGGGCCAGCACCTGAAGGACCTTTCCGGGGAGATCGCCGAGAAGGTGACCATCCATCACCTGCTCACCAGCACCTCCGGGCTGGACGCCCCGATGCCGGACTGGCAACGCGTCTTCCACAGCCGGCAGGAGGTGCACGACTACACCGAGCAGTGGGCGCGGCAGGCGACGCTGGTGGAGGTCCCCGGCGCGGCGTCCAACGGCCACCGGCCCGGCGGCGGTGTCGGCCTGGCCATGGCCGCGCAGATCGTGGAGGCCGTGTCCGGCATGACGTTCTGGGACTACGTGCACCGGCATGTCTTCCGGCGCTGCGGCATGACCGGCTCGGCGTTCTACACCCGGGAGCAGTGGCTCACCGAGAAGCACATCGCGCACCCGTACATGCTGCAGGCCGACGGCAGCCTCCTGGACGCCGTGCGGAACCTGGACAAGGGCAGCGTGTTCCCGCCCATCGCCGGCCGGAATCCGGGCCGTGGCTTCATCGGTCACGCCTCGGGCGGCGGTTTCGCCACCGCGCCGGACCTGGTCCGGTTCGCCGAAGCCCTGCGGGACGGCACGGTGCTGGACCGGCCCTACGCCGATCTGTTCGCCGGGGCCAAGCTCCCCGGTCCGGATCCCACGTCGTTCCACGGATACACGATGCCCATCAGCATCAGCAACGGCCAGTGGGTGATCGGGCGCGGCGGCGCGGACGCCGGCATCGGCGCCAACTGGAGCATCTACCCGGACACCGGCTGGGTGGGTGTCGTCCTCAGCAACGACGACAACCTGCCGATCCAGGATCTCCTCCTGCGGCAGGAGGCTGCCATCACCGGCGCGCCGGTCAACCCGCCTTCAGGGGGCGGCGGCTGAGGCGCGGGGACGGTGTCATCGACACAAAGATCACGAGGCGGCGTCGGCCACGTCCGGTGGCGCCGGACGGGGCGTCGCGCGTACCGCCGCGAGAGTGACCCCGCCGTCCTGCAACAGCGCCGCGTCGACGTCCTCGATGAACAGCAGATCGGCCTCCACGTGCCGGGCGGCGGCCGACAGCAGCAGATCGACGACCGGATCGGCCGCCTCAGCGCGCAGCGCCCCGACGTTACGCAGCTCGCGCAGCAGCAGGCCACGCTGGTGGCGCAACAGGACCCGCACGGTATCGGCCGAGCCGGTCCGCGCGGCGGCGGTCACTTTGAGGAAGAAGTCGTCCCGGAAGCCGCTGCCGCGCGGGCTGGGCTCCTCGAGCCAGCGGGCCAGCTCGGCGGCGCCGGACGGGGTGATCGTGTAGATGACGCGGTCGGGCTTGACCTGCTGGGAGTGCCGGCGGGAGGCCACGTGGCCGTCGCGGGAGAGCCGTTCGAGGACCTGGTACAGGTGCCCGATGTTGAGCGTCCCCCACTGTGGCCCGACGGCCGCCTCGAACGCGCTCTTCAGCTCGTAGCCGTAGCTCGGGCCCGCGGCCAGCAGGGACAGGACCGCGTGCTGGATCGGCATCGGAACCTCCGTCGGTCGCGCCCGGACGCGCTTGCATTGTGACAATGTATCGCGCAGAGTGGGCTCAGCGATCGGGGGAGGTCGGGATTCCGTGTTCCGCTTCGTGTGGCGGTACGTGCGCGGCCGGCTCGGCAGGTCGGTGGCGCTGCTGGCGGGCATGCTGGTGGCGACCACCGGCTTCGTCGTGCTCACCGGCTCGGCCGCCACGAGCCGCCTCGAGGTGACCGGCGCGGTCCAGGGCGGGACCCGGGCGGCGTACGACATCCTGGTCCGCCCGAAGGGCAGCCGCACCGGCCTGGAGGCCGCCGACGGCCTGGTCCGGCCCAACTACCTGTCCGGGCAGTTCGGCGGCGTGACCACCGGCGACTGGGCCGCCGTCCGGTCCGTGCCCGGCGTCGAGGTGGCCGCACCGATCGCGATGGTCGGCTACTCCACGATGGGCCTGCCGGCTCTGCTCGACATCACCGACGCCGTCGACCGCACGGCCGAGACCCAGGTGATCCGCGTCGACCCGACGTTCCTGGCCGAACGCGGCCTGTCGAAGGGCAGAGCCACACCCCTCTACGTGTACGTGACGCGCCGGCCGGTGATTCGTCCGGAGGTGCCGAAGGGGATCTTCAACGACACGGACGACATCCGCTACAGCGACGGCAAGTCGTACCCGATCGACCAATGCGGCGGCGGGGCGGTCCTGGCCGTCCGTGAGGTGCTGCCCGGCGGCCGGACCGCCCCGGTGTGCGAGGTGGCGTCGCAGGCACCCGAAGGCCCCGACCCGTACCAGAGGACTCCGGTCCTGGTCGCCCGGATGCTGCCGGACGGGCGCTTCGACATGCGCCGCAGCCAGGCCGTGGCCGACACCCGCCCCGAGGAGCGGCTCCGGGTCGACATCCCCTGGGAGATGCCGTTCCTGCTGGCCGCGGTCGACCCGGAGGCCGAGAGCCGGCTGGTCGGACTGTCCGCGGCGATGGTGAAGGGCCGGCCCCTGCGTCGCGAGGACGCGCCGTGGCGTCAGGACGGCGCCGACGTCGGGAACCGCACGTTTCCGGTGCTCGCCTCCAGCCGCGCCTATGTGGACGCGGTGGTGAGCGCGGCGTACACCCGGCTGCGCCCGCCGGTCGTGGCCGGCCTGCCGTCGAAGGAGCTCACCAACGCGCTCCGCGGTGCGCCGGCCACCGCGACCGGTGGCGGGCAGAGCGACGTCGACACGAACTACCGCGACCGGATGGAGCAGATCGTCGACCGGGGGCAGGGCGGCGCAGCCCTCGACGCCGTCATCCAGCCCGGGCCGACCCGGTACGACCAGTTGCCCGACGGCACGTTGCGCGCCGTCACCCGTCCCGGCGACGAGCGGATCTTCGACACGCCCAGTCAGATCGGCGGGTCGCGGCCCTGGCTCACCACCGACAAGTGGTTCCGGCCGCTCACCAACCAGGTGCTACTGGACGACCCCTCGGGGACGCGGTTCCAGAGCTGGACGCCGGTCGGCATGTTCGACCCCGAACGGCTCACCGGCTTCAGCGACCTGGCGCGCGTGCCCCTGGAGACCTATGAGGCGCCCTCGGCCCAGGGAGCGGACGCGGCCAGCCGTACGGCGCTCGGTGACCGCCCCCTGCTGCCCAGCGGCAACCCGGGCGGCTACCTGACGCCGCCACCGATGCTGCTCACCAGCATGAGCGTGCTGCCGGACCTGCTCACCGGTCCGGCCGCCGCCCAGGGCAAGGCGCCGATCAGTGCGATCCGGGTACGGGTGGCCGGCGTCGACGGTTACAGCCGCGAGTCCGCCGAGCGGGTCCGGATCGCCGCCGAGGAGATCGCCCGCCGCACCGGCCTCGACGTCGACATCACGCTCGGCTCGTCGCAGGCGGCGCGCACCGTCGAGCTGCCCGCCGGCGCGTTCGGCCGGCCGGTGCTGCGCCTGACCGAGCGCTGGTCGTCGATCGGCGTCGCGAGCCGGATCGTCGAGGCGGTCGACCGCAAGAGCCTCGTGCTGTTCGCGCTGGTCCTCGTCGTGTGCGCGCTGTTCCTGGGCAACGCGGTCAGCGCGGCCGTCCGGGACCGGCGCACCGAGCTGGCGGTGCTCACCTGCCTCGGCTGGCCGCCGGGACGGGTCACCGCGGCGCTGCTCGGTGAGCTGACGCTGCTCGGGCTCTTCGCCGGGCTCCTGTCGGTGGGACTGGCCTGGCCGCTCGGGCGGCTGCTCGGCGTACACGTGTCACTCGGTCATGCGCTGCTCGCCGTACCGGTTGCCCTGGTCCTGGCCGTCGGCGCCGGCGTCCTGCCGGCCGTGCGGGCCGCGCGGGCGCATCCGGCCGCCGCGCTGCGCCCGCCCGCCGGCCGGCCCGGGCGCCGCCGGCAGGCCCGCAGCATGTTCCGGCTGAGCCTGGTGAATCTGAGCCGGGTGCCCGGCCGCACGGTCCTGGGCGCGACCGCCCTGGCCATCGGCGTGGCGGCGGTGACCGTGCTCGCCGCCGTCACGTTCGCGTTCCAGGGCGCGATCATCGGCACCGTCCTGGGTGACGCGGTCGCGGTCACTGTCCGCGGCGTCGACCGGCTCGCCGCGGCCGCCGCCGTGCTGCTCGGCGTCATCGCCGTCGCCGACGTGCTGTACCTGAACATCCGCGACCGCGCCGGCGAGCTGGCCGCGTTGCGGGCCACCGGCTGGAGCGACCTGGCGCTGGTCCGGCTCGTCGCCGTCGAGGGGCTGCTGCTGGGCGTTCTCGGCGCGACGGCCGGCGCCGGTGCAGGGCTGGCCGCGGCCGGCTGGCTCGTCGGCGCGGTGTCCGGCCCGCTGGCCGTCGTCGCCGCGGCTACCGCGGCCGCCGGCGTGCTCGTCACCGGCGCCGCCGCGGTGGTGCCGACCCTGCTGTTGCGCCGGCTGCCGGCCGCGCGCCTGCTGGCCGAGGAGTGAGGCATGGCGTCCGCCGAGATCAGGATCGAGAACCTGTCCAAGACGTACGGGGAGCTGACCGCCGTCGACGCCGTCACCCTGGACGTGCCGGCCGGCTCGATGGTCGCGCTCACCGGGCCCAGCGGGTCGGGCAAGTCGACGCTGCTGCACCTCGTCGGCGCGATCGAGCGGGCCGACACCGGCACGGTCACCGTCGACGGCCGGGACATCACGGCGCTGCGCCGCGGCGCCCTGTCCCGGTACCGGCAGACCATCGGTTTCGTGTTCCAGCGCTACCACCTGCTGGCCCCGCTCACCGCGCTGGACAACGTGATCGCCCCGACGCTGCCCTACCGCGTGCCGTACGACCGGGTTGCGCGCGGCCGCGAGCTCCTCGACGCGGTCGGGCTCGCCGGCCGGGAGGGTGCGGTGCCAGCCGAGCTGTCCGGCGGGCAGCAGCAGCGGGTGGCCATCGCGCGGGCGCTCATGGTGGAACCGCGGCTGCTCCTCGCCGACGAGCCGACCGGCAACCTGGACTCCAAGACCGGCCGGCAGATCATCGACCTGCTCGTGCGGCTGCGTGCGGAGCGCGGCACGACCGTGCTGCTGGCTACGCACGAGCAGCACGTGGCGGCGAGGTGCGACCGCATCGTGCGCCTGACCGACGGTGCTGTGACGGAGGATCTGGACCTTCGCGAGGGCGAGTCCGAGCAGGAGACCCTGGCCCGGGTGACGACGCTGCGCCCGTGAAAGCCGGTCAGGGGTTCTCCTGCGCCCAGCGGGCGAGGCTCACCTGAGTGGCGCGGGTGAGTGGATGGTCGGCGCCCGACACGCGTTCACGGATCGGCAGCAGGTCGGCCAGGAGCCGGCGGGCGGTGGCGGGATCACCCGCCCGTCCGGTGTAGTCGGCGTGCAGGTCCTTGGCGACCAGAGTCTCGTTCGGATGCTCCTTGCCCCAGGCGCGCTCGAGCAGCGGGACCAGGTCCGCCAGGCGGTCGCGGGCCTGCCGGGGATCGCCTGCCTCGCCGATCCAGGTGGCGAGATCCCGGGACGTGGCCAGCGTTTCCGGGTGGTCGGGGCCGTTGACCCGCGTGCGGACCGCCAGCAGAGCCGCGTACTGGTCCCGCGCGTCCGGCGCGTTCCCGGCCTGACCCGTGAAATGGGCCAGGCAACCGCGCAGCGTCAGCGTGTCGGGATGTTCCGGTCCCCAGACCCGTTCGGCCGCAGGCAGCAGCGGACGACACACCTCCCGGGCGCCGGCGGGTTCACCCAGGTGGCCCATCCAGTTGGCGAAATCCATCCGCGCGTACAACGTGCGGGGGTGGTCCGGGCCCAGGACCTCGTCGAGGAGGGGCAGGAGGCGCTGGTAATCGCCGTAGGCGTCGGACCTGGCCCCGGCCTCACCGGTCCACTCGGTGACGTGGACCCGCAGAATCAGCGTCCGCTCGTCCTCGGGCCCGAACTGCCGCTCGAACAAGGGCAGCAGCTGCGCATACTGGTCGCGGGCAGCACCCGCGTCACCCGTCATGCCGGTGAACCGGGCCAGCTCGGCCTTCGCGACGAGCACCGACGGATCATCCGCGCCCGCGCGCTCCGCCATGGCATCAACGACGCGCTGCTGGAGCCGTACGGCCGTGGGGTAGTCCGCGATCGCGTCGAGATATCCGACGGTCCGCAGCAGGCCGGTGGCATTGCCCGGCAGGACAACGATGACGTGGGGCAGCAGGCGTGCGAAGACAGGCCGGCTCGCCGGATCCGCGGGACGAGCGGGCAGGCAGTCGTCCAGTGCTGCGCCGGCCCGGGCCCGCAGCACGTCGCGGTGCGGTTCGTCCAGTTGATGCAGCGTCACCGCCTGCACGAGCCGGTGCACCGAGACACCGTCATCAGCGAGACTGATCATGCTGAACGAGGCGAGGACACCCAGCGCCTCGACCGCGTCCAGTTCGTCGGCGTCCGCCGCGCGGACCAGCACGTCGCGGGGCAGGTCGTCCGGGGCGAAGCAGGCCAGCAGATCCAGCATCTCGATGGCCAGGGGGCTGATCTCCTCGATCCGGGCCCGGGTGACCGCCCACGCCTTGGCCACGAGCCGCTCGTGGTCACCGCCGGCCGGGGCCGAGGCGTACATGCGCGTCGGTGAGGCACGGAGAAGGTCGCGATACCGGCCCACCCCGATGCCGGGAGCCTGGGCGATGTAGGCGCCCGCCTGGGCCAGCGCGAGCGGCAGATCTCCCAGGTCGTCGGCCAGCGCGTCCAGCTGTCCGGTCTCGCCGGAGCGCGTCAGCTCGGCCAGCAGGAACACGGCCGCCGGCCGGGGCAGCACGCCCAGATCGATCGGGATGGTGAGGTCGTGCCAGCCGGCGGTCCGGCGGGTGGTGATCAGGACGTGGCCGCCGTGCAGCCGGCCGAGGTAGGACCGCAGCGACGCCGCCTCGGCCACGTCGTCGAACACGAGCAGCCAACCGGGATGGGCCGCGAGCCAGGCCATGACCCAGGTGACCGCCTCCTCGGTGGTGGCCCGGCTCGCGGCCGACGACGCGGTGCCGGCGGCGATGTTCCGGGCCAGGTCGGCCAGGCCGCTCCGAAGTGTCTCGGGGTCGGCCGCGTCGATCCACCAGATCAGCGAGAAGCGCCCACGGTTGCGGTGCGCGAACTGGAGGGCCAGTTCGCTCTTGCCGACCCCGCCGAGTCCACACACGACCTGCACGCCGAGGCCCGCCCCGTCGGCCGACCCGCGGTCGAGCCGCGCCAGTTCCGTCTCTCGCCCGGCGAACACGCGCGACGCGGGGCGCGGCAGCGCCGCCAGCCCTGACGGCGCCGGCAGGAGCGCGGCTTCGGGCAACGGCTGCGAGACCGCAGCGTCGGTGCCGGCCGGCTCTGTCCGGGACGCCGAATCCAGGGAGCGGCGCGCCAGCACGAGCCCGTACAGGGAACCGGCCAGACCGGCCACGCCGACGAACGCCCCGACGACGCTGGCCAGCTTGTCGGCGTTCTCCAGGCCCGTGGCGACGAACAACGCGGCCAAGGCGATCAGCAGCATGCCTGACGCGAGCGCCCCGGTCCAGGGCAGTACCTGCCGCCTGCGCACCATGACCCGCATTATCGGCCCGGTACGGCCCGGCCACGAGGGCGAGAGCGCCCACCGGTTGACCAGCCCACCCGGCCGCACTAGCGTTTCGAGCACGTTTCGGGGCGAACATGTGTTCGCATACCGAACACTCCCGCGGAGGTGGCCCGTGACCCAGACCAGAAGCCTGCTCATCGGTGGCGACGAGGTCGCCGCGGCGGACGGGCGTACCACCGAGGACCTCAACCCGCACACCGGTGGCGTCGTCGCCCGGATCGCCGCGGCCGGACCGGCCGACGTCACCCGGGCCGTCGACGCCGCCGAGGCCGCCTTCGCCGGCTGGTCCACCACCGCCCCCACCGAGCGGCGCCGGATCCTCACCCGGGCCGGGGACCTGCTCGAGGAACGCGCCACCGAGGCCGCCGCACTCATGGCCACCGAGACCGGCGGCACGCTGGGCTGGTCGCTGTTCAACGTCGGGCTCGCGGCCAGCATGTTCCGCGAGGCCGGCGCCCTGACCACCCTGCCGGTCGGTGAGGTGCTGGCCGGTGCGGATCCGACCGCGCTGTCGCTGGCCATCCGGCAGCCGGCCGGGGTGGTCGCCGCGTTCGCGCCGTGGAACGCGCCGCTGATCCTGGGGGCCCGGGCCGTCGCCGCGCCGCTGGCCGTCGGGAACACCGTCGTGGTCAAGGCCAGTGAGGACGCGCCGCTGGCCTGCGCACTGTTCCTGGCCGACGTCCTGCGCGACGCCGGGCTGCCGCCGGGCGCGCTCAACGTGCTGACCAACGACCGGGCCGACGCGGCGGTCGTCGCCGAGACGCTCATCGGGGACCGGCGGGTGCGCCGGGTCAACTTCACCGGTTCCACCGGCGTCGGCCGGCGCATCGGCGAGCTCGCCGCCCGGCATCTCACCCCGGCGGTGCTCGAGCTGGGCGGCAAGAACTCGGTGCTCGTGCTCGACGACGCCGATCTGGAGTACGCGGTGAACGCCGTCGCCTTCGGGGCGTACCTGAACTCCGGGCAGATCTGCATGTCCGCGGACCGGGTGATCGTGCACCGGTCGCTGGCTGACGAGTTCGCCGCCCGGCTGGCCGAGAAGGCCAAGGGGCTGCCCGCCGGGGACCCCACCGACCCGCACACGGTGATCGGGCCGCTGATCAACGCCGGCGCGGCCGAGCGGGTCGCCGGCCTGGTCGATCAGGCGGTCGCCGGCGGCGCCCGGGTGCTCAGCGGCGGCGGTACGCCGGACGGCGCGCACTACCCAGCGACGGTCCTCGCGGGCGTGACGCCGGACATGCGCATCCACACCGAGGAGATCTTCGGGCCGGTGGCGACCGTGCTGACCGTGGCCGACGAGGAGCAGGCGATCGCGGTCGCCAACGACAGCCCGTACGGGCTCACCGCCGGGGTGCTGACCCAGGACGTCAACCGGGGTTTCGCCGTCGCCCGGCGGTTGCGCACCGGCATCGCCCACGTCAACGACCAGTCCGTGGACGACGACCCGACCGCGCCGTTCGGCGGGATGGGCGACTCCGGCTACGGGCGGTTCGGGGGCCGGGCCGGCGCCGAGGCGTTCACCGATCTGCGTTGGATAACTCTCCAGCAGCGCCCGAAGCAGTACCCGTTCTGAGCTAACCCGCGGCGGAAAACCCAGGCGAAACCGTTTCGAGCTTCGCCCGCTGAATCTGCTCGTAGACGCGCGTCCGCAGAGTGACGAAGCGCGGGTCCGCCCGGGTGTGCAGCTGGTCGCGTTCGGCCGGCAGGTCGACGGTCAGCTCGTCCTGCACCACCGTCGGGGACGCGGACAGCATCAGCACGCGCTGACCCAGGTAGACCGCCTCGTCGATGTCGTGCGTGACGAACAGGATCGTCATGCCCAGCCGCTGCCACAGTGAGCGGACCAGGTCCTCCAGGTCGGCCCGGGTCTGCGCGTCGACGGCGGCGAACGGCTCGTCCATCAGCAGGATCGACGGTTCGTAGGCCACGGCCCGGGCGATCGCGACCCGCTGCTGCATTCCACCGGACAACTGCCACGGGTACGCGGACTCGGTGCCGTCCAGGCCGACCGCGGTCAGGGCCTCGGCGACCAGTTCCTTGCGGCGGGCCTTGGGGACCTTCTTCTGCCGCAGGGGCAGGTCGACGTTGTCGCGCACCGTCATCCACGGGAACAGGCTGCGGCCGTACTCCTGGAAGACGATCGCCAGGCCGCTCTTGTCGCCCACCGTGACCTCGCCGGAGGTCGGGTCGAGCAGCCCGGCGATGCAGCGCAGCAGCGTGGTCTTGCCGCAGCCGGACGGGCCGACCAGGCAGACCAGCTCGCCCTCGGCGACGGTGAACGTCAGGTCGCGCAGCGCCTCCACCTCGCGGCTGCCGGACCGGTAGACCTTGCGCAGGCCCTTGACCTCGAGCATCGTCGTCTCCTTCGTCACGAGCGCCGCTGGGCGTCGCGCAGGCCGTGGTACCAGGCCAGCGCGCGGCGCTCGGCCAGGCGGAACAGCTCGGACAGGCCGAAGCCGAGCAGCCCGAGCAGGATGATGCCGCTCCACATCTCCGGGATGGCGAAGCTGCGCTGGAACTGCACGATGGTGAAGCCCAGGCCGTTGCTGGCGGCGAACATCTCGCTGATCACCATGAGGATGATCGCGATGGACAGCGCCTGCCGCAGCCCCGCGACGATCTGCGGGGACGCCGCGGGCAGCAGGAGGTGACGCAGCCGGGCCGCGCCGGTGATCCCGTACGCGCGGCTGGTGTCGGACAGCACGCCGTCGGTGGCGCGGACGCCCTCGACGGTGTTGAGCAGCACCGGCCAGACGCAGCCGGAGACGATCACGATGACCTTCATGCTGGTGCCGATGCCGGCGAACAGCATGATGACCGGGACCAGCACCGGCGGCGGGACGGCCCGGAAGAACTCGAGGACCGGCTCGGCGGCAGCGCGCAGCCGCGGGTTGGCGCCGATCGCGACGCCGGCCGCGATGCCGATCAGCGCGGCCAGCAGGTAGCCGGCGCCCAGGCGGGCCAGGCTGGGCAGCACGTCGGCGCGCAGCCGCTCGGGGGTCCAGGTGTCGACGAACGCGGCCAGGATCTGGCGCAGCGGGGGCGCGTAGAAGTTCTCGCTGTTCGCGCTGGCCGCGTACCAGGTCAGGAAGAGCACGACCGGCAGGCCGAGGACCAGCAGCACGCGTCTGATCATGCCGGGGTCTCCCCGCGGACGGACTGGTGCCAGGCGAGGAAGTGGCGTTCGGCGTAGCGGGCGGCCAGGTTGATGGCCACGCCGAGCAGGCCGGTGACGACGATGAGGGCGTACATGGTGGGGATCGCGTTCGAGGTCTGGGCCACCGCGATGACCGCGCCGAGGCCGGGGGCGCCGATGACCAGCTCGGTCGTGACCGCGAGCACCAGCGCGACCGAGGCGGCGAGGCGGATGCCGGTGAAGACGTACGGCAGCGCGGTCGGCCAGAGCACGTAGCGGATCCGGGCCCAGGTGCCGAAGCGGAAGCTGCGGGCGGTTTCGTCGGCGACCGGGTCGACATCGGCGACGCCGTACAGGACCTGGACCAGGACCTGCCAGAAGGCCGCGTAGACCACCAGCAGCAGGGTCGAGCCCAGGTCCGAGCCGTAGAGCAGGACCGCGAGGGGGATCAGCGCAACCGACGGGATGGGCCGCAGGAACTCCACCGTCGAGGCGGTGACCGCGCGCAACACAGGCACCGCGCCGATCAGCACGCCCGCGGCCACGCCGGCCACGACCGCGATGGCCAGGCCGATCGCCCACGCGGTGAGGGTGTCCCCGACCGCCACCCAGAACGCGCCGGTGACCGCCTCGTCGGCCAGGGCGGCCAGGATCCGGCTGGTCGGCGGCAGGTAGCTGTCCGACACGATCCCGGCGCGGGGCAGCAGCTCGACCAGAACGAGCAGCCCGGCCAGGCCGGAGAGGCCGAGCAGCGCCCGGCCCCCCGGCACCGTCCGCGGCGCCGCCGCCCCGACCGCCGTCACGGGAGAATCTTGGCCAGGTCGGGCGTGGCCGAGCCGAAGATGCCGTCCTGGGCGCCGAGCTTGCTCAGCGTCTCGACCGACGGCTTGTTGATCTCGGTGGGCCACTTCGGCAGGGTCAGCGCCTCGCGGACCTTCGGGTCGATCTTGGTGTACGAGCCGAGGATCTCGCGGACCTCGTCCGGGTGCGCGTCGGCGTAGGCCAGCGACTCGTTCATCGCCTCGGTGAACCGCTTGACCAGGTCCGGGTCGTCGGCGATGAGCTTGCTGGAGGCGAAGTACGCCGCCACGGTCAGATTCGGCGCCGCGTCGACGTAGTTCCAGGCGACCACCCGGCCACCGGCGGCGGTCACGGCCGACAGCGACGGCTCCACCACCCAGGCGGCGTCAACCTGGCCGTTCTCCACCGCGGCCGGCATGTTGGCGAACGGCATCTCGACGAAGCTGATCCCGCTCGGGTCGCCGCCGGCCTTGCGCACCGACTCGCGCACGGTGGTGTCGCCGATGTTCTTCAGCGTGTTGACCGCGATCTTCTTGCCGGCCAGGTCGGCGGGCTTGGTGATCGGGCTGTCCTTGCGCACCGCGACGCCGCCGAAGTCCTTGCCGGCCGTACCGGTGGAGGCCACGCCGTTGCTGACCACCTTGATCGGCACGTTCTTGGTCTGGGCGATGAGCAGCGAGGTGATGTTGCTGAAGCCGAACTGGAACTGGCCGCTGACCACGCCGGGCACGATCGCCGCGCCGCCCTGGCCGCTCTCCATGGTCAGCTCGATCTTGCGATTCTTGAAGAATCCCTGTTTCTGCCCGAGGTAGATGGGCGCGACGTCGACGATCGGGATGATCCCGACCTTGACCTGCGCGACCCCGCCGTCGGTGGTGGCGGGACCCGAACCTCCGGAGGATCCGCAGCCCGCCCCGGCTCCGACGAGGGCGAGCACGGTCATCCCCGTGATGAACCGACGCATTCTTCAGACCTCCAGTGGGTTGTCCTTGTGCGCAGACCGCACGTAAGTTCTTATGAAGAACGTATGGTGTGGTCTGCCTCACGTCAACGACCATCATCGATTAACCGGAGGTCGCCGTGCGCACGCAGGTCGGCATAGTCGGGGCGGGCCCGGCGGGGCTCGTCCTCGCCCGGTTGCTGCAGCGGGCCGGGATCGACGCGGTGATCCTGGAACGCCGCTCGCGATCCTATGTGGAGAGCCGGGTTCGTGCGGGGGTGCTCGAACACGGCACCGCCCAGCTGCTCGACGAGCTCGGCGTGGGACAGCGGATGCGCCGGGAGGGCATGGTGCACCGCGGCATCGAGCTGCGCTTCGGCGGCGAGAGCCACCGGATCGACCTGGAAGCGCTCACCGGCAGGACCATCACGGTGTACGGCCAGCAGGAAGTGGTCAAGGACCTGATCGCCGCGCGGCTGGCCGACGACCTCCCGCTGCACTTCGAGGCCGAGGTCACCGCCGTCGACGGCACCGTGCTGGAGTACGAGCAGAACGGCGTCCGGCACCGCCTCGAGTGCGACTTCGTGGCCGGCTGCGACGGCTCGCACGGGGTGGCCCGCCTCGCCGTGCCCGACGGCGCGCTGCGGACGGCCGAGCGCGAGCACCCGTACGCGTGGCTCGGCATCCTGGCCCGCTCCCCCGCCGCCGCCGAGGAGCTGGTCTACGCCTACCACGAACGCGGCTTCGCCCTGCACAGCATGCGCACCCCGGACATCATCCGGCTCTACCTGCAGGTGCCGCGCGACACCGACCTGGCCGACTGGCCCGACACCCGGATCTGGGACGAACTGCGCACCCGGCTCGACCTGCCGCTCAAGGAGGGCGAGATCCTGGAACGCGGCATCACCGGGATGCGCAGCTTCGCGGTCGAGCCGATGCGCCACGACCGGCTCTTCCTGGCCGGCGACGCGGCCCACATCGTCCCGCCGACCGGCGCCAAGGGCATGAACCTGGCCATCGCCGACGTGCGGGTGCTGGCCGAGGCGCTCACCGCGCACTACCGGGAACGGACGGACGAGCTGCTGGACAGCTACTCACGGACCTGCCTCAAGCGGGTCTGGCAGGTGCAGCGCTTCTCCAACTGGATGACCACGATGCTGCACCGCCACGAGGGCGACGACGAGTTCGGCCACCGCGTCCAGCTCGCCGAACTGGAGTATGTGACCGGTTCCACCGCGGCCGCGACCACCCTCGCCGAGAACTACGTGGGACTCCCCCGGTGAGCGCCCGGATCGTCCCGCTCGCCGACGCGATCGCCGAGCTGGTGCACGACGGCGACACCGTCGCGCTGGAAGGCTTCACCCACCTGATCCCGGTGGCCGCCGGCCACGAGATCATCCGGCAGGGCCGGCGCGGGCTGACCCTGGTCCGGATGACCCCGGACATCGTCTACGACCAGCTCATCGGGGCCGGCTGCGCGGCCAAGCTGGTGTTCTCCTGGGCCGGCAACCCCGGCGTCGGGTCGCTGCACCGCTTCCGCGACGCCGTCCAGCACGGCTGGCCGGCGCCGCTGGAGATCGAGGAGCACAGCCACGCGGGCATGGCCAACCGGTACGTCGCCGGCGCGTCCGGCCTGCCCTTCGCCGTGCTGCGCGGCTACCTCGGCACCGACCTGCCGGAGCACACCGCCACCATCGCCCCGATCACCTGCCCGTTCACCGGCGAGACGCTCACCGCGGTGCCGGCGCTGAATCCGGACGTCGGCATCGTGCACGCCCAGCGGGCCGACCGGGCCGGCAACGTGCAGTTCTGGGGCATCACCGGGGTGCACAAGGAGGTCGTGCTGGCCTCGGCCCGGTCGCTGGTCACGGTCGAGGAGATCGTGGACGAGCTGACGCCGGTGCCCGGCGCGGTGGTCCTGCCGGGCTGGGCGGTCACCCGGGTCGCGCACGTGCCCGGCGGCGCGCATCCCTCGTACGCGATGGGCTACAGCGACCGCGACAACGACTACTACCAGGCCTGGGACAAGATCAGCCGGGACCGGGAGGCGTTCTCGCAGTGGCTGACGGGAGTGACGGCATGAGCTGGACCGCGGACGAGATGATGACCGTCGCGGCGGCCCGGGCCCTGCGCGGCGGCACCCGGTGCTTCGTCGGCATCGGCCTGCCCAGCACGGCGGCCAACCTGGCCCGCCGTACCCATGCCCCGGACCTGGTCCTGGTCTACGAGTCCGGCACGATCGGCGCCAAGCCGGACCGGCTGCCGCTGTCCATCGGCGACGGCGTGCTCGCCGCGACCGCCGACGCGGTGGTCAGCGTCCCGGAGATGTTCAACTACTGGCTGCAGCCCGGCCGGATCGGCGTCGGCTTCCTCGGCGCGGCCCAGATCGACCGGTACGGCAACATCAACACCACCGTCATCGGCGCCGACTACGCCGACCCCGGGGTACGGCTGCCCGGCGCGGGCGGCGCCCCGGAGATCGCGGCGTCCTGCGGCGAGGTGATCGTGGTGGTCCGGCAGAGCCCGCGGACGTTCGTCGACCGGGTCGACTTCGTCACCTCCGTCGGTCACGGCCGCGGTCCCGGCGACCGGGCCCGGCTGGGCCTGCGCGGACGCGGCCCGGTCCTGGTCATCACCGACCTGGGCGTGCTGGAGCCGGACCCGGAGACCCAGGAGCTGGCCCTGACCCGGCTGCACCCCGGCGTCACGGTCGAGCAGGCAGTCGCGGCCACCGGCTGGAAACTGCGCGTCGCCGACCCCCTGACCAGCACCGAGCCGCCGAGCGAGGACGAGCTGACCGCCCTGCGCGCACTGACCGGAGCGAAGGAGAACCCATGACCGTGCACCCGCCGCTGCTGTCCCCCGGCTACAAGTCGACGATCCTGCGGGCCCCGCACCAGGCGCCGATCCTGCTGCCGCACACGCTCACCGAGCTGACCGGGCCGGTGCTGGGCGAGGGCCCGGTGGCCGCCGCGGACGCCGACCTGACCCTGGACGGCACCGGCGAGGCGCAGGGCCAGCGGATCGTGGTGCACGGCCAGGTCCGCGACACCGACGGCCGGCCGGTGCCGGACACCCTGGTCGAGGTGTGGCAGGCCAACGCGGCCGGCCGCTACCTGCACAAGTGGGACCGGCATGACGCGCCGCTGGACCCGCACTTCACCGGTGTGGGCCGCACGATGACCGACGCGCAGGGCAACTACCGCTTCGTGACGGTGAAGCCGGGCGCGTACCCCTGGGGCAACCACCCGAACGCGTGGCGGCCCGCGCACATCCACTTCTCGCTGTTCGGCCGGGCGTTCACCCAGCGCCTGGTCACCCAGATGTACTTCCCGGACGACCCGCTGTTCGCCTACGACCCGATCTACCACTCGGTGCCGGAGTTCGCCCGCGACCGGCTGGTCGCCGGCTTCGACCTGGGCGCCACCGTCGAGTCGTGGGCGCTGGGCTTCCGCTTCGACATCGTGCTCAGCGGGGCGGCCGCGACGCCGATGGAGACCCGATGAGCACGAACGCGACGCCGTCGCAGACTGTAGGGCCGTACCTGTCGATCGGGCTCACCTGGGACGAAGGCCCGCACGTGGTCGCGGCCGACGCGCCCGGGGCCGTGTGGTTGCGCGGCGAGATCCGCGACGGCCGCGGCGACGTGGTGAAAGATGCCCTGGTGGAGACCTGGCAGAGCGACCCTTCGGGCCGCTTCCACACCCCCGGCTTCCGCGGCCTGGGCCGCTGCGCCACCGACGACGACGGCCGGTACGCGATCCGCACGGTCAAGCCGGGCGTGGTGCAGGACCAGGCCCCGCACCTGGACATGTCGGTGTTCGCCCGCGGGCTGCTGCACCGGGTCGTCACCCGCGTCTACTTCGCCGACGAGCCGGCCGCCAACGAGGCCGACCCGGTCCTGGCCCGCGTCCCGGCCGACCGGCGCGGCACCCTGATCGCTTCGAAGTCCCAGGACGGCTACCGCTTCGACATCACCCTGCAGGGGCCCGATGAGACCGTCTTCTTCACCATCTGACGCCGCCGGGCTGTTCGACGGGGTCCTGGCCGCCGGCGACGTGCGCGCGGCCGTGGCCGACGCGGCGTGGGTGCGGGCGATGCTCGACGCCGAGGCTGCGCTGGCCCGTGCGGCCGCCCGGTGCGGGATTGCCACGGCCGAGGACGCCGCGGCCGTCACGGCCGCCTGCGCGAGCCTGGAGGTGGACCCGGGCGAACTCGGTGCCGAGGCGACCGGTACGGGCAACCCGGTGGTGCCGCTGATCAAACGGCTGCGGGCGGCGGTACCGGAGCACGTGGCGCCGCTGGTGCACCGGGGTGCGACGAGCCAGGACATCGTGGACACGGCGGCGATGCTGGTCGCGCAGCGGGCGCTCGGGCCGCTGCTGGCCGATCTGGCCGCGGTGACCGAGCTGACCGCGGCGCTCGCCGACCGGCACCGGGGGACGGTGATGGCCGGGCGGACTCTGCTGCAGCAGGCGCTGCCGACGACGTTCGGTCTGGTCGCGGCGGGGTGGCTGACCGGACTCGACAGTGCACGACGCCGGCTGGTCGAGGTCCGGGAGCACCGGCTCGCGGCCCAGCTCGGCGGGGCTGCCGGCACGCTCGCGGCCTTCCAGCCCAGCGACCCGCCGGCCGGCCGGACCGGAGAAGCCGCGCACCGCGGAGGCGGCGGGCAGTCGGCGGGCGCCGCAGACATCGGCGATGTCGGGGTCTGCATGCTGGGGGCGTTCAGTGCCGAGGTCGGGCTGCCGGAGCCGGATCTGCCGTGGCACACCGAGCGCACCCGCATCGCCGACCTGGCCGGGGCGCTCGGCGCCGCGGCCGGCGCGATCGCCAAGGTCGCCCGAGATCTGGTGCTCCTAGCCCAGACCGAGGTGAACGAGGTGGCCGAGGGCGGCGACGGCGGCGGCTCGTCGACGCTGCCGCACAAGCACAACCCGATCGCCGCGATCAGCGCCGCCGCCGCGGCCGCGCAGGCGCCCGGGCTGGTCGCCACCCTGCTCGCCGCCATGGCGCACGAGCACCAGCGGGCCGCCGGCGACTGGCACGCCGAGTGGCAGCCGCTGCGGGCGCTGCTCACCTCGACCGGGTCGGCCGCCCATCAGCTGCGCCGGGCCTTGACGGACCTGCGGGTGGACGCCGCCCGGATGCGCGCCAACCTCGACCTCACCCACGGCGCCCTGCTGGCCGAACGCGTCGCTGGGGCGCTGCGGCCGAACCTGGGCACCGAGGCGCACGCGGTGGTCCGCGCGGCCGTCGCCCGCGGCGACCTGAGCACCGACCCCGCGATCACCGCCCACCTGGACCCGGCCCACCTGGCCGACCTCCTCGCGCCCGAGACCTACCTGGGCAGCTCCGACGTCCTGATCGACCGCGCCCTGAAAGCAGCCCGACGATGAGCGCGGTCGCGGTGCATCACCGCATTGACGGGCCGCCCGACGCTCCCCCGCTGCTCATGATCAACTCGCTGGGTGCGGACCTGAGCATGTGGGAGCCGCAACTGCCCGAGCTCAGCGCAAGGTTCCGGGTGATCCGGTACGACGCGCGCGGTCACGGTCGTTCCCCCGTACCCCCGGGTCGGTATGGTCTGGCCGATCTCGGGCGGGACGCGCTCGCCCTGCTGGACCGGCTCGGGGTCGCGCGGGCCCAGGTCGTCGGCCTGTCGCTCGGCGGGATGACCGCCATGTGGCTGGCCGCGCACGCGCCCGAGCGGGTCGACCGCCTGGTGCTGTTCTGCACGTCCGCCCGGCTCGGGCCGCCGGCCGCCTGGGCCGAGCGGGCCGCGACGGTCCGGGCCGGGGGCACCACCGCGGTCGCCGACGCGGTCGTCGCCCGCTGGGTCACCCCGGGCTACGCGGCGGCCCATCCGGACGAGGTGCGGCGGCTGCGGGACATGGTCGCGGCGACCCCGGCGATCGGGTACGCGGGCGCGTGCGCAGCGATCGAGGACATGGATCTGCGGCCCGACCTGCCCGGTGTCACCGCCCCCACGCTGGTCGTCGCGGGGGCCGACGATCCGGCCACCCCGCCCGCCCACGGTGCCGCCATCGCCGCCGCGATTCCCGGTGCCCGGCTCGAGGTCGTCGCGGATGCGGCGCATCTGGCCAGTTTCGAGCAGGCAGCGACCGCGAACCGACTCATTCTGGAGGCGCTCGATGGCTGACGACTACACCGACGGCATGGCCGTGCGGCGCGAGGTGCTCGGTGATGCGCACGTCGACCGGGCGGTCGCGGCCACCACCGGCTTCACCGCGCCGTTCCAGGAGTACATCACCCGGGCCGCCTGGGGGCAGGTGTGGACCCGGGAGGGCCTGGACCGGCGTACCCGGTCCTGTGTGACGCTCGCCCTGCTCACCGCCCTGCAGTGTCATGACGAGCTGGCGATGCACGTACGGGCCGCCCGCCGCAACGGGCTCAGTCCGGACGAGATCGCCGAGGTGCTGCTGCACACCGCCGTGTACGCGGGCGTGCCCGCCGCCAACGCCGCTTTCAAGATCGCCGAGGCCGTGCTGGCCGACGACGGGTCCGGGGCGTGACGCGGTGGTCGCAGCGATGAGTGACGACGTGCGCGAGCCGCACTTCGTGCAGTCCCTGGAACGCGGGCTCGCCGTCATCCGGGCGTTCGACGCCCACCACCGGGAGCTCACGCTCAGCGAGGTGGCCCGCATCTGCGACCTCACCCGGGCCGCCGCCCGGCGCTTCCTGCTCACCCTGACCGACCTCGGCTACGTCCGCACCGACGGGCGGCTGTTCTCGCTGACGCCGCGGGTGCTGGAGCTGGGGTACGCGTTCCTGTCCAGCCTGTCCCTGCCCGACGTGGCCGAGCCGCACCTGGAGCAGCTGTCCGCCGAGGTGCACGAGTCGTCGTCGGTGTCGGTGCTCGACGGTGACGACGTGGTCTACGTGGCCCGGGTGCCGACCCGGCGGATCATGACCGTGGCGATCAACGTGGGTACCCGGTTCCCGGCGTACGCTACCTCGATGGGCCGGGTGCTGATCGCCCACCTCCCCGCCGAGCAGGTCGAGGCGTATCTGTCGCGGGTACGGCTGGAGCGGCTCACCGCGCGGACGGTCGGGTCGGTCGCTGAGCTGCGGGCCGAGCTGGCGCGGGTCCGCGAGCAGGGTTACGCGATCGTGGACCAGGAGCTCGAGGAGGGGCTGCGCTCGATGGCCGCGCCCGTCGCCGACCGATCCGGGGCTGTCACCGCCGCCGTCAACGTCTCGGTGCACGCCAGCCGTACCTCGGTGGCCGCGATGCGGGCCGAGCTGCTGCCGCCGCTGCGGGCCACCGCCGAGCGCATCACGGCCGACCTGCGGGTCACGAGACCGGGGCGTTAGCCCGGCGCTTCTCCCTGTACATCTCCGCGTCCGCGGTCGCCACCAGCCGGGAGAAGTCCTCGCCGGCCCGGCCGATCGCATAGCCGACGCTGGCGCCGATGCGGTGCACGCCGGTGCTGCCGACGATCGGCTCGCGGATCGCCTCGCGCAGCCGCTGGGCGGCCTCCGGCAGGGCCCGGGCCAGGTCGTCGCCGGTCAGCACCGCGACGAACTCGTCGCCGCCGGTACGGGCCAGCACGTCGTCGGGGCGCAGGTGGTGCTGCAGGCGCTGGGCGACGATCCGCAGCACCTCGTCGCCGGCCTCGTGCCCGGCGTCGTCGTTGACCTTCTTGAAGCCGTCCAGGTCCACCACCAGCACCCCGACCTGCGGCGCGCCCTGGGCCGGCAGGGCGTCGATGCTGGTCTTGAGCAGGGCCCGGTTGGCCAGGCCGGTCAGGCTGTCGTGGGTCGCCGCGTACTCCGCCTCGGCCTGGCTGCGCTCGAGCTGCGAGTGCAGCCGGGCGTGCTGGATGGCGATGGCGGCGTGCTCGGCGAAGAAGGCGAGGATCTCCTGCTGCTGGGCGTCCGGGCGGCGCCCGTCGTCGGGCAGGTCGACGCTGAGCACGCCGACCCATTCCCCGGACGGCGCCATCAGCGGCGCGAACAGGCAGTCCAGCGGGTGCCAGAGCTCCGGGTCGTCGGTCGCCTCGATGTCCGGGACCCAGACGTAGAGCGACTCGGGCACGCCGTTGCGGTGGTCGACGAAGTAGAGCGAGCCCCAGCGCTCGGCGCGGCGGAACAGCTCCCGCCAGTTCTCCGCCGAGCCGCGGGTGCCCAGCAGCTCCCGGCGCAGGTCGTCGCTGCCGGCCACGGCCACGGTGGTGTAGTCGCCGTTCTCCTCGGCCAGGTTGACGGCGGCGAGGCCGAAGCCGGACGCCTCGACGACCCCGCTCGCAACGGCGTCCAGGGTCTGGGTGAGGTCCAGGCTGGCGTGCACGCGCTTGGTCACCGCGTGCAGGGCTCGCAGGGCCTGCAGCTGCGGATCGGAGGCCGTCACCCGCGCTCCTTTCGCCACACCGTGATCAACCGACCGTAGTGCATCCGCCTACGCCTCGTGGACCCCGCTCATCGGCGATCGGCCGGGTGAGCTGAGCACTTCGGCCGCCCGCACTGTGGCGGACAGCGTGTCGTGGATCCGCAGGCCGGGGCGGGCCAGGGCGAGCTGCACCTCGACGTCGTGCCGGCGCGGATAGCCCGGGTCGGCCCCGACCGCCAGCGGGACCCCGCGGGTGACGTGCACGCCCAGCTCGTACAGGGTGATGGGCTGGACGCTGCCGCCCGGGGCGAACCAGAACAGCACCACGTCGGCCCGGTGCAGGTGGGTGTGCTCCCAGGTGATCTGCTCGGTGGCCGCGTCCGGGTCGGCGAGGTCGAAGGTGGCGCGGCGGGGATCGAGGACGGTCAGCCCGGGCGTGTCGCGCAGCAAGGCCACGGCCTGCGACTGCCAGTCGGGGCAGTCCGTGATGCCGCCGGCCAGGAAGAGCACCGGGCCGGGCCCGTCGTACCGCTGCGGCGCCTGCACGTATCGCACGGTTGCCACGGTAGCCGTCACACAACCGTCATGTGGCCGCGGGCGGAACGCCATGTGCGTACCTGATCATGGGCCCGGATGACGCGGTCGCGTGGCCGCGCCGCTCGTGTGCCCCCGCGAGTGGCGGCGCCCGCGGCCGCGGCATCCCCTACCGGCGCCCGCGGCTGTCAGCGGGGGAACTCGGCGCGCAGCCACTCCAGGGCAGCCGGGCAGTCGTCGAAGATCGGGAACAGCCCGTCCACGTGCATCGTGTGCAGCACAGTGATGACGAACCGCGACGGACCGGCCAGGACCACGAGCCCGTCCCGGCGCCGGGCCCGCCGGTGCGCGCGCACCAGCAGACCGAGCCCGACGTCGTCCAGGGTCGGCACCTCCGTCAGGTCCACGACCACGTGCGGATGCCGGTCGACCGCGTCGGTCAGGCTTTCCCGCAACGTCGGCGCCACCGTGGCGTCCATCCCGGCCCGCACGTGCACGACCACGGCGTCCAGCCGTACGTCCAGCTCCACCTCGGGTGCGGTCATCGGGCCTCCTCGACCTCGAGCACGTGGTCCACCCGGGCCAGACCCAGCATCCGGCGGACCCGCGCGCCCGGGGCGCGCAGCGTCAGCCGGGCATCGGCGCGGATCAGCTCCCGGTGCAACTGCAGCAGCACCACGATGGCAGCCGCGTCTATCCGCGGGCTGTGCCGCAGGTCGACGATCAGCCGAGCCGGGCGCCCGGCCACCGCGTCCCGGAACCGGGACTGCCACCGGTCGACCGTCGCGCCGGCCAGCGCCTCGGTGACGACCACGGTCGTCTCCTGCATCGCGTGCTCACCGCTCACAGCTGCAAGGTTCGACCCGGTGTGTGGCGGGTGGTCCGCAGCCGTATGACGGTTGCGTGACAGTCCGGTCGCGCCCGCGCCGGTCCTTTGGCGGCACGCGGCCGGGCGGGGATGATGCAGAGCATGTCAGCAGTGCTGGTGATCGAGGACGACGACCGGATCCGGCTGTCGCTGGTGCTGGCGCTGGAGGACGAGGGCTACGAGGCCACCGGCGCCCCGACCGCCGAGGAGGGCATCGCCGCGCAGCGCCGTAAGCCCGCCGACACCGTGCTGGTCGACCTCATGCTGCCGGGCATCGACGGCTTCGAGTGCATCCGGACCCTGCGCCGCACCCACGACGTGCCGATCGTGGTGATCAGTGCCCGCGACGACACCCACGACATCGTGGCCGCGCTGGAGGCCGGCGCCGACGACTACCTGGTCAAACCGGTCGCGGTGAAGGAGCTGACGGCCCGGCTGCGGGCGCTGCGCCGCCGGGCCCGGGCCGGGGCCGGTGACGAGGTCCCGGTGCTGCGCTTCGGCGACCTGGAGATCTCCCCCGAGGCCGGTGAGGTCCGGCTGGCCGGCACCCAGGTCGCCGTCACCCGTACGGAATTCCAGCTGCTGTGCGAGCTGGCCGAACATCCGGGCCGGGTGCTGTCGCGCCACCAGCTGCTGCAACGGGTCTGGGGCTACGACGGTGGTGACGAGCGGCTGGTGGACGTGCACGTCGGCCGGCTGCGGCAGAAGATCGAGGACGGCGAGGGCGCCCCGCGGCACCTGGTGACCGTCCGCGGCCTGGGCTACAAGCTGCAGCGATGAGGCGCGCCGGGCTGCGGGTACGGGTGGTCGCCGGTTTCGCCGCGGGCGCGCTGGCCCTGTCGGCGACGATGGCGCTGGCGTCGTACCAGGTGGCCCGGCAGTCGCTGATCAAGGAGCGGGAGCGCACCGCCGTGCGAGCCGCGTACGACGACGCCGCCGTGGTCCGGGCCGGCCTGGGCGCCACCACCCGCCCGGATGTCGCCGCCGTGCTCCGCGTCCTGGACACCGGCGAGAGCCGCCGCGCGCTGCTGCAACGCCAGGGCAACTGGTACGCCCTCAAGGCCGACGAGGGCAGCACCGGCGCGATCCCGGTGGCCCTGCAGCGGCAGGCGGCCGCGGGTACCGCCTCGGTGCAGCGGATCCGCACCGGCGGACACGCCAGCATCGTGGTGGCGGTGCCGCTCGCCCCCGGCGACGTCTTCTACGAGGTCGACTCGCTGCGCGAGCTGGAGCACACCCTGAGCGTGCTGACGGTCGTGCTGACCCTGGTCGCGATGGGCACGGCGGTGCTGGGCGCCGGGCTCGGCTGGTACGCGAGCCGGTACGTCCTGCGCCCGCTGCGCCGGGTGGCCGACGCCGCCCAGGAGATCGCCGGCGGCGCCTCGAAGTACCGGCTGGACCCGGCGGCCGAGCCCGACCTGGCCCGGCTCACCACGTCGTTCAACCACATGGTCGACGAGCTGTCGGCCCGGCTGGAACGCGACCGCCGGTTCGCCGCCGACGTCAGTCACGAGCTGCGGTCCCCGCTGCAGACCCTCGCTGCGGCGGCGAGCGTGCTGGAGCGCCGCCGCGAGCACCTCGACGAGCGCACCGCCACCGCCGCGGGCCTGGTCACCCAGGAGATCGCGCACTTCCAGCAGCTGGTCAACGACCTGCTGGAGCTGTCCCGCAGCGACCGGCCGGCCGCCCGCACCACCACGGACGTGGCGGACCTGGCCCGGCAGGTGTGCCGGGAACGCCGGTTGCCGGCGACGATCGTGGCGGCCGACGGCGAGTCCCGGTGGAGCGTGGACCGGCGCCGGGTCGGGCAGCTGCTCGGCAACCTGCTGGACAACGCCCGCGCGTACGGCGGTGGCCCGGTCGCGGTGAGCCTGCGCCTGGACGGTGACGTGGGCCGGATCGACGTCGACGACGAGGGTCCGGGGGTCAGCCCGGAGGACAAGCCGCTGATCTTCGACCGGTTCGTCCGGGGCCGGTCCGCGGGCGCCCGGGCCGACTCGGGTGGCGCGGGGCTGGGTCTGGCCCTGGTCGCCCAGCACGCGGCCGCGCACGGCGGGACGGCTGCGGTGCTGGACCGGCCCGGTGGCGGCGCCCGCTTCCGGGTGGACCTGCCGGGGTGCCGCCCATGAGACGCGCCAGGATCCTGGGGACGCTGACGCTGGTCGTGCTGGCCGTGGCCGGGTGCGGGGTGCCGCTGGACGCCGAGCCGCGCAGCCTGGGCGCCTCGGGCCCGGTGGACCGGTCCGGCAGCCCGGCGGCGCAGGTGGCCGGCTCGACGGTGCTGCGGCTCTACCTGGTCCGCGACGGCCGGCTCGTCCGGGTGCCGCGCCGGGTGCCCGCACCGCTGACCCCGGCCCAGCAGCTCGACGCCCTGCTGGCCGGTCCGACCGCGGAGGAGAGCGAGGACGGGCTGTCCAGCGCGCTGACCACGACGACCGTGACGAGGATCGACCTGGCCGGCCGGCGCGCCACCGTCACCCTGGGCGACCGCGCCGGGCCGGGGGTACGCAGCGACGAGGTGCTCGCGTTCGGGCAGATCGTCTGCACGCTGACCAACCTGCCGGACGTGGGCACGGTGTCCTTCATGGCGGACGGCGCGCCGCTGTGGGTGCCCCGCTCGGACGGTTCACTGGCCGACACCCCGCTGACCATCGCCGACTACAGCAGCCTGCTCGACTGACGGCGCCGACGATGGCTTACGAGGTGGAGGTCGAGCGGGCGTTCCGGGCCCGGCAAGGGCTGCCGTCACCGGTACGGCAACGCCGCGGGCTGTCCCCGCTCGAGCCGGGCGCCGACGTCGAGGTGGTGCTGCGAGCAGCCGTGGCTTTCGACGACGCCCAGCTCACCGAGCGCGGCTGGTTCTTCGACACCGACGAGCTGGCCGAACGGCTCGACGGCTGGGCGCAGGTGCTCGGGACCGGCGTGTGGACGGCGCAGTTCGCCTTCCGGCCCACGTTCGAGCTGGTCGCCCGGCACCTCTTCGGCGAGCTGGCCGCGGAGGTGCCGCAGCTGGCCTGGGTCGAGCTCCAGGACCGGACCTTCGGCAGCCGTACCCGTTATCGGGTGCGCTGAGCGCCCAGCACGCGTCCCATCCGGCGGGCGGCCTCCAGCAGGCGGTCCGGGGGCAGGGCGGCGTAGCCCAGCACCAGGCCCGGCGGGCCGTCGAGCAGCCGGTGCCAGGAGAGCGGGTGGACGCGGACGCCGTCCTCCTCGAGCCGGCGCGCCAGCTCGGTGTCGTCGGTCGGCCCGGGCAAGGTGATGAGCAGGTGCAGCCCGGCGGCGACGCCTTCGACGCGCGCGTGGGGCACGTGCTCGCGCAGGCCGTGCAGCAGGGCGTCGCGGCGGCGGACCTGCCGGCGGCGGACCGTGCGCAGGTGACGTTCGTAGTCGCCGCCGGCCAGCAGGTGGGCGAAGATCAGCTGGGGCAGCGCCGGGTTGCCCAGATCGCTGGCGTGCTTGGCCGTGACCAGGTCGGCGTGCCGGGCGCGCGGCGCGATCAGCCAGCCCAGGCGCATGCCCGGGGCCAGGGACTTGGAGACGCTGCCGGTGTAGGCCACCCGGTCGGGCGCCGAGGCCTGCAGCGCGGCGACCGGCGCCCGGTCGTAGCGGTGCTCGGCGTCGTAGTCGTCCTCGATGATCAGGCCGGGCCGGGCCAGCAGGGCACGGCGCCGGGCCGGGCTCAGCACCACCCCGGTCGGGAACTGGTGGGCCGGGGTGAGCAGCACGGTCTCCAGCCCAGTAGCGGCGAGCCGGTCGACCCGCAGCCCCTCGTCGTCGACCGGGACGGGCACCGGGCGCAGCCCCCAGTGGGCCAGCTCGTCGCGGGTGCCCCGGGAGCCGGGATCCTCGACCGCCACCTCGGTGCCGCCGCGGGTCCGCAGGGTCTGGGCCAGCAGCGCGAGGGCCTGGGCGACGCCGCTGACGACGATGAGGTCGTCGGGGCCGGTCTGCACGCCGCGGGTCCGCGCCAGCCAGCCGGCCAGCTCGCCGCGCAGCCGCGGGTTGCCGCGCGGGTCGCCGTAGCCGAGGTCGGCGTTGGTCGCGGTCGCGAGCACGGCCCGCTCGGCGCGCAGCCAGGCCGCCCGGGGAAAGGCCGACAGATCCGGTACGCCGGGAGAGAGGTCCAGGTCGACGCCGGGTGAGGGCGGCAGCGGCAGCCGCATCGCGGACGGCTCCCGGGGCCGGCTCTGCGTCTGGGGCTGGGCCGCCAGCCCGGTCACCACGGTCCCGGCCCCGGTGCGCCCGCTGAGCAGCCCCTCGTCGGTCAGCCGCTGGTACGCCTCCACGACAACCCCGCGGGACAGCCCGAGATCACCGGCGAGCGCCCGGGTCGCCGGCAGCCGGGCCCCGGCGGCCAGCCGGCCGTCGCCGATCGCGGCGCGCAGCGCGTCGACCAGCCAGGCCGTCACGCCCTTGGCCGGTGCTGCGCCGGGATGCAGCTCCAGGAAGTCGATTTGGTCCACTCCTCGAACCGAAGATTGGTCCTTCCTGCTGGACCATACTCGCGTCGAACATGGTTCGTGTGTCCCGTTTCCTGCCCCTCGCCGCCGGGTCCGCGGCCATGTCCTGCGTCGGCGGCAGCGTCGCCGTCTCCGCCGAGATCGCCGACGCCCCACTGTTCACCATCCAGGCCCTGCGGTACGCGCTGGCCTGCCTGCTGCTGCTCGGCTTCGCCGCGTTGAGCCGCAAGCAGCCGGTCCGCCCGCGCGGCACCGAATGGCTCTGGCTGGCCGGCATCGCCGCGACCGGCCTGGTCATCTTCAACGTGGCGCTGGTGCAGGGCGCCCGGCACGCCGAACCCGCGGTGCTGGGCGTCGCGGTCGCCTGCGTACCGGTGCTCCTCGCCGCGATCGGCCCGCTGCTGGAAGGACGCGGCCCGGCGCCGGCGGTCCTGGCCGGCGCGGTCGTGGTGACCGTCGGCGCCGGGCTCGTGCAGGGTATGGGCCGCACCGACGGCATCGGGCTGCTCTGGGCGGTGGTCGCCTTCGCCTGCGAGGCGGCGTTCACCCTGCTCGCCGTTCCGGTCCTGGGCCGGCACGGCCCGGTCGGGGTGTCCGTGCACGCCACGTGGCTGGCGGCGGTGATGCTGGCGGTGCTGGGTGTGCTGCACGAGGGCCCGGCCGCGGCGCTCCGGCTGACCGGGAGCGACCTGGCCGCCGGGGCGTATCTCGCGGTCGCGGTGACAGCGGTGGCGTTCGTGCTCTGGTACGCCTGCGTGTCGCGGCTCGGCGCCGGGCGGGCCGGGCTGCTCACCGGCATCGCCCCGATCGCCGCCGCCCTGGCCGGGATGGCCCTGGGCGGACCGGCGCCCCGCCCGCTGGTCTGGGCCGGCATCGCCGTCGTGGCCCTGGGCCTGGCGATCGGCCTGCGCACCACCGCCGGGAAAAGTCCTGGCCGGCCGCTCACGGGCCACCGTCCGGTGCCCGCACTCACCGGGGAGATCGCATGAGGTTCCGGCATCACGACGACATCTGGCGGGAGTTCCCAGCTCTTGCCGCGGGCGCTCTGCTGGTGACGGCCGCACCCACCCCCGCGCACGCCGCCGAGGTGGTCGCGCAACAGCTCACGGTCGCGCGCGAACGGCTCGCGGCCGGTCCCGAAGGCCAGTTCCCGGAGATCCAGGCGTGGCGGCGTGCGTTCACCGCCCTGGGCGTCAGAGCCACCCAGTACCGCTGCGCCTCCGAGTCGCTGCTGCGCCGGCTGCGGCGCGACGGTGAGCTGCCCGCGGTGCATCCACTGGTCGACGTCTGCAACGCGATGTCCGCGGCGTTCGCGATCCCGGTCGCCGCGCTGGACGTCGCCCGGATCGACGGTGACCTCGAGGTCCGGCACGCCACCGGGGACGAGACCTACCTGACCTTCGGCGGCGAGAAGGAGCACCCGGCGCCCGGCGAGGTGACGTTCGCCGACACCGCCGGCAACGCCCACGCCCGGCGCTGGACCAACCGGCAGAGCGGGCTCTCCGCCGTCACCGCGGACACCACGACCGCGCTCATCGTGGCCGAGGCCCTGCACGAGGGCGCGGCCGCCGACATCGCCCGGCTGACCGCCGCGCTGGCCGAGGCATTGGGGGCGGAACGGGTGTCCGTTCTCACCCGGGACGCGCCCGGATTCACGATATAGTCACCCACGTCGATGCCCTCTGGTGAAGGCAGGTCCGATGCGTCTCGTCACCGTGATCGCAGTCAGCGCGGCGCTCCTGGCCGTTCCCCAAGCCGCCACGGCCGCAGGCCCCGCGGCGTGTTACGACCGCACAGCCCCCGTCACCTACGAGGAGGGCCGGATCGAGACCCCGGCCTTGCCCGGTGGGACGCGGGTGCCGTACGAGCTGGTCGAGGCGGGTGGTTTCACGCCGTACGCGCGGGCTCTGACGGGGTCGCTGTGCCGGACGCGGTCGGTCGCCGACGCCCAGCGGGTGCTGCGGCGCGAGGGCGACCGGCTGTGGCGCACGGCCGTGCTGCGGGCGCAGGGCAAGGTGCGGATGGGCACGATCGAGCGGTACGACGACCGCCCGCTGTACTGGACCCGGCTGATGGGCACGCGTGACCTGCGGCAGTGGCAGCCCGCGTTCCCGCTCACCGACGCCCAGCGCGCCGGCCTGCTGCGGACGTACGAGTACGCGGCCCGCGGGGTCTCCTCCACCGACTTCGCGCGCGGGGTGCGGCGGGTGCTGGTCAGCGGGTTCGACCCGTACCAGCTGAACGGGGAGATCCGCCGGTCGAACCCGTCCGGGGCGTCGGCGCTGCAGCTCGACGGCCTGCGCTTCACCGTGGCCGGCCACCGGGTGCAGGTGCAGGCCGTGGCGCTGCCGGTGACATGGAGCGGCTTCGACGCCGGCATCGTCGAGGACACCTTCGGGCCGTACCTGACCGCCCGGTCCCGGCAGCGCGCCGACCTGATCATGACGATCAGCCAGGGCAACCGCGGCCTGATGAACATCGAGCAGTGGGCCGGCGCCTGGCGCGGCGGCTCGCCGGACAACAACAACGAGGGCGTGGCCGAGCCGGTGCCCCCGGCGCCCCGCTGGCCGCAGCCGCAACCCCAGCCCGAGTTCATCGAGACGACGCTGCCGTGGGCGGCGATGGTCGCGGCCGGGACCGGCCCGTGGCCGACGGCGCTGAACCCCCGGCTGTGCGAGTGGCCGGCTGGCACCCGCCCGGACCCGGCCGCGGTGCGGTGTCACAACAACGGTCCGACCCCCGGGTCGCAGGCCCAGTCCGGTGGCGGCGGCAACTACCTGTCCAACGAAAGCATGTACAGGTCCAACCGTCTGCGGCTGGCGCTGGGCGCGACCGACGTCCCGGGCGGGCACCTGCACATCTCGGCGCTGGTCTACCCGGCCGACCCGCTGGTGCTCATCGACGAGGCCTTCGCCGCCGACCGCGCGGCGACCATCGACCAGACCGTAGAACTGGTGAAGGCGGCGGCCTCGGCCGTGTGACCCGGACAAACGAAAAGGGCCGCCCATCGGGCGGCCCTTTTTCGATGCTGGCGAGGTCAGCCGATCAGCGTCGGGATCTTCTCGAACAGCTGCGTCGTGAACGTGACCATCTCGTGCAACATCCAGTTACCCGAGAACAGGATCGCCGCACCCACGCCCACAGCCTTCGGGACGAACGACAACGTCGCCTCCTGGATCTGCGTGACCGACTGGAACAACGAGATCGCGAAACCGATCAGCAGCGCGGTCAGAAGCACCGGCGCGCACATCTTCGCGGCGATGGTCATGGCCTGCAGCCCCAGCTCAACGATCTGCGTGTCCGTCATGCCATCCCCTTCGGGCTCCCGCCGAAGCCGGAGAGCGCAGAACGGGGGCGCCACGGTTGCCGTTCGGTTCAGGCCTCCGGAAAGCTCAAGTCGGCGAAAGCGGCCGTCGCGGACTGCCGGGCGACCAGGCTCAGCTGCTCGTCGGTGAGGCCGGTGGCGTAACGGGCCAGGGCGTGCTCCTGGGACAGGGTGACGTCACTGACGCGCGGGTTGTCGGTGTTGAGTGTGACCCCGACTCCCGCCGCCAGCAGCGTGTGGATCTGGTGGTCGCGGTAGCCCGGCGCCGCCCCGGTCTGGGTGTTGCTGGTCAGCGCCACCTCCAGCGTCACCCCGGCCCGGGCCAGGTCCTCCAGCAGGCGCGGATCCTCGGCGGCGCGTACGCCATGGCCGATCCGCTCGGCGCCGAGGTCCTCGACCGCCGCCCGGACGCTCTCCGGGCCCGCCGCCTCCCCCGCGTGCACCGTGATGTGCAGTCCCGCGTCGCGAACCCGGGCGAACGCCGGGGCGAACAGCGCGGCCGCGTACCCGGCCTCGTTGCCGGCCAGGTCGACCCCGCACCACACGGCACGCCGGGTGAGGAACGTGGCGACCTGTTCCAGGGCGCGTTCCGGCCCGAGGTCGCGCAGGATCGTCGCGATCAGGCCGACTTGCAGCCCGGTGCCGCGGCTGCCGGCCGCGACACCGTCGGCGACCGCGTCGATCACCGCGGCCGGCGCAAGGCCGGTCTGCTGCTGGATGAAGTACGGGCTGAAACGCAGCTCCACGTAGTCGAGGCCGTCGTCGAAGGCGTCCTCGACCGCCTCCCGCCCGGCCCGCCGCCAGTCGTCGAGGGTCCGGAAGACCCCGATCTCGTCGTCGACCTTGGCCAGGTACGGCAACAGCCCACCCAGCGGCCCGTCCGCGACGAGCAGGTCCCGCGGCCGGGGTTGCGCCGCCAGCGGATGACCGTCACGGCGGGCCACATCCAGGAACGTGCTCGACCTGATCGAGCCCTCCAGGTGCCGGTGCAGGTCGATCAGTGGGCGCGTCGCCATATCGCTCGGTCCCTCCGGAACTTGGTTGCGAAACGGTGGTTTCCCGCCGTGTCACCTCTCACGGATGGATCTTGTCAGCCGGTCCGGCGGCGACGCCGATGGGGCACAGGTGGCCGGGACGCTCCGGCCGCCCACTGTCCCGACGACCGGATTTGGATCATGCACTCCATCGCTCTGCTCGGCTGGTTCGGCGCCGCTCTGTCCATCACTCTCCCCTGGCCCCAGGTCTGGCGTTCCGTCGCCCGCGGCCGCACCAAGGGCCTCTCCGCGACCGCCTGCTGGCAGGGCACGGCGATGCCGGTCGGCTGGATCACCTACGGCCTGCTGACCGGCGAGACCGTGCAGGTCGTGACCAACACCGTGACCGGTGTGGCCGGCCTCGCGGTGCTGGTGACGGTGCTGATGAAGCAGAGCGAACTGCGTACCGGCCGCAAGCTGCTGGTCAGCGCGGCCGGCGCGGCCGGAGTCCTCACGGCAGCGGCGGGCAGCGCGATCGCCGGCCGGCTGACCGACATCGGCGGCCACCGGGCCGCGGCGTTCCTGGGCGCGGTGCTGGCCTGCACGGCGATCCTGGGCGCGATCCCCCAGCCGCTGTCACTGCTGCGCGACCGTAACCAGGACCTGGCCGGGCTGTCCGCGATGCGCTGGTGGCTCGCGGCCTTCGCGTGCGGCTCGTGGTGCACGTACGGCCTGGCTACCGGCCAGCTGGCCGTCTGGTTGTCCGCGCTGGTGGGCCTGGCCAGCGCTCTGATCGTGTGCTGGGTCCTGGTCACCGACCGCCGCTCCCGCGCCGCTGTCTCCGCGGTCGCCGCCCCCGCCGCCCCCGCGGTCGCCGCAGTGGCCGCTCCCGCGGTTGCCGTCCCCGCGACCGCCACTGTTGCCGTCCGGACCGCGCGCAGCTCCGTCCGCGTTGTCCGCCCGGCTCGTGCGCCCGCGTCGGCCCTCTGCCCGACCAGGGCGGCCGGTCCGGGTGCTGCCGCTCGCGTCGTCCGTCCCGCTTCCACCGCGGCTCGCCCGGTCTACGGCGCCGCACGGGTGACACGGCCCCGGCCGGCGCGCGGCGTGGCCACCGTGCCCCACCCGTCCGAGGCCGCGACCATGATCATGGTCCGGGAGTTCGTCCCGGCCTGACGCCGGCGGGAGTGTCAGCGGGTGGCCCGTCCCCACAGCGCGGGCCAGTCACCGCCGCCGAGCCAGGAGGACGGCACCAGCGCACCGTGCGCGACGATCCGGGGCCAGAATCCCTCCGGCTCGGCGCCCAGCTCGACCGCGTCCGGCCAGGCCGCCTGCCAGCCTTCGTCGTTCAGCGACGACTGCGGATAACCCGGCACCCGCACCCGCCGCCGACCCGTCACCGCGGTGACCGCCCCTGCCGCGCCCAGGCCGCCCCACGACGTCACCGCCAGCACGCCCGCGCGCAACAGCTGCCGGGGCGGCCGTCCCGCCATGGCCTGCGCCAGCTCGGGTGCGTCCTCGCGCAGCAGATGCCCCAGTGCCGCGCGCAGCCGGATCGCCACCAGTTCCGCGTTGCGGGCCGGCGCGACCCGCGGCAGCCGGGCCAGTCGGCGCAGAGTCCGCGGGATCGGCACATCCGCACCCAGCGGCGCGAGCTTGTCCCGCACCGCCGCGGGCATGCCCGCCACCGCTTCCGACAGCGGCCGGTGCTCGCTCGCCTCCCAGAGCTCAGCGATCGGCACGTCGGTGAGCAGGCGCCGGCAGCCGCGGATCAGGGTCGCCGGACTGCTGCGCCGCAGGGCTACCAGCGCCGGCGGCCCCGGCTCGGCGCCGATCAGGGCGGCGAGCAGCGGGGACGGCCGCAGGGCGGCTTCGGCCAGCTCCCCGAGGCGGTCCCCCACCTCGGCGGTCAGCCGGGCGGCCGGGGCCGGTCGCTGCGCCCGCCGCACCGGTACGGGCAACAGCGGCTCGACTCCCGCGTCCAGCTCTTCCCCGACGGGCAGCGGCAGCGACGCGATCCAGTCGAGGGTCCGCCGCCGCAGGTCCTCATCCGGGTCCTCGTTGAACCGGGCCTTGATCTCGCCGATCCGCCAGCCCCGGCCGGTGAGCCGGACCTCGACGTTGGCGACGATCCGCTCGTCGGGCCCACGCAGGGCCACCAGGACCTGCCGGCCCACCGCAGCGCCGTCGGCGTACGAAGGTCCCGCAATGCAGTTGCCCATGTAGCCGGCCCAGCGCGCGAGCTGCCGTCCGGTCCGCGCCACCTCGATCCGGAGGTCGGTGCCCGGCAGCAGGGTGCCGTCGGCGGCCTCGGCCGGGGCCGGGACGGCGAACCGGCCCGGCTGGGCCTCGGCGGCGGTGACCCCGGCGAGCAGGCCACCGACGAGTTCCGCCCACGTGCGCGGGCGCGGCGCCACGCTTCCGCCGAGCTCGGCGAGCTGAGCGGTGCCGGCCGCGGCCGCTGCGACGGCGTCGAGGCGGGGCATCAGCGGGTCGTCCGGCGGGTCGGTTTCCGGGTCCGCGTGCGGGCCGTACTCGTCGGTGGTGAGTTCGGCGGCCGGGTTGCCGCGCAGCCGGGCCAGGGCGTCGGCGAGTTCGGCGTACCAGAAGAGGTCGCCGACCGTCTCCGTGGCCGCTGTCAGTTCGCCGGTGGCGTGTTCCCAGCCGGGCCGGCGTTCCGGGGAGAAGTAGCCGACCTGCTCGCGCCATGGGCCGAGCCCGGTGGCGGCCCAGGCCTGCCGGGCCGGGCGGGCCCTCTCGTCCTCGTGGAACCGGCCTTGAACGACATAGGCGCGGGCGTTCTCCAGGGCCAGCATGCCGTAGTCGCGGGCCAGCGCGAGCCGGTCGCGCACGTACCGGGTCTGTTTCTGGCTCAGCGGCCCGCCCGCCGGGATGCGCCGCAGATCCCGCAGGTAGCGGACCGGCCGCGACGGGTGCGTGCACAGGCCGGGCACCGGCCGACCGGCGTCGGTGGCCTCCCGCTTGGTGAGCGTGGCGATCGCCGCCGTGATCTCGTCGCTGTGCCGTCGCAGCGCCTCCGCACAGCCGTCGTCGACCGCCGTCGTCGCCAGCCGGGCCAGCACCGTCGCGGCCAGGGCGTCGCTGAGCAGCCGCGCCGCGCGGGCCGACCACACCTCGGGCGGGGGCTCCCAGAGCGCGGCCTGGACCAGGGTCGGTTCGGCCCCGAACCCGCGGCGCAGCCGCAGCAGGATCTCGTCGTGCTCGAACCGCTCGGCCCGGGCCTGGAGGTCCTCATAGCCCGCCGGGCGACGCTGGCTGTCGAGCAGCCGCTCGCGGCGCTGCCGGGCCAGCCCGGCCGCGCAGACCTGCTCCCACAGGTCGGTCAGCAGCCGCAGCCGTCGCGGCCCGGACAGCGGGCCGAGGACGCGGCCGAGGTGCGAACCGACGACCGAGGGCAGGCCGGACGGGAATGGGTCGACCCCCTGCGGCGCCCGCAGCGCGAGCATCCGGACGAGCTGCTCGGGCCCCAGCAGGTCGGCGGCGGTCACGGCGTACCGCAGCACCGGCCACCGGCCGGCGGTGATCGCCTCGAGGGCGGCCGCGCCCAGCGGCTTGGTCGCGTCCGGGCCGAAGAGCGCGACCAGCAGCGCCGGCGGTGGGCCCAGCCGGTCGGCGAAGCCCGGTGCGGCCAGCGCGGCCAGCACCGCGTCCCGGCGGTCCCCGGCACCACCGTCGATCCGCGCCGACCGGTGTCCGGCCCCCAGGTCGACGTCCGCGCCGGCCGCGACCGCACCGCCCGCGGCGACCAGTTCCCCCAGCCGGGCCAGGATCTCGGCCGCCACTTCGGCGCTCGTAGCGGGACCCACCGCGACCGGCGTGCCCGGTGCGAGCCGGGCAGCATCGCGGACCGGGCCGGCCGCGAGCACGCGGTGACCCGGTTTCGGCCTGATACCGCCCGAGAGGGTGACTCCCACCCGATCATGATGACGCCCGCGTCCACCGGAATACGCCGCCGGCGCCGGCCGATCACTCATGCCCGCCCGCGGGCCGCCGATCAGGTTCCAGACGGTTGACGAGACAGGAGTTCGACTATGCGCGGTTGGCTCCCGACCGGCGGCGGCTTGCGCGACGAGGACTGGGCTCGTCGCCACCGGCTGCTGACCATGCTGCTCGCCTCGACCGTGCCCGGCCTGACCGTGTTCGGCGCGGCGCGGGGCGGGCTGGACGCGGATTGGCTGGTGACAGTGCTGCTGGTCCTGCCGTGCGTCGTCGGCGCGGTGCTGATGCCGGCGCGCCGGTTGCCCTCGATCGCGGTCGCGGCCGGCTTCACCATCGCCTGTGCCGGTTTCGTCGCCATGTCCGACGGGCTCACCGAGTCGCACTTCAGCTTCTTCGTCGCCGTGGCCGCGCTGGCGTTGTATCGCGACTGGGCGCCGTTCGGCGCCTTCCTGGTCAGCACCACCCTGCACCACGCCGTCTTCGGCACGCTCGTCAGCGAGCACACGTACGACCACCGCAGCGCCGAGTTGCACCCGTTCACCTGGGCGCTGCTGCACGGGCTCGCGGTGCTGCTGGCTGCGGCGTTCCAGGTGGTCGCCTGGAGCCTGACCGAGGCCGAGGAGCGGCGCGCCGAGGACAACCTGGCCGAGAGCAAGGCGCAGCTCAGCGTCGCGTTCGACGAGACGCCCGTACCGATGGCGATGCTCGCGCCCGACGGGCGGTTGCTGCGCACCAACTCGGCGTACCGGTCCTGGCTGGGGCTGCCGGCGGAGCTGCCCGCGGGCTTCGGGGTGGCGGACCTGCCCATGACGCCGGTGGATCCCGCCGAGGCCGGGGTCTTCGAGGCGCTGACGCAGGCGACGGATCCCGTGACGTTCACGACGGCGTACCGGCGGCACGACGACGGTTCGGTCATGCACGTGGAGGTGCACAGCAACGGGCTGCGCGACCGCGACGGCAAGCTGCGGCTGATCTTCGTGCACTGCATGGACGTCACCCGGCAGCAGGAGCACGAGGCCGCGCTGCGCCGCCAGGTACGCCAGGACTCGCTGACCGGACTGCTGTCCCGGGCCGCCTTCGAGGTCGACCTGTTCGCCATGCTGAGCGCCGACACCGCCCCGGTCTCGGTGCTCTACCTCGACGTGGACCGCTTCAAGACGATCAACGACGGGTCCGGGCACTCCGCCGGCGACGACGTGCTGCGCGCCCTGGCCGAGCGGGTGACGCGGACGGTGCCGGCCGGTTCCCTGGTGGCCCGGCTCGGCGGTGACGAGTTCGTGGTCGCGCTGCCCGGCCCGCAGGAGACCGGCGTACGCGTGGGTCGGGCCGTGCTGGCCGCACTTGCCGAGCCGCTCCCGGTCGCCGGCGCCCAGCTGCAGATCGCGCTCAGTATCGGCCTCGCCGTCGCGCACGGGCCGCGCCAGGCCGAGCAGGCCGTGCTCGCCGCCGACACCGCGATGTACGCGGCCAAGCGCGCCGGCGGCAACCGCCTCGAACTGTTCAACGACGACATGCGGGTCGCGGTGCAGCAGCGCATCACCGCCGAGTCCCGGCTGCGGCAGGCCCTCGACGGCCGGCGCGAGGCGACCCTGCCGGTGTGGTTCCAGCCCATCGTGTCGCCCGCCACCGGCCTGATCGTCGGCGCCGAGGCCCTGGTACGGATGTGGACCATGGAGGGTGAGCTGCTCGCGCCCGGGCACTTCATCGCCGCCGCCGAGGAGACCGGACTGGTCGTCCCGCTCGGTGAGCACGTGCTGGCCCAGGCCCTGCGCCACCTGCACCGGTGGCGCGACGAGCTGGGCTACGTGTCGGTCAACGTGAGCCCGCGGCAGCTGTCCGAGCCCGGCTTCGTGCCGATGCTGGCCGGCCTGCTCGCGGCGAGCGGCCTGGACGACCGGGCGCGGCTGGTCCTGGAGATCACCGAGACGGCCCTGCTGTCCAACTCCGTGGACCTGCAGGATCGTCTGCACGCGCTCAAGGCGCTGGGCGTACGGATCGCCCTGGACGACTTCGGCACCGGCTACAGCTCGCTGACCTGGCTGCAGTCCGTGCCCGCGGACATCGTCAAGCTGGACCGCTCGTTCGTCGCCGGGCTGGCGAGCGATCCGCGCAAGGCGTCGATCATCTCGGCCGTGCTGTGGCTGGCCCGGTCGCTGGGCATGTCCGTGGTCGCCGAGGGCGTGGAGGACATCGCGGACTGGGACGCGCTGCGCACGGCCGACTGCCCGGCGATCCAGGGCTACTACTTCAGCCGGCCGCTCACGCCGGAAGACATGCACGCCATGCTGGTGCGGCCCCGCGAGCTCAGCCTGGAGGCGGCGTGACGAGCAGGGCCCGCATGGCGTCGTTCTCGGCGGTCTGCTCATTGATGATGTGGGTGGCCAGCGTACGGATGTAGGCGTTGCCGCCGTCCTCCAGCGCCGAGCGGGCCATGGTGATCGCACCGGTGTGATGGGCGATCATCTGCTGGAGGAAGAGCCGGGACGCCTCGGCCGGCGCCGCGTCGCGTACCCGATCGAGCTGGGCATCGCTGAGCATGCCGTGCGCCGCGGCCTCCCCGCCGCCGTGCAGCTGCCGCACCACCGGATCGGCCGGGTCCACCGCCGGCCGTCCCCAGGCGACCAGCCAGGCGTTCGTCTCATCGATCTCGCGCTGCTGGTCGCGGGCGATGAAGCCGGCGACGTGCCGGATCCGCTCGCTCACCCCGGGCTCGGCGGCGACGATGCGGCTCAGCTGCACCGCCTGGGCGTGGTGCACGACCATCATCTGGGCGAAGAGCAGGTCGACGCCGTTCGGCGCGGCGACGGACGCCGACGGTGCCGCCACGGGCGTGGATCGGGGCCCGCACCCGGCGACGGCCAGGACGAGGACCAGAACAAGGCTGCGGACGCGCATCAGTCTCCTCATCGGACGGCCGGCCCCGGGCGTCACCCGGGACCGGCGCGGTCACGTCAGTTCTGGCCGTTGACGCCGCTGAGGGCGGGCGGGGCGAGCCGGTTGATCTCGGTGAAGTCGCGCGGGACGAGGTCGAAACCCTGCCAGTGCAACGGCATCGGGCTCTGGTCCTCGTCGCGCGGTACGTGGTGGAAGCCGACCCGCACCCACATGATTGGATCCGCGAGAGTCTCGGGACGCAGCGCGTAGTCCACGATGCCCCGACGGCCGGGGCACTGCGGGTCGGCGTTGCCGGTCGCATACCGCTCGCAGGCGTGGAACTGGGTGAACGTCACGTCCGGGACCGTCTCCGGGTGCGCCTCGTAGACGTCGTTCGCGCCGGTGACCAGCTCGTACGAGCGGTTGTGCCCGTCGGCGTTCTTCGCGCCAGGGCTGACCACCCGCCACCAGCGGCGGTTGACCTTGGTGAAGCTGCCCTCCTTGGCGATGGTCTTGTGCACGGTGGCGATCTTGGCCGACACGCTGCCCGGGCCGGTCACCTTGGAGTCGTATTGCTCGACCTGCTCTTTACCGCCGCCGGCGATGTCGAAGTCCACCCGCCAGAACGCGCTGTGATAATGGTTGGTCGCGTACGCCTGCTTGCCCTTGCCGATCGGCCAGCCCTTGTCGGGGGTGGTGAAGTCGATCGGCGACAGGTCACCGGTGGCGCCGAGGCGGGCGGAGATCTGGCCGTCGTCGTGCAGGCGGTACTCGGTGACGTACTCGTACCAGCCGACCCGGCTCAGGGCGCGCAGGACCAGGTCGTGGCCCTGCTTCGCGTACGGCTTGCCCGGCGTCTCCTCGTTGGCCAGGTGGTACGCGAGCCCGGAAGCCTCCGCACCCACGCACAGCACCTTGCGCCGCTGCGGCTCGGCACCACCGTCCGAGCCGACCCGCGCGGAACCGCCCTTGCAGTCGTCACCGGCCAGCGTTTGCAGGTACTCGCCGCCGAAGCCGAACTCGGTGATGTCGTTGTACTCGGTCTCGCCGGAGTCGTACGGGACGTTGAGCTGGGCCAGGGTCAGCGACTTGAGGATCCGCACCGGCTGCGGATGGCGCGTCGAGGCGATCGAGACGTTCTCCAGCACGAGGCCGCTCTTCGCGTGCATCCGCCAGCAGAGCTGCCAGGTGGTGCCGTTCGGCAGGGTCTCCTTGACCGTGGTGGACGCCGCGCACTGCTGAGGTGCCGGGGCCTGGGCGGCGGCCGGGCCGGCCCCCGTACCGGTGATGCCGGCGGTCGCGAGCAGGGCGGCCGCCGCGGCCGCGCCCATGGTCCGCTTGATCTTCATCTGTGCGCTGTCCCCGTCACTTCAGCCGGGCGACCGTGCGCCCGGAGAGGTCGATGATGATGTCGTCGAGGTCGATGAACGGCCCGTCGGCGGCCTGGACCACCAGCCGCAGGCAGCGGTGGGCGCCGCAGCGGCGGACCGCGGCGGGATCGGCCGGGCGCGCCTGGTGGACGTGCGCGGTGACGACGACGTCCTGCTTGCCGGTCCAGGTCCGGCTGGTGGCCTGGGCATAGCGGTCGCGCAGGTCCTTCGCGTACGGGCCGGCCAGGACCAGGTCGAGCGCCGTGGCGACCTCGCGGTCGGCGGCGGGCTGCTGCATGCCGGTGGCCGTGTACGAGCCGGTCAGCTTGCCCGTGCCGAGGTCGACGACCTGCTTGACGAGCTTGTCGGTGCCGTAGTCGTAGAAGTAGAGCTCGGCGCGGCGCACGGAGCTGTCGGCGGACAGTTCGGCGGACAGGTACTCCGGCCCGGCGGCGCCCGTGACGTCCTTCGCGGCGGCCAGTTGCGGCGTCAGCGCGGCCGTACGGGCCTTGGCGAGCTCGCCGGTGGTCAGGGCGTCACTGCCCGTCCCGGCGGCCGGCTCGGCCACCGGGCTCGGATCCGAGACCCGGGGCTGCTCGGCCGCCGCTCCCGGCGTGGTCCCCGGCGTCGGCGCCGCGCTCGCCTGCCAGCCGGCCACCCCGAACGCGGTCACTGCCGTCGCCGTCGAGATGCCCAGCCCCCAGGCCCATCTCCGCACTGTGGTCGATCTCAAGTCGCCATTCCTCCCCCTCGATGCTTGCGGGCTGAGCCTGGGCGAGACACCGTGAGGCGGAGGTGAGGTTTGCCCCTTGGTGCCCAATTCCCGACACGAACGATCTATGCCGGCAGATCGGTATCAGCCGAGGCTCACGCGGCGCGCCGGCGGCGGTGAGGCATGATCGACACATGCTGCCCGTGGAGTTCGGACTGGACACGTTCGGCGACGTCACCGTCGGCCCGGACGGCGAAACGCTGCCGTATGCGCAGGTCATCCGCAACGTCGTCGAGCAGGCGGTGCTGGCCGACGAGGTCGGCGTGGACGCGTTCGGGCTCGGCGAACACCACCGCGACGACTTCGCGGTGTCGGCGCCGGAGATCGTGCTGGCGGCCATCGCCAGCCGCACCCGGCGGATCCGCCTCGGCACCGCGGTGACGGTGCTCAGCTCCGACGACCCGGTCCGCGTCTACGAACGCTTCGCCACCCTCGACGCGGTGTCGAACGGCCGGGCCGAGATCACCCTGGGCCGCGGCTCGTTCACCGAGTCGTTCCCGCTGTTCGGCTACAACCTGAACGACTACGACCGGCTCTTCGCCGAGAAGGCCGACCTGATGGCCGAACTGCTCCACGAGGAGCCGGTGACCTGGGCCGGCACGGTCCGCCCGCCGCTGGACGGCCAGCAGGTCTACCCGAAGACCGCAGCCGGGCGGATCCCGACCTGGGTCGGCGTCGGCGGCAGCCCGGAATCGGTGGTCCGCGCGGCCCGGTACGGCTTCCCGCTGGTCCTGGCGATCATCGGCGGCGACCCGGCCCGCTTCGCGCCGTACGTGGAGCTGTACCACCGGGCCCTGGACCAGTACGAACGCGAGCCGCTGCCGATCGCGGTGCACGCGCCGGGCTTCGTCGCGGCCACTGACGAGGAGGCGGTCGAGACGCTGTGGCCGCACGCCCGGGCGTCGATCACCCGGATCGGGGCCGAGCGGGGGTGGCCGCCGCTGACCCGCGAACGCTTCGAGGCGGACATCGCTGAGGGGGCTTGGCACGTCGGTTCACCGGAGACGGTGGCTCGCAAGATCGCCCGGACGGTGGGGGTGCTGGAGGTGCAGCGTTTTGATCTGAAGTACTCGGCCGGGACGCTGCCGCACGAGGATCTGATGACCGCGATCCACCTGTACGGGACCGAGGTCATTCCGCGGGTGCGGGAGCTGCTGGAGAACGATATCTGAGCTGCGCGACCGGCCGGGGCCGACACTCCACTCAGGGCTTCTGGCCGATTGCGGCGACCACCGCCATGTCGCCCGGGTCGCCGTCACCCTGCGGGCCGGCCGGCCATTCGTGCACCCAGACCAGCCCGGGCGGCACCAGCACCGTGTCGCCGAAGAACCGCATGATCTGCGACCGGCTGCGGCCAGTCGCCGTCGACACGTCCGTCCGCCGGTACAGGTCAGCGACCCCGTCCAGCGCCGCGTCCGCCGCGGTCTCCGAGACCCCGTGCGAGATCGCCACATACGACCCCGGCGGCAGGCTGGCGAGCAGCCGCTCGACCGCCGGATAGGCGTCGTCGTCCGGCACGAAGTGCAGCATCGCGACCAGCAGCAGCCCGATCGGCTGCTCCAGGTCGAGCAGCCGGCGCACGCTCGCGTGGCCGAGGATCGCCTCGGGGAAACGCATGTCGGCCTGCACCGCGGCGGCGAACCGGTTGTCGCGCAGGATCTCACCGGCGTGCGCCACCGCGACCGGGTCGATGTCGATGTAGACCACCCGGGCATCGTCCACGCGGCGCTGGGCGATCTCGTGCACGTTGCCGACCGTCGGGATGCCGCTGCCGATGTCGAGGAACTGCCGCACGCCCGCGTCGAGCATGAACTGCACGGCCCGGTTGAGGAACGCGCGGTTGGCCCGGGCCATCTCGCCCGCCGCGGGGATCATCGCCAGCAGCCGCTTGGCCGCCTCACGGTCGGCGGCGAAGTTGTGGCTGCCGCCGAGCAGGGCGTCGTAGATCCGGGCGCTGCTGGGCCGGCTGGAATAGTCCGCGTCCGCGTTCCCCATGCCGAGGAAGCCTACTCCACTGTGGTCGGTCACGAGGCCACCCGCCGGTCCGCGACGGTCACCATCCGGGCCGGCCCGCGCAGCAGTGCGGGCACCTGGTGCGGGGTCGTCGGCGCGCCGTAGCGCAGCCCCTGGGCGCCATCGACACCCGTTCCGGCCAGGCGGGCTTGGACCCCCTCCTCGTCCACGCCGTGCACGGTCAGGGTGAGGCCGAGCGCGTGCGCGACCCGGGCCATCCCGGACAGCAGGTCCCGGTCGGCGTCGGGGCCGGTGGCCGGGGATCGCAGCAGGCTCGCCGGCGACCGCAGGCCGTGCAGCGGAAGCTCCCGCAGGTACGGCAAACTGCTGTACCCGTTGCCGAAGTCGTCCAGCTGGAGCCGGACCCCGAGCGCCGCCAGCGCGGTCAGCACGGTGTGGCTGTGCTCCCCCGCCGGTACGGCGTCCAGCCCCGACAGGTGCAGGTGCAGCCGCCGGGGTGGCAGGCCGCTGCCGGCGAGCGCCTCCCGCACCAGGTCGACGATGTCCGGGTAGCCGATCTGGTGCACCGGCAGCTCCAGGCCGATGAACGGGCCCTTGCGGCCGCCGTCCCAGCTCATCGCCTGCCGGCAGGCCTGCCCGAGGAAGCTGCCGGCGAGCCGGGTCGTGGTGTCGCGGTCGCCGGTGAGCTGCCCGATCCGGGTGAGGTCGAGGATGCCCAGGTGCGGGTGCCGCCACGCCATCCGCGCGTGCAGCCCGGCGACGCGCCCGGTGCCCAGCTGCACCACCGGCTGGTACGACGGCGGCCCGGTGACGAGCCCGGACACACTGGTGGCGGCGCGCGGCCGGCCCGGACCGGCGGGTTGCGGGTCGTACGCGGCCCAGCCGGTGGTGCCGGCCCGGGCCTGGCGCAGGGCGATCTCGGCGTCGACCAGCACCCGGGTGACGTCGAGGCCGGCGGTCGGCACGTCGACGACCCCGACCGCGGCGTGCAGCGGGGCGGTCAGACCCGTGCCGGGCAGCGAGGCGGGCTCGGCCAGCTCGCGGGTGAGCTGCTCGGCCAGCTCGGCGAGATGCGCGAGGCCGCCGCTGTCCTGCACCAGCAGCACGAACGTGTGCCCGCTGTGCCGGGCCAGCAGATAGTCCGGGTGCCGGGCGACGCGCTGCAACCGACGGGCCACCTCGGTCAGCACGTGATCGCCGGCGTCGGCGCCGAACTGCTCACCGACCGCGACCAGACCGCCCAGGTCGATGAGGCAGAGTCCGACGTGCCGGTCCGGGTCGTCACCGTTGGCGGACTGCCGCAGGCGCTGCACGAGGCACGCCTTGTTGGCCAGGCCGGTGACCGGGTCGTAGTAGGCGAGCCGGTGGTAGCGGGCCTCGCTGTGCTGCAGGGCGGACTGGAACTCGCGGGCGGCCCGCTGGGTGGCCCGGTGCAATGACTCCTGCTGAGCCAGCGTGCGAGCCTGGACAGCGGCGGCGAATCCGGCGGCGAACGTACCGGCGACCTGGCGGGCCGGGCGCCGCACGGTGTCGCCGTCGCTGAGGTGGTCGAGCAGCAGGGTCATGCTGGCCGGCAGCGCTTCGGGCCGGCTGACGCCGAGGGCGACAACCTCCACCCCGACCTGGTAGGCCGCGTCGAGATCCGGCGGGCTCACCTGGGTGGCGGCCCGCAGACAATCCGCGTACGCCTCGAGCGTGCGCGTCGCGGCGTCCTCGGCGATCGGCAGGTAGACGCCAGCGGCCGCCGCGGCGGCGAACCACATGTCGCCCAGGCTCTGGCCGCGGGTGCCGGGGACCGGCTGCCGCGCCGGCTCCAGCGGGCGGGCGGCGGCGGGCAGGGGCGCGAGGGTACGGCGAGCGCTGAGCACCGTGCGCGCAGCCTGATCGAGGGCGGCATCCGTGTACTGCACCGCGGTCTCGAGCGCGGCGGCAACAATGCCGTCGGCGCGGTGGCGAGCGTCCTCGATCAGCCGGTCGGCGGGCGCCTCGGCCGAGGAGGGCTCGTCCTCCTCGGGCACCGGGTCGTAGCCGCACTCGGCGAGGATCTCGTTGAGCGCGGCGATCATCATCGCGTGGGTCAGGCCACCCTCATCCGGCGGAAACGGCTCGTCGCGCGGCGTCATGACCGGCCTCCCTCGGACTCGGGCTCGGACTTGGTCACTGATTCGGGCTTGGACTCGGGCTCGGGCTTGGACCCGGCCTCGGCCCCAACCTGCGGCTCGGTGGGCCGGGCCCCAGCTGCCTGCGCCTCGGCGCCAGGCTCAGCCGTCCGCCCACGCTGCGAAGGCGCCGCCTGCCACATGGCCACCGCCTGCTTGCGACCCAGTTTCAGGGCCGTTCGAACCGCCTCCGGCGTCTTGCCCACCTGCCGGGCGATCTCGGTCGGCGTCAGCCCCTCGGCCGACAGCTCCAACGCCTCACGCCGCGCCGGCGGCAGCTGGGCCAGCACCCCCGCGAACCATTCCTGCAGCTCGTACGCCACCAGCTCGGGGTCGGCCCGCCCGGTGCCCAGCTCGGCGACGTCGGCGACCAGCACCTCGACGTCGCCGCGCCCGGCGCTGCGTCGCTGTTTGAGCCAGTGTGACCGGGCCGCGGTGCGCACCCAGGCGACCGGGTGGGTCAGCTCCGACCAGCGACGCAGCGCCTCCCGGATCGCCTCGGCAACGGCGTCCTGGGCCTCCCAGCGGTCGGCGCCCTCCCGCAGCAGGCTGCGCACGAGGCCCGCCCAGTACCGCCGGAAGAACTCCTCGATCTCGTCGGCAGGAGGCGGCTCCGGAACAAGCGGTGGGGATATCGGCGGTGACGCCGCACGCTCCACGTCGGGTGTGTCGTGCGTGCCGTGCGCGTCGGGCACCGATGTCTCCGTTCGCCGTTGAACTCCCACCTAGTTAGGTCCGTGGGAACCGGTCGGCGTGACATCGACGATCAAGATTCTTTTCAGCGGCGGGCGAGGGCCTCCCGCATCGCGAGGCCGAGTCGTACGGTGCCCGCGAGGTCAGCGCGTCCGTCGGCCGCGGCGGCAGCCACTCCGAGCCGGTACGTGACCCGTTCGCGGGCGGTCATGGTGCCCCAACGCCAGTCGGCGCGCAGCATCCGGGCGAAGTGGTCGGTGCCCTGCCGCTCAGCCCGTTCCACGAGCGCGTCGCCCTGCACGACCCACCCCAGGCAGGCGTCGGCGAGGTCGCCGGGCGGGTCACCGCCGCGCAACGACCGCCAGGTCTCCCGGTACGCCTGCTCGGCGGCGAGCAGCACCGGCTCCGGCGTGGACCGCACGCACCAGCAGGTCGGGAAGCCGATCCGCAGGTACGCGAGCTCGTTGATCCCGGCACCGGCCGCGGCCCCTTCGAGGTCCACGAAGCGGATACCGCCGGTGGTCGTGATCTCGTTGCCGGGGCAGGGATCGCCGTGCAGCAGCGCCGCGGTTCCGGCTGCCCGCAGGCGCTCGAGCAGGGCCGCCAGCTCGTCGTCGACGCCGGCCGGGACAGTCACTCCCAGCGCGCGGGCCAGGTCGAGGAACGCCCGGACATCGCGCGGCGCGGGCCCGGTGTCGGCGGGCAGGTCCCCGGGGCCGAGGGCGTGCAGGCGGGCCAGTGCAGTGGCGTACCGGATCGCCCAGGGCTCGCCGTCGGGCACTTCGGTGAGGTGTTCGAGCACCAGTACCCGCCGCTGCGGGTCGGCGGCGAGCACCTCGGGCACTACGGCCGGGCGGGCGGCCCCGGCCAGGCGCAGGGCGGTCAGCTCCCGGTCGAAACGGCGGGCCGCGTCGGCGCCTCCGACGATCTGCTTGACCACTGCGGGCGTACCGGCGAACTCAGCTCGCCAGACCCGCGACCGCGGGCTGCTGGCGATGGTCCGCACCCGGCGCGGCCGGCCCAGCCGGTCGCGCAGCGCGGGCCCGAGCGGCAGGGCCCGCCGGAAGATCACTCGGCGATCATCCGGATGATCGCGTTGCCGCCGAGCATCAGCACGTCGGCGCCGGCCACCAGGGCCATGGCCAGGTGCATCCGGCGGCTGGTCAGCTCGGGGTCGGAACCGGTCAGCCCGAGCCCCGCGATGACCAGGGCGAGCAGGACCAGCGGGATGCCGAAGATGAGCAGCACACCGACCGAGCCGGGGGTCCGGCCCTGCACGACGAGCAGCGTGAGCATCACCGCCGGCCCGATGCCGAAGAAGAGCACGGCGAGCCCGCCGTACCACCGCAGCGACCGCGTCGCGTCCGTCACCATGCACCTCCGATGCGGCGCTCATGGTATCGAGTGCCGATCATCGCCCGGGCCGCCGCCACGGCGGCGCGGCGGGGCGGGTCAGTGGGTGCGGGTGCGGAACATCGACCGGTATGCCTGCGGTGTCGTGTCCAGCCGGTGTCCGAAGTGGTGCCGCAGCGTCGCGGCGCTGCCGAAGCCCGCCCGCACCGCGATCGTGTCGATGCCCAGGTCGGACTCCTCCAGCAGCCGCCGGGCCAGCAGCACCCGCTGGCCGGTGAGCCAGTCGTGCGGGGTCGCGCCGGTCTCGGCCCGGAACTTGCGGGCGAAGGTGCGCGGCGCCATGTGGGCCTCCGCGGCCAGGGTGTCCACCGTGTGCGGCTGGTCCAGGGTCTCCAGCACGTGGGTGAGCAGCGGCTGCAGCGTGTCGCACTCGATCGGCTGCACCGGCGTCTCGATGAACTGGGCCTGGCCGCCGTCGCGGTGCGGTGGCACGACCATCCGGCGGGCGAGCTGGGTGGCCACCGCCGAGCCCTGCTCCTCGCGGATCAGGTGCAGTCCGCAGTCGACCGCCGAGGCCGTGCCGGCGCTGGTGATGACGTTGCCGTCGGCCACGTACAGCACGTCGGGGTCGACCTTGGCCAGCGGGAAGCGGGCCGCCAGGGCGTCGGCGTGGCGCCAGTGGGTGGTGCAGCGGCGGTCGTCGAGCAACCCGGCCGCGCCGAGCGTGAACGCGCCGGTGCAGACGCTCATCACCCAGGCGCCGCGGGCGTGGGCGCGGCGCAGCGCGTCGAGGACCACCGCCGGCGGCTCCCGGTCGTTGGTGCCGGGCACGACCGCGACCAGGTCGGCCTCGTCGGCCGGCCCCAGGTCGTGGGCGGGCGAGATGCTGAAACCCGCATGGGTACGGACCGGAGCGCCGTCGACGCTGCAGACGGCGAACTCGTAGCTCGGCAGTCCCTCGGCGGTGCGGTCGTAGCCGAAGAGCTCACAGAGCACTCCGAGCTCGAAGACGGCCACGTCGGGAAGGGCGATCACGGCGACACTGCGCAACATGCGGCCAGCCTACGGCGTACTGGCAGGATTTTGAAGATGTATGGCATCTCTGCCACTGTCCGGGGCTTCGGCGCGGGTCCATGCTGGTAACAAGCCCGGTGCGCACCGGCCAACGAACCGCCGGAACAAGGGTGTGAACGTCATGGGATTCGCCGTCCTTCTCTTCTTCATCGCCATCGCCATCGCCTCGGGCGCCGGGCTCACCTTCGACAGCCGGGACAGCGGCGACTGGAAGCCCACCGCCGACGGCGTGCGTACGCCGGACAGATTTTGACCTTGGGTGAACACGGCACCGGCCCGTCCCGCGGATGAGTGCGGGACAGGCCGGTGCCGTTCGGTGCTCAGCGACTACTTCTTCTTGACCGCGCCCTGCTCCTCGGCGGCGCCGGCCTCTTCGCCAGCACCGGCCTCGTCACCGGCACCGGCCTCCTCACCGGCACCAGCGTCACCGGCGGCCTCGCCCGCGGCGGCCTTGGCACCGGAGAGGTCCAGGCAGGCGACCAGCAGAGCGGCGCGGGCGTCCGTGACAGCGGCGTCGAGCTCCTCGGCACCGGCAGCGCCCTCTTCAGCGGCACCTTCCTCGGCAGCGCCCTCCTCAGCGGCGGCACCCTTCTTCTTGCCCGCCGCCTTCTCGGCGCCCATGCCCTTGGCGTACTTCTTGGCCACGGCCTTCTTGGCCTTCTTGGACATCTCGGCCGGAGCGGCCTCGTCACCGGCGGCGCCCTCTTCGGCGCCTTCCTCGGCGGCGCCGGCCGCTTCCTCATCCGCGGCGGCCTGATCGATCGCGAACTGATCGCAGGCGGCTTCGAGCGCCAGCGCCGATGCGGCGGCCGCCTCGGCGGCACCGATCTCGTCCTCCGGCGCCAATGGTTCGCCGTCACAGACAACGGCGCCCGCGTTGATTTCCAATTTCTCGCAGCCCGCGATGTCGAAGTTCTGGCCGTCGACCACCACGATCTCCGACGCCTGCGCCTGCTCGCCCGCCGAGGCGAGCTGCAGACCGGTGACACCGCCCACCACCAGCACACCAGCGATGACCGCGCCGCCGATCGCCTTACGGTTGACCCCGGTCCGGCCGGTCCCGATGCGTCGTCGCTGTCGCAGTCTCATCACCACTCCTCGTCGTCGGACATCAATGTCGTTCCGGCAGCAAGTACGCGACCACATAGCGATCTGGTTCAGATCTTCGGCGAATTCAACCGGTTCAAAATATTGGCGACTTTTTTCGGCACATCGTGCGCGCGCGTCCGGCGTCACACCCGCGGTACGCCCATCCGCGGTTAATCGGCCCCGCGAACGGTGAATGCTGGAGGCATGGCGACGACGAAGACCGTGTTCGTACTGTTCGGGGCCACCGGTGACCTGGCGAAGCGGATGGTGCTGCCCGCCTTCTACACCCTGGCCATCGAGGGGCTGCTGCCCGCCGACTGGGTGCTGGTGGGCAACGGGCGCGGCGACGTCGCCCACGAGGACTTCCGCAAGCACGTGCACGACGTGCTGGTCGAGTTCGGACCGCACCCGGACAAGGGCCCGTGGCGCGAGTTCGAGCAGCGGCTGCTGTTCGCCGGCGGCGGCTTCTCCACCGACTCCCCCGGCAGCCTGCTCGACGTGATCGACGGCGCCCGCAAGAAGCTGGGTCCCAAGGCGGAGCTCGTGCACTACCTGGCCGTGCCGCCGCAGACCTTCCCCGAGCTGACCCGGGCGCTCGGGCAGCACGGCCTGGCCGAGGGCGCGCGGGTGGTCTACGAGAAGCCGTTCGGCACCTCGCCGGGCAACTTCCGGTCGCTCAACCGGATCGTGCACAGCGTGCTGGACGAGTCGCAGGTCTACCGGATCGACCACTTCCTGGGCAAGGAGGCGACGCAGAACCTGCACGTGCTGCGCTTCGCCAACGAGCTGTTCGCCGCGATGTGGAACCGCGAGCACATCGAGAGCGTGCAGATCGACGTCCCGGAGGACCTCGGGGTCGACGACCGGGCCGGCTTCTACGACGCGACCGGCGCGGTGCTCGACATGCTCGTCACCCACCTGTTCCAGGTCGCCGCCGAGGTCGCCATGGAGCCGCCGGCCAGTCTCGGCGCCGCCGACCTGCAGTCCGCCCGGGAACGGGTGATCCGCTCGTTCCGGCCGCTGGACCCGGCCGAGGTGGTCCTGGGCCAGTTCGACGGCTACCGCGCCGTCAAGGGCATCGACCCCAAGTCGAAGACGGACACCTTCGTCGCCGCGAAGCTGTGGATCGACAACGCCCGCTGGAAGGGCGTGCCGTTCCTGCTGCGCACCGGCAAGCGGATGGCCGCTAGCGAGCAGCGGGTCACCATCGTGCTGCGGACCCCGGACCGGCCGATCGAGGGGCTGCCGGCCCAGGCGAACGCGCTGACCTTCTCGCTGTCCGGCGACGGGCAGATCGAGCTGCGGCTGCTGGCCAAGAAGCCGGGCGTCGAGCTGCAGGTCGAGCCGGCCACGATCAAGCTGCCGCTGGCCGAGCTGCCGGACGCCGAGCCGCTGCCGCCGTACGTGCGGCTGATCCACGACGTGCTGCTCGGGGACCGTTCGCTGTTCACCCGGCCGGACGGGCTGTCGGCGGCGTGGCGGGCGGTGCAGCCGATCCTGGACGCGCCACCCCGGCTGGCGAAGTACCCGCAGGGCTCGTGGGGCCCGGCGGCGGCCAAGAAGCTGGTGGCGCCGTACCGGTGGCTGTCAGGCCAGTGAGGCCGCCGAGCGGATGCCGAGCGCCACGAGGATCACGCCGCCGACCCGGTTGATCACCCGCCGGGCCCGGTCGGTGCGCAGCATGCGGGCACCCGCCGACGAGACGACGATCCAGGCGCCGAGCCAGCCGACGACGAAGAGTGCGTGCGCGGTGACCAGGACGATCATCGGCGCCCACACCGGGCGCTCCGGCACGAGGAACTGGGGCGCGAGGGTCAGGTAGACGGCGGCGGCCTTCGGGTTGAGCACGTTGCCGAGCAGCGCCTGGCCGTACGGGTGGCGCAGGCCGACGCGCCGCGGCCGGGGCGGTGGCTCCCGGCGGCGGAGCGTCGAGACGATCATCCACAGGCCCAGGCCGGCCAGATAGACCGCGCCGGCCGCCTGCACCAGCCGGAAGGCCTGGGCCGAGTGCAGCACCAGCGCGGCGAGCCCGGCCGCGGCGAGCAGGCCGTGCACGTACAGGCCGGTGACCGTGCCGGCGACCACCCACCAGCCGTGCCGCCGCCCGGAGGTGGTGACGCCCGAGACGACCAGGGTCAGGCTGGTGCCCGGGCTCATGCTGATCGGGGCGACGACGGCGAGGAAGCCGAGCACCGCGGCGAGGCACACGGCTCAGACCACGACGCGGTAGTGGGTGGTCAGCCGGCCGGTGTCGTCGTGGACGTGGAAGGCCACGCCGGGCGGCTGATCGCGGGTAGCCAGTGGGCCCGGCCCCTCCCAGGGCATCCGCAGCGTGGAGATGACCCCGGGCGCCACGAGCAGCGGCCGGCCCGCGAACGTGCTTACCGCCGCGGTGTGCGCGTGGCCGGTCAGTACCGCCTTGACCTGCGGGTGCGCCGCGATCAGGGCGGCCAGTGGCTCGGCGTCGAGCAGGCGGATCGAGTCAGGCGCCGGGTGGTGCAGCTCGACCGGCGGGTGATGGAAGGCGATGAAGACCGGTGTCTCCGCCGCGACCGTCGCGAGCTGTCCGTCGAGCCAGGCCATCGTGGTCTCGTCGAGCCGGCCCTCGTCCGCGCCCGGGATGCTGGAGTCGCCCAGCAGGAAGACCGCGCCGGCCACGTCGTGCCGGCTGTTGATCGGGGCGGTGCCGCCCTCGGCGATCCCCAGCAGACCCTTGCGGTACGCGTCCCGCACGTCATGGTTGCCGGGGCAGACCAGCACCGGCAGCGGCGAGGCGAACAGCTTGGCGGCGAGCCGGTACTCGTCCTCGCGCCCGTTGTCGGCGATGTCGCCGGTGATCAGGATGGCGTCCACCGGCCCGGGCAGGGCGTTCAGGTGGTCCATGACGGCCACGGTCCGGGCCGCGGACTCGGGGGTGTCGTCCAGGTGGGTGTCGCTGAGATGGGCGAGCACGAACATCGGCAGCTCCCTGCTGGCAGATGCGGCAACCGTCAGCCGCGCACGCTAGCAACGGCCCCGGTCCCCGCGCCGCCCCTTTTCCCAGGAAAGCCGATCCGGCGCGGGCGGACAGCGCGGTCCTGGTGCCGCTAGAGTCCTGCGGCGGCGGGCCGTAGCGCAGAGGTCGTCGCGCCGCACTGCAGATGCGGAGGACGCCGGTTCGATTCCGGCCGGTCCGCCACCTCCGGCGGGGAGGTCCGGCGACGGGAGGGGTCGGCGTGGAGCGGCGACGGGAACGCCTGCGGTACCGGCGGGAGCTCAACCTGTGCGCGCCGCCCGCGATGATCGCCGCGGCCACCGAGCGGCGGCTCGCCGGCGACTGGCGCGGGGCCTGCGCGGCCGCGCTCGTCGAGGTGGATCTCGATCTGCGGGCGGTGGCGTCCTCCTACGGCGCCGCGCACGCCGAGCGGATCGAGGCCGAGCTGACCGGCTTCGCCCCCGACCTGCTGCGCCGGTTCCTGCCCCGGTCGGAGGGCCGGCTGGTGCCGCGGGCCACGGTGGTGCTGTCCCGCTTCGACGAGCCGTGCCGCGGGGCCCGGGAAGGCACCCGCCGGCATGGGCCGGTTCTGGTCGCCACCCACCCGCGCAGCTGGCAGGTCGTCCGGCAGGCCGTCAGGCTGCAGGTGGTGCACAAGTTGCCCACCCACTTCTACGACCTGCCGGAATGGACGTGGCGTGCCGATGCCGTGGCCGACCGGCGCTGGGTGTACGGCGCCGGCCCGGACCGGCTGCCGTGGCATTTCGCCGACGGGTCCCCGTACCCCCAGGGCACCGTGACGCCCCCGGAGCAGGCGGCGGACCGCACCGGTGAGATCGAGCGGATCGCCGCGGCGCTGGCCGCCGGGCGGCCGGTAGAGGCCTTCGAGCTGGCCGGCTTCGACGTCGACCAGACTCCGACCCACCACTACGGCCCCGAGCTGCCCAAGCTGCTGGCCCGGATGGGCCGGGCCCTGCCGGTGGCCCGCGCCGAGCTGCTCCGGCTCGCCCGCCGGTACGAGCAGGAGCGCTTCCGGGCCCAGTACGGCCTGATCGGCGTCTCCCGGTTCACCGTGCGCCGGCAGGACTACTCCCGCGCCGACTCCGGCCCGTGGATGTTCGACGTGCCGGCCCCGGCCGAGGTGAGCCTGCTCCGCTTCGGTGACATCGGCCCGGACGAGCTGCACCCGCTGGTGCACGAGGCGCTGTTCCCGGACCGCGTCCAGCGGTGGCGGGCGCAGGTCCCGCACGTGCCGGAGCCGATCCGGGTCCGCTGCGGCACCGACTGGCACACGGTCCTCGCCACCGGCGGACACCTGCGCACCCCGCACCACGGCGACGCCGACGCGGGCGGGCCGATGAGCGGCTGCGCGGCTGCGGTGCGGGGCTGGCGCACCGGTGTCCGGCCGATGCCCAAAGACGTCCGCAAGGACCGGCAGGCGTTGTTCGCCCTGGCCCTGCACGGCGACACCGACGGGCTGCTCGCGCGGCTGGCGGACGGTCTCGACCCCGGCCTGCGCGGCCCGGGTGGCGGCACCCTGCTGCACTGGCTCGCCCACCTGGACCACGAGCGGCTGCTGCCGGTGCTGCTGGGCGCGGGCCTGTCGCTGGAGGACCGCGACCACGAGGGGCGTACGGCTCTGCACGCTGCGGCCGAGTCATCCGCCGAGGCCACGATGGCGGCCCTGATGGCGGCGGGCGCCGACGCGGACGCCCGCGACCAGCGTGGACGGACCCCGGCGCGGGTGCTGGCGGAGGTACGCGGCCCGTAGCGGCGGTTGGTTATGCTTCCGCGCGGCGAGGCCGTAGCGCAGAGGTCGACGCACCCGCCTCTCAAGCGGGGGGACGCCGGTTCGATTCCGGTCGGTCTCGCCCCGGGCCGCAGGAGGGTGCAGTGTCGGTCGACCGTACGGAACTGGCGGTGTGCCTTTCCGTGCTCGCGCGGCTCGGCGACCCGGGCCTGGACGACGCCACCCGGCTGACGCTGGAACGAGCCGTCACCTCGGCCGCCCGTGATGTGAAGCGCCGGGCCAAGGTGCGCCGCGACGGGGAGACCCGGGCCGCGGACCGGGCCGTGCTGGCGGCGGCCACCCGTTTCCACACCGAGATCCCGCCGGAGCTGCCCGGCCCCTCCCCGGCCGCGCCCACTCCCGCCGGCACCCTGCGGCGTGAGCGCCGGTGCTACGTGTGCAAGACGGCGTACCGGGAGGTCGACGCCGACTATCACCTGCTCTGCCCGCCCTGCGCGGAGGAGAACAGGGTGCGCCGGCACGCCCGGTGTGACATGTCCGGGCGTACCGCTGTCGTCACCGGCGGGCGGGTCAAGATCGGCTTCCACACCACGCTGAAGCTGCTGCGCGACGGCGCCGAGGTCATCGTCACGACCCGCTTCCCGCGCGACGCCGCCCGCCGGTACGCGGCCGTGCCCGACTTCGCCGCCTGGGGACACCGGCTGTCCGTGCACGAGCTGGATCTGCTGGACCTCAACGCCACCCTGGATTTCGTGGCGCTGGCCGGGCGGCGCTTCGCCGGGCTGGACATCCTGGTCAACAACGCCGCGCAGACGCTGTACCGGCCCGAGGCGTACCACCGTGAGGTGCGCGAGGCCGAGACCGCGGCACTGTCCGGGCCGGCCGCCCGCATCGCGATCACCGCCGGCGACCCGAGTCTGCCGGTGGCCACCGGTGACCCGCTGTTCCCCGCCGGGCACCGTGACGAGACCGGCCAGCAGCTGGACCTGCGGGCAGTCAACTCCTGGGTGCTGCACGACGGCGATGTCAGCCCGCACGAGTGGCTCCAGGTGCACGTCGTGAACGCGTTCGCGCCGTTCCTGCTGACCTCGCGCCTGCGTCCGCTGCTCGCCGCCAGCCGGCACCCGCAGCGGCACGTCGTGCAGGTTTCGGCGATGGAGGGCAGCTTCTCGCGGTGGGGCAAGACCGTGCGGCACCCGCACACCAACATGGCCAAGGCGTCGCTGAACATGCTGGTCCGCACGGTGGCCGCGGACTACGCGCGGGACGGCATCCACATGAACAGCGTGGACACCGGATGGGTCACCGACGAGCGCCCGCACCCGGCCAAGACGGCCGTGCGGCAGGCCGGCTTCCGGCCGCCGCTCGACGTCGTGGACGGCGCCGCCCGGGTGTACGACCCGATCGTGCGCGGGCTGCGCGGTGACCCGGTGAGCGGCCAGTTCCTCAAGGACTACCGGAGTGTGCCCTGGTGAGCGACGCAACGCCGGTGCGCTGCCCGGCCATCACCGACCCCGGCGCCGGGCTGACCGACCCCGCGGACTTCGCTCCCCTGCTGGCTCGGCTCGCCGCCGCGGGCACGGTCGCGCAGCCCGAGGAGTTCCCGCGCGGGACGGTCCAGCCGGACGGCCGGCTCGACCTCTGCAAGCAGGGCCTCGGCCCTGCGCAGGCGGCCCGGATCGTCGCGGCGGCCGTCGACTCGCCGCTGGTGCGCCACCTGCTGCTCGGCACCAACGGCCTCGGTGCCGACGGCGCCCGCGCGGTCGCCGGCGCGCTGCGGCCCGGCCACCACGTCGAGACGCTCTATCTGGGCTGCAACCGGATCGACTCGGACGGCGTGGACGCGATCGCCGCCCGGCTGGCTGAGGACGACACCGTGCGGGCGCTCTGGCTCAAACGCAACCCGGTCGGCGACGACGGCGTGGCCCGGCTGGCCGCCGCGCTGGCCACCAACCGGGCGATCCGTACGCTCGACCTGGTCAACGTGGGCATGACCCGGCACGGCCTGCGGGCGCTGGCCGCCGCGCTCGCCGCCCGACCGGCCCGGTTGCAGCGCCTCTACCTGGGCGGCAACGGCTTCGGGCCGGACGTCGTGCCGGTGCTGGGCACGCTGATCCACGAGGCCGGAGTGCACGAGATCTACCTGGCCGCGAACCACCTCGGTGACGCCGGGGTGGCGGCGCTGGCCGAGCTCGCGGACGGGGTGGCCCTGACCCTCGGGCTGGGCGGCAACGGCCTGAGCCCGGCCGGGGCCACGGCACTGGCCCGGCACCTGGGCGCGTGGACGGCGCTGGACCTGGCCCGGCCGCCGTCGGAGCGGTCGCTGGGCGCGCACGGCAACGTGGTCGGCGACGAGGGCGCGTACGCGCTGGCCGACGCCCTCGGCGGGGCCCGGCTGCAGCGGCTGGACCTGCGGCGGACGGAGATCGGCGGGCGCGGCGCCCGGCGGCTGGTGGCGGCGGTGCCGGGGCATCCGACGCTGGCGTACCTGGGACTCAACGGCGGGGTGCCGCGCCGGCAGCGGCGCAGGGCGGCGGAGCTGCTCGCGGGGCAGCCGGCGCCGGTGCCGCACGCCGACGTCCGGGCGATCGCGAGCGTTTACCGATAGCCCGCGGTGAGTGGAATAACCGGCGTCCTCCTGCGTTCTACCCCCTGGATCCACTTGGAGGACTGAGATATGAAGACCGGAATCCACCCCGCGTACGGTTACGTCGTCTACCGCGACCGCAGCGCCGACTACTCGTTCCTGACCCGGTCCACGGCGACCAGTGACAAGACGGTCGAGTGGAGCGACGGGCAGACCTACCCGGTGCTCGACGTCGACATCTCCAGCGGCAGCCACCCGTTCTGGACCGGCAAGCAGCGCCTGCTCGACACCGCCGGCCGGGTCGAGAAGTTCCGCGCCAAGTACGCCCGCGCCCGCGGCGGAAAGTAAGCCGTCACCGCGCGACCGGCGGCACCCCTCACCGGGGTGGCCGCCGGTTTCGCTTATCCGGCCGCGTACGCCTGCCTGATCTCGGCCAGCTGCCGCTGCTCGGCCGCGTAGTCCCGCGGGCCGGGCTCGTCCGGGTTGGGGTCGAGGATCACCTCGCTCGCACCCAGCCCGACGAGCGCGTGCACGTCCCCCACGACCTGCTCCAGCGTGCCGACCCCGGCCGGGCGGTCCGGGCCGGCCGGCTCGGTCTGCAGCCGCGCCTTCACCCGCACGACCAGCTCCGGCACCGGCCTTTCCTGCTCCGCCGCCTCCTGGCGCAACGCCGGCAGCCCCTTGTCCCGGAGCCAGTCCAGGTCGGGGTTGATGGGATGCCAGGCGCTCCCCGAGCGGACCGCGCGCCGGATCGCCCGGCGCGACGCTCCGCCGACCCAGACCGGCACCCGGCCCTCCGGCGGCCGCGGCCCCGTCTGCACCCCCTGATAGCCGGGCCCGTCGACCCGGTCCGCGGCCCACGCCCCCGTGATGATCTCCAGGTACTCGTCCGTGACCGGGCCGCGCCGGGCATGGTCGGCGCCCAGCGCGGCGAACTCGGTGGCCGACCAGCCGGCCCCGACGCCGAGCACGAACCGGCCGCCGCTCATCAGGTGCAGCATCGCGCTCATCCGGGCGGTGTGCAGCGGGTGCCGGTACGGCAGCAGCACCACCGAGGTGCCCAGCCGCACGGTCGAGGTCTGCCCGGCCAGCCAGGCGAGCAGCACGAACGGGTCGTGGAACGGCTCGGGATAGATCGCGGCGACCTCCGGGGTCAGCACGACGTGGTCGGAGACCACCAGGGTGTGGAAGCCGCCGTCCTCGGCGAAGCGGGCCCAGCCGAGCAGCGCGTCGTAGCTGGATTCGGGCCCGAAGTTGGGCACGTTCACGCCGAGCCGGATCATCGGGCGACCGCCTGCTCGTAGCGCCGGAAGGGGGCGGCGGCGTCGGCGTCGGTGTGCCCCGGGCGGGCGATGCCAGGCAGGACCGCCGTGACCGCGTCGATCAGCCGGGCCGTGGTCGCCGCGTCGCCGTCAATGGCCGCGGGGACCAGGGACTTGTCCGCGGCGTACACGATCTCGCCGATCCCGGCCGCGGCGGCGACCAGCCGGCAGATCGCGCACGGCTCGCAGCTGGAGTAGACGACGGCGCCGGACAGGTCGGCCGTGCCGAGCCGGCGGGTGGCGTCGCGGACGGCGACGACCTCGCCGTGCCCGGACGGGTCGTGGTCGTCCACGACGGTGTTGGCGCCGCCGCCGAGCACGACGCCGTCGCGCACGACCAGCGCCGCGAAGGGCAGCCGGCCGGTGGCGGCCTGGTGCAGAGCCAGTTCGACGGTACGGGCCAGCGCCGCCCCCTCGTCGAGCGGGACGCCGATCAGCGCATTGACATCAACGGTGGTCATCCGATGAGACTAGAAGTTGACATCGGTGTGAGGGGCAAGGGAGTGATGATGCGGATCGGTGAGCTGTCCGCCCGGACCGGCGCGAGCACGCGGTCGATCCGCTACTACGAGGAGCAGGGGCTGCTGACGTCGGTGCGCTCGGGCAGCGGTCAGCGCACGTACCCGGAGGCGGCGGTCGAGCGGGTGCTGCTGATCCGGCGGCTCTTCGACGCGGGCATCGGCAGCCGGACGATGTCGGACCTGCTGCCCTGCCTGAGCGACCCGGCGATCCGGACCCCCTGGCTCAGCGACCGGCTGCGGGCCGAGCGGGAACGCATCGTCGCCGAGATCGCCGAGCTGACCGGGACCGTCGCCGCCCTCGACGCCGTCATCGGCGATCTGGCGATCCCGGGAACACCACCTCGGTGATCGTCGCCGTGCCGGTCGTCGCGCCCCGCTCGTGCATGGTGATCCGGTCACCGGGCTCGAGATGATGCCAGCGGACGGCGGTCAGCGGGGCCAGCCGGACCGGACCGGCGCCGCCCGGCGCCAGCTCCTGGGCGTACTCGACCCAGATCAGCGCCACCGCCAGGTCCGGCGCGCCGGCGGGGGTGAGCAGACCGGTGTCCCACAGCGGCCGTACCGTCCCGGCGCCCGGGATCGCCGCAGTGCGCGTGCCGGGGATGAGCCGCAGCTCGGCGCGGATGACGCCGTGCAGCACCTCGCGGCGCCGCCACGCGCACCACGCGGCGCTACGCTCCAGGCCCATCCGGTACGCGGCTTCCTCGAGGATCTGGAAGTAGGACGTGGTCACCGGATGGTCGTCGCCCCGGTCGAGCAGCACGTCCAGGGCGAGCTCCCACTCGTGCTGGGCCAGGTACTCGTCGAGGTCGGCCCGGGGCAGCCGGGCGGGCAGCTCGCCCGCCGCCTGGCGCAGGAGTCCGGGCACATCCACGCCAGCGATTGTGCCCGGGTCACGATCGGGCCCGGCGACCGGACAACCGGGTGGTCCTCCGTACCCGTCTGAGAAGTGATGACCCGACGGAGGGCGGCACGATGCGGGACGGTTCTGAAGCGGAGTACGTCGACTACGTCACGGCGCGGATACCCGCGCTGCGGCGGCTGGCGTTCCTGCTGGCGGGCGACGAGCACCGCGCCGACGACCTGGTGCAACAGACCATCACCACGCTGTACGTGAAATGGCAGCGGGCGGCCACGGCCACCCACCTCGACGGGTACGTGCGCACCATGCTGGTCCGCACGTTCGTCGACGAGCGGCGGCTGGCCTGGGCCCGGGTCCGGCTGCTGCGCGAGACACCGGAGCCGCTGCCGCCGGCCGGCGGCAGCGGCATCGAGGATCGCCAGGTCGTCCGGGTGGCGCTGGCCCGGCTGCCGCGCCGGCAGCAGGCCGTGCTGGTGCTGCGCTTCTTCTACGACCTGCCGGTCGACGAGGTGGCCGCGATCCTCGGCTGCTCGGCCGGCACGGTCAAGAGCCACACCTCCCGCGGTCTCACCACCCTGCGACGCCTGCTCGGCGAGCGGGAACTGACGGGCTTTTCCACCCAGGAACTGAGGAGCCGATGATGCCGTCCGATTTCGACCTGCTGCGGTCGCTCGACGACCAGCCGCGTACCGCGTCCACCGTGGACATCGGCCGCGCGATCGCCGACGGGCGCCGCCGGCACCGCACCCGCCGCGCGGCGGGCTACACCGGCGCCGCCGCGGTGACCGCGCTCGCCGTGGCCGGCGCGTCGGTGGCGGCCGGATCGGTCACCGAGCCCCGTCCGAAGGTCGCCGCCCCCACGAGCGCTTCGGTCAAACCGCCGCTCTACACGATCCCGGGCACCCCCGGGTGGACCGCGCCCGCGGCCACCCCGCCGAGCAGCTGCACGCTGGACCGGCTGCCCGCGCCCGACAACGCACCGATGGCCCTGGTCTCCGGAGCCGACCCCGGCGGCCGGTACATCGTCGGCCGCTCGTACCCGAAGGCCGGCGGCTACCAGGCGGTCATCTGGCACGACGGCCAGGCGCGCAAGGTGATGCTCCCCGGCGACCTGGAGGAGTCCCTGCGCGACGTCAACTCGGCGGGCACCGCGGTGGGCTGGAGCTACGCCGGCAGCGGCCCGGTGCCGTACGTCTACCGCGACGGCAAGGTGGCGAAACTGCCGGGCGTACGGCGCGGCTCGGCGCTGGCGATCAACGAGGCCGGCGCGATCGTCGGCGACAACGACACCGGCAACGCCGCGCTGCTGTGGCGCTCGGCGACCGCCAAGCCGATCCGCCTGCCGGTGCCGGCCGGCACGTCCCGGGCCCAGGCGACGGACATCGACGAGGACGGCACCGCGGTCGGCACCCTCGACGACGAACGGCCGTACGTCTGGTTCCCGGACGGCACCCACCGCGAGCTGCCGATGCCGGCCGTCGGCGGCAAGCCGGCCGTCACCGCCCGGGCCTTCAGCATCCGCAACGGCTGGGCGACCGGGGTGGCCACCGACGGCACCGGCCGCGACGGCAGCAACCCCTCCCCCGGGGCCGAGGGCAGCGACAAGAAGGCACCGGCCCGCGTGACGGCCGTCCGCTGGAACGTCCGCACCGGCGAGGTCCGGCTGATCGACGGCCTGGAGATCGGCGCGAACACGGCGAACGCCCACGGCTGGCAGGTCGGCACGGACAAGCAGGGACGCGCGGTGCTCGTCGCCGACGGCAGGACGGTCGTGCTGCCGGACCTGGCCACGCACGAGCCGGGCGGCCTGGCCAACATCGCCACCACCCTGAGCGACGACGGCCGCACCATCGGCGGCCAGTCGGACGACGCCTCCGGCACGATCCAGGCCGTGGTGTGGCGCTGCCGGTGACGTGCAGGTGAGGCAGAGTGCTCGCATGACCGACGACGATCTCCTGGCCCACGCGCGGGGCATCATCGCGAGCAACCACTACCTCGTGCTCGGCACGACCGGGCCGGACGGGCATCCGTGGACCGCCCCGGTCTACTTCGCCCCGTCCGGCGACCGGGACTTCTCTTGGGTGTCCGAGCGGGACGCCGTCCACTCCGGTCACCTTGCCGCGCATCCGCGGGTGAGCATGGTCGTCTTCGATTCCACCGTGGCGCCGTACCACGGCCGGGCCGTCTACGCGGTCGGGGAGGCGCGGGAGGTGGCCGGTGCGGACCTCGAGCACGCGTTGCGCAGCTATCCCCGGGCGGACGGCGGCGGGGCGGCACCGGTGACCCGGGAGGACGTGACCGGGTCTTCCTCGTACCGCCTCTACCGGGTGACGGTGTCGGACATGTGGGTGCTGTGCCCCCGGGAGCCGCGGGAGCCCTGCCCGCGGCACGGCCTCGCCAAGGACCACCGGGCCCGGGTCATCGGGGGGTGAGCCGCCGGTCCGCGTCGGCGATCCGGGCCATGGTGCGGTCCAGCAGGTCGAGCACCTCGGCCCGGGTCCGGTAGGGCCGGTCGTTCCAGGTGGTCAGGTCGCGGACGCGGGCGACGCGCACCGGCGGCGCGGAGAGCGGTCCGACCGGGTCGGCGTCCGGGGTGCCGCCGAGCAGGGTGCACCAGAGCGCGTCCACCGCGGGGTAGGCGTGCTCCGGCCGCGGACTCTGCTGCCAGGCCGCGTGCATCACGGCGCCGACCAGGCAGGCCTCGACGACCCGGGTGCGGTCCAGGCGGCTGGGGAAGATCGACGACATGGTGCGGCGGCGGCCGGCCGGCGTCTCCATGACGTACCAGGTGTGTTGCGTCCAGCCGTGCCCGACGACGGCCCGGGCGGCCGTCAGCACGGCCAGGGCGTCCTGGTGGCGGTGACTGCCAGGGCTGCGGGCCGCAGACGGTACGGGGTCAGCCTGCACCGGTGGCCGCCGGGACACCGCGGTGATGGCGGAGCCGAGCCGGGCCAGCACACCCCGCTGAGGTCGGCGGGTGATCGCTTCGTTCATGTCCGCCTCCGGGTGCGAGCAGCGTGACCTCGGTCGATTGTCCCCCGCCGGACCGCAGCTGGGAAAGATGACCTGTGTGCCATCCCGGGCGGCCGGGCTGCGAAGCTGGCTGACGTGACCGCCTTCTCGACGCCGCCCACCATCGTCGCCGGCACCCTCGCCGCCGGCCCGCAACCCGCGCTGTCCGCCCCCGGTGACCTGCTGCTGCGGCCGTGGGAGGCGGCTGACGCCGGGGTCTTCCTGGACGCCTACAGCGACCCGGAGATCCGGCGCTGGCACACCCGCCGCCCCTCGTCGACGGAGCAGGTCGACGAGTGGTTCGACCAGTACCGGCGGGACTGGGCGCAGGAGCGAGGCGGGCACTGGGCGGTGACCCGGGCCGGCGATGTCGTGCTGGGACGCATCGCCCTGCGCGGCTTCGACTTCTCCGACGGCGTCGCTGTGTGCGCGTACTGGGTGCTTCCGGCCGCCCGGGGTGCGGGGGTGGCCTCGCGGGCGCTCACCGCCGTGAGCGACTGGGCTCTGGGCCCGGCCGGGTTCCACCGCCTGGAGCTGGATCACTCGACCGGCAACCAGGCGTCCTGCCGGGTCGCCACCAGGTCCGGCTTCCGGCTGGAGGGCACCAAGCGCAGCGCCGCCGTGCATGCCGACGGCCGGCACGACATGCACCTGCACGCCCGCGTGCGGGGCGACTGACCGAGAACTGCCCGGCGGATGGCGGTCCGCCGGGCAGTTCACGTGGTGCCGCTAACGGGCCCGTCTGGTGACCAGGCGCTGCAGCACGATGAACGCGAACAGCAGGATGCCCACCACGATCCGGGTCCACCAGGAGCTGAGCGTGCCCTGGAAGGTGAGGATCGTCTGGATCAGGCCCAGCACCAGCACGCCCAGCACGGTGCCGAACAGGTAGCCCGAGCCGCCGGTCAGGATCACGCCGCCGATCACCACCGCGGCGATCGCGTCGAGCTCCATGCCCTGCGCGTGCAGGCTGTAGCCGGACAGCATGTAGAAGCTGAGCAGCACGCCGCCCAGCGCCGACAGGAACCCGCTGATCGTGTAGACGGCGATCCGGGTCCGGCCCACCGGCAGACCCATCAGCAGGGCCGAGTCCGCGTTGCCGCCGATCGCGTAGACCGTGCGGCCGAACCGGGTGTACGCCAGCACGAACGCCCCGGCCAGCACCACCACCAGGGCGATCACCACGCTGGTGGAGATGAAGATGCCCGGCCCGAACCGGATCCGCTCCTGGGCCATCGCGGTCCAGAACGGGTCGGTGATCGGGATGGAGTTGCGGTTGATCAGCAGCGACAGGCCGCGGGCCAGGAACATGCCGGCCAGCGTGGCGATGAACGGCTCCACCTTGAAGTAGTGGATGACCAGGCCCATGCCGAGACCCAGCGTCGTGCCGATCAGCAGCACCAGCGGTAGCACCAGCGCCGCCGGCCAGCCGTCGTTGAGCAGCGTCGCGGCGACCACGGTGGTCAGGGCGACCACCGCGCCCACCGACAGGTCGATGCCGCCGGTGAGGATCACGAAGGTCATCCCGGCCGCGACGACGAGCAGGAAGGCGTTGTCGACGAAGACGTTGAGCAGGACCTGGGTGTCGGAGAAGTTGTCGTAGTTGGCGACGCCCAGGCCGTACATCAGGGCGAGCAGAGCCAGGGTGGCCAGCACCGGGATGTGCCGCCGGTCGAGCCGGCGCCGCTTGTGCGGCGGGGCCACGGTGACCGCCGGCTGCGGCGGAGCCTTCACGTCGGTCATGCGGGCACCTCGGCTGCGGGAGTGACGGCGGGGGTACGGCGGCGGCGGAACACCGCGGCGCGGAAGGCGGCGGACTGGCTCAGACACAGAATGACAACCACGACCGCTTTGAACAACAGGGTCGTCTCGGCCGGCACGCCGATCGTGTACGTCGTGATGTCCAGCGCCGAGATCAGCACCGCCCCGAGCACGCTGCCCGCGATCGAGAAGCGGCCGCCGGTCAGCGCCGTACCGCCGATCACCACCGCGAGGATGGCGTCCAGCTCGATGAGGTTGCCGGCCGCGTTGCTGTCGGCGCTGGCCACGTTGGAGCTGAAGATCAGGCCCGCGATGCCGGCACAGACGGCGGCGAACATGTACGCCATGATGGTCAGCCCGCGGGACCGGATGCCGGCCAGCCGGCTCGCGGTCGGGCTGGCGCCCACGGCCTCGACCAGCACGCCCAGCGCCGAGCGGCGGATGAGCAGCACGGCCGCGGCCACCACGACCGCGACGATGATCACCGAGACCGGGATGGCCAGCGCGTAGCCCGCGCCGATCACCCGGAACGGCGGTGACGACACGTTGATGATCTGGCCGCCGGTGAGCAGCTGGGCGATGCCCCGCCCGGCCACCATCAGGATCAGCGTGGCGATGATGGGCTGGATGCCGATCACCGACACCAGTACGCCGTTCCAGAGGCCCGCCACCAGCGACAGGACCAGGGCCAGGCCGACCGCCAGCAGCACGCCGCCGACGCTGCCCGGATCGCTCAGGTCACCGATGAACAGACACGCCACGGCGCCGGAGATCGCCATCACCGAGCCGACCGACAGGTCGATGCCGCCGGTGGCGATGACCATCGTCATGCCGAGGGCGACCAGGGCCAGCGGGGTGGCCGAACGCAGCACGTCGATCAGCGAGCCGTACAGGTGGCCGTCCTGCAGGGTGATCGTGAAGAAGCGCGGGGCGAAGAAGACGTTGCTGACCAGCAGCAGGACGAGCACGACGGCGGGCCAGAAGAGCCGGTGCTTGACGATGGCGGTCACGGGTTAGCTCCACTCGCGATGGCCTGCATGACGCGGTCGGCGTCGACGCCGCCGCCGGTGTTGTCGAGTTCCTCGACCAGGTGCCGCTCGCGCAGCACCTCGATCTTGTGGCTGAGCCGGAGCACCTCCTCGAGCTCGGCACTGACGAAGAGCACGGCCATCCCGCCGTCGGCCAGCTCGACCAGCAGCCGCTGGATCTCGGCCTTGGCGCCGACGTCGATGCCGCGGGTCGGCTCGTCCACGATGAGCAGCCGGGGCTCGGTGATGAGCCAGCGGGCCAGCAGCACCTTCTGCTGGTTGCCGCCGCTGAGATTGCGCACGGCCACGTCCGGGTCGGCCGGGCGGATGCCCAGGGTCTTGATGTAACGCTCGACCAGCTCGTCCTGCTTGCGCCGCGGGATCGGCCGGGACCAGCCGCGGGACGCCTGCAGTGCGAGCACGATGTTCTCCCGCACGCTGAGCTCGCCGACGACGCCCTCGGTACGGCGGTTCTCCGAGGAGAACGCGATGCCGTGGTTCATGGCCACCCGCGGGGTCCGCAGGGCGACCGGCTTGCCGTCGATCTTGATGGTGCCCTCATCGGGGCGGTCCGCACCGAACAGCAGCCGGGCCAGCTCGGTCCGGCCCGAGCCGAGCAGCCCGGCCAGCCCGACGATCTCCCCACCGCGGATGGTCAGGTCGAACGGGGCGATGGCGCCGGTACGGCCCAGCTCGTGCGCCTCGATGATGGGCTCCCGCGGCGCGTCGGCCGTGACCGTGCGCGGCTCCTCCTCGAGGCGCTCCAGCACCGTCAGTTCCTTGCCGATCATCTTGGTGACCAGCTGCATCTGGGTGAGCTCGGCGGTGGCGTACTCGCCGATGAGGGTGCCGTTGCGCAGCACGGTCATCCGGTCCGCCACGGCGTAGACCTGGTCCAGGAAGTGCGAGATGAACAGGATGGCCACGCCGTCGCGCTTGAGCCGGCGCATGACCTCGAACAGGCGCTCCACCTCGGAGGCGTCGAGGCTGGAGGTGGGCTCGTCCAGGATCAGCACCTTGGCCGAGATGTCGATCGCCCGGGCGATGGCGACCATCTGCTGGATGGCCAGCGAGTACGTGCTCAGCGGCGCGGCCACGTCCAGGTGCAGGTCCAGCCCGGCGAGCAGGGCGGCCGAGCGGCGGCGCATCTCCGACCAGCGGATCTTGCCGAAGCGCCGGGGCTCGCGGCCGATGAAGATGTTCTCGGCCACGGAGAGGTTCGCGCAGAGGTTCACCTCCTGGTAGACCGTGCTGATGCCGGCCTGCTGGGCCTGCAGCGGCCCGCCGAAGCGCACCGGGGTGCCGTTGAGCCGGATGTCGCCGGCGTCGATGCCGTACACCCCGGTCAGGACCTTGATCAGGGTCGACTTGCCGGCACCGTTCTCGCCCATCAGGGCGTGGACCTCGCCCGGACGCAGCGAGAAGTCGACGCCGTCGAGCGCGACCACGCCCGGGAAGGTCTTGCGGATGCCGGTCATCTGCAGGATCGGCGGGTCACCCATCGTTTTGCTCCTTGTCGGCGGCGGACCGCCCCGGCTTGCCGGCCGGGGCGGTGCCGCTCGTGCGTGATCGGTGAGGATCGTTCAGGGTGCCCTGAACGAACCCTCAGTACTTGCGGTCCGGCAGAGCGGCCTTGGCCTGCTCCTGGGTGAAGGTGGTCTCCTCGGTGAGCACGCGCTGCTCCACCGTGTCGCCGGCCTTGACCTTCTTGGCCAGGTCCATCAGCTGTGGGCCGAGCAGCGGGCTGCACTCCACGATGTAATTGATCTTGCCGCCGGCGAGCGCCGTCATGCCGTCCTTGACCGCGTCGACCGTGATGATCTTGATGTCGGTGCCGGGCTTCTTGCCGGCCGCCTCGATCGCCTCGATGGCACCCAGGCCCATGTCGTCGTTGTGCGCGTAGAGCACGTCGATCTTCGGGTGGGCCTTGAGGAAGGCCTCCATGACCTCCTTGCCGTCGGTCCGGGTGAACTGACCGGTCTGCGAGGCGATGACCTTGAACTTGGGGTCGGCCTTGATGACGTCGGCGAAGCCGGCCTTGCGGTCGTTGGCCGGGGCCGCGCCGGGCGAGCCCTGCAGCTCGACGATGTTGACGTCGCCGGTCTTGCCCTCGTACTCCTTGACCAGCCACTCGCCGGCCTTCTTGCCCTCGAGCACGAAGTCGGAGCCGATGAAGGTCTTGTACAGCGACTTGTCCTGCGAGTCCACCGAACGGTCGGTGAGGATCACCGGGATGTTCGCGTCCTTGGCCTCCTTGAGCACGGTGTCCCAGCCGGACTCCACGACCGGCGAGAAGGCGATCACGTCGACGCGCTGGGCGATGAAGGACCGGATCGCCTTGATCTGGTTCTCCTGCTTGCCCTGCGCGTCGGAGAACTTCAGATCGATGCCGGCCGTGGCAGCCGACTCCTGGATCGACTTGGTGTTCGCCGTACGCCAGCCGCTCTCGGCGCCGACCTGGGAGAAGCCCATGGTGATCTTGCCACCGCCGCCGCCGCTGTCGCCGCTGCCGGCGTCGTCACCGCCACCGCATCCCGCGAGGGCGCCGACCGCCAGCGCGCCGGCCAGGACCGCAGCGGACCATTTCTTGAGCACAACGTCCTCCAGGTATCTCATTTGTTAGCGTTCACAATCTGAACTTCGCGAAGCCGGTGTTCAATTGACAGGAAGGAGAGCGGCAGTCCCACGGCGTCCGGGGGTGGGAACGCGCGGAGCAGCCAGACGACAGCCAAACCGCTCGATGCAGTGGCTCCCGTCACACGGTGCGTTTCAGGAGTGTTACCGTTCCCAATCCCGGCGTCAAGAGATCGTTCCGTATCGTGACCTAGCAAGCGCTGACCGAGCGCCGACACCGAGGTCAAGGGCACTGTTCGGAAACTTGAAAGAACTACACTGTGGCCGACACCGGTGCGGGAGCGACAAGGGGAACTGCGTGCCATCGAAGAAGCCGGCGGCGGTCATGCGTGACGTCGCCAAGCTCGCGGGCGTCTCTCACCAGACGGTGTCGCGGGTCCTCAACGAGCACCCGAACGTCCGGCAGGAGACCCGCGCCCGGGTCCTGGAGGCGATGGAGTCGCTGGACTACCGCCGCAACCTCGCCGCCCGTACGCTGGTCACCCGCCAGTCGCACACCCTGGGCATCATCGGCTTCGAGACCACGCTGTTCGGCCCGGCCTCCATGCTGTACGGCATCGAGGACGCCGCCCGCACCGCCGGTTACCTGGTCAGCATTGCCACCTTCCGCAACCTGGAACGCCGGCCGGTGCTGGAGGCTGTCGACCGGCTGCGCCAGCACGCGGTGGACGGCATCATCGCCATCGCCCCCAAGCACGCGGTCACCGATGCCCTGACGCAGGCCCCGGCCGGCCTGTCGTGTGTGGCGGTCGGCGGGGCCGGTGGCGCCGACGGGGTCCCGACCGTACGCGTGGACAACGCCGGCGGCGCCCAGCTCGCCACCCGGCACCTGCTCGACCTGGGCCACCGCACGGTGCACCACGTCGCCGGTCCGGGCGACTGGCCGGAGGCGCAGGAGCGCATCGCCGGCTGGCGCGACACCCTGACCGCGGCCGGCGCCGAGGTGCCGCCGATCCTGCCGCAGTCCTGGAACGCCGAGACCGGTTACGTGCAGGGCCAGGCGCTGGCCCGGGACCCGGCGGTCACGGCGATCTTCTGCGCCAACGACCGGATCGCCCTGGGCGTGCTGCGCGCCCTGCACGAGGCCGGCCGCAAGGTGCCCGAGGAGGTCAGCGTCGTCGGCTTCGACGACATGCCGGACTCGGGATACTTCCTGCCCCCGCTGACCACGGTGCGCCAGGACTTCGCCGAGCTCGGCCGGCTCAGCCTCGCCCTGCTGCTGGAGCACATGGCCGGTCCGGAGTCCCCGGCCCACGTCGTCGTCACCCCCGAGCTGGTCGTGCGGGCCAGCACCGCGGCCCCGGCCAAGCGCCGGGCCCGTCGCTAGCGTTCCCCGGACAGGCGGAGGCCCGGAGCGCTCACGCGCCCCGGGCCCCCTTTGTGTCACGCGGTGGTGCAGCTCAGGTTCTGCACCGTGAGTGGCGTCGATCCGGTGCCGGTGAAACCGAACGTGGTGTAGTTGTTGGCCGCGATCGAGCCGTTCCACGACTCGTTCGTCACCGTGGCCAGTGATCCGCTACCGGTGTACTTGCCGCTCCACAGCTGGCTGACGGTCTGCCCGCCGGGGAACGTCCACGACACCTTCCACTTGCTCACCGGCGTGCTCGCCGCATGGACCATGACCTCGCCCTGGAAGCCACCGCCCCAGGACCCCGTGACGTTGTACATCGCGGAGCAGCCGGTGTCGGTGCCCGGCGGCGGGGTGGTCGGGCCGGGCGGCGGGGTCGTCGGGCCCGGCGGCGGGGTGGTCGGGCCGGGCGGCGGGGTCGTCGGGCCCGGCGGCGGGGTCGTCGGGGTGGTCCCGTCACCGACGCCGGTCACCTCACCGTTGCCACCGTCGAAGGTCACGTCCGAACAGCCGTAGAAGGTCTCCTGGCTGTCCGAGCGGGACCACACCGAGTAGATGAGGTGCTTGCCGCTCTTGCCCGAGGGCAGGCGCCCGGTCCACGAGTACCGGCCGTCGTTGGTTCCCGGACCGCCGACCGACTCGGGGTTGACCACCTGCGAGAACGGGGTCGACTCGAGGTCGCTCCAGGCCAGCGGGCGGGTCGGGCTCCAGCTGTCCTTGGTGATGTACAGCGAGAACGTGCCCGGGTGCTTGGCCCAGTTGTTGTAGTCGAAACGCATGCTGGCGCCCGCCGTGAGGTGGGTCTGCGGCCAGTCGTTGCGGGCGGCGTTGTAGGCGGTGAAGTTGTACGGGCCCCCGGTTCCGCCGCTGCACAGCTGGCCGTCCGGGATGAAGCCGGCCATCCGGCCGCCCCCGTCCGAACGCAGCACGGCGAACCAGTTGTAGAGCGGGGTGGTGCCCCCCTGGGCCACCGCGGCGGCGCAGGCCGGGTTCTTCGGGATGATCGCTCCGTTGGTCCCGGAGAGGCCGTCCTTCCAGCAGAAGTAGGTCCGGCTACCGGGGACCATCATGGCCCCGTGCGCCGATGCGCTGGTCTGCACCACGGTCACGCCGACACCGGTGGCGAGCAGTACCGCGGCCGCGTACAGGAATCTTCTTTTCATCTCGGTCCTCTCAGCCGTTCGGGAAGAGGCGGGCGAAGTCCGCGTAGCCGGTGGCCACGTCGACCTGGGCCCAGAATCGGTGGTAGTTGAAGGTCGGGGCCGCGCCACCCTTGAGGTAGGCGTCCACCTTCGGGTAGTCCGGGTCGTTCTTGTAGAAGGAACGGATGTCCAGGAAGGACACGCCCGGCTTGATCTCGTCGCCGTTCGGCATCTTGCCGCTCCAGCCCGGCGGGATGTAGATGCCCTGGCCGGTGGCCGCGTCGTAGCGGTCGTCCATCCGGTTGTAGTCGGCGCGGGTCTCGGTGACCGACACGCCCTTCGGGTCCTTGTACGCCCAGATGGCGTCCAGCAGGCCCTTGGCGGCCGTCTTGGCCCGCGCGTTGCCCGACTTGGCCGCGTAGTACGCGAGCAGCTTGGCGTACGAGCCGGCGACCCCGAGGTCCTGGCCCTTGCTGGTGACCTCGACGTGCAGGCCGGTGTTGGCGGCCGGGCTCGACGGGTTCCAGGTGACCGGCTTGCCGGTCCACGCCAGGTCCGACGGGATGGCGAAGCTCGACGTGCCGATCTCGGTGTTGTCCAGGGCCCAGGTGACCCACTTGTCCAGGACGGACTTCGCCTTGGCGTCGTTGGTCAGGTAGTAGTACTCGGCGAGCCGCTCCAGCGACCAGGTCTGCATGCCGAACCACCGGTTGGACGGCGGGTCCTCGTAGACCGGCGCCTCGACGTAGGACAGACCGTAGAACGTCGGGGTGCCGGCCGGCGGGGCCTTGTACGCACCCTGCCAGCTGTTGGTCGCGCCGCCGGCGATACCGCCCTCACTGGACTGCAGCCACTGGTAGAACTCGAGCTGCCGGTTGAGGCTGGCCTGCCAGTCGGCCTTGGCCGTGGGCGACTTCGGGGCCATCGCCGGGACGTTGGACAGCACGTACGCCGCCATCGGGTTCTGGTAGCCGAAGTGGCTGGTGCTGGAGCCGATCCGCCAGGCCCAGCCGGCCTGCGTGTCGGTGGCGCCGCCCCAGGCGTAGTACCAGGACATCAGGTTGTTCGAGCTGCTCTTGCCGGAGCCCGCGGCGCAGGACGTCGAGGTGCAGCCCGGGTTCTTGAAGTACTTGTCGTAGAAGGAGTAGCGCAGGTAGTCGCCCATCTTGGCGGCGTTGGCCACCGCGGCGGACAGCTGGGACTGCTTGCCCTGCGCGGTCGCCCAGGTCAGCGCCCAGTAGGCGGCCTGCACGGCCCGCGAGTCGGCGTCGGGGGCGTTGGTGTACTTCCACTGCTTGGCGTACGACGCGTCCTTGGTGAACAGGTCGAGGTAGCCGTTGGGGCCGCCGTGCTTGAACGTGTCGCAGGACGGCTGCGGCACGGTCTCGAAGGTGGACTCCTGCGGGCCGCGCTGGAAGGTGTTGATGTACACGTTCTTGGTGGTGCCGTCACCGCAGTGGCCGAAGCCGTACACGTTGTCGACGTCCAGCAGCCAGTGCATGCCGTAGATGTCCGAGGTGCCGTACGCGCTCTTCAGCTCGTTGGCCAGCGGGTCCGTGCCGACCGACACGCCGCTCTCCAGCTGCGACGGGTACTCCGACGGCAACGGGTGCTCGGCGGCGTAGGTGGCCGGCTTGCTCGGGTCGTACTTGTCGTTGGTGGGCTGGTCGGCGTGCGACGGGATGATGTACTGCTCCATCGTCTTCCACGCCGCGTTGAACGGCGCCCAGTCCCCGCTCACCTGACCGTGCTCGGCCTCCAGCCACAGCCAGTAGCTGAACGCCTCGGAGGTCGTCTCGTGGCCGTGGTCGGGCGCCTCGTCGATCAGCGTCTCGATCGAGTGGTAGGGCACGCCGTCCGGGCTGAAGTAGCCGTTGGCCGGGTTCTTGATGTCGCTGTAGAGCTGGGTGAACCGGGCGTCGGCGCTGCCCTTGGCCAGCACCGTCACGGTCACGCTGGCCGCGGTGTGCCCGGTGGCCGTGGCGCTGAAGGTGGCGGTGGAGTTCAGCGCCGCCGCGGCGGTCGCGGCGACGGTGACCGTCTGCGCCGTGTTCCAGTTCGCGGTCGTGAAGGTCAGCGACGCGGGCGTCGCCGAGACCGTGGTGGCCCCGGCGCTCCGGGCGATGGCCACGGTGGTGCTCGCGGTCGGCGCCTTGGACAGCGCCACCTTGAACGTCGCGGTCTCGCCAGGAGCGACGGTCAGCGAGGTGGGATCGGTGACGACCGCCGGGCTGGTGGCGGCGTCGACGAACACCGGTACGTCGGCGGTCGCGCTCTTGGCGTTCGTCGAGTCGTACGCGATGGCCTGCAGGTGGTACGCCGCGGTCTGGGCCGGGACGCTCGCCCAGGTGTAGGCGTAGGGCGCCGTGGTGTCGGTGCCCAGCAGCAGGCCGTCGTGGTAGAACTCGACCTTGCTGATGGTCCGGCCGCTCGTGGCCGTGGCGGTCGCCGCGATCGGGATCGAGGCGGGCGCGTTGAACCGGGTGTTGGCCGCCGGGCTGCTGATCGACACCGTCGGTACGGCGGCGGTCTGGTTGCAGGCGGTGCCGTTGAGGGTGAACGCCGTCGGGACCGGGTTGGCCGAGCCGAAGGTGCCGTTGAAGCCCGTGCTGATCGTGGCGCCGGTGCCGAGGGTGCCGTTCCACGCCGCGTTGGAGACGGTGACGTGCTGACCGCTCTGCGCGTACGTGGCGCTCCAGCCCTGGGTGACCTTCTGCGCCGCGTCCGGGAAGTCGTACTCCAGCTTCCAGCTGCTCAGCGGGTCACCGGAGTTGGTGATGGCGATGTCACCGGTGAAGCCGCCGCTCCATTGGCTCTGCACACGGTAGACGACCGTGCAGCCGGCGGCCGCTTGCGCGGGCGACGAGCCGGCGACGACCAGGCCGGCGGCGAGTAACGCCGCAGCCGAGGCCGCGAGACCGCGTCGATAACGCGATCGGGTGGACAGGGGGGATCTCATCGCGGGTCCTTCCTGGGGGTGGGGCGGGTCATGACGTGGCCGCACAGGTGATCGGCGACGGAAGGGGGTTGGTGCCGGTGGTGGAGGCGAGGAAGCCGAACGTGGTGGTCGCGTTCGCGGCCAGCACGCCGTTCCAGCCGGCGTCGCGCACGGTCACGGCCGTGCCGGTCTGACCACCGGTGCCGCCCCAGACCTGCGAGACGACCTGGCCGTTGCCGAAGGTCCAGCCGACGGACCAGGTCTTCGTGGGGGCTGTGCCGGTGTTGCGGACGGTCACCTCACCCTGGAAGCCACCGCCCCAGGAACCGGTGATCTTGTAGGTCGCGGTACAACCGGTCGCCGCCGGCGGTGGGGTGGCCGACGCCGAGGCGGACGGGGACACCGGCGGCGGGGTGGACGGGGTCACCGGTGGCGGCGAGGCCGAGGCCGAGGCGGACGGGGTCACCGGCGGCGGGGTGGATCCGCCGGTGCGGTCGGCGTAGAGGATGCCGCGGCCGTTGGTGCCGAGGTAGACGCGGCCGTACACCCGGGGGTCACCGGCCAGCGCCTCGCCCGCGTTGCCGTACCGGTGGGCGTCGTCGTTGATCCGCACCCAGCCGGCGCCGCCGTTGTCGGAGCGGAAGACCCCGGCCACGCCGTCGACCGTGCCGATCGTGAAGACCGCGGGGTACGCGGCTCCCGGCGCGGCCTTGCCGGTGGAGACGTTGATCGCCTTGCTGACGCCGGCGACCGCCGTGAACGTCGCACCGGCATCGGTGGAGTGCAGCAGCCCGGTCTCGCCGGCCAGCCACACGTCCCCGGTACGGCCGGCGACGGTGTGCAGCTTGACGTTCCCGGTCGACGGCACGGTTGCCGCCGAGGCGGTGAAGGTGGCCCCGCCGTCCTTGCTGACGTAGACCTTGCCGGCCGCGTACCCGTAGAAGGTCTTCGGGTCGACCCGGTCACTGACGATCTCGGCGCCGGCCGGGATGCCGGTGGACGCCGTCCAGGAACTGCCCCGGGTGGTCGAGTAGTGCACGCCCACACCGGCCGGGGCCCAGACCACGGCGTTGGCGTCGGCCCCCACGGCCACCTTGCCACCGCCGGTGACGCCCGCCGGTTCCTGGCCGTTGTACCAGTTTTTGCCGCCGTCGTTGGAGACACCGATGTGCGGTGCCGCGTCGGCGTTGCCGACCCGGACGAAGAACGCCGGGCTCAGCTCGGCGAAGTCCAGGCTGGTGTTGCTGCCCAGGCTCGGGGTGTCGTGGAAGCTCGCCGGGACGGTGTCCAGGTCGGCGTGGTAGAACCCGCCGATGTCACCGAGCGCGCTGACCAGAGGCGCCCCGGACGGCGGGCTGGCCAGGTCGAGCACCGCGGTCTCCTCGAGACCCTTGGCCATCGGCTTGATGGTGAACGTCGTGTTCTTGTCCCAGTTGGTCAGCTGGGTGGTGCCGTAGACGGTGGCGCCGGTGCCGTAGAGCAGCCGGTTGGAGTCCAGCGGGTCGATCTCGACCGACTCGTTCATCCAGCCGAGCTTGGGCGTGGCCTCGGGCGGCTGCGGGTTGGTGTTGAAGTCCAGCCACGGGTTCGCCGAGATGTCCATGGTGTAGCGCTTGGACTGGCTCGGATAGCTGGTGAAGTCCCAGATCCGGGTCCAGGTGGCGCCGCTGTCGGTGCTGCGGAAGAAGATCGCGTCCGGCCACCAGGAGATCTGGGTGGCGACCATCAGCGTGCCGGGCCGCTGCCGGTCCACGGTCAGGCCGGAGTAGCCGAAGTAGAGGTCGGCGCCGGCGCTGAGCTTGACCGGGCTGACGTCGGTCCACTCCCCCGTCACCGTGTTGAGCCGCGAGACCTGCCCCTTGCCACCGTCGTACGGGCCGCCGGTGTCGCTGGTGGCCACGTAGAGGTAGTGGTTGACCGAGTCCAGGACCCCCTTGTGCGGCAGGTAGCCGGTGGGCTGGCCGGGGACCCGCGCCCAGGTGCTGCCGCCGTCGGTGGAGCGGTAGACCGGATTAGCCTTGTCGGCCACGCCGACGTAGACATCACGGCTGACGTCGTCGAAGGTGACCCAGGTCAGGCCCTGGTTCTGGCTCAGGTAGCCGTTGGTGTCGGCCGGATCCTGCACGTAGTTGCCGGCGTTCGGGAACGCGGTGACCTTCGCCCAGGTCGCGCCGTAGTCGGTGCTGCGCCAGAGGCCGTTGCCGCCCTCGGCGGCGTAGAACACGTGGCTGTGGTCGTGCGGGTCGATCGCCAGCCGCTCACCCATGCCGCGGCCGGGCATGTTGCCGCCGTTCTTGAACGGCAGCGTGGTGACCTGCCAGGTCGCGCCGCGGTCGGCCGAGCGCAGGATCGCGCCGTTGTTGGGATCCCAGCTGTTGGTGTACATGCCCACCGCCGCGTAGACCCGGCCGGGATCGACCGGGTCCGTCGCGATGCTCGTGACGCCGTTGTAGCCCCAGTTCTCCTGGCCCACCCAGTCCAGGAGCGGCACCCAGTTCTGCCCGGCCTGGTTCCACCGGTACGCGCCGCCGATGTCGGTGCGCGCATAGATCAGGTTCTTCTCGGTCCGGTTGAAGATCAGGCCCGGCACGAAGCCGCCGCCGTCGATCCGGACGTTCTTCCAGTTGTACGCGTCGACAGCGGCGGCCGCGGTGGCCGGCCGGGGACGGTCGGCCGCAGTGGCAACGAATGTCGTCGCGCCGATGAGCAGCGCGGCGACGGCCACCGTGGTGAATCTTGGTCGTCGCAAAGGGGTTCCTCTCCGGGCACGGCTGCGACGCCGCGGATGCGCCATCGACGGTCATGAACATGGGAGCGCTCCCATGAATGTGGGCCGTTGACATTTCGTTGTCAAGAGCCGGAAACAAATGACCCACCTGTCACGCCGAGGTTTCTGCCGTGTTGACAAGGACTGAACCGAGTAGGTAGGAAGATGTCGGTCAATCGATCGTGGGAGCGCTTCCGACATCGATGGAGGACCACATGAGACGCAGACTTCTGGGTGGCCTGGCCGCCCTGCTGGTCACGGTGACCGGCCTGGTCACCGTGGCGGCCCAGCCCGCGCAGGCGGCGGTGGGCTTCACCGTCAGCGGCAGCCGCATCCTGGACGCGAACGGCAACGCCTTCGTCATGCGCGGCGTCAACCACGCCCACACCTGGTACCAGGACCGCACGCCGCAGGCACTGGCCGACATCAAGGCGCTCGGCGCCAACACGGTCCGGATCGTGCTCGGCAGCGGGCAACGCTGGGGTCCTGACAACGCTGCCAACGTGTCCGCCGTGATCAGCCAGTGCAAGGCCAACCGCCTGATCTGCGTGCTCGAGGCGCACGACACCACCGGGTACGGCGAGCAGGCCGGCGCGGCGACCCTCGCCCAGGCCGTCGACTACTGGATCAGCGTCAAGAGCGCGCTCGCCGGCCAGGAGCGCTACGTCATCCTCAACATCGGCAACGAGCCGTACGGCAACACCAACGCCGCGGGCTGGGTCGCGGACACCAAGAACGCGATCACCCGGCTGCGCGCCGCCGGCTTCGAGCACTCGATCATGGTGGACGCGCCGAACTGGGGCCAGGACTGGTCCTTCACCATGCGCGACAACGCGGCCTCGGTGTTCGCCACCGACCCGCAGCGCAACACCATCTTCTCGATCCACATGTACGGCGTGTTCGACACCGCCGCCGAGATCAACGACTACCTGGGCCGGTTCATCACCGCCGGGCTGCCCATCGTGGTCGGCGAGTTCGGCCACAACCACTCCGACGGCGACCCCGACGAGGACACCATCCTGGCCACCGCCCAGGCCCGCGGCATCGGCTACCTGGGCTGGTCGTGGAGCGGCAACGGCGGCGGCGTGGAATACCTGGACCTGGTCACCAACTTCAACGCCGCGGCCCTGACCTCGTGGGGCCAGCGCCTGTTCAACGGCGCCAACGGCATCAAGGCGACCTCCCGGGAGGCGTCGGTCTTCGGTGGCGTTCAGCCCACCACGCCGACCACGCCGCCGGTCTCACCGACGGTCTCGCCGACGCCCGGCACGTCGACCCCGCCGCCCGCGGGCAAGGCCTGCACGGCCACCTACACGGTCGGCGGCCAGTGGGGCGGCGGCTTCCAGGGCGCGGTCACCGTCAAGGCCGGCAACGCGGCGATCACCTCGTGGACCGTGACGTGGACCTGGCCCAGCGGCCAGCGCTTCACCAACACCTGGAACGCCACGGTCACCAGCTCCGGTGACGCGGTGACCGCCCGCAACGCGCCGTACAACGGCTCGCTGGCGGCCGGCGCGAGCACCACCTGGGGCTTCACCGCGAGCTCGACCGGCACCAACACCGCGCCGGCGGTGACCTGCGCGGCTGCCTGACCCCGGCCCGCACCGCCCCCCCCCCCCCCCCCCCCCCCCCCCGCACCGCACCTGTCACCACCGCCGCCTGCGCGGCCGCCTGACGCCCCGTGCCAACCGGGGTTCCCACAGCGGCCCGGTCCGTCACCCCCGGGCCGGGCCGCTCCCCGATCGCCACCGCCGCGCACCCGTGCTGCACCCCCGGACCGCCAGTCTGGGGAGCCATCCAGCCCTGGGAGCATCGTGACCACGACACACGCGCCGGTCGACGCCGGCCGCCTGGCCGATGACCTGCTGACCCTGGAGATCGGCTTCACCGCCTCCTTCCACGACGACGCGGCCGTGGCCGAGCGCATCGAACGCGCCGCCGCCGGGTCCGGCCGCCCGGACCTGGTGCTGCGGGCCCGCCTGGCGCGGGCCGTGGTCATGCTCCGCGAGGGCGAGACCGTCGAGGGCGGGCGACTGACCCACCGGGTCTATCCCGAAGCCGTGGAGCTGGGCGACTACTACCTGCTGGCCCGCTGCCACCGGGCGCTGTCGATCTTCTTCCGGCAGCTGGGCGACAACGCCACCGCGCTGGCCCACGCCGTGCAGTGCATGTCGCACACCGCCGCCGACGTGCCGCCGGCCATCCGCAGCCGGCACCTGATGTGCCTGGCCGTGCTGCTGGACGAGACCGGCTCACCGCAGGAGGCGCTGCGGGCGTTCACCGAGGCGCTCGGGCTGGCGACCGCCCACCACGACAGCGAGCTGGCCCTGCATCTGCTCAACAACATGACGTACACCGCGTACGAGCGCGGTGACCTGCCGGCCGCCGAGGAGCTCGTGCGCCGGATGCGGGCGACCGCCGAGAGCGCCGGGATCCAGCTGAACGCCACCTGCCTGGACACTCTGGCCCGGGTGGCGATGCTGGGCGGGCGGCACCGCGAGGTGGCCCAGATCCTCGCGCCCCTGTTGGCCGACGACGCGCCCCGGCACCTCATCGACGTGGGCAACGCGCTGGAGGAAGCCCTGCTCACCGCGGCCGAGGCGTACCGGGAGCTGGGGGCGGCCGAGCGCGCCCAGACGCTGCTCGACCGGCTGTTCCGGTTGTGCACCGAGCACGACCTGGCCGGGCTGCAGGCCCAGGGCCGTGAACAGCAGGCGCTGCTGCACGCCGCCACCGGCCGCTACCAGGAGGCGTTCGAGGAGTACCGCCGCTTCCACGTGGAGACCCGGGTGCTCACCTCGGCCCAGCAGGACGCCCGGTCCCGGGCCCTGCAGGCGGTCTACCAGGCCGAGGAGGCGCGCCGGGCCACGGACACCTTCCGCGAGCTGGCCCACCGCGATGCTCTGACCGGCCTGCACAACCGGCGCCACGCCGACGAGGAACTGCCCGCGGTGCTGGCCACCGCCGCCGACGGCACGCCGGTGTCGGTCGCGCTGCTCGACCTGGACCACTTCAAGCGGGTCAACGACACGCGGTCGCACGCGACCGGGGACCTGGTGCTGCGGCGCCTGGCCGGGGTGCTCACCGCGGCCGCACCGCCGGACTCGATGATCGCCCGGATCGGCGGCGAGGAGTTCGTCGTCCTGCTGCCAGGGACCGACGCCGTGCTGGCCCGGCAGGCCTGCGAGCGGATCCGGTCGGCGGTGGCCGGCGAGGACTGGGCCGCGCTCACCGGCGGCCTGCCGGTGACGTGCAGCATCGGCATCACCACCGTGACCGGCGCTGCGGCGACCCCGGCGTCGGCACTGGCCGCAGCCGACCGCAACCTCTACGCCGCGAAGCGCGCCGGCCGCGACCGGGTCTGCGACGACGCGGTCACTGGTGCGGCATGAAGGTGCCGCTCACCTTCGCGTCCTTGCCCTCCCCGGTGATCTTGGCTTCGTAGCTGTCCTCGGCCGGGGAGTGCTTGCCCACGGTGTGGTTGAACTGCGCGGCGAACGTGTACTCGCCCGCTGCGAGAGTTTTGCCCGGCCGCAGCGTGAAGCGGAAGACCAGCATCTTGCTGGTCCGGCTGCTGCTGATGGCGAGCAGGTCGTTGGACACCGTGCTCCAGCGGCCGGTCTCGACGACCCCCGGGGTCAGCGCGACCTCCACGGTGACGTCCAGGGCGGTGACCTTGCGGGTCGACTTCAGCACCACGCTGTCCTGCGTCCAGCCGTCGCTGGTGTTCGGGTCGATCTTGCCGGTCGAGCTCAGGTAGCCGTCACGATCGGTCTGGGGCGCGGAGCTGGACGGCGTGGTCACCGACGGGGACGACGGCGTGCCGATGGTGGTGCGAGGTGGCTTGGGGTCCGTGGCGGTCGCAGCGGGGGTGGTCGGCCTGGGCGCGTTCGTGGTGGCCGGGGCCGGGGTCGTGGCCGGTACGGCCGAGGGAGCCGCCACCGGGGTGTCGTCCACGTCCGGCTCCCGGTTGCTCAGCCGGACTCCTGCGACGGCGAGCACCAGCACCACCGCCACGGCCAGCGCGGCCGCGGCCGGCCGGACCAGAGCGAAGAGCCGGTCGATCGGGCGGCGGGCGTACGCCGCCCGGCCGTGGGCTATCCGGTCCAGCATCGCCTGCCGGTCCGGCCGGTGCCGGTCGGCCTCCTCGCGCAGCGCCGTGCGGAGGTCACGCTCGTCATGCTGACGCACTCAGTCCTCCCGTCGTCACTGGCAGATCCTTCAGGTACTGGCTGAGCTGGGCCGCTCCCCGCGACGTCAGGCTCTTGACCGCGCCGACCGAGATACCCAGGATCTCGGCGACCTCGCGCTCCGGCACGTCGAACGCGTACCGCAGGACGACACACTCGCGCCGGCGCAGCGGCAGGTGCCGCAGGGCCGCCCGCACGTCGAGCACGGCCGGGGTGTCCGGTTCCGCCCGGTCCCGGCGCAGCAGGCCCAGCCCGAGCAGCCCGAGCCGCTCCCGGCTCTGCCGCTTGATCCACTGCCGGGCCAGGTTGGCCAGGATGCCCCGGGCGTACGCGATCGGGCTGTCCGCCGCCTGGACCCGCTCCCAGTGCCGCCACACCTCGACGAACGCGTCCGCGGCCAGGTCGTCGGCCACGCCGGACTCCCCCGTCACGAGGTACGCCAGCCGTGAGAGGTCCGCGTGGTGCTGCTCGAAGAAGCGCCGGAAGGCACGCTCGTCGTCCGGGTCCGTCACACGTTCCTCTCCGGTCATCGGTACGGGTGGAGGCCGGCTGCCCCGGCTGTGGGGGTAAACGGAACCGGAGCAGCCGGGGTTCAGTGGATCGACACGAAATACTCCGAGGTATGGGGGACGACGTCAAGAAACCCGCGAGGAGGCCGGGTGAGGTCCTGATGGAACGGCCTCCTCGCAGGTCACTTATCCCCAAGTGGGCGCCCGCCGGCAAAAGGTTGCCGGCGGGCGCCAAGTTTTTTCTCCGGGTCAGCGGCGGGACAGTTGGTTGAGGTCGTACGACCAGATTCCCCGGCCGTGGGTGGCCGCGTAGAGCGTGCGGCCGTCCGGGCCGAGCTTGAGCTGCAGCGTGGTCGTGGTGGGCAGGTTGCGGCCGAGCACCGACCAGCGGCCGGCCGGCCGGGCCCGGTAGAAGATCCCGGTGTCGGTGCCCACGGCCAGACCGCCGCCGCGGACCATCCGCACCGTGTTCGCCGGGACGTCCGGCAGATCGGCGGAGATGTCGGTCCAGTGCTCCCCGGCGTCGCGGGACTCGAAGACATGGCCGACGCCGGCGCCGGGGCCCTCGGTCCACTTCCGGGAGAAGCCGTTGATCGCCACGACGACGTGCCGGGGGTCGGCCCGGTCCACGTCGAAGCCCGAGACGTACCGGTTCGGCACGGTGCCGTCGACCGGCAGGGTCAGCTGGTGCCATCCCGTCCCGTCGGTGCGCCCGACCGCGATACCGCGGGTGAAGCCCTGGTTGTTGCAGGGCCCGCACCAGCCGGCGTAGACGTGGCCGCCGGAGGTGGCGACCGCGGTGGCCACGTGGCCCTCGCCCAGGTCGAACAGGTTGCGCCATTCCTCCCCGGAACGGATCGCGAAGCCGTTGGTCTGGATCCACACGTGCTGACCGCCGGCGACCCAGGTCCGGCTGTCGCGCGGATCCATGGTCAGCGGCGCGATGAACCGGGCGGCACCTGTCTCGGCGTCCGGCGGGGCGACCTCGTAGCTGGTGGCCAACGCCGGGTCCCGGGTCCACGCGCCGTTGTTGACCGCACAGTTGTTGGTCACCCACACGTCCAGGTAGACGTACTCCTCGGCGATGTTGCAGCCGTTCGCCGGGTCGACGATGGTGTCGCCGCCGTCGCCGCCGAAGTTGGAGCCCATCACCCGGTCGCCCGGGCGCAGGATGGACTGGCCGTTGTCCTGCAGGCCGCCGGAGACCGCGACGCCGCGCCGATCGCGGCCGACGCCGACCGAGTAGTACTGCAGCACGTCGATCGTGCCGTCGTTGAGCGAGACCCAGTCGGTGGCGTGCCCGGAGGCGTCCGCGGCACCTCGCACCGGACGGCGGTAGGCGCCGCCGTCGTTGCCGACGACCACGAAACGCTTGCCGTGGTACGACCCGATCGCGGCCGACTGCTGGTCGGGGTGGGTGGTCTGGTGGCAGTCACCGGTCTGCTTGGCCGGGTCGATGCTCCAGCACGGGAAGTCGAAGTTCCAGTACGGCCCCGGGGTGCTCCAGCTCAGGCCGCCGTCGGTCGACTCGAAGACCTCCTCCAGGCCCGCGTACACGTGCTTCGGATCGGCCGGGTCGACCTGCAGGAACTGGTTGTACCAGGACTGGACGCCGGGCATGTAGCCCGGCTCGGTGAGCGCGGAGCCGGACTCGGCCAGCTCGTGGTAGTCCGCGCCCAGGGTCCACGGACCGAACGGTGAGCCCGAGAGCGACACGTAGAAGCCCTGCAGTGCGCTGTCCGGGTTGGTCGCCAGCAGCGTGGGCGACTGCTCGATCGCGTAGTAGCGCGACCCGTCGGCGGACGGCGTGAAGGTGACCGTGCCGACGTCGCCGGCACCGGACGGCAGGCCGGCCAGGACGGTGCGCTGCCAGGTGCCGCCGCTGCGCGTGTAGAAGCCGTTGTAGTCGTCGCCGCTGCGCCAGCCGGCCGCGATGATCACCCGGCGGGAATCGCGGGGGTCCACGGCGAAGTCGTTGATGATGTTCTTGTACGGCGCGTTCGGGTCCGTTGCCTGCGCACCACCCGGCAGGAAGGCAGGATTGGGCACGAACTCGGCGCGCCAGGGCCCGGACAGATCCGTGAGCGAGTGCGTGTAGGCGCCACGGTTGGTCGCCGCCCACACGGTGTTGCCGAAGAACCGGAGCTTACGAATGGTCGTGCTCTCCAGTTCGGTGCCGCCGACCCGGTCCGAGGGCCGGAACGTGCGGTGGCGCGGGTCGCGGAGCACGTACACGCCGGTGCCGACGAACGAGGTGGCGCTCGTGTTCGCCTCGCCGGTCGCGTACCAGAGCCGGCCCGTGCGGTCCAGGCGCAAGTCACCGGTGGACGGTGACGGCAGCCGCTCCGAGATGGGCTGCCAGCGGCCGCCGCCGGTACGGGAACGCCATACACCGCCGTCGGCCGCGCCCGCGTACACGTATCCGGCGTTGTCCGCCGCCATGCCGGTGAGCCGGCCGGTCACCTTGCCGGCGCCGCCGGAGGAGTTGCTGTCGATGTCGCGGTAGCGCGGGTCGTCGGAGTTGTAGGGCAGGTCGGTGATCTCGTTCCACCGGCCGGCGGTCCGGGGCAACGACTGCTGCTGCGCCCAGGCGGCGGAGTACGCGCCCGGCGCGACGATGCCCGGCGCGCTGCGCGCCTCCGCCCACTGCTCGGCCCGCTCGGCGATCTCCTCGGCCTCGCCGCCCTCGTCCTCCTCGTGGGCGTCGAGGGTCTTGAGCTGGGCAGCGTGCTGGACCCGCCAGTCGGCCAGCTCCGCCTGGTGGCGGTACGGCACCGGCCGGCTGTCGTCGCCGGAGGCGGCCGTGGCGGTCACCGCCGGGACGAGGACCAGCACCGGTGACAGCGCTGCGGCGACGAGCAGCCTGAATTTTCGGGAATGTTCGGGTTGAGGCGACACTGCCTTTCCTCCCATGAGACCGGCCACGAAGGACGCTCGTGGCGCGAGATCGAGCCTCATGAGTGCGTACGGTGACCACAACCGTCCTTACGGTCATCGATGCTGCGGGAGGTGCTGGGAGGCACCCCGGCGGGACCCAAGCCGCCGATTGGGAGCGCCTTGCCCCGCTAAGCCTTAATCGACGCCTACCGCGAGGGCCGGTGCCGGCCACGGACACCGGTGGTGCCCGTGGCCGAGGCGTCAGGCCGGGCCGCGCAGGACCGTCACTCCCCGCGGCTCCAGCAGGCCCGGGGTGCCGTGCAGGAGCTCGCCGGGCAGGCCGGCCAGTTCGACCGGTTCGGCCGTGCGATTGATCAGGAAGTGGAAGTCGCCGCGGACCGCCAGTTCCACCCGGCCGCGCAGCTCCGCCGGCAGTTCGCTCCGCACACCGGCCCGGCTGAGCAGGTCGCGCAGCACCGGCGCCAGGCCGTCCGGGCCCAGGCGGGTCGACACGTACGCCGCCGAGCCCGTTCCCACCGTGCGCCGGGTGATCGCCGGGGCGCCGCCCTTGTACGACGCCAGCACCTCCACGTCCGGTCCGGTGACCGTGATGCCGTCGGTCCACACGGTGCCGGTCAGGCCGTTGTCCAGCTCGGCCCGCTCGTCGTCGCCCAGCGGGGCGAACTCCTCGATCCGGATGCCCAGCAGGTCGCGCAGCGGTCCCGGGTAGCCTCCGAGCCACACGTGGTCGTGCTCGTCGACGATGCCCGAGAAGTACGTGGTGACCAGGTGACCGCCGGCCGACACGTACGACTGCAGGCGCTCGCCCAGGGCGGCCGGGACCACGTGCAGCACCGGCGCCACCACGAGGTCGTAGCCGGACAGGTCCGTGTCCACCGGCACCACGTCCGCCCGTACGCCCAGGTCGAGGAACGCCGAGTACCAGTCCAGCGCCTCCTGGCGGTAGCGCAGCCGGTCCGTCGGGTGCGAGTCCTGCTCGCTGGCCCACCAGGAGGTCCAGTCGAACAGGATCGCCGCGCGGGCCGGGGTCTGCGCCGTACCCGCGACCGGGGCCAGCTGCCGCAGCGTCTCGCCCAGCCGGACCACCGACCGGTAGATCTCGCTGTCGGTGCCGGCGTGCGGCAGCATCGCCGAGTGGTACTTCTCCGCGCCGGCCCGGGACTGGCGCCACTGGAAGAAGCAGACCGCGTCCGCGCCGTGGGCCACGTGCGTCAGTGAGTCGCGGGCCAGCTCGCCCGGCTTCTTCGGCACGTTGATCGGCTGCCAGTTGACCGCGCTGGTCGAGTGTTCCATCAGGAACCAGGGCCGGCCGCCGGCGATGTGCCCGGTCAGGTTGGCCGAGAACGACAGCTCGTCCTGGGCCCGGGGGCCGCGCTGCACGTAGTGGTCGTTGGAGACGAAGTCGACCTCGGCCGCCCAGTCGGCGTAGTCCATCGGCTTCTGCTCGCCCATCACCATGAAGTTGGTGGTGGCCGGGATCTGCGGGGTCAGCTCGCGCAGCACATCGCGTTCGGCGCGCAGGTAGTCCTTGAGCGCGTCGGAGGAGAACCGCTTGAAGTCGAGCTGCTGGGTCGGGTTCGGGTGGGTCGCCGCCTGGCGCGGCGGCAGGATCTGCGCCCAGTCGCTGTAGTGCTGCGACCAGAACGCCGTGCCCCAGGCGGCGTTCAACGCGTCCAGGTCGCCGTAGCGCTCGATCAGCCAGGTGCGGAACGCCGCCGCCGCGTCGTCGGAGTAGTCATAGACGTTGTGGCAGCCCAGCTCGTTGGAGATGTGCCAGGCGGCCAGCGCCGGGTGGTCGCCGTAGCGTCCGGCCATGGTGCGGACCAGCCGCAGCGCGTGCTCGCGGAAGATCGGCGAGGTCGGCCGCCAGTGCTGGCGCCCGCCCGGCCAGATCGTCGCGCCGTGCGCGTCGACCGGCAGGATCTCCGGGTGCTTCGCGGTCAGCCACGGCGGCGGGGACGCCGTCGCCGTGGCCAGGTCGACCGCGATGCCACCCGCGTGCAGCAGGTCCATGACCTCGTCGAGCCAGCCGAAGTCGTACTCGCCCTCGGCGGGCTCCAGCCGTGCCCACGAGAAGATCGCGAGCGAGACGATGGTGACGCCCGCGGCCCGCATGGCCCGAACGTCGGCGTCCCACGTGGAGCGCGGCCACTGCTCCGGGTTGTAGTCGGCGCCGTAGGCCAGGGCGGGTGCCCGGTCGTGCAGGCGCAGCCAGCGGTAGGGGGTTTGCACGCGATCTCCTCGGGGGGACGTCACTTGACGGTGAAGCCCTGCTCGTTGCCGTACTTCGCGGACTGGTCCTGCCACGCCTTCAGGCCGTCGGCCAGCGGCGTCGCGGACACGTAGGCCTTGCCCACGGTGTCGTTGAAGATGCTGTTCGCGTACACCTGGAAGGGCAGGTACGACCAGCCGGGCACCACGTTCTGCGCGGACTGGGCGAAGATCTCGTTGGCCTTCTGGCCGCCGAAGTACTTGAACTCGGTGTTGAGGAACTCGGGCTTGGCGATGTCGGCCGAGGTGGCCGGGAACGCGCCCTCCTTGATCCGGGAGTCCTTGCCCTCGTCGACCGCCGCGTACTTCAGGAACGCGTACGCCAGCGCCTTGTTCGCCGACTTCTCCGGCACGGCGAGCGAGCTGCCGCCGTTCTCCGCGCTGGCCTTGCCGCCGGCCTCCCACTGCGGCATCGGGGCGACGCGCCACTTGCCGGACGCGGCCGCCGCGCCGGTGACCAGGTTGCCCGGCATCCAGGCGCCGGTCGGCAGGCTGGCGATGGTGCCGTCGCCGAGCGCCTTGAACCACTCGTCGGACCACGGCGGGATCGACGCGACCAGCTTCTCGGTGATCATCGGCTGCCAGGTCTGGGCGAACTTGGCCGCGCCCGGGTCGGCGAGGTTGATGGTGACGTCGGTGCCCGAGGTCTGGAACGGCTTGCCGCCGGCCTGCCAGATCATGCTGGTGGTGAAGCCGGCGTCGCCGCTGTCCCCGGTGATGTAGACCTTCGGGTCAGCCTTGTGCAGCTTGCGGGCGGCCTCGACGTACTCCGCCCAGGTGGCGGGCACGGTGATGCCGTGCTTGTCGAAGACCTCCTTGTTGTAGAACAGCGCCATCGGGCCCGAGTCGATCGGCAGGGCGTAGACCTTGTCACTGCCGAGCGTCACCGAGTTCCACGGGCCCGGGGTGAAGGTGCTCTTCAGGCCGGACGCGCCGTATCCGCCGACGTCGGCGATGGACTTGGCCAGGGCGAACTGGGGCAGCGCGTAGTACTCGATCTGCGCCACGTCGGGCACGCCGCTGCCGGCCGCGATCGCGTTCTGCAGCGCCGTGTACTGCTTGTCGCCGGTGCCGGCGTTGACCAGCTCGACCTTCACGTTCGGGTACTTGGTCTGGAAGGTGGAGACCACGTTCTTGAGCGTGTTGTCCCACGCCCACACGGTCAGCGAGCCGCCCTTGGCCAGCGCGGCGTCGACGTCGGCCGCGGAGGTGCTGCCGCCGGACGTACCGGTGCCGGAACTGTCGTCGTTGCCGCCGCAGGCGGCGAGCGCCAGCGTCGCGGCGGTCGCCGCGGCGACCACCTTGAGGAATCGTGTCATCTGGTGTCCTTTCGGGGGAAATTCATTCTTTGACGCTGCCGGCCGCCAGGCCGGACTGCCAGTAGCGCTGCAGCAGGAGGAACGCCGCGAGCAGCGGCAGGATCGTGAGGAGCGATCCGGTGATGACCAGGTTGAACACGGCCTCGCTGCCGGCCGTCTGGGCCTGCTCGTTCCAGGCGTTCAGGCCGATGGTGAGCGGGTACCAGTCCGGGTCCTTCAACATGATCAGCGGAAGGAAGTAGTTGTTCCAGGTGACGACCATGTTGAAGAGCAGCGCCGTGACGATGCCGGGGCCCAGCAACGGCACGGAGATCCGGAAGAAGGTGCGGAACTCCCCCGCGCCGTCCACCCGCGCGGCCTCCAGCATCTCGTCGGGCACGGCCTGGGCGGAGAAGGTCCACATCAGGTAGAGCCCGAACGGCGAGACCAGCGACGGGATGATTACCGACCACGGGGTGTTGGTGAGGCCCATCTTGCTGAACATGAGGAACGTCGGGACGGCCAGCGCGGTGCCGGGCACGGCGACGGCCCCGATCACGATGGCGAAGACCGCGCGCCGGCCCACGAAGTTGAACTTGGCCAGGCCGTACCCGGCCAGCGTGGACAGCAGCGTGGCGCCGCCGGCGCCGACCACCACGTACATGACGGTGTTGCCCAGCCAGCGGACGAAGACGCCGTCGTCGTAGGTGAACGTCTGGCGCAGGTTCGACCAGAGGGCGAACTCCCCATCGTCGAACCACAGGCCGAACGAGGAGAGCAGGCCCTGCTGCGTCTTGGTCGCGTTGATCACCAGCCAGACCAGCGGGATCAGGCTGTAGATGGCCACCAGGCCGGTGAGCAGCGTCAGCACGGTGCTGCGGCGCGGGGCCCGGCGGTACGGCTTGAACTTGGTGCGCGGGACGTCAGCTGTACGCCCGGAGGAGGACGACGACGACTGCACGGTGGTGGTCATCAGATCTCCCTCGTGCCGCGGAGCTGCACGACATAGGCGATGACCATCGTGATGAGACCCATGATGATCGCCACGGTGGCCGCGTAGTTGTACTGCTGGCCGGAGAAGGACAGCTGGTAGGCGTACATGTTGGGGGTGTATCCGGTAGTGAGCACGTTCTTGGCCAGCGGCCGCAGGATGGCCGGCTCGTTGAAGAGCTGGAAGCTGCCGATCACCGAGAAGATGGTGGCGATGACCAGGGCGCCGCGGATGGCCGGCAGCTTGATCGCGGTGATGATCCGGAACTGCCCGGCGCCGTCGATCTCGGCGGACTCGTAGAGCGAGGCCGGCACCACGCGCAGCGCCGAGTAGAAGATCAGCATGTTGTAGCCGACGAACTCCCAGGTCACGATGTTGCCGATGGAGGCGAGCGCGAGGCTGCCGCCCAGCGGGTCGGGCAGCGTGATGTTCAGCGCGTCGTTGATGTTGCCGACCAGGCCGAACTGGGGGCCGTACATGAAGCCCCACATGAGCGTGGCGACCACGGCGGGCACCGCGTACGGCAGGAAGATGGTGACCCGGAAGAACGCCTTGCCGTAGAGCCGGCCGCTGTCGATGGCCAGCGCCACCAGCAGCGCCAGGATCAGCATGATCGGCACCTGGACGACCAGGAAGAGCGCGACCCGGCCGAACCCGGCCCAGAACTGCGCATCCTGCAGGGCCTGGGTGTAGTTGTCGAGCCCCACGAACGAGTTGCCGCCGATGAGCCGGTTGCGGTACAGGCTCAGGTAGATCGAATATCCGATCGGAGCCAGGAAGACCAGGGCGAAGACGGCCATGAACGGGCCGACGAACTTCCAGCCCGCCCAGGAACGGCGTTTTCTGCTCACGACGAGGGTGTCGGCCATGCGTTGTCATCCTTCCCGCCGCTCGGCCGTTGCCGCGGCGACTCCCGGATGTTTGCGTTAACATCACGCTCCGCGCGGGCTCCGCCTGCTGGTGTTCCATGGAGATGAGCGAAGTGATGTTTACGTAAACATCGGGGTGATAGTTTCACTGCGTTTCCGGCTCGTCAAGAAGGAGTTGCCAACGATGACCGCTGGCCGAACCCGCCGCCCGGCCCGAGGGGTCTCGATGGCGGACGTCGCCCGGCTCGCCGGCGTCTCGTCGCAGACGGTCTCGCGGGTGTCCACCGGGCACCCCAGCGTGGTCGAATCCACCCGCCAGCAGGTGCTGGCGGCCATGCGGCAGCTCGGTTACCGCCCCAACAGCGCCGCGCGGGCCCTGAAGCGGGGCGAGTTCCGCACCATCGGCGTCATCCTGTTCACCCTGGCGACCACCGGCAACAGCCGCACGGTCGAGGCCATCGCCGGCTACGCCGCCAAGGAGGGGTACGCGATCACGCTCATCCCGGTGGCGGCGCCCACTCAGGACGGCGTGCTGGGCGCGTTCAGCCGGCTCGGCGAGCTGGCGGTGGACGGCATTATCGTGATCATGGAAGTGCACCTGCTCGACGCGGCCAACCTCAACCTGCCGCCGGGCGTACAGGTCGTGGTGGTGGACTCCGACGCGGGCGACCGCTATCCCGTGGTCGACACCGACCAGGCCGACGGCGCCCGGCAGGCCGTACGGCACCTGCTGGAGCTGGGCCACGAGACGGTCTGGCACGTGACCGGGCCGGCGGAGTCGTTCGCCAGCGAGCGCCGCACCCAGGCGTGGCGCCGCACCCTGCTGGAGGCCGGCCGGACTGTGCCGCCGGTGCAGCGTGGTGACTGGACGGCCGATTCGGGTTACCGCGCCGGGCTGGTCCTGGCGGCCGAGGCGGAGTGCACCGCGGTGTTCGCCGCCAACGACCAGATGGCGCTGGGCCTGCTGCGGGCGTTCCACGAAAGCGGCCGGACCGTTCCGCGCGACGTGAGCATCGTCGGCTTCGACGACATCCCGGACTCGTCCTCGTTCATCCCGCCCCTGACCACGGTGCACCAGGACTTCGCCGAGGTGGGCCGGCGCTGCGTGCAGGGCCTGCTGCGGCAGATCCGCAAGGAGCCGGAAGGCCCGGGCACGGTGCTGGTCCCGACCCGCATGGTGGTGCGGAGCAGCACGGCTCCCCCGAGCTCCCGCCGCGAATGACCCCCGGCCGCGCGCGGCCACGGTACGGTGCAGCCATGTCGGCACAGGGCGCACCGCCCCCGGTGTGGTGGCGCCGGTGGGCGAGCCTGCCGGTCCTGCTGGCGCTGCTGTTCGCCACGACGGCCGTCGCCGCGTCCAGCGAGGCAGCGGCCGCGAGCGGCCCCGGCCGCGTACCGCCGGCCATCCAGGCTGTCACCGCGTCCGCGCAGCAGACCCTCGGTCAACGCCCGGACGTCCGGGTCGACGCCGGCAGCGGACTGGGCACTGCCGCCCCGCTGCTGCAGGTCCTCGGCTGGCTGCCGGCCCGGGCCGGCGCCGGGATCGCGGCGTGGTGGCACCGGCGGCAGGACGTCGACGGGCACCGGGCGCAGGCGCGCCGCGAGACGTATCAGGGCCGGGGTCCCCCGGGACGGCGTGCGGTAGACGCCCCGTCCTGACCCCGGCGCGCGGCATGGCGCGCCACCCTGCCTGAGGAGACAACCCCATCGTGACGCGCGCTACTGCCGCGCGCGCATTTCTCGCCCTTGTCGTGCTCGTCGTATCCGGGTGGCTCGTCGCCACCCGGCCGGCGCGGCTCGGGCTGGACCTGCGCGGCGGAACCCAGATCGTGCTCCAGACCCGTGACGGCGACCAGAGCAAGGCCGACGCCGCCACCACCGACCAGGCCATGGAGGTGCTGCGCCGGCGGGTCGACGAACTCGGCGTGGCCGAGCCGGGCCTGGTCCGCTCCGGCGACCGGCGGATCATCGTCGAACTGCCCGGCGTCACCGACCCGCGGGAGGCGGCCGAGGTCATCGGCCGTACCGCGCAACTGACCTTCCGGCCGGTCCTGGGACCGGCCGCCTCGCCCACCGCGGCTCCCGCGACCGGCGAGCTGGTCCGGCCCGATGAGCGCGGCAACCCGCTGCGGCTGGGGCCGGCGGCGCTGTCCGGCCGGCAGATCGACGGCGCGCAGGCCGGTGTTCAGCCGCCGGGTGGCTGGGAGGTGGCCGTCGACTTCGCCGGGGACGGCGCCCGGGACTGGCGGAAGCTGACCGCCGACGCCGCCTGCTCCCCCGTGGGCGACCCGGCCCGCCGGGTCGCCATCCTGCTCGACGACGAGGTGATCAGCTCGCCCGAGGTGAGCCCCGAGGCGACCTGCGAGGTCGGCTTCGCCGGGGAGGCCATGCGGATCACCGGATCGTTCACCGCGGCCGAGGCGCGCGATCTCGCCCTGCTGATCAGGGCGGGTGCGCTGCCCGTGCCGGTGGACATCATCCAGCAGCAGGTGGTCGGGCCCACGCTGGGCCGGCAGGCGATCGAGGCGTCGGCGCAGGCGGCGCTCATCGGGGCGCTCGCGACCATCGCGTTCATCGTGGCGGTGTACCGCCTGGTCGGTGCGCTGGCGGCGGTGGCGCTGGTCGCGTACGGGTTGATCTCCTACGCCGCGCTGCTGGCGGTCGGCGCCACCCTGACCCTGCCCGGCCTGGCCGGGTTCGTGCTCGCCATCGGGATGGCGGTCGACGCCAACGTGCTCGTCTTCGAACGGGCCAGAGAGGAGTACGCCGGCCGGCCCACCCTGCGCAGCGCGATCCGCGGCGGCTTCGCCCGGGCCTGGTCCGCGATCGTCGACTCCAACGTGACCACGCTGGTGGCCGCCGCCCTGCTGTTCCTGCTCGCCTCCGGCCCGGTACGCGGCTTCGGCGTCACCCTGGGCATCGGCGTGCTGGCGTCCATGTTCACCGCGCTGGTGCTGACCCGGCTGCCGGCCGAGGCCCTGTTGCGCCGGCGGTGGCTGGTCGTGCGCCCACGGTGGAGCGGCATCGCCCACGCCGGCCGGGTCCGCCGGGCGATCGAGTCCCGCGGCCCGGACCTGATGCGCCGCCGGCGACTGTGGCTGGCCGTCTCGGCGGCGGCGGTGCTGCTCTCCATCGGCGGCGTCGCCACCCGCGGGCTGAACCTCGGCGTCGAGTTCACCGGCGGCCGCATGGTCGAGTACGCCACCAGCCGGCCACTGTCGACCGACGCGGCCCGGGCAGCCGTGGAAGCCGCGGGCGTCGACCGGGCCGTGGTCACCCAGGTCGGCCAGGGCAACGTCTCGGTGCGGGCGGGCGCCTTCGACGACGCCACCGAGCAACGCGTACGCGCCTCGCTCGGCACGGCCGGCGGCGGGGACATACAGCAGTTACGGGACGACAAGGTCGGGCCCAGCCTCGGCGCCGAGCTGCGGGACAAGGCGCTGCTCGCGGTGGCGATCGCTCTCGGCGCGCAGCTCGCGTACCTGTCGGTGCGGTTCCAGTGGCGCTGGAGTGCGGCGGCGGTGCTGGCGATGGTCCACGACGTGGTCATCCTCATCGGGGTGTTCGCCTGGCTCGGCAAACCCGTCGATGGCGTGTTCCTGGCCGCGGTGCTGACCGTGGTCGGCTACTCGGTCAACGACTCGGTGGTGGTCTTCGACCGGATCCGGGAACTGGTCCACGGCCAGCGCAAGATCAGCCCCAGGCTGCGGGTGCCGTTCGCGCGGCTGGCCAACACGGCGTGCCTGCAGACGGTCCCGCGTACGGTCAACACCGGGCTCGGGGCGGTGTTCATCCTGGCCGCCCTGGCCACCCTGGGCGGGGCGTCGCTGGTGGACTTCGCCGTGGCGCTGCTGGTGGGGATCGTGGTGGGCACGTACTCGTCGGTGTTCCTGGCCACGCCGCTGGCGATCACCTTCCGGTCCCGCTGACCCGGGGCAGCGGGGTGGGCGCCGCCGTGCGCCCACCCCGCTGCTTCTCGGAGTAGGGTTCCCGCCACCGATCGATGCCGCCGGCAGCGGAAGGACGAGCCCGATGACGGATCCCGCGCAGCTCAACGCAGACCTGCCGCACTCCGCGCGGGTCTGGAACTACCTGCTCGGCGGCAAGGACAACTTCGCGGCGGACCGGGAGGCGGCCGACTACGCCGTCAGGCTGATGCCCGAGCTCGTGCTGTCGGCCCGGGCCAACCGGCAGTTCCTCGGCCGGGCCGTGCGGTTCCTGGCCGGCGAGGGCCGGATCCGCCAGTTCCTGGACGTCGGCACCGGGCTGCCCACCGCCGACAACACCCACGAGGTGGCCCAGGCGGTCGCCCCGGACGCCCGCGTCGTCTACGTCGACAACGACCCGCTGGTCCTGACGCACGCCTGCGCGCTGCTGACGAGCAGCCCCGAGGGGGCCACCGACTACCTCGCGGCCGACGTCCGCGATCCGCAGGCCATCCTCCGGGCCGCCGCCACCACACTGCACTTCGAGCGACCCACCGCCGTGGTGCTGTCCGGCATCCTCAACTTCGTCATGGACGACGCCGAGGCCCGGTCGGTCGTCGAGCAGTTCATGGCCGCGGTGCCCGCCGGCAGCTACCTGTTGATCTCGCATCCGACCACGGAGGTCAACGGCGAGGCCGTCGAGGCGTCGATGCGGCAGTGGAACGAGAGCGGCGCGGCGCCGATCAGGACCCGCACCATCGAGGAGATCCGCGGCTTCTTCGACGGGCTGGAGCTGCTCGACCCCGGCGTCGTGACCTGCACGGCCTGGCGGCCGGACCCGCGGCACCCCGGCATCACCGAGGTCGTGTCCGAGTTCGTCGCGGTGGGCCGCAAGCCCTGAGCACCGGTGGGGGGGCCCGGCTGCCCCACGGGGGCAAGGCAGCCGGGCCGGCTCATCACAGCGACAGGCGCTGACCGGGGAAGATCAGGTTGGGGTTGCCGCCGAGCTGCGCCCGGTTGAGCTGGTACAGCGCCCGCCAGCCGCCCTTGACGTGCTGGGCCGCCGCGATCTTGGCGAGCGTGTCACCGGACTTCACCGTGTAGTGCCGGCCGGTGGCCTTGACCGACGTGCGCTTGGTCGCCGCCGACTTCTTGTGCGTGGTGGTACGCGACGCCGTGGCCTTCTTGCCGCTCGACGAGGAACCGCCGGTGTTCTTCGCCTGGTAGGACTTCGACGAGCCGGCCTTCTTGCCACACACCGGCCACGCGCCGATGCCCTGGCCGTCGAGCACCTTCTCGGCGATGCGGATCTGCTCCGCGCGGCTCGCCTTGTTGGCGGTGCTCGCGTACTTGCCGCCGCCGTACGCCTTCCACGTGCTGCGGCTGAACTGCAGGCCACCGTAGTAGCCGTTACCGGTGTTGATGCTCCAGTTGCCACCGGACTCGCACTGCGCGATCGCGTCCCAGTTGACACTGGACTGCGCCGCGGCCGGAGAGGCCGGGCCCAGCAGAGCGACGGTGCCCGCGGCACCGGCCACGACCAGGCCGAGGGCGCGCAGGGACTGCTTGTGGATCTGTGCCATCGAGTGAACCTCCACGCCTGCGAGGTCAGCTGTCGGGTTCGGGCTGAGGTTGCCCGGCCGCTGTGGTGCCGCGGCTTCACCCCGAGGCGCGCGGTGAGCGCGCCGGAGAACCTGTGGGTCCCCCGCTCCATGCCTGAGTTGAGTTCCCAGCCCGGTCGGCGGCAGGACTCGGCGTTACCGACCGCGGGGCCCGCGTCAGCGGACCGGCCGACGGTAACCACGTTCCCCGCCGCGGAGCCAACCTCCGGGGGCCTAACGTGACGTTGTTCTCAGCTTTTGCCCACTTTTGATCTTGGCCAGAATCGGGGCAAGACGGTCAATATCACCGGCCGTACTCCCCGGGGCCGCGGGTGAGGACGTACCAGCCGTCACGGTCGAAGCCGGCGAAACGCAACCGGTCGGCGAGCAGGGTGCTCAGCGTCTCCCGTACGGCGACCCGCCAGTCCTTGGCCGCACCCGGAGCCCGGCGGCGCAGACTCTCGATGTCCTCCGGCACAGCCACCACCACGGTCTGCCCCCGGAACGAGCCCGGCACCGGCCCACCGGTGCCCGAACGGCGCAGCGCCACGGTGGCCGTCGGCGTCCGCACGCAGCGCACCGGCTTGCCGGCGCTGGCGGAGACGACCGCCGGGGCGGCGAGGTCCCAGCGCACCATCAACCGGTCGCTGTCGTCGTCGCCGTTGATCCGGTCGTGCATCGGGCCGTAGAAGTTCGCCAGGTACTCCGTCGGCACCGCGCCCAGCTTGGCCAGGTTGAAGTAGGCGTTGCGGGCCACCAGCGGGTCGAACGTCCAGCTGATCGTGCTGATGCCGCGCTGCAGGGCCCAGACCCGCTGGTGCTGCTTGAGCGCGAAGCCGACGTTGCGTCCGGCCGCGGTGGCGGACACCCCGGCGATGTGGCTGTGCAGCTCGCGCTCGCCCGGAGCGGCGAAGAACGCCACCGCGGCCCCGACCAGGGTGCCGCCGTCGAAGGCACCGGCCACGTAGTTGCCCGACTTCGCCAGCGCGCGCAGCAGCTCGGTGCTCAGCAGCGGGCCGCTCGCGTCGTCCTGCCAGATGCCGGCCAGCATCCGGTCCAGCGTGGTCAGCTCGGCCAGGCTGCTCACCGGGCGGACCAGCACCCGCGCGGCCCGCGCGGCCACCGTGGCCGCCTCCATCGCCGCCACGATCACCCTGCTCACGACGGCGGCTCCGGAGCGGACACGTCGGCGGCCGGGCCGGCGACGAGGGTCGCGAGATCCATGTGTGCTCACCTTCGGCGGTGACGGGTGTGCTCAGCGTAGGCCCCGGCCGGGCCGTCCGGGGGGCGTCCGAACCCTGAGGTCTACCCGTCTTGACCAGCCTTTCTCCCCGAAGGTCCAGAAAGGGTGGACATCAAGTGATCTCTTGCCGGCGGCCTCGCGTATCTTGACGTACCGGTCGGCACCCCCGTGGCCACCGGCCTTTCCCACGGCAGGACGACGAGATGGCTGACGATTCCGAGCGCGACGACCCGGTGCTGGTCCGCCCGTACATCACCACCCAACCGGCTGAGTCCGGCGACCGGCAGGCGCCCACCTGGCCGGCGACCGCGGATCTGCCCGAGGAAGGCACCGGCGAGGTGCCGGTTGCCGGGCCGGCGCCCGTCACCGTCACCGATCCGGCGGCGAAGAACACCGCGTTGCGCCGCCAGAAGCTGCTGGTGCTGGCCGGGATCGGGGTGCTCGCCCTGCTCGGCGGGGCCGGCCTGTTCCTGCTCCTGCCGTCCGGTGAGAGCGACCCGCCCGTGACGGCGCTTCCGGCTCCCTCGGCGCCGGGCGTCACCCGGTCCGCCGGGGCAGCGCCGGTGGCGAGCACGGGCACGATCAGCGCCTCCCCGGGTAGCAGCAGCACTGTCAACCGGTCCGCGACTGCCACGAGGCCCGCGGCCTCCACGGGCGCGGCACAGGGCGCGCCCGGGCCGGCGACGACCACGACTGCGGCCGCCGGCCCGCCGACGCCGACGCTGTCACCGCCTCCCGGCGCGGCCAGGACCGGCGCGATCACCGCGGCCGGCGGACGGTGCCTGGCCCTCGGCAGCCTCCTCGGTCTCGAGGGTGCTCCCGTGCAGACCTCCGGCTGCGCCGACGTGAGCTACCAGCGGTGGACGCTGGCCACCGACGGCACCCTGCTGGTCACGAACCGGTGCGCCGCGGTGGGCACCGACGCCGCCGTACGGATCGCCGCTTGCGACGACCGGCCCGCGGCCCAGTGGCGGGCCGGACCGAACGGCTCGCTGGTCAACCCGCAGACCGGCCGGTGCCTGACCGATCCCGGCGCCCTGACCGTCACCGTCACCGTCACGGACTGCACGGGCGCGGCGAATCAGACCTGGACCCTGCCCTGAGACCACGCTGCCGGACCGGCCGGGCGGGCTGATAGAACGGCGTCTGTCCCTCTTGGACCGACCCGGCCCCGCCGGGAGCACCCCTCAGGAGTCCGCCATGCCCGATCTGTCCCGCCGTTCGCTGCTGCTCACCGGTGGCGCCGCGGCCCTCGGCGCCGGCCTGCTCACCGGCGCGGCCCCCGCGTCCGCGTCCCGGCCCCGCACCGAGGAACCCGCCGTCACCCCGGCCGCAGCCCTCGCCCGGCTGCTCGCAGGCAACCAGCGTTTCGTCTCCGGGCACGCCCGCCACCCGCACCAGACCCTCGCCGACCTGCACGAGGTCGCCGCGGGTCAGCACCCCTTCGCGATCACGATCGGCTGCGCCGACTCCCGGGTCTCCCCCGAGTTCCTCTTCGACCAGGGACTGGGTGACCTGTTCGACAACCGGGTGGCCGGGAACATCGTCGACGACCTGCTGCTGGGCAGCATCGAGTTCGCCGTCGAGGAGTTCGGCAGCCCGCTGGTCGTCGTGCTCGGCCACGAGCGGTGCGGCGCGGTGACTGCCACCATCGACGCCATCGAGAGCGGCACCGGCGCCCCCGGGCACATCGGCACGATCGTCGACGCGCTGCGGCCGATCGTCGAGCCGGAGCTGAGCCGCCCCGGCGACGTGGTGGACAACGCCGTCCGCGCCAACATCCGGGCCCAGGCCGCCGAGCTGACCGCCCGCAGTGAGCTGCTGGCCGGGCACGTCCGGGCCGGCGAGCTGCGCATCGTGGGGGCCCGCTACGACCTCGACACCGGCCGGGTCGCGCTGGTGAGATAACCCGCGCATCCGGCTATCGTTCGCGGATGCCCGCCGAGCCGACCGCCCCCGCCGTGCGGCCGGCGGACCGGCTGGCCTGGCTCGACGGGCTCCGGGCCGTGGCGGTCCTGCTGGTTGTCTACGCCCACCTCAGCCGCATGCTGTTCCGCGGGGCGCGGGAGGTCTCCGCCGAGTGGCTGCACGCCGGCAGCGCCGGGGTCATGCTGTTCTTCCTGGTCAGTGGCTACATCATCCCGGCGTCGCTGGAACGGCACGGGAGCCTGCGTACGTTCTGGGTGAGCCGGCTCTGCCGCCTGCTGCCGCTCTACCTGGTGGTGATCGCCCTGGTGGTCGCGCTGGGCGCCGCCGGGCTGATGCCGCTCGACCCCGCGCTGCGGGCCGATCCGCTGACCGCGGCCGTGGCCCACGTGACAATGCTGCCGCATCTGCTGGGCGTACCGCTGATCACCCCGGTGATCTGGACGCTCACCTTCGAGATGGCGTTCTACCTGCTGGTCGGCGCGCTGTTCGCGGTACGGCTGCACCGGGCCGGCACCGTGCTGGCGGTGGTGCTGGCCGTGGTCGCCGTCGGCACCGCTCCGCTGGCGCCCCGGTTGCTCGCGGCGACGCCCGGCGCCGCGCGGGAGCTGACCCTGGTCGTGGCGGTCGCGCTGGTGCTCGGGCTGGGTGCGGTCGCGACCGGGCGGCGCGCCGTCGTGGTGGCCGGCGCGCTGCTGCTGGGCGGGCTCGCGGTGACGCTGCTGGTCGCGGGCCAGGATCCGGCCCACGTCTGGGACGGCCTGCTGATCGTCGCGGTGATGCTGGTCGGTACGGCGGTCCACCGCGCCGACCACGGGCGGATCCGCTGGTGGCAGGCGGGCGCGGTGGCCGCGGTGGTGGCCGCCGCGCTCATGGTGAACTGGATCGCCGAGCTGGAGTCCCTCGGCGGGCTCACCCCGCGGTACGTGACCCGCTCGGTCGTCACCCTGCTCGTCATCGGCGGCGCCTTCGCGCTGGGCCGGCTCACCCGGGGCCGGCGCACGCCGCGAGCGCTGGCCCGCCTGGGCCTGATCAGCTACTCCGTCTACCTGGTGCACTATGTGCTGATCGTGCTGCTGCGTCCCCTGCTGATCCCGCTCGGTGAGCGGCTGCCCGCTGTGGCCGAGGTGCCGGTCGCGGCCGCGTACCTGGGTCTGGTCGTCGGGATCTCCTGGCTGACGTACCGGTTCGTGGAGGTGCCCGGGCAGCGGTTCGGGCGCCGGGTCGCACGGTGGATGACCGCCCGGTGGGGCTCCGACGCCCAGCCGCCGGGCCCGCCCGGGCCTCAGCCGGCGAAGCGGGACCTGCGCGCCATTGCCCGGTAGGCGGCGAGCGCCGCGCTGTCGGTGTCCGGCCGGAAGTTGTGCGGGCTGTCGTCCTGGGTGTCGGTGTCGAACCAGACCACGGCGCCGACGGCGGGAGTGTCCTCCACCCACGAGGACAACTTCTTGATCCAGGCGGCCTTGCTACCCCGGCCGTGGTCCACTGCGGCGGTCTCGCTGAGGATGATCGGCTTGCGTTCGCCGTACGCCCCAACGACGGCGCTGAACAGCGTGCGCGGCGACTCGGAGAAGAAGTCGTAGCCGGAGACCCCGACCCAGTCGACGTAGTCGTCGCCCGGGTAGTACCGCTGGAACCTGTTCCACGACGTGTCCGGCGACGAGTTCCAGTTCGGGCTCCACACCCAGGCGACGTTGTCCGCGCCCTGCTCCCGGAAGATCCGGTGCAGCCGCCGCCAGGCCTTGACGTAGCCGGCCGGGTCGTCGCCGTTGTGGCTGCCGTCCCACTCGAACCAGTCGCCGTTCATCTCCCAGCCCCAGCGCAGCAGGATCGGCCGCTTCATCCCGGCCAGCTTGCGGGCCACCCGGGCGATGACCCGGTCCGACGAGCCGTCGACGATCCGCCGGTACGGCGCCCCGTGCCACGACACCATCAACGTGCTGGAGGAAGCCACGGCCGGCTCGGAGGAGGGCACGTAGCCGTCCCACGGGTAGAAGACATGCACGATGCGCTGCTCACGGCCCAGCTGCCGGCGGCGCAGCGCGAGGCTCTCCTTGAGCGACATGCCGCTCAGCGCCAGGTAGGAGCCGAACATCGCCTGGCCGGTCTCGGCCGGCACCGGCCCGCCACGCCGGGGCGCCGCTTTCTTGGGGGCCGGCGAAGGTTTTTGCGAGGGCGTCGGGGACAAGGACGGCGAGGAGCTGGCAACGGGTGAGCCGGACGACGCCGCGGGGGCGACAGTGGTGGGCGAAGCGGGCGGCGGCGCCGCGGACGGCGCAGTCGAACAGGCAGCCGGCAGCGCAAGCGCCGCGAAGGCGAGCAGCCGACGACGGGGCAGCCCGCGGCCGCCCAGGGATTCGGCGGTCATGGTGGGCTTCCTCTCACCGGCACGCGGACACGGCGGTCGCATCCGGCTCCACCATGCCCGCGTCATCGGTCCGAGACGTCGGCCGATCGCCCGCAAGACCCTGCCTGACCAGGCCTTTTACCGGCGCGCAGCTCGGACAGGGAGGCCCGCCGCGCCAGCAAAGGGGCGAACCGACCACCGCCCCGGCCGGGCCGTGGGCATCTCCATCACCGCGGCCGGGCCCGCCGCCGCCCGGGCACGGCCGAGGACGGGCCCGGGCCGGTCGAGTGGCTCGGCACCCTCCGGGCACACCTGGATTCCTGACGCCTGGCGCGGCTAGTGTCCTCTTTCGACGGACGGCACATCGAGAACGTACGGCGGGGGCGATGACACCGGACCAGCGGGGACAGGGACAGAACGAGCAGCGGGCCACCCGACAGCGGCGGACGGACCCGACCCACCTCAACATGTGGCTGACCTTCGCCGGCACCGTGCTCGCCGCGGTGATCGGCGGCATCTTCGCCCTCATCGCTGCCGGCGGCGACGACGATCCGGCGGCACCCGCCGCCGACAACGTCGCGCCCGCCGCCACCACCGCTTCGCCCCCAGCCGCCCAGCCGGCTCCTTCGGACGCGTCTGCCTCCACCGGACCGAGCTCCGCGACGGGCGTACCGGTGCGGTGGTCCGGGCGTCTCGTCGTCTCCGCGGTCCCGAGCCTGAGCGACGCCGTCGACCTGGACCGGGAGCCGCCCCGGGCCACCGACGACACCGCGGCCGCCGCCGATCTCAGCCTCGGGCGGCTCGACGCCGGGGAGGTCGACGTGGGCAAGGCCGCCCTCGGCCTGCCGTCCGCCTTCGCCCTTTGGGACGGTTCCGGCACACCGGAGTTCGCGCAGTGCCAGGAGGCGTCCCTGGCTCAGGGCGTGGCGAAAGTCACCGCTGTCGAGACCGGGGCGGTCATCTGTGCGCGGACCAACCAGGACCGCATCGCCCGCCTCACCGTACGCAAGATCGACAGCCGCCAGGACTCGGTCACCTTCGACGCCGTGGTCTGGGACAACGACTGACCGGCCGGTCTCGGCCGGGCTGACCGCACCGTCGTGCTCAGCTCAGCCCGCGTCGGTACGCGCCTCGATCGCCCGCACCACAGCCGCCATGTCCTCCGCACCGTGGCCGAGCGCCAGCGCCTCCCCGAACAACCGGTGGCACTCGTCCAGCAACGGCGACGCGATCCCGGCCGACCGCGCCGCGTCGGCGATCAGCTGGTTGTTCATCAGCACGTCCCGGATCGACGCCTGCACCGTGAAGTCCCGGCTGACCAGCTTCTCCACCTTGACCCGGGAGACGCCACTGGCCATCGGCCCGGCGTCCAGCACGCCCCGCAGCAGGTCCAGGTCGAGACCGTGCCGCTGGGCGAAATGCGTGGCCTCGGCCAGCCCGGTGACCAGGCTGATCAGGAACAGGTTCACCGACAGCTTCATCAGCAGCGCCTGCGGGACCGGGCCGCACTCGACGACCTCGCGGCACATCGGGGCCACCAGCGGGCGTACCTCTTTGACGGCATCGGGATCGCCGGCCAGCATCCCGACCAGCTCGCCGGCCACCGCCGGGGTCCGCGACCCGGACACGGGCGCCTCCACATAGCGCCCGCCGGCCGCCACGACATCGTCACGCAGGGCAGCCGAATACTCCGGCGCGGTGGTGCCCATGTGCACGATCGTGTGCTCTTGCACCAGCTCCGCGAAGCCCGGGCCGCCACGGCCCAGGACCTCGTCGATCGCGTCGCTGCCGGAGAGCATGAGCAGCACGATCCGGGCCTGGGCGAAGACATCGGCCGGCCGGTCCGCGAGACTCACCCCGGGCACCGACCGAGGGGTACGCGACCAGCCGACCACCGGCACCCCGGCCGCGGCGAGGTTGCGGGCCATCGGCTCACCCATGATGCCCAGCCCCAGAAAACCGACGTTCTCGCTGTGATCCATGGCCGTACGGTAAAACGCCGGCCGCCGCCCCGGCTGCGGCCAATTCACGACTCCTGGCTCAGCTCCGGCCGTTGGCGTAGACGACGCGGAAGCCCAGGTGATCCGACAGGGCCGTCCAGCGGGACGAGCGCATCAGGCGTTCCGCGCTGTCGATCTTGCCGCCGTTGACCAGCGTGTTGAGGACCACGGTTTCGAAGGCCGCCGATTCCACCCAGTCGATCGACTTGGTGAAGCCGCAGAGCATGGCCGCCTTGGTCTCGTGCAGGAAGTCCTTCAGGACGCGGTCGGAGGCGCGCAGGACCAGGCAGCTGCCGAAGTACAGGATGCGGCCCGCGCACCGGCCCGACATCCAGGCCGCGATCTCGTCCAGCTCGACCGTCTGCTTGCTGGTCAGGCACAGCTGGGTGGGCTGGCCGTGCAGGGCGAAGAAGCCCACCTTGTAGTCGGCGTACTTGCGGGACAGCCAGGTGTCCAGGTAGTAGTGCAGCTCCTCGGTGGTGGCCGTGTCCCGGTGGATGTAGCGGATGCTGCCGAGCCGTTCGAGCAGTTCGAGGGTGGGCAGCACCGACCCGCGGCTGTTCAGGTCGTCCTCCCACTGCCCCTCGACGCAGAACACTCCCCCGGCCTTGGCCACGACGCCCCCTGACAGCTCAGCACGAAAGGTCGACGCTAGCCCACCGGCGGTCGATCGACGGGGCTGCCCGACCTATCGGGCAAATGCCTCACACCTGGGGGGCACTTACCCGGAAGTGCCTTCTTAACGATCTCCGATTCTCGACGCATGATGGATCGGTGACCGATGTGCAGAAGCAGTCCGCTCCCCCGCCCCCGCCGCCTCCGGCGCAGCCCGCGAGCACCCCGCAGCCGTTGATCGTGCTGGGTGCCGAGGATGCCGCGACCTGCACCGACGGGATGTGTGGCTGACGTGGCCGGCGTTCTGGTGGAGATCTGGTCGGACATCGTCTGCCCGTGGTGCTACATCGGCAAGCGGCGGCTCGAGACCGCGCTGCGCACATTCGAGCACGCCGATGACGTGGAGCTGGTGTGGCGCAGCTTCCAGCTCGACCCGACGATCGGAAGGGGCACGGCCGAGCCGGTCTACGACGCCCTGGCCAAGAAGTTCGGCGGGTCGAAGGACCAGGTCAAGGCCATGACGGCGCAGGTCGCCGAGCTCGCCGAGGCCGAGGGCCTGCACTACGACTTCGCGAGTGCGGTGAGCATCAACACATTCGACGCGCACCGGCTGATCCACCTGGCCAAGGCGCACGGGCTGGGCGCGGAGGCGCACGAGCGGCTGATGCGGGCCAACCTGATCGAGGGCGCGACGCTGGACACCGAGACGCTCGTCCGGCTCGGAGCCGAGATCGGCGTGCCGGCGGCGGAGGCGCAGCGGGTGCTGGCCGGCGACGACCACACCTCCGACGTCGAGGACGACATCCGCCAGGCCCGCCTGTACGGGGCCTCCGGCGTGCCGTTCTTCGTGCTCAACCAGGCCTACGGCGTCTCCGGCGCCCAGTCCGCCGACGTGTTCCTGCAGGCGCTGCGCACCGCGTACGAGGCGGCGCCGGCCCGCTGAGTCAGCCCGCCGGCGAGCCCAGCACGAAGTCCGCCCAGCCCGAGCGCACGCCGTTGACCTGCAGTTCGACGGCGTGCGCGCCGGGGTGGTAGCGCCGGGTGGTGATCTCCCGGAACGAGTGCCGGCGCTCCAGCGACAGCCGTTCCCCGGGTCCGAGCGTCGCCGTGGTCAGCTTGAACGTCTTGCCGGTCTGCGTGCCGTTGGCCTTCCGGTGGTGCACGACGTAGTCGATGGCCAGCGTGGCCGCGGCGTCCCCGGTGTTCGTCACGGTCGCGGTGAAGGCCAGCTCGCCGCCGAAGGGCACCTCGCCGGGCGCGATGAGCGGGCCGGTGACCTCGACGGTGGCCGGGGCGAAGCCGAGCAGGGCCAGCGCGCCCGGGTGCCCCTGCTTGACCAGCGTGCGCAGGCCGTGCCGGACCAGCCGGGGTGTGTGCCGGTCCGGCTCCGCGAGCCACCCGGCCGCGGTCCGGACCACCAGGTCGCCGTGGTGGCGGCTCAGGTCGTTGAGGTGGTTGGCCACCGAGCGGCGCACGTACTCGCTGTCGTCGCGGTAGAGCGCCCCGATGATCTCCAGGGTGTGCTCGGGGCGGTCCAGCAGCGCGGGCACCCGTTTCGCCCAGGGCAGGAAGGGCCGGGTGCCCTCGGAGGCGAGCCGGCGTACGTGCTCGTCCGGCGAGCCGGTCCAGGTGGCGACGATGGCCAGCGCCCGGTCCGGGTCGTGGTCCAGCAGCGTCCGGATGGCGAACTCGGCGGTCAACCGGCCGGTGAGGGCGGCCAGCAGCGCCATCGCGTCGTCGAACGCCGTACCGCTGCCGTCGGTGACCGCGCGGGCCGCGACCGCGCCGGTGACCGGCCAGATCAGCCAGCCCTCGAACGGCAGCGGGCCGGCCGCGGCGGTCCGGACCGTCGCGGCCAGCTCCGGGTAGCCGCCCGGCAGGTCGGCGAGCAGGCCGTCGCGCAACAGGTCGCTGCGTTCGCGCAGCGGGCGTCCGGCCAGGTCACCGGCCGCGGTACGCAGCGACGGCCACCCGTTGCCCGGTGCCGCGGCAGCGAGCGCGGCGATCAACGCCCGGGCGGTCTGGTCCCCGATGAGCTCGTCGGCGAACGGCACTGCGGATCTCCCCTGGCTCGGCTGCGGCGGACACCGCACATCGTGCCAGGGCGCCCTCACAGCAGGCCGGAGCGCCGCCACAGGGCCATGCCGGGCCCGCCGATCAGGTCCAGCTCCCGCAGGTACGCGACGATCCGCTCGCCCGCCCAGCGCATCGTCTCGCGGTGGTACGGGTTGGCCCGCGCCGCCCGCCGTCCCACCTCGGGCTCGATGCCGACGGACCGGTAGACCTGCGGCGAGATGATCCGGGTGCCGGTCAGGTAAGCCGCCCGCGCGATCACCACCCGGTCGAACGCGAGCCGCCGGGTGCCCGCCGCGCGCACCTGGCGGGCGAGCTCCTCGCGGGCGTAGCGCACGTGCCGGGCCTCCTCGATGACGTGGATCCGCGACACCATCCGGACCAGCGGCTGCACCGTCTCGTCGGCCGCCGCCTCGCGTTGCAGGGCGTCCAGGATCTCCTCGGCGATGAGGATGGCCGCGTACATCCGGGGGCCGGTGGCGGTGGCGGCGATCCACTTGCCCAGCGCGTCGTCGAACGCGCCGACCCGGTAGACCGGGCAGTCCAGTTTGGCGATCATCCGGCCGAACATGACCGAGTGCCGGCACTCGTCGGCGACCTCGGTGAGGGCGTACTGGGAGTGGGCTGCGGTCGGGTCGGCGCGGTAGTACTCGCGGATCAGCAGCTGCATGAGGATGGTCTCGAACCAGACGCCGAGCCCGGCGATGCTGGCCACCTCGTGCCGGGTCAGGGTGATCCGCTGCTCCTGGCTGAGTCCCTGCCACAGCTCGGTGCCGTAGAGGCTGGACCGGTGCTCCGGGGTGTAGAACCGGTCGGTCGCCAGCGGCGCGTCCCAGTCGATCTCCACTTCCGGGTCGTACGAGTGCTCGGCCGACGAGCGCAGCAGCCGGGTCGCGGTCCGGTCGCGGTCGGAGACGACCATGGAGAACCTCCAGAGGGGTTGACGTTACCGGAAGTAACAGCTACTTCTCGTACTATGAACTCTGCCGATGAAGGCGTCAACCGTCCCGACGGGCGCAGCCGCCGCTGGGCCGATCACCGCGAGCGCCGCCGCGCCGAGCTCGTCGAGGCGGTGATCGAGGCGATCCGCGAACTCGGGCCCGAGCCCGGCATCGACGCGGTGGCCGCGCACGCCGGGGTCAGCAAGCCCGTGCTCTACCGCTACTTCGAGGACAAGTCGGGGCTGTGGCTGGCGGTGGGCCGGCAGGCGGCGACCGCGGTGGTCGAGGCCATCGCGCCGGCCGTGGCCGCGGTCCGGGAGGAACGGGAGGTGGTCGCCGCCGCGATCGACGCGTACCTGACGTTCATCGAGGCGGACCCGCACGTATACCGCTTCGTGGTGCACCAGCGCGGCATCGCCCGCGACACCGACGTGGTCGCCGACGCGATGGACACCGTGGCCAGCGGGCTGGCCCGGATCCTGGGCGACCGGTTGCGCGCGCTGGGCCTGGACTCGGGGCCGGCGCTGCCGTGGGCGTACGGGATCGTGGGTTATGTCCAGACGGTCGCCGACTGGTGGCTGCGGCAGCAGCAGCCGATCAGCCGGACCGCCCTGGCGGAGTATCTGACGACGTTCCTCTGGGGCGGCATCGCGGGCATCCGCGCCGCTGCCGACACTCCGGGCGGGCTGGCGGTGACGGGGCGATGATCGAGGACATTGTGGGCGGGGACGGCCGGGACGAGGACTACCGCGGCGAGGCGACGATCGAGACCGGCGAGCTCAGCGTCACCGTCGCGGTACGGCTGTCCGCGCACTTCGAGCCGATCGAGGGCCGCTACCGCTGGGCCGGGCGGGCCGCTCCCGACGACACGCTCACGGCGCAGCTGCGGGCCGGGCTGCGCGAGGCGACCGTACGCATCGGCGGCGTGCCGGCCCGGGCCCGGCTCGGCGAGCCCGATCCCTGGGGTGGGGTGCGCCTCACCGGGACGGGTCGGCCGCCGTGGCACGCAGCTCCCGCGGGCTGACCCCGAACCAGCGGCGCGCCGCCCGGCTCAGCGCGGACTGCTCGGCCAGCCCCACCATGGCCGTGACCTGGCTCAGCGGCAGGTCGGTCTGGGTGATCAGCCGGGCCGCGGTGACCCGCCGGACGTCGTCCAGGATGGCCTCGAAGGTGGTGCCCTCGGCCGCGAGGCGGCGCTGCAGGGTCCGCGGATGGGTCCGCAGCAGCCGGGCGATCGCGCCCACCTCGACCGGCGAGGTGCCCAGCGCCTGGGACAGCAGCAGGTGCACCCGGTCGGACACGGACCGGCCCGGCGCCGGGAAGTGGCTGGTGATGTAGTCGACCGCGATGTCGCGCAGCACCTGGTTGCCGCCCGGCACGGCCATGCTGGCCAGACCGCCGGGCACCCGCAGCACCGCGTCCGGGCGGTCGAAACGCACGTCGGCGCCGAAGAACGCGGTGTAGCTGCCGACCGGCGCGAGCGGCGCGTGCGGCAGGTGCACCGAGCGCAGGCCGTACGGGCCGCCGTGCAACAGCACGATGATCCGGTGGAACAGGCCCAGCCCCAGGTCGACGACCTGCGGTGGCAGCGGCTCGGCCTCCGTGCCGCGGTAGAGCAGGCCCACCACGCCGGGCCGGCCGGCCGGGTCCGGGATCTGCGAGACGGTCAGCGCCGGGCTGTGCACGAACAGGAAACGGTTCGCGGTCTCCAGCGCGGCGCCGAACGTCGGGGAATTCTCGATGGCCAGGGCGAGCGGGCCGAGCACGGTGGCGTTCTGCTGCCCGGCCAGCCGCAACCCCAGGTCGGGGCAGTCCAGCTCGGCCGCGGCCGTCTCCAGAATGCGCCCGGCCGCCGGCGACGGGATCACCGCGTCGTCGGAGTCCAGCGCGGGCGCGGGCACCCGGAACCGGGCCAGCAGTGCCGCGCCGTCGCCGCCCAGCCCGTCCACCAGTTGAGGCAGTCCACGCAGGGACGCCGCCCGCACCATCGAGTCCATGCCGAACCCTAACCGCGGTGTCGCGCAGAGGTAAATGAGTGTCGCGTGAAGACAAGTCGGCGCCGGGCGCGGTGACCGAGACTGGCGCCATGGCCGAACACTTCGACGTGCTCATCATCGGCGCCGGGCTGTCCGGGATCGGCGCGGCGTGGCGGCTGCAACAGGAGCGGCCGGGCACCAGCTACGCCATCCTCGAGGCTCGCGACGCCATCGGCGGGACCTGGGACCTGTTCCGCTACCCAGGCGTGCGCTCGGACTCCGACATGTTCACCCTCAGCTACCCGTTCCGCCCCTGGCAGGGCGACCGTTCGCTGGCCTCGGGCGAGAGCATCCGCGAGTACATCCAGGACACGGCGGACGAGGGTGGCATCACGCCGCACATCCGCTTCGCCGCCCGGGTCGTCGCCGCCGACTGGAGCGCCGGCCGCTGGACCGTCCGGCTGGCCGGGGGCGAGACCCTGACCTGCCGTTTCCTGTACGCGTGCGCCGGCTACTACGACTACGCCCGGGGCCACCAGCCGGACTTCGCCGGGCTCGACGACTTCACCGGCCGGTTCGTGCACCCGCAGTCGTGGCCGGACGACCTGGACCATGCCGGCAAACGAGTAGTGGTGATCGGCAGCGGGGCGACCGCGGTGACCCTCGTGCCCGCGATGGCCGAGACGGCCGCCCACGTCACCATGCTCCAGCGCTCGCCGTCGTACCTGACCGTGCTGCCCGGGCGGGACGTGGTCGCCGACCTGTTGCGCCGGCGGCTGCCCGCCCGCGTCGCCCACAAGGTGGCCCGGGCCAAGAACATCGTCCTCTCGCAGGGCTTCTACCAGCTCGCCCGGCGCCGCCCGGAACGCGTCAAAGCCATCCTGCGCCGCTTCGCCGTCCGGCACCTGGCCGACCCGGCCTACGTCGACGAGCACTTCACCCCGGCCTACCAGCCGTGGGACCAGCGGCTGTGCGTGATCCCGGACGGCGACCTGTTCGCGGCGATCAAGAACGGCACCGCCTCGATGGTCACCGACCACATCGAGCGGTTCGTGCCGGAGGGCATCCGGCTGCGCTCGGGCCGCACGCTCGAGGCGGACATCGTGGTTTCGGCCACCGGGCTGTCATTGCTGCCGATCGGCGGTGTCACCCTCACCGTCGACGGCCGCGAGGTCGAGCCGGGCAAGAGCGTCGCGTACCGCGGGGTGATGCTCAGCGGGGTGCCGAACTTCGCCTACTGCATCGGCTACACCAACGCCTCGTGGACGCTGCGCGCCGACCTGTCGCACCGGTACGTGTGCCGGCTGCTGGCCTTCCTGGACAAGAACGGGTACGTCAGCGCCACCCCGAACGAGGGGCCCGGCAACCGGCGGCCGCTGCTCGACCTGACGTCCGGCTACGTGCAACGAGCGCTGGACCGCTTCCCGCAGCAGGGCGACAAGGACCCGTGGACCGTCCGGCAGAACTACCTGCTCGACGTGCTCACCACCCCGCGGGCCGACGTACGCCGGGACATGACCTTCACCCGATCCACCGCCCCCGTGCTGGAGGAGATCCGATGACGCGGCTGAGCCCGTACCGTTTCCCGGGCCGGACGGCCGTGCTGACCGGAGCCGCCAGCGGCATCGGTGAGCAGCTGGCCCATGGCCTCGCCGCCCGCGGCAGCGACCTGGTCCTCGTCGACCGCGACGCGTTGCGGCTCGACGCGGTCGCCGAGCGGATCCGGGCCACGCACCCCGACCGCGCGGTCGAGACGCTGGTCGCCGACCTCGGTGACCGGGCGGCCGTGCTGAGCACCGCGGCCGGCATCCGCGAGCGGCACCCGACGATCGGCCTGCTGGTCAACAACGCCGGGATGGCGCTGGGCGGGCGCTTCGACCAGCTCGACGTGGCGCAGTTCGAGCAGGTGATGGCGGTCAACTTCACCGCGCCCATGCTGCTCATCCACCACCTGCTGCCGGCCCTGACCGCCGAGCCGGGCAGCCACCTGGTCAACGTCTCCAGCCTGTACGGGCTCATCGCACCGCCGGGACAGTCGGCCTACAGCGCCAGCAAGTTCGCGCTGCGCGGGCTCAGCGAGGTGCTGCGCGGCGAACTGCTGGAGTCGGGCGTGGGCGTGACGACGGTGCATCCGGGTGGCATCCGTACCCGGATCGCCGAGAGTGCGCAGATCGGCGCGGGAGTGCCGGCCACCGAGGTCGAGCCGCAGCAGCGGGTCTTCGCCGCCCTGCTGACGTATCCGCCGGAGAAGGCGGCCCGGGAGATCCTCGACGCCGTCGAGCGGCGCCGCGCCCGGGTGCTGATCGCCGCGAGCGCGAAGATCCCCGACGTGCTCGCCCGGCTGCTGCCGGTGAGCCACATGCGGGTGATCGGGCGGCTGACCGCCGCGGCCGGTCGCCGCGCCCGTACGGCGGTGACCCGGTGAGCGGCCCGGGACCGGTGCGGGAGCTGACCGTCCGCGGCGCGCGGATCCGGGTGCGCGAGAGCGGCGACCCCGGCCACCCGCCGGTGCTGCTGCTGCACGGCATCGGCCGCAGCCTGGAGGACTGGGATCCGCAGCACGAGCGGCTGGCCGGCGACCACCGGCTGATCAGCGTCGACCTGCCGGGCTTCGGGCTGTCCGAGCCGCTGCCGGGGCGGGTGACCCTGGCCGGGCTGGCCGACGGAGTGGCAGCCACCGTCGACGCGCTCGGCGAGGACCGGCCACTGCACGTGATGGGCAATTCACTGGGCGGCGCGGTGGCGATGCAGATGCTCACCGCTTCTCCCGACCGGATCGCCACGCTGACCCTGGTGAACAGCGCCGGCTTCGGCAAGGAAGTGGCGCTGGCATTGCGTATTCTCGCCGTTCCGGGCCTCGGTAAGCCGTTGTTGCGGCGCATCGATGCTCGCTCCGCGTATCGGATCGAACGCAGCCTGTTCCATGACCGCGCGCATGTGACCCAGGAGCGGGTGGACCTTGCCCTGCGGGTGGCGGCGCGGCCGCACAATGCCCGGGTGTTCCTGGAGACCGCGAGGGAGCTGGGCACCCTGCGGGGCATCCGCGCACCCTGGCGGGAGACGCTGTTGGGCCAGGTCACGGCCCACGCCCGGCCGGCGTTGATCGTCTGGGGCGACCGCGACCTGATCCTGCCGGCGGCCCACCTGGCCGCCGCCCGCGCGGCCTTTCCGCACGCCCGGACCCATTTGTTCCCCGACACCGGGCACATGCCGCAGATCGAGCGGGCCGACGATTTCGCCGACCTGGCCCGGGTGTTCCTGGCTGCCCATTCCTCCAGCGTTTAGCGCAAAGTCAGCGGGCCGTTCCGGAGAGAAATTGTATTGGCGCTTGCAACTTAAGATACGTTTCCCACGTCTTGTTGCACAGTTGCTCTCCGGAAGGACCGCCCTTTGCGACCCCGCTCCGCCACGATGGCGCTGGTGCTCCTGCTGCTGCCGGCGATCGCTGCCGCGCTCGTGCTCGGCGCCGGCGCCCCGGCGCGGGCTGCCGTGGCACCACCGGCGATCGCCAACGGCGAGGACGCCGTGCCGGGCCGGTACGGCTTCGCGGTGAAGCTCACCATGACCGGCATCCCCGAAGCGGGTGGCGGGCGCCGCGACAGCTCCTGTACCGGCGCGCTGGTCGCACCCCGCTGGGTGATCACGGCCGGGCACTGCTTCAAGAACATCAAGGGCACCCACGTCTCGCGCCTGGTGGCCCGGCTGACCACCGCCACCGCCGGCCGCACGGATCTGTCCGGCACCGCGGGGCACAAGGTCAAGGTCATCGCGGTGCGCCAGTCCTCGACGACCGACGTGGCGCTGGCCCGGCTGGCCGAGCCGATCACCGACATCGCCCCGGCCAAGCTCAACCGCAAGGCGCCCAAGGTCGGCACGATCGTGCGCCTGGCCGGCTACGGCCGTACGGTCGACGACGACCCGTCGAGCCTGGCCACCCACCTGCAGACCGGCCAGTTCAAGGTCGCCTCGCTCAGCCGCGCGTACGTCGGCATGCGCGGTCACGCCCCCCGCGCCACCACCAGCCCCTGCTCGCAGGACTCGGGCGGCCCCTACTTCACCCAGCAGGACGGCGACGCGGTGCTGATCTCGGTGGTCAGCCACGGACCGTCGTGCCCGCACGCGAAAGTCGACCTGAGCGGGCGGATCGACACCATCGCCGGCTGGATCACCGGCATCATCGGCCGCCCGGCACCGGCCACGAAGGCGCCGTCGTCCAAGGCGTCGTCCAAGACGCCGGTGAAGAAGCCACCGGCCGCGACACCGAGCGCCCCGCCGGCCGACGACAGCTCGCTGGCGGCCGCGGTCCGCGGCCCGGCCGCCGATCCCGTGGTCCGCACGGCGCTGGCCACCTTCGTGGTCGTCGGCTTCGGCGCGGTGCCCGCCCTGGTCCTGGGCAACCGCCGGCGTAGGCGCGACCACCAGCGCAGCGGCGTGCGCCGGCACCGCCGCTGACCCGCCTCCGCTCGCCCACCGCCGGGCAGGATGAAAGTATGTGCTGATGGACGCGGTCTCGTCCCGCTCCGTCGGGGACCCCTCGGAGCTTGCCGCCCTCATCGGCGACGACACCGACGAGCTCTACGACAACGCCCCCTGCGGCAATCTCGCCACCCTGCCCGACGGCACGATCGTGCGGGTCAACTCCACACTGCTGGGCTGGCTCGGGCACACCCGCGAGGAGCTGGTCGGGCGGCGGCGCTTCGTCGACCTGCTCACCGTCGGTGGCCAGGTCTTCCACGAGACCCACCTGGCGCCGCTGCTGCGGATGCGCGGCGAGATCAACGGCATCGCCCTGGAGCTGCGGGGCGCCGACGGCACCCGGCTGCCGGTGCTGGTCACCGCCACGGTCAAGACCGGCGCCGACGGCACCCCGCTGATGGTGCGCACCACGATCTTCGACGCCCGCGAGCGCCGCGCGTACGAGCAGGAGCTGCTGCGGGCGCGCCGCGACGCCGAGGGCGACCGGGAACGGCTCCGCGGCCTGGTCTCCGGCCTGCAACGCAGCCTGCTGCCGGTCAGCCTGCCCGCACCGGCGGGCATGCGCACGGCCGGGCACTACCGGATGGCCTCACCCGACGAGGTCGGCGGCGACTTCTACGACCTGTTCCCGCTCAGCGAGGGCCGCTGGGGGTTCTTCCTGGGTGACGTCTGCGGCAAGGGCGTCGAGGCGGCGGCCGTGACCGCCGCGGCCCGCTACACGCTGCGCGCCGCCGCCGTCTACGACCCCACGCCCGAGGCGGTCCTGCGCAACCTCAACTCGGTGCTCCACCAGGAGTACCGCAGTCAGGCCCACCGGCACTGCACGGTCGTGTTCGGCCTGCTGACCCCGGACGGGACCGGCTGGACGGCCACCATCGCCGGCGGCGGGCATCCGCCACCGCTGCTGCTGCGCCCCAACGGCACCGCCCGCCACCAGCACACCACCGGCGGCACCCTGATCGGCATCATCGCGGAACCCCGGCTGGTCAGCCGGACGCTGCGGCTGGACCCGGGCGACACTCTGGTGCTGTACAGCGACGGCCTCACCGACGCGAAGACCGGCGATGAGCGCTACGGCAGCGAGGCCCTGGAAGCGTTCGCCGGCACGCTGACGCCCATCGACGCGCCCGGGGCCGTGGCGGCGTTCGTGGAGCTGCTGGGCACCTTCGACGAGCTCGACGACGACGTCGCCCTGATGGCCATGAGTGTCGACCGGCCCGGCAGTGCCGTGCCACAGGGGATTGCTCCGGCATGAGGACGGCGGTCCCCCTACAGTGATCCAGATGTCCTCCTGGCCGACGAACCCCGCCCATCACCGCTGGCTGGACCAGCACACCCGGGAGCTGCTGGCGTTCGGGCGCCGGACCGCCGATCCGGCCGGCGGCGCCCGCTGGCTCGACGCCCACGGCCGGCCGGACCCGCAGCAGCAGGTCTCCACCCTGCTCAGCTCGCGGATGACACACGTCTACGCCGTCGGCACCCTGCTCGGCGTGCCCGGCGCCGCGCCGATCGCCGAGCAGGCCCTGCGCGGGCTCACCGGGCGGCTCTGCGACGAACAACACGGCGGCTGGTTCCCCGCGCTCGGCGATCGGACGGTCAAGGCCTGCTACGACCACGCGTTCGTGCTGCTCGCCGGAGCCTCCGCGACCAGCGCCGGGCTGACCGGCGGGCCGGCCCTGCTCGCCGCGGCCGAGGGGGTGTTCGTCCAGCGCTTCTGGGACGACGACGCCGGGCGCTGCGTGGACACCTGGAACGCCGACTTCACGGTCCTGGACGGCTACCGGGGCATCAACGGCAACATGCACGCGGTCGAGGCGATGCTGACGGTCGCCGGCGTGACCGGCGACGAGGCGTGGCTGGACCGGGCGCTGCGGGTCTGCCGGTTCGTGGCCGACACCGCGCGGGCGCACGACTGGCGCATCCCGGAGCACTACGACGAGCACTGGCGGCCGCAGCCGGACTTCCACCGCGAGCAGCCGGACCACCCGTTCAAGCCGTACGGGGCCACGGTCGGTCACGGCCTGGAGTGGTCGCGGCTGTTCCTGCACGCCGAGGCCGCTCGCCCGGCGGAGTCCTGGCTGGCCGGAGCCTCCCGGTCCCTGTTCGACCGGGCGGTGAGCGACGGCTGGTCGGTCGACGGGCGGCCGGGCTTCGTCTACACCACCGACTGGGACGGCAAGCCGGTGGTCCGCGACCGGATGCACTGGGTGACCACCGAGGCGATCAGCGCCGCCGCGGCCCTGCACCGGCGCTTCGGCGACGAGCAGTACGCGACCTGGTACCGCACCTGGTGGGACTACGCGGCGGCGTACCAGCTCGACCACGACCACGGCTCGTGGTTCCACCAGCTCGACGCGGAGAACGTGCCGACCGAGACGGTGTGGCCGGGCAAGCCGGATCTGTACCACAGCCTCCAGGCGACGCTGACCGCCCGGCTGCCACTGACCCCGATGCTGGCGCCGGCCGTCGCGCAGACGCTGACCGGCCCGGCGTAACGAGGCTTACCGGCGGACGCGGCGCAGGGCAACAGCCAGCCCGAGGTCCAGGATGATGACCGCGGCCAGGGCCGGCACGATGGCGGCCGGCCCGAGCCCGTCGTGGGTCAGACCGATCAGCGGCGAGATCACGATCGGTCCGAAGCTCGCCCCGGCGATCACCAGCGCGGTGGACGTGCCGGCCGCGGGGTGGACCTGGACGAACCACGACAGGGCGGTCGGGAAGACCGGGGCCAGGAAGAGGCCGGTCAGGATGAAGCTGTAGCCGGCAGCCGGTGGCCACCAGGCCAGGGTCATGCTCGCGGTGGCCAGGAGCAGGGTCAGGGGCACCAGCCGGGCCGGCGGCAGACGCAGACTGAGCGGGGCGGCGAGCAGGCGGCCGACGGTGAAGGCGACCCAGAACGTCGCGGTGGCCCCGGCAGCGGTGTCGGCGCTGGAACCGACGACTTCGATGAGGTACGTGGCGGCCCAGCTGGCCACGCCGGTCTCGGCGCCGACGTAGAGCAGGAAGAGCGCCAGGAACGCGGCCACGATCAGGGGCCGGCCGCCGGCTGCCGACCGGTTCCGGGCCGGGCCCGCCGGCAGCACGGTCGGGGCACCGGCCAGCAGCGGCATCGTCGCCACGGCGATGACCAGGTACGTGCACCCGATGGCGAGCCGGTTCCCGTCGGTCGCCGCCACCAGCAACGGACCGGCGACGGCACCGACTCCGAAGGCGGCGCTGAGCAGGTTGAGGACCACGGCGCCGCGCTCGCCGTACGCGGAGGCGAAGTAGACGTTGAGGTCGAGGTCGAGCCCGCCGAAACCGAGCCCGAGCAGGAACGCTCCGCCCAGCAGAACCGGCCAGGCGGGTGCGGCCATCAGCACGAGAGCGCCGGCCGCGACCACGATCAGCTCGACGAGGAACCGGGCGCGGAAGGTGCTGCGCCGGTCGGCCACGCCCGCCGTCAGCACGCCGAGGACGGATCCGGCGAAGTGGGCGCTGACCAGCAGGCTGGCCGCGGTCGCCGAGCCGCCGAAGGTCGCGCGCAGGACGGGGATGAGCGGGCCGTACACCGCGACGAGCAGCCCGATCAGGAAGAACGCCGCACCGCCGCCGATGGCTACCCGCAGCGACGGCGGACGCTGGCGCACCGGCGCCGGGGACGGTGCGAAGATCTCGGCCACGGGCTCAGTATGCAGATCACGGTGACCGCGGACCGCCCGCCCGGACCTGCACCTCCAAGGCAGGGCAGCGATCGGCGTGGTCACGCCGCCGCTGGTCACCCCCGGGCGGACGATCTTCGTCAACGGCGGCTCGACCGTGCGGGAGATGTCCGGCAGCTCAGGACCCGCCGACTGAGCGTGATCACCAATTCCAACGCCGATGCACAGGGCGGACTCGCGTCTCGATCAGGCACCGGCGAGTTCGCGGGCGAGTCGCAGCCGGAACCGCTGAAGAGGAACAACGCGATGAGACCGATCGAGAACCTGCCGCAGAACAGCAGCGAGCGTCACCTTTGCGGCCTCATGGTGACGATGGCGATCAATGTGGCGGTCGTGGCATCGTAAGTGCGCCACACCTTCCGGGAGGTGATAGATGCCATCGCGTGGCCGCCTCCGCGTCTTCGGCGCTCTGTTGATCGTTGTCGGCACCGCCACCTTAAGTACTTTGATCGCGATCGCGGTGAACGCGGCCACAGCTAAAGCGGGATGGCCCTGGCCTCTGCACCTGATCGAGGAGGATCCTTGGCATTGGGTCGTTGCTTTCGCTGCACTCACCGCGGTTTTTTCCGTTCTAGCCTGGAAAAATCTAGACCAGGGCAACGACCGGCAGTCAACCGATGTCTCTACGTCCGCAGTCTCCGGCGGCAGCACAGGACCGGTGGCTAACCTGGGTCAGGCATTCACCGGCCCCATCACCGGCAACGTCTACGTAACCAACGAGATGCCGGGCACCAGGAGTGCTGCTGTAGTCGAACGCCCGCCGATCGAAGCGAAGAGAATCGTGAGTGGGCTGCCCGAATTCATATCAGCGACACTGTGCGATCGACGCGACGAGTTTGAAGCGGTTGTTGAGGCACTCGCGGACCCCGAAGCAACGTTTGTGACGCTGCAGGGAGATGATGGTGTCGGCAAAACTGCGATCGCGGCGGACATTGCCCAGAATGCTCCGACGGACGTTGCTGTCTCGTACCTCGACGCACGCGGCTATCCCGGCGTGACTGCCGACTCCATCCTGGAGTCACTCGTCGGTACAATCGCGAACAGTGAAATTCGCCGGCGGGTCCGCGAACGCCTCAACGGTCCTTCCGGCGATTTCCTGATGAAGTGGAATGACGTGGCCGCCGAGCTTGCAGGCCAACGCGTCTGGCTGGTCCTAGACGACGCACAGGAGCTGCTCCGGCCAGACGGAGGCGGCTTTCGTGACCAGATGCTCCACAACCTGCTCATGAGGATTGAGAACGTTCCGCGCAGGGAAATCAAGGTGCTTCTCGTGACCAACGCGCCGATGCCGATTGACGAGCGTGAGCCGGTCCGCATTGTCGAAGGTCTGCCGGAGGACTTCTTCGATGAGTTCTTGACCGATCTTGCGGCGGTCGGGCTTGCCCGGTCCTCCGACGTATCCAGCGCCGATCTGTGCAGAGCGACCAGAGGGAACCCGCGGATCACCGAGTTGCTGTTGGGTACTTGGAAGGCGTCGCCGTCCTTCCGTTTCCGCGACGTCGTGCGTGCCGCTGGCTCGCCCGAACGGTTCGTGCGCACCCTGCTGGGCAGTCTGGATCGGCCACAGCAGCGCGTCATGCAGGTGCTGGCCGCTCTGGACCACCCCGTCAGCTCCCCGGTGGTAGGCCACTTGACTGATGCGACCTCCGGCGATGCGGACGCCGTCCTGGAGGATCTCGCGAACTACCGCGTCGTGCGCCGCAGGCGCCACCGGTACTACATACCCACCGGTGAGGCTGCCCGCATAAGAGGCGCGATAGCCGTCGACGAGCTTCGCACGCTGCAACGGCACGCAGCGCGGTTCTTTGAGGAGGAGAACGCACACCGGACGCCGACGAACCTGGCCGACCTCGAAGAAGCGTTTCTGGCGGTGGATCTGTACGTAACGTCGGGCCGGCCCGTCGATGCATTGCGCGTGATTCTGGCGCTCGAAGAGGAGTGCCTGATGGACTGGGGCCAGGTGCACACGCTCGAACCCTGGTTGGACCAGCTGACCGAAGAACTCTACGGCCTCGGGGACCAAGTACGTCTCGCTTCGATGCGTGCCAGGGCTTACGCCGAACAGGGCCGGTTGCACGAGGCCATTACCATGGTCCACTTAGCCGGCCGTATCAACGAGGGAGTCAGGAGCACAAAGAACAAAATTATGTTGCGGCTGCAGCTCGGCGCCTATCATTTCCGTGCAGGCGAGGTCCGTAGTGCCGCGGTGCAGTACAAGACCATCGTCGATTCAGTAGCGGAAAAGCTTCCGGAAATGACGGCCGATGCGCATCTGGGTTTAGCGTTGTGCTTGACGGAGACAGGCCATTTCGACGTCGCGACCACACATCTCGACATGGCCGAGTCTCCGATGGAGGACCGTCGCGAGGTCCGCATCATGCTGCAACGAGCAATCATCAGTCTTGAGCAGGGCGACGATCGCGTCGCCCTCGATCAGCTTGGTCGAGCCAGACGGGCCGCCGGTGAGCAGGACCGAATCTCGGCAGCGCGCTGCGACGAACTCGAGGCCTGGGTGTGGCTCTATCGGGAAGACGCCGACCGCGCCTTGCACTTAGCGGAACGTGCGTTCGGTGTAGCGTCCCGGCTCGGCGATCCCTCGTTGCTCGGACCATCTGGGGCCACGCTCGCAATAATTCAACTTCGCCGGCACGAATCCGCCAAGGCTCTCGCGGCGGCGAGCGTGGCCGCACGATACTCCGTCGGCGTGTACGCCGCCGAGACCAGTGCGATAAAAGGTCTGGCCGCTCTGCATCAGCCACATTCCGGCGAGTCGGCAGTGCAGTTGTTCGAACACTCGGCGCGGCTGGCCGAGGATCTCGAGGGAACCGCGCCCGGCAGTTACCTGGCCTACGAGGCACACGGTCTGGCCCTAGGCGGACTCGCCCTGCTAGGGAAGGAACATGGAGAAGAACTGGCGCTCGAACAATTCCGCCTAGCGGTGGACTCTGTGAACCTGCCGGGTGCACGGCACCGCCGGCGAGAGTTGTTTCTCATCTTGACCGAGGGACAGCCCAGGGATGTCCTTCCGGAGCTACGGAGATTACTCGCCTCGTCATAACCAGCCCTTGTGCTGAGCTCTGATCAACGCGTCGGTACGGTTTTGGGCACCTATCCGGGTGTACAGGTCGCGAAGCAACCGGAACATCATGCGCTCGGAATACCCGGCATCGGTAGCCAGCCGCCCGACGGTGGCTCCACCCGCCAACCGGCGAAGCCAGTCGCGTTCGGTAGGAGTCGGCTCGTTGGCCGGCGGTAAAGTCGGCGGGGAAGCGACCAGTGCCCGCAGTGCGTCCACAGGAACTCGGCTCTCTCCGCGGACCACAGCCTGAAACCCTTCACGCAGTTGCGCAGGGCTGGCGTCGCGCGGCAGAACGCAGACCGCCCCAGCCCGAAGTGCGCGAACCGAGTCCACCACCGACATATTTTCCAGCAGGGCGACCAGCATAAGGTCGGCTGTCGCGCGGTGCAGGCTTCCGAGCAGGTGCCAATCTTCCTCGGAGCGCAAGGTCAATACGATTACTTTCGCCTGACGATCGCCGGCCCACGCAAGGAGGTCCTCGGGTGTCTCCGACTCGAATCCGGCGGCACGCAGTATCTCCATGAGTCCGTACCGGAAGACCGGCAGGGGATCGGCCACAGCGATCCGCACCTGCATGGAACCGGACCTCCGACCGCCGGGAGCAATCCGTAGATCCTTGCCCATGTGTGCTACGAAAGCCATCCAGCCACGCGGTGGCGCAACCCTGCGGGCATTTGGCGTCATGGACCGGCAGACCGTGCCACGCCTACCGTGACCATATGTCACCGAGAAATGACCCTCCGCAAAGGCCATCGTCCGGATTCTCGGACGACGAAGATTGGGACTTCGAAACCGGGGGTGACTTCGGCAGTGTCGGGGAGATCATCGTAGCCGTTCGAAATTGTGTCACTGCGACGACCCGCACCCATTCGGATCTAGAACGCTACGCCCAGCGACTGAAACGCGTTGCCGCTCGCCTGGCAGCCATTCGCGGACGCTCGAACAACGAACTGCTGGCCGAGACGGAACGCCGTATCGACGAGGCCGCCAACATCGTACGACGGGCCTGTCTTGAGGCGCGGCAGGCAGAAGCCAGCGGCCAGCTCTACATCAGTAGGCTCCAACACCGGCGTTGACAGCGATACAAGTCAATGCCGGTAGCGAAGGGGAAGAGGGATGACCGACGGACCACCGCGGCGGTACCCTGATGGGCGTCCGCCGCGGGAATCACGCGTTCAATAGACGTTATGGGCAGATGTAGCGCCTCACGTGAGGTAATGCTCCGGGCGCGCGGTAGCGGGGATCCAGAGGCCGAGGGGCCGCACGGCCAAGGATTCAGACGCCGGCGAGCTTGCGGCTCGACGAGCGCAGGTAGACGGCCCAGGTGACCAGCACACAGAGCGCGTAGAAGGCGATGAACGCGATGTAGGCCGCGTCCGCGGTCTTGTAGGTCAGGAACGACTGCCGGAACGCCAGGTTCACCAGCACCCCGCCGAAGGCGCCGATCGCCCCGGCGATGCCGATGACCGCGCCGGACAGCCGGCGGGCCTCGTGCTCGTCGCCCGGGTTCTTCAGCGCGAAGATGCGCGGGATCATCTTGTACGTCGAGCCGTTGCCGATGCCGCTGAAGATGAACAGGGCGATGAAGCCGACCAGGTAGAGCGGCAGCGAGCGCAGTTGCGAGGCCAGCAGCACGATGCTGGCGCCGGCGGCCATCGCGATGAAGTTGACGAACGTGACCCGGGCGCCGCCGAGCCGGTCCGCCAGCGCCCCGCCGACCGGGCGGATCAGCGAGCCCAGCAGCGGGCCCAGGAAGGTCAGGTAGGCGGCCTTGACCGGGGTGTTGAAGTCCTGCGCGAACTGCACCTGCAGCACCTGGCCGAAGGCGAAGCCGAAGCCGATGAACGAGCCGAAGGTGCCGATGTAGAGCAGCGCCATGATCCAGGTGTGGCCCTCGCGGGCGGCGTCGCGCATGCCGCGCTTCTCGTTGCGGGCCTGGGTCAGGTTGTCCATCTTGAGCGCCGAGCCGAGCACGGCCACCACGATCAGCGGGATGTAGATGCCGGCGACGATGCCCGGGTGCCCGGCGCCGAAGACGGCCAGCACGAACAGGCCGACCAGCTGCACGGCCGCGACGCCGAGGTTGCCGCCGCCGGCGTTGATGCCCAGCGCCCAGCCCTTGAGCCGGTCCGGGTAGAACGCGTTGATGTTGGCCATCGACGACGCGAAGTTGCCGCCGCCGACGCCGGCGATCGCAGCCAGCAGGATCAGCGTCGTGTAGGAGACGCCGGGCTCGATCAGGAAAGCGGCCAGCACTGCCGGGATCAGCAGCAGGGAGGCGCTGATGATGGTCCAGTTGCGGCCGCCGAACCGGGCCACCGCGAAGGTGTACGGGATCCGCAGCGCGCCGCCGACCAGCGCGGGCACGGCGGTGAGCAGGAACTTGCCGGCCGGGTCGATGCCGTACGCGGGGCCGAGGAACAGCACCAGCACCGACCACAGCGTCCACACCGAGAAGCCGATGTGCTCGGAGAAGATCGAGAAGATCAGGTTGCGCCGGGCGATCGGGGCGCCGGTGGTGTCCCAGAAGGTCCGGTCCTCGGGCCGCCAGTCGTCGATCCAGTGCCCGCGGACGGTTCTCGCCGCGGGACGTTCCAGGGTTGCGGTCATGACGGGACCTCCGAGGCGGTGAGCGACGAGATGACGAGGTGACCGTCGGCGTCGACGGTGACGGGGTAGACGGTGAGATCACTGATCCCGGACAGCGAGCAGCCGGTGGTGATGTCGAAAGCCATGAGGTGCAGCGGGCAGACCAGCACCTTGTTGTCGATCTGGCCGTCGGCCAGCGGCCCGCCGCGGTGCGGGCAGACGGCGGACAGTGCGCGTACCGAGCCGTCGCGCAGCCGGAAGACAGCGACCATCTCGCCGTCGACCTCGTAGGTGCGTCCCTCGCCCAGCGGGATGTCGGTGACCGGCCCCAGGATCCTCATCGGACCGGCACCTGCGGCAGCACGACCAGCGGCAGCGACGTGCGGAACTGCCCGGGGGTGGCCGGTTCGGCCCGTTCCTTCCACGGATCGCGGTAGGCGGCGACCGAGGCGGCCATCGCGGCGTCCAGGTCGGCGGCGATGCCCTCGGCGTCGTCCACCACCACCGCGCGGATGTGCTCGATGCCGAGGCGGGGCACCCACGCGTACGTGCGCTCCAGCCAGTTGGCGCTCTCCCGGTAGTACTGCAGGAACCGCCCGGTCAGCGTGATGACCTCCTCGGGCGACTCGACCGTGGCCAGCAGGTCGCCCTTGCGGACGTGGGCGCCGGCCGCACCGCCGACGTAGAGCTCCCAGCGGCCGCCGTCGATGGCCACCACGCCGAGGTCCTTCACGTACGCCTCGGCGCAGTTGCGCGGGCACCCGGTGACCGCGAGTTTCATCTTGCCGGGCCCCTCGATGCCCTGGTAGCGCTCCTCGAGGGCGATGCCCAGGGCGGTGGAGTCGCCGACGCCGAAGCGGCAGAAGTCCGAGCCCACACAGGTCTTCACCGTGCGGAAGCTCTTGCCGTAGGCGTAGCCCGAGGGCATGTCCAGGTCGGCCCAGATCTTGGGCAGTGTCTCCTTGGGAATCCCCAGCAGGTCGATGCGCTGCCCGCCGGTCAGCTTGACCATGGGTACGGCGTGCTTCTCGGCCACCTCGGCGATCCGCCGCAGCTGGGCCGGAGTGGTGACGCCGCCCTTCATCTGCGGCACCACCGAGAACGTGCCGTCGCGCTGGATGTTGGCGTGCACCCGGTCGTTGATGAACCGGGCGTCGCGCTCGTCGACGTAGTCCTCGCCCCACATCATCTTGAGCAGCGAGGCCAGGCCCATCTTGCTCTTGGCGTCCTCCTCGCCGCCGGGCACGAGCTTGGCGAAGACCGACGACACCGAGCGCAGGTCGTGTGTGCGGATCGCGGCCATCAGCTCCGCCTTGGGCATCGGGACACCCGGCACGTACCAGCTCGCCTTGGGGTCCTCCTCGACGGCGCCGCCGGCGGCCCACTCGACGATCTGCGCGACCAGGCTCTTGCAGGTGCCGCAGCCCTTGCCGGCCCGGGTCTTGTCCATCACGCCGCTGACCGTCTTGCAGCCGCCGTGCACCGTCTCGGCGATCGTGCCCTTGGTGACGCCGTTGCAGTTGCAGACCTGGGCGTCGTCGGCGAGCTCGGCCGCGCTCACCTCGGCGGGCGGGCCGCCCAGGTCGAACATCAGCTCGACCCGGTCCTCGGGCAGGGCCAGCCCGCGGTCGAAGGCCTGCATCAGGAACGCGACCTTCTTGACGTCACCGACCAGCGTCGCGCCGACCAACCGGCCGTCGCGGATGATCACGCTCTTGTAGATGCCCTTGCGCGGCTCGCTGAAGACCAGCGTCTCGTCGTCCTCGCGGTCGGACTCCTTCAGGCCCATCGAGGCGACGTCGACCCCGGCCACCTTGAGCTTGGTGGCGATCCGGGAGCCGTGGTACGCGGCCTGCGGGTCCCGGCCGGTGAGGTGGTCGGCGAGCACCTTGGCCTGGTCCCAGAGCGGGGCGACCAGCCCGTACGTCTCGCCGCGGTGCTGGGCGCACTCCCCCACCACGTAGATGTCCGGCTCGTCCTGGGCGCGCATCTGGTCGTCGACCACGATGCCGCGCTCGACCACGAGACCGCTGGCCGCGGCCACCTCGGTGTTGGCCCGGATGCCCGCGGCGACCACGACCACGTCGCAGTCGATGACCCGGCCGTCGGCAAGCTTGACCCCAGTGACCTGGTGCTTGCCGAGGATCTCGGTGGTCATCGCGTCACAGACCACCTCGATGCCCAGCTTCTCCACGCTGCGCTGCAGGATCGCGCCGGCCTGGGCGTCCAGCTGGGTGTTCATCAGGTGCCCCATGGCGTGCAGCAGCGTCACCTGCGAGACGTGGTTCTGCAGGCCGCGGGCCGCTTCCAGACCGAGCAGGCCGCCGCCGATCACCACGGCCCGCTCGTGCTCGCGGGCGTAGCGGATCATGCTGCGGGTGTCGTCGAGCGTGCGGAACGCGAAGACGCCCTGGTGGTAGCCGCGGCCGGGGCGGTGGATGCCGGGGATCGGCGGGACGAACGCCCGGCTGCCGGTGGCGATGATGAGCTTGTCGTACGGGGTGGCGGTGCCGTCCTCGGCGTACACCTGCTTGGCGAACCGGTCGATGCGGCTGATCCGGCGGCCGGCGTGCAGGGTGATGCCGTTGTCGGCGTACCAGCTCAGGTCGTTGAGGAAGATGCCGGACTCGTCCTCGACCCCGGCCAGGACGTTGGACAGCATGATCCGGTTGTAGTTGCCGTACGGCTCGTCGCCGAACATGGTGATGTCGAAGTCGCCGCCGCGGCTGAGGATCTCCTCCACCGTGCGGGCGCCGGCCATGCCGTTGCCGATGACGACCAGTCGCGGGGCCATCAGACCTCCACCAGCCCGAGATCGAGAACCACGGTGCCGGTCACTCCGGCCGGTGCGGCCAGCCACAGCTCGACGGCCGTCCCGGAGTCCAGGTCCTCGACGACCCGCAGCGGGACGTGCACGTCGGCCTTGGCGCCGACCGGGAAGTACCGCATCGGCTTGCCGTCCCGCATCAGCACGACACAGATCAGCTCGTCGGCCGAGTTGCCGCCGCGGAAGTAGACAGCCTGCGCGGCCACGCCGGCGGGCACGACGTAGCCCGGCACGCCGATCGGGGCCGGCTGGTCCAGGCCCTTGCCCTCGAAGGGCAGGACGCCCTGCAGGAAGCGGGGTGTGGAGTTCACCTAGGTGTTCCTTTCGTGATGGCGACCGCGCACGCCTTGAAAGCGGGCATCTTGGAGTGCCGGTCGAGGGCCGGGTCGGTGAGCAGGTTGACGGCCTGGTCGCCGCCCCAGTGGAACGGCGCGAAGACGGTGTCCGGCCGGATGCCGGGGTTGAGCCGGGCCCGGAACACGGCCCGGCCGCGGCGGCTGGACAGCTCGACCATGTCGCTGTCGGCGATGCCGAGCCGGCGGGCCAGGTCGGGGTGCAGCTCGACGCGGGGCTCGGGCAGCGAGACGGTCAGGGCGGAGACCCGGCGGGTCTGGTTGCCGCTCTGGTACTGCTGCATGTTGCGCCCGGTGGTGAGCACGTACGGGTAGTCCCGGTCGGGCATCTCGTGCGGGTCGCGGTGCTCGACGCGGACGAACTTCGCGCGCCCGTCCGAGGTCGGGAACGAATCGGCGAACAGTCGCGGCGTACCCGGATGGTCCTCGGCCGGGCACGGCCAGAAGACGCCCTGCTCGGCCTCGATCCGCTCGTAGGTGATGCCGGCGTAGTCGGCGATCCCGCCGGCGCTGGCCCGGCGCAGCTCGTCGAAGACGGTCCGCGGGTCGTCGCTGAAGAACTGCCCGCGGCCCAGCCGGTCCGCCAGCCCGCTGAGGAACTGCAGGTCGGTACGCACGTCCGGCGGCGGCGGGAGGGCCATCCGGCGGCGGATGACCCGGCCCTCGAGGTTGGTCATCGTGCCCTCCTCCTCGGCGAACTGGGCCGTGGGCAGCACCACGTCGGCCAGCGCCGCGGTCTCGGAGAGGAAGATGTCGGAGACGACGAGCAGATCCAGCGCGCGCAGCCGCTCGATGACGTGCCCGGCGTGCGGGGCGGAGACGGCCATGTTGCTGGCCAGCACGAGCAGCGCGCGGACCCCGCCGTCGGTGCCGAGCCGGTCGAGCATCTCGTACGCGGACTTGCCGGGCTGCGGAAGCTCGTCCGGGTCGACACCCCAGACGCCGGCGACGTGCGCGCGGGCGGCCGGGTCGTCCAGCCGCCGGTAGCCGGGCAGCTGGTCGGCCTTCTGCCCGTGCTCGCGCCCGCCCTGCCCGTTGCCCTGCCCGGTGATGGTCCCGTAGCCGGAGTAGGGCCGCCCGATCAGGCCCAGCGCGAGGGCGAGGTTCAGATACGCCTGCGCGGTGTCGGTGCCGTTGCTGTGCTGCTCGGCCCCGCGAGCAGTGAGGATCATCGACGGTCGCTCGGTGGCCAGCAGTCGGACGGTCTCGCGTAGGTCGGCTTCGCTGACCCCGGTCATCCGCTCGACCCGTTCCGGCCAGTAGGCGGCGACGGCCGCGCGCACGCCGTCGAAGCCGGTGGTCCGGTCCCGGATGTAGTCCTCGTCGACCAGGCCCTCCCGGACCGCGATGTGCAACAGGCCGTTGGCCAGCGCCAGGTCCGTGCCGGGCAGAGGCTGCAGATGCCGGTACGCGCCCGCGGCGGTCGCCGTACGCCGCGGGTCGACAACGATGTGCCGCGCCCCCTCGGCCCGCCCGGCGTCGAGATACTGCATCGACGGCGGCATGGCGTCAGCCGGATTGGCCCCGACCAGCAGCACCGTCCGGGCCTGGGCCACATCCTCCAGCGGGAACGGCAGCCCCCGGTCGATACCGAGAGCACGGTTGGCGGCGGTGGCGGCGGACGACATGCAGAAACGCCCGTTGTAGTCGATCGAGGCGGACCGCAACGCCACCCGCACGAACTTGCCGAGCGTGTACGCCTTCTCGTTGGTCAGACCACCGCCACCGAAGGCACCGACGCTGTCGACGCCGTACTCCCGCTGACAGCGTTCGATACCGGCGACGATGCGCTCGTACGCCTCATCCCAGCTGGCCTCCCGCAGCGGGCTGCCCCGATCCGCGGGATCCTTGCGCACCAGCGGCGTGAGCAGCCGATCCTTGTGGTCGAGCAGCTCGGCCGCGGTCCAGCCCTTGGCGCATAGGCCACCCCGGTTGACCGGGAACTCGGTAGGCTCCAGCCGCACCCGGGGAATCTCAGGCGTCAGCGCGATGCCGCACTGCAAAGCGCAGTACGGGCAATGCGTCTCGGTCACCGTCACACCGATGATGCTCGGCGGTAACCATTTCCTCACCGGACCGCCACGATTGCCGCGGCGTTCAAAAAACCCTACAACCGCCCCGGCCCCGTTGTGAGATCGAACCGGTCCGGTGCGCCAGGTGGATTTCTCATCAGCCGTGCTCGGCGCGGCGCAGCTGCGCCCGCGCCGCCGACATGTAGGCGACACCCTCGCCGCCGCCGAGGCCGGTGTCGTCGTCCGTGGACAGTGTGATGGCGAAGGGCACGATCCCGGACAGTGTTGCGCGAGGCGTTGTTGAACTCCTCGCGAAGCTCCAGCTCCGCCAAAGCCCCCTTCCTGTTGGAATGAGCCCTATGGCAGGTCTCGACGGGACAATACCGTTCACTACTCCGCAGATTTTGATAAGAAAGAGACGGAGTGAACTAGCGCCTCGCCAGCTGCTTTCCGCACACGTCCTCGTAGCGCCGCAGCACCAGGTCCTCCACCGCCGGGTCCGCGCACAGCGGCGGCGTCACCAGATCCGCCCCCGCCCGGTGCAGCGACCGGTAGAACAACCCCTCAGCCAGCAGATAAGCCGCAACAGCGACCCGCCGGGCCCCCTGCTCCCGCAGCCCGGCCACCACATCAGCCACCCGCAGCTCAGCGCCCGACGCGTACGCCACGTGCGCGCCCAGTCGAGCCGCGACCCCGGCGATGTCGGCCCGCCACGCCGGGTCGCTGGATCCCGCGGCCGCCAGCACGACAGCGTCCGCCGACGACCCCGCGATCCCCCGTTCCAGGCTGCGCACCAGCAGCGGGTCCGGCCCGAGCGGGGCCGTGGCCACCGCGTCGTTCGCTGCGACCGCCTCGGCGATGTCCACCCGGACGTGGTAGCCGGCCGAGAGCAGCAGCGGCACCACCACCGCCCGCAGACCTTGGATCGCCTCGCCGACCCGGGGCTGCTGCACGTCCACATAGGCCAAGCGAACGTCCAGGTCGGGGCGGCGGCACGCGATGCGGTCCACCAGGTCGCGGATCTGCGCCTGGCCGGCCGCTGAGCGCGTACCGTGCGCGACCGCGAGCAGGACCGGCGGCCGGTCCTTTGTCGGGGCGGTCATCCGGCCTGCTCGTCGACGCGCAGCCGGTAGCCGCGTTTGATGATGGTCTCGATGTGTCCGGCCGGGCCCAGGGCCGTCCGGAGCCGGGCGATCGCCACGTCGACGGCGTGGCCGTCGGTGCCGCGGGGCAGGGCGGCGGCGAGGCGGTCCTTCGAGACCACGGCGCCGGGGCGGCCGGCCAGGGCGGTGAGGATGGCCATCGCCGCTGGGGGCAGGGCCTGCAGCCGGCCGTCGATGAGGACGGCGTGGCCGCGGATCTCCAGGACCGTTCCGGCGACGCCGAGCCGGACGGCCCGGCGTGGTAGTTCGTCGGTGACGACCTTGACCAGGGCGCCCAGCCGGGACCGGTGCGGGGTGACCACGGGTACGTCCTGCTCGACCAGGGACGCGGCGGTGACCGGCCCGACGCAGGCGGCCATCGTGGCGCCGCGGAAGCGGTCGAGCACCTCGTCCGCGCTGTCACCGGCGATCTCCAGCAGGGCCTGCACGGCGGGGGCGCTGGTGAACGTCACGGCGTCGACCTGGCCGGCGGCGAGCTGGGCGACGAGACGCCGTACCGGGGCCAGGTCCGGCGGCAGCGTCCACCGGTAGACCGGGATCTCCACGACCGCGGCACCGGCTGCCCGGAGGGCGCCGGTGAACTCGGCCTGCGGGCCGCCGTGCAGCTGCACGGCGATGCGCCGGCCGGCGATGCCCTGCTCCAGCAGCCGCTCGAGGATCTCCTCGGACGACTCCGACACGGCCGACCAGTCCTCGGTGAGGTCGGCGGCCCGGATCGCGCCGCACGGCTTGGCGCCGCGGGCGATGAGCCGGGCCCGGCTGAGTGCGGCCCGCAGCGTGTCGCCCATCCCCCAGCCCTCGGCCGCCTCCAGCCAGCCGCGGAAACCGATGCCGGTGGTGGCCACGACGATGTCGGGGGCCAGGCCCACGCAGGCCTCCGTGGCGGCGTGCAGCGCCTGGTCGTCGCCGAGCGGCACGATCGTGATCGCCGGCGCCACCAGCACCTTGGCGCCACGCCGCTCGAACAGGGCGGACAGTTCCTCGCGGCGCCGCTCGGCGGTCACGGCGATCGTGAAGCCGGCCAGCGGGGCGGCGGGTGTTACGGGCCCGCCGACGCCCGCGGGCGTCACCGGCCCGGTCGAGTCGGCCATGGCAGCAGGCTCTCCACCAGCCATTACCTCCCGGGGTAGGACGTGTTACGACGGTGAAAACCATGACTCACTTCGCCGATCTTGACGCCGTGAGAGCCGATCCTGACGCCGTGAGACTCGTCTCAGCCGTTCGGGGTCGGAGGTTCGCCCAAGATTGCCGCCCACCCGGCCAAGGGGCGCGTCGCCGGTGGCCCGCGGGGCGTTCGACGGGAGTAGTCGCCCGAACCCCGTGGATGTGAGTGCTTTGAGACGTACCTTCACCCTGCTGGCCCTGGCCGGTCTCGGTGGCACGGCCCTGCTGGTCCTGCCGGACGCGTCGGCCTCGGCCGTGCCGGACACCACACCGGCCCTGGTCGCCACCGGCGCCGACGCGATGCGCCTGGTCTGGCGCGGTGCCGAGCCGCGCCGGCTCAACGAGCAGGTCTCGACGCTCGGGCGCTGGGGCGAGGCGAGTGCGTTCACCGGCGCGCGGCCGCTGGACGACACCAGCGGCGTCGGGCTGGGCGCGGACCCCGCCTCCGGCAAAGTGCTGGCCGCGACGGTCGCCGACGAGCAGGTCTGGGTGCGTACCGAAATGGGGGGTGCCTGGTCCGGCCTCGGCGGCTCCGCCACCGGCGCGCCGGCCGTCGCCGGTCTCGGCGGCGGCGCGTTCGCGGTCGTGGTCCGCGACGACGAGGGTACGGTGCGAGTCCGTCACCTGCGCGGCGGCAAGTGGAGCGGCTGGACGTCGCTGGGGGGCCGGTTCAGCACCTCGCCGGCGGCGGTGGGCCGCTCGGGCAGCCTGGTGATCGCCGCGGCGGGCCGTGACCGCAAGGTCCGCACGACCGTGGTCACCGGCGGCCGGCCCGCGGGCTGGCGCAACACCGGCATCATCTCCACCGCCACGCCCGGCCTGGCCGTGGAGCCCGGCACCGGCAAGCTGCACCTGATCACCCGCAACCGGGACCTGACCCCCGCGGCCCGGGTCTCGGTCAACGGCGCCCGCACCTGGGGCCGGGCCACCCGCCTCGACGCGCGGCTGGGCTCGGGCATCGCCGCCGCCTCCGGCGCGTCCGGCGCGGTGGACATCGCCGCCCTGGGCCTGGACGGGCGCGTGGTGCAGAGCAGCCTGCGTTCCGGCCGGTGGAGCGACTTCCGCCTGGTCGCGGCGAGCAGCACCACCGTGCTGCCGGAGACCGCCCTCACCGCGGTGACCGGCGACCCGGCCGGCCGGCAGACGCTGCGCTTCGCCGCCGGCGCGCGGCTGCCGAGGCCGGGCGAGATCCTCGCGGCGGGCAGCACCCCGGTCACCCCGAACGGCCTGCTGGTCAAGGTGGTGGCGGTCGACGGCCGTACGGTCGAGGCCGGGCCGGCGAAGCTCACCGAGGCGATCGCCGAGGCCACGATCGACGAGACGTTCGCCCTCGGGACCGGCGACATCAGCGCCCGCTCGGCCGGCGGGCCGGTGGTCCAGCCGATCAGACGTACGGTGTCCTGCACCAACGCCGCGAAGGCGGAGATCACCGGGTCGATCAGCATCACGCCGAGCTTCGACTTCGACGCGTCGTGGAGCCCGCGCGGGGTTTCCGCCGTGTCGTTCACCGGGACGCTGACCGAGGACGCGCAGCTCAAGGCCTCGATCAGCGGCAGCGCCTCCTGCTCGCTCAAGGAGACGGCACTGCTGGCCGAGCCGATCCGGTTCCAGCCGATCACCTTCTCGGCCGGCCCGGTGCCGGTCGTGATCACCCCGGAACTCCAGCTCTACCTGGACGCGTCCGGCTCGGTGCAGGCCGCGCTGGAGACCTCGGCCGGGCAGACCGCGGCGGTCAAGGCGGGCCTGGCCTACCGCGACGGTACGGTCAGCCCGGTCGCCGACTTCAGCACCAAGTTCACGTACCAGCCGCCGACGGTCAGCCGGAACGCGACCGCACAGGCCGGGGTGGCACCGAAGTTCAGCTTCCTGATCTACGGCGTCGCCGGGCCGCAGCTGAGCACCCGCGCGTACGTCCACCTCGACGCGACGCCACAGTGGACGCTCAAGGCGGGCCTCACCGCGGGGGCCCGGCTGGTCGTCCCCCAGCTGGGCGTCGCCCAGGGCAAGGACGACATCATCCGGTACGAGAAGACGCTCGCCACCGCCGGCAGCCCCACCACCGGAACCAGGACATCCATCGCGGCCAGCCGGGCCACCGCGAAGGTCGGTGACCAGGTCACCATCACCGGCAAGGTCCTCAACGGCGACGGCAGCCCCGTGCGCGACGGCTTCCTCTACGTCGCGTGGCACTCCCCGAGCCGTACCGGCAAGGGCAAGGTGAGCGACCTGCGGACAGCCGCGGACGGCTCGTTCAGCTTGACCGTGACCGTGGACGAGAAGGGCCGGCACTCGTTCTCGGCGACGTTCCCCGGCTCGGCGGACGCCGACAACGGCTCCGAGGCCTCGGTGACGGTGACCGTCGGCTGACCCGTTCGGGGGCGGCCCGGCGCGCACCGGGCCGTCCCCGCGCCTGGCAGGATGCGACGGCATGGATGTGGTGCTGATCCTGCGCTACCGCAAGGCGGTCACGTACGGGTTCCACGTGCTGCTCGGCGCCCTCGAGGAGCACCGGACCGGGACCTCGTACGAGGTCCGCTTCGCCGAGTCGGCCGAGGCCACCGCGGCCGAGATCCGGGCGGCGGCCGGCTCGCGGGTGCTGGTGCTCTGGTCGTTCTACTCCCCCGACGCGGCCGCGCTGGCCGAGGAACTGGCCGAGATCCGGACGCTGGCCGACGGACCGCACGTCACCCACGTGGCGGGCGGGGTGCACGCCACCGCGGAGCCGGTGCAGACGCTCGACGCCGGCTGGGACGTGGCGGCGGTCGGCGAGGGCGAGGCCACGCTGCTGCGCCTGGTCGACGCCGGCGGCGACCCGACGGGCGTGCCGGGCCTGGTCTACCGCGACGCTGCCGGCACCGTGGTGAAGACCGGGAGGGCGGCGCGGACCGGCTCGCTGGACGAGTTCCGCGGCTTCTCGCTGCGCTGGAACCGCTTCAACGCCCTGGAGATCACTCGTGGCTGTGTCTACGCCTGCCGGTTCTGTCAGACCCCCTTCATGTTCTCGGCGAAGTTCCGGCACCGCAGCGTGGCCAACGTGCGCTGGCACGTCGACCGGATGCGCGAACGCGGCCTGCGCGACGTCCGCTTCATCACCCCGACGGCACTGTCGTACGGCACCCAGACCGACGAGCCGGACCTGGCGGCGGTGGAAGAGCTGCTGGCATCGTGCCGCGAGGGCATCGGGCCGCAGGGGCGGGTGTTCTTCGGCTCCTTCCCGAGCGAGATCCGCCCGGAGCACGTGAGCCGCGAGGCACTGCGCCTGGTCCGGCGCTACTGCGACAACACCAACATCATCGTCGGCGCCCAGTCCGGCTCGGACCGGGTGCTGGCAGCGGCGAAACGCGGCCACGGCGTCGAAGAGGTGCGCCGCGCGGTCCGGCTCGGCCTCGAGGAAGGCTTCAAGATCAATGTCGACATGATCTTCGGCATGCCCGGCGAGGACCGTGCTGACGTGGACGCGTCGCTGGGGCTGGCCCGGGAGCTGGCCGATCTGGGCGCCCGCATCCACGCCCACACGTTCATGCCGCTGCCGGGCACGCCGTGGCGGGACGCCCCGGCCGGGGACGTCGACCCGGAGACGATCCGGGAGGTGGATCGGCTTTCGCAGCGGGGGGCGCTGTATGGGCATTGGCAGCGGCAGCGGGACCACGCGAGCCGGCTCGCGGCGGCGGCCGAGGCCTACCCGCGGCCCGGGCGCAGCCGCACGATCCTGCCGGTGCTGCCGGACAAGCCCTGATCAGCCGGCGGCGCGAGTTCAGCTCGCGGTCCTTCTCGGCCCGCGGCGCCAGATCAGCCGCGCTCAGCAGGCGGCCCCGGACCTGCGGGCGGCCGGATCAGGTCGCGGTCAGCAGGCGGCCGACCGCGTCCGAGGCCTTCAGAGCTGAGCCGGTCAGAATGACCACGGTCGTCTCGCCCGGGCGCAGACTGCCGCGCCGCACGAACTCGCGGATCGCCGGGACCACGATGGAGCTGGTCGGCTCCGCGTACAGGCCGCGGCGAGCCAACTCGAACGTCGCCGGGCCGATCGCCGCCTCGGGCACGGCCGCCAGGTCACCGTCCGACTCGCGGATCGCCGCCAGCACCTCGCGGTCCCGGACCGGGACCGCGATCGCCGTACCCTCGGCGACCGTCGCGCTCCACGGCCCGGGCGACACCGCCGGGGCCCCGGCCGCGAAAGCGGCGACCAGCGGGCTGCAATGTTCGGGCTGCGCGACCAGCAGCCGGGGACGGCGCCCGATCGCGCCGGACCGCAGCAGCTCGCCGAAGCCGACGTGGAAACCCAGGACCAGACTGCCGGCGCCGGCCGGCAGGACGACCGCATCCGGCGCGCGGAAGCCCAGGTCCTCCCAGATCTCGTACGCGAGGAGCTTCGTCCCCTGCAGAAAGAAAGGGTGCCAGTTGTGGCTGGCGTAGAACGTCGAAGCCGACCGGCGCACAGCCTCGTCAGCGGTGGCCTGCCGGCTCCCGGGCACCAACTCCACGGACGCCCCGTGCACCCGGCTCTGCTGGATCTTCGCCGGCGAGGTCGACTCGGGCGCGAGGATGGTGGCCCGGATGCCGGCCGCCGCCGCGTACGCGGCCACCGAGGAACCGCCGTTGCCGCTGCTGTCCTCGAGCATCTCGGTGACGCCCTGCGTGGCCAGGGCCGACATCATCACGGTGGTGCCGCGGTCCTTGAAGCTGGCGGTCGGGTTGAACCACTCCGGCTTGACCGACAACGGCACCCCGTCGACATCGAACGGCAGCAGCGGCGTGAGCCCCTCGCCGAGGGTGATCCGCCGTCCGAGCGGCTGCGGCAACGCGGCGGCGTAACGCCACTGCGACCGTACCGTGGTGTCCACGTCGTCGCGGGTGATGCCGGGCAGCGGCTCGACCAGCAGCGGCGATCCGTCGTCGCCGCGCCAGCGCGGCTCGTCCAGCGGGTAGCGGCGCCCGGCCCGGTCCACAAGCATGGACCGATCTTGCCAGAGCCGGCGATTTTTTCCGCCGAAGGACTTGGCACTCCCTCGGGGACAGTGCTAAACAATTACTTGTCGCTGCTGCTCATCGCGGTGATGGACCACCTCGATGCGCGGCGCGACCTCGGCAGATTTGATCTGAGCCGAGCGCCACGAGCCCGCCGGACAGGCCGGCGGGCCACGTCGAGGAGGTGGATCCCGTGGTGCTGACTTTCGATCCTTTCCGCGAGTTCGACCGGCTGGCCGGGCAGATGTTCGGCGGAGCGGCGGGCAGCACGGCAACCATGGCGATGCCGATGGACCTGTACCGCTCAGGCGACCACTTCGTCCTGCACTGCGACCTGGCCGGCATCGACCCCGGCTCCGTCCAGGTGGACGTCGACAACCGGGTCCTGACGATCCGCGCCGAAAGAAGCGCGCGCACCGACGCCGACGTGCAGTGGGTCCGCCGCGAACGCGCAACCGGCACCTTCGAACGCCGCCTCACCCTCGGCGACGGTCTCGACCTCGACAAGATCGCCGCAACCTGGCAGGACGGCGTCCTGACCCTGACCATCCCGGTGGCCGAAGCCGCCAAGCCCCGCCGCATCGAGATCACCACCGGCACGCCCGCTGTGACCAGCGAGACGGCGCCGCAGCAGGCGATCACGAGCTCCTGACCGCACTCCTCCCGAACGCCCGGCGGGCGGTTACGCCCGCCGGGCACCAAGCTGGGGTTGGGGCCGGGGCGGGCGGTGCGCTCGCCGGGCATCGAGCTGCGGATGGGGGCCCGGGCGGGCGGTGCGCCCGCCCGGGCCTGAGATACGGCATCGCTTCGAGCAGGCGGGCCATGCGGCGGCAGCGGCAGCGGCAGTGGAGACGAGACGGCGGGCGACGCATCCGGCAGCGAGAGTCCGGCCCCGGCCAGCGGGCGGTGCGCCCGCCGTGAGGAAAGGTCCGACCGGGGAAGAGAGCGCGGGATGCGCCCGCCGCGGGCCAAGGTCCGACCGCGGGATGACGAGCGGGCGATGCGCCCGCAAGACCGAGCCTGCAGCGTGATGCACCGCAGGCGCTCCGAGACCGCCAGGCACGTGATCACAGGCCGGCGGGCGATACGCCCGCCGGCCGCAGGCAGAGCCGGCGCCGGACAAGCCGACAGCGCACCCCACCCAGCGCGTGACCCGGCGACCAACCGCAGAACCCCATGCCTGAAGCCTCAAGGGCAACCGCCCGGCAGGTCTGCGCGCAGTTCGGTTCCGGAGTGTCCGGCGGCAGGGCTAGGGTCGGGGTGATGAGCCCGGTCGAGCTCCGCCCCGCGATTCACCCCGGCGCGTCCGCGTCCGGTGCGGGTGGGGACCGCTCAGGAGTTGCCGTGGCGAGCCGATAGGGCCGGGCGTGCAGGTACGTCCCGCAGTTGCCGCCGCGTTCGAGTCGTTGATCGCGGATATCTATGTGCGTCATGACGGGCTGGCCGGGCGGGCCCGGGAGCTGGTCCGGCAGGCCACCGCCGACGGTGATCAGCGGCATGCCGATCTGGGGCGGCTGGTGCTCGCCGAGCTCGACAATCGGGGCGGGCGGGTCGCTGACGGGGTTCGGCAGGCGCGGGAGCTGCTCACCAGCAGCGAGGACCGGGTTGTTCTCGCCCACGCCCATGCGGTTGTCGCCGGCGGGTTGTGGCGGGCGGGTGACAACGCCGAGGCTGTGCGGCATGCGTATCCGGCGAACCGGATGCTCGAGGACGGTGATCCGCTCACGCTCCGGGTGGATCACGCGATCATTCTGGCGTTGCAGGTCAATGATCAGCGGATCGGCGGGATCTCGCACGGGGAGTTCGAGGCCGCGCAGCAGCTCGCCGATGCCTGTGGCCGGCCCGCGCTGATGCTGGCCAACCTGAACAACTGGGCCTGGTGTTCGTACACCCATGGTGATCTCGACAGTGCTTCGGCGCTGGTCGGGCGGATGCGGGCGCACAGCGAGCAGGCCGGGGAGCCGTTGAATGCTTCCTGTGCCGACACCGTCGCCCGGATCTTGTTGGAGACCGGGCGGCCGCGGGAGGCCACTCTGGTGATCGAGGAGGCCATTGCCGGCGCCGCGCCGACCGATTCGGATGCGATTCCGGCCGCGCTCATCACGTTGGCCGACATTCAGCGGCGGGACGGCAATGTCGGCACCGCCATGCAGACCTTGGCGAGGTGCCGGGAGATCGCCGAGCGGGACCGGTTGCCCGATGTCGACGCGCTGGCGTTGCGGATGCTGGCCGGTTGCCATGCCGAGCTCGGTGACTTCCAGGCCGCGTACCAGGAGATGGTCGATTTTCATGAGGCCTGGACCGTGCGCCGCAGCGAGCAGAGTGAGGTCATGGCCCGGGTCGCGCACGCGCAGTACGCCGTCGACGAGGCGCACCGCAACACCGAGCTGTTCCGGGAGATGGCCGAGCGGGACGCGCTCACCGGCCTGTGGAACCGGCGCCGGTCGGACGCGCAGCTTTCCGCCGTGCTCGCCGCCGGGCGTCCGGCCGGAGTGGCCCTGCTCGACCTTGATCACTTCAAGCTGATCAACGACACCTGGACGCATGCCGTCGGGGACGTCGTGCTGTGCCGGGTCGCCGACATCCTGCGGTCGCTGGGCGGGCACGCCGGCCGGCACGGCGGGGAGGAGTTCATCCTCGTGCTGGACGCCGCGCTGCCGGACGCGGCGGCGACCTGCGAGACGGCCCGGGCGGCCGTCGGCGCGTACGACTGGGAGGCCGTCGCCCCCGGTCTGCGGGTGACCACCAGCATCGGGCTGACCTCGCTACGCCCGGACGACGACGTCCACTCGGTCGTCCGGCGGGCCGACGAACACCTGTACGCCGCCAAGCGGGCGGGCCGGGACCGGGTGGTCAGCGGCCCCTGACGTCGTCGCCGCGGCCCGGGCGCCGTCCGCGCAGCAGCTTGCCGCCGAGGTTGACCAGGTCGTCGCCGACCAGCAGGAGCTCGCCGACGTAGGCGGACGCGCGGTCCATCACCAGCAGCGCCCGGTCCAGGTCCTCTCGGTCGTCGCGCAGCGCCCACAGCCGTTCGGCCTGCTCCCAGGCGTGGGCCCGGGTCACCGACACCAGCACCCGCTGGCTCCAGTCGTCCAGGTTGCCGACCAGGCGGTCGATCTTGAGCTGGAACGGTGTCGAGTAGCGCCGGCGCAGCCCGGGGATCTCCTCGAAGAAGATCTTGTTGACCAGCAGGTAGTCCGGGTGGATCTCGTCCGGGTCCGGCGGGCCCAGCTGCTCCCACGTGCTGACCAGGGCGAGCGCCAGGTCGTGGTTGATGTGCGCGTTGACCCCCAGCATGGCGGCGGCCAGCGGGGTCACGCGGTCGTCCTGGGCCCGGCGGAAGAGCACCTCCCACGCGTCCGGGGTGGCGGCGTCGTCGTCGCCCCACAGCCGCAGCGCGGAGAAGTAGCGCTTGGCGAACTCGACGTCGAGCAGCTCCAGGAAGTCCTTGTTGCGCACGTCGGCGGTGCGCAGGGCCTGGGCCACCCGGTCGGTGATGGTGAAATAGAGCGAGTTGAACGCGGCGACCCTGTTTGCCGAAGGCGGTGGCAGGCGGTCGAAGATCTGCTGCGCGGTGGTCAGGTGTTTGAGTACCGTGCTGATGTCGGGGCACTCGGCGCCGCACAGGTCCGCGACCTCGATGTGCGCGGGGGCCCAGCCGCGCCCCCGCGGCACGGCGGGCGTGAGCTGCAGGCGCTCGTCGCGCAGCACGCCGGCGCTGCGCTGGGCGTCGTCACGATCGAAGGTGACTGTCATCGATTCCTCCACGCCGTACACCATGGAGAACACGGTCGCGGCTGACCAGGGTCCCGGCGGCTACCCGACAGTAAATGCCGGATTGACCAGCTCTGCGAAGCGTACGGCGTCGACGTTGCCGCCGGACAGGATGACCCCGGTGCGGCGCGGCAGTGGCCGGACCCGCCCGGCGAGCAGCGCAGCGAGGCCGGTGGCGCCGCTGGGCTCCAGCACGATGCGCAGCCGCTCGAAGGCGAACCGCATGGCGTCGCGGATCTCGTCGTCGCTGACCAGCACGACCTCGTCGAGCAGCCGGCGGTTGATCGAGAAGGTCAGCTCGCCGGGGATGTCCGCGGCCTGGCCGTCGGCGATCGTGCGGGGCACCGGCACGGCCACCCGCTCCCCCGCCGCCAGCGACCGCCGGGTGTCGTCGCCGGCCTCCGGCTCCACGCCGATCGTCCGGATCGCCGGATACAGCCCCTTGGCCGCCGTGGCGCTGCCGGCCATCAGCCCGCCGCCGCCCACCGGCGTCAGCAGGGCGTCCAGCTCACCGGCCTGGTCGAGCAGCTCCAGCGCGGCGGTGCCCTGCCCGGCGATCACGTGCGGGTGCTCGTACGGCGGGATCAGCGCCAGCCCCCGCTCGGCCGCCAGCGCGGCACCGAGAGCGACCCGGTCCCCGGTGTAGCGGTCGTAGGTGACGATCTCGGCGCCGTACCCCGCGGTGGCCTCCTGCTTGGACGCCGGGGTGTCCGCGGGCATCAGGATGACCGCGGTGGTGCCGAACTCGCGGGCGGCCAGCGCGACCGCCTGCGCGTGGTTGCCCGACGAGTACGCGGTGATGCCCCGGGCCCGCTGCTCAGGGTCGAGCCGGGAGACGGCGTGGTAGGCGCCGCGGAACTTGAAGGCGCCGATCCGCTGGAAATTCTCGGCCTTGAGGTGCACCTCGGTGCCGGCCAGCCGGTCCAGGGTGCGGGAGCGCAGCACGGGCGTGCGGTGCGCGACACCCTGGAGCCGGGCAGCGGCGTCGCGAACGTCGCCGAGCGTAACGCTCATGCGGCGGCACCGCGCAGGACGGCGTCCACCAGGCGCTCGGCGAAGTTGTCCTCGGCGACCTGCGGGTTCCAGTGCATCATGTTCTGCATCGCGGTCGGGCCGGAGAGCATCAGCAGGGTCAGCTCCACGTCCAGGTCGGCGCGCAGCTCACCGGTCGTGATGCCCCGGCGCAGCACGCCGCGCATCACGTCGCGCCGCGGCTCGATGACGCCCTGGTAGATGCGCCGCATCTCGGGGCTCTTGGCGATCTCCGGCAGCAGGCACATGGTGACCTTGCCGTAGTGCTCCATCCGCTTGTTGCGCATGGCCGAGATCAGCATGATGAGGTCGTCGCGGACCGACTCGCCCACCGGCTCCGGCAGCGGGCCCTTCATGGTGGCCACCGCGTCGACCAGCAGCGCCTCTTTGTTGGGCCAGCGCCGGTAGATCGTCGCCTTGCCCACGCCCGCCTTGGCCGCCACCGCCTCGATGGAGACGGCGTCGGCGCTCTGGCCCGAGCTGAGCAGGTCGAAGACCGCCTGGATGATGGCCTGGTCGGCGTGCGCGTTGCGCGGCCGGCCAGGAGCCTTGCGGTCCTGGCCGGCCGGTTCGTCCACGCTGACCGTCGTCATGGGCTCCATTGTTACCGAGCCTTCATGTCGTGGCCACCTGCCCCTGTCATGAAGCGTCGACCAGTGCGATGCCCTGCTCCTCGGCCAGCCCCTCGGCTGTCGTCGGGGCGGGGACGCCGGCCGGCGGCTTGCCCGGCAGCCAGACGGCCGCCACCAGGGCGCCCAGCAGCGCGAAGATCGTGCTGCCGATGGACGCGTAGTGCATCGCGGTGATGAAGGCGTCGTTGGCCGAGCTGATCAGGGCGGCCCCGCCCGGACCGGCCTGGGCCGCCACCCCGTACGCGCCGGAAATGGATTCCTGGGCCACCTCGCGGGCGGCGTCCGGCAGGCCGGCCGTGGCCGTCGTGACGTCGTCGCGGTACGAGGAGGAGACGATCGCACCCAGCGCGGCCACGCCCAGGGCGCCACCGATCTGCCGGATGGTGTTGCTGACCGCCGAGCCGACGCCGGCCTTCTCGCGGGGCAGCACCGACATGATGGCCTCGGTGGCCGGCGGCATCACGTTGGCCATGCCGACGCCCATCAGGAAGAACAGCGCCCCGACGATCCAGATCGGCGTGGTCTCGCCGACGACGAGCCAGCCGGCCAGGCCGGCCGCGACCAGGAGCAGACCCACGGTGCTGACCAGCTTCGGGCCGAACCGCTTGACCATCGCGGCGCTGCGCGGCGCGAAGACCATCTGGGCCACCGCGAACGGCACGAACAACGCGCCGGAGGCCAGCGGGCCGTAGCCGCGGACCAGCTGGAGGTAGAAGGCGCTGAAGAACATCGCGCCCATGGCCGCGAAGAAGACCAGGCCGATGGCGCCGACCGAGGCGGAGAACTGCGGGATGGCGAAGAGCTTGACGTCCAGCGAGGGGAACGCGATGCGGCGCTCGTACAGGATGAAACCGGTCAGGACCGCGACCGCGGCGACCAGCGTGCCCCAGGCCTCGGGCTGGCCGAAGCCCTTCTCGCCGCCCTCGATGACGCCGTAGGTGAGCAGGGTGAGCCCGACGATGCTGAGCAGCACGCCGACGATGTCGATGCGGCCCGGCCGCGGGTCGCGCGACTCGGGGACCAGCACGCTGACCAGCACCACACCGGCGATGACGACCGGCACGTTGATCAGGAAGACCGAGCCCCACCAGAAGTGCTCGAGCAGCAGGCCGCCGACGATCGGGCCGATCGCGACGCCGAGGCCGACGGCGCCGGCCCAGACGCCGATCGCCCGGCCGCGCTCGCGCGGGTCGAAGACGTTGGAGATGATCGACAGGGTCGACGGCATGATCGCGGCGGCGCCGAGGCCCATCAGCGCGCGGGCCCAGATGAGCTGGTCCGCGGTCTGGGCGTAGGCGGAGACCAGGGAGGCGATGCCGAACAGCGCCAGCCCCACGGTCAGGGTGATCCGGCGGCCGAGCCGGTCGGCCAGGATGCCGGCGGTGAAGAGCAGGCCGGCGAAGACCAGGGTGTACGAGTTGATGGCCCATTCGAGCTGGCTCTGGCTGGCGCCCAGCCCCTCGTCCGGGTCGGCGATGGTCCGCAGGGCGACGTTCAGGACCGTGTTGTCCAGCACGACCACGAGCAGGCTGATGACGAGTACGGCGAGAATGGCCCAGCGCCGGGGGTGCCCGGTGTTCTCTGCGGTGGGAACGTCCATGTGGTGCCACTCCTGAGCTGTGGAGGCTGATCCGATACGGAACTGTTCCGTATCTCTGGCCGACCGTAGACCTGTCCCGCGCGATACGGAACAGACTCGTATCGTATTGTGGGCGTCGTCACCCTCGATCGTTTCGGGCACCGGACCGCCGGCAACGGCCGGAACACCGTCGGCACGGATTATTGCGTCGCGGTAAAAGTCTCGATCGCCCATTGACCGGCGCCACCGCCGCTGCTGATCCTGTGACGACGGAGACACGGCCCGCTCCTAGGCACGGCTCGTTCGGCGAAGGGACGCGGGGCATGGCGATCGTCATCATCGGAGCGGGGATCGTCGGGTGCGCCCTGGCGGACGAACTCACCCTGCGCGGCCGCACCGACGTGACGGTGCTGGAGCAGGGCCCGCTGTTCAGCACGGGCGGATCCAGCTCGCACGCGCCCGGCCTGGTGTTCCAGACCAACCCGTCGCGGACGATGGCCGGGCTGGCCCGCTACACCGTGGAGAAGCTGACCGAGCTTGGTTGCTTCGACGCGGTGGGCAGCCTGGAGGTGGCGACCACCCCGGAGCGGCTGCGCGAGCTGCACCGGCGGCATGGCTACGCGACTGCCTGGGGCATCGCCGCGGAGGTGCTCGGGCCGGACGCCTGCCGGGAGCTCTATCCCCTGCTCGGCGAGGTGCTGGGCGGGCTGCACGTGCCGGGCGACGGGCTGGCCCGGGCGGTCGACGCCGGCGAGGCGCAGGCCCGCCGGGCCATCGCCCGCGGCGCCCGGTTCCTGCCGCATCAGCGGGTCGTGGCCATCGAGCGGACCGGCGGCCGGGTCACCGGGGTACGCACGGACGACGCCACCTATCCGGCCGACATCGTGGTCAGCTGTGCCGGCTTCTGGGGCCCCGCGGTCGGCGCCCTCGCCGGAGTGCCGGTGCCGCTGCTGCCGATGGCCCACCAGTACGCCCGGACCACGACGCTGCCCGGCCCGCTGCCCACCCCGATCCTGCGCCACCAGGACCGCGACCTGTACTTCCGCTCGCACGGCGACCGGCTCGGCATCGGCTCCTACCTGCACCGGCCGATGCCCGTCGAGCTCACCGAGCTGGCCGAGGGCCCGCAGCCGTCCATGCTGGCCTACACCCCCGATGACTTCGCCGAGTCGTGGACCGCCGCCACCGAGCTGCTGCCCGCGCTGGCCGGCAGCGCGGTCGAGGAGGGGTTCAACGGCGTCTTCTCGTTCACGGCGGACGGCTTCCCGCTGCTCGGCGAGTCCCGCGAGGTGCGCGGCTTCTGGACGGCCGAGGCTGTCTGGGTGACGCACTCCGCCGGGGTGGCCCGGGCGATGGCCGAGTGGCTGGTCGATGGGCGGCCGGGCGTCGACCTGCACGAGTGCGACCTGAACCGCTTCGACGTGTCCCAGCTGTCCCCGGCGTACGTGCGGGAGCGTTCGGTGCGCAGCTTCGTCGAGGTGTACGACATCATCCATCCGCTGGACCCGCCCTCGGTCCGGGATCTGCGGGTGAGCCCGTTCCACACCCGGCAGCGCGAGCTCGGTGCGGTGTTCGGCGAGGCCGCCGGCTGGGAGCGGCCGCTCTGGTACGAAGCCAACGCCGATCTGCCCCGTACCGCCGTACCGCGCGACGAGTGGTCGGCCCGGCACTGGTCACCGATCGCGGCGGCGGAGGCCCGGGCCACCCGCGAGCGCGTCGCCCTGTACGACATGACCCCGCTGACCCGCCTCGAAGTGACCGGCCCGCTCTCCTTCCTCCAGGGGCTGAGCAGCAACGACCTCGACCGGCCGGTCGGCACGGTGGTCTACACGCTGCTGCTCGACACCGACGGCGGCATCCGCAGCGACGTGACCGTGGCCCGCCTCGCTGAGGACCGGTTCCAGGTCGGCGTGAACGGGCCGCTGGACCTGGACTGGCTGCTGCGGCGGGCCCCGGCCGGGGTGGTGATCCGGGACATCACCGGCGCCACCTGCTGTGTCGGCGTGTGGGGGCCGCTCGCCCGGGAGCTGATCGCGCCGCTGGCCGACATCGACGTCTCGCACACCGCGTTCGGCTACTTCAAGGCCCGGCGCGCCCATCTGGGTCCGGTGCCGGTCACCATGCTGCGGCTCTCCTATGTGGGCGAGCTGGGCTGGGAGGTCTACACCACCGCCGAGCTGGGGCTGCGGTTGTGGGACACGCTGTGGGAGGCCGGTGCCTCGCTCGGAGTGGTCGCGGGCGGCCGAGCGGCGTTCAACAGCCTGCGGCTGGAGAAGGGCTACCGGGCCTGGGGCACCGACATGACCGCCGAGGACGACCCGTACGAGGCGGGGCTGGGCTTCGCCGTGCGGCTGGACCGCGGTGACTTCGTCGGGCGGTCCGCCCTGCTGGAACGGCGTGAGCCCGCGCGCCTGCTCACCTGCCTGGTGCTGGAGGACGAGGGCTGCGTGCCGATGGGCCGGGAACCGGTGTACGCCGACGGCAAGCCGGCCGGGTTCGTGACCAGTGCGGCGTACGGGCACACCGTAGGCGCCCCGATCGCGTACGCCTGGCTGCCCGCCGAGGTCGCCGTGCCCGGCACGGCCGTCCGGGTGGGCTATTTCGACCGGCTGCTGCGCGCCCGCGTGGCCGCCGAGCCGCTGTTCGACCCGAAGCATGAACGGATTCGGCGATAGGAGCCGGCGTGGCCGCATTTGACGTCATCGTTGTCGGGCTCGGTGGAATGGGCAGCGCGGCCGTCCACCAGCTCGCCGCGCGCGGGGTCCGGGTGCTGGGCCTGGAGAAGTTCGGGCCGGCGCACGACCGGGGGGCCAGCCACGGCGGCTCGCGCATCACCCGGCAGTCCTATTTCGAGAGCCCGGACTACGTGCCGCTGCTGCTGCGCGCCTACGAGCTGTACGACACACTGGCCCGTGACTCCGGCACCGACGTCATCACGCTCACCGGTGGGGTGATGGTCGGGCCGCCGGAGAGCCTCACCGTGTCGGGCAGCCGGCTCAGCGCCGAGCGCTGGGGGCTCGACCACGAGATGCTGGACGCGAAGGCGCTGCGCGGGCGGTTCCCCACGCTGAGCCCGCGCCCGGACGAGGTGGCGCTCTACGAGGCCAAGGCCGGCTTCGTACGCCCCGAGGCGACCGTGTCGGCGCAGCTCACGCTGGCCGCGCGGGCCGGTGCCGAGCTGCACTTCGACGAGCCGATGACCAGCTGGGGGCCCGCGGCGGGCGGCGGCGTACGGGTCGAGACCGGCTCCGGCTCGTACACGGCCGGGCAGCTGGTCATCACCCCCGGACCGTGGGCGCCGCAGCTGCTCGCCGACCTCGGCGTGCCGTTCACCATCGAACGCCAGGTGCAGTACTGGTTCCAGCCGGCCGGCGGGGTGGCGCCGTTCACGCCCGAGCGGCATCCGATCTACATCTGGGAGGACGCCGCGGGCAGCCAGATCTACGGCTTCCCGGCCATCGACGGGCCGGACGGCGGCGCCAAGGTGGCGTTCTTCCGGCGCGGCGTCGTCACCACCCCCGAGACCATCGACCGCGAGGTGCACCCCGACGAGATCCGGGCGATGGCCGACCGGACCCGGCGCAACCTGCCCGACCTGCCCGGCACGTTTCTGCGCGCCAAGACCTGCCTGTACAGCAACACCCCGGACGAGCACTTCGTGATCGCCCGGCACCCGGCGCACGAGGCGGTCACCGTCGCGTGCGGGTTCTCCGGGCACGGCTTCAAGTTCGTGCCAGTGGTCGGCGAGATCCTGGCCGACCTGGCCACCACGGGCGCGACGGGGCACCCGATCGATCTGTTCCACCCACGCCGCCTCACAGGGGTGACCACATGACCATGACCGAGCTGCCCGCCAGCCTGTTGCGGACCCTGCCGGGTACCTACTACACCGATCCCGCGATCTTCGCCGCCGAGCAGGAGCGGATCTTCGAGCAGATGTGGTTCTGCGCGGTGCGCGGCTCGGACGTCGGCACGCCGGGCGCGTTCCGTACGGTCCGGGTGGGCCGGGAGAGCGTGCTGGTGACCCGCAACGCGGCCGGGGAAGCGCGCGCATTCCTCAACATCTGCCGGCACCGCGGCGCCCAGCTGTGCGCCGACGACAGCGGGTCGGTCAAGCGGACGTTCCGGTGCACGTACCACGCGTGGGCGTACGACCTGGACGGCAAGCTGGTGGCGGCACCCAACCTGGTCAAGATGCCCGACATCGACCGGGTCGAGTACGGCCTGAACGCGGTGCACGTCCGCGAATGGCTCGGCTATGTCTGGGTGTGCCTGGCCGCGACCCCGCCGTCTTTCGCCGAGACCGTGCAGGGCGCCTGCGAGGAACGGCTGGGTGATCTGGCGGCGGTGGAACGCTACGGCATCGACAACCTGACGGTCGGCCGGCGGATCCGGTACGACGTACGGGCGAACTGGAAACTCATCATCGAGAACTTCATGGAGTGCTACCACTGCGCGACGATTCACCCGGAGCTGGTGCACGTGCTGCCGGAGTTCGCGGGCGGCTACGCGGCGCAGTACTACGTCGGGCACGGCGCCGAGTTCGGCCCGGGCGTCGAGGGCTTCACCGTCGACGGCGGCGCCGGGGTGACCCCGATCGCCGGCATCGACGCGAGCCAGGACCGGCGCTACTACGCGGTGACGATCAAGCCGCAGGTGTTCCTCAACCTGGTGCCGGACCACGTGATCCTGCACCGGATGTACCCGCTGGCGGCCGACCGCACGGTGGTCGAGTGCGACTGGCTTTATCTGAGCGAGGTGGTCACCGAGGGCCGGGACCTGTCGCGCTCGGTGGAGCTCTTCGACCGGGTCAACCGGCAGGACTTCGACGCCTGCGAGCGCTGCCAGCCGGGGATGGCTTCGCGCGCGTACGCCGACGGCGGGGTGCTGGTGCCCAGCGAGCACCACATCGCCGGTTTCCACGACTGGCTGCGTACCCGCCTCGCGGCCTGAACGCGTCGTTAGGGTGAGCAGATGCTCATCGCTCTGACCGCGGCCGGCGTCACCGTGCTGATCGACGCCACCGCCGGGCGGCTGCCCGCCGTCGCCTACTGGGGGCCGGCCCTGCCCGGGCTGGACGCCGAGCAGGCCGAATCGCTCGTCGCCGCGGCCCAGCCGGTGACCGGCTCGAACGATCCGGAGATCCGGCCGCGGGTCGCGGTGCTGCCCGGGCACGAGACCGGCTGGACCGGCCGGCCCGGACTGCGCGGCTCGTTCGCCGGCGCCGGCTGGTCGCCCGCGTTCCTGGTCACCGAGGTCACCGTCGACGGCGACCCGGTGGGCGCCTTCCACGCCGGTGGCGCCGGCCGCGTCGAGGTCCGGGCCGTGGACGACGCCGACCGGCTGGAGCTGCGGCTGACCCTCGAGCTGCTACCGGCCGGGCTGCTGCGGTGCCGGGCGGCGGTGCGCAACCTCGCCGGCGAGCCGTACGCGCTGGACGACCTGGTGCTGGCGCTGCCGGTGCCGGCCGAGGCCACCGAGCTGCTCGACTTCACCGGACGGCACAACCAGGAACGGGTGCCGGTGCGGACGCCGTTCCCGGCCGGCACGCACCTGCGGGAGAACCGCAAGGGCCGGACCGGGGCGGACAGCGCGTACCTGCTGCACGCCGGCACGGCCGGGTTCGGCTTCGCCACCGGGCGAATCTGGGCGGTGCACACCGCCTGGAGCGGCAACCACACGCACTACGCCGAGCAGGTGCACACCGGTGAACGGCTGCTCGGCGGCGGCGAACTGCTGCTACCCGGGGAGATCCGGCTGGCCACCGGCGAGAGCTACCAGAGCCCGTGGCTGTACGCCGCGTACGGCGACGGCCTCGACGAAATCGCCCGGCGCTTCCACCGGCACCTGCGAGCCCGCGAGCCCAAGGTTTCCACCCAGCGCCCGGTGACCCTCAACGTCTGGGAGGCCGTCTACTTCGACCACGACACCGACCGCCTGATCGACCTGGCCGAGCGCGCGGCCGCCGCCGGCGTCGAGCGGTACGTGCTGGACGACGGCTGGTTCGGCTCCCGCCGCGACGACACGTCCGGGCTCGGCGACTGGGTGGTCTCGCCGGAGGTCTGGCCCCGGGGACTGCACCCGCTGGTGGACCGGGTCCGGGCGCTGGGTATGCAGTTCGGGCTGTGGTTCGAGCCGGAGATGGTCAACCCGGACTCGGACGTGGCCCGGGCCCACCCGGAATGGATCATGGCCGCGCGGGCTGCCTGGCCGATCGAGGCCCGCACCCAGCAGGTGCTCAATTTGGGCATCCCGGAGGCGTACGAGCACGTCAAGACCCAGATCCTGGCGGTGCTGCGGGAGTACGACATCGGCTACGTCAAGTGGGACCACAACCGCGACCTGGTCGAGGCCGGCGACCAGACACACCGCGGACGGCCCGGCGTGCACGCGCAGACGCTGGCGTTCTACCGGCTGCTGGACGAGATCCGGGCGGCACACCCGGGGCTGGAGATCGAGTCCTGCTCCTCCGGCGGGGCCCGGGTCGACCTGGCGGTGCTGGAGCGTACCGATCGGGTCTGGGTCTCGGACAACATCGACCCGCACGACCGGCAGCGGGTGATGCGCTGGACCGCCCAGCTGGTCCCGCCGGAATACCTCGGCTCGCACATCGCCTCGGGCCACTCGCACGTCACCGGCCGCCGCCACGACCTCGCCTTCCGGGCCGGCACGGCGATCTTCGGCCACCTGGGCATCGAATGGGACCTCGCCGAGGCGACCGAGGCCGAGGCGGCGGAGCTGCGCGAATGGGTGGCGTTCTTCCAGCGCGAACGCGACCTGCTGCTGGGCGGCGACATCGTCCGGCTGGACGGCTACGACGACCGCATCCTGGTGCACGGCGCCGTCGCCCCCGACCGGTCGCGGGCGCTGTTCGCGATGGCGATCACCGACAGCATCACCCCGGACCCGGCCCCCCGGCTGCGCCTGCGCGACCTGGACCCCGAGGCCCGCTACCGGATCCGCCCGGTGCTGGTCGGCCCGGAGCCGCGCCTAGTCGCACCGGGGTGGTGGGGCGCCGACCGCTCGGGCCACATCCTGACGGGCGCGGCCCTGGAGCTGGCCGGCGTGGCCAGTCCCCGGACGCACCCGGACCAGGTGGTGCTCTACGAAGCGAGCAGGGTCTAGCCTCGCGGCAGTGCCTGTGCGAGATCACCCCGGGAGAGACGATGACCCAAGCTGACGGCAGCGACGACCAGTGGGACGCGGTCGAGGACGACGGCGTGCTGGACAACTCGGACACCCTCGACGGTGACCCGGCCGGTGACCCCCTGGACGTCGGCTACCAGGCCGCCGACCGGTGGTCCGGCGCCGACCGGTTCGGCACCACCGCGGCCGAGCAGCGGCAGGGCGAGTCGCTCGACCAGCTGCTGGCCGAGGAGGAGCCGGACGTCGACCCGTACGCGGATCCGGACCCGGACGCCGACGAAGACGACATCGCCCGCCGCGGCTCGGAGCAGGACCCGCGTTCGGGCCGGCTGTTCGCCGAGGACGAGGGCCTCGGCCCGGACGAGGAACGCGACGCGGTCGCCTTCGACGCGGGCATCGACTCGGGCGCGGCGAGCGCCGAGGAGGCCGCGATGCACGTCACCGACGACCCGAACGGGCCCGGCGAGGGCCCGCGGCTCTAGCCGCTCTCCGCCGCCGGCTCAGGCAGCCTCCGCCAGGGCTGCCTTGGCCTCGGCCAGCACCGCCGCCGGAGCCGAGGTCGTGAGCACGTGTTCGAGCGCCTTGCCGTACGCGAGATCGAACGCCGCCGCGGCCGGCACCGCGATGTCCGGCACCACCCCCGTGCCCTCCCAGTTACCGCCGGTCACCGGATTGACCGAGCGGGCCAGCGGCACGGTGATCTCGACGGTCGCGGTGATGGGGAAGACCTCGGTGGGGTGGGCGCCGCCTCGCGTGGTCTCCCCGATCAGCGTCGCGCGGCCCAGCGCCTGGAGGTTGTAGCAGAACTCCTCGCCCGCCGAGAAGGTGGCGTCGCTGGTCAGCACGAAGACGGGCCGGTCCGGGTACCGCTCGCCGGGCAGGTGGGCCAGGGTCCAGAACTGCCGGGTACGCCCGGACGGGCCGTCGTAGATGTCGTTCAGGTGTGTCTCGTCGTCGCGGAACAGGTAGCTGAGCCAGAACGTGACGCCGTTCGGCGCGCCGCCGCGGTTCTTGCGCAGGTCGATGATCAGGGCCTCGGTGTGCACGATGAGCTCCATCGCCGCGGCGATGGCCCGGCCGCCCACCGAGGCGTCGGCGATCTGCCGCAGGTCGAGGTAGCCGACGTTGCCGTCGAGCCGCTCGACCCGGGCGATGCCGTAGTTGGCGTGGCGCAGGCCCTCCCGGTAGGCCGCCTCCAGCTCGTCCCGGGTCAGCACGTCGTGCAGCGCCGCCTCCCGGGTCCGGACGCGCAGGTGCTTGTCCGCGCAGACCTCGGCCAGGTCGGCCGTGAGCCGCGCCGCCAGGGTCTCCTCGTCCAGCCCGTCGTACTCGCCGGCCGCCCGGCGCTGCCGGATCGCGTTGGCCGCCGTCGCGGCCTTCTCCGGGAAGATGTAGTTGGCGCAGAGCAGGTCCAGCGCTTCGTCGATGATGTGCGGCGACATGCCGGTCAACCTAACGGGATCCGGCCGATCCCGTTGTCCCGCCGGGGAGCCGGCACCGGGACGGCGATCCCGGAGCCGGCTCGCGGCGAACGGTGTCTCAGCCGGCCGGGGTGCCGGTGACCTTCAGGGCGCCGAGCCGGCCGATGTTGTCGAACGAGCCGAAACCGACCCGCCCCGAGCCGAACGTCGTGTCGCGGGCCGTCATCAGCGGGTCCCGGGAGCCGTCCACGTAGACCGCGATCTCGCCGGTCGCCGGCAGGTGCCGGACCACCACGTCGTGCCAGTCACGGTCGACCACCGCCGGGTTCGCGCCGCGGGAGCGGCCGTTCCACTGGTAGTCGATGCGTTCCCGGTCGGCGTTGTTGACCTTGAAGATGCCGTTGTGCGGGTAGATCGTGTTGTCCGTGGACAGGTGGGCGTAGTAGAACTCCGTGTCCGAGCGGTAGCCGAAGACGATGATCACGTCACGGTTGGTGATCTCGACCGGCTCGTCGAGGCGTACCGTCGCCTTGATCTCGACCGACGACAGGGCCGGGCCGGCCGTCAGGACCGCGTATTCGAACGGGCGCCGCGGGCCCGGGCGTTGCACGCCCGCCTCCGCGAGGATCACCTCGTCGCCGGTGAGGCGCCACTTCGCCGGGGTGACCGGCGCCCAGCTGGCCGGGTCCATCGTGCGGCGCACCCGGGTGTGGCCCACCGGCCCGGCCGCGAAGGTACGGGTGCCGGTCACCTTCCAGACCTTGCCGTTCGCCTTGGCCAGCAGGTAGAGCTCGCCCCGGGCGTCGGTGCCGAACCGCAGGTCGACCCGGTTGGGGTCGCCGGGTGCGCCCGGTGCCGACAGGTCCTGCATGCGCACCGGGGTGCCGGCCGCGTTGAACAGGTTGAGCCGGTGGATGGTGGCGGGGGTGCGTCCGCGGCGCATCTCGCTCGCCTCGGTGTAGAGGACCCGGCCGTCGACCAGGTCGCCGAAGACGTACTTGCCGCGCAGGGCGGCCACGTCGCGGCCGCGGTAGACGAAGCCGCCGGCCACGGCCACCCCGACGTCGGAGGTGCAGTTCCAGTCCGGCGGCGGGTTGTGGTCGTACGCGGCCACCGGGTACGTGTAACCCGCGTCGTCGGCCGGCAACGGCAGCAGCCGGTCGCACGGGTTCGTGGCGGTCTTGTCGTAGACGAACCTGCCTTCGCGCTCGCTCCAGCCCAGGTTGTCCCCGGCGCGTACCTCGTAGATGGCCTCGACCGCGTGCTCTCCGATGTGGCCCAGGTAGAGCCGGCCGGTGGCCCGGTCCCAGCTGAACCGGTGCGGGTCGCGCATGCCGTACGCGTAGATCTCGCCCAGCCGCCCGGCCTGCCCCACGTACGGGTTCGACGCCGGGATGCCGTACTTGCCGTTCGGCGCGTTCGTGCCGCGCGGGTCGATGCGCAGCAGCTTGCCGTGCGGCAGCGCCAGGTTCTGCGGGTCGGTGTTGTTCGCGCCCTGGCCCCCGTCGCCGACGGCCAGGTAGAGCAGCCCGTAGTCGGCGTCGCCGGGCCGGGCGGTCGGGTTGAAGTTGATCTCCTGGATGCCGTGGATCTGGCCGCCGAAGCCGATCCGCAGCACCTCGCGGTGGGTGCCGGAGAAGGTGCCGGCCGCCGGGTCGGTGGCCTTCCACTCGTTGATGACCCCGTGGAACAGCACGTTCGTCTGCCGGTAGTCCGGGACGTCGCTGGTGATCGCCCCTTCCTCGGTGTGGATCGTGTAGAAGAGGCCGTTGCGCTTGAAGTCGGGGTGGAACGCGACGTACCCGAAGCCCTGGCCGAGGCCGCGGCCGGAGAAGAACTCCGGCTGGAAGGTCGCGGCCACGTCGAGATAGACGTGCGGCACGCCGTTCTCCACGAAGTACAGGTTGCCGTTCAGGTCGGGCACCGCGCGCCGGCCCGAGCCGTCCGGCACCTCCATGATGGTGTTGATCCGGGCGACCCGGTTGAGCCGCTGGTCGATCAGTGGCGGGTCGGTGACCGACTGGGGGAAGCTCGCGTACTCGGACAGCACCAGGCCGAGCCGGGAGGTCACCGGTTCGGTGGGCACCGGGTCGTAGACGGCGCCGTCCGCGGCATGAGCCGCCTGGGGCAGACCGACCAGAGTGGACAACAGCAGGGCGGCGACGGGCAGGATCCTTCGGAACATCATTACCCCCGGGTCATGAAGCGGTACTGGCTCGCGACCTCGCGCGCCGGCAGCGAGCGGTCGAGGAGCATGAGCGCGTCCATCCGGCAGTCGCACGGATTGCGGTCCGGCGAGCCCTGCCAGGGGAAGCTGCCGCCGATCTTGATGCCGCGCGGATCGGTGGCCGTGGTGACGTGCGGTCCGGGCCCGTTGATCAGCCACGGGTCGTCGGTACGGGTGTAGAAGCCCTCGACCGCCTTGCCGTTGCGGTAAAGCGCCATGGTGCCTGCGGTGAAGTCGAACGTGGCGGTGAGGTGCACCCACTGGTCCCTGGGCAGCAGAGTGCGCCAGTCCTCGTTCGCGGCGAACGTCTGCGAGTTGCCGCCGTCGATGCGCCGGCCCAGCGCGACCAGCCGCAGCGTGCCGTTGACGTCGATCAGTTCGAGCAGCGCCCGTACGGCGTGCCCGTCGGAGTCGCCGGTCAGCACCCCGGTCAGGCCGATCGCGTTGAAGCCGGCGGCCGGGCCGTCCATCGAGCGCTTGAACCAGCCCATCACCGTGGTGCCCTCGGCCGCGTTGAACGCGCGCAGCGTGCGGACGCCGCTGGCCGACCAGATGCCGGCCTTCCAGTCGTCGGTGGTGCCGGCGGCGACCGGCCGGGTCTGCAGGACCTTGCGGCCCCCGGGGTAGGCGCGGTCCGGCACCCGCATGGCCGCTCCCCCGTTGACCAGCTCGATCTCGGTGCCGGAGCGGCCCTGGTCGGCCTCCAGCGCGGGATCGGACGGCATCGGGTGGTCGAAGTCGTAGAACGCGACCAGGCTCGATCGCAGGGACGGATGGACGTCACGCGGGCCGGTGGAGCCCGCCTGCGCCGGGACCGCGGCGGCGCCGATCGCGACGACCACGGCGGTGGCGAGGAGTGCGCGCCTCATCGGTTCACCTCTCAGCTCTTCGGAGTGACTTTCGGCTCGGCGGGACGGCCGCCGAGGTAGAGCTCACCGAGCTGGGGATCGGCCAGCAGCTGGTCGGCCGGGCCGGAGATGTGCACCCGGCCGAGGTCGAGCACGCAGCCGATGTCGGCGGTCTCCAGCGCCCGCCGCGCGTTCTGCTCGACCAGCAGCACGGCTGTGCCGGCGTCGCGCATCCGCACGACCTGCTCGAAGATGGTGCTGGTGGCCTTCGGGTCGAGCCCCATCGACGGCTCGTCGAGCAGCACCGCCTTCGGGTCGACCATCAGCGAGCGGGCGAACTCGACCTGTTTCTGCTGGCCGCCGGAGAGCAGGCCGGCGAGCGATCCCCAGCGCTCGGCGACCACCGGGAAGAGCTCCTTGACGAAGGCGGCCCGCTCGGCGGCCTTCGCCTTGTCCTTCAGGGTGTAGCCGCCGAGCAGGACGTTCTCCTCGACGGTCATCTCCCGGAAGACGCTGTGACCCTGCAGCACCAGGGCGACGCCGGCGGCCAGCATCCGCTGCGGGCCGATGCCGGTGACGTCCTGGCCGCCGACCAGGATCCGCCCGGACCGGGGCTTGAGCAGCCCGCTGGCCACCTTGAGCACGGTGGACTTGCCGGCCCCGTTCGGCCCGACCAGGCAGACCACCGAACCGGCCGGCACCGCCACGCTGAAGCCGCGCAGCACCGGGGCCGCCCGGCCGTAGCCGGCCTGGACATCGACAAGTTCGATCTCAGACACCAAGGTAGGCCCCCAACACGCGCTCGTCGGTGCGGATCAGCGACGGCGGGCCCTCGGCGATCGGGCGGCCGCGGTCGAAGACCACGATGTGGTCGCTGATGCTCATCACCAGGTCCATGTTGTGCTCGACGATCACGAACGTGCGGCCCTCGGCGTTGAGGTCGCGGACCAGCGTGCCGATCCGGTCGAGCAGCGCCGGGTTGACGCCGCCGGCCGGCTCGTCCAGGAGCACGGTGGCCGGCTCGCCCATCAGCACCCCGGCCAGCTCCAGCAGCTTCTGCTGGCCCCAGGACATGTTGCGGGCCTCGATGTCGGCCAGGTGCTCGATGCCCAGCCGGGTCAGCCAGCCGCGGGCCCGGTCGACCTCGGTGCGGTGCCGCGCGCCGCGCAGCCCGCCGGTCACCCCGCCCGGGCGTACGGCGGCCAGCACGTTGTCCAGCGCCGTCATCCGGGGGAACACCCGGCAGAGCTGGAACGTCCGGCCCACCCCGGCCCGGGCGATCTGGTGCGGCGCCTTGCGGGTGATGTCGGTGCCGCCGTACGTGACGGTGCCGCTGTCGGCCCGGATCATGCCCGTGACGCAGTTGAAGAAGGTGGTCTTGCCGGAACCGTTGGGTCCGATGAGCGCGTTGACCTGGCCCTCGCGGAAGGTCACGGTGGCACCGTCGAGCGCCACCACTCCCCCGAACGCCTTGCGCAGCTCCACCGTCGCGAGGCTCATTTGGCCACCTCCGCCCGTTGCCGTTCGGTCTGCAGGTCGGCCGCGCTGACCTCGCGGATCGAGCTCTGCGGCGACTTGCGCAGGCGCTGCCACAGGCCGGTGATCGCGGGGAGCACGCCGTCGGGCATGAACATGACGACCAGGCCCAGCAGCACGCCGGTGGCGACCAGGTGCAGCGGGGTGTTGCCGAACTGGCCCTTGAAGTACTCCAGCGCGGTGCCGACGATCAGGGCGCCGGCCAGCGGGCCGAACAGGTTGCGCACGCCGCCGAGCAGCGCCATCAGGACCAGGTAGGAGCCGGTGAGGATGGAGAACTGGAAGACCGGGTCGAGGTCGCCGAACCACAGCGCGTACAGGCCACCGGCCAGCGCCGTGAAGCCGGCCGACACCACGAAGACGATCAATTTGTACGCGAACGTCGGGGTGCCCAGCGCCTCGGCCTTGTCCTCGTCCTCGCGGATCGCCTTGAGGCCCAGCCCGAAGCGGGACCGGTCGATCAGCCACCAGGCCAGCAGGGCCAGCGCCAGCAGGGCGGCGAACAGGTAGAAGAAGACGCGGTGGTGTTCCGGGCGCCGCAGGTCCGGGAAGGGCCGCGGCACCACGAGTCCCCGCGAGCCGCCGGTCACCGACGCCCAGCTCTGGAACACCAGCAGCAGGATCAGCACCAGGGCGATCGAGACGATGACGAAAGACGCGCCGCGTACCCGTAACGCGGCGAGCCCGATCGGCACCGCCAGGGCCGCGACCGCCAGCGCGGCCACCGCCAGGGCCACGAAGCTCGGCAGTCCCGCCTCGGTGACCAGCAGCGCGGTGCCGTAGCCGCCGAGGCCGGCCAGCGCGCCGTGCCCGAGCGAGATGTAGCCGGTGAAGCCGCCGACGAAGTTCCACGAGGTGGAGAGCACCGCGTAGTTGAGCACCACGATGCCGGCCGACAGGATGTACGGGTTGGGGGCCAGGATGGGGAACGACAGGACCGCGGCGGCGAGCAGGACCAGCCCGACTGCTTTGGCAACGCTGCTTCCCCTAGAAACGCTGCGCAAGACGACCTCCGAAGAATCCCTGCGGCCGGAACGCCAGCGTGGCGAAGAGCGCGAGGTAGAAGATCGTCTGCGCCCAGGTGGTGCCCAGCGGGATCTGCAGCAGGCTCTGGATCAGCCCGAGCAGCATCGCCGCGGCGGCCGCGCCGGGCACGCTGCCCAGGCCGCCGACCACGATGATGGCCATCAGCGGGCCGATCCAGTGCCAGTGCAGCGACGGGTAGATGGTGGTGTCCAGCGACAACGCCGTGCCGCCGATCGCGGCCGTGGCCAGCCCCAGGCCGAAGCCGTAGCCGGCCACCTTCTCGGTGTCGATGCCGACCAGCCGGGCCGCGTCGCGGTGCTGGATCGTGGCCCGCAGCGCCCATCCGAAGGTCGTCTTCTTCATCAGCAGGTACAGCGCGGCGAGCGCGAGCACAGCCAGCCCGAAGGCGATGAGCTTGACGACGGCGATCCGCGCGCCGAAGACCTGCAGGCTGGCCGAGCCGTAGCCGAGCTGGATGCGCCGCTGGGTGCCGGTGAACGCGTACCCGAGCAGCCCCTCGATGATCAGCGCGACAGCGAAGGTCAGCAGGACCGACATCATGGTCAGGGTGAGCGCCCGCAGCCGGGACAGCAGCCCCCGTTGCAGCAGCACCCCGGCGCCGAAGAACAGCGGCACGGTGACGATCAGCGAGAGCAGCGGGTCGATGCCCAGCCGGGTGTGCGTCCACCAGGCCAGGTACGCCGCCAGGATCAGGAACGCGGAGTGCGCGATCATGACGACCCGCATGATGCCGAAGTAGAGGGTGAGCCCGGCCGCCAGCAGGGCGTAGAGACCGCCCAGCAGCAGACCCAGGATCACGCTCTGGAACAGCAGTGCACCGGAGGGCATGCGGGCCTCACCAGGCCGGCTTGGGATAGACGAAGTCGGCTTCCTTGACGGTCGCCGGCAGCACGATCTTGATCTTGCCACCGACCCACTGCTGGATCATGTGCGCGCCCTGCGGCTTGCCGGTCTGGTCCCAGCTCAGCGGCCCGACGACGGTCTCCACCTTGTTGCCGTGGACCCAGTCGACCAGCTTCTTCTGGCAGTCGCCCTGCTCGGCGCAGCCCACGGCGGTCACCGCGGCCGCGACGACCTGCCCGGCCGTGTACCCGTTGGCCTGGTCCTCGTCGGGCGCCTTGCCGAACTGCGCGGTGAACTTCTCGACGAACTCCTTGTTGCTCGGGTACGGCGCGTCCGGGCTGTAGCCGGTCGGCGAGAGCACACCCTCGGTCTTGTTGCCGATCGCCTTGGCGAACTCGGGGTTGGTCGGCGCGCCGGAGAAGGCCGCGAGCTTGGGCTGGTAGTTCAGCTGTTGCAGGGCGACGATGAGGTTGACGCCGTCCTGGTACTGCGAGCCGCCCACCAGCATGTCCGCCTTGGACGAGGCGATCTTCGCGGCGATGCTGCTGAAGTCGGTGGTGTTCGGCGGGTAGACCTCGTTGACGACCGTCTTGATCCCGGCCGCCTCCATCTTGTCCTTGAGGCCGTACGCCGTGCCCTGCGCGAACGGGTCGTCCATGGCCGCGTAGGCCACGGTCTTCGGCCGCTTGTCCGCCGGCAGCGCCAGCAGGTATTCGGCGAGGTGGTTGTAGTGGTCGTTGGCCACCGCCGGGGCCGCGTAGAACAGGTTCTTGAACCCCTGGGAGAAGACCTCCTTGGCGGCGCCGGCCGGCTCGACGAAGAGCATGCCGTACTCCTCCGCGACGCGGGCGGCGGGCACCACGAGCCGGGTGGAGAACGGGCCCACCACCAGGTCGGCCTCGTCGCTGCCGATCAGCTGTTCATAGTCGGCGACGACCCGGTCCGCGTTGGACTGGTCGTCGAGAATCTTCAGCTGCACCTGGCGCCCGAGCAGGCCACCCTTGTCATTGGTGATCTTGGCCCAGGCCTCGTAGCCCTGCTGCACACCCTTGCCGGGCTCGGAGAAGTCCCCGGTCAGCGGCAGCGAGATGCCCACCAGGATCGGGTCGTCAGTGGCGGTGGAACCGCCGTCGCCGTCGCCGCTGCACGCGCCGAGGGCGAGGATCGTGGTCGCGCCAAGGGCTGTGGCCCAACGTGTACGCCGTAGTGATGAACGCATCCTCACCAAGCTCCTTTGCCCGGGACGTAAGCGCTTGCGAAAGCGCTTACGTAGCCTAGGGTGTGTATCACGTCACTGGCAATAGCGGCGTAACACCAGCTTCACCGTCGGTGATCAACTGCGTGTGATCGTTTCCGGGGAGAGTGGACGGATGCCCAAGCCCGGTCCGAGGCTGCGCCTCGTCGACGTCGCCGAACGTGCCGGTGTCTCGCTGGCCACCGCCTCCCGCGCCCTCGCCGGCCGCGACGGGGTCAGCGAGGAGGTGGCCAACCGGATCCGGCAGATCTCCCGCGACCTGGGCTACGTGGCCAACCCGTACGCGCGGACCCTGGCCGGCGGGGCCAGCTCCACCGTGGGCCTGGTCGTGCACCAGGTGGACGACCCGTACTTCTCCGAGATCGCGGGCGGGGTCATCCAGGTCGCCGACGAGCAGAGCCTGCTGGTGCAGATCTGCCACTCCGGCCGCGACCCCGACCACGAGCTGCGCCAGATCCGCAACCTGATCGCCCAGCGGGTCGGCATCATCATCGTGGCCGGCTCGGGCTACGACGACCCCCGCATCGAGGCCGAGGCCAAGGCGGACCTGTCGGCGTTCCAGAGCCTCGGCGGCCGGGTCGCGGTCATCGGCCGGCACTCCCTGGGCGTCGACGCCGTGCTGCCCGACAACGAGGCCGGCGGCCGCGCGCTCGGCGACCACCTGGTCGAGCTCGGCCACCGCCGGATCGCGGTCGCCGCGGGCACCCCGGGCCTGACCACGGTGGCCGACCGGCTCGCAGGGGTGGCGGCGAGCCTGCGCGCCCACGGCCTGTCGCTGGACGACCTGCCGGTCGTGCACACCGACTTCACCCGCGACGGCGGCCGGGCCGCGGCCGACCGCATCATCGACGAGCACCCGGACACCACGGCGATCGTGGCCCTCAACGACGCGATGGCGATGGGGGTGCTGTCCGCGCTGCGCACCCGCCGGATCGCGGTGCCGGACCGGATGTCGGTGGTCGGCTTCGACGACGTCTCGGTGGCGGCGGACCTGGCCCCGAGCCTGACCACGGTCCGGCTGCCGATGACGGACATGGGACGGATGGCGCTGGATCTGGCTCTCAAGCCTCGGTCAGCCCGGCCCCGCCGCCGCCCGACCGGCCACCAGCTCATCGTCCGCGACTCGACCGGGCCGGCACCCACCCCCTGACTACGCGACAGCGGCGACCTCGCGCCGGGACCGGACGAATCCCCGCACGGCCTGGAAGACCGTGAGGTAGCCGTAGCCCTGCACAGTGGTGGCGATCCACCACATCGGGCTGCGCCAGTGCCAGCCACGAACCAGCTCGAAGTCCACCAGCCACCACCCGGCCAGGACGGCGGCCAGACCCACGACACCGCGTACCACTGCTCCCGTTGTGCTCATGGGAACGACGCTATCGACGACGGCGGCCCGGCCTCTTCCCTCTCGCGACCGGAACCGGCTATACCTCAGGCACTAGGCGAGGCCGGCCGAACGCGGCGCGAGCCGAGCCTCGCCAGGGACAATGGCTCCATGGACGCCAGCGATGACGGTCGGTACATCACCGTTTCCGGCCGGCGAAGGCAGGCCGCCGACCCCGCCATCCCGGAGCCACTCCGTCGGGAACTGGTGAAGGAGTTGGCGGCAGCCCGTCAACTCGCCCACGAAGACCCGGAGGCGGCCCGGTCCCGGGTGCGGGATGCCGAGGTCGCGCTGGCCGAACGAGGCGATCCCTGGTGGGAACCGACGCCCGACGGCCAACGTGTACGGCTGGCAGCCGCAATGCGCGCCCTGCTGTGGAATCGCCGTCCCGACGCCACCATCTGCCCCAGCGACGCGGCCCGGGTCGTCGGCGGCGCGGCGTGGCGTGACCTGATGGGCACAGCGCGGGAGGTCGCCGGCGAGCTGGCCAACGAGGGAGTCATCGCTGTTCGTCAGCACGGCACCGATGTCGACGTGGCTACCGCGGTCGGGCCTGTCCGCCTCGCTCGTGGCACCGGCTGGTGAGACGCTAGGACCGGTTGAAGGTTCGGGTCAGTGCGGCTGCGACGGCCGTGAACAGCAGCCAGCCGAGAATCGTCAGCAGATAGGCCAGCCACCGCGCGTTTCCGGTGAAGCCGAAGGCGGTTTCCTGGCCGAAGTTGACGATCGGGACGAGCACGTCGAGCGTGTAGATCAGCGGATTGAACGCGACGCCGCTGCGCCCGCCGGTGGCCGGGTGGAGGTGGAACACCCCAGTGCCCAGGGCGGTCAGGCCGAGCAGCCACAGGGCGGCGCGCCCGGGCCGGTAGCCGTAGCCGACCAGCAGGTCCTGCAGGAGACCCCAGGCCACTGCGGGCGGGGACAGCTGCCGGCGGCGCCGGCGTTGCTTGGCCAGCAGGACCGTACGGGCGTCAGCCTCGTGCCCGATCTGGCGGTAGTGCGTGGCCAGTTGCTCGTACGGCTGCGGCCGGTATCCCTCCGGGTCCTGGCTCAGCCACCGCAGGCGGCTTCCGGCGACGCCGGCGGGCTCCAGGGCGGTGTACCGGGCTCCGTCCAGCCGTAGCCGGGCCGGCGATTTCGCCGGGTCGTCGCGGAGGATCTGGACCTGGGCGTGGCGCAGGTCGACCGTGCCGTCGACGCGTTCCGGCCGCAGGCTCAGTTCGGCGGCGCGCATTCCCCAGGCGTCCAGGGCCGTGTCGTCGGGGTTCAGCAGCACCGCGTCGGTCAGGTTGGCCTCGCCCGTGATGTCGGCTCCTCGAAGCCGTAGCATGCCTTCGACCCGCAGCCCCCGGTGGGCGTAAACCGCGCCGCCGACACGTATGCCGGACAGCTCGACGTTTCCGCTCGCGGTTGTGCCCTGCAGGTACACGTGCCGGCCCACCTGCATCGAATCGCCGAACACGGCTGCCACGCGGTCGCCGAACATTTCCTCGGCGCGGCCGTCGCCGCTCAGGTGGGCCCAGTCGAAATCCAGGTCGCCGCTGACCTGGACGCCGTAGATGACGACGGCTCCGGTCAGGGTGCCCTTGACGAAGCTGAGAGTGCCCCCGATGGTCGCCGCGAAGGCGTCGAGGCCGGGGAGGGTGCTGCCCTCGAAGGACACGCCGCGCAACCGGGCGAAGGACAGCGACGGCACCGAGTCGAAGGTGCAACCGACGAGGTCGATGGCGACGTCGACGTCGGCCTGGTGCAGGTCGAGGACCCCGGCCACCTCGGCGCCGTGCAGACGCAACGCCGCCTGGTGGCCGGGCTCCGCCGATCGGGCGCCGAGCAGCAACGACCGGATCACCGCGGCGCGGACCGTACGTGCGCCGCTCTGCGGCGTTGCCACCCGGCCGTACGGGAACGCGTCCCACAATTGCTGCTCCGCCGCGGACAACTCACCCAGCTCGACGGGGACCACCACGGTTCAGGACGACTGCGGCAGGTGCTGCGCGATCTCCCACATGTTGCCCGCCGGGTCGGCGAACGCGGCTGTCCGGCGGCCCCACGGGCGGTCGACCGGGCCGTTGAGGATGGTGACGCCGTGCTGCCGGAGCTCCTCGCACACGGCGTCGGCATCATCGACCTGGATGGTGATCAGCAGGCGGGCGCCGTTCTCCGGCGGGCCCACCGGCTGCGGCTCGATCAGCATTTCGGCCCGCTCGGCGCGGAGGACATTGATCATCAGGTTGTCCAGCCGGACCACGGCCGAGGCCTCGTCCGCGTAGACGACCTCGAGCCCGAAGACGTTCTCGTAGAACGCCCGCGTGGCCGCGAGGTCCTCGGCGAACACCGTGATGACCTCGATCTTGCTCAGTCCCTTGATCACGCGCCGGTTCCTTCTCTCCACGATCGATCGCGCGACGCCTGCCGCATGGCGGGACAGTAACGGAAGCTGGGCGTCCCGGCTGCCCCGCCGGAGGCGGCTACTGCTCGACGTGCTCCCGGTAGCGTTCCAGGGTCTCGCCGAGGACCTCGCGGCCCTCGCGCGCCCAGACCGCCTCGTTGAAGACCTCGACCTCGATCGGTCCCGTGTACCCCGCCGCGTCCACCGCCTCGCGGAAGCGGCGCAGCTCCACGCAGCCCGTACCGGGCAGACCCCGGCCCAGCAGCACGCCGGCCGGCAGCGGCGTCACCCAGTCGGCCACCTGGAAGCAGGCGATCCGCTGCTCACGACCGGCCCGGGCGATCAGCTCCCACACCGTGTCGTCCCACCACAGGTGGTACGTGTCGATCACGACCCCGACCGCCTCGGCCGGGTACGGCGCCGCCAGGTCCAACGCCTGCCCGAGGGTCGACACGACGCAGCGGTCGGAGGCGTACATCGGATGCAGCGGCTCGATCGCCAGCTGCACGCCCGCATCCAGCGCGTACGGCACCAGCGTGCCGATCGCCTCGCCCACGTGGGCCCGGGCCGCGTCGATGTCCCGGCTGCCCTCGGGCAGACCACCGGAGACCAGCACCAGCGCCGGGGCGCCCAGGGTCGCCGCCTCGTCGATCGCGCGTTTGTTCTCGTCCTGCCAGCCGTCCTGCTGGAAGAAGCCGCCCCGGCACAGCGAGGTGACGCCCAGTCCCGCGTCGTGGACCAGCGCCGCGGACTTCTCGACGCCGTACGCCTGGACGTCCTCGCGCCACAGGCCGACGCCGGTCACGCCGGCCTCGACGCAGCCGGCGACCAGATCGGGCAGGGGCCAGTGTTTGGTGGTCGCCTGGTTCAGGGAGAAGCGCTTCACGGCTGCGCCACCCCCGCAGTCGTGAGCCAGGCCCTGGCCCGGTGGGCGGCGAGATCAGCGTCGGGCAGCAGCCCAGCGGCGTCGGCCAGGCGTAGCAGCTGCGCGAGGTGCCGCGGGGAGCGACCGCTCTGCACGCCACCCACCATCGTGAAGTGGTCCTGGTGACCGGCCAGCCAGGACAGGAACACGATGCCCGTCTTGTAGTACCAGGTCGGTGTCTCGAACAGGTGCCGGGACAGGGTCACGGTCGGGGCCAGGATGCGGTCGTACGCCTCGGGGTCGCCCGCGTCCAGGGCCCGCAGCGCCGCCGCGGCCGGGGGTGCGATCGCCGCGAAGATGCCCAGCAGCGCCTGGGAGTGGCCCTGCTCGTCGCCGCGGATCAGCACCGGGTAGTTGAAGTCGTCGCCGGTGTAGAGCCGTACCCCGGCCGGGAGCCGACGCCGCATCGCCACCTCGAAGTCCTCGTCCAGCAGCGACAGCTTGATCCCGTCGACCTTGCCGGGGTGCGCGGCGATGAGCTCGGCCACCGTGTCGGCGGCCCGGCCCTGCTCGCCGGCTCCCCAGTAGCCGGCGAGCAGGGGGTCGAAGGCCGGGCCGAGCCAGTGCAGCACCACCGGCTGGTCGGAGTCGTCGATCAGCTGGCCGTACACGTCCAGGTAGTCCTGGGCCGTGCGGGCCGCGGCGGCCAAGTGACGGCTGCACATCAGCACCGGGACGGCGCCGGCTTCCTGCACGTCGGCCAGCTGTTCGCCGTACGCCTTGCGGATCTCGTCCAGGGTCGCCGGGCCGGGCGGGAGCTGGTCGGTGGCGACGCCGGCGACGATCGTGCCGCCCACCGCCGCCGCCTCGCGGGCCGAGCGGCGGATCAGCTCGCGGGCCGCCGGATAGTCCAGGCCCATGCCGCGCTGGGCGGTGTCCATCGCCTCGGCCACGCCGAAACCGTGCGCCCACAGGTGACGCCGGAAGGCCAGCGTGGCGTCCCAGTCGACCGCGGGCGGCGCGCCCGGCACGTTCTCGGCGGCGGGATCCGCCACGACGTGGGCCGCGGCGTAGGCAACCCGGCTGGTGAACGGCGCCCCGGGCGTGGCCCACTCGGCACCCGCGCCGGAGAGCGTCAGCGGCCCGTCCGGCAAACGCAGAATCGCGCTCACTGCTCCAGCTCCGGGATCTCGATGCGGCGGCCCTCGCGGGCCGACTGCAGGCCCAGCTCGGCCAGCTGCACCCCGCGCGCCCCGGCCCACAGATCCCACGTGTACGGGGTGTCCTCGGCGACGTGGCGCAGGAACATCTCCCACTGCGCCTTGAAACCGTTGTCGAAGTCCTCGTTGTCGGGCACCTCCTGCCACTGGTCGCGGAAGGAGTGGGTCAGCGGCAGGTCGGGATTCCACACCGGCTTGGGCGTGGTGGCCCGGTGCTGGATCCGGCAGTTGCGCAGGCCCGCCACGGCACTGCCCTCGGTGCCGTCCACCTGGAACTCGACCAGCTCGTCGCGGTTGACCCGGACGGCCCACGAGGAGTTGATCTGCGCGACCACACCCCCGTCGAGCTCGAAGATGCCGTACGCGGAGTCGTCGGCGGTGGCCTCGTACGGCTCGCCGCGCTCGTCCCAGCGCTCGGGGATGTGCGTGGTGACGTGGGCGGTGACCGCGCGGACCGGGGCGAAGAGCTGCTCCAGCACGTAGTGCCAGTGCGGGAACATGTCCACCACGATGCCGCCGCCGTCCGCGGCCCGGTAGTTCCAGCTCGGGCGCTGGGCGGCCTGCCAGTCCCCCTCGAAGACCCAGTAGCCGAACTCGCCGCGGATCGACAGGATCCGGCCGAAGAAGCCGCCCGTGATGAGCCGTTCCAGCTTGCGCAGGCCGGGCAGGAACAGCTTGTCCTGCACCACGCCGTGCTTGATCCCGGCCGCGTCGGCCGAGCGGGCCAGCTCGATCGCGCCGTGCAGCGTGGTCGCGAGGGGCTTCTCGGTGTAGATGTGCTTGCCGGCCTCGATGGCCAGACCGATGGCCTTCTCCCGCTCGCTGGTCACCTGGGCGTCGAAGTAGATCTGCATGTCGGGGCGGGCCAGGGCCGCGCCGAGATCGGTGGTCCACTCGGTCAGGCCGTGGCGGGTGGCCACGTCCCGCAGCTTGGCCTCGCTGCGGCCGACGAGCAGCAGCTCCGGCCAGAGCACGGAGCCGTCGCGCAGCGGCAGCCCGCCGCTCTCCCGGATGGCGAGCAGGGAGCGGACCAGGTGCTGGCGATAGCCCATCCTTCCGGTGACACCGTTCATGACGATCCCGATCGGGACGCGAGCGGACATGGGCCGACCCCCTCAGGTAAGCGCTTTCCCGGCAGGTTACCGGCGCGCGGACACTCCAGGCAAGCGGTTGCCCCCGGCCGCTGATGGACTAGTGTTCACGGCGTGGCGACTCTCGCGGACGTCGCGCGGCGGGCGGGGGTCTCGACCGCGACCGTGTCCCGCATCATCAACAACAGCCCCAAGCCGGTCGCCGAGGCGCTGCGCGAGCGGGTCCTCGCGGCCGTCGCCGAGCTCCAGTTCGTCCCGAACGCCAACGCGCAGCAGCTGGCCCGGGCCGACCGCACCGCCGTCGGCGTCATCGTGCACGACGTCTCGGACCCGTACTTCGCCGAGATCACCCGGGGCCTGCAACGGGTCGCCACCGACCACGGCCGGCTGGTCATCATCTGCAACAGCTACCGCGACCCGGAGCGCGAGCTCGCCTACGTGGACCTGCTGCACGCCCACCAGACCGCCGCGATCGTGCTGGCCGGCTCGGGTTACGTCGACGCGCCGATCACCGCCCGGCTGGACGGCAAGCTGCGCCTCTACCAGAGCACCGGCGGCCGGGTGTCGGTGATCGGCCGGCACGAGCACGCCGGTGACGCCGTGGTGCCGGAGAACGAGCCGGGCGGTTATCTCGCCGGGGACGCGCTCTACCGGCTCGGCCACACCGCCATCGGGGTCATCGCCGGGCCGCGGCACCTGACCACGACCACCGACCGCCTCGCCGGCCTGCGCCGCGCGGCCAAGGAGCACGGGCACCGGCTGGGCGCCAAGCAGGTAATCTACGCCGACTTCGACCGCAACGGCGGTGCCGCGGCGGCCGCCACGCTGCTGGAGCAGAATCCGGGACTGACCGCCATCGCGGCGCTGAACGACTCCATGGCGGTGGGCGCCCTGGCCTGCCTGCGGGAACGCGGGATCGACGTGCCCGGGCAGGTGAGCCTGATCGGCTTCGACGACATGCCCATCTCGGTCGACGTGACGCCGCCGCTGAGCACCGTACGGCTGCCGCTGGAGGAGATCGGCGTCCGCGCGATGTCGCTGGCCCTGCGCGACGGTGACCGGGACGGCCCGCTCGTGGAGCACGCGGCGGCGAAGCTGGTGTTGCGCGGCAGCACCGCCGCCCCGCCCGCGCGTTAGGCGGCCAGTTGGGCCACGTGCCGAGCGTCGACGTCTTCCGTGACGCCGCAGTTCGTGCACTGCATGTAGTAGCGGGCCGGGCGCACCGGGAACAGCGGGATGAAGAAAAGGCTGAACTTGGTCGTGCGTTTGATCAGCACCTGCGCCACCGTGGCACCGCAGTAGGCGTGCAGCAGGGTGGGGGCCGCGATCCGGCGGTCCGAGGACTTGAATCCGAAGATGAGGAACACGCATTGACGGTACCCAGCCACCGCGGGCCCACACCCGGACGGCGCCCGGCGCTGGACCGGCGTACCCGGATCACCCGGTTCTTGTTCGGTATGCGCCCGGAGAGGACGTGACGATGCGCGTCGAGATCGAGAGTGAGACCCGGCTGTGGTTCGGTCCCGGGGTGCCGGTGCGGGCCGCCTCGGCCATCGCGGCGTTCGGTGACGGCTGGCTCGTCGCCCAGGACGACGCCACGCACGCCGCCTGGCTGCGGCCCGGCGGGGTCACCGCGATCCGGGTGATCGCGGCGGTCGACGGCCACGAGACCTTCAGCTCGGCCGAGGGGACCAAACATCTGAAGCCGGACTTCGAGGCGGCGGTGGCCGTCGACGGCGGCGTGCTGCTGCTCGGCTCCGGCTCCACCGCGGCCCGGATGCGCGCCTCCCTGGTGACCGAGCCGGGGGCTTTCCGCACCGTCGACCTGACCCCTGCCTACCACCGGGTCGCCGCGGCGCTCGGGCTCGCGCCGGACCAGCTCAACCTGGAGGGCGCGGCCCGGATCGGCGACCGGCTGCGCTGGTTCCAGCGGGGCAACTCGGCGGCGGGCGTGCCGTCCGCGGCGGTCGACGTCGACCTGTCCGCCCTGCTCGCCGGGGAGCCGCCCGAGGTGCGTCGGCCGTGCCGCTACGACCTGGGCACGGTCGGCGGGGTGGCACTGGCGATCACCGACGCGGTGGCCCTGCCGGACGGCCGGCTGCTGGTGTCCTCCGCTGCCGAGGACACGCCGAACGCGGTCGACGACGGTCCAGTGGTCGGCGCCGCAATCGCCCTGCTCGACGACGAGCGGGTGCTCGCGGTGGCCGCGGTGCCCGGCGGGCCGTACAAGATCGAAGGGCTGGCCGTCCGCGCCGCCGGGCCGGGCGAGGCCGCGCTGATCGCGGTCGTCGACGCCGACGACCCGCTCGCCGCCTCCAGCCGCCTCGACCTCCGGATCACCTGGTGATGTTCAGCGCGGCGCAATGAGGGAAGCAGGAAGACATGGCGACGATTTTGGTGACCGGATCCAGCGACGGCATCGGACGGCAGACGGCGAGCACGCTCGCGGCGGACGGGCACCGGGTGGTCCTGCACGCCCGCAACGAGGAACGCGCCGCCCAGGCCCTGGCGTCGGTGCCGCAGGCCGCCGCCGTGGTGCGCGGCGACCTGACCTCCCTGGCCGAGACCCGCGAGCTGGCCGAGCAGGCGGCGGCGGTCGGCCCGTACGACGTGGTGATCCACAACGCCGGGGTGGGCGGGGGCCAGGACGCGCCGGTGCGCACCGGTGACGGCCTGGAACGCATCTTCCAGGTCAACGTGCTGGCGCCGTACGTGCTGAGCGCGCTTGTCCCCTGGCCGGCCAGGCTGGTCTACCTGACCTCCGGGATGGAGGCCGACGGTGTCCCCCGCCTCGACGACCTGCAGTGGCAGGGTCGCGACTGGGACGGCATGCAGGCGTACAGCGACTCCAAGCTCTACGACGTGATGCTCGCCTTCGCAGTGGCGCGGCGCCGGCCGCGGACCCTGAGCAACGCCGTCGATCCCGGCTGGATCCGGACCCGGATGGGCGGGCCCAGCGCGACCGACGACCTGCCGGCCGGGGCCGAGACGCAGCTCTGGCTGGCCACCAGCGACGAGCCGGCGGCCCTGGTCACCGGCCGCTACTTCAAGCGCCGCCGTGACCTGCGGGCCAACCCGGCGGCGTACCGCGAGGAGCTGCAGGAGGAGCTGCTGGCCACCTGCGCCGAGCTGTCCGGGGTCAAGCTGCCGGACTGAGCGGGCGCCCGGCCGAGCGGACCCGGGCGCGGTACCGGAGAATCATCGACCATGAGTGATCAAGCCGCCGCCCGGGTCCGCGACCTCGACATCGTCGTCTACGGGGCCACCGGCTTCGTCGGGGAGCTGGTGGCCGCCCACCTGGCCGGGCACGCGCCCGCGGGCACCCGGATCGCCCTGGCCGGGCGGTCCGCCGAGCGGCTGGAGGCGGTCCGGTCCCGCCTCGGCGTGGACTGGCCGCTGCTGGTGGCCGACTCGGGCGACGTCCCCGCCGTCGAGCGGCTCGCCGCCGCCGCGCACGTCGTGATCACCACCGTCGGCCCGTACGCGAAGTACGGCCGCGCCCTCGCGCACGCCTGCGCCGCGGCCGGCACCGACTACGTCGACCTGACCGGCGAGGTGATCTTCGCCCGGGCCAGCGCCGACGAGAACCACGAGCTGGCCCGCTCGACCGGCGCCCGGATCGTGCACTCCTGCGGCTTCGACTCGATCCCGTCGGACCTCGGGGTGCACGTGCTGTGGCAGCAGGCGCAGGCCGACGGCGCCGGCGAGCTCACCGACACCACGCTCGTGGTCACCAGCATCCGCGCCGGGATCAGCGGGGGCACCATCGACTCCATGCGTCACCAGCTGGACCTGGTCCGCCGCGACAAGGCGCTGCGGCAGCTGGTCGCAAGCCCGTACTCGTTGAGCCCGGCACCGGCCGAGGAGCCGGACCTGGGCCGGCAGGAGGACATGGTGCTGCTGCGGGGCTCGGAGGTCGACCCGTCGCTGCGCGGCAGCCTGGGACCGTTCGTGATGGCGTCCTACAACTCGCGGGTGGTGCGGCGCAGCAACGCCCTGCGGGGTCACGCGTACGGCCGGGCGTTCCGTTACCGCGAGGCGATGAGCACCGGCACCTCGCCGCTGTCGCCGGTGATCGCCGCGGGCACCAAGGCCGGGCTCGGTGCGCTGGTCGTCGGCCTGTCCCTGCCGCCGACCCGGTTCCTGCTGGACCGGATTCTGCCCAAGCCCGGCGACGGTCCCGACGAGCGGACCCGCAAGCGGGGGCACTTCACCATGGACCTGTTCACCACGACCAGCACCGGCGCGCGCTACACGGCCCGGTTCCGGGCCAAGGGTGACCCCGGCTATCAGGCCACCGCGGTCATGCTCGGCGAATCGGCGCTGGCCCTGGCGCTGGACCGCGCGGAGCTGCCGGAGACCGAGGGCGGCGTGCTGACGCCGGCCACCGGGATCGGTGACGCATTGGTCAAGCGGCTGCGGGCCACGGGTATGGAGATCACCGCGCGGCGGCTCGGCGACTGAGTACTGTCCGATTTAGGTACTCGGGGTCGCCCGGCCGGTGCGGCCGGGGTTAGCGTCCGGGGATCGCCCGCAATGCCGCGTGGAGGTCCTGGATGCGCAGAGTTGCCCTCATCTCATCTGTCGTCATCGCTCTGGTGCTGGCGGCGGTCGCGCCCGCCGGCGCGCAACCCACCCCGTTCCGGCCCGGTGCGCCGGGCATCGGAGACCCCTACTTCCCGCTGGCCGGCAACGGCGGTTACGACGTACGCCACTACGGCCTGGACATCAGATACACCCCGGCCACCGACGTGCTGGCCGGCACCGCCACGATCACCGCCCGCGCCACCCAGCACCTGTCCGCGTTCAACCTCGACTTCGACGGCCTGACCCTGCGGTCGCTGACCGTGGACGGCCGCCCGGCCGCCTGGCAGCGGGCCAACGGCGAGCTCACCGTCACGCCGCAGCGTGGACTGCGCAAGGGCCGCACGTTCACCGTGGTGGCCCGCTACGACGGGGTGCCGCAGATCATCGCCGACCCCAACCTGGGCTCGTCCGGGGTCTTCACCACCGACGACGGCATGGTCATCGTCGGGCAGCCCGAAGTCGCGTCGACCTGGTTCCCGGTCAACGACCACCCCCTGGACAAGGCCTCCTTCACCACCCGGATCACCGCGCCGCGGGGCCTGCAGTCCATCTCGAACGGCGTGCTGGTCGGCACCAGCACCCGGCGCGGCTGGACCACCACCACCTGGCAGGCCCGCGAGCCGATGGCGCCGTACCTGGCCACCGCCACGGTGGGCGAGTATCAGGTGAAGAAGTACAAGAAGGCCGGGGTCGAGTACCTGGACGCGCTGGACCCGAAGCTGTTCAAGCCGGCCGCCGCACCGCGCACCGGCACGCAGGTGGCGTTCACCCAGGCCGGCGAGCCGGCGTACAAGCGGCTCACCCACACCGTCGACGTGCCCGCCGGCGGGGCGACGCTGAACTTCTACGTCACCCGCGACACCGAGCCGGAGTGGGACTACTTCTTCGTCGAGGCACACACCGCCGGGGCCGACGACTGGACCACCCTGCCGGACGCCAACGGGCACACCAGCACGGAGGCCGCGGCGCTCTGCTTCTACGGTCCGCAGACGTATCCGTTCCTCACCCACTACCTGACGCCCGGCCCCGACGACACCTGCGCGGCGCCGGGCACCACCGGCACCTGGCACGCGGCGACCGGCAAGAGCGACGGCTACGAGGCGTGGTCGATCGACCTCTCCGGGTACGCGGGCAAGCAGATCGAGGTGTCCCTGAGCTCGGTGAACGATCAGGCCATCACCGAGGCGGGCGCGTTCGTCGACGACGTGGTGGTCTCCACCGGCCAGGGCACGACGTCCTTCGAGTCCGACGGGAACACCCTGGACGGCTGGGTCCCCGGCGGTCCCCCGCCCGGCAGCCCGGCCAACCCGAACACGTGGATCGCCGGCACGGTGGACCAGTTCCCGCCGACCGTCGGTGACCGGGCCGCGGGGTCGCTGGCCCGCGAGCCCGAGATCATCTCCTTCCTGGCCGAGAACTTCGGGCCGTACCCGTTCTCGGCCGCGGGCGGCATCGTGGACAGCTCGGACAGGTTCGGCTTCGCACTGGAGACTCAGACCCGCCCGGTCTACGCCCAGGTCTTCTTCAGCAGCCCCGAGTCCGGCGACGCCGTGGTGGTGCACGAGCTGGCCCACCAGTGGTACGGCGACAGCCTGGCGGTGGCGAGGTGGCAGGACATCTGGCTCAACGAGGGCTTCGCGACGTACGCCGAGTGGTTGTGGAGCGCGCGCGAGAAGCACGGCACGGAGCAGGAGATCTTCGACGCCAACTACCAGGGGCTCTTCCCGGAGTTCTGGGGGCTGCCGATCGGTGATCCCGGCCCGGATCACCTGTTCGACTTCCAGGTCTACCTGCGCGGCGCCATGACCCTGCACGCGCTGCGTATGGAGGTCGGCGACCGGGCCTTCTTCACCATCCTGCGGACCTGGGCCTCGACCCGGCGCGGTGACAGCGTCACCACGCCGGAGTTCATCACCCTGGCCGAGCGGATCTCCGGCCGGTCCCTGGACGCGCTGTTCCAGGCCTGGCTGTTCAGCCCGACCCGGCCCGAGCTGGCGACGCCCCCGGCGACCTCCGCCCGGACCGCGTCCGTTCCCGCCCCGATCCCCCGGCACCTGCGCCGCTGACCCGCCGGTCCCGCCCCCGCAGCACCGGGGGCGGGACCGGCCCGGGCGGGCGGGCGGGCGACGGGATGCATCTTCCACTGCCCGGCAAAATCTCCAAGTCGGCCCGCACACCGCCCCCCGGTGGTGATAGTGAGGGCATGACCACGGTGATCGCCCCGACCCAGCCTGCCCGCGGACGGCGGTCGTTCGCCGACCTCAGCGTCAACCTGAAGGTGCTGTCGGCCGTGGCCGTCGCCGCCCTCGTGGCTCTGATCGTCGGCATCAACGGCATCCGGTCGCTCAGCGAGGCGAGCAACTCCGCGCAGCTCATCTACACCAGCAACGTGGCGAGCATCAATGCCGTGGGGGACCTCCGGGCGGCGGCGACCCAGGCCCGCTCCGACCTCGCGAACCAGGCCCTGTCACCGGACGCCGCCTCGGTCACCAAGTTCACCCAGGCGTTCATGAAGGATCTGGACCTGTTCAGCACCGCGATGGCGGCGTACCGGGCCAGCGGGCCGGCCGGTGATCCGGCGGTCACGGAGAAGGTGCAGACGACGTGGAACGCGTACATCAAGATCGCGCAGGAGGAGATGCTCCCGACCGGGGCCAAGAACGACTTCGTGACGTGGTCCAAGCTGCGCGACACCAAGACGCTGCCGTTGCTCACCTCGCTCTTCGCTGACGTGAGCACGCTGGACCAGGCCGAGGTCGACGACGCGGCCCGCAACGCCGCCGCGGCCAAGTCGGGCTACGAGTCCAGCCGGACGACCGCGATCCTCACGCTGATCATCGGGGTGCTGCTCGCCCTGGCCCTGGGCGCGCTGGTCGCCCGCCGCATCGTGCAGGCGCTGACCAAGGTCAAGGCCGTCTGTGACGCCCTCGCCGCCGGGGACCTGACCCGGACCAGCGGGCTCACGTCCCGCGACGAGCCGGGCCAGATGGGCCGGGCGCTCGACGCCGCCGTGGGCCGGCTGCGCCAGACGGTGACCACGATCGACGGCTCCGCGGCGTCCCTGGCCAGCGCGTCGGAGCAGATGACCGGCACAGCGACGCAGATCGCCGCCTCGGCGGAGGAGGCCTCGGCCCAGGCCCAGGCGGTCTCAGCCGCGGCCGAGCAGGTCTCGCGCAGTGTCGACACGGTATCGGCCGGCAGCGAGGAGATGGGCGCGTCGATCCGGGAGATCTCCCAGAACGCCACCGAGGCCGCCCGGGTCGCCGAGGAAGCCGTCAGCGTCACTGCGGCGACCTCGGCCACCATGGGCAAGCTCGGCGAATCCTCGGCCGAGATCGGCAACGTCATCAAGGTCATCACCTCGATCGCCGAGCAGACCAACCTGCTCGCCCTCAACGCCACCATCGAGGCGGCCCGCGCGGGTGAGATGGGCAAGGGCTTCGCCGTGGTCGCCTCCGAGGTCAAGGACCTGGCCCAGGAGACGGCCCGCGCGACCGAGGACATCTCCCGGCGGGTGCAGGCGATCCAGTCCGACACCAGCGGCGCCGTGCTGGCCATCGAGGAGATCAGTGCGGTGATCTCACGGATCAGTGAATTCCAGACGACCATCGCCTCGGCTGTGGAGGAGCAGACGGCCACGACCGCGGAGATGAACCGCAGCGTGGCCGAGGCGGCCACCGGCAGCGGTGAGATCGCCCAGAACATCACCGGCGTCGCCGAAGCCGCCCGGCTCACGAGTCAGGGTGTCTCCGAGACGCAGCAGGCGACCGCGGAGATGGCCCGGATGTCGACCGAGCTGAGCAGCCTGGTCGCCACCTTCCGCTACTGATCCGCGCAGGCCACGCAGGTGGTGGCGAACGGCCGGGCGGCGAGCCGCTCGGCCGGGATCGGCCGGCCGCAGCGTTCACAGCCGCCGTAGGTGCCGGCCGCCGACCGGTCCAGCGCGTCGTCGAGATCGGCGATGCGACGCCGGCCCGCGGCGAGCAGGGCGGTGAGCTGCGCCCGCTCGAAGGCGATGGTGCTGCCCTCCGGGTCGTGCTCGTCGTCGGCGTTCGAGCTGCGGGAGGCCGCGAAGAGCTCGAGCAGCTCCTGGTCGAGCCGCTCCACCTGGGCCCGGGCCTCGGCCCGCAGGTGTCGCAGGGTGTCGTCGCGGTCCATCCCCCGACGATACGTTCCATGACCGGGCCTAAGCTGCACTGCTGTGGATGACCTCGCGCACGCCCGGGTGCTCCGCGACCAGCTCGGGCCGACGTTCTGCCTGACCTACGTCAAGGACGCCGACGCCGCGACGGCCCTGCGCCGGCTGGGCGGATGCCCGGACACCATCCGCGAACGCACGACCGCGGAGGTGACCGGTCAGCGGCAGTCCGCCGAGGCCGGATCCCCCGAGGTCGCCGTGGCCCTGGAGCTCGGCGCCTGGTCCGTGGTCATCGAGCCCGGCGGGATCCTCGGTGCCGACCACGGCCTGCTGGAGGTGGCCTCGCGGGGCAGCGCGGCGGTCTCGGTGCTGCGCCACGACGACGCCGCCGCGCACTTCGGCTACGCGGTCGACGGCACCACGATCATCGGCTTCGACCCCGGCTACCCGGCCGAGGAGACGGTCTGGGGCGCCGACCCGGGCATGCTGCGCCACCTGATGGACGCGCTGGGCCTGCGGGCGCCGACCGACGAGTACGAGCCCACCTGGCCGGACGCCGAGGCCCGGGCGATCGTGCTGGCCCAGCGGATCACCGGCGCCCGGCTCCCGGACCAGCCCCTGTCAGCCGCCCGGATCTCGGCCGAGCTGGAGCCCTGGTTCGTCACCCCGGCCACCGCCGGAGACCTGCTGCGCGCCGGCCGGCGGACCCCGTACGCCGCGGAGCTGGTCACCGCCGCGGAGGCCGCCGCGCCGCAGCTGCAGCGGTCGGTCGCGGTCGCGGAGGTACGCCGGCAGGCAACAGTCCTGGGCCTCGCGGACACCCCCGGGCTCCTGCCGGCCATCGCATCCGGCGACCCGATGACACCGGACTCGCCGCTGGGCAAGCAGGTGCGCGAGTGGCTGGCTGCCGGCCGACGGGCGGGGCGTGACTCCGCGTTCCCCTGGTTCCTCGCCGCCCTGCGTGGCGTACGGGACCCGGACCCCCGCGTGGCCCTGCTCGCCGCGCTGAAGCCGTACGGGTCGGGCCTGCCCGGTCTGGCCGACGAGCAGGCCCGCACCGCGGTCCTCGCCGCCCTAGGCGACCAGGCTCGCTGACCGCCCGCTAAGCCGGGCGGTGATCGCGCGCAGCGCGGCGACGGTCTCCGCGTCCCGCTCCGCGTCGTCCTCGGTCGGCCAGGCGCTGCACTTGACGATCACCACGTCGGCCGCCGGGTCGACGAACAGGTACTGCCCGTGCACGCCCAGCCCGGTGAACGCGCCGCCGTCCAGCGTCCACCACTGGTTGGCGTAGCCGTAGTGGTCGTAGCCGCTCGGGCCGAGCGCGCCGATCGCCAGGTGCGCCACGTCGCGGACTCCGCTGCGGGCCACCCAGTCGCGGGGGACGATCTGCTCGCCGTCCAGGACACCGTCGTGGGCCATCAGCAGCCCGAGCCGGGCCACGTCCCGCGCGGTCGCGTTGAACGAGCCGCCGCCGATCGCCGTACGCGGCCGGGAGCGGGAGAGCCAGTAGTAGGCGTCGCGGTCGGCGCCGATCCGGCTCCACAGCCGGTCGGCGGCGTACCGGGCCAGGGACTTGCCGGTGGCGGCCTCGAGCACCCAGCCGATGAGCTGCGCGTCGAGGGTGGAGTAGTTGAACCGCTCCCCCGGCGCCCCGGTGCGCCGGGCCGACCGCAGCACGTCCTCGACGCTGCCGCGGCCCAGGCAGGCCTCCTCGAAGCGCTTGATGTCGGTGCCGGGCACGTCCCACTGCTCGATGTCGCCGACGCCGCTGCTCATCGCGAGCAGGTCGGCGAGGGTGGCGGACTCGTAGGCCGTACCGGCGAAGTCGGGCCGGTAGTCGATCACCCGGTCGGTCAGGGCGCCGATCGCGCCGTCGGCCAGGGCGATGCCGACCAGCATCGAGGTCAGCGACTTGGACAGGGAGAAGAGCTGGAAGCGGGCCCGCGGACCGGCGAAGACACCGGGGTACGACTCGTGCACGAGCTCGCCGCGGTGCAGCACGACGAAGGCGGTGGTGAAGGTCCGGCGGTGCAGGTCGGCGAGGCTCAGCTCGGCGCCGCCGAAGGTGTACGTCACGTCGAGCGGGCGGGACCGGCCCGGCAGCGGCCGGTGCACCGGGCCCCGGGCCACCCGCTCGGTGGGCAGCAGCCAGTTCATGTGGGTGAAGGTCCACTCGTTGAACGGCCGCCGCATGATCAGGTCGCCCTGGCGCTCCCACCAGGAAGAACTCGGCTGAAGGTGATGCTGGTCGATGACACTGGTCATAACAGCCCCCGCTGTCCGATCGACGGTGCGTACGCGTTACGTAACGCCTCGGACATGACTACGGAGTGGATCGGCGAATCGTTCGGCCCGATCGGATGACTTTTTCCCGGCCTGTCCTGGGCCGGCTCAGCGGGACAGCGGGAGCACCAACCGGGACACGCCCAGCCGGACGCCGACCGTGGTGCCGGCCGGGTAGCGCAGTGTGTGGTCGCGTTCGGTGGAGATCAGCACGAGGCCGATCCGGTGCCCGGCCGCGAACACGTGGTCCTGGGTCTGCAGGTTCCAGCTGAAGGTGTAGGTCCTGCCGGCGCGCACCGGCGTGCTGCGCGCGGCGGAGAGCCGGTTGCGCACGTCGAGCCAGCCCCGGGTGACGATCTCCGAGTCGGTGCGCGTGGTCACGTACTCCCGGCGGTTGAAGCAGCCCGGATCCTCCGGGATGCCGGGGCCGACGCAGTCCTGCACCGGCAGCGACCGCAGCCCGGCGAAACGGTCGGCGGGACCGTAGTCGACCAGCAGCGCGGTGAGGTACGGCGACGGGCCGTCCACGTCGGCCCGGATGGTGACCTTCGGCGTGCCGGAGAGCCGGGTCTCGCGGGCCAGCGGCTCGGACAGGTAGGCCAGCCTGTTCGGGTCGGCGGTGAACTCGTCGTCGGCCAGCTGCTCGGCGGTCTGCGCGGGATCGTCGACGAACGACTCGCGGGTGCCGAAGCCGGACGGCGTGCGGCTCAGCGTGCCGCCCGGGCCCGGGAACATGGCGGTCGGCCGGGTGCCCGGCACGGGCCAGGACCGGGCGGTACGCCAGACGGTCGGCGCGACCTCGACGTCGGCCATCGGCTCGCGCATGATGCCGGTGTCGATCCGGTAGAGCCAGTAGTCGAACCAGCGGTGCAGCGTGCTGAGCCACTCGGCCCGCCGGACGTTGAACGGGTCGGTGTGCGCGGCCTGGTGCAGCCAGATCTTGCGCGGCACGTGCCGCTTGGCGAGCGCGTCCCACCACTGCCCGGCCTGCGAGGTCCGCACGTTGTCGTCGTGCAGCCCGTGCACGAGCAGCACGCTGGCGCGCACCTTGTCGACGTCGCGCAGGTAGTCCCGCTCGGCCCAGAAACGGTTGTAGTCGCCGGTGACCCGGTCCTGGTCGCGTTCGATCGCGGCCATGACGTCGGCGCAGACCTCGGGATGCTCACGGGTGAGCACCGCCTTGGCCAGCACGTCGGTGTCCTCACCCTGGAACCCGCCGGGAGCCACGACCCCACCGTTGGCCCGGTAGTAGTCGTACCAGCTGGAGATGGCGGCGATGGGCACGATCGTCTCCAGCCCCCGCACCCCGGTGGCGGCGACGGCGTTGGGCAGCGTGCCGTTGTAGGACACCCCGATCATGCCGGTGCGCCCGGTCGACCACCCGGCCCGTACGGGCGCGCCGGCCTCGTCGAACGCGGCGGCCCGCCCGTTGAGCCAGTCGACGACGGCCTTCATACCGAGCGTCTCGTTGCGCCCGCCGGAGGTGGGACACCCGTCCGACCCGCCACTGCCGAGACTGTCGGCGAAGGCAACGGCGTAACCGCGCGGCACGAAATAGTTGTCCAGGTAGCCGGCGAAGGTCACGGTCTCGGCCGCCCGGTCGGCGCCGGTCACCCCACTGCGGCGCGCGCCGGCGCCGTCCCGGTCGATGTCGTCATGATTCGGTACGTCGTTGAGCCCGGCGTAGTACGGACTGGCCTGGAAGATGACGGGGACGCGGCGCTCGGTCCGCGGCCGGATGATCCGTACGGCGACCCGGTCGGGCTGCCCGTCGGCGTCACTGTCCACCGTGGTCTGCACCCACACCCGCTCACGCACGGCCTGGGTGTAGTCATGGATCGGCTCGGTGCCGACGACGGGCGCGGCCTGCGCGACACTGGCCCCGGCGACCACTGTGAGCAGGGCGGAGCCGGCGGCCAGGGCACGAACCAGGAATCGGACGGATCGCATCGACGCACGCCTCCGGCACTCGGAACCAGATACCGGCCCGACCCTATCGTCTTTGATCGATGCCTGGGGGGCGGCTGATGGTGTCAGTGAACCGTCGGGGGAAGCGCAACCCGTTCCGGGCGCGTCGCCAGTTCGAGCAGGAAACGCGACGCGGACATGTAGTAGGTGACGGAGAAGCGCAGACTCTCGTCGAGGATCACAACCGGCCATTCCTTCGGTTTGCCGGATGCCGGCAGCCAGCACAGGTAGCCGCCGCCACGCAACCGGCCCCAGGTGATCAGGCCGCCGGACTCGGGGTGGATGGTGCCGATCGGCCCGGCGCCGGCGGCGCGCAGCTCGGCCACCCGGTCGCCGAGTTGCTTCAGCTGCGCGAAGAAGTCGGTGGCGGAGCCGTCCGGCGCGGACACGGTCGCCGGCCCGACCGACACTGCGCCCAGCGTGTCGACAAGACGGAAGAAGTCCGGCGGCACCCCCCGGCCTATCCGGGTCAGCACAGCGACACGGTCGACGGTCGACTTCGGCCCCGGCGCTACCACGGCGGCGAGATCGGCGACCGCGTTCACCGGCTCGGCCAGCGGCGTGCGCACCTCACCCTCCAGCCAATAGCCGGCGCGCGGCCGCGCCTGGGTGGCGGAAGCGTAGGAGGACGGGCCTCCAGCGGGCTTGAACGCGACGAAGGTCGGTGGCTGGCGAGCCTCGGCGACATAGGCCAGCATCGGAACTCCCGACGGGACCGTGGTGATCGCACGCATGAACTCAGCGGTGCTCAGGCCGGTCACCTGCCATTCGATGAGCCGGCTCTCACAGACGACGACCGGCCACGCGTCCGGCGTGTCGCCCTCGGGCAGCCAGCAGATGACGTAGTCGAACCCGATCGTCGCCCACGGAACGACCCCGTCCGGAGCGGGATAGAGGGGATACGGGAAACCCTTCTCCTGGGCGTCGTCACGAAGCAGGGCGGCGTATCCGCCCACCTCGGCGGCGTACGCGGCCGGATCCGATTCGGCGGACGGATGCAGGACCTTGAGAAAGCTCTGGAACACGCCCGGCGGGAACAGCGAGCACAGCTCCCGGAACTCGGCCGGGTAGCGCAGACCGATGGCCTGCTCGATCCCCGCCCACTCCAGTTCGGTGGGCGGTGCCGCCCATCCCACGTCCGCGCGGAGGTCCGGCAGAGTACTCATGATCACTTCCGATTCTCGGTCAGGCACTCGGGGACCGGCTCGTCACCCCGGTGTATCGGTTCGACACGGTAGTAAACCGCCACGATCTTCTGGCCGAACCGCCTCGTGCCGGACCGCACGCCGGGATGCCAGAGTTCCTCAGGTGACCTACGAACACGATCAGGAAGCCCGCCGCGAGGCCGCCGACCATGCTCTGAGCGAAGCCGATCTGCGGCAGCTGGCTGCTCAGGTCGCCACCAAGCGGACAAGCCTGGGCGACGATGGCTGGCGCGGCCAGTCGATCGCGTTCGCTCCCGCGAACTGGGCCGGGCTGATCGACGGCATGACCGTCGCCCAGGCGGGGAAGATCTCCCGCGGCGAGGTCTTCGACATCGCGGCCCGGGGCTCGGTGGTCGATGTCTTCATCGCGAGCTTCGTCTGGGGCAGCGGCAAGCGCGGGTACGGCCCCACCCGCTGCCGCAGCATCCTGGAGCTGGCCGGAACGAACCTCGAACGGGCATTGAAGCGCGCAGCGTCGGCGCAGGATCCGATCGCCGCCTACGCGATCCTGTACGGCGGCTACGACCCCAAGAAGCGCGCTCAGGCAGGCGATGAGGCGTGGGGCCGGCTGACCGGGTACGGCCCGGCGTTCTTCACCAAGTTCCTCTACTTCACCACCCCGGGCGCCCTGATCCTGGACCACCGGCTGGCCACCACCGTGCACCGGCTGACGAAGATGCCGTACCTGGTCACCTCCAAGGGCCGGTCCCGCGCCTGGAGTCCGTACCGCTATGCCGTCTACCTGCACTGGATGCACCAGACCGCGCACCGGCTGGCCGTCGAGCCGGACCTGCTCGAACTGACGCTCTTCGAGTCATGAGGTGGCTTGGCAGCACGGGTCGTTTGTCTCGGCCCGTGCTGCCGTCACCGCCGTGCACCGCCGGGTGATGGCGGGCTGACCGGATGGCGGCCGGTCAGTTGTCGCACGCGATCTTGTTGCCGTCGGTGTCCAGCTTCTGCCGGTCCTCGGCGGCCACCTTCAGCTTCTTGAAGCCGTGCTCGGCCAGCCAGGTGCACTTGTCCGTCGTGCCCGGCGGGAACGTCCACGGGACGCACTGGGTGACCTCGCCGTAGTTGTGGTCGCAGCCGTCCACGTTCGGCCGTACGAAATGCGTCCTGGTCGGGGACGGCAGGGGCTTGAGCGGCTTGACGCCCGGCTGGCCCGCGTAGTTCTGCACGAACGGCTCGGCCACCGGCTCGGCCGGGCCGCCGGCCGGAGCGTCCGGTGACGACGGCACCGCGGGGGTGTCCGCGGCCGGCGGCACCGACGTCGCGACGGACGGTCCGGCGGCGAGGCCGGGCCAGCTGCTGTCGGTCGGCCGGGGGGCCGGCGCGGCCACCGGGGCAGCGTCCTGCTGCCCCGGCGCCGCGACCAGCCAGATCCCGGCGGCCACGACGCCGAGCACCCCGAGTACGGCCAGCGCCAGCACGCTGCGGCGGACGCGCGTCACTTGACCTGCACCCACTGGGCGACCGACGGGACGCCGTTGGTGCCGACCACGTAGAGCATGTACCAGCCAGGCGGGGCCAGGTTGGGGTTGCTCGTCAGGTTGAGGCCGATCGTGTTGCCGGTGACGGTCATCGGCAGGTCGACGTAGCGCTGGTTGGGGTCGCTGGAGTGGGTCACGGCCTCCGGGCGGATCAGCGAGGCCTTGAGGATCGGGCCGTCCACGGTGATCTGCTTGGTGGTGCCGTACGGCCACTGCGCCCCGGCCATGCTCAGGATCTGCGGTCGCCCGCCCTTGAACAGGTACGGCGGGGAGTAGACCGAGACGCGCATGTCGAACGTACCGTCGCCGGGGTTGTCGCCGACGGACATGACGCGCCCGTCCGGCAGCAGGAACGCCGACGAGTGGTAGCCGCGCGGCACCGGGTCGGTGGCCATGCCCGGGGTGAAGGTGTTGGTGGCCGGGTTGAACATGGACGCCTCGTACACCGGGTCGGCCCGGTTGTGCAGCGCGCCGCCGGTCTCGAAGACCTTGCCGTCGGGCAGCAGCACCGCCGAGACGTACATCTTGCCCTGCGCGGCCGTCTGCGCGACCCCGCCGGTCAGCTTGCCGCTGGGCAGCAGCGGACCGGGCTTGTAGACCGGGGTGGCCTGCTTGAGGTCGATCAGGTCGGTGAGCCGGTTGGCGTCCGGGTTGCTGTCGATGTTGCCGCCGCCGATGGTCAGCACCCGCTGGTCCTGGGCCGGGGGCAGCAGCACGCTCATCGACTGGTCCCGCTCGTCCTTGCGCTGCAGGCCGGTGACGGGGGTGATGGTGTTGGCGTTGTAGTCGTAGATCGAGGAGCCGGTGCCGGGCAGGCCGTTGCCGAAGACGTGGCTGCCGGTGTAGAACAGCCGGCCGTCCTGCATCAGCACCATCGACGGGTACAGGCCCCAGAAGCTCCAGGTCTGGTTGGCCTCGTTGAGCCCGAGCCAGCGCTGCTCGCTGTTCTTGAAGTACTGCGTCGCGACGGTGCCGCCGGAGTCCTCGCCGAGGCCGCCGAGCGAGATGACGTCGCCGTTGCCCAGGACCGTGGCCGACGGGTACCAGGAGCCGGCGGTCATGTCGTTGACCTTGGTGTACGCCATGGTGTCCGGGTCGAAGATGTACGAGTCCTTCAGGCCCTTGTAGCCGTGGCTGCCGTCGGCGGCCGGGTAGTCCTTGTTGCCGCCCATGATCAGCACCCGGCCGTCGGCCAGCTGGACGTGGCCGGAGCAGAACAGGTCGGCCGGAGTCGGCACGTTGGCGAACGTACCGTTGCGCGGGTTGTAGACCGCGGTCTTGAAGGTGCCGGCGGCGAAGGCGGCCGGGTCGTTGCCGGAGCCGGCCACCAGCAGCACGTTGCCGTTCTTGAGCACCACGGCGTGGATGCCGCGGACCGGCGAGTTGAACGGCATGACCTGCCAGGCGCCGGCCGTGCAGGCGGGACCCGCGCTGCACGAGGTGCCGGGCGCGGCCTGGGTGGCGTCCACCATCGCGTAGTCGTCGGTCTGCAGCGTGCCGACGCCGTAGATGGTCACGCCCCAGACGACCTGGTCGGTGTTGGCCGGCACCGGCGGGGTACGGACCGTCTTCTGCTTCCAGGTGGTGCTGGTGGTCAGGGTGGCGAGGTCGGTCCAGTAGACCCAGCCCTGGGCCACGTCGTGCCGGAACATGGTCATGACCGTGTTCGGCGTGGTGGTCTTGTACCAGGTCGAGACGTCGTACTGGTGGCCCGGCGTGACGTTCGGCGCGCAGGACGGGTTCTCCAGCATCAGCGCCTTGCGGTCGCCGCTGGTGATGGCCGAGACGGTGACCTTCATGGCGTTCGCGCCACTGTGCGGCGCGGTGTGGGTCACCTCGTACGTGTGGGTGCTGTCACCCCAGCCGGACTGCTCCCAGCAGACCGGGAAGCCGGTGGAGTCGACGACCTCCAGGCCGGGGTTGCTCAGCAGGTTGGCACCGGCGAAGGACTTGCCGGGCACGGCCAGCACGAGCACCAGCGTCACGATGACGACCTGGGCTATCCGGACCCGGTCACGCCGGCTCAGCAGGGGCAGGGGGCGACGGTTCATGCGTTCTCCAAAGCGGTGGCCCTGGGCTTGGCCCGGTAGATGACCTTGTCGAGGATGAGGAAGCGCACGACGAAGGACGTCACGAGCGTCATCAGGTTGGCCACGAGCACGCCGACGTGCACACCGTCGACGAGCAGGGCCAGCAGCGGGATCCGCAGCAGCAGGTCGGCGTTGCCCATCAGGAAGAAGCGGGTGAGCCGGCTCGCCAGGCTGCGGTGCCGGCGGTTGCGGTAGAGCAGGGTGTCGGTCAGGGCGAAGTTCCAGCCGACCGCGATCAGGTTGGCCACCACAGCGGCCGCCAGGTAGTGCACCCCGGCCACGTGGGCCAGGAACCACAGCGCGAGCTGGTTGGGCAGCAGGCCGGACACCCCGATCAGGGCGAAGGCCAGCATCCGGGTGCGTTCCGCGCCGAAGCGCAGGATGGCCAGGTGCTTGAGGAAGCGGACACCCTCGGCCATCGTCGACTTGGACTCGCCCGCGTGCCGCTGCTGGAACGTGTACGGCACCTCGACGATGCGGCCGGGCCGGTTGCGGACCACCAGCTCCAGCAGCACCTTGTAGCCCAGCGGCCGTAGCTCGTCGACCTGCAGCGAGCTGGTGCGCACCGCGAACAGCCCGCTCATCGGGTCGCTGACCTGGAGCAGCGAGTTACGGAAGATCAATTTGGTGGCCAGGGTGGAGCCGCCGGAGATGAGCTTGCGGTAGCCGTCGGAGAGGCCGTCGGTGGTGCCGCCGCCCGCGTACCGGGTGCCGATCACCAGGTCGGCGCCGTCGCGCAGACCCGCCGCGATCAGGTCCGGCACGATCTCCGGCGGGTGCTGCAGGTCGGCGTCCATGACCACGATCCAGGCGCCCCGGGCCAGCCGCATGCCCTCGACGACCGCGCCGCCGAGGCCGCCGGTGCTGTGCTCGCGGTGGTGCACGGTGATCGGGATCGGGCAGGTGTGCGCGGCGGCCCGGATCACGTCGGGGGTGTCGTCGGTGCTGTCGTCCACGAAGACGATCTCGGTGTCGCTCTCCGGCAGCACCGCGACGAGCCGTTCCAGCAGGGCGGCGATGTTCTCCCGCTCGTTGAAGGTGGGGATGACGACGGTCTGCCGCAGCGACGTCGCCACCTGCACCTCGCCGATCGCGCCGGTCATCATCCGGACCCGGCCCGTCGAACGTCCTCCGGCAGTGAGTGTCATGGCTTCTCCTTGTCGATCCGGCGGATCTCGATGCGTCCGTCCTCGGGACCGAACGTCGCGATCGGCGTGGAGTTCGTGAGCAGCTTGGTCACCGTGGGCAGGGAGCCGGGGTCCTGGCGCAGGGCCGGGGTGGACACGATGTAGTCGACATCGCGCCAGCCGTCGGGCAGCGTCGCGGCGACCGCGGTGTCGAGGTCGAGCTTGTAGAACCAGATGACCTTCTCGCGCTGGAAACCGGCGTCCACGCAGTCGATCCACAGCACGTCGTCGACCACGATGGTGGCCCGTCCGGCGTCCGGCAGGTCGTCGCGCAGGTAGGTCGCCGCGGCCACGTACTGGGCGTTGTCGTCGGTGGTCAGGGCGCGGCGGTCGCCGACGTACCAGCGGGGCAGCACAAGGGTCAGGGCCGTCACCGCCGCCACGCCGAGGATCGCCCAGCGCCACCAGGACCGCTGCGGCTTGAGCAGCCGTACGCCCTCGTCGGTCACGCCGGCGATGACGATGGCGAAGAACGGCAGGATCTGCACCACGTACATGGCCGGCAGGTAGCCGCCGGGGCGCAGGGCGACCAGCGCCAGGATGGTCGCGGCGATCGCGGGCGCCCGCAGCCGCCGTACGGCCAGTGCGATCACCGTGGCCACGAGCCCGGCGGCCAGGATCACCGTGTCGTAGTAGAGCCACGAGGTGATCAGCGAGTGCGAGCCGGAACCCTCGTCGAAGACCGTGCCGGAGCCCGACCGCGACATGAGCTGGAACTGCCAGGCGCCGATGAGCGAGACGTGCCCCTCGCCGGGGAACAGCTCACCGCGCAGCAGAGCGTAGAGCGGGTAGAAGACGCCGACCAGCACGATGCCGCTGGTGTAACCGCCGAAGGCCCACGGCCGGGTGGACGTCTTCGCGGCGTTCTGCCACATCGCCACCAGCACCGCTGGGGCGGTGAGCAGCATCGTCTCCTTGGACAGCACCGACACCGCGGTCGCGGCCCCGGCGGCCGCGTAGTGCCACAGGTGCTTGCGCGGCGACAGGGCCAGGGCCAGCGCGGCGAGCATCCAGGCGACGGCGAAGCTGTCCAGGTAGATCTGCCTGTTCATGGTGATGGACAGCGGGGACAGCCCGAAAGTGAGCAGCGCGAGCGCGGCAGCCCAGCGGGAGAAGTTCAGCCGCCGGCTGATCACGTAGACCAGGACCAGGCTGGCCGCGACGACCGGCAGCATGGCGATCCGGCCGGCGGCCACGGCGATCAGGTCCGGGAAGAGCAGGGCCGGCAGCCAGGCCAGGCCGGCGAGCTGGATCCAGGCCAGCGGCGGGTGGTCGTACCAGTACGTGTAGTGGGCCAGGCCCTGGCCGTTCTGCACCGCCCACGCCTGGGCGAGGTAGGTGCCCTCGTCGTCGGTGGCGGTCGGGAAGCCGGTGATGTTCCAGGCCATGAAGAACAGGACCACGGCCGCCAGCCCGCCGACCACGTACAGGTCGGTGCGCGAGCGCCGGACCGGCGCGGGCCGGGGCTCCGGCTGCACGGGTACGTCGGGCAGGATGATGACCTGGGTCGGCGCTTCGGCGATGCTCATGCGGCGACACCACTCTCGGCCTTGACGGGCTGGTTGGTCAGGTGCGCGCCGGTGTGCGCGGTCAGTTCCCAGTTGCGCTTGCCGGTGTACTCACGCCAGACCGCCCGCAGCGCTGCCACCGCCAGCACCAGTGCGTACGGGAAGGCGCCGAGGATCAGCCGGGCGTAGTGGTGCCAGCGGGTGCGCAGGCCGTACTGGAGGCCGAAGTCGCGCAGACCGACCGTCTGGAAGACGAGGTTGGCGGCCATCGGGATGACCGGCACGAAGGTGATCAGCGCGACGAAGACCGGCAGCTGGGCCCAGATCGCGATGGCGATGCCGATCGGGATGACGATGCCCGAGAAGGCCTGCAGGAACGGCTGGGTCAGGGTGTAGCGCGCGAGCATCCGCTGGCCGAACTCCGGCAGCCGCCGCCACTCCCCCTTGCGGTACACCTGCAGGAAGCCCTGGTTCCACCGGGTGCGCTGCTTGAGCAGCGACGTCAGCGTGCCCGGGGTCTCCTCCTTGGTCACGATCGCCGAGTCGTACGCGACCACGACCTTGGCGCCCCGGCTGGACAGCCGCACGCCCAGGTCGCAGTCCTCGGCGAGGCAGGTGCCGTCCCAGCCGTTGGCCGCGCGCAGCACGTCGGTTCGCACGAAGACGGTGTTGCCGCCGAGCGGGATGAAGCCCTTGCGGGCGTGCAGGTGCAGCCGGCTGCGGAACCAGAAGAAGTACTCCAGGCAGTTGTGCAGGCTGTACCAGCTGGAGTGGAAGTTGATCAGCTGCACGCCGCCCTGCACCACGTCGGCGTCGGTGGACCGGAACGCGTGGTCGACGTGCTCCAGCAGCTGCGGGTGCACCTGGTCCTCGGCGTCGAAGACCCCGACCACGTCGCCGCGGCAGTACGGCAGCGCGGTGTTGAGCGCGCGCGGCTTGTTCTTCTGCTCGTTGGTGTCGGTCACCACGAGGATGCGCCCGGGCGCGGTGGCGGCCACGCGGTGGGCCACCTCGGCGGTCTCCGGGTCGTCGTGCCCGACGATCACGATGATCTCGAAGCCCTCGTGTGTGGACTCGAGCAGGCGCTGGACGGTGTGCTCCAGCACTGCCTGCTCGTGCCGCGCGGGCACCAGCAGGCTGAACGTCAGCCGGTGTTCCCCGTCCGGCGCGGCGAACCGGGTCGATGCGAGCGTCTCCGGCGTGCGCCAGGCGTGCATCGTCCACCAGAGAGTCACCGCGGCGAAGCCCGCGAGCACCAACGAAACCACAATCATGACGGCGGCAGCCAAAACCCGTTGCCTTTCGGAATGTGGTGGGCCCCACCCCCACCAGCGGGCAAACAATAGCCCGCGGCACCAAGGTGATTTCAAGTCACCGGACAGTTTTTTCACAGCCGCATCCGGATCGTTGCCGAAAATGGCGGGTGCGCGAAACATCGCCTTCATTAATGGCCCGGGAATGGCATGATCACGGCGCTGATTTCAAGCCCCGATCTGACATTACGGGATACGCGAGGTATCAGCCGAATCGGGCCTCGACAGCAGCCGTGCGGAGACGTCCGTCGCTGCCGGAAGTACGAAGGTACTACACGTCTCCACCGAACGGGCGACCGGGGTGGGGCCGTTTCCTGGTCTGCTGAGATCCACGTCTCGTTTGACTGGAAGCGTTCCCACCTGCGGCTCAGCGCCCAGCATCCGGGACCGCCACCGGTGGACGCCAGTTGAACAAGGGGTGAGGAATGGCTTTCCGGGCCGCGCGCGAATAGCCATTCGCGGACAAGAATTGGCAGGTCGCAACCGGTGCCCGCCACGTCCGGGGCGACCCTTCCCCGGGCCGGGGCACCAACCGCGGGCAAACCATTGACGACGCAAATGTTTCCAGCGTGCTTCAGGTCGGAACCGCTCGCTCGACGCCACCGGGTAATGACATGATCACGGTGCGCCCACGGTGCCATTCCGGAATGCGCCGCGCCTCAACGGTCGTTAATGGAACGACGGCTGGTTGACAACTCCGGCCTCAGTGCACGGCGGCCCGAAGCGCGTTGGCCGCGATCGCGTCGATGATGCGGGGCCACAATGCGCGGGGCAGGTCGTGTCCCATGCCGTCGATGACGACCAGTTCGGCCCCCGGCACAGCGTCGGCGGTCGCCTCGCCACCGGTGACGGTGATCAGCGGGTCGTCGGCACCGTGCACGACCACAGTGGGTGCGGTCACCCCACGCAGCCCGGCGGTCCGGTCCGGCGAGGCGATGATCGCGGCGTACTGCCGCAGCGTGCCCAGCGGGTTGTAGGCCCGGTCGTACTTGGCCTCCGCCCGGCGCAGCAGCTCGTCCTCCGGGGCGGGGAAGCCCGGCGACCCGACGATCCGTGCCGCCGAGACAGCGGCAGCCACCGCGGTGGCCCGGTCGCGCGCCGGCGGCCGGCCCAGGACCGCCGCGGCCTCCGGCGTCGCCCGGCCCACCGACCTCTCCCCGGTCGTGGACATGATGGAGCAGAGGCTGGCCACCCGCTCCGGATGGTCGATCGTGAGCTGCTGGGCGATCATGCCGCCCATGGAGGCGCCGACGACGTGCGCCCGCCGCAGACCGAGGGCGTCCAGCAGCCCGGCCGCGTCCCGGGCCAGGTCCGCGAGCAGGTACGGCACCGTCGAGCGGTCTCCCGCCACGATCGCCCGCACGTCGGGCACCCCCCACTCGGGCCGGCTCGCCGACAACCCGGAGTCACGGTTGTCGAAGCGGACCACGAAGAAGCCCCGGCCGGCGAGCTGCTCGCAGAACTCCTGCGGCCAGTCGATCAGCTGCGCGCCCAGCCCCATGACCAGCAGCAGGGGCGGGCCGGCCGGGTCGCCGAGGGTCTCGTGGTACAGCTCGATGCCGTTGGCCTGCACGTCGGGCACGGTGGGGTCCTCTCGTCGCCGCCCGGCGCGGACGCACCCGGCACTGACGATGATGGATGAAGCGGGACCCCGCTGCTACCCGGCCACCACGCTAGGCAGGCCGTGGAAGTCGGGCTGGGCCACGGGCCGGCCGAAGTGGTAGCCCTGGGCCAGCCGGTAGCCCAGGCGGTGCAGCTCGGCGGCCTGCTCGGCGGTCTCCACGCCTTCGGCGACGGCGGTGAGGCCGAGGCCGTCGGCGACCTGGATGAGGGCGGTGGCGATGACCGCGTGCCGGCCGGCCATGGTGATGGTGTCGACGAAGCTCTTGTCGACTTTGAGGGTGTCGACGGGCACGGTCTGCAGCAGGCCGAGGGAGGAGTGGCCGGTGCCGAAGTCGTCGAGGGCGATGCGTACGCCGAGCTGGTGCAGGTCCTTGACGGTCTGCACACTCTGCCCGCCGCCGAAGACCGCGGTCTCGGTCACCTCGACGATGAGGTGGTGGGCGGGCAGGCCGGTGCTGGCGAGCGTGTGGGCGACGAAGTCGGCGAAGCCGGGCTCGGCGAGCTGGCGGGCCGAGACGTTGACGCTGACCCGGCTCGGCGCGACGGCGCCATGGGTGTGCTGCCACGTGACGGCCTGGGCGCAGGCGGTGGTGAGGATCCAGGCACCGAGCTCGACGATGAGGCCGTTCTGCTCGGCCACGGGGATGAAGTCCACCGGGTTGACCAGGCCACGCTCGGGGTGGTGCCAGCGGATGAGGGCTTCGACGGCGACGATGCGGGCGTCGGGCAGCGACACGATGGGCTGGTAGACGAGGCGGAACTGGCCGGTGTCGAGCGCCGTACGCATCTCCGCCCCGAGCCGCGCCTCCGCACCGGCCTCGTCGTCGAGGCAGGGGGCGTAGCGGCGCTGGCGGTCACCGCCGGCCTTGGCCGCGTACATCGCGACGTCGGCACGGCGCAGCAGCTCCATCGGGTCGCCGGTGCCGGCCGCGCCCGCGACGCCGACACCGGCGCCGATGAGCAGCTCGTGCTCGCCGGCCTGCACCGGGACCCGCAGCGCGGCGCAGACCCGCTCCACGAGCGCGTCGCCCTCGGCGTCCGTGGCGTCCGGCGCCAGTACGGCGAACTCGTCCCCGCCCATCCGGGCCACCAGGTCACCCGGGCGCAGACCGGCCACCAGCCGGCCGGCCACGGCGATCAGCAGCCGATCGCCGACGGTGTGGCCGAGGCGGTCGTTGACCGCCTTGAAGCCGGTCAGGTCCAGCATCGCCACCTGCGGGGAACCGGTCGCCAGGGCCTCGCGGACCCGCTGCTCGAACAGGCGCCGGTTGGCCAGCCCGGTCAGCTCGTCGTGCATGGCCAGCACCTCGAGCTGCGCGGCCTGGCTCTGCACCTGGGCCACGAAGCCCGACATCCGCAGCAGCACGAGCAGGAACAGCAGCACGGCGCCGAGCCCGATGGCCAGCCAGCTGACCGGCCGGTGCCCGCTGCTGCCCTGGACGAAGAGCACCGCCGGGACGATCAGAGTCGCGCAGGTGAGCACCGCGAGCCGGCCCCTGCCGAAGCGTTCCGCGAGCTCACGGACCGGCGGCGCGCTCACCGACGGGTGCAGCGCCGCGCCGGCCCAGTAGACATAGGCGATGAGGAACCCGACGTAGATCACGTCGCCGGCGCCCGGCACCACCCCCGGCAGCAGCGTGAGGATGACGTTGGAGGCCAGCGTCGCCACACTGCCGATGATCAGCAGCCAGTGGCTGGGCGTGGGGTGGGCGGCCCGGGTCGCCAGCCGGGCCACCACGGCGATCATCAGCACGCTGGCGGTCGGGTAGCCGACCGTGGCGAGCCGGGCGAGCAGCGGCGTGGCCGGATCGGCCAGGATCGGGTCGATCACGAAGATCCAGTAGACCAGGCCGAGGCCGGCCGCGATGATCAGCGTGTCGACCAGGCCCGCCAGCGGGCGCTGGCGGTGGCTGCGGGCCAGGCCGTAGAGACCGGCGATGAGCGGCACGTACGCGCTGAGATAAAAGGCGTCGGCCCACGACGGGAACGGCAACGCGGGCAGCACCAGGCGACTCACCGAGAACGCGATGTCACCCAGCACCCACAGCACCAGGCTGGCCAGCACGACGTACCAGCAGCGGGCCGCGGCGGGCCGGTTGCGCCGGATCCCGGCGATCGTGACCAGCAGCGCCGCGAGGCCGACCACCCAGGAGATCACTCCCTGCGCGGCGTCGGAGGGCACCAGCGGATAAGCCAGGCACACGAGGGTTCCCGCGCCCATCCAGAGCGACCACCAGCGGTCGACGCGTCCCGTCAGCACTCCCCGTCAATCGGTCGGCCCGGGCCCGACCTGAGGTTCCCGGCCTTCCCGGCCTCCGGGCGGCCGCCGGGGCAGCAGTCCTGCACGCCCGGCCCGACATCCCCGGCCGGGGATGTCGGGCCGGTGGACGCGCGATAGTGTGCCATCGGCGTGTCATGAAGCGTGGGGAGAAGGACCTTTGTCGAGTCAGCCCCTGCGCCCGGGCGACCCGGCCCACCTCGGCGAGTACGAGCTGCTCGGCCGCCTCGGCGCCGGCGGCATGGGCACGGTCTTCCTGGGGCGCTCGCCGCAGGGCCGGCTGGTCGCCGTCAAGGTGGTGCGCGCCGAGTTCATCCGCGACGAGGAGTTCCTCGGCCGGTTCCGCAGCGAGGTCAACCGGGCCCGGCAGGTGCCGCCGTTCTGCACGGCCGAGGTGCTCGGCGCCGACCTCGACCACGAGCCGCCGTACCTGGTGGTCGAGTACGTCGACGGGCCGGCGCTGACCGACGTCGTCCGCGAGAACGGCCCGCTCTCCCCGGCCGCCCTGCACAGCGCCGCGGTCGGCATCGCCACCGCGCTGACCGCCATCCACGGTGCCGGGGTCATCCACCGCGACCTCAAGCCGGGCAACGTGCTGTTCGCGCTGGGCGGGCTCAAGGTGATCGACTTCGGCATCGCCCGCCCGCTGGAGGCGACCAGCCAGCACACGCGTACCGATCAGATGGTCGGCACCGTCGCCTACATGGCGCCGGAACGCTTCGACGAGCATCCCGGCCTGCGGCTGAGCCCGGCCGCCGACATCTTCGCCTGGGGCGCGGTGGTCACCTTCGCGGCCACCGGCCGCACGCCCTTCCAGGGCGACTCGGCCCCGGCCACCGCGATGCGCATCCTGACCCAGCAGCCGGACCTCACCGGGCTGCCCCCGACGCTGCGCCGGATCGTCGCCCGGACCCTGGCCAAGGAGCCGGCCGACCGGCCGACCGCCCGGGAGCTGCTCGACCTGCTGCTCGCCACCGGCCAGCCGGCCGCGACACTGCCGGCCCGCCCGGTCCCCGACGACATGGTCACGGCGATGGCCGCGGCCGAGCCTCGGCCGGACCACGGCCCGGCCGGATCGACGCCGGCCCGGTCCGGCACGCTCTTCGGCCCGGGCGGTGCGGTGCAGCCGTACGGCCCCGGCGGTGACGTCGCGACGCGGCCGCCGCGCCGCCGCGGCCGGGCCGTGCTCGCCGGCCTGGCGGCGTTCGCCGTGCTCGCCGGCGGGGGCCTGGTCCTGGCCCACTGGATCGCGACCCCGCCGGACAACGAGGCGGTGCAGTCACCGGGAGCCGACGCCTCCCCGGCCGGCGGCCCGGGATCGTCCCCGCCGAGGGTCTCCCCCAGCCCGACACCGGCCGGCCCGGCCACCATCCTGGCCGGCGAGCGGCGCATCCTGATCCACTTCGTGGAGATCGACCGCGACCTCGCCATGCCCTTCCCCGACGAGGTCGTGACCTCCGGCGGCACCGGCAAGGACTCCCTGTTCGCCCTGGTCCCGATGGGCGTCGACTACCTGATCCAGTCGCAGAAGCCGACCGACGGCGAGCCGCCCTGCCTCGGCGCCAAGGTGATCCCGGGCGAGTCCGCCGAGCTGGTCGCCACCGAGTGCGCGGCCACGAAGGCGACGCTGTTCAACATCTCGGAGACGGGCAAGAAGGACGACAAGGGCCGCCCGACGTACACGATCTACAACGACGCGCACGGCACGCTGCAGTGGCGCACCCGCAAGCCCCAGGTCTACCTGGAGTTTCTGGGCGACGCGGAGACGGACACCACCTTCAGCTTCGTCGACCGGGGTCCGCTCTGAGGCCGGTGATGCCGTCCAGGACCGTGGTCAGGTTGTGGTCGAAGGTCTCCTCGGCATCGAGGTGGGCGCCGTCGATGACGAGCCGGGCGACGGTGGGATACCGGCCGGTCTCCAGCATGCGGGTGAGGTAGGGGCCGAGGCCGGCCTGCCAGGCAGCCTCATCGGTGCCGGTGGCCCGGGCGGTGCGCCGCTCGGTGACCTCCCGGCGGACCGCTCCGATGACGAAGGAGTTGAGGGCCCCCAGAGCCCGCTGGAGGTCGTCGATGCTTCGCACGCCGGGGGCCCGGCTCAGCGCCGCCGCGGTCGCTTCCCCCACGGCGAGCGCGTGCGGTCCCAGGTGCGGCCTTCCGCCGAGCAGGTCGGCGAACCACTCGTGGTCGAGGGCGGCCTTCCGCGTCGCGTGGGTAACGGCCAGCACCGTGGCGCGCCACTCGGAGTGCGGGGTGACCTCGGCGATCCCGGCGTAGACGACGTCGACCATCAGATCGAGCAGCTCGGACCGGTTGCTCACGTAGTCGTAGAGGCGCATCGGCCCGACGCCGAGCTCGGTGGCGATCTTGCGCACCGACAGGCCGTCGAGGCCGTGCGCGTCGGCGAGCCGGATCGCCACAGCAGCGATCTTGTCGCGGCTCAACGGCACCGGTGCCGCCCGGGGCCGAGGTTCCGGCCGTTCCCAAACCGGCGCGGGCCCGCTACCGTACGGTGTATCCATGAGGTACAGCGTACGGTAAGGACGTGGACATGCGCATCGCGATCGCGGGTGGCGGACTCGGCGGGCTGACTCTGGCCCGGATCCTGCATCAGCACGGCCTCGACGCGGTGGTGTACGAGCGGGAGGCGAGCCGATCCGCGCGGGGGCAGGGCGGCTCGCTCGACCTGCACCCCGAGTCCGGCCAGCGGGCACTGGCCGACGCGGGTCTGGCCGGCAGTTTCCGGACGCAGGCGCGGCCCGAGGGCGAGGAGCATCGCATCGTCGATCCGGCGGGAAGGATCCTGGTCCACCACGTCCCGCAACCCGGCTCGTTCTCCGGACGGCCCGAGATCGACCGGGGCGCACTTCGTGACCTCCTGCTCGATTCCCTCCCCGACGACACGGTTGTCTGGCGGCACCGGCTCGTCGCGGCGGCCCCGCGACCCGGCGGAGGCTGGGAGCTGACGTTCCCTGGCGGTCAGGTGATCGGCTGCGACATCCTCGTCGGCGCGGACGGCGCGCGCTCAGTGGTCCGGCCACTGCTGACCGACGTGCGGCTGTCCCCGGTGGCCACCCTCGTGGAGCTGCACATCAGCGAGGTCGACCGGCGCCACCCCGAGCTCGCGGAGCTCGTCGGCCCGGGAAACCTGTGGTGCGTCGGCGTCAACCAGATCCTGGCCGCGCAACGACTCGGCGACGGCGGTCTGCGGGTCGGGATCACGCTGCCCGCCGGGGATCGCCCGATCGACACGTACGGCAGCAAGCGTGCTCTGCTGGAGATCTTCGGCGACTGGGACGCGCGGCTCACCGCCCTCATCGAAGCCGGCGACAGCGCGCCGGTGCCGCGCCTGATCGAGGCGATGCCCACGGGTACGCGCTGGGCCGGCCGGCCGGGCCTCACCCTCATCGGCGATGCCGCGCATCTCATGCCACCCGTCGGCGAGGGCGCCAACCAGGCCATGCTCGACGCCGCCGAACTCGCGGGCCGGCTCGCCGCCGACCCGGACCCGGCCGTCCGGGCGTACGAGGAGGCGATGTTCGCCCGGACGCAGCCGATCGCCGAGATGTCCGCACGGGTCCAGGCGATGATGCTCTCCCCCACCGCGGCGCAGGACATCGTCCGCTTCTTCACGCCCCGGCCGAGGGAGGCGGCGGCCGTCGACAGCTGAAACTCAGGAGGACGGGCGTGCAACACTTTCGCCCGCTCGAGCGTCCGGGTCGGGAAAGGGGACGCATGACAGAGGAACAAGCATTCGCGGACTTCGTCCGCCTCCGCACGGCTGCCCTCTACCGCTACGGCTACATCCTCAGCGGTAATCACCACGATGCGGACGATCTGGTCCAGGACGCCCTGATCAGGTTGCGCAGTCACTGGGCCAGGGTGGTGCGACGCGATGATCCCACCGGGTACGTCCGTACCACGATGGCCCGTCTGCATGTCAGCGCGTGGCGACGCAGGCGCCGCGAGTGGCTGACCGCCCACGTTCCCGACGCGGCCGTCCCGGATCCGGGTCTCGCCCAGGTCGACGTGGCCGGGCACGCCGAGCAGCTCTGGACCGCCCTCGCTGCTCTGCCGCCCCGTCAGCGGGCGGTGCTGGTCCTGCGGTTCTACGAGCGACTGAGCGACCAGGAGATCGCCACGACGCTGGGCGTGTCCAGCGCCACCATCCGCAGCCAGGCCAAACGGGGCCTGGACAAGCTGCGGGCCGCGAAGTTCAGCGACCTGTCGGAGGCCCTGCGATGAGCGATGTCAACGTGCGCGAGATGCTCGAGACGTATGCCGCCGCGGCACCGGCCCCGCCGCCGGATCTGCTGGAGCGGGTGGAGGCAGGCCACCGGCGGCGACGTCGCCGCCGCCGGGCCGGGAGCGCGGCGGTCGTGCTGGTCCTCGTGGCGGTCGCCGTGGGCGCCGCGATCGGTCCGTGGCCGGGGCGGCGCGCCGCCCCGGATCAGACGGCCGGGCAGCCGGCGCTGCTGGTGCCCGCCTCGTTCGACGACGGGCCCCAGATCGCGTCGGTGTGGCCGCGGGCCATCATCGACGAGCCGCCGGTCACCTCCCCGACGGGTAAGAAGGCCAGTGTGGTGGGGCGTCTGGACGCCGACCGCGTGCTGGTCAGGGACCCGGTGTCGTTCTACTCCTACAACGTGCGCGACAAGACGTTCAAGACGCTCGTCACCGGATACGGTGGCAACGACACCGCCAACGAGGTCCTCATCACGCCGAACTGGCTGGTGTGGCAGGTGCGCAATCACGGCGAGGAGTTCTTCTCGGTCTACCGCGCGCCGGTGACCGGCGGGGAACGGCAACTCGTGGTTACGGTACAGACCAGCTACCTGCTCGCCCGCGACTGGTACGCCACGGACGAAGCGGTGTACTGGTCGGCCCGCACCGGCGGAGTCACCCGCGTCTCGTTGTCCGACGGCGTCATGACGACGCCGGCAGAGTTGCAGCGCCTCGGCACCCACGGCACCGCCTGGGCCGAGCTGACCGGCCGGCCCGCCGGCCGGAGCAGCGGGACAGTGTCACGGCTGCTCCGTAATCTCGTCACCGGGGAAGAGCGTACGGTCACCGCGCTGCCCGACACGGTCTCGCTGCGGTGCGCGCCCACGTTCTGCCTCGGCCGGACGGAGGTCGCCGAGCCGTCGGCCCCGCGTGGCACGATGCGTGAGATCTCCGGCTGGTTCGTCCAGGAGCTGGACGGGTCCGGGCGCCGCGCGCTGCCGCCGGTGTCCGACCCCGGCGGCGCGCGGTTGGTACCCACCGACACCGGGGGCCGGCTTCTGATCTGGACGAAGCGCGTGGACCAGATCGTCCTGAACCCGGTCACGGGCCGCTGGGGCAGCACGCGAACCGGGACCGGTCGATCTCCGAGCTGTGCCACCGCCGGCCAGGACGCCTTCGTCTGGGGCGGGGACAAGCCGCCGGTCAACTGCAACACCGGTCAGGGCGCCCGGATGATGCTGTTCGAGGACGCGGAGTAATACGGGTGGGGTCGCCGATCGCGGCCCCACCCGTATATTTTAATTCGCACCTCTGAACGTGCATCACAATGTTCGGGCCGAGCGTCCTGAACATATGCGGAAACTGAAGATACTGATTTGTTCATTCACCGCGCTGCTTCTTCCCGGTATCGTCCTTGCCGTAGCGGGGGATGCTCAAGGCTTCCATCCGCCCCCGATAATCGTGTGGAACGAATTGCCCGGCGGTCCTTTGTCGGCGATTCCGCCGCCGGTGAGAACCACCGGCCCGTCATCGACGCCGGCCGTCGATCGGTCCGATGCGGGCGCCGACTGCGGAGCGCCGGCCGATGAACTGACCCGGGGTTCGCGACTGGTGGTGACCATTCCTGGAGCACCCTCGTTCACCGTGGGCGATATTCCGGCAACCTCATGGGCCCGACCGCCGTCAACGGATCCGTCCTGGCGGCTGAAGTTCCAAAGCCTGCTGTGGATGAAACCGCTCGCTCGCCGGGCCGGCCTGGACGGCAACAAAAGGGCGCTCAGGGCTCTCGTCGCGCAGACCGTTGCGTTCCACCGCCAGAATCCCGACCCCGGCAGTGACGCCGACGGCTGGGACGAGGGCACGGCGCTGCGCCGGCTGGAGACGGAGAACTGCCTCTATGCGATCAGCCGGTCACCGAGCTTGATCCCGGGGATGGAAGCCGACGCCGGAGTCCTGCTCGGCGATCGGTACTACGGGCCACCGTATCGCCGGGTGCACAACCACGGTCTGTTCGCGAATCTGCGACTGATACAGGCGGCGGCTCTGCTCGATCGTCCGGACTGGCGGGCCACCGCAACCCGGCGGATGATCAGCGAGGTGCCGTACGCCTTCTCGGCCGAGGGGGTGACCAACGAACAGTCGTCGATGTACCAGGGCATCAACGCCAACCTGTGGCGCCAGGCCGAGCGGCGGTTGACCGGCCCCGCGGCCGACCTGGTGCGGTCGGCCGGCGATGATGCCTACCGTGCGTTCGGGTGGATGACGGAACCGGACGGGAACATCGTCCAGATCGGCGATTCCTATGAGGGCGGAGGCCGGCCGATCAGCGTGCCCGGCATCCGCACCCTCCGCGACGACAAGGCCGGATGGATCATCGGCCGTTGGTCGTGGACCGACCCGATGACCAGTTACTACACCGTGCGGTACGGACCCGCACGATCAGCCCACGGCCACCATGACCAGGCCGGTGGGGTCACTTGGACAACGCGCGGCGTCCGCGTTCTTGTCGGGCCCGGAATTTACACTTACGACACCGATAACGCATTGAACAGATACGGCATCGGACCGGAAGGACACAATGTCGCCATCCCTGACGGTGGCACGCCCGGGGTAAAGGCCGCAAAGGTCACCGAGGCCGGTCAGAACGCAACAACGGCGTGGTGCAAAGTCAAAGACCGGATCTATGGAATGTCACATACCCGGGACATCAGGGTGCTGGACGACCTCGCCCGTTTCGAGGTCGCCGACTCTTTTCCCACCGGATCGTCCTGGCGACAGGTATGGCACCTCGACAGCCTGTGGACCATTGTCTCGGCCACCGACAAGAAGGCGGTGTTCTCCCATCCTTCGGGCCGACGCCTGACGGTTTCGACAACGGGCCGGATCGCGGCGATCCTCAGGGGCGATGAATCGGATTCACCGCACGGCTGGCACTTTCCCGCTCCGTCGGTCAAGGTGCCGGCAGCCGAGATCGTCATCCGCAACGTCGGCGGCAACTCCTCGACAACCTTCAAGGTGAGCTAGTTGTCACGTCCGCGTGAAAGTGCGGCCGATCGAGGCGCCGCCGGCGATTCGTCGGCGATGGTGAGTTCCCAGCTTGAAAGGAAACACCGACGATGCAGCACCTGTACGCGCGGCGCCTCCTGGGCGTACCGGCCGCCGCCGCCGTTCTTCTGCTCACCGTGGCGTCCCCGGCCCGCGCCGCGGACATCTACCGCGGCGATCCGATCTCGGCCGCCTTCCCGGACATCGAGGTGCCCGTGGGCGGCACCGCCGTCGACGCGCTGGGACCGAACCTGTGGTCCACGGGCCCGACGAAGCTGACCGGCGCGAAGGTCATTTATGACCTGCGCGGAGTCACCGGCGTCCGGCTCACTCCAAGGAAAGGTGGCGGTGTATGCGTCACACCGTCACCGACCCGTGTCGTCTGCTCGGATCCCCGGGTGTTGTCGTTCGAGGGCGAGACGATCGAGCAGTACCTGCCCGTGCTGGTGAAGGCCACCCGGACCGCGACGGCCGGCCACACCGGGACGGTGACCATCACGTTCTCCGCCGAGGGACTGGCGCCGATCGCCGGGAACAGCGAGGTCCGCATCGTCGACGGCCGGGAGACCCTGGCGGCCACCGGCCCGGCGACCGGGGTGATCGGCCTGCTGGCGCTCGGCGCCGGTGTGCTCGGGGTGGCAGCCACGCGCCGCCGCCGCACCATCGGGTGACGCTCTCCTACGCCGACTCGCGGATGACCAGATCGGTCGGCAGGATCACGGCCGAGTGCTCCTCGCCGTCGATGTGGGCCAGCAGCAGCCGGACCATCTCCGCGCTCTGCCGGGCCCACGGCTGACGGATGGTGGTCAGCAAAGGCTTGGTCGTGGTGGCGATCTTGTTGTCGTCGAAGCCGCCGACCGCCACGTCCTGCGGGACGCGCTTGCCGGCCCGCTGCAAGGTGGTGATCGCACCGGCCGCCATCAGGTCGGAGCAGACGAAGACCGCGTCCAGGTCCGGGGCCTGCTCCAGCAGGCGGGCCATCGCCGCCTCGCCCGAGGCCTGGGTGTAGTCGCCGGTCGCGATCAGCTCAGGGTCGCCGTGCCCGACGATCTCGCGGTAGCCGGCCAGCCGGTCGACGCCGCCGGGGGTGTCCAGCGGGCCGGTGATGATGGCGATCCGGCGGCGACCGGCCGAGCGCAGGTATTCGGTCATCTGCCGGGCGCCGTCGCGGTCGTCGGAGGCCACGTAGGTGACGTCGCGTTCCTGGCCCAGGGGACGGCCGCAGACCACGAACGGCAGCCCGCGCTCCTTGAGCTCGGCGATCAGCGGGCTGCCCAGGTGGTTGGAGACCAGCAACGCGCCGTCGACGTGCCCGGCGGTGACCCAGCGGCCGATCCGCTGGCGGTCCTCGCCGGTGGCGGCCACGGTCAGCAGCAGGGTGATGTCGTGCTCGGCCAGGACCTGGGTGCAGCCGCGCAGCAGGTTGTTGAAATTGGGGTCCTCGAAGAGCTTGTCCTGCGGCTCGGAGAGGATGAAGGCGACCGAGCCCGAGCGCTGGGTGACCAGGCTGCGCGCGTGCTGATTCACCACGTACCCGGTTTTGCTGATCGCGCGCTCGACCGCGGCCAGGGCCTGCCGGCTGACGTTGTGACCGCCGTTGAGCACCCGCGAGACCGTGCCGCGGGAGACGCCGGCCACCGCCGCGACGTCGTCCATCGTCGGGCGGGAGCGGAGTCGGCTGGGCTCGGTCACGGTCACATTCTCCCGCCCGGTCCCACCGCCGCGCAGCCGGGTTGGCCGGACATCAGCCCTTCACCGCCCCGGAGACCAGGTCCAGGCGCCAGTAGCGTTGCAGCAGCAGGAACAGCGCGATCAGGGGCACGATGGAGATCAGTACCCCGATGATCACGACGCTGTAGAGGGCGGGCACGGTCTGGCCCTGGTTCAGCAACGTGAACAGGCCGACGGTCACCGGGAACTTGTCGTCGTCGGAGAGCATCACGAACGGCAGCAGGAAGTTGTTCCAGATCGCCACGAACTGGAACAGGAAGACCGTGACCAGCCCGGGCAGCATCATCGGCAGGGCCACCCGGCCGAAGATCCGGCCCTCGGACGCCCCGTCGGTGCGGGCGGCCTCGAGCACGGTGTCCGGCACGGCCGCGGCGGCATAGATCCGGGCCAGATAGATCCCGTACGGGCTGAGGATGTTCGGCAGCAGCACCGCCCAGTACGTGTCGGTCATCCCCACCTTGGCCAGCAGCAGGTACTGCGGGATGGCCAGCGTGACCCCGGGCACCAGCACCCCGGCCAGCAGCACGTTGAAGATGACGCCGCGCCCGGGGAACCGGAACTTGGCCAGCGTGTAGCCGGACAGCCCGGACACGAACGCCGACAGCAGCCCGCCGGCCCCGGCGTACAGCAGGGAGTTGAGCATCCACTTCCAGTAGACGCCGCCGGCGGACAGGTCGCCGAGGTTGGTGAGGAAGTCCCCGCCCGGGGCGAACGTGAAGGTGGTGAACAGCGACGACCCGCTCTTGGTCGACGCGGCGACCACCCAGGCCACCGGCAGCAGGCAGTAGACCGCCCCGATCAGCAGCACGGTGGTCGGCAGCCAGGCGGTGCGCCGCTGGGACCGCCGGCGCGGCGCCGCCGGATCCCGGTCGTCCCGCACCGGTACGGAGGTGGCGAGCGCCGTCATCGCTCCTCGCTTCCGAAGGCCTGCCGCTGCACCAGCCGCAGGAAGCCGAACGAGACCACGAGCGTGATCCCGGCGATCAGCACCGAGCTGGCGGCGGCCGAGTAGATGTCGTTCTGCGCGAACGCGTCGCGGTAGATCTTCATGAGCGGGGTCCACGTCGAGGAGATGGAGTTGGTAAGCGAGCGCACGGTCAGCGGCTCGGTGAAGACCTGCAGGGTGGCGATCAGCGAGAAGACCGTGGTCATGATCAGCGACGGCATCAGCAGCGGGATCTTGATCCGGACGGCGAGCTGGAATTCGGTGCAGCCGTCGAGGCGGGCGGACTCGTAGATCTCCGAGGGGATGGCCCGCAGCGAGGTGAACAGCACGATCATGTTGAAGCCGACGCCGCCCCAGACCGCGATGTTGACGATGGCGAAGAACACCGAGCCGCCGGTGAGCGGGTCGGGCTCGGGCAGCCCCAGCCGCACGGCCAGGTCGGTGAACGGGCTGACCGCCGGCAGGTAGAGGAAGCCCCAGAGCATGCTGGCGATCAGGCCCGGGACGGCGTACGGCAGGAAGATGGCCAGGCGCGAGAAGCGCGCCAGCCGGACCCCCGGCCGGTCCAGCAGCAGCGCGAAGAGCAGGGCCAGGCCCAGCATGACGGGCAGCAGGGTCAGGCCGTAGGCCAGCACCCGGCCCGCGCTGCCCCACAGCTCGGAGTCCGACAGCGCGGTGCGGTAGTTCTCCAGCCCGGCGAAGATCTCGGTGCGCGCGTTGCGGCCCAGGCCCAGGCCGCTGACCTTGACCTTGCGCAGGCTCAGGTAGACGGCGTAGCCGATCGGCACGAGCAGGAAGAGGACGAAGAGCACGATGGCCGGGGCGAGGAAGAGGTACGGCACCCCGCGGGATGCCGCACCTCGCCGCCGCCGGCCGGTGACGGCCGATGACATGACGGGTCCTCTCAGCTCGCGACCTTGAAGCCGTTCTTCTGCATGTCGGCCACGGTGGCCGTCTGCATGGTGTCGACGGCCCCGGCGAACGGTGTCTTACCGGTGATCGCCTTGCCGAAGGCGTCCTTGTACGTGTCGTACGCGACGTTGACGTTGGGCCCCCAGACGAAGCCGGACGCGGTCTCGGCGATCGCCTTGGCGGAGGTGTAGAAGTCCTTCTGGTTGGCGAAGAACGCGGGCGGCTCCTGCAGCAGCGGGCTGGACTGCGCGTCGCGGGCGGCCGGGTAGATGGCGCTCTCCTTGATGAGCAGTTCGGTGGCGGCCGGGTCGGCGTTCATCCAGGCCGCGAACTTCACCGCGGCGGCCTTGTTCTTGCCGGCCGCGGTGACGCCGGTGGAGGAGCCGCCCCAGCTGCCGGTCTTGTTCTCTCCGGCGTTCCACTGCGGCATCGGGGCCATCGCCCACTTGCCCTTGGTCGCGGGCGCGTTGCCGGCCAGCACGCCGGGCGCCCAGATCGCGCTCGGCCAGGCGATCAGGGTGCCGTCGTTGAGTGCCTTGTTCCAGGCCGGGGTGTACATCGGCTGCTTGTCGATGGCGCCCTCGGCGACCAGGCCACCCCAGTAGTCGGCGACCTTCCTGGTGGCCGCGTCGTTGACGCTGACCTTCCAGGTCTCGCCGTCGATGCCCCACCAGGAGGCGCCGGCCTGCTGCGCCAGGCCGGTGAACCAGCCCGGGTCGTTGGCCGAGAAGGTGGTCAGGTACTTCTTCGGGGCCTTCTGCCGGACGGTACGGGCGGTCTGCGCGAACTCGTCCCAGGTCTTCGGCACGGTCAGGCCCAGCTTGTCGAACTCGTCGGCCCGGTAGTAGAACATCATCGGGCCGGAGTCCTGCGGGATCGCGTACACCGCGTCGGTGCCCAGCGTGACCTGCTGCCAGACGCCCTCGGCGAACTTCTCCTTGACCGGCGCCGCCTCCTTGGCGATGTCGGCCAGCACGTCGTTGCTGACCAGCGTGGGCAGCGACTGGTACTCCACCTGGGCCAGGTCCGGCGGGTTGCCCGCCTTGGCCGCGGTCAGCAGCTTGGTGACGATGTCGCCGCCGCCGGCCTGCTTGCTCAGGGTCACGTGGATGTCGGGGTTGGCGGCGTTCCAGGCGTCGACGGTCTTGTCGATGTTCGGCGCCCAGGCCCAGAACGAGAGCTCGACCTTGCCGCCGGGCTGCGCGCTCTGGTCGGCGTCACCGGAATCGCTGGTGCAGGCGGCACTCAGGCCGGCGGCGAGCACCACTGCGAGCAGGGCGCCGAACTTCTTCCTCATCATCGTGCCTTTCCGGGGATGGTGGCTGTGAGCGCTCACAGCCTTAACCCACGGAAGCACAGTGTCAAGAGTTGCGGATGCGTTAACTGTGCAGGTAGAAGCTATGCAATCATGCCTGTGCACGGTTGGGAGCGCTCACAGATCGGAGCCGTACATGCCGCTCGTCCCGGGGATGGACCGGATCGCCTACGGCGGGGACTACAACCCCGAGCAGTGGCCGGAGGACGTCTGGAGCGCCGACGTGGCGCTGATGCGCGAGGCCGGCGTCAACCTGGTCAGCCTCGGCATCTTCGCCTGGGCGATGCTGGAGCCGGCCCCCGGCGAGTACGAGTTCGGCTGGCTCGACCGCAGCCTCGAGCTGCTGCACGACGCCGGCATCGCGGTCGACCTGGCCACCCCGACGGCCGCCCCGCCGCCGTGGTTCCTGCACCGGCACCCCGACGCCGCCCCGATCACCCGCGAGGGCACGCGGCTGGGCGGCGGCGCCCGGCAGTCGTTCTGCCCGAGCTCACCGGCGTACGCCGCGGCGTCGGCCGGGATCTCCGAGCAGCTCGCCCGCCGCTACGCCGGCCACCCCGCGGTGGTGCTGTGGCACGCCCACAACGAGTACGGCGGCGCCAACCCGTTCTGCTACTGCCCCACTTCGGCCGCGGCCTTCCGCAACTGGCTGCGCGACCGCTACGGCGACCTGGGCAAGCTCAACGACGCCTGGGGCACCACCTTCTGGAGCCAGCGCTTCGGCGACTGGGCCGAGATCGAGCCGCCGACCGTCGCGCCGACCACCGTCAACCCGGCGCAGGAGCTGGACTTCTTCCGCTTCAGCTCGGACGCGCACCTGGCCAACTTCCGGCGCGAGCGCGACATCCTGCACCGTCTCGCCCCGGGCATCCCGGTCACCACCAACTTCATGCTGGCCAACTGCAAGAACATCGACTACTGGAAGTGGGGCACCGAGGTCGACGTGGTCGCCAACGACCACTACCTGCAGGCCGAACGGGCCGACAACCACATCGAGCTGGCCATGTGCGCCGACCTGACCCGCTCGGTGGCGCACGGGCGGTCCTGGCTGCTGATGGAACACTCCACCAACGCGGTCAACTGGCAGCCCCGCAACCTGACCAAGGCGCCGGGCGAGCTGGGCCGCAACAGCATGCAGCACCTGGCCCGCGGCGCCGACGGCATCCTGTTCTTCCAGTGGCGCGCCTCGCGGTTCGGCGCGGAGAAGTTCCACTCGGCGATGCTGCCGCACGGCGGCACCGGCACCCGGACCTGGCGTGAGGTGGTGGCGCTGGGCGCGGCGCTGGACGAGCTGGCCGAGCTGCGCGACAGCCGGATCACCGCCGAGGTGGCGCTGCTGTGGGACTGGGAGTCGTGGTGGGGGCTCGAGCTGCCCTGGCGCCCGTCGCAGGAGCTGAGCTTCCGCGAACGGCAGGAGGCGTTCTACGAGCCGTTGTGGCGGGCGCACCGGACGGTCGACTTCGCGCACCCGGAGGGCGCGCTGGAGGCGTACCCGCTGGTGGTGGCGCCGAGCAGCTATCTGCTCAGCCCGGGCGCGGCCGATAACCTGCGACGTTACGTGGCCGGTGGCGGGACGCTGCTGGTGTCGTACTTCTCCGGGATCGTCGACGGGCACGACACCGTGCACCCCGGCGGCTACCCCGGCGCCCTGCGCGACCTGCTCGGCCTGGGGGTCGAGGAGTTCGAGCCGCTGGCCGCCGGGCGCAGCGTCCGGCTCGACGACGGCCGCACGGCCGACACGTGGGCGGAGCGGCTGGAACTGCACGGCGCCACGGCGCTCGCGTCCTACGCGGACGGTCCGGCGGCCGGGCTGCCGGCGATCACCCGGCACGCGTACGGGAAAGGCCAGGCGTTCTACGTATCGACCCGGTTGACTCCCGAGGGCACCGCCGCTCTGCTGGCATCGGTGTCCGAGGCGGCCGGCCTGCCCCCGGCGCCGGACCTGCCCCCGTCCCTGGAGGTCGTCGAGCGGCACTCCGACACCGGCGCGTACCTGATCGCGATCAACCACGGGAGCAGCGAGGTCGTCGTGCCCGGCGCCGGCGTCGAACTGCTCACCGGGGACGTGGTGGCCGACGGCCTCCCGGTCCCCGCCGGAAGCTTCCGCGTCCTGCGGCGCGGCAACCGATAACAGTCCGTCCTCCCCTTGGAGCTCCCATGCTTCGCACACCCCTCGTCCTGACCGCAGCCACCGCGCTGGTCGTCGCGGCCTCTCCCGCCCACGCCGCCGCTCCCGGTGACGTGCGCAATCCGGGCTTCGAGGCCGGCATCACCGGCTGGTCGGAGAGCGGCTCCCGGGCCGCCAGCTTCGTCGAGGCCGGCGGCTACACCGGCAGTTCTCAGTTGACGCACTACGCGGACACCGCCTACCGGGTCACCACGAGTCAGCCGGTCACCGGGCTCCGGCGCGGCACGTACACGCTGAGCCTGCGGGTGCGCTCGGGCGGCAACCAGCCCTCCGCGTACGTGGGGCTGAACAGTTGCGGCTCCGCGGAGGAACGGGCCGCGATTCCCCGTACCGGAAATGAATGGGTCCGGCTCGCCGTCACCGTCAAGGTGACCGGCGGGCGCTGCACGATCGTGCTGCACTCCGACGCCGCCGCCGGGCAGTACACGAACTTCGACGACATCGCGTTCGGGCCGTCGGACTCCGCGCCGGGCACCCCGCTGGCGATCACCGGAGCGGACGTCTCGCACGTGACCAAGAACGAGGACCACGGCGCCGTGTACCGCACCGCCGCCGGGCAGCGGCGTGACCCGTTCCCGCTGCTCGCGGCCAACGGCGTGAACTTCATCCGGCTCAAGGTCTGGGTGAACCCGGCCGACGGCTACAACGACAAGGACGACGTGCTGGCCCAGGCCCGCCGGGCCAAGGCGGCCGGACAGCAGCTGCTGATCGACTTCCACTACTCCGACGCGTGGGCCGACCCGGGCAAGCAGAACAAGCCGGCGGCGTGGGCGGCGCTCAGCTTCGCCGACCTCAAGCAGGCCGTCTACGACCACACCTTCGAGGTGCTGCACGACCTGCGGGCGCAGGGCACCCCGGCGGCGATGGCCCAGGTGGGCAACGAGATCAACGGCGGCCTGCTGTGGCCGGACGGCCGCTGGGACAACTGGGACGGCCTGGCTGCCCTGCTGACGGCGGGCAGCACCGCGGTCACGGCGGCGTCCCCGGGCACCAAGGTCGTGCTGCACCTGGCCGAGGGCGGCAACAACGGCGGGCACCGCTGGTGGTTCGACCAGGCGACCGCCCGCAACGTGCCGTTCGACGTGATCGCGGTGTCGCACTACGTCTACTGGCACGGCTCCCTCGGCGCGCTGCAGGCCAACCTGCTGGACCTGGCGGGCCGCTACGGCAAGCCGGTGATGGTGGCCGAGACCGCGTACGGCTTCACCACCGCCGAGAACGACCACGAGACGAACATCTTCACCGCGGCCCTGGCCGAGACCGGCGGCTACCCGGCGACGCCGCGCGGCCAGTCCGATGCGCTGCGCGACATCCTGACCGTGGTCGCCGGGGTGCCGAACGCGTTGGGCGTCTTCTACTGGGAGCCGACGTGGACGGCAGCCGAGGGCGCGGGCTGGGACCCGGCCGACCCTGCCTCCGGTGACGGCTGGGAGAACCAGGCGCTGTTCGACTACAGCGGGCGCGCCCTGCCGGCCCTGTCGGTGTTCAAGCGGTTCTGAGCTGTCGAGGGCCCGTGGCACGCCCGCGGGCCCTCGCATGATCAGCCGGGGAGGTCCCCGCGCCGCCGACCATCGACGCGTGACCATATCCTGTCCTTCCCGGCGGGTGCGGACGCACCGTGCCGGACCAACCGGTGCGACCACAGGAGGCCGAGCGATGCCCGACGGCACCCTGCCCCGCGCGGCGGTCCGCGCCTACGTCGAGGGCCTCGGCCCCCGGGACCGTGCGGACGTCGGCGAGGACGTGCTGGCCACGATCCGCGACGGCGGCTACGAGCTGGCCAACCCGTTCGACGCGGTCGACGCCGGGATCCGCCGTACCCTCGCGGTGAGCCGGATCGACGTGCCGGCCGGCACCCATGTCGGTGCGTTTCCGCACCGGTCCCTGCACGCGCGGACGCACAGCGTGGAGGGCGGCACGCTGATCCTGCTCGACACCGGCCTGCGCCCGTTGCTGGACCGGGTGGCCGCCACCCTGGTCGCGTCGCAGCTCACCCCGGCCCGCGACGAGCAGGGCGCCAGTCGGTACGCGGCCGCGGCCCTGCAACAGCGTCAGCAGCGCGAGGAGGCCGACGCGGCGTTCGCCGACGCGGTGACCGCCTACCTGGAGCGGGACCCCACCGCACCCGACGCCCCGGCGGAGGCCCAGAACACCTTCGGCTTCTTCATGGCCCGGTCGGCGGAACGGTTCGCCCTGGGCCACGAGTACGGCCACCTGCTCGCCGGCCACCGCCACACCCCGCCGGACGACGACCCCCGCAACTCCCGCCGCGAGTACGAGGCGGACGAGCTCGCCGCGATGCTGATCCTGCGCGGCGTCGACGAGGGCGCCGAGTTCCGTTGGCGCGCCCTGGCGGTGGCCGGGCCGTTCCTCTTCCTGGCCGTCGAGCAGCTGGTCAACCGGGTGCGCGGCACGACCGACGGTGAGCACCTGCCGCCGGCGCGCCGCACCGAGCTGCTGCGGCGCATCTTCGAGCAGGCCGGCGCGCGCGGCCTGCTGCACTTCGCCGAGGCCTGGGTGAGCTCGCTGGTGCTGCGCGAGGAGACCATCGTGCGGCGCGCCCGCGGCTGACGGCTCAGTTCCCCAGGTGCGGCCCGAGCAGGGTGAGGTCCGCCGGTGACAGCCGGTCACTCGCCGTCTTCGCCTGATGCCAGTACGGGTACAGCAACGTCGGCGCGCTCACCGCGTCCAGCCGGGCCCGCTCCTCGGCGCTGAGCACCAGCTCGGCCGCGGCCAGGTTGTCGGCGAGCTGCGCCGCGGTGCGCGCCCCGATCACCAGCGACGTCACCGCCGGCCGGCCGAGCAGGTACGCCAGCGCGACCTGGGCCGCCGACACGCCACGGTCCGTGCCGATCTGCACCAGCACCTCGACGGTGTCGTAGAGCTTCTCCTGGTCGTGCACCGGCGGCTCGTTCCAGTCGGTGAGCTGCCGCGAGCCGGCCGGCGCCTGCACGCCCCGGCGGTACTTGCCGGAGAGCAGGCCACCGGCGAGCGGGCTCCACACCAGCACGCCCAGGCCCTGGTCGACGGCGGCCGGGATCAGCTCGTACTCGGCGTCGCGGGCCTGCAGCGAGTAGTAGATCTGCTCGCTGACGAAGCGCGGCAGCCCGTTGCGGTCCGCCGTGCCCAGCGCCTTCATCAGCTGCCAGCCGGTGTAGTTGGAGGCTCCGACGTACCGCACCTTGCCCGAGGTGACCAACTGCTGCAGCGCATCGAGGGTCTCCTCCAGCGGGGTCTGGCCGTCCCACTCGTGCACCTGGTAGAGGTCGATGTGGTCGGTGCGCAGCCGGCGCAGGCTGGCCTCGCAACCGGCGATGATGTGGTGGCGGGACAGGCCGGCGTCGTTGGGGCCGGGTCCCATCGGCATCCGGACCTTGGTCGCGACCAGCACCTCGTCGCGGCGGCCGGCGAGCACCTCACCGACGATCTCCTCGGAGGCCCCGTCGGAGTAGACGTCGGCGGTGTCGATCAGGTTGACGCCGGCCTCGAGGCACTGGTCGACCTGGCGCCGGGCCTCCGCCACGTCGGTCGAGCCGACGCTGGCGAAGCCGCCCTTGCCGCCGAAGGTCATCGTCCCCATGGTCAGCACGGAGACGCGGAGACCGGACTTGCCGAGTGTGCGATATTCCATCCAGCCAGCCTAGATCCGCCGCCGCCCGTCAGCCGGTGTGAGCCCGGTCCCGGTGCCGTTCGAGCAGCTCGCAGGCCTGCCGCGTCATCGCCTCGATGATCGCGCCGGCCGGCCGTACCGCATCCACCAGCCCGGTCCCCTGACCCGCCGGCAGCGCCATCTCGTCCAGGTCCCCGGTGGTCAGGCCCCGCACGGGTACGAGGCTCGAGAACTTGCGCAGCTCCGTCGGCACCCCGCCCAGCTCGGTGTGCCCGATGACCGGCAGCCCCGAGGTGTCCGCCGGGACCTCGGCCACCCGGTCCTGCCACTGGAGCACGACCCGGTTGCCGAGCACCCGCATCGGGTTGAAGTCCGGCCGGTCCGGGCCGAACAACGCGGTCCGCACGGTCCCGGTGGCCGGCGCCTCGACGATCCCGGCCTTGTAGCCGTCGTGAGCGGCCGACTCCTGGGTGGCCACCAGCCGGGTGCCGACCCAGACGCCGTCCGCGCCCAGCATCAGCGCCGCGGCCAGGCCCCGCCCGTCCGCCACCCCGCCGGCGGCCAGCACCAGGGCCGGCGCCACCGCGTCCACCACCAGCGGCACCAGGGCGAACGTCGGCAGCTCGGCGAAGTTGTGGCCGCCGGCCTCCAGGCCCTGCGCCACGATCACGTCCACGCCGTCGCCGGCCGCCCGCTGCGCCCCGGCCACCGAGCCGACCTGTTCGAGGACGCGGATCCCGGCGTCGTGCAGCCGGTCGATCCAGGCGCGCGGCGGATGTCCCCAGTGGAACGACACCCCGGCGGGCCGGGCCGCGCAGACCGCGTCGATCTGCTCGGGGCCGGTGAACCCGGTGATGAAGTTGACGTGGAACGGGCCGTCGGTCCCGGCCCGGACGGCGGCGATCGTCGCGGTGATCGCCGCAGCGGGCATCAGGCCGGCCCCGAGCGAGCCGAGCCCGCCCGCGTTGCCGACCGCCACGGCCAGGTCCGGGGTCGCGCCGACGAAGGCCATGCCGGCCTGGGCGATCGGGGTCGACAGGCCGAAGGCGTCGGTGAAGCGGGTCTGCAGTCTCATCCGGTCACCGTGTCGGATGCCGGTCGCGACGGTGTCGCCCTGCGCGCAGCCGGAGTTGCATGGAGCGCAGACGTCGGCAACAGGACAGGAGCAGCCGTGCCACAGACCTGGTCCACGTCGGCCGTCGCCGCGGCGGACCAGTTCGCCTGCTGGCGTGAGCTGATCTGCGAGGCGTTCCTGGCGCTGAGCCCGGAGTCCGATCTGCGCGGCGCCTTCACCGGCCAGGTCACCCAGTGGCCGCTGGGCCGCCTCGACCTGGCCCGGATCGACTCGCAACGCCAGCGGGTGCACCGCACCGGGCGGGACATCGGCCGGTCCCACCGCCCCGGCTACTACGCCAACCTCCAGGTCCGCGGCTCGAGCCTGGTCACCCAGCGGGGGCGCGAGACCGTGCTGGGGCCGGGCGACCTGGCGCTGGTGGACACCGGCGAGCCGTTCACCATGGCGTTCAGCGGCGACTTCCGGCAGCTCTCGTTCTTCGTGCCCGAGCCCCTGCTCAGCGCGCAGACGAGCGGACCGGTCCGGACCGCCGCCCGCGTCGGCACCGGCACCGGGGTCGGTGCGGCGGTGCGGCACGCGTTGACGGCGCTCACCCGTACCCCCTTGGGCCCGGACGTGGCCGCCCGGCTGGCCACCCACGCGGCCGGCCTGCTCGCGGTGGCCCTGGAGCCCGCGGACCCGGCGGCGCGGGGCCACGCCGGGTCCGCGCGGTCCCGGGCCGCGGCGGTGACCGACGTTGAGGAACACCTGGCCGACGAGGACCTCTCCCCCGCCGCGACCGCGCGGCGGCTCGGCGTGTCGGTGCGCACCGTGCACACGTGGTTCGCCGGGAGCGAGCACAGCTACGCCGGCACCGTGCGGCTGGCCCGGCTCGAACGGGCGCGGCGGGCGCTGGCGGATCCGGAGCTGGCTCATCTGCGGGTCATCGACATCGCCGCGGACGCCGGTTTCGGCAGCGTGGCCACGTTCCACCGGTCGTTCCGGCGCGCCTTCGGGCGTACTCCGGGCGACATCCGCCCGGATTGAGCGGTCAGTTGAGCGCGGCTACCGCCGCCAGCACCTTGCCCTGCAGCGCCGCAGGCAGCGGTGTGTAACCGAGCCGTGCGGCGGCGGCCTGGCCCTGCGGGCCGGCGGTGTAGGTCAGGAAGCCGCGCAGCAGCGGCAGGCTGCGGGCGGGCGTGCCGGTCCGGCAGACCACCTCGTACGTGACCAGGACGATCGGGTACGCCCCCATTGCGGTGGTCCGGTAGTCGACGGCGAGCCGCAGGTCGGACCCCGTCCCGGTGACGGCGGCGGCCGCGACAGTACGCCCGGCAGCCTCGTCGGTCAGCGCGGTGAACTCCCCTGCACCGTTGCGGACCCGCGCCACGGCCAGGTTGTGGAACCGCGCGTACGACGCCTCGACGTAACCGATGGCACCGTCCGTGCGGGCGATCGTGGACGCCACACCGTTGCTGCCCCGCTGAGCGCTGCCACCCGGGGCCGCCCAGGTGCTGTCCTCGCCGAACCGCCAGTCGGCCGGTGCGGTCGCCGCCAGGAACGCGGTGAAGTTCGCGGTGGTGCCGGAGCTGTCCGCGCGGTGCACGGTGTGGATCGCGGTCGACGGCAGGACGGCCTCCGGGTTGTCCGCGGCGATCACCGGGTCGTCCCAGGTGGTCACCGTCCCGGCGAAGATCCGGGCCACGGTGGCCGGGGCCAGCCGCAGGTCGCCGACCCCGGCGACGTTGTGGGCCAGCGCGATCGGGCCGATCACCATGGGCAGGTGCACGGCCGGGCCGCGGGCGCACCGGGCATCGGCGGCGGTCTGCTGCTGGGCGGTGAGCGGCGAGTCCGAGCCGGCGAAGTCACCGGTGCCGGCCAGGAACGCGCGGACCCCGGCGCCCGAGCCGGTGCTGCCGTAAGCGACCGTGGCGCCGGAGCAGGCGACCTGGTAGTTCCGGATCCAGGTGTTGACCGCGTTGGTCTGCGCCGACGACCCTTGGGCCCGCAACGATCCGGCCGCGCACGGGATCGCGTCGCCGGCCGCGGGCGCCGTGACGACCGGAGCGCACGCCGCGGCGCCGACCGCCAGCACCAGCACGGCGACGAGACCCAGCGGGGCCCTCATCGGTATTCCGCCAGCCGCGCGCGGACGCCGAGCAGTACGAGCAGCATCGCGACCCCGAGGACCGGCAGCGGGATCAGCGGCCAGCCGGTCAGCAGCCGTTCCCCGTCCCGCAGGGCCGTGTCGAAGCCGGCCTTGCGGGCCGTAGCGGCCGCGCCGACCGCGGCGTCGAAGTAGGAGAAATCGAAGGCCGCGTCGCCGCGGCGGATGCCGGTGACCACGTCGACCGCGGCCCGGGTACGCCCGGAGCCGGCCAGCGCCACGACCCGCTGATGGTCCCGCTGATAGCCCAGCCACCGGTCACGCACTTGACCGTCGGCATCCAGCTGCCCGGCGACGTCGATCAGCTGGGCCGACTTGCCGGTGAAGTCCTGCTGGTAGAGGGCCAGGTTGCCGCTGAGCAGATAGCGGCTGGTGTCCGCGGCGGCGTCGTAGCTCAGCGCCCGGGCCCGCGAGAGGGTCAGATAGGGCGTCAGGTGATCGTTGCGCGCGGCACTGAGCCGCTGCCCCTGCCCGACGACGACCAGGCACACGCCCGCGGTCAGGCCCAGGGCGAGGACTGTGGCGAGGGCCAGGGCCGGATTGAGCAGCCGGCGGAACCGCCGCGCCAGGAACACCTGAAGGATCAGCAGGAGCACGACGAGACCCCCGCCGAGCAGCACGGCCAGTCCGACCGTCCACGCCTCGGTGGTGGCCTTGGCGGCGTACGCCCGGTCGAGACGGGACTCACCGGCGTCGCGCAGCCGGTCGGAGGCGGGCAGCAGCCGCAGGTGCAGCACGTTGGTCGCCTGCGTGTAGTAGCCGAGCGCGTCGGGCGGCAACCGGCCCGGGGGCTGCGGCGGAGCCTGCGACTGCGCGGTGAGGGTCTGCCACACCCACCGGCGGTAGACGGCGAGGTCGTGCATCAGCTCCAGCACAATGGCCCGGTCGGCGTGCCCGGTCACGGTGGTCAGCGACCGTTGCAGATCCTCGTCGATCTGCCGGCTGCGTTGCTGATAGGTGCCGAGCGCGTCGAGCTGACTGCCGGACAATTCCGCGGCGTCACCGACGAGCACCATTCGGGCCACCTGGGCATCGAGATCACTGAGGGCGAAATACAGATCCGCGGCCGTGGCGGCCTGCGGCGCCGCCTCACCACCGATGACCCGGACCTGGCCGCGCAGCTGGGACAACAGCAGGCCGGAGGCGGCGAGCAGGGCCACCGCAACGCCGATCACCAGGGCGGTCCACAAGCGCAGGCGTACGGGGGTTTCGGGACGGAACAATTTTCTCGTCGCCATGACAACTGCGGACACGACGCCACGGTAATGCACTCATGCAATTCTCCGGGTGCCGGCCACTGCCGTTCATTTGTTGTTTTCCCGCAATTCGTTCAGGCGGGCGGCCCGGGTGGTCAGATACCGCCTTTCCGGGCCGCTGGTGGTGCGAGCGGCGGCGGTTCGGTAATGCGTGATCGCGGCACCGGTGTCACCGGACCGCTCGTACAAGTGCGCCCGGACGGCGTCGAGGCGGTAGTGGCCGGGCAGCCGCTCGTCGAGGGTGGCGAGCAGGCGCAGCCCTTCGGCCGGACCGTGCACCATGGACGCCGCGACGGCGCGGTTCAGCGTGACCATGGGGTTGCCGGTGAGCTGGTCGAGCAGGCCGTACAGGGCGAGGATCTGCGGCCAGTCGGTGTCCTGCACCCGGGCGGCCCGGTCGTGCAGGGCCGCGATCGCCGCCTGCAACTGGTACTCGCCGACGGTGCCGCTGGTCATCGCCGCGTCGAGCAGCGCGGTCCCGTCCTTGATCAGCTGACGGTCCCAGCGGCTGCGGTCCTGCTCCTCCAGCGGGATCAGCTCGCCGCCGACGCCGGTCCGCGCGGGGCGGCGGGCGTCGGTGAGCAACATCAACGCCAGCAGGCCGGCGACCTCACCGTCGTCCGGGAGCATTCGGTGCACCGTACGGGTCAGCCTGATCGCCTCAGCGGAAAGTTCGGTGCGGTGCACGTCGGGGCCGGTGCTGCCGGCGTACCCCTCATTGAAGATCAGGTAAAGCACGTGCAGGACCGACCGCAGCCGGGCCCGCCGGTCGGCCGGGTCCGGCATCCGGAACGGGATCGCGGAGGCCTTGATCCGCTGCTTGGCCCGGCTGATCCGCTGCGCCATCGTGGCCTCCGGCACCAGGAAGGCATGCGCGATCTCGGCCGTGGTCAGGCCGCCGACCGCGCGCAGGGTGAGCGCGATCGCAGAGGCGGGCGTCAGCGCCGGGTGGCAGCAGAGGAAGAGCAAGGTGAGGGTGTCGTCCCGATCCGGTACGTCGATCGGCGGCTCCTCGACCGCAGCCCGCCGCTCCCGCTCCCGGCGGGCCAGCTCGTTCCGGATCTGATCAACAAACTTGTTGGCGCCGGTCCGGATCAGCCAGCCGCGCGGATTGTCCGGAACGCCGTCGACGGGCCACCGCAGCGCGGCGGCGAGCAACGCCTCCTGCACGGCATCCTCGGCGGCGTCGAAATCCCCGAAGCGGCGCACGAGCACGCCGAGGACCTGCGGCGCGAACTCACGGAGCAGGTCCTCAACGGGTGAAGCTGTGGTCACAGCTCGGGCGTCAGCAGGGCGAAGTCGGAAGGACCGAGCACCCTGCGTACGCCGATCGGCTGCTGCTGCGGCACCCCGCCGGGCCCCGGAACCGCAGAGATCCGCGCGGCGATCTCGAGGGCCCGCTCCTCACTCTCGACATCGACGAGCTGAAAGCCGGCCAGCATCTCCTTCGACTCGGCGAACGGCCCATCGGTGACCACGGGCGCCGCGACGCCGTCGCTGGTGACGACCTTGGCGAGCTCGGGGCCGGTCAGCGCCTCCTGGTAGACGAGCTCGCCGCTGGCCAGCAGCTCAGCCCGCAACGCGCCGTAGTAGTCCATGTGCGCCTTGATGTCGGCGGGCGCCCACTCGTCCATCGGCTTGTCGATGACACCGGGCTGGTAATCCACGATGAGCAGGTACTTGGTCATGCGTTATTCCTATCCTCGCGCCGCACCCGGTGGGCGCGGTCACCGATGGACGAAGCTGCCCCAGGGGTTCTCGACATCGGCCGGGCATCTGGTGGGAGTTGGTTTCGGCGACCGTACCGGCGGTGGGGGCGGGGCGCTCGCTGGGGTTTCGGCTTCGGCGGGCGGCGGGCCGCGGGCCGCCAGCGGGCGAAGACGGACGGCCCCGGCGGAGCCGGGTAGGCCCGGCGGAGCCGGGTAGGCCCGGGCGGTCGAAGACGGACGGCCCCGGCGGAGCCGGGTAGGCCCGGCGGTCGAACTGACTGGGCATATCCGGCGGTTCAACGGATCGGCAAGTCGGACGGGCAGCGACTGCCGATCCCAGCGGGCCAGCGGCCCGCCGAACCCGGCAAGCCCGGCGGACGTGGAAAGCCCGGCACGTCCGCCAGACCCGCGATGCCATCGGCCCGGCGAACCGGCGGGCGATCGGTCCGGTGAGCCCGGGAGCCGTCGGCCCGGTGAGCCGGTGAGCCGGTGAGCCAGGCGAACCCGCAGCTTGCCGAGTAGCGAGCCGGCCCGCCGTCGGCGGCCGGTGAAGCAGGGGCCGCCTACGATGCGGGCGATGGATGGTGACAAGGCGCAAGGTGTGCGGGTGATCCGCATCGTCGATCACGATCCCGGTTGGGCGGCGCGCTTCGCCGGTCTCGGGCGGCGGCTGCGGGGCGCGCTGGGGGATGTCGCGCTGCGGATCGACCACATCGGGTCCACCGCGGTGCCCGGGCTGGCGGCGAAGCCGGTTGTCGATGTGCAGATCTCGGTGGCCCGGCTGGAGCCGGTCGATCCGTTCCGCGATCCGCTGGTGGGTCTCGGTTTCGTCCATCGCGCCGACAATCCGGAGCTTACGAAGCGGTATTTCCGGGAGCCGCCCGGTGCGGCGCGGACCCATATCCACGTGCGCCGGGCCGGGAGCTTCTCGGAGCAGTTCCCGCTGCTGTTTCGCGACTACCTGCGGGTGCACCCGACCGACGCTGCGGAATACGCGGAGGTCAAGCGCCGGCTCGCCGCTGAGCATCCGCATGACGGCCTCGGCTACACCGACGCGAAAGCCGACCACTGCTGGCAGATCATCCACCGGGCAGACGACTGGGCGCAGCGGACCGGCTGGTCGCCCGGCCCGAGCGACGCCTGAGGTCACAAACTGTCGCGGTGGATCAGTCGAGGTACGCCTGGAGGGCCAGCTCGTCGCCCGCGTTGTGGGCGGCCAGCAGCTCGGCGAAGCGTTCCGCCGGCATGATCCGGACCCCCAGCTCCTCCGCCTTCGCCGCTTTCGAGCCGGCGCCCGCCCCGACCACCACCAGGTCCGTCCGCGCCGATACCGAGCCGGAGGATTTGCCGCCCAGGTGTTCCACCGCTTCGTTGCCTTCGTTGCGGCTCAGGCCCGGGACCGAGCCGGTGACGACCACGGTCATCGGCTTACCGTCCTCCCTGCGCAACGGAAGGGCGGCGGCTTCGGGAACGGTTGCTGCTTCGCGGCCCGGGACGCCCGGCTCGGTCATCGTCACGCCGCGGGCCGTCAGTTTGTCGATGACCGGGCCCAGGTCGATCAGTTCCGCGGCGATCGTGGCCGCGCGTTCCGGGCCGACCGCCTCCACCTCCTGCAGCTGCTCGACCGTGGCCGCGCGGAGGGCTTCCATGGTGCCGAAGTGGCGGGCCAGGCGGCGGGACATCGAGCGGCCCGTCATGCGGACACCCAGGCCGGTCAGGACGCGGGACAGGGGCTGGGCCTTGGACGCTTGGATCGCCGCGACCAGCTTTGTTGCCGAGGTGCGGCCCAGGCGGTCCAGCTCGGCCAGTGCTTCCGGGGTCAGGTCGTACAGGTCGGCGGGGTCGGTCACCAGGCCCGCTGCCACGACGCCGGCGATGACTTTGTCGCCCAGGCCTTCGATGTCCATCGAGTCGCGGGCGGCGAAGTACGACAGGGACTCCCCCGCGCCGCAGGCTCGGCCCTGGGTGCAGCGCCAGCGTTTCTGGGTGCGGTCGATCTCGCCGCCGCAGCGGGGGCAGACCTCCGGTGGGGTGAACGGCTCGGCGTCCGCGGGGCGTTCGTCGAGCTTGGCGCCGGTGATCTCGGGGATCACCTCGCCCGCGCGGCGGACGAAGACGGTGTCGCCGACGCGGACGTCGCGGCGGACCAGGTCGCCGAAGTTGTGCAGGGTGGCCGAGGTGACGACCACGCCGCCGACCTGGACCGGCTCCAGGACCGCGACCGGGGTGATCACGCCGGTGCGGCCCACCTGCACCTCGATCGCAGCCAGTTTGCTGGTGCGGGTGTCGGCCGGAAACTTGTGCGCGATCGCCCAGCGGGGTGCCCGGCTCGACGAGCCGGCCAGGTCACGGTCGGCCGGGTCGTCGGCCTTGACCACGGCGCCGTCGATGTCGAAGCCGAGCGTGCCGCGGGCCGCGCCCATCGCGGCGATGGCGTCGGAAAGCTCGTCGATCGTGGCGCAGCGGGGCATGCCCGCGGGTGAGCCGGCCGTCGTGGCCACGCCCAGCTCGGCGATGGCGGCCATCGCGGCGCTGTGGGTCAGGCCCTCGCCGCCGGGCAGGTCGTGCACCGCGTACGCCAGGAAGGACAGCGGCGCGTCGTAGGCCCGGTCCTGGGCGCGCAGGGTGCCGGCCGCCGCACTGCGCGGGTTGGCGAACGCCTGGCCGCCGTGGGCCGTGCGCAGCTCGTTGGCCCGGGCGAAGTCGGCGTCGGTCATGAAGACCTCGCCGCGGACCTCGACCGTCACCGGCCGGCGCAGCTCGGCGGGCAGGCCGGCGACGAGCCGGGCCTGGGTGGTGACGTCCTCGCCGGCCCGGCCGTCGCCGCGGGTGGCGACCTGGCGCAGCCGGCCGTCGACGTAGCGGGCCGCGATCGCCATGCCGTCGATCTTGGGCTCGACCGTGTAGCCGAGGGCGGGCCGGCCGAGGACGCGTTCCAGCCGGGCCGCCCAGGCGCGCAGCTCGTCGGCGTCGAAGACATTGTCGAGGCTGAGCATCGGGGTGCTGTGCTCCACGTCGCCGGCCGCCACGCCGGCGCCCACCGTCACGGTCGGCGAGTCGCTCTCGGCCCAGCCCGGCTCGGCCTGCTCGGTCGCCGCCGTGCGGGCCAGCAGCGCGTCGTAGGTGGCGTCGTCCATGACGAGGTCGCCGCCCGCGTAGTAGGCGGTCGCGGCGGCGCGCATCCGCTCGATCGCGGCGAGGTATTCCTCCCGGGTGCCGAACGCCGCGGCGTGGGCCGCGTCCACGACCGGGGCCACCTCGTGGCCGGCACGGGCCGCGTCCACGACCGGGGCCACCTCGTGGCCGGCGCGGGCCGCGTCGACGACCGGGGCCACCTCGTGGTCGGTGGTGCTGAGGCCGGCGGACGGTCCCGTGCTCGACATGCGGTGCTCGCTTCCTGTGTGCGGGAGACGATGTCTTGATACCGCACAGGTCCGACAGAAACGCTGAACCTCACTGAGTGTCGTCATGCCGTACACGGAAAGCAGTTGGTTGGGGTGGATGTGGGCCGCATTTTGCAGTTGATGTGAGAATTCCGTCCGAACGTCCATGGCATTCCGATCTTTGCTTGCGGAGCATGGACCGCGTGCCCGGACGCCATCGAAGAACCTTGAGTCTCACCGGCATCGTCGTCAGCGCGGCCACGGCCTCGCTCGTCGTCATCGGTGCCGGATCCTGGCTGGGCTACCAGCGCCTCTCCGCCGGAGACTGTGCCGGGGAGGTGAAGCTCGCGGTCACCGCCGCCGCCGAGATCGCCGGCGCCATCCAGACCACCGCGGACAAGTGGGCCCAGGGTGAGAAGGCCCAGGTCGGCGGCGTCTGCATCAAGGTCGCCGTCGCTGCCGCCGATCCCGCCACCGCCGCCGCCACCATCGCGGCCAAGCACGGCGTCGGTCTCTCCGGCCTGAAGGCGGCGCCCGGCAAGCCGGTCGTGCCGGACGTGTGGGTCCCGGACTCCTCGACCTGGCTGCTGCGGGTCGGCGGCGAGGCCCCCGGCTTCGTGCCCACCGACAACGCCCCGATCGCCGAGAGCCCTGTGGTGCTGGCCATGCCCGCGCCGATGGCACAGAAGCTGGGCTGGCCGGCCCGGAAGCTCAAGTGGCAGGAGCTGCTCGGTCAGCTGACCACCAGCAAGAGCCTGCTGCCCGGCATCGTCGACCCGACCCGCGACGCGGCCGGCCTCACCGGCCTGCTCGCCCTGGGCGCGGCCGCCGGCAACGACATCTCGGGGGCCCAGCGCAAGGTGGCGGCGCTGCGCAAGCTCGCGGCGAACACCTCGAGCATCCGGCAGGACCTGCTGGAGAAGTTCCCGCGTACGGCCGCAGAGGTCACCACCGGCCTGAGCGCCGCGCCCCTCTCCGAGGAGGACGTGGTCGCGTACAACGGGGGCAAGCCACCCATCCAGCTCGCCGCCCTCTACCTCGATCCGGCGCCGACCGCGCTGAACTACCCGTTCGCGGTCATGCCGGAGGTCGATCCGCAGAAGGCGGCCGCCGCCGCGGCGCTGCACGAGGAGCTGCGCGGGACGACGTTCCGGGACGCGCTGGCCGCCGCCGGTCTGCGCGGGCCCGACGGCAAGGCGGGGGCAGGCTTCATCGCCCCGACCGGCGCACCGCCGGTGGCCACCCCGGTGATCGCCCCGGGCGCCACGGCGAGCCAGGGTGCCGCCGCGTCGGCCCAGGCCACCACGGCCATCAGCCAGGTGCTGGGCAGCTGGGCCGCGATCACGCAGCCGGGCCGGGTGCTCGCCGTCTTCGACATCTCCGGTTCGATGCTGACCGAGGTGCCCACAGCTGGTGGCCTGACCCGCAACGAGGTCACCAAGCGGGCCGCGGCGCAGGGGCTGCAGCTGTTCGACGACCGCTGGTCCGTCGGCACCTGGTTCTTCTCCACGGAGCTGGTGGGCAAGCAGGCGTGGCAGCCGAAGGTGGCGATCAGCCCGCTGTCCACGGCGCGCAACAGGCTCAACGACGCCCTCAACGACATGAAACCCAAGAAGACCGGCGACACCGGGCTGTACGACACCGCGCTGGCGGCGTACAAGACCGTGCAGCAGGGGTGGCAGCGGGGCCGGGTCAACTCGGTCATCCTCTTCACCGACGGGGTGAACGAGAACCCCGACGGCCTGACCCGCGACCAGCTGGTCGCCGACCTGCGGAAGGCGCGGGACCCGCAGAAGCCGGTGCGCATGGTGATCATCGGAATCGGTCCGGAGGTCGACCGCGGGGAGCTGAAGGCGATCTCGGACGCCAGCGGGCCGTCCAGCGGCGTCTTCATCGCGGAGGACCCGGCGAAGATCAACGAGATCTTCCTGCAGGCGATCGCGACCCGTACCGGAGCCTAGGACGAGCCCGGCCTGGTGGTACAAACCACCAGGCCGGGCCGGTCGGATCGCAGTGCGTTGCTACGGTTCCGCGGGTGCCGTTCACGCTTGCTCACGCGGACCCACCACGCATCGTCGGTGTTCTGGCTCGATCCGTTGATCGCCCTGGTGTTGCTCGTGGTGTTTCAGGTGCTGCTCAAACGGCCCGTGGTGGCACTCTTGCCGCAAGCCGCCGCAGGGCGTGTGTGGCAGTACGAGCGCCGGGCAACCGCGGTGGCAGCGCCGCTGGTGCTGGGCACTGTCGGCGCGGTGAGAGGTGTCCGGGAACTCATGGCGGCCAACGAGATGCCGTTGACTCGGACGACGTGGACCGGGCAGGACATGGTGGAGCTCGCGGTGCGGCAGTTCGCCGTGGACGGTGTCGCTGCCGTCTGCGTCGTGCTGGCGGTCTACGCCGTCGGCTGGCAGCTGAGCCGTCTCGCCACCGGCAGGCGTGGCCCGGCCGGATCCGGTCCGGGAGAAGACGCGACTCTGCCCGGCTCTTGCTGAGTGGTGCACCTGCTGCCCCGGCTCACCCGGTCCGGGGCAGCAGGCGGTCTCATCAGGCGACTGTGCAGGCGGTGCCGTTCAGCGTGAACGCCGTCGGGCGACTGCTGTCACCGGTGTGCGTGGCTTGCAGGCCGATGCTGGTCGACGCGCCCGTCGCCAGGCTGCCGTTGTAGGAGACGTTGCGGGCGGTGACCGCTCCGCTGGAGCCCGTCCACGTCGCGTTCCAGCCGGAGGTGATGGTCTGGCCCGCCGGCAGGGTGAAGCCGAGCGTCCAGCTGGTCACGGCCGGTCCGGAGTTGGTGATCGAGATCGCCGCGGTCAGGCCGCTGTTCCAGGCGTTGACCACGTACCCGACCCGGCAGCCGCCCGTGCCCGGGGGCGGGCTGGACGGCGGGGTGCTGCTCGGCGGCGTGCTGGACGGCGGGATGCTCGGCGGCGTGCTCGACGGCGGGACGGTGGTGCTGTCCAGCCCGAGGAACGTCACCGCACGCTCGGCCATGCCGGACTGCGGCAGGTTGTGCCCGGTGTTCGCCACGCTGATCGCCTCGACCGGCGGCTGCGCGGAGGTCGAGCCGTAGCGGGTACGCGTCCAGCCCGACTGCGGCGAGTCGGTCAGCACCGGCGTCTGCGAGACGCCGTGCACGTTGGTCCACTGCTTGATCTCTTCGGCGAAGTTCGGGTACCGCAACGTGTCGTCGTTGACCCCGTGCCACACCTGCATCCGCGGCCGCGCCCCGGTGTATCCCGGGTAGGCGCTACGGACCAGGTCGCCCCACGCCTGCGGGGTCTTGGTGATCTGACCGTTGGCGCAGGCGCTGTTCCAGCTTGAGCCGTCGGTGGTGGCGAAGCAGCCGAACGGCACACCCATGAACGCCGCCCCGGCACGGAAGACGTCCGGGTAGTCACCCAGCAGCACGTTGGTCATCATGGCGCCGGAGGAGGCACCGGTGACGACCGTACGGGCCGGATCGGTGCTGTACCGCTGCTGCACGTAGCGGACCATCGAGACGATGCCGGCCGGGTCGCTGTTGCCGTCATGGCGCAGCGCTCCCGGCGAGGACACGTCGAAGCAGTTGCCCGAGCGGGTCGCCGACGGGTAGATCACGATGTAGCCGTACCGGTCGGCCAGGGAGGCGAACGAGGTGCCCGAGTAGAACGCCGGGCCGGAGCCGGTGCAGTAGTGCACGGCCACGAGCAGGGCCGGGTTCGGCGGGAGCCGGTCGGGGACGTACAGGTGCATGCGCAGGTTGGTCGGGTTGGTGCCGAAGCTGGTGACCTCCTGCAGGGTCGCGGCGGCCGCGGGGGCGGCCGGCAGCAGTACGGAGGCGCCGATCGCGCTCACCGCGGCGGTGAGGGCCAGCAGGGTCTGGGTCAGTCGTTTCATGGTTCCTCGCTCCGGGGGGATGGGTCCGGCGCGGCGCGGAAGGGTGGTCCGCGCCGCGCCGGACGTCGCGATCAGGACGCGGCGCAGGCGGGGGTGCCGGTGGGCGGGGTGCCGGTGCCCTGGAAACCGAACTCGGTGCTGGATCCGGCGGCGATCCGGCCGTTGTAGGAGACGTTGGCGAAGCGGACCGCGCCGGTGCTGCCGGTGGCCTGCGCGTTCCAGGCGTTGGTGACCGCGGAGCCCGACGGCAGGGTGAGCGTGGCCGCCCAGCCGGTGACCGCGGCGGAGCCCGCGCTGACCTTGACCGTGGCGGTGAAGCCGCCGGTCCACGCGTTCACGGTGTAGGCGGCCGTGCAGCCCGTCCCGGACGGCGGCGGCGTGGTGCCGGTCGGCGGCGTGGGCGAGACAGGGGGCGAGGTCGGCGGCGAGGTCGGCGGCGTGGTCGGCGGGGGCGTGGTCGGGTTGGTGGTCCCGCCGGCGTTGAGCGCCTCCAGGGTCGAGTTGTACGCCGCCTTCTTGTTACCGCTGCCGTCGAAGAGCAGCGGGGTGCCGCTGGCCCGCCACGAGTCGCTGTCCCGGATGCCCCAGACGGTGATGCCGTTGCACCGGGGCACGGCCAGGCAGTCGCGGACGACGTTGGCGTACGTGGTCGCCTGGGTCTGTCCCGAGCCCTCGATGTCCAGCTCGGTGACCTGCACGTCCACGCCGAGCGCGGCGAAGCTCTCCATCGTGGTGCGGTAGTTGCTCGCGTACGGCGACCCGCTGTTGAAGTGCGACTGCAGGCCGACGCAGTCGATCGGGACGCCACGGGCCTTGAAATCGCGGACCATGTTGTACACGCCCTGGGTCTTGGCCCAGGTCCAGTTGTCGATGTTGTAGTCGTTGTAGCAGAGCTTGGCGTCCGGGTCGGCGGCGCGCGCGGTCCGGAAGGCGACCTCGATCCAGTCGTTGCCGGTGCGCTGCAGGTTGGAGTCGCGCCGGCCGCCGCCGCTGTCCGCGAACGCCTCGTTCACCACGTCCCAGGTGAAGACCTTGCCGCGGTAGTACGTGGCGACCCGGGTGATGTGGTTGATCATGGCGGACCGCAGCGCGGAGCCCTCCATGCTCTGCATCCAGCCGGGCTGCTGCGAGTACCAGGCCAGGGTGTGCCCGCGGACCTTCATGCCCTGGGCGAGGGCGTGGTTGACGATCCGGTCCGCGTTGGTGAAGGAGAACTGGTTCTGCTGCGGCTCGGTCGCGTCGATCTTCATCTCGTTCTCGGGCGTGACCGCGTTGAACTCACGGTTCAGGATCCCGACGTAGGTGCTGTCGCTGAGCTTGTTGGCCGCGACGGCGGTGCCGAAGTAGCGGCCGGTGGCCGCGGCCGAGGCGCCGAGCGTGGTGGCGGCGTCGGCCGAGGGCGCGACGGCCAGCGCCACGCCGCCGGCCAGGGCGCTCGCCGCCAGCAGGGTCAGGGTGGTGCGGAGCCGGGGTCCGCGGGGGACGGGTCGGTCGGACACGGTGGATGCCTTCCGGTTCGGGGAGGGGGATGACACTTTGGGAGCGCTCCCATCTTGAGCCGGTCCGGCTCCCGAGGGAATAGACCGGCGTAATTGTTATTCGGCGGCGCGGTGCCGCGGCAGGGAACGGGCGATGCCGGCGGCGGTGGCCGCGCCGTGGTACTTGCGGACCAGATGCAGGCACAACTCCACGCCGGGGGCGCCGGCGGCGGCCGTGAAGATCGGATCGTCGTCGACGTACCGCACGCCCGGCGCCAGCCGGACCCGCGGATAGCGGCGCCGCAGCTCCTCGGCGTGCGCCGGGCAGGTGGACACCGCCCGGCCGTCGAGCAGCCCGGCGGCCGCCACGGTGAAGACGGCCTCGCCGATGGCCAGGATCCGGCAGTTGCGGCGTACCGCCTCGCGCAGGGCGGCGGCCTCCTCGGCGGTGATCGTGTCCGGCCCCCGCCGCACCGGCGGCGCGATGGCCAGGATGTCCGCCCCGGCGAGCAGGTCGAAGGTGCCCGCCGCGGCGAAAGCCAGGTCGAACACCGGACCGGCGAAGACCTCCCGGTACGTGGACAGCCGGGCCGGCAACGCCTCCGGTGGCGGCAGCAGCACCGCCACGTTGGTCATGTTGGTCATCGCAACCACCGCAACGGGACGGCCTCGGCCAGTGCCCGGTAGCCGGCCGGGTTGAAGTGCAGGTGGTCACCGGTGTCGTAGGCGGGCAGCAGCCGGCGCGGGGCGGCCGGGTCGCGGACGACCGCGTCGAAGTCGACGACAGCGTCGAAGCGTCCGCTGCGCCGGATCCACTCGTTGACCCCGGTACGGGTCTGCTCCCGCAACCCGCCCGGATCGTCGTAGCCCTCGTTGCCGCCGAACGGCGTGATCGTGGCCCCGTACACCTGGATGTCGCGGGCGTGGGCGCGGGTGACGATCTGGTCGTACGCGGCCCGCAGGTCGTCGCCCACCCGCTGTTGCGCCTCGGGGGTGGCTGCCGCCGTACCGATGTCGTTGACGCCCTCGAAGACGATCAGCGAGGCCACTCCGCCCAGCGCGAGCACGTCGCGGTCCAGGCGGGCGAGGGCGCTCGGCCCGAGGCCGTCCTGGAGCACCCGGTTGCCGCCGGCCGCCTGGTTGAGCACCGCGTGGTTGCCGCGCAGCCGGGCGGAGAGCTGGTCCGGCCACCGGTCGTTGCCGTCGGTGGTGGAACCCCGGCCGTCGGTCAGGGAGTCGCCGAGCACCACGGTGGCCGTGCTGTCGCCCGGTGCGAGCACCTCGACCCCGCTGAGAAAGTACCAGTGCACGACGGGGGTGGCGCCGGGCAGGTCCGCGGCGTCGTGGTGGTCGCCGCGCAGCAGGTGCGAGGTGGTGCGGGAACCGGGGTGCGAGGTCACCGCGGTGCTCGCCTGGCCGGTGGCCAGGTAGAGCGTGACGGTGAGCTCACTGCGGGCCGGCACGTCGAGGTCGATGGGATCGGAGACGACCTGCGCGCCCACCGGGACGGACGCGTACGTCCGCCCGGAGAAGGTGACCGGCCGCAGGGTGCCCGGCTCGATCGCGGCCGAGCCCGCCCGGCCCCCGGCGGGCCGGGCGATCGAGACGGCCGTGATCGGCAGGACCGCGCCGCCGAAGGCGTTGGAGAACCGCAGCCGTACGGAGCTCCCGGCGATCGACGTGTGCACGGTCTGGCGCAAGGTGGTGTCCACGAGCACCGAGTCGGTGCCGGTGAACGGGGCCGGCGGCAGGTTGCCCGGCTCGGTGAGCTGCGGCATCGACACCCAGGTGTGCAGCCAGTCCCGGCGGGGACGGTGGCCGCGGGTCTGGACGGCGGTGGCCACGGAGACCGCCGCGGCGCCGCCGAGGCCCAGCAGTGAGCGGCGGTTCATCGGGTCACCCGCTTGCTCTCGGGCGGGCCGAGGTAGCTGTACTTGACCCCGCCGGTGTCGATCTCGAGGCGCTGCACGATCACGGTCGGGTCCACCATCCAGAACTTGAGGGTGTGCACGCCCGCCGTGGCCACGGTGTGCGTCGTGGTGGTGCGGTTGACGTTGTCGGAGGTGTTGCGTTCCCACTGGCGGTTCATGGTCGTGTCGTCGGCGCCGGTGGCCTTGGTGATGTTGACCGTCTGCGGCGGCTGGTCGTCCAGCGAGATCGCGTACTTGAGGCCGTCGGTCGGCAGGACGTTGTTGCGCGGCGACAGCACGGCGGTCACCTTGACGGGGCCGGTCGTCTTCAGGGTGGTCGTGTACTCCAGGCGGGCGCCGGTGCCGCCGAGCGGGGTCAGGCCGTTACCGGTCTTGCCGATCTCCGGCAGCAGCCGCCAGTCGCCCACCTTGCGGGTGTAGTGGTCGGCCTCCATCGCGACGTAGCCGTTGGCCTCCACGAAGCCGCGGGGGCGCAGCACCGGGTTGTCGATCGGCGCCTGCACGACGGTGGTGGCGCCGGCCCCGGTCACGGTGATCGGCACGGTGGTGGTGCCCTTCGGTGCGCGCCGCCAGTCCACCCGGACGGTGGCCCGGACCTGCTGGCCGACCCGACCGGCGGCCGGCGTGACGTGCACCCACGGGACGGCCGGGGTGATCCGGTACGCGAACGGCGTCGTGCCCTTGTTGTAGACCTCGATGTACTGCTGCGGCTGCGACTGGTACGGGCTGAACGCCGGCAACGTGACCGGGTCCGCGCCGTCGAGGTCCACGCCCATCGCGGCCGCCGTGGGCACCTCGATGCGCTTGAGGTACGGGTAGATCTCGTCCGGCAGCGCCACGTTGTCCTTCTCCGGCTGCTGCCAGGGCGCGTTGGGGCCGTACCGGGCCACGTTGCCGTAACCGATCTTGGGCTGGAGCTGCCAGTTCTTCCACTTCCCGCCGGCCAGCTCGTTGTTGTAGTACGCGTTCAGCGCCTGGTCCTCGGCGAACCGGGCCTCGGCGAGGTCGGCCAGGTCGTTGGTGGCGGCGCGGCCCTGTCCGGCGTACCGGATGTTGGTGAACTCGGCCCGGCGCAGCGCGTACAGGTTCGCGGTGGCCTTGACCTGGTAGTAGACCAGCTGGAAGTAGGCGTCCTGCCAGGCCGCGGGCACCCTGGCCTTGATCCGTTCGGCCCGGGCGCCGAGCGCCTGCCACTCGGCGGTGACCCGGTCCATCTCCCGGTAGTCGGTGAGGCTGAACGGGTTGCCCTCGTCGTCGTAGGTGATCACCTGGGTGACCGGGTCGATGGTGATGCGCCGGTTGAGCAGCTCGGGCTTGCGGCGCGACTGCAGGTGGCCGTAGTCGCTGAGCACCTCGGCGATGTCACCGGCCAGGGCCGGGCCGAAGTTCTGGGCGGCGTACTGCCGCTCCCACTCCCCCAGCTTGTGCAGCGGCAGCGCGTCGGGGTTCCAGGCGTAGTCGAGGAAGAACTGGGTGGGCTGCTCCTCGTTCTTCAGGTCGCCGACGTTGACCATCCAGAGCCGGTCGACCCCCGAGCGGTACGAGAGGTTGAGCTGCTCCCAGGTGTTGGTCAGGTTGACCGTGTCGGCCCACTTGTAGTTGCGGCCGCCACCGACGTAGTCGAAGTGGTAGTACATGCCGTAGCCGCCGCTGCGGGCCGGCAGCGAGGCGTCCGGCAGCTTGCGCATGTTGCCCCAGTTGTCGTCGCAGAACACCACGGTGACGTCGTCCGGCGGCCGGTAGCCGCGGTCCCAGTAGCGCTGCACCTCCTTGTAGAGGGTCTGCACCTGGGGAGCGCCGATCAGGCCGGTGTCGCGCAGGATCTCCCGCTGGGTGTCGATGATGGAGCTCATCAGGTCGATACCGTCGCCGTCGGGCAGGCCGACGTCGCCGTTGCCGCGCATGCCGAGCGTGATGACACCCTCGATCTTGTCGCGGGCCATCCGCTCGGCCCCGTCCCGCCAGTACGCCTTGATCGCGTCGGGGTTGCGGCGGAAGCTCCACTCGCCGGTTCCGGCGGGGTGCCGGTTCCACTCCTCGATGCCCCGCATCATCGGCGCCTCGTGCGAGGTGCCCATCACCACGCCGTAGAACGAGGCGGTGGCGTGGTTCTGCGGGTCGTCCTCGGCGAACGCGCGGCCCCAGACGGCCGGCCACAGGTAGTTGGCCTTCAGCCGCAGCATCGTCTCGAAGACCTTGGCGTAGTAGGCCGCGTTGAGCCCGTTCGGGAAGCCGGGCGCCTTGCCGGGCCCGAAGTAACCCGGGGCCCAGGTGCCGGTGGCCGGGTTCTCGTCGTTGATGAAGAAGCCGCGGTACTTCACCGCGGGCGTGCCCTGGGTGTGCCGCCCGGGCAGCAGGTACACCGCGTCCTGGTGGCGGACCGGGACGTCGTCGAAGAAGCGCCAGGGCGAGACGCCGAGACGCTTGGACAGGTCGTAGGCGCCGTAGATGCTGCCGCGCTGGTCACTGCCGGCGATCACGAACGCGCGCCGGACGCCCGGCAGCGGGTTCTCCACGATCTGCTCGACCGTGGTCTCCCACTTGCCGGCGACGCCGCGCACGTCGAGCTTGCCCGCGGCGATCAGCCGGTCGATCAGCGGGCTCTTGCCGATGGTGCCGACCAGCACCGGGTCGCGCCCGCCGGGTACCCGGTCGTGGGCGACCACCGGCGTCACCCCGGTGACCGCGGCGATGTCCGCGCTCAGGTCGTCGACCACCCGGATCACCCCGGCGTGGTCACCCGCGCTGACCACCAGCGGCGCGGCGCGGCCGCCGGCCACCAGCGGGAACCGGCCGCGGCCGGGCAGGGCGGAGACGTACGAGTCGCGCTGCCCCGTGGCCAGCGCGTCACGTGATGCCGCCGCGGCCGGTGCCGGCCCGGCGACGAAGAAGGGCGCGGCCAGGGCCGCGAGAGCGAGCAGGAGCCTCATGGGTACGCCTTCCCTACCGGAAGAGTCGCAGGGGTACGGCTGCGGCGAGCGCGGCCATCCCGGCGTCGTTGGGGTGCAGGTGGTCGCCGCTGTCGTAGGCCGGGGCCAGCCGGAGCGGATCGGTGCGGTCCCGGACGGCGGCGTCGAAGTCGATGACCGCGTCGTAGTCCCCGCCGGTGCGGATCCAGTGGTTCAGCGCGGCCCGCTTGCGCTCGTTCCCGGCCGAGTAGAACCCGAGGGTGTCGTCCTTGAACGGCAGCACGGTGGCGCCGTAGGCCCGCAGCCCGGCCTGGTGGGCCCGGGCGATGAGCTGGCGGTGCCCGGCGATGAGGTCGTCGGCGGAGACCACCTCGGACGCCGGTGCGGTGGTGCCGGGGTGGCCGAGGTCGTTGACCCCGAGCAGCACGATCAGGAACTCCGCCCCGGGCTGGGCGACCACGTCGCGGTCGAAGCGGCGCAGCGCGCTCTGCGCGAAGTACGCGGCGTAGGCCACCGCGTCGCTGCCGGCCGGCGGGTTGGGGTCGTGCAGCAGCCGGTTGCCGGAGACGCCGACGTTGACCACGCCACGGTCGATGCGGGCGGCACGCAGCCGGGCGGCCAGCAGGTCGGGCCAGCGGTGGTTGAGGTTCGCTGCCGCGTTGGCGCCGTTGGTGATGGAGTCGCCGAGGGTGACGATCGCGCCGGCCCCCGAGGCGACGCTGACCCCGGAGAGGAACAGGTTCTGGCCGACCACGGCGGTCGGCGTGACCATACGGGCCGCGGTGACGTTCCCGGCGGCGATCACGTTGTCCTGGTACGCGAAAGCGGCCAGCGTCGTGACCGGCGTGCGCCGCGGCAGGTACACGCTGACGGTCAGCTCGGTGCCGGCCGGGACCCGCAGGTGCACCGGGTCGCTGACCAGCGGCGCGCCCGCCGGGACGGTCGCCGTCGTGTGCCCGCCGAAGGTGACCGCCCGGTCGCTGCCGGGCTGGTTGGCCGTGCTCGCCCCGGTCCCGGCGCGCCGGGCGACCCGCACCTCGCCGACGACCAGCGGCTGCTCGCCGAACTCGTTGGTCAGCCGGATCCGCAGCCGGTCGCCGCCGGTGCTGACGTGCACGACGTGGCGCACGGTCTGGTTCTCCAGCACGGTCGGCGGGGTGGGCGGGACGGTGGTCGGCGCCGCGGCCCAGGTGCCGGTCCAGCGTGGAGTGTCGCCGGTCCGGCCGCTCGCCTGCGCGGGTGCGCCGGGCAGGGTGGCGGCCACGGCGGCGCCCGAGGCGAGCGCCAGCAGTTCACGTCTGGTGGACACGGATCCTCCCCGGTCAGCCACGACGCCGCGGCAGGGTGAAGCGCCAGCCCTGGGCGCGCAGCTCGGGAATGATCCGGTCGACGGCCTCGACGGTCTGGCTGCGGTCGCCGCCGCCGTCGTGCATGAGCACCACCGCGCCCGGGGTGATGCGCTCACGCAGCCGCTGCACGAGCACGTCGGTGCCCGGCGGCTCCCAGTCGGCGATGTCCATCCGCCAGCCCAGCGGCTGCATGCCCAGCTCGGCCGCGACCTGCGGGCTCTGCCCCCAGCTGCCGTACGGCGCCCGGAAGTACGGGATGCGGGCGTGCGGGACCGCCCGGCGGATCGCCGCGCTGGTCTCGATCAGGTCCGCCCGGATCTGTTCCGGGGTCCAGGGGCCGACGTCGTCGTGGTGCATCGAGTGGTTGCACAGCACGTGCCCGGCGGCGGCGATGCGGCGCGCCACCTCGGGATGCTCGACGACGTGGTCGCCCCACAGGCAGAACACCGCGCGCACGTGCCGCCGGCGCAGCACGTCGAGCAGGCGCAGGGTGTCGGGCGGGTTGGGGCCGTCGTCGAAGGTGAAGCTGACGACGTCGCCCTGCCCGCGGGCGGTGTCGACGACCACGGCGGTCGGGCCGCCGGCCTCGGCGGGGCCGGCCAGGCCTCCGGCCAGCAGCAGAGCGGACATCGGCACCGCCAGCCGGCGCCACCACTTCGGACGATGAGACATGGCATCCTCACGATCGATTCCGGGGACCCGTTGCTCCGAAACTTTCGGAAACCGCGCGGCCGAACGTCCGTAACATAGAACCCGGTCGAAGTCGCGTCAAGAAGGCGCTGCGCCCCAGATCACGCGCTCGCCTCATTGATCTTCACCGCTATCTGTCCACGTTGTTACCTGTTGACCGGTGAACAGGATCGGCATATGTTCCGGTCACGTAACGGAAGTTCTCGGAACCTCTCGGCCGTCCGCGGAGGGCCGGAATAGAATGGACAGACGATGAGAGTTCGCGTTCTCGCCGGCGTCGTTCTCCTGACGACCCTCACCCTGACCGGCGGTCCCGCCACCGCCTCCCCGGCCAAGCCCGGTCATCCGGCCCCCACCGGGCTGCGGACCCTGGCCGACCGCGCCGACCTGCGGATCGGCACCGCCGTCGACATGGCGGCCCTGGCCGATGACGACGCCTACCGGGCCGCCGTGGGCCGCGAGTTCTCCACGGTGACCGCCGAGAACGTGATGAAGTGGGAGGCCACCGAGCCGCAGCAGGGCGTGCACGACTGGGCCGCGGCCGACCGGCTGGTCGACTTCGCCCGCGCCCACCGGCAGAAGGTCCGCGGGCACACCCTGGTCTGGCACAACCAGAACCCGGCCTGGGTCACCGAGCAGGCCTTCACGCCCACGCAGCTGCGCGAGGTGCTGCGCAAGCACATCATCGACGAGGTCACGCACTTCCGCGGCAAGGTGTGGCACTGGGACGTGGTCAACGAGATCTTCAACGACGACGGCACCTGGCGGGACAGCATCTGGCTGCGCAACCTCGGACCCGGCTACGTCGCCGACGCGTTCCGCTGGGCGCACCAGGCCGACCCCAAGGCCACGCTGTTCCTCAACGACTACAACAACGAGGGCCTCAGCGCCAAGAGCGACGCGTACTATGCGCTGGTCAAGCAGCTCAAGGCCCAGGGCGTGCCGGTCCAGGGGTACGGCATCCAGGGCCACCTCGCGGTGCAGTACGGCGTACCCGGAGACGTGCTGGCCAACCTGCGCCGGTTCGAGAAGCTCGGCCTGCAGACCGCCTTCACCGAGGTCGACGTGCGGATGCCGCTGCCGGCCGACCCGATCAAGGTGCAGGCCCAGGCGCAGGGCTTCACCGCCCTGCTCCAGGCGTGCCTGCTCGCCGACAAGTGCGTCTCGTACACGCTGTGGGGCTTCACCGACCGCTACTCGTGGGTGCCCGGCGTCTTCGCCGGCGAGGGTTCCGCCACCCCGTACGACGAGAACCTGAACCCCAAGCCGGCGTACGCCGCGCTGCGCGACACCCTGGCGCTCGCCGGGCGCTGATCCTGCTCGGCACCGGTGGGCCCGCTCCGGCAGGGGCGGGCCCGCCGGTTCCGGCCCGCAAGCGAGGAGGAGCGCGATGAGCGCGGACGAGCGCCGGGTGACCATCTCCGCCATCGCGGACGCGGCCGGGGTCTCCGTGCCGACCGTCTCCCGCGTGCTCAACGGCCGCGCGGACGTCTCCGCGGCCACCCGGGAACGGGTCGAGCAGCTGCTGCGCGACCGGGGCTACCGGCGGCGCAACTCCCGCGCGCCGGGCCGCGCGCAGGTCCTCGACGTGGTCTTCGACGAGCTCGACAGCCCGTGGGCCGTCGAGCTCATCCGCGGGGTGGCCGACGTGGCGCACGCGGCCGGCGCGGGCACGGTCGTCTCGGCCGTGCACCAGGACGACACGGCGACCCGGCAGTGGCTGCGCAACCTGCGCACGCGCACCTGCGACGGGGTCGTCTTCGTGCTGTCCCAGGTCGCCGCGCCGGTCCAGATCCAGCTGCGCCGGCTGCACATCCCGGTGGTCGTCATCGACCCGGCCGGCGGCTCGGCCTCCGAGGTCGCCACGGTCGGGGCGACCAACTGGGCCGGCGGGCTCAGCGCCACCGAGCACCTGCTCTCCCTGGGCCACCGGCGGATCGGGCTCATCGCGGGCCCGCGCGGGCTCTCGTGCAGCCGGGCCCGTCTGGACGGCTACCGGGCCGCCCTGGCCGCGGCCGGCATCGGCACCGACCCGGCCCTGATCGTGCAGGGCGACTTCCGCCACGAGTCCGGATACACCGGCGGCGGCCGGCTGCTCGATCTCGCCGAGCCGCCGACCGCCGTGTTCGCCACCAGTGACCAGATGGCGCTGGGTGTCTACGAAGCCGCCCGCCGCCGCGGCCTGCGGGTGCCCGCCGACCTGAGCGTGACCGGCTTCGACGACCTGCCCGAGGCCCGCTGGTCCTCACCGCCGCTGACCACCGTGCGCCAGCCGCTGGCCGAGATGGGCGGGCTCGCCGCGCACACAGTCCTGCGACTGGCGCGCGGCGAGGCCCTTCAGGCTCCCCGCGTCGAGCTCGCCACCGAGCTCAAGGTACGTGACAGCACCGCCCCTGTTGCTACTTCCCGAACCCCGCGGTCAAACCGCTGAGCAACTGCCGCCGGCCGATCGCGTACAGGATCAGGATCGGCAGCGTGGTCAGCACGACCGAGGCGAGCACGGCCGGCACGTTGACGCCGTACTGGCCCTGGAAGCTCCACAGCCCCAGCGGCAGGGTCCGCTGTTCGGGGCTCTGGGTGAGGATCAGCGGCAGGATGAAACCGTTCCAGACGCCGAGCCCCTGATAGATCACCACGGTCACCAGGGCCGGACGGACCAGCGGGAACGCCAGCCGCCACAACGTGCCCCATTCGGTCGCGCCGTCCAGGCGCATCGACTCGAACAGTTCCTTGGGCACGTCCCGGATGAAGTTGGCCAGCACCAGCACCGACAACGGGATGGCGAAGGCGATCGACGGCAGGATGATCGCCAGCAGGGTGTCGTACATCTGCAGCTTGATGATGATCAGGTAGATCGGGATCACCACCGCCTGCAGCGGGATGGCCAGGCCCATCAGGAACAAACCGTTGACCGAGCGCAGGAAGCGGCTGCCCGCGCTGCCACGGACGATCGCGTACGCCGCCATGAAGGAGATCAGGGCGGCCGGCAGCACCGCCCCGGCCGTCACGATGACGCTGTTGAGGAAGTACCGCGTGAACTCGGCCTCGATCACCAGACGGTAGTTGTCCAGGGTCGGCGCCGACGGCGGGACCAGTGGGTTCTGGGCGTAGTAGTTGGCCCTGGTCTTGAAGCTGGTGATGACGATCCAGTAGATCGGCAGCATCACCACGATCAGCCAGAGCCAGCTGAAACTGCCGCCGAACCAGTTCAGTCGCAGCGGGGAACGGCGGCGCGGGCCGCCACCGGACGAAGTCACCGACACGCCGTGCCGCGACGGCGCCTGCCGGGTCGAGATAGCCATCAGGCACCTTCCAGTTGGCTGTCGGACGCGCCGCCGCCACCGAGCTTGCGCAGCAGCAGCGCCAGGCCGAGACCGAACAGCACCAGGATCACCGCGATCACGCTGGCCGGACCCATGAGGTTGGCCATGAACCCGGTCTTGTACATCTCGAGCGCGAGCACGTTGGTGGCGTCACCCGGCCCGCCGGCGGTGAGGACGAAGATCAGGTCGAAGAACGTCAGCGATCCCACCACCATCAGCGTCGACGAGGTGATGATCGTGTACTTGAGCTGGGGCAGGGTGATGCTGAAGAACTTGCGCACCCGGCCGGCGCCGTCGATCTCGGCCGCCTCGTACATGGCGGTCGGGATCTGCCGCACGGCGCCCTGGTAGATCAGCGAGTGGAACGGGATGAACTGCCAGGACACGACGAAGACCAGCACACCCAGGGCGAGGTTGCCCTGGCCCAGCCAGTCCTGGTTGAGCCACTCGAAGCCCAGGCCCGTGCCGAGCCCGAAGTTGGGGTTCAGCAGCGCGCTGAAGGTGATCGCGATGGCCGCCGAGCTGAGCAGCAACGGGATGAAGTACAGCACGGCGAGGAACCCGCGGTAGCGCTTTCGGGCAGCCAGGAAGACACCGATCAGCAGGCTCATCGGCGTCTGGAACACCCAGGACAGCGCCATCACGAGGAACGTCACCCAGATCGAGTGCAACAGGCCGGGACCGCTGAGCACCGATTGCCAGTTGTCCATGCCGGCCGGGTTGATGGCACCGATGCCGTCCCACTGGGTGAAGCTGAGGATGAGCACACCGAGCAGCGGCACCACACCGAACGCCGCGAACATCAGCAGCGCCGGCCACACCATCCAGGAGACGGACCTGCTCCGCCCGCCGGTCTTGGAGGAAGGTACCGCCACCGGGGGCGGAGCAAGAGCGGTCATTTACCGATGACCCCGTTCATGTTGGTGACCCACTGCTGCGGGGTGACCTGCTGCTGGAACAGCTTGGCGATGTTGTCCAGCAGGGCCTCGGCCGCGGTCGGGCTCAGCGCCTGGTCCCAGGACTGGGCGAAGACCTTGGCGTTGACCGAGGTGTCGTAGACGAACTTGAGGAACTCGGCGTCGGGGGACGCGGCCAGGGTGGCCTCCGTGCCCTTGACCACCGGCACCGAGCCGCCGTCGTTGATCCACGCCTTGGTCTCGGCCTCGTCGAGCACGCCGGTGGTGAAGAACTTCTTGGCGATGTCCTTCTGCTCGGCGGTGGCCTTGCTGGAGATCGCGAGGTACTGGCCCGGGTTGCCGACCGTGTCGCTCGGGTCGCCCTTGCCGCCCTCGAAGGTCGGGAACGGGATCCAGCCCAGGTTGCCCTTGGAGACGAAGTCGCCGCCGTCGTTCTTCATGCTGCCGTAGGTCCAGGCGCCGTGCAGCATCATGGCGGCCTTGCCGGTGTAGAGCAGGGCCTGGTCGGCGTTGGCGCCCGCGTCGACCGACGAGAAGCCCTTGTTGAAGCCGTTGGCCTTCACCAGGTCCAGCAGCTTGGTCAGCATGTCCAGCACTGCCGGGTCGGACCAGGCGTCCTTCTTGCCCTCGAAGACGTTCTGGAAGACCTGCGAGCCGCCGATGCGGTCGAGCATGAACTCCAGCCACATCATGTTGGTCCACCGGGACTTGCCGGCCAGCGAGAAGGGCGCGATCTTCTTCTCGTTGAACTTCGGAACGAGCGCCATGACCTCGCTCCAGGTCTTCGGCGGCTGCACCCCGACGTCGTTGAAGACCTTCTTGTTGTAGAACAGGATGATCGGCGCGACCGTCTCGCACGGCATGGCGTAGATCTTGCCGTTGACCGTGGCCGGTCCGAACGAGGACGGGAACAGCTTGTCCTTGATCGCGGCGTTCTGCTCGAACCACGGGGTCAGGTCCTCGACCTGACCGGCGTCCACGTAGCTCTTCAGGCCGCCACCGCCCCAGCCCCAGATCAGCGTGGGCGCCTGGCCGGCGCCGATGGCCGTCTTGATCTTCTGCTTGTAAGCGTCGTTCTCGAACGCGGTGAACTGGATCTTGGTGTCCGGGTTGGCCTTGTTGAAGCGCTCCGCGGCGGCCTGCCGGATGCCCTCGCCGGGCTGGCCGGTGAGGAACCAGTAGCTGGCCGAGCCGGCCTTAGTCCCGGAGCTGGTGCCCGGGCCGGAACTGCCACAGGCGGCCAGGGCGGCGCCGGCGCCGGCGGCGGCCGTCAGGCTGAGGAAGGTGCGACGGGATATCGGACTGCGTTCCACGCTGGTCTCCGTACTCGTGAGCCGCAGGCTCGCGGCGAGTCGAACATCTGAGGGAGAGGCCGCCGAACTCAGATCCAGGTTCTGGAACTTTCGATCGACAACCGCAAGTTACCGAGAGATTTCGTTAACGTAGGATTTCATGATTGGCGTGTCAAGGCCCTTGAAAGACTCGTGCTTTAGGCGCGAGAGTGGACCCACTGCAGCACTGTCAGGCCCGATCTCTCCCCGTCGAAGGTCACGGTAAGGTCGCGGTCCGGTCTCGTCGACAGTCCGAAAGTTTCGGCACGCCTGCACCCCCGTCCTGCTCGTAAGGAGAACCATCGTGACGACACCTGACTGGCAAGACCAGACCCGTAGCGTGGCTGACCGGGTCAGCTCGCTACTGGCGCACATGACCCTCGAGGAGAAGGTCGCGCAGCTGGGCAGCCGGTGGGTCAGCAACGACATGGAGCACGACGAGGAGCCGGCCGACGAGACCGGGACCAACCTCAACGTAGCCCCCATGCAGGACGTGTTCGCCGCATCCGGCTCCGTTTCCCTCGAGGACGCCAGCAAGCACGGCCTGGGTCACCTCACCCGGGTCTACGGCGGCATCCCGCTCACCGTGACCGAGGGCGCCGCCGAGGTCGTCCGCCAGCAGCGCATCGTGATCGAGGACAGCCGCCTCGGCATCCCCGCGCTGGTGCACGAGGAGTGCCTGACCGGCTTCACCACCTACGGCGCGACGGTCTACCCCGCCGCGATCGCCTGGGGCGCGACCTTCGACCCGGACCTGGTGGAGCGGATGGCCGCGGCGATCGGCCGGGACATGGCCGCGGTCGGGGTGCACCAGGGGCTGTCCCCGGTGCTCGACGTCGTCCGCGACTACCGCTGGGGCCGGGTCGAGGAGACCATGGGCGAGGACCCGTACCTGGTCTCGATGCTCGGCGCCGGGTACGTGCGGGGCCTGCAGAGCGCCGGGATCATCGCCACCCTCAAGCACTTCGCCGGCTACTCGGCCGCGCGCGCCGCGCGTAACCACGGGCCGGTGCCGATGGGCCGGCGTGAGCTGATGGACGTGATCCTGCCCAGCTTCGAGACGGCGATCCGGGTGGGCCGGGCCGGCTCGGTGATGAACTCGTACTCCGACGTCGACGGCGTACCCGCCGCCGCGGACTCCTGGCTGCTCACCGACCTGCTGCGGGACGAGTGGGGTTTCACCGGCACGGTGGTGTCCGACTACTGGGCCGTGCCCTTCCTCGCCACCATGCACAAGGTCGCCGCCGACACCGGCGAGGCCGGCGCCCAGGCCCTCGCCGCGGGCATCGACGTCGAGCTGCCCGACACCCTCGGCTTCGGCGCCGATCTGGTCGAGCGGGTGCGCGCCGGCGAGGTGCCCGAGGAACTGGTGGACCGGGCCGCCCGGCGCCTGCTGACCCACAAGGTCGAGCTCGGCCTGCTCGACCCAGACTGGACGCCCGAGGCCTCGGTGGCCCGCGCGGCCGGCACCGACCTGGACTCCCCGGCCAACCGGGCGCTGGCCCGCGAGGTGGCGGAGCGCTCGATCGTGCTGCTGGACGCCGGCACCGCCCTGCCGCTGCTCGACGGCAACCGGGCGGCCCCGACCCGGATCGCCGTGGTCGGGCCCTGCGCCGACGACCCGCGCACCTTCATGGGCTGCTACGCGTTCCCCAACCACGTGCTGCCCCGCCACCCTGAACTGGGCCTGGGCATCGACGTGCCGACGGTGGTGGACGCGCTGCGCGCCGAGCTGCCCGGCACCGAGATCGTCCACGAACGCGGCAGCCAGGTGCAGGGCACCGACCGCTCCGGCTTCGCCGCCGCCGTCGCCACCGCCCGCGACTCGGACCTGTGCGTGGCCGTCGTCGGAGACCTCGCCGGCCTGTTCGGCAACGGCTCGTCGGGCGAGGGCTGCGACGCCGAGGACCTGCGCCTGCCGGGCGTACAGGCCGACCTGCTGGCCGAGCTGCTGGACACCGGTACGCCGGTCGTCGTGGTCGTGGTCTCCGGCCGCCCGTACGCGCTGGGCGACGTGCACGGCCGCGCCGCCGGCCTGGTGCAGGCGTTCATGCCGGGCCAGGAGGCGGGCGGGGCCATCGCCGGCATCCTCAGCGGCCGGATCCAGCCCGGCGGCAAGCTGCCGGTGCAGATCCCCCGGCACCCGGGCGGCCAGCCCGGCACCTACCTGCAGCCGCCGCTCGGCGCCGACCGGACCAACATCAGCAACCTCGACCCGACGCCGCTGTTCCCGTTCGGCTACGGCTCGGCGTACACCACCTTCGAGCTGGACGACCTGCGGATCAGCGCGAGCGAGGTGCCCACCGACGGGGAGTTCACCGTGACGGTCCGGGTCTGCAACACCGGCGAGCGCACCGGCGAGGAGGTCGTCCAGCTCTACCTGCACGACACGGTGGCCCAGGTGACCCGGCCGGTCAAGCAGCTCACCGGCTTCGCCCGGGTGTCGCTGGAGCCGCACACCGACGCCCTGGTCCGCTTCCAGGTGCACGCCGACCGGACCGCCTTCACGGGCCGCGACCTGCGGCGCATCGTGGAGCCGGGCGACATCGAGGTCATGGTCGGCACGTCCGCCGAGGACCTGCCGTGCCGGGGCACGGTCCGGTTGACCGGCCCGCTGCGGGTGGTCGGCGCCGACCGCCGGCTGGTCACCCCGGTCGACGTGATGCCGACCAAGGACGCCGAACTGCCGGTCGCGAGCTAGCCGACGTCTCGTGCCCGCCGCTCCCCCAGGAGACGGCGGGCCGGCGGCTGTCAGCCGGCCGGCAGCCGCGGCCGGGAGTAGGAGCCGACGATCGCCCCGTCGCGGGACTCGATCCCGGTGAAACCGCTGGTGCCGGCGGTGAAGTGGTAGAAGCGCAGCACTGTGCCGTCCGGGTCGGGTACGTCCAGGATGGTGCCCGCCGGGGTGTCGTACGGCTCGGCGTGGCGGATGCCGTACCGCTCGCACCGGGCGATGATCTCGTCGAGGACCGCCCGCGAGGCCGGGGTGAACGCGAACACGTCGAAGCCGTCCAGGCTCGGTGTGCCGGCGCAGACGGTCCGGTCCCGCAGCGCGATGCAGAACCGCTCCCGCGGGTCAATCAGCCCGGCTCCGCGCAGCACGCCGTCCTCCACGAACTCGGAGAACAGCCGCAGGTCGAGCAGCCGGCAGTACCAGGCGACGCTTCGGGCCAGGTCGGTGACCGGCAGTTTCACCTGGGTGATCCGGTCGAGTCCGGTGATGCCCCGCAGGGCCGGTTCTTCGGTGGTGACAGTCATGGCTCGACGCTAGGAGCCTCTTCCCGGACAATCCATGTGTGGAAGTCCGCCGGACCACAGTGTTCGTCTGGAGGGGCCGGGCCGATGGATCTGCTCAGTTCGGTGCTGCGGGAGCTGCGGTTCTCCAGCGCCGCCTACCGGTGGCTGGAGCTCGGCAGCCCGTTCAGCGTGGACTTCGACCGGGCCCGCCTGCGCGGCGTGCACATCATCGCCGAGGGCCGGTGCGAGCTGGTGCTGCGGGACGGCACCGTCCGCGGGCTGACCGCCGGCGATGTCGTGATCCTGCCCCGCGGTGACTCCCACCTGCTGCGCTCGGCGCCGTCCACCGTGGCCGTGTCGGGCTACGACCTGGCCGTCCGCTCCTCCGAGCCACGGTTGACGCTCGGGGGGACGGGCGAGCGGACCGTCGTGGTCTGCGGGGCGTTCGTCATCGGCGAGCCGGACCATCCGGCGTTGCGCGGCCTGCCCGCCGTCATCCAGCTGCCGGGCACCGACGGCCGCCCGCCGGCGTGGGTCGCCGCGCTCGTGGAGGCGTTGCAGGCCGAGGCGTTCGACGGTGGCCCGGGCAGCGAGCTGGTCATGGCCCGGCTCTCCGACGCGCTGCTGATCCGGGCTCTGCGCCACCACAGCGGCACCGTCGGCCAGCAGGGGTGGCTGGCCGGGCTGGGCGACCCGTGCGTCGCCGCTGCCCTGGAAGCGATCCACGGTGACCTCGCGCACCCGTGGACCCTGCCCTCGCTGGCCGCCACGGCCGGGCTGTCCCGCGCGGCCTTCGCGGCCCGGTTCACCGAGCGGGTGGGCCGGCCCGCCATGCGGTACCTGCTGGCGCTACGGATGCAACGGGCCCGCACACTGCTCCGCGACGACCGGGCCACCGTGGCAGCCGTCGCCGGTCAGGTCGGCTACGGCTCGGACGTGGCCTTCGCTGCCGCCTTCAAGCGGGAGGTGGGCATGTCTCCGGGCGCCTACCGCCGCCGGGGTCAGAACGCCGTCGCGTAGACGCGGACCGGGTCACCGTCACGGGAGAGGGTGTCGCGCTCGAAGGCGAGGCCGATCTTCTCCGCGACGCGCTGGGACGGCACGTTGTCGGGGTGGATGATCGCGATCAGGCGCTGCACCCCGAGCACGTCACGGGCGTACGCGTGACAGGCGGCGGCCGCCTCGGTCGCGTACCCGTGGCCCTGCAGCTCCGCGCGCACGTGGTAGCCGACCTCGACGTCTGTCACGCCGTCGATCTCCTGCGGCGTCAGGCCGCAGTCACCGACGAACTCCCCGGTGGCCCGCAGCCGGACCACCCACAGGCCGAAACCCTCGGTCTCGTAGAGGCGCTGGTTCCAGCTGATCCAGTCCCGGGCGCCGTCGCGGTCACGGGTCTTCGGGTAGTACTGCATGACGACCGGGTCGCCGAGCAGGGCGGCCAGATCGTCGAGATCGCCGGGAGTCATCGGGTGGAACTCGAGGCGGCCGGTGGCTTCCGGTGGCTTCATGACGGCTCCGGGGGCAGGTCGAGGGCGGTCAGATCGAGCTTAACCAGGCGGTCGGGATCACCCAGGACATCGATCGCCACCACCCGGCCGGCCGCCACGGTGAAGGCCATGACCGAGAACAGCCGGCCGTTCACCACGACCACCACCCCGGCCGCGCCGTTGACCAGGGCCGGGCGCACGAACGGCGCGAGCCGGCGGGCGGTGAAGGCCTGGCCGGCCACGGTCGAGGCGCCGCGTAGCACCACGTTGAGCCGGGGACGAGTGGGACCGGCGTCGGAGCGCAGCACCACGTCCGGATCGAGGACCGCGACGAGCGCTTTGAAGTCGCCGGCCCGGGAGGCGGCGAAGAACGCCTCCACCACCTGACGCTGCCGGGCCAGGTCCGGGTCCGGCGCCGGTGCCTCGCCGCGCAACCGGCGCCGGGCCCGGCTGGCGAGCTGCCGGGTGGCCGCCGGGGACCGGTCGATGATCGTGGCCACGTCCTCGAACGGCACGGCGAACATGTCGTGCAGGACGTACGCGAGCCGCTCGGCCGGGGCCAGCGTGTCGAGCACCACCTGCAACGCCAGCCCGACCGCGTCCGCCAGCAGCGCCTGGTGCTCGGGGTCGGCGACGTCGGCCCGGCTCAGGACCGGGTCGCTCACGTGGATGTGCCCGTCGAGCGGTTCCTCGCGCTGCTGGGCCCGGGTGCGCAGCTTGTTCAGGCAGATCCGGGCGACGACCGTGGTCAGCCAGGCCCCGAGGTTGTCGACCTCCTCAGCGCCGGTCCGGTCGAGGCGCAGCCAGGCGTCCTGCACCGCGTCGTCGGCCTCGCTGAGGGACCCGAGCATCCGGTACGCCACCGCGCGCAACCTGCCCCGATGGGTCTCGAACAGCTCGGCCGTCGCTGCGCCCTGGTCCACGTGTCACATTCCTTCCGCGCCGGGTGTCATCCCATCAGACCCGCGAGGGCCGACAGATGTGACCGACGATCGGGGAGAAACCATGTCCGCACCCATTCTGCTCACCGGCGGCACCGGCACGCTGGGCCGCCTCGTCCTGCCGCTGCTGCACAAGGCCGGCCACTCCGTGCGAGTGCTGAGCCGCCACCCGCGGGAGACCACCGAGGGCACCGAATACCGCGTCGGCGACCTGGCCACCGGCGCGGGCGTCGACGCCGCCGTGGCCGGGGTCACCACGATCCTGCACTGCGCGGGCAGCGCCAAGGGCGACGAGCAGAAGGCCCGGACCCTGGTACGCGCGGCGCGACAGGCCGGCGCACCGCACCTGGTCTTCATCTCGGTCGTCGGGGCCGACCGGGTGCCGGTGGTCAGCGCCGCCGACCGGGCGATGTTCGGCTACTTCGCGGCCAAGCGCGCGGCCGAGCAGGTCGTGGCCGGCTCGGGGCTGCCCTGGACCACGCTGCGGGCGACCCAGTTCCACGACCTGACCCTGCTGGCGGCCCGGCAACTGGCCCGGCTGCCGCTGGTCCCGGTGCCGGCCGGCGTCCGCTTCCAGCCGGTGGACGCCGGTGAGGTGGCGGCCCGGCTCGTCGAACTGGCCCTGGGCGAGCCGGCCGGTCTGGTGCCGGACCTGGCCGGGCCGCACATCCACCCGATGGCCGACCTGGTCCGCGGTTACCTGCGAGCGACCGGCCGGCGGCGGCCGATCGTGGCGGTGCCGGCGGTCGGCGGGGCGTACCGGGCGATCCGGGCCGGCGCCAACCTCGCGCCGGACCGGGCCGTGGGCCTGCGTACGTGGGAGCAGTTCCTGGCCGACACCGTGCGATGAGCGGGCGGGCCGTCAGCCGGACACGACGTTGCCCCGCTCGTCGACCACCACCTTGCTCCAGTACTCGTCCCACTTGTCGCCGACGTGCTCGGGCACCTTGCCCTCCGGGTAGCGCACGTAGCCCGCCGGCGGCTCCTGGCCCTCGGGCACACAGTCCTGGCCGGTGGTCGTGCCCACGGCCTTGACGGGATAGTCGCCGGAGCCGCAGATCGCGTCCGCGAACGTGCAGCCGCCGGCCGACAGGGTGGTGGCGAGCATCAGGACGGTCAGTGTCTTCCGCATGCCCGTCAGTCTTTCCGCGTGCGGCCCTCCGGGAAATCCGTACGCGTACTCAGCTGAACTGCGGGATGACCTCGCTCGCGAAACGCAGCATCGGCTCGTGGTCGTACGCCACCCGGGGCACGTAGACGATCACGTAGTCGGCGCCGGCCTCGGCGATCCGTTCCAGGCGCCCGATCGTCTCGGCGACCGGCTCGTCGAGCTTGAGCTCGAAGCCGGTCGACTTGATGATCCGGTCGTAGTCGCGGCCCAGGTCGTCGCAGTGCCCGCGCAGCACGCCGAGCTTGTGCCGGATGAGCTCCGGGTCGCCGCCGCCCACGTTGCAGGCGTCGGCGTACTGCGCGACCAGCTTGAGGGTGACCTTCTCGCCACCGCCGCCCAGCCAGAACGACGGGTGCGGCTTGCGGACGCCCTTGGGCTCGTTGATCGGCTGGTCGATCGAGTAGTGCCGGCCGGTGAAGACGGGCCGCTCCTCGGTCCACATCTTGTGCACGATCTCGACGGCCTCCCGGAACTCGCCCATCCGCTGCGGCACCTCGCGCCACTGGTAGCCGTACGCCTTCCACTCGTGCTCGTACCAGCCGGCGCCGAGCCCGGCGTAGAGCCGGCCGTGGCTGGCGACGTCCACGGTGGAGGCGATCTTGGCGTAGAGCGAGGGCTGGCGGTAGCCGTTGCAGCCGACCATCTGGCCGATGTTGATCCGGCTGGTGTCACGGGCCAGCGTCGAGGTGACCGTCCAGCACTCGAACGTCGTGTTGATGGTCGGCTCCGGCACGGTGTGGAAGTGGTCGTACACCCACACCGAGTCCCACGGGCCGGCGTCGGCCGCTTTGGCCACCGCGGTCATCGCCTCGTACTGCTCGACCGGGTCGGCGATCTCGACCAGGTCCATCTTCCAGCCCTGCGGGACGAACACTCCGAAACGCACGCTCATACCGGCAACGTACCGGATCTTGGGGGCGGCTCAGCCGCGTCCCCGGCTCAGGTGGGCGACCGTCACGGCGAACTCGCTGCCGGCCGGGCAGTGCCCGGCGACCACCGGCACGTCGGCGCCGGTGCCCAGCTCCCGCAGCGTGGGCAGCATCGCCACGCGCAGCCCGAGGCGCAGGGCCGCGACCGTCAGAGAGCCCGCACTGCTCAGGGCGCCGGGCATGGCCCGCAGGGTGGCGCCGTGGGCGGGCTCGCGCAGCCCGAACGCCCACCAGCCGGCCCCGGTGGTGGGACCGAGCACCGCGTCGAACTCGCTCAGCAGCTCGGCCGCGTCGGCCAGCAGAGCGGCGCTGAGCTGGGGCACCTGGGGCGCCACGAGCAGCGCGCCGGTGCCGGGCTGATCGGCCCGGGGCGCGAAGGCGTAGGCGAGCGGTCCGATCTCGATCGGCCAGCCCGGCATCGCGCGCACGGCCCGCATCGTGTCGGCGGTGGCCGCGGCGGCGATCATCGCGGCCTGCACCGGGGTCCAGGGCCGGTCCAGCCGGGACGCGGGTCCGCACAGATCGGAGACCACCTGCACGCTGCACTGCCGCAGCACCGGGAGCCGTCGCGGCCGGCACGGGTGGACCCGGCCGCCGACGGGTCGCCGCCCGACCACCGACGTGTCCCGGGTCCGCCGGGACGGCCGGCCGGCGTACGGCGCACTAGGTCGAGTCATCACCCATCCATTCGACAGCCCGGACGGCAGCGGACGCCGCGCCCATCTGCACAGTGGCGGACCGGGCCGGGAAGGTTGCCGCGTTCGGCCAACTTTCTTCAGCGAACGGATGCATTGACACGTCCCGATCGGTCGGCGAGGCTGGGCCCGCACCCCACCGGGCCGGTGGCGGGCGGGAGCCGTGGGCAGTTCCCGCCGTACCCCTGAAGACCCATGCCCTTTTCCCCGGGCCCTTTTCTCACGGAGTGCTGAGCCCTCATGTCCTCTTCGCTACGAATCCGCATCCTGATCAGCGGTCTCGTCGGGATCGTCGTGGCCACCCTGGCCGCGGTCGTCCTCCCGGCCGGGCCCGCCGCCGCGCACGGCAACGTCACCGGGCCGGCGTCCCGCAACTACGGCTGCTACGAACGCTGGGGCAGCAAGTTCCAGGACCCGGCCATGGCCACCGCCGACCCGATGTGCTGGCAGGCCTGGCAGGCCGACCCGAACACCATGTGGAACTGGAACGGCCTCTTCCGCGAGGGTGTCGCCGGCAACCACCAGGCCGCCATCCCCGACGGTCAGCTGTGCAGCGGCGGGCGCACCCAGGGCGGCCGCTACAACTCGCTGGACGTCGTCGGTGACTGGACGCCCACCTCGGTCGGCAACAACTTCAACGTACGGCTGTTCGACGGGGCCAGCCACGGCGCCGACTACATCCGGGTGTACGTCACCAAGCCCGGTTTCAACCCGGTCACCACCGCCCTGAAATGGTCCGACCTGGAGCTGGTCAGCCAGATCGGCAACACCCCGGCCGCCCGGTGGAACTCGGTCACCGGCGGCGTGCAGATCGACCTGCCGGTGGCGCTGTCCGGGCGCTCCGGGCGGGCCATGGTCTACACCATCTGGCAGGCGAGCCACGCGGACCAGTCGTACTACTTCTGCAGTGACGTGGCCTTCGGCGGCACCAGCACACCGCCTCCGACCACCCCGCCGACCACCCCGCCGGCCAGCACCCCGCCCGTCTCCCCGTCGGCCACGGCGGCGCCCACCACCCCGGCCCCGCCGGCGACCGGTGCCTGCTCGGCCACGTACGCCGTGAGTTCCTCGTGGCAGGGCGGCTACCAGGGCGAGGTCAAGGTGACCGCCGGCACCGCGGCCGTCAAGGGCTGGACCGTCACGCTGGCGTACCCCGGCGCCCAGACGATCCAGCAGGGTTGGAATGCCACCGTCTCGGCCAGTGGCAGCACGGTGACCGCCACGAATGCCGGATACAACGGCGCATTGGCGGCCGGCGCGAGTACGACGTTCGGATTCATCGCCTCGGGGTCCAGTGCCGTCCCCACGGCAACCTGTCGCGCCACAGTCTGAGCAATTCCTTAAGGTTCTTCCACCCGACCGGGATGACAGTTACAGTTATCGATGGGAGCGCTCCCAACCACATCCTCCCGTCCCCCTGGAGGTGACCCGGCAAGACCATTCACTGGCCCGGCTCCCGCACCGAACATGAACCGTCCGAAAGCGAAACTGGACGGGGGATGAGGCGCCCTCCTCATCCCCCGTTTCGCGTTGTCCTGCTTATTTTCCGCACAACGAGGGCCCGCGCCGGCGTCCCTTCCGCCGCGGGCCCTCGTGCTTGTCCGGCCGCAGTCCTCAGCCGGTGACCACCGGGTTCCACCCGTCGGTTCCGGCCAGGTACTTCTGGGCCGTGTAGTTCGCCGCGGCCGCGTCACTGAGCTGCGGCCGGTTGCTGTTCACCGTCGCGCCGGCGCCGGTGTTGCGGTACTCCGACAGCCGCGCGTCCCGCCACGAGAAGCCGCTCATGTCGGTCCACGGCTGGGCCGTACGGATGTGCGCGCCCAGCGACGAATTCCGGATCAGCACCTGCGGATCGGCCGAGGTGTCACCGCCGGGGTGCCAGGGCCGGCCGAGATACACCGTGCCGGCGGCCGCGTCACTCGTCAGCCGGGAATTGACGATCAATATGCCGTAGGTACGCGCACCCGGCGTCGCCGAGGCGGTCACATAGCCGTTGTTCGACTGATTGCGCGTCGACGAGAAGATCTCGCAGTTGTCGAAGACCGAAGTGCCGCTGCCGTAGATGAAATCGACGTCACCCTCGACATAGCTCTTGTAGAAGTACGCCCGTACCGCGCCGTGCACCAGCAGGGTGTCCTGATCACCGATCAGCCGCAGGTTGCGGAACTTCGCCCGGTCGGCCTTGACGTAGAGCGCGAGCGCCTGTGAGGCACCGTTGGCGCTCTCGTTGTAGTCGTTGCGGACCGTCAGGTGGCGCATCTCGATGTCCTTGGCCCCGAGCAGCACCGTGGCGCTGCCCTCGGTCCCGTCGGTGTTCTGCGGCCGGCTCGCCGTGATGACGACATCGGTGGCGACGCCCGTGGCGCCGGTGAAGACGATGTTGGGCTTGTTCGACGGCACCACTACCCGGCCGGCGTAGGTGCCCTTCTTGATGGTGATCGTGGCGGTGCTGGAGTTGCCGGCCGGGACCAGGTCGACGGCGGCCTGCACCGTGCGCACCGTGCCGGAGCCGTCGGCCGCCACGGTGATCGCGAGAGCGGCCTGCGCACTCGTGACGCCGGCCAGGGTGCCGGCCAGTGTGGCCAGCCCGGCCAGACCGGTCGCGAGCAGCTTGCGAGGGATCATGAGAGCTCCTGTGGGGATCGGACACCGGAGTGCCCGGCCCCCCGGGAGCGGGAGGCCGGGCACGCACCGGGTCAGAGCGAGATGCGACCCGCGCCGGCGTTGCCGGTCACGATGGACTTCACACTGCTGGCGGCGTCGGCCGTGTAGCCGTACGGGATGGCCTTGACGCTGCCGCCGGTCTGGCCGGAGCCCGAGGAGACGAGCAGGTTGCCCCGGGCGACCAGCGTGCCCGGACCGGAGTCGCCCTCACCGAGGTGGAACGGGTCCGAGACACCCTCGAACGAGTTGTTCTCGACCAGCACGCCGGCACCCTCGGTCGAGGCCACGCCGTAGCCGCTGTTGTTGCGGTAGTAGTTGTTGTAGACGTGCACCGGGTTGCCGAAGCGCACCCGCGGGTGCCGCTGGGTCGAAGCGTCGAACCAGTTGTGGTGGTAGGTCACCCGCAGGTGGCCGGTGTCCTGCGAGGCGTTATCGTCGCTGTGGCCCAGCAGCATCGACTTGTTGTGGTTGTAGACCCGGTTCCAGGACACCGTGACGAAGTCGGAGCCGCGCTTGATGTCGACCGCGCCGTCGTAGCCGTTGGTGAAGGTGTTGTGGTCGACCCAGATGTTGGTGGCCGAGGTCTGCACGTTGATCGCGTCGTCGTTCCAGTCCCGGAACGTGATGTTGCGGATGATCACGTTGCGATCGCCGTTGATGTTGAGGCCGCAGCCCGCGATGGTGGCGCCGGCGTTGCCGATGATGGTCTTGTTGGACCGCACCCGCAGCATGCCGGAGCAGGAGATGGTCCCGGAGACGCGGATGACCGCGGCCGAGCTGGAGCCGACGGCCGTGGTCAGCGCCGAGGCGCTGGTCACCGTGGTGGTCGCGGCGCTGCCACCGCCGGTGGTCCCGCCGTTCTGGGTGGCCCAGCCGACCAGGTCGGTGATGGCGGCCAGGGTGCTCGGCGGGGCGGCGGCCGCGGTGGTCTCCGCGGCGGAGGCGGCGCCGGTCATAGTGATTCCGGCGGTGACGAGGGCGAGAGCGGCTGCGCCGGCGGTTGAGCCGAGCACGAGCTGGCGCACGTTGCTGCGCATGGTTTCTCCTTGACGCTCGGTGAGGTGCCGCGCGATGGATCGCGGCGGGTGAGGAACGGATGAGGTGCCGTCCGGAACGACACGAGCGGCCGCCGGCCGGATCGCCGGGGCGTCACGCTGCTGCAGCTGTTGCTGGCTCCCGCGCCCGCTTTGCCCGAAGCAAGCGCTTACCTATACCACAACAACACAGACGGACGTCAATGTGAAGGCATAGGCGTTTGCAGGTTGTTTGCAGACATTCGGCTCAGTACACGTACGGCCAGCCCGCCGAGTCGTACCCGATCAGGTTGATGCCGAGCCGGGACGCGCCGTTGTCCGCGTAGTAGTGATAGACCAGCACGTCACTGTCGGTGTCGGTGAAGACGGCCTGGTGGCCCGGTCCGTGGATGCTGCCGTGCGAGGCCAGCATCTGGGTGCCGCCGCCGGCGGTCATGGCGGTGCCGTTGCGGTCCACGAAGGGCCCGGTGACGCTGGCGGACCGGCCGACCATGATCCGGTACGTGCTGGACGCGCCCCGGCAGCAGTAGTCGAACGACACCCAGAGGTAGTAGTACGAGCCGTGCCGCACCAGGGTCGGCGCCTCGATCGCACCGCCACCGCGACCGGCGAGGGACCGGATCGTGCTGTCCGACCGCTTGCCCGTCGAGGCGTTCAGGGCGACCTGCTTGATCCCGGACCAGAACGAGCCGAAGCTCAGCCACCACCGGCCCTGGGTGTCCACCGTGAGGTTGGGGTCGATCGCGTTGTAGTCGTTGCCGCTGTTCGACTCGATCACCAGGCCCTGGTTCGTCCACGACCCGGACGCCCCGGTGGTGCTGGTGGCCAGGAAGATCGCCGACCGGTTCGAGCCGAAGGTGGAGGCCGAGTAGTACAGGTGGTACCGGCCGTTGCGGTACGAGATGTCGGGCGCCCAGAGATTGCGGCTGCCCCCGGTGTACGCGGTCGTCCAGCTCGCCCCGTTCGGGAAGACGGCGCCCGCGTTGCGGAAGGCGGTCCGGTCCGAAGAGGTCTTGAGCTGGATGTTGTCCCCGGTGTACGCGGCGAGATAACCACCCGCGGGCGTCTTGACGATCGACGGGTCGTGCACCCCGATGTCGCCGGTCACGACGCCCGGGTTCGGATAGTCGGCCGCTTCCGCGGTGGCGACACCCGTCAGCGCCAGCAGAGCGCCGGTGAGCACACCCACCAGCAGGCCGCGCCGCCCGGTGCGGCGCGTGCGGATCTCGGGCATGGGACCTCCCTGAGCAGACAATGACATCGGTCGATGCCGTGCCGCAGTGTGAACGGTAACAAACCGCGTCGTCAAGGTGTCCCGGTGGTTTCCGGCAGATGAGGTCAGTCCGTCGCCGAACGGGCGCAGCGGCGCAACTCCTCGAGCACGCACTGCGCCGGCGGGGTCGACTCGACCGACGTCTGCACCACGGCGTGGATCGAGCGCCGTACCGCCGGCGCGGTGACCGGCACCGCGACCAGGCCGGCCGGCAGGTTCGCGGCGCCCAGCCGCGGCAGCACCGTGACGCCGATGCCGGCCGCGACGAAGGCCAGGGCGGTCGGATAGTCGTGCGCCTCCACCCGGAACGGCGGGTTGAAACCGGCCGACCGGCAGGCGTCGATGAGGTTCTCCCGGCACCAGCCCCGGGCGAAGTCGTTGTCGATCCAGCGCTCCCCGGCCAGCCGGGCCAGCTCCACCGCCCCGGCGCCGGCCAGTGGGTGCCCCGGCGGCACGACCACCACGTACGGGTCGTCCAGCAGGTGATGCACGCGGGTGTCCCGGCTGCCCGCGAAGTCCGGCGGCGCCACCAGCAGCTGGATGTCGACGCGCTTGGCGGCACCGGCGGTGAAGTCGTCGCGCAGTTCCAGATCGAGCCGGATGTCCGGGAAGCGCCGCAGCAGCGTACGGGCGACGGCGGGCAGCCACGCGGCCCCGACCGACGGGAAGTAGGCCATGGACAGCGAGCCGGTGCGCCCGTCGCGCAGATCGGCCACGAAGGCCTCGACGTCGCCGAGCCGGCTCAGCGCCCCGTCGATCTGCTCGGCCAGCGCGAGCCCGACCGAGGTGGGCTCGATCCCCCGGCCGCTGCGGGCCAGCAGGACCAGGCCGGTCTCCCGCTGCAGGGCGGTGACGTGCTGACTCACCGCCGACGGGGTGTAGCCGAGATTGGCCGCGGCGGCGTTGACCGAGCCGCTCGCCACCACGGCCCGGAAGATGCGCAGTCGGTGCAGGTCCAGCATGATGGTCACCGTACAGCAGGGCTTAACGGTGCGGTAGGAACACTTGCTTGTGCTTAATCGGGTGGCCCGGCCAGATTGGGGTGATGCGCACTCCCAGCCTGCCCCTGCTCGCCACCGCCGTCACGATGATCCTGTGGGCCTCGGCCTTCATCGTCATCCGTTCCGTCGGCGGTCACTACACCCCGGGCGCGATGGCGCTGGGCCGGCTCGCCGCCGGCTCCGCGGCGCTGAGCCTGGTCGCCGCGATGCGGCCCCGGCGCCTCCCCCGCGGCCGTCCGCTGCTGCTGGTCATCGGGTACGGCGTGCTGTGGTTCGGCCTGTACGCGGTGGTGCTGAACGCGGCGGAACACCACCTCGACGCCGGCACGACGGCCCTGGTGGTCAACGTCGGCCCGATCCTGATCGCCGTGCTGGCCGGCGTCTACCTCAAGGAGGGCTTCCCCCGCGGCCTGGTCACCGGCCTGGTGATCGCCTTCTCGGGCGTCGTCACGATCGCCGTCGCCACGTCGACCGGGCGGCACGATGCGATCGGCGTCCTACTGGCCCTCGGCGCCGCCGCCCTGTACGCCGTCGGAGTCCTGCTGCAGAAGCAGGCCCTGCACGATGTGGACCCGTTCACCGCGACCTGGCTCGGCTGCCTGGCCGGCACCGTGGCCTGCCTGCCGTTCGCCGGAGACCTGCTCGTCCAGCTCGGAGACGCGCCACGCAGCGCCACGCTCGGCGTCGTCTACCTCGGCCTGTTCCCCACCGCGATCGCCTTCGCGACCTGGGCGTACGCGCTCAACCGGATGAGCGCGGGCGGGCTGAGCTCGTCGTCGTACCTGGTCCCGGGCATCGCGGTGCTGCTGTCCTGGCTGTTCCTCGGCGAGGTGCCGGCCCCGCTGGCGTTCCTCGGCGGCGCGCTGTGCCTGGCCGGGGTCGCTGTGACCCGGCTGCCCCCGTCAGCACTGTTGCACATTCTTGGCAACAAGTCTGGACCGAGGGCCCGTCGGTAAGTAGCGTGACGGGCATGACTCATTACCTCGCCGAGGTGGCGGACGCGTGGCAGGAGAGCTGGGACCGGCAGCAGGAGGCGTACCTGCCGGACCGGGAACACCGGATCACGGCGATGCTCGACGCCGTCGAGGCGGTGGCCCCGCACGGCCGGCCCGAGGTGCTCGACCTGGCCGGCGGCACGGGCACGATCGCGCTGCGCACCCTCGCGCGCTTCCCGCAGGCGCGGGTCACCGTGGTGGATCAGGACCCCGTGCTGCTGGCCCTGGCCGAGGCATCCCTCGACGGCCGGGCCCAGATCATCGCCGCGGACCTCAATCAGCCGTCCTGGACCGAGGCGCTGCCGCACCGGCACTACGACGCTGTGCTCACCGCGACGGCGCTGCACTGGCTCGCGCCGGACCGGCTCACCGTGCTCTACGCCGAGGTCCACGACGTGCTGCGCGCCGGTGGCATCTTCGCCAACGCCGACCACATGCCCGACGAAGGGCTGCCGGAGCTGACGAAGCAGCTGCTCACCAGGGCGGACAGCCGCCGCGAGGCCCGCTATGCGACCGGTGCGGCGCTGTCCTGGCGGGACTGGTGGACGCGCGTGGCAGCCGACCCACGGCTGGCGCCGCTGCACGCCGAACGGGAGAAGATCTATCCCACCGCGCACGGCAGTTCGGAGTGGACCCCGCCGGCCGGCTGGCACCTCACGGCGCTGCGGACGGCGGGCTTCACCGAGGCTGGACTGCTGTGGCGCGGTGGTGCGGACGCCACGGTCACCGCCGTGGCGTGACGGCGCGGATCAGCCGCTGCGGCGGGTGCCGTACTGGCGGGGGCTCTGCACCGAGCCGCGGCCGACCGGCTGCTGACCCTTGCTGAAGACCTCGCCCCCGCCGCCGGAGCCCTTCTTGCCCTTGGCCCGGCGCTCGGCCCGGTTGGCGAAGACCTCCACCTCGGGCTCCTGCTCGGCGGGCTCCCCGGTGGTGGCTTCTGAACCGGCACTCGACTCGGACATCGTGACTCCCTGAGCTGACGGCGGCCGCGTGGATCGGCACCGACCCGGGCGACGCGGCGGCCGACCGCCAAACGGTATCGCAGAACCCCGCGGCACCGGCGCCCGATCCACCCCCGCCGCGCGGGACGTCGTCAGGAGGCGCCACCCGAGCGGATGCTCTCGCGGATCCAGCCGGCGATGTTGTCGGTGCGGGCGCTGTTCTCCACCGCGGTGTGCGGGCAGCTCGGGCCGTTGCTGACCACCGACACCAGCACCGGGCGGGCCTTGCCGCGCTCCAGGAAGAAAGGGGCCCCGGAGTCGTACGGGCACGGCGTGGTGTCGGGCTGGGGGGCGTACCCCTGCAGGCCGGTCACGGAATCGCTCAGCGAGACCACGGTCATCTGCCCGGTCCGGAGCCGGGTCACCGGCGCCGGGCTCACGCTCGTGGTGGAGCCGTAGCCGGTGACCCGGACGACGGCGCCGATCTCCGGGGCCCGGTGCCCGATGCGCAGCGGCCGCACGTCGCGGACCGGCTGCTCCAGCCGGGCCAGCGAGACGTCCGCGGTCGGTGACTGGATCACCGCGACGACCTTGAGCTCATGGCCGCCGGTGCCGGTCAGATCCGTGCGGCCCACCGTCGCGATGGTCAGGTCGGCGACCGGGTAGTTGACCCGCACGTTGTTGGCGTCCCGGAAGCAGTGCCCGGCGGTGATCACCCACTGCGGCGCGATGAGGGCGCCGGAGCAGGCGCTGTTGCGACGTCCGCCGCTCGCCGTGGGGATGCCGGTCATGGTCAGCTTGACCGAGAACCGGTACTTGCCGTCCGGCACGGGCTCGCCGTTGGCGATCGCGGTCGCGGCGCCACCGGTGCTCAGCACCAGGCTCAGCACGGCCACGGGAGCGAGCAGGGCACCGACAAAGATCGATCTCGTCCGTCGCATCCGGCCAACCTAGCGGCCGGCTCGCGCCGGGTGAACCCCGCACGCGTACGGATGTCCGACAGCGCCCGTCCGCACCGGGCCCGCCGGTGCGTCCGTGCAATGTCGACTCAGCGGGTGGAGGCGGTGCGCAGGGAGAGGGCCTGGAGGAAGACGGCGCCGATCTGGGCCGGGTCCTCGGCGACGAAGACCCCGCCGCCGGTCACCTGGGTGATCCGCTCCAGCGGCGCCTCGTCCACCGCGTCGCCGACCCCGACCACGATGACCTGGACCGGCTTGTCCGCGCTCTTCGCCCCGTCCAGCTGGGTGAGCAGCTGCTCCAGCTTGATGTCGCCGGCCTTCTGTCCCGCGTCGGCGCCGTCGGTCATCACCAGCACCGAGTTGACCCGGCCGGCCTGCCAGCCCTTCTGCACCTCGCGGTAGCCGTCGAGGATCGTGCGGTAGAGCCCGGCGTCGCCACCGGCGGGCTTGATGCCGCTCAGCGCCGCGGTGACGTCGTCACGGTTGTCGGTCAGCGGCCCGATCGGCTCGAGCTCACGGTGGTTGCCGGGGCCCGCGCCGGCGGCGAACAGCCAGAGCCCGACCTGCCAGTCGTCGCTGAACAGACCCAGGCCGCTGCGGGCGGCCGCCAGGGTCACCTGCATCCGGCTGGCGTTGCGGGCGGTGGGCACCGGGGTACGCATGCTGTCCGAGGCGTCGACGATGGCCAGTATCCGGGCCGGCGCCACCACGGCCGACCAGCCGGCCAGCGCCCGGTCGATGGTCGCGCCGTCCGTGGTCGACGCCGCGGCCTCACCGCTGCCGGCCGCCGGGGACGGGCCGATCCGCTTGGGCGCGCCGTCCGGGCTGACGAAACCACCCGGGGTGCTGCCGTCCGGCAGGCGCAGGCCCGCCACGGCGAGGGCGTCGCGGAAGCCGGAGCTCTTGCTCAGGGTCTCGTAAAGCTGGTGCGCGGCCTCGGCCTGGGACTGACCCAGCTCCGGCAGGACCGTGAACGGATAGTCCAGCGGCGCCGCCGCCGGGTCGAGATACAGCGCGGTGAGGTCGACCGGCGGCTTACCCGCGTTGTACGTGACGACGTCACTCTCCGACATGGCGGCCAGCCCCAGCCCGCCGGCCAGCGAGCCCTCGTCGTCGCCCTGGGGCAGCTGGGCCATCAGGTCGTCGCGCAGCACCGAGGTGTCGGTCGCCAGCGCGCGGAGCAGGCCGTTGGAGGTGCCCGGCCGGCGCTGGTCCAGCGTCGACGCGGTGCTGCTCAGCACGAGCAGGCCGGACAGCGCGGCGGCGTCACGGGACGGGTCGACCGTGCCGGCCCGGAAGTTGGTGCTGGTGGTGATCTGCGCGACCAGGTCGGCGTAGCTGAGCTTCTTGTCCGGCCAGCCGAGGTCCTTGGCCACCGGCTCCGGCATCGCCATGACGACCGGGCTCATCGCGAGCGAGCCCTCCTCGGTGAAGGCGAACCGCGGCGCGGCCGCGCGCAGCCGCTGCAACCAGGTGCGCGAGTCGGCGATCCAGACGTCCGGCGGAGTAACTCCGGCCCGCGGCGCCCCGGCGCCGGTGAGCGAGACCTTCTGCTGCGCGCCGAGCACGGCGGCGACATCGGCCGGATCCGCGGCGCGGACGTCGACGACCGCGCAGGTCCCCTCGACGTCGGCCTTACCGGCGACCCAGCTCGCCGCGGACTGCTGCACAGCGGCGGCGATCTCCGGCGCGGCGGACACGGACAACCGCACCTGACCGCTGCACTCCCCGCCCCCGAACTGGCCCACGGCGATCCGCGCGCCGGCCACCACAGCCACCACAGCCAGGATGGTGAGCACGGCTGTACCCGCGCGGAGTCGCAAACGTCGTCGATGGCGGCCTGTCACGTAGCCATCATCGACAAGAACACCTTCTGCCGCTAGGCCTGGATGGCACGGATATGGCCGAGACAATCCGTTTAAGGGGGCAAGGCGGTCCGGAAAACGCGGGACGCGCGGCATATGTGGCTTTTAGAAGGGCGTTCGAGAAAGCAAGGGGACGAGTGGACACGATCAGTACGATCACCGCCATGTTGCGCAGCGACCACGCCCTGGCCCGCACCGTCGACGCGTACCGGACGGCCGAGTTCGCGACCCTGACCCCCGACGGCACCCCGATCGCCTGGCCCACCGCCATCCTGCGCGGCGACGACGGCACCCTGCTGGTGACCACGTCACTGGCCTTCCCGCAGAAGGCACTGAACGTACGCCGCGACGGCCGGGTGGCGCTGCTGTTCTCGGACCCGACCGGCAGCGGCCTGCCGGACCCGCCGCAGATCCTCGTCCGCGGCACGGCAACCTGTCCGGAAAAGATCCACACGGTCCCGGAAGGCGAACTGGGCCGGCTGTGGAAGTCGCTGTTCGAACGGCAACCGGGAGCGCGCGCCTATCTGAACGTGGCGGCCCGCCGGTTCACCGACTGGTACTTCATGCGGCTGCTGATCACGGTGACACCGACGGAGATCACGACAGCACCCCGGCCGGCGCCCGGGCCGGGCATCACCGACGGTCCGCTGCTGGGGGCTCACGCGCTGACGGGGTACGGCACTGCGGTGCTCGCCGCGACGGACAGCGCGGGGGCGCCGGTGCTGCGCCGAACCACTGTCACGAGCACGGCGGACGGGTACGGGGTGGCGCTGGACGAGGACGCGGGGGTGGCGGCGGGGCCGGCGAGCCTGCTGGTGCACCGGCACGACGAGAAGCTGGCTGGGCTGCACAACGCTGTGGTGCGGGGGCGGCTGGCGCGTACCGGGGTGGGGTGGGTGCTGGCCCCGGAGAGGGTGATCGAGCCGGTCGGGCGCGGGCCCCGGGACATGGTGCGGACGGTGCAGAACTGCCGGGCCGCGACAAAGCGCTACCTGGACCGGCGTGGATTGGCGCGGCCGGTCATCCCGTGGGCGGAGTATCGGAAGCTGGCCGCTAAGCGTTAGATCCGCGCTCCTCGATCAGATCGTCGGCCGCCGCGTAGGTCTTCCACCACTTGTCGCGGCGGTGCTTGACCAGCACGCCGCCGAAGCGGGACATCAGCAGCCAGTTGCCGTTCAGGACCAAGGCCGCGTCCTCCGGGCCGGTCTGCAGCAGCCGCCGGACGATCAGCATCATGGCGCCCACCGCGCGGTCGGGCTCTGCGTCCTTGTCCAGGCGGAACGTCACCGCGACGTACGCGGCCGGCTCCCACTCCCACATGCCGGTGTCCGTCTCGGCGTCGAAGTAGCCGTTCTGCCCGGCCCGGACGGTGACCTCGAACCCGTACCGCTCCGAGAGGTCCGCCGCTAGCAACTGCGGCGTTCCGGTCGGCCGCTCGTCCTGCTCGGGCAGCGCCCGCTCCGCGATCAGCACCGGGAGCGTGGACCCGGCCAGGGTCAGCCGGTATTCAGTCGCCATGTGTCACGCTCTCAGCCGTCTTCCGGGTTCGGGGTGATCTGGACAATGTCTCCCTCGGGCGTGATGACCTTGACCTCTTTGAGGTGCTCGATCGGCCAGGCCTGGAACTGCCGCCGGAGGTCGGCGACGTTGCCCCGCCAGTCTTCCAGGTTCACCACCACGCGCTGTGTCTGCTCATCCTTGATCTTCGTCTCGACCTGGCTCCAGATTCCGCGCACGCCCTTGTGCTGCGACGGCGAGTAGCAGTCGAAGACGCGGCCCTCGATCAGGTAGTCGGGTTTCGACGTGGGCCGGCCCGAGTCGCCGGTCTCCTGTCGCGCCCGGGCCACCTCGTCGGCAGTGGGATTCTGCTCAACGCGGTGCCCCCGATCGGCCAGGATTGCCGCGCCCGAGTTCTCCCGCTCCAAGGAACGGCGCACTTCGTCGTCCTCGTGCGGACGGATCCGGGTCGGCTCTCCCTGCGGGGTGCCACCCGGGCTGCCGGACGGCGAGGTGATCAGATCGCCCGGCCCGGCTCCCGATCCCGGGCCACGACCGGCGCCGCCGCTCGGGCGACCAAGCTGCGCTTCCGCCGAGACCGTCTCCTGGGCCGCGGCGATGCTCTCGTTCCCGCCCCCATGCGGACGCCCCGGCCGACCACCGGGCGGCGAACCGTCACCGCCGTCCCCGCCCCTTCCCCCGCGCGCCACGCCGTGCCGCCTACCCCTGCACCAGGCGGGTCAGATTGGTCAGGCTGGTCACCAATGCCGTTGTGTAGCTCAGGATCCGGCCGGCCCATTTGACCACCGCGGCGGGTGATCTGGGCGGCGATCACCGGGATGGTCACCACGAAGATCGCTTCGGCCGCCCACACGATGACCCGGGCGACCAGGTCCGCGATCAGGTCCCGGACGATGTCGCGGGTGAAGCGGACCAGGTTGCCCGCTGCTGCGGTCGCCGCCGCCATCGCGGCGGCCACCGCGCTCAGTCCGCCGACGGCGGCCACGTTGTGGCCCATCATGCCCGCGTACGCCGTGGCGGCCCGGCCGTTCCAGTCGGGCAGATCGCTCTTGAGGTACGAGCTGAGCTCCTCCGCCGTGTCGCTCAGCTCGGCGGCGATGTTGTTCCAGGTGGCGGCGTGCGCGGCGACCACGTCCGGCATGCCGGCGAGCTGGTCGAGCATGTGCTGCAACGGCTCGAAGTACTCCATCGCCCAGCCCAGGCCGTTGGCGAGCAGCGCGCTGAACGGGTCGATCGCGGTGGCCACCACCTCGGTCCCGAAGGCCGCTCCGGCGAGCAGATCGTCGACCCAGCTTTCGCTCTGGATCGCGGCGACCAGGCCTTCGAAGTTCTCCGCCAGCGACATCCCGGTCCACGGCTGACGGGTCGAGGCGACGTCGGCGACCAGCGAGTCGTCGCTCATCGTCCCAGCCGTTCGCCGGCCTTGCGGACCGTCTCGGCGGCGCCCGCGTCGGTGTCCTCGTAGGCCGCGGCGATCTCGGCGAGCGCGTCGGCGGCCAGTGCGAGGTTTTCCGCCACGTACGCGACCAGGCCGTCCTGCCGCTGGTGGCGCCCCTCCAGCACGGGTGGCAGCCAGCCGCAGAGCAGCCCGTACGCCGCGCCGTCCTGGCCGATGGCGGCGCCGGCGGATCTGACCGCGTCGAACCGGGCGCGCACCGCTTCGAGGTGGGCGATGTGCCGGCGGAGCTGGGCCGCGTCGACGGTGAGCTCGTCGGTCACGGCGTGCTCAGCCGTTCGCCGATCTGGGCGGCGATCGCCCGGGCGGCCGGCGATTCCGTGCCGATGGTTTCCGCGACTATCTCCTGGGCCCGGCCGGCGATCCGGCCCTTGGCCGCCCGGATCGTGGTCATGATCGCGTCGGCGACCCGTTCCGGCTCCAGCTGCCGGATCCCCCGGCTCAGCCGCAGGTCCACCAGAGCGCCCTGGGCGTCGACGGTCACCTCCACCGTCCCGCTCTCGTCGGTGGAGGTGACCCGGAGCCGGTCGAGCTGCACGCTCATCGCCCTGGTGTCGGTGGCCAGCTGGTCGATCCGGTCCTTCCAGGCTGCCAGCCGGTCCAGTGCGGCACCCGGTTCCAGGATGGGATCGTTGTCCCACGCCTCGGCGTTCATGGCCACCCCCGTGTCGACCTGTGTCGATGGGTCACGGTAGCGATCCGGTGCCACGTGGGCGTATCCCTGAAATGCCACTTATCGGGGGATTGCCGGGCATAGGCTTCTCGTGTTTCGCGTCGGACGAAGTTTTGTCGCACCGAGAGGGCCGGTTGATGCTGGGGAGACGGGCGCTCGTCGCCGTGCTGCTGGTGCTGGCGGTTTCCGGGTGCGGTGGGGACGACGGCGACGACATCGCCGCCGCGCCGGACCGGGGCGTTGTCGGTATCGCCATGCCGACCAAGAAGAGTGAGCGGTGGATCGCCGACGGGGACAACCTCGCCCGCCAGTTCACGCTGCTCGGTTACCGGCCCGACGTGCAGTACGCCGACGACGACGTCAAGGCCCAGGTCACCCAGCTGGAGGCGATGGTCGCGCGGGGTGACAAGGCCTTGGTGATCGCCGCCATCGACGGCACCGCGCTCAAGGATGTGCTGGGGCGGGCCGCGGCCGCGAAGATCCCGGTGATCGCCTATGACCGGCTGATCCGGGACAGCGCCGACCTGAGCTACTACGCGACCTTCGACAACTTCAAGGTCGGGGTGTTGCAGGGCACCGCGATCCTCGACGGGCTCAAGGGCAAGGGGCCGTTCAACGTCGAGCTGTTCGCCGGCTCCGCCGACGACAACAACGCCACCTTCTTCTTCAACGGCGCCATGAGTGTGCTGCGACCGCAGATCGACTCCGGCCGGCTGGTCGTGCGCAGCGGCGAGACCGCTTTCGCCAAGGCTGCCACGCTGCGCTGGGACGGTGCGGTCGCCAAGCAGCGGATGGCCCGGCTGCTCGCCGCGCACTACCGGTCCGCGCGGGTCGACGCCGTCCTCTCGCCGTACGACGGGCTCAGCCGGGGCATTCTCGACGCGCTCGGGGCCGCGGGCTACGGCGGCGGGAAGAAGGTGCCCGTCATCACCGGGCAGGACGCCGAGCTCGACTCCGTGAAGCTGATCGCCGCCGGAAAGCAGACCGAGACCGTCTACAAGGACACCCGGGAGCTGGCCAAGGTGACCGTGCAGATGACGAACTCGCTGCTGACCGGCGGGCGCCCGGAGATCAACGACACCGAGCAGTACAACAACGGGGTCAAGGTGATCCCCACCTTCCTGCTGCAGCCGGTCAACGTCGACAAGTCCAACTACCGGCGCGTCCTGGTCGACAGCGGCTACTACACCGCCGCCGAGGTCACCGCCTGATGCCGCAGCACCCGCGAGGAGAGTCGTCGATGACCAGCGTTCGCGCCACCCGGTGGTTCCTGGATCTTTCCGTCCGGGTCAAGCTGACCGTGCTGGTCGCCGCGAGCCTGGTGGCCCTGGCCGGCTGCCTGGTGGTGACGGTGGTCAACAACCGCAACGCCGAAAGAACCGCCGACCGGCTGGAGACGCTGACCTCGGCCAGCGCCCTGGTGCTGCAGCTCGACCGGGCGGCCAGCGAGCTCAAGGTCAACGGGTTGCAGTCGGTCATCCGGGCCGACGCCAAGGCCCAGGCCGCCCTGCTCAAGGAGCAGGTCGACGCCACGAACGCGCTGGTGACCAAGCTGGAGGCGGTGTCGCTGCCGGGTGGGCTGGCCGCCGCCGTGGAACGCATCAAGACGGTCGCCGCCGACTACACCGCCACGCTGACCCGCTTCGTGGCCGGCGCCGGGGTCGACCAGGGCGCCGCCCGCCTCTCCTGGGAGCAGATCGGGGTCGACAACTACCTGATCAGCGCCGTGCTGGCCAACGAGCGCGCGCTGTTCCTCGACACCGTCGAGCGTTCGCAGCGGTCCGCCGCCGCGAGCCGCGAACGGGCCGAGCGCATCCTGTGGATCGCCGTGGCGCTGGCCGCCCTGGTCGTCTGCCTGCTCGCGTACGTGGTGGTGCAGTCGATCACCCAGCCGTTGCAGCGGGTTCGGACCGCGCTGCGGGCGATGGCCGACGGCGACCTCACCGTCGGCGCGGGCGTCACCGGCAAGGACGAGGTCGGGCAGATGGCCCAGGCCCTGGACCAGGCGCAGGCCAACATGCGCCGGGTGGTCTCGTCGGTCGCCGGTTCCGCCGACTCGGTCGCCGCGGCCGCCGAGGAGATGTCCGCGACCTCCACCACCATCGCCAACTCGGCCGAGCTGTCGGCCGGCCAGGCGCACACGGTGTCCCGGGCCGCGGCCGGCGTCTCCGAGAACGTGTCGAGCGTGGCCAAGGGCACCCAGGAGATGGGCCAGTCGATCCGCGAGATCGCGCAGAACGCCACCGCCGCGGCCGAGGTCGCCAGCAAGGCCGTCGCCGTTGCGGAGGCGACCACCGCCCAGGTCGGCAAGCTCGGCGAGTCCTCGGCCGAGATCGGCAACGTCATCAAGGTGATCACCGCCATCGCCGGGCAGACCAACCTGCTCGCGCTGAACGCCACCATCGAGGCCGCCCGGGCCGGCGAGATGGGCAAGGGCTTCGCCGTGGTCGCCTCCGAGGTCAAGGACCTCGCCCAGGAGACCGCCCGGGCGACCGAGGACATCTCTCGCCGGGTCCAGGCCATCCAGACGGACACCACCGGCGCGGTGACCGCGATCGGCGAGATCAGCTCGGTCATCGCGGAGATCAACGACTACCAGGCCACGATCGCCAGCGCGGTCGAGGAGCAGACCGCGACCACCGAGGAGATGAGCCGCAGTGTCGCGGCCGCGGCCGCCGGAGCGGGTGACATCGCCACGAACATCACCGGCCTGGCCGACGCCACCCAGGTCAGCACCGAGGGCATCGGGCAGTCCCGGCAGGCGGTCGTCGAGCTCAGCGGCATGGCCCACCACCTGCAGTCCCTGGTCAGCCACTTCAAGTACTGACCGGCAGCCGCCTGCGGGCCCCGGGCGTCCAGCACGAAGCTGGTGCCCGCGGCCCGCAGCCGGATGATCGTCAGGTCACTCCTTGACCGGGATCGCCTGCGACTTGAGCGTCTGGATCGTGGACGCCTGCGCGGCGGTGAGCGCGTCGTTCAGGGTGCCCTTGCCGGAGACGGCGGCCTTGAACCCGTCGGAGGCGTTGGCGTAGGTGGCGGTCATCGTCGGTCCCCAGGTGAAGTCCGGGGTGACCTGGCCGGAGGCCTCGGCGAAGACGTCGTAGATCGCCTGGTCGCCGTAGAACTTGACGCCCTGCTTGAGGGCCGGAAGCGAGGCGCCCGCCTTGGTGGCCGGGTACAGCTGCGCCTTCTCGTTGAGCAGCGTCAGCGCCTCCTCGGAGGTGTTCAGCCACAGCGCGAACTGCGCCGCCTCGTACGGGTGCTTGGAACCCTTGAAGACCGCGGTGGACGAGCCGCCCCAGTTGCCGGCCTTCTTGTCCCCGGCGGCCCACTGCGGCATCGGGGCGACCTTCCACTTGCCCGCCGTCTTCGGCGCGCCGGTGGCGATGGAGTTGGCTCCCCAGACCGCGGAGACCCAGGTCCAGGCCTTGTCGGTGTTGTAGGCGTTGTCCCATTCCGGGGTCCACGGCGGCACGGCCGAGACCAGCTTCTTGTCGATCAGGCCCTGCCAGTAGTCGGCGACCTTCTTGGTGTTCGGGTCGTCCAGCGAGACCGTCCACTGGTTGCCGTCGTTGGCGAACCAGCGGCCGCCGGCCTGCCAGGCGAGCCCGGCGAACTGGTTGATGTCGCTCTGCGAGAAGTTGGTGATGTAGCCACCGGCGGCCTTGACCTTCTCGGCGGCCGCGGCGTACTCGTCCCACGTGGTCGGCGGGGCGATGCCGGCCTTGTCGAACAGGTCCGCGCGGTAGAACAGGGCCATCGGGCCGGCGTCCTGCGGGATGCCGAACACCTTGCCCTGCTCGCCGAAGGTCACCTGGTTCCAGGTCCAGTCCACGAACTGGTCCTTGGCCTTGGCCACGATGTCGCAGCCGCCGAGGTCGGCCAGGCCGTCCTGGACCCGGAAGCTGGGCAGCGCGTCGTACTCGATGTGTCCGAGGTCGGGGGCGTTGCCGGCCTTGAGCTGGTTGAAGAAGTTCTGGTACGTGCCGCCGTTGCCGTTCGGGCCGGTCTGCACCTGCACCTGGATGTTCGGGTTCTTGGCGTTCCAGACCTTGACGACCTCCTCGAGGTTCGGGATCCACGAGGTGTAGGTGAGGGTGACCGGGCCCGACGACGGCTGGCACGACGCCGCCGTGGTGTCCGTACCGGAGTCGTCACCGCCACCGGATGAGCAGGCGGCCAGCAGCAAGGCGGAGGTCAGCAGCACGCCGGCCGACCGGAGGGATGCGCGCATAGCATTTCCTTTGTGATGGGCGGGATTGAGGCGGATCACTTGACTGCTCCGGCGCCGATACCGCTGCGCCAGTAGCGTTGGAGGAAGAGGAAGGCGACCACCAGGGGCGTGATCGAGAGCAGCGCGCCGACGATCACCAGGCCGCGCAGTTCCGGGATGGTGCTCACCTGGCTGTTCCAGGAGTAGAGGCCGAGCGTCACCGGGAAGAGCCGTTCGTCGCTGAGCATCACCAGCGGCAGCAGGAAGTTGTTCCAGACGGCCACGAACTGGAAGAGGAAGATCGTCACCAGGGCCGGGAACATCAGCCGGACCGACACGGTGAAGAAGCTGCGCACCTCGCCCGAGCCGTCGAGCCGGGCGGCCTCGAGCAGTTCCTCGGGCACACTGGCGGTCGCGTAGATCCGGGCCAGATAGACCCCGAACGGGTTGACCACGCTGGGCAGGAACACCGACCAGAAGGTGTTCGTCGCCTCGACCTTGCTGAAGATCAGGAAGAGCGGCAGGGCCAGGGCACTGGCCGGGACGAGTACGCCGCCCAGGACGACGTTGAACAGCGTCTCGCGGCCGGGGAAGCGGTACTTGGCGATGGCGTAGCCGCACATCGCGGCGAGCAGAGTGCCCAGCAGCGCGGCCCCGCCGGTGTAGAGCAGGCTGTTGACCATCCAGCGCAGGAACACCCCGTCGCCGTAGGCGAGCAGTTCGCGGATGTTGGCGCCGAGGTTGAAGTCGGCGAACCAGATCGGGTTGGTGCCGGTGATCTGCTCCCGGCTCTTCGAGGAGCCCACGAACAGCCACCAGATCGGCACCAGGAAGTAGACGGTGCAGACCCCCATGATGATCATCGCCGCGGTCCGGGAGAGCAGGCTCTCGCGCACCTTCAGACCGGGGGCGCTCACCGCTCGCTCCGGCGCTGGGTGGCCTTGAGGAAGGTGAAGGACAGGACGAACGTGGCCAGCGCCAGCACCACGGAGAACGCCGCCGCCAGGTTGAAGTTCGGGATCGACGAGGTGGAGTAGACGGTCAGGTTCGGCGTGTAGGTGCTCGACACCGCCGAGCTGAAGCTGCGGAAGACCTGCGGCTCGGCGATCAGCTGCAACGTACCGATGATCGAGAAGACGGTGGTCAGCACGATCGCCGGCAGCACCAGCGGGATCTTCACCGACCAGGCGATCCGGAACTGCCCCGCCCCGTCGATGCGGGCCGCCTCGTAGATCTCGGTGGGGATCGACAGCAGCGACGAGTAGATGATCAGCATGTTGTAGCCGACATAGACCCAGGTCACGACGTTGGCCATGGCCCACAGCACGAGATCGGCGCTGAGGAAGTCGACGTTGCGGGTGAGCGCGGTGAACGGCGACAGGTTCGGCGAGTACAGGTAACCCCACATGATCGCGGCGACCACCCCGGGCACCGCGTACGGCACGAAGAACGCGAGCCGGAAGAAGCGCCGGCCCTTGACCAGCCCGGAGTCGAGCAGCAGGGCCAGCAGCAGCGCCAGGCCCAGCATCACCGGCACCTGGACGGCACCGAACAGCAGCACCCGGCCGACCGACGCCCAGAACGGGCCGTCGGCGAAGACCCGCTCGTACTGCACGAGCCCGCCGAAGACCTCGCGGGCCGGGCCGAAGGTGCCGGTGCGCTCCAGCTTGTAGAGCGACTGCACGATCGCGTACCCGATGGGCACCAGGTAGAAGAGGACGAACAGCACCCCGAAGGGCACCACGAAGAACAACACTGCCCGGGTGTGCCGGGAACGGCGCGGGCGCGGGAGCCCGGCCGCGGGCGGAGCAGCCCCGGCGATCCGGCTTTCGGTCACGGTCATCCGAGCGGTTCCTCTCTGACGACACGGACGGCACCGGCACCGACCTTGAGCAACCCGGGTACGGCCTCCCCGGTGACCAGGTCGCGTCCGGTGACGGGGTGCTCGATGTCCTGCCGGCCGTGGTTGATGACGAAGACGTAACTGCGGTCGCCGCCGGTGCGGCGGACCACCTCGACGGAGCCGTCGCTCTCCGGACCGGTGGCCCGGACCCCGGCCCCACGGACGGCGGCGCGCAGGAGATCCCGCAGGCCGTCGTCGTCCAGCGCGGTGGCCACGTACCAGGAAGTGCCCTGGCCGTGGCTGTTGCGGGTGACCGCCGGGACGCCCGGCAGCGGGCCGTCGGCGTAGCGGTCGACGATCTCGGCGGTGGTGGCCCGCAGGTGCTCGGTCCAGAGCGTGGCGGTCGCTCCCCCGGTGAGGGTGACCTGGTGGCCGGGCAGCAGCGGGAAGAACTCCTCGGCGACGACGCCGAGCATCTCGCGGAACGCGCCCGGGTAGCCGCCGGGCCGGACCCGGTCGGCGAGGTCGACGATGCCGCTGTAGAACGTCACCACCGCGTGCCCACCATCGGCCACGTACGTGTTGATCGCGGCGGCGTCCTCGTCCGAGACCATGTGCAGGCAGGGCACGATCACCAGGCGGTACCGGCTGAGGTCCGTACCGGGAGCGACCACGTCGGCGGTCACGCCGAGCCGGCGCACCGCCCGGTAGGCCGCGTGCACCTGGTCGAGGTACCGCACGTCCTGCGACGGCCGGGCCTCGGTGTCGGTGGCCCACCACGACTCCCAGCTGAACAGGATCGCCACCTCGGCCCGCACTGTCGTGCCGGCCACCTCGGCGAGCGCGTCCAGCGTCGTGGACAGCTCGAGCACCTCGCGCCAGCCGGCCGTGTCGGTGCCGGCGTGCGGCACCAGCGCCGAGTGGAACTTCTCCGCACCCTGGGCCGAGGCCCGCCACTGGAAGAAGCAGACCGAGTCGGCGCCGCGCGCGACGTGGGTCAGCGAGTTGCGCAGCATCTGCCCGGGCACCTTGGCCAGGTTGTACGGCTGCCAGTTGACCGCGCCGGTGGACTGCTCCATGAGCATCCAGGGCCGCCCACCGGCCAGCCCCCGGGTGAGGTCGGCTGCGAAGGACAGTTCCGCGTCCGGGTCGCCGAGACGGTGGTCGAGGTAGTGGTCGTTGGCGACGACGTCCATCTCCGGCGCCCAGCTCCAGTAGTCCAGCGCGCGGATGTGCGCGGTGACCATGAAGTTGGTGGTGACCGGCGCGCTGCTGTGCCGGCGCAGCACGGCCGCCTCGGCCCGGTAGTGGTCGAGCAGCGCGTCGGAGCTGAACCGCTGGAAGTCCACGAGCTGACCCGGGTTGCGCAGGGAGAGCGCGAGCCGCGGCGGCTGGACCTCGGCGAAGCCGGTGTAGCGCTGGCTCCAGAACGAGGTGCCCCAGGCGTGGTTGAGCGCGTCGATACTGCCGTAGCGGCGGACCAGCCAGGCCCGGAACGCCTCGGCGCTGGCCTCGTCGTAGCAGAGCGCGTTGTGGCAGCCCAGCTCGTTGGAGACGTGCCAGAGGGCGATCGCCGGGTGGTCGCCGTACCGGCGGGCGACCTGCTCGACCAGGGCCAGGGCGTGCTCGCGGAACACCGGCGAGCTGGGACACCAGGCCTGCCGGCCACCGGGAGAGCGGGTGGTGCCGTCGGCGGCCACGGGCAGGATCTCCGGGTGCCGGGTGGTGAGCCAGGGAGGCGGTGACGAGGTACCGGTGCCGAGGTTGATGCGGATCCCGTTGTCGTGCAACAGGGCGATGATGGTGTCGAGGGTGCTGAAGTCGTACTCGCCGGGCCGGGGCTCGATGCTGGCCCAGCCGAAGATGTTGACGGCCACGAGGTCGATGCCCGCCGTACGCATCAGCGCGACGTCCTCGGCCCACACCGCCGGCGGCCACTGCTCGAAGTTGTAGTCGCACCCGAGGCTGATGCCCGCCATCGGGTCTCCTTTCCAACACGTGTGTGCACGTGCACACATTGCGCCGCGGAAACGGGACCGTGTCGGATGTGTGAACGTGCACACACTAGGCACGGCCTCCGGACCAGGTCAATAGGCCGGCCCTACACTGCTGACGTGGCCCCGCCGAGCAAGCCCAGACGCGCCACGGTCCACGACGTCGCCGCCGCGGCCGGGATCTCGCGTGGCACGGTCAGCCGCGTCCTGAACGGCGGCTACGTCTCGGCCGAGGCCCGCGCCGCCATCGAGGCCGCGATCGCCGAGGTCGGCTACGTGCCCAACACCGCCGCCCGCAACCTGGTGATGCGCCGCTCCCAGGCGGTCGGCTTCCTGGCCCTGGAACCGCACTCGCTGCTGCTCGACGACCCCAACATCGGCGCCATCATGCTGGGCGCCAACGAGGTCCTCTCGGTCGCCGACCACCAGATGGTCAACCTGGTCGTCGACTCGGCCCGCGACACCGAACGGGTGGCCCGCTACCTCAGCGGCGGCTTCGTCGACGGGGCGATCATCGTGTCGGCCCGCAGCCACGACCCGATCACCCGGGTCATCGCGGAGCTCCGGCTGCCCGCGACGTTCGTGGGCCACCCGCCCGACCTGCACCGCAGCATCCCGTACGTGGGCATCGACAACGTCGGCTCGGCCCGCGCGATCACCGAACGGCTGGCCGCCACCGGCCGCCGGCACATCGCGATGATCGCGGCGGCGCTGGACCGCGACTCCGGCGCCGACCGCCTGACCGGCTTCCGGGCGGCGCTGGGTGACCGCTTCGACCCGCGCCTGGTCGCGGAGGTGCCGCTGTACGACTACGCGTCCGGGGTGAAAGGCATGCGGGAGCTGCTGGCCCGCGAGCCCCGCATCGACGGGCTCTTCGCGGCCTCGGACGCGCTGGCGGCGGGGGCGCTGGAGGTGCTGCGGGACGCTGGTCGCAGCGCGCCGGCGGACATGGGGGTGGTCGGCTTCGACGACAGCTCGTGGGCGTTGCGCACGCAGCCGCCACTGTCGACGGTGCACCAGCCGGCGCGCGAGATCGGGCGGAACGCGGCGGATCTGGTGCTGCGGCAGCTGCGCGGCGAGGAGCCGGGCAATGTGCTGCTCCCGACCCCCATCGTCTGGCGCGCCTCAGCCTGACCCGCCGCGGGCCGCCGCGCGCCGCCCCACGCCGGCCGCCGAGCCGCCGGCCGGCCGCGCGACTCAGAGGGGCGGCCGCGTGACGAAAGCCTGAGCCGCGGCCGGTGTCACCCGGTTCAGTGACAACACCTCGTCACTTTCAGTCACGTAGCGATCCGGGGCGCTGCGGCTGCGCAACACGAACCCACCGTTCCCCGCCGGCACCGCGCAGAACGTCGCGTCGGCGTCGTACCCGCGGCTGCCGTCGGCCCGTTCGAGCCGCAGAGCCGACTCCCGCGAGCGCAGGAAATAGCCCGGATAGTTGAACGACTCGAACGACAGGCAGGCGGCGTCTCCGCGGCCCGCCCGCGCCGTGAAGCGGGAGTCGGCCCGGTCCAGCTCGCGGCTGCCCGGTCCGACCGGGTCGATCCGGGCCACGAAGTTGCGGTGCCGGACCCGCCGGCCGCGCTCCCCCACCGGCTCCAGCCCGAGCTCCTGGCCGACCACCGGCAGGGCGACGGCCGGCGCTGCTGACGTGGAACGCACCGGGCTGCCGGCCGGGGTGCGCGGCGGCGGCACCACGTCGCGGACCCGGCTGGTCGCCGGTGGTGCGGGACGGTCCTCCGGTGAGGCAGCCGGCGACGGCTCGCTCGGCTCGACGGTCACCGGCGGCACGGTCGGCAGGGCCACGAAGAGTGGTCCGGGACGCTTCTCGTCGCGGGAGGTGACGGCCAGTCCGACCGCGGCGAGCAGGGTGATCACGGCGGCGGCGACCACGACCGTACGCATCCGGCCCGGTGCGGTGGCCCGGTGCGGTGCGGGAGCCGTGACGGCGGCCATCGGGACGCTCGCCGACGTACGCGGAGGTGGGGCGAAGTGCTGGGGCGGTGGTACCCACTCGTCGGCGAGTGGGCCGTCCTCTGGCGACATCCGGATCCGTTCAGTGGGCACAAGACTGCGGGACGCCGCGCGGGCGGTGCAGCAGCAATATTCGGGGCAAAAGCGGCCCGTGGCAAGAGGCAATCCTCGGTTCACCGTCAGTGATCGATCCGAACCGCACTCCCATCCGTAGTCACGAGGGAATCACCACGCGCCGACGACCGCGGCGAACCCGCGGCCGGCGGTGCTTGCCCTCGAGGGAGCAACGCGCAGTGGACAACCCCGCACCGGCAGATCCGGACGCCCCGTACCGGCGTCCCGCCGACCCGACGCCGCCCACGCTGCCATCGATCTCGGACTACTGGCCCGACGCGCCGCACCGCATCGGCCCGCTCGCCGACCACTACACCGACGAACCCACGGAAGCGGCGGTCGACGCATTGCTGCGCTCCGGCACCCGCGAAGGCACCCGCGAAGGCACCCGCGGAGGCGACAGCACCGGGCGCCCGGACAGCACCAACCACCTCACGTTCGCCCCGCCCCGCAGGTCGAAGCGGTCCCTGCTGGCGGTCGTCGCGCTGGCCGCCGTACTCGTGGCCGGGGCCGGCTTCGCCGGGTTCGTCCTCGTCGGTAAGGATTCGCCCCCGGCCGCGCAGGCCCCGCAGCCCGATGCCGAGGCACCACCACCGCCGGCGACCGCACCGCAGCAGCCCATCGAGCCGCAGACCATCGAGCCGCAGACCGACCCGCCGTCCTCGGCGCCGGCGCCGGCCAACGTGATCTCCGCACCCGCGCGGGGCCGCGCCGAAGCCGCGTTCGAGCTGGTCAGCAACACCGCGGTGATTGACCTGCGGACCGGGGACATCGGCGGTGACCTGTACCGGATCACCACGCCGCAGGACGGCAGCGTGGTGCCACGCGCGCAGGTCAACACCAAGGGCGTGCGGCTGTTCCTCGACGAGAAGGCCAAGCGGCCCGACGCGGCGGTCACCGTGCTGCTCAACGCCGAGGTGCGGTGGAGCATGCGGATCACCGGCGGGATCAAGGCCGGGGTCTTCGACCTGGGCGACGCCAAGGTGGACGCGGTGGACTTCGCCGGCGACGCGGCGCGCATCGATCTGACCCTGCCGCGGCCTGACGGCACGCTGCCGATCCGGTTGTCGGGCGGGGTGAACCGCTTCGAGGTCTCCACGGACCAGGGCGTACCGGTACGGGTACGGGCCCGCGGCGGCGCCGGTCAGGTCAAGCTGGACGGGCGCACCGACGACGGGGTCGCCCGGGGTGCCTCGTTCCTGTCGCCGCACTGGGCCGACAGCAAGAACCGGATCGACCTGGACGCCGTGGCCGGGGTCGGCACGCTGCGGGTGGGCCGCGGCTGAGCCGCCGGGACCCGAGGTGGCCGGGCCCGAGGTGGCCGGGCCCGAGGTGGCCGGGCCCGAGGTGGTAGGTGCCGTCCGTGGGCGACGGCCGGCACCTACCCGGGTCGGGTGATCAGTTGTTGACGCAGCCGGCGTTGCTGTTCGCGAGGCCGAGGATCGCGATGCTGTTGCCGCAGACGTTCAGCGGGATGTGCACCGGGAAGTACGCCTGGTTGCCGTTCAGCAGGCCGACGTTGCCACTGCTGTGCTGACTGCCGTGGTGACCCTTGTGGTGGTGGTTGTAGTCGTCGTCGTAGCCGTGCGCGCTCGCGGGGGCCGAGAACGCCAGGGCGGCGGTGGCCACTCCCACGATCAACGCGAAGCCTCGAACCAGTTTCATGACGAACCCTTCTCTTGCGGACAGGTACTGAGATCAAGCTAGCGGCCCCTTTGAGGCGTTTCGCACCTTTTAGGAAAATCCGCCACGATTCAGTACCTGCCGCCGAAGAGGGTCAGGCCAGGGCTCGGCGCAACGCGTCCGTCCGCAGCGCCCACGTACGCCGGGACAGCGCCGCGTCAGCCGCGAAGGTCTCGGCCGCGTGATAGCTCCCCGGGTGCACGTGCAGCTCGGTGGGCACCCCGGCCGCCATCAGCCGCTGGGCGAAGGCGATGTCCTCGTCCCGGAACATGTCCACGGTGCCGACGTCGATGAAGGCCGGTGGCAGCCCGGTGAGGTCCTCCGCGCGGGCCGGGGCGGCGTACTGGTCGGCCTCCTTGCCGCCCAGGTACCAGGCCCAGGCCTCGATGTTGCCGGCCCGGTCCCAGATGCCGATGTCGGTGATCTCGTGGCTGGACGCCGTCTCGTTGCGGTCGTCGACCATCGGGTAGATCGGCATCATGAACCGCAGCGCCGGGCCACCGCGGTCGCGGGCCATCAGCGCGGTGGCGATGGCCAGGCCACCGCCCGCGCTGCCGCCGTAGAGGGCGAGCCGGTCGGGGTCGATACCGAGCTCGTCCGCGTGCGCCGCGGTCCACACCAGACCGGCGTAGCAGTCCTCGGCCGGGGCCGGGTGCGGGTTCTCCGGGGCCAGCCTGTACTCGACCGAGACCACGACCGCGCCGACCTCGTCGCAGAGCAGGGTGGCAGTCGGGTCCTCACCGGCGATGTTGCCGAGGATCATCCCGCCGCCGTGGATGAAGTAGATGCCCGGCAGGGTGCCGGTGGCGTTGCGCGGCCGGTAGATCCGTACGGTGATGTCGGGGTCGCCGACCGGCCCCGGCACAGTCCGGTCCTCCTTGACCACGTTCGGGTTCTCCGGCACCTCGATGGCGCCGAGCAGCGCCTCGACGGTGGCGCGGCGCTGGACGATGTCCGGGATGGCGTTGAAACCACCGGGCAGGGCCTCGAGCAGACCCTCCAGCGGTACGGCGACCTCAGGGTCGATCAGATGACGTCGGGACATGGGTGCTCTCCTTCGCGGATCGTCAGACGGTGAGGGCGAAGCCCTCGTAACCCTTCGCGGCGACCTCGTCGCAACGCTTGCGGTACGCGCCCACCCCACCGGCGTACGGCATGAACACACGCGGCTTGCCGGGCACGTTGGCGCCCATGTACCAGGAGTTCGCCTTGGGGTAGAGCGTGTAGCCGGCGATCTCGTTGACGTGCGCGACCCAGTCGTCCTGGGCCTGCGGGGTGGCCTCGATGGTGCGCAGGCCCTCGGTGTCCAGGTGCCGGATGACTCCGGCCACCCAGTCGACGTGCTGCTCGATCGACACCACCATGTTGGACAGCACCGACGGGCTGCCCGGTCCGGTGATCATGAACATGTTCGGGAAGCCGGCCGACCCGAGGCCCAGGTAAGTCCGCGGCCCGGCCTGCCAGGTCTCCTTGAGCGAGACGCCGTCACGGCCGCGGATGTCGACGTTGGTCAGCGCGCCCGTCATCGCGTCGAAGCCGGTGGCGTAGACGATGATGTCGGCCTCGTACTCGCGCTCGGCGGTCCGTACGCCCTTCTCGGTGATCTCCACCAGCGGGGTGCGCCGCAGGTTGACCAGGTGCACGTCGGGACGGTTCCAGGTCTCGTAGTAGCCGGTGTCCAGGCACGGCCGCTTGGTGCCGACCGGATAGTCCGGGCACAGGTCGTCGGCGACCTCCGGGTCCTTGACGATCTCGTGGATCTTGCGGTGGATCCACCGTTTCGCCGTGTCGTTGGCCGCCTGGTCGGTCGCCAGGTCGGTGAAGGTGGAGAGCAGGTTGACCAGGCTGCCGCTCTCCCAGGCCGCCTCGTAGATCACGTCGCGTTCCGCGTCCGAGACCTCCAGCGCGGACTTCGTCGGCACGGTGACCGGGATGCCCGCGGCGGACTCACGCTGCGCCTGCCGGTACGCCCGGTAGCTCGCCTTGCGCTCGGCGATCTCGTCCGGCCGCAGCGGCCGGTTGCGCGCCGGCAGCGAGTACGCCGGGGTGCGCTGGAAGACGGTCAGGTCGGCGGCCTGCTCGGCGATGACCGGGATGGACTGCACCCCGGAGGAGCCGGTGCCGATGAGCGCGACCCGCTTGCCGGTGAAGTCCACGCCCTCGTGCGGCCAGTGCGCGGTGTGGTAGGTCGCGCCCTTGAACGACTCCAGCCCCGGGATCTCCGGCATCTTGGACGCGGACAGGCAGCCGGTGGCCATCACGAAGAACCGGGCGTTGACGGCGTCGCCGTGCTCGGTGCGCACGAGCCAGGTGCCGGCGTCCTCCTCCCAGGTGGCGGCGGTCACCCGGGTCCGGAAGACGATGTCGCGGCGCAGGTCGAAGCGGTCGGCGACGTGCCGGGCGTACTTGAGGATCTCGGGCTGGGTCGGGTAACGCTCCTCCCACTGGTACTCCTGCTCCAGGTCCGGGGAGAAGGAGTACGAGTAGGCGAGGCTCTCCACGTCGACCCGGGCACCGGGATAGCGGTTCCAGTACCAGGTGCCGCCGACGTCGGTGCCGGCCTCGAAGACGACGACGGACAGGCCCTGCTCGCGGAGCTGGTGCAACAGGTACATGCCGGAGAAACCGGCCCCGACGACGACGGCGTCGACGGACCGTGGGGTGGGCTGGGCTTCGGAAGCGGACATCATGCCTCCCGGGGTACGGCTGCGTACGAGGTGCCGGTGCCGGCGGCGGGCGCACACCCTGCAGTGCGTGCGTCATCGCGGCGCGGCCGGCGGTGCGGAACGCGCGCTGGGGGCAGCGCGGACGGGAAATCTGTGCGGTCGTGTGACCTGCCCCACAACGTAGAATGCATCCTGCATGCGAGTCAATGTTTCTCCGGCGTTACGACCGATCGGCCCAGCTCGCCACTGATCGGCCCAGCTCGTAACTGATCGGCCCCGCTCGCAACCGCTTCAGTCGGCCCCGCCGGGGTCGATAGAAGGACCATGAGGCGGAGCGGGAACAGCCGGGGCACCAGCGCGGGTTCGCGCGTGTTCCTCGCCTATGCCGCCGCCAGCCTGGTGCTCGTCGGGCTCCTGGGCGTCCTGCTCGTACAGGGCTACCGCGACGACGCCGCCCGGCAGAGCGCGGACCAGGGCCGCGCCCAGGCCTCGGTCATCGAGGAGATGGCCGTCGCCCCCGCCCTGGACGGCGCCGACCTCGCGGCCGGGCTCACCACGAACCAGCGGCAGCGCCTGCAGGAGGCCACCGACCTCGCGATCTTCCACGGCTCGGTGCTCAGCATGCGGCTGCGCAGCTTCGCCGGGCAGGTCGCCTTCTCCGACGACGGCTCCACCGCCGGCGGCATCCCGGTGTCCGCCCCGGCCTTCCGCGAGGCGGCTGCGGGGCGTACCGACGTCGCGGTGGTCGCCGACTCCCGGCGCAGCTCCGGCCTGGTCATCCGGGTGCTCCAGCCGGTCATCGTCGGCGCCTCCGGGCAGGCGGTGGGCGTGCTGGAGCTCTACCTGCCGTACGACGCGATCGCCGCGCACCTGCACCGGCAGATGTACGTCACCTACTGGCGGCTCGGCTCGGCCCTGGCCGGGTTGTACCTGGTCCTCGCCCTCATCGCGTGGTCCACCTCCCGATCGCTGCGCCGCTACGCCTCCCGGCAGGAGCACGAGGCGCTGCACGACGCGCTGACCGGCCTGCCCAACCGCGCCGCCTTCCGCTCGCGCGCCCGGGAGACCGTCGCCGAGGACGGTCCCGGCGGCGCCATCGTGCTGGTCGACCTCAACCGCTTCAAGGAGGTCAACGACACGCTGGGCCACCACGCCGGGGACGAGTTGCTCAGAGTGGTCGCGTCCCGGCTGTCCGGCGCGCTCGGCGGCAGTGGCACCGTCGCCCGGCTGGGCGGCGACGAGTTCGGGCTGATCCTGCCGGCGCTCCCCCGCGACGCGGTGCTGGACCTGCTCGAGACGGCCCGCGGCGAGCTCGTGCAGGAGACCCTGCTCGACGGCGTCGCGCTGCGCATCGAGGCCAGCTTCGGCGTGGCTCTGTACCCGGAGCACGGCACCGACGTCGAGGAACTGCTCCAGCACGCCGACGCCGCGATGTACCAGGGCAAGCGCGGCACCACCGACATCGTCCTGTACGACCGCAGCCAGGTCGCGCAGCCCGCGCACTGGCTGATGGTGCAGACCGAACTGCGTCACGCGCTGGAGCGCGACGAGCTCGTCCTGCACTACCAGCCCAAGGTGCGCCTGGCCGACGACGGGATCAGCGGCCTGGAGGCGCTCGTGCGCTGGCAGCACCCGCGGCGCGGACTGCTGTCGCCGGCCGAGTTTCTGCCCGCGGCCGAACAGTCCGGGCTCATCGAGCCGCTGACCGCCTGGGTGCTGCGCCGGGCCCTGGAGGACCAGGCCGGCTGGACGGCGCTCGGCCAGCAGTGGCCGGTGGCGGTCAACGTCTCCGCCCGCAACCTCGAGGCCCCCGGCTTCCCTCGGGTCGTGGCGGCGTTGCTGGCCGAGCACGGCACGCCTGCTGGGCGGCTGCTGCTGGAGGTCACCGAGACCGCGCTGGCCGGGGACGCCGCGACGGCCGCCGACGCCGTCGTCGAGCTGACCGCGCTCGGCATCGGGGTCTCGGTCGACGACTTCGGCATCGGCTACACCAGCCTGTCGCAGCTGCGGTCCGTCCCGGTCGCCGAGGTCAAGATCGACCGCAGCTTCGTCACCGACCTGGACACCGACGCGCCGAACCAGGCGATCGTCCGCTCGGTGATCGCCCTGGCCCACGGGCTCGGCCTGCGGGTCACGGCCGAGGGCGTGGAGACCCCGGCGGTGAGCGTCTGGCTCGCGGACGCCGGCTGCGACGACGCCCAGGGCTACCTCTTCGCCCGGCCCACGGCCTGGCCGCACCTGCTCGACCTCTACCTCAACCCGCGTGGCAACGGCCGGCACGCCCGCGCCGAGCTCGCCACGGTTGCCGAAACCGCGCCCACCGAACCTGCACCACTGAGCACCGGAGGTCTCCGATGAAGCACACCACCCGCCGCCGCGTCCGCCTGGCCGCCGCCGGCATCGCGCTGACCCTGGCCGCCGGCGGCTGCGGTTCGGCCTCCGCCGGCACGGACGCCATGGCCACCGGCGAAGTGGCCGTGGACGAGCAGATCCGCGCCATGCTGCCGGACGCTGTGCGCGATCGCGGCAGCATCCAGCTGGCCACCGACCCCAGCTACGCGCCGATGGAGTCCTACGCGCCCGACGGCCGCACCATCATCGGCTTCGACGCGGATCTGGCCGCGGCGCTCGGCTCGATCACCGGGATCCGGGTGGAGATGGTTGCGGCCGACTTCAGCTCGGCCATCGACGAGACCGTCAAGGGCACATACGACGGCGTGCTCTCCTCGATGACCGACACAGCGGAACGCGAGAAGCTGGTGGACTTCGTCGACTACTTCTCCGCCGGCACCGCGATCGTCGTGCAGCGGGGCAACCCGCGCGGCATCTCGGATCTCAAGGACCTGTGCGGCCAGGTCGTAGCCGTGGAGAAGTCCACCGTGCAGGCCGACCTGCTGCGCCGCTCCCAGCCCAGCTGCGGGGCTAACAAGATGATCATCAAGAACTTCAAGACCAATGCGGACGCCCTGCTGCAGGTCCGCACCGGGCGGGCGGTCGCCATCCTGAACGACTATCCGCCGGCCGCCCACCTCGCCACCGACGCCCGGACCCGCTCGTACTACCAGCTCGCCTCGACCGTGCAGTACGAGCCGGGCCTGATGGGACTGGCCGTGGCCAAGGACAACACGCGGCTGCGGGACGCGCTGCACGCCGCGCTGGACTCGCTCATCCGTTCCGGCCGCTACACCGAGCTGCTGCAGCGCTGGGGCCTGATGAACGGCGCGCTGGCCACGTCGTCGATCAACGCGGGCAGCTGACGCAGGCTCAGGACCGGGTGTTGCGCGGCAGGGCGGACAGCCGGCGGCCCCGGACCAGGGCCTGCCGGCGGCCGATCTCCCGGCCGTCCGGAGTGAACTCGACGCCCTCGACCTCGTACCAGTTCTCGCCGTCGCGCTGGATGGGTCTGTTCCAGTCGACGCGTTCGACGCGCAGGTCCAGGGAGCCGGTGCCGAAGCAGTAGTCCGTCTCCGCGAAGTGGCTCACCGGCCGGTTCGGGCCGCGATTGGCGTCCATGACTTCACTCCTCGTCCGGTAACCATGCACGTGCCCAAGCATCGTCATATGCGCGGGCCGACGCAAGGCCGGATGCACGTGCATATGCACACGGAACCAAAAGTGGAAGATCCGCCGGGCTGCTCCACCGTTCGGACGATGCCCGGCGTGTCGGACGTGACTGTCAGCGCGCGATCTGATGCAGCGCGTCGTCGAGGATGTCCACCGTGCGCTCCGGCGGCTCCGCCTCGAGGCAGGCCCGCTCCATCGCGATCAGGTAATGCTCCACGTCACCGGGCTTGTCCAGATAGATCGCCCCGGTCAGCTGCTCGACGTAGACCACGTCGGGCAGCTCCGGCTCCGAGAACCGCATGATGGCGAACGGGAAGTCGGCCGGCCCGGCCGCTCCCTGATGGAACGGCACGATCTGCAGCCGGACGTTCGGCCGCCGGGCCGCCTCCAGCAGGGCCCGCACCTGTGCCCGCATCACGTCGGGGCCGCCGATCTCACGCCGCAGCACCGCCTCGTCGAGCACGGCCCAGAACTGCGGCGGGTCCGGCCGGGTGAGCACCCGCTGCCGGCTGCACCGCAGCTCGATGCGCCGCTCGATCTCCGCGGCCGGCGCGGTCGCGTGCTCGCGCCGCAGCACGGCCCGGGCATAGTCGGCGGTCTGCAACAGACCCGGCACGTAGTGCGCCTCGTACGCCCGGATCAGCGAAGCCGCCTCCTCCAGGCCCAGATAGGACAGGTACCACGGCGGCACGACCTCGCCGAACTGCCGCCACCAGGCCGGGGCGTTCGCCCGCCGGGCCAGGCTCAGCAGCGCGCTGCTCTCCGGCTCGCCGACGCCGTAGAGGGTGAGCAGGTCAGCCACGTCGCGTTCCTTGAAAGGGACGCGGCCGAGCTCCATCCGGCTGATCTTCGACTCCGACCCGCGGATCTCCCAGCCCGCCGCCTCGCGCGAGATCCCGCGCGCCTGACGCAGGCGCCGCAGCCGCACGCCGAGCTGGATGCGCAGGGCCGTGGGACCACTGCGGTAGTCCTGATCCGTCGAAGTCATTGTCTCCTCCCTGCCCACCACTGTGCCCCGCTGCACGTGCATACAACCGTGCAGTGTCCACGGAAGATGCGCAACCTTCTGCACGATCATCGAACCCGCGGGGTACGGATCCGCCCCCGGGCCCCCGTCCCTCCGGCCGGAGTGGTACGCAGAGCGCATGACACAGAGCACCGGGACCGCCTACGACGTCATCGTGCTGGGCGCCGGTCCGGTCGGGGAGAACATCGCCGACCGTGCCGTGCGGGGCGGGCTGACCGCCGTCCTGGTCGAACACGAGCTCGTCGGCGGCGAGTGCTCCTACTGGGCCTGCATGCCGTCGAAAGCACTGCTGCGCCCGGCCGAGGCGGTGCGCGCCGCCCGGCAGGTCGGTGGGGCGTCCCAGGCGGTGACCGGCGCCCTCGACGTGCCGGCGGTGCTCGCCCGGCGTGACTCCTTCACCAACGACTGGTCCGACGCCGGTCAGGTGGAGTGGGTCGAGGGCGCGGGCATCTCGCTGATCCGCGGCCACGGCGCCCTGACCGGCGTCCGCGAGGTCACGGTCACCGCGGCCGGCGGCGGCACCACCGTGCTCACCGCCCGCCACGCCGTCGCGGTCGCCACCGGCACCGACGCGGCCGTGCCGGACATCGACGGGCTGCGCGCGGCGCGACCCTGGACCAGCCGGGAGGCGACCAGCGCCCGCAAGGTGCCGGGCAGCCTGGCGATCATCGGCGGCGGGGTGGTCGCGACGGAGATGGCCACGGCGTACGCGGGCTTCGGCACGAAGGTGACGGTGATCGCCCGCAGCGGCCTGCTGGGTGGCATGGAGCCGTTCGCCGGTGAGCTCGTCGCCGCGGCGTTGCGCGAGCGGGGCGCCACGGTCCTGCTCGGCACCGCCACCACGCGGGTCACCCGGACCGCCGACGGTGTCGAGATCCAGACCGGCGACGGCGCCACGATCACCGCCGAGGAGGTGCTGGTGGCGACCGGGCGCACACCGCGTACCGGTGGGATCGGTCTGGAGACCGTGGGGCTCACCCCGGGTGACTGGATCACCACCGACGACACCATGCGGGTGCCCGGGTCCGACTGGCTCTACGCCGCCGGCGACGTGACGCACCGCGCGCTGCTCACCCACCAGGGCAAGTACCAGGCCCGGGCGGCCGGCGACGTCATCGCGGCCCGGGCGGCGGGCGCGCCCGTCTCGGACGCGCCGTGGGGCACCCACGTCGCGACCGCCGACCACCGCGCGGTCCCCCAGGTCGTCTTCACCGACCCGCAGGTGGCCTCGGTCGGGCTCACCGCGGCGGCCGCGCGCGAGGCCGGACACCAGGTCCGCGTGGTCGACTACGAGATCGGCCGGGTCGCCGGGGCGAGCCTGCACGCGGACGGGTACGCCGGCACCGCGCGGATGGTGGTCGACGAGCAGCGCGAGGTGGTGCTCGGCGTGACCTTCGCCGGACCGGATGTCGCCGAGCTGTTGCAGTCGGCGACAATCGCGGTCGTCGGTGAGGTGCCGCTGGCCCGGCTGTGGCACGCGGTGCCGGCGTACCCCACGGTCAGCGAGATCTGGCTGCGGCTGCTGGAGACCTACGGCCGGCCTACCCGGTGACCGCCGGGCGGTAGCGGGCGATGATCACCCCGGTGGTGGTGGTCACGGTGTCGGCCAGGGTCATCGCCCGGTGCGCCGCGGCCCCCTCACCGAACAGCTTCGTCCCGGCGCCCAGGGCGAGCGGGTGGATCGACAGGACGTACTCGTCGACGAGCCCGGCGGCGGCCAGCGCCCGGACGAGCATGCCGCTGCCCAGCACCACCAGCGCCCCGTCGACCTCGGCCTTGAGCTTGGCCACCGCGTCGGCGGCGTCGCCGGTCACGAGCACCGAGTTCTGCCACGGCAGCGGCTCGGTCAGGGTGCGCGAGACCACGTACTTGGTCTTGCGGTTGAGCACCTCGGTGTACGGGTTGCCATCGGTCTGCCGGGCCCAGAACCCGTGGAAGTTGACGTAGGTACGCCGCCCGAACAGCATCGCGCCGTCCTCACCCATCCCCTTGCCCATGGTGGCGGCCGCGACGTGATCGGCGTAGGGACGGGCCCAGCCGCCGTACCGGAAATCGCCCCTGGTGTCCTCGTCGGGACTGCCCGGTGCCTGCATGACGCCGTCCAGGCTCAGCTGCTCCACGACCACGATCTCGCCCATGGTGTTCCCCTTCCTCCGGGCCCGCCGTGCGCGGGCCTGCACCGGTTACACGAACGGGCGGTCCTCGGATCGACAATCTTGGGGCGGCGACTATCGTGTGGTGAATGCCGAACGACGCCGTGGTCACGTATCAGCAGGTGGACGCCGATGGTCTGGTGGTCGCCGCCCTCGCCGGGGAGATGGACCTGGACCGCGCGGACGCGGTCCGCGACAGCCTGGCGGCCGCCGCCGCGAGCGGCGAGTGCCGGTATCTGAACGTGGACGTCAGCGAGGTCACCTTCATCGACTCGTACGCGCTCGGGGCGCTGGTGAGCGCGCGCAACACCGCGGCGAGCAACGGGGTGTCGCTGACCCTGACCAACCCGTCGCAGCCGGTCCGCAAGGCCATCCAGGTGACCGGCCTCAGTCACGTCTTCGGCCTGCCCGCCACGACTGAGTGAGGGCCATGGACTATCGCCGCAACTACCGGGCCGCCGCCGTCTCCTTCGCCGACCTCGTGTCCCGGCTGCCGGCCGACCGCTGGGACGGCCCCGGCACCGGCGACTGGAGTCTGCGCGAGCTGGTCGGCCATACGGTCGGCTCCGCCCTGCGCCAGGTGCCGCCGGTGCTCACCGTCACCGGCGGCGTGGTGACGCTGCACGCGCCGGAGGACTACTGGGCGTTCGCCCGGTCCGCGCCGCCGGAGCTGTACGCCGCCGCGACGGCAGCCTCGACGGCCGACGCCCGGGAGACCGGCGCGTGGCTCGGCGACGACGCGGCCACCCGGGTCAGCGAGCTCGCCGGGCAGGCCACCGCGGCGCTGGCCGCGGCGAACGACGACGACGTGGTGACCACGCCGGCCGGCGGCATGCGGGTCCGCGACTGGCTGCCCACGCGGACCTTCGAGCTGGTGGTGCACGGCACCGACATCGCCGCCGCCACCGGGGTGACCTTCGACGCGCCACCGGACGCCGTGGCCGAGGCCGTCGCGCTGGCTGCCCGGGTCGCCGCCGCGGTCGGCGACGGCGAGCTGGTGCTGCGCGCGCTCACCGGCCGGGCCGGTCTGCCGGAGAAGTTCTCGGTCGTCTGATTCCGATGGCCGAACGCCCGGAAAGTGACCAGGTGCACACTTCGCAGCCGGCCGTCCCGCCCTCTACAGTGACAGCTCGATCCGGCTCGATTCCCTCTCCCCGGACGAGGAGTGACGTGACCCTGGTGGCCCCGGCGACCACGGACGCCGCTCCCGGGGCGCCACCCCGGGAGGACGGCGCGCGGCTGCCCGGTCCCCGCATCCGGATCCCGCGACCGCTGCTCGTCTGGGGTCCGGCCGTGCTCCCCGCGCTGCTCATGCTGGTCGTCGGCCGCATCGGCCTGCGCCGGCCGGCCGTCGGGTGGGACGAGAACGCCACCTGGCTGGCCAGCCAGCGCACCCCCGCCCAGATCGTCGACCTGGCCCGGCACTTCGACGGCGTGATCTCCCCCTACTACCTGTTCATGCACTTCTGGACGGGTGTCTTCGGCGACTCGGAGTTCTGGCTGCGCGCGCCGTCGCTGCTCGCCGTGGCGCTCGGCGTGGGCGTCTCGGCCGAGCTGGGCCGCCGGCTGTTCGGCCCGGCGACCGGCCTGCTCGCCGGGCTGCTGCTGGTCACCGTGCCCCAGCTCTCCCGGTACGCCCAGGACGCCCGGGCGTACGGCCTGGCCTTCCTCTTCGCCACCCTCGCGACCCTGCTGCTGCACCGCGCGCTGCGGCAGCCGTCGTGGGCGCGCTGGATCGCGTACGGCGTCACCGTCACGCTGCTCGGCCTCTCGCACATCCTGGCGTTGCTGGTGCTCATCGGGCACGCGTACGCGGTGGTGACCCGGGCCCGCCGGGACCCGGCCGCGGTCCGGCCGGTGCGCTGGTTCGTGGTGACCGCCGTGGCCGTGCTGCCCGTGCTGCCGTTCGTTTATCTCGGCCTCACCCAGCGCGGTTCGCAGCTCGACTGGCTGCCGCCGATGACCGTGCGTCAGGTGCTCGACGCGCCGGGCGACATCTTCGGGGCCGCGGCTGTCGGCCTGCTGCTGATCGGCCTGGCCCTGGTGGCCCGGCACCGCGACGCCCGCCTGCTGCGCGAGTTCGCCGTGCTGGCGGTCGCGCCGCCGGCGGTGCTGATGGCCGTCTCGTTTGTCACCTCGTCGCTGTGGGTCCCGCGCTACGTGCTCGTCGTCGTGCCGGCGGTCTGCCTGTGCGCGGCCGTCTCGTTGCGGGTCGTGCCGCTGCGGGCCGTCGCGGCTCTTGTGCTGCTGGCCGCGGTCGGTGCGCCCGCCCAGCAGCGGCTGCGCACCCAGACCAGCCACATGGGCCCGGACTTCCGCACCGTGGCGCGCCAGCTGGAGCAGCACCAGCAGCCCGGCGACGTGATCGTCTACGGCACCTCGGGCACCTGGTCGCTGCGCGCGGGCATCGACTATCAGCTGCGCGGGCGGGAGAAGCCCCGCGACGTGCTGCTGCGCACCCCGGCGGCCGAGGTGGGCGAGCTGGACGCGGTGCAGTGCGCCGACCAGGTGGCGTGCCTCGGCTCGGCGCGGCGGGTGTGGCTGTTCCGCTGGCAACCGGCCGGCCGGCAGCTGACCGCCGAGGCTCCGCTGTCCGGCGCCGGCGCTCTCGGTCCGGTGCTCACCAGCCGATACAAGGCGGCGGGCGTCTGGCGCGCCACCAAGGCCAACCTGGTCCTCTTCGAGCGCCGCTGACCCCCGGCGGGCCGGCCGGGTGGGCCGGCCGGGCGGGCCGGCAGGCGGAGCGGGTGGGCAGGCCGAGCGGGCCGGCAAGCCGAGCGACCGGGCGGGCGGTCAGCGGCGGGTCGGTGTCACGGGGCAGGACAGCACGCACGGGTACTGCATCCACGCCCGCAGGTCGCCGCGCGGGTCGAAGAGGTAGGCGCCGTCGCCGTGGGCCTGCTGGTCGAAGGTCGGGTTGTCGAAGACGGGGGCGGTCTGGCCCCAGTACTTGTGCGTCGCTGTGGGCGTACCGGATCCGACGTGAACGTAGACCGCGCCCCGCGCGGGCAGGACCGTGCCCGCCGGGAAGGTGTAGCGGCGCAGGGCCGAATCGCGCACCCACCAGCCCGCGACCGGGACCGGCGCGGCCGACCCGTTCTCCACCCGGACCCATTCGCCATTGAGGTTGCGGTCGTCGGCGCCGTCGGCGTCGTAGTTGACCACCACGCTGAGCGGGCTGGTCTGGGCCGGTCCGCTCCCGCACGCGTCGGTGTCGAAGAGGTTGACGCCGTCGCGGGCCGCCTGGGCCTGGGCCAGCCGGTAGCGCGAGTTCCAGGCCCACTCGGCGCCGAACGGCTGCCACAGCGCCAGTCCGCGGCGCATCAGGTCCTGGCCGACGTCGTGCCAGCTGCCGTTGATCCGCACGGCGACGCTGCGCAGCGGACGGGACCGGCTGCTGCTGGACGCCTGCTGGGCGGTCAGGCGGACCACTCCCCCGCCGGCCTTCACGAGCTGTTCCAGGCGGGCGGTGGCGGCGAGGCTGTGGCACTCACCGCGGCGGCGCTGCACCACGGAGGAGTAGACGGTCTGTTCCATCGCCTGCGCGTTGATGAGGCGGATCGAGCGCGGTGTGGTCGTGCCGTCGCCGGCCACGTCCACGGACAGGGTGTCGCCGTCGTTGACGCGGATGACTCTGCCGGTCCAGACCAGGCACGTGGGGCTCGGCGCGCTCGGCAGGCACGGCGTCGTCGCGGCCGCGGCCGGCGTCGCCGGCGCGACAGTGAGGGCGCCGGCCACCGCGGCGGCGCCGAGAGCGGAGACCAGGCGACGGAGCATGCCTGACCCATCGACCATCCGCGCCCGCGGGTGAGGAAAAACCGGCCCGGGTACGGGGTCAGGGACGATGCAGGGCCTGCTCGGTCTGCTCGTGGCTCAACGCCTCGACGGGCAGCGCCGACGGACCCCGCGGCGAGTCCTAAGCTTCCGGGGTGCCGACCCCGCCGGAGATCGTCCAGTTGCTCGCCTCCCCCGTTCACCGCTTCGAGGGACGCCCGGCTGACGGCCCATCCCCCGCGCCCGCCGGCGAGCTCGTGGACGAGGTCCGCATCCGGGCCGGCCTGGGCATCGTCGGCGACCGCTACTTCGGCAAGCAGGCGCACCGCGACGCGAGCATCACCGTCATCGCGGCCGAGTCGCTGCCCGCGGGCGTCGACCTGGTTCAGGTCCGGCGCAACATCCTGGTCCGCGGCATCGCGGTCGACGACCTGGTCGGCGCGGTGCTGGTTCTGGACTCCGGCGACGGCCCGGTGGCCCTGCAGGTACGCCGCCGGGCCAACCCGTGCGCGTGGCTGGACACCACGATCGGCCCCGGAGCGTGGCGGGCGTTGCGCAACAAGGGCGGCATCCGCTGCACCCCGCTGAACGACGGCACCCTGCGCCGAGGACCGGTGACGGCCACAGTGGAGGGCCGCTTGTTCGCATGACCTCCTAGCGGCGGGGGCGGAACTCGCGGGCCAGGACGTCGCGGGCCACCCGCGTGCCGACCTGGGCTCCCTGCACGTCGGCGCTGCGGAAGTGCACGCCCGCCCAGATCCGGGCCTCCACCACCTCCGCCAGCGCCTGCGAGAAGCTGGTGAACGAGCGCGTGGTGCCCGAGTCGGCGCTGTAGGCGCTGAACGCGAGGTCGTCGCGGCCGAAGAAGGTGCGCAGCGCCAGCATGACCGCCGAGGTCGAGCAGGTGTGCCCGGAGGTGTGGTCCGGGAACGGCGGTGTCACCACCAGCGGCGTCCAGGCCGGGTCGGCCGTGGTGGCCGGGTTGCCGTCGGTGTCGGCCAGTTGGACCGCGGTCACCGGGCGCCAGAAGTTCCAGTGCTTCTTCTCGGCGAAGCAGGCGGTCAGGGCGTCAGCGTTGGCGAGGTCGGCCATCGCGAACATCCGGGCCGTCTGCAGCGGGCTGAGCCGCCGGCTCTGCGCGAGGTCCCGCTTGATCTGCCACTCCCCGAGGCGCCGGTCGTGCCACCACAGCGCGGCCTGCGTCTGGTCCGCGGTGCGCGCGGTGCTGGCGGCCGAGCCGAGGGCCTTGACCTCGTTGAGCTCCCGGGCCCAGGCGGCGCTGGTCAGGGCAGGCGGCCCGGCGGTGCGGTAGGCGGTGGCATCGTCGACGACGAACGGCCGCAGGTCCGCCAGCCAGGCGCCGTCCTGGGCGAACGCGGGCGGGGTGGGCCGCCACTGCCCGGGCGCGGTGCTGACGTTCCAGGTGCCGGTGCCGAACGCGCCGTCGTCGCGGCGAGCCTCGATCATCGCGGCGGCAGCCCGCTCGCCCACGGCGAGACCGCCGCGCTTCGAGCGCCCGTCGGGGATGGCCGCGAGCGCCTGGTCGTACTGGGCGGTCAGGGCGGCCGCCTGGGCGGGGAAGAGCGAGACCAGCACCCGGTAGGCCGCGCCGGCGACAGCGGCGTCGGCCGAGTCGCCGCGCCGGCTGCGCGGAGCGATCAGGTACGGCTGGTACGGCGTCCCGGCAACCGCGTTCACGGCGTCGTACACGGCTCCCTGCACCATCGCGAAGCTGCGCCCGGTCACGTTGGGTGACTGGCGGGCGACCTCGTAGATGGCCGTCTGCGCGTGGACGTTCCAGGTGATCACGGCGTTGGGAGTGGTGGCGGCCAGGGCCGGTGTGGGCGTCAGCACCGCCGGCCCGGTCAGAGTGAGCGCGGCGAGCACGGCCGCGGCCCGAGTCCTCGAGAACATCGTTTCCCCCGTCGATGAGGCCGCCGGAAAACGTCGGCCGGGTACAGCCTGCGACCGGGCCCGGCGGCCGACAAGAGATCGAAATGCGGAAATGTCTCGGGTATCAGCCCGGGCACCTTTTGGCTCTTTACCCGGCGACGCGCGGATGCCGTCTGCATCCTGCAGCAGGCTGCCGGAATCGGCGGGCCCGGAACCGTGGCTATCATCGGCAGCCACGGACGCTGGTGGAGGTCGACGCGACATGAGCACCACGCGCACGCGGCTCGGCCTGGCTGCCGCGCTCGTGGCGAGCGCAGCCCTGCTGGCGTTGCCGGCCGGCGGCAACGCGCAGCCCGCAGCGCCGGTCACCGCGGCGGTCGCCTGGCCGCAGGCGCAACGCGGCACCGTGCAGGCGACCCTGCCGGACGGCGCGGAGTACCGCCCGGGCCTCTTCCTCGACGCCCGCACCTCCCTGGGCACCGCGGCGAGCACCGACGACCGCTACCTGCGCCTGGTCCGCGTCGGCGCGGACGGTACGGTCCGCCAGCTCCGGCGGCTGCCCCGGGCGGAACACCCGTCCTTCCAGGCACTGACCGTCGCCGGCGACGTGCTGGCCTGGGTGGAGAGCACCGACGGCGGCAAGCTGCGGCTCTTCACCGCCGGACTGCGCGACGCCCGGCCACCCCGCGAGCTGACCGCCGACCTGGGCCGGGCCGAGTTCTACCAGTCGCAGTACGACCTGGTGATCGCCGACGGCCGGGTGCACTGGGTGGCGGCGGACACCGGTGACGTCACCCAGCTCCGCTCGGTCGCGCTGACCGGCGGGCCGGTGGCCGTCCGCCGCGAGCCCGGCACGTGGAAGATGTCGGCGTGGCCGTGGCTGGTCAACGGCGTCAATGACAGCTCAGGCAGCACTCTGCTGCGCAACCTGGGCACCGGCCGGGACAGCCCGATCGGCCACGCCCGGGACCGGGCGATCACAGCCTGCAGCCCGGCCTGGTGCCGGGTGGCGTCACTGACCGGGGACGGGCTCAGCCGCATCGAGCTGATGCGCCCCGACGGCAGCGACCGGCACCGCATCGCCGGCGACACCGCCGCGACCGTGATCGTCGACGTGGCGCCGCTGGACCGCTTCGAGGTGCTCTCCCGGATCGGCCCGAACTCGGAGCTGACCGGCAACAACGAGCTGATCGCGGTGGAGATCGCCACCCGCCGGACGGTGGAGATCAGCCCGGACGCCGGCTCGGTGTCGTACCGGGACGGCATGCTGTGGTGGTCGACCGGCAATCTGGACGCGGTCGTCTGGCACGCCCTGGACCTGCGCACCATCTGACGGCCCGACAGCGCGACAGCCGACGGCCTGGCGGCCGGCTCAGGCCGGGACGGCGAGTTCCTCCAGGCCGGTGAGGACCTGCTCGGCCGCCGACGTCGCCGTGGCCAGCTGGCGGGTGACCTCGGCCAGCACGGCGGCCTGCTCCTGCATCGCCGCCGCGATGTCGGTCTGGACCTCGTACAGGCCGGCCACCGCCGACGCGGTCGAACCGAAGGTGCTGGCCACGTCGCCGGTCTGGGCGACGATCGCCTGGATCACGCCGTTGACCCGTTCCACCGACTCCGCCGTCTGCTGGGCGAGCTGCTTGACCTCGTTGGCCACCACGCCGAAGCCCCGGCCGGCCTCCCCGGCCCGGGCCGCCTCGATGGTCGCGTTCAGCGAGAGCAGGTTGGTCTGCCCGGCCAGCTGCGCGATCAGCGCGTTGACCGTGGCGATCTCGCCGACCGACGACTCCAGGGTCCGTACCTTGTCGGCCGCGGCCGAGGCGGTGTCCTTGCCCGCGGCGGCACTCCCGGCCGCGTCGCGCGACTGCCCGGCGATGTCGTGGACCGCACCGGCGAGCGCGCCGAGGGCGGCGTCGACCGCGGTGACGGCGGCCAACGCGGCACGGGCCTGGTGGCCGATGGCCAGGGCGTCGGCCGAGAGCCGCTCGGCGCGGACCGCCGTCTCGGCGGCGCGGACCCGTTCCGCCTCGGCCGAGCGGGCCGTGGCCTGCTGCTCGGCGTACGCCGTGGCGGAGCGCTGCGCCTCGGCGGCCTCGGCCAGGGCCTCGTTCTCGCGTTCGGCCTGCTCGGCGAAGTGCCAGAGGACGATGATGCCGATCACCTCGAGGGTCGCCAGGCCCGCGTGCAGGGCGACCTGGCCCAGCCCGTCGAGCACCGACATGTGATGCATGCCGAACACCCGCTCCGGGTTCATCAGGCCCAGGGTGCCGTGATGCAGCACCACGATGACCACGGCCCACAGCAGCGGCGCCCACTGCTGGTAGAGCGCGACGAAGACCAGGACGGCGTACAGGTGGATGTGCATGGCCATCTCGCCGCCGGACAGCTCGATGGCCGCGAACGTGCAGGCGATCAAGCCGATGCTGGTGACCGACGCCCGGGCCCGGGGCTCGCGCAGCACGGCGGCGGTGACGGCGAGGGCGCCGATGCCCGCCGGGAGGGCCAGCGCTTCCCACGCGGGCATCGGTCCGAGCAGTCCCAGCAGGACCAGCGCCGGCAGGTGCAGCCACAGCAGGGTGGTGACGATGCGATGGCGCGCGGCCCAGGATTCCGGGGACAGCCGGGCGCCGCGCGGCAGCCGGGACGCGAGCGTGGTCATGGCACCATCATCCGGCCTGCGGCAGCGCGGCGAGGCGGATCGTCGAAGTCGGCCGGACCGGATCAGAAAAAGAAGTCGGCCGATCCGGTAACCGGGCGGGCGGTGCCGGACCTGAACGTTTCGACGAGGCCGCGCGACGAGGGGAGAAGGCCGGCGTGAGCGACGAGGAGGAGTTCACGGCGTTGTTCCGCCGGCACTATCCCCGTGTGCTGGCGTTCGTGTCCCGCCGTACCGATCAGGCCCGGGCCCATGACGTCGTCGCCGAGACCTTCGCCACCGCCTGGCGGCACTTCGCGCGGCTGCCGGCGGAGCCGCTGCCGTGGCTCTACCGGGTCGCCCGCAACAGCCTGGCCAACGAGGAGCGGGCCGCGCGCCGCCGGGCCCGGCTGTTCGAGCGGATGGCCGGCGGGGGTGTGCCGTCCGCACCGGACCATGCCGTCTCGGTCGTCGCGGACGCCGGGCTGCGCGAGGCCCTGAGCCGGTTGTCGCGCCTCGACCGCGAGGCGCTGCTGCTGATCGGCTGGGAGGGCCTGGACCACGATGCGGCCGCGCACGTGCTGGGCTGCACGGCCGTGGCGTTCAAGGTACGGGTGCATCGGGCCCGACGCCGGCTCGCCCGGCTGCTGGAGGCGGCCGATCAGGATCAGGCGCCGCCGCCGCCGCCCCGACCGTACGAGTTGCACAGTGCCGCGAGCCAGAGGGGAAAGTCCGCATGACCGAGCAGGACGCCATGACCCGGCTGGCCGCCGCCAATCCCGTACCGGATGCCGACGTGCACGACTCCGCGGCCTCGACCCGTGCGCTCGTCCTGCAGCGGGCCGTGCTGGCGCAGCCGCGCAGCCGGCGCCCTGGCTTCCTCCTTCCCGGCCCCAAGTGGCGTTACGCCGTCGTGCCGGCCGCGCTGGCCGCCGTGGCAGCCGCCGCGTTCGCCGTCGTGAACCGGACGTCCCCGCCGCCGCGGCCGCCGGTGCAGGCCGGGGCGAGCACGGCCACGCCGCAGAGCATCCTGGCCGCGGCCGCCACGCAGGCCGAACGCGAAGGCCCGCGCGGGCAGTTCGTGCACGCCACCGGCACCGTCGCGCGGATCGTGCACCTCGGGCCCGGCGCCGGTTACGACGTCATCCGCGTCGACACCGTCCAGAGTGTGCAGCCGGCGGCCGGTCTGCCCGGTGAGGGCTGGCTGACGATCGGCGAGCGCGGATCGAGTGTGCGGCCGCTGACCGCCGCCGACGCGACCGCGTACGCCGCGGACGGCTCACCGGGACCGGCAAAGCTGCCTGCCGACGGCGAGCAGACCCTGTATCCGGACCTGGCCGGCGACGAACCGTACGCGGGTGAGCTGGGCGACCTGCCGGACGACCCGGCGCGGACCGGGCCCGCGATGCTCGCCTGGCTGGCCGAGGCCGGGCAGGATCTGCCCCCGGACCCGCAGGGCTGGCTGTTCCGGACGGGCACGAAGCTGCTCGACACGTTCACCGCGGTGGCGGGCGGGGCGGACCGGGCGAAGATCTACCGGATGCTGGCCGGGCTGACCGGAGTGCGGACGCTGGAGGCGGGCGCGGATCCGCTGGGCCGGCCGGCGCGGGCGCTGGCATACACGGCAACGACACCACGCCACGGGCTCGTCGAGTGGCAGGTGTATCTCGGGCCGGACTCCGACCGGATCACCTACACCCAGGCGGTGGTCCGGCAGCCGGGTGCGGCCAACGCCGGTCTGCCCGCCGGTGCCGTGCAGTACAGCACCGCCGTCACCGCGGTCACATGGAGCGACAAGCCTTGAGCCGCGGCGTCCGTACCGTCGCGGTCTGCGGCCTGGCCGCGCTCCTGGTCCTGGTCGTACGGGTCTTCGACGCGCACTACCGCTTCTTCGACATGGTCATCTACCACGACGCGATCCGGTGGTGGAGCAACGGCGGCGAGCTGTACGACTATGTCGCCCCGGTCCGGGGTGACCTGGGCTTCACCTACCCGCCGTTCGCGGCGTTCGTGCTGATGCCGGTGGCCCGGGTCCCGGCGGCGACGGCGGGCTGGCTGAACGCCGCCGGCAGCGTGCTGGCCCTGGCTGTGGTGCTCGCTGTGCTCGCCGCCCCGATCGCGGCCCGGCAGGGCCGGGCGCTGCGGCTCATAGTGGTGGCGGCCGTGCCGCTCGCGCTGTGCACCGAACCGGTCCGGCAGACACTCGGGTTCGGGCAGGTCAACCTGTGGCTGTTCGCCCTCGTGCTGCTCGACCTGGTGGTGCTGGGCCGCACCGGCTCGCGCTGGGCCGGCGCCGGCGTCGGCATCGCCACCGCGATCAAGCTGACGCCCGGCCTGTTCATCGTGTATCTGCTGGTCACCGGCCAGTGGCGGGCGGCGCGCACGGCGGCGGTGACAACGGCGGCGCTGACCGGGGGCGCGTTCCTGCTGGCCCCGGCGGAGTCGTTGCGCTACTTCGGCGACCTGCTGTGGCAGACCGACCGGGTGGGCACCGCGGCCGCGCTGACCAACCAGTCGCTGACCGGCCTGCTGGCCCGCCTGGCCGGGACACCGGCCGCGCCGGCCGGCTGGTGGGTCCCGCTGTGCGTGCTGGTCCTGGTGGTGGGCCTGCGCCGGGCCCGCCAGGCGTACGCGGCCGGCGACACCGTGACGGCGCTGACCCTGACCGGCCTCACCGCCAACCTGGTCAGCCCCATGTCCTGGACCCACCACCTGGTGTTCCTGCCGGTCGCGGTGCTCGTGCTGGCCGACATCGCAGCCCAACGCCGCGATCCCCTGCCGGCGCTGGCCGCGGTCACCGTCTACGCCCTCAGCGTCGTCTCCCCGATCTGGCTCGTCCCGGACGACAGCGGCGGCGTGCGGGCCCTGATCCTGCGCAACGCCTTCACGCTGATGCTGCTGGCGCTGGTGGCCCTGCTGCCCTGGCGGACTCACCCCGGTGGGGCGACAGCGGCCCGGACCGCGGCGGCGACCGTGTCGACGGTGACCGCGCGGAGCAGGTCGAGATCGGCGTCGACCTCGGACTCGCCGGTGGCCAGCGCCACCACCGCGTCGCCGTCGTAGCGGGAGTGGGCGGGGTGGATCGACCGGGCGAAACCGGTATGGCCGCTCTGGGCGAGCAGATAGCAGTCGTTCTTGGAGAGCCGGGCGTCGGTGAGCACGACGGCCACGGTGGTGTTCTGCATGCCGTACGGGGCTTGCGGCTGCACTGCCTCGGGTGTGCTGCCGAAGAGGGGTTCGCCGTCGGGGGCCAGCACGTCGCCCCAGGCGTTGACCACGACGACGGCGGCCACCCGGGCGGTGCCCGCCTGCCGTTCAGCCAGGCCCAGGCCGCCCGGGTCACGCCGGCCGCGCCACGTGCCCGTCACAGCGCCCGTGCCCGCGCCGGCTCGGCCAACGGTCAGTTCCGTGCCGGCGTACGCGGCCAGCGCGGCGGCCCGGCCGCTCGCCGCATCGGGCGGCCCGGTCCGCACCGAGCCGTCGAAGATCGACATCCCGATGACGATGGGCACCGGTCCGGCGGGCGTCGGGAAGCCGCTCCCCCGCTCACGCAGCAGCGCCATCACGCCTTCGGCTGCGGCGAGCCCGAACGCGGAGCCGCCGGAGAGCACGACCGCGTCCACCCGGTCCACCAGCCGGGTCGGCTCCAGCAGCGCGAACTCGCGGGTCGCCGGCGCGCCGCCGCGGACCTCGCCGGACCCGACGGTCCCGGGCGGCGGAAGGATGACGGTCACGCCGGTGTCCGCCCCGGTCCAGTGGCCGGCCCAGGCGGACAACAACTGCGGTGCGCTCATGGTCCTATCTTTCCTCGCCCGGCGACGGGCACGCGCGCGGTCCGGCGGACCGTCACCGCGAGGGCGACGATCAGGTACGGCACTGAGAGGACCGCGAAGGCGACCCCATTCCCGGCGCCCGCGGCCACCAGGGCGTAGGCACCGTAGACGCCGATCGTGGCTACGTCGGTGGCGGTGCCGGCGAGGGAGGTGACGGTGGCTCGGCTGGCCCCGGTGATCCGGTCCTGGAGCCGGGCGTCGGCGAGGACGGTGGCCAGCTGGAAGCCGCAGAACGCTATCGCTACCAGGACGAATCCGGCTGGGTCGGTGGACAGGGCTCCGCCTGCAAGCGCCACACCTGAGCCGGCTAGGAGGACGGCGTAGCCTCGGCTGTTGAGGCGCTCGCCGAGTGGGGTGAGTAGACCGCCTGCGGTTACGCCGAGCCAGACCAGCAGGAGCAGCATCGGGACGGTCTCGCGGGTTACGCCGGTGCCGGCGGCCAGCAGCGGGGTGTACTCGTCGAGCGCGCCCCACACCGCGGTTACGACGGCGAGCAGGAGCACCGCTGTCCGGACCGCAGGGTCGGCGCGGACCTCGGTCAGGCCGGCGCGGAGGCTCGCCCACCAGCCCAGGTCGTCGCCCTCACCTTTCTCGTATCCCTCGCCCTCGCCCTCGCCGGCGCCCTCGGCCGGCAGGACGGGCGCGGCCGGCAGGGCGGGCGCGGTCGTGCGGTGCTCGGGGAAGCGGGTGGCGACCAGGGCGGCGAGGATCCCGGCGAGCACGCTGGCCGCGCCGACCGCCGGATAGCCGCCCGCCGCGAGCACCGGACCGGCGAGCACGGTGGCCACCAGCACCCCGACCGTCTCCGCCGTGCGGGCCCGGCCCATCGTGCGGGCGTAGCGGTGCGCCGCGCCGAGGCGGGCCAGCTCGCTGTAGACGAGCGCCTCCAGCGATCCGGAGGCGAGCGCCCCACCGGCGCCCCAGAGCAGGAACCCGACAGCGAAGGCCCAATACGAGGGCGCGAGCACCCAGAGCGCGAACGCGGCAGCGCCGGCCAGCGGAGCCAGGCACAGCAGTAGTCGCCGGGAGACCGCGTCAGCCCAGGCGCCGGAGGGCACCTCCAGCAACGTGCTGCCGGCTGACCAGATCACGAACAGCGAAGAGATCTGCCAGACCGACAGGCCGGTGTCACTGAACAGCAGTGCGTACACCGGGTAGAGCAGGACGAGATCGGCGAGGAACGCGTACGCATAGAGCGTGGCAGCCAGCCGGCGCACGCGTGCGGAGTCGAGGGTCATGGGGCCTTCCCGTGAAGTCGGAGCGGACGCCGGTCACACGGCGGCCGCGGCGGCCCACGGGATTGGCCTCTACGGGTGGATCAATGTCGCCAGGTCATGAGGTGATCGTAGGCGGCCGACAGCCGCCCGGGCCAGGCCATTTGTCATCGTTTTGCCGTCCGCTTGGTCACCGCCGGACTTACCCTTCCCACAGCCTCGCCGCCGTCGAAGCCAGAGACACGCACCGAGGTGCGACGGTTGACCGGTTGACAGAAATCAAGCCGGAGAGTGTCGGATCGGCCGGATGCCGTTCGTTGCGTATCCAGAGACGGACGTCGGGTCCGGACGACAGAGGGAGCGGATATGGCTGAGTACCTCATCTACTTCAATCAGCAGTGGGTGGGTGACCACACCGAGGAGTGGTTCCGCGGGCGCGGTCCGCTCGCCAGGGCCGTTGTTGATGAGATCAAGTCCGCCGGGGCATTCGTCTTCGCCGGGGGCCTGGAGGAAGAGGACGGCCCGGTCTTCAGCGCCGACGCCACGAGCGGTGAGGTGGTCTTCGCCGACGGGCCCTACGTCGAGAGCAAGGAGTTCCTGGGCGGCCTGACGATCGTGGACGTGCCGGATGAGGCGGCCGCCCGGATGTGGGCCGGCAAGATCGCGGAGGCATGCGGCTGGCCGCAGGAGGTTCGCCGGTTCAAGCCGCCGCGCGTCTTGCAGGGATGAGATCACTCGCCGGCTGAGGCTTGAGCCGACAGACAAGGCTCCGGGTGCGGCCAGAGAAGTGCCGCCCCGGAGCCGGCCGACAGAAGCGGTGGCCGGCGGAAATCGGGGCCAGGATGGGGTCGGGCGGGAAGCCGCTATCCTGCGCCGTGTGACCCGCCCACTGATGCCGAACGATCCGCGCTGGCTCGGTAACTATGAGCTGCACAGTCGTCTCGGCGAGGGCGGTATGGGCACTGTCTTTCTTGGACGTTCGCCGGACGGCCGGCTGGTGGCGGTCAAGATGTTGCGGGCCGAGCACGCCTGGGACGCCGAGTTCCGGGGCCGCTTCCGCAGCGAGGTCAACCGGGCCCGCGAGGTGCCCGGCTTCTGCACGGCGGCGGTGCTCGACGCCGACCCGGATCACGAGACGCCGTATCTGGTGGTCGAGTACGTCGACGGGCCGAGTCTCTCCGAGGTGATCCGGGAGCGGGGGCCGCTGGACGGCGGCACGCTGCACAGCGTGGCGGTCGGGGTGGCCACGGCGCTGGCGGCGATCCACGGCGTGGGGGTCATCCACCGGGACCTGAAGCCGCAGAACGTGCTGTTCTCGCTGGGCACGCCCAAGGTGATCGACTTCGGGATCGCGCGGGCGCTCGAGGTGACCAGCCGGCACACCAGGACCGACCAGATGGTCGGCACGGTGGCGTACATGGCGCCGGAGCGGTTCGACACCGACTCGGACCGCACGGTCGGGCCGGCGGCGGACGTGTTCGCGTGGGGTGTGGTGGTGGCTTACGCGGCGACCGGACGTACCCCGTTCTGGGCGGATTCCCCGGCCGCGACGGCGGCCCGCATTCTGACTCAGCCGCCCGACCTGACCGGGCTCGGCGGGTCGCTGCGTGACCTGGTGGGCCGCACGCTGGCCAAGGATCCGGCCGAGCGGCCGACCGCCCATCAGCTGCTCGACCTGCTGCTGGAGGCGGAGACCGGCGGAGCACTCGCCCAGCGGCCGGAGCTGCGCAAGGCCGCCGAGGCGGCACAGCACACGGGTCGGGTGCGGCCCGGCGTACGCGAATCGGCCGCACCCGTTCGTCGGCGGGTGAGCCGCCTGGTGGCCGTGGCCACGGCAGCGGCCGTCGTGTGTGCCGGCATCGGGATCGCGTTGTCGCGCCATCAACTGGATGAGGTGCTGGCGTCGTTCGGGCCCAGCACGTCGCCGTCGGCGTCGCAGCCCGCGGCGTCGGCCGCGCCCAGGTCGACGGTGGCCGCGTCGGGCCCGCCCCGGATCCAAGGGCCGGGTGTGTCCGACCATCTCGACCGGCGCGGCCTGTGGAAGGCCGACCGCGCTGCCGAAAACGCCGACGGGTGGTGCACCTTCCGCGACCGGATGCTGGCGACAACCCACATGTCCACCCTCTATCAGTGCAAGGGGCCACAGAACTCGTTCGCCGGCGACCAGACGATCGCGGTCGACGTCGGCATCGTCACCGAGGGCGCCTGCGCGATCATCTGGTTCCGGTTGGTCGACCAGCACGGTTACGTGGCCTCGTTCTGCGAGAACGAGATCCGGCTCGGGATCGACGAGAGCTCGGGGAACGGGTTCAACTCGGAGCAGCGGATCGCCTCGAAGGCGTTCCAGGTGGGGCAGACGCACCGGGCCGGCATCACCGTGCACAACGGCACGGCCCAGGTGACAGTCGACGGCACTCCCGCGCTGAGCATGCCGGTCACCGACCCGCAGCTGGTCGCGGGCCGGGTCGCGCTCGGGACGCTCAACGAGGCGAGCGAGGGGGACGCCACAGTGGCCTTCGCGAACGTTGATCTCCGGTCGCCGGTGGTGGGTCAGCCGGCGAAATTCACTGATCCGACGACCGGCTCCAGCCAGTCGGTGGTGGAGCTCTACTCGTACGATCCGGTCGCCCATTCCGCGGTGGCTCAGCCGGTGCTCGTGATGGACAGTGCGGCCTACTGCAAGCAGTTCAAGATCGACCCGGACGACATCAAGTGCAGCGACCCGTTCCAGATCGTCGAGAGCGACACGAAGGTGACGATCCCGGTCCGGTCCGCGCCGAAGCTGACGGCGTGGGAGAACGTCGGCGGCGGGGACGACATCGTCTCGGTGCGGGCCGGCGCCGGTGACTCCATCTCTGCGTCCAAGTTCACCAAGTGGCTGGCCGGGAAGGAGGATGGTGGTCTGGTCGCGGTCACCACCAGCGACGGCGAGGTCACCACGCTGACCAAGATCGAAAACTTCTGACCCGGTTGCGTCGCGGTCCCGGTCACCGCAGGAAGCTAGATCATTCGGCGCCGTACCCGCCACACCACCACGCCGATCAAGGCCGCCGCGGCGGCGATGAACAGTGCCGCCTCGATGAGCTGGAACGTCCAGAACCGGTCGGCCGGGTGGTAGACCCCGTACTGCTGGATGCCCCGCGTGTGCAGGAACTGGTTGAGGTTGGCGCCGGCCCGATTGGCGACGTCCTCCAGCTCGTAGTACTCGGTCGAGCTCAGCCTGCGCCCGGAGGCGTCCGCGTAGCCCTGTTCGATCATCCAGTCAGCGAAGCCGGAGCCGCCGGCTCCGACCGGCTCCATGGTGGTGAGCGGGGTGGCGTACGCGGGACGGGCCAACAGCGCCACCGCCATCCGGGCGGCGAGGAACGCCCCGAACGCGACGCCGAACGCGGGCAGGCTGCGCCGCAGGATCGCGCCCGCGGCTGTGGCGACGCCGAACGCGAACAGCGCGTACGCCACCGGAACGAATCCCTCCAGGTCGAAGGCGTCGTACTGGAACCGCCCTTCCCACGCGTCGAACGGCTGACGGAACCAGGTGAGCTCCGCGGTGAACATCGCGGTGAGCGTGACGGTGACGCCGGCCAGTGCCGCGAGCTTGACCGACAGCCAGCGCATCCGCGGTACGGCCTGCGTCCAGGCGAGCTGCCAGGTGCCGTCCTCCAGTTCGCGCGCGAGCAGCGGCGCACCGAGGAACGCACCGATGACGACGGGGACCAGATAGAAGGCCGCCAGGAGGTTCTCGACGTACCCGTACTCCTCGTCGAGCCGGCGGAAGGAGGCCGCGCAGGCCTCGTTGGCACCGGCCTCTCCCGCACATCGGGCGGGACCGCCGGGGAACAGGTCGTGGGCCTGCGTCCCGAGCACGAGCAGGGCAATGCCGAACATGCCGACCAGCAGACCCAGGACGCAGACCTCGGTCCGGTGCTGACGCCAGATCAACCACGTCATGCCGCCTCCCCCGACGTGACCGCGGCGCTCGGCTCGGACGGCCGGCGCAGGTACGCCAGCACCAGGTCCTCCAGCGCGACCGGCTGGGCCTGCCACCCCGGCGCGGCCGGGATCGCGCCGTCGCGCACGAGCAGGGTCGTGTGCCGGTCGCTGTGGACGGCCTCCACGACGGGGCCGGCCCGGTCGGGGTCGGTGGCCGTGAGCGGGCCGATGAGCAGCCGGTGCTCGGCGAGGAGGGTGTCGATGTCACCGGTGAGCGTGACCCGGCCCTGGTTGAGCACGATCAGGTGGTCGCAGACGCGCTCCAGCTCGTGCACGACGTGGGAGGAGAACAGGACGGTCACTCCGCCTTCGGCCACCGCGCCCATGAGGACCTGCAGGAACTCGTGCCGGGCCAGCGGGTCGAGGCTGGCCACCGGCTCGTCGAGGACAAGCAGGTCCGGGCGCTTGGCCAGGGCCAGAGCCAACGCGACCTGGGCCTGCTGGCCGCCGGAGAGCGTACCGGCCCGGCGGTCGAGCGGGATGCCCAGCTTCGCCAGCCGGCGCTCGGCCAGCCCCTGGTCGAACCGCAGGTTGCAGGCCCGGCCGAAGCGGAGCATCTCGAGAACGGTGAAGCGCTTGTACAGCGGGTGGTCCTGGGCCAGGAACCCGACCCGGGACAGAGTTTGCGGGGTGCTGGCGGTGACGTCGTGGCCGAGGACCTCCACCGTGCCGGTGCTCGGGGCCAGTAGCCCGACGACCAGGCGCAGCAGCGTGGTCTTGCCCGCGCCGTTCGGCCCGACCAGGGCGATCACGCCGCCCGCCGGCAGGGCCAGGGTGCAGTCGCGCAGCGCCCAGCCCTTCCGGTACCGCTTGCCCACCCCGTCGGTGCGCAGCGCGAACTCGGTCGCTGTCACGCCACGTCCTCGTTCCTCGTCTGCTGGTGGACGGAAGCAAAAAGCGCGTTGACCGCCTGCTCGTCGAGGCCGGCCGCGTGGGCGCGGCGCAACCAGGTCGCCAGGCCGCGGCGCAGCGACGTGTACGTCGATGCCGACATCGCGGCCGACTGCTGTTCATCGACGAACGTGCCCTGGCCTGGCCGGCCGGTGACCAGGTTCTCCTGCTCCAGCTGCCGGTACGCCTTGGCCACGGTGTTCGGATTGATCGCCAGGTGCTCGACCACCTCGCGGATGAGCGGGAGGCGGTCACCAGGTTGGAGAAAGCCCAGCAGCACCGCCTGCCGGACCTGCTGGACAAGTTGCAGGTACGGCGGCACGCCGGAGTGGGTGTCGAGCCGGAAGACGAACACGGTAGCCCCTTACTGCTTTACTAGTACCATAGTAAAGCAGTAAGTTGCCGGTCAAGAGAGCCGGGATGAGGCGGGCTCATGTGGCACGGAAGGGGGAGCAAGGTCATCGCCGATCCCCCTAGCGTCTACCAGGACACGCAAGCACGACCTCGGGGGAGCAACAGATGCGCAACATCGGGCGGGTAACACTGCTGGCGGCCGGCGCGCTGGGGCTCACGCTCGCGGCGGCACCCTCCGGGGCCACAGCCGGCACCTTCGCGGCGGGCAGCGCCGGGGTGCTGGACCTCGCGGCGGTCTCCGCCACGGCGTACACGCTGGTGCTGCCCGACACGGGCGCGGACTACGTCGATCCCGCCACGGGCGAGCCGCCCTCGCGCTGCCACACCGGCGAGCTTCGCATCACCGGCGACGCCGGTTCCCTGATCTTCGAGAACATCACCGGACACGCCTGCTCGCTGCGGGGACACCCCGGCGTCAAGACCGCGGCCGGCGCGTTCACCCCGGCCGGCGCGGCGGCACCGGCCATGCTGCTCGCGCCGGGCGACCGCGTCCGGGCCGCGGTCCGACCGGCCACCAAGACCTGCAAGACAACGGTACGGGTGCCCGGCTACCAGGTCGCGGCCCCGGAGGACACAGGTACGACGTTTGTCGGCGCGCCGCACAAGGCTTGTGCCGCGGGTTCGGTGGCAGCGTTCGCTGGGTCACCTGCACAGTGATCCCGTTGGCGCCGCCGCTCCAGATTTCACTCAGAAAGAATGAGCGGTTCGACTCCGATCCCGGCCTGACGACGAGCTGAGACCTTGCGTCGGCTGATGCGCCAGCCCAGGCTCGTACGCACAAGCTGATCCTCGTAGGTGAAGCTGGCCACCGAACCGTCCTGATTCACGGCCAAGCCCTTCGACCATGCTCGGGCGCCGTCGCCTTCCTCACGGACGACGATGTTGGTGACGTGGTGAGCAAGTGGGCCGGCAGCCCCCAGGCGATGCGAGGCCGCGACGTACATGTCCAGCCGCGGCCGCGACGGGTCGGGTGCCGGCAGCGGAGCGCGGCCGAGATCACTGGCGTCGACCACCAGATCAGACGTGAACACCTCGTCGAACCGCTCATAGGCTCCGGCGTCACTCAGATGACCGTGAAGTGCGATCGTCTCGTGGATCTCCAGGCGGTCATCAGCACTCAGGCTCATCACAACTCCAGACACGACGGTGGAAACGACGGCCGACCATAATGCCGTCGCGCCCGGCCGACAACAAAGTCCCCCGGTCGGCTCTCAGACATGCGCTACCCAGGCGCTCTGGCAACCCAGTACAACTGCTTGTGGCCCCGCGCCTCCATCACCGCCGCGAGTTGTTCGGCGTCCACGCGTGAGTCCTTGCGCGCGACCTCGAACCGGTTGCCGTTGTCGTCCTGCCGCCAGACGATCCATCGATCTGGCGGGCCACCACTGGCAGACCCGTGCTCGCCCTCGGCCCCACGATGCTCGGTCGACATGACGTCATGATGCCTCGTCGGCCGCCACCACCCCATCCGGATCCGCCGACGACCGCGCGCGCCGGTCATCCGCCAACCGTCACCTCAGCTCGAGTACTACGCCATCCTCGGACTCCTCGCCGCCGACCCCATGGCCGCGAACGATGTCGACGATCTCATCAAAGACCGTGGGGCCAACGCCTCGCCGGGAGTCGCTTATCCTGGCGCGGATATTCGCGCGGTTCGACGGATGGCAGGTGGGGAGTAACTGCTCAAGCCATCGGGTCATCGCCGGGTGGCCGAGCGCAACCCTGGACAACTCTGGAGCCCATCGCCTGATCATCGCCGCCGGGCGAGGGCGAGTTGCTCCTCCGGTGTCGGGCCTTCCTCGTCCTGCCCCTGGTCTCCGGGAGCCAGCAACCCCCAGAAGATCATGACAACCAGCGCGGTCCAGCCCCACCACGGCACGCCGAGACCGGCCACCGCGGCCAAGACATCGGCGGCGGCGGTCATCGAGCGCCTCCGGCGCTGACACAGGTGCGCTGCATAGCGGCTCCTCTACTCCGGCGGGTAGGCCCGCCGATCGGCGGCGGGCCCGACGATCAGCGGCCCGTACATCGATCGGCTCCGACAATCCCTGGATGAGCCCCGGAATCGGCGGTGGGCCCCGACAATCGGACGGCCACCGCCGAAGCTGAGGGCTTGCCGCCGTGACTCAGGCCGCGCCCTTCCGCGCAGCGAGCATCTCCCGGTAGTGGGGGTTGTTCATGACCCCGAGCACGTTGCCGAACGGATCCACCACCGAGGCCGTGGCGAAGCCCTCCCCCGCCCCGTGGTGGGTGATCGGCTGGTACTCCGTCGCGCCCAGCTCGAGCAGTCGCGCCACGGTGGCCTCGAGGTCGTCGACGTGCCAGTGCATCACCGCGCCGCCGGGAGTGGTCGCTGCCGCGGGCGGGGCGTACCGGCGGTCGATCAGGCCGAGCTCGTCCTCGTCGTCGCCGATGCGGAACTCGATGTACGCGGGGGCCGCCGGCGCGGGCGGGAAGGCGTAGTACGGCTTCGCGCCGAACAGTTCGGCGTACCAGTCCGCCGCGGCGCTGACGTCGTCGGCGTAGAAGCTGATGGTGGCGAATCCTCGGAACATCGTGTTCTCCCCTGCGCTAGTTGAACGACCTCATCATGCGGGGTATAAGTGCTCACCGAGTGAGCACTTTTCCTGACAGGATCACGACATGCGAGCGGACCGGTTGGTGGCGACCCTGTTGGTGCTCCAGGCCCGTGGCCGGGTGACCGCCGCCGAGCTGGCCGCCGAGCTGGAGGTGTCGGTGGCCACCGCCCGCCGCGACCTGGAGGCCCTGTCCACCGCCGGCCTCCCGGTGTATCCGCAGCCCGGGCGGGGTGGCGGCTGGTCGCTGGTGGGCGGCGCCCGCACCGATCTGAGCGGGCTCACCTCGGCCGAGGCCCGGGCCTTGTTCCTGCTGGCCGGGCCGGCCGCCGCCGTGGCGCCGCCGATCCGCTCGGCGCTGCGCAAGCTGGTCCGGGCGCTGCCGGACACGTTCCGGGCCGACGCCGAGGCCGCCGCCGATGTGGTGGTGGTCGACGCGGCCCGCTGGGGCGAGCGCAACCGGGACCGTCCCGAGTTGGTTGACCTGCTCCAGGACGCGGTGGTGCGCCGGCGCAAGGTCGCCTTCCGGTACGCGAGCCGCGGCGGCGCCGAGTCGCAGCGGCTGGTCGATCCGCTCGGCCTCGTCGACAAGGACGAGGTCTGGTACCTGGTGGCCGGCACCGACAAAGGGCAGCGGACCTTCCGGGTCGACCGGATCGCGGGAGCCGAGGTGACCGACCAGGTCGCCGAACGGCCGGCCGGCTTCGACCTCTCCCGCGAGTGGGAACGGGTGGTCGGCGCGGTCGAGCAGCGCCGGTCCCTGCTCTCCGCAATTGTCCTGATCGCCGAGCGGGTGCTGCCGGTGCTGCAGGACCACTTCGGCCGGCACTGCGAAACGCTGGAGACCCTCGCCGACGGGCGGGTCCGGGTCCGGGTCGCCGCCCCGATGGCTCTGTCCATCGCGGAGAAGCTCGCCGGCTGGGGCGCGGCGGTCGAGGTGCTCGAACCGGAGCCGGTCCGGGCCGAGCTCGCCCGGCTGGGTGCGGAACTCGTCGCCCGGTACGGTCCGGCATAGGCTGTCCGGGTGTCGCCCCCGGCCCCCCTGCTGCTCGTTCTCGACGGCAACAGTCTGTTGCACCGCGCCTACCATGCCGCGGCGATGGAAGGGCTGCTGGACCAGGCCGGCCGGCCCGTGTGGGCGCTGCGCGGACTGGTCGGCTATCTGGCCCGGGCCGCCGCGCATCTGCGTCCCGACGCTGTGGTGGTGGGCTTCGACTGCCCGCAGGACTCCGCGCGGCGCACCGAGTATCCGGCCTACAAAGCCCATAGGCCGGACAAACCGGCTGATCTGAGCGAGCAGATCGCCGGCGCCCCTGAGCTGCTGGCCGCGGCCGGTGTGTGCACGGTCGTGCCGCCGGCGTACGAGGCGGACGACGTGCTGGCCAGCTCGGCGGCGCACGCCTGGCAGCACGGCTGGCGCTCGGTGCTGATGACCAGCGACCGGGACGCGTTCGCGCTGATCGACGACACCACGTCGGTGCTGCGGGTCCGCAACGGCGGCTTCGACGAGGCCGTACTGGTCGACCCCGAGGGTCTGCTGGCGCTCTGCGGCGTACGCGCGGCGCAGTATCGCGATTACGCCGCCCTGCGCGGCGATCCCTCGGACAACCTGCACGGGGTCCGCCGCTTCGGCTCGGCGACCGCGGCCCGGCTGCTGGCCACCTTCGACACCGTCGACGCCGCCTGGGCCGCCATCGACGCGGGCGACGCGCAGGCGGTGCGCGACGTCGTGGGCGCCCAGTGCACCGACGAGCTGGGCCGGCCGGAGACCCGGGAGATCGTCGAGCGCAACCGCCGGCTCATGCGGATGCGGGCCGACCTGCCGATGCCGGAGCTGCGAGCGGCCCGGCTGCCGCTGCGCCTGAGCGCCATGCGGTCCGTCCTCTCCGGACGGGGCATCAACTTCGGGCCCTCGCTGTGGGCGCTGACCGGCGGGAGCCCGCCGGCCGTGGTCACCGAGCCGATGCCGGAGCTCCAGCCGTGGCGGCTCCGCGGCGGACTGACCAGCCGCCGCGACCCCACGCCGGGGCAGCTCGCCCTGTTCTGAGGAATCGGTCGTCCGGAGGGTCGTTGCCCGCGCGGATCGTTGGTAGCGTCGCGCCATGCCGACGGATTCCATCGACCGTGCCCGCCTCCAGGCGCTGACCGAGCGTGAGCGGACCGCCTTCGCCGACCGGCATCCGCGGTCGGCGGCGGCCTACGCCCGCGCCGACCACCTCTTCGGCCGGGTGCCGATGACCTGGATGAACAAGAGCGCGGCCGGCTACCCGGTCTACCTCGACCGGGCTCGCGGGGCCCGGCTCACCGACATCGACGGCCACGAGTACGTGGACTTCTGCCTCGGTGACACCGCCGCGATGGCCGGGCACTCCCCCGCCCCGGTCGTCGCCGCGGTCACCCGTCGCCTGGCCGACCTGGGCGGCGCCAGCACCATGGTGCCCACCGAGGACGCGGCCCTGGTCGGCGCGGAGCTGAGCCGGCGCTTCGGCGTACCGGCGTGGAGTTTTGCCCTCACCGCGACCGACGCGAACCGCTGGGCCATCCGGCTGCTGCGTGCCGTGACCGGCCGCTCGCGCATCCTCGTCAACAGCTACTGCTACCACGGCTCGGTCGACGAGTCCCTGATCGTGGTCGGGCCGGACGGGCGGCCCCGCAGCCGCGAGGGCAACGTCGGCGCCCCCGGTGACGTGACCCTGACCAGCCGGGTCGCCGAGTTCAACGACCTGGACGGGCTGGCCCGGGAGCTGGCCCACGGCGACGTCGCGGCGGTGCTGATGGAGCCCGCGCTGACCAACATCGGCATCGTGCTGCCCGAGCCCGGTTACCTGGCCGGGGTGCGGGCGCTGACCCGCGAGCACGGCACGTACCTGGTCAACGACGAGACCCACACCTTCTCGGCCGGGCCCGGCGGCGCGACCGCCGCCTGGGCCCTTGATCCCGACGTGGTCACCATCGGCAAGGCCATCGGCGGCGGCGTCCCGGTCGGCGCGTACGGGCTGAGCACCGAACTCGCCGCGCGGCTGACCGGGCGCACCGACCTCGACCTGATCGACATGGGCGGAGTCGGTGGCACATTGGCCGGCAACCCGGTGTCGATGGCGGCGACCCGGGCGACGCTGGAGGAGGTGCTCACCGACGCCGCCTTCGCCACGATGATCGAGGTGGCGACCGGCTTCGCCGACGGTGTCCGGAAGATCATCGCCGAGTACGCCCTGCCGTGGTCGGTGGCCCAGGTGGGGGCGCGGGTGGAGTACCGCTTCACCGCCCCGGCCCCGCGCACCGGCACGGAGTCGGCCGCCGGTGCCGACCCCGAGCTGGAGGACTTCCTGCACACGTACCTGATGAACCGGGGGGTGCTGCTGACCCCGTTCCACAACATGGCCCTGATGTGCCCGCAGACCGCGACCGGCGACGTGGCCCGCCACCATGAGGTCTTCGCCGCCGCCCTGGGCGAGCTGCTCGCCTGAGCGAAGCTCAGCTGCGCAGCGTCTCCGACGGGGAGACGCCGTAGCGGCGGCGGTAGAGGGCGGCGAAGCGGCCCAGGTGCACAAAGCCGCACCGGTACGCGATCTCGGTGACCGTGCTGTCCCGGGGTCCGCTGCGCCGCAGCTCCTCGTGCACCAGCGAGAGCCGGATCTCCCGCAGGTAGGCCATCGGTGACGTGTTGAGGAACCGCTGGAAACCGTCCTGCAGGGAGCGTGGGCTGACCGAGGCGATCCGGGCCAGGTCGGCGACGGTGAAGGACCGGCCCGGCTCGGCCCGCATGGCCTCCGCCGCCCGGCGCACCGCGCGCGGCGCGGCCATCCCGGGACGCCGGTTCTCCAGAGCGTCGCGGTAGTTGTGCGACGCGGCCAGCAACAGCCCGCCGATCAGGCTCTCCCGCAGCTGCCGGCCCAGCAGCGGATGCCGGACCAGCCCGTGCTGCTCAGCCGCGTCGACAGCCAGCATCCGGGCCAGCCGCGCCCAGGCGGCGCCGAGCCCGCCGGAGATGTCGAGCTCCCGGACCAGCCGCACCGGGCTGCGGACCGGCCCGTCGATCATCCGGCTCAGCTCCTCCTCCAGAGCCACCCGGTCGATCTTCACGGCCAGCAGCCGGCAGTCGCCGCTCCACCGCTCGAGAACGGTGTCGCCGACCGGCTGGAAGACCGCGGCGCTGGCGGTGGTGGCGATGAGCGGGGCGCCGCCACCCTGGCGCCACTCCAGCTCACCGCTGAGGGGTACGTCCACGTGGTACGCACCCAGCTCGCCGAACGACATCCGTACGTCGATGCCGAAGTGCAGGTCACCGAAGGTCACCAGGCCACTGTGCGCGATGTCGAAGCCGGCCTTCCAGGCGCCCGGGGAGAGCACGTCGACAGTGTTGGAGTAGAAGTGGTCCCCGAGCACCGTCCGGGCCTCGTCCACGTCCGAGGTGGTCACGCTGATGGCTTGCACGCCAACAGCATCACCGATCCGTGACCGAACCGCTACTGCCCCGGTGAGGGCCACCCGGTGGTGAAGGACATCCGGCGCCGCCGTCGCTGGTTACGAGTTGACACGTCGCGTGCGCTGGGCGAGTGTTCCGAGATGAGCGACGACTGGCCGGCGGCGGGCACCCTCCTGGCGTTCCGCTACCGCCTGGTGTCGCGGCTGGAGACCGGCGGGATGGCCGAGATCTGGCACGCCCAGGACGAGCTGCTGGCCCGCCCGGTCGCACTGAAGCTGCCCACCGGCCTCGACCGGGCCCGCAGCAACGTGCTCCAGCTCGCCTGGAAGGAAGCCCGGATGGGCGCCCGGCTGTCGCACCCCAACATCGCCGCGGTGCACGACTACGACGAGGCGGTCCGCCCCGAAGGCTCGGTGGCGCCGTTCGTGGTGATGGAGCTGCTGGCCGGCGAGACCCTGGCAGCCCGGCTGGCCTGCGCGCCGCTGCCCTGGCGGGAGGCGGCCGGGATCGGAGCCGCGGTGGCCGACGCCCTGACCGCGGCCCACGCGAGCGGCGTGGTGCACCGCGACGTCAAGCCGGGCAACGTGATGCTGACCCCGACCGGCGTCAAGATCCTTGACTTCGGCATCAGCGCGGTCACCGGCGAACCCGACGACGACGAGACCGGGGCGACGTTCGGCACCCCGGCGTACGTGGCACCGGAACGGCTCGACGGCAAACCCGCGGAACCGGCGACCGACGTGTACGGGCTGGGCGTGCTGCTGTTCGAGATGGTGACGGGGCAGCCGCCGTACCCGGTGGACACGTGGGAAGAGCTGGCGCGGGCCCGCGCGGAGGGAGCGGCGGCGCTGCCGTCCGAGCTGCCGCCGGCGTTCCGCGAGCTGGTGACCCGCTGCCTGGTCGACGAGCCTGATCGCCGGCCGAGCGCCGCTGAGGTCGGGAAAGGACTCGCGGAGCTGGCGGAGCCTGAGGAGCCGGAACAGCTGGTGCCCGCGGCCACCGCGATCGGGCCCCGCGCCGAGCCGGGTGGCGGCGGACGCCCGGGGTCTGGGCGCCGCAGGCTGGTGCTCTGGTCGTCTCTGGTTGCGCTTGTCGTCTCGGCGCTAGCGCTCTTCGCCGCGCTCGGCACGTCGCGGTCGACCGTGGAGGCCGGACGCTCACCTGCGGCGAGCCCGCCACCGGCGAGCCCGCGGCCCCCGGCTCCGCCATCAGCGGCCCCGCAGCCCTCGGCTCCGCCGGCCACGAAGACAACGCCGCGAACAGCGGTCACCACGGCGGCCGCGCCGCTGGACGCCGACGTCGCGCAGGCCCGGTTCCGCACCGCGGTGGAGGACGCACGGGCCGACGGGCAGATCCGGCCGGACATCGCGGTCGACCTGCTCAACCTGCTCCGGCCGCTGGACCGCGGGGACGGCCGCCGGGCCGACGACCAGGTGGCCGAGCTGCGACGCAAGCTCAACGACCGGATCGCCGAGGGCAGCGTGGACGCCGCCGCCGCCAAGATCCTGCGCGCCCGCCTGGCCGATCTCGACGAAGCACTGCGCTCCAGCTGAGGGTCAGGCTGAGCCGCGGAGGACCAGGCGGGTGCTGAGGACCGGGCCGCCCGGGCCGGGGTCCTCGCCGTCGATCTTGGCCAGCAGCAGCCGGACCATCTGCCGGCCCATCTCCTCGATCGGCTGGTGCACGCTGGTCAGCGGCGGATCGGTGTGCCCGGCGATCACCGAGTCGTCGAAGCCGATCACCGCGATGTCGCCCGGTGCCGACAGCCCTTGCTCGCGCATCGTGCGCAGAGCGCCCGCGGCCATCATGTCCGAGGCGGCGAAGACGGCGTCGATGTCCGGGTGCCGGGCCAGCAGCTGCCGCATCGCGGCGGCGCCGCCCTCCTCGCTGAAGTCGCCGTGCGCGACGATCCCCTCGCCCACCACGTCGCGGTAGCCGTCGAGGCGGGCCTGGCCGGGGGCCATGTCCATGGTGCCGGTGATCGTGGCGATCCGCCGGCGGCCCGAGCGGCGCAGATACTCCACCGCTTCGCGGGCACCGCCACGGTTGTCGGCGTCCACGTAACAGCCCGACTCCCCCTCGGCCGGCCGCCCGGCCCGGACCGTGGCCACGCCGCGCTGCTCCAGCTTGTCCATCAGGTTGTCGGTGCCGTGCAGCGACAGCAGCAGGGCGCCGTCGACGTGCTGGCGGGTCAGGTACCCCTCCAGCCGTTCCCGCTCCTGCGGGGACTGGGAGATCATCAGGACCATCTGGAGGTTGCGCTCCACCAGCACCGACGCGATGGCCTGCACTATGCGGCCGAAGAACGGCTCGGCGAAGAAGCGCTCCCCGGACTCGAAGATGACCAGGGCGATCGAGTCGGTCCGCTGGGTCACCAGGGTGCGGGCGGCGCGGTTGGGCACGTACCCCAGCTCGGCGATCGCATCCTCGACCGCGGCCTTCGCACCCGGGCTGACCTGCGCCGAGCCGTTGACCACCCGGGACACCGTGCCGCGCCCGACGCCGGCCCGTTCCGCGACCTGGTCGAGGGTCGGGCGTCCGGTGGATCGGGACCGCTCCGTCGTCATCGGTCCTCCCCTGCCCTTCACCGTCCCGCCGGGCCCGTCCTGTCCCGCCAGCCACAACCTACCCTGCGGGTTCACTCGTACGCCGGAGGGCGGGTCGTGGACGGCGGCACCCGGTAGCGGCTCAGGGTCAGTCCCATGATGTCGCTGAAGATCGGCGCCGCCACGTCACCACCGGCGCCCTCGGGCACCGCGGCGGAGACGGCGACGACGTAGCGGGGTGCCTCGGCCGGGGCCATGCCGATGAACGAGACCGCGTTCGCGCTGGTGTACTGCCCGTCGACGAGGCGGTCCACGGTGCCGGTCTTGCCCGCGACCCGGTAGCCGGGGACAGCGGCACGACGCCCGGTGGCGCCGGGCATCACGACGACAGCCTCCAGCATGCGCCGCACCTCGGCGGCGACCCCGGGGCTGAGCACCCGCCGGGTCTCCGGCGGTGAGGCGAGCGTCACCGTGCCGCCGGCGTCGACGGTCGAGTGCACCAGCCGCGGCGCGATGTACGTGCCGTCGTTGGCGATGGCCCCGTACCCGGCGGCCATCTGGAGCAGCGTCGCGTCCACGCTCGTACCGATCGGCACCGAACCTGAGGCCGACGGGCTCCACTGCCGCGGCGGCAGCAACCGGCCGGCGCTCTCGCCCGGCATGCCTTCGCGGGTGACGCTGCCCAGCCCGAAACGCTGCTGGTACTCGAAGATCCGTTGCGGGCCGAGCCGGTCGGCGACCGCGATGGTGCCGACATTCGACGAGAACGCCAGCACCTGCGGGATGGTGAGCCGGGTGCCGGCCGGCTGCGGGTGCTCGTCGGCGAACGGCGTACCGCCGCGGACCAGCGGCCCGCTCGCCGGCACGGTCGTCTTCGCGGTGATCAGGCCCTCCTGCAATGCGGCGGCCACGACGAAGGCCTTGTGGGTGGAGCCCGGCTCGGCCGCGACGCTGCTCGCGACGTCGGCCCGCTCGGCGGGCTCGGACAGCAGCGGCTTCGCCGCGTCGAACCCCGGGCAGCTCGCCTGGGCCAGCACCTCGCTGGTACGTACGTCCAGGACCACCGCGGCGCCGAAGGTCGCACCCGCCTCGGCCAGGGCCGGGCACAGCGCCCGCTGGGTCTGGAACTGCAGGTCCCGGTCGATGGTCAGGTGCAACGTGGCGCCCGGGCGGGCCCGGGTCAGCCGGTGGTAGCCGCTGGGGATCTCCTTGGCCAGCCGCCCGTCGTCGACCCCCGGATTGCCGCGCTCGTAGATCAACCGGCCGTCCTGCCCGCGCAGCGCCTCGTCGTAGCGGGCCTCCAGGCCTTCGAGTCCGGTGCGGTCCTCGCCGGTGAAACCGATGAGATTGGCCGCCAGGTCGCGGCCGGGCACGTCCCGGCGCTCGTCGCGCCCGATGCCGATGCCGGCGAGCCCCAGCCCGGCGACGGCGCGCGCGGCCGGGATCCCGATGCCGCGAGCCAGGTACGCGAAACGGGAGCTGGTGCCGTCCGGCCGCTTCTCCTTGGCCATCAGCCGCGCGAGCCGGGAGGGGGCGACGCCGAGCAGCGGGGACAGCCGGTCCGCGGCGGCCCGGGGATTGTTGATGAGCTCAGGGTCGGCGTACACGTAGCGGGACTCGACGCTGCGGGCGAGCACGGCGCCGGTCCGGTCCACGATGCTGCCGCGGGCGGCGGGCAGCTCGATCTCCACGAGCCGGCTGCGCTGCTGCGCGAGGAGCAGCCCCAGCGCCTCGGGTGATTGGCCTACCTGGAGCACGACCAGCCGCACGCCGATCGCGGTGAACAGCGCCAGGGTGAACACGGTGGCCAGCCGGATCCGGCGCCGGCTGCCGGCCAGCCGCAGCTGAGTCCGTGGCGGCCGGGACGGGATGGGAGTCCTGGGGCGTCGGGTCTCTTGTCTCCGGGGAGACCCGACGGACGGCCGGCCATCCGGCGAGGCGGTCGGCCGAGCCGACGATGCCGGTACGGCGGCCGGCGAGGCGGTCCGCCGGGTCAGTGCTGCCGGCGAGGCCTTCCGCCGGTCAACCTGGCCCGGCGAAGCGCCGGACCGCCGGACCGGCGAGGCCGCAGGCCGGTCAACCAGGTCCGGCGAGGCGGACGGGCCCGCGGGCGGGACCGGCAGATCCGGCGCGGCGGACGTGGCGGAAGTGGCCGGTGGGGCCGGCGGGGCAGGGTGGCGGGCCGCGCGCCGGGTGCCCAGCAGGTCGAGGGCGTCGCGCAGGGAGTCAGCGGCCGCGCCCCGGGGCGTGGCCTGGTCACGCGGGACGTACGGGCGGTCGCGGGGCATGGTGGGCGTCCCTCGCATCAGCGGCATCGACGAACGCGATCTTGTCAGGCCCGCTCCACCGTCCGCGCGCCGCCGTGCAGGACCGCAGCACTGTCAGCGTGTCGGGCTGCTCGAACCCGGTCCGGCGGGAAACAAAATCGGCGGTTTGTCTCCGGACCGGCCCGTGGCGTCCGACAAGTGGGTCGTGCAGCTTTGGGCCGGATCAGACGCCACGTTGGCGCAATATCGTGCACGGCAGATCCGGCTCGACTTGTGGATCATCGCCGCGCTGACTCTCATGGGCGCGGTACGCGTCGAAGTGGCCTGGGCGCCGCAGTACAGGTGGTGGCTGGTCCCGCTCGGGCTCGCCGTCGCCGTGGTGCTCGCCGCCAGCGCGCTCCCGTGGACGCGGATCCTGCGCCACGCGGGTGTACGCGGCTGGCTGCCCGCCTGGTACGCGGCCGCCCTGATCGCCCTGTACGCCTTCAACCAGTTCGACGACGACGGCCTGGCGATCTACCCGGCCGGCGCCATCGTGATCGTGGTGGCCGCCTCGGCCGTCTTCCTGCCGCAGACCCTGCTCGGGCTGGGCCTGTTCGCCCAGGCCGGCTATCTGACGCTGGCCATGACCACGCCGCAGCCCAACCCGGTGCTGGTGATGTCGCTGTCGATGGTGCTGATCGTGGTGGCCGGGCTGTGTGCCCTGACCGCGCACAGCCGCCGGCAGCAGGACACCCAGCGCGCGGTCGCCGAGCGCCGCACCGAGGCCATGCTGGAGAACGGCTCCGACGCCGTGCTCGCCATCTCGGACAACGGCGTGGTCTTCGCCAGTTCGTCGTCGGGCCGGGTGCTGGGCCGCGACGCGGCGCAGTTCACCAACGAGACCATGGTCGCGATGACCCATCCGGACGATCTGGCCCGGATCACCGCGTGGATGCTCGACCTGCGCGCGGCCGCCCCGGGTCACACCGAGCGGATCGACTCGCGGTGCCAGCACGCCGACGGCCGGTGGATCAACGTGCAGGTGACCGGGACCAACCGGCTCTCGGACCCGCACATCAACGCGGTCGTGCTGACCATAAGAGACGTGAGCGAGCAGAAGGCGCTGGAGGGTGAGCTCACCCGGCAGGCGTTCCAGGACTCTCTCACCGGGCTGCCCAACCGGGCGCTGCTCGGTGACCGGATGAACCAGGCGGTGGCCCGGAACCTGCGCAGCGGCGGCCGGGTGGAGCTGCTGCTGGTCGACCTGGACGATTTCAAGAAGGTCAACGACACCCTCGGGCACTCGGCCGGGGACGAGCTGATCCAGGCCGTCGCCGCGCGGATGAGCGGCTGCATCCGGCCGGCCGACACGCTGGCGCGGCTGGGCGGGGACGAGTTCGCGGTGCTGGTCGAGGGGCTCGACGATCTGGAGCTGGCCGCGCTGGCGGAACGCCTGCTGGAGATCGTCCGGCTGCCCGTCCGGGTCGGCCACCGCGACCTGGTCACCACGGCCAGCATCGGCATCGCCTCGGCCAAGATCACCCACACCATGACCGAGGCCGACACGCACGAGCTGCTGCGCGACGCGGACCTGGCCATGTACGCCGCCAAGACCGCCGGCCGCGACCGTTACGTGGTCTTCGACGAGTCGATGTACGCCGACGCCCTGCAGGAGGCCGAGGCCCGCCTGCGGCTGGAGCAGGCCCTGACCGACGACGAGTTCGTGGTGCACTACCAGCCGATCGTCGACCTGCCCTCCGGCCGGCTGATCGGTGTCGAGGCGCTGGTGCGCTGGCAGCACCCGGAGCGCGGGCTGCTGAGCCCGGACACCTTCATCGGCCTGGCCGAGCAGACCGGGCTGATCGTGCCGCTGGGACACTGGGTGCTGGCCGAGTCGTGCCGGCAGGTGGCGGCCTGGCACCGGGACGTCCCGGGTGCCGAGCAGCTGCGGATCAGCGTGAACCTCTCCGCCCGGCAGTTCCAGCACATGGACCTGGTCGCGGACGTGGCGGGCGTGCTGCGCGACTCCGGGATCGATCCGGGCCGGGTGGTCCTGGAGATCACCGAGTCGCTGCTGATGCGGGACACCGACGCCACCATCAGCACCCTGCGCGAGCTGCGGGACCTGGGCGTGCACATCGCCATCGACGACTTCGGCACCGGTTACTCGTCGCTGTCGTACCTGCGGCGGTTCCCGATCGACATCCTGAAGATCGACAAGGCGTTCATCGACGGCATCGCCACCGACCCGGACGACGCCACCCTGGCCGAGGCCGTGGTGCAGCTGGGGCGGGCGCTGCGGTTGCAGACGGTGGCCGAGGGCATCGAGAACATCGACCAGCATTCGCTGCTCAGCGCGCTGGGCTGCACGTACGGCCAGGGCTACCTGTTCGCGCGGCCGGCCGGCTCGGCGCAGATCGAGGCGCTGCTGCGGCACTCGGACAACACCACCGGACCCGAGGACTGGTGGAGCACCGCGGAGCAGACGGGCCCGCCCGACTGAGGCGTCCCGCCTAAGCTGACGGGGTGACGTCAGCGTCCGCACGGGTCAGTGCCGAACGTCCCTTCTACAGCCGGCACGCCGCGGCCTACGACCTGCTGATCACCGATCCGGTCGCGCCCTGGGTCGACGCGGTCCACGATCGGCTGGTCCGGGGCGGGCGGCCGCGAGCCGTGGTGCTGGACGCCGGATGCGGCACGGGCAGGCACGCCGAGGCCCTCATCGCCAAGGGTCACCGGGTCGACGTCGCGGACGCCTCCGCCGAGCTGCTGGCCCTGGCCGCCGAACGCTGCCCCGACTCCCGCGCCTTGCTGGCCGACCTGTGCGCGCTGGGCCTGGTGTCCGAGTACGACGCCGTGACCTGCCGGGGCGTGCTCAACGACATGGTCACCGACGCGGACCGGGAAGCGGCGATCGCGTCGCTGACCGCAAGCCTGCGACCGGGCGGCCTGCTCTTCCTCGACGTCCGTGAGGAGGAGGCCTCCCGGCTCCGGGCCGACGGCTCGAGCCGCTCGGTCGTCGCCGAGCTGGGCGGCCACCGCGAGCTGAGGTTCTCCAGCCGCAGCCGGTGGGGGGACGGGCTGCTGCACGTCGAGGAACGGTACGAACTCGTCGTGGACGGGCGGACCGAGGAGGAGTCCAGCTACGACTTCACCATGCGGCCGTGGTCGAGGGGTGAGCTGACGGCGGTGCTGCGGCGGCACGGCATGCGGACCGTGGACATCGCGGACGGGGTCGGCCGCCGTACCGCGGACCGTTTGTTCGTGGTCGCTGCGAACCCGGCCTCTGCCTGATCCTCAGAGGACCCGGGTGACGCCCTCGGCTGCGACCCGGGCATCCAGGGCGTCGCGATCCAGGTTGGCGCAGAGCACAATGGACGCCCCAGCCGCCAGCGGCGCCAGCAGCCACTGCACGGGCTGCTCATGGTTCGTCGCGTCGACCAGCACCCGGTCGCCCGGGCGCAGCTGCAACGAGGCCGCGATGCTGTGCGCGATGTCGGTCCACTGCGCGTACGTCGTACCGTCCGGGCTTGCCGCGTCGCCGGGGCGCAGGGCCGCGTAGGCCGGCGCGTCGTCCGGATGCCGGACCACCTCGGCCGCGAAGTCCCGGTAGTCCGCCGGGACCTCGGCCAGCGGCTGCAGGCCGGGCGCCAGGCCCAGCACGAAGCGGTGCCGGGCGGCCGGCACCTCCTCCAGCCAGCTGTCCAGCCGCTTGCGGGAGACGAAGACGGCGTCGAGCCGTTCGGGCGGCGGCGCGGACAGCCCCGCGGTGGCCCACGAGCGGAACGACACGGCCACCCCCGCCGACCACGCCCCGAGCAGCACCACGGCGGTCTGCCAGTGCGGTGGCAGCAGCACCGCCGCGCTGCCGCCCGCCTGCAGGCCGCAGCCGTCGTGCAGCAGGGCCGCGGTCCGGGCCGACCAGCTGCCCAGCTCGGCCGCGCTGAGCTCGGTGCGTTCCCCGGTCGCGTCGTCGTAGTAGGTGAGCAGCGGACGGTCCGTCTCCGGCAGCGGCACGGAGAGCGCGGCGGTCAGCTCGGCCATCGCGGTGGCTTCCCTTTCCTACTCGGCGGCGTCCAGGTCACGCAGCGCCCTGTGCAGGAGCTCCGGGGTCCGCGCCGGGGGCTCCGCCTCGATCGTCAGCCGGCCCATCGCCGCGGCGTAGTGGTCGACGTCCTCGCGCTTGTCCAGGTAGAGGCCGCTGGTCAGATGCTCGAGGTAGACCACGTCGGGCATGTCGGGGTACGGGAAGCGCAGGATGGTGAACGCGCCACCGGCCGCCGCGTGCCCGCCGGACTCGAACGGGATCACCTGGAGCCGGACGCTGGGCTGCTCGCACATCGCCAGCAGCGACTCGATCTGCTCGCGGAGCACTTCCTTGCCGCCGATCGGGCGGCGCAGCACCGCCTCGTCGAGCACCGCCCAGAGCCGCGGGGACTCGTGGCGTTGCAGCATCTGCTTGCGCGCCATCCGCAGGTCGGCGCGGCGGTCGATCTCCTCGGGCGTCGCGCCGCCGTGCCCGAGCATGATGACCGCCCGCGCGTAGGCGTCGGTCTGCAACAGACCGGGGACAAACTGGATCTCGTACGTGCGGATCAGCTCGGCGGCCTGCTCGAGGTCCAGGTAGTTCTGGAACCAGGTGCTGAGCACGTCGCCGTACGAGTGCCACCAGCCCGGGGTGTTGGCCTCCCGGGCCAGGGTGAGCAGGCGCTGCTGCTCACCCTCGTCCTCGACGCCGTACAGCTTGAGCAGGTCGACGACGTCGCGCTCCTTGAAGCTGACGCGGCCGAGCTCCATCCGGCTGATCTTCGACTCGGAGGCGCGGATCTCGTAGCCGGCCTTGTCGCGGGTGACCCCCTTGGCCAGCCGCAAATTGCGCAGGCGGGCGCCGAGCTGCAAGCGGCGGACCGTGGGCCCGTCGTTCTGCGCCGTCGTCACTGGTGTTCCCGTCGTCGTTTACGGTTTGCGGCCCACGGCACAGTACTGGTCGATCTCCGGCGCGTTCTCGGCACCCGGCTCCGGCTTCCAGCGGGTCACCGGAACGACGCCGGGCTCGACCAGTTCCAGCCCCTCGAACAGCCCGGCGATGCGGGCGGCGCTGCGCAGGTGGTACTTCGGGTTGGCGGAGATGTTCCAGATCCGCACGGCCTCGTTGTTGGCCTCGCTGGTGTCGCTGCCGTCGTACATCGCCAGGTAGCTGCCCGGGGCGAGCCGTCCCATGATCTTGTCGATGATCGACTTGGCTTCGGCGTCGTCCTCGATGTGACCGAGAATGCCCATCAGGAACAGCGCCACCGGCCGGTCCAGGTCGAGGGTGCGGGCGGCCTCGCGCAGGATGGTGTCAGAGTCGCGCAGGTCGGCGTCGATGTAGTCGGTGGCGCCCTCGGGGCTGGTGGTCAGCAGGGCCCGGGCGTGCGCGAGCACCAGCGGGTCGTTGTCCACATAGACGATCCGGGCGTCCGGGGCGACCTGCTGCGCGACCTCGTGGGTGTTGTCGGCGGTGGGCAGGCCCGTGCCGATGTCCAGGAACTGCCGCACGCCCGCCTCGCCGGCCAGGTAACGCACCGCGCGGGCCAGGTAGGCCCGGGAGAGCCGGGCGTTCTCGGCGAGCTGCGGCAGGGACGCGATGATCTGGTCGCCGACCTCCCGGTCGACGGCGAAGTTGTCCTTGCCACCCAGCAGGTGGTTCCAGATCCGGGCCGTCTGCGGGACGGTGGTGTCCAGTTTGGGCATCTCCTGCTGGCCGTCAGCCACGTGCACATCCCTTGCTCGAGCGGAACCACGCCGGATGGAACGGCGCAAGCATAAACCGCCCATCGATCGCAGGCGTGCGCCGAACGGTCATACTCCGCGGCCTAAGCGGGAAGCACCGGTACGCCTTCAGCACTCAGTCGCCGTACGGTTTCGTCCTGTGACGACGCGTCGGTGATGACTCCCGCCACGGCGCTCAGCGGCAGCACCGCGAAGCGGGAGGCGGCCCCGATCTTCTCGGTGCTGGCCAGCACGTAGGTGTCCGCGGCCCGCTTGGCCAGGGCCCGTTTCATCGCGGCCTCGTCGGCGTCGCCGGTGGTCAGCCCGGCGTCCGGGTGCACGCCGGTCACCCCGAGCAGGAACAGGTCCGCGTGCACCACCTGGGCGGCCTCGACCGCCGCCGCGCCGCACGCGACCATCGAGTGCCGGAAGAGCCGGCCGCCGAGGATGTAGACCTCGACCGAGGGGTGCTCGGCGAGCGCGGCGGCGACGGTCGGGCTGTGGGTGACCACGGTCGCCTCCAGGCCGGCCGGCAACGCCCGGGTCACGGCCAGGGCGGTCGTGCCGCCGTCGAGGATCACGGTGCTCCCCGGCCGGATCAGGGCCGCGGCGGCCGCGGCGACCCGCTGCTTGCTGTCCACCTCGACCGCGCGCCGGGTGCCGTAGTCGGCCACCGCCGGCGAGGCAGGCAGCGCACCGCCGTAGACCCGCTGGCAGAGCCCGGCGGCGGCCAGCTCCCGCAGGTCCCGCCGGACGCTGTCCTCGGAGACACCGAGCTCGGCGGCCACATCCTTGGCCACCACCCGGCGGTCGCGGTCGAGCCGGGTGAGCAGGAAGTCCTTACGTTGCGCGGCCAGCATGCACGTTTCTCCACGTTCTTCTTTGTTTTTGCCGAGTCTAGCGTTAATCTGGCGCCATGAAGCCCATGATGATCCTCATTGCCGGCCCCTACCGCTCCGGCACCGGCGGCGACCCCGACCTGATCGCGGCCAACCTGGCCCGCCTCGAGGAGGCGGCGTGGCCGATCTTCCAGGCCGGGCACGTGCCGATGATCGGCGAATGGGTGGCCCTGCCGGTGCTCGACCAGGCGCACGGCGCGGCCACCGCCGAGGACGTGCTCTACCCGACGGCCCAGCGGCTGCTGCAGCACTGCGACGCGGTCCTGCGGCTGCCCGGCGAGTCCACCGGCGCGGACCAGGACGTGGCCATCGCCCGCGAGCGCGGCCTGCCGGTCTATCACCGGATCGAGGAGATCCCCGGGCACGTCACCCAGCCCGCCTGAGCGTCGCTAGGACCGGGCCGGCTCGGGATCCGTCACGTCGGCGAAGGTGGCGTCCAGCGCTTTGACGGCCTCGTCCGCGGCCACCTGCAGGCCGACCCCGCGCTCGCCGGCGCCGAGACCGATCGTGCGGCCGCGCAGCCGTTCGTCGGCGATCACCGGCCAGGCCGTCGAGGACCCGAACGGGGTGATGGTGCCGCGCTCGTAACCGGTGGCCTGCTTGGCCGTCGCGGCGTCCGGCATCGACAACCGGTTGACGCCGAGCAGGGCGCGCAGCTTCGGCCACGAGATCACCCGGTCGCCGGGCACCAGCACGAAGACGTACTGGTCGTCGGCGCGGCGTACCACCAGGGTTTTGACGAGGTCGCGGACCTCCATGCCCTGGGCGGCAGCGGCCTCGGCCACGCTGCCGACCGGCCCGTGCCGCAGCACGCGGTGCGCGATCCCGGCCGCCTCGACGGCCGGCACGGCGGGTCCTGACATGAGATCACCATACCCAGGGCACCGGACACGCCCGCCAACCGCGGGAATCGCCACCCGGGTCCCGGCCGCGGGCGTAGCGTCGGGCCGTGGGCGGGGGTTCCGGCACGAGCACCTCCCCCGGCGCCGGCTCGCGGTCGCCGGGGCGTCGCTCGGTACGCGTGCTCGCCCTGGTCATCGCCCTCGGCCTGCTCGGCACCACGCTGGCCGCGCTGGCGTTGCGGCGGGCCGACGACGACCGGGCGCACCGGGCCCTGGAGCAGCGATCCATGATCGTCGCGCAGACCGTGGCCGCCGAGGTCCGTCGCTACAGCACCTCCCTGACCGACCTGGCCGCGGCCGTCGGCGCCCAGGCCCGGCTGGAGTCCGCCGAGTTCACCGCCATCGTCGCCGCGATCGACCAGCAGCGGCTGCCCGGGGCCAGCGGGGTGGCCTTCGTGGTGCCGGCGAGCAGCTCGCGGATACCGCAGGTGCAGCGTTTCTGGCGGGACCGCGGTGACGCCGGGCTGGCCCTGCAGCCGGTGCCGACCGCCGTGGGCGACCACCTGTTCATCGTGCTGCACCGCTCGCTCGACCGCGGCGAGTCGCTGCTGGGCCGCGACCTGGCAGGGTCACCGGCGGCGGTCGCGGCGATGCGACAGGCCCGGCAGAGTCACCGGGTGGCGACGAGCAGCACCTACCGGCTGATCAAGGACCAGTCCCTGCCGGCCACGCTGCAACAGTTGTCGTTCGTGCTGGCCGCGCCGGTCTACGCGACCTCGCCGGCCGCCCCGGACACCGGGCAGTTCCGCGGCTGGCTGACCATGGGGCTGCGCGGCGGCGACTTCCTGCGGCAGGCGATCAGCGTGGTGGCCGGCGACGCCGTGGCCGTCACCCTGTTCGACACCGCGCCCGGCACCCCGGTCCCGGTCGCGAGCTGGATGCCGCCGGCCCGGCTGCACGACCACCCGGACCCCAGCGACGTCCCGGTCACCGTTCCGCAACGCACCTGGCGGCTCGTCGTCCAGCCCACCCAGCGGCTGCTGCCCGGCGCCGACATGCACCTCGACGTCGCCGCGTGGATCATCGGCGCCCTGCTGACCGCGCTGATCGCCGGGCTCACCGGCACCGTGCTCACCTCCCGCAACCGCGCGCTGCGCCGGGTCGACCAGGCCACCACCGCGCTGCTGCACGACATCCGGCGGCGCGAAGCCGTCGAGCAGCAGCTGCGGCAGCGCGAGACGGAGCTGGTCGGCTTCGCCGGCATCGTGGCCCACGACCTGCGCAGCCCGCTGGCCCGGATCACCGGCTACGCGGACTTCCTGCGCGAGGAGGCCGCGGCGCGGCTCGACCCGCAGCACCGCGACTTCCTGGAACGGCTGTACGGCGGCGCCCAGCGCATGCAGACCCTCATCGACGACCTGCTCGACTACGCCACCGCCGAGAACCGGACGCTGAACACCACGACGGTCGATTTGAAGGCGCTGGCCGACGACATCGCCCACGAACGGCTCAGCGGGGCGCAGCAGTCGGACACCCTGATCGTCGTGGACCCGCTGCCCGCCGTACCGGGGGATGCCACGCTGCTGCGGCAAGTGCTGGACAACCTGATCGGCAACGCGGTGAAGTACACGGCGGAGGGGCACCAGCCGTACGTGCGGATCAGCAGCCGGCCCGAGGGCGACGCCGTCCGGATCGACGTCGCCGACCGCGGCATCGGCATCCCGGAGGACCAGCGCGACACCGTCTTCACCGCCTTCGCCCGGGCGGCCGGCAGCGAGGGCTATCCGGGCACCGGCCTGGGCCTGGCCATCGTGGCCCGGATCGTCGAACGCCACGGCGGCCGGGTCGGCATCGACGACAACCCGGGCGGCGGCAGCCGGTTCTGGTTCACGCTGCCGGTTGTGCCCCGGCCCGCCGACGTGGCCCCCACCGACCCGGCCGACTGGGTTATGGTCGGGCAGTGATCCCGGTGGAGGCAGTCGCGGCGGCGTACGCCCACTGGATCACCCCCGCCCTGCCGCTGTACGGCAACGACCACGAGCGGGCCGACTTCGCTCCCTGACGCAGCCCCGGCACCGGCGCGTCCAGCACCATTCCTCATCGCACAGGGAGCGATGTGTCATGTCCGCTGTCAGTTCCTCTCCGCCCCGGGTCCGCGCGGTGCTGCGTGCGCCGCAGGTCTCCCGCGTCCTGCTCGCCAGCCAGGTCGGCCGCCTGCCACTGGCCTCCGGCCCGCTCGCCCTGCTGCTGTTCGCCCGCCAGTCGCTGAGCCTGACCGCCGCCGGGCTACTGGTGGCGGCGTACACGGCGGCGATGGCGGTGAGCGCTCCCCTGCTGGCCCGCACGGTCGACCGCTGGCGCCAGCCGCCCGTGCTGTGGGCCTCGGCACTGGTGTCCGGCGTCGGTTTCGCCATCGTCGCGGCGGGCGGGCATCGCATTCCGGTGGCCGCCGTCGGGGCGGCGCTGGCCGGGCTCGGCACCCCGCCGCTGGAGGCGTGCCTGCGCGCGCTGTGGCCGGACCTGCTGGCCCCGGACGTGGTCCCCGCGGCGTACGCCCTGGACATCGCCGTCCAGGAGGTGATCTTCGTGGTCGGCCCGCTGACCACGGTCGCGGCCGTGGCTCTGGGTGGCCCGACCGCCGGCCTGCTCACCGCGGCCGCGCTGCAACTGGCGGGCACCGCCGTGTTCGCGCTGACGCCGGCCGTGCGCTCGTGGCGCGGGGTGCCGGCCGTACGGCACTGGGCCGGACCGCTGCGCTCGCACCGGCTGGCGCTGATGCTGGTCGGGGTGCTCTGCGTGGGCCTGGCCTTCGGCAGCATCCCGGTGGCGCTGACCGGCTACGCCGAGGCCGCCGGGGCCCGGTCGCTGAGCGGCTGGCTGCTCGCCGCCCAGGCGGCCGGGGCGCTGATCGGCGGCCTGCTCTACACCCGGGCCCGGCCCGGCGGACCGGTCCGGCTGCCGTTGCTCGCCGCCGCGCTGACGGCCGGCTTCCTGCCGTTGCTGGTCACGCCGCGCCCGGCGGTTATGGCGGTGCTGCTGGCCGTCAGCGGCCTGGCCCTGCCCCCGCTGCTGACGGCGGTGTTCCTCGCGGCCGACCGGCTGGCCCCGGCGGGCACGGTCGCCGAGGCCTTCGCCTGGGTGGCGACGGCCTTCGCGGTCGGCAGCGCGATCGGTTCGGCTGCGGCCGGTCCCCTGGTCGCTGCCGGCATCCGGTACGGCTTCACCCTCGCACCCCTGGCCGCGCTGGTCTGCGTCGCGGTGCTGACCGTCGTGTACCGGGCAAGCTCGGCGCCGGCCCGGGCGGTCGGCGCGTGACCGGCCACATCGTGTGGGACTGGAACGGCACGGTCTTCGGCGACAGCCGGGCGCTCATCGACGCGACCATCGACGCCTTCGCCGCGTGCCGCCTGCCCGCCGTCACCCGCACGGCCTACCAGCGCCACCACACCCAGCCGATCACCACCTTCTACGAGCGGCTCGCCGGCCGGCCGCTGACAGACGACGAGCAACGACGGCTCGACGAGTGCTTCCGCGCCGCGTACGCCCGGCACCGTACGGCCGTGACCCTCACCGCCGACGCGATCGACGCGTTCTCCCGGTGGACGGCCGCCGGCGGCCGGCAGTCGCTGCTCTCGATGTATCCGCACGAGCAGCTCGTCCCACTGATCGCCGCCGCGGGCATCGGCCACCATTTCACCCGCGTCGACGGCAGCACCGGCCGGGACCTGGCCCACAAGGCCCCGCATCTGCGCCGCCACCTGCACGAGCAGGGCATCGCCCCGCACTACGCGGTCGTCGTCGGGGACAGCCTCGACGACGCCCGCGCGGCCCGCGAGTGCGGCGTCCGGTGCGTGCTCTACCACCCGGGCGAGGACGCCCTGCACGCCCGCGACCACTTCGCCGACGCCGGCGTGCCGGTCGTGGCGACGCTGACCGCTGCGGTGGAGCTGCTGCTCAGCCGCCCGGCACCATCCAGCTGAGCACGGGCGTGCCCTGCAGCGTGACCAGGACACACATGACCAGCAGCAGCACCAGGCTCCAGCCGACCACCTTGCGGAAGATGTCACCCTCCCGGCCGGCCATGCCGACGGCGGACGCGGCGATCGCCAGGTTCTGCGGGCTGATCATCTTGCCCAGCACCCCGCCGGAGGAGTTCGCGGCGGCGAGCAGCACCGGATCGAGCCCGGCGCGGGCGGCGGTCTCCACCTGCAGGGCGCCGAACAGGGCGTTGGCCGAGGTGTCGGAACCGGTCACCGCCACCCCGATCCAGCCCAGGATGGAGGACAGGAAGATGAACAGCCCACCGGCCTGGGCCAGGAACTCGCCGAGCGTGTTGGTCTGGCCGGACTGGTTGAGCACGTAGGCCAGCGCCAGCACCGCCATCACGGTGACGATGGCGTGCCGGAGCTCCACATAGGTGTCGGCGTAGGCCCGCAGAGCCCGGCCGGGCCGGATCCGCAGCACCACCGCGGTCAGGATGCCGGCCAGGATCATCAGGGTGCCCGCGGCGCCGAGCCAGCCCAGGGTGAAGGTGGTCGAGGCCAGCGGTTTGCCGTTGGTGCCGATGATGTGCAGTCCCGGCCAGCCGAAGGTGACCGTCCACGGCCGTCCGGCCAGGGCCGACTTGACCGCCCCGATGTTCGCGATCGAGAAGATCACGATGATGATCAGGTACGGGGCGTAGGCGCGGGCGATCTCGGCCCCGCTGTCGCGCCGCGCCAGACCGGCGTCCGCGCCGGCCCGGGCCGGCTCCCTGTCTGCCCCGCCCGGCCGGCTTCCCGGCGCCGCTCCCGCTGACGCCGGCTCGTCACCCGCGCCCACCGGCACGGGCTCCCCTCCCGGCGACGCCGCGCCGCGGCCCGGTTCGGTGCCGGGCGAAGCGGCGGGCTGCGGCTCGCGCAGGTCCGGGGACTCGGCCGGCCGCCAGAACCGCAGCAGCAGCACGACCGCGGCCGCGGCCAGCAGCGACGCGATGATGTCGGTCAGCGGCACCGAGATGTAGTTCGAGGCCACGAACTGCCCGGCGGCGAAGACCACCCCGGCGACCACGGCCGCCGGCCAGGTCTGCCGGACCCCGCGGCGGCCGTCGATCACCGCGACCAGGACCAGGGGTACGACCACAGCCAGCAGCGGGGTCTGCCGGCCGACCATGGCCCCCAGGGTGTCGGTGTTGAGCCGGGGATCGTCCAAGGCGCCCGAGGTGACCGTGCCCAGGGTGACGATCGGGGTGGCGAGCGCGCCGAAGGCCACCGGTGCCGTGTTCGCGATCAATGCCACCGAGGCCGCGCGCAGCGGCGGGAAGCCCAGGGCCATCAGCATGACGACGGTGACCGCCACCGGCGTACCGAATCCGGCCAGCGCCTCCAGCAGGGCACCGAAGCAGAAGGCGACGATGACCGCCTGGATCCGCATGTCCGGGCTGAGCCGGGCCATCGAGCGGCGCAGCACGTCGAAGTGTCCGCTGGCCACGGTGAGGTTGTAGACCCAGATCGCGTTCAGCACGATCCACAGGATCGGGAAGAAGCCGAAGGCGGCGCCCTCGGAGGCGGACAGCAGCGCCTGCCCGACCGGCATCGCATAGACCGCGACGGCGACCACCAGAGCGACCGCGAGCGCGATGATCCCCGCGAGCCAGGCCCGCATGCGCAGGGCGCCGAGCAGAATGAACAGGGTGAGCAGCGGCAGGGCCGCGAACAGGGCCGAGAGCGCCAAGGAATTGCCGGCGGGGTCGGTCACGATCGTGAACTGGTCCGACATGGCAGCCATCCAGGCTCGTCAATGGTAGGCACCACAATCTAACGCTTCTGGCGCGCCCGTGACATGGTGGACAGCGGCGAGCGGGCCGCCGTCGCCCACGCGCGGGCACCGACGGCCCGGCCGGTCGCCAGGGGCGTGTCCTTTGTGCAACGTGCACCGAGTACATGACCTTGACGTGCCAAAATCGCCGATCCGGGCACGGGAGGGCCGAAATCTATGCTCACCGGCTGTTGCTTCCGCGTCACCCTCCGTACTCTGTTGGTCAAATAGCCATCGATCAACTTCAGTGGTGTGAGGCGTCGATGGTCACCCGACCGGCAGCATTGCGGGGAGCACAGCATGGTCATCAAAATTGTCGATCAGATCAACGACGACGAGCTCGCCGAAGCGGCCTGGCAGTTGTACTACGCCGCGTTCAATGAGCTGAACGCGATGGCGGTGCAGCGGCACCTGATGTACCGCCACGAATTCGACGAGGTCATGAACGACACGCGGGTCCAGAAGTACCTCTGCCTGACCGATGACGGGACCCTGTGCGGTCTGGCGACGTACACCAGAGACCTCGAGGCGGTGCCGTTGATCGCGCCGCAGTACTTCGAGCGTCATTGGCCCGAGCACTATGCGGGCAAGCGGATCTGGTACATCGGGTTCGTCGCGGTTCACCCCAAATCCCAGGGCCGGCACATGTTCCGGCAGCTCGTCGAGCAGTTGTACGTCACCGCGGCCACCCAGAACGGGCTCGTCGGCATCGACATCTGCTCCTACAACGACGAGGTGCTGAACTTCTCGCACATCTTCCGGTCCATGGTGGAGCGGCTCACCGACAACATGCGCTTCCAGCGGATCGACCAGCAGTCCTACTGGCTCTACGATTTCAGCGCGGAAGCCGCGGCGGCCTGAGGGTCCCCCGACATCACGCCATAGGCATCTCCTTCGCACGGGCTGGGCGGGCTGACGCTCGTCGCGGCGCTGCCGATACCCCGGAGCTGTCGACTTCGAGGTGCGCCGCAGGGAGCGTCCGCCGGCCCGCTACCACCGTCCGGCCGGGCGCCACGGAGTCACCGGTCCGTGGCTCCCGGCCGTCGTCGGTCATCTGAACGATCTCCTTCCGTCGCCTGGTCTCCTTTTGTGTGCCTGGGTTCAGTAGTGGTATCCGCGGGCCCCCACCGGTTCATGTGACCCTTTGGTCGACGGTGGCCCTTCCGGTAACGCGATGGTGCGGCCGTCCACGCCCCGGCCGATGGCCGCGTACGCCTCGGGCCGCGCGGCCCGCATGACCAGCGCCCAGCCGACGCCGATCGCCGCGACCCCGCAGTAGAGCACCGGGACCAGCCACTGGAACGGCGAGTCGCCGGAGACCTGCAGGAGCTCGCCGAACCCGATGATGGTGATCCCGAGTACGGCGCTGAGCAGCAGGAAGGCGATCATCGGGGCGATCTGCGAACGCCAGACGTTCTCCTTGCCACGGTTGCGCACGAAGAACGCGAGCACCGCGAACGACGCGCTCCACATCAGGAAGAGCACCCCGAGGCCGCCGATCGTGGTCAGCCAGGCGAACACATAGAACAGTGGTTCCAGACCGGCGACGGCGTAGGCCGAGAGCACCCCGACCGCCAGCACGCTCTGGGTGATCGAGCCGAGCAAGGGCGCACCGGTACGCGGGTGCGTCCGTCCCCACGCCGCGGGCAGCACACCCTCACGCCCGAGGGCGAACTGGTAGCGGGCCACGGCGGCGTGGAACGCGAGCAGCGCGGCGAAGACGCTGGTCATGAACAGGATGTAGCCGATGTCGACCAGGATGCCCGGCACGTGCGGCGCGACCAGCTTGAAGACCATGTCCGTACGGTTGGCCTGGGCCGCCGCCACCACCCCGCTAGGCCCGGTGGTCACCGACATCGCCCAGGCCGACAGGCCGCAGAGCAGGCCGGCGAGGATGACGGCCAGGTGGGTGGCCCGGGCGATCGTCTTCTTCGGGTCCTTGGCCTCCTCGGACAGCACGACGGTGGCCTCGAAGCCGACAAAACCGGCGATGGCCAGCACCAGCATGGGCCCCACGTCCGCGGTGAACAGCGGGGCCGGGTTCAGCGTGGCGAAGCTGACGCTGCCGCCGGCCGGGTTGGCGATCATCACCAGGTCGTAGACCAGGACGACGCTGATCTCGGCGATCAGCAGGACCGCCAGCACCTTGCCGCTGAGGTCGACCCAGAGCAGGCCCAGCACCGACACGACCGCCCAGGCCCCCAGGGCGCAGGCGAACCAGCCGACCTTGAGCCCGAACGCCGCCAGGATGTCGGAAGCCGCCGAGCCGAACAGCCCGAACAACCCGATCTGCATGAGCGAGTACGCCGGCAGCGCCACGAAGGCCGCCCCGACCCCGGCCAGCCGCCCCAGCCCATGACTGATGTACGCGTAGAAGGCCCCGGAGTTCACGATGTGCCGGCTCATCGCCACGAAGCCCACCGTGAAGATGGACAGGATGCCGGCGGTGACCAGATAGACCACGGGCACCGCGGTGTTGCCGATGATCGCGTAGATGGCGGAGATCGCGCCGATGATGACGGTCAGCGGGGCCGCCCCGGCCACCCCGAAGAAGACCACCGACGGGACGCCGAGCCGGTTGCGCGCCAGTGCGCTGGAGATGATGTCCGGCTCGGCGGGGTCCTTACGCGCCATCAACAGCCTCCCGGCCCATTGATCGAAGTTGTCCTGGCGGCGGTGGTGCCGCCCGCGAGAGCTCACCGACGGCCGACGGCGAGAACCGACCCGACGCTGGCCTCGGTGTGCTCGATGAGCTGGCGCAGGTCCTCGGGAAGGGAAGCCACTGTGTTCGGCAGGACGGAGAACGCGGACCGGTGCGCCTCGAAGTCCCAGAGCACGTGACGGGTGAGACCGGTGGCGGCGATGAGGCCGGCCAGCACCCGGTCGGTGATGGACATGTCCAGGCCGCGGACCAGGATGTTGGCCAGCCGCATGGGAGCCCAGGCCGCGGCGTTGCGCTGCAGCTCGTTGTTGGGCATGTAGAAGGTCTGGGTGCTCAGCATCCGCCGCCGGGTCACCGACTCCACCGCACCGGAGCGTTCGAGGCGCTCCCCGACCCGTACCGCCGCGTCCTGCGACAGGTAGGCGAGCCACGTCCGCACGTCGCGGTGCTGCGGCTGGGCGATGAGGAGGTCGAGGACGGCGTGGTCGAGCCCGTCGCGAGGAGGTTGGTTGCTCACGATCTCCAGATCGCCCGCGAAGATCCGGAGTTTGTTGTCGAGGATGAGTTCGCCCAGCAGCGCCGCGGCCAATCCGATGCCGGTGGCCCGTGGATGCAGCCGCGAACGGCCGGTCCGGTCCTCGTGAGCGATCAAATAGAACTGGTCAGCCAGCACGCCGCCACTCCCTAGAACATCGACCTGTGATTCGTCAGGGACAACTGCCTGTATAGACCGCACTAACTCCCTGTCCGGTGCATCATGTACCCGGCGCTAAGGTCAACACAAGAAGTACTAGACTCGGAATCACGTCGTGATGTTTTTGCCGGAGGATGGGTCCGGCGCCAGGCGTGGATGTCAAAGTAATCCCATTCCCGAGGACCGAGGGGGCGGCAGTGTCCACTGACGAGGGCCCGACACTGCGACGGCGCCGATTGGGCGCGGAATTGAAGCGCTGCCGCGAGGAAGCCGGCCTGACCCAGGAGACCGTCGGCCGCCATTTCGAGTGGCACGCGGCCAAGGTGACCAGGATCGAGACCGCGCGCGTGGCGGTGACCGCCCGCGACGTCAAGGACCTGCTGACCCTCTACGGCGTGCAGGACGAGAACTACCGCGAGGCGCTCATGGCGCTGGCCCGGATGTCGCGCGAGCGCACGTGGTGGACGGACTACCGCGACATCATGCGGCCGGGCAACTTCGTGGGCCTGGAGGCGGAGGCCTCGACCCTGCTGGCCTGGGAACCCATCGTTCTGCCGGGTCTACTGCAGACGGAGGCCTACATGCGCGCGCTGATGCGGACAGGCCGCGCGCAGGACCCGCCGCACCTGGTGGACCGGCGGGTCGCGCTGCGGCGCAAGCGGCAGGGCCGGCTGCGGGCTACGAATCCACTGGAACTCCTCGCCCTCGTCGACGAATCCGTGGTGCGACGGGTCATCGGCGGCCCGGATGTCATGGACGAGCAGTTGCAGCACCTGATAGAAACCGCGCAATTACCGACCGTGACGTTGAAGATTCTCCCGTTCGATGCCGGCGAACATCCCTTCCTGGGCGGCTCAGCAGCACTTTTGGCGTTCCGGGAGACCACTCATTTGGATGTAGTTTACCTAGAGGGTCTTGCGGGCGACTACTACGAAGAGCAACATTCAGAGGTCGCCCGCTACCGTGACGAGTTCGAGCGACTGAGCGCCAAAGCCCTCGATCCCCGCTTGTCCATCAAGATGATCGAGGGCCTGCTTCGCGGATAGGCCGGTACGACCGAATGCCTGCACGAACCCGTGCAGGGGAGAACTACAACCGCATATTGAAGGGAGGTGCTTGGCATGCCTGCGCACCATCTCGACGCTGCTGTGTGGAAGAAATCCAGTCGCAGCAACGGAAACGGTGGCAACAACTGTGTCGAGGTCGCATTCCTCGACACAGTTGTCGCCGTACGCGACAGCAAGAACCCTACGGGTCCAGCTCTCATCTTCAACCCGTCGGACTGGACCGAGTTTGTTCACTCGGCAAAGGACGGCGAGTTCGATAACAACAGATGAGAGGTTACCGATAGGTGCGTGACGATGGGAAGTAGTCAATCAACGTCAACTTCCCGAACGGCAAGATCCGTTTCAAGATAGTGAAACGTCTGCGCCGGCCGAATCGTTGCGCACGATCGGGACCTTGAGGTAACGCCGGATCGGGGCGCCCCAGACGGGGCGCCCCGAATCTGTGCAATGGGGCCCTGACCTGCACAGACTCCGCTGTGGACAGATCCGGCGGCGAGCGCGGTATTCACCCGGAGCACCCCCGAGGTGTACGCTCAGCAGCGGAGCTGTCACCCAGCGTGAAGGGGTTCCCCGTTGCGCACTTTTCCTCCAGGCCCCGCGGTAGCCGATTCGCCGGCCGGACTGCAAGGCCCTCCCTCCGTTTCCGGCGTGCCTGTCCTCGAGATGAAATCCGCGCGTATAGCCGCTGCCGTCGAAGAATTCAAGAACGCATTCCCGAACGTCCGTCCATTCTTCGCGACCAAATGCAATACCGACCCCGGGGTGCTGCGCGTGCTGCACACCGCGGGCGCCCGTTTCGAGGTCGCCTCGGTGGACGAGGTGGGCATTCTGCGGTCGCTCGGCGTCCGCGGCCAGGATCTGCTCTTCAGCAATCCGGTACGGGCCCGCGAACAGACCCGCGGAGCCGCCCGCGCCGGCGTCTACCGGTTCTCTGTGGACTCGCTCGACGAGCTGGAGCGAGTGGCCGAGGAAGCCCCCGGGAGCTGCGTCTACGCCCGGCTGTCCACCGGCGACCGGGCCAGCCTGGTGCCCAGCGAGGGCAAGTTCGGTGTGGACGTGCCCGGGGCGATCGAGCTGCTGGTCCGCGCGCGCACGCTCGGGCTGGTGCCGTACGGGATCACCTTCCACATCGGGTCGCAGTCGCTGACCCCGGCCGCGCTCACCGGGCCACTGGAGGACGTGCACACCGTCCTGGCCAGACTCGTCAGCCACGGCATCCGGCTGCAGATGGTCGACATCGGCGGCGGGTTCCCGGCTGTCTACGACGAGCCGGTGCCCGCACTGGCGGCGTTCGGTCGCGCCGCCGCGGCCGGCATCGCGCAGCTCCCGTACCCGGTGGAGGTCTTCGCCGAACCGGGCCGGTGCCTGGTCGCCGAGGCCGGGACCTTCCGCTGCCGGGTCATCGGGGTCGCGCGCCGGCCGTCGGGCTGGTGGGTGCACACCGACCTGGGCGTCTTCAACGGGATGATGGAGGTGCTCGAGTCCAGCGGGGAGCTGCGCTACCCGATCTGGGACGCGCGCCGCTCGGCGGCCCGGCGAAACTGGCACATCACCGGCCCGACCTGCGACGGCCAGGACACGTACGCCCGCGACGTACCCCTGTCGGCGGACCTGCGGGAGGGTGACGAGCTGTTCATCGGTTCCGCCGGTGCCTACACGACCGTGTACGCGTCCCGTTTCAACGGCTTCGCCAAGCCGCACGTGGTGCTGACCTGAGCTCGTTCAGGCGCAGCGGCGCAGGTGGGCGCGGATGTCTGCGGGCACCTCGGCGCAGGCGCCGGCGATCGGGTGCCAGGTCTCGGTCAGCTGCGAGTAGCGGAAGACCACGTCGGCACCGTCGGGCCGGGTGCGAGCCAGGGCGTAGCTGTCGTAGCAGTCGACGTCGCCCAGCCCGCCGGTGGTGGCGAGGTGCTGGTAGCGGTCGCCGGCGCGCAGAGCGTCGAGCAGGAGCGGCGCGGTCACGGGGCAGCCGTCGTCGACGGGGCGGCCCTTCACCTGCCCGGGGACCGGCTTCCCGGCCGGCACACCCGTCGGCTCGACGGCGGGCGGAGGCGGCGGCAGGCCGTCAGCCTCACCGGCCCGCAGGGTCGACTCGCCGGCGGGCCGAGACGGCAGAATGCCGTCAGCGCCCGGCGGGGACGGCAGAATGCTCTTGCCAGCCGGCGGGGACGGCAGGATGCCCTCGGCGCCCGGCGGGCCGGAGCTCGCCCGGCCGGCAAGAGCCACCGGTACGCCGACGGCAAGGACCGCCGCGGCCGCACCCACGACGGCAGCGAGCCGGCGCCGCCCGGAGAAGCTGCCGGTTCGACGCTGCGGCTCGACATCCTCGGCCACGGGCTGATCCCTCCGCACGGGCGCGCCGGCGCGGCTTGATCAACCGGCTGTGACGACGCGGATGCAGACTACCCGGACCCGGGGAGGCCGCCGCCGGGCACTCAGGTCCGGAGGAACACGCCGGCCAGGGTCGCGTACGAGGCCGGATCGGGCACCGGCGCTGTCCCTGGGTCCGGGTGCCACTCGGGCCCGTGCACGATGCCCGGCGCGACCGGGGTCCAGCCCTCCAGCAGGGCCGCCAGACCCGGCTGGTCGCGCATGACCAGCGGCGTACCGGTGCGGTGGTAGAGATCCGTGAAGCGTTCGAGCTGCTCGCGGCGGGAGCCGCCGGTGGCGTGGGTGACCGCGAGGACGCTGCCCGGTGCCACGGCGTCGTGGTAGTGCCGCAGCGCCTCGGTCAGCTCGGGGCCGTCGGGCAGGAAGTGCAGCACCGCCACCATCAGCACGCACACCGGCTCGGTGAGGTCGAGCACGGCCCGCAGCGCCGGATCGTCGAGCAGCTCGCGGCTGTGCTGCAGGTCGGCCTGGAGCACGGCCGTACCCGGATCGTCGCCGAGGATCGCCCGGGCGTGCAGCACCGCGGTCGGTTCCGGGTCGACGTAGGCGACCCGGGCGTCCGGGTGGACCGCCCGCGCGATCTCGTGCACCGGGTCCGCCGTCGGGATGCCGGCGCCGAGATCGAGGAACTGCCGGATGCCGCGGCCCGCGGCGAACCGGACGGCCCGGCCGAGGAAGGCCCGGTTCGCCCGGGCGATCAGCGGCACCTCGGGCACCAGCTCGACGGCGCGGTCGGCGACCACCCGGTCGGCGGCGAAGTTGTGGGTGCCGCCCAGGAAGTAGTCGTACATCCGGGCCGGACTGGGCCGGTTCGGGTCGATCCCGGCGGGGAGCGGCGCCGGCTCACCCATGTCGCCCTCCCAAAGTTCGAGCGATTCGATGAACCTCGCCCCCTTTTGCCGGAAATGATTTTACGTTGGGTGTCGCGCGTCCGGCTGGTGAACCAGGCGCCGGGTGGACGGGGGGACTGTGGAGCCGCTGGAGTCCCTGACCGGCCTGCTCGTGCAGGAGGCGCCCGACGCCGTGATCATCGTCCGCTCCGACGGCACGATCGCCCTGGCCAACCGGCGGGCGCACGGCATGTTCGGCTATCCCGAGCGGACCCTGCCGGGCCGGTCGGTGGACGAACTCGTACCGGACGAGATCCGGGCCGTGCACCCGCAGCACCGGGCCGGCTACCTGGCCAGCGCCCATCCCCCGCTGCGCCGCCTGCCGCTGCGCGGCCGGCGGTGCGACGGCAGCGTCTTCCCCGTCGAGGTGTCGCTGGCCGCGGTGGCCGCGCCGGGCGGCGAGATGTACGTGACCGCGGTGCTGCGCGACGACACCGCGCACCGGGAGGCCGAGCAGGCCCGGGCGCTGCTGGCCTCGATCGTCCAGTCGTCGCACGACGCCATCGTCACCACCGACCTGGACGGCGTGGTGCTGACCTGGAACCCGGGGGCGGAACTGCTCTACGGTCACCCCGCTGCCGAGATGGTCGGCTCCCCGGTGCACCGGATCATCCCCGCGGACCGGCGCGTCGACGAGGACGAGGTGCTGGCGCTGGTCCGCCTCGGCGGCCGGCTGGACCGGTACCGCACCTACCGGCGGCACGCCGACGGATCGGCGATCGCGGTGTCGCTGCTGGTCTCCCCGCTGCGCGACGCCACCGGCACGATCGTCGGCGTGACCAACACGGCCCGCGACATCAGCGATCGGGAACAGGCGGAGGCGCGGGTGCAGGCCGTGCTCGACGCGGCCCCGGACGCGCTGCTGGGCGTGGACGCCGACGGTCACGTGGTGCTGGTCAACGCCGAGGCGGAACGGATGTTCGGCTACCCCCGGCACGACCTCACCCACATGGCCGTGCGGCGGCTGCTGCCCGACGGCCTGCCCGCGGCCTCGACCGTCCTGCGTACCGGGGGCGACTCCACCCCGCTGGACACCGAGCGGCTCACCGGCACCGCCACCCAGGGCTGGGCGACCCGGACCGCCCGCCGCCGCGACGGCGGCGACCTGCCGGTGGACATCTCGTGCAGCGCCCTGGACACCGGCAACGGGCTGATCGTGGTGGCCGCCGTCCGCGACATCACCGACCGGCTCGCCGTCGAGGCCGAGCAGCAGGCCCTGCGCGCGGAGGCCGAGCAGCAGAAGATGGAGGCCCGCTTCCAGCGCACCCAGCGGCTGGAGAGCCTGGGACAGCTCGCGGGTGGGGTCGCACATGACTTCAACAACCTGCTCGCCGTCATCCTCAACTACGCCGCGTTCATCGTCGAGGACGGCGCCGGCACGCCGTTCGCCCAGGACGCCGAGCAGATCGCCCGGGCCGCCCGGCGTGGCAGCGACCTGACCCACCAGCTGTTGTCCTTCGCGCGCCGGGAGGTGATCCGCCCGCGGGCGCTGGACGTCAACACCGTGGTCACCGAGGTGCACCAGATGCTGCAGCGCTCGATCGGCGAGCACATCACCCTGGCCGTGCAGACCGCGGACGGCCTGCCCGCTGTGATGGCCGACCCGGGACAGCTCGAACAGGTGCTGGTCAACCTCGCGGTCAACGCCCGCGACGCGATGCCCGGCGGTGGCCACCTCACCATCGACACGGCGGCCGTGTGGGTCGACGCCGACCACGCCGCCGGCCGCGCGGGCCTGAGCCCCGGCCGCTACGTGCGGGTGCGGGTGTCGGACACCGGTACGGGGATGGGAAAGGACGTCGTCGACAAGGCCTTCGACCCGTTCTTCACCACCAAGCCCAGCGGCCAGGGCACCGGGCTGGGCCTGGCCACCGTCTACGGCATCATCACCCAGGCCGGCGGCACGGTGCAGATCTACTCCGAGACCGGCCTGGGCACCACGATCACGGTGCTGATGCCGGTCACCGACGCCGCGGTGACGGCCGAGTCCGACCAGCCGCCACCCGTGGTCGTCGACGGTCGCGGGATCACCGTCCTGGTCGTCGAGGACGAGGACGCGCTGCGCGAGGTGACCGAGCGCATCCTGCGGCGGGCCGGCTACACCGTGCTGACCGCGGCCGACGGCGTCCAGGCGCTGCGGCGGGCCAAGGCGTACCCGCACCGGATCGACCTGCTGCTCACCGACGTGATCATGCCGGGGATGCTGGGCAAGGACGTGGCCGCGGCGGTGGTGGCCGAACGCCCGGACACCCGGGTGCTGTTCATGTCCGGGTACGCCCAGCCGGTGCTGACCACCCACGGCACGCTCAGCGCGGACGTGCACCTGCTGGAGAAGCCGTTCACCAGCGCCGAGCTGATGCAGGCCATGCGGGCGCAGCTGCGCCACCGCACCCGCTGAGCCCGCTCTGGTGGTGGCCGGTGCAGCCCGGCATGCTTGGCCGGTGACCAGCACGGCAGCGGGCCCGGATCCCGCCGATCCCCGGTTCTCCGACGAGCAGCTCGCCGCGCTGCGGGCCTACGGCGTGCCGCGCCGGGTGCCGGCCGGTGCCGTCGCCTACAGTCCGGCCGACGAGCGCAACGACCTGCTGGTGGTGCTGGCCGGGGAGATCGTCGTCGGCGACGAGTCGCCGGGCAACGAGGTGGAGTTCGCGCGGTTCGGGGCCCGGGGCTTCGTCGGCGAGCTCAACCTGCTCACCGGACAGCGGCCGTACGTGACGGCCCGGGCCGCCGTCGACAGTGAGCTGGTCGCGGTGTCGGTGGACCGGCTGCGGGAGCTGCTCGACCGCGAGACCGATCTGGCCGACCTCCTGGTCACCGCCATGATCGCCCGGCGCCGGTTGCGGCTGGCCGGGGCCCGGGACGCGCCTTTCGAGATCATCGGCACCGATCGGTCCGAGGCGTCGCTGGCCCTGCGGACCTTTCTGAACCGCAACACCATCCCGTACCGGTGGGTCGACGCGGACGCCGACGGCGGGCCGGACGAGCTCGCCTCGGCCGGGGCCGGCCGCGCGGATCTTCCGGTGGTCGTGCATCCCGGCGGGGTGCTGCTGCGCTGCACGCCCGGCCGGCTGGCCGAGGTGCTCGGGCTGGCCCAGCTGCCCGGCGACGACCTGCTCTACGACGTGGCGGTGATCGGTGCCGGACCGGCCGGGCTGGCCGCGGCCGTCTACGGCGCGTCCGAGGGGTTGCGGGTGGCTGTCTTCGACGCGACCGGACCGGGCGGGCAGGCCGGCACCAGCTCGCGGATCGAGAACTACCTCGGCTTCCCGGACGGCATCTCCGGCGCCGAGCTGACCACCCGGGCGACGATCCAGGCCCAGCGCTTCGGGGCCCGGCTCAACAGCCCGTGCCGGATCACCGGGATCGAGCAGCAGCCGGACGGCTTCACCGTGCTGCTCGGGGCCGGCGCGCGGCTGACGGCCCGTACGGTCGTGGTCGCGACCGGGGCGCAGTACCGGCGGTTGCCCCTGGAGAACTGGACCCGGCTCGAGGGCGCGGGCATCTACTTCGCCGCCACTGAACTGGAGGCCGGGCTCAGCGCCGGCGGCCCGGTGTTCGTCCTCGGCGGCGGCAACTCGGCCGGGCAGGCGGCCCTGTTCCTGGCCCGGCGGTGTACGCACGTCACCGTCGTGATCCGCCGCGGGTCGCTGGCCGAGTCGATGTCGCAGTACCTGGTCGACCGGATCCACGCGCACCCGGTGATCACGGTGGCCTCGTCCACCGTCATCGCCGGGGTGGACGGCGGCGAGCACCTGGAGACGGTGACCCTGCGGCACACGCCGACGGGTGAGGTCAGTCAGGAGCCGGCCCGGGGTCTGTTCTGTTTCATCGGCGCGCGGCCGGCGACCGGGTGGCTGCCGGCCGAGGTGGAACGCGACGACGACGGCTTCATCCGTACCGACGTGGCGCTGGGCGGGTCGCGGCTGCCGTACGAGACCTCCCTGGACGGGGTGTTCGCCGCCGGTGACGTGCGCCTGGGGTCGATGAAGCGGGTGGCGGCGGCGGTCGGCGAGGGCTCGTCGGTGATCCGGTCGGTGCATCAGCACCTCAGCGAGCGTACGGGCGACCTTGTCCGGCCTTGGTAGCTTTCTGTCACATGATCATCCATCGTCCCTCCTTCCTCAAGCGCGAACCGTCCCCTCCGGCCGTAACGGATAGTGACGATGCGAGTGCGCGGGAGCCGGCGATCTCGCGGCGGCGCCTGCTGCGGGCCGGGCCCGGACTGGCCGGGGCACTCGTACTGGCCGGCTCGGCGCCGGCGTCGGCTGCGCGCGTACCGGCGCCGCGGGCCACCACCTCGCCGCGGCCGGCGGCCCCGCGGCCGTCCGGGAAACCGCCGGCGCCGGCCGGTCTGCGGCCGCTGAAGGAGCCGGTGTTCACCCTCAAGGACTACCGGCGCGCGCTGCCCGGCCCGGCGTTCCCGTCCGACGCGGTCGCGCTGACCATCGACGACGGGCCGCACCCGGTGTGGACGCCCAAGATCCTGCGGCTGCTGGACAAGCACCACGTGCCCGCGCTGTTCTGCATGATCGGCAACCAGGTGCTCGGGCACGAGGCGGTGGCCCGCAGCGTGGTCCGCGACGGCCACCAGGTGGCCAACCACACCTGGAGCCATCCCACCGAGATGGGCCGCCGCCCGGACCGCCTCCTGCGCAAGGAGCTCGCCCGCGCCCAGGAGAAGATCTACGACACCACCGGGTACGCCCCGGCGCTGTTCCGCTCCCCCGGCGGCGACTGGTCACCGGCGCTGCTGCGGGCAGCGGCGAAGGCCCGGATGGTCCCGCTCGACTGGAGCGACGACCCGCGCGACTGGTCCCGCCCGGGCGTCGCGGCGATCACCCGGCGCCTGCTGGCCGCCCGGCCGGGCCAGATCCTGCTCTGCCACGACGGCGGTGGCGACCGCTCGCAGACCTACACCGCCCTGCGCACGGTGATCCCGGCGTTGAAAGCTCGCGGCTACCGCTTCGTCGCCCTCGATCACCGCCACCCGTAAGGCCCACAATTCCTGTCGGGTGAGTAGGATGGGTTTCCGCATCGACCCGGGAGCGCCGCGTGATATCGCTGACCGAACCGGCCGCCGAGCTCCTGGTGGCCGAGCACGCCTTCACCCCCGGGCTCCCGGGTTTCGTCGGCCTCTCCGTGGACCTGCTGCTGGATGAGCCGGGACTGCCGGACTCGCTGGTCGGCTCGCTGCGGGAACGCCCGCCGCTGCGGCACGGCCTGCTCGGCGCGCGCTCGGCGCGGATCGCGGTGGTCAGCGGCCCGCCGTCGCCGGGCATCGATGTCGTCGCCGCACGGATGGCCGAGGACCTGCCGATGCCGCACCCGCTGATCGCGGGACACGGGATCGCCGTCCTGACCGAGGCCGCCGACGCCGTTGACCCGGCGACCGCCGCGGGTGACACGTACGCCACGGCGACCGCGGGCATCCGGGTGGCGCTGGAGGCCGGCGTCGAGGGGGGCGGGCCGTTCGGGCTGCGCCGGCGGTGGAATCTGGCCCACGCGCTCGCACCCGTGCTGGCCGCGGCGTTCGCCAACGCGCCGCTGCGGCACGGCCGGCCCTCCGGCTGGCGCAGCACCCGCCAGGCCCTGCGCCGCAGTCTGCCGTCCGCGCCGCCCACAGCCGACCCGCGCGGCGCCTGGACGGCCCTGGTCCTGGACGCGCCGGTGGCGGGAACGGGCCGGACGTTGCGGGCCTGGAGCCGGTCCGGGCCCGGCGACCGGCCCACCATCACCGACCTCACCCGGCACCTGGCGAGCCTGCGGCCCCCGGTGGCGGCCCGCGGGCACCTGGAGCTCGACATGGCCGACCGGCAGCCCGGCAACGGCTGGCGGGTGCCGCTCGCGGTGATCGCCGCGCTGCTCGACGATCCGCCGGCGGCCACCGAGGCCGAGGCGGCGACGCGGGCACTGGCGGGCACGCCCCGGCTCTGGGAGCGCGCCGCCCGCGACGCTCTCACCGATCCCGAACTGGCGGCGGTCGCGCGGGAGTGTTTCGTGGCCGCGTACGCGTCGCTGTCCCGTCAGGGGGTTTCACGCGAGCTGCGGGACGCGGTGGCCGACTTCACCGAACGGTACGTGCTGCGCGGCCGCTGCCCGGCCGACGACGTCCTCGACCGGGCGACAGCGCGCCCCTGAGGGCCGGCCGACTGCTAGGTTCGTACCTTTATGTCGGCCCGGCCCACTGCTCAGGAGCCTTGTGAAGATCCTCGACGAAGTGTCGCGAACGCTCAACGAATTCCTGCTCGTCCCCGGCCTCACCACCGCCGGCTGCACCCCGGACAATGTCGACCTCGGCGCGCCGCTGGTGCGCCACCGGGTCGGTGAGCCCGCGGCCGTCCGGGTGGCCACTCCCCTGACCAGCGCGATCATGGGCGCGGTGTCCTCGCCGCGGCTGGCCATCGCCCTGGCCCAGTGCGGCGGGCTCAGCTTCGTGCACCAGAACCAGCCGGTCGCCGCCCAGGCCGCGATGGTCCAGGCCGTCAAGCGGCACAAGGCCGGCTTCCGGTTCTCCGACATCAACATCAAGCCGTCGGCCACCCTCGGCGAGGTCGCGCTCCTGCTGGAGTCGGCCGAACGGGACGTCGCGGTGGTCACCGACGACGGCAGCCCGCACGGGCGGTTCGTCGGGCTCATCTCGACCGACGACTTCCATCCGCACCGGCACGACCTGGGCAGCCCGGTCGACTCCCGGATGCGCCCGGCCCAGGATCTGGTCACCGCCCGGCCCTCGATCACCCTCTCCGAGGCCAACACGCTGATCTGGGACCACCGCCTCGACGTACTGCCGGTGGTCGACGCCGACGGGCTGTTGCAGTCCATCGTGCTGCGCCGCGACTACGAGCTGCACAAGCAGTTCCGCAACGAGTCCATCGACGCCGACAAGCGGTTCCGGGTCGGCGCCGGGGTCAACACGCACGACTACCGCGAACGCATCCCGGCGCTGGTCGAAGCGGGCGCGGACCTGCTCTGCATCGACTCCTCCGACGGCTATTCGGTGTGGCAGGCCGACACCCTGAAGTTCGTCCGGGACACCTACGGCGACGAGGTGCGGATCGGCGCGGGCAACGTGGTGGACGCCCGCGCGTTCCGCTACCTCGCCGACGCAGGCGCGGACTTCGTCAAGGTCGGCATCGGCGGCGGCTCGATCTGCACCACACGCGACCAGAAGGGCATCGGGCGCGGGCAGGCGTCGGCGTTGATCGACGTCGTGGCCGGGCGGGACGCGTACGCCGCCGAGACCGGGGTGTACGTGCCGCTGTGCTGCGACGGCGGCCTGCTGACCGACGCGCACATGGCGGTGGCGTTCGCCCTGGGCGCCGACTTCGTGATGCTGGGCCGCTACTTCGCCCGCTTCGACGAGAGCCCGTCGCCGCTGGTCCGGGTCGGCGGTCAGTTCTTCAAGGAGTACTGGGGCGAGGGCTCGAACCGGGCCCGCAACGTGTCGCGCTACGAGCACGGCGGTGGCAGCCGGCTCACCTTCGAGGAGGGTGTCGACGGGTACGTGCCGTACGCGGGCAGCCTCTACGACAACGTGGCCCTGACCATCGCCAAGCTCAAGGCGACGATGATCAGCTGCGGGGCGACCGACCTGCCGGGCTTCCACCGGGACGCGGTGCTGGTGCCGGTGTCGCAGCAGAGCTTCCTGCAGAACAGCGCGGAGATCCAGCTCCGGGACCGCCCGGGCGACGCGGGCCGGTGATCAACGACCCGGCGTGCGGCACCCCGACGTCCGTCCTCGCCGTTCGCGTCCGGCGGGGACGGACCTCGGCGTGCGGGAAGACGAAGCGTTTGAACGCCCACAGCCGGAACACCATGGCGACGGCGGTGCCGATCACGATGCCGCTGACGAAGTCGGCGATCTCCTGCACCGGCCGGCTGACCTCGGGCACCCGCAGCAGGAACACGTACCGGGAGGCGTAGAGCGGCAGCACGGTGAGCACGATGCCGACGGCACTGACCAGGAAGAAGAGCGACGCTTCGTGCCGCCGCCCGCGGCCGCCGCGGGTACGGAAGGACCACTCCCGGTTCAGCACGTACGACAGGATCGTGCTCAACACGGTGGCGATGCCCAGCGCGGTGACCGGCTTGTGGGGCAGGACAGTCAGCTTCAGCGCGTAGTTGACGGCGGTCGTGGCCAGAAAGCACGTGCCGCCGACGACGAGGAACTTCGCCACTTCGTGATGCCGCCGCAACAGCCGGGTGAGCCACATTCGCGCGAGCCTAGGACACCCGGTCACCGGCCGTGGGGCACGCGGGCCGGGATGAGCCCGGACCCTTGGTGACTCATGTCACACGTACCGGAGAACCGCGGGCGGTGATCTTTCGTCTTGCTGGGTGTGAGACGAAGCTTGGACGCGGCCGGCGAGGACGACCTCGTACGCCGCACCGCCGCCGGTGACCGGGGCGCATTCGACGAGTTGTACCGGCGTACGTCGCCGTGGCTGCTCGCCCGGTTGCGTCGCCGGTGCGCCGACGAGGACGTCGTCGCCGACGTGATGCAGGAGACGTACCTGGCCGTGTGGCGGGCCGCGGGCACCTTCGCCGGGTCCGCCACCTCCGGCAACGGGGTCGGCTGGCTGTGGACCATCGCGGCCCACCGCCTCGTCGACGCGTTCCGGCGCCGGGCCCGGCAGAACCAGCTCCCGGCGGTGGCGCTCACCGAGACGGTCGCGCCGGCCGCCGAGGACGAGGTGATGGCCGCCCGGGTCGGTCAGGAGCTGGAACACGCCCTGCTCGTGCTCCCACCGGAGGCGCGACAGGTGCTGCAGGCGATGGTGCTCGACGGCTTCTCGGTGCGGGAGACGTCGCTGCTGCTGGGCGTACCGGAGAACACGGTGAAATCCCGGGCCCGGCGGGCCCGGCTCGCGCTGCGGGAGGCGCTCTCATGACGACCCATCCGAACCCCGGGGTGATCGCCCGCTACGCCGACCCGGCGGCCGAGCTCGACGAGGTCACGGTGTGGTCCGTCGAGGTGCACCTGGAAGGGTGCGCGGACTGCCGGGCCCTGGTGGCCGGCAGCACGGCGGCCGACACCCGGAGCGTGCTGGCCCGGGTCGCCGCCGGGCTGGACGACGGCATTGCCGCCGGTCCGGCCCCGGTGCGCCGGCCACGCTGGTCGGCGGCACGGCACCGCTGGGTGGTCTGGCATCTGACTCCGTGGCTCACCATGACGGTCGCGGTGCTGGCCTGCGCGGTGCTGCTCCAGGCGCTGGCGCCCGGGCTGCCGTCGCTGGTGTCGCTGCTGGCTCCGGTGGCGCCGCTGCCGGGCGTCGCGATCGCGTGGAGCCGGCGTCACGACCCGGCCTGGGAGTTGATCGCGGGTACGCCGGCGGCCGGGCTGACGATGCTGTTACGGCGTACGGCCGGGGTGCTGGCCGTGGTGGTGCCGACGCTGGCGCTGGCGAGCACCCGTACCGGAACCTCCCTGGCCCTGACGCTGCTGCCGTGCCTGGCCTTCACCGCCGCGACCATCGCCGTGGGCGCCTTTGTCGGGGTGCGCCTGGCCGCCATCGGCCTCGGCGCGGCCTGGGCGCTGGCCGTGATCGTGCCGGCCGTGGTCACCGCCGAACTGCCGGTGGTGCTGCGCGCGGGCAGTTCTCCCGGGTGGGCACTGCTCACCCTCACGCTGGCCGGGCTCGCCGTGCTGCGGGCCGACAACTTCCGCCGGCTGTCCAGCCACAACTGAGCTTCCGGGCATCCGCCCATTATTTCGGAGGATTGATGATGCGTACGGTGAGCGCGGACGAGACGGCTCCCACCACCCACCCCTGGGCGGTCCACGCCCAGGAGCTGCGGGTGCGGGCCGGCCGGCATCTCGCCGTCGACGGGCTGGACCTGGCCCTCGGCACCGGGGTGCACGGCCTGCTCGGCCCGAACGGCGCCGGCAAGACCACGCTGATGCGGGCGCTGGCCACGGTGGTGAAGCCCGCCGGCGGCCGGCTGACGCTGCTCGGTGAGGCGGTCGACGGCCGGGCCGATCTGCGCCGGGTCCGCCGCGGCCTGGGCTACCTGCCGCAGCAGTTCGGCTTCTATCCCCGGTTCACGGTCCGGGAGTTCGTCGAGTACATGGCCTGGCTCAAGGAGATGCCGAAGCCGGCGGTGCCGGGCGCGGTGCAGCGGGCGATCGACCGGGTCGGGCTCACGGCCAAGGCCGACGCCCGGATGAAGACGCTGTCCGGCGGCATGCTGCGCCGGGCCGGCATCGCCCAGGCGATCGTCAACGACCCGGCCGTGCTGCTGCTCGACGAGCCCACCGTCGGGCTCGACCCGGAGCAGCGGCTCGACTTCCGTGAACTGCTGCGGGATCTCGGCGTCGACAGCTGCGTGCTGGTCTCCACCCACCTGGTGGAGGACGTGGTCGTCGCCTGCACCGACGTCGTCCTGATCAACGAGGGACGGCTGGTCTATCAGGGCACGCCGGACGACCTCACGACGCAGGGCGGCCAGGGTGACGCCGGGGACAGCCCGGCCGAACGCGGCTATTCCGCGCTGCTGCGCCGGCACCGGGCGGAGGCCGGCCGATGACCCGCATCCTCGGTATCGAACTGCGCCGCTCGGCGGCGCTCGGCTCGGCCCTGGCCCTGGCGGTGGCCGGCACCCTGCTGCTCTTCTTCGCCGAGGGGATCGGCTTCTCCACCGGGTGGATGCAGCTGGCCATGACGCAACGGCTCTACCTGGCGGTGCTCTGGCCGCTGGCGCTGGCTGCCGGCGCCTGGCAGGCCCGCCGGGAACACCGGTCCAACGTGGAGGAACTCTTCGGCAGCACGCCCCGCCCGCGGGCGCACCGGACCGTGCCGACGCTCGGCGCGATGGGTGTCGCCGTGGTGGGCGGCTACCTGGCGATGGGGATCGCGGGCGCCGTGTGGATCGTCACCACCGCGCGGTACTTCCCCCTGGCCGTCCTGGCCGTCACGGCCGTCGGCGTGCTGGCCCTGGTCGCGGCGGTCTGGGTCGGCCTGGCGGTCGGCCGTCTGCTGCCCTCGCTGGTGACCGCCCCGGCGCTGGGCATCGCCGGCCTGGCGCTGCTGTTGCTGATCCCGGCCGCGACGCGGCCCCGGGGATGGCTGGCGCTGGTGTTCTCGCCGATCTACGAGATGAACATGCCCGATGCCTACGCGACCGTGCCCGGCCGGGTCAGCGCCGCCCAGGCCATCTGGCTGGCCGCGCTGGCCGTCGCCGCCGTGCTGCTGTTCGCGTCCGGCGGCTGGCGGATCCGGGTGGCCGCGCTGCTGCCGGTGGTGCTGGGCACAGCGCTGGCTATCACCGTGATGCCGCACCAGAACAGGTTCGTGACAGACGCGATCGACCCGGTGGCGCGGGCCCTGGTCTGCACCGACGACCAGCCGCGCGTGTGTGTCAGCCGGGTCCACTCCGGACTGCTGGCCGAGGTGACGCCCAAGGCCCGCGAGGCCCTGACGGTCCTGACGAAGCTGCCGGGCGGACCGACCGAGGTGCACGAGGACACCACTGCGTACCCCGACGTCTACCCGGCGTGGCGTGAGGACGTCGCCCTGGTCAGCGTCGAGGCCGGCCCGGACGGACACGTGCTGGAGCCGGCCGCGATCCCGGCGGAGGTGGTCTCCGGCGCCTTCGCGAGCCCACCCCGGTGTGAGAAGCCGGCCGGCTGGCCGGAACGGATCGCGGCCGCCTCCTGGCTGCTGGGACGCGAGCCGGCGGCCGGCGAGAGGTACGACCCGGAGTTCCGTGACAGTGCCGTGCAACTGTGGCAGACCCTGCGTCAGCTGCCCCAGGCCGAGGCCGAGAAGCGTGTGGTGGCGCTGCGCCGGGCCGCGCTGAGCTGCTCGGTCGACGAGGGACTGCTCTCGGGGACCGCGCGATGAGGTGGCTGGCGCTCTATCTGCGCTCCCGGCGGGCCCCGATGGCGCTGGCCGCGGCCGGCGGCCTCGCGGTGCTGATGTGGTCACTGTGGTCGGTGTTCTCGGACACGCGCGATGTGGGCTTCCAGATGGTCGTCCTGACCGTGCTGCTGCTGGTGGTCGCGCTGACCGCCACGCTCGGCGGGCCGGACGACGCGCTGGAGGGCACGGCGGCATTGCGCTGGCCGCGGCGGCGGGTCGCGCACCTGCTGGTGGCGTTGCTGGTCGTGGTGGTGCTGCTGCTGGTCACGCTGGCGACCGGTGCCCGCTTCGGACCGGGGTGGCTGGTGGTGCGTGACGCGGCCGGGCTGCTGGGGCTGACCGCCCTGGCCGCCGCCACCATGGGCACCGCCCGGGCCTGGTTCCTGCCGCTGGCCTGGACCCTGGCCGCGGCCCTGTACCCCAGCTCGGAACTGGTCGTCGGCCAGGTCCTGACGTGGCAGGCCCAGCCTCCGGCGAGCACGGCCGCGAACCTCACGGCCGCGTTGCTCGCGCTCGGCGGGCTCGTCGCCTACGCGGTGGCGGGACCGGCCCGGCGCCCACCCGCCGAGGCCGGCCAGCACTGACGCGAGCGGGGCCGGGCCGGCTTTGAGGCGGGCGGGACCGATCAGGGCACCGGCTCGGTGACCCGGTCCTCGACGGTGAAGCGACGCAGCGCGGGTGTCGTCAGCGCGATCAGGCCCGTCGCGACGACGCCGAGGACTCCCCCGATGGCCAGCGACGCGCCGCCCGAGGTCACTGTGGCGACCAGGCCGGCCCGCAGATTACCGAGCTGCGGTCCGGCCGAGCCGACGATGTGCTCGAGCGAGGCCACCCGCCCCCGGTACGCGGCCGGCGTCACCGTCTGCACCACCGTGCCCCGGGACACGACCGCCCAGGTGTCGGCCCCGCCGGCCACCGCCAGCAGGCCGAGCACGACGAGCAGGTGGCCGCTGAGCCCGACCAGCCCCAGCGCCACGGCCCAAACGGCCCCGCAGACCAGCAGCACCGTCCCGGGGTGGCGGCGGTGGGTGGCCAGGCCGGACAGCACCGACGCGAACACCCCGCCGACGGCGACGGCCGTGACGAACAGCCCGAGGATCTCCGGCCGGCCGCCGAACTTCTCCTCGTTGATCACCGGGAACAGCGCGATGGGCATGGCCAGCAGCGTCGCGGCCAGGTCGGCCAGGAACGCGCCCCGGACCTGCGGGGTGCGGACGGTGAACGCGAGGCCGTCGCGGACCGCCGCCGCACCCGGCCGGCCCGTCGCCCCCTGCACTCCCCGGGGCAGGCCGGCGATGCCGATCAGCGCGAAGCCGAAGGTGACCGCGTCGATGACGAAGCACCAGGTCGTCCCCCACTGCGCGGTGACCAGGCCGGCCGCGGCCGGGCCGAGCAGCATGGCGAGCTGGAAGGACAGGTGGTTCAGGGCCAGGCCGGCGGCGAGCCGGTGCCCGCTGAGCAGCACCGGGGTGAAGGTCTGCTTGGCCGGCCCGCCCAGGGCGGCCAGCCCGGAGGCGGCGCCGGCGAGGACCAGCATCAGCGGTACGCCGCCCACGTCCGAGGCGGCCACCCCGGCCATCCCCACGCTGATCAGCAGCTGGCCGTACGAGCAGCCCAGCGCCAGCCGCCGGCGGTCGACGTGGTCGGTGAAGGCGCTGCCGGCCAGCGCGAGCACGATCAGCGGGACCGCGGTGACCAGGCCGACGAGCCCGACCATGGCGGCGCTGTGGGTGCGTTCCCAGATGTAGTAGACGACGGCGAAACCGCCGAACTGGCCGCCGAGGCCGGAGGCGGTGGTGCCCAGCCACAGCCGGCGGAACGTGCGGTTCTCGCGCAGCGGGCGCAGGTCGACCAGGGAGTCGAGCGCGCTCACGACTGCTCGCCGGCGAGGTGGTCGCGCAGCCGCTGGGCGAACGGGCGGGCGCTCAGGGCGGCCTGGATGTCGGCCACCGCCCGCATGATCGGGTACGGCAGTTCGGCGTCCAGGGCCAGCACCGTCGCCTCGGTGGCCCGCCACTCGGCCTGCAGGAACGGCAGGAGCTCGCGGGACCGGGCGGTGAGCTGGACCCGGCGCTTACGTCCGTCGCTGTCGCCGGCCGGCTCGACCAGGCCGGCCTTGCGCATCGCCGCGACGGTCTGGCTCATCGCCGAGTGGCTGACCTTGCGGCGTTCGGCGATCTCCTTGATGGTCAGCGGGCCGCCGCGGCCGAGTTCGATCATCGGGCCGACGAAGCGGGTCCGGACCCCCTCGATCCCCGCCTCGGCGTACAGCCCGGCGATGTCGGCGTCCATGTCGGCGAGCAGGCGGAACAGCGGACCGTAGTAGCTGCTGTCGAGCAGATCGGGAGGCGGCATCGGGAAACTGTAACAGTGCTTATATAAATTCGCCGCCTAGGATGCGGGCATGGGACAGATCGACCTGCGACGGCTGCGCCTGTTGCGGGAGTTGCGCGACCGCGGCACGGTCACCGCCGTCGGCTCCGCGCTGCACATGACCTCGTCGGCGGTGTCGCAGCAGCTCGCACTGCTGGCCAAGGACATCGGCGCGCCGCTGCTGGAGCCGCACGGGCGGCGGGTGCGGCTGACCGACGCCGCCTGGCTGCTGCTGCGCCACGCCGACCGGCTGTTCGCCCAGCTGGAGCTGGCCCAGACCGAGCTGGACGCCTACGTGAGCGGGGCGGCCGCGACAGTCCGGGTCGATTGCTTCACCACGGCCGTGCCGGCCCTGGCGGTGCCGGCGATGGCCCGCCTGGCCACGGACGCGCCGCGGCTCACCCTGCGGGTGCGCGAGGCCGACACCGAGGAGGCGCTCGACCGGCTGCTGCGTGACGAGACCGACGTCGTGGTCGGGCTCGATGGAGAGGTACGGGCGGACGACGCGCGCTTCACCCGTACGCCGCTGCTGGTCGACCCGCTCGACGTGATCCTGCCGGACGGGCATCCGCGGGCGGCCACCGCTGACCTGTGTCTCGCCGACCTCGCCGAGGAGGAGTGGATCGTGCCGCCGGCCGGCCTGTGCCGCGACATCGCCCTGCGCGAGTGCGCACTGGCCGGCTTCACGCCCCGGATCGCGCACACCGCGGACAGCTACGTCTCGGTCTTCGCCCTGGTCCGCGCCGGGCACGGCGTCGCGCTGGCACCCCGGATGTGCGCTGCCGGCCAGGCGCCGGGCCTGACCGTACGGACACCCCGGGCGCAACAGCCGGCGCGGCAGGTCTCGGTGTTCCTGCGGCACGCGGCCGAGCAGGCGCCGCACCTGCGACCGGTCGTCGAGGCGTTCCGCCGGGCCGCCGCCGAGCTGGAGCAATCTTTCATTTCTGCTTAACAAAAGCGCTTAGAAACACCTGGTGGACGCCGGAGCCCCCGCACTTCGAGGATAGGACCATGAAGATTCGCTTCGTGGTTCTGGCGCTGCTCTGGGGCAGCAGCTTCACGTTCATCAAGGAGGCCCTGGCCGGCCTCTCCCCCGCCCAGCTGGTGCTGGCCCGGCTGGTGCTGGGCGCGGCGGTGCTGCTGAGCATCGCCGCGATCCGCCGGGTGGGGCTGCCGCGCGGTGCCGCCGTGTGGGGCCACCTGGCCGCCGCCGCCCTGTTCGGCAACGTCATCCCGTTCCTGCTGCTCTCCTACGGCGAGCGCACCGCGGGCGCCGGCATCGCCGGGGTGCTGGTCGGCGCGACCCCGCTGCTCACCCTCTCGGTCGCGGCCTTCGCGCTGGCCGAGGAACGCGCCACCGCGCGCAAGCTGATCGGGCTGCTGGTGGGCTTCGCCGGCCTGGTCGTGGTCATCGCACCGTGGCGCACCGGAGGCGGCTCGGCCGGCGGGGAGCTGGCGTGCTTCGGCGCGGCGGTCAGCTACGCCGCCGGCTTCGTCTACGTCCGCAAGTTCCTCTCGCCGCGGCACCTCGCGCCGATGTCGCTCGCGGCCGGCCAGCTGTCCATGGCTGTGGTGCTGCAGGCGGCGGTCAGCCCGTTCCTGCAGTGGGGTGCGGTGTCGCTGACGCCGCGGGTGACGGTGAGCATCGTGCTGCTCGGCGTACTGAGCACCGGGCTGGCGTACGTGCTGTACTTCCGGCTCATCGGTGAGGTGGGCGCGACCACGGCGTCCGCGGTCAACTACCTCGTACCGATCGCGGCGGTCGTCGTCGGGGCTATCACGCTGGGCGAGCGGATCACTCTCACCACAGTGGCCGGTGGTGTGATCGTGCTGGTCGGCATGGCGTACGCGGAGAACCGCCTGCGCCGTCCGCGCCGCGACCCAATCACCGCGGCCGCGCCGCAGCCGCGGTGACCTCAGACCGGGCCGCCGCCGAAGCCGATCTCGTTGCCGTCCGGATCCCGGAAGATCGCCTTGCGCACGCCGTTCTCGTAGGTCTCGCTGTGGGCCGGGGTCAGGCCGCGACCGGCGATCGCGGCCAGGCGGTCGTCGAAGTCACCGACGAAGACCGTGTGCAGGGCGTGCCCGGCCCGGTCCGGGAGCACCTCGATGTACAGGAATCGGTGCTCCGCGAGCTCCCAGACCGCCTCGGTGTCGTTCGGCAGGAACGACGGCGGCTCCCCGAGGAGCTGCTCGTACCAGGCCGTGGCGGCGGTGTAGTCCCGGACCGGGACGCCCGCGAACAGGTCCAGAGTCATGCGCCCATCGTGCCACCTGCTCAGCGGCGCCCGGGGCCCACCGGGACGTCGCCGCGCAGGGTGATCCGGTGCATGACGCGGCGCTCGGTGCCGTAGTCGCGGTTGGCGTAGTGGGCCGTGCTGCGGTTGTCCCACATCGCGACGTCGCCGGCCCGCCAGCGGTGCCGGACGATGTGCTCCGGCTTGGTCAGGTGCGCGTAGAGCAGGTCGAGGATGGCCCGGCTCTCGAACTCCGACACCCCGGTGATGTGCGAGGTGAAGCCCGGGTTGACGAAGATGCCCTTGCGGCCGGTCTCCGGGTGCACCCGGATCACCGGATGCTCCACCGGGTCGAGCCGGGTGACGACCTCGCCGTCCCACTCGTTGCCCTGCCCGCCACGGCGCTGGGCCAGGTAGTAGCCGAACTCGCGGGTGCCGTCGTGCACCGCGGTCAGCCCGTCCACCAGGTCCCGGACCGCCGGGCTGAGCGAGTCGTAGGCCAGCTGTGAGTCGGCCCAGTTGGTGTCGCCACCGCTGGGCGGCAGCGTGACGGCGCGCAGGATCGAGCCCAGCGGAGGGCGGCGCATGAACGTCACGTCCGTGTGCCACACGTCCGCGAAACCGTTGTCGGTGCTGTCCAGCGCGTACACCTCGGGGTGGGCGGCGTCGACCCCGCCGACCACCGGGTGCGACGCGGTGAGCTCGCCGATCCGCCGGCCCAGCCGGACCTGACCGTCGTCGTCCAGGCGCTGATCGCGGAAGAAGAGCACCTTGCGCTCCACCAGAGCGGCCCGTACGGCGACAAGCTGCTCGTCGGTCGCGGTGCCCAGGTCCACGCCGTGCACGACCGACCCGAAGTGCGGGCCGAGCGCCTCGAGGTCGAGTCCCACTGCGGTAGCGGTCATGCGGACACTCCTTCTCCAACGGTGGCCGCCACGCGGACGGCGTGACCGATCTCCGAGCGCAGGGCGGCGTACGCGGGCAGCCCACGCAGCTCGTCCGGCGCGATGCCGGTGCGGGGCAGGTCGATCGGCAGGTCCAGGGCGACCCGGCCGGGCCGCGCGCTGAGCACCACGACCCGGCTGCCCAGGAACACGGCCTCGTCGACGCTGTGGGTGACGAAGACACACGTACGGCCGGTGTCGGCACTGACCCGGCGCAGGTCCTCCTGCAGCCGCTCGCGGGTCAGCGCGTCCAGCGCGGCGAACGGCTCGTCGAGCAGCAGCAACGGGTTCGGCACGGCCAGCGCCCGGGCGATGGCGACGCGCTGCTGCTGGCCGCCGGAGATCTGCCAGGTCCGCCGGTGGGCCACGTCGTGCAGCCCGACGCCGGCCAGCAGCTCGGCCACCCGTTCGCCGCGGTCGGCGAGGCCGGCGTAGCGCAGGGCCAGCTCGACGTTGCCGCCCACGGTCTTCCACGGGAACAGCCGCGGCTGCTGGAAGACCAGGCCCGCACCGCGGCCCGGCACGGGGGCCGTCCCGCCGGTGCGGACCGTGCCCAGGGTCGGCTGCTCGAAGCCGGCGATGAGCCGCAGCAGCGTGCTCTTGCCGCAGCCGGACGCGCCGACCAGCACCAGGAACTCCCCGGCCGGCACGGTCAGGCTGACCGGCCCGACCGCCGTGACGTCGCCGTAGGAGTGCTGGACGCCGTCGAGCTCGACCGCGGCCTCAGCTGAGGACATCGGGCAGTCCCTTGACGTAGATGGACTTCTGCACGGTGGCCAGGTCGGGCACGGCGTCGATCTTCTGCTGGCTCTTGAGGAACTCCGACGCGCTGACCAGGTTCTCGGCGAGCTTGCCGACCTGCGCCTCGGTGCCCAGCCACTCCGGCGAGGCGAGGTCCGCGGGCTTGAGGAAGACGCCCTGGCTGAGCTGCTTCTGGGCGTCGGCCGGGCTGAGGTTCAGCTCCTGGCCGACCGCCTTGGCCGCCGCGGCCGGGTCGTTGGCGATGACGTCGAGGGCCTGCGCCTCGACCTTGCGCCACGCGTCGACCGCCTCGGGGTGGGCCTGGATGAACGCGGTGCTGACCACGCCCAGGTCCAGGGTGGGCTTGCCGGCGGTGGCCAGCTCCTTGCTGCTGATCAGGACCTTGCCGTTCTTCTTCAGCTCGTCCAGCGACGGCAGCCACGAGTACGCGGCGTCCAGGTCCCCGCGGGTCCAGGCGGCCAGGATGTCCTGCGGCTCGAGGTCCACGATGGTCACCTCGGACTCCTTGACCCCGGCCTTGTTCAGCGCGGCGAGCAGGCTGTAGTGCGCGGTGGAGGCGAACGGCGTGGCCACCTTCTTGCCGCGCAGCCCGGCCACGTCGGTGACCCCGCTGCCGTTGCGCGCGACCAGCGCCTCGTTGTCACCGGCCACGTCCAGCACGAACGCGACCTGGTACGGGATGTTCAGCGGCGCCGACAGCCCGCGGGCCACCGGGCTCGACCCGATCGCCGCGATGTCGATGCTGCGGCCCAGGAACGCGGTGTTGATGCTGGCGCCGGAGTCGAACTTGGTCCAGGTGATCTTGTAGTCCGGCAGCGCCTTCTCCAGCAGCCCCTGGTTCTTCACGATCAGGTCCCCGCTCGGGAACGCCTGGTACGCGAGCCGGATGGTCTTGTCCGCCGACCCGGAGCCACCGCTGGCGGCACCGTCGCCGCAGGCGGCCGTCGCGAGCAGCGCAGCGGCGGCGAGAACGGAAAGGAATTTCTTCACGGGGGTTCCTTAACTACGGCCGCGCCACGGGATCAGCCGGTCCTCGGCTGTCCGCAGCAGGGCATCGATGAGCAGGCCGGAGAGGCCGATGGCGAACAGGCCGAGCACGACCACGTCGGTCTGGGAGTAGCGCTGGGCGTCGCGGATCAGCCCGCCGATCCCGGGGACGCCGTTGATGGTCTCGGCCGCGACGACCGAGGAGTACGCGACGCCGACGGCGAGCCGCGCGCCGGTGAAGATCTCGGGCAACGCGTTCGGCAGCACCACGTCCCGGGTGGTCTGCCAGCGTCCGGCCCCCAGCGCCCGGGCCGCCTCGACCAGCCCGGTCGGCGCCGAGTAGACGGCCGCGGCGGTGGCCACGGCGACCGGCGGCAGCGCGGCGATGGACAGCAGCCACAGCTTGGGCGTCTCGTCGATGCCGAACCAGATGATGAACAGGCTGAAGTAGGCCAGCGGCGGCAGCGCGCGGACAAACGTGACGACGGGCTCGACGACGACCCGCAACCAGCCGACCGTACCCATCAGGATGCCCAGCACCAGGCCGCCGCCGATGCCGATCGCCGAGCCGATGAGGATGCGCCGCAGGCTCACCCCGAGGTGCTCGACGAGCAGGTGGCCGCTGTAGCCGCGGATGCCGTCGTGGGTGGACGACGTGACAATCAGCTGGTGCCAGACGGCCGCCGGGGCCGGGATGAAGGTCGGGTTGCGCACCAGCCGGGCGGCGACCTCCCAGAGCACGTAGAGCACGACGAGCGAGACGAGCCGCAACACCAGGCGACGCCGGCGCCCGCCGCGCGCGGCCGGGGCGGGACGGACAGCGCTGGGCGCCCCCAGGCCCGGATCGGCACCGGCGGGAGCCGGCGGAACGGACACGGAGGTGCTCACGGACGACTCCTGCGGGACGGCGGATGCGGCCTGCTATTCCTATAGCCTTACTAGGCTTTTGGGCAAGCCCCCGTCCCGCCTGCTGGAAGCGAGCTGCGTCCTAACCACCCGGCGCGGGCCTCACCTACGGTCTGGGCGTGCCGAACCGCCGTACCGTCTCGCTCGCGATCTGCCTGTGCGCCGCCTTCACCACCCTGCTCGACCAGTCCAGCCTCAACACGGCGATCCCGTCGCTGCGCACGGCCCTGGACGCCGGCCCCGGCACCCTGCAGTGGATCGTCGCGGGCTACTCGCTGACGTTCGGGCTGGCCCTGGTGCCGGCGGGCCGGCTGGGCGACGCGCACGGCCGCAAATGGCTGTTCGTCGGCGGGCTGAGCGTGTTCACCGCGGCGAGCGTGGTGGGCGGCACGGCGGAATCGGCGTGGGTGGTCGCGCTGGCCCGGCTGTTGCAGGGCGTGGGCGCGGGCACGGTCAACCCGCAGATCTTCGGCATCATCCAGGAGCTGTTCACCGGGCGCGAACGGACCCGCGCCCTCGCGGCGTACGCGACGGTTGGCGGCATCTCCGGCGTGATCGGGCCCCTGGTCGGCGGCACGGTCATCGGGGCGCTGGGCGAGCAGGACGGGTGGCGCTGGGTGATGCTGCTCAACGTGCCGTTCGGGCTGATCACCGTACCGCTGGCCCTGAAATGGCTGCCCGCGGCGGCCCGGCGGCCCGGCACCCGGCCGGCCCTGGACCTGGCCGGGCTGGCCCTGCTGGCCACGGCGACGCTCGCCGTGCTGCTGCCCTTCGTCCTGCCGGACGGCCAGGGCCCGCCGCGGTTCTGGTGGCCGGTGGTCGCGGCGGCGGCGCTGGTCACGCTGATCGCCTGGGAGCGATGGTACGCCCGCAGCGGCCGCACCCCGATCCTGCTCCCGGCCCTGCTGGGCTCCCGCGGCTTCAGCCTCGGCGCCCTGACCGCGATGTTCCAGTTCGGCGCGACCATGTCGGCGTCGCTGGCCCTGACACTGTTTCTGCAGGACGGGCTCGGCTGGTCACCGCTGCACGCGGCGCTGACGATCCTGCCCAGCTCGCTGGGCTTCGCGATCGCCTCGTCGCAGAGCTGGCGGCTGGTCAGCCGCTACGGCCGGATCAGCGTGGTGTGGGCCCTGACCGGATCCTTCGTGACGCTGGCCGTGACGGCGGCGGTGATCGGCTGGGTGCCGGCGGGACAGATCGGCCTCGCGCTGACGGTGACCCAGCTGGCGATGGGCATCTCCGGCGGCCTGATCATCTCGCCGAACCAGGCGTTGACGCTGGCCCACGCACCGGCCTCGGCGGCGGGGCTGGCGGGCGGCTTCCTGCAGGTGTCGCAGCGGATCTCGGCGACCATCGCGACGGCGGCGGTGGCCGGGGTGGTGCTGGCGGGCATCACGGCGGGGGTGGCCCGGGAGGCGGTCGCGCACGGGCTGGTCATCTGCGTGGCCATGCTGGCGCTGGCGACTTTTTGCGCGGCCCTGGACGTGCGACGTCCCCGGGTCGCCACGGAGCCCGGTGGGCGGGAGGCACCACACACGCCACCGATCGCCTCTGGTGCCGGTCCGGCCGGGTGAGGAGTGCTGCATGCTGGTCGGGTGCGGAAGCTGACCAACGAAGAGTTCAAGGCCACGACTTCTCGGAAGGGGACGTGCCGTACGGCTGGACCATGACCGGCACGCCGTACCAGCACGTCCTCGTCCAGTGCGAGACAACCAACGTCGTCCTGGTGCTCGTGCTGAACCTCGACGAGCATGCCGTCGCCGGCCATCATCTGCTCGACCTCAACAAGGTGTACGGCCTCGCCTGACCAGTCGCGCGCGATGTGACCCGACGGGCACTATCAGGCGATGAGCCGCTGGCAGCATGCGCACCTCGTTGTGACGTACATCGGTGAACACGCCGAAGTGACCGGCCGGATCTTCAATAAGACGTTCCAGGCTCAGGAGAAACGTCGGCTAGGCCCGGCTGCCGTACTCGGTGCGCTGGACGGCTGAGCGTCGCTCAACGAGGGTGCAGCGAGTAGGTCTCGTGAGCAGCGACCATCGTGCGGGCCGCGCGGATGCCCCATTGCCCGTCGGTTCCCACGCCCTGTCCGGTGTACCGGGTGCCGTTGCGCATCTGAGTGTTGAACACGGTCTCCGAGTAGCCGCCGAACAGCTTCTTGCGTCCCTCGATCAGCGAGAAACTCGCGATGTCGGCGAACTGGGTCACGTCAACGCCGCCGTCCTGCAGCAGGATGATGATCCGGTCCGGGGTGACCACCAGGGTGCCGAACGGGAAGTGGCATCGCGTGAAAGTGAGTATCTCCTCGTCACCCAGCTCGCCTTCCAACTGGATGATCCGGTCCTCCATGATGGTGGAGCGTTCCTTCGGCGGCATCTCCCCAAGAATGTGCGCAACGTTCGACATGCTTATCAGCCTCTCGACGTGTTCACTGTGTGACGTATCGTTCCGCGTCACCGTGGGCGCGTCATCGACCGCCGGTAGCCAAGGGCTGAGCCGGCAGTCCTTTCCGGACGCGAATCAGCGGTCGGCGGTGTCACACTCGACGTCGATCCATGGATGATCGGCAATTTCGTGACCCGAGCAGCCGGAGCCGGGCGCGAACCGGAGGACCACGATCGGCTGACGACGATCAGCCGCGCGGCGCCACCGGGATCGAGCTGATCTGCTGGCGCAGAGTCGCGATGATCGGCGCCGCTGGGGTGCGTGCCGCCGTGAACGGGTGCACGTCCGCGTAGCGCACCGTTCCCGTGCGGTCCGCGACCACCACGCTCGGGTACGGCAGGACCGACCGTCGCGTGCCCAGCAGCTCGGTGGCCTCCGGCGCCTGATAGCCGAGGCCGAACGCGTCGATCAGCGTGTGCCGGGGGTCGGCCGCCACCAGGTAGCTCAGGTCGTTGCGGTGTTTGACCGGGGCCAGCAGCTCCGCCCGTTGCGGGCTCACCGCCACCAGGTGCGCGCCCAGGTCCGTGCAGGCCGGGGCCAGAGTCCGCTCGTACGCCACCAGGGTTTCCTTGCAGGCCGCCGAGCCCGCGTACCGGATGAAGACCAGGACCAGCGGCCCGGTGTCCAGCAGCCGGCGCAGGTGGATCGGGCCCAGGTCGACCTCGATCAGGGGCAGGTGCGGGACCCGGCCGCCGGGGGCGATCATCCGGCTCCAGACCGCGTCCTTCTCGAACTGGCGCCGGACTGCCGCCTCCTCGGCCCGGCGGCGGGCGGCGTCCGGGCCGCCGGCGCTCAGGTGTACGGATCTCGTCATGGCGCCACCATATCCATCCAATAGGTAGGCATTGTGAAGCCTTGATGAACGCTTGTCAGGGCACGAGCACCAGCCGTCCGCGCAGGCCACCGGCGGCCAGCCGCTCGTGGGCCCGGGCCACGCCGGCCAGTGGGAGCGTGTCCGCCACGCGCAGCGTCAGCAGACCGGCGTCGACCAGCGCCGCGAGTTCCGTCAGGCGGCCGCCGTCGGCCCACACCTCCTGGACGACGACGCGGGTGGCGCGCAGCGGTGGCGGGGCGAACGGCGCGACGAGGGCCACGAACACCCCTCCACCGCGCAGCGCCTCGTGGGCTGTGACACCCGCCACGGCGGCGTCGACGACCGCGTCCACTCCGCCGGGGACCACGTCGCGTACTGCCGCGCCCAGCCGGTCCGTGCGGGTCACGAACTCGTCGGCGCCGCGTTCCCGTACCGTTTTCTCGTCGGTCCCGGCCGCCACCGCGACCGTGCGGATGCCGCGGATGGCGGCGAGTTGCAGCAGCAGGCCGCCGACCCCGCCCGCCGCACCGGTGACCAGCAGGGTCTGGCCTGCTCGCAGGCCCGTCAGGGACAGCGCGCGGTCGGCGGTGAGGCCGATCAGCGGGAGTGTGGCCGCCTCCGGCAGGCTCACCGAGCGGGGCGCCGGAGCGGTGGCGGACTCGTCCAGCACCACCCACTCGGCCTGCGCACCGCCGGCCGACAGGACGTCACGCAGGCCGATGACGGTGTCGCCCGGGGCGCGGCGGTGTACCCCCGGACCGGCCTCGTCGATCACGCCCGCGACATCCCAGCCCAGCTTGACCTCGTCAGCCGGCGGCAGCAGGGCCGCCTGCGTCATGGCGCCGCCGCGGGTGGACAGGTCGATGCGGTTCACGGCCGCCGCGGCGACGCGGATCCGGACCTGGCCCGGGCCGGGGCGGGGTTCGGGGACGTCGGCCACTTCCAGGACTTCGGGGCCGCCGAAGCGGCGCACGATCACGGCTCTCATGGTGGCGACGCTAGGGGCGATATCGTCGGGCGGTAAGGACGCACCCGGGAGTGCGTACCGTACGGGGAGGAGCCCGCCGCGATGGTCACGAAGTCCGCCGCAGAGCGCCGGGACGACGCGCAGCGCGCCTACAACGCCAACCTCGCCGAGTGCCCCGGCCACGACCTGCTGGGCACGCTGAGCGACAAATGGCTGACCTTGGTGGTGGCCGCGCTGGCGGACGGGCCGCTGCGGTACGCCGAACTGTCCCGCGAGGTGGCCGGGGCCAGCCAGAAGATGCTCACCCAGACACTGCGCAAGCTGGAACGCGACGGCCTGGTGGCCCGCAGCGTCACCGCGGCGGTCCCGGTGCAGGTGTCGTACGAGCTGACCGCGCTCGGCCACGAGCTGCTGCCGTTGCAGCGGGCCATCAAGGGCTGGGCCGAGACCCACATCGCCGAGGTGCACCGCGCCCGCGCCGCCTACGACGACGAAGTCGGCTGAGCCCCGCCGAACGCCTCTGGCATCCTGGGGCGGGCAACGGAGGAGGAATCATGGGGGATCGCCGGCGGGACGACTATGTGCTGACCACCGACGCCGCGCGCGTTGATGTCGGGCGGGTGCATCGGTGGCTGTGCGACGAGTCCTACTGGGCTGCCGGGCGGGACTATGACGTGGTGGGGCGGTCGATCGAGGGCTCGCTGCCGTACTCGGTCTTTCACGGCAGCGAGCAGGTGGCCTTCGCCCGGATCGTCACCGACGGGGCGACCTTCGCGTGGATCTGCGATGTCTTCGTCGCCGCGGACCACCGCGGCCGGGGACTCGGCGGGTGGCTGGTCGACAGCATCGTCGAGGACCTCACCGGCCGGGGTGTCGCCCGTCTCATGCTCGCCACCAAGGACGCCCACGACGTCTACCGGCGGGTCGGCTTCACCGGGCTCGAGGGCGCCGACCGCTTCATGGAGCTCGACCGGCGACCCACCCGCGCCGCCATCCTCGGGCAGGCCTGAGGCACCGGTCAGGGGGCGGCCGCCGCCGGGCCGGGACTCGCCGCCACCGGGTCGTCCGGCGGCCGGGCACCGCGGCGGCGGGACAGCACCCCCTGGGAGATCGCCACGCCCGTCAGCACGATCAGCGCGCCCAGCGGCTGGTTCCAGATCAGGTGCTCGCCCAGGATCAGCACGCCGACCACCGTCGCCACCACCGGCATCAGGTAGGTCACCGACGCCGACGTGCTCGCGCCGGCCACCCGGATCACCCGCATGTTGAGCACGAACGCCAGCCCGGTGCCGAGCGCGCCCAGCGCCAGCACGCAGAGCACCACCTGCAGTGACAGCTGCGTCGGGGCCGGCGGCGCGCCGGCCAGCAGCGGCGCCAGCACGGCGAGCTGGGCCAGGGCCATCAGCAGCTGCCCGCCGGCGATCGACACCCCGGAGCCGGCCCGGCCGGCGATGAACTTCTTCTGGTACGGGATCGCGACGGCGTAACACATCGCCGCGCCGAAGCACATGAGCTGCCCGGTGAGCTGCGAGCCGCCGAGGTCCCGCCAGACGCCCAGCACCACCAGCACACCGAGGAAGCCGGTCGCGATGCCGGCCACCCGGCGCGGGGTCAGCGCCTCGGTGCGGAAGACCAGCACTGCCAGCGGCAACGCGACCAGTGGGGTGGCCGCGTTCCAGATGCCGGCGAGCACCGAGGAGACGCGCTGTTCGCCGTACCCGAAGAGGGTGAAGGGCACCGAGACGCCCAGCGCGGCCACGACCGCCAGATGGCCCCACAGCCGGGCGTCGCGGGGCAGCCGGTCGCGGGTCACCGCGAGCACGATCAGCAGGACCGCCGTGCCCGCGGCGACCCGGGCGAAAGTGAGCCACAGCGGGTGCAGCTCACGCACGCCGACCTTGATGAACAGGAAGCTGGTGCCCCAGATCGCGGCGAGCGCCAGAAAGCTCGGCAGCCAGTCGCGGGGCTGGGCCGTGTCAGGGGCGGTAGGGCTACGCACCCCTGACACTCTGCCGCATGGGTACGACACTTCGCTCAGAAGGCCGCCAGCACCGAACCCTGGTACTTGTCGGCGATGAACTTGCGGACCTCGGGCGAGTGCAGCAGCTTCTCCAGCTTGACCACCCGCGCGTCGCCCTCGTCGCCGGTGCGCACCACGACCAGGTTCGCGTACGGGTTGTCCTTGCCGTCCTCCAGGGCGAGCGCGTCCTGCGCCGGCTTGAGCCCGGTCTCGATCGCGTAGTTGCCGTTGATCACCGAGAGCGCGGTGTCCTCCAGGCTGCGCGGCAGCTGGGCCGCCTCGAGCGAGGAGAACTTGAGGTTCTTCGGGTTGGTGGCGATGTCCCGCTCGGTGGCCTTGACGCCGACGCCGGGCTTGAGCGTGATCAGGCCGTTCCTGGCGAGCAGGTTGAGGGCCCGGCCCGAGTTGGACGGGTCGTTCGGGATGGCCACGACCCCGCCGGCCGGCACCTCGGCCAGCGACTTGACCTTCTTGGAGTAGACGCCCAGCGGCTCGATGTGCACCGGCTTGAGCGCGGTGAACTTGTAGCCCTTGGCCGCGACCTCCTCCTCCAGGTACGGCACGTGCTGGAAGTAGTTGGCGTCGATCTGCTTCTCCCGCAGCGCGACGTTGGGCTGGATGTAGTCGTTGAACTCGACGATGTCGAGCTTGAGGCCCTCGGCCGCGGCCAGGTTGTCCTTGACGTAGGTGAGGATCTCGGCGTGCGGGACCGGGCTGACCCCGACCTTGAGGGTGTCGTCGCCGGCGGACCCGGCGGTGTCATCGGACCCGCCGCACGCGGCCAGGCCCAGGACGAGGCCGGTCGCGGTGAGCAGGGTGGCGAGCAAGCGGCGGCGCATGAGGTGGTGCCCTTCTATCGGTGGGAGAGGCGCCGGACGACGACGTCGCCCAGCGTTTGGACGGCCTGGACGAGCACGACGAGCGCGACCACCGTGGCGATCATCACGTCGGTCTCGAAGCGCTGGTAGCCGTAGCGGACGGCGAGGTCACCCAGGCCGCCGCCACCGACCACGCCGGCCATGGCGGAGTAGCCGACCAGGGCGACGACGGTGATCGTCAGTCCGGCGACCAGGCCGGGGCGGGCCTCGCGGAGCAGGACCTTGCCGACGATCTGGCGGCGGGACGCACCCATCGCCACGGCGGCGGCCACGACGTCACCGGGCACCTCACGGATCGCCGTCTCGACGATCCGGGCGTAGAACGGGATGGCGCCGATGGTCAGCGGCACGACGGCGGCGGTGGTGCCGATGGTCGTGCCGACCACCGCGCGGGTGAACGGGATGACCGCGACCAGCAGGATGATGAACGGCAGCGACCGGCCGACGTTGACGACCAGGCCGAGCAGCGCGTTGACCGGCCGGGCGGCGAGCAGCCCGCCGCGGTCGGTCAGCACCAGCAGGATGCCCACCAGCAGCCCGCCGACGGCGGTGAGCAGGGCGGAGAAGCCGACCATCCAGGCCGTTTCCCGTACGCCGGTCCACAGCAGCTCGGAAAGCTCAGCGAAGGTCATCGCCCCGCCTCCGTCACCAGGGCGCCGCGCTCGCGGAGGTGGCTCAGCGCGGCGGCATTGTCGTCGGCGCTGCCGGGCAGGGCCAGGCGCAGCCGCCCGGCCCGGGTCGCGGCCAGCGTCTCCACTGCGCCGTGCACGATGCGCACGTCGCTGTCGAACCGCCGGGCGAGCTCGGCCACGATCGGCTCGTCGGCCGCCGCGCCACTGACCGTGACGTCGACGAGCGTCTCCCCCGGCCGCGGCTCGGCCGGCGGCAGCGGGAAGAGCCCCTGGGCCAGCTCCGAACCGGGCCGGCGCAGCAGATCGGCGACCGGGCCGGACTCGATGAACCGGCCGTCGCGCATCACCGCCGCGGCGTGGCAGATCCGCTTGACCACGTCCATCTCGTGGGTGATCAGCAGGATGGTGAGTCCCAGCCGCTGGTTGAGCTCCCGCAGCAGATCCAGGATGGACCGGGTCGTCTCCGGGTCCAGCGCGGAGGTGGCCTCGTCGGAGAGCAGCACCTGCGGCCCGGCCGCGAGCGCCCGGGCGATGCCGACCCGCTGCTTCTGCCCGCCGGACAGCTGCGCCGGGTACGCGTTCGCGCGCTCGCTCAGCCCGACCAGCTCGAGCAGCTCGGCCACCCGCCGCGCCCGTTCGGCCCGCGGCACGCCGGTGACCTCCAGCGGGAAGGCGACGTTGCCGGCCGCCGTACGGGAAGCCAGCAGCGCGAAATGCTGATGCACCATGCCCACCCGCTGCCGGGCCGCGCGCAGCGGTCCGCGTTTGAGCGCGGTCAGCTCGACGCCGTCCACGACCACGGTCCCGGCGTCCGGGCGTTCCAGCAGGTTGACGCAGCGCAGCAGGGTGCTCTTGCCCGCGCCGCTCTGCCCCAGCACGCCGAAGATCTGGCCCCGGGCGACGCTGAGATCAACGCCGTCGACCGCGACAACGGCAGCGCGCCGGCGGGAGTGGTAGGTCTTGCGCAGACCCTGGATCTGAATCACGGATGCACCGTCGAATCCTATAAAGCCGATGGGTATTGCGAAGACGGAAGATAGCCCGGACCGCCGCCGCGGGTCGATGCCCGGACGGGAGTTTGTAACGACCGTCACCGCCCGGCAGACCTGACCCCGGCGGCTCTGCTACGGTGCTTTCAGGTCATGAGTGCCAGCGCGAAGCCCCGGCTTGCTGGCCGGCAACCCTTGTGTTCGCGATGGGGTGCTCCGGGTGAGGACCGGGCCGGCGTCGACACCGACGCGGGCAAGCGCGGGCCCCGGGGCGGGGTCCCCGACCTCCCGGAGGCAGCACCATGTCCCTCGTCCTGCAGCACACCGACCTCGACGTCGTCGGCGCGGAACTGAGCGTCGACCTGCCCGATGGCACGACGGTCCCGTTCGCCCACCTCGACTACGCCGCGACCGCCCCCTGCGTGCGCGCCGCCGCGGACGCCGTGCAGAGCCTGCTCCCCTGGTACGGCAGCGTGCACCGCGGCACCGGCATCCGCTCCCAGACCTCGACCCTGGAGTACGAGCGAGCCCGCGACCTCGTCGGCGAGTTCATCGGCGCCCGGGCCGGCGACACAGTGATCTTCACCCGCAACACCACCGACGCGCTGAACCTGCTCGCCCGCGCCCTGCCGCCCGAGGCCACCACGATCGTCTTCGACGGTGAGCACCACGCGAACCTGCTGCCGTGGCGCCGCCCGCTGCGACTGCCCACGCCCGCGAGCCCGGACGAGGCCGTCGCGGCCGTCGAGCGAGCGCTGCGGGGCGTACGCGGGCGGGACGGGCCGGGACTTGGCGCTCTTGGGCTGGGCGGGCCTGGGCTGGGCGGGCCTGGGCTGGGCGGGCCGGTCCTGGTCGCGGTCACCGGGGCGAGCAACGTGACCGGCGAGATCTGGCCGGTGCGGCGGCTGGCCGACCTGGCCCACCGGTACGGCGCCCGCATCGTCGTGGACGCCGCGCAGCTCGCGCCGCACTCCCCCGTCGACCTCGCCACCCTGGGCGCGGACTATCTCGCCCTGTCCGGGCACAAGCTCTACGCCCCGTTCGGCGCCGGCGTCCTGGCCGGGCGGACCGACTGGCTCGACGCCGCCGAGCCGTACCTCAGCGGCGGCGGGGCCAGCACCGCGGTCGGCGCCGCCGCCGGGGACGTGACGTGGGCCCGCGGGGCCGCCCGGCACGAGGCGGGCACCCCCAACCTGCTCGGCGCGGTGTCGCTGGCCGCGGTGTGCGCGGCGCTGCTGCGCACCGACCGCGCCGCGCTGCACGAGCGCGAGCAGGAGCTGCTGGGCCGGCTGCGGGAGGGACTGGCCGGGATCCCGGGGGTACGGACGGTGAGCGTGTTCGGCGATCGGCAGCCCCGGGTCGGCATCGTGTCGCTCGCCCTGCCCGGCCACGACACCGCGGTGATCGCCGACCGGCTGGCCCGGGAGTACGGCATCGGGGTGCGGGCCGGGTTGTTCTGCGCCCACCCGCTGACCCGGCGGCTGACCGGGGACACAGGCACGGGTGGCTGCGGCAGCGCGACGCCGGGGCTGCTGCGGGCGAGCTTCGGGCTGGGCACGACCGACGACGACGTCGACCGCCTGATCACCGCCCTCGCCGAGCTGACCGCCCGCCCCAGCTGACCGCCCGCCTGCGGCGCTTCCGCCGATCGGAGCACCCGAGGTTGGCCGGGATGCCCAGGGGTATGTGCGGCAGGTGATACGACGCATCGCACGGATGACTCCCGGCCAGCGCCAACTGACCCGGGCCGCACCGCGGACCGCCCAGGGATTCGTCAGCCACTGGACCGCGGTGGCCGGCCTGCGGCTGCACGTACGCTCCCGGGCCGCCGCCACCGGCCGGCCGTGGGTGCTGCTGCACGGGCTGGCCGTCTCCCACCGCTACCTGATGCCGACCGCCGCCGCGCTGACCGGCGGCCCGGTGCACGTGCCCGATCTGCCGGGCTTCGGCCTGTCCAGCAAGCCCCGGCAGGTCTTCGACGTCGAGCAGCACACGGCGGTCATCGCCGCCTGGATGGACACCGAGGGCATCACCGGCGCGCGGGTACTCGCCAACTCGTTCGGCTGTCAGATCGCCGTCGAGCTGGCCGTACGGCGGCCCGATCTGGTCTCCGCGCTGGTGCTGGTCGGCCCGACGGTGGACCCGGCCGCGCCCACCGCCACCGGTCAGGCGCGCCGCTGGCTGGCCGATCTGCTCTGGGAGGACGCGCGGCAGGCCCGGATCATCGCGGCCGACGTGCGCGACGCGCGGCCTCGCCGGATCCTGACCACCCTGCGGTTGTCCGTGCGTCATCGCATCGACCACCGGCTCCCGCTGGTCCATGCGCCGGTGCTGTTCCTGCGCGGCGAGCACGATCCCATCGCGCCGCCGCGCTGGCTGCGGCAGGCCGCCCGGTTGACGCCGTACGCCGTGACCGATGTCGTGCCGGCGGCCGGGCACAACGCGATCACGACCGCCGGGACCGTCGTGGCCCGGCGGGCGGTGGCGTTCGCCGCGCACAGTGCGGTCGGGAAATAGACCAATAGCGCGTTTCGGACGGTCAAGATCGGGCACCGGGGACACGGCCCGGATTCCCGGTGCCCGGTCTCGAGACGAGGACAGTAGATGGCAGTGAAGCGCCCCCGCAGGTCAGAGCCCACCGTGCCGAGCCCGGCCGCCATGGAGCCGGCAGCGACCACCCCGCTGACCGGAGCGCTGGCGCCGGAACAGGGGTTGCAGACCGGGGAGTTCCTCACGACGGCGCAGGGTCTGCGGCTCAGTGACACCGATCATTCGCTGAAGGCGGGACCCCGCGGGCCCTCGCTGCTGGAGGACTTCCACCTGCGAGAGAAGATCACCCACTTCGACCATGAGCGGATCCCCGAGCGGGTCGTGCACGCGCGCGGGGCCGCCGCGCACGGCGTCTTCCGGGCGTACGGCAGCGCGGCTTCGGTCACCAAGGCGGGCTTCCTGGCCGAGGCCGGCAAGGAGACGCCGGTCTTCGTCCGCTTCTCGACCGTGCTCGGCTCGCGCGGGTCCGCCGACACCGTGCGCGACACCCGCGGCTTCGCCGTGAAGTTCTACACCGATCAGGGCAACGTCGACCTGGTCGGCAACAACATCCCGGTGTTCTTCATCCAGGACGGCATCAAGTTCCCGGACATCATCCACGCCGGCAAGCCGCACCCGGACCGGGAGATCCCGCAGGCGCAGTCGGCCCACGACACCTTCTGGGACTTCGTCTCGCTGCACACCGAGGCCACCCACCACGTCTTCTGGAACATGTCCGACCGCGGCATCCCGCGCTCGTACCGCACCATGGAGGGCTTCGGGGTGCACACCTTCCGCCTGGTCGACGCGGACGGCGGCACCCACCTGGTGAAGTTCCACTGGAAGCCGGTCGCCGGCGTGCACTCGCTGGTCTGGGAGGAGGCGCAGCTCGCCGCCGGGGTCGACCCGGACTTCCACCGCCGGGACATGGCCGACGCTATCGACGCCGGCGCCTTCCTCGAGTACGAGCTCGGCATTCAGGTGATGCCGGACAGCGCCGAGGAGACGTTCGAGGGGATCGACCTGCTCGACCCCACCAAGATCGTGCCGGAGGAGCTGGCCCCGGTCCAGCCGATCGGGCTGCTCACGCTGAACCGCAACCCGGACAACTACCACGCCGAGGTCGAGCAGGTCGCCTTCCACACCGGCCACCTGGTGCCCGGCATCGAGGTCACCAACGACCCACTGATGCAGGCGCGGCTGTTCTCGTACCTGGACACCCAGCTCACCCGGCTCGGCGGGCCGAACTTCCCGCAGCTGCCGATCAACCGGCCGCACGTGCCGGTGAACGACAACCTGCGTGACGGGATGCACCAGACCGCCGTGCACCGCGGCATCGCGCCGTACCTGCCCAACAGCCTGGCCGGGGCCGAGGGCCCGGCCCCGGCGAGCGAGCCGGAGGGCGGCTTCGTGCACGTGCCGCGGCTGGTCGAGGGTGAGAAGGTACGGGCCAACCCGGTCTCCTTCGACGACCACTTCAGCCAGCCGGCGATGTTCTACGCCAGCCTGAGCGAGGTCGAGCGGATCCACCTGGCCGAGGCCTTCACCTTCGAGCTCGGCAAGTGCTACGAGCAGGCGATCCGCGAGCGCATGCTCGGCGTGCTGGCGAACGTGGACGCGGGCCTGTGCGCCCAGGTCGCCGCTGGGCTGGGACTGCCCGCCCCGGCCGGCACGCCGGTCGCCGAGGTGCGGGTCTCCGCCGCCCTGTCCCAGGTCACCGGGGTGCCCGGCCCGATCGCCGGCCGGGTCGTCGGCGTGGTCGCCGGTCCGAAGGCCGATCTCGCCGGGATCGGCAAGCTGCGCGACGCGCTGACGGCCCAGGGCGCCTTCGTCCGGGTCATCGCGTCGCACGGCGGCGAGCTGGTCAAGGGCCTGCGGAAGGAGATCATCGAGCGCACGCTGCTGACCACGCGGTCGATCGAGTACGACGCGATCCTGGTCGCGGGCGGCGCCGGCGACCTCGCGGACGTGAAGCTGACCGTGCTGCTGCAGGAGGCGTTCCGCCACGCCAAGGCCCTCGGCGCGTGGGGTGACGGCGTGCAGGCGCTGCGCACCGCGGGCATCGACGTGGGGGCACCGGGCATCCTGCTCGCCGACGGCATGACGGCCGCGTACCGCAAGCAGCTCGTCGCCGCTCTCGGCCTGCACCGCGTCTGGGAGCGCACCCCGCAGGTCATGGCCGCGGCCGCACCGACCGCGTAGCCGGCGGGGCTGCCGCTGCGCCGGGCCACCGGCTCAGCGCAGCGGCAGCTCCAGACTGTTCCCGCGGGTGATCGGCTGGATCCCGGTGAGGCCGTGCTCGCCGGCCCGCCGCAGGAAGGCGCTCAGCGGCAGCTTCTGCACCACGTAGTCGTCGTTGTGGATCGGGATGGTGAGCCGCGGCCGGATCAGCTCGGTCGTCGCCACGCCCTGCTTGTCGTCCATGGTGAGCAGCATGCCCATGATCTTCGTGCCGCCGAGGTGGATGATCATGGCGTCGATCTCGCCGCAGCGCCGTGGCACCTCCTCCAGGAACGGCCGATACAGCGTGTCCCCGGTGATGTAGAGCCGCAGCCGGCACCGGCCGTCCTCCTCCAGCTCCACCACCGAGCCCATCACGTCCGGCAGCAGGCGGTCCATCAGGCCGGGACCGTGCCGGCCGGGGACTGAGGTCACCCGCAGCCGCTGGCTCCCCCGCGAGAGCTCGTGGCTCTCCCAGGTCGGCAGGCCCAGGACATCCTCGAACTTGCGGCGCCGTAGCTTGCGCTGGGCCTCCCGGGTGGTGACGATCGGCGTCGTCTTCGCCACCTCGGCCGTGGCGACCCGGTCCCAGTGGTCGCCGTGGAAGTGCGACAGCAGCACCGCGTCGAGCGGCGGCAGCTCCGCGACCGAGCAGGCCGGGTCGAGCAGGCGCCGGGTCCACATGCCGTAGCCCAGGTGCACCCGGCTGCCCGCGGACACGAAGTTGGGGTCGGTCAGCAGGGTGAAGTCCCCGAGCCGCAACACGGTCGTCGCGTTGCCGATGAACGTCATGCTCGCGCGCGAGCCGTCCTGATCCATGTGTCGCGCATACCCGGGCGACGGCCGTCCATACCCTCGATCAGGCGGTAGCCGCGGCACCGACCGCGTGGCGTACGACGTCCTCGGCGTCCTGGCAGGCCTGCGGGAGCTGGTCGGCGGGCACCGGGTGGCTCAGCGCGTAGCCCTGGGCGTACTCGCAGGCCATCTCGCGCAGCCGCAGCAGCGCGGCCACGTCCTCCACGCCCTCGGCCACCATGGACAAGCCGAGGTTGTGCCCGAGGTCGATCGCGCTGCGCACCATGACGGCGTCGGGCGTGCCCGGGGTGAGGTCGCGGACGAACGTACGGTCGATCTTGAGCTCGTCGGCCGGCACCCGGCGCAGCTGGGCCAGCGAGCTGAAGCCGGTGCCGAAATCGTCGACCGACACGGTGACGCCGTGCTCGCGGACCTCGTGCAGCGCGCGGACCGCCCGGTCCGGGTCGGCCATGATGCTGGTCTCGGTCAGTTCCAGGCACAGCTGCTGCGGCGGCAGGCCGGCGGCGGCCACCGTGCTCAGCACCCGGGCGACAAAACCGGCGTCGATCAGGCAGCCGGGCGACACGTTCACCGCCACCTGGTACGTGTGCCCCTCGGCCAGCCAGCGCGCGGCCTGCCTGACCGCCAGCCTCAGCAGGTGGTCGGTCAGCCGGATCTCCAGGCCCCGGCTCTCCGCGACGGGCAGGAACGTGGCCGGCAGCAGCAGTCCCCGCTCGGGGTGCTGCCAGCGGACCAGCGCCTCGACCGAGGTCACGACGCCGTCGCTGAGGCGTACCTGGGGCTGGTAGTAGAGCCGCAGCTGACCGTCCGGGTCGCCGCTGTCGAGCAGGGCCCGCAGGTCGGCGAAGAGCTGCATCCGGTCCGGGATCTCGGCGTCCTCGGCGGCGTCGTAGACGGCGACCCCGCCGCCGTTGCCCTTGGCCCGGTACATCGCCGCGTCGGCGTGCCGGAACAGCTCGTCGCCGGCGCCGTGCAGCGGGCCGAGCGCGATGCCGAGGCTGCCGCTGATCGCCGCCGGGCCCTCGGCCAGGACGAAGTCGCGGCGCAGCGCGCCGACCAGCCGTTCGGCCAGCTCGGTGGCCTCGGCGGCGCCGGCGACGCGGGGCAGCAGCACGGCGAACTCGTCGCCGCCGAGCCGGGCCACCACACCGTCGGCACCGACCCCGGCGGCCAGCCGCCGCCCGGATTCGAGCAGCACCAGGTCACCGGCGTGGTGGCCGAGGGTGTCGTTGACGGCCTTGAACCCGTTCAGGTCGATGACCATGAGGGCCACCTGATGGCCGGTCCCCGCGGTCACACCGGCCAGGGCGGTCTGCAGCCGCTGGCCGAACAGAGTCCGGTTGGGCAGGCCGGTCAGTGGGTCGTGCAGGGCCAGGTGCCGGCTCGCCGCCGCCTGTTCGACCAGCCGCCGCTGGTAGCTCAGCACCAGGCGCAGGATCATGCCGACCAGGGTCAGTCCGACCGCGAAACCGACCGAGGTGCCGACCAGCAGCCGTACCTGGGTCCGGCGTAATGCGGACACCTGCAGCTGGGCGGCGTCGTGGTACGCCCGCGACACCTCGTCCACGTCGTCCTGCAACGTGTAGAAGGCCGGCGTCACCTCGAGGCGGTCCAGCTGGACGTGCGCGGGGTCGCTGTCGGCGATCAGCGCGATCAGCTGCTCGGCCAGAGCCTGGTACGCCAGCTGCTCGTCCCGCAACCGCAGCGCGTCCACCCGGGCCTGGCCGGTGTCCCCGGCGATGATCTGCGCCAGCGTGTCGTTCGCCGTCAGCACGACCTGGTCGAAACGCTGCTGGACAGCCACGGACGGCTCGACCTGGTAGTGCCGCAGGTTCACCTCCTGCATGGCGATCGCGATCCGCGCCTCGAAGAACAGCGAGTCGACGACCAGCGCGTGACTCTGCTGCTCGGTGGCCCGGGTGGTGTGCACCGTGCCCTGGATGACGTAGCCGGCCAGCGCCAGCAGCACCCCCGCCAGGGCAGCCGTCATCGCGACACTGCGTCCCCGGATGCGGCTGATCACGGCGGACTATTCGGCAGCGACGGGCGGTGGTGAAGGCGAACGGGCTCAGGTGACCGGGCCGGGGACCGATGAGACCCATGAGTCGAAGGACGGGGTGTGGTCCCATTGCGCAGTCGCAGAGTGCTGTCCGGCGTCGCCGTGGCTGTCGTACTGGCCGGACTGGCCGGCTGCGGCGGGCCCGCGGCCGAGACCGCGGGTGCGCCCGCGCCGTCGTCGGGAACGATCCGGCTGGGCACCCTGGTGCCGCTCACCGGGCGCAGCAGCCCGTCCGGCGAGGCCATGGTCAACGGGGCCCGGCTGGCGATCAGTGAGGCCAACGCGGCCGGTGGGATCCTGGGCCGGCAGGTCGAGCTGGCCGTCGAGGACGACGCCTGCGACCCCGGCACCGCCGTGACCGCCGCCCGGACACTGGTCGGCAAGGACATCGTCGCCTCGGTCGGCGGCTACTGCAGCAGCGCGACCGTGCCCACCCTGAAGATCTTCCGGGCGGCCGGCGTACCGATGGTCGTGGCCCAGTCCAACTCCACCGACCTGCTCGCGCCGAAATACGACAACGTCTTCCTGATCTGCGGCACCGTCACCGCCGAGGCCGACTTCGCGGTCAGCTGGATGAAGCGCCTCGGCGGGCACCGGGTCGCGGTCGTGCACGACGGCACCAGCTTCCCGGTCACCCTGGCCGAGTCCACGGCCACGGCGGCCAAACGCACCGGCGACCTGACGGTGACCGGCCAGTTCGAACTGAGCCAGGGCGCGCCGAACTACTCGCGGATCGCCGGCTCGGTGCGGGCCGGCAAGGCCGACATCGTCTACTACACCGGCTACTACGCCGAGGCCAGCCAGCTCATCAAGGACCTGCGTGGCAACGGCTTCACCGGCAAGATCGTCGTCGGCGACGGCGCGACCGACGGCCCGCTGCTCGAAAACCTCACCCCGGCGCAGTCCCGCGACGTGTACGGCACCGCACTGATCTTCCCGGAATTCCTGCCGGAGCTGGCCGACTGGTCAAAGCGCTACCAGGCGGCCTTCGGCTCCCCACCGGGACCGTCGACGGTCGAGGCGTACGACGCGGTGAACGTCGCCCTCGACGCCGTGAAGCGGGCGGGCAGCACCGACCGCGAGGCAGTCCGCAAGGCGATCGCGGCCACCGACCTGGCGGCGATGAGCGGCCCGCTGAGCTTCAACCCGGACGGCACCCGCACCACGCCGAAGTTCCTGCTGCTGCGGGCCGAGAACGGCAAGTTCGGCCTGGAACCGGCCGCCCGCTGACCGGCGGAGCGGGCGAGGTCACGGACGGCGGTAGATGCTGATCGAGTGGCCCACCGAGTCGATCGGTGCGCCGCTGCCGGCGATCAGCGCCCGGGTGCGGCCGGTCGCGCCCGCGATCGTGGAGTCGGAGACCACCAGCAGGCCGTGCACCTCGGCCGGCGGCACGCCGCGCGGGTCCTTCGCGTCGATGCCGTACGCGGCCGGCACCCCCGCGCCCTTGTACAGCAGCCAGACCGGCTCGCCGGGGTAGCGCTCGCGCAGCCGGTCGGCGACCCGGCCCAGGTCCTGCCCCCAGTCGACGTTCGAGTCGTGCAGCCGCAGGTGGGTCTGGGCCGGCCCGCCGAAGGCCTCGTTCGAGTACGGCAGGTAGTACGGGAACGTGCGTACCGAGCTGACCGCGACGAACGCCACCAGCGCAGCTGCCGTGACCTGGGTCCAGCGCGGGCGCAGGGTCACCACGGCCGCCGCGGCCACGGCCAGGAAGACCGGCAGGAAGATCGCGTACCGGCTGCCGTAGTTGCGGGCGCCCGTCATGGCCACGAGGAACAGGATCGCCGGCGTCACGAGCACGTACAGGGCCGCGACCCGCAGCCGGGCCACGGTCAGCATGGTGACCGCGCCGGCCAGCCACAGCACCAGCATCCCCAGCGGCGTCTTCACCAGCATCGCCGCGGGCAGGTAGTACCAGCGCGAGCCCCGGTACGCCTCGCCGAACAGGAAGCCGTTGAACGTCTGCTTCTCGAAGCCGAACTGGATCCGCATGCCGTCGCGGTACGGCTCCGGCATCGGCACCAGGTTCACCAGCGTCCGCTTCAGCCCGTGCAGCTCGGGCAGGCCGATCGGCGTCAGGAAGTGCAGCGTCGGATCGACGACGAGGTAGCTGACCCACACCACGGCGAGCGCGATCAGCCCGACCCCGGCCGCGGCCACCACCCCGCGCAGCCGTTTGACCGCCAGGAACGCCAGGAGCATCACCACCGGCACCGCGGGCAGCGCGCTCATCCGGGTCGCCAGGGCGGCGCCGAGCGCCAGCCCGGCCAACGGCAGGTACAGCTGCGGGCGGTTCCGGGCCCGCCAGAGCAGCCACGCGGCGGTCAGCAGGAAACCGGCCGCGGGCACATCGAGGGTGGCCAGCGACCCGTGCGCGATCAGGTCGGGCGAGAAGGAGTACAGGGCCAGGGCGAGCAACCCGCCCATCGGCCCCACCAGGTCGCGGGCGAACGCGAACACCACCAGCCCGAACAGCAGCGTCAGGATGATCATCGGGAGCCGGGCGGCGAACATCAGCTCGTACGGGTCGTTGCCGGCCTCGTAGAGCACGTACCGGCCCAGCTCGGACTGGTTGCCCCGGTAGCGGGGATCGACGTGCGGATCGGCGAACACGAGCCCGGCCGCCATGATCAGCTTGCCGAGCGGGGGATGCTCGGGGTTGTAGCGCAGGCTGTGCTGCTGAACGTAGGTGATGGCCGCGCCGACATAGACCGGCTCGTCGATGGTCGGCGTCTGCTGCACCGAGGTGACCACCATGGCAGCCGCCATCTGACCGAGCATGACCACGATGAGCAGAGCGACCAGCCACCGTCGGTGACGCCGGGGCGCGGCAACGGCAGCGGGCTGCGACTCATCGACGTCCACGGTCATCCGCAGAACCTATCCGGGCCCGGGGGCCGGACCTCGCCGGGGCAGCGGGCGGTGCCGTGGCGCACTAGGGTCCCGGCATGTCCACCGTGGCACCCCGGACCCCGACCGCGGCGGCAGCCGGGCGGTCCCCCATGAGCCGGATGATCCGGCCGCTGGTGCTGGCCACGACGTACCGGCGGGGTGCGTTCCTGCTGCTCGGCGGCGTCCTGCTGCTGCCGTACGGGCTGGTCGGGGTGGGCCTGGCCCGGCTGGCGGCCGACGACGGCACGCCGGCCGCCCTGGTCGTGGTGCTCGGCGCCGCGACCGCCGTCATCGGGCTCACCCCGCCGTTCCTGCACGGCGCGCGGGCGCTGGAGGTCGCGGCCGCCCGCTGGCTGCTCGGCGTCGACCTGCCGGACCCGCCCGCCACACCGGCGCCGGAGGCACGGGTGCGCGCGGCGCTGTGGTTCGCCGTGCATCTCGGCGTGGGCGCGATCGTCGGGCTGGCGCTGTTCGTCGCCGTGCCGGTCGCCGCGGGGCTGATCATGACGCATACCGGCTGGCCGGCCGTCGGCCTGGGACTGCTGGGCGTGGCCCTGCTGGTCGCCACCGGCTACGCGACCGCCGGGCTGGGCGCCCTGGCCGCCGTGATGGCGCCGGTGCTGCTGGGCCCGTCGGCCGACGAACGGGTCGCGGCGGTACGGGCCGAGGCGCGCAAGCTCGCCGAACGCAACCGGCTCGCCCGCGACCTGCACGACTCGGTCGGCCACGCGCTGACGGTGAGCGTGCTGCAGGCGGCCGCCGCCGGTGAGCTGCTGGAACGCGACCCGGCCTTCGCGCGCCGGGCACTGACCGCGATCGAGGAGACAGGCCGCGCCGCCATGGAGGACCTCGACCAGGTCCTCGGCCTGCTCCGCGACGAGCGGTACCGGCCCGGCCGCTCCCCCGCCGACCTCGAACCGTCAAGATCGCGCAACCCGACCCAGCCGGACCCGCGCGACCCGAGCCGGACGGACTCGCGCGACCCGAGCCAGACCTCCGCAGCCCGGCAGCCGGACCTACGTGATCTCGCCCGGCTCGCCGCCGGCGCCGGCGCACAGCTGGTGACCACCGGCACGCTCGGTGACGTGCCCGCGGAGCTGTCCCGGGAGGCGTACCGGGTCGTGCAGGAGTCGCTGACCAACGCGCTGCGGCACGCCGCGCCGGCGCCGGTGTCGCTGCGGGTCAGCGCCCGCGGCCAGGACCTGGTCGTCGAGGTGCGCAATCCGCTGCCCGGCCGCGGGCTGGCCGGGATGCGGGAACGGGTGTCGCTGCTGGGCGGCGAGCTGGTCGCCGGTCCGGACGGCGACGACTGGCGGGTACGCGCGGAGTGGCACCGGTGAGCACCCCCGCCGAGCCGATCCGGGTGGCCGTGGTCGACGACGAGGAGCTCGTCCGGATCGGGCTGACCGCGATCATCTCCACCGCCCCGGACCTGACCGTGGTCGGTGAGGCCGCCGACGGGGCCGCCGTTCCGCCGCTGCTGGCCCGCACCCGGCCCGACGTGGTGCTCATGGACGTGCGGATGCCGGCTATCGACGGCCTCCAGGCCACCCGGCACGCGCTCGCCACCGCCACCAGTCCGCCGCGCATCCTGATCATCACGACCTTCGAGCACGACGAGTACGTGTACGCCGCCCTGCGCGCCGGGGCGAGCGGCTTCCTGCTCAAGCGGGCCCGTCCGGCCGAGGTGCTGGCGGCGATCCGGGTGGTGGCGGCCGGCGAGTCGCTGCTGTTCCCGGCGGCGATCCGGCGTCTCGCGGCCGCGTACGGCAGCCGCACGCCCCCGGCCGACCTCACCGACCGGGAGGCCGAGGTGCTGCGGTTGATGGCGCGGGGCCTGTCCAACGCCGAGATCGCCGAGCGGCTGGTGCTGGGCGTGCAGACGGTCAAGACCCATGTCGGCAATGTGCTGGCCAAGCTCGGCGCCCGCGACCGTACCCAGGCGGTGATCGCCGCGTACGAGTCGGGGTTTGTGAGTCCCTCCTGAGAGGGAGCCGGTTCCCTCCCGGGCGGGAGTCGCGCCGGGCCGCGACGGACCAGGCTCATCCATGTCGGAAGTACCCGAGACCTGGAGGAAAAATGATGAAGCGCGCAGTTCTCGCCCTGACCGCCGCGGCCGCCGTCCTGATCACGTCCGGTGGCGCCGCGTCGGCCACCCGCCCGAAGCCGACCGAGCCCAGCCTGGTCGGCTCGGCGACGTTGTGGCGGGCCGCGGGCGACGACATCCGGTTCACCTTCGACGCCCACGGCCTCGGCCCGGACGCCCGGGGGACGTTCCGGGTCAGCCACTACCTCGGCACCGAGGGGGCCTGGTTCAGCGGGCGGATCGACTGCCTGGCGGTCGGCGGCCCGGTGGCGGTCGCGACGGGGATCATCACCGCCAGCAGCCTGAAGGAGTTCATCGGCGTGCGCCGCGGCTTCACGGTGTATGACCACGGCCGGCACGACCGGGTCGGCTACAGCTGGGTGATCGATCCGGGCAACACCGAGTCGGTGCCTCTGTGCGTGAGCGGCGCGCCCTACGAGACGGTGGAGACCGGCGACTTCCGTACCGTCGAATGGTTCCCGCCGGGCGTCCTGCCGTGACGAGCCGGCGGCCGGGGACCCCCACGAGCCGCCGGCAGTGATTACGCTTCTGCCATGTGCCGAAACATTCGCCAGCTGCACAACTTCGAGCCGCCCGCCACCCCTGACGAGGTCCAGGCGGCCGCCCTGCAGTACGTGCGCAAGGTCGCCGGGTCGACGAATCCGTCGCAGCGCAACCAGGCCGCGTTCGACCGGGCGGTCGCCGCGGTCGCGGCGGCGACGGAGGAGCTGCTCGCCGAGCTCGTCACCGCCGCGCCGCCCAAGGACCGCGAGACCGAGGCGGCCAAGGCCCGCGAGCGGGCCGCTAAGCGGTACGCGTCCTGACCGAGGCCCCGGTGAGGGTGAGGTACCAGGCCGAGTCGGTGAAGCCGGGTCCGGTCTCCTCGCCGATGTAGAGGTCGAGGTGCTTGCTGCCGCCGAGGCCGGGAGTGAACTCGTCGGTGACGGTCCAGCGGGCTCGGCGCAGAGCCGTGCAGACCTGCTCGGGTGCCGCGGCTCCGTCGTCGGTGTGCCCGCAGCCGGCGACGCGGAAGGTCGTGCCGCGCGGCAGCACGCCGGCGTCGGCGGCGGCCGAGACGAACGGGCGCAGCGGGGCGCCGGCGGTGTCCCGGGCGGCGGTGTCGAGCCAGTAGCCGATGTCGTACGACCAGTTCAGGTACGTGCCGGCCGCCGTACGCCCGGTGCCCTCGTCCTTGACCGCCACGACGAAGTCGGCGGGATAGTCGCCCAGATCCTCGTCGCCGTGCGCGCAGTCGAGCCCTCGGCAGCCGGTGACGGTCTCGGGCTCGCCGTCGTGGAAGCTCTGCACGGCGGTGTAGTAGACGGTGAGCTCCCACCCGCTGCTGACGGCGGCGGCCGGCGCCGGGGACGAAGCCCGGGCCGAGGCCGAAGCCGGGGCCGGCGCGGCGGGCGAGGCGCTCACCGAGGGGCCAGGGACGGACCAGGGCCCGAACGACGGCCGGGGCAGCGCCGTGGACGGCGCCCGCGTCACCGGGTCGCCGCACCCCGCCAGCAGGCTCAGCGCCAGCACCACCGAGCAGAACCGCACCTGAAGCAGCATCGCAGCAGTCCGCCCGGCCGGCCGGGAGATTAAGACTTGACTTATATAAGCTGCGGCTGACACAGTGGCCGGGTGCATGCCTTCGACGTGCTGGGCGACCCGGTCCGCCGCCGCATCCTGGAACTGCTCGCCGACGGCGAGCAGCCCTCCGGCGCGGTCACCGAGGTCATCCGGGCCGAGTTCGGCATCTCCCAGCCGGCCGTCTCCCAGCACCTGCGGGTGCTGCGCGACAACGGCTTCGCCACGGTACGCCCGGACGGCGCCCGCCGGCTCTACGCGGTCGACGACACGGCGCTGCGCGAGGCCGACGAGTGGCTGAGCAGGTTCCGTCGGTTCTGGACCCCCCACCTGGACGCGCTGGCCACCGAGGTGGCCCGCGGCAAGCGACAGCGGCGGCTCGCCGCCCGCGACGACGATCGGAGCAACGGATGATTGACGCGAAGCAGCAGGTCAGCGCGGTACGGCGGCAGGCCGGGGGACGCACCCTGGAGGCCGGCGAGGCCCGCGTCTCGACCATCAGCCAGGTCTACGACACCGGCCAGGACGACCTGTGGGACGCGGTGACCGACCCGGAACGGATCACCCGCTGGTTCCTGCCGGTCAGCGGCGAGCTCCGCGAGGGCGGCAAGTACCAGCTCGAGGGCAACGCCGGCGGCACGATCTCCCGCTGCGACAAGCCGCACGGCTTCGCCGCTACCTGGGAATACAACGGCGACGTCAGCTGGATCGAGGTCCGTCTCGTCCCGGAGGGCGACGGACGCACCCGCTTCGAGCTGGAGCACGTCGCGCACGTCGCCGACGAGTTCTGGGAGCAGTTCGGCCCCGGCGCCGTCGGGATCGGCTGGGACGCGGGCCTGCTCGGCCTGGCCATGCACCTGGCGGATCCGGCGGCGCCCCGCGACCAGGCGGCCATCGAGGCGTGGATGGTCTCCGACGAGGGCAAGCTCTTCTACCGGCTGAGCAGCGACAGCTGGGCCGAGGCCGCTGTCGCCGACGGCACCGACCCGGCCGTCGCCCGCGAGCGCGCCGACCGGTGCTACGCGGCCTACACCGGCGGCTGACCGGACCGTCAGCCCGCCGCGTTCGAGGGGCGGCCGCGGCGCGGGTCACCGCTGGCAGCCAGCGCCGCCACCAGATCCTCGCGGGCCCGGGCCACCCGTGAGCGGATCGTCCCCACCGGACAGTCGCAGACCTCGGCCGCTTCCGCGTACGAGAGCCCGAGCAGCTGGGTGGCCACGAAGGCCTCCCGCCGCTCGGCGCTCAGCGCCCCCAGCAGGTCGCGCAGGGCCAGGTCGTCCTCGAAGCGCGGCCGGTCGGCGCCGAGCGCCGCGTCGGCCGCGCCCTGCCAGTCCTCGACCCGGGCGATCCGCGGCCGGACGACCGCGGCCCGCACGTGGTCGACGGCGACCCGGCGCGCGATGGTGTACAGCCAGGTGCGGGCGCTGGACCGGCCGGCGAAACCGGGCAGGCTGCGCAGCGCCCGCAGGTACGTCTCCTGGGTCAGGTCGTCGAGCTCCTCCGGCCCGGCCAGGTGCTGCAGGAAGCGCCGCAGCTGCCGCTGGGTGGCCCGGACGAACGCCGCCGCCGCGTCCCGGTCACCCCGGCCCGCGGCGAGCGCCCACCCGGTCACCTGCTCGTCGGTCACTGCCCCGCGGTGCTCTGACCCGAGCGGCGGTACGCGAGCAGCCCGAGCACCAGCGCGGCCAGCCCCAGCACGATGCCGACGATGCCGGCCCAGGTCCCGTTGCCGTCCGGCTCGGCCTCGCCGGCCGCCGAGACGGTCGGAGCGGTGCTGCTGGTGGCAGCGGCCGGCGCGTCTGCCGCGGCGGCCGCGGTCAGCTTGAGGACGGGCGCGGGCTTCTCCGGCTCGGTGCCGTCAGTGGTGGGCTCGTCGATCCAGCGCACGACGTTGCCGTCCGAGTACGTCTGCAGCGCCTTGAACACCACCTGCGGCACCTGCGGCAGCGGGCCGAGCGAGACGTCGAACTCCTGGAACTGACCGGGCTTGATGGCCGCGTCCCCGGTGGCGGTCCAGGTGATCTTCGTGACCGCCTCGTTGATCTGGGTGCCGTGCGCGTCGATCGGCTTGGCCAGCTTCGACTTCACCGGCGCCATGGTCCAGCCGGCCACCGGCTTGAGCGACACCGACGCGAACGGCGTGTCGGCCGGCAGGTTGACCTCGACCTTGGTGGTGCTCGCGGTGTCGCTCTCGTTCGGCACCCGGAAGGTGACCTTGGCGTAGCCACCCTGCACCGCGGTGTTCGCGTTGACCGTGACGTGCGCGGACGCGGGCACAGCGAGGGCGAGGGTGAGCGCGGTGACCATCCCGGCCACCGCGGCCGAGCGCTTCAACAGCGACATCAGAAACCTTCCGGTCGGACCCGGCCGGGGCGCCGGGCACGGTCATTGGTCGGTGACCGTCCCGGGAAAGTTCCCGCGGCTTTCGCGAGCCTCCGGCTGCTAATTTCTCCGCGTGCCCCACGACCCCCAGGCGCCCGACTGGCAGACCCTGACCCACGCGTACGGGCCGGCCGGTGACGTACCCGGCCTGCTCCGCTCGCTCGCCGCCGGCGACAGTGCGGCGGCGGACGAACTGAGCGACCTGCTCGTCCATCAGGGGTCGAGATATCCGGCCACCGTGGCCGCGGTGCCATTCCTGATCGACACGTTCGCCGGTGCGGGGGTGACGGCCCGTGCGGCGGCCTACGCGGTGCTGGCCGACATCAAGGCCGTCGACCGCGATCCCGCACCGCGCCGCCGCACCGCCGGGCCGACCCTGGCCGAGCTGGCGGAGGACCGCAGCGACCGGTGGGTCGCCCGCCTGTCCGAGCCGGCGTCCGCCGTGCCCGACGACCTCGATCCTTGGGAGGACCGAGCTCTCGCAGCCGTCGCCGCAGGCGTCCCCGCCTACCTGACGGTGCTGGACCACCCCGAGGCCGCGCTGCGCATCGCGGCGGCCCACCTTCTCTCCGCCGCAACGCCCGCCGCGGCGCAGGCGCTGGCCGACCGGCTCGCCGCGGAGCAGGACCCGCAGGTGGCCGCGTCGCTGGTTCTCGCCGCCGCCACGACCCTCGATCCCGCGCTCATCCCCGCGATCGCCCGGTGGCACGACCACCTGCACGACCTGACCCGCTGGTCGGCGGCGATGGCGCTGGTGTATCTCGCCGACGAGCCCGACCCCGCCCTGGCCCGCGAGCTCGCGGACCTCATCGGCCGGCCGGGCTCGGCGGACGAGGCCGAGGCCTGGCCGATGCACCCCACCCCGCGGGACGGTGCCCTCTGGGCGCTGGCCACCCTGGTCCCGGGATCGATCCCCGGCTTACCCCAGCTGCTGGCCGAGCCCTTCTACGAGTACGGCGCCGATCCCCGCCTGCTCGCCCTGCTGCTGAGCGCCGTCTTCCCGGACGGACCACCGGCCGAAGGCACCACCGCCGCCGAGCTGACCCGGCTGCAACGCGACCTGATCGGCTTCATCGTCGACGGCGGCATCCTGGACGACGAAGGCTTCGGGCCGTGGCATCGGGTGATCGCCGAGTGCAATCTGCCGGCCGGGCAGGCGGCCCTGGCCCAGTTCGTGGGCAGCAAGCCCGGCGCGCGCTGAAGTCAGGCGCCCGGCAGGCGGACGTCCACGCGCAGCCCCGGCGGCGGGGAGGCACCCCGCAGCACCACCGTGCCCCGGTGCCGGCGGACCAGTTCGCGGACGATGGCCAGGCCCAGCCCCGAACCGCCGGCGTCGCGGGCCCGCGCGTCGTCGAGCCGGGTGAAGCGGTCGAAGACCCGCTCCCGGTCGGCCGCCGGGATGCCCGGGCCGTCGTCCGAGACCGAGATCATCTGGTACGCGCCATCGGCCAGCACCGTGAGCCGTACCGACGACGCGGCGTGCCGGACGGCGTTGTCGAGCAGGTTGGCCACCACCCGGCCGAGCGCGTCGCGTTCCCCGCGGGTGCGCAGCGGCACCGCCGGGCGTTCGTACTCCACCGCCGGGTAGCGGGCCGCGACCTCGCCCAGCAGCTGGCCCAGCTCCACGGTCTCCATCCGCCGCTCCTCGACCCGGGTGCTGCCGTCGTCGGCCCGGGCCAGCAGCAACAGATCGTCGACCAGCCGGCTGAGTCTGTCCACATCGGTCAGCAGGTCGTCGGCGAGCGCCGGCCAGTCGGTGGTGTCCGGCAGCCGCTGCGCCACCTCCAGCTCGGTGCGCATGTTGGTCAGCGGGCTGCGCAGCTCGTGGGCGGCGTCCGCGACGAAGGCCCGTTGCCGTCCCCGGGCCGCGTCCAGGCGGTGCAGCATACCGTTGAGGGTGACCGCCAGCCGGTGGATCTCGTCGTGCGAGTCGGGCACCGGGAGCCGGTCGGAGCGGGCGCCGCCGGTGATCTCCTCGGCGCCGGCCCGCAACGCCTCGACCGGGCGCAGCGTCGCGCCGACCACCCGCCAGGCGACCAGCGCGAGCAGCGCCACCAGCGCCGGGAACGTGAGCAGCAGGGTGGTGCGCAGCAGCTGCAGGCCCTGGGTGAGGTCCGAGGTGGGCCGCGCGACCAGCACCCGGACCCGGTCGTTCGCGGGCCCGGCCGTCACCATGACCACGCGGACCCGGCCGTCGAAGCCGATCCGGTTGCCGGGGATGAACTGGCCCTCCCGGTCGCCCAGCGCGTCCATCTCGTCCGGGTAGAGGATCGGCACCAGCCGGTCGGCGCCGGCGGACACGGAACGGACCCGGTCCTGGGGGTCGACGATCTGCACCCGTACGCCCGGAGCAGCCGGCAGCGGATCACTCACCGTCTCCGCGTCGACCAGATCGGCGACCGCGTCGGCGGTCTGCAGGGCCTCGTTGTTCGCCGTGCGCAGCAGGGCGAAGTTCATCGTCGCGACCAGCACCACGCCGCCGCCGGCCAGCCCGACGAAGAGCACCACCACCGACACCAGCAGCAGCCGCGCCCGCAGGCTCAGCCGGCGCAGCCAGGCCACGCTCAGGACCCGTCGACGGCGGCCAGCCGGTAGCCCGCGCCGCGGACCGTCTCCAACCGGTCCCGGCCGATCTTGCGGCGCAGATAGCCGACGTAGACCTCGACCGCGTTCGCGGCGGTGTCCAGCGCGGCGTCCCAGACGTGGTCGAGCAGCTCGGTCTTGGAGACCACCTCGCCGGGGCGGCGCAGCAGGTATTCCAGCAGGGCGAACTCGCGGGCGGTCAGCACCACCTCGGCCCCGGCCACGGTGACCTTGCGCTGCGCCGGGTCCAGCTCCAGGTCGCCGTGGCGCAGCACCGCCGGGCGTTCCGGGGTGCCCCGCCGCAGCAGCGCCCGCAACCGGGCCAGCAGCACCACGTACGAGAAGGGCTTGGTCAGGTAGTCGTCGGCACCGCAGTCCAGCCCGTCGGCCTGGTCGTACTCGCCGTCCTTGGCTGAGAGCATCAGCACCGGCAGCCACTTCTGCTCGGCGCGCAGCTGGCGCACCACCCGGTAGCCGGACAGCCGCGGAAGCATGACGTCGAGGATCATCGCGTCATAGTCACCGTGGCGGGCCAGCTCCAGCCCGTCCTGACCGTCGCCGGTCACGTCCACCGCGAAACCCTCGGCCTGCAGACCACGCTGCAGGGCAGCCGCGAGCCGCGCCTCATCCTCCACCACCAGCAACCGCACCCCACTACCTTGGCACGGGCGGGGCAACCCCTAGGGGATGTTCTCAGCGGCGTCACAGCCGGTGCGGCGCAGGATGGCTGCAGACAACGGGAGGTGCTCATCGTGAGTGTGTTCAGGTCAAGGCCCGCGCTGCGCTGGCTGGTTCCGGCAGCGGCAGCGGTCGTCGTCATCGGAGGCGGCGCCGCGGCGGGCACGATCGTCGCCAGCGCGGACCCCTCGCTGCCGGAGCGCAGCGCGGCTCAGCTGCTGGTCGACGTGCAGAACGCCAAGGTCGACGGTTTCTCGGGCACGGTCGTGCAGACGGCCGATCTGGGACTGCCGTCGCTGCCCGGCGTCACCAGTGGCGCCGGCAGCTCCGAGATCATGAATCTCGTCGCGGGCAGCAACACCGCGCGGGTCTGGTACGCCGGCGAGGACAAGGCACGCCTCGCCCTGATGGGCACGCTCGGCGAGACCGACGTGATCCGCAACGGTTCCGACGTGTGGATGTGGCGCAGCGCCGACAGCTCGGCGACGCACTTCAAGCTGCCGGCGGACAAGGCCGGCAAGGGGGCCAAGCCCGAGGCGCTGCCGTCGGGTGTGCCGTCGACGCCGCAGGAGGCCGCCGACGCGGCGCTCGCCGCGATCGACCCGACCACGGCGGTCACCACGACCGGCGCGGCCAAGGTCGCCGGCCGGGACGCGTACGAGCTGGTCCTCACCCCGCGTGACACCGCCTCGCTGGTGGGCCAGGTACGCCTGGCCATCGACGCGGAGAAGCACATCCCGCTGGGCGTGGACGTGTACGCCAAGGGCGCCAACGACCCGGCCGTACGGGTGGCGTTCCAGCAGGTCAGCTTCGAGGTGCCGGACGCACAGCAGTTCACCTTCAACCCGCCGCCGGGCACCAAGGTGACCGAGCCCAGCGAGGCCGACATCGCCAAGGAGCGCGAGAAGGCGATCACGCCCGAGGCGGAGAAGGCGCAGAAGGAAGCCGCCGAGGGCACCAAGGTCGTCGGCAAGGGCTGGACGTCGGTGCTGGTGGCCAAGATGCCCAAGGGTGACGACGCCAAGGCCAAGGATGGTGCGGCCGGCGCGGCCGGGCAGCTGGACGCCATCGTCGGGACGCTGCCGAAGACCAGCGGCAGCTGGGGCAGCGGGCACCTGCTCACCAGCGCCCTGTTCAGCGCGCTGATCACCGACGACGGCCGGATTCTGGTCGGCGCGGTGGCCCCGGAGAAGCTGTATGAGGCAGCCGGAAAGTGACTGACCTCGCGGTCGCCACACAGGGGCTGACCAAGCGGTTCGGCAGCCAGGTCGCGGTGGACACCGTCGACCTGGCTGTCCCCCGCGGTGCGGTCTACGGCTTCCTCGGCCCGAACGGCTCGGGCAAGACCACCACGATCCGGATGCTGCTGGGGCTGATCGGCCCCAGCGCCGGGCAGCACGAGCTGCTCGGCGCGGCGATGCCGGAGCACGCCGCCGACGTGCTCCCCCGCGTCGGCGCGCTGGTCGAAGGTCCCGGCTTCCACCCGTACCTGTCGGGGCGGGACAACCTGCGCCGGGTCGACGCGGCCGATCGCAGCGCCGAGGCCCGGACGTCGGGCGCCCGGATCGCCGCGGCCCTGGACCGGGTGGGGCTGGGCGCGGCGGCCGGCAAGCGCTACCGCACCTACTCGCTCGGCATGAAACAGCGGCTGGCCATCGCGGCCGCCCTGCTGGTGCCGCGGGAGCTGCTCATTCTCGACGAACCGACGAACGGCCTGGACCCGCAGGGCACCCGCGAGGTGCGCGCGCTGGTCGGGGCGCTCGCCGCGGAAGGCGCGACGGTGCTGCTCAGCACGCATCTGCTCGCCGAGGTCGAGCAGGTCTGCACGCACGTCGGGGTCATGCACCGCGGCAAGCTGGTCGCCCAGGAGCCGCTGGCGCAGCTGCGTTCGGACGCGGCGCCGCGGGCCCGGGTGCTGACCGACCAGCCGGCCCAGGCCGCCCAGGTGCTGCGCACGCTGGGCCTGACCGAGGTCGCCGAGACGGCGGCCGAGGCCACCGGGCAGCTCGGCGCGATCGCGCCGGAGAAGGTGGTGGCCGCGCTGGTGCACGACGGGGTGGCGGTACGCGGCTTCGCGGCCGAGTCGCCCAGCCTCGAGGACGTGTTCGTCTCCCTGACCGGAAGAGGCTTCGATGTCAGCGGTTGAGGTGTCCGGGGTCCCGGCGACCCCGGTACGCCGGGTCTCCACCCGGTTCCTGCGCTCCGAGCTGCGCCTGATCGCGGTGCGCCGGCGTAACCAGGTCGGCCTGGCCGCGCTGGCCGCCGTACCGATAGTGCTGGCCGTGGCCATGAAGGTGGCCGCGCCGGACACCTCGGACCGCCCCGGCGGCGGTCCGGACTTCTTCGCCCAGATCACCGGCAACGGCTTCTTCGTGGCGCTGGCCGCGCTCGGCGTCGAGCTCGGACTGTTCCTGCCGATCGCCATCGCGATGCTGGCCGGCGATGCGGTAGCCGGCGAGGCCAACCAGGGCACGCTGCGTTACCTGCTGACCGTGCCGGTAGGCCGGACCCGCCTGCTGGCCGTCAAGTACGCCGGCATCGTCACCGGCGCGTTCCTGGCGCCGCTGGTGGTGGCCGTCTCGGGGCTGGTGATCGGGCTGATCCTGTTCGGCGGCGGGGACGTGACGCTGCTGTCGGGCACCCAGGTCGGCTTCGGCGAGGCGCTCCTGCGGCTGCTCGGCGTCTGCCTGTTCCTCGGGGTGTGCCTGTCAGCGCTGGGCGCCATGGGGCTGTTCCTGTCCACGCTCACCGAGCAGCCGATGGGTGCCACCATCGCGCTGACCATGCTGACCGTGGCCAGCTTCGTGCTCCAGCAGATCCCGCAGCTGGACTGGCTGCACCCGTACCTGCTGACCCGGCACTGGCAGGACTTCGGGGAGCTGCTGCGCGACCCGGTGTCCTTCGACGCGCTGACGCCGGGATTGCTGTCGGCCGGCGCCTACATCCTGGTGTTCCTGTCGGCGGCGTGGGCCCGCTTCGCCGGCCGCGACATCACCAGCTGACTCACGCGGACCGGCGGGCGGCTCCGTCCCGCTCCACGACGACGGCCCGGCCGTAGCGGTCGGTGAGCGCGGCGGCGACATCGGCCGGGATGTCGCCCTCGACGCGGACAGCGCCCGCGACCGGATCCACTCGCAGCGTGTAGCCGGCCGTGCGCAGCAGATCGGCACTCACCCCGACGCTGGACGCTCTCCAGCTCGGCGAAGGTGGTCGGGCAGGCGACAACGCGGTGCTTGCGGCCGGCCAGGGCCGGACGGATCGCCGAGACAGCGACGGCCGGGTCCACACCGGCGGCGACCGCGACGACCACGGTCCCGTCCGGGTCGGCGCCGAGCCCGACGAAGCGGCGGCGGTCGGCGGCGATCCGGCCGTCGAGGTCGGCGGTCGGGCGGCCCGCGACCGAGACCTGGATCGTGCTGCCCCGCCGCACCGCTGATCCGGCGGCGGGATGGACCGCCACCACCGTGCCGGGCGCCTGCCGGGCCCGGGGGCGGTAGCTCAGGATCGGCACCACGCCGGCGTCACCGGCCAGTTTGTCGACTCGTGCGACGTCGCGGCCGACCAGGTCGGGAACGGTCGCGGCAGCCGTGTCGAACCGGTCACCTCCTCGGCGCGGCCGGCGCACCGCGGTGGCGAGCAGGATCACCGGACCGAGCAGGATCGCGGTGTTGAGCAGGGCGGATGACGGGCGGGCGCGGCGGACGGACATGGTGGGCCTCCGGGATCGCACGAGGGCAGTCCGCGCTTGGACGCGCCGGTGCGCGAGCCCGGTTCCCGCCCGGGTCGCGGACGGCACATCCGGCGGTTACGCAGCCGGGCGAGGCCGACGGCTACGCGGCCCGCCCCGGACAAGGCCGGCGATTACGCGGCGGCCCTGCTCAGGGCCAGGCCAGCGGTTACGCGGCTTCGCCGCGGGCCAGCTCGGCGTGGTAGGCGGCGGTCAGCCGGGTCAGCACCGACTCGGTGCCGGCCGGGCGGGGCACGCCCAGGTGCAGCTCGCGCAGCTCGGCCATGAAGTCGTCCCAGAGTGCCGGGCCGCCGCGTTCCAGCAGCTCGGCCCGGATGGCCAGCTCGCGGGTGACCGGCAGGTGCCGGCGGCCCCAGGCGCCGAGGTGGGCGAGGACCGGCACGAGCTGGATGGCGGGCTCGGTCAGGCTGAGCAGGATGCGCTGCTTGTGCCGGGGATCGGGCGCCGAGGTCAGCATGCCGAGCGCGGTCAGCCGCTGGAGGCGGTCGGCCAGGATGTTGGACGCGATGCCCTCTTCGCTCTCGGTCAGCAGCGCCCGGAAGTGCCGGCGGTTGCCGAACATCATGTCCCGGATGATCAGCAGCGACCATTTGTCCCCGAGGACCTCGAGGGACAGGTTGATCGGGCACCCGGACCGGTGTTCCTCGGTCATCGTCGCTCCTCGCCGGCTCAGACTGCACCACGCCGTACCGGTTGCACTCTACAACCGGTATCCGGTACGGTCCAAACCGATTGCAGACAACAACCGGTTTTGAGAGGACAACGACCATGGCGTACGTGACCTCCGACCCCGCCGTCTCCGCGGACGGCTTCGTGGCCGGGCCCCGGCAGAGCCGGCAGGACCCCATCGGCGAGGGCGGCGAGCAGCTGCACCGCTGGATGTTCGACACCCCGGACGAGAACACGGCCGAGCTGGCGGCGATCACCGGCGTCGACGCGTTCATCATGGGGCGCAACATGTTCGGCCCCGGGCGCGGCGACTGGGATCCGGAGTGGCGCGGCTGGTGGGGCGAGGACCCGCCGTACCACAAGCCGGTCTTTGTTCTCACCCATCACCCGCGCGCCGATCTGGTGATGCAGGGCGGCACCACGTTCTCCTTCGTCACCGGCGGCCTCCAGGAGGCTTTCGCCCGGGCCCGCGAGGTCTCCGGCGACGGACGGATCTCGGTGGCCGGCGGCGCCTCGACGATCAACCAGGCCCTCGCCGCCGGCATCATCGACGAGCTGCGCCTGCACATCGCGCCGGTGGTGCTGGGCCGGGGCGAGCGGCTCTTCGACGGGATCCCGCCGGTACGCCTGGAGCAGCTCTCCGGCCGCTCGGCGTCGCTGGTCACCCACCTCACCTACCGGGTGCTGCCCCCGGCCTGAGCCAGCACCTCGTCCATCACCTCGGCGAAGCGGTGCGGCTGTTCCAGGAACGCCCGGTGGCCACCGGACGGCACCACGGTCAGCCGCTTGCCGGGCGCCCGCAGCGCTTCGTACCAGGGGGTGAAGAGGGCGGCGAGGCCCCGCATCTCGTGGGCGCCCTGCACGAAGTAGACCGGCACGTCCAGCCGGGGCACGTCGCGGCGCAGGTCCACGCTCTGCATCCGGGGGTAGAGCGCGTTCCAGGTGTCCAGCACGGCGTTGACGGTGTGTGCCTTCTGCAACAGGGTGTACTCCGAGGCGTTGATGCCGTCGAAGGGATCACCCGCCCCGGCCGCGTTGCCCGAGTGGTCGTAGTCGTAGACCTGGTTCGCGTAGAGCATGATCGGCTCGTACGAGTAGACGTCCCGGTACGGCGGCGGCCCGAGCGCGGTCAGCGTACGGACGAGCGCCTCGCGGCCCGTGGCTCGCGCCCAGGCCAGGATGTCGGCGTAGAAGATCTTGTCGCTCGCGGGCAGATCGACAGCCTGCCCGGCACCGATGTACGCCCGGTACAGCTCGGGCCGCCGCTGCACCGCCAGCACGCCCAGGATCGAGCCGCCGGAGTGCCCGAGCAGGTAGATCTTCTCCTGGTGGAACCGGCGGCGCAGCGCCTCGGTGACAGCGATGACGTCCGCGACCGCACTGTCCAGGGTCACCGTCGCCGTCGGATCCAGAGCGGGGTACGACGAGCCTCCGCCGCGCCGGTCCAGCGTCACCACCACGAACCGCTTCTCCAGCTCGGCCAGGTGGCGCCGGGCCGCGCCCAGTTCCGAGCCGCCCGGCGCCCCGGGCACGAACAGCAGCACGGGTGCCGTCCGGTCGACGCCCCGGATCAGCGCGCCGAGCCGGTGGCCGCCCGCGTCGATCCGGCTCAGTTCGGCGATGCTCCGCTCCCCCGCGATCCCCGGGGTCCGGGCCGGTACGGCCACCCCCACCGTCACGGCCAGCAGCACCGCGCTCAGCAACCCCGTCGCCGTACGCCGCAGATACCGGCGGCCGCCGGTGCTGCGCCGCGCGTACACGGCACCGAGCACCATCGGCAGCACCGACAGCAACGCGTGTAGGCCGCGCCCGGCGACCAGCACGACGAAGCCGAGAGCGCTGGCGTGCGGCGCGTCGACCGACGGGCCGTCCAGGCGCAGCCGCAGCAGCTCCACCGCCACGACGAAGACCGCCGGCGCGATCAGCAGCGACCACCGGGACCGGCTCAACCGGCCGACCGCCACCCCCACGACGACGCTGATACCCACCGACCACAGCGCCTGCGCGCCCGTCAACGGGCCGCGCGGCATCCACCACCCCGCGACGATCCCCCAGCCGGCCACCGCCCCGATCCACCCCGCTCGTCTCACCATGGCCGAGAGCCTGGCTGCGGCCGGCTGCCCGGCACATCGGCCCTCGGATCCGGTACGCACCCATACTTCGGTAGGGGTCGCCGGTGACTTCGGACAGTGCCCCCGCGCGGCGCCGGATCGTAGGCTCGGCACATGGCCGGCCTGGTGTTCGCGTTGCTCGTGCCCGACCCGGCGGGCGGGCGCCGGTCGGCTGTCCGGGACCGGCTGGCCGACACCGTCGCGGTGACCGTGGCGCTGGCGTACGGGTCGCTGATGGTGCCGCTCGGCGACGCCACCCGCGAGGGTGCGCCGCTGCCGTGGCTCGCCGACGTCGCGCTCGGTGTGTTGTGCTGCGCCGCGCTGCTGTTGCGCCGGCGCTGGCCGGTGGGCCTGACGATCGCCCTGCTGCCGGTGAGCACGGTGTCGGTGATGGCGACCGGCGCCGTCATCGTCGCGCTGTTCACCGTGGCGATCCATCGGCGCGGCCCGGTGGCGCTGGCGCTCGGCGTCGCGTACGTCGCGGTGGTGCCGGTGTACTTCGTGCTGCACGACAGCCCGGAGTTCCCCGTGTGGGTGGACCTGCTGGTCCGCGGGGTCACCACGGCGGGGGCGCTGGGGTGGGGGATGTTCGTGCGGGCGTACCGGCGGCTGACCGGGACGCTGCGGGAGCACGCCGCCCGGCTCGAGGCCGAGCAGCACCTGCGGGAGGACCAGGCCCGGCTGACCGAGCGGGCCCGTATCGCGCGGGAGATGCACGACGTGCTGGCCCACCGGATGTCGTTGGTCAGCCTGCACGCCGGGGCCCTAGAGGTGCGCACCGACGCGCGGCCGGAAGAGGTGGCGATCGCGGCGGGCGCGATCCGGGCCAGCGCCCACGAGGCCCTGGAGGAGCTGCGCGGCGTCATCGGGGTGCTGCGTGAGGGCGCGGTGGGCCGCCCTGAGCCACCACAGCCGGGGCTGGCCGATCTGCCCAAGCTCGTCGACAGCGCCCGGGCGATGGGCACGACGGTGCACTACACGTGTGCGCTGCCGGAGGGCGGTCCGTCGGTGGTGCTCGGGCGTACGGCGTACCGGATCGCGCAGGAGGGGCTCACCAACGCGCGCAAGCACGCGCCGGGCACGGCGGTGCGGGTGCTGCTCGACGGCGCACCCGGCGCCGGCCTGCGGATCCGGATCGCCAACCCGTGCCCGGTACCGGCCACGCGGGCGGAGGTGCCGGGCGCGGGGATGGGCCTGGTCGAGGTCGGCGAGCGCGCGGCGCTGGCCGGCGGCCACGTCCGGTACGGCCGGCAGGGCGACGACTTCGTCCTGGAGGCCGAGCTGCCATGGCCGGCATGAACTGCCGGCGCGTCCCGGCGGCGGCCGGGCTCCGCGCGGCCGGGGAGCGGCGGTGACGGCGGGCGCCGGGCCGGCGCGGCCGATCCGGCTGGCCATCGTGGACGACGATCCGCTGGTCCGGGCCGGGCTGCGCATCCTGCTCGGCGGCTCGCCGGACATCGAGGTCGTCGCCGAGGCCGGGGACGGCGCCCAGGCCGCGGCGATGGCCGACGCGCACTGGCCCGACGTGGTGCTGATGGACATCCGGATGCCGGAGGTGGACGGGCTGGTCGCCACCCGCCGGCTGCGCTCGCGCCCGGCGCCGCCGCAGGTGATCGTGCTGACCACGTTCCACGCCGACGAGCACGTGCTGGACGCGCTCCGGGCCGGGGCCAGCGGCTTCCTGCTCAAGGACACCCCGCCGCGGGACATCATCGAGGCGGTCCGGGCGGTGGCGGGCGGCTCGGCCACCCTGTCGCCGGCGGTGATCCGGCAGCTGATCGACCACGTCGCCGATCCGGCCGCCGGGCCGCGCCGGGACCGGGCCCGGCACCGGCTGGCGGCGCTGACCGAGCGCGAACGGGCGGTGGCGCTGGCGCTGGGCCGGGGCTGGTCGAACGCGGAGATCGGCACCGAGCTGGGGATGAGCCTGCCGACGGTGAAGGGCCACGTGTCGCGGCTGCTGGCCAAGCTGGACCTGAACAACCGGGTGCAGGTGGCGCTGCTGGTCCACGACGCGGAACTGCTTTAGCGGGCGGTTTCCGTCCGGTATCGCGCGCCCCATTCCTCGTTGAGCGCGTCGGCCTGGCGGCGGTGCCGGGGCTGGATCGGCCGGCCCGCTTCCGGGTCGAGGCCCAGGAAGGTGAGCACGCCGCGGGTGGTGCCGGCCAGGTCAGCGGTGAGCTGTTCGTAGGTGATCTCGTGCGGGGTGATGCCGTACCGGGCGAACCAGGCCCGCCAGGCGGCGGTGTGCTCGGCCACGGTGCCCAGCAGCTCGGTGATGCGGGCCTCGTCGTAGTGCGGCTCGGCCGCGGTGCCGCCCGGGTCGCCGGCCCGCCAGGTGCTGGTCTGCTCCGCGCGCAGCCAGGACACCGCCTGGGCCAGTTCGTCCTCGCGCCGCAGGTATACGAAGCGGACCGGCCCGAACGCGGCCTCCAGCACCGCCAGGTCGCGGCCCGCGGTGCGCGGCGCCAGCTTGGCCACCAGCTCGTCGAGGGTGCCCCACATCAGCTTGGCGCCGAAGACGCCGTTGGGCGTCGTTCCGGCCTGGAGGGCGGCGTGCACGAAGGCCCGATAGGCGAAAGCCGGGCCGGGAATCCCCCACCGGTCGGCCCAGAGCTGCTGGTCCGGTTGCCGGAAGTACGACTCCGGGATGCCGGCCAGCCCCGTCGAGGCCAGCAGGCCGAGGAGTAGGGAACTGCCGGTGCGCGGTGTCGCACAGATGAAGTAGGACTCGGTCACCAACCCAGCCAAGCCGCCGGTGACTCGCGCGACAACCGAAATAAAGTTCTAGAACTCTTAGAGCCGCTATGACACACTCAGCCGAGAGTTATAGAACTTTGGAGGCACACCGTGACCGTGGTCATGCGCGAACCCACCGCCGGCGGGCGCTTCGGCGAGTACGGCGGCAGATACGTCCCCGAGTCGCTGATCCCCGCCTGCCTCGCCCTGGAAGAGGCCTTCCGCGACGCCTGGGCCGACCCGGCGTTCCGGCAGGAGCTCGACGGCTACCGCCGCACCTACGCCGGGCGCCCCACCGCGCTCACCGCCGCCCGCAACCTCTCCGCCGAGCTGGGCATCACCCTGCTGCTCAAGCGCGAGGACCTCGCCCACACCGGCTCCCACAAGATCAACAACGTGCTCGGGCAGGCGCTGCTGGCCCGGCGGATGGGCAAGACCCGGCTGATCGCCGAGACCGGGGCCGGCCAGCACGGTGTCGCCACGGCCACCGCGGCCGCGCTGTTCGGGCTGCGCGCCACGGTCTACATGGGCGAACGCGACATCGAACGCCAGGCCCTCAACGTCTTCCGGATGCACCTGCTCGGCGCCGAGGTCGTCCCGGTGACCAGCGGCAGCCGCACCCTCAAGGACGCCACCAACGAGGCCATGCGCAGCTGGGTGTCGGCCGTCGAGGACACCCACTTCTGCCTGGGGTCGGTCGCCGGGCCGCACCCGTACCCGTGGATGGTCCGGGAATTTCAGCGGGTGATCGGCGAGGAGGCCCGCGGGCAGGTCGCGGCCGAGCTCAGCACCGGCGTCCCGGACATGGTCGTCGCCTGCGTGGGCGGCGGCTCCAACGCGGCCGGCACCTTCGCGGGCTTCGTCGACACGACCGCCCGGCTCGTCGGCGTGGAGGCGGCCGGCGGGGCGGCGGTGTCCGGCGGTGAGCCGGGCGTGCTGCACGGCTCCCGGTCGCTGGTGCTGCAGGACCGGCACGGGCAGGTCGCCGAGGCGCACTCGATCGCCGCCGGCTTGGACTACCCCGGCGTCGGGCCGGAGCACGCGCAGCTCGGCGGGCTGGGCCGGGCCCGGTACGTGACGGTGAACGACGACGAGGTGCTGGTCGCGGTCCGCCGCCTGGCCGAGCGCGAGGGCATCATCTGCGCGCTCGAATCGGCGCACGCGGTGGCGTGGGTGCTGCGCGCGGCCGGGACCTCCGAACTGCCGACCGGCTCGACGGTGCTGCTGACCCTCTCGGGCCGCGGCGACAAGGACATGGCTCAGCTGATGGAGGGACTGCGATGACGACCACGCTCAGCGCCGCGCTGGCGGTCACCGGACGGCCACTGCTGGTGCCCTACGTGACCGGTGGCATCACCGCGAACTGGACCGAGCTGCTGTTGGCCTGCCAGGACGGCGGGGCGGACGCGATCGAGGTGGGGCTGCCGTTCTCCGACCCGATGCTGGACGGGCCGACCATCCAGGAGGCCTCCGACCGGGCCCTGGCCCGCGGCGCCACGGTGGAGTCGATCCTCGCGGATCTCGCCGCCACGCCGCTGCGGGTGCCGGTCGTCGTCATGACGTACGCGAACATCGTCCTGCGGATCGGTCTTCCCGCGCTGGCCGCCGCCGGGGTCTCCGGCCTGATCGTGCCGGACCTGCCGCTGGAGGAATCGGCGGCGACCGAGGCCGCCGCGGCGGCCGCCGGCATCGACCTGGTGCTGCTGGCGGCACCCTCGACCCCGGACGACCGGCTGCGCGAGATCTGCACCCGCAGCCGCGGCTTCGTGTACGCGATCAGCGTCATGGGCACCACCGGTGAACGCGCCCAGCTGGCCGGCTCGGCGGCGACGCTGGCCGCCCGGCTGAAAGCGGTCACCGAGCTGCCGGTCCTCATCGGGTTCGGCGTGTCCACCCCGGCGCAGGCGGCCGAGGCGGGACGCGCCGGGGACGGCGCTGTGATCGCGTCGGTGCTGATGCGTAGGGTTCTCGACGGAGCCACGGCGGCCGAGCTCGCCGCCGACGTCGCCGCCTACCGCACCGCACTCGACCTGGGGGTGTCTTCTGGAACGCCGCACGCCGAAATATCGGGTCATCGCGGCTGACCTGACCGCGAAGATCCGCGGTGGCGAGCTGCCGCCCGGCTCGGCGCTGCCGCCGCAGAAGGAGCTCAGCGCCGCGTACGGGGTGACGCTCGTGACGCTGCGGCAGGCGCTGCGGCAGCTGGAGGCCGACGGCCTGCTCTCCCAGCAGCCGGGGCGGGGCACGTTCGTCGCGTCGCCGAAGGCCACCTACCGGCTGGACTCGCTGCGCGGGCTGGCCGAGGATCTGCGGGCCCAGGGCCATACGGTCAGCACCGAGATCCTCGGCCAGGGCCTGCACCGCCCGCCGGCCTGGGTCGCGGCGCAGCTGGGCCCGGGCCGGATCCTGCGGCTCGAACGCCTGCGCCTGCTGGCCGGCCGCCCGGCGGTGCACCAGCTGTCCTGGGTGCGCCCGCCGGTCGGCGCCTTGCTGCGCACCGCCGATCTCAGCGACACCTCCCTGTACGCGGCCATCGCCGAGCACGGGGTGGTCGTGCACCGCGCCTCCGAGGTGTTGCGCCCGGAAGTGCTCACAGCGCCGGTGGCGGAGCTGCTGCGCCGGCCCGAGGGCACGCCGGTGTTCGTCTCGGACCGGATCACCTACGGCCTGGACAACCAGCCGGTCGTGGTGGACCGGGCGACGATCCTGGGCTCGGTGATGGAGGTCCGCACCGAACGCGCGGCGACCGGCCTGTCGGTGCAGTGGACGTCGTCGTCCTGACGACGCTACTGACCGGCTGAGGGCCGGCGGGCCACCAGGTACGCCTGCGGCACCGTCTCGACCACGCCCAGGTGCTCGGCGGGCTCGCGGATCGTCCGCAGCACCAGGTCGAGCCCGGCGTCGGCCAGCAGCGCCTCGACGGCTTCGGGACGGCGGCGGTGGAAGTTGATGTCCCGGCGGACCACGATCTCGTCGCCGGTCTGGAACGCCAGGATCACCGGCGCGCCGGGCGCCAGCACCCGGTGGAACCCGGCGAAGACCGCCGGCAGTTCCTCGTCCGGCAGGTTGATGATCGAATACCAGGCCACCAGCCCGGCCAGCGAAGCGTCGGGCACCGGCAGGTCCGTCATGGAAACCACCCGGAACCGGACGTGCGGGTGGTCGCGGCGGGCGACGGCGACCATCTCCGGGGAGAGGTCGATGCCGCTGATGTCGAGGCCCAGGCTGTGCAGATAGGCGGTTGTGACGCCGGGTCCGGAACCGACCTCGACGACCAGGCCCGGCGCGGCACCGACGAGCTCCGCGAAGCCGGCCAGCAGCGCCCGGTCCCAGATCCGGGTGGGCAGGTCGTCGCGGAACTGCTCGGTGTACCAGTCCGCGACGGCGTCCCAGCCCGCGCGGGTCTCGGTGAGGTGGGCGGGCTCGCGCAGGCGCTCCCGGACCGCGTCGAGGTGGCGCTGCTCGATGCCGATGCCGCGCAGGTAGTTCTCGACGCCGCCGTACGCCTGCTCGGCGTGGGCCAGGGTGTTGATCATCGTGGCAGCCGGGCAGTCCTCGGAGCGCGCGTAGTCCTCGGCCACCACCTCCGGGCCGACCCCGGCGACGGTCAGGGCGAGGGCGACCAGGGTGCCCGTCCGGTCCCGGCCGCCGCGGCAGTGCACGAGCACGCCGCCCGGAGGCGCCTCGGCGATCGCCCGGAAGGCGGCCGCCACCCGGGCCTGGTTGTGGTCCAGCAGCGGCCCGTAGGAGTCCGCCGGATACTCGTAGTCGGTCACGTCCATGAGCATCGACACGTGGGTGTAGATCGGGTCACCGGCGAACGGGCTGGGCTGCTCGGCGAGCTCCGCGGGCCGGCGCAGGTCCACGATGCGCGACACCCCGGCGGAGCGGACCGTGGCGACGTCGTCCGGGGTCATCGCGGCGTGGTGGTCGGAGCGCAGCAGCGCCCCGTCACGGATCCGGCCACCGTCGAGGGTGGGCAGTCCGCCCAGGTCGCGGGCATTGCGGCAGGCGGGCCAGTCGAGGATCACCGGGCGGGCTCCGTTTCGGCGGCGAGGCGGTCGAGAAGCTCACCCAACAGGGCGGCCTCGCCCGCGGTCAACCCCGTCCGGTCGGCCGCCAGCGCGGCCCGCAGCGTGACGGCAGCACCGGCCCGGGAGACGTCTGCCGGCACCGCGTCGCCGGTGATCAGCACCCCTTGCAGGGCTGCCTCGCGGGCGCGCACGGACAGGCCCAGATCACGCTCCCCGGCCGGCCGGCCGATCAGGCTCAGCGTCACCCCGACGTTGGCCGCGAGGATCTGGGCGGCGGCGTCCGCCACCGGTACGCGTACCAGCCCGCGCGCCGCCGCGGCCTCCAGCAGCCGGCTCAGCGTGGCCAGAGCCGGCCCGGTCACGCCGCAGGGCACGCCGGGGCGGATCCGGCCGTGCAGCAGCACGTAGAACGACGGATGGTCCAGCCCGTACCGCACGTGGGCGTCCCAGCCCGCACGCAGGTCGGCCACCGGGTCGCCGGACTCACCCGCACCGGCGGCGTACTGCGTCAGGCCGTAGCTGACCACCGCGTCGACGAGGCCCTGCTTGCTGCCGAAGTGGTGATAGAGCGTGGGCGCGGTGACGCCGGCCCGCTCGCAGACGGCCCGGGTGGACACGTCCCGGCCGCCGGACCCGTCGAGCAGCTCGGCCGCTGCGAGCAGCAGACGGTCGCGTGCGGTCGCCTCGTCTTTCATGTCGCTATAGTAGCCGCTATAACAACGCTCTAGGAGGGTGGCAGCATGGACACGCCGGAGATCATCGATCGGTATCTGCAGCTCGGCACCGGGCCGGACCACGCCGCGACGGCCGCCTGCTTCACGCCGGGCGCGACAGTGTCGGACGACGGACGGACCTACCACGGCCGGGCCGAGATCCAGGCCTGGCGCGAGGCGCTGGCGGGGCAGTTCACGTACACGGTGAAGGTGCTGGGGACCGAGGGCAGCGAGAGCGGTGGCTACCGGGTGCGCAGCCTGGTGGAGGGTGACTTCCCCGGCGGGCGGGTCGAGCTGACGTACGCGTTCCGCCTGCGCGACGGCCTGATCAGCGAGCTGACGATCGGGTGACACCGGCGCGTCGTTCTTTACAATGAAAACCGTTCCCAACAAGATGGACGCAGCTGCCGGCGCCCCGCCGGTACGCCGTCCACTGTTGGAAGGATCCGCATGTCTCTTGCCGTCTCCCCCGATCTGCTCTCCGCCGCCGAGCGTGGCGAGGTCCCGGACGCGGAGTTCGTCGACTGTGTCCGCACGTCCCTGCCGTACGCCTGGGAGGTGGTCAGCAAGGTCATGACCGACCTGGACACCACCGGCGGCGAGTTCGCCGACCACGAGATCCCGCCGCCGTCCGAGCAGCAGCGGGGTGAGCTGCTGCGTGCCCTGGCCAGCGACGCCATCCGCGGCGGGCTGGAGCGGCACTTCGGCGCCAAGCTCGCCTTCCAGAACTGCCACCGGGTGGCGGCGTTCCGCTTCAGCGCGGTGGGCGGCGACCGTTACCAGGCATTCGTCTCCCCGCGCGGGCAGCTGCTCAACCAGTCACCGGAACTGCGTAACTGCTGAGCACCGGCCGATCGAGGGCGGCGGGCTCCGGCCCGCCGTCCTCAGGCGCGCCGGGCGTGCCGCCCCGCGACGACGGGAGTGGCCGGGCCGAGGTCCGCCACCAGGGCGGCGAGGGCGGTCGTGATCGGGACCGAGGCGACCAGGCCGATCGTGCCGACGGCGCTGCGCAGGATCTCCTGGGCCAGGTACTCGCTGGTCAGCAGGTCGGTGACGGGTTCGCTGGACGCCGTGATCAGCAACAGCAGGGGCAGCGAGGCCCCCGCGTAGGCGAGCACGATCGTGTTGACCGCCGAGGCCACGTGCGCGCGGCCGACCCGGATCGCCGTGCGGTACAGCTCCCAGCGGCTCGTCGCGCCGGGGCTCATCTCCGCCACCGTCACCGCCTGGGTGACCGTCACGTCGTCCAGCACGCCGAGGGCGCCGATCACGATGCCGGCCAGCAGCAACCCGCGCAGGTCCAGACTGGTCCGGGTGACGGCCAGGGCCGCGCTGTCGTCGCTGCCCAGCCCGCTCAGCTGCATCAGCGAGGTGAACAAAGCACCGAGCACGCCGGTGAGCACCAGGCTGGCCAGCGTGCCGGCCACCGCCACCGAGGTGTGCACGTTGACGCCATGGGTCAGATACAGCGCCGCGAACATGATCGCCGAGGCGCCCACCACGGCGATGAGCAGCGGCGGCGAGCCGTCCAGGATGGCCGGGATCACGAACAGCAGCAGCAGCGCGAAGCTCACCGCCAGGCCGGCCAGCGAGGTCAGCCCCCGCCGCCGCCCGAACGCCAGGATCACCGCCACGGCCACCGCGACCAGCCAGATCATCGGAGTCGAGCGCTGCCGGTCCACCACCGAGTACGCCCGCCCGCCAGGAACCGCGTCCGGGAAGTAGAGCAGGACCACGCCGTCGCCGACGTGCAGAGCGCGCGTGCCGGGGCCTTGTGGAAGATCCACAGCCTGATCTGTCCCTGAGCCAGGGCCCTCGGTGACGCGGACCGTGGCGGAACCACAGCGCTGCTGCTGCGCGCCGGCCGGGCACGCCTGCTCGGCAACGGCGGTGACCGTGCCCAGGGCCCGCTCGCCGCCGCCCGCGGCAGCCTCGGTGCGCACGTCGCCGGGCCACAGCAGGATCAGCGCGACGAGAGTGGCCAGCGCGGCCGGCACCAGCACCGCGGTGACGATCCGCCGGGTACGCCGGGACGCGGCCGGCGGAGTGCCGTGGCTGTGATCGTGGCTCATCGCGACGACCCGGGACTCGGCGGCAGCGGCTTGTCGTCGTTCCACGTCTCGCGCAGCTCGCGTTTCGTCTCCTGCCACCAGCGGGCGAGCTCGCCGCCCCAGTCGCGGAAGTCACGGCCCAGGGCCTTCAGCGCGTGCAGGAAACCCGGGTCGTCCAGCCGGGCACCGAGCAGCTCGGCCAGGCCCAGGGCCCACAGCACCGGCACCGCCGCGAGGGCGAGCACGGCCGTCCACCAGCGGCCCGTCACGGCGTACCCGAGCAGGAGCGCGACCATGACGCCCACCGTCACCATCGCGGCCCGGGTGGCCCGGCGCAGTAGCCGGGGCACCAGCCGCAGGCAGCGCCACGGCAACCGGCCCGCGGGGATCAGCACCCGCAGGGCGAAGCCGGCCACGACCACGGCGAACAGGGCGGCCAGGATGCGGCTGCCGAGGGCCGCCGATGGCCACCACGTTGCCGCGAGGGCGCCGGCCGCGACCAGCAGGATCGCGGCGGCGAACCAGCGGCGCAGCGCGCTGAGCAGGCTGCGGATCGGCCAGGTCATCGAGATGACGTTCGGGCGGGCCGGATTCTCCCGGGCCACGTCGTGCAGGGCCCGCATCGAACGACCCACCCGCAGCCGCTCGGCGTCGAGCATCGCGAGCAGCCAGCGGCCGTAGGCGTTGGCCGGCTCGATGGCCAGCGCCGCCCGGGCCGCCTCCTCGGCCGCGTCCCGGCTGCCCGCGTCGCGTTCCACGTCGGCCACGGTCAGCAGCCCCTCGACCGACCGCGGGGCCAGCGTCAGACCCTGCCGGGCGCAGGCGCGAGCCTCGGCGAAGCGGCGGCCGGCGGCCAGCGCGCGGGCCAGCACCAGGTGCCCGGAGGGCTCGTGCGGAGCCAGCCGGACCGCCTCCCCAGCCGCGGCGATCGCGTCCCGGTCGCGGATCAGGGCGATCAGAGACTCGGCGCGTTCGGCGTGCGCGTCGGCCAGCCCCGGCGCGGCGGCCACGGCGGCGTCGCAGGCCGCCAGCGCGGCCGCGTAGTCGCGCTGTTGACGCAGCACATAACCGAGCAGGGTGAGCAGGTCGGCGTCGGCGGGCGCGGCGGCCAGCGCCGTGCGCAACCGGACCTCGGCGTCCGCGTACCGGCCGACCTGGGCGAGCTGCCGGGCCTGCCGGTACGCGTCGTCGCCGCTCACAGCAGCTTGCGCTTCCGGAGGTACGCGGCCAGGTCGTCGTACTCGCCGCCGGCGTTGCCGAACATGACCACGCTGCGGGCGGTGGCGAACCAGGCGTCGGTGGACGGGCGCACCTCCCGGACGGCGGCCGTCATGTCCTGCTGCGAGATCATCCGCACCTCGCCGGTGGCGATGGCGTCGCGCATCGCGAACTCGGCCGCGGTCTCGCACACGTGCGCGAGGTCCGCACCGGAGAAGTGCTCGGTGGCGGCCGCCAGCGCGCGCAGGTCGATGCCGGCGACCGGCCGCTCGCGCAGGTGGTACTCGAGGATGGCCGCGCGGGCGGTCGCGTCCGGCGGCAGCACCAGGACAGTGCGGTCGAGGCGGCCGGGCCGGCGCAGCGCCGCGTCGATGTCCCAGGGGGCGTTGGTCGCGGCGAGCACGAACACGCCCTCGTTGCCGCCGCCGACCCCGTCCAGCTCGGTGAGCAGCTGGTTGACCAGGGTCCGCATCGCCGAGGAGCTGAGCTGGCTGCGCTTGTGGCCGAGCGCGTCGATCTCGTCGAGGAACAGCACGCAGGGCGCGTGCGAGCGGGCCGCCTCGAACAGGTCGTGCAGGTTGCGCTCCGAGCTGCCGACCCACATCTGCAGCACGTCGACGATCGACAGGGAGACGAACGCGGCACCCATCTCCCCCGCGACGGCCCGGGCCAGGAACGTCTTGCCGCAACCGGGTGGGCCGTACAGCAGCAGGCCGCCGCGCAGGCTCTTGCCGAACAGGGTGCGCAGCCGCGGGTTGCGCAGCGGGCCGAGGAAGGCCAGCTCGAGGCGCTGCTTCACCTCGTCCATGCCGCCCACGTCGGCGAGGGTGACCGTGGCCCGTTCGACGTCGAAGGCGTGGTCGTCGGCACCGGCCGGGGCGAACCTGGGCGGGACGACGCCCTCGAACTCGCCCTCCAGGGCGTCCCAGTCCACGCCCGGAGCTTGCGAGGGTTTCGGCGCTTCACCCGGAAGAGCGCTGGTCATCACCCGCCGGGCGGCCTCGTTCGCGGGGTCCCGGGCCAGCACCTGGGCGGCGTGCCCGATCGCCTCGCCGGTCCGTCCGGCCCCGACCAGCAGCTCGGCCAGGTGCAGCCGCAGCGCGACGTCGTCGGGCCGGGCGGCGACCGCCGCCGTGAGGCTGTCGATCAGGGCGTCGCTCATGAGAGGCGATTATGCCCCGGCTTCCCCGTGGGCCCCCGTCAGCGGTCGAGGAGGCGCTCCAGCCCGTCCAGGATGCGGTCGAGCCCGAAGCGGAACGACCGCTCCGGGTCGCCGACCGCGTTGTACTCCAGCCCGGCGGCCTGCCCGACCCGGCCGGAGATCGGGTACGCGTCGCCGGGCATCACCCGTTCCAGGACCGGCGCGTTGACCGCCCACCACTCGGCGTCGGAGATGCCGGACTGCTCGGTGGTGCGCCGGGTGTCGATGGAGGACCGGGCGGCCCCGGCCGTGAAGCTGCACAGCATCGTGATCACCTGGTCCATCTCCAGGTCGGTGAAGCCGGCGCCCTCGATGGCGGCGAGCTGCCACTCGTACCGGTCGGAGACGTTCGGGCCGATCCACGGCCGGCTGTTCTCCACCTGGAGCAGCCAGGGATGCCGGTGGTACTCGTCCCAGATCTGCTGCGCGACCCCGGTGATCCGCTGCCGCAGCGGGCCCTCGTGCGGCGGCAGCTTCTGCTCGCCGGCCACCTCGTCGATCATCAGGCCGATCAGCTCGGCCCGGCCGGGTACGTAGGTGTAGATCGACATCAGCTTCAGCCCGAGCCGGTCGGCGACCTTGCGCATGGAGAACGCGGGCAGCCCCTCCTCGTCCGCCACCGCGATCGCCGCGCGCACCACTTCGTCAACGCTCACCCGCTGCCGGGGTCCGCGGGTGCCCTGCGGGGTCCCGAGCGTGCGCCGCCACAGCAGATTGAGCGTGCGGTCGATGTCTTGACTCTCCATGTGCGCACATTACCCCGTGGGGTGTACGGTGTTGCCGGCAAGATTTCCGTAAGGCATACGGAGTTAGGAGCCACCGTGACCGACTACGCCCTCATGGCCGACGGACTACGCAAGAGATACGGCGCTCTGCAGGCTCTGGACGGCTTCGACCTGAGCGTGCCGCCCGGCGTCATCCACGGGCTGCTCGGCCCGAACGGCGCCGGCAAGACCACCGCGGTGAAGGCCCTGGCCACGCTCATCCGTACCGACGGCGGCAGCGCGCGGGTCGCCGGCTTCGACGTGCGCACCCAGGCCCGCGAGGTCCGGCGGCGGATCGGCCTGGTCGGGCAGAACGCCGCCGTGGACGAGATCCTCGGCGGTCGGCAGAACCTGGTCATGTTCGGCCGGCTCTTCGGCCTCACCACGGCCCGCGCCCGGGCCCGGGCCGACGAGCTGCTCGATACGTTCGGGCTCACCGACGCGGCGGACCGGGCGGTGTCGACCTACAGCGGCGGGATGCGCCGCCGGCTCGACCTGGCCGCCGGTTTCATCCTCACCCCGGCGGTGCTGTTCCTCGACGAGCCCACGACTGGCCTGGATCCCCGGGCCCGCAACGAGGTCTGGGAGAGCGTCCGGGAGATCGCCGCGCGCGGCACCACGGTCCTGCTCACCACGCAGTATCTCGACGAGGCCGACCAGCTGGCGGCCCGGATCTCCGTGATGAACCACGGCAAGGTGGTCGCCACCGGCACGCCCGACGAGCTCAAGCGTCAGGTCGGCGGGGATCGGGTGACCGTCACCGTGCCGCGGTCGGAGTCGCTGGAGCTGGTGGCGCAGCGGCTGGCGGCCGCCCTGGGCGAGGCCGCCGTCACCGACGCGGAGACGCACCGGGTGACCTTCGAGGTCGGGGCCGGGGTGGTCGCGCTGGCCGACATCGTCCGTGCCCTGGATCAGCTGGGTATCGCCCCGGAGGACCTGGTGCTGCGCCGGCCGACCCTCGACGAGGTCTTCCTCACCCTGACCGACAAGGAGGTGGCGCGATGACGACACTGCGAGCCGGCTGGATCATCACCCAGCGGGACCTGGCCCACTGGGTACGCCAGCCGTGGACGCCGCTCTTCGGCCTGCTCTTCTCGATCATGCTGCTGCTGGTCTTCGGCTTCCTCTTCGGCGGCGCGATCACGGTCCCCGGCGGCGGCGACTACATCAGCTTCCTGCTGCCCGGCATGCTCGCGCTGAGCATGATGTTCGGGGTCGAGAGCACGGCCACGGCGATGGCCAACGACGCCCGCAAGGGCATCACCGACCGGTTCCGCTCGATGCCGATCGGCAGTGCGTCGGTGGCCCTGGGCCGGGTCGGCGCCGACATGGCCAACTCGGCGGTCGAGCTGCTGGTGCTGATCCTCGGCGGCCTGCTCATCGGCTGGCGGATCTCCGACGGCCCGGCGTCCGCGCTGGCCGCCGTGCTGCTCCTGCTCCTGCTGCGGTTCGCCGTGCTGTGGATCGGCATCTTCGTGGGCCTGAGCTTCCGCGGCGAGGGCGCCACGATGGCCGTACAGGTGCTGGTCTGGCCGATCGGCTTCCTGTCCACCGCGATCGTGTCCGCCGAGACGATGCCGGGCTGGCTGGGCGCGATCGCCGCCTGGAACCCGTTGTCCGCGACCGCGTCGGCCACGCGGGAGCTCTTCGGCAACCCGACCGGGATCACCGAGGGACCGCTGGCCGACGGGGCGGTGTGGCTCGCGGTCGGCTGGCCGCTGCTGCTCACCGCGATCTTCCTGCCGCTGTCGGCGCGCGCCTACCGCCGGCTGCGCTACTGAGCCGGACCGGCCGGACCGCGGGTGGGCCCGCGGTCCGGCCGGGCGGACCCGTCAGGGCAGGATCGCGTCGACATAACCGCCGTCGACGCGCAGCGCGCCACCGGTGGTGGCCGACGCCTGCGGGGAGCTGAGGTAGACCACCATGTTGGCGATCTCCTCGGGCTCGATCAGGCGTTGCAACAGTGACTGCGGCCGGTGCAGCCGCATGAACTCGCGCTGCGCCTCGTCCCACGGCAGGTCACGGTCCACGAGCTCATAGACGAACTCCTCGACACCGGCGGTGTGGGTCGGTCCGGCGATGACGCTGTTGACCGTCACGCCACTGCCGGCCGCTTCCTTGGCGAAGCCGCGGGAGACCGCCAGCAGCGCGGTCTTGGTCATGCCGTAGTGGATCATCTCGGCCGGCGTCACCACCGCGGAGTCGCTCGCGATGTACTGGATCCGGCCCCAGCCGCGCTCGCGCATGCCCGGCAGGTACGCCCGGGTCAGCCGGACCGCGGTCAGCACGTTGACCTCGAAGTACCGCCGCCACTCGGCGTCGGTGATCTCCAGCGCCGGCCGGGCACCGAAGATGCCCAGGTTGTTGATGAGGATGTCGACCTCCGGCAGCGCCTCCAGCAGCGCGGCGACACCGTCGTCGGTGGTCAGATCGGCCGGGGCGGCGACGAAGTCACCGTCGCTCGGGAGCACGGCGAGCACCTTGTCGCGGTCCCGGCCGTTGATCGCCACCCGGGCGCCGGCGGCGGCCAGGCCGGTGGCGATCGCGAGGCCGATGCCCTGGGTCGAGCCGGTGACGAGAGCAGTCCTGCCGCTGAGATCGAGTCGCATGCCCCCACTCTTCCCCGTGCCGGGCGCCGCGACGCGGGACCCGCACTACGGTGAGGGCGAGATCACCGGGCTCCGGAAGAAGGCGCGGATGTCGGCGGCCAGCTCGACCGGCACCTCCAGCGCCGCGAAGTGCCCGCCGCGCGGCAGTTCTGTCCAGTGCCGGATGTCGAAGAGGCGCTCGGCCAGCGGGCGCACGCTCAGCACGATGTCGTGCGGCAGGACGGCCACACCCATCGGCACCGGGCAGGGCGTGCCGAAGCCGCTCTCCTTGGCCAGCCGGGCCGACGAGCCCGCCGTCCGGGTGAACCAGTAGATCGACACGTCGGTGAGCAGGACGTCGTCGCTGATGGTGGAGGCCGGGTCGACCCACTCGGTGAACTTCTCGGCGATCCAGGCGAGCTGGCCGACGGGTGAGTCGGTCAGCGCGTACGAGATGGTCTGCGGCCGGGTCGCGTGCAGCACCTGGTAGCCGGGCCGGTTCGCGGCGAACGCCGCGGTCCGCTCGGCGCGGTCGCGGTCCTCGCCGGTCAGGCCGGTCGCCGGGCCGGGCGTGGGCAGATAGTTGACGTGTACGCCGACGACCCGTTCGGGGACGGCGGCGCCGAGCGCACGGGCGACGCCGGAGCCCCAGTCGCCCCCGTGCGCACCGAAACGCGGGTAACCGAGCCGGGTCATCAGCTCGGCCAGGGCCCGGGCGATGCGGTGCAGGTCCCAGCCGCGCTCCCCGGTCGGCCCGGAGAAGCCGAAGCCGGGCAGCGACGGCACGACCAGGTGGAAGTCGTCGGACAGCAGGCCGGTCAGGGCCCGGAACTCGAGCACCGAGCCCGGCCAGCCGTGCAGGAGCAGCAGCGGCAGCGCGTCCGGGTTGGCCGAGCGGATGTGCAGGAAGTGGACGCGCTGGCCGTCGATCTCGGTGCGGAACTGCGGGAACTCGTTCAGCTCGGCCTCGTGCCGCCGCCAGTCGTAGCCGTGGCGCCAGTGCTCGGCGAGTTCGCGTACGCGGGCCAGCGGGATGCCGTAGTCCCAGCCCGCGCCGGGCAGCTCGTCGGGCCAGCGGGTGCGGTCGAGGCGGTCGGCCAGGTCGTCGAGGTCGGCCTGCGGGACGTCGATCCGGTACGGCGCGATATCGTTCATACGACTAACGTTAGTCGTACTAACGTTAGTCAGGCAAATGTTAGAGTCGGCACATGGAGCACCTCCCCAGCTGGCTGCTGACCCAGACCGCCGCCCACGCCGGCCGCCTGGTCACCGAACGATTCGCCGAGGTCGGCGCGCGCGGCTACCACTACCGGCTGCTGGAGACCCTGCTCGACGGGCCGGCCAGCCAGGCCGAGCTGGGCCGGCGCACCGCAATCCACCTCAGCGACATGGTGGCGGTGCTCAACGAGCTGACCGCGGACGGCTACGTCGAGCGCAGCCCGGACCCGGCCGACAAGCGCCGCAACGTCGTGACGATCACCGGCCGCGGCCGTGAACGCGCCCGGGAGCTGGCAGCTCGGGCCGAGGCCATCCAGGACGAGCTGCTCGCGCCGCTGACCTCCGCCGAGCGGGCCGAGCTGGTGCGGCTGCTGAGCCTGCTCAGGAAAGGCGCGGCGCCAGCTTGAGCGCCACCTGCAGCGCCTGGCCGGGCTCCGGGTAACCCCCGTCGGCATCCCACACCTCGGAGAGCACCGCCTGCACAAAACCCCAGGCGACCACCCGGTCGACGGGCATGCCGAGGCCGTCGGCGAAGTGCTCCACCCGGGCCGGCAGCAGCTCCAGCACCGGCTCGTCGCCGTCGAACGGGTTGTAGAGCACCGCCCCGACCTCGTATCCGGGATCGCCGAGCACGCCGTGCGGGTCGATCGCCAGCCACGGCTCCCGGACCGCGGCCAGCACGTTCTCGTGGTGCAGATCCCCGTGCAGGACCACCCGCTGCGAGGCCGAGGCGCACAGGTCGGCCAGCAGCGCCCGGGCCTGCTCGACCAGGCGCCGCGGCAACGGGTCGTCGCCGGGATACCGCGCCAGATGCGCGTCGAACGCCGCGACGCGCGAGGACAACTCCTCCAGCACCAGCCCTTCCGGCGCCGGCCGGTGCAGGCGCCGCATCATGTCGACGAGGACGGCCGTGGCCTGCTCGTCGTGCTCGCGGACCAGCGCCCGCAACGTCCCGCCGGGCTCGGCCCGCTCCAGCAGCAGCGCACCCCGGTCGTCGTCGCGGGCCAGCACCTCGACCGTGCCCCGGCCACCGAAGAAGCCGAGCGTGTCGGCCTCCATCGCGACATGACCGGCCACGGCCAGGCCGAGCTTGAGCACGGCCGGCGACCCGTCGGCCCGCCGCGCCGGCGCGACATAGTTGAAACTCAACGGGTACGGCGCACCGACCGTCAGTCCCCACTCCCGGGCAACGTCCTCGACCAGAGCGGGCAGCTGGGCGAGCCAGCGCCGGCCGTCGTCGCCCCAATTGCCGGTGACGTTGCGGACGAAGGCAGCGGGAAACATGCCCTCCAGTCTCGCAGCACCCTGATCGGACACTTTGGAGCCCACCGCTCTGGTGAGCGGGTTCATCCGCCGGCGCCACATCACCGCGGACGTGGACGACCGGGGCTGAGACTGCCTGCGGGCCGGCGGGAAGTTCCAGCTGGAAGGCAACGCGGGCGGTGACATCCTGGCCTGCGAACCGCCGCGGCTGCTGCGGCTGACCTTCGGCGGGCCACTGAGCCGGGTGGAGCTGCGCCTTTCCCCGGACGGCGCGGAGCGGACCCGGCTCGAGCTGGAGCACACCGTCCCATCGAGATGGCCCGCAGCGGCGCGGGAGCCCTCTCCCTCGGTCCGGGATGGGACGGCGCGTTCCTGGCCCTGGCGCTGTTCCTGCAGGGTGTGGTCGCCGAGGACCCGGCACACCTGGGTGAGCGTCGTCGAGGCGTCCGGCACCGCGGGACCGGAGGACATCGCCGCAGCCAAGGAGGTGTCGCTGGCCCAGTTCGCTCCGGAGCAGGCCTGAAAGGAGAAAGCCGCCACGGAGGTGGCGGCTTTTCCGTCGTGCGTGGTGCGGGCCTCAGCCGGTCGGGCGGCGGATGCCGGTGATGGCCCCGCTGCGATCGATCGACGCCATGCGGACGTGGTCACCCGTGTGCGGTGCGTGCACCATCGTGTTGCCGCCGACATAGATGCCGACATGATGGACCGGACTGCCGTAGAAGATCAGGTCGCCCGGCTGCAGCTGACTGCGGCTGACCGCCCGACCCGCTCCGATCTGGTCACCGGTGAAGTGCTCCAGGTGCACCCCGACCACCGCCCAGGCCACCTTGGTCAGGCCGGAGCAGTCGTAGCCGCCCGGCCCTTCCGCACCGAAGACGTAGGGCTTGCCGATGAGGTCGCACGCCTTCTGCGCCGCCCGGCCACCCTTGTCGTCGGTGTAGTCGACCGGGCACGGGCCGGTCTTGAACGCACCGTCGGAGACGCCGCTCGCCCCGTACGCCCTGATCCGCAGTTTCTGCAGCTCGTCGACCTTCTTCTGGATGTCCTTCTTCTGCTGGGCCAGCGCCTTGTCGCGCGCCGCCACGGCTTTGGTCAGGGTGTCCAGGTCGCGCTTGTCGCCCGCGAGCTGGTCGCGCAGCTTCGCGGCGCCCGAGACCGACTCACGCTGGTGCCGGCTGATCTGGTCGAGGAACGTGAGCTTCTCGGTCAGAGAGGTCGGCGAACCACTGACGACCATGGCCTTCATGGCGCTGGGCGAGCCCTGCATGTAGGCCTTTCCCGCCATGTTGCCCACCTGCGACATGGCCAGGTCGACCTCCAGCTCCAGCGGTGCGAGCCGTTTGTCGATCTTCCGGAGCTGGGCCTGGTTCTTGAGCAGCTGATTGTGCACGTTGTTGTACTGCTCGATGACCGGTTCCAGCTTGTTCCACTGCTCGTCGATCTGCTTTTCGATGCTCGACGGGGACGGTGTCGCATTCGCCACCCCGGGAGTGAGAAGAATCCCGACCGCGACGACGGCGCAGGCGATGCTGCGCAGAATTGCGGCGCTGCGCGCCTCAATCCGTTTCACGTAGGTGCAGTGTCCTTTCTTCCCTCGGCCGCCGACCGGGTTAGCTGACGGGTGCGGGCGGGAAGCGCGCCCGGCCACCGTGCTGCTGGTGGCTTGACCCCAGAATTCGTGGGTCCCCGGTTCGTCTCGCGACGATTAGGCGGTGGCTCGTCAGTTCGCCCGGGTTGGGACGAGGGGGGACTGCCGAGCCGGGCACTACCGTACTCCCGATCAACGGCGATTTGAACCCGGCGGTATCAGGACACACTGCGCCGAACATCGGTTGACGCAGCGTAAGAAATGGCCGTCAAAGCGGCCAGGCCGAAAGCGCCCGGTCCAGCCATGGCAATACCAGAATCACTGTGGGTAATACCAGCAGGCCGACCGCGCCGGTGGCCGCGGCCAGGGTCAAGGTCACGGTGACCGGGCGCGGATCACTCACATTCAGCCGGTCGAGCCGGCGCCGGCGTTCCGCCGCCGCGCTGCCGAGCTCCGCCGGCGCGTCCGGGCTGACCGCGTCGCTGAGCAGCGCCAGAGCTGTGCGCAGCGGCGCCGCGCCGCAGCGCCGCCGGGCGGCGTCGTCGGCGACCATCTCGAGCAGCAGGTGTACGGCGTCGAGCGGCGCCCGGCTGCGCAGTGGCCGCGGCACCGCCCGGTAGAACGCGGTGAACGACTCCATGACCACGTCGTGCCGGTGCCGCAGGTGGGTCTGCTCGTGCGCGATCACCGCGGCCACCTGCTCGGCGTCGAGGACCCGCAGCGCACCGTCGCTGAGCACCACCCGAGGCGAGCGGCCCGGCAGGCAGTACGCGAAAGGCAGCGGCCCGTCCAGCACCCGCAGCCCGGCAGGCACCTCGGCCGGCAGCTCACCGTGGCGCTCGGCACTGTCCAGCAGGTCGACCAGCATCCGGTGCCGGGACCGGCGCGCCCGGGACCGGATGCTCACCCGGACGAGCGACACGAGCAGCCGCACGATGATCACCGCGGCGACGGCCAGCGCGAAAATCAGCGCAGCCGCACCCACCGGCCGGTCCGAACCCAGCTCACTGACCAGTTCCTGCGGTCCGGCCAGCACCACGCCCAGCGCGCAGAGCACCCCAGTGAGGGTGATGCTCTGCCAGAGCGCGACGGCCGCCGCGGGAGCCCGGTCGGGCCAGCGCGCCCCGGCCAGGATGCCCGGCACGACCAGCGACAGGGTCAGCCCGAGAGCGCCGAGCAGCATGGCGGTCACTGCTGTTGTTCTGGGTTTTCCGCTGCGGGCAGGCTCAGCAGAGCGCCCGGGTCCTTCCGTGCCGCCTCGATGGCGGCGGTCAGTGCCGACGGGTCGATCCGGCCGACGAAGTGCGCCAGGGCCGCGTCGCGGACGCCGTCGGGAGCCGCACTGAGGGCGTCGAGCATCAGCGCGGCAGTCATCTCCTCGCGCGACTGCGCGGGGGCATAGCGGTACGCCCGGTCGGCGCGTTGCTGGGTGACGACACCCTTCTTGGCCAGCCGGTCCAGCACGGTCATCACGGTCGTGTACGCCAGCTCGCGGTCGCGGCTCAGCCGTTCGTGCACCTGGCGCACGGTCAGCGGCTCGCCGGCGTTCCACAACTGCGTCATGACCTCACGTTCGAGGTCTCCCAAAGCCATGTGACCCACTCTACTGCACAGCGTCGTACTACGGGGCGTAGTATCTACTACGGAACGTCGTAGAGGGGGCCATCCGTGGACGTGCTCGAGCTGACCCGGCTGCAGTTCGCGGTCGTGACGATCTACCACTACTTCTTCGTGCCGCTGTCGATCAGCCTGGCCGGCACCGCCGCGGGCCTGCAGCTCGCCTGGCTGCGCACCGGTCAGGAGCGCTATCTGCAGCTCACCAAACTGGTCGGCAAGCTGCTCATCGTCACCTTCGCGGTCGGCGTGGTCACCGGGCTGGTGCAGGAGTTCCAGTTCGGGATGGGCTGGAGCAACTTCGCCCGCTTCTACGGCGACGTGTTCGGCCCGACGCTGGCGATCGAGGGCATGCTCGCCTTCTTCCTGGAGGCGACGTTCCTCGCGCTCTGGTACTTCGGCTGGGACCGGCTGCCACGCAAGCTGCACGCCGCCACCATCGTCATCGTCGCGGCCGGCACCGTGATGTCCGCGTTCATCATCCTGGCCGCCAACTCGTTCATGCAGAACCCGGTCGCGTACTCGCTGGACCCGGTGACCGGGCGGGCGCACCTCGACGACTTCGGCGCGCTGCTGCTCAACAAGGTCAACCTGGCCGCGTTCCCGCACACGCTGGCCGGGGCGGTGATGGCCGGCGGGTCGCTGCTCCTGGCCATCGGGGTGTGGCGGCTGCGGGCGGGAGGCGAGGCGGCGTTCCGTACGCTGGCCCGGCTCGGCGCCTGGCTGACCCTCACCGGCGGCGCCCTCACCGCCCTGACCGGCGACCACCTCGGCAAGGTCATCACCGAGGTGCAGCCGATGAAGATGGCCGCCGCCGAGGCCCTGTACGCGACCACCACCGGCGCGCCCTTCTCGGTCTTCGCCGTCGGCGGCCCGGACGGCGGCGAGCCGTTCTTCAGCCTGGAGATCCCCCGCCTGCTGTCCATCCTGGCCAAGGGAAACCCCGGCGCGACCGTGCAGGGCATCGACGACCTCCAGGCCCAGTACGCCGCCCAGTTCGGCCCGGGCAGCTACATCCCGATGATCCCGGTGGCGTTCTGGACGTTCCGGCTGATGATCGGCATCGGCATGCTGGCGGCGGCCGTCGCGGCGTACTACCTGTGGAGCACCCGGCGTGACCGGCAGGCCCACCGGCTGCTGATCCGCTTCCTGCCGCTGATCCCGATCCTGCCCGCCGCGGCCAACACGTTCGGCTGGATCTTCACCGAGACCGCCCGCCAGCCCTGGCTCGCGTTCGGCATCTCCCGGGTCGCCGACGGCATCTCCCCCGGCCTGACCCGCGGCGAGGTGCTCGTCTCCCTGATCGGCTTCGCCGTCGTCTACGGCATCCTCGCCGTCGTCTGGCTGCGCCTGGTCCGCCACCTGTCCCGGCAACCGCTCGAAGCCGCCGCGCCCGCCGCATCCGCCGGCGAGCAGGCACCCGAGCGCGAGCCCGTCCCGGTCTACTGAGGAATCACCATGATGATCACTGTCTGGTTCGCGCTGGTCGTGCTCTGCTGGGTGCTGTTCTTCGTCCTCGAGGGCTTCGACTTCGGCGTCGGCCTGCTCTCCCCGGTCGTCGGCCGCGACGACCACGAGCGGGGAGCCGTCGTCCGCACCGTCGGCCCGTTCTGGGACGGCAACGAGGTCTGGCTGGTCGCCGCGATCGGCGTGACCTTCGCGGCCTTCCCCGACTGGTACGCCGCCCTGCTCTCCGGCCTCTATCTGCCGATGGTGGCGCTGTTGCTGCTGCTCGCCGTCCGCGGGGTGGCGCTGGAGTTCCGCGGCAAGGGCGACGGGCCACGCTGGCGCCGACGCTGCGACGCGGCCCTGGCGGCCAGCTCGGCCGGCATCGTGCTGCTCTGGGGAGCGGTGCTGGGCGTGCTCACCCACGGCCTGGCCCTCGGCCCGGACGGCCAGGTCACCGGTACGGGTCTGAGCCGCAGCACCGCGGCCCTGCTCAGCTGGCCGGCCCTGGCCGGGGCGGGCGCGGCCCTGTTCGCCGCCCTGCTGATCGGGGCGATGTTCCTGACCCTGCGCACCACCGGCCCGGTGCACGTGCGGGCCCGCCGGCTCGGCGTCACCCTGGCCACCGGCGGCACCGCCGTGCTGGCCGCGATCGGCTTCGCCACCGAGTCGCGGCCGGCGCTGGCCGCGGCCGCGCTCTGCCTGGGCATCGCCATGCTGGCCCGCAACGGCCAGGAAGCCCTGGCCTTCGGCGGTACGGCGCTGAGCATCGCCGGCGCCGTCATCACCGTCTTCACCGTGCACGGCGACGTCGTGCTGCGCAGCACACTGGACCCGGCCTGGTCGCTGACCATGACGGGCGCGGCGGCCACCGACTCGGCGCTGCGGCTGATCAGCGTCGTCGGCGTGGTGGTGCTCCCCGGCGTACTGGTCTACCAGGCGTTCTCGTACTGGGTGTTCCGGCGCCGGGTGGCCAGCGAGCGGGTGCCGTCATGAGCCGTGGACCCCTCGACCCCCGGTTGCTGCGGCACGCTCGCTCCAGCCGTACCGGAATCGGGATCTCGGCCCTGCTCGGCGCCGTCCAGGCGGCCGCGACGGTCGCCGTCGCCGTCGCCCTGGCCCGGATCGTCACCGGCCACGACGCGCTGGCGCTGCTGGCCGCGGCCTTCGTGCTGCGGGCCGCGCTGACCTGGGCGGAGCAGGTGGTGGCCCAGCGTACGGCGGCCGCGGTGACCGACGAACTGCGCCGCTCGGCGCTCGCGGCGGCGCTGGACCACGGTCCCGCCTGGGTGGCCCGCTTCGGCGGCAACCGGCTCACCGCCGTGCTGGGCAGCGGCCTGGACTCGCTGCGGCCGTGGTTCTCCGGCTACCTGCCCGCACTGGTCCTCGGCGTGGCGCTGCCACCGCTGGTCATCGTCGCGATGGCCCTCACCGACCTCACGTCGGCACTGATCGCCCTGGTCACGCTGCCGCTGATCCCGGTGCTGGGCGCGCTGATCGGCTGGGCGACCCGCGAGCGGGCCCAGCGGGCCTGGGAGGCCGACGCCCGGCTGGCGGGCCACTTCCTCGACGTCGTGCGCGGGCTGGCGACCCTGCGGGTGTACGGCCGCGCCGACCGCCAGACCACCGTGGTCCGCGACATGACCGACCGGCACCGCGCGGCGACCCTGCGGGTGCTGCGGGTGGCGTTCCTGTCCTCGACGGCGCTGGACCTGGTCGCCACGCTGTCCGTGGGGCTGATCGCCGTCGAGGCGGGGCTCCGGGTGGCCGCCGGCGACCTGACGCTGGGCCCGGCGCTGCTGGTCATCCTGCTCGCGCCCGAGGTGTACCGGCCGCTGCGCGAGATGGCGGCCCGCTACCACGCGAGCGCCGACGCGTCGGCAGTCATCGCGGACGCCGACGAGATCCTGGCACCCTCCGACGCCGATCCGGCCTTCCTGCCGACCGGGGCGGTGCTGGCCGCGGCTCGCGACGGACGCTTCGGCGCCGGTGGCGAACGCCCGGCCGTGTACGCCGCCCGGCTGCGGGTGCGGCACCCCGGGTCCACGGTGGACGCACTCAACCTGGACGCGCTGGCCGTCCGCGAGGGAGAACTGGTCGCCCTGCGCGGACCGTCGGGTGCCGGCAAGACCACGGCACTGCGGGTCCTCGCCGGGCTGCAGCCGGCGGTCACGGGACGGGTCGAGCTCAGCGGTCCCGGCCTGCTGTACCTGCCCCAGCGGCCGACGCTGCCGCACGTCCGCACAGTCGCCGACGTGTTCCCGGGGTGCAGTCCGGACGCGGTGCGCGAAGCGCTGCGCACGGTGGGCCTGGACGCCGAGGTGGAACCGGCGACAGTGCTGGGCGAGCACGGGGCTGGGGTGTCGGCCGGCCAGCGGCAAAGGCTGGCGCTGGCGGCTCTGCTGCGGGCGGCCGGGCGCGCACCGGCGGTGCTGCTGCTCGACGAACCGACCGCGCACCTCGACGCGGAAGCCGAGCGGCTGGTGATCGAGCGGCTGCGGGCGGCGGCGGACCAGGGGTGTGCGGTGCTGGTGGTCGCGCACCGGCCCGGGCTGCTGGCCGCGGCCGACCGGATCATCGACGTCACTCCCCCGCCGCCCGACGTGCCGCCGGCATCAGGACCGGTCGGCCGGCAACACCCCGACGACCGGGCCGTTTCATCGGCGCCGGGCGCCGCCCCCGCGGCCGCGCCGGGCGCTGTTCCCGCGGCCACGCCGGGCACTGTTCGCGCCCCTGCGGCCGGTGGGTCGCTGGTGGCGCGCGCTGCCGGGTGGCTCGTGCGGCGCCCCGGCACGGCCGTCGGGTTCGGGGCGGCTTCCTGGCTGGCCGGGATCGTGCTGACCGGGGCGGCCACCTGGCTGCTCGTCCGGGCCGCGACGCTGCCGCCGGTGCTCACGCTGTCGACCGCTGTCGTGCTCGTCCGGGGTAGTGCCGTCGCCCGGCCGCTGCTGCGCTACGTCGAGCGGCTGGTCTCGCACGACGTGGCCTTCGCCCGGCTCGGCGAGTGGCGGGCGCGGGTCTTCGCTGACCTCATCCCCCGGGTGCCCGGCCCTCGGCTGCGACGCCGCGGTGACCTGCTCACCCGGGTCGGGGACGACGTGGACGCCCGCGTCGACGGGCTGCTGCGGGGGCGCCTGCCCGCCCTCGCGGCGGCTCTGACCCTGGCGCTCGTGGCGGTCACTGCTGTGGCGGTGCTGCCCGCGGTCGCGCTTCCGCTCGCGGTGGGACTGCTGATCAGCGGGGTGGCCGCTCCGGCGCTGGCCGCGCGGCAGGCGAGCCGGCTCGACGCTGCTACCGGTCAGGCGCGGGCCGAGCTGCGGGACGCCGTCGTGGAGACCGTCGATGGTGTCGAGGAGCTCGCCGTGGGTCGGCGGGGCGGGGACGCTCTGGCCGTACCGGATCGGCGCAGCCGGGTGCTGGCGCGGCTCGAAGCGCGGGCGGCCCGCTCGGCCGGTGCCGCCGCCGCGCTTGGCCTGCTCGGCTGGGGGGTCGCGGTGACCGGTACCGCGCTGGTGGCCGCCGGTAGCGGGCTGTCCGACGAGTGGGCCGCTGTGCTGTTGCTTGCGGTTGTGGCGCTCGGCGAGCCGGTCGCCGCGCTGCCCGACGCTGCTGTTGCCTGGCGCCGCGCGGCCGGTGCGCGCGCCCGGCTCGCGGAGATCGCCGCGCAGCCACCGTCAGCCACTCCCGGACCCGCCGCTGCCGCCGGTGCTCCCGGTGCCGGTGCGGCCGGGGACATCACGATCCGCGGCCTGGTGGCTGGCTGGGACCCGGCTCGGCCGCCCGCCCTGGCCGGCATCGACCTGGACCTGCCGGCCGGCTCCCGCACCGCGGTGCTCGGGCCCTCCGGCGGCGGCAAGTCCACCCTCGCCGCCGTGCTGTCCCGGCTGCTGGACCCGCGCGCGGGCACGGTCACCGGGGTGGGCCGCAGCGCGCTGGTCGGCGACGAGGCCGACCACGTCTTCGCCTCCACGGTCCGGGAGAACCTGCGCCTCGCCCGCCCGGACGCCACCGACGCCGAACTGCACGCCGCCCTGGCCCGGGTGCGGCTCGACGGCTGGCTGGCCGGTCTGCCGCAGGGGCTCGACACCTGGCTCGGCACCGGCGGCGGGACGATCTCCGGCGGTCAGCGTCGCCGGCTGGCGACCGCCCGGGCCCTGCTCGCCGAACCCGACCTGCTCATCCTGGACGAGCCCACCGAAGGGCTGGACGAGGCCGGCGCGGCCGCGCTGATGGCGGATCTGCTCACCGCCACCGATGGGCGCACGGTGCTGCTGCTGACGCACCGCACCGAAGGGCTGGACCGGGTGCACGCCCGCTACGAACTGCGGGACGGACAGCTGACCCCCTGTCGGCGAGCGGACACCGCGGTGGTCGGGGCTCGTTGATACTGACCTCCTTTGTGGAGGTTGCATGAACAGCTTCGTGCTGGTCGGGGGTTCGGGCTTCCTCGGCACCGAGGTCGCCGCCGCGCTGCTGGCCGCCGGGGAAGCGGTCACCAGCGTGGACCGGGTCGCGCCGCCGGAGGTCACCGCGGCGGCCGGGCTCGGCTGGATCAGCGCCGACCTGCTCACCGACGAACTGCCCGAGCTGCCGCCGGGCGTTGTCGTGCTGCTGCTCGGGGCCAGCGATCCGCGGCCGCGCCGGCCCTGGACGCTGCCGCTGCACAATGCGATCAGCACGGCCCGGCTGCTGCCCGCCCTGGCCGGGCGACGGGTCATTCTGACGTCCTCGGTCGAGGTGTACGGGTCAGCCGACGGCCCGCTGACCGAGGACACGGCACCGGTGCTGCCGTGGTCGGCCGGCGAGATCGACGCGTGGTGCGCCGACGCCCGTGATCTGGCCCGGGCCGCCTGTCCCCCGTGGCGGGCCGCGCCGCTCGCCCGCCGGATGGCCGACGCGGATCCGGCCGGGCGGTGGACGTACGCGATGGCCAAGCTCGCCCAGGAGCGGCTCGTCGCCGGAGCCGTCCGGAGCGACCGGCTGACCGTGTTGCGGCTGGCCAACGCGTTCGGTGCGGGTCAGGACCGGGTCGCCACCCGGCTGGTCCGGCGGGCGCGGGCCGGGCTGCCGCTGCCCGTCACGGCCGGGACCGTACGCAGCTTCCTGCCGCCGGTGGAGCTGGGCCGGATCCTCGTGGGCGGCATCGGGCCCGGCGTGTTCAACGTCGGCGGGCCGCCGGTGTCGCTGCACGCCCTGGCCACCGAGATCCGTACGCTGTGCGGCTCCGCCTCCCCGGTACGCGAGCAGCCGCGCCGTCTGCCGGACAGTTCGGGGCTGGTGGTCACCAATCGGCTCGCCGCGGCCGGTTACCGGATCGGTTCGCTGCGCCCGCACCTGGCCCGGCTCATCGAGCAGATCGGCGACGACCGGGAGCCGCTGTTCCGCCCGCCGCTGCCGGTCGTGGTGCCGCTGCGGCCGGTCCGTCCGGAGCTCGTCGTCGCCCGCCAGCAGCAGTGCCTGGTCAGCGGCGAGGTGAAGCACGGCAACCGGTGGACGCGGGAGCTCACCGAGCGCCTCGGCAAGGAGCTCGACCTCGACGACGACCGGCGGGTGCTGCTCACCGCGTCTGGGACCGCCGCGCTACGGATCATGGTGGCGGCGACGGTGGGCCGGGCGGGGCCGGGGGACGTGGCGGTGCTGCCGTCGTACACGTTCCCGGCGACCGCCGAGATCCTGGTGCAGCTGGGCTACCGGCTGCGTTTCGCCGACGTGGACCCGGTGACCTGGACGCTGTCACCGGCCGCGGTCGGCGAGGCGCTGCGGCCGGGTGACGTGCGGCTGGTCATGGCGGTCGACACCTTCGGCAATCCGTGCGACTACCCGGGGCTGCGCGCGGTCTGCCGGCGGGCCGGGGTGGCGCTACTGGCCGACTCGGCGGCGGCGCTGGGCAGCCTGCACCGGGGCCGGCCGGTGGCGCAGCAGGCGGACGCGCACGCGTACTCGATGAGTTTCGCCAAGGTCCTGTCGGCCGGCGGCGCGGGCGGCGCCCTGGTCCTGCCGGCTGAGGCCGCCGAGCGGGTGCAGGCCGACCCGGCGGGCTGGACCCGCTCGGAGCTGATGAACGAGCTGCACGCGGTGGTGGCGCTGGATCAGCTGCCGGTGCTGGGCGACCTGGTCCGGTGGCGCGCCGAGGTGGCAGCGGTCTACGCCGGCCTGCCTCTGGAGACGCAGCAGGTGCGCGACGGCGACCGGCACAGTTACGTGCACTGGGTGGCCCGGGTGGCGGACCGCGACGGGTTGCAGCGGCGCCTCGACGCGCTGGGGGTGGGGACCAAGCCGTACTTCGCGGCGGTGCACCGGGGGCCGCTCGGCGCGGGCCGGACCCTGCCGGTCACCGACGCGCTGCACGCCGAGGCGCTGGCTCTGCCGATGTCGTCGGAGCTGACGGTCGAGCAGGCCGAACGGGTGGTCGCGGCCGTCCGGCGCAGCCTGCCCTCAGGATGAGGTGAACGCCGAGCCGGTGGGCTCGCCCTGCTCGGGACGGGCCAGGCAGTGCACCAGCCGCTGGTCGGTGCCGGGCACCTCGATCGGCCAGGCCTCGCGCTCCCAGCCGTCGGTCGCGGCCCGGTCCCGGCTGCGGTCGGCCATGACCCGCGCCGAGCAGGCGGCCGCGATGTCCTTGCGCAGCAGCAGTTCGTCCTCGTGGCTCCGGCTGACGTCGGCGGGCAGGGCAGTGGCCGCGAAGGTCTCCCAGGTGTGGTCCCCGGCGCAGTCGAGATCCCGCGGCGACGACGCCCGGCCGTTGATGGCGGTCACCCCGGCCCAGCACAGCGGCTCGGCTGGGCAGAGCAGCGGGCCGCAGGTGACGAAGCCGGCCGGCCGCACGACCCCGGGCGCGGCCGGGCCCGAGGTGCCGGCGCCCACTGCCGGCCCGCCGTGCGGGTCCGGACGCAGGGTCTGCCACAGCGCCACGCCTCCGGCCACGACCAGGACAACCAGCGCCGCAGCCAGCACCGCCCAGCGCCGGGAACGTGACGTGGACGGCCGCGGCGCCCGCGGTGTCGGTCCGGGACCGACCGCGGCGCGGGCGGCTTCGGCCATCGCGGCCGCTGACGGCCAGCGGTCGGCCGGGTCGGTGGCCAGCGCCCGCTCGACCACGGCCAGCACCGGGGCGGGAATGTCACCGCCGAGCGTGCGGGGCGCGGCCTGCAGCCGCTGCAGCGCCACCGCGTACGGGTTGTCGCCCTCGAACGGGCGCCGTCCGGCGAGACACTCGTACGCGGCCAGCCCGAGCGAGTAGATGTCGCTGCGGCCGGTGGCGGGTTGCCCGAGCACCTGCTCGGGTGACAGGTACGTCGGCGTGCCCAGGACCGCGCCGGAGGCGGTGAGCTGGGTGCCGTCCTCCGTGCGGGAGATGCCGAAGTCCGTGATGAGCAGGGCGCCGTTACGCCGTACGAGAAGGTTGGCGGGTTTGATGTCGCGGTGCACGATGCCGCGCTCGTGCACCGCCTCGAGGCCGTCGGCGGCCTGCGCGACGAGCCGCATCGTCGTCACCGGGTCGAGGCGCCCCTCCCGGGCCAGCAGCTGCGACAGGGACTCGCCGTCGATGAACTCCATGACCAGGTACGTGATCCCGGCGCCGCGCCCGTAGTCGTGGATCGACGCCACCGCGGGATGGTTGACGCTGGCCATGGCCTTGGCCTCGACGAGGAACCGCTTGGCGAAGTCGGGCTGGTCGGCGACCCCGGGCAGCATGGCCTTGACCGCGACGACCCGGCCGAGCACCTCGTCGACCGCCCGCCAGACCTCGCCCATGCCGCCGGCGCCGATCCGCGCGTCGAGCCGGTAGCGGTCACCGAGCCTGAGACCGGCGTGCAGCATCGCCCCTCACCGTCCGTCCGTCGGACCGCCCCCAGCGGCCGCCCGCCGCGCATCCTGTCATGCGCCGGCGGGCGGCGGCCGGGGACTCCCGGTCCGCGGGTCTCAGGCGGCGAAGCGGGCGGCGATCCGGTCCGCGGGTCTCAGGCGGCGAAGCGGGCGGCGATCCAGTCCGCGACGAGGGTCGTCGAGGCGAACACCGCGCCGTCGTGGTTCTCGTTCTCGAGGGTGACGAGTTCGACCGGCTGCGGGTAGTCGTCCAGCTGGTCCTCCAGCGCGTCGGTGATGAAGGCCGGCACCGCCTCATCGGCCGAGCCCTGCACGAGCAGGATCGGTGCGCTCGGCGCCACCTGGGCCGGGTTGTCGTAGTGGGCCAGCTGGTCCACCACCGCCGGCGGCAGGGCGCCGCCGAGGAGCAGCTGGCCGGCCTTCAGTGACTGGTACTGGGCCAGGATCTCGTACAGGCAGCCGGATTGGAGCACGGACACGCGTTGCCGGGCGGGCGGGGCCAGCACGGTGAGCGGGTCGAACGACGGCTGGACCGCGGCCAGGCCGTACAGGGCCATCACCAGGTAGCCCTGGCCGGGCGTGCCGGGGATCAGCGGGGCCAGCACGTCGACGTTGGAGACCGGGGCGATGGCCGCGACGCCGCGCAACGTGAGGTCGCCGTCGTAGCTCGGTGCCAGTTCGCCGGCGAACAGTGCGCCCTGGCCGCCCTGGGAGTGGCCGTCGAGGACGTACTCGGTGCCGAGGTTGGTGTCCAGGTGACGGGCGGCCTTGACGCTGTCGATCATCGAGCGGGCCGCGCTGCCACCGATCAGGTACGGGTGTGCTTGCGGCGTACCCAGTCCCGGATAGTCGGGGGCCGCGACGGTCCAGCCCCGGGTGAGCAGCTCGGCGACGGCGGCCCGGGCCTCCGGCCAGAAGACTCCCTGGTTCTCGGAGGGCGCGCACTGGTCGGCCAGCCCGGTGGTGCCGTGCCCCCAGACCACGGTCTTGTTGGCCTTCTTGCGTTTGGGGCTGAGCACGAGTCCGGTGGTGGTGATGCTCGCGCCGGTGACACTCGTGCTGACGTACGAGACGCGCTTGCCGGTGGCCAGGGCGGTCAGCTCCGGTGGCAGAGTGGCCGCCGCCGTGGACAGGACCGTGCCCGGCGGGTCGGCGACGGCTGCCGCCGGACGGGCACCGGGGAGACCACCGCCGATGACCGCCAGGACGGATCCGACGACGGCGGCCCTCCTCGCGTGATGCCGCAGGACTGCGTTCATACGTTCCACCCCTTCCGGGTGTGATCTCGCTTGGTGCGTCCATGCAAGCCCGCTGACCAGGGCGATCTCGCACAGTGCGTGCGACGGTGCCGAGGACTCCCCGTTCGGTGCGGCACCCGTCGGCCGATCGACGGCGCGGGCCCGGCTGTGCGACGGTGGACCCATGACGGCCATCGCCGGGTTGACGCAGTCGGGTTCGGTCTACATCGGCGGGGACAGCGCGGGGGTGTCGGGCCTGAGCCTGACCGTGCGCGCCGACGCGAAGGTCTTCCGCAAGAACCGCTACCTGTTCGGCTTCACCACCTCGTTCCGGATGGGCCAGCTGATCCGGTATTCGCTGACCCTGCCCAAGCCCACCGGCGACCTGGACCGGTTCATGGCGACGACGTTCATCGACGCGGTGCGCGACTGTCTCAAGGCGGGCGGCTGGGCGGCCAAGGAGAACGACCGCGAGGAGGGCGGCACGTTCCTGGTCGGCGTACGCGGGCAGCTCTTCGCCGTCCACGACGACTACCAGGTGGCGAAGGCGGCCGACGGTTTCGCCGCGGTCGGCTGCGGTGACCAGATCGCCCTGGGCGCGCTCTACGCCACGGCGGGCACCGCGCTGGGGCCGCGCCGCCGGGTGAAGAAGGCCCTGGCCGCGGCCGAACGCTTCAACGCGGGCGTCCGTGGCCCGTTCGTGTGCCTGAAGGGCCGGCCCTAGGCTGACGCGGCGCGCAGCTGCGTGACCAGGAGCTCGATGCGGGCGGTGTCATGGCCCGGGCGTAGCCGGCCGTTGCGGCCGAGCACCACCAATCCGTGCAGCGCCGACCAGACGACCTCGGTGAGGGTGTCGACGTCGCGCCCGCCGGCGATCGTGGCGACCGCCGCGCGCAGCTCGGCGAAGGCTTCTTTCAGCGGCGCCGGCGTGTCCTCGGCCGCGAAGTGCAGTCGGGTGGACCGGATGAACATCGCGTCGAACAGCGCGGGATTCTTCGCGGCGAAGCCGCTGTAGGCAGCGGCGACCCGGCCGAGCTCGTCGCCGGACGCCCGGCTGTCGCCGCGGGCGGCGCGCAGTGTCTCGGCGAGCTCCTCGAAGCCCTCGACCGCGACGGCTTCGACGATGTCCTCCATCGAGCCGAAATGCTTGTAGAGCACGGGCTGGCTGTATTCGATCTCGGTGGACAGCCGGCGCGTGGTGACCGCCTCCCAGCCCTCGGTCTCGGCCAGGGTGCGCGCCGTCGCCGTGATCAGCCGGCGACGGGCGTCGCGCTCGCGCTGCCGGCGGTCCTCGATAGCCATGCCCGACTGTAGCATCGATAGCTTCGCTAGCACCGCTATTGACGCGAGCGGAATTGCGGATTAGCGTCGCTAGCGCTAGCAGTGCTAACCGCGATCGGAGCCTGACATGACCACACCCGGACACCAGCTCGCCGACCTCTTCGTCGAGATGACCAACACTCACAACCCGGACCTGGTGGACAGGTTCATCGCCGAGGACTACCGCAACCACAACGACTTCGTCGCCGACGGGCGCGAGGCCAACCGCCAGTTCTGGGCCGCGTTCTTCACCGGCCTGCCCGATGTGAAGGTCACCATGGAGGACCTGATCGTCTCCGGTGACCGCGTCGTCGGCCGCTTCGTCTACCGCGGCACCCACACCGGGGACCTGCTGGGCATCCCGGCCAGCGGCAAGCCCGTCGAGATGCGCAGCATCGACATCTGGCGCGTGCGCGACAGCCTGTTCGTCGAGCACTGGGACCAGCTGAACCTGATGCAGATGTTCCAGCAGATCGGTGCCCTGCCCCCGCTCGGCGGTCCCGAGGCCCAGGCATGACACTGGTCTCGCAACTCGCCGCACTTCTGGCCATCCTGAGCACCGGGATCGTCTACGGCACCGACGCCTTCTGCGCGCTCGTCCAGCGATCCGCCCTCGCGCACGTCGACGACAGCACCCTCACGGCGGTCATGGGCAACCTGCACCGCGTCGCTGACCGGCGCATGCCCGTACCCGGGATCCTCGGGGTCATCGCGGCGGGCGCCGCGGCCGTGCTCGCCGCGGTGTCCGGCCGTCCCGCCGCGGCCGCGACCGCCGGAGCGGCATTCGTGCTGCTGGTGGTCTGGGTGCTGCTCTACGTGCGGGTCAGCGCACCCATCAACCGGCGGCTCACCGCGGCCGCCGACGCCCACCAGACTCCAGCGGACATCCGCAGCTGGCAACGCGCCTGGGACCGCATCATCGTCCCCCGGGCCGTCCTGCAGGGGCTGGCCGTCCTCGCCTTGGGCGTAAGCCTCATCAGCTGACCCGGCACTACAGCTGGCTGTAAGACTTTTCCGGTGGTTCGGGGTAGCGATCAAGCCTCGCGTGACGCCTAGCGTCAACCGCCATGACAGTTGGATCGTATGCCGTACGCCTCGATGCGGTATCCAAAGTGCACGGGTCAGGGCGGAATCAGGTACGCGCACTGGACGGGGTCACGGCCGCGTTCCTCCGCGGTACGTTCACCGCCGTCATGGGCCCGTCCGGGTCCGGCAAGAGCACGTTCCTGAATTGCGTGGCCGGACTGGACCGGCCCACCTCCGGACGGGTCATGCTGGGTGACACGGAGGTGTCCGGCCGGTCGGAGACGGAGCTCACCGAGTTGCGCAGGGACCGGATCGGGTTCGTCTTCCAGGCGTACAACCTGCTCGGGGCGCTGACGGTGGCCGACAACGTCACGCTGCCGGTGCGGTTGGCCGAGAAGCCGGTGGACCGGCAGCGGCTGGCCCGCGTGCTGGCCGAGGTGGGGCTCACCGAGCTGCGCGACCGGCGGCCGAGCCGGCTGTCCGGCGGGCAGCAACAGCGTGTCGCGATCGCTCGGGCGCTCATCAACCGGCCGGACCTGGTGTGCGCCGACGAGCCGACCGGCGCCTTGGACAGCCGTACCGGCGGGGACGTGCTGGCGCTGCTCAGGAAGCTCGTCGACGACCTGGGGCAGACCGTGCTGATGGTGACGCACGATCCGGTCGCGGCCGCCCACGCCGACACCGTGGTGTTCCTGGCCGACGGCCGGCTGGCCGGCGAGCTGGACCGGCCTTGCGCCGAGCAGATCGCCGAGCGGATGACTCACCTGGGCGAGCCGTGAGGCGCCGGCTGCCGTCGAGGCGCATTTCGGTGCTGGCCTGGCGCACGATCCGGGCACGCCCGGGCGGGTTCGTCGCCGCGTTCATCGCGGTGCTGTTCGGCTCGGCGGTGATCACGGCCTGCGGGATCCTGCTGGAGAGCAGCGAGCGCGCGGGCGGGCCGACCGAGCGTTACCAGGCCGCCGATCTGGTGGTGGGTGCCCCGCAGGCGCTGCCCGTGGCCGACGACGTGGACCCCCGGTTCGCCGAACGAGCCACCCTGCCGGCCGACCGGGCCGGCGCCCTCGCGCGGGTGCCCGGCGTCCGGGCGGCGATCGCCGACGTCAGCGTCCCGGTCAGCTTGGTGACGATGGACGGCGGACTGCTCGCCCAGCCGGACGGCATCCCCCTGCTCGGGCACGGCTGGGAGTCAGCCGTGCTGGGCCCGTTCACCACGAGCGCGGGAGGGGCTCCGGTCCGGACGGACGACGTGGTGCTGGACTCCGCGCTGGCCCGGCGGGCCGGCGTCACTGTCGGCGCTGCGGTTCGGCTCGCGGTGGGCTCCCGCACGTCGACCTACCGGGTGACGGGCATCGCGGACCTGCCCGCAGGTCCACCCGCCCGGCAGTCCGCACTGTTCTTCACCGACGACCGGGCGCGGGAACTGACCGGCCGGCCGGATCGGGTGAACGCGATCGGCGTGCTCACCTCCCCGGATGTCGGCCCAGCGGAGCTGGCAGGCGCCGTCGAGGCGGCGTTCCCCGATGTGGTCGTCCACACCGGACGGGAGCGCAGCGAAGCCGAGTTTCTCGACATCGGCAACACGCGTTCGTTCCTCAGCGAGCTGGCTCTGGCGTTCGGCGCCAGCATGGTGCTGGTCATCATGATCGTGGTGGCCGGCACCCTCGCCCTGTCCGTCCGGCACCGGCTGCGGGAACTGGCCCTGCTGAGAGCGATCGGTGCGACCCCGAGGCAGGTCCTCGGCATGATCGCCGCGGAGACCACGGTGGTGAGCACGCTCGGGGCGGTACTCGGGGTCATTCCCGGCATCGGGCTGAGCTTGCTCTTTCGCGCGGCCTTCGCCTCGGCCGGCGCGATACCGGATGACTTCGCGCTGTCGATCGGCCCGCTTCCGGTGCTCGCGGCGTTGGTGCTCTGCCTCATCGGCGCCCGGCTGGGCGGTTGGATCGCCGCGCGGCGCGCAGCCGGGCTGCGGCCGGTGGACGCTCTCGGTGAGGCGGCCGTGGAGCCGCCGAAACTGGGATGGCTGCGGTTGACCGTCGGCGTGCTGCTGGTGCCCGCAGGTCTGGCCACCGCCCTCGTGCCGCCGCTCCTGCTGCCCGGTGACGGCGGCGCGGAGAGTGCGGCCTTCTCGGCGTTCCTGCTCATCTTCGCCGTCGCACTGCTGGGCCCGCGGTTGCTCGGTGGAGCCGTCACCGTGCTCGGTCCCTGGTTGAACCGCCGATCGGGCGTGAGCGGGTTCCTCGCGACGGCGAACGCCCACGCCAACTCCCGGCGGCTCGCCGCGGCGACCACCCCGCTGATCATGGGCATCACGCTGGCCGCCGGTCAGCTCTTCAGCGGGACGACCGCGAGCGCCGCCGCCGAGGATCAGGTCGCGGCCGGGCTACGGGCGGACCACGTCGTCACATCTCTTTCCTCCGGTGTGTCGCCCGAGGTGGCCGATCTGCTCCGGGAGGTGCCCGGCGTCTCGGCGGTGACCCCGGTGGTCCGCACCCGGACCCTGTCCACCGTGGCCTCGGGAGACAGTCTGCAGATCAGGAGCTATTCCGCCCAGGGGGTGGACGGCGACCGGCTGGCCGAAACCATGGACCTCGCCGTGCTCGAGGGTGATGTCGCGCGGCTGCGGGGCAACACGGTGGCGTTGAGCCGGATCGCGGCGGGCACCCTGGGCGTCGTTCCCGGCGACACCGTCGACCTCCGTCTCGGTGACGGCACGCCGATCAGGCCCACGGTGATCGCGCTCTACGAGCGAGGGCTCGGCCTCGGTGACGTCACGCTGCCGCACGACCTCGTACTGGCGCACACCACCGACCACCTGGATTTCGCGGTGCTGGTCACGGCGTCCGCGGGCACCGGCGTCGGGGCACTCGGCGATGCCCTTCGATCCGCTGTGCGGGACCTGCCGACCGTCCGGGTCGACGATCGGGAGTCGTTCGTCGCGGCGCAGCGCGACGCCGGCGCCGGGGAGTCGGCGGTGGGCCTGATCCTCAACGCGGTGCTGCTGGGCTACCTGGCCATCGCCGTGGTGAACACCCTGGTGATGGCCACGGCCGCCCGGTCGCGGGAGTTCGCCCTGCTGCAGCTGGTCGGCGGCTCCAGGCAGCAGATCCGCGCGATGATGCGCGCCGAGACGCGGATCATCGTCGTCGCGGCCGTGCTCCTCGGCACCATCGCCGCCATCCCGTCGTTGATCGGCACCAGCCTCGCGCTCACCAGGACATTGATGCCGTCCGTCCCGCCCTGGGCCTACCTGGGGATCGTCGCGGTCGCCGCGCTGCTCGGCGGGGCCGCCGTCATGACCTCGACCCGGATCGCCATGCGGCCGCGCGCGGTCGACGCGATCGGCGTCCGGGAGTGACGGAGGGACCGGTCAGACCCGCAGGTACGCCAGGACGGCGAGCACCCGCCGGTGCCCGCTGTCGCTCGCCGCCAGCCCCAGCTTCGCGAAGATGTTGCCGATGTGCTTGTGCACGGCGTTGTCGGTGATGAACAGTCGGGCGGCGATCGAGGTGTTGTCGTGCCCCTGCGCCATCAGGCCGAGGATCTCCCGCTCGCGCCGGGTCAGGGTGGCCAGTGGATCGCCGCGGCGGTTCAGCAACTGGGCCACCACCTCCGGATCCAGGGCGGTGCCACCGGAAGCGACCCGCCGTACCGCGTCGACGAACTCATCCACCCGGCTCACCCTGTCCTTGAGCAGGTACCCGACTCCGGCCGGGGCGCTGGACAGCAGCTCCGCCGCGTACTCGTGTTCGACGTACTGCGACAGCACCAGCACCGGCAGCCCGGGGTGGTCGCGGCGCGCGCGGAGCGCGGCGCGGATCCCCTCGTCCCGGAACGAAGGCGGCAGCCGGATGTCGACGATGGTCACATCCGGACGGTGCCGGCCGACCGCCGCCAGGAAGGCGTCGGCGTCGGTGACGATGTCCACCACTTCGAAACCGCGACGGCTCAGCAGCAGCTCCAGGCCCGAGGAGAGCAGCACGTTGTCCTCGGCGATCACTACCCGCACGGCAGCTCCACGATCAGCGTGGTCGGCCCGCCCGGCGGGCTGGAGACCGTGACGACGCCGTCCAGCGCCTCCGCCCGGCGCCGGATGCCGGCCAGGCCGCTGCCCGCCGTCTCATCGGCCCCGCCGGCGCCGTCATCAGCGACGACGATGGACAGCCGATTGCCACGCCGGTGCGCGCGCACCACGGCCGAGCCGGCTCCGCTGTGCTTCGCCACGTTGGTGAGCGCCTCCGCGACCGCGAAGTACGCCACCGCCTCCAGCGCCGCGGGCACCTGCCCCAGCTCACCGACGTCCACGTCGGTACGGACCCCGCCCCGGGCCGCAACCGTGCGAAGCGCGCCGGCCAGCCCACGGTCGGCCAGGATCGGCGGATACATCGTGCGGATCACGTCCCGCAACTCGATCATCGCCTCCTCCGTCCCCTCGTGCGCCTCCCGGAGCAACCGTTCCACCAGCACCGGGTCGTCCGCCAACGCGTCCCGGGCCACCGCCAGCCGCACGGCGATGGCGACCAGCCGAGCCTGCGTTCCGTCGTGCAGGTCCCGCTCGATACGGCGCAGCTCGGCGCCGTGCGCCTCCAGCACGTCCGCCCGGGTCCTGGTCAGCACCTCGACACGGCCGGCCAGACGCTCGGCCGGAGAGGGGGCAAGCAGCGCCAGCGTAGCCTTGGCGTACGCGCCGGCCAGCAGCGGCAACACCAGCAGCACCGCCCCGCTGAGCACGCCGAGCTGAGCCGCGCCGAGAACCAGGGCCGTTCCCCAGTCGCGCACCGGCACGTCGAAGACCAGCCGGGCCGGATCCTCGGCCGGGAAGGCCCACCACAGCGGCGTCACCACCAACGCCGCCAGCAGGTTCCCGACGCACAGCACCGTCAGTAGCCCGACGGGCAGGCCGGCCACCACGTGTACCGACAGCCAGGCCCAGTGCCGGCGGCGCAGCGGCTGACCCGGCGACACCGTGACGCCGCGCATCCGGCCGGCCCGCCGCCGGTGCCACTGGGCCCAGGGCCGGCCCACCACGGGCACACAGAGCAACGGCAGCCCGATCAGCGTCACGACCGCCGTTCCGAGCGTGCCCAGCAGGTACCACGTCGCCCGCATCCCCCGAGTCAGCACTCCCCCACTTGTACAGGGTCCGTTCTAGTTGCCCACGCCGAGGGAGGCCATGAACGCCGCCGGGTAGCGGTCGCCGCGGGCCGCTCCCGCCGGCACTGCCTGCTCGATCGCGGCGAGGTCGTCCGCCGTCAGGGTCAGCTCGGCCGCGGGCAGCGCCTCGGCCAGCCGCTCCCGGGGGCGCGCCCCGACCAGCGGCACGATGTCCGCTCCCTGCGCCGCCACCCAGGCGATGGCCAGCTGCGCGACCGTGCAGCCCTTCGCCCCGGCGATCCGGCGCAGCGCTTCCACCAGGGCGAGATTGTGTTCCACGTTGCCGCCGGCGAACCGCGGGCTGAAGCCGCGGCTGTCGCCCGGCCGGGGCGGTCCGGCGGACCAGTGCCCGGAGATCAGGCCGCGGCCCAGCACACCGTACGCGGTCAGCCCGATCCCCAGTTCCCGCAGCGTGGGCAGCACCTCGGCCTCCACCGCCCGGGACAGCAGTGAGTACTCGATCTGCAGGTCCGCCACCGGGTGCACGGCCTGCGCCCGGCGGATCGTCTCCGCGCCGACCTCCGACAGGCCCAGGTGCCGCACGTAGCCGGCGTCGATCATCTCCTTGATGGCGCCGACGGTGTCCTCGATGGGCACCGCCGGGTCCAGCCGGGCGGGGCGGTAGATGTCGATGTGGTCGACGCCCAGCCGGGTCAGCGTGTAGGCCAGGAAGTTGCGCACCGCCTCCGGGCGGCTGTCCTGGCCGCCGAAGCCGCCGCCTGGCCCCCGCCGCATGCCGAACTTGACGCTCAGCTGGTAGCTGTCCCGGTCGCGGCCGCGCAGGGCCTCGCCGAGCAGCAGTTCGTTGTGGCCCATGCCGTAGAAGTCGGCGGTGTCGATCAGGGTCACGCCCGCGTCCAGCGCGGCGTGCACCGTGGCGATCGCTTCCGCGCGGTCGGTCACGCCGTACGCGCCCGACATGCCCATCGCGCCCAGGCCCAGCGTGGCGACGGCCGGTCCGGTCCTGCCCAAGGTTCGTGTCTGCATCATGGCTCAACGGTGGACCCGGTCCGGCGCGGGCGGGAGCGGAGCGTTCATCGTGGGAGAGCCGCTCCCTGGATACCCGGGCCCGGCGCGGAGCACCATGAGGTCATGCATCGTGACCAGCTCGCCGACTTCCTGCGCCGCCGCCGCGAGGCCGTCCGGCCGGCCCAGGTCGGCATCGCCGAGGGCCCGCGCCGGCGCACCACCGGCCTGCGCCGCGAGGAGGTGGCCATGCTGGCCGGCATGTCGGTCGACTACGTGGTACGCCTGGAGCAGGGCCGCAGCAGCCAGCCCTCGACCCAGCTGCTCGGCGCGCTGGCCCGGGCCCTGCGCCTCTCCGACGACGAGCGTGACCACCTGTTCCACCTCGCCGGGCACCGTCCCCCGCCCGCCGAGGGCATCGCCGGCCAGGCCCGCGCCGGTCTGATGCGCATGCTGGACCTGCTCGGTGACACCCCGGCCATGGTGCTGTCCGACCTGGGTGAGGTGCTCGCCCAGAACCGGATGTCCTCCCTGCTGACCGGCGATCTCACCCACTTCTCCGGTGACCGGCGCTACGTCGTGTACCGCTGGTTCACCGACCCGGCCGCCCGCGCCGCTCACGCGGATGACGAGCAGCAGGAGCACAGCCGCCGGCTGGTGGCCGGCCTGCGCGCGACCGCCGGCCGCCGGTCCGGTGATCCCTCCGTCGCCGGGCTCGTCGACCGGCTGCAGGCGGCGAGCGCCGACTTCCGGCGGCTCTGGGCCGAGCACGAGGTGGCGGTGCGGCGCATGGACCGCAAGACCTTCCGGCATCCGCGGGTGGGCCGGCTGCGGATGGACTGCGAGACCCTGGTCACCCCGGACCAGGGTCAGGAGCTGGTGGTCCTCACCCCGGCCGACGACGAGGCCCGCGAGCGGCTGGAGCTGCTGCGCGTGCTGGGCGTCGAGGAGTGGCCCACGGCTACGACAGACAGGCCGCTCCGGGACGGCGGCCGGTGACCAGGAGCTGCTTGCCGGTGTCGGCCAGCAGGGGCGACTCCAGCAGCTGACGTTCCAGGGCCAGGTGGGCCTCGCGGTCGGTGGTCAGCCGGCGGGTGAGCTCGTCGCGGCCCAGGGGTGTCGCCGTCACCAGCAGGCCGCGGGTGCGGACGTCGGTGAGGCCGGCCGCGGTGAACGCCGCCTCCAGCCGGGCCCGGTCGAGCAGGTGCAGGTCGGCTTCCAGGCCGTGCTGGCGCCACACGCCGCGCCGGGTCGTCAGCCGTTGCCGGGCCTCCTGCTCGCGGCCGTCGCGCAGCAGCTCCAGCACCAGGGCGACCAGCGAGTCGACCAGCACGGCCAGGACGCCGCCGGGACGCAGCCAGCCGGCCAGGTGGGCGATCGCGGCCTCGGGGTCGTCCGTGTACTGGAGTGAGCCCATCGCCAGCACCATTCCGGCGTCCGGCGGCAGCTGCGCGTCGGTCATCGACCCCTCGACGAGGGTGAAACCGGGGTCGCTCGGGTGGCGGCGCAGAGCGGCGATCATGCCCGGGGACTGCTCGACGCCCGTCACGTCGTACCCCAGGCTCCGCAGCCGGCGCGCCCAGCGCCCGACGCCGCAGCCGGCGTCGACGATCCGGTCCGGGGGCTGCGGCAGCAGGGCGGCCGTCTGCTCCCAGGCCAGGTCGTCGTAGGCGCGGCGGTGCGGGACGGCGAAGTGCTCCTCGTAGCCGTCGGCGAGCGCGTCGTAGAGGGGCCGGCTAGGCCGCAAGGGACTTCCGTCCCGCGCGCCACTGCAGGTCCGCGAGGTACGTGCCCGGCCGCCACCGCAGGTTGAGGCTGTAGTTGCTGCCGCAGCCGACGCACTCCTTGCGGAACAGCCGGGCGTGCTCCTCGCGGTATTCGGGGGCGTCGACGATGGCCGCCAGCGACCGGGAGCGGACGGTGGCGGTGGGGTCGTGGGCCCAGCACCCGCCGACCTGGCCCTGCGAGTGGATCATCAGCTTGAGCTGCGACTCGGCGCACGGCAGGTCGCGTTGCACCAGGTCGCTGAAGTGGCCGCGCAGATAGCGCAGGTCGGAGTAGCGCGGCAGCCAGCGGCGGTCCCGGCGGGCCAGCTCCTCCAGCTCGGCCAGGGCGGTGTCGAGGCGGTCGCGGTCGACGGCGGTCTGGTCGGTCACCGCGTCCGTGCGGAACAGGAACGTGCGGTCGGTGACCAGGTTGAGGTAGAGGGCGACGCCGAGCTCCTGGGCCAGGGCGGCGATGGCGGGCAGGCTGTCCACGTTGTCGCGCATGACCGTGAAGTTCATCCGCACCTTGAGCCGGTGCCGGTCGCGTTGGGCGATCAGGTGCCGTAGGTGCTCAGTGGTGGTGGCGAAGGCGCCGAGGCGGCCGCGGATCCGGTCGTGGACCAGGGCGGTCGGACCGTCGACCGAGACGTTGAAGCTGCGCACGCCCGCGGCGATGACCTCGTCGAGGACGGCCGGGGTGAGCCGGATGCCGTTGCTGTTGAGGTGCAGGTGGCGGACGCCGGCGCTGCGGGCGTACGCCATCAGCGCGATCGCGTCCGGCCGGATCAGCGGCTCCCCGCCGGTGAAGTTGACCTTGTGGATGCGCAGCGCCACGAGCTGCCGCAGCACGTCCTGCCACTCCTCGGTGGACAGCTCCCCCTTGGTGTTCGAGGTCCAGCAGCCGCAGCTGGTGCAGCGCAGGTTGCAGTTGTCGGTGAGGAACAGCTCGGCGACCAGCGGCCGCACGTGCAGCCGGGGCGCGAACCGTTCCTTGACCGCCAGCCGGCCGAAGAACGCCGCCAGCCGTGCCTTCTCACCGAGGGTCATGGCAGTCTCCTCGCCGCGACGAACGGGTTCATCGCACCAGCCGCCCGCAGAGCTCGTCGAGGACGGCCACGAGCCGCTCGTCGGAGACCGCCGGTGGCAGCGGCCGCTCGGCGAGCAACCGCCGCGCGTCTTCGCGGTGCCGGGCGACCGCTCCGGCCAGCTCGCCGACGTCCCAGACGGCGACGACCCGGCCGGCCCGCTCCTCGGCCCGCAGGTATGCGACCTGGTGATCGTTGCCCATCTCGCCGCGTGCGGCCTCGCGCGCCACGGCCACCGGCACGCCGCCGAGCCGCTGCACCAGCCGCACGGTGTTGCCGGCGTGGGTGAGCACGACGTCCGCGGCGGCGAGCCGTTCCTGCAGCTCGTCCAGCGGCAGGAACGCCGCGTGCGGGCAGGGCGGGACGACGGTGGACGTGCCGGTCTGGGCGAACACCTCGTGCTCGGCGCAGAGCGGGGCCAGCGCGGCGATGAGCCGGTCGAAGGGCCACGGTCCCATCCCGACGGTGACCAGGACGCGGGCCATCAGTAGAGCTCCCCGATCAGCACCGCGCGGCGACGGGTCTCCAGCAGGGCCGGCCGCTGCACCAGCACGGCGGCGGCGAACCGGGCGCAGATCCGGGCGGCGGCCCCGGGCGGACCGGTCATGTTGAACGTCTCCAGCCACAGGGCGGGCACGCGCAGCAGCCGGGCCGCGAGGAAGAAGCCGACGGCCACGCCGGTGCCGGCCGACACGATGACGTCGGGTCGCTCGGCGCGCAGCAGCCGCAGCGCCCGCCAGGCCGCCGGGATGACCCGCAGCTTGGTGCCGGTGGTCAGCTCGGCCCGCCAGTGCACCCGCTGGCCGGCCAGGGCGACCTCGGTGTCCGGGGCCGGCACGGCGACCCAGACCGGGTCGTGACCCTGCCACCACGGTCGCAGGGCGAGCAGATCCAGCAGCACACCGCCGCTGCTGGAGACGAGGAGCACCCGATAGCGCCGGCCCATAGGGCGTCAGGCTAGCGCAGCGCCCGCCCCGGCCCATCCACTGTGGAGAGGCGGATTCCCGACAGTCAGCCGAGCTTCTTGTAGAAGAAGCTGCAGTCCTGGAGCTCGCCGGCCGGGTCGGCCGCGTAGTCCGGGACGATGCCGTAGCGGTGCCAGCCCGCCGACTCGTAGAGCCGTTCCGCCGCGCTGGCCGTCTCCGTGTCGAGCAGCAACAGGGTGATCCCGGAGGCGGCGGCTGCCTCCTCGGCGGCGGCGAGCAGCCGGCGGCCGAGGCCGTTACCCCGCGCGTCGCGGCGCACGGCCAGCTTGACCACTTCGGCGCGGTGCCGGGCGTTGGGCTTCTCCGCGTACGCCAGGCTGACCGTGCCGGTGACGCCGGCCGGACCGCTGCTGATCCACACGGCGAGGCTGCCGTCCGCGACCGCGCCGGCGCGGGACCGCCACCAGGCAGTGGCCGCTGCGTGGTCGAAATCGGCCAGGAAGCCGACGGAGGCGCCGTCGGCCACGGCGTCGACGAGCAGGTCGGCCAGGGCCGGCAGGTGTGCGGCGAAGTCGTCGCCGGTGAGCCGGGTGACGGTCACGGCAGCACCACGAAGACGGCGTAGCGGACCGGGCCCGGACCGGGGTTGTAGAAGCGGGTCGGGCCCCAGAGGCGGAACCGCAGGCAGTCCCTCGCGTCGAGGCGGTGCGGGGTGCGGTCGTCCGTCAGCTCCAGCCGGCCGTCGAGCACCCACACGTGCTGTTCCATGCCGGTCACCGGGGGCGCGTCGTAGGAGATGTCGGCGCCGGGGTCGAGGACCCCCTCGATCAGCTCGCCGCGCAGGCCGGCGTGCGGCGGGGAGACGCTGCGGCGGGTGAAGCCGGCGGAGTCGTCGCGCCAGAGCGCCTGCTCCGCGCCGCGGACCACGGCGGGCGGCTCGGCCTCGACCTCGGCCAGCAGGCGGGACATGGTCCAGCCGTACGCGGTGCAGAGCTTGCCGAGCAGCGAGGCCGTCGGGCTGATCTCGCCGCGTTCGAGGCGGGACAGCGTGGAACGGCTCACGCCGGTGCGGCCGGCCAGGTCGTCCAGGGACCAGCCGCGCGCGACCCGCAGCTCGGCGACGCGGGACGCCAGCCGCTCGTCCAGAGCATCTCTCATATCCGGGATGCTATCCCAGATCTGATCAGTCCTCGCGTTCGGCCTTCAGCGCGCGCCGGCTGGCCGCGTCATTGGCCTTGCCGATCGCCTCGACCAGCTCGGCCTTGGTCATCCGCGAGCGGCCGGTCACGTCCAGCCGCTTCGCCACCTCCAGCAGGTGCTTCTTGCTCGCGTTCGCGTCGACGCCGCCCGCCGTGGGACGGTCGGTGTCGACACCACCCTCGGCCTGCGCATCGCTCGGGCCACGCTGCTCCTTGGGCTCCCAGTGGTCGCCGACCTTCTCGAACGAGTGCTTGAGCGACGACAGGGCGGTGCGGTGCGCGCGCTCGCCGTCGCCGTACTGCTCGACGGCGCTGTCCAGGGTCTCCGCGTAGGTGTCCTGGGCCTTGCGCGGCGACCGCTTGATGGTGCTCGGCAGGTTCTCGCGTGCGGGCATACCGTCGAAGTTCCCGCGGGCCGAGGCGCGAAACTAGTCCGAGAGCATGTCCAGCACCGCCTGCTCGACCGGCTCGTCCTGGGGCACGGTCCGGCCCTTCTCGAACTCCTCCACGACCCGCGGGTCCACGTACGAGCTGCGGGCCACCGCCGGAGTGTTGCCGAGCATCTCCGCAACCTCCTTCATGGCGTGCGAGACAGCCTTCTTGCGGGCCGTCTTCGTCTTCTGCGGCCCGGCGGCGGCCAGTTCCTCGGCGGCCTTGACAGTGCCGTGCCAGGTACGGAAGTCCTTCGCGGTCATCTCCTCGCCGCTGATCTCCCGCAGGTATGCGTTGATGTCGTCGGCCCGGATGTCCCGCCACCGCCGACCGGCCGGATCCCAGTACGCGAACAGCCGCTGCTCCCCTCGCCGGCGCCGCTTGAGGTCACGCAGCACCTGGCAGACCTCGCCGTCCTCGACCGGGTTGGCGTGCTCGACCCCGGACTTGCCGGTGAACTCCAGCACCACGCAGCCGCCACGGACGCGGACGTGCTCGGGCAGCAGGGTGGACAGGCCGTAGGAGGGGTCCTCGTCGCGGCGGGCGTACTGGTCGCTGCCGACCCGGAACATGCCCATGTCGAGCAGCCGGACCACCGCCGCCAGCACCCGCTCGCGGGTCAGGCCCCGCCCGCTGAGGTCGGTGCAGAGCCGCGAGCGCATCTCCGGCAGCCGCTCGGCGATCTCCAGCGCGTGCTCGAACTTCTTCTCGTCGCGGGCGGTCCGCCAGTCCGGGTGGTAGAGGTACTGCTTGCGGCCGGCGGCGTCCTGCCCGGTGGCCTGGATGTGCCCGCGCGGATCGGTGCTGATCCACACGTCGGTCCACGCGGGCGGGATCACCAGTTCCTTGATCCGGGTGACGGCGTCCTGGTCGCGCAGCGTCGTGGTGCCGTCGGTGTCGAGATAGCGGAAGCCCTTGCCGGAGCGGCGCCGGCCGTAACCGGGCTTGGTCAGCTCACTACGCCGCAAACGCATGGCGCGCCTTTTCCGCCTCATCGGCCGCCGCGAGCACCTCGCCGACGCTCACCCGCAGCAGTGCGGGATGCACCCCGGGGTCCATGGTGTCGCCCCGCTCGGCCCGGGTGCCGTGCCAGATCGCCCGGTGGTACGCGCGGTCCGGCGGCGGCCCCCAGCGGCGCGGCGGCACCGGCCCGAACAACACGACCGACGGCGTCCGGTACGCGGTGGCCAGGTGCGCGATGCCCGTGTCTCCACTGACCAGCAGCCGGGCGTGGGCGACGAGCGCGGCCAGCTCATCGAGGCCGGTGTCCCCGGCCAGGACCGCGGTCGACGGCAGGCCGGCGTCGCGGGCCACCGCCAGGGCGAGCTCCCGCTCACCCGCCGAGCCGGTGACCACCACGTCGTGACCCCGCTCGGCCAGCGCCCGGGCAACCGCGGCGAAGTGCGGCCAGCGGCGGGCCGGGGACTTCGCACCCGGATGGACGATCGTGACCCCTCGCGGCCCGCCGACCCCGGGCACGGCCAGGGACAGGTCGCCGGGATCGGCCCGTACGTCGTAATGGCTCAGCAGCCGGCACCAGCGTCGCACCTCGTGCTCCTCCTCGGCCCAGGTCGGGCCGTCGAGATGCCCCGCGTCGGCGTTGGCAAACGCCCACATCCGCGCGGGTCGCAACGCCAGTAGCAGCCGGTGCGACTCCGGACCGCTGCCGTGCAGGTTGACCGCCAGTTCCGGGGCCGGCACGGCCGGCGGCGCGGCCGGCCCGTCGGTGGCCACGATCCGGTCGACGCCGCCGATCAGCTCGATCAGCGGCGTCAGCCAGGCCGGTGCGGCCAGCGCCAGGGTCCGGTCCGGGAACGCGGCACGCAGCGCCCGCAGTGCGGGCACGCCCGCGGCGAGGTCGCCGACGCCGAGGGCGCGCAACACCAGGATCACGGGTACGACGTCTCCTGCTCGGCCGCGACGATGAGCTCCCGCACAGCGCTGCCGGCCGGCTGGGTCAGCGCGAACATGATCGCGTTGGCCACGTTGGCCGGGTCGTTGAGGATCGCGTCCGGGCCGGGCTTGTACTGCTCGTCGCGGTCGTCGAAGAACTTCGTCCGCATGCCGCCGGGGATCAGCAGCGTGACGCCGACCTGCCCGGCCAGCTCGGCGGCGAGCGACCGGGTGAAGCCGACCACGCCGAACTTCGCGGCGCAGTACGCGGTCGCGTCGCTGACCGCCTTGATGCCCAGCGTGGAGGCGATGGTCACGACGGTGCCGTGCGACTCCTTGAGCGCCGGGATGGCCGCCCGGATGACCGCGGCGGTGGCCAGCAGGTCGATCATGACGATCCGGTCCCAGGTCTCGCCCGGGATGTCGGCCAGCGCGCCGGGCACGTCCATGCCGGCCGCGGTGACCACCCCGTCGATGCTGCCGCCGGCCTGGGCGATGACCTCGCGGGTGGCGGCCTCGGCGGCCCGGGTGTCGGCCAGGTCGCACTCGACCCACGGGACACCCTCGGCGGGCGGCTGCCGGTCGATGACGAACGGGCGGCCGCCGGCCTTGAGCACGGCGTCCACGACGGCGGCGCCCAGGCCGCTGGATCCGCCGGTGACGATGACAGCGTCGGTCATGAGTTTCCTTCCGAATGGCCGCGCGCGGCGGCGATGGTCCTGGTGGTGGAACGGCCGTCGAGATAGGGGACGATGACTGTCTGGCCACCCCAGCGGTGCATGAGCTCGGCCTCGGGCAGGTCCGGCCCGCCGTCGGCGTAGTCGCCGCCCTTGACCCAGATGTCCGGGCGCAGCCGGGCCAGCACGGCCTCGGGGGTCGGCTCGTCGAAGACCACGACGGCGTCCACGCAGTCGAGGGCGGCGAGCAGCCGGGCCCGGTCGCCCTGGCCGGTGAGCGGCCGGTCGGGGCCCTTGAGGGCGGCGACGCTGGAGTCGGAGTTGAGGCAGACGACCAGGCAGTCGCCCAGCTTGCGGGCGGCCTGCAGGGTCGCCAGGTGACCGATGTGCAGCAGGTCGAAGCAGCCGCCGGTGGCCACGACCGTGCCGCCCTGGGCGCGGACCCGGGCGATCACCCGGCTCGCCTCCTCGGTCTGCCGGTCGGGCTTGTCCGCGGGCGGGGCGAGGGCGACGGTGACGCCGCCGGCCGCCACGTACTCGGTCGCCGCGGTGACCGCCTGCTGGACCGCCTCGGAGACCAGTGCGCCGGAGGCCAGGGCCAGGGCGGCGGTGGCGGCGAACCGGTCACCGGCACCACAGGTGTCGCCGTCGGCGGCGTTGGGAGCGGGCACGACCAGCGGTGTCGACCCGGCGTGGCACAGCACCGCACCGTTCGCACCGACGGTCACAGCGACCGCACCGGCCCGCCAGCGCTGCCGCAACTGCTGGCCCGCGCGGTGCACAGTGCTCAGCATCGGCCCGGAACCGGCGTCGTCGGCGAGCTTGCGGACCTCGGCCTCGTTCGGGGTCACCAGCCGCACGTTGGGCACCGGGGCCGGCCCGTTCGGGTGCGGATCCCAGACCACGGGCGCCTTGGCCTCCTGCAACGCGGCGCGCAGCCGGGGGTTGCGGGCCACGCCCCGGCCGTAGTCGCTGACCAGGATCGCCGAGGCTTCCTTCAGCACCTCGAGGGCTGCCTCGCTCGGGTCGCCCGGTGCTACCGGGTCGCCGCCCCGGTCCAGGCGCACCAGCACCTGGCCGGCGGCGCGCAGCCGTACCTTCTCGGCGGTCGCACCCGCCAGCGGCAGCGGGTAGACCGCGATGCCGGCCTCGGTGAGCAGCTCGCAGAGCCGGCTCCCGGCGTCGTCGTCGGCGATCGCGGTGACCAGGGCGACGTCGTGGCCCTGACCGGCGGCGAGCAGCGCGGCCAGACCGGCCCCGCCGGGCCGGTCGGTGACGGACTCCTCGTCCAGCACCGGGGCGGGCGCGTCCGGCGCGACCCGCCGCACCGTCCCCTCGACATCCCGGTCGAGCAGAGTGTCACCCACGATGACCAGAAGCGGCCCGCTCATGACGCCAGCACCGGCTGCATGCGCCGCACGGGTCGCGCCGGTGCTTTTCCCAGCACCACCGGCAGCGCCCGGTCCAGGTACTCGCACATCACGTGGACCGAGATCAGGTGCAGCTCCTGGACCACCTGGGAGTCCGGCGACGGGCAGCACAGCGCCTCGTCGCAGGCGTCGGCGAGCGGGTTCGGGCCCGGACCGCACAGCGCCCAGGTGCGCACGCCGATCTCCCGGGCGGCGTCCGCGGCGGTGAGCAGGTTCGGGCTGCGGCCGCTGGTCGACATGAGCAGCAGCACGTCGCCGGGGCGGCCGTGGGCGCGGACCTGGCGGGCGAAGATCTCGTCGAAGCCGTAGTCGTTGCCGATCGCGGTGACCGCCGACGAATCCGGGGTCAGCGCGATCGCCGACAGCGGCATCCGCTCGTCGCGCAGCCGGCCGACCAGCTCGGCGGCGAGGTGCTGGGCCTCGGCCGCGCTGCCGCCGTTGCCGGCGACCAGCAACCGGCCGCCGTGGCCCAGGTGCCGGGCCAGCTCGCCGCCCCAGCGGGCCAGCCGGTCGGCGGCCGCCGCGCGGTACGGCAACAGCGCCGCGGCCATACCGGTGAGGTGTTCGTCCAGGAGGTCCATCAGGCGACTGCCTCTCGGGTCTGGTCCTCGGCCACGGCGCGACCGGTGACAGCGGCGTAGACGGCGGCGAGCCGGAGGGCCACGTGCCGCCAGGAGTACGAGTGGGTGGCCCGGTCGACGGCAGCCGCCGCATAGGAGAACCGGCGCACCTCGTCGGTGACCAACCGGCGCAGCGCCGACGCGAGCACCCGCGGGTCCCGGGCGGGCACCAGGTCGCCGGTGATCCCGTCGACCACGGTGTCGGTGAGCCCGCCGACGGCCGTGGCGACCACGGGCACCCCGCAGGCCATGGCCTCCAGCGGGGTCAGGCCGAAGGGCTCGTACCAGGGGGTGGCGGCGAGCAGGTCCGCGGAGCGGTACCAGCGCGGCATGTCGGCGGCGGCCACGGCACCGGCGAGCCGGACCCGGTCGCCGACCCGGCTGCGCTCGGCGAGGGCGCGCAGCTTGCGGGCGTACGGGTGGTCGTCGACCGAACCGTCCGGCGGTCCCCCGACGATGACCAGCTCGGCGCCGGGCACGGCCGGCATCGCGCGGATCAGGTCCTCGTAGCCCTTGCGTTCGACCAGCCGGCCCACCGTGATGATCCGCGGCACGTCCGGGTCGCGGGGCTCGGCCGGGCCGTCCGGGCGGAACCGGTCGGTGTTGACGCCCGAGGGCACCAGCGCCATCCGCGAGCGCGGCACGCCCAGCCGGATCAGCTCGCGGACCTCGTCCTGGCACTGCACGACGACCCGGTCGACGACCCGGCCGAGTTGGCGCTCGTAGGCGACCCGGTGCGCCGGGCTGGTGTCCGCGGCGCCCTGGTGGCGGCGCTTGACCGAGCCGAGCGCGTGATAGGTCTGCACGACCGGCACGTCGCAGGCTCGTCCGGCGGTCACGGCGGCCAGCCCGCTCATCCAGAAGTGCGCGTGCGCGACGTCCGGCAGCCAGTGCTCGCGCCAATCGGCGGCCATCCACTCGGCGAAGTCACCCATGAACGGCAGCAGGTCGTCCTTGGGCAGCACGGTGGCCGGTCCGGCCGGCACGTGCACGACCTGGAAGCCGTTGGCCGGGACCACCCGGGGCTGGTCCGGGCTCTCCCGGCGGGTGTAGACCCGCACCTCGTGGCCCTGGTCGACCAGGGCGGCGGCGAGTTCGGCGACGTGCGCGTTCTGGCCGCCCGCGTCCACGCCACCGAGGGCGGAGAGCGGGCTGGCGTGCTCCGAGATCATCGCTATGCGCATGTCTGCTCCTCCAGCAAGCGGTCCCAGTCCGCGAGGAACCGGTCCAGGCCGTAGCGGGCCAGCGCCACCTGGCGGGCCCGGGCGCCGAGCACCCGGGCCTGCTCGGGCTCCTCGATCAGCCAGTGGGCGGCGTCGACGAGCGTGTCGACGCGGGTGGCGAGCACGCCGGCGTCGTCCGGGACAGCGGCGATCGCCTCGGTCGTGGCCAGCGCGAGCACCGGCATGCCGATCTGCATGGCCTCGATCAGGCTCAGCCCCAGTGAGGTCCACCGGCAGAGGTGCAGGTACGCCCGCCTCTTCGCGATCTCGGCGTGCATCCGGGCCTGCGGCGGGTCGTCGTACGTGGTGACCCCGTCCAGGTGCAGGCCGGCGACGCCCATGCCGTACACGTCCAGGGGTGCCACCGCCGCGAACCGGGGCATCAGGTCGGTGCCGGTGACCCGGTTGCGCCGGACCGGCTCGTTGGTGACCACCGCGAAGCGGTCCAGCTCGCCGGTCCAGCGCGCGACCGGCTCGACGATGCCGTGCTCGATCACCGTGGTCCGGGTGCCGCCGACGTCCCAGAACAGGTCGTTGAAGTGGGTGACGTGGGCGACGATCAGGTCGTCCCGGTCGGCCATCGGGTGCCGGCTGTCGGGCACGTCGCCCTTGGGGGTGTTGTGCTCGACGTAGATCTTCGGCACGTCCAGGTGCGCGACCCGGTCGAGCTCCTCGGGCCGTTGCAGCACGACGACGTCCACGTCACGCACGTCGGCGAGGTCGACCTCCTCGACGGAGGCGGGCCAGTCGAAGGTGCGGGCCCGGCCGCGGCCCCACTCGTCGCGGGCGGCGTTCACGGGCACGAGGTAGCGGTGCTTGCCCTGGACGAACGACGTCGTCCAGGAACCGTGCACGTGCCAGAGCAGGATGTTCACGCGGCTACCTCACTGATGACGGGAACGGGGACACCGAGCAGGCGTACGGCGGTGACGACCTCGGCCGGGTCGATCCGGGTCAGGCACGGGTGGCCGGGCACGGGACAGACCGCGGCGCGGGTGTCGCGGCAGGCCGCGGCGGGATCGCCGAGACGCACGTAGGGCACCCGGTACGGGCCCCATTGACCGAAGGGGACGGTGGGGGCGTAGAGGCTGACGACGGGGGTGCCGACGGCCGCGGCGAGGTGGGCCGGGCCGGTGTTGCCGACCACCACACAGGACGCCCCGGCGATGAGCCGGGTCAGCTCGGCCAAGCTGGTCGCGCCGGCGGGCGTGCCCACCGCGGCGGCCAGCTCCTGCTCGTCCGGGCCACCGGTCACGATCACCCGGTGTCCCGCGCGTTCCAGCGCGACAACGATCGCCCGCATGGTCTGCGGCGGGCAGGCCCGGGCGTCGACCGAGGCGCCGGGGTGCACGACCACGTAGTCACCGGCGGCGTCCGGCGCGTCCACCCGTACCCGCAGGGCGCCGTCGTCGCCGTCCGGCAGGGCGAAACCGGCGGCTGCCGAGACCGAGCGGGCGCGCTCGGCCTCGGGCACCCCCACCGGTACGCGGTGCCGCACGTCCAGCAGCGAGCCGGGATAGTCGTCACTGATCGCCGTGATCCTCGCGACCCCGGCCGTACGCAGCAGCAACGCCAGGGGCAGCGCGGACTGGTGGAACGAGGTGAAGACGACGGCCTCGTCGGCGCCGACCGCGGCGAGCCGGGCCACCAGCTCACCGGTGAAGTCCGGGCCGACCGGCGCCGGCTGCGGGTCGATCCACGGCAGCCGGGCCTCGATGATCTCGTCCACGCCGGGCAGCAGCTCGGCGGCGGCCCGCCCGCGCGGCCCGCAGAGCAGGACGACCCGGTCGGCGCCGGCCGCGACGGCCCGGATGCCCGGCCCGGTGAGCAGCACGTCCCCGGCCGAGTCGGACCGTACGACCAGCACGGTGCCGCCGGGCCGGCGCGGCTCGCGCGGGGTGACCAGCGCCTGACGCTCGAGGATGAGGTCGACGGCACCGGTCAGGTCGGCGGCTCGGGCGGGCGCCGCGGCGACCTCGGGACTCAGCGTCACGGCGGTCGGCACGATGATCCCGGTGGCGCCGGCGGCCCCGGCCGCGACCATGTCCCGGCCGATGTCACCGACGACGACGCAGCGCGCCGGGGTCGTGCCCAGCGCTTCGGCGGCGCCCAGCACAAGGCCGGGGGCGGGCTTGCGGCAGGCGCAGCCCGCGGTGTCGTCGTGCGGGCACACCTGCCAGCTGTCGAACGGGCCGAGCAGCTCCTCGACCCGGGCGTTGACCGCGGCGAGCTGCTCCGCGCTGAACAGGCCCCGGGCCAGCCCGGACTGGTTGGTCACCACGCCCAGCCGCAGACCGGCGGCCCGCAGGCGGTCCAGGGCGGCCCGGGCCCCCGGCATCGGCTCGACCAGGGCCGGGTCGCCGTTGTACGGAACGTCGGCAATGAGAGTGCCGTCCCGATCGAACAGGACGGCATCGAAGAGAGCGGTCACAGCGCGGTCTCCAGCGGACGCGCGCCCCGCCATCGGAACCAGCCGCGCAACCAGTGCGCGACCGCGGCGGGCGGGATCGCGGCGCTGGTGGCGAGCATCGTGACCACCTCCCGGCGGTCCCGGGGACCGGGCTTGATCCGGGCGGCGGCGAACTCGGCGGTCCCGGCCCCCCAGGCGGCCGCCGCGGCGGCGGCCACGGTCAGCGCCCCGCGTCGCCGGGTGAGCAGCGCGGTGACCAGCGCACCGGCGGCGAGGGTGCCGGCGGCGGTGACGGCCAGGTGCCGGGGGCGGCGACCGGGCGGGATGTCGAGCTTGCCGCGCCAGCCCGGGCCGTACAGGCGGCGCAGCAGCGCGTCGTCGGCGTTGCCGCGCTGGGTGCGCACGCTGACCCAGCGGTCCTCGGGACGGACCGGGTGGGTGACCGTACGCGAGCCCCGGACCAGCCCCCAGCCCGCCGCCCGCACCCGGTACGCCAGCTCGGCGTCCTCCCGGAAGGCCCGCGGCAACCGCTCGTCGAAGCCACCGGCGGCCTCCAGCGCGGCCCGCCGGTACGCCATGTCGGCGGTGATCCACGCGCCGTCGGCGAGCGCCGCGGTGACCCGTTCCCAGTCGGTCGGCCGCCGGTCGGACGGCAGCGGCACCCGCAGCCGGCCCTGCACTCCCCCGGTCGACGCGGAGGCGCCGGTGAGGTCGGCGGCCAGCCGGACGAACCAGTCCGGATCGGGCAGCACGTCGTCGTCGAGGAACGCCACCCACTCGTGGCTCGCGGCGTGCCAGCCGACGTTGCGGGCAGCGGCCGGACCGGCGGCCCGGCCGGTGAGGATCTTCGCGTCGACGCCCGGCGGGAGCTCGAGCTCCTCGGCCGGGGCCGGGCGGTCGTCGACCAGCAGCAGCTCCACCGGCAGCGGAGCCGGGGCCCCGGCGGCCAGGGCGCTCAGCAGAGCGGTGAGGCTGGGCCGGCCGAGGGTCGGGACGACGACGGAGACTCCGGTCATCGGCCGCCCCCGAAGGCCGCGGCGCGGTGCACCGCGAACGGCCCGAGAGCCAGCAGGTCCACCGGGGCGGAACCGAACAGCTCCATCGCCTCGCGCGGAGTGTCCACCATGGGCCGCCCGGCCGTGTTCAGCGAGGTGTTGACGACCACCGGCAGGCCGGTGAGCCGCTCGAACTCGGCGAGCATCTCAGCCACCAGCGGCTCGGATTCGGTGTGCACGGTCTGCACCCGGGCGGTGCCGTCGACGTGCACGACGGCCGGGATCCGGTCCCGCCACTCGGGCTTCACCTGGTGCACGAAGAGCATGTACGGGCTCGGGTAGACGCCGTCGAAGATGTCGGCGAAGCGCTCGGCCCGGACCATCGGCGCGATCGGACGGAACTGCTCGCGGCCCTTCACGTTGTTCATCCGGGTCTGGGTGTCCGGGTCGCCGGGGTGGGCGAGCAGCGACCGGTGGCCCAGGGCGCGCGGGCCGTACTCGCTGCGGCCCTGGTACCAGGCCACGATGCCGTTGTCCGCGAGCACCTTGGCGGCCTCGGCAGCGATGGACTCCGGCCGGGTGTACGGCAGGGCGGCCCGCTGCAACTCGGCCTCGAGCTCCTCGTCGCTCCAGCCCCGGCCCAGGTCGGCACCGGTGAACGGCACGACCGGACCGGCCTCGCGGGAGATGCTCAGCGCGGCGCCCAGGGCGGTGCCGGAGTCACCGGCGGCCGGCTGCACCCAGACCCGCTCGTACGGGCCCTGCGCCGCGATCCGCGCGTTGGCTACGCAGTTGAGCGCGGTGCCACCGGCCATGGTCAGCGTCTTCGGTCCACCGGCGGCGTCGTACGTCCAGCGGGCCAGATCGAGCATGACCTCCTCGAGCCGGGCCTGGACGCTGGAGGCGAGATCGGCGTGCGCGTCGGTCATCTCGCCCTCGGCGCTGCGGGCCTTGGCCAGCGCGGACCAGTCGATGCGCTCGACGGTGAAGCCGCCGTCGTCGTTGGCGTGCACCAGCTCGCGGAGCAGCGGCAGGAACTTCGGCGTGCCGAACGAGGCCAGCGCCATCACCTTGTACTCGTCGCTGGAGTGCAGGAAGCCCAGGTGCCGGGTCAGGTCCTCGTAGAGCAGGCCGAGCGAGTGCGGCAGGCCCTGTCCGGCGAGGACGGTCAGCTCGCCGTCGCGGTAGACGCCGGAGAGGTGGCTGGCCACCTCGCCGCGTCCGTCGAGGACCAGCACGGCGCTGTCCTCCTCGACGGCGAGGCCGGCCGAGGCGGCGTGCGCCACGTGGTGCGGGACGAAGCGGACCTGCTCCGGGTCGAGCCCGGGCAGCGCGGCGGCGAGGAACTGCGGCGCCCGCCGGGCGTAGTCGACGCGCAGGTGGTCCCACGGGTCGGCCAGGCCGAGCTCAGCGGCGTCGCGGGTCAGGCCGGGATCGAACGAGTACGCGACCGCGTCCAGGTCGCCGGGCTTGAATCCGGCGCTCTCCAGACACCAGGCGGCGGCGAGCTCGGGCAGCTCCCAGGCGGAGAACGGCACCGGCCGCTTGCCGTGCTTGCGCCGGCTGAACCGCTCCTCCTCCGCGGCGGCGACCACCTGGCCGTCGACGACCAGGGCGGCGGCCGGATCGTGGAAGATCGCATTGATACCGAGGACACGCATGGCGCCCCGGATACCCCGGCCATTTTGACTTATTCGCTAGATCACTGACTTCTTCACGACTTCTTCAGCACTTCTTCAGAGGCCCTCGACCTGCACTGATAAAGGACGACGCCGCGTTTGCGAAGCCTGCTGAGGGGCAACCGGCGAGGCATGCATGACGTCGGACAACTCATCGGTGGAACCTGGACACCCGGCAGCGGGAGCGGCCGGCTGACCGTACTGAACCCCGCGGACGGCACTCCCGTGACGAGCGTCGCGGTCGCCTCGGAAGCTGACGTGGCCGCCGCGGTGAAGGCCGCGCGCGACGCCGCCCCGCTCTGGAGCCGGACCGCGGCGGGCGCCCGGGCGGCTGCCCTGCACGCGGCGGCGGACGCGGTCGAGGCCGCCGCGGACGAGCTCGCCGAGCTGATGAACGCGGAGATGGGCAAGCCCGTCGACGGCGCGAAGGACTCGATCGGCGCGGGCGTCGGCACCCTGCGCCAGTACGCCGAACTCGGGCCCACCCACCGGGGCCGGACGCTGGCGGGCAACGACGAGGCGATCGACCTCATGGCGTACGGGCCGCGCGGAGTGGTGGCGGTGGTGACGCCGTGGAACGACCCGGTCGCCGTCTCGTGCGGCCTGCTCGGCGCCGCCCTGGTGACCGGCAACACGGTGGTGTACAAGCCGAGCGAGCGCACCCCGGCCACCGGCTGGCGCCTCGCCCAGCTCCTCGCCCCGCACTTCCCGGACGGTGTGTTCTCACTGCTCAGCGGCGACGGCACGGTCGGGGCGGCGCTGGCCTCGGCGGAGGTGGACGTGGTCGCGCACGTCGGCTCGACCGCGACCGGCCGGGCCATCGCGGCGGCCTGCGCGACGACCGGCGCCAAGGCGCTGCTGGAGAACGGCGGCAGCGACCCGCTGATCGTCGACGCGGACGTCGACCCGGCGTGGGCGGCGCAGCAGGCGGCGGTCGGCTCCTTCGCCAACTCGGGGCAGATCTGCGTCGCCGTGGAACGGATCTATGCGCACCGCGACATCGCGGACGCGTTCCTGCGCGAGCTGGCCGAGCAGGCGAGGACCTGGGCCGGTGACCTCGGGCCGCTGGTCGACACCCGGCTCCGCGAGGCGGTGCACGCGCAGGTCAGCGCGGCGGTGCAGGACGGCGCGCGGGTGCTCACCGGCGGCGAGGTGCCGGACGGGCCGGGCGCGTACTACCCGCCGACCGTGCTGGCCGACTGCACCGACGACATGGCGGTGCTGCGGGAGGAGACCTTCGGCCCGGTCGCCCCGGTGGTCGTCGTCGACTCGTTCAGCGAGGCGCTGGCCCGGGCTGCGGAGTCACCGTACGGGCTGGCCGCGACGGTGCTGACCGGCTCGATGAGCCACGCCCAGCAGGCCTGGCGGGAGCTGCCGGTCGGCACCGTCAAGGTCAACGCGGTGTTCGGTGGCGCGCCCGGCGGTGCGGCGCATCCGCGCGGCGGCAGCGGGCAGGGCTTCGGGTACGGCCCCGAGCTGCTCGACGAGCTGACGGTCATGAAGGCGGTCCACCTGGAGGCCCCGCCGAACGGGTGGTGATCCCTACTGGATCGTGAGGACCCGCAGGGCGTCCTCCACAGTGTCCGGAAGTGGCCGGCGCCGGCGCAGCGCCCACGGGAGCAGGCGCGCGGCGTCGGCCACACCCCGCCGATCGTCCCGCCAGGCCGATACCGCCGTCCGCGCCACCACGGCCGGCGGGCGGCGCAGCAGAGCGGTGAGGACCCGGTTGCGCGCCTCGATGCGGTGCCGGGCGCCGTTGTCCCGGCCGGCCGGCAGCGGCAGGTGGCGCACGGTCAGGTCGGGCGCGTACGTCTGGAGCCAGCCGGCGGCGGCCAGGTCCATGGCCAGCAGGGCTTCTTCGCCGTACACGTGCAGTTTGGGGTTGAAGCCCCCCACCTGCAGGAACGCCTCCCGCCGGACGGTGACCGCACAGGCCAGGAAGCCCAGCACGGCCGGGCCGGGCGCGCCCTCGGGGACGCCGAGGGGCGCGGCGGCCATGGCCTCGGAGACCGGGTCGACGCGGGCCTGCGGCCCGACCAGCACGCGGGCGCTGAGCAGCCCGACCCGCGGGTGGTCCCGCAGCAGCGCGGCGGCGCCGGCGAGCGAGCCGGGCTCCCAGTACGAGTCGTCGTCGGCGAACGCGACATACGGGGTACGAGCCAGCTCCACGCCGACGTTGCGCGCCGCGGCTCCCCTGTTCTCACCCAGGGGCACCACCGTGACCTGCGGGAAAGCTGCCTGGATGGCCTCCGGGCTGCCGTCGTCGGAGCCGTTGTCGACCAGGATGACCGGGCCCTCGTGGTGCGGGATGGTCTCGAACAGCCGGGCGCGCCGGTTACGGGTGGCCACCACGACGGTGACTTCGCTGATCATCGCAGCGGCCTACCCCTACCGGCCCGGGACGAAACGGGAACTTTCACAGGCGCTGCAGCTTGTCGTGCAGGTCCTTCTGGAAGAAGTCGATGAAGCCTTCGGGGTCCGGGCCCGCGTTCTGCAGGACAATGTGGTCGAAGCCCGCCTCGGTGTACTTCTTCACCGCGGCCACGTACGGCTCGGCGTCCGGGCCCAGCGCGAACTGGCCGCGGACGTCCTCCTCGCGGACCGTCTGCGACGCCGCGTCGAAGTTCACCGGATTCGGCAGCTCGCTCATCACCTTCCAGCCGGTCAGCGCCCACCGGGTGGTCTTGAGGACCTCCTGGATGCCGGCCTCCTCGGTCGGGGCCCAGGCCATCGGCACCTCGGCGTAGCGGGGACCGGACCCGCCGGCGCCGGTGTAGCTCTCGACCAGGTCGGCGCGCGGCTCGGTGGCGAACAGCCCGTCACCCAGCTCGGCGGCCATCGCGGCGGCGCTCTTCCCGCCGGCCGCCACGGCGATCACCGGGAGCTGGTCCGGGAGGTCGAAGACCCGGGCGTCCTCCAGCTGCAGGTGCTTGCCCTCGTACGACTGGTAGCCGCCCTGCCAGAGCAGCTTGATGATCTCCAGCGCCTCGCGCAGCCGCTCGTGCCGGCCGCGGACGCTGGGGAAGCCCTGCCCGACGACGTGCTCGTTGAGCCGCTCCCCCGCGCCGATGCCCAGCGTGAACCGGTTGTCCGACACGATCGCCAGCGTGGCGGCCGCCTGGGCGATGATCGCCGGGTGGTACCGCACAGTCGGGCAGGTCACGCCGGTAGCCAGGCCGATCCGCTCGGTGCGCGCGGCGATCGCGCCGAGCACGGTCCAGGCGAACGGCGAGTGGCCCTGGACGTCCAGCCACGGGTGGAAGTGGTCGCTGATCTCGACGAAGTCGAAGCCGGCCTGCTCGGCCCGCACCGCCTGCTGGATGAGCTCCTTCGGGCCGAAGCCCTCGGCCGACAGCTTGTATCCGAACTTCATGGTGATCCCCTCGGTCTGCGGTCTCACCCCGGTCTGTGCCCGCCGCCGGGCACGACAAACGCCGGGCCGCACCCGAGGGTGCGGCCCGGCGCCGGCCGGTGCGGGAAGTCAGGAACGGGCCTGGCTGACCGCTTCCTTGCTCTGGTCCTTGGCGTCCTGCGCCGAGGACTGGGCCTGCTGCTTGGTGGTCTGCGCGGCGTCGGCGGCGGTCTCCTTGACCTGGCCGACCGCCTGCTGCACCGTGCCCGAGACGTCGTCCTTCATCTCGGCCGCGACGTCCTTGACCTTGTCGGTCAGGTCGCCGCTGTGCTCCTTGAGCTGCTGGCCGGCCCGCTTCTCGGCGTCGGTGACGGGGATCAGCGTGGCGGCGAGCATGCCGACACCGAAGGCGATGATGCCCGCGGCGAGCGGGTTGCCCTGGGTCTGCTGGGCCACCGCCTGCGGTGCGCCCCGCACCGCGTCTGCGGCGCTGTGCGCCTTGTCGCCCGCGGCGTCGGTGAGGTTCGACGCCTTGTCCTGCACCGTGCCCAGGGCCGAGGAGGCCTTGTCCTGCACGGTACCGGCGGCCGACGAGGCCTTGTCCTGCACGGTGCCCGCGGCGTTGCCCGCCGAGTGCCGCGCGTGCTCCGAGCTACCCATGACCTTCTCCTTCACGGCGGTCCAGCGGCGCTGGGCGGCCTTGGTAGGGCTGGTCTTCTCCGCCAGCAGATCCACGTGGCGGGTCATGGAGGCGCGCGTCGCCTCGATGTCCTGCCTCAACCGGTCGGGTTCTTCAGCCATTGCGCGTCCTCCTTGAGGGTGTCGACGGTGCGCCGCGGGGTCGGGTCCACGGTCTTGAGCTTCTTGCGGCCGTTGCTGTAGAGCACCGCGCCGACGATCCCCCAGAGCACCGCCACGATCAGCGCGGCCCAGCCGGGATCCATCACGTTGCTGAGGGCGGCCACCAGCGCGAAGCTGAGCAGCACCAGCACCAGGTAACCGGCGAAGGCGGCGGCGCCGAGCATCCCGGCCGCCTTGCCGGCCTTCGAGGCCTCCTGCTTCAGCTCGACCTTGGCCAGCTCCACCTCCTGGCGGAACAGCGTGGACAGGTCGTTGCTGATGTTGCCGATCAGTTCACCGACGGAGGTCTCGCTGACCTCCTCGGCGTGGTCATGCGAGTGACCGGTGGGGTAGGGCGCGGTCATCGCGTGCCGCCCGGGTAGTCCCGCGTGGTCCCGGTGACGTAGTCCTCCTCGACGACGACCGGCGTGCCGGTGCCTGTCGAGGCGTACTCGGTGGTGGCCGCCGGGTAGCCGGAGGTCGTGTCGACCGCCGGGTCCACGTAGCCGGTCGTCCCGGTCGTGTAACCGGTCGTCGCCGGGGTGGTGTAGCCGGTGTCGTAGGTGCCCGGGTTGGACACGAACGAGTCGCTGGAGGGCTTGTCCGACGAGAGGTCGTCGGCCTTGGCCACGCCCTTGCCCAGCCGGGCCACCACGAAGCCGGCGGCCAGCGCACCCGCGAGGAACGCGCCGGGACGACGCCGGGCGAAGTCCTGGACCTCGCGCAGCACGCCCTCGGGGCCGTTGTTCTCCAGGTAACCGGCGAGCTGCCGGCCGCTGTCCGCGACGCGCGAGACGATCTGGGTGGCGGGCGAGTCGGCCCGGTCGCCGCGCATCTCCTCCAGGTGGTCCGCCATCTCGCGGATGCTGCCGACCAGCTTGTCGTTCTGCGTCCGGGCCTGCTCGCTCACCTTGCCGCGAACCTCGGACGCGACGTTGCGGACCTGGGTCTTGGCCTCGGAGCCGACCCGCTGGGCCTGCTGCTTGGCGGTGTCCTTGACGTCAGTGGCGGCCTGACCCGCGGCTTGGGCGGTCTGTCCGGCGGCCTGCTTGACCGCGGACTGGTCGCCGCCCGAGGAGCCCTGCCCGGTCGCCGGGTACGTCTCGGCGGGGTAGGTCGTCTCGGGATATGTCGTCGCCGCGTAGGTCTCGGTGACCGGCACGTCGGCGAGGGGGGTGGTGTCCGGCGCGCGGGCGCCCGCAGACGGGTCACTCATTGCTGCCTCCATCGTGGTTCGTTCGTCCGTTGGTGCTTCGCGATATTGGTTACCCGGGGTGGCCTCCGCTAACGCATAAAACGGCCCGCACAATACGACGAATTCTTTCCGCATAGATCGCTTTCCAGCGGGTACTCACCATGACTCCCTTTTCCTACAGCCCCCATCGGTTTACCATGCTGTGGACGATCGAGACCGGTCAGTGCCGCAGAGGAGCACCCTGATGGACGACATGCTGGACGAGGGCACCTACGACCGGCGCCGGCTGGCCCAGTGGCGGGCCGGTGAGGCAACCGGCTTCTCCCGCCGGGACCTGCTTAAACTCACCGCCGCGGCGAGCGCGGGCCTGGCCGGCGTGGCCGCCACGGGCACCGCCGCCACCGCCGCCGCGCCAGGGCCGATCGTGAAGCCCCTGCCCCCGGAGCTCTTCACCGTGCTGGGCACCAACGCCGAGATGCGCTGGTCCGCGCTGGCCGACCAGGGCCATCTGGTGCCGATCGACCGCTTTTTCGTCCGCAACCACACCAGCACACCGATCATCGATGCGGCGGATTGGCGGCTGCGCCTGTTCGGCGCCGGACTGCGACACGGACCGATCACATTAACGTATGACGAATTGCGCCGCCTCCCGAGCGAAACGGTCACCGCGACGGTGGAATGCGCGGGAAACGGCCGCAGCTACTTCACCACCCAGCAGGGTCAGACGGTGTCCGGCACGGCCTGGAAGCTCGGCGGCGTCGGCGTGGCCCGCTGGCGCGGCGTACGGCTGTCCACCGTGCTGCGTCGCGCCGGCCTCAGCCGCCACGCGGTGGACGTGCTGCCGGCCGGACTGGACCCGAACTTCGTCAGCGGCGGCGTGGACCTCGGCCCGGTCCGCCGCCCGCTGCCGATCCGCAAGGCACTGCACGACGTGCTGCTCGCGTACGAGATGAACGGCGAACCCCTGCCCGCCGACCACGGCCACCCGGTGCGGCTGGTGGTGCCCGGCTGGATCGGCATCGCCTCGATCAAGTGGCTGGGCAGCATCGAGGTCAGCGACGTTCCGCTGTTCTCACCCTGGAACACCCAGTTCTACCGGCTGTTCGGCCCGGACCACCCGGCGGAGGGCGAACCCTTCGACCGCCAGGTCCTCAAGAGCGCCTTCGAACTGGACCCGGGCGCGCAGGTGCCGGCAGGCCGGCACGTGCGGCTACGCGGCCGGTCCTGGTCGGCGGCGGGCGCGATCCGGCACGTGGACGTCAGCACGGACGGCGGCACGACCTGGCGCCGGGCCCGCCGGGTCGGCGGCAGCGAGGGCCACGCATGGCAGCGCTGGGAGGTGGACTGGCGGCCGGCCGCGGGCGCGCACGAGCTGCTGGCCCGGGCGACCGACGTCCGCGGCAACACCCAGCCGGACGTGGCGGACTACAACGAGCTGGGCTACCTGTTCGACGCCGTGGTCCGGCACCCCGTGGTGGCCGTCTGACCAGTCAGCCGTGCCAGGTGCGCCACAGGGCGGCGTACGTGCCGTCCGCCGCGACCAGTTCGTCGTGCGTGCCCAGCTCCACGAGCCGCCCGCCGTCCATCACCGCCACCCGGTCCGCGTCATGGGCGGTCTGCAGCCGGTGCGCGATCGCGATCACCGTACGGTCGTGCAGCACCGCGGCCAGCGACCGTTCCGCGTCCCGGGCGGTCGTCGGGTCGAGCAGTGCCGTCGCCTCGTCCAGCACCACCGTGTGCGGGTCGGCCAGTACCACCCGGGCCAGCGCCAGCTGCTGGGCCTGCGCCCCGTCGAGGACGAAGCCGTCGCCGCCCAGCCGGGTGTCCAGGCCGTCCGGCAGTTCCCGGACCCAGTCCGCGCCGACGATGGCCAGCGCCGAACGCAGGTCGTCGTCGGACGCGTCCGGGGCGGCCAGGGTCAGGTTGTCGCGGACCGCGTCGCGGAACACGTGGTGTTCCTGGGTGACCAGGACGACCTGGCGGCGCAGGAGGCTCGGCGGCAACTCGGCGATCGGCACGCCGCCCACGGTCAGCGTGCCGGCGCGGGGGCGGTCGACCCCGGCGAGCAGCCGGCCGAGGGTCGACTTGCCGGCGCCGGAGCGGCCGACCAGGGCGAGCCGCTCCCCCGGGCGCACGGTCAGGTCGACGCCGCGCAGGACGTCGCGGCCGCCGTCGTAGGCGTACCGCACGCCGCGCGCCTCGATCCGGTCGCCGGCGGGTGCGCGGCGTTCGGTGACCACCGCCCGCGGGATCACCGACAGCCCCTCGACCCGTGCGAAGGACGCCCCGCTGCTCTGCAGCTGCTCCAGCCAGATCAGGATCGCGTCGAGCGGCACGGCGAGCTGGCGCAGATACAGCGCGGTCGCCGCGACGGCGCCCAGGGAGAGCAGCCCGTTGACGTAGAGGGTGCCGCCGACCAGCAGCACGGCGACCACCGGCACCACGTAGGAGACGTCGACCGCGGGGAACAGCACGCTGCGCAGGAACAAGGTGCGCAACCGGGTCCGGCGGGCCCGGGCGATCGCGGCGTCGCCCGCTGCCCGGCGGCGTTCCTGCAGGCCCAGGGCCTCGACCGTACGGGTGCCGGCGATTGTCGAGGCCAGCTCGTCGGCCAGCGCCGACCCGGCCGCCCCCTCGTCCAGGTAGGCCGTCGGCGCTCGGCGCAGGTACCACCGGGTGGCCAGCGGGATCGCCGACAGTCCGGCCAGGGCCACCACGCCGAGCAACGGGTCCAGCAGGAAGACGGCGACGATCACGAACAGGGCCTGCGCCGAGGCGATGAGCACCTCGGGGATCGCGTCGCGCAGCGTCACGGCGACCGTGCTGACGTCGCCGGTGCCGCGGGCGGCCAGGTCGCCGGTCGGCACGCGTTCCACCACCGAGGCGGGCAGGGCCAGGGCCCGGTCGACGAACCGTTCGCGGACCCGGGCCGCCGTACGCTCGCCGAAGCGGTAGCCGACCGCCAGCGCCGAGCGGGCCAGCAGGGTCTGCGCGACCGTGCACAGCAGGATCGCGCCGGCGAGCTGGTCGACGGCGTGCACGGAGGCGTGGCCGCTGGTGACCGTGTCGACGATGCGGCCCAGCAGCCACGGGCCGGCCAGCCCGGCGACCGCCGCGAGGGCGTTGAGCAGCACCATCAGCGCGACGGCCCGCCGGTCGTCGCGGATCAGCCGGATCGCGGCGCGGCGCACGTGGGCGCCGCCGGCGATCGGCAGGGTGCTCACCGGACGACCTCCGGCAGCGCGGCCTCCCCCGCCGCCCGGGTGACCAGCGCGCGGTAGCCGGGCTCGGTGTCGAGCAGGGCGCGGTGCGTGCCGGTGGCCGCCAGCCGGCCGTCGACCAGGTAGTGCACGATGTCGGCCCGGTCCAGCAGGGCCGGGGAGGTCGTCGCGACCAGCGTGGTCCGGCCGGCCCGGGCGATGGGCAGGCGCTGCGCGATGGCGGCCTCGGTGTGCGCGTCCACGGCCGAGGTCGGTTCGACGGCGAGCAGGATCTCCGGGTCGGCGTAGAGGGCGCGGGCGAGCCGGATGCGCTGGCGCTGGCCGCCGGAGAGGTTGCGGCCCTGGGTGTCGACGGTCGACGCGGTCCCGTCGCTGAGACCGTCCACGATGTCGCCAGCGACGGCGGCGGTCAGTGCGCGGGTGACCGCTGCGTCGTCCACCGGCGACCGGCCCGCGACGATCTCGCCCAGCGTGCCGGTGAACATATATGCCTCGTTGTCGGCCATCAGGATCCGGTCACGGACCGCGAGCCCGTCCATCCGCAGCCCGCCCCAGGTGGCACGGGTCGGGCCGTAGCGGCCGAGCCGGTCCACCACCGCGGCGGCGTCGGCGGGCCGGGCGCTGGCCAGCACGGTCAGCCGGCCGGGCACCACGACCACGCCGGACTCGGGGTCGCGCAGCACCGCCGGGCCGTCGGGGCCGGGCCGGGTCGGTGCCGGATCCACCGGCAGGCGCAGGAAATCCACGACGCGGCCCCCGGCGACCAGGGCGCGGCTGATGTCGAAGCCGCCCTCGATGAAGAACGCGACCGGGACGACGAGCACGGCCGCGTACCCCCAGACCGCGACCAGCTCGCCGACCGTGATCTGGCCCTGGGCCGCCATCCGCGCGGCCAGCCAGATCACCACGGCCAGGAACAGCGCGGGCAGGCCGACGCCGAGCGCCTGGATCCAGCTGGTCACCGCGCCGACCAGGTAGCCCTCCTCGGCGACCCGCTGGGAGTCGCGGCGGTAGCGGCGGGCGTAACCCTCTTTGCCGCCGAGGCCGTTGAGGATGCGCAGCCCGGCCATGATGTCGACGAGCCGGTCGGCGAGCGCGCCCTGGTGGTCGCGGTAGCGGGCGCCGGCGCGCTGGAGCCGGCTGAGCATCGGGCCGACCACGGTGGCCAGCACCGGCACGCCGGCGAGCACCACGACCGCGAGCAGCGGCGAGATCTTCAGCAGCAGCACGGCGACCACGACGTAGGCGACGACGGCGCCCAGCCCGGGCCCGGTCACGGTGAGGGCCTGGGCCAGCACCCAGACGTCGGCGATGCCGATGGTGACGATCTCGCCGGCGCCGATCCGCCGCGGCAGCGCGGCGCCGAGCCGGGTGGCGTGCGCGATGACGGCCCGCACGGTGCGGAAACCGCCGTCCAGCCGGATCTTGGTCATGGTGCGGTGCCGCAGGATGGCCAGCAGCGCGTTGACCGCGCCGACCACGAAGAGCACGGCCACCCAGCCGGTCAGCGCGGCCAGATCGCGCCGCTGCAGGCCGCGGTCGATGGCCTGGGAGAGCAGGTACGGCGGGAGCGTCAGCCCCACCATCCACAGCGACCCGAGCACCGCGCCGGCGGTGATCCGCAGCTTCTGCCGCCGCACGAGCCACCACAGGTACGGCAGCGGACCACGCACGTCGGCCACCGCGTGTCCCGCTTCCGTCACGCCTTGCACCTTAGAGCAGCAGCGATCATCGGCGGGAGCCCGAATTCGGGCGATGTTCACGGCCCGGTTAGTCTCCGGGCGTGACTGCCTTCGCACCCCCGCTGATCTGCGCCGAACGTGTCATCGGGGGACGCGCGCACGACTTCTCACGCCGGGTCTCGGTGATGGCGATCGTCAACCGCACGCCCGACTCGTTCCACGACCGCGGCCGCACGTTCGCGCTGGAGAAGGCGACCGGGGCGGTGCGCGCGGCGGCCGAAGCCGGGGCGGACTGGATCGACATCGGCGGGGTGCCGTTCGCGCCGGGGCCGGAGGTCAGCGCGGCCGCGGAGCTGGACCGGGTGCTGCCGGTGGTGGAGGCGGCGCGCGGGCTGGCCGTGGTCTCGGTCGACACCTACCGGCCGGAGGTGGCGCGGGAGGTGATCGCGGCTGGTGCGGGGGTCATCAACGACACTTCAGGTCTGCGCGACCCGGCGATCGCGGACGCGGTGGCCGGCACCGACGCATCCCTGGTGATCACCCACAGCCTGGCCGCGCCGCGCACCCTGCACCCGAGCCCGCAGTACGCCGACGTGACCGCGGAGGTGGCCGGCTTCCTGCGCGAGCGGGTGGCGCTGGCGCTGTCCCGTGGCGTCCGGCCGGAGCAGATCATCATCGATCCGGGCCACGACCTGAACAAGAACACGTACCACTCGCTGGAGCTGACCCGGCGGCTCAACGAGATCACCGCGATCGGCTACCCGACGCTGGCGGCGCTCAGCAACAAGGACTTCATCGGCGAGACCCTGGACCGCCCGCAGCAGGAACGCCTGGTGGGCACGGTCGCGGCAGTGGTCTTCTGCGTGACGCAGGGCGCCCGGATCGTCCGGGTGCACGACGTGCGCGCGGCGGTGGACGCGGTCCGGATGACCGAGGCGATGCTGGGCCTGCGCGACCCGGCCTACGCCCGTCACAACATCTGAGCGGCGACCGCTTCGCGGACCGCCGGGGCGATCTCCTCGGCCCAGCGCCCGAGGGACACCTCGTCCGTGGTGCCGTGACCGGCCGCGAAGAGGGTGAAGCCGGCAGCGTCGTGCTCCAGCACCGCCCCGGTGAGCTCCTCGATCCACTGCTGCACCGAACCGCCGAGCCACCGCCCGGCCTCGTCGCGCGGGGCGGGCAGCGGACGGTCGGTGATGGCCCCGGGCAGGTTGAAGACAGTGCGGATCTCCCGCGGATCCCGGCCCACGGCGGCCGCCGCCTCGTCGATGACCGGGCGGGACGTCCGGTATCGCTCGCTGAGCCAGTCGGCGGCGTGCCCGGGGATCCAGCCGTCGGCGACCCGGCCGGTGACCGCGAGGGACTTCGGGCCGACCGAGCCGGTCCACACCGGCGGCGCGGGCACGGGCGCGGGCTCCAGCTCGCGCACCTGGTAGTACCGGCCCTCGTGGGTGACCGGCGGGCCGCCGCCGCACAGCTTCTTGATGAGGACGATCGCCTCCTCGAAGGCCTCGACGGCCGCACCCGGGGACAGCCGGGGCACGCCCAGCTCCGCGATCCGGTCCCACAACCCGCCCGCGCCCATGCCGAGCACCACACGCCCGTCGGAGAGCGCCATCAGCGACGTCACCGTGCGGGCCAGCATGGGAGCGGGCCGGGTCGGCAGGTTGGTCACGTTGGCCAAGGCGGCCAGCCGCTCGGTGCGGCCCAGGACGAAAAGCGCCTTTCCGACAGCCTATAGTTCGTGCCACGAACTGTATTAGTTCGTACTACGAACTGCAACCTCCGGCTCCAGGAACACCTCGGGGACTTTGTTGTCACGTACGACAGCGCCGAGCAACCCGGCCAGCGCGTCGCGTCCGGCGTCGTCCAGGCCGGCGGTCAGCTGCTCCACCCGGCGACAGGTCTCGGCATAGAACTCCGCGGCGAGCCGGCTGCCGTGCGGGGTCAGCGCGACCCGTACCGCTCTGGTGTCGCGGGGATCCGGCTCGCGGCTGACCAGGCCGTTGCGTTCGGTGCGGTCCACCAGGCCGGTGAGGCTCGACTTGGCCAGGGAGAGCATCGTGGTCAGCTCCCCCATACCGCGCGGCCCACTCATCAGCACGCACAGCAACTGCCCCTGCTGCGGGGTGAGGCCGTGCTCCCGCCCCGATTCCGAATAGACCGCATTGACCAGGAACGTGGCCCGCACCAGGGCGGCCACCACCCCGATCCGGCCCTCGTCCGCACTGTCCACCGGGCCATTGTAGGCCGAACATTCGTGGCACGAACTATCCGGGTTCGGGCCCGAGCCAGCCCTTCTCGAGGTTGTGCACGCCGATCAGCTCGGTCATCCACGGCTCGCGGGGCACCGCGTCCGGCCCGATGATCTGGAGCACGCCGAGCACGGTGAGCAGCATGCCGCTGGCCAGGAAGCCGCGGGCCTCCTCCTCGCCGGCGCCGGTCAGCTCGCGGACCGTGCGGTAGATCCGGCCGAAGCAGGCGCGCACGGTGGGCCCGAGCGCGGGATCGGCGCCGGCGGCGAAGGCGTGCAGCAGGACGGTGATCAGATCCCGCTCGGCCAGCAGGTCGTCGTAGGCGATGCCCAGGCTCTCCAGATCCGCCCGCTCGGCCGCCGCTTGGCGGAAGCGCTGCTCGACGCGGCCGGTGGCGTGCTCGGCGGCGGCCAGGAACAGCGCCTGCTTGGTGCCGAAGAGCCGGATCACGTACGGCTGCGAGACGCCGGCCAGGCGGGCCACCTGATCGGTGGTCGTGCCGGCGTAACCGCCGCGGGCGAAGGCGGTGATCGCGGCGGCCACGAGCTGCTCGTGGCGCTCCTCGGCGGTGAGGCGGGTCCTGGTCACGTTGACAGGTTATCAGTTGATAACTACGGTGGCCTCAGTTAGTTATCAGTGAATAACAACAAGGAGACGCGATGTCCAGCCCAGCCGCGGCGCCCAGCCGGCCCCGCCCTCTCGCCGCGGTCCTGGCCGCCGTCGGCATCCCGATTTTCATGGTCACGCTGGACAACCTGGTGGTCACCACGGCCCTGCCGGTGATCCGCGCGGACCTCGGTGCCTCGGTCACCGACCTGCAGTGGTTCGTCAACGCGTACACGTTGCCCTTCGCCGCCTTCCTGCTCACCGCGGCCGCCATCGGCGACCGGATCGGCCGCCGCCGGATGTTCCTGGCCGGGATCGTGCTGTTCACGCTCGCGTCGGCCGCCGCCGCTCTGAGCACCGAGTCGTGGATGCTGACCGCGTCCCGCGCGGTGCAGGGCCTGGGCGGCGCCGCGGTCGCCCCGCTGTCACTGACCCTGCTGGCCCAGGCGGTCCCGGACCGGCTGCGCAGCGCGGCGGTCGGGATCTGGGGCGGCATCAGCGGCCTCGGGGTCGCGGTCGGCCCGGTGGTCGGCGGCGCGGTGGTCGAGGGTCTCGACTGGTCCTGGATCTTCTGGCTCAACGTGCCGGTCGGCGTCGTGGCCGTGCTGCTGGCCGCGACCGTGCTGCCCGAGTCGCGCGGCGGCGCCGTCCGGCTCGACCCGCTGGGCCTGCTGCTCTCCGCCACCGGCATGCTGCTGCTGGTCTGGGGCGTGGTGGACGGTCCGGACCACGGCTGGTCCTCGGCCCGGGTGCTGTCCATGCTGGCCGGTGGCGCCGCGCTGCTCACCGCGTTCGTGGTCTGGCAGCGCCGCAACACCGCGCCGATGCTGCCGCTGTCGCTGTTCCGCTCGCGCGGCTTCAGCCTGGTCAACATCGTGACGCTGACCTTCTCGGCCGGCACCTTCGGCGCGGTCTTCCTGCTGGCCCAGTTCTTCCAGGTGGTGCAGGGGCTGAGCCCGCTGGACGCAGGTATCCGCACCCTGCCGTGGACGATGGCGCCGATGGTGGTGGCACCCCTGGCCGGCATCTTCGCCGACCGCCTCGGCGTGCGGAACCTGATCGTGGCGGGTCAGGCGTTGCTGGCCGCGGGCATCCTGTGGATCGCGCTGGCCACCACGACCGAGGTGAGCTACGGCGACCTGGTGATCGCGTTCGTGCTGAGCGGGGTCGGCATGGGGCTGACCTTCGCGCCGATCAGCACCATGGCCCTGGCCAGCGTCACCGCCCGCGAGCGCGGCGTCGCCTCCGGGGCCAACAACACCATCCGCGAGCTGGGGGTGGCCGTCGGCATCGCGGTGCTGGCCTCCATCTTCACCTCCACCGGCGACTACACCAGCCGGCAGGCCTTCGTGGACGGGCTGGTCCCCGCGGTGATCGTCGGCGCCTGCATCGTGGCGGCCGGCGGCGTCGTGGCGTTGTGGCTGCCCCGCCGCCCGGCCCCCGTGGCCGACGAGATCCCGTCGAGCGTGTCCGAGGCGGTGCCGGCGCTCCAGCACTGATGGCTCGACCGGCTGCGCCGGGATCCGATCGTGGGCTCCGGCGTAGCCACGCGTCTTCTTGCGGTCTGATATCTCGAATGTTTCATAAGTTGGTCCAACTATTGCGGGACTGTGTCGTGCGCTGTCACGATGACCGTCGATCCGACATCCCCCTCCATCCCTAGGTCGGATCGGATCGGAGCATCCCCGTGCCCGTCTCCCGCCGTACCGTGCTGTCCACGATGGCCGCCGGCTCCGCCGCGGCCGCCTCCCCCGCCCTGTTCGCCCGCCCGGCCGGCGCCGCCTCCCCGCCCGGCGACGTCGTCGGCAAGATCACCGTCGGCTACCAGGGCTGGTTCTCCTGCCCCGGCGACGGCGCCCCGATCGGCGGCTGGTGGCACTGGAGCCGCGACCGCTTCCAGCCGCCGTCTCCCGCCAACACCACGATCGTGTCCTGGCCCGACCTCACCGACCTGCAGCACGGCTACCCCACGGCCTACCCGAATCTCGGCAACGGCCAGAGCGCCCGGCTGTTCTCCTCCTACGACCAGCAGACGGTCGACACGCACTTCCGGTGGATGCGCGACTACAACATCGACACGGCGGCGCTGCAACGCTTCAACCCGACCGGCGACGAGGGACCGACCCGCGACGCCATGACGGTCAAGGTCCGCGGCGCGGCCGAGGCGACCGGCCGCAAGTTCTACATCATGTACGACGTCACCGGCTGGACCGCGATGCAGCAGGAGATCAAGAACGACTGGCTGACGAAGATGGCCGCGCACACGTCGTCATCCGCGTACGCCCGGCAGAACGGCAAGCCGGTCGTCTGCATCTGGGGTTTCGGCTTCGACGACCCCGGCCGCCCGTTCACCCCCGCCCCCTGCCTGGACGTCATCAACTGGTTCAAGGCGCAGGGCTGTTACGTCATCGGCGGGGTGCCGACGTGGTGGCGCCAGGGCATCAACGACTCGCGCCCGGGCTTCGCCGACGTCTACCACGCCTTCCACATGATCTCGCCGTGGATGGTGGGCCGGGCGGCGACCCCGGCCGACCTGGACTCGTACTACGCCAACGCCAACGTCGGGGACTACGCCGACTGCCAGGCGCACGGCATCGACTACCAGCCCTGCGTGCTGCCGGGCGACCTGTCGTCCGGGCACCGCCGGCACGGCGACTACTACTGGCGCAGCCTCTACAACATGATCCGGCTCGGCTCCCAGGGCCTGTACGTGTCCATGTTCGACGAGTTCAACGAGGGCAACCAGATCGCCAAGACGGCGCCGACCGCGGCGTTCGTGCCGGCCGGTTCGGGCATCCGGGCCCTCGACGAGGACGGCACCGCCTGCTCGGCCGACTACTACCTGCGGATCACCGCCGACGGCGGCCGGATGCTCAAGGGCCAGCTCGCGCTGACCGCGACCCGCCCCACCCCGCCGGTGATCGGCGGCGGCCCCGGGCCGGGCCCCGATCCGGCGCGCGACCTGGCGGCGGGCCGGCCGACCGCGGAGAGCAGCCACACCCAGGTGTACGGCTCGGGAAACGCCGTCGACGGCAACCCGGGCTCCTACTGGGAGAGCGCGAACAACGCCTTCCCGCAGTGGCTGCAAGTGGACCTCGGCGCCGCCACCCCGGTGTCCCGCCTCGTCCTGCGCCTGCCACCGGGCTGGGAGACCCGTACCCAGACGCTGGGCGTGCAGGGCAGCACGGACGGCGGCGCGTTCACCACCCTGTCCGCCGCGACGGGCCGCACGTTCAACCCGGCCGGCGGCAACCAGGTGACAGTGACCTTCCCGAGCGCCTCGGTGCGCTACGTCCGGATCACCGTCACGGCCAACACGGGCTGGCCGGCCGGTCAGGTGTCCACGCTGGAGGCGTACGCGGGATAGCTCAGGCTCTGCGGCTTCCATCCTCAGCCGCAGGGACACGGGATGGAAGGCCGGTGCCCCGCCGGCGCCGGCCTTTCACCTCCCGGCGGTCGCCGTCAGTAGCGAGGGAAGGCCGCCCACTCCTTGACGGCGAACGCGTCGCCGCGGTGGGCCACCTCGAAGGCGCTGTGGCCGCTGAAGTGCGCCGGCAGCACCAGTGCTCCGGCGTCCGCCGCCCATCCCAGCAGCCGGCGACGGCTGGCCCGGGCCGCCGCGGGGTCCTCGCAGAAGCAGCTGTTGTGCTCCGGGTGCAGCAGCTGCAACGGCGTGTGCAGCAGGTCCCCGGCGAACAGTGCCCGGTCGTCACCCGAGCTGAGCTTGATCACGGCGGAGCCGGGCGTGTGCCCGGGCGCCGCCTCCAGCCGCAGGTTCGCGTCGATCACGTGCGTGTCCTCCCAGAACCGGGCCTGACCGGACTCGTGGATCGGGACGACGCTGTCCTCGAAGGCGTCACCGGCCGTCCGGGGCTGGTAGTCCGCCCGCGGCATCAGGTACGTGGCGTTCGGGAACGTCGGGACCCAATGCCCGTCCACCAAGCGGGTGTTCCAGCCGACGTGGTCCGCGTGCAGGTGGGTGTTCACCACCAGGTCGACGTCCTCCGGGCGGACCCCGGCCGTCGCGAGCCGGTCCAGGAAGTCCCGGTCCAGGTGGTCCCACATCGGCACCGACGGGCGGGTCTTGTCGTTGCCGACGCCGGTGTCGACCAGGATGGTGCGGCCCTCGCTGCGCAGCAGCCAGGTCTGCATGGCCGCGTGCACCAGGTCGTCGCCGGCCCCCAGGTGGTCGGGCACCAGCAGGTCGCGGTGCTGCTGCCAGGCGTCCGCCGGCAGCTCCGGGAAGAAGGCGCCCGGCGCCATGATCGGCCCGTGCATCTCCTCGACGCGGGTCACCGTGACGTCGCCGAGCTTGATCTCGTGCATGGTCGCTCCAGAGGGGTTGAGGGCGTACGGGGTCCGGCGCTCGTCGTCGGAGCACCCCGAGGAGAACAAGAAAGGTCAGTCGGTGACTGCCCGCTCGGCCGGCAGAGTGCCGCTGGTCGCCGTGCTGTGCACCAGCAACGTGAGCGCCGCCTGGGACGGCGACCCCGGCTCGGTCGTCGCGACCACCAGGACCTGGGCGTCTTCTGTGCGCAGGGTCTGCTGGGTGACCGTCAGGGAGCCGACCAGCGGGTGATGCATCTCGTACACCGCGTCGCCGAGGGCCTTGACCCGGTGGTCGGCCCACATCGCGGCGAACCGTGCGCTTCTCATCGACAGTTCGCCGACCAGCCCGGCGAACAACGGGTCGTCCGGGAAGTGCCCGGAGGCCATCCGCAGCGTCGCCACCACGGCGCGGGCCTTGGCCGGCCAGTCGGCGTACAGCTCGCGGGTGTGCTCGTCGAGGAAGACCAGGCGGGCCATGTTGGGCCGCTGCCGGCTGTCGGGGGCGGCCACGTCGAGGTGCCCGGCGAACAAAGCGTGCCCGGCGGCGTTCCAGGCGAGCACGTCACTGTGCCGGCCCAGCACCACCACCGGTACGTCGCCGAGCGCGGTCACCAGTTGCCGGACCGCGGGCGTGACCCGTTCCGGGGCGGGCCGGCGTCGCGTGGTGCCGCCGCGGGTCCCGGCGGCCAGCTCCCGCAGGTGGGCGCGTTCGGCGTCGTCGAGCCGCAGCGCCCGGGCGATCGCGTCCAGCACCTCCGGTGAGGCGTTGGACGACTGGCCCTGCTCCAGCCGGGAGTAGTAGGACGCGCTGACCCCGGCCAGCAGCGCCAGCTCCTCGCGGCGCAGACCCGGGACGCGGCGCCGGTCGCCGTACGTGCTCAGCCCCACGTCCTGCGGCCGCAGCTGCGAGCGCCGGGTCTGCAGGAACTCGCCGAGCTGTCGTTTCGCGTCCATGGCACGAGTATGGGCAGCCCGTACGGGGGCCAGCCACACCCTGCCGGTGGGAGGCACGGCAGTGGGTCCCGCCGTGCCTCCCGGAGCGGCTGTCAGCCGACGCTGATCCAGACGTCGTCGAGGCTGCCGTGGAACTGGTCGTTGTTCACGCCCGTGCCCTTGCCGCCGATGCTCAGCGGCTGCTGGGTGACGACCTCGAGCGTCGCCGGCACCGTCGCGCTGCCGCCGTCCTTGTCGTCGACCAGGATGCTGAGCGCGGTGCCGGTCCGCCGGCACTCGATGGTGTGCCAGTCGCCGTCCGCGACCGAGGTCTGGCTCTTGGCGACGTGGATGGCCGGGTCGGTCTTGTCGCTCATCACGCAGCTGGGCTTGCCGGAGATGCCGTCGACCTGGAGCTTGTACTGCCCCCCGGCGGTGGAGTAGCCCTTCTGCATGATGTTCTCGCCCGACGAGGTCTCGGCCGGCGAGAGCAGCACGTTGGCGCCGTACCGCAGGTTCTTGCTGCCGGGGTTGAGGTCCGGCACGTCGGTGGCCTGCAGCACGACCCGGGCGCAGGCGGTGCCCGCGCACTTGGCCGGGAAGGCGATGCCCTGCCCGGCGCCGTGCGGGACGGTCCTGACCGCGCCGCCGTTGACCGCCAGGGCCTTGAGCAGGTGACCGTTGCCGGAGCCGTCGTCGAACGTGCCGTCGGTGACGGTGGAGTCGAAGTTGTACGACGCCACGTACGGCGACGCCGGCGCGACCGGCGCCGCCTCGGGCGCGTTCGGGCCCCCGAAGGCGGCGTAGCGCTTCTGCGCGGAACCGGCCAGCGTGGTGAAGTCACCGCCGATGCTGAGCAGGCCGATGGCCGGGTTCGCGGCCAGCGTCCGGACCCCCACCACCCCGTTGGCCTGCGGCGCCCACTCGGTCAGGTTGCCGGCGCCGTCCACGGCGGCGAGCTTGATCCGCGGCACGGAACCGTCGGTGCAGACGCCCTTGACGCCATTGTTGGTCGTGGTGCAGGCCTTGTCGAAGTGCCCGCCGACGTACGTCGTGCCGTCGAGGGTGACGATCGCCTGCGCGTCGCCGTCGAAGACCCGGGTCCAGCGGGCCGCGCCGCCGAAGGTGTAGGCGACGGCCCGGCCGCCCTGCCCGCCGAGGGCGGCGTACACGCCGTTGGCGTCGGCGGCCAGCGCGAAGACCTGCGAGACCGGCTTGGGCAGGAAGCTCTTGTCCAGCTGCGCGCTGGTGCCGTCGACCGCGGTGAGCCGCAGCGTGGAGCTGACCCCGTTGGTCTTGTGGAAGCCGCCGCCGAGGTAGACCCGGTTGCCGTAGACGGCCAGCGCGTTCACGGTGTTGTCGGTGGTCGGCGCCCAGCCGTCGAGCACGCCGGTGGCCAGCGAGAACGCCGCCAGATTGGTCCGCGGCGCGCCGTCGACGGAGGTGAGCCGGCCGGCCACGTAGAGCCGGCCGTTGCCGACCGCGAGGGCGTTGGGCTGGCCCAGCACGGTGTGCTTGAGGGTGGTCGGCTTGCCGGTGCTCGCGTCGACCCCGGCGACGGCGTCGCGGGCCATGCCGGCGACCTTGTCGAAGTCACCGGCGGCGTAGACGGTGGTGCCGTCGACGGCCAGGGCCCGCACGGTCGCGTCGGCGCCGGGGTTCCAGGCCAGCAGGGCGCCGGTCCGCGCGTCGTAGGCGGCGAGCCGCTGCCGGGCCACGGTCTTGCCGCCGACCAGGGCGCCGGTGAAGTTGCCGCCGACGTAGACCACGTCACCGCGGTGGGCGAGCGCGTACACCGGGCCGTTGAACGACGGCGACGGCGTCGGTCTGCCCGACACGACTTCGGCGAGGGCGACGCCGCCCACGGCGGCGACGACGGTGGAGACGCCGACGAGGACCAGCCGGCGTACTACAGATTTTCGGCCATTTCGGTTATTACGCACAACGCAAGCTAACGGCGCTCGCGCCCAAAGGACGCGAGCGCCGATCCAGCGATCGGCTCAGATAACCGACCGAAAGGTCACAAAAAGTACGGAGATCATCCGATGGGGTGACGGGAGAGACGGAGACCGAGGGCGATCGATATTCGCGGATGCTAATACGTTTCATGTTTTCCGCCGAGGACTGTGGAATACTTCCGAAAACTGCATCCGAAACTTACGAGGAGACGCCAGTGGCCCGCGTGACCATCGCCGCGATCGCCCGCGAAGCCGGGGTCTCGGTACCCACGGTCTCCCGGGTGCTCAACGGCCGCGCCGACGTGTCGCCGCAGACCCGCGAGACCGTGGAGAACCTGCTCAAGCAGCACGGATACCGGCGGCGGGCCTCCCGCCAGCAGGCCGGCAAGGCGGCTCTGGTCGACCTGGTCTTCAACGACCTGGACAGCCCGTGGGCGGTCGAGCTCATCCGGGGCGTCGAGGACGTCATGCACACCTCCGGGGTCGGCACGGTCGTCTCGGCGGTGCACCGCCGCAGCACCGCGACCCGGCAATGGCTGCAGAACCTCTACGCCCGGGCCTCCGACGGCGTGATTTTCGTTACTTCCGACGTCAGTACGCCGGTCTACGCGGAGCTCCAGCGGCTCAACATCCCGGTCGTGGTGATCGACCCGGCCGGCGGCGCCATGGTCGACGTGCCGACCATCGGCGCGACCAACTGGGCCGGTGGCCTGTCGGCGACCCAGCACCTCGTGCAGCTCGGGCACCGCCGGGTCGGCTTCGTCGCCGGCCCGAAGAACCTGCTGTGCAGCCGGGCCCGGCTGGACGGCTACCGGGCGGGCCTGGAAGCCGCCGGCCTCACCCCGGACGAGGCTCTGATCCGCCAGGGCGACTTCCTCTACGACTCGGGCTTCGCCGGCGGCGCGTCATTGCTGGCCATGGCCGACCCGCCGACCGCGATCTTCGCCTCCAGCGACACGATGGCGCTGGGCGTGCACGAGGCAGCCCGGCAGCGCGGCCTGCGGGTGCCGGACGACCTGAGCGTGGTGGGCTTCGACGACCTGCCCGAGGCGCGCTGGGCGTCGCCGCCGCTCACCACGGTGCGGCAGCCGCTGGCCGAGATGGGCGGGCTCGCCGCCCGCAGCATCCTGCGGCTGGCCCGCGGCGAGGAGATCCAGGCACCCCGGATCGAGCTGGCCACCGAGCTCATCGTCCGCGACAGCACCCGCCCGCCCCGAGACTGAGACACAGCGCCACCGTCTCACCACACACGGCGACCGGATCTTACCGACCGGTGACGCCACCGCCGCGAACCGATCGGCGTCGATCCTCCCGGCGTATCCACCGGCGCAGCGGGCCGTCCGGCCTGCCGCGTCCGGAGGGAAATCACCATGAGGGTCAGCAGCAGGACCGGTCCGGCACGGCTGGTCGCCGTCGCCGCCACACTGATCGTGACCGCGGGAGTCACGGGCTACTTCGTGTCCAGCGGCGGCAAGGGCGAGGCCTCGGCGGAGACCAGCCTCGCCGACTACGTGCCCATCGCCAAGGTGGCGCCGAACGTCGTGACGCCGAAGCCGCGGCGGGGAGCCGCCACCGGCACCTTCACCGTGGACTGCGGCACCAACGGCAACGGCAAGTTCAGCCCGGACAACCCGGTGGCGCAGCCGGGCATCAAGAACGGCGCCGAACACGTGCACGACTTCGTGGGCAACCAGGCGATCACCGCGGACACCCCGGACGAGGCTCTGGCCGCCGCCGGGACGACGTGCCGCAACGGTGACAAGTCCTCGTACTTCTGGCCGGTCGTCCGCATCGACAAGGCGGTCCGGGCCGATACGGCGGCGGCGCTGCCCACGACCGTGCCGACGGTCTCGTGCCCCCAGGTCCGCGACAAGCTGCCCGCCGTCCCGGCCGGCTCCCGGGCGGCCGTCGACCGGCAGCTCGCGAAGCTGGACCGGAGCCTGGCCGCGGCCAACGACCGGATCGCCGCGAGCCGCGGGCAGATCGACGCAGGCTTCAACAACTCGGTCATCAAGCCGCTGCGGGCGGAACGGGCCCGGATCCTGAAGAAGCTCAGTGCTCTGCTCAACGGCCGGTCGGGGCGGCTGGTGTCACTGGTGGAATGCGAGGTCAGCTACGACGGCCTGCACGCCGGGCACAGCACTGCGGCCACGCGCAGCGTCGCCAACCCGAACGTGCGGTGCCCGTCGGTGCGGGACAAGCTGCCGGCCGTACCGGATCAGGCCCTGGCCGAGGTGGACCGCAACCTGGCCGAGCTGGACCGGCAGATCGCCCAGGCGGACGAGCGCCTGGTCCAGGCGCCGGGCGACGGCGGTGTGCTGGGCGCCCTGCAGGCCAAGCGGACCGCGACGATCGACCGGATCGTCATCGCCATCGGCCGCCGCGCCGCCCGGCCGGCCGGGCTGGACAAGCTCGCCGCCTGCACCGTCGGCAAGGGACAGGACACTCCGCCCCCGGCCGCGGGTGGCGACAAGCAGCCTCCGGCCGCGGGTGGCGACAAGGAACTTCCGGCGCCCAGCGGCCCGAACCTGGAACTGCCCGGCAACACCGGCGCCATCGTCCGCCCCGCCGCCGTGCTGATCGAGTACCGCGGCAACGCCACCGCCAAGGTCACCGCGATGCCGCGCTTCCTGCGGGCGCTGACCGGTGACGCCAAGCCCACCAGCCGTGGCCCGGCGAACGCCCGCGCGACCTGGACCTGTTCCGGCTTCGCCGACCGGCTGTCGGACAAGTACCCGATCTGCCCGGCCGGCAGCAAGGTGATGCGCGTGCAGGACTTCCCCGGCTGCTGGAACGGCAAGGACATCGACAGCGACAACCACCGTGCCCACCTGGCCTTCGCTGACAAGCAGACCGGCTCCTGCCCGCAGGGTTTCCGGGCGATCCCGCAGCTGCGGATCAGCATCTCCTACGACATCCCGCGCGACGTGCAGGAGAAGGGCCAGTACGCGCTCGACTCGTTCCCCGAGGAGAACCACAACCCGTTCTCGGACCACAACGACTACGTCAACGTCAACACCGACCGGCAGATGAGCAAGATCGCCGCCTGCGTCAACAGCGGCCGGCGCTGCGGCTGAGCGCGGTAGGAGGGCGGATCAGCTCTCGCCGGACAGGTCCCGCATGAGCCAGCCCGGCGTGTCCAGCCGGACGGTGTTGCCGGCGAGCAGCCGTCCGAGGGTCTCCTCGAGCACCTTGACGGAGTCCGCCCCCACCTGCCGTTCCCACTGCTCGCGCAACTCGTCGAAGATCGCCTCGCCCTCGCGCAGCATCGCGAGCCCGTGCTCGGTGACCGTCAGGCGGTTCCGCCGCCGGTCGGCCGGGTCGGGCTCGCGCCGCACGAACTCGCGCTCCTCCAGCCCGGCGATCGTCTTCGCCGCGGACTGCTTGGCGACGGACATCCGCCGGCCGAGCTCGGAGGCGCTGTCCGCGCCGGAGAGGATCGCCCGCAGCGCGAAGTCGTGCACCGGCCGGACGTCCCGGTAGCCCCGCGCGGCGAGCTCGGCCGTCGCGCGATCGGCCAGGTCACGGAATCCGCCGAGCAGGAGCAGGGCGAGGTCGGCTCCGGATCGGGACATACGGGCAGCCTATAAGAGCCTTTGACAAAGACAGCCTGGGTGTCTATCTTTTATCGACACCCAGGCTGTCTATTTGAGGAGCCACCCATGCCCGTCGTCACGCCTGCCGGGGCCACCGTTCCCGGCGTCACCCACCAAGTCGCGGACGTCAACGGCACCCGGCTGCACTACGTCTCGGCCGGAACCACCGGCTCCGCGATCCTGCTCGTGCACGGCTGGCCGGAGACCTGGTGGGCCTTCCACAAGCTGATCCCGCTGCTGGCCACGACGCACCGGGTCTTCGCCGTCGACCTGCGCGGGTTCGGTGACTCGGGCACCGCCGACGGCGACTACGACGACGCCACCTCGGCCGAGGACCTGCACCACCTGACCGGGCAGCTCGGCGCCGGGCCGGTCCACGTGCTGTGCCAGGACATCAGCGGTGGCCTCGGTTTCCGCTTCGCCGCCACGCATCCCGACGACGTCCTGAGCCTCACCGCGGTCGAGTCGACCCTGGCCGGCTACGGGCTGGAGAGCCTCGCCGACGTCAACCACGGCGGCTCCTGGCACGTCGGATTCCTCGCCGCCCCGGGCGTCCCGGAGATGCTCCTGCCCGGCCACGAACGGCAGCTGCTCGCCGACTGGGCCTACCCCCTGATGACCGCGGTCGAGGACGCCGTCACCGAGGCCGACATCGACGAGTTCACCCGCTCGTACGCGCGCCCCGGCGGCTGGCGTGGCACGACCGGTCTCTACCAGGCCGTCTTCGCCGACGCGGGCAGCACCCGGGCCCTGGCCGAAGAGCGCCCGCTGACCATGCCGGTCCTCACCGTCGACGCGTTCAGCGCCCCGTTCACCGAGCAGACCTTCCGCCAGGTGAGCGCCGGCGAGCTCACCGCCGTACGCCTCGAGGGCGTCGGTCATTTCGTGGCGCAGGAAGCCCCCGAAGCACTGGCCAACGCGGTGCTGGACTTCGTGGCGCACGTCGACAACGGCCGCCGGGCCGGCTGAACGGCGGACGCTAGGGTGGGCTGATGGCGTCCAGCATCCTCTCGCAGCGCGACCTCGAGTTCCTGCTCTACGAGTGGCTCGACGTGGCCGGGCTGACCTCCCGGCCGCGCTTCGCCGAGCACTCCCGCGAGACGTTCGACGCCTTCCTGGAGGTCTCCGCGCAGATCGCCGAGCGTGAGTTCGCGCCCCACAACCGGCGCAACGACGCCGAGGAGCCGCGCTTCGACGGCGAGCGGGTGCACATCATCCCGGAGGTCAAGGCCGCGCTGACCGCGTTCAACGACTCCGGGCTGCTGGCCGGGTCGATGGACGAGGCGGTCGGCGGGCTGCAGCTGCCGCACGTGATGGCCCGGGCCTGCTTCGCGTGGTTCCAGGCCGCCAACATCGCCACCTCGGCGTACCCGCTGCTGACCATGGCGAACGCCAACCTGCTGCTCACCCACGCCGCGCCCGAGCACGTCGCCCGGTTCGTGGAGCCCATGCTGGACGGCCGCTTCACCGGCACGATGTGCCTGTCCGAGCCGCAGGCCGGCTCCTCGCTGAGCGACGTCACCACGCGCGCGGTGCCGGCCGGTGACGGGAGCTACCGGGTCACCGGCAGCAAGATGTGGATCTCCGGCGGCGATCACGAGCTCAGCGAGACAATCGTGCACCTGGTGCTGGCCCGGGTCGCCGGGGCACCGGCCGGAGTGAAGGGCCTGTCACTCTTCATCGTGCCCAAGCACCTGGTCGGCGACGACGGCCGGGTGGGCGCGCGCAACGGCGTGGAGCTGGCCGGGCTGAACCACAAGATGGGCTTCCGGGGCACGACCAACGCGGTGCTGTCGTTCACCGACAGCGAGGCGTACCTGGTCGGCGAGGAGGGGCGTGGGCTGGCCTACATGTTCCAGATGATGAACGAGGCGCGGATCGGCGTGGGCGCCGGCGCGGTGGCGCTGGGCTACACGGGTTATCTGCACGCGCTGGCGTACGCCCGCGAGCGCCTGCAGGGCCGCCCGGTGGCCGGCAAGGATCCGGTCGCCCCGCCGGTGCCGATCATCCGGCACCCGGACGTGCGCCGGATGCTGCTGGCGTCCAAGACCTACGTCGAGGGCGGCCTGGCCCTGGTCCTGTACGCGGCCAAGCTCGTCGACGAGCAGGAGACCGGTGACCCCTCGGCGGCCGCCGAGGCGCAGCTGCTGCTGGACGTGCTGACGCCGATCGTCAAGGCGTGGCCGTCGCAGTGGTGCCTGCTGGCCAACGACCACGCCATCCAGGTGCACGGTGGCTACGGCTACACCCGGGAGTATCCGGTCGAGCAGTTCTACCGCGACAACCGGCTCAACCCGATCCATGAGGGCACCGACGGCATCCAGGGCCTGGACCTGCTGGGCCGCAAGGTGGTCATGCGCGACGGGGCCGGCCTCAAGCTGCTGGTCAGCACGATCCGCCAGGCCGCCGGGCGCGCGCCGGCCGAGCTCGCCGACTATGCCCGGCTGCTGGAGGCGGGCTGCGAGCGGCTGGTCGAGGTCACCGGCAAGCTCTGGTCGGACGGCGATCCGGAACGCGCGCTGGCCAACTCGACCGCCTACCTGAACGCCGCCGGTCACCTGGTCATCGCGTGGATGTGGCTGGAGCAGGCGAGCGCCGCGGCGGGCCGGGAGGGCTCGTTCTACGACGGCAAGCGCCTCGCCGCCCGCTACTTCTTCACGCACGAGCTGCCCCGAACCACGGCTTGGTTCGAGCTGTTGGAGAGCGGGGACACCCTGCTGGCCGAGCTGGACGACGCGTGTCTGTAGGGGCCCGCCTGCCCTTCCTGGACTCCCCCACCCCGCTGGCGTTCGCCCATCGCGGCGGGGCCGCCGCCGGCGACGAGAACACGGCGGAGGCGTTCGCGCGGGCGATCGCCCTGGGCTTCCGGTACGTCGAGACGGACGTGCACGCCACCGCGGACGGCGTACCGGTGGTCTTCCACGACGCCTCGCTGGATCGGCTCACCGGCACCGCGGGCCGAGTGGCCGACCTGCGCTGGGCCGACCTGGCGACGCTGCGGATCGGCGGGGCGGGCGCGGTGCCCCGCCTGGACGAGGTGCTGGCCGCCTGGCCGCAGATCCGGTTCAACATCGACGTCAAGGCCGACACCGCGACGGGTCCGACGGTCGACGTGATCCGGCGCAGCGACGCCGCCGACCGGGTGCTGCTGGCCTCGTTCAGCGACGCGCGGCTGGCCCGGGTGCGGGCGCTGGCCGGCCCGCGGGTGGCGACCTCCTTGGGCCGGGGCGAGGTGGCGCGGCTGCGGCTGTCGTCCTGGGCGGGCACACCGCTGCGGCTGCCGGCCTCGGCGGTCGCGGCCCAGGTCCCGACCCGCCACGGCCGGGTGCCCATCGTGGACCGGCGGTTCATCACCCGGGCGCACCGGCTGGGCCTGCAGGTACACGTCTGGACGATCGACGATCCGGCGGAGATGGACCGGCTGCTCGACCTGGGCGTGGACGGCATCATGACCGACCGCCCCGAGGTGCTGCGCGAGGTCTACACGACTCGCGGGCTCCCGCTCTCATAACAACAAGTTCGGTTACGAGGGCATTGACGGCGTGTTATGCGTCGATGATAATCGGCCTGCGTTGTTAACGTTCACATAGGAGGACACAGATGTCCCCGTACCGTGCGCTCCTCGGTCTCGCGACCGTGACGGTGCTGCTCGCCACCGTCGGCGGCGCGGCGCCGGGCCTGGCTCAGGCCCCGGCCACCCCGCCCGACTACACGATCACCGTCGACCGGGGCGCCACCGGACCGGAGATCGCCGACTCCATGTACGGCGTCTTCTTCGAGGACATCAACTTCGCGGCTGACGGCGGCCTCTACGCCGAGCTGGTCCGCAACCGCTCCTTCGAGTTCCTCCCGGCCGACAACGCCGCCTACAACGGGCTGACCGCCTGGACGCCCGGCGCGGAGGCCGGCGGCGCGGGCACGGCGACCACCGCCGACGACGCGGCCCGGCTCAACGAGCGCAACCGCACCTACCTCAAGCTGGCGCTGACCAACCCGGCCGGCGGGCGCTACGGCGTCACGAACGCGGGGTACAACACCGGTTTCGCGGTGACCCGCGGGGCCACGTACGACTTCTCGGTCTGGGCCCGCAGCGACTCCCCCGCCGGCACGCCGCTGTCGGTGACCCTGCGCGACAGCGCTGGTCAACCGCTCGCCGCGCCGGTCTCGCTCACCATTCGCGGTGACTCCTGGACGCGCTACCCGGCCACCGTCCGGGCGACCCGCACCACCGACGCCGGCCGGCTGGCCGTGCTCGCCGGCGGCACCGGCACCCTGCGCCTGGACATGGTCTCGCTGTTCCCCCGCGACACCTACAAGGCCCGCCCCAACGGCCTGCGCAAGGACCTCGCCGACAAGATCGCCGCGCTGCGTCCCGGCTTCGTGCGCTTCCCCGGCGGCTGCCTGGTCAACACCGGCAGCATGGCCGGCTACGACGCGGCGGCGAACTACCCGCGAGCGCGCTCGTACCAGTGGAAGGACACCGTCGGGCCGGTCGAGACGCGGGCCACCAACGCCAACTTCTGGGGCTACAACCAGTCCTACGGGCTGGGCTACTACGAGTACTTCCAGTTCTCCGAGGACATCGGCGCGATGCCGCTGCCCGTGCTGCCGGCGCTGGTCACCGGCTGCGGGCAGAACCGGGCGACCGACGACCCGGCCCTGCTGCAGCGCCACATCCAGGACGCCCTCGACCTGATCGAGTTCGCCAACGGCCCGGTCACCTCGACGTGGGGCAAGCTGCGCGCGCAGATGGGCCACCCGAAGCCGTTCGGGCTGACCCACGTGGCCGTGGGCAACGAGGAGAACCTGCCGAACGAGTACTTCGCCAACTTCCTGAAGTTCCGCGAGGCCATCGCCGCGAAGTACCCGCAGATCGTCGTGGTGAGCAACTCCGGGCCGGACGACCAGGGCGCGACCTTCGACAACCTGTGGGCCAAGAACAAGGCCGCCGGGGTGGCCATGGTCGACGAGCACTACTACAACAGCCCGGCCTGGTTCCTGAGCAACAACAAGCGCTACGACTCCTACGACCGCAACGGCCCGAAGGTCTTCCTCGGTGAGTACGCGTCGCTGGACAACAAGCTGTTCAACTCGCTGGCCGAGGCGTCGTACATGACCGGGCTGGAACGCAACGCCGACGTGGTCAAGCTGGCCTCGTACGCGCCGCTGCTGGCCAACATCGACCACGTGCAGTGGAAGCCGGACATGATCTGGTTCGACAACGACGAGTCCTGGGGCTCGACCAGCTACCAGATGCAGAAGCTGTTCATGAACAACGTGGGTGACCGCGTGGTGCCCAGCAGGTCGACGGGCAAGGTGGTCCAGCCCAAACCCATCACCGGAGCCGTCGGCCTCTCCACCTGGGCCACCGCGGCCACCTACGACGACATCAAGGTGACCGCCCCGGACGGCGCTGTGCTGTTCAGCGACAACTTCTCCGGCGGCGCCGGGCAGTGGACGCCGGTGGAGCCGCGCGGCGCCTGGTCGGTCGTCGACGGCGCCTACCGCCAGACCGACACGGCCGCGCTGGACACCCTGGTCAAGGCGGGCAACATCACCGCCACCGACTACGACCTGACGCTCAAGGCCACCAAGCAGGCCGGCGCCGAGGGCTTCCTGGTCGCGTTCGGCGTGCAGCCCTCCGGCGAGCTCTACTGGTGGAACCTGGGCGGCTGGAACAACACCCAGGGCGCGATCCAGAAGGGTGCCGGCGGGTCCAAGGAGATTGTGCTGGCCAAGCCGAACTCGATCACCACCGGGACCACGTACGACATCCGCATCGAGGTCCGCGGCACCCAGGTGCGGCTGTTCCTCAACGGCGCCGAGTGGGGCAGCTTCACCGACGACCAGGTGACCGAGCCGTTCGCCCAGGTCGTCACCCAGGACGACAAGACCGGCGAGCTCATCGTCAAGGTGGTCAACGCCCAGGACGAGCCGGCCGTGACCACCGTGGACCTCGGCGGGCGCAAGGTCGCCAAGCAGGCCCGGATGACCGTCATCACCGGCGACCCGCAGGAGCAGAACACCCGCTCGGCCGAACCGATCCAGCCGGTCACCACGACCGTCAACGGCATCTCCGCGAAGTTCACCCGCACCTTCGCGGCGAACTCCGTGACCTTCCTGCGCATCCGGAGGACCTCGTGAACGACATCAGCCGCCGTACCCTGCTGCTGGGAGGGGTGGGCGCGGGCGTCGTCCTGGCCGCCTCCCCGGCGCAGGCCCGCAAGGCCCGTACCGACGCCCAGATCTACGGCGTGACCACCCGCAACCCGCTCATCGAGCAGCGCGCCGACCCGTTCATCACCCCGCGGCACCGGGGCCGCTACTACTTCACCGGCTCGGTCCCCGAGTACGACCGGATCGTCGTCCGCGGCGCCACCACCATCGACGGGCTGGCCACCGCGGCCGAGTCGGTGGTCTGGCGCCGCCCGGCGACCGGGAAGATGGGTGGCCACATCTGGGCGCCGGAGCTGCACCGCATCGACGGCAAGTGGTACATCTACTTCGCCGCCGGCGACTCCGACGACGTCTTCCGGATCCGGATGTACGTGCTCGAATCGGCCGCGGCCGACCCCACCGACCCGGCCGGCTGGACGCTGAAGGGCCAGATCGCCACCGAGTGGGAGAGCTTCTCGCTGGACGCCACCACCTTCGCCCACCGCGGGCGGCGCTACCTGGTGTGGGCCCAGAGCGAGCCGGAGATCGCGGTCAACACCAGCCTCTACATCGCCGAGATGAGCTCGCCCTGGGCGCTGAAGAGCAAGCCCACCCGGATCGCCACCCCCACGAAGAGCTGGGAGATCCAGGGCTTCAAGGTCAACGAGGGCCCCGCGGTGCTGATCCGCAACGGCCGGGTCTTCCTGACCTTCTCGGCCAGCGCCACTGACGCCCGCTACTGCATGGGCCTGCTGACCGCGGACGCCCGCGCCGACCTGCTGGCCAACTCGTCGTGGACCAAGAGCCCGGACCCGGTCTTCGTGACCCGGCCGGAGACCGACCGGTACGGCCCGGGGCACAACAGCTTCACGGTGGCCGAGGACGGCGTCACGGACGTGCTGGTCTACCACGCCCGCGACTACCGCGACATCACCGGCGACCCGCTGTACGACCCCAACCGGCACACCCGGGTGCAGCGCCTGTACTGGCACCCGGACGGCACGCCGCTGTTCGGCGTACCGGTCGGCGCCGGCGGCCCGATCGTGCGGCTGTCCCCCGCCGACACCCCGCGGCAGTTCATCACCCACGACGGCACCGCGCTGGTGGTCCGCCCGCCGGATCATGCGCTCGCCACGACGCAGTTCCGCTTCGTCGGCGGCGCCGGCGGCGTCGAGCACCTGCAGTCGGTCGATTTCCCCGACCGGCACGTGCGGATCGTGGACGGCGTGGTCCTCCTCGAGGCGGGCACCCCGACCGGCTTCCGCCGGGTGCCGCGGGGCCGCGGCGTCCACCTCCAGCTGGCCGAGGACCCCACCCGCTACCTGCGGCACCGCAACGGGGTGGTGGTGACGGGCGCCGCGTCCGTCTTCCTCCTCAGCTGAGCCCCTCCTGCGGGATACTTGACCCATGAGTGAGCACTACGACCTGATCGTCCTCGGCGCGGGACCCGGTGGCTACGTCGCCGCGATCCGCGCCGCCCAGCTCGGCCTGCGGACCGCGGTGGTGGAGGAGAAGTACTGGGGCGGCGTCTGCCTGAATGTCGGCTGCATCCCGTCGAAGGCGCTGCTGCGCAACGCCGAGCTGGCGCACATCTTCCACACCCAGGCCAAGACCTTCGGCATGAGCGGGGACGTGAGCTTCGACTTCGGCGTGGCCTTCGACCGCAGCCGTACGGTCGCCGACGGCCGGGTCAAGGGCGTGCACTACCTGATGAAGAAGAACAAGATCATGGAGTACGACGGCCGGGGCGTGTTCCGCGACGCCAACTCCGTCGACGTGACGCTGAGCTCCGGTGGCACCGAGACGCTGACCTTCGACAACGCGATCATCGCCACCGGCTCGACGGTGCGCCTGCTGCCCGGTGTCGAGCTGAGCGACAACGTGGTGACGTACGAGACCCAGATCATGGACCGCGACCTGCCGTCCTCGATCGTCATCGTCGGGGCCGGCGCGATCGGCATGGAGTTCGGCTACGTCCTGAAGAACTACGGCGTGGACGTCACCATCATCGAGTACCTCGACCGGGCCCTGCCCAACGAGGACGCCGACGTCTCCAAGGAGATCACCAAGCAGTACCGCAAGCTCGGCATCCCGATCCTGACCTCGGCCAAGGTCGAGACGGTGACCGACAAGGGCTCCTCGGTCGTGGTCAGCTACACCGCGAAGAACGGCAAGAACGAGACCATCGAGGCCGACCGGGTGATGATGTCGGTCGGCTTCGCCCCCCGCGTCGAGGGCTACGGCCTGGAGAACACCGGGGTCAAGCTCACCGACCGCGGCGCGATCGAGATCGACGACCACATGCGGACCAACATCGCTCACCTGTACGCGATCGGCGACGTGACCGCGAAGCTCCAGCTCGCCCACGTCGCGGAGGCGCAGGGTGTGGTGGCCGCGGAGACGATCGCCGGCGCGGAGACGATGACGCTGGGCGACTACCGGATGATGCCGCGGGCGACGTTCTGCCAGCCGCAGGTGGCCAGCTTCGGCCTGACCGAGCAGCAGGCCCGAGACGAGGGCTACGACGTCAAGGTGTCGACGTTCCCGTTCACCGCGAACGGCAAGGCGCACGGCCTGGCCGAGCCGACCGGCTTCGTCAAGCTGGTCGCCGACGCGAAGTACAACGAGCTGCTGGGCGGGCACCTGATCGGCCCGGACGTCTCCGAGCTGCTGCCGGAGCTGACGCTGGCCCAGAAGTGGGACCTCACGGCGAACGAGCTGGCCCGCAACGTGCACACCCACCCGACGCTGAGCGAGGCCCTGCAGGAGGCGTTCCACGGCCTCACCGGCCACATGATCAACCTCTGATCCGCGACGAGGCCGGTCCCACCCAGGGCCGGCCTCTTCCCGGCCGCTTTTATATTGCAGTCGTATTGCAAAACGAGTAGCCTGGGGTCATGCAGGTTCTCCCGCTCCTCCACCGGGCCGCCACCACAGAGGCGGCTATGTGGCGCAGCATGTATCTGTGGGCCCGCCGCAAGCCCGTGACCCCGGCCCCGGGCGACCAGGCGTTCAGCTACCTGGGCATGGTCACCCCGATCCTCGGCGTCTTCATCGGCCTCTCGGTGGTCGAGATCCCGATCCTCGACCTGATCATCCGCAAGGTGGTGCCCTGGGAGCCGGCCCGCTGGATCATGCTGGCGATCAGCGTCTGGGGTCTGCTGTGGATGATCGGCCTGTTCGCCAGCCTGAAGATCAACCCGCACATCGTGGGCCCCGCCGGGATCCGGGTGCGGATGGGCGCGGCGCACGACCTCACCGTGGCGTGGACCGACGTCGACACGGTCAGCAAGGCCTACCGCACGTTGCCGTCGAGCAAGTCGGTGCAGATCGAGCCGCACGGCGACCGTACGGTGCTCAACCTGCCGACCGGCAGCCAGACCGCCGTCGACATCAAGCTGCGCCACCCGGTGAGCTACCCCCTGCCCAAGGGCCCGTCCGAGCCCGCCGACGAGCTCCGGATCTACGTCGACGACCCCGACGGTTTCGTACGGGCCTGCCGGCAGGCGACCGGCGCCGAGCATGCGACCATGCGCCATGCCCAAGAAGGTTGATCCGGAGGAACGGCGCCGGCTGATCGCCGACGCCCTGATGCGCGTGGCCGCGGACCAGGGCCTCGAATCGGTGAGCCTGCGCCACGTGGCGGCCCAGGCGGGCGTGTCGGCCGGGATGGTGCAGCACTACTTCAGCAGCCGCGACGAGATGATGTCCTTCGCGCTGACGGTCGTCCGCGAACGCAGCCAGCGCAAGGTCACCGAGGCGCTGGCCGGGCTGGGCGCCGACCCGCCACCCCGGCTGCTGCTGCGCACGATGATCGCGGCACTGCTGCCGCTGGACGACGAGAGCCGCGACAACGGGCGGGTGGCGCTGGCTTTCCTGGCGTACACGGCGGTCCGCCCGGCCGCGGCGGCCGAACTGCACGACGACACCGCCCAGATGGTCGACTTCGTGGCAAGCATGCTGAAGGTCCCGGACCCGGTCGGCGCCGCGGCGAGCCTGCTGGCCCTGATGGAGGGGCTGGGCATCTACGTGCTCGGCGGCCAGTACACGGCCCAGCGGGCCCTGCAGGCCCTCGACGCCCACCTGGACCTGCTGTTCCCGGCCTGAGGTAACGTCCGGGGCATGCGCCTGGCAGTGGGAGACGTCGATGTCGCCGAGTACGTCCCGGAGCCGGAGGTCGACGCGCTGAACGGCCCGCGGCCGTACCTGCACCCGGTGCGCACACTGGCCGGCGTGCCGGTGACGGACGTCCTGCCGGAGGACCACCAATGGCACCTGGGCGTCTCGGTCGCGATGCAGGACGTCAACGGCGTCAACCTGTGGGGCGGCCGCACCTACGTACGCGACCAGGGCTACACCTGGCTCGACGACCACGGCCGGATCATCCACGCCCAATGGCTGGCGCGGGCGGCCGACAGCTTCAGCGAGCGGCTGCTCTGGCTGGGCACGCAGGACGAGACCCTGCTGACCGAAACCCGGACGGTGGCGGCCCGGGCGGTCCCGCTGGGCTGGGAGCTCTCCTTCTCGTACGAGCTGAGCACGATCCAGCCGGTGACCCTGGGCAGCCCGGCCACCAACGGCCGCCCCGGAGGCGCCGGCTACGGCGGCTTCTTCTGGCGCGCAACCCCCGGCCCGACCACAACCTTCACGGCGTCCCGGACGGGCGAGGAATCAGTCAACGGCAGCGACGAGCCGTGGGTGGCGCTGACCGGCCCGGGCCCGTACACGCTGGTCTTCCGCGGCCTCAGCGACGACGACCGCTGGTTCGTCCGCACGGGCGCGGGTGGCTACAACGGGGTGTGCGCGGCCCTGGCCTTCGAAAAAACAGTCACGGTGACGCCGGACGCGCCGCTCTCCCGAAACCTGACCATCCTGGTGGCCGACGGGGCGCTGACCCGGGAGCAGATCACGGCATGACGCCGGGTCCCAACCGCAGGGCGGCCGGCGAGGTCTGGCCGCTGATCTCTCTGTGGCTGGGCCTGGGCACCTACGACGCCGACGGCCCGGCTGTCCGGCGCGGGGCGGCGTTCGTGGCGGTGCAGACGGTCGTCGCCGTCGCCCTCGCCGCGGCGTTGTCGCTGGGCAAGGCCGCCATCGTGAACGGCGACCTGTCCCGGGGCTGGCTCTTCGGTCTGCTCGTCCCGATGCTGCCACTCATCGCGGGCGTCGCGCGGACGCCGCCCGGCCTTGCGATCGCGCTCACCGCCGCGGTGCCGGCCGGGCTCCTGACCGGAGGCCTGGTGTGGCTGGCCCTCGGCACGGTCGCGGACGGGTTCTGGCTCTGGTTCGCCGCGATCGCGGCCGGAGCCCTGACCGCCGGCCCGGCCTTCGGCGCCCTGGCCCGCGACGAGCCGACCCGGCCGTAGCGCTACCGACAGACCGAATGCGTATCCGGCCGCTCAACGCCGCTGGGCAGCGTGGTCTTCTGATCCACCAGGGCACACCGGATCTGCCCGGTGGTCAGGTTCCTCGCCTTGCTGACGTCAGCGCCGCGGAGGTCCGCGCGGCCGAGCTCAGCCCGAGCCAGATCGACGTTCCCGAGCGTTGCACCGCGAAAGTCAGTGCCGGAGAGCTCGGCCCGAGAGAGATCCACAGCCGCGCCGGGATGGGGCCGTCGCATCAGCACATCGATGGCAGCTTGCACGTTCGTCGCCTGCCGGGCCGCCGGGGCGATCCCTTCCTCAGTGATGGTCTTCGCGTGCACGCGGACATACGCGCCCAGGACGGCGATGACGGCGCGCTCCTTGCCCGGCGCATCGTGCATCAGACTCTCGAGGGCGTAGATGCCTCCGAACCGCACGTCCTGCGCGTCCGACCCGAGCTGGTCGACAGCCTTGCCGAAGCAGTCGGTCTCCTGCCCCCGCTCGACGACCCGCTGCTGGTCACTCGCCTGCCGAAGCTGAAGGCCAGTCCGGCGCCGACCGTCAATGCCGAGAGGATCGCCGCCAGAGCGAGCCCCCACTGCGGCCAGTCAGGCATTCCCTTGGCCGCGGCCCGGTCGGACGGCTGACCGACGGCAGCTGCCTCCGGGGCACATCCGCGCTGCGGAGTTGCAACAAAGCGCTGCGGATCAGCGGTCCTGCGGCGGGTCGGCGGCATACCCGTCCAACGACGATGTCCCGATGCAGTTCCCACCTATCCGGCGCTCTGAAGCGCAGCCGCTGATTTTCCGGCGGCCTCAGGCCGGGTGTCCCGGATATCGGGCGACGACCGCGGCGGCCGGAGCGGTGCCGTCGGTCAGGAGGAGCACCAGTTCGTCGAGCATGACCTCGAGGTCGTCGAGCGCGGTCAGGTCGTAGTGCTTGTTGACCATGCGGTCGTCGGTGAGCCGGATCGTGCTGAGCTCCGCCTCGCCGCTGACCCAGATCATGAGGTCACCGACCAGCTCAGCCGACTCGAACTCAGCCTTCACCACGGCCTTGCCCCAGTTCGGCAGCACCGGCCCGATGGTCCAGGCCAGTCCGAGCCGCTCCCAGGTCCCGGCCCGGGCGGTCAGGGCGGGTGCCAGCTCCCGCAGCGGAAAGTCCACGCCAGGACTATCGGTCAGGGCCGGTTCCACCGCAACTGTTCGCAGGCCAGCGCCACCGCCGTGCCCGAGGTGGGGATTCTGGTCAGGCCGGCGTTCAGTTCGGTGTCGCTGCGGGAGTCGAGGTCGGCCGCGAAGGTCTGGTTGATGTCGTACAGGCAGGCGGCGTAGGTGAAGCTCGCCTCCTGGCCGTTGTCGCTGCCCACGTGGACCTTGCCGGACCATCGGCTGCCGCTCACCAGGCCCTTCGAGCCCGGGTAGTGCCGCCCGTCCGGCGCCTGGACGAACAGCATCAGCTGGTGTCCGGCGGCCAGGACACCGCTGAACGCACCACCCAGCGCCATGATCTTCTCCGAGGTCTCGCACGACGACGGTGTGCAGCTCATCGACGCGGACACCGCCGCCTTCTTGACCGGGGCTTTTGTCGAGGGCCGGGACGTGGGCCTGGAGGTGACCTCCCGCGCCGCCGGCTGTTCCTGCGGTGCTCCGGGTATGACCACGGGGTCGACGGTCGCGGTCGCTGTGGGCTTCACCTTCTTGCCCGGGGTGGCGGCGACCGACCGGTTCGCCGACGGGCCGGACTGGGACGGGCCCGGCGCGGCTGCTTCGGCCGACGCGGGTTCGCTCTTCAGCCGGTCGGCGAGGCCGATGCCGGCGAGCGTGCCGCAGACGATGACCGCGCACGCCGCGGCTATCACCCGGGCGGCGGATTCGCGGTACTTCGCCTGCCCGGGGCCGAACAGGGCGATCAGGCCGAGCACGACGATCACGATGTTGACGACGAAGAGCAGGTCGCTACGGGCCAGGGTGGCGACCTGGGCGACGTTGGCGAACACGCCCAGCAGCTGCGGGATCGCCGTCGCGCCCGCGGCCGTGGCGACCACCCCGGCGATGGCGGTGCTGGCCGGCGCGGCTCCCCCACGAGCGGGCCGCTGACCGTCCGGCGCGGCGGGGTCCTCGACGTCGACTGCCCTTCTCACGATGCGCACGCCCTCTCAGCGGTGACCGTCGTACCCGGAAGGCCACCGGGGGTGCCGGGGCCATCACCTGATACGTCCGCACCGGCGATCCGGTCGAAGATCACCTGACTGAGCAGCAAATCTCCCTATCGGACATCCGACAGAAGGGCGTCGCGCAGCTTCGCGGCGGTCATCCGGGGGTGGTAGTCCCGGCCCACACCGTCGACGAGGATCACGTCGCCGGGGATGTTGTCCGTGCGCAGCTCCAGGATGCTCTGGTACGCCGCCGACGCGTACCAGGCCCGGATCGCGGCCAGGTCGGGGAACTCGATGATGACCACGGTGCCCGGCCAGCTGCCCTCCATGACCTCGACCTCTGCCCCGTGCACGAGGAAGCGGCCGCCGTACGGATCCATGGTTTCCTGGATGGCTTCCAGGTAACGCAGCACGTCCTCGTTGACGGTGGTCGGGCGCAGATGAGCTATCGCGTAAGCAGTCATGCCGCCAGCCTGGCCCGGCACCCGACGCCAGGCGATTACGTCACAGGTAACGAGCCACGTCCACCGCGTACGCCGGCACTGCCCAGGCCACCCCCGACTCCGACGGCAGCTTGAGCGTCTCCGCCGCCTCCCGCAGCACCGCGTTGATGCCCGGAATCACCTGCACCCGTTCCGGCCCGGAGCCCACCGCCTCCACGAACGTGTCGTCGATCAACGTCGGCGGGGCCGCCCCCGGCCCGGTCAGCGCCTGCACCACCGCGGTGAACGCCGCCGTCCGTTCCAGCGGGGCGACCAGCGCGACCCCGGCCCGGTCCCGCCGGTGCGCCACCAGGTTCTCCAGCAGGTCGATCCGGCCGGCCGGCGCGGTGATCCCGGGCAGGTCCAGGCGGTCGGTCGGATACTCCAGGGTGGAGCGGCCCGCCGATCCCGTCACGATCACGTCGCCGGCGATGAAGTCCTCCCCCGCCAGCGTCACCGCCGCCATCATCCGCAGCCCGCCGCGGAAGGTGATCCGGGCGAACGCCGTGTCGTCCACCTCTATGTCGCGGGTGCGGTACCGCTCGGCCTCCAGCAGCACCGGCTCGCCCGCGCCCGCCGCGGCCGCCACCGCGAGGCTCTGCATGACCGCGTGGGCCAGCGGGTTGACCAGTGCACCGTCGAGCACCGGGCGGCCGTCGACCACCCGGCGGCCGGACCACGGGGCGCGGGCGTAGTAGGCGTCGTCGCGCCGCCACGACGCGACCGTGGCCACGCACTCGATGGCGCCGAGGCGGCCCGCGTGCACCGCGTCGAACAAGGTCTGGGCGGCCAGCGAGCCGAGCGCCTGGAAGCCGACCTGGCACGACCGGCCCGAGGACAGCACCGCCGCCTGCAGGGTCGCGTGCGCCTCGACCGTCGGCACCGGCGGCTTCTCCAGCAGCAGGTCGCAGCCCGCCGCCAGGGCGTCCAGGGCGATCGGCAGGTGGGTGTGCGGCGGCGTGCAGATCACCACGACGTCGGGGGTGGCGGCCGCGAGCAGCTCGCGGTGGTCGTTGAAGACTGCCACGCCGGGTGGGACCGGCGGCTCCGGGTCTATCGCCTGTACGTCGGCCAGCGCCACCAACCGCACCGACCCCGTCCGCTCCAGTTCGGCGATCCGCCGCCGGTGCGACCGCCCGTGCCCGTTCGCGCCGATCAACGCCACTGTCGCCGTCATGCCGCACCTGCCAAAGTTGCCTCGACACCGTGTTTGTCCAGCGCGGTCAGCCATTCGACGACCAGCGCCCGTACCGTCTCGTCGGTGGCCAGCGCGGCCGGGAACACCGTGTCCAGCCCGAACAGCGCCTCCGCCACGCCCGCCGGGGTGGACTGCGCGGCGGCCAGCCGTTCGCGGATCCGGTCCGCCAGCGGGTCGTCGAGCGGCAGCGCCTGCCCGTCGTCCGCCGTGCCCTGCACGTAGCGCATCCACGCCGCGACGACCAGGGCCGCCCAGCGGGGTGACGCTCCGGCCGCGCGCCGGTCGATGATCGTGTGCAGCACGCGCTGCGGCAGCTTCTGCGTGCCGTCCATCGCCACCTGGCGGGTGCGGTGCGCGATGGCCGGGTCCGCGAACCGGTCCAGCACCGAGGCGCCGTAACCGACGACCGAGACACCGGGCGGCGGATCGAGGCTGCCCGCCACGTCCTCCGCGACGAAGCGGGTCATCGCGGCGCGCATCCCGGGGATCTCCAGGGCGGCCGCGATGGTCTCGCGCCCGGCCAGCGCCCCGAGGTACGCGACAGCCGAGTGCACCCCGTTGAGCGTACGCAGCTTGAGCCGTTCCCACGGTCCGGCATCGTCGGTCAGCACCGCACCGGCGAGCTCCCAGGCGGGCCGCCCACCGGGGAAACGGTCCTCGATCACCCACTGCCGGTACGGCTCCCCGTGCACCGCCGCCAGATCCCGCGCACCGAGCGCGGCCGCCGCCAGCTCCAGCGTCGCCGGCGTGCTCGCGGGCACGATCCGGTCCACCATGGACCCGGGGAACGTCACGCTCGCGCCCAGCCACTCACCGAAGCCCGTCGAGTCCCCCGGCACGAGCTCCCGGGCCTGTTCCACCAGGCTGCGCACCCGGCGCCCGTTCGAGGGCAGGTTGTCGCAGCTGAGCACCGCGATCGGACCGGCGTCGGCGCGGCAGCGGGCGAGCAGGCCGCGCAGCAGCAGTCCGGGGATCGTCACCGGCGCCCGGTCGGTGCTCAGGTCGGCCCGCAGGTCCGCGTCGACGGTGAGCCGGCCGGTCGACGGGTCGAGCCGGTAGCCCTTCTCGGTGATGGTCAGCGTCACCACCCGTACCGTTGGATCGGCCAGCAGGGCGACCACCGCGCCGGGATCCGCCGCCGCATGCCGGACCCCCGCCAGGGAGCCGACCACCCGGGTGCCGGCGCCCTCGCCGGACATCGTGGTCACGCTGAACAGCCGGTCCTGGGCCCAGAGGTCGGCGACGATCTGCGCGGAGCGCGGCGCCACGCCGATGATGCCCCAGTCACCGCCGGCCGCGGCGATCGCCTCCTCGGTGTAGACCGCCTGGTGCGCCCGGTGGAAGGCGCCGAGCCCGAGGTGCACGATCCCGGCCCGGACGTCGCCGGGGCGCACCAGCGGATGGCTGCGCGCCGGCAGCCGGCTCAGGGAGCTCAGCCCCAGCAGCGGCGTGGTGGTCACCGCCATGCCGGTCCGTCAGGGAAGGAGAACTCCGCGATCGAGGCGGGACGCATGGTGGCGCTGTAACCGGGCTGGTCCGGCAGCAGGTAGCGGCCCTCGCGGGTGCGTACCGGGTCCTCGAAGTGCTCGTGCAGGTGGTCCACGTACTCGATCATGCGGCCCTCCAGAGCCGTGCCGACCCGCAGGTAGTCGAAGATCGCCACGTGCTGGACCAGCTCGCACAGCCCGACCCCGCCCGCGTGCGGGCAGACCGGGATGCCGAACTTGGCCGCCAGCAGCAGTTCGGCCAGCACCTCGTTGACGCCGGCCACCCGGCACGCGTCGACCTGCATGACGCCGATCGCCTGGGCCTGGAGCAGCTGCTTGAAGATCACCCGGTTGGCGGCGACCTCACCGGTCGCCACCCGGCAGGCGCCGCCGGTGAGCTCGTCGACGGCGCGCCGGATCCGGGCGTGGCCGAGCACGTCGTCGGCGTGCGTCGGCTCCTCGATCCAGTACGGGCCGAACGCGGCGAGCCGGGTCATCGCGACGATCGCCTCGTCGACGTCCCACACCTGGTTGGCGTCCATCATCAGCAGCGCGTCGGGACCGATCTCCTCGCGGATGATGCCCGCGCGCCGGACGTCGTCGTCGAGGTCACCGCCGACCTTCATCTTCATGGCCCGCCAGCCCTCGTCGTACGCCGTCCGGGCCAGCGCCCGCACCTTGTCGTCCGGGTAGCCCAGCCAGCCCACCGAGGTCGTGTACGACGGGAAGCCGTCACGGGCCACGTCAGCGAGGCGCTCGGACAGGCCCACCCGGCCCTTGTCGAGGATCGCCGCCGCCTCGGCCGGGGTCAGCGCGTCGCTGATGTGGTGGAAGTCGACGCAGGCGACGAGCTCCTCGGTCGACATCTCGGCGAGCAGCTGCCACAGCGGCGCCCCGGCGGACTTGGCCCGCAGGTCCCACACCGCGTTGACCAGCGCCCCGGTGGCCAGCTGGATGACGCCCTTCTCCGGGCCGAGCCAGCGCAGCTGCGGGTCCGCGGTCAGACTCCGGACGAACGCGGCCGGGCCGGCGGCCAGTTCGCTCAGCGTCCGCCCGACCACGTGGTGGCTCAGTGCCCGGACCGCCGCGCAGGTCAGCTCATTGCCGCGGCCGTTGGTGAAGGTGAAGCCGGCGCCGACATGCGGCCCGTCGGTGCGCAGCTCCACGTACGTGGCCGAGTAGTCGCCGCGGTTGATGGCATCGGAGCCGTCGCCGGTCCTCGACGTCGGGAACCGGACGTCGTGCACGTCGACCTCGACGATCCTGGTCACAGCCGGAACACCTTCTTCGGCAGGTGGTACGCGAGGTCGGCGATGGTCTCGGCGGCCTCGTCGAGGGGCAGCCGCTCCTCGGCGACCAGCCGGGCCAGGTACGCCGCGTCGGCCCGCCGGGCGACCTCGTGCCGGACCGGGATCGAGCAGAAGGCCCGGGTGTCGTCGGTGAAGCCCGCGGTGTTGTAGAAGCCGGCGGTCTCGGTGACCGCGTCACGGAACCGGCGCAGCCCGTCCGGCGAGTCGAGGAACCACCAGGGCGCGCCGAGGTAGAGCGCGGCATATCCACCGGCGAGTGGGGCCAGCTCCCGGGTGAAGGTGTCCTCGTCGAGGGTGAAGAGCACCACCCGCAGCCGCGGGTCGTTGCCGTACGCGTCGAGCAGCGGCGTCAGGGCGTGCACGAAGTCCGTGGCCTGCGGGATGTCGCCGCCGACGTCGCGGCCGTGCCCGGTGTGCAGGCTCTTGTTGTGGTTGCGGACGGCACCGGGGTGCAGCTGCATGACCAGCCCGTCCTCGATCGACATCCGGGCGAACTCGACCAGCATGTGCGCGCGGAACTCCTCGGCGTCGGCCGCCGAGGCGCGCCCGCGCAGGCCGCGTTCGTACAGGCGGGCGGCTTCGGCGGCGGGCAGTTGCACCGTACGGGCGGTGGGGTGCCCGTGGTCGGAGGAGGTCGCGCCGGCAGCCTTGAACGCCTGCCGCCGGGACCACAGCGCGGCCAGGTAGCCCCGGTAGGTCGTGGTGTCGTCGCCGGTCAGCTCACCCAACCGGGCGATCCGCTCGGCCCAGCCCTCGAACTCCATGTCCACCACGTCGTCCGGGCGGAACGTGGTGATCACCCGGCCGCCGGGGCCACCCCAGCCGTCGGCTTCGAGCTTGGCGTGCCGGGTCAGCTCGTCCAGCGGCGACTCCGTGGTGGCCAGCACCTCGATGCCGAACTTCTCGAACAGCGCCCGGGGCCGGAAGGCGGGCTCGGCGAGCTTGGCGGCGATCTCGTCGTAGATCGCGTCGCCGGTCGCCGGGCCGAACCGGGTGGTCACCTCGAAGACCGAGGCGAAGGTGCGTTCCAGCCAGAGCCGCGACGGCGTGCCGCGGAACAGGTGCCAGTTCTCCGCGAGCAGCCGCCAGATCGCGCGGGGGTCGGTCTCGACCGGGTCACCGGTACGGCTGGGCACGCCGAGTCGCGCGAGCGGGATGCCCTGGCTGAGCAGCATCCGGGTGATGTAGTGGTCCGGGACGATGATCAGCCGGGCCGGGTCGGGGAACGGTTCGTCCTCGGCGAGCAGGCCGGGATCGACGTGGCCGTGCGGCGAGATCAGCGGCAGGTCGGCCACGAGCGCGTAGAGCTCACGGGCGATGTCGCGCTGGCGGGGTTCGGCCGCGAACAGCAGGTCTGACATGGACACCTCGTCGGGAAGGGACGGCTCAGGGCAGGTCGGGTCAGGGCAGGTCAGGGCAGGTCGAGCAGGTCGGCCACGCGGACCGGGGCCCCGGTCTCGATGGAGCGGTTGGCGGCGAGACCGGTGAGCAGGGCGAGCGCGCCGTCGCGGGCGGTGGCGGAACGCTCGAGCGGGTCCTTGGCCGCGCCGAAGAGCACGTCGGTCATCCGCGAGTCGGCGCCGCCGTGCCCCGACCGCGAGTACCCCGCCGGCAACGGCAGCTCACGCGGCGGCGCCCAGAACGGCCGCAGGGTCAGCGTGGCCCGGCCCTGTTCCTCGGCCTCGGTCACGCCGTGGATCGCGGCCCCCTTGACCTCGCCCGCACCCGCCGCGCTGACGTGATCGCTCTCGACCACCTCCAGCTCCAGGCGGCCCCGGCTGCCGTTGACCATCAGCCGGTAGCCCTCCCAGGGCGCGTACGCGGTCAGGTGGTACGTCATCGTGGCGCCGGTGTCGTAGCGCACCAGCACCGCCATGTCGTCCTCGATCGTCACGCCGGGCGCGAAGACGTTCTGGTCGCGCCGGTAGCCGTCGTCGGCCTCGGCGTCGAGGTACAGCTCGCGCAGCCGTGGGTTGTCCCGCAGACGCAGGGCGAACGGGTCGCCCTCGGCGGCGGGGGCGTCGTGGGCGCGCTCGTAGTCGCGGGCGTAGCCGTGGCGCTGCCCGGACTCGCCGTAGAAGAACAGCCGGCCGTCGGCGTACACCTGGGCCGGCTCGGCGCCGAGCCACCAGTTGACCAGGTCGAAGTGGTGGCCGGACTTGTGCACGAGCAGGCCACCGGAGTTGGCCTTGTCGCGGTGCCAGCGCCGGAAGTAGTCGGCGCCGTGCCGCACGTCGAGCAGCCATTCGAAGTGCACGGACCCGATCTCGCCGATCTCGCCGGCGGCCAGCACCTCGCGGACGGCCTCGTGCAGCGGGTTGAAGCGGTAGTTGAACGCCACCTGGACCCGCTTGCCGGTGCGCTCGACCGCGTCCAGGATGCGCCGGCAGCCCTCGGCGTCGACCGTCATCGGCTTCTCGGTGATGACGTCGCACCCGGCCTCCAGCGCGGCCACCACGTAGTCGGCGTGAGTCCGGTCCACGCTGGTGACCAGCACCTCGTCGACGCGTTCGGCGGCCAGCATGGTGGTGAACTCCGCCGCCGGGTACGTGGGCACCGCCGGTACGCCCAGCCCGGTCAGCCAGCGGTTGTGCGCCGCCATCCGGCTCGGGTTGACGTCGGCCAGGGCGACCAGCTCGGCCGTGCCGGCGTGGTCGACGGCCAGGGCCCGCAGGAACATCTCGGCCCGGGCCCCGGTACCGACGAGTGCGTAGCGCCGTCGTGCGTCCACCGCGTCTCCTCACTGCAAACGTTTGCAGCAGAACTAAACACGTCGATCGCTCGCCGTCAAGAATTCAGGGCGGCTACGTCCGTATTTATGCTAATTAGCGACCGTGACCTGCACATGCAATGCGGACAGCCGTCATGAACCTGCAACAAAAGGCCGTTGACACAGCTACAACCGTTTGCATTAATTGGCCCCCAGAGTGACCCCGACCACAGGGCACCCCATCGAAGGAAGGGCCGGCGTGCCAGCCACGATTCGCGACGTCGCACGGGAGTCCGGAGTCCACATCTCCACGGTCTCCCGCACGTTCTCGGCGCCGCACCTGGTCAACCCGGACACCCGTACCCGCGTGCTGGCCTGTGCCGAGCAGCTCGGCTACCGGCCCAACCGCGCCGCCCGGGCCCTGATCACCGGGCGCACCTACAACGTCGGCCTGATCGTGGCCGACATCGCCAACCCGTTCTTCCCGCCGCTGATCAAGGCGGCCGAGAGCCAGGCCCGGCAGCGCGACTACCACATCTTCGTCGCGGACTCCAACGAGGACGCCGCGGTCGAGGAGGACCTGGTCCGCGCCCTGGCCAAGCAGGTCGACGGCATCCTGCTGTGCAGCCCGCGGATGAGCAACAGCCTGATCGAGCTGCTCAGCCGCGAGGTGCCGCTGGTCGTGATCAACCGGCAGATCACCGGCCTGCCCACCGTCGTGATGGACGTGGCCCAGGGCGCCGGGCTCGCCGTCGACCACCTGGCCGGCCTCGGACACCGCCGGATCGGCCTGATCGCCGGGCCGCGCGGCTCCTGGACCAGCAAGGAGATCCGGCGCTCGGCGGCGCTGGCCGCCCGCGCCGGCGGTGCCGAGCTGACCGTCATCGGCCCCAACCCACCCACCGAGCACGGCGGCGCCGCCGTCGCCGAGCAGGTCCTGCGCAGCGGGGTCAGCGCCGTGCTCGCCTACAACGACCTCATGGCCATCGGCCTCATCGAGGGCCTGCACGCCCAGGGCGCGCGGGTCCCGGCGGACATCAGCGTCGTCGGCATCGACGACATCGCGCTGAGCCGCCTCATCCATCCCAAGCTGACCACGGTGGCCACACCTGCCGCCGCCGCGGGAAGAGCGGCCGTCGACATGCTCCTCGCGCACGGAGACGACCGTCGTACCACTGCCCATGCGAGCCTTCAGACCGAACTGGTCATCCGCGACTCGACGGGACCGGGCCCGGATCCGCACAGCCATGCGGATCCGGGCAACGCGGCAGCCGCCGCCCCCGAAGCTGTCGCCTCCTACGCCAAGGAGTGAGCACCATGTACCCGGACAAAGCCCCGCCGACGGACGCGCGAACCACGCGCCGCCACGGTACCGCGACCCGACGGCGGCTTCTCGCCGCGGCCCTGGTCATACCCCTGGCTCTCGGGGCCGCCGCCTGCGGCGGCGACGACGAGTCCAGCGACCCCAACAAGCCCGTCGAGCTGTCCTTTTTCTGGTGGGGCGCGGAGAACCGCGCCACGCTGACCGAGAAGGCGCTCAACCTCTACACCCAGAAACACCCGAACGTGACCTTCAAGAAGACCTGGCAGGCCAACCAGGGCTACTTCGACAAGCTGGCCACGCTCACCGCCGGCGGCAACGCCCCCGACGTGTTCCAGATCGACGACAACTTCATCGCCGAGTACGCCGGCCGCAACGTCACCCTGGACCTGACGCCGTACGCGGGCGACGGGCGGCTCGACCTGTCGAAGTTCCCGCCCGGTCTGAAGGACTACGGCATCGTCGACGGCAAGCTCGCCGGCGTGGCCTTCGGCGAGAACACCCAGGGCCTGGTCTTCAACAAGACCCTGCTGGACAAGTTCAAGCTGCCCTCCCCCACCACGGGGATGAGCTGGGAGGACCACATCGCCTGGGCGGAGAACGTCTCCAAGGTCGCCAAGGTGCCCGGCACCCAGGACGCCAGTGCCGTCTACCAGGCCTTCTGGGTCTGGCTCCGGCAGCAGGGCAAGGACCTGTACAAGGGCAAGGAGCTCGGCTTCACCGAGCAGGACGTCACCGCCTGGTTCGACCTCTGGAAGGGTGCCCGGGACCGCGGCGCGACCCCCACCCCGGACGTCATCCACGAGGGCAACGCCACCGACATCAGCAAGCAGCTGGTGGTCACCGGCAAGGCCGCGACCTCGTGGGTCTGGGCCAACCAGATGCCCGAACTGAAGAAGAACACCAAGGACGAGCTCGGCGTGGTGGCGTACCCCGGCGACCAGAAGGCCCAGTGGGCGCGCGCGTCGATGTACTTCTCGGTGTTCCGCGGCAGCCCGCACAAGGAGCAGGCCGTGGACGTGCTGAACTTCCTGGCCAACGACCCGGAGGCCGGCAAGATCCTGGGCACCGACCGGGGCCTGCCGTCCAACCTCGAGGTGCGCCAGCTGGTGGCCGACAGCGTCACCGACCCGAGCATGAAGCAGACCATCGCGGTGCAGACCGAGCTGGGCAAGACCTTCAGCTCGGCGCCGTCCGTACCGCTCAAGGGGCACAGCAAGCTGCGCAGTGAGCTGATCCGGATCGCCGAGGAGGTCCAGTACGGCCGCCAGACCCCGGCCCAGGGTGGCACCGCGTTCATCGCCGCGGCCAAGGCCGCGATCGGTCAGGGCTGACGACAGTCGTGACTACGGTGCGAACGGCCCAGAGCCGGATCGACCCCGCCGGCCCGGACCCTGCTGGTCAGCAGGGGCCGGGCCACCGGCGCGGGAAGCGGCACTCCGAGAACCTGCCCGGGTACCTGTTCCTGTCCCCGTGGCTGATCGGGCTGCTCGCGATCACGGCTGTCCCGATGCTGCTCTCGCTCTACCTCAGCTTCACCGACTACGACGTGCTAACGCCGCTGTCGGAGGCGAACTGGGTGGGCTGGGACAACTACCGGCAGATGTTCACGTCGGACCCGACCTACTGGCACGCGGTCCAGGTCACCCTGACGTTCGCGCTGGTCGCCGTGCCGCTCAAGCTGGCGGCCGCGCTCGGCGTGGCCCTGCTGCTCAACCGGGCCATGCGCGGCATCGGCGTGTTCCGGGGCCTGTTCTACCTGCCGTCGCTGCTGGGCGGGAGTGTGGCGCTGGCCATCGTGTGGGTCAGCATGTTCAACCGCGACGGCGCCTTCAACTCGTTCCTCGGCCTGTTCGGCATCGAGGGCGCGCCCTGGGTCAACGACCCGAAGTGGGCCCTGGAGACCCTGATGCTGCTGGCCATCTGGCAGTTCGGCGCGCCCATGGTGATCTTCCTGGCCGGGCTCAAGCAGGTGCCGACGGAGCTGTACGAGGCCGCCTCGGTCGACGGCGCCGGGCGGTGGCGGCAGTTCCGCAACGTCACCCTGCCGATGCTGTCCCCGGTGATCTTCTTCAACCTGGTGCTGGAGACGATCAACGGCTTCCAGGGCTTCACGTCCGCCTTCGTGCTCAGCAACGGCACCGGCGGGCCGGTCGACTCCACCCTGATGTACACGCTGAACCTCTACATCAAGGGCTTCGTCGAGCTGGACATGGGTTACGCCTCGGCGATGGCCTGGGTGTTCCTGCTCGCGATCGGCCTGATCACGGTGGTGCTGTTCCGCACCGGCCGGTTCTGGGTCCACTACTCCGACGCCGAGGAGCACTGATGCGCGGCCGGCTGCGCCTGCTCGTCCTGATCCTGATCCTGCTGGTGGTGCTCTACCCGCTGATCTGGATGGTGGGGACGTCCTTCAAGTCACCCGAGGAGATCGCCAGCAACATCGGGCTGCTGCCGGAGAGCTTCACGCCGGGCAACTTCAGCTCCGGCTGGCAGAAGTTCGACGTCAACTTCGGCCGGTTCTTCCTCAACAGCGCGATGGTCTCCGGGCTGACCGTGGTGGGCAACACGGTGTCCTGCCTGCTGGCCGCGTACGCCTTCGGCCGGCTGCGGTTCCGGATGCGCAAGTTCTGGTTCTCGATCATGATCGCGACCCTGCTGCTGCCCGGGCACGTGCTGATCATCCCGCAGTACATCCTGTTCCGGAACCTCGGCTGGGTCGGCGGCGAGTGGCCGTACCTGCCGCTGCTGGTGCCGCAGTTCCTGGCCACCGAGGCGTTCTTCGTGTTCCTGATGGTGCAATTCATGCGGGGCATCCCGCGCGAGCTGGACGAGGCCGCGAAGATCGACGGCGCGTCGCCGTACTCGATCTTCCAGCACGTCATCCTGCCACTGAGCCGGCCGGCCCTGGTGACCACGGCGATCTTCTCGTTCATCTGGACCTGGAACGACTTCTTCCGGCAGCTCGTGTTCCTGTCGGAACTGCAGGACTACACGGCACCGGTGGCGCTGACGCTGTTCATCGACTCGACGAGTGAGAGCTCGGTGGGGCCGATGTTCGCGATGTCGCTGCTGTCGCTGGTCCCGGTGTTCCTGTTCTTCGTGGCGTTCCAGCGCATGCTCGTCGAGGGCATCAACACCAGCGGGCTCAAGGGATGAGACGCGACTGGCGCGAGACCGTCCGGATCGCCACCGACCTGGCCCTGCTGGGCTTCCTGGTCACCCTCGCGGCGCTCCCGCTGGTCACGGCGGGCGCCGCGCTGGCGGCCGGCAGCGCGGCGGTGCACCACCACCTGGAGCACGACCGGTGGCCGACCGTCCGCGCGAGCTGGGCGACGTTCCGGCGCGCGCTGGCGCCCGGCCTGGTCGCCGGGCTGGCCACCGCGACGGCCGCGCTGCTGGTGGTCATCGACGTGCTGGCCGTACGCAACGGCACTGTCCCAGGCGGCGCACCGCTGGTGGCACTCACGGTGGCTCTCGCCGCGGCGGGTGCCGGCTACGGCGCGCTGGTGATCGTGGCGGTGGGCGCCGACCCGGAGCACAGCTGGCGGGCGGCCCTGGCCACGCTGCCCGGTCACGGCCGGGCGGCCGCGGCGGCGGGCGGAGTGGTCGTGCTGGCCGCGGTGCTCGCCGTGCTGGTGCACCCGGCGCTGGTGCCGGTGCTGACGGGGTACGCGCTCTTCGCGGTCCACGTCGTAACCCGGCGGATGTCGCCCGCGGAGTCACTGAACGCAGTGTGAGACATGCCGGCCCGGGGGCGTACGCGTCCCCGGGCCGCTCTGCTCAGATGAGCGTCCGACCGCCGCTGCGCGGATCCTCGACCCGGCGGCTGCGGTAGATGTCGCCCTGGTTGGCGGCGGCCCGCCACGGGCGGGCGAGATCCAGGGCGACGTGAAACTCCGGCGCATCGCGATCAAGGACAGCGATGGCCAACTGCTCCGGCCCGGCGACCCGCGGTCAGCTCGCTTCCGTCGGACCGATGATCGCCGAGGACATCAGCCCGGCGCTCTGGGTGGTGGCAACCTTCAGCGTCACCGCGGCATCGTGCCACGGTGCGCCATGTCTATGGGCGGACGCGTTAGAAGCGTTCCCCGGTGATGTAGCCGGCGAGGGAGGAGCGCTCGGTCTCCAGCTCGCCGATCCGTTCCTTGACCACGTCGCCGATGCTCACGATGCCGCGCAGGGTGCCGTCGACCACCACCGGCACGTGCCGGAACCGCCGTTCGGTCATCAAGCGCTCCACGTCCTCGATCGGGGCGTCGGGCTCGACGGTGTGCACCTCGGCGGTGTGGATGGCGGTGACCGGCTCGGCCAGCACGGCGGCACCGCGCACGGCCAGGGCCCGCACGATGTCGCGCTCACTGACGATGCCGTCGACCCTGGATCCGTCGGCGGACACCACGATGGCGCCGATCCGGTGCTCGGCCAGCACCGTCAGCAGAGCGTCGACGCGCGTCTCCGGAGACACCGTCACGACTTGCCCGCCCTTGACACGAAGAACGTCACTGATCCGCATGTTCCCTCCCCAGGCCTGGTCCCCTCCACCCTAGGCGTCCGGAGGGCCACTTCCGGGTGATCGGAGCGTCCGATTTACGGAGCTGAGGATCCGGGGACGGCCTCGTCACGGGCCAGCACCCGGCGCAGCGCCGCCGCAAGCACCTCGGCCGGATCGCCGGGCAGGCCAGGACTGCGGAACGCCACGTAGTTGTCCGGGCGCAGCAGCACGCAGCCGGTGTCGCCGACTTCGCGCAGGCGGGCCCAGTCGCCGTACAGGTCCTCGTAGTCGGCCCCGGGGCCGATCGTCGCCGCGGTCAGCGGGACCCCCAGCGTGCCGGCGAGCGTGGCCGCCGCCGCGACCCACGGCTCGCCGCCGATCCCGGTCAGCAGCGTGAACCGGCCGTGGCCGCCCACGTCGAGGGTGGAGATCCGCTCGGAGCCGTGGCCCAGCCAGGCGTGCGGCACCTTGGCGCCGGGCCAGGTCGTCGGGTGGTGGAACAGTTCCTCGTCGCGGGGGTTGGCCGGCGCCTGCGTACTGTCGGGGACGACCGCCGCCGAGCGGTAGCGCTGGTCCAGCTCGACGCCGTGGGTGTTGAACTCGTAGTCCTTGAAGGCGATCGCCTCGCGCAGCAGCTGGCGCTGTTTCTCCGAGGCGTCACCGGGGAGCTTGCGGGCGTCCATGTTCGCCCGCATCTGGTCCGGGTCCTCGGTCGAGAGCAGGCCCAGCGCCTGGAAGATGCGGCCGGTCTCGCCGATGCTGCGGTTGGCCCGTTCCACGATCTGCGCGCCGACCGGCGCCCGCTCCGCGCTGTACGACTCCAGCAGCCCCGGCCCGGCCGCCCCGGACAGCACCAGCTTCAGCTTCCAGGCCAGGTTGTACGCGTCCTGGATCGAGGTGTTGGAGCCCAGCCCGTTCGACGGCGGGTGCCGGTGCACCGCGTCGCCGGCGCAGAACACCCGGCCCTGCTGGTAGCGCTCGGCGTACAGGTGGTTGACCGTCCAGGCCGACGACGACTTGATGGTGACCGGCACGGTGTCGTCGCCGATGAGCTGGTGGGCGATCTGCCGGGCGTACGCGTCGGTGAGGTCCGGCGGCTCGCCGTCGATGTCGTAGCCCCAGACGATCAGCCACTCGTGCCACGGCCGGACGCAGCGCACCAGGCCCATGCCGATGCCGCCCACGTCGGCGCCGGTCTGCAGCACCCAGTAGAGGGTGCTGGGCCGGTGCGCGACGTAGCGGGTCAGGTCGGCCTCGAAGACGATGTTGATGCTGCCGGCGACGCCCATCCGGCCGACCATCGGCAGGCCGATGTCCTCGGCGACCTTGCTGCGCCCGCCGTCCGCGCCGATCAGATACTTCGCGCGGATCCGGTACTCGTCGCCGCGCAGCCGGTCGCGCACGGTCGCGGTGACGCCGTCGTCGTCCTGGGTCAGCGACAGGTATTCGGTGTCGTAGCGCAGGTGGGTGCCGCGGGCGGTGGCGGCGCCGGCCAGCACCGGCTCCATCAGGTGCTGCGGCATGTCGCACATCGCCGTGGGCGAGGCCAGGTCGTGGTCGGCCTGCCGGGACGGATGGGTGTACCAGGTGTGCAGCCGGCCCAGTTCCTCGCCGTTGAGCGCGGAGACGAACGGCGTCTGGCCCATCAGGTGCTGCGGCGTGGCCAGGGCGACCACCTGCTCCTCGAGGCCGGCGTCGCGCAGCACCTCCATCGTGCGCTGGTTGGTGATGTGCGCGCGGGGCGTGTCGGCCAGCCGGCTGTACTTGGTGACCATGATGTTCGGCACGCCGTACGTGCTGAGCAGCATCGCCGCCGCACTGCCGGCCGGCCCGCTGCCGACGATGAGCACGTCGGTCTCGACCACATCTGTCACGGCTTCTCCTCGGCGATCCGGAAGGTGTACGACACCTGGTGCCATTCCTCGACCGCGCGGCCGTCCGGCGGGGCGCCGGAGCCGGGCGCGAAGTCGACGATCAGGTCGTCCTTGACCCCGAACACGGTGTCGGAGTCCAGGTAGGCGCCGCCGGCCACGAACAGCTGGGTGACCAGGCGGCGGTAGCCCGGCGCGCTGATCATGAAGTGCAGGTGCGGCGCGCGGTACTGGTGGCGGCCGGTCGCCGCGAGCATCTGCCCGACCGGGCCGTCGTCCGGGATCGGGTACTCCGACGGCAGGATCGTCCAGAAGCGCACCCGGCCGTCGGTGTCGCTGGTGAACCGGGCCCGCAGCACCGGTCCGGCCTGCTCGGGGAGCTGCACGTCGTAGAAGCCGTCGTCGTTGGACTGCCAGACGTCGACCACCGCCCCGGCCACCGGCTGGCCCGCCACGTCGGCGATCAGCACGTCGGCCCACAGCGGCGTGCCGGGCAGGCCGCCGGCGATGTCCGCGCCGAGCGGCTCCGGCGGCGGCCCGGGCACGTAGAACGGCCCGAGCACGGCCGACGGGGTGGTCTGCGGGGTGCGCGAGTTGCTCAGCAGATCGACCATGCTCGACACGCCGAGGGTGTCGGAGAGCAGCACGAACTCCTGACGGGTGGGCGAGCACAGCTGGCCGGTGCGGGTGAGGAAGTCGACGGCGTACTCCCACTCCTGCTGGGTGAGGTCGTTGCGGTTGGTGTAGTCGTGCAGGACCCGGACCAGGTCGGTGACCAGGGTGCGGACCCGCGGATCGGGCGTCGCGGCGAAACTGGCCAGGACCTGGCCGGTCAGGGCGCTGAAGTCGGGCACGGCGGCGGGTCCGGGCGGGCGGGTGCCCTCGTACGCGGTCCCGAGCAGCGCACGGACCCCGTCGACATCCACCCGTCGCGCCGCCTCGTCCAGGTCACCGGCGGCCATGCCGAGCTCGCGGAGGGAGGTCGGGCCGCCCCACGAGGTGATCAGGTCGTACAGGCCGGAGGGGGCGTCGCGGACGTTGAGCGCCTCGGCCACCACCCGCATCGCCTCCGGGACGGCCGCCGCCTGGTGAGCCATGACCTGCGGCAACATGACCGTGTGGGTGGGCGCGTGCGGCAGCCCGAACGAGCCGCCCAGCAGGTGGCAGAGCTTGTGGTGCAGGCCCATCCGTACGGTGCCCAGGCAGATGCCGGCCAGCCAGGCCCCGGTGAGGGCGTCCGAGCGGGCCTCCAGATCACCGGGCTCGGCGACGATGCCGGGCAGCGCGCGGGCCAGCAGAGTGATCGCCCGTTGCGCCAGCGCGCCGGTCGCCGGGTTCGCGTCCGGCGAGTAGAGCGCCTCCACCGCGTGCGCCATCGCGTTGACCCCGCTGGTGACCGAGAGCGGCACCGGCAGACCGAGGGTCAGCCGCACGTCGTACAGGACGGTCTCGGGGAGGATCTCCGGCGCCGAGCGGGTCGTCTTGCCGGTTTCATCGGTCTCGCCGAGCACCGGGGTGACCTCGGAACCGGCGTACGTGCTCGGCACGGCGATCTGCGGCAGCCCGGTGCGCACCGACAGCGCCTTGCCCAGCCCGGTGGCCGAGCCGCCGCCGACCGAGACGAGGCAGTCCGCGTCGAGGCCGCGGACCAGCTCCAGCGCCTCCCGGGTGACATCGACCGGGGTGTGCATCGCGGCGCCGGCGAAGTGCCCGGCGAGCAGCGGACCGAGGCTCGCGGCAGCCCGCGCGGCGGCGTCGGCCGTGCCCGCGCCGGAGACCACCAGCACCCGGCTGCGGCCGAGGCGGCGCACCTCCTCCGGCAGCTGGTCCAGCACCCCGGGCCCGAACACGACCCGGGCCGGACCGGACGTGTACGCGAAGGACGTCATGGTGCGAACCTCCCACGGTTGCGCCGTCGTTTCCTGCACAGAACCACCGCGTCGCTGCACGAAACGATTTCTCGTTCAGCCGTCTCGCCGTACCGCTGCGGGTGTGGTCTGCAGATGCCGGCGCATCACCCGGGTGAGATGTTCCTGGTGGGTGAAGCCGCAGCGGTCCGCGACCGCGGCGATCGGCAGGGTGCCGGTGCGCAGCAGCCGGCACGCGGTGTCGAGCCGCAGGCGCAGCAGATACTGGTGCGGGGCCTGGCCGACGCGGGCCTTGAACTGCCGGGAGAAGTGGCTGACGCTCAGCCCGGCCGCCGCGGCCATGTCGGCCAGCGGCACCGGCTCGCCGAGCCGTTCGGTGAGCAGCTCACGCACCTGGGCCAGCTGCCGCTCGCTGAGCCCGGCCGGTCGGCGCCGCTCGTCCAGCTCGGCCGGCGCCCGCCGGGTGCCGTGCCGGCGGGCCAGCTGCGCGGCCAGCAGGCCGGCGACCTGATCCACATAGGTACGCGCGGACGGCTCCCACTGCCGCAACACCGAGTCCAGCGCCAGCACCAGCTGCTCCAGCAGCGGATCGGCCACACCCAGCTCCTCCGCCAGCCTGACCGGCGGCCCGTCCTGCTCCTGCTGCAACGCGTCGTCGTCGAGGTACACGTGCACGGTGTCGAGCGGTCCGCCCAGCTCCACAGTCAGGTCCTTGCCGGCCGGGTGCACGAAGAAGCCGCCCGGGGCGACCGTGCGCGCGCTGGTCAGCCCGAGGTGGCCGCGGCGCACGGTGACCGGCCCGTTGAGGTGCAGGATGACGAGGTGGCTGCGGGCGGCGTCGAAGGCGGCCCGGTACGGCTGCTCGCGCTGGGTGGACACGTAGAGCCCGGACCAGCCCAGACCCGCACTGGTCCGGTCGGGCCGGATCCACGGCTGACGCAGGATCCCGTTGGTGTCGAGCAGCGACAGCTCGTCCATGCCGCATCCTAACCCCGCGCGGCAGGAGTGGCCGGTGCTGTCATCGGGTATGGCGGTGTCATGACAGTGGGCCCGGTCGTCGTCGCCAGTCGGTACCGGCTGGGTGAGACGCTCGGCGTCGGCGGCATGGGCCGGGTCTTCCTGGCCCGCGACGAGGTGCTCGACCGGGACGTCGCGATCAAGGAGATCGTGCCGCCGGACGACATCGACGAGGCCGACCGCGACGCCGTGCAGCAGCGCACGCTGCGCGAGGCCCGGGCGGCGGCCCGGATCAGCCACCCCAACGCGGCCCAGGTGTACGACGTCATCGCGGCGGACGGTGCCACCTGGATCGTGATGGAGTACGTGAAGTCGCGCTCGCTGAAAGAGGTCATCGACCAGGAGGGCCCGCTGGCGCCGCGCCGGGTCGCCGAGATCGGCCTGGCCGTGCTGAACGCCCTCGACGCCTCCCACCGGGCCGGCGTCCGGCACCGCGACGTCAAGCCGGCCAACGTGCTGCTGGGCGACGACGGCCGGGTGGTCCTCACCGACTTCGGCATCGCCACCATCGAGGGCGACGGCATCGTGACCAGCTCGAACATGGTGCTGGGCTCCCCGCAGTACATGTCACCCGAGCGGGTCCGCGACGGCACCACACTGCCCGCCTCCGACCTGTGGTCGCTGGGCGCGACCCTGTACACGGCGGTGGAGGGGCACTCGCCGTACGAGCGCGGGTCGGTGTTCGAGACGCTGACCGCGGTCGCCTCCGACGAGCCGGCCCCGGCCGGGCACGCCGGGGTGCTGGCGCCGGTCCTCGACGGGCTGCTGCGCAAGGACCCGGCCGCGCGTCTCGACCTGGAAGAGGCCCGGGCGCTGTTGGAAGAGGTCGCGAGCGGGGAGGCGGCGGCTCCTCCGCGTTCGCGGTGGCCCTGGAGCAACCGGCGTGACCGGGACCGGGACCGCGACCGCAACGAGCCGGCCCGGGCTACGGCCGCAGCCACAGCGCCTGCCCCGGCTCCGGCTCCGGCTCCGGCGGCGGAACCGGCACCCACCACGCCACGCGACGCGCGACCCGCACCCACCACGCCACCCGACGCAGACCCCGCACCCACCACGCCACCCGACGCAGACCCCGCACCCACCACGCCACCCGACGCGCAACCCGCACTCGCCACGCCACCCGACGCGCAACCCGCACCGGCACCGACCTCGGCACCCACACCGGCACCGGCATCGGTCGTGCCCCGGCAACGGGTGCCCGAGGCCGAGATCATCACCGAGGCAGAGAACAAGGCCGCCTCCGCCCCCATCACCGAGAACAAGGCCGCGGCCGCGCCGCTCACCGAAGCCGAGCCCGTAACCGAAGCCGAGCCGAAGGCCGCTCCCCCGCGCGGCACTGCGCCGGTACCCGGTCCCAAAACGGCTGCCCCGCGGCGAAAGTCCCTGCTGGCCGCGGGAGTCGCCGCCGTGGTGCTGGCCGGCGCGGGCACCACCTGGTGGGCCCTGCGCGACGACGGCGACGGCACGCCCCGAACAGCCCCGACCGCCGCGACGACGGCATCAGCCCAGGCCACGACCGGTCCAGGCTCGGCCGGCCAGGGCACATCATCGACGGACCCTGCCGGCGTACCGGTCGGATCTGCCCCCGCCCCGAGCGGGACCCCGGCCAGCAGCGCGCCCACCGGCCGGGCCGGGGACCCGGTGGCCCGCCCGCCGCTGCCCGACGGCTGGCGTGACTACCGGGACCCCACCGGTTTCCGGGTCTACGTCCCCGAGGGCTGGTCCAAGTCGAAGCGCGGCTCGATCGTCTACTTCCGCGACGGCAAAGGCCACGTGTTGGGCATCGACCAGACGAACAAGCCGCAGCCCAACCCGAAGGCCGACTGGCAGGGCAAGGCCGAGTACCGGGTCGCGGCCGGTGACTTCCCGGGCTACCAAGAGATCAAGATCGTCTCGGTGAAGTACTGGCAGAAGGCCGCCGACTGGGAATTCACCTTCAACGGCAGCAACCGCCGCCATGTCAACAACCGCGGCTTCATCACCTCGAAGAAGCAGGCGTACGGCATCTGGTGGGAGACCAGCGACTCCCGCTGGAAGGCCGACCGCGACGACCTGCAACTGATCTTTGACAGCTTCCGCCCGAAGACCTAGACCCCAGCGGCGTCCAGCCGGTGCAGCTGGTCCTCGCCGAGCTTCACGTCCAGGGCCGGCAGCGCCGCCTCGAACTGCTCCGGCGTCCGCGGCCCGACCAGCGGAATCGTCTGCGGCGAGGGCTGCTGCATCAGCCACGCCAGGACGAGCTGGTTCGGCGTGACACCCACCTCAGCAGCCACCTCGGTCAGCAAGGCGAGCCGCGCGTCGGTGTCCGGCCCGGCGTACGCCTCCATGGCCCAGTGCCCGGCCCGCTTGGCCGGGTCGTCGTAGATCCCCTTGAGGATCGGCGAGTACGCCACCAGCGTCAGGTCCTCGTGCGTGTCGAGGTAGTCCAGCTGCTCGGCCCCGACGATGGACACGCTGTCGTTGCCGGGACGGGGCCGCAGGTACGAGTGCTGCTGTTGCAGGGCCACCGGGGCCGGCCAGCCGTACCGGTCGCACAGTTGCCGGATCCGCTCCAGCCGCCAGGTCCGCACGTTGGACCAGCCCAGGTAGCGGATCTTCCCGGCCTGCACCAGGCCGGCCAGCGCCTCCAGGGTCTCCTCCAGCGGGGTGGCCCGGTCGTCGACGTGCACGTAGTAGAGGTCGACGTGGTCGGTGCCGAGCCGCCGCAGGCTGCCGTCGAGGGCGTGCCGCAGCGTGTCACCGCCCGCGCCGGCGAACGTGCGCCGGGCCAGGTCCCAGTTCGCCGTGCCGTCGGCGTCCCACAGCTGCGGCGAATACTCCGGCAGCGCACTGCCCTTCGTCGCGAGGAACACCTGGTCGCGCCGCCCACCCTGGCGCAGCCAGCGGCCGAGCAGCTCTTCGCTCTCCCCGCCCCGGCTGTCCCGCCTCGCCCACCACTCGTAGCAGTCCGCGGTGTCGATGAACGACCCGCCGACCTCGAGGTAGCGGTCCAGGATGTGCACCGAGTCCTGCTCGTCCGTGGCGTTGCCCATCTGCATGGCCCCGAGCGCGATCCGGCTGACCTGCTGCCCGGTGGTGCCCAGTTCGATCGTCTGCATACCGAGGACGCTAGGACCTGGAGCGCGCTCCAGGTCAACACCGCAGTGCGGATCCGGTACGGATCAGCAGGTCAGCAGGCCGGCGCGGTCCTTGGCCCGCAGCACGTGGCGGGCCGCCTCGGTCAGCCGGGTGGCGAACGGTGCCGACGTGCGGGCCTCCGCGATCAGTGACGCGGCCATCGGCGCCGCGTCCTGCGGCCGGATCGTCAGCGCCAGGTCGCCGCCCGCCGCCACGAACCGCACCGCGCGCTCACCGGCGGGCAGCGACGACGCCGAGTCGGCCGCGCCCAGGTCGTCCGACATCACCAGCCCGGTGTAGCCGAGCCGCTCGCGCAGCAGGCCGGTGACGATCGGCTTGGAATACGCCGCGATGGACGAGCCGTCGATCTTCGGGTACGTCGCGGACGAGATCATCACCCCGGCCGACCCGGCCTTGATCCCGGCCACGAACGGCTTCAGGTACGGATCGTCGGCCGTGGTCGTGTTGTCGACCACCCGGACGGCGGTGTCGGTGTTGGCGCGGACCCGGCCCAGCCCCGGGAAATGCTTGAGGATGGTCAGCACCTCGGCGCCCTGCGACGCCGACACCACCGTGGCGATGTCCGCCGCGACCGCGTCCGGGTCGGAGCCGTACTGGCGGTGGAAGCCGCCGATGGGCGGGTTGCCCTCCCCCAGTTTCGCCGGGACCGTGTCCGCGACCGGCGCCAGGTTGACCGTCACGCCGATCCCGGCGAGGCGCTGGGCCGTGTCGCGCACGGTGCCGCGCAGCTTCGCCGGAGGGCCGGCGCCGAGCCGCTGGGCCGACGGGATCAGCGGGAAGTCGCGGCCCTTGAGGGTCTGCACGCTGCCGCCCTCCTGGTCGAGCGCGACCAGCAGTGGCGTCCCGGCCCGGCGTTGCAGGGCGGTGATGTCGGCGCGCAGGCCCGCGGCGGACCGGGAGCTGCGCCCGGCCAGGAAGACCCCGCCGAGGTCGTGGCGGGCGACCACGTCACCGAGCTCGCGCGGGTTGCCGACCGGGGTGCCGATCATGAGCACCTGGCCGGCGCGCTCGGCCGGGGACAGCCCGGCCAGGATCGTGTCGACGCAGCCCTGCGGACTCGGCGAGGCACTGGCCGGTGCGCTCGCCGACGCACTCGGCGTGGCGCTTGGCGTGGCGCTTGGCGTGCTGGGCGCCGGCGGAGCGGACGGCAGGGCCCGCGGCGCGGGAGTGTCGGCGACGGCTCGCCGGATCACCAGGCCCGCGATCACGATCAGCAGGACCACTCCGGCACTCAGCCACCGCACTCTGCTCGTCATCGCCGCCCACGCTATCGAACGCCGGATAGGCGCCCGCGGGCCGTGCGAGGGCTACCGCCGGCGGAGCCGCTTGAAGCCGGCGGCCGCCAGCACACCCGCGATCACGATCAGGGCCGCGATGATGATCTGGTGTCCCAGGGCCACCCGGTCCAGCGTGTCCTGGGACTGCGCCGCCGGGCGCAGCCAGGTGTCGTCGCTCTGCTGCGGCACCCCCGCGGCGGCCGGGCCGGCGGCCTCCTGGGGTGAGGCCACCACGCCGGGCTCGGCCGAGCGGGACACCTTCGGCTTCGGCGCCGCGGCGGCCTTGCTGGGCTTGGTCGCGGCGACCGCCGCCGGGGCCTTGAGCTGCAGATCCGAGCACGAGTAGTAGGTGTCCGGGGTGCTGGAGGTCTGCCAGACCGTGTAGAGGACGTGCCGTCCCGTACGGTCGGCGGGCAGCTCGGCGCTCATCCGGTAGGCGCCGGAGCGCAGCGGCGGGTCCTGCACCGTCAGGATCGGCTTGCTGCCCAGGTCGTCCCAGCCCAGCGGCTGCTTTGGGTCGTAGCCCTGCTTGGTCAGGTAGACCCGGAAGGTGCCCTGGTGCGGGATCGTGGCCCGGTACTTGATGGTCAGCGTGCTGCCCGCGGCCAGCTTCGTCGTCGGCCAGTCCGTGCGGGGCAGGTCCAGGCCCTGGAATTCCGGCAGGTCACCGCTGCACAGGTTGCCGTCCGGGATGAACTGCTTGTCCTTGCCGTTCACGTTCGGCACCCGCACGTTGTCGAAGTTGCCGAAGGACCGCCCGTTCGCCGCGAGGGCCGCCTTGCACGCCGCTGAGCCCGCCTGCTCGCCGCCGGTGGCGCACGCCGCGGTACGGCTGAGCGGCTGGGTCGGCGCGCCGTGCGCGAGCGCGGGTGCCGTCGGGAGCAGTGTCGTGGCCGCGGCGATCCCACCGGCCAGGATCAGCGCAGCGGTACGGCGTACGACGGTCATGCCTTCTCCTCGTGCTCGCGGGGTGCGGCGGCGGCCGGCCTCCCGGCGAACAGTACGGAGATGAGGGCTCAGTCGTTCACCACCGTGGGTGGCGCTGCCCGGAAAAACCTCCCGCTGTGGTTGCATGGCCATGCAGTCACACAAATCAGGAGGACACATGGAGAAGCCCGACGTCGGCCCCATCGCGGGTGAGCCGCCGGCCGAGCTGGTCGTGGAGGATCTGGTCGTCGGTGACGGCGACGAGGCCAAGCCGGGCCACCAGGTCACCGTCCACTACGTGGGGGTCGCGTTCTCCTCGGGCAAGGAGTTCGACGCCTCGTACAACCGGGGCGAGGCGTTCGACTTCGGCCTGGGCGCCGGTCAGGTCATCGGCGGATGGGACCAGGGGGTGGTCGGCATGCGCGTCGGCGGCCGCCGCAAGCTGACCATCCCCCCGCACCTCGGCTACGGCGCCCGCGGCGCCGGTGGCGTGATCAAGCCGAACGAGACCCTCATCTTTGTGGTGGATCTGCTCGGGGTGCAGTAAGCGAGGGCCGGCAGGCCGCGCGGGCCGGGACGGGCGTCGCCTGTCCCGGCCCGCTGCTGTCCGCTTCGCTCGGGACCGGCCGCCGGACCGGCGACGGGTCGAACGGCTCGCCGATCGGGGTCATCGGGCCGCCTTCAGGTCGGCGCAGCCCGTCTCGTCCGGCAGCAGCGGGCGCAGCAGCACCGACCAGCCGTTGTTCGCCCAGACCCAGGGGGTGGTCGCGGTGGCGTCCTTGGCCGCGGCGAGCACGGCGTCGCGCTGCTCGCCGGTGGCGGTCACGCAGCTGAGCTTCAGATCCGGGTTCAGCGGCTCGCCCGGCAGCGCGGGGCCGGGCCATTCCACGGTCCGGGGGCGTCCGGGCTGGTCCGCGGGCTCCACGTACGGCTGCACGATCCCGGCGATGACCTCCGGCTTGTACTGCTGGGGCTCGCCGGTCGTCAGCTTGGTGGTCAGGTCGCCGAGCTCGTCGACGAACGTGCGCAGCTTCGTCCGGGCCTGCTGCTGGGCCTTGGTGAGCTGCGGGTCGTCCGGCCGGGCCTCACGCAGCGCCACCGCGCCGACGGTCCGCTCCCCCGCGGCGGTCACGACGGTGACCTCGGTAGTCGGCGCGTCGGCGACTCCGGGCTGGCCGAAGTCGGTGCCGGGCTTGACGCCGGCCGCGACGGCCTTGTCGAGCAGCTGTTGCAGGGTGGCCGGGGAGATCGTGCCCCACTGCAGATTGGGCAGGGCGGGGCCGGGATAGCTCAGGGTGACCGGGCCGTTGAAGATCACCCGGCCGTCGGCGTACACGCTGGTCTCGGGGAGCCGGCCGACGATCGCGCTCGGGGGCACGAAGCCACCGGCGGAGGAGACCCGCAGCACCAGCGCGTCGCCGTCGCCGGTGGCGGGGGCCGAGGAGCTGTCCGGCGACGGGCCGGTGCTCGGGGCGCCGGCGGCGGTCGGCTGGGCACAGGCGCTGAGCAGGAACAAGGTCACGGCGGCAGCGGCCGTCCACAAGCCGCGAAGTCTGGTCATAGGCGGTCAGACGTACCCCGGGGCGCACCGGTTCCTACCCCTTTCGGGGAAAAAATTCGGTCCCGGGACGCAGTGACCGGCCCCGGGGGGCGGGGCCGGTCACCTCTATCGGGGCGGAGTGTGGATCAGGGGCGGCTACTTGACCGAGCCCAGGGACAGGCCCTGCACGAGCTTGTCCTGGGCCGCGAAGCCGGCCACGAGCACGGGTAGCGACACCACGAAGGCAGCCGCGCAGAGCTGGGCCAGGAACAGGCCCTGGCTGGTGACGAAGCTGGTCAGGAACACCGGGGAGGTCTCCGCCACGGTGGCCGTCAGCACCCGGGCGAAGAGCAGTTCGTTCCAGCTGAAGATGAAGCAGATCAGCGCGGTCGCGGCGATGCCGGGCATGACCACCGGCGCGATGACCGAGCGCAGCGTCTTGGCCAGGCCGGCGCCGTCCATCGAGGCGGCCTCGAGCATCTCCACCGGCACCTCGGACAGGAACGAGCGCATCATCCAGACCGCGATGGGCAGGTTCATCGAGGTGTAGAAGACGATCAGCAGCCAGATGTTGTCCAGCAGACCGGTGTTCTGCGCGAACAGGTACAGCGGCAGCAGGCCGGCGACGACGGGCAGCATCTTGGTCGACAGGAAGAAGAACAGGACGTCGGTCCACTTCTTGACCGGCTTGATCGACAACGCGTACGCCGCCGGGAACGACAGCAGCAGCACCAGCAGGGTCGAGATGACGCTGGCGGTCAGCGAGTTGAGCAGCGGCGGCCACGGGCTCGCGCCGCCGGAGAAGAACTCGCGGTAGCCCTCCAGAGTCAGCGGGGCGGCCACGGCGGGCGGATTGGTGGCGGCGTCGGACTCGCTGTGGAAGGAGGTCAGCACCATCCAGACCACGGGCAGCACGAACAGCAGACCGACCACCCAGGCGAGCAGCGACAGCCACGGCCCGCCGCGGTCCTTCTTCTTCGGTACGGCCTGATGGCTGGGCGCGGTGCGGGTCAAGGAAGTGGTCATCGGCCCGGGTCCTCCTTGAACAGCGACGAGACCGTCCGCAGGGCGAACGTCGCGATGATGATCGTGCCGATCACGACCACGACGGCGGCGGCGGACGCCCGGCCGTAGTCGTGGGCCTGGTAGAAGATCTGGTAGATCGTGTACGGCAGGTTCGCCGTACCGAGGCCACCGGACGTGATGGTGAAGACCGCGTCGAAGTTCTGCACGATGTAGATGGAGCCGAGCAGCGCGCCGAGCTCGAGATACTGGCGCAGGTGCGGCAGCGTCATGCTGCGGAAGATCTGCCAGCTGCTGGCACCGTCGATGCGGGCGGCCTCGACGACGTCGAGCGGGCGTCCCTGCAGGCCGGCGAGCAGGATCAGCATCATGAACGGGGTCCACTGCCAGACCAGGGCGAAGATCACCGACCACAGCGGCATGTTGCTGATCCAGTCCGGCTGCGGCGGGTTGTCGGAGCCGAACAGCCCCCACACCCAGGTCAGCGCGCCGTTGAAGAGGCCGTACTCGGGGTTGTAGAGCGCGTGCTTCCAGAGCAGGGCGGCGGCTACGGGCACCACCAGGAACGGGGCGATCATCATCGTCCGGACCGCGCCGCGGCCCCGGAACTTGCGGTCCAGCAGCAGCGCGATGCCGAGCCCGAGGATCAGGCTGATCAGCACCACCCCGACGGTCAGCAGGATCGTCGTCCAGACCGCGTCACGCATGTTGACGTCGGTGAAGACCCGCCGGAAGTTGTCGAAGCCGGCGAAACCGCGCTCGTCGGGGTAGTAGGCGTTCCAGTCCATGAACGAGATGACCAGCGTCGCCACGAACGGCAGCTGGGTCACCACGATCATGAAGATCAGCGCGGGCAGCAGCGGCGCCCGCCGGGCCCAGCCGGCGGCCCGGCGCGCCGCACCGGGCGGCGTGGGCGTCAGACCGGTCGTACCGGATCCCGTCTTCTCGGCCACGGATGTCATCGCTGTCGCCCCCTTCAGCCGTTCTCGCGCGATCGGTACCGTTCCGCGACGTCGTCGGCGAGCCGCTGACCCCGTTTCAGCGCCTCGTCGACGGTCATCTGCCCGGCGATCGCGGAGCTGACGTACTGCGAGACCTGGGTGCCGAGGTCGGTGAACTCCGGGATGTCGACGAACTGGATGCCGAGCGCCGGGCGCGGCTGTACGCCGGGATTGCGCGGGTCCGCGCTGGAGATGGCCTGCTCGGTCGGCTCGGCGAACGCCGACGCCTCCTTGAGGTAGTCCGGGTTGGCGTAGGTGGAGGCGCGCTTGCCGGCCGGCACCTTGGACCAGCCCAGCTGACCGCCGACGAGCTCCTCGTACTGCTTGCTGGAGGCCCAGGAGATGAACTTCCAGGCGTTGTCCTTCTTCTCGCTCGCCTGCTGGATGCTCCACGACCACGCGTACAGCCAGCCGGAACTCGGCGTCTTGACGACCGGCGCGGCGACGTACCCGATCTTGCCCTTGACCGGGGAGTCCGCCGCCTCCAGCGTGCCCGCGGCGCTGGTCGCGTCGTACCACATCGCGGCGTTGCCCTGGACCAGGTTGTTCAGGCACTCGGTGAAGCCGGCCTGCGGGGCGCCGACCTCGCCGTGCGCGCGCACCAGGTCCACGTAGAACTGGGTGGCCTGCTTGAACTCGGGCGCGTCGACCCGTGCGTTCCAGTCCGCGTCGAACCAGGTGCCGCCGAACGTGTTCACCACCGTCGTCAGCGGCGCGAACACCTGGCCCCAGCCCGGCTGGCCGCGCAGGCAGATGCCGGCCATCCCGGGCTGCTTGCCGTCGACCTGCGCGGCGATGTCCGCCACCTGCTGCCACGTCGGCTTCGCGGGCATCTGGATGCCCTGCGCGTCCAGCACGTCCTTGCGGTACATCAGGAACGAGGACTCGCCGTAGAAGGGCTCGCCGTAGAGCTTGCCGTCGTCGGCGGTCAGCGACTTGGTCATCGGCGGCAGGATGTCCGCCTGGTTGAACGCGCTGTCCGCCGCGACGTAGTCGTCCAGCGGGGCGATCCACTTGCTCTTGGCGTAGATCGGGATCTCGAAGTTGCTCAGCGAGGCCACGTCGTACTGCCCGGCCTGGCTGGAGAACTCCTGGCTGATCTTGTCCCGGACGTCGTTCTCCGGCAGCACCGTGAAGTTGACGCTGATGCCGGTCTGCCGGGTGAAGTTGGCCTCGGTGAGCCGCTGCAGGTCGATCATCTGCGGGTTGTTCACCATCAGCACGTCGATGCTGTTCGCCCCGCCGGAGCCGGCGCTGTCACCACCCCAGCCCGCACATCCCGAGAGCGACACGGCCAGCAGGGCTGCGGCGGCCCCCGAGAGAACCGCGCGGACATGTGCACGAGACATGGAGCCTCCCCGGCGAGGCGGATCGGACTCCGGCATCTGTGACGCCGGTAACACCGGAATCAGTAGATGCCTGTGATCGACAGGATGTCAACCACTGGTCACACAGTGCTGCATATATGAGTATCGAAGTTGCGCGGAGGTCCTCAGGCGACCCGGGCCGACCGTCCCTGCACGACCACCACATCCCCCGGTCGCAGCTGCCGCCCGCGCCGGGTGTCGACCTCCCCGTTGACCGTCACGTCCCCCGACGCGATCAGGATCTTCGCCTCCCCGCCGGTGTCGATGAGATCGGCCAGTTTGAGAAACTGTCCGAGTCTGATCATGTCGCTGTTGATGGCCACGTCACGCATGCCGACCATCATGCCGAACTCGCCGAAAAGAAAGTCCGGCACGGTTGAACCATTGACGCGTCCCAGCCGAACTACCCCTCGTGAGGAACCTCGAGAAGCACCGCCGGGCGGGCGTACTGGCCGCCGCCGTCGCCGCGGGTGTGCTCTGCGCGGCATCCCCCGCCGCCGCGGACGTCACGGTCAGCCCGCCCAGCGCACCGCAGGGCAGCGGCACCAACGTGACGTTCAAGGTGACGAACACCGCCCGGAGCCCGATCACCAAGGTCAAGCTGATGCTGCCGGCCGAACTGCCGGTCGCCGAGGCCTACCCGCTGTCGGTGGACGACTGGGCGCCGCTGATCACCACCAAGTCGCTGGCCACCCCGATGGACGGCATCCACGGCGAAGCGATCGCCGAGACCGCCGCGGACATCACCTGGACCGCGATGCCCGGCAAGGCGCTCGCCCCCGGCAAATCGGCGGACCTGCCGGTCGCGATGGGCCCGATGCCGGCCTCTGCCCAGATGAGCTTCACCCTCCAGGCGACCTACGCCGACCCGGCCAAGGGCGCTCCCCTGCCGCCGGTCGTGCTGTCCCTCACCCCGGCGGCGCCCGGCCAGCAAGCGGCACCCCACTCCGGCGGGCACAACGGTACGGGCACCAGCGACACCGGTGACGCCGACGCGGCCACCTTCGCCGCCCTGATCGACGCCAACGACGGCCCCGGCTTCTGGACCATCGCCGGCTGGGTCGTCGCCGCCCTGGCCGCAGCCGCCGGAGCCGTCGCGGTGCTGCGAGCACGCCGCCGCCCGGCCGAAACCGCAGCGACCGAAGAGCCGGAAGCCGAGCCGGACGACAAGGAACTCGTCGGCGCGGCCAAGACACCACGGGTCACGTCCTGGAGCTACAAGGACGGCCCGACCGAGTGACAGACGTCCCGCGCAGGTGGGCGCGGGTGTGTCGTGCTGATGCGCGTGGGGCGCGGAACACGACCGGCGGGTGGGGTCCAGGGCAAGACCCACGACCTGCAACTTGGCGGGGCGGGAAGGTTCGGCTTCCCGCCCCGCTGTATTTCTTTTGGCTTTTGCTGTCGCTCGGCGGGACTTTGGGTGCGGTTACCCCATCAGACCTTGACCGGGCGTGGGGTTTTCAGGGCTTGGATGATTTCTGTCAGTACTCGTTCTGAGTCTTCATGGGGGATCTGGCAGGTTCCTGCGGCTTGGTGGCCGCCGCCGCCGTAGCGGAGCATCACTTCGCCGATGTCCACCGGGGAGGTGCGGTCGAGGATTGACTTGCCGCAGGCGAAGACGGTGTTGAGTTTCTGGCGGCCCCAGATGATGTGGATCGAGACGCGGGACTCCGGGTAGAGGGCGTAGACCATGAAGCGGTTGCCCGCGTGGATCGTCTCCTCCTCGCGCAGGTCGACCACGACCACGTCGCCGTCGACGTGGCTGACCCGGCGCAGTTGCTCCACGAACATCGCCGAGCAGTCGCGGTAGAGCTCGGCGCGCTCGCGGACGTCCGGCAGCTCGAGGATCTCGTCGACCGTCTGCAACTGCAGGCAAGCGTCAATCAGCAGCATCATCAGCTGGTAGTTCGAGATCCGGAACTCCCGGAAGCGGCCCAGCCCGGTGCGGCTGTCCATCAGGAAGTTGAGCAGCGTCCAGCCCTGCGGGTCGAGGATGTCGTGCAGCGCGTAGTCGGCCGAGTCGGCCTGGTCGACGGCGCGCATCAGCTCGTCGGAGATCTCCGGGAAGCGTTCCGCGCCGCCGAAGTAGTCGTAGATCACCCGGGCGGCCGACGGCGCGTCCGGGTCGATGACGTGGTTCGAACGGTCACCCTTGTTACGCAGCGTCTCCGAATGGTGGTGGTCGAACACCATGTGAGCGCCCGGAGCGAACGGCAGATTGGTCAAGATGTCACGCTCAGTGATGTCGACCACGCCGTCCTGCACGTCCTTCGGGTGCACGAAGGTGATCTCGTCGATCATGTCGAGCACACGCAGCAGGACGGCGCAGACCAACCCGTCGAAGTCGCTGCGGGTCACGAGCCGGTACTTCACGAGCAATCTCCCTCTGCCGATTGGCACCTTACTCCCCAGTTTGCCACTTTTGCGGCTATGGGCCTGGTCGCATCGGCGTACCGGTTTGATCCGGTGGGAGCCCGCGCTGCGTAAAGTTCTCACGGAAGCTCACGTACGCGGTCGGAGGAAGACCTGACGATGGACACCGTTCCCCAGCTCGCACAGGACCGCAACGCCCCGCCCGCCACTCTGGTGATCTTCGGCGCGTCCGGCGACCTCACCCGGCGCAAGCTGCTGCCGGCCGTGGAGAGCCTGGCCCGGCACAACCGGCTGCCCGGCGAGTTCGCCCTGGTCGGCGTCGCCCGCACGGCCATGGAGGACCACCAGTTCGCCGAGAGCGCGCTCGGCGGCCGCAGCCTCGCCGACAAGCCGCAGCTGCAGGGCGGCGGCATCCGCTACGTCTCCGGCGGCTACGACAACCCGGAGACCTACAAGCGGCTGGCCGAGGTGCTCGACGAGCTCGACGCCACCCGCGGCACCGCGGGCAACCGGATCTTCTACCTCTCGACGCCCGCCGAGGCGTTCCAGCCGGTGATCAACGGGCTGGCCGGCGCGGGGCTCAACCACGCGCGCGAGGGCTCGTTCGCCCGGCTCGTCATCGAGAAGCCGTACGGCAACGACCTGCGCACCGCGCACGAGCTCGACGGGATCGTGCACGCCGCGTTCGACGAGCCGCAGGTCTTCCGCATCGACCACTACCTGGGCAAGGACACCGTCCAGAACGTGCTCGCCCTGCGCTTCGCCAACGCGATCTTCCAGCCCATCTGGAACCGCTCGTGGGTCGACCACGTGCAGATCACCGTGGCCGAGACCCTCGGCGTGGGCACCCGCGGCGGCTTCTACGAGCACGCCGGCGCGATGCGCGATATCGTGCAGAACCACGTGCTCCAGGTGCTCGCTCTCTCGCTGATGGAGCCGCCGGCCTCGTTCGACGCCGAGGGGCTGCGCAACGAGAAGGTCAAGCTGCTGCAGGCGATCCGGCTGCCCACCGACCGCGACATCGCCGACCTGGCGGTCCGCGGCCAGTACACCCGCGGCGGCACCCGCGAGGACCTGATGGCGGGCTACCGCGACGAGGTCGGCGTGGACCCACTGTCGCGCACCGAGACGTACGCGGCGATGCGGCTCAACGTCGACAACTGGCGCTGGGCCGGGGTGCCGTTCTATGTGCGTACCGGTAAGCGGCTGCCCGCCCGGGTGACCGAGGTCGCCCTGCAGTTCCAGCGGCCGCCGCACCTGCCGATCCCGACCAACCAGCTCACCGAGCTGGACGCGGACGCGCTGATCCTGCGGATCCAGCCCAACGAGGGCATCTCGCTGCGCTTCGGCGCCAAGGTCCCGGGCCACTCGTTCCGGGTGCGCACGGCCAGCATGGACTTCTCGTACGAGCAGACGTTCCGCGAGGAGTCGCCGGAGGCCTACGAGCGGTTGCTGCTCGACGCCCTGCTCGGCGACCCCACGCTGTTCATCCGCACCGACGAGGTCGAGCAGTGCTGGCGGATCGTCGACCCGATCATCGAGCACTGGAAGAACGACATGTCGCCGATCCCGACCTACGAGGCCGCCTCGTGGGGCCCGACGGACGCCGACCGCCTGATCGGCCGCAGCGGCCGCAAGTGGCGCAACGCGGTCTGACGACTAAGACGCTGCTCGGGCCTTCAGCACTTCGAGGGCCCGGTCGGCGTGCTCGTTCATGTCGCGCTCGCTGTGGATGACGTCGAGCACCGTGCGGTCGGTGTCGATCACGAAGGTCACCCGCTTGACGCTCAGCGGGCCGAGCGGCAGCCGGCGCTTGATCCCGTACGCCTCGGCCGCGCTGTTCTCCGGGTCGGAGAGCAGCGGGTAGTCGAAGCCGTGCAGCTCCGCGAACTGCCGCTGCTTGTCCACTTTGTCCCGACTGATGCCGACCCGCTGCGCGCCGGCCGCGGCATACTCGGCGCCCAGGTCCCGGAAGTTGCAGGCCTCGGCCGTGCAGCCGCTGGTCATCGCGGCCGGATAGAAGAACAGCACGACCGGGCCGTCGGCGAGCAAGGTGCTCAGCCGCCGCGCGTTGCCGTGCTGGTCGGGTAGTTCGAAGTCGGGGGCGACGTCACCCTTGTCGATGCTCACGTGATCAACGTACTCCGGGCTGAGTCTGCCGCCGAGCGCGTCCTCGCCTAGGGTGGAGACACCCACCTGTCCTGTCCGCCACGACCCCTGACTGACCTGACTGACCCCTGCCCGCCCCCGACGAAAGCGACACCGCCATGCAGGTCTCGGTCGCGCACCACCCGCCCAACACGGCCGTTCTGACATTGCGCGGCTCCCTGGACATCGACACCGCGCCGTCGCTGAAGGCCAACCTCAGCCGCCTCGTGGAACGTCCCAGCCCTCGGATCATCGTCGACCTGGCGGGACTCGACTTCTGCGATTCCATGGGCGTCGGCGTCCTGGTGACGGCGCACGGCCGCGCGATGGAACGCGGTGGCTGGGTCCGGCTCGCGGCACCCTCCGGTTTCCTGCGGCGCCTGCTCGACACCCTCGGCCTGATCGACTATCTGTCGCTGCACGCCGACGTCGAGACCGCCATGAAGGACTGACCCCGGACAGCGAGAGGGGCGCCCCGGATGCCCGGGACGCCCCTGCCGTGTCCGAGGGTCAGCTGGTCAGACCGAAGACGATCCGGCCCAGCGTGTCCTCCGTGCCGACGAAGCCTTCCGCCGGGCTGAACTGGCTGTCGCCGAAGTCGACGTCCGCGTCGTCAGCCGTACCGCCGACGCCGTCCGGGCCGACGCCGAAGAGCACGTCGAAGTTGGCGCCACCCGAGTCCATCAGGTTGGCCGTCTCGTCGGCGTTGTCGGTGTGCCAGTCACCGAAGAAGTGACCCGCCTCGTGCGCGGTCACGTTGCCCACCGCCCGGCCGACGAAGGCCACCCGGTCGCTGGCCGGGGTCAGGTACGTGTTCAGCGAGGCCGGCCCACCGGCCGGGTCACTGAGCACGTCCTGCAGCACCAGGGCGGTCTCCTCGGTCTCGAAGTTGCCCGGGTCGATGCTCTGCGCGATGCCGATGGTCTCGACCCCGGACTCGTCGATCGTGCCGCCGACCACGATGCGGCTCACGTTCGCCTGGCCCCACGGGTCCGCGTGGTCCTTGCTGTTGAGGATCTTCACCCGGAACTTGCTGTTGAGACCGCTGGCGATCAGATCCTGCTTGATGTTCTCGGTGACGCTCGCGACCACCGCGTCGATCACCTCGTCCTCCTGCACGCGCGGGATGCCCCACTTGGCGAGGAACGCGGAGAACGGGCTGAGCGTCACGTTCCCGGTGCCGCCGAAGACACCGGTGTTGACCCGGGCCCCGTCGAAGTCCAGGAACAGCGTCTGCACGGGCTTGGCACCCTGCAGGACCGGCCGGTAAGCCTCGACGGTGATGTCGTAGCTGCCGGAACCCCGGGCGACGCCCACGTAGTGCCAGCCGGCCTTGGTCGCCACGTAGTCGGTGGCCGCGTTGCCTCCACCGGGCAGCGGCGAGGACGGCGGGTAGATGTAGGTGGCGTCCTGGTCCGACCCGTGCACCTCGCGCGGGTTGGTGTCGTAGACCGTCAGGTACGACGGCGCGCCCTTGGCCGACGCGCCGAGCACGTCACCGGCCTTGAGCTTGATCGCGAAGAAGTCCTGGTCGTCCGAGGCCGCCGAGATGGTGACGGTGTACGGGCCCTCGCTGGCCCCGCCGTCCCCGCTGGCCGGATCGAACGGATCGGCCGGCAGCCCGCTGTACGCCGCGACGACCGCGTAGTAGGTGCCGGTGGCCGGAACCTTGTACTGCAGCAGGCTGTCGAAGGAGCCGGCCGCGTCGTCGTTGCTGGCCACGATCGTGCCGTCCGGCGTGTAGAGCGCGACCAGCGTGTCCAGCGCGCCCGTGGGGGTGGCCGTCTGCACGGTCACCACCTGCCCGGCGGTGGCCTGCAGCGAGTAGAAGTCGAAGTCGTTGGTGCCCGTACCGGCGGAGCCGTGCGGGCCGTCACCGATGGCGGCGGTGGTGACGATCGCCCGGCGGGCGGCGCCGATGCCGGTGGCCCCGGCGAGCGGGATCGACCCGTCGTCCTCCGGGGTGGCGGCCCGGGCGGCGGGGGTGACGCTCTCGGGAGTGAGGGCGCCGAGGATGCGGATGGCCGGGTTCTGGCCGCTGCCGGTGCCGAAGTTCTTGATCAGCTGGGCAGAGGCGGGGTCCTCGTTGGAACCGCGGGTGCCCGCGGGCTCGTCCTCGTCGACGACCACCGCGGCCGCGGCAGCCTTGGCCGCCGCGGACGACGGTGCCGCGGCGAGGGCCTTGAGGCGGGCGGCGGCCTTGGCCGACGCCTGCTTCTTCATGTAGGCGGCCCAGCCGCTGTAGTCGGCCTTCGCCGGGTCGGGCAGGATCGCCAGGTACGGGTTGACCCCGGCGGGCTTGGCGCCGGGTTTCGGCTTGGCGGCCACCGGCAGCCCGGCGTCGACGGCAGCCTGGTCGGCCGGGCTCAGTCCCGGGTCGGATTGGAGTGGAGCGGCCGGCGTCGCGCCCGGAGTGAGCGCGACGATTCCCAGCACGAGTGCTCCGACGGTCGCGATGCTACGTCGCATCAGTGATCCCCCTTCGGTGCCTCCGGGGCCCCCGCCACGGACGGCACACAGGACGCTACCGAGCGAGTCGATCAATATCTAGTGGTGTCGATGCATCGTCACAGGTGTTAGGAGCGCTCGGGAATTCGCGGGGGGACGCGCGGTCATGCCTGTGCCACCACAGTGGACAAAGCCCCGGTCAGCCGTCGGTGCGTACGGTCTCCAGCGCGGCGACGGCCGCTCCCCGGGCACCGGCCATGTCGAGGTCGGGCACCAGGGCGAAGGTCGCCGCGGCCTGCTGCTCGGCCCGCAGCTGGGTGTGCTCACGGACCGTGTTGAGGAACCACTGGCGGAAGTGCGGCGCCGCCTCGACCACGCCGCCACCCAGGAAGTACGCGGCCGGGTCGGTGAAGTTGGCCGCGATGGTGAACAGCTTGCCGATCGCCTTGGCCTGCTGTTCGAAGACCGCCACGGCCAGCGGGTCGTCCTTCTCGCCGTACCCGCGGAGCAGCTTGGCCGCCCGGCTGATCGGCTCCCCGGCCAGCGGGTGGTCCGGGAACCGCCGCAGCCAGTACGGCAGCAGGTTCTTCGCGATGCCGGTCAGCGACGCGATGCTCTCCACGTCGCCGGCGAAGCCGCAGTTGCACTCCGGCACCGGCTGGTCCTCCTCCAGCACGCCGTGCAGCGGGATCTGCACGTGGCCCAGCTCGCCCGCCATGCCGGCCGCACCGCTGACCACCTTGCCGAGCTCGACCACTCCCCCGCCCAGGCCGGTGCCGACGATCGCCGCCACGGACGACCGCTCCATGGCCTCGGCGCCGAAGTGCCGGTGGTGGGCGTAGAGCGCGGCCGCGTTCGCGTCGTTGTTGTAGACCACCGGCAGGCCGATCCGCGCCTGCAGGGCGCCGCGGATGTCGAAGCCGTGCCAGGAGACCTGGGAGAAGTTCGTCGAGCCCTTGGACGAGATGACGCCGTCGGCGCTGGCCGGGCCCGGGGTGTCCAGCCCGACCGCGCGCACCAGCGTGCGCGGGGTGCTGGTCAGCGCGAGGATGCCGGTGAAGGCCTCGGCGAGCTGCTCGACCGCGGACTCCGGGCCCTCGGTCACCAGGCTCGGATTCTCCACCAGACTGTCGACCAGGAACTGGCCCGTCGCGTCCAGGACGGTCGCGTTGTTGCAGGTGCCGCCGTTGTCGAGACCCACCACGACCCAGGACGCCGGGGTCCGTACCGCATCGATCTGATCCACAGCCCTGAGCGTACGTGCCGGGACGCCGTGACGCGACGGGTGCAAGCGCATTGCGAGCGGTGAGAGTCCGGTTGCGGCGGCGCGGCGGGTGCCGGATCACGCCGAAGGGCCTGGCATGCAGACGAAGCCTGAGCCGACCCGCCGCGCCGTTCTCGGTGGCGCCGCCGCCGTCGCCGTGACCGCGGCCGGGGGCCTCGCCCTCGACGTGGCGCTGGCCGCGCCCGCCGCCGCGGCGGCCGTGCCGACCGACCTCGTCTCGGCCGACCCGCTCGCGCACCTGCTGCGCCGGGCCACCTTCGGACCCACCCCGGCGGCCCTGGCCGAGCTGGCCAAGCTGGGCGTGCCGGCCTGGCTGGACCGCCAGCTCGACCCGGCGAAGATCGACGACTCGGCGCTGGACGCGCTGCTCACCCGCCTGCCGCTGGCCGGTGCCGACATCGCGACGGTACGCGCCAAGCTGCCCAAGCACTCGTACGAGGCGTTCGGCCAGCTGGGCCGGGCCGCGGTGGCCCGGGCGACCTGGAGCAACCGGCAGCTGTTCGAGACCACCGCCGCCTTCTGGGCCAACCACCTGCACATTTCGGCGCCGTCCAGCGGAGTCTGGGACAGCCGCAGCGACTACGACAAGACGGTCACCCGCAAGTACACCTTCGGGCGCTTCGCGGACATGCTCAAGGCCTCGGCCCGGCACCCGGCGATGCTGACGTACCTGGACAACCGGTCGTCGACCAAGACCCTGCCGAACGAGAACTACGCGCGCGAGCTGATGGAGCTGCACACCGTCGGCATGATCTACACCGAGGCCGACGTGCAGGCCGCCGCCAAGCTGCTCACCGGCCTGACCGTGACGACCGCGGGGACGTACACCTACACCGCGGCCAAGCACGCGACCGGCGCCGTACGGATCCTGGGCTTCAGCCACGCGAACGCGACGGCCGAGGGCGGCGAGGCGGCCGCGCTGGCGTTCCTCGACTACCTGGCCAGGCACCCGGCCACCGCCGAGCGGCTGGCCACCAAGCTCTGCCTGCGCTTCGTCGCCGACGAGGCCCCGGCCACCCTGGTCGCCAAGCTGGCCAAGGTGTACCTGGACAACGACACGTCGATCGTGCCGGTGCTGCGGGCCCTGTTCACCTCGCCGGAGTTCGCCGCGTCGATCGGGCAGAAGGTCCGTACGCCGTTCGAGGACCTGACCGCCACCGTCCGCGCCCTCGGCCTGGGCCCGGAGACCTCCGGCGTGAAGGCGCTCGACGCGCTCTACAACAACCTGGTCAACGCCGGGAACGCCCCGTTCCGCTGGAGCCCGCCGAACGGCTTCCCGGACGTGGCCGCCGCGTGGGCGTCACCGTCGGCGTTCCTCATGCGCTGCAACAGCCACTTGAACCTCGCGGCCGGCTGGTACCCCAAGCAGCTCACCCGTCCCGCCGACCTGCTCACGTCCCTCGTGCCGATGCTGCCGCAGACATACGGGGCGCTGGTGGACGCGCTGGCCCGGCGGCTGGTCGGCACCCCGCTGCCCGCCGATCACGTGGCGGCCGTGCTAAGCGTCGCGGGCAAGCTGCCGACGAGTTCTCTGACCAGCAAGGAGTCGGTCGCCGGGAGTCTGCCGTACCTGATCGCTCTCGTCCTCGACTCGCCCTCCTTCCAGCTGAGGTGACCGCCATGACCGCACAGGCCTGCTGCGACGAGAACAAGAAGCTGCTCACCCGCCGGGGCGTCCTGGGCCGCGGCCTCGCGGCCGGCGCCGCCGGGGCGCTGGCCGGCCTGGTCGGCGAAGGGCTGTCCACCCGACTGGCGTACGCCGCCGAGGGCTACACCGGCGACACCCTCGTGGTGCTGTCGCTGCGCGGCGGCTTCGACGGCCTGTCGGCGATCGCCCCGATCGGCGACCCGGACTATTACAAGGCCCGCCCGACGATCGCCCTGCCGAAGAGCCAGGCGATCGGCGGCAACAGCATGTTCGGCCTGCACCCGGGCCTGGCCCCGCTGCTGCCGATGTGGAAGAACGGCAGCCTGGCCGCGGTGCACGCGGTCGGCCAGCCGAACCCGACCCGCTCGCACTTCGCCGCCATGGAGGAGATGGAACGCGCGGCCGCGGGCACGTCCCTGCGCAGCGGCTGGCTGGACCGCATGCTGGGCCTGACGGGCGCCACCGGCCCGCTCGCCGCGGTGGCGATGGGCAACGCGATGCCGGCCCGGCTCTTCGGCGGCGCCTTCTCCGACGTGTCGATGGCCTCGGTCGACGGCTTCACGCTGGCCGGCGAGAGCGCGAACCGCCCGATGGCGGCGTCGCTGCGCAAGATGTACGCGACCGCGCCCGGCCTGCTGGCCGGTCCCGCCCTGGCCGCGGACGCGGCCCTGACGGCAACCACCGGGGTACGCGCAACCGCGTACGCACCGGCGAACGGCGCGGCCTACCCCGCGACGCCCCTGGGCAACGCCCTCGAGGACGTGGCCCGGCTGATCAAGGCGAAGGTGGGCCTGGCCGCGGCGGCGGTCGACTCCGGCGACTGGGACATGCACGAGGGCCTGGGCACGGCGGTCAAGGGCCAGCGCATGTACGACAACCTGCTCGAGACCTCCACGGCGCTGGCGGCGTTCGCGGCCGACCTGGGCCCGGCCGGCATGGCCTCGGTGACGGTGGTGACGGTGAGCGAGTTCGGCCGGCGGGTGGCGGAGAACGCGTCCCGCGGAGTCGACCACGGCCACGGGAATGCGATGCTGCTCATGGGCGGCGGCGTCCGGGGCGGCACGGTGTACGGCACGTGGCCGGGGCTGGCGGCGGGCGCGCTGGTCGCCGGCGACCTGGCGGCGACGACGGACTATCGCGCGGTGATCGGCGAGATCCTGCAGAAGCGGTGCGGTTTCGGATCGCTGGCCGAGGTCTTCCCGGAGGTCACCCCGGCCTCCTTCGGCCTGGCCGCGGCCCGCTCCTAGGCCGCGTCATCGGGGGCGGAGTGACTCGGGGCCGGGCGCTCGGGTTGGCTGCTCTGGTCGCGTTTGGTCGCGCGGCTTACGGCCCAGCGGATCGCCTGGTGGACCAGGATGCCGGCAGCCGTGTTGGCCGCCGACACGCCCGCCGCCGCGGCGATGTTCCAGCCCGGTTCGATCAGGTCGTCGGCGAGCAGCAGGATGGGCCAGCCCAGCGTGGCGGCCACCAGAGTCGTACGCCACCAGCGGCCGAGCACCAGGCCCACCAGCATCAGTGTGGGCACCATGGCTTCACTGTCCCAAACTTCCGGACCTCGGACGGCGAAACGGTGTGGCGGCAAGGTGCTGCCGCCACACCGCGTCAGGTCAGCTGAGGCTGAAGCGCTGGTTCGCCTGGCTGTTGCAGTCGTAGATCTGGACCTGCTGGCCGTTGCCGGTGCCCCAGACGTCGAGGCAGCGTCCCGATTGCACGCCCGTGATGGTGCCGTTGCTGTTGACGTTCCACTGCTGGTTGGCCTGTCCGTTGCAGCTGTAGATCTGCACGGCCGAGCCGTTGGCCGAGCCCGCCGCGTCCAGGCACCTGCTGCCGTACACGGTCAGTTGCTTGCTCGAGGTCAGGCTCCACGCCTGGTTGGTGCCGCCGTTGCAGTCGTACAGCTGGACCCGCGTGCCGTTGGTCTGGGTTGCGTTCGGCACGTCCAGGCACCGGCCCGACTGGGCGCCGAGGATCCGGTTTCCCGGACCCGGCGGGGTCGAGGGCGTCGGGGAGCCGGGGCCCGAGGTCGGCGAGGACGGCGTGACCGGGCCGGCCGCGTTCAGGGCGTTGAGGACCGAGGTGTACGCGGCCTTCTTGTTGCCGCCGCCGTCGAACAGCAGCGGGTTCTCGTTGGAGCGCCAGGAGTCGCTGTCCCGTACGCCCCAGACGGTGATGCCGACGCAGCGGGGCACGTTCAGGCAGGCCTGGGTCAGTCCGGCGTACTGGGAGGTGGACGAGTTGGTGACGTCGACCTCGGTCAGGGCCACGTCCACGCCCAGCGCGGCGAAGCTCGACAGCGTCGTCTGGAAGTTGCCCGGCAGGGAGCTGCCGCCGGTGAAGTGGGTCTGCAGGCCCACGCAGTCGATCGGCACGCCACGGGACTTGAAGTCGCGGATCAGGTTGTAGACGCCCTGGGTCTTGGCGTACGTCCAGTTCTCGATGTTGTAGTCGTTGTAGCAGAGCTTGACCGCGGGGTCGGCGGCGCGGGCAGCGCGGAACGCCGCCTCGATCCAGTCGTTGCCGGTCTGCTGCAGGTTCGAGTTGCGGCGGCTGCCGTTCTCCTCGAACGCCTCGTTGACCACGTCCCAGTACGCGAGCTTGCCCTTGTAGTGGGCCATCACGCCGTTGATGTGGTCGATCATCGCCTGGCGCAGACCGCTGCCGCTGAGGCTGCCCCAGAAACCGGGCTGCTGGGCGTGCCAGGCCAGGGTGTGCCCGCGCACCTTGAGGCCGCGCTGGGTCGCCCAGTTGTAGATCTGGTCGCCGGCGCTGAAGTTGAACTGGCCCCGGTTGGGCTCGGTCGCGTCCGGCTTCATCTCGTTCTCGGCGGTGATCATGTTGAACTCGCGGCCGGCGATCGTGGCGTACGTCGAGTTACTGAGCCGGCTGGCGGCGATCGCCGTACCGAAGTAGCGGCCCGACTGCGCCGCCGCCGCACCGAGGGTGCCCGCCGCGGCGTTCGCGTCCGGCATCAGTGTCACCGCGCCGACCGCCGCGACGACGGCGACGGCCACGGCGATCAGCGTTCGCGCCCGTAACGACCGGCCTCGGGGGGAGCCGGCGGAGTGGACAGGAGGGCTGGTTGCCACGATGGCCTCCTTTTTCGGTTCCGCGTCCCGGTCGCCGAGCGCCGCGCGCAGGGCCGGCCGCAGCCGGAGAAGCGCACGTGGGAATCGCCGGATTCGCACGACCAGAACCGGAGAACGATGGGTTTCAATGCCACCGTCATGCTGGCATGGCAACATCGCGGAAACAATGGTTCCCGGAACACTTCCGGAATTTGTTACCGCCAACATGGTCCAGCTATGTACCGAATAAAGTGGTTTTCACGGTGGCAGTTAACAGCCTCCGAGACCCTGGCCGGGTCAGCCGTCTCCGAAACTTTCGGGACCGGACATGCGAAACGGCGGCGGTCCCCCCAAGGGCCGCCGCCGTTTCTCCCCTATCACCCGTCGCCCGGAACCTCCCTAACGGGAAGCGCCGGCGCGGCGCTTGCTCCAGACGTCGAAGGCCACTGCGGCCAGCAGGACTGCACCCTTGACCAGCAGGACCGTTTCGCTCTGGGCACCGATCAGCGACATGCCGTTGTTGATGACACCCATGATCAGGCCACCGGTGATGGCTCCGACCACCTTGCCGACGCCGCCCTGGACCGCCGCGCCGCCGATGAAGGCCGCCGCGATCGCGTCCAGCTCGAAGTTGGCGCCGGCCGTCGGGTTCGCCTGGTTGAGCCGGCCGGCGAAGATCACGCCGGCCAGCGCGGCCAACACGCCCATGTTCACGAAGATCCAGAAGATGACCGACTTGACCTTGACGCCAGACAGCGTCGCGGCCTGCAGGTTGCCGCCGACCGCGTAGATCTGCCGGCCGAAGACCGCCCGGTTGGTCACCAGCGAGTACGCCAGCACCAGGAACGCCAGCAGCACCAGCACCCAGGGCAGGTTCTTGAACCGGGCCAGCTGCACGATGACGGCGATGACCAGGAACGAGGCCACCGCGATCCGGCCGATGAACAGCGGCATCGGGTCGACGACCTGGCCGTACTGCTGGCGGGCCGAGCGGGTGCGCCACTGGGTGAAGACGATGCCGGCGACCGCGATCACGCCGACCAGCAGGCTGAACAGGTCGGCGCCGCCGAGCCCGCCGAGACCGACGTTGCCCAGGTAGCCCTCGGTGAAGCCGTTTGACAGCGTGCGGACCTCGTCCGGGAACGGGCCGATGCCGCGGTTGCCCAGGATGGTCAGGGTCAGCGCGCGGAACAGCAGCATGCCGGCCAGCGTGACGATGAAGGCCGGGATGCCGAAGTAGGCGATCCAGTAGCCCTGCCAGGCGCCGATGAGACCACCGACGACCAGCGTGATGAGCAGCGCCAGCGGCCAGGGCACGTTCTGCTCGACCATCAGGACGGCCGCGACCGCGCCGCAGACCGCGACCACCGAGCCCGCGGACAGGTCGATGTGCCCGGCGATGATGATCAGGATCATCCCGATCGCCAGGATCAGGATGTACGAGTTCTGCACGATGATGTTGCTGATGTTCTGCGGCGCCAGCAGGTCACCGCCGGTGAGCACGGTGAACAGCACGACGATCAGCGCGAACGCGATATAGATGCCGCTCTGGCGCAGGTTCAGGTTGTACCGGCGGGGTGAGTCCCCGGTCGGGCCGGCCGGCGCTGCCGGTGACTCGGCCACCGCGTAGTCGGCGTTGGTGGGTGCGACAGACATCGCGGTTACTCCGTTCCCTTGGTCATCAGCGTCATCAGGTTCTCCTGGGTGGCCTCGGCGCGCGGCACCTCACCGGTGATCCGGCCGGCCGACAGCGTGTAGATCCGGTCGCAGATCCCGAGCAGCTCGGGCAGCTCGGAGGAGATGACCAGCACCGCCTTGCCCTCGTCGGCGAGCCGGTTGATGATCGTGTAGATCTCGTACTTGGCGCCGACGTCGATGCCGCGGGTGGGCTCGTCGAGGATCAGCACGTCCGGATTCGTGAAGATCCACTTGGACAGCACGACCTTCTGCTGGTTGCCACCGGAGAGCTTGCCGGTGATGCTCAGCACGCTCGGCGCCTTGATGTTCATGCTTTTGCGGAAGGCGCCGGCGGTCTTGAACTCCTCGTTCTCGTCCACCCAGCCGCGCTTGGCCAGCTTGCCTAGGGCGGCCGCGGAGATGTTGCGCTTGATGTCCTCGATGAGGTTCAGGCCGTACCGCTTGCGGTCCTCGGTCGCGTACGCGATGCCGTGGTTGATCGCGTCGCGCACCGAGCGCAGGTGGATCTCCTTGCCGTCCTTGATGATCCGCCCGGAGATCCCGATGCCGTAGGAGCGGCCGAAGACGCTCATCGCCAGCTCGGTACGCCCGGCGCCCATCAGCCCGGCCAGCCCGACGATCTCGCCGCGGCGCAGGCTCAGGTTGGCGTTGCTGACCACCACCCGGCCGTGCTGGGTGGGGCTGTGCACGGTCCAGTCCTCGATCCGCAGCACCTCCTCGCCCACGTGCGACTCGTGCGGCGGGTAGCGGTGGTCGAGGTCGCGGCCCACCATGCCGGAGATGATCTTGTCCTCGGTGACCTCGTCGGTCGCCAGGTCCAGGGTGGAGATCGTGCGGCCGTCGCGCAGGATGGTCACCCGGTCGGCGATGGCCATGACCTCGTTGAGCTTGTGCGAGATGATCACGCAGGTGATGCCCTCGTCGCGCAGCCCGCGCAGCAGGCCGAGCAGGTGCGCCGAGTCCTCGTCGTTGAGCGCCGCGGTCGGCTCGTCGAGGATGAGCAGCCGGACCTCCTTGGACAGGGCCTTGGCGATCTCGACGAGCTGCTGCTTGCCGACGCCCAGCTCCAGGATCGGGGTCACCGGGCTCTCGTGCAGGCCCACCCGCCGCAGCAGCTGGCCGGCGGCGTGGTTGGTGCGGTTCCAGTCGATCAGGCCGCGGGTGGCCTGCTCGTTGCCGAGGAAGATGTTCTCGGCGATGGACAGCTGCGGGGCCAGCGCCAGCTCCTGGTGGATGATGACGATGCCGCGGTGCTCGCTGTCGCGGATGCCGGAGAACCGGCACTCCTCGCCCTCGAAGGTGATCTCACCGTCGTAGGAGCCGTGCGGATAGACCCCGGACAGGACCTTCATCAGGGTCGACTTGCCGGCGCCGTTCTCGCCGCAGATCGCGTGGATCTCGCCGCGACGTACGGTCAGGTTGACGTCCTGGAGCGCTTTGACCCCGGGAAACGTCTTGGTGATGTCCTGCATCCGCAGGATGGTGTCGCTCATGGAACTCCCCAGGGTCGCACGCGCGCGAAGGAGGCGGTGCCCGCCGCCGGGTGGGGCGGCGGGCACCGGTACGGATTACTTGAGGTCCGACTCCTTGTAGTAGCCCGAGTCGACGAGCTCCTTCTTGTAGTTGCTCTTGTAGACGATCACCGAGTCCAGCAGCTGGGCCGGGACGACCTTGACACCGTTGTCGTAGTCCTTGTCGTTGTTCGTCGTGGGCTTCTGGCCCTTGAGAACAGCGTCGGCCATCTGCACGGTGGTGTCGGCGAGCTTGCGGGTGTCCTTGTAGATGGTGGCGAACTGCTCACCGGCGATGATCGACTTGACCGACGCCTGCTCGGCGTCCTGGCCGGTGACGACCGGGTACGGCTGGCCGGCGGTGCCGTAGCCGTTGCTCTTGAGCGCGGAGAGGATGCCGATGCTCAGGCCGTCGTACGGCGACAGCACGCCGTCGACCTTGGTGCCGCCCTTGTACGTCGAGGTCAGCAGGTTCTCCATGCGGTCCTGGGCGACGGCCGGCTTCCAGCGCAGGATGGCGACGGTCTTGAAGTCGGTCTGGCCGCTCTTGACCACGAGGGTCTTGTTGTCGATGTACGGCTTCAGCACCGACATCGCGCCGTTGAAGAAGAAGGTCGCGTTGTTGTCGTCCGGGGAGCCGGCGAACAGCTCGATGTTGAACGGGCCCTTCGCGTCACCCTTGGTGGTGCCGTCCTCCTTGAGCAGCTTCAGGCCGACCAGCAGCGAGGTCGCCTGCTGGACGCCGACCTTGAAGTTGTCGAAGGTGGCGTAGTAGTCCACGTTCGGGCTGTTGCGGATCAGCCGGTCGTAGGCGATGACCGGGATGTTGTTCTCCTTGGCGCTCTGCAGCTGCGTGGTGATCGCCGTGCCGTCGATCGACGCGATGATCAGCAGCTTGGCGCCCCGGGTGATCTGGTTGTCCAGCTGGTTCACCTGGGTGGGGATGTCGTCCTCGGCGTACTGCAGGTCGACCTTGTAGCCCTTGGACTCGAGCTGCTTCTTGAGGTTGTCACCGTCACCGATCCACCGCTCGGAGGAACGCGTCGGCATGGTCACGCCGATCAGCGCGCCGGTGTTGTCGGCAGCACCGGAGGCCTGCGAGTCGGCCGTCTTCTCACTCGAGCCACAGGCGGCCAGGGCCACCGAAAGCGTCATGGCCGTGGCCACTGACGCGAGCCGGGTCAACTTCATCGTTCTCTCCTTGCGATGGTGGGCGCACGACCGGGCAACTTTCCCGCACGTGCGATCATAAGTAAACATTTCTCGACACTGTTGTTACGCAGGCGATACGTACTTACCGCGCGTATTGCCGGTAGTACGCCTGGTTCCACCGCACCCGATCGGCGAAGTCGTACGTGGTCGTGTTCTCGTCGATGAGCAGGAGTTCAGTGTTGAGCATCGTGGCGAAGTCGCGCAGCGGCTCCGCCCCGACAGCCTGGGTGAGCACGGTGTGGTGCGGTCCGCCGGCGGTCAGCCAGGACTCGGCCGACGTGGCCAGCGACGGGGCCGGCTTCCAGACCGCGCGGGCCACCGGCAGTTTGGGCAGCGGCTCGTCCGGCGCGGTGACCTCGATGGCGTTGGCCACCAGCCGGAACCGGTCGCCGAGGTCGGCCATGCCGATCACCACACCGGGGCCGGGCGCGGCGTCGAAGACCAGCCGCACCGGGTCCTCCCGGCCGCCGATGCCCAGCGGGTGGATCTCGCAGGAGGGCCGGTCGGCGGCGATGCTCGGGCAGACCTCGAGCATGTGCGCGCCGAGGATCTTCTGCTCGCCCGGGCCGAAGTGGTAGGTGTAGTCCTCCATGAACGAGGTGCCGCGGCCGGTGCCCGTACCCATCGCCTTGACCGCCGCGAGCAGCGCGGAGGTCTTCCAGTCGCCCTCGCCGCCGAAGCCGTAGCCGTCGGCCATCAGCCGCTGCACGGCCAGGCCGGGCAGCTGGCGCAGCCCGCCCAGGTCCTCGAAGTTGGTGGTGAAGGCGCCGAAGCCGCCCTCGGTGAGGAACTGCCGCAGGCCGGCCTCGATCCGCGCGGCGTAGCGTAGCGACTCGTGCCGGTCACCGCCGCGGGCCAGCTGCGGGTCGAGCGTGTACGCGTCCGCGTACTCCGCCGCCAGCGCGTCGACCTCGCTGTCCGGGACCGCGTCGACCACCGCGACCAGGTCGTTCACGCCGTACGTGTTGACCGAGACGCCGAAGCGCAGCTCGGCCTCGACCTTGTCGCCTTCGGTGACGGCCACGTCGCGCATGTTGTCGCCGAAGCGGGCCAGCCGCAGGCTGCGCAGGCGCTGGACGCCCGCCGCGGCCCGCACCCAGCCGTCGATCCGGGTCACCACGGTCGGGTCGGCCGCGTGCCCGGCGACGGTCTTGCGGGCCACGCCGATCCGGGTCTGGATGTAGCCGAACTCCCGGTCGCCGTGCGCGGCCTGGTTGAGGTTCATGAAGTCCATGTCGATGGACGCCCACGGCAGTGCCTGGTTGAGCTGGGTGTGCAGGTGCAGCAGCGGCTTGCGCAGCGCGTCCAGCCCGGTGATCCACATCTTGGCCGGGGAGAACGTGTGCATCCAGGCGATCACGCCGAGGCAGGCCGGGTCGGCGTTGGCCGCCAGCATGACCGTCCGGATCGCCGCGCTGTCGGTGAGCACCGGCTTGCTGACGATCTCCGCGGAGATGCCCCCGGACGTCGTCAGGAGCTGCTGGATCTGCTGCGACTGGGAGGCGACCTGGTCCAGGGTCTCGGGCCCGTAGAGGTGCTGGCTGCCGGTGAGGAACCAGATCTGCGGCTTCATCGGGTGGACTCCTGTCCGTAGGCGTGCTGGTAGCGGTCGAGGGGGTTCACCGGGCGGCCACCCGGCGCTGGACGGCCCGCAGGTTGCGCATGACCTTGTTGGCGCCGCGGCCGAAGTAGTCGTGCAGCTTGGTGTACTCGGCGAACAGCTCGTCGTAGACCTCGGCCGCGGCCGGGTCGGGCTGGTAGACCGCGGTCTGCTTGCGGCCCATCGCCGCCGCGGCCGCGCGGACGTCCGGGTACGCGCCGGCGGCGGCCGCCGCGTGGATCGCCGAGCCCAGCGCCGGACCCTGGTCGGAGCCGATCACCGACAGCGGCATCCGCAGCACGTCGGCGTAGATCTGCATGAGCAGGGGGTTCTTGACGAGCCCGCCGGCGGCGACGAACTCGCGCACCGGCACGCCGGCGGCGTTGAACGTCTCGACGATGGTCCGGGTGCCGAACGCGGTTGCCTCGATGAGCGCCCGGTAGACGTCCTCCGGCCGCGTCGCCAGCGTCTCGCCGACGAGCAGGCCGGACAGCTCGTGGTCGACCAGCACCGAGCGGTTGCCGCTGTGCCAGTCCAGCGCGATCAGGCCGTGCTCGCCCGGCTGCTGCCGCGCGGCCAGCTCGGTGAGGTGCTCGTGGGTGAACTCGGGGGCGAGGTAGCGCAGGTAGTGGGCGAAGATGTCACCGACGCCGCTCTGCCCGGCCTCGTAGCCGTACAGACCCTCGACGATGCCGCCGTGCACGACGCCGCACATGCCGGGCACCTCGGCGACCTCGGCGCCGTTCATCACGTGACAGGTCGAGGTGCCCATGATGGCGACCATCTGGCCGGGCTCGAGGGCCTGGGCCGCGGCCGAGGTGACGTGCGCGTCGACATTGCCGACGGCCACCGCGATGCCCTCGGGCAGGCCGGTCCAGGCGGCGGCCTCGGCGCTCAGCGTGCCGGCGGCGGCGCCGAGCTGGCCGATCGGCTGGTCCAGCTTGTCGGCGACGAAGCTCGCGAAGTCCGGGTTGAGCTCGCTCAGGAACTCCGGCGACGGGTAGTGCCCGTCCTGGCGGATGCCCTTGTAACCGGCCGTGCAGGCGTTGCGGACGTAGGAGCCGGTGAGCTGCCAGATGATCCAGTCGGCGGCCTCGACCCAGCGGTCCATCCGCGCGTACAGCTCGGGGTCCTCCTCCAGCAGCTGCAGCGCCTTGGCGAACTCCCACTCCGAGGAGATCAGGCCGCCGTAGCGCGGCAGCCAGGGCTCGCCGCGCTTGGCGGCGAGCTGGTTGATCCGGTCGGCGTGCGGCTGGGCGGCGTGGTGCTTCCAGAGCTTGATGTACGCGTGCGGCCGGTCGGCCAGCCCCTCGAGCTCGCTCAGCGGCGTGCCGTCGGCCAGCGTCGGCACCATGGTGCACGCGGTGAAGTCGGTGCCGATGCCGACGACCTGGGCCGGGTCGATGCCGGCAGCGCGCACCGCGGCGGGCACCGCCTGCTGGAGCACCTCGACGTAGTCGCCGGGCACCTGCAGCGCCCAGTCGTGGCCGAGCGGGGTGCCGTCGGGCAGGGCCTCGGTGAGCACGGCGTGCGGGTATTCGTGGACGGCCGAGCCGAGCTCGGTGCCGTCGGACACCCGGACGACGACGGCCCGGCCGGAGAGGGTGCCGAAGTCGACGCCGATCACATAGGTCTCGGACGGAGCGACGGGCATGACTGAATACCTCCGGGAAGGGGGATCCGGCGTTGCGCCGGCGTGTCACAGACCACACGACAGGCGGCGTGGGATCGAGTGTGAGCGCTAACATTTCCGATGTCAACGGCTCTGTGGTTACAACGCGGCAACCTTGATGAAACCGTTCAGGCAGGTGGGGCCACGCTGGCCCGTTCCACCAGCGACGGGGCGATGACCACGCGGTTCGGCGGCGTGGCGGGGTCGGTGATCTGGGCCAGCAGCAGGTCCAGGCCGGCCTGGGCGACCGCGTCGAAGGACGGCCGCACGGTGGTCAGCGGCGGGATGAAGAAGGCCGCCTCCGGCACGTCGTCGAAGCCGACCACGCTCACGTCGTGCGGCACCCGGCGGCCGTGCTCACTGAACGCCCGCAGCAGACCGAGCGCCTGGTGGTCGTTGGCTGCGAAGACCGCGGTCACCTCGGGCATCCGCGCCAGCATCCGGCCCGCGTCGTAGCCGGAGGCCGCCGACCAGTCGGCGTTCACCAGCGGCGGCACCTCGGCGCCGGCTTCGTGCAGCGCGGCCCGCCAGCCCTCGATGCGCCAGGCCGCGTCGTACCACTCCGGCGGGCCGGAGATGTGCCAGACCGTACGGTGCCCGGCGGCGAGCAGATGCCGGGTCGCGGCGCGCGCCCCGGCCGCCTGGTCCACGGTCACCAGAGTGTGCGACCGCTGCGGATCACCGTCGATGGTCACCAGCGGCACCCCGGCGGGCATGCCCTCGAGGGCGTCGTCCGCGGACTTCACCGGCGCGATCACCACCAGGCCGGCGACCCGCTGGTCCAAATGCCGCTCGACGGCTCCCGCGATCGACTCCCGGTCCAGCCGTCCGACGCTGCCCACGCTGACCGCGAAGCCCGCCTCGGCCGCGGCCTGCTCGAAGGCCGCCAACAGCGAGGCCGGGCCGTAGAGGGTGCTGTTCTGCGCGACGATGCCGATCAGCTGGGAGCGGCCGGTGACCAGGGCCCGGGCCGCCCGGTTGGGCCGGTAACCCAGCTCGGCGATGGCCGCGCGTACCCGCAGGCGGGTCTGTTCGCGCACATTCGGATGGTCGTTGAGGACCCGGGAGACGGTCTGGTGCGAGACTCCGGCCAGCCGGGCGACATCGGTCATGGCGGGGCTGCGCGCCGCGTGCACATCCATCGCCGCACCTCGTCCCGTCGCGCACCACCATGGGCGTGGGTGTCCCGGAGGGTGGACCCGACGGTCATTGTTAGCGATAACAAGACCCTCGTCAACAGCCGGACCGGTGCGGACCCGTACGCTCGGCGGTGATGGAAGCAGCACCGGTTTCCCCGCCACCGGCCGGCCACGTCGTGCTCGACACCCGTCGTGACCACGGCTTCGCCTCGCTACGCAAGTCCGCACCGACGCGCGCGGAGCGGTACGAGCTCGGCCGCTCCCTGCGCGAGCGTTCGCCGCGTTCCGACCTCGCCCACTGGACCCCGGCGCCGGACCGGGTCGACCCCGTCCAGCAGATCGTCGACGCGCACGAGGGGCGGCTGCCCTGGCTCGTCCCGGTCCGCGTGGGCCGGATGATCGCCTCGCCGTACGCGTTCCTGCGTGGTTCGGCCAACATCATGGCCGACGACTTCGCTCCCCTGCCGCACACCGGCATCACCCCGGTCATCTGCGGCGACGCCCACCTGGGCAACTTCGGCTTCTACGCCTCCCCCGAGCGCGAGCTGGTCTTCGACCTCAACGACTTCGACGAGGCCCACCCCGGCGCCTGGGAATGGGACCTGCGCCGGCTGGTCACCAGCGTCTGGGTGGCCGGCCGGCAGAACGGCTTCCGCGAGCACGCCTGCGCCGACGCGGTGAAGCACTGCGTCGAGGAATACCGCGAGCAGATCGGGCACCTCGCCGAGCTGCCGCTGCTGGCCCGCTCGTTCGCCGCCCTCGACGTGGACGACCTGCGCAAGGCGGCCACCAAGCCCGGCTTCCGCGACGAGATCGAACGGGCCGCTCGCCGCGCCCGCCGGCGCACCAGCGACCGGGCGCTGCCGCGCTTCACCGAGCACCGCGACGGCACCGTACGGCTGGTGCAGGAGCCGCCGCTGATCACCCGGCCCAGCGACAAGGAGCTCGACCACCTCGCCGCGGCGCTGGACGGCTATCTGAACACGCTGCCACCGCACTGGGCGCGCATCCTGGCCGGCTACCGGATCGTCGACATCGCGCACAAGGTGGTCGGCGTCGGCTCGGTGGGGCTGCGGGCGTACGTCGCGCTGTGTGAGGGCAGCAGCCCCGACGACGTGGTGTTCCTCCAGCTCAAGCAGGCCCGCAGGTCGGTGATCGCGAAACACCAGCACGGCTCGGTGGCCTGGCACCGGCACCAGGGCCAGCGCGTGGTGGAGTACCAGCAGGCGCTGCAGACCGTCAGCGACCCGCTGCTGGGCTGGGCCACCGTGGGCGAGCTGCAGTTCTACGTGCGGCAGTTCCGCGACATGAAGGGCGCGATCCTGGTCGAGGACATCAACGCGGGCGCGCTGGCCGACTACGCCGGCATCTGCGGTTACCTGCTCGCCAAGAGCCACGCCCGGACCAGCGGCGCGTCCATGATCGCGGGCTACATCGGCAGCAGCGACAAGCTCGACGACATGCTGTGCAAGTTCGCCCGCGCGTACGCCGACCAGGTCGAGAGCGACCACCAACGCCTGGTCGCCGCGGTGCGCCAGGGTCACCTACCGGCGGAGCAAGCATGAGTGGTCGTTTGTCCCTGTCAGCCCCGGCAGTTCTGGAGTTCTGGACCGAGCGGCACCTCTGCACCCTGACCACGCTGCGCGCCGACGGCTCGCCGCACGTGGTGCCGGTCGGTGCCACCGTCGACCCGGCGGCGGGCCTGCTGCGGGTGATCGCCTCCGGCGGCTCGGCCAAGGTCCGCCAGGTCCGCGCGGGCGGTGACCGGGTGGCGATCTGCCAGGTCGACGGTCCACGCTGGAGCACGATCGAGGGCCGGGCCGTGGTCCGCGACGACCCGGAGTCGGTGGCCGAGGCCGAGCGCCGCTACGCCGAGCGCTACCGCCAGCCCCGGCCCAACCCGCAGCGGGTGGTCATCGAGGTCACCATCACGCGGGTGCTGGGCTCGGCCGGCCTGGGCGCTACTGGAAGCTCACCAGTTCGGGAACGGGCTTGAACTTGAGCACGTCGGCCGCCCGGTAGCGCTTGACGTCCTCGTCGTAGAACAGCTTGTAGCCGAGGTGGAACTGCTGCGGGCGGCGCAGCCTGTTCCAGGTGGCGTTCTTCTCCGAGCGGGTGCCGAAGCCGTCGACGTGCTGCACCAGGGCCAGCCCGGGCTGCTTCCTGATCCGGGTGATGTCCGGCAGCATCGACGCCCGGAACTGGTGCAGCACGAACAGCTTCTCCGGCAGCTTGTGCGCCCGGACCAGGCCGGACAGGTAGGCCGAGACGCGGTTGACCTCAGCGGCGCCGACCCGGCCGATGGTCTTGCCGGGCACCTTGCCCTTGGGCATCCGCCATTCCGGGTCCAGGGCCAGCCCGACGTGCGGCTGCACCAGGAAGCGTTCCAGCCGGCGGGCCTGCGGCAGGAAGTCGCCGCGGCCCGGCTGCAGGTCCAGGATGAGCAGGACCTTGTGCCGGCGGGCGTGCTCGACGTACTGCTGGATGCGGCTGAGCGGGATCATCCGGCTGTAGTTGCCGTCGGCGCCCGGGCCGGCCTGGGCGACGCTCGCGATCAACTCGTACGCGGGCTGCACCTTGCGGCCACCGGCGAACGGTTTCGCCGCGGCCCGCAGCTTCGGCAGCATCTTGTCCGGGCTGCCCTCGCCCAGCACCCCGAGCGTGCTGTTGCCCGCCGTGCCGTAGTAGGCGACGACCCGGTACGCCGGGAAGATCTTGGTACCGCCCTGCGGCAGCTGCGCCGGCGCCACGGGCCGGGCCGAGGATGTCGGCACGGCACTCGGTGCCGCGGCGCTGGGCGGGCTTTCCACGGGCTTCGGCTTGTCGGCGCTGCAACCGGCGAGAGCCGCGACGAGCAGGGCAGCGAGTACGGGACGCACGTCGACCTCCTGGTCCTGAAGCAGCGGCCACCGTACTGCCGGCAGCACCCGATGTCAGCGCCGGTACCCGGTCCGAGTTGAGTACGCGCACCCATCCGCCCAGGTCACCGCCCCGGCAGGGTATCCGGCATGACCTCCACCACCGTGCCCGGCGCCTCCGCCGCATCCCTGGCGGCCGCGACCCCGCCCGGCCGTGACCGCTACGTCGACCTGCTCCGCGTCGCCTCCCTCGGCGTGGTGATCGCCGGGCACTGGCTGATGGCCGTACCGGTGACCGGCGCCGACGGCGGCACCCGCGTCACCAACGTGCTGGCCCTGGTCCCCCGCTTGCAGCCGATCACCTGGCTGCTCCAGGTGATGCCGGTGTTCTTCCTGGTCGGCGGCTTCGCGCACGCGACCGCGCTGGCCTCGATCCGGCGCCGCGGCGGCGGCTACGCGGACTTCACCCGATCCCGTACGGCCCGGCTGCTGCGCCCGACCGCGGTCTTCCTCGCCGTCTGGCTGGCCCTGGCCCTCGGCGTGGCGCTGGCCGGCCAGGACCAGGGTCTGGTCCGGGTGGCGCTGCGGACGGCGGTGCAGCCGCTGTGGTTCCTCGCCGTCTACCTGGGACTCGTCGCGCTGGCACCGGCGATGTGGCGGCTGCACGAGCGCTTCGGCGCCAAGGTGCCGGTGCTGCTGCTGGCCGTGGCAATCGCCGTGGACGTGCTGCGCTTCGCCGGGCACCCGCAGATCGCCGTCCTGAACCTGCTGGTGGTCTGGGCCGGTGTGCACCAGCTCGGCTTCTTCTACGCCGACGGGACGCTGCAGCGCGGGGGCCGGCGGCTCGCCCTGCTGCTGGCCGGCGGCGGGATCGGCGCGGTGCTGCTGCTCACGACGGTGGGGCCGTACCCGGTGTCGATGGTCGGGGTGCCGGGCGAGACGGTGTCCAACATGTCGCCGCCGACGGTGGCGCTGGCCGCGCATGCGGTCTGGCTGATCGGTCTCGTCCTGCTGGTACGCAAGCCTGCTACCCGGCTGCTGAGGCGGGCCCGGGTGTGGCAGGCCGTGGTGGCGGCGAACGGGCTGGCCATGACGGCGTTCCTCTGGCACCTGACCGCCGCGTTCGTCGTCCTGGTCGCGGCCCGTGGCCTGACCGCCGGAGCACCCGGGTCGGCCGGTTGGTGGGCGACCCGGCCGCTCTGGCTGGCCGCTGCCGCACTGGTCACCGCCGTCCTGGTGCTGGTCTTCCGCCGCTTCGACACACCCCGGCCCACGGAGATCACCGCAGGATCGGCCGCGCGGGCCGCGGTCGGAGCGACGATGTGCACGCTGGGCGTCCTCGGCGTCTCGGTCGTCGGGTTCGGCGGGCTACTGGAGGGCCGGACGGCGACGCTGCTTGTCGTGCCAGTCACCGCGCCGCTCGCCCTGGCCCTGGTGGCGCTGGGCGCAAGCCTGCTGCGAGCCGCTCCGCTGAGCGCGGGACGGCGGTAGCTTTCAACGGTGAGCATTCCTGAGGCGACGACGTCCCCGGCCGGGGTGGAGATCCTCGAAGGCACCCCGGTCGCCCTCGGCGGGCCGCGCGGGCTGGAGGTGACCCGGACGCTGCCCAGCAAGCACCGGCGGATGGTCGGGGCGTGGTGTTTCCTGGACGCGTACGGGCCGCACCGGCTGGAGGGTTCGGCCGGGATGCGCGTCGGCCCGCACCCGCACATCGGGCTGCAGACGGTGAGCTGGCTGGTCGCCGGGGAGATCGTGCACCGCGACAGCCTCGGCAGCCTCCAGGAGATCCGGCCGGGCCAGCTCAACCTGATGACCGCCGGGCGCGGCATCTCCCACTCGGAGGAGACCCCGGGCACCAACAGCGGCGTACTCCAGGGGGTTCAGCTCTGGGTGGCCCTGCCGGACGCGACCCGCGGCGGACCGCCGGCCTTCACCCAGCACGCGGAGCTGCCGGTGCTCACCGACGGCGGCCTCACCGCGACCCTGCTGATGGGCGACCTGGCCGGGGCGGTCTCCCCCGCCCGCTGCGACACTCCCCTGCTGGGAGCGGAGATCACCCTGACTGCCGGGAGCACGGCCGCGCTGCCCCTGAGACCCGATTTCGAGTACGCGGTGCTGGTCATCGACGGCGCGGCGACCGTGGCGGACGTGCCGGTCGAGCCGGGACCGCTGCTCTACCTCGGCGAGGGTCGCACCGAGCTGCGCCTGGCCGCGGGACCGGCGACCAGGCTGATGCTGCTGGGCGGCGAACCGTTCACCGAACGGCTCGTGATGTGGTGGAACTTCGTGGGCCGCGACCACGACGAGATCGTGACGGCCCGCCAGGCCTGGGAGGACCGCGCCGGAGGAGGACCGTTCGGCGTCGTCCGCGGCTACGACGGCCCCGACATCCCGGCGCCGCCGATGCCGATCACCCGCCTGGTGAGCCGCGGCCGCACCCGCTGACCTGCGGAGATCCACTTCGGGCGTCGCACAAATCCGGCTTGACGGTGGTTGCGGGCGGGCGGATCGTCAGAGAGGTATCCATGCACGCGGGCTGAAGGAGCGCACCGTGAGCCTGCTCGACGTGGGGAAACTCGCCCTCATCACCGTAACGCCGACCCTGATCGGCGCGGTCGTCATCTACTCGCCGCGCTGGTGGGCTGCTGTGTCGCAGTCCTGGCCCGGCCGCCGGGCGGAACAGCCGCAGCCGCTCGGGCCGCCGATCGAACAGCTGGCCGCCGACCTGCGCCGGTTGCTGCGGCTGCACGAGGAACTGACCCGGTCGGCGCACATCGCGATGCTGGCCCAGCGGTTGTGGGCGGTCGAGGCGGCGATCGGGGCGCGGGCTGTGGAGGCGGCGCGGGCTCTGGACGTGCCGCATCGGGAGCCGGAGCAGTTGGAGATTCTGACTCGGGCGGAGCTTTCGCGGTTGCTGCACGATCTGTGCCGGGCGGGGTTGGCGTTGCCGGCGCTCACCGCACCGTTCAATAAGGACGGCCGCCTCTGAACGGCGGCAGTCGGCGGCCGACCTTTGCCGGTCGACTTTGAGCGGGCCACGCTCGGCGGCCGATCTCGAAGGCATGGCACCTCGCGGCGGCCGATCCTGATCGGCCGGCTTCGGATGGCCGACCGTGTCGGCGGCTGAGTCGCGGCCGCTGGGAGCAAGCGGACCGGCTCTCTCGTCGGCTGGCTTCTGAGTCCCACTTGGCCCACTTGCGGCGCGGGTCCGGACCGGATACGCCCGGGCGGGCAGGTGGGGGATCGAAACGGCGGCGGGTGCACCCGCCGCCGTTCCTGGGCCCCGGCGGGTGGCGGCTTAACGGGGGCGTCGGCCGCCGGCCGGGGAGTTCATCGTGGACAGGGTCCAGGAGTCCAGGCGGCGCAGCGCCACCCGGCAGGTGGCGCGTACGGCGCCGAGGTCGAGACGCGGCATGATCCGCTCCCCTTCGTTCGGTGTCGTGTTTCTGTCACTTCGCGGTCGCGCCGCCGGGATGGGTGGCGCGCCACGGGCCGGCACAGCGCCGGGCCGGCCCGTGCTTCCAACCGTGACATCCGGGGCGGCCATGATCCGTGGATACGCGACGTGTCCCTCGCCACGGTCACAGTGGGTGAGGACAAGATCGACCAGCGTCGGGCCATTCTTCGTTGCTTTCCTCAGCCAGCCATTAAGAATGGCTTAAATTCCGTGGCCGGCCACATCGCGGAAACAATGAGAGCGGTTCATGAATGGGGAACCGCCGCGCCGGCCGTCGTCACTCAACGTCAATTACCAAAAACCTTCTGTTTGCCCGCGCCGGAGAATGAACCGCTGGGCGTCCGCGTCCGTACTGTCTGTCGATGGAACTCTTCCGGCGGGCCGCGGCGCCGGGACGGCTCCCGGGGTCGGGGGACCCCCAGGGTCGGATGAAGCGCTCCCGCGGGCGGTAGCGCGCTACGCAAATCCGTGGTTAACCTTCCAACTCGTACGGCGGGGAAGGGCTACCGGGCGCGGGTGGGCGTGCGCGGCGGCGAGGACGGGGGGCACGGATGCGACAGCGGGCCGGCTCGGCGCAGCCACTGTCGTGCCCCTCCGCGGGTCGTGCCGGGGTGACCCGATGAGCTTCGAGGACGACGAATACTGGGAATCGGAGTACGACGACGACCCGAAACGGCCGTACGCGGACACCACCGCGACCGCCCGGGACCCGTACGCGGATGCAGTCGCGGCCCGCTGGGGCGCTGATACCCGCCGTCCCCCGACCCGCGCCCGATACGTCGAAGAAGACGAATTCGACGACATTCCGGAACCCCCGCAAAAGCCAGTGAACGCCCTCGATCCGGGCATCGACGAGCTGGCCGAACGCCGCCGCCAGCGCCGCCAGGACGGCTACCAACGGTCACCGAACCGCGACAAGCGCATCAAGCAGGCCTTCGACAGTGAGCGCCCCAGCTGGCTCGACGACCCTGAGTTCGCCCCGGCCGACCTCGACGCCACCCCCGTCTCACCGCCCGGCGCCGAGGGCTGGCAGCGCCGCAGCCTCGACTTCGACGAACTCGAGTACGACGACCGCGACTTCGACGAGCGGGACTGGGAGGAGCAGCAGCGCTACACCGCGTCCCGCCGCTCCCGGGTCATCGAGAGCTGGGACGACGCGCCGATCGACGAGCCGGTGCGCCGGGGCCGCCGCGACGACATGCCGCAGCCGGTCACCGGCCGCGCCCGGGTGTCGCCGCCGGTGCCGGCCGAGCCCGAGGAAGAGGTCGTGGCTGACCTCTACCGGCCGCGGCGTGATCAGGACTTCGACCCGCTCGTCGACGACCTGCGCGAGGAGGACCTGCTCCCGTACGAGCGTCGTCCGGTCCCGGGGCGGGACCGCCGGCCGTCGCGGACCACGTGGGATCTGCCGGCTGCGTCCGTACCGGATGAGGAGTCGCGGATCGCCCCGGCCGAGCCGTGGTCCGATCGGCCCGCCGCCGAGGCGCCTCGGCCGGCTGCGGCGGCCAAGGCCGAGGAACCGCAGACACCGGATGACGGCGAGGGCCCGCGGGTGCTGAGTAAGGCGCCACCGCCGGTGCCGCCGCGCGTGCTCAGCAAGGCCAAGCCGCCCGCGCCGCCACGGGTGATCAAGAAGGCTGACCCGCCGGCTACGCCGCGGGTGGTGAAGGCAGCGCCGTCGACGGCGACGCCTCGGGTGGTGACGCCGGCGCTGCCGAACGTGCCGAAGGCGCCGGCGGCTGCCGGGCCGGGTACGCGACGGCAGGGTGCGGCGCCGGCTGCGTTCGATCAGGGGCGGGCGGCGGGTCACGGCCAGGCGCCGGCTGGGGGTACGCGGAAGCCGCGGGTCGGGTTTGTCTCGCCGTCCGGGGTGACGGATGAGGCTCCGGGCAGTTCGGCCGCGCAGGGTGTCGCGGGACGGGCGCCAGTCAGTCCGGCCGCATTTGATTCCGCGCCGGGTGTCGCCGGGCGGGCGCCGGTCAGTCCGGCCGCGTTCGATGGCGCGCCGGGGGCCGCCGGGCGGGCGCCGGTCAGTCCGGCCGCGTTCGATTCCGCGCCAGGTGTCGCTGGGCGGGCGCCGGCAAGTCCGGCCGCGTTCGATTCCGCGCCGGGTGTCGCGGGGCAGGCTCCGACCGCGTTTGATCAGGGGCGGGATGCTCCCGGTGGTGCCGGGCGGGCTCCGGTCAGTCCGGCCGGGCCGGTTCCTGACGGTTTCCGGCCGGGGGTGATGCCCCCGCCGGATCGGCGCGCTGCGGAGGCGCCGCCCGTCAGTCCCGCTGGGCCGCGGAACCGGCCGCCCGTCATGCCGGCCGCTGCGCCTCCGCCGGTTCCGCCGTCCGCGCCCACGCCGATCCGGCGCCCTGCGGTCGGTGAGTCGCCGCAGAGCCCGGCGGCAGCGCAGGCTCCGGCGGCCTTCACCCCGTGGGCCAATGATGATCAGGCGCACGATCCTCGCGTCGCGTCCTCGCACGGCTTCCCGGCCGGGACCGATCCGCGTGGCGTTCCGGTGCACGATCCCCGGTTCTCGCCGCCGGGAGACCCGCGGGGTGCTGTGCCGGGGCAGGACCCGCGGCTCTTCCAGCCGCCTGCTCAGGACGCCTGGGCCGCTCAGCAGCCTGGGCAGGACGCCCGGCTCGCGCCGCCGCAGGGTGCCGACGCGCGGCTCGCGTCGCCGCAGGCGTTTCCGGCGGGCACGGATCCGCGTGGTGTGCCGGTGCACGATCCGCGGTTCTCGTCGCCGCAGGACACCGATCCGCGCCTTGCCGCACCTCGCGGTCGTCGTGGTGGGCCGGCTGCCCCGCCCGCGGCCAACGCTTCGCGCGGCCGGGCGTCGTTCGACGACGGGTCGACCGCTGAACGGCCGATCGTCGGTGGGCCGCGGACCGCGATGATTCTGTCCACGGGTACGCCGACCGCCGTGCCGCCTTCGCAGCGGCCGCCGTCTCGTACTGCTCCGACCGTTGGTTCGCCGCAGCCTGGGGTCACCGCGTACGACGTTCCCGCCCAGGTCCGGCCCGTTACGGGCGTGCCGGCCGCGCTCGAGGGCGAGATTCTTCCGGCCCGGCACGGCGCCGATGGCCCGGTTACCGGTGAACTGCCGCTCATCAGCCCTCAGCCGGAGATGCCAACGGTCGGCATGGTCCGGCCGGGTTCTCCCGCGCCCACCGGCGGCGAGCCGGTGGCCTACGCCGACGTACCGGGGCAGCACCGCAGCCCTCAGCAGCCTCCCGTCGACCGGGCGATCCAGGTGCCCGCTCAGCGGCCGGGCGAGGCGGACGGTTCGGGACAGGTTGCCCAGAGCTATCTCGCCGATCCCGGCGTTCAGGGCCGGCCGGGTCAGCCGCGGCACGGTGGTCCGGCTCAAGCGGAGCCCGTGCTTCCGGTGCGGCCGATGGGCGTGCCCGCGCAGCCGCGTCACGGCGATCCGGCGGATCAGCACCGGTCGGAAGAGGCAGCTCGGCGGGCCGCGGCACAGCAGGCGGAGGCTGCCCGCCAGGCCGAAGCCGCCCGACAAGCCGACGCTGCCCACCAAGCTGAAGCCGCACGCCAAGCCGAAGCCGCACGCCAAGCCGACGCCGCACGCCAAGCCGACGCCGTACGCCAAGCTGAAGCCGCCCGGCAGGCCGATGCAGCGCGCCAGGCGGAACAGGCTCGCCAGGCGGCAGCCGCGCGGCAGGCTGAAGCCGCCCGCCAAGCCGACGCCGCCCGCCAAGCTGAGGCCGCACATCAAGCCCAGCTGGCTGCCAGGCAGGCCGAGGCCGCCCGCCAAGCCGAAGCAGCACGCCAGGCCGAAGCCGCACGCCAGGCCGACGCCGCCCGCCAAGCGGAAGCCGCGCGGCAGGCCGAAGCGGCGCGCCAGGCAGAGATCGCAGCCCGCGAGGCTGAAGCGACCGCCCGCCAAGCCGAAGCCGCACGCCAGGCCGACGCCGCCCGCCGCGCCGAGGCCGCACGCAAGGCGGAGGAAGCCGACCGCCAGGCCGAAGCGACCCGCCAGGCAGCAATCGCAGCCCGTCAGCTCGAAGCCGAACAGCACGCCGAAGCAGCCCGGCAGGCCGAAGCCGCACGCCAGGCGGAAGAGGCCCGCCGCGCCGCGGAGCTAGCCCGCCAGGAACAAGCGAAGCAACTCGCCGAGGCCGCCTTCCGCACCGGCGGAGTGCCGACCACGCGGCCCACCGAAGCGCAGCAGGCCGCCGCCGCCCCCGCGGAGGCCAAGCCGCAGCACAGCCCGAAACCCGGCGCCGGCAGTGCCACGCCGATCTCCCCCGTTCCGCCGGCCACCCGGCCCGGCCCGAACCCCGCCGCGAATGCCGCGCCGATCGGGCGGCTGATCACGTCGGGGCCGTCGGAGCCGCGCAAGTACGCCGACTCGGATCTCGGGCCCACGTGGTTCGGGGGCAAGCCGAAAGCGGCCCAGGAGAGCACGGACGAGGCGAAGGCCGACGGGGTCGTGCTGAACCTGGACATCACCGGCCTGATGAACGGGATCGCCGGCGCCACGACCACGATGTCACCGGAGGAGGTCGCCGCCCCGGATCAGCCCGAGCCCATTGACGCTCAGCCGACCAGCGGCGCACCGGCACCTGGTGAGCCCTCGGAACTCGACGAGAAGGCCGAGGCTCTGCTCGTACCCGGGCCGGAGCCCACCGAGATCAAGCCCGCCGCCCCCGGCCGGCCCAAGCCCCTGGGTCCGGAGGATCTGGCCGCGATCCGGTGGCGGCTGGACGGTGCCACGCTGCGCGAAGTCGTGGATGACCGGGACGCGTTGCGGGAGCTCGGTGAGCGGCTCGACGGGCCGCTGGCCGACGAGCAGGACAACGTCGCCCGGGCCGGGCTGCTCAGTGTGCGGGCCGAGGTGTACCGGCTGCTGGACGAGCTCGGGATGGCTGCGGCCGCCAGCCGGCTGGCGCTCGCTCACGCCGAATCGGCTGGGGATGTGCAAGCCACCGTCATCGCGCAGGCCGAGCTGGCGCACGTGTTGCGGTTGCGGGGGGACTACGCCGAGGCCGATCGGCTGTTCGAGCAGGCCGCCAGTTCGGAGGCGCCGGAGCTGCTCCGCAGCGTTGTGCATGAGAACGCCGGTCGCAGTGCCTTTGATCAGGGGCGGCACATGGAGGCGCTCGATCACTTCGCCCGGGCTGTGCGGCTCGGGCTGGCTGATGATCAGGAGCTGGCGCAGCGGATCGAGGTGGCGCTCGAGGCGATCTACATCCATGTGTTGCGGGACGGCTGGGGCCCTTACCCGCGGATGCGCCGGGAGATTCTCGGGCTGGTCAAGGCCGCGGGTCCGGAACAAAGCTAGGCACCTGGTCGACGTTGTGCCGTTCGCCGGCGACGGACACCCGGCCGCGGCCCGACGTCTTCGCCTGGTAGAGCGCCGCGTCCGACGCCGCGACCAGGTCTTCCACCGTGCCGGCGTCGCCGGGCAGCACCGCGATGCCGATGCTCACGCCGGGCGGGCCGCCCAGCAGGTCGGTGCGGTCGGCGATCGCGGAACGCAGGGCGTCGGCGACGCCCACGGCGGCGCGGCCGCCCATCCGTAGCAGCATGACGAACTCGTCGCCGCCCAGCCGGGCCGCGACGCCGGTTTCGCCGACGACCTCGCGCATCGCGTCGGCGACCGCCTGCAGCACCCGGTCGCCCTCGGAGTGGCCGAAGGTGTCGTTGATCGCCTTGAAGTGGTCCAGGTCGACCGTGAGCAGGGCCAGGGAGCCGTCGGTGCGTCGGGCCCAGGCCGCCTCGGCGACCAGCGCGTCGTCGAAGTAGCGGCGGTTGGCCAGGCCGGTGAGGTGGTCCGCGTTCGCCTGCCGTTCCAGGACGTCGCGCAGCCGGTCGGCGCGGACCCGCAGGCTCTGCACCACCGTGGCGGCCATCGTCATGGCGATCACCATGGCGACCCAGTCGGAGGCGCCGCGCTGGGGTCCGAGGACGGCGAACACGGTGGCCGCGTCGCCTGCGTACACCAGGAGCAGGTTGAGGTAGAGGACGCGGCGGCTGAGGAAGTTCGCCGCGTACAGGATGGGCCAGAGGTAGAAGAGCTGCGAGCCGGTGGACGCGTCGTGGGTGGCGAAGTTCAGGCCGGCCACCACTGCGGTGGCCAGGATCGGGGCGACGAACCAGCCCGACCGGGGTACGGCGGTGGGCCGGCGCCAGCACAGCACACCCGTGAACGCCATCAGGACAGAGATCGCCGCGGACACGACCAGCGTGATCAGGTTGACGCCCGGGTCGATGTACGACGTCACGAACACGTAAGGCGACGCGGCCAGCGTGAGGTACGCGACCGCACGAGACGCTCCGTGCAGGTCGCGTAGCTCGTATGCGGGAGCGTGGACCCTGAGCGACACGTTCTTTGTTCGGCCTCCCGGGCCCGGACATGAGGTTTTGGCCGCGCCGGTCACGCCGGTGAGGTGGGTGGGGGTGCCGGTTCGCGCTGGGCCAGAGTGACGCCCAGGCTGGCCAGGCTCACCAGCAGCAGCGCCACGACCGCACGCAGGCCGAGCCGCTGGTGCAGCACCACGAGCCCGGCGATGGCCGCGGCGGCCGGCTCCAGGCTCATCAGGATGCCGAAGACCCGGGTGGGCATGCGCCGCAGCGCGTTGATCTCCAGGCCGTAGGACAGGACCGACGACAGCAGCGCGACCGCGGCCGCGCCGGCGAGCAGAGACGGATGATCCAGTACGGCGGAAGCACCGCTCGCGCCGAACGGCAGCACGAGCACCGCCGCCACCGCGAGCGCCACCGCCAGCCCGCCCGTGCCCGGGACCAGCGTGCCCAGGTGCGCACTCGCGAGGATGTAACCGGCCCAGCAGAGCCCGGCCGCGAACGCCAGCAGCAGTCCACCCAGCGGCGCCGTGAACCCGGAGCCGACGCCGAGCAGGGCGACTCCCCCGGCAGCCAGCAGGGCCCACAGCAGGTCGACCAGCCGCCGGGTCTGCACCAGCGTGAGCAGCAGCGGCCCGAGGAACTCGACCGTCACGCCGACGCCGAGCGGGACCGTGCGCAGGGCCAGGTAGAAGAGCAGATTCATGCCCGCCATGGCCACGCCGAGCAGCACGGCGGCCCGCCACGCGGCGGCGGACCAGCCACCGATCCGGGGCCGGAACACGACGCCGAGGATGACGGCCGCGATCAACAGGCGCAGCAGCGTGACGCCGGCCGCGCCGAGGTCGTCGAACAGCGTGCGGGCGACGGCGCTGCCGACCTGGACGGAAGCGATGGCGGTGAGGACGAGCAGGGGAGCCGGCACGGTGCGGCGCTCGCGGACGGTCGTGGTCATTCGGTCCGCAACGCGACGACGGGATCGAGGCGGCCGGCGCGTTGCGCGGGCACGACGCCGAAGACGATGCCGACCAGCGCCGACACCCCGAACGCCAGGGCCAGCGACCACCAGGTGACGGCGGCCGGCACCGGGGACAGCCGGTCGACGAGCAGCGCGGCGGAGATGCCCAGCGCCATGCCGATGACGCCGCCGATCGTGGTGAGCAGGACGGCTTCGAGCAGGAACTGCACGCCGATGTCGCGAGGCCGGGCGCCGACCGCCTTGCGCAGGCCGATCTCCCTGGTGCGTTCCCGCACCGACACCAGCATGATGTTGGAGACGCCGACGCCGCCGACCAGCAGGCTGATCCCGGCGATGGCGGCCAGGACGCCGGTCAGCACGCCCAGGATGTCGCCCAGCACGCCGAGGATCTGCTCCTGGGTGACCGCGCTGAAGTCGCTCTCGGGGTGGCGCTTGCTGAGGGCCGCGACGATGTCGGTGCCGAGGGTGTCGATGCGTTCCCGGTCGGGCGCGCGGATCGCCAGGGCGTCGATGCGGTCGGTGCCGAGCAGCCGCTGGGCGGCCGTGACGGGGATGTGCACCTCGCTGTCGCGGTCCACGCCGAGGCTCTGGCCGAGCGCCTCGAAGGTGCCGATCACCCGGAACCGGACACCGCCGATGGTGATCTGCCGGCCGATCGGATCCCGGTCGCCGAAGAGCTGGGTGGCCACGCCGGCGCCCAGGACCGCGACCCGGCGGGCGGTGTTGACGTCCGAGCGGGTCAGGTAGGTGCCCCGGTCGAGGCGCCGGACGAAGACGCTCGGGGTGGTCTCCAGGACGCCCTGCATGCTGGCGAACGAGCTGCGGCTGCCCGCGCGTACGGTCTCGCCGGAGGCCACCGTCACCGCGACCCGGTTGCGGTCGCCGACGACCCGGGAGACGGCGTCGACGTCGTCGAGCGACAGCGTCGACACCGACGGCGCGGAGCCGGCCTCGAGCCGGCCCGGCACGACGATGAGCAGGTTGGAGCCGAGGCCCTCGACCTGCTGCTCGATCTGCTGCTTGGTGCCCGTGCCGATGGCCACGAGCGCGACCACCGCGGCCACGCCGATGACCACGCCGAGCATGGTGAGCACGCTGCGCAGCCGGTTGGCGCGCAGCGCGTCGAGGGCGACCCGCCAGGCCTCGGCCACTCTCACGCGGGGCCGTCCCCGGGATCCGGCGCGGCCGGGGCGGGCTCGACGATCAGCCCGTCGCGCATCACGATCTGCCGGTGGGCACGCACGGCGACCTCCCGGTCGTGGGTGACCAGGACGACGGCCACGCCATCGGCGTTCAGCGACTCGAGCAGGGCCAGCACCGACTGGCCGGTGGTCGTGTCGAGATTGCCGGTGGGCTCGTCGGCCAGCAGCACCGACGGGCCGGTGACCAGCGCGCGGGCGATGGCCACCCGCTGCTGCTCACCGCCGGACATCTGGTTGGGCCGGTGGTCCATCCGGTGGGCCAGGCCGACGCGTTCCAGCATCTCGCCGGCCCGGGCCCGGCGTTCCCGGCGGCCGATGCCGCGGTAGACCAGCGGCAGGGCCACGTTGTCCCGGGCCGTGGTGCGGGTGAGCAGGTGGAACGACTGGAAGACGAAGCCGATGGTCTCGTTGCGCAGCCGGGCCATCTCGGGCGGCGACAGCGTGGCGACGTCGCGGCCGCCGATGAGCAGGGTGCCGCCGGTGGGCCGGTCGAGCCCGCCGAGCAGGTGCATGAGGGTGGACTTGCCGGAGCCGGACGTGCCGACGATGGCCAGGTAATCGCCGTCGTTCACGGTCAGGGAGACGCCGCGCAGGGCGGCGACGGAGACGCCGTCCAGCTCGTACGTGCGCGAGACGTCCGTGGCCACGATGGCCGGGATGTCGCTCACGGCACGGTCTGCCCGGGACTGACCTGGTCGGCACCGCCCACGATGATCTGCTGGCCGGCGCCGATGCCGGAGACCACCTGCACGACGTCCTCGCCCTGGACCCCGAGCGTGACCGGGACCCGCTCGGCCTTGCCACCGCGGACGGTCCAGATGGTGTCGCGGCCGTCGGCGGACACCACGGCGGACGCCGGCACGGTCACCGCGTCGTCGGCCTGGCGCACCTGGAGCCGGACGATGGCGCTCATGCCCGGCCGCGGCGTGGGCGCGGGCCGGCCGTCCGCATAGCGACCCTTGCCCAGGGTGAGCCGCACGCGGTAGGAGACGCCGCCGCGCGCGGAAGTGGTCGGCAGCAGGTCGACGGCGCGCACGCCGGCCTCGTAGGTCGCGCCGGTAGCGGCGTCGAGCTCGGCGGTCGCCTTGCCGCCGGCCTGCACCAGCAGCACGTCGGTCTCGTCGACCTCGGCGGCCAGGCCGAGCTTGCCGGTGTCGACGATGGTGAGGATCGGGGTGCCCGCGCCGACCGTCGCGCCCTGCGGCACGGCCGGATCGACCCCGGCCACGGGCGCCTGCGCCGGCGCACCGGCGGCGGCAGCCGAGGCCGGGTCGGCGAGCAGATCGGTGAGCGAGGACGTGCCGCCCGAGGCGGTGCCGCCGAGCTGAACGACGCCGGAGACGGGGGCGCGCAGGGTGAGCGCGTCGACGGCGGCCTCGGCCAGGTCGTATGCCTGCTGGGCCTGGAGCCGCTGTGCCGTGCCGAGGGCGTTGACCGCCTGGCCGAGGCCGGCGACGCCGCGCTGCACCGAGCGCAGGGCGGCGCCGGCCGCGTCCGAGGCAGCCTCGTATTGCTGCTGGGCGGCCTTCACCTGGGCCAGCAGGGCGGTTTTGAGCTCGGCGTCGGTGACCTTGTCGGCGGCTTTGCGGGCGTCGGTGAACGCCTTGTCGGCTCGCTGGTCGGTGCGGTGCTGGGCGGCGGTGAACGCCGCGGTGCCCCCGGTGGACGGCACGCCACCCGAGGAGGCCGCGTCGAGGGCCTGGGCGGCTTGCTCCAGGCGGCGCTCGGCGGCGGGTGAGTCGACCACGGCGACCACCTGGCCCTTGCGGACCTGGTCACCGGCGTCGAAGCGCAGCTCGGCAAGGGTGCCCTCGGCCGGCGAGGTGACCGTGGCGGCGGCGCGGGCGGTCACCGAGCCGGAGGCCTCGACGATCTCGGCGACCGTGCCCATCGCGGCGGCGCCGACCGTGAGGCCGGACGGCTCGTCGCCGCAGGAGGCCGCGGTCAGGGGTGGCAGCAGGACGAACGCGACCAGCAGGGTGCGGGCGCGGCGGTGGGGGCGGGACACGAGCGCCACTCTATGCCGGGGCACCGACGAAAAACCCGGGCCGATCGGACAGCTGATCTATATCGGTCGGAACGATTTGATACCAGGTGGGTGTCGGTAATCCGCCCGACGGCCGACCTGTGGTCGACTGCGCAGGTCAACGCGAGGCGCGAGGCTCAAAGACAGGCCTGGTCAATGGGCCTGCCGGAAGGCACAATCGGCCGACGGATTGAACCGGGGGCCTCACGGCAGCCGTAATCCAGGTCACGTGCCCCATCTGCGTACGCGAAGGACGGGACCATGCTCCGCGCCGACGAACTGACGATCGTGCACCACGACGACACGGTGAGCCACTTCACCGACGTCACGTACACGCTGACCCGGCAGGGCCTGCGGGTGTTCACCGCGACCGGCGACGAGAAGGCTTTCCCCGGTCACGACGTGCTCACCACGCACGCCCGGACGAGTCACCAGGAGCTCGCGGCCTGACCCCGTACCGGAAGAAGAAAGACGGCCCACCGGCTCATGCCGGCGGGCCGTCTCTGTGCTTGCCTACCTGATCAGGTGCCCGACCGACGGCCGATGACCTTGACCGTCATGCCGATCTTGCCGATCTTGTAGTACTTCTTGGCGTCCGCCGGCAGCAGGTTGACGCAGCCGTGCGAGCCCCGCCACGCATCGTGGATGTACGTGGTCGTCTGGTGGAAGCCCCGGCCGCCGATGAAGCGCTGCCAGTACGGCAGCCACACCTCGTACGGGTCGGACCATTCCTTCTTGGTGCGCTTGTTGATCTTGAAGGAGCCCGACGGCGTGCGGTACCCCTTCATGCCGGTCCGGGTGACCGTCGGCTTGGCGTAGACCTTGCCGTTCTTCATCACCCAGGTCGTCTGGTTCGTCAGGTCCACGCAGAACGTGTAGCCCGACTTCTTGGCCTTGCACTTCGACGTCTTCGTGGCGGCGAGCCGCTTGGCCACTCCGTACGTCGTCGGCCCGGCCAGGCCGGCGGCCGGCTTGATGCCGAAGCGGACCTGGAACTTCTTGATCGCGGCGCAGTCCTTGGCCGACTGCTTGCCGTCGACCGAGACCGTGCCGTAGCCGCCGATCTTCTTGAGGTAACCCTCGACCTGCTTCTGGTACTTGCCCGTCGAGCACGAAGCCGCGGCGGCCTTCGTGACGACGACGGCGGTAATCGGTGTGGCGCTGACCGTCCGGGTCGCGGCGCCGGCCGCGCCCGGGGACAGCACCACAGCGCCGAGCCCACCGCCGACCGCCACCGCCAGCACGGCGGTCGCGAGGCGTGCGGAAACCCGCTGCACTCCCAAAATCGTCCTCCCCAGGAGATGTGTCCGCACATCGAAGCACATCCGTGCACCTGGGAAGGTCCGCCGACCGACTGTGGCATCAATCCGGGACGTCAAACACAGGGGTCGTCGCTCAACGCTTTCTCACGGTCACTGCGGGGTCGCGAAGTCCTGCACCCAGTACGGCGTACGGTCGGCACTGAAGGCCAGCCCGACGCCCACCTCACGCAGACCACAGTCCATGATGTTCTCGCGGTGCTCAGGGCTCTTCATCCAGCCGTCGACGACCTCGGCGACGCTGTCCTGGCCGCGGGCGATGTTCTCGCCGTAACGCGACCACTGGTAGCCGGCGTCCTCGACCCGGTCACCGGCCCGCTGCCCGCGCGAGTCCTCGTGCGCGAAGTAGCCGCGCCGCGCCATCTCGGCGGCGTGCCGGTTCGCCGCCACGATCAGCCGCCGGTCGACGGTGAGCTTGTCGCAGCCGCCACGCCGCCGGTTCTCGTTGACCAGCGTCAACGCCTGCTGCTGGACGCTGCCGCCGGGGTCGGTGGAGAGGGCCTGGCTGGTGGTCACGTCCCGCTGGGCGGCCGAGAAGGCGTTCGGCTTGCCACCGCGGGTGGGCTTGTCGGCCGCCGGCTTCTCGTCGGCCCGGTCGTCGGCCTTGACATCGGGCTTGGCCGCCGCCGGGGCGCCGGCAGGCGGCCGGGTCGCCGCATCCGCAGCCGGGCGGGCAGCTGTGGTCGCAGCGCCGGGCGCGGCCGGCTGGTCCGCCGCCGGCTTCGCCGGATCGACAACACCCCCGGGCCGGGCGGGGGCATGAGCGCCGGAGGTGGGCGTCAGCTGACCGGCGGGAGCAGCCGGATCCCCGGGTACGGCGGGCAGCCCGGCAGTCGCGGGCACGCCACCGTCGGCCGGAAGTTGCGGGATGGCCGGCAGGTCGGGCAGAACCATCGACGGCGCCGCCGGCGTGGCCGGAGTCTCCTCCGCACCCGCGGTGGTGGCCACCATGATCCCGCCGGCCAGCACCGCCGAGACCGCGGCGGTCACTACGACAGCAGGCTTGCGCATCCCGTGTGTCTCCCTTTGCCTCGTGCGCCGCGCCTGTGCACGCCGCCTCCGAGGTGGACCAACGCCGGCACCACCCAACGGTGACTACCGCAAGTTTCGGCCAGTTCTCCCCCACAACCCGGCGACAGGCGTCCTGACCTGGCCTTTCGCGGCTCCGGACAGATCACCGGCGACGCACAATCGCACTGACAATCTGGACACTTCACCCCTTCGGGGTAACCCGCCCGGGCGTACTTGTGGACCGCTCCGGAGGTGCTGGAAGGGAGGTGGGCATCGCTAGCGTGCTCCGGTGCGCAACCGCTATCTGGACCTGCTCCGCGCCGCCGCCATCGTCCGGGTGATCGTCTACCACCTGTTCGGCTGGCCGTGGCTGTCGATCCTGCTGCCCGCGATGGGCATCATGTTCGCCCTGGCCGGATCACTGACGGCAGCCTCCCTGGACCGGCGCTCGGCGGGCTCGGTGATCACCTCGCGCCTGCGCCGGCTGCTGCCGCCACTGTGGCTGCTGGCGGTGATCGCGGTGCCGGCGATGCTGTACCTGGGCTGGACCGACGAGGACGGCGGGGACGAACCGCTGAGCTGGAAACTCGGCCTGTGGCTGCTGCCGATCGGAGACCCGCCGGGCAGCGAGAAGGGCATCGACGTCTGGGAGCCGCTCTGGTACATCCGGGCGTACCTGTGGTTCGTGGTGCTGTCGCCGTTGCTGTACCTGGCATACAAGAAGATCGGCTGGGCCGCGGTGGCGGCGCCGATCGTGCTGATCGCGGTCCTCGACAAGACGGACTTCTCGCTGCCGTTCGGGCGGGCGGACGCGGCTATGTGGGATTTCGCGACCTACGGCGCGTGCTGGATCGCCGGCTTCGCGCATCACGACGGCCGGCTGGCCCGGATCCGCCCTGGCCTGGTGGTCGCGGCCTCGGCGGTCATGGGGTTGGCGGCGTTGTACTGGCTGCGGGGGCACGCTTCGGAGTCGGGCTGGGACCTCAACGAGGTGTCGGAGTCGCAGGCGTTGTGGTCGCTGGCTTTCGTTCTGCTGGCGTTGCGGTGGCAGCCGGACATGTCGTGGCTCGAGCGTCGGCCGCGGGTGGACGGGGCGGTCAATCTGTTGAACGCGCGGGCGGTGACGATCTATCTGTGGCACAACATTGCGATCGCGGCTATCTGGCCGGTTCTGACGGTGCTGGCGCTGGATGATCTTGGGGAGTTGGACGGGCCTACGGATCTTGTTGCTTCGCTGGGGTTGACGTTGTTGGCGGTGGTGGCGTTCGGGTGGGTTGAGGATTTGGCGGCTCGGCGACGGCCTCGGTTGTGGCCTGTGGGGGGTGGGCGCCGGGGGGCTGCTGGGGGTGGGCTGGGGTCTGGGGCCGGGGCTGGGCTGGCGTCTTCGTCTGAGGTGGCGTCCGGGTCCGGGTCCGGGGCTGGGCTCGGCTCGCGGTCCGGGTCCGGGTCTCAGGAGCGGCCTGGGTCTGGGCTGGGATCTGGGTCTGGTTCCGGGCTGGCGTCTTCGTCTGAGCTCGCGACCGGGTCCGGGCTTGAAGCGGGCTCGCGGTCCGGGTCCGGGCTTGAGCCGGGCTCGCGGACCGAGTCCGGGTTGGACCAGCGGTCTCGGTCTGAGCTGGGGTCTGGGTCTGGGCTCAGGTCCGAATCCGGGCTGGAGTCCGGGTCTGGGCTGGAGTCCGAGTTTGGGCTGGGGTCCGGGTATGGGTCTGTCGTTTCGGATTCGGAGTTCGCTTCGCAGCCTACGGGTGATCTTTCTATGCCGGGCCAGGCCGGTTCGGGGTTGTCGGTTACTCGTCCTGCTTCTGGGTTCGGCGGCGGTGAGGTGCCGTGGGGGTCGGCCGGAGCCGCACCTGTCGTGGTGGGTGACGCGGGGTTCGGGTCTCGGCGGCGAGAGTCCGTGGCCGAATTCCCTGAGGCCGAGGTGTCATTCGGGTTGCCGGAGGTTGGGCGCGGATTCGGTGACCGGGAGGAGATTGCGGACGCCGGGCGGCATGCCGCCGTGTCTTCTGCGATAGCTCCCCCTCGTTCTCCTTCTCCTCCCCCTTCTGTCGCTAGGCCAACTCCCCCAGGTACCGACCTGACTTCCCCAGGTGCCTCGCCAACTTCTCCTGTTGCCGGGCCGACGCCGCCGGGGCCTTCTGCGGCAGGGCCTTCTGCGCCGGCGCAGGCGCGGAGGCACGGCGACGATGACCATGCGCCGGCCGGCTCGTGGTTCGGCGGGGAGCACGACGAACCGAAGTGAGGCAGTGCGTGCGGGCGGGCCTGCTCTCCCAGGCCCGCCCGCGCCCCACTCGCCCGCTGCCGCTCACACCCTCGTCCCGCTCTGCTCGCCCACTGCCGCTCACACCGTCGACGCGTCCTGCTCGCCCACCGCCGCTGACACCCGCGCAACGGCTTGGATCGGCCGCCATTTAGCCGCCCAAGACCTGTCACCAGGCCAGCCCGGTCAGCCGGTCTTGGCGAGGATCGCGGCGGTCAGCTGGTCGATCCCGATCAGGTTGAACTCGTTGCCCAGTGATCGCATCATCGAGTTCTCGCTCGGCCTGTACACGCCTCGGTCGTAGTAGGCGGCGCCCTCGAAGGTGCCGATCACGCCGCCGTCCGGGGTGGGTTTGCCCAGGTAGCTGAACCATTTGAGCCGCTGGGCGCGCATCGTCGCCTCGTTGGCCACCGAGGTGTTGGGCTCGCCCGGTTCGCCGCCGGGGTAGACGGTCGGGTCGCCGCCGTACTCGTCGGCCAGGCCACCGATCGAATGGCCCAGTTCGTGCACCACAATGTCGCCGGACAGCGCGTTGCCGCCGCTGGACACCGTCACGCTGCCGCCCGAGCCGCCGTAGGTGGTGCTGTTGACCAGGATGAGTGCCTGGTCGGCGCCCGGCGCCAGTTGGGCGTACTGCTCGGCCACCGTTTCGTCGACGCAGACCAGCCGGTCCAGGCCTCCGCACCAGAACTCGCCGTCGAGGGCGGTGTCCTTCTCGATGCCGAGGGTCGGATCGTTGTCCGATCCGGACTGGGCCGAGATCGCGTTGACCTGCCACACGTTGAAGCTGTTCTTCAGCGTCCGGAACGGCTCCACCGCACTGAGCTGGGCCCAGCGGGCGAGGACCTGGCTGTGGAACAACTCCTGCTCCGCGGCGGTGTAGCCGTCACCGACGAAGACGAGGTCGTAGCGGCTACCCGGCGCGCCGGTCTGCTGGATTGTCACCACCTCGGCCGTGACGTCGACAGACTTGTCGGTCCGCGGGAGATCGGCCACCCGGACGTTCTCCTTCCGGATCGAGCCGTTCGGCGCGAACACCTCCCGCACTTCCGTCCTGGTGTCCGCGGACGCCGGCAGCTGCACCAGCCCGTAGATCACCGCGGTCATCGCGACGGCTGCCGCCACCAAAGCCGCCCTTCGGCTTCGCACTCGTATCACGGGCGCCTCCTCGATCTCGGCAATGGAGGAACCAGGCTACATCTACCTTTATCTATGCTTTGGGTCGGACCAGACCGCTTTCGTAGGCGAGCACCACCGCCTGTACGCGGTCCCGCAGCTCGAGCTTCCCGAGAATCCGGCCGACGTGGGTTTTCACGGTGGTCTCGGCGACGTGCAACCGCTCAGCGATATCGGCGTTCGACCGGCCCTGAGCGACCAGCAGAAACACCTCGCGTTCACGCTCGGTGAGGGTCGCCAGCCGCTTGGCGGAGCTGTGCACCGCCGGGACCGCGGGCACCAGTTGCCCGGCGAAGCGATCGAGCAGCCGTCGGGTGACCCGGGGCGCAACAATGGCATCGCCGGCGGCGATGGACCGGATCGCCGAGAGCAGCTCGGCGGGCGGAGCGTTCTTGAGCAGGAAGCCACCGGCCCCGGCCTGCAGCGCCGCGAAGGCGTTCTCGTCGGTGTCGAACGTGGTGAGCGCGAGCACCCGGGCTCGGTTTCCCGACGCCACCAGCTCCTCGGTGGCGGCGACGCCGTCCATGACGGGCATCCAGATGTCCATCACCACGACGTCCGCGTCGACGTCCCGCAGCACCCGCAGTGCCTCGGCCCCGTCGGCGGCCTCACCGACGACCTCCATGTCGTCCTGCGCGGACAGAATCGACCGGAAACCGCGCCGGACGAGCTCCTGGTCGTCCACGACGACAACTCTGATCACCCGCCACCGCCCCGGGCACTGGCTGCGCCGTTCACCGTGTCGCCCCCGTTCATGCCGTGCTCTTTGCCGTCATCGTTCCACTCGACGTCCGTGGGATGGTCGCCACCACGCGCCAACCGCCATCCTCTCGCGGCCCGGCCTCCAAGGTGCCACCGTGCAGGGCGGCCCGTTCCCGCATCCCGGCCAGGCCGTGACCCGGCCGAGCCGTGACCGCCGTCGTGACTTGTTGCTTCCCCCCTCCGTCGTCGCTCACCTCGACACGCATGAACTTCGGCGTGAAGGCGAGACGCAGGGTCACCGCGGAGTCGGATCCGGCGTGCCGCAGGGTGTTGGTCAGGGACTCCTGGATGATCCGGTACGCCGCAATCTCCTGCGCCCGGCTGAGGCGACCCGGCGCGCCCGTGGTCTCGCGCACCACGTGCAGGCCGGACCGTGCCACAAGTCCGTCGATCTCCCTGAGCCCGATCGCTCTGCGCTCTGTCCCGTCGCCATTCGCGCGGTCCGCCTCGGCCAGTAGACCGTCGAATGCGGCGCCAGGACCTGCGCCATGTTGCCGTCGTTCCAACCTTCGAGCCACGGCAGCCCAGGATCGATCACTCGAATGCACTACGGGCTCGACCACTGCTTCGGGTGCCGGCAGCGACGCGCCACGTAACAGCTGGATCACCCGGCCCATGTCGTCGAGCGCTTCGCGGCCGGTCGAGGCGATCGTCTCCAAGGCTTCGCGGGCGGGCGTCTCGGATCCTTCGAGCGTGAAGCCGGCGGCATCGGCCTGGACGATCATCACGCTGAGGCTGTGCGCCACGACGTCGTGGATCTCCCGGGCGATGGCTGCCCGTTCTTCGGCAACGGCGAGCAGGGCCAGGTGGTCGCGCTCCCGTTCGAGGGTGGCGGCACGTTCCTCGAGCGTCTGCACGTACAGCCGCCGGGTGCGTACCCCGTAGGCGGTAACCCATGTCGCCACCGTCACCGCGCCCACGACCCAGAACACCACCCAGAAGTTGCCGGAACGGTTGTTCTCCACGAGCGCGGCGACCAGTACTGCGACGCCCGCACCGGCTCCGGCGACCACTCCCCAGCGGAGCTCGGGCCTGTACAGCACCGCGGCGTACATGGCGATCAGAACAGCGACGTCGAACATCCGCACGTAGCTGCTCATCAACAGGTGCAGCGGCGCCAGCAGATAGACCACGGTCACCACGAGCATCGGCAGGTGCCGCCGCCAGATCAGCGCGAGCGCCATGGCCAGGCCGCAGATCTTGATGGGCCACGGCAGGCGGTACTCGAAGAGGGTCAGGGCAGCGACGAGCCCCGCCACGGCTCCGTCGAACAGCCAGGGTCGGATCCACGCGCCGATGCGCCACACGACCACCACGATAGAAGGCCTCATGCGTCCGCCATGGCGCCGACGACAGAAGCCCGGGCCGCTCGGCGTGAGGGCAGCACCGCCGCACCGGCTCCGGCCACTGCTGCGATGATCACGAAGCTCAGGAGCTGCCCGCCCGGAACGGTCAGCAGCGCGTCGGTGGGACCGAAGGCCGCCTCCGACGCCAGCCAGCCGTAGAGCACACCGAACGCCACTCCGACGACGGCGCCGGCTGACGCCATCAGCAGGGCCTCGACGAGCAGGGTCGCGCGCAGCTGACCCCGGGTCAGACCGAGCGCGCGGACGAGAGCCGACTCCCTGGTGCGTTCCAGGACGGAGAGGGACAGCGTGTTGGTGATGCCGACCAAGGCGATGACCAGCGCGAAGCCCAGCAGGACCGCGATGATTCCGAGGATCTGGCGGATCGCAGCACCGCGTTCGGCACGGACCGAAGCGAGGTCGTCGACCTGCACCAGCGGATGCGCGGCCAGGGCGGCATCGATGCGTTGCCGTGCTGCTGAGGTGTCGATACCGGGTGCCGACCGGACCAGGATCAGACTGTCGTCCCGCTGCGACGGGTAGAGCGCCGCGAAGTCGCTGGGCCACAGAATCACGTCGCCGACAAGGCTGGAGGCCTCCACCAGCGCGGCGATGCGCACCGTCTGCTTGCGCCCTGCGGCCGAAACCGGCAGCTCGTCACCGACCTTGCCCTGGCCCGTCGCCACGAGCGCTGAGCCGGGTCCGAAGTCAGCCAGCCGTCCGACTGTCACCTCGGGCCGGTACGCCGTACCGATCGCCGCGCTGTCCAAACCGGCGACTGTCACCGTGTCGCCGGCTACCCGCCCGTCAGCCTGTTTGACCGCCGCGACAAGGTCGAACGTCCGGTCACCGGTGAGGCCCGCACCGACCGCCGGCGAGATGCCCCGCTGGCCTTCGGCCGGAGTGAGCAGATAGTCGACCGGGTACGCCTCGTTGAGCTGAGCCTCCGCCGTGCGGTCCACGGTGGCGGCGATGGTGCTGCCGCCGGCCATCAGTCCCACACCGACAAGCAACGCGGCAGTGGTGGCAGCCGTACGGCCGGGGTTGCGCCGAGCGTTGGCGACCGCCAGCCGTGCGGGCACCCCGAACAGACGACTAGGCAGCCACCCCAGCGCGGCGACGAGCCTGCCGATGACGAGAGGCGAGATCAGCAGCAAGGCCAGGAAGTTGCCGATGCCGCCGGCCACCACCAGGATCATCGCCGCTTCGGGCTGGTCCAGTCGCAGCCCCGCCACCGTCGTCAGCGTGCCGGCCAGCGCCACCAGAGCCGCGGCGACGATCAGCATGCGCCGCGATCTGCCGGTAGCGGGCACCACCATTCGCAAGGCGGCGACCGGCGGGACGCGGGTTGCCCGGGCCGCGGGCACCACAGCGGAGACCATGGTCACGAGCGGCCCGAGAAGGAGTGACACGAGCAGAGGGTAGGGCGTGAGAACGAGGCCGCCGGCCGGCAGCCGGACCCCCAGCGCCGCCGAGCCCTCCAGCAGCCCCCACGCGACCGCGTATCCGAGCAGGATGCCCAGCATCGCACCGGCGGTGCCCACCAGAGCGGAGTCGGCGAGCAGAGAACGCAGGATCTGACCCCGCCGCGCGCCGACACAGCGCAGCAACGCCGTCTCCCGTTGCCGCTGGGCGACGAGGATTCCGAACGTGTTCGCGATGACGAATCCGGCCACCAGCACCGCCACTGCGGCGAACAGGTACAAGCCGATCGCCAATCCGTTGATCTGCGCGAACGCTTGCTGGGCGAGATCGTGGCGGAACTGATCGCCGGTGCGGGCCGACGCCGCGGCCGGCACCGGCAGGCGATCGCGAACCGCTTCCGGATCGACTCCGGCTCTGACGGTGGCCACCACGTTCCGGTAGCCGGTGGCGTCGGTGAGCCGAGTGAGGGCGGCACGGGTGACCACGGTGGTGGAAACGTCGCCGGTGATCGCGACGATGCCGACGATGCGCAGTGTGCGGCGCTGCTCCGAGGCGTCCAGAACAGTGGCGGAGTCACCGATCCGGTAGCCCGTGGTTTCCGCTGTCTTGCTGTCTATCGCCGCCTCACCGTCGGAGGCGGGCAGGGATCCCTCAGTGAGGTCGTACGACCGCAGGGCCGGGTCGTCACCGACGTCGATGCCGTAGCCCGGAGTGCCGAAGGTCGCTACGAGGCGGCCGTTGCGGTCGAGCAGCGGCAGCCGCTCCCGCATGCGACCGGTGGCCGACGCGACGCCGTCCGTGCGGCGCACGGCATCCAGATCGGCCGGGGTGAGCCGGCCGCCCGACGCGGCGGAGACCACCACGTCGACGTTGCGTGCCGCCCGGGCGAACTGGTCGACCAGGGCACTCTTGGCGCTGTCACTGAAGATCATCGTGCCGGCCACGAACGCGACGGCGAGCACGATCGCCAACCCGGTCGGCACCAGGCGGCGCGGGCGTAATCCGGTCCGCCGCACGTCAGGCCCCCAGCCGCTGGAGTCGGTCGGCGACACCGTCCGGGGTGGGCGCCCGGAGGTCGTCGACGATGCGCCCGTCCGCCAGCACGACGACACGGTCCGCGTATCCGGCGGCCATCGGGTCGTGGGTCACCATCACGACGGTCTGACCCCATTCCCGGACACTGCGCCGCAACAGATCGAGTACACCGGCGCCGGTCCGGGTGTCCAGGCTGCCGGTCGGCTCGTCAGCGAACACCACGTCCGGACGGCTCATCAGCGCCCGCGCACAGGCGACCCGCTGCTGCTGGCCGCCGGAGAGCTGGGCCGGGTAGTGGTGCAGCCGGTCGGCGAGACCGAGATCGGCCGCGACCTGCGCGAGGCGCTGACGCTCCGGGCGACGCCCGGCGAGCTCGCCGGGCAGCAGGATGTTCTGCTCGGCGGTGAGCGTCGGCAGCAGATTGAACGCCTGGAAGACGAACCCGATGCGGTCGCGGCGGAGCACCGTGAGGTCGCGGTCGGCCAGGCCGGTCAGCTCGACGCCGCCGATCAGGATCGAGCCGGACGTCGCGGCGTCGAGACCCGCCAACAGGTGCATCAGGGTGGACTTGCCGGAGCCGGACGGGCCCACGATCGCGGTGAACTGCCCCGCGGGGAACGTGACGCTCACCCGGTCGACGGCTGTCACCGCTGTCTCGCCCTCGCCGTACACCTTGACGAGCTCGTCCGCCCGCACGGCGTGCGTGGTGGTCATCTCGGCCTCCTGTTCCTGTGGTCGGAGGCGAATCTATGGATGAACGGGCATCGGCCGCGTCGTCATCAGGAACGGTCTTGGCGTACTCCTCAAGGAGGACACGAGCGCGGCGCGTCCTCCTGAAGTCCACGACGGGATCGTCGCGCGGACGGACGACACGGGATGCGTACGAGTCGAAGCTGAGCGGGTGCAGTTGCCACGGCCGGCTGCCGGATGGTCCGTCGTCCGGCTGTCCCGAAGTGACATATGTGCCGCACGGGACCCAGCAGACTGAAACATTCTCGCTAATGAGGGAGAAATGACCGCTAGCCTGAGCGAATGGTGCAGCCCGGACAAATGGCGCCACCTGCAGAGGAGCCTGCGGGGGACAGCTCGCTCGTCTTCCGAGCCGGGCCGCTGCTCTGCGCCCTTCGCCTCGACGAGGTCATCGAAACCATGCGGCCCCTGGCCACCCATCCCCTCGCCGGCACTCCCGCGTTCGTGAAGGGCATCTGCATCATGCGGGGCATCCCCACCCTGGTGATCGACGTGGCCCGGCTGCTCGGCGGGGCCGACGCCGAGGTGTCGCGCTTCGTCGCGGTGCGGACCGAGCGTGGCCCGGTGGCGTTCGCGACCGGTGAGATCCATGGCGTGCGGCCGGTCAGCACCGGCACCGAAGGGCGCCATGAGGCTCTGCTCGGGGACGCGCCCGCCCGTCTCATCGCCGCCGTCGGCACGATCGACGCCGCGCCGGTGCTGCTGTTGCAGAGCATGCGGCTCGTACCCGATGAGGTCTGGGCTGCCGCAGCCTCCCTGGCGGTGACCTCATGAGCGCTTCCGCCGAGGTCACGATGTTCCGAGGCCTGCTCGCCACGAAGCTCGGCTGGACGTTCGACGACAACGACACCTCCCAGCTGGCTGAGGTGCTCGGAAAGCGGTCGGAGACGCACGGACTCAGCCGCTCCCGATATCTGGGCCGGCTGGCCCGGGAGGACTGGGACGACGAGCTGACGACGCTGGCCGAGGACCTGACGATCAACGAGACCTATTTCTATCGCCACGGTGAGCAGTTCCGGGTCCTCGCCGAGGTGGCGCTGCCCGAACGGATCGAGGCCCGCTCGACCCAGCGGGTGCTGCGGATGTTGTCGGTGGGCTGCTCCTCCGGCGAAGAGGCGTACACGATGGCGATCGTGGCGCGCGAGACGCAGCCCGGCCCGGACTGGATCATCTCGGTGCAGGGGCTGGACGCGAATCCCGCCGTGCTCCACCGGGCCAGGACCGGCCGGTATTCGGCCTGGTCGCTACGCGAGACCCCGGACGCGGTGCGGCAACGCTACTTCCACGCGAACGACGGCGATTTCGAGCTGGACGCCGGCATCCGCTCGGCGGTGCGCTTCCAGCAATACAACGTCGCGACGGACGACGAGGTGCTGTGGCGCCCGGATCAGTACGACGTGGTGTTCTGCCGGAACCTGCTGATGTATCTGACCCCGCAGGTGCAGGAGTCCCTGATCCAGCGGATGACCAGAGCGCTGTCGCCGGGCGGATACCTGTTCCTCGGGCACACCGACTCGCTCGGCAGCCGTCCGGACGGGCTCGAACCGCAGCACACGCACCACACGTTCTACTACCGTCGGCTGCAGCGCTCGGTTTCCTCCGCCGGCGCAGTGCCGGCCTTCGCCGCGCCGGCTCGCGGTCACGTACCCGTGCCGCCCGGACCGGTCGAGTCCAGCGTCCATGACCGTGCGATGCGGCTGCTGCTGGACGAGCGCTTCACCGAGGCGCTGCGGCTGATCGAGGCCGAGCCGACAGACGGGCGCGCTCCGCGTGACGTCCTGCTGCACGGCGTTCTCCTGGCCCACGCCGGCCGCCTCGAAGAAGCCGAGATGCTGTGCCGGCGACTGCTCGACGTCGACGGGCTCTACGCCGACGCCCACCACCAGCTCGCGGTGTGCCTCGAGGGCGGGGCTGCCGTGGATGTGGCGATCGGGCACTACCGGCTCGCCGCGTACCTGGATCCGGACTTCGCCATGCCCCGCCTGCGGCTCGGCCTGCTCGCCCGGCGCCGGGGCGAGAACCGGATCGCCATGCCCGAGCTGGACCGGGCGCTGGGCCTGCTCCGGCGGGAACGCGACGAGCGGATCGCACTGTTCGGCGGCGGCTTCGGCCGGATCGCCCTGACCACGCTCTGCCGTGCGGAGCTCGACGCGTGCGGGGCGTACCGATGAGCCCCAGCGACGTGAAGAACCGCCTCGCCGAGTTGCGCGACGACTTCGATCGGTCCTTCACCGAGCCGGCGCGCCAGCACGACGCCGAGTACGCCGAGCTGCTGGCCGTCCGAGCCGGCGGCCGCCCGTACGCGTTGCGCCTCTCGCAGGCCTCCGGGGTGCACTCCGACCGCCCGGTCACGCCGTTGCCCGGACCGCAGGCGGCGCTGCTGGGCGTCGCCGGATTCAGTGGCGCGATCGTGCCCGTCTACGACCTGGCGTCATTGCTGGGGCATCCCGTGCCGGACCGTCCGCGCTGGCTCGTGGTCGCCGCGGGGGCTCCACCGCTCGCGCTGGCGTTCCACGATCTCGACGGTCACGTCCGGGTGCCGACCTCGATCATCGTCGACGAGGCCGACGGCAACACCGGACGCGACGTGTTGCGCGGCATGGTCCCACTGCCGGGCGGCATCCGGCCGATCGTGGACCTGCTGTCGGCCCGCGCGGTCGTCCATCAGCTGACCGGACACACCACGTACAACACCGAGGAGCGGTGACGGGCATGGCCAAACGTACATTCGGCAACAAGCTCGGGCTCGGATTCGGGCTCACCGTGGCCCTGACCCTGATCATGGGCGCGTCCTCGGTGGCCGCGCTGTCCATCGTCGTGGACGCGAAGGACGACGCGATCCGGGAAGCCGTCGAGGATCTGGTCAGCGCCGAGCACCTGACGACCAAGGCGGAGAGCCGGATCAGCGACTATCGGGCGTACCTGCTGAACGGCAACGAGGAATATCTGAACCTCACCACGCAGGACCGGGAGGAGTTCCTGGGGCTGGTGGTGCAGTTGCGCGGCACGCTCACCGATCGCGCCGCGATCTCCCTGCTGGAAGCCGTCGCCACCGCCGAGGCGCAGCATGCGGCGGTCCTGCTTCCGGTCATCGAGAAGCGCAAGACGATCACGAACCTGCAGAACATCAGCCAGCTCAACGCCACCGAGGTCGGGCCGGCCCGCAAAGCACTGCAGGAATCGATCTCTGCCCTGACGGCGAAGGTCCGCGCCGACGTGGAGACCGCCCGGCGCGACTCGTCGGCCCGAGCCACCCAGGGCATCGTCCTGATCATCGTGCTCGGCCTGCTCGCAATGGCCTGCGGTGCCTACATCGCCTGGCGTCTCAATCGCGACCTGCGTCGGGAGGTCGGCGCCGCTGTCGGGCACATCCAGAGTTCGTCGGCCGAGCTCGAGGCGGCGGCCGCCCAGCAAGCGACCGGCGGGCGCGACCAGGCGAGCGCGATGAGCGAGATCACCACAACGATCAGCGAACTGCTGATCACGTCGCGGCAGATCGCGGAGAGCGCCCAGCGGGTGTCGAAGATCGCGGAGGACACGGCTGACGCTGCGCAGACCGGCGACGCCACGATCGACCAGACCCGGGCCTCGATCTCCGCCATCCGTTCCCAGGTGGACCAGATCGTGCAGCACATGCTGGCGTTGGGTGAGAAGTCCCAGCAGATCGGCGGCGTCGTCGACCTGGTGTCCGAACTCGCCGAGCAGACCAACATCCTGGCCATCAACGCGACCATCGAGGCCAGCGGCGCCGGCGAGTGGGGGCGGCGGTTCGCCGTGGTGGCCGAGGAGATCCGCAAACTCGCGGACCGTACCGCCGGGTCGGCCAAGGAGATCCGCGCGCTGATCGACGACGTCCGCGGGGCGGTCAACACCACGGTGATGGCCACGGAAATCGGCGCCAAGAGCGTGGATGCGGGTTCGCGGCAGTTCGACGACGCCACCAGTTCGTTCCGGCGCATCGCCCAGCTCGTAGCGACGACCAACGACGCCACCCGCGAGATCGAACTGTCGACGAAGCAGCAGACCACGGCGGTCGAGCAGGTCAACGTGGCCGCCTCCGACACCGCGCGGGTGACCCGGGAGACGGAGGCGAGTGCCGTGCAGACGAAACAGACCGCCGCGCACCTGTCGAGTCTCTCCGGCGACCTGCTCGACCTGGTCGGCACCGGTCGGCGCTGATGAGCCAGGATCCGCTGCGGTACTTCCGGGTCGAGGCCCGCGAACTGATCGACCAGATCAGCGCGGGCGTGCTCGACCTGGACCAGCAGCCCGGGCCGGACCTGGTCGCGCGTCTGCTGCGCTTCGCGCACACCCTGAAGGGCGCCGCCCGGGTGGTACGCCAGCAGGAGATCGCCGACCGGGCGCACGCCTTCGAGGAAGTGCTCGTGCCGCACCGCAGCGCCGGCCAGCCACTGCCCGCGGACCAGATGCGGGAGTTGTTGCGCCTCAACGACGAGATCGAGGAACGGGTCGCCGCGCTCGAGCCGCAGCGACCGCAGGCGCAGCCACCCTTGCGGTTCCCGCCGGGAATGACGCCGGGGGGAGCGAGCCCCTCCCCCGGCCTGCGGGCTCCTGGCGATCGGGGTGCGGGACCTGGGCGAGCCGCGGAGCAGGAGGTGGAGCTGCGGAGGAAGGCTGGTGGCCACGGTCCGCAGGATCGCCAGCCGGCGTCCGCCGGGACAGCCGGGACAGCGTCAGAGCTGACGGCGGCAGGCACCCAGCAGGCCGAAGGCGGACCAATGAGCGGGAGCGGACGACAGCTCAGCGGACCAGGGCAAGCCAGCGGACCAGGGCAAGCCAGCGGACCAGGGCAAGCCAGCGGACCAGGGCAAGCCAGCGGACCAGGGCAAGCCAGCGGACGGCAGATCAGTCAATCCGATTCCGGCGCCGGACAACAGAAGGATGAGTCCCGGACAGGCAAGACGCGGCTGCACGAGAGTGAACCAGGAAGCCTCGGCGCGCAACAAGATGACGGCGATCCAGGACGCCCGATCGGGGGCCGAGCTGACGGCACGGCGGCCATCAGCGGGCACCAGGCCGAAGAGGCTGTCGGAGCGCTCGGCGGGTCGCAACACGACGACGAACGTCGGATCCAGGAACCGGATGTCCATGATGGACACCATCAACAGAGCAACCAGCCGCAAGGCGCCGCACCGCAGGCCGACAGCGGCCAAGAAGATGTCGACAGGTCTGAGACCGAGAGGCGCCAGGCGGCCTATCCGTCCGCGGCCGGCAGCAGAGGCGAGATCAACACAGCTGCGGCGTCCGTATCTCAGCCAGCTCCGGTCAACGGGCCGGACGATCACCGGCCGAAAGCAGGCGGCGGCACCACCCTCTCCGAAGAGGGTCGGTCCGCGGCAGGCGTTCCTGGCGGTGCCGAAGCAACGGCGAAGAGCGAGGAAGCCGCCAAGACCCCCTCGCATCCCGATGCCGCGCCCGCCGCGCGCGGTGCGACGGCCGATGTCGATGAGCTCCTCGATGCCGTCGGTGAGGCCCACGCTCGCTTCGCTCCGTTGCGTACCGGGGGGCATGCTCTTGATCAGTTGACCCGTTCCGCGGAGGCCCTCGCCGACCAGCTCCGCGTCGGACGCACCGCGGCGCATACCGATGCGGCCCGGGTTGTCGCCGCCCGTCTCGCCGCGGACCTCGGTGCGCTCGGCAGGCGGATCACCGACACCGTCGAGCAGGTCGAGCGGGAGCTGGACGAGGTGCGGGGCCGGGCCGAGCGGCTGCGGCTGGTGTCCGCCTCGAGCATCTTCACCGGCCTGCACCGCGCGGTTCGCGACGCTGCTGACGCCCAGGGCAAGCGGGTGCGGTTCGAGGGCCGGGGCGGCGACCTGCGACTGGATCCGCAGGTGTTGACGCTGGCCAACAACGCTTTGCTGCACGTCGTTCGCAACTCGGTCGCGCACGGCATCGAGCCTGACGCGGACCGCCTGGCGGCCGGCAAGCCCGTCGAGGGCCGGGTGGTCGTGGAGGTCGAGCGCCGCGGACGGTACGTGGCTTTCCGGTGCACGGACGACGGCCGGGGCTTCGACCTCGCTGCGGTCCGGCGCACCGCGGAGGCCCGAGGACTGCTGATGCCCGGTGGGACGCCGCCTGACGAGCAGACGCTGGTCGAGTTGGTTCTGCGCGGCGGTATCAGCACTTCCCCGACGGTGACCGAGGTCGCCGGCCGGGGCATCGGGCTCGATGTCGCCCGGGACGTCGCCGACCAGCTCGGGGGCGATGTATCCGTGCGGACCGAGGCCGGCCGGGGCGCCGCTGTGGAGCTGGTGCTGCCGCTTGCGCTGATGTCGATGCACGGGCTGATTCTCGAGGCGGCCGGGACCATCGCCACTGTGCCGCTCGACTGCGTACGCACGTGCGTACGGTTGCTGCCGGAGCAGGCCACGGCCGCGGCCGTCACCGGAAAGATGGCGCACGACGGGGAGGCCGTGCCGTTCCTTCCGCTGGCTCGGGCGCTGTACGCAGGCACGACAGTCCCAGAGGGCGGCGGGCCGACCGTCGCCGTCATCGTGGGCACCGACGACCAGGCCGTGGCCGTCGGCGTCGACCGGCTCGCGGGCACCTCCACGCTGGTCGTGCGGCCGCTACCCGACCTTGCCCCCGCGGCATCGGTCATCGGCGGCGTGTCGATGGATCTCGATGGCAATCCGCGGCTCGTGCTGGACGCCCAGGGACTCATTGCGGAGACCTACCGGCTCGGCGCGGGCGGCACCGCGCCGGCCGAGCCACCCCGGCGCCTGCCGATTCTTGTCGTCGACGACTCGCTCACCACCCGGATGCTCGAGCGCAGCATTCTCGAGTCGGCCGGGTACGAGGTCGACCTCGCCGCCTCCGGAGAGGAGGGCCTGGACATGGCCCGGTCGCGCCGTTACGGGCTCTACCTCACCGACATCGACATGCCGGGCATCGACGGGTTCACCTTCGTCGCCGAGACGCGCGCTGATCCGGAGTTGTCCGAGGTGCCCGCGATCCTGGTCAGTTCCCGGGCCAGCGCCGAGGACCGGCAGCACGGCGCTGCCGTCGGGGCCAGCGCCTACGTGGTCAAGGGCGAGTTCAACCAGGAGGAGTTGCTCGCTCACATCCGCCGGTTGGTGCCAGCATGAGCGTGAACAGCCGACGCACCGGGAGCAGGGACATTCGTCGGCGGGCCATGCGAAAGGGGAACCACGCATGATCCGCGTTCTGGTGGTCGAGGATTCGGCGACCATGCGCCACGCCCTGCGCGAGGCGCTCGCGACTGATCCCGAACTGCAGGTGGTCGGCGAGGCACTCGATGGCGGACAGGCCGTCGAACTGGTCGGGCGGCTGCGGCCCGACGTGGTCACGATGGACATGATGCTCCCCACGATGAGCGGACTCGTCGCCACCGAGCACATCATGGCCGAGTTCCCCACGCCGATCCTGGTCGTCTCCTCCGCCGATCGGCAGGAGCTGTTCAGCACCTACAACGCGCTCGCCGCCGGCGCGGTGGACGTGCTTGAGAAGCCGCGCGGGGACGATTCCGACGCTGGGTGGGCGCGCCGGCTGTGCTCGACCGTACGGCTGGTGTCGCGGATCCGCGTCATCACGCACCCGCGGGCGCGCCTCGACGGTCGCAGCCGTACGACACCCGAGCCGGCCGTGCGCCCACCGGTCGCTACCCCACTGCTCACCGCCGATGAGCCGCGGATCAAAGTGGTCGCTCTCGGGGCCTCGACCGGTGGGCCCGGGGCGCTGACCGAGTTGCTTCGCGCGCTGCCGGCCGGTTTCGCGCCGCCGGTGCTGTGCGTGCAGCACATCGCGGCCAGTGAGCCGTTCGCCGTGGCTTTCTCCGACTGGCTCGCCGGGCAGACCGGGCGCAACGTCAGCTATGCCGTGGACGGGATGTCCATGCGGGTGCTCAACGGCCGGATCCTGCTGGCGCCGCCCGACCGTCATCTGCTGGTTCGCGATGGTCACTTACGGCTCAGTGAGGGACCGCCCCGGCATTCCTGCCGGCCGTCCGTCGACGTGCTCTTCGAGTCCGTTGCCGCCGAGTACGGCCCGACGGCAGCCGGGTGCCTGCTCACCGGTATGGGCCGGGACGGTGCCCTGGGTCTTCTGCAGATGCGCGCGCGGGGCGGGCACACGTTCGCCCAGGACGAGGGGAGCTGTGTCGTCTACGGCATGCCGCGGGAGGCGGCGCTGCTCGGCGCGGCCGGGTTCATCATGCCGCCCTCGCGGATAGCCGGGCGCCTCGGCGAGCTGTCGTCCGACGTGGGGGTGCGGCGATGAGCCATCCGACCCACGAGGCGGTCGGCCGGCTCGCCCAGCCGTCCACGTCCGCAACCACCGTTCATCAGGCCGATCGCGGCACAGAAGGGCGCCGCGACACCGGCATCGGGCCGCCGGTGGACAAGCACACGGTGCTGATCGTCGATGACAGTCTCACCGTACGGATGGATCTGCACGAGGCTTTTGAAGCCGACGGCTTCCGGTCGATTCTCTGCGCCAACGGCGCCGAGGCGCGGGCGGCGTTCGCCGGTGCTCATTTTGATGTCGCGGTGCTCGATGTGTTGCTGCCCGATGCCGACGGGGTCGAGCTGCTGCGGGAGTTGCGGGCCCATCCCGGCCGGAAAGGCACGGTCACCGTGCTGCTCTCCAGCGAGGCGGAGGTCGCCGATCGGCTGCACGGGCTGCGGACCGGGGCTGACGAGTACGTCGGCAAGCCTTACGACGCCGGTTATGTCGTGGCGCGGGCGCGGCAGTTGCTCGGCGACGACCCGTTCCGCATCGACGACCGCACCACGGTGCTGGTCATCGACGACAGCATCACCTTCCGGGAGAAGCTGCGGGAGCTGCTGGAGCCTGAGGGGTACGCCGTCATCACGGCCAACTCCGGCGAGGAGGGCCTGCGCACGGCGGCCGACCGCAGGCCGCAGGCCGTCATCGTGGACGGGGTCATGCCGGGCATCGACGGCGCGACCGTCATCCGGCGGCTGCGGCTCGATCCGGCACTACGGGACATTCCGTGTTTGTTGATGACCGCCTCAGACGACTACGCGACCGAGGTGCAGATGCTGGAGGCGGGCGCCGACGCGTTCGTCCGCAAGCAGCAGGACCTCGCCGTCGTGCTCGCCAAGCTCGCCGCCGTGCTGCGGACCAGCGCCGAGCAGCTGCCCATCGAGGTCACCGGGAGCCTGCACGGGCCGGGCAAGGTCCTCACCGTGACGTCGGACCGGCAGCGGCTGCTCGCGCTGGGCGATGCCCTGCGGGATGACGGGTACGACGTCGTGCCCGCCGGCACCGCCGACGACGCCCTGGATCTGCTGGCGGCGCAACCGGTCGACTGCATCGTGCTGAGTCTCGACGGCGCCGGTGCCGACGCCCGGGAGATCTGCCGCCGGATCAAGGAGGTTCCGCAGATCGGCGACACCCCGGTCATCATGATCGGGGATCACGACGACGCCATGCTGGACTGCCTGGCCGCTGGGGCCGACGACTACGTGCGCGCCGCCGACGGGCCGGAGACGCTGCGGGCCCACGTACGCGGGCAGATCCGCCGCAAGCAGTCCCTCGACGAGAGCCGGCGCATCCGCGAGGAGCTGATGCGCCGCGAGCTTGACGCGGCCGGTGAACGGGCGGCGCGGCAGCTCGCGGAGACCCGGGCGGCGCTGGTCGAGGAGCTGGAGTGGCGCAACCGCGAGCTGGAGGCGTTCAGCGGGTCGGTCTCGCACGACCTGCGCGGCCCGTTGCAGGTGATCAGCAGCTTCGCGGAGACCATCCTGGACGAGGACGACGAGCCGCTCAGCGATCAGATCCGGCACCGGGTGGAACGCATCCACGCGGCGGCCGGGCGGATGGCGGATCTGGTGGAGTCGCTGCTGATCCTGGCCCGGGCCAGCCGCGGCGAGCTACGCCGGGAACGCTTCGACCTGACCGCGACGGCCTGGCAGGTGATCGGCGAGGTCACGGCGCGGGAACCAGGCCGGGAGATCCGGTTCACGGTCGCCGACGACATGACCGCCGACGGTGACGAGGGGCTGGTCCGGGTCATCCTGGAAAATCTGATCAACAACGCCTGCAAGTTCACCCGGCGGGTGACCGACCCCTTGATCGAGGTCGGCTGGAGCGGGCCGGGTGAGAGCCCGAGGTACCACATCCGTGACAACGGGGCGGGCTTCCCATCCGGGAAGGCGATCGAGCTGTTCCGGCCGTTCGCCCGGCTGCACAACGCGGCCGACTTCCCGGGCACCGGCATCGGCCTGACAACTGTGCACCGGGCCGTGGAACGCCACGGCGGCGAGATTCACGCCGAGGGCGAGGACGGGCGGGGCGCGACTTTCTGGTTCACTCTCCCACCGGCGCACCGATGAGGTCAGCGCAGCCCGAACCACGGCAGGCACGGCGTGAGACCATCGACGGTCACCTCGGGCCGGGCGCCAGGGTGGGCCGCCGCGGCCCGCCAGGCGTCCACGGTGAGCCGGAGGTTCCGTAGCTCACCCACCTCGCCTCCGGGGACGACGATCAGGCCGACCCCGTTCTCGGCGTAGCCGATGCGGCGCGACACCCCGAGCGACGCCGCGTTGCCAGCCACGGCTGACGACACCGCCGCGACCGCGCCCAGGTGGTCGAAGGCGAGGCTGAGCACTGCCGTCCGCATCGCCACCCCGAGCCCACGCCCGCGCACGCCCGGCACCAGCCAGGACGCTGAATCCACGGTCCGCAGCACCGGGAAATTCTCGGCCTCCAGGGTCTGCACCCCGACGAGCTCGTTCCGGTACGTGACCGCGAAGTGCAACACCCACGCCGAGGGTGACCACGTGCCGAGCGACTTCCAGTAGCCCTGGTAGAAGAGCCGGCGCTGGTTCGCTTCGGCGCTCAGGCCTGGGAAGAGTTCGAGGCGTGGGTCCTGCTCGAAGTCGGCGGGAAGGATCGCGGCCAGTGTCGGAAGGTCTACCTCGCGGACCGGCCGCAAGGAGACCTCGCGGCAGGTCAGCCGCAGCTCGGCAAGTGGCCAGTCACTCACGCCGACCCAACTCCCCTCGTCAGGCGACCAGTCGCCCCTATTGCCAGGATCCCGGCCGAGCCCGGCCTCCCGGCCATGGGCCTCCGGGCCGAGCATGGGCTTCCAGCCCGGCCATCACGTGGTCCGGCCTCGCAGCGAGCCCGGGCAGGCAAGCCAGGCGAGGACGCGTTCAGGCTAGTGGGCGCCGACGTCGACCCGTCCTACCGCCCGCCGGAGCGGCAACGGATGGGACCGCGCCTCCTTCGAGTACGTGACGCGGGTGGTGTGGGACGCGACCGGGTTGCACAGCCGACACACCCCGCAACGACCCGTGGCCGCTGCGTCCGTCACGGCGTGAGTCCGGTGTGGCGGGCCACATCGGCCTGGCACTCGCTCAACGGCCGGGTCGTGTCGACAATCAGCCGCTCGTCGGTGCGCGGCTCATAGGCGTCCACCGTCAGCGGGACGAGCAGGTCCGGCTCGCGCTCGGCGATCCGGTCGAGCCGGGCCGCGTCCGGGCACGACGTCTCGATCACGACGTGCCGGGCCTGCACCGACCGGGCCAGGTCACGCCAGCCGAGGCGGGCCGCGTCCACCGGGTTCACCGCGTCCGCGATCACCGTGAGCCCGCGCCGGAGGTGGCTCGCCGCCACGTCGTGGGCGACCGAGTACGCCGCCACCCCGGTCTGGCCCGCTGTCAGCCCGTTGCGTCGCATCGCGCCCTCGATCTCGTCGATGCGCAGCCACACCGCGCCGCTGCGGTCCGCGAGATGAGCGGCCAGTGTGGACTTGCCGGTGCCCGGGAGCCCGCCGAACTCGATCAAATTTCCATTCGTCATACAGCGTGTATAGTGACTCGCTATACACGGCGTCAAGCGTTTGGGGGATCGACGATGCGGCGAGCCGACGCCACCGCAGCGACCCGGCAGGCGGTCATCGCCGCTGCCCGCGAGCTGCTTGCCACCGTGCCGTGGCGGGAGTTCACCCTCGAAGCCGTCGCTACTCGGGCCGGGGTCACCCGGGTCACCGTCTACAACCAGGTGCGCAACAAGGCCGGGCTGCTCGACGCGGTGCTCACCGAGCTGACCAGCCGGGCCGGCATGGATCAGCTGCTGACGGCGTCACGAGAGCTGGGCCCCGACGAGGCGCTGGCCTTCGTCGTGGAGCAGACCTGTCGCTTCTGGCACGGCGAGCGCGCGGTGCTGCGGCCACTCTTCGGGCTGGCCGCGGTCGACGCCGGCATCGCGGCGCATCTGGCCGGGCGCGAGGATCGGCGGCGCGAGCAGTTCCGGCGGTTGCTGCCCGGGCAGGGCGAGGCGGTGCTGCCCGGGCAGGGCGAGGCGGTGCTGCCCGGGCAGGGCGAGGCGGTGCTGCCCGGGCAGGGCGAGGCGGTGCTGCCCGGGCAGGGCGAGGCGGTGCTGCCCGGGCAGGGCGAGGCGGTGCTGCCCGGGCAGGGCGAGGCGGTGCTGCCCGGGCAGGGCGAGGCCGTGCTGGCCGGGCAGGGCGAGGCGGTGCTGGCCGGGGTGGTGGCGGCGACGTCGTTCCCGGCGTACGACGCGCTCGGGGTGGTGGGTGACGATCCGGCGCTGGCCGCGGGGCTGGTCCTGCGGATGGTGCACGGCCTAGTGTCGAACGGGTGATCGCACGCATGTGGCGTGGCTGGGTCGCCACCGACCGGGCCGCCGAATACGTCGCCTACATCGAGGAGACCGGCATGGCCGCCTACCGCGGCACGCCGGGCAACGTCGACGCGCAGATGTGGACCCGGGATCTGGGTGACGGCCGCACCGAGGTCGTCACGCTGAGCTGGTGGGAGTCGATCGAGGTGATCCAGGGCTTCGCGGGCTCGGACATCTCCCGGGCCGTCTTCTATCCCGAGGACGACGAGTTCCTGATCGGCCGCGAGGACACGGTCGCGCACTACACGGTGACGTAGGGCCTGGTCTGGAGGATGCGCTTCAGCCATCCGACCCGCGCGGCCCGGGCCTCACCGGAGATCTGCGCCTCCGGGACCAGGTGGTCGAACGCGTGGAATCCGCCTGCCCACACGTGCAGGTCGGCCCGCCCTCCTGCCGCCCAGATCCGTTGGGTGAAGGTCACGTCCTCGTCCAGGAAGATGTCGGCCGTGCCCACGTCGATGAAGGCCGGGGGCAGACCGGACAGGTCGGTGGCGCGCGCCGGCGCGGCGTAGGGCGGGACATCCGGGCCGCCACGGGCGGCCCCGAGCAGGGCGGTCCATCCGGTCCGGTTCGAGACCGAGCTCCACGTGTCGTACGGGCGCACCGGCGCGTCCACCCTCCGGTCGTCCAGCATCGGGCACATCAGCAGCAGCCCAGCCAGATCCGCACCGCCGCGGTCGCGGTGCAGCAGCGCTGTCCCGGCTGCCAGTCCACCGCCGGCACTGGTGCCGGCCAGCACCACCCGGCCGTCGATGCCCAGCTCGTCCAGGTGCGCCAGGGTCCAGGTGAGCGCGGCGTGACAATCCTCGACGCCGGCCGGGTACGGGTGCTCGGGCGCCAGCCGATACGCGACCGAGACGACCACGACGCCGACCTGCTCGACCCACTCCAGGACCCCGGGCAGGTCACTCCGCTCGTCTCCGGCGATCATCCCGCCGCCGTGCAGGTAGACGACCCCGGGCAGCGGCCCCTCCATCCCGGCGGGCCGGGCGATCAGCACACTGGTCTCCCCCGCTTGCCGGGTCTCCAGCGTGATCCGGCCGTCCCGCGACAACAACTCGTCGGTGGGCCGCAGCTCGGCGCCGAGCGCCCGCCGGGCCGGCAACACGTCGAGGGTCAACGGCCGCGGAGTCGCCGCCATGATCGTCGGCAGCGGCTCGCGCAGCTCGGGATCCACCGCCGCGAGATCCGCGTGATCAAGTGGCACGGTCTCGGCGGGAAGGTCTGCGGGCTGATCGGTCACTCCGGAAATCTATCCGCCGGGTACGACAAGAACGAGGCCACGAACGCCCGAAGTCGCCGCGGACATCGGCCGGTAAGACCGGCCGACGCAGCGGGCGCGAAGGGGGCGAAGAGGGGCAGTAGCGGAGAGCGGCGATAGCGGAGAGCGGCGGTAGTGAACAGCGGCGCAGTCGAAACGGCACAACAGACCGGAACAGCAGGCGAAAAGGCCGGCATAAAAGGCCAGGAAGCACCCGGAACAAGGGCCACCCCCGGCGTCAACAAACCGCCGAGGGCGACCCCCGATCCCGCCCAATCAGCCGTCAGTAGCCAGCGCAGCAACCGGACTGACCCGCGAAGCCCGCCGAGCCGGCAACACCCCAGCCACCGCCGTGAACAGCACCAGCGTCACGAACACCGCCGCCAACTGCCACACCGGCAAGGCCAGCGGCGCATTCACCCCCAGCGCCTTGATCGACAGCCACGCGTACGGCACCCCCAGGACCAGGCCGATCGTCGCGCCGATCACGCCGTAGAGACTTGATTCCGCGGTCAGCATCGCTCGCAGCCCGCCGCGGGACAGGCCGACCGCCCGCAACAGGCCCGATTCGCGGACCCGTTCCACCACCGACAGCGCCGTTGTTGTGCCCACGCCGACCACTGCGATCAGCACCGTCAGCCCGACCAGGCCGATTGCCACGGCCAGGACGCCGTTCAGGATCAGGTTGAACTGGTCCCGCTGGTCGGCCAGGACCGTGACGCCCAGGCCCGTGCGGCCCTGGACCAGCTGCTGCATGGCCTTCTGTCCGGCGGTACGCCCGTCCTCGCCCGACTTTGCCGCGTCCGCCAGCAGCCCGGAGTAGGTCGCCGGCGCTCCGAGCTTGCTCAGGTCGTTCGGGTCCAGCAGCAGGGACGACTGCAGCGGCCCGGTGTCCGGCAGGACCGCCGCGACCGTGACCTGGAGCTTCTTCTTGCCGCTGGTCAGCGTTGTGGTGTCGCCGACCGCCAGCCCGGACAGGTCCGTGGCGAAGCCCGAGATCGCCACCGCGCCGGGTTTGATGCCGGCCAGCGTGCCGGCCGACACGTCGATGTTCTTCATGGTCGGCAGCGCGTCCATGTCGAGGTCGGTGGCCTGCAGCTGCGACTCGTCGCCGCCGATCGTGACCGTGTCGAGGCGCCGGTACGGCGTCACGTGGGCCAGGTCGGGGCTGGCTTTCGCCTGGTCGACCAGGGCGGCCGGGACCCGCTCGTCGGCGTTGGCGGCGAGTTCGTAGTCGGCGGGTACGGCCGAGGCCATCTCGCGGTCGGCGAGCACCCGGACCGAGGCTCCGGTCACCACGACGCCGGCGATCAGGGTGACGCCGAGCGCCACCACGACCGACACCGCTGCGGCTCGCCGGGGCGCTCCGCCGACTCCTCCCACCGCGAGCCGGCCTACGGCGCCGAGCCGGCGCAGCGGCCAGCCCACCGTGGCCAGTACCGGGCGGACCAGGACCGGGCCCAGCGCCATCAGGGCGAAGAAGGCCAGCGCTCCGGAGATGACCACCGTCAGCAGCATCGGTGCGGGCGTGTAGTTCTTCGCGTCGCGGTCCGGCAGGTTGACGATCACGTACGCGGCCGCGCCGGCCGCCATCAGCGTGAGCAGCAGCCCGAACGCCCACCGCAGCTTGCCGATGTCGCGCCGGCCGCCGGTGGTGCTCGCCGAGCGCAGCGCCTCCAGCGGGGCGACCTTCGCGGCCGAGAACGCCGGGGCCAGCACGGCCAGCACGGTGATCAGCACGGACAGCAGGATCACCCCGGCCGCGGGCAGCACCGGGACACCTGGCGAGGACACCGCGACGTCGAAGGCGCGCAGCACCGGTGGCAGGACGTGGCCGACGGCCAGGGCCCCCAGCACGCCGACCAGGCCGGCGACGAATCCGGTCAGGGCACCTTCGGCGGCCAGTGCCCGGCTGATCGAGCTGCGTCCGGCGCCGACCGCCCGCAGCAGCGCCAGCTGGCGCATCCGCTGGGCGAACACGATGCGGAACGTGGAGGTGGCGACCAGCCCGGCGGCGACCACGGCGATGGCCACGAACATCCCGACGACGGCGAACAGCTCGTTGAGTTCGGAGGCCGCGCGGTTCGCCTCGTCGGTGCGCACGTCCGCGCCGGCCCGGATCAGCGCGCGTTCGGCGCCCTCGGGCGGGGCCGGCATGCTCTGCACGATCCGGTCGAGCTCCGCGCGGACGGCGGTGGCGTCGGCTCCCGGGGCCAGGCGCAGGTCCACCTTGAACAGGGTGGTGTCGGGGCTCAGCGCCAGGATGGTGGCCGTCGGGGCGTACGCGGTGAAGCCGTAGTCGTCGCGGGCGTCGGCCAGACCGGTGACCGTGAGCCGCACGGGCTTTCCGGGCTTGCCGTCGTCGTCCCAGCTGGTGATCAGTGAGACCGTGCTGCCCACGGGCAGGCCCATCCGGTCCGCCGTGCGCGGGGTCACCGCGATCTCGCCCGGTGCGGACGGGTACCGGCCCTGGGTGACGTGGGCGACGGCCAGCGGGCCGCTGCCCGGGTCGGCCGTGATGTTCAGGTAGTCGCTGCCGGTCTGGCCGCCGAACTCCGTCCGGCCGGCCGCCTCGGCGACGCCGGGCACCGCCTGGAGCCGGGCCAGGTCGGCGCGGGTGATGGCCGGTATGTTGCCGGTGTCCGATTCCCCGCCGACGACGAGGTCGACGGCGGCGGGCGTGCCGCTGAGGCCGTCGAGCATGGTGCGCTCGGTGATCTGCTGGGCCAGCACGGTGGCGTAGACCACGAAGGACGCCACGAGCATGGCCAGGCCGGTGAGCAGCAGCCGGGCCGGGCGCCGGGAGACGCCGGCCAGCTGGGTACGGAGCACGTTCATCGGTAGGTCCCCAGGTGCTGCAGGGCGTCAGCGATCGACGCGCGGTCGGGCCGGTCCAGCTCGCCGGCCACCTTGCCGTCGGCCAGCAGCACGACCCGGTCGGCGTACGCGGCGGCGCCCGGATCGTGGGTGACCATGACGATGGTCTGGCCGAGTTCGCGCACGGAGTTGCGCAGGAACGACAGCACCTCGGCGCCGGAGCGGGAGTCCAGGTTGCCGGTCGGCTCGTCGGCGAAGACGACCTCGGGGCGCGAGACCAGCGCCCGGGCCAGCGCGACCCGCTGCTGCTGGCCGCCGGAGAGCTCGCTGGGCCGGTGGGTGAGCCGCCCGTTGAGGCCCAGAACGTCGGCGAGGTGGGCGAACAGCCCGGACTCGGCCCGCCGGCCGGCCAGGTCCAGCGGCAGGGTGATGTTCTGCTCGGCGGTGAGCTGCGGGAGCAGGTTGAACGACTGGAAGACGAAGCCGATCCGCTCGCGGCGGACCCGGGTGAGGACCTTGTCGCTGAGCACGGTCAGGTCGGTGCCGCCCAGCAGCGCCCGGCCCGAGGTGGCCGTGTCGAGCCCGGCCAGGCAGTGCATCAGCGTGGACTTGCCCGAGCCGGACGGTCCCATGATGGCGGTGAACTGGGCGCGGGGGAAGCCGACCGTCACGCCGTCGAGGGCACGGACGGCGGTCTCCCCGCTGCCGTACACCTTGACCAGGTCCACGGCGGCGACGGCGGTCATGCCGTCGTCGGGGCCGGCCATCGATGTCGTCGGCGCCGCGGCCGGGGACTGCGTTCTCATCAGGGATCCTCCAGTAGTCGGTGAAGCTGGGAGCAGCCTGATGGTCGGGTGGCACTGCGCACATCAGCCCGCAGCGGGGATCGGCGGCCGCGGCGGATCTGTCTTTCGGCCGATGGAGGCGCGTTGAGCAGCGGTTACGCTGGGTCACGATGTTGACGCGACCGAACTTGATCCGCCGGGGCGCCCAGCTCGCCACCCTGTTGCTGATGGCGATGCTCGGGCTGATCGACCTGGCCTCCGGCGTGTCCGCGGGCGGGCCGGTCCTGGGCCTCGCCCTGTTCATCGGCGCGCTGTCGACGGCCGCCGTCTGGCTGCCCGCCCACCGGCAGGGTTCGGCCCGGCTGCCCAAGGCGGCCATGCTGCTGGCGGGGTTCTCCCTGGTGCTGACCATCGGGATCGGCGGTGCGTCGAGCGGCGTCGGGGGCAGCTTCGGCCTGGCCGAGTCGGTCGGACTGCTCGCGGTCCTGTTCGTGGTGTGCCGCCGGGGCGACAGCCGGTGGGCGGTCGGTGCCGTGCTGCTGCTCGGCATGGCCATCGGGTTCATGCCGATGCGGGCCGGCACCGGCGACGACTACGTCATCGCCGGCCTGGCCCTGGGGCTGGTCGCGACCGCGGTGATCGCCCTGGCGGTCTACCTGCGCATCATCGAGTCGACCCGGGTACGCGCGATGGACTCGGTCCGCGCCGAGCAGCGCGCCGAGTTCGCCCGGGACCTGCACGACTTCATCGCCCACCACGTCACCGGCATCGTCGTGCAGGCGCAGGGCGCGCGGTTCATCGCCGAGCAGGACCCGAAGCGGGTGCTGCTGGCGCTGGAGCAGATCGAGGCGGCCGGCGCCGAGACGATGGCCTCGATGCGCCGGATGGTCGGGGTGCTGCGTGATCCGGACGCCCGGCCGGACGCGCCGCTCGCGCCGCTGGCCGGGGTGGACGAGCTGGCCCCGCTGCTGGAGCAGTTCAGCAACGCGGGTGAGGTGCTCGCCCGGTTGCACGTGGACGGCAGCACGGCGGGGCTCCCGGTGGAGGTGTCCACGTCGGCGTACCGGGTGGTGATGGAGGCGCTGACCAACATCCGGCGGCACGCCAAGGACGCCCGGGTCGCGGACGTGTGGGTGCGCCGTACCGCTGACTGGTTGCTCGTCCGGGTGGCGAACGACGGCGCGGCGCCGCGCGCCGCGATGCCGCGCGAGGCGCCGGGGTACGGTCTCGTGGGCCTGACCGAACGGGTCCGCGCGGTCGGCGGTCGCATCACCGCCGGGCCGGGCATCGACGGCGGCTGGGTCGTCGACGCCGCCCTGCCGCTCGACCAGGAGGTGACGCGGTGATCCGCGTGATGATCGCCGACGACCAGGCGATGGTACGGACCGGCTTCGGCATGATCATCGGTGCGCAGCCCGACATGGAGCTGATCGGCGAGGCCGCGGACGGCGTCGAGGCGGTGGCGATGGCCCGCAAGCTCAAGCCGGACGTGGCGCTCTTCGACATCCGGATGCCCCGGATGGACGGCCTGGAGGCCCTGCGGCTGCTGGCCGGGCCGGGCGTCGCGGATCCGATCAAGGTGGTCGTCGTGACGACCTTCGACCTCGACGAGTACGTGCACCAGGCGCTGCGCAACGGCGCGGCCGGCTTCCTGCTGAAGGACTCGGGACCGGCGCTGCTGGTGGAGGCGGTGCGCGCGGCGGTGTCCGGGGACGCGCTGATCAGCCCGTCGATCACCGTACGGCTGCTGGAGCATCTGTCCCCACCGGCCCCGACCGGCGACGACGGCGGCCTGTCCCCGCGCGAGCTCGACGTGGTCAAGCTGGCCGCCCGCGGGCTGACCAACGCGGAGATCGCGACGCAGCTGTTCATCTCGGTCGGCACCGTCAAGACGCACCTGGGCAGCGTGCAGACCAAGCTCGGGGCCCGCAACCGGGTGGAGATCGCCGCCTGGGCCTGGGAACGCCGCCTGGTCGGCTGAGGTCAGGTGGCGCGCGGGAGGGTGATCCAGTAGCGGCGCAGCCGGCCGATCTCGGTGTCGCGGATGTCCTCCAGCTCACCGCCGTTGCGCTCGATCGTGCGGCGGGAACCCTCGTTGGCCACGTTGCAAGTGACCAGGACGCGTGGCAGGCCGAGCTTGGCCGCGTACGGCCGGACCTCGCCCAGCGCGAACGATGCCAGGCCGCGGCGGCGCGCAGACGGCCGTACGCCGTAACCGATGTGCCCGCCGGCCCGCAGCAGGAAGTCGTTGAGCTCGTGGCGCAGCGCGATCGCGCCGAGCACCTCGTCGTCCTCGACGATCCACCAGTACGTGCAGTGGACCAGGCCCTCCGGAACCGGCACGGCCGGGTCGGCCTCGCGCAGCAGCCGGCGCACCCAGGCGGCGAACCCGTCCGGACTGTCCACGTCGTCCCCGGGCCGCAGGCCCGCACCGTCCTGGTGCACGCCGCGACCCCAGTCGTCGCGCGAGCGCAGCCAGGATTCGTGCAGCCGGGCGGTGGGAGCGATGAGGTCGGCCATGCCGCGACATTATCGGGCCGGTTGATCAGCCGGGAAAGGCATTCCGGGCGTCGCCCGGCTCCAGTCGCTCGAGCAGGCGCCGGGCCATGGCGCCGAGCTGGTCGAGCTCCTCCGGGGACAACGCGTCCAGCACCAGTGTGCGGACGGCTTCGACGTGTCCCGGCGCGCTGGCCAGCACCTTTTCCCAGCCGGCGTCGGTGAGCACCGCGTTGGTGTAGCGGCCGTCCGACGGGCAGGCCTTGCGCTCGATCCAGCCGCGGGCCTCCAGGCGCTTGACCACGTGCGAGAGCCGGGACAGTGAGCCGTTGGCCAGCGCGGCCAGGGCGCTCATCCGGCGGGTCCGCTCGGGGGCCTCGGAGAGGTTGGCCAGCACGAGGTATTCGAAGTGGCTCAGGCCCGAGTCGCGTTGCATCTGGGCGTCCAGGGCGGCGGGGAGCTTCAGCAGCAGGCCACCCACGGGCAGCCAGGCCCGCAGCTCGTCGGGGCTGAGCCAGCGTGGCGGTTCGGCGGTCACCAGCCCATCCTACTGCTGGTTTGAAGCTTCAATCAGGGCCGGACGGCTCATGCGGCCAGGGCGAGCATGGCCTGGATCTGCGACTGCCGCTGGGTGGTCATCGTCTCGGCGAGGGCCTTGGCGGGCGGGTACTGCCCACCGGTCACCTCCATCCGGGTCACCTCGACACAGTTGTGCAGGTGGCCCAGGAGCAGGCTGACCGCCGTACGGTCGAAGTCGGCGCCGCGGGCGGCCTCGAGCTCGGCGATGTCGGCGGGCCGCAGCGAATGCAGGTCGCCGTGCCCGGCGTGGGCGCCGGCGGCCGGGTCGGCCGACGGCGGCTGCTGCCAGCCGGTCAGCCAGCGGCCCATGGTGGCCGCCTCGCTCTGCCACTGCCCGCCCAGCTCGTTGATCAGCGTGCGCACCTCGGGGTTGGTGGCCCGCGGCCCGGCCAGCGCGACGACCTGCTCACCCTGGCGGATGTAGTCGAGGCTCATCTGCAGGAACATCACGTCGGTGCTGTTGTACGCCGGCGGTGGCGGCTGCGCCGGTTCGGCGGCACAGCCGGCCAGCGTGATCAGCATCAGCAGGGCGGTGGCCAGACGACGCACGGTGACACCTCCTCCGGTGCCGGACGGACGGGTCCACGCCGGTGGCCGTGGACCCGTCCGCGGGGCGTGGATCAGATGCGGGACCAGAGAGCCGGTACGTTCGGCGGCTCCCAGCCGGCCAGCGCGGTGTGCGCCTGCCGGCAGCTGTACGAGGCCCCGCCGTAGGTGACGACGTTGCCGGGCGAGTACGCGGTGCCGGCCCGCCAGGTGCCACCGGCCGGCGGCTGGGTCGTCGGCGGCGGCGTCGTGGGCTGGGTGGGCGGCGTGGTCGGCGGCGGCGTGGTGGGCGGCGGGTTGCCGCCACCGCCACCGATGTTGACGTCCACACAGGAGTAGAACGCGTTGACCGTGTCGGCGATGTTCCACCGGGCCAGCACGGTCTGCCGGCCGGTGAAGCCGCCCATGCTGACGGTGTGCGACTTGGTGGCGCCGGGCTGCGCGCCGCCGTCGTTGAAGGAGGCCAGCCGGGTGCCGCCGATGAAGTACTCCCACGTGCTGGTGGAGTGCCGGGCGGTGAGCACCCAGTTGAACGTCACGGACGAGCCGACGCTCGCGGCCGGCCAGTTGCGGCTGTTGTCGTTGAGGACGGCGAAGCGGCTGCCACCGCCGTTGCACTGCGTCGAGCCCTTGGGCGCCTCGACGCTCTGCGGCTCGTAGATGATGTCACCGCAGTTGGCCACCGCGCCGCGGGCGCAGTTGGCCTGCCGGCTGGGCGGTGAGGAGATGTAGCCGTGCGCCGAGGCCGGCGCGACGGCGACGAACAGTGAGGCGCCGACCGTGGCGACGGTCAGCAGCGGCAGAGTGGTTCTTCTTCTCATGAAGCGCTCCTCTTCATGGGGGCGGCAGGCCGGAGTTTGGGGGAACCCGGCCTGCCGCGGGCACGCCGGTACCGCGCCGGAGAACCCGGTCGGTATCGACGATGCCCGATGGATGGAAGCTCCGTCGGCGATACGCTCAACGTAAGTTAAAGCTTGTTAACAGTAAAGAGAGCCAACGAAGTTTTTCGATACCATCGGTAAAGGGAGCGCTCTCTGAGCGTCAGCCGGCGCGCGCGATGCAGATCCGGGCCTGCAGACGCGGCCCGGCCTCATAGAACATGTACGGCGTCCCGCCGTCGGTGCCGAACGACGGCGCGGCGGCGCGGCCGTTGTCGGAGGCGATCGGGCTGTAGAAGACACCCAGGTGGTTCTCCCGGTCGAAGGCGTTGCCGACCTCGGTGATCCGCATCTTCCCGTCGTTGCCGTGGTACGCCACGTACGTCGTGTTGTTGCGCTTGACCAGGGCCGGCGCGGCGATGTCGGTGAGGCCGTCGCCCTCCGGGTTGACCAGCGGGGTGGGACTGAACTGCCACTGGTCCCAGCCGTTGGGTGACCAGCCGTAGAAGATCCGCCGCCCGCTCTTCACGCCCATGAACACCATGACGTACTTGTTGCCGCGTCCGGGCAGAGTGTGCTCGAAGACCCGGGCGTACGAGGTCTCCGAGGTGCCCGGCACCAGCCGCGTGCTCAGGATCGGCGTCTCGTCCCGGAAATTGATGCCGTCCGCGGAACGGGCCACCCGGGTAGTTGTGTTCTCGCCGTGGAAGTAGCAGAAGAACTGCCGGGTGGCGGCGTCCCAGATGACGTGCGGAGACGACACATGACTGACCGTCGTACTGGGCAGGACATTGTCGATCAACGGGTTGGCGGAGTATTCGGTGAACGGGCCGGCGAGCGAGTTCGCGTACGCGACACAGATGCCGCCCGGCTTCTCGTGCGGCGCGTAGTAGAGGTAGTACCGGGCCCGCGCGCCGCTGATCTTGTCGTAGACGCCGCGGATGCAGGGGAAGATGAACTCCCCGGTCGGGTTGTAGTTCAGCGGCATGGTGAGCGCGTCGCGGAGGTAGGTGTAGGTCGGCATGCCGGCGGGCAGGGCGGCCCGGGCCGCGGCGGGGGCGACGGCGGTGCCCGCCAGTCCGGCAGCGGCACCTTTCAACAGGGTGCGTCGATTCATGTCCGTGACGCTAAGCGGCCATCGGCTGCTAATAGAACCACTGATAGTAAGGTAATTCGTATTAACATCGATCCAACTCCTCAGACATCCGCCCGGGCCGCCGATGTCGAAGACGTGCGGAACATTCACAACGTCATCGACGGCCGCGCCGTGACCTCCGCCTTCCAGCCGCTGGTGGACATCGCCACGCGGCGCGTGCTCGGCTACGAGGCGCTCAGCCGGGGCCCGGCCGGCAGCCCCTGGGAGTCGCCGGTGACGCTGTTCGCCGCGGCCCGCGCCGCCGGACGCGACAACGAGCTCGACTGGGTGTGCCGGGCGTCGGCGTACCGGGCCGCGCTGGACGCCGGCCTGGAGCAGACCCTGTTCGTCAACATGGAGCCGACGGCCTGGCACACACCCTGCCCCGACGATCTGGCCCCCATCGTGGCCCGGGCGCAGAGCCGGCTGCGCGTGGTCACCGAGATGACCGAGCGGGCGATCGCGGCGGACCCGGCCGGGCTGCTGTCGGCGACGGCGAGCTGCCGGGCGGCGGGCTGGGGCGTGGCCCTGGACGACGTGGGCGCCGACCCGATGTCGCTGGCGCTGATGCCGTTCGTGCATCCGGACGTCGTCAAGCTGGACATGAGCCTGCTGCACGCCCCGCAGGATCCGCACACCTCGCACGTGGTGGCCGCCGTCGCGGCGTACGCCGAGGCCAGCGGGGCCACCATCCTCGCCGAGGGGGTGGAGACGGCGGAGCACGAGGCGATCGCCCGCACGATGGGCGCGACCGTCGGCCAGGGCTGGCTGTACGGGCGCCCCGGTCCCCTGCCGCCCGTCCCCGCGCCGCCGGGTGCCCACCTGCCGTTGCTGCGGCCGGCGATGGGCGGTCCGACGGGCGGGACGCCGTTCGAGATCGTCGCCGCCCAGCGCCCCACCGTGGTCACGACCAAGTCGACGCTGATGCCGATCAGCAAGCACCTGGAGGCCCTGGCCCGCGACAGCCACCAGCCGCCCGTGCTGCTCGCCTGCTTCCAGGAGGCTCGGCACTTCACCCGCGCGACCGCCCGCCGGTACGCCGCGATCGCCGAGCGCAGCCCGATGGTCGCGGCGCTGGGCACCGGCCTGAGCGACGAACCGGCACCCGGCGTCCGCGGCGCCCACTTCACCGCCGGAGACGCACTGCGCGGCGAGTGGAACGTGCTGGTCGTGGGCCCGCACCAGGCGGCGGCGCTGGTCGCTCGCGACCTCGGTGACACCGGGCCCGAGGCGGAACGGCGGTTCGTGTTCGCCACGACGTACGACCGGGCGCTGGTGATCGCGGCGGCCCGCTCGCTGCTGCACCTGCTGGCCCCGACCGACCCGGGCCGGATCCCCCACCTGCTGAGCGTCTGACCAGCCAGGATGCCGTGTCCGCGACGCCCGGGTCACCGTGTGCGGTTGCGGGCGTTCTCTAGCTTGCCCATGTGATCTTGCCGATGTCCCGACGAGCCCTCGCCACCGCTGTCGTCTGCCTGCTGGGGTTGCCCCTGGCTGCCTGCTCGGCCGGCTCAGGCGCGCCGGAGGTGCTGCCCTCGGCCTCGCCGCCGGCCGAACACCTGATCACAGCGCCGGCGACACCGACGACGCCGACAAGCCGGCCCGCGGCGCCGACCGGGGGCAAGGGCTGGACCTCCGCCGACATACCCGTCTTTCCACCGGCGCCGCCGCCCGTGCCGATCACCCTTCCGGCGTCGGGCAGTGTGCCGTACCTGTCGCGGGTCCCGACGCAGCAGCCGGTCGCCTTCATCACCATCGACGACGGCTACCTGAAGGTGCCGGAGGCGCCGGCGTTGCTGGCGGCCGCCGGCATCCCGGTCACGCTGTTCCTGACCACCGACGCCATCCACGACGACGAGGCGTACTTCGCGCGCCTGCAGGAGCACGGCGCGGTCATCGAGGCGCACACGATCACCCACACCGAGCTGCGCGGCAAGTCGTACGCGTTCCAGCACCGGGAGATCTGCGGCTCGGCGGACCGGCTGGGTCACCGCTACCAACGCCGGCCCGTGCTGTTCCGGCCGCCGTTCGGCACCAAGGACGCCACCACACTGCGAGCGGCGCGCGACTGCGGGATCAAGGCCGCGTTCATGTGGAAGGAGACGGTCCACAAGGGCAAGGTGCGCTACCAGGAGGGTCACCGGGTCCAGCCGGGCGACGTCATCCTGATGCACTTCCGGCCGGCCTTCGTACGGGATTTCCTGGCCGCGCTGCGCGCGATCCACAAGGCCGGACTGACGCCGGCCCTCCTGGAGGATTACCTCCCAGGCTGAACACGAGCGGATCAACGACTCAACGCGCAGGAAACTTGCCCGACGCGCGCATAGTGATCACGAGGAGATGGTCGCTATGAGGTCCGGTGTGATCCGTCTGCCCAGAGGCCGGCGGTGGCTGCGACAGCACGTGACGGTGGTGGCCGAGCCGGGCAGCCGTACGGCGGTGGTGACCGCGCGGACCACCGCTCCGGAGATCGCCATCTCCGTGCGCCGGCACCCCGCGGCGGGCCGGACGACGATCGAGGCGGCGGGATCGTGACCGGCCACCTGCGCGACTTCCTCGGCGCCGACGACGCGACGCTGACCCGTCAGCTCACCGAGGGCGGTCCGGTGGAGGCCGCGGTCGATGCGATCCCCGGCCGCCTGTCCGGCCCGGCCCGGGCAGCGCTCGGTGCGGAGCTCTCCGCGGCGGCCGGCGGCCTGCTCGAGGAGGACCTCGGCTCGATCCTGCTCTCCGGGCTGATGGGCTACCACTGCCTGGTCGACGCCGCGCGGGAGACCGCCGCCGACGCCGACGTCACCCGGCTGGTCACGCTGGACGACCACCTGGTCCGGGTCACCTACGACCCGCACCTCGACGTGCTCGTCGACCAGGAAACCGTGTACGAGCTACGGCTGTGCCTGTCCGTGACGTTCACCGTGCAGGGCCTGGCGGCCACCGTACGGGCCGGCCGTCTGGCGCACGTGCGGGTGGCGCGCTGCTCGGCCGACGTCCGGCTGTCGTGGGAGGAGCACACCCTGCTGGAGCACAGCGACCTCGTCGACGCTCCCCTGGTGATCCGGCTCGGCGCCGGGATACCGGTGTCCCAGGCCATCGTGCCCGCACAGGCGCGCGGCACCGCCCGCGTCGCCCAGCGCCGCGCCTGAACCCGGCCGAGCGGGTCATGCTCAGCAAGGTCGCATGAGGATCGGTGGCCGGGACTCGGCGGCCGCCGGTCGCAGGACCCACGCGACCAGCATCGTGAGCACGATCCCGGCCGCGACCGTCAGGACCGCCGCGCGGATGCTGTGCTGGGCGACGAGGACCAGGACGGCCAGGCCGAGCGCGGCGCCGACCCCGGATCCGGTGGAGGCGAGCCCCGAGGCGATGCCCTGCTCCCGGTCGCTGACACCGGTGGCCACGGCGATGAACATGGCGGTGAAGACCACCCCGTCGCCGATGCTGAGTGCGACCAGTCCGGGCAGCAGTGCCGCGTACGAGCTGTCCCGCGTCATCGCCAGACCCAGCGCCGCGGCACCCGCCGCGCCCACCACCAGCGCCGCGACGAGGGTGCGGCGCAGGCCGAAGCGGGTCACCACCTGGCCGGCCACCGTGGAGCCGGTCACGACCACGGCGGTGGGCACCAGGAAGGCCAGGCCGGTGCGCAGGGAGTCGTAGCCGCGGACGTCCTGGAAGTAGATCGACAGGAAGTACAGCACCGAGCCGAAGGTCGCCGCGAACATCGCCGCGAGCCCGACCGCCGCGACGACGTTGCGACGCAGCAGCCCTGGCGGCACCAGCGGGTCGGCGGCCCGCCGCTCGATCACGACCAGCGCGGCGAGCAGCGCCAGCCCGGCCGACGCCGGGCCGAGCACGACCGGCGAGGCCCAGCCGGCCTCCGGCCCCTTCACCAGCGCGAACACCAGAAGCGTGATGCCGCCGGTGGCGCTGAGCGCGCCCAGCAGGTCGAACGACCGCCCCTCGGCGCGCCGGGCATCGGCCGGCAGCAGCGGGAACGCCAGCAGCAGCGCCGCGGCCGCCAGGGGTGCGTTGATCAGGAACACCGCCGGCCACCCGAACGCGCGCGTGAGGACACCGCCGAGCAGGACGCCGAGGACCAGGCCGGCCGCGCCCGCGCCGCCCCACACGCCGAGCGCGCGGTTGCGGGCCCGGCCCTCCGGGAAGGTGACGTTGACCAGGGCCAGCGTCGTCGGGAAGACCAACGCACCGCCCAGGCCCTGGACCGCGCGGGCGCTCAGCAGCATCTCCGGGCTGCGGGCCAGACCGCCGGCCAGGGCCGAGGCCGCGTACAGCGCGAGCCCGGTGACCAGGACCCGGCGCCGGCCGAGCAGGTCGGCGGCGCGGCCACCGAGCAGCAGGAAACCGCTGGACGCGACGGCGTAGGCGGTGACCACGGCCTGCAGGGTCTGAGCGGAGAAGCCCAGGTCACGCCGGATGTCCGGGAGCGCGACCACCACGATGTACTGGTCCAGCGAGACGATCAGCATGGCGAACGCCAGCAGCGCCAGGGCGGCCCGGCGACGCCCGGGGCCGGTCATCGCCCGGCCGGTTGCCGACGGGCCGCCCATACCGGGCTGTCCACGTAGTGGTTGTCGAAGCGGTCCTGCGTCTCGCCGACCTGCGACCAGGTCGCCTCGCCGCGGTGCACCTCGTCGAGCAGCCGGTAATAGTCGAACCGCGGCTTGCCGGGCGTGATGACCACGAGGAAGTCGGCGTCCTGGCCGTCGGCCGGGGCGAAAGCGTGCGGAGTGCCCGGCGGGACGAACAGGGCGTCGCCCTCGTGCAAGGTCTGCAGCTCCGTGCCGACGAGCACCTCGAGGGCGCCGCCGAGCACGAAGAACAGCTCGCCGGACAGCGTGTGCTGATGCGGCGGAGCGCCCTCGGTGCCGTGCTTGAGCAGCGTGCGGTTGCTGGTCAGGGCGCCGCCGGTGTGCTCGGGGTCGAGCAGCAGGGTGATCACGCTGGCCGGGTCGCTGTCGAGGACCTCTGCCTGGGCTGCGTGTACCAGTGTCATGGTCGTTCCCCGTTCCTGGATGTTGGAGGTCCAGGATAGGCACGAGATTCTGGACATGTAAAGTCCAGGACCATGCGGATGAGTCAGGGCGTCGAATGGGCCCTCCACACGTGCCTCAACCTGAGCTGGCTCGACACGCCGGTGCCGACCGGCACCCTCGCGGCGTTCTACGAGCTGCCACCGGCCTATCTGAACAAGCAGCTCCAGGCCCTGGTCCGGGCCGGGATCCTGACGTCGGTCTCCGGCCCGCGCGGCGGCTTCCGGCTGGCCCGGGACCCGGACGCGGTCTCGCTGCTGGACATCGTGGCCGCGATCGAGGGGCCGGAGGAGCTGTTCCGCTGCGACCAGATACTGCGCAAGGGCCCGGGCGTGCACACGGGCGTCGACTATCGGCAGTCGTGCACCCTGGCCCAGGCGATGCGCGGTGCCGAGCTGGCCTGGCGGCGGGAACTGGCCGGCCGGACCGTGGCCGACATCCGGGCCGACGTCGAGCGCCTGCACCCCGACTCCCCGGCGGACACCCGGGCCCGGATCGCCGAGCTGCGCTGAGCCACCCCCGCGGACTTCCGCGTCTACCGCAAACCGCTCGACCTGCCCTGACTGCGTCGCACCGTTCGCACCACAAGGACGATCGCGCCGATCACGAGCAGGGCGCCCAGCAGTTGCAGACCTGGGGAGTCGTCGGCTCCGCCGTACACGAATGCGGCGGCACCGAGCAGAACGGCGACGACGGCCAGAGCGTATTTCATGGGGTCTCCTTCCGGGGCGGCGAGTGCCGACGGTGCGATCTCATCACCGGCCCGGCCCGTCAGCGACCGCCCGGGTCGACTCCGCACAGGATCTCCACACAACGCACACGAATGCCGGACGGCGGCCGCCGTCACTGGGCGCGGCGCTGCAGGAACTCGTAGACGTCCTGGGCGTCGACGCCGGGGAAGGTGCCGGGCGGCAGGGCCGCCAGCAGGTGCGAGTGCACCCGGGCGCTGGGCCAGGCCTGACCGCCCCAGCGGTCCACCAGCTCCGTGGGCGGCCGGCGGCAGCAGGTCGGGTCCGGGCAGGTCGACACGGTACGGCGGGTGGTGTCACCGCCGCGGAACCAGCGGGCATGCTGGTACGGCGTCCCGACCGTCACCGAGAACTCGCCCGAGCGGGTCGACTCCACGTGCACCGTGCACCAGTACGTGCCCTTGCCGGTGTCGGTGAACTGGTAGAACGACGAGTACGGGTCCTCGGCCGCGAACACCGTGCGTGACGCCCATTTGCGACACACCGGCTGGCCCTCGATCGCGCCGGTCACGTCGGTCGGGAAGCGCACGTCGTCGTTCTCGTAGGCCTTGTAGACCGTGCCGCTCTCGTGCACCCGGGCGAAGTGCACCGGGATGCCGAAGTGGTGGGTGACCAGGTTGGTGAAGCGGTGCGCCGCGGTCTCGTAGGAGACCCCGAACGCGTCGCGGAAGTCGTCGATGGCCAGCGCCCGGTCGGCCTTGGCCTCGCCCAGGAAGTCGGTGGCGAACTTCTCCGGCATCAGCAGCGCCGCGGCGAAGTAGTTGACCTCGACCCGCTGGCGCAGGAAGTCGCCGTAGTCGGCCGGGTCGTTGTGGCCGAGCACGAAGTGCCCGAGCGTCTGCAGCACCACCGCGCGCGGGTCGTGGCCCTTGCCGCTGGCCACCTGCGGCAGATAGATCTTGTGGTTCTTCAGGTCGGTCACCGAGCGTGCGGAGCCGGGCAGGTCGTTCACGTAGTGCAACGAGAAGCCGAGGTGGGCGGCGATGTCGAGGATGCCGCGCTGGGACAGCGGGCCGGTCGTGTGCCGCACCGACTCCAGCACCTTGGCCGCGGCCTGCTCGATGTAGTCGAAGTAGTTGTCGCGCTCGCGCATCTCGACGCGCAGCTGCTGGTTGGCCCGGCGGGCCACCTCCGGGGTGGCGCTCTGCTCGGTGAGCAGCCGGGTCAGCTCGCGGTGCAGGCCGATCAGCGATTCCAGGGCGTCGGCGGGCAGCCGCCGGCCACCGCGGACGACCGGCAGGCCCAGTGCCGTGTAGGCCGGTTCCCGCTGAAAATGGGCCAGCTCGATCTCCAGCCCGGCGCGCCGGCTCGGCGCTTCCGGCCGGAGCAGCTCCTGCATCGGTACGCCCAGAGCACCCGCGATCGCCTGCAGCACGCTGAGCTTCGGCTCCCGTTTGCCGTTCTCGATCAGCGAGAGCTGCGAAGGAGCCCGGCCGACGGCGGCGCTGAGCTGGTCGAGGGTCATGCCCTTGGCCCGGCGCTGGTGCCGCAGCCGCTGCCCGAGGGTCACGAGGTCCACGGTCGCGTCGGTCGGTGAAGCCGTCATGGGTTTTGACGCTAACAGAATTTCTTCACTTCTTCTGCTCACAAATACCTTCAGGAGGGGTTGCGGCCTCGGCAACAGTGAAGTTCTGCCGTAACGGAAGGGCTTAACACCATGACTGATCAGCTGACCGAAGTCAGGGGCGGTACCGCCGCGGACCTCACTCGGGCGTGGGCCGGCGATCCCCGTTGGCTGGGCGTGACCCGCAGCTACACGGCGCACGACGTCGTCAAGCTGCGCGGCAGCGTCCAGGAACAGCACACCCTGGCCGAGCGGGGCGCCCGCCGGCTGTGGGACCTGCTGCACGACGAGGAGTACATCAACGCGCTCGGCGCCATGACCGGCGGCCAGGCCGTGCAGCAGGTGCGGGCCGGGCTCAAGGCCATCTACCTGTCCGGCTGGCAGGTCGCCGCCGACGCCAACCTGTCCGGGCACACGTACCCGGACCAGAGCCTCTACCCGGCGAACTCGGTGCCGGCGGTGGTGCGCCGGATCAACAACGCGCTGCTGCGGGCCGACCAGATCGACACCGCGGCGGGCAAGCACGACCGCGACTGGCTGGCGCCCATCGTCGCCGACGCCGAGGCCGGCTTTGGCGGGCCGCTGAACGCGTTCGAGCTGATGAAGGCCATGATCGCGGCGGGTGCGGCCGGCGTGCACTGGGAGGACCAGCTCGCCTCGGAGAAGAAGTGCGGCCACCTCGGCGGCAAGGTGCTCATCCCGACCGCCCAGCACATCCGCACGCTCAACGCGGCCCGGCTGGCCGCCGACGTGGCCGGGGTGCCCAGCCTGATCATCGCCCGCACCGACGCGCTGGCCGCCGACCTGCTCACCACCGACGTGGACGAGCGTGACAAGCCGTTCCTCACCGGCGAGCGGACAGCCGAGGGCTTCTTCCGGGTGCGCAGCGGTCCGGAGGCGGCCATCGCCCGCGGGGTCGCGTACGCCGACTACGCCGACCTGATCTGGTGCGAGACCGGCAAGCCCGACCTGGAGTTCGCCCGCTCGTTCGCCGAGGCCGTGCACAAGGTGCACCCGGACAAGATGCTGGCGTACAACTGCTCGCCGTCGTTCAACTGGAAGCGCAACCTGGACGACGCCACCATCGCCCGGTTCCAGAAGGAGCTCGGCGCGATGGGCTACAAGTTCCAGTTCGTCACGCTGGCCGGCTTCCACGCGCTGAACCACTCGATGTTCGAGCTGTCCCAGGGCTACGCCACCGAGGGCATGAGCGCGTACGTGCGGCTGCAGGAGGCCGAGTTCGCGGCCGAGGCCAACGGTTACACGGCGACCAAGCACCAGGCCGAGGTCGGGACCGGCTACTTCGACGCCGTCTCCACGGCGCTGAACCCCGACAGCTCCACCACCGCGCTGTCCGGCTCGACCGAAGCGGAGCAGTTCTGATGGAAGAAGTCACCGTCTCCCCCTCCGAGTACGACGAAGTCCTGACCCCCGAGGCGATCGAGTTCGTGGTGGCGCTGGACCGTGAGTTCGGCGCCCGCCGGGTCCAGCTGCTGGACCGCCGCCGGCGCCGCCGGGCCACGCGGACCACCGAGCTGGACTTCCTGGAGTCCACCCGGCAGATCCGCATCGACGACACCTGGACCGTGGCACCGCCGGCCGAGGACCTGATGGACCGCCGGGTGGAGATCACCGGGCCGCCGGAACGGAAGATGACGATCAACGCGCTGAACTCCGGCGCCAAGGTCTGGATGGCCGACTTCGAGGACGCCACCGCGCCGACCTGGGACAACGTCGTCTCAGGCCAGCGCAACCTGCGGGCCGCGCTGGACGGCACCCTGGACTTCACCGCACCGGACGGCCGCGAGTACAACATCGGCACCGAGCTGCCGACCATCATGGTCCGGCCCCGCGGCTGGCACCTGCCGGAGTGCCACGTGCGCATCGGCGGGCGGGCGGTCTCGGCGTCGCTGTTCGACTTCGGCCTGTACCTGTTCCACTGTGGGCGCAAGCAGATCGAGCGGGGCAGCGGCCCGTACTTCTACCTGCCCAAGCTGGAGAGCCACCTCGAGGCCCGGCTGTGGAACGACGTCTTCGTCTTCGCGCAGAACCTGCTGGGCATCCCCCGCGGCACGATCCGCGCGACGGTGCTGATCGAGACGATCACGGCGGCCTTCGAGATGGAGGAGATCCTGTACGAGCTGCGCGAGCACTCGGCGGGACTCAACGCCGGCCGCTGGGACTACCTGTTCAGCATGATCAAGAACCGGCCGGACGTGGTGCTGCCGGAGCGCTCGCAGGTGACGATGACGGCGCCGTTCATGCGGGCGTACACGGAATTGCTGGTCAAGACCTGTCACCGGCGCGGCGCCCACGCGATCGGCGGCATGGCCGCCGTCGTGCCCAGCCGGGACCCGGTGGCCGCCAAGCGGGCGCTCAACCAGGTCCGCCAGGACAAGCGGCGCGAGGTCGGCGACGGCTTCGACGGCTCCTGGGTGGCCCACCCGGGCCTGGTGCAGACCTGCCGGGAGGTCTTCGACCAGTGGCTCGGCTTCGAGCCGCACCAGATCGTGCGCAAGCGCGAGGACGTGCGGGTCACCGCCAAGGAACTGCTGGACGTCAAGTCCAGCGCCGTCACGGTCAGCGAGGTCGCGCTGCGCACCAACGTCAGCGTGGCGCTGCGGTACGTCGCGGCGTGGCTGGGCGGGCGCGGCGCGGTGGCGCTGGGCGGGCTGATGGAGGACGCGGCGACCGCGGAGATCTGCCGGACCCAGCTGTGGCAGTGGATCTCGACGGGCACCCCGACCGACTACGGCGTGCCGGTGACCGCGGGCCTGGTGACCCGGATGCTGCGCGAGGAGCTCGACGTGCTGGCCGAGACCGGGGCGCTGGACGAGGAGTCGGCCCGGTGCTTCGGTCAGGCCCGGACCCTGCTGACCGTGCTGCTCTCCGAGCGGACCTGCCCGGAGTTCTTCACTCTGCCCGCGTACCTGCGGCACATGACCGGTGGCAGCCTCAAGCCGGCAGCGGTTCTGCCGGTCTGACCGGGAGCATTGGGACGGCCCGGTGGCGATCCGCCACCGGGCCGTGCCCGTTTGTGCGGCGCGTGTGCCCGTGTTGACGGACGGTGAGAAAGCTGCTGCCGCGCCGGGCCCGGCAACGGGCCTCCCGGGATGCCATGCTGGGGCTCCGAGCCCGTCAGAGCAGCGCTGGGAGGACATGCCGATGCTGCCCCTCAATGCCCAGAACTTGTCGTCCCTGCCCGCCGAGCTGCCGGTCCCGTCCTACGACCGCGGCGCGCTGCGGACCGGGATCGTGCACTTCGGCGTCGGTGGCTTCCACCGGGCGCACGAGGCGATGTACCTCGACCGGCTGATGGGCGCGGGCCGGGCGCTGGACTGGGCGATCTGCGGGGTGGGCGTGATGCCGGCCGACCGGCGCATGGCCGAGGTGATGCACGCCCAGGACGGCCTCTACACGCTGGTCGTCAAGGCGCCGGACGGCACCCTGGAAGCCCGGGTCGTCGGCTCGATCAAGGAGTACCTGTTCGCGCCGGACGACCCCGAGGCCGTCATCGAGAAGATGGCCGGGCCCGAGGTGCGCATCGTCTCGCTGACCATCACCGAGGGCGGCTACAACTTCAACGCCGTCACCGGCGACTTCGTTGCCGACAACCCGGACGTGCGGCACGACCTGACGCCCGGCAACCCGCCGCGCACCACCTTCGGGCTGATCACCGCGGCGCTGGCCCGGCGGCGTGAGCGCGGGGTGCCGCCGTTCACGATCATGAGTTGCGACAACATCCAGGGCAACGGGCACGCCGCCCGGCGCAGCTTCGTCGCCTTCGCGACCCTGCTGGACCCGGAGCTGGGCGAGTGGGTGCAGCAGCACGTCGCCTTCCCCAACAGCATGGTCGACCGGATCACCCCGGTGACCACGGACGACGACCGCGCGGAGGTCCGCAAGCGGTTCGGCGTGGACGACGCCTGGCCGGTGGTGTGCGAGCCGTTCACCCAGTGGGCCCTGGAGGACGCGTTCCCGCTGGGCCGGCCCCCGTTCGAGGACGCCGGCGTGCAGGTGGTCGCCGACGTCGAGCCGTACGAGCTGATGAAGTTGCGCCTGCTCAACGCCAGCCACCAGGCGCTCTGCTACTTCGGCTACCTGGCCGGCTACCGGCTCGTGCACGACGTCGCCCAGGATCGGCTGTTCGCCGACTTCCTGCTGGCGTACATGGACCGCGAGGCCACGCCGACCCTGGAGCCGGTGCCCGGCATCGACCTGGACGAGTACAAGCACCAGCTCATCGACCGTTTCTCCAACGACCAGGTACGCGACACCGTGGCCCGGCTCTGCGCGGAGAGCTCCGACCGCATCCCCAAGTGGCTGCTGCCGGTGATCCGGCACAACCTCGAGACCGGCGGCGAGATCCTGCGATCCACCGCCGTGGTGGCCAGCTGGGCCCGGTACGCCGAGGGCGTCGACGAGCAGGGCAACCCGATCGAGGTGGTGGACCGGCTCAAGGACACCCTGACCGCGGCGGCCCAGCGCCAGAGTGCGGACCCGCTGGCCTTCATCGCCGACCGGGACCTGTTCGGGGACCTGATCGACAACGAGCGGTTCGTCTCGGCGTACCGGTCGGTGTTGTCCTCGCTGCACCTCAAGGGAGCGCGGGCGACACTCGAGGAGCTGGCCGGCGCCTCCTGAGCAGCGCGGCGCCGAGCCCGCCGGCCAGCAGCTGGCTGGCCGCGACGGCGAGCAGCAGGACGGTCGTGCCGTGGCCGGTGGCCAGTCCCGCGAGGGCGACCCCGGCCGCGGCGGCGGTCACCTTGAGCCCGGCCCCGATGGTGAAGACCTGGGTCCGCGCCTCCGGTGGCGCCTCCCGGTCCCGGACGACCAGCAGGGACGCGAACAGCGGCCCGTTGATCAGGCCCGCGACCACGAACAGAGCCAGGGTCGGCCAGCGCCCTGCGGCCAGCGGCAGCACCGCGAACGGCACGCTCATGGCGACCAGCCCGGCCAGCATGAGCCGCTCGGGCCGCAGCCGGCGCACCGGCAGCCGGGCGTAGGCCAGCGAGCTGACCAGGTTGCCGGCCGCGAACGCGGACAGCGTCAGGCCGGTCATCGCCGGATCGTGCAGGCCCGCGGCGAGCAGCGCGGCGACGATCGGCAGCGCGCCGAAGCCGAGCTGACTGACGGTGCTGGCCGCGGTGACAGCGGCCAGCGGAGGCTCCTGCCACAGTGCCTTGAGCGCCTGCCCCCGCCGTCGCGGGGTGCTCGGCCGGGTCCGGTCCGGCACCGGCAGCGACACCACGATGGCCGCGGCGAGCGCGCACGAGACCGCGAGTACGGCCACCGCCCACAGTGCCCCCGCCCAGCCCGCGACGACCGCGGCCAGGGCCGGGCCGACGATGCCGGCCAGGCTGTAGGAGGTCGCGTCGAGACCGAACGCCCGCGGCAGCCGATCGCCGGCGAGCTCGCCGAGCAGACTGGACAGACCGCCGATCAGCAGCGGCGCGCAGCAGCCGGCCAGTATCGCCGCCACAAACGCCGCGGCCGGGGCCGGCTCGGCCAGCAGCGCCGCACCGGTGAAGCCGGCCGCGAAGCCGAGCAGCCCGCCGACGTAGAGCGGCCGGCGCCGGCGGACAGCGTCGGCGAGTGCCCCCACCAGCGGCGCCGCCAGCACATGCGGCACCATCAGCGCGCCGATCAGCAGGCCGCCGAACGCCGCGCCCCGCCCGACTGCGAGCACATGCAGCAGCAGCGCCACGCGGCTGCCCTCGTCGGCGAGCCGCGCCAGGGCGGCCGCGGTCGTGTATCGGGTGAGGACGCCGGGCGCAGCCATGTCCTCGGCCTACCCGCGGAACCGGCGAAGAAATCTTGCGACGCACGGCAACCTCCCGGGTGCCCCCGGCCACTGGACGGGTATGGAAACGTCCTCCCCCACATCTCCAGAGAGTTCCCCCGGCCGGTTCCGGCGCTGGCGGGGCACTGCCATCGCGGCCGTCCTGGCCTGCGGTCTCGGCGTCACCGCGGTCGCCTTCACCCAGAACGCCTCGGCCGCCACGGCCTGGCCGTCCGCCAAGGGCCTGGTCAAGGTCAGCGCGACGACCAACGTCTCGGGCACCTTCGACGGCGGCCTCAAGCGGTACTTCGGCATCGGCGACGGCGGCCAGGGCGAGAGCCAGGACCCGATGTTCAAACTGGCCGACGGCGCCACCCTCAAGAACGTCATCATCGGCGCCCCGGCCGGTGACGGCGTGCACTGCAGCGGCTCGTGCACCCTGGTCAACGTCTGGTGGGAGGACGTCGGCGAGGACGCCGCCACGTTCAAGGGCGGCACCTCGGCCCGCTACACCGTTGACGGCGGCGGCGCCCGCTCGGCCTCGGACAAGGTCTTCCAGCACAACGGCGGCGGCACGCTGACCGTCCGCAACTTCCAGGTCAGCGACTTCGGCAAGCTCTACCGCTCGTGCGGCAACTGCAAGACGCAGTACAAGCGGACCGTGGTGCTGCAGAACATCACCGCCAGCGCGCCGGGCAAGTCGCTGGCCGGCATCAACACCAACTTCGGGGACACGGCGACGTTCTCCGGCATCACGATCGTCGGGGACAGCAAGAAGAAGCTCGCGATCTGCGACCGCTTCACCGGCAACAACACCGGCGCCGAGCCGCCGAAGACCGGTTCCGGAGCGGACGGCAAGAACTGTTTCTTCAGCGCCTCGGACATCACCTACAAGTAACCGCCACCGCACCGGATCAGCCGGGTCGGCGCCTCCCCGCGCCGACCCGGCCCCTGGCTTTTCGCAGCCGTCTGCCGCATTATCGGCAGACGGCCTTTTTCGTGCCGTCAGCACCGCCCCGACCTGCGGATATGACCTTTGCTTTTCCTTAAATGTGTTTCGCCGGAAGCCGTTTCGAAGTCGCCGTTCAACCATTCTTTTCGGTCCGATAAATGGCTCACCGGTTGATATTCGGCGATTGGCGTGGCAGCATTCCGACCGCGCGATCATCCCTTTTCTTCGCGCCATCCCTTCCCGAGAGGTACGTTATGACTGCGTCTGTTCATCCACCCGCCCATCGTCGAGCCCCGCGACGGCGGATCGTGCTGGTGGCCGCAGGCATCGCCGGCCTGGTCGCCGCCGGGCTGAGCGTCGTCTACACCCAGTCCGCCGACGCGGCCACGACGCTGGGCGCCTCAGCCGCCCAGAAGGGCCGCTACTTCGGTGCGGCGATCGCGGCCGGCCGGCTGGGTGACTCGACCTACACCCGGATCCTGAACAGCGAGTTCAACGCGGTCACGCCCGAGAACGAGATGAAGTGGGACGCCACCGAGCCCTCGCAGGGCCGGTTCACGTACACCAACGGCGACCGCATCCTCAACCAGGGCATCTCGATGGGCGCCAAGGTGCGCGGCCACGCTCTGCTCTGGCACGCTCAGCAGCCCGGCTGGGCCCAGTCGCTGTCGGGCACCGCGCTGCGCAACGCCGCGATCAACCACGTCACGCAGGTCGCCACCCACTACAAGGGCAAGATCTACGCCTGGGACGTGGTCAACGAGGCCTTTGCCGACGGCGGCAGCGGCGCCCGGCGCGACTCGAACCTGCAGCGCACCGGCAACGACTGGATCGAGGCGGCCTTCCGTGCCGCCCGCGCGGCGGACCCGGCCGCGAAGCTCTGCTACAACGACTACAACACCGACGGCGTCAACGCGAAGTCGACCGGCATCTACACCATGGTCCGTGACTTCAAGTCCCGCGGCGTGCCGATCGACTGCGTCGGTTTCCAGTCCCACCTGGGCACCGGCATCGACTCCACGTACCAGGCGAACCTGCAGCGTTTCGCCGACCTCGGCGTCGACGTGCAGATCACTGAGCTGGACATCGCGCAGGGCGGCAACCAGGCCAACATCTACGCCACCGTCACCAAGGCCTGCCTCGCGGTGGCCCGGTGCACCGGCATCACCGCCTGGGGCATCCGCGACAGCGACTCGTGGCGTCCGGGTGAGAACCCGCTGCTGTTCGACGGCTCCGGCAACAAGAAGGCCGCCTACACCTCGGTGCTGAACGCCCTCAACGCCGGCGGCACGACGACCCCGACGACCTCCCCGACCACTCCGCCGGCCACCGGATCGGGCAGCTGCACCGCGACGCTGACCCCCGGCACCGCCTGGGGCGACCGCTACAACTCCACGGTCACCGTGACCGGAGCCAGCGATTGGAGTGTCGTGGTCACCTTCACGGCGCCGCAGAAGGTCTCCTCTGTCTGGAGCGGCACCGCGACCTGGGACGCCAGCGGCACCGTCATGACGGTGAAGGCCAACGGCTCCGGCAACGCGTTCGGCTTCACCACCATGTTCAACGGCAACACCACCGCCCGTCCCCGGATCACCTCGTGCAACGGCTCCGGCGGCGGCACCACCACCTCGCCGACCACGCCCACCACGACCCCGGCCGCCTGCGCGCTGCCCTCGTCGTACCGGTGGAACTCGACCGGCTCGCTGGCCAACCCGAAGTCGGGCTGGGTGTCGCTCAAGGACTTCACCACCGCGCCCTACAACGGCAAGCAGCTCGTCTACGCCACCACCCACGACACCGGCACCTCGTGGGGCTCGATGAACTTCGGCCTGGTCAACAACTTCTCCGAGCTCGGCTCGGCCGCCCAGAACAAGATGAACGCCGGGACCGTCGCGCCGTCGCTGTTCTACTTCGCGCCGAAGAACATCTGGGTGCTGGCCCACCAGTGGGGCCCGACCGCGTTCTCCTACCGCACGTCGACCGACCCCGCCAACGCCAACAGCTGGTCGGCGGCCCAGCCGCTGTTCACCGGTTCGATCAGCGGCTCCGACACCGGACCGATCGACCAGACCCTGATCGGTGACGGCACGAACATGTACCTGTTCTTCGCCGGCGACAACGGCAAGATCTACCGGGCCAGCATGCCGATCGGCAACTTCCCCGGCAACTTCGGCTCGACCTCGACCGTGGTCATGAGCGACACGAAGAACAACCTGTTCGAAGCACCCCAGGTCTACAAGCTCCAGGGCCAGAACCAGTACCTGATGATCGTCGAAGCCATCGGCGCGAACGGCCGCTACTTCCGGTCCTTCACGGCCAGCAGCCTGAACGGCTCGTGGACGCCGCAGGCCGCGACGGAGAGCAACCCGTTCGCGGGCAAGGCCAACAGCGGGGCGACGTGGACCAACGACATCAGCCACGGTGAGCTGATCCGCACCAACGCCGACCAGACGATGACGGTCGACCCGTGCAACCTGCAGCTGCTCTACCAGGGCCGCTCGCCGAGCTCCGGCGGCGACTACGGGCTGCTGCCGTACCGGCCGGCGCTGCTGACGCTGCGACGCTGACCAGAAGAGACGCCATCGGCGGGTCCGGCGTCTGTGCCGGGCCCGCCGTGGCGTTTCCCGCCCGCCGTGGCCGGGGTATCCGTCAGGCGTGGGCACGGACGAACCGTGGCGGTTCCTGGAGCAGCACCCGGTCTGATGGTCAGTCCGGCGACTGGCGGTGGCGGCCCGCGACGCGGCGGGTCGGCAGGCGGCGTCCCTCGGCGAACTTCTCGATCAGGTGCAGGTCGGCCGGTTGCAGGCCCCGGTTGGCCCGCGGGGCGATCAGCAGCGCCCGACCGCCCGCAGTCAGCTCGTCACGCGCCGGACCGGGCGCGGGCAGTGCCTCGTCGTCGGTCCAGATGAGCCGGCGGCCCTCGGCCAGCACCTCCCAGGCCGCCGCCAGCTTCAGCGGCCAGCACTGCGCGCCGCGGGGCATCGGGTCGGCGTCCAGGGCCCGCACCAGCGCGGGCAGGTGCCACAAGTCCTCCAGGCGTTCCGCCTCCGGGCACCAGGTCGTGCACCAGCGGACCTCGACCCGGCCGTCGGTGTGCAGCGCCCGGATCCGGTCCACCAGCAGCGGGGACCAGCGCAACACGTACGACGTGTTGTCCGCCCCCGACCACACCAGCGACTTGCGCGGTGCGGCGCCCCAGCCGGGCTTGATCGTGTTGATGACGCCGTCGACGTCGAGAAGCCACACGGGCTTCTCGACGTCGATCACGCCATGGAGTCTAGTTCTGGTCCGCGATGTAGGACGCGACCCAGGCCAGCGGTGCGTTCCAGTTGATGGTCAGCTCGTTCGTCGACCAGGACTGGATGTCGTCGATGTAGCAGAACTGGCCCACGCAGCCGGTCAGCTTGCTCTGGGCGTACGGGTCCTGGATCGAGGAGTTGGGCCCGCCGGCCAGGGTGCCCCGCGGCGGGTTGGGCAGGGCCGGGTCGAGCTGGTGGGCGTACCAGCGGCTGTGCTGGTTGTGCGAGCTGATCTCGCCGTAGCCGGTCACGTAGGACTGGTTGAGGGCGTTGCGGCCGAAGATGTAGTCCATGCCCTCGTAGACCGCGTTGCGGAACTTGTCGCGGCCGGTGATGTCGTAGGCGGAGGCCACCACGACCAGATTGTTGAGGATGGTGCTGTTCGAGCCCCAGTCCCACATGTTGTTCGCCGGGGCGTACGCGACGCCGTACGGGTGAGCATTCTGGATCTTGAGGTACTTCTCCGCGCCGGCGACGACCGAGGCGCGGACCTTGTTGCGGCCGGGCAGCTTGTTCGGCAGCAGGGCCAGGTCCATGCGGCCGGCCGCGGCCGTGCTGGCCCAGTCGAAGGCGCCGCTGCCGAAGATGTCGGCGGTGTGGACCGGTGAGGCGAGGATGTCGCGGGCGTACTTCTTCTCGCCTGTGGTGATGTAGAGCTCGGCGGCGGCCCAGTAGAAGTCGTCGTCGACCTTGGTGTCGTTGTAGGCGCCGCCGCCGACCCCGTCGGACTCCGGAGCGAGCCGGTCCGGGTTGGCGAGCGCGGCGGTGTAGGCGGCGCGAGCGGCGGCCAGGGCCTTGGCGGCGAACGCCTTGTCGTAGCGGCGGTAGATGCGGGCGGCCTGGGCGGCGGTGGCAGCCAGGTTCAGCGTCGCCGCGGTCGAGACCGGGTGCAGTTCACGCTGCTGGGGGTCGAGGTGCGGCAGCAGCGGCAGCCCGGTCCAGTTGGCATCGTGGATCTTGTGGTGCACCATGCCGGCGAGCGGCTGCCCGGCCGGCGCCTGCATCTTGAGCATGAACTCCAGCTCCCAGCGGGCCTCGTCGAGCAGGTCCGGGACCTTGTTGCCGCTCTCCGGGATGGCCAGCGTGCCGTCGCCCAGCTTGCGCGGCTCGGCGGTGCGCTCGTACTGGTTGAGCAGCTGCCAGGTGGAGATGCCGCCGTTGACGACGTACTTGCCGTGGTCGCCGGCGTCGTACCAGCCGCCGGTCACGTCCAGCTTGTAGTCGCAGACACCGGCCTGGCAGGGCACCGAGCCGTCGCCCAGATTCGGCGGGACGTCGACGTGGCCGGCCGGGCGAGCGTACCCGGGCCGCAAGTCCTCGCGGATTTCGATGCCGCTGCGCTGGGTGTAGTAGAACTTCAGCGCGTCGGCGCGCAGCTGCTCGTAGACGGCGGCGTCGATGTCGAACGGCCGGCTGGTCTCACCGTCGGCGACCAGCGTGTAGCCGGTGCCGCGCTTGTGGTAGCGGCTGAAGTCGATCGTCTGCACGTTCTGCCCGGACGACACGTCGACCCCGCGCGGCACGGTGGTGCCCCGCGCGACGGTGGCGCCGGCCGCGTTCTTCAGCTGCCAGGGCAGCTTGGTGGTGGCCGCGGTGACCAGCGTGGCCTTCTTCGGCCCGCGCGGCAGGTAGGCGACCTGGTTGACCCGCACCCGCGGCCCGGTGTCGGGCACGTAGACCTCCGGCGGCACGCCGCCGACCAGCGAGACGTCGTCCAGGCAGAGCCGCCAGGGGTCGGCGCTGCCGCCGACCTGGAGCGCGACCTGCGCCTGGGCGGTGGTCACGGCCGAGGTGAAGGTGTACGAGTACGTGTCGCCCGAGACGGTCAACGCCGGCGACGCCTCGAAGTACGTGTCGTACGGCGAGACTGCCAGCCCCACGATCGCCCGGGCGACATGCCCATCGGGATCGCCGCTGGCTGTGAACGAGTACCGGTAGGTCTCGCCCGCGACGAGATCGATGTCGTTCTGACCGACGGCGACGTCCCACCGGTTGCTGGTGCCGCCCGGCACGTCCATACAGGCCTTGCCGTCGGTCAGGGTCAGCGGCCCGGGATTGCCCCACCATGGGTCGATGCCGGTGGTGAAGCCGCCGTTGACGACCTGCTCGACCTCGTCGGCGGCAGCGGCCGGACCGGCCGGTACGGCGGTGAGGCCGGCCACGAGCAGGACGGCGGCGCCGAGGGTTCGGATCACAAAAGGTCTCCTTGGGAGCGCTTCCATCAGTCAGTTCAGATATGTTGATCCCCTGGGTAACGAACTGTCAACAAGGCTGAAACGTTCAGTAATTCAGCTGCGTGACCTGGGCGCTCTCGGCACGATGTCCGCTGTGCTGATCCGTGCGTATGACGACAGTGACTGGCCCGCCCTCTGCCGCATCCACGACGCCGCACGCCTCGACGAACTGCGCGACTCAGCCGGCCTCGACACCTTCCTGACTCTGGAACGAGGGCTTCGTCGTGCGAGAAACCCGGACCGGCCCGCTGGCCGGCAACGAACGCTTCACCGCGACCGGCCACATCATGCAACGCCGGCCCGGCTGAGCACTCGCCGCCGGTTGCCACGATCGACGGGATGGAACAGACGAGCACCCGCGTGGTGTACCGCAATCCCTGGATGACCGTCCGCGAGGACACGATCCGCCGTCCGGACGGCACCCCCGGCGTCTACGGCGTCGTTGAGAAGCCGGACTTCGCCCTGGTACTCCCCCGCTGGGAAGGCGGCTTCTGGCTGGTCGAGCAGTACCGCTACCCGGTCGGCCGGCGGGCCTGGGAATTCCCGCAGGGCAGCTGGGGGCGCGGCGCCCACGGCACCTCCGCTGAGCTGGCCCGCAGCGAGCTCGCCGAGGAGACCGGCCTGCGGGCCACCGAGCTGATCCACCTCGGTCACCTGTACGAGGCCTACGGCTTCTCGACCCAGGGTTTCGACGTGTACCTCGCGACCGGGCTGACGCCCGGTGAGCCGGACCGCGAGCCCGGCGAACAGGACATGGTGCACCGCCGCTTCACCGACCAAGAGGTGGACCGCGCGATCCGCACCGGACTCGTCGTGGACGCGCCTTCGCTGGCGGCACTGACGCTCTACCGCCTCGCCGTACCCCGTACGGATGACTGGCCCGGCCCGTCCGCGGCGGGGTGAGCTGCGGAGAACCACCCGCGACACCGCCCGTCCGGCGGTGCCGGGGCTGGCGCGTTGCCCCTAAGGTCTCTAGCTGTGGCGATGCAGTACGGCTTGGGGATCGATCTCGGTACGACCCAGACGGCGGCGGCGGTCCGCGTCGACGGGCGCACCGAGGTGGTCCGGCTGGGCGGGCGCCGGGCCGAGATCCCGTCGCTGGTGTTCGTGCGCCCCGACGGCGGCCTGCTGATCGGTGAGGCCGCCGAGCGCCGCGGTCAGGCCGAGCCGGCCCGGCTGGCCCGCGAGTTCAAGCGCCGCATCGGCGACCCGGTGCCGATCCTGGCCGGTGGCGTGCCGTTCTCGGCGCACGCGCTGACCGCCAAGCTGCTGCGGCACGTGCTGGACACGGTCATCCGGCTGCAGGACGGGCCGCCCGCGGTGCTGACCGTGACGCACCCGGCGAACTGGGGACCGTACAAACGGGAGCAGCTGGACCAGGCGTTGCGGCTGGCCGACACCGGGCCGGCGCTGCTGCGCACCGAGCCGGAGGCCGCGGCGCTCCAGCACGCGACCGCCCGCCGGATCGGTCCGGGCGAGACAGTGGCCGTGTACGACCTGGGTGGCGGCACCTTCGACGCGGCGGTGCTGCGCCGTGAGGGTGAGGGCTTCCAGGTGCTCGGCGAGCCCGAGGGCATCGAGCAGCTCGGCGGCGCGGACTTCGACGAGGCGGTCTTCGGGCACGTCCTGGGGGTGCTCGGCGACCGGGTCGAGGGCCTGGACCCGAACGAGCCCGACGTGGTCACCGCCCTGGCCCGGTTGCGCCGCGACTGCGTGGAGGCCAAGGAGGCGCTGTCCTTCGACACCGAGGTGATGATCCCGGTGGCGCTGCCCGGCGTGCACACCCGGGTCCGGCTGAACCGCTCCGAACTGGAATCGATGATCGCCCCGGCGCTGGCCGACACGGTCGCGGCGATGCACCGGGCGCTGCGCGCGGCCCGGGTGGCGCCGGCCGAGCTGGACGCGGTGCTGCTGGCCGGCGGGTCGTCCCGGATCCCGCTGATCGGGCAGCTGCTGGCGACGGCGTTCGACCGGCCGGTGGTGGCCGACCCGCATCCGGAGCACAGCATCGCGATGGGCGCGGCGGTGGCTACGGCGTTGGTCACCGGCGGGGTGTCGCCTTTCGACGACGCGGTGGCGCCGGCGCCGGTCGCCGTGGCCGGTCCGGAGCCGGTCACGCCCGTCGCCGCCGACGCGACGGCGGCCGGGCAGGACCCGGAAGCCGGGAACGACGCCCTGCTCGAAGCGCCGGCTTCCGCGGGGTTCCCGCAGGACCCGTGGTCGGCCGCACCCCACGACGCCGAATCTACGCACGCCACGCCGGGCAACGGCACCGCACCGCACGACAACGCCGGCGCACCGACGCACGCCGCGGCGGCCAAAGGCACGGCCACGCACGACGCCGGCGCATCGACGCACGCGGCGACAGGCATCAACACTGGGCCGCACGACGACGCCGGATCCACGCAGCTCCTGCCGGGCAGCGGCCACGGCAACGGCAACGGGAACAGCAACGGGAACGGGGCACAGGTCGCGCCCGGGGGCGCAGCAGCCACCCGGATCATGCCCGGCGATGCGGTGCAGGCCGACAGGCCGGTCAGCGGCGGGACGGCGCCCGGCCCGGTGGCCTACTCGCGCGGCGCTGCCTCCGTACCCTCGAACCGGCAGCCTTCCGCGGCCGCGACCCGCACGTTCCCGCAGCCGGCGAGCCCCGCCCCGCCGCCGCCGGTGCACTACCCGCCGGCACCGACCGGCGGCGACCGGCGGCCGGCCAAGCGCAACGGCAAGCTGCTGGTCCTGGTCGGCGCCCTCACCCTCGCGATGATCGCCGGGACCACGGTCCTGGTCGCCCTGGTCCGGCGCGGTGACAAGGACCGGGACACGGCCGCGCCGCCGACCGCCTCCCCGTCGGTCAGTGCGCCGCTGATCTTCCCCACCGCCGGGATGTTGGTCCAGGTCGACGCGGGCGGTGACCAGCGGCCCGAGCTCAAGTCCAGCGCCTACCTGCTCACCCCCGGCAAGCCCGGCCGCACGGCTGTCGCGGACACCGGCGGCGACGGGCTGCCCGAGTGGTCCCGCAACCGCAAGAAGATCGCAGTGATCCGGTACGGGGCGGACGGCAGCAACGCGATCTGGGTGATGGCCGCCGACGGCAGCAAACCGCAGAAGGTCGTGGAGAACGCCACCGGTGGCCGGGTGTCCTGGAATCCCGACGGCAGCAAACTGGCGTTCCTGCGCGAGGTCGACGGCAGCCCGCAGATCTTCACCATCAAGATCGGTGACTCGAAGCCGACCCAGCTGACCTGGGCGGACGGCATGAAGGACGATCCGGCCTGGTCGCCCGGCGGCGGGGCGATCGCCTACTGGAAGCTGGTGCAGGGTGAGCGGCAGATCTTCATCCTGAATGCCAACGATCCGGAGGAGCCCGGCCTGCAGGTGACCGAGGGCGACAGTGGCCCCGGTGTGGACCCGAACTGGTCACCGGACGGGATGCGGATCGCCTACACCCGTGACCCGGGCGACGCGGGGGACATCTGGACGATCAGTCCCGACGGCAAGAACCCGAAGCAGCTGACCAAGCACGAGGACCGGGAGATGGATCCGTCCTGGGCGCCGGACGGCAGCTGGCTGGCCTTCACCCGCGGGCCGGTCAACCAGCCGAAGATCGTGGTCGCCAAGGCGGACGGCTCCGCGGAGCAGGTCCTCACCGAAGGGGACGCCCGCGAGGGTCATCCCTGCTGGTCCTGACCCTTCCAGTCGTCGGCCAGGATCGCCATGACCGTGGCGTCCACCCAGCCCTGCGGCGTGCGCAACGCGTCCCGCAGGACCCCTTCGGCGACAAAACCCACCTTCTCGTACGCGCGGCGGGCGCGCGGGTTGAACGCGTACACCTCGAGGGCGATGCGGTGCAGGCCGAGCTGCTCCAGGCCGTACCCGACGAGCAGCCGGGCCGCCTCGGTGCCCAGCCCCCGGTCCCGCCCCTGGGGTCCGAACATGGTCCGGAAGTTGCAGCTGCGGTTGGGCGGGTCCCACTCGTTGAGGACGACCTCACCGACCCAGGCTCCGGTGGCCCGCTCCTCCACGGCGAGGTCGAGACGGTCGGGGCGGTCGGCGCGGGTGCCGTACCACTCGCGCAGCCGCTGCTCGGCGGCCTCGTCCCAGACGATCGGCTGGCTGCCGGTGAGCCGGACGACCTCGGGATCGCGCAGCGCGTCCCGGACGGCCGGGAAGTCACCGGCCCGGAACGGGCGCAGCACGACGCGGGGGCCGACGAGGGTGGGCTTGACGGAGAAATCGGCGGCCATCGGGCGATGATCGACGAACCGCCCCGCCCGGGCAAGCACATTCGCCCGATAAGGACAGTCGAAAGTCGCACCCGGCGACCGATCGATCACGAGAGGTAGCCCGCGGGGTGTGCCGGTGACTATCCTCACCCGATGCTCGACGCCGAGGCACGCCTGTTGCTCGCCCCCCATCTGGCAGTCTTCCGCAGCGTGACCGGCGCCCTCGACGCCGATCAGCGGCGGCTCGAGCAGACCACGGCCGAGCTGGCCGGCCGGCCTGCTCCCGGCCGGTTCGGCGGTTCGCTCGGTAAGCACATAGCCACGGTCAAACGGATCCGGGAGCTACGGCGCAGCCAGCAGGAGCTGACCGTCCGCATCGACCAGCAGCAGGCCCGGGCGGAGCATCTGGCCGAGCAGATCGACGGTCTGGTCGAGCCCGCCCTGCGGCTCAACGACGGCCTCTATCAGCGGCTGGTCGTGGTGACGCTGCTCTTCACCCAGGCGCTGGGACATTGCGAGGAGGCCGGCCGGCACCTCGGCGCGGCCGTCGGGGCGGCGGGCACGGTGATGCGGGCCGTGATGGGCAAGACCATGGGGTCCGCCGACCAGTTCCGGTCGGAGTGGTCGGCCCGCGACTATGACAACCACATCCGCGACGCGGCTGCGGGCCTGCGGGCCCTGCCGGGCCAGATCTCGTACGCCGAACGCAGAGTGGCCGAGCTGACCGGGATCACCGTGCCGCCCGCCCGGACGCCGGATCTCGCCTTGCTGGACGAGGTGCCGCGGACCCTGGCGAGTGCCGGGGCGCGGTTGCGGCTGGCGGAGAGTCGCGTCCCGCTCGGCGCCCTGCAACGGCAGCTGCGGGCCACCACTGAGGTGATCGAGCAGCGGCGCCAGCTGGCCGACAAGAAGCGGCATGCCGCGCTGCGGGCCGCCTACAGCCGCCTCTGACCCTCGCGGCTCAGCCGGCGGCTTCGTCGAGGTCGACGACCTCTCGGCCCAGCGGCCAGAACGCCGCCGGGACCAGTTTGAAGTTGGCGATGCCGAACGGGATGCCGATGATCGTGACGCACTGGGCGACGCCCGCCACCACGTGACCCAGCGCCAGCCACCAGCCGGCGATGACGACCCACAGCACGTTCGCCACGCCCGAGGCGACGCCCGCGGAGGGCCGGGTGACCAGCGTACGGCCGAACGGCCACAGCGAGTACGACGCCAGCCGCAGCGACGCGACCCCGAACGGGATGGTCACCACGAGAGCGAAGCAGAGCAGCGCGGCCAGCCCGTAGCCCAGAGCCAGGACGAAGCCGCTGCCGAAGATGAACCAGAGGACGTTCAGGATGAAGCGCACCTGATCAGCATGACGCGGGCGCGCCACTGGCCCGTCCTCGCGGGCGCGGACCCGGCCATTCGGCGCCCCCGAATCGGCGGGATGCCGATCACCGAAGGGCCGCGTCCGACGCTCGGAGGCGATGGCGGTGACCTCCGATGAGGACAGTGCCAGACGGCGCTTGCGGGATTCTTGTGGTTCGATCGACGGCTTGGGCTACGAGAGGTCGGGCGTGGGGGATTTCCGGTTGCTGGGTCCGGTCGAGGTGTGGAACGGCGCCGAGCGCGTCGACGTCGGGCACCCGCGGCAGCGGACCGTGCTGGCGGCTCTGCTCGCCGACGCCGGCCGGTCCGTGCCGGTCGCCACGCTCATCGACCGGGTCTGGGGCCAGGCCCCGCCACGGTCCGCGCGGCAGTCGCTGCACGCGCACCTCACCCGGGTCCGGCAGGTCGTGCAGCGCGCCGGTGTGCCGGGCTCTCTGGTGCTCACGTCGGACTCGTACCGCCTCGAGGTCGACCCGGCCACCGTGGACGTGCACCGGCTGGGCGAGCTGACTGCCCAGGCCCTGCGACCCGAGCACACCGCCGAGCAGCGGGTGGCCCTGCTGCGGCAGGGCATGGCGCTGTGGCGCGGCGAGCCCCTGGCGGGCCTCGGCGGGGAGTGGGTCGCGCAGACCCGGCAGCTCTGGCGCCGGCGGTACGCGGACACCGCCGTGGCCTGGGCCCGGGCCGAGCTGGCAGTCGACAACCCGGGCGAGGTCATCCGGGTCCTCGCTGACCTGGCCGCCCAGTTCCCGCTGCACGAGTCGCTGGCCGCGGTGCTGATGCGGGCCCTGGTGGCGGCGGGACGCCCGGCCGAGGCGCTGGCCCACTACGCGGCCGTCCGCCGCTATCTGATCGAGGAGCTCGGCGTCGAGCCGGGCGCGGACCTGCAGGACGTGCACCGCTCGGTGCTGCGCGGGGAGGCATCAGGTGGCGTCCGCTCCGGCCCGGCGCAGCTGCCCGCGGACATCGCCGGCTTCGCGGGCCGGACCGCACATCTGGCACAGCTGGACGCCCTGCACGACCGGGAGTCAGCGCGGGCCGTGGTGGTGTCCGGGATGGCCGGCGTCGGCAAGACCGCCCTCGCCGTGCACTGGGCGCACACCGTGGCACCGCGGTTCCCCGACGGCCAGCTGTACGTGAACCTGCGCGGCTTCGACCAGGACGAGGCGGTCCTGGCCCCGGCCGACGCGGTCCGCGGTTTCCTGGACGCGCTCGGGGTGCCGGCCGACCGGCTGCCTCCGGGCCGCGACGCCCAGCTCGGCCGCTACCGCACCCTGCTCGCGGACCGGCGGGTGCTGGTGGTGCTGGACAACGCCCGCGACGCCGAGCAGGTCCGTCCGCTGCTGCCGGCCGCCCCGGGCTCGCTGGCCCTGGTGACCAGCCGGCACCAGCTCACCGGCCTGCTGGCCACCGCCGACGCCCAGGCGCTGCCGCTGGACATCCTCACCGACGACGAGGCCCGGGAGCTGCTGGTCCGCCGGCTCGGCCGGGACCGGGTGGACGCCGAGCCGGCCGCGGCCGAGGAGATCGTCGCCGCTTGCGCGGGCCTGCCGCTGGCGCTGGCGATCACCGCCGCCCGGGCCCGGCAGTCGCGTTTCCCGCTGGCCGCGCTGGCCGCCGAGCTGGCCGAGGAGGGCCACCGGCTGGACGCGCTGGACACCGGGGACGTGGCCGGCCGGGTGCGGTCGGTGTTCTCCTGGTCGTACGACGCGCTGAGTGCCCCGGCGCAGCGGGTGTTCCGGCTGTTCTCCCTGCATCCGGGGCCGAGCGCGGCGACCGCGGCGGTGGCGAGCCTGACCGGGCTGCCGCCGTCCGACACCCGGCGGCTGCTGGGCGAGCTGACCCGGGCCAGCCTGCTGACCGAGCAGCTCCCGGGCCGGTACGTGAGCCACGACCTGCTGCGGTCGTACGCCGCCGGCCTCACCGCTGATCTTGATCCGGCCGCCGATCGGGACGCCGCTGTGCGCCGGCTTCTCGACCATTACCTGCACACCGCGTACGCCGCCGACCGGCTGCTCGATCCGGCCCGGGGTGCCATCGAGCTGCCCCTGGCTCCCCCGGCGGCCGACGCCCGTCCGGAGCAGCTCGTCGACCGGCAGGCTGCGACGGCCTGGCTGGCCACCGAGCACCCGGTGCTGCTGGCCACTGTCACGTACACCGCCGAGACCGGGCATGACGCGTACACCTGGCAGTTGACCTGGTCGTTGAGCACCTATCTGGACCGGCAGGGCGACTGGGCCGGGCGGGCCGCCGCCTGGCAGACGGCGCTGCGGGCCGCCGAGCGGCTCGGCGACCGCACCGCCCAGGCGCGGGCGCACACCAGCATCGCCCGCACCCACACGCTGCGCGGCAGCTACGCCGACAGCATCGCCTCCCTGCAACAGGCTCTCGACCTGTACACCGCGATCGGTCACCGGATCGGTCAGGCGCACACCCACCGCAACTTCGCCCACCTCTGGGGCCATCAGGGCCGTTACGACGCCGCGGTGGACCACGCCCGGCGGGCCCTCGCGCTGTACCGCGACGCGGCCGACGAGCGCGGCCAGGCCGACGCGCTGAACCAGGTCGGTTGGTACCACGCGATGCTGGGCGAGCACGACAAGGCGCTGGAGTGCTGCCGGCAGTCGCTGGCGCTGCACGAGCGGCTCGGCAACCGGGCCGGACAGGCGCACGTCTGGGACAGCCTCGGCTACGCCCACCACCACCTGGGCCGCCACGACGAGGCGATCGAGTGTTACGGCCACGCCCTGCGCCTCGCCCGTGACCTCGGCGACCGGTACAACCAGACGCAGGCCCTCACCCACCTCGGCGACGCGGAACTGGCGGCCGGGCGCGTCCCGCGGGCCGAGCGGGCCTGGACCGAAGCCCTCGCCATCCTGACCGAGCTGGGCCACCCCGACGCCGAGGCCGTCCGCCGCAAGCTCGCCGCCCTGCCGTCCGAGGGGTGACGAGGGTCAGGCGACGCCGGCCAGCAGGCCCTCGCAGCTGCGGGTGACCGCGCGGGCCGCGGTGCGCAGCTCCCGGGCGGAGAACGGGTGCTCGGCCAGCGTCTGCCAGCGGGCCAGGGCCTCCCGGGCCGCCGCGGCGATCTGCTCCGGCGACGCGTCGGCCGGCAGGCCCAGCCGCAGGTACGCGGCCCCGCCCGCCCCGCCGAGCAGCAGATCCATCTCGGCCAGCTGCGCCTGCGTGCCCGGCAGCCGGCCCGAGCGCAGCAGGTGCAGCAGCCGCAGCTCGACGAACTCGTGGGCGCTGGCCCGGATCCGCTCGGCCTGCGCCGCCAGCGCCGAGCCGGGGTCGATGAACTCGTCCAGCACGGCCAGCGCGGACCGAGCCTTGAGCACCTCGCTGCGCCCGACGAACTGGGCCGCGAAGACCTCCCGCAGCCGGTCGATGCCGCTGTGCGCGGTCAGCGCGGCGGCCAGGTCAGCCGAGTCGTGCACCTTCTGCTCGCGGATGAGCCGCACCGACAGCCGCACGCCGAACAGCCCCAGCCGGCCCAGCGCCTCCCGCCGCCCGGGTGCCGAGCCGCCGAAGCGGTCGGCGGTCAGCAGCAGCTCCACCACGTCGGCCATCGGCAGCGCCGCCACCGCGGCCAGGGTGCGGAACTCGTCCTCGCGCAGGGTCGCCCCGGCCGCGCCGAGCAGGCCGGCCACCGGCACGACGACGGGGCAGAGCCGGCGCAACCGGTCGTCGGCGGCGTAGCGGGCGGCGACCCGGGCGGCCGCCTCCATCGCGTCCAGCCGGGCGCCACCGATCTCGTCGGCCCGCGAGAGCACCCCGACGGTGTTGACCGGGGTGCCGCTGGCCAGGTCGTCGCCGTGGAAGGACTCCAGGAAGCGGACGTCGTCGGCGTGCATGTGGCGCAGCAGGTAGATGACCGCGTCGGTCTGCGCGGGGCGGTCGGCCTCGGCGTCGAGGAACGCGGTGGTCCGCAGGGACACGTCGGTGGACAGCGACGCGATGCCGGGCGTGTCGATCAGGGTGTGCCGGCGCAGCCGGGCGCTGGGGACGCGTACCTCGAGGTGGTCGATCTGCTCGGCGGGCCGGTCGAGGGTGATCCGGACCGCGCCGGCGACCCGGTGGAACGGCAACGGCCGGGTGCTGCCGTCCCGCAGGTGGGCCGTGACCGCGTACGTCGGGCCGTCGGCGTACCAGGTGACGATGCGGGTGCACTCCCCCGCGTCGGTGGGCGCCAGGCCCTCACCGACCAGCGCGTTGAGCAGGGTGGACTTGCCCGCCTTGACCTTGCCCGCGATGGCCACCCGCAGCGGCTCGCCCAGCCGGCGCCGGGCGTCGCCGATCGCCGCCCGCACGGCCGGGTCACCCGTCTCGGCCAGCGCCCGGTCCAGCAGCGCCTGCACCTCCGCCAGCAGAGTCATGCCAGCTTGTCCAGTTCCGCGCGCTGGGCGGCGAGCTGCCGGGCCCGCGCCGCACGCTGGTCCGCCGGCAGCGCGGCCATCTCGCGGACCGCGGACGCCGCCTCGGCCGTCGAGCGTTCCACGGCGGCGGCCCGGGCGGTGAACTCGTCGCGCAGCAGCCGCTGGGTGCGCCGGACCGCCTCGCGGGAGTCGCGGCCCACGTGGAAGGAGACGTCGTCGACGTAGCGGCGCAGCTCGGTGCGGGCCTGCTGGCGGCGCTGCTGGATCTGCCGCTCGCGTTCCTGCTTGACCAGCCGGCGGCCCAGGGTGAGCCCGGCGATCAGGCCGATCGGGGCGGCGATGAACACGTTGAACATCGCGCCGATGGCACCGAGCATGTAGAAGCCGCCGTAGGTGATCCGGGCGGCGGTGAACGCGCCGAGGAACTGCTGCATGCCGGAGCGGTGGAAGTCCACGTCGAGGCCGCCCACCTTGCCCAGCCCCTGCTCCGGGGAGGGCAGGTCCAGGTCGAGGCCCTCGTACTCCAGGTCGAAGCGGGCGGCCACCTCCTGGGCGAGCTGGTCGCTGCGCTGGGCCAGCAGCATCAGGTTGTCCACCGCGGCCGCGGACGCCTCGCGGGCGGCCCAGGCCTGGAACTCCTGCCAGGTGTCGCGCGGGTCGGACTCGTTGAGCAGCTCCTCCCCGGAGCGCAGCATGGTCCGCAGGCGTTCGCGCAGGTCGTGGTCGACGTCGGCGGTGAGGTCCTGGATGCCGTCGCCGAGCACGGTCTGCCAGGAGCCCAGGCTGCGGGTGCGGCGCTGCTTTTCGGCGTACCGCTGGACCAGCGTCTCCGCCGCCGCGGGTGAGCTCGCCGCGGCCTGCTCGGCCACCACCCGCTCGCGCAGCTGGGCCACGACGAACGCCAGCTCGGCGCGCGCGCCCGAGCGGGCCCCCGCCCGGGCCGCGTCGAGCACGTCCCGGCGCAGCAGCTCGACCAGCAACGGATAACCGGACTCGGTGTTGAGTTCGGTGCTGTCGCGGGCCTGGGCGCGCAGCCGCAGGAACGACGAGACGGCCACCACCGGCACGTCGAGACCGGCGGCGGCGAGGTGCCCGGCGTCGAGCTCGACGATGCGCCGCCACTCGCCGTACAGGTCGGTCTTGGTGACGACGCAGTAGGCGGCCGGGCAGCGCTCCAGCACCCGGCGCAGGAAGTCGACCTCGGCGGCGGTCAGCTCCTGGGACGCGTCGGTGACGAACAGCGCCGCGGCGGCCCCGGTCAGCGCGCCGAGGGTCAGGTTGCCGTGCGCGGAGTCGAGGCCGCCGACGCCCGGCGTGTCGACGAAGGACAGCCCGGCACCGAGCAGCCGGCGGTCGAGGCGGACCTCCACACTGCGCGGCGCCCGCGCCCCGGCCGCCGGAGCCGCGCCGGTGACATGCCCGCTGAGCTGGTCGAACGGCACGGCGACGGAGTCCACCGAGCCGTCCTCGGCGGGCACGTGCAGGGTGACCGAGGGCTCGGTGCCGTAGCGCAGGACGGTCGGCACCGCGGTGACGACGTCGGGGTCCACCGGGCACACGTCGGTGCGCAGCAGGGCGTTGACCAGCGTGCTCTTGCCCTGCTTGAACTCGCCCACCACCGCCACGGTGACGTCGCCGCGTTGCAGCTGAGCGGTCGCGCGGTCCAGCCGTTCGGCGAGGTCGGGCCGGTCGTGGGCAACGGCCAGGCGGCGTGCGCCGGCCAGCTCGGCGAGCAGGTCCGTGGCCAACGACTCCCTCACTCATCTCGACGCAGCCCTGCTCAGAGGCTACGCGGGCGGTGCCGGCCGGATGAGGTCGCCCCGGCGCACCGCGCGCAGCGTGCGGACGGCGACGACCGACCAGGCGGCCAGCAGCATCGCATAGAGCGCCACGGCGAGGGCGGCCGGCAGGGCCGACGGGATGCGGGTGGCGAGCCCGCTCGCCCCGGTCACGACCGTGCCGACCGGGAACGTGAAGCTCCACCAGGCGAGCGAGAACGGCAGCCCGGCCCGGGCGGTGCGCACGGTGATCACGGCGGCCAGGGCCGCCCAGCAAAGGGCAAAACCGAGCGCCGGTACGCCGTAGAGCAGCACCAGCACCTGCGCGGCGGTGGCGTACGGCTCGCTCAGCACACCGTCGGCGGCCCGGCCCAGCAGGTGCACGGCGGTGACCGACTGACCGACCGGCCCGAGCACGATCCACCACGTCGGCACCATCCGGGCGGCGCCGGGGCCGTACGAGACGAGCCGGCGCCACAGCCGGACGAACACCAGCGCCGCCGCGACCAGGCTGAGACCGGCCATCGCGTAGCAGGCCGCCAGCAGCTCGACGGGCCAGGGAACGTGCGGCACGAGCAGCGCGCCGGTCGCCGCCGACACCATCGGCGACACGACCGGCATCAGCCGGCCACCGAAGGCCGTGCCCGGTCCCGGCCGGTGCCGGGTGACCATCCGGTACGGGATCACGACAGCGACCGCCAGCCCGAGCAGGGTCCCGGCCGTCCAGAGCACCACGTCCACCGCGACGGCGGCGGGCTCACCGATCCAGTCCCGGCCCAGCAGCAGCGTCCCCGCGCCGACGGTCAGCAGGGCCATCGGCGGCGCGCCCCAGAACTGTTCCGAGACGACGTCCCCCGCGTACGCCCGCCGGTGCCGGACCGCGGCGGCGACCAGGACGACCAGCAGGACCGACGCCAGCGCCCAGACGACGGTGGCGAGCGCCCGCAGCCCCGGCACGTGCAGCGGCAGCGAAGCCGCGGCCGTGGCGACGATGCCCGTGCCCATGACACCGGCGAACCAGTTGGGGCCGATCACGATCGGGGCCGGGCGCACGGGACGTTCGAGCAGGACGGTCATGATCTCCACTCTCGGGCTCCGCCCGGATCCCCGGTAGCCGCCGTCCGCCTGTGGGGTCATAAGCTGGGCTTATGCCTCTGCCGCCGGCGTTCGCCGACCTGACCGGCTTCGACCTGCTGCTCAGCGTCGCCCGGCTGGGCAGCGTGGGCCGCGCGGCGACGGCACACCACATCTCCCAGCCGGCCGCGAGCTCCCGCCTCCGCGAGCTGGAACGCCGCCTCGGGCTGACCCTGCTGCACCGCTCCCCGCGCGGCTCGACCCTGACCACGACCGGCGCCCTGGTCGCCGACTGGGCCCGCGCCGCCGTGGACGCGGCCGACGCCCTGGCCACCGGCGTCGCCGCGCTGCGCGAGACCCACGAGAGCCGGCTCGCGGTGGCCGCCAGCCAGACCGTCGCGGAATACCTGCTGCCGGCCTGGCTGGTGGCCCTGCGCACCGGCCACCCCGGGCTCAGCGTGACCCTGCGCGCGGCCAACTCGGCCGACGTGGCGGCCGCGGTGCTGGCGAACGAGGTCGACCTCGGCTTCGTCGAAGGCCCGGAAGCGCCGGCCGGCCTGCACGCCGAGACCGTCGCCACCGACCGGCTGGCGGTCGTCGTGGCCCCCGGGCACCCGTGGTCGAAACGGCGGCGCGGCGTGATCCCGGCCGAGCTGGCCGGGACCCCGCTGGTGTCGCGGGAGGCCGGCTCGGGCACCCGGCGGGCGTTCGAGCAGGCCCTGGCCCCGCTGACGGCGGCGGCCCCGCTGCTCGAGCTGTCGTCGACGACCGCGATCAAGCACGCGGTGGCGGCCGGCAGCGGGGCGGCGGTGCTCAGCTCGCTCGCGGTCACCGCGGAACTGGCGGCGGGCACGCTGGTCGCGGTGCCGACGGCCATGCCGCTGCAGCGGCAGTTGCGGGCGGTGTGGCCGGCCTCGGGGCAGCTGATCGGCCCGGCCCGCGACCTGTACGCGATCGCCCGCCGCCGCCGCTGAACCAGCGCCGATCTGTACCGGGTGCGGGGGATCCGCTCGATGATCGGCGCTTACGGGCGCTCTATCCGTTCACGCCCTGCGGTCGGAGCGCGACCATTCGGCCCGGCCGCCCACCTGCGCGAACACCGCAGACAGATTGCTGACAGCGGGCGCCGTACCGCCGCCGTGCCAGGCTGCCGCCAGGCCTGCTGGGGGGCCGGTCTGGGGGACCAACATGCGCCGTCGTCTGTGGACAGTCGCCGTGGCGGCACTCGTCGCGCCGTTCGCCTTCGTGGCACCCGCGCACGCGGCCGTCACCCCGGTCGCGAAGGTCAATTTCCAGCCGGCCGCCGCGGCGGTCCCGGCCGGCTACACCGCCGACACGGGGCTCGGCTTCGACGCCACGCGCAGGTCGGGCTGGGTGGCGGCCGGCACGCACGACCCGCTGGACCTGAGCCGCAACACCCGCGACCGGGCGCGCGCCGGGATCGACGCGCGGCTCAACACCGTGATCCACCTCCAGTACGGCGACGTCGGCGGCACCAGCGGCGTGCTGACCCCCGGCGCCTGGGAGTACGCGCTGTCCCCGGGCTCGTACCAGGTGACTGTGTCGGTCGGTGACCAGCCCGCGTACGACAGCGCGCACACGATCCGGGTCGAGGGCGTGACCGCAGTGTCCGGCTTCGTCTCCACCACCGCGGCCGAGTTCCGCACCGCCACCGTGACCGTGCCGGTGAGCGACGGGCGGCTGACCGTCGACGCGACCGGCGGCACCAACACCAAGCTCAACTACCTGGAGATCGCGCGGGTTGGCCCACCGGCCGCACCCACCGGAGTCACCGCCAGGCCGGGCGACGCCCAGGTGGCACTCGCCTGGACAGCGTCATCCGCTGCCGATCTGGCCGGCTACCGGGTCTACCGCGGCGGCACGCTGATCTCCGGCGCGGCCCCGCTGACCCGGGCGGCCTGGCTGGACACCACCGCCCGCAACGGCACCGCGTACGGCTACACCGTCACCGCCGTGGACAACACCGGCACCGAGTCACCGCCGTCGGCCACCGTCACCGCGACCCCGGCGGCGTTCGCGCTCAAGGTGAACTTCTCCGACGCCGCCACCGCACCGCCCACCGGCTACGTGCGCGACTCCGGCGACGCGTTCGCCACCGCTCGCGGCTACGGCTGGGTGCAACTGGGCACCACGACGCCACTGAGCCTGGCCGGCAACGGCCGCAACCGGAACCCGGACGCCGCCCAGCCCGACGTACGACTGGCCACGCTGATCCACGCCCAGCTGCCGGCCGGCTCCACCGGGGTCACCACGCCCGGGTCGTGGGAGGCCGTCGTGCCCAACGGGACCTACACGGTGACGGCAGCGGTCGGTGACGCGGGCACGGCCGTGAACAGCGTGCACTGGCTCAGCATCGAGGACCAGAACGCCGTCGCCGCGTTCACCGCGACCGCGTCCGTCAAGCACGCCACGGCGACCCGGACGGTCACCGTCACCGACGGACGGCTCACGCTCAGCCCGGCCGGCGGCACCAACACCAAGCTCAACTACGTGGACGTCGCCAGTGTGCCGGGGGCGGGGGCGATCCCCGGCGTACGGACCAGCACGCCGGCCAACGGGGCCACCGGGGTGTCGCCGACCGGCAGCGTCGTCGAGGATCTGGTGCTACCCAACGGTGGCGTCGACCAGGCCACGCTGACCTCGGCGACCGTGACCTTGACCCGGGTCAGCGACGGCGTGGCGGTGCCGGCCAACGCCATCACGAGCGGCGGCGGAGACGTCGTCAACCTCTCCCCGACCGCGGCGCTCGCGGCGAACACCGCGTACCGGTTCGGCCTGACCGCCGGGGTGAAGGATGTGAGCGGGCGGGCCTTCACGCCGTACTCCATCGTCTTCACGACCGGGGCCGGCACCGGCCCGGGCGGCCCGGCCGCCTTCGACAAGGTGGTCGGCGTCGCGACCGGCGCGTCCTTCACGACGGTGGTCGAGGGCCCCGGCAACCGCCTGTACGCGGGCACCCTCGACGGGCGCATCTTCCGCTTTCCGATCAACGCGGACGGCACCCTGGGCACCGCCACGATCATCACCGCCGTCCGGGACAACGCGGCGGCCCTGGCACTGCCCGGCGCGCCCGCTCGCACAGTGATCGGCATGGCGTTCGACCCGGCGGGCAACCTCTGGGTCACCGACAACTACGAGTTCACCGGCCCGCTGAACGTGCCCGACTGGTCCGGCCGCATCGGCCGGCTCAGCGGCACCGACCTGGGCACCTACACGCCGGTGGTGGTGAACCTGCCCCGCTCGGTGAAGGACCACGAGACCAACTCGCTCGCCTTCGGACCCGACGGCGCGCTGTACGTGTCGCAGGGCGCCAACAACGCGATGGGCGCGCCGGACTCGACCTGGGGCAACCGCCCCGAGCAACTGCTCAGCGCGGCCGTGCTGCGTCTCGACCCGGCGGCGTTCACCGGTACGCCGATCAACGTGAAGACCGCGGACGGTGGCAGCTACAACCCTTACGCGGCCGGGGCTCCGGTGACCCTGCACGCGACCGGCGTCCGGAACGCGTACGACCTGGTGTGGCACCGCAACGGCCACCTGTACGCGCCGACCAACGGCTCGGCGGCCGGCGGCAACACTCCGGCGACTCCGGCACCGCTGCCCGCGTCGTGCGCCCGTCGCGGCTACACGGGTCCGACGGTACCGGCGCTGACGTCGGTGCCGACCGCCGAGACGGACTACGTGTTCGACGTGAAGGCGGGCCGCTATTACGGGCACCCGAACCCGCAACGCTGCGAGTGGGTGCTGGCCGGCGGCAACCCGACCGCGGGCACGGATCCGTTCCAGGTGGGCGCGTACCCGGCGGGCACCCTGCCGGACCCGAACTTCGACCTCGCCGGAACCTACGACGCGGGCCTGCACGCCTCGGCGAACGGCGCGATCGAGTATCGAGGCGGGGCGCTCGACGGAAAGCTGCTCGTGGTCCGCTACTCGGCGGGACAGGACATCGAGACCTTCGACGTGGCGGCGAACGGCACGCTGAGCAACCGCACGACCGGCATCACCGGACTGACCGGATTCAGCCAGCCACTGGACGTGACGCAGGACGTGAGCACCGGCAACCTGTACGTGACCGAGCTGGGCGCGAGCCGGATCACGCTGCTCAAGCCCCGCCCTCTCTAACCCCGGGCACTTGACCGGCTCGTGGGGAAATCACCCGTCCGGGGTCACGAAAACGGCACGCCGCGACCTGACCGGTATCGAGATGTGCGAAGCTGCGCGCCTACATCTCGACCCTCGTCTTCGGAGGCATGCCGTGGCATCGCTCCTGTCCATCGTTGCCGCCCTCCTGGTCGGCCTGCTCGCGGGCTGGCTGATCTGGGGCCGGATCCTCGTTTCCCGGCGGTCCGCAGCCGCGGAGGCCGCCCCGGCGGCTGCCGTCGCCGCACCCGTCGGGACAACCGAACCAGAGGCCGCTGTGCCGGCCGAGGTGGATTCGGCAGCTGCTGAGCCCATCGTGGAGAGCCGGGCGGAGACCGAGGCTGTTGCTCCGGCCGAGCCCGTTGTCACGGCCGCGCCCACCACCGAGACGGAGACCGTCGAGCCGGCCGAGCCGGTCGTCACCGCCGCACCCGCCGAACTCGTTTCCGTCTCCGACGGCGGGCCGTCCAACGCCGGCACGTCGGATGCCGAGCCGACCGCCGTCGGCACGCCGGATGTTGAGCCGGTCGAGACGGAGCCCGTTGCCGCGCCCACCGCGACGAAGCCTGTCGCTGAGACGGAGCCCGTCGCTGCACCCGAGCCCGTGGCGGCGCCCGAGCCGATCGCAGCGCCTGCACCCGTCGCGGTCGCGGACGCGCCGGTCGACGCCGAGCCGACGCCGGTCGAGCCGACGCCCGCCGCGCCGGTCGGGGCCGCTCGCCCGGCCGACAAGCTGACCCGGATCGAGGGCATCGGCCCGAAGATCGCCGCCACCCTCGCCGCCGCCGGCATCAGCACCTACCGCGACCTCGCCGACGCCGACCTCGCCTCGCTGCGGGCCACGATCAAGGCCGCCAAGCTGCGCCTCTCGCCCAACCTGGCGACCTGGCCGGAGCAGGCCCGCCTGCTGGCCGAGGGCGACCAGCGCGCCTTCACCGCCCTCGCCGACGACCTGGCCGCCGACCGCGAACCGGGCGTCGAGCCCATCACCGCCGCCGACAGCGCACCAGGTGCCGAGCCCATCGCCGCCACCGAGGCCGTGCCCACCGCCGCAGCCAGCCCGGCCGGCCCGGATTCCGCCGTGAGCCCCGACACCGCCCCGGCGCTCGGCAGCACGACGGCCGACGAGACCGTGCCCGCCGGTTCCGTCGCTGACGCCGTACCGGCGCAGCGCAGTGCCGAGACCACCGCGCCGGACGATCTCACCCGGGTCGAGGGGATCGGCCCGAAGATGGCCGGCGCGCTCGTCGCCGCCGGCATCACCACCTACGCGCAGCTGGCCGCCACGGACGAGGCCGGGCTGCGGGCCGCGATCGCGGCTGCCGGCATGCGTTTCTCGCCCAGCCTGGTGACCTGGCCGCAGCAGGCGAAGCTGCTGGCCGACCGCGGCGTCGTGCGGAGCTGATCCGAACGACCCCGGACAGCAACGAAGGCCCAACCCCCGTGCCGGGGGTTGGGCCTTCGTCGTCAGTGCCAGGAACGCGGACCGGCTGTCAGCGCTTCCAGGTACGGGCCGAGGTCGTGGCGGAGTTGCCCGCCTTGTCGACCGAGCGGACCTGCACCTTGATCTTCTTGCCGTACTTCGAAACCTTGATCTTGAACGAGTAGCCCGACGTGGTGTCCTTGGCGACCACCTTGCCGTTGATCAGCAGCTCGACGCGGGCGATGCCCGACGAGTCGCTGGCCGAGGCCTTCAGCGTCACCGTGCCCTTGACCTTCGCGCCGTTCTTGGGGCCGCTGGTGATCTTCACCGTCGGCACCTTGTTGTCGGCGATCAGGGTGCGGTTGTAGACCGCCGAGTTACCCGCCCGGTCGTACACCTTCCACTGGAACTTCACCGCACGGTTGAGCCGGCCGCTGTTGTACTTGACCGCGTACGGCGTCGTGGTGTCCCGGCCGACGTACTTGCCGTCGGCGTAGAGCGCACCGTACGACATGCCCGCGCCGCCGGTGTCGGAGACGCCGGTCGCGCCCACCGTCACCGTGCCGCGGAACTTGGCCGACTGCGCCGGCGTCGCCCCGGTGATCTTCGGCGCGGTGGTGTCCACAGTGGTCACCGCCGTTGCCGCCCGCACCTCGCCGAACGCCGTGAAGTCCGTCGTGACGGTCTGCTTGGCGGTCTTGGTGAGGCTGTTCTGGAGCGACCACACGGTCGCCCCCGGGTAGCGCGACTTCACCAGCGCCGCTATGCCCGACACCAGGGGTGCGGACGCCGAGGTGCCACAGAAGTACCCGTAGTTGTCCTTGCCGACGTCCTCGCCACCGCTGTCGTTGGCGAAGCCGGCCAGGTTCGGCGCGTACGTGCACCAGGGTGCGGCCACGTCGACCCAGTCGGCGCCCCAGTTCGAGCCGTAGAAGCCCGTGGCCGGGTCGTAGTCGAGGAACCAGTCACCGTTGATGTCTGTGCCACCGACGGCGAGCGCGTCCGCGTACGCGGCCGGGTACAGCCGGTCGCGCAGCGCGTCGTTACCCGCGGACGCCACGACCAGGATGCCTTTGCCGCGGGCGTACGTGACCGCGTCCTGCAGCACCGTGCTGCTCGAGTAACCACCGAGCGACACGTTGATGATCTGCACGCCGCTGTCGGCCGCGTACTTGATGCCGGCCGCCACAGTGCCCAACGTGCCGTTACCTTCGGAATCGAGCACCTTGACCGGCAGGATCTGGCACTGCCAGCAGACTCCCGCCGTACCGGCGCCGTTGTTGCCCCGCCCGGCGATGAGGGCGGCAACCGCGCTGCCGTGCCCCTCGTCATCGGCCGGGTTGCTGTCGCCGTTGACGAAGTCCCAGCCCGGCAGCAACGCGTCGCCGAGCTCGCCACCGAGGTTCGTCACACCGGTGTCCACCACGGCAACCTTCACCGCGGCCGATCCGGTGGTCAGGTCCCAGGCACCCGGCACGGTGATCTGGGGCAGCTCGATCTGGTCCGCGTAGTGCGTGTCGTCCGGCGTGACCGCCGTGGCCCGGGCGATGCCGTCCTTCTCCACGTACGCCACGTCCGGGTCGGCCCGCAGCTTGGCGATCGCCTCGGCGCTGGCTGCGGCCGGGACAGTCACGCGACGGGCGTTGAGGGACGCCAGGGCGGCGTCCGTCTTGGCCCGCAGGCCGGCCGCACCGAGGGACTGGGTGGCCACGGAGGCCTCGACCCCCGGCTTGAAACCGACCACCAGGTGCACGGAGCCGTCGCCGACGTCCGCCTTCTTACGGGCTGCGGATTTCTCCGCGGCGGCCTTGGCCGCCGCCAGCAGCTTCTTGTCACCGGCGGGAGCTTTCCCGTCGGCCGCGGCCCGCTTGCGGGATGCCACGTCGGTGCCCGTGTCATCCGCCGACGCGGAGCTCGCCAGGATTCCCGCCGTCGCGACCATGGCCACGCAAGCGAGCCCGGCTGCGGCGCCGCGCACTTTCCGTTGTTTGAACACGTGCCTCCCCCATTTCGACCCGCATGTGCACGCGGGCCGGGTCATCCTAAGAGGACGGCACACGGGCCGTGGGGCGGCATTTCGGACCAACACCCGCGATTACGCCTTAACGATCGGGCAAGTTCGAACGGCCTGCCGCGCGTGGGCACCCGAGCCGTCGCACAGTCACTGCACGCGTACCGTGCGACGGGTTTCGCTGTGGGCGTCACGCGCTGCCCTGGCCACGCCGGCCCGTTTCCGGAAACGTGAGCGTCATGGACGCCGTTTTCGTACTGGTGCACAGCCCGTCGGTCGGACCGGGCACCTGGCAGCCCGTCGCCGATGAGCTGCGCGCCCGGGGAGCCACCGTCGTCGTGCCGTCGCTGGCCGGGGTGGGCGACGCGGGACCGCCGTTCTGGCCCCGGGTCGTGGAGCTGGTCGGTGCGGCCGTCGCCGGGCTGCCGGCGGACCGGTCGGTGGTGCTGGTGGCGCACAGCAACGCCGGGCTGTTCGTGCCGGTCATCGTCGCGGCCGCCACCCGGCCGGTCGTCGGCTGCCTGTTCGTCGACGCGGCCCTGCCCGCCCGGCACGGGCCCACCCCGGTCGTCCCGCCGGAGGCGCTGGCGTTCCTGCGGGCCAAGGCCGTCGACGGCATCCTGCCGCCGTGGACGACCTGGTACGACGAGGCCGAGGTGGCGCCCATGCTGCCCGACGCCGCCGTCCGCGCGTCCGTCGAGGCCGAGCAGCCGCGGCTGCCGCTGAGCTACTACGAGCAGCAGATCCCGGTGCCGGCGGGCTGGGACGCGCAGCCGTGCGGCTATCTGCTGTTCGGGCCGCCGTACGAGCAGGTCGCCAACGAGGCCGCGGCGCGGGGCTGGGCCGTGGAGCGGATCGCCGGCCGGCACCTGCACCAGGTGGTCGATCCGGCCGGAGTGGCCGGGCGCATCGCCGCCATGGCGGCCACCTGGTCCCCGCCCTCGTCACCGGCCGGTGCGGCGGCCTAGATTCGGGGCATGCCACTCACCCACGAGGTCGTCAACCAGCCGCCACCCCTGGCCGGGCACGACATCGCCGCCGACGCCGCCCTGCTCGAAGGCCTGGCCCGGGAGGGCGCCGGCTGGGCGGCCGAGGATCTGCACCGGCTGGGCAAGCTGGGCGGGCAGCCAGAGGCCCAGCGCTGGGCCTCCGACGCCAACCGGTACGAGCCGCGCCTGCTCACCCACGACCGGTACGGCCACCGCATCGACGAGGTCGAGTTCCACCCGGCCTGGCACAACCTCATGGACGTCGCCGTCGGTGCCGGGCTCGCGGGGGCCCCGTGGTCGGACGGCCGGGCCGGGGCGCACGTCGCGCGGGCCGCCGGCACGTTCGTGTGGAGCCAGGTCGAGGCGGGCCACTCCTGCCCGGTCTCGATGACGTACGCGGTCGTCCCGGCCCTGCGCAACGCCCCCGAGCTGGCCGCCGTCTACGAGCCGCTGCTGACCGCGCGGGTGTACGACCCGGGGCTGCGTACCCCGACGACCAAGCGCGGGCTGCTCGCCGGCATGGGCATGACCGAGAAGCAGGGCGGCTCGGACGTGCGGGCCAACTCGACCACGGCCACCCCGGCCGCCGACGGCACGTACAGGTTGCGCGGCCACAAGTGGTTCACCAGCGCGCCCATGTGTGACCTGTTCCTGGTGCTGGCCCAGGCCCCGGGTGGGCTCTCCTGCTTCCTGGTGCCGCGGGTGTTGCCGGACGGCGCCCGCAACCCGTTCCGGATCCAGCGGCTCAAGGACAAGCTCGGCAACCGCAGCAACGCCAGCAGCGAGCCGGAGTTCGACGAGACGGTGGCCTGGCTGGTCGGCGAGGAGGGCCGCGGGGTGCGGACCATCATCGAGATGGTCGCGATGACCCGGCTGGACTGCGTGACCGGCTCGGCCTCGGGGATGCGCGCCGCGCTGGTCCAGGCCGTGCACCACGCGCGGCACCGGGCCGCCTTCGGCGGGCCGCTGATCGGCAAGCCGCTGATGCGCAACGTCCTGGCGGACCTGGCGGTGGAGTCGGAGGCCGCGACGGCGCTGGCTCTGCGGCTGGCCGGGGCCGTCGACCGGGGGGTACGCGGTGACGCCGGCGAGCGCGCGTTCAGCCGCCTGGCCATCGCGGTCGGCAAGTTCTGGGTGTGCAAGCGCCAGCCGGCCGTCGTCGGTGAGGCCCTGGAGTGTCTGGGCGGCAACGGCTACGTCGAGGAGTCGGGCCTGCCCCGGCTCTACCGCGACGCCCCGCTGAACTCGATCTGGGAGGGCTCCGGCAACGTCCAGGCGCTGGACGTGCTGCGGGCCCTGCGCCGCGACCCGGCCGGGCTGGACGCGTTCCGGGCCGAGGTGGGCGCGGCCGCGGGCGCCGACTCCCGCCTGGACGCCGCCACGGCCGAGCTGACCGCGCTGCTCAGTGACGGCGAGGATCTGGAGTCGGACGCGCGCCGCGTCGTGGAGCGGATGGCGCTGGTGCTTCAGGGCTCCCTGCTGGTTCGCCACGCACCGGCGGCCGTGGCCGACGCCTTCTGTGCGAGCCGGCTGGGCGGGGACTGGGGCCACTCGTTCGGCACGCTGCCCCGGGGCGTGGACACCGCGGCGCTGATCGACCGGGCTCTGCCGGCCTAGCCTCCGTTCCGGCGGCTGCACCCGCGGGTGTGCCGAAGTCTCAAGTGCCGGGCGCCGGTGCCGATGGCCCCGTCGTGCGGACAATTGCGGTCGACCGGAGGGTCACGGCGTGGACGGCGGCCGGGCTGCTGATCTGCGTCGCGTACCCGCTCCTGGGCGACGGCACGCCGGCCGGGGCGGTCCTGTACGACCTGTTCGAGCTGCTGACGCTCGTGGTGGTGCTGGTCCGGGCCCGGCGCAACCGGCCCGAGGACCGGCTGGGCTGGTACGTCTTCGCCGCCGCCATCGGGTTCCGGCTGACCGGCGACGTCACGTACGAGATCTACCGGCAGGTCCTGCACCAGTCGCCGTTCCCCTCCCTGGCCGACGTCTTCTACCTGGGCAGCTGCCCGCTGCTGGTAGCCGGCACGCTGCTGCTGGCCCGGAGCCGGATCGGCCGCGACCTGGCCGGCCTGCTCGACGCCGCGATCATCGCCACCGGGCTGGGCCTGGTCTGGTGGGTCCTGGCCATCGGCCCGATCGCCGGTGACGGCTCCATCCCGCTGCTGGAGCGGCTGCTCGGCGCCGCGTACCCCGGCTGCGACCTCGTGCTGCTGGCGCTCGTGGCCCGGGTGCTGACCCGCTCCGGACGCCCGGCGGTCAGCGTGGGCCTGCTGATCACGGGCACCGGCACGATGCTGGCCGCCGACGTCGGTTTCCAGTTCGTCACCGCCTACCGGCCGGAGCTCGAGGGTGTCGTCTCGGTCGGCTGGCTGCTCTCCAACGTCGTCTGGGGTGCCGCGGCCCTGCATCCGTCGGCCGCCGCCCCGGCCCCCGTCCGCACCGGCGGGCGCCGCGTCGGGCCGGGCCGGCTGGTCCTGCTGACCGGCAGCACACTGCTGGTGCCGACCCTGCTGTTCGTCCAGGGCGCCCTGGGCTTCCCGCACCTGAGCTGGCTGTCCATCGGCGTCGGCGCGGTGCTGCTGTTCGTCCTGGTCCTGCTGCGGATGTCCGGTTTCGTGACGCAGGTGCAGCGGCAGGCCCGGCAGTTGCAGGACCTCGCCATGCGGGACGACCTGACCGGCCTGCCCAACCGCCGCTTCTTCGAGGAGCGGCTCGCGGCCGCCGTGGCCGCCGGTCCGGCCCAGGTGGCGATGCTCGACCTCAACGGCTTCAAGGACGTCAACGACCGCTTCGGTCACGCCGTCGGGGACCGGCTGCTGGCGGTCGTGGCGCAACGCCTCGCGGACCGCCTGCGCGGTGACGACCTCGTGGCTCGGATGGGCGGCGACGAGTTCGCCGTCCTGGTCACCGGCGCGTCGGCCGAGGCCATGGCCGGCATCGTCGACCGGCTCACCGACGGCCTGCGCCGGCCGGTGGAGGTGGCGGGCCAGGAGCTGCTGGTCGGCGCCAGCGTCGGCATCGCCGACGCCGAGGGCACCGACGACCCGTACGAGGTGCTGCGCCGGGCCGACACCGCCATGTACGCGGCCAAGGACCAGTGCGGCAGCCACGTCCGCCGCTACGCCGTGGAGTTCGACGAACGGGCCCGCGCGGAGGCCCGGCTGGGGGCGGAGATGCGTACGGCGCTGGACACCGGCCAGTTCCGCCTCGTCTACCAGCCCATCGTCTCGCTGCCCGACGCCCGGATCGTGTCGGTGGAGGCCCTCATCCGCTGGCACCACCCCGAGCGTGGCCTGGTCAACCCGGTGGACTTCATCCCGGTCGCCGAGCAGAACGGCCTGATCGTCGAGCTCGGTGCCTGGATCCTGCGGACCGCCTGCGCCCAGGCCGTCGCCTGGCACGCCACGCACGGTGCGGCCGCCCCGGCGCGGGTCAGCGTCAATGTCTCCGCGCGTCAGCTCGCCGAGCCGGACTTCGCCGATCTGGTGGCCGAAGTACTGGCCTGGACGGGCCTGAGTGCGCACAATCTGATCATCGAAGTCACCGAGACCGCCGTCTTCCGGGGCGGCCAGAGCGTGCAGACCGTCAAGGACCTGCACCAGCTCGGCGTACGCATCGCCCTCGACGACTTCGGCACCGGCCACTCCTCCCTCGGCCTGCTGCAGACCGTGCCCGTCGACACCCTCAAAGTCGACAAGAGCTTCGTCGACACCATCACCATGGCCGGCCGGCACGCCGTCATCGCCACCGCCCTGATCCAGGTCGCCGACGGCCTCGGCCTCACCGCCGTCGCCGAAGGCGTCGAGACCGCCGAACAGGCCACCGAACTGCACCGCCTCGGCTACCGGCTGGCCCAGGGCTACCACTTCGGCCGGCCCGTGGCCCAGCCCGACTTCCACGACGCCGTCAGCGGCACCGAGACAGTGGCGGTCTGACCCGGTGGAATCCTCAGATGAATACGCCGGCGACCGATTGCCCTCCGTGCGACAGAAACGACTCTGGTGGTGGTGGCTGACCCTCGGCGTGCTGGCCGTGGGCGGTTACTACCTGCTGCCGCACGACGGTTTCGCCGCGAACGCCGTCTACAACGCCATCGGGCTGGTGTCCTGCCTGGTGATCCCGCTGGCGGTGCGCCTGCACCGGCCCGAACGGCCGGCGATGTGGTACTGGTTCGCCGCCGGGCAGATCACCTGGGTGGCCGGTGACTTCGTCTGGGAGTACTACAAGTACGTCCTGCACGAGGAGCCGTACCCGTCGGCGGCCGACTACTTCTATCTGAGCGCGTACCCGATGCTGGTCGTCGGCTTGGTCCTGCTCAGCCGCGGCCGCCGCCGCGGCGGTGATCTCGCCGGGCTGGTGGATCCGGCGATCGTGGCGATCGGCATCGGCCTGGTCTTCTGGGTGTTCGTGATGCACCCGATCGCGGCCGGTTCGACCGCCTCGACGCTGGAACGGGTCATCGGGGTGGCCTATCCCGCCGCCGACGCCCTGCTGCTGGCCATCCTGGCCCGGTTCTTCACCAGCTCGGGGCAGCGCTCGGCCAGTGCCCGGCTGCTGAGCCTGGCCGCGTTGCTGCTGCTCGTCGCGGACATCGCCTACTCGCTCGTCTCGCTCTACTCGGAGGACGACGGCGGCAGCCTGCTCGACGCGGGCTGGCTCCTCTCCTACATCGCCTGGGCCGCGGCGGCCCTGCACCCCTCGATGCGCTGGACCGGCACGACCACCAACCGGCCCAGCGACGCGCGGGTGGGCCGGTCCCGGCTGGTGCTGCTGGCAGTCTGCTCCCTGCTGGCCCCCGCGCTGCTGTTCGTGCCCGGCATCGGCGGTGACCCGGTGGACCGGCTGGCGATCGCCGTCGGCGCCGTGCTGCTGTTCGTCCTCGTGGTCCTGCGGATGTCCGGCTTCGTGGCCCAGGTCCAGCAGCAGGCCGATCAGCTGGAGGACCTGGCGATGGCCGACGACCTGACCGGGCTGGCCAACCGCCGCCGGCTGGAGCAGGGCCTGACCGAGGGCCTGGCCGCCGGGCCGCTGCAGGTGGCCCTGCTCGACCTGGACGACTTCAAGGAGGTCAACGACGCGCTCGGGCACGCCGTCGGGGACCGGCTGCTGATCGGCGTGGCCGAGCGCCTGTCCCGGGCCGCCGGACCCGGCGCCCTGGTGGCCCGGATGGGCGGCGACGAGTTCGCGGTCCTGCTCACCGGCGCGGACGCCGCGGCGGCCGACGCCGTGGTCACCCGGCTCGCCGGCTCGCTGCGCGCACCCGTGCACGCCGGCGGCCACGAGCTGCTGATCGGCGTCAGCATCGGCGTCGCCGACGGTACGGGCACCACCGACCCGGTCGAGGTGCTGCGCCGCGCCGACGTCGCCATGTACGCCGCCAAGTCCGTCGGCGACACCCACCGCCGCCACACCGCCGACCTCGACGACACCGCGGACGAGCAGGCCCGGCTGGGTGCCGAGCTGCGCACCGCACTGGACACCGGCCAGTTCCGGATGGTCTACCAGCCCATCGTCGAGCTGCCCCACGGGCGGCTGCGGGCGGTCGAGGCGCTGGTCCGCTGGGACCACCCGGAACGCGGCATGATCTCCCCCGACCGGTTCATCCCGGCGGCCGAGCACAACGGGCTCATCGTCGAGCTGGGCGAGTGGATCCTGCGGACCGCGTGCGCCCAGGCCGTCGAGTGGCAGGCCGACTGGGGTGCCCGCGCGCCCCAGCGGATCAGCGTCAACGTCTCGGCCCGGCAGCTGGCCCAGCCCGGCTTCACGGCCGTGGTGGCGCGTGCGCTGGCGGACACCGGGCTGCCGGTCGGCAAGCTCACCGTCGAGGTCACCGAGACCGCGGTGTTCGGCGGCGGCCAGGCCGTGCAGACCCTCAACGAGCTGCACGAGCTGGGCGTACGGATCGCCCTGGACGACTTCGGCACCGGGCACTCGTCGCTCGGCCTGCTCCAGACCGTGCCGGTGGACGTCCTCAAGGTCGACAAGTCCTTCGTCGACAACATCACGATGGCGGGCCGGCACGCCGTCATCGCCACGGCGCTGATCCGGGTCAGCGAGGGCCTCGGCCTGACCGCGGTCGCGGAGGGTGTGGAGACGGCGGAACAGGCCGAGGAGCTGTACCGGCTGGGCTACCAGCTGGCCCAGGGCTACCACTTCGGCAAGCCCCAGGCCGAGCCCGACTTCGCGGCGTACGCCGTGCGCGAACCGGCCCCCAGCCCGTAAGGTGCGCCGGTGGACTTCCGCCGGCTGTGGGCCGCGTACGCGGTCAGCGAACTCGGCACGGCGCTGAGCCTGGGCGCCCTCCCCCTGATCGCCACGCTGGCGCTGCACGCCTCCGTGCTGCAGGTTTCGCTGCTGGCGGCGCTCGGCGGGGTGGCCGGCGCGGCTCTGGCGCTGCCGCTCGGCCCGTGGATCGAGGTCCGGCACAAGCGCCCGGTGATGATCGGCGCGGATCTGCTGCGGTGTGCTGCGCTGGGCAGTCTCCCGGTCGCCGCCTCGCTCGGTGCCCTCACCTACACCCAGCTGTGCCTGGTGGCGGTGGCCCAGTCGGTGGGCGGCATCGCTTTCCAGGCGGCGAGCGGCGCCCATCTCAAGGCGCTCGTCCCGCCGGACCAGCTGGCCGTGGCCAACGGCCGGTTCGAGGCGACATTCTGGACGGTCAGCACGGCGGGCCCGCCGCTGGGCGGGGTGCTGATCGCCGCCGTCGGGGCGACGGCCACAGTGGCCCTGGACGCGGTCAGCTTCCTGCTGTCGGCGCTGGGCATCCGCCGGTTGCGGGGCCCGGAGCCGCCACCGCCCGCACCGACCGGTGAACGGCACCGGGCGGCGCAGCTCACGGCCGGCTGGCGGTACATCCTGCGGCACCGCGACCTGCGCCTGCTCTACTTCAACTCGCTGGTCTTCGGCGCCTGCGTGATGGCGACGGCTCCGCTGCTGGCGGTCCTGATGCTGCGCGAGCTGGGCTTCGCCCCCTGGCAGTACGGCCTGGCGTTCGGCATCCCCTGCCTCGGCGGCCTGCTCGGCGCGCTGGCCGCCCGGCCGCTGACCCGCCGGTACGGCCGGCGCCGGGTGCTGCTGGTCTCCGGGGCCGCCAAGGCGCTGCCGCTGGTCCTGATCCCGCTCGCCCCGGCCGGCGTGGCGGGGCTGGCGTCGATCACGCTGGGCCAGTTCCTGCTCGTCGCCTGCGCGGGGGCGTTCAACCCGACCTTCGCGACGTACCGGATGCAGGCCACCGAGGACGGCTACCTGGCGCGGGTGTTCGCCGCCTGGTCGATCAGCTCGCGGGTGGCCCAGCCGGCCTGCATCGCCGCGAGTGGCCTGCTGGCCGCGGCGACCAGCGTGCGGACGGCCCTGTTCGTGCTCGCCGGGGCGGTGGTCACCAGCGCCGCCCTGCTGCCGTGGCGCACGCCCGCGGCGGACGCGGCACCGGCGGCCGGTGAGCTGACAGACTCGCGGTCATGACCGGGGACGTGCGCCTGCGCGACACCACGCCGGCGGATGTCGAGATCTTCCACAGTCACCGGCGGCAGCCGGAGGCCGCGCGGCGGGCGAACATCGCGGCCCCGGACCGCCAGGTGTACCTGAACTACTGGGCCGAGCACGTGCTCGGTGACGACACCGTCCTCGTGCAGACGGTGCTCGTGGACGGCGAGGTCGCGGGCAACCTGCTGGCGTGGTGGCGGGACGACCGTCGTTACCTGGGCGGCTGGTTCAGCCAGGACTTCTGGGGGCGCGGGGTCGGCGGCCAAGCCCTGCGGATGTTCCTGGCCCGTGAGCCGATCCGCCCTCTCTACGCCGACACCGACATCGTCAACACCGCGTCCCAGCGCCTGATGGAACGCTGCGGCTTCGAACGGGCCGGGATCCAGGAGACGAGCGTGGAGTACGTCCTGCGCTCGGCCCCGGTCAGCGGGGGCCGAGCAGGTCGTTGATGCTGGTGATCAGGTCCTGCTGGCTGATCGGGTCGACCAGGCCGCCGGTGCGGGCGTCCTGCATCGCCTTGGCCAGCTGGACCCGGCGCAGGATCTCCTTGATGTCCGCGCCGGTCATGCCGTGGCTGAGCCGGCCCAGCTCGGCCAGGTCGATGCCGTCGGCGAACATGGTGAAGCCCGGCTCCTCGTGCACCGCCGCCAGCTGGGCGATCATCTTGCGGAAGATCTCCGCCCGGCTGACCTCGTCCGGCTTGGGCACGGAGATCTTGACGTCGAAGCGGCCCGAGCGGATCAGCGAGTCGTCGACCCGGTGCGGGAAGTTGGTCGTCGCCACCACGATGACGTTCGGGTTGGCCTCGATCAGGTCGTTCATCTCCTGCTTGAAGATGCCGGCCACCGCGTTGATCGCCTGGCTGGCCGCGTCGCCGCCGGAGCCCGCGTAGCTGATGATCGAGTCGAACTCGTCGAACAGGATCAGGGTCGGCACCCGGTAGCGGCGGGCGTCGCGGAAGATCTGCTTGATGTTGCGCTCGGACCCGCCCAGCCACTTGTCCAGGATCTCCGGCGTGCGGATCTCGCGGAAGTCGGCGCCGATCTCGTTGGCCAGCGCCCGGGACAGCATGGTCTTGCCGGTGCCCGGCGGGCCGTACATCAGGATGCCCTGCGGCCGGCGGGCGCCCCACCGGGCCATCGCCTCCGGATGCCGGAACGACACCGCGATCTGGCGCAGCTCGGCGACCAGGTCGGCCAGGCCGCCGACCTGGTCGAGGGTGACCGTCTGGGTGGTGGGGGCGACCCGCGGGATGGTCTCGCGGCTGACCACGTACCGCCGGCCGGCCAGCGGCAGCTCCCCCGCCTCCGGACCGAGCAGCTCGACCACCGCCTGCAGGGTCAGCTTGACCATGGCCTCCAGGTGGGCGGGCTGGACGTCGTCGCGGGCGACCTCGGCCCGCAGCCGCACGACACTGCCGTCCTGGTCGTAGGTCACCGCGGCCTGCAGCCCGGCGGCCGCGTCGGCCAGGACCGCGGCGCCCGGCTCCCGCTCGGCCGCCGGCCCGGAGGGCCGATCCAGACCGAGCTTCTTGTACGCCGCGACGGCCGCCGCCCCCACCCCGTCCACGATCTTGGTGGCCACCGGGTCCCCGGCGGCGATCCGCTTCGCGAGCAGCGTCCCGACGGGGTCGTTGCCCAGCACGACCGCCCGGATCCGCTCCCGCTGCGGCACGTCGTCATCGTTGGTGCGGATCTCCGCGACGAACACGTGCACCGGCCCGGAGGCGGTGTCCGCGCTGGTCACGGTCAGGGTGGCCCGGCGCACCGGGGCGGGGAAAGTGGCTCGGCGCAGCAACTCGACCGGGTTGACCCGGGCAGCGGCAAGAATGGTGGCGGCATCAACGATCTCGACCGTGGCGCCCGCATACTCGAAGGACATGACGGCCCCCTCTCCCGACCAAGAGTGACACGACCCTCCGACATTCCGCCCGGCTCGGCCCGCCGGAAGACACCGGGGACCTCTTTCGTCGGGTTTTCCGGCCGGGCCGGGCGTGTACGGCCCGGGAACGGACCGGGCCGACCAGGATGGCCGCGTGAAGTTGTCGAAGGGTAGCCGTCCCGTCACGGTGGACGAGTGCACCGAGTGGAACGCCCAGGAGCTGGCCCGGCAGCGGGTCAGCCGCCGCTCGATGCTGAAGGCCGTCATGGCGGGCGCCGGCGGGTACGCGTACGCCCAGTTCCAGGTGGCCGATGCGGCCTTCGCGGCCGGTGGGGGCAAGGCGGGCAAGGCCGGGGTGGTGGTCTCCGGCCGGCACCTGTCGTTCGTGCCGGCGTCCGACGGCCTGCTGCGGCCGGCGATGGCCGTGACCGCGCAACTGGTCAGCAAGACCGGCAAGCTGCCGCACAAGCTGCGGGCGTTCGTCGACGTCGGCGACGAGCCGGGCCGGTACGGCCACCGGACCGAGGCGGAGATCCAGCACCTGGTCGGCCAGTACGCGATCCCCGGCGGTCCGATCGGGAGCCAGTTCTACCTCAAGGCCACCGTGGACGGGCTGCGCGCCGACACGGTGTACCACTACCGGATCCGGCTGTCCGACGGCACGGTCAGCGGCGACGCGCACTTCAGCACGGCTCCGGCCCGGCACTCCGGGGTGGCCGCACCGTTCACGTTCACCGCCTTCGCCGACGTCGGCACCAACACCGCGCCCAGGGACCCGAAGTACGCCTGGGGTCAGAACCCCGCGTCCGTCACCGCGGCCGGCGGAAAGTGGCCGTCCGGGATCTTCGACGACAACTCGTACCTGCCGGACGATCCGGTGGCCGGGCCGCACGGCACCGACAAACGTCCCGCACTGACCCAGACCATGCTCATGGCCACCCAGCAGCCGGCCTTCACGCTGCTGGCCGGCGACATCTGCTACGCCAACCCGTCCGGCTCCGGTCTGCCCGCCGACGACACGACGGCTCTGACCGGTGTCGCTCCCCAGGGCCGCAACCTCTACAACCCGTACGTGTGGGACGTCTTCCTCAACCAGATCGAGCCGCTGGCCGCGTACACCCCGTGGATGTTCACCACCGGCAACCACGACATGGAACCGCTGTACGGCAACACCAAGTTCCTCGGCGACAGCCCCACCCACGGTTACGGCGGGCTGGTGTCGCGGCTGGACTTCCCGGCCAACGGCCCGAAGAGCTGCCCGTCCGTCTACCGCTACGTGTACGCCAACGTGGGCGTGATCTCCGTCGACGCCAACGAGCTCTCGGCCGAGCTGCAGACCAACACCGGCTACTCCGGCGGGGCCCAACTGAGCTGGCTCAAGCACACTCTGCGCAAGTGGCGGACCGAGCTGGCCGGGGACATCGACTTCGTGGTCGCGTTCCTGCACCACTGCGCGTACTCGACGACGAACAACCACGCCTCCGACGGCGGCGTCCGCGACGCGCTCGATCCGCTGTTCAGCCGGTACCAGGTCGACCTGGTCGTGCAGGGTCACAACCACCTGCTCGAACGCACCGACCCGATCCGGTACGGCAAGCGGACCCGGTCCGCGCCGGACGGCTCGACGATCCATCCGGCCAAGGACGGCGTCACGTACCTGTGCGTCGGCTCGGGCGGCCGGCCGCGCTATCCCTTCCGGCAGGCGCCCAGCCCGGCCGCGCCACCGCCGCCGGGGATCACCCCGACCGGGCCGCAGAAGCTGCCGGCGGGCCAGCGCTACCGGGGCTACCAGCCGCCCGGCGGCCCGAACGAGGTGGAGAACAACACCGAGAACATCGTCAACAGCTACGTCTGGTCGAGGCAGGACAGCAAGATCAAGGCGGCCGGTCACCTGGGCGGCAGCCGGGTTCCCGAGGTGGTCGACTGGTCACAGGTGCGCTACGACGACTACGCCTTCATCGCTGTCGACGTCGTGCCCGCTGCTCGCGGCGCGCGCACCACGATGACCGTACGCAGCCTCGCCGACGCCCTGCCGGGCAACAAGCAGCCCTACACGGAGATCGATCGCATCACGCTGGCCCGTACCGCCGGCCACGCGGCGATCAGCACGCGCGAGGATCCGGGGCCGTCCGGGGCCTGACCGTGCGCTGGCCCTCCGGGTAGACCTTGTGGAACGTGATGAGCCAGCGGATCTGCTCCCGGGGCGGCACTCCGCAGCCGCGCAGGAAACCCACCAGGGAGTCCTGCCGGGGAGTGCTGGCGGCGGTGATCAGGTTGTGGACCGTGGCGCGGGAGATGGGGGTCCCCGCGTCGCGGCTCCGCTTGGCGACGCTGTCCAGCGAGCGTCTGCGCATGGCCATCAACGCACGCAGGCGTCCTGCGAACTCGACCGGTGTGGCGGCGCCGGTGGGATCCGGCGGTACCGCCGTCGTGGTGGTGGCGTTCATCAATCCTCGCCCTCGTCTGGACCGTCCGGACACCGCCGATCGTGGTGGGGGCCCCTGCCCCGAACAAGAACGCAGTTGCGTACGAGTTGGCGGGGGCGGCCGGTATCGTCGTCGCGTGCCCGAGCTGATCACGCCCGCCGTCCACCTGCACCAGGCCTGGCTGGAGGCACACGCGGAGTGGGGCCCGGGAGCGCACGAGGACGGGTTCGGGCTGGGCCCCGCCGACGAGGTCGGCACACCGGCCGGCTTCGCGGCCTGGCTGGCCCGGCTCTCGCAGGACCACTGCACGTACCGCTGGATCATCGAGAGTGATCACGTGCTCGGTGGGATAGCGCTGCGCCACGGCGACAGCGACTACGTACGGTGGGCCGGCCACCTCGGGTACGGCATCCGGCCGTCGGCGCGCCGGCGCGGGCTGGGCGCCTGGGCGCTGGCCCGGATGCTCGACGAGGCGCGCGGGCTGGGCCTGGAACGGGTGCTGGCTGTCTGCGCGCCCGGCAACGTCGGCTCGATGCGCACGATCGAGCGGGGCGGCGGCGTCTTCGAGGGCATCGGGGAGACCCCGTTCGGTCCCGCCCGGCGGTACTGGTTCGAACTCTGAGGTGTCCCGGTCACCTCGGGTGGCGGCGCAGAGGTCGCGCCGCCACCCGGGTGCCGGTGACTCAGCAGCCGACGCGGGCGGTTCCCACCGCGACGTCGTCGTACCAGAGGGTGTCGGCGCCCTCGCCGTAGCTCTCCCAGCCCAGGCGCAGGTCGGCCAGAGCCGGTCGCCAGGTGCGGTTCAGCCACTGGCTGTCGATGTCGTGCGTGGGCACACCGTCCTGCAGCAGCCCGGGCACCGACGTGCCGTTGAGCCAGGTCTGCATGGTGCCGTTGCCCTGGTCCACCTTGAACTCCACGCAGTTCCAGCTGCCCGTCGGCAGCGGCGCGGACAGCGCCACCCCGGCCGGGCTCTGTTCCGGCAGCGTGGCGTCATCGGAGGCCCGGTTCCATTGCAGGGCGCCGTTCTGGCCACCGAAGCGCAGGTCCCGGTTGCCGTCGTTGGCGTCCCGCAACGCCACCGCCGTGGTGTGCGCCGCCGGCAGCGCGGTGGTGTGCCGCACCCAGTAGCGGACGAACAGGGCGGAGGCCCCCGCCGGCAGCAGCGAGGTGTTGCGCATGAACACGTGGTTGCAGTAGCCGGCCGTGCCGTCGACGCGCAACGACGTGCTGCCGCTGTGCGCGACCGCGGTGTCGAACGCCGCCTTGCCGGTGCCCGAGCAGTCCGGATAGGTCGCCGCCCAGTCGGCCTGGGTGCCCTCGAAGCCGTCGCAGCGGGCCCCGGAACCGCACCCGGCCTGCGGCGGGGTCGAGGTCGGCGGGGTGCTGGGCGGGGTGCTGGGCGGCGTACTGGTCGGCGGGGTGGAGGTCGGCGGGGCGTCGCCGTTGCAGGAGACGCCGTTGAGGGCGAAGGACGCCGGGGCCGGGTTGGTCCCCGAGTACGTCGCCTGGAAGCCGAAGCTCGCCGACGCCCCGGTGGCCAAGGCGGTGTTGTAGCTCGGCGCCGCCGCGGTCACCGCGCTGCCGGACTGGGTCAGCTGCGCGTTCCAGCCGGAGGTGACCCGCTGGTTGCCGGTGAACGTCCACGTCACGACCCAGCCGTTGATCGGCGCGCCGTTGTTGGTGACCCGGACATCGGCGGTGAAGCCGGTGCTCCACTGGTTGGCGGTGTAGGTGACATCGCAGGCCGTGGCGGCGGCCGCGGGGCTCACCGCGGTCAGGACCGCGCCGATCAGCAGGGCGCCGGCGGCCGCCAGTCGGATCAACATGGCGTGCCGTTCAGCGCGAAGTCGGTCGGGCTGGCCGGGGCGGCACCGGTGAAGGTGGCCTGGAAGCCCGTCGAAGTGGTGGCGCCGGTGGCGAGCGAGCCGTTCCAGGCCGCGTTGCGGACCGTGACCGTGCTGCCGGACTGCGACCAGGTGCCGCTCCAGCCGCTGCTGAGCGTGACGTTGGCCGGCACGCTGAAGGTCAGCGTCCACGAGGTCAGCGCGGCCCCGCGGTTGGTGATCCGCACGTCGGCGGTGAAGCCGTTCGACCAGGCGTTGGCCGAGTAGGCCACCGAGCAGGTGCCGGTCGGCGGCGGGGGCGTCGAGGGCGGCGGGGTCGTCGGCCCCGGCGTGCTGGGTGCCGGGGTGCTGGGTGCGGGCGTGCTCGGCGTCGGCGAGGTCGTGACCGGCGGCGGGCTCACCGGGCCGGCCGCGATCGCCAGGTCGTAGGCGCGCTGCGGGACGAACTGTCCGGCACCGGCGATGCAGCCGTCGGCCTCACCCGGCAGCTTGATCCACAGGTACGCGTCCAGGATCGGGTCGGACACCGCGTTGGTGCTCGGGATGCCGATCGCCCGCCCGGCCGGGTCGCACCACTCGCTGCCCAGCGGGCCGTTGCCGTTGCGGCTGGTGTCGATCACACCCTTGAGGCGCGAGATGCCGGTGGCAGCGATGACGTTGCGGATGTAGGCGGTCGAGTCCGCCGTGGTGCGGTAGTTCGAGACGTTGACCGAGATGCCGTCGGCGCTGTTGGCGATGTCCGCGCGGACCAGCCGGGCGGCCATCTCGGCCGGGGCCAGCCAGGCGGCGTGCCCGGCGTCGAAGTAGACCTTGGCGGCGGACGAGGCGGCCTTGAGCGCCTTGCCCGCGTACGCCATGGAGGCATAAACCTCCTGCTGCTGGGCCGCGGTGAGGCAGCTTGTCATGATCGGGAGCACGTCGGGCTCGAGGATGATCGCCGCCGCCCGTCCCTTGAGCCCGGCGGCCACCTGGTCGATCCACTGCCGGTACACGGTGTGGTTGGCCAGCCCGCCGGAGCTGGCCCCGCTGCAGTCACGGTTGGGGATGTTGTAGACGACCATGATCGGCGTCTTGCCGGCCGCGGCGGCGGCTCCCACGTAGGCGTCCACCTCGGCGGCGACCGTGGCGGTGTTGTTCTGGGTGTACCAGCGGCCCTGCGGGACGTTGGCGATCCGGTCGCGGATCACGGCCGCCCGGGAGTCGCCCGGGTTGGCGGCGACCCAGCGGGCGGCACTGGCCTGCGGATCGACATAGAAGGGGGACTCGGCGGCCGAGGCGGCACCGGGCCAGAGCACCGCGGTGCCGGCGACCACGGCCGCGGCGGCCGCCGTGGTGGAGGCGAGGGATCTCAAGCGCATTCGACAACTCCTGGGGATGAGTATGGGAGCGCTCCCATGCATCGACCACGGTAGTTGTAACAAGGTGGAAATCTCAAGGCCACGCGCGATGATGTCCGGATGACGATGCCTGAGGACGTGCTGGCCTACAACCGCACCTTGATCGAACAGTTCCGGGCCGACGGCGGAAAATCGCTCGGGAACCGGCCGCTGCTGCTGCTCAGCACGGTCGGCCGCCGCAGCGGCCAGGAGCGGACCAGCCCGATCATGTACGTCCGCAGCGGCGACCGCCTCCTGGTGATCGCCTCGAACAACGGGGCCCGCGAGGACCCGCAGTGGTACCGCAACCTGCTGGCCGACCCCGTGGTCACGGTCGAACTGCCCGGCGAGCGGTTCCCGGCCCGGGCCGAGCCGTTGTCCGGCGACGACTACGACCGCGAGTGGGCCACGATCAAGCAGAGCTTCCCGTTCTTCGCCGAGCACGAGGCCCGCGCCGGCCGCCGCATCCCGGTGGTGGCCCTGACCAGGCCGGCCTGAGCGCGGCTATCCGGTGGGCAGCTGCTCGCCCGGGCGGACCAGGCCGCGCTGGTAGGCCAGCACCACCAGCTGCGCCCGGTCGCGGACGTCGAGCTTGGTCATCGCCCGGTTGACGTGCGTCTTCACGGTCAGCGGGGAGACGTACAGCCGCTCGGCGATGTCGTCGTTCGACAGGCCGTGGGCGACCAGCACCAGGATCTCGCGTTCCCGGTCGGTGAGGCCGGTCAGCTCCACCGGGACCTTCCCGGCACCGCCCTCGGGCTGGCTCAGGAACCGGCTGACCAGCCCGCGGGTGGCCCGGGGAGACAGCAGCGCCTCGCCGTCGGCCACCACCCGGATGGCGTGCAGCAGGTCCGCGGGCGCGACGCTCTTGCCCAGGAAGCCGCTGGCGCCGGCCTGCAGGGCGAGCACCACGTTGTCGTCGTTCTCGAAGGTGGTGAGGACCAGGACGCGTACCCCGGCGAGGTTGTCGTCGGCGCCGATCCGGCGGGTGGCCTCCAGCCCGTCCATCCGCGGCATCCGGATGTCCATCAGCACCACGTCGGCCCGGGCCGTACGGGCCAGCGCCACCGCCTCGCCGCCGTCGGACGCCTCGCCGACCACCTCGAACTCCGGCTCCGAGTCGATGATCATCTTGAAGCCGGCCCGGATCAGCGTCTGGTCGTCGGCCAGCAGCACGCGGATGGTCACCGCAGGCAGCCCTTCGCCGGGGCGTCCTCGGTCGGCAGCACGGCGTGCACCCGGAAACGGCCGTCGCCGAGCGGGCCGGCTGTCACGGTGCCGCCCGCCGCGGTGGCCCGTTCGCGCATGCCGAGCAGGCCGTAGCCGGTGCCCTCGGTGTCCCGGTCGGGCCGGATGTCGTTGGTGACCTCGAGGATGACGCCGCTGGGGGCGTACTCGACGAGCAGCACGGCCCGGCCGTCGCCGTACCGGTGGGCGTTGGTCAGGGCTTCCTGCACGATCCGGTACGCCGCCAGGTCGACCATCGCCGGCAACTCCCGCGGGTCGCCGCGCAGCTGGTTCCGTACGGTGAAACCGGCGGCCTGCAGGGCGCCCAGCAGATCCGGCAGCCGGGACAATCCCGGGGCCGGCTCGGTGTTCGCCTGCTCGTCGGAGTTGCGCAGCACGCCCACCACCGACGAGATCTCCTTGAGCACCAGGTCGGAGGCCTCGCGGATGTGCGCCAGCACCGGGCCCACCTGGTCGGGCCGGCGCTCCAGCACGTGGGTGGCCGCGCCCGCCTGCACGCTGATCACCGCGATGTGGTGGGCGACCACGTCGTGCAGCTCCCGGGCGATCCGCAGCCGCTCGTCGATCACGCGGCGCTGCGCCTCCTGCTCGCGGGTCTGCTCGGCGCGGTGCGCCCGGGCCTCGACCTCGGTGACGTAGGCGCGGTGGCTGCGGGCGGCGTCCCCGACGGCGGCGGCCATGAAGATCCAGGCGAAGACGGCCAGGACGTCCGGGCGCCAGCCGGCGGAGACGATGACGGCGGACGCGTAGACCACCGTGGCGGCCGCCAGCGCGCACGTCCAGCCGTCCCGGCGGTTGCGGTGGGCCGCGATGGAGTAGGTGATCACGCCGAGCACCACGATCAGGCCGGGGTTGCTCACTCCCTGGGTGATGCCGCCGACGGTGGCGCAGGTGGCGATCACGAGGGCGGCCCGCGGGCGGCGCCGGCGCTGCAGGACAGCGAGGAACGCCACGACGGCGACGAGCACGTCGCCGATCGTCACGGTCTCGGTGAGGTCGGAGCTCGGCTCCAGCACCGCCGACTTCAGCACGAACCCGGCCAGCACGACGGCGAGCAGGGCATCGACCAGCAGCGGGTGCCACTGAGCGTCGGACCACCGCTTCATCCGCATCACGCCGGTCTCCTCCATCACGCTGACCGTACGCGGGCGGGCGGGACCGGGTCGTCGTCTCGTCGCAGTAGCCGGGGCCGGCCGGAAATACCACGGCGATGGTATGTGACGACTGCACGGGGACGACGCGCCGGGACCGGGATTCATTGATCGTTTCAAGGGTCACCTGACGACGCGATCCCGGGAGTACCGATGGCCACCTACCTCTACCGGCTGGGCCGGTTCAGTTTCCGCCGGCGCAGATTGATCCTCGCGCTCTGGCTCGCCGCATTGGCGTTACTCGGCGTGGGCGCGGCCACGCTGTCGGGACCCACCTCCGACGAGTTCAAGATCCCGGGCACCGAGGCCCAGGAGGCGATGGACCTGCTCGGTCAGCGCTTCCCCGGCGCCGGTGCGGACGGCGCCCAGGCCCGGGTGGTGTTCGCGGCCCCCGCCGGCGAGAAGCTCACCGACGAGCGCAACCGGGCGGCCGTGGCCGAGACCGTCGCCCAGCTCAAGACCGGCGCGCAGGTGGCTGCGGTCTCCGACCCGCTGCAGGGCACCATCAACCAGGCCGGCACGGTCGCGTACGCGCAGGTCACGTACAAGGTCGCCGCCACCGCGCTGACCGACGCCGACCGCGAGGCACTCACCGAGGCCACCGACGCGGGCCGGGATGCCGGCCTGGCCGTGGAGGCCGGTGGTGACGCGGTCCAGGAGCAGGGCGGGCCGGGCAACTCCGAGATCCTCGGCATCCTGGTCGCCGCGGTGGTCCTGGTCATCACCTTCGGCTCGCTGGTCGCCGCCGGGCTGCCGCTGCTGACGGCCATCCTCGGCGTCGCCGCGGCCGTGCTCGGCATCCAGATCGCCTCCGGCTTCGTCGACCTGGGCAGCAGCACCTCCACGCTGGCGCTGATGCTCGGCATCGCCGTGGCCATCGACTACGCGCTGTTCATCGTCTCCCGCTACCGCCACGAGATCACCATCGGGCGCCGCACCGAGGAGGCGGTCGCCCGCGCGGTCGGCACGGCCGGTTCCGCGGTCACCTTCGCCGGGCTCACCGTGTTCATCGCCCTGGCCGCGCTGACCGTGGTCAACATCCCGGTTCTGACCCAGATGGGGCTGGCGGCCGCTTTCGCCGTCGTTGTCGCGGTGCTCATCGCCCTGACCCTGCTGCCCGCCCTGCTCGGCTTCGCCGGCAAGCGCGTCATCAGCCGCCGGGGCCGTGACCCGGAAGCGGGCGCGGCCAAGCCCTCCGCCGGGCTGCGCTGGGCCCAGTTCGTCACCCGCCGCCCGGTGGCCGTCCTGGTCGCCGCCGTGCTGGGCCTGGTCGTGCTCGCGATCCCGGCCCTCGACCTGCGGCTGGGCCTGCCCGGCGACAACATGGCCGGCACCGAGACCACCCAGCGCAAGGCGTACGACATGCTGACCGACGGCTTCGGGCCGGGCTTCAACGGCCCGCTGACCGTGGTGGTCGACGCCGCGTCGAGCCCGGACCCGCAGAACGCCGCGGCCACGGCGGCCGGGACGATCAAGGGCCTGGCCGGGGTCGTCACGGTCAGCCCGCCCACCCTCAACCCGGCCGGTGACACCGCGATCCTGCAGGTCATCCCGGCCACCGCACCGGACAGCGCGGAGACCGAGGCGCTGGTGCACGCGATCCGCGACCAGAACGACGGGCTGCGGGAGCGTACCGGCGCGGACCTGTCGGTCACCGGCACCACGGCGGTCGACATCGACATGTCCGACAAGATGGGCAGCGCGCTGGTGCCGTACCTGGCGGTGATCGTGGCGCTGGCCTTCCTGCTGCTGACGCTGCTGTTCCGGTCGATCCTGGTGCCGATCAAGGCGATCGCCGGCTTCCTGCTCTCGGTGATGGCGACCTTCGGCGCGGTCGTGGCCGTCTTCCAGTGGGGCTGGCTGGGCGGGCTGTTCGGCATCGACCAGGCCGGCCCGGTGATGAGCATGCTGCCGGTGTTCCTGATCGGCATCGTCTTCGGCCTGGCCATGGACTACGAGGTCTTCCTGGTCAGCCGGATGCGCGAGGAGCACGTGCACGGCACGCCGCCGACCCAGGCGGTGGTCAACGGCTTCGCGCACGGGGCCCGGGTGGTGACGGCCGCGGCGATCATCATGGTCAGCGTCTTCTCCGGCTTCATTTTGTCGCCCGAGTCGTTCATCAAGTCCATCGGCTTCGCGCTGGCGGCGGCGATCCTGTTCGACGCGTTCGTGGTCCGGATGACCATCGTGCCGGCGGTGATGACCCTGCTCGGGCGCCGGGCCTGGTGGCTGCCGCGCTGGCTGGACCGGGTGCTGCCGGACATCGACGTGGAGGGCGAGAAGCTGCGCGTCCCGCCGGACGAGGTGAGCGAGCCGGAACACACCGGCTCGGATCTGGTCACCGCCGGCCGATGAGAGTGGCCCGGACCGCCCCGGCGGTCCGGGCACTCACCCCGCGAACAGAGGTGACCCGCGATGACGCTCGCCGACGACCGTACGGCCCGAGCACCCGTGGCCGTACCGCGGACCCGGCCGGCGCCGCTGCGCGAGCTGGCGCTGATCGTGGCGCTGTGGGCCGCCTACAGCCTGGGCCGGCTGGCCGCGGACGGCCACGTCGCCACGGCGATGGCCAACGCGGGCAGGGTCTGGGACCTGGAAAGACTGCTGCGCCTGCCCGGCGAGACCGGCCTGCAGCACCTGCTGCTGCGCTCCGGCGCGGTGGTCGAGGCGGCCAACAGCTACTACGCGTACGTGCACTTCCCGGCCACGATCGCCTTCCTGCTCTGGGTCTACCTGCGCCGCCCGAGCCACTACCGGCCGGTGCGCAACACGTTGGCCCTGCTCACCGGCGCGGCACTAATGGTGCACCTGATCTTCCCGCTGGCCCCGCCCCGGATGCTGGCGCGCACGGGACTCATCGACACCGGGCAGCTGTTCGGGCCCAGCGTCTACGGCTCCCCCGGCACCGACACTGTCACCAACCAGTACGCGGCCATGCCGTCCCTGCACGTGGGCTGGTCGCTGCTGGTGGCGTTCACGCTGATGACACTGACGCGCGGCCGGTGGCGCCGGCTGTGGCTGCTCCACCCGCTGTTCACGCTGCTGGTCGTGGTCGGCACCGCCAACCACTACTGGATCGACGCCGCGGTTGCCGCCGCCCTGCTGGCCGTCGCGATGCGCCTGACCGGGCTCGGCCTCTCCCCCTCGGTCCCTGCACCACTCGTTCCCACGCCGCTGGTTCCCACGCCGCTGGTTCCCGCGCCGCGCCAGGTTCTCTCCGCCCGCGAGCCGGCACCGCACGGCCTCCCTCGGCGCAGTCCGACCCGGCCTCGCACCACCCGGCCCGGTCCGGCCCGGCGGGGCCCCGCACCCCGCGGCCCGATACCGCACGGCCGCACACCGCGCACTTGAGCGCCAGGTAGATCTACACCGCTCCGGCGTGCCGGATGATGACTCCGAGCTTCTGCCCCAGGACGGCCACCCCGACGGCAACAGCCACAGCCAGGACAGCGGCTGACGGTAGCCCCTTCGCAGCGACCAGCACCCCGGCAAGAACCGTGGCCAGGGCGGTACCCATGAACAACGCCCGGCCGGCCATGGTGATCGCGACCACGAATCTCATGCCTGCCCCCGACGCCTCATCGGTCACGACCGACCGGTACGCCACGGCAGCGCCGATGACATAGAGCAACAGCGAAGCGCTCAGCCCCAGGACGGCCACGAAAACAGGTACGGCGATCAGCGTGCCGCTCACTGCCGGCTTGGCGGTCCAGGCACAGGCGACCAAGGCGCCGACCAGGAGCACCGAGGACAGGGCCGTGACCAGCAGACACGTTTGCCTGTCGGCCGCACGGGACGCGCTTCGTCGAGCCTCGGCCAGAGCGGACCACCGTTGGGCTTCACCCTTGATGGCGGCCATGGCGTCAGCTATGTCTTCGTCCGTCGACCCCGACATGTCATGCTCCTCGGAGTCAGACCTCGCGCAGGCATTCGCCACCCTATCGTGGGGGTGCCACCTCGCCCGGTGACCGAACCGGCCCTCGACCGATGAGGTTTCGTCGCGGACGCCGTCTCAATGTGGGTACGAGCGAATCAGCGCACCGGGAGGACGGCATGAGCGACTTCGAACCGCAGACCGCGAACGGCAAGGTCCTGTGGCATTTCACCATGTCACTGGACGGGTTCGTGACCGGGCCGGACCACGACATGGACTGGATGAGCACCGGAATCTCCGAGCGGCCCGGCTTCATCGACCAGTACGTCGAGACGACGGGTGCCGTGCTCGGCGGCCGGCAGGGCTGGGACCGGTTCCCCGCCGCCGGCACCATCTACGGCGGCGCCTGGACCGGGCAAGTCTTCGTGCTGACCCACCACCCCGAGGACGCCAAGCCCGCCGAGCGGGTCACGTTCCTCGACTGCGACGTGGCCGAGGCGGTACGGATCGCCCTGGCGGCAGCCGACGGCAAGAACGTGGAGGTGCTGTCGGCGGACATCGGCCGCCAGCTCCTCGAGCGTGGACTGATCGACGAGATCGACCTGCACATCGCGCCGGTGCTGCTGGGGGACGGCATCCGGCTCTACGACCAAGTCGGCGGCCGCCCGATCTACCTGCACCGCGTCTGCGCCGACGACCCGACGGCCGAGGTGGACGTGCGCTACCGGCCGGCGGCCGCGTAGGGCACCGGAGTTCGGTGGCCGAACGTCACGAGCGGACGAAGGCCAGCCGGGCGCCCAGGCCGAGCAGCGCCGCGCCGCTCAGCCCGTCGAGCGCCCGGCGCACCCCGGACCGGTCGAACACCCGCCGGAACACCGCCACCAGATTCGCCACCGTGCAGAACCACAGCAGCGTGACCGCGACGGCGAGCAGCGAGAGGGTGAGCGTGTCGAGGGTGCCGGGATGCGCGGGCAGGAACTGCGGCAGCAGCGCCAGGAAGAAGACTGCCGCCTTCGGGTTGAGGGCGTTGCAGAGCAGCCCGTCCCGGAACGCCCCGCCGGTCGACCCCGGCACGGCGCCCGGACCGGTCGCGGTGGGACGGATCGCTGCCAGCAGGGCCCTGATGCCCAGGTACGCGAGGTACGCCGCTCCCGCGTACCGGATGGTCGTGAGCACCACCGGGACCGTCGCGACCAGCGCGGCCACCCCCGCGGCCGCCGCCACCGCCCACAGGAAGACGCCGGTGGCCACGCCCGTGGCCGCGGCCATGCCATCCGCCCGTCCGCGCAGGGCCGCGCGGCGCACGACCACCGCGAAGTCCGGGCCCGGCGACATCGCCCAGGCCCACCACGCCGCAGAACGCCATCAGCTGAGCAGCTGTCGTCATGCGGCCCACGGTACGACCACCGGGGTGACGTGCGCCGCCCGGCGGGCCCGCTGTGCGTGATGTCCGGGCCCGACCAGGCATCATGGCCGCGTGGAAACGGTGCGGGAGACGGTCGGGGCGATCGTCGGCGGGCGGACGGGGTACGAGGACGGCCTCGACGCGCTCACCGTCGCGCCGGCCGCAGAGGTGGATCCGGCGCTGGCCACGGCGCTGTTCGACGCCACCGCGCGGCTGTGGCGGGGTGGCTGGCAGCCGGCCGAGCTGCACCGCCTGGTCACCCGGCGCGGCACCGGGATGCAGCCGCTGCTCATCGTCGACTCTGTCGCCGCGTACCTTCGCGGTTTCCGGCCGAAGACGGTCGACCAGCGCTGGCGGGACCAGGCCGCCGAGCTGGACGCCCGCCCGTGGTGGGGTGACGACGCCGACTACCTGCGGCAGGTCACCACCCACCGCCGCATCGACCGGGTCACGCTGATCGACTCGATGCTGAGTTTGGTGACCCTGCTCAACGGGCTGCCGCCGATCGAGGTGCTCGTGCCCCCGCCCGGGCAGGCGACGCCGGTGCGGCGGGCGCCCGGCAATGACGCCAAGCTGGAACGGGTACGGGCGTTGCTGGCCAAGGCCGAGGCGACGACCTTCCCGGCTGAGGCCGAGGCGTACAGCGCCAAGGCGCAGGAGCTGATCTCGCGGCACAGCATCGACGAGGCGCTGCTGGCCGCCGGGGGTGAGAGCGCCGTGGTCCCGTACGCCCGGCGGATCGGGGTTGATCACCCGTACGAGAGTGAGAAGGCGTCGCTGCTGAACTCCGTGGCCCGGGCCAACCGCTGCCACGTGGTCTGGTCCTCCGAGTTCGGCTTCGCCACCGTCTTCGGCTTCGACGCCGACATCGACGCGGTGGATCTGCTGCACACCTCGCTCCTGGTGCAGGCGCACCGGGCGATGGCGCGCACCGAGCCGCGTGGCAAGGCGGGCCGGTCGCGGCTCAAGAACTACCGGCAGTCGTTCCTGGTCGGCTACGCGGTGCGGATCGGGGAACGGCTCGCCGAGGCCAGCCGGGCCGCGCTGGACCAGACCGCCGATCCCGCGGCGCTGCTGCCGGTGCTCGCCTCGCGGGACGTGCAGGTGCGTGAGGCGCGGGACCGTTCGTTCCCGAGCACCACGCGCGGGCGCGGCTTCCGGGTGGCCAGCCTGGAGGGCTGGGAGTCGGGCCGCGAGGCAGCCGACGAGGCGAAACTGCACTGAGAAACTGCACTGGGGGCCCGACCGTCTCCGGCCGGGCCCTCAGCGGGACGGATCAGTGTGCGTGCAGCAGTTCGTGGGTCTGCTGGATCTTCGCCCACGACTTCGGGGCCTGCGGCGCGGCCTTACGGGCCAGCGCGGAGACGCCCTCGATCGCCGGCTTGGACGGCGTGTAGAGCCAGGCCTGGAACAGCTCGTCGAGCTGCTGACCGGAGATCTTCTCGGCGAGCGCGATGAACTCGGCGGTGTTCGCGTCGCCGTCCTTGTGCTCGGCCGCCCAGGTGCGCAGCAGCTCGAAGAAGTCCTCGTCACCGATGGTCAGGCGCAGCTGGTGCAGCGTCATGGCGCCCCGGTCGTACACCGGGTTGCTGAAGATGTCGGCCGCGCCCGGATCGCCGGGTTCGATGGTCCAGAAGTCGGCCGGCTGGGTGGCGTACAGGTAATCGAAGATCTCCTGGGTCGTGCCCTCGCCCTGCTCCTCGGACCACAGCCACTCGGCGTAGCTGGCGAAGCCCTCGTTGAGCCAGATCTCCTTCCACTGCTCGACCGAGATGCTGTCGCCGAACCACTGGTGGGCGTTCTCGTGCACGACCACCGACATGTTGGCGCCGCTGCGGAAGAAGCCGGACGAGTAGACCGACCGGGTCTGCGTCTCCAGAGCGAAGCCGAGTGCGCCCGGCGGCCCCACGACGCCGCCCTGCGCCTCGAACGGGTACGGCCCGAAGACGCCGCTCTCCCACTCGACGACCTCGGCGGTGCGCTCGACGCTGGCCTTGGCCGCATCCTCGAAGTCCTGCGGCAGCAGCTCCGAGTACGCGTTGATGACCTGCTGGCCGTCGACGGTGGTGTCGCGGGTGATCTCGTACTGCCCGATGGCCAGGAACGCCAGGTAGGTGGCCTGCGGGTGCAGCGAGCGCCAGCTCCACCGCTTCCAGCCGAGGATGTCCTGGGTGGGGTTGCGCGGCATGACGCCGTTGCTGAGCACCTCGACGCCGTCGGGCACGGCCACGGAGACGTCGAAGGTGGCCTTGTCGCTCGGGTGGTCGTTGCTCGGGAACCACCACCAGGCGATCTCGGGCTGGCCGACCGCCAGGGCGCCGTCGGCGGTGCGGGTCCAGGCGGTGTAGCCGGCCGCGACCTTGTTGGAGGGAACGCCGGAATACTGCACCACGACGGTCATCGTCTGACCCTGGCTGACCGACCGCGGCGGCGTGACGACCAGCTCGTGGTCGCCCTCACGGGTGAAGGTGGCGGCCCGGTTGTTGACCTTCACGGAGGCCACGTCGAGCACGAAGTCGAGGTGGAAGGAGCTGAGATCCTGCGTCGCCGCGGCCAGGATCGTGGTGGTGCCGGTGAGGCGGTCCTCGCCGGGGTAGTAGCGCAGCCGTACGTCGTAGTGCGAGACGTCGTAGCCGCTGTTGCCGTAGTCCGGGAAGTATTCGTCGCCCAGCCCGGCGCCGCCGGGAGTGGGTGCGGCCTGCGCCGGGAGAGCGGTCCCGGCCAGGGTCAGTGCGGTGGCGAGCGTTGCCACCAGCAGTCGTCGCACGGTCGAACTTCCTTCCGTCGCGGACCGGGTCACGGTCCGGCGTGGAGTGGTCAGCCCGAACCTATCGAAGTATCTCGACGCCTGCCGTCCCCGGGTGGTCCGGGATAGAGTCGTCCTCATCTATGGCAGACATCCGCATCCTTGTCATGACGAAGCCGTTCGGGGATCTTCCGGCCGGCCGGCTCGCCGCGACCCTGGCCGCGCTCGGAGCGGACGGGGCCGAGCTGGTCGTGCGCGACGGCCAGACCGTGACACCGGGCGAGCCCACCCGGCTCAGGGACGTCGCCGCCGAGCTCACCCGCCACGACCTGCAACTCGGCGTGGTCACCACCGACCTGGTCCGGGCCGACGACACCGCCGACACGATCCTCGGCCTGTGCGCCGAGCTGGGCGTGCCCCTGGTCCGCCTCGGCTGGTGGCGGTACGACGCCGCACTCGGCTACCAGCGCATCCTCGACACCGCACGGCGTGACCTGGCCGCGCTGGCCGGGCTGGGCCGCCGGCACGGCGTACGGGTGGCCCTGCAGTTGCACCACGGCACGATCCACCCGTCGGCGGCGCACGCCCTGCGCCTCACGGAGGAGTTGCCCGTCTACCTCGACCCCGGCAACCAGGCGATGGAAGGCAGTGAACAGCTGCCGATGAGCCTGGACCTGCTCGGTGACCGGATCGCCTGCGTAGGCGTGAAGAACGCGGCCTGGCGCGGCGCCGGTCTTGCCTGGCAACCGCTGGCCGACGGCGGCGGGGTCGTCGACTGGCCCGCGACGCTGAGCACGCTGCGCGAGCGCGGATGTGCCGGCCCGTTGTCCCTGCACGCCCACTACCCGATGGCCGACCCGGTCGCCGCCGTCGGGCGGGACCTGGCCCACCTGCGGACATTGAGCGCCTGAACGAACCGATGCCCGGTCGTGCCGCCGCTTGACTCGCGCGGGGGCACAGCCGGGCATCGCGGAGATACGGGTCAGCGCGAGAGCGCGAGCCCCTGCTTGTCCGTGAACTTCCCGACCGCGATCATGATGAAGTCGATCAGCGCCCAGAGGCCGAACCCGCCGAAGGTGATCAGCATGAGAACACCCGTGCCGATCTTGCCGACGTAGAAGCGGTGGATGCCGAGCACGCCCACGAAGAAGCTGAGCACCAGCGCGACGACCCAGGACTTCGAGCCCGTACCGATGGGGGTCTGGGTAGCAGTCATTCTCTTTATGTCTCCTGTCAGAGATACGTCAAAGCCGGTGCACGGTAGCGGGACAGGGCATCCGCAAGCAAGATCAAAGTCAAAAATTGGTGCATACGGGAACCGCCCCTGACGCTGGACGGAGGCCTCCCCAACCCCGAATGCACAATCGGTTCCGGGTTACTCGGGATACTGGCCACAGTCAGAAACGATCCCAGCATTGCAGCCAGTCCGTTGATCTTGTCATCCTCGACGAAGGCATAGCCGGACCCGGCAAGACAGTCAGGAACCGCAACACGGTGGAGATATCTATACCCTTCAGACCTGGCCGTCGATGGCCAAGATGGAAGCATGCGAATTCGGGTGTCAACCGGGCTGGCAGTGGTGCTTCTGATGTTCGTCGGAGCGGGCTCATTCTGGGCGGGCCGGGTGACGGGCGCCGAGCCGCGGCCGGCGGCCGATCGAGGGTACGACGCCGGACATGCCGACGGCCTCCGCGAGGGCCGCGCTGAGCAGGCCACGTTGAACCTGCCGACGACCGACAAGTCGATCTTCGAATCTGGCTACGCCGCCGGGGCAACTGACGTCTTCGCCGGCTACGACGGTGGCTGGGACCACAACGCCCCGTACGTCATCGTGCTGGCACCGGGCGGCCCCGCCGTCACCTACCGCTTCGAATCGCGAACGCGTCTGAAGCCGGGCGTGGACTACTACCTCTGCCCCGACGGCCATAAGCTGTGCCGGCGGCCGCGCTGACCGGGCGCCGGCGATGACGCGGCCGCGAGACAGCGCCGAACCGCCGATCACCACTTTGAGCGACCCGCTACCAGGACGTTTGACCAGCTCACGGACCTTGCGGTCGTCGTCTCACGAGAATCGCGGTGGGCCGTGTGACCGGATGTTCGATGTTGCTATGTAGCTAACGAAGCGACAAGTTGGCTAATATGTTGCTATGTTAAAGACATCGACCGCATCATGATCTATGACAATCCATCCCTGACCAGCGAGGATCAAAACGTCCTTGCCGAGATCCACGACATGCGGCGACAGCTGGCCAGTGCGCTCCGGGCGCCTCGACGCTGGCAAGGCGGACTTCGACGCACGATGCTCGCGCGTGCGATCCGTGGATCCAACAGCATCGAAGGTTATGTGGTCGACGAGGACGACGCGGCTGCCGCCCTCGACGACGAGGAACCGCTCAGCGCCGACGAGCGCACCTGGGCGGAGATTCGCGGGTACCGGCAAGCACTCGGTTACGTCCTCCAGATGGCCGGCGATCCGCACTTCGTCATCGACACCTCAGCGATGCGGAGCATGCACTACATGATGCTCGCGCACGACCTCGCCAAAAGCCCCGGCCAGTATCGAAACGGCCCGATCTACGTCCACGATGAGAAGCGCGACCTCGTCGTCTACGAGGGCCCCGACGCCGGACGCGTGCCCGCGCTGATGGAGGAACTTGCCACCAGCCTGCGCGCCGACCTCGACGTCGATCCGCTCGTCCGGGGCGCCATGGCCCACCTGAACCTCGTCATGATTCATCCGTACCGCGACGGCAACGGCCGGATGGCCCGCGCCCTGCAAACGCTGACCATCTCCCGGCAAACCATCGTGGAGCCGGCATTCTCGAGCATCGAAGAGTGGCTCGGACACAACACGGACGACTACTACCACGTTCTCGCAGTCACTGGTCAGGGCAGCTGGCGGCCCCGTCCCGACGCCCACTTGTGGGCCGCCTTCAACATCCGGGCTCATCATATGCAGGCCCAAACTGTCGCTCAGCGAATGGACGAAGCGTCCGAGATCTGGAAGGAGCTCGACGAACTCATCGGCGCCTATCACCTACCCGAGAGAATGACCGGAACGCTCTACGAAGCAGTTCTCGGCTACCGGGTTCGTCGGCCCGGCTACATGAAGATGGCTGGCGTCGAGAAGCACACCGCCACCCGAGACCTCAGCCGCCTTGCTGAACTCCAGTTGCTGCACCCCCGAGGTGAAACCCGAGGCAGGCACTACCTCGCCGGCCAGCGTCTCCGCGAACTGCGCGAAGAGTGCCGCAAACGCCGTCGCGCCATGATCGACCCATACCCCTGGATGCAAACCCGACTCGCGGAAGCGACATGACGACCCCGACGACATGGCACGCCGGAGCAGCTCCCACTCAGGATGACCGTGGGGCGTGCGGGACTCGAACCGCGACCGAGGGACTACCCGTCCGCCGCGGCGGCGGCCGCGGCAATCCTTAGCAACTTCTGGCGGTCCGGGCCCCCCAGACCGAGATGATACAAGCTGATCCGAGCCGCGCCCGCCGCCCGCAGCCGAGCCACGTGCCCGGGTACGGCGTCCGCCTCGGCAGGCGGCAACACCGTCACGTAGGCGTCCACCGGCAGCCCCGTCGCGGCAGCCCGGCGCACCAGCTCGGCGGAGGCGTCAGTGGTCGGCCACGCCGGCACCAACAGCGCGTCGACGTCAGCCGCGACACTCGGGGTGAGACCCGGCGACGGCCCGGTAGCCCAGGGATCGGGGTTGGCGTGGAACGTGATCGGCACCCCAGGCGCCTGCTCACGGACAGCGGCCAGCACCTCGGAACGCAAGGCATCAGTGTTCGCGTGCCGATTCGCCAGCACCGCCGCCAGCACGTCATCGGACACCGAACCCGCGCGCAGCCCAGCCACAACCTCATCGGACACAAGACCCGCAGCCTGCCAACCGGAACGGCACGAAGCACAACAGCAGACGGACAGCAGCCGCACCTCCGCGGCGGTCCAGGCACCGTCGGTCTTCTCATGGTGTCCGAGGTGGACAAGACCGAGCTGCCCGCACGCCTCCAACGAAATCCCGTCCACGGCCACATCCCGGACGGCTTCACCGGCCAAGGTCGCCGCATACGCGCGGACCTCCGGATGCGCCGGGCACAACGCGTACGGGTAGCGCTCGCCGAAGCAGTTCACCACCGCGGTCTCCGGGTGTTCCAGGCCGAGCCGGGTGTTGTGGGTCAGCACGATCCACGCGTTGACCGCCAGCCCCGCCGCCCGAAGGGTGCTTGCCGCCGTACCGAAAGGGTCTTTCTCGGTCATCCAGTCCGGGCCCGCGGCCCGCAGCGGCCGGCCGGCCCAGGCCGCGGCCCGGATCGGCCGGTAGAGCGCGGCGTAGCGGGCGTCGACGACCCGCCGCGACGGATGCAGCGGGGTCGCGGCCCGGACCGAGTGGTACGTCGCGGCCAGCGTCACCGTGTCGACGGCCTCGGCCGCCCGCCCGGCGAAGGCCGGATCGCCCAGCACATCCCACGGGTACGCGTGCCCGCTCACCATCGTGGCCTCCGCTTGGTGTAACCCGGCTCGAACAGCCGCATGTACGCGGTGTCGTCGCGTTCCCGGATCCCGCACGTCAGATAGTTCTCGTGCAGCCGGGCCAGCGCGTCCTGGTCCAGGCTGACGCCGAGCCCCGGCGCGTCCGGGACGGTGACCGATCCGTCGATGAAGTGCAGCGGCTCGGCCACCACGTCGACGCCGAGCTGCCACGGCATGTGCGTGTCCACCGCGTACGTCAGGTTCGGCGTGGCCGCCGCCAGGTGGGTCATCGCGGCCAGGCTGATCCCCAGGTGGCTGTTCGAGTGCATGGACAGCCCGAGCCCCCAGGTGCGGCAGATGGTCGCCAGGTGTGCCGACGCGGTGAGCCCGCCCCAGTAGTGGTGGTCGGCGAGCACGATGCCCACCGAGCCCCGCGCCACCGATTCTGGCAGGTCGGCGAAGCGCACCACGCACATGTTGGTGGCCAGCGGCATCGGGGCCAGCGCGGCGACCTCGGCCATGCCGGCCAGCCCGGCGGTCGGGTCCTCCAGGTACTCCAGCAGGCCGGCGGTCTCCTCGGCGACCTTGACCGAGGTGTCGACGGTCCACGCGCAGTTCGGGTCCAGGCGCAGCGGCATGTCCGGGAACGCCACGCGGAGCGCTCGGATCGCGTTGATCTCCTGCTCCGGTGGGAAGACGCCACCCTTGAGCTTGATCGAACGGAAGCCGTACCGGTCGATCATGCGCCGGGCCTGGGCGACGATGCCGGCCGGGTCGAGCGCCTCGCCGTACTCGTCGGGCTCGGCCCCGGGGTGCCCGGCCCACTTGTAGAACAGGTACGCCGAGAACGGGACGGTCTCCCGGACTTTGCCGCCGAGCAGCGCGTGCACGGGCCGCTCGGTCACTTGTCCCTGGAGGTCGAGCAGGGCCACCTCGAACGGCGAGACGATCCGGGCCAAGGTCTTCTCGGCGCTGGAGCCGCCGGTCAGTCCGTGCCGGTCGGGGGCGTCCACCACCCCGACGGCGGCGGCGATCCGGGAGCGCAGCCCGGCCAGGTCGAAGACATCCAGCCCGGCGAGCGCCCCGGCGGCCCGGCCCAGCAACGCGAGATGCGGGGCATCGCCGTAGGTCTCGCCGAGCCCGACCAGTTCGTCACCACAGTGGACCTGCACGATCGCGCGCAGCGCCCAGGGCTGGTGCACCCCGGCGGAGTTGAGCAACGGCGGATCGGGAAAAGCAATAGGCGTGATCGTCACGGCGATGACGGGCAGCGAGGTGGTCATCCCTTTATGGCTCCTGAGGTCAGGCCGCGCATGAACTGTCGTTGCATGGCCAGGAAGGCCAGCACCGAGGGCAGCAGCGCGAGCAGCGCGGCCGCGAGCAGCACCCCGAGGCCCACCTGATCGTCGCTGCGCAGGGTGCGCAGCGCCAGCGGCAGGGTGAACTTCGCGGCGTCGTCGGCGACCAGCAGCGGCAGCATGTACTGGTCCCAGATCATCGTGAAGCCGAAGATGCCGATGACGCCCAGCGCCGGCCGGCACAGCGGCAGCACCACCGACCAGAAGATCCGCAGGTCGCCGGCGCCGTCGAGGCGGGCCGCCTCCTCCAGCTCGACGGGGATCTCCTTCATGAACTCGGTCATCACCAGGATGGAGAAGGCCCAGGCCCCGACCGGGATGATCATGCCGGCCAGGGTGCCGATGAGGTTGACGTGCAGCACCGGCACGTCGGCCAGCACCAGCGACAGCGGGATGGCCAGGATCTCCTCGGGCAGCATCAGGGTGGACAGGATCAGCAGCAGGACCAGCTGCATGCCCGGGAAACGCTTACGGGCCAAGGCGTACGCGGCGGAGACGCTCACCAGGATCTGCAGCAGCAGGCCGCCGCCGACCACGATGAAGGAGTTCGCCAGGTAGGTCAGCACATCGCGGTCCACGGCCGCGGCGAAGTTGTCCAGGGTCAGACCGCGCGGGATCAGCGTCAGCCGGGTCGGGTCGGTGACCGGGGTGAAGGCGCTGACCAGCAAGGCGATCAGCGGCCCGGCGAAGACCGCGACCAGCACCAGGTAGAGCAGCACCCGGGCGGCGAAAGCGACCGGGCCCGGCGCGGCACCCCAGCCCAGCGCGGTGTCCAGCCGGGCACCCACGTTGCGGCGGCCCATCACGCGGCCGCCCGCCGGCGCGAGGCCCGCACGGCGACGGTCAGCACCACGGTGGCCAGCAGCAACAGCACCGAGCCGGCCGAGGCGATGCCCAGCTCATTGCGTTCCAGCCCGAGTTTGTAGACCAGCGTCATGACCACCTCGGTGGAACCGTTCGGCCCGCCGTTGGTCAGCAGGAAGATCTCGGTGAAGACCCGCAGGCCGCGGATCGCGGCCAGGGTCAGCAGGATGGTCAGCACCGGGCGCAGCGCGGGCACGGTGACATGCCACAGCCGCCGCAGCGGCCCGGCGCCGTCGGCGGCGGCCGCCTCGTAGAGGGCGCGGTCGACGCCGACCAGGCCGGCCAGAAAGATCATCATGTCGTACGGTGCCCCGCGCCAGATGCCGACGCCCATGACCGACCACAGGGCCGAGTCGGCGGAGTTGAGGAACTGCGAGGGCCCGGCGCCGAACCAGCCGAGGATGCTGTTGATCGCGCCGTCGCCGACCGGGTAGTAGAGGATGCGCCACAGCTCGGCGACCACGGCCATCGCGGCGACCGTGGGCAGGAAGACGGCCGTGCGGACGAACCACAGGCCCCGCGACGAGCCTTCGAGCAGCAGCGCGAGGACGAAGCCGAGCACGAGCGAACCGAGGGTCTGCCCGAGGGCCAGCACCACGGTGTGACCGATGGCCGAGGTGAACGACGGGTCGGTGAGCACGTCGTGGTAGTTGGCCAGGCCGACGAAGCGGTCGCCGAGGTACGGCCGTACCTCGTGGAAGCTCATCTCGACGGCCCGGACCATCGGCACGAACTTGAAGACCGCGAAGAGCAGCAGGGCCGGGGCCAGGAACAGCCAGGCCGGCAGGTGCCGCCGCAGCGCGAGGCGCAGGCGGCTCCGCCGGGCCGGCGCGGCGGGCGCGGGCGGCGCGCCCGTCCGGGCCGGCACGGCGGGAGCCATTGTCATCCCTTGACCCCCTGCTTGGTCAGCTCGGCGTCGAACGTCTGGGCCAGCTTGTCGAGCTGGGCCTTGGTGTCCGAGCCGCAGTCGGCCACGATCGTGTTGATCGTCTCGGCGGCGGCCTGCCGGAACGGCGTCCAGTCCGGCACAGCCGGCACGTAGCGGCCGGACGTCTTGAAGACCTGCTCGAAGGTGGCCCAGCGGGTGTCCTTGCGGACCGTGGACAACTGCACCCCGGTGTTGACCGGCAGCCGGACGATGCCGCCGTCGGAGTCACCGGCCATGCCGATGGTCTGGCCCTGCACCGAGACGGCGAACTCGGCGAACTTCTGCTGCCCGGTCTCGTTGGCCGAGCCGGCCATCAGGTAGACGTTCTCCCCCTCGGCCAGCGACTGGGCCTTGCCACCGGGACCGGCCGGGAGCGCGACGATCTCGTACTTGTCCTTGCCGAGGTTCTTGTCGAAGCGGGCCATGTTGTACGGCCCGGTGAAGTAGATGCCGCCCTTGCCGGTCTCGAACAGCGGGTGGGCCTGAGTGGTCTCCAGGGTGACCGCACCCGGCACGACGTCCTTGTCGGTGCAGAACTGCTTCTTGAAGCCGTCGACCACGGCGACCGACTGCGGGGTGTTGACGGCCGTCGTGAACTTGCCGGTGTCGCCGCTGAGGAAGTCGCCGCCGCCGGACCACAGGAAGCTGGTCAGGTACCAGGCGGTGTAGCCGCGCTTGGTCGAGCCGGGGACCACGTAGCCGTACGTGTCGGCCTTGCCGTTGCCGTCCGGGTCCTCGGTGGTGAACGCCTGGGCCAGCGCGTCGAGCTCGGCCCAGGACTTCGGTTGCGCGGCGCCGACCTTCTCGCGCCAGTCCTTGCGGATGAACAGCGCGAAGGACTGGGCCGAGAACGGGACCCCGTACGTCTTGCCGTCGGCGCCGGTGGCGGCGTCCCACGACGTCGGGCTGAGGTCGGCCCCGCCGGCCAGGGCGGCCTTGTCGACCTCGCGGACCAGGCCCTGCTTGACCAGCGTGCCGAGCTGGGCGGTGTCGTTGATGACGATGTCGGGCAGGTCCTTCTGGGCGGCGGCCTGCTGCAGCTTGGTCTCGAAGTCCTCGAACAGCGCGGTGACGGTGGCCGGAGTGCCGGTGGCGGCGGTGAACCCGGCGGCGATCGCCTTGGCGGTCTTCTCGGAGTTGGAGCCGGGGGGTTTGCGGATCCAGATGTCCAGCGCGGCGTTGGCGTCCTGTTCGGGGGCGCCGTCGTCGCCGCAGGCGGTGAGTCCGGTCGCGACCAGCATCGTGGCCATGACCGTCGCCAGCAGTCTCCTGGTAGACATGGGGATGCCTCCTGTCTACATATGTGGAAGCGTTTCGAGCTTGTGGAAGGCAAGTACGCACAAGCTAGCTTTCGGTACTATGGCCGTCAACAGTCCGGAAACAATCGACCGCGATGGTGGCTGACATGGCTCTAGCTCGATCCCGCCCGGTCGCCCACCCATCCACCGGGGCCAATGACTCGTCGCCGGTGAAGTCCGCGGAGCGCACGGTCAAGATCCTGGAGACGCTCGCCGCCTCCCCGACGAAGCTGACGCTCTCGGAGCTCCAGGAGCGGATGGGCTACCCCCGTTCCAGCCTGCACGCGCTGGTGCGCACGCTGCGCGAGCTGAAGTGGGTGGAGGCGGACGAGAGCGGCTCCGCCTTCGGCGTCGGCCCGCACGCCCTGCTGTCCGGAACGGCCTATCTGGACCGCGACCCGGCCCTGCGGTACGCGTACGAGACGCTGGAGGATCTGCGCACCGAGGTCGGCCACACCATCCACTACGCCCGGCGCGACGACACCCACGTGCTGTACCTGGCCAGTCGCGAGTCGCGCGAGGCCGAACGGGTCATCTCCCGGGTCGGGCGCCGGCTGCCGGCCCACGTCACCGGGCTGGGCCAGGCGCTGCTCGCCGACCTGACCGAGGCCGAGGTGGACGCCCTGCTGCCGGACACCCTGGAGGCGTTCACCCCGCACTCGATCACCGGGCGGGCCGCGCTGCACGCCGAGCTGGACGCGGTCCGCCGGCGCGGCTGGGCGTACGAGGTCGAGCAGGGCACACCCGGGGTGGCGTGCGTCGCCGTCGCGGTCGGCTACCGCATCCCGGCCACCGACGCCATCTCCTGCTCGATGCCGGCCGACCTGGCCCAGGGCGCCCACCTGGACAAGGTGGTGGCGGCGGTGACCGCGCACACGAACGCCCTCGCCGCGACACTGCGCCGCGAGGGCATTCGCTGACCGCTCACATCGGTTCGCCGAGCGGCAGGTCGCACCACCAGGAGCCGACCCGGTTCAGCAGCGGGTCGTGCGCGAAGTCCGGCTCACCGAACTCGGCGATGCGCCGCTCGGCGTAGATCTCGGCGTCGTCCTTGGGGAAGTAGCCGATCGCCTCGCCCTCGGCCAGCGACCACCAGCGGCGGGTGTTGCGGCTGACGCCCCAGATGATCCGGTAGCCCGGGCTCTCGGCCGCCACGCAGGCCTCGACCAGCCGGGCGCCGTCGTCGGGCGAGAGCCACAGGGCCAGGCCGCGCAGCTGCGGCGGGGTCGGGAACCACAGTCCGATGCGGACACAGATGACCTCGAGGTCGAAGCGGTCCACGTAGAGCCGGCCGAGGGACTCCACGGCGGCCTTGCTCCAGCCGTACAGGGTGTCGGGGCGGGGCGGGAGGTCGGCCGGCAGCCCGTCGGGGTAGCGGTCGTCGTCGCGCGGGTGGAAACCGGCGGCATGGCTGGACGAGGCGAGCACGACGCGCCGGACCCCGCTGCGCCGGGCCGCTTCGAGCAGGCAGTACGTCCCGTACGCGTTGCGCCGCAGCACGTCCTCGGCGCCGGCCTCCTTGCTCTGCCCGCCCAGGTGCACGATGGCGTCCACGCCGTCGCACGCCGCCACCAGGGCCTCCTGGTCGTCCACCGACGCGATGACGACCTCCTCGGCGCCACCGCCCTCGACCGGCGCCGGCTCCACGATATCGAGCAGCCGCAGGGTGCGGCCCGCGGCGGCGAGGCGGGGCCGCAGCAGCCCCGCGACCTTTCCCGCGCCGCCGGTGATGAGGAGTCGCTGAGCCATCGGGGAACCTCCACGTTCATGACCGTCGTCGATGCGACGGAACCCTAACATCCGGTTCCCATACATATTGCTTGCTTGACCGGTCGACAGGCCTCCTCTAGTTTGGGTCGCATTCAGCACCGCAACAGGCATCCATATATGTGGACGGGGTACGTGCATGCCAGACGCCATCGGCTTCATCGGCCTGGGGATCATGGGCTCGCCCATGGCCGCCAATCTCGTCAAGGCGGGCTACGACGTCGCGGGCCACTCCCGCGGCCGGGCCGGCCTCGACCGGCTCGCCGCCGCGGGTGGCCGTCCGGTCCGGGACGTCGCCGAGGCCGTGGCCGGCGCGGACGTGGTCATCACGATGCTGCCCGACTCCCCCGACGTCGAGCAGGTCGTTCTCGGTCCCGGCGGGGTCCTCGCCCACGCCCGGCCGGGCACGCTGCTCATCGACATGTCCACCGTCCGGCCGCAGACCGCCCGCACGGTCGCGGCGGCCGCGGCCGACCGGGGCGTCCGGGCCCTGGATGCCCCGGTCTCCGGCGGTGAGCAGGGGGCCACCGAGGGCACGCTGTCCATCATGGTCGGCGGGGCCGAGGCTGACGCCGAGTCGGCCCGGCCCGTGCTCGAAGCGCTCGGCACCACGATCGTGCACGTCGGACCGGCCGGCGCCGGCCAGACGGTGAAGGCCGCCAACCAGCTCGTCGTCGCCGGCACCATCCAGCTCGTGGCCGAGGCGATCGTGCTGCTGGAGGCCAGCGGCGTCGACGCCGGGGCCGGCCTGCGGGTGCTGGCCGGCGGCCTGGCCGGCAGCACGGTGCTGGACCGCAAGGCAGCCGGCATGCTCGCGCGCAGCTTCGCCCCCGGCTTCCGGGTCGACCTGCACCACAAGGATCTGGGCATCATGCTGGAGGCCGCCCGCGAGGCCGGCGCCGTCGTCCCGGTCGGCGCCCTGCTGGCCCAGCTCATGGCCGCATTGCGGGCCCAGGGTGACGGCGCGCTGGACCACACGGCGCTGCTGCGGATGGCCGAGCGGATGGCGGGCCGGGCCGATGGCTGACCTGCGGGACCGGCTGCGGGCCGGCGAGCTGCTCTATGGCACGTTCCTCGGGCTCGGCTCGGCGCTGGCCGCCGAGGCCTGCGCGGTTGCCGGCTTCGACTGGCTGCTGGCCGACCTCGAGCACGGCGGCGGGGACGAGCCGGCCCTGCTGCACCAGCAGATCGCCGCCGAGGCGCACGGGCTGGCCATGGTCGCGAGGGTCGAGTCGGCCGAGCGGATCCGCACCGGCCGGGTCCTCGACGTCGGCGTCACCGGGGTGATGTTCCCCCGGCTGGAGACGCCCGAGGAGGTCACCGCGGCGGTCCGGCACCTGCGCTATCCACCGGCCGGCGACCGCGGCGTGGCCACCTACAACCGGGTGTACGACTTCGGACTGCGCCCCGAAGGCCTGGAGACCGCCAACGACGGTGTGCTCGGCATCGTGCAGGTGGAGAGCCGGCGAGCGCTGGCGTCGATCGCCGAGATCGCCGCCATCCCCGGCGTCGACGTGCTCTTCGTCGGCCCCCGCGACCTGTCGCACGACCTCGGCGTGCCCGGAGCCTTCACCCACCCCGACTTCCGGGCCGCGCTCGACGAGGTGCTGGTCGCGGCCAAGAACGCCGGAATCACCGCCGGCATCCTGGCCGGCCACGCCCGGCAGGCCCAGGAGTACGCGGACCTGGGCTTCCGCTTCGTCGGCGTGGGCTCGGACGCGTCCCTGCTGGCCCGCGCCGCCCACGACACCGTCCGCTACCTGCGCGACAACGACTGACGCACGACCTCCGGTGGCCCCGGGCCGGGCGGGAAAGCGGGGTGGGCCGCTCCCCGCCCGGCCCGGGGCCACCGGCCGTCACCGGTACGGATCGGTGATCTCCCGCAGCTCGGTCAGCGCCCGCCGTAGCTGGGCCGTGCCGCGCTTGCCCAGATGCCGGCTCCACGTGGCCTCGATCCGCACCTCGGCCTCCCGCGCGACCGCGACCGCGGCCTTGCCCCGCGGGGCGAAACGCACCAGCCGGGCGCGCGCGTCGGACGGGTCCGGCACCCGTTCCACGTAGCCCGAGCGCTCCAGCTGGTCGACCAGGAAACCGGCGGTCTGCTTGGTCACCCCGGCCTGCTCGGCCAGCTCGGTCACCCGGCTCCCGGCCGGCCCGATCCGGGCGGCGATCCGGCCCTGAGCAGCGGTGAGGTCGCCGTATCCGGCCGCCTCCAGCGCCTCGAGCACCCCGCTCTCCATCGCCCGGTACGCGATGTAGCAGAGCAGGCCGAGATTCAACTCGTCACTCATACGGCCCCTTGACTTGGACAGATTCCCTGACGACTATTGGTCAGAGAAGCTTACCAAATCAGGTGGGAGGGCCGGCATGGACCGCGACGAGGTGTGGCAGGCCATCGACGCCGAACGGCTGAGCCTGGCGGAGCTGCTCGACGATCTGGACCCGCAGGAGTGGGAGACGCCGTCGCTCTGTGCGGAGTGGCGCGTCCGAGATGTCGCCGCCCACCTGACGCTGTCCCAGACCGGCGTGCTGCCCGCGCTGGTGGCCGTGGTGCGGGCCCACGGCAGCCTCAACCGGATGATCCGGGACACCGCGTGCCACCAGGCCCGGCGGCCCACCGCGGAGTATGCCCCGCTGCTGCGCGCGATGGCCGGGTCGCGGCGTACCGCACCGGGGGTCACCCACCTGGAGCCGCTCATCGATGTCCTGGTGCACGGCCAGGACATCACCGTCCCGCTCGGCCGGCAGCGCGCGATGCCCGCGCAGGCATCGGCCGCCGCCGCGGCCCGGGTGTGGCCGAATCTGTGGCCGTTCCGGGCCGAGCGGCGGCTGCGCGGCTTCACCTTCGCCGCCACCGACGACGACTGGACGGCGGGCGCCGGACCGCGCGTCGAGGGCCCGATCGGGGCGATCCTGCTGCTGCTCACCGGCCGGCCGGCGGCCCTGTCCCGGCTCTCCGGTCCCGGCGTGGAGGCGTTGGCGACGCGGTTGTCATCCTCCCGGACGAAGTAACCGGTGGCCGGGGCACGTGTGGCGATCGTCGCTACGGGTAATCAGGAGGCGTACCCCCACCGGCGACGAGGAGACTCCGATGTTCTTCAACCTGATCAGGCGCTACGTGATCATGGCGATCGCCATTCCGCTGGCCGCGGCCGGCGCGCGCAAGCTCAGCGACGCCGTGGAGGCCAAGCGCGGACCCAGCCGCGGCACCAAGCTGCTGCGCCAGGGCGCGGACACCCTGCAGGGCCGCTTCGGCCGGCAGAAGAAGCGCTCCCGCTTCGCCTTCGGCCGCTGACAAAACGACGGGCGGGCGAAACTACGGGCGGGTCGGGAACCGGCAAGCACCGTCCCCGCCCGTAGCTCGAGGTCCGCACTGCGGGCTGCGCCGTTCCCGGCGCGGCCCGCGGACGGCGGACCATGGTCGGCCCCACCGAGGGCAGCGGCGGGCACGACAGTGATCTGACCAGCGGACGCCGCCGGCGAAGTCGCGCGGCACCCGGGCACAGTGTTCTCCTGTCTTGTTACGACTCGGATAACGTGCGCTCATGACCTTCTCTGTCGTGGCGCGCGCAGCCGACGGTGGCGCGCTCGGGGTGGCTGTGGCCAGCAAGTTCCTGGGCGCCGGCGCGGCCGTGCCCGCCGCCCTCGCGGACGTGGGTGCGGTGGCGACCCAGTCGTACGCCAACCTCGCGTACCGGCCGCAGGCCCTGGCCCTGCTGGCCACCGGCGTGCCCGCCGCCGAGACGGTCGCCGGCCTGATCGCCGCGGACGCCGGCCCGGTGGACCACCGCCAGGTCGGCGTGGTCGGCACGCAGGGCCCCGGCGCCACGTTCACCGGCTCGGCCTGCCACGACTGGGCCGGCGGCGTGGCCGGGGACGGCTTCGCCATCCAGGGCAACATGCTGGCCGGGCCCCAGGTGGTCGACCAGATGCGCAAAGCTTGGCTGGCCGGCACGGAACAAACCCGCTTGGCGTACCGCCTGCTCGACGCCCTGCGCGCCGGCGACGAGGCCGGCGGCGACCGCCGCGGCCGGCAGAGCGCGGCGCTGCTGGTGGTGGCCAAGGGCCAGGGGTACGGCGGCACCAGCGACGTCGTGGTGGATCTGCGCGTGGACGACCACCCGGACCCGGTCGCCGAGCTGACCCGGCTGCTCGAACTGCACACGCTCTACTTCGAACGCCCGGACCCGGCAACCCTGCTGACTCTCGACGGCGACGTGGGCGCCGAGGTGCGCGAGCGGCTCGCCGCCCTGGGCCACCCCGCGGGCCCGGCAGCGGTCGACCTCGACGAGGCGCTCGCGTCCTGGGCCGGCATAGCCAACCTGGAAGAACGCATCGTCGCCGGAAGGATCGACCCCCTGGTCCTGGATCAGCTCCGCAACGCCTGAGGAACGGATCAGCCGCGCAGGAAGGCCAGCACCGCCCGGACGCGGCGGTGGTCGTCGACGTCCGGGGGCAGGTCCAGCTTGGCCAGCAGGCTGCCGATGTGTTTGGCCACCGCCGCCTCGCTGACCACCAGCGTGCGGGCGATCGCGGTGTTCGAGCGGCCCTCGGCCATCAGCGCCAGCACCTCGCGTTCGCGGGGCGTGAGGCGGGCCAGCGGGTCGCGGCGCCGGCCCAGGAGCTGCCGGACCACTTCCGGGTCGACGACCGTACGGCCGGCGGCCACCCGGACCAGCGCGTCGACGAACTCGGCCACGTCGCCGATGCGGTCCTTGAGCAGGTAGCCGACGCCTGCGGTGTGGCCGGAGTCGAGCAGTTCGGCGGCGTACGTCTGTTCCACGTACTGGCTCAGCACCAGGACCGGCAGGTCCGGGTCGGCGGCCCGCAGCGCGATCGCCGCCTGCAGGCCCTCGTCGCTGAAGCCCGGTGGCATCCGCACGTCGGTGACCACCACGTCGGGCCGGTGCTCGGCGACGGCCGCGAGCAGGGCCGGCGCGTCGGCGACGGCCGCGACCACCTCGTGGCCGAAATGGCGCAGCATGCCGGCGATGCCCTCGCGGACGATGACGCCGTCCTCGGCGATCACGACCCGCACGGGATCTCCACGTGCAGCAGGGTCGGGCCGCCGGGCGGGCTGGACAGCGCCACCGTGCCGTCGACCGCGGCGACCCGGTCGGCCAGTCCGGTCAGGCCGGTGCCGCGGCCGGGGTCGGCGCCGCCGCGGCCGTCGTCGCGGATGTCGAGGTGCAGCCGCCCGCCGCGGATCCCGGCGGACACGGCGGCCCGGGTCGCCTCGCTGTGTTTGGCCACGTTGGCCAGGGCCTCCACCACCACGAAGTACGCCGCCACCTCGACCGCGTCCGGCAGCCGGGCGCCGAGCCGCAGGTCCAGGTCGACCGGCACCGGGGCGTGCCCGGCCGCGTCGCCGACGGCGGCGGCGAGGCCCCGGTCGGTGAGGATCTTCGGGTGCACGCCGCGGATCAGTTCGCGCAGCTCGGCGAGGGCTTCCTTGGCCAGTTGCTGCGCCGCGGTCACCTGCACCGCGGCCGGGGATCCGGCGGCCAGCTCCAGGCGGGCCAGGCCGAGCTGCATGCTGAGCGCGACCAGCCGCTGCTGGGCGCCGTCGTGCAGGTCGCGTTCGATGCGCCGGCGTTCGACGTCGAACGCGTCGACCAGCCGGGCCCGGGACCGGGTGAGCTCGACCAGTTTGGCGTCGCTGTCGTCGCTGCGCGGGGCCAGCAGCGCCCGGGCCATCGCCGCCCGGGCTCCGGCCCACGCGGTCACCGGGTAGGCCGCGACGGCGAGGATGGCCGGGGTCGACAGGGCGAGCGGCACGGTGAGCCAGAGCGAGTCCTCGCGGTTGTAGAACGGGCCGAACAGCACGGTCGTGGGCGCGAAGACGGCCGCGGCCACGACCACCGCGTCCATCCAGCACAGCACCAGCGCGGAGATCATCGTGTAGCCGAGCTCGCGCCAGGTGGCCTGCTCGCGCAAGCGGCACATGAGCCAGGGGCGCAGCCCGGGGGCGGCGGGCGCGCGGTGCGGGTCCGGCAGTTCCTCGCGGTCGACCAGGCGCATCCGCCACCGCTCCAGGCGGCCGACGGCGACCCCGGACAGGACGGTGGCCAGATACCCGGCGATCCCGATCACCACGACCGACAGCACCACGCCCGCGGCCAGCAGCAGCACGGTGGCCACGATCGTGGCGAAGCCGATCATCGCGCCGCCGGTGAGGTAGGCCAGCGAGCGCCACGGCCACGACGAGGTCAGGAAGTGGGTGGGCCGCAGGGTGAGCGCGTCGAGCGCGTTGCGGACCGGCATGGGCAGTCACGCTACCGGCGGACCGCACCCCGCTCGGTAGTGCTGGGTATACCTTCGATCCTCGCCCGCGGGGGAATGTGCCGGGCCCGGCGGGCCGGAAGGCTTTCGGCCATGACCATCACGACCATCGGCACGGCGGTGCGGCTGCGGGCCGTCTCCAGGATCTACGGTACGGGCGAGAGCGCGGTGACCGCCCTCGACGAGGTCGACGTGGACATCGCCCCGGCCACGTTCACCGCGGTGATGGGCCCGTCCGGGTCCGGCAAGTCCACCCTGCTGCACTGCGCCGCGGGCCTCGACCGGCCGACCAGCGGCGAGGTGACCATCGACGGGGTGAGCCTGACCGGGCTCTCCGAGCGGGCGCTGACCAAGGTGCGCCGCGCCCGGGTCGGTTTCGTCTTCCAGGCGTTCAACCTGATCCCGGCGCTGAGCGCGGAGCAGAACGTGGCGTTGCCGCTGCGGCTCGCGGGACGGCGGCCGGCGCCGGGCGAGGTCCGGGCGATGCTGGCCGAGGTGGGCCTGGCCGACCGGGCCCGGCACCGCCCGAGTGAGCTCTCCGGCGGCCAGCAGCAGCGGGTGGCGATCGCCCGGGCGCTGGTGACCCGGCCGGCGGTGCTGTTCGCCGACGAGCCCACCGGCGCGCTGGACACCACGGCGTCGCGGGAGGTGCTGCGGCTGTTGCGTACGGCGGTGGACCGGCACGCGCAGACCGTGGTGATGGTGACGCACGACCCGTACGCGGCCGCGCACGCCGACCGGGTGCTGCTGCTGGCCGACGGCCGGGTGGCGGACGTACTCGAGCATCCGGCGGACGCCCCGGAGATCGCCGTGCGCATGGCCCGGCTGGAGGAGCGGTGAGGCTCGCCTGGGACATGGTCCGGCACCGGTTCGCCGCGTTCGCCGGCACCTTCGTCGCGATCACGCTCGGCGTGGGCGTCGTGGCCGGCGCGACCACTCTCTGGGCGTCGTCGCAGCCGCAGACCCCCGAGCGGTTGTCCGCGACGCCGGTGCTCGTGCACTCGCCGTCGGTCGGTGACAACGACGACGGCTTCCCGGAGTACCGCTCGTGGACCACCGCCGAGGCGGCCGGGCTGACCGGGCGGCTCGCCGCGGTGCCCGGGGTCACCGCGGCGCTCCCCGACCCGTCCTTCTACGTGCAGGGGGTCGTCGGCGGCCGGCCCACCGGAGATCCGCAGACCGCGCTCACCGAGGGGCACGCCTGGTCGTCGGCGGCGCTCGGCGGATACCGGCTCAGTGCCGGCGCGCCTCCGGAGCGGCCCGGGGAGGTCGCGTTGGCCGGACACGCGCCGGGTTCGCGGGTCGACGTCTTGACCGCGCACGGCCCGGCGACCTGGACGGTGACCGGCACGACCGACGGCCCGGGCTTCTACGTCGCGGACGCCACCGCCGCCTCCCTGTCCGCCGGGGTCCGGCTCATCGGGCTGACTGTCAGCGGTGACGCCGAGGCAGTCGCGGCGGCGGCTCGCTCGGCCGTGGGCGCGAGCGGCACGGTCCTGTCCGGCGCGGCCCGCGACACCCTGGAGCCGGAGTCCGTGACCCGGATCCGCTGGCTGGGCGCGCAACTGCTGATCGCCATGGTCTCGCTGGGCTCCTTCGTGGCGATCTTCGTGGTCGCGTCCACCTGCGCGCTGAGCGCGGCGCAACGGCGGCGCGAGATCGGCCTGCTGCGCGCGGTGGGTGCCACCCCGGGCCAGGTGATCCGGATGATGTACGCCGAGACGCTGGTCGTCGCCGTGCTGGGTGGCGCGGTGGGCGTACCGCTGGGGGCGCTGGCCGCTCCCCTGCTCGCGCCGCCGCTGGTGGCCGCCGGGCTCGAACCGGCGGGGTTTGCCGTGACCTGGCAGCCGGCGGCCCTGGCCGGCTCGTTCACGCTCGGCATCGTGGTCGCGCTGACCGGTGTCTGGACCGCGGCCCGGCGGTCCAGCCGGGTGCCCGCCCTGGACGCCCTGCGGGACGCGGCGATCGAGCACCGGGCGATGACCCGGCCCCGCTGGATCCTCGGCGCGCTGAGCGTGATCGCGGGCGCAGCCCTGTTGATCGCGCTGCCCACCCTCAGCACCGACGCGCAGTCCTCGGCCATGATGGGCGCCGCGATGCTGCTGCTCGTCGGGGCCGCGCTGCTCGCCCCGGTGGTCATCGCCCCGCTGGTGCGGCTGACGACCTGGCCGTGGCGGCGCGGCGCGACCGGGATGCTGGTCCGTGAAGGCACCCTCACCGGTGCCCGCCGGGTCGCCTCGACGGCGGCACCGGTACTGCTCACCATCGGCTTCGCGGTGCTGCTCACCGGCACCGTCTCGACGATCTCCCGATCCGCCGGGGCCGATGCGGCGGCCGACGTGCCCGCCGCGCTGGTGGCCGCCCCCGACGGCACGCCGGGGTTGTCCGACGCCGCCGTGGCCGGCCAGCCCGGCGATTCCTATCTGAGCAGCCACGTGCTGGTGACGGTCGACGGCAGGACGACGCGCTACGGCGTGGCCGGGACGGCCGGTCAGGAGGGTGTCGTGCTGTCGCGTGAACTCACGGACCTGCCGCGACGGCTGGACGTCCGGTTCCCGGACGGCACCACCGCGACGCTGCCGGTCACCGCCGTCCGCGACGACGCGCCGGAGGCGATGCTGCTCCCCCGCGACCTGGTCCGGCGCCATGACCCCGGCGCGCTGACCGAGGCCGTCCTGCTCGACGGACCGGCCGTGCCGGCGACCGGGCTGCGGGTGCTCACCGCCCGCGCGTACGTGCAGCTCGACATCGACGAGGAGGGCGAGATCGTGCAGATCTTCCTGGCCGTGCTGCTCGCGTTGGGTGTCGGCTACACAGGTCTCGCGGTGGCCAACACCCTGCTGATGGCGACGGCGGCACGCCGCGAGGAATTCCGGGCGCTGCGCCTGGCCGGCGGCGGTACGTCCGACGTGCTGCGGGTGACCTCCGGCGAGGCACTGCTCGCGGTGGTGACGGGGACGCTGCTGGGCGGCACGGTGGCAATGTTCTGCCTGCTGGCGGCCCGGCGCTCGATCGAGGAGGAGATCGGGCAGGCGATCGAGCTGGTGGTGCCGTGGGGCCAGAACGCCGGCGTGGCGCTGGTCTGCGCCCTCGTCGCCGTCCTGGCCGCCGGCGTGCCGGTGCTGCGGGCGAGAGCTGGGTCTATGTGAAACAAAATCGAAACGGAGGGTTCTTCGACTGCCGTCGCCGTGTTGGGATTGAGACCGTCGTCACAGCGGACCTGTCGAGGAGACCCACGCATGCTCAACCTCTCCGTTTTCCTGGAGGACAGCGCCCGTCACTATCCCGAGCGGGCTGCTGTCGTCCTCGGCGACCAGCGCCTGACGTACGCGCAGGTGAACGCGGCGGCCAACCAGGTCGCCAACCTGCTGCGCTCGCGGGGCATCGGCCCGGGGGACAAGGTGGCCCTGTCGTGTCCCAACCTGCCGTACTTCCCGGTGCTCTACTACGGCATCCTCAAGGCCGGTGCGGTCGTCGTGCCGCTGAACGTGCTGCTCAAGGGACGGGAGATCGCGTACCACCTGACCGACTCGCAGGCCAAGGCGTACTTCTGCTTCCAGGGGACGCCCGAGCTGCCGATGGGCGCCGAGGGCCACGCCGGCTTCGCCCAGGTGGACGCGTGTGAGCACTTCTTCCTCGTCACCGCCGACCCGGCCGCCGAGTCGCCGATCGAGGGCGCCGAGACGCTGGGCCGGGCGCTGGCCGGGCAGTCGCCGGTCTTCGAGACTGTGCTGGCCGCCGAGACCGATCCCGCGGTCATCCTCTACACCAGCGGCACGACCGGGCAGGCCAAGGGCGCCGAGCTGAGCCACTCCAACCTCATCCTCAACGCGCTCACCTGCAACCGGCTGTTCCAGTCCGCTCCCGCCACCGACACCCACCTGCTGGTGCTGCCGCTGTTCCACTCGTTCGGCTCCACGGTCAACATGAACGCGGGCTTCTCCAGCGCCTCCACGCTGGTGCTGCTGCCCCGCTTCGAGCCGGCCGCCGCGGTCAAGCTGCTGGAGAAGGAGAACGTCACCTTCTTCGCCGGCGTGCCGACGATGTACTGGGGACTGCTCAACGCGCTGACCGACGACGTCGACGTGGAGAAGATCGCCCGCACCATGCGGCGCACGGTCAGCGGCGGCTCCAGCCTGCCGCTGGAGATCATCAAGGAGGTCCGCAACCGGCTCGGCTGGACCATCCTGGAGGGCTACGGCCTGTCCGAGACCTCCCCGGTGGCGACGTTCAGCAACCCGGACAGCGAGCCGCGGCCGGGCTCGATCGGCGTGCCGATCTGGGGTGTCGAGGTCAAGCTGATCGACGAGTCGTGGAACACGATCGAGGGCAGCGAGGAGATCGGCGAGATCGCCATCCGCGGGCACTGCATCATGCGCGGCTACTACAACCGGCCCGACGCGACCGCCGAGGTGATGAACAACGGCTGGTTCCGCACCGGCGACCTGGGCAAGCGCGACAAGGACGGCTGGTACTACATCGTCGACCGGGCCAAGGACATGATCATCCGCGGTGGCTTCAACGTCTACCCGCGCGAGATCGAAGAGGTCCTGATGACCCACGAGGCGGTGTCGCTCGCCGCGGTCATCGGGGTGCCGCACGAGACCCACGGCGAGGAGGTGAAGGCGTACGTGATCCGCAAGGAGGGTGCGACCGTCACCGAGGAGGAGCTCATCGCCTGGGGCAAGGAGCAGATGGCGGGCTACAAGTACCCGAGAGTGGTCACCTTCGTGGACACGCTGCCGATGACCGCGACCGGCAAGCTGCTCAAGCGCGCCCTGACCTGAGCGCTCCTGACCTGACCTGACGTACGCCGAACGCGCACCCGGAGGGGGACACTCCGGGTGCGTTTTCGTGCGTAGACTCGGCCGGCCGGGACGCTCCGAAGATCATTTGCGCGCGTGCGGCACAGTGAGCGGGTGAGCGCCCGACCACGCACGGCACCGACGGAGGAAGCTTGAGCACAGCACAGCTCGACCGGCCCGCGCCGGTCGTGGCGAACCCCTCCGGTGGCGTCCTGCACCGCGTCGCCCGGCTCCGGCGGACCTCCCCCGGCCGGCTGCAGCTCATCCTCGCCGGGCTCGTGACCCTGGGCCTGCTGACCGGCCTCGTCGCCGGCCTCACCGCGTCGGCCGCCGCGACCGGCACCGCCGATCTCGGCAACCGGGCCCAGCCGCTGCTGGTCGAGGCCGAGACGATCTACTCCGCGCTGGCCGACGCCGACACCACCGCCGCGCAGGCGTTCCTGGCCGGCGGGCTGGAGCCGGTCGACCTCACCCTTCGCTACGAGAAAGACCTGGACCGGGCCACCACCGCGCTGACCTCGGCGGCCCGCCGTACCCCGGAGACCGGCCGCTCGGCCGACGCCATCCGGCAGCTGTCCACGGACGTCTCCCGCTATGCGGCTCTCGTGGCCAGCGCCCGGGCCAACAACCGCCAGGGCCTGCCGATCGGCGCGGCGTACCTGTCCTCGGCGTCCGCTCTGAGCCGCGATTCGCTGCAGCCGCAGGCGCAGGCGCTGTTCCAGGCCGCGCAGAGCGAGGTCGGCGACGGCTACGGCGACGCCCGCAGCTCCTGGTGGACCGCCCTGCTGGTCCTGCTGCTGCTGGCGCTGCTCACCGCGCTGGTGCTGGCCCAGCGCCACCTCAGCCGCCTGACCCACCGCACGTTCAACGTGCCCCTGCTGGTCGCCACCGCGGTCGCCCTCGTGCTGGCGGTCGGCGTGGGCGGGGTGCTCATCGCGCAACGCGCGCACCTGACCGAGGCCGACACCGAGGGCTCCTGGCCGGTCGCGCTGCTCGCCGAGACGCGGATCGCGGCCCTGCGCGAGCGCGGCGACGAGGCGCTGACCCTGGCCGCCCGGTCCGGCGAGGGCGCCCTCGAGACCGACTTCGACCAGACCACCGGCCGGCTCAACAAGCTGCTCACCGACGCCGCCGAGGTCATGCCCGACGGCTCCGCCGGTGCGGACGTGCGGTCCGCGGCCCAGGCCCACCGCGCCTACGTCAGCGCCCACGACAAGGTCCGCGAGCTCGACAACACAGGCGACTACGACGGCGCCGTGGCGCTGGCCATCGGCCCGCAGACCAGCCGGACCTTCACCGGCGTCACCGCCGTCATCGACCGGGCGCTGGAGAGCCGCAAGGACGTGTTCCGCGACGAGATCGGCGCGGCCGGCCGCGGGCTGGGCCTGCTCACCGTGCTCGGACCGCTGCTCGCCCTGCTGATCTGCGGCCTCGCCGTCGCCGGCATCCGCGCCCGACTCGAGGAGTACCGCTGATGCGCGTCCGTGTCACCCTCGTCGCCGTCGCCGCGCTGTCCGTGCTCGCCGCCGCGGGCTGCGCCGGCGACTCGTCCCCGCTGCCCGGGCGCCCGAGCGCGTCCGCCGCACCCGCGCCGACCGGCCCCGCCGCCGCCGTCGACAAGTCCTGCAAGCCGCGCGCGAGCCTCAAGCCCGCCGGCGCGCTGCCCGCCCCGGGCCAGATGCCGGCCGGCACCTACATGGCCCAGATCTACAAGCGCGGCCGGCTGGTGCTCGGCACCAGCCAGGACACCCTGCTGTTCAGCTCGCGCAACCCGTTCACCGGCAAGGTCGAGGGCTTCGACGTGGACATGGGCCGGCAGATCGCCCAGGCCATCTTCGGCGATCCGGACAAGATCCAGATCAAGGTCATCGCGTACGACAAGCGGGTCAGCTCCGCGGTGGACGGCTCGGTCGACATCGTCGCCGACACCATGACCGCCAACTGCGCCCGTTGGAAGGACGTCAACTTCTCCACCATCTACTACGACGCCGGGCAGAAGGTGCTGGTCTCGTCGGCCTCGAAGGCCAAGAGCATCAAGGATCTCCGCGGCCAGAAGGTGTGCGCGGCCAAGGGCTCCACGTCGTACGACAACATCGCCAAGGATCCCGCCAAGCCGATCGCGGTGGACCGCCCCGGCTTCGGTGACTGCCTGGTCGCCTTTCAGCAGAACGAGGTCGACGCGATCTCCACGGACGACACCATCCTGGTCGGGCTGGCCGCGCAGGACCCGTACGCCAAGGTCGTCGGCCCCGCGTTCACCGAGGAGCCGTACGGCATGGCGATGAGCAACGACCACCCGGAGTTCACCCGCTTTGTCAACGCGGTGCTGGCCAAGAACCGGGCCGACGGCACCTGGAAGGCCACCTACGAGCGGTGGCTCGGTGACTTCGGCGCCGCCCCGAAGCCACCGGTCGCCGAGTACCGGGACTGACCCGCCGTGACCGCACCCACCCAGGATCTGCTCGGCCGCGCCGACAGCGAGCTGCTGCGCCTGGAGGCGGCCGCGGCAGCCGTGGCGGCGAACCTGGTCGACCTCGACGACAACACGGCCCGCAAGGATCTCGACAAGGGACCGCTGACCGGCCGGACGGCCGCCGCCTGGGCCGACGCGACCGCCGCGCTGACCCAGCTGTGGGACGGTTACGGCATGCTGACCGCGTTCATCACCTCGGCCCGGTCGGCGCGCAACCAGCGGCGGTTCACCGACACCGAGAAGACCGCGTACGTGCACCAGGTCCTCGGCCGCTCGATCACCCTCTCCACCACGACGGTGCCGCTGGCCCAGCGCGGCCTGCTCGGGGCCGGCCAGGTCAGCACCACGTGCACCCCGGCCGAGCTGCTGGCCGCGATGGAGGCCGCCTTCAAGACCGCGGTCGACGTGGCCGTCCGCGCCGGCGACGTGTGGCACCGGCTGATGCCGGAGGCCGCCACGGTCGCCTCGTCGCTGGCCCACCTGCGCGGCCTGACCCGCTCGGCGACCCTGGACGAGGCCGACCGGCTGCTCGGCGACTTCACCTCCGCCCTCGCCTCGGACCCGCTGGGCTGCGACGAGCAGGCTCTCGCGACCGTCCGCTCGCTGCTGGACCGGGCCGACGCGGAACGCACCTCGGCCGGTGAGCTGCGCGAGGCGCTCACCCAGCGCCTGGCCGACGCGCATGCCCTGCTCGACCAGCTCGCCGAGGCGGCCCGGGCCGCGGCGGTGGCCGAGCAGAACGCCGCCGGCCGCTTCGCCGACAGCGCCATCGCCGTCGTGTCCGGGCCGGACCTGCGGCCGGATCTGGCGGCGCTGGACGCTCTTGCCGCCGCCGGGCACTGGGCGTTGCTCAGTCCGCGGCTGGCCGAGTGGAGCCGCCGGGCCCGGGAACGGACCGCCGCCCTGCGTGAGGCCGCTGCCCGCAACGCCGGGATGCTGGCGGCCCGCAACGAGTTGCGCGGGCGCCTGGACGCGTACCAGGCGAAGGCCGGCCGGCGCGGGCTGTCCGAGGACCCGGCGCTCGCGCCACTGGCCGAACAGGCCCGCGACGCGCTCTACACCGCGCCCTGCGATGTCGACGCCGCCCGGGCCGCGGTGAACGCGTACCAGGACGCGGTGGCCCGGCTCACCGCCACGACGACTGCGAGGGACGGCCTTCTGTGAAATGCCAGCGCGACTGTCCCGGCACCATCCAGGACGGCTACTGCGACACCTGCGGCATGGCCCCGCTCAAGGGCGGTGCCGCCCCGACACCAAGCAGCGCCGCCGCGCCACCGAAGCCACGCACGGCCACTGCGCCCTCGGTGCGGACGGCTGCGCTCTCCACGCGTACCGGTGGCTCGGCCCGCACCGGCAGCGCCCGCACCGGATCCCGGCGCCGGCGCTTCGGCGGCGGCCTGGTCGACGTGGCGCCGCTGCCCGAGCGTGATCCCGCCACGGCGATCATGGCCGTGGCCGAGGTGCCCGAGGACAAGCGGTACTGCGCCAAGTGCGGCAGTCCGGTCGGCCGGGCCCGCGGTGACCGCCCCGGGCGCACCGCCGGTTTCTGCCCCTCCTGCGGCGAGGCGTTCAACTTCACCCCCAAGCTCGGCAAGGGCGACCTGGTCGGCGGGCAGTACGAGGTGATCGGCGCGCTGGCCCACGGCGGGCTCGGCTGGATCTACCTGGCCAACGACAAGCGCGTCTCGAACCGCTGGGTGGTGCTCAAGGGCCTGCTCAACTCCGGTGACGAGGACGCGCTCGCGGCGGCGGTGGCCGAGCAGCGCTTCCTGGCCGAGGTCGAGCACCCGAACATCGTCAAGATCTACAACTTCGTGGAGCACGAGGGCGCCGGCTACATAGTCATGGAGTACGTCGGCGGGGAGTCGCTCAAGGGCATCCTCAAGGACCGCCGTACGGCCAGCAACAACCAGCCGGACCCGCTGCCGGTGGACCAGGCGCTGGCCTACGTCCTGGAGATCATGCCGGCGTTCGGCTACCTGCACGACCGCGGCCTGATCTTCTGCGATTTCAAGCCGGACAACGTCATCCAGACCGGCGACCAGGTCAAGCTCATCGACCTCGGCGGCGTCGTGCACATCGACGACCAGGACGCCGCGCTGTACGGCACGCTCGGCTACCAGGCGCCGGAGATGGCCACGGCCGGCCCGTCGATCCAGTCCGACCTCTACACCATCGGGCGCACCCTGGCCGTGCTCACCACCGACTTCCGCGGCTACCAGAGCACTTTCAAGGACAGCCTGCCCGACCGCGGCGAGTTCGAGGTCTACCAGCGCCACGAGTCCTTCTACCGGCTGCTGCAGCGGGCCACCCGCACCGACCCGGCCGAGCGGTTCGTCGACGCCGGCGAGATGACCGAGCAGATGCTGGGCGTGCTGCGCGAGGTGCTCGCCGCCGACGGCGACCCCCGCCCGGCCACCTCCCGGCTGTTCACCGGCGAGCTGCGCACCGACCCGCGCAGCGACGAGCCGCAATGGCGCTTCCTGCCGGCACCGATGATCGACCTGACCGACCCGGCCGCCGCCTTCCTCGCCTCGGTGACCGTCACCGAGCCGCAGGAGGTCCTCATGCTGCTCGGCAAGGCCCCGGAGAACACCCTCGAGGTGCAGCTGCGGGCCCTGCGCGCGCTGATCGACCTGGGTGCCGCGGGCAACGGTCGGGACGCCTTCGCCGACGCGGCCCGGATGCGCGACACGATCGCGGCGAACGCCGGCGGGGACTGGCGGGTCGCCTGGTACGACGGTGTCCTGGCGCTGGCCTCCGGCGACCTGCCCCGGGCCCAGGAGCAGTTCGACGCGGTCTATTCGGCGCTGCCCGGCGAGCTCGCGCCCAAGCTGGCCCTGGGCCTGACGCTGGAGCTGGCGGGGCGTCCGGCCGAAGCGGCGGCCTACTACGACGTGGTGAGCCGCACCGACCCGGCGTACACGACCGCGGCGGCGGGACTGGCCCGGTGCCGGCTCGCCACCGGGGACCGGGACGGGGCCGTGGAGGCGTACAACCGGGTGCCGGGGACCTCGGCGGCGTACCGCAGCTCCCAGGTCGGCGCCGTACGGGCCCTGGTCCGCTCGCACCCGGCGGCAGCGGCCGACGTGGCCGCCCTCGCGGCCGCGGCCGCCCTGATCGACCGGCTGGAGATGGAGGCCGCGCAGCTGGCCGCGCTCCGCGCCGAGCTGCTGGAACGGGCGCTGAGCACGCTGACCGGTGGCACCCCCGTGCCGGGCGCGGTGCTGGGCACGCCCGGCGCCACGCACGCCGGGGAGCGGGACGTACGCTTCGCGCTGGAGGGCGCGTACCGGGAGATGGCCCGGGCCGCCCACGGGCCGGAGAAGATCCGGCTGGTGGACCTGGCCAACGCGGCCCGGCCGAGGACCCGCACGTGAGGTGGGGCATGACCGACTGCACCGAACTCCCCCGGCCGCGGCAGGGCACCGCATGAGCTCCGCACCCGACTGCGCGTCCTGCGCCGACGAGCGGGCCGCCGGGGCCGCCTTCTGCGAGAGCTGCGGCAAGCCGCTGGCCACCGGCGCCGGCAAGGCGATCGGCAAGGACTGCCCGTCCTGCGGCGCGGCGGGCGCGGTCGGCGACGACGGCTACTGCGGCAACTGCGGGCTGCTCGCGGCCCGGCCCCGCGACCACGTCGAGGCCGACGCCGGCCCGGTCGCCGCCGCGGTCACCGACCGGGGTCTGCGGCACCACCGCAACGAGGACGCGATGTGGCTGGCCACCCGCGGCGCCGAGGTCGACGTGGTGGTCTGCGACGGGGTGTCCGCGTCGTTCGACCCGGACGTCGCCTCCGGGACCGCCGCCGAGGTGACCGGCAAGGCCCTGCTCACCGCCGGAGCCGAGCTGCCGGAGAGCATCGCCGAGGCGATCCTCGCCGCCGGGACCGCGGTCGCCGCGCTGGCGGCGACCGGCGACCCGCGCCGGACCACGTCCAACCCGGCCTGCACGATCGTCGCGGCCTGCGTGCGCGGCACCGAGATCGGGTACGGCTGGGTCGGCGACAGCCGCGGCTACTGGGTGCCCGTCGAGGGCGAAGCCGTGCAGCTCACCGAGGACGACTCGTGGGCCACCCACGCCATCTCGCTGGGCGTCGACCCGCAGTCCGCCTGGAACGATCCCAAGGCGCACGCCATCACCGCCTGGCTGGGCGCGGACGCGGGCACGATCCGCCCGCGCACCGGCGCCTTCTTCGCCGAGACCCCGGGCCACCTGGTGCTCTGCAGCGACGGCCTGTGGAACTACCTGACCGAGCCGGCCGCCTTCGCCGACACCGTCCGGGCCGCGCTGCGCGACTCGGCGGGTCTGCTGGAGGCCGGTCGCGCCCTCGTCGACTTCGCCAACGCGGCGGGCGGCTCAGACAACATCACCGTCGCCCTCGTCCCCCTCAACACCCTCGACAGCTAAGGGAGAGCCCGTGCCGTACACCGCCGAGGCGTTCCAGAACGAGTTCCTCGCCCTGGGCGCGACCGAAGTCAACGCGATCGTCACCGTCGCCTCGTCCGGCGCGGAGGGCGGACGGCGCACGGCCGGCGCCACCGAGATCATCATCGTCGACTGTTCCGGCTCGATGCAGGCCGAGGGCCGGATGGTCGCCGCCCGTCAGGCCGCCAAGGCCGCGGTCAACTGCATCGACGACGGCGTGCGCTTCGCCATCATCGCCGGCGTGAGCACCGCCCAGCAGCTCTTCCCGGCGCCGGGCCAGCTTGCGGTGTCCACCCCCGAGACCCGGGCCCAGGCGGTCGGCGCGATCGACCGGCTCCAGGCCAACGGCGGTACGGCCATGGGCGCCTGGCTCAAGCTGGCCGGCCAGCTGTTCGCCCAGCGCCCGGGCGACATCACCCACGCCATCCTGCTGACCGACGGCGAGAACGGCGAGTACAAGGGCTACCTCGAGGGTGTGCTGCAGGAGCTCGGCGGCACCTTCACCTGCGACTGCCGCGGCGTCGGCACCAACTGGACCGTCTCCGAGCTGCGCAAGATCGCCACCGCGATGCTCGGCACGGTCGACATCGTCGCCCGCCCGCAGGACCTGGCTGCCGCATTCGAGCAGATGATGACCGCGGCGATGGGCAAGACCAGCGCCGACGTGCAGCTCAAGGTCTGGACCCCGGTGAACGCGACGGTGCGTTTCGTCAAGCAGGTCGAGCCGCAGGTGGCCGACCTGACCGGCAAGCGGGTCGAGGACGGTCCCCGGGCCGGGCGCTATCCGCTGGGCGCGTGGGGCTCGGAGAGCCGCGACTACCACGTCTGCGTCGACGTGACCGCGGGCGCGGCCGGTGACGAGATGCTCGCGGCCCGGGTGTCCGTGGTGGAGGGCGAGACCGTGCTGGCGCAGACCCTGGTGCGGGCGGTCTGGACCGAGGACTCGGCGCTGTCCACCCGGATCAACCGTCAGGTGGCGCACTACACCGGGCAGGCCGAGCTGGCCGACGCGATCCAGGCCGGCATCGAGGCCCGCAAGGCCGGTGACGACCGGACGGCGACGCTGAAGTTCGGCCGGGCCGCGCAGCTCGCCCACGAGAGCGGCAACAAGGCGACCGAGGAGCTGCTGGCCACGGTCGTCGACATCGAGGACGCGGCGACCGGCACGGTCCGGCTGCGCCGCAAGGTCGAGGCGGCCGACGAGATGGCCCTGGACACCCGCTCGACCAAGACCGTGCGGGTGGGACGGTCGTCATGACGACGTACGCCTGTCCCAAAGGCCACGCGTCCACGACGGACGACTTCTGCGACACCTGCGGCGCGAAGATCGGTGGCACGGCGGCGTTCACGCCGGGCGTCGCCCCGGCCGCCCCGCCGGCCTTCCCGAGCGGGGAGCCCTGCCCGAACTGCGGCACGCCCCGGGCCGGGGCGGGCCGCTTCTGCGAGGACTGCGGCTTCGACCACAGCACCGGCAAGGTGCCCGCGCTGGTCCAGCCCCCGGTGACCGGGCAGCCGGCGGCACAGTGGACGGCGACCGTGTTCGCCGACCGGGAGTACTTCGCGGCCAACGCCATCGAGGGTGTCGACTTCCCGGAGCAGCCCACCGAGCGCACGGTGACGCTGCCCGCCCCGCAGGTGCGGATCGGCCGCAAGAGCACGTCGAAGGGCACCGACCCGGAGATCGACCTGGCCGACGCGGACCCGGGCGTCTCGCACAGCCATGCCCTGCTGACCCTCAGCGTGGACGGTGTCTGGCTGGTCTCCGACCTGGGCTCGACCAACGGCACCTACCTCAACGACGAGCCGAAGCCCCTGACGGCCGGCCAGACCCGCAGCGTCGGCGACGGCGACCGGGTCCACGTCGGCGCCTGGACGACCATCCTGCTGCACGCCCCGGCCTAGCCGACTCGTAGCGGGGTGACTGTGCGGGTTTCGCCGCGCGGGGCGCCCGGCGCGCGATACGTTCGCCACCGATGAAGGACGAGCGCATCGGCACCGTGCACCGCACCCAGGTGATCGACCAGCTGAGTCAGGCCCTCAGTGAGGGCCTGCTGACCACCGAGCAGTACGACGGCCGGGTGGTCGCGGTCAGCACGGCCACGTACGCCTCGGATCTCATGGCCCAGGTGCAGGATCTGCCGCCCCGGTTGCAGTGGGACCCGCGCAACGCCGCGCCGCCGACCCCGCCGAACCGCAACGCCGGGCGGACCGCCCTGATCCTGGGCGTCATCGGCGTACCGCTGTCGTTCTGCCTGCTGGGCTGGATCTTCGGCATCGCCGCCATCGTCATGAGCACCCGCGGGCGCGGCGCGCACGGCGTCGGGCCGGCGCTGATCGGCCGCGTCCTGGGCATCATCAGCGTGGTGCTGTCCATCGGTGCGGTCGCCGCGCTGGTCTTCGCCTTGAACTCCAGCACCTCCCCGTAGCGCCGGTCAGGCCGGCCAGAGCACCTCGGCCGCGGCCTGCCACAGGGAACGGTTCGCGGCGAAGAGGGACACACCGGCACGCGGGCCGCGGATGCCGTCCACCCCGCCGTAGCAGCCGCCCGCCTCGGTGACGATCAACGAGGTGGCGGCGAAGTCCCACACCTCGCCGCGGGTCTGCAGGGCCAGGTCGAGGGTGCCGCCGGCGACGAGCAGGGCGGCGTGCACAGCCCACTCCACGGCCGGCGTCACGGCGGTCAGCGGCGCCGAGATGGCCAGGTCGGAGGGGTAGAGGTTCGGCGCGACCGGGATGACACCGAGCCGGGCGGCGCTCAGCGTGGTGCGGCGGTCGGAGACGTGGATGCGCTTGTCCGCCGTACCGTCGAGGTTTGTCTCATAGGCGCCGCCGCCACGACGCGCCCACCAGACCCGGTCCTGCGCGGGGACCGCGGCCACCGCGGCGACGATCTCGCCGGCCTCCTCCAGGGCGACCAGCACCAGCCACCGGTCGTCGCCCGCGACGAACTGGGCCGTCCCGTCGATCGGGTCGATGATCCAGCGCCGGGCGCCCGCGCCGGTCTCGCCGCCCTCCTCCCCCAGGATGGCGTCGTGCGGCCGGGCCTCGGCCAGCACGGCGCGGATCGCGGCCTCGGTGGCCCGGTCCGCCTCGGTGACGACGCTGCCGTCGGCCTTGAGCTCGCGCGGCAGGCCGGCGAGCTCCGCGAAGTACTTCAGGGCGACTGTCGCGCCGGCGAGGGCGGCTGTCCGGGCCAATTCACAATCACTCTGCACGCGTCCCATCCTGCCCCCATCGCGCGGGCGGCTCGTCGAGGAACGTGGTGATCTCCGTTATCAGGCCGTCCCGGGTCTCGAAGAACATCAGGGCGAACGGCTCGTACGCCCCACCCGGCCCGGTCGGCCGCTGCTGCCAGTACGCGATCGTGCCGTTGGCCGCGACCGGCACCATCCGCGCGTCCCGGCACGATCCGTCGCCGCCCAGCAGCACCTGCCGGATCTGCTCGCGCCCGCGCAGCCACCACAGCAACGGCGGCATGGTCATCGTCGCGTCCTCGTGCAGCAACGCCACCATCGCCGCCACGTCGTAGCGCTCGAACGCCCGGCAGTACCGTTCCAGCAGCGCCGCGGCATCCGGCTCCAATGGCTGCACCGTCCCGGCGCGGCGCACGGTGGCCCGGGCCCGCTGCAGCGAGCTGGTCACCGACGGCACCGACGTGTCGAGCAGATCGGCCACCTCCCGGGCCGGCCAGCTCAGCACGTCACGCAGGATCAGCACGGCACGCTGCCGCGGCGAGAGCCGTTGCAGGGCGGCGATGAAAGCCAGGCGTACGGACTCCCGACGCACCGCATGCTCGGCCGGATCGTCGGGTAGCACCCGCTCGTCGGCGATCGGCCGCACCCACGCCTCCCGCGGCAACGAGGCGCCCGGCTCCGCGGCCGGGCCCAGGTCGACGGCGTGGGCTCGCCGCTGGGCGCTGCGCAGCATGTCGAGGCAGACGTTGGTGGCGATGCCGTACAGCCAGGTGCGCAGTGTGCCGCGGCCGGGGTCGAAACGGCCGGCATGCTGCCAGGCCCGCAGCAGCGTCTCCTGCACGGCGTCCTCGGCCTCCGCGGCCGCGCCGAGCATCCGGTACGCGTACCCGGTCAGCTCCACCCGGAACTGCTCCGCCTCGAGCTGCACGCCTGGCACGGTACCGCGTTGTTAGCCTGGGCCCCATGCATCGCAGCCGCCTCTACGGTCTGTTCGTCGACACCCCGACGCCGGAGGCGCCCGCAGCCGCGGCTTTCTGGTCGGCCGCCCTGGGCGTCCCGGCGGTGCCCGAGCCGCACGAGGAGCAGTTCATCATGCTGCGTCGGGCGTTGCCGGCGCTGACGATGGGCGTGCAGGCGGTCGACGATGCGCCGCGCTACCACGTGGACATCGAGACCGACGACCACGAGGCGGAGACGGCCCGGCTGACGGCGCTGGGGGCGGTGGAGATCAACCGCTGGCTGGACTGTCACATCATGCGGGCGCCCGGCGGGCATCTGCTCTGCGTCGTGCCGGTGCACAGCGACCCGGAGCTCTTCGCCGCACACGCCACCGTCTGGCCCTGACGCCTGCCGGCCCTTCCGCCTGCCGGGCCCCGCCACTCGGCGGAGATCGATCACTGCAAACTTCCTGCACGTTCGCGGGCATTGACTCGTCGAAACACGCGTGTAACCGTTGCTCGGGGTAAGCGCTTTCCCACCCTCACCTGCGCTTTCCTCCCCCCACCTCGAGCATCGATTACCTGGAGCGCACCATGCGCGGAAGATCCCTTGCCGCGGCCGCCCTGGTCACGGCCATCGGTTTCAGCCCGATCCTGCCCGCCGAAGCCGCCGACACCCCGTCCGGCGCGTCGGCCGCGGCGCTGCGGCTCGCCCGGCAACCCCTTGCCGCCGACGACGGCTGGGCCGCCGCCGGCAACGGCACCACCGGTGGTTCGGCCGCCGACGCCGCCCACACCTTCGTCGTGCACAACCGCGCCGAACTCATCGCGGCCCTGAGCGGCGAGGCCACCCCGCGGCTGGTCCTGGTCGACGGCCGGTTCAGCATGAGCGTCGACGCCGACAACAAGCCGCTGACCTGCACGGACTATGCCGACCCGGCGTACAGCCTGGAGGCTTTCCTGCAGGCGTACGACCCGGCGGTCTGGGGCCGGGCGACCAAGCCCACCGGTCCGCTGGAGGAGGCCCGGGTCCGCTCGGCCAAACGGCAGGGCGACCAGATCAAGATCATCGTGCCGTCCGACACGACCGTCATCGGCATCAACGGCGCCCGCATCGAGCACGGCAGCATGGTGCTGCAGAACGTGCACAACGTGATCGTGCGCAACATCGAGTTCACCGACGCCGCGGACTGCTTCCCGGCCTGGGACCCCACCGACGGCTCGACGGGCAACTGGAACTCGCTCTACGACCTGGTGTCGCTGACCGGCGCGACCAACGTGTGGCTGGACCACAACACCTTCAGCGACGGCAACAACCACGACGCCGCCCAGCCGCTGTACTTCGACCGGCCGTACCAGGTGCACGACGGGGCCAGCGACATCATCCGCGGCTCCGACCTGGTCACCGTCTCGTACAACAACTACTACGACCACGACAAGACGATGCTGATCGGCTCGACGGACACCCCCGGCGTGGACGTGGGCAAGCTGCGCGTCACGGTGCACCACAACCGCTTCGGCAACGTGGTCCAGCGCGCCCCGCGGGTCCGCTTCGGCCAGGTGGACATCTACAACAACCTGTACGTGGCCACGGCCGAGGACTACGGCTACTCGCTGGGCGTGGGCTTCGAGTCGAGCATCTACGCGGAGAACAACTACTTCCTGCGCAGTGCCGATGTCGGTGACGGCGACCTGCTCAAGTACTGGAAGGGCACCAAGATCACCGCGAAGGGCACGCTCGTCCAGGTGGGCAGCCAGGCGCCGCGAGCGGTGGACCTGGTGGCGGCGTACAACGCGGCCTACGACCCGGACTTCGCCGCGGACGCGGGCTGGGTGCCGACCCTGCGCACCCGCCTCGACCCGACTGTCCTCGTACCGGTGATCGTGAAGGCCGCCGCGGGCTCGCGCCGCCTCGGCATCTGAGAAACCGATGAGCTCGGCCGGGCCGCTGTGCCCGGCCGAGTCGTTTCTCAGGCCTCGCCCATGACGAGCCCTTCGATGGTGTGCTTCTGCGTGATCGGGGTGAGCGTCTCCACGACCGGGCAGTGCAGGTGAGCCTTGACCTGCTCCGGCAGAGCCTCCCAGTACGCGCGGGTGACGGCGGTGTCGTGCCGTTCACCGTTGCCGGCGTCCGGCGCGTCCACGCCCAGCACCAGCACCGGCCGTGCCAGGTCGGAGTAGTTGCGGGTGCCCCGGTGGATGGTCAGCGCCGAGCGGGCCGAGATGTCGCCGCGCTTCGGGTACTTGCGGACAGCCCGCTCCTCGTACCGGGGGTAGAAGGACTTCGGCGGGAACATGCCGTGGCCGAACTCCGGCTCGTCGTCGAACTGGGTGCCCGGGGCGATCTCGAACGGCCCCATCTCCTCGGTGGTGTCGACGCCGGTGAGGTTGAACGCCAGCGAGTTGAGCCGCCGTTCCTTGCGGGTGACCTCGGGCATCGGGAAGTCACGGTGCCACGGCTGGTTGACCGCGCCGGCCAGCGGGACGTCGAAGCCGAGCTCGACGATCTCGTACTCCGGGCCCAGCACCGCCTCGCACACCGCGGTGACCCACGGGTGGGTGACCAGGTCGACGAAGCCGCGCAGCTGCTCGGGGTGGATCTCGACGTAGTAGCGGTGCGGGCCGCGGCCGACCGCACCGTCGGGCCGGGACCGGGCCTCGGCGAAGGCCTTCTCGATGTCCTCCCGCATGGTGTCGGCCCAGGCGACGCTGAAGGCGCCCGGACAAGCGGTGATCCCCTGGTCGTAGATGGCGTCGCGAGCCCGCACGCCGGCGTCGGTGTCAGTCATGCCCCTCACTTTGCAACGTTGCATGCAACGTGGCAAGTGGTAGCCGGTAGGGTTTGCACCATGGGAGGTCGATCATGACGGCGAGCCTGCGGCAAGTGGCGGAACGCGCCGGGGTGTCGATCCGTACGGTGTCGAATGTGGTCAGCGGCTTCGCCCAGGTGGCCCCGGAGACCCGGGCCCGGGTGCAGCAGGCCATCGACGAGCTCCAGTACCGTCCCAACGCGGCCGCCCGGCACCTGCGCGGCGGCCGGTCCGGACTGGTGGCGCTGGCCATCCCGGAGATCGCCTCACCGTACTTCGGTGAACTGGCCGGTCTGCTCGTCCGCGAGGCCGAGCAACGTTCGTGGATGCTGCTGGTCCAGCAGACCGACGGCGACGCCGATCACGAGCGCCGGCTGCTCGACGGCGTACGCGGCCAGGTCATCGACGGTCTCGTGCTGAGCCCGTGGGCCCTGTCCCCCCAGGAGCTGCGCCGCGGCCCTGGTGGCGTACCGGTGGTGCTGCTCGGTGAGCAGGACGCGGACGGCCTGCTGGACCACGTCGCGGTCGACAGCGTGGCCGCGGCCCGCGAGATCACCCAGCACCTGATCACTATCGGTCGCACCCGTATCGCCGCCGTCGGTCTGCAGCCGCATCTGGAGAACGGCACGGCGGCCCGCCGTCTGGAGGGCTACCGGCAGGCGCTGGCCGAGGCGGGCCTGGCGGCCGATCCGGCGCTGGAGATCCCGGTGGACCGGCTGCACCGGGCCGACGGTGCGGCGGCGATGAGCCGGCTGCTCGACGCCGGGCCGCGGGCGGATGCGGTGTTCTGCTTCAGCGACCAGCTGGCGCTCGGCGCGATGCAGGTCGCGCTGGCGCGCGGCCTGCGGATCCCGCGGGATCTGGCGGTGGCGGGCTTCGACGACGTCGAGGACGGCCGGTACGCGACCCCGTCCCTGACCACGATCTCCCCGGACAAGGAAGCGATCGCCCGGGAGGCGCTGAACTGTCTCGCCGACCGCCTCGGCACCCGTCCCCCGGACCGCCCGGCCCGCCGCATCGTGGCCGCACACCACCTGGTGATCCGCGACAGCACCGGGTCAGGTGATGGCCAGTAGGACCGCCTGCTTCTCCTCCGCGGCGGCAAGATAGAACGCTTGCAAGCTCAGGAAGTTCGGCAGCAGGTAGTTCGCGAAGTCCTCGTCATCCCAGACCTGCGGGTAGATCCCCTCCGCGAGCAGGGCGGCCGGATCGAAGCGGGCCCGCAGCGAGTCAGCGGTCACCTCGCGCAGGGTGGCGGCGACCAGCTGGACCCGTTCCGCCGGTAGGAGGCGGGCCGGGCCGTAACCCAGGTCGTCACCGACCGGATCGCCGCCGAGCACCGCTTCCCCGGCGCCCGGGGAGGTCTCCCAGGAGCTGCCGGTCAGCAGGAAGTGGATGCCGTGCCAGGCCTTGTCGAGATCGAAGACGTCATCCTCGCGGTCGAGGAGGCCGGCGGTCAGCGAGGGATCGGCGGTCAGGTCCGCCACCTGCTCGGCCGTCAGGTGTCGTCCTGCAAAAATCATGCCCACGCCGGGAGTCTGCCAGACCCCGCTCAGAGCGCCGTCTGGTACGCCAGCACCCCCCTGTTCACCGCGGTCATCGCCTTCCGCGCCGTCTCCCGCACCCCCGGCGTCGCCGCCGAGGCGTCCTTGAGCTGCGCCAGCAGATCCAGCACCTGCCGCGCCCAGCGCACGAAGTCGCCCGCCGGCATGTCCGTCTCGTAGTTGTTGCCGCTGGACAGCACCCGGGCCAGCGGCTCCCCGCGCGCCCACCGGTACATCGGCCAGACGAAGCCCGGATCCGGCTCCCGGGTCAGCGACAGCCCGTGCGCAGCCTCGTCGGACTCGATCTCGGCCCACAGCTTGTGACACGCGTCCACCGCCGCCGTCGTGGCGCCCTTGGGCACCGACGCGCGTTCGTCGCCCTCGCGGCGGGACTCGAACAGCACCATGGACACCGCTGCCGCCAGCTCCTCCGGGGCCAGCCCCTCCCAGACTCCCCGCCGCAGGCACTCCGCGACGAGCAGGTCGGCCTCGGTCCAGATCCGGCCCAGCATCCGGCCGGCCTCGGTCACCTCACCGTCGCTCGTCAGGTAGCCGCGGCCGGCGAGCACCGCGCAGACCTGGTCGAACGTGCGGGCCAGGGAGCCGGTGCGCCCGGCCACCTTGTCGCGCAGCGCGTCGGTGTCGCGGGACAGGCGGTGGCGGCGCTCGGCGAAGCGGGCGTGCTCCTCGCGGTCCGGGCAGGCGTGGCACGGGTGCTGGCGCATCTGCACCTTGAGCAGGGCGATCTCGGCGTCCTCGCCGGGTGCTGCCTTGCCCCGGCCGCGCCGGCCGTTGCCCGAGCCGTGCCGGTCGAGGCCGGTCGCGCTGACCGTGGCGGCCAGGTCGCGGCGGGCGCCCGGCGAACGGGGGTTGAAGTGCTTGGGCACCCGGATGCGTTCGAGCACGTCGACCGCGCCGGGGAAGTCGGCCGGGCTGACCCGGCCGGCCCAGCGGTCCTGGGTGAGCACCAGCGGGCGGGGCTCGCCGAAGCCGCCGGTGGGCGGCTCCAGGACCACCGCGAGGCCGGCGCGGCGACCCTGCGGCACCCGGATGACGTCACCGACCCGCAACTTCTCCAGGGAGGACACCGCGGCGGCACGGCGCTGGGCGGTGCCCTGGCGGGCGAGGGAGCGTTCGCGGTCCGCGATGGCGACGCGGAGGGCGAAGTATTCGTCGAAGTCACCGTGGTGGCAGGCGCCGTCGTTGTCGTACGTCTGCATGGTCTCGATGTTGCGCTGCACCTGCCGGGCCAGCCCGACCACCGACCGGTCCGCCTGGAACTGCGCGAACGACGACTCGAGCAGGTCGTGGGCCTTGTCCGCGCCGACCGAGCCGACCAGGTTGACGGCCATGTTGTACGACGGGCGGAAGCTCGAGCGCAGCGGGTAGGTGCGGGTCGAGGCGAGGCCGGCGACGTGCCGGGGGTCGACCTCGGGGCTCCACAGCACCACGGCGTGACCCTCGACGTCGATGCCGCGGCGCCCGGCGCGCCCGGTGAGCTGGGTGTACTCCCCCGGGGTCAGGTCGACGTGGGCCTCGCCGTTGAACTTGACGAGTCGTTCCAGCACCACGCAGCGGGCCGGCATGTTGATGCCCAGCGCCAGCGTCTCGGTGGCGAAGACCGCCTTGACCAGGCCGCGCACGAAGCACTCCTCGACCGCCTCCTTGAAGGCGGGCAGCATACCGGCGTGGTGGGCGGCGACCCCGCGCTCGAGGCCGTCGAGCCACTCCCAGTAGCCGAGGACGGACAGGTCCTCGCTGGGGATGTTGGCCACCTTGGCCTGGGCGATGCGGCGGATCTCGGCGCGCTCGTCGGCGCCGGTGAGCCGCAGGCCGCTGGACAGGCACTGCTGCACGGCCGCGTCGCAGCCGGCCCGGCTGAAGATGAACAGGATGGCCGGCAGCAGGTCGGCCCGGTCGAGCCGGTCGACGACCTCGGCGCGCGGTGGTGGCTGCCAGCGCCGGGGACGTCCGCCGCGGCCCTGCCAGCCCGGCCCGGCCGTACGGTCGGTGAGCTCGAGCCGGCGCAGCATCTCGCGGGTGTAGCGCAGCAGCTCGGGGTGCACGTCGTGCTTGCGGGCCGCGTCGGCGTCGTGGAACAGGTCGAACATCCGCTTGCCGACCAGCATGTGCTGCCAGAGCGGGACGGGCCGGTGCTCGCTGACCACGACCTCGGTCTGCCCGCGCACGGTCACCAGCCAGTCGGCGAACTCCTCGTAGTTACTGACCGTGGCGGACAGGGAGACCAGCGTCACAGAGGACGGGAGGTGGATGATGACCTCCTCCCAGACCGCGCCGCGGAACCGGTCGGCGAGGTAGTGCACCTCGTCCATCACGACGTACGCCAGGCCCTGCAGGCTCGCCGAGCCCGAGTAGAGCATGTTGCGCAGCACCTCGGTGGTCATGACGATGACCGGGGCGTCACCGTTGACCACGTTGTCGCCGGTGAGCAGGCCGACCTGGTCGGCGCCGTAGCGTTCCACCAGGTCGTGGTACTTCTGGTTGGACAGGGCCTTGATCGGGGTCGTGTAGAAGCACTTGCGGCGCAGGCCGGAGCCGTCCGAGCGCAGCGCCAGGTGCACGGCGAACTCACCGACCACCGTCTTGCCCGCGCCGGTCGGGGCGCAGACCAGCACGCCGCTGCCGCGCTCCAGCGCCTCGCAGGCCTGGCGCTGGAAGTCGTCGAGGTCGAAGCCGACGTCGAGCATGAAATCGTCGAGGGCCGGAAACTCGGCGGCCCGGGCCGCCCGGCGCTTCGAAGCCGCATACCGTTCGGCGGGGCTCACATCACCGGCGGGGCTTGTCATGAACACAAGGCTAATGCTTGCGTGTGACACAACGAAGGTCATGCCCCGCCGGGCGGTTGCCGACAGTTGCGTCGCAGCCGCTGGGTATGGTGCACGGCGTGCCGGATGCCGCCGATTCGACTGCCTTCCCGTCGCGCCGCCAGGTCGACGCGGTGCTCTTCGACTTCCACGGCACCCTCGCGCAGGTCGAGGAGCCGGTGGCCTGGGTGCTCGCCGCGGCCGCGGCCTGCGGGCGGGAGCTGGACCGCGGCAAGGCCACGATCCTGGCCGACCGCCTGGTCACGGCCGGGCGCGCCGGCGGGCCGCTGCCCTACCGGGTGCCGCTGCACCTGGCGGAGCACTGGGCCGACCGTGACCTGTACGAACACAGCCACCGTGCCGCCTACACGGGCCTGGCCGCCACCGTCAGCACGGACGTGGAGGGCCTCGCCGACGCCCTCTACGAGCGGTTGCTGGGCCCGGAGGGCTGGCTGCCGTACGCGGACACCGAGCCGACCCTGCGCATCCTGCACGACGCGGGCATCAAGGTGGCGGTGGTCAGCAACATCGGCTTCGACATCCGGCCGCACTTCGCCGCGTGGGGGCTGGCGGACCTGGTCGACGCGTTCGCCCTGTCGTACGAGGTGGGCCGCACGAAGCCGGACCCGGCGATCTTCCTGCGCGCCTGCGGGATGCTCGGGGCCGACCCGGAACGCACGCTGATGGTGGGCGACAGCCCGGCCGACGCGGGAGCGGTCCAGGCTGGTTGCGCGGCCCTGGTCCTGCCGGCGGCCGAGCCGGGCCGCGCCAACGGCCTGGGAGCGACCCTCGCCCTGGCCGGCTGCCCCGTCTAGCCCCGGCCGACCGCCGGCACCGGTATCCGGCTCGGCGCCGCGTCCGGCGAGCGCCGGCGCGCAGCCGGATCGAACGGCCACGCGGTGGAGTCGGTCAGAGGTAGGTGTCGACCAGCGTGCCGAGGGTCGTCGAGACGCTGCGGATCGGCTCCTGCGCGTCCGCCGCGGCCACGTGGTCCGCGATCGACGGGTTCTCGGCGTCCCGGGCCTTCGCGGCCTGTCCGGCCGTGTCGGCGGACGCCAGCGTGGCGGTGGACACGGTGCTCGAGCCGAGCGAACCGATCGACATGCTGCCTCCCGATGATCTGTGGCTTCACCTCTCCGTTCGGCCCGGGTCGGCGGCCGCTGATACCAGGATCACCGCAACAACCGGATCGCACCCGGCTCGCAGCTGATCACCAGCGGCAGGGCGGCGACGCGTTCCCCGTCCGCGTACCCGATGATGTCCGGCGCCCCGATCCGGACCTCCCGGGCCCGGTAGCTGCCCACCCGCGGGTCGGTGACGTGCGTGCCGCGGCGCAGGCGCGGCTTGAGCCGGGCCATGGCGCCGCGGCCCAGCGGCGCCGCGACGACCACGTCGAGCAGGCCGTCGGTGGGGTCGGCGTCGGGGCAGATCAGCATGCCGCCGCCGTAGCTGCGGCAGTTGCCGACCGCCACCAGGACGCCGGTGAAGCTGCGATCGACGCCGTCGAGTTCGAGGCTGTAGCGGCGCGGACGCAGCCGGGCCATCTCCAGCACGATGGCCAGGTCGTAGCGGCGCGGGCCGCGGGGCCAGCGCATCCGGTTGGCCCGTTCGTTGACGATCGCGTCGAAGCCGGCGGCCAGCACCGCCCCGTACCAGCGCACGTCACCCTGCCCGGTGATGACACGGGCGAGATCGACCGGGGTGCCGCGCCCGTCGCGGACCGCCTCGGCGACGGCGCTCGCGGCGGCCATCGGATCGGTGGGCACGCCGGTGCCGGCCGCGAAGTCGTTGCCGGTGCCCGCGGGCACCACGCCGAAGCCGACCTGGGTGCCGGCCACCGCCTGCACGGCCCGGTGCACGGTGCCGTCCCCGCCGACGGCGACCAGCGCGCCGATGCCCTCGGCGACAGCGCGGTGGCACGCCTTCTCGGCGTCCTCGGCGGTGTCCGCGCTGAGCAGCCGCACGCTGCGGCCGGAGGCGCCCAGCCGCTCCAGGACCCCGGGAAGCAGACCGCGGTGCCGGCCGCGCCCCGCCCGGGGGTTGGCCAGCACCGCGATGTCGTCGCTCGTCACAGCCGGAGGCTACCGGCTGCTCCGTCAGGTCATGTCGTCGAAGCGGCTCTCCAGCGGCAACGGTTTCGACACGGGCTCCGGGGCCTCGACCGGTGCGACCGACTCGGCCCGGCTGCCCGCGGTGACCGACTCGCGGTCGTCCTCGATCGGCGAGATCTCGTCGTCGTCCAGGCCCGCGTAGATCTCCTTGCCGCGACCCTTGCGCTTGTCGTTGATGAAGGCGACGCCGGTCGCGATCAGGTACAGCACGACCATGCACGCCGCGAGCAGGGTCATGCCGAACGGGCCCGGATCCGGGGTGGCGATGGCGGCGAACCCGAAGGACAGGAACACCACGATCCGCCACCAGCCCATCAGCTTCTTGGCGCTCACCACGCCGGTGAAGTTGAGCATCAGCAGGACCAGCGGGAACTCGAACGCCACCCCGAAGATCAGGATCATGTTCGTCACGAACCCGACGTAGGCCGTCACTTCGAGCTGGGTCGTCACGCCCAGGATGCCGGCTTCCTGGATGAAGGCCAGGCTGTGCTTGATGACGAAGAAGGCGAGCACCGCACCGCCGACGAACAGCGGCGTGGCGATACCCACGAAGACGTAGGCCCACTTGCGCTCGTGCCGGTGCAGACCCGGGGCGATGAACGCCCACAGCTGGAACATCCAGACCGGGGCACCGAGGATCAGGCCGACCCACAGCGCGATCTTGAGCTTGAGGATCAGGGGGTCGACGACGCCGAGCACGACGAAGTTGCAGACCCGTTCACCCTCGCCGTTGACGATCCAGGAGCTGTCGAGCGAGCAGTACGGCTGCTTCAGGATGTCGAAGACCCATCCCGAGATGATGAAGCCGACGATCAGGCCCGCGATGATGCCGAGTGAGGCCCAGAAGAGCCGGTTACGCAGCTCCCGGACGTGCTCGATGAGCGTCATGGAACCGTCGGAGGCCTGCTCGAACTTGCTCGGTCCCCGACGGCGTAGGGAGAGGGCCACGGCAGATCAGCGGTCGTTGGTGCGCTGCACCGGGTCCACGTACGGCTGGGCCGGCGGCTGCTGCGGCGGGTACTGCTGGCCGTTGGGCTGCTGCTGGTAGCCCGGCTGCTGGTATCCGGGCGGCGGCGCCTGCTGGTAGCCCGGCTGGCCCGGCTGGTGGATCTCGTTGGGCTGCAGCGGCTGGCGCGAATACTGCGGCTCAGCCTTCTCGGCGACGTTGTCGTTGTCGTCCACGAGGCCCTTGGTCTCGGCCTTGATGATCCGCAGCGACCGGCCGAGCGACCTCGCGGCGTCCGGCAGCCGCTTCGCGCCGAACAACAGCACGAGGACGACGACGAAGATGGCGATGTGCCACGGCTTGAGGGCGCCCATGGATAACTCCAGTCGATCGGATCAGGGTCCTGACGGGTGATGCGGGGTCCATCGTACGTGTGGTTGTCGGGAGCGGCCCATGCCGGAGCTGTTTGATTGCGATCCGGTCCGAGGAATTTTCGGACAACGCACGGGGAACGCCGCACGCTACCACGCGGGTCAGGCCTTCTTTAAGGAGTGTTTCCCGTCGGAGGCGCCCTGTCCGGCCTTGATGACGGCGAGCTGCGCCTGCATGATCTCGGCCCGTTGCTGCAGGCCGGCCACGGACTCCTCCAGGACCACGGCGCCCTGCTGGAGCTTCATCGCCTCGGCCTGCCGACGCTGCAGGCGCCGCGCCGCCCGGTCCAGCCCGTTGAGCCTGTTCAGCACGGAGAACACAGCCACGACCAGAATGATCAGTGCGAGCGCCACCACGGCGATCACGATCCACTTCACCATGGCGGACAGCTTAGGCGGTGACGGGTGGGGTCGCCGCGTACTGGTCCAGCGCGGTGGCGGCCTGTTCGCGGATCCGGTCGACGAGCTCGACCGGGCCGACCACGGTCACGTCCGGGCCCAGCCCCAGCAGCAGCCGCTGGGCCCAGCCCAGGTCGGTGACCCGCATCGTGACGATCCACTCGTCGCCGTCGCGCCGCACGTCCTCGCACGGGTAGTACTCGGTGATCCACCGGCTGCCGCGGCCCACCCGCAGCGTGACCAGCGGCAGGTCCTGCGACGGATGGAACACGCCATCGCTGACGTCGTGCGGCACCGCCTGGGCCGGCGGCGCCGAAGGCTCCTCCAGCTCGGTGAAGGCGTCGATGCGGTCCACCCGGAACAGCCGGGTGCCCTCGGCCCGGCGGCACCACGCCTCCAGGTAGGCCCGGGGACCGACCATCAGCATCCGCATCGGGTCGACCACCCGCTCGGTGGTCTCGTCCCGGGCCGGCGTGTAGTAGGTCAGGCGCATGGCGTGCCGCCGCTCGACCACACCGCGGATCGCGTCGACCCGTTCGTTGTCCGCGGGCAGCCGCACCGCGACCGGGGTGTCCGCGACGTCACCGGCCGCGTTCTCGATCTTGGCCAGGGCCCGTTCGACCGCGTCGCGCGACCCCGTGCCGGGCGTCTCGGCCAGCATCCGCAGGGCCACGACCAGGGCGAGAGCCTCGTCGGGGTTGAGCCGCAGCGGCCGGTCGATGCCCGCGTCGTAGGTGATGGTCACCCGGTCGCCGTCGAGCGCCATGTCGATCAGGTCGCCGGGGCCGTACCCCGGCAGCCCGCAGACCCAGAGCAGCTCCAGGTCCTCGCGCAGCTGCCGCTCGGTGATCCCGAAGGCCGCGGCCGCTTCCGCGACCAGGATCCCGGGCCGGGCCAGCAGATAGGGCACCAGGTTGAGCAGCCGGCCCAGGCGGTCGGCGGAGGCCTTGTTCTCCCGGGTACGGGGCTGAGGGGTCATCGCAGCACCGCGGGCTGCACCCGCTCGTGGCGGGCCACGACCTCCTTGAGCTGCTGGATGACGGCGTCGCGGAGCTCCGGCGGCCCGTCCGCGCGCACCTCGGCGCCGTAGCCGACCAGCCGCGAGGCCAGCCACTCGACATCGGAGTACGGGATGGTCAGGCGATCGCCGTCCGGACCGGGCACCGTCTCGATCGCCAGCCGGCGCAGCCCCGCGGCCCGGCCGGGCTGCACGAGCACGGTGGCCCGCCCGTTGCGCTCGACCGGCCCGGACCAGCGGGCGACGTGGCTGATCAGGTCGACGTTCTCCGGCGGGGTGAACGCGCCCTCGGAGCCGACCGGGCGGACCACTCCGACGATGCGGGACAGCCGGAAGCAGCGGGTGGCCCGCCGGTCCCGGTCGTGGCCGACGACGTACCAGCGGCCCTGCCAGCAGACCACGCCCCAGGGCTGGAGCCGGCGGGTGGACGGCTCGTCGACCTCGGGGACGCGGTAGGAGAAGGTGACCGCGCGGCGGGCCCGGGCAGCGGCGGTGAGCGGCCCGAACGCCGGGTCGACGGTCATCACCGGCTCCATGCCGAGGGTGGCCTGCGGGTCGACCTCGACACCGGCGGCGCGCAGCTTGGCCAGGCCGGAGGAGGCCGCGGCGGCGAGACCGGCGTGCTGCCAGAGCCGGGCGGCGATACCGACGGCGGCGGCTTCGTCCGGTTCGAGCGGGATGTCCGGCAGGGCGTACTCGCGGTGGGCGATCCGGTAACCGGACTCGGTGTCGAAGGCGCTGGCCAGGCCCGTCTCCAGCGGCACGCCCAGCTCGCGCAGCTCGGCCTTGTCGCGCTCGAACTTGCGCTGGAACGCCTCGTGGTCGCGGGGATCCTCGGGGTCGTGCTCGTACCCGGGCACGGTCGCGGCGATCTGCGCGGCGGTCAGGAACCGTCGCGTGGACAGCAGACAGATCACCAGGTTCACCAGGCGCTCGGTGCGGGTCCGCGACACGAGAGGAAACGCTAGCAGCAACGACGCCGCTGAGGTTATTCGTGACCGCCGGAGGGAAACCTGCACGCGTGCCAGAGAAGACGCCCACCGCCGGTCCCCCGCTCACCGAGCCCGACGATCACCTGCCCCTCGGCGTGGCCGGCGGCTCGGCCCTGCCCGCCCCGGCGGAGCCCGCCGACCCGTCGGAGTCGCCGGACGACGAGGGCAACGAGAGCGTCGGCACCGTCGTCGTCGCCGGCCTGGCCAACCTGGCCATCGCCGCGGCCAAGCTGGTCGCGGGCATGTTGTCGGGTTCGGCGGCCATGCTGTCCGAGGCCGCGCACTCGCTCGCCGACACGGTCACCGAGGTGTTCCTGTTCGTCGCCCTGCGCCGCGGCACCAAGCAACCGGACGAAGAGCACCCGTTCGGGTACGGCAAGGAGAGCTTCGTCTGGGCGTTCATCGCGGCCCTGTTCACCTTCGTCGGCGGCGCGGGCTTCTCGATCTACCACGGTGTGACGACCATCATCAGCGGCGAGCACAGCGGTGACTTTCTGGTGTCGTACATCGTGCTGGGCGTGTCGTTCCTGGCCGAGGGCACCTCGTTCCTCAAGGCGCAGCGGCAGGTGACCGGGGAGTCGAAACGCTGGGGCATCACCCGCCGGCGGTTCCTGCGGCTCACCTCGGACACCACGGTCAAGGCCGTCTACTTCGAGGACTCGGCGGCGCTGATCGGCCTGATCCTGGCGGCGGCCGGCATCGCGCTGTCCCAGATCACCGGCGCCGAGCTGTGGGACGGCCTGGCCTCGATCGCGATCGGCCTGCTGCTGCTGGTGGTCGCGACCGTGCTGGCCCGCGCCAACGTGTCGCTGCTGGTCGGCCGGGCGGTGCCGCGGCGTATGCACAACCAGATCGCCGACGACCTGGCCGGCATCCCGGTGGTGACGGCGGTCCCGACGCTGCTGACCATGCAGCTGGGCCCGGGCGCGATCCTGGTGGCGGCCAAGGTCGACTTCAACGACGACGTCAGCGGGGCGGAGATCGAGGCGGCGTCGGACGAGGCCGAGCGCCGGCTGCGGGCCCGCTACCCGGGCATCCAGTACGTGTTCCTGGACCCGACGCGAGGCCGGGCCGGACGCAACCACCGCGACGGCGGAGTGGACATATAGGGTCGCCGCCATGGTGCGCTGGCGATCAGGAACGGTATCCGCAGTACGACGCGAGTGGCGCGGCGCCGTCGAACTCGACGTGACGACGGACGAAGGCGCGCTGCGGGCGCTGGCCTACCCGGCCCTGACCGGTACGCCGGAAGTCGGCGACCGCGTCCTGCTGAACGTGGGCGCCCTGGTGATGGGCCTGGGCACCGGCGGTTACGCCCTGGTGGTGGCGCTCCCCGACCGGCTGCCACCGGACCCGCCGTCGACCGGCACCGACCGCGACGCGGGCCACCTGGTGAAGGCCCGCTACACCCCGCTGCAGCCGATCCTGCTGGGCGTGGACGAGGAGGCGTCCCCGCACCGTGAGGTAATGGCAACCGCGGAAAGCCTGGACGGCATGCCGGTGGTGACGGCGGACCTGCACTCGGCCCTGCCGGCGGTCCTGGCGGGCATCCACGCGGACCGCCCGGACGCGAAGGTCGCCTACGTGATGACCGACGGCGGCGCCCTCCCGGCGTGGTTCTCCCGCACCCTGGACGGCCTTCGCGACCACCTGGCCGGCACGGTGACTACAGGCCAGTCGTTCGGCGGCGACCTGGAGTCCAGCACCCTGCACACAGGGCTGTTGGCCGCCCGGCACATCTTGTCGGCGGACGTGGCGATCGTGGCGCAGGGCCCGGGCAACCTCGGCACGGGTACGCCCTGGGGCTTCTCCGGGGTGGCCTTGGGCGAGGCGATCAACGCGATCGTGGCCCTGCAGGGCACTCCGGTGGGCTCCCTGCGCATCTCGGACGCCGACGGGCGCGCGCGTCACCGCGGCGTCTCCCACCACAGCCTGACCGCGTACGGGAAGGTGGCCCTGGTTCCGGCGGATCTCGTGATTCCGGACGACCTGCCGACCGACCTGGCGAAGGCGGTGGAGGACGCCCTGGCGCCGCTGGCGACTCTGCACCGCCTGGTGCACGTGGCGACCGACGGCTTGGACGCGGCGCTGCTGGCCAGCCCGGTCCGGCTGTCCACGATGGGTAGAGGGTTGACGGAGGACCACGCCTACTTCGTGGCAGCGGCAGCGGCGGGACGCCACGCTGCCACTCTGATTCCTTGACCGTTCGCGACGCACAGGTCGTCGCGCACGGCTCGTGTCGCGGCAGCGCACTGCGACGCTCAGCGTGGCAATCGCGCGCCGCGCGGCTTGCGCCATGATGCGGTCCCCCGCAGGGCGACAGTCTCGCTCAGCGCGGCTTGCGCCGTGGCGTGGCTCCGCCCGCAGTGCGACAAACTCGCTCAACGCAGCGCGCAGTGGCACGGCTCCGCCCGCAGCGCCACAATCTCGCTCAGCGCGGCGCGCGCAGTGGCACGGCTCCGCCCGCAGCGCCACAATCTCGCTCAGCGCGGCGCGCGCAGTGGCACGGCTCCGCCCGCAGCGCGACAAACTCGCTCAACGCAGCGCGCAGTGGCACGGCTCCGCCCGCAGCGCGACAACTTTGCTCAGCGCGGCTTGTGTAGTGGTGCGGTTTCGCGCGTAGCGCGGGAGGGTGACTCCGCACGGATCTGGCAATCGGCGGGAGCGACGGTCAGCGCCATGCAACCACGCACGACCTGACCTTGATCTTCAAGAACTTGATCTTTCCGTTCTTGATCTTGAAGTCCTCGATCTTCTGGACCCTGCCCCGGCGGCCCCTGAACTGCCGACCCCTACCGTTCAGCTTGCGCTCAGCGCCGCCTGCAGGATCTCCCCTGCTTCGGCGTCGTAGGCGACCAGCCGGATCGTCTCCACCGCCGTCGGGGTGTCCTTGATCGTGCGGACCGCGATGCCCGCCGCTTCCTCCACCGGGAAGCCATAGACCCCGGTAGCGATCGCCGGAAATGCCACCGTGCGCGCCCCGATGCGGTCGGCTTCCTCCAGCGAGCGCCGGTAGCACGAAGCCAGCACCTCAGCCTCGCCCTGGTCGCCGCCCTCCCAGACCGGGCCGACCGTGTGGATCACATGCCGGACCGACGGCTGCAAATCAAAGGCCGGGGTGGCCACCGCATCGCCCGGATCGAGGGGTGCGAGCGCCGCTCCCGCTTCGGCGAGCTGCGGGCCGGCCGCTCGGTGCACGGCACCGTCCACACCACCGCCGCCGAGCAGGGATTCGTTGGCCGCGGTAACGATCGCGTCCACGGCTTCGCCGGTGATGTCCGCGACCACGATCTCGATCCGCGCCATGACCCCTCGCTCAGGCGGAGTAGATCAGGTAGAGCCAGCCCACCACGATCACGACCAGGATCGTTGTCAGCATCCAGGTCGGGACCAGGTGGTTACCGTGGCGGGCCTCGTGGATCTCGGCGCGAAGGCGTTCGCGGCGGCGTGCCACCAGGCTGGGTTTGACGTCCTCGATGGGCTCCTCCGGCTTTTCGCCGGAGGGGCGCTGGTCGGGCTCGGGCGCTGGCGTCGTCATGGCCCGACCAGCCTACCGTTCGCTCACATGCTGGCGATGAGGCGCTCCACCCGCTCGTCGTAGGCGCGGAACGGGTCCTTGCACAGGACCGTGCGCTGCGCCTGGTCGTTGAGCTTGAGGTGCACCCAGTCGACCGTGAAGTCGCGGCGCTTCTCCTGGGCGTGCCGGATGAACTCGCCGCGCAAGCGTGCGCGGGTCGTCTGCGGCGGCGTCTCCTTGGCCTCGAAGATCTCGAGGTCGTTGGAGATGCGGTCGACCTGCTTGCGCTTCTCCATCAGGGCGTAGAGGCCGCGGCCGCGGCGCACGTCGTGGTACGCCAGGTCGAGCTGCGCGATCCGCGGGTGCGACATCGGCATCTCGTGCTTGGCCTGGTAGCGCTCGATCAGCTTGTACTTCGAGACCCAGTCGATCTCGCGGGACACCGGGTCGAGGTCGCCGCTCTCGATGGCGTTGAGCACCCGGGTCCACAGCTCGATGACCCGCTTGGCGGTCGGGTCGCCGCCGCGGCGCTCGACGAACTCGGTGGCCTTGGCCAGGTATTCCTGCTGGATCTCGAGCGCGCTGACCTCTTTGTTGTTGGCCAGGCGGATCTTGCGGCGGCCGGTGATGTCGTGCGAGACCTCGCGGATGGCCCGGATCGGGTTCTCCAGGGACAGGTCGCGCATGACCACGCCGGCCTCGATCATCCGCAGCACGATGTCGGCGCTGCCGACCTTGAGCAGCGTGGTGACCTCGTTCATGTTGGAGTCGCCGACGATGACGTGCAGGCGCCGGTAGCGCTCGGCGTCGGCGTGCGGCTCGTCGCGGGTGTTGATGATCGGGCGGCTGCGCGTCGTCGCGCTGGAGACGCCCTCCCAGATGTGCTCGGCCCGCTGCGAGAGGCAGAAGACCGCACCGCGCGGGGTCTGCAGCACCTTGCCGGCGCCGCAGATCAGCTGGCGGGTGACGAGGAACGGGATGAGCACGTCGGCGAGGCGCCCGAACTCGCCGTGCCGGCTCACCAGGTAGTTCTCGTGGCAGCCGTACGAGTTGCCGGCCGAGTCGGTGTTGTTCTTGAAGAGGTAGATCTCACCGGCGATGCCCTCGTCGTGCAGGCGTTTCTCCGCGTCGACGAGGAGACCTTCCAGGATCCGCTCACCGGCACGGTCATGGGCGACCAGGTCGGTGACGGAGTCGCACTCGGGGGTCGCGTACTCGGGGTGGGAGCCGACATCGAGGTAGAGGCGGGCACCGTTGCGGAGGAAGACGTTGCTGGACCGTCCCCAGGACACCACTCGGCGGAACAGGTAGCGGGCCACTTCGTCCGGCGACAGCCGCCGCTGTCCCCGGTAGGTGCACGTGACTCCGTACTCGGTTTCGAGGCCGAAAATTCGCCGTTCCATGACGAAACACTAGCCGCACCGGGGGCATTCGCGGCAGTGACAACGCGCCCTTTCACCGGTGCTATCTGTCATGATCGTCTGTGAAGATCAACTCGCAGAGCCTGGACCTGCGGATACACTCCCGCTTGATGAATCTTCTGGTCACCGGCGGCGCCGGCTTCATCGGCTCCCACTTCGTCCGCGGCGCGCTCACCGACACCCTGCCGGGCCTGGAGGGTGCCCGGGTCACGGTCCTCGACAAGCTGACGTACGCGGGCAACTTCGCGAGCCTGGGCCCGGTCGCGGAGAGCAAACGCCTCGACTTCGTACCCGGTGACATCGCCGACGCGGCCCTGATCGACTCGGTGCTGCCCCGCCACGACGCGGTCGTGCACTTCGCCGCCGAATCCCACGTCGACCGCTCGATCCGGGCGGCCGCGGAGTTCGCGATGACCAACGTGGTCGGCACCCAGGTGCTGCTCGACGCGGCGCTGCGGCACGGCACCAGCCGCTTCGTACACGTCTCCACGGACGAGGTCTACGGCTCGATCAGCACGGGGGCGTGGACGGAACGGTCGCCACTGGCGCCGAACTCCCCGTACGCGGCCACGAAAGCGGGCGCGGACCTGCTGGCGTTGGCGTACCACCGCACCCACCAACTGCCGGTCGTGGTGACCCGCTGCGCCAACAACTACGGGCCGTACCAGCACCCCGAGAAACTCATCCCCCGGTTCGTCACGAACCTGCTGGAGGGCCGCACGCTGCCTCTGTACGGCGACGGGCAGCAGGTTCGGGACTGGGTGCACGTCGACGACCACTGCCGGGGGACGGCGCTGGTGCTGGCGGAGGGGAAGGCAGGCGAGGTCTACCACATCGGTGGGAACCGGGAGCTGACGAACCGGGAGCTGACCGGGATGCTGCTGGAGGCCTGCGGGGTGGGTTGGGACCGGGTGGAGATGGTCGAGGACCGCAAGGGCCACGACCGCAGGTATGCGCTGGACGACGAGCGGATCCGGCGGGAGTTGGGCTATCGGCCTCGGGTGGACTTCGAGGCTGGCCTGGCGGAGACGGTGCAGTGGTATCGAGACAACGAGGACTGGTGGCGCCCGCACGTCATCGACTGAGCCTCGGCCCGGCCCGCGCCCCTCAGCCGTGAGGCCTCTCTCGGCCCAGCAGTCACCTCGACATCAGGCCGGCCCGGGGTCGGGCCTTCAGCCCGACCCAGTAGTCAACCTGGCCCGGCCGTCCGGCCAGCCCTGGCCCGTGATTCCCCCGCGCCAGGGCAACCGGATCGCACGAATCATCAACGCCCGCTCGGCCGAGCGTCAGCCCGACGCGGCCGGGCCCAACCGCTCCCGGCCCGGCCGCTCCCCCCGAGCCCGGCCACCGCGGGCGAGGCTGGGGGTGCGGCCGGTAGCCAGTCAGGTCAGGAACCGTCGCCGTTGGTGTCGTCGGCCGGCTCGGCCGGGTCAGCCTCGGGCTTGCCCTCCAGATCGACCGAAGCGGCCGAAACAGTCGGCTTGTCCTCAGCGGGCGCCGGCGGTGCCACGTCACCCGCCTCGCCGACCTCCTTCTCCGGCTCGTCCTTGCCGCCCTCGAGCAGCGTCGTCAGCGCCGCGCCCGAGATGCGGCGGAAGGTGCGGCCCTTGCGGCTGCGGTCCAGGACCGCCACCTCCAGCTGGGAGGCGCCGAGCGTACGCGGGGTGCCGTTCTCCCCGCCGACGCTGGCCAGGCCCTCGACCGCCAGCGCCAGGGCGGTCTGCAGGTCCGCTGCGACGTCGTGGCGGGACTTGAGCACCGTGGAGATGGCCTCGGCGGAGCCGCCCATCGCCATGAAGCCGGGCTCGTCCTGCACCGAGCCGTCGTACGTGATCCGGTAGAGCTCGTCGGCCTCCGGCGAGGTGCCGACCTGCGCCACGCAGATCTCCACCTCGTACGGCTTCTGCGTCTCGGAGAAGATCGCACCCAGCGTCTGGGTGTAGGCGTTCGCCAGCGCCCGGCCGGTCACGTCCCGGCGGTCGTAGGCCAGGCCGTTGAGGTCGGCCATCCGTACGCCGGCCCGGCGCAGGCTCTCGAACTCGTTGTAGCGGCCGACCGCCGCGAAGCCGATCCTGTCGTACAGCTCGCTGATCTTGCGCAGCGAGGTGAGATTCTCGGCGACCAGCAGGACGCCGCCCTCGTAGGTGAGGACGACGGCGGAGCGGCCGCGGGCGATGCCCTTGCGGGCGTACTCCGAGCGGTCGCGCTGGACCTGCTCGGGTGAGGCGTAGAACTGCATGGCCACGGGTGGCAACTCCTTCGAAGACCGGATGGCGGGGTTCAGGTGCGCGAAAACCGGTGAGCGGTCAGCCGCCCGGGTTCTCCATCCGTCCGGCGACCACTTGCTCGGCCACCGCGTTGATCTCGGCCTCGGTCAGCCGGTGGGTGCTGTCCGCCGTCGCGGTCATCACCACCGGGTAGATCTTGCGGGTCAGGTCGGGGCCACCGGTCGCGGTGTCGTCGTCAGCGGCGTCGTAGAGCGCCTCGACCGCGAGGCGAATCGCGTCCTGGGTGCTGACGCCGGGACGGTAACGCTTCTTCAGCGCCGACTTGGCGAACAGCGAACCGGAGCCGATCGCGTCGTAGCCGGTCTCCTCGTAGAGGCCGCCCGCGACGTCGAAGCTGAAGATGCGCCCCACCTTCGACGGGTCGGACGGGGACAGGTCGAAGCCCGCGAACAGCGGCACCACGGCCAGGCCCTGCATGGCCGCACCGAGATTGCCGCGCACCATGGCGGCGAGGCGGTTGGCCTTGCCGTCGAGGGACAGCATGGTGCCCTCGATCTTCTCGTAGTGCTCCAGCTCGACCTGGAAGATGCGCATCAGCTCGATGCCGATGCCGGCCGTGCCGGCGATACCGATGAGTGAATACGCGTCGGCCGGGTGCACCTTCTCGATGTCCCGGCTGGCGATGAGGTTGCCCATGGTGGCGCGCCGGTCGCCGGCCATCACGACGCCGTCGGCGGTGGCGATGGCGACGATGGTCGTGCCGTGCGGCGCGATGTCGGCGGCCATCCCCGGCGGCAGCGGCCGGCGACCCGGCAGCAGCTCGGGGGCCGCTTGGCTCAGGAACTGCGTGAAGGAGGACGTCCCCGCATTGGTGAACACATCTGGAAGACGCCCGGATGGATCAAAACCCGCTGCCACGTGGTTCCTTTCAGATACGTAATAGCCTCGGCGAGGAACACCGGGTTGTCCCGGAACTGCCCCAGGCCGCCGTTGCAGTTGAAGCACAGTATCCCGCGAACCCAGCCGGTGCGGTGATCGTGATCGACGTGTTGGGGATCAGGGGCGCCGCAGATGGCACAGACTCCCCCTTGCTTAGCGAGCATCTCGTTGAACTCGACCTGACCGATGCCGTAGCGCCGCCGCAGGTGGTACTCGCGCGTCCCTCCGTGCAGTCGATCCTTCGACTCTTTGCCGCGAGCGTTGTGGCACGGCTTGCAGTACCGGCCGTAGCCACCGGTGTCGTTTCGGCTACGGGGAAACTCCGTCAGGAGGCGGACGGAGCCGCAGTCAGGGCAATAGCGGTGACCTTCCGGCACCACGCGCGGTGTCACGACAGCTCGGCCGTGGCGCTCCTTGATCCGCTTCGCGTAGCTCGCCTTGGACCTGACGTTGTAGCAGTCTTTGCAATAGCTGCCGCGTCCGCTCGGACGCTTGCTACCGGCGCAGAACTGTTCCAGCGGCTTCCACTCGCCACAATCACGGCAGCGTCGTTCACCATCGCGATCGTCCAACCCCCGTGGCATGTCCGAATTGCCCTTCTATGTCCTATTGGCCGCCTTTTTGCACGTACCCACGGACGAACTCCTCGGCGTTTTCTTCCAAAACCGAGTCGATTTCGTCGAGCAGGTCGTCGACGTCCTCGGTGATTTCGGCGTGGCGTTCGGCAACCTCAGGGTTGGCCTCGGTGGTGACGTCCTCGATCTCCTCGTCGCGCTTGCCCTTGCCGGACTGCGACTGACCGCCGGTGTCTCGCGTTGCCATGGCTGTCCCCCTTCATGACCCAACCGCTTCGGGTTGGGAAAAACTTACCTCGCGGGTCCGACAGAAACGCCCGTCGGCACACGGGCGTTTCCCCGTCAACGGCTCGTGATCACCTCGAGCAGGTCCTTCGCGGTGTCGCACTTGTCGAACAGGGCGCCGACGTGCTTCTTGGTGCCCCGTTCGGGCTCCATCATCGGGACGCGCACGAGCGATTCGCGGCCCACATCGAAGATCACCGAGTCCCAGCTGGCCGCGACCACTTCGGACGCGTACCGGGCCAGGCACTGGCCGCGGAAGTAGGCCCGGGTGTCCTCGGGCGGTTCCACCATCGCGCGGCGGGTCTCGTCGTCGTCCAGCAGCGTCTTCATCGAGCCGCGGGCGACCAGGCGGTGGTACAGGCCCTTCTCGGTCCGGACGTCGGAGTACTGCAGGTCGACCAGCTGGAGCTTGGGCGAGGACCAGGTGAGGTTCTCGCGCTCGCGGTAGCCCTCCAGCAGGCGCAACTTGGCCACCCAGTCGAGCTGGTCGGAGAGCTGCATCGGGTCGCGGCCGAGCTGGTCGAGGACGTCCTCCCAGCGCTGCAGGATGTCGGCGGTCTGCTCGTCCGTGTCTGAGCCGTAGCGCTCGTCGCAGAACGCCTTGGCGCGCTCGTAGTACGCCCACTGCAGGTCCAGCGCCGTGAGCTTGCGGCCGTCGCGCAGGCGCATGAGGTGCTTGAGCGACGGGTCGTGGCTGACCGCCTTGAGCTCGGAGACCGGGTCGGCGATGCCGAGCTCGCCGGTGAACACCTTCTCCTCGATCATGTTGAGGATCAGGGCGGTCGTGCCGACCTTGAGGTAGGTGGAGATCTCGGAGAGGTTGGCGTCGCCGATGATGACGTGCAGCCGGCGGTACTTGTCCGCGTCCGAGTGCGGCTCGTCGCGGGTGTTGATGATGGGCCGCTTCAGCGTGGTCTCCAGGCCGACCTCGACCTCGAAGAAGTCGGCGCGCGAGGAGATCTGGAAACCGGAGCCGCTGCCGTCCTGGCCGATGCCGACGCGGCCGGCGCCGCAGAAGATCTGGCGGGTGACGAAGAACGGCGTCAGGTGGGCCACGATGTCGGCGAACGGCGTCTGGCGGCGCATGAGGTAGTTCTCGTGCGACCCGTACGAGGCGCCTTTGTTGTCGGTGTTGTTCTTGTAGAGCTGGATGCGGTGGGTGCCGGGGATCGTGGCGGCGCGCCGGGACGCCTCGGCCATGACCCGTTCGCCGGCCTTGTCCCAGCGGACGATGTCCAGCGGGTTGGTGCATTCCGGGGTGCTGTACTCCGGGTGGGCGTGGTCGACGTAGAGGCGGGCGCCGTTGGTCAGTATCACGTTGGCCAGGCCGAGGTCCTCGTCGGCGAGCGCGTCGGCCGGGTCGTACGCGGCACCCGAGTAGGTGAATCCGCGGGCGTCGCGCAGCGGCGACTCCTCCTCGTAGTCCCACCGGGCGCGGCCGCCGCGGTTGAGCTCCGGTCGTGCTCCGTAGGCGTTGACCACCTGCGAGGAGGTGACCATCGGGTTGGCGCCGGGCTGCCCGGGCACCGAAATGCCGTACTCGACCTCGGTACCCATGATTCGTCGAACGCTCATGCTGCCACCCCACCCGCCACTGTGCTGCCGTTGCCCATGTATCGAGCCTAGACGCTTCTCTGTCCGTACTCGCACCCGCACGTGCGCACCAGAACACGCAGGGTAGAGATGCACAACGCGGACGAGGGGGCGCGTCGTAGCGCCTCCCCGCCCGCGTCGGGCGTTGCTCGGCTTCCTACAGGTACTGACCGGTGTTGCTGGCCGTCTCGATGGAGCGGCCGGCCTCTGCGCCCTTGCCGCCGGAGACGAGCGTACGGATGTAGACGATCCGCTCGCCCTTCTTGCCGGAGATGCGGGCCCAGTCGTCGGGGTTGGTGGTGTTGGGCAGGTCCTCGTTCTCCCGGAACTCGTCGACGCAGCTGTCGAGCAGGTGCTGCAGTCGCAGGCCCTTCTTGCCGGAGGTGAGGAACTCCTTGATCGCCATCTTCTTGCCGCGGTCGACGATGTTCTGGATCATCGCGCCGGAGTTGAAGTCCTTGAAGTACAGGACCTCCTTGTCACCGTTGGCGTAGGTGACCTCCAGGAAGCGGTTCTCCTCGGTCTCCGTGTACATCCGGAGCACGACCGCCTCGATCATCGCGGCGACCGTGACGTCCCTGTCGTTGCCGTGCTCGGCCAGGTCGTCGGTGCTCAGCGGCAGGCCGCTGAGGATGTACTTGGCGAAGATGTCCTTCGCCGCCTCCGCGTCCGGACGCTCGATCTTGATCTTCACATCGAGGCGGCCGGGGCGCAGGATCGCCGGGTCGATCATGTCTTCCCGGTTGGAGGCGCCGATGACGATGACGTTCTCCAGGCCCTCGACACCGTCGATCTCGCTGAGCAGCTGCGGGACGATGGTGTTCTCCACGTCGGAGGAGACGCCGGAGCCACGGGTACGGAAGATCGAGTCCATCTCGTCGAAGAACACGATGACGGGAGTGCCCTCGCTGGCCTTCTCGCGTGCCCGCTGGAAGACCAGGCGGATGTGCCGCTCGGTCTCACCCACGTACTTGTTGAGCAGCTCGGGACCCTTGATGTTGAGGAAGTAGCTGGTGTGCTTCTCGTCGCCGCGCCGCTCGGCGATCTTCTTCGCGAGCGAGTTGGCGACCGCCTTGGCGATCAGGGTCTTGCCGCAGCCGGGCGGGCCGTAGAGCAGGATGCCCTTCGGCGGGCGCAGCTGGTGCTCCCGGAACAGGTCGGCGTGCAGGAACGGCAGCTCCACCGCGTCGCGGATCTGCTCGATCTGCGAGTGCAGACCACCGATGTCGGTGTAGTCGACGTCCGGCACTTCCTCGAGGACGAGCTCCTCGACCTCGCTCTTCGGGATGCGCTCGTACGCGTACGCCGAGCGCGGCTCGATCATGAGCGAGTCGCCCGCCCGCAGCTTGGAGACCTGCAGCGAGTCGGCCAGATGGACGATCCGCTCCTCGTCGGCGTGCGAGATGACCAGCGCCCGGTCACTCGGACCGCCGGCGGGGTTCTCGAGGATCTCCTTGAGGAGGACGACCTCGCCGACCCGCTCGTAACCGAACGCGTCGACCACGTTGAGCGCGTCGTTGAGCAGGACTTCCTGCCCGCGCTTGAGATCCTCCACCACGAGCGACGGCGAGACCGCCACCCGCAGCTTGCGGCCCCCGGTGAAGACATCGACGGTGCCGTCCTCGTGGGCGGCCAGGAATACGCCGTAGCCGCTGGGCGGCTGGGCGAGCCGGTCAATCTCTTCTTTGAGAGTGACGATCTGGGATCGGGCTTCCTTGAGGGTCGCCACGAGCCGGTCGTTGTTCTCGGTCAGCCGGGCCAGCTGCGACTGCGTTGCCGCGAGCCGTTCCTCGAGCTGCCGGACGTGTCGGGGGCTCTCGGTCAACTTCCGCCGTACCAGAGCGAGTTCTTCTTGCAGGAACGCAACCTGGCTGGAGAGATCGTTGGCCTCTTTCTCCCAACGTGCGGCGCCTGACGCCTCGTCGCTACGTGCCACGTCCCACCTCCCCGGGGGCTCGAACGTCTTGGTGATAACACTAGCCGCTGCGGGCCGGATTTCGACCCATGCAACACCCTCGTCACTGAACCTTGATCGATCGGGCCTGTGGGGTGCACCGGGTGGTCAGGGGGTTCGGGTACCGTCGGAGCGGGCTAGTTGGGGGAGGTGAGCGGTGTCGACACAGACCGACACAGACGAGCTCGAGGTCTGGGTGGATCAGGACCTGTGCACCGGTGACGGGTTGTGCGTGCAGTACGCACCCGAGGTGTTCGAGTTCGACATCGACGGCCTCGCGTACGTCAAGGACAGCGCCGGTGAGCTGCTGCAGAGCCCCGGAGTGCGCACCGGGGTGCCGGCCCGGCTGCACCTCGAGGTGATCGACGCGGCCAAGGAGTGCCCGGGCGATTGCATCCACGTGGTGCGCTCGCGTGACGACGTGGAGATCGCCGGCCCGGACGCCGACTGATCGTTTTCCACCATCCCGCCGGGCCCGATGAGGATCGGCCCGGCGGAGCGGGAAATGTCACAGCGTCGGGCGACCGACCAAAGATGCGACAACCCGGGAGAATTCCTCCAAACGGGCAATCTGCCCGGGGCCGCCGTCGTCGAGGGTCTTGCCGAAGCGCAGCGCGTCGTGCCGCAACGCGGCCCGGCCCTCCTCCTCGGCCATGCCGGGCGGCGGCACCGCGTCGTCCACGGAACTCAGCAGCAGATAGACGTCGATGCTGTCGACCCGGGCCTGCCCGGTCGACGTCCGGGTGAGCCGCCGGCGGCACCCCACCTCGGTGACGGTCGACAGCGGCACCACCCGCAGCGACGAGGTCATCGAGCCGACCGGCCCGTCGCCGGGCGCCACGTCCTCGCCGTGCCACAGCACGAGCCGGCTGCCGTCACAGATGACGACCTCCTGCCAGACGCCGTTGACCTCGTTGACGAAGCGCTCCAGCGTGAAACAGAGCACCGAGGCCCCGCGCAGCACCCCGAACAGGGCGTCGAGCGCCACCTCGGGGTCGCGCAGGTAGGCCCGGGCGGCCGAGTCCAGGTCCTCGTACGGCGACCAGTCGGGAAAAACCGCCGGCATCTCGTTGCTGCCACCGAACGGCGGAGAACTCATTGCGCCCACCCGTTCCCTCCGCTCTGAGAACCCATCGAAACCCGCGACGGAAACTACCGGATCCGTCCCGGTCCGTCACACCCCGGTATCGTCATCCGTCTCCGCGCGTTCGGCCGCCAGCGCCGCCTGAGCGGCCCTGCGCAGCGCGTACGCCTCGGAGCCCTTGCTCGGCTTGCGGCGCCGCGGCGGTGCCGTCACGCCGGGGGCGAGTTTGCGGGCCGAGACCAGGAACGCGGTGTGCGCGATCATCCGGTGGTCCGGGCGCACGGCCAGACCCTCGGCGTGCCAGTCGCGCACCAGCGACTCCCAGGCCCGGGGCTCGGTCCAGCCGCCGCGCTCACGCAACGCCTCGACCAGCTCCGACAGCTGCGGGGTCGTGGCCACGTACCCGATGAAGACGCCGCCGGGGATCAGCGCCCGCTCGACCATGTCGAGGGCTTCCCAGGGGGTCAGCATGTCGAGGACGATCCGGTCGAAACCGGTCCCCTCGGCCTGCGCGACATCGCCGGAGTGCAGGTGCCACGCGGGGTGCGGACCACCGAAGAACGCCTCGACGTTCTTGCGGGCGATCGCCGCGAAATCGTCACGCAGCTCGTACGAGTGCAGCTCACCGCTGCTGCCGACCGCCCGCAGCAGCGAACAGGTGAGCGCGCCCGACCCGACGCCGGCCTCCATGACCTTGGCGCCCGGGAAGATGTCGGCCATGGCGACGATCTGCGCGGCGTCCTTGGGGTAGATGACCTGCGCACCACGCGGCATGGAGAGCACGTAGTCGGCGAGCAGCGGGCGCAGCGCGAGGTAGGCGGTGCCGCCGGCGGAGACCACGACGCTGCCGTCGGGCAGCCCGATGAGCGCGTCGTGCGCCAGGGCGCCGCGGTGGGTGTGGAACTCCTTGCCGTGCTCCAGCACGATCGTGTGCATCCGGTTCTTGGGATCCGTGAGCTGCACACGGTCGCCCTCGCGGAACGGTCCCCGGTGGGCGGGCACGGGCTCGTCGACGACGCTGGTGCTGTCTTGCACGGTCACTGATCGCTCTCTCATCTGCCGCGGACTGGCTATCGGGGTGCTGGCCGGCGGCTCGCGCGGCGCGGCTCCAGCAACTGGGCCAGGTCCGCGACGTGCAGCACGCCGACGACATCCTCCCCGGAGGTGACGACGTACTGCGCACCCGGGTGGGCCTGCACCGCCCGGACCACCTGCTCGCCGGTCAGTCCGAGCGGCAGGGCGGGCACCCGGCCGAGGTCCCGCGCGACGGTGTCGACCGCCACCCAGGGCCGTCGCTCGGCGGGCACGGCAGCGGCCCCGACGGCGTCGACCAGCGCGACCAGCCGGCCGCCGGCATCGGCAACGGCCAGGGCATCCCCGGCCCGGTCGGCGGCGCCGGCCCGGCGCTGGGCCTCGGCCAGCGGCGTTCCCGACGGTACGGCGAAAAGCGGCCGCGCGAGGGTCCGCAGGTCGACCAGGGGGAACCGCCGCGTCATCCGCGCGAGCCGGATCGACTGACCGGCGCCCTGCCACAACGTGAAGACCACCAAGAGGATGAACAACAGTCCGAAAACGGTCAGCAGGTTCAGCCAGTACAGGGTGAGCACGGCCATGGCAGTGAGCAGGGCGATGCCCCGCCCGGCCCAGGCGGCGAACTCGGTGGCCCTGTTCCGGTCCTTGAGCAGCGCCCACAGCCCCGCCCGCAGCGCCCGCCCACCGTCGAGCGGCAGGCCCGGCAGCACGTTGAAGACGGCCACGAGGACGTTGCTGACGGCGAGCTGGAAGGCGATCTCACCGGCGACAGTCCGGTCAGGCAGTGCGAACGCGGCGGCCGTGGCGGCGGCGCCCAGCACCAGGGAGACGGCCGGGCCGGCCAGCGAGACCAGCGCGTCGACCCGCGGCGAAGGGGCGTCACGGTCCATCTCCGTGTAACCGCCGAGCAGCTCCAGCGTGATCCCGCGCACACCGATCCCGTACCGCCGGGCGGTCAGGGCGTGACCGAGCTCATGCAGGAGCACGGACCCCAGCAGACAGACCACAAATCCAAAGCCGATCGCGTACGCGTACGGCGCGACGAGTCCGAGCTCGGCCTCCACGTACCCGCCGTACACGACGGTGACCAGCACCGCGAGCAGCAGCATCGAAGGGTTGAGAAAAACCGGGATGCCCAGCACCCGCCCGACCACCCGGCCCGGCCGCCGGGCGGGGCGGGTCTGCTGCACGCCGTCGTCCACACGTCGATGCTACGGACCGCGCCTGAGAGGTCCCTGCCGCGGCGGGTTTCGTCGTACCCCTCCCCTAGCCTTACCCCCATGACGGCAGACACGGTTTTGTCCCCTTCCGCGGATCCGCAGCCGCAGCCCGGCTCCGCTCCCGGCCGTGGGGAGCGCCACACGGGGCCGTCGCTGTCACCGTCGCGGGCGGCGGATTTCAAGACCTGCCCGCTGCTGTTCCGGTTCCGCACGATCGACCGGCTGCCGGAGAAACCGACACCGGACCAGGTGCGCGGCACGCTGGTGCACGCGGTGCTGGAGAGCTTGTTCGACCTGCCGGCGGCCGAGCGGACGCCGGCGGCTGCGGCGGCTCTGGTGGCGCCGTCGTGGGCGCGGCTGCTGGAGCAGGAGCCGGTGCTGGAGGCTCTGTTCGCCGAAGCCGTCGACGCCCTGCCAGTCGATGGCGCCGTTTCTGTCGGCGCGGCCGACGGCGGTGCCGTGTCGGTCGCTGCGCCGACTGCCGGAGCGCCGGCCGCGGGGGCGCCGACTGCCGAAGCGCCGACTGCCGGCGCAGATCCACTGCCGGGGCTTGAATCCGCCGGGGAGGCGGAGCGGATCGCGGCGTTCCTCGCGGGCGCGGGCGACCTGCTGGCCGGCTACTTCGCGGTCGAGGACCCCCAGCGCCTGGAGCCCGCCGAGCGCGAGAGCCTCGTGTCGACCCTGGTCGACGACGAACTGCTGATCCGCGGCTACATCGACCGGCTCGACATCTCCCCGGCCGGCGACCTCCGCGTGGTCGACTACAAGACCGGCGGCGCACCACGCGAGGCCTTCGAGGGCCGGGCGCTGTTCCAGCTGAAGTTCTACGCCCTGGTCCTGTGGCGCACCCGGGGCGTGGTGCCACGGGTCCTGCGCCTGCTCTACCTGAAGGACGCCGAGATCTGCGACTACAGCCCGGACGCGGCGGAGCTGGAACGCTTCGAACGCACCCTGGTGGCGCTGTCCCAGGCGATCGAACGGGCCAAGCAGGACAAGGATTTCCGCCCGAAGCCCAGCAAGCTGTGCGGCTGGTGCAGCCACCAGGCGTTCTGCCCGGAGTTCGGCGGCACCCCGCCGCCCTACCCGGAGCCCGAGCCGGAGCCGGTCGCCGCGCCCGAAGCGGAGGACGACACCATCACGCTGCCGGTCCCCCGCCAGTCCTGACCCCTTGGACCTGCGGCGCGGCCGCCCAGCGCAATTCACTCACCGGCCCGCCGGTCGCGGTCCGGACCCGCCGAGCGCGGCCCTGGCACGCCGAGCGCGGCCCTGGCACGCCCGGTCCGTCCTGCGCCGCGCCCAGCAGCAGCGCCCCGCCGAACGCCAGGAACGGCACGATCCACCGGCGGCTCCCCGAAGCGTCCCGTCACCGCGGAGCTACCCCGAGCACACCCGATGGCCGGCGCGTCCGAAGGATGACACGTCAGGGCCGTGATCACTGCACGATCCCCTAGGGTGGGCGCGGGGCCGGCCACGGCCCCGAGCAGAGCGGCCAGAAGCATCAAGGCCGGCTGAGCGGAGAGGCAAAAGCGGTGACGGGGGTCAACGGCACGGCTCCGGCCCTGGCGAACGGGCGGCCGGTGCGGGTCCTGCTCGTCGACGATCAGCCGATGCTGCGATCCGGCCTGCGGATGGCCTTCGCCACCAGCGGCGGCGTCACGGTTGTCGGTGAGGCCGGTGACGGGCTCGAAGCCGTCGATCTGTCGCGGCGCCTGCTGCCCGATGTCGTGCTCATGGATCTCCGCTTGCCCCGGCTGGACGGCCTGGCCGTGACGCGTGCGATCGTCGAGTCCGGGTTGCCGGTCCGGGTGCTGATCCTGACGACGTACGACGCTGACGAGCAGGTCACCGGGGCGGTGGCGGCCGGGGCGATGGGTTACCTGTGCAAGGACGTGCCGCCGGCCGAGCTGGTTGCTGCTGTCCGTACCGTTGCGGCCGGGGGCGCCGTGGTGGCGCCGGCGATTCTGGCCCGGCTGCTCACCCGGCTGGCCGAGGCTCTGCCCGCGCCGGCCACGACGGCGGCCGCGCCCGCGCTCAAGACGTTGACCGACCGGGAGCGTGAGGTGCTCGCCCACGTGGCCAAGGGTCACTCGAACGCGGAGATCGCCCGGGCCCTCACGGTCAGCGAGACGACGGTGAAGACCCACGTGGGCCACATGCTGACGAAGCTGGGCCTCCGCGACCGCGTCCAAGCCGTCGTCCTGGCCTACGAAACCGGCCTGGTCCGCCCCGGCGGCTGATCACCCCGGCAAGGTCAGGCGGCGGCGCGCAGGTCGCCCATCGCCCGGTGCACGTCGATGTCCCCGCTCGCGGTCCGGACCCGCAGCTCCAACGCCGCCTCCCGCACACCCTCCGCCGGCCCGCCGCCCATCGCGAGGTCGCTCGTCGTTGATCCCGAGGCCGTGTTCAGATCGAGCCAGACCCCGGTCCCCGCGGCCACCCCGACCGAGACGTCGCCGGATGCCGTCACCAAGCGGGTCTTGCCCTGCCTGACCACGCCCACCTCGACATCGCCCGATGCCGTGTCCGCTTGCAGCGACCCGCCGACCGATCGCATCTCGATGTCACCGCTTGCCGTATCAGCCTTGACGTCACCGGTGACGTCACCGACCTTCAGGTCGCCGGACGAGCTGCTGATCCGCAGCGACCTACCGACCCGGTTGACCGCCACCTCACCGCTCGCCGCCTTCAGGGACGCGTCCCCGGTCACCTCGTCCACGAACACATCCGCCGACGCCGCGTTCACTTGCGCGCTCGACCAGCGGCCGGTCGCGCGTACGTCGGCCGACGCCGACTTGGCCGCCAGCGCACTGTCCAGCGGCACCCGGACCAGGACCCGGACCTTCGGGGTACGGCGCCAGTCCCACGTCGACTCCGGCCCGTGCACGACCAGCGTGTCTCCTTCCAACGCCACCGTGAAGCGGTCCTCGGCGCCGTTCTCCGGCTCGATCTGCACCTGGATGTCCGGCCGGTTCTCGGCCAGCAGTTCCGCCGTGCCGCGCTGCACGCGCAGGGACACCGTCACGGGGGTGGAGCGGTCGAACTCGTACATGGTCTTTTCCCTTCGGTTGGAACAGCAGGTCAGGCTTGGGCGAAGCCGGTGATGCGCTTCCCGGGGCGGCCCCGGCGTGGTGGCTGGGCCGGGGTGCCGCTGGCCGCCGCGGTCACCGCGCGCACGAGCCAGGCGTTGACCGAGATGCCCTCGGCCGCCGCGGACTGCTCGACGTGGGTCTTGAGTGCTTCCGGCATGCGCAGGGTCAGCCGGGCGAGGTCACCGCCGTCGGGCGGTGGTGCCGGGGCCGGCTGCTCATCGAGGTCGGGTTCCGCCGCCGGCTCGGTGACCACCAGGTCCGCGTCGCGGCCGCGGAGGCGGACGTCCACCACCGGGCCGTGCAGGCGGGTGGTGATCTCCGCCGCCGCGTCCGACAGCGCCTGCAGCAGGGCCAGCCGGGCCGACGCCTCCAGGGCGTGGCCGAGCAGGTCCGCCGCCCGGGTGGTCTCCGGACCACCCGGGGCCGCTGCGGCATTGAGGTCGCTGCGGAGCGATTCGAGGTACGGCGTCAGGTCCATGACACCAATATGACGTCAGTTACGACGTCTGTCAACCGTCACTATGACGCCAGGGGGTAACCCTGAGCGTTGTCTGGGTGGCACCCCCACCGAAATCTCCGCGTCGGGCTACGCCGCTGGGCGGACGCTTCGGGCCGCTCGCGCCGAAAGACTGAGCCGGACCACATCGAGCACGTTCTCCTGGGGGCACAGTGACAAGCACGGATTCCCGCGAACCGGCGGCCGCACAGGCCGGCGAGGTCTGGAAGGTCTACGGCACCGGCGAGGCGCGGGTCGTCGCGCTGCGCGGCGTGAGCGCCGAGTTCGAACGCGGCAGGTTCACGGCCATCATGGGCCCGTCCGGCAGCGGCAAGTCGACCCTCATGCACTGCCTGGCCGGGCTGGACACGGTCGACCGCGGTGAGGTGCACGTCGGCGGCACCAAGATCACCGGCCTGGGCGACAAGGCCCTCACCCGGCTGCGCCGCGACCGGGTCGGCTTCATCTTCCAGCAGTTCAACCTGCTGCCCACGCTGAGCGCGCAGGAGAACATCCGGCTGCCGCTGGACATCGCCGGGCGCAAGCCCGACCCGCAGTGGTGGGACATCGTCATCGACACCGTCGGGCTGCGGGACCGGCTCAGCCACCGGCCCAGCCAGCTCTCCGGCGGCCAGCAGCAGCGCGTCGCGTGCGCCCGGGCCCTGATCGGCCGGCCCGACGTCATCTTCGCCGACGAGCCCACCGGCAACCTGGACTCGCGGTCCGGCGCCGAGGTGCTGTCGTTCCTGCGGGCCAGCGTGCGTGAGCACAACCAGACCATCGTCATGGTCACCCACGACCCGGTCGCCGCCAGCTACGCCGACCGGGTGGTGTTCCTGGCCGACGGCGCGATCGTCGACGAGCTCGCCGGCCCGACCCCGGAGACCGTCCTGGACATGATGAAGCGCCTCGACACGCACGCCGAACCGGTGATGCTCTGATGCTGCGCGCGACCCTGAAGAGCCTGCTGGCCCGCAAGCTGCGGCTCATCCTCTCCGGGCTCGCCGTCGTGCTCGGCGTCATGTTCGTGGCCGGCGCGTTCGTGGTCACCGACACCCTGAGCAAGTCGTTCGACTCGCTGTTCGCCAGCGCGTACTCCACCACCGACGTCGGCGTCACCGCCAAGCCCAAGGTCGAGGTCTCCGAGTTCGAGGGCGAAGAGGTCATCACGCCGCTGCCCGCGTCCGCCCTGGCCCAGGTGCAGGGCGTGCCCGGCGTGCAGAGCGCGACCGGGCTCGTCGACGCCGACGGCGCCCGGGTGATCGGCAGTGACGGCAAGGTCCTCACCTCGGTCGGCCCGCCGCGCATCGGCTCGGCCTGGACCGGCACAGACGACCTGCTCCAGCTGCGCGAGGGCCGCGGGCCCACTGCCGACGACGAGTTCGTGGCGAACGCGACCGTGGCCAAGGCCGCCGGCATCAAGGTCGGCGACCGGGTCGGCGTGCTCACCCTGGAACCGAAGAAAGAGTTCAAGCTGGTCGGCATCTACGGCTACAGCGGCAACCGGGACAGCCTCGGCGGCGTGCAGGAGGTGGCCTTCACCGAACCGGTGGCCCAGAAGCTGATGCTGGGGAAGACCGGGGTCTACAGCTCCATCCGGGTGCAGGCGGAGCCGGGCGTGACGCCGGAAGCGTTGCGCGACCGGATCTCGGCCACCCTCGGCGCCGGCTACGTCACCAAGACCGGGGACGAGCTCGCCGCCGACACCGCCGCCGACCTGCAGGCCGGGCTCGGCTTCTTCACCAACATCCTGCTCGGCTTCGCCGGTGTCGCGCTGTTCGTCGGGATCTTCCTGATCCTCAACACGTTCTCGATCATCGTCGCGCAACGCACCCGGGAGCTGGCGCTGATGCGGGCGCTGGGCGCGAGCCGCCGTCAGATGATCGGTTCGGTGCTGGTGGAGGCGGTGGTGATCGGCCTGATCGCCTCGGTGCTCGGCCTGGCGGCGGGTGTCGGGGTCGGCGCGCTGCTCGCGTACCTGTTCAATTCGTTCGTCGGTGGGGGCATGCAGCTCGGCACCGTGGGTGTGCCGGCCGCCGCCATCATCAGTTCGTTCGTGGTCGGGGTCCTGGTGACCGTGGTCGCTGCGGTCCTGCCCGCACTGCGGGCGTCGCGGATCGCGCCGGTCGCGGCCATGCAGGACGTCGCGACGCCGGACCGGCCGCTCACCAAGGTCAGCGTGGCCGGCGGCCTGGTGACCGCGACCGGCGCGACCGCCCTGGGCCTGGGCCTGTTCGCCGACATGGGCGACGCCACCCTCTGGACCATCCTGACCGGCGTACTGGTCTCGTTCATCGGCATCGCGCTGCTCACGCCGCTGATCAGCCGCCCGGTCGTGTCCGGCATCGGCCGGCTCTTCTCCTGGTCGCTGCCGGGGCGCCTGGGCCGGCTCAACTCGGGCCGTAACCCGCGGCGCACCGCGATCACCGCGGCCGCGCTGATGGTCGGCATCGCGCTGGTCACCGGCGTCACCGTGGTGATGGACTCGGCCAAGGCGAGCCTCAAGGCCGAGGCGGCCACGATCCTCAAGGCCGAGGTCGTCCTCAGCGGCGACCAGAACGGGCCACGGCCGCCGACCTACGACCCGGCGGTGCTGCGCGACGCGGCGAAGATCCCGGGGGTACGGGCGGTCGCCGGCCTCTGGAACTACCAGGTCACGATCAACGGCGAGAACCACTACGTGAACGCCACCGACAACTTCGCCGGGCTCAAGGACGCGTTCGGCAACACCGCGGTCGGCACGCCGGAGACTCTGCGCGACGACCAGCTGGCCGTCAGCGTCCCGGAGGCGCGGGACTACGGGTGGCAGGTCGGCACCAAGCTCACGATCCAGCCGGCGCGCGGTGATCCCCGCGAGTACACGGTCGCGGCCGTCTACCCGGAAGACAGCCTGCCGGGCAGCTACCTGCTGCCGGTCGCCGCGGCCAAGGACTTCGGCATCACGCAGCCGACGATGGGCTTCGTGCGCCTCGCCGACGGTGTCGCGGTCAGCCAGGTGCTGCCGCAGGTCAAGGCGCTGCTGGCGGACAGCCCCGAGGTGTCGGCGCAGGACGCGCAGGCGTTCGTGGACGAGCAGGCGGCCACCTTCGACACCCTGATCACGATGATCCAGATCCTGCTGGCGCTGGCCATCCTGATCGCGGTGCTCGGCGTGATCAACACCCTGGCCCTGTCGGTGCTGGAACGCACCCGCGAGCTGGGGCTGCTGCGGGCGGTCGGCCTGGGCCGGGCGCAGACGATGCGGATGGTGACGGTCGAGGCGGTGGTGATCTCCGTCTTCGGCGCGCTGCTCGGCGTGGTCGTCGGCGCCGGCATGGGTACGGCGGTGACCCGCGCCCTGAAGAGCGACGGCATCACCGAGCTGGTGCTGCCGTGGGAAAGGATGGGCACCTACCTGGTCTTGGCCGCCCTGGTCGGGGTGATCGCCGCGGTCCTGCCGGCGATCCGCGCCGCCCGCCTCAACGTCCTGGGCGCGATCGCCCACGACTGAGCACAACCGCCGAGCCCGCGCCGAACCCGGCGCGGGCTCGCGCGTTGCGCGGTGCTCAGGCAGAGCGCGAGGCTCGGGCAGAGCGCCAGGCTCGGGCAGAGCGCCAGGCTCGGGCAGAGCGCCAGGCTCGGGCAGAGCGCCAGGCTCGGGCAGAGCGCGAGGCTCGGGCAGAGCGCGAGGCTCGGGCAGAGCGCGAGGCTCAGGCGGTGGCGGAGGCGAACAGCGTCGCCAGGAAGGCCGGGTCGACGCCTTCCAGCGAGTCGCGCAGATGCACTCCGTCGGTCGGCGGCAGCTCCAGCTCGGCCGGCACCGCCAGCACCGCCGCCCCCGACGCCAGGGCGCTGGCCATGCCCGTCGGTGAGTCCTCGATCGCCACGCACTGCTCGATCCGTACCCCGAGCAGCTCGGCCGCCGTCCGGTACGGCGCCGGGTCCGGCTTCGGGGCCGACACCTCGTCGCCGCAGACCACGGCGTCGAAATTCTCCCGGCCCAGGGTGTCGAGCGCGACCTCGACGAGCCGGCGCCCGGTCGAGGTGACCAGCGCCGTCGGCAGTCCCGCCGCGCGGACCGCGCGGAGCAGCTCCAGCGCTCCCGGCCGCCAGATCAGACCCTTGGCGAACAGCTCCTCGACGCGGTGCTCGAGCCAGGCCACGTCGGCGGCCTCGTCGCGGTCCGGCTGGGCCAGGTCCTCGCGCAGGATCCGCATCGAGGTGGCCATGCTGCTGCCGATCATCGCCAGCCGGGCCGGCTCGGACAGCTTGCCGCCGGCGTGTTCGGCCAGCTCGTACAGCGCGACGTCCCAGACCTTCTCGCTGTCGACCAGCGTGCCGTCCATGTCGAAGAGCACCGCAGCCGGTTGTGTGCGTGTCAGGGCAGGCCTCCCGAGCCGTTCGTCAGATGTCCTGCCCATTGTCCCCGCCGGCCGGCCGTCACGGGCGCCGGTGTGACCGCTACGACACGTCGCAGGGGTCCAGGGAACGCCGGTAGCCATTGTTGAACGACTTGGTCCGCTGCTTGGCCGAGCCGTGCGCGCCCTCGGCGAACCACGGCTGCCCCGGGTCGTCGCCGACCGCCTCCAGGCCCCGAGCCAGCTCTTCGAGGTCACCGTTGTCGAGCCGGAGGGAGCCCTTGCGTTCGGTGTCGCCGATGTACGCCCCCGCCATGCAGTCGGCCTGCAGCTCCAGCTCGATGGTGAACTCCTTCTGGATGCCGAGCCGCCGCTGGATGGCGTGGGCGTACTCGTGGCCGAGCAGGTAGAAGATGAACGCGTCACCGATCTGGCGGAACGCGGCGAACGCCCAGTTGATGTCGTACGCGATGAAGTCACCGGCCGAGCAGTACGCCGCGTTGTTGAGCCCGAGCCCCTGCCCGCCGCACGCCACCTCGCCCTCCCGCTCGTACGGGATCACCTGCGCGATCGGCTCGAACTTCAGCCCGGACGCCTTGAACTGCGCTTTCCAGTAAGCCTCGGCGACCCGTTCGGCGTCTCCGACGTCGGCCTTGAACTCCTCCGGGGTGTCCGTGCCGTCCGGGTCCTCACCGGTGGCGGTGGTCCGCGGCGCAACGGGAGCCTGGCCAGTGCGCTCGTCGGGTGCGGAGACGCAGCCGAGGGCGATCAGCGCCACCACCACGGGGACCAAGGGAAGCAGGCGGGTGCGGCGCGGTACCGGCATGCGGGTCCTCCGAGGGGCTGGCGTGACCGGGATACACCAACGATACGGACGGGCCGCGGCGCGAGGATCAGTCTGTGTGGCACTGGACACTGCCGGATCCGGACCCGATCACGCGCCGGCCGTGTAAGCCGTCCTGCCCCGGGTAGCTCGCACAGGTATCCCACCTGCGCGAACTCTGGAGGACACCTTGGCACAGGACACTCTTTCCCGGTCCCTGCACGATGTCGGGCTCGCCGCTTGGTTCGGCGGCACCCTGGCCAACGCGGTGGCGCTCAACCCCGCCGCCGCCGAGACGGCCGACCCGGAGAGCACCGGCCGGGTCGCCAACACCGGCTGGAACAAGTGGACCCCGGTTAACGCCGCCGCGATCGGTGCGCACCTGGCCGGCAGCGTCGGCGAGCTGGTCGGCAACCGCGGCCGGCTGGCCGCCCAGGAAGGCGTCGCCACCATGTCGCTGGCCAAGACCGGCCTGACGGTGGCCGCGCTCGGTGTGACCGGCTACAGCCGGCTGCTCGGCCGCAAGGTCGCGAAGGACACCGCGGTGCCCGCCGCCTCGGGCACCGAGTCGACGGTGGACACCCCGATCGAGGTGGTGCGGGCGCAGAAGAAGCTGTCCGCGCTGCAGTGGGTGGTGCCGGCGCTGACCGGTGCGCTCATCGTGATCAGCGCCTTCGCCGGCGAGCAGCAGCGCCCGACCCAGGTGAAGAAGGGCATCCTCAGCCGCTTCACCAAGTGATGCGAGGCCGGCGCGGCGACGGAGAGCACTCCGGCGCCGCGCCCGGCCCCGGCATGATGGAGAGCGTGCGGATCGAGGACGTGACCCCGGAGACGGTACGGCCGGTACGCCGGTCGTTGCTGGTGCAGAGCTGGCACGACCTCGCGTTCCTGCACTGGGCCGTGCCGCCGGAGACCGTCGCGCCGTTCCTGCCCCGCGGCACCGTCCCGGACACCCTGGACGGGATGAGTTACGTGGGGCTGATCGGCTTCCGGATGGTGCAGCTCGGGGCGTTGCGCGGCCCCGGCATCCCGTACCTGGGCACGTTCCTCGAGACGAACGTGCGGCTGTACAGCGTGGACGCGCAAGGGCGCCGGGCCGTCGTCTTCCTGTCCCTGGAGGCCGAGCGGCTGTTGCCGGTGCTGACGGCGCAGGCCTCGCTGCGCCTGCCGTACAAGTGGGCGCGGATGCGCCTGGAGAAGGACGGCGACGTGCTGCGCTACACCAGCCGGCGGCGCTGGCCCGGGCCGCGCGGGGCGGCCAGCTCCATGACGGTACGCGTCGGAGCCCCGCTCACCGAGCCGTCCCCGGTGGAGCACTTCGTCACCGCCCGCTGGGGTCTGCACACCCACGCGTGGGGCCGCAGCCTGCACCTGCCCAACGAGCACCCGCGCTGGCCGTTGCACCGCGCGGAGCTGCTCGAGCTCGACGACGAGCTGATCACGGCGGCCGGCCTGCCCGCACTGGCCGGGCCGCCGGTGAGCGTGCTCTACTCCCCCGGCGTCCCGGTCACCTTCGGCGCACCCGACACCCTGGCCGGCACCGCCGGTTAGCCCAGCGTGCGGTCCAGCTTGGTGAACGAGCTGCCCCAGCCCTCGCGGGCCATCGCGACGAAGTCCTCGGTGTACGGCCCCTGAGTCAGCACCAGCCGGGTCTTCCCGCCGGGCTCGTCGTGGAACTCCAGCCGCATCCGCATCAGTGAGCCGGCGAACTCCGGGATCTCGGCCGCGTTCTCCTCGCCGACCAGCAGCTCGTTCTCGACGACCTCGACGAAGGTCACGTCGACCGGCGAGTTCTGGGCCGGGTCCTCGTCGTTGACCATGGTGAAGCGCTGGTGGCCGCCGACCTTGGCCTCGATGTCCACACTGTCGCGGGGCACCGACCAGCCGACCGGGCCGAACCAGGCGGCGAGCTGGTCGGGGTCGGTGAACGCGCGGTAGACCAGCTCCCGCGGGGCGTCGAAGATCCGGGTGAGGACCAGTTGGGTGGTGGCGTCGCTCATGGTTCTCTCTCCTCTTGCTGGATGCGGTGCAGGTGCGCGTCGAGGCGCGCGAAGTTGACGTCCCAGAACCGCCGGTAGCGCTCCATCCAGGCGGTCGCCTCGCGCAGCGGCTCGGCCTGCAGGCTGCTGGAGCGCCACTGCGCGGAGCGGCTCCGGGTGATCAGCCCGGCCTGTTCCAGCACCTTCAGGTGCCGGGAGATCGCCGGGAGGCTGATCGTGAACGGCTCGGCCAGCTCCGAGACGGTGGCGTCGCCCTCGGCCAGCCGGGCCAGGATCGCGCGACGGGTCGGGTCGGCCAAAGCCGCGAAGATGACGCTGAGCCGGTCGGTCATGCTGTTTAACACCTTCGTTAATTAACGGATGCGTTAAACATAGGGTCGCGGGCAGCCGGGGTCAAGACCCTCGCAGGCTCAGACCCGGGACGGGATGCGCCGGTGCAGCTCGGCGAGCAGCGTCCGGGGGCCGGGCGACATCAGGCCCACGTCGATCAGGAACGCCGGGCCGGACTCGCGGCGCAGCACCCGCGGGCGGCGGCCGGGGCCGGGCAGCTCGGTCACCGCGGCCATGTCGGTCGGGGTGACCACCAGCTCTGTGAACGGACCCCAGCGCCGCAGCCCGACCGAGGCGATCGACGCCCAGCGCAGGTGCACGCCGCGGCGGCCGGTCGCCGCGAACTCCAGGCCGTACACGGAGCTCTTCATCCAGCCCAGCCTGTTCCAGGCCAGCAGCATGACCAGGCTCGCCGTGACCACCGGGACGACGAGCAGGCTCTCCGCGACTGTCACCAGCTCACCGATGGGCGGCACGTCGCCGAGCAGCACCTGGACCAGGACGGACAGTCCGCGGCAGAGCAGCCACACGGCCGCGCACACCCAGAGCATCGTCACGAAGACCAGCCCGCGCGGCTGGAAGAACGTCGTGGCGTCCTCGCCGGGTTCGAGAGGGTGGTCGTCCACAACCGCCATTGTGCCCGTCTATGTGGCTACATATACGGTGTTGGCCGATTCTCCGCCGGTGAGCGGGTTGGGGAACGACACCACGTGCGCCGCCGCGGAGGTGAAGACCTCGGCCAGGACCGCCTCGAACTCGGCGTCCGGCGGGTCGTCGGACCACAGGGCGAAGACGCCGCCGGGCCGCAGGTGCGCGGTGAGCCGGCGCATCCCGTCGACGGTGTAGAGCGCCGCGTTGGCCGGGGCCAGCACGTGCCGCGGGCTGTGGTCGACGTCGAGCAGGATCGCGTCGAAGCGCCGGCCCGGCGCCGCGGGGTCGAAGCCGTCCGGCCCGGCCGCCATCGCGAAGAAGTCACCCTCGACCAGGCGGCTGCGCGGGTCGGTGACCAGCGGCGCCGCTTCGGGCAGCAGCCCGCGCTCGTGCCAGGAGATCACCTCGGCGACCGCGTCGACGACCACCAGCGACGCCACCCGGGCGTCCTCCAGGACGGCCCGCGCGGTGTAGCCGAGGCCGAGCCCACCGACCACGACGTCCGGGCGGGCCTCGGCGGGCAGCGCGGCCAGGCCGAGCCGGGCCAGTTCGATCTCGGCCACGGTGAACAGGCTCGACATCAGGAACTCGTCATTGATCTTGACTTCGTAGACCTCGACGCGCAGCCGCGGGTCGAGGCGGCGGCGCAGGCTGATCTCGCCGATCGGCGTCTCGCGCCAGGCGAGCTCCTCGAACCGGGCGCTCACTCGCCGCCGCCTTGCGCCGAGGCCGGCGCCACGGCTGGCGCCCGACCGACCCGGAAGGCGGGCACCGGCCACTCTGCCGGCGCGACGGTGCGCACCGCGGATACGTTCATGGCCGGTCAGCTTGCCACGCTGACCGGCCACTCGGTGGGACGCCCCGCCTCTCAGGCGGAGATGCGCTGCCCGGAGAGCTCGTCGTCGTCCTCGTCACCGGCCGGCGCACCGGCCGCGACGGCCGCCGCCTGGGCGTCGGCCTCGGAGGCGCCAATCTTGGCCAGCTCGCGGGTGTAGACCTTGGTGGCGCTGTAGAGCTTGTAGATCAGCAGCAGTTCGAAGCCGCCGAGCAGCACCGCGGACAGCACGGTGAAGAAGATAATCTGGTTGGTCAGCGGGCCCAGGATGAAGATGAACATCTGGAACTCGATGCCGCTGAACAGGTGCGCCCGGATGCGTTGCCGGGCCAGCGAGTTGCGGACCCGCATGAGCGGGCCCATCTTGGCGCGGAACTCGCCGTACACGTCGACGACCGGAGCCGCCTCGGCCGGGCCACCCGCCACCGGGCCGGCCGGGCCCAGGGGCTGCTGCGCGCTGGTCTCCTCGACGAACACTGGCCGGTCGGGGCCCTCGCCGCGGGCCGCCTCGAGGTTGCGCCGCATGTCCTGCTTGACCTTGCCCATCTGCAGGGCGTTCAGGTAGCGGAACATGTCGAGGAAGATGACCACGCCGGCCAGCCACAGGTAGATCACGTTGTCGGTCCTGGCGTACTGGCCGACCATCAGGGCGACCGCGCAGGTGACCACGCGCAGCCGGTCGAAGACGTAGTCGAGCCAGGCGCCGAACACCGAGCCCGTACCCTTGAGCCGGGCGATCTTGCCGTCCATGCAGTCGAGCACGAAGCTGATGTGGAAGACCACCGCGCCGGCCACCAGCCACGGGTAGTCGCCCTGCAGGAAGCAGTAGGCGGCCACGAAGCCGAGCAGGAACGCGCCCATGGTCAGCAGGTTCGGCGTGATCCAGCGGACCGGGGCCACGAGCCAGACCAGCCGCGACGCCAGCGGATCGACGAGCCACACGGTCCACCAGGCGTCGCGATCCTTGTAGGTACGGGTCCGGATCTCGTCCAGCGTGAACCGTTGTGCCATGCCACAACTCCACCGTCGTGATGAATACATGAATAGTGGGACGCGCGGACATTACAGGAGTCTTATTACGGTCAGTGAAAGCAGGCCGGGAATGTGGACAAACGGCGCCTGGATGCACCTGACCGGCCCGAGTCCGTCACGCTGTGCCATACAGCAGGAGAACGGCCAGCGCCGGCCCGCCGCCCAGCAGCAGGCCCCGGCCGAAACCGCGGGTCCGGGGCACGGCCAGGCAGGCGACCCCGACGACCAGCGCGCCACAGCCGGTGAGCAGCAGGGCCGGGTAGGCCGCGGACACAGCCGCGATCGCACACGGCACTCCCCCGGCCGCCAGTCCCGCCACGAACCCCCAGCGCCGGCCGGCCGGCGGAGCGACAGTCAGGACCGCGTCGCCGAAGACGCCCGGCCCGGCCCGCAGCGAGAACGCGTAGCCCTCCCCGTCGTACGCCCGCAGCGCCAGCGGTTCCGGCACCTCCTGCACCCGCAGGCCGGAGTCCCGCCACAGGTCGTGATAGACCCCGATCAGCTGTGGGTAGGCGATCGGCACGTCCCGCAGCAGCAGGCTGCGTTCCCGGCGTGGGCCGGTGTGCATCATCGGCGTCACCTTCAGCCGGGTCGACACCAACGCGCTGTGCAGCCTGTTCTCGACACCGCGGGCGACCGGGTCACGGGGCACGACCCGGCTCAGCCCGCGCAGCACGAAAGCGTTGAGCACGGCCAGCAGCGGCAGGGCGTACCAGCCGAGATGGTGCGGAACGAGGGCCAGCAGCGGCGACAGCAGACCGGCCGGCATGGTCAGCACCACCGCCACGAAGACCGCCAGATCCGCGTACGGCGACCCCAGCCGGCCCGCCAGTGTGAGCAGCGCCACGACGATCACGTAACAGGTCGCCACCGGGGCGAAACGGAGCCGGCGCATGATCGCAGTCTGCCGCCCGGCCAGGGCGGATGCCGGCGAAACGACGCGTCCGGCAGGGGCTGGACGCGTGTTGGCGGCCGGGGCCCCGCGTGTCAGGATTCCGGCGTGACCTCGCGGGGGGCTGCGAGGCGCGGCGACTTCTCAGGGGGATGACGGTGGACGCCGACCACGTCGCGGACGACCTCGAGTCCGTGCTGCTCACCGAGGACCAGATCCACACCCGGGTGAAGGGACTGGCCGCCGAGATCGGCAAGGACTACGCCGGCCGCGAGGTCGTGCTGGTGGGGGTGCTGGGCGGGGCCGCCACGTTCACCGTCGACCTGGCCCGGGCCCTGGAGAGCCAAGTGGAGATCGACTGGATGGCGATCCGGTCGTACACGACGAGCAAGCGCGCTTCTGGCTCCGTACGCCTGCTCAAGGATCTTGATCTGGACATCACCGACCGGGACGTGATCATCGCGGAGACGGTCATCCAGACCGGCCTGACCATGTCCTGGCTGATCGCGAACCTGCGGCAGCGCGGGCCCGCGTCGATCGCGGTGGCGGCGCTGCTGCGCAAGCCGGACACCCCGGAGCTCGGCGTGCCGACCTACATCGGCTTCGACGTGCCGGCGGGCCTGATCGTCGGGTACGGCCTGGACTACCGCGGCCACTACCGCAACCTGCGCTGCGCGGCCGTGCTCGCCCCGCACGCCGTGCGATGAAGGCCGTCGTCTTCGACTTCTTCGGCACGCTGACCGATCCGTCCGCCGAGGCCGGCCGCCTGGCCTCCTTCACCGCGACCGCAGCGGCCCTCGGGGTGCCGGCGGACGCCTTCGGCACGACGATGGCGGCCACCTTCCGCGAGCGGGCGACCGGCGCGTTCGGCGACACCAGAGCCACCCTTCAGGCCGTGGCGTTGCGCTGCGGCGTCACCCCGGCACCGGACGTCCTCGACGCGGCCACGGCGGTGCAGCTCGCCGGCGCGGCCACGGTCCGCACACCGCGGCCCGGCGTCCTGGCGGTGCTGGCCGCCCTGCGCGAGCGCGGCCTGCGGCTGGGGCTGATCTCCGACTGCAGCAGCGAGCTGTACGAGAGCTGGCCGTCAACCCCGTTCGCACCCCTGATCGACGCGGCGGTCTTCTCCTGGCGCGAGGGCTACCGCAAACCCGACCAGCGCCTCTACGCCACAGTGGCCGAGCGCCTGGGCGTCCTCCCGCAGCAGTGCTGGTACGTGGGCGACGGCGGCAGCCGCGAACACTGGGGCGCCGCCACGGCCGGGATGCGCCCGATCCTGGTGACCAACGCCGGCTATCCGTCGGCGGCGGCGTACCGCGACGACCCGGACACCCACGTGCCGGAGCTGGCGGTGGACGACCTCTCGACGCTGATCTGCCAAGATCACTCATGCCCGTGACCAACCCCTGGCTGGCCGGCCCGGCGCCCACCGCCCGCCTGGACCGGCCCCGCCTCGAGGAACGCCTGCTGAACCTGCTGTCGTCGCAGAACATGTGCGTGCTGGCCACGGCGGGACCGGGCGGGCCGCTGGCCACCCCGGTGCGCTACTTCCACCTGGACTTCACGCTGATGTTCACCGCGGCGGCCGGCTCGCCGAAGCTGCGCAACATCGCCGCCGACCCGCGGGTCTCGGTCGGCGTCTTCGCGCCGCTCGTGGGCCAGGCCAGCAGCCGCGGGGCGCAGATCTTCGGTCAGGCGCGGGTGCTGACCGAGTCGGACCCGGACTTCGCGCGGTACTGGCCGGCGGTGCGCTGGCAGTCGGATCACGTCGAACGGTCCCGCTCGCTGGACGACCCGCCGACGGGACCACTCGTGGTGATCCCGGCGGACCGCATCGTCTACACCGAGCACTGGCTGCGCCGGGACGGCTTCGCACCCCGCCAGGTCTGGCGGGCCGCGGCCTAGTCACACCGGTCAGGTGCTGCCGGGCTGCGGCTCAGTCAAACCGGTCAGGTGCTGGCGGGCTGCGGCTTGGTCAAGCCGGTCAGGTGCTGGCGGGCTGCGGCTTAGTCAAACCGGTCAGGTGCTGCTCAGGGCGAGCCGCAGCCCGAAAGCGGTGATGACGGTCCCGGTGATCCGGTCCAGCACGCGACGGGCCACCGGCCGGCGCAGCAGGGCGCGCAGCCGGTGCGCGAGCCCGACCAGGACGGCCGACCAGGCGGTGCCCAGAACGATGTGGACGCCGGTCAGTAGCACCCCGAAGGCGAACGGCGCCACATCCGGCGGGATGAACTGCGGCAACAGGGCGACGTAGAACGCGCCCATCTTCGGGTTGAGCAGGTTGGTGAGCAACCCGCGCCGAAACCCCGGCGCCTCCGGAACAGATTGCGGCTCGGCCTTGTGACGGCGGGCGGCCCACAGCATGGAGAGGCCCATCCAGATCAGATAGCAGGCGCCGGCCCAGCGCAGGACGTCGTAGGCGAGCCGCGAGGCGGTCAGCAGAGCCGTGATGCCGGCCGAGGTGAGCACACCCCAGACCAGGGTGCCGCTCTGGATGCCGAGGACGACACCCCAGGCGCGGCGCGGGGCGCCGACGGCAGCGGTACGCAGAATGAGCGCGGTGTCCATGCCCGGCGTCAGCGTCAACAACCCGACCACGACAACGAAGGACCCGAGACTGCTCAGCACCGTCACCGGCTCACGCTATCGCCTCGTACTCTCTGCCCATGACCCCGCGCCCCGCCGCCAAGATCCTGATCACCGGCATGTCGGGGACGGGCAAGTCCACGGCGTTGCGGACCCTCGGCGCGCGCGGGCACCGCACGGTCGACACGGACACCGACAGGTGGAGCCGCTGGGTGACGCTGCCGGACGGCTCAACGGACTGGATCTGGCGCGAGCCGGAGATGACGGAACTGCTCAGCGGCCCGGGCGACCTGTTCGTGGCCGGCTGCAAGTCCAACCAGGGCGAGTTTTACCCGAGGTTCGACCACGTCGTGCTGCTGAGCGCGCCGGCGGAGGTGCTGCTGGCCCGGATCGCGGCGCGCACCGACAACCCGTACGGCAAGAGCCCCGCGGAACGCGCAGCGGTCCTCGACCACCTGGCGCACGTGGAACCGTTGCTGCGCGCCACCGCGACCGCGGAGATCGACGCGACCGCCCCGGTCGACGAGGTCGTGCGGCAGCTGGAAGCGCTGCTGGGGGCCTAGTTCGAGGTGTCGCCGGCCCAGCCGGCCAGCTCGATGATCTCGGTGGCGAGGTCCGCCACCGGGCGCCCGTCGGTGGCGATCCGGTACACCCACTCCGGGCTCAGCTCCGCCAGCTCGCGCGCCGCGATATCGCTGCGTTCCACGTGGCGTTGCAGCGCGGTGCCGATCTCGCGCCGGGCCAGCCGCTGCCGCGCCGTACGGTCGTCGGCCGTGAGCAGGACGGCCGTGACCCGCGGATCGTCGCCCATCGCGGTCGTGAGCGCGCCGACGAAGCGGACGCTGACCGTGTTCATGTAGATCAGCCGCCGGTAGCCCAGGACGCGGTAGTTGGCCCACATGGCGGCCAGGTTGCGTTCGGCCAGGCCGTGCTCCCACGGCGGCGGATAGGCCAGGTCGAGGTTGTCGCCCTCGATGAGGCAGTGCCGAACCTGCCGCGCGGACAACTGCACATGGATCTCGGTGCCGACGCTGGTCTTGCCGACGCCGGCCCGGCCGCCGAGGAACAGCACTTCACTGCGCAAGGGACCTCATCCTGCGGTCAGGCCCCTTCCGCTCGGTGCCGGCCGAGCTGACCCGTCCAGGCTACTGCCACCCGGCGCCGGCACTGGGTAGAGTCCTGCGCCATGTCATACGACCTTGCGGTGTGGGAAGGCGACCGCCCGGCGAACGACCTGGCCGCGGCGGCGGAGTTCAAACTCCTGTACGACCGCTACGTGGGGTCGGCCGACAACACCGAGCCGACGGCGCGGATCGTGGCCTACGTGCGGGCCCTGCTGGACCGCTACCCGGATATCGGCACCGACGCGGGTGACGACAGCCCCTGGTCGACCGCGCCGCTGATGAACGAGGCCGGCGGCCCGCTGGTGTACTTCCCGATGGTGTGGCGCCGCAGCGAGGAAGTGTCGGCCTGGGCGGCCCGGCTGGCCGAGGAGCACGGGCTCAACTGCTACGACCCCCAGGCCAACCAATTGCGTACGGCGGCCCGCGAGGCTTGGCGGTTCGAGCTGACGTCCGCCCTGCAACGCCCCGTGCGGGACCCGGACGCCGAACTGGCGCGCCGGGTGCTGGTGCGCCTGTCGGCCGACAACCACTTCGCGGTGCTGAAGCGGGCAGACGGCTGGTACATCCAAGCGGGCTACGGTGCCCAGGCGGGAACCCGGCCGGGCTGGTACGTCCTGGAACGGCGCGACGGCGTACCGGATCAGCACTTCCGCGCGGAGGTGGTCAACATCGACGAGGTGGTCCGGGCCTTCGTCGCCTTCCTGGACGGCGACCCGACGCTCGCGGTCCGCTTCCCGTGGCAGCCCTACGTCGTCTGAGCTCTCAGTACGTCCCCGAGGCGCTGTTCGAGGCGGTGGCGGGCGAGGTCGTCACTGATGGGCAGGCCGGAGTCGCGCCAGGGCTGGACGACCTTGGCCGGGTCCGGCAGATAGCCGACGATGTCCATGACGTTCTCGTCAGGGCGCTCGCCGGTCCGGCGGCGACACGCGTGCACGAACCTGTCCCCGGCCTCCGCGCCGTGCAGCATCGCCAGGTAGGTGGGGGCGTGGGCGACGTCCAGGTCCGCCGGTCCCCACGAGGTCTCGACCCAGTCCACCACCCCGGTGATCCGTCCCCGGGACCAAAGTAGGTTGCCAGGTGGAAGTCCCGGTGCAGGAACGTGCCGGTGTAGGTGGGCGCAGTTTGTTCGAGCAGCTCGAATGGCGAGCAGTCCGGGTGCGTGCCGGCGCCACGGCTCCTTCGTCATCAGCCGGAGGACGGCCTGCTCGCCGTCTTCCCCGGTCAGGTGGAGCATGGTGGAGGTCCAGCCGCCGGTGAGACGCCGTACTCCGGTGACGCGCCGACGCCACACTGACGCGGCCCAGCGGGTTCCTGTCTCGGTTGTCACACCTACAGCACCATTCTGTCCCCGTATGTAGCCTGGAGGCAGAGCTCAGGTGAGCTCCCGGACGAGGGTGCCGTACCCGGTCAGCGACAAGACGGCGCGCGGGAGGACTTCCATGTCCTGGTTCATTCTTGTGCTCTCCGGCGTCTGCGAAGCGGTCTGGGCGACGGCCCTGGGCCGGAGCCAGGGCTTCGCCCGGCTCGGCCCGTCGGTGGTGTTCTTCGTCGGGATCATCGCGAGCATGGCGGGCCTGGCGTACGCGATGCGCACTCTGCCGATCGGCACGGCGTACGCGGTATGGGTGGGGATCGGCGCGGTCCTGACCGTCGCCTACGCCATGGTCACCGGCGAGGAGCCGGCCTCACTGCTGAAGTTCGTCTTCCTGACGATGATCATCGGTGGGGTGATCGGCCTCAAGGCCATCCACTGAAGCCGGCCAGCCTTCGGACGTGCCGACCACGTCCACGGGGAGGTCGAGAGCGCGCAGGGCCGCCTCAGGTCAGGCCCAGGAACAGTCACTGGTCTCTAAAGCGGCGAGGCACGCCGCAGCGTCAGGGTAGAGATCCTGTTCGCCGGCCGAATCAGGCTGACCGGCTGCTGCTCGTCGATAAACACGTGGCGGCGCCGGTGGTCATCCCACGACAATCGCCGGCGTGGAAGAAGTCAAGGTCGTCGTCGCCCACAGCGAACGCGCGACCCTGCGCGTCGGTGACGTGTTCCTGAAGATCGACGCCGACCGGAAGCGTACTGATGTCGAGGTCGAGGCGATGGCCCTGGCGCCGATCCCGACCCCGGCGGTCCTCTGGCGCAAGCCTCCCGTACTGGCGATCGCGGCCGTCCCCGGCAAGGCACTCGGCGTCCTGGGCGAACCGTCGACCGCGTCACCGGCCGCGTGGGCTGCGGCGGGTGCCGCCGCCCGTAAGCTGCACGACGCCCCGCTGCCACCCTGGCGCGGCCGGAAGGTCGACGACATCGCAGCTGACCTCGAATCCGAATGCGCATGGCTTCTGGCCAACGGTGTCCTCCCTACCGACCTGATCGTGCGCAACCGCAAGATCGCGGAGGCTGCGCTGCGGTCGTACACACCGAAGTTCGTCCACGGCGACTTCCAGATCACCCACGTGTTCGTGGACGGTGACGAGCTCACCGGGGTGATCGACTGGTCGGAGGCGGCGCAGGGTGATCCGCTGCATGATCTCGCGACGCTGACGCTTGGGCATGAGGAGCACTTGGCTGATGTCGTCGCCGGCTACGGCACGGACGTGGACCTCGACGTGATCGAGGCGTGGTGGTCACTGCGCAGTCTGCTGGCGGTCCGCTGGCTGGTCGAGCACGGCTTCGACCCGTCCTCGCCAGGCTGCGAATTCGACGTCCTGAAAGCCCGGATGTGAGACGCACCAGCTCGAGCGACCATCGTCAAAGGTCCGGTGCCGCCGAGACTCGGCTGTCATGATCCTTGAAGCTGAGGCGCTACGGGGGCGATCATGCTTGTCGAGGTTCTGCTGGACACCACGATCCACGTTCATTACGGGTTTCTCATCCTCGGGGCCATTGAAGAAGAGCGCCCTGGAGACCGCACGGACGGATACCGGGGCCAGGTCAACGGTCTCTGTGGTGCGGCCGTACCGGGTGTGCTCACCATGCATACCGGTCTGCACACCGGCAGGGTCGGCATGCGGATCGAGTTGCACACTGATGAGCCGGAACTCGGCGACGTCTGGCAGGACGTCGTGGAGGCGTACTTCGGTAGCCGGAGCGAGGAACTGCTGCTGTCGGCGTTCGACTCGGCCGAAGGGCCGGTCGACCTGCCACCAGGCTTCTACCGAGTGCGGTACTGCGCTCAGGACATGCAGCGCGGACACGACGTCGACACCAGGCCGGATGACGAACCGGTCGACCGGTACATGCTGCAGTTCTGGCCGGCCGTCGGGGTGGACCGCGTCGTACGGCAGGGCAGCGAAGTTGCCGGATACCGGCACCGCCACAGTACGGACCCCGCCCTGACGGGCGAGGAGTTGGCCGGACAAGTCGCTGTTCTCCGGCAGGACCGCGATGACCGGCTCGCGGAGGAAGCTGAAGAAGAGCTGCTGGCGATCTGGGACGGGCAGATCCCCGACGACCCGCGCCTGCGCGAAGGTGGCTGGGGTGCCGCTTCCTTGCGGCAAGTTGATCCAGCTCTTGCTCAGGCCCTGGTCGAAGCCGACGACGAACTGCGCCGTGCCGTGACCGTGTGGTGCGCCGAGCGGATCCTGGCCGCAGCCGGCCTCCTTGACCGATCCTGGACGCCGTCGATCTTGGCCGCCTTGCGGGAAGGCACGTCACCACCGAACCGCTTCGACGTCATTCACACGCTACCGTCCATGCCGATCATGCCCGGCCTCGGCGATGACCATGCCGCCGATCAAGACATCGCCGTGGAGATGGTCTTCAGCACCGTGGAGACGGTCTTCAACGCCGCGGTGGGCACCAGCACCCTCGCCACCGCGTGTGAGATGTGTGCCGCGGCCAGGGAGTACGGCGACTCCATGGACTTCACCGACGCTATCCGCACCACGTTCGGACAACTCTTCAGGTGATGAGGGGGCATCGCAGCGCCGACGACAAGCTCCAGGCCGGATACCCCAGCTGGATTCCGGGCTGGCAGCCCGAGTCGACGATCGCCGCCCCGGCTTTTACGCCTCCCGTTGGTCGCGGCGCCACGAAGAGCCGTCCGCGTACGGCGCGGACCCGATGGAGCTGACCGCCGCCATCGAAGCCTGGTCCCCATCAACACGTCGCCCGGCGAGATCGCACCACGGGAGACGCCCCCGCGCGCGGGGGCGTCTCCCGGTCCAGGCCGGGCCTTATGTGCCGCCTACTTGGCGTTGAAGTAGTTGGCGTCCGGGTGGTGGGTGATGATCGCGTCCGTCGACTGCTCCGGCTCCAGCTGGAACTCCTCCGACAGCTTCACCCCGATGCGGCCCGCGTCCAGCAGATCGACCACCTTCGCCCGGTCTTCCAGGTCCGGGCAGGCCGGGTAGCCGAATGCGTAGCGGCAGCCGCGGTAGTCGTTCTTCAGGATGCTCGCCAGGTCGGTCGGGTCGTTCGCGCCCACCGGTGCGCCGTTCGGGAGGGTCAGTTCTGAGCGGACCCTGCGGTGCCAGTACTCGGCCAGGGCTTCGGTCAGCTGGACCGACAGGCCGTGGACCTCCAGGTAGTCGCGGTACTCGTCGCGGGCGAACATCTTGGCCGTGTATTCGCTGATCGGCTGGCCCACCGTCACCAGTTGCAGGGCCACCACGTCCAGTTCGCCGTCGGCGCCGCGGGGCTTGAAGAAGTCGGCCAGGCACAGGCGCCTTTCCTGGCGCTGGCGGGGGAACGTGAAGCGGGCCCTTTCCGCTGCGCCGTTCTCGTCCAGCACCACCAGGGTGTTGCCTTCCGAGTACGCCGGGAAGTAGCCGTACACGACCGCCGCCTCCAGGACGTGGTCCGCCGCCAGGCGGTCCAGCCAGTAGCGCAGGCGGGGCCTCCCCTCGCTCTCCACCAGCTCCTCGTACGACGGGCCGCTGCCGCCGCGGGCCGCCTTCAGGCCCCACTGGCCCAGGAACGTCGCCCGCTCGTCCAGCATCGACGCGTAGTCCTTCAGCGGGATGCCCTTGACCACCCGGGTGCCGAAGAACGGCGCCTTCGGGATGTCGATGTCGGTGGCCACGTCGGAGCGGACCGAGGTGTCGTCCAGGGGCGGCAGGTTCTCCGAGACCATCGCGCGCTGCTTCTCGCGGCGGGCCCGGCGGGCCGCCAGCGCGGCCTCGCGTTCCGGGTCGATCACCGGGGCGCCGCCGCGCTTGGCGGTCATCACCTTGTCCATCAACGACAGGCCCTCGAACGCGTCCCGGGCGTAGTGCACCTCGCCCTCGTACTGCGAGCGCAGGTCGTCCTCGACGTACGCGCGGGTCAGCGCCGCCCCACCCAGCATGACCGGATACTTCGCCGCGACGCCGCGCGACGCCATCTCCTGCAGGTTCTCCTTCATCACGACCGTGCTCTTCACCAGCAGGCCGGACATGCCGATCGCGTCCGCCTGGTGCTGCTCGGCCGCCTCGATGATCGCGTTGATCGGCTGCTTGATGCCGATGTTGACGACCTCGTAGCCGTTGTTGCTCAGGATGATGTCGACCAGGTTCTTGCCGATGTCGTGCACGTCGCCCTTGACCGTGGCGAGCACGATGCGGCCCTTGCCTTCCTCGTCCTCGTTCTTCTCCATGTGCGGCTCGAGGAACGCCACCGCGGCCTTCATCACCTCGGCCGACTGGAGCACGAACGGCAGCTGCATCTGCCCGGAGCCGAACAGCTCACCGACCGTCTTCATGCCGTCGAGCAGCACGTCGTTGACGATCGCCAGGGCCGGCTTGGTCTGCAGCGCCTCCAGCAGGTCGTCCTCGAGGCCGTTGCGCTCGCCGTCGATGATGCGGCGCTTGAGGCGCTCCTCCAGCGGCAGCCCGGCCAGCTCCTGCGCGCGGGTCTCGCGGGCCGAGGTGACGTCGACGCCCTCGAAGAGCTGCAGGAACTTCTGCAGCGGGTCGTACCCCTCGCGGCGCCGGTCGTAGATCATGTCCAGCGCGACCTTGCGCTGCTCCTCCTGGATCTTCGACATCGGCAGGATCTTGCTGGCGTGCACGATCGCGCTGGTCATCCCGGCCTGCACGCACTCGTGCAGGAAGACCGAGTTGAGCACCTGGCGGGCCGCCGGGTTGAGGCCGAAGGAGATGTTGGAGAGACCGAGGGTGAAGTTGACGCCCGGGTACAGCTCGCTGAGCCGCCGGATCGCCTCGATCGTCTCCAGGCCGTCGCGCCGGGTCTCCTCCTGACCGGTGGCGATCGGGAACGTGAGGCAGTCGACCAGGATGTCGGACAGCTTCATGCCCCACGTGCCGGTGAGGTCGTCGATGAGCCGGGTCGCGACCCGGACCTTCCAGTCGGCGTCGCGGGCCTGGCCCTCCTCGTCGATGGTCAGGGCGACCACGGCCGCGCCGTGCTCCTTGACGATCGGCATCATCCGGGCGTAGCGGGAGCCGGGGCCGTCGCCGTCCTCGTAGTTGACCGAGTTGACCACGCAGCGGCCGCCGAGCATCTCCAGGCCCGCCTCGACGACCTGCGGCTCGGTGGAGTCCAGCATGATCGGCAGGGTCGAGGCGGTGGCGAAGCGGCCGGCCAGCTCGCGCATGTCCTGGGTGCCGTCGCGGCCCACGTAGTCGACGCACAGGTCGAGCAGGTGCGAGCCGTCGCGGGCCTGGCTGCGGGCGATCTCCACGCAGGCCTGCCAGTCGCCGGCCAGCATCGGCTCGCGGAACGCCTTCGAGCCGTTGGCGTTGGTGCGCTCGCCGATCATCAGCACGCCGGCGTCCTGCCGGAACGGCACCTCGTGGTAGATCGACGCGGCGGAGGGCGCGTGCTGCGGCTCGCGCGGGGCGGCCTTGAGGCCGCGGACGCGGCTGACGACAGCCTCGATGTGCGCGGGCGTCGTGCCGCAGCAGCCGCCGACCAGCGAGACGCCGTACTCGCGGACGAAGCGGTCCAGCGCCTCGGCCAGCTCGTCGGGGGTCAGCGGATAGTAGGCGCCGCCGGCGGCCAGCACCGGCAGGCCGGCATTCGGCATGACCGACACCGGTACGCTCGCCGACTGCGCCAGGTAGCGCAGGTGCTCGGTCATCTCGGCCGGGCCGGTCGCGCAGTTCAGTCCGATCAGGTCGATGCCCAGCGGCTCCAGCGCGGTCAGCGCCGCACCGATCTCGCTGCCCAGCAGCATCGTGCCGGTGGTCTCCACGGTCACGTGACAGATGATCGGCACCTTGCGCCCGACCTCGGCCATCGCCCGGTGCGCGCCGACCACCGCCGACTTGGTCTGCAGCAGGTCCTGACAGGTCTCGATGATCAGCGCGTCGGCGCCGCCCAGGACCAGGCCGGCCGCGTTCTCGTGGTACGCGTCACGCAGCGTGGTGTAGTGCGTGTGGCCGAGGGTGGGCAGCTTGGTGCCGGGACCGATCGAGCCCAACACGTACCGGGGCTGCTCGGGGGTCGAATGGGCGTCGGCCGCCTCGCGGGCGACCGCGGCACCGGCCTGCGACAGCTCCCGGATCCGGTCCTGGATGTCGTAGTCGCCCAGATTGCCGAGGTTGGCACCGAAGGTGTTGGTCTCGACGCAGTCCGCCCCCGCGGCCAGGTAGGCCTCGTGGACGCCGCGGACGACGTCGGGGCGGGTCACGTTCAGGATCTCGTTGCAGCCCTCGAGACCCTGGAAGTCGGCATCCACGTCGAGGTCGGCGGCCTGCAGCATCGTGCCCATCGCTCCGTCGGCGACGAGGATGCGATCGGTCAGCGCGGCAAGGAAGGAGTTCTGCACCTTGCAAGGCTAATGGCACATCCCCCGATCGCCGAGTATCGGTGTCCGACAGGTGGACTCACTGTGACCGGGCTCTCCAAGCGATGACGGGGGTCGGCGCGGCCGCCGGGTGGGATCAGACGCGGACACGTAGGCTTTGCGTACGTGAGGTACGAAAGGTTGGCACCGTGACAGAGTTCGACGGTCTACCCCTGCTGCGCTCCCCCGTGGCGATCGCCGCCTTCGAAGGGTGGAACGACGCGGCCGACGCGTCGACGGCTGCGGTGGAGCACCTCGAGCAGGTCTGGCAGGCCCGCGAGATCACCACCATCGACCCGGAGGAGTTCTACGACTTCCAGGTCAGCAGGCCGACGATCACCATGACCGAGGGTGAGACGCGCAAGATCGACTGGCCGACCACCCGGTTCAGCGTGGCGAGCCCGCCCGGCACCGAGCGTGACGTGGTGCTGATCCGCGGCATCGAGCCCAGCATGCGCTGGCGCACCTTCTGCGAGCAGATCCTGGAGGTCTGCCACAGCCTCGAGGTGAACCGCATCGTGCTGCTGGGGGCTCTGCTGGCGGACGTGCCGTACACCCGGCCCCTGCCGATCAGCGGCTCGGCGACGGAGAAGGAGGTCGCGGAGAAGTACAAGGTCGTCCCGACCCGCTACGACGGCCCGACCGGCATCGTCGGCGTGCTGCAGGAGGCGGCCGACCGGGCGGACGTGGACGCCCTGTCGTTCTGGGTGCACGTGCCGCACTACGCGAACAACCCGCCGTGTCCGAAGGCGACGCTCGCCCTGCTGAGCCGGCTCGAGGACGTGCTGGACCTGCCGGTGCCACTGGCCGACCTGGCGGAGGAGGCCGACGAGTGGGAGAAGCGCGTCCGGGCCGCCGCGGAGCAGGACACCGAGCTCGGTGACTACGTCCGCGAGCTGGAGGAACGGGTCGGCGACGAGGGCATCAAGCCGCTGACCGGCGACGAGATCGCCACCGAGTTCGAGAAGTACCTGCGCCGCCGCGGCGGCTCGGCCGGCCCGACCGCCGGCTCCTGGTAGCACCGCCGGCTCATCGCCGCGGAGGCGAAAGGCCGACAGCGCCGATCCCCCACCGCCGAAGTGGTGGGGGACGGCGCCGGCGGCCCCGCAGGCTGGAGGCGCCGCAGCGTCAGCGCAGGGCCGAGACGGCCGGGCCCCGGAGGGTACGGCGGGTCGTGCCGAGCAGCGACAGCCCGGTCAACGCGACCGCCACCACCACGATGATCACGTAGGCGACCGGCGTGGCGTCCGGCCACACCCGGTCGACCCGGGCCGCGCCGAACGGCAGGATCGTGAACAGTGACGCCGCCGAGCCCGACAGCACCCCCGTCGCCGTCACCAGCAGGCCTTCCAGCCCGACCATGGCCAGCAGCTGACCCCGCGTCGAGCCCGCCAGCCGTTGCTGGGCGAACTCGCGGCGCCGGTGGGTGGTCGCGGCGATCAGGGTGTTGACCAGCATGACCGCCACGAACACCGTGATCATGCCGACCACGACGTAGTTCAGGGTCTGGATGTCCTGGGCGTACGCGGGCTGGATCGTGCCCGCCGCCGCGTCGTCCTCGATGCCCTGCATGTAGACCGTGCCGGTGGCGATGCCGGTGAACAGGGCCACCGGCATCACCGCGCCTGCGAGCCGGCGGGTGCGTTGCCGTACCCCCAGGACCGCCAGCTCTGCCGCCGCGCCGCCGGCCAGCCGGACCGGGCCCGCCAGCACGGCCGTGACCAGGCGCAGCAGTTCCGGCGCGAACAGGGTCAGGCCGATCGACGCCCAGATGCCGGCCTGGCCGGCCGTCTGCATCGCGTCGATGCCCTTGCCGTCCATCAGGGTCGCGGTCAGCACCGAGCAGTTCGTGGCGATCAGCAGAAACACCACCCCGGCGATGCGGCGGGCCCGGGGGCGCTCGGGGCGGGCGCCGGCCGGTCCGGCCGTCCGCCGGACCGTCGCCACGGCCGCGACGACCGAGCCCAGCAGCGTGACGCCGAAGCCCACGCCCAGCGCGACCGGGCCGAACGCATAGCCGACCGCGGTGGCGACCTGGCCGGTGTCCTGCATCAGCGTGAGCAGCAGCCGGCCCAGAACCAGAGCGACCGGTACGGCCACCGCCGACGCCAGCAGGGCCACCGCGGCCGCCTCGCCGACGATCATCCGGCCCACTTGCGGACCGGTGGCGCCGAGCCGGCGCAGCAGAGCCGTCTGCTCCGCGCGGCGGCGCACCGCGAGGCTGAGCGTCGAGGTGACCGCGAAGATCACGATGATCAGGCACCAGCCGCCCGCCACCATCGCGGTCGTGGACAGGGATTCGGCACTCACCGAGTCTGCGTCCGCGGCCGTGTCGAGCATGGCCGCGAAGGTCATCAGCAGGGTGGCGCCGAGGAAGGCCGACAGGAACGTGGCCACGAAATTGCCCGGGCGGTGCCGCAGGCCACGCAGGGCGACGGCGATCATGCGACGGCCTCCGCACCGGCGCCGACCAGGTCACCGAGGTGGGCCAGGCGTTCCGCGACGGCCTCGGCGGTGGGCGCGCTCAGCGAGCCGGCCAGCCGGCCGTCGGCCAGGAAGAGCACCGAGTCCGCGTACGCGGCGGCGACGGGATCGTGGGTGACCATCACGACGGTACGGCCGTGCTGGTGCACCGCCGCCCGCAGCAGGGTCAGCACCTCGCGGGCACTGCGCAGGTCCAGGGCGCCGGTCGGCTCGTCGGCGAAGATCACAGCCGGTTCCCCGATCAGCGCCCGGGCGATCGCCACCCGCTGCCGCTGGCCACCGGAGAGCCGCTCGGGCAGGTCGTCGCGGCGGTCCAGCAGACCGAGGCGGTCCAGCACCGCACGGGCCCGGCCGTGGTCGGCGCGGCGGCCGGCCAGCCGGGACGGCAGCAGCACGTTCTGCTCGACGGTCAGCGCGGGCAGCAGGTTGTAGTCCTGGAACACGAAACCGACCCGGGTACGCCGGAACTTGGTCATCGCGGTGTCCTTGCCGGCCTGCAGTTCGGTGCCGGCCAGGAACACCCGGCCGGCGGTGGGGCGGTCCAGACCCGCCGCGCACTGCAGCAGGGTGCTCTTGCCGGAACCGGACGGGCCCATCACCGCGGTGAACGTGCCCGCGCCGAAGGAGGCCGTCACACCGTCGAGCGCGGTGACGGCGGTGCCGGTGTCGTCATAGGTCTTGTACAGCGTCTCGAGGCGTACGGCGTCGGTCATCATAGGCCTTCCTGTGGGCGTCTTTGTACACCGTACGAGCGCACTACTATGGCCTCAAGTGGTGCTAGCACCCGTATTCATTGGCGCTCACTAGTGCACTAGGGTGGAGCGCACTAGTGCAGAGGAGGGGTGATGAGCGCCGTACCGCCGTACCGCCGGATCGCCGCCGGGATCGCCGCCCGGATCGCCGCCGGTGAGCTCGCGCCCGGCGACCGGGTCCCGTCCACCCGGCAGCTGATCGCCGATCACGGCATCGCCATGGCGACCGCCACCAAGGTCATCGCCACCCTGCGCGAACAGGGCCTGGTCCAGCCCCGGCCCGGCGTCGGCACAGTCGTCGCCACCCCGGCCCACCCCCGGCTCGCCTCCGCCGAGCCCGACCAATCCCAGCCGGCCGAGCCGGATCGCGAGCGGGTGGTGCGCACCGCCGTCGCCATCGCCGACGCGGAGGGCCTCGGCGCGCTCTCCATGCGCCGTCTCGCCGGCGAGCTGGGCATGCCGACGATGTCGCTCTACCGGCACGTGTCCGGCAAGGAGGAACTGCTGCTGTTCATGATGGACACGGTCTTCGCCGGCGACGCCCTGCCCGGGCTCTCCCCCGGCACCGACGGCTGGCGCGCCTGCGTCGAGGCGCTGGCCCGGCTCCAGTGGTCCATGTACCGGCGCCACCCCTGGCTGGCCCAGGCGATCTCGTTCACCCGTCCGCTGCTCGCCCCGCGCGCGATGGCCCACACCGAGTGGACGATGCGCGCCCTCGACGGGCACGGCCTTGCCCCGGATGTGCTCTTCCTGGCGGCGGTCACCGTGGCGAACTACGTCCGCGGCACGGCCGTCAACATCGAGGAGGAGGCCCAGGCCGAGCAGGAGACCGGAATGAACGAGGAGCAGTGGCTGGACTCCCAGCAGAACAGGCTCGGCGAGATCCTCAGCAGCGGCCGCTACCCCTTCATGCACCGGGCCGTCAGTGACCCGGCGCTCGAGTTCGACGTCGACCGGCTGATGGAGTTCGGCCTGCAACGCCTCCTGGACGGACTCGAACCCGTCCTGGAGGGCTGATGCCGGCCGAGGGCTAGCGCCAGAAGGTGGCGACCGCGGCGTTGATCAGCGTCAGGGCGATGATGCCGATGAAGTGCCCGCGGTTGACCTCGGCGCGCTTGCGCGGCACGAAGACCATGATGAAGATCAGAATCGCGAGCACCAGCTTCACGGCCAGCTTCGCCGGGGCGGGCTCGTCGTCGCCGCCACCGCGCAGCGGCGCCGACAGCGCCAGGCCGGTCAGCACCTGGATGATCGAACCCCACAGCATCGCCGGGTTGATGCGCAGCTTCGCCGAGACGAACTGCGCGATCGCCCCACCGAGCAGCAGCGCGAAACCGATCAGGTGCGCGTAGCGCAGAATCAACCGCAGAGCCTCCACGGGGGACAGCTTAGGGGGCGGGCCGGCGGGCGATGGTCAGCAGGTGGCTGCTCGCGCCGAACAGGCTCGGCTCGTCCTCGACCCGGCGCAGCATGTCCAGCATGATGCCGGTCAGCCGCTCGTCGGCGAGGAACTCCGTCAGCCGCGTACCGGTCATCCACACCGGGCCCTCGACCGCCACCGTGCGCGTCCCGGTGAGCCCGGCCTCGGTCGCCTCGGCGGCCGGCTCCTCGGGCCGGTGGAAGTACGCGCTGGTGAACCACCGCGACTGCCCGCCCTCGTTGCGGTGCACGCCGTCGTCCAGCGCCCCCTGCACGATCGACACGAACTCGGGCTCGGCGTAGTAGCCCTTGACCACGCCGTCCAACAGCGACGCGAAACGGCTGATCACGGCCCCGATGACCACCCCGCCCGGGCGCACCACGCGGGCCGCCTCGCGCCAGGCCGCGACCCGGTCCGCGCGCTGAGGCAGGTGGTAGAGCGGGCCGAAGAGCAGCACGGCGTCGGCGCTCGCGTCGGGCTCGGGCAGCGCCCGCGCGTCGCCCAGGACGGCGGTCACTCCGGGCAGGGCGTCCGCGGCAGCCACGTGGTCCGGGACCGGATCGATCACCCGTACGGTGTGACCGGCTTCGGCCAGCGGGCGCGCGTAGACCCCGGTGGCCCCGCCGACGTCGACGATCCGGGCCGGCGCGGGTGGCAGCACCCGGGTGAGCACGTCCCAGGTGCGCAGGAACTCCAGGCGGCCGGTGCCGGCGGTCAGGCGCAACTGCTCGCCGCCGCGTTCGTAGTACTCGAGGATCTCGGGACTCAACATGCTGACCATGCTCGATGCCCGCGCCGCCGTGGTCGACCGACTTTTCCGCGTGTCGCTGTCCCGTGGCGCACGCTGCGTGAGTCATCCTAGGAACCTAGGGTCAGGAGGTACCGCCATGACGATCAATCCCGGCGCCGCCGAGTTCCCGCACCGGCAGATTGCCGCCCAGCTGCGGGAACGTATCCGCCGCGGGGACTGGAACCCCGGTGAGCGGCTCCCCTCGATCCCCGCCATGGCCGAGATGTTCGGCGTGGCCAAGCAGACCGTGCAACGCACCGTCGACCAGCTGCGCGTCGAAGGCATCCTGATCACCAAGCCGGGCTCCGGCACGTACGTGCGCGGCACCCGGCGCCGGCTCAACCGGCTCTCCCGCGGCCGCTACGGCGCCCACCGCGGCTACCACGCCGACCTGGCGGCCCGCTACCGCCAGCAGCTGGCCGGCGTCGGCCGCGAGGCCGCGCCGCCCGAGGTGGCGGACGCGTTCGGGGTCCGCGACGGCACGGAGATGCTGGTCCGGCGGCATCTCGTACGCGCCGACGACGCCACCGTCGAGGTCGGCGCCTCGTGGTTCCGGGTGACCGACGCGACCGGGACCTCGCTGGAACGGGCCGAGGCGTTCGGCCGGCCGCTCTACCAGGAGGCCGAGGAGGCGATCGGGCGGCGCTACGCGTCGGCGACCGACACCATCAGCGCCCGGCAGCCGAGCCGCGAGGAGGCGGAGATCCTGCAGATCCGCCCGGACACCCCGGTGCTGCACCTGCTGCACGTGGCGTTCGACGAGACCCGCAAGCCGATCGAGGTGGCCCAGGCGACCTGGCCGGGGCCGATGACCACGCTGACCGAGGAATACCGCATCCCGGCGCCGGTCCCCGAGCCAGACCCGGACCCCGGCCTCACTCTCGCGTGACGCTGCGCCTGGCCGCCGCCTGACCGACGCGGCTGAACGCCGAATGACCGGTGCCGCCCGGCAGCCCCCTCCGGCTGCCGGGCGGCCCTCACGCCGCGGCGGCGACCGCCGGGACCGGCTCGTCGGCGGTATCCCGCGGCCGGCGCAGATCGCGGCCGAGCAGGCCGAACGCGGCGAGCAGCAGCAGCGGACCGGTCACCCCGGCCGGACCGAGGGGTACGACGAGGAACATTGCCACCCCCGCGACTGCGAGCACCGGCACCCACCACCGGGTCAGCCGGTCCACCGCCGCGCCGATCGGCACCGCCATCAGGCCCAGCAGGCTCAGCACCATGCCCGGCAGCGCCCAGCCGAAGGTGAAGAACGACAGGCCACCGAGGGCGTCGGCCACCCTGTCGGCCGGGCCCTCCCCGAGCACCTGCCGCGCCGACAGGTCCGCGGTGTCACCCACCATGAGGGCGCTGAAATTGAGCAGGGCCACCACGGTGATCCCGGCCGCGACCTGGGTGAAGCGCCGGCCGCGGGACGCCACGACCAGCATCGCCGGGACGAACAGCAGCCAGCCCAGATGCAGCAGCAACGCGCTGACCTGGGTCTGCACCGGCTGCGCCACGTAGTCGCCGTCCGGGGCGGTCGCCAGGCCGGCGCCGAACACCACCGGTGCGGCGTACAGGCAGGCGAAGCCCGCGCGGCGGCGGAAGGCACCGAAGGAGTCCGGCTCAGCGGCCGCCGGCCGCGGCCGCAGCAACTGCCGGGCCGCCGCCGCATACGCGCCGACCAGCACCACCGGACCGAGCAGATTCACCGGTACGGGCGAGATGGCGAATGCGAAGTACAGCGCCGTACCCACCAGCGCGGCCGCCACCGTCCACCAATTGATCACCCGGGCCCGGGCAGCGGCGATCGGCACCAGCAGCAGGGACAGCGCCCAGCCCACCAGCCCGGGCCACTGCCAGCCGGCCACCGTCGGCAACTGCTCCTGGAACCGGGTCTCCACCGCGGCGACCTGCGCGTCCGGCAGGGTCTGCTCCAGCGCGAGCAGGAAGAAGTCGAACGCCATCAGCGCCGCGAAGGTGGCCAGGCCGAGCACCACCGCGACCCAGCCGATCCGGGCCAGGACCGCGCCCCGGCGCCGGATCGGCGCGAGCAGGCCCAGCAGCCCGGGCACGAACAGCACCCAGGCCCAGTGCAGCAGCAGGGAATGCCACTGCGTCGCCGCGGGATGCTGGCGGTAGACGCCGTAGCCCTGGTCGTCGCCGAGAGCGGGGTCGACGGCGGTCGCCACCGCCAGCAGGATCGGCGCCGTCACCAGACTGACGGCGGCAGCTCTACGCCACATCATGATCTCCTTGTCCTCACCGTTGTCGGCGGCAGACGTTACGAACGGCGGGGGCCGGCGTCGCCCGTACCGGGAGGGACTGCGCGTCCCCCGTGAGGTGGACGGCGTATCCGCCTCGAGGCGGTCTCCGGGACGGGGCTCAGCCCGTACGGTCAGGGGGTGTTCCGGACGCTCGCCGGGCGGCTGCGGCCGCTCGATCTCGCCCTGGCCGCGGCCTTCACGGTGTTCGCCCTCGTCGAGGAGTACGTCGTCCGGATGCCGGGCGCCTGGTGGCCGTACGCGCTGACCCTGTTCGCCGGGCTGGTGCTGCTGCGGGCGGCTGGTGCCGGTGCTCGCGATGGCGGCCAGCAGTGTCAGCGCGAGCTCGGTGTTCTACGACGACTCGCCGGTCAGCTACCGGCTGTGGCAGCTGGTGGCGATGATCATCGCGGCGTACACGGCCGGGCAGATCTTCCCGGCGCCGGACGCGGACCGCCGGGCCCGGCTCCGCGCCGCGGCCGCCGGGCTCTTCGTCTTCCTGACCGGCGTCGTCTACTGGGAGAACGACCGCACGGACCCCATGGCCGCGTTCTTCTTCAGCCTGGCGCCCTACGCGCTCGGCGTCGCGGTCGCCCTGCAGAACCGGCGGGTGGCCGACACCGCCGCGGTCCGCGCGTCGATCCGCGAACAGCAGGCCCGCGAGGCGGTCATGGAGGAACGGGTCCGGATCGCCCGCGAGCTGCACGACATGGTGGCGCACAGCGTCACCGTCATGGTCATCCAGGCCGGGGTGGTGCGGCGCCGCCTCGACGCCGGGCTAGACGTCGACCCGCAATTGCTGCACAGCATCGAGGTGTCCGGGCGCGAGGCGGTCGGCGAGCTGCGCCGCACCCTGGGACTGCTGCGCGGCGACGCCGCCGAGACGGCACCGCCGGCCGGGCTGGACCGGCTCGACGAGCTGGTGGCCCAGGTACGCGAGGCCGGGCTGGCGGTCAGCGTGCGGCGCGGGGGCGAGGCGGTGACGCTGCCACCGGCGGTGGATCTGTCCGCCTACCGGATCGTGCAGGAGGCCCTCACCAACGTGCTCAAACACGCCGGCGCCGCGAGCGCGAAGGTCACGGTCGACTTCCGGTCGGACGGGCTGCACCTGAAGGTGGAGGACGACGGCCAGGCGGCGCACTCCCCGTCGGGCGGGGGTCAGGGGCTGATCGGGATGCGCGAGCGGGTGACGCTGTTCGGCGGCGAGCTGACGGCCGGCCCGCGCCCCGAGGGCGGCTTCTCGGTGCGGGCGCGGCTGCCGGTGCCGGTGCAGGTGAGCCGATGACCATCACCGTGGTGATCGCGGACGACCAGCGGATGCTGCGGGCCGGGCTGCGCATGGTCATCGAGACCGAGCCGGACCTGACCGTGGTGGGCGAGGCCAGCGACGGCACTGAGGCGGTCAGCGTGGTGCGGCGCCTGCGCCCGGACGTCGTGCTGATGGACATCGCGATGCCCCGCCAGGACGGGCTCAGCGCCACCCGCACCCTGCTGGCGGCGCCGCACCCGCCCCGGATCATCGTGCTGACCACCTTCGACACGGACGAGAACCTGTACCGGGCGCTGCAAGCGGGGGCGAGCGGCTTTCTGCTCAAGGTGTCCTCCCCGGAGCACCTGATCACCGCGATCCGGGTGGTGGCCGGTGGTGAGGCGCTGCTCGACCCGGCCGTCACGACGCGGGTGATCTCGGCTTTCGCGGGGCGTCCGGGGCCGGCGCCGGCACCCGAGCTGGACGAGCTGACGCCGCGCGAGGTGGACGTGCTGCGGCTGCTGGCCCGGGGGATGTCCAACGCGGAGATCTCGGCGGAGCTGGGGGTGGGCGAGGCCACGGTCAAAACCCACGTGGCGCGAGTGCTGATGAAGCTCGGGCTGCGGGACCGGGTGCAGGCGGTGGTCTACGCGTACGAGTCAGGTCTGGTCCGGGCCGGTGGCCGTTGAGCGCTACGCCGGCCGGTCACGGGGCGGTGGCGGTGGCGAACACGCGGCGCAGGGATGCGAAGGTGTCCAGCGAGCGGCGGCCCTCGTCCTGCAGCGACCGTACCGCCGGGTCGGAGCCGTCCGCCGCGACCGCTTCCTGCCACAACATTCGCTCGGCCTCGCGCCAGTCGCGCTTTTCCTGGACCCGCACGTCGACGAAACCGGCCGCCGGCAGATCCCGCCGGAGGTCGACCGCCTGGATCCGCGGCGGGGCCTGCCGGTCTGCGGCTTCCCAGCAGGTCAGCGCCAGGCGGCCACCGGGTGCAAGGAGCCGGCGGAACTCGGCCAGGGCGGCGAGCGGCGGATCGCCGAACTGCACGGCGTCGACGCACATCAGCCCGTCCGCCGCTCCCGTGGGCAGTCCGGTCGCGACCAGGGTGCCGAGCCGGAACTCGGCCCGGCCGGCGGGGAGACGGCGGGTGCTCAACAACGCCGCCTGCTTCAGCGCCTCGGCAGAGAAGTCGACCCCGATCAGGCGGGCGCCGGTGCGGTGGGAGACCTCGATGCCGTAGCCACCACGGCCGCAGGCGATGTCGAGCAGCAGGCCATCCGTAGGCAGGCGTAGTTCCTCGGTCAGCTCGGTGACGGCCTGGCCCGGGAGGACACCGGCGAGCTGCAGTTCGGGTGGCAGCCCCAGGGCACGGGCGACGATGGTGTCGCGGGTGGGTGAGGCCGCCATGTCGGCGTACCACTGGTCGAAATATTCGGCGTCCCGCTTCGCTGAGGTCATGGCGGCATTGTCGCGGCCGTTGTTCCCTGCCGGACGGGACGGGTGCAGGATGGCAGAGTGGCGATGCTGCGCTCGGTCAACGTCGGTCTGCCCAAGGACGTGCTGTGGCAGGGACGGACGGTCCACACCGGCATCTGGAAACAGCCGGTCGGCGGCGCGGCCACGGTGCGCCGGTTGAACATCGACGGCGACGGGCAGGGCGACCTCGGTGGGCACGGCGGTGAGAACCGGGCCGTTTTTGTGTACCAGCTGGAGTCGTACCGGTATTGGCAGCGGTTGCTCGGCCGCGACGACTTCGGCTACGGCCAGTTCGGCGAGAACCTGACCGTTGAGGGGCTGCCGGACGACGAGGTGTGCATCGGTGACCGCTACCGGATCGGGACGGCGCTGTTCGAGGTGACCCAGCCGCGGGTCACCTGCTACCGGGTCGGGATCCGGCTCGACGACCCCCGGATGCCGGCGCTGCTCGTGCAGCACCACCGGCCGGGCTTCTACTTCCGGGTCCTGCAGGAGGGCGACATCCGGGCCGGCGACGAGATCATCAAGGTCACCGACGGCCCGGAACGGATGAGCGTGGCCGAAGTGGACGGTCTGCTGTACCTGCCCGGCCACCCCACCGACCGGATCGAGCGGGCGCTGCGGATTCCCGCGCTCAGCCCCGGCTGGCAGGGCTCGTTCCGGGCGATGGTGAGCCGGCCCGCGGCGACGACCGGCAACGCCGGGCTCGTCGCTGTCGCGCCGCCGCCGGCCTGGGCCGGATTCCGGCCGCTGCGGGTGACGGCGGTCGAGCCGGAGAGCAGCACGATCGCTTCGGTACGGCTGGCGGACCCGGACGGGCAGCCGGTCCCGGCCCCGCTGCCCGGGCAGTTCCTGACCGTACGGCTGCGACCGGACGACGAGCAGCCGCCGCTGATCCGCAGCTATTCACTGTCCGGGCCTCCTGACGGCAGCGACTACCGGATCAGCGTCAAGCAGGAGCCGCACGGCGTGGCCAGTGGCTACCTGCATGCGCGCGTCCACCCCGGTGACCTGATCGACGTGGCCGCGCCGCGGGGGACGTTCGTGCTGCGGCCAGCATCGACGCCGGTGCTGCTGATCAGCGGGGGCGTGGGGGCGACACCGATGCTGGCCATGCTGTACGCGCTCGCGGCGCAGCGGTCGGAGCGGGAGGTGTGGTGGCTGCAGGCCGCCCGTGACGGCGGGGATAGGCCGTTCGAGACGGAGACGGCCGGGTTGCTGGCGGGTCTCCCCCACGCTCGCTCCCATGTCTTTTACAGCCGGCCCCGGGCCGCTCTGGATCAGGTGGGCCGCGACTACGACAGTGCCGGTCGGTTGTCGCTCGACGCCCTTCGTGCGCTGGGCGTGCCGGTGGACGCCGACGCGTATCTGTGCGGCCCGGCTGGGTTCCTCAGCGACGTCACTGCGGCACTGGTGGAGGTGGGGGTGGCGGCTGACCGGGTCAGCACGGAGATCTTCGGGGCGGGGCCGGGGATCACGCCCGGGATCAGCGCGGTGGCTACCCGGGCGCCGCACCCTCCGGCGGGCGAGCAGGGGGACGGACCGGCGGTGTCTTTTGCGCGCAGCGGGCTGACCGTGCCCTGGGCCGATGGGCGTGGCAGCCTGTTGGAGCTTGCTGAGGCCTGCGATGTGCCGGTGCGCTGGTCTTGCCGGTCCGGGGTTTGCCACACCTGCGAGACGGGGCTGCTGGCGGGGGAGGTCGCCTACACCACCGAACCGGTCGATCCACCGGCGGATGGGGACGTGCTGATCTGCTCCTCGCGTCCGCGCGGGGCCGTCGTGCTCGATCTCTAGGACTGTCCCAGGGCCTTCATGCCGTTTCGGTAGGCCATCGACTGCATCCCTGCTTCCGTCCGCAGCTCGTCCAGGAACTCCGCGGAGAATTCCTCCGGCGCGCGCGCCCGGAAGCCGGCGATGTCGGCCTGGCTCCGAGCCTCGAACGCCGCCCACGTCTCATGCCCGCGCGGCGGGGGCACGGACGCTCGGTCCAGCTCTGCCGCCACCCGCAGCGCGTGACCGGTGATCCGGGCAAGGCCCGCAGGGTCTTCCGTCAATGCCCCGATCGCGTCCAGTGCCGCGGCCGCCACTCCGGAACCGGGCAGCTCTGACGCGCTGACCCGCTCACGCAACGAGGGCAACTCGGCCCGCAGGTGCGCGAGCAGCCCCCGGACTGCGTCATACCGCCCAGCTCACGCCACCTCAGGGCAACGCCCTGCCGTGGGTCGAACACATCGGTGTGCGCAAGGCCGTAGAGACGACCGAGGAAGATGGTCACCCCCGAGGAGACCCGTTCCGCGGTCGCCACGGAGAGGGCAAGCTCCCGCACGGTCGCGCTCAGAGGCGGATGCCGAGCAGGGCGTCCACTGTCCGGGCCATCAGCGCCGGCGCCTGCGCGTCGTCGCCCGCGCCGGACACCGCTGCCTCGGACCAGGCGTCGACCAGGGCCAGAGCCGCCGGCGTGTCGAGGTCGTTGTGCAGGGCCTCGCGGACCGCGGCCAGCAGGCCCTCGCCCGACGGGCCGGCCTGGGCCGCCGCGGCCTCGCGCCAGCGGGCCAGGCGCTGCTGACCTGCCTTGAGCACGTCGTCGGTCCACTGGCGGTCGGTGCGGTAATGATCGGCGAGCAGGCCCACCCGGACGGCCATCGGGTCCACGCCGTCCGCGCGCAGGCGGGAGACGAAGACCAGGTTGCCCTTGGACTTCGACATCTTCTCGCCGTTCAGGCCGATCATGCCGGCGTGCACGTAGTGCCGGGCGAACGGTGCCGTGCCGGTGAGGCGCTCGGCGTGTGCGGCCGAGCATTCGTGGTGCGGGTAGAGCAGGTCGTTGCCGCCGCCCTGGACATCGATCGTCTCGCCGAGCAGGCCGAGGGCGATGGTGGCGCACTCGATGTGCCAGCCGGGGCGGCCGGGGCCGAGGTCGCCGCCGTCCCAGGCCGGCTCGCCGTCGCGGGCGCCGCGCCACAGCAGCGGGTCGAGCGGGTCGCGCTTGCCGGGGCGTTCCGGGTCGCCGCCACGCTCGGCGGAGAGCACCAGCATCTCCTCGCGGGACAGGTTGGACTCGTAGCCGAAGTGCGGCGCCGCCTCGATCGTGAAGTAGACGTCGCCGGTGCCGTCCTCCAGGCGGTAGGCCGCGCCGGAGTCGAGCAGCTCGCGCACGTGCGCCGCGATCGCCGGGATGGACTCGACCGCGCCGACGTAGTGCGCCGGCGGGATCATCCGCAACGCCTCCATGTCCTCGCGGAACAGGGCCGTCTCGCGCATGGCCAGGACCACCCAGTCCTCGCCGTCGCGGGCGGCCCGCTCCAGCAGCGGGTCGTCGATGTCGGTGACGTTCTGCACGTAACGCACGTCGAGGCCGGCGTCGCGCCAGGCCCGCTGGACCAGGTCGAACGTGATCATCGTGGCCGCGTGACCGAGGTGGGTAGCGTCGTAGGGCGTGATGCCGCAGACGTACATCGTCGCGGCGTCGCCGGGGGTGGTGGGCTGCACCGACCGGCGGGCCGAGTCGTACAGCGCCGGCGGCGTCGCGGTCCCCGGCAGCTTCGGCACCTCGTGCCCGGTCCATGCGTCCATGGTCAGGAGCCTATCCAGCGCCACCGACAGAAATCCGCCCGGCGTGAGTAAAGCCTCAGACCGGCGGCCAGGGCACGGCCGGCCAGTCCTGCGGCGGCCGCGGGAAGCGGGGCGCGCGCAACAACCGGCGTACGCGCAGCCGGGCGTGCTGGACCTCGGTGAGGGTCAGGTGCTCCTCGAGGGCCGCGCCCAGCGCGCCGTTGAGCTGCTCGCCCAGCTTGGTCAGCACCTCGACGGAGTCGGCCGGGATCGGCTTGCCCGTCCAGCCCCACAGCACCGTGCGGAGTTTGTTCTCCACGTGGAAGCAGACGCCGTGGTCGACGCCGTGGATGCGGCCGTCCGGGGCGTACAGCACGTGGCCGCCCTTGCGGTCGGCGTTGTTGATCACCGCGTCCAGCACCGCGAGGCGGGACAGCCGCGGGTCGTCGGCGTGGGCCAGCGCGTACGCGTCGCCGTCCTCGTCGCGGGCCGAGGCGACCGCGAACCAGCCCGGTGGCACGTCGTACGCCGGGACGAAGCCGATCAGCGACTCGGCGTCCTCCGGCTCGTCGATCCAGAGCTGGCAGGCGCCGGGGCCGAGCGGTCCGTCACGCAGGATCGTCGGCGGCACCAGCCCCCAGCCGGTGGCCTGCGACACCAGGAACGCCGACACCTCACGCCCGGCGAGCGTGCCGTCCGGGAAGTCCCAGAGCGGGCGCTCGCCCTGCACCGGTTTGTAGACACAGCGGCGGGTCAGCCCGTCGAGGGTGATCTCGGCGCGCAGGGTCGTGTTGGAGGCGTCGACGAGCCGGCCCTCGAGCTCCATCTCGCCGCGGGCGAGCAGCTCGAGGGCGTCGTCCTCCGCGAGCACGCTGGCCGGCTCCGTCGTCACCGGTGATAGCCGTTGTGCCGGGGGCAGAGGTGGCCGGCCGGGTCCAGCGGCTGGCCGCAGAGCGGGCACGGCGGGCGGCCCGCCGCGACCACGCGCCGGGCGCGGTCGATGAACGCGCGGGTCGCCTCGGGGGTCAGCCGGACCCGCAGCCGGTCGAGGTCGTCGTCGGGCTCGTCGTCCTCGTCGTCGGCGATCGGGTCGTCGTCCTCGTCCTCGTCGTCCTCGCCGAGCTCGACCTCCGCGTCGCCCTCACCGGCCTCGATCGCCTCGATGACGACGGTGGTGGTGTCGACGTCGAAGGCGAGGCCGAGCGTGCCGACGCGGAACTCCTCGTCGACGGGGGTGTCCAGCGGCTCGTTGTCGTTGATCGCGAGCACGGGGGCCTCGGGCAGGTCGACGCCGAACCGCCGGCTGGCCTCGGTGAGCAGCTCCTCCAGCTTTTCGGCGAGCAGCGACACCTGGACCTTCTCCAGCGCCACGCTGACCACCCGGCCGCCACCGCGGGCCTGGAGGAAGAACGTCCGGTCCCCCGGCTCGCCCACCGTCCCGGCGACGAACCGCTCGGGCGGCTCGAAGGCATGCACCTGGTGGGTCATGGGTTCGACCCTATCCGCCCGCGTGCGTGAGCGCTCCGCCCACCGGCGGGGTTCGCCGAGGGCGCAACGCGTACGCACGCTGTGGTAACACGCCGGTTACCGGCCGTACTCATGCGCCGCCGCCCGCGCCACCGCCCACGGCCGCGTCGGACTCCGGGAGCGCGCCCTCGGCGGGCTTCGGCGGGATCAGCGCCGACAGGTCCGCAGTGTCGTTGAGCCGCACCAGGAACGGGCGGGTCGGGGTGTAGCGGATCACGCTCACCGACGCCGGATCGGCCACCAGGCGCTGGAACTCGTCGAGGTGCAGGCCCATCGCGTCGGCCACGATGGCCTTGATCACATCGCCGTGGCTGCACGCCAGCCACAGCGCCTCCGGGCCGTGCGTGGCGGTGACCTTAGCGTCCCAGCGGCGGATGGTGGCCACCGCGCGGGCCGACATGGCCGCCATCGCCTCGCCGTTGGGGAACACGGCCGCGCTGGGGTGCTGCTGGACGACCGGCCAGAGCGGCTCGCCGGTGAGCTCCTTGAGCGGGCGGCCCTCCCAGTCGCCGTAGCCGCACTCGATCAGGCCCTCGTCGACCTCCGGCACGATGTCCGGCAGGGCCAGCTCCAGGGTCTGCCGGCAGCGGATCAGCGGGCTGGTCACCACGGCGGCGAGCGGCAGCTTGCGCAGCCGCTCGCCGACCCGCTGGGCCTGGCCCCGGCCGGCCTCGTCGAGCTCGACCGGCAGCCGGCCGGCAAGCTCACCGGTGGCGTTGGCGGTGGTCCGCCCGTGGCGGAGCAGCAGGACGGTGGCCACGGCTACTCGGCCACGCCCGACGCCTCGTACGCCTCCGCGACGGTGCGCAGCGTGGCGATGCCGCTCTCCAGGTCGCCCACGTACGGGCTGATGGAGAGCGTGCCGACGCCGGCGGCGGCGTACTCCCGGATGCGTTCGGTGATCCGGGCCTTGGGCCCGACCATCGAGGTCCGGGTGATGAAGTCCTGCGGGATCGCGGCGGCCGCGTCCCGCGGCTTGCGGTCCAGGTAGAGGTCCTGGACCTCCTTGGCCGCGTCCGCGTAGCCCATCCGGACGGCGAGCTGGTTGTAGAAGTTCTGCTCGCGGCTGCCCATGCCGCCGACGTACAGCGCGGCGTACGGGCGGATCTGGTCGGCGCCGGCGGCGATGTCGTCGCCGATCACGACCGGGACGGTGGGCGCCACGTCGAAGCCGGTCAGGCCGGCGCCGCTCTTGGACCGGCCGCGCTCGACGTGCTGGAGATACTCCCCCGCGGCGTCGGGCGCGAAGAAGATGGCCAGCCAGCCGTCGGCGATCTCACCGGCCAGCTCGAGATTTTTCGGGCCGACCGCGGCCAGGTAGATCGGGATCTGCTCGCGCGGCGGGTGGAAGCCCAGCCGCAGCGCCTTGCCGGGGCCGCCGGGCAGCGGCAGCGTGTAGTGCTCACCGTCGTAGGCCACCGGCTTGCGGGCGATCGCCAGTTTGACGATGTCGACGTACTCGCGGGTGCGGCCCAGCGGCTTGCCGAAGCGCACACCGTGCCAGCCCTCGGAGACCTGCGGGCCGGAGACGCCCAGGCCCAGGCGGAACCGGCCGCCGGAGAGGGTGTCGATGGTCGCGGCGGTCATCGCGGTCATCGCCGGGCTGCGCGCCGGGATCTGCATGACGGCCGCGCCGACGTCGATCGACTGCGTCTGGCCGGCGATCCAGGCCAGCATGGTGGGCGAGTCCGAGCCGTACGCCTCGGCCGCCCAGACCACCGAGTAGCCGAGCCGGTCGGCCTCCTGGGCCATGGCGAGATGATCGGCGGGCGTGGTCCACGAGGTCTGGTATCCGAGGCTGAGTCCGAGCCGCACGGGTCCTCCCGTTTCTTCCGCGAGAGCACCGATGCTCCGCGCTACGAAGCCTAGGCGAACACGCTCAGTGATCTTCGCGGTGTTCGGTCGTCAACCCGACGGATCGCGGCCCTATTGAGCTGCCACGAGCGTTTCGCGGCCGGGCGCGGCTGAATAAGGTTCACCCATGCAACAACGACCGCTCGGCCGAAGCGGGCTGGCGGTCTCCCGGCTGGCCCTCGGCACCATGACGTGGGGCCGGGACACCGACCCCGACGACGCGGCCGACCAGCTGAAGCTCTATCTGGAGGCGGGCGGCACGCTGATCGACACCGCCGACGTGTACGGCGACGGCGACGCCGAGACGGTCATCGGCTCCCTGATCGACCACCTGGTGCCCCGCGACGAGGTGCTGATCGCCACCAAGGCCGGCCTCGGCGAGTACGGCTTCCGCCGCCGCGACAGCTCCCGCGGCCACCTGCTGCGCAGCCTGGACCAGTCGCTGCGCCGGCTCGGCACCGACTACGTGGACCTGTGGCAGGTGCACGGCTACGACCCGCAGACGCCGCTGGAGGAGACGCTGTCGGCGCTCGACCACGCGGTCAACAGCGGCCGGGTCCGCTACGTGGGCGTGTCCAACTTCGCCGGCTGGCAGACCGCGCGGGCCGCCGCCTGGCAGCAGGCGTTCCCGACCCGGGCCCCGATCGTCGCCACCCAGGTGGAGTATTCGCTGCTGGAACGCGGCGTCGAACGCGAGGTGCTGCCGGCCGCGGCGGCGCTGGGCATCGGGGTGCTGCCGTGGTCGCCGCTGGGCCGCGGGGTGCTGACGGGCAAGTACCGCAACGGCCGGCCGCTGGACTCGCGGGCCGCCACCGAGCACCTGGCGCCGTTCGTGCAGACGTACCTGGAGCCGCGCAGCTCCAGCATCGTCGAGGCGGTGGTGATCGCGGCCGGCGGTCTGGGCGTGTCGCCGCTGGAGGTGGCGCTGGCGTGGATCCGGGACCGGCCGGGAGTGGTCGCGCCGATCCTGGGCGCGCGTACAGCCGGGCAGTTGCAGGGCGCGCTGCAGAGCGAGGAACTGGTGCTGCCCGGCGAGATCGCCGACGCCCTCGACGACGTGTCGGCGGTGCCGGTCGGCTACCCCGAGAGAGAGGGCCTGACCGGCCCGGGGACTGGTGACATGCCGGGCGCCGGGGCATATTAGGACGCATGGACTACGAGTACGCGCCGCTCCGGTTGCCATCGAATGTCGATCGCTTGACCGCCGCGGCGCAGCTGGCGATCCAGGCGGAATTCTCGGGGTGGGAGCTGGCCCGCGTCCAGCTCTTCCGGGACGGAACCCGGCAGGTGATGCTCCGCCGCAAGGTCCAGAGCAACCTCCAGCCGGGCCTGATCACTTAGCCAAAGTCAAAAAAGCAGCCGCCCGCCTCATGGAGGCGGGCGGCTGTTGGCCTGTCACAACTCAGTGGTTGTGGCCGGCGTGTTCGTCCTCTTCGTCTTCGGTGAAGGGGTGTTCGTCGAGGCGGCCGACTAGCTGGTCGCCGTCCAAAGGGGCGAACGGTCCGGCGCCGTCCTCGTCCTCGAAGGCCTCGAGGTCGAGGGGCTCCGTGACCTCGCTCACCGTGAGCAGGCCGTCGAGCGGCTCCAGCTCCGGCACGTCGAGCGACGACAGCGAGCCGTCGCCGGCCTGGAGGAGTTCCAGGACCGCTTCGCCGACCGATTCGACCTCGCCGGCCTCCTCGTCGGCCGGCACCAGGTTGCGGCGGGCCGCGTCGGCCACCCGCAGCAGCGCCGAGACGCTGGGCACCCGGTAGTCGCGGCGCTGGCGCACCGAGATCACCCGGGGGTGCGGGTCGGAGCCGCTGCCGTCGAGGCCGGCGACCGTGCCGAAGCGCTGGTCGGCCTCGTCCGGGTCGATCGACTCGACGTCCCACGGTGTGACCTCGCCGAACGCCTCGAGCAGCTGCTCGTCGTACGCGAAGGACGTGTTGTTGAGGTTGACGTACGCCTGCCACACATCGTCGTCATCCACCCGCCCCTGGGCGGCCTTGACTGCCGCCAGGTGGGCTTTCGCGGCCTCGACGACGCGCTCGAGAGCGGCGTCCAGATCCGCGTGCTGGTCGGTCATGGTGTGAAAAGTCCTTTCATCAGCTCGCCTGCAGCAGTCGGTCGAGCACACGCACGCCGAACTGTAGTCCTTCCACCGGAACCCGTTCGTCGACGCCGTGGAAGAGCGCGGAGAAGTTCAGGTCGGCCGGCAGCTTCAGGGGTGCGAAGCCGAAGCAGCGGATGCCCAGCGTGCTGAACGCCTTGGCGTCCGTGCCGCCGGAGAGCATGTACGGCACCGTGCGTGCACCCGGGTCCTCGGCGCGCAGCGCGGCCCCCATGGCCTCGACGAGCGCGCCGTCGAAGCCGGTCTCCAGGGCTCCCTGCTGGGAGATGTGCTCGATCTCGATGTCCGGGCCGATCACCCCGCGCAGCTGCTCGAGGAAGATCTCGGCCTGGCCCGGCAGGGTACGGCAGTCGATGGTCGCCGACGCCTTGCCGGGGATCACGTTGTCCTTGTAGCCGGCTTGGAGCCGGGTCGGGTTGGCGGTGTTGCGCACGGTCGCGCCGATCAGGTTGGCGATCGGGCCGAGTTTGGCGATGGCCAGCTCGGGCTCGTCCGGGTCGAGCTCCACGCCCAGCGCTTCGGAGACCTGCTCGAGGAAGGACCGCACGGTCGGTGTCACGACCATCGGGAACTTGTGCCGGCCGACCGCCGCGACGGCCTCGGCGAGCGCGGTGACGGCGTTGTCGTCGTGCACGAAGGAGCCGTGCCCGGGCCGACCCTTGGCGTGCAGCCGCAGCCAGTCGATGCCCTTCTCGGCGGTCTCGACCAGGTAGAGGCGCAGGTCGTCGTTGATCGTGTACGAGAAGCCGCCGACCTCGCCGATCGCCTCGGTGCAGCCTTCGAACAGGTCGGCGTGCTCACGGACGAGGAACTGCGAGCCGTACTCCATGCCCGCCTCCTCGTCGGCCGTGTAGGCCAGGACGATGTCGCGGGGCGGGACGTAGCCGGTGCGCTGCCAGCCGCGGACCACGGCGAGGGTCATCGCGTCGAAGTCCTTCATGTCGATCGCGCCGCGGCCCCACAGGTAGCCGTCCTTCTCCTCGCCGGAGAACGGCGGCACCGACCATTCGCTGGCGTCGGCCGGGACGACGTCGAGGTGGCCGTGCACGAGCAGAGCGCCGCGGCTGCGGTCGGCGCCCGGGATACGGGCGACCAGGTTGGCCCGCCGGGGTGCGGACTCGTGCAGCTCGACCTCGATGCCGACGTCGCTGAGCTTGGCCGCGGCGTACTCGGCGGCGACACGTTCGCCGACGGTGGTGCGCGGATCGCCGGTGTTGCTGGTGTCGATCCGGAGCAGGTCGCGGCAGATGTCGACGACCTCGTCGGCGGCGGGGACTGGTTCCATCCGCTCTTCTTACCAGCTCACCGCCGGGCGCGTTTGGCGGGAGATCAGGTACGGGTAAGACGGGCCCGACCCGCCGGGCTCCGCCGAAAGGAAGCACAGTGTCTGTTCAGCTGCCTCCGCTGCCGCCCGTGGGCGGTGAGACGACCGGACCCAACGTCGTCGACCTCATCAACCGCGAGCATCGCGAGCTGCTCGCGCTCTGCGAGGAGCTGACCGGCGAGGGTACGGACTCAGCGCGCCGCCGCACGGTGGCCCAGGTGATCAGCGCGGAGCTGTCGCGGCACCTGTCCGCGGAGGAGCAGTACCTCTACCCGGCGATCAAGTCGACCGTGCCGGACGGCTACGCGCTCGTGGACCGGGAGATCGCCGAGGACCGGGCTCTGCTGGAGGCGCTGCGACTGCTGGAGGCGGCCGACGACGAGAACCGGCCCGATCGCGCCGCCGATGTCTGCCGGCGGCTCACCCGGCACGCCGACGCCGCGGCGGGCGAGCTGCTGCCGCTGCTGCTGCAGATGGCTCCGGTGGAGGACCTGATCCGGCTCGGCAACCGGGTCGAGCTGGCCGAGGAGGCGGCGCCGACGCGTCCGCACCCGGGCACTCCGGCGACGCCGCCGTGGAACAAGGTGGTCGATCCGGCGGTGGCCGTGGTGGACAAGGTGCGCGACATGATGAGCCGGCGGACGACGTACCCGCGGGATCTCTGAACAAAGCACAAAGTGGACGGTAAATTCACGGATAGTGAAAGCAAACTCACGTTACGTGCCGGTAACAGCGTACGGGTTAGCTGGTTCTGTCCTTTTGGTTAACCTATTTGTCACAAGTGGAGGATCTTTGGCTGGCCGAAGGTCTAGCCGATATCCCGCGAACGTCCTACCGTCACGCTATGAACCTGGAGCTGCGGCATCTCAAGGTGGTCTGTGCCATCGCGGAGACGGGCAGCGTGACGAAGGCGGCATCGCTGCTGGGACTCGCCCAGCCGGCGCTGACCGCCCAGCTGCAACGCATCGAGCGGACCCTGGGTGGGCCGCTCTTCGAACGTGACCGGCGCGGTGCCCGCCCGACCGCCCTCGGTGAACTCGTCCTCTCCCGGGCCCGGGTGCTGCTGCCCGCGATGAAGGGCCTGCAGGACGAGGCCGCCCGGCTGGCCGGGTCCGGCGCGGACGAGAACGTGATGACCCGGTACCGGATCGGCGGCATCGGTGGACCGGTCATCGGCGGCATGGTGCACCGGCTGTCCGAGGCCCAGCCCGATGCCCAGATCAGCACCCACGCGTCGTACTACGTGGACGAGCTCTGCGGCATGGTGCTGGCCGGCAAGCTCGACTACGCCCAGGTGGGCGTCTGCGGTGACGCCATCCCGTCGGCCGACTACGGCCTGGTGTGGCAGACCATCGCGGTCGACGCCGTGTGCGTGCTCATGCCCGAGGACCACCCGGGGGCCAAGGGCGTCGACGTCGACCTCGCCGAGCTGGCCGAGGAGCAGTGGGTGGCCGGCACCGGCGACGGCTGCTTCGCCGACTGCTTCGCGGCCTGCTGCGCCCGCTCGGGTTTCACCCCGCGGCGGATGCTGGAGACCGACATCCGCGGCTGCGTGGACATGGTGGAGTCCGGGCTGGCGCTGGCCCTGTGCCAGCCGACGTTCCGGCCCCCGGCCGGGCTCACCCACCGTCCGCTGCAGGGCGCGCCGCTGCGCTGGCGGCAGGTGCTCGGCTGGCACCCGGACAGCACCGCCGCCCGGGTCGCGCCCCGGCTGATGACCATGGCCGCGGAGACCTACAACGAGGTCGTGGCCCGCAACCCGCTCTACATCGAGTGGCTGGAGGACTATCCACAGCTCGGCGGGGCGCACCTCGCGGCGGCATGAGAAACGCCCCGGCTCTCCGAGGAGAACCGGGGCGTTCGGTTGCACTTGTCAGGCGGTGGCCGCCGGTGCGGGCGACTGCACGTCGAAGGTCAGCTGACCCTCGGCCACGTCGACCCGTACCGTCTGCCCGGGCGCCAGGTCGGCGCTGAGCAGCAGCCGCGAGAGCCGGTTGTCCAGCTCGCGCTGGATCGTGCGGCGCAGCGGCCGGGCACCGTACTCGCGCTGGAAGCCCCGCTCGGCCAGCCAGTCGATCGCCGCCGGGGTGATGTCCAGTGCGACGTCCTGCGCGTGCAGGCGCCGCCGGGTCTCCTCCAGCAGCATCTCGGTGATCTGCCGCAGCTGCTCGGTCTCCAGCTGCCGGAAGACGATGATGTCGTCGATCCGGTTGATGAACTCCGGCCGGAACTGCTCACGCAGCCGCCGGTCCAGCTTCTCCCGCAGGCCGTCGTCGACGGCCGAGCCGTCGTCGCCGATACCGAAGCCGAGCGTGCGCTTCGTGCCGCTGATGATGTCCGAGCCGATGTTGCTCGTCATGATCAGTACGGTGTTCTTGAAGCTCACCGTCCGGCCCTGGCTGTCGGTCAGCCGCCCGTCGTCCAGCACCTGCAACAGGATGTTGAACACGTCCGGGTGCGCCTTCTCGATCTCGTCCAGCAGCACCACCGAGTACGGCCGGCGCCGCACAGCCTCGGTCAGCTGGCCGGCCTCGTCGTAGCCGACGTAGCCGGGAGGCGCACCGACGAGCCGGGACACGGTGTGCCGCTCCTGGAACTCGCTCATGTCGAAGCGGACCATCCGCTCGGCGTCGCCGAACAGCGCGTCCGCGAGGGTGCGCGCCAGCTCGGTCTTGCCGACACCGGTCGGGCCGAGGAACAGGAAGCTGCCCACCGGCCGGTCCGGGTCACCCAGCCCGGCCCGGGAACGCCGGACCGCCTCGGCGACGGCGGAGACCGCCTCGTCCTGACCGATCACGTGCTCGTGCAGGTGCGTCTCGAGGCGCAGCAGCCGCTCGCGCTCCTCCTCGGTGAGCTGCGCGACCGGGATGCCGGTGGCCCGGGACACGACCTCGGCGATGTCCTCCGACGTCACCTGCGGCACGGCTGAGCCGGCCCCGCGGCGGAAAACCGAGGCAGAATCGTCATTTGAGCCCGTGGCGTCCGTACCCTCGATCTGCTGTTTGATGGTGTTGATCTCATCGCGCAGCGCGGAGGCCTTTTCGTAGTTCTCCGCGGCGACCGCCTGGTCGCGGTCGCGGGTGAGCTGCTCGAGGCGCCGCTCCTGCTCGCGCACGTCCGCCGCGGGGGTCTTGACCCGCAGCCGCACCCGGGCACCGGCCTGGTCGATCAGGTCGATCGCCTTGTCCGGCAGGAACCGGTCGGTGATGTAGCGGTCGGACAGCTCCGCCGCGGCGTCGAGCGCCTCGTCGGTGATCCGCACCTGGTGGTGAGCCTCGTAGTTGTCGCGCAGCCCGCGCAGGATCGCCACGGTGTCCTCGACGCTGGGCTCACCGATCAGGACCGGCTGGAAGCGCCGGGCCAGGGCGGCGTCCTTCTCGATGTGCCTGCGGTACTCGTCCAGCGTCGTCGCGCCGACCACCCGCAGCCGGCCACGGGCCAGGGCGGGCTTGAGCATGTTGCTGGCGTCCATGCCGCCACCCTCGCCGCCGCCGCCACCGGCGCCGACCAGGGTGTGGATCTCGTCGAGGAAGACGACCAGGCCGTCGCCGCTCTCCTGGATCTCGTCGATGACCTTGCTGAGCCGCTCCTCGAAGTCGCCGCGGTAGCGGGTGCCCGCCACCAGTCCGGCCAGGTCGAGCTGGATGACGCGCTTGCCCGCGAGGGTCTGCGGCACGTCACCGTCCACGATGCGCTGGGCCAGGCCCTCGACGACGGCGGTCTTGCCGACGCCGGCCTCGCCGATCAGCACCGGGTTGTTCTTGGTACGCCGCGACAGGATCTCGACGGCCTGCTCGATCTCGTCGGCCCGGCCGATGACCGGGTCGATCTCGCCGCGCCGGGCCAGCTCGGTCAGGTCCACGCCGTACTGCTCGAGGGTGGGGGTGCTGCCTGTGCCGCCGGGCTCACCACCGCGGCCACCGGCACCACCCCGGCCCGGCTGCGGCTCGGCCTGCTGCAAGGTGCGCGGGTCGATCCGCGCGGCGAGCAGGCGGCCCGCCGTGGAGTCCGGGTTGAGGCCGAGCGCCATCAGGATGTGCTCGGGACCCACATAGGAGGCGCCCACGGCCCGCGAGAGCTGCAGGCTGTCCAGCAGCGCGCGCTTGGCGGCGGGGGTCAGGGCGATCCGGTCGGGCAGCTGGCCGCCCGGTGCGCGGGTGGCGCAACCGAGCTCGGCGAGCAGCGCGGCGGGGTCGGCGCCGGCCCGGCGGACCAGGGCCTGCTGCGGCTCCTGCTGGAGCAGCGCCCAGAGCAGGTGCTCGGTGTCGAGGTCGGCGAGGCCGATGCCGGCCGGCGCCACCTCGGCGGCGCGGCGGGCGGCGACGGACAGGACCTCACGCGCGTCCGCGCTCATGAATCTGGTGATGTCGATCCGCTGCGCGGACCGTCGTGGCTCGGCCGCCCCGAGGAAGCGGGCGAACAGGTCGTCCCATTCACCGGGGCCACCCGGCCCCAGGGGTCCGATGCTCATAATCTCTTCTCTCCTGATACTGCTGGTCGGGAGCGGCGAGGTCGCCGCCGGCCCGTGCTGCACAGCGCCCTGAACGAGCGTTTGATTCCGGTGTGAGACGCTCCTTACATGAGCGTCCCGCTGCTGGTCGTCGACGCCGCCAACGTGCTCGGCTCCAAGCCGGACGGTTGGTGGCGGGACCGCGCGGGGGCCACCGCCAAACTGCGCGACGGCCTCGTGGGTCTCAACGCCGCGGGGCTCCCGGATCTTCCAGGACCGGTCGACGTGGTGCTGGTCGTGGAGGGCCGCGCCCGGGACGTACCGGCGGTCGACGGGGTCCGGGTCGTGCGCGCGTCCGGCTCCGGGGACGACACGATCGTGGCGGTGGTCGCCGCCGAGGGCGCCGGCCGGCGGACCGTCGTGGTGACGGCCGACCGGGGGCTGCGGGAGCGGGTGACCGCGCTGGGCGCGGAGGTACGCGGACCGTCCGCCGTCCCCCGGTGAACTCCCCCGGCGACGGGTGGGACCCGGCTGCCGCGGCGCCGGTGGGCGTGCGAGCATGAATTCGCGAAAGGGGCGTGCGGGCACGACCGCCCCATCGTGGACGACTATTCTGGGTCTTTACCGCCGTGTCGATATCGCAGGAGGCTGCACGAGTGGCCAGCGTCGCCGAGGTCAGAGCGGCTGTGGATGCCGCACTCCAACAGGTCACGGAGGGTCAGGCGGCGATCCAGGCGGCCCGCGAGAAGCTCGGCGAGGCGCAGCAGAGCCTGGCCGCGGCCCTCGACGGCAGCGCCAACGACGCGGTCGGTGCGGCGCACGCCTCCCTGTCGCAGGCCGACCAGCAGCTCGAGGAATGCCTCGGCGCCACGCTGCTCGCGGTCGAGCAGGCGCAGACCTACACGGCGACGCTGTAACGCGATGTCGCTGCTGCAGGAACTCGGCGCCCAGCTCCGCGCCACGTCCGACGAACTGCCCACCGGCCTGGTCACGGTGGCGATGGAGCGGCTGCGCAGCGCCACCGAGCTGCTGAACTGGGTCCGCCAGACCTCCATCGACCCGATCGGCGTACCGCAGCTGGGCAATGCCACCGAGCACGCCGAGCACGCCGCGGCCGCCCTGCGCCTGGCCCAGGACGCGATCGCGGCCTATCTGGCCGCGCTGGGCCTGTCCGCCGATGCGAGCGCGCCACCGGACCGCGACTGGAAAGCCGGTCTGGAGGAGCAGAAGAAGAAGGACAAGAAGGACGAGCCGGCTGGGCCACCCGAGCAGCAGGATCAGCAGCCCCCGCCGGAGAAGCTCGGCCCCTGGTGGCGTGAGCGCGTCGAGAAGCTGACCGGCGAGGCACCGCCCCCGGCGCAGGAGAGCAACACGCCCGAACGCCCGCAGAACACGGCCGAGCTGCTGCGCAAGGTCGCCGCCGGGGTGCGCTCGGGTGACCGCGCGCGACTCGGCCGGGACCTGCACGGGGTCAACGCGGCCACCGGGCTGGGCCTGTCCGCGGTCACCCCGCCGGTGCTGCAGCGCCTCGCCGGTGACCTGCTGGGTCACGAGCCCGGGCCCGACGATCTGCAGCGGCTGCGCGGCGCCGCCGGTGGCCGGGTCAAGTCTCTGCTGCCCGGCACCCCGCCCGCGGTGCTGGACACCCTGCTGGCCCGCATCTGCCGGACGAAGCCACCCGAGCAGGCCCCGGCCCACCCGGCCGACTCGGCGGTCACCGCCAGCGTGCTGACCGGGGTGCTGCTGGCCCGCCTGGGCCGCGATCCGGCGACGCTCGACCCGGGCGCACCCGAGCCGTTGCGACCCCGCGGCGTCGATGCCTGACACCAAGGCTCAGCAGGTCGTCGAGGTCCGCGCCGCGCTGTCCCACGCCCTCGGCGCGGCCGACGACGCCCTCGAAGCGGCGCAGAGCGCGTACGAGGCGGCCGTGACCCGGCGGGCCCGGGTTGTCGCCGCCGCCCGTGAGCGGCGGATCCGGCTCGCCGGTGAACGCGACAAGCGGCTGCGGGAGATCGACGAACAGCACGAACGGGACCTCGCCGCGCTGGCCGGGGCCGCCGCCGAGACGGCTCTGCTGGCCGCGCCCGGAGCTGCCGGGCTGCCCTGGGACCAGTGGCGCCCGACGCCGGCCGGCACCCAGGTTCCGGCGCCGGAGCTGCGGGTGGGCCGGTTGCTGCTGCCGTACGAGGGGGACGTGCCGGCGCTGGTGCCGCTGCTCGATCACGGGCACGTGGTGGTCGAGGGCGACGAGCGCATCGGTGACGACGTCGTGGCGAGCCTGCTGCTGCGGGCCCTGGGCAGCGTGCAGGCGGGCCGGGTCCGGCTCACCGGGTACGACCCCGAGCAGCTCGGTGGCGGCCTGGCCGGCTTCGCCCCGCTGGCCCCGGCCGGGGTGCTGAGCTTCGTCGGCCCCGGCGGGCTCCCGGCGCTGCTGGACGAGCTCGTCGACCACGTCCGGCGGATCAACGAGACCGTGCTGGCCGGTGAGCACTCGTCGCTGCGGGAGCTGGCCTCGGCCACCGGCCGGCGGCCCGAGCCGTGGCGGGTGGCGATCCTGCTGGGCGCCGGGCGCGCCGACGAGCTGTCGCGGCACGAACGGGGCCAGCTCGACCGGCTGCTGCGCACGGGGGCTGCTTGCGGCGTACACCTGATCATGCGGGGTTTCCCGGTGCGGCCCGCCGCCGGGATCGAGGTCGTCACGGCGGCCGAAGGCGACGCCGGGCGCCTCAGCGGCTGCGGTGATCTTCCGGTACGGCTCGACGCGGGCCCGTCGGCGTCCGTGGTGACCCGCACCTGCCGGGAGATCGCCGACGAGGTCGCCGCCGGCCCGGCCCCGGTCGCGCTGGACAGCCTGCTGCCCGAGCACGAGTGGCAGCAGAGCTCGGCCCGCGCGCTGACCGCGCCGCTGGGCGACAGCCCGCAGGGCGCCCCGGTGCACGTGACCCTGAGCGACTATCCGCCGCACGCCCTGATCGCCGGGCCGTCCGGCACCGGCAAGACCAACCTGATCTACGCCTGGATGGGCGCGCTCGCCGCCCGCTACTCCCCCGCCGAGCTGGCCTTCTACCTGCTCGATTTCAAGGAGGGCGTGTCCTTCGCCCGGTTCGCCCCGGGCCGGCGCGACCCGAGCTGGCTGCCGCACGTCCGGCTGGTCGGGGTCAACGTCAACACCGACCGCGAGTTCGGCCTGGCCCTGCTGCGCTTCCTCGGCGCCGAGCTGCGCAGCCGGGCGGACGCGGCCAAGCGGCACGAGGTGACCAACCTGGCCGAGCTGCGCGCCGAGGACCCGAAGGGCTCCTGGCCGCGGATCGTGGCCGTGGTCGACGAGTTCCAGGTGCTGCTGTCCGGCCGCGACGCGGTGGCCGCCGAGGCGGTCGACCTGCTGGAGGACCTGGCCCGGCGCGGCCGCTCCCAGGGCATCCACCTGGTGCTGGCCAGCCAGGACGTGTCCGGCATCGAGGCGCTGTGGGGCCGGCCCGCGCTGGTCGCGCAGTTCTCGCTGCGGATCGCACTGCCCCGGGCCCGGCGGGTGCTGGCCGAGACCAACCAGGCCGCCGACGCGCTGCCGCGCTACCACGCGGTCGTCAACGCCGACTCGGGCGCGGTCGAGGCCAACCGGGTGGTCCGGGTGCCGGACGCGGGCAACCGGGAACGCTGGAGCGAGCTGCAGCACCGGCTGTGGCGGCACCGGCCGGCGGAGCTGCCCGCGCCGCGGCTGTTCGACGGTGACGCCATCCCCCGGCTGGAGGACAGCCCCGAGTTCCGCCGGTTCACCCCGGCGGCCACGGTCGCCGCGCCGGTGGTGCTGCTCGGCGAGACCATCGATGTCGAGTCGCGCTCCGCGCAGACGGTGCTGCGCCGCGCGCCGGGCCGGACCATCGCGGTGCTGGGCACCCGGGTCGACGAGGCCTGCGCGGTGCTGGGCACTGCTGCCCGCTCGCTCGCGGCCCAGTTCACGCCCGGGGCGGCGCAGTTCTCGGTGGCGTGCCTGGACACCGACGCGGCGGTGGCGGTCGAGGCGCTGAAGCCGCACCTGCCGGTGGAGACGGGCTACTTCGACAACGACAACGTGGACAGCCTGCTGGAGCTGGCGGCCGAGCGGGCCGAGTTCGGCTCGGCCGCCGACAAGCCGTGGTTCCTGCTGCTGTACGCGGTCGACGCGGCGCCCGGCGGCAGCAACGAGATGCTGCGCCGGATCATGCGGCAGGGCCCGGAACGCCGCATCCACGTGATCGGCTGGTGGCGCGGGGCGGCACTGCTGCGCGACACCCTCGGCGGGCAGGGGACCAGGACCGACACGGTGGGAGCGTGGGTGGCGCTGGACGTGCACGGCAGTGAGCTGTCGCCGTACTACCCGGGGCACGGCTCGCCGAACTGGTATCCGCGGCCCTGGCGGGCGCTGCACTTCGACCGTTCGGTGCACCGCGGCGCCGAAGTGATCATCCCGTACGGGCCGTCATGACCGCGCCGGAGAACGAGGGCACGGTGGAGCGGCGCACGCCGGACTACCGCAGTGTCGTACGGAAGTTGACCAACCTGGACAACGAGGCTGCCGCGCACCGGGCCGAGGCGCGCGCCTGGCACGACAGTCGCGCGATCGAGGCCGACAACGCCGTCCGGGCCGCCGACCAGCGCATCCGGGAGACCCAGACGGCGTGGCGGGCGGCCCAGCGCGCGCGGGAAGAGGTGGACGCGCGCTCGGCGGTGCTGTGGGCCGAGTTCGCCCACAGGGCCGGGCGGGTGGCCGAGCGTTTCGGCGCGCATGCCCCGCAGTCGGCCGTGCCGCACCAGCGTGACCGGGACGCTGAGGACTACTTGCAGGAGGCCGAGGCCACTGCGGCCTGGAAGCCCGCGCCGCGCAAGCCCGGGAGCGGGGCTTCGTTGCTCTATGTCGTGCTGGGGGCGCTGGGCGGCGCCATCGGGGTGGCGGCGTGGTCGACGTTGCGGTGGGCGGGCCGGGAGGCCGGGGGTGACTGGGCGGCCGGGCTGCCGGTGGTGGCGCTGGTCGTCGCGTTGCTGGGGCCGATCCTCGCGGTCGTCACGGCCAAGCGGGTCGCCGACCGGCGGACCGTGCAGCTGGACGCGTCGGCGGTGGCGACCGTGCTCATCGCCAGCTTGATCGCCGCCGGGCTGGTGCTGGCCCTGGCCAGGGGCAGCACCGCCGCCTGAGCGCGCGAGACAGCCGGGCCCGGGCGCGGCGCGAGCGCGCGGGAAAGCCGGGGCCCGGGCGCCGGTAGGGCGGCGCCCGGGACGTCAGGTGGTCGCCGGGACGGTCAGGGCTTCGCGGAGCAGGCGGCGGGCCAGCACCAGCCGGTCGTGATCGTCGTCCAGCTCCGGCAGGTCGCCGACGCGATGCGGCGCGCCGTCCAGCGCGGTGCGCACCGCGGCCGCGCAGTAGGCCGGGAACCGCAGCGTGCGCCCGGTCAGCCGGAGCACCACGTGCTCGGGACCGTCCTCGTGCAGCTGCCAGCGCAGCCCCTCGCGGACCGTGATCCGGTCGTCCGCGCCGAGGCGCTCCGCGAACTCCAGCTGGGCCAGCGGCCGGATCGGGGCCGGACGCTTGGCGGGCCAGGCCCGGTCGCGCAGCCGGGCGGCCACGGTCGCCGGGTCGGCGGTCAGCAGCCAGTCGCGCAGGGCCTCGACCGTCGCGGTGAGCTCCGGTGCGACGGCCTGCGGGTCGGCGACGTCCATCGCGTACGGCAGGGTGGCACGCAGCCGCTGGTCCTCCGCCGCGAGCTGGAGCAGCTCCTCGACCAGGGCGTACCGGGTCAGGGCGCGGACGCCGAAGGTCAAATGCAGGGAACGCTCGCCCTGGGCCTGGGCCGAGTGCAGCCAGCCGCGGGGCAGGTAGAGCGCGTCGCCCGGGGCCAGGACCACGTCCAGGGCCGCCGGGCCGTCGGCCACCGCGCCGACCTCGTCCGCGCGGCCGCCCCAGGCCTGACGTTCGAGCGGCTCGGGCAGCACCGGCTCGTGGATGCGCCAGCGTTTGGTGCCGTCCACCTGGAGCACGAACACATCGTGGGTGTCGTAGTGGGTGGCGAAGCCCTTGTTGCCGGCCGGCGTCAGGTAAGCGTTGACCTGCAGCGGCTGCCGCAGTTCCTCGCCCAGCCGGCGGGCGTAGTCGGTCAGCGGCGGCCAGATCCGGTGCAGGCCCTGCAGGACCAGGGTGGCGCCGTCGGCGTACAGGCGCATGACCTTGTCGTCGATCACCTGGTCGCCGACCTCGGCGCCGGCGCCGCCGCTGCCGGTGAACGACGACGCGGGCAGCACCGTGCCCTTGTCGGCCACCCGCAGGAACGGGGTCCGCAGGCCACGCTCGCTGAGCAGCTCGTCCACCGCCGCCGGGGACAGCAGGTCGGTGAAGCCGTCCGGCCCGGCCAGCTCGTCGGCCCGGGTGAGCAGCGGCTGGCGTCCCCAGTAGGCCTCGGCGAACTTCGCCGGGTCGACGGCGATCGCCCGGGCCAGAGCCGGGCGGTCCTCGGTGCCGCCCGGCGTGTGGTTCGTCATGGCTTCAGCCTCAGACCGCGCTGCCGTCGGCGCCACCGTCGTGGCCGCCCGGGTTGGCGCCACCGTCGGCCGGGCCCTCGCCCGCGCTGCCGTCCGCGCCGCCGTCGTGGCCGGCCGGGTTCGCGCCGCCGTCCGCGGGGCCCTCGGCACCGGCGCCACCGTCGGCACCGCCGTCGTGGCCGGCCGGGTTCGCGCCGCCGTCGGCCGGGCCCTCGCCCGCGCCGCCGTCCGCGCCACCGTCGTGACCGTTCGGGTTGGCGCCGCCGTCGGCCACACCCTCGCCCGAAACGCCGCTGCCGCCGGTGATGTCGTCGTCGCTGAGTCGCATGGAAAGCTCCTTCGTGTCGCCCCGACGCTGGGGCAGGTGGAGATCTGCTCCTACCCTGCGTGGATCACGTCTAACCGGGCCGCGACGTGGGTAACAGAACGGCGTGCTCGTGATGGGGACGTCCGGCTGGCAGTACAAGGACTGGCGCGGCGAGGACCGGCTGTACCCGCCGAAGCTGCCGCAGCGGCTCTGGCTGGAGAAGTACGCCGAGTCGTTCGACACCGTCGAGGTCAACAACGCCTTCTACCGGCTGCCGGAGCGCGACACCTTCGCCCAGTGGCGGGCGCGTACGCCGGACGACTTCGTGTTCGCGGTGAAGATGAGCCGGTACCTGACCCACATCAAGCGGCTGCGGGAGCCCGCCGAGCCGGTGGCCCGGTTCCTGGGCCGCGCCGAGGCCCTGGGCGACAAGCTGGGTCCGGTGCTGCTCCAGCTTCCGCCAACGCTCAAGATCGATGTGGCGGCGCTCGACGAGACGCTGGGGCTGTTCCCCAAAGAGGTCAAGGTCGCCGTCGAGCCGCGGCACGACTCGTGGTGGACCGACGAGGTCCGTGAGCTGCTGGGCCGGCACAACGCGGCGCTGAGCTGGGCCGACCGCAAGGGGCGGCCGGTGACACCGCTGTGGGTCACCGCCGACTTCGGCTATCTGCGGATGCACGAGGGGCGCGCGACGCCATGGCCGCGCTACGGGCGTACGTCGCTGGCGACCTGGCTGGACCGGCTGCCCGGCGTACCCACGTATGTCTTCTTCAACAACGATCCCGGCGGCGCGGCAGTCACCGACGCCGCCGCGATGGCCGCGCAGGCCCGCCGCCGCGGGATCAAGGTCACCCGGACGCCGTAGGTTGATGAGGTGTTGAACGTCGAGCTCGACGGGCGGACGCCGGACCTGGCGCAGCTGCACCGGATCACATGCGTGAACTATGGGCACTACACCTCGATGCAGGTGCGTGACCACCGGGTGCGTGGCCTGGCCCTGCATCTGGCGCGGCTCGCCGACGGGGCCGAGGAGCTGTTCGGCCACCGCATCGGGGTGGCCGAGGAGCACCGGCTGCTGGGGCTGATCCGGCACGCCCTCGGCGACGTCCGCGACGCCTCCGTACGGGTGACTTTCGTGCCGGGTTCGCACGAGCAGGCCCCGCCGGACGTGCTGGTGTCGGTCTCCGAGCCGGCGCCGCCGGAGCCCGGCCCGCCGCTACGGGTGCAGGCCGTGCGCTACGAACGCGAGCTCCCCGAGCACAAGCACGTGGCGACGATGGGCCTGAACTACCGGCTGCGCGAGGCGCGGCTGGCCGGCTTCGACGACGCGCTGTTCGTCGGTCACGACGGCCGGGTCCGGGAGGGCACGTCGTGGAACGTGGCCTTCTGGGACGGCGCGCAGGTGGTGTGGCCGGACGCGCCGGTGCTCAAGGGCGTGACCATGGTGCTGCTGCAGATCGCCATGTCGATCAACGGCACGCCGTGGACGCTGCGGCCGATCGACGCGGAGGAGCTCAGCGGCTTCGCGGCGGCCGCGGCGGTCAACTCGCGCTGCCCGGCGCAGCCCATCGCCAGCATCGATGAGCTACCGCTCAAGGACGACGGTCAGCTCGCGGAGGCGCTGCAGGCAGCGTGGGAGACAGTGCCCTGGGACGAGCTTTAGTCGAGCAGCTCGATCAGCTGGGTGGCGTTGCGCTGGGCGTAGTCGCCCGCGCAGTTGTTCATCAGGACGTGGGTCTGCTTCGCCTCGTCGGCCAGGGCGCGCAGCTTCGGCGCCCATTCCCGCAGCTCCTTCTCGGAGTACAGGTAGCCGAACTTCTCGTGGATGTCCTTGCTGGTCCACTTGTCGCTGTGGCCGTGGAAGCGCACCACGGCCAGGTCGGTGGTCGCGGCCATCAGCGGCGGCACCGACGACTTGTGACCCTGCGGCATGTCGACGCAGACCAGCGGCAGCTCGTGCCGGCGCAGGAACTCCAAGGTCTCCTCGGCGTTGTCGCCCTCGAACCAGGAGGAGTTGCGGAACTCGAAGACCGGCCGCAGCGGCCGGCAGCGGGCGGCGACCTCGCGCAGATAGTCCTTGTTGTCGCGGCGGATGCCCCACCACGGCGGGAACTGGAACAGCAGCGCACCCAGCTTGCCCGCCTCGACCAGCGGATCCAGGGCGCTCAGGAAGCGGGTCCAGATCTCCTCGTACGTCTGCGGCGGCAGGTCACCGGGGTAGACGTTCTTCTTGTCGGTCTCCGGGCGCAGGTCCTTGTATATCGCGGACACCTTGGTGGGGTGGCCGGTCAGCATGCTGAACGCCTTGATGTTGAACGTGAAGCCGTCCGGGGTGCGCTCGGCCCACAGCTTGGTGGTCTGCTCGGCCGGCGGCCCGTAGTACGTCGCGTCGACCTCGACGATCGGGAACTGCTTGGCGTAATACCCCAGCCGCTTCTCCGGGGTGTTCGCGGTCTGCGGATACCAGCCCGACTCGAGCAGCGTCTTGTCGGTCCACGAAGCGGTGCCGACCCGGATCTCGCCCATCAGGCCAAGTTAACCCCGATACGGCCGGTCCGCCGCCCACGTGCGGGCGACGGACCGGATCAAGCCTGAAGTCAGCCCGCGCGCCGCTCGCGGTTGGACTTGCAGGCCACGCACGAGGTGGCCGACGGGAAGACGGCGAGCCGCTCCACCGGGATCGGCTTGGAACAGCCCTCGCAGTTGCCGTACGTGCCGTCCTCCAGGCGCTGCATGGCGTGTTCCGCCTGCGTCCGCCGGTCGAGCAGAGTGCGGATGAGCGACGACGCCGCGTCGCGTTCCGCGGTCTTGGACCCGCTGTCGGCCTGGTCGTCACCGGCGGCGTCGCCGATCTCGACGAGCCGGAGCTTCTGGTTCTCGGCGACGGCTTCCTCGTACTCGGCCGTCAGATCGTCGAACCGGGCCCGCAGCAACTCCCGGATCTGGTCGACCTCATCGCTGGAGCGACCCTTGGCGGTGTCGGCACCTTTACCCGTGATGACCGCGCTGTTGACGAGCATGTGCTCCCCCTGCCCTTCCCTCTGCCCCTGCCGGTGGACGTCCCCCGCGCCGGCCCTTGGCGTCGCACCGTGGAGCCCGCAGATACCCACCGCCGAAGATCCCAAACGGGACCCTCGCAAAAAAGTAACCGCAGCATAACTGTCAGTGCACGTTACCGCCACGGACTGCGCGATCCAGCTTTCGCGTCGCAGCTCAGCGGGGGTGTGACGAGCGATTCATTCATGATCCGACGACCACGGCGGGGCGCCGCGGGTCGTCGAGCCGGACCACGAGATCGGCGAAAGCGGCGGGGTCGACCTCCGCGCCGTAGCGGGCGTACGCGGGCAGCGTCCAGCGCTGCTCCGGCTCGGTGCGCCGCTCCAGCGCGGCCGCCGACAGATGCAGATGGACGGTGACGTCGAAGGGCAGCCCGGAGCCGAGCAGCAGGGGCCCGCTGACGATCACCACGGCGTCCGCGGGCAGCTCCCGGTACGGCTCGCGGGTGGCGCGGTCCGTGCGGGCGTCCCAGAGCCGGGTCACGATGCGCCCGCTGCCGCCCGGGCCCGCCGGGTCGAGCACCTCGCGGCGCAGGCCGGCCTCGTCCAGCCAGCCGAGGTAGAACGAGTCGGGGTTGGCGCGGCCGAACTCCAGGCGAAGCGAGGCCGGCCGCAGGAAGTCGTCGGTGCGTACGCGTACCGCTGCGCGGCCCCGGACCCGCAGCGGAGCGACCAGAGCGTCCGCCAGCGCCGCGGGATCGGCGGCGTCGGCGCCGTCGACGGCGACCCGCAGCCGGCCGTCCGTCGCCGTCGAGGCCAGCCGGTCGGCCAGCTCCTCGACCAGGACCTCGATCGACACCGGACGCACCCGCACCCGGCAATCCTAATCGTGCGGCAGCACCACGATCCGCGCCTCGTCGGCCAGGCGGTAGCCGACGCCGTAGACGGTGGTGATCAGGGGCAGCTGGGTGCCCATCTTGACCCGCAGGCGGCGCACGTGCACGTCCACCGTGCGCTCGCCGGTGTGCTCGTAGCCCCAGACCGCGGTGAGCAGCTGGGTGCGGCTGAACACCCGGCGCGGGTGGTCGGCCAGGAACAGCAGCAGGTCGAACTCGAGCCGGGTCAGCGGCAGCAGCGCGCCGTCGACGAGGACCTGGCGCGACGAGGTCAGCAGCCGGACCTCGATGGTGCCGTCGTGGTGCGCGGCCGGACCGGGCTCGGTGACCCGCGCAGTCGCCGGCGGCTCGACGGCCACGGAGCCCTGACCGGCCTCGACCAGCTCACGGACCGCCTCGATGAGCCGGTGCGCCTGCGGCGGCAGCGCGTCCCCGTTCAGCGGGATGTTGAGCGTGATGGTGAGGGCGGCGGGAGGCACGGGCGCGGGGGCGACGCGGCGGATCGCGGCCAGCCGGCCCGACCCCTTCGCATGTCGTCCCGTGCGTGCCGACAGGGCGGTGACCGCCATGAATCCTCCTGCGTCGAAGAATGGAAACCACGCACCCGACAACGGGCGCGATTTAATGCACGCTTAAACCGCGGTCGATATTTCCGGCCACGCGGTTGCCGGGTCAAGGTGGCATCCACACTGTGGGAAACTCGTTCCATAACCGTTGGATGCATCGTGTTTTCGCGCACCAGGAATGCGAATACCGGCGCGGCGGTTAACGGCGGGCATCCGTTTGTCTTCGGCGACAAATAAAGCGGGAACGCGGGCGATCAGGGCGCCGGCGGGGGCAGGCGCCAGCCCGGCATCGACGGCCAGCGCACGGTCAGCACCACTGTCTCCACGTCCCCGGCCTGCCAAGAGTGGTCCTGGCCGGGGCCCCAGACGACATAGTCGCCGGGCTCGCGCAGCAGCACCGTACGGTCGCGCAACTCGATGTCGAAAGCCCCGTGGATCAGCACGAGCAGCGCCGTACGGACCTCGTCGGTGGCCCACGCCGCGCGCCGATCACCGGGCGGGTGCACGCCCCACTTCACCTCGACGTCGACGCTGTGCAACAGGTCACCCTTGGGCATGAAATGGCCGAGCAGCCAGCCCTGGTTCGCCGCACCGTCCGGCCCGGCCCGGCCCACGTAGACGCCGTCGCTCACCGCTCACCCCCGGATAATGTGCGCCAGACATTAGCACCGTAGGCTGGCCCGCATGCCCGAGGAATTGGATGCCGAAACCATCGCCTTCGCGCACCGGATGTTCGACCTCGCGCGCTCCGGGTCGGCCGAGGAGCTCTCCGGTCAGCTGTCCCAGGGGCTGCCGGCCAATCTCACCAACGACAAGGGTGACACGCTGCTGATTCTGGCGGCTTACCACAACCATCCGCCGACCGTCGCCGTGCTGCTCGAGCACGGCGCCGACCCGGCCCGGGTCAACGACCGCGGTCAGACCGCCCTGGCGGCCGCGGTGTTCCGCAAGAACGCCGACAGTGTCCGGACGCTGCTCGCCGCCGGCGCGGACCCGGCCGCCGGCAGCCCGTCGGCCGTCGAGACGGCCGCCTTCTTCGACCTGCCGGAAATGGCCGCACTGCTGCGTGGGGAGTGACTTTGACGCTCGCGGATGAGATGCGTACGGCGGCCGCCGCTCTGCTGGCGACCGCGGAGGGGCCGGGGGCCGCTGCCGCCTTCGACGACGACCGGGCGCGCCGCTGGATCGAATACCGGCCCCGCCCGCGGCCCGGACTCAGCCTGGCCGACCTCGGCATCGGCGCCCGCAAGGCCGCGCACCGGTTGCTCGCCACCGCGCTGAGCCCGCCGGCGTACGCGCAGGCCATGACCGTGCTGGCGCTCGAGGAGATCCTCGACCGCCGGGAGGGCTGGGCCCGCGGCCGGCACAGCGAGGACTACCAGGTGATCGTCTTCGGCACGCCCGGCGACGACGAGTGGGGCTGGCGCTTCGAGGGTCACCACCTGTCGGTGAGCATGACCGTGGCCGGTGACCGGGTCTCCCCCGCGCCGGTGTTCCTGGGCGCGAACCCGGCCCGGGTCGACACCGCCGGGCGCACGGTGCTGCGCCCGCTGGCCATCGAGGAGGACCTCGCCCACGAGCTGCTGCGGTCGCTGCCCGCGGCGGCCCGCAGCCGGGCGGTGGTGGCCGACGAGGCCCCGTCCGACATCCGCTCGGCCACCCGGCCGGCCAGCGTGCCCCTGTCCCCCGCCGGGATCGCCCGCACCGACCTGCGACCGGGCGAGCGGGCCCTGCTCGACCAGCTCGTCGCGGTGCACCTGGGCCGGCTGCCGGACGAGCTGGCGGCGGCCCTCGACCCGGCCGGCGGCGACGTGCACTTCGCCTGGGAAGGACCGCCCGGCCCGGGCACCCGGCACTACTACCGGATCCAGGCCGACGACCTGCTCATCGAGTTCGACAACACGAGCGACGACGGCAACCACGCGCACAGCGTGCTGCGGCGCCCGCACGGCGACTTCGGCGGCGACATCCTCGCCGCCCACCGCGCGGACGTCCCGCACACCTGAGTGGCGATCAGCCGCCCGAGGTGAGGCGGCGGCCGACGGCGGCGATGAGCCGGTCCAGCTCGGAGCCGAACGGGTTGTCGTGCACCAGGTACGTCCAGGTGGCACTCGGGCGCACGATCTCGGCCTGCTCCGGGTGGTAGCCGTCGCTGAGGTCGAGCTCCTCGAACGTGGCGATGGTGCGCGCCTCGATCTCGGTGAAGACCTTCTGGAACGCCGGCACCGCCGCCCGGTGGAACTCGTCGAGCGGGTCGAGCTTGCCCAGCGCCCGCAGGTGCACACCCTCGCGCACCTCGGAGAGCTCGGCCAGGTGCTCGGCCCAGAGCCGGTCGAGGTGGTAGAGCGCGATCGAGCGGGCGGCGTCGGAGAGCACGTCCTCGTCGATCTCCTTGGCCTTCTCCGGCGACCGCTCGAGCAGCATGATCGTGGCGACCTCGGAGGTGAGCAGCCGTTCCCGGCGCTGGGCCAGGGCGAGGCGCTGCTCCTCGATCACGACGCTGTAGCGCCAGGTGTTGCGGTGGATCTCGTGGTTGACGCCCTCGGCGACGCGCTGGGCGTGCTCGACCGCGTACTCGACCTGCTCGTCGTGCACGACGCCGTCCATGTCCATCCGCGGCGAGGACGGCAGGATGTCGCCGGCGTGCCGGGTGATCAGGTCGTCCTCGAGGCTGACGAAGAACACCGAGCCACCGGGGTCGCCCTGCCGGCCGGCGCGGCCCCGCAGCTGGTCGTCGACGCGGCGGCTGTCGTGCCGGCCGCTGCCGATGACGTACAGGCCGCCCAGCTCGGCGACCTTCTCCGCGTCCTTGCCGTCGCTGCCGCCCAGGCGGATGTCGACGCCGCGGCCGGCCATCTGGGTGGAGACGGTGACCGCGCCCAGGGCACCGGCCTCGGCGATGATCGCCGCTTCCTCGTCGTCGTTCTTGGCGTTGAGCACGTTGCTCGGCACCCCGGCCGCGGCCAGCTGCTTGGCCAGCAGCTCGGAGGCCTTCACGTCGAGGGTGCCGATCAGCACCGGGCGCCCCTTGTCGTGGGCGATCTTGATCTCCTCGACCAGGGCCTCGTCGCGCATGTCGTGCGCGGAGTAGATCCGGTCGGGCTCGTCCTCGCGGATGTTCGGCGTGTTCGACGGGATGACCGCGACCTCGAGCTTGAAGTACTCGCGGAGCTGCTCGCCGACGTGCACCGCGGTGGCGGTCATGCCGCACACCGTCTCGTACAGCGCGATGTAGGCCTGGACGGTGATCGTGTCGAGGACCTCGCCCTCGGCGGTGGCGCTGAGCCCCTCCTTGGCCTCCACGGCGGCCTGCAGACCGTCGGGCCAGCGGCGGCGCTGGGCGACCCGGCCGCGCATCTCGTCGATCAGCTCGACGGTGCCGTCCCGCACGATGTAGTCCACGTCGCGGCGCAGCAGGGCCCGGGCGTGCAGGGCCACGTTGACCGCGGAGAGCTGCTCGACCTGGTCGTCCGCGTACAGGTCGATGCCCATCTTCTTCTCCAGCGCCTCCAGGCCGGCGTTGGAGAAGGCGACGCTGCGGCCGTCCTCGGCCACCTCGTAGTCCTTGCCCGGGCGTAGGTCGCGGACCAGCGCGGCGGCGTCGTGCACCGGGTCGCTCTCGGTGGAGATGCTGCCGGCCAGCACCATCGGCACCCGGGCCTCGTCGATCAGGATCGAGTCGGCCTCGTCGACGATGGCCGTGGCCAGCTTGCGCTGCACCCGGTCGGCGATGTCGGTGACGAGCTGGTCGCGCAGGTAGTCGAAGCCGGCCTCGCTGACCGAGACGTAGGTGACGTCCGCGGCGTACGCCTCGCGGCGCTCCTCGTGGGTGGAGGTCTCGGTGACCCAGCCGACGGACAGGCCCAGCAGCTGGTAGACCGGCTCCATCCAGGTGGCGTCCCGGCGGGCCAGGTAGTCATTCACCGTGAGCACGTGCACCGGGCCGTTGCCCCGCCGCACGTGGCCGTACGCGGCGATGGTGGCGGTCAGCGTCTTGCCCTCACCGGTGGCCATCTCGGCGACCTTGCCGGAGAGCAGCGCCATCGCGCCGACCAGCTGCACGTCGTACGGCCGCTGCTCGAGGGCCCGCCAGGCCGCCTCGCGGCCGACCGCGCAGATCTCGGTGTAGTCGTCCGCCGCGGCGGCGGCCTCGGTCAGCGCGGCGTCGTCGAGCTCACGCAGCGCCTCCTCACGGGCTTCGATGGCCGGCAGCCGGCGCTCGAGCGGCGCCAGATCGACCGTGGTGCCCGGACGCTGCAGGAACTTACGGAACCGGTTCTTGAACCGCTGCGACACACCCATGGGCGGTTACGGTACTTCACTTACCTTGAAACGTGGTGCCGACTCCCGCCTGTTTCGCCCAGGGCTCAGCTGACCAGCAACTGGTGCGCGGCGAGCTCCCGATAGAGCGGGCTGGTCTCCAGCAGTTGCTCGTGCGGGCCGACGGCGACAACCCGCCCCGCTTCCAGCACCACGATCTGATCGCTGTCGACCACCGTGCTCAGCCGGTGCGCCACGATGATCAAGGTGCGCTGGAAGGACGCCGCCGCGATCGCCTCGCGCAGCGATGCCTCGTTGCGGGCGTCGAGATTGCTCGTCGGCTCGTCCAGCAGCAGGATCGGGGCGCCGGCCAGCAGCGTCCGGGCGATGGCCAGGCGCTGACGCTCGCCGCCGGAGAGCAGCACCCCGCCCTCGCCCACCTGCACATCCAGGCCCTCGGGGGTACGGGTCGCCAGCGCGCCGAGATTGACCTGCTCCAGCGCGTCCAGCAGGCGCTGCTCGTCGGCGCCGGGCGCGGTGAGCAGCAGGTTGTCGCGCAGGCTGCCGGCCAGCACCGGGGCTTCCTGCTCGACGTAGCCCAGCCGGCGGCGCAACGCCTCGCGGGGCAGCTGCCGGATGTCGGTGCCGCCGACCCGGATGGCTCCGGAAGTGGTCTCGTAGAAGCGCTCGATGAGAGCGAGCACCGTGGACTTGCCCGCGCCGGACGGCCCGACCAGGGCGATCCGGCTGCCGGCCGGCACGGTGAAGGAGACGTCGCGCAGCACCTCGGTCCCGCCGGGATAGCCGAAGCTGACGTTCTCCAGCAGCACGGCCGGCTCCCCGTCGCCGTCCGGCCCGGCCGGCGCCGGGCTGTCGCCGGCCGTCTCCGACGGCAGATCCAGGACCTCCTCGATGCGCTGCAGGGCGCCGAGGCCGGTCTGGAGCTGGGTGTACGCGTTCAGCGCCTGACCCAGCGGCAGCACCAGGAAGAACAGGAAGAGCACGAACGCCACGAGGTCACCGACACTGATCGCCCCCGACGCCACCCGGGCCCCGCCGACGCCGAGCACCAGCAGGAACGCGCCCTGGGTGGCCGCCGCGGAGGCCGGCCCGATGAGCGCGCGCAGCCGGGCCACCCGCATGCCCGCCTCGTAGGCCTGCGTGGCGCTGCGGGTGACGGTCTCGGCCTCACGCTGCTCGGCGCCGCTGGCCCGGATGGTGCGCGCCGCCGAGATGGCCCGTTCGACGGCGGAGGTCATCTCGCCGAGCCGTTCCTGCGTCAGCTCGGACAGCCCCCGCACCCGGCGCGAGACCGAGATGGCGACGGCCATGCCGACGGCGAGGCCGCACAGGGCCACGCCCAGCAGCAGCGGATCGAGCACCGCCATGGCGACGGTCGCGCCGGCCACCATCACCGTGCCGGTGACGATCTCGAACAGCCCGGACGTGACCACCGCGCGCAGCAGGGTGGTGTCGGCGCCGACCCGGGAAAGCAGGTCACCCGTGCGGCGGGCGTCGTATTCCGCGATGGGCAGGCGCAGCAGGTGCCGCGCCAGCCGGCGGCGGGTGGTCAGCACCAGCCCCTCGGCGGTGCGCTGGAGCAGATAGTCGCGCAGGCCGCCGAGCGCGGCCCCGGTCAGCAGCAGCGCGACCAGCAGAGCCACCGCACCGCCGATCGGCTGCTTGGCCCCGATGCCGTCGAGCACCGAGCGGACCAGCACCGGCTGCACGAGCGCGGTGACCGCGGTGACCAGGGAGAGCCCGCCCACCACGGCCAGCGTGCCGCGATGCTCGCGAAGATAGGGCAGCAGTGCGGGCAGTCCCACTCTCCGCACGGCCATGCGCCGAGCGTAGCCGCGCCCGGCTATCGCGCGAGGGTGTCGCTCAGCACTCTCTCAGCAGGCCAGCACCGCCTGGAGTTCCTGGCGGCGGCGGGCGGCCAGGTCGTCGAGGAACTGCGGTGCATCGTCGAACGGCACCACGGCCGAGACGAGGTGCTTGCGGATCAGGTCGCCGTCGGCGCGCAGCAGGTCGATCGTGGCGGCCGAGAGGCGTTCGCGGTCCCAGGTCGGCGCCAGGCCGCGGGGCACCCGGCCGATCTGGGCGCAGCGCAGGCCCAGCCCGTTGTGGTGGAACTCCTCGCCGAGCCGGACCTCGTCGGCGCCGCCCTGATAGAAGGCCAGGTCGATCACCGTTCCCTGGGGGCGCAGCAGCCGCAGGGCCAGTTGCAGCGCCGAGGCCTGACCGCGGCACTGGAAGACGATGTCGGCGCCGCGGTCGTCCGCGGTGTGCCGCCAGGCCGTCTTGAGGGTGACCGCGGGGTCGCCGTCCTCGGGGTCCAGGGTCTCGAGGCCGAGGGCGGCGGCGACCGCACGCCGCTGTGGCGTCGGGTCGACCACGACCACGGAGGCCGCGCCGTGGGCCCGCGCGAGCAGGGCCGTGAGCAAACCGACCACCCCGGCACCGGTGACCGCGACGCGGCGGCCGGCCACGCCGTCGCCGAGGCTGCGCACATCGGTGCCGTGCAGATCGGCGGCGGCGTGCAGCAGGCCGTTGGCGCAGATCGGGCCCATGTGGGCGACGTAGATGCCCAGCATCGGGTCGAGGTCGGCCGGCAGCGGCACGACCCGGTCGCGCAGCGGATCGCCGGTGTAGCCGGTGCGGTGCCCGTAGGTCATCGCCACGACCGCACCCTCGGCGACCGCCGGGGTGCGGCTCTGCTCGACCCGGCCGACCTCCATGTAGCCGAGCCGGGTGACCGGGAACGGCTGCTCGACCAGACCGCCGAACAGGCCCAGCACCGGGTCGAAGCCGTGGTGCAGGGCCGGGTTGGTGCCCTTGACGTAGCTGAGCTCGGTGCCGGCCGACACCCCGCTGAACAGGGTCGCGACCCGGAACTGGCCGTCGGCGAGCGGGGCCGGCTCCTCCTCGGCGACCGCCAGACGGCCGGGCGCGGTCACGATGATGTTGCGCTCAGACATGCGAGACCTCCGCGGTGCGGGGGGTGACGGTCCGGCCGGTGGCCGCGGCCTCGGCGACGGCCAGGGCAACGGCATGGGTACGCAGCGCCTCCGCGTACGGCACCCGGACGTCGTCGCCGTCGCCCCGGACCGCGTCGATGAACGCCTGGTCCACGGCGATGCGCGCGGTCTCCGGATCACTGTCCACTGTGCGTGGTCCGTCGGCGTCGCGGACCACCAGCCCGGTCTCGGTGACCGCCAGGGCCAGCCCGTCGGCGTAGACCTCCAGGCCCGCCCGTTCCTTCCAGCCCAGCACGCAGGTCGCGGCGAGCGTCCCCACGGCACCGCTCGCGAAGCGCAGCGTGGCGGCGGTCGCGCCGTCCACATCGGCCCCGTCGACCGGCGGCGGCGTGCCGTTGCCGGCCGCCGTCACCTCGGTGACCTCGCCGGCCAGGTGGCGGGCCAGGTCGAGCACGTGGGCGGCCTGCTCGACGACCGGGCCACCGGAGCGGTCCTGGTGCGGCCACCAGGACACCGGCGGCACCTTGTCCAGCCACGCGCCGGTCACCAGCCGTACGGGCCGGTCCTGGAGCAGGGCGCGCGCTTGTTCAACAATCGCGAGATAGCGCCAATGGTGACCGACCGCTGTCACAATCTTACTTTCCGCAATGAGGGCTGCGATTTCGGTAGCTGTATCCCAATCAAGCGAAATAGGCTTTTCGACGAACAATGGCAGTCCAGCGGCCACCACCGCCCGCTCCGCGTCGCCGTGGGCAAAGGGCGGCACGCACACGTAGGCCGCGTCCAGACCGGACCCGAGAAGGGCCTCGACGTCCGGGAACGCCCGCGCGCCGTGCGCGTCCGCGAGGCTCTGCGCCGCCGCCGGAACGACGTCCGTCACGCCCACCACCTGTACACCCGGCAGCCCGGACAACACCCTGGCATGCCGTTGCGCGACACCGCCGGCGCCGATCATTCCCACTCTTGTCCCGGCCATGAGCCCTCCCCGATCGTCGACACCGTCCTGCGGCCCCTCGACTTCTCCGCACCGGCAAATGTGAAACGTCAGGTCTTTCCGCAGCTGGCGGACATCCAGCTGTTACCCGGCGGCAAGATTGGAGGCGGCCGGTCATGGGAAAGTTTCGCGCTTCGCTGTTGATCGTCAACTGGGGGGTGTGCCCATGCGGCACTCGCGCACGAACGTTGCACCGACCGCGTCACCCATCGTCGAGGCCTGGGCGGCCTATCGGACCGGAAACGCCACACAATGGACATCCCGGCAACTGGCCCGCGCGAAGAAAGGCACCCGCGTCAGCGTGGTGATCCCGGCACGCAACGAGGAGGCGACGGTCGGCGCCATCGTGTCGACCATCCACGAGCACCTGAGCGTGAAGGTTCCGCTGGTGGACGAGATCCTGGTGGTGGACTCCCGGTCCACCGACGCGACCGCCCTGGTGGCGCGCGCGGCCGGGGCCCGGGTCGTGCACCAGGACGACGTGACCCGCGGCCTGCCCCGGATGGAGGGCAAGGGCGACGCACTCTGGGCCGGTCTCGCGGCCAGCACCGGTGACGTGGTCGCCTTCGTCGACGGTGACCTGCGCGACTTCTCCCCGCACTTCGTGACCGGCCTGCTCGGGCCGCTGCTCACCGACCCGTCGGTCGAGTTCGTCAAGGGCTTCTACCACCGCCCGCTGGTCAGCAACACCGGCGTCGAGACCGACGGCGGCGGCCGGGTCACCGAGCTCGCCGCGCGCCCCCTGATCAACCTGTTCTGGCCGGACCTGGCCGGCGTGGTCCAGCCCCTGGCCGGCGAGTACGCGGGCCGCCGCACGACCCTGGAACAGATCCCCTTCGTCTCCGGGTACGGCGTCGAGATCGCGATGCTGATCGACCTGCTGGACCTGGTCGGCCTGGACGCGCTGGCCCAGGTCGACCTCGGCGAGCGGTTCCACCGTCACCAGGGCACCGAGGCGCTGGGCCGGATGTCGGCCCAGATCATGGTGACGGCGTGGTCCCGGCTGCACCGCCGTGGCCTGGTCACCGACGCGCTGCCGCCCTCGACGCTGCTCACCCAGTTCCGTCGCGGCGGCGCCGACGCCCTGCCGCACCTGGACCGCGAGATTGTGCTCAGCGAGGTGGGCGTCACGGAACGGCCGCCGCTGAAGACCATGGCGCGCAGGTCGGTGCCGGCCGCATGAGAGTCCTGATGAACGCGGGGCCGTGGCTCCCGGTCCCCCCGAACGGTTACGGCGGCATCGAGAACGTCATCGCCACCCTGGTGCCCGAGCTGCGCCGGCTCGGGGTCGAGGTGGTGCTCGCCACCGTGACGGAGAGCACGCTGGCGGTGGACGAGCAGGTGTCCGTCTACGACACCGGCCAGTTCGCTCAGCTGCAGCGGCCGTACAACCAGGTGTGCGGGATCGTGCCCGCGCACCTGCACGCCGTGCGGCGCCGGCTCGCCGAGGGCGACATCGACCTGGTGCACGACCACGTCGAGGCGGCCGGGCTGGCCACTCTGGCCGCGCTGGGCCCGGACTCGCCACCCGGCCTGCACACCCTGCACTGGGATCTGGCCAAGCACCCCGAGTTGTACGGCACCTTCGACGGTGGCGACCGGGTCCGGGTCAACGGCGTCTCGGCGAACCAGCTGACCCACGCCCCGGCCGCGCTGCGGGCACACGCCGTCGGCCACGTGCACCTCGCGACACCGCTGGCGGACGGGGCCGATCTGCGCTCCCCGGTCGGCAAGGAGGACTACGCGGTCGTGCTGGGCCGGATCAATCCCGGCAAGGGCCAGGACCTGGCGGCCCGGCTCGCACACAGTGCCGGCTTCGACCTCGTGCTGGCCGGGCCCGTCGGGCCGTACCACCGTCCCGAGGATCTCGCCGCGGCCGGCCCGGCGGCGGCGCAGAATCCGGATGTGCGGTTCTGGCAGGAGCACGTGGCGCCGCACGTCGACGGTGACCGGGTCCGCTGGGTCGGCACGGTGACCGGGCACGACCGCGACGACCTGGTCGCGCGGGCCCGGGCCGCACTCTTCCCGCTGCGCTGGGAGGAGCCCGGCGGTACGGCGGTGGTCGAGTCGCTCGCGCTGGGCACCCCGGTGATCGGCATCGCCCGGGGCTGCCTGCCCGAGCTCATCGAGCACGGCCGGACCGGCCTGCTCACCTCCGACGAGGAGGAACTGGGCGAACTGGTGGCCGCGGCCGGCACGATCGCCGAGGCCGCCTGCCGGGAGGAGGCCGCCCGTCGGTTCACCCCCGCGGTGATGGCATCCTCGTATCTCGGCCTCTACGAACGGGTACGCGACGGGGCCGCCGTCGGGGTGTGATGCCGCTCCTTGCGTTTGCCCCGGTGGGTTCGAGGGCACTGATCGCGGACGACGCGACGGATACGGCGCGTCGGTAGAGGGGGGCGGATGACGAGCCAGCTGGTCTGCCGGCCGGAGCAGCACCTCCCGGTGGCGATCCTGCGGGTCAGCGGCGTGCTGGACGCGATGACGAAGGATGCGCTGGAGCACGCGCTCGCCCAGGCACTGTCGGCGCAGCCCGAGGCTCTGCTCATCGACGTGTCCGCCCTCGAGATCCCCGATCCCGCCGCGCTGGACGTGCTGAGCACGGTGGTGTGCCGGACGGCCGACTGGCCGGCCGTACCCATCGTGCTCTGCGGCGCCGGGCCGGAGACGGCCCGGATCATCGGCTCCTGGCCGGACTGCGCCGCGGTCAGCACCGCGACCAGCTGCGCCGACGCTCTGAAAGGCACCAAGGAAGAGCCTGAGCCCCGCAGGATCCGGGTCCGGCTGCGGCCGGTCCCGGACGCCTGCCGGCAGGTACGCCAGCTGGTCACCCAGGCCTGCACCTCGTGGCACCGCCGCGAGCTCGCCGGCACGGCCGCGCTGGTCGCCACCGAGCTGGTAGCCAACGTGGTCCGGCACGCGCACACCACCATGGAGTTCACGGTCGGGCTGCGTGACGGGCGGGTCTGCCTGACCGTCCGTGACGGCAGCCGGCTGCTGCCACGGCCCAAGGCACCTGAGGTCGGCGAGGCCGGCGGCCGCGGTCTGCAACTGGTCCGGGAGCTGACCGATGCGTGGGGGGTCCTGCCGGTTCCCGACGGTAAGGTGGTGTGGACCCATCTGACGGCGGGAGCGGCAGTGTGACAGTCAGGCACCGGGACGTCATCGCCGTCGGCGCGTCCGCCGGCGGAGTGGAGTCCCTGCGTGCCCTGGTCGCCGGTCTGCCGCCGGACCTGCCCGCCGCGGTCCTCGTCGTCCTGCACCTGCCCCGCGACGCCCCCAGCGCCCTGCCCTCGATCCTGAACCGCAGTGGCTCGCTACCCGCCGCCTCCGTCGTCGAGGGTGAGCACATCCGGCCCGGTCACATCTACGTCGCGCCCATCGACCACCACCTGCTGCTGCTCGACGGGCACCTGCGGCTGTCGCACGGCCCCGCCGAGAACGGGCACCGGCCGGCCGTCGATCCCCTCTTCCGCTCGGTCGCCCGCGCCGCCGGCCCGCGCGGCATCGGGGTGGTCCTCTCCGGGTCCCGCGACGACGGCGCGGCCGGCCTGACCAGCATCGTGGCCCGCGGCGGCACCGCGGTCGTGCAGGATCCGGCCGAGGCGCTGTATTCCTCGATGCCGCTGGCCGCTCTCGCCCGGACGCCCACCGAACACGTCGCGCCCGCCGCCAAGCTGGGCGGCCTCCTCGCGGAGTTGACTGCCATGCCCCTGCCCGACGGTCCGCGGCTGCCCGCCGACAGCCTGCTCGACACCGAGGTGGCGATGTCCGACCTGGCCTCGGTCACCACCGACCAGTTCGCCCCGCCGGCCGGCTTCGGCTGTCCCGCCTGCGGCGGCGGGCTGTTCCAGATCGACGACGGCCCGGTCCCCCGCTACCGGTGCCGGGTGGGCCATGCCTGGTCGCCCGAGAGCCTGCTGGACGAGCAGGCCATCGCGCTCGAGGGCGCGCTCTGGATGGCGCTGCGCGCGCTGGAGGAGAAGTCCGAGCTGAGCCGCCGGATGGCCGCCCACGGCCCCCACCGGCGGACCGGCACCGGGGCCCGCTTCGACAACATCGCGGCCGACGCCGACGCGGCCGGCGCGACGATCCGCCGGCTGATCGCCCGGCTCGGATCGATGCCCGACCGCGATCCCGACACGGCCGCCCCCGGGGATCATCCGGACGAGTTGCCGTCCGACGTGCGGTAGCGTCGCCGCGCAACCATGTGACGGAAGGCCACCATGATCCCCACCGACCCGGACTTCGAGGCGCTGCTGGTCTACCTCAAGGAGTCCCGGGGTTTCGACTTCACCGGCTACAAGCGGTCCAGTCTGATGCGCCGGGTCGACCGTCGCATGGCGCAGGTCGGCATCACCGGTTACCAGGACTACTCCGACCACCTCCAGGTGCACCCGGACGAGTTCACCGCTCTGTTCAACACCATCCTGATCAACGTCACCGGCTTCTTCCGCGATCCGGAGGCCTGGCACTATCTGCGCGCCGAGATCCTCGAGCCCCTGGTGACGGCCCGGGCGCCGGCAGCGCCGATCCGGATCTGGTCGGCCGGCTGCGCCTCCGGCGAGGAGGCCTACACGCTGGCGATGGTGCTGGCCGAGACGCTGGGCATCGACGGGTTCCGCGACCGGGTGAAGATCTACGCCACCGACGTGGACGAGGAGCAGCTCACCGAGGCCCGCCAGGCGACCTACGGCGAGCAGGCGCTGGAGGCGGTCCCGCCGGAGCTGAGGGAGAAGTACTTCGAGCGGACCGGTGAGCGGGTCACCTTCCGCAAGGACCTGCGGCGCTCGGTCATCTTCGGGCGCAACGACCTGGTCCAGGACGCGCCGATCTCCCGCATCGACCTGCTCGTCTGCCGCAACACCCTGATGTACTTCAACGCCGAGACCCAGACCAAGATCCTGTCCCGGTTCCACTTCGCCCTGGCCGACGGCGGCATCCTGCTGCTGGGCAAGGCCGAGATGCTGCTCAGCCACGGCAGCATCTTCACGCCGGTCGACCTCAAACGCCGGATCTTCCGCCGCGTGCCCCGCCTCGCGTTCCAGGCCGGGACCGCCTTCGGCGAGCAGCTGCCCGCCACCGCGAATCACGTCCTCGGCCTGGACCAGCTGCGCAACGAGGCGTTCGCCGCCAGCCCGGTGGCCCAGCTCGGGCTCACCTCCGACGGGCTGGTCGCGCTGACCAACAACCGCCTGGACAACCTGTTCGGAGTGTCGTCGCGCGACATCGGCCGGCCGTTCCGTGACCTCGATCTGTCGTACCGGCCGGTGGAGCTGCGCCGCTACATCGAGCAGGCGCAGGTCGAGCGCCGCACCATGCGGGTCAGCGACGTCGAGTACGTCCGCAGCGGCGAGCTGATCCACCTGGAGATCCAGATCAGCCCGCTGAACACGGCCGACGGCAGCCTGCTCGGGGTCAACATCGTCTTCGACGACGTCACCGCGGCCCGCCGCCTGCAGGATGACCTCGAGCAGGCCCACCAGCAGCTCGAAGCCGCGTACGAGGAGCTCCAGTCCACCAACGAGGAGCTGGAGACCACCAACGAGGAGCTCCAGTCGACGGTCGAGGAGCTGGAGACCACGAACGAGGAACTCCAGTCCACCAACGAAGAGCTGGAGACGATGAACGAGGAGCTCCAGTCGACCAACGAGGAGCTGCAGAACATCAACGACCAGCTGCGGATCAGCACCGCGCAGCTCGACGACGCGAACGCGTTCCTGGAGACCGTGCTGGCCAGCCTGCGGGCCGGTGTTGTCGTCGTCGACCACGACATGCGGATCCGGATGTGGAACAGGCGCGCCCAGGACCTCTGGGGACTGCGCTCGCACGAGGTGGTCGGCGAGCACTTCCTCAACCTGGACATCGGGTTGCCGTTCGAGCAGCTCCGGCCCCTGCTCCGCGGGGTGCTGGGCGCGCAGGGCAGCGCGGCCGAGCTGGCGGTGGAGGCGGTCAACCGGCGGGGCCGGCCGATCACCGTACGGGTGGCGGCGACCCCGCTCGCGGCCCGGGATTCCGGCAAGGACAACGACGGCGCCATCATTGTCATGGAGGCGGACGCGGTGCTCGACGCGACAGCCGACACCGTTTGAACAAAGTTGCATCGGGTATGGAGCCTCAGTGGTACCCAGTTCAGGAGGTCGGTGGCAGTGGCTGTCGCCTGCGAGGTGAGAGACGACGGGCGCCGGCTGATCGCGGAGCTCGCCGGCAGCCTTGGCCTCGGCGACGTCGCGGACCTGCGGGTGCGACTGCTCAAGTGCCTGGCCGAGCAGCCTGAGGCGCTGCTGATCGACTTGTCCCGGATGACCCTGGCGGACCCGCTGGCCCTGAACGTCTTCGTCGCCGTACGCCGGCAGGCCGCCCGCTGGCCCGGCATCCCGATGCTGCTGTGTGCCGCTGATCCGTACACCGACGATCAGCTGCGTGGCGCGACTTACAGGGCCGTGCCCCAGTTCGTCACCGTCCAGGCAGCCCTCGAGCACGCCGGGTTCGAACGGCACACGCTGTCCGTGCTCAGCGACGAACTGTTGCCCATCTCCGGCGCAGCCCGCCAGGCGCGCAACGTGGCCACGGACGCGTGCGTGCGCTGGGACCTGCCCGACCTGGTCGCCCCGGCCAGCCTGGTGGCGAGCGAGCTGGTCAGCAATGTCGTCGACCACGCGCACACCATGATGACCCTCCGCGTGACCCTGCGGCCCCGCTTCCTGCACATCGCCGTCCGCGACGGCGACGCGGCCGAGCCGGTCCTGCGCGCCTCCGACGGCTCCGCCACGATGCGCGGCCGGGGCCTGCTGCTGGTGAAGGCCACGGCGCATTCCTGGGGCTGGCTGCCGACCGATGACGGCAAGGTCGTCTGGGCGTCCCTGCAGGTGAGCTGACTTCCCTACCGGGTGTCGGTGTCCAGCAGATTGTGCAGGCCGGAGACGGCGAGGATGCGCGACACGTACGGCTGAGCGCCCGTCAGGGACAGGGACACCTCCGCCACCGCAGCCGCGGACGCGGCGTCGACCAGGGCAGCCACACCGGCGGCGTCCACGAGCGGCACCGCCGACAGGTCGACGACCAGCCGACCCGCGCCGGCGGTGGCGATGGCATGACGCAGACTCGTCCGCAGCCGGCCGGCCGTGTCGCGGTCGACCTCCCCGCGGATCCGTACGGTGAGAACCCCGTCCTCATGCGAGACCGTGATCTGCATGCCGTGGCCGTCGGTCACAGTGCTCGCGCCTTCCCAGCGCGGCAGCGTGTCGCTCAGCATGGCCTCACGCAGCCAGCCGAGCGCCCGGCTGAGCAGCCGCGACACGTGCATCTGGGAAATGCCCAGCTCGGCGGCGATCTCCGCCTGGGTACGGTTGCCGTAGAACCGCATCGCCAGCATCTGCCGCTCCCGCGACGGCAGCCGCAACAACAACCCGGCGACGGTGATCTTGTCGTCGATCGCCTCGAGCTCGGCGTCGGCGCCACCGATCAGGTCACCGAACTCCGCCGAGCCGTCCACTCCGGCCGGAGCATTGAGCGAAGCCGGCGAATAACCGGCGGAGGACTCCAGCGCCTCCAGCACCGCGGACTCCGGCAACCGCAGATGCGCGGCCAGCTCGGCCGCGCTGGGCCTGCGGGACAACTCGGTGGTCAGCACCATCGTGGCGTGCCCGACCTCCAGACTCAGGTCCTGCACCCGCCGGGGGACGTGCACACCCCAGGTCCGGTCCCGGAAGTGCCGCTTGATCTCACCGGAGATCGTGATGACCGCGTACGCCGTGAAGGAGCCCCGCTGCGGGTCGTACCGGTCGATGGCCTTGACCAGGCCGAGCCGCGCCACCTGCTCGAGATCCTCGAGGGCCTCGCCCCGGCCCCGGTAACGGCGGGCCATCCGCCCGGCGAACGGCAGACAGAGCGCGACGAACTCCTCCCGCAACTGCTCCCGCGTGAGGGCGTCGGCCGACTCGACCCGCTCCGCGTAGGCGGTGGCGGCCAGATCCAGGTCCTCCAGCACGCGCTCACCGGATGGCTGCACGCGGTCGTGTGCAGACATATAACCCCCTAGATCACGCATCCGGATCGACGCCCCCGACACCCGGCTCGCGCCTGAGGCCACAGTGGCGCCACCGATCCTCCGGTCACCGTACTGCCCGACCCGAATCATGCCGAAACACATTCCACCGATAGGTGGTGCTCATTGTCCGGCGGGCGCTTTCCCCCCGGTCAGCCGTTGTGATGCCCCCTGGGCTGCTCCCCGGCCGGATCGCCCGCGGCCGGATCCTGCGGGCGGCGCGGAAGCCCACTGGGCGCATCCTCGTCCGAAGCAGCGGCCGCCGGAGCAACCGGAACCTGCGGGGCGGCGCCCCGGGTGGGCAGACCCGACGGCGTTTCGGCGGGCGGAAGGGGGCGGTTGAGCTGGCCCATCTGCGGGGGTTCCAGTGGTGGGCGGGTGGTGCGGGCTGGTGCTGGGGAGCCGCTGAGGCCGGGCTGGGTGGTGGGGCCTGGCCGGTCTGGTTGCTGTCCGGCTCCCTGGGCCGGGCCGAATCCCTGCGGGTGGGGCTCTTGGCCGTTCGCCGGGCCTCCGCTCGCCGGGCCTCCGCTCGCCGGGCCTCCGCTCGCCGGGCCTCCGCTCGCCGGGCCTTGGGGAATTGCGGGCGGCTGAGCTGCAGGCGCTTGGGATGCGGGCGCTTGAGATGCGGGCACTTGGGATGCGGGTTCGAAGGGGCGGTTGAGCTGGCCCATCTGGGGTGGTTCGAGTGGGGGGCGGTTGGACTGGCGGGGCTGAGCTCCGGGGTGGCCAGAGAGCTGGTCTCCCGGCCGGCCCGGGCCTGGGCTCCACTGGGTCGAGCCTGCCGCCGGGTTGATCTGCTGACCGGCGGTGGGGCCGGCCGGCTGGTTCGGGTCGGCGGAGTGGCCTGCGGTCGGGGCGCCTTGCCAGCCGGGGATCGGTGCGGCTGGACCGTTCGCCGGGGTTTGGTCGGTGTCGCTGGGGCGGGTGAAGGGCGCCGGGGTGGCGGCGAACTGGTTCTGGGGTGGGGTGACGGGCTGGGTCGAGCGGGCGAACTGGTCCTCGACCCCGGATCGGGCCGGTCCGGCGGCCGGGTCGGGGTGGTCGGGCTTGTTCTGGTGGGTGGGTGTGGCAGGCCCTGCCGTCCATCCGGCTGGGGTGTCCGTTCCTGCTTGCTGCGCAGGGCCCGGCTGCGGGGGCCAGGCGGCGTGCTGGGCGGCGGGTTGGTGGGCGGCGGGTTGGTGGGCCGTGGGCTGTTCGGGAGCATGCTGCTGGGTGGACTGCTGACCGCCCGGCTGCTGACCGCCCGGCTGCGCGGACCAAGTGGCAGGCTGCTGAGCGCCAAGCTGATGGGCAGTGGGCTGCTGGGCAGCGGGGTGCTGACCGCCGGGCTGCTGGCCGCCCGGCTGCTGGGCGCCGGGCTGCGCGGACCACGCGGCAGGCTGCTGAACGCCGGGCTGCTGGACAGCGGGCTGCTGGACAGCGGGCTGCTGGACAGCGGGCTGCTGGGCGCCAGGCTGCACGGACGAGGCACCGGGCTGCTGAGCACCGGGCTGCGCGGACCACGCGGCGGACTGCTGAAGGCCGGGCTGCGGGGCAGTTGGCTCCTGCGTGCCCGGCTGTTGCCCGGCGGCCTGCTGCCCGGCGGCCTGCTGGGTTGGGCTCGGGTGGGGTTTGCGGTCGGGCTCGTGGGCGGCCGGCGGCTGGGCGGTGTCCGCGCCGGACGGGTGCGGGCCCGTGCCGTTGGCGGCGGTCGACGGCAGGGCGTTCTGCGTGGCGCTTGCCGACTCCGGAGTGCGTGCCGACGGGGTGAAACGGGGTGCATCCAGCGGGCGGTTCTGCTGCACGAACAGCGGCGGGCCGAGCAGCAGCGGGTCCACGTCCGGGGCCGGGCGGGCACTCTCAGGGGCCGGACCGGCCGCGGCGGGCCCAGCGTTCGTCTGCCCAGAATTCGACTGCTCGGCGTTCTGATCGGAGGGCGCGGTCCGGCCGCCTTCCGGGCGACCACTCCCGGGAAGGCCGGTATCCGGGTGACCTGCGTGCGGCAGTCCGGCATCCGGACGACCATCGCCCGGGCGCCCAGCATCGGGAAGACCCGCACCCAAACCACCAGCACCCATTCCACCAGCACCTGGACCACCGGGATTCGGACGACCAGCATCCGAGCCGCCGGCTTGGAGGCGGCCGGGGTCCGGAGCGCCGACTTCCGCGCGACCGACGCCTACGCGACCGACATCCACCCGGCCGGCGTCCACCCGACCGGCCTCAGCGCGGCCCACGTCAACCCGCCCAAGGTCCTCACGACCGGCCTCGGAGCGATCGGCCTCCGAGCGACCGGCCTCCGGACCACCAGCCACTGAGCGACCGCCCTCGGGACGACCGCCCTCCGCACGACCGCCCTCGGGACGACCGCCCTCCGCACGACCGCCCTCGGGACGACCGCCCTCCGCAGGACCGGCCTCCGGGCGATCGGTGTCCGCGCGATCAGCACCCGAACGACCGGCGCCCAGGTCGCTGGGATCGCCGTCGCGGTCCCGCCCCGAACGGCCAGCCGCCGGATCGCCCAAGGCGGACTGCCCAGTTGAAGCTTGGCCGAACGTTGCCCGACCAGCAGACGGCTCGTCGGAAGCCGACTGCGCCGAAGGAGCCTGCGAGTAGGCCGACCCGGCAGCAGACCTGGCCGCCGAGGCCGAGCCGAACGCCTCCGGGCCGGGCGGAGTAAGCCCGGACGGCGTATTTCCGGACGGCTTCAGCCCGGATGCCGGCGCAGCAGACCCGGAAACGGCGTCGGCTTCAGCGGCTGGCTGCGGGCGAGCAGCATCAAACTGGCGGTAGGCCGGTTCCGGCAGCGACTCCTCCGGCGGAGCGAACGCCATCGGCGGGTGCGCCACCCCCACCGCGGGCGCCGGACGCTCGGCCGTACTGCTCAGACCCAGCGGTGATCCCGATTCCCGGCCCTGCTGGCGGGCCGCTTCGACCAGCCCGGACGATTCGGCCAGGCCGGCCGCCGCCACGACCTCCGCCGCCGCGCGGCCGGCGGTGCAGGGCAGGGGTTCGCCGCAGACCGGGCAGACGGTCATGCCCTCGTGGGGGCCCAGGCCGCCCGCGTGGGTCTGGACCATCTCCCACGCCGTACGCGCGAGCACACTGTCAGGATTCACGTACTTCATGCCGATCAGCGCCATGCTGTCCCACCCCCGTAGATCGCCCGCGACAGGCGTTCAGTTCCAAGTTCACCGTGTCCGGGACCGCGCCGTGACCGTTTCGGCCAATCGGTAGACGGACGGCGGACAGCCCCGTGGTCTGCGGTGTTTCGGGCGGGCGCGCCGGGGCATCTCCCCCGCCATGACTGGATCGGTGGATGATCGCGGCGCGACCGTGATCCCGTACGAGGACGGGCCGCTGCTGCTGCGGGGCAACTTCACGCTCAGCACCCCCGACGGTGAGGTCATCGATCCCGGCCGGGGCACCGTCGCGCTCTGCCGTTGTGGCAAGTCCGCGATCAAGCCGTTCTGCGACGGCACGCACAAGGCCATCGGCTTCCGGGCTGGCGTCGGCCGCGAGAGTGCCGCTCCGCGCGGCGACGCCTGACCGCTCACAGCGCTGGGAGCGGTCGGCGCCGGCTCATCCGCGCAGGGAGGTCTCCCCCGCCGCCCAGCGCTCGAGGATGTGTTCCGCCCATTTCTCTTCCAGCTTGAGCACGCACCGGGCGCCGAAGAGCACGTCGCCCGCCGATTCCGGTTCGGCCTGGCAGAACGAGCCGCACATGTCGTACGCGGCGATCTGCTCGTGCACCGCGTCCGCCTCCACGTGCTCGTCGTAGAAGCGGGTGCCGTCCGCGTCGCCGCCCAGCCGGCGCAGGCCGTTGCCGTACGCGCGGTTCGGGCCGGTCGAGGTCATCTCGTACGCGGCCAGGTGGCCCAGCAGCGCCCCGCGCCACCGGCGGTGCAACCCGAACAGCGACATGAGGTTGTTGTTGGCCAGGGTCGTCGCCGGCACCACATCCACGTACGCGCCGTACTCGGTGTCGAGGCCGAGCGCGGTCATCGTGCTGCGGAACATCTCCTGGTGCATGCGGTCGGCGACGCCTCCGCCGTACTCGTCGATCTGGATCTCGATGAGTGCGGCCTTGGCCTTGCCGCCCAGCCGGGGGATCGCGAAGGTGTGCGGGTCGGCCTCGCGCAGGTGGTAGATCGAGCGGTGGGTGGCGAACTCCTTGAACTGTTCCAGGGTCGCCCGGCCGCGCAGGTAGCCGGAGAGCGACGGGCCGCTGTTGTCGGAGGTCAGGGCGACGAGCGTGCGGGGCACGTCGTCGGCGGGCGCCGGGTCGCCGACGAGCTCGCGCAGGTCGGCCTCGAAGCGGGCCTCCAGGCGGGCGCGCAGCGCCAGCAGTCCGGGGTGCCATTCCCACTGGTCGTCGACGCCGTCCCAGCCGCGGTAGTGCAGCTCGTAGAGCACGAAGAGCGTCAGGTGCAGGTCCTCGTGGCCGACTTCGCCCGGGTCGAGGGTGAAGTCGTACGGCGAGCGCGCGAGGGCGTCGATGACAGCGGCCGAAACCGGTCCGCGGGCAGAGGGCATCTTCATGCGGCACGTCCTAATGGGCAAGCGGGATTGAGAGATGCCCGGTGGGATCGGCGCCAAACGGAGAGATCAGCTGCTGGTGAGCCGTGATCCAGAATTCACTCACTGTGTTGTACAGGTAGCTCTCCGTACAATTGAGGGACATGCATCTCCCCCTCCCAGGAGATATCCCCATGGACGACACCGAGCTCTACCGCGAGCGGATCCTCCGGCACGCCGGTCCCGTCATCACCGGCCGGTTCCTCGGGTTCCGGCCCTCCTACACCCGCGAGGTCAAGGTCGCCCAGCCGCTGCTGGTCGCCGTGTTCGTCGCGGCCACCATCACCCAGGCGCTCGGCGCGCTGCTCCTCGCCCTGCTGCGCAGCGGCGGCGGAGGCGCGCGGCGCAAGTTCAAGGACCTCAAGAAGGGCCCGGAATACCTGGTCACCCCGGTACGGCTGCGCGACGACCTGGGCCAGACGTACGAGGTGGAGATGCACGGTCAGCTGCCGCAGTCGGCGTTGCACCGCGGCGACCTCGTGCAGTTGCGGACCCGGGCGCAGAAGGACCCGGATCTGCCGGTGAAGCTGGAGCAGGTGCTGAACCTGACCACGATGCAGCCGCTGACCCCGCGCATCCCGACGCTGTGGTCGCACTTCGGTCCCGGGTTGCTGATCCAGGCCGTGCTGGGCCTGGCGCTGGCCGCCGTGCTCGTGGCGGCCTGGATCAGCTGATCAGCTCAGAGCCGGGCCAGCGGCACGACGGCGGCCATCGCCTTGTCCCCGGCGTCGTTGGGGTGCAGGTGGTCGCCGCTGTCGAACGCGGGCAGCAACTGCTCGGGGTCGGCCGGATCCCGGGTGGCCGCGTCGAAGTCGGCGAGCCCGTCCAGCGTGCCGTCACCGCCGGCGCGGATCCACTCGTTCACCGCGACCCGGGTCTTCTCCAGCTCGGGGGTCCAGGAGCCCCAGCCCTTCCAGGCCATGATCGTGGCGCCGACGACGCGCAGTCCGCGGTCGTGCGCCTGGGCCGCGATCTGGGCCAGGCCGGCGATGATCTGCTCCGGGTCTTCCTGGTGCGGGGTCTGCTGGATGTCGTTGATGCCCTCGAAGACGATGACCGAGCGGGCACCGGCGCGTTCCAGCACGTCGTAGTTGAGCCGGGTCAGCGCGCTGGGGCCGAAGCTGCTGTAGATCGTGTAGTTGGGGGCGTTGCTGTCCAGCAGGACGCGGTTGCCGCTGATGCCGGAGTTGGCGACGCCGTAGTCCGGCACCGGGCTGCCGGCCAGCCGGGCGGCCAGGTAGTCGGTCCAGCGCCGGTTCGCACCCCAGGTGGAGGTGACGCCGTCGGTGATGGAGTCGCCGAGTGCGACCACCGTGCCCGGGCCGCCCCGCACGTCGACCCCGTTCACGTAGTGCCAGACCCGGGTGGTCTCGGTGAACGCGGCGGCAGCCTCGTCCCCGGCGTGGTCGGCCGGGCCCCGGGTGAAGTACGAGTCCTGCATCGCGGCCGGGTGGTAGGTGACCGTGCCCGAGGGCTGCGGCGTCCACGTGGTGACGAGCAGGTCGCGGTCGGCGGCGACCCGCAGCGGCACCGGGTCGCTGACCACCTCGGCGCGGGCCGGGATGGTGATCGAGCCGCGGCCGTGGAACAGGACGTCGCGCAGGGTGCCGGGCTGCGCCGTACCGTCGCTGCGGTCGATGGTCCCGTCGCGGCGCCCGCCGGCGTGCGCGGACAAGGCCACGGTGACATGCCCCATCAGCACGGGCTGGGTGCCGAAGCGGTTCGACAGGTGGACCCGTACGGTGGCCCCGCCGATCGTGGTGTGCACGACGTTGCGGATCGTGAAGCCCGCGTACCCCTGCTCGACGCCGGCGACCGCGGCCGCCGGCGCGGTGGCCCAGGCGGTGCTCCATCCCGTCGCGGGCCGCTGCGCCGCGGCCGGGGCCGCGAGGCCCGCCGCGAGCAGGGCCGACGCTGCGACGATCGTGCCGAATCTGCGCATCGTTGCCTCCCTGAGGGCCTCAAGACAACGATCAGTCTCGATGCGATGCTTCGTTCTGTAAAGGCCGGGTAACGGCTACGGTCATGTTCGACGGCTTCGCTCTGGACCACATCGACGTCGGGGCGGCGACCCTGCGGGTGCGCCACGGCGGCAGCGGCCCGCCGGTCGTCCTGCTGCACGGGCATCCGCGTACGCATGTCACCTGGCAGCAGGTCGCGCCCGCGCTGGCCGCGGAGCACACCGTGGTCTGCCCGGACCTGCGCGGCTACGGCCGGTCGTCGAAACCGCCGGCGGGCGACGACTTCTCCGGGTACGGCAAACGGGCCATGGCGGCGGACATCGTGGCGCTGATGGCCCGGCTGGGACACGAGCGTTTCGCCGTGGCGGGGCACGACCGTGGCTGTTACGTGGCCATGCGGCTCGCCCTGGACCATCCGGGGGTGGTGAGTCACTTGGCGGTGCTTGACGGCGTACCCATCGGCGAAGCCCTCGCCCGGGCCGACGCCCGTTTCGCGGCCCGGTGGTGGCACTGGTTCTTCCTGGGCCAGACGGCGAAGCCGGCGGAACCGGTCATCAACGCCGACCCGCACGCCTGGTACGGCCTCGGCGACGCCGTGCCGCCGGAGGAACGCGAAGCGATCTACGACCCGGCGACCGTGCACGCGATGTGCTGCGACTACCGCGCGGGCCTGCGCGGCGATCGCGCCACCGACGACGCGGACCGGGCCGCCGGCCGGCGGATCACCTGCCCGACGCTGTTCGCCTGGTCGACCCGCGACGACATGGAGGAGCTCTACGGCGACCCGCTGGCGATCTGGCGGGAATGGGCCGACGACGTGCAGGGGGTGCCGATCGAGAGCGGCCACCACATGGCCGAGGAGAACCCTCAGGCGCTCACGACTGCGCTGCGGGCTCTGCTGCGGCGGTGAGCAGGCCCCGCGAACGGGCCCAGCGCTCGAAGACCACGGTCGCGAACGGCGGGATCGAGCAGAGCAGGGCGACCAGCGTGACCCTCCACTTCCAGCCGGCCACCCGGGCCTGCACCACGGTGACGGCCAGGTAGGCCATGAAGAAGGCGCCGTGGATCGGCCCGGCGATCTGCACGCCGATCTCATTGCGCACGACGACGTACTTGAAGAACATCCCGATCAGCAGCGCTGCCCAGCTGCACGCCTCCGCGATTGCCACGGCGACGAAAAGGGCAGGTATGCGACGCACGCGGAAACCTCCGGAGTGGTTCGACGCGTTCTTCTGATGCGCCGACGGGTTGTCCACGAGATCATAGATGCAGGCAGAGGGGCGGTGCGCGGTGGGCGAAGAGGTCGACCAGAGGACATTCACCCGCGAGGACAGATCGCAGTACCGGCAGAAGATCAGGCGCAGTCTCGACGTCTTCGCCGCCATGCTGCGCGACTCGCGCTTCGATTTCGAACGGCCGCTGACCGGCATGGAGGTGGAGCTCAACCTGGTCGACGACAACGCCGACCCGGCGATGCGCAACGCCGAGGTGCTGCGGGCCATCGCCGACCCGGACTTCCAGACCGAACTGGGCCAGTTCAACGTCGAGATAAACGTGGCGCCGCGGCGGCTGGCCGGCGAGGAGAACGCCGACCTGGAACGCGAGCTGCGGGCCAGCCTGAACAACGCGGAGGAGCACGCCCGCAGCGTCGGCGCGCACATGGTGATGATCGGCATCCTGCCGACGCTGCGCAAGGAACACATGACCGCCGACTCGCTGTCGGCGAACCCGCGCTACAAGCTGCTCAACGAGCAGATCTTCGCGGCCCGCGGCGAGGACCTGGACATCCGCATCGACGGCATCGACCGGCTGGCCGTCACCACGGACACCATCGCGCCCGAGGCGGCCTGCACCAGCACCCAGTTCCACCTGCAGGTGAGCCCGGACCAGTTCGCGGCGTACTGGAACGCGGCCCAGGTCATCTCCGGCATCCAGGTGGCCCTGGGCGCGAACTCGCCGCTGCTGTTCGGCCGAGAGCTGTGGCGCGAGACCCGGATCCCGCTGTTCGAACAGGCCACCGACACCCGCTCGGAGGAGATCCGGGCCCAGGGCGTACGCCCCCGGGTGTGGTTCGGCGAACGCTGGATCACCTCGGTCTTCGACCTGTTCGAGGAGAACGTCCGCTACTTCCCGGCGCTACTGCCGATCTGCGACGAGGACGACCCGGAGCAGATCCTCCAGAGCGGCGACACCCCGGAGCTGAGCGAACTGCGCCTGCACAACGGCACGGTGTACAGGTGGAACCGGCCGATCTACGCGGTGGTCAAGGGCCGCCCGCACCTGCGCGTGGAGAACAGGGTGCTGCCGGCCGGCCCGACGGTCGTCGACACGGTGGCCAACGGGGCGTTCTACTACGGCCTGGTCCGGATGCTGGCCGAGGCGGAGCGTCCGATCTGGACCCAGATGTCGTTCAGCGCGGCGGAGGAGAACTTCCACTCCTGCGCCCGGCACGGTATTGCGGCGTCGGTGTTCTGGCCTGGGTTGGGGTATGTGCCGGTGTCCGAGCTGGTGCTGCGTCGTCTGCTGCCGCTGGCCAAGGAGGGGTTGGACAAGTGGGGTGTGTCGGCGGGTGAGCGGGACAGGTTGCTGGGGATCATTGAGCAGCGCTGCTTGACGGGGCGTAATGGGGCTACTTGGCAGGTGGAGACTTTGCATTCGTTGGAGGGGGAGGGGTTGGACCGGCAGGCGGCTCTGCATGAGATGTTGCGGCGGTATCTGCCGCCGATGCACGAGAACATTCCGGTCCATGAGTGGCCGGTCTCCTGATCGGCGCTGTGCTTCCCTCATCTTTGACTCGCCGGTAGTCGGTTTGGTGTCGCCTGTGGTCGGCCTTGTCTCGCCTGGCCGTCGGCTAGGTCGCACCTGGCCGTCGGCTTGGTGTCGTCTGTCGTCGGTTGGTGTCGCCTGTGGTCGGTGCCGGTGGGTTGGCTTGGCTTGAGCGGCCGGTGGTGGCGATTGCCCGGGAGCTGCTGGGGAACAGGCGCGCCGTCATCCGGTCCGGGGCCGGCCGGGGTGGCTTGACGTATCCAAGTGGATCGATTAGACCGGGGGGATGATGAAGCGACGTCTGGCGTTCGTCCTGGTCTCGGTGTTAGCGGCTGGTGTGGTCGGGGCCGCCCCCGCTGCCGCGCACGGCACCGATCCCACCGCGCCCACCAAGGGGCCGTGTGCGTACACGCCCACGCCGGACGATCCCGCTGTGCGGCCGGTGCCGCTGCCCCGCGACCCGCGGCACACCCCCGATCGCGGCACCGTGGACGTGCTGCTGAAGACCAACCTCGGGCCGATCCCGCTGGAGCTGGACCGCGCCCAGGCGCCGTGCACGGTGCAGAGCTTCGTGCACCTGGTCCGGCACCGGTTCTACGACCGGACCATCTGTCACCGGCTGACCGCGTACCCGACGCTCCTGGTCCTGCAGTGCGGCGACCCGAGCGGGACCGGCTCCGGCGGCCCCGGCTACCGCTACGGCGACGAACTGCCCACGGACCTGCCGCCCGCGCCGACCGACCCGACCGGCGAGCGCAAGGTGTACGCCCGCGGCGTGCTGGCCATGGCCAACGCCGGCCCGGACACCAACGGCAGCCAGTTCTTCCTGGTCTACGGCAACTCGGCGCTGCGGCCGAACTACACAATCTTCGGCAGCGTGGAGCGGAGCGGGCTGCGGACCCTGGACCGGGTCGCTGCCGGTGGCGTGACACCGACGGCTGAGGATCCGGCTCCGTTGGATGGGCCGCCTGCGCTGCGCACTGAGATCCGGCGGGCTACGGTGCGTCGCTGAGTCACGCGGCTACCGCCGTCGCGGTCGCGGTCGCCTCGCTGGATCACGGGCCACCGCGGCCGCTGCCGCCTCATTCAGTCACTGGGCCATCGCGGCCGCCACCACCTCGCTGAACCAGGCGGCCACCGCCGTCGCGGCCGCCTTGCTGGGCCACGCTGCCACCGCCGTCGCGCCGCCTCGCTGAATCACGGCCGTCTCGGCCGCTGCCGCCTCACTGGGGCCACGCGGCCATCGCCGTCGCTCCGCCTCGTTGGATCGGGCCACCGCGGCCGCTGCCGCCTCGTTGGGTCACGCGGCCACCGCGGCTGCTTCGGTGATGACCTCGTCGATCAGGCCGTAGGCCACGGCCTGCTCGGCGGTGAACCAGCGGTCGCGGTCGGAGTCGGCTTCGACCTCGGCCATCGTGCGGCCGCTGTGGCGGGCGATCAGTTCCTGGACCTTGCGCTTGACGTACAGCATGTTCTCGGCCTGGATGGTGATGTCCGCGACCGTGCCGCCGAAGCCGCCCGACGGCTGATGCATCATGATCCGCGCGTGCGGCAACGCGAAGCGCTTGCCGGCGGTGCCCGCGGTCAGCAGGAACTGCCCCATCGAGCCGGCCATGCCCATGGCGATGGTGGCCACGTCGTTCTTGATGAAGCGCATGGTGTCGTAGATCGCGAGCCCGGCACTGACCGAGCCGCCCGGCGAGTTGATGTAGAGCTGGATGTCACGGCGCGGGTCAGCGGCGGCGAGCAGGAGCAACTGCCCGCACACCATGTTGGCGCTCGCGTCGGTGACCTCGGTGCCGAGGAAGACGATGCGTTCGGCTAGAAGCGCGTCGTAGAGCTGGGCGCCGAAGGGAGCCTGGTCGGTCTGCATACGACCCATCCTGCGGCGCGCCCCGGGGGCCGGCGACGATCTCTGCCGTGGGCAGATCTGCCCTGGGCATAGCCGCAGGTCACGCGCATTCTGGGGGCGCGTACGGGGGTGGTCACCGGGGTGGTGCGGAGCAGCTCGGCGCGTACCTGCTCGAGCAGGTCGGTCAGCGGCAGGCCGAGGGCGGCGCAGATGCTGGCGAGGATCTCGGAGGAGGCCTCCTTGCGGCCACGCTCGATCTCCGACAGGTACGGCAGCGACACACCGGCGGCGTCCGCGACGTCCTGCAAGGTGCGACCCTGCTGGTGGCGCAGGCGCCGCAGCACCGTTCCGATGGCTGACCGCAGGAGTGACATCGCACCCTCCCCCTCTGGCGAGACCCCATTCTAGGGGCATCCTGTGTCCGCACCGGGGTCGCCGGATACTCCGTTGTCTGCTCGCGCCGGCTGCGGCAACGTGCAGGAGATGGTCGAGACCCTTGTGCTGGCTCCGGACGACTTGATCTGGCGGGAGCTGCGACTCGAGGCGCTGCGTGAGGCGGGCTATGCCTTCGGCTCCCAGCTGGCGGACTGGCAAGGCGACGGCGACCGCGAGGAACGCTGGCGCGCACGGCTGGCCGCGAGGTGGAGCGGTGGGCCTGGCAAGCGGGCGCGGTGACGTTGCGGTTGGCCGCGGTGGAGGGGAACGGCAATGCCTGGGCGCTCTATCGGCGGAACGGCTTCCGTGACACCGGGGAGCTCGGGGACCTCATGCCCGACGGCGTCCGCCGCGAGCACGTCATGACGAAGAGCCTCGTGGATGAGGGGCCGGCCGACGCCCTCGGCCGGGGCTGACCACGGCTTCGCTTGTTCGGCGGGCCGCGCCTCGCGGTCTAGATCCATCCTTGCTCCCATGCGTGGTGGGCGGCCGCGTGTCGCGTCGCTGCGCCTACCTTGGCCATCGCGGTGGACAGGTAGTTGCGCACGGTCCCGGGCGCCAGGTGCACCGCCGCGGCGATCTCCGTGATGGGGGCACCGCTGCGTACGACCCGCAGGATGTCGAGCTCGCGGGTGGTCAGCGGGCATTCGTCCTCGGTGAGCGCCGAAGCCGCGATGTCCGGGTCGATGTAGCGGCGCCCGCCGTGCACCGCCCGGATGATCACGGCGAGCCGGGCGGCCGGGGTGGTCTTCGGCACGAACCCGGCGACGCCGGCCGCCAGCGCGCGGCGCAACACGGCCGGGCGGGCATGCCGGGTGACCAGGATGACGGGGATCGCCAGCCGTTCGCGGATCTCGGCCGCCGCCTGCAATCCGTCGCCGGGCGGCATCTCCAGATCCAGCACGGCCACCTCGGGCCGCGTTTGCAGTGCGACGGCAACCGCGGCGACGCTGTCGGCGGCCTCTCCGACGACGGTCAGATCGGGCTCGAGGCCGAGGAGCGCCGCCACGGCGCCGCGGATGAGGTCCTCGTCGTCGGCCAGCAGCACTCTGATCATCGCTTCACCGTCGCCTCGATCGTGAACTCCCCCGGGGCCGCGTGCCAGTGCAGCGCGCCCCCGGCCGAGACCAGCCGCTCGGCCAGGGCCGCCAGGCCTCCCGCCGGGCCGGGTCGAGCGCCCAGCGGCGCGTCGTTGCCCATCAGCAGGCGCACCGAGCCGGCCTCGGCGGTCAAGGCGATCGTGCACCGGCGGGCCGCACTGTGCCGGAGCACGTTCGTGGTGCCCTCCCGAACGACGAGACCGATCAACATCGCTGCCTCGTCCGGCAGGCCGGGCAGCCCGGCATCACGCTCGATGCGGCAGTCGATGCCGGCCGATGTCAGCACCCGCGCCGCGTTGCCCATCTCCGTCTCCAGCGTCACCCGGCGGTAGCCCTGCACCACCGCGCGGGTGTCCCCCAGCGCCTGCCGGGCCAGATTCTGCACCTCGCGCATCTCGGCAACCGCCCGCTCCGGGTCGACGACGGCCAACCGCTCGGCGAGCTCGCTCTTGAACGCGATGACCTCCAGGTTGTGCCCCTGGATGTCGTGCAGATCCGCCGCGAAGCGCAACCGCTCCCCCGTCACCGCTGCCGCGCTCTCGAGCCGACGGGCCCGGTCCAGGCGCTCGGCCACCCGCAACATCCACACCTGGGCCAGCAGGCCCCAGGCGCCCAGCGCCACCATCGCCGCATCCTGGACCGCCCCGGTCCATGACGGCTGCCCGCCCAACCACGAGCCCAGCAGCGACGCGGCCAAGGCGAGGCCGAGACCGGCAGGCCAGACGATTCGCCACGGGTGACGGCTCCCGGCATGGGCGCCGGCGAGCAGCGCGGCCAGCGGTAGCGGCCAGGGAAAGCCGCCGTCCGCAACGGCTCGGGAGACCACCAGCACGGCGTTGGCAGCCACCGCCGTGATGACCACCAGTCCACGCCGATAGGCCGGATGCAGCAGGGGACGGCCGAGGACGGGCGCGGCGAAGAGGACACCTGCTGCCGCGCAGACCGCGAACACGAGCACCCCGACGACCACCGTGCCGGACTCCGCGGTGACCAGCACGGCGAAGACCACCAGGCAGGCGACTGTCACCCACCAGGTCAGCCGGCGCAGGGCCAGCAGACCCGGCCTCGGGTGCTCGGGCATGGATGCGGTCACCGGTTCATCTTGCGGGTCGGAATCGAGGCCGCCCACACCTGCCGAGGTATTGATGACATCTGTCATCGGGGCTGGTGGGCAAACGGCACTACAGCGCCCGGGCCGGGCCGACGAGAGTCGACGTCATGAATCCAGTCATCTGCCGTGACGTGCATCTGTCGTACGGCTCGTACCAAGCGGTGCGGGGCGCGGATCTTGAGGTCGGTCCGGGCGAGTTGATCGCGCTGATCGGCACGAACGGGGCGGGCAAGAGCACCCTGCTCGACGCGATGCTCGGGTTGCGCCGGCCTGACGCCGGGACGGTGCGGGTTTTGAGCCTGGATCCGTACCGGTCACGCCGTCGCCTGGCGCCTGATGTCGGCGTGGTGCTGCAGGAGGGCGGGTGCGCCCCGGACCTCACCGTCGCCGAGACCGTACGGCTGTGGCTGGGCCTGCACCGGCGACTCCCGCTGACGCACGCGGACGCCCTGATCGAGGAGGTGCACCTGGAGCATCGCGCCGGCGTGCGAGTGCGCCGGCTCTCCGGTGGCGAACGGCGCCGCCTCGACCTGGCCGTCGCGCTGTGCAGCGAACCGAAGCTCTTGCTGCTGGACGAACCGACGTCCGGGCTGGACCCCGAGGCCCAATTGCACACCTGGGACGTCTTGCGGTGCCGCCTGCTGCGAGGCGCGACGGTGGTGATGACGACGCATCACCTGGAGGAGGCGGAGACGCTTGCCGACCGGGTGGCGGTGCTGCATCGCGGCGTGGTCACAATGGCCAATCCGCGGGTGCCCGGGTTGGTCAAGCACCTGGTGCATGGGAGCACGCACCGATGAGGGCGCCGGCGTGGGCGCTGATCGCCGGGGCGGAGCTGCGGATGCTGAGCCGCAGCGTGCCGGCGCTCGTAATGGGGGCAGTGCTGCCGGCCGCGCTGGGGCTGCTGATCGTGTGGGCCGAGCACGACACCGGGCGGGCCGGCCGGGGCACCGCGACCGGCCTGCAGCTGGCGGTGCTGCTGGCGTTGACGACGTACACGGCGGGGACGACCACCCTGGTGGCTCGGCGTTCGCAGTCGGTGCTCAAGCGGCTGCGCGTCTCCGGGGCGTCGGACACGGCTGTGCTCACCGGGGTTCTGCTCCCGTCCGCGTTGCTGATGCTGTTGCAGGGCGCCGTCATGGTCGTCGCGGGCGGCGGGCAGTTGCCGGGCCATGCCTGGGCGCCGATCATCGCCTTTGCCGCGGGCATTCTCGTGGCCGGAGTGTTCGCCGTAGTGACCTCAGCCTGGACGCCGGCCCCGGAGCTGGCGCAGCTCACCACCGCCCCGCTGGCGTTGGCCTTTCTGGGCGGCGCTTTCTGGGCCGCCAGAACTCCGGCGTCCGAGGTGGAGTGGTGGATGCTCGCGCTGCCGGGCGCTGCGGTGACCCAATTGACCCGGCTCGGTTGGGACGAGCCTGGCATCGGCACGGCTGGGGGCCTCGCCGCGGCGTCAGCCCTGGTCATCGCCGCGGCCGCAGTGGCGCCGTTGGCTGTCCGGGCGGTTCGCTGGGATCCGCGGCCGTGACGGACCGAGCTACCGTCACCGCCATGGCGCAGTTGCAGACCGTCGTCGACGATCTCGACCGGTTGTTCGAGCTCGCCTCAGCCGCGCCCGACATCGCCATGAGCCGGCACCTCCCCCAGGTCTATGCCGAGGCCGGCGTCGACTGGCGGCGCTGGGCCACGCCGGAATTCGCCGAGAAGTTCAATGGCCTGATGATCCGTGGCCGGCCGCAGGTCGGGCAGGTCTTCGCCGCCTGCTTCCCGTCCGCGGAGGTCCTGGAGCAGTGGCTGGCGCTTGCCCGTCCCGGCGACCTGCTGATCACCCACCATCCGATCGACGTGCGCAACGGTCACCCGGACGGACGCTGGGCCGAGGGCTTCGTGCCGATCGGCAGCCGCCACCTCGCCGCGATCACCGGACGCGGGCTGAGCATGTATGCCGTCCACGCCCCGATGGACACGTCACGCGAGGTCGGCACGGCGGCCGCGATTGTGGAGGCGCTCGGCGGCACCGTGGAGGGCGGCTTCTGGCCCTACGGCAACGGGTTCGCGGGTCTGCTGTGCCGGGTGCCGCCGCTGTCCAGCACTGAGCTCATCGCCACGGCCCGGCGGATCTTCAAGGTCGATCTCGTGGAGGTCGCCGGCCGGCAGCGACCGGTCATCGAGCGGATCGCGGTGGTCGGCGGCATCGGCGACCGGGTGGCCGAGATGGCGGCGGCGGAGGACCACGGTGCGCAGGCCTGGCTGACCGGCGAGATCCACGTACGGATCGAGGGCGACTACGGCCGTCGCAAGTACGCCGGGGTCCGGGCCTTCGCGGCCGGCACGACGATGACGCTGATCGGCGTGTCCCACGCGGCCAGCGAGCAGCTCGTACTGCGCACCCAGCTCAGCCGTTGGTTCGCGGAACGGCACAGTCTGACACCGCACCTGCTCGACGAGCCGCAGTGGTGGCGTTAGGCGTGGGGATCAATGCTGCCGCGAGCGATCGCCACAGTCGACCGGGGAAAAGCCATCTTGGGCAGGACGAGAACGGCGTCAGGGCCGGCGGCCAGCAGCGCGGCGGCTTCCGCGACGCTCGGGGTGCCGGTCGCCGCGGCCACAATTCCAGAACCGTGCGGCACGTCGACAACGGCCAGGGCAGCCCCGGCGAACCCGGTGACCGGCCAGCCGTATCGCTGGGCGACGGCTTGGACGCCCGCCTCAGCGGCGCGCCGATCCAGGGTGGCAAGGGCGTTGATCCGGGCGGGTTCCAGACCGGCTTGCTGCAGCGCGGCATCGATTGCCGCAGCCAGCTCTTCCTCGGGTACGCCGGCTCGTGCCCCGAGGCCGAGGACCAGGCTGCCCGTCACGATCACCTCCGGACCGTACGCCGGCGCCAGTCTGTTCGTGGGACAGCGTTGGGGTTCGAGCGGCCGCAGGCCGCAGTCACCCCGCCGGCTCTCGGATCCCCATCGATGCCGACACGCCGCTCCACAGGTCACCGGGACAGGACGGCGGAGCCGGGTACACCCCGATCGGCCCACGAAGACGAGGGTCCGGTGTTCCGGAAACGGGCTCAGGAGCAGTCCCGCGTCGACCGGTCACCGGACACGTCCCGACAGCCGATCGAGGCACGGCCACAGTTACGACGGGGACGGGTGTCAGCCGCCGAGCTCCGCGGACACGAGCCAGATACCAGCCGGGAGACGGTAGCCGACACCATGAGTACGGAAGCGTTCGAGCAGCCGCACCGCACCCGATCTGGCCGACGCCTGCGCCGGAGGGGTGGCCTTCCGGTAGGCGGCACCGGCCGGCCCGATCTCGATCAACCACTCAGCGACCGCGTCCGGCTCGTCCGGCGGGTTCAGCGTGACGTCGTGCGGTTCGATCACCACGGCGCCGAAGCCTGCGGCCGTGAGCAGGCGCTCGATCCGTGCGGGATCCGCGAAGGCGAACGGCCCTGGCTCGTTCCCGAGCGGCAGCGGCGGCAGATCTCCCACATGCGGAGCAGCGCCCAACACGGCAGCCGGCAGCCACGGGACGGTCCCGGCGTCACGGAAGACCGTTGCAGCGAACCGACCACCTGGACGCAGGGACTGCGCGATCGTGGTGAGCCCGGCGACCGGGTCGGCCAGGACCATCACGGTCATCCGGGAGTACGCCGCGTCGAACGGCGCTCCCGGCACCGCACCCATCGTCTCGACGTCACCCGCCAGGAAGCGCGGCTCCGGGAACCGGTGTCGCGCGGCAGCCACCATCGCCTCGGAAAGGTCGACGCCTACGGCGACACCGGAGGGACCGACTGCCGTCGCGAGCTCAGCCGTCGTACCGCCGCAGCCGCAACCAACGTCCAGCACGCGCTCGCCGGGGGCCGCGCGCAGTCGCTCCATCGCCGCCGCGCCCAGCGGACGGCCGAATTCGTCCTGCCGCTCGGCATGCCGGACCCAGCCGGGCGCGGCCTGTTCCCAGAAGCTTGCATTGCGGGCACGCAGCTGCGCCGCGCGTGCCATCAGAACGGCATCTCGGCGCCGTCGACGCTCAGCGAGCTGAACGAGGCGGCCTTCGTGGGATCAAAACCGTCCTCCTGCGCGGCGAGACCCGCGGCCCGGACCAGGCGTTGCGACTGGAACGCGCGGAACGCCGCCTCGTCCGCCCAGATGTTGATGATGCGCCAGCCGACGTCGCTCGGCCCGGCGACGTGGGCCAGCAGGCCCGGCGGCCGATCCGGGCCCAGGTGCTTCTCGACCTGGCGGTACTCCGCTTCGCTGACTCCCGGCATCTCCTGCACCACACCGAACGGCATCGCGTACGCCCTCTCGACCATTGAATAGAGTGAAGCTCTATCGAATAGATTACTACACTGAACCGGTGACCGGCGGCAGGGCTTACACGTCAGCTCGACGACAGGAACAGGCGAGGCAGACACGACGGGCGATCTTGGACGCTGCGGCCAAGTTGTTCGTCGACCCCGGCTATGCGGCGACCCGGCTCACCACCGTGGCGACCGAAGCCGGGGTGGCCGTCCAGACGCTCTATGCCGTGTTCGGCAGCAAGCGGCAGCTGCTCTCGGAACTGGTCGACGTCACGATCGCCGGTGACGACGCGCCGGTGGCACTGCCGGACCGGGCGTTCGTCGCGGAGATCCGTGCGCTCACCGGGGCACGGGACCGGCTCGCCCGCTTCGCCCGCCACCTCGCCGAGACCCACGAGCGTCAGGCGCAGGTGATGCTGGCGTTGGCCGGGGCAGCCACCGCGGACCCGGACGCGGCGGCGGTATGGCGCAAGAACCTCGAGGACCGGCAGCGCGGTATGACGATGTTCGCCGCGGACCTGGCCGCGACCGGCGAGCTGCGGGACGACCTGCTCCCGGACAAGATCGCCGACGTGCTGTGGCTGGCCCAGGACGTCCGCAACTACGACCGGCTGGTTCGCGAACGCGGCTGGACCAGCGACGAGTTCCAGCGTTGGTACGTCGACACCGTCGCAGGCGCGATCCTGACAACACCGCTGTAGCGCCGGCGGGACCGCGGCCTGGATTCCCGCCACATCGCGCAGGACTTCCTAGGATCCTGGCCCACTGCCTATCAGCAGATCACCAGCGGGCCGTGGGCCGGCGCAAGAATCTCCCCGCATGTCGATGCCGGGCAGCAATCAGGGCACCGCGATCGGCCTGACCGCAGCCGCCTGCGCCACCACCCGCCGCGCGATAGCCGGCGCCGCAGCCCAATGCAGATGCAGATACGAAGCATGAAGGTTCCCCGTGGCGAACCCCTCCGGATCAGCCCCCCGCCAGGCCCAAGCCGCTCCCCCAGCCGGTTCCAGCAACAGCCCCGACCGCGGATGCACCATCGTCCGATGGAACTCATGACCGGTGATCCGCGACCCCGCCGGGAACAACGGACTATCCGTGAGCGCAACCGCGTCCCGATACCCCAGCGTCAGCGTCGGCGTCATCGAAGCGTCAGCGTTCAGCACCCCGCACATCGGCGCGCCGTCCAAAGTCCGGCACAGCCACAGCAGCCCAGCGCATTCCGCCGCGATCGGCATGCCCACCGCCGCCAGTGACGCCACGGCCAGGCGCAGGGGCTCGTTCGCGGACAGTTCTGCCGCGTACACCTCGGGGAAGCCGCCGCCGACGACCAGCGCGCGGGTGCCCTCCGGCAGGGCCTCGTCGCGGAGCGGGTCGACCGTCACGACCTCCGCGCCGGCGCCGGCCAGGAGTTCGGCTGTTTCCGCGTACGCGAAAGTGAACGCCGGTCCGCCCGCGATGGCGACCACCGGGCGGCCCGGCACCGGGTCCGCGGCCTGTGGGGTCCACGGCGTCGCCGTCAGCGGCGGCGCGGTACGGGCGACGGCCAGCACCGCATCGAGGTCGACCGACGCCGTGACCAGCGACGCGAGGGCCGCGACCGACGTGGTGGCCTCGGTGCGACGTTCGGCCGCGGGCACCAGGCCGAGGTGGCGGGACGGGGCCGCGACGGCATCCGCCCGGCGCATCGCGCCCAGCACCGGCGTGCCCACCTCCTCGCACGCCTCGCGCAGGATCGACTCGTGCCGGTCGGAGCCGACCCGGTTCAGGATCACCCCGGCCAGGCGGACGTTGCCGAAGCTGCGGAAGCCGTGCACCAGCGCGGCCACCGAACGGCCCTGCGCGGCGGCGTCGACGACCAGGATGACCGGCGCGTCGAGCAGGCCGGCGACGTGCGCGGTCGACCCGGTGTCGCCCGCACCGGTACGCCCGTCGTAGAGCCCCATCACACCCTCGACGACGGCCAGGTCGGTGCCCGCCGAACCGTGCGCGAACAGGGGTCCGATCAGTTCCTCGCCGACCATCACCGGGTCGAGGTTGCGTCCGGGCCGGCCCGCCGCGAGCGCGTGATAGCCAGGATCGATGTAGTCCGGGCCCACCTTGAACGGCGCCACGCTCAAGCCGCGCGCGGCGTACGCGGCCAGCAGCCCGGTGGCCACCGTCGTCTTGCCGTGCCCGGAGGCGGGCGCGGCGATGACCACGCGCGGGATGCTCACCATTCGATGCCCTGCTGTCCCTTGCGGCCGGCGTCCATCGGATGCTTGACCTTCGTCATCTCGGTGACCAGGTCGGCCGCGGCGAGCAGGTCCGGGTGCGCGTCCCGGCCGGTGATCACCACGTGCTGGGTGCCGGGCCGCTCCGCGAGCGTCGCGACGACGTCGGCGACATCAACCCAACCCCACTTCATCGGGTACGTGAACTCGTCGAGCACATAGAACTTGTGGGTCTCGGCAGCCAGATCTCGCTTGATCTGCGCCCAGCCCTCGGCCGCCTCGGCGGCGTGATCGCGTTCGGTGCCGGCCCGCTGGATCCAGGACCAGCCTTCACCCATCTTGTGCCAGGCCACGCTCGGCCCGCCGGCCTGCCCGAGGGCCTTGAGTGCGGCCTCCTCGCCGACCCGCCACTTCTCGGACTTCACGAACTGGAAGACACCGATGGACCAGCCCGCACTCCACGCCCGCAGAGCCATCCCGAACGCGGCGGTCGACTTCCCCTTGCCGTGTCCGGTGTGGACGGCCAGCACAGCCTGCCGGCGCCGCTGCCGCGTGGTGAGCCCATCCTGCGGCACGGTGGTGACCTGTCCCTGCGGCATCAGGCAGCCTTCCTCAACGACGCGAACACAAAATCCTGCGGGCCGAGCACGGAAACCTGCGGGGCCGACGCGAAAACCTGTGGGGCGAACCCGGAAGACGGCTTCACGCCGCCCTCCCCAACGGGGTGGAGGTCGGGTTGGCGGCAAGGGCGTCGAGCGGCATGATGTCGGCGCCGAGGGCGGCGGCCAGCCGCCGGGCCAGGCCGAGCCGGATCGGCCCGGCCTCGCAGTCGACGACCACCGCGGCCACGCCGGCCAGCGCCGGCGCGACGAGCACAGGATCAGGCCCGCTGGTCGCGCGCCCGTCGGTGACGATGATCAGCAGCGGCCGCCGGCGCGGGTCACGGCGGCGCTCGGTGGCGATGGTCGCGGCCGCGGCGCGCAGGCCGGCGGCCAGCGGGGTACGCCCACCGGTACGCAACCCGGCGAGCCGCAGCACCCCGACCTCATGGCTCGACGTGGGCGGCAGCACCTGATCCGCGGTCGACCCCCGGAAGGTGATCATGCCGATCCGGTCCCGCCGCTGGTACGCGTCCCGCAGCAGCGAAAGCACAGCGGTCTTGACGACGGTCATCCGCTTCCGCGCGGCCATCGACCCGGACGCGTCCACGACGAACAGCACCAGGTTGGCCTCACGCCCGACATGCACGGCCTCTCGCAGGTCACGCGGCTGCACCACCCCCGTCCGGCGCGCGGCCGCGGCCCGCCTGCCCGCCGGAGAAGCGGGACCGGCGGGACCGGAAACAGGCGCATCACCAAGCTCGCGGTCAAGCCACACATGCTCCTCGGAGCCATTCGGTTCACCCAGTCCCCGGCCGTCCCGCGCACCCGGCGCGGTGATCTGAGAGCCCGATGGCGGCACAGCGGCGGCGCCGCGGTGGATGGCAGCACGCAGAGTGGCCGGCAGATGCGGCGCACCGGCGAGCTTGCCGCGCGGAATCCACGACCCGACCACCCGCCCCCGCCGGGCGAAAGCCGGCGACCGACGCCCGGCATGCCCACCCTCACCCCGAGCAGAGATCCGCAACGTCCGCGGCCGGTAGGCGACACCCGCCTGAGCCGCCGCACCCCCACTCACCTTGCGCTGCTCGTCAGCCGGCGCCTCAGCGGCGGCATCCCCCGAAGCCTGCTCAACCGGGCCGGAAGGCCCGCCACTCCGCCCAGGCCCACCGGAACCATCCGGCCCACCAGAGCCGGGCCCACCAGAATCGGCACCGCCGGAATTCGGCCCGCCAGAGCCCAGGCCGCCGGAATCCGGGCCGTCAGAGTCCGGGCCGTCAGAGTCCGGGCCGCCGGAATCAGGCCCGCCAGGACCATCACCAGGCGGCGGATCCTCATCCGGATCATCCTGAGCGGCCTGATCCAGCGCCTCTTCCAACCGCTCCTCATCAGTACCCGGTGGATCAAGCGGATCCTTACGACGCCGATGCGGCAACGCAAGCCGCGCCGCATCCCGAATGTCTTCCGCCGTCACCAGATCGCGACCGTGCCACGCAGCCAGAGCCACCGCACACCGCGCCACCACGATGTCCGCGCGCATCCCGTCGACACCGTAGGCCAGGCACACCCGGGCGATCCGGTCCAGCTCAGCGTCCGGCAGCTGCACGGACGGCACCCGCCCCCGAGCGGCCAGGATCCGCTCGGCCAGGGCTTTCTCGTCGGCCGCGAACCGGGCCGCGAACACATCCGGGCCGGCCTCGTACGCCAGGCGGCGCCGGACCACCTCGGCCCGCAGCTTCGCGTCGCGCGGGGCGGCGACCGTCACGACCAGGCCGAACCGGTCGACCAGCTGCGGGCGGGGCTCGCCCTCCTCGGGGTTCATCGTGCCGACCAGCAGGAACCGGGCCGCGTGCTTGACCGACACCCCGTCGCGCTCGACGTGGGCGCGGCCCATCGCCGCCGCGTCGAGCAGCAGGTCCACGAGGTGGTCCGGCAGCAGGTTGACCTCGTCGACGTAGAGGGCGCCGCGGTGGGCCGCGGCGAGCAGACCCGGCTCGTACGCCTTGACGCCGTCGGCGAGCGCACGCTGGATGTCCAGGGTGCCGACGACCCGGTCCTCGGTGGCACCGACGGGCAGCTCGACCAGCGTGGCGGGGCGGTGGCCGTGCGGTGCGCCGGGCTCGTGCGGCCCGTCGGGGCAGCCGGGGTCGGGCGCCGCGGGATCACAGGCGAAGCGGCAGCCGCGGACCACGTCGACCTCGGGCAGCAGGGTGGCCAGGGCACGGACGACCGTGGACTTGGCCGTGCCCTTTTCGCCGCGGACCAGGACCCCGCCGACGGCGGGGGACACAGCGGTCAGCAGCAGCGCGAGCCGCAGGTCGTCGAGGCCGACGACGGCAGAGAACGGGTACGGCGTCACGCCCGGTCCTTTCCGCGGGTCCGCGCCCGCGTGTGGAAGGTACGAGCGGCCGGAGTCTCCTGACTTCCGGGGGCGAACCCCGGTCACAGTGGCGGGACCGTCCCGGTCTCCCACCGGGTTCCTCCACTGCCGCTCGCGAGCCACTCTTTCTCACGGCCCGGCACGCCGTCAACGCGGGGCCACGTGGGCATCCTCACGGCCCCGGCCCCCGCAGCTCAACGGGCCCCGGCCGCGACCGGCGGCTCAGCCGACCCCCGGCAGGGCCTTCTCCGTGTCCGGCAGCGGCTCCGGAGCGAGCTTGTCCAGCTCCTTGAGCACATCCGTGACGGCCAGCGCCGACTGCTCCACCAGCGGCCGCATCCGCCGGTACAGGTCGGCGTTCTTCGGGTCCGGCCGCTCGTGCTCGGTGATCGCCACCAGCGCCGCCGCCTCGTCCAGGTCGGGCAGCTCCCCCAGCGCGTGCCGGGCCAGCAGGCAGGCACCCAGCGCCGTCCCCTCCGGCGTGTCGGCGATCGCCACCGGCAGGTCCAGCGCCGCCGCCAGGATGCCGACCCACAGCTCCGAGGCGACCGCCCCGCCGGTGGCCCGGACCTCGGTCATCGCGATGCCCTCGTCGGCGAACGTGTCGCGGACCAGCGCCAGCTGCTGGCACACCCCCTCGACCGCGGCCCGGACCAGGTGGGCCCGGCCGTGCTCGCGGCGCAGGCCGATGTACGCCCCGCGCATCCCCCCGCGCCACCACGGCGCCCGTTCGCCCAGCAGGTACGGCAGGCAGAGCAGCCCCTCGCTGCCCGGCGCCACCTCCGCCGCCTCGGTCAGCAGGGCCGCGTCGCGGACGTCGGCGTCCTCGCCCTCAGCGGTGGGCCGGTCGAAGCCGCCCGCGAAGGTCTGGCCGGCCCAGCGGACCACGGATCCCGCGTTGTTGATCGCGCCGCCGACCACCCAGCGGTCCTCGGTCAGCGCGTAGCAGAACAGCCGGCCCGCCTTGTCCGCGGTCGGGCCGTGCACCACGGTGCGCAGGGCGCCGCTCGTGCCCAGGGACACGGCCGCCACTCCGACCGGCGTCGCGCCCACGCCCAGGTTGGCCAGCGGTCCGTCGGCGGCCCCGATGATCAGGGGCAGGTCCGGCGGGAGCCCGGCGGCGACTGCCACCTCCCGGTTGAGGCGCAGCTGCCGGGTCGTCGGTACGACCTCAGCCAGCCGGCTCTCCTGGATCCCCGCCAGCTCCAGGGCCTCAGGGTCCCAGCGCCGCTGGTGGATGTCGTACATGCCGGTGCCGGAGGCGACCGACAGGTCCAGCAGGAAGCCCTCGTCCGCGACGCCCGCCAGGACGATCTCCTTGACGCCACCCCAGCGCGGCGTGTCCCGCAGGACAGCCGGGTCGGTGGCACCCCACCAGGCGAGTTTGGTCAGCGGGGACATCGGGTGCACCGGCGTACCGGTGCGGGCCTGAAGGTCCTTGGCCCGGCCGGACGCCACGATCCGGTCGCTCTGCCCGGCGGCCCGGTTGTCCGCCCAGGTGATCAGCGGGCCGCGGGCCGTGCCGTCGGCGTTCATCGGGACCAGCGCGTGCAGGAAGGCGCTGAGGCTCACGGCGATGACCCGGTCACCGCGCTCGCGGGCCTCCTTGGCCACGGTGATCAGCGCTTCGACCGCGGCGTCGCGCAGCTTCACCGGGTCGAGTTCGGCCTGTCCCGGGCCGGGCACCGACAGCGGGTAGTGCACGCTGGCCATCGCGCGCACCTCACCCGTCGGCCCGGCGGCGATGGCCTTGGTCGCGGTGGTTCCGGTGTCGACACCGATGACGACGTCCATGCAGCCTCCCTGATCGCCGACAGACATGCCCGATCACCGCGCAACTCAAGCCCGCGGCAGAACCGCGCGGCGAGAGCCGGCGGAGGGACCGGACACCTGTCCCCGACCTTAGGCGAGTCGCACCCGGACCGCCTGCCCTCGCGCGGTGGTCACCTCGACCTCGCCGGCCGCGGCGGGCAGCAGCGCCGCGTCACCGCTGATCGGCAACCACGTGCCGCCGGCCACGCGGTAGCGCAATCTGCCCGTTGCGGCGACCACGACGCCCTGGCCGTCGGGCAGGCGTACCTGCACCGGCAGGGGTGCCGCGGAGTCCGGGAAGCCGCGCAGCACCGGTTCGGGGGTGCCCAGCGACAGGAACAGGCGTACGCGGTCGTCGGTGCTGGTCAGGGTCTGCACGACGAACCGGCGGCCGTCGGCGGTGGTGCCCCGCAGGATCCAGGTGTCGCCGGGCGGCGGGGTGATCCGGTAGCCGTACCGGTCGTCGTAGCCGTCGCGACCGGCGAGGTCCCACAGATCGTCCGCCTCGGACGCGGGGCCGGCCAGCAGCCGGGCCCGGCGTGCGGTGCCGGCCGGTGGCGCACCGCGGCCGGCGTCCTCCACCAGCCGGGAGAGATTGACCAGGCCGACCGAGCGGTCGCCCTGCGAGTCGGGTACGTCCGCGCGCAGTGCCACCTGGATCAGGGTCCGTGACTGTGCGGTGGCCTCGAAGGCCACGCCGTCGTGGGTCCGGAAGTCGAGCGGCGTGAAGGTGCGGCTGATCTTGCCCCGTTCGGTGTAGGCGACGGCCGGCGAGTACCGGATGCCGCGGCCGTCGTCGAGGACCATCAGCACGTTGCGGTCCGGGCCGAGCAGCGCGGCCGTGGCGTTGGTGGCCCCGGTGAGCATCTCCTCGAGCGAGATGACGTGCAGCCCGTCCGGTGTCTGCTCCACGAAGCCGGTCAGGCCGTAGCTGATCTGGCCGATCGGGGACGCGACCCGTTGCGGCACCCGCTGTGCGACCACCGCCACCCGGCTGTCGTGCGGCGCCAGGCCGGCCCACGCGATGTGCGGTTCACCGCGCACGGAGACGCCGCCGAGGTGGTCGCGCCAGGCCTTGCGGACGCGGTCGAGGAAGGCGGCGTCGTTCTTGAGGTCGCCCCGGGTCGGGTGGTCGAGCAGGGGCGAGGCGACCGGCGCTGCGCCGCCGTCGCCACCGGAGATCAGGGCGCCGGCGGTGCCGCCGGCGGCGATCGTGGCCAGGCCCGCGGCGAGCACGGTACGGCGTCGCACCACCCGCCGCCGGCCACCGGCCCGCACCCGGTCCAGCAGGTCGGGCGGGGTACGCAGGTCACCGGTGGCGTGCTCCAGCGCGGTACGGATGTCGGTGTCGGTCATGCCCGTCCCCGTTCGGTGGTCGTGGTGACGGGGTCGAGGGCGGCCCGCAGCCGGGTCAGGCCCCGGGACACGCTGCTCTTGACGTTGCCCTCTGAGCAGTCCAGCGCCCGCGCAACCTCGGCGACCGGCAGGTCCTCCAGGTAGCGCAGCACCACCGCCGCCCGTTGCCGCGGCGGCAGCGCCCGTAACGCCTCCACCACGGTGTCGCGGACCACGACGTGCTCACTGTGGTCCGGCGCGGCGACGTCGTGGCTGCCCAGGGGTGCCTCCGGGCGGCGGCCCCGGCGGCGCCAGCGGTTGGCGGCCCGGTTGACCAGGGCCCGGCGGGCGTACGCCTCGGGCATGCTGTGGATCCGGCGCCACTTCACGTACATCTGCTCGAGCACCTCCTGCACCAGGTCCTCGGCACTGTGCCGGTCTCCGGTGAGCAGGTACGCGATCCGCAGCAGGCCGGTGCTGCGGCTGCGTACGAAGTCGTCGAACCCGTCGCGCATGGCCTGCCTCTCCCCGTCCGTCACCCTGCCTGACACCGGCGGGCGGGGAAAGGTTGCCGGTCAGCCCGGCAGTTTCTGGGCGTACGCCGCGCGCAGTTCCTCCCAGCCGTGGGCGGTGGCGTCGCGGCCGCGGATGACACCGACCGGGTCGCCGGCCAGCAGCCGCGCCAGCACGGCGACGCACAGGTGCCAGCCGGCCAGGAACATCGGTGCCTCGTCGCGCTTGGCGAAGGTGTGCCGCAGGGTGAGTGTGGTGCCGCCGTCGGCCGGGGTCAGCTCCCAGCGCAGCAGGTCGTCGCCCCACGTGTATTCGAGCAGGGTGGGCGCGTCGGCGCGCAGCACGGTGGCGGGCAGGTCCGTCCGATCGGGACCGTCGACCATCGTCAGGGTCGTCTCGCCGGGGCGCGACAGGTCGCCGGCGGCGGCGAACGGCGCCCACTGGTCGAGGCGCTCGGGGTCGGTGAGGGCGGCCCACACCTTCTCCGGCGGGTGCGGCAGGGCCCGCACGAAGATCAGGGTCCAGGACCCGCCATCGGCGACGACGGTCGCGTCGGCGAGCGGGCCGGGGTCGAAATCGGCCTTCATGATTCCTCCAGGTGGCGTTCCAGGGCGTCCAGGTGCCGGGTCCACAACCGGCGGTACGGCGCCAGCCAGGCATCGAGCGCGCGGAACGGTCCGGGCTCGAGGGAGTAGATGCGTTGCTGGGCGGCGGTGCGGCTGGCGACGAACCCGGCCTCGCGCAGCACCTTCAGGTGTTTGGAGACGGCGGGCTGGCTCATCGCGAGCTTCTCGACCAGCTGTCCGACGCTGCTGTCGGCCAGCCGCAGCTCGTCGAGGATCCGGCGGCGGGTCGGCTCGGCGAGTACGGAGATGGCATCCACGGGCACAGAGGCGACTATTCCACTGGGGTTATATAACCGTCAAGGCATACAGCTATCCTCGGGGCATGCGGGTGCTGATCGTGACGTCCGGCTCGACCGGTGATGTGGCCCCGTACACGGGACTCGGCGCCCGGCTGCGCGACGCCGGCCACGACGTCACGCTGGCCTCCCACGAGCCGTTCCGCGAGCTCGTCGACCTGCCGTTCGTGGCCCTGCCCGGCGATCTGCGGCAGATCCTGCCGCGGGCGCGCGGCCAGGACGGCACCGGCTCGGGCACCGGGCCGCGGGCCCTGCTGCGGCTGCTGCGCATCGCCCGGCCGCTGGTCGCCGAGCTGGGCGACGGCATCGTGCGGGCGGTCGAGCAGACCGGCGCCGAGGCAGTGCTGCTCTCCACGGTCGTCGCCCCGCTGGGCTATCAGGTGGCCGAGGCGGCCGGCCTCCCCTGGGCCGGGGTCTTCCTCCAGCCGGTCTTCCCGACCGGTGACTTCGGGCCGGTGCTGGTCGGCGGCCGTTCCCTGGGCCGGACGGGCAACCGGCTCACCGGGCGCTTCCTGGAGTCCGCGGCGCACCCGCTCTATGCCGGGCCGGTCCGAGACCTGCGCCGGCGCCTCGGCCTGCCCCGCCGGGGCATGGCCGCGCTGCAACGGGCCCAGCAGCACCGGTGGCCGACCTTCCACGGCTTCAGCCCGAGCGTGGTGCCCCGGCCGGCGGACTGGCCGGCCTCGCAGGAAGTGGTCGGCTACTGGTGGCCCGAGCGCCCGCGAGGCTGGAGTCCACCCGCCGAGGTCGAGCGGTTCCTCGCGGCCGGGCCGCCGCCGGTGTTCGTGGGCTTCGGCAGCATGGCGCCGGGTCATGGGGAGCGGCTCGCGGTGCCCGTGCTGGCCGCTGTGCGCGCCGCCGGGGTGCGGGCGGTCGTGCAGGCGGGCTGGTCGGGGCTGCGCGTCGAGGACGGGCCGGACGTGCTGAGTGTCGGTGCGCTGCCGCACGACTGGCTCTTCCCGCGGATGGCCGCCGTGGTGCACCACTGCGGGGCGGGGACGACCGCGGCCGGGTTACGCGCGGGAGTGCCGGCGGTGGGCGTACCGGTGCTGGCCGATCAGCCGTTCTGGGCCCGGCGGCTGCACGAGCTGGGGGTGGCGCCGCCGCCCGTACCCCTGTCGAAGCTGACGGCGGACCGCCTGGCCCGGGCTCTGCGGTCGGTCACGGCCGAGCCGCGCTATGCGGCGCGGGCCGCGGCCGTCGCGGCCCGGCTGGCGGACGAGGACGGCACGGCGCGGATCGCGCAATGGCTGGAGAAGCAGCGGCTGGAAAAGCAGCGGCCGCCCTCCTGAGCAGGAGGGCGGCCGCCCGGGAACGACCGATCAGCGCTCGGTGATCGGGATGAACTGCCGCTCGGTCTCGCCGATGTAGAGCTGGCGCGGGCGGCCGATCTTGGTGGCCGGGTCGGCGTTCTGCTCGGCCCACTGGGCGATCCAGCCGGGCAGCCGGCCGAGGGCGAACAGCACCGTGAACATCTTGGTGGGGAAGCCCATGGCCTTGTAGATCAGGCCGGTGTAGAAGTCGACGTTCGGGTACAGCTTGCGGGAGACGAAGTAGTCGTCCGCGAGGGCGATCTCCTCGAGCTTGAGCGCGATGTCGAGCAGCGGGTCGGGCTTGTCCATCGTGGAGATGACGTCCTGGACGGCCTTCTTGACGATGGCGGCGCGCGGGTCGTAGTTCTTGTAGACCCGGTGGCCGAAGCCCATCAGCTTCACGCCCTTCTCCTTGGCCTTGACGCGGCGCACGAAGGCGTCCACGTCACCGCCGTCGGCGCGGATGCCCTCGAGCATCTCCAGCACCGCGGAGTTGGCGCCGCCGTGCAGCGGGCCGGAGAGCGCGTTGATGCCCGAGGACACCGACGCGAACAGGTTGGCCTGGGCCGAGCCCACCAGCCGCACGGTCGACGTCGAGCAGTTCTGCTCGTGGTCGGCGTGCAGCACGAAGAGCATGTCGAGGACCTTCGCCAGCGTCGGGTCCACCTCGTAGTTCACGGTGGGCAGGCCGAACGTCATGCGCAGGAAGTTCTCGACGTAGTCCAGGGAGTTGTCCGGGTACGGCAGCGGGTGGCCGATGGACTTCTTGTACGCGTACGCCGCGATCGTCGGAAGCTTCGCCATCAGCCGGATCCCGGAGATCTCGACCTGCTCCGGATCGGTCGGGTCGAGCGCGTCCTGGTAGAAGGTCGACAGCGCGGTGACGGCCGAGGAGAGCACGGCCATCGGGTGCGCGTCGCGCGGGAAGCCGGAGAAGAAGGCGCGCATCTCCTCCTGCAGCAGCGTGTGCACGCGGATCTTGTCGCCGAACTCGGCCAGCTGGGCCGGCGTCGGCAGCGCGTCGTGGATCAGCAGGTACGACACCTCGAGGAACGAGGCCTTGCCCGCGAGCTGCTCGATCGGGAAGCCCCGATAGCGCAGGATGCCGGCGTCACCGTCGATGTAGGTGATCGCCGACGCGCAGGAAGCCGTGTTGACGAAGCCCTGGTCCAGGGTGACGTATCCGGTCTCCTTCAGCAGCGCGCTGACGTCGATGCCGCCTGGACCCTCGACCGCCGGGCGGACCGGCATGGACAACTGGCCACCGGGGTGGTCGAGCTTGACATCCGTCATGTATTTCCCTCACTTCACCGGCAGATGTCGCCAATAACCTGCCGTTCACCGTAAACCCTCAACCTGAACGGGTCATCAGACGGTCGACCGCTGAGGGATTGATCACGACCGCCTTCCCAGGAACACCATAGATAATGGTCTGTGGACCGCGTCGTCGCGGTGCGGAGGTGGTGAACCGATGCGGATACCGGGCCCCGCTCCTGTCGTGGTGGGCGTCAACGGCACTTCTTCGGGGCTGGCCGCCGCGCGGCTGGGTGCGCGGGAGGCCGTGGCCCGGGGTCAACCGCTGCGGATCGTGCACGTGTTCTCCTGGCCCGGCCCGCGCTCCTTCGATGATGCACCCGACTGGGCCACGGCGCGCCACGAGGCCGGGCGGATCGTGGCCGAGGCGGTCGCCACCGCCACCCGCACGGTGCCCGGGGTGCACGTCGAGGGCCTGCTCGCCGACGGCCTGCCGGTCCGTGAGCTGCTGCGGCAGAGCCGCACCGCGGATCTGATCGTGCTCGGCGACGACGACCTCGCCCTCAGCCCGCGCCTGCCGGCCGACTCCGTACTCGTGCAGACCGTCGCCCGGGCCCGCTGCCCGGTCGTGGTGGCCCGGGGCAACCGCCCGCCGGCCGGCCCGCTGCTGACCGCCGTCGACGGCTCGCCGAGCTCCCTGTTGGCCCTGCGGCTGGCCGCGGCGGAGGCCCGCCGCCGGCACGCCCCGGTGGAAGTCGCGCACGTGGTGAGCCACGAGGACGAGCGGGAGGCCGGCCGGCGCCTGCTGGAGGCCGCGGTGGCCGGCGTCGAGGGCCTCGAGGGCGCCCGGCGCCGGATCCTGGTCGGCGAAGCTGCGCCGATTCTCATCCGCGCGTCGCGTCGAGCCCGGATGATGATCGTGGGTCCGCGGGGCATCAGCGGCGGCTCACTGCTGGGCGCGGTGGCTCAGCAGCTGCTGCGCAGGTGTGCCTGTCCGACAGTGTTTGTCCACGGAACCCCTGCCGGGGACAGGTCGCCGGCGGGTACGGTGCCATCGGCGGGAGCGCTGATGAGCTGACTGGCCAGGGGGCGATGACGGGTGCTGACCGCAGCTCCGTCGACACGGGGTCGGCGATGGTGGAAGCTCTTCGGCGTCGCCGGCGTGCTCGCCACGGCCCTGTACACCCTGAATCTGGCCGAACCGGTCAGCGTGGCCTGCTTCGCCGCGATCGGCGCCGGCACGGTCTGGGCGTGCTTCTCCGCGCCGCGCCGCCTCGGCGCCGAGCCCCGCGCGGCCTGGTTGTTCATGGGCGCCGCGGCCCTGTTGTTCCTGGTCGGCGTGGTGGTCCGGCCGCTGGTGGTCGGCCGGCCGCTGATCGCGGACGCGTTCACCGTGCCGGGCTACGTCCTGATCGGCACGTCCTTCACCATGCTGCTGCGCTCGCGGGGCGGCATCGCCCGGCACTCGGTCCTCGACGGGCTCATGGTCTGCCTGGCCGGCGGGCTGGCCGGCGCGCTGCTGCTCGCCGCGCCGGCCGCGGCGATCTCCGACCGGCCGGCGATCGAGTCGGTGCTGGCCGGGCTCTACCCGCTGTTCGACGTGGTGCTGCTGGCCCTGGGCATCAACCTGACCTTCACGGCGCGCACCTGGCCGGTGAGCCTGACGGCGCTGCTCGGCGGGATGGCGCTGATGGTCGTGGGCGACGTGGCGTACGGGATCATCGGGGTGGAAGGCAAGACCTACACGTCGCCGCTGCTGGACGTGCCGTTCCTGCTGGCGTACGTGCTGCTCGGGGTGAGCGCGCTGCACCCGTCGGTCGTGGGGCTGGGCCGCGCCACCCGGCACCCGGTGCAGGCCTGGTCGTGGCGCCGGATGACCCTGCTGGTGCCCGCCGTGTCCACCCCGTTCGTGCTGCTGGTGCTGGTCGGCGGCGACTCGCCGGAATACCGCGCGCTGATCGGCGCCTGCGGCCTGGCCATCGTCGCGTTGCTGCTGCTGCGGGCCATCTCCGCGGTGCAGGCGCAGGTCGCGGCGCAGCTGCACTCCGAGCACCAGGCCATGCACGACCCGCTGACCGGCCTGCCCAACCGCCGGATGATCTCGCACGAGATCGAGCGGCTGCTGGGCACGGTGCCCCCGCCGGACCCCCGGCGGATCTGGGTGTACCTGCTCGACCTGGACGGCTTCAAATGGGTCAACGACTCCTGGGGCCACGACACGGGTGACCAGCTGGTCATCGAGGTCGCGGCCCGGCTGCGCGCGGCGATCCCGGCCGGCACGATGCTCGCCCGGGTCGGCGGGGACGAGTTCCTGGTCGCCTACCTCGGCGACGAGCAGGGTGCGCTGCGGCTGGTCGACGTCATCCAAGGCTGCTTCGCCAGCTCGCTGCGGGTCCGCGACACCGAGGTGGTGATCAGCGCGTCGATCGGCATCGCGCACGCGCCCGGCGACGACACCCCCGAGGTGACCGCCCAGGCCCTGCTGCGCGACGCCGACACCGCGATGTACCGCTCCAAGGCCGAGGGCCCCGGGCGGGCCACCATCTTCGACACCTCCATGCACGACCGGGTCCGCGAGCGCATCGAGCTGGAGGGCGCGCTGCGCACGGCCCTGGTCGAGGGCCAGCTCAGCGTCGTCTACCAGCCGATCGTACGGCTGGAGACCGGCCGGCCGATCGGCGCCGAGGCCCTGGTGCGGTGGAACCACCCGCAGCGCGGGCCGATCCCGCCGATGACCTTCATCCCGGTCGCCGAGGACGCCGGCCTGATCGGCACGCTCGGCACCTGGGTCCGCAACGAGGCGCTCAGCCAGCTGGCCACCTGGCGCGCGGACGGCACCGTCGGCGCCGACTTCTACCTGTCCATCAACGTCTCGCCGCGCCAGCTCAGCAACGCCGAGCTGCCCCTGATCGTGGCCGGTGAGCTGCTCCAGCACGGGGTGCCGGCCGCGGCCGTGGCGCTGGAGATGACCGAGTCGGTGATGGCCGACGGCGGCAGCGTCACCGCCCGGGTGCTGTACGAGCTGCGCGAGCTCGGCCTCAAGCTGCTCGTCGACGACTTCGGCACGGGCTTCTCGGCGCTGGGCTACCTGCGCCGCTTCCCGGTCACCGGGGTCAAGATCGATCGCTCGTTCGTGTCCGGGCTCGGCGAGAGCGGCGAGGACGAGGAGATCGTCCGGGCGGTGGTGGCGATGAGCCGGGCACTGGGCCTGAGCATCGTGGCCGAGGGCGTGGAGACCCGGGTACAGCGCGACGCGCTCGCCGCGGTCGGCGTCACCCAGGGCCAGGGCTGGCTGTGGGGCCCGGGCGTGGGGGCCGGCGACTTCGCCACCCACTGGGGCGCCCGCCGGTACGCCCCCGCTCCTCCCGGGTGAACCCGCGGCACAGCGGGTACGGTCTTCCCCATGAGGTGACAAACGTCTCCTCAGCCCCTGGCGTCCCGCTGACAAGTCCGGCATTATTCGCTCGCCCGGATCCTTGCCTTCGGCGGCACCGGGCCGATGACATGGGGACCGGAGGAGGCGACATGATGACGAGTTTGATCGGATCCGAGGGGTCCGTGCTCTGGCTGGTGGCCGTGCTGCTCTTGCTGGCCTCGGGACTGACCGCCGCCCTGCTCCTGGCCGTCCGGAGCAGTTCCGCGCCGATGCGCGCCGAGCACCGCACCCCGGAGCACTGAACCTCCGACCCGGCGACATCGACGCCGTCGCGCGCTGGCAGGCTGAGTGGATGCGCTTCGCCACGTGGAACGTGAACTCGGTCAAGGCCCGGCTGCCCCGGCTGCTGGAGTGGCTCGAGCAGGCCCGGCCCGACGTGCTCTGTCTGCAGGAGACCAAGGTCGCCGCCGACGGCTTCCCCGAGCAGGAGGTCGCCGCGCTCGGCTACGAGACCGCCGCGTACGGCCAGGGCCGCTGGAACGGCGTCGCCCTGCTCTCCCGGGTCGGCCTGGCCGACGTGCGGCACGGCTTCGACGGCGAGCCCGGCTTCCCCGAACCGGAGGCCCGCGCGATCAGCGCCACCTGCGCCGGCATCCGCTTCACCTCGGTGTACGTGCCCAACGGGCGCACCCCGGACGACCCGCACTACGCGTACAAGCTGGCGTGGTTCGCCGCGCTGCGGGACGCGCTCGCCGCGACGCCCGGGCCGGCCGTGGTGGCCGGGGACTTCAACGTCGCCCCGAGCGATGACGACGTCTGGGACATCAAGGTCTTCGCCGACTCCACTCACGTCACCCCACCCGAGCGCGAGGCCCTGGCCGCGCTGCGGGCGCTCGGTCTCACCGACGTCGTGCCCCGGCCCATGAAGGGCGACCGGCCGTTCACCTACTGGGACTATCGGGCCGGCATGTTCCACCAGAACAAGGGCATGCGGATCGACCTGGTCTATGCGACCGCCGATGTGGCGGCCCGGGTCACCGACGCGGTGATCGACCGGGAGGCCCGCAAGGGCAAGGGCCCCTCCGACCACGCTCCGGTGCTGGTCGACCTGGACGGGGACGCCGCCGGCGACGCGTAGTCGCCCGTCTGAGCAGAGCCGGATCCGACCGCACCACGTAGGCTGGGCGGAATCACAGCCACCGGCGGGGAGAGGAAGGGGAACGGACATGGACACCCGGGCACCGGCCGCTCCGGTCCTCGCCCCCGCGCCCGCCCTGCTGCGCGCGGCGCTGGACGCCGCCGGCGAGGCGGTGCTGCTGTGCACCACCGACGATCACACGATCGTGCTGGTCAACACTGCGGCGCAGGCCATGCTGCCCGACGTGCGGCCGGGGATCACGGCCGCGCACAGCCCCCTGGCCGGGCTCGCCCGGGCGATCGCCGAGGGCACCAGCACCTTCACCGACAACCACCAGGGCCGGCAGCTGCTCGGCCACCGCCGCCCGCTCGGCGACGAGCACTACGGGTGGTATCTGCAGGACATCACCGAGGAGCTCGCCCGCGCCCAGGAGTTCCAGGCTGAGCGCGACCGCACGCTGTTCCTGGCCGAGGCGAGCCGCCGGTTGTCAGCCTCGCTCAACCAGCGGCGCTGCCTGCGTACCACCGTGGAGCTGGCGGCGGCCCACCTGGCCGACGCCGCGGTCGTGGTGTTGCCGGCCCGCCGCCGGCAGAACGAGTGGATGCGGCTGATCGCCGGCGAGTCCGTGGAGGAGGGCATGCTCCGCGAGAGTGTGCTCGGCGAGGTGCCCGGCCTGGAGGAGGCGCTGGGCGGCTTCCCACCGATCCCGAGCCGCTGGCTGGACGCCTCACAGGTGCCGGCGTGGCTGCTGCCCGAGGGCTTCGGCCCGGTCGGCGCCCTGCTGGTGACGCCGCTGCCGGGCAACGCCGAGCCGGCCGGCGCACTGATCCTGGCCCGGCGCGGCCCCGACGCGGTGTTCTCGGCCGAGGACGAGATGCTGGCCCGGATCTTCGCTGCCCGCGCCGGCGCCGCGATCTCCGCCGCCGCCCTCTACCGCGACCAGGTCGACACCACCGCCATCCTGCAGGCCGACCTGCTGCCGCCGGAGCTGCCGCAGCCCGAGGGCGTCGAGCTGATCGGCTCCTACCAGGCGGCGAAGGACGCGCTGCGGATCGGCGGCGACTTCTACGACGTGTTCGGCCCGGTCGAGGACAGCCCCGAGACGGTCGTCGCGCTGGGCGACGTCTGCGGCAAAGGTCCCGAGGCGGCCGTGCTGACCGGCAAGGTGCGCCAGACGCTGCGCGCGCTGCGGCTGGTCGACGCCGACCCGGCCGCGATGCTGACGGTGCTCAACCGCGCGCTGCTGGACTCGGGCCGCCAGCACCGCTTCGTCACCCTGGTCGTCGCCGCGATCAGCCGGGCCGAGCACGGCCGGGTGCGCATGTGCCTGGCCACCGGCGGGCATCCCGCGCCGCTGGTGCTGCGCGCCGACGGCACCGTCGAGCCGGTTCCCGTCTCCGGCACGCTGATCGGGGTCGTCCCGCACATCACCGTGGGCCCGGCCGTGGTCGAGCTGGCCCCGGGCGAGCTCTGCCTGATGTACAGCGACGGTCTCACCGAGGCCCGCGGCGGCCCGGGCGGCACGGAGCAGTACGGCGAGAGCAGGCTCCGCGACGCCCTGGCGAGCTGCGCCGGCATGCCCGGCGCGGCAGCGGTGGGACGGGTCCGCCAGCTCGTCTCCGACTGGGTGCACGGCGGGGTCCGCGACGACATCGCGATGCTCGCCGTGCGAGCGCCGGCGCGCACCAAGCTGAGCCTGATGGACACCGGCGCCGCCCCCGTGTCGCCGTTCGCGATCGATGCCCGGCGGGGTGACCGCCGGGGCCGGAGCCGCTGATGACCGTCTCCACCACCACTCCCCCGCGTTCCCTGGACGACCCCGGTGTGGGTGAGCATTATCTGCGCCTGGTGGGCGACGGTGACGAGTACGGCGCCGTCGAGATCGTCACCGGCCTGCTCGACAACGGCGTTGCCCCGGCCCGCGTGATGCTGGACCTGATCGCCCGCACCCAGAGCCGGGTCGGCGCGCTGTGGGCGGCCAACGAGTGGTCGATCGCTCGCGAGCACGCGGCCACCGCGATCAGCGAACGGGCCCTGGCCGCCGTCTCGGCCCGCAGCGCGGTGCGCCCGACCCGCGGCCGGATCACGGTCGCCTGCGTCGACGGCGAGTGGCACGCCCTGCCGGTCCGCATCCTCGGCGAGATGCTGCGGCTGGACGGCTGGCGGGTTGACTTCCTCGGCGCCAGCGTGCCGGGCCCGCACCTGGTCACCCACCTGCACCAGACCGGCCCGGACGCGGTGGCGCTGAGCTGCATGCTGGCGACCCGCCTGCCGCGGGCGCACGCGGCGATCACGGCCTGCCGCTCGGTCGGTGTCCCGGTGATCGCCGGCGGTCGGGGCTTCGGTCCCGAGGGCCGCTGGGCGCAGCGCCTGGGTGCGGACGCGTGGGCGGCCGACGCCGAGGGTGCGGTGCGGCGGCTGGCGCGGGAGTGGCCGCCACCGATCGAGGACCCGTACCGGACGGCGTTCCTCGGCGACGACGAATACACGTACCTGGTGCGGCACCGGGGTGAGCTGGTGCAGACCGCGATGACCCGGCTGACGGCGGCGTACCCGCCGATGGGCGCGTACAGCCAGCGGCAGTACGACTCGACGCTCGACGACCTCGGCCACGTGGTCGACTTCCTGGCGGCGGCCCTGTACGTGGCCGACGAGCAGGTCTTCACCGACTTCGTGGCATGGACCGCGGCGGTGCTGGAGGCCCGTGAGGTGCCACCGGTGGCCCTGCAGATCGGGCTGACGCTGATGCGCGACCAGCTCCGCGACTATCCGGCGGCGATCAGGATCATCGACGCGGGTGTGGCCACGCTGCGCCGGTAAATCGGTGGACCGCCGTCCGGCCCGGCGCTAGCGTACGGGCATGATCTCCTGACGCTGACACGCGTAGATCCTGGCCCTGACGACTCGGGCCCGCCGTGCCTTCTCCGGCGCGTGCCGCTGTGCCACTTCATCACTCGCACGATTTCGCCTCGTCCATCGAGGAGGTAGCTCCATGCCTGACCAACCCTTTTCCGTACACGTCGATCCTGACGACCTGGCCCGCCGGCACCTGACGGCGGCGGTGTCCCTGCCGGACACCGTCACCGGCCCGGCGGACCAGCCGACCGCCACCGGCGGCACCGCAGCGCGGCACGGCCTGCGCGACGCCCGGGTGGCGGCCCGCCTGCGCTCGGACCGCGACCACGCGGGACGGGCCACCGGCGGATCGGCCCGCAGCTACGCGTTCCGCCGCAGCTGACCGGCCCGCGGCGGGCCGGGACCCTCCGGTCCCGGCCCGCCGCCTCCTATCGGCGGATCAGCAGGGTCTTGCCGATCGCGGTCCGCGCCTCGATGGCGGCGTGCGCGTCGGCGGCCCGTTCCAGCGGGAACGTCTGCCCGATCAGCGGCCTGAGTCGCCCAGCCGCCGCCTCACCGAGCGCGGCGGCGGCGTAGTGCCGGAACTGCTCCGGCCCGAACTGCACGCTCTCGATGCCGGTCACCGTGACACCCGCCGCGACCGGATCGCCGTGACCCACGAAGGACCCCGCGGGCATGCCGTGCCCGGAGAAACGGCCACCGACCGACACGAGACCCAGTGCGGCCCGTCCGTAGGCCCCGCCCGCGCCGTCGAGCACCACGTCCACTCCCCCGACCTGCCCGGTCCAGTCCGGAGCTGAATAGTCCACGACCAGGTCGGCGCCCAGCGGCCCGAGCCGCTCGAGTTTGCGCACGCCCCGGGCCGCCGCGACAACCTCGGCACCGGCCGCATGGGCCAGCTGCACCAGCAGAGCGCCGAGCCCGCCCGCGGCCGCGGTGACGAGCACCCGGTCCCCCGGTTTGACGACGACGATGTCCATGAGCCCCAGCGCCGTGACACCGTCGTGCAGCAGCGCCGCCGCGTCGGTGAGCGCAACCGCGTCCGGGACCGGGATCAGCCCCTCGGCCGGCTCGAGCGCACGCTCCGCGTAACCACCGTGCGGCCCGGTCCGCGTCACCACCCGGCGCCCGGCCCAGGCGTCGTCGACACCCTCGCCGATCAGGGCCACCGTGCCGGCCACCCCGCTACCGGGCCGGTACGGCGGCCGCACCGGGAAGTAGTCGCCACCGTGGCCCTTGCGGATCATGGTCTCGACCCACAGCACGTCCGCGGCGGCCATCTCGACGACGACCTCACCCGGACCGGGCACAGGATCCGGCGCGTCCACCGCGACCAGCACCTCGGGCCCACCGAACCGGGCCACCTCGACCACCCGCACCCTGACCACCTCCGCTCGACAACCGTCCGGCCGAGCGTCCAACCTCAACGCGGCTTCAGGTCAAGCGCCGCAGCACCTCCGTGATGAAGGGCGCCTTGCCCGCCCGGTACCGCGGCCGGTCCCGGTCGTCGGCCGCGGCCAGGGCGGCTTTGCGGCGGGCGTACTCGGCGGCGGCGTCCGGGTGGTCACGGAAGGCGAGCAGCTGCGGCCAGTCCGGCGCCCGGTCCTCGACGATGTGCAGGTGGTGGGTGCGCCAGGCGATCGACGGGAAGCAGCACGACCACTTCCGGCGTTCGGCGTCGCCGGGCTCGGGCGCGTGCACCCAGCCGATCCGGGCCAGCGCGTCGATCAGGCCGCTGCTGCGCCCGTGGTCCTCGATGCGGGCCAGCATGTCGATGATGGGCTTGGCGGCGAGCCCGGGAACGGCGGTGCTGCCGATGTGCTCGACCCGGCCCACGAGCCAGGGTCGCAACGCTGCCTCCACCCGGACCTGCTGGTCGGCGAACGAGGCGGGCCACTCCTCGCGGTAGGGCACGACGACGATCGGGTCCCGGCGCGGCTGGGGCTGCGGCATGGGTCCAGCCTGGAAGCGGCCGTACTGCATAGAATCGCGCGATGTCTGCCAATCACTTGCCGGACCGGCCGCGGATCGGTGTCATGTTCGACCGCGATCGGGCACCCGAGGAGCTGGCCGCCTTCGCCGCGGCGGTGCAGGAGGCGGGCGCCGACGATCTGTGGGTGGTCGAGGACCTCGGCTGGGCCGGCTCGATCAGCTCCGCGGCCGTCGCCCTGGCTGCCACCGACACCCTGCGGGTGGGCATCGGCATCGCCCCGGTGGCGCTGCGCAACCCGGCGCTGCTGGCCATGGAGCTGGCGATGCTGGCGCGGGCGTACCCGGGGCGTCTGGTGCCGGGCCTGGGGCACGGGGTCGCGGAATGGATGCGGCAGGTGGGTGCGGAGCCCGCCAGCAAGCTGGCGCTGCTGGAGGAGACCATCGTCGGAGTACGCGCCCTGCTCGGCGGCGAGACGGTCACGATGCACGGCCGCGAGGTGACCATCGACGGCGTCCGGCTGGTGCACCCGCCGGCCGAGGTGCCGCCGCTGGTCACCGGGGTGGTCAAGGCGAAGTCGCTGGAGCTGTCCGGCCGGGTCGCCGACGGGACGATCATCGCCGAGGGCATCGGCCCGGACCGGATCGCCGCGTCCCGGGAGCACATCGAGCGGGGCCGCGCCGCCGGTGACCGCCCGGCGCACGAGCTGATCGTCTTCGTCTACCTGCACGTGGAGGACGACGCCGGACGGGCCGCCGCGGCCACCCGCGACATGCTCGCCACCCAGGCGGCCTGGCTGGGCGCCGAGCCGGCCGAGCTGTTCACCCTGATCGGACCGGCCTCGATCGTGCCGGAGCGGGTGGCGGCGTTGCGGGCCGCCGGCGCCAGCACCATCGTGCTGCGTCCGCTGGGTGACGCGCCGCTCGACCAGGTCCGGCGGGCGCTCGCCGCGCTGCGAAACTGAGCAAGGGGCTGAGCTGGAGGGTGAACCGGACCACATGATCGACGGCCGCCGACCCCGCCGCGTCGCGGCCGGAACGTGAGCGCGCGGCCTTATCGTCTCGGCATGACGCGCATCCTGCTGATCACGGGCGGCACCAGTGCGGGTTCACTGCACACTGCCGCCCTGCGCACGGTGGCGCGGTCCGCTCCGGCGGATCTCACCGCCACGCTCTACGACGGTCTGCGGACGTTGCCGGCCTTCGTGCCCGGGGAGCAGCCGGTGCCCGAGGCGGTGGCCCGGTTGCGCGCCGAGGTCGACGCCGCGCAGGCCCTGCTGTTCAGCACCCCGGAGTACGCCGGGTCCCTGCCGGGCAGCCTGAAGAATCTGCTGGACTGGCTGGTGGACGGCGGTGACCTCAACGGCCGGCCGGCCGCGTGGCTCTCGGTGGCCGCGCCCGGGCAGGACGAGAGCGCACTCACCGCGCTGCAGACCGCCCTGAGCTACGGCAATGCCCGGCTGCTGCGCCCGGCCTGCATCCGGGTGCCGCTCGATCCGGCCGCCGTCGACGCCCAGGGCCTGGTCACCGATCCGCAGCTGCACCGGGCCGGGCAGGACATCCTGGCGGCGCTGGTCCGTTCGGCGGCGGCCCCGCGGCCCCGCGCGCAGCCCTCCTGGCAGGCCTACTCGAGTGTCTTCCCCGTGGTCATGCGGCGGGACGCGAGCACGCCGCGCGGGTGGCGGGCGCCGTCGTGACGCTCACGGCTGGTCGCGGACGGCGAGCCGCACCGCGACGGTGACGCCTTCGTCGAGCTCCTCGGCCCGCCGGACATGGGCCTTCACCGGTACGACGTACCGGCCGTCCTTGGGCCACAGCGAGGTCTCCCACGCGGTGCCGCCGATCCGCGCGACCACCGGGATCATGCCCCAGCCGTAGCTGGCGTACGACCAGGAGCGCAGCGTGACGCACTCCGGCTCCGGCACGGTCACGAAGTACCACGGGGCCGGCCCCCGCCAGTACCAGATGTCACCGGTGAACTCCAGATCCATGCCCGGCATGATGGCAGAGCGGTGCGACCGCGCCCGGCGACGGCGGACAGGGGCCGGACCTTGCCGGGTCCGGCCCCTGCCCTGCGCGGCGTTGGCGGTCAGGCCGGCCCAGCCAGTGACCTGCCTGATCGCCGCCGCGTGTCTGCGCCGGGCGCGCTTGGTCAGCCCAGGCGGGCGTACACGTCGTCGAGCAGGCCGTGGTACATGTCGCTCTTGGCGTTGAAGTTGGGGCCGCCGATGCGCAGCGGCAGGTTGTTGGAGATCGACAGGGTCGCGGGAACGGCGAGCCGGCCACGCTCCTGACCGTCGACGTACACGCTGAGCGTGGCGCCCGAGCGCTGGCACATGACGGTGTGCCACTTGGCGTCGGCGACACCGACGCTGCTGCGTACCAGGTAGACCTTGGCCGAGCCACGACCGACGACGACGCACTGGGCCCGGCCCCGGGTGGCGCCGATCTGCATCTTCCACTGGCTGTCGGTGTCCACGACGCCCTTCTGGACGACGTTGGACGAGCCGGTCACCTGGGCCCGGGTGAGGCGGACCGAGGCGCCCCAGCGGAACGTGCGGGTGCCCGGGTCGAGGTCAGGGTCGTCGGTGCCTTCGAGCAGGGCGCGCGGGCAGGTCTTGGCCGTGGCGGCGCAGGCGGCGGGGAAGGACGCGTCCTTGTCGGCGGTGGTGCCGGTGAAGGTGACCCGGCCCTGGTTCGCGCTGCGGACGGTGAGGGCGGTCCCGCGGCCGGAGTTCTCGGCGACGCGGCCGGTGGCACTGGCGCCCGCGTCGAAGGTGTACCGGGCGACGGTGACCGGTGCGGGCGCGGCCGGCGCGGCGGCGAGCGCGGGCGAGGAGGCGGCGATGCCCGGCAGGGCCGTCATCGCGAGGGCTAGTGAGGCGACGAAACGCATAAGACAAAAGGTACGGAATACTCTTTACGCCGCGATCATCGGAGGGTCAGCGTTTCGGGTGATCTCTACAGCAGACCGGCCGACTCGGCGATCATGCAGACGGCCACCAGGCGCATCAGGTGCCACTCGGCCGCCAGCCAGGCGGTGCCCGACACGTACGCGTGACCCGGCTCCGGCACCGGGCGGCCCATCCGCACGGCGGCGGCGAGGATCGACTTGGCGTACGCGGCCAGCCCCTCGGCGTCGACCGCGCGGCCGGCGTCCCGCAGGGCGTCGCGCACCGCGGCGGCGTGCTGGTCGACCTGGGCCAGCAGGCCGGCGTCACCGAGCGCGGCGGCGAGGCCGTCGACACCCACCCGCGCCATCATCTCGTCCAGCAGCGCGCGGGCCGGGTCGGCGGCGGGAGCGGTGGAAACCGGGGCGAAGGCCAGGAATTCGTTCGTCATGGGAAGGACGCTAGGGCCTCGCACCACCGGTTGACAGCCGGGTAACCGAACGGCACCCGACCGCTGCCCGGGACGCACCCCGCAGCCGGTGAAACCACCGCGAAAGGTACAGCAGACCTATCCGGGGAGCTGATCCATGGCCTTGTAGATGCGCTTGTCCGACACCGGATAGGCGGTGCCGAGGGCCTGGGCGAAGAAGTTGATCCGCAGCTCCTCGATCATCCAGCGGATCTCCCGCAGCCCCTCCTCGGCCGGGCCGCCCGCCGGCAGCTCGGCGCGCAGCTCGCGGTACTCCCGCTCGATCTCGTGCACCTGGGTCATCAGCTGCCGGTCCCGCGGGAGGTTGCCGGCCAGGCGGTCCAGGCGGTGCGTGATGCCGCGCAGGTAGCGGGGCAGGTGGTGCAGCTGCTTCCAGCCGGTCTCGGTCACGAAGCCGGGATGCACGAGGCCCTTGAGCTGCTGCCGGATGTCGGCCAGGGCCGGGTCGCGGGTGCTGCCGAGGCGCTGCTCGACGTCGTACGCGGTGGCGAGCACGGCCCGGACCTGGGTCACCACGTTGGCGACCGCGTCCACCAGGTCGGCGCGGACCTCCTCGCGCAGCTTCGTGAAGGACTCCTTGTCCCAGGCCGGCCCACCGGCGTCGGCGACCAGCTTGTCGACGGCCGCGCCGGCACAGTCGTCGAGCAGGTCGGCGATCGACCGGTACGGGTTGCCCCGCGACAGCTCCAGCTTGGCCCGGTTGTCCAGCCGGCCCTGCAGGAAGCGGGCGGCCGGCGGCAGGGTGAGCAGCAACAGCCGGCGGGTGCCGGCCCGCATCGCCTCCCGCTGCTCCTCCTCGGTCTCGAAGACGCGCACCGCCACGCTGTCGTGCTCATCGGCCAGCGCCGGATAGACGGTCACCTCGTAGCCGCCGCGGACCTGGGCGATCGAGCGGGGCAGTTTGCCGAAGTCGTTGGTGGTGATGCCGCGGCGCTCGATGGCCCCCGCGGCGGCGGAGATGGTCGCCTGCACCTTGGGCGCCAGGCTCGCGCGCAGCACGTCGAGGTCACGGCCCTCGCCGACCACGGCACCGTCCTCGTTGACCACCCGGAAGTTGATCCGCAGGTGCTCGGGGACCTGGTCGGGCCGCCAGGCGTCGCGCGGCACGACCGTGCCGGTCAGCCGGCGCAGCTCGTCGCCGACCGCGTCGGGCAGCGCGCCGCGGCGGGCCGGGATGCGGCTGAGCACCGCCTCGGCCCAGTCGGGCACCGGCACGAAGCTGGTCCGCAGCTGCTTGGGCAGGGCCCGGATCAGCGCGATCACGACCTCCCGGCGCAGCCCCGGCACCGACCAGCCGAAGTCGTCGGCGTCGAGCTTGTTGAGCAGCGGCAGCGGCACCCGCACGGTCACGCCGTCGGCGGCCGCGCCGGGCTCGAACTGGTAGGTCAGCGGCAGCCGGACCCCGTCGACCAGCCAGGCATCGGGGTACGCACCCGGGTCGACGGCGTCGCGGCCCGCGTTGACCAGCAGCTCCCGGGTGAACGTGAGCAGCTCGGGGTTCTCGTGGCGGGCCTTCTTCCACCACGCGTCGAAGTGCCGGGCGGAGACCACGTCGGCCGGGATCCGGGCGTCGTAGAGGGCGAACACGGTCTCGTCGTCCACCGCGATGTCGCGGCGGCGGGCCCTGTTCTCGATCTCCTCGATCCGGGCCAGCAGCTTGGCGTTCTCCGCGAAGAACTTGTGGTGGGTCTCCCAGTCGCCCTCGACCAGCGCGTGGCGGATGAACAGCTCACGGCACATCGCCGGGTCGACCCGGGCATAGCCGACCTTGCGGCGCGGCACGATCGGCAGCCCGTAGAGGGTCACCTTCTCGTACGCCATCACGGCGCCCAGCTTCTTCTCCCAGTGCGGCTCGCTGTAGCTGCGCTTGACCAGGTGCGGCGCCAGCTTCTCGGCCCACTCGGGCTCGATCCGCGCGTTCACCCGGCCCCACAGCCGCGAGGTCTCGACCAGCTCGGCCGACATCACCCAGCGCGGCTGCTTCTTGAACAGCGCCGACCCGGGGAAGATCGCGAACTTGGCGCCGCGGGCGCCCAGATACTCCCGCTTGTCGGTGTCCTTGAGGCCGATGTGCGAGAGCAGACCGGCGAGCAGGGCCGTGTGCACGGGCTGGGCCCCGGCGAGCTCGTCGCGCTCGGTGAGAGTGAGCCCGAGGGTACGGACCACCTGCCGCAGCTGCGAGTAGATGTCCTGCCACTCGCGGACCCGCAGGTAGTTGAGGAACTCGCTGCGGCACAGCCGGCGGAACTGGTTGCCGGACAGCTCGCGCTGCTGCTCACGCAGGTAGCGCCAGAGGTTGAGGTAGCTGAAGAAGTCGGATTCCTTGTCGGCGAACCGGGCGTGCTTCTCGTCCGCCTGCTGCTGCTTGTCGACCGGCCGCTCGCGGGGGTCCTGGATGGACAGCGCGGCGGTGATCACCATGACCTCGGCCAGACAGTCCTCTTTGTCGGCCTCGATGACCATGCGGGCCAGCCGCGGGTCGACCGGCAGCTGGGCCAGCTGGCGGCCCATCGGGGTCAGCTTGCGCTGCTCCAGCGCGCCGAGCTCTTCCAGCAGCTTGACGCCGTCGGTGACGTTGCGCTTGTCCGGCGGGTCGATGAACGGGAACGCGGCCAGGTCCCCGAGGCCCAGCGCGGTCATCTGCAGGATGACCGAGGCGAGGTTGGTGCGCAGGATCTCCGGCTCGGTGAAGGCCGGCCGGGACTCGAAGTCCTCCTCGGAGTACAGCCGGATGCAGATGCCGTCCGAGGTGCGCCCGCAGCGGCCCTTGCGCTGGTTGGCGCTGGCCTGCGAGACCGCCTCGATGGGCAGCCGCTGCACCTTGAGCCGGCTGCTGTAGCGGGAGATGCGCGCGGTGCCGGGGTCGATGACGTAGCGGATGCCCGGCACGGTCAGCGAGGTCTCGGCGACGTTGGTGGCCAGCACGACCCGGCGCCCGGTGTGCCGCTGGAAGACCTTGTGCTGCTCGGCGGCGGACAACCGGCCGTAGAGCGGGACGATCTCGGTGCTCTTCAGGTCGCGTTTGTCGAGGGCGTCGGCGGTGTCGCGGATCTCGCGCTCGCCGCTGAGGAAGACCAGGATGTCGCCACTGCTCTCCCGGCCGAGCTCGTCGACGGCTGCGGCGATGCCGTCCACCTGGTCGATCGGCTCCTCGCGGCTCCCGTCCGACCGCCCCGCCGCCTCCCTTGACCGGACTGAAGCGTCCTCTTCTTCCTCGTCACCGGTCGACTCCACCAGCGGGCGGTAGCGGACCTCGACGGGATACGTGCGGCCGGAGACCTCGATGACCGGCGCGGGACCGGCCGGGCCGGCGAAGTGCTCGGCGAAGCGCTGCGTCTCGATGGTGGCCGACGTGATGATCAGCTTGAGGTCGGGGCGCTTGGGCAGCAGCTGGGCCAGGTAGCCGAGGATGAAGTCGATGTTGAGGCTGCGCTCGTGCGCCTCGTCGATGATCAGCGTGTCGTAGCGGCGCAGCATCCGGTCGTTCTGGATCTCGGCGAGCAGGATGCCGTCGGTCATCACCTTGACCATGGTCTCGTCGGTGACCTGGTCGGTGAAGCGGACCTTGTAACCGACCGTCGAGCCCAGCGGGGTGCCCAGCTCCTCGGCGATCCGCTCGGCGACCGTGCGCGCGGCGATCCGGCGAGGCTGGGTGTGCCCGATCTGGCCGCGTACGCCCCGGCCCAGCTCCAGGCAGATCTTGGGCAGCTGGGTGGTCTTGCCCGAGCCGGTCTCGCCGGCGATCACCACGACCTGGTGGTCGCGGATGGCGGCCAGGATGTCGTCACGGCGCTGGCTGACCGGCAGCTCGTCGGGATAGGTGATCGGCGGGACGGCGGCCAGGCGGGCCGCGCGCCGCTGCTCGGCCTCGGCCACCTCGGCGGCGATCTCGGTCAGCACGGCGGCCCGCGCGACCTCGTCGCGGATCCTGCGGGTGCCCTCGATGCGGCGCTGGAGCCGGCGCTCGTCGCGCGGCAGCAGCTCGGACAGGCGGCGGCGGAGCTCGGCGAGGTCCGGGCTGACGGGTGTGACAGACATGGCGCGTCAACAATAGGCAGATCCGGCCCGGAACGCCCGATGATTAACGCGCCGTCCGCATCACACCGGCGCGGTCACACCCGGGACAGCCCGTCGATCTGCGTCATCTCCTCGTCGCTGAGCACGAAGCCGTCGATCTGCGCGTTGCGGGCGATCCGCTCGGGGGTGGCGCTCTTGGGGATCACCACGATCTCGTGCTGCACGTGCCAGCGCAGCACCACTCGGGCCGGGTCGACGCCGTGCGCGGTGGCGATCCGGGTCAGCACCGGGTCGTGCAGGTCGGTGGTTTTGAACGGCGAGTAGCCCTCGACCACGACACCACGCTCGCGATGCTCGGCGACCAGCTTGGCGTCGTACAGCTTGGGACCCCAGCGGATCTGGTTGACGGCCGGCTTCTGGCCGGTGGCGGCGATCAGCTCGTCGATGTCCTCGGTGCCGTAGTTGCTGACCCCGACGGCCCGGGCCCGGCCCTCGTCGCGGGCGGTCAGCAGCTCGCGCCACACCTGCACCGACTTGCCCCGGCGCGGCGGCCAGTGGATCAGCCACAGGTCGACGGCGTCCAGGCCGAGCGCGGTCAGGCTGGCGTCCAGGGTGCCGCGTTCCTGGCCGGCCCGGTCCGGCGGCAGCTTGGTGGTGACGAAGACCTCGTCGCGGGGCACACCGCTGTCGCGCAGCGCCCGGCCGACCTCGGCCTCGTTGCCGTACATGGTGGCGGTGTCGAGGTGGCGGTAGCCGGCCTCCAGCGCCTCGCGCACGGCGTCGTACGCGGCACTCCCGCGGATCTGCCAGGTCCCGAAGCCGAGCAGCGGCATGTCGACCGGGCCACCCAGCGGTACGGAGGGAATCGTCATGCCCTCCATCTTGCCCACGTGGCGCCGGATCAGACCACGATGTTCGCGCCCGCCGGGATCAGTGCCGGGGCAGCCCGTTTCCCGGCAGCCGTCTCATTCGGTATCTCTCCGACAGCTTCCGGCCGGGTGTCCGGCCATGAGAGACCGAGGGTGCCATGATCGTCGTCGCAGAGGACCACGAGGACATCCGGTTCGTGCTCCAGCGCGCTCTGGAGCGGGCGGGCCACCAGGTCGTCGTCGCCAGCGACGGCGCCGCGGCCCTGGAGGCGGTCCGCAAGCATCGCCCGGACATCGTGGTGACCGACGTCGACATGCCGCGGATGACCGGGCTCGACCTGTGCCGGGCGATCCGCGCCGACGCCGGGCTCAAGCACATCCCGGTGGTGCTGGCCAGCGGCTCCATGCTGCCCGGGGACGAGCGGGCGGCCGAGGTGGGCGCGAACGCGACGCTGCTCAAGCCGTTCCTGCCCGCTCAGCTCCTGGCGTGCGTGGCGGCGCTGCTGCCGCCGCGGCCGGCCTGATCCCGGACAGCGGCGCCGGCGTCGATCCCTCGACAGCCGCGCGCTCGGCCAGCGCCCGATCGAGCGCGGCCAGCTCGCCGTCGGCCTGATCGGGCGCGGGGGTGGTGACGGCGAGCGGCAGGGTGAAGTGGAAACGCGTACCCCCGCCGGGGTTGTCGGTGACGCCGATCGCGCCGCCGTGGCGCTCCACGATCCGCCGGCAGATGGCCAGCCCGAGGCCCGTGCCGGCGTAGCCGGCGGCGGTGCCGGCCCGGTGGAAGGACTCGAAGATGTTCGGCTTGTCCTCGTCGGGGATGCCGATGCCGCGGTCGGCGATCTCGATCCGGGTCCAGCCCGGTGGCCCCGGCTGGGCCGTGACGTCGATCCGGGCGTGCCGGCCCGCCGGGACGTACTTCAGCGCGTTGCCGATCAGGTTGTCCAGCACGTGGCGCAGCATCGCCGGGTCCGCGTGCACGTCGGGCAGCGGCCCGACGTAGCAGTCGGGCGGCGGCGGCCCGCCGGGGCGCGGGCTCGCCAGGCGCTGCTCGATCACGTCCGCCACCAGCGGGCCGAGCCGCACGGCGCCGAGCTTGAGCGGCGCGTCGCGGGCGGTCGTGTAGGCCAGCAGGGTGTCGATCAGCGCCGCCATCCGGTCGGCGTTGTTGGCGATCCGGTCCAGGGCGGCGCGGGCCCCGAAGACCTCCGGGCCCTCGGGGGCGTCGGCCAGCTCGTCCGCCGCGACCTCGCAGTGCCCGCGGATGACCGCCAGCGGCGCCTTGAGGTCGTGCGCGACCACCCCGGCGAACACGGCCAGGTCGGTCTCGTAGCGGCGCAGCTCGGTGATGTCGTGGAAGACGGCGACGGCACCGTGGCGCCCGGCGGCGTTGGCGTCCAGGGGCCGGCCGTCCACGCTGACCAGGATCCCGTCCGGGCGGTGCGGGTTACGGATGATCATCTCGACGTCGTCGGAGGACTCCCCGCGCAGTGCCCGGACCAGCGGCATCTCCTCGACCGGGAACGGGGTGTGCCCGTCGGGGCGGAACAGGCCGTAGTGCTGCTGCCACTCCTCCGGCCCGTCGACGTCCTCGGGGACGCCGAGCAGCGCCTTGGCCGCCGGATTGTGCAGCAGGAACGCCCCGGACTCGTCGACCACCCCGACCCCGTCGCCGAGACTGGCCATGATCGCGCCGAGCAGGCCGGCCTGGCGGCGGCTCTCGGCCTCGGCGGTCCGCAGCTCCTCGGTCGCCACCAGCACCTGGGCCCGCGCCCGGGACCGGCCGGTGGCCAGGATCCACACCAGGCAGGCCAGCATGGACGTGATCGACAGGCCCCCGGCCAGCACGATCAGCGGCATGCTGGTGTGCGCGCCGGGCAGGTTGCGCGAGTCGGCCGCGGTGACCAGCGTCCACTGCCGGTCGGCCACCGGGAAGCTCGCCTGCCGGACCAGGTCCCGCCCGCCCGGCGCGTCGTACGCGGCCACCCGCACCCGCCGCCCGTCGCCGTTGGTGGCGTACAGCTCGCCGTCGATCAGCCCCTGACTGGCGGCGCCCAGCACGCTGCCGAGGAAGTCCTGTCCGCGCAGGCCCAGCGCCACCCAGCCCTGGAACTCGGGGAACCGCCCGGGTTGCGTGGCCGAGGCGAAGACGGGGGCGGCGAACAGGAAGGACAGCTGCTGGCGGTCCGGCGGGATGCCCCGGTCGCGCAGCAGCACGTAGGTGTCGGAGACGGCGGGCCGGCCGGTGCGGCGCGACTCGACGAGCGCGGCGGTGCCCTCGGCCGACGGCGCCACGTCGATGCCGGCCGTGGCCGGGGTGCCGTTGTTCAGCGTGCGCTGGAAGATCGAGAAGTAGTGCTCAGCGTGGGTGCTGCTGGGCGCCAGCCGCAGCTCGGTGGCCCCGCGGGCGCGCCAGAACGCCTCGGTCCGGGCGACAGCCTCGGTACGGGCGGGCACGACGAAGGCGACGGTGCTGACGCCGAGCAGGCCGGCGCTCTCCAGCGGGGCCGAAGCGGCGGCGAAGTCGGTCGCGGTGATCCGGCTGTTGGTGCCCAGCCCGGCGGCGACCGCCTGCAGCAGGCTGCGGTAGCGCCCGGCCTCGCCCGCGACGGCCACCCGGGCCACCGAGGTGCGCTGGTCCATCACCCGGTCCGCGCTCTCGCGCTGGTCGGAGCGCAGGGTGCCGGCGGTGAGCAGGGTGGCGGCGAGCCCGATGACGAGCACGGTGGCGGCGAGCAGCGGGCCGACGAAGCGTCCTGACCACGCTCCGGTCGCGCCGTCTCGCACCCTGGCACCGCGACTCCCCACCGAAGGGAGCATAAGACGCGAATCACCCCCGCCGACGAGGTTCCGCCGACGGGGGTGAGGACGATTCACTGCCAGGTGTCGTACTTGTACAGGTCGTAGGAGGCCATGATGCCGGTGACCTTGGTGTAGTAGTTCGGGTCGGTGGCGTAGCCGGCCTTCCACACCGCCCAGATGAACTTGTTGGCGTCCTTGGTGTGCGTGAACGCCCCGGCGTACCGGCTGTTGACCCGCAGGAAGCTGCCGTGGTCGCGGAACGAGTGCGACTGGGTGGCGTACGTCCGGAAGCTGGCCGAGGTGGCGAAGCAGCTGCCGGCCTTGGTGCACTCGTTGGTCCGGTACACGTGGCAACCGTTGGCCAGCTTGCCGTAGCTGCCGTTCTGGCACTTGATGCCGAAGTAGTTGCGGTCCACCGAGGCCAGGCCGCTGCGGCCCCAGCCGGACTCGAGGATGGCCTGCGCGATGGTCACCGACGGCGGGACACCGTAGTCACGCCAGCCGCGCTGCGCGCCGGGCACCGAGGCCGCGATGAACTCGGCCGGGGTCAGCGTCACCGACGGGGCCGGCACCGGCGAGCCGGCGCACACCGGCAGCGTGCCGGAGTAGATGTAGGCGTGCGAGATGTACGAGCCGGTCGGCGTGCGGTCCCACTGGTTCGTCGAGCGGACCGTGCCGGCCACGTACTGACCGGTGACGGCGCAGGTCAGGTCGATCTTCGCGCCGCTGGCGACCGTACCGGTGACGGACTCGATGGTGGCCGAGCCGGAGCGCAGGTTCACGCTGCCGTCGGTGCTCTTGACCGTGCCGATGACGTACCGGGCGGTGCCGGAGGTCTTGCTCTTGGTCGGTACGGCCGTCGGCGAGCTCACGGCGCAGCGCGGCAGCGAGCGGGCCGCCTTCACGTAGCCGTGCGAGACGTAACGGCCCGCGCCCAGCCGGTCCCACGAGGTGGTGGTCCGCAGCGAGCCCTTGACCTTCTGGCCGGGCACGTAGCAGGCGACGGTGACCTTCTGCTTGTTGCGGACCGTGCCGACCACCTTGGCGGTCAGCGAGGGCCCGGAGCGCACCTTGAGCGTGCTCCCGACGTGGATGGTGGCGGACACCCCGGCCGCTTCGGCGGCGCCGGGCGCCACGATCAGCCCGGCTCCGAGCGCGGCCAGCAGCAGCGGCGCGGTGAGCAGTCGGCGGGCGGTGTGCAGCATGAACATCCCCTTCATCGCGGCCGGTGTCCGTGTCTCGGCGTTCGTCTGAAGGTCGCGGGGCGGCGTTGCGGCCCCGGGCTGCGAGCGGGTGCATCCGGGTTGCCGGGAGCGGAAATGTGCTGCGTGGGGCGGATGTCACGGGAGGGGGCTATGATCCGCGGCGCGGACGTGCTTGAGATGTGCCTCGTCTGGGCAAAGCGGAACCGCCCACTCGTGACGTACTGGAGGACACCGCCGATGACGGCCCTGGCATCCCGCCCCGCAGAGAGCGCGGAACCCGCACCGGCCGACCGGCCGGGCCGGGGTTTCTGGCATGTGGTCGGGCACGCGTTCGTCGCGCTGCTCGCCGCGGCCGGTGTGGCCGGGGTCTATCTGGCCTGCGTGCGCACCCCGCTCGGGCAGACCGTGGACACGATGATGATGCGGGGCGCCGACGTGCGCCACGAGCGCGTGGTGCAGGTGCTGGACCGCGCGCTGAACGGCACGACGCTGGCCAGCCTCGTGCTGGTCTGCGTGGCCGCGGCCGCGATCGGCTTCATCCGCCGCCGGGTCGACCTGGCGCTGGCCGCCGGCCTCCTGGTGATCGGGGCCAACGCCAGCACCCGGCTGTTCAAGAACCGCCTGCCCCGCCCCGACCTGGACGGCTTCCCCGCGCCGAACTCGTTCCCGAGCGGCCACACCACCGCGGCCGCCTCGGTGGCGTTCGCCCTGATCCTGGTGCTGCCGTTCGCCATCCGCGGCACGGTGGCGCTGATCGGCGCCGCCTACGTGACGATCATCGCGATCGCCACCGTCTGGGCCGAGTGGCACCGGCCCAGCGACACCGTCGCGGCGCTGCTGGTCGTGCTGGCCTGGGGCGCGGGCGCGTCCGCGCTGGTCCGGGCCCGCCGGGCGCGGATCACCGGCGTGACCGCCCGGCCGAACAGGCTCGCGATGCTGCTCTTCGGTGGCATCGGCGCACTCTCCGCGACGGCCGGCCTGCTCGGCATCGGCGCCGTCCTGCTCTCCGAGCGGGTCGTGCCGGACCTGGTCTCCGGCCGGTTCGCGTTCTTCGCCGGTGCGGCGGCCATCACGGCCGCGGTGGCCGGGGTCTTCGCGATCTGGGTACGGCTCGCCGCCGGTGACCGGCCGGTGGGAGCCGCGCCCACCGTGGCGTCCGCGCACTCCGCGCCGGCCGCCGACTGAGGAGGTATCCAGCCATGACCACCCCTGAGAACCCGCCCACCACCCCGCCCACCACCGGCGGCGCTGTTCCGCCGGGGCCGGCCGGCGTCCCGGCCATGCCCGCCGCTGATCCGACCGCCGGCGCGACCGCCGGGCCGACCGTGTCGGTGGCCAGCTACCCGGACTACGCGCTGGCCCAGCAGGCCGTCGACTACCTGTCCGACAACCAGTTCCCGGTCGAGAAGACCAGCATCGTGGGCACCGACCTGCGCCTGGTGGAGAACGTGCTGGGCCGGATGACCACCGTGCGGGCGGCGCTCGCGGGCGCGGCCAGCGGTGCCTGGTTCGGCCTGTTCATCGGCCTGTTCCTCGGCATCTTCAGCGACTCCAACTGGTTCGGGCTGATCTTCGTCGGCCTGCTCATCGGCGCGGCCTGGGGCGCGATCTTCGGCGCCATCGCCCAGGCGATGACCGGCGGGCGTCGCGACTTCACCTCGCGCAGCTCGCTGCAGGCGAGCCAGTACGCGGTGGTGGTGGAGGCGGAGGTCGCCGACAGCGCCCGTCAGCTGCTCACCCGGCTCAACTGGCAGAACAGCGGCGCTTCCTGAACGCACGAAAAAGGCGCCGTCCCGGCCGGGACGGCGCCTTTTTCGTGGTCCGCGACCGGCTACAGCATCGGCTCCAGCTCGCCGCGCAGCTTGGTCAGCGCCCGGGCCAGCAGGCGGCTGACGTGCATCTGCGAGATGCCCACCTGGTCGGCGATCTGCGACTGGGTCAGGTTGCCGTAGAAGCGCAGGGTGAGGATCTTCTGCTCGCGCTCGTCGAGCATGGCCAGGGCGGGGCCGAGGGCGACGCGGGTCTCGGCCAGTTCGAACTCGTGGTCCTCGCCGCCGAGGGTGTCGCCGAGCTCGGTGGTGCCGTCGGCGCTGATCGGGGTGGACAGGCTGGTGGCGTTGTAGGCGCGGGCGCCTTCGAGGCCTTCCAGGACTTCTTCCTCGGTGACGCCGAGGTGTACGGCGATGTCGCTGACCTGGGGGCTGCGGCCGAGGGTGTGGGTGAGGGTGCTGTTGGCCTCGGTGATGGCCAGGCGCAGCTCCTGCAGGCGGCGGGGCACGCGGACCGACCAGGTGCGGTCGCGGAAGTGGCGCTTGATCTCGCCGATGATAGTGGGGATGGCGTAGCCGGCGAAGTCGACGCCGCGTTCGGGGTCGAACTTGTCGACGGCTTTGATCAGGCCGACGGTGGCGGTCTGGATCAGGTCGTCGGTGGGCTCGCCGCGGCCGGAGTAGCGGTGGGCGAGGTGGCGGGCCAGCGGCAGCCAGGCCTCGATGGCCCGGTCGCGCAGGCGGGCCCGGCGGCGGTCCCCGGACGGGGTCGCGGCCAGCCGGATCAGGAGCTCGGCGGCGGTCTCGGCACCCAGAGGCTCGGCGGGGCCGGCCGCAGTAGGTCCGGTGGCGGGGGGTGCGTCACTGACTGTGGTCGATGGGATCGTGACAGCGGTCATCGAGGAGGTCCTCCATCAAGCGGGCAGAGAGCCGTGCCCGCACGCGGCGACCGTTCATTTCTCCTTACGCTAGCTGCTCGGACGAGCCCTGACTAGCCGAAAGTATGAGTGACGTTGCGTGAGTGAATATGAAGCCAGGCGGTGAACTCCTCGGCCGGCAACGGGCGGGACAACAGGAAGCCCTGGACCACGTCACAGCCCTCGGCGGCCAGGTAGGCGTACGTGTCGGCGTCCTCCACCCCCTCGGCGACCACCCGCAGGTCGAGCGCGTGGCCGAGCTGCACCGCGGACCGCACGACCGCCCGGTCCCGGTGGTCCGCGGCGACCCGCTGCACGAACGACTTGTCGATCTTCACCTCGTGCAGCGGCAGCTCGCGCAGCCGGCCCAGCGACGAGTAGCCGGTGCCGAAGTCGTCGATCGAGATCTCCACCCCCAGCGCGTGCAGCCGTTCGAGGGTGGCCAGGCTGCCGGCCGGGTCGGTCAGGATGGTGCTCTCGGTGATCTCCAGTGTCAGCGCCCGCGCCGGGTTGCCGGTCGCCTCCAGCAGCCGGGCCACCAGGTCGGGCAGCGCGGCGTCGAGCAGGCTGTTGGGCGACAGGTTGACCGCGACGTGCAGGTCGTGCCCGGCCCGGGCCCACTCGGCGCGGCTGCGCAGCGCCCGGTCCAGCACGTGCAGGGTCAGCGGCCAGACCAGGCCGCTGTGCTCGGCCAGCGGGATGAACACGTCCGGCGGGATCGGCCCCTGCTCGGGGTGGTGCCAGCGGGCCAGCGCCTCGGCGCCGACCACCCGGCCGGTACGCGGGTCGACCTTGGGCTGGTACGCGACCGTCAGCTCCCCACGCTCCACGGCCCGGCGCAGGTCGGCGATGAGCGCCAGCCGCTGCGGGCTGTTGCGGTCCAGCTCGCTGTCGTAGAGCCGCAGGCCGTGGCTCTCCTTGGCGGCGTACATGGCGACGTCGGCGTGCCGGATCAGGATCTCGGGGTCGTCGCCGTGCAGCGGTGCCACCGCGACGCCGACGCTGGCGCGCGGGGCCAGCACCAGCGGGCCCATCCGGATCGGCTGGTCCACCACCGCGGCCAGTTCCGCGGCGGCGGCCAGTCCCGCCTCCGGGCTGCCGTCGGTGGGCAGCAGCACGGCGAACTCGTCGCCGCCGAAGCGGGCCACCCGTCCCCGCCCGTCGAGGTGGGCGCGCAGCCGCTCGCCGACCTCGCACAGCAACGCGTCACCGGTCTCGTGGCCCAGCGCGTCGTTGATCTCCTTGAACCGGTCCAGGTCGAGCACCAGCACCGCCAGCCCCGGTCCGCCGGCGCGCACGGCCCGCAGGCCGGCGTCGAGCAGGTCGTGGAAGTGCCGCCGGTTGGGCAGCCCGGAGAGCGGGTCGTGCAGGGCCAGGTGCTGCTTCTCGTCGGCCTCGCGGCGCAGCCGGTCGACCAGGTCGGCCCGGCCCAGCGCCGCGCCGGCGTGGTTGGCCAGCGCGCCGAGCAGCCGCAGCTTGGCGTCGGTGAAGCCGCCCGCGTCGGTGAGGCTGTCCGCGACCAGCAGGACCGCCCGGCGCTCACCGAAGACCAGCGGTACGGCCATCGCGTCGCCCGCGGGGCCGACGGGACGCAGCACCGGGGTGCCGAGCAGCGCCGGCCGCAGCCAGTCGTCGGCGCCGGGGCTGCCCAGGCTCACCCTGGGACGGCCGGACTGCCCGGCCAGCCGGGTGTGCCGCAGCTCGTCACCGTGCGCGACGACCAGTTCCGCGGTGCCCGCCCGCAGCACGTCGCGGGCCCGGTCCAGCACCACGGCGACCAGCTCGTCGATGCCGCGGGCCCCGTCGAGCGCGCGGGTGAAGCCATAGAGCTGTTCCACCTCGGCGTTGCCGTCGCCCAGCGCGATGTAGGCGCGGTAGGCCAGCAGCAGCACGACGGCCACGATGCCGATCAGCGCCGGCGCCCACTGCGGTTCGGTCGCGGCCAGGAAGCTGATCAGAGCTCCGGTCGTGGTGACGACGACGAGCCCGGTGCTGCGCAGCGCGGCCGGCAGCCGGCGCCACTCCCCCGGGTCGTCGTGCATCGCGATCACGGCGGTGACCAGCACGGCGGCCACCACGTCGGCGGCGATCATGGCCAGGTAGGCGGCCAGCACGGTCCGCAGGCCGACGCCCTCGGCGGAGATGCCGAGCACGTGCGGCGTGACGGCGTGGAAGACCAGGACGCCGACGCTCGCCTGGACGGCGAGCAGGGCGACGTTGAAGGCCAGCTTGGTGCCGCGCTGGCCGCGTACGGCGACCAGCCCGGCCCCGCCGGCCAGGGCCCGGACCAGGATCACGGTGACCGGGTCGAAGCCGAGCAGCCCGAACACCATCGGGAACTCGGAGACGTTGATGCCGTGCGCGCCGCGACGGACGCGGACGTGCACGGTGAAGCCCTCGGTGAGGAAGAACAGCACCGCGAGCCCGGCCAGCCACCACAGCCCGCCGGGCAGCGCGGGCGCGGCGATGCCGTCGGCGGCGAGAACCAGCGCCACGGCGGCGGAGGCCGCGCCCATGCTCGCGGTGAGCAGACCCACCAGGAGCTGAGGACGCGGCCGCCACCGGCGCCGATCTAGTGCCATGGCTCCCCGGTCCAGCCGGCCGCCGACCAGCTGCGCCCGCTCCAGGACCGGCCCGTCCAGGTCTGTGACGACCAGCTCCGCCCGCTCCAGAGGGCGCTCGACCAGCTGCGTCCCGACCACAGGGCGCCCGACCAGGACCGGCCGGTCCAGGTGACCGGGGACCAGGTCTTCGTGCCGGTGTACGTCGCGGCCCAGGCGGTGCCGGTCCAGACCGAACCGTTCCAGGTGCCGCCGATCCAGCTGCGCTGCGTGGCCGAGGCTTGCGTCCAGACCAGGGCGTTCCAGGGCTGGCCGAAGATGTCCCGTTCGCCGGTCAGCGGCGTGCCGGTGACGGAGTCGTAGACGTAGGCGCCGCCCCGCGAGGCCTCCAGCGAACCCCGGCCGGTGGCGGCGACGTTGACCTGCCGGGTGTAGGTGGTCCGGGCCCGGGCGGCGCGGGCCACGTTGATCTGGCCGGCCCCGGCCGCGTACGGGTCGCCGCCGACGATCGGGTCGGCGGTGCTGGTCAGCAGCTTCTTGACGTCGTCGGGTCGCAGGCCGGGACGCTGCTGGAGCAGCAGGGCCACCGAACCGGAGACCACCGCGGCCGCCTGGGACGTGCCACTGCCGCGCAGGAACCGCTGCTCCGGGTCGTCCAGCAGGCTCAGCCGGGCGGCGGGGTAGGTCCGGTCGATGTACGAGCCGGGGCTGCGCAGCGACACCACGGAACGTCCGGCGGCGAGCACGTCGGGGTGGCGTGCCGCGTTGCCCCGGTTGCTGAAGTCCGCCACGACGTCGTCGGCCCGCGCGTCCGTACCGCGGGGGTCGGCCCCGCCGACGGCGATGACGTCCGGGTCGGCGGCCGGCATGGTGAGGTTGTTGGCCGTGAAGCCGTCGTTGCCGGCGGCGACCACGACGACGATCCCGGCCTCCCAGGCCTTCTCGACGGCGAAGGCCAGCGGGTCCAGCGACGCCGGCTGGGTGGACTGGGTGCCGTACGACAGGTTCAGGACTTTGATGTTGAGCCCGGGGTCGTTGCGGTGCGCGACGACCCAGTCGATGCCGGCGATGACCTGGGAGACGTCACTGGCCCCGTCGGCCGAGGCGACCTTGACGCTGACGACGTGCGCGCCCGGGGCCACGCCGGTGAAGCGGGTGCCGACGGAGAAAGTGGGGTCCTGCCCGGCGATGATGCCGGCCATGTGCGTGCCGTGCCCGAACGTGTCGAGGTGGCGCAGGTTGGCCGCCTGCGACTCGAAGGACAGGTCCGGTCCGTTGATGACCTTCCCGGCCCCGTCGAGGCCCTTGACCGGCGAGACCCCGGAGTCGATGAGCGCGACGCCCACCCCGGCGCCGGTCAGCGCGACCCCGGTGGCGGTGTCGCCGTCGTCCGGGTTGTCCTTGTCCGCCTTGTCGGCACCGGCGCCCTTGACGACGGTGCTCATCTTGGTCGTGCCGGTCTGCACCAGCCAGTTCTGACTCAGCCAGGGCGTGTCCGCGGCCGCGTGAGCGGGGGCCGTGACCGCAAGGGTGCCGGTCACGGTGACAGCGGTGACGGCCAGGGCCGCGAGTTTCCGCATGGATGCTCCTTCGGTGGCACCGCTGCCCACGGGTCGGGGAGTCGCCCCCCGGGCGCAGTGCCGGTACAGCCGCCCTATCGACCACAACCGGCCGGACTTGAACAGAACGCGCGTGGCACCCGTCACGAGAGGGCAGATCCTCGGATGGCACGATTCGACACCGGGTGTGCGTGGGTACACAGACGTCAAACGCACCGGAGACGGAGTACTGGCATGGCCATTCTGGGTATCGACATCGGCGGTTCCGGCGTGAAGGGGGCGCCGGTCGACACCGTGCGGGGCGAGCTGCTCGAGGAGCGGTTCCGGGTCCCCACCCCGCAGCCCTCGGACGTCGGCAGCGTCGTGGAGGCGGTCGCCGAGGTCGCCGCGAAGTTCTCCGGTTACGACCGGGTCGGGATCACCTTCCCCGGCGTGGTGGTCGACGGGGTCACCCGGACCGCCGCCAACGTCGACAAGTCGTGGCTCGACGCGCCCGCCGCCCAGCTGTTCACCGAGCGGCTCGGCAAGCCGGTTTCCGTGCTCAACGACGCCGACGCCGCGGGCGTCGCCGAGGTCGCCTTCGGCGCCGGGCACGACCAGCGCGGCCTGACGATGATGCTCACCTTCGGTACGGGCATCGGCAGCGCCCTGTTCCTGGACGGCACGCTCATCCCGAACACCGAGTTCGGCCACCTGGAGCTGGACGGCAAGGACGCCGAGCTGCGCGCCTCCGACCGGGCCCGCGAGCAGGACGACCTGAGCTGGGAGAAGTGGGCCGGCCGGGTCCAGGAGTATCTGCGGCACGTGGAGATGCTGCTGTCGCCGCGGCTGTTCATCGTCGGTGGCGGCGTGAGCAAGAAGGCCGACAAGTGGCTGCCGCTGATCGAGATCCGTACCCCGATCGTGCCGGCCACCCTGCTCAACAACGCCGGCATCATCGGCGCCGCGGTCACCGCCGAGCAGGCCGACGGGCACCCCGGCTCGTTCCCCGTCGACGCCGACCAGCCAAGCTGAGGAGTCCCATGCCGCGCACCGTCGCCACCAACACCAAGGTCGGCCGCGAGGAGCTCCTCGAGTTCCTCCGGCCCCGGCACCACACGATCCTGATGACCACCCGCCGGGACGGCCGCCCGCAGGCGTCACCGAACACCTGCGGGGTCGACGCCGAGGGCCGCATCGTGATCTCGACGTACCCGGAGCGGGCCAAGGCGATGAACATCCGCCGCGACTCGCGGGTCAGCGTCTGCGTGCTCTCCGACGACTTCGGCGGCCCGTGGGTGCAGGTCGACGGCACGGCCGAGGTCATCGACCTGCCGGAGTCGGTCGAGCCGCTGGTCGAGTACTTCCGGAGCATCTCCGGCGAGCACCCGGACTGGGACGAGTACCGCCAGGCCATGCGCGACCAGGGCAAGTCCCTGATCCGGATCACCGTCGAGCGGTGGGGCCCGATCGCCACCGGCGGCTTCCCGGCCCGTCTGGCCTGACGGTGACCCGCTAAGCGGCGACCGCGCCCAGCAGGTACAGCAGGGTCTCGCGGTGCAGGTCGGCGACCGGTTCGAGCAGGTCCGGGTGGCGGAGCAGGGCCGTGGCCTCCAGGTCCCGGGGGTCCGGGGCGGTCAGCCGGCGGAACTCGCTGGGCAGGTCGCCCGCCTTGCGCGGCCGGGGCCGGGGCCGGCCGTCCGCGACCGGCACCGCCGCGGCCACCGAGTCCACCGCCCGCGCGGCCAGCACCGGGTCGGCGAGCAGGCAGGCGGCCCAGCTGACCGCGACCTCGTCGACCCAGGTGCGCCAGCCCTCGTCCTCGGCCAGCTCGTCGTCGGGCTCGCTGCCGGCCCGCCAGTCCAGCACGGCCGAGCCGCCCGGGCCGGCCATGGCGACCAGCTCGGCGTCCACCGGGGTCGGGTAGCGCAGCCACGCGGCGACCGTCACGGCCTGGCGGGCCTGGAGCTCGGCCAGGGTGTCCGCGGCCCGGTCGGCGCCGCTGGACGGGTACGCCCGGACCAGCCAGTGCGTGCTCGCCGCGATGACCGGCGACAGCGCGGTGGACGGTCCGGCCATGTGTGCCCCCAAGAGTTGGCGCACACCCCGTCGCGGGGTGCGTCACGCTACCTCTCGGCGGCGGGCGGCCCAGCTTGAGTAGCCTCGCCCGGATGGCAACCCACGGCAACCGACGTGCAACGAGCTTCACGCGGGTGGCCTCCGGCACCGCCTCGCTGGAGCCCGACCGCCGCCGGGAGCGGGGCTGGACGCTGCTGGTTGACGGGGTGCCGCAGTCGTACGTCGATCTGGCCGATCCCACCTACCTGGCCTTCGAATACGTGCGCCGGCTGGCCACGGTGCTGCGGTTGGCGGCCCCTGCGGCCGTACCGTTGACGGTTCTGCATCTCGGCGGCGGTGCACTCACGCTGCCCCGCTGGGTGGCCGCGACGCGGCCCGGGTCCGCGCAGACGGTGGTGGAGCGCGACGGCCTGCTGCTCGCGCTGGTCTCCCGGTCGCTGCCCTGGCCCGCCGCCGTCGAGGTCGTGGTGGGTGATGCCCGCGAGTTCGTGGAGGCCGGACCGGCCCGGGGGTACGACGTGATCGTGGTCGACGTGTTCGAGGGCGCAGCGATGCCGGCCAGCGTGGCCGGGGTGGGCTTCGCGACGGCCGCCGCCCGGCTGCTGCGGCCGGCCGGGGTGCTGGCGATGAACCTCACCGACGTGCCGCCGTTGTCCTACTCGCGCATCCAGGCCGCGACGTTGCGCGCGGCGTTCGGCGACGTGGCCCTGATCGCCCCGCCGGGCCTGCTGCGTGGCCGCAAGGCGGGCAACGTGGTGCTCGCGGCGACCCACGGGCCGGAGGTGCTGGACGTCGAACGGCTCACCCGTTCCGTGGCCCGCGACCCCGAGCCGGCCCGGGTCTGGCACGGCGCGGAATTGACCGGTTTCCTGGCCGGTGCAATGGCGCGCCTCGACGGGCCGCGCTGAATGCTCTCCGGTAGGTTGGACGCACCGGGTGCGCGGCTGTTTGCGGTTGCTCCATAGCGGAGAAACCTGTCCTGACGGCTGCCCAATTCGCCCGTCGCCGTGCCCGCCCCCGCGCTCGAAGATTACGGTGGAGATCATGACCGGTCGCTTTCCCATCGAAGATGTGACGCCATCGGTGTCCTGTGGCCGCTACCCCGCGAAAGCGGTGGTGGGCGAGCTCGTCCCCATCTCGGCGGTGTCCTATCGGGAAGGCCACCACGCCCTCGGCGTGAACGTGGTATGGCAGGGGCCGGAGGGCGAGGCCGAGCCGTTCACCCGGCTCACCCCGGGCGAGCCCGGCCTGGACAAGTGGCACGGCGTGATCAAGCCGGACCGGGTGGGCCGGTGGACGTTCACCATCGAGGCGTTCGACGACCCGTACCAGACCTGGCGCAACGCCGTGACCAAGAAGATCGGCGCCGGGCAGGGGCTCGAGGACCTGGCCAACGACCTCGCCGAGGGCGCCGAGCTGCTGGACCTGGCGGCCAAGATCGTGCCGCACGACGAGGAGGAGCGGGTCCGCGACGCGGCCGCCGCCCTGCGCGACCCGCAGCGCTCGCTGTTCTCCCGGGTCTCCCCCGGGCTGGAGCTGGAGGAGCTGCTCTGGCAGCACCCGGTCCGCCAGCTGGTGACCACCACCCGCTCGTACGCGATCTGGGTCGACCGCCAGCGCGCGCTGTTCTCGTCGTGGTACGAGTTCTTCCCGCGCTCCGAGGGCGCCGAGATCGGCCCGGACGCGACCCCGGTCAGGCACGGCACGTTCGCGACCGCCGCCGAGCGCATCCCGGCCGTCGCCGCGATGGGCTTCGACGTGCTCTACCTGCCCCCGATCCACCCGATCGGCAAGATCAACCGTAAGGGCCGCAACAACACGCTGGTGGCCCGCGAGGGCATCGACGTGGGCTCGCCCTGGGCGATCGGCTCCGACGAGGGCGGCCACGACGCGATCCACCCGCAGCTGGGCACGCTGGACGACTTCCGCCGCTTCATCGGGGTCGCGCAGGACAATGGCCTCGAGGTGGCGATGGACCTGGCGTTGCAGTGCGCGCCGGACCACCCGTGGGTCAAGACGCACCCCGAGTGGTTCACCACCCGGGCCGACGGCACGATCGCGTACGCGGAGAACCCGCCCAAGAAGTACCAGGACATCTACCCGCTGAACTTCGACAACGACCCCAAGGGACTGCGCGAGGAGGTCCTGCGCGTCGTCCTGCACTGGGTGTCCAACGGGGTCAGGATCTTCCGGGTCGACAACCCGCACACCAAGACGCTGAACTTCTGGCAGTGGGTCATCGCCAAGATCAAGGACGTCGACCCGGACGTGCTGTTCCTGGCCGAGGCGTTCACCCGGCCGGCCATGATGAACGGGCTCGGCAAGATCGGCTTCACCCAGTCGTACACGTACTTCACCTGGCGCACCACGGCCTGGGAGATGCGGGAGTACCTGGGCCAGCTCAAGGCCTCGATCGACTGGATGCGGCCCAACTTCTGGCCCAACACCCCCGACATCCTGCACGAGTCGCTGCAGCACGGCGGTCCGCCGATGTTCAAGATCCGCACGGTGCTGGCCAGCATGCTCTCGCCGTCCTGGGGCATGTACTCAGGGCTGGAGCTCTTCGAGCACGTGGCCCGTCCCGGCGCGGAGGAGTACATCGACAACGAGAAGTTCGAGCTGAAGCCGCGGGACTGGGCGGCGGCGGAACGGGCCGGGCGCAGCCTGGCGCCGTACATCACCAAGCTCAACACGATCCGGCGGGAGAACCCGGCGCTGCACTGGCTGCGGAACCTGGAATTCCACGAGATCGACAACGCCGCTCTGCTGTGCTGGTCGAAGCGGGATCCGGAGTCGGGCAACACCGTTCTGGTGATCTGCTCGTTCGACTCGACGGACGTGCAGTGGGGCAACACGACACTCGACATGCCCGCGCTGGGCCTGGACTGGCACGAGCAGTTCACCGTGACCGACCAGCTCACCGGGGCGACGTACGAGTGGGGACAGCACAACCCGGTCCGGATCGACCCGTACGTCGAGCCCGCACATGTGTTCGTGGTGCACCCGCGCCGATAGGCAGTACAAGCGATTCAGTTCCTGCGGGGTGGGGTAGGTGAACGTCTGATGGACCTGACGAGCGAACTCGACGAGAACGTCGAGCACGATCCCGCGGAGGGCAGCCACGTCGAGGACGGTGTGGTCGAGCATCCGACCGCCGACGACTTCGGGCATGCCCGCGCATTGCCGGCCGACCGGACCTGGTTCAAACGCGCCGTCTTCTACGAGGTGCTGGTCCGGGCCTTCTACGACTCCAGCTCGGACGGCTCCGGCGATCTGCGCGGGCTGATCGAGCGCCTGGACTACCTGCAGTGGCTCGGCGTCGACTGCCTGTGGCTGCCGCCGTTCTACGACTCACCGCTGCGCGACGGCGGCTACGACATCCGCGACTTCTACCGGGTGCTGCCCGAGTTCGGCACGGTCGAGGACTTCGTGGCCCTGCTCGACGCGGCCCACAAGCGCGGCATCCGGGTCATCACCGACCTGGTCATGAACCACACCTCGGACTCGCACGCGTGGTTCCAGGAGTCGCGCCGGGACCCGGACGGCCCGTACGGCGACTACTACGTGTGGAGCGACACCAGCGAGCCGTACTCCGACGCCCGGATCATCTTCGTCGACACCGAGGAGTCGAACTGGACGTTCGACCCGGTGCGCCGGCAGTTCTACTGGCACCGGTTCTTCTCGCACCAGCCCGACCTCAACTACGACAACCCGGCCGTGCAGGAAGCGATGATCGACGTCCTGCGCTTCTGGCTGGACCTCGGCATCGACGGCTTCCGGCTGGACGCGGTGCCGTACCTGTTCGAGCGTGAGGGCACCAACTGCGAGAACCTGCCGGAGACGCACGCGTTCCTCAAGCACTGCCGCAAGGTCATCGACGACGAGTTCCCCGGCCGGGTGCTGCTCGCCGAGGCCAACCAGTGGCCGGCCGACGTGGTCGAATACTTCGGTGACGCCGACACCGGCGGCGACGAGTGCCACATGGCGTTCCACTTCCCGCTGATGCCGCGCATCTTCATGGCGGTGCGCCGCGAGTCGCGCTTCCCCATCTCCGAGATCCTGGCCCAGACGCCGGCCATCCCGGACATGGCCCAGTGGGGCATCTTCCTGCGCAACCACGACGAGCTGACGCTCGAGATGGTCACCGACGAAGAGCGCGACTACATGTTCACCGAGTACGCCAAGGACCCGCGGATGAAGGCCAACGTCGGCATCCGCCGGCGGCTCGCCCCGCTGCTGGAGAACGACCGCAACCAGATCGAGCTGTTCACCGCCCTGCTGCTGTCGCTGCCCGGCTCGCCGGTGCTGTACTACGGCGACGAGATCGGCATGGGCGACAACATCTGGCTCGGTGACCGCGACGGCGTGCGCACCCCGATGCAGTGGACGCCCGACCGCAACGCGGGTTTCTCCACCGCCAACCCCGGCCGGCTCTACCTGCCGGCCAACCAGGATCCGATCTACGGCTACCAGTCGGTCAACGTCGAGGCCCAGCGGGACAGCTCGACATCGCTGCTCAACTGGACCCGCACCATGCTGGCGGTCCGCCGCCGCCACGAGGCGTTCGCCACCGGCACGTTCCGTGAGCTCGGCGGCTCCAACCCGTCGGTGCTCGCCTTCCTGCGCGAGGACGGCGACGACGTGGTCCTCTGCGTCAACAACCTCTCGCGGTTCCCCCAGCCCATCGAGCTGAACCTGCAGCACTGGAACGGCTACACGCCGGTCGAGCTGACCGGGCACGTGAACTTCCCGCGCATCGGCCAGCTGCCGTACCTGCTGACCCTGCCGGGACACGGGTTCTACTGGTTCCAGCTGTGCGGGTCCGAGGAGAAGCAATGACGCTGCCCTACGCCGAATGGCTGCCCCAGCAACGCTGGTACGCGGGTCGCAGCCGCACCCTCGCCGACGTCAAGCAGGCGTCGTCCACGCCGTTGAAGGACGACCTGGACCTGGTGCTGCTGGACGTCTCGTACACCGACGGCAGCGCCGAGCGCTATCAGGTGCTGGTGGCCTGGGACTCCGGCCCGATCTCGGAGTACAGCACCGTGGCGACCATCGGCACGGACGGCGACCGCACCGGCTACGACGGCCTGTACGACCCGGACGCCGCGACCTACCTGCTGTCGCTGATCTCCTCCGACGCCACGGCCGGGGACATCGTGTTCTCCTCCGAGCCCGGGGCGACGTTCCCGCTGGAGCACGCGTCGCGGGTCTTCGACGCCGAGCAGAGCAACACCAGCGTGATCTTCGAGCAGGAGGCCATCCTCAAGGTCTTCCGCCGGGTCGACTGCGGCATCAACCCCGACATCGAGCTCAACCGGGTGCTCGGCCGGGCCGGCAACCCGCACGTGGCCAAGCTGCTCGGCTCGTTCGAGACCAGTGAGAGCGGCGAGCCGTGCCCGCTGGGCATGGTGACGGCGTACGCGATCAACTCCGCCGAGGGCTGGGCGATGGCCACGGCCAGCGCCCGCGACCTGTTCGCCGACGCCGAGATGGGCGCCGACGAGGTGGGTGGCGACTTCGCGGGTGAGTCGTACCGCCTCGGCGAAGCGGTGGCCTCGGTGCACAAGACACTCGCAGAGGAGCTGGGTGCGGGCCCGTCGCCGTTCCCGGTGGACGCGGTCATCGCCCGGCTGGCGACCGCGACCGCGGCCGTGCCCGAGCTGAGCGAGTACGTCCCGGCCATCGAGGAACGCTTCCGCAAGCTCACCGGCGAGCAGGTCACGGTCCAGCGGGTGCACGGCGACCTGCACCTGGGCCAGGTGCTGCGGGTGCCGGCGGCCTGGCTGCTCATCGACTTCGAGGGCGAGCCCGGCCAGCCGCTCGACGAGCGGCGGCTGCCCGACTCGCCGCTGCGCGACATCGCCGGTGTGCTGCGCAGCTACGAGTACGCCGCCTACCAGCTGCTGGTGGACCAGGACGACAACGAGCACCTGGCCGCCCGGGCCCGCGAATGGGTCGACCGCAACCGCACCGCCTTCTGCGACGGGTACGCGGCCGCCTCCGGCCACGACCCGCGGGAGCAGGGTGCGCTGCTGGCGGCGTACGAGCTCGACAAGGCGGTCTACGAGGCCGCGTACGAATCCCGGCACCGGCCCGGCTGGCTGCGCATCCCGCTGCGGTCGATCGCGCGGCTCGCCGGCTGATGACCCCTTGACCTGACTCAAGACGACTCCCCGAGGAGTACCGATGCAGACCACCCCGTCGCCGTCCCTGGCCGGCGATCAGCGCGCGATGAACGCCGTGATGGCCGGCGACACGCACGACCCGCACAGCCTGCTCGGCACACACCCGAGCGGCGACCACACGGTGATCCGCACGCTGCGCAAGGGCGCCAAGGAGGTCAGCCTCGTCATCGGTGACGAACGCGTGCCGATGACGGCGGTGCACCCGGACGGTATCTTCGCCGCCTCGGTGCCCGGCACGGTGCTCGACTACCGGATCGACGTCGAGGGCACCGTCTGCGACGACCCGTACCGGCATCTGCCCACCCTGGGTGAGCTCGACCTGCACCTGATCGGTGAGGGCCGGCACGAGAAGCTGTGGAAGGTGCTCGGCGCCCAGGCCAAGGGCGACGGCGTCGCCTTCGCCGTGTGGGCGCCCAGCGCCCGCGGCGTGCAGCTGATCGGCGACGTCGCCGGCTGGGGCCCGTTCGACGGCCTGCCGATGCGCTCGCTGGGCAGCAGCGGCGTCTGGGAGCTGTACGTGCCCGGCGCCTCCTCCGGCACCAAGTACAAGTTCAAGATCCTCGGCCAGGACGGCGTCTGGCGCGAGAAGGCCGACCCGCTGGCGCAGCACACCGAGGTGCCGCCGCGCACGGCGTCGGTCGTGTACGAGTCCTCCTACGAGTGGCAGGACGCCGACTGGATGGCCCAGCGCGCGACCAAGCAGTGGCACCAGGAGCCGATGAGCGCGTACGAGGTGCACCTCGGCTCGTGGCGCCCCGGCCTGTCCTATATGGAGCTGGCCGAGCAGCTGGTCGACTATGTGGTGGAGACCGGCTTCACCCACGTCGAGCTGATGCCGGTGATGGAGCACCCGTTCGGCGGCTCGTGGGGCTACCAGGTCACCGGCTACTTCGCACCGACGTCGCGCTTCGGCTCCCCCGACGAGTTCCGCCACCTGGTCGACAAGCTGCACCAGGCCGGCATCGGCGTCATCCTCGACTGGGTGCCCGCACACTTCCCCAAGGACGAATGGGCGCTGGCCCGCTTCGACGGCACCCCGCTCTACGAGCACGGCGACTGGCGGCGCGGCGAGCACCCCGACTGGGGCACGTACGTCTTCGACTTCGGCCGGCGCGAGGTCCGCAACTTCCTGGTCGCCAACGCCAACTACTGGTGCGAGGAGTTCCACGCCGACGGTCTGCGGGTCGACGCGGTCGCCTCGATGCTCTACCTGGACTACTCCCGCAAGGACGGCGAGTGGACCCCGAACCAGTACGGCGGCCGGGAAAACCTCGACGCGATCAGCTTCCTGCAGGAGATGAACGCGACCGTCTACCGCAACAACCCCGGCGTCGTCACCATCGCCGAGGAATCGACGGCGTGGCCGGGCGTCACCCGCCCCACCCACCTCGGCGGGCTGGGCTTCGGCTTCAAATGGAACATGGGCTGGATGAACGACACCCTCTCGTACATGGAGAAGGAGCCGATCTACCGGCAGTGGCACCACCACCAGATGACCTTCGCCACGGTGTACGCCTGGAGCGAGAACTACATCCTGCCGATCAGCCACGACGAGGTCGTGCACGGCAAGGGCTCGCTCACCGGCAAGATGCCCGGCGACCAGTGGCAGCAGCTGGCCAACACCCGCGCGCTGCTCGGCTTCATGTGGGCCTTCACCGGCAAGCAGCTGATCTTCATGGGCGCCGAGATGGGCGACGAGCGGGAGTGGAGCGAGGAACGCGGCCTCGACTGGGACCTGCTCGCCGACGAGAGCCGCGGCGGCGGCATCCACAAGCTGGTCAAGGACCTGAACAAGGCGTACCGGGACATCCCGGCGCTGTGGACGCAGGACACCACGGCGAGCGGCTTCCGCTGGATCACCAGCGAGGACTCGCAGCACAACACGTTCTCCTTCCTGCGCCTGGCCCCGAACGGCGACACGATGGCCTGCGTGGTCAACTTCGCCGCGGTCCCGCACGACAACTACCGCATCGGCCTGCCCCGGGCCGGCGTCTGGCGCGAGGTCGTCAACACCGACAGCACCCTGTACGGCGGCTCGGGCGTGGGCAACCTCGGCGAGGTGCACGCGGAGGAGATGCCGTGGCACGGGCTGAACGCGTCGGCGTCGTTGCGCGTACCGCCGCTGGGCGCGGTCTGGCTGCACTTCGAGGGCTGAGCCGCGCTTTGCGGGGAGGTGGCCGAAACTGTCGGTGGCCGGGTCTATGGTGCGAGAAGTCGTTCATTCTCGGCAAAGGAGCCGGCCATGGCAGTGCGCCTCAACCCGTACATCGCGTTCACCGACGGCAAGGCCCGCGCCGCGATGGAGTTCTACCACTCCGTCCTCGGCGGCACGCTCAACATCAGCACCTTCGGTGACTTCGGCGCCCCCGACCCGGCGCTGGCCGACAAGGTCATGCACGCCATTCTGGTCACCGACACCGGGATGGCCCTGATGGGCGCCGACGCACCGCCCGGCCTGGAGCACGTGCCGGGCAACGACATCGCGATCAGCCTCAGCGGCGACGAGGCCGACGTGATGCGCGAGTGGTGGGCCAAGCTGGCCGACGGCGGCGCGGTCAGCACCCCGCTGGAGAAGCAGATGTGGGGCGACGAGTTCGGCACCTGCACCGACCGCTTCGGCGTGGAGTGGATGGTCAACATCGCCGCGCCCCAGTCCTGAGGCCGGCGCAGTCCTGATGCTGGACGAGCTTCGCGGCATCTGCATGGCTCTGCCCGAGGTCACCGAGCGGCCCAGCCACGGCGCGCCGACCTGGTTCGTGCGTGACCGGCGGACCTTCGTGACCCTGTGGGAGCACGGCCATCATGACAACGAGTTCCCGCACCTGTGGTGTGCGGCGCCGCCCGGGGCCCAGCAGGAGCTGATCGCCGCGTCTCCGGAGCGGTTCTTCCGCCCGCCGTACGTGGGACACCGCGGCTGGCTCGGCGTCCGCCTGGACGGCAAGGTCGACTGGGCCGAGATCGCCGAGCTGTGCCAGGACGCCTACGAGACCGTCGCGACGCCGAAGAAGTCCGATTCCAACAAGCCGTAGCGGAGGTCGTCCGTCCACTCACCCTTGCTCCAGGTGTGCTGCCGCAACAGTCCTTCGCGCTGGAAGCCGGTGCGCTCCAGCAACCGGTACGAGGCGACGTTGCGGGCGTCGCATTCGGCCGACACCTTGTGCAGGCCCTTGACCCGGAACAGATGGTCCAGCACGGCCCGGACAGCCTCGGTGGCATAGCCGCGCCCCTGCCGGGCGGGCGCCAGGCTGTAGCCGAGTTGGGCCTGCATCCGGTTGTCATGCAGATTGACGGCGACGTCCCCGATGTGCGCCCGCTCGGCGGTGAGCTCCACGGCGTACTGGAACCAGCCCGGCTGATCGGGATCCGCGGCGGCCATGGACTCGATCGCGTAGCGCGCCTTCTCCACCGGGTACGGCGAATTCCAGGACTGGTAGCGCGCGACCTCGGGATCCGTCCGATAGGCGGCCAGAGTCTCGGCGTCGGCTGGGCGGAAGCGGCGGAGCACCAGCCGTTCGGTCGTGAGGAGCACGGGTTTGAGCGTACGCAGGGGCGACGCCGGCGGCTCGGCGCGGTTCCTCTTGCTGCCGGATGACAGGCTTGTGTCTGGTCCCGCCGGCGTCACCGCCGTTTCGGCCGGGCACATCGATCTTCGCTGGGTCAGGAGGACGGAATATGGACCTCGGCGTCCGCGACGCGCTGCTCCGCCACCTGGCTGAGGCAGTCGGGTCAGTCTCCGTCACCCACCCGACCCGGGTTGCCGTCGACGGGCCGCCCGCCGCCGGCAAGACCACCCTCGCCGATGAGCTGGCCGAGGTCCTGCGGGAACAGGGCCGTGAGGTCGTCCGCGCGACGATCGACGATTTCCTTCTCCCCCGGGCCCAGCGCTATCGACGCGGTGAGTTCTCCGCCGAAGGCTGTTACTTCGACACCCACGACTACGAGGCGCTGAACCGGGTTCTGCTCGATCCGCTCGGCCCGGCCGGAGATCGACGCTTCCAGCACGCGGTCTACGACCACACGACGGATGCTGTGCTGTCTCCGCCGACCACGACCGCCCCCGCCGACGCCGTGCTGGTCTTCGACGGCGTCTTCCTCCTGCGCCCGGAACTGGTCGGTCAGTGGGACGTGCGCATTTTCGTGTCGACCGAGCTCGAGAAGACCGTGCATCGTGCGGTGGTCCGAGAGGGCCGGGTGTCATCTCAGGCCGACGTCGAACGGCGCTGGCGCGAGCGCTACATCCCCTCGCAGAAGCTCTACTTCGCGACGGCCCGACCGACCGATCTGGCCGACATCATCGTGCACAACGACGAGCCCCAGCAGCCGGTCTGGACGGCCCGAACCCGTGAGGGACTCTGACGCGGGATCCTGCCGAGCGGCGGCTAGCCCGTCGCGGGCTCGACATACTCTTGCGCGCGCGACATCACCGGCGGCCCGGCCGGCTGGTCACATGCCGGCGCTCACCCGCATGCCCGTGCCGAACGCCGCGGCCGCGCGAAATGGAGTGGCCAGGGCCGGGCTGAGCAGCCGATGATGGGCCGGCATGAGCAACCTGACATCCATCGCCGCCCGGGTGGCCGCCGGCGCCACCGTCGACTTCCGGCCGACCGGCTCGTCGATGGTGCCGCTGATCCGCAGCCGGCAGCTCGTCACAGTCGCGCCCGTCGATCCGGCGGAGGTTGTCGTCGGGGACATCGTGCTGGCCCGCGTGGCCGGCGCCGTCTATCTGCATCTCGTCTCCGCGGTAGACCCGGTCAAGGGCCGCGTGCAGATCAGCAACAACCGGGGCCGGGTCAACGGATGGACCGGCTACGCCCGGGTCTACGGCATCTGCACAGCCGTCGACGGCCGGCCACGGCCGGGAACCCGCCGGGCGGACGCCGAACCGACCGTGGACGCCCGGCCCGGCGAAACAGCCAGACCCGACGACCGCACCCGGCCGAGGGGCCCTACTCCTCCTCCACGTCCGCGACGATCACTGTGACGTTGTCCGGAGCCCCGGCCTCCAACGTCCGCGCGATCAACTCCGCCGCGCACACCTGCCGGTCCGCGTACGACCGCAGCGTGGTAGCGATCACCTCGTCCTCGACGTAGTCACTCAGCCCGTCGCTGCAGAGCAGGAACCTGTCCCCCACCCGTACCGGCACCATCCGTCCCGCCGGCCGGAACGGCCCACCCTGCACCGCCTGGGTCACCAGCGCCCGCTGCGGGTGCCGGCGCGCGTCGTCCGGGGTCAGCACCCCTTGATCCACCAGCGCCTGCACATAAGTGTCATCCCGCGTGATCTGCGTCAACTCTCCATCACGACTCAGGTAGCACCGGGAGTCGCCCACGTTCAGGGCGGCCACCCGGTCGCCGGACAGCATGAGAGTCGTCACCGTGGTGCCCATGCCGTCGCGGGCGTCGTCGTCGGCGACTGCCTCCTCGATGCGCTTGTTGGCTGTTTCCAGCGCCGCGATCAGGTCCTGCAGCGGCTCACCCGTGTCCGGTTTCGCGTCCACGTCGGCCAGGGCGGTGACCAGGATGTCGCTGGCCAGCTCTCCGGCCGGCAGGCCGCCCATGCCGTCCGCCACGACCAGCAACCGGTCGCCGACGAAGACCGCGTCCTCGTTGTTCGACCGGACCAGGCCCTGATCGGAGGCGGCGACCGCACGAAGCACGACACTCATGTCACAAGACTGCCAAAGGGCTGCGGCGGTGTCTGTAGTACGTAGTACGTAGTGTTGGGTGGTGATGCCGGTACCGATGGTGGGACGAACGGACGCGTTGGATGAGCTCCGGCGCGCCTGGGAGCGTGTCGGAGCCACCCGCAGGTGCGTGCCCGCCGTGATCACCGGGCTGCCCGGCACCGGCAAGAGCACCCTGGTCTCGGCCGCATTGCAGCTCACGACCCCTCAGGTCATCCTGTCCGGCTCCGCTCGGCTGCATTCGCCCGCCCCCTACGACTGGCTCGCCGCCGTGCTGGCCGGGCTGGGGCCGCGCCCCGGGCTGCCGGTGCCGCCGGACGCTCTGGCCTGGCTCGCCCAGGATCCCGATGTCCCCCGGGAGCGGTACACGCCCGACGCGCTGCTGCGGCTGGCCGTCACGACCGTGCGGACGCTGGTGGGCGGTCGTCCCGCCGTACTCGTGGTCGAGGATCTGCACGCGCTGGACCCCGCCAGTCTGAACCTGATCAGTGAGCTCGCCGCCGCAGATCTCCCGGCCCTGCTGGTCGTGACCAGCCGTCCGCCCGAGGCGGCCGTCTCTCCGCTGCTCACGGCCCGGGTGCTGGCCCGGCTGTCGGGCGCCCCCGGCGCGGTGCGCCAGCATCTGGGTGCGCTGACCGCCGCGCAGGTGAGCCGCATCCTGGCCCACGTGTACGGCGCCAGCTGCCCGTCCCCGCAGGTCGCCGAGGCGGTATGGCGCCGCACCGGCGGTAACCCGTACCGGTTGAGTGAGCTGCTGGCCATGGCGGGTGGACCGGAGGCGCTGGCCGACGCGCCGCTGCCCGCCCATCTGCAGGAGCAGCCCGAGCTGACCGCCCGGGAGCGGGAGGTGATCGGTTGCCTGGCCGAGGGCATGTCCAACAAGCAGATCGCCCGCGCGCTGGGCATCTCGGTGCGCACGGTCACCGTGCACGTGTCGAATCTGCTGCGCAAGACCGGCGCCGCCTCGCGCACCGAGGCCGCGCTGTGGGCCGTTCAGCGTGACCTCAAGGCCACAGCAGCGTCTTGATCGAGCGACGCTCGTCCATCGCCGCATAGGCCTCGGCCACCTTCTCCATCGGCAGCTGCAGGTCGAACACCGCACCGGCGTCCAGGGAGCCGGCCAGCACGTCGGCGAGCAGCTCCGGCAGGTACGGCCGCACCGGCGCGACGCCACCGGCCACCGCGATGTTGTCGGCGAACATCTTCCTGATCGGTAGCTCCGCCCCGCCCAGCGGCACCCCCACGTAGCCGATCCGGCCGCCGGGGCGCACGGACGCCATCGCCTGCGCCATCGACTCCTTGTTGCCGACGCATTCGAGCACGGCGTCCGCGCCCTGGTCGGCGAGCAGGTCGCGCAGTGCCGCGGCGCCGTCGTCGCCGCGTTCGGAGATGACGTCGGAGGCGCCGAAGCCGGTCGCGACGTTCTGCCGGTCGGTGTACGACGAGAAGGCGATCACCCGGTCGGCACCGAGGCGGACTGCCGCCCGGACTGCGCACAGGCCGACCGCGCCGTCGCCGACCACCGCAACGGTGCTGCCCGGGCCCACACCCGCCGAGACAGCGGCGTGGTGGCCGGTGACCAGAACGTCGGAGAGGGCCAGGAGCGCCGGGATCTGCTCGCGGTCAGGATGCTCCGGCGTGGCGACCAGGGTGCCGTCGGCCAGCGGTACGCGCACGTACTGCCCCTGGCCGCCGTCGAGGGTGCGGCCGTCGGGGTCGGTGCCGCCGTACCACTGGGCCTGGACGCAGGAGGTGGTGACGCCCTGCCGGCAGTGCACGCAGGTGCCGTCGCTGATCGAGAAGGGGGAGATGACGAAGTCACCGGCCCGCAGGGTGGTCACGCCGGCGCCGATCTCCTCGACCACGCCGACGAACTCGTGGCCGATCGGGTGCGGGTCGGCCGGCGGGCGCGCACCCCGGAACGTCCACAGGTCGGAGCCGCAGACGCAGGCGGCGACCACCCGCACGATCGCGTCCGTGGGCAGCTGGATGGTCGGGTCCGGGCGCTGCTCCCAGCGGATGTCGCGGGGCGCGTACCACATCGCGGCGTGCATTCCTGCGACCTTACCCGCGCCCGGGCCGGGTGATCATCCGCGCGGGATTCGCGGGGCGGCGCGACAAGCACCGGGCGCCTCGGTCACAATCGTCGGCGTGACGACCAGCATCCATCAGCGCATTGCCCAGGAGCTCGGGGTCCGCGAGGGACAGGTGACCGCGGCGGTCGACCTGCTGGACGGCGGAGCCACCGTGCCGTTCATCGCCCGTTACCGCAAGGAGGTCACCGGCACCCTCGACGACCAGCAGCTGCGCACGCTCGAGGAGCGGCTCGGCTATCTGCGGGAGCTCGAGGACCGTCGCGCGGCCGTGCTCGAGTCGATCCGCTCGCAGGGCAAGCTCGACGACGCCCTCGAGGCGCAGATCCTCGCCGCGGAGTCCAAGGCCCGGCTCGAGGACATCTACCTGCCGTTCAAGCCCAAGCGCCGGACCCGGGCCCAGATCGCCCGCGAGGCCGGCCTGGAGCCGCTGGCCGACCTGCTGCTCGGCGACGCCACCCGGGACCCGAAGGCCGAGGCAGCGGCCTACGTGGACGTCGACGGCGTGGCCGACGTGACCGCGGCGCTCGACGGCGCCCGGGCGATCCTGATCGAGCGCTTCGCCGAGGACCCCGACCTCATCGGTGAGCTGCGCGAACGCATGTGGACCAAGGGCCGGCTGATCGCCAAGGTCCGCGAGGGCAAGGAGACCGAGGGCGCCAAGTTCGCGGACTACTTCGACTTCGCCGAGCCGTTCACCAAGCTGCCCTCGCACCGCATCCTCGCCATGTTCCGCGGCGAGAAGGAGGACGTGCTCGACCTGACCATGGAGCCCGAGGAGGGCGCCGAGGAGGGCGAGCGGTCCAGCTTCGAGGCGTCGGTGGCCGGCAAGTTCGGCATCTCCGACCACGGACGGCCCGGCGACCGCTGGCTGCTCGACACCGTGCGGTGGGCGTGGCGGACCAGGATCCTCATCCACCTGGGCGCGGACCTGCGGGTCCGGCTCTGGCAGGCGGCCGAGGACGAGGCGGTACGCGTCTTCGCGGCGAACCTGCGCGACCTGCTGCTGGCGGCCCCGGCCGGCAGCCGTACGACGATGGGTCTCGACCCCGGCTTCCGCACCGGCGTCAAGGTGGCCATCGTCGACTCGACCGGCAAGTGCGTCGCCACCTCGACGATCTACCCGCACGTCCCGCAGAACAAGTGGGACCAGTCGCTGCACACCCTGGCCACGCTGGCCCAGGAACACAAGGTCGACCTGGTGGCGATCGGCAACGGCACCGCCTCGCGGGAGACCGACCGGCTGGCGGCCGATCTGATCAAGCTGCATCCTTCGCTGGGGCTGACCAAGGTGATGGTCTCCGAGGCCGGTGCGTCTGTCTACTCGGCTTCGGCGTACGCGTCGCAGGAACTGCCCGGTATGGACGTCTCCCTGCGCGGCGCGGTCTCCATCGCCCGCCGCCTGCAGGACCCGCTGGCCGAACTGGTCAAGATCGACCCCCGGTCGATCGGCGTCGGGCAGTACCAGCACGACCTGTCCGAGGTGAAGCTGTCGAAGTCGCTGGACGCGGTGGTCGAGGACTGTGTGAACGCCGTCGGGGTGGACGTCAACACGGCGTCGGCCCCGCTGCTGACCCGGGTGTCGGGCATCGGCGCCGGCCTGGCGGAGAACATCGTCATGCATCGCGACGCCAACGGCCCGTTCAGGAACCGCTCCCAGATCAAGAAGGTGGCCCGGCTCGGGCCCAAGGCGTTCGAGCAGTGCGCGGGCTTCCTGCGCATCCCGGACGGCGACGACCCGCTGGACGCGTCCAGTGTGCACCCCGAGTCGTACCCGGTGGTCCGGACCATCCTGGCCACCGCCGGCGGCGACCTGAAGACGGTGATCGGCAACAGCCCGCTGCTGCGCGCCCTGCGCCCGGAGAAGTTCGTCACCGACACCGTCGGCCTGCCGACCGTCACGGACATCCTGCGCGAGCTGGAGAAGCCGGGCCGGGACCCGCGTCCGGCGTTCACCACGGCGACCTTCGCCGACGGCGTCGAGAAGATCGCCGACCTGCGCCCGGGCATGATCCTGGAGGGCGTGGTGACCAACGTGGCGGCGTTCGGCGCGTTCGTCGACGTCGGCGTGCACCAGGACGGCCTGGTGCACGTGTCGGCGCTGTCCAACACGTACGTGAAGGACCCGCGCGAGGTGGTCAAGTCCGGCGACGTCGTGAAGGTGCGGGTGGTGGAGGTCGACGAGGCGCGCAAGCGGATCTCGCTGACCATGAAGCTCGAGGACAAGCCGGAGCAGCGCGCGCCGCGGGAGCCGCGGGAGGCCCGGCCGGGTGGCGGCCAGCCCCGGCAGGGTGGCCAGCCGAGGCAGGGCGGTCAGGGCGGGCAGGGCGGTCAGCCCCGCCAGGGTGGTCAGCCCCGGCAAGGCGGCCAGGGCGGCCAGGGCGGTCGAGGTCAGGGCGGTCAGCGGCAGGGCGGCGGGGGCCAGCGCTCCGGCGGCCAGGCGCCCGCCGGCGGCAACAACTTCGGCAACAGCGCGATGGCCGACGCCCTGCGCCGCGCCGGCCTCACCAAGGACTGACCCCGCGAACCGGGCCCGGCACGCTTCCACCGCGCCGGGCCCGGCCCCGAGCGGCCGCTCAGCGGTCGATCGGCCAGATCTTGATGTCGTTGAAGGCGACCTGGTACGGCCCCTTCACCGGCGCGCTGCGCTCGGTGAAGATGCCGAGCACGACCCGCCCGCCGCGGATGTCCTTGTCCTGCACCGGTACGGCGCCGAGCAGCTCGCCGTCGCGCAGCACCTCGAGGGTCTCGCCGACGACGCTCACCGTGATCACGGTCGCCGGGGCGCCGACGTCGATCGGGCGGTCGTCGAGCGGGAACGTCTTGTAGACCTCGGTGGTGGTCGACTTGTGGGTGCCGACGTACACGTTGCGTTCGCAGACGCGTACCTGATAGCCGCGGTTCTGCGCGAAGCGCATCCAGATGGACGCGCAGCTGTCCGGGGTCAGCAGCCGGACCTTGACCTCGGCCTGCACGTCCGGGGGTTCGTAGTCCTCCGGTCCGCGGCAGCGGAAGACGCCGCGGGTCGCGCGGCTGACCACCAGGCCGCCGTCGAACGAGCACCCGGCCTGCTCGTCCTCCAGGGACGTGGCCTGCCAGAGGCGCTGCCCGGTCAGCGGGTCCGAGAGCAGCACGGTCTGCTCGGACTCCTCGACGCGCGGGTCGATCGTGGCGCCGGTGCTGTTGCCACCGTTCGGCCACAGCGTCGCCACCACGCCGCCGACCGCCAGCATCGCCAGGACCAGCAGGACCACCGCGGCGGGCAGCACCCACGGCCGGCGCGGCGTGGGGTCGTGGGAGAACGGCGTGTCCGGGGCGGCCGGTGAGGTCGGCACCGGCTGGGTGACGATCGAGTTCTCCGAGTAGCCGATCAGGGTGGGCGCGGCGGTGACCTCGGTGAGCAGCGCGGCGGGGTGCACCCCGGTGACCGCCTGCGCCTCCTGCGCGGCGAAGCGCAGGCCGGGCTGGTGGTCGAGCGCGGCACCGGAGGCGGCCGGTCGCTGCGGGCCGTCGACCAGCAGATCCAGCAGCTCACGGGCGCTGGGACGGTTGGCCGGGTCCTTCTCCAGCGCGTGCCCGATGAGGTCGCGCAGGGGGCCGCTGAGCCCGGACAGGTCCGGCGGCTGGGTCAGGATCCGGGCCGCGGTCGCCGGCGGGGAGTCGGCGCTGAACGGGGTGCGGCCGGTGCCCGCGTACGCGACGACGCCGCCCCAGGCGAACACGTCGGCGGCCGGGGTGAGCGGCACGTCCAGGTCGGGGCCGAACCGCTCGGGCGCCATGTACGCCACCGTGCCGACCATCTGGTCGGTGCTGGTGTGGGCGCTGGTCGCCTCCATCGCCCGGGCGATGCCGAAGTCGATGACCTTGGGGCTGCCCGGGGCGAGCAGGACGTTGCGCGGCTTGAGATCGCGGTGGATGACCCCGGCGCCGTGGATGGCGGTCAGCGCGGTCGCCACCCCGATCGCCACACTGTGCAGATTGGACGCGGTGAGCGGGCCGCGCTCCTCGACCACCTCGGCCAGGCTCGGCCCGTCGACGTACTCGACGACCAGGTAGGGCTGCTCGTGATCGGGGTCGGCGTCGAGCACCTCGGCGGTGCAGAACGGCGGCACCTGGCGGACCCGGTTGACCTCGCTGCGGAACCGGCGCCGGAACGCGTCGTCCGGCGCGAGGTCGGCCCGGACCACCTTGACCGCGACGAGCACACCGGCGGCGCTGCGGGCCAGATAGACAGTGCCCATGCCGCCCTCGCCGAGCCGGCTGAGCAGTTCGTACGAACCGAGCCGGCGAGGGTCACGCGGGCGCAGCGGGCTGGTCCGCTCGTCCGACATGCCGTTTACTCCTACGCCCCCGCGGCATGACGCCGCCCCACCCCCGACAGGAAAGGTCACCCTATAGGGCCTTGTCATCGCCTGCGAAGACCTGTCCGCCGGTTGGCGCACAACCGACACAGATCACTGTCTTCGCCACCGACGGGCCGGCGCGAGCGTCAGAAGGACCGGATGTCCACGTCGGCGAAGGTCACGGCGTACGGCGGGTCGGTGTCGACGGCCTCGACGCTCAGGCCGAGCAGCACCTGGCCCTGCTCCGGCCCGTCCTTGGGCAGCCGCACCGAGCCCGCGAAGTCACCGCCGCGGAAGACCTGGGCCTCGCCCTCGCGGACCACCAGGTGCACGCGGACCGACTCGCGCAGGTCGATCCGCTGGTCGAGCGGGATCCGGCCGTAGACCCGGCGGTCGTCCGGCCGGTCCGCCGCCACCGACATCTCGTTCTGGCAGACGCGCAGCACCTGCCCGCCGCGCCGCGGGTCCCAGTGGAACCAGATCGCCGCGCAGCTGCCGGCCGACTGCAGCGCGGTGGTCACCTCCACGCCGAAGTCGTCCGCGATGGACTCGTCCGGGCCGACGCACTGGTACGTGCCGCGGTCGACCCGGGCGGCGCGCATCACGCCGCGGGTGGAGCAGTTGGCGTTCTGTTCCCGGATCTCGCTGTCCAGCCACTGGCCGGGCCGGTTCAGCGCGTCCTGGATGATCGGCTCGCCGCCGTCCGGCTCCACCGGGGTCCGGTCCGCGCCGTCGTCGTCCTCGTAGTCGGCCGCTTCGGTGGGTGGCGGGCTCTCCGGGGCCGCTGCCCCGTCCTGCCCGGTGGACTGCTCGACGCCGGCGGCAGCGCCACCGCGCGGCGATCCTCCGGTGGTCGACGGGTCGCCGGTGCCGCGCTGCGCGTTCAGGACCAGCGCCACCGTGGCCACGCCCGCGACGACCAGCAGGACGGCCAGTACGGCGAGCAGCCGATGGCCCCGCGGCCGTCCCCTGCCGGCGGGCACCTCACCGCGGGAGTAGTGGTCGGTGGCGTAGGGGCGGGGCGGGTAGTTGTCGTCGGACTCGAAATACTCGGCCACGACCGGCGGGGCCGGGACGACGGGGGCACTGAACACCGTGGTGCGCTGCCGGGCCGACGGGCGCGCACCGCGCTGGTCGTCGCCCAGCAGCATGTCGAGCAGTTCGCGGGCGGTCGGCCGCTCCTCCGGGTCCTTCGACAGCGACAGGGCGACGATCTCCCGCAGCGACTCGGGCAGCCCGTTCAGGTGCGGCGGCTGGGTGAGGATCCGGGCCGCGGTCGCCGGCGGCGAGTCACCGTGGAACGGCGTGCGGCCGGTGCCGGCGTAGGCCACGACACAACCCCAGGCGAAGATGTCCGCGGCGGCCGTCAGCGGCGTGCCCGGCTCGGAGGAGAAGCGTTCCGGGGCCATGTAGGCGACCGTGCCGACCATCTGGTCCGTACGGGTGTGCTGGCTGGTCGCCTCGAAGGCCCGGGCGATGCCGAAGTCGATGACCTTGGGGCTGCCCGGGGCCAGCAGCACGTTGTCCGGCTTGAGGTCGCGGTGGATGACCCCGGCGCCGTGGATGCCGGTCAGCGCGGTCGCCACCCCGACCGCCAGCGAGTGCAGGGCCGCCGCGCGCAACGGGCCGCGTTCCTCCACCACCTCGCCCAGACTCGGGCCGTCGACGTACTCGACCACCAGGTACGGCGGGTTGTGGTCCAGGTCCGCGTCGAGGACCTCGGCGGTGCAGAACGACGGCACCTGCCGGGCCCGTTCCACCTCGCTGCGGAAGCGCCCGCGGAACTCCGGGTCGTTGACCAGGGCGGCGTGCACCAGCTTGATGGCCACGTAGTTGTCGTCGCGGTCGGTCGCCAGGTAGACCACGCCCATGCCGCCCGAGCCGAGCCGGCCGGTGAGCCAGTACTCGCCCAGCTGCTCCGGGTCCCCACGGCGCAGCGGAGTCACGCGGTACGCGGTGTCCACGGTCAACTCCCCACTGAGGTACGACGGCGCCGCGACAGCAGGAGCGCCGTCAGGACCAGCGCGGCGAGCAGGAGCACGAACCATCCCGCGCCGAGCCGGCCGACCACACCACTCAACTCGCGCTGGAGATTCGAGGCAAGATTCACGATCGGATCCTGCCCGGAAGTCCTCAGATCCTTGACAAGGCGCAGCTCATACCATCCGTAGTAGGCCACGTACGCTCCGGCGACGACCAGCACCGCGCCGCCGATCCGGGGCACGAAAGCCGCCGCCCGGCGCAGGCGCGACACCGCGGAGACCCGGACCAGAGCGACGGCGAGGGCGGTCACGCCGATCACGAGACCCATCCCGGCCGCGTAACTGACGAACAGGGCCACACCCTCGACGGTGGAGCCGGCGCGCAGGCTGGAGACGACGATCGCGAGGAACGGCCCGATCGCGCAGCCGAGCGACGCGATCGCGTAGGCCATGCCGAACAGGACCATCGACGCGGCCGTCCCGGTCAGGCGGGGCGCGCGCATCCCCCGGCCGGGGGTCGGCAGGGACCGCCCGGCGAGCAGCCAGCCGCCGAGCACCACCAGCCCGGCCCCCAAGACCACGGTGAGCCACGGCAGCCGGGGCATCAGCCACCCGGTCAGCGGGGCCAGCAGCAGCCCGAACACCCCGAAGACCAGGACATAACCGGTGGTCAGGGCGGCCGTGCAGCGCAACGCCCGGCCCACGGCGGCCGGACCGCCGCCCGCGACCCGCGGCTCATCGCCGGCAACCAGGACCGACAGGTACGCGGGCAGCAACGCGAAGCCGCACGGGTTCACCGCACCGAGCATCCCGGCGGTCAGCGCGAGCAGCAGCGTGGCCCGCACGGCTCACGCCACCAGCGACTTGACCTTGGTGGTCAGCTGCAGGTCGTCCAGATAGTCGGTGGTGACGATCTTGCCCGCCCGATCGAGGATCACGTAGGTGCTCTGCTGCGTGATGCCGAACTTCTTCCACAGCTTGCCCGGCTCGTCGTCCAGGTGCGGCACCGCGCCCACCTCGAGGTCGGCGACGAACTCGTGCATGTCCTTGTTGTTGCCCAGGCCCGCGATGCCGAGGATGTTGAGCCGGCCCGCGTACTCCTGCTGCAGGTCGGCGATCGACATGGCCTCGCTCGCGCAGGTCGCGCACCAGGGCGCCCAGAACCACAGGATGGTCGGCTTGCCGGCCATGGTCGCCGCGTCGAACGCCTTGCCGTCCAGGGTCTTACCCGTGAACTTCAGCGACGCCGGCACCGTCACGGGCGCGGCGGGCTCTGCGGCAGCGCTCGCCGGTGGTGCGGCCGGCATCGGCTCCGACGCCGCGACCGGCTCGGAGGCCGCCGGGCCGCAGCCCGCGAGGAGCCCGAGGCAGACCCCGGCGACCAGCCCGGACAGCAGCCGGGTCACTTCTTCACCGCTTCCGTCAGCCGCAGCGCCAGCGCCGGGCACACGTTGACCGCCTTGCGGGCACCGTTCTCCAGCCACGGCGGCAGCGGCGTCTGCGGGAACGCCGGGAAGCCGTTCGCGTCCAGCCGGATGATCTCCGGGGCGACCGCCGAGCAGAGACCGTGACCGTCGCACCGCGACCAGTCCACCGCGAGCTTCCGCGCCCCCTGATCGGTGTGGTACGGCAACGGCAGGACGCCGCGCACCTGCTTGCCGCAGCCCTCGCCGTTGGCGTGCAGTTCCACGTCGCGGGCGAAGACCTCGAGCGCCGACAGCGCGAACCGGGCCGTGCCGTCGGGGTGGCTGCAGGCACCACGGCCCTTCACCACACCGGCCGCCTGCCGGACGTTCTCCAGCGCGCTGCCGCCCAGCGCCACCAGGGTCACCGCGCGGGCCAGGTCGGGCAGGCCGAGCCGGCACGGGCCGCACTGACCCGCCGACTCCCCGGCCAGGTACTGCGTGACCTGGGCGACCTCGCCCAGCGGACAGGTCGTCGAGCCGATCGGGATCAGCATGCCGGCGCCCAGCGTGCCGCCGACCTTGGCGAAGCCCTTGCGGGAGATGGTCACCGTCTTCGCCGCCTCGGCGCTGATCCACTTGCCGTGGTAGCCGCCGACCAGCAGGCCCGGACCGATGTCGGCCCCGCACATGGTGAGCACGTCCATCAGCGGCGTGCCGGTCGGTGCCTCGATCACGGCGGGCGCGGTGGCCGAGCCGCCGACGGTCAGCATGACCGTGCCGGGCTCCTCGGGGATGCCGACCGCGTTGTACTCCCACGGGCCCAGCCGGGCCGCGATGGCGAGCTGCGAGTACGTCTCGGCGTTGGAGAGCAGGGTGGGCAGCCCGCCGACGCCGTTGTCGCTGGAACGGACCTTACGGCCGGGCGGGATGTGCGCCTCACCGTTGATGCCGCGGACCAGCGCGCCGCCCTCGCCGGAGATGAACCGGTGCGGGACGGTGACGATCCGGGTCGGCACCGGCATCCGGCGCTCGGCCAGGGCCGCGGCCAGCGAATCCTGCCCGATGCCGTCGTCGGCGATGCCGATGACGATCTCCTCGGCGTCGAGCGCGGCGGCGGCCAGGGCCGCGCCGTCCAGGATCAGGTGCGGGCCGCGGGTCAGCACGGCCTTGTCCTTCCAGGACGGCGGCTCGCCCTCGGTGGCGTTGACGACGATCACCGGCGGCAGGTCCTGACGCTGGCAGGAGTCGAGCACCGCGCGCACCTTGCGGGCGAACGGGAACCCCGCACCGCCCCGGCCGCGCAGCTCGATCCGGTCGGCCAGACCGATCAGCTCACCGCTGGACAGCGCCGCGAAGCCGCCGTGCACCTCCTGATGCGCGATCAGGTCCAGGCGGCCGTACTCGTCGAAGCCCGCGGTGATCCGCGGGGTCCCGATGCTGGTGACCGGAGGGACCAGATCGGCGCTCAAGACGATGCCCCGCTACGGGTGGCATCGCCACGGCGGGCGATCCGGTCGATGGCGCGCTCAGTCACTGTGCTTCCCCTCGCAGCTGACGCCAGTAGACGTCGTCAGCCGATTCGTCCGCTCTGCCCCTGCTGCCGCGACGAGCCCCCCGGCTCGCCGCCCGGACGGGTTCCGGCTGGGTCGCCCGGCGGGCCCGGCGCGACGCCATGTCGACCAGGGTCGGCGTCTCGTCGGGTTCCAGGTCCGGACCGGCCACGGCGCGCGGCGCCCCGGCCAGGTCCACGAACTCGCTGCGGCTGTGTCGTCCCGAGTCGGCGCTGTCGACGTCGGCGCCCCGGTCGCGCCGGGTCCGGGGCGCAGTCTCGACATCGTCGGTGTAGCGCGACGAGCGCGACGGCCGCGGCGGCTCGTCGTCCGGGTAACGGGCGGACCGCCGCCGCGGGGGCGGCGCCTCCTCGTACCGGTCGTCCTCGACGTAGCGCCGCTGCCGCGGTGCCGGGACGTCGTCGTCGGCGGCGTAACGCCGGGAGCGCGGCGCCTCCTCCTCGACGACGCGCCGGGAACGCGGCGCGGGCATCTCGTCCTCGTCGGCGTAGCGCCGGCCGCGGGCCGGGGCCTCGTCCTCGAACTCGGTGCCGGCGTAACGCCGCGAGCGGGCCGGGGGCTCCTCGACGTACGGGTCACCGGCCGCCCGCCGGCGGCCGCGCGGCGCGGGCACCTCGTCCTCGTCGGCGTAGCTGCGCATCCCCTCGTCGAGCGCCCGGCGCGACATGGCGCTGGTCGGCTCGTCGAAGCGCTCGGCGGCGCGGCGCTGACGGGGCGCCGGGGCGTCCTCCTCGGCGTAGCCGCGCGAGCGCGGCGCCGGCAGGTCGTCCTCCTCGAACTCCCACCGCTGGGTGGGGGCGTCGTCGAAGTCACGGCGGCGGCGGACCCGCTCCTCGTCGTCGACGCCGCGGCGCGGCCGGCGCGCCGGCTCCGGCGGCACGCTGATCGGCGCGCTCGCGGGGGCACTGACGGGCTTGGCGGCGGTCTCGACCAGCGGCGGCGCGCCGGTGGCGCGAGCGGCCGGCGTCCAGGTGGCCAGGGCGGCCGACCCGTCGACGACGACCGCGTCGTCGCGGCGGCTCTTGCCCCGGCCCTTGCTGCTCGGGGTCGTCGTCGGGACCAGCTTGCCGACCGGCTGGATCTTGCCGGTGCCGGTGCCGGCCTGCGACGCGAAGTCCTTGCGGCGGTTCAGCCGCACCGAGAGGCGCACGGCCAGGCCGACCAGCACGAGCAGGATGCAGATGATGTAGGAGACGATGACCCACGGCTTGGCCGCGCGCCCGGCGCCCAGACCGTGCAGCAGGGCGATCGGCCACATCAGGTACGAGATCGCGTGGATGCCCCGCCACATCCAGGGCTTGCCCTTGCCGACGAAGCGGGACCGGGCGATACCGGTCCACATCACCATCACCATGATGTAACCGGAGATGGTGCCGAAGCCGATGAGCATCGTCTTGTACGGCGCCAGGAACGGGACGAACACGTCGATCACGCCGATGTAGTTCATCGCCACCTTCGTCCACACGTGGAAGAAGAGGGCCACGACCGCGATCACGCCGGTGGTGCGGTGCGCGGACTGCAGCAGTACCCGCTGGCGGATCGACAGGACCAGCCGGTCGGTGGCGACTAGTCCCACCATGATGGTGATCGAGAGCGAGACGAGCGCGACGACGCCCACGTAGAACTCGGTGTACGCGAAGACGTACACGTACGCCTTCTGGCCGGCCGGGGTCAGCATCGCGGCGGCCCAGAGCGCGGCGAGGACGGAGACGCCGAGCACCGCGTAGGTGATCATCGACGGCGGTGTCCGGCCGCCGGTAGCGCTCATCGGGACGTCCACACGACTGGCGGATCGCTGGTTCATCTTCGTCCGGGCCATAACTCCTCGTTCTCCGCAGCGGTACAGCGTCCGTCCTGGGCGGTCGGGACGCCGGCATCCGTGGGGGATGCCCCGCGCTCGTTACTGTCGGGCCGGTCTACCGGCGGCCTGCCCTTCCTCACCCTGAGTGAAAGCCGGTCTCCTGCCCTCCCCCATCTACGTGTGTGGCCGGGGTTCGGATGAACGTTCGGGAAGTTCTTTGCGGCGAAGTTTGCGCGAGCATGCTACCGATCTCGCCCGGAAGTGCCCTGACCAGGCAAGACACTGTTCGGAAACCCGGGGCTAAGGCAAAAATAAAGTGTTATCGAGGTGGGAATCACCGGTCCGGGGTGAACCTTTCGCCCGGCCCTCCCGAACTACCTCACGTGCGTGCAAGTTGACGCCATAGCGTGAGGAGATGATTGCTGTGCGGCATCGCGCTGCTCTGCTGTGCGCCATCCTGGCCGCCACGGCCGCGACCCTGATCATGCCCGGCCGGGCTTCCGCGGTCGAGCCGGGCTTCCAGGTCGAGATCACCGAGCTGCCCCGCACCTTCACCGCCGGGGCCGACGCGCGACAGGTCACCGTGGTCGCCACCAGCGAGCAGAACCGGTGTGTGAAGGTGCGCTGGTCGCTGCTGCTCGAGGTGGACGGGCCGGGCCTGGACGAGGTGGAGGTGGCCCGCGACGAGGACGGGGACTTCCCCGTACAGGTGCAGAACGTGGCCGCCGGCACCGCCCGGATCACCGACGTGCAGCTCGACCCGGGCCTGCTCTGCCGGGGTCGTACGGTGACCGCCCGCTACCAGATCGCCTTCGACGACGAAGCCGAGCCGGGCCGGGTCACCTTCCGCGCGCAGGCCTTCAACGCGGGCCGCACCCTGCTGCAGGAGACGAGTTCGCGCAGCGAGGTCAAGGGCGAGCGGGAGGAGCCGGAGGAGAGCGAGTCGCCCAGCCCCTCGGCCAGCCCGTCACCGAGCGAGTCCGCCGAGGCGGAGGAGGCGGACGACGAGGCCACCGCCGAGCCGGAACCCACCGACAAGGACGTGGACGTCGCCGCGGTGCCGACCGGCAGCAACAGTGGCACCCCCAGCCTGCTGGGGGCCGGCCTGATCGTCGGCGGGATCCTGGTCTTCCTCGGGGTCGGGCTGCTGCTGCGGCTGCGCATGCGGGGCCGGGCGCCGAAACACGGCAGCGATCTGCCGACCGGCTTCTACCCCACCAACTGATCTTCCTCCACAACTTCCTGGGGTAAACCTGCGGAAGACTTAGGCCGCAGTTAAGAGACCGTCGCGGACGGTAGCCCTAGGGTGGGTCGGGCGCTACCCCCTACTGTGGAGGATCCTTGAAGACCAAGACTGTCCGTATCTCGGCCGGGGTCGGCGCCGCCGCGCTGGCGCTCGTCGGTGTCTCCGCCGGCGTCTCCTTCGCGGACGACAAGCCCGCCCCGGTGACCGCGGCGAGTGCGGCGGACCGGTTCCTCGGCGGCGCCGCCCCGGTGCCGGCCGCCCTCGTCCCCCCGCCCGGCAACACCCTGACCTCGGTCTTCAAGGCCAAGGGCGTGCAGGTCTACGGCTGTACGGACACCAAGTGGACCCTGATCGAGCCGGCCGCGTCGCTGACCGGCATCACCCTGAACCCGGTCAAGGTGGCCTCCGCGCTGCACTTCCGCGGCCCCAGCTGGCAGTCGCCCGACGACGGCTCACTGGTCGAGGGCACCGGTCCGGTCTCGGCGCCGTCGGCGACCCCGAACAGCATCCCGCAGCTGCTCGTCACGGCGAAGGCCAGCCGCGGCCCCGGCGTCTTCGGCGACGTCACCTTCATCCAGCGCCTGTCCACGGTCGGCGGCGTCGCCCCGGCCACGGCCTGCACCACCGGCGCGACAGCCTCGGTGTCGTACCAGGCGGTCTACCGCTTCTTCAAGAAGAGCTGACTGCCGCGAAACACTGACCTTTCCGAGGGGCCGGATGCCGGTGCCCCGCCGATGCGGCGGTGCACCGGCATCTCTCGGTCAGGGCTCATCGAGGCGCAGGACCGTCTCCTCGATCTCCGTGCCGCGGGCGGTCGCGTACGCGACCTCCTTGCCGACCGGCCGGAAGCCCGCCTTGCGCAGGACCGCCAGCGAGCCGGCGTTGTCACTGGCCGCCCGGGCCGTGATCGGCCGCACCGGCACCAGATCGAGCAGCAGCTCCACGGCGCGGGTGGCGATTCCCCGCCCCCACCGGGCCCGGTCCAGCCAGTACGTGATCTCGGTGTCGTTACCGACCGGGAAACTGGCCACCGTGCCGGCCAGCTCGCCGTCGACGGTGATCGCGAACAGCAGGATCTCCGGATCGGTGCGGATCCGGGTGAAGTGCGCGTCGAAGGCGGCCCGGTCGTCGGGATCATCGGCGGTGAACGCGGCCATCCGCACCGCGACGGGATCACGCATCTGGTCGTAGATCAGGTCCAGATCGTCGTCGCGCACCGCCCGCAGGCCGATCTCAGCCATCCGTCGCTCCTGTCCCGGCCCGGATCACCGGGCCGTCGCGTCGTCGCCGCCGGGCCCGCTCACCACCGCACCTGGGATCCGGTGGCGGCAGCCTACCGAACGACCGGCCCTCAGCACTGTCCAGCCGGCGGTGAGCAGGACGAGACCGGCTGCGGCGAGCGGACCCGGCCCGGTGACCGGCAGCCCCACTCCGGCCGACTGCGGCGTGCCGTGCCCCAGAGCGCTGAAGGAGACCCCGCCGTGGCTGACCGCGGCGACGACCACGGTGTAGCGCTTGCCCCCGGTCAGGCCGGTGACGGTGCAGGACTGCGTGGGGCGGGCGGTGCAGGACCGGCCGCCGTCCAGGGTCCGGCCGGTGAAAGCAACGGCGACGTACGCCGCGATCCGATCGGCACCCGGCGTGGCCGGCGCGGCCCAGCTGACCTGCAGACCACCGGGCCGGGCCAAGGCCCGCACCCCGGTGACAGCACCAGGAGCCAGCGGTACGGCCCTGAGCACACCGTCACGGGTGCAGTAGACAGCCTGCGAGACGTCCACGGCACAACTGCGATCGGCCCCCACCGACAGATCGGTGACGATAGGAGCGGGACGCCCGAGCAACAACCGCACCAACGTCGACGTCCGGATCCCACGACGGTCAACCGGCGCCGCCAAAGCCTGGTCGGAGCTGCCACCGACCGCAAGCTGCCCATGATCGTTGGCACCCCAGCAGTACGCGGCCCCGCCACCGGTGAGCCCACAGGTGGAATCCCCACCGGCGCGGAGACCGGAATAGACCCGCAGGCCGGCCCGCCGCGGGGCAGAGCGATCACCACCCCGGCCGAGCTGCCCACGGTCACCGGCACCCCAGCAGTAGGCGGCACCCTTCGGCCCGAGCGCGCAGGCATGGCGCCGCCCGACGCTGATCTCCGTGTACGGCCCACCGCCGACCGCAACCGGACTCGCCGCAGGATCACCGGCGCCGCCGCCGTCCCCGAGCTGACCGTCCGAGTCGGAACCCCAGCACCAGACCTTCCCGCTCTGCTCCAGCGCACAGGTGCTCTCATCCCCGGCGGCCAGATCGATGACGCCGGTGAGCCCGGGCACCTGCTGCGGATTGGCCTCACTGGTGCCGAGCGTGCCGAAGCCCAGTTGGCCGACGTCGTTACGCCCCCAGCAGGAGACGGTCAGCTCGATATCGAGCACGCAGGTGTGCTCGGCCCCGGTGACGACCTGCACGGCGTTCCCGGCGACCTGCGCGGGCCGGTGCCGGTCGGCGAAACTGCCGTCACCCAGCTGGCCCTCGTCGTTGCCGCCCCAGCAGTAGACGACCAGGCCCATGGCGGCGTACTCCAAGGTGAGCGCGCACGTGTGCACCCTGCCCGAATGGACGGCGAGGATGCGGGCGGCCTCGACCAGCTTGCCGGACGCGGTGACCCGCACCGGGCGGGCGGAGTCGCGGGTGGTGCCGTCGCCGAGCTGGCCGTGGTCGTTGCCGCCCCAGCACCAGAGATCGGAGTACTGCACGACGGCGCAGGTGTGCCGGCCGCCGACGGCGGTGAGGCCGGCGCCGGGGCCGGACTCGGCGGCGGAAGGGCCGGGAGCCCAGCCGGTCACCGCCCCGACCGCCGGATCAACCGGCGGACCGGCCTCCGGGCCGCCCGTCAGCTCACCCTCCGGTCCGACTGCCCACCCACCCGGCGAGCCGTCCCCAGCGCCGGCTTCCTCGCCGACCGCCCGCCCACCCTCCGGACCAACCGTGCGCCCGCCCGTCGGGTCGGCCCCCGGGCCAACCGGCCGCTCACCTTGCGGGCCGGCGGCGCCTACCGTCGGCGAGCCGGCGAGCGGCTCGGGCAGCGGGCGGAGGGCCAGGCCGGCCAGCCGGAGCACCTCGGCCTGGGCCGCGCGGACAGCGTCCGGTCCGGGGTCGGCTTCCGCCCCGGCCGCGGGCCACAGTGGTACAAGGGCGGCCGCCGCGACGACCCCGGCGACCCGCCGGGTGAAGATCCACATGCGGCTCAGCGAATCACACCGAATCGCGCCGGACACCCGGAAAGTACTATTCGTCCCGCCGGACGGGCCGGGTCCGGGTCCGCGTCCCGCTCGGGCATACGTCGCGGACGAGTGCCGGATGAGGACGCGCGCTGCGATCGGCCGCCGGGTTGGCCGGATCAAGCCCGGATCGCGCCCAACGAGGCCGCCGCCGACGAGTGCCGGGCGGAGACGTCAGCTGGCGCCCGGATCAGGCCCGGGTAGCGCTCAGGTAGGCCGTGGCCGCCGTGTGCCGGGTCGGGACATCGGCCAGCGACCGGACGTGCGCGTCGAACCGGTCCCGTTCAGCCGGGGTCAACGCCATGTCGAGCACCTCCCCGTAGGTCGGCACCAACGGGTTCGGCGCCGTGCGGCGGACGGCGGACCAGTCCGTGATCGGCGGCCCTGGCATGTCGACCTCCGCGCGGTAGTCCAGCCGTACCCCGGTGAAGCCCGCCTCCGCCGCCCAGCGCACCAGGTCTCGCTCGTCGAAGTCGAGCATTGCGGCGGTTGCCGGCGCGGCCGTCAGGTAGGCCGTGCGGATCTTGGCGACCAGGTCGGCGATCGGCGCCGGGTCCAGGCCGAGCAGGGTGTCGTGGCCCATCCGGGCCGGGAAGTTGTTGATCGGCTCGAAGACGGACAGCCGGCCGCCGGGGCGCAGCACCCGGTACAGCTCGGCGAAGGCCGCCGGTTTGCGGGTCACGTAGATGAGCACCGAGCGGGTCGTCACCACGTCCACCGAGGCGTCCGGGATCGGGCTCAGGTCGTCGGCTGCCGCCCGTACGAACGACGAGCGGGCCGGGTCGGCCTGCCGGCGGCATTCGTCCAGCAGCGCCTCGGAGATGTCGCTGAAGATGACCCGGCCGGCCGGTCCGACCCGGTCGAGGGCGCCCAGGCCGATCAGCCCGGTGCCGGTGCCGACGTCGAGGACCGTGTCCCCGGGGGAGATCGCCGCGCGGTCCAGGACGCCGTCGCGGTAGGCGGTCAGCTGCGGGGCGAACTGGGAGCGCAGGCCGGCCGAGCCGCCGTCGCGGTGCCGCAGCAGCCAGTTCGCCCACCTGTCGGTCGTCACCGGGACACGCTAGCCCCGCGGGGCGCTCGGCGGGAGGCCAGCAGCACGGCCGGTACGAGGGTCACCAGGCTCAGGGTCACCACGTTGCCGGCCTGGTCGATCGGGGCGTAGTGGGCGAGGTGCCCGAGGTGGTAGATCAGGTGGGGCACGGAGAAGGCTAGCCAGGCGAGCGCGGTCAGCCGTACCAGGAAGTCGTCGGCGGGCCGGGCCGCCGCGCCCAGGGTGACCACCGCCAGGGCCAGGTAGAGGGCGCCGACGTCGCGGGCCAGGTGTTCGTTGTAGGTGCCGAGCATCGGCAGCCAGTGGTGGCCGGCGCCCGGGAAGGACCGCCACCAGAAGGCCGGCGCCGCGGCCGCCCACGCGCCCACGAACAGGGCGGTGGCGGCTTGCAGGAGCAGGAGCGTACGGCGCAGCTTCGCAGTCATGAACCCAGGACGAGCCGGACGGCCCGGTTGTGACAACCGGGCCGTCCGTATTGGGAGAGGGTCAGAGTGCGGGGTACGCGTTGGCCATCAGCTCGCGGAACTGAGCCGAGAACCACGCGCCGGAGATCGGTGCGTTGGGCAGCGATCCCGTCATGCTGTTGCCGTTGCGCTCGTTGCCCGTGTAGGTCGGGTCGCACATCCGGTCGAAGCCCTTGCCCTCGTTGTTCGGGATCAGAGAGCTGGAGCCGTCCGACTCGCCCGGGGGCTTGACCCAGACGTAGGCGTCGATGCCCGTCTCCGGGGCGGCCTTCGGGCGCTCGCCCAGACCGGCACCGGACTGGTTGCACCAGTTGCCGGCGTGGATCCGGCGGTCGATGCGGGACTGGTTGACGAAGGTGTTCACGTCGGTGGACGTGCTCGCCGCGGCGGGCCGGTTGGCGCCGCCCCAGCCGTTGCGGGAGGTGTCGATCAGCATGCCGATGTTCGAGGAGAACCCGGCCGAGACCAGCTGCTGACGGTACGCCTGGGCGAAGCTCAGCTCGTCGACGTAGAAGTTCCAGTCGACCCACTTCGACTGGCGCACGGACTGGCCGCCCACCGTCGAGTTGGCCTGGAAGAACGGCTCGTGCAGGGCCGAGTAGTTCGCCGTGTTGACGATGAAGCCGGTGACGTTGTTGACGTTGCCGGAGGCGCGGGCGGCCTCGAGCAGGATCTGCGCGGTCGGGCCGGAGTTGGTGTCCCAGCCGATCCAGCCGTGGTGCGCCGCGTCCACGTAGTTGTAGACGTTGCCGATCGCGCCGAGCTTGTTCAGCGCGTAGCCGACACCCTGCACGTAGCCACCGTTGGACTTCATGGTGGCGCAGGTCGCGACATTGGTGTTGGTGATCAGGTTCGGCAGCGAGTCGATCTCGACGATGTTGATGATCCGCAGGCCCGCGTACTTCGGGTCGGCCTGGATCGCCGCGATCGGGTCGATGTACTCGGTCTTGTAGCGCGGCAGGTCGTTGACGCCGAGCTCACCGTTGGAGGCGAGCGCCGAGCAGTCCCGGCCGGGCAGGTTGTAGATGACGAACTGGACGTAGCCGGCGCCCTGGGCGAGAGCCGCGTCCAGGTGGTCGCGCAGGCCCATGCTGCCGTTGGAGCTGCTGCCCGAGGTGCCGGCGATGGCCGCGATGCGGTCCAGCCAGACGGCGGTCGGGTTGCTGGAGACGCGGCTGCCGCCGGGCTCGGCGTCGGCCTTGGCCTTCCACTCCGGGTTCACGTAGCCCTTGGCCCCCGCGTACGGGTTGTCGACCTTGGTGCCGGGCGGCGGCGGGGTGCTGGGGCTGGTCGGCGTCGACGGGGTCGCGGACGGGCTGCCCGGCGTCGACGGGGTGGCCGACGGGCTGCCCGGGGTGGTCGGGTTGCCCGTGCAGGCGGTGCCGTTGAGCGAGAACGAGGTCGGGGCCGTGTTCGTGCCGGAGTAGTCGGCGTTGAAGCCGAACGTCGCCGACGCGTTCGAGCCCAGGCTGCCGGCCCAGGACGGGCTGGCCGCGGTGACCCGCTGCCCGCTCTGGGTGATGGTGGCGCTCCACCCCTGGGTGATCCGCTGGTTGCCCGCGAAGTCCCAGGTCAGGTTCCAGCCGCCGGAGATCGGGTCGCCGAGGTTGGTCACCTGGACATTGCCGGTGAAGCCCGTGCTCCACTGGTTGGCCGTGTAGGAGACCCGGCAACCCGCGGCGGCGCTGGCCTGCTGCGCCGCGACGGCTATGCCGGCGCCGGTGAGGAGGGTGATCGCGGTGGCGGCCGTCAGGCCTCGCACCAGCGAGTGGGGACGTGGACTCATGCGCAAGCGCTCCTGGAAGACATGGCGACGCCCGGGGCAGGCGTGCCGAGGGGAACGAACTTCCGGCGCGGGGATCGATCGCTGTCGCTGACCACCGCGTGAGGCCCACACTATGGGAGCGCTCCCATGACATCAATACGTAATGGCCGCGAAACTTTTCGTGGATTTCTCGAAGTGCGGCCGATGATGATCTCCATGAAGGAGCTGACGGACCTGATCGTGGCCACCGATCCGGTCTCCGGCGCCCGCCTGCCGGTACGCCGGGACGCGGTGATCGCCCAGCTCACGGCGGGTGGCCAGGATCGGGCCGCCCGGCTGGCTCGGCGGCTGCCGGTCCGCGACGGCGTCCTGGTGGCCGAGGAGATCGACGCGTTGCAGATCCGGGTGCACTGTGAACTTCAGCGGCTCGGCGAGGAGCTGCAACTGCCCCGCCGGATCGCCGAGTGGCTGCTGCGATGGCGCGCCACCCGGCCCGGGGAGCCGATCCGGGTGGTCGACGTGGGGTGCGGGCTCGGGCACGTGGTGCGCTGGCTGGCGGCGTACGACGCGCTGGGCCCCGGCGCCGACCTGGTGGGTGTCGACCTCAACCGGGCGCTGGTCGCCCGGGCCGCCGAACTGGCCGGCGCCGAGGGATTGCGCTGCCGCTTCATCGCCGGCGACGCGCTCGCCCCGGGGATCGCCGGGGACGACGGCATGACCACCGTCGTCATCTCCTCGGGCCTGCTGCACCATCTGCCGGCGTCCGCACTACCGGAATTTTTCGCCGCCCAGCGCGACCTGCGAATCGCAGCATTCGCACACTGGGACATCGACCCCGGCCCCTGGACGACGGCCGGCGCCTGGATCTTCCACCGGGCCCGGATGCGCGAGCCGGTGTCCCGTCACGACGGTGTGCTGTCGGCCCGGCGTGCTCATCCGGCGTCCGTGCTGCTGGCCGCGGCCCGGGCCGGTGCACCGGACTACCGGCCGGCCTGCACCGACGGACCGCGCTGGTGGCCGCGGCTGTCGGAGGTGCTGCGTCCGGTCACCGGGACGGCGCCGTGACCACGGCGTGGTGCGTGCCGGTCGCGCTGGTCATGCTCGCCGCGCTGGACGGGGCGTTCGCCGGCTTCCGGTCCTCGTGCGGGCGGACCGGCCTGATCCGGCACCGCCGCGAGGATGTCCGGGCGCACCTGCGCGGCCTGGCCACGGCGGCGCTGCTGCTCTGCCCGGTGGCCGCGGTCGTTCTGGTCGACGTGCTCGTCCACCCGCCGCACTGGGAGGACTACCTGGTGGCGGGCCGGGCGATGCTCGCGCTTTATCTGCCCTTCGGGGCCACCGTGCTGGCCGCCCTGGCCGGTTACGCCGTCCTGGGCTGGCGCCGCAGGTTTCTGGCCAGCGCACTCATCCTCGGCCCGTTCACTTTCGCCCGGCCGTTCGTCGCGGTGGCCGGTGTCGTGCTCGCCGCCCGGGCCGGCGCCGGCTTCACGGTACTCGCCGCGGCCACGGCAGCGGTGATCGCGGCCCTGGCCGTGGAACCGGTCCTGGACCGCCGATGGGTGGCCGCCGCCCGGCGGCGGCCACCCATGCTCCCTACTGGAACAGCTTCGCCGCGGTGATCGCCGTCTGGATCACGCCGTAGCCCAGCAGCACCACGACCAGCGCCCAGGACAGGGCCAGCCGTACGTTCGACGTCTTCATGCCACCGCCTCCTTCTTCTCCTCGCTGCGCGGCTCGTGGAACCGCTCCGGCACCGGCTGCACCAGCAGGTTGGCGATGAAGCCGACGGCCAGCACCCCGACCATGGTGAACAGCGCCGGCTGGTACGCCGACGCCGTCAGCGTGCCCGGCTTGCCCTGCGCGTCCAGGAAGCCGTTGACGATCAGCGGGCCGGCCACCCCGGCGGCCGACCAGGCGGTCAGCAACCGGCCGTGGATCGCACCGACCTGGTACGTGCCGAACAGGTCCCGCAGGTAGGCCGGCACCGTGGCGAAGCCGCCGCCGTAGAACGACAGGATCACGCCGGCCAGCAGCACGAACAGGCCCACGGCGACGTGCCCGACCGAGGCCAGCAGCGCGTACAGGATCATGCCGACGCCCAGATAGACCATGTAGATCCGCTTGCGCCCGATGAGGTCGGAGGTCGACGACCAGACGAAGCGGCCGGCCATGTTGAACAGCGACAGCACCCCGACGAAGCCGGCCGCCGCGGCGACCGCGACCGCGGACTTGCCGCCGGAGTCCCGGAAGAAGTCCTGGATCATCGGGCTGGCCTGCTCCAGGATGCCGATGCCGGCCGTGACGTTGCAGAACAGCACGATCCAGAGCAGCCAGAAGGCCCGGGTCCGGATCGAGTTGGCCGCGGAGACGCTGGCCGTGGTGACCAGCGGCTTCTCCTTGACCGAGGCCGGGTCCCAGCCGTCGGGCACCCAGCCCTCGGCCGGTACGCGCATGTTCACGACGCCGAACATCATCACCACGAAGTAGCCGATGCCCAGGGTCAGGAACAGCGCCACGAGCGCACCACCGCCGGCCACCGAGGTCGACACGTTGGGGTCGTAGCCGGAGTCGTAGAACGACAGCAGCTGCCGCGACAACGGGCTGGCGATCAGCGCACCACCGCCGAAGCCCATGATCGCCAGGCCGGTCGCCAGGCCGGGACGGTCCGGGAACCACTTGATCAGCGTCGAGACCGGGGAGATGTAGCCGATCCCGAGCCCGATGCCGCCGAGGAAGCCGTACCCGAGGTAGACCAGCCACAGCTGTTTCGTGCTGATGCCGAGCGCGCCGACCAGGAAGCCGGCGGCCCAGAAGCAGGCCGAGACGAACATCGCCTTGCGCGGGCCGTTCGCCTCGACCCAGGTGCCGCCGACGGCCGCGGACAGGCCGAGCATGACGATGGCGATACTGAAGATGATGCCCACCGACGTCGCGCTGGCGTCGAAGTGGGAGACGAACGAGTTCTTGTAGACGCTGGTCGCGTACACCTGGCCGATGCACAGGTGCACGGAGAGCGCGGCCGGTGGGATCAGCCAGCGGCTGAACCCGGGCGGCGCCACGGAGTGTTGACGGTCGAGCGCGGACAGCATGCGGCGCCTCCCTGACCTGGTGATGATCTATCGAGGCTCATCATCGACCCGCGGGAAAATTGCTGCAACAAATAGCGGCCCGCCGGACACAGCAGGATGTGATGACGCAGACCGGGCCGACCGACCAGGACCTCTGGACCGCGGTGGCCGCCGGCGACGAGGCCGCCTTCGGGACGCTGTTCGACCGGCACTCGCGGGCCGTCTACAACCACGCCTTCCGGCTCAGCGGCTCGTGGAGTGTCGCCGAGGACGTCACCCAGGCGACGTTCGTGGTCGCTTGGCGCAAGCGCGGGTCGGTCCGGCTGACCCACGGGACGGCGCTGCCGTGGCTGCTGGTGGTGGCCGGCAACCACGTGCGGACCGAGTGGCGCTCGGCCCGGCGGCGGCGGGCGCTGCTCGGGCGCGTACCGGTGGAGCACGATCCTGATCCGGCCGACGACGTCGCCGGCCGGCTCGACGACGAGCGCGCGATGGGCCGGATCCTCGCCGCCGTGCGGCGGCTGCCGCGGGCGGAACGCGAGGCCGTCGCGCTGTGTCTGTGGTCCGGCGTCGGTTACGCCGAGGCCGCCGCCGCCCTGGGCGTCACCGAGGTCGCGGTCCGCTCCCGGGTGAGCCGGGCCCGGGCCCGGCTCGCCGCCCTGCTCGGCCCCGCAGTCAAGGAGGACCAGCGATGATCGACCTGATCGAACCGCCCGCCGAGCGGGACTTGCCGCCGGCCCGGGCCGCGCGGATGCGCGAGGAGCTGCTCGCGGCGGCCCGCGGCCCGCGGCCGCGGATCTCCCGGCGGCTGCTGGTCGCGGCCGCGGCGGTGCTCACCCTGATCGCGGCGGTCACCGTGACCCTGGAGGTACGGCATGAGGACCGCACCCGGATCCTGGCGATGAGCCCGGGCGAGCTGGATCTGTCGCTGCGCCAGGCCGTGCAGCGCTGCCTGGAGCTGATGGCACCGCAGCACGACGGGGCGCCGGAGCCCGAGTTCGTGCCCGTGTCGCCGACCGACGTCTCGATCGCGGCCCGGCGGGGCTCGTGGATCCAGGTGCTGTTCCTCAACCGGATCGGGTACATGGCCTGCGAGCTGCAGCTGAAGTCCGGCCGGCTGTCGTCGGGCAGCGTCGGCGGCGAGGCCTGGCCGCACCGCGGCTGGCTGCCGGGCCCGGTCCAGCGCCTGAGCCTGTCCTCGACGGAGGTCGACGGCGGCTCGGTGTCGGCGCTGGGACGGGTGAGCGCTCGGGTGCACCGCCTGGTCCTCGAGCACGGCAACGGACGGACCACGACGGCCCGGCTGCACGACGGGGCGTTCGGGCTGATCTCCCGCACGGACGACGTACGCGAGGACGCTGAGCTGGTCAGTTACGACGCGACCGGCCGGGAGATCGACCGGCGGCGGCTGCTGGAGTACCTCGGCCAGTTCCCGCACTGCTACACCGACCCGGCCGGCAAGGTGATCTACGACGGGCCCGGCCCGCGGTGCCTGCCCGCCGATCCCTGGACCAGATAGCAGGCGGCGGGCTCCCGCGGGAGCCCGCCGCTCGCACCGTTGCTAGTTGCCCGAGGCGTAGAGGTCCTTGATCTCCGCCGCGGACAGGGCCCGGTCGTACAGGTGCACCTGGTCGACGGTGCCGTCCAGGTAGTCGACCGGGTTGCCGCCGAACTTGCCGCGGCCGATCACCGTGTTGCCGGTCGGTGCCGCTTGCGGCAGGCAGGCCCCGGTCCGGCCGGCGAGCTCGCCGTCGATGTAGAGCCGCAGCTCGCCGAGCACGGTGTCGCGTACGCCGGTCAGGTGGTACCAGCGGCCGACCTCCGGCTTGACGGGCCCGAGCGCCCGGACGCCGGCGAAGCTCATCGCGAACCGCTGGTCGGCGCCGGAGTACTGCAGGAAGAAGTCGCTGACGCTGGCGCCGTCCTGGCTGACGATCGTCTGGAACGCGCCGTCGGCCTTGTCGAGCTTCACCCACGCGGAGGCGGTGTAGTCCGACGCCGTGTTCAGCACCGGCGCACCGGTGTCGATGAACTGGCTGGAGCCGTTGAGCTCGACGCCCTGGCCCTTCTTGGCGTCCACATAGCCGGGGCCACCGACCAGAGTGGCGTCGTGGTCGCCGGCGGCGTCCTCGGCATTGCCGTCCAGCGGGTAGAACGCGACGCCGGTCAGCCCGGGCGTGCCCGGACCGGGCTGCGGGGTGTCACCCGGGGTGCCGTCGGCCTTGGCGATGATCTCCCGGTTGATCGAGCGGACCTGCCGGAAGTCCATCTTGGCGACCTGCCGGTCGTAGGTCCAGAAGCCGTTGAGCTCCCCCTCGACGTCGGTGATCTGGGTGTAGATCGCGGCGCTGATCCCGCACGAGCGCGCCGAGGTGAGCACGGCCCGCTGGTTCTCCACGTACTTGCGGGTCAGCGTGGCCGAGTCCGGCTCCATCTCGTACGCCTGACCGTCGCCGAACCACATGTGGTTGGAGGTCTTCAGCCCGAAACCGCCGTGCTCGCCGTCGATCGACACCCGGTTGTCGTCCGGCGCCGGGGAGGCCGGGCCGAGGTACTGGTGGAAGTCGATGACGTCGCCGCGGCCGGAGTCGCCCTTGGAGTTGCAGCAGTTCACGCCGCTGTGCGCGTTGACCAGCCGGCTCGGGTCCTGCTTCTTGACGTCGTCGGCGATGCGGCCGGTGGCGGTGCGGTCCCACTCGCCCCAGCCCTCGTTGAACGGCACCCAGGCGATCACCGAGGTCCAGCTGCGGTGCTCGCGGACCATCTCGTGCAGCTCGGCCTCGAACTGGTCGCGCCACTCCGGCGGGATCGGGCCCGTGTTGGCCGCCGGCATGTCCTGCCAGACCAGCAGGCCCAGCTTGTCGGCCCAGTAGAACCAGCGGTCGGGCTCGACCTTGATGTGCTTGCGGACGGCGTTGAAGCCCATCTCCTTGTGCTGCTGGAGGTCGAACTTGAGCCCGGCGTCGGTGGGCGCGGTGTTCAGGCCGTCGGGCCAGAAGCCCTGGTCGAGGGTGGCCATGTTGAACAGGATCTTGCCGTTGAGGGCGATCCGCAGCTTGCCGTCGGCGCCCTTCTTGGTGCCGATGGCCCGCATGCCGAAGTACGACTTGACGGTGTCCACGGTCCGGCGCCCGTTCAGCAGCGTGACCTCGAGGTCGTACAGGTACGGGTTGTCGGGCGACCACGGCTTGGCCCTGGGGACGGGCAGGCTCAGCTCCGTACCGGTGGCTCCGGTGACCTTGCCGACCACCTTGCCGCCGGCCTTCGCGACGGCCTGGACCGTCAGTCCCTCACCGCGCACGGTCTCGGCCGTCAGCTTCAGCGCCGAGGCCGCCAGGTCCGGCGTCGTGACCAGCCCGGAGATGCTGGAGTCGGCGACCGGCTCCATCCACACCGTGCGCCAGATGCCCGAGCTGCCCTGGTAGAAGATGCCGCGGTCGGAGACCCGGCGCTGCTTGCCGATGGGCTGGCCGGTGGCGTCGGTGAGGTCCTCGGCCCAGACGATGAGCTCCTGCGGACCGGTCCCCTTGAGCGCGGCGGTGACGTCCACGTCGAACTTGTCGTAGCCGCCGCGGTGGGTGGCCACCTCGGTGCCGTTCACCCACACCTTGGCGTCGTAGTCGACCGCGCCGAAGTGCAGCACCAGCCGCTGTCCCTGCCCGACCTGCCAGCCGACGGGCACGGTGAACGTGCGGCGGTAGAACATCCGGTCCTCGTGGCGCTGGATGCCGGACAGCGCGGACTCGATCGGGTACGGCACCAGCACCCGCTCCCCCAGCTCCTGGCCGACGGGCGGGGCCTGGCCGGGCGCCGCCTTGCCGAACTGCCAGACGCCGTTGAGGTTCTGCCACTTGCTGCGGACCAGTTGCGGGCGGGGGTATTCAGGAAGGGCGTTCTGCGGGCCGACCTGGGCGGTCCACGGGGTGGCGATCGGCGGGATGCCCTTGTGCCACTGCGGTTCGGCGGCTGCGGCGGGGGCGGCGCCGGCGGCACCCGCGGCGCCGATGGCGAGAAGGGTGACGGCGGCGGCGGTGACGGCCCGCCGCGCTGTCCGGGGTGTGGTCATGCGCTGTGGTCCTCTCGGTGGGAAAGAACACGGGCAGCACCGATCCGCACTCGGCCGTCGCGTTCGGACATACGGCAAGCGCTTGGCGGGACCACCCAGTAGTAAACACAGTTCAACAAGATTGCTCAGATCCCGTCAAGGCTTGGATGGAAGAAGCTCGATGGTCGTGCCCGCTGGGGCAACCCGTTCAGACTGATGTGCGACGATGCCGCGGTGCCTCAATCGATCTTGGAAGTGATCGCGCTGGACGCCGCGGACGCGCGGGCGGCCGAGGCCGGCGGCGCCGACCGGATCGAGCTGGTCGTCGACATGCGCCGGCAGGGCCTCACCCCGCCGGTCGCGACCTTCGCGGCGGTCCGGGCGGCGGTCGACCTCCCGGTCCGGGTCATGCTGCGGGCCGAGGACGGGTACGCGCTGAGCGACCCCGGCGCCCTGGTCGAGGCGGCGACCGGCCTGCGCGCCGCCGGTGCCGACGAGTTCGTCCTGGGCTTTCTCGACGCCCGCGCCGCAGTCGACCTGGCCGCCGTCGAGGCGGTGCTCTGCGCCATCGAGGGCTGCCGGTGGACGTTCCACCGCGCGCTGGACCACACCGCCGACCGGCCGGCCGCCCGCCGCGCGCTGGCCGAGCTGCCCGGACTCGACTGTGTGCTCACCGCCGGCAGCCCGGCGACCGTCGAGGAGGGCCTGGCCACGCTCACCGCCGAAGCAGCCTCACCGCCACGGGTGCTGGCCGGTGGCGGCCTGCGCCGGCACCACCTCGCGCCACTGCTGGCCGCCGGGGTGGACGCGTTCCACACCGGCAGCGCGGTGCGTCCCGGCGGCCGCTGGGACGCACCGGTGGACGCCGCGCTCGTCGAGGCCTGGCGCGCCGCCCTGCCCTGACCTGCCCTGAACTACCGATCAGCGGCCGGTGACTGACAGGTAGCGGTAGCCGAGCTTGACCAGGCGCTCCGGGTCCAGGCAGTGCCGGCCGTCCAGCACGACCGGGGTCCGCATCAGCGACGCGAACTTCGCCCAGTCCAGGTCGAGGTACTCCGACCACTCGGTGACCAGCACGACCGCGTCGCTGTCGTCGAAGATCTCCTCGACCTCGCCGGCCAGGTACGGCACCAGGTCGGGCTGCTCGCGGCGGAAACGCTCGGCGGCGACCGGGTCGTGCAGCCGGATCCGGGCCCCGCGGTCGAGCAGCATCCGCGCGATGTCCAGGGCCGGCGCGTCGCGCATGTCGTCGGTGTTCGGCTTGAACGCGAGCCCGAGCAGCCCGATCTTGCGGCCCTTGAGGATGCGCAGCTCGTCCAGCAGCCGGTCCACGACCAGCCGGCGCTGCATCTGGTTGACCTCGCGGGCGGCGGTGACGATCGGCATGGCGTGGTGGTACTCGGCGCTGGTGGCGATCAGCGCGGCGGTGTCCTTGCCGAAGCAGGAGCCGCCCCAGCCGATGCCCGGCTGCAGGAAGCGCGGCCCGATCCGGGTGTCCAGGCCGATGCCCCGGGTGACCTGCGAGATGTCCGCGCCCACCCGGCCGGCCAGCTGGCCGATCTCGTTGGCGAAGCTGATCTTGAGGGCCAGGAAGGCGTTGGCGGCGTACTTGATCAGCTCGGCCGAGGCCAGGTCGGTCGAGACCATCGGCACCGCGCCGAGCTCCGCCGGGCGCGGCAGGTAGGTCGGCGGCGTGAACGTCTGGTTCAGGATCGTGCGGTAGAGCCGGTTGAGCACGTCGAGGCTGCGCGGGTTGTCCGAGCCGACCACGATCCGGTCCGGGTAGAGGGTGTCCTGGATCGCCGCGCCCTGGCGCAGGAACTCCGGATTCGACGCGACCGAGAACTCACCGTCGCTGCGCCGCTCGTGGGTGCGCTCGAACGACTCCCGCAGGATCGAGTCGACCCAGTTGCTGCTGCCGATCGGCACGGTCGACTTGTTGATCACGACGGTGAACTCACCGTCGATGTGCCGCCCGACGCTCTCCGCGGCCGAGCGCAGATACTGCAGGTCGGGGTTGCCGTCCGGCAGCGACGGGGTCTGCACGGCGATGAACACCACGTCGGCGCCGGGCACGGCCGCGCTGTAGTCGGTGGTGAAGGTCATCCGCTCGGCCGAGTCGGCCAGCAGGGCGTCCATGTGCGGCTCGTAGATCGGCGAGCGGCCCCCGCTGAGCAGGTCGACCTTGGCCTGGTCGAGGTCCACGCAGGTGACGTCGTGCCCGAGAAACGCCAGGCTGACGCCGGTGGTGAGACCCACGTAGCCGGTTCCTACGACGCACACCTTCATGCCCGCACTTCCCTTCGGTTCGCATCGGGTCCGGGTGTACCCGATCGCTGCACGGTAATCCGTCCTGTCGCGCCGCCTGGTGTCGCGGGATCCTCAGGCGAGTCGGATCACTGCCGACCGAAGCGACCATGACGGTGAGCAACGACGTGCGTACCTTCAGCGCCCGACGATGAGCTCACCCCGTTGCACAACGAACTGATCGCCTCGACGACCCGCGACATCCTGTGCGCCGGCGGGCTCTTGAGCGCGAGGACCACCCCGATTAGGCTCGTCCGCAGGCAGTCGATACGTATCGACGGCGGGAGGTGAGCCCCGGCATGGTCACGAGCAGAGACGTGGCCCGGCTGGCCGGCGTCTCGCAGAGCACGGTCTCGTACGTGATGAGCGGCCGCCGGTCGATCTCCGCCGAGACCCGCCGCCGGGTCGAGTCGGCCATCGCGGAGCTCGCCTTCCAGCCCAACGCCGGCGCCCGCGCCCTCAAGAGCCAGCGCACCCGGGTGATCGGCCTGGTCGTGCCGTTCGGGCCGGACGCCGACACCTCCGGGCTGCTGCCGTTCATCGAGACCATCGCCAACTGCGCCCGCGAGCAGGACCACGACATCCTGCTGGTCACCCGCGACGAGGGCTCGGCCGGGCTGACCCGGCTGGCCGCCCGCTCCCTGTGCGACGCGATCGTGCTGATGGACATCGAGACGCACGACGCCCGGATCCCGGTCGCCGCCCGTCTCGCCGTACCGGTGATCCTGATCGGCCTGCCCGCCGAACCGCTCGGCCTGCCCTGCGTCGACCTGGACTTCGAGCAGGCCGGCCGGCTGGCCGTGGACCACCTGGCGGCCACCGGGCACGACCGGATCGCCCTGCTCGGCCATCCGCGGCCGACGGTGGCCCGGGAGGTCAACTTCGTCGGCCGCTTCCGCCAGGGCGCGACCGCGGCGGCGGCCACCCACGGCCTGCCGTGCGCGGTCGTCGACCAGCCCGAACGGGGGCCGCGCGGCGTTTCGGCGGCCCTGGACGAGGTACTGCGCTCCGGTGACCACACCATCGACGGCCGTCTCGGCCTCGTCGTGCACGACACCGAGGCGGTGCAGCCGGTGCTGACCGCAGTGGCCGGCCGCGGGCACCGGCCGGGCCGGGACCTGTCCGTCGTCGGCCTGTGCCCGGACGTGCTGGCCACGGGCACCACTCCCCCGGTCACCAACGTCTCGCTCGAACCGCGGGACGTGTCCCGGCGGGCCATGCGCACCCTGTTCCGGCTGCTCGACCGGGACCCCACCGCGGCCGAGGCCATCGAGCCGGTCGAGCTGATCACGCCGCGCCTCACCCGGCGCCGCACCACACCGCCCGGCTGACGCGCCGGCACCGCTTCCGATCAGGAGGGACGCAGCATGGACCAGATCCGCGTGACCGTGTGGGGCGAGAACCGCCACGAACGCACCGAGGAACACGTCGCGAAGCTCTACCCGGACGGCATGCACGAGACGATCGCCGCCGGCATCCGCGAGCACCTCGGCGACGCCGCGGACGTCCGGACGGCCACCCTGGACGAGCCCGAGCACGGCCTGACCGAGCAGGTGCTGGCCGGCACCGACGTGCTGACCTGGTGGGGGCACGCCGCGCACGGCGAGGTGGCCGACGAGGTGGTCGAGCGGGTGCACCGGCACGTGCTGTCCGGGATGGGCCTGGTGGTGCTGCACTCCGGGCACTGGTCCAAGATCTTCACCAGGCTCATGGGTACGACGTGCACCCTGCGCTGGCGCAACGAGCACGACCGCGAGCTGATCTGGACCGTCGACCCGACCCACCCGATCGCCCAGGGCGTGCCGCACCCGATCGTCCTGCCCGAGGACGAGATGTACGGCGAGTACTTCGACGTCCCGCCCCCGGACGAGCTCATCTTCATCAGCTCGTTCAGCGGCGGCGAGGTGTTCCGCAGCGGCTGCACGTGGCGCCGCGGGCACGGCCGGATCTTCTATTTCAAGCCCGGCGACCAGGACTACCCGGTCTACCACCACCCGGACATCCGGCGGGTGATCGCCAACGGGGTGCGCTGGGCCCGTACCGACCGGCCTGAACGGGAGCTGCCCGAGCTGCTGCGCTACGACACCGGGGAGTTCTTCGCGGGGCGCTCGTACCAGGGTCCGACGGCATGATCCGGGTGCTGCTGGCCGGCGCCGGTGCGATGGGCCAGGCCTGGCTGGCGGCGATCCATGCCGACCCCGGCGTCGAGCTGGCCGGGGTGGTCGACCTGGACCTGGCGGCGGCCCGGCGGGCGGGACCTGGACTGCCGGTCGGCACCGACGTCGCCGCGCTGGCCGCCGAAACCGGGGCGGAGGCGGTGATCGACGTGACCGTACCGGTGGCCCACCACGAGGTCACCACGGCCGCGCTGTTCGCCGGGCTGTCCGTGCTCGGCGAGAAGCCGGTCGCGGACACGCTGGCCCAGGCGCTGTCCCTGGTGGCGGCGGCGGACGTGAGCGGCCGGCTGTTCATGGTCAGCCAGTCCCGCAGCTGGAACCCGCAGCTGTTCGCGCTGCGGGCGATGACCGGGAAACTCGGCCCGGTCGGCTCGGTCAGCACCGGCTTCCACCGGGCGCCGCACTTCGGCGGCTTCCGCGAGCAGATGGCGCAGCCGCTGCTGGTCGACATGGCGATCCACGCCTTCGACGCCGCCCGGTTCCTGCTCGACGACGACCCGCTGTCGGTCTCGTGCCAGACCTGGAACCCGCCCTGGAGCTGGTACGCCGGCGACGCCTGCGCCGCCGCGGTCTTCGAGATGACCGGCGGCGCCCGCTACGTGTACCACGGCAGCTGGTGCAGCCCGGGCGCGGAGACATCCTGGAACGGCGAGTGGCGGGTCAGCGCGCAAGAGGGGACGGCCCGCTGGGACGGCGACCACGATCCGGTCGGGCCGCCGGTCGACGCGCCGGACGACCGGTATTCGGGCATCGGCGGGGCGCTGCGGGTGTTCACGGAGGCGTTGCAGAGCGGGGTGACACCGATGGGTGAGGTGCACGGCAACGTGCTGAGCCTGGCCATGGTGGAGGCCGCGGTGGACTCGGCTCGGCGGGGACGGCCGGTGCTGATCGACGAGGTGCTGGCGCGGGCGCACGAGCAGGCCGTCCGTGACGAGCGCCGGCCGGAGGTCCGGGACGAGCTGCGGAGCTGGACCGACGTACGGGCCGCGCTCCGCGCGGCCTGAGCGTTATCCACAGCCACTCAGCGGCGGCCGGGGTGAGTGACTAGCGTGCCTGGGGTGAACGCTCTGTCGCGGTTCGTCGTCGCGCACCGCTGGTGGGTGCTGGTGTCCTGGTTGCTCCTCGCCGCCGTGGGCGGCTTCGCCGCGCCCAAGGCGACCGCCGCGCTGAGCTACGACTTCTCCCTGCCCGGCCAGGACGGCTACGAGACCAACAAAGTGATCACCGAGCGGTTCGGCTCGGGCGGTGACTTCTCGCCGATCCTGCTGGTCATCGCCGACCCCGGCGATCCGGCGCCGGTGGTGCAGGCGGCGACCGCGGCCGTGCCGGGCGCCCGGATCCTCTCCCCCGCCGACGAGCCGGCCCTCCGAGCGCCGGACGGGCGCACCAGCGTGGTGGTCGTCTACCCCGCACCCGGGCCCGGCCCGGAGCCGTACGTGGCCGCCCTGCCGGCCCTGCGCCAGGTCGCCGCGTCCGCCGCCGTGCCGGTGACCGTGACCGGCAAGGACGTGCTGGAGTCGGGCGAGGACGGCGACAGCGGCGGCGCCGACGTGCTGGTCGAGACCATCGCGGGCGGCACCGGCGCGCTGCTCGTGCTGCTGCTGGTCTTCGGCTCGGTGCTGGCGCTGATGCCGCTGCTGATCGCCGCCGCCTCGATCCTGACCACGTTCCTGATCGTCTGGGGCATCACCGGGGTCACCGACGTGTCCTTCATCGTGCAGTACCTGCTGGCGCTGATCGGCCTGGGCGTGGCCATCGACTACGCGCTGCTGATCGTCACCCGCTGGCGCGAGGAGCGCGGCCACGGTTACAGCAACGCCGACGCGGTCATCCGGGCGATGGGCACGGCTGGCCGGTCGGTGTTCTTCTCCGGGGTGACCGTCGCTGTCAGCCTCGCGGCGCTGATCGCGTTGCCGGTTCCGTTCCTGCGCAGCGTCGGCTTCACCGGCCTGCTCATCCCCGTGGTCAGCGTGCTGGCCGCGCTCACCCTGCTGCCGGCGCTGCTGCTGGTCATCGGCCCCCGCCTAGACTGGCCGCACCGCCGCTCGACCGACCCGGAGAGCCGGCTGTGGCGGCGGATCGGCGCGGCGGTGGTCCGGCACCGCTGGGTGTCGATCGCCCTCGCCACGCTCGCCCTGCTGGTGCTGGCCGCGCCCGTGCTCGGGCTGCGGCTGGGCCGGCCGACCAACGAGTCGCTGGCCTCACAGGGCGGCACGGCGGCGGCCGCGGTCCTCCGCCTCGACGCCGCCGGCATCGGCTCGGGCCTCACCACGCCGATCGAGATCCTGACCCCGGACCCGGCCCGGGTGCGCACCGCGGTGCAGGACATCGACGGGGTGGCCGCCGTGGTGACCCCGGCGGCGTGGACCCGCGGCGGCCTGTCGGTGGTGGACGTGTGGACCCGCGCGGACAGCTCCTCCGCGGAAGGCGCGGACGCTGCCGCCACGGTCCGGGAGGCGGCCGAGCGGGCGGGTGCGCGGGTGGGCGGCACGCCGGCGCAGGACGCGGACTTCATCGACGCGGTCTACGGCAACGCGTGGTGGGTGGTGCTGGCCATCGTGGTGGTCACGTTCCTGCTGTTGCTGCGGGCGCTGCGCTCGGTGGTGCTCCCGCTCAAGGCGCTGCTGCTGAACGTGATCTCGCTCGGGGCCGCGTACGGCATCACGGTCTGGATCTGGCAGGACGGCCACCTCACCGAACTGCTGTTCGACCGCACCGCCTCAGGCGCGATCACCGTGTGGATCCCGATCGCGGTGTTCGCGTTCCTGTTCGGCCTGTCGATGGACTACGAGGTGTTCCTGCTGGCCCGCATCCGCGAGGAATACGACCAGGGCCACGACACCGACGCCGCAACCGTGCACGGCGTGGCCCGCACCGGCCGCCTGGTCACCTCGGCGGCGCTGATCCTGTTCCTGGCGTTCATCTCCCTCGCTCAGGTCCCCACGACGGAGGTGAAGATCCTGGCCACAGCCCTGGCCCTGGGCATCGTGATCGACGCGACGATCGTCCGCGGGGTGCTGGCCCCGGCTCTGGTGGCGGCGCTGGGCCCGGCCAACTGGTGGCGGCCGTCCCGCCGCCACCCGGCCCCGGCAGCGCCGGAGGTGGTGCACAGCGAGACGTAGGCCGGGCTCAGGGGGTGAGGGGCTGGGCGACGTCGTTGGCGTGGTCGGTGACGGCCGCGCCGGTCACGGTGGCTCGGATCGGCAGGAATTCCAGGCAGCGGCGGACGGCCGCGCCCATCAGCGGGTTCGGCACCCGCATCGAGATCGTGCAGTGCGGCACCCACCGCCCCGGCCGGTAGTGCTCCCAGACCTCGATGCCGCGCCCGGCCAGCCGGTCATGCACCGCGCGGTGCAGTTCGAGCAGCTCCAAGGTCGGGGTGACCCCCAGCCACAGCACCCGCCCGATGAACTGGCCGACGAAATCCAGCTCCAGCGTCAGCCCGCCCCCCACCGCGTGCCCCGCCAGCGCCGCCGTCACCGCCTCCGGCTCCAGCCGCCGGGCGGCCGCCAGTGACACGTGCGGACGGTGGCGTTCGTCGAGCAGGGACGCCAGCGTCTGCACGCCCTCTTCCTCGAGGGCCTGCCACAGCTTGCGTACCCGGCGGGACGCGTCGACGTCCAGATACAGCTCGATCGCCGCCACCACCCGCTCACCCTATGCGGATCACCGGACCCGCCTCGCCAGCAGGTAGGCCCGGCGGCTCGGAAACTCGGCCGGGTCCAGCGGCTCCCGCAGCATCGTCGACTCGATCCGGAACCCGGCCGCCACCAGGTCCGCGCGCACCGCGTCCGGGTCCAGGAAGTGCACGTCCACGTCCACCTGCGCCCCGAACCAGCTGGTCAGATGGCTGGTACCGCCGGCCGGCACGTCCGGGCCCTCGACGTGGAAGGACACCAGCAGCCGGCCATCGCCGCGGATGGCCCGGGCCAGTTCACCGAACGCCGCCACGCGGTCCGGCGGGCTCAGGTGAATGATCGAGTACATCGCCACGGCCCCCGCCCACGCACCGTCGGCGACCGGCAGGGACAGCATCGACGCCACCGTGAACGGGATCTCCGGCGCGCGTTCGCGGGCTATCGCGATCATCTCGGGCGACAGGTCCAGGCCGGTCACGTCGGGATGCCGGGCCGCCAGGAAGCGGGTGACGTGCCCGGGACCGCATCCGACGTCCGCTATCCGGCCGGGCCCGGCCAGTTCCAGGAACGCGGCCAGCAGCGCCCGGTCCAGGGGTTTGTGGTCGAGCTCATCGGCCAGCTGAGCGTCGTAGGCGCGAGCGACCTTGTCGTAGGTGTCGCGCAGGCGCACGGCCTCACCCGAGTCCCCGCCCTCACCCGGGCGCGGACCGGCGTCGCTCGGACGCGGGCTGGCGTCGCTCGCGCGAGAGCCGGCGTCACTGGCGCGGGGGCCGGCGTCGCTCGGGCGGGGGCCGGCGTCGGGGAAAGGCTCACTCATGCGGCCATCGTCGCCTGCCGGGCGCTGTCGATGCGTGCCCGGGCCAGCTCATGCGCCGCCGCCAGCGGAGTGATGCCGCGACGCCGAGCCGAGTCCAGCGCCCTGGTCAACGTGCCGGCGATGCCGCGTACCCGGGCCGTGGCCTCCGCTTCCGTCTCCCCGCGCAGTTCCACCCCGGTCGCGTGGATGACGCCGCCCGCGCTGACGACGAAGTCCGGCGCCCACAAAATGCCCCGCTCGTGCAGCAGATCCGCCGTCGCCGGCCGATCCAGCTGGTTGTTGGCCGGTCCGCAGATCTCGGCGCAGCGCAGCCGGGCCACCGTAGCCGCGGTCAGGACCCCGCCGAGGGCCGCCGGCACCAGCACGTCCGCCTCCGCGGTCAGGATGTCGTCGGTCCAGGTCGCACCGAGCTCGGCCGCCAGCTGCCGGCGGCTGTCGTCCACGTCATTGACCACCAGTTCGGCGCCGGACGCGGCCAGTTCGCGGGCCACGTGCGCGCCGACCCGGCCCAGGCCCATGATCGCGAACCGCCGGCCGGCCACCGGGGCGAGTGCGGCCAGTGCGGCCAGCACGCCCTCGGCGGTCGGTCCGGAGGAGTCGCCGCTGCCGCCGGCGCCGACCGGGCGGCAGAAGACGTGGTCGGTGCGTTCGCCGATGACGGCCATGTCGTCCGGGCCGGTGCCGACGTCGGGCCCGGTCGCGTAGTCGCCGCCGAGCGATTCGATGGTGTCGCCGACGTCGTGCAGGACGGCCCGGCGCAGCCCGGTGTCGAGCGTCGTTCCCGGTGGCAGAGCCACCACGGTCTTGGCGCCGCCGTGCGGCAGGCCCGCGACCGCGCATTTGGCGGTCATCGCGGCGGAGAGCCGCAGCGCGTCGGTGAGGCCGTCGCGCCAATCCGGGTACGGGGCCAGCCGGCACCCGCCGATCGCCTGACCCAGGGCGCTCGAGTGCACCGCCACGATCACCGGCAGCCCGCTGCGGACACCCCGGCGGGCCACGACCCGTTCGAACTCGTCGAAATTTGATGCGGTAGTCATGCCCGGACCATAGGAGCTCGTTCCGTCCACCAGTCGCGGCTCCGAACTATATTCGGCAGATGACGGGAGGTGGCGACCGTGGACGAACTTGATGCGGCGATCATCCGGCATCTGCAGCAGGACGCCCGGCAGACCAACCGGGAGCTGGCCCGGGCGGTGGGCATCGCGCCGTCGACCTGCCTCGAACGCGTCCGGCTGCTACGCGCCCGGGGCGTGATCACCGGCTACCACGCGGAGATCAGCCTGGCCGCGCTGAACCGGACGGTGCAGGCGCTGCTGCACGTCCAGGTACGCCCGCTGAGCCGCGAGGTGATCGAGAGCTTCAAGACCTCGATCACCTCGCTGCCCGAGGTGCTGTCGGTGTTCGTGGTGGCCGGCGCCGACGACTTCCTGGTGCACGTGGCGGTGCCGAGCGTCGACGCGCTGCACGCGTTCCTGATGGACAAGTTCAGCAAGCGCCGGGAGATCCTCGGCTTCCGCAGCTCGGTGATCTACCAGCACGCCCGCACGATGGTCGTCGAACCGTTACCTCTCAGTGCGCTTTAGTGAGCGCCTGATCAGTAGTCCTGCCTTGCGGCGGGACGGTCCCGGTCTGACCGGCGGATGCCGTGCCGGGTTCACGTTTCATCGCCACCTGCCCGCGTACGCGGGTCTTCTGGTCGGCTCCACGTGCTGCCACCGGGCCACTCCCGGCAGTGTAGGACTCAGCCGCGAGCGCGGCGAGGTTGAGTGAGGCGTTGTGGTCGCGGTCGATGACCAGGCCGCATGCCTGGCATTCGTAGGTGCGCTCGTGCAGGGCGAGTTTGGTTTTCACTGCGCCGCAGCCCGAGCAGGTTTTCGAGGATGGATACCAGCGGTCGGCCGTGAGGAGGCGGCCGCCGTTCCAGCTGGTCTTGTAGGCCAACTGGCGGCGGATCTCGGCGAACCCGGCGTCGGCGATGTGCCGGGCCAGGCGCCGGTTGGCGAGCATCCCGGTAACATTGAGGTCTTCCACCACGACCGTGGGGTGCGTTACGGCGAGCCGGGTGGTCAGTTTGTGCAGGCCGTCCCGGCGTAGGTTCGCCACCCGGGCGTGGGCGCGGCCGAGCCGGGCCGCGGCCCGTTCCCAGCGTTTCGACGGCCGGCGGCTGGTGCGCCGGTCCGGTCCGGTCTTGCGCGACAGTGCCCGTCCCAGTGCGCGGAGCCGCTGCTGAGCGGAGGTCAAGTGGCGCGGGTTGTCGACGAGTTCGCCGGTGGACAGCACCGCGAGGTGCTTGATGCCGACGTCCACGCCGACTACCGAGCAGGGCCGGGCCGGGAGGCGTTCGGACCGTTCGACCTCGACGGTGAACGCGACGTGCCACCGGCCGCCGTCACGCCGCGCGGTCGCGGACATGATCCGTGCGGTGCCGGCTTCGAGGCGGCGGGCGAGCTTGCGGGCGGACTCGTGCAGCTTCAGGCGGCCCAGCCGGGGCAGCACCACATGCATCCGGTCCGGCTCCACCCGGATCGCTCCGGTGGTGAACCGCACGCTGGGTGTGGTGCGGTGGCGGGACTTGAACCGGGGGAACCCGACCGGGCGCCCGGCCCGTGTGCCTTTTCGGGATTCGGCCCAGTTCTTCAGCCCGCGGGCCAGGGCGTCCAGGCCGGTGTTGAATGCCTCCTTCGACACCTCGGGCCACCACGGCGCGACGGTGTCCTTGGCCGCGTTCCATGCTTTACGTAATGCTGGCAGTGACCAGGACAGCGACAGTGTCAGCAGCTCGTCCGGTACGCCGTAGGAGCGCTCGGCCCTGCGTTGGTCCATGACCGCTTTGAGCCGGGCCAACGCCCAGTTGTGGGCGACGCGCGCCGCCCCGGCGTGGGCGAGGACTGCTCGTTCCTGCGCCGCGGTGAGGTCGAGGGCGAACCGATACGCCTGGATCGTCTTCACGCCGGACCCCTGGTGGCCGCCTCGACACCGCGGCGGGCACGGTCCGCCGCGGCGCGACGGCCGTACAGGCGGACGCACAGCGAGGTCAGGATCTCGGTGACGTCGCGGACGAGGTCATCGTCGACCTCGTCCGCATCGACCACCAGCAGCCGCCGTCCTTGCGCCGACAACGCGGCCTCGACGTACTCGGCACCGAAGCGGGCGAACCGGTCCCGGTGCTCGACCACAATCGTCGTTACGGCTGGGTCGCGCAGCAGGACGAGGAACTTCTTGCGGTGCCCGTTGAGCACCGAGCCGACCTCGGTCACTACGCGGTTCACGGCAACGCCCTGACCGGTAGCCCACACGGCGACCCGGGCGACCTGCCGGTCCAGGTCCGGCTTCTGATCTCCCGACGACACCCGGGCGTAGACCACGACCTGCTCTGCGGGCCGGACCGCACCGGTCAACGGCTCGCCGACCATGATCAGCCGCCCGAGCCGGTACGCAGGAACAGGCAGCGTTCCCGACTCGAACCGCCGCCGCGCGGTCGCGTACGAGATTCCAGTGGCTGCCGCCCACTCCTTCAAGTTCATAACGTGACTTTAGACTACTGTTGACCACTAATGACGACTGATGCGCCAGTAGTTGTCTGCCCTCAACGACTGACCGGCGCAGGCCGGATCAGCCGCGGACCGTGGATCCGGCAGCTTCGGTGAGAGCCGCGCAGAGCTGCGGCACCGCGACGCCGATCGGCTCACGGATCACCGCGGCGGCCAGCTCGTCGTACGGCGTCGGGTCCCGGTTGACGATCACCAGCCGGTGGCCGGCGTTGAGGGCCACCGCGCACAACGACGCCACCGGCTCGACCAGCAGGGAACTGCCGATCACCAGCAGCACCTCGCTATGCGCCGCGATCCGCTCGGCCAGTCCCGCCGTACCCGGGTCGAGGTTTTCCCCGAACAGCACCACCGCGAGCTTGAGGATCCCGCCGCACGCCGGGCACCGGGGGTCGCCGTCCCCGGCGGCCACCCGGTCGAGGATCGGCCGGCTGGGCGAACGCTGCCCGCAGCCGGTGCAGACGACCTCGTGCATGCTGCCGTGCAGCTCGAGCACCTTGCGGGCGCTGGAACCGGCCCGCTGATGCAGCCCGTCGACGTTCTGGGTCAGGATCCGCACGGCCACCGGGGTGCGTTCCAGTGCGGCGAGCGCCCGGTGGGCGGCGTTCGGCTCCGCGCGCCACGCGCTGTGCCCGAGGTACGTGCGCCAGAACCGCTCGCGGACACCCGGATCGGCCATGAAGGACCCGTACGTGAACGCGTCGACCAGCGCCGGATCACGGGTCCAGACGCCGTCCGGCCCGCGGTAGTCCGGGATCCCGGAATCGGTGGAGATGCCGGCCCCGGTCAGCACCGCGACCCGCGAGATTCCGTCCATCCAGCTCGTGTTCATGGTCGCCGATGCTAGGAGGGGCAACCCCGGAGGTCGAACGGGTTACGGGTGGGCGGGCGTTCGGCTCAGATTCCTCCGTTCCGGTGGACGGTCCGGCGATCCGGGGGCTTGACCGGCTGCGGCGCATACGGTGGGCGGGTGTTCCGAGCCCTGCGCGTCACCCGTACCGGAGCAGGGCTGATCGGTCTGGCCGCCTGCGTCGCCGCCGGCGCCGGCTTCCTGACCAGCACCGATGACCACCCGGCGGCAGCGCCGGCACCCGCCGCGCCCTCCCCCAGCGTCGCGGCCCGGACCCCGGAGCCGACCCTGCCGGCGGCGCCGGCCCCGGCCGGCCTGCCGGTGATCGACTACTGGACGGCCCCCCGCGGCTTCCCGGCCGACCCGGCGGCGATGTCCCTGACCGCCGTCACCGAGGGCCTGCAGCCGACCCGGTCGATCCCGGTCTACGACGCGCCCGGCGGCCGCCCCCGCGCCCGGCTCACCCCGGAGATCAGCGGCATGCCCCTGATCCTGCCGATCACCGACCGGCGCTCGGGCTGGGTCGCGGTGCTGCTGCCCACGGCGAACCGCCGGATCGGCTGGCTGCCACCGAAGGGCTGGTCACCGCGGCCGCTGCGCGACCACCTCATCGTCCAGCGCCGCACCCACAAACTGATCTGGCGCCGCGACGGCATCCGCAAGGCGGCCTGGACCGTGTCAACCGGCACGACGGCGACACCCACCCCGCTGGGCCGAAGCTTCGTGCTGGGCCGCACCCCGACCAGCGGCTCCGCGTACGCGAACGTGGACGCGCTGGCGCTGAGCTCGGTGCCGGAGAACCGCCGGTCCTTGCCGGCGGCGCTGCGGGGCGCGCACACGGGCATCCACGGCTGGTACGACAGCGGCGCGTTCGGCCGCAGCGCGTCGAACGGGTGCGTACGGATGCCGCGGGAGGCTCAGCGCACCCTGCTGAAGCACATCGGGCACGGCACCCTGGTCGCGGTCGTCGACTGAGACCGGCCGCCAGGCTCAGGCGGACCCGCGGATCAGCAGTTCGGTCTCCACCAGCGCCAGTCCGCCCGGCTCGCCCGCCAGCAGCCGCTGCACCTCCGCCACCGCCAGCTCGCCCATCCGGCGCTTGTCGATCGCGATGGTTGTCAGCGGCGGGTCCAGCAGCTCACCGAGATTCAGGCCGTCGAAGCCGAGCAGAGCCACGTCGTCCGGGATGGCCAGGCCCGCCCGCCGGGCCGCCCGGTACGCGCCCAGCGCGATCAGGTCGTTGAAGGCGAACATCGCGGTGAGTTCCGGGCGCGCCGCGTGCAGCTTCTCGAAGCCTGATTCGCCGCCCGCCATGGACTGCTCGACGCCGATGATCGCGTCCGGCGGCACCGGCAGGCCCTGGTCCTCGGCTTCGGCCAGGAAGATCGCCTTGCGGGCCGGGTCGGCCGCGTCCGGGCAGTCGATCATGCCGATCCGCTGGTGGCCGCGGGCGACCAGGTGCCGTACGGCCGCGCGGACGCCTGTCTCGAGGTCGATGTCGACGGAGCCGAAGGCCGCTTCGCGGGCGCGCCGGCTCATGACGACCAGCGGTACGCCCTCGACCGCGGCGGCGACCACGTCGTCCGGCTGGAAGAGGTAGCCGATCAGGGCGTCGACCTGGCCGGCCAGGGAGCGCAGCAGCTGCGGTTCGCGGCCGGGGTCGTCCTGCGTGCTCGCGACCAGGACCTGCCAGCCGCGTTGCTCGGCCGCTTCTAGGACGCCGGCGATCAATTCGGGGAAGAACGGGTTCACCACGTCGGACACGATCAGGCCGACGGTCGTCGCGCCGGGGCGGACCAGGCCGCGGGCGAAGCGGGACGGGCGGTAGTGCAGTTGCCGGGCGGCGTCCAGGACGCGGCGGCGGGTCTCCGGGTCGATCTCGCCCTTGTCGTTGATGGCCCGGGACACGGTCTGGTGTGAGACGCCCGCCAGGCGCGCCACGTCCCGCAGTGTCGCGCGTTTTCCGGCGCTCGCTCCGGCGGTGTCCTGCTGTTTGTCTCCCACGATGACCGCATCGTAAACCGCCGGGGGTTGACGGCCCGGCCGCACCTGCGCGACGATCCCGTTAACGGTCACGTGACCGTTAACGGGATGGAGGAGGTGTGGCTCATGGAAGGTGTGGCTCTGCTGCTGAGCGTGCAGGTGACCCGGCGGACCAGCCATTCGGCGCTGCCCGGCGCCGAGGTGCAGGTGCACCGGGAGAGGTGGCGGTGGGCCCGGGCGGTCGTACGCCGGGTCGCCCGAGGGCGTGCATAGTGCCGGTGGACCCTGGGTAGCGAGATCCAATGACCACTGTCGCGGCGGCCGGGGGCCGTTCGAGATTTCTGCCGCTGCTGGCCGGTGTGCTGCTGCTCGGCATCGCGGACTCGATGATCGGGCCGTACCTGGTGCTCTTCGGGGCCGACGAGGCGCGGCTGTCGCCGTTCCAGGTCGGGGTCTTCCTGTCGCTCGTCGCGATCAGCGGCCTCGCGGTGAGCACCTGGCTCGGCCGCCGCTACGACCGGTCCGCGAGCCGGTGGCCGGCGTTCGTCGCCGTGGCCGCCCCCGCGGCCGGTTACCTGGCCCTGACGACCACCACCGACTACGCCCTGCTGGCCCTGATCGGCGTCGGGTTGCTCGGGGCCGGGATGGCCGCGTTCCCGCAGCTCTTCACGCTCGCCCGTACCCATCTCGACCGCTCCGGCAGCGACGCCGCCGGCCGCCGCACCCCCGCCCTGCGCTCGGTGTGGTCGCTGGCCTGGGCCATCGGCCCGCTGGTCGGCGCGGCCGTGCTGGCCTGGCGCGGCTACGACGCGCTGATGGCGCTCACCGCGGCCGCGTTCGCGCTGGTGGCACTGCCGCTGGTGGCGCTCGGGCCGACTCCGGCGCCGGTCCGGGTCGCGGCGCCGGAGGCCGGCCGGGAACGGCTGAACCGGTCGATGCTGCTGATCGCCGGCAGCTTCACGCTGTTCCACACCGCGATGCTGGCCGGGTCGGTCGCGCTGCCGCTCTACGTCACCCGGACGCTGGCCCGCCCGGACAGCGACGTGGGGCTGCTGTTCAGTATCTGCGCGGTGGTGGAGATCCCGGCCGCACTGAGCGTCATGCTGTTGCCCTCCCGCGTCGCCAAGCGCGTGATCCTGCTGGGCATGCTGCTGTTCACCGCCTACTTCGTGCTGGTGGCGATCAGCGCCGGCATGCCGCTGCTGATCGCGACCCAGGTCGCCCGCGGCGTCGCGCTGGCGGTGGTGGGCGCGCTCGGCATCACGTACGTGCAGGACCTGCTGCCGCACGCCACCGGCCGCGCCACCACCATGTACGCCAACACCCTGACCATCGGCTCACTGATCTCCGGCGTCCTGGCCGGCGCCACCGCCCAGGCCCTCGGCTACCGGTCCGCGCTGCTGCTCTGCGGGGCGCTCGCCGCCGGCGGATGTGCCTTGTTCGCCGCAGCCAGGGTCAGCGGACCCGGCGCAGCACGTCCAGCAGGAACCATTCGTCCTCGTGATGGATCCGGCGTTCCAGACCCGGCCGGGCCGCCAGCGCAGCGTGCACGTTGAGGCCGTCGTGGTTGCCGCCGGTCTGCTGGTCGCGGAAGTGCACCGAGACCAGGTCACCGTCCGGCTCCAGGCGCTGCACCAGGCCGTCGAGCGTGGCCTCCAGGTCCTCGGCGGACAGGTAGTAGAGCAGATCGCCGAGCACGATCAGATCAAAGGTGGCGTCCGGCAGGCCGGCCGGCAGCATGGCGTTCTCCACCCGTACGTGGGGGAAGTCGCGAACCTCCGCACGGGCTGACTCCACCGCCTCGTCCACGCAGTCGACCGCCAGGATCTGGTCGCACCGCTCCGCGAGCATCCGGGTCAGCAGCCCGATCGAGCAGCCGGGCTCGTACGCGCTGCGGTACCGCTCGCGGGGCAGGCCGGCCATGGTCACCGCGTACTTGCGCCGGTTGTGCCAGCTGGTGGCGACGTCCCAGGGATCGGTCTTGGCCAGGTACAGGCCGATGAAGTGCTCCTGGGAGACCGTCTCGGCGGGCGGCCGGGCTGTGTCTGCTTCTGTCACGCCGAGATTGTGCCCGAAGCCCCGGGCGCGGTAGCGTACGGACCCAAGTCCACTAGTCAACTATGGGATTGGTTGTCGTCGTGATCTTCCGGATCGATCGTCGGACCGGGACCGCCGTGTACGCCCAGCTCATGCAGCAGGTGCGCCAGGCGATCCGGATGGGCCGGCTGGCGCCCGGTGACCAGCTGCCGACCGCCCGTGAGGTCGCCGAGAGCGCCCGCATCAATCCCAACACCGTGCTCAAGGCCTACCGGGAGCTGGAGCTGGCCGGGCTCGTGGAGGCCCGGCAAGGCTCCGGCACGTACGTCCGGGAACACCTGGCGCCGCTGCCCGACAACCTCGGGGCGTTGCGGCATGAGCTGGCGTCCTGGGTCGCCCGGGCCCACGCGGCCGGTCTCGATGTCTCGGACATGCAGGCACTGGTGGCCGAGGTGGCGGCCGTGCCGGAGGCCCACCATGTCGGCTGACCGGACGACGCCCGCCCTGGAGGTCGCCGGGGTCACCCACAGCTTCGGCCGGGAGCGCGCGCTGGACGACTGCTCGTTCACAGTGCCGGCCGGTGCGGTCACCGCGCTGGTCGGACGCAACGGCGCCGGTAAGAGCACGCTGCTGCGCGCCGCCGCCGGGCTGCTGCGCCCGGACGGCGGCGAGGTGCGGGTGTTCGGCGAGCCCGCCGGTGACGGCTCACTCCCCAGGATCGGGTACGTGGCGCAGCAGGCACCGTTGTATCCGATGCTGACCGTGGCGCAGACGCTCGCCCTCGGCGGCCGGCTCAACCCGCGCTGGGACGCGGCGTACGCACAACGGCTCACCGACGACGCGGCAATGCCGGGCGCCGCGCGCGTGGGCTCCCTCGCGCCGGGGCACCGCAGCCGCCTGGCGGTGGTGATGGCGCTGGCCAAGCGGCCCGATCTGCTGGTGCTGGACGAGCCGCTGGCCCCGCTCGACCCGGTCGCCCGCACGGAGGTCGCCGGGACGTTGATGGCCGACGTCGCCGAGCACGGCACGACCGTGGTGCTGTCGTCGCATGTGGTGGCCGACATCGACGGCGTCTGCGACCACGTGGTGGTGCTGGCCGACGGGCGCGTACGCCTGGCCGCCGAGGTGGAGGCGGCGCTGGATGGCCATCTGGTCGCGGTGGGGGCCGGCATCGAGTTCAGCGCGTTCGACAGCTCCGCGGTCGTCGAAGTGCGCGCCGCGGGCGCCGACGCCACCGCCCTGATCCGCCCGGCCGGGGCCGCCCCGGGCGGCGGCTTGGCGTGGCACCGGCCGACGTTGGAGGAACTGCTCCTCGGCTATTTGAGGGCACCGACGCGAAAGGTCCCCACCGCATGAACTGGCTCGCCCTGCGTCTGCTGCGGCCGTACCTGATCGTCGCGGCCGCTCTGAGCGCCGTCTCGACGGCGTTCATCCTCGTCGGCGCCCGCGTCATCCAGCAGCAGGTCCACGCGCACGGCCTCGTGATCGAGGACTACGCGCCGGACCGCACCGGCCTGTGCGAGCAGGGCGTCAGCTGCCTGCCCCCGGGCGCGGCGACGAACCTGGGACAGGCCATCGCCCTGGTCGCCGCTTTCGTGCCGTTGCTGATCGCGCTGATCCTGGGCGTGCCACTGTTCGCCCGGGAGCGGGACGAGTCGACCGACGCCTTCGTCCTCACCCAGTCGGTGCCCCGGTTGCGCTGGCTGTCCGCCAAGCTCTTCTAGGCCCTGGCAGCCGGCGCGCTCTGCACGGCCGCGGTGGCGATCACCTTCCGACTGGCGGCCGCCCGGTACGCGCTGGTCGTGGACGGTCTCGGCTACGGCCTGCTGCGGGAGGTCCACAAGAACAGCATCGGCTTCATGGTGATGCAGACCGTCTTCGTCACCGCCCTGGCCGGCATCATCGGGCTGGCCGGCGGTCGCACGCTGCGCACCCTGGTGGTGTCCGTCGTGGCGTGGCCGGTGGCGCTCGTCGCCGCGCAGCTCGGCGGCCTGCTGCTCGGGCTGCTCGCCTACCTGCTGACGTCCTGGTCCGAGACGCTCTCCCAGCTGCTCGGGACGCAGACCGAGAACGAGACCGCCACCTTCGCGGCCCACGCTCTCGCCGCCGGCACCGTCGCCGCCGTGCTGATCGGACGACGGATCCTCACCGGGACCACGATGCGCCCCTAGACGAAGGCGCTCAGGCCGGTCACCGCCCGGCCCACGATCATCGTGTTGATCTCGCGGGTGCCCTCGTACGAGTACAGCGCCTCGGCGTCGGCCACGAAACGGCCGATGTTGTAGTCCAGCACGATGCCGTTGCCGGCCAGGATCTCGCGGGCCCAGCCGACCACCTCACGCATCCGGGTCGTCGTGTACGCCTTCGCCAGCGCCGAGTGCTCGTCGCGGAACTCGCCCGCGTCCTGCAACTGGGTCAGCCGGACCACCATGCCCAGCGACGACGTGACGTTGCCGAGCATGCGCACCAGCAGGTCCTGGACCAGCTGGAACGAGCCGATCGGCCGCCCGAACTGCTCGCGCTCCTTGGCGTACTTCAAGGCGATCTCGTACGCCGCCAGCATGACCCCGACCGCCTGCCAGGCCACCCCGCTGCGGGTCTGCCGCAGGATCTTCGCGGTGTCCTTGAACGTGCCGGCGTTCTGCAGCCGGTCCGTCTCGGGCACCACGCACTCGGTGAACGTGATGTCGGCGTTCTGCACGATCCGCAGGGCGATCTTGTTCTCGATCTTCGTCGCGGTGAAGCCGGGGGTGTCCTTGCCGACGACGAAGCCCTTGACCTGGTTGTCGGCGACGTCACGGGCCCACACCACGGTCAGGTCGGCGAAGGTGGCGTTGCCGATCCAGCGCTTCTGGCCGTTGAGCACCCAATTGTCGCCGTCGCGGCGGGCCGTCGTGCGCAGGCCCGCGGCCACGTCCGAGCCGCCGGTCGGCTCGGTCAGCGCGAACGCGCCGATCTTGTCGAAGCCGGCCATCGCCGGCAGCCAGCGTTCCCGCTGCTCGGGCGAGCCGCAGGTCTCGATGCTGCCCATCGCCAGCCCGGCGTGCACGCCGAAGAACGTCGCCATGGAGGCGTCCGCGTGCCCCATCTCCATCGCCAGCCAGCCGGAGAGCAGGTTCGACTGCTTGCGCCCGGCCAGGCCCAGCCCGGCGAAGCCCTTGATCAGCTGGTACGGGAACTCGGCGCGGGCCCAGTGGTCGTTCGCGATCGGCACGACCTCGGCGGCCAGGAACGCGCGGACCCGTTCGACGACGGCGGCCTCCTCGGCGTTCAGCAGGTCCTGGAAGCGGTACAGATCTCCTACCAGTAGCTCCGACATGGGGTTCGTATACCCAGGTGACGGCCTCACTAGACTGTGAGGTCATGCTCACCATGCAGGACGCCCTCGCCCGCCTCACCGCGTACTGGACCGATCAGGGCTGCCTGGTCGTGCAGCCGATGAACACCGAGGTCGGCGCCGGGACCCTCAACCCCGCGACCTTCCTGCGGGTGCTCGGGCCGGAGCCGTGGCGGGTCGTCTACGTCGAGCCGTCCGTGCGCCCCGACGACTCCCGCTACGGCGAGAACCCGAACCGGTTGCAGACCCACACCCAGCTCCAGGTGATCCTCAAGCCCGACCCCGGCAACCCACAGGAGCTCTACCTGGGCAGTCTCACCGCGCTCGGCATCGACGTGGCCGCGCACGACGTGCGGTTCGTCGAGGACAACTGGGCCTCCCCCGCGCTGGGCGCCTGGGGCCTGGGCTGGGAGGTCTGGCTGGACGGCCTGGAGATCACCCAGTTCACCTACTTCCAGCAGGCCGGCGGCATCAATCTGGACCCGCCATCGGTGGAGATCACCTACGGCATCGAGCGGATCATCATGGCGCTGCAGGGCGTCACCCATTTCAAGGACATCGCGTACGCCGAGGGCGTCAGCTACGGCGAGGTCTTCGGCCAGGCCGAGTACGAGATGTCCCGCTACTACCTCGACGACGCCGACGTGGCGACCAACCGCCAGTTGCTCGAGCTGTACGCGGCCGAGGCGCAGCGGCTGATCGACGAGGGCCTGCCGGTGCCGGCCCACACGTACGTGCTGAAGTGCTCGCACGCGTTCAACGTGCTCGACTCGCGCGGCGCCGTGTCCACCGCCGACCGCGCCGCCGAGTTCGCCCGGATGCGCCGCCTCGCCGGTGACGTCGCCCGGCTCTGGATGGCCCGCCGCGACGAGCTCGGTCACCCGCTCGGCCTGGTCAGCCCGCTGCCCCCGGCCGCCGCCTTCGAGGCCACCCCGGCCGGTGACACGCCGCGGACGCTGGTCTTCGAGGTCGGCACCGAGGAGATGCCGCCCAGCGAGGCCCGCGCCGCCCACACCCACGTGCAGCGCGAGCTCACCGAACGGCTCGGCGGCACCCGGCTCGCGCACGGCGACGTCCGGGTGCACGCCACGCCGCGACGGCTGATCGCCGTGGTCACCGAGGTCGCCGCCCGCGAGCAGGACCACGTCCGTACGGTCAAGGGCCCCAAGGCCGGTGCGCCGGCGAAGGCCGTCGAGGGTTTCGCCCGCTCCCAGGGTGTGCCGGTGGAGTCGCTGGAAACCGCGGAGCTCAACGGCGTACAGCATCTGGTCGTGCGCCGGCACGAGGCCGGTCGCGCGGCACCCGCCGTGCTCGTCGACGTGCTGGCGAAGGTGGCCGGCAGCTTGCGCTCGGCGAAGAACATGCGCTGGAACGACCCGCAGCTCGCCTTCACCCGGCCGATCCGCTGGCTGGTCGCGCTGTGGGGCGACGAGGTCGTCCCGCTGGCCGTGTCGGCGCTGCTGGCCGGGCGCGAGACCCGGGTCCTGCGCACCGCCGCGCAGCCGGCGATCAGCGTGGCCTCGGCGGAGACGTTCATGGAGACGCTCGCGGTCAACGGGATCGTCGCCGACGCCGAGGACCGCCGCGAGCTGATCGTCACCGGCGCGCAGGACCTGGTCTGGGACACCGGCCGGATCGACGTCGCGGGCGAGAGCGCGCTGATCGACCAGATCACCTACCTGGTGGAGCAGCCGACGCCGCTGCTCGGCACGTTCGACGAGAAGTATCTGGAGCTGCCCGCCGCGGTGCTCACCACGGTGATGCGCAAGCACCAGCGCTACCTGCCGGTCCGCGACGCCGACGGCACGCTGCTGCCGATGTTCGTCACGGTCGCCAACGGCCCGGTCGACGTCGAGCGGGTCCGCACCGGCAACGAGGCCGTGCTGCGCGCCAGGTACGAGGACGCGGCGTTCTTCTACCGCGCCGACCGGCAGACCCCGCTCGCGGCGATGCGCGACAAGCTCCAGCGGCTGACCTTCACCGACAAGCTGGGCTCGATGGCCGACCGGGCCGCGCGGATCGCCGAGCTGGCCGGCTCGCTGGCCCCGCAGCCATCGGCCACCCTGGAACGCGCCGCGCAGCTGGTCAAGTTCGACCTCGGCTCGCAGCTGGTCACCGAGATGACCAGCCTGGCCGGCGTCCTGGCCCGCGACTACGCGCTCAACGCGGGCGAGACCCCCGCGGTCGCGCAGGCGGTCTACGAGGCCGAGCTGCCGCGCAGCGCGGGCGACGACCTGCCGGCCTCGGTGCCGGGCGCGCTGCTGTCACTCGCCGACCGGCTGGACCTCGTGGCCGGGCTGGCCGCGACGGTGGGACTGCCGACCGGCAGCAGCGACCCGTTCGCGGTACGCCGGGCCGTGCTCGGCCTGCTCGCCGTGCACCGCGCACACCCGGAGCTGACCGGCATCGACCTCACCGCCGCGCTGGCCGCCGCGGGCGCGCTGCAGCCGGTCGAGGTGCCGGCCGCGGTGCTCGCGGACGCCGGCGAGTTCCTGGCCAAGCGGCTGGAGCAGGTGCTGGTCGAGGAGGGCCACCCGGTGGACCGGGTCCGGGCCGTGCTCCCGCACGCGGGCCGGCCGTCCTTCGCGGACCTGCTGCTCGCGCAGCTGGGCCGGCTGATCGCCGACCCGCAGTTCCTGGCCCTGGCCGAGGCGATCCAGCGGGCCCGGCGGATCGTGCCGGACGGCACGCCGGCCCAGTACGACCCGGCGGTGCTCAAGGAGCCGGCCGAGGTCACGCTGCACGAGACGGTCCAGGCGGTACGCGCTGAGCTGCCCGCCGACGCCGACCTGAGCCGCTTCACGACGGTCGCGGGGCCGCTCACCGCCCCGGTGCACGCGTTCTTCGACGACGTCTTCGTGATGGCGGACGACCCGGCGCTGCGCTCGGCCCGGCTCGGGCTGCTCGCCACGGTCCGCGACCTGGGCGCCGGCCTGCTCGACTGGCCCCAGCTGCGCCTCTGAACCGTTGGCCCCGCCGCTGTCAGCTCAGATGTCGAACTCGCCGTCGCGGACGGCCGCCACGAAGGCGGTCCACTCCTGCGGGGTGAACTTGAGCGTGCCGGCGGCGGGGTTCTTCGAGTCCCGGACGGCGACGACGCCCGGCAGGTTGTCCGCCACTTCGACACAGTCACCGTTGGCACCGCTGCGAGTACTTTTCCGCCAATGGGCGCCGGTCAGGTCACGCATTGTCGTTCATCTCCTTCATGATCACCGTGATCATCTTGGCAGATTGTCCCCTGTCGAGCGCGCGCTCCGCGATCGCCGACCAAACTTCTTCATATCGCTGGACCTCCATGGTCTTGTCCAGGTAGAGCGCACCGGTGAGTGACTCGCTGTAGATGGTCGGCGGCTCGCCCTTCTCACCGGCCGCGGACGGAAACTCCAGGATGGTGAAGGCCCCGGCCAAGGACGCGCGGTGCGGCCCGACGGCCAGTGGCAAAACCCGCACCGAGACGTGCGGCAGTTCATTCGCCTTCAGCAGATGCCACAGCTGCTGGGCCATCGCGCCCGGGACATCGGGCGGGCGGCGCAAGGCAGCTTCATCCACGATCAGTTCCAGGCTCGGTGGTGGCGGGAAGTGCCGCGACAGCAGGCCCTGACGCGCCACCCTGATCGCCGTCCGCCGCTGCACCTCGTCCTCGTTCAGATCCGGCTGGTCGGCCAGGATGATCGCTTCCATGTAGGCGCGGGCCTGTAAGAGGCCGGGGACGACGTTCGGCTCGAACTTACGGATGCGGCTGGCGGCGCCCTCTAGTCCGACGTACAGCTCGAACCAGTCCGGGACCGCGTCGCCGTACGACTGCCACCATCCCTTGGCCTTTGTCTCCCGGGCCAGCCCGACCAGGACCTCGGTCATCTCCGGCGAGACCCCGTAACCCTGGCAGAGCAGCTTCACGTCGGTGCCCCGGACCGGGACCGCACCCTTCTCGATCCGCCACAGCTTCTGGAACGAGCACTCGAGGATGTCGGCGCCGCCCTTGACGGTGATGTTCCGTTCCTCGCGGATCTGCCGAAGATATCGACCCAGCTGCCGCCGGGGCACCGTCGATCCGGCGTCACTGTCCACCGTCATTTCCCTCCCCGGGCCTGAATTTCGCCATCGACGGAAGTCTCCGGCTTCCGCCGCGGAAGAGATTTCCGGAAATCTTGTGTCATGGCAATACCGGCGGTCAATTTGCCGCATGGAATATTGCGCGGACGGCAGACCGGTTGCCAGTATTCCGCCGGCAGAAACAGCGGCTGGTCGGGTACCGATCAGCCGACCGGAAGGAGGAACGTCATGGCGCCGATGATCGCCACGGTGACCGCGGCAGTGATCATGGGATTTTTGAGCGGCCTGCTCACCTTTCGCCGGGCGCAGCGCTGGTGCCCGGCGTGCGGCAGCACCCTGACCTGCCCGCAGGCCCATCGATGAACGGCAACGAGCTGATCGACGCGCTGGACGTGCAGCCGTGCCTGGACACCGACGTGCGGGTCGACGTGGGTGGAGACCTGATCGAGGTGGCCGCGGTCGGGTTCGACCGGGTGCGGCACACGATTGTGCTGCATCTGTCCGCCGGCAGCACCGCGGAATCGCTACGCCAGCTGCTCGTCAGGCCGCACGAGACCGGTCTCCGGCAGTGAGCCTGATCAGTGTCAGGCGGCGCGGGGCAGGCGGTCCGGCAGGGTCAGCGTGACCCGGTCGAGGCGCTCGCCGTCCACCGCGTACTGGGCGTGCAACGCGAAGCCGGCCAGCATCCAGCGGTCCCAGGGGCCGTAGTCGCCCAGGAAGCGGTCCCGGTACGGGTCACCCTGCTCGTCGGGGTGACCCAGGGCCGCCCACAGCTGGGTGCGCCGCGGGATGCTGCCCGCCCCGCCCGGGATCTCGCCCTGGTACGAGGTGAACCCGTCGTCGCCGTGGAAGTGCAGGAAGACCGTGGTGACCAGGCCGTGCGCGTCGGCGGCGAGCTCCACCCCGGCGTCACGGGACAGGTACGAGCGGGAGAGCCCGGAGCCGACCGCCGCGCCGGAACGCGGGATGAGGCCGTACTCCTGGCAGATCTGCTGGACGCGCGCCTCGAGCACGGTGCGGCCGAGCAGCAGGGTCAGGTCGGTGCGCCCGACCGGCCGGGGCGCGACCGGCTGGTCCGGGGCCGCATGGTCCGGGGCCGGCTCCGGAACCACTCGTGCGGGTGACGGCGGGGCGGGCGGCGAGGTGGGCAGGCCGACCGGATCGGCGTTGGCCCGGCGGGCGTGGGCCGGCTCGAAGAGGGGCTCGTTGGAGCCGCCGGGGCGCGGGCCGGTCTTGGTGCCGTACCGGTCCTCGGGCCGGGCCGGCCTGGTCACAGCCTCCCCGGCCGGCCGATTCTGATCGGCGCGACGCTCGAGAAATCCCATGGTGACACTCCACGAAGGCTTTTCACTGTGAGCGTTCGGACCACAACCCTAAGCCGATCTTCGCCGGAACCTCAAGGGGACGAAGGGGCAGCGGACCGGACCATCCGGACGACCATGACGTTCCCCGCACCCCATCCCGGTACACCCTGCCGCGCGGAGTGATCATCACCGGCGGGTTCTCACGAGGCGTTCGCCCGGCCGCCACGGCAACTTCGCCTGCCGGTCGGAGTGATCGCCTGAACTCGCTGCGGGGAGGCCCGGCGACGGTCGCCGGCGGATCCCGTGGAGGAACCGTGGCAGATCGCCGACAGGTGCTGCGCTTCGGCGCGCTGGCCGCCGGCGTACCGGCTGTGCTCGGGGCGGCGGCCACGCCCGCCCTCGCCACCGTCGAGCTCGGCGGGCACGGCGGCGGGCGGGGCCCGCTGGTCGTCGGTCACCGGGGCGCGTCCGGCTACCGGCCGGAGCACACGCTGGCCTCGTACGAGCTGGCCGCCCGGATGGGTGCCGACTTCATCGAGCCCGACCTGGTCATCACCAAGGACCGCGTCCTGGTCGCCCGGCACGAGCCGGAGATCGGCGGCACCACCGACGTCGCGTCGCGGCCCGAGTTCGCCGCCCGCAAGCGCACGGTGCTGCTCGACGGGGTGTCGGTGACCGGCTGGTTCACCCACGACTTCACCCTGGCCGAGCTCAAGACGCTGCGGGCCGTCGAGCGCATCCCGCAGCTGCGCCAGCACAACACGCTGTACAACGGGCTGTTCGCGGTGCCGACCTTCCAGGAGGTGCTGGACCTGCGCAAGCGGCTCTCCCGGGAGCTGGACCGCGAGATCGGCGTCTTCCCGGAGACCAAGCACCCGACCTACTTCCGCGGCCTGGGCCTGGAGCTGGAGGCGCCGCTGGTGCGCGCGCTGCGCCGCAACGGGCTGGACCGGGCCGACGCCAAGGTGTTCGTGCAGTCGTTCGAGGCGACGAACCTGGCCGCGCTGCGCACCCGGTACCAGCTGCGGGCGCCGCAGGTGTTCCTGACCAGCGCGTCCGGCAAGCCGTTCGGTGACCCGAAGACCTACGCGGAATACCTCACCCCGGCGGGCCTGCGTGGGCTGTCCCGCTACGTCGACGGCATCGGACCGGACAAGGCCCAGGTGATCCCGCGCCGGGCCGACGACACCCTGGGTACGCCGACCAGCCTCGTCACCGACGCGCACGCGGCCGGGCTCAAGGTCATCCCGTACACGTTCCGGGCGGAGAACCAGTTCCTGCCGGCCGACTACCGGACCGGCACCGACCCAGCCGCCTACGGCCGGGCCATCGACGAGCAGGTCACGTTCCTGCGGACCGGCCTGGACGGCCTGTTCACCGACCAGCCTGACATCGGAGTGCTGGCCCGCGCGGCGGCCCTCGCCCGCGTCTGAGCCGGGGTCAGCCGGCCAGCCGGCGGACCAGCTCGGTGCGGGAGCGCACCCCCAGCCGGGCGAAGACGTTGCGCAGGTGGTGGTCGATCGTGCGGGGGCTGAGGAAGAGCTGCTGGGCGATCTCCCGGTTGGTGGCCCCGTCGGCCACCAGCCGGGCGATCCGCTCCTGCTGAGCGGTCAGCTCCCGGGCCCCGGCCGGATCCGGCGGTACGGGGGCCCCGGCCGCCCGCAGCTCCACATCGGCCTGCGCGGCCCACGGCCCGGCCTCCAGCAGCCGGAACGTCTCGACCGCGCTGAGCAGGTGCTCGCGCGCTGCCCCGGGCCGTCGCCGTCGCCGCAGGTCCCGGCCGAACAGCAGCTCGGTGTGCGCCCGGGCGAAGTCGGCGTCGCCGCGGTCGTGCTGGCGCAGCGCCTCCCGGAAGTGCTCCTCGGCGGCCTGGGGTTCCGCCGAGCGCAATGCCCGGCACCGCGACCGCAGCGCCAGCCAGGCCGGCTGGCCGGTCCCGGCGGTCCACCGGTCGAACGGCTCGAACGCCCGGTCCAGCGCCGACGTCCGCGCGTCGACGCCGGACGTGCCGGTGGGCGGGTCGCAGCGCCACACCGCCTCGACCAGGTGCGGGGTGGCCGCCACCTGCACGATCAGGTTGCCCCGGGCGCTCGCCGCAACCACCAGGGCACCCAGCCGTTCGACCGTCCGGCGGGGCCGGCCCTCGACCAGGTCCAGCAGCGCGAGCGCCCACTGGCACAGCGCCCGCGCCTCGCCGGGACCCTGCACCGTGTCTCCCGCGCCGGCTTCGCGGATCCGCAGCACACAGCTCTCCCGGTCGCCGACCAGCGCGGCGAGGACCGCGAGGACGCCGAGCTGGCTGCGGACCAGGGCGGGCTGGCCGGTGGCCCGGGCCAGGACGGCACCCTCGGTCGCGGCGGTGGTGGCGGCCTCGTAGTGGCCTTCGGCGAGCCCGGCGTACGCGGTGATCTCCAGGGCCTGCGGCACCAGGGTGACCTCGCCGCGGTCGCGGGCCAGGGCGATCGCCCGGCCGGCCAGCGCGCGGGCGCGGGAGTCGTCGCCGACCAGGATCCCGGCCCCGGCGGCGCGGATCAGGGCCGCCGGCTCCTCGACGCGGGCGGCGAGCCGGAGCACGTCGCGCAGGCGGGCGAACGCGGTGTCGTGCTCGCCCGCGTACATGTCGGCGAGCCCGGCGACCTGCTGGAAGGCCAGCGCCACCGGGGCCGGTTCGTCGCCGCGGCGCTGGGCCAGGGCCCGCCGGGCGACCACGCGGTAGCGACCGTGCTCGCCGGCCAGGTGCACCGCTTCCCCGGCGAGCAGCAGGGCTTCGAGCGCGGCCGGGACGTCGTCCGGGACGAGGTACGCGGCGGCGTCGAGCAGCATGTCGCGGGCGATGGCCGGATCACCCTCCCGGAGTTCCATCTCGCCGGTCAGCCCGCCGGCCCGGGCCCGCGCCTGCGGGCGCCGGCTGACCCGGCGCAGCAGCATTCCGGCCTGGTGCCGCTCCCCCGCCAGCCACGCCTGCCGGGCGGCGGCGACCATCGATGCGGCGGCCGCGGCCGGGTCCGCGGTCAGTTCGGCGGCATACCGGTACGCGGCCGACGCCGTCCGCGGTGGACCGTCGGCAGCGGCTGTGAGCAGGTCGCGGGCCAGGTCCTCGTCGGCTCCCACGGCCGCGGCGGCGCGGTGCACGAGCCCACGCAGCCGTTCGCCCCGCCTGCCCAGCACCTCGGCGAGCAGGCTGTGGGCCGCGCGCCGGGCGGCCAGCGGAGCGTCGTAGTAGACGACTGCGCGCAGCACCGCGGGCGTGAACTGCACGGCGCCGGAGGTGACCGAGACCAGGCCGGCCTGTTCGGCGACCGCCAGGGCCTCCGCGGCACCGGCGGCCAGCAGTTCGCCGGGAGCGAGGTCCGGGTCCGTGGCGGCGAGCAGCAGCGCGTGGCGGGTGCGCGCCGGCAGCACAGCGAGGGCGGCCCGGCACCGGCGGCCGAGCGGGCCGGCGGCGGGCAGGGTGCAGGGTGGTGGCTGGGTGCCGCGTACCTGCTCGGGGGTGAGGGTCCCGGCGACCTCGTGCAGCACGGCCGGGTCGCCTCCGGCCAGGGTGAGCACCGCGGCGGCGACCTCGGCCGGCAGGCCCGGGACCAGGTCGGCGAGCAGGGTCCGGAGCGTCGCGTCGTCACGCGCGGCGTCCCGGCCGTACCGGAAGGCTTCTTGCACTATTGGTGCAATTACCATGCGACACAGTGTCGGCCGGTCCTCCCGTGCAGGCAAGACCGCTGATTTCATCGATGTGTCAAAAGTGTTGCCGATCAGGCCGGCTTGATCCAGTCGAAGGTGCGCTCGACGGCCCGCCGCCAGTTGTCGTACTCGCGGTCCCGGACGGCCGGGTCCATCGCCGGCATCCACTGGGCCGCGCGGTGCCAGTTGCGCCGCAGGTCCTCCAGGTCCGGCCAGTGCCCGACGGCCAGGCCGGCCGCGTACGCCGCCCCCAGCGACACCGTCTCGCTGGCCAGCGGACGGACCACCGGCACGTCCAGTACGTCCGCGATGAACTGCATGAGCAGATTGTCGGCCGTCATCCCACCGTCCACCTTGAGCGTGGTCATGGCCAGGCCGGAGTCGGCGTTCATCGCGTCGACCACCTCGCGGGTCTGCCAGGCGGTCGCCTCCAGCACCGCCCGGGCCAGGTGACCCTTGGTGATGTACGAGGTCAGCCCCACGATCACCCCGCGCGCCTCGCTGCGCCAGTGCGGGGCGTACAGGCCGGAGAAGGCCGGGACGATGTAACAACCGCCGTTGTCGTTGACCGTCCGGGCCAGCGTCTCGATCTCCGGTGCGCTGGCGATCAGCTCGAGCTGGTCACGGAACCACTGCACCAGCGAGCCGGTGATCGCGATCGAGCCTTCCAGGGCGTACTGGGCGGGTTCGCCGGCGAGCTGGTACGCGACCGTGGTGAGCAACCCGTGCGTCGAGCGGACCAGCTCCGTACCGGTGTTGAGCAGCAGGAAGCTGCCGGTGCCGTACGTGCATTTGGCCTCGCCCGGGGTGAAGCAGGTCTGCCCGAACAGCGCCGCCTGCTGGTCGCCCAGTGCCGCACCGATCCGCACCCCGGGGAACGCCGCGGTGGCCGTGCCGAACACCCCGACCGACGGGCGCACCTCGGGCAGCATGGCCGGTGGCACGCCGAAGAACTCGCACGCCTGCTCGGACCATTGCAGGGTGCGCACGTCGAGCAGCATGGTCCGGCTGGCGTTGGTCACGTCGGTGACGTGCAGCCCGCCGGTCAGGTTCCAGATCAGCCAGGTCTCCATCGTGCCGAACAGCACGTCCCCGCGTTCGGCGCGTTCCCGCAGGCCGGGGGTGTGGTTCAGGATCCAGTTGAGCCGCGGGCCGGAGAAGTAGGTGGCCAGCGGCAGCCCGCTGCGGTGCTGCACCTCGTCCGCCCCGGGCTCGCCCAGCAGGGTGTTGACCAGGGTGTCGGTACGGGTGTCCTGCCAGACGACGGCCCGCCCGATCGGCACCCCGGTATGCCGGTCCCAGAGCACCGTGGTCTCCCGCTGGTTGGCGATGCCGACCGCCGCGACCTGGTCGGTGCTGATCCCGGCCCGGCTCAGCGCGAGCGGGGCCAGCCGTTCCACGTTGCGCCAGATCTCCGCCGCGTCGTGCTCGACCCAGCCGGGCCGCGGGAAGTACTGCTTGTGCTCCTGCTGGGCCAGGGAGACGAGCTGGCCGCGCCGGTCGAAGACGATGCACCGCGTCGACGTGGTGCCCTGGTCGATCGCGATGACATAGCTCTCGGTCATGGTGCTCCCCTCAGAAATCAGTGCCGGGCGGCTCCGAGGTCCCGGGAGACCGCGCGGGCGGCGTCCCGGACGTAACCGACCAGTCGCGGGTGCGGCCGGTACCTGGTGTCGCAGATCCGTTCGACGAGCCCCGAGATGCCGATCGCGCCGACCACCAGGCCGCCGTACCCCCGGATCGGCGCGGCGATCGCCGCCTGGCCGAGGGTCAGCTCCTCGGTCTCGGCCGCCCAGCCGGCCGCCCGCACCTCGTCGAGGGCGAGGGCCAGCTCGCGCGGGGCCACCACCGTGCGCCGGGTGAACTGCTCCAGCTCCCCCGGCGCCCCGGCCGACCGGTACGCGAGCAGCACCTTGCCCAGGGCGGTGGCGTGCAGCGGCAGCAGCGTGCCGATGTCCAGGGTCTGGAACGTGTCGTCGGGCCGGAACACGTGGTGCACGACCAGCACCCGGCCCTCCAGGACCGTGCCGATCCGGACGGCCTCCCCGCTGCGCGCGGCGAGCGGGTCGGCCCAGTTGATCGAGCGGGAGCGCAGTTCGTTGATGTCGAGATAGCTGGTACCCAGGTGCAGCAGGGCCGCGCCGAGCTGGTAGTGCCCGGACGCTTTGTCCTGTTCGACGAAGCCGACGACCTGCAGCGTGCGCAGGATGCCGTGGGTGGTGCCCTTGGCCAGATCGAGGGACCGGGCGATCTCGCCGAGGCCGAGGCGGCCCGTGCCACCGGCGAGCATCCGCAGGATCGCGGCTGCTCGTTCGATGGACTGCACCGTCCCCGGCATGTTTCGGATGCTATGCCAATCCGTTACCGCGTGGTCACGTCCGACGTTCGACAATGCCGAACGGCGTTCATTGCCCGCCCCCGATGGCCTCCCTAGCGTCTGAGCACATCAGACCCTGGAGGGCACATGGCAGAACGTCTGAAGATCCCGGGACTACTCGGCGAATGCGCCGCCGAGTTCGCCGGGACCATGATCCTCATTCTCTTCGGCGTCGGCGTCGTCGCTCAGGTGGCGGGCGGCGGCATCGGCGACCACGACAGCATCGCCTGGGCGTGGGGGCTGGGCGTCATGCTCGGCATCTACGTCGCGGGCCGGATCAGCGGCGCGCACCTCAACCCCGCCGTCACCATCGCGCTCGCGGTCTTCAAGGGCTTCGAGTGGCGCAAGGTGGCCCCGTACTCGCTCGCGCAGTTCCTCGGCGCCTTCGTCGCCGCCCTGCTGGTGCGGTGGAACTACACCGAGGTCCTGCACGCGGCCGACCCCGGACTGACCGTCAAGACCCAGGGCGTCTTCTCCACCCTGCCGGGCAACGGGACATTACCGGTCAGCGAGTGGGGCGCGCTGCGCGACCAGGTGATCGGCACCGCGATCCTGCTGTTCCTCATCCTGGCCATCACCGACGCGGCCGGCACCCCACCGGCGGCCAACCTCGCGCCGTTCGTCATCGGCCTGCTCATCGTGGCCATCGGCATGGCGTGGGGCACCAACGCCGGCTACGCGATCAACCCCGCGCGTGACTTCGGACCGCGACTCGCCAGCTTCTTCACCGGCTACGGTGGCGCGTTCCGCGACCAGACGGGTTATCTGTACTTCTGGATCCCGATCGTCGGGCCCATCGTGGGCGGGATCCTCGGCGCCGGGCTCTACCAGGGCCTGGTCGGCCGGTTCCTGCCGTCCGCGGCCCCCCAGGAGCCGGGCGAGCTCCCGACCCCCGAACCCGAGCGTGTGGAGGCAAACCGTGGCTGATTTCGTCGGTGCCGTCGATCAGGGCACCACCAGCACCCGCTTCATGATCTTCGATCACGGCGGCAACGAGGTCGGCCGCCACCAGCTCGAGCACGAGCAGATCCTGCCGCAGGCCGGCTGGGTCGAGCACAACCCCATCGAGATCTGGGACCGGACCGTCTCGGTCATCCGTACCGCCATGCAGAAGGCCAACCTGCAGGCCAGCGACCTGGCCGCGCTGGGCATCACCAACCAGCGCGAGACCACCGTGGTCTGGGACCGGCGCACCGGGCGGCCCTACTACAACGCGATCGTCTGGCAGGACACCCGCACCGACCGGATCGCCTCGGCGCTGGACCGCGACGGGCGCGGCGACGTGATCCGCCGCAAGGCCGGGCTGCCGCCGGCGACGTACTTCTCCGGCGGCAAGATCCAGTGGATCCTGGAGAACGTCGACGGGGTCCGGGAGGCGGCCGAGCGCGGCGACGCCGTCTTCGGCAACACCGACAGCTGGCTGCTCTGGCACCTCACCGGCGGGGTCGACGGCGGCAACCACATCACCGACGTGACCAACGCCAGCCGGACCATGCTGATGAACCTGGAGACCCTGGACTGGGACGACGAGCTGCTCGGGTTCTTCAACATCCCGCGGCAGATGCTGCCGGAGATCCGGCCGTCGTCCGACCCCAACACCTACGGCATGGCCCACGCACCGGGCCCGCTGGGCGGCGACGTCCCGCTCACCGGCGACCTGGGCGACCAGCAGGCGGCCATGTTCGGCCAGGTCTGCTTCGCGCCCGGCGAGGCCAAGAACACCTACGGTACGGGCAACTTCATGCTGCTCAACACCGGTACGGAACTGGTCCGCTCGGACAACGGCCTGCTCACCACGGTCTGCTACAAGTTCGGCGACTCGGCCCCGGTCTACGCCCTGGAGGGCTCGATCGCGGTGACCGGTTCGGCCGTGCAGTGGCTGCGCGACCAGTTGCACATCATCAACTCGGCGGCCGAGAGCGAGACCCTGGCATCGTCGGTGCCGGACAACGGTGGCGTGTCCTTCGTACCGGCGTTCTCCGGTCTGTTCGCGCCGTACTGGCGCTCGGACGCGCGCGGCGCGATCGTCGGGCTGTCCCGGTTCAACACCGACGCGCACATCGCCCGGGCCACCCTCGAGTCGATCTGCTACCAGAGCCGGGACGTGGTCGAGGCGATGGCGCAGGACTCGGGCGTGACGCTGGACGTGCTGAAGGTGGACGGCGGCATCACGGTCAACAACCTGTGCATGCAGATCCAGGCGGACGTGCTGGGCGTGCCGGTGAGCCGGCCGGTGGTCGCCGAGACGACCGCGCTGGGTGCCGCGTACGCCGCCGGACTGGCGGTCGGCTTCTGGAAGAACACCGACGAACTCCGGGAGAACTGGAACGAGTCGCAGCGCTGGCAGCCGGCCTGGTCCGAAGAACAGCGGGAAAAGGGGTACGGCCAGTGGAAGAAGGCCGTCCAGCGCACTCTCGATTGGGTAGACGTTGACTGACACGACTCTCTCACCCGCCGGCCGGGAAGCGGCACTGACCGCCCTGGCCGGCGACGAGGTCGACGTGCTCGTCGTGGGTGGCGGGGTGGTGGGCGCCGGCAGCGCCCTCGACGCCGCCACCCGCGGTCTTTCCGTCGGCCTGCTCGAGGCGCGCGACTTCGCCTCGGGCACGTCCAGCCGGTCCAGCAAGCTCATCCACGGCGGCCTGCGCTACCTGGAGATGCTGGACTTCGGGCTGGTCCGTGAGGCGCTGCGGGAACGCGGCCTCATCCTGACCCGGCTGGCGCCGCACCTGGCCCGGCCGGTGCCCTTCCTCTATCCGTTGCAGCACCGCGGCTGGGAGCGTCTGTACGCCGGCGCCGGGGTGCTGCTCTACGACACGATGGCCGCGGCGGCGCCCGGCCTGCCCCGGCACCGGCACCTGTCGCGGCGTGGTGCGTTGCGGGCCTGCCCGGCGTTGCGCCGCGACGCGCTGGTCGGCGCGCTGCAGTACTACGACGCGCAGATCGACGACGCCCGGCACACCATGTTCCTGGCCCGGACGGCCGCCGCGTACGGCGCGCACGTCGCGTCCCGTACGGAGGTGGTCGGCTTCCTGCGCGAGGGTGAGCGGGTCACCGGCGTACGGGTGCACGACCTGGAGCACGACCGCACCTTCGAGGTACGCGCCCAGCAGGTGATCAACGCGACCGGGGTGTGGACGGACGACACCCAGGCGCTGGTCGGCGAGCGCGGCCAGTTCCACGTCCGCGCCTCCAAGGGGATCCACCTGGTGGTGCCCCGCGACCGGATCCAGTCGACCACCGGGCTGATCAGCCGCACGCCGACCAGCGTGCTGTTCATCATCCCGTGGGGCCGGCACTGGATCATCGGCACCACCGACACCGACTGGGCGCTGGACAAGGCCCACCCGGCGGCGTCGAGCACGGACATCGATTACCTGCTCGACCTGGTCAACAAGGTGCTCGCCACCCCGCTGACCCGTACCGACGTGCAGGGCGTCTATGCCGGGCTGCGCCCGCTGCTGTCCGGCGAGTCGGAGTCGACCTCGAAGCTGTCCCGCGAGCACACCGTGGCCAGCCCGACGCCGGGACTGGTCGTGGTGGCCGGCGGCAAGTACACGACGTACCGGGTGATGGGCCGCGACGCGGTCGACGCCGCGGTGCACGGGCTGGGCCGATCGGTGCCGCGTTCCTGCACGGAACGGGTGCCGCTGCTGGGGGCGGAGGGCTACACCGCCCTGTGGAACCGCCGCCGGCTGCTGGCCGAGGAGTCCGGGCTGCACGTGGCCCGCATCGAGCATCTGCTGGGCCGCTACGGCTCGCTGGTGCACGAGATCCTGGAGCTGATCGCCGCCGACAAGGACCTGGCCCGGCCGGTCGAGGGCGCGGAGGACCACCTGCGCGCCGAGCTCGCGTACGCGGCCAGCCACGAGGGGGCCCGGCATCTGGAGGACGTGCTCACCCGGCGTACCCGGATCTCGATCGAGACCTTCGACCGCGGTCTGGCCGCGGCGCCGGTGGCGGCGGAGCTGATGGGTGCGGTGCTCGGCTGGTCCGAGGAGCAGCAGCACCGGGAGGTCGAGAACTACCGGCTCCGGGTGGAGGCCGAACGGGCCTCGCAGGAACAGCCCGACGACGAGACGGCGGACGCCGCCCGGCTGGGCGCCCCGGACGTCGTGCCCCTGCAGGTGCAGTGACGGATGGTTGATTGACGGAGATGAATGGCCGGTCCTACAGTGCGCGACATGGGCGCATCCGCAGGACCGGCCGTTCCCCCGTCGACCCGCCGGCTGCTCGGGGCCGGCCTGGTCGCGCTCCTGCTCGTCGCAGCGCCCGCGCTGCTGCGGCCCGAACCGGCCGGGGCTGTGGCCGCCGCGCCGGTGCTGCTCAGTGACGACTTCGAGGACGGCGACGCGAACGGGTGGCGGACGACCGGCGGGCGCTGGGCGGTGGCCACGGACGAGACCGGTGTTCTGCAGCAGAGCGCTACGAGCACCCGGGCACTCGCGCGGGCCGGCGAGCCGGCCTGGGCGGACTACTCGGTGAGCACCCGGGTCAAGCAGCTCACCGGGGACGCGGGTTCTTCCACCGCCGTGCTGGCCCGGATCCAGAGCGACGGCAGCCACTACTACCTGGCGAGCCGCGCCGACGACACGGTCGAGCTCGGCCGGGTGAGCGGCGGCCGGTCCACCCCGCTGGCGTCGGCGAGCTACCCGTCGTACCCGCAGGTGTGGCGCTCGCTGACGCTGGTGGTCAAGGGCGACCGGCTGGTCGGTGTGGTCAACGGCGCGCCGCTGTTGACGGCCACCGACACCCGGCTGCGCCGGGGCCGGGCCGGGCTGGCGACCACGTCCGCGACCGCTTCGTTCGACGACGTGCGGGTGCAGTCGTACGCGGCGAGCACGCCGGACACGCAGGCCCCGCTCATTCCGGGCAGGCCGTCCGTGACCGTCACCCCGGCCACCGCGACCCTCACCTGGCCACCGACCGTCGACAACGTCGGCGTGACCGAGTACGTGGTCTACCAGGGCGAGCAGTTCTACCAGCAGTATCCGGTGCGGACGGTCACCGGCACCGGCCCGGTCACGCTCACCCTCAACCCGGCCGCCGCCTCGATCCACTTCTCGGTCGCGGCCCGGGACGCGGCCGGCAACCTGTCACAACCGTCGTCCCGGGTGACGATCCCGCAGCCGCCGAGCTTCCCGAAGACCGGCGACGACACCGTTCCGCCGACTGCGCCGGGCAACCCCGTGCGGACCGGGCCGGACGTGCTGAGCTGGACGCCGGCCACCGACAACGTCGGCGTCCGCGAGTACCACGTGCTCCTGGTGGTCAACATCGACGAGGTCCGGCTGCTGGCCAAGGTGACCGAGCCGTCGGCGGTGGTGACGGTGACCGGCAGCAATCCCCTGGTCCGGGTCATCGCCTACGACGGTGCCTGGAACTCGTCGTCGAGCGCGCTGGTGCCGTACGGTCCGGCGGCGACGCCCACGCCGACGGCCGGCGGCTGAGCACTCAGCGCCGGCCCGACCCGGCCGGCAGGTATTCGCCGCCGCAGGCCTCGGCCAGCCCGGCACCGAAGAGGGCGGCCGGCGTATAGGCGCCCGGCCGTCCGTCACCGGCCAGCAGCCGGCGGGCGATCTCCGCCGGCACCGCGCCGGTGTACGCCTGAGCCTCGCCGAGCCGCAACCAGCCCTCCCGGGTCTCGCCGTCCGCCCAGGTCACGACCGCGTGCCCCCAGGAGTGCTCGCGCGGGCGGTCCGCCGCCTTGATGCGCACCCCGGCGAGCCGGCGCTTGGCGAACTCGCGCAGCGGCGCCCACTTCAGCATCGCGAGGGCGGCCGGCAGCACCGCCCGGACCACCGGCGCGGAGGGCGCCTCGCTGGACGCGGAGACCACGAAGCGGGCGCCGCTCGCCCGCTGGGCTGCGAGCAGCTCGCCGAGCGGCATGCTCGCCGTGGTCACCTCGGTGCCGTCCGGCAGGGTGAGGCGCCGGGCCTCGCCGCCGATCCGGGCCGGGGCCAGCCGGCCGTCCGCGATCTGCCGGCCCTGGAAGCGGCCGCCGCCGGGGACGCCGGGCAGGCCGTCCAGGATGGTGCCGGCCAGGGCCGTCCCGACGACGCCGGCCTCGATCGCCAGCGAGGGCACCATGTCGACCCGGACCCGCAGCGGGGCGGGACGGTCCGCGCACAGCTTCACGACGACGCTCTCCGTGGCAGTCACGCCGAACCCGGCGCCGGTGACCAGGGTGCGGCCGGCGCCGGTCGCCGCGTCGTGCCGGCCGAGCGTGGCGGAGACCGCGGCGACGTCGTTGGCCAGGTCGACGTAGTGGCTGCCGGGCAGGCAGGCGTCGATGATCGGCCCCGCCGTCGTGGTGAACGGCCCGACCGTGCTGATGACCACGGCCGGGCGCTGCCGCCGGATCTCCGCGGCGGTGGCGTCGACCGAGCCGGCCACGACCGTCCGGCTGCCGGTCGGCTGTGCGGCGGCGGCCAGGCGGCTCGCGTCCCGCCCGACCAGGACCGCGGGCACCCCGCGCCGGGCCAGCTCGACCGCGACGGCCCGACCACTGCGACCGGTGCCGCCCAGAACCCAGACCTCTGCATCCATGACGCTGTCTCCGCTTCTTCACCGGCGCCTAATGATGACACGCGATGTCGTCAACGTACACCGCGATGGCATCGCGTGTCATCAGGGTAGGATCGGCCCGGTGAGCAGATGGCGTCCGGACGCGCGGGAACGGCTCGAGCAGGCCGCTCTCGAGCTCTTCGCCGAGCAGGGCTTCGCCGCCACGACGGTTCCGCAGATCACCGCCCGGGCCGGGCTCACCACCCGCACCTTCTTCCGGCACTACGCCGACAAGCGCGAGGTTCTCTTCGCCGGCGAGCACGAGCTGCCCGAGCTGGCGCGCCGCATGATCGCCGAGGCGCCCCCGGCGGCCGACCCCCTCGGGCTGATCGTCGGCGCGCTGCGGACCGTGGCGGACACCTGGTTCGAGGGCCGGCGGGACGAGGTGCGCCGGCGCCGCGAGATCGTGCGTTCCGACCCCGGCCTGGGCGAGCGGGAGCTGCGCAAGCGAGCGGGCATCTGCGAGGCGATCAGCGCGGGCTTCCGCGAGCGTGGGGTGCCGGCGATGACCGCGGCACTGCTCGCCGAGACCGGCGTGACCCTGCTGCACGTGTCGATCCAGCAGTGGCTCGACCAGGACGGCGACCGGCCACTGTGGCACTTCGCCGAGGAGGCGCTGGCCGCACTGCGGACGGTGCTGCACGTTCCGGACCCGGCAGTGACCGCGACGGGAATGTCCGCCGCGGCCACGCTCACCGGTGAATCCACTGTCCGATCAGGACGGCCTAAAGAACGGCCGCGCGCTTGACTGCCACCACACTCAGCCGCCGGGCCACTGCCTCGTGCCCGTCGCCGGTCTCCCAGCCCGTGTCGGCCACGACCACGACGGCACGACCGGTCCGGGCCACCACCACATAGGTGTCCTTGTCCGTCTCGGCGTAGTCGATGTACTCCCGGTGCCGCAGCAGCAGCGACTCATCGCCGGCCACGCCGGTGCCGACGACAGACCATCCGTGGCCACAGGTCGCCACAGCCTTGCGCAGCTGCGTCAGATACCGGTGAGCACCGTCGGACGCGTACGTCGCCACGTCGTTCACGATCACCGACGGGCGGTTGTCCACCCCGATCATCGCCTGCACGGTCCGGTGCTCCCGGCGCAGCCCGGCCGAGGAGTACGGGCCACACGGCTGCGGAGGCTGCAACGCGGCCCAGTAGTCGTCGGTGACCGTCGTGGTGTCCGCCCCGTTCAGATCCGCCGGCTGGAGCATAGCGGCGGCGGGCACGGCGTAGTTCGGCGCGGACGCGATGCGGTAGGTGAGCATCGTCGGCCGCTGATGGGGCGCGGCCCGCCCGATCAGCGCGACACAACCGGCAGCACCGGCGCCGCCGTTACGGAAGAGCTTCTCGTAGTTGCCCTGGGCATCGGTGACGACGTTGTTGGCCGCACCCCCGTCGAAATCACAGTTGCTGTCGTACGCGGTGGCCAGCGCCTTCGACCGCAGCGGCCGCCCGGTGTCGGTGAAGTAGGCGCGCCCGTGGATCCGGAACCCGCCCCCGTCCAGCAGCGAATAGCGCAACGTCACGGCGGGCCGGTGGGTGCCCCGTACCCGCAGCTTGGGGGACGCGGCTCCGGACAGCGCCTTGGTGACCGTGTTGCCGGCCGTGTCCGACGCCCCGGCCGAGACGATCCGCACGGTGCCGTTCCAGGTGGACGGCACGTTGACGGTCGCGCTCCAGGTGCCGTCGGTCGCCGTTCCCGAGGTGCGCGTCAGCACCGGCCGCAGCTTCGACTGGAAGCCCGGGACCGGCCCGAGGGTCAGCTGCGGGGACGGGTTCATGTCGTGCGGGTTGTCCAGCACACCAGACGGGTCGGTGAGCCGCAGGGACACCCGTACGGGGACGACGGCGAGCCCCCGGACCGCGACGGCCGTGCGGGAGAACCGGACGTCTCGTATCTGCGGCGGTGACTTGTCCGCCGAGACCAGGGCCGGGCGGTGTGCCGTGGCGCCGGCCCAGGCGGGCGGCGTCGCGGTGGCGACCAGCGCCCCGGACAACACCACGGCGAGGGCGAGGGATTTCGGTGCGGGTGCGTACATGTCGAGCTCCGCTTCATCGGTGGACGGTCAGCAAGTTCGTCCACCGGTGCGCCGCTGTGGTTCGCTACTGTCGCCTACCTGACTGTCGCCGTACAGCTACGGAACGTGGCACGAGCGGGGGACATCGGGTCGTGCACCCCGGATGCATACTGAGCGCGGAGAGGACGCGCTATGCACGCTCCCGATGTCGAAGACCTGGCCCGCATCGCCTCCTCCGGCGATCTGGCCGCCCTCAATGTGCTCCTGGTGACGGTCCGCCCCGAAGTGCTGCGGGTCTGTGCCCGCTTGCTGCCCAACCGCGAGGACGCCGAGGAGGCGTGCCAGGACACCCTGCTGGCCGTCGCCCGTGGCCTGCCCCGTTTCGAGGGCCGCAGCGCCTTCCGGACGTGGATGTACCGCCTGGCCACCAACCGGGCCCGCTCGGCGTACCGCCGGTCCCGGCCGGCCGGCCCCACCGACAGCACCGACGTGCTGGCCGACGTGGCCGACCCGCGCCGGACCAGCATGGTCGCGACGACCCGGCTGGACCTGCTGGACGCCCTGGCCCGGCTGCGGCCGGAGCTGGCCGAGTCGGTGGCGCTGCGCGACGTGCTGGACCTGAGCTACGCCGAGATCGCGGCGCTGCACCAGGTGCCGGAGGGCACCGTCAAGTCCCGGATCCACCAGGCCCGGCGGGAGTTGCGCAAGCTGCTGACAGCCTGATGGGGCCACCGCGAGCGGTGACCCCATCATCGGCAGTGCTGTGCCGTCTGGTTACTCGTTCAGCGAGCAGGTGCCGAACTTCTCGAGACCCTCGGGCTTCGGCGCGTTGCGGCCGATCGCCGTCTCGATCCGGTTGAGCGTCGCGACCCGCTTGTCGGCCAGCGGGCCGAGGATCGCGTTCTGGATGAACGCCGGGCCGCCCTGGCCGACGCTGGACGCGATCCGCGCGTTCGCCTCGGCGATCTGGGTGTCGAGCAGCTCCAGGTTGCGGGTGACCTCGGCCGCCGCCTGCGCCGGGATGGCCGGCAGGCCGGTCACGTCGGGGCAGTTGACGGTCGGCACGGAGCCCGCGTTGTTGCCACCCCCGTTGTTGCCACCGGCGTTGTTGCCGGCCGGGACGGTCGCCGGCTCGGGAGCCGCGTTGCCGCCGCCGTTCTGGTTGAGCGAGCACGTCGCCAGGGCGTTCACGTTCAGCACCGGCTTCGCGGCGTTGCGGCCGATCGCCGTCGCCATCCGGTTGATTGTCGCGACGCGCTTGTCCTTCAGCGGGCCGAGGATGGCGTTCTGAATGAAGTTCTTGCCACCCTCACCCTGGCTGGTGATCAGGCGCTTGTTGGCCTCGGCGATCTGCGTGTTGAGCAGGGCCAGGTTGCGCTGGATCTCGGCCTGGGCCTGCGCGGGCACGGCACCCAGTTCACCGGCGACCGCGGGACAGTTCACCGTCGGGGCGCCAGCGGCCGCGCCGCCGTCGGCACCGGAGCCGGCACCACCGGCCGCGGGCACCTCGGTGGGCTCGGTCGCGGCCGCGCCGCCGCCGTTCGCGTTCAGCGAGCAGGTGGCGAGCGTCTGCACGTCGAGCTGCGGCTTGGCCGCGTTGCGGCCGATCGCGGTCGCCATCCGGTTGATGGTCGCGACGCGCTTGTCCTTCAGAGGCCCGAGAATCGCGTTCTGAATGAAGTTCTTGCCACCCTCACCCTGGCTGGTGATCAGGCGCTTGTTGGCCTCGGCGATCTGCGTGTTCAGCAGGGCCAGGTTGCGCTGGATCTCCGCCTGGGCCTGCGCCGGCACGGCACCGAGGGAACCGGCGACGGCCGGGCAGTTGACCGTGGGGACGGTGGATTCGTCGGCGGATGCCACACCCAGGCCGACGCCGACGAGTGCCACGGCGACTGCGCCTACACCGGCGATCTGCCAGCGCCGGGCGGGAGTACGGGAGCGATTCATTCTGTCGCCTGAGCCTTCCTGTCGTAGGACCTCGGTCCTCAATACGGAAGCGCTCCCAGAATGGATCAAAACAATTTTCAGACCTCCGACACCGGCCCGGCCGCACCCACGACCTCCCAGCTGACGCCGGGCGCCAGCCGGTACGGACCGGTCGCCACCAGGGCACCGATGGCCTTGCGGAGCCGGGAGACCTCGGCCCGTACGGTCACCACGTGGGCGTCGTCGCCGTAGAGCGCGCGGCTGAGGCGGCCGGCGCTCATCCCCTGCGGCCCGGCGGCGTGCAGCAGCGTCAGGATCTCGGCGTGCCGGCGGGTCAGGGGCGCGCGCCACAGCGAGTCCTCCCCCGCCACCGACAGCACCGGCGCGCCCGTGCAGTCCAGCGAGGCCCGGATGCCGGCCGCCGGACCGGCCGGGCGCACGATCCAGCCCTCGGCGAGCCGCTCCGGCAGGCACAGTCCGAGGCCCGGCACGGCCAGGGCGGTGTCCGCCCGGGGCACGGCGATCCGGTCACGGACGGCCACGCCCGTGTGGTGCGCGACCCAGCCGTGGTCGTCGACGACCAGCAGCGGGCCCGTCGCGGTGCTGACGACGTGCTCGGCCGAGCGGCGCAGGCGGTCCAGCCGGGCCGCGTGATGACGCCACAGTTGCGACTCGGCCAGCCGTACGCCGGTCTCGACCAGCGCCGCGATCGCCGGGTGCAGGGTGAGCGCCGGCCCGCTGACGTCGACGATGCCCAGCAGCTCCCCGGTGCGCGGGTCGTGGATCGGGTGGGCGCTGCAGTACCAGGCGTGCTGCGCCTGCTCGAAGTGCTCGGCGGAGAACAACTGCACCGGCGCCGCCTCGACCAGCGCGGTGCCGATGGCGTTGGTGCCCACTGTGGACTCGGTCCAGGTCGCGCCCTCGCCGAACCCGAGCGTGTCAGCGCGGCGCAGCACGGCGGGTCCGCCGACCCGCCACAGGATCACGCCGTCGGCGTCGGTCACCACCAGCAGGGCGACGTGCCGGATCACCTGGGCCAGCTCGCCGACGATCAGATGCAGCGGGGACTCGCGGCGGCGGCGTTCGACCTCTTCGCGGGGATGCGGGTCGCGGGCGTTGGCGCCGTCCGGGTCGAGCCCGGTGCGCAGGACCCGCGACCAGGAACGGGCGACCACGGCCCGGGGCCGGGCCGGCGCGCTGCGGCCGCCGAGCACCGCGTCGTGCACCCGGACCAGCTCGCGGGCGTGCCGCGACAGATCCGTGCCGGGCCGGACCGCGCTCAGCTCGCCCACGCCCGGCCTCCTCCCGACCCGGCGAGCGTAACCCGCCCGCTGTGACCGCCGCCACACCCGTCGTGTGCAACTCCTTGCAACCCTGGTGCGGCCCGGGGCGCCGGTCGTGTGCTTGCAGGCATGACAGAGACACGAGAGCGGGTCCAGGCGTGGCTCACGGCGTTCGAGGCCGCGCTGCACGACCGGGACGTCCCGCGGGCCGCCGCCCTGTTCGGCGCCGACAGCTTCTGGCGCGACCTGGTCGCGTTCTCCTGGAACATCACCACGGTGGAGGGCCCGGACGGCGTGACCGACCTGCTCACCACCCGCCTCGACGACGTGGACCCGGGCGGCTTCACGATCGACGGCGAACCGGCCGAGACCGACGGGGTCACCGAGGCATGGCTGCGCTTCGAGACCCGCGTCGGGCGCGGCACCGGGCACCTGCGGCTGCGCGACGGCCGGGCCTGGACGCTGCTGACCACGCTGCGCGAGCTCAAGGGCTTCGAGGAGGGCCGGCCGCAGGGCGTCGAGCACGAGTTGCGGCCCGGGCGCCGCTCCTGGCGCGAGGAGCGGGAGACCGAGGAGCAGACCCTGGGGTACGAGCGCCAGCCGTACGTGGTCGTCATCGGCGGCGGGCAGGGTGGCATCGCCCTGGGTGCCCGGCTGCGGCAGCTCGGCGTACCGGCGCTGGTGCTGGACCGGCACGAGCGCCCCGGCGACCAGTGGCGCGGCCGCTACAAGAGCCTCTGTCTGCACGACCCGGTCTGGTACGACCACCTGCCGTACCTGCCGTTCCCGAGGAACTGGCCGGTGTTCGCGCCCAAGGACAAGATCGCCGACTGGCTGGAGATGTACACCCGGGTCATGGAGGTGCCGTACTGGTCGAAGGCGGAGGTCCGATCGGCCCGCTACGACGCCGAGGCGGGCCGGTGGCAGGTCACGGTGGACCGCGACGGCGAGTCGGTGGAGCTGCGCCCGGCCCAGCTGGTGTTCGCCACCGGCATGTCCGGCAAGGCCAACTATCCGAGCCTGCCCGGCCAGGACGTGTTCCGCGGCGAGCAGCACCACTCCAGCCGGCATCCGGGACCGGAGGCGTACCGGGGGCGCAAGGTGGTGGTGATCGGCTCGAACAACTCGGCCTTCGACATCTGCGGGGCGCTGTGGGAGCACGACGCCGACGTGACCATGGTCCAGCGTTCCTCGACGCACATCGTCAAGTCCGCGTCGCTGATGGAGATCGGGCTGGGCGCGCTCTACTCCGAGGAGGCCGTCGAGGCGGGGGTCAGCACCGAACGGGCCGACCTGATCTTCGCGTCGCTGCCGTACCGGATCATGCACGAGTTCCAGATCCCGCTGTACGAGCAGATGGCCGAGCGCGACCACGACTTCTACACCCGCCTGGAGAAGGCCGGCTTCCAGCACGACTGGGGCGACGACGGGTCCGGGCTGTTCATGAAGTACCTGCGCCGCGGCTCCGGCTACTACATCGACGTGGGCGCGGCCGAGCTCGTCGCCGACGGCCGGATCAAGCTGGCCCACGGCCAGGTCGACCACCTGACCGAGACGTCCGTGGTGCTGGCCGACGGCACCGAGCTCGAGGCGGACCTGGTCGTCTACGCCACCGGCTACGGCTCGATGAACGGCTGGGTCGCCGACCTGGTCGACCGGGAGACCGCGGACCGGGTCGGCAAGGTGTGGGGCCTGGGCTCGGGCACCACCAAGGACCCCGGGCCGTGGGAGGGCGAGCAGCGCAACATGTGGAAGCCGACCCGGCAGGAGAACCTGTGGTTCCACGGCGGCAACCTGCACCAGTCGCGGCACTACTCGCTCTACCTGGCCCTGCAGCTCAAGGCGCGTTACGAGGGCCTGCCGACACCGGTCTACCGGCTGGCCGAGGTGCACCACCCGGGCTGACCGTGCCCGCCGGGCCCGGTCGTCCGGGCCCGGCGTCCACCGGGGTCAGTCGCCCTCGGGCGGGTCGACCAGCGGCCAGCCGCCGGCGGCGAGCCGGGCCGAGACCCGGACCACGTCCTCGGGAGTGGCCTCCTGCAACAGCGACGAGCTGATCATCTGCTCGATGTCGGCGGTGCTGATCGGGTCGTCACCGGCCAGCACGGACTGGTCCGCGAGATCAACGGCGATCTTGCGGACCTCCTCCTCGGTCAGCTTGCGGCGCAGCACCCCGAGCAGGGCCACGTAGTCCCCGCGCGGCACACCGGTCGGGTAGCCGGCGCGCAGCCACTCGACGGCCCGGGTCATGAAGTTCGCGCGCAGGTCACCCATCGCGACCGCTACTTGTCCACGATGGCCGGGAAGACGTGCGTGAAGCTCAGCGTCTTGCCGAAGCCACCGGCCACGATGAACGCGATGCCCAGCAGCACGCCGAGCACCACGACACCGAAGAGGGCGTAGCCGACGATCGTGCCGACCGGGCGGGTCGTCGCGCCGGTCACGCCGGAGTCGTCCACCTCGGCGGCCCGGCCGGCGCCGTACGCCAGTGAGCGGACCCCCAGGGCGAAGAGCATCGGCAGGCCGGCCCCGAGGAGCAGGCCGGCGAGCAGGACTTTCCAGGCGCCCTCGAGGGCGAATCCCAGGTTGTGCATCTCCGGACCCCCTTCAGCTCGCGGTGCCGGCCGGCACGGGCTCGGTCACCGCCGGGGCGCCGCCCCAGTCGTCGTTGACATTGTGGTGGTCGACCCGTTCCCGGCGTGAGCGCAGATACATGAACCCGGACAGCGCCACCAGGATGACGAAGATGACGATCGAGCCGGCCAGGCCACCGCCGAGCAGGTTGCCCACCCACCACATCGCGGCGCCGACGATCGCGGCTGCCGGCAGGGTGATCAGCCAGGCCGCGACCAGGCGGCCGGCCACCCGCCAGCGCACCCGGGCACCGGGGCGCCCGACGCCCGAGCCGAGGATCGAGCCGGTCGCGACGTGCGTGGTGGACAGCGCGAAGCCGAGATGGCTGGAGGCCAGGATGACGGTCGCCGACGCCGAGTCGGCCGCGAGGCCCTGCGGCGGGGCGATCTCGACCAGGCCCTTGCCCAGGGTCCGGATGATCCGCCAGCCGCCGAGGTAGGTGCCGAGCGCGATCGCCACGGCGCAGGCGGCCTTCACCCAGAACGGGATGGTCGCGGTGTCGGTCCAGTCGCCGGCGGCGATCAGGGCCAGGGTGATCACGCCCATCGTCTTCTGGGCGTCGTTCGTGCCGTGCGCGAGGGAGATCAGCGAGGCGCTGCCGACCTGGCCCCACCGGAAGCCGTTGTCGGTGAAGCGCTGGGCCACCCCGACGGTGACCCGGTAGACGAGCCAGGTGCCGGCGGCGGCGACCACACCGGCGATGACCGGCGAGATGAGCGCGGGCAGGATGACCTTGCCGACGACACCGTCCAGTTTGCTGCCGTCGCCGGTCCAGTTGACCCCGGCCCAGCCCAGGCCCGCGACGCTGGCCCCGATGAGGCCGCCGAACAGCGCGTGCGAGGAGCTGGAGGGCAGACCCAGCAGCCAGGTCAGCAGGTTCCAGACGATGCCGCCCACGAGGCCGGCCAGGACGATCAGCAGCAGCGCCGTCCCGCCGTCGGCCAGCAGCTCCGGCCGCGGGGCGCCGGAGGAACTCTGGATCTTGACGACGGCGTTGGTGACCGTGAGGGCGACCTCCACGGACAGGAAGGCGCCGATGAGGTTGAGGATGCCGGAGAGCGCGACGGCGGTCTTGGGCCGCAGGGCCCCGGTGGCGATGGAGCTGGCCATCGCGTTGGCGGTGTCGTGGAACCCGTTCGTGAAATCGAACCCGAGGGCGGCGATGACCACCAGGGCGAGTATCACGGAAGTGTCTGTCACACGCAGATGGTGACGCCCCGGATCAAGCAGCAACAGAGGCAGATCGGTAACACGTGGGAAATCTCATCGGGAGCGCCGCCGTGGTCGCCGCAACGCCACCGGTCGATCACCCGTCGCCATCGTCACGGGACGGGTGATCGCCCGGCGGCCGCCGGCTCAGAACGCCTCGGCGTCGGCCGTGCGGATCGCCTCCACCAGGATGCCCAGGCCCTCGCGGGCCTCGTCCTCGGTCAGGGTCAGCGGCGGGCCCATCCGCAGCACGTTGCCGTACAGGCCGCCCTTGCCGACCAGCAGGCCGCCCTTGCGGCACTCGTCGAAGACCCGCATGGTCGCGGCCGGGTCCGGCTCGGTGGTGCCCGGCCGGACGAACTCGATGCCGATCATCAGACCGCGGCCGCGGACCTCCCCCACGATCTTCGTCCCGGCGGCCGCCGCGCGCAGGCCGTCGAGCAGGATCGTGCCGGTGCGCTTCGCGTTGGCCTGCAGGTCGTGGTCGAGCACGTAGTCCAGCACCGCGTTGCCCGCGGCCGTGGAGACCGGGTTGCCGCCGAAGGTGGAGAAGCTGGTCGCCGGGACCGCGTTGACCAGCTCCGCGCGGCCCACGACGCCGGCCAGCGCGAAGCCGTTGCCGATGCCCTTGGCGAAGGTGATCAGGTCGGGCTGCACGTCGTGCGCCTGATAACCCCAGAAGTGCTCACCGGTACGGCCCCAGCCGGTCTGCACCTCGTCGGCGATCAGCAGGATGCCGTGGTTGTCGAGCTCCTTCTTCAGCGCGCCGAGCAGCCCGTCCGGGGCGTGCACAAAGCCGCCCACGCCCTGGATCGGCTCGGCGATGAGCGCCGCGACGTCGCCCGCGGTGGTGGTGGCCAGCACCTCGCGCAGGTCCTCGACCGCGGCGTCGATGTGCTCGCTGTCGGACAGGCCCTTCATCCGGCCGCGCAGGCGTTCGCCGGAGTGCAGCCAGGACACCGAGATCGGGCTCAGCGCGCTGGCCGACCAGCTGCGGTGCCCGGTGATCGCCATCGCCGCGAAGGACCGGCCGTGGTAGCTGTTGCGGATGGCCAGGATCTGGTTGGACCGGCGGAAGTTGGTGGTGAACATCAGCGCGGCCTCGTTGGCCTCGGTGCCGGAGTTGGTGAAGAAGACCCGCGCGTCGGGGATGCCGGAGACCCGGGCGATCTTCTCGGCCAGCTCGACCTGCTGCCGGATCAGGTACAGCGTCGAGCTGTGCACGATGCCGGTGGCCAGCTGGCGCTCCACGGCCTCGCGCACCTCGGCGATGTCGTAGCCCAGCATGTTGGTCAGCACGCCGCCGAAGAAGTCCAGGTAGCTGCGGCCGTTCGCGTCGGTCACCCGGCGGCCGGAGCCACGCACGAGCTCGATCGCGTCGTCGCCGTAGTAGGTCGTCACCCAGGAGGGCAGCACGGCCTGGTGCCGGGCGAGCAGGTCATCGGTCACGGGGTCCTCCAAGGGAGTCAGCGCCAGCCCCGCGGGTGCGGGCGGGAACGGGGGCCGCTGCCGCGCGCGGACGCGCCGGCGGCGGAAGCAAGGGTCCGGGCCAGGGAGTCGAAGTCGTCGCGGACCAGCCCGGCGGTGACCCGGACGTGCTCGGCGCCGAGCCCGGTGACCTCGAACGGCGCGCCCGGGGCGACCGCGATGCCGTGCGCGGCCAGGGCGAGCATGGCCATCTGCTGATCCTCGACGGTCAGCCAGAGGTTGATGCCGTCCGCGGCGGTCGCCGTGGCGCCGTGCGCGGCCAGGGCGGTGAGCAGGGCCGACCGGCGCTCGGCGTAGGCCTGGCGGGCGGCGGCGACCTGGGCGATCGCGTCGGCGTCGGTGAGCAGGTCGAGCAGCACCGCCTGGAGCAGGCGGCTGGACCAGCCGGGCCCGAGCAGCCGCCGGTCGGCCACCGCGGTGATCAGCGGCGCCGGACCGGCCAGGGCGGCCAGCCGCAGGTCCGGGCCGTGGCTCTTGGAGAAGCTCGCGACGTGCACGGTACGGTCCGGCAGCCGGCTGCCCAGGCTGACCGGGGGCGCGGTGGCGATGTCGCCGGCGTGGTCGTCCTCGACGATGGTGACCTCCGGGTACGCGGCCAGCGCATCCGCGAGCTCACCGGCCCGGCGCGCGGTCATGCTGACCCCGGTCGGGTTGTGCGCCCGCGGCTGCAGATACACCGCGACTGGGTCGTACGCCTTCAGCGCCTCCCCCAGCGCGTCCGGGCACATCCCCTGCTCGTCGATCGGCACCCCCACCACGGTGGCCCCGACCGCCTCGAGCAGGTCGAGCATCGGCGGGAAGGCGGGGTTCTCCACCACCACGTGGTCACCGAAGCGGACCAGGGTGGCGGTCACCCGGTCCAGGGCGTCGAGCGCGCCGTCGACCACGGTGAGTTGATCCGGCGGGTACGGCCAGCGCTGTCGCAGTACCCGCTCCAGCGGCGGGAGCACGGCGGCGTCGAGGTAACTCGTGGTGAGCCGGGCGTCCCCGACGCGCTTGAGCGACTCGGTGACGCCGGGCAGCAGGTCGTGGTCGGGCACGCCGGTGGAGAAGTCCTGGGCCACCCCGGTCAGCAGGCCGTGCAGCTGGGCGTACCGCAGGCGCTGGCGGGGCAGGACCGGGGCGGCGACGAACGAGCCGGAGCGGCCACGGGTCTGGATCGCCCCGGCCCGGCTCAGGCTGCGCCAGGCCTCACTCACCGTGGTCGGGCTGACCCCGAGCTCGCGGGCGACGTCGCGCACGGTGGGCAGCCGCGCCCCGACCGGCAGCTCACCGGCGGTGACGAGCCGGCTGACCGCCGCGGCGATGCCCCGGGCGCTGCGGTCGTCGACCGCGCCCGTGATGAGCCCCAGCAAACCGCCCGACCTCCCGCCGCTGCCCGGCGCGCTTCTTACGTCGCCGAAACATTTGGTTACACGCGAGCAATTGTCCGCCCGTGGTTGTGTCATTAGTGTCCTACGACATCAACCCCGGATGTCAAGCGATGAGCTGGGGACGATGACAGCGGGTGGACGGACGATCACAATCGTGGGGTGACCCACGCCACCACTGATTTCAGAGAGGGGCCGCAGCGATGAGCAACGTCATCCGGGCCGCCCTCGTCCAGACCAACTGGACGGGCGACAAGGAATCGATGATCAAGGCGCACGAGGACTACGCTCGCGACGCCGCAGCCCAGGGCGCCAAGGTGATCTGCTTCCAGGAGCTGTTCTACGGCCCCTACTTCTGCCAGGTCCAGGACAAGGCCTACTACGAGTACGCCGAGTCCATCCCCGGCCCGACCACCGAACGCTTCCAGGCCCTGGCCGCCGAGCTCGGCATGGTGATGGTCCTGCCGATGTATGAGCAGGAGCAGCCCGGCGTCCTCTACAACACGGCGGCCGTGGTGGACGCCGACGGCTCGTACCTCGGCAAGTACCGCAAGCACCACATCCCGCAGGTCAACGGCTTCTGGGAGAAGTTCTACTTCCGCCCCGGCAACCTGGGCTACCCGGTGTTCGACACCGCGGTCGGCAAGGTCGGCGTCTACATCTGCTACGACCGGCACTTCCCCGAGGGCTGGCGGGCCCTGGGCCTGAACGGCGCGCAGATCGTCTTCAACCCGTCGGCGACCAGCCGGGGCCTGTCGTCGTACCTGTGGCAGCTGGAGCAGCCGGCCAGCGCGGTGGCCAACGAGTACTTCATCGGCGCGATCAACCGCACCGGGGTGGAGGAGCTCGGCGACAACGACTTCTACGGCCAGTCCTACTTCGTCGACCCGGAGGGCAAGTTCGTCGGCGCGGTCGGCGACACCCACAACCCGGAGCTGATCGTCCGCGACCTGGACATGGACCTGCTCACCACCGTCCGGGACCGCTGGGCGTTCTACCGCGACCGCCGCCCGGACAGCTACGACGGGCTGGTGGCGCCGTGAGCTTCGTGATCAAGGGCGGCACGGTGGTCGGACCGACCGGGGCCTCCCCCGCCGACGTGCTGGTCGACGGCGAGACCATCGCCGCCGTGTTCGCGCCGGGCCGCGGCCCGGCCGACATCGAGACCATCGACGCCACCGGCAAGTACGTGATCCCCGGGGCCGTCGACGCGCACACCCACATGGAGCTGCCGTTCGGCGGTACGCACGCCAGCGACACCTTCGACACCGGCACCCGGGCGGCGGCCTTCGGCGGCGTCACCACGATCATCGACTTCGCGGTGCAGCGCTACGGCGAGGTCGTGCAGGACGGGCTGGCCGCCTGGCACGCCAAGGCCGAGGGCAACTGCCACATCGACTACGGCTTCCACATGATCCTGGGCGGCGTCACCGACGAGTCGCTCAAGGCCATGGACCAGCTCGTCACCGACGAGGGCATCTCCAGCTTCAAGCTGTTCATGGCCTACCCGGGGGTGTTCTACAGCGACGACGGTCAGATCCTGCGGGCGATGCAGAAGGCCCGCGACAACGGCGCCATGATCATGATGCACGCGGAGAACGGGCCGGCCATCGACGTGCTGGTCAAGCAGGCCCTGGAACGCGGCGAGACCGACCCGATCCACCACGGCCTGACCCGCCCGCAGGAACTGGAGGCCGAGGCCACCAGCCGGGCGATCTGGCTGGCCAGTGTGGCCGCGGACTGCCCGCTCTACATCGTGCACCTGTCCGCGTCCAAGGCGCTCGAACAGGTCGCGGCGGCCCGGGACCAGGGCCGCAACGTCTTCGCCGAGACCTGCCCGCAGTACCTGTACCTGACGCTGGAGGACCAGCTGGGCGCGCCGGGCTTCGAGGGCGCCAAGTGGGTCTGCTCGACGCCGCTGCGCAGCAAGCACGAGAGCCACCGGGCCGACCTGTGGCGCGGCCTGCGCACCAACGACCTGGCCGTGGTCTCCACCGACCACTGCCCGTTCTGCATGAAGGACCAGAAGGAGCTGGGCCTGGGCGACTTCTCCAAGATCCCCAACGGGATCGGCAGCGTCGAGCACCGCGTCGACCTGCTCTACCAAGGTGTGGTCGACGGCAAGCTGTCGCTGGCCCGCTGGGTGGAGACCATCGCCACGACCCCGGCCCGGATGTTCGGCATGTACCCGCGCAAGGGCGTCATCGCCCCCGGCTCGGACGCCGACATCGTGCTCTACGACCCGGCCGGCCGTACCCGGATCAGCGCGGCCACCCACCACATGAACATGGACCACTCGGCCTGGGAGGGCTGGGAGATCGACGGCAAGGTCGACACCGTCATCTCCCGCGGCACCGTCGTCGTGCGCGGCGGCGAATACCTGGGCCGCAAGGGCCACGGTCAGTACGTCCGCCGGGGACTCTCGGACTACCTGGTCTAGGAGGCCACATGCGCGAGATCAGACACTGGATCGACGGCGCCGCCGTCGAGGGCACCAGCGGCCGGCAGCTGCCGGTCTGGGACCCGGCCACCGGCGAGCAGCAGGCGTACGTCGTCGCGGCGACCGCGGCCGAGACCGCGCACGCGGTGGCCGCGGCCAAGGGCGCCTTCCCGTCCTGGCGGGCGGCGTCGCTGTCCCGCCGGGCCGAGGTCATGTTCCGCTTCCGCGAGCTGGTCGACGCGAACCGCAAGGAGATCGCGTCGCTGGTGAGCCAGGAGCACGGCAAGACCGTGGCCGACGCGGGCGGCGAGCTGGCCCGCGGGCTGGAGAACATCGAGTTCGCCGCGGGCGCGCCGCACCTGCTCAAGGGCGGGTACAGCGAGCAGGCGTCGACCGGGGTGGACGTCTACTCGATCCGCCAGCCGCTCGGGGTGGTCGCCGGCATCACGCCGTTCAACTTCCCGGCCATGGTCCCGATGTGGATGTTCTGCAACGCCCTGGTCTGCGGCAACACCTTCGTGCTCAAGCCCAGCGAGAAGGACCCGTCGGTCTCGCTGCTGCTGGCCGACCTGCTGCGCCAGGCCGGGCTGCCGGACGGCGCGTTCAACGTCGTGCAGGGTGACCGGGAGGCCGTCGAGACGCTGATCGCCCACCCGGACGTGCAGGCGCTGTCGTTCGTCGGTTCCACGCCGATCGCCAAGTCGGTCTACGAGCAGGGCACCCGGGCCGGCAAGCGGGTGCAGGCCCTGGGCGGCGCGAAGAACCACATGGTCGTGCTCCCGGACGCCGACGTGGACGCGGCCGCGGACGCCGCGGTCAGCGCCGGGTACGGCTCGGCCGGCGAGCGCTGCATGGCGGTCTCGGTCGTGGTGGCGGTCGGCGCGGTCGGTGACCCGCTGGTCGCCGCGATCAAGGACCGGATCGGCCGGATCACGGTCGGCCCGGCCAGTGACCCGGCGGCCGAGATGGGCCCGCTGATCAGCCGCGAGCACCGCGACAAGGTGGCCGGCTACCTGGCCGGCGCCGGCGGTGCCGAGGTGGTCGTCGACGGACGGGACGCGCCGATCAGCGGAAGCCCGGGCTTCTTCCTGGGCGCGTCGCTGGTCGACAAGGTGCCGACCGACTCGCCGCTCTACACCGACGAGATCTTCGGCCCGGTGCTGTCGGTCGTCCGCACCGACAGCTACGAGCAGGCGCTGGAGCTGGTCAACAACAACGAGTTCGGCAACGGCACGGCGATCTTCACCCGCGACGGCGGGGCGGCGCGCCGGTTCCAGTACGACGTCAACTGCGGCATGGTCGGCGTCAACGTGCCGGTGCCCGTACCGGTGGCCTACTACAGCTTCGGCGGCTGGAAGTCCTCGCTCTTCGGCGATCTGCACATGTACGGCCCCGAGGGCATCCAGTTCTACACCCGCAGCAAGGTGGTCACCTCGCGCTGGCCCGACCCCGCCTCGTCCACGGTCGACCTGGGCTTCCCGGAGGTGCGGTGAGCATGGACATCGGCGTCGTCCTGCAGTGCGACCCACCCGCCCTGGAGGTGGTGGAGTGGGCCAAGAAGGCGGAGGAGCTGGGCTACAGCCACGTGTGGACGTTCGACTCGCACGTGCTGTGGCAGGAGCCGTTCGTCATCTACAGCAAGATCCTGGCCGACACCGAGCGGGTGATCGTCGGCCCGATGGTCACCAACCCGGGCACCCGGGACTGGACCGTGATCGCGTCCCAGTTCGCCACCCTCAACGAGATGTACGGCAACCGCACCATCTGCGGGATCGGCCGCGGCGACTCGGCGCTGCGGGTGCTGGGCCTGCAACCGAACTCGCTGGCCCAGCTGCGCGAGAGCATCGGGGTGATCCGCGGCCTGGCCGGCGGGGAGACGGTGTCGCTGCGCGGTCAGGAGCTGCGGTTCGCCTGGGCGCCCGACAGCCGGCTGGACGTGTGGGTGGCCGCGTACGGTCCCAAGGCCCTGGCCCTGACCGGTGAGGTGGGTGACGGCTACATCCTGCAGCTCGCCGACCCGGACATCGCGGCCTGGATGATCAAGGCGGTCCGGGCCGCCGCGGAGCGGGCCGGCCGCGACCCGGCGGCCATCAAGTTCTGCGTCGCCGCGCCCGCCTACGTCGGTGACGACCTGGCCCACCAGCGGGACCAGACCCGGTGGTTCGGCGGCATGGTCGGCAACCACGTCGCCGACATCGTCGCCCGCTACGGCGCCGACGGCGCGGTGCCGCAGGTGCTGACCGACTACATCAAGGGCCGGCAGGGCTACGACTACGCCGAGCACGGCCGGGCCGGCAACTCGCACACCTCGTTCGTGCCGGACGAGGTGGTGGACCGGTTCTGCGTGCTGGGCCCGGTCGAGGCGCACCTGCAACGCCTGGAGGAGCTGCGGGCCATCGGGGTCGACCAGTTCGCCCTCTACCTGCAGCACGACGACAAAGAGGCGACCCTGCGGGCGTACGGCGAGAAGATCATCCCGGTGGTCGCGTGAGACGTGTGCTCAGCGCCGGCGCCGGCCTGGTCGTGCTCATCGCCCTCTGGGAGGGCTACAAGGCGGTCGGGAACCCGGACGGGACCGTGCTGTTCGGCGTCCGGATCCTGCCCCGGGCCGACGACCTGTCGATGCCGCACGTGTGGGAGATGCTCAGCCGGCTGGGCCGACCGGAGCTCACCGGCGGCCGGCCGGTCTGGCAGGCGGTGCTCAGCGCCAGTTTCTTCACGCTGGGGATCACCACGGTCGGCTTCGCGGCCGGCGCGGTGATCGGCCTGCTGCTGGCGGTGGCCATGCAGCGGTTCCGGATCGTCGAGCGGGGCCTGCTGCCGTACGTGATCCTGTCGCAGACCGTGCCGCTGGTCGCGCTCGCGCCGCTCATCGCCGGGTGGGGCGGCACGGTCTGGCCGGAGTGGATGACGGTCGCGGTGATCGCGGCGTACCTGGCCTTCTTCCCGGTCGCCGTGGGCATGCTGCGCGGGCTGCAGTCGCCACAGGCGGCCGGCGTGGAGCTGATGCGCAGCTACGCCGCCGGGTGGTGGCGCACGCTGGTAAAACTGCGCCTGCCGGCCTCACTGCCGTACCTGTTCCCGGCGTTGCGGCTGGCCGGCGCGGCCGCCGTCGTGGGCGCGGTGGTCGGTGAGATCTCCACCGGTACGCGCGGCGGCATCGGCCGGCTCATCATCGAATACTCCCGGGAGGCCACCAGCGATCCCGCGAAGGTCTACACCGCCATGCTCGGCGCGGCCCTGCTCGGGCTCATCGTCGCCGCCCTGGTCAGCCTGCTGGAACTGCCGCTGATGCGGCACCGACGACGCGTCTCGGTGGTGACGATGTGACCGCAGTGTCCCTCTCCGGAGTCTCCAAGGTCTTCAACCAGGGCCGGCCCGACGAGGTCACCGCCCTGACCGGCATCGACCTGGCCATCCCGGCCGGGCATTTCGTCTCCCTGATCGGGCCGTCCGGGTGCGGCAAGAGCACCCTGCTGCGGCTGATCGCCGACCTGATCCCGGCGACGGCCGGGACGGTCGAGGTGGCCGGCAAACCGGCCGCCCGGGCCCGGCTGGACCAGGAGTACGGCATCGCGTTCCAGCAGGCCGGCCTCTTCGAATGGCGCACCGTGCAGCGCAACGTGGAGCTGCCGCTGGAGCTGCGGGGCGCCTCCCGGGCCGAACGCAGGGCCCGGGCCACGGAGATGCTGGCACTGGTCGGGCTGGCCGACTTCGCCGGGCACTATCCGGCCCAGCTCTCCGGCGGGATGCAGCAGCGCGTCGCGATCGCGCGGGCCCTGGCCGTGCACCCGCCGCTGCTGCTGATGGACGAGCCGTTCGGCGCGCTCGACGAGATGACCCGCGAGCGGCTGCAGTCGGAGCTGCTGGCGATCTGCGCGCAGACCGGCACCAGCACCGTGTTCGTCACGCACTCCATCTCGGAGGCGGTGTTCCTGTCCGACCGGGTCGTGGTGATGTCACCGCGGCCGGGCCGGATCACCGCGACGATCGACGTCGAGCTGGGCACCCGCGACGACGCGGCCCGGCAGTCCCCGGCGTACTTCGCGGCGATCACCTCGGTCCGGCGCGCGTTGCGGGGCACCGGGCCGGGCGTGGATGCGGGGCCGGGCGTGGAAGCCGGTGCGGCGTCGGGAACTGCGGGGGCGGGGGACGCCGGTGCGGTTGTGGCGCCGTCGCCCCGTACCTCCGAAGCGACCGCGCCGTGAATCTCCTGCGCCGCGTCGCCCCGCCGGTCCTGCTCGGGATCCTGGCGGTGGTGGCGTGGGAGCTGACCGTCACGCTCGGGCGGATCGCGCCGTTCATCCTGCCGGCGCCGTCGGCGATCTGGCACGAGCTGGTCGTGCAGCGCCAGAACGTGTGGGAGGCCGGGCTGGCCAGCGGGCTCAACGCGCTCGTCGGGCTGGCCTGGGGCACGGTCGCCGGGGTGCTCGCCGCGATGGCGGCCAGCCGGTTCCGGATCCTCTCCGAGGTGTCCGTCCCGCTCGCCGCGGTGCTCAACGCGCTGCCGATCATCGCGCTGGCCCCGATCCTCAACAACATGTTCGAGTCCACCTCGAGTGTGCCGCGCCGGCTGGTCGCCGGGATCATCGTGTTCTTCCCGGTCTTCATCAACACGCTGCGCGGCCTGCGCGAGGTCGACCCGACCCACCGGGAGCTGATGACCAGCTACGCCGCCGGCGGCTGGACCTTCACCCGGCTGGTCCGGCTGCCCGGCGCGCTGCCCTTCGTCTTCACCGGCCTGCGACAGGCGTCGTCGCTGGCCGTCATCGCCGCGGTCGTCGCCGAGTACTTCGGCGGGCTGCAGGACGGGCTCGGCGCTCGGATCACCTCCGCCGCCGCGTTCACCGCGTACCCCCGGGCCTGGGCCTTCGTGGTCGGCGCCTGCCTGCTCGGACTGTTCTTCTACCTGGCCACGCTCCTGCTGGAGCGGATCGCGATGCCCTGGAAAACCCGCCTCATCTCCTAGGAGTTCGTGTGCGTCGTCCCTTGTTCGCCACCCTCATCGCCGCCGTGCTCACGCTGAGCGCCTGCGGCACCGCCGACACCCCCACGACGACGACCCCGGGCGCCAGCGGCGGCGCCCCGACCCCGATCAAGCTGCAGCTGCAGTGGTTCTACCAGGCCCAGTTCGCCGGCTACATCGCCGCCGTGGACCAGGGCTTCTACCAGGAGCAGGGCCTCGACGTGCAACTGCTCGAAGGCGGCGTCGACATCGTGCCGCAGACCGTGCTGGCCCAGGGCAAGGCCGACTACGCGGTGGCCTGGGTCCCCAAGGCGCTGGCGTCGCGTGAGCAGGGCGCCGGCATCACCGACGTCGGGCAGATCTTCGCCCGCTCCGGCACGTACCAGGTGGCCTGGAAGGACAGCGGCATCACCAAGGCCGCCGACCTCAAGGGCAAGAAGGTCGGCAACTGGGGCTTCGGCAACGAGTTCGAGCTGTTCGCCGGCATGACCAAGGCCGGGATCGACCCGGGCAAGGACGTCACCCTGGTGCAGCAGCAGTTCGACATGCAGGCGCTGCTCAAGAAGGAGATCGACGCCGCCCAGGCGATGAGCTACAACGAGTACGCCCAGCTGCTGGAGGCGACGAATCCGGCGACCGGCAAGCTCTACACGCCCGAGGACTTCGCCATCCTCGACTGGAAGACCGAAGGCTCGTCGATGCTGCAGGACGCGGTGTGGGCCAACACGGACAAGCTCAGCGACCCGGCGTACCAGCAGCAGACGGTGAAGTTCCTGGCCGGCACGATCAAGGGCTGGGCGTACTGCCGCGACAACGCCGAGAAGTGCCGCGACCTGGTGGTGGCCAAGGGCTCCAAGCTCGGCAAGAGCCACCAGCTCTGGCAGATGAACGAGGTGAACAAGCTGGTCTGGCCGGCGACCGGTGGGGTCGGCACGATCAACGAGGCTGACTGGAAGCAGACGGTCGACCTGTCCCTGACCACGAAGAACCAGACCGGCGACACGGTGCTGACCAAGCAGCCGGAAGGCCTGGCCTTCACCAACGACTACATCAAGCAGGCGCAGGACCAGGCCAAGGCGGCCGGCGTGGACATCAACGGGGCGGGCTTCCAGCCGCAGACGGTGACCCTGACTGCCGGCGGCGCGTAGCCGCTGCCACTCCCCCGGGCCCGGCCGTCACCAGACGGCCGGGCCTGTTCGCGCTCTACTGGGTACTCAGCCGGGCCGCGAACGCCACCGCCGCGATGTCGCCTTCGCGGAGGCGTTCCGCCGCGTCGGTCTCGCCCAGGGTGGTCAGGCGGTGGGCCGCCGTGCTGATCAGGGCCTCGTTGCCGCCCAGCAGCTTGCGGGCCAGGTTCGCCTGCAGCGGGGTCAGCTCCGCGTACGCGCACTTGTCCAGCGCCGCGATGGTCTGCTCGTCGAGGGTGCCGGCCAGGGCCCGTTCCGTGACGATGCGCAGCAGCCAGGACGGCCACCAGCTGTACTTGCCGATCAGGTGGCCCGAGCGGATCGCCTCGCGCGGGGTCTGGCCGCCCTCCAGCAGGCGCAGGGTCATCGGGATGTCGAAGCGTTCCAGGCGCAGCGCCGTGACGAACAGGCGGTACAGCTTCTTCTCGTCCACCAGGGTCTCGGCTGCGGCGGCCGCCGCCGCGTACTCGCCGCGCAGGGCCAGGTCGACGATCGCCGCCTCTTCCGTGGCGATCGCGGCTCCGGTCGCGCGTTCCCGGATCCGGTCCAGGGTGCGGGACAGCCGTTCGGCGGCCTCCCGGCCGTGCTCGGCGCGTTCGGCGCTCGCCGGGCGCTCCAGCTGTCGGACCACCGCGTCCGCGGCGATCTTGACCTCGCGGCGCAGCAGCGGAGCCTTGATGTACGGGCCGACCAGGTCGCTGAGCCCCTCGACCAGGTAGGCGGCGTCGAAACGGTCGGACGCTTCGAGGAACTGCGCCCACCATTGCTCCAGGTGCACCCCCACGCCTACCAGGGTGGCGCAATCGGGGCCGTGATGCGGGCGGAACGGCCGAGGTCACCGCCGTGGGTGACGGCGGTGACCTCGGTCGCTGGTTACGTCAGCTCTCGGTCGGGTCGAGGACGACCTCGTCCGTCCCGGTCTGCGGCGGGGTGCCGGAGTCCGTGTACGACGCCACGAACACCGCGTTCAGGTTCTCCGCACCGGCGTGACCCGGGTCGAGGAACGTCTGGATCGAGCCGCTGCAGCCGGTCGCCGTGGACAGCGGGTGACCGTGCTGGTCGTGGCCCAGGATGAAGGTCACGGTGACCTTCGAGCAGTCGACCGGCTGGTCGTCCACCACGGTGACCTGGTAGCTCACCGTGTCACCGAAGGCGAACGGCTGGTCCGGGTTCGGCGTGGTGGTCAGGGTGACCTGCGGGGCTGCCGTGCCCACCGGGAGCAGCACCTCCGCGGACGCCCAGCGGCCGGTCGGGTCGGTCACCTTCAGCGTCGGCCGGTAGTTGCCGTTCTCGGTGAACGTGTAGACCGCGTTCGGGGCCCGGGAGTCGACGATGCCGTCGGCGTTGAAGTCCCAGGCGTAACGCAGGCTGTCGCCGTCGGGATCGGTGGTGCCGGCGCTGGAGAAGGTCACCGTCAGCGGCGCCTCACCGCGGACCGGCGTGGCCGTGATCTTCGGCAGCGGGGTGCGGTTGCCGCGGACGTAGTCGATGCGGGCCAGCTGCGCCTCCGGGTTCTCGGAGAAGTAGCCGTCGCCGTACTCGAGCACGTACAGCGAGCCGTCCGGGCCGAACTCCAGGTCCATCGGGTTGTCGAAGATGACCGACGGCAGCACCTCACGGATCGCGGTGACCTCGTTGTCCGCGCCGAGCGTGAACTCCTGCACGTAGTCGCGGGTCCACTCGTAGAACAGCGGCTTGCCGTCGTAGTACTTCGGCCACTTGGTCGCCGACTTGTTCTTGGCGTCGAAGTCGTACGCCGGGCCGCCCATCGGGCCGATGCCGCCCGTGCCCAGCTCCGGGAACTCCGTCGAGGCCGCGTACGTGTAGATGACCTCCGCCTTCTGCACCGGCGGCAGCTTGCGCTTACCGGTGTTGTTGGGCGAGTCGTTGACCGGCGCGGCGCAGTTGAACGGCTGGCCGGAGGTCCGGGTGGCGAAGTCGAAGTCGACGTACGGCATGTCGGGCGCGACGCAGTACGGCCAGCCGTAGTTGGCGGGCTTGTCGACGGCCATCCAGCGGCCGTGCCCGGCCGGGCCGCGCGCGGGGTTGGGGCTGTTCGCGTCCGGCGAGTAGTCACCGACGTACGCGACGTCGGTCTTCTTGTCGACCGCGAAGCGGAACGGGTTGCGCAGGCCCATCGCATAGATCTCCGGGCGGGTGTACGCGGTGCCCGGCTTGAACAGGTTGCCCTTCGGGATGGTGTAGCTGCCGTTGGCGCCGACCTTGATCCGCAGCAGCTTGCCGCGCAGATCGTTGGTGTTGCCGGCGGTGCGCTGCGCGTCGAAGGCCGGGTTGCGGTCGGCCCGCTCGTCGATCGGCGTGTAGCCGTCGGAGGCGAACGGGTTGGTGTCGTCACCCGTGGACAGGTACAGGTTGCCCTTGCTGTCGAAGTCGATCTTGCCGCCGACGTGGCAGCAGATGCCCCGGTCGGTGCCGACCTCCATGATCTTCTGCTCGCTGGGCAGCGCCAGCGTGTTGCCGTTGAGCTTGAACCGCGACAGCCGCATCACACCCTTGTACGGCGCGAAGTCGGCGGCGGTGCCGTTCTCCGGCGCGTCGCCCTCGTTGACGGCGGGCGTCGCCGGGTCGTCCATCGGCGTGTTCAGCCGCGGCGAGTAGTAGATGTAGACCCACTTGTTCTGCTTGAAGTTCGGGTCGATCGCGACGCCCTGCACACCCTCCTCGTCGTGCATGTAGACGGGGATCTTGGCGGCCAGGATGTTGCGCCCGCTCTTCGGGTCGTTGATGCGTACCTCACCGGTGCGCGCGGTGTGCAGCACCCGGCGGTCCGGCAGCACGGCCAGCGCGATCGGCTCGCCGGGGAAGTCGTCTAGGGTGACCTTCTGGAAGTTCGCGTCGGCCGGCGGCTCGGCCGCGGCCCGCGCGGCGGCGGGTCCGGACGGGACGGTCAGGGCCGTCGTGAGCAGAGCCAGCACCGGTACGGCAGTCAGCAATCGCTTCTTCATAGAGCAGTCCCCTCAGAACCGGAGGTTGTCGAGGTAACGGAAGCCGACCTCCGCGGTGGTCAGCGCGTCGGCGGGGGTACGCGGCGGGCTGCCCGCGTCGTCACGTTCCACGATGTACTCGACCAGGCCCGCCTCGCGGGAGTGCTCGAAGATGCGGCCGAAGTCGATCAGGCCGGCGCCGGGGTCCTCGAAGCCGCTGGAGACCGCCATGTCCTTGACGTGCACCTGGCGGATCCGCCCCCGGTTCTCGTGGATCAGGTCCACCGGGTCGTTCGCACCCCGCCAGGCCCAGTACAGGTCGACCTCGAAGTGCACCAGCCCGGGATCGGTCTCGCGGGTCAGGATGTCGAAGCCGGTGCGCTTGCCGCCGTCCTGCGGCAGGAACTCGTTGTGGTGGTTGTGGTAGCCGAAGCTGAGCCCGGCCTTGCGGGCGAGCGCACCGGCCTTGTTCAGGTCCCGGGCGAAGGCTTTGTAGACGGAGCCGTCGCGGATCGGCCCGTTGGCGTCGGTGCCGAAGTACGGGTGCACGATGTACTTGTTGCCGACGATCTGGGCGTCCTCGAGCGCGGCCTGCCAGGTCGAGGCGTTGAACGGTTGCGGGATGCCGACGTGCCCGGAGGTCGCGCGCAGCCCGGCGGCGTCCAGGGCGGCGCGGAACTGGGCGGCCGTGCGGCCGACGAAGCCGGCGTGCTCGACCCGGGTGTAGCCGATCTCGGCCAGCTCGGCCAGGCTGGCGTCCAGGTCGATGGCGAGCTGGTTGCGCAGGGTGTAGAGCTGCACGCTGATCTTGTCGCGCGGCACCCGGGCGAGCCGGCGGCCGCCCTTGGACGCCTCGGCCGGTGCGGCCAGGACGGCGGAGCTGCCGACCACGGCGGCACCGGCCGCGGCGGCGCCCAGAAGATGACGGCGGCTGACGGTGGACTCGTTCTGCATCGCTTGCACTGCCTCCCGGTAGGTGGTGCGGGAATGACGTGGGCGCACGGCATCGGCCGCTCGGACGGCGGCTCTCGGGGAGCCCTGCGCCACGTCGGAGCACTTTTGTTGCATCGAAGTCGTTCGCTTGCTGATGTTAATGGTTTGTTTCGCTCAAGTGGCGAAAAGAATCTTCGAAATATTCAAAAGTTTGGCTGCGACACGCGATAAGTGCCCGCCAAAGCCGTGGATCAGACGATGTGGACAGGCCGGACATCGCCCGTTCCGAAGGCCTTCGCCCAGCTCACCGACTACTGATCGGTGGTTGTGGACGGTCACATCCCCACCGTGCCCGGCCCGGCCGCGCGGGACAAGCGGTATACGTCAGGCCGTGACGGCGCGACGCTGCGCGGCGAGCAGCCGGGTGAACTCCTCGGCGGGCATCGGGCGGGCCAGGTGGTAGCCCTGGCCCAGGGTGTAACCCAGCAAGCGCAGCTGCTCGGCCTGGGCCTCGTTCTCGATGCCCTCGGCCACCGTGTCCAGGCCCAGCGCGTTGGCCAGCTGGATGACCGCGCGGGCGACCGCCTGGCGGGCGTCGCGGCCACCGGCCTCGGCGTCCTCGATCTCGATGCCGTCCACGAAGGACTTATCCAGCTTGACGATCGCCGCCGGGAACGAGCGCAGCAGGCTCAGCGACGACTCGCCGGTGCCGAAGTCGTCCAGGGCGAGCGCCACGCCGAGCCGGTCGAGCTCGTGCAGGGTGCGCGACACCTGGCTGCCGCGCAGCACCGCGGACTCGGTCAGCTCCAGCACCAGGCGGTCGGTGGGCAGGCCGTAATCGGCCAGCGCGGCCAGCACGTCGCTGACGAAGTCGGGATCGTGCAGCTGGCGCGCCGAGACGTTGACGCCCGGCTTCTGCAACGCGTCCGGGCCGAATTCGGCCAGCCAGGCCGCCATCTGCCGGCACGTCTCGCGCAGCACGAACCGGCCCAGCTCGACGATCAGGCCGGTGCGCTCGGCGACCGGGATGAACTCGACCGGCGACACCGGGCCGCGCACCGGATGGTCCCAGCGCACCAGCGCCTCCACCCCGACGATCTTGCCGTCGGCCAGCGCGACCACCGGCTGGTAGACCACCCGGAACTCGCCCTCGTCCAGGCCCCGGCGCAGCTCACCGCCGAGCTGGATGTGGGCCAGGATCGGCTCCTCCATGCCCGGCACATAGCGCACGTAGCCGGCCTTGCCGTGGTCCTTGGCGGCGTACATGGCGACGTCGGCGTCGCGCAGCACGCTGTCCAGCGTCGCGCCCGGCGCCGCGGTCGCGATGCCGATGCTGGCCTGCACCAGCAGCCGGTGCTCGCTGATCGGCCGGCTCAGCGCGTCCAGCACCCGCTGAGCGACGGTCTCCCCCACCGTGGTGCCGCCGGTGAGCAGCACGGCGAACTCGTCGCCGCCGATGCGCACCGGCAGCCCGTCGGCCCCGCACTGCTCGCGCAGCACGTCGGCCACCGCGACCAGCAGGCGGTCACCGACGTCGTGGCCGAGCGAGTCGTTGACCGTCTTGAAATCGTCCAGGTCGACCAGCAGCACGGTCGCGGACGCCTCGTTGACCAGCGCGGCATGCAGCACACCGCGGAACCGGGCCCGGTTGGCCAGCCCGGTCAGGCTGTCGTGGCTGACCTCGTGCTGCAGCCGGACCTCCTGGCCACGGATGTCGTTGAGCAGCCGCTTGTTGTCCCGGAAGGCCACGAACTGCCGGGCCGTGACCAGGACGCTGACCAGCACGGCGGCGATCAGCGAGACCCGGCCGGGCCACTGCAGCGGCCCGGCGGCCACGGCGATCAGCGGCAGGTCCGCGGCCGCGATGGCCAGGTACGGCAGCAGCGGCGAGGACCGGCGCGACACCCGGCGACCGCTGAGCGTGGCCCGGGCCTGCGCGCGTACGGCCAGAGTGAGCAGCACCGGCGCGACGGGCAGCACCACGGCCTGCGACGGCACCCCACCGGCGTTACCGAATGTGGTGGCGAGAACGGCCACCCCGGCGGCGGTCAGGCCCATGGCCGCGACCAGCCGCATCGCCGTCCGGTCGACCGGGCCGTCACCGAGGTACGACACCTTGGTGATGCCGCCGACGGTCAGCAGGAACGCCAGCCCGACCAGGGACAGAGTCTGCGGCGCCCAGCGCTCGGTGGCCGTCAGCATGGGGGCGAGCCCGAAGTGCCACAGCACCGTCGCGCAGCCCAGGAAGGCGACGAGCCGGTCCAGGTGCATGCGCCAGCGCTCGGCGGGATCCATCGCGCCCACCGGGACCCGGGCGACGGCCCACATGGCCAGCGCGAAGCCCAGCCCGACACAGCCGGCGGCGGACAGCGTCATGTCCGGCGGCATGTCGCCGACCGAGTACAGAGCGGCGTTGACGGCCATCAGCACGTAACCGACGGTCATGAACGAGGCAGCGACGAGCAGAGTGAGCCAGAAGCGGCTGGCCGTGCGGTCGCCGCGTACGGTGCGCCAGAGCTGGAACAGCCCGATCACCGCGAAAAAGCCACCCAGCGGCACCGCCAGGTACGCGATCGCCACGTGCCCGGCGCCCACGGTGCTGAACAGCAGGAACCACAGCCAGCTGGCGACGGCGAGGGCAGCGGTGATCCACACGTAGCGTGCGGGTGCGCGGGTGTCCTCGGCCATGCTGAAAGCATCGGCGCTGAACGGCTCGGATGTAGCAAAACCGGGCTGACCGGGATCGCGCACAAGATCGCCGTGGTCCACCGGACCAGGCTGCCGTACCAACGGCCCGCGGGCCATCCGCGAAACGGACCATCGCCCCGGACCGGCCCTGAGCACCACGGCGGGACCGGATCGGCCGAAAGACAGAGAGCCGGCCGGGGTATCAGTCCCCGGCCAGATGTGCGCCGGGGTGGGCCGCCGCGATGCTGACTGCACTGTCGCACTCTGCTCAGGGGGATCCGGATGACGTCCGTACCGCACCACTACGACACCACGCCGCTGGCGCACACGGACGTCCTCGTCCTGGACTACCTGGCCGCGCTCTGGGGAGAAAGTGAGGACCTCGCCCCCGAGCTGCGTGACGAGCTGATGACCACCGTCGCGGACTACATCGCGATGCGGCGTACCTCGGTGGCCGATCCTTTGGAGGACCCGCGGCACATCCTGCACCGGCTGGGCCCGCCGGAGGCGCTCGCGGCCGCGGCCCGCCGCGGCCGGATGCCGGCCCACCTGCGCCGGCCGGTCATGGCCGCCCCGCTGCCGCCACCGGCCGCGACCGCCTCTGCGGGACCCGAGTACGCGGGGATCGCCCTGCTCACGGCGGGCTCGGTGGTGCTGCCGGTGATCAGTCCGCTGGCCGGGCTGATGCTGGTGTCCGGCTCGCCGCGGTGGAGCCCGGCGCAGAAGACCGCCGCCTGGGTGCTGGCCGGGCTGCCGGTGCTGCTCGGCTTCGTGCTGGTGATCGGGGCGGCCGCCTTCGGCGGAGGCGAGGCGGCGGTGCTGCTGGCCTACCTGGGGATGGTCGCCGGCGCCATCATCGCCGGGCTGTCGCTGCTGCCCGGCCTGGCGGCACGCCGCCGGTACTAGAAGTCGGCGCACTGTCGCTGCTGCCCGGCCTGGCGGCGCGCCGGCGCTACTGGGAGTCGGCGGGCTCGCGCAGGGTGGCGCGGGCGAGCACGGCCAGCGCCAGCGCGGAGTGGGCGGGGAGCAGCGCGATCAGCGGGAACTCCCCGTCGAAGAGGAAGCCCGCGGCCAGGGCGGCCACGATGCCGGCGGCGATCGACAGCGCCCCCGCGACGGCCGCCCGGGTCAGCCCGGTCGCGCCGCGCACCACGGCCACGAACCCGGCCAGCGCGGCGAGCAGGGCGAACAGCACCGCCACCCGGGTGGCCGGGATGCCGAAGACGGCGGCCCGGCCGACCTCCGGGATGCCGGAACACAGCCCGGCGAGCAGCGGCAGCTCGAACAGCGGCGGCAGCAGCCAGGCCAGCGTGGCGACCCAGCGCAGGGTGGCAGCGCCAGCCGGTGTTTCGGTCATCTGCAGCCGCCTTCGTCGCCCGTTACCGGGCCCAGTCTGCCCCTAGCCCGCAACCCCGGCGCCCAGCGGGTCGGCCAGCAGCTGCTCGAAGGCGAGCTCGGCCGCACCGATCAGGGCGGCGTTGCGGCCCAGGGTCGCGGCGCGCAGCTGCACGTGTTCGCGGGAGGCCGGCAGAGCCATCGCGTCCAGGCGGCGGCGGACCTCGCCGGCGCCGGCCGCGTACACCTCGCGCAGTGAGCCGCCGAAGACCACCAGGTCCGGGTTGACCACGTTGACCAGGTTGGCCACCCCGAAGCCGAGCCAGTCCGCGACCTGGCGGACCGCCGCGCGGGCCACCGGCTCGCCGCCGGCCGCCGACCCCAGCACCTCGAGGACGGCAGCCCGGTCCCCCGGCGCGCGGCCGGCGTGGCGCAGCAGCGCGTTCTCCCCGACCTCGGTCTCCCAGCAGCCGCGGGAGCCGCAGCCGCAGCGCAGCCCGTGCGGGTTGACCACCATGTGACCGACCTTGCCGCCGTGCCCGCGGTGCCCGGCGACCAGCCGGCCGCCGGTGATGATGCCGGCGCTGACCCCGAGATCACCGTGCAGGTAGATCAGGTCGTTGATGCCCGCGGCCACGCCCCGGACGTGTTCGGCGAGCGCGGCGATGTCGGCCATGTCCCCGGCGACGAAGCCCGGGCCGGCCGGCAGCGCCTCGTCCAGGGCGGCACCGAGCCGCTCATCGGTGGCGCCGATCCGGATCCGGCCCTCGGCGTCGCGGCTCGTGTCGGCCACCGCGACGGCCCCGCCGATCGGGGGCAGGGCGCCGGACGCGGCCGAGTCCCGCATCGCGCGGAGGAAGCCGGCCAGCGGCGCGACGGCGTCGAGCACCGGCATGCCGGGCGGACGGGCGATCTCCCGCAGGTCGAGGATCCGGCCGCCGAGCCCGACGCGGGCCGCGCGCAGCCGGTCGGCCTCGATGCTGAGCGCGTACGTGTAGACCCGGCCCGAGCGGGGGCTGACGACCAGCGACGGCCGGCCGGCGCGGCGGGCGACCGTGGGGGCTTCGGCCTCCTCGGTGACCAGGCCGGCCGCGGCCAGGTCGGCGGCGAGCGCGCCGATGGTGCTGCGGTTGAGCCCGAGCCGGCCGGTGAGCTCGGCCCGGGAGGTGGGGCCGTGCACGTGGACGAAGCGCAGCACCGCGCCGAGGTTCTGCCGGCGGATCTCCTCCTGGCTGGCCCCGGGCGCGGCCGGCAGCGGCAGCTCCGCGGGGCGCCCCGGGCCGGACGGCTTGGACCGTACGGGTGTCGCCACAGTCCAGCCTCCTCCCGATCGTCCGTTTTGTCAGTATCGAGGACGACGAAGGGTCCCCGGAGACGGACTCCGGGGACCCAAGGGCCGTCAGGTACTACCGAGCCGTCACGCCTTGGTGAGCGGGGCGAGCTTCGGGTCGTTCGCGTACGCCTCGGCCGCGTTGGCCTTGGTCACGGCGACCGGCGGGAGCAGGAAGGTGTCGACGACCTTGCTGCCGTTGTTGTAGGACTTCTGGTCGTTGACCTGCGGGGCGTTACCGGCCTGCAGGGCCTTGACCATGTTGATGGTCTCCTTGACCAGCGTGCGGGTGTCCTTGTTGATCGTCATGTACTGCTCGCCGGCCATGATCGACTTGATCGACTCGACCTCGGAGTCCTGACCGGTGACGACCGGGACCTTCTTGCCGGCGCTCTTGATCGAGGTGATGATCGCGCGGCCCAGCGTGTCGTTCGGGGAGAGGACGCCGTCCAGCTCCTTGCTGCCGTAGGTCGAGGTCAGCAGCTGGTCCATGCGGGCCTGCGCACCCTCGGCCTTCCAGCCCTGGATGGCGGTCTGCTTGACGTCGGTCTGCTTCGAGCCGACGACGACGTCGCCCTTCTCGATGGCCGGCTTGAGGACGTCCATCGCACCGTTGAAGAAGACACCGGCGTTGTTGTCGTCCGGCGAGCCGGAGAACAGCTCGATGGTCCACGGGCCGGTCGCCTTCTTCGCCTTCATGCCGTCCAGCAGGGCCTGGCCCTGGAGCTGGCCGACCTTGAAGTTGTCGAACGCGACGTAGTAGTCGAGGTCCGGCGTGTTGGTGATCAGGCGGTCGTACGCGATGACCTTCGCGCCGGCCTGGTGCGCCGCGGCGACCTGGGTCGACAGCTGCGCGGCGTCGGTCGCGCCGATGACGATGACCTTGGCACCCTTGGTCACCATGGCGGTGATCTGGGCCTGCTGGTCGGCCACCGTGGTGGACGCGCCGGCGTACTGCACGTCGCTCTGGAAGCCGGCCTCCTTCAGGCCGTTGGTGAACAGGTCACCGGCGAGAACCCAGTTCTCCGAGGTCTTGGCCGGCAGGGCCACACCGATGAGGGAGTTGGCCGCGAAGCCCTTGGCCGGGGCGTCCGAGCCGGACTCCTCGTCACGGCCGCCGCCGCAGGCCGTCAGGGCCAGCATCGAGATGGCGCCGATGGCCACCGTCTTGGCAAAGAATGTACGCATTGGGGGGAAGTGCCCTTCTTCAGAGGTGATACGGGTGAGAGGGGGTTCGGTGGCCGTCAGCCGGCCACCGATGTCTTGGCGGGCTCGCGGCCCGCTTCCGACGTTGCCGGCGGGGCGGATGCCTCCCGGCGGAAGGGCCGCATGATGCTCCCGATGACCGAGAAGCGCCCCTGGCTCTTGTTGTAGACATCCAGTGCGACCGCGAGCAGCAGGACCAGGCCCTTGATGATCTGGACCCGGTCGGTGCCGACGCCCTGCAGCTGGAGGCCGTTGTTGAGCACGGCCATGACCAGACCGCCCACGATGGAGCCGCTGATCGTGCCGATACCGCCGGCCACGGCCGCACCACCGATGAAGACCGCGGCGATCGCGTCCAGTTCCCAGCCGTTGCCGTCCTGCGGGCCGGAGGCCGCCGAACGGGCCACGAAGATCATGCCGGCCAGCGAGGCGAGCACGGACATGTTCATCATGACGAAGAAGTTGACCCGCTTGAGCTTGACGCCGGACAGCTCCGCGGCGCGCGAGTTGCCGCCGACCGCGTAGATGTGCCGGCCGCCGGCGGTGTTGCGGGTGTAGAACGAGTACAGGATGACCAGCGCGACCAGGATGATGCCGGAGACCGGGAAGCTGGTGCCCACCCGGCCGCTGGCGAAGCGCAGCGCCACGAAGGCGAGCACACCGACCATGACGGCGATCCGCAGGATCGAGACCCACAGCGGGCCGGCGTCGGCGTCCATCTCGTGCCGGGTACGCCGCGCCTGCACCTCACGCCAGACCACCGCGAGACAGGCGGCCAGGCCCAGCAGCAGGGTGAGGTTGTTGTAACCGGTGTTCGGCCCCACCTCGGGCAGGAAGCCCGAACCGATCACCCGGAAGCCCTCGGGCACCGGGATGGTGTTGGCGTTGCCGATGAACTGGTTGCCGCCGCGGAAGATCAGCATGCCGGCCAGCGTGACGATGAACGCGGGCACGCCGATGTAGGCCACCCAGAAGCCCTGCCAGGCACCGATCGCCGCGCCGATGACGAGGCCGAACAGGATGGCCAGCGGCCAGGGCAGGTCCCACTCCGTCATGGACTTGGCGACCAGGATGCCGGCGAACGCGGCGATCGAGCCGACCGACAGGTCGATGTGCCCGGCCACGATCACCATCAGCATGCCGATGGCCAGGATCAGGATGTAGGAGTTCTGCTGGAACAGGGCGATCAGGTTGTCCGACCGCAGCGTCAGCCCGTCCGTCAGGAACTGGAACAGCAGGACGATCGCCACCAGGGTGAAGATCATGCCGAACTGGCGGGCGTTGGAGGTGGTACCTCCGAAGAGGTTCTTCTGAAGGTCCTTGAATCGGCTCATCGGGTCTGCATCTTCTTCGTCGAGGTCATCTGCTTCATGAGGGTCTCCGGATCCGCGTCCTGGCGGGGGATGTCGCCCGTGATCTGGCCTTCGAACACGGTGTAGATGCGGTCGCAGAGCCCGATCAGCTCGGGCAGCTCCGAGGAGATGACGATGACGCCCTTACCCTGGTCGGCGAGCCGCTGGATGATGCCGTAGATCTCGTACTTCGCGCCCACGTCGATGCCGCGGGTGGGCTCGTCGAGGATCAGCAGGTCGGGGTCCGTGAACATCCACTTCGCCAGGACGACCTTCTGCTGGTTGCCGCCGGAGAGCTTGGAGACACCCTCGTCGACCGAGGGCGCCTTGGTCCGCAGCTCCTTGCGGTAGGACTCGGCGGCCTTGTACTCGGCCACCTCGTCGAGGACGCCGCGCTTGGTGATCTTGGACAGCTTGGCCGCCACCGTCGACGTCTTGATGTCGTCGAGCAGGTTGAGGCCGATCGCCTTGCGGTCCTCGCTGACGTACGCGAGCCCGTGGGCGATCGCGTCCGCCACCGACTTGAGGACGATCTCCTGGCCGTCCTTGATGATCGTGCCGGACTCCCAGACACCGTAGGAGCGGCCGAACACGCTCATCGCGAGCTCGGTGCGGCCGGCGCCCATCAGGCCGGCGAAGCCGACGATCTCGCCGCGGCGCACCACGAAGTTCTCGTTCTTGCAGACCTGGCGCTCGGCCGAGATCGGGTGCCGCACGTTCCAGTTGCGCACCTCGAAGAACACCTCGCCGATCTTCGGCGTGTGGTCCGGGAAGCGGCTGCTGAGCTCGCGGCCGACCATGCCCCGCACGATCCGGTCCTCGTCGACGCCGTCGGCCTTGACGTCCAGCGTCTCGACCGTCCGGCCGTCGCGCAGGATGGTGATCTGGTCGGCGATGGCCTCGATCTCGTTGAGCTTGTGCGAGATCATGATCGAGGTGATGCCGCGCTCCCGGAAGCCGCGCAGCAGGTCCAGCAGGTGCCGGGAGTCCGCCTCGTTCAGCGCGGCCGTGGGCTCGTCCAGGATGAGCAGCTTGACGTCCTTGGCGAACGCCTTGGCGATCTCCACCAGCTGCTGCTTGCCGACGCCGATGTCCTTGATCAGGGTGTCCGGGTCCTCGCGCAGCCCGACCCGGGCCAGCAGCTCACGGGCCTGACGCTGGGCGGACTTCCAGTCGATCGCGCCGCGCCGGCGGGGCTCGTTGCCCAGGAAGATGTTCTCGGTGATCGAGAGCTCGGGGATGAGGGCGAGCTCCTGGTGGATGATCACGATGCCCGCGTGCTCGCTGGCCCGGATGTCCGAGAAGCGGGTCTGCGTCCCTTGGTAAACGATGTCACCGTCGTACGTGCCGTACGGGTAGACCCCGCTGAGCACCTTCATCAGCGTGGACTTGCCGGCACCGTTCTCGCCGCAGATGGCGTGGATCTCGCCGGCCCGCACGACCAGGTTGACGTCGGCGAGGGCCTTGACTCCGGGGAACTCCTTGGTGATGGAACGCATCTCCAGGAGGATCGGCGCGTCGCTCATCGCTCGCACCACCTCGCCAACGTCATGGATGCCTCCGGGAGGGATCTGGCTTTCACATGGTTTTGTTGCCGAGGGCAACCTATTCAGAGCAGAAGATGATTCGCAAGTTTCTAGATCACCGGACAGGTAACAATCCGGCAATAAAGAGCCGGAGCGTGCGATGCACGCCCCGGCCCTCTTACCTGCTTAAACGGTTCAGACGGTGACCGGCTCCCGCTCCGGCTCGCTCGCCAGCTCCTCGCGCAACCGCTCACCCTCGATGTCGACGTTGGGCAGCAGCCGGTCCAGCCAGCGCGGCAGCCACCAGGCGGCCCGGCCGAGCAGCGAGATCACGGCCGGCACGATCGTCATCCGGACCACGAAGGCGTCGATCGCCACGCCGATGGCCAGCGCGAAGCCCATCGACTTGATCACCGGGTCGTCCAGCAGGATGAAGCCCGCGAAGACGGACGTCATGATCAGCGCGGCGGCGGTGACCACCCGGGCGCCGTGCCCCATGCCGCTGATGGTCGCCTCCTGCGCGCCGGCGCCGTGCACGAAGTCCTCGCGCATCCGCGACACCAGGAACACCTCGTAGTCCATCGCGAGGCCGAACAGGATGCCGATCAGCAGGGTGGGCAGGAAGCTGATCAGCGGTCCCGGGCTGTCCAGGCCGACCAGACCGCTCAGGTGTCCCTCCTGGAACACCAGCACCGTGACGCCGAAGGTGGCGCCCACGGTGAGCAGGAAGCCGAGCGCCGCCTTGAGCGGCACCAGGATGGACCGGAACACCAGCATCAGCAGCAGCACCGACAGGCCGACGACGAGCAGCAGATAGACCGGCATGGCGGCGGAGAGCTTCTCGGACACGTCGATGCCCACGGCGGTCTGCCCGGTCAGCGACACGTCCGCGTTCGCGATCCCGGCCACCCGGTCGCGGACGTCGTGCACCAGCTCCTCGGTGGCCTCGTCGGTCGGGCCGGTCTGCGGCAGCACGCCGAGCAGCGCGGTCCGCTTGTCCTGGCTGAGGTTGGGCGGGGTCACGGCCAGCAGGTTCGGCGTGCCCTGCAACAGCTGGGTGGCCTGCTGCACGGCCGCGGTGGTCTGCTCCGGCGAGTCGCTGGATACGACCAGGGCCAACCGGCCGTTGAAGCCGGGGCCGAAGCCCTCGGTGATCAGGTCGGCGGCGTCGCGGCCGGGCGTGCCGACCGGGCCGGCGCCGGCACCGGGCAGGGCCACCCGCATGTCCGCGGCCGGCAGGGCCAGGGCGCCCAGGCCGAGCACCCCGACGAGGAGCACCGGGATGCGCAGCCGGGTGACCAGCCGGGCCCAGCGGAAGCCGAAGCCCTCCTTGGGCTCGGCGTGCGACGCCGCGTGCGAGCCCGCGGCCCGCAGCTTGCGCGGCAGCACCCGCTCGCCGGCGAAGCCCAGCAGGGCGGGCAGCAGCGTGATGGCGACCAGTACGGCGACGGCGACGGTGCCCGCGGCGGCCAGGCCCATGACCGTCAGGAACGGGATGTCCACGACCGCGAGACCAGCCAGCGCGATGACCACGGTGATGCCGGCGAACACGACGGCGGAACCGGCGGTGCCCACCGCGCGGGCGGCCGCCTCCTGCGGGGTGAGGCCGTCGACGAGGTTCTGCCGGTGCCGGGACGTGATGAACAGCGAGTAGTCGATGCCGACGGCCAGGCCGAGCATCAGGGCGAGCACGGGCGCGGTGCTGGTCAGCGTGACGACGCTGCTCAGCGCGAACAACCCGGCCATGCCCGCACCGACGCCGATCAGCGCGTTGAGCATCGTCATACCTGCGGCGACCAGCGAGCCGAAGGTGATCACCAGGACCACCAGGGCGATGATGACGCCGATGCTCTCGGTGCCGCCGACCTCGGGCTCGGAGTTCATCACCTCACCACCGTGCTCGACCCGCAGCCCGGCGGTCTCGGCGGCGGCACCGCTGTTCTCGTACGCGGCGCGCTGCTGCTCGGTCACCTCGTCGGCGCGGGTGGCGAACTGCACCTGGACGAGGCCGTACCGGCCGTCCTGCGACAGGGCCTTGGCGGCGAAGGGGTCCACGGCACCGAGCACGCCGGGCAGCGCCGACGCCTCCTTGACCAGGCCCTCGACCGCCGGCTTGAGGGCGGGGTCGGCCAGGGTGCCGCCGGCCGGCGCGGCCACCACGATGGTGCCGGTGGCCCCGCTGGCCTCGGGGAACTCCCGCTGCAGGGCGTCGATCGCGCGCTGCGACTCGGTGCCGGGCATGGTGAAGTCGCTCGACGAGGTGCCCTTGAAGGCCAGTGCGGCCCCGCCCAGCGCGGCGAGCAGCACCAGCCACAGCACGACCACGAGCTTGCGGCGCCGGAACGAGGCCCGGCCCAGCCGGTACAACAGGGTTGCCATGTCAGTCCTTGGATCGAGGGGTGAGCAGGGCACGCTTCGCCACGGCGATCAGGGCGGAGCGCAGGGTCACGTCGTCGGGCCGGTCGATCGCCACCGAGCAGATGCCGGCCAGCAGCACCTCCGCGGCGACCTTCTCCTCCAGATCGGTGGAGCGGGCGGCGAAGGCGGAGCACAGGTTTTCGATCATCGGCTGCACACCGGCGAAGGCCGGCGTGAGCAGCACCTCGAGCGAGCCGTGGTAGATCAGGCCGGCCTCGCGCCGGTAGCGCAGCACCAGATCCACGAAACCGTCGATCGCCGCGGCGCGGGCCGCCTCGCCCTGCAGCCCGGCGAGCTGCTCGTCGAGCTCGGCCAGCTCGCGGGCGGCCGGGGCGAGCAGCGCGGCGAGGATCGCTTCCTTGCTGTCGAAGTGGTAGAGCAGCGTCGCCTTGGAACAGCCCACTTCCGCGGCGATGTCCTGCAGGGACGTGCCCTTGAAGCCGGCGCGGTAGAACAGCTCCGCGGCGACGGTGAGGATCTCGTCGCGTGTCCGGGTACGGGCCATGCCGACCAGCATGCCTGACCGATCGGTCAGAAGCTGGCCGATCGGTCAGGAAGTGATCGAGATTACGCTGCGCTACACCTCGCTGCGCTACACCGAGGCGAGGTAGCGCTCAGCGGCGTCGGGCGTCATGAACCAGCGGTCCAGGTCGGTCGGATCCGAGAAGGCGTCGGCGAACCTGGAGGCCACGGTGGGGTTGCCCGCTGCCGCGCCGAGTATGCGTTGCACGTGCGGCGGCAACGGCTGGAGCATCGCGTTGGTCCAGTCGGTGACCGCGCGGGCGGTCGAGGACCAGAACGCCTCGGCCGTGTCGCGCATCCACTGCTCGTCGAACGGCTGGTCGCCGCGGTCACGGATCGCGGCCAGGTAGGCGGTGGCGCACTTCGCCGCGGTGTTGGCGCCCTGGCCGGTGATCGGGTCGTTGGCCAGCACCACATCGGCCATGCCGAGCACCGCCGTCCCGCCGCCCAGCCGGGCGACCGGCTCGCGCACGACCGGTGCGTACCGGCCGTGCAGGGTGGCCCGGGCGTCGGTGAGCTCGACGTGGCGGGCGCGCTCGGCGACCCAGGGGACGTACCGGCCGGCCAGCTCGAGCGTCAGGGCCAGATGCTCGGCGGGGTCCATCGGGGCGGGACCCGTCCACCGGTCGAGCGGGCCGCCGGGCACGGCCTCCCAGAACAGGATGTCGCAGGGGCCGGTCAGGGTCAGCGCGGGAATGACGAACAGCTCGCCCAGCCCGGGCACGGCGTGGAAGCCGATGTGCGGTGCCGGGAAGTCCGGGTCGGGCTCGAGACCGTGCACGTACGCGACGGCGAGCCCCCGCTGCGGCGCGTCGTGGATCGAGCGCCGCGGGTCGCGGTCGAAGATGGACACCAGGTCGCCCCGGCCGGCTGCGACGACGGTCAGGTCGTGACGCGCGGCGAGCGCTGCCAGCTCCCCCGCCTCGACCGCGCGGTATTCCACCGTCACGCCGCGCTGCTCGGCCAGCTCCAGCCAGGCGGCCATCTTGAGGCGCTGGTCGACGCTGCGGCCGGGGTGGCTGAGCCGGGCGTTGAACGCCAGCGCCTGCTCGCCGGCCGGGGCGGACAGGGTGATCCGGAAGCCCTCGAAGGCCGGGGCCTGCTCACCCCAGAGGTCGAGGCCGAGGGCCCGCTCGGTCTCGAGCGCGTCGTGGAACATGCCCTGCGTGCTCATCGGGCGCCCGCCACGGATGTCCTGCGGCGTGCGGGCGGAGATCAGCGTGACGTCGTGACCGTCGGCGCGCAGGCCCAGCGCGAGCTGAAGGCCGGACTGCCCGGCACCGACGACGAGAACCTTGCGCATGCCCGGGACTCTACACAAACGGGATTATTCGCGCAGTTGGCGCAGGATCCGGGTGAGATCGGCGCGGTCGGCCTCGTTGAGACCGGCGAAGAAGCGCTCGGCGGCGGCCTGCCGGGCGGCCCGGATGGCGTCGCCGGCCGCGCTGCCCGCCGCCGTCAGGTGCAGCACGGTCGCCCGCCGGTCGGCTGGGTCCGGGGTGCGCTCGACCAGGCCACGCCCCTGCAGATCGTCGACGACCTCAGTGGCCGAGCGCGGGGCGATGCGCAGATGCTCGGCGAGGGCGCCCGGGCGCATCGGGCCGTGCCGCATCAGCACGGCCAGGGCCCGGCCGTGCGACGGAGAGACGTTCAGCGGCTCCAGCGCCTCCTTGTTGAGGTGGCGCAGGGTGCGCGCGACGGACCAGAACAGCTCGGAGAGGTTCTCGTCGGCGGCGGGATCCACGGGAATACCGTACCAGCGGTTGCGGTTGTTCCCTCATGGTGAGGTAACCTCACTAAACCCGTACCGGAAGAAGGTTGTTGCTCTTGGAAGCCACCCCAGTCGAAAGCGGCCGCCGCGGCCGCACCACCACCGTCACCGCCGCCGAGAAGAAGCAGGCCCGCGAGGTCTCCCTGCGCCGCATCGGCCGGCTCTTCAGCGCCCACCGGCTGCAGCTCACCATCGTCACCGCGATCATCGTGGCCTCGTCCGTGATCGCCATGGCCTCCCCCTTCCTGCTGCGCGAGGTCATCGACCGCGCACTGCCGCAGCAGGACCTCCCGCTGCTGGCCTGGCTCGTCGCCGGCATGGTCGCCGTCGCCGCCGTCACCTCCGCGCTCGGCGTCATCCAGACCTGGATCTCCACCACCGTCGGTCAGCAGGTCATGCACCGGCTCCGGGTGGACGTCTTCACCCACCTGCACCGCCAGTCCGTGGCGTTCTTCACCCGGACCCGCACCGGCGAGGTGCAGTCCCGCATCACCAACGACATCGGCGGCATGCAGTCGGTGGTCACCTCCACCGCGACCTCCATCGCTTCCAACCTCACCACCGCCGTCGCCACCGCGGTCGCCATGGCCGCCCTGTCCTGGCAGCTCTCCCTGGTCTCCCTGGTGGTCCTGCCGCCGGCGATCTACCTGACCCGCCGGGTCGCGAAGATGCGCAAGGAGATCACCGCGCAACGCCAGCGCGAACTGGCCGACCTCAACGTCACCGTCGAGGAGGGCCTGTCGATCAGCGGCGTGCAGCTGAGCAAAACCATGGGCACCGGCGCGGCGCTGGTCGAACGCTTCACCGCCTCCTCCACCCGGCTCATCGACCTGGAGCTGCGCTCCGAACTGGCCGGACGCTGGCGGATGGCCGCGATGAGCATCATCTTCGCCGCCATCCCCGCGGTCATCTACCTCAGCGCCGGGCTGCCGCTCACGGCGGGCACGCTCAGCATCGGCACCCTGGTCGCCTTCACCACCCTGCAGGCCGGGCTGTTCCGGCCGCTGATGGGCCTGCTCGGCGTCGGGGTTTCGCTGACCAGCTCGCTGGCTCTGTTCGCCCGCATCTTCGAGTATCTGGACCTGCCGGTCGAGGTGGACGACCCGGCCGAGCCGGTCGAGCTGCCCCGCACGGTGCGGGGTCACCTGCGCTTCGAGGACGTGACGTTCGCGTACCCGGGCAGTGAGACCGCCGCGGTCGCCGGGGTCTCGCTCGACGTGCCGGCCGGCACCTCGCTGGCCCTGGTCGGTGAGACCGGTTCTGGGAAGAGCACGCTCGCCGCGCTGATCGCGCGGCTCTACGACCCGGCTGCCGGCCGGATCACGATCGACGGCATTGACCTGCGGGACCTGCGGCTGGCCGATCTGGCTTCGGTGGTCGGCGTGGTGAGTCAGGAGACGTATCTGCTGCACACGACCGTGCGGGAAAATCTGCGGTACGCGCGGCCTGACGCGACTGACGCGCAGATCGAGCAGGCCGCCCGGGCGGCGCAGATCCACGAGCTGATCGCTGGGCTGCCTGACGGGTACGAGACCGTTGTTGGGTCGCGCGGGCATCGCTTCTCCGGTGGTGAGAAGCAGCGGATCGCGATCGCGCGGACGTTGCTGCGTGATCCTCGGATTTTGGTGCTGGATGAGGCTACGAGTGCGTTGGACACCTCTACTGAGCGGGCTGTGCAGCGGGCCTTTGACGAGTTGGCTCGCGGCCGGACCACTGTGACGATCGCGCACCGGTTGTCGACTGTGCGTGATGCGGACCAGATCGTGGTTGTCGACCACGGGCGGGTCCTGGAATCCGGCGACCACGACAGCCTGGTCTCGGTCGGCGGCCGCTACGCCACCCTCGCCGCCTGACCCGCTCCACTCCCCCTCGCCCCGCTACTCCCCCGCTGTCGCCCGCCCTCGCTGCGCCGTCACCCTCGCCACGCTTGCGCCCGGCCCCGCCCCGCTACCGCCCGCCCTGCTTCGGCTCCGGCTCCGGCTCCGGCTCCGGCTCCGGCTCCACCCTCGCCCGGCCCTCCCTCGCCCTGCTTCCGCCCTCGCCACGCTCCGCTATCGCTCGCCCTCGCCCCGCTACCGTCCTTCCGATCTTGGTAATTGGTGGCTGCCAGGACAGCTGCCAGGACAGCCATCGGCTACCAAGATCTGTTGGGACGGGGACGGGTGAGGACCAGCTCGGGGTCCGGACCAGGACGAGTCCAGACCGGCACACGGGTCCGGAGCGGTGGGTTATCTGATTGCTGGGCCGGCTGATGCCGAGGTGGCATCGGACTCCGCCGAGCCAGAGCCGGAGGTGGCCGAAGTGGCCGAGCTGGCGGGGGTGGCGGGGCCGGAGGCGGACGGGCTGGCCGGGTCGCCCGGCTGGCTCATCGCCTCGGCTGCTGCCGCCTTGCGGCGTTCGAACGGGTCGCCGTATTCGCGGACCGCGGCGCGCGCGTACGCCTGCTGGAACGTCGCCACCCGCTCGGACCGACCCCGGCCCAGGAAGCTCACCGCCCAGTGCAGCACCGCCGTGACCCTGTTCTTGAAGCCGACCAGGTAGAGCAGGTGCACCGCCAGCCACATCAGCCAGCCGAGGAAGCCCGATACGCGCAGCTTGCCCACGCTGGCCACCGCTGAGAAGCGGGAGATGGTGGCCATGCTGCCCTTGTCGAAGTACTTGAACGGGCCCGCGGGCTCCTTGCCGGCCAGCCGGCGCTTGATCTGGTCCGCCGCGTACCGGCCGCTCTGGATGGCCACCTGGGCGACGCCGGGCAGCTGGTTCAGCGAGATCATGTCACCGACGGCGAAGATCTCCGGGTGGCCGGGCAGGGTGCAGTCCGGGTTGACCTTGACCCGGCCGGCCCGGTCGGTCTCGGCGCCGGCCTGCTCGGCGAGCCTGCGGGCCAGAGGCGGGGCGGCCACGCCGGCGGCCCACATCTTGGTCATCGACTCGATGCGCTGGTGGCCGCGTTTGGTGTCCACCTCGATGCCGGTGGCGTCCACGTCGACCACCTTGGTCTCCAGTTCCACCTCCACGCCGAGCAGGTGCAGCTGGCGCAGCGCGCGGGTGGACAGGTGGTCGCCGAAGGTGTTCAGCACCGCGTCGAGGGCGTCGATCAGGATGATCCGGGCCTTGCGGGGGTCGATGTGCTTGTACTGGCCCGGCAGGGTGCGGTGGGCCAGCTCGGCGATCTGCCCGGCCATCTCGACCCCGGTCGGGCCGGCGCCGACGACCACGAAGGTCATCCAGCGTTCGATCTCGGCCGGGTCGGTCTGCAGGTCGGCCAGCTCGAACGCGCCGAAGATGCGGGCCCGCAGCTCGAGGGCGTCGTCGATGCTCTTCATGCCGGGCGCGTGGTCGGCGAACTTGTCGTTGCCGAAGTACGACTGCGAGGCGCCCGCGGCGACGATCAGCGTGTCGTACTCGACCGTGTAGTCGATGCCGGGCGCCTCGACCGCGACCGTCCTGGCGGCCACGTCGATGTCGCTGACCCAGCCGAGCTTCACGTCGACGTTGTCCTGGCGGCGGAGGATCTCGCGGATCGGCGGGGCGATCTCGCCCTCGGAGAGGATGCCGGTCGCCACTTGGTACAGCAGCGGCTGGAACAGGTGGTACGCCGTACCGTTGATGAGGGTGACGTCGACGTCGGCCTTGCGCAGGGACTTGGTGGCGAAGAGCCCGCCGAAGCCGGCTCCGACGACCACTACCCGGTGCCGTCGATCAGATCGTTGAGGCATCACAGTCTCCGCTGCTCGTGGTCGGCGTCTCCGTACGGTATCAACGACCAGGTGGAAACAACCTTCGTGCTCTTCCCGGGCCGCCATCACGTCCTTACCCGCTTCCAGGCCGAGTACCTGCGGCGGTGGCCGGATGTGACCATTGTCTGGGCGGTGACGTCAGCGAACCACGAGAACACGAAGCGTAATCCGGTGCCGTACCACCGCCGTGAGGCGGCCATCGAGCGGTTCAGCGTGCTGACCGGGCTGCGTTCGGTGGTGGTGCCGGTCTTCGACACCGCGCCGACCGAGCGCTTCGCCGAGGTGACGCTGAAGAACATCACGGTGGCGACCGGCCTGGAGCTGACCCCGGCCAACACCCTGGTGGCCTGCTCCACCCCGGCCGTCGCGGCGCTCTACACCGCCCTGGGCTTCTCCATCGCCGGCGTGGAGGCGGAGATCACACCGGAACCAGCCCGCCCGTGGGACGTGCTGCTGCGGCTGGCGGCCGGCGACGAGAGCTGGCGCGAGCTGGCCCATCCGGCGACCGTCGACGTCTTCGACCGCTACCAGCTGGTGGACAGCGTGCGCACGGTGGTCAACGACCCGGTGGTGGGCGCGGAGGGCGGGCTGACCGCGACTCGCAACTACCGCACCTACGTGGAGGCGTTCGCCGACAGCGCGGCCCGCAAGTGGGAGCAGGTCCATCGGCACGTACGGCCGGGCCGGATCGTCGACATCGGCTGCGGCGCGGGCGCGGTGCTGGAGCTGGCCGACCGGGAGCCGGCGCTGCGCGAGAGCGACCTGATCGGCGTCGAGATCGCCCGGCACCTCTACGAGGAGTGCATGCACAAGAAGGCCCAGGGCGTGTTCGACAACGCCAACGTGTTCTTCTACCGCCGCAATGTGCTGGGCGGCGCGATCTTCCCGGAACGTTCCATCGACACGACGCTGACGTTCGCGCTGACCCACGAGATCTGGTCCTACGGGGACCGCTGGACCTCGCTGCGCCGGTTCGCGCAGGCCATCTACGACCACACCGCGCCGGGCGGCGTCTGGATCAACAGCGACGTGTGCGGCCCGGACGGCCGTGACCGTCGGGTCCGCCTGGCCCTGGACGCCACCGACGGCGCCAACCCGGCGACCGCCCGCGAGGACCTGGCCGAGCTGTCCCCTGAGGAGGTCGCGGCGTACGTGGGCGGCCTGTCGACCCGGGCCCGCCTGGACCAGTTCGCCGTCGACTTCCGGTTCCCGTTCGAGTACGGCCCGGCCGGCGATGCGGTGGAGCTCACCCTGGGCGCCGCGATGGACTACCTGACCCGCAAGGACTACGCCGACAACTGGCTGTCGGAGACCCACGAGCAGTTCTGCGGCCTGGAGTACGCGGACTGGAAATCGCTGCTGGCCGATGTCGGCTTCGAAGTGGACCCGGCCTCGGGCACCTCCCGCAACGACTGGATCATCGACAACCGGATTGCCCCCACGGCGTCGCTGGCCACGCTCGACGGCACGCCATTGGACTGGCCGGTCACCCATGTCCTGTTGGTAGCCCGGCGGCCGTTCAATACGTGATCAGTCGGTGAGGATCGGGCGGAGGGCGTCGAGGACCGCCGGGTCCTCGATGGTCGAGGGGACCGGTTCCGGGGTGCCGTCGGCGATGCCGCGCATCGTGCGGCGCAGGATCTTGCCGGAGCGGGTCTTGGGCAGGCCCGGGACCACGTCCACCCGGCGCAGCGCGGCCACCGGGCCGATCCGGTCGCGGACCATCGCGACCAGCTCGGCGCTCAGCTGCTCCGGGTCGATGTCGGCGCCGGACTTCAGCACCACGAAGCCGCGTGGCTGCTGGCCCTTGAGCGCGTCGTGGACGCCGATCACCGCGCATTCGGCGACCGCCGGGTGGGCCGCCAGCACCTCTTCCATCGCGCCGGTGGAGAGGCGGTGGCCCGCCACGTTGATGACGTCGTCGGTGCGGCCCATCACGTACAGGTAGCCGTCGGCGTCGAAGCGGCCGCCGTCGCCGGTCAGGTAGGCGCCGGGAAACGCCGACAGGTACGAGCGCACGTAGCGTTCGTCGTCCTGCCACAGGGTCGGCAGGCAGCCCGGCGGCAGCGGCAGGCCGATGACGATCGAGCCGTCCTCGCCCGGGCGCACGTCCGCGCCGGCCGGGTCGACCACGCGAACGCGGTAACCGGGCACCGGCACCGACGGCGAGCCCGGTTTGGTGGGCAGCGTCTCCAGGCCGCGGGGGCTGGCGGCGATCGGCCAGCCGGTCTCGGTCTGCCACCAGTTGTCGATCACCGGTACGCCGAGCCGCTCCCCCGCCCACGTGTACGTCTCCGGGTCGAGCCGCTCACCGGCCAGGAACAGCAACCGCAGGCTCGACAGGTCGTGCCCGGTGAGCAGCTTGCCCTCGGGGTCCTCCTTCTTGACCGCGCGGATCGCCGTCGGGGCGGTGAACATGACGTTGACCCGGTGCTGGGCCACCACCCGCCAGAACGCGCCCGCGTCCGGGGTGCCGACCGGCTTGCCCTCGTACAGCACGGTGGTGGCCCCGGTGAGCAGGGGCGCGTACACGATGTAGGAGTGGCCGACGACCCAGCCGACGTCGGACGCGGCCCAGAAGACGTCGCCCGGGCCGGCCGCGAAGATCGCCTCCATCGACCAGCGCAGGGCGACCGCGTGGCCGCCGTTGTCCCGGACCACGCCCTTCGGGCGGCCGGTCGTGCCGGAGGTGTAGAGGATGTAGAGCGGATCGGTCGCTGCCACCGGTACGCACTCCGCCGGCTCAGCCCCGGCCAGCGCCTCGTCCCAGGTCAGGTCCCGGCCGGGCACCAGGTCGGCGAGCAGCTGCGGACGCTGGAGGATGACGCAGTGCGCGGGCTCGTGTGCGGCCAGACCCAGAGCGCGGTCGAGCAACGGCTTGTAGGCGAGCACGCGCGCGGCCTCGACCCCGCACGAACTGGCCACGATCACCGTCGGCCGGGCGTCGTCGATGCGCGCCGCGAGCTCGGGCGCGCCGAAGCCGCCGAAGACGACGGAGTGGACCGCCCCGAGACGGGCGCAGGCCAGCATGGCGATGACCGCCTCCGGGACCATGGCCATGTAGACGACCACGCGGTCGCCCGGGCCGACGCCGAGCCGCCGCAGGGCGCCCGCGAACAGCGCCACCTCGTCGCGCAGCTCCCGGTACGTGTACGTGCGCAGCGTCCCGGTCACCGGGCTGTCGTGGATCAGGGCGGCCTGCTCGCCCCGCCCGCCGGTCACGTGCCGGTCCAGGGCGTTGTGGCAGGTGTTGAGCCGGGCGTCGGGAAACCACCGGGAGTCGAAGATCCGGTCCGGTGGGCTGTCCCAGTCGATGGCCTCGGCGGCGTCGCGCCAGAAGCCCTCGGGGTCGTGGAGACTGCGCTCGTACGCCTGCCGGTAGTCACCCATGCAGCCAGGGTGACCACCGGCAGGCCGGTTAGTCCAGAGCCGATCAGTTCTGCACGAACACCGCCGTGGTCCGGGCCGGCACCGTGAAGGTGCCGGTGGCCCGGTCGAACGACGCCGGCTCGTGCTGCAGCGGGTGCAGGCCGACGGTCGCGCCCTTGAGCGCCGGTACGGTCTGGGTCGCCGTCGCCGGGGTGGCGTTGAAGACCACGGTGACCGACTTCCAGCGACGGTCGAGGCCGCGCCCGTCGAGCTGCATGGTGATCACTCCGGGCGTCTCGGCGGCGCCGGAGAGCGGGAACGACAGCCGTTTCTGCACCTCGGCGGCGGTCGGCAGCCCGAAGACCGGCGACGACTTGCGGATCGCCAGCAGCTCCCGGTAGCGGGCGTCGGCCAGGTTCACCGCGTCGCAGCCCGGGACCAGCTTCGGGTCGGCCAGCAGCGGTTTCGCGTACGGCCACTTGGCCTCGTTGTCGGCCGCCGGGGGCAGGCCGCGGGCGAAGCCGTTGCCCTTCGCGCAGTCCCAGCTGATCTGGTTGAACCAGTCGCCGGAGTTGAACGAGTTGCGGTCCAGTGACTTCGAGCGCAGCCGTTCGCTGCCCGCGGTGACGAAGCCGGGGCCCTGGCCGAGGGCGGTCGTGGCCAGCGCCACCGACTGCATCCTGGCCCGGTCCACCGCCGAGGTCCGCTGCGGCAGCTTGTAGGCCAGCGCGTCGAACAGGATCTCGTTGTCGTGCGCGTCCACGTAGGTGATCGCCTCGCCCGGCGCCGCGGTGTAGCCGGCCGGCGAGCCGTTGTAGTCGACCTGCGCGCCCGTCACCGGCGTACCGGTGGAGGAGGTGAACCGGTAGCCCGCCAGGTTGCCGCTGAGCCCGACCTTGATCAGGTCCTGGTAGTGCAGCAGCCGGGCCTTCTGCTCGGCCGTGGTGCCGTTGGCCGGGTCGCCGTTGGGGTCGGTGAACAGGCCGGAGCCGAAGCCCTGGATGCGCGGGTTGTCGTCGAACGGGCCGCCACCGCGGACGGCGTCGCGCAGCCGGTCGTTGAACGTGGCTACGCCCGTACCGGCCATGTTCCTCTGGGTGGCCTGCACGAAGCGGGCGTCGCCCGCGACCTCGCCGAAGTCCCAGCCCTCGCCGTACAGGTAGATGCTCTTGCCGTCGACGCCGTCGCGGGCGACCGTCAGCTTGTCGAGCGCGGCCCGCACGGCCAGGATGTTGGCCTTCGGGTGGTGGCCCATCAGGTCGAAGCGGAAACCGTCGACCTTGTACGCCCGGGCCCAGGTCACCAGCGAGTCGACGACCAGCTTGCCCATCATGGTGTGCTCGGGCGCGGTGTTGGCGCAGCAGGTGGAGTTGGCCACCGTGCCGTCCTCCAGCAGCCGCTGGTAGTAGCCGGGCACGATCTGGTCGAGCACCGAGTGCGGGTCGGTGCCGGCGGCCGAGGTGTGGTTGTAGACGACGTCCAGGACCACCCGCAGGCCGTCGCGGTTGAGCCCGGCGACCATCTCGCGGAACTCCCGGGTGCGGGCGTCCGGGTCGACGGCGTAACCACCCTCGGGGGTCGTGTAGTGCAGCGGGTCGTAGCCCCAGTTGTAGCCGTCCTTCGCCGCCACCGCCGCCACGCATTGCTGCTGCTCCGCGGAGTCCGGCGGCAGCGCGGCCAGGTCACAGGCCGGTTGCTGCTGGTCGGCGCGCTTCTCCGGGATGGTGGCGAAGTCGAAGACCGGCAGCAGGTGCACGTGGGTGGTGCCGGCCGCGGCGAGGGCCCGCAGCTGCTTAGTGCCGGCCGTGCCCGGGTCGGTGAAGGCCTGGTAGGTGCCGCGTTCGGCGGCCGGGACGGTGCTGTCGGCGATGGAGAAGTCCCGGACGGACAGCTCGGAGATCTGCACCTTGCCCGGTTTCTGGGCCGGCTTGCGCAGCCCGGCCCAGCCGGCCGGGGTCTGCGCCGGGTCGCTCAGGTCGGCGATCCGGCTGTGGGTGGAATCGGGCGACAGGGCCACGGAGTACGGGTCGGTGACCGAGGCCGTGACGACCTTGTTCGCCGCGGGTTGCCAGGCGGTGACCCGGTACCGGTAGTACTTGCCCTTCCAGTCCTTGCCGCCCCGGACCGACCACACGCCGGTGCCGGCGTCCCGGGTCATCGCGACCGTCCGCGCGGTCGCCGCCGGGGTGTCGAAGAGCTCCAGCGACACCGTCCGGGCGGTCGGCGCCCACACCGCGAGGCTGGGCCGGCCGCCGGAGAACGTCGCGCCGAGCTCGGCCCGCGCCGCCCTGGCGTACACGTCGTCGAGAGCGCCGGCGGTCTGCACGCCGGTCGCGGAGAGCAGCTTGCCCTCGGCGTCGCGTTCGGTCACCGCGACCTGGCCACGCAGCACATCCTTGATCTTCGACACGTCGCTGAGCCGGAACGCCGGGTACTGCCACAGGTGCGGGTTCGCCTTGCGCTGGTCCTCGGTGAGACCGTTGCGGCGTGCGTTCAGCCGGATGGTGCCGTGCGGGCCGGTGAGCTCGCCGTCCACGATGCTCAGGCCGCCCTCGGGGGCGTAGACCAGGTCGTAGACCCGGCCGTCGGTGCCGGCCCCGACCGGCTCCAGCGAGGTGCCGGTGCCGGTCTTCCAGGCGATCGTCCGCTGGTCGATCCAGACGGCGTTCGACTTGGTCAGGTCGGCGATCCCGCCGCCGGCTCTGCGGACCACGGGCAGGAGCCGATCCGGTACGCCGGACAGCCGCCACACCTCCCGCCCGGCCGTGGCGAAGTCGAGCCGCTGGTCGTCGGGCAGGTCCTTGGTGTCGCCCTGGTGGATGATGTAGTTCAGCCCGGTCGCCCCGGCCGCCAGTGGCACCCGGAACGTCACGCCGAACGCGTCGGTCGAGGCGGGCGGCAGCGGCGCGGACCACTCGGTCGGAGCCGCGGCGCCGTCCCACACGTGCAGACCCCAGCCGGAGTAGTCACCGTCGGCCCGCCGGTAGTGCACGATCGCGGTGTTCTGGTCCTGCTCGACGGCCGGGCCGGTGGTGGTGACCGTGGGATCACCCTGCTTCAGCCAGACCTCGGGTGTCTTCGTCGGATCCAGGAAACGGTCGGCGCCGACGTCCTTGACGCCGTTCTTGTCGACCACGATGAAGCCGACGTTCTTGGCGCCCGGCTTGAGCTTGACCCAGGCGAACCGGCCGTACGCGTCCACCCCGTCGAAGGGCTGCCCGGCGGGCCAGGTGGTCGGCGTCTCGACGTCGCCGAAGGCGTACAGGCCCCAGTCGTCGTAGTCGCCGGCCGGTCGCTGGTAGTGCACGATCGCGTAGTCCGGTCCGGCGGTCACCGGCGGCGTGCCGACCTTGATCCGCGTGTTCGTCACCGCGAGGCGCCCGCGGCTGTCGCGGGCCACCGCCTTGTACTTCACCGGGGTGCCGCCGGCCAGGCCGGTCAGATCGTGGAAGATCCGGTACGGCGCCCGGTCCGCGGTGCCGAGCAGCTGCCAAGGGCCGTTACCGACCTGCGCGGCGAAGGTGACCGTGGACAGCGGGTCGCCGGTGGTCGTGGCGGTCAGCTCGGTGCGCGTCGGCACCAGGGCCTCGGCCTTGGGCGCGGTGAATGTCACGGTGGGAGCGGCGGATGCCTGGGCGATCGGCTTGGCGGCCCGGTAGACGACCGAGGACAGGGCCGGGACGGTGACGGTCAGCTTGCCGTCGCCGCCGGTGGCCGCCGTACCCGTGGCGCCGTAGATGCCGGCGAACGAGCCCGCCGGGGTCCAGGTGTCGAGCGTGACGGTCTGCGCGGTGGTGGCGTTGTTGACCGCGACCACGTACTCGGTGCGCGACTTGCGATCAATCCGCGAGGTGGCGAAGACGCCGGGGCCGTCAGCCGCGTACCGGGTGACCTGCAGTCCGTCCCGCAGGGCGGGGTGGGCCTTGCGCAGCGCGGCGAGCGAGCCGATCGCCTTGTAGAGCGGGTGGCCGGTCTCGTAGTTGGCGACCGCGTGGGTGCGGTCGGTGCCGATCAGGTCGTCGTCGAGGTAGTCGGCCGACCGGCTGGCGAACATGTCCTGCCGGGCGTCCTTGTCGCCGCCCGGGCCGGTGAAGCCCTGCTCGTCGCCGGAGTAGACGACGGGCTGGCCGCGGCCGAGGAACATCAGCTCGTGGGCGAGCCGGTCGCGGCGCAACTGGACAGCGGGGTCCTTCTCGGCGGCCGCGACGAACGAGCCGATCCGGCCCATGTCGTGATTGCCGAGGAACGTCGGCAGGCGGTCGGCGCCGGTGTCGCTGGTGGTGTAGAGGTCGTCGGCGGCGTACAGGTCGGACAGTGCCTTGGCCGAGCCCCCGTCGGCGGCGAACGACTTCGCCGCGGCCTGGAAGGAGAAGTCCAGGATCGCCGGCAGGCCGCCGCGACGCACGTACGTCGACTCGACCTCCTGGTCGGCGCTGTAGACCTCGCCGAACATGAAGAAGTCCTGCTTGCCGGCCTGGCGCGCGGCCCGGTCGATGCCGTCGGCGAACTGCGGCCAGAAGTCCAGGTCGGTGTGCTTGACGGTGTCCAGGCGGTAGCCGTCGATGCCGGTCTTCGCGATCCAGTCGCCGTAGATCTTCGTCATGCCCCGGACGACCTCGGGACGCTCGGTGAACAGGTCGTCGAGGCCGAAGAAGTCGCCGTACTCGCTGTTCTCGCCGACGAAGGTCGAGTCACCGCGGTTGTGGTACATCGTCGGGTCGTTGAGCCAGGCCGGCTTCTTGACGGTGGCGTCCTCGGCGTCGATCACCGGCGTGTACGGGAACGACTCCTTGTTCAGCTGCGGGAAGGCGCGGCTGCCGTCGGCGTAGTTGCGGTCCTCGAACTCCCGGCCCTGCGCGTCCACGTACGGGGCGGTGGCCTTGTCGATGTAGTCGTACTTGTTCTCGGCGTACTTGATGACGTCGGCGGTGTGGTTGACGATGATGTCCAGGTAGATCTTCATGCCGCGCCGGTGCGCGAGGTCGACCAGCCGCTGCAGGTCGGCGTTCGTGCCGAAGTGCGGGTCGACCTGGGTGAAGTCGGTGATCCAGTAGCCGTGGTAGCCGGCCGAGATGTCGTCGCCGCTGCCCTGCACCGGCCGGTTCTTGAAGACCGGGGCCAGCCAGATGGCGGTGGTACCCAGCCCCTGGATGTAGTCCAGCCGGTTGATGATCCCCTGCAGGTCACCACCGTGGTAGAAGCCCTTGTCGGCCGGGTCGAAGCCGGTCGAGAGCCGGTCACCGGGCAGCCTGCCGGTGTCGTTGGACCGGTCACCGTTGGCGAAACGGTCCGGCAGCACGAAGTAGAACTGCTCGGCCGGCTCCGGCGCGGCGTCGAAGCCCCAGCTCGCCAGGGCGGCGGCGGACGGCTCGGCGGGACGGGCGGCGGAGGCGGGCACGACCGCGGCGATGCTCAGCAGCACGCCCAGGATGAGGGACCCGACGAACGTCGGACGCCGTCCGGGCAGGAGGGTTTCCACATTGAGGCCTTCCGATGGCGGGGCGACGACGCACGCTAACCTCCGGCGGACAGCCCTTGCAAGACTTTGCAGAAGTTGTCATGGAATTACAGCGAAACCTTCGAGCAACAATGTGGACATGACCGACGTCGTCTATCAGATCTACCCGCGCTCCTACGCCGACGCGGACGGCGACGGCGTCGGTGACCTGGCCGGCATCACCGCCCGCCTGGACCACGTGGCCAGGCTCGGCGCCGATGCGATCTGGCTGACGCCCTTCCAGCGTTCACCGCAAGCCGACCACGGCTACGACGTCAGCGACTACACCGACGTCGACCCGCTCTTCGGCGACCTCGCCGCGTTCGACACCCTGCTGGCCCGGGCCCACGAACTCGGCCTGCGCGTGATCGCCGACGTGGTCCCCAACCACTGCTCCGCCGCCCACCCGCTGTTCCGGGCCGCGCTGGCCGCCGCCCCCGGCAGCCCGCCCCGCGAACGGTTCCACTTCGCCGACGGCCGCGGCCCCGGCGGCACCGAGCCACCCAACAACTGGCCGAGCGTCTTCGGCGGACCGGCCTGGACCCGCATCACCGAGCCGGACGGCCGCCCCGGGCAGTGGTACCTGCACCTGTACGCGCCGGAACAGCCCGACTGGAACTGGCGCGACCCGCGGACCGCACCGTTCTTCGTCGACGTCCTGCGCTTCTGGTTCGACCGCGGCGTCGACGGCCTGCGCATCGACGTGGCCCACGGCCTGTTCAAAGCCCCGGGTCTGCCCGACCTGCCGGCCGGCGTGATCCCCGAGCCGGGCCGGCTGCGCGGCAACCCGCTGGCCTGCGACCAGGAAGAGGTCCACCACGTCTACCGCACGTGGCGGCGGCTCGCCGACTCGTACGACCCGCCGCGCGTCCTGATCGGCGAGGTGAACCTGTCCCCTGACCGCGCGGCCCGCTACGTCCGCCCCGACGAACTCCACCAGGCATTCGCGTTCGCCTTCGTGACGACGCCCTGGGATCCGCACGCCTGGGTGGCCACGGGCACTTCTCTGCTGGCGCACGCCGCGGGCCCGGCCCCGGTGACCTGGGTAGCCGAGAACCACGACGTGGTCCGAGCCCCGACCCGCTACGGCAACCCGGCCCGCGCCCGCGCGGCGATCTTGACCGTGCTGGCCCTGCCCGGTGCTGCGTACCTCTACCAGGGGCAGGAGCTGGGATTGCCGGAGGTCGACGTGCCGGTGGCCGCTCGGCAGGACCCGGCGTGGACCAGGGCCGGCTTCTCCCGCGACGGCTGCCGGGTGCCGTTGCCATGGCGGCGTGACCCGGCGGGGGCGTACGGCTTCTCCCCGGCCGGCGGTCAGCCGCCGTGGCTGCCGGTTCCGGCGGGGTGGGGTGCTCTGTCGGTCGAGGCGCAGGTGGCTGATCCGGGGTCGACGCTGCACCTGACCCGGCGGGCGCTGGAGCTGCGGCGTTTCTTGCCGGCCGAGGACACCGTGCTGTGGTCGGTCCAGGAGGACGGGCTGCTGCTCGCCCGGCGAGGGTGCGGCGTGACCCTCGCCGTAGCCATGGGTGACGGCGATGCTCGGCTGCCGGAAGGGGACGTGCTGCTCACCAGCGGACCACTCGCCGAGGACGGGCTGCTCCCCCGCGACACCGCCGCCTGGCTGCGCGAGCAGCCGAACTAGCTGGCCGCGGGTTCCTGTTCGCGTTCGACCTGCTGGTTCCATTCGCGCTTGGTCGACTGCCAGCCGTCCTCGTTCAGGCCGCGACGCCAGTAGCCCGAGATGGACAGCTGCGTCATCGGCAGCCCGCGTTCCACCCGCAGCAACGCGCGCAGGTCCTTGACGAAGGTCGCCTCGCCGTGGACGAACGCGTGCACCTGCCCCGCCGGGAACGTCAAGCCGTGTACCGCCTCGACCAGCGCCTCGCCCACCGGCCGGCCGTCGCGGTGCAGCCAGGTGATCTCGGCGTCCGCCGGGGTTTCCAGCTTCTGCTCCTCGGCCGCGTCAGCCACCTCGATGAACGCCCTCACCGGCGCCCCGGCCGGCATGCCCTCCAGCGCTGCCGCGATCGCCGGCAGGGCGCTCTCGTCGCCGGCCAGCAGGTGCCAGTCCGCCGCCGGGTTCGGGGTGTAGCCGCCGCCCGGGCCCATGAAGCGGACCGGGTCGCCGACCTGCGCCGCGACGGCCCACGGGCCGGCGATGCCCTCGTCGCCGTGCACGACGAAGTCGAGCCACAGCTCGGGGACCTCAGGGCGCCAGCGGCGCACCGTGTACGTGCGGACCAGGGGCTGCTGGTCGCGGGGCAGCGTCTCGCGGATCACGGCGAGGTCGAACGGCTCCGGGTACGCGACCCCGGGCCGCGGGAACAGGATCTTGACGTAGTGGTCGGTGTACGCGCCGGCGTCGAGCCCGGTCAGGCCGGCCCCGCCCACCACGATGCGGACCATGTGCGGCGTGAGCTGCTCGACCCGGGTGACTTCCCCGATCGTGGCCGCCCGGACAGGCCTGTTCGCCATGACAACACTTCCCTACTGGGTCTCGGTCGGGGTAAGGCTACCCTTACGAACCGACCGGCCGGTGCTGCCCGGTGGTGAGACGCGCGTCGCGGGACAGGGCCAGCGGCAGCAGCGCCGCCAGCACCAGGGCCGCGCCGAGCGGCAGCAGGTCCAGGTTGAGGCCGATCGCGGCGAAGCCCACCAGCACCAGCACCGGGCTCCAGACCGGCAGCCGGCGGGCCAGGACCAGCCGGACCAGCAGGATCAGGAGCCCGATCTGGAAGAGCGCCGGACCGATCAGCTCCAGCGGGTCCGGCAGCGGCGCCGCCGAGCGGAAGTCCTCCGAGAGGTCGCCGGTGATGACCCAGAGGAAGCAGCCCGCGCCGAACAGCACGGCGACCGTGGCCGCCTCAACCAGGATGCGGGACGCCGGCGCGGCGGGACGGTCCAGCCCGCGCAGCGCGACGGCGAGCACGGCGAACAGCACGATGGCGACGAAGAAGGCGACGTGGCCGAGGTCCCACGCCGGGCCGTTGTGCCGGTCGCCGTCGAGGCCGTCCACCACCCGCAGCAGCCCGTAGACCAGCATGAGCGCCGGGGCGGCGAGGGCACAGATCCTGAGGAGTCTCGGCATGGGCCTCAGCCTGCCGCCGGGCACCCTCGGCCCACATCCGGGAATGACCCCGACACGACCCCGAGAGTCGTGGCATGGTGTCCGCAAAGGAGGGTGCTCATGCCCGGGGACCGTACGTTCGTCATCGCCGGCGCCGGACTGGCCGGTGCCAAGGCCGCCGAGACGCTGCGCGCGGAGGGCTTCACCGGCCCGGTCGCGCTGATCGGCACCGAGCCGGAGATCCCGTACGAGCGGCCGCCGTTGTCCAAGGGCCTGCTGCTCGGCACCGCGCAGCGCGACGACGCGTACGTGCACGACCTCGACTGGTACGCCGGGCACGACGTGCAGCTGCGGACCGGCACCACGGTCAGCGCCATCGACGCCGAGAAGCACCGGGTCCGGCTCTCCGACGGTGACGACCTCGGTTACGACAAACTCCTGCTGTCCACGGGCGCCTCGCCGCGGACCCTGGGTGTGCCGGGCGCCGGGCTCGGCAACGTGTTCTCGCTGCGTACCCTGGCCGACTCGGACCGGATCGCCGCGGCCGTCAACGGCGCCACCCACCTGGTGGTCGTCGGGTCCGGCTGGATCGGGCTGGAGGTCGCCGCGGCCGCGCGCACGCGCGGCGCCACCGTGACCGTGGTGACGCCCGCCGAGCTGCCGCTGCGCTCGGTCCTCGGTGACCGCCTCGCGAAGGTCTTCCTCGGCCTGCACCGTGAGCACGGTGTCGACTTCCGCTTCGGTGCGCGGGTCCAGGAGCTGCGCGGCGGACCGGACGTGGCCCAGGTGGTGCTCACCGACGGCACGACCATCAACGCCGATGTCGTCCTGGTGGCCATCGGCGTCACGCCGAACACCGGCCTGGCCGACCAGGCCCGGCTCCCGGTCGACAACGGCGTGCTCGTCGACCGGCAGCTGCGCACCGCCGACCCGGACATCTTCGCCGCCGGGGACGTCGCCAACGTCGACCATCCGCTGCTGCGGACCCGGCTGCGGGTGGAGCACTGGGACACCGCCCTGCACTCCGGGCCGGTCGCCGCCCGCGCGATGCTGGGCCAGGACGCCGAGTGGGACCGGCTGCCGTACTTCTTCACCGACCAGTACGACCTGGGCATGGAGTACGCCGGCTGGGTGCCGCCCGGGACGGAGGCGCAGGTGGTGATCCGCGGTGACGAGCCGGGCCGCGAGTTCATCGCCTTCTGGACGGTCGAGGGGCGGGTCGCCGCCGGGATGAACGTCAACGTGTGGGACGTGACCGAGCAGATCCAGGAGCTGGTCCGGGCCGGGCTGCGGGGCCGTACCGTCGATCCGGTCCGGCTGGCCGACCCGGACGTCGCCCTGACGGAGGTGTTCGCATGAGTGAGGCCCTGGAACGGCTACGGCGTTGGGAGGAGTCCGGCGCGACCTGGCGGGTGCTGGTCCGTACCCCGGAATCGGTGGAGATTGCCCTGCTCTCCTGCGACGCGGGTGAGGAGATGGACCGCCTGCGGACCGCCGACCCGGCGGTGCTGGACCACGTCGATGCGCGGGAGCACGACGAGGAGTAGCGCCCGCGCTGGACGTCGTTTGCAAGGATCAGGCGATGTCGCGTCCGCCGTCCGAGGTGCGGGAGCGCCCGGCGGCGGCTCCGGCCCGTGCGGGCGTTCCGCGCTGGGCGCGTCTGGCCGCGATCGGCGTCGCGGTGGTCGTGCTGGCGGCCATCGGTCTGCGCGGGCGCCTGCCGGACCCGCGCGAGTTCCTCGCTGCCCTGGCCGGTGCGGACTACGGCTGGATCGCGCTCGCGGCCGCCCTGCAGGTCGTCTCGCTCGCGGCGTTCGCGTTCCAGCAGCAGCATCTCCTTGCCAATCTGGGGGTCCGGCTGCGGGTGCGGCGGATCATGGCCATCACGCTGGCCCGGTCGGCCCTGTCGATCAGCCTGCCCGCCGGGGCCGCGGTGTCCACCGCGTACGCGATCCGGGAGTACCAGAAGGCCGGCGTGTCCCGGCGGGTCGGTGCCGCGTCCGCGGTGGTGTCCGGGCTGGCCTCCATCGGCGGTCTCACGCTGCTGTACGTGGCCGGCGGCGCGGGCGTCGTCGCGCGTGACCCGGGCACCTATCTGAGCTGGCGCCCGCTGGTGGTGGTCGCCGCGATCGCCGCGCTCACCACGGCCGGCGTCGCGCTCGGGCGCCGGCACGCGGTCCGGCCAGAGCGGGCTTCCACCGGCGCGGGTCCGCTGCGGAACAGTCGGGCCGGGCGGCGCGTGGCCCGGCTGCTGAGCTCGGCCCGCGGCGCCTGGCGGGCCGGGGCCGGGTTGCGCGTACGCGACTGGGCGGTGGCGCTGGTGTACGCGGCGGTGAACTGGCTGACCGATCTGCTCTGCCTGGCGGCGGCCGCCCGCGCGCTGGGCCTGCCGGTGGGCGTGACCACGCTGGCCGGGATCTACCTCGGGGTGCAGATCGTGCGGCAGGTGCCGTTGACCCCGGGCGGGGTCGGAGTCGTCGAGACCGCGCTGGTCGCCGGCCTCACCGCGACCGGCGCGACGGCCATCAGTGCGGCCGCCGCCGTGCTGGTCTACCGGCTGCTCTCCTGCTGGCTGATCATCCCGGCCGGTGGTGCCGCGGCGCTCGCGCTGCGCCGGGCGACCACGGTGCCGGTGCGGTAACTCCGGCGATCGCCACGGAAACAGTGATCGCAGGTCTTGTCTGCTGCGGATTCGGTGAAAAGATGTCTCCGCGAGGCGTGATATCTCTGCGGGAGGCCCGATGAGCACCACCAAGCGCGTGCTGACCAACTTCATCGACGGGGCGGCGGCCGAACCGGCCGACGGCCGGTACGAGGACCTGATCGACCCGTCCACGGGTGAGGTCTTCGCGGCCGCGCCGGTGTCGGGGCAGGCCGACGTCGACCGGGCGATGGCGGCGGCGGCGACCGCGTTCGAGAAGTGGCGCGACACCACACCGAGCGACCGGCAGCGGGCCATGCTGCGGTTCGCTGACGCGGTGGAGGCCCGGGCCGACGAGCTCGTGGCCGCCGAGTCGCAGAACACCGGCAAGCCGCTCGGGCTGACCGCCAGCGAGGAGCTGCCGCCGGCCGTCGACCAGATCCGCTTCTTCGCCGGCGCGGCCCGGCTGCTGGAGGGCCGCTCCGCGGGTGAGTATCTGACCGGTTACGAGAGCTACGTACGGCGGGAGCCGGTGGGCGTCTGCGCCCAGGTGACGCCGTGGAACTACCCGCTGATGATGGCGGTGTGGAAGCTGGCCCCGGCGATCGCGGCCGGCAACACGGTGGTGCTCAAGCCCTCGGACACCACGCCGGTCACCACGGTCATGCTGGCCGAGATCGCCGCCGAGTTCCTGCCGCCGGGCGTGCTCAACGTCGTGGTCGGTGACCGCGACACCGGGCGGGCCCTGGTCGCCCACCCGACCCCGCGGATGGTCTCGATCACCGGGTCGGTGCGGGCCGGCATGGAGGTGGCCTCCGCCGCCGCGGCCGACCTCAAGCGCACCCACCTGGAGCTGGGCGGCAAGGCACCGGTGGTGATCTTCGACGACGCCGACCTCGAGGCGGCCGCGGCGGCGATCGCCGAGGCCGGCTACTTCAACGCCGGTCAGGACTGCACGGCCGCGACCCGGGTGCTGGCCGCCCCCGGCGTCTACACCGACTTCGTGGCGGCGCTGGCCGAGCAGGCCCGCGGCACCCGCACCGGTGCGCCGGACGACGAGGACGTGCTCTACGGCCCGCTGAACAACGCCCGCCAGCTGGACCGGGTCGGCGGCTTCATCGACCGGCTGCCCGACCACGCCAGCCTGGAGGCCGGCGGCGCCCGGGTCGGCGAGCGCGGCTACTTCTACTCCCCCACGGTCGTCTCCGGTCTGCGGCAGACCGACGAGATCATCCAGGACGAGGTGTTCGGGCCGGTCATCACCGTGCAGCGCTTCACCGACGAGGACGAGGCGGTGGCCTGGGCCAACGGCGTCGAGTACGGCCTGGCCTCGTCGGTGTGGACCCGCGACCACGGCCGGGCGATGCGGATGACCCGGCGGCTGGACTTCGGCTGCGTCTGGGTCAACTGCCACATCCCGCTGGTCGCGGAGATGCCGCACGGCGGCTTCAAGCACTCCGGGCACGGCAAGGACCTCTCCGTGTACGGCCTGGAGGACTACACCAGGATCAAGCACGTCATGCACAGTCTCGAGGGCTGATCCATGGGGTCTGAGGAGCTGCACAAGCGCCGCCACGCCGCCGTCGCGCGAGGCGTCACCTCCATGGTGTCGTCCTACGTGGACCATGCGGCCGGCGGCAGCCTGCACGACGTCGACGGCCGGGAGTGGATCGACTTCGGTTCCGGCATCGCGGTGACCAGTGTCGGTAACGCGGCGCCGCGGGTGGTGGCCGCCGTCCGTGAGCAGGTCGAGCGGTTCACCCACACCTGCTTCATGGTGACGCCGTACGAGTCGTACGTGGCCGTGTGCGAGCAGCTGGCCGCGCTGACCCCGGGGCGGTTCGACAAGCGGGCGGCGCTGTTCAACTCCGGTGCCGAGGCGGTGGAGAACGCGGTCAAGGTGGCCCGGCACGCGACCGGGCGGCAGGCAGTGGTGGTGTTCGACCACGCGTACCACGGGCGGACCAACCTGACGATGGCGCTGACCGCGAAGTCGATGCCGTACAAGCACCGGTTCGGACCGTTCGCGCCGGAGGTCTACCGGGCCCCGATGTCGTACCCGTTGCGCGACGGCGGGCTGTCCGGGCCGGACGCCGCCGCGCGGGCCATCGACGTGATCGAGAAGCAGGTCGGGGCGGCGAACGTGGCCGCGGTGCTGATCGAGCCGATCCAGGGTGAGGGCGGTTTTGTGGTGCCGGCCCCGGGCTTCCTGCCGGTCCTGGCCGCCTGGTCCCGGGAGGCCGGGGCGGTGTTCATCGCCGACGAGGTGCAGACCGGCTTCTGCCGCACCGGCTCCTGGTTCGCCTGTGCCGACGAGGGCGTGGAGCCGGACCTGGTCACCACGGCCAAGGGCATGGCCGGTGGGCTGCCGCTGGCCGGGGTGGTCGGGCGGGCCGAGCTGATGGACGCGGTGCACCCGGGCGGCCTGGGCGGCACGTACGGCGGCAACCCGATCGCGTGCGCCGCCGCGCTGGCCGCCATCGAGACCATGCAGGAGCTTGATCTCAACGCCGCCGCCAAGCGGATCGAGGCGCAGTTCATGCTCCGGCTGACCGCGCTGGCCATGAGCGACCCCGGCATCGCCGAGGTCCGCGGCCGGGGCGCGATGCTAGCGATCGAGCTGGTCAAGCCGGGCACGCTGGAGCCGGACCCGCTGCGCACCGCGGCCGTGGCGCGGGCCTGTCACGGTGCCGGGCTGCTGGTGCTGACCTGCGGCACCTACGCCAACGTGCTGCGCTTCCTGCCGCCGCTGGTCATCTCCGAGGAGCAGATCGCGCGGGGCCTGGACATCCTGGCCGAGTCACTGCTCGCGCAGCTGCCAGGGTGAGCCGTAGGCGGTGAGCAGGTCGAGGAAGGGGACGGCGTCGAAGGCCTCGGGGCCCAGGACGCCGGCCCCTCGCCACGCGCCGGTGGCGAGCAGTTCGAGGGCGACGACCGGGTTGACGGCGGTCTGCCAGACGACGGCCTGCGAGCCGTACTCCCGCATGGACCAGGCGTTGTCGACGACGTGGTAGAGGTACACCGAGCGGGGCCGGCCGTCCCGGCCCGTGCCGGTGACCAGGGTGCCGGCGCAGGTGCTGCCGGTCATCTTGTCGCCGAGCCCGGCCGGGTCGGGCAGGCAGGCGGCCACCACGTCGCGTGGTGACACCGAGACGCCGCCGACGCGCACCGGTGCCGTCCGGTCCAGACCCAGCTTGTGCAGGGTCTTCAGCACGTCGATGAACTCCTTGCCGAGCCCGTACTTGAAGGTCACCCGGCGGGCGTCGACCCAGCGCGGGATGAGCAGCACCTCCTCATGCTCGACGTGCACGCACTCCACCTCGCCGATGCCGCCGGGGAAGTCGAAGATCTCCGGCTCGCTCAGCGGCTCGGTGGTGAACCAGCCGCGGCCGGCCTCCCAGATGACCGGCGGGTTGAGGCACTCCTCGATGGTGGTCCACACCGAGAACGAGGGGGCGAAGTCGTAGCCGGCGACGACCAGGTTGCCGCCGTCGCGGATGCCGATCTCGTCGATGCTGGAGAAGAGGTGGTCGGCCGCGTACCGGGCGAAGACGTCGGAGAGGCCGGGCTCCACGCCCATCCCGACCAGCGCCAGCCGGCCGGCGTCGAGCCAGCGCCCGGCCGCGGCGAACTGCTCGTCGCCGAGCTTGACCCCGGTACGGCTGAACGGCTCCTGGGCGTGCGGGTGCGACAGGGACATCGCCATGTCGAGGTAGTCGGCGCCGGCCTCGTACGCGCCGTCGAAGATCGGCATGACGAACCGCGGGTCGACCGCGTTCAGCACGTGGGTGATGGCGTGTTCGCGGCAGAGCGCGGCTACCGCGGCGGCGGACGACGCGTCGGCCCGGGCGGCGGTGAAGCCCGCGTGCCCGGCGACCGCCGCGCGCGCCCGTTCGAGGTCGTAGTCGGCGACCACGAAGGCTTCGTAGAAGTCGCGTCGGGCGGCGATGCCGACAGCCGCCGCGCCGACCCCGCCGGCACCGACGAGTAGTACGCGCATGGCATGCCTCTCCACAAAAGGTGCGCTCGTCACATGAAAACGTGTGGCGATCACGGTATCGCGACGGAAACACTTGTCAATGGGCCAAAATTCTGCGATAAACGCAGCAGCAGGGTTTGCCTCCACCCCCCGGGAAGCCACCTCATGACAGTCACCGCACCGCCTCGGCGCCCGCTCCACAGAGCACGGTCAGCCCCGCCACGGATTCGCGGGAGTGTCCGGAATGCGCCGACGGATTCCGTTGCCATCCGCCGTCCTGCACGCCAGAATCGCTGCGTGACGGACCTGGCGCTGGACGACGTGAACAAGCAGATCATCGACCACCTGCAGCGGGACGGACGGATGTCCTACGCCGCGCTGGCGAAGATCATCGGGTTGTCCGAGGCGGCCGTGCGCCAGCGGGTGCAGCGCCTGCTGGACGGCGGGATGATGCAGATCGTCGCGGTCACCGACCCGCTGATGCTGGGCTTCGCCCGCCAGGCCATGGTCGGGGTCAAGTGCGTCGGCGACATGCGCGCCATCGCCGAGCAGCTGGCCGCCATCCCCGAGGTCGACTACGTGGTGATCTGCGCCGGCGGCTACGACCTGCTGGTGGAGCTCGTCTGCACCGACGACGAGCACCTGCTGACGCTGCTCAACGAGGCCATCCGCGCGGTGCCCGGCGTCACCGGCACCGAGACGTTCATGTACCTGAAGCTCGCCAAACAGACCTACGCATGGGGGACACGATGACCGAAGACCTGTCCGGGTCCGCCCGCGACCACCTGTGGATGCACTTCACCCGGATGTCGTCGTACACCGGGGCGCAGGCCGGCGAGGTGCCGGTCATCGTGCGCGGCTCCGGGCCGTACATCTGGGACCAGAACGGCCGCCGCTACCTGGACGGGCTCTCCGGGCTGTTCGTCGTGCAGGCCGGGCACGGCCGCGGCGAGCTGGCCGACGCCGCCGCGAAGCAGGCGTCCGAGCTGGCCTACTTCCCGCTCTGGTCCTACGCCCACCCGACCGCGGTGGAGCTGGCCGAGCGCCTGGCCACGCTGACCCCCGGCGACCTCAACCGGGTCTTCTTCACCACCGGCGGCTCCGAGGCGGTGGAGAGCGCGTGGAAGCTGGCCCGCAGCTACTTCAAGCTGACCGGCAAGCCGATGAAGACCAAGGCGATCTCCCGGTCCATCGCCTACCACGGCACCACCATGGGCGCGCTGTCGCTGACCGGGCTGCCGCTGATCAAGCAGGAGTTCGAGCCGCTCGTGCCGGGCGCGCTCAAGGTGCCCAACACCAACTACTACCGGCGCCCGGACGAGTCGATGAGCGAGGAGCAGTTCGGCATCTGGGCGGCCGACCGCATCGCCGAGGCCATCGAGTTCGAGGGCCCGGACACCGTGGCCTGCGTCTTCCTGGAGCCGGTGCAGAACGCCGGCGGCTGCTTCCCGCCGCCGCCCGGTTACTTCCAGCGGGTCCGCGAGATCTGCGACCGTTACGACGTGCTGCTCGTCTCCGACGAGGTGATCTGCGCGTTCGGCCGGCTCGGTGAGTACTTCGGCTCGACCCGGTTCGGCTACACCCCCGACATCATCACCTGCGCCAAGGGCCTGACCTCCGGGTACGTCCCGCTGGGGGCGATGATCGCCTCCGAGCGCCTGGTCGCGCCGTTCCTGGAGGGCGCCAACTCGTTCTCGCACGGTGTCACCTTCGGCGGGCACCCGGTCGCGTCCGCGGTCGCGCTGGCCAACCTCGACATCTTCGAGCGCGAGGACCTCAACGGCCACGTCCGGGCCAACTCGGCACTGTTCCGGTCCTATCTGGAGCGGCTCAACGACCTGCCGATCGTCGGCGACGTCCGCGGCGACGGCTACTTCTTCGGCATCGAGCTGGTCAAGGACAAGGCGACCAAGGAGACGTTCGACGCCGACGAGTCGGAGCGGCTGCTGCGCGGCTTCCTGTCCCGGGCGCTGTTCGAGGCCGGGCTGTACTGCCGCGCCGACGACCGCGGCGACCCGGTCATCCAGCTCGCACCCCCGCTGATCTGCGAGGAGGAGCACTTCGCCGAGATCGAGCACGCCCTGCGCGGGGTGCTGACCGAGGCGTGGGCCCGGCTCTGAGCCCACCCGGCCCCTCCTACTGGCTGGCTGCCCTCGGGGAACCGGAGGCGGTCCGGCCGCCGCTGCCCGGCGACCGCGACGTGGACGTCGCCATCGTCGGCGCCGGGTACACCGGGCTGTGGACGGCGTACTACCTGGCAAGGGCCGACCCGACGCTGCGGATCGCGGTCATCGAGGCGCAGTACGCGGGCTTCGGCGCCTCCGGCCGCAACGGTGGCTGGTGTTCCGGGCTGTTCCCCGTCGGCGTGGGCGCGCTGGCCCGGCGGCACGGCCGGGAGCAGGCGGTGGCCATGCACCGGGCGCTGGCCGAGACGGTGGACGAGGTGGGCCGCGCGGCCGCGGCCGAGGGCATCGACTGCTCGTACGCCAAGGGCGGCACGATCGCGCTGGCCCGATCGGCGGTCCAGTTGCGCCGGGCCGAGGCGGAGGCAGCCGAGGCCCAGGAGTACGGCTTGGACGTGACGCTGCTGAACGCCGCCGCCGCGCGGGAGAAGTGTGGCGCTGCCGGGGTGCTAGGCGGCACGTTCAGCCCCGACTGCGCGTCGCTGCAGCCGGCGGCCCTGGTCCGCGGGCTGGCGGCCGCCGTCGAGCGCCGGGGCGTCGCGATCCACGAGGGCACCCGGGCGCTGCGGCTGTCGCGCGGCGCGGTCCGCACCGACCACGGCACGGTACGCGCGGACGTGGTGGTCCGGGCCCTGGAGGGCTACACGGCCGCCCTGGCGGGACACCGCCGCACCCTGGCCCCGGTGTACTCCCTGATGATCGCCACCGAGCCACTGCCGCCCGAGGTGTGGGAGCGGATCGGCCTGGCCCGGCGCGAGACGTTCACCGACCATCGGCACCTGATCGTCTACGGCCAGCGGACCGCCGACGACCGGCTGGCGTTCGGTGGGCGGGGTGCGCCGTACCACTTCGGCTCGCGCGTGCGCCCCGCGTACGACCGGGAGCCCGGTGTCTTCGCGGCGCTGCGCAAGGCCCTGACCGACCTGTTCGGCATCGACCCGCCGATCGCGTACCGGTGGGGCGGTCCGCTGGGCATCCCCCGCGACTGGATGCCCTCGGTCGGCCTCGCCGACGGCCTGGCCTGGGCCGGCGGCTACGTCGGCGACGGCGTCGCCGCGGCCAACCTGGCCGGGCGCACCCTGGCCGACCTGATCACCGGTACGGACTCCGAGCGCACCCGGCTGCCGTGGACCGGCCACCGCTCCCGCGCCTGGGAACCGGAACCGCTGCGCTGGCTCGGCATCAACGCCGCCCTGCACGGGACAGCCCTGCGCGACGCCTGGGAAATCGCCCGGAAATAAGGGTGCAGATCCGCGCGACCCTGCCGATGGGGTGGCCCGACAGTCAGCGACGACGACAGGGGTTCACCATGGCAGTCGAGGCCATCGGCTCGACGGGGTCCAGCACGTCCAGCGCCCGCACCGAGTTCCAGCGCATTCAGCAGAAGCTGGCCGACGACCTGGCGGCGAAGGCGGCCGAGAAGGTCGCCGCCAAGGACAAGGCGGTTGTCACCCGGACCGAGGAGGACTCGCTGAAGGAGCGCCAGACGACCAGCAAGACGCTGGACATCGGGCAGCTCGGCAGCTCCCTGGACCTGATCATCTGAGCCGTCCGCCGGCGACGACACGCATGGGATAAAAGGCGCTGAACGGCCACAATGGCCGGCCGGGCGTCGTAGCATCCGGTGTCCGCATCGCCCAGCCCCGGAGTCGCCTCATGTACGGCCGGCTCGCCCTGGTGATCACGCTGGCCCTCACCGCCGCGCCGGGTGCGGCGGTCGCGGCACCACCGGACCCGGCGGCGCTGGAGGCGGTCACCGAACTGGTCGACGGCGAGATGTGGCAGAAGGTGACGTACCGGGTGCACCGCGGCGAGGAGGTCACGGCGGCCCTCGGCGTGATCAGCGTGCAGGCCGCGCCCGTCCGCGGCCTGGTCGCCGAGGTGCGGGCGTACGGCGACCTGGAGTTCACCCGGCACTACCGCAACTGCTGGTACACGACCGGGACCGACGCGGAGATCGCCTGGTGCCAGTTCGACGACGCGATCGTGCCCGGGCACGGCGGGCTCACCCTCGAGGCCCCGATGGTCTCGGTGCGGCCGGACGCCGCGCCTGGGCACATCCACGGCCTGCCGTTCCGCTGGCAGAGCCTGAGCTGGGCGGCCTCCCGTGGCGGTCTGCGCAAGGTGGTCGACTACTTCAAGGTGCCGGGCGCCGCGGTGACCCGGGGCACCGACGGTGTCGTCGGCCTGCGGGGGCGGGCGCTGCCGATGGCCGACATCCGCACCAACGGCAACTTCGCCCCGCTGGAGCTGGTTGACGGCCCGGCCCCGGCGAGCCCTTCGGCCTTCCCGGCCACCTCCTCCCCGAGCGCCACCGCATCACCCGCGCCGAGCGCCACCGCTTCACCCTCCCCGGCCGCCACCGCTTCACCCTCCCGGGCTGCCACCGCTCCGCCCTCCGCGGCCGCCACTGTGGCCGGAACCGGCCAGGACCCCGGCGCGGAGCCCGGCGCGGGCCCCGGCGCGGAGCCCGGCGCGGGCCCCGGCGCGGAGCCCGGCGCGGGCCCCGGCGAGGAGCCCGGCGGCGCGGGCCTGCCGGTGACCGGTGGCCAGACCGCCGGGGCGGCCGGCATCGGCGTGGCGCTGCTGCTCAGCGGAGTCGCGACCCTCATGCTCGCGCGCCGGCGGCGCCAATTGTATTGACACAAGTTCGACCGACTGGCACCCTCCCCTTGTATCGAGCGCATGACACAAAGGGGGACGGGTGTACGTCATCGCCACGGTGGTCCTGGTGTTGCTGCTGCTCGGCATCGCCGCCCTCGCGCTGGTCCGGGTCCACTGGCCCCTCACCGTGCCCGCCCCGGCCGTCCGCCGCCCCGACCCGGCCGCGAAGTGGCGAGTGGCCGGCATCCTCACCGGCGCCGTGGCCGCCGCCGTCGCCGTCGCCGCGCAGACCCCCGAGCTGGGCCGCGGGATCCTGCTGGCAGCGCCCGTCTTCAGCATCGGCGTCTTCGCCGGGGCGCTGACCGGCGAGGCGACCCGCGGCCTGCCGGCGGGCGGGGTCCGCCGGGCCGGGCTCCGCGTCCGCCGCACGCTCGACTACGTACCCCGCCTCCTCGGCGCGGGCGTCGCCGTGTCCACCGTGGCACTGTTCGCCGTGGCCACCCTCACGACCATGACCGCCTCCGCGGACTCCGGCGGTCGGCAGCTGACGTGCCCGGGAAATGTGCAGGAGCCGTGGCCGGGATCGCACTACACCGTTCCGGCCCTGTCAGCCGTGGTGGCCGGGCTCGTGCTGGCCGCGTTCACGCTGCACCGGGTGGTCCGCCGCCCGCAGGCCGCCGAGCTCGCCGCCACCGACGACGCGTTGCGGCGGCGTTCCGCCGAGGTCGTCACCGCCGCGACCGGCGTCCTGGTGCTCGTTCCGCTGACCGGGATCGCCCTGACCGCGGCCCTGGCCCTGCGGACCAGGTCGGAGTGCTCCGCCCAGTGGTGGGACTTCGCGGGACAGAGCCTGTCGGCACTGGGCCTGGTCGCGTTCGCGGCGGCGGCCTGGTGCGGCGCCTGCGTGCTGCTGCCGGCCAAGCGGGCCCGGGCATGAGCGAGCCGCCGGTCCTGAGTGTCACGACGACGGACCCCACCCCGCCGTACGAGCAGGTGCGCCGGCAGCTCGCCGCCCTGATCGGCAGCGGTTCGCTGCGCCGGGGTGAGCGCCTGCCGCCGCTGCGGCAGCTCGCCGGTGACCTGGGCCTGGCCGTCGGCACGGTCGCCCGGGCGTACCGGGAGCTCGAGGCCGCCGGCCTGGTCGTCTCCCGCCGCGGCGGCGGCACCCGGGTGGCCGACGACCCGGCCCGCCCGGCCGGTCCGGCGGACGACGAGTCGGTGCTGCGGCGGGCCGCCGAGGACTACGTCTGGCGGGCCCGGGCGGCCGGCGCCGACCGCGGCTCCATCCTGGACGCGCTGCACCGGGCCCTCGACGCCACCCCCTGACCGGAGATATCGACGCCCTTGACTATCCGCGAGACCGGGGCTTAACGTCTGCGAAACCTTCCCGAGCACCAGCGAAGTCTTCGAGGGCGTCGATGAAACGATTCATGACCGCCGTGATCCTGGTCCTCGCCACCGCACTCGCGGGCTCCCCCGCCCTGGCGGCGGCGCCCACGGTCACGCAGAGCTCCGTCACCGTGCTGACCACCACCGGCCGCACCGCGCTGACCTACACCGGCTACATGAACGGCGAGTCGTTCCAGCAGGACGGCATCACCACCGTCGCGGGCTGGCAGTACACGGCGTTCTGGGACCAGAGCGGCTACGTGAACCTGTCCCGGCGGCAGCTGCCCGGCGGCGGGTGGCAGAACCTGCGGCTCACCGACTACGCGACGACCTCGACCGACTCGCACAACACCATCAGCATCGGCATCTCGCGCCAGGACGGCACCATCCACCTGGCCTTCGACATGCACTCCTCGGTGCTGCGCTACCGCCGGTCGATCGCCGGGCTGGCCACCTCCCCGGGCACGGCGGCCTGGTCCACGAGCAGCTTCGGCCCGGTGGTGACCAGCCTGACCGGGGCGGGCATGCCGACGATGACGTACCCGCAGTTCCTCACCACCCCGGCCGGCAAGCTGCAGCTCGCCCTGCGCACCGGCACCAGCGGCGCCGGGGACGAGGTCCTCTACGAGTACGCGGGCGGCACGTGGAGCTCCGTCGGGCGGTTCATCGACGGCACCACGGCCAACAACAACGCGTACCTGTTCGGGCTGGAGTACGACAGCACCGGCCTGCTGCACGCCACGTGGACGGTGCGGGAGACGTCGAACGCCAGCACCAACCATGACCTGTTCTACGCGTACAGCAAGGACGACGGCCGTACCTGGCGCAACAACGCCGGGACCGTCATCGCGACCACCGGCAGCGCGCCGCTGATCTCCGACGCGGCCGGGCTGCGGGTCTGGGCCATCGGCCAGAACCGCGGCCTGATCAACCAGGAGTCGCAGGTGGTCGACAAGGCCGGGATCGTGCACGTGCTGGCCTCGCACCTGCCCGCGTCGGCCCCGAGCAACAGCGACTTCACCGCGGCCCGGGAGAACGCGGTGCTGGTGCACTACTGGCGGGACAAGGCGTCGAAGGTCTGGCACCAGACGTACACGCCGTTCCTGGAGCGCTCCAGCCGCGGTGACATCGCGGTCGACGCGGCGGACAACCTCTACGTCGCCAGCGGCGACTCCAGCACCCGCAAGCTGCACATCGAGACGGCCTCGAAGGCCTCCGGCTGGACCGACTGGACGCTGCGCTACACGTCCGGCGCGATCTACTTCTCCGACCCGCTGGTCGACCACGAGCGGCTGCGCACGCTCGGCGTGCTGAGCATCTTCGCGCCGCGCTACGGCGGCAGCCAGATCGACATCCAGGACTGGACGGTACGCCCCTGAGCGCATCGAACCCTTACGATCCTCTCCATGGAGCAGACCCAGCCGCCCGTCGACCTGCAGACCGACCGCCCGCACCCGGCCCGGGTCTACGACTACCTGCTCGGCGGCAAGGACAATTTCGCAGCCGACCGCGCCGCCGCCGAGCAGGGCATCAAGGCCAATCCGGCCAGCCGCACGCCACCGCGGGAGAACCGCGCCTTCCTGCGCCGAGCGGTCCGCTTCCTGGCCGCGGAGCGCGGCATCGACCAGTTCCTCGACATCGGTACGGGCATCCCGAGCGCCCCCAACGTGCACCACGTGGCCCAGCAGGTGAACCCGGCCGCCCGGATCGTCTACGTCGACAACGACCCGATCGTGCTGGCCCACGCCCGTGCCCTGCTGACCAGCACCCCCGAGGGCCGCACCGAGTATCTCGACGCCGACCTGCGCGACGTGGACTCCATCCTGAACGCCCCGCAGCTGCGGGACACCCTGGACCTCGGTCGCCCGGTGGGTCTGCTGCTGATCGCGATACTGCACTTCATCGGCGACGACAACGACCCGGACGACATCGTCGCGCGCCTGCTGGCGGCTCTGCCCCCGGGCAGCCACCTGGTGCTGTCCCACCTGACCGGTGACTTCGCGCCCGAGGCGTGGGAGCGCGTGGCGGCGATCTACCGGCGTACCGGGGTGACCATGCAGGTGCGCCCGCGCGAGCGGATCGCCCGCTTCTTCACCGGCCTGGAGCTGGCCGAACCGGGCCTCGAGCTGGTCAACCGCTGGCGGCCGGACGGCCCCAATCCCGATGGTGAGCCGACCGACGCCGAGGTCTCCGTCTACGGCGGAGTGGCCCGCAAGCCCTGAGTCACCAGTTGAAGCGGCCCGGGTAGGTCACGTCGGCGAGCTTGTTCTGGCCCTCGACGTCGGGGTGGAAGTAGTCGATCTCGTTGACCAGGTCGAGGGAGAAGCGGACCCGGTGCGCGTCACCGCCGTCCCAGCGGCACTTGCGGCCGTACTTCTCGCAGGCCGCCTCCAGCTCCCGGTTGTACGCGTCCACCCGGTCCTCGACCTGGTGGCGGCGCTCGTCGTCGGCCTTGGCGGTCGAGGTGGGCCGGGCCAGCAGGGACTGACACACGCCGCGGTTCCAGGCCCGCACGGCGCGCTCGTTCTCGTGGCCCAGCTGCCACAGCCGGTAGATGTTCGGGATGCTCACCACGAGCACCCGCGCCTTCGGCAGTCCCTTCTTGAGCCGGGCCAGGGCCGTGTCGACCTGCTTGCGGAAGGTCCTGGTCGTGGTCATGTCGGCGACCCGGCCGGTGCAGGCGTCGTTGGCGCCGATGAGGACGGTCACGTACTGGACCTTGTCGTCGACCGCCCGGCCGGCCTGACCGGCGAGATCACGCGCCCGGGCCCCCGGTACGGCGTAGTTCTCGGCGTTGCCCTTGATCGCGCCGTTGTCCTCCCGGATCCGCCGGTAGTGACTGTCCACCGCGGCACTGCTGCCGGTCGTCCACGAGTTGCGGCTGCACGCCACCAGGGTGAAGCAGGTGCCGTAGCCCGCCGTGATGGAGTCGCCCAGCGCCCCCATGGACGCCGGCAGGCCCTTGGCGGTGCCGGTGGGCTCCGGGGCGGCGGTTCCGGCTCCCTCGCAGGCCAGCGCGAGGGCGGCGAGGGCGACGAGCACGATCAGGTGCCAGCGGCGGAGCACAAGTAATCCCCCATCACGGAATGCAACGACTGCATCACCGTAAGGCATCTGCGCCGCGGCCGTCACCCCGGTCACCCCCGGCCGCGCGGGACATCGCAAGCTGATCACCATGACCTACTCCGCACTCAGCCACCTGGAGTGTTCCCGCACCGGCGCCCGCTACGACGCGGACGTGGTGCAGGGAGTCAGCGACGCCGGCGTACCGCTGCTGGCCCGCTACGACATCGAGCAGGCGGGCCGGTCCCTGACCCGCGAGTCGCTCGCCGCCCGCCCGGCGACCCTGTGGCGCTACCACGAGATGCTGCCCGTACGGGACCCCGGCCGGCTCGTGACCCTCGGCGAGGGCATGACGCCGCTGCTGCCGCTGCCGCGCTACGGTGCCCGGATCGGCGTACCCGCGCTGCTCATGAAGGACGAAGGCCTGGTGCCGACCGGATCCTTCAAGGCCCGCGGGGCCGCGGTGGGTGTCTCCCGGGCGGCCGAGCTGGGCGTCACCGGGGTGGCCATGCCGACCAACGGCAATGCGGGAGCGGCCTGGGCCACCTACGCCGCCCGGGCCGGAATGACGTGCCTGATCGCGATGCCGGTCGACGCGCCCGCGATCACCCGCACGGAATGCGTGGCCACCGGCGCCGAGCTGTACCTCGTCGACGGGCTGATCGGCGACGCCGGCCAGCTCATCAACGCGGCGGTCCGCGAGCGCACCGGCTACCAGGAGGTGTCGACGCTCAAGGAGCCGTACCGGCTCGAGGGCAAGAAGACCATGGGGTACGAGATCGTCGAACAGCTCGGCTGGCGGGTCCCGGACGTCATCCTGTACCCGACCGGCGGCGGTGTCGGGATCATCGGCATCTACAAGGCCCTGCGGGAGATGCAGGAGCTCGGCTGGATCGGCGCGGACCTGCCCCGGCTGGTGGCGGTGCAGGCCGAGGGGTGTGCGCCCATCGTGGAGGCGTTCGAGGAGGGCGCCGACGTGAGCCGGCCGTACCCGGATGCGAAGACCATCGCCTTCGGCATCACCGTGCCCAAGGCCCTCGGCGACTTCCTGGTGCTGGAGGCGGTCCGCGCAACCGACGGTACGGCGGTGGCTGTCAGCGACGAGGCGCTGCTGGCCGAGCAGCTGCTCGCCGCCCGCGACGAGGGCACCTTCATCTGCCCGGAGGGGGCGGCCTGCCTGGCCGCGGCCCGGCAGCTACGCGAGAGCGGCTTCATCGGCGCGGCCGACAGCGTGGTGGTGCTCAACACGGGTTCGGGCCTGATCTACCCGGAAACCATCACGGTCGACGTGCCGACCCTGCCGGTGGACGGAGTGATCCCTCGTCTTAGTCCACCGACGGAATTCCACCCGAACAGGTGACAGTCAGCCGCACGAGGTCGTTGCCGTGCTTGAAGACCGCGTAGACACTCGATCCCGGCCCATAGTCGGAATCGTTCACCTTGTACGGCTTCTTCGGGGAAGCGGACAGCAGCTCCGCGGTGGAAGCGCTTGGGCAGGTCGCCCGGACCGAGCCACCGTCCGAGGTGAACGTACGCTCCACGGCCTCCGGCGGCTCGGTCGTCGGCGCGGCCGTGGTGGGCTCGGGCTCCTCCGGGCCGGCCCCGGGCTCCGTGGTGGTCGGGGCCGGGGCGCCGTCGACCGGAGGCGGGAAGCCGGCACCCCCCGGGGGGCCGCCGGGCTCGCCGGCGGCGGCCGGTCCGGTTCCGCCGGTCCTGCCGGGGGTGGGGGCACCGGCAGGGGCACTCGGCTTGCCGGCGATCGACGGGGTGCGGGCCGAGGGGGCGAGCGAGGCGGCGTCGGCGGCGCTGAACATGGGGGCGGCGGCCGATCGGTCGGGGTTGGTGCCGTCCGGGTTGATCAGCCACCAGAGCAGGCCGACCGTGCCGAGCAGGGCGACTGCCACGATGAGGGGCAGGACCCGTCGGCGGCGGCGTCGCGCTGCGGCATGCGGGTCGGTGGGCGGGACTGCGGTGTGGGGTGGGGTGGTGGCGCGCTCGCCCGCGGGGCGAACGGTGTGGCCGGCCGCAGCCGACCCGGCGGCAGCCGACCCGGCGGCGAAGACCGGATCGGAGGGCCCGGAGGTCGGGGCGCCTGGCCCGCCTGCGCCGGCCGCAGCGCCCGGCCCGGCAGCCGCGGCAGGGCCCGACTGCGCGCCCGGCCAGCCGGAACCGGCGCCCGCGCCTTGCCCACCGAAGCCGCCCGCGGGATCAGGCCCTCTGGCATCCGTCCCGGCCGGCCCGCCGAAGCCGCTCGCCGCGTCCGGCCGACCGAAACCTGCGGCATCTGGGCCGCCGACATCGGCACGCTCATGCCACCCGGCGGGACCGGCAGCCGCAGCGCCCAAACCGGCCGCCGCACCTGGTCCACCAAGGCCGGCAGCCGCCGCGCCGGAGCCGGCCGCCGCACCTGCTCCCCCAAGGCCGGCCGCGCCACCCAGCCCGCCGGAATCCGGAACAGCCGGCCGCGGCGGGTGGAACATCTCCGGAGGAACTCGAGACGGATCACCGAGGGCCGCGACAGCAACCCCCGGCCCGGCCGCAACCGCCCCGGACGACCGCGGCCGGATCAGCACCGAAGGCTCGTTGTCGAACGACGGCCCCTGCTCCCCGGCCGGCGTCGCGTCCTCCACCACGCGTAGCCCCGCACCCTGAGCCAGCAGCGCCGCCGCTTCCCGGGCGCTCGGCCGTTCCGTGGTGTCCTTGCTCAGGCACCGGTTGCACAGCGCCGTGATGTAGTCGGGCACGCCCGGGCGGACCGGCAGCGGCTCCGGGTCGATGTAGACGTGGGCGTTGAGCATCTGGGTGGTCGTGTCGGCGCTCCACGGCGAGTGTCCGGAGAGCATCCGGTAGAGCAGGACGCCGAGGGCGTACACGTCCGAGGCCGGTTCGACGCCGTCGCCGGTGAGGCGTTCCGGGGCCAGGTAGGCCGGGGTGCCGAGCACCTCGAATTCCTCGTCGCCGGTGCCGGCCGGGTTGATCGCCGCCGCGATGCCGAAGTCGACGACCTTGGCACCGGTCTCGGTCAGCATCACGTTGGCCGGTTTGATGTCACGGTGCACGAGGCCGTCGGCGTGGGCCGCGGCCAGCGCCGCCGACACCTCCGCGGCGACCCGCATCGCGAAGCGCGGGGACATCGGCCCGGCGTCCATCCGGTCCTGCAACGTGCCGCCGCGGACCAGCTCCATCACGACGTACGGCACGGAGGCCCCGTTGTCGCGGGCCTCGCCGTAGTCGTACACCTGGGCGATGTTGGGGTGCGACAGCGCCGCCGCCGCGCGGGCCTCGGCCCGGATCCGGTCGCGTGCGTCCGGCTCGCCGGCGTGTTTGCCGGCCAGCAGCTTCACCGCGACGGGCCGGCCGAGCACCTCGTCGCGGGCACGCCAGACCACGGCCATGCCGCCGACACCGATCTCGTCGAGCAGCGCGTAGCGGCCGCCGAGCAATTGAGCCCCCTCCATCCGGGGCAGTCTGCCCGGATCCGCTTCGCCGCGCATCCCCGGGGTCCCCCACATCTTGACGTGGATCGATGTATTGCGCTGAGATGAACGACGTCACCGGTTGTTAACGGTCACATCATCCCAGCCCCCGGGAGGACCCGCCATGCCCATCTCCGGACGTCTGCTGACGGCGGCGGTGACCGGTCTGCTGGCCGGCGCGACGCTGACGGCGGTCACCGCGCAACCCGTGGCCGCCGCCGGGCCCGCGCCGCACTACCTGATGACAGCCTTCACCAACTCCAGCGAGTCGAACATGTACGTCTACGACTCGTCCAACGCCACGAACTTCGACCTGATCAGGGCGAACGCGTACACGCCGCCGTCGGGGCTGATCCGCGACCCGAGCATCATGCGGCACACCGACGGCTACTACTACATCGTCTACACGACCAACTGGACCGGCAACACGATCGGTTTCGCCCGCAGCACCGACCACGTGACCTGGACGTTCCTGCGCAACGTGACAGTCGGGCTGAACGGCGCGACCGGCAGCACCTGGGCGCCCGAGTGGTTCAAGGACACCGACGGCAGCGTCAACGTCATCTTCTCGGCGTCGAGCACCGGGACGGCGGGGCAGTTCCAGCCGTACAAGATCACTGCGACCAACGGTGACCTGTCCGCGTGGAGCGCGCGCACCGCGATCGGCATTCCGGCCAACCACATCGACACCTTTGTGGGGAAATCCGGCAGCACCTACCACGCGTTCGCGAAGAACGAGACGACCAAATACATCGAGCACGCCACGGCCGGCTCACTGACCGGACCCTGGACCTTCACCGGTACGGGCAACTGGGCGGGCTGGGGCTCCGGACTCGAAGGCCCGGCCCTGGTCCAGCTGCCGAACGGATCGTGGCGGCTCTACTTCGACCAGTACGGCGCCGGGCGCTACTACTACGCCGACAGCAGCAACCTGAACACCTGGTCGGCCAAGACCGAACTGCCCGGGCTCTCCGGCACCGTGCGGCACTTCACCGTGCTGCGCGAGAACGTCGGCGACAGCACCGCGGTCCCGACCGGCAACCGGTCCCTGCGCTCGGTCAACTTCCCCGACCGGTACGTGCGCCACCGCAACAGCCTCGGCTACCTGGAGCCGGTGAGCACCGCCACCGACAGGCTGGACGCGACGTTCACGATCGGCGCCGGCCTGGCCAACGGCAACTGCTACACCTTCCAGTCGGTGAACCCGGCCGGCCGCTACCTGCGCCACGCCAACAACCGCCTGGTGCTGGCGGCGAACGACGGCAGCGCGACGTTCCGCAACGACGCCACGTTCTGCGGACGGGCCGGGCTGTCGGGCAGCGGGACGTCGTTCGAGTCGTACAACTATCCCGGCTTCTACCTGCGGCACTACAACTACGAGCTCCGCATCGACCGCAACGACAGCAGCGCCGCCCTGAAGTCGGACGCCTCCTTCACAGTGACCGCGCCGCTCGGCTAGGTATCACCGCACGCCCTGCCGAATAGGCTCGCGCTCATGACCGGCGGCGACTGGAGGGATGGCGGGTTCAGGCAGCGTCGGCCCTCCGTGGAGACGCTCGCCTGGGCCGCGGCGTCGATGGGCCCGGGCAGTCGCATCGTCGGCCGGCGCCGGTTGACCGGTGGCGTCTGCTCCGCCGTGCATCGGCTGACTGTCGAGCGACGTGGCATGCGAACGTTCGTCGTCCTGCGGCAGTACCCGGCCGGGCTCGGCCTGCAGGAGAGCTTGGAGAAGGAGATCGCCAACCTCGGTGTGGTGGCGGGAAGCGGGCTCCCGGTTCCGGGCATCCTGGCCACTGATGTTGCTGGTGCTTCGACCGGGGGCGCGCCATCGTTGCTGATGACACGGTTGCCGGGGCATGTTGACCTCAGCCCGGCGGAACCTCGGGCGTGGCTGACGAGGATCGCGGAGATCGCCGTCTTGCTGCATTCTCTCGATCTCCCCGCGCAGACATTCAGACCGTGGACGGATTCCTGGATCGCTCCTCGTGACGGGTTCCAGGTGCCGGTCGACGCACAGAAGCCAGCTGTGTGGAAGGCGGCGTTCCGTGTCATGGCGACGCCGCCGCCAAAGGACACTGCCGTCTTTCTGCACTGCGATCTTCTGCCGGTCAACATGCTGTGGTCGCGCGGGAGGATCACCGGACTGACCGACTGGAACTCCATCCATCGGGGAGCGCGCGCGATCGACATCGGGCACTGCCGGCGATACCTGGCGGCGCTCTACTCGCCCGAGTGGTCGGAGCAGCTCCGGTCGCTCTACGAGTCGATCGCCGGGGTGACTCTCGATCCGTGGTGGGACCTGTACGCCCTGCTGCACTACGACGACAGCGGGCCGAAGTGGATCCGTGGTCAGGTCGCTGGGCGCCGTCCCGTCGATGTGCCGGGCATGACTTCCCGGGTCGAGGTCGCTGTCGAGACAGCGCTACGGCGCCTCGGATAGGCACCGGCTGACAACAAGACACAGACACCACAGCTGGCCGGCACGGTCGGACCGGCACGTGGCCGAAGGCCGCGTCACGCGGGTAAACCGTCGTCCGGCCCATAGACCGTCGCCTCCGCCGGACGGACATCGATCCAGGTAGAGCTAGCCATGCCGCGATGCGGATCCCCCGCATCGAGCAGCGGCCGACTCGACCAGGAGCCTGACGATGACCTCGCGAAGACTGACCTTTACCTTGGCCGCCTGCCTCGGCGCCGCCGCGGCGGCCTGGACCAACGGCTCCGCGGCGTGGGCGGCCGATCCCACCGTCGCCTGCCGGCCGGGGCCCCCGGCCGCCGAGAACGCTGCCGTGACCCGGCAGGTGTACGCCCAGGCGATCCGTGACGGAGCGTCACCGCGGGTGCTGCTCGCAACGTTCGAAGCGGCCTGGGTCGAGTCCCGGCTGAACAACTGCAGCAACGGTGACCTCGACTCGATGGGCGTCTTCCAGCAGCGGGCCAGCTGGGGCAGCGCCGACGCCCGGACCACGGTGGCCACCGCCACCCATGCTTTCGTCGTCCGGGCCAAGAACGTCGACGCGACCTCCGCGCCGTCGGTCACGGCGGGGCAGATCGCCCAGAAGGTGCAGGCGTCGGCGTACCCGGAACGGTACCCCCAGGCGCAAGGCACCGCCACGGCGCTGTTGAGCGCGTACGGCGTGACCAACGGCGCCGGCACCCGGATGATCGGCCCGAACGCGTACATGGACGTCAGCAACAGCGGGCAGATCTACGCGTGGAACTCCCGCTACCTGGGCGGGTCGCCGGGTGGTTACTCCGGACGCTTCACCGATGCCAAGGTGACCGCGGGCGACAACGGTTACTGGCTGCTCACGTCGGCCGGACAGATCTACGCGTATGGCGACGCTCCCTATCTGGGCGGCGGGGCCGCCGGGCACACCGGTGACCTGATCGCCCTGGCGGCGACGCCGAACGGCCAGGGCTACGTGATGCTCAGCGCGTCGGGCCAGGTCTACGCGTACGGAAACGCCGGCTACTTCGGCGGCAGCCAGGCCGGCGCGGGCGGCGAGTTCACCGACATCGAGATGACCCCGACGGGGCGTGGCTACTGGCTGCTGACCTCGGCCGGTCAGGTGTACGCGTACGGCGACGCCGGCTTCTTCGGCGGCAGCCCCGGCGGGTTCACCCGGGCCATCACCGCCATGTCTCCCACCGCCGACGGGCGAGGCTACGTCCTGGTCTCCAAGTCCGGCCAGGTGTACGCGTACGGCAACGCGAGCTTCAAGGGCGGCTCACCCGCCGGCATCTCCGGCGAGATCACGGACATCAGCTACACCCCGGGCAGCGGCTACCTGCTCATCAGCAGCTCGGGCCAGCACTACGGCTACGGTGACGCGCCCTTCATCGGCAACCCCAGCGGCGCCAGCCCGTTCTGATCCGCTCCCGCCGAAAGTTCCCACCTCATGACCGCGAACACTGTCGGAAAGGCAGCTCTGCAAATGACTTCCTGGAAGCGACTGAGGGCGATCATCGCCACCGCCGTGATGGGTTCCGCCCTGATCAGCTCGCCGGCGTCGGCCGCAGCGGGCACCTACCTGCTGGGGCCCGACGAGACCCTGGGCTCGGGCCAGAGCCTCGTCACCGCGAACGGCATCGCGCTGACCATGCAGGGCGACGGCAACCTCGTCGAGTACGCCCCGGGCAACCGTCCCGTCTGGGCGTCCGGCACCAACCGCAGCGGCTCGATCCTACGCATGCAGAGCGACGGGAACGCCGTCGTGATCGCCCCGGGGAACGTCGCCGTCTGGAGCACGGGGACGAACGCCAACCCCAACGCCACCCTCGAACTGCAGACGGACGGCAACCTGGTGGTGTACGCCCAGGGTCACGTTGCCCGGTGGGCCAACGGCGTCTCCGTCTCCACCGGCTCGAACGGTGCCACCGAGCAGGCGAACGCCATCCTGGCCAACCGGAACATCACCCTGCAGACCGTGCACGTGAGCGGCGTGGCTGACAACGCCCACGCCCGCCAGAACATCGTAGACACCGCCAACGGTCTGCAAGCGGCACGGTCGAACTACGGGGGCGCACCGGGCGGCCGGGTCTCGCTCGACCCGCGCATGCTCACCGCGCTCCGTCAGATCGGCGCCGAAGGGGCGCTGCGGGTCAGCGAGATCGCCGGCGGCAGCCACAGCACCGGCAGCCGGCACTACGCGGGACGCGCCTTCGACCTCGACCAGTACGGCGGCCGGTCCACCACGACCATCGTCAACCGGTGCCGCCAGCTCGGTGCGACGCTGGCCCAGTTCGAGAGCGGTAACCACGTCCACTGCGAATGGACCTGAGCCCCGCAGAGCACGGCCCTCGGCGTACGCGTCGGGGGCTGTGCCCTGTCTCAGCCCCCGCCCCAGTCCTCGATCGGCTGCAGCTGGACGCCGACGTCGGGACCGGCCGTGGCCAGCACTTCTCCGTTCGCTGAGAACGCCATCGAGGTCACCGGGGCCGGGAACCTCTCGAGCGTGTGCACCAGCGCGCCGGTGCTGACGTCCCAGACACCCTGACTTCCGTCCTGACCGCCCACCGTGATGCTGTTCCTGATCAGCGGATGGAAGGCTATGACGTTCGCCGCGGTGACGCCCTGGAGCTCACGGACAGGCTTTCCGCTGCTGGAGTCCCAGATCCCCACGTGGCCGGTACCAGTCACCATCGCCAGCGTATTTCGCACGAGCGGATCGAATTCCAGCCGCTTCGGCGGCTCCGGCAGACCCTGGATGGTACTGACGTCACGGCCGGCGCCCGGGTCCCACACGTGAATCTCGGTTCCGGTGCTGATCGCCAACTGCTCGGTGAGGAGATCGAACTGGAGGATACCGACCGGACCCTCGAACTTCAGCTCGCGCACGACCGCGTCCGACTTCGTGTCCCAGATCTTCACGATCCCGGCGGCGCTCCCGATGGCCATGATCCCCCGGCGGCGCGGGTTGAAGGCCAGGACCGGCGCCGCACTGGCCGCGTCGCCCCTGGTGCCGAGGATCGGCTTGCCGCTGCCGGTGTCCCAGATCCGGATCAGTCCACTGGTTCCCGAGACGGCCAGCACGTTGCGGTTCATCGGGTCGAACGCGAGGGCGGCGATCCGCGTCTCGCCAGTGGCGATGGTTTTCACCGCCTTCGGGTCCGAGCTCCACAGATGAACGTCACCGTCGGTGCCGGCGGTCGCCATCGACGCGGCCGCGAAACGGCCGAACCGGCTGTATGCCACCAGAACCTCGCCTCGGCTGGCCTGGGTGAAGCTTGTCAAGGACGCCGGCGTCGCCGCGGGGCGGTCACGGCTGCGGAACGGCAGATTGCCCAGTCCGAAGCCGACCACCAAGGCCAGAAGCGTGGTCACGACCAATTTCCCGTCACGGAGAAACGAACCGTGTTCGGTGACGGACTTCGCGGGCGAATCCGGCGGATCGTCGCCGCCTTTGATCTGTTCTTTCGCGGCTTCCCACTTCAAGCGCCACGCATCTGTATCGCCGCCGCAAAAGCTGACGAAAGCCTCGACGGTTTCCCACGTCGGTAAATGATCTCCGCCGGCGGCTTCGGCCAATGCCGTCCGCGAACGCCCGGTCGCCCTGGACATCTGCAGGTACTTCGGCAATCCCGCCTCTTCCCGCAGCATTCGAAGATCATGGGCGAACGCGGCGACCGGGCCCTTGTCCGGATCCAGGGGCCTTTCGGGGCGAGGCATGCAACCAGCATGCAGGGCCGCCTGTTCCCCAACAAGTTCTCACTTGCGTCCCATTCCTCAGGCCTACCAACCAACCAAAGTCCGAAATGGGCCATCCTCTGTAGATCGGTCAACGCGGCGCCTGTTCTCTTGCGGCGATTCGCTGCGTGAACGGAACGGTGATGCCATTAGTCGATCACCAGCCGGAGAGCTGCCGCGCTGGACGGGCTGTCCGTTCGAGGAGCGGCATCAGGCCGCGGTGAAGTCCGCGGTGGTGGCCGCCGGGTGGCACTCGGCGAGCCGGGCTCCGATGACCTCGGGCTCGATCGGCAGGGTGGCCGCGCCGGCGCCCGCGATCGGCCGGGGGCGGCGCGGCTGCACGCGGCCCGAGCTGCCGCCGCGGCCCGGGTAGACCATCAGGCCGTTGATCGGGTCGGGCACCGCGTCCAGCGCCGCGCGTACGCCCGGCAGCTCGCGGAACACCGGCCACTGCCCGTCACCACGGAACGCGATCTCGAACAGCACGCCCCACGAATGCTGGTGCCAGTGCCACTCGTACGCGCCGTGCGTCAGCGCCGCCTCGGTCAGGGCGTCGCCGTGCGCGTCCTGCCAGCGCGCCGCCGAGAGCGTCGCGCCGTCGAGGACCTCGACCGACCACCAGTGCAGTTCCATAGTGCGATCGACCGTACGCCTGCCGCGCCGGCCCGGGGACGACCGGCGGCGAGCTCCGCAGATGGTGCAACGCGGCGTCAGCGGCGGCCGGCGGCCATCCCCATCAGGTGGTCGAGGATGTGGTCGCCGGCGACGCGCAGGCCGTTGTGCTCGTACTCGCTGGTGACCCAGACCCGGGTGTTGCCGACCGCGCGGGCCGTCTCCAGCTGGAGCTGGGCGTCCACGTACATGTCGTCGAAGTAGACCGCCGCGTGCACCGGCACCTCGTTGGCGGCGAGCCGGTCCAGGTCGTACAGCGGCGGCCAGTCGTCGTAGCCGGCCAGCAGGTCGGCGGCCGCGGCGAACGGCCGGAGCGCGGCGATCTCCCGGAACATCCAGGGATACATCATCTCGCCGGTGAACAGCAGCGGGTCGGCGTCGGCGGCGAACTCCGGGTGCCGGGCCAGGGCCCGTTCCGCCGCCCAGCCGGTGGCCGAGCCGTCCGGGTTACAGGTGAACTCCTGCAGCGCGAAGATCGGGATGTCGATGAAGCCGGTCGTGGCCATCACCGCGTACCGGAAGCCGTCGGCCAGCTGGTCGCCGTGCCAGGCCTCGTCGAGCAGCCAGTGCAGGTTCGCGTAGCCGTCGCTCATCCCGAACGAGTTGCCCAGGAACCGCAGGCGGCGGGGGGTGAGCCGGTCGCCGTCGGGCAGCCGGACCTCGTTGTCGTCGAGGTGGTCGGCCAGCCGGCGCACGGCCGCGGCATCCTCGGGGTACGCGCGGTAGTACTCGGCGTTGCGGGCGGCCACGCGCGGGTAGGTGCGCGCGTACCAGTCGTCGACGGTGGCCTTGACCCCCGGCAGGCCGCCCGTCACGTAGCAGGTGCGCAGCCCCTCGGGCGCCCGCGAGAGGTAGGCGAGGGTGATGAAACCGCCGTAGCTCTGTCCCAGGGTGTCCCACCGCGCGCCGCCGGCGATCCGGGCCCGGGCGATCTCCGCGTCGGCCACGATGCTGTCGGCACGGAAGAGCCGCAGGTGCGCCGCGAGCTGGTCAGGTGCCATGCCCGTCACCGTCCGGGCGGTGACGGGCGAGCTGCGCCCGGTCCCCCGCTGGTCGAGCAGCAGCACCCGGTGGGTGCGCAGGGCCCGGCCGAGCCAGCCGTCCGCGGCCGTCGGCCGCGGCGCCTTGCCGCCCGGACCACCCTGGAGGAAGAGCAGCCACGGCAGGTCGTCGCCGGCCCGCTCCGGGGCCACGACCTCCCGGGCGAAGAGCTCGATGGCCGGTCCGCCGGGGTCGTCGTGATCCAGCGGTACGGCGAGAACATGGTCGCGGAAGCTCAGCCCCGGAGTAGCGATCATGCGGCCACGGTATCCGCCGCCCCGGCCCGTCAGCGGTGGGTCAGCGCTGCGATCAGAGCCGGATCCACCAGCACGGCCCGGGCCACCTCAGTGAGCTTGCGGTTCGTACGGCGCGAGTAGCCGCGCAACGCCGTGAAGGCAGCATCGATCGAGATGTCGTGGGCCTGGGCGATCGCACCCTTGGCCTGCTCGATGATGATCCGGCTGTTCAGCGCGCCCTGCAACTGCTCGGTGAGGACCTCGCCGCGGCGCACCGCGCGCTCCTGGAGCAGGGCGATCGCGGCCACGTCGGTGAGCGCCTGCACGATCAGCACGTCCGCGTCGTCGAAGTTGCCGCCGACCGTGCTGCCGAAGACGTTGAGCGCACCGATGACCTCCTGGCGTACCCGCATCGGGAACGCGTGCACGGACCGGAAACCCGCGCCGAGGGCGTGCCGGGTGAACTCCGGCCAGCGGGTCTCCTCGTCCGCCAGGTCAGCGTTGAGCACCGGCTGGGCGGTGCGGTACGCGTCGAAGCACGGCCCCTCGCTCACCTGCACCTGGAAGATCTCCAGGATCCGGGCCTTCTCGTCCGAGGCGGCCATGAAACGCAGCCGGCCCCGCTGGTCCGCCAGCAGGATGCCGACCGCGGAAGCGCCGACCAGGTCCGCCGTGCGCACGGTCAGCATGTGCAGGAAGTCGTGCAGGTCGAAGTCGTCCACGAGCGTGTCCGCCACCTCGACGAAGATCCGCGAGAGACGCTCGGCCGATACGGTCGTCATGTCTTCCTCCGGTGCCTGGACTGCTTCCCCGCAGTCTTCACCCATCACGCTCGAAGCGCAGTTCGCGGGCCACTATCGCGCGTGCCACGTCGGCGAGCCGGCGGTCGCGGGCGTACGCGTACGCCCGGATGCGGGCCATCGCCTCCGCCAGCGTGCCGCCGATCTGGACCATGACCATGCCCTGGGCCTGGAACAACTCCGTCGTCGCGCCCAGCGGCTCGTCCCCGTCCGGCCCGTCGGCCAGCAGGACCGTGACCGCCCGGTCGGCCAGGGTCAGCGCCCGCTTCAGCTCGGCACCGGTGAGCGAGCCGGTCCGGGCGCGGAACAGGTCGAGGACGCCGAGCTGGGCGGCGCCGATCTGGAGCGGGAACGCGAAGACGGCGCACATGCCGGCCTCCAGCACCGCCGAGGCGTAGGCCGGCCAGCGCTGGAGTCCCTCGCTCGCCAGATCGGCCACCAGCACCGGACTGCGGTCGGCGGAAGCGTCGACGCACGGGCCCTCGCCGAGGACGAACTGCAACTCCTCGAGGCGTTCGCTCACCGGGTCCGCCGCGGTCAGCATGCTGAACTGCTGGTCCCGGGCGAGCACGGACATCCCGGCACCCGAGGCGGGCAGCGTCCGCACCGCGAGACGGCAGAGGCGGCGCAACCGGTCGACGCGGTCACCGGGGTCGAGGTCCATCGACATCGCCGCTCACCCGCCGGTGCGGGGAGGGCGGTGCCACGGCGGCGCCGAGCGGGACATGGCCGCACCTTTCGGCTGAGGTGCTGCCGGGGTCCGGGGCAGCCGAGCATCGGCCGCCTCGACATCAAGACCGTGCCGGCCGGCGATCAGCCCCTTCGCCTGCTCGATCTCGACCCGGCTCTGCAGCGCGTTCTGCAGCTGCCCGGCCACCACCTGCCCGTGCCGGACCGCGCGTTCCTGCAACAGCCCGATCGAGGCGACGTCCGCGAACGCCTGCGCGATGTCCGCCGACTCGGCCGGCAGCTCGCCCGGCCGGGGACGGAACAGGCTCAGGGCGCCGAGGGCTTCGGTCCGCAGGCGCATCGGGAAGACGTGCACCGCGGCGAACCCGGCGCGGCGGGCCTCGTCGGCGAACCCGGGCCAGCGGTCGCGGTCGGCGTCGGGCAGGTCCGGCGCCGACACCGGCGTGCCCACCTGTTGGCAGTCGAAGCCGGGTCCGCGACCGAAGCGAACCTGCGCGGCCAGGAGCAGCTGGGCCCCGAGCGAGGTCGCGGCGACGACCTGCGGCTCGCCCCGATGATCGGCCAGCAGCAGGCCGGCGGCGGTGACCGGCAGCAGCGTGACGCAGCGGTCGACGAGCACCTGCAGAAAGTCGCTGACCTCGAACGTCTCGTGCAGCGTGTCCGCCAGCTCGACGAAGACGGTGGACAGGTTCGGTGCTGCGGACATGACGCGCCACCAAGGGTCGGACGGGGGGCCGCCACCGCGGACCGGGAGCGTGGGCCTCACCGTACGCCGGGTGGGTGGTTCCGCGGTATCGGTGCGGTCCCGGTGCCCGTCGCCGGTGGTACGTGACGAAGCCGTCAACCGGCGCCCGGCCGGCGGCGCGTAGGCTGGCACGGCCCGCCCTCGACGACGACCTCCGCCCCCGGGTGGCTTCAGCACGGCTCGTCAGCGGGCTTCCACGACCGGCACCAGCGGCGTCGACGACGCCCGGCCGGCGTGCGCCGCGCAGCTCGGCACCATTTTCTCCGATTCGCGCCCCGGTCCCGGCCCTCCGCCGGCGCTGCCGGGCGCGTCCCGGCGCATCCCCCCGAACCGGAAGGCAGGCCCTGTGGCCACCAGATACGGCTTCCTCAGCACGCACCCGCCGACCCACTGCGGCCTGGCCACGTTCAACGCGGCCCTGGCCGCCGCCCTCACCGCCGGTCCGGCCTCCGGCGGCGTGGTCCGGGTGACCACCGGCGCCGGCGACGGACCGCCGGGCCCTGACGTGGCGCACACCTGGCCGGGACACGACGCCGACGGCTGGCGGGCCGCCGCCGACGCCCTCAACGGCTACGACATCGCGATCATCCAGCACGAGTACGGCATCTACCCCGGCGCCGACGGCGCGGACGTGCTGCGGCTGATGCGCCGGCTGCGGGTGCCCAGCATCGTCGTCCTGCACACCGTGCTGAGCCGGCCCACGCCCCGGCAGAAGTCGGTGCTGGAGCAGGTCGTGGGGGCCGCGGGCGCGGTCGTCACCATGACCGGCACCGCGCACGACCGGCTGATCGTCGGCTACGACGTGGACCCGGCCAAGGTGTCGGCCATCCCGCACGGCGCGGCCGACCACACCGGTACGCCGGTGGTCCGTGGGCCCCGGCCGCACCTGCTCACCTGGGGTCTGCTCGGCCCCGGCAAGGGCGTCGAGTGGGCCATCCGGGCACTGCCGCACCTGCGCCGCCTCGATCCCGTCTACACCGTCGCCGGGCGGACCCATCCCAAGGTGCTCGAGCGGCACGGCGAGGCGTACCGGGCGAGCCTGCACCAGCTCGGCGCCGAGCTCGGGGTGGCGCAGTCCGTCGACTACCGGTCGCAGTATCTCGACGACGCGGCACTCGGCGCGCTGATCCGGTCCGCGGACGTGGTGGTGCTGCCGTACGACTCCGTCGAGCAGGTGACCTCCGGGGTGCTGATCGAGGCCGTCGCCGCCGGTGTGCCGGTGGTCGCCACCGCCTTCCCGCACGCGGTGGAGCTGCTCACCGACGGGCCGGGGCTGCTCGTACCGCACCGCAATCCCCGGGCGCTGGCCACCGCGATCCGCAAGGTGCTCACCCAGCCGGCCCTGGTCCGGACCACCGGCGACGCCGCCACCCTGCGCTGGCCGGCGGTCGCCGCCCGCTACGAGGCGCTGGCCGCGGGACTGATGACGACTGCGGCGCAGCCGGCCACGGCACCGGCGTGACCGCGGTCATCGGTGTCCCGGCCCGGCGCCGGCAGGCTCCGGCCCCCAGCTTCGCCCATCTGGCGCGGCTGAGCGACGACACCGGCCTGCTGGAGCACGCCCGGCACGCCGTGCCCCGGCGGGAGCACGGCTACTGCACCGATGACGTCGCCCGCGGGCTGGTCGTGGTCAGCCGGGAGCCGGACCCGGCACCGGCGGTGCTGCGGCTGGCCGAGGTGTACCTGAGCTTCCTGACCCACGCGCAGGACGACAGCGGCGCGTTCCACAACCGGCTCTCGTACGACCGGCGCTGGACCGACGACGCGAGCCTGGGTGACTGGTGGGGTCGTTCCCTGTGGGGGCTGGGCACCGCGGCCGCCCGGAGCACGGCGCCGTGGATCCAACAGGAGGCGCTGTACGCCTTCGACCTGGGTGCCGCCCGTCGCTCGCCGGCGCCGCACGCCATGGCCTTCGCCGGGCTGGGAGCCGCCGAGGTGCTGCGCCGGCATCCGAAGCACCCCGGTGCGGCGGCCCTGCTCGCTGATGCTGCCGCGGCCGTCGGGTGGCCCGACTCCGACCCGCTGTGGTCGTGGCCCCGGCGGCACCTGGCCTACGCCAGCGCCGCACTGGCCGAAGTCGTGATCCTCGCCGGTGCGGCCCAGCAGGACAAGGCGTTGCGGGCTGCCGGGCTGCGGATGCTGAGCTGGCTGCGCGGTCTGCAACTCGTCGACGGCCGGCTGTCGGTGCTGCCGGCGGCCGGCTGGCACCACGGAACTGCTCGGGAGCAGTACGACCAGCAGCCGATCGAGGTGGCGGCGCTGGCCGACGCGTGTGCGACCGCGGCCGCGGCCACCGGGGATCCCGGCTGGCACGACGGCGTACGGCAGTCGATCGGCTGGTTCCTCGGCGACAACGACACCGGGGCGGTCATGTGGGACCGGGCCACCGGCGGCGGCTACGACGGGCTGACCCCGGCCGGGCCCAACCTCAACCAGGGCGCCGAGTCGACGCTCGCGCTCATCGCCACCCTGCAACACGGGCGCGGGGTGGCCGGCTTCAGCACCGCCCACCGATGATCATCCGGGCTGTCAGGAGGCGGCGATCCGGCTCTCCGGCACGTCCCAGTCCGCTTCGAGGTCGCCGGCCCAGGGCACGACCCGTACCGCGATCGAGCCGCCGCCCGCGCAGCTCGCGGTCAGCAGACCGGTGGACTGGCCGGAGAAGTAACCCACGGTGACCGTGCGACCGGCCACCTCGACGTCGTGCGGGCGGCGGCTCCAGCCGGCCGCGCTGAGCCGGAGCCGGACGATCGGGCCGTACCGCTCGTCCAGGACCTCGACCAGGCCGGGCAGTTCGGCGGCCGGATCGGTGCCCCGGGGCCACCAGCAGCCCTGCACCACCGGGCGGGGACCTGCGGTCGGTTCGAGCCACAGCCGGGGCGCGGTGGTGGGAGTGCGGGTGTCGGTCGAGCGTGCCATCGGACTTCCTGTCATCGATGAGCGTCGTCGGGCACGGGTCCAGACCAGGAACGAGAGTTACGGCAGGGACGAGGTCCACCGAGGCGGTGAAGGGGGAAACACTGTGAACAGTACGCCTGCACCGCCAGAAGGAGGCGCCATGATCACCCCGGTGGTGTTCCTGACCGAGTACCGCGACCGGCCGTCCCGGCTGTTGACGCTGCTCCGGCGGGTCAGTGCCGGCGACCAGATCGCCTTCGGCCGGCTCTATCTCGCCCTCGAACCGGACGTCACGACCGTGGTCCAAGAGCAGGTGGGGGACCATCGGGAGGCCGGCGAGATCGCGGCGGCCACCTTCCTGGAGGCGTGGCAGTCCGCGGACCTGCACACCGCGCCGGGCACCGACGTGGCCGGCTGGATCACCGGCATCGCGGCGCGCCGGGCCGGGGAACAGCACGACCCGCGGACCCGGTCGCACCCGTCGCGCCACGACTACTCCCCGGGCGTGGCGCTGGCGGCGCTGCTGGAGCACCCGCCCGCGCGGCGCAGCCCGTTCCGCCGCGGCTGAGAGGCCGGCCCGGGAGGCCGGGCCGGGAAGCCGGCCCGCAATGCCGGCCGCAATGCCGGCCGCAAAGCCGACCGCGAAGCCGACCGCAAAGCCGACCGCAAAGCCGGCCGCAAAGCCGGCCCGGCTACGCGGCGAGGGTCCGTTCCGCGACGATGGCCGCGATGCACTCGTAGGCGTCGGGGTGGCCCGATCGGCCCGGATCCACGCAGGCCAGCGAAGCCGCGCGCTGCTCGTCGAAGACCGGCATCGGCACGCCGGCGGGGGCGCGGGACGCCGCGAAGGGGAACGGCCGGCTGCCGGCGGGCGCGGAATCGTCCCGTGGCCTGCCGTGGGATCGCGCGGAGGTGCCCGGGCCGCGCCCGGCACCGCCCGGCAGCAGTGTCGCTGCTTCCTCGTCGATGCCGCCGTCGCCGGTCACCAGCGACAGCTGGGTCTCCTCGCTGTCCGGCTGCAAGGGCCAACACCGGCTTCGGACGATCAGTCTGCCCGCGCTGCGCTCGCGGTGGGGCAGCTCCGTGCCGTCGTATGTATCGATGGTCTTCATCACGGCCTCCCTGTGGGACAGCGGCCGAGGTCTGGAGCCGTCTTCCACGGTACGCCGGATCCGGCCGGGCGAACCCGCCAAGATGTGCCGAAATCGTCAGGGTGCCGCCCGGACCGCGCCGCCGTCGAGCCAGCCGTCGGCGTCTCCGAGGTCCCAGTCGGCGAGGATCTCGCGGGTGTGCGCGCCGGGCAGCGCCGGGGTGCCGACCGGGCCGGGCGGTGTCGCGGAGAAGCGGGGCGCCGCCGCGGGCTGGACCACGCCGCCGGGGCGTTCGAAGGTGCCGCGGCTCGCCAGGTGGGGGTGCGCGGCGGCCTCGGCCAGTGACAGCACCGGCGCCACACACGCCTCGGTGCCCTCGAAGATCCGCGCCCACTCCTGCTGGGTGCGGGTGGCGAAGGCGGCGGCGATCCGGGCGCGCAGCTCCGGCCAGCGGGCGCGGTCGTACTGCGCCGGCAGGTCGTCGCCGGGAGCGAGCAGGCGGATGAACTCGGCGTAGAACTGCGGCTCCAGCGCGCCGACGGCCAGGTGGCGACCGTCCGCGGCCGGGTAGACGTCGTAGAACGGCGCTCCGGTGTCGATCAGGTTCACGCCGCGCTCGTCGCGCCACTGGCCGGCGGCGCTGAGGCCGTACAGCAGGGTCGTGAGATGGGCCGCGCCGTCGGTGATCGCCGCATCCACCACCTGGCCGTGGCCGGTGCGCGCGGCCTCGCGCAGCGCGGCCAGCAGGCCGACGACCAGGTAGAGCGAGCCGCTGGCGAAGTCGCCCAGCAGGTTGACCGGCACCTGGGGCGGGCCGCCGGCCCGGCCGATCGCGTGCAGCGCGCCGGTGACCGCCAGGTAGGTGATGTCGTGCCCGGCGCTCGCGGCGAGCGGCCCGTCCTGGCCCCAGCCGGTCATCCGCGCGTAGACCAGCCGCGGGTTGCGGGCCAGCGCCGCGTCCGGGCCGACGCCGAGCCGTTCGGCGACCCCGGGCCGGTAGCCCTCGACAACCGCGTCGGCCCGCTCGGCCAGGGCGAGCACCAGTTCCCGGCCGCTGTCCTGCTTGAGGTCCACCGCGATCGAGCGTTTGCCCCGGGTCAGCAGGTCGAAGCGCGGATCCACGGACAGCGGCGAGCCGGGGCCGACGCGGTCCACCCGCACGACGTCGGCGCCCAGATCGGCCAGCAGCATCGCGGCGAACGGGCCCGGCCCGATGCCGGCCAGCTCGACCACCTTGAGACCACGCAACGGTCCCCGATCATCCGGCATGCGTACCTCCGAGCACTGGACTCCCCTACGATGAACCTCGTCGATCCCCCTCGACCGGGAGGCAGGCGATCATGTATCCACCCCAGCCGTGGGATCTGCGCGGTCAGCTCCATCTTTCGGTCTTCGCGGTGCCGCGGTCCGCGCTTACGCCGCTTCCGGCACCGCTCGCGGCGGTCGTGCGGCCGATCCCGTTCGGCCGCCGCGCGCTCGTCGGGGCGGCCTGGGTGCGTTACGAGCCCGGCGGGGTGCTGCACTACCGGGAGCTGCTGTCGGCCGTGCTGGTTCACGAGCGGTGGCGGCCCCGGGTCAGCATCACCGAGATCTGGGTGGACAGCGTCGAGTCCCGCGACGGCGGCCGGGCCCTGTGGGGCATCCCCAAGGATCTGGCCGATCTCGAGCTGCGCGAGTCGCCGGGCGGCGACCTGGTCGCCGCGGCCGGCACCGGGCCGGAGCCGGGCGACCCGCGGGCTCCGATCGGCTCGGCCTCCGTGCGGCACGGCCTGCGGCTGCCCGGCCGCTGGCCGACGCCGCTGTCGGTGGCCCAGGCTCTGGGCGACAAGGTCCTGCGCACTCCGGTACGGGGAAGCGCCGGGTTGCGCCTCGGCACGGCCACCTGGCGGATGGAGGCGGGCGGGCCCCTGGGTTACCTCGCGGGGCGGCGTCCGCTGCTGACCCTGACGCTCACCGACTTCCGGCTCCGCTTCGGTGCCGCGGCTCCGGCACCGGCCGCCACCTGGCCCTGACCACATCAGGACTGCCCGGCCCGGCTGGCCGCGCGGAAGTCACCGGGACGCAGGCGGGCCGTGCGGCGGCGGTACTCCCCCGCCATCCCGGGCCAGTTGGTGACGACCCGCCCGCTGGGTGTGCGGTACCAGCTGCTGCACGCGGTCCAGACACTGCCGGCCAGGCGGGACTGCAGCTCGGCGTCGTAAGCGGCGGCCACTTCCGGGCGTACGTCCAGGGGCTGCGCACCGGCGGCGAGGGCCCGTACGGCCTGCACGATGTAGCGGGCCTGGGCCTCGTGGAAGTAGACCACCGAGGTGTTGCCGGTGTTCGTGTTCGGCCCGTAGACCAGGAACATGTTGGGGAAGCCGGGCACGGCCATCCCCAGGTACGCGTGCGCGCCGTCCCGCCACACCTCGTCGAGCCGCGCCCCGCCGCGGCCGGTGACCCGCATCGGCGTGAGGAACTCGGTGGCCGCGAAGCCGGTGCCGTACACCAGCACGTCGCAGGGGTGCTCGACCCCGTCGGTGGTGCGGATCCCGGCCGGGGTCACTGATTCGATGGGCGTGGTCACCAGATCGACGTCCGGGCGGGCCAGGGTGGGCAGCCAGGCGCTGGTGAAGAGGACCCGCTTGCAGCCCATCGGCTCGTCCGGCGTGACCTGCGCCCGCAACCGCGGGTCCCGGACCTGCCACCAGCGCTGGGTGCGTGAGGCTGTCCGCAGAAAAGCTCCGGCGGCCCGGTTGCCGAGCACGGCCGCGCCGGTGAACACGGTCATCGCCCAGGTGCCGGCGCGTGGCGGTCGCATCAGCGCGGGCACCCGCCGGTACAGGGCCCGGCGCAGCGCGCTGTAGCGGCGGTCCGGTTTGGGCAGCGTCCACGGTACACTGCGCTGAAAGACGATGACCCGGGCCGCCGTACCGGCGATCGCGGGAACGAGCTGGATGGCGCTGGCGCCGGTCCCGACGACCGCTACTCGCCGGCCGTCGATCCGCAGCGCGGGATCCCAGCGGGCGGTGTGCAACGCCGGCCCGCGGAACTGCCCGGCGCCGGGCAGCAACGGAATGACGGGCCGGGACAACTGCCCGACCGCCGGTACGAGCACATCGGCGACAACCTCGGTGCCGTCCGCGATCGCCAGCCGCCAGCAGGAGCGCTGCTCGTCCCACTCGGCCCCGGTGACCTCGGCGCCCAGCCGCAGGTGCGGGGTCAGGCCCAGATCGGTGACGCACCGGTGCAGGTAGGACAGGATCTCCGAGTGCGGCGGGAAACGCCGCGACCAGTCCGGATTCGGGGCGAAGGAGAACGAGTAGAGCGGGGCGGGAACATCACAGGCGCAGCCCGGGTACGCGTTGTCCCGCCACACCCCGCCCAGCCGATCGGCCTTCTCCAGCAGCACGAAGTCGTGGAAACCGGCCCGGCGCAACGCCGCGGCGACGGCCACGCCACCGAAGCCGGCGCCGATGATCGCGATCCGGGGTGGCACTCACTTCTCCGCGTACAGGGCGTCGATGCGGTCGGCGTAGGCGCGCAGGACCGGGCGTCGCCGTACCTTCATGGTCGGGGTGACCAGGTCCCCACCCGGCGGCCAGGCCTCGGTCAGGACCTCGAAGGCCCGGACCTGCTCGGCCCGCGACAACGTCGCGTTGGCCGCCCGCATCCCGGCCGCGACCGCGGCCGCCGCGTCGTCGCCCGCCTCCGGATCCAAGACCAGCAGAGCCACCAGGTACGGCCGGGCGTCGCCCACGACCACAGCCTGCGCGACCTGCGGGCAGTGCGCCTTGATGGCCAGCTCGACCAGCGCCGGGGCGACGTTCTCCCCGCCGGAGGTGATCAGCAGCTCCTTCTTACGGTCGATGATGATCAGATAGCCGTCCCCGTCCATCGCGGCGATGTCGCCGGTGGACAGCCACCCGTCGGCGTCGAGCACGGCGCCGGTGTCCTCCGGCCGGTCCCGGTAGCCGCGCATCATCATCGGGCCACGGACCAGCAGCTCACCGTCGGCGGCCAGGCGGACCTCGACGCCGGGCAGCGGCAGCCCCACCGTGCCAGGCCGGATGGCCTCCGGCGGGTTCATCGTGGCCATGCCGGAGAGCTCGGACATGCCCCAGGCCTCGCTGAGCGGTACGCCGAGCGCGTTGACGAACTCCACCACCCAGCGTGGCGCGGGCGCCGCGGCGGTGACGGCCAGCCGGACCTGGTCGAGACCGAGCCGGGCCCGCACGGCGCTCAGCGCCCGCTCGTCGACCATCCGGTACGCCGCAGCGAGTTCGGCCGGCACCTCGCCGGCCCGTGCGGCCTGGTGGTAGCGGTGGCCGATGTCGACCGCCTGAGCCAGCTCCGGCATGCTCCTGACCCCGGCGACCAGACGTTGCCAGACCTGCGGCACGCCGCCGAACAGGGTGGGCCGCACGTCCTGCAGGGCGGCGAGGATCTCGCGCCAGTCGGCGAGCGTGGTGACCTCGGTGCCGGTCCAGGTGTGCAGGTAGTGGTTGGCCCAGCGGTCGGCTATGTGTGCGGAGGGCAGGAACGAGATGAGGCGGTCGCCGGCGCGCATGCCGAGCAGGGGATGCGCTGGCGGTGGCCATGGCGACCATGCCGGCGTGGGTGATCTCCACACCTTTGGGGGCGCCGGTGGTGCCGGAGGTGTAGACGAGGGTGAGCAGGTCGTCGGGGCGGACCGCCTGCCAGGAGGTCTCGAGGTCAAAATCGGGCCGGCCGCCGGCGACGAGATCGTCCAGCGTGAAGTCCCCGGATTCCCCGTCGAGCACGATCACCTGGGGTGGCTTCCCTGGCCCCTGCCTGTCCTGGCGCCCTTTCCCTTGCTGGCCGTCCTGCCCGTGCTGCCGGCGCTGCTCGTGCTGGTTGGCCTGCCCGTGCTGCCGGCCCTGCTCGTGCTGGGCCTGCGCGGGCTGATCGGGGTCGTCCGGCGTCGGGCTGAGGGCTGTGCTGCTGGTCAGCAGGCCGGCGAGGCGGCGTTCGGTGATCACGACCTGGGCGCCGGAGACGGTCAGCAGGTGGGCGATCTGATCGGGCGAGGAGCTGTGATAGCAGGAGAACGGGACCGCGCCGAGGTGCTGGGCGGCGGTGTCGACGAGGTGGAACTCGGGGCGGTTGGTGAGCAGCAGGGCGACGGTGTCACCGCGGCGGACACCCAGGGCGGCGAGCCCGGCGGCGATGGCATGCACCTGGGTGGCGTACTGGGACCAGGTGTAGGAGGTGGTCCCGCCGACCGTCCGCAGGGCGACGGCGTCGGGCATGCGCCGCACAGTGGCCTGGAAGGCGGCACACATGGTGGTGGGAACGGGCTGGGAGGTGGCGGTGCCACCCGGGGTGGCCGTCATGGTGCCGAACGTTAGCAAGCTGTTGACAGGTTGCCAATAGGCTCAGCGGCCGGGCGTGACGACGGTCGGAATGACCTGCTCCACGATGGCCAGCAACGTCGTCGCGAGCAGTAGATGCACCTGCGCGCGGGTCAAGGCGTCCCGGTTGAGCCACTCCTTGGCGGTGGCGGAGGCCATGCCGACATAGGCCCGGATCATGCCGCGCAGTTCCTCCCGATGCTCGGCAACCTCGGCCAGACCGACGGCGATCAGCACGTACTCGGCGGCGGTGTCCTCGGCCTCGGCCAGCACCCGCTCCACATCGACATCCCGTCCGGTGCCGGCCGCGGTCGCGGCGGCGAGCCATGAGGTGCTGTGCCGGGAGACGACGTCGAGAAACCAGGACACGCTGGCGTCGACCCGGGTGCGAAGATCGCCGGCGGGCAGATTCTGCACCGCAACCTCGGGGATGGTCAGCATGACCCGGATGACCTCGAGATAAAGGTCCTTCTTGGTGCCGAAATAGTGGTTGATCAGCCCTCGGGCAACCCCGGCAGCGCGGGCGATGTCGGTGGTGGAAACCTCGGCGTAGGGGCGCTCCCCGAAAAGCCGGACCGCGCAGGCGAGAATCTGTCCCCGGCGGACGTCCGGCTCCAGGCGTCTTCGGGTCTGCGCTGCGTCGACACTCACTGGCCGACCTTATCCGCCGGGTGCACGCGTTGCCGCAGGCACAGCGCCGGCGACGCCTACGCCATCGGCCACGATGACCGGCGATGGGCAGATCCCGCGGGCCGCTGCCCGCGTGGGTGGCCCAGCCGATGTCCGGTCAGCGTCCCCCTATGCGCATTGCGGGAATGTGGTGCGGAGATCGGCGAGGAACTGCGGGTAGCCGTCGGGGCCGAAGGTGATCGCCGCCGACTCCACGACACTGACCGCTGCTGCGAGCGGGTCTTCGATGGCGAAGGAGCCGAGCCCTGACAGGGCGTACAGCTGTTGGTCCTCTTGCCGGCCGGGCTCGTCGTCGAAGATCGGGAGACGCGGCACGTAGGTACGCGCGCCCACGTCGTCGAGCACGGAATACCAGCCGTCCTCGTCGTCGAAGGGCGCCGGAAGAGGCTCGCCGGTATGTAACGCCGTGACGGCCGGGACCAGCGCGTGATGGTCGGTCAGCCGGGCAACAGCCAGAGCCCGCAACGCGGCCCAGCGGGCAACCTGACCCAGCACCTCGTCATCGGCCTCGGACAGTGCCAGTACCAGCTCGCGGTCGATCAAAGTCAGGCCGGTGGTGAAGGCATCGGCCGCCTGCAGCCGGGCGTTCGGGATCGCGCCGTACTTCTCCAGCAGGTGACTCTGTTCCTCGCCGGCCACGCTGTGATCTTCTGCGTCCTGCTCGGCCGGCGGCAGGGGCCGGCTGCGGTGGGCGCGATGCCAGTAGGCGGCCCGAAGGCTGGTCCGGCGCAAGATGCGGTCCGCTGCCGGCGTGCCCGGCCAGAACTGCAGCAGGTACGCGTCCGGTGCTTCCTCACTGTGATCCGCTTCGTCGATGCCGCGGACGCTGTACCGGACGCGGTAGTCGCCCGGCGGCAGGCGGAGCCGGTGCGGCGTGTCGTCGTCGAGACCCAGCAGGTGCACCTTCTCACGGGTGGGACGGAACGATACTTCGACGATCTCCTCCCAGCTGTCGTCCACCTCGGGCGCAGTGCCGTGCAGCTCGACACGGAACGGGACCCAGCCGGTGTGCGTACCTACCGTCAGCTGCAACAGCCCGGGAACCGCCGCCCCACAGATGCCGTTCTCCTGCCCGGCGTACACGTCGTCCGGCTCGTGGTCGGTCTCGAACGGATCGTCCCCGCAGAACACGGAGGCGAACCCGCCTCGACATCAACCGGATGATCATGGCACGGTGGCCACGGCGCAGCGGACTCATCCGCCGCGAGCGAGCCGGTTGCAGACCGGGGTCGCCACGACGCGCCGCCGCAAAGCCCGGTGCCGCCTTGCCCGGCCACTCGGCGCCACGCCCGGCGGCACCTCCTGCCCGCAACGGCACTCAGCCGAAGCGCAGTGCCGCCGGAGCCGAAGCCGGCACAGCCGGATGTCGCGGCGCGACCGGAGCCACCCGCACATAAGGCGCACCCACCGCCGGCCGCGGATCCGCCTCCCCCACATTGGGCCACAGCGCCACCGCCCGTTCAGCCAGCGCAGTGATGGTCAGCGAAGGATTGACCCCCAGATTCGCCGCGACCACCGACCCGTCGATCACGTGCAGGCCCGGGTGTCCGTACAGGCGTTGGTAGGGATCGACCACCCCCGCCGCCGGGCCGGCGCCGATTGCGCAGCCGCCGATGAAGTGGCCGGTCACCGGCCGGCCGATCAGCTCGGTCACCGCACCCAGCGGCACCCCGTCGATCTTCTCGGCGACGCGGCGGGCGACGTCGTGCGCGGCCGGCACCCAGGCCGGGTTCGGCGAGCCGACGCCGGGCCGGGTGGTCAGCCGCCGGCGGCCGAGCACCGACCGGGCGGTGTGCACAGTGACCGAGTTGTCCAGCGGCTGCATCGCGAGCAGCACGATCGTCTGCTGCGACCAGCGCCGGGGTACCGCCAGCAGCCGCAGGTCGCGCCAGCCGCGGGCGAGTTGCCGCAGGCCGGCCACCCAGCGCCGACCACCTCCGGTGTCGTCCACCAGCACGGTGGCGAGCAGGGCGAGCAGGTTGCTGCCGCGGCCGTAGCGGACCGGTTCGACGTGGGTGACCGGGTCCGGGTGGATGGAGGAGGTGATGGCTACGCCGCGGCTCACGTCGAGGTCGTGGCGGCGGGTGCGGGCGCCCAGGATGGACTCGGAGTTGGTACGGCTCAGTTCGCCGAGGCGGGGCGAGACCGCGGGCAGCAGGCCACGGTCGCGCATGCGGTGCAGCAGGCGCTGGGTGCCGAGCGCGCCGGCGGCGAAGACCACCTGCGCGGCGGTGAAGCGGCGGGTGCGCCGGCGTGGGCTGCCGGTGGCGCGCGTGTCGATGTCGTACCCGCCGCCGGGCCGCGGCCGGACCGCGACCACCGTGGTCAGCGGGTGCACCACCGCGCCGGCCGCCTCGGCCAGGTACAGGTAGTTCTTGACCACCGTGTTCTTCGCGCCGACCCGGCAGCCGGTCATGCAGGCGCCGCACGAGGTGCAGGCCCGGCGGGCCGGCCCGGCCCCGCCGAAGAACGGATCCGGCACGGCGGCGCCGGGCCGCTCACCGAAGAGCACACCCACGGGGGTACGCCGGTACGTGTGCCCGACGCCGAGATCCTCGGCAACGGCGCGCAGCGTGACGTCGGCGAACGTCTCGACGGGGTTGGTGACCACGCCCAGCATCCGCTTCGCCTGGTCGTAGTAGGGCGCGAGCTCGGCCTTCCAGTCGGTGATCGACGCCCACTGCGGATCGCCGAAGAACGCGTCGGGCGGCTCGTAGAGCGTGTTGGCGTACCCCAGAGAACCGCCACCGACCCCGGCGCCGGACATGACCAGCACGTCGCGGAGCAGGGTGAGCTGCAGAATGCCGTAGCAGCCGAGCGCGGGAGCGTAGACGTAGTCCCGCAGCCGCCACGAAGTCTTGGCGAACTGCTCGTCGGTGAAACGCCGGCCGGCTTCGAGGACGCCGACCCGATAGCCCTTCTCGGTCAACCGCAGCGCGGTGACACCCCCACCGAAGCCGGAGCCGATGACCAGGACGTCGTAGTCGTACGCCATGAGTTACCGTGGCACCGTTATTGTCGGGCTGTCAATAAGGGGTGCGGGTGATGCTGGCTCATGAGCGTCTCGGCAGCGGGCCCCCGCTGGTGCTGATCCACGGGTTGGGCAGCCGGCGCCAGGTCTGGGATCCACTGATCGCGGAGCTGGCACGCCACCGTGAGGTGATCGCCATCGACCTTCCCGGCTTCGGCGAATCCCCGCTCTGGCCGCCTCTCGCCGGCCCGCACTCACCCCACCGACCCCGAACGTCCGGCCCCGCCTTGCCTGGCGACCGGCGGCGATCCGACAGCCGCTGGGCCCTCGGCCCGGCGGCGGCCGGCGGCGAGACGGCATCCGGTCGCACATCCCCCAGCGATTCGGCACTTGTCGGCGCCCACTCGATGTTCCATCCGGCGTCGCCGGACGACGCGGCATCGCCCGGCGGGCCGACCGCGCCCGACCGCCCCACCACCTTCGACGAACCGACCGCCATGACCGACAACCCAATACCGGACGACAACCCCGCGGTCTTCGAAGCCTCACCCGTTCCCGGGTCGGTAGGTCACCTCGCCGACCTGGTCGCCGCATTCCTCGACAAGCTCGGCCTCGACCGGCCGGAACTGGCCGGCAGCTCCCTCGGCGGCGGCATCGCCCTGGAACTCGGCCGGCGCGGCCGGGCGTCAGCCGTCACCGCATTCGCCCCCGTCGGTTTCTGGGGCCCCGCAGGCCGCCGCTGGTGCCAGGCCGTGGTCGGCGGCGCCCGCGTCCTGAGCGCCACCCTCGCGCCCGCCCTCCCCCGCATCTTCGCCACCCGGGCCGGCCGCGTCGCCTTCTGCGGAGTCTTCTACGGCCACCCGAGCCGACTGTCGCCCGAGGACTGCCTCGACTCGGCGCGGGCACTGTCGCACGCGCCGGGCTTCGCCGCCGCGCGACGGGCCTTCGGCGTCTGGCGGCTGCCGGTCGGCGCCGATCCCGGTGCACTCTCCGGCATCCCGGTCACAATCGCCTGGGGTACGCGTGACCTGGTCCTGCCGCACCACCGCCAGGCCGCCCGGGCCCGCGAAGAGCTGCCCGCCGCCCGGCACGTCCTGCTGCCGGGCTGCGGACACCTGCCGTTCGCCGACGACCCGGCCCGCTGCGCCGAGCTATTGACAGTCCGCCAATAACTCGCCAAGGTGGAGTCATGGGAGCCTCACCGTGGCGCGAGCCGGAACACGACGAGCTCGCCGCGCTGGTCCGGGCCTTCTTCACCAAGGAGGTCCTGCCGCACGCCGATCGGGTGCTCGCCCAGGGCCATCCCGATCGCGAGCACTACCGCAAGGCCGGTGAGCTGGGCCTGCTCGGCCTCTCCGTGCCGGTCGAGTACGGCGGCGGAGGCGGCAACTTCACCCACGAGGCCGTGCTGCTCGACGAGCAGATGCGCTCGGGCGACAGCAGTCTCGGGCTGGCCGTCCACAGCGGCATCGTCACCGGCTACCTGGTCGCCTACGGCACCGAGGAGCAGAAGCAGCGCTGGCTGCCCGGCCTCTGCGCCGGCACCCTGATCGGCGCGATCGCTATGACCGAACCGGACGGCGGCTCGGACCTGCAAGCCATGCGCACCCGAGCCCTCCGCGACGGCGACGACTACGTGATCTCCGGCGCGAAGACGTTCATCAGCAACGGCGGCCTGGCCGACATCGTCATCCTGGCCGCCAAGACCGACCCGTCGCAGCGCGCCTCCGGCGTCTCCCTCCTGATCTGCGAAGTCAGCGACGCGAACGACGCCGACGGGACCAGCGAGGCCGGCGAAGGCGCTGAGACCTACAGAAGCGGCGGCGAAGGCGACGAGGCACGCCGAGAGCCGGCCGGCTTCCGGCGGGGCCGGCTGCTTTCCAAGATCGGCCTCAAGGGCAACGACACCGCCGAGCTGTTCTTCGACGACTTCCGCGTCCCGGCCGCCAATCTGCTCGGCGGCACCGAAGGCCTCGGTTTCGCCCAGCTCATGGGCCAGCTCCCCCAGGAGCGCCTGGTCATCGGCATCGGCGCGGTCGCCGCCATGGAACGCGCGATCGACCTCACCGTCGCCTACGTCAAGGAGCGCACCGCTTTCGGCAAGCCGCTCATCGGGCATCAGAACACCCGCATGGTCCTCGCCGAGTGCGCCACCCGTACCCGGGTCAGCCGGGTTTTTCTCGACGACTGCATCGCCAGGCATGTTCGCGGTGAGCTTGATGTCGCCACCGCCGCGATGGCCAAGTACTGGCTCACCGACGGGCAGTGTGAGGTGGTGGACCGGTGCCTGCAGCTGTTCGGTGGCTACGGCTACACGACCGAATACCCGATCGCCCAGATGTACGCCGACGCCCGCGCCCAGAAGATCTACGGCGGGACCAACGAGATCATGAAGGAGCTGATCGCTCGTGCGCTCTGACGGTCAGGCGTACGTCTTCGACGCGGTGCGGACGCCGCGGGGCAAGGGGCGGGCCACCGGTTCGCTGCACGGCGTCAAGCCGATCTCGTTGACCGTCGGGCTCATCGACGCCTTGCGGGAACGGCTGCCCGGCCTCGACACCGACCGGCTCGACGACCTTGTCATGGGCATCGTCACGCCGGTGGGTGAGCAGGGCGGTGACCTGCCCCGCGCGGCGGCGCTGCTGGCGGGTCTGCCCGACCACGTGGGCGGGGTCCAGCTCAACCGCTTCTGCGCCTCGGGGCTGGAGGCCGTCAACATCGCCGCGGCCAAGGTGCGGTCGGGATGGGACCAGCTGCTCCTGGCCGGTGGCGTCGAGTCGATGTCGCGGGTGCCGATGGGCTCGGACGGCGGCGCGTGGGCGATGGACCCGGAGACCGCGCTGGCCACCTCCTTCGTGCCGCAGGGCATCAGCGCCGACCTCATCGCCACCCTCGAGGGCTTCAGCCGGGACGACGTGGACGCGTACGCGCTGCGGTCGCAGGAGCGGGCGGCCAAGGCGTGGGCCGGTGGGCACTTCGCCCGTTCGGTCGTGCCGGTGCGGGACCGTACCGGTGGGGTGATCCTCGCCGCGGACGAGCATCTGCGGCCCGACACGACCCGGGAAGGTCTCGCCAAGCTCAGCCCGTCCTTCGCCGGTATCGGCGCGGCGGGCGGCTTCGACGCGGTGGCGTTGCAGAAGTTCCACTGGCTGGAGGAGATTGAGCATGTGCACCACGCCGGGAACTCCTCCGGAATCGTGGACGGGGCGGCGCTGGTGCTGATCGGCTCTGACACGGTCGGACGGGAGCTCGGGCTGACGCCGCGCGGGCGGATCGTCGCCGCGGCGGTCAGCGGGGCCGATCCGACGCTGATGCTCACCGGGCCGATCCCGGCCACCCGAAAGGCGCTGGCGACCGCCGGGCTCGGTGTCGAGGACATCGACCTCTTCGAGATCAACGAGGCGTTCGCGGCGGTGGTGCTCAAATACATCCGCGATCTGAAGCTTGATCCCGAGCAGGTGAACGTGAACGGTGGTGCGATCGCGCTGGGGCATCCGCTCGGGGCCACCGGCGCCATGCTGCTCGGCACCGCGCTGGACGAGCTGGAACGCCGGGACCGGCACCGCGCCCTCGTCACCCTGTGCATCGGCGGCGGCATGGGCGTCGCCACGATCATCGAGAGGTGCTCATGACCGGCACCATCCGCTACGACCGTGATCCCGGCGGCGTCGTCACGCTCACGCTGGACGACCCGGGCCAGTCGGCCAACACCATGAACCGGGCCTACGCCGCGTCGATGACCGCGGCCGTCGACCGGCTGGAGGCCGAGCGCGACGAGATCACCGGGGTCATCGTGACCAGCGCCAAGCGGACGTTCTTCGCCGGCGGGGACCTGCCCGAGATGATCAAGGCGACCCCGGCGGACGCGCCGGCGCTGACCGCGCTGCTCACCACGATCAAGGCGGACCTGCGCCGGCTGGAGACCCTCGGCCGCCCGGTGGTCGCGGCGATCAACGGTTCCGCGCTGGGCGGCGGGCTGGAGATCGCGCTGGCCTGCCACCGCCGGATCGCGCTGGACGCGCCCGGCTCCCGGATCGGCTTCCCGGAGGTCACCCTCGGCCTGCTGCCGGGTGCGGGCGGCGTGACCCGGACCGTACGGATGCTGGGCCTGGCCGACGCCCTGACGAACATCCTGCTGACCGGGCGGCAGTTGCGCCCCGCCGCCGCCCGCGCCGCCGGTCTGGTGGACGAGGTCGTGGACACCGCCGAGGAGATGCTGGCCGGGGCGCGGGCCTGGATCGCCGCGCACCCCGACGCGGCCCAGCCCTGGGACCGGCCCGGCTACCGGATCCCCGGCGGTGGCCGTGAGCTGGCCGCACAGCTGCCGGCGTACCCGGCGAATCTGCGCAAGCAGCTGAAGGGCCGCCTGCCGGCGCCCGAAGCGATCCTGGCCGCCGCGGTCGAGGGCACCCAGGTGGACCTGGACACCGCGCTGACGGTGGAGACCCGCTACCTGGTCTCGTTGCTGACCGGGCAGATCGCCAAGAACATGATCGGGGCGTTCTTCTTCGACCTGAAGGCGGTCAACGACGGCGCGAGCCGGCCCGCGGTCGAGGTCGCCCCGGTGACCCGGGTGGCGGTGCTGGGTGCGGGCATGATGGGCGCCGGGATCGCGTACGCGTGTGCCCGCGCCGGCCTGCCCGTCGTCCTCAAGGACATCACCGAGGAGGCCGCCCAGCGGGGTCGCGCGCACGCCGAGAAGCTGCTGGCCCGCGAGGTCGGCAAGGGCCGGCTGGACGCGGACCGGGCCGCCGCCGTGCTGGCCCGGATCACCGCCACGGCCGACGTGGCCGCGCTGGCCGGTTGTGACGCCGTCATCGAAGCCGTCTTCGAGGACCCCGCCCTCAAGCACGCGGTCTTCGCCGAGGTCGAACCGGTGCTGGCGCCGGACGCGCTGCTCGCCTCGAACACCTCCACGCTGCCGATCACCGGCCTGGCCGACGGGGTGAGCCGCCCGGCGGACTTCATCGGCATGCACTTCTTCTCCCCGGTCGACCGGATGCCGCTGCTGGAGATCGTGGTCGGGCAGCAGACCGGCGACGCGGCCCTGGCCCGCGCCTTCGACCTGGGCCGGCGCATCGGCAAGACCCCGATCGTGGTCAACGACGGCCGGGGCTTCTTCACCAGCCGGGTCATCGGGCGCTTCCTGGACGAGGCGATCAGCATGCTGGCCGAGGGCGTTCCCGCGCCGTCGATCGAGCAGGCGGCGCTGCAAGCGGGCTATCCGACCGGACCGCTGGCGCTGGTCGACGAGGTGTCGCTGACCCTGATCCGGCGCATCCGGCGCCAGTTCGAGGCGGCCGCGGACGGGAACTTCCCGGTGCTGCCGGCGCACGCCGTCGTCGACCGGATGCTGGACGAGCACGACCGCCCCGGACGGGCCGCGGGCCGCGGCTTCTACGACTACGACAACGGCAGCCGGGGCAAGCTGTGGCGCGGCATCGCCCGGCTGGCCACCGCCGAGGGCCGGGCCGTCCCGCTGATCGACCTGCAGGAACGGATGATGTTCGCCGAGTCGCTGGACGCGTTGCGCTGCCGGGACGAGGGCGTGCTGCGCTCGGCGGTGGACGGTGACATCGGCTCGCTGCTCGGCATCGGCTTCCCGGCCTGGACCGGTGGGGTGCTGCGCTACGTCCAGCAGTACGCGGGCGGGCCGGCGGGTTTCGCGGCGCGCGCCTCGGAACTGGCGAAGACCTACGGCGATCGTTTCACCCCTCCCCCGGCGCTGACCGACCACTGACCCCGGCCGGCCAGCGACGGCATCAGGCGGGGCGGACGTCGAGGCCCAGCGCCATCGCGACGACCACCGCCTGGTCCGCCGTGATGATCGCGTGGCGGATCTCGGTCGTCGCCGGATCCAGCCCGGACAGGTCGGTGCCGCGCAGGTCGGCGCGGGTGAAGTCGGCATTGCGCAGCGAAGCGCCGGAGAGGTCGACGCCGCGGAAGGTCGCGCCCTGGCAGCGGGCACCGGTCAGGTCGGCCTCGCGCATCCGGACCCCGGTGAAGGTGGCCGTGCCCAGCGCCGCGCCGGGCAGCCCGACGAAGGACCAGTCGCCGTCCTCGACCGTCATGATGTCGTACGTGCAGCGGTCGAACATGCTGCCCACGAGCTTGCACCGGGTGAACGTGGCGTCGAAGAACGAGCAGCTGGCGAAGGTGCAGTTGACGAACGCGACGTCGGTCTGGACCGAGCAGTTGAACCGCACGTTGCGGAAGGTGCACTCCTGGAACTCGACGGCCTGCAGCGTCGTCTCGCACAGGTCGAGGTCGATGAAGGCGACGCCCTCGTGCCGCTTCTCGTCGCCGACGCCGTCGTCCCACTCCTCGGTGCGCACAACGCTGTGCGTCTCAGGTGCCATGCCGGAAACCCTAGAAGGCACCCCCGACATTTTCCGTTCCAGGAGAAGCGAAGCGTCACCAGGTGAACTCGCGGCCCTCCGCGCTGCCGCCCGGGAACAGCGACCGGCCGGTGTACTCCCAGGACTCCACCACCACGTAGCGGCGGCCGCGCGGCGCCTTCAGGTCGACCGGCCCGCAAGTGTGTTCCGGGGCGAAGTCCGTGAACATCATCGCCTTGCAGGTGTACGGTCCCGCGGCGACCTCGCCCGTAGTCGCGTCCCGCACCGACAGGGAGATGTCGGCCTGGACACCCGGTCCCGCCTGCATGTGACCGACCACCCTGATCGCCCCGCCGACCGCGTGGCACGGCTGGGCCAGCACCGGATGGCCGATGTCCCAGTCGAGTTCGTCGCCGCACTGCCACGGCCCGAACTTGGCCTCGGCCTGTGCCCCGCCGGGTCCCGCGGACGCCCCGACCGCCGCCGGGCCCGCGGACACACCGACCGAGGCTCCGGCCCGGCGGCCCCTCGATGCCGGAGCCGAACGTTCGGCCGTACCGGTCGGCTGCGCCCCGCCGCCGCCCGGCACGCTGCCGCCGTACACCGGATTTTGTGAGGTCTGGACGCCCGGTGGCACCGGCTGGGCCGCGAAGCTCGGCCCGGCACCCAGGCCCTTCTCCGGCGCCGCGCCGGCGCTGCTGCGGGCCGCGGCGGTGTCGCTGTACTTCCAGACGGTGTAGCCGCCGACGCCCGAGACCGCCAGGGCCCCGGCGACCAGGGCGACGATCGCCGCCGAGCGGCCCCAGACCCAGCTGCGGGGCCGGTTCGGCGGGCGGCGGCGGGGGGTGGCGCCCCGGCGCGGTGGGGTCGCGCGTACGGCCGGACTGGGCAGCGGCGGCTCGGGGGCTTCCAGGGGCGCGGGCAGGGCGGGCTCGCGGGCGCTGATCCGGGCCAGGTCCCGCAGGATCGGGGCCAGTTCGTCGCCGGCCGGGCGCCGGTCCGGGTCCTTGTCGAGGCAGGACTCGATCACCGCCCAGGCCGGGTCGGACACGCCGGGCGGGCGCGCCACCACGTCGTCCAGGTGGTGGCGGAGCACGGCGAGCGGCTCACCCGTGTACGGCGTGTGCCCGGTGAGCAGCTCGTAGAGAACCACGCCGACCGCGTACACGTCGGCGGCCGGGCCCGCGTCGGCGCCGCTGATCACCTCGGGGGCCATGTAGTGCGGCGTACCGATGATCGCGTGCGGGGTGGTGAGGCCGGCCGCGTCGACGACGCGGGCGATGCCGAAGTCGGTGAGCCGCGCGTCGGCGCGGCCATCCACCGTCTGCAGCAGGATGTTGTCCGGTTTGACGTCGCGGTGCACGACCCCGAGGGTGTGCGCCTCGGCCAGCGCCGCCGCCACCTGGGCGAGCAGCCGGGCCGCCTCGGCGGGGGCCAGGGTGCCGGCGGAGCGGAGCCGTTCGCGCAGGCTGCCGCCGGCGACGAAGTCCATCACCAGGCCCAGCGACTCGCCCGCGCTGAACAGGTCGCGGACGCCGACGATGTGCTCGTGGCGCACCATCATCAGGATCGTGCGCTCCTGCACGAAGCGGGTGACCAGCTTCGGCTGGCGCAGCAGGCCCTCGTGCAGCAGCTTGACCGCGACCTGTTCGCCGGAGGTCCGCTCGATGCCGCGCCAGACCGTGCCGGTCGCGCCCTGGCCGACGGGGCAGATCAGGATGTACGAGTTGCCGACGCACCGGCCACTGAGGTCGACGGTGGCGGGCTCGTCCAGGCCCGCTCCGTTCGCGGTGGAGTCTGGCTGCACGTGTCGTGGTGTCCTTCCCCGGGACTGCTTCGCTGGCGACGACGATCGTGGTGGTCGATCCCCGGGGCGGCAATGGCACAGTGCCCGAACTGTCGTAGAGAGTCAGGTCATCGCACCTGCCGTCACCATTGCCCCGGATACTCGTTGGCCGGCGCGGGATTTCGGTACGAATGACCGCGCCGTTCCGGGGCAATCGGGCGCCATGACCATGACCGACACGACGGCTGCCGTGGCGACCAGGGACGTCGCCGCCGACAACGCACTACGGCAACTCGGGACCCTCCTCAAGGACAGCGGCTACACCTTCACCACCGTCACGCCGGCCACCCACCAGCGGGTCAACGACCGCCCGGGGAACGCCCGGGCCCGGACCGCGCGGGACGTGTTCGGGTGGAGCCGCCCGTTCGGCCCCGGCGTGCTGCCGGCGGAGCTGGTCGAGCTGATGGACGCGGCCGGTGTGCTGGACCGCGACGGTGACACCTGGCGGAGTCTGGTCCGCTTTTCCTCGTACGACGGCGAGCTGTTCGTGCACTCGGCCTTCCCGACCGCCGCGGCCGACTCGGTCTTCTTCGGCCCGGACACCTACCGGATGGCCGACGCCGCGGCGGCCCACGTCGAGACCCGCGAGCGGCCCGTCCGCCGTGCGGTGGACATCGGCTGCGGCACCGGGGCCGGGGCGATCACCGTGGCCAAGCGCGCGCCGGAGGCCGAGGTGCTGGCGGTCGACATCAACGACGCGGCGTTGCGCTTCGCCCGGGTCAACACCGGACTGGCCGGGACCCCGGGGGTACGGCCGTGCCGCAGTGACCTGCTCAACGACGTCGACGGCGACTTCGATCTGATCATCTCGAACCCGCCATTCATGATCGATCCGGCCGGCCGGGCCTACCGCGACGGTGGCGGCGAACACGGGCACGACCTGTCCCTGGCGATCATCGACACGGCCGCCAAGCGGCTGGGACCCGGCGGTTCCCTGGTGCTGTTCAGCGGGACCGGCATCGTGGACGGGCGGGACCCGTTCCGGACGGCCGCCGCCGAGCGCCTGACCGGCACCGGCCTCGAATGGTTCTATCGTGAGGTGGATCCGGACGTCTACGGCGAGGAACTGGACGGGCCGGCGTACGCGCACGCGGAGCGCATCGCCGTCGTCGTCCTCACCGCCGTGCGCCCGGGCTGATCCACGAGTGCCGACCCTCGGAACGGTGGTTCCTTGATGCCCATGACCGTGGGTGTGGAAGAAGAGTTCCTGCTGCTGGACCCGGTCACCGGGGAGAACTCCCCGGCGGCCGAGAAGGTGCTGGCCGGGCTCGGCGACGACGCCCGCGCGCAGAGCCGGCTGGAGGTGCGGCACAGCATGGTGGAGATGGTCACCGGCGTCTGCACCGAGCTGGCCGAGGTGCGCGAGCAACTAGGTGGGCTGCGCCGGGCCGCCGCCGAGTCGGCTGCCGCCACAGGTGCCGCGCTGGCCGCGATCGGGGCCACACCGATCGCCGACCCGCAGCGCACGGTGACCGACAACCCGCGGTTCCAGGCGATCGGCCGGCACTACGGCCCGATCGCCCACGATCCCGCGGTGTGCGGCTGCCACGTGCACGTCGGGGTCCCGGACCGGGAGCTGGCCATCCGGGTGTGCAACCACCTGCGGGTGTGGCTGCCGGTGGTCCAGGCCCTGACGGTGAACTCACCGCTGTTCGAGGGGGCCGACACCGGGCATGCGAGCTGGCGCTCGATCCAGCTGGAACGGTGGCCCAGCCTGGGACCGTCGCCCCTGCTGGCGTCGGGCGAGGAGTACGACCGTACGGTCCGGACCATGGTCGCCTCGGGCGTGATGCTCGACGAGAGCATGGTGCTCTGGTACGCCCGCCCGTCCGCGGCCTGGCCCACGGTGGAGGTACGCGTCGGCGACATCTGCCTGACCGTCGACGACACGGTCCTGGTCGCCGGGCTGGTCCGGGCCCTGGTCGCCACCGCCGTCGAGCAGATCACGGCGGGAGTGCCGGCGCCCGGCGTCCCGGACTACCTCGTCCGGGCCGCGCACTGGAACGCCGCCCACGCCGGCGTCGAGGGCACCCTGCTGGATCCGGTCCGCGGCACCGCCCGGCCGGCCTGGGAACTGGTCGAGGACCTCGTCGGCGCCGTCACGCCGGCGCTGGAGAGCCACGGCGACCTGGCCGAGGTCCGCGCCGGACTGCAGCGGTTGCGCCGCGAGGGCACCGGCGCCGAACGGCAGCGCCGCATCCTGCAACGCACTGGCGACGTCCGCGCGGTCCTGACCGAGGTGTCCCGGCTGACGGTGGACGGCTGACGGCCCGTTTGCCTCTCGACGACGCGGGTAGCCGAGGCGCTCCAGCACTTCGAGGAGGAGCCATGACCGATCAGCAGGAGCAGCACATCGAACGGGGCGCGGCCGAGGACAACGCCGGCGCCCCGCTCACCGAGACCGACGTGGAGCTCAGCGAGCGCGCACCGAGCGAGCCGGCCGACCGCGACGTCGCCGACGACAGCGACAGCGCCGGGCAGCAGGACGCGGCCTGATGGGAGCCGTGACCCGGTCGGTGTGGCAGGGCCTGGTCGCGGGCGCGGCGGGGGTGGCGGTGATGACGCTGGCCGAGAAGGCCGAGCAACGCCTCACCCACCGCCCCGGCTCGTACGCGCCGGCGTACGTGCTGCAACGGCTGGCCGGGCGGCGCGACCTCGAGCCGCGCCGCTCGGACGCTCTGAACTGGACCATGCACGCCGGCCAGGCGATGCTCGTCGGCGTCCTGCGCGGCGCCATGGCCAACGCCGGGCTGCGCGGGCCGTGGGCCTCGGCCATGTTCACGGTGGTCCGCCTGACCAGCGACCAGCTGCTGGAGAACGCGACCGGCGTCGGCGCGCCGCCGTGGACGTGGCCCCGCCGTGAGCTCGCCGTGGATCTGCTGCACAAGACCGTCTACGGGTACGCGACCGGCGCTGTCGCCGACCTGCTCGCCGCCCGCAGCGGACCGGGCCCGGGCCAGCGGCACGCCGCCGTGGCACCAGAGCGGCGCTCGCACGTGGGGCCGGTACCGGCCGGGCGGCGCTGACCCGGCCGGTCCTGCGATTGGTGCGGGGCGGCCGAATGATCCGGGGCGACCAGGGTATCCGGCCGCGTGCGCCGGATCGATGCCGGACAGCGGTGGCGCTTCGCATGGAACCGCCACCCCTCCGCCCCCACCTGAAGGAGCCTCGCCGTGACGGAATCCCCGGCGACATCCACTCTGGCCGCCGCTCGCATCGTCGCTCCTGACGGTCCCGAGCGGCCGTTGCTGGAGGCGGTCTCGCGGGCCCTGCGGCAGCGTGGCTGCGAGGGCCTGGACCGGGTTCCCGTGCTGGGACGGCGGGGTGGGCTGCCGGCGGAGCTGCGAGGGCCCGCGCTGGCGTTCGAGGACTGCGCTGAGGCCGTACCGCTGGAGCTGGTCGACCGGGTGGACGCCGGGGATGTGGCTTCGTGGATCACCGGGCACTATCCGGCGGGGCCGTACCCGGCGGTGGTCCTCGGGTCGGCGCACGGGGGTGCGGCGCATTTGGCGGCGGCCCTGGGCGCGCCCTGGTTGCCGACCAGTTTCACCCTCACCGTGCCGTGGCCGGACGGCGATGTCGGCGACTGGACCGGGGCGATGGAGTGGGGTGCCAAGCTCGCCGACCTGATCCTGGCGGCCAATCCGGGGGTGACCGTACGCCAGGTGCACGACCCGGTCGGGCGGGGTCCGCTGTGCGGCTCGACGGTGACGTTGCACGTGCGGTGGCAACGGCTGCCCACGGCGTACCGGGATTTTCTGGGGTCCGGTCTGGAGCCCGGGGGCACCGCACTGCTGCTGCGGGACACCCGGACCTGGCCGGTGCTGGAGCTGACCGACCGGCACAGTTTCCAGCTCGGCCGGCCGGCCGGCGGGATGCGGCACGAGGACCAGACGCTGGACAACCCGTCGTTCCGGCGGCTGATGGAGAGTGTCGGCGGCGACCGGTGGTCGACGCCTTATCTGGACACGCCGCCGCGGTATGCCGAGACCGCCGGTGAGCCGGAGTTCGACCGTGACCTGCGGCGGCTGTCGGCGGCCCTGGACCGGCCGGTGCACCGGGTGCTGTATCCCGGGCCGGAGGTGCTCAGCGCCTGCGTCGCCGATCTGTACCGGGCCTGGCTGCGGGCTACGGGACGCGGCGGGGACGAGTGCGTGGTGGAGACGGGACGGCTGATCGATCCGTGGCGGGTGCTGCGGTCGGGGCTGGTGCCGTACTGGTGCGAGTCCTCGGCCCGGACCGCCGTCGACGGCGCCGAATGGTGGCTGGCCGGCAGTGGCCCGTTCGCCGCGGTGACCATCCTGCCCGAGCCGCCGGGGACCGTCTGCGATGTCCATGCCGCCGCCGCGCAGTGGCGGGCCGTCGCCCACTTCGGGGAGCACCGCACGCACTTCAACCGCCAGGCGCTGGGCCGGTATCCGTTGCTGCCGTTGCCCACCAGCCACGCCTCGGGAGTGCTGCGAGCCCGGCACGAGCCCGCCGGGGTCCCGGGCCGGCTGCCGCTGGGCCTGGCCATGTCGGCCCTGCGCCACTCCGGGTCGCGGCTCGGCCTGCTGGTCGTCTGACCCGGGTTTGACCCGGCGACCTTTGTCCGACCCCGGGTTTGACCCGGTTGCCGGCGGGAACGCCGAGGGCATGACCGATCACGTTACTGACCGCAGCGACACTGACGAGCCCGACGGAACGCCGGCCCACGCGGCCTCGATGCGCCCGCCCGGCGAGAACCTCCCCGGCGGGCCGGACGACGGCGTCGACTTCGGGGCGGACGACGACCCGGCGGCGGACGCGAACGACGCCGAGGTGCGGCGCGCCGGCTACGACGTCGACGCGGTCTCGGGCGACACGGCGGCCGTCCGGCCCGAGTAGTTCAGCCGGTCTCGACGACCCGGCGGTCGTCCGGCAGGTGCCGGGTGACGCCGGTGGTATCAAACAGTTCCAGCAGCGGGACGGCGACCCGGCGGCTCGTGTCCAGAGCCCGCCGGGCCTCGCTGACGGTGAACGGGCCGGGCAGCCCGGCCAGCACCTGCGCCGCCCGCCGCGGCGCGTCGGCCCGCAGGATGACGTTGTCGGCCAGCTGCACCACCAGACCCGCGCGGACGGCCGCGCCGAGTTGCCGGGTGCCGAGCCCGAGCTCGCTCAACCGGTACGCGTCCGGCGCCGCGAACGGCCGGTCGCCCAGCCCGTCGAAGGCCCGCTCCACCGTCGTGACCAGTTCGGCCGGCACGTCGGCGGCACCGGTGGAGATTCGTCCGCGCCGGTTGACCAGCGGCGGCCGCACGAGCGCCTCGACCAGGGCCCGGTCCGGCAGGCCGAGCCGGTGCCGCAGGGCCTCGACGGGGGCGCCGGGCTCCAGCGGATGTTCGGCGGCGTGCTGGACCACCTCCCGCGCCAGCCGCTCCCCCAGTCCCGCCCAGTGCGCGGGGTCGGCCAGCCAGTCCCCGGCGACCGGCTCCCCCGGGTCGCTGACGCCCATCCGGAGCAGGTCGGCACGGCGTACCAGAAGACGACGGTGCAGCTCACTGCTCAGGTCGGGCCCCGACATGCTCTCCAGCTGGGCGGCCCGGGTCGCGGCCGCGCCGCGCCGGGACAGACCCGGGGGTACGACGTCGAGCACGGTCACTCCCCCCGCCACGTGGTGCCGGCCGGGATCGCGCAGCAGGGCCCGGTCCCCGATCCGCAGCGGCAGCGGCGTGTGCAGCCGCAGCCGGGCGGTGTCCGCGCCCAGCGGACGGACCCGGGCGGACACGGCGGCGGAACCGGTGTGCAGGGTGACGGTGGCGGGCAGGTCGGCCACGGGATCGCCGTGCACGCGTACGTCGATCAGGTCGGTGAGCCGGAACCGGCCGGGCGTGAGCAGCGCCTGACCGCGGCCGATGGTGTCCTTGTCGACGCCGCGCAGGTTGATCGCCACCCGCGCGACCGCGCCGACCCGTTCGGCGGCGGCACCGAGGCTCTGCAGACCGCGGACCCGCACCGGCCGGGCGGCGCCGGTCAGCTCCAGCTCGTCGCCGACGCGCAGCTCCCCGGCGCCGAGCGTGCCGGTGACGACAGTGCCGGCGCCCTTGACGGTGAACGAGCGGTCGATCCACAGCCGTACGGCGGCCGCCGGGTCGGGCGCGGGCAGCTCGGCGACAAGCCGGTCCAGCGCGGCCCGCAACTCGTCGAGCCCGGCGCCGGTGACACCGCTGACCGCCACGGCTTCGACGGTGCCGAGCGAGGTCGCCGCGATCTCGGCGCGGGCGTGCTCGATCGCGGGCCCCGGATCGGCGAGGTCGCTGCGGGTGACGACGAGCAGCCCGTGCCGTACGTCGAGGGCGTCGAGCGCGGCCAGGTGCTCGGCCGACTGGGCCCGCCAGCCCTCGTCCGCGGCGACGACCACAACGGCGGCCGGCACCGGCCCCACCCCGGCGAGCATGTTGCCGACGAAGCGTTCATGGCCGGGCACGTCGACGAACGCGACGGTGGCGCCGGAGGGCAGCGAGGTCCAGGCGAACCCGAGGTCGATGGTCATGCCGCGGCGGCGTTCCTCGGCCCAGCGGTCGGGCTCCATCCCGGTGAGGGCGCGGACCAGGGTGGACTTGCCGTGGTCGACGTGCCCGGCGGTGGCGAGCACGTGCATCAGCGGCCCCCGGCCCCGAGCGCGGTCCGGATCGCGAGGATCAGGTCGGGGTCGCGCTCCTCGGGAACGCAGCGCAGGTCCAGCAGGAGACGTCCCCGCTCGACCCGGCCGACCACCGGGGTGGCACCTAGCCGCAGCGCTGCGGCGTACCGGTCGGGCAGTGACAGCGCCCACGACGGGAGCTCGAGCTCGGGCGCCCCGCCGCCACCGACGACCGCGACCGATTCGACCAGCTCGACCCCGGCCAGTTGGTCCCGCACCCGCTCGGTGCGGGCCCGCAAGGAGCCGAGGTCGTAGCGCAGCGCCTGCCAGGTGGGGGTCGTCGGCCCGGTCAGCGTCGCTTGCAAAGCGGCGAGCGTGAGCTTGTCCACCCGCAGAGCCCGGGCCAGCGGGTGCCGGCGCAGCTGCTCGATCAGCGCGGCGGCGCCGAGCAGCAGCCCGGCCTGCGGGCCGCCGAGCAGCTTGTCCCCGCTGGCGATGACCAGGTCCGCGCCCGCGCGCAGGGTGGTGGCGGCATCGGGCTCGTCCGGCAGCAGCGGATCCGGCGCGAGCAGCCCGGACCCGATGTCGGCGACGACCGGCACGCCGAGCCCGGTCAGCTCGCTGACGTCGACGGCCTTCGTGAAGCCGCGGACCACGAAGTTCGAGGGGTGCACCTTGAGGATGAAGCCGGTCTGCGGCCCGATCGCGGCGGCGTAGTCGGCGAGCGCGGTGCGGTTGGTGGTGCCGACCTCCCGCAGCCGCGCCCCGGTCGATTCGAGCAGGTCGGGCAGCCGGAAACCGTCGCCGATCTCGACGAGCTCACCCCGGCTGACGACGATCTCCTGGCCGGCGGCGAGGGCGGTGGCGGTGAGCACGAGCGCGGCGGCGCCGTTGTTGACGACGTGCACGTCCCCGGCGGCGGGGACGGCCGCGGCCAGGGCGGCCAGCGCGGTGCGCCCGCGGCGGGCCCGGACGCCGGTGGCCAGGTCGAGCTCGACGTCGGTGTGCGCGCCGGCCGCGGCGACGGCGGCGAGCGCGGCCGGGGACAGCGCGGCCCGGCCGAGGTTGGTGTGCAGGACGACGCCGGTGGCGTTGAGGACGGTCCGCAGGCCGCCGGCCGTTTCCGGGAGGGCGGCAAGGGCCGCGGCGGCCACGTCGGCGGGGTCGAGCTCACCGGTGCGGGCGCGTTGCTGGGCGGCGACGACGGCGGCCTTGACGGGCGCCCGGCCGAGCCGGGCGGCGGCGTCGACGAGCCGGGGATCGGCCAGGACCGCATCGGTACGCGGGACGAGCCTGCGCCGGTCAACCGTGGCCTCAGCCACCCGAGCCTCCTCCGTCACCTGCCGCTGATCCACCGTACTGCGGGCGTCGCTGCCCGCAGCCACGGGTACCCCGGATCGCCATACTGACGCTCGTGAATTTCAACAGTAAAGCGCGGAGCCGGAGCCCTTTCACGATCTGGCCGCGGTCGCTGCTCGGGCACGTCGCCCTGCTGCTGACACTCGGGACGGCGCTGGCCGTCCTGCTCGGCGTGCTGCTGTGGGCCGGCCTCGGCAAGCCGGACGGGACCGCGCCGACCCCGAACCCCTCCGCATCGGCGGCCGCCCGCCCCCTCACTGCCGCCGAACGGCTGGACAGCATCAAGCTGATTCTGGCGACGGTGGGCGGTGTCGGCGCGGTTGTCGCGCTGACCGTCGCCTACCGCAAACAGCGCCACGGCGAGGCCGCCGAGGACCGCGAGACCGACCGCATCCTGCGGGAACGCTTCGCGAAGGCGGTGGACCAGCTGGGTCACGAGCAGGCCCGGGTACGGGTCGCCGGCGTGTACGCCATGGCCGACCTGGCCGACGACTGGGAGAAGTCCCGGCAGATGTGCATCGACGTGCTGTGCGCGTACATCCGCATGCCGTACGACCCGCACGGCGCTGAGGCCGGCGCGGGCGAACGTGAGGTACGCCGGACGCTGTTCCGGGTGCTGCGCAACCACCTGCGCCCGGAGACCCGCTGGAGCGAGACGAAGTGGTCCGGCTACCGGTTCAGCTTCGAGGGCGCGGTGCTGGACAGCGGCGATCTCTCCGGCGCCGAACTCACCTCCACCGGCCACATGACTTTCCACCGGGTGACATTCGCCGGCCGGTTCTATTTCGACGGGGTGCGGCTGCACGGCGCGCCGATGTGGTTCTCCAGGGCCACCTTTGCCGGCCAATCCGTCACCTTCGACCATGCCGTGCTCACCGGCAGCACGATCGACTTCTCCAATGCCACGTTCGCCGACGGAAATGTGTCGTTCAAGAACGTTCAGGCGCCGGCGGCGGCGAACTTTGACGGAGCCCGGCACATCGGAGGAACAGTCGATTGGGGCCCGTTCACGCCGTTGCCGCCGCCACCGGTCAGCGGGCCGGCTTCCGCACTGACACGCTTGGCGAAGGCGGTGGGATCGGCTCGCTCTCGGCGCGGCGCACGTCCCGGACGAACCACGCCACCATGAGGGCCAGCCCGATCGCCACGAGGACGCCGGTCCGCAAGGCCGCGACCCACGCCGTCCAGAACGATTTCCGCAGTGGCTTCACTGCCGCTTTGGTGGTCTTGTAATCGCGGTTCGCCCGGTGCAGGACGGCCCGCAGATAACCGAAGAGGTAAATGGTCCCGCCCGCCAGCAGAACGATGATGAGCACCGGTCCGCTGACATTTCCCGACTGATCTTCAACGGCAAGCACGCGTCGAAGCGTGTCACTGCGCGGGGATTGTCACAAGCGATCTTCTACCCATTGCCTACCCCTCGCCTACCGTCGCCGAGCGCTGCACCGCTTCCATCCCCAGCGAGCTGTACGGCTGGCCGACGTACGAGCCGAGCAGCACCATCAGCGCGGTGAGCCCCTCGAGGTCGAGACCGTTGCGGCGGGCCAGCGACAGGTAGGTCGACAGCCGCTGGCCGGTGACGTTCTGGGCCACGAGCACGGCGATCACCGCGATGCTCCGGTCCCGGTCGGTCAAGGCGGGACTCTGCCAGCCCGGGCCGCCGGCGGCTTCGTACGCCTCCTGGGTGAAGACCGGGCCGGCGTGCTGGGTCATGAGCCGTTCCACCTCCGCCGGGGACACCCCGAAGTTGCGGGCGTAGACCTCCCGCCCGGCGGCGGCGCGGTCACTCAGATCGTGCGGGGGGATGGCCATCTTCACTCCTGGTGGGTCATAGGCAGGACCCGCGGTCCTCCACGTCGCCGATCACGGCGAGGAGCAACCGCCGCAGGTCCTGGATCTCATCCGGGTCGAGGCTGGTCAGGGCCGAGGCCTCAACGGTGTCGCAGGCGGCGGCGACCTTCGCACGCAGAGACTCGCCGTCCGTGGTGATCACCGGGATGCGCAGCCGGCGGTCACGCGGATCGTTGTGCCGCACGACGAAGCCGTTGCGCTCGAGCCGATCGAGCTGGCTCATCAGGGTCGTCTTGTCGAGCCCCAGGGTCTTGCCGAGTTCGCCCTGGGTGAGACCCGGGCTCTTGTGCAGGGCGCTCAGCACGATGTATTCGCGCAGCGTGAGTCCGTGCTTCTCGGCCACGTCACCGGTCGCGGCGCGCATGCGCTGGGCCGCGCGATGCAGCAGCCAGGTGATCTCGGAGTCGATGGTGGGACGCGGGCCGACGTCCCCGGGTGGTTGCGGGCTGTGCATGCGAGCACCGTACGTCTTCAGCGGGAGCGACCGGCGCCCTCGGGCACCAGCAGCGGGATCCCGTCGTAGGAGCCGAGGTCGTGCGCGGGGACGATTTGCATCAGGCCGTCCAGAGCAATCATGCGGTCGAGATCCCGGCGCACCTGACCGGGGTCGCTGTCGGCAAGCTTGCTCATCAGCCACGGCCGTTCGGCCCGCCGGCGGATACCGTCGATCTGCCAGGTCAGGTCGCCGATGAAGGCGTACCGGTGGCCGGCGGGCACGGTCACGAAGACGATCACCGAACCCTCGGTGTGGCCGGCCGCGTGGACGATGACGACCGAGCCGTCGCCGTGCACGTCGTAGCTCGAGGGAAAGCCGAGATACGGCCCGTCCGGGAAGGCGTACTCGCGGATGCCGTAGCCGCGGGAGACCAGGCGGAACACTTTGCCGTCGGGGTCCTTGGCGGCGTACCGCTGCTCGTCGGCGTTCATCCAGAGCGGCGTGCCCCGCAGGCTGTCGAGGCCGCTCGCGTGATCCCAGTGCGAATGGGTGAGCAGCACGCCCGCCAGCCGGTCGCGGCTGTAGCCGGCGGCGTCGAGTTGCTCCTGCACCGTCCGGCCCACCTGGTAGGGGGCACGGACGAAGGCGGGCAGCAGCTTGATGTGCGCGGCGACGTCGGCGCCGAAGCCGGCGTCGATCAGCAGGTCGCCGTCCGGGTGCCGCACCAGGATCGCGGATGCGGCGAACTGGCGCTTGTCGCGGAACGACCCGCCCCGGACGGCGAGAGCCGCCCGGGTCTCGTAGGTGCCGGTCGGCAAGTGGTAGATGGCCATGTCCGCCGGTGGGTGGGCGGCGGGGAGAGGAGACATGAAGAGACCGTACGAGCTGAGAACGTCTGAGGCAAGACTTTCTTGGTTCAGACGATTATTCGACCGCAAGCCGGTGAGGGCTTGAGCTCATGCTGGGGAGCGGAGGCGGACGGGAATCGAACCCGCCCGGCCCGGATACCGGGCCACACCGGTTTTGAAGACCGGGAGGGGCACCAGCCACCTGAACGCCTCCGTCGATCACCCTAGGCCGCGCGCCGCGGTCCCGCTCGGCGGGAGGCCGGTGATCGTGCAAGAGTGCGATGGTGACGTCTACACAGAGCCGACGGCTGACCGAGTACGCCCACGGCGGTGGCTGCGCGTGCAAGATTCCTCCGGGCGAGCTGGAGACCGTCGTCTCCGGCCTGATGGGCGAGTCCGCGCCGCGCGGGCCGGGTGAGCTCCTCGTCGGGCTGGACGACGGCGACGACGCCGCGGTCGTGCGGATCGCCAACGGTGTTGCCATCGTCGCCACCGCCGACTTCTTCACGCCGGTGGTCGACGACGCCTACGACTGGGGGCGGATCGCCGTCGCCAACGCGCTTTCCGACGTGTACGCCATGGGCGGCGCGCCCGTCGTCGGGGTGAACCTGCTGGCCTGGCCGCGGGATCTGCTGCCGATGGAACTGGCCGCCGAGGTGCTGCGCGGCGGCCTGGCCGTCGCCCGGGAGGCCGGTTGCCACGTCGCCGGTGGGCACAGCGTCGACGACCCGGAGCCCAAGTACGGCATGGCCGTCACCGGCATCGCCGACCCCGATCACCTGCTGCGCAACGACGCCGGGGCGGCCGGCGTGCCGCTGACCCTGACCAAGCCGCTGGGCATCGGGGTGCTCAACAGCCGGCACAAGAACACCGGGGAGGTCTTCCCGCAGGCCGTCGCCGCGATGACCGGGCTCAACCGGGCCGCCTCCGAGGCCGCGCTGGCCGCCGGGGCTGTGTGCGCGACCGATGTCACCGGCTTCGGGCTGCTCGGGCACCTGCACAAGCTGGCCCGGGCCAGCAAGCTGACCGCCCGGGTGGACGCGGCGGCGGTGCCCTATCTGGAGGGTGCCCGGGACGCCCTCGCCGCCGGGTACGTCAGCGGCGGCACCCGGCGCAATCTGGACTGGGTACGCCCGCACCTGGACGCGGACGGTGTCTCCGAGGACGAGTTGCTGCTGCTGGCGGACGCGCAGACCTCCGGCGGGCTGCTGGTGGCCGGCGAGGTGCCCGGCTACCCGGTCATCGGCGAGCTGCTCCCCGCCCGCGGCGACGGCACGACCCTCCTGGTCCGCTGACCGCCGCCAGACAGCCCGCGCTCAGCCGGCCACGGTCGCGGGCTGCTCCTTGGGAAAATGCGAGCGCAAGTCAGCAGCAAGCAGCCGGTCAAGCACCCGATCCGGAAGCAGCCGCGACAGCCGCGTGAGCACCGCAGCATCCCGCCCGATGGTGTACCGAGTACGCGGCCGCCGAACCGTCGCAGCATCCGCGATGACCCGCCCGGCCGCCTCGGCCGGACGCCCCGCCTTCGTGAACGCCGTGGCGTGGCTGACGATCGCCCGCAACAGCCCCTCGTACCGCCCCCGCTCGACCGGCGACAGCCCGGCGATGATGTCGTCGGCCCGCTCGACCGCGTGGCCGGCCATCTCGGTGCGCACGCCACCGGGCTCGACGACCACCACCTGAACACCGTGCGGGGCAAGCTCCCGGCGCAACGCGTCACTCATCGCCTCCATGGCGAACTTCGCCCCGGCGTACGCGCCATAGGTCGGCAGCGCGACCTTGCCGCCGATGGAGCTGATGTTCACCACCCGGCCACCGGCGGCGTGCAGTGCGGGCAGGACGGCCTTGGTGACCGCCACGTGCCCGAAGAAGTTGACCTCGAACTGCTCCCGCCACTGCGCCATCGACAGCAGCTCGACCGGCGCGTTGATGGCGATGCCGGCGTTGTTGATCACCGCGCGCAGCGGTCGGCGTGCCGGGTCGGCGGTGATGCGGCCGGCTACCGCTTCGATCTGAGCCGGGTCGGTGATGTCGAGCAGCACCGGCTCCAGGTTCGGGGCGCGCAACGCGTCGGCGTCCGCTTCGCGCCGGACTCCGGCGAGCACGTGGTAGCCGCGGCGGGCCAGCTCGCGGGCGGTCGCGGCGCCCATGCCGGTGGAGGCGCCGCTGATCAGGATCAACTCTTCGTGTGACGTTGTCATATGACACACGCTACGCATTCAGATGACATTGTCAAGTGAATCGGATGACATTGTCAGGTAGATTGCCGGCATGGTCAGCAGAGTGGAGAGCGCGGCGGCGACCCGACGCGCGTTGGTCGACGCGGCGGCCGAGCTGCTCGACGAGGGTGGCGTCGACGCCGTGACGCTGCGCGCGGTGGGCGCCCGGGCCGGGGTGTCCCGGGGCGCTCCTTACGGCCACTTCCCGGACAAGGAGCACCTGCTCGCCGCGGTCGCGACCAAGAGCTGGGAGGCGGTGAGCGAGCAGCTTGACACATTGACCGCGGACCGGCCGCCGTCCGAGCGCCTGGAGCTGGCCCTGGCCGGGCTCATGGACGTCGGCCGGCGCCGCCCGCACGCGTACGCGTTGATGTTCTCCGCGCCGGCCGCCGAGCACCCCGAGGCGCTCGCCGCGGTCTCCCGCACGCACGACCAGTTCCTGGCCATCGTCGCCGCCGTCATCGGTGATCCGCAGCGGGCCCGGCCGATCGGGGCGCTGGTGATGGCGAGCGTGCAGGGCATCATCGCGATGGAGAACAGCGGCCACCTCACCGCCGAGAAGTGGCAGGTCACCGGCGACGAGCTGCTCAGGATGCTGATCGGCCGGATCGGCTGAGGCGCTACCCCGGTTGCTGGGTCTTCGCGCCGCCGTCGCTGCCGTTCGCAGCAGCCTGCTGCGCCAGCCGCTCCCGCTGCGGCAGCACCGTGTACTTCGGATCGCGCGCCGACGCCAGCCCACCCTCGAAGATCCCGAACCGCGTCGCCAGCGAGGCCGTCAGCAGCGACAGCCCGGACAGCGCCGACACCACCCGGCTGCGGCGTCCCAGGACCGCCCCGGCCACCCCGAGCGCGGTCAGCGTCCGGCCGGCCCGCAGCAGCTTGCCGGCCTTGCCCTCGGTGTAGGGCTCACTCAGGATGCCCTTGGTCGTCTCCACCCGGTGCGCCCCGTACAGCTCCATCGCCGCGCCGAGCACGGCCATCCGCCGCGCCGGGCCGGCCTGGTCGGCCGGGGCCGCCAGCAGGCCCACCCCGGCCCCGCTGGCCAGCGCGCTGCCCGCGAAGACAAACGGCAGTTCCGGGTACGCCGCATGCCAGCTCGGCGTCGCGGTGTCGGCCAGCAGCACCGCCGTGTACGTCGCCAGCGCCGGCGCGACCACAGCGGCGCCGTACTGCCCGGCCGTGCCCACCGGCGGGAGCAGCTTGCGGGCCAGTCCGAGCACTCCCCTGTCCGGCAGCAGCGGAGCCGCCTCGGCAACCGCCGCCGCTCCCGCCGCCGCACCGAAGGCGCTGAAGATCCAGGTGCCCATCGACATCGGCGAGGTCGGCTTGGCCACCCGCAGCATGTGCAGGAAGCGTTCCGGCCGGCCCAGGTCGTTGACCAGGAAGTAGGTGCTGGCCAGGACGGCACCGAGCGCGCTGACCCGGCCGGCCCGGCGCAGGGCCGGGCGCCCGGAGGCGTCACCGCCGGCGGCCAGCAGCGCGGAGCCCGCGGCGAGGCCACCGGTGAACAGGTACGCGGCGATGTCGTGATGCCACACCGCGGCCTTGACGATCGGCCGCCCGTAGTAGGACCGGAACTCCGCCGGCGGGACCATCGACCGGTCGCCACCCCGGCCGCCACCGCGCCGGCGTCCCTTGCGGGCGGTGTCGCGTACCGGGCCGCCGGGGGCCTCGTCGCGGGCCAGGCCGCTGCCGGGCCGTCCCGCGGGCGGCGGGCTGACCGAGTCGTCGCGGGGGCGTTCCGCCTCCTCGCGGGGCCTCATCCGCGCCGTCCGACGAACGAGGCGATCACCGTGGCGGCCATGGCCAGCGCGGCCAGCCCGGCCCGCTTGTACATGTCCGGCAGGTCGCGGGTGGTCACGATCGGGTCCGGGGGCAGGCCGTACACCTCGGGCTCGTCGAGCAGCAGGAAGAACGCGCCGTCGCCGCCCACGCCGTCGTCCGGGCTCTCGCCGTACAGGCGGGCCGAGTCGACGCCCTGCTCGTGCAGCTTCTCCACGCGGTGCTGGGCGCGGGCGCGCAACTCGTCGAGCTCGCCGTACTGGATGGACTCGGTCGGGCAGGCCTTCGCGCACGCCGGGGTCATGCCGTCACCGATCCGGTCGTAGCACATCGTGCACTTCCAGGCCCGGCCGTCGTCCTTGCGCTGGTCGATCACGCCGTACGGGCAGGCCGGGATGCAGTAGCCGCAGCCGTTGCAGATGTCCTCCTGCACCACGACCGTGCCGAACTCGGTGCGGAACAGTGACCCGGTCGGGCAGACGTCCAGGCAGGCGGCGTGCGTGCAGTGCTTGCAGACGTTGGACATCATCAGCCAGCGGAAGTCGCTGCGCGGCGCGTCCATGGTGCGGCCGGGCAGGTCCGAACCGGGCATGCCGAGGAACTGCGGTCCGTTCGGGGCCGTGATCGTGGCCGCCGCGGCCAAGGCGTCCACCGCGGGCGGGATCCCCGGGTCGGTGCCCTGGTCCTGCCCGCTGCCGGCCGCCACCACGGCGGTGTGCGCGCTCACCGACGGGCCGACCGGCAGGCCGGCGAACGCGCCGGGAGTGTCCGTCGATCCGCCGCGGTCGGCCACCGGCTGCTCGATGAACGCGACGTGACGCCACGAGTTCGCGGTCAGGCCGCCGGTGTTGTCGTACGACTGACCGAGCAGGTTGAACCCGTCGTCCGGGATCAGGTTCCACTCCTTGCAGGCCACCTCGCACGCCTTGCAGCCGATGCAGACGCTGGTGTCGGTGAAGAAGCCCATCCGTGGTGGCGCGTCGACGTAACCCGCGTCGGGCGCGGGGTCCAACGGGCCGTAGAGGCTGTTCGGTCCGGCCATTATCCGGGCTCCTCCGGCTCGTTGCTGGTCAGCATGGGGGTGTGGTGGTCCGGCGCGAGCCCGGCCCGCCGGCGGTAGCCGACGACGTACTCCAGCAGCTCCGGCCCGGTCGGGCGGCGGCCCGGCTGGATGTCGCAGGTGCCGACCTTGCTCTCTTGGATGAGCACGTTCGGGTCGAGGGTGATGCCGATCAGGTCGTTGGCCGAGTCGCCGGTGACCAGCCCCTCGCCACCCCAGTGGTACGGCAGCCAGAGCTGGTGGATGACCCGGCCGTCGACGCGCAGCGGGGTGAGCCGGTCGGTGACCATCACCCGCGCCTCGATCGCCGCCCGGGCGGTCACGATGTGCGCCCAGCCCAGGTGCTCGAGACCGCGTTCCGCGGCCAGCTCCGGGGAGACCTCGACGAACATCTCCGGCTGCAGTTCCGACAGGTACGCGAGCTGCCGGCTCATGCCGCCGGCGGTGTGGTGCTCGGTGAGCCGGCTGGTGCTGAAGACGTACGGGAAGACGTCGGAGTGCTGCTCGGGGGCGCTGGGGTTGGTCAGGTTGTCGGCCCGCTCGTACAGCTTGCGGGTCGGGTTGGCCTGCTGCTGGTAGAGCGGGTTGCGCACGATCGACTCGACCGGCTCGTAGTGGGTGGGCATCGGGCCGTCGATGAGGCCGCTGGGTGCGTACAGCCAGCCCTTCCCGTCGCCCTGCATGATGAACGCGTCGTCACCCGAGATGGCCTCGACGCCGGTCGCACCCTCCGGCGGCCGGTACGACGGCGGCTTGGTCTTCTCGAAGTCGGGCACGTCGTAGCCGGTCCACTCGCCGGCCTCCTCGTCCCACCACACGTACTTCTTGCGCTCCGACCACGGCTTACCGTCCGGGTCGGCGGACGCGCGGTTGTAGAGCGTGCGCCGGTCCGAGGGCCACGCCCAGCCCCACTCGCGGGCCACCCAGTCCTGCTCCGAGCCGGGCTTGCGGCGGGCTGCCTGGTTGACGCCGTCCTTGAAGACGCCGGAGTAGATCCAGCAGCCGCAGGCGGTGGAGCCGTCGGGCTTGAGCGAGGTGAAGTTGGGCACCAGGTCGCCGGTGGCGATGTCGTAGCCGTTGATCTCCTTGAGCACGTCCTCGCCGCTGGGCTCGTCGCCGCGTTCGCCGTGCAGCGGGTAGTCCCAGGTCAGGTTGAGGATGCCCTGGTCGCGGGGCAGCGTCGAGCCGGCCAGGCGCTCCCGGACCATGCGGCCCAGGTGGTAAAAGAACCACAGCTCGGAGCGGCAGTCGCCCGGCGGGTCGAGGGCCTTCTCGCGCCACTGCAGCATGCGCTGGGTCTGGGTGAAGGTGCCCTCCTTCTCGGCGTGCGAGGCCGCGGGCATGAAGAACACCTCGGTCCTGCACTCGGTGGGCACGATCTCGCCGGTGGCGACCTCCGGGCCGTCCTTCCAGAAGGTGGCACTCTCGATCATGAACAGGTCGCGGACCACCAGCCAGTCGAGGTTGGCCATGCCCAGGCGCTGGGCCTTGCCGTGCGCGGAGCCGACGGCCGGGTTCTGCCCGAGCAGGAAGTACCCCTTGATCTTGCCGTCGATCATGTCGAGGACCTGCTGGTACGTACCGTGGTCGCCGGTCAGCCGGGGCAGCCAGCTGTAGCCCCAGTCGTTGTCCGCGGTGGCAGCCTCGCCCCAGTACGCCTTGAGCAGGCTGACCGCGTACGACTCCGCGTTGGCCCAGAAGCCCTGCTGCTCGGGGTGCCGGATGGCGTCGACCCACTGCCGGAACGTCTCGTGCTGGGTGTGGTGCGGCATCGGCAGGTAGCCGGGCAGCAGGTTGAACAGGGTCGGGATGTCCGTGGAGCCCTGGATGCTGGCGTGCCCGCGCAGCGCCATCACGCCACCGCCGGGACGGCCCATGTTGCCCAGCAGCAGCTGGATGATCGCGCCGGTGCGGATGTACTGCACGCCGACGCTGTGCTGGGTCCAGCCGACCGAGTAGACCAGGGCGGTGGTGCGCTCGCGGCCCGAGTTGGCCGTCCAGGCCTCGCAGACCTCCAGGAACTTGTCCTGGGGGACGCCGCAGACCTGCTCCACGACCTCCGGCGTGTAGCGGGCGTAGTGCCGCTTGAGCACCTGGTAGACGCAGCGGGGGTGCTGCAGCGTGGGGTCACGGGGCACGTCGGCGGGCACCGGCGGGCCGTGCGACTCCTGCTCCAGGCCGGAGGCGGTCTCCCGGTCGGCGTGCGCCTCGCCCTCGTTCTGCGCCTCGTCCTCCTGACCCTCGTACGCCCAGGAGCTCTGGTCGTACGCGTTGGTCTCGGGGTCGTAGCCGGAGAACAGCCCGCCGAGGTCCTCGGTGTCCTGGAAGTCCTCGCTGACGATCATGGACGCGTTGGTGTACGCGACGACGTACTCCCGGAAGTCCTTCTCGTTGCTCAGGATGTAGTTGACGATCCCGCCCAGGAACGCGATGTCCGCGCCGGCCCGCACCGGGACATAGCTGTGCGCCAGCGCGCTGGTACGGGTGAACCGGGGGTCGACGTGAATGATCTTCGCGCCGCGCTTCTTCGCCTCCACCACGTACTGGAAGCCCACCGGGTGGGCCTCCGCCATGTTGGAGCCCTGGATGATGATGCAGTCTGCGTTGGCCAGATCCTGGAGGAATCCGGTGGCCCCGCCACGGCCGAAGCTGGTTCCCAGACCGGGAACGGTGGCGGAGTGTCAAATACGGGCCTGGTTCTCGATCTGGAGTGCGCCCATGGCGGTGAAGAGCTTCTTGATCAGGTAGTTCTCTTCGTTGTCCAGCGTCGCGCCGCCGAGGCTGGCAAAACCGAGTGTGCGGTTGAGCGGGCGGCCCTCGGCGTCGTTGTCCTCCCAGGTCTGCTCGCGCGCGGCGAGCACCCGGTCGGCGATCATGCTCATCGCGGTGTCGAGGTCGAGCTCTTCCCAGTCGGTGCCGTAGGGGCGCCGGTAGAGCACCTTCTGCTGGCGGCGGTCGCTGGTGACCAGGCTCTTGCTGGCCGAGCCCTTGGGGCACAGCCGGCCCTTGGAGATCGGGCTGTCCGGGTCGCCCTCGATCTGGACGACCTGGCCGTCCTTGACGAAGATCCGCTGACCGCAGCCGACCGCGCAGTACGGGCACACGGACCGGGCCATGGAGTCGGCCGTCTCGGTGCGCGCGGTCAGCGACTTCGACCGGTCGGACTGCGCCGCGGCGCCCCGGCCCAGCGGGTCGGTGCCGGTCAGCTGCCGGTAGACCGGCCAGTGCCCGATCCAGGTGCGGACTCCCATGAGATCGACCTTAGACGACCTCCCGGCACCCCGCACGGCGTGCGGCCGGCGATGTCCGTTGTTAGTTTCCGGGCATGACATCACCCGCCACCGAGACGCCCGGTCCATCGGCGCAGACCCGTACCGCGGTGGTCGCGGCGGTCGTCGCGGCGCTGGTCATCGCGGTGGGGACGCTGCTCTGGTCCAAGTGGCTGCCGTACCAGGCGCGGGTGCGCGAGCTCAGCGCCGGGCACACCTGGTCGGGCAGCAGCATCCTGCGGGCGGGCGGGGTGCAGGCGGGCGATCCGCCGTCCTGGTCCGCGGCGACCACCTTCACCTGGGCGTACCTCCAAGCGGTGTGGAAGGCCCTGGTGGCCGCGTTGTTGATCAGCGCGGCGGTGCAGACCCTGATTCCCCGCGGCTGGCTGCTGCGGATGCTGAACCGGCGCAGCCGGGCGGCCGGCGCGCTGGCCGGCGGGCTGGCCGCCACGCCGTCGATGATGTGCGCGTGCTGTTCCGCGCCGGTGGCGGTGAGCCTGCGCCGCAGTGGTGTGTCGACCTCGGCGGTGGTGGCCTACTGGCTGGGCAACCCCCTGCTCAACCCGGCGGTGCTGATCTTCCTCGCGCTCGTGGCGCCCTGGCAGTGGAGCGTCACCCGGTTGGTGGTCGGCGGCCTCGTGGTGGTGGGCGGGGCGGCTCTGGTGGCGCGCTTGACCGACAGGCCGGCCCCGGACGCCGTGGTGACCGCGCTCGGTCCTGCTGATACCGAGCCCAGGACGCCCGGGAGACTGCTGCGGGACTACGGCCGGGTGCTGCTACGGCTCGCCGTCACCCTGGTGCCCGAGTACCTCGTCGTCGTGCTGCTCATCGGCGCCTTCCGCGGCTGGCTGTTCCCGCTGGGCGGGGAGGCCGCCGGGCCCGTGGTCCTGGTCGTCCTGGTCGCGGCCGTGCTCGGCACCCTGATGGTGATCCCCACCGGCGGCGAGATCCCGATCCTGCAGGGGCTCGCCCTGGCCGGCCTGTCCCTCGGGCCGATCGGCGCCCTGCTCGTGACGCTGCCCGCCGTGAGCCTGCCGGGCCTGGCCATGGTCATCCGGTCCTTCGGCGCCCGGGTCACCGCCGCCACGACAGGGGTGGTCGTGGCCGGCGGAATGCTCGGCGCGGCCCTGCTGGCGGTGCTCTGACCACGAGCCGCGCTCCGCGCAGGTGCTGCTCAGGGCGCCGAGCCGCTCTCGACCCGGGCGACGAGGGCGGCGGCCACGTCCCGCAGCTTGCGGTTCGAGTCCTGCGAGATCCTGGTGAGCACGACGAAGGCCTCGTCGGCGCTGCACCGCCGCTCCCCCATGATGATGCCCTTGGCCTGCTCGATGACCGCCCGGCTCTCCATCGCGGCCTGCATGTGCTGGGCCAGGTTGGTCGTGCTGTCGTGCAGGTGGGCGTTGGCCAGGGCGACCGTCGCGTAGCCGGCGAAGCGCTGGGCCAGCTGGATCGTGTCGTCGTCGAATGCACGCTCGCGCAGGCCGTAGATGTTCACCGCGCCGGTGACGCTGTCCAGGATCGGCAGGCCGACCGAAAGCACGCTGCCCACGCCGGCGGCCGCGGCCTTGGGAGCCCAGCCGTCCCAGCGGGTGTCGCTCGCGGTGTCCGGGACGGAGATGGTGACCTTCTCCGAGGCGGCCTGCAGGCAGGGACCCGCGTCGCGTTCGTACTGCCGTTCGTCGAGCTGCAACGCGATCTCACCGGTGTACGCGGCGGTGTACGGGCGCCCGTCCCGTACCAGGGTGATCGAGACCTCGTCCGCGCCCGGCAGGGTGCGCTGCGCGAGCTCGGCGACGCGGGTGAGGACGCCGTGCAGATCTGTCTCGCCGAGCTTGATCCGGCCGAACTCCGCGAACGCGGCCGCCGGGTCGGTGGGTTGCTGAGCCATGTACGTCTGTTTTCCCTGCAGCGGGCACGCTGCCGCCCCGGGGAGGCGGCCGTGCGGAGTGGACGGACTACCTGTCCAGGGACGGTGGTCCCCTGAACCCGCGCCGCTGCTTGACGCCGGACCGCCCGCACCTTCAGGGGTGCCGGCGGCTGACCAAGATGATAGCCGAGCCTCCCGGCGCAGCGGTGCTGTGTTCAGCCCTCGCGACACACACCGGTGAGGACGAGAATCCGTTCGGTGATGCCGTGCACGCCGCCGAGCCGCAGCTGCCGGCCCAGCGACGCGGCGCGCAACTGGGCGGCGATGACGACACCGACGCCCGCGGCGCCGAAGAAGCGAACCCCGCTCAGCTCCAGGCAGACCCGCTCGGCGCCCTCCAGGGCCTGGATCAGGGTGGCCTGGGCCAGCGGGGCCGTGTCGAGGTCGAGGTCCCCCTGGACGCTGACGACCACCTCGGGACCCGCTTCGCCGGGCTCGGCCGGGCGGACGCGGCGCGCGACGGTGGCGATGACCGACCCGTCCTGGGCGATGACCTGTGCGCTGGCCGCGGGGGTGGGAGTGGCGTGGCTCGGGGCCGGGATGTCCGCGACATCCGGGGCCGGCCGGCGCGGCAGCTGGCCTGAATTGGACATACCTCTCCCGTCAGTAAAAATCGACGGGCACTCGGCTTGACCCTCTATCAAGGTAGCCCGGCCGGGGCGCCCGGTGACCGCCGGGCCGGTGACACGTTTCCAACCGGCATCGTTGGGCACTCCGCGCCCATGCCGGCCACCCTCGAGGCGCCACCGCTGCCGCCGCACCTGCAACTGGAGATCACCTCTGCCTGCAACCTGCGCTGCATGATGTGCCTGGTGCGCTATCGGCCGCCGGTGAACAAGCTGGCCGGGGCCATGGCGCTGCCGCTGTTCCACCGGCTGGTCGGGGAGGTGCCCGGGCTGCGCAGACTGACGCTGCAGGGTCTCGGCGAGCCGCTGCTGTCCCCGCACCTGCCGGAGATGATCCGTACGGCGGTCGCCCGGCGGATCACCGTCGGCTTCAACACCAACGCCACCCTGCTCACCGCGCGGCGCGCCCGGGAGCTGGTGGAGAGCCGGGTCGACTGGCTGCACGTCTCGCTGGACGGCGCGCACGCCGGCGCGTACGAGGCCATCCGCGACGGCGCGCACTTCGACACCGTGCTCGCCAATCTGGCCGGGCTGGTACGGGCCAAGCGGGCGGCGGACAGCACCACCCCGTGGATCCGGGTGGTCTTCGTGGCGATGCGCGACAACGTGGGTGAGCTGCCCGCCCTGGTCGCCCTGCTGGGCGGGATCGGCGTGGACGAGCTGCACGTGCAGAACCTGTCGCACAGCTTCTCCGACACCGACCCGGCCGGCCGGTACGAGGGCATCCGCACCTTCACCGCCGACCAGGCACTCTGGACCGGAGCCGACCTGGAACGGGCCGCCGCGATGTTCGCCGAGTCGGCCCGGCTGGCCCGCGAGCTCGGGCTCAAGCTGCGGCTCCCGGCACTGGGACCGGCGCCACCGGCCGAGGCGGGACGGGGCCGGGGGTGTTCATGGCCGTGGGAGGCCGCGTACATCACGAGCGCCGGGGTCGTCCAGCCGTGCTGCATGGTCATGGGCGACGACCGGGTCACCCTGGGCCGCCTCGACCAGCAGAGCTTCCCGGAGATCTGGCACGGGCCCGCGTACCGGGAATTCCGGCGCCGGTTGGCCGGCGACGAACCGCCGGAGGTCTGCCGCGGATGCTCGCTGTACCAGCGGACTTTCTGAAGTGGCGGTCCGGCGGCCCTGCTGCGGAACCGCCGGAGCCCGCTAACCTGGACCTCTGCGTTCCCCGCCCGCACCGGCGACGGCGCAAGCGTCATGAAGCGGCACGACCCCGGATGCCGAACACCGAGGTCCGGAAGTAGACAGCGCACGGCCCGCACCGGCGACGCGGTGACGTGCACAACCCGAGGACGCATAGCTCATGACCGACAGACAGCCCATGGACCCGACCGACGCGTTCGCCGAGCTCGGCCGGATCAAGCTGAGCGAGACCGACATCGACGGCGTGCTCAACAAGATCGCCCAGCTGGCCGAACGCACCATCCCCGGCACCGACGAGGTCTCCGTGACCCTGGTCCGGGGCAAGGGCGCGTACACGGCTGCCTTCACGGGCGAGCTCGCCGTCGCGCTGGACGAAGCGCAGTACGAGAAGGGCCACGGCCCCTGCCTGGCCGCGTCCACGTCGGGTGACAGCCTCTCGCTGCCGGACATGGCCACCGAGAGCCGCTGGCCGGACTGGGCCGCCCGGGCCCGGGAGGCGGGGGTCAACAGCTCCCTGTCGATCGGCCTGCCGATCCACGAGTCGGTGAGCGGGGCGCTGAACGTCTACGCCCGCAAACCCGACACGTTCGACGACGACGCGATCATCCTGGCCCAGACCTTCGCCGGCTACGCGGCGGTGGCCCTGGCGAACGCCCACCTGTACGACGTCACGGCCACCCTCGCCCAGCACATGCAGGCGGCGATGGAGAGCCGGACGGTCATCGAGCAGGCCAAGGGCATCATCATGGGCGAGCGCCGGTGCACCGCCGACGAAGCGTTCCGGATCATGAGCAAACTGTCGCAGGACTCCAACCGCAAGCTGCGCGACGTCGCGGCGGCCCTGGTCGACCGGGCCCAGCAGCCGCCGCGGTCCTCAACCTGATCCTGTACTGGTCATCCGCAACCGTCCGGCGATACCGTGCAAGGCGAGCCTTCAGCAGGGAGGGCACCCCGCAGGTGCCTATTTCTGGAGCGTGTCCATGCTCGCCGAAGCCTCATCCGCATCCCGCCACGACGACCGCTGTCCGCTGATCGAGGTCCGCCAAGCCGACGAAGACGGCCAGTTGCGGCTGCTGATCTCCGGCGACGTCGACGAGATCAGCGCCCGGCACCTGCAGCAGTGCCTGATCGACGTGCTGCGCCGCGAACCTCCCCGCGACATCGGCGTGGACGTCTCCGGCGTGACGTTCCTGGACGCCGCCGGCATCGAGGCGCTGCTGCGCTGCCAGGCCGACGCCCGGCAGCTGGAATGCCGGCTGTTCCTGACCGACCCCACCCCGATGACCTACCGGGTGCTGCAGATCGCGGGCCTACTGGAGCAGTTCGGGCTGGCCCGGCCGCGGCCGGACGGGCACGGGCACACCCCGGCCGGGGCCGAGCTCGGCATGGTCAACTGCGGCCTGACCGGCTGACTCCAGCGGTACGCGCTCAGTCCGGCGTCTCGTCCGGTCCCAGATCCACCGAGCTGCGCCCGCAGCGCCCGGACAGCAGCATCGTCGACGGACCCGGCGCGCTGCGTGGCGTGCGCAACGATGGCGTCCTCGTCGGCGGGAAACTCCTGGGCTCCGGTGAAGGTCTTGTGGCTCATGTTCTCCTTCAGTTCTCGGCCACGGCAGTCCCGGACCCCACTCGCGTGAGCCCTGCGCTCCGGGACTCCCGCGAGGCGCCGTATGCCCCGGATCCGGCGGGTCGGTCACTGGTTTGACCCGTCCGTGCCCGGGGCAAGCGGCATCGATGGAGCCACTTCGATCCACCGGTCCCGGCGGGCCGGACCACCCGCTGCCGATCGCCCAGGTCAGCACCGGCATGACCGTCATCGACGCGGCCGGCGACGAAATCGGCACCGTCACCGCGGTCGAGATGCCCGGCACCGAGACCCGGCCGGGCCTGTCCGGCGACGGGGCAGATGACGGGGCGGGCCGGCTGATGTCCGAGGGTTATCTGCGGGCGGGCAGCACCGGCCTGTTCGCCAAGGCCTGGTACGCCGACGGGTCCCAGATCGCCGACGTCACCACGACGGACGAGGAAGGCGTCGTGACTCTCACCGTGAGCAAGCAGCAGCTGCACCGCGCCGGCTGACACCGGCCGACATGCAGGAGCCGGGTCGCGGGCTCAATGACGCCCTCAGGCGTCGTCGCGCTCATCGTCGGCAAGCAAGCGCCGCGTCGGGACTACGTCGCTGGAGCGTCATCAGCAAGCGGGCGCTGCGCGGCACGGCCTCAGGCGTCCTCCAGCCACTGGCTGACCGCGTGGAACGGTACCGGCGGCTGAGGCGGCCCCCGCTGACCTTGGTGACCAGCTCCGCGGCGACCTCGCGCAGCTTCCGGTTGCGGTGCTGGGACGCCTGGCGCAGCAGGTCGAACGCCTGCTCCGCCGTGCAGCGCTGCTGGGCCATCAGGATGCCCAGCGCCTGGTCGATGATGCTGCGCGCCGCCATCGCCGCGGTCAGCTGACGGCGCAGCACGGCGGCGTCGGACTGGCACAGCGCCACGGTGAGGGCCGCTCCGCACTGGACCGCGAACGCTTCGGCGTGCCGGCGGGCGGCGCCGCGGAAGGCAGCCGGTTCGTGGGCGTACAGGTTGAGGGCGCCGATCGTGCGGTCCCCCACCCGCAGTGGCAGGGAAAGTGAGCTGCCGATCCCGCAGGCGACGGCGAACGACGCGAAGTCCGGCCAGCGGGTGTCGGCGGCCAGGTCGTCCGCCGCGACCACTTCGCCCCGGCGTAGCGCGTCGAGGCAGGGGCCGCTGTCGGTGCCATACTGCACCTCGCCCACCTGCGCGGCGAGCGGGGTGCTGGTCGCGGCCGTGACGAAGCGTCCCTCGCGGTCGAAGGTGATGCCACCGGCCGCGGCGGGTGTCACCACCTCGGCGGCCAGCCGGATCACCTGCTCCAGGAAGCCGTCCAGCTGCGGGGAGTCGACCAGCAGGGTGACCAGCCCGCCGTAGGCGAGGATGTTGCCGGTCTCGGATTCCGCGACCATGCGCGCCGGCGCGCCGATGTTCACGCTCAGCACCGACGAGGCCGGCGCGGTGACCGTCGTCCGGGCCTGCGGTGAGCTCGACCGCGACACCGCCCCGGCTTTGATCGAGCACGCTGACCACCTCGTCGCCGAGCACTCCCCGCTGGTGCTGGTACTCGACCTGGCCGGCGTGGACCATCTCGGCGCCGCGGGCATCACCGCCCTGCTGCACGTGCGCGAAGCGCTGGTCCGCCGCGGTGGCCGCCTCGTTCTGCGGGAGCCGTCGCCACCGGTCCGCACGGTGTTGCGCCTGGGTCAGGTGGCCGGGCTCTTCGACGTCGATGCGACCGGCGAGACATCCGGGATACATATCCCCTCGCAGATCGGGTAGGCGCTCCGGCAACGGAAAGGAGCTCATCATGACCAATCCTCAGCAGCCGGAACTACGCCGCAGCGGCGAGTCGCCGACCAGCAAGCAGCGCACCGAGGACGCGAATCCGACGAGCCCGCCGGGCGGCAGCCACGACAAGACCGGTGACAGCCCGGTCCCCGAGAGCCAGGTCTCGCCGTACGGCCCCGGCGGGCGTACCGCGTCCGACGGCTCGTGACCGGCCGGCCATCCCGACCGTGAGCGTGCAGAGACTCGTCCGAGGGCTGCTCGCCGGAGTGCTGGTCGCCGCCGCCTCCGGTTGTGTGGTCGTCTCGTCCGGCGGCACCGAGCCGCGCCGGCCCGTGCCGCCGGGTGGCTTGGGCCGGATGAACAACGCGTCGGCGAACGCGGTGCCCGGCGACGTCGTCACCGGGGCATTGCGCGACGTCGAGCGCTTCTGGTCGGCGGCCTACCCGCGGGTCGCCGGCGGTGCCGCCTTCACGCCGATCAAGGGCGGCTACCACCCGTACACTCGCTCGGACCCGGCGCCGGCCTGCGGCGGCCAGGCCGCCGCGTACCAGCCGAACGCCTTCTACTGCCCGGCCGGCGACTTCGTCGCCTGGGACGCCGAGACGCTGATCCCCCAGCTGTACAGCGATTTCGGCCCGCTGCTCGTCGGCTTCGTCATGGCCCACGAGTACGGGCACGCGATCCAGTCCCGGCTGGGCGTCACCGAGCAGCCCACCGTCGTACTGGAGCAGCAGGCCGACTGTTTCGCCGGAGCCTGGACCGCCGACGTGCTGGCCGGCCGGTCGACGGCGTTCAAGAGCGTCACCCCGGCCCAGCTCGACAACACGGTCGCCGGGATGCTGCTGCTGCGCGACGAGCCGGGCACCGCGGCGCAGAACCCGCAGGCGCACGGCAACGCCTTCGACCGGATCCGGGCCATGCAGGACGGCGTGGAGAAGGGCGTGTCGCTCTGCGCCGACTACCGGGCGGACAACGTACCGGTGACCGAGGTCCCCTTCACCACCCAGGAGGAGGCCGCCACAGGTGGGGACCTGCCGTACGCACAAGCGGTGGACGCCCTCAGCAAGGACGCGCAGGCGTACTGGGCGCGGGCGTATCCGCAGCTCACCGGCCAGCCCTGGGAGACGTTGGGCGTGCAGGCGTTCGAGAGCGGCTCGGCGCCGTCCTGCCCGGCCCCGGACTCCTCGGCCGGCGGTGCGGCCTTCTACTGCCCGGACGGCGATTTCATCGCGTTCGACGACGAGCAGCTCGGGCAGCAGTTGTACCAGCGCATCGGGGACAACGCGGTCGGCATGCTGCTCGGGGATCTCTTCGCCCGGGCGGTTCAGGACCGCCGTGGTGCGCAGACTCAGGACCGGGCCGGCCAGCTCGCGGTGGACTGCTTCGCCGGGGCGTGGACGAACGATCTGCTGACCCGTGATCCCGCGGCGGGGATCCGGTTGTCGCCCGGCGATCTCGACGAGGCGGTGGCGGCTCTGCTGGCCTTCGGCCGGGCCGGGTCCCAGCAGGAGGCCAGCGCCTTCGACCGGATCGGCGCCTATCGCGGGGGCGTCCTGAAGGGGCTGCCTTCCTGCAGCTGAGAAAGCACGAGAACCGGCGGTGGGCAAAGAGCCCACCGCCGGGACCTACCGGCCTTCCTCCAGCCGGTGGTCGGTGTCCTCCTGGTACCGGGCGCCGCTGTCGGACTCGCTAGTCAGCGGCCGGGCGCCGCCTTCGGGTGGTCCCGCCTCGGACTGCTCACCGGCGGCCAGCTCGGGGAACTTCGCGTCGAAGGCCGGCCGCTCGGAACGGATCCGCGGCATCTTGTCGAAGTTGCGCAGCGGCGGGGGCGACGAGGTGGCCCACTCCAGCGAGTTGCCATGGCCCCACGGGTCGTTCGCCGTGACCAGCAGACCGGCCTTGTACGAATGCCAGACGTTGTACAGGAACGGCAGGGTGGAGGCGCCGAGGATGAACGAGCCGATGGTCGAGACGGTGTTGAGCGCGGTGAAGCCGTCGTCCGCGAGGTAGTCGGCGTACCGCCGCGGCATGCCCTCCGCGCCCAGCCAGTGCTGCACCAGGAAGGTCGTGTGGAAGCCGAGGAAGGTCAGCCAGAAGTGCACCTTGCCGAGGCGGTCGTCGAGCATCCGGCCGAACATCTTCGGGAACCAGAAGTAGATGCCGGAGAACACCGCGAACACGATCGTGCCGAACAGCACGTAGTGGAAGTGCGCCACGACGAAGTAGCTGTCGTGCACGTGGAAGTCGATCGGCGGGGAGGCCAGCAGCACGCCGGTCAGGCCACCGAGCAGGAAGGTCACCATGAAGCCGAGCGCGAACAGCATCGGGGTCTCGAGGCTGACCTGCCCACGCCACATCGTGCCGATCCACACGAAGAACTTCATGCCCGTGGGCACGGCGATGAGGAAGCTCAGCAGGCTGAAGAACGGCAGCAGCACCTGTCCGGTGGCGAACATGTGGTGCGCCCACACGCTGAACGACAGCATGCCGATGAGGATCGTGGCACCGACCAGGCCCTTGTAGCCGAAGACCGGCTTGCGGCTGAAGACCGGGATGACCTCGGTGACGATGCCGAAGAACGGCAGCGCCACGATGTAGACCTCGGGGTGGCCGAAGAACCAGAACAGGTGCTGCCACAGCATCGGGCCGCCGGTGTCCACGTCGAACACGTGCGCGCCGAGCACGCGGTCCGCGGCCAGGGCGAACAGCGCCGCGGCCAGGAACGGGAAGACCGCGATGACCAGCAGGCTGGTGATCAGGATGTTCCAGGTGAAAATCGGCATCCGGAACATCGTCATGCCCGGCGCCCGCAGCGTCAGGATGGTGGTGATCATGTTGACGCCGCCGAGGATCGTGCCGAGGCCGGACAGCGCCAGTCCGACGACCCACATGTTGCCGCCGACGCCGGGTGAGTGCAGCGAGGTGCTCAGCGGGGTGTATGCCGTCCAGCCGAAGTCCGCAGCGCCGGTGGGAGTCAGGAAGCCCCCGACGGCGATGATCGCGCCGAACAGGTACAGCCAGTACGCGAAAGCGTTGAGCCGCGGGAACGACACGTCGGGCGCGCCGATCTGGATCGGCACCACGAAGTTGGCGAAGGCGAACACGATCGGCGTCGCGAACAACAGCAGCATGATCGTGCCGTGCATCGTGAACAGCTGGTTGTACTGCTCCGGCGAGAGGATCTGCATGCCGGGGCGGGCCAGTTCGGCCCGCATGAGCAGCGCCATGAAGCCACCGACCATGAAAAAGACGAAGGCCGTGGTCATGTACATGATGCCGATCTGCTTCGCGTCCGTGGTGCGCAGCATGCGGGCCAGCGCGGAACCACGGACCTGGCGCCGGACCGGCCACGGCCGGGTCACTACCGGGCGCGGGGTGACAGCAGTCATGCCTACTCCTCCACCGTACGGATGACGGCGGCCTACCCACCCACAGCTCTTTCTAACCGGCGACCACGAATCGGCCGGTTTGAATCTGGCCGGCCGGGGTACGCGCGCTGTTTCCTGCGGCCCGGGAGGTGGGAGATGCTCGACGACCGGGAGCGCCGCGTGCTGGCGGAGATCGAGCGCGGACTGTCCCGGCAGGACGCCGCGTTCGCCTCCCGGATGCGAACAGCCGGCGAGGACCGTCCCGCCCCGACGGTCCTCGCGCTCTGTATCTCGCTCTACATCTCGCTGCCGATGGTGATGCTGTTGTTCGGCTGGGTCGCCGCGGTGTTCACCCTCGAAGCGTTCGCCGTGGTGATCGCGGTGGTGCTGGCCCGGCGCCGGAGCAGCCGGGCCCGTCGCTGAGGTGTGGGCTCAGCAGGCGTCCGGGCCGAGCCGGTTCCGCAGCTTGAGCAGCGCCGCCGACAACAGCCGCGACACGTGCATCTGCGACACCCCGATCTGGGTGGCGATCTGCGTCTGCGTCTGGTTGCCGAAGAAGCGCAGCGTCACGATGGTCCGCTCGCGCTCGGTGAGGCACTTCATCGCGGGACCCAGGCTCAGGTGCAGCTCGGTACGGGCGTAGTCGTCGTCCTCGTCACCCAGGGTGTCGCCGAGCTCCAGCGTGCCGCTCTCGGTGCCGACCGGCGTGGAGAGCGAGGTCGTGCTGTACGCGCGGGCACCCTCCAGGCCTTCGAGCACCGCCTCCTCGCTGACCTTGAGATAGCCGGCGATGTCGGCGACCGTGGGGGCCCGCCCGAGGCTGTGCGCCAGGACCGTACCGGCGTCACTGATGGCCATCCGCATCTCCTGGAGCCGCCGCGGGACCCGGATGGCCCACGCGCGGTCGCGGAAGTGCCGCTTGATCTCGCCGAGGATGGTGGGGATCGCGAAGACCGTGAAGTCGACGCCGACCTCGGCGTCGAACCGGTCGATCGCCTTGATCAGGCCGACGGTCGCGGCCTGGACCAGGTCGTCCAGCGGCTCGCCGCGGCCGGCGTAGCGGCGGGCGAGGCGCCGGGTCATCGGCAGCCAGGCCTCGATGGTCTCGTCCCGCAGCCGCGGTCGCGCGGGGTCGCCCTGCGGGGTGCGCGCCAGGGCCGCGATCAGCTCCACGCCCCGCTCCTCCGTCGCGGCGTCGCCGTAGTCGGACGGGCGGCGGGACTGGATCGGCCTCGTGGCAGGTGCGTACATGATGGTTCCTCTTCTCGAACGCTGCGTCGTGGGCATCCGTTGCCGGACCACCCGCGGACTGCCGCGGCGGGGGAACACATCTGCACGTCGAAGAGGCGTGAGGTCCGCACCGCGACAGAGACATCGCATGGTGGTGATCTCGGCGCCTTCTTGACCGATGCAGTAGACCGTAGCCGAAGAGTGGAGCTATGACTAGCCGAAAGTATGAGTCTTTCTGGCGAGTCGGGTGAGAGGCCCTCATCCGTGGGGCGCCGGACCCCTTGGGTGTCGGTTTACCTCGACGCCGTCGCCACCGCTGTCGAGAACCACCCCTACCAGCCCGGACGCTACGGAATGGCCGTCTTCGCCACCGGCGGCGAGGTGGCCCTGCTGGACGAGCTGCCGGCTCCGCCACCCGCCGACGAGGCGTTCCTCGAGCCGCTGCCACACGTCATGCCGCTGCTGGCCCAGCGCGGTGAGGAAGTGCCCTATGTGCGGGTGCTGGCCGACCGTACCGGGGCCGACCTGGAGGGGATCTCGGCCGGCGCCGCGCCGCGGCGCCGGCAGGTCAGCGGGGGTGAGTCCTTCCCGCTGCGCAAGGTGCACGCCGGCGGCTGGTCGGACCGCCGCTACGACCAGGCGGTCGAGGAGGCGTGGAAGCGCAACGCGCAGGACGTGACCGCCGCCGCGACGGAGCCGGCCGAGTCGCTCGGCGCCGAGATCATCGTGGTCGGTGGCGACGTCCGGGCCGTGCAGAAGTTCGCGGACCAACTGCCCAAGCGGTGGCAGGACCCAGCGCGGCGACGACACAGCCGGTACCGGCCTGGCCGATGTGGTGACCCGGCTCCAGCGCGGCCAGGTCGACACGGTTCTGCTGGTCGACGACCCGTCCTCGACCGACGTGCTCTCCATCGCGCCGGACGATCCGACCCTGGTGGTCACGAATCCAGAGCTGCTGCGCGAGGCCGGCGTCGGCGACCCGCGCCGGGTCCGCGCCGACGCCAGCACCGCCGCCTCCTGACCCGCGCAGACAATTGCCCGGTCACCCCGCTCGGGGTGACCGGGCACCTGCTTGCCGGAGCGCGGGACGGTCAGCCGGTCGCGCGCGGCCGGCTGGTGACCGCGGACAGCGGCGCGGCGACGTCCTCCAGAGACTTGCCCTCCGCGTCGATGCCCAGGAAGATCTCGACGATGCCGCCGATGATCATCACGCCGGCGCCGATCAGGTAGCCGATCAGCAGCTTGCCGGTGTCACCCTCGCCGATCAGGTAGCCGTAGAAGACCGGCCCGATCGCGCCGAAGCACTGGGCGATGGCGAAGAAGACCGCGATGGCCTGGGCCCGGATCTCCAGCGGGAAGATCTCGCTGACGGTCAGGTACGCGGAACTGGCCCCGGCCGACGCGAAGAAGAAGATCACACTCCACGCGATCGTCTGGGTGATCGCGTTCAGCACCCCGGCGTTGAACAGGAACGCGGTGATCGCCAGCAGGACACCGGAGAGCAGATAGGTGCCGGCGATCATCTTGCGCCGGCCGATCACGTCGAAGAGGTGGCCGATGGTCAGCGGACCGATCAGATTGCCCAGCGCGAACGCGATCAGGTACAGCGGCGCGTCCTCCTTGTCGACGCCGTAGATGTCGGTCAGCACCAGCGTGTAGGTGAAGAAGATCGCGTTGTACAGGAACGACTGGGTGATCATCAGCGTGGCACCCAGGATCGACCGGGACGGGTACTGCTTGAAGAGCACTCGCAGCAGCGACAGGTAGCCGTGCGCCTTGGCCGGCTGGATCTCGATGGCCTTGGACTCGTCCACCGGCGCCAGCCGCTGCCCGGACTTCTCGGCCTCGTGCTCGATGTATCGGATGTTCTCCTCGGCCTCGGCCTCCCGGCCGTGCATGATGAGCCAGCGCGGGCTCTCCGGCAGGTGCCGGCGCATGTTCCAGATCAGCGCACCGAGGACCGGGCCGATCAGGAAGCCGATCCGCCAGGCGATGTTCAGGTCCACCTGGTTGAGCAGCACGTAGGTGCCCAGCGTGCCGATGATCGCGCCGCCCCAGTAGGTGCCGTTGACGCCGATGTCGACCCGGCCGCGGTACTTGGCCGGCATCATCTCGTCGATGGCGGAGTTGATCGCGGCGTACTCACCGCCGATACCGGCTCCGGCTATGAATCTCGTCAGGTACAGAAAGATCAGCGCCAGGGTGCTGTTCCCCCAGGTCAGCGCGGTGAGTGCGTTGCCGGCGAGGTAGACGCCGAGGGTGACGACGAACAGGTTCTTGCGGCCGAGCGCGTCGGAGAGCCGGCCGAAGAACAGCGCACCGAACACCTCACCGAGCAGGTAGACCGTGGCGATGGCGCCGACCTCGGTGGTGCTCAGGCCGAGGGTGGCCTTGTCGGTGAGCACCGGGCCGATGGCACCGGCGATGGTGATCTCGATGCCGTCGAGGACCCACGCCGTGCCGAGCGCCATGACCATGCGGGTGTGGAACGGGGACCAGTTGAGCCGGTCGATGCGAGCCGGGATCAGGCTGCGGATGGTGCCCGTGCCGGGCGCCGAACCGAGGGACTGGGCCATTTGTGCCCCTCCATTTCCGAGACGTGTGGCCCGGAATACCCAGCGATCTCCCAGCTAGCCATCAGTTTATGAAGATCTTTTCGGTCGGTTCAGGGCCGCGGCGAGGTCCTGGTCCAGGAACGTTCGCCGCGCCGGGTGGTCGCCGCGACACACCGCGGGCAGATGAACCGGACCTCGTCGCTCGCGGTCACCACGTCGGTGGCCCGGAAGTCGAACCGCACGTGCGGGAAGCGCCGCAGCCGCGTCCGGCTCAGGGCCAGCCCGCAGACCGTCTGATTGGTGCCGGGCAGCCACGCGTGCACCTCGCCGCCCGGCTGCCGGACGCCCTCGGGCGCGACCCACTCGCTCGACGCGGCGACCGCCGCATTCGTCACTCGTGCCATGCCGGCGGATTCCCGCCGGCATCCCGCCTACACCCCCGTTTTTCGGCGGATCGGGGGTCAGGCGAGGCGCTGCCACAGGTACGCGAGGGTCGCCGCCCCGTTGACCAGCATGTCGATGGACACCCGCTCGTCGCTGTCGTGCCAGCGGTCCTCGGGCAGGCCCACGCCGAAGAAGACCAGCGGGGCGTCCAGTTGCCGGGCCAGCAACTCGGCCGGACCGCCGCCGGCATTGCCCATCCGCCCGGCCGGTACGCCGAAGCCGTCCTCGATTGCCGCCGCCAGCACCTCGAGAGCCGGCAGGTCCTGCGGCGTCTCGTACGGCTCCTGCATCGTCTCCTCGGCCACCGTCAGCTGGTAATCGACCGTGTCGCTGATGGTGTCGGCAACCCAGCGCCGCAACTGCTCGGCCACGTCGGCGCACCGCTGGCCGATCACCGTGCGGATGCTGATGGTCGCCGAGGCCACCGCGGGGATGGCGGAACGGGTGACACCGACCGGGTCCCCCGCGACCAAGCTGATGATCTCCGCCGCCGGGCGGGTCCAGAGCTTCTCCAGCACCGTGTAGCCGGCCTCGCCCGTGATGCTGCGGGTCTCCGAGCGTTCCAGCCAGTCCTGCTCGGTGAACGGCAGGGCGGCGAACTCGGCGCGGCGGCGCCCGGACGGTTCGGCGACCTCGTCGTAGAAGCCCGGCAGCGTCAGCCGCCCCTTGTCGTCGTGCAGGGCGCCCAGCAGCCGGGACAGTTCCACGGCGGCGTTGGGTGCGGGCCCGGAGGCGGCGCCGCTGTGCACGTCGCGGCGGGGTCCGTACACCTCCAGCTCGGCCATGACCATGCCGCGCACGCTGGTGCAGACGGCCGGGTGGTCGGCCCGCCAGGTGAGGGTGTCGGAGAAGACCACCAGGTCGGCGTCCAGCCGCTCGCGGTGCTCCTCGATCAGCCCGGCCAGGTGGGTCGAGCCGGCCTCCTCCTCCCCCTCGACGATGACCTTCAGGTTCACCGCGGGCGCCGCGCGGCCGGTCGCCGCGAGGTGGGCCCGGATGCCCCAGAGGTGGCTCAGCACCTGGCCCTTGGCGTCGGAGGTACCGCGCCCGTAGACCCGGCCGTCGCGAACCGCCGGCTCGAACGGAGCCGTCTCCTCCCACAGCTCGTCCTTGGCCGCCCGCACGTCGTGGTGGCTGTAGATCAGCACGGTCGGCGCACCCGGGGCGGCGCACCACTCGGCGTAGACCGCCGGGGCGCCTTCGACCGGCCAGACCTCCACGGTCGGGAATCCGATGTCGCGCAGCGCCGCGGCCAGCCAGTTCGCCGACCGGATCAGGTCCGGCCCGTGTTCCGGTACGCCGGCCACCGACCGCAGCCGCACCCAGCCGATGAGCTCGTCGACGATGTCGTCCTGCCGCCCCCGCAGAAAGCTGTGAATCATGGCCGGCGACTACCCCGGTGACCGGGTGTCATGCGCCCACGAGCTGAGCGGCGGCCAGCACCTCGGTCGTCTCGGCGGCGCCGATCGGGCGCCCGAAGTGGTAACCCTGGCCCTTGTCGCAGCCGAGCTCGCGCAGGACGGCGAGCTGGGCCGGGGTCTCGACACCCTCGGCGACCGCGGCCAGCCGCAGATTGTGGGCCAGGTCGACGATGGTCCGGACGAACGACAGCTGCCGTTCGGCCGTGCCGGATCCGTCCGCCGGCAGGAACGACCGGTCGATCTTGAGGATGTCGATGGGCAGGTCGCGCAGGTAGGCCAGCGACGAGTAGCCGGTGCCGAAGTCGTCGACGGCGACCCGGACGCCCTGCCGGCGCAACGCGGTGAGCTGGGCGATGGTCCGGTCGTCCCGGTTCGCGGCACCGACCAGCATCCCCTCGGTGATCTCCAGGATCAGCGCGGTGGGCGGCAACCCGGAGTCCCGCAGCGCCCGGTCGACCGTCGCCGCGTAGCCGGGCTCCATGAGCTGGCGGGGAGAGACGTTGACGGTCACCGCCGTACCGTGCTGCCGGTGCCAGCCGGCGGCGTCCCGGCAGGCCTGCCGCAGCACCCATTCGCCGAGGGCGACGATGAGCCCGCTGTCCTCGGCGGCCGGGATGAACCGGTCCGGGCCGACGAGCTCCCCCGGCCGGGGGAACCAGCGCACCAGCGCCTCGACCGCGTCGAAGCCGCCGGTGCTCAGCGTGACGATCGGCTGGTAGTACACGGTGAACTGCTCGGCGGTGAGGGCGGTGCGCAGCCGGTCGATCAGCTCGGTGCGCTCCAGCTGCCGCTCGCGCAGGCCGGCGTCGTAGGTCACCGCCCGGTCCCGGCCGGCGGCCTTGGCCTCGTACAGGGCCAGGTCGGCGTCACTGAGCGCGTCGGTGCTGCCGGCCGAGCCGGCCAGCCGGCGTACCCCGATGCTGATCGTCACGTGCAGGCGGTGGCCGTGGATGTCGGCGGGGCGCCGCACCGCGGCCAGGATGTCCGCGCACCGGTTGTCGACCGCCTCGGCGTCACCGCACGGCATCAGGACGGCGAACTCGTCGCCACCGAGGCGGGCGAGCAGCGCGTCGGGCCCCACGGTGTGCCGCAGCCGCTGCCCGAGAGCGACCAGCAGCGCGTCCCCGATCGGGTGACCCAGGCTCTCGTTGATGTGCTTGAAGCCGTCGACGTCGAGCAGCAACAGGCAGCCGGGGTCGTCGTGGTGCGCCCGGGCGCGCAGCTCGCGGTCCAGGTGCAGGCGGTTCGGCAGTCCGGTCAGCGGATCGTGCAGGGCGAGGTGGCTCATCTCCTGTTGCAGGGTGGCCTGGTACTCCACGGCGGCCTGAAGGTCGTCCGCGCGCCGCCGGGCCAGGGCGCTGGCGCGGGTCAGGCGGGCGATGAGCAGGACGGAGGTGACCGCGGTGGCGCCGAGCGGCAGGACGACGTCGATGACGTCGAGATCTCCCTCCGCGATGTCCTGCACCAGGGCGTAGCCGGTGGCCGCCGGCCCGATCAGCACGACCGTGAGCAGACCGGCCATGGTCCACCGGCCGTTGCCCGGCGGCAGGCGGCTCTCGTCGGCGCCGGGCTCGACGGCCATGGACGGGTGCAGGGCGGCCGCGCCCAGCAGCACCAGGAACATCAGCCAGCCGGCGGCGCTGAAGGACGATCCGGCCCACCGGCCGCCGGCCATCACGGCGACGATGTAGGCCACGTCCGCGGCCAGGACCACGATTACGGCCAGCACGAGGAACTGCTGGGCGCGGCTCAGCGCCCGCGTGGTGAAGCGCAGCCGGACCACCATGGTGAGGACGAGCAGGTCCAGGAACGGGTACGCGAGCACGGCGGCACCGGCCGACCAGTCGTCGCGGTCGTTCATGAACGGGTCCAGCAGGAAGACCCAGGCGAGCACGACAGCGGTGCACGCCACGATGCCCGCCTCGCTCATGCCCGCCAGCGCCGCACCCCGGCGCCGGGATGCCGACAGGGCCGCCACGGCGGCGGCGACCAGCAGGTACATCGAGAAGTAGACGACATCGGTCCAGGTGACCGCCGTGTTCAGCACGGTGGCCGGCTGCTGGAAGACCCACCGGCTGTGCGCGACCGCGCCGCAACCCATGCCGGCGGCCAGCAGCCACCAGCCCAGCGGGCGCGCGGGCCGGTGCTGCCGGACGCCGGCAGCCACGGCACCGATGACGGCCAGGCACAGCAGGGCATAGGCGGCCTCGCGGCCGGCGGGCGTGGCGAACGTGGCGGCGGCCGCCACGACGCTGCCGGCCAGCAGGAAGCCCTGCCAGGGCCCGAGCACGCGCTGCCCACCCGGCCCCGGCCGGCGGTGGCTTCCCGATGCGCCGCGCGCAGCCGCCATGTCACCCGCCCCCGCTTCGCCGGCCGACCTCAGAAGAGGTCATTTTCCACCGGCCCGGGTGCAGAGGGGCTGCGATCGCCCGGATGCCCCGGAGCAATCCGGGAAGTCCGACGGTTAACGCCGGTGGATCGGGGTAAGCCCGCCGCCTGATCGCTGCCGGGGATCCCGGCACCGGAAGCCTGTGTCCGCCAGGGGCAGGTCCCGGCCACTGCTCCACGGTCGGCAGATCCGCCATCATGCCCAGGTCACCGGCCGGGGTGGACAGGGAGTTCCATGCACATGTCACCCGACCGGTTGGATCCCACGGCCGCCTTCGCTGAGCTGGGCCGCATCAACCTCGCCGAGAACGACCTGGAGGCGGTGCTGTCACGGGTCGCCGACCTGGCCCGGCGCACCGTCCCCGGCGCCGACGAGGTCTCCGTCACCATGGTCCGCGGATCGGTCGCGGAAACCGCCGCCTACACCGGGCACCTGGCACTGACCCTGGACGAATGGCAGTACCAGCGGGGCAGCGGACCGTGCCTGGAGGCTGCCACCGCGCAGGCGACCGTCTCGGTGCCCGACTTCGCTGGCGAAACCCGCTGGCCGGAGTGGGCCCAGCACGCCGTGGCAACGGGCGCCCGCAGCTCCCTGTCGGTCGGGCTGCCGATCGAGGAGCAGATCGACGGCGCGCTCAATCTTTACGGCGTCACGGACGCGGCCTTCGACGACGACGCGGTGGTGCTGGCCCAGACCTTCGCCGGCTACGCGGCGGTCGCCCTGGCCAACGCCAACCTGTACGGCGTCACGGCCCGGCTGGCCCGGCAGCTGCAGACGGCGATGGCCGGCCGGGCCGTGATCGAGCAGGCCAAGGGCATCGTCATGGGCCGCCGCCGGTGCACGGCCGACGAGGCGTTCCAGGTCCTCACCAAGATCTCCCAGGATTCCAACCGCAAGCTGCGCGACGTCGCCACCGCGCTGGTCGCCAAGGCCGGAGGTGGCGACGATCGGTGATCCGCGACAATGGGTGCCGGACGGACAGCCGTGCGAGGAGAGAGCGGAGCTGACATGGCATTCGACTGCACCGTGGAGCGCCAGGGTGACACCGTCGTGGTCACCCCCGAGGGTGACATCGACCTGGAGACCGCGACCTACCTGCGCGAGGTGCTGCGGCAGGTGGTGGCGGACAAGCAGAACGGCCGCATCGAGGTCGACATGCACGCCGTGACGTTCCTGGACTCCTCCGGCATCGGCATGCTGGTCGCCGCCCGCCGGGCCGCCGAGCTCAAGGGCATCATCCTGCGCCTGCGCGAGCCCGGCCCGATGGTCCGGATGGTGCTCGAGGTGGCGAACCTGGACGGTCTGCTCATCGGCGCCTGAGCGGGACAGCGGCGTGTAACCCGGCGAAGGCCGGGTACACCGGCGTTCCCCGTGCACAAAGCGAGGAGATGTAGTAGTGACCCGATCGCAGCCCCCGGCTCAGGCGCGGCCCCCGGGCCGCGGCACTCTGGCCGACTCCCTGATCGACCTGGCGGGCACGGCCGACGACGACTCCACCGTCGGTGGCCGGCTGAGCACGATTGTCCAGCTCGCGGCCGACATGGTGGACGCGGTGGCCTTCGCCTCGGTGACCTGCCAGGGCGAGAGCGGCTACAGCACAGTGGCGGTGAGCAGCGAGCTCGCCCTGGCCGTCGACGAGGCCCAGTACGCCGACAAAGCGGGGCCCTGCCTCGACGCCCTGGACGGTGGCTCCCCCACCAGCGTGCCGCGGATCGACGCGACGATGATCTGGCCCGCGTTCCGGGACGCGGCGTACAAGCTGGGTCTCCGCTCGTCGCTGTCCATCCCGCTGTTCGCCGGGCGCGGCCTGCCGGTGGCGGCGCTCAACCTCTACAGTCACGACCCGGCCGCCATGGCCCCGCTCAGCGCGGCGGTCCTGGCCGCCTACGACGACGCGCCGGAGGGGCGGCCGCCCGGCCCGGCCGAGGATCTCTGCCCCGGAGCGCAGGACCTGATCGCCGGGCTCGTCGGCGCCTTCGCCGTCCGGGCCACGATCCAGCAGGCGATCGGCATGATCATCTCCGACCGGCAGACCAACGCGGACCTGGCGTACGCGCTGCTGCGGTCGCAGGCCGCCGAGAGGGCGGGTTCTCTGATCGAGGCGGCCACGACAGTCGTCGCCGACGGCCGGTGAACGTGGCACTCTGGCCATCGTGGACACCACCGGCGCCGGCCCCGCTGACCTGATCTTCACCGGCGGTCCCGTCTTCACCGCCGATCCCCGTCAAGGCTCAGCCGAAGCCCTGGCCGTGCGCGGCGGCCGGATCCTCGCCGTCGGCGGTGCCGAGGTCACCGAGCTCGCCGGGCCGCGCACCGAGGTGGTCGACCTGCGCGGGCGGATGCTGCTGCCCGGTTTCCAGGACGCCCACGTGCACGCGGTGATGGGCGGGGTGGAGCTGGGCCAGTGCGACCTGACCGGCACGACGGAGCTCACCGACTACCTCGCCCGGATCGACGCGTACGCGCGGGCCCACCCGTACGATCCCTGGATCGTCGGCGGCGGCTGGTCGATGGAGAGCTTCCCCGGCGGGGTGCCCGGCCGGGAGCTGCTGGACGCGGTGGCCGGCGACCGGCCGGTGTACCTCACCAACCGCGACCACCACGGGGCCTGGGTCAACAGCAGGGCGCTCGCCCTGGCCGGGATCACCGCCGACACCCCGGACCCGGTCGACGGCCGGATCGACCGTGAGCCCGGGGGCGCCCCGAGCGGCGGCCTCCAGGAGGGCGCGATGTCGCTGGTCGCGGTGGTCGTGCCGGCGGTGACCCCGGCGCAACGGCTCGCCGGTCTGCTGCGGGCCCAGCGGCTGCTGCACGAGCTGGGCATCACCGCCTGGCAGGACGCGATGCTGTGCGCGACCAACGGCTATCCCGACATCTCCGACGCCTACCGCACCGCGGCCGCCGACGGTTCGCTGGTCTCGACCGTCGTCGGCGCGCTCTGGTGGGACCGCGAGCGGGACGCCGGCCAGCTGCCCGAGCTCGTGGCGAAGCGGGCGGAGCTGAGCGTCGGGCGGCTGCGCTGCGGCTCGGTGAAGTTCATGCTCGACGGGGTCGCCGAGAACTTCACCGCGGCGATGACCGCTCCCTACCGCGACGGGCACGGCTGCGCGACGGCGAACAGCGGCCTGTCGTTCATCGATCCGGTCGCGCTGCGCGACTACGTCACCGCGGTGGACGCGCTGGACTTCCAAGCCCACTTCCACGCGCTCGGCGACCGGGCCGTCCGCGAGGCCCTGGACGCGATCGCCGCCGCCCGGGCGGCCAACGGCCGGCGGGACACCCGGCCGCACCTGGCCCATCTGCAGGTGGTGCACCCGCAGGACGTGCCGCGCTTCCGTTCCCTCGGGGCCACCGCGACCATCCAGGCGCTGTGGGCGACCCACGAGCCGCAGATGGACGAGCTGACGCTGCCGTTCCTGGACCCGGAGCTGGCCGGGCGGCAGTATCCGTTCGGCGACCTGCACCGCGCCGGCGCGACCCTGGCCGCGGGCAGTGACTGGCCGGTGAGCAGTCCCGATCCGTTGCGGGGCATCCACGTGGCGGTCAACCGGGCACTGCCGGGCAGTGGTGTCGAGGCGTTCCTGCCGGGGCAGCGGCTCGAGCTGGCGACGGCGCTGCGGGCGTACACGTCGGGGTCGGCCTTTGTGAATCACCGGGACGACACCGGCACGCTGCGGGCCGGCAATCAGGCCGACCTGGTGGTTCTGGACCGCGATGTCTTCGCGGGCCCGCCGCAGGCGATCGCGGAGGCCCGGGTGGCGCTGACCTACATCCGGGGCGAACGCGTGCACGCCGCCCCGGATGCGTGAGAGACGTCAGCGCTCGCTCGGCACCGGCTCGGCCTCGACGTGCTCGGTGTCCTCCGGCTGGACCTCGACGGTGTCCTCCACCGGCTGGCGCTGCGCGGGGACGACGGCCTCGGCGCTGGAGCCGTGCCGGCCGGCCGACTCGTCCGGCGCCGGCAGCTCGCCGATGACCTGCGGCTGGTCCACCCACAGGGCGCGCAGCTGGCCCTGCATGAAGGTCATGAGGCGGCCGCGGTACTCCCGGTCGAACTGCTCGAGCGCCTCGATCTGCTCCTGCAGCGCCTCCCGCTTGACGCCGAGGCTGCCGACCACGTCGTCGTAGCGCTGCTTGGCCTGCAGGTTGAGCTGCTCGGCATTGGCCTTGGCCTCGGCCGCGACGGCATCGGCCCGGGCCTGCGCGTCGAGCACGATCTGCTCGGCGTTGCGGCGGGCCTCCTCGGCGGCCGCGCGGGCGTCCTGACCGATCTGCTCGGCGCCGGCGCGGGCGTCGTAGAGCACCTTGTCGGCCTCGCGGCGCACGTTGTGCGCGTGGATCTGGGCGTCCCGGGCGATGTTCTCCGCCGCGGCCAGCGCCTCCGTACGGATCTTGTCGGCCTCCTGGTGGGCCTTGGCGACGTAGTCCTCGGCGGTGCGCTGGGCCATGGTCAGCACCTGGAGGGCCTGGCTCGGCAGTCCCGGCACGGGCGTGGGCGAGACCAGCGCGTGCTCGGAGGTCGCGCCGTCGGGCGACGTCCCGAGCATGACCTTGACGCGATCCTTCATCCGGTTGTCAGTCACAGGAGACCTCCGTACGTGCGGCTTCACCGCGGCGGCTTCGGTCGACGGAGCCCCTGCCGGGAGGCGGGAGCGGACACGGTCGACGCGGCTGTCGGCCCCGGCGTACCGGCCGGAACGCTGGCCATGATCGGCGGCATGTTACCAACTTGAACAGGCGGAACGCGAGAAGCCGTTCAGCGGGAGCCGTCGGCCGTTCGGACCGGTCCGGACAGAGAAACGCCTGCTCGTACGGGGTGCGCAGGGCCGTCGCCGGATGGCCTCGGCAATCACGCCAGGGCGATTCAGCCGTTATTAGGCGATTTACACCATTAATGCTGTTTAGCATGGTCCTCACCTGCCGGCAAGCGTGAGGATGCCATGAGAAGTCGCCGCTCGTTGACCGTCTTTCTGACGGTCGGAACTGTTCTACTGGCCACCGCGGCGACCGCTGACGCCTCCTCCGACCGGCCGGTCGCCATCTGGGAGATGAACGAGCATTCCGGCGCCCGGACCATGACCGACAGCAGCGGCCGCGGGCTGCACGGCCGGATCGGCAACGAGGTACGGACCGACACCCGCGTCAGCGGCGCCACCGGCTACCGCTTCGACCGGCTGGAACCCGACTCCCCGCCGGCCCGCCCCGGCCACCTGGTGACCGTGCGCGACTCCGACTCCCTCGACCCCGGCACCCGCGACTTCGCCGTGACGGTCCGGCTCCGTACGACCCACAAGTTCGGCAACATCATCCAGAAGGGCCAGGCGACGGTCTCCGGCGGCAACTTCAAAATCCAGATCCCCAGCGGCATCGTCGAGTGCCTGTTCCGCGGCTCGTCCCGCTCACTGGCGGTGTCATCGCCGCGGCGGCTCAACGACGGCCGCTGGCACACCGTGCGCTGCGCCCGTACGGGCGACGGGGTGACGCTGTTCGTGGACGGCGCGAAGGTGGCGCGCACCGCGGGCTGGACCGGCCGGATCGCGAACTCGTGGCCGGTGAGCATCGGCGGCAAGACCGACTGCGACCAGATCGACGTGGGCTGCGACTACTACGCCGGCGATCTGGACTACGTAGAGATCGACGCGCGCTGATGCACACCTTGCGCCGTACCGCCGTCGTGGCTTGTGTCCTGGCCGGGGTGGCCGCACCGGCATCCGCCGCACCCGGCCGCCCCGGCGACGGCTTCGAGCAGCCCGTCGTCCCAGCCGGCACCTACGTCACACGCACCGCGGGCGAGACGTTCGGCCGGTGGACGGTCACCCGCGGCACCATCGACCAGATCGGCCGCGGCTATTGGCAGGCGGCCGACAGCCGCCAGTCGATCGACCTGAACGGACGGTCCGCGGGCACGATCCGCACCACGGCGGCCACCCAGCCGTCGGTCCGCTACCGGGTCAGCTACTTCCTGGCCGGCAACCCGGCCGGCGGCCCGGCGGTCAAGACCGGCCAGGTCCTGATCAACGGTACGGTCCGCCAGTCGTTCACCTTCGACACCACGGGCAGGACGTTCGCGGCGATGGGCTACGTCCGCAAGAGTTTCGTCTTCGTCGGGACCGGCGGCCCGGTCACGATCGACTTCGCCAGCACCTCGGGCCCGACGGCGTACGGCCCGGTCATCGACAAGACCTCGGCCGTACGCTGCCTGACCCTCGCCTGCGCCTGAGGCGGGCAGCCGATCGAGGGATGTCCGGGCCGCCGGGCCGGGAGTAGAACGGAGAGCGGACCGGATCCACCGCCGACGGATCTCCGAAGACACCTCCGCGGCGGTGCCGGCCGCGCCTGTGCAACGCGACCTCCTGCTCCGGGTCCGTAGGAGCTTCCGTGCGTCCGCAGCGAACTCCCCTGGCTCTGTCCGCCCTCGTCCTGCTCGTCGCCGGTGTCACCGTTCCCGCGGCGCCGGCGCAGGCGACCTTTCCCGCCGACAACGGCCGTATCGCCTTCCGCCGGTTCCTCGACGAGGACCGTACCTGGGGTGCGGTCTTCACGATCCGGCCCGACGGTTCCGGGGAACGTCAGGTGACCCGGCCGCCGCAGGGCTACGTCGACCGCAATCCCGATGTCTCCCCCGACGGCCGGTGGATCGCCTTCCAGCGCGAGGCCGTCGACTGCGGCCCGGGCTGTAACACGTCGGAGATCTTCACCGTCCGGACCGACGGCACCCGTCTGACCCAGCTCACCCACAACGCTCCCGGGCTGGGTTGCGGCAACGACGGCTTCTGCAACGGCTCACCCGCCTGGTCGCCCAGCGGCCGCCGGCTCGCGTTCAGCCGCGAGTCCGGCCCGGTGGTCGACGACTACGTGGAGAACGTCGGCATCTACGTCATGAACGCCGACGGCTCGCACGTGCGCCAACTGACCCAGCGGGCCCGTCCATCGAACGGCGAGGACACGGATCCGCAGTGGTCCCCGGACGGCCGCACCATGGTCTTCGAGCGCACCAACGTGCGTGCCGCGCTGCCGGCCGGGGGCATCGCGCTGTGGACGGTCGAGCTCGCCTCCGGCCGGGAACGCCGGATCACCCCGTTCCCACTGCGCGGCGGTGACTCGCCCGACTGGTCACCCGACGGGCGGCGCATCCTCTTCCACTCCAACGAGAACGGCGTGCCGGAGGTCTCCGCCAACCTCTACACGGTCCACCCCGACGGCAGTCACCTGCGTCAGCTCACCTTCGAGGCCGGCGGGGCGGTCAACTACCTGGGCTCGTCCTGGTCCCCGGACGGCCGGAAGATCACCGTCGGGCGGCGGCCGGAGACCGGCGGGACCAACGCCGACATCCTGGTCATGGACGCCGACGCCACGCACGTCCGCAACATCACCCGGACCGAGCTCTACGACAGCTACCCGGACTGGGGTCCGGCCGTACGCTGATCGCCGACGAACACGCTGAACGGCACATCCGAGCTGTCGTGCCGGCTCCATCCGACCGGCATCGTCCGGATCGGGGAGCCGGTGGTGTGGGCCGGGTACGTCGACACGACCACCCGGCCCGCCCTGTTCACCACCGTCGCCGGACGGCCGCACGCCCGCAGCACCGGCAGCAGGATCCGCTCGGCCCGCGCCACGTACACGTCCGAGCCCACCACCGCCGCCAGCGACCCGTCCGGGCGGTGCACCGGGACGGTGAACGTCAGCGTGTACGCGTCCGTGCAGAGGTAGTCGACATACGGCCCGGTGATGTGCCGGCGGCCGGAGCGCTGCGGCACCGTCCACCATTCCAGCACCGTGTAGTCGCGGAAGCCGTCGTGGGCCGGATCGGACACCACCCGCAGCGGTGTGATGCGTCCGTGCGGGCCGCGGGTCCACCAGGCCAGGTGCCAGGGCGCGTCGGCGATCAGGGCCGGTTCGGCGACCAGGCCGGAGCCGGCCACGAGCTCGTCCGCGCGGCGCAGCTCCCGCACAGCGAGCGGCCGTACGGCGTGCAGCTGCGCCAGCCGTGGCCGCTGATGCGCGGACAACGTCGTGGCCACTGCCCCGGCCAGCTGCGCCAGCGGCTCGAACACGGTGGCGCACAGCCGTTCCAGCTCGGCGGTGATGCCCGCGGCGGCCGGGGCGGCACCCGGCCGCGTGACGACCTCAGTCATCGACCACCTCCAGGCGCGCTCGGACCACCGCGTCGATCGCACGCCCGACGTGCTGTTCTGTCAAGGTCCGGGCGCCGTCAGCGTCCCCGGCGGCGATCGCGGCGACGATGCCGGCGTGATCCGATTCGGACGCGGCACGGCCCTGCGGCGAACCCAGCGACAGCCACAGCAACGGGCCGAACTCCGCCTGCAGGCGCAGCTCCTCACTGGTCATCCGGGCCGACTGGGTGGCCGCCGCGACCTCCAGGTGGAACTGGGCCTCAGCGCGCCGGGAGCCCCCGGGGTCCGTCGGGCGCCGTACCCCGACCTCGCGGAGCCGGTCCAGGTCGTCGCCGGCCGCGCGGCCGGCCGCGAGCGCCGCGGCGGCGCCGGCGATGGCGGTGTAGAAGTCGCCGAAGTCCCGGATGTCGACCAGAGACAGTTCCGCCAGCCGGGTCCGCACCAGCAGCGCGCCGGGATTCTCCGGTGCGCGCACGAAGCTGCCGCCGCCGCGTCCCCGCCGGGTGGTGACCAGCCCCAGCTCGCGCAGGCTCTGCAGGGACTCGCGGGCGGTGACCGGCGCGACGCCGAGCGCCTCGGCCAGGTCCACCTCGGACGGCAGCTGCTCGCCGTCACCGAGCACGCCGAGCACGATGGCGTCGCGCAGCCGGCGGGTGACGGCCTCGGCCCGGCCGCTCTGGGTCAGCGGGGCGAAGACCGCCCGCCGGGCTCGCTGATCCGGCATCGCTCCCCCATCTGGTTCCCGGCCTGAAACATACAAGCCTTGTGCTCTGAACTATGAAGCCATAGGTTTCGCCGCAACGGCGGAATTTCCTCCAGCCACCGGGGGCCTGCGTGGACACTGCTCCGGCGATCACCCTGACCGGCCTGCACAAGGCCTTCGGCAGCACCGTCGCGGTCGACGGCCTCGATCTGACGATCGCCGACGGTGAGTTCTTCTCCATGCTGGGCCCGTCCGGGTCGGGCAAGACCACGGTGCTGCGGATGATCGCCGGCTTCGAGCGGCCCACCGCCGGGCGGGTCCTGCTCGGCGGCTCGGACGTCACCGGCGCAGCGCCGTTCCAGCGCGACGTCAGCACGGTGTTCCAGGACTACGCGCTCTTCCCGCACCTTTCCGTACGCCAGAACGTCGAGTACGGCCTGGCGGTGCGCAAGGTCGGCCGGGCCGAACGCCGCGAACGGGCCGAGCAGGCGCTGGCCGGCGTACGGATGACCGGCTTCGGCGACCGCAAGCCCGGCCAGCTCTCCGGCGGCCAGCGCCAGCGGGTCGCCCTGGCCCGCGCGCTGGTGGTGCGGCCCAAGGTGCTGCTGCTGGACGAGCCGCTGGGCGCGCTGGATCTGCAGTTGCGCCAGCAGATGCAGGTCGAGCTCAAGCAGTTGCAGCGCGAGGCCGGCATCACCTTCGTCTTCGTCACCCACGACCAGGAGGAGGCGCTGACCATGAGCGACCGGATCGCCGTGTTCGAGCACGGCCGGGTCGCTCAGGTCGGCACCGCCGCCGAGATCTACGAGCGGCCGCGCACCGGCTTCGTGGCCGGCTTCGTCGGCACGTCCACCGTCCTCAGCGGACCCGCCGCCGTCGAGCTGCTCGGCCGGGACGGCACGTTCGTGGTGCGCCCGGAACGGGTCCGGCTCTCGCGTACCGGGCCGGGGCTGGCCGGCACCATCGCCGAGGTGGTCTATCTCGGCGCGACCACCCGCTACCTGGTCGACCTCGAGGCCGGGCCGCGGATCACCGCGAGCGAGGCCAACACCGAGGCCGGCGCCGCGACAGCCGTGCAGCGCCGCGGCGAGCGCGTCCTCGTCAGCATCCGCGGCGGCGACGTCGTGGCCCTGGAGACCCCCTGACCCCCACCCCCGCTGCGAAGGGTTCGGCCATGCGCATCACCAGATCACTGCTCAGCGGTACGGCCATCAGCCTCGTCACCCTGCTCGCCGCCTGCGGCACGTCCTCCGGGGACAGCTCCCCGGCGCCCGGCGCGTCCGGTTTCACCCCGCCGAAGATCGACCAGCTGCAGCAGCTCGGCGCCGGCGAGGGCGCCGTCTCCATCCTGGCCTGGCCCGGGTACGCCGAGAACGGCGGCAACGACCCGGCGGTGGACTGGGTGACCCCGTTCGAGAAGCAGACCGGCTGCAAGGCCACGGTCAAGACGTTCGGCACCTCCGACGAAGCCGTGACTCTCATGAAGACCGGTGGCTACGACGTGATCTCGGCCTCCGGTGACGCGTCGCTGCGGCTGATCGCGGGCGGTGACGTGGCCCCGGTGAACACCGCCCTGATCCCCAACTACGCCGACGTCACCGGCTTCCTCAAGGACAAGGCGTGGAACTCCGTCGGCGGCCAGATGTACGGCGTCCCGCACGGCTGGGGCGCCAACCTGCTGATGTACCGCACGGACAAAGTGGATCCGGCCCCCACCTCCTGGGCCTCGGTGTTCACCGACGCGGGCAAGTACGCCGGCAAGGTCACCGCGTACGACTCCCCGATCTACATCGCCGACGCCGCCCTGTTCCTGATGAACACCAAGCCGGAACTGGGCATCAAGAACCCGTACGCGCTGGACGACAAGCAGCTGGCCGCCGCGGTGGAGCTGCTCAAGGCGCAGAAGGCCAACATCAGCGAGTACTGGTCGGACTATCTCAAGGAGGTGCAGTCCTTCAAGAGCGGCAACTCGGTGATCGGCACCACCTGGCAGGTCATCGTCAACACGGCGGCCGCGGAGAAGGCTCCGGTCAAGGCGGTGCTGCCGGCGGAGGGCTCGACCGGCTGGTCCGACACGTGGATGGTCGCGGCCAGGAGTGCGCATCCGAACTGCGCGTACCAGTGGCTGAACTGGATCGTCGGTCCGACGGCCAACGCCCAGGTCGCCGAGTACTTCGGGGAGGCGCCGGCCAACCAGAAGGCGTGCGCGCTGACCACCGACAAGAACTTCTGCGAGACCTACCACGCCGGTGACGCCGCGTACGCGGAGAAGATCTGGTACTGGAGCACGCCGATCCCGCAGTGCCTGGACGGGCGCACCGACGTCACCTGCACGGACTATGCGGCCTGGACCCGGGCCTGGACCGAGATCAAGGGCTGACCGGCCGGTGACGCTGCTGGACACCCGCCGGCGCCGGCTCTCGGCCCGGCTCACCCGCTCGCCGCGCACCCGGCTGACCCTGCTGCTGGGTGCGCCGCTGCTCTGGCTCGGGCTGGCCTACCTCGGGGCCCTGGCGGCGTTGCTGGTCACCGCCCTGTGGTCGACGAACACGTTCACCGGGGCGATCGAGCGGGTGTGGACGCTGGACAACATCCGTACGGTGCTGACCGACTCCGTCTACCGTTCGGTGACGATCCGCACGATCGGGGTGGCGGCCCTGGTCACGGTCATCGACGCGGTGCTGGCCCTGCCGGTGGCGTTCTTCATGGCCAAGGTGGCCCGCCGGCGCTGGCAACCGCTGCTGGTCGCCGGCATCCTGCTCCCGCTGTGGGCGTCGTACCTGGTCAAGGCGTACGCCTGGCGCAGCATGTTCGGCGGGGGCGGGCTGATCGACTGGGCCGGGGCGCCGTTCGGGCTCGGCTCGCCCGGGTACGGCCTGACCGCCACCGTGTGCACGCTGGCGTACCTGTGGTTCCCGTACATGGTCCTGCCGATCTTCGCCGGCCTGGAACGCCTGCCGGACTCGCTGCTGGAGGCCTCCGGGGATCTCGGTGCCCGGCCGGGGCGCACGGTCCGGACGGTCGTGCTGCCGCTGGTGTTCCCGGCGGTCGTCGCCGGGTCGATCTTCACCTTCTCGCTGTCGCTGGGCGACTACGTGGCGGTGGAGATCGTCGGCGGCACCAAGCAGTTCCTCGGCAACCTGGTCTACGACAACATCGGCGCGGCCAACAACCAGCCCCTGGCGGCGGCGGTCGGCCTGGTCCCGGTGGTGGTCATGATCGTCTACCTGTTCCTGTCCCGGCGCGCCGGTGCCCTGGAGAACCTCTGATGTACCTGACCCGGGGCATGCGCGTCGCGTTGCGCGTCATCACCGCCGTCGTGCTGGCCGTTGTCTACGTGCCGCTGATCGTCGTGGTGATCAACTCGTTCAACAGTGACCGGGCGTTCGGCTGGCCACCGGCCGGTTTCACCCTGCAGTGGTGGTCGCGCGCCGCCCACAACGCCGGGGCCCTGGACGCGCTGCGTACCTCCGTGATGGTGGGCTTGCTGTCGACCGCGGTGGCGCTGGTGCTCGGCACGCTGGCGGCGATGTCCCTGCAGCGGTACAGGTTCTTCGGCCGGGAGGCCGTGTCGCTGCTGGTGATCCTGCCGATCGCGCTGCCGGGCATCGTCACCGGCATCGCGCTGAACAACGCCTTCCGCACGATCCTGGGCGTGCCGCTGTCATTGCTCACCCTGGTGGTGGCGCACGCGACGTTCTGCGTGGTGGTGGTCTTCAACAACGTCATCGCCCGGCTGCGCCGGCTCGGCGGTGACCTGGAGGAGGCGTCGATGGATCTGGGCGCGGACAGCTTCACCACGTTCTGGCGCGTCACCTTCCCGCTGCTGCGCACGGCGCTGCTGGCGGGCGGGCTGCTGGCGTTCGCGCTCAGCTTCGACGAGATCATCGTGACCCGCTTCACCGCGAGCCAGAGCACCACGACGCTGCCGATCTGGATCCTGGACAACCTGTTCCGGCCGAACCAGGCCCCGGTCGTCAACGTCGTGGCGACGGTCCTGGTGATCGCCTCCGTCATCCCGATCGCGATCGCCCAGCGGCTGTCCGGAGATCCCTCCGGCGGCCGGGTCTGAGCACCGGACCGCCGGCCGGCCGGCTACACCGGTGTCTGGTGGATGGCGGCCACCCGCCACTCGTCGTCCTCGCGGCGGTAGGCGGTCGAGGCGTACCAGGACGACGTCTCCGCCCCGGTGATGCTGTTCAGGGTGTAGGTGACCAGCGCGCCGCCGTCGCCGAGCAGCCGGACCCGGGCATCCTGGATCCGGTTGCGCCGGTCCCGGCTGCCGCTGCCGTTGGCGTACATCTGGAGCACCTGGGCCCGGTCCACCACGCCGTAGTTGCCCATGGCCACGAAATCGGCGGTGCAGTGCTTGTCGAAGAAGGTCTCGTCGTAGGCGGCGTCCGCGTCGAGCATCTGCTGCTCGATGGCCAGCAGGATCCTGTCGGTCTCACTCATCCGCCGACCGTAGCCCCCGTACCTGGGTCAGGCGGTGAACCGGACCCGGCGCCGGCGCACGAGCAGCAGACCGGCCGCGCCGGCGAGCAGCAGCAGCGCGCCGCCCGCGCCGAGCAGGCCGGCGTTGGCACCGGTCACCGGCAGGCCACCGCCTTGGCCGCCGCTGAGCTGCACCGTGATCGCCGCCGTGTCGTTGCGGGCGTCGCGGTCGATCGGGTACTCGGTGAAGATCTCCTCGTTGATGAGGACCCGGCCGGCCGCCGCGGACGGGTTCGCCCGCACCTGGAAGGTGAAGTCGAACAGGGTCGACGCCTTCGCCTTGGTCTTGCCCTCCTCGAGCAGGCACAGGTATTCCGACGCTCCGGTGAAATCGGTGCCGAAGTCCTCGGGCTCCTCGCCGTCCTCGAACGTCATCGGGAAGCAGCGCTCGTCGACGCCGACGGCCTCGAGCCCGGCCGGCACGACGATGTGGGTCGACGGGTCGGTGTTCTCGAAGGTCCAGTGGTAGAGCGTGCCCGGCCCGTTGTTGCCGAAGCCGACGCGGGCCGGCACCTTGTCGCCCGGCTCGCCGGTGACAGTGGCCCCGACGGCGGCCAGGTCCGACCGGCGGCCGCCGACGACGAACTCGCTGACCAGGATGTTGTTCTTCGGGTCGGTGTCGACCTGGCTCGCCGCGGCCCGCGCCGCGCTCTTCGCCGGCACAGCCCGCAACCCGACGGCGGGACCGGTGCCCTTCGGGCCGAGCGTCTCCTCGTCGAGGTCGGGCGCGGTGTCGATCAGTTCCCGGAAGTCCGCCGGGGTGTACCAGCCGCCGAGGGCGCTGGCCCGGGAGCCGGCCGCGGCGTCGGCCGGGATCTTCAGGCGCATCGGCGTGGTCAGCTCGTAGGTCGTGCCCGTGGCCAGCTCGTCGTCGAAGGTGCAGACGGTCAGGATGCCGTACCGGCAGTTGCCGAAGCCGGGCCCCGGCGACAGGCTCGGGTCCCAGCCCAGCATGACCAGCACGACGCTCTTGACGGGCGTGGTCCCGACGTTGGACACGCGCAGGCCGGCGTCGACGTTCGCGCCGGCCGCCACGGTGCGCGGGGTGCTGATGACGCCGGCCAGGTCGACGCCCTCGCCGATCGTCACCGTCGACGCGGTGGTGACCTCGGGCAGGTCGTCGAGGCGGGCGCTGAACGCCAGCTTGCCGTGCGCGTCCTGGGCGGCGCCGGCCTTCGCGGTGACCTCCAAGGCCAGCAGGGCCACCAGGTTGGTGCCCGGTTCGAGCTCGAAGTGCCCAGTGAGGGTGCAGCTGATGACCGTGCCGCTGCGGCCGCAGGACTGCTCGTCACTCAACTGAAAGTCGTCGGCCGCGACCACGGTGGCGATGTCGGCGACGCCGGCGGTGTCCACCCGCACGGTCATCTTCTCGAACGCGGCAGGCGCGTCGCCCGGCCCGTCCGGCACGTCGATCCAGGCGAAGAGCGGGGTCGCCTTGGGCACCGACCCGGCCACCGCGATGTCCGGGAAGTGCAGCCGCACGGCAGGGTCCGCGGCCAGCGCGGGCGTCCCGGGTACGGCCAGGGCCGCGACCGCCGTCAGGGCTGCCGCCGATCCGGTCAGCAGGCGGTGCAGGGCGCGGCGCATGGTGGTGGTTCCTCCCCGTGAACGACAGAGCCGCGTGAGCATAAGCGGGGAAGATCATCTTGCGAGCCCACCGTTCGGTCAGCTCCGGCTCTCCGGTCGACCGGGTACGGCGGCGGGGCGTGGCGCTGGGTGGTCGCCACGCCCCGCTCTGAGGGCCGTCCTCCGCGCCGGGCGGCAGCGTCATACCGCGCGGCACCGCAGGGACGGCCAGGTCAGTGATCGACGGCCGTCACTCGTCATTGTTCGGTCCCGTTTCCGCACACGTCAACAACTCGTTCCGGAAGTTTGCCGCGATGTTTCGGACCACGTCCGGCGCCCCGGCCCAGACGAGGCAGGCATTCCACCAGGCCAGGGCCAACTACACGGTTCAGTTGCGCCGCATCGAGCACCCCCGGACTCCGGAACTTGCGCACATGTTCCGAGACTTCGAGCCCTGGCCGCGCGCCCCCGCACAGGCCACGATGACCCGATGACGGTTCCCCGCCCGCCCGCACCCTGGTTGCTCCGCCCCGTAAAGCTGCCCGCCACCGTGCCGCCCGAGCTCACCGGCGCCTGGGCGCCCGCCGACACCCGGCTCGACGACGTCGAAGTGCTGACGGTGCCGACCGGTCACGGCCCCGAGGATGTCGCGGTCGGTGCGGAGGGACACATCTACTCCGGTACGGACGACGGGAACCTCTGGCGCTGGCCCGCGGACGCGCACCCCGGCACCACCCCGGACCTGCTCGCCACCACCGGCGGCCGGCCGCTGGGCATCGAGGTCGATCCGCGCGACGGCAGCCTGATCGTCTGTGACGCGTACCGGGGACTGCTGCGGGTGACCGACGACGGCACGGTCACCGATCTGGCCCACCGGGCCGGGGGCACGCGCATTCTGTTCTGTAACAACGCGGCCGTGGCGCGGGACGGCGTCGTCTACTTCACCGACAGCTCGAACCGCTTCCCGGTCTCGCACTGGCGCCGGGATCTGTTGGAGCACCGGCCCAACGGACGGGTGCTGGCGTTCGATCCGGCGTCCGGCCGCGTTGACGTGGTGGCCGAGGGCTTCCACTTCCCCAACGGCGTGGCCCTCACGCCGCAGGAGGACGCGCTGCTGCTCTGCGAAACAGTCGCGCACCGCCTGGTCCGGGTGTCCTTGCCGGACGGCGCGGTACGGGTGCTCGGCGACCTGCCCGCGTACCCGGACAACATGGCGCCGGTCGGCGACGGCACCTACTGGATCGCCCTGGCCAGCCCACGGGTCGCGCTCGCCGAGAAGCTCCTGCCGCACCCGCAGCTGCGCCGCATAGCCGCGATCCTGCCGACCCGCTGGCAGCCGCAGCCGGTGCCGTACTCGATGGCGGCCCTGGTCGACGGCGAGGGCACGGTGCTGCGCGTCCTGCACGGACCGGCGGGCCGGTACGTGATGGCCACCGGCGTCCGTCAGCACGGCGACACCCTCTGGCTGGGCAGCCTGACCGAGAAGGCCGTTGCGCGGGTGTCGCTCTCGTAGGGATAAGCACGGTATTCAGGGGTTTTGCCGTTATCCTGAGTTCCCGCGCAGTCGACCCAGGGCGGCGAGATGACGCACGCACAACCGGACATCGTGGTTCCCGAGGAACTGGAGTGGGCGCTGGCCGAGGCCGGCAAGGAGGCCGTCGCGGTCGCCCCCGGCTGGTTCCGGGCCTGGCCCACCGGGGACGAGAAGTGGTCCGTGGTCAACATCCGGGGCGCCAGCCAGGTCATCGTCAACCACAGCCGGGAGGACGACCGCCACCCGAACAGCTGGACGGTGCGCGCACTGTTCGGCGACAAAGCGGTGGAGCTGCGGGTCGGGCCGTACGACAACAAGGCGCAGGCGATCTGGGTCGCGCACGCCGTGCTGAGCCTCGCTTTCGGCGACACCCGGCCCTGAGCCGGGCGCCACGAGCGCGCGATGGGGGTACCGTCGGCTGATCCAGCGCGGCCCGGGGAGGTGGCGACGTGCCCGACAACGACGAGTCCCGCGCCTTCGCCCGCATCGTCTCCCAGTTGCGAAGCGAGGATCCCCGCTTCGCCGCCGGCCAGGCTGATTCCGGCAAGCGCCGCGGTCGCACGCTCCTGCTGATCGGCATCGTCCTGTGCGCCGCCGCCGTCCTGTTGATCGCCTTCGGGGGTCCTAAGGGGGCGGTCATCGCCATCCTGCCGTGGCTGGCCGGCCTGATCGCCGTGATCCGGAGCCGGAGTGGAAAATGAGCCGATTGTGATTCCTCTGGGTTATCACTCGCTTACTCAAAGTCATATTCCGCACATTCTCTGAATTCCCGAGGCCTAGACTCCGAGTACTACGCACGTGCGCACTTGTCTCAGCGCACCCGCGGACAACAATCGACTCATGACGTACGGCAAGAAGGATCTCCCCTTCCCCTATTGTCAGGACTTTTCCGGCATCGTGACGCGAGTCAAAGGTGTCCGGGAGTCGACCCGCGCCGCCCTGGTGAACTCGCTCAAGGTCGCCTCCTACCTCAAGGCGGGGGCGAACCTGGTCGAGAAGAACCTCGGCGCCAAGGACTCGGCGCTCCCGACCGACGATGGTGGCCGGAAGCCGTACTGGTCGGGCCTGCGCTTCCTCACCGAGCGCGCGCTGTCCCGCGAGATGGAGAGTCTCGAGCCGCCGTTCCTGCGCCAGAAGGGTGACGGCCCGTACCGGGCCACCTGGGCCAGCCACGACGACTACCTCAACGACCTGCTGACGTTCCTGTTCCACGCGATGAACTACGACCCGCAGTACGGGGCCGACCTGGAGACCCGCGGCGACTGGCTGATCAGCACCGAGCCGAACTTCGCCAACGCCCTCGACCGGGCCTCCTACCACGAGCTGCTGGCCATCTGCCGGATGCCGCTGTTCCGCCTGCAGCTCATCATGGTGGCCACGGCGGACCGCAACGACGGCATCCACGACGCGATCGCCAACCAGTACGCCGGCGCCCTCGGACCGTGGACCAAGATCTACGAGGCCACCATCGCCGCCCGCGGCTACCAGCTGCGCAAGGGCATCACGATCGACCAGTTCGCCAACATCCTGGCCGCGATCACCGAGGGCTTCGCCGTGCACCACCTCGGCGACCCGCACGCCGGCATCGTCGGCGACGACCACACCCGGGACAACCTGATCGGCATGGCGGTGCTCGCGATCATGAACAGCTATCTCGAGCCGGCGGGTGAGTCGAGCGGCCTCACGCTGCGCGAGGAGTTCGAGCGGTACGCACCCGTACCGCGTTCCGCCGAGCACACCTCCGACGACAGCGGGGACTGACATGACCAGCACCGTCGAGCCGAGCATCGTGCGAGCCGCGCACGAACCGTCGTGGTGGGACCGGCAGGGCGACCTGATCATGCGCCGGCCGTTCAACGAGTGGACGTTCACCCACATGAACTGGCTCATGCCGACCGAGTACGTGCCGCGCGGCGGCCCGCACCTGCCGCTGCCGCTGAGCCCATGCCCGCTCGACCTGACCTACCGCTTCGACGACCGCGACCACACTCTGACCGAGCTGCACCGGCGCACCTACACCACGGCGTTCGTCGTGCTGCACCGCGGCGAGATCGTGCACGAGACGTACCCGGGCGCCTTCGCCGGTCCCCGCAGCCGGATGCAGCTGTTCTCCATCTCCAAGTCGGTGACCTCGATGCTGATCGGTATCGCGCTGGCCGACGGGGCCATCGGCAGCATCAAGGACCGGATCACCGACTACCGGCCCGACTTCCGCGGCACCGCCTACGAGGAGTCCACCCTGGCCGACCTGCTCGACATGACCAGCGGGGTCGGCGACGCCGAGGTGTGGGACGTGCCGGACAGCGGCATCAAGCGCTTCGAGCAGGCCGTCATGGGCGGCGGCGACGTCGCCGAGGTGATCCGGGCCGCACCGCGCCGCACCGCCCCGGGCGAGACGTTCAACTACTCCACCTTCGACGCTCAGATCCTGGGCTGGGTGCTGGAGGCCGCCACCGGCCGCAGCCTCGCCGCCTACGCCTCCGAGCGGCTGTGGAGCCACCTCGGCGCCGACCGTGACGCCTACTACTGGCTCACCCGGGCCCGCCCGCGCACCGCCATCGGCGGCGGCTCGTTCAACGCCACCGCCCGCGACGTCGCCCGGCTCGGCCTGCTCATGGCCAACGACGGCGTCGTGGCCGGCCGGCAGGTCGTGCCCCGCGACTGGGTGCGCCGCAGCCGCGGCAGCGACCTGCCCCAGCTGGCGGTGGGCGCGCTCGGCCCGAGCGGCTACGACCACTACGGGTACGCCAACCAGTGGTGGACGCTGGGCGAGAGCTCCTTCAACGCCTTCACCGGCCTGGGCGTGCACGGCCAGTACCTCTTCGTCGACCCCACCGCCGACGTCGTGATCGTCAAGTGCAGCGCCTGGCCCACCCAGGACGACGAGCGCCGCGACCGCGAGACCATCACCGCTCTGCGCCGGGTGGCTGACCACTTCGCCTGACCCGTTTCTCCGCTCCTTTCCACCATTTCCGCAATACGGTCCGGGCCCCCGCATGCCCGGATTCACCGTCCTCGAAAGGGATCCGTAGATGAACTCTGCCCGTTTCCATGCCTGGGTCGCCGCTTTTCAGGTGGCACTGCTGAGCACCGCCATCCTGTTCTTCGCGGGCTCACCGGCCAAGGCAGCAGTGGCGCCCGGCACGGTCCTGCTCAACGTCACCGCGACACTGCCGGCCGAACTTTCCGGGCTGGCGACCGCAAAACGCATCGCGTACGTCTCCACGTCCGTCACCGGGAGCACGATCACCGCCACCGGGCTGATCATCACCCCGAAGGCCAACAAGAAGAACAAGACAGTGGTGTGGGGACACGGCACCACCGGGCTGGCCGACAAATGCGCACCCTCGGCCAATCAGGCGGTCTTCTGGCCCGAGGCACGGGCAGCGATCGCCGCCCTGCTCGCCAAGGGCTGGACCGTGGCCGCCCCCGACTATCCCGGACTGGGCACGCCCTCGGCCCACCAGTACCTGATCGGCCTGAGCGAGGCCCGCTCCATGATCGACAGCGTCAAGGCCGCCCGGAACCTGGACAACAAGCTGACCACGGCGTACGCGGTCGACGGGCACTCCCAGGGCGGCCAGGGCGCGCTCTTCGCCGGCCAGCTCGCCCCGAGCTACGACGGTCCGCTGGTCCTCAAGGGCGTGGCGGCCATCGCCCCGGTCTCCAACGCCGACATCTTCGCCCCGCTGGTCCCCGGCACACCGGGCCAGGGCTACCTGGTCATGGCCCTGTACGGCCTCAACGCGGTGGACCCCTCCTTCAACCCGAACTCGGTGCTCGCCCCGCCGGCCCAGCAGCGCGCGAGCGTCCTGCAGACCGACTGCCTCTACCCGATCCTCGACGCCTACGACGAGCTGACGCCGGAGCAGTTGCTGATCGGCGGCGCCCTGCCCGACCCGGTGCTCGCCAAGCTCTCCTCCTACGTCAACCCGGCGCAGTCCGCCCCCACCGCACCGGTGCTGCTCGTGCAGGGCACCGACGACGAGGCGGTCCCCTACTTCCTCACCGCCGACGTGCTGGTCGAGCAGCTCCGGGCGTACCACACGGCGACCGTGGACTTCGTCCCGGTCAGCGGGGCCAACCATGACGGCGCGGTCTTCGCGACGACCGGCCAGGTCGCCGACTGGATCGCGACGAAGCTCGCCTGAGCACGGCGAGCCGGCAACAGGTGACGGCGTCCCAAGCGTCCGCCCCCCCGCGTGGGGCGCCGTCACTCCATCCCCTACCGACCGCAGTGAGGCAACGTCCATGAATTACTCCGTCAGGCCGCCGGCCCGGTCGTTCGCGACCCGCGCCGGCGCGCTCAAGATGCGTCGCTACCTGCACGGCCGGGCGCTGAGCAGCCCACCGGCCTCGCCGCGCGCCGCGGAACTGTGGGTGCACGGCATGTCCGTGACCCAGCTCAAGGCGCTGGCCTGGGGTTGCACCCCGTACCGGGCCCGGGCGGTCTTCGAGCTGGCGCTGCGGGCCCGCAGCGAGGACGCCGCCGTGACCGCGCTCGGCGAGCTGAGCCTGCTGCCGCCGTTGCAGGAGAGCCGGCTGTTCCACCTGGTGACGCTCTCGTGGGCGGCCATCACGGCGCTGCTCGCCGCCGAGACCACGCGTTCCCGGCGGCTCGCGTACGCGCGCTTCGCCGACCTCGATCCGGGCGACCAGCAGGCCCTGCTGCTCTACCTGAACGCACCGACCATCGAGGAGGCGCACCCGCGGTTATGACCAGGTCAGACCGGTGCCCGCTCCGGCTCCCGTGGCGGCGAGCGGTGCAGCAGGCGCACCAGGGCCGTCGCGAGGTCGCCCGGCCTCGGTCGCCGGCCGAGCAGCCGGGTGAACGGACTGTGCCGCAGCACGAGCCCCGGGTGGCTGCCGTGTATCTGCCCGGGACCGTCGAGTGCTTCGTCGAGGTTGTCGACCCCGTTGTCCGGGCGGTCGGTGCGCTGCGAGGAGACCCCGAAACGGCGGATCGCCAGCACGGCGTCGGTCAGCGCGGGCGACAACCGCTGGCCCAGCATCAGCGCTGCCGCGGCGGCACCGACCGGGATCTCGCGCCGGGGATGCCGCGCCGCGTAGACGATGCTGTCGGCCACGACCTCGGGCGCGTACACCGGCGGTGGCGGCTTGACCATGACGCCCAGCTTGCTGCGGGCGTGCTCGAAGAACGGCGTGTCCACCGACGCCGGCAGGATCGTGGTCACCGCGATCGGCTCACCGTCCTGCGCCAGTTCCGAGCGCAGGCAGTCGTAGAGCGCGCGGAGGGCGAACTTGCTGGCCACGTACGGGGCCTGCAACGGCACGGCCCGCACGCCTTCGGCCGACGAGACGCCGATGATCGTGCCGCCGCCGGCCCGTCGCAACGCCGGCAGCGCAGCGTGCATCCCGTGCACGTGACCCAGGAAGTTCACCCGCAGCACCCGGTCGAACTCGGCGTCGGTGATGTCCTCGATCCGGCCCCACACCCCGACCGCGGCCACGTTGACCCAGGCGTCGATCCGGCCGTACTGCCGCTCGGCCAGCTCGGCCAGCGCCCGGACCGCCGCCGGATCCGCGACGTCGACCGGCACCGCGACCGCGCTGCCACCCGCCTGCCGGATCTCGCCGACCACAGTGTCCAGGGCCTGCACGCCGCGGGCGGCGCAGACGACCTTGGCGCCGCGGGCCGCGAAGGCCAGCGCGCTCGCCCGGCCGATGCCGCTGGACGCGCCGACGATCACGACGACCTGCTCGGACAGGGGCTTGGACATCTCGGTACCTCCCGGACGGTGATCCCTGCGACCTACCCGGTGCGGCCCCTGCTACGCCTGCGGTGCTGTGTCAGCCCTCACCGCTGCGTGGGGATTGGCCGATGCCGGGGCACAGTTGAACCACAGAAATGGGAAAGGAGGTGAAGGAGATGCAGGAGTCCGCTGACGACGTCACCCGCGCCGAGGCGCTGTTCGCCTCGGATCTGCAGGCAGCGGACGTCAAGGACACCGCGATCGTCGACCGGACGGTCACGGATCTGCTGCGGCAGGACGGGCCGCGCGGATGTTCGGCCCGGATGGCGTACGAGTTCGGCGAGCACCCCGACCTGGCGGCCGAGCGGATGCGCTGGGCGCGCCGGGTGGTCCGGCAGTCGGTCGGTAGTTCCGGGACCCGCGCATAGTCGCTGCATCCGGGGGAAACCGCGGTCATCCGCTTCGTCGAAAGGATGGCACCGTGCCCGAGGACCAGTACGGCCAGCAGGACCCGCAGAAGCAGTTCAAGGGTCCGGAGCAGCAGGACAGCGAGCAGATCCCGCACCCCGGCGTCACCCGGCAGATGGACGACGAGCCCGATCACGGCGAGGACAGCTACCGGGGCAGCGGACGGCTCACCGGCAAGCGCGCGATCATCACCGGGGGCGACTCCGGGATCGGGCGCGCGGTCGCCATCGCGTTCGCTCGCGAAGGCGCCGACGTGCTCATCGCGTACCTGCCGGACGAGGAGGAGGACGCCCGCCAGACCGCCCAGCTCGTCGAGAAGGCGGGCCGCAAGGCGGTCACCGTGGCGGGCGACATCCGCGACGAGCAGCACTGCACCGCGCTCGTCGAGCGGGCGGTCGGTGAGCTCGGCGGGCTGGACATCCTGGTCAACAACGCGGCGTACCAGATGGCCCAGCCCGGCGGGATCACTGACATCACCACGGAGCAGTTCGACCGGGTGATGAAGACGAACCTGTACGCGATGTTCTGGCTGAGCAAGGCGGCCGTCCCGCACCTGCGGCCCGGCTCCACGATCATCAACACGGCGTCGATCCAGGCGTACCAGTCCACCCCCGAGCTGCTGGACTACGCCACCACCAAGGCCGGCATCGTGGCGTTCACCCGCGCGCTCGCCGCGGGCCTGGCGGATCAGGGCATCCGGGTCAACGCCGTGGCGCCGGGGCCGATCTGGACCCCGCTGATCCCGGCGACCATGCCGGCGGAGAAGGTCGAGTCGTTCGGCGAGGACACCCCGCTGGGCCGCGCCGGGCAGCCGGCCGAGCTGGCCCCGGCGTACGTGTTCTTCGCCTCGCAGGAGTCCAGCTACATCACCGGTGAGGTGCTGGCGGTGACCGGCGGTAAGCCGCTGAACTGATCACCGGGATTCAGCACGGCGTCTCCTGGGAACGATCACCTGAGCGAACGGCGAAGGGGGTCGGTATGAGCGGGTTGGGGTCACTGCGGCAGCTGCTGCAGGAGGCCCATCACGCCCGCCCGCAGGACCTGCCGGAGATGGCGATGCGCGTCGCGCCCCAGGTCGGCGCCACCGCGGTGGTGATCTACGTCGTCGATCACCAGCAGCGCGAGCTGCGGCCGCTGCCGGGCGGCTCGACCCCGGCCCGGAAGCCGCTGATGATCGACGGCACCCGGGCCGGGCAGGCGTACACGAGGTCGGTGCCCTGCCCCGCAGCTGAGGACGAGGGCGCGGGGCTGTGGGTGCCGATCCTCGACGGTGTCGAGCGGCTGGGCGTGCTGGAGGTCGCCGCCGGCACGCCGCTGGACGACCGGGCCGTCGACGACTGCATGACCCTGGCCTCGCTGTTCGCCGAGCTGCTGATCACCCGTGCGCAGTACAGCGACATGCTGGAGAAGGTGCGCCGTCGTAAGCCCATGCAGCTGGCCGCGGAGCTGTTGCGCGGCCAGCTGCCGCCGCTGTCGTTCTCCACCGGGCACGTGCTGATCAGCGGAATGCTGGAGCCCTGCTACGACGTCGGCGGGGACGCCTTCGACTACGCGGTCAACGGCGACACCGCGCACCTGGCCCTCTTCGACGCCACCGGGCACGGCTCGGCCGGCGGGATGCGGTCGGTCATGCTGGTGTCGCTGGCGCTGGCGGCGTACCGCAATGCCCGTCGCCTCGATCTTGACCTCATCGCCACGTACCACCACATCGACGCCGCGATCCGCGACCACGACCGGTCCGGCCTGATCACCGCCGTGCTCGCGGAGCTGGACCAGCGCACCGGCCGGCTGCGGGTGATCTCCGCGGGCCACCCGAGCGGGATGGTGCTGCGCGACGGCCAGGTGGTCAGGGTCCTGCCCACCCCCACCGCCCTGCCGGTCGTCCTCGGGGATCAGCGCCCGCCGCTGGTCATCGAGGAGCAGCTGATCCCCGGCGACCTGGTGCTGTTGCACACCGACGGCATCACCGAGGCCCGCTCCCCCGACGGCGGGGAGTTCGGTCTCGACCGGCTGGTGAGCTTCGCGTGCCGGGCCGCCGCCGAGGACGTGCCGCTGCCGGAGACCACCCGCCGGCTGGTCCACGCCATCCTCGATCACCAGCACGGCCATCTGCAGGACGACGCCACCATCCTGATCGCGCAATGGCTGAGCCCGGCGCCGCCGCACGCCGACGCCGAGCCGGTCGCGGCACCGACGCGCGCGCCGCTCGACCTCCCGGACTCCTGACCCGGATGCATGGCCGGCCGCCGAACGGGTACGCACCCCCGCATGCGAGACAACGACTACCCCACCCCGGCGTCCGACCCCGAGGCCGAGGGCCTGCCCGGCACCGCGGACGACGACTCGACCGCCTACGACGACGTCGAGACCGGCCGGTGGGCCGACGGCCCGGACCCTGCGGCGCTGCCCGCCGACCACCCGATGGCGGTCGACCGGTACGGCACCACCGCGGAGGAACAGCGCGCCGGTGAGTCGCTGGACAACCGCCTCGCCCAGGAGCAGCCGGACATCCAGCCGGAGGAGCCGCTGGAGTCCCCCGGCCCGCTGGCCGACGAGGCGATCGACGAGCAGGGCGCGGCCCAGGCCCGGCTGGACGCCGACGTGTACGGCGAGAGCCCGACCTCCGACCCGAACTCTCCGGTCTCGCTGTACGACCACGGTCAGCTCGACGGCACCTCGCCCGAGCCGGTGGGCCGGCTGGTGGAGCCGGACGAGGGCTACGGCTACGACGCCGAGCCGGACAACGTGGCGTACGACGCGGGCGCGGCGGGCGGCGGGGCCAGCGCCGAGGAGCTCGCCGTCCATGAGACCGAGGCGCCCGGCTACCGCTAGACCAGGGCCTCCTTGCGCCCGTGCTGGACGTTGAACACCTCGGCCGGCACCCGCAACCGCTCGTCGGCCAGCAGCCGCCGGACGTCCGCCATGGACGGCCCGGCGGTTGCGGCGGCCAACTCGTCGAACAGCGCCACGTCAACCGTGTCCTCAGGCTCCGGCATCGCGCCCCACAGGTCCCAGGGCAGCAACTCCACGTTGTCCAGAGCCGCGGCGTCCCGCATCAGGTTGGCCGCGATCCACCAGGCCCCGGCCTCGTTGATCACGGTCAGCCCGAACCGGTCCGGATCGGCCTGACCGGCCCGGGTCCGCGTCCAGGCGTCCCCGGCGATCACAAACTGGTCCCGCGGCACATCGGTCAGGTCGAAACCCAGCCCAAGGTGCTTGCGCTGCACCTCGTCGATCTGCGCGTCGAGCAGCTTCCACCGGCCGCCGTCGAGATACTCGGCCACCCAGTGGTCCTCGAACCAGCCGGGCTTGAAATAGGCGCCGAAGCCGCACCGCGCCCGGGCCGGCACGCCCCGCGCCCGGAACAGGGCGACAGCCATGACCGAGAACCCCCGGCAGTTCGTGGCGATCCGCCGCTCGGGCGCGCGCGGCACGTCCAGCGGCCGGTCGTCACGCGCGCTGACCGCGTCGAGGACCTGCTCGACCCGTCGCAGGTTGACCCGGTCACGGTCCGGCTCGGCCAGCGTCACGCCGTACGCGTCGGCCCAGAACTCGTGGATCAGCAGGCCCTGCACGACCCGGGCGATCCCGGCCGCGTCGGCCGGAAGCCCGTCGAGCAGGCCCGCGTACTTGCCGGCAGCCGTCATGACGCCCGGCTCCACCCATTCGGTGACCATCACCGTCTCCTCCCGTGGTTGCGATCACCCCACCGAACCGTCCGCCCCTGGGGCCGGGTCAAGCATTCTTGTCGTACCACCATGGTCGGATGTTTCTCGTGCGCTACCGACGACACGACACCGAGTTCCGGCTCCTCGACGTCCCCGACGAGCTGGTGCCGGCCGTCCGCAAGGCGGCCTTCACCGAGGCTGACGGTCACTGGAGCAGGAGCTTCCCCGCCGAGGTGGCCCACCTGGACGAGGCCTGGGCAAACTTTCAGCGGCTGATCGAGCCGGCTCTGCGCCAGATCGCCGGGCTGGAGCCGGTGCCGTGGCAGGAGGCCCTCAGCGAGGTCTGCCACCGGCTCGACGGCGCCGGGGTGGACTGGTGGCTGACCGGGAGCGCGGCCCTCGCTGTCCGAGGCCTGCCGATCTCGCCGGTCGACCTGGACCTGGTCGTGGCCGACGCGGACGCCCGGCGGGTCGGTGACCTGCTGCTGGACGGGCTGATCGAGCCGGTCGCCCGGGTCGACTGGTTCTGCCGGTGGTTCGGGCGGGCGATGCTCGGGGCGCGGGTGGAGTGGGTCGGAGGGGTCGGGCCGGGTGCCGACCAGCCGGAGATCACCGACTTCGGGCCGGTGGCGGCCGGGCGGCTGGAGGTCGTGCGATGGGAGGGGTACGAGATCCGGGTGCCGCCGATGGAGCTGCAGCGCGCGGTGAGCGTCCGGCGGGGGCTGGTGGAGCGCGTGCGCCTCATCGACAGACAACCGCGAACGACAAGACCATGAAGAACGCCGCGTACATCGACACCAGGACGGCCACGGAGGCCCGGACGGCACCTTCGAGCCGGGAGTGGCCCTGCCAGGTCTCGGCCAGACACTGCTCGGCGATGACGCAGCCCACCCAGAGCAGGGTCAGGAGGGGGAAGAGGAGGTCCCAGATGGGGCTCGGGTAGGCGCTGGCGTTGCCGCTGCCGCCGTAGTTCGGGCAGTCCTGCTGCGTGCTGACCGGGTCGAGGTAGATGAGGAGCGCGGTCAGGAGCAGGCCGCCGACGACGAAGGCCCACAGACCGGCCAGCGGCGACGATCTAGCCTGGTCGTGGTCCATCCGCGGCATGGTACGAACGGCCCGCCAGCGACCTCAGGCCGGCCGGTCCGGGCGGCCCTGCCCTCCAGGGCTCTGCCGGTCCCCCGGTCCTGCCTGCCTCTCGGCCCTTCCACCTCGCGGGCCAGCTCGTCTCTCGCCCTGCCCACCTTTCGGCCCCGCTGACACCTCGGCCCTCCTACTCTGCGGCCTTGCCCACCCCGCGGCTCCGCTCACCTGGGGCACTGCCGACCCTGCGGCCCTGTCTGCCTCGCAGCCCTTCCATCTCGGGGCCCTACCCGTCTCTCGACCCTGCCCACCTCTCGGCCTCGCCCATCCCGCGGCCTCGCCCACCCCGCGGCTCGGCCGACCCCGGTGCCCCCTGTCGGGTTGGTGGGCGTGGGAGGATGTCCGACATGGTCGATGCGACGTCGCTGGACGAGATCAGGGCGGCGATCGATGCCGTGGACGCCGAGCTCGTTCGGCTGCTGGCCCGTCGCGAGAGCCTGGTGCGGCAGGCCGCGCCCCTCAAGCGGGATGCGCCCGCCGTGCAGGCTCCCGGGCGTGTCGAGCAGGTTGTCGGCCGGGCCCGGGCGCAGGCCACCGCCGCCGGTGCTGATCCGGATGTCGTCGAGCGGATCTACCGGGCGATGATCCAGGCCTTCATCGACATGGAGCTCACCGAGCACCACCGGGTCACGGCCCGTTCGTCGGACAATGGAGTGATCGAGTGATGAAGTCCGTGCCACCCGGGTCTTTCAGTGCGCGCGAGCGGTGGGTGCTGCTGGTCGCGAGCGCTTGGCTGGTCAGCGGGCTGCAGCTCGACGCGTACGCGCATGCGACGACGCCCGAGCTGGAGACGTTCTGGACGCCGTGGCACGGGGTGCTCTACTCCGGCATCGCCGTCTCCGGGTTGACGCTGGTGTGGCTCATGCGGCCGCGGCTGCCGGTGATCCCGACGTACGGCACGATCTTGGCCCTGCCCAACGCCCTGCGGATCCCGATCGCCGGCATGGCGTTGCTGCTGGTCGGCGGCGGGGTGGACACGCTGTGGCACAACGTCTTCGGCATCGAGCGGGGCCTGGAGATCTTCGTCAGCCCGAGCCACGAGTTGATCATCCTGGGCATGGCCCTGGTCGCCGCCGGCCCGGCCCTGATGCTCGCCGGCAAGCCGGGCCGCGGTCTGTCGGTGGCGGACGGCACCCTGGCCACCATGTCGGCGCTGCTGTCTGTGCTGCCGCTGCACATCTACTCGCTGCACGCATCCGCGCTGGGCACCATGTACTACGGCGAGCCCGGCGACGGCACGGTCCGGATCTTCTCGTTCGACGCCCAGGTGATGCACGGGTACCTGTTCAGCACGGTGCTGCTGTTCCTGCCGATCCTGATCATGGGCCGACGCTGGCGGCTGCCGATCGGCGTGCCGACTGTGCTGGTGGCGGTGCCGGCGGTGCTGATGCACCTGATGTTCTCGTCGGAGGCTGGCTGGTGGCTGGCGCTGACGGTCTCCGGCGCGGCGGCCGGGGCCGAGCTGGTGCTGCGGCTGGCCGGGCGGGTGGTGCGGTGGTCGGCGGACGCCCGCTGGTTCGCGGCCGGCCTGGTGGCGCCGCTGATCGTGTGGGGAACGGTGCTGGTGGCGGCGGCCCAGACGGTCGGGGTCGGGTGGAATGTGCACATGGTCAGCGGGCTGCTCACGCTGGTCGCGATCATGGGCGGGCTGACGGCGCTGATCGCCCGCCGGGTGCAACCCGCTCCTGCGCAGGGCGCATACCTGACCGGCTCGCCGGCCCAAGCATCAACCGAGTCACCCGTCGCAGCGTCGGCTGAATCGCGCGCCGGCTCGGGGCCGGCTGAGTCGCCCGCCGGGTCGACGCCAACCGAATCGCCCGCCGGGTCTTCCGCCGACGCCGGCATCGCGGCGCCTGGCGGGAAAGCCGCAGGCGCACAGACCACTGCCACGGCCGGCGCCTCGGCCGACGACGAGTCCCGGACCGGTGTGCCGGCGTCGTGAGGCTCCTGCGCTACTTCGGTTTTCTGCTCCTGGTTTCGAGTGGACTCCTGCTGACCACAGCGTCGCCGGCCGCAGCCCACGCCGGCGGTCTGACCGCCACCGACGCCCGCAGCCGGGTGGTCGCCGTGACACCCGCCCTTCCCGGCCTGGTGATCACCGCGATCGAGGACGGCGCCCGGCTGCGGCTGCGCAACGGCACGGCGTTCCCGGTCACCGTGCCCGGTGGTGGCGGTCCGGCGACCCCGGCGGTGGTCGCGCCCGGACGGGAGCTGACCTGGATCGACACCAGGAGCAGCCCGGACGGGCGCACGGTCCGCGCGGGAAGCACGCAAGCCTGGTCGCTGGTCCTGGACGCCGGCGGTACGCCCGTGACAGTCACCGGGGAACTCGTCGGTGAACAACCTCCGACACCCGCGCCGTGGTGGGCGGCTGTGCTGGTGACTGCTGTGGCCGTACCCCTGGTGTCGCGTCGCCTGCGCCGCCCCGACCTGGCGCTGGCCGCGGCCGGTCTTGCCGCCATGGCCGCGTCCGTGGTTCATGTCGCCGGTTCGACCATGGCTGTCGAGTCGGCGCCGCTGCTGGGCACCTTTCTCAGCGCGTGCGGGATCAACCTGCTGAACTGGCCGCTGATCGTAGGCGGAACGGTAGCGGTGCTGCGGGGCCGGCCCGCCGGGGTGCTCGCGATCTGTGCCGGAGCGGCGCTGACCGCGGTGTTCGTACTGCCCGACGTGACCTCGCTGCACCGGGCGGTGCTGCCGTTCGCGGGTCCGGCGGTCGTCGAGCGGCTGCTGGTGGTGGTGACGCTGGGCGCCGGGGTGGGTGTGGCGGTGGCGGGCGCTTCGGTGCTGCGTACCCTCGCGCAGCGGTCTCTCGCCGGGGAGCGCGCGTGAAACGCCTGCTTGTTGTCGCGCTGCTCGCTGGCTGCAGCAGCAGCCCCGCCGCGCAGCCGGCGACCACTGGTTGTGCCTCGGCCGCGCCCAACAGTGTTGTGGTGACCGCGGCGGTCCGGGATGGCCGGGCGGAGCCGGCGCCGCACCGGGTCAAGGTGCCGCTGGGCAGCGCCGTGCTGCTGCGGGTGGAGGCCGACGCGGACGCGGAGGTGCACGTCCACGGGTACGACCTGGAAACCGAGGCCAAGCCCGGAAGCGCCGGTTGCGTGAGTTTCGTGGCGGACCGCAGCGGCCTGTTCGACGTCGAGGCGCATCCCGAAACGCTGCTGGTGCAACTCGAGGTGCGGTGACGGTCCTCGCCCACGGGGTCGGCCAGTCGCAGGACCTGCCCCTGCCGCTCGACCTGGTCCTGCAGACGGGCGCGGCCACGGTGGTGGTCTCGTTCCTGGTCGTGGCGGTCTGGTGGAAACGCCCCCGCCTGCGCCTCGCCGAAGGACCCGAGCGACCGGTCCGGGAGAGTCCGCTCCGGTGGCTCGTCCTCGCGGTGACCCTGTACCTGGTCGGCAACGCGCTTCTCGGGCCGCGCGGGCCGGAGAACCCGGCCGGGCATGCGCTGTTCGTGTGGCTGTGGGTGGGGCTGGTGCCGGTCAGCGTCGTGTTCGGGCCGGTCTGGCGGCAGGTCAACCCGCTGCGCACCCTGTTCCGGTTGCTGCGGCTGCCGGCCGCCGGACTGCGGCCGATCGCCCCAGGGCCGGCGAGCCGATGGCCGGCGGCGATCGCCCTGCTGGCGTTCGTCTGGCTCGAACTCGTGGCGCCACATCGGGGCGAGCCGGTCGTGGTGGGTGGCTGGCTGCTGGGGTACGGGCTGGTGCAGCTGGCCTGCGCGGCGGTGCGCGGGGAGGAGTGGTTCGCGCGGGGCGACTGCTTCGAGGTCTACTCGGAGCTGGCCGGCCGGCTGAGCCCGCTGCGCCACCGCAACCCACTCGCCGGCGTGGCCCACACCGCGCCGGGGCCGGGCCTGGCCGCGTTCCTGGCGGTGTGGTGGGGCTCGACGATCTTCGACAGCGCGTCGGGCTCGCCGGCCTGGGCGGCCTTCCTGCAAAGAGCGGGCAACCCGATCCTGTACGGGAGTGCCGGCCTGATCCTGCTGTGCGCGATCGTGCTGGTGAGCGTCCGCGTGTTGTCCGGACGGCTGGACGTGACCGCGTCCCTGATCCCGATCGCGGTCGGCTACACGCTGGCCCACTATTTGTCGTTGCTGCTGGTCGAGGCGCCCCGAGGAGTGCTGCTGATGGTGCAGCAGTGGGGTCTGGCCGGGGGCGTCGAGTGGAACGTGGCTCCGACGCCGGGCGTGATCGCCGCAGCGCAGATCACGTTGATCCTGATCGGCCACGTGCTGGGTGTGGTGGTGGCCCACGACATGGCGCTGACGGCGGCCCCGGAACGCCCGCCGCTGGCGACGCTGGCCGACGAACTACCGGTGGTGCTGCTGATGATCGGCTACACGTGGGCGGGATTGTTCCTGCTCTTCGTCCGCTGAGCCGGCCTCAGAACATCAGGCGGTTGGCGAACTCGGTGCACCTCTTGAGTCACCCGGTCGGATCCGGACGGCGGCGGAGGTCGGCGTGGGCCGTGCGCAGGCCGTCGACCCGCTTGTCGGTGCCCGGCGGGCTCAGCCGGTCGAGCTCCTGCCACGCATCCTCCAGCGCCTGCTCCAGCCCCACGTGCTGCCGCCGGAACTCCGCACGCAGCTTGTCGATCCGCCTGATCCAGCCGGCCGCCGCCGGGTTCTGCCGGTCGGCTGAAGAAAGGTCGGCGGCAGGACGGTCGGCGGCAGGAAAAGCGGCAGGACGGGTCGCGCCCATCGGCACGATCGCCGCCAGCGGGCGGCCATCCTCGGTCACTACAGTGGTCTGGTTGGTCAGGCCGGCGAGCCGGGCGAGCTGCACAAAACGCGTGCGAGCCTCCACCAGCGACAACTCCAGGCGTGGATGCGGCAACGGGGTGGCGGGTTCAGCCATACCCCGATGATGCCGTCACCCTCTGACATTTCTAGGCCAGAAGGTCGGCGATCATCCGGTGGCCTTGGGCTTCGAACGCCTCATCACCCACTTTGCAGGCCCACGCGGCGGTCCCGATCGCCTCGCGGACCTGGTTACGGCGCCACGCGCCCGCCTCGCGCGGGTCAGTGCCGTACCCGTCCAGAAAGGCGGCCTCGAGGCCAGGATCGCGGTGGAAGTCCTGAACGGCCAGCCGAGCCAAGTCGGTGAGTGCGGGCCGCAGCGCCGCCCGGCCGAAGTCGATGACGCCCACGACGTCGTCGTGAACGAGCCAGTTCCGGGGCTGCCAGTCGCCATGGGTGGGTACCAGGGTCGCCGGCGGCGTCGGCCAGGCAGCGATCTCAGCTCGCAGCCGCGCCACGATGCTCGCCTGGATGCGGTGTGGTCCGTTGAGCCAGGCCAGCGCCTTCTCGCTCGCGCGCCTCTCGTAGTCGTCGTCCGTGACGGCGGTCTGGGAGTGCAGCAGGGCCAGCAGCTCACCGGCCTGCCGGTAGGTGCCGGGGTCGGCGGCGTGCTTGCTGCCGAGCACCAGCTCACCGGGGAGGTAGCGAGTGACGAGTATCTTCGCGTCCGCACTGGCCTGGACCATGGTCGGTGCGCGGCCCCGGCTGGTCCAGGGCCGTAGCCAATTGAGGTGAGCGTGGAGCTCCCGCGCGATGTGATGGTCGTCGTCACCGCCGGCTTTGACGATGAACCGGGACCCGGCGCAGGTCATCTCGAGGACCGTGGTCTCCACCAGGCCCCAGCTGTGATCCTTCTCGACGACCGCGCCGGGAAGCCACCGATCCACCAGCGCCTGCTGCTGCGCGGAGAGCTTCCCGAGAGCTGAGGTCACCGCGGGATCATATGAGACGCAGGGTGAGCGGGGCCCGGCCGGCAAGCCGGGCCCCACTGCTTTCAGACCCGGGACAGCGCCCGGTCGCTCACCACGCACTGCATGCCGAACTGCCGGGCCCGGCGCACCGCGAAGTCCGTCAGACCCGGTGAGTCCGCGTAGTCCAGCGCGTACAGGTCCACTTCCAGCTGGAGCAGCTGCTCGGCAATCTGGGCGTGGAACTCCAGCACGTCCGCCGGCCACGGCGCGTAGCCCTCGTCCGTCCAGCGGGCCGAGAACGACTCGAAGACCACCCCGTCGACCAGCTCCCCGAGTCTGGGCAGCATGCCGAACCCTCGGTTGGCCAGCAGGTAGCCCGGCTTGGCCTCGGTACGGATCGCCGCCACCAGCGTCAGCAGGTGCGGGACGTCCTCCGGGTAAGTCAGCTCCACGTTCAAGGTGTCCATGAACAGGCCCGCGAAGCCGGCGGCCATCGCGTCCTTGGCCTGACCGACCACGTGTTCCACCCACAGCGGGTGGCCCACCTCGACGAACGCGCCGCCCCAATCGGGGTTGCGTTCCTGGCGTTGCCACGGTGCCGGCGGGCCCTGGTCCTCCGACAGGGACAGATAGCCCAGGGTCTGTACGCCCTTGTCGGCCAGCTGGGCCAGCTCCTGCGGGGTGTAGAACTCCGGCTGGAGCACCACCCGCGGGTACGTGGCCAGCTCGTCGAGGTGCTTGTCGCCGTAGTAGAAGCAGATCGGTGGTCTCTCCGTCATGACGGCCATCCGTTTTCGCGGTACCAGGTGTACGTGCTCCGGACGCCTTCCTCCAGCGGCACCGCCGGTTCGTAGCCGGTCAGCTCGCGCAGCCGGGTCAGGTCGGGGCAGCGGCGCGGCACCGAGCCCGCCGGCGCGGCCAGTGGCTCGATCGCCGGGCTCACCCCGGCCAGCCGCAGCACCAGTTTGGCCAGGTCGCCGATGTTGGTCTCGTCGCGGTCGTTGCCGATGTGCACGATCTGCCCGGCCGCCGCCGGTGCCGCCATCAGCCGCAGCATCGCCTCGACCGCGTCGTCGACGTGGCAGAAGGCGCGGAACTGGTCGGCGCCCGGCACCTTGAACGGGTCGTCGCCGCGCAACGCCCGCAGCGACATCTCCGGGATCACGTGGTCGGCGCCCATCCGCGGGCCGTACACGTTGTGGAAGCGACCGACCACCGCGTCGAAGCCCTTGGCCCGGGCGGTGTGCAGGAACGCCGCCTCGCCGAGCAGCTTGCTGACCGCGTACGCGAAGCGGGGTGCCGTGATGTCGGAGATCATCACCGGGATGTCCTCCGGGGTCGGCACCGCGACGACGCCGGCGTCGACGCCACCGGCGTAGACCTCGCTGGTGGAGGCGAAGAAGACCCGCTCCCCCGGCACCACCCAGTCGAGCAGGTGCATGGCCGACAGCGTGTTGACCCGGACCACGCGGGCCGGGTCGGCCTCCACGTTGCGGACGCCGACGACGGCCGCGAGCAGGTAGATCTGGTCCCAGCCGTGCGGCAGCCCGGCGAAGGTGACCGGATCGGTCAGATCACCGGAGATCACGTGTACGGCGGGAGCAGCGCGCAACTCGTTCAGGTCCCGGTCCTCGCGGCCGCGGGAGAAGTCGTCCACGATGGTGACCTCGTGGCCCTCGGCGACGAGCCGGCGCGCGAGATGCAGGCCGATGAAACCCGCACCCCCGAGCAACAGAGCCCTCACGCGGTCACCGCCGAGTTGAAGCGGGGCAGGTAACCCAGGCCGGCGTACCGGATGCCGGCCGCGGTCACCGCGTCGGCGTCCAGGACCCGCCACGAGTCGTAGATGAACGCCGGCCGGGCCTCGCCCAGGATGTCCGGGATCCGGATCGCCCGGTAGTCCGGGTGGTCGTTGATGACCAGCACCGCGTCCGCATCGGCGAACGCCTTGTCCAGGCTGACCGGCTCGCCGCCGTACTGGCGGATGACGTCGTCGCTGACCATCGGGTCGTGGCCGGTGACGGTGATCCCGGCGGCGGAGAAGGCCGGCATCATCGCGGCGATCGGGGTGCCGCGCATGTCGTCGGTGGGCGGCCAGCCCTTGTACGCCCAGCCGAGCACCGCCAGCCGCGTCCCCCGGGTCTCGCCGCGGGTCTCCTGCAGCATCCGCACCACGGTCTCGGCCACGTGCACCGGCATGAACTCGTTGAGCTCGCGGGCCCGTCCGACCAGGAACGGCTCCCGGCCGCCGGCACTGTCGATCATGATGTACGGGTCCTTGGAGAGGCACCCGCCGCCGACGTACCCGGGCTTGGACAGGTCCGGGCGCGGGTAGTCCGCGTTCGCCGCCCGGATGACCTCCAGCGGGTCCAGCCCGTGCCGCTCGGCGATCAGCGCGATCTCGTTGCCGAACGAGTAGATCAGGTCGGTGTGGCAGTTGTTGGACAGCTTGACCAGCTCGGCGGTCTCCAGGTCGGAGACCTCCACGATGGTCCGGGCCAGGCCGCTGAAGAACTCGACGCCGGCCCGCAGGCTGGCCTCGTCGAGCCCGCCGATGACCTGGGGCAGCTCGACGAGCTCGCGCAGCGCCTGGCCCTGGATGGTCCGTTCCGGGGCCATCACCAGCTTGACGTCGTCGCCCCAGGCCGCGCGCAGCTCGGGCAGGACGACCCGGCGGCTGGTGCCGACCGGCACGGTGCTGCGGACCACGACCAGCGTGCCGGGGCGGCAGCGGGCGGCGACGCTGCGGGCGGCGGCGGCCAGGTTGGCCAGGTTGGGCCGGCGGGTGATGTCGTCGACCGGCGTCGACACGCTGATCACGGCCACCTCGACGGTGTCCGGCGGCAGTTCGGTGCCGACGTGGATGCGGGTGTTGATGTGCTCGGCGAACACCTCCTCGACGCCCGGCTCGAAGATGTGCGACCGGCCGTGCGACAGCGTCTCCAGCACGCCGGGCGACACGTCCGAGCCGTGCACGACGAAGCCCTTGTCCGCCAGGGCGGCGGTGAGGGTCAGCCCGACGTAGCCGAGGCCGACGACGCCGATGGTTGTGGGCGGCATGTGCCATTCCTTCCGATGCAGGTTCAGGAGCAGGGTGGGGTGAGCCGGTCGAGTTCGAGCACGGTGACCGTGCCGGCGAAACGTTCGGTGCGGTACCGGCCGCACGCCGAGCGGATGTCGGCGGGCCGGGTGGCGTAGTCGACGCTGAGCACGAACTTGCCCGCGTCGCGCAGCGCCCGGGTGTCGGCGAGGTTCTCCGCGCACCAGTCCTGCGTGCACGGCTCGTCGGTGGCGAGGAAGAACAGCTCCTCCATCGCGATGCCGTCGATCGCCGCCGTGTAGCCGGGGTGGCGGCGCAGCTCGGGCGAGTTCTGCGGGACGATCAGGAAACCCGGCTGCCGGGCTTTGGCGTACGAGCTGATCCGCGCGATGAGCGCGGCCATCTCCCGGCCCAGCGCCGCCCGGTCGCGGCCCTGGGCGTAGCCGGGGTCGATCTGCTCGTAGGCCAGCGGGGTGTCGAGGTAGACCCCGTCGAAGCTGGCCCGCAGGGCCTGGTCGACCCGGCCCCGGACGACCCGGTCCCACCAGCGTTCGTCCCAGTAGCGGACGAAGTGCTCGCCCGGCCAGTCCGTCCACTCGTTGGCGATCAGGTCGGCGGCGTCGCGGCGCAGCGCCGGATACTCCGGCCGGAAGTCCTCGATGCTGCCGATCTCGAAGTAGGCGAGGACCCGCTTGCCGGCCCGCTTGACCGTGCGGATCTCGTCGGCCCGGAAGTAGTCGGCGTGCGCGTCGCGGGCCAGGTCGACCACGGCGAGCTGGTAGGGCCCGGCGGCGATGTGGTCGAGCCGTCCCCCGGCGTACCCCTGGAGCTGGTAGGCCCAGCTGGAGATCCGCCCCGGCCCGGACTTCGACGGCAGTGGCAGGGGTGCCAGGGAGGCCGCGGGGGCGGAGACCGGCGGTGAGGAAAGTGGCGGCGCGGAGCCGGCGGGCGTCGGGGAGCCGGCGGCGGTCGGTGCACGGTCTGTCCCGGTACGGGTCACCAGGATGCCGCTGACCACCAGCGCCGCCACCACGATCACGGCCGCGAGCACGATCCCGCGCCGCCGGCGCGTCATCCGGCCTCACCGGCCGCCCAGATGTCCTTGATCGAGGTGGCCAGGTCGCGGCCCGGCGCCCAGCCCAGCTCCTCGCGGGCCCGGCGCACGTCCGCCTGGATCCAGTCCACCGCCGCCGACCGCTGCGGCCCGGCTCCCTGCTCACGGATCTCGCCGCCATAGCCGGCCGTCTCGGCCAGCAACTGCACGGCGGCCCGCGAGCGGACGGCCCGGCCGCTGCCCACGTTGAAGACCCGGTGCCGCAGCTGCGGCGGCCGCAGCACGGCCAGGACCATCGCGGCGAGGTCGCGGACGTCGACGAAGTCCCGGTACGCCGACAGCGGCCCCATGGTGATCCCGCTCGCCCCGGTGGCCAGCGCCGCGCGGATCCGGTCGGCGGCGCGACCGAGCATGTTCTCCGCCGACATGCCGGGGCCGATCGGGTTGAACACGCGCAGCGACACTGCGTCGACCAGGCCGTTCTCCCCGGCGAGCTGGAACAACCGGGTCCCGGCGAGGTGGCTGACGCCGTACGCGGCCACCGGCTGCACCGCCTCGTCCTCGGTGACGGCGTGCCCGTGCGCGACCACGCCGTACTCCCCGGCGGAGCCGAGCCGGACCAGCCGCACACCGGGCCGGGCCGCGGCGACCGCTTCCAGCAGTTTGGTCGCGACCAGGGTGTTGCCCCGGATGAGCTCGGAGTCGGTGCCGCCGAGGCGGCCGACGCAGCTGACGATCGCGGTGGGCGCGGCGTCGAGGATGACCTGGACCAGGCCGCGGTGGTCGCCGTCGATCAGGTCGTGGTCCCGGCGGCCGGGGCAGATGACCGCGCTGACCTCCGGATCGGCCTCCAGCGCGGCGCGCACGTGCCCGCCGATGAACCCGGAGGCACCGAACAGGACGACCCGCTGACTCATACGGGTTCCTTGGAGCGCGGGAGCAGGATCGGCAGCAGGGTGTCGCAGGTGCGGTTGGCCTCGTCGTAGTCCTCGGGCCGGCCGATGTCGAGCCAGAAGCCGTCGAAGGGGTAGGTGGCCGGGTGGTCACCGCAGTCGAGCAGGTCGAGCACCAGCTGGTCGAAGCCGAACGGCAGACCCGGAGGGTACGGCGTGAGCGCCTTGCGGGACATGCCGTAGACGCCCATGCTCACCGGATAGCTGAGCACCGGCTTCTCCCGGAAGCCGACGATGCGGCCCTCCTCCACGTCCAGCACCCCGAAGTCGATCTTGTGGGTCTGCGCGGCGGTGGCCACCGTCAGCGAGCTGCCGCCGAGCATGTGCTCGGTGAGCAGCGCGGCGTAGTCGAGGTCGGTCAGGATGTCGCCGTTCATCACCAGGAAGTGCTCGGGCAGCGTGTGCTTGATGCCGAACAGCGGCCCGATGGTGGACAGCGGCACGTTCTCCTCGACGTAGTCGATGCGCAGCCCCCAGCGCGCCCCGTCCCCGACGAACGCCCTGATCAGCGGGCCGAGATGGTTGATGGCCAGCGTCACGGACGTGAAGCCGAACGACGCGAGCTGATCCAGCACGATCTGCAGGATCGAATGGTTGTCACCGATCGGCATCAGCGGCTTGGGCAACGCCGTCGTGTACGGCCGCAGCCGGACGCCTTTGCCGCCGGCAAGGATCACTGCGTGCATCGCTGACCTGCCTCCCCACGTGTCGGTACTACCGGTAGTGCCGGGCCTGGCCGAGGATCGGGGCCAGGCCGAGCACAAAGAGCGCCTGGAGCAGCAGCACGCTGCCCAGGTAGAGCGAGGTGTCCACGAGCGCGGAGCCGGGGCGGCCCAGCAGCGGCGCGGTGCCGAGCAGGGCGCCCAGGCCGACGTGGACGGTGATCGCGGCGAGCATCGAGGCGCACAGCCAGCCGAAGCGCTCGCGCCCGGCGAGCAGGAAGGCCAGCAGGTATGCGCCGCCGAGCGCGACATGGGCCGCCGTCATGACGACCCCCGCGCTGGACAACAGGCCGGCCCAGAACAGCACTGCCACCATCGCCGCCGCCGGGAGCGCGGGTGCGAGCAGGCAGATCGCGACCTCCCGGGCCAGCAGCAGCCACACGCCGCGGACGAACTCCCGGGGCCGCTCGACCCGCCGGACGAGGGCGACCGCCTGCGGCCGGAACCGCTCGGCCCGCCACTCGACCACGCCCATGGTCAGGATCAGCGGCGCGGCGGCGATGGCGATGTCGAGCCGGCCCAGCAGATACGGCGCCTCGGCGTGCAGCAGGAGCGCCGCCGAGCACAGCCCGTACGCGCTCACCCCGATCAGTGCCGGCACCTCCGGTCGCAGCGCGACCCGCAGCGCGGGCTCCTGCACGGCCGGCACCCGGCCGTGGTGCACGGCGAGCAGCATCGCGATCAGGAATCCGGCCAGCACACACCCGGCTGCCACGCCGACCGACCAGAGCTTGAGCCCGGACCCGAGGACCAGGTAGGCCGCGCCGACCAGGAAGGCCGGCGTCATGGCCAGGGCCAGCCACCGTTCCCGGCGGTAGAAGACCAGCACGGTGCTGGTGAGCTGGTAGGCCACCTGACAGGTGATCATGGCGATCAGCGCGGCGCCGCCGCCGGTGAACCAGACCAGCGCGGCGCCGGCGAGGGCGCCGGCCACCGGCGCGGACCCGGCGGCCAGGGTGAGGATCCGGGCGGCGGAACGGGGCCGGCCGAGACCGAGCATCCGGTACGCCCCGTGCGCGGCGGCACCGGCCCACACCCAGCCCAGCGTGCTGGCCAGGACCAGGCCCAGCACCAGCGACCGCCGCCCGACGATCGCCAGCACCGCCGGGAACGCGGTGCTCGGCAGCACGTACAGCGGGCCGTGGGCGATCAGGCGCAGGCTCTCCCGCCAGGCCTCGGGGTCGCGGGCGGTCGCTTCGCGGGGCTTGGGCAGCTGCGGGCCGAGGCGGCGGAACACCTCGGTGGCCAGGGCGAAGACGTCGCGGTAGCCGTACTCGACGCGGGCGCCGCGGTCGGTGAGTCCGTCGGCTTCGAGGGCGGCGGCCACGTGCAGCGAGTCGACCGCCTGACCGAGCTGGGGGCGTACCCGTTCCACCAGGTCGTCCAGCGGATCGGTGGAGATCTTGGGCAGCAGCACGGTGTGCTCGCCCGGCCCGGCGGCGCGGTTCTTCGCCGCGGCCGCCATGATCGAGCCGAGCCGCTGGCGGTTCGGATCGAGCTCGCTGTCCAGACTCACCGGGACTCACCGTCCAGCTGCAGCTGCTGCCCGGCGGCGCGCTGCGTCGGGACGGCCACCCGGCCCTGGGCCTGACCGCGCAGGTGCCGCGGCGGCGGGGACGCCTTGAGCGGCGTGGCCAGCCCCTCGTAGACGTTGCGGTACATCTCCAGCGAGCGCCGCAGGGTGAAGTGTTCGAGCACCCGGGCCCGGGCCATGATGCCGAGCCGGCGGCGCATCTCGTTGTCGCGCAACAGCTTCACGCACGCCTCGGCCACGGCCGCGTAGTCGCGGGGCGGGACGACGAAGCCGGTGTCGCCCACCGCTTCCGCGACCCCGCCGACGTTGGTGCACACGGTCGGGCGCCCGCACGCCATGGCCTCCACCACCGTGTACGGGAAGCCCTCGGAGATGCTGGTCAGCGCGACGATGCTGCCCGCGTGGTACGCGTCGACGGCGTTGCCGACCCGGCCCTCCAGCACCGCGGCGCCGGTGAGGCCGAGCTCCTCGATGAGCCGCTCGCAGCTCTCGTGATAGATCCGGTTGACCGCCGGGGTGCCGCCGAAGATGCGCAGCCGGGCCTCCGGGATCTCGGCCCGGACCAGCGCGAACGCCCGGATCAGCGTGTGCAGGTCCTTGAGCGGGTCGACCCGGCCCATGTACGAGATCGTGGGCAGCTCGGGCTCGCTGGTGGCGGCCGGGAACTCCTCCGGCTCGACGCCGTTGTACATGGTCCACATGCGTTCCGGGTCGGCCCCGTTGTGCAGCTGCCAGCGCCGGTTGTACATGGAGTGCGGGGCCAGCACATCGGTGATCAGGTACGCGGCGCCGGCCAGCTGCCGGAAGAAGCTGAGCACCAGCACCCGTACCGGATGCGACGCGTCGTCGTGCAGGTGGGCGATGTAGCGCTCGCGCAGGTAGATGCCGTGCTCGGACATGACCAGCGGGGTGCCGTGCTTCCACTTGGCGGTCATGCCGACGAGCGTGGCCAGCCCGTTCATCGAGGAGTGCACGATGTCGGCCTCGACCGGGGTGGCGCTCAGCGGGCGCAGCATGTGCTCGATGAGCCAGGCCGCCTCCACGGCGTCGGCCACCGTGGGCGCCGGACCGATCTCGTCGACGCGCAGGTCGCGCCAGGCGTCGAGCATCATCGTCAGGGCCTCGTTGGACAGCAGCGCCCCGCTCAGGTCGCCGCCGTCGCTGGCGTACTCGAACATGCCGCGCAGGGCGAGCAGGAACATGCTGCGGCTGACGGCGCTCTGCTCGGAACGGGTGGCCTCCAGCGGGGTCACCAGCGCCCGCAGGAACACCTCGTACGACTCGGTGAAGGTGGCTCCGGGCCGGCGGCCCGGACCCCGCCGGGAGCGGCGGCCGGGCGGCCGCGCACCCCACAGCGGGATCGAGTGGACCTGGCCGAGGTTGGTGGGGGCCGGGAAGACGGACTGCTCGGCGCCGTCGACGGTGAGCGCGACGACATCCCAGCGGTAGTCGGGCATGCCCTTGATGAGCTGCTCGCACCACACGCTGACGCCACCCATCGCGTACGGGTAGGTGCCCTCCGACACCAGCGCGATCTTCACCGGCCCCCCTCTACCAGGTCCTGCTCGTCACAGGTGCGGGACTGCGGTGACCGTGACGGCGGTGTTCGCCGCGAGGGCGAGCGTCGTCGTCACATCGGTGCCGTACGTGCTGGCCCCGGTGCCCTGGGCGCCGCTGATCTGCACGGTGCCGGCGGCCGGCGAGGTGACCGTGATGTTGCCGGTGGACCGGTCGTAGACGGGGTCCACGCCGGCGCCGAGCTGCGCGAAGTGCGCGGTCCGGGTCGAGGTGTACGCCGCCAGCGTCGGCCAGTCCTGGTTGAGCAGCGGTACGGAGTAGAAGCCCTCGTACTTGGTCATCACGGCGTCGATCCAGTCCGTGAGCAGCGTCTTGCCGGCGCCGTAGTCCCGGACGTTGCCGATGTGGAAGGTGTGCGAGTAGATCGCGCCGGAGGACACGTGCCCGAGGGCCACGCCGGCCTCGTAGTCGATGATCTGCTCGTAGGTCAGGTTCGTGGGCCAGTACGGGAAGCGCCCGTTCGGGCCGTAGAAGGAGTTGTAGAACGCGGTCTCCTCCTGCGGCGTGGTGACGAAGTAGGCGACGTTCGTCGGCCAGTCCGGCACCACCGAGATGCTCGGCTCCATCGGGTGCACCTTGGCGGCGTTGAGGTTGGCCGGCACGTGGCTGGCGAACGACATGTTGCCGTGCAGGTACTTGACGTTGAGGTCCTTGGCCGCCCGCAGCAGCTCCGGGTTGGAGCCGGTGAGACCGTGGTCGACCGGCGGGCTGGTGTCGTCGTTCGGGTTCGGGTTGTAGACGCCCAGGCCGGAATACTCCGGGGTCTTGAGCACGCTGTCGGGGGAGGTCAGGCCGATCGCGTTGCCCGCCGCCCGGTTGTCGTTGATCTCCTGGTACGAGGTGGCGTAGCTGGTGTTGTTCAGCTCCGGGTGGTTCAGGGTGTGGTTGACCCAGCGGAACTTGTCCTTGAGGCACTTGGTCGTCGCGGTGAGCTCGGCGATGCCACCGTTGGGGCTGCACGCGCTGCCGGCGAACGGGTCGATGTCGGCCCCGTTGAACGCCACGTTGAACTTGAAGCCGGCGGCCTGCGGGTGCGCGGCGCGCAGCGCGATCTGCTGGTTGTCGAGGTTGACGGTGTCATGCCCGCTGACCTGGAAGCCCGGCGTGTACTCGACGTGGCCGTCCGGGTAGTAGTGGTCCGAGGTGTTGAACCAGTCGTCGATGTCGACGTTGAGGTGGTGGCGCTGCTCACCGAGGAACATGCCCTTGCTCGCCCACCGCAGCATGCCGTAGACCAGCAGGTCGGAGTGCGTCAGGTACTGGTTCGAGGTGAACGTCAGCGCGAGCCGCTCGCGGCCGTCGGTGGAGGTGGTGCGCACGCCGAGCACATCCGAGCCGTTGGTGATGGTGGCCTCGGCGCCGCAGCCCGGGGTGATCGCGGTGCGGTAGACGTACGACTGCACCAGCGGGATCTGGGCGGTGCTCTTCAGGTAGTCGAAGACGCCCGCGCCGGTCGCGGTGAGCGACAGGTTGATCGGGGTGCTGCCGACGCCGGTCTCACCGTTGGAGGTGAGGCAGTAGTTCTCGGGCCAGGTGCCGTAGCTGGTGTAGAGGGCGGCCTGGCGGACCCCGAAGTTGCGCTCGTACGCCCAGAGGATGTTCCACTCCGCGGGGTCGAGGCCGCTGAGGTAGCTGCCGTTGGACTCGTACACCTGCATGCTGTTGGTGAGCAGGATCGCGTTGTAGCGGCCGACGCCGTCGGGGCGCACGAGGGTGCCGGTGGTCAGCGGCGTGGTGGAGTCGTAGAGCACGTCGTAGGAAGCGCCGACGCGGTCCAATGTGGTCTTCCAGGTGGCGACGCCGAAGTCGTTGGCGTCGGTGCCGATGACCAGCGCGCGCAGGGCGACCTGGTCGTTGAGACCGGCCGCCGCGGCGGCGGCCCGGGCCGGCTTGGCCGGCTTGACGACCTTGACGCTGCCGGCGCGCTTGGGCAGCGGGGCGGGGCGCGCCTCGGTGGGCCGGGCGACCTGGGCCAGACCGGGCACGCTCGGTGGTTGAACGGCGGGCTTGCCGAGCGCGCCGGTCGCCTGGGCCGCAGCGGGGCTCGAGGCGCCGAGCAGCACTGTCACGACAGCCGTCGCGACGAGGGCGATGCGCGTCGATCGACGGCGCGCGGGACGAGTGGGGACCATCCAGTACCTCCAGAGCAGGGGAGGATCAGCACAGGTGCCGTTAAGGAAATTGACACAGAGCGATCCCGGAGGTGGCCCACGATGAAGCCACGATGGACGGTAGCAACGATCGGCGGGACATTCGATGTCCCGTGGCTGACCCGGTTCAGCCGTTGACCCGTCCACGTAGGAGTGCTAGCGCCGTCAATTTCCCGGCGCTGTTTTCAAGTCCGTCTACATTGCTGACTGAACTGTTAAGCATCGACTGACATGGGGATTCCCTTAAGTGATCTTAATGAAGGCGTAATAAACCAGACACGTAGCGGAAGCGTGACAGGGCGCAGTGGATCATGGTCCGCCGAGCCTCTTCACGCCCGAGATGATCAACTAGGGGCGATCGGACACCGAAAATTCACGGGTTTCGAGGTCGATCGGACCATGGCCCTATCCACCGTTGGGACAGGCTTTTCCGGTCACACGACGGCGCGGCGACCATTGACGAACCTCTCCGCCTGCGAAACGCGAAATCAGCGCACCGAATCGGGGACCCGGCCGTTCACGGGTGTCCGAGAATGCATTCCCGTTACGTTTACGGTCCGGTAACCGCCGCGGCCTAGCGTCGTACGCTCAAATCCCGGAAAGGCGGAGGCCCCCATGCCACTGCGCCACCTGCTCGCCGCCCTGGCGTTCGTACCGGTGCTGGCCGGGCCGGGAACCGCCCAGGCCTCCCCCGCCGCCCGCTTCGACCTCCAGGCGCACCGCGGCGGCATCGGCCTGACCACCGAGGAATCCCTGGAGGGCTTCGCCAAGGCGCTGCGGCTGGGGGTCAGCACGCTGGAGCTGGACACCCAGCTCACCCGCGACCGCCGGGTCGTGGTCACCCACGACCGGCAGGTCAGCGCGCAGAAGTGCCGCGACACCGCGCCGGTCACGCCGGGTGACCCGCAGTTCCCGTACGTCGGCCGGTACGTCAAGGACCTGACGCTGGCGCAGCTGAGGACGATGGACTGCGGCTTCCAGCAGCTGCCCGGCTTCCCGGAGCAGGAGCAGATCAAGGGCCTGCGGATGGTCGAGCTGCGCCAGGTGTTCGACCTCGTCAGGCGCTACCGGGCCCACGGCGTGAAGCTGAACATCGAGACCAAGGTGGAGGCGGGCGCGCCCGAGCAGACCGCGCCCCGGGAGCTGTTCGTCCGCCGAGTCTTCGAGGAAATCCGCCGGACCGGCCTGGAGCGGCAGGTGACGATCCAGTCCTTCGACTGGGGCGCGCTGCGCGAGATGCACCGGCTGGCGCCCCGCTGGCCGCTGGTCGCCCTGACCAACTACGACTTCCTCCAGGTGGGCCGGCCGGGCGCCTCACCCTGGCTGGGCGGCATCGACGCCGACGACTACGACGGCGACTTCGTCCGGGCGGCGGACGCGATCCCGGGCGTGACGGCGCTGTCCCCGGTGTACGGCTTTCCGCAGAACGGCAAGCTGGGCGACCCGGGCTTCCGCTTCTACCCGGACGCGGCGATGGTGCGCCGGGCCCACGAGCGCGGCCTGAAGGTGATCCCATGGACCTGCGACGACCCGGCCACCGTCGCGGCGCTGATGGACCTGGGCGTGGACGGCATCATCACCAACTATCCGAACCGGGTCCGCCACCTGATGGCCGCGCGCGGCATGCGCCTGCCGAGGGCCTACCGGTCACACTGACCGGATGACCGCCTTCGACAGCATCGACGACCTGCTCGCCCGCGACGAGCTCGGCACCTCCGGCTGGCAGCTGATCGACCAGGCCCGGATCGACACGTTCGCCGACCTCACCGGCGATCACCAGTGGATCCACGTCGATCCGGAACGGGCCGCGAAGGAAGGCCCGTTCGGCGGGACGGTCGCGCACGGCGCGCTGACTCTGTCGCTGTGCACGGCGTTCATCACCGAGATCATCCAGGTCCGCGACGTGACCCGGGCGATCAACGTGGGCTTCGACCGGGTCCGCTTCCGCGCGCCGGTGCCGGTGGGATCGCGGCTGCGCGGCACCGCGACGCTGCTCACCTCACGGCGGATGGCCGGGTCGGCGCTGGCGACCATCCGGATAGCGGCGGAGGTCGAGGGGCAGACCAAGCCGGCCTGCATCGCCGACCAGGTCCTGGCGTTCTACAACTGAGCCCCGCCGGCGGCCCGGCTGGGCCGCCGGTGGAACCCGGGCCGGGTCAGGCGGCGTCGACGCGTGCCAGTGGGGACACGATGCCCGGCAGTGCGGGACCGCGGGCCGGGATCGAGTCCGCCCGCGCCGGATCGGCCCGCCGCAGCGATTCGTCCGCCGCCGCCTGCGCGGTGGCGAGCATGGACACGAACGCGGTGCGGATCTGGAACTCCACTTGCTCGGCGGGCAGATCGGAGAGCTCGACGAGCAGCGACGCACTACCCAGGATCCCGTACGCGTTGCGCGCGATGCCCTCGTAGTCGCCCCCGGGATAGCGCGTCACGTTGGCCCCGGCCACCCGGGTCATCGCGGCGTCGTTGACCACCGCGAGCCGGCGCGCCGCGGTGACCGCCGGAGCCGGGGCCAGCGGGCTGGTCGGCCACAGGATCGAGGCGGTGGTCTCCCGGCCGTCGGGCTGCAGGTAGCGGCCCTGCATGTGGTAGTCGATCACGACCTGCGGCCGGGTGGCCTGCCACAGCCGCAGGATCGCGCGTGACTCGGGCACCGGGTTGTCCCCGATGGGCGTGAGCGGGTTGTGGAAGCGGTTGATGTCGTACCCGACGCCCGGCTCGGTGTAGTCACCGGTGGCGGCGGGGTCGTGGTTGTAGCGCTGGTTGCGTACTGCGCCGTCGGGGTTGGCCTGCACCACGACGTCGATCGTGACCCGGCTGAGCAGCCAGCGGTGCCAGGCCGTGCGGGGCACCCCGAGAGACCACAACAGGCGTACGGCGGCCGGCGTGCCCAGCGGCTCGTCGCCGTGCTGCTGGGTGACGTAGAGCAGCCGGGTGGGGCCGTGCCCGACGCTGGCCAGGCGCAGCGCCCGGCCCTCGTTGCTGCGGCCGATGACGCCGAGCCGGACCCGGCCGGCACTGTCGCGGGCGATGCGCACGAGGGAGCGGCGCACATCGTCCGGGCTGGGCCGGGCCGGGATGAGCCGGGCGGGCACCTCCGCCGCACTGACCGGTGCGGCCGGCGCGGAGGTGCCGGCCCGGGCGGGAGCGGCGAACAGAGTGGTGCTGAGCAGGACAGCGGTCACGGCGACGGTGAGCGACTTCATCCGGGTTCTCCCGTGATCGACGTTGATCGATGAACGTCGCTCCACCGTACCGTCGAACTAGCCCGCCTTGCCGATCGACATGTACTGCACCGTGTCGCCCTTGAGCTCGAACAGGACGGTCCAGCCGGCGTGGCCTTCGACCGGCAGCTCGTACGCGGTCTTGGAAGTGCTCTTGAGCCCCTTGCCGTCATAGGCCGCCTTCAGCTCGGCCACCGACGAACCCCGCTTGACCCCGGCCTCCGTGACGGCATCCTTCGGCGCGGCGATGGAGCTGAGCCTGCCGTCCCGGAAAGAAGCACCCCCGGCACCGAGGTACGCCTCCAGCCGCTCGACGATGCGCTGCGTGGAATCGGCGTACGCCTTGGCGGCCTTGGCCGAACCGGCCGCGGAAGTATCGGTGCCCGCGTCGGCCTTCTCGACGGCCTTTTCGAGCTTTTCGTCGGCGGCCATCCGCTTGGGATCGGGCTTCGGGCCACCGACGAAGGAGTACACGTTCTTGCCGAGCACGGTCGAGACGGGCTCGGTCTGCAGCTCACCAGTGGCCAGCGCGTCCTTCTCGGACATGGTGATGGTGAGCTTGCCGAAGGAGTCCGGGCCGAAGTACTTGACCGCGGGAGCGCTGGATGCGGCCGGGCCGGCGCCGGCGACCGAGGCCGGCTCGGCGGCGGTGGGAGTCTTGCAGGCGGCGGTGAGGCCGGCGACGGAAAGGGTCAGGAGGCTGGCGATGACTCGCCGGCGCCAGGTGAATCGATGAAGGTCCCCGTTATGCATGCGGGCAGCCTAGATCGCCCGCACCACCAAGATCCATCGACATACGCCGCTTGTGATGGGGTCAGCCGGCGCTGGGCCACGGCACGGGGTCCGGCACCCGTTGCCACCACCAGGCTTTCCCCTCGGCCGCAACCGGCCGGTCACGGGTGGCGGCCCGAAACGCTTCGTCGACCCGGGTGAGTGCTTCGGTGAAGTGGCTCTGGACCGCAGGCGGGATCCGGTCGACGTCAGTGGCCAGATCGTCCCGGTTCGCCAGATCCTCCTGGTAGAAGGCCTCCGGATACCAGCCGTCCGGCGGCCAGCCCGACTTCATCCGTACGGTCAACGCCTCCCACGCCGCGAGCCGACCGCACGCGGCCCGCAGCACGTCCTCCCGCTCGGGGATCATCATCTCGCCGGCCAGCCAGGACTCGAACTCGGCCGTGACCGGGGTCGGCATCCGATGCTCCCGGATCACCTCCGGCTGCGCCTCGACCCGGATCCCCGGCAGCCACGCGACCGGCTTCGCCACCGCGTCGATGACGAGCACCGTCTCGCCTTCCTTGTCCTGCTCGTAGACGCGGGCCCGGGTCCGGGAGCCGTCCGGCAGTGCCATCCAGTACGCACTGGGCGGGAACGGCTCGGCCGGATACAACACCGGCAGCCCCAGTGACACGGCGAGCGATTCGGCGGCCTTCATCGCACCCGGCGGCTCCGGCACGGCCAGGTAGACATCCAAGGACCAGGAGAGATCACCCTGCACAGCTCGACAGGTGCACAGGACAGCCGCGTCCCAGTTACGCTCCTCAGCCTCCGCGTCGGCGACGTCCACCGCCTCCAGCGGGACGGAGGCCAGGTCGGCGAGCGCCGCGCTGAGCCGGGCTGTGTCGAGGTCACCGGCCAGGAGCAGGTCGTAGGTCATTCCGGGTAGGTCCCGTCGTAGATGGACTTCGCCTTGGCGATGGCTTCGGGATGGCTGACGTAACGGGGGTCCCGGGTGAAGACACGCACGCTGTCCACGTCGCCTCCCGCCCGAGCGATCTCTTTCAACGCCGCGAACTCGTTGCGGTCCAGTTTCACAATGCCAGGACCGGAGTCCGGGAACACGGTGCCACTCTGCTCGATGCCGTAGGTTCGGCCGTTGATCTCGTACCGGTTGATCTCGGGCAGCCACTCGGCGTGGCCGGCGGCGATCTGCGCGATGTCGTCGCGGATCAGGCTCTCGTTCCCGCGCAGGATCACGCTGTTGTCGCCTCTGACCTCGCCGTGCGCGGCACCGGTCACTGTGTGGCGCTTGTTCGGCGGCTTGAGGTCCTTGCCGCGCGCAGCGCCAGTGACGTCGTCGCGAACGGGCCACGGTGGTCCTGGAGGCGGAACGGCGGCGCCTGAGGACGAGCCGGCTGATCCGGCGCCGGTGCCCTGCTCGCCCTTGCCCGCGGACGCGTCGGCCCGGTTGACCTTGAGATCGTGGATGCGATCGCCGAGCCGGCGCATCGCTTCGCCGAGCTTGCGCAAGCTGGCGATCAGACCCTTGAGCCATCGGGCGATGCGCGCGCCCCACGCGGCACACAGCGTGGTCACCTGCTCCACGACCAGCGGTGTCGCCAGGCCTGCCGTGGCGATCAGCTCGCCCGCGTAGACGATCAACCGCGAGACGACGGTCGCGACGGCGTCACGGACCATGATCCGTACGGTGCCGATCAGAGTTCCGGCGGCTTCGGTCATCAGGGCCATCCCGTCGGCCGCCAGGCCGAGGGTTCGCAGGTTCTCCGCCCGGTGACCAGCGTGACGGCGGTACGCGTCGCCGGCCGCGCCCGTCCATCCCTCGACGTCCCAGCGAACCGAGCGGACCAGCTCATCGGCCTCATTGCCCAGACTGACGGCGACATTGCGCCAGGTCTGCGCGTGTGCCGCGATCTGGGCCGGATCTCCCGCCAGCCAGTCCAGCGCCTCGGACAACGGCTTCACATGCTCGATCAGCCAGGCGATGCCGTACTGCAGCAGCGCCCCCACCGGATCCGACACCAGGGCCAGCCCGTCCAGCCCCGCCCCGACCACCCCGAGCGTGCCGTCGATCCAGGAGCCGTTCTGCACGCCGGAGATGATCTGCTCGATGTCCTCGGCGATCCAGACGCCCGCCCATGGACTCGGGCCCTGCGTCGACGGCGCCGCGATCAGCGGGTTATCGGCCATCGGTCCTCGGCATGGCTGCCCTTCCCCCAGGAGTTCCGCCAGAGTAGTCGGTGGCACCACGACACATTCGACCGAGAGGAACGGCATGATTCTGGTTACGGGGGCGACCGGCACCATCGGCAGCGCGGTCGTCCAGGCCCTGCACGACACCGGCGTACCGGTCCGCGCCCTGGTCCGTGATCCCACCAAGGCCGCCGACCGCCTCCCCCACGGCACCGCCCTGGCCACCGGCGACCTCAACGACCCCGGATCCGTAGCCCCCGCCCTCCCCGGCATCGCCGGCCTCTTCCTCCTCGCCGGCTACGACAACGCCGAGCAACTCCTGGCCGACGCCCGAGCCGCCGGCGTCGGGCACGTCGTGCTGCTGTCGAGCAGCTCAGTCCTCGGCACCGACACAGACAACGCGGTGGCGCGCTACCACCTCGCCGCCGAGCGGGCCGTCGCCGGCAGTGGCATTCCCTGGACGTTCCTGCGGCCGAACAGCTTCATGACCAACACGCTGCAGTGGAAGGACCAGCTCGATCGGGGCGACACCATCAGCACCCAGTTCCCCGACGTCGCGGTGTCCACCATCGATCCCCGGGACATCGCCGATGTCGCCGTCCGGGCTTTCACCGAGCCCGGCCATCAGCTGCGGCGCTACCGGCTCACCGGGCCGCAGGCCCTCACCCCCGCCGACCGGGTCGGCGTTCTCGCCGAGGTGCTCGGCCGGCCGCTGCGGGCGGTCGGCCAGACCCGGGAGCAGACCCATGACGAGCTGTACGCGACCCTCCCCACCGAGTACGCCGCGGCCTTCGAGGCGTTCTTCGCCGACGGTGTCATCGACGAGACCACGGTTACGACCACCGTCGAAGAGGTGATCGGGCATCCGGGACGCACGTTCGCCCGCTGGGTGAGCGATCACCGCGCCGCGTTCAGCTGACGGGTTCCTCACGCAGCAGGTCGGCCACGCCGGCCGGGAGCATCGGGCGGGCGAACAGCCAGCCCTGGCCGGTGTCGCAGCCCAGCGCCCGCAGCCGGTCCGCCTGCAGCCGGGTCTCGACCGCTTCGGCCGTCACGCTGATGCCGATCGTGTGGGCCAGCCGGATGATCGTCTCCACGATGCGTTCGTCCACCGAGTCGCCGCCCGCCGGGTCGCGCAGGCCGTCGACGAACGGGCCGGCCAATTTCAGCGTGTGCACCGGCAGCCGGCGCAGGTACGCGAAATTCGAGTACCCCGTGCCGAAGTCGTCGATGGCGATGCGGATGCCGCGCTCGGCCAGGCTGGCCAGCGCCTGCAGCGGGCCGTTGGTGTCCATGATCGCGCTCTCGGTCAGTTCCAGGACCAGCAGTGACGGGTCCAGGCCGGTACGCGTGAGGATGCTCTCCACCTCGGCCGGCAGCGTCGGCTCGTGGGCCTGCGAGACCGTGATGTTGACGCTGACCGAGATCCGTACCCCGGGGAAGCGGCGGGCCCAGTCGGCCGCCTGGCCGCACGCCTGCTCGAGGACCCAGCGGCCCAGCGGCACGATGATGCCCGTCTCCTCGGCCAGGGTGATGAACGAGTCCGGGGTCAGCTCGCCGAGCTGGGGATGCTGCCAGCGCAGCAGCGCCTCGACGCCGATCAGGCGCTGGTCGGCCAGGTTCACCAGCGGCTGGTAGACCAGGGTGAACTCGCCGCGGTCGAGGGCGTCGGGCAGCGCCGCGGCGAGCGCGTACCGGGCCGCCTGGCGGGCGTTGCGGTCGGCGTCGTACATCACGAAGCGGCTGCGGCCCTCGGACTTGGCCACGTACAGGGTGAGGTCGGCGGCCTTCATCAGCTCGGCCGGGCTGGTCGCGTGGACGTTGCTCTCCACCAGGCCGATGCTGGCCGACACGCGCATCCGGTGCTGGCCCAGCTGGTACGGCTCGGCCAGCACGGCCAGGGTCCGCTCGGCCAGCTCCGTCAGCTCCGTCGGCCCGCTCGAGTTCTCGATCAGCAGCACGAACTCGTCGCCGCTCATCCGGCCGGCGAGCTGCCCGAAGCCCGCCGCGCACGTGCGCAGCCGCTGGGCCACCGCCACCAGCAGTTCGTCGCCGACCTGGTGGCCCAGGGTGTCGTTGACCCGTTTGAAGCCGTCCAGGTCCAGGTAGCACAGCCCGACCCGGGCGTCCGGGTCGCCGGTGTCGAAGATGCGCTGGAGCTGGTCGCCGACCATCGTGCGGTTCGGCAGGCCGGTCAGCGGGTCGTGGGTGGCCTGATACTCCAGCCGGTGCTTGAGCCGGCGGCGGTCGGTGATGTCCTGGACCATGGCGATGGTGAACTCCGGGGCACCGGCGTCGTCGCGGATCAGGGACACCGTCAGATCGGTCCAGACGACCGCGCGGTCCTTGCGGTAGTAGGCCTTCTCCATCCGTACGTGATCGTGCTCGCCGCCGATCAGCGCCTCGTACATCTTCCACATCTCGGGCGGGTCTTCGGGGTGGTTGAGCTGCGGCACCAGCAGGCTGCACATCTCCTCGGTGGTGTAGCCGAGCAGATCGGCGAACGCCTGGTTGACCTGCACGATGCGGCCGTCCATGGTGCTGACGCCGATGCCGATCGCCGCGCCGTGGAAGACCGCCCGCAGCCGCGCCTCGCTGGAGCGCAGCGCGCGCTCGGCGGAGGCGTGCGCGCTGAGCACCGACCGGCCGAGCAGCTCCTGCTCGGCCATGGTGGCGTCGCGGATCGCCGTCGCGTAGCCGGCGGCCACGGCGGCCTGGATCTCCACGATCCGGTCCGGTCCGGCTCCGGTGGCCGCGGCCAGGTGGGTGCCGATCAGGGAGACAGTGGCGGCGAGCACGGCCGGCTCGGTCAGGTGCGCCTCGACCAGCGCGAAGCCGACCGCGCCGACCGACTCGGGGTCGAACGACCCGGCCCGCGCCGCCTCGGCGAGCCGGTCGGTCAGGCTCCCCAGCAGGGCGTCGAGTCCGCCGAGGTCCATCGGCACGAAGCCCTCGTGGGCCACCAGCCGGCGCCAGCACGCCGCGAAGTCCGTCAGCCCGCCCTGCGAGCCCATCCCGGTCAGTCTTTTCTGCCGACGCCGGCGTAGGCACCGACCTGCTCGGGGTGCTCGTCGGCCGGATCACCGGGGTCCGGCCGCCACTGCGGTATGAACACCAGACCGGGATCGACCAGGGAGAACCCGTCGAAGTAGGCCGCGATCTGCGCCCGCGTGCGCAGCACGATCTCGGTCGCGGTACGGCCGGAGAGCCGTTGCGCCTCCACCACCTCGCTGGGCTGCCCGTCGGCCGTGGCGTGCGACACGAGCAGGTAGCTGCCGGGGGCCATCGCGTCCCGCAGCGCCGCCACGGTCGCGGCCGGCTCGTCGCTGTCCGGCACGAAGTGCAGCACGCCGGCCAGCAGTACGGCGACCGGCTCACTGAAGTCGAGCAGCCCGAGCCGACCGGCCTCGCCGAGCACCCGGTCGACGTCGCGGACGTCCGCGCAGATCACGCCGGCCCGGTCCACCCCCTTCAGGATCGCCCGGCTGTGCTCGACCGCGACCGGATCGATGTCGACGTAGACCACGGCCGCGTCCGGGGCGGCGGCCAGGGCGATCTCGTGCACGTTGCCGGCGGTCGGGATGCCCGAGCCGATGTCGAGGAACTGGCGTACGCCCTGCTCGACGAGGTAGCGCACGGCCCGGCGCAGGAAGACCCGGTTGGACCGCATGGTCTCGCCGATGTTCGGCGTCATCGCGGCGATCTGCTGGGCCAGCGCCCGGTCGACCGCGAAGTTGTGCGCCCCACCGAGGAAGTAGTCGTAGACCCGCGCGGCGCTGGGCCGATCGACGTCGATGCCGGCTGGAACCCAGTCGGACGGTCCGGTCACGGTGGAGCCTCCCTGTTCGCGGCGCGCGGTCGATCTCCACAATGGCCCGCGGCACCGCCCACGGTCCTCGGCAAAGCGGTGCGTCAATATAGGACGAAGGGGTGAACCTGGCCGGACGCGCGCTGCCTGAAAGGGCACTGATCGGCACCCCGGGCCGTGCCTGATCCGCCCGCCACCGGCGCCCCGGCCGTTCCTATCGTGGCGGGATCGCGGCCGGCGACCTCTTCCCGGCGAAGGAGGGGCTCCATGCGGACGTATTCGGCCGAGCAGATCTACGGCTTCGCGCTGAGCGCCGGGTTCTCCCCCGACGCGGCCGCCACCATGACCGCGATCGCCCTGGCCGAGTCGCGGGGCAACACCGGCGCGCACAACTCGACCGGCGAGGACTCCCGGGGGCTGTGGCAGATCAACGCGGCGGCGCATCCGGACCTGGCCCGCCGCTACGACCTCTACGACCCGGTCCACAACGCCCGGGCCGCCTTCGAGGTGTCCGGCGGCGGGGCCGACGTCTCGCCGTGGACGGTCACCCACGGCGGTTCCTCCGCGCGCTACCTGCAGTACCAGGACGAGGCCCAGGGGGCTGCCGTCGCGGCCGGCCAGCCGTCCGGCCTGGGCGTCTGGACCGGCACCCCGGGGTACGGGCACCCGCTCGCGCCCGGTGGCGGCGCAAGTGGTGGCGGCACTGCGGCCTTCGCGCAGGGTGCCACCGGCGACAACGCGGCCCTCGACCGTTTCCTCGAGGTCGCCCGCAACCAGATCGGCGACCGGTACGTCTTCGGCTCGGAGGCCGACCTCGACGATGCCGACCCGGAGGTCTTCGACTGTTCCGAACTCACCCAGTGGGCCGCGAGCCAGGCCGGGGTGACCCTGCCCGACGGCGCCACCCAGCAGTACCTGCACCTGAAGAAGCTCGGGGTGCTGGTGCCGGTCGAGGAGGCCAAGGACATCCCCGGCGCCCTGCTGTTCTCCTTCGACCGTGAGCCGCGCCTGGGCGACGGCCGTACCCCGGGCGCGCACGTCGCGATCAGCCTCGGTGACGGCGCCACCGTGGAGGCCCGCAACTCGCGCGACGGCGTCGGCCAGTTCACCTCCGGCGACCGCTTCCAGTACGCCGCGGTCATCCCCGGCATCTCCGACGGCGAGGCCACCGTCCCGCCCCCGGTCACCCTGCCGCCGGTCGAGCCGCCACCCCTGCTCGGCGGCCCGGACACCGACGCGGACGGCCTGAGCGACGCCTACGAGCAGCAGGCCGGCTTCGACCCGGCGAACCGGGACACCGACCGCGACAACCTGCCCGACGGTTACGAGGCCGTGGTGATCCGCACCAACCCGCTGCAGGCGGACAGCGACTCCGACGGGCTCTCGGACGCGTTCGAGATCCCCAGCGGGCTCGACCCGAACTCGCCGGACACCGACCGCGACGGCCACCTCGACGGCAGTTTCGCGGCCGACTGGCGTGACGACGACCGGGACGGCCTCGACAACCGGCTGGAGCAGATCAGCGGGCTCGATCCCACCCGGGCCGACAGCGACAACGACGGCATCGCCGACAAGCTGGAGCTGCAGAGCGGCCCGGACCCCGCGGCCGACCCGCCCGGCGGCCCGCTCGGCCCCCACGACCCCCTCGGCCCGGCGGGCCGGCTCAGCCCGGCAGACACCCGGGCGCCGCTGGACACCGACCCGTATGACTTCCCGGTGGGCTGACGGGTGCACGTCGAGATCGTGCTCCCGCACGTGCCGGCCGACCTGGTGCCCGGCACGCGCACGACGGTGCCGGCCGAGCTGCACAACCCTTCCGGTACGGCGGTCAGCGTGCGGTTGTCGGTCGCGCGGGGCCGGGTCGGCGACTGGGCGCTCGTCGAACCGGCGACCGCCGACCTGGCCCCGGGCGGGCACACCGCCGTCGAGGTGGTCTTCGACCCGCCGGCCGGCACCGCGACCGACGCCGCTCTGCTGCCGTTCACCGTGCGGGCGACCGACGCCGTCGACGACGCCCGGGTGGGTTCGGCGACCGGGCTGGTGCGGTTGACCGGCCGCGACGACCTCACCGCGACGCTGGGCGCGGAGGTGGGCACGGCGGCGGTCGGCCGGTACGCCCTCTGGCTGCAGAACCGCGGCACGAAGGCGGTCAGTCTGGGCCTGGCGGCGCGGCTGGAGCCGGACACCGGCCGGGCCACGGTGGAACCGGCCGTCGTGGAGCTCAGCCCGGGCGGCACCGCGACCGCCCGGGTCACCACCCGTCCGCGGCGGCGCCTGGCCGGGCGGCCCAGGACCTACGGGGTCACGGTGGCCGGCCGCGACCTCTCCGGCGGTGGTGACGGCCGGCAGGTGCTGACCGTACGGGCGGACGGCGCGGCTCCGGCCCGTACCGGTGTCGCAGTGGTCCTGGCGGTCCTGACCGTGCTGGTGGCCGCCGGCGCGCTGACCGCCTGGCTCGCCCCCGGCCGGCTCCCGTTCCTCGACCGCCGGGCCGGCCCGGCAACCAGCACCGCCGCCGCACCCGCGGGCGCGGTACGCCGGCCGTACGTGATGGTCGACTCCCGCCCTCAGCTCGCCCCCACCGACCGGACCGCCGCCGAGGCGACCTTGACCCAGCTGACCGCGGTCGGGTTGCCGGTGCGGCTGGTCGACAGCAAGACGTCCGACGAGATCGCCGACGGGACCAACGGCTTCTGGGTGGTGCTGCGCGACGGTTTCGGCTCCGCTGAGGAGGCCGATGCCTTCTGCGCCCGCTACCGAGGGGTGACACCGCAGTGCGAGGTCGTCCGCTGAGGGGCCGCTGTCGTGCCCGATCGGGCAGCGGACTGCCCGCAAGGCCGCACGTCCGGCCATCTTCGGCCGCCCGGCGACCGCCCTACGGTGGAGAGCACGCTTGGGGAGGACCTCGTGGAGTACGGCCTGGGTGTCGACCTCGGAACCACCTGCACCGCGGCCGCGGTGCGGGTGGGGGAACGCCTGGAGATCGTCCAGCTGGGCACCCGGCGGCCGGAGATCCCGTCGGTGGTGTTCGTCAAGGCCGACGGCGAGATGCTGATCGGGGACGCCGCCGACTGGCGCGGTGACGCCGAGCCGGACCGGCTGGTGCGCGAGTTCAAGCGCCGGATGGGCGACCCGGTGCCGATCATGGTGGCCGGGTCGCCGTACTCGGCCCACATGCTGACCGCCCGACTGCTCCGGCATGTCGTCGACACCGTGACCCAGCAGCGGCAGCAGCCGCCGAGCAGCATCACCGTCGCCCACCCGGCCAACTGGACCCGGTTCAAGCGGGACTTCCTGAGCCAGGCCGCACACCTCGCCGAGCTGGACGACGTCGCATTCCGTACCGAGCCGGAGGCGGCGGCCCTGCAGTACGCGGCGGCCGAGCAGCTCGGGACCGGCGAGACGCTGGCCGTCTACGACCTGGGCGGCGGCACGTTCGACGCCGCGGTATTGCGCCGCAGTGCCACCGGCTTCGAGCTGCTGGGCGAGCCGGAGGGCATCGAGCACCTGGGTGGCGGCGACTTCGACGAGGCCGTGCTCGATCACGTGACGACCATCCTCGGCGGCCCGTTCGCGGAACTCGACTTTGACGACGACGACGTGGTGGTCGGGCTGGCCCGGCTGCGCCGCGACTGCGTACGGGCCAAGGAGAACCTGTCCGCGGACACCGAGACCAGCGTGCAGGTGGCGTTGCCGGGGCTGCACCAGCGGGTCCGGCTGAACCGCTCGGAGTTCGAGGCCCGGATCGGCCCGCCGCTGGAGCAGACGGTGGCGGCGATGCGCCGGGCGTTGCGTTCGGCCGGTGTCGCGCCGGAGGAGCTGCGGTGCCTCCTGCTGGCCGGCGGCGCCGCCCGCACCCCGCTGGTGGGACAGCTGCTGGCCGCGGCGTTCGACCGGCCGCTGGTGCTGGACGCGCATCCGGAGCACAGCATGGCGCTCGGGGCCGCGCTGACCACCGGCCCGGCTCCCGTGCCGGCGGCAGCGCCCGCTCCCGCTCCGGCGCCCGCGGTGGGGACCGCATCCATCCCGGTGGTGGTCGCCGCCCCGGTCAAGCGCCGCGGGCGGTGGCGGGACTCGCTGCGCAAGGCCGCCGGCCGGACCGGCGCCACCCTCACGACCCGGCGCGGCGGGCTGGCGGCGGGCGCCGGTGGCGTGACAGCCGCCGCGGTCGTCGCGGCCCTGCTGTGGTGGCCCGAGGCCGACGCCGACGTCACCCCGCCCCCGGGGCCGTCCCCGTCGGCGTCGGCCGGCCCGGTCCAGCTCTTCGCGGCGACACTGGCGGGCCCGGTCGGCACGGCCGCCACGGCCGACGCCCAGCGGATCTTCGTCACCACCGGCCGGACGATCCAGGCGCTCCGGCGCGCCGACGGCAAGCCGGCCTGGGCGCGACCGTTCACCGCGCCGGCCGCGATCGTCGCGGCACCGCAGCTGGCCGGCGACACCCTGTACGTGCCCGGCGACGACCAGCACCTCTACGCCGTGAACGCCGCCGACGGTGAGCAGCAGGCCCGGATCAGCACCGGCAGCCGCGACCCGGGCCCGCCCACCGCCGCCGGGGACGCCGTCTACTTCGGCACGTCGGGTGGCTCGGTTCGCAAGATCCGGGCGGCCGACCGCAGCCCGCAGTGGCTGTTCCAGACCGGCAACGCGGTCTCCCAGCCGCCCGCCGTCGCCGCCGGCCTGGTGGTGGCGAGCAGCGGCGACGGCTCCCTGTACGCGTTCGGCGACGACAGTGGTGACCTGCGGTGGAGCGCCGAGCTGAAACCGTCGTCCGCGCCCGTCGTGGCCGGCGGCCGGGTCTACGTGGGCAGTGACGACCAGCGGGTGCACGCCGTCGACGCGCGTACCGGCGAGACCGACTGGACCTTCGCGACCGGCGCGCCGGTGGTGTCCACGCCCACGGCCGCCGGTGCCCTGCTCCACGTCGGCGGCCAGGACGGGATCGTCTACGCGATCGACGCGGCGACCGGGGACGAGCGCTGGCGGTTCCCCGGGGCGGCCGGTGAGGAGTTCGGCTCCCCGATGGTGGCGGCCGGGGTCAGTTACGTCGCGGCGTCCACCGGGAGGCTCTACGCGCTGGACGCGGCGACCGGGCGCCGGCTGTGGACGTACGACCTGAAGGGCAAGCCCGCACCGCCGCTGCTGGCCGACGGGGTGCTCTACCTCGGCACGGCCGGCAAGCTCCTGTACGCGTTCCGGGTCGCGCCGCCGGGAGCCGCGGTGCCGTCCTTGGCGCCGTCGCGGCCGGTGGCGACCGTGCCGACGCCGACCCGGACGCCGCAGCGGGCGCCCACGCCGGCCCGGACCGAGCCGGGGCGCCAGACGACCAGCCCGACGAAGAAGCCGACCAGGACGTCACGGCCGCCGAGGACGACCAACCCGCCTACCACCCGGCCACCCTCCACGCGGCCCCCGGCAGAACCCACGACACCGCCCACAGCACCCGACGACCCCGGCGACGGCGGCTGACCGGCGTGACGGCCCTAATTGGGCCGCGGTGCTCGCAGGCCGGCCAGGATGCCTTCGCAGGTGCGGACGGTTGCCCGGGCCGCGGCCCGCATCTCGTGCACCGACATGGGATGCTCGGCGATCCGCCGCCAGCGCCGCAGAGCCGCACCGGCCTCGGCCAGCAGCAGGTCAGCCGGCGCGTCCGGCGGCTGCCCGAGCCGGATCGCCGGCTCCGCCCCGGCGCCGCCCAGCAGCCGTTGCATCTCCGCCAGCCGGTCCGGCGCCCCCGGCAGCCGGCCGGAGCTCAGCAGGTGCAGCAGCCGGATCTCGACGAACTCGTGGGCGCCGGCCCGGATCTCCTCGGCCCGGGCGGCCAGGTCACCGGCCGCGTCGTAGCGGTGGCCGCGCAGCAGGTCGTCCAGGGTGGTCAGCGCGGAGCGGGCCTTGAGCACCTCGCGCCGCCCGAGGAACTGCGCGGCGAGAATGGCCTGCAACCGGTCCAGGCCGCTGCGCACGGTGAGCTCGCGCGCCAGCCCGTCGGCGCTGCGCACCACGCCCTCGCGGATCAGCTGGACGCCGAGCCGTACGCCGAACAGGCCCAGCCGGTCCAGGACCTGCTCGCGGGCCGGCCCGGTCGCCACGACACCCGCCCGGGGCGCGACGAACCGGTCGGCGGTCAGCAGCATCGCGACCAGGTCCGGGCCCGGCGCCCCGGCGATCACCTGCAGCGTCCGGAACTCCTCCTCGCGCAGGGTGGCGCCGGCCGCGCCGAGCAGGCCGGCCACCGGTACGACGATCGGGCAGAGCCGGCGCAGCCGTTCGTCCGCCTGGTAGCGGGCCGCGACGGTCCCGGCCGTGGTCATCGCGTCCAGCCGGCAGCCGCCGACCTCGTCGGCCCGGGACAGCACCCCGACCGCGTTGATCGGTGAGCCGCGCGCGAGGTCGTCGCCGCGGAAGGCCTCCAGGAAGCGGATGTCGGTGCTGTGCATGTGGCGCAGCAGGTAGACGACCGCGTCGGCCTGGGCGCGGTGCTCGTCGTCGGCGCCGAGGTGGGCCAGCGTCCGGACCGACACCTCGGCCGAGATGGACGCGAGGCCGGGGGTGTCGATCAGCGTGTGCTCACGCAGCCGCCGGCTGGGCACCTCGATGTCGAGCCGGTCCACCCGTTCGGCCGGATGTCCCAGGTCCACCCGGATCGCCCCGGACTGCCGCCGGAACGGCCGCTGCTCCGCCGGCCCGCCGGTGAGGTGCACGACCACCCGGTACGCCGGCCCGTCCCGGTACCAGGTGACGATCTTCGTGCACTCCCCGGCGTCGGTGGGCGCCAGCTCCTCCCCCACCATCGCGTTGAGCAGCGTCGACTTGCCCGCCTTGACCTTGCCGGCGATGGCCACCCGCAGCGGCTCGTCCAGCCGGCGCAGCGCCGCGCCGACCACCGCGCGGGCCGCCGGCTCGTCGATGTCCCGGCCGGCCAGCAGGAGCAGCTCGCGGACCTGTTCCAACAGCTGCTGCGTCATGACCGGCCGCCGCTGCGGGTCAGGCTCTCGCCCACCCGGTCGAGGGCGCGGGCCTGACCGTCCAGCTCCCGGGCCCGGCCGGCGCGTTCTGCCTCGGGCAGCTCCCCGGCCTCCCGGACCGCCGCCAGGGCCTGGGCCGACGACCGCTGCGCGGCCAGGGCCCGGGACGCGAACTCGTCGCGCAGGTAGCGCTGCGCCCGGCGGACGGCGTCGCGGGAGTCGTTGCCGACCACGAAGCCGACCTCGTCGACGTAGCGGCGCAGCTCCTGGCGGGCCAGCTGCCGGCGCTGCTCGACCTGGCGGCCGCGCTCGATCTTGAGCAGCCGGTGGCCGACCACGAGGCCCGCGACCGCGCCGACCGGGCCGAGGAACGCCATCTCCAGCAGTGTGCCGACCGCGTGCGCGACGACCACACCGCCGACGGCGAGCCGGGCCGCGGTGAACATGCCCAGCCACCGGCCGGCCGTACGGTCCTCGCGCATCCGCGGGCCGTCGACCGTGGACAGGGAACCGGCCAGGGCGGGCAGGTCCAGGTCGAGAGCGCCGTACTCGTGGTCGAAGTGCTCGGCGACGTCGCGGGCGAGCTCGTCGGCCCGGGCGACCAGCGCGTACAGGTTGTCGACGGCGACCGCGGTGGCCTCCTTGGCCGCCCAGGCCTCGAAGTCCGGCCAGGTGTCCTTGGGGTCGCCCAGCTCGAGCAGCGCCTCGCCGTGCCGCTGCATGGACCGCAGCCGTTCCCGCAGGTCCTGGTCGACCTGGGTGCCGAGGTCCTGGATGCCGTCGTTGAGCGCGGTCTGCCAGGAGGCCGCGGGGCCGGCCAGGCGGGCGCTGCGGCGGACCTTCTCGGCCAGCCGGTCGGCGATCTCCGCGGACGCCTCCGGGTGGTGCACGGCGGTGCGTTCGACGGCGACCTGGTCGCGCAGCTGGCCGAGGACGAACGCGACGTCACGCCGGGTCGCGGCCACGGTGGTGGTCTCGGCGCCGGCGAGGACCTCCCGGGCGAGGATCCCCAGCAGGGTGGGGAAGCCGGACTCGTCGTTCAGGGCGTCGTCGCCGCTGCGGCCGGCGTGCAGCCGCAGGAACGACGAGACGGCGACGATGCGCAGCGGGAGGCCGGCCCGGGCGAGGTGGGCGCGGTTGAGCTCGGCGATCCGGCGCCACTGCCGGTGCAGGTCGGTCTTGGTCATGACGCACACGACCGCGGGGCAGCCCTGCACGGTACGCCGCAGGAAGTCAAGTTCCGGCTCGGTGAGCTCCTGCGCGGCGTCGGTGACGAACAGCGCCGCCCGGGCCAGCGGCAGCACACCCAGGGTCAGATTGCCGTGCGCCGAGTCCAGGCCGCCGACGCCGGGGGTGTCGACGAAGGTCATCCCGCCGCGCAGCAGCCGGCGGTCGAGGCGGACCTCCACGGTACGGACGGGCTGACCGTTGTGGCCGCCGGCGACGACCTCCCGCAGCCGGTCGAAGGGCACCGCGACCCGCGACGGGGTCTCTCCCTCGGCGCCCACGAACGCCGCGGCCGAGGGTGGCGTCCCGTACCGGACGATGGTCGGCACCGCGGTGACCACGTCCGCGTCGACCGGGCACACGTCGGTCCGCAGCAGCGCGTTGATCAGAGTGCTCTTACCCTGCTTGAACTCGCCGACCACCGCGATCGGCACGTCTGCGCCGGTCAGCCGGGCGCTGAGCTGGTCCAGCCGGGCCACCAGGTCGCCGCGGTGCGCCTGCTCGGCCATCCGGCGCACCTCGCCGAGATCGGCCAGCGAGCGCGCCACCGCTGCGCTCTGTGTCACGCCGGCCTCCCTCGGTGATGCCGTCGGGAAAAACTGTCCGTCACCACGCGGCGGGTTGTAAACCCGCGGCCGGGCTCACGGCCCGCGGGGTCGGCCGATCAGGCACCGCCGTTCCGGCCTTTCGGGCAGCGCTCGCTGACGTTGAGTGCACGTTTACTGCACGCGGAGTCGCGCCCGGCATCCTGGTCCGGCTGTCCCGCAGCGGCGTCGATCCTGGAGGCGGAGATGACACGGATACCGGTCTACCTGGATGCCGGCGACCCGATCTGCCGGGCCGGGCTGGCCAGCCAGCTGCGGCCGCGGCCCGAGGTGCTGGTGCTCGACGACGGGGAACGCGACCGGGCCGAGGTCGGCGTGGTGGTCACCGACACGATCGCCGACGAGTCGATGCGGGCCCTGCGCACGATGCGCTGCGCCGGCATCAACCGGCTGATCGTGGTGGCGGGCCAGATCGACGACGCCGACCTGGTGGCGCTCATGGAGGTCGGCGTGGCCGGGTTCGTCCGCCGGGCCGACGCGACCGCCGATCGGCTGGTGACGGTGATCCGGTCGGCGGCGGCCGGTGAGGGCTCGGTGCCGCCGGACCTGCTCGGCCGGCTGCTCGCCCAGGTCGGCAAGCTCCAGCAGCAGGTGCTCGGCCCGCGCGGCCTCACCTTCTCCGGCCTGTCGGACCGCGAGGTCAAGGTGCTCAAGCTGGTCGCCGAGGGACTGGACACCTCGGAGATCGCCGTCTCGCTGTCCTACTCGGAGCGCACGATCAAGAACGTGCTGCACGAGGTGACCAGCCGGCTGCAGCTGCGCAACCGGTCGCACGCCGTCGCGTACGCGTTGCGCAACGGCCTGATCTGACGGGCGTCCGCGGTGATTCACGAGGTCGACGAGGCGCTGCGGCGCCTGGTCAAGGAACAGGCGCTGCACGGCACCGACGTGGAGATCGCTTTCGAGGCGCCGACCAAGGACTGGGCGGCGCGGCGCAACGCGCCGACGGTCAACCTCTACCTGTACGACATCCGCGAGGACCTGCGCCGGCGGCAGCGCGGACTGCTCAACGAGTACGCCAGTGACGGCACCGTGGCGGCCCGGCACGTACCGCCCCGGCACATCAAGCTGTCCTACCTGATCACCGCGTGGACCCAGCGGCCCGAGGACGAGCACCGGCTGCTGTCCGAGCTGTTGCTGAACATCCTGGCCAACGAGGCCATGCCGGCGGACCTGCTGACCGGGTCGCTCGCCGCGCTCGGGTTGCCCGTACCGATGACGATCGCGCTGCCGCCGCCGGAGGACCGGGCCTTCGCCGACGTGTGGACCGCGCTCGGCGGCGAGCTGAAGCCGTCGCTGGACGTCGTGGTCTGCGCGCCGGTCGACGCCGGCCGCCGCTTCCCGGCCGGGCCACCCGCGACCGAGGGCCTGCGCATCACTGTCGGCGACGACGCCGCGGTGGCGCACCACGTGGGCGCCGCCGAGGAGCCGGGCGGGCCGCCCCGGGTAAGCATCCGCCGGGTCGCGGAGCCCCGGACGTGACCAGCCCGCTGGCCGTCCTGGACGGGCTGGCCGCGCTGGAGGGGCGGATCCGGGCCGCGGTCGCCGACCGGCGGGCGCTCGATCCGAACCCGGACGACCCGTTCCGCGGGCTCTACCTTTCCGACGAGGCGATCGCGGCGCTGCTGGACGAGCCGCGTACGCCGTTCGCCGCGCCCACCGGTGGCTCCCGGCTCGGGGCGCTGGCCCAGGCTGCCCAGCTCATGCCGCTGGACGAGGAACTGCTGCTGGTCGCCCTCGCGCCGGACGTCGACGGGCGCTTCGAGCAGTTCTACGGCTACCTCAACGACGACGTGACGCGGCGGCGCGCGACCGTGAGCCTGGCTCTGCGACTGTGCGGTGTTGCCGAGGCCTCCGCGGGAGGGCGGGCCCGGCTGGACGCTGCGGCGCCCCTCGTCCGGTGCTGCCTGGTGACCGTGGAGCAGCCCGACCGGCCGTTGCTGTCGCGCACGTTGCGCGTACCGGATCGGGTGGTGGCCCATCTGCTCGGCGACGACCGGCCCGACCCGGCACTGGCGGAGATCCTCGCCCGGCCGGACCTCACCGGCATGCCGGTCCCGCCCGGCGCCGACCGGCTGGCCCGGGCGCTCGCCGCCGGAGCCGAGCTGATCTACCTGCGGGAGCGGCCCGGCGCCGGCGGCCTCGCCACCGGGCTGGCCGGCCTGACCCTGCTCGACCGGCCCGCGCTGGGAGTGGACGCCACCCGCTTCGCCGCCGCCACCGAGCGTGCCGAGCTGGCCCGCGCGCTGGTCCGCGAGGCGGTGCTGACCGGCGCCGGCCTGGTGCTCGGCCCGGTCGGCGCGGACGGTCCCGGCGCCTGGCTGGACGCGCTCGCCGAGGTGCCCTCGGTCGTGCTGTTCGGCGCGGCCGGCTGGGACCCGTCGTGGAGCCGGCGGCCCGCCCTGCTGCTCGACGCCGTGCCGATGGCCGCCGGACAGCGCGCGGCGCTGTGGCAGGCGGCCCTCGCCGGCCGGCCGGCGGTCACCACCGACGCGGCCGCGGTCACCGCCCACTTCGTCCTGGACCCCGTGCAGGTACGCCGGGCCGCCGACGCCGCGGCGCTGGACGCGCTCTCCGACGGCGGCACGATCAGCGCCGCCCACCTGCGCCGCGGCGCGCGCAGCCAGAACGCGGCCGGGCTGGAGCGACTCGCCCGCCGGATCCAGCCCGGCGTCGACTGGCCCGACCTGGTGCTCCCGCCGGTCGTGCTCGGACAGCTGCGCGAGTTCGCGGCGCGGGCCCGGCACCGGCATCTGGTGCTCGACGACTGGCGGATGCGCCCGGGCGGCGGCCGGGGACGCGGCATCACCGGGCTGTTCGCCGGGGACTCCGGCACCGGCAAGACCATGTCGGCCGAGGTGATCGCGGCCGAGCTCGGCCTCGACCTCTACACGGTCAACCTGGCCACCGTGGTGGACAAGTACGTCGGCGAGACCGAGAAGAACCTCGAACGGATCTTCGCCGAGGCCGCCGGGGTCAACGGGGTGCTGCTGTTCGACGAGGCGGACGCCATCTTCGGCAAACGCTCCGAGGTGCGCGACGCCCACGACCGGTACGCCAACATCGAGAGCGCGTACCTGTTGCAGCGGATGGAGACCTTCGACGGGCTGGCCATCCTCGCCACCAACCTGCGGGCCAATCTGGACGAGGCGTTCACCCGCCGGCTCGACACCGTGGTCGACTTCCCCACGCCGGACGAGGCGCTGCGCCGTACGCTCTGGGACCGCTGCCTGGGCCGGCTGCTGCCGCGCGACCGGGACGTCGACCTCGGCTTCCTCGCGGCGGCCTTCGAGCTGTCCGGCGGCCACATCCGCTCGGCGGCGGTCACCGCGGCGTACCGGGCGGCCGACGGCGAGCGGGCGGTGACCATGACCGACGTGGTCGCGGCCGTGGCCAGTGAGTACCGCAAACTGGGCCGGCTCTGCCTGGAACGGGAGTTCGGCCCGTACCTCACGCATGCCCGATAGGGCAGCAGTTCTGCACTCACGGCGGTGCCCGCGATTCTTCCCGGCCCGGACCGGCGCCGCGATCCTGGAGCTGTCCGGAAGGGGGCGGTCATGCGCGCGCACGACCACGAGAGCGACACCGATGCCGGCCTGCGGCCCCGGGGCGACCGGGTCGGCCCGGGCCGCGAGGACCTGACCTACCGAGCGGCGGCGACCGGCCGTACCGAGGCGCTGGGTGCCGGCGGGCTGCTGGATCTGCAACGGACCGTGGGCAACGCCGGCGTCGGCGCGGTCGTCGGTTCCGGCGGGGGCAGCCCCCTGGATGCGGACACCCGCGCCGACATGGAAGGCCGGCTCGGCGCCGACTTCGGTGACGTCCGGGTGCACACCGATCAGGCGGCGCACGACTCGGCGCGGTCCATGAACGCGCAGGCGTACACGGTCGGCTCGAGTGTGGTGTTCCAGCGCGACCGGTACGACCCCGCGTCAGCCGACGGCCGCCTCATGCTCGCGCACGAGCTGACCCACGTGGTGCAGCAGCGCAGCGGACCGGTGGACGGCACCGACACGGGCACCGGCGTACGGGTGAGCGACCCGTCCGACCGCTTCGAACGCGCGGCGGTCGCCAACGCGGAGCGGGCCCTGGCCCAGCCCGCAGCGCCCACGGCCCAGCGCACCCTGGACACCCCGACCGGTACGGCGACCGTCCAGCGCGACGAGGCGCCGCCGGAGGAGGAAGAAGAAGCGCCGGCGCAGACCTTCGTCCAGCGCGAGGAGGAGGAGCAGGAGGACCAGGCGCCGTAGCCCGTTGCCCGATGGGGCACCGTCGACTGCCTGCCCGAGGGCATGGTCCGCCCTGCCGGGCCGGTCCCGCCCGGGACAGCGTGGTCCGTGAACTGCGTGGCGGGAGTTGACCATGGCAATCATCTGCGCTCAGTGCGGGCACCGGAACCCGGACGGCTCGCGCTTCTGCACCAACCGCGACTGCGGGGCCTTCCTGGCCTGGACCGACCCGAACGCCGGACCACCGGCGCAACCGCCGCGCCCGGAACCGGCCCGGCCGCTGCCCCGGCAGGGTGACGCCACCCGCTGGGGAGCCGGCGTGGACGGCCACAGCGACGTGGCCGCCAGCATGACGCTGACCGACGCGACCCTGGCCGTTGTGCCCGGCGAGACGGTCAGCACCACGGTGTCGGTGCACAACGGCGGCGGTCAGGTCGAGCAGTTCGCCCTCACGGTCCTCGGGCCGACGGCCGGCTGGGCCGAGATCGAGCCGGCCGTGCTCGCGGTCTACCCCGATGCCCGGGCCGAGGCCGTGATCCGCTGGTCGCCGCCGCGGCAGGCCAGCACCGCGGCGGGCCGGGCGCCGTTCACGGTCCGGGCCGCGTCGATCCTGCACCGCGGGTTGCAGGTGCACGCGACCGGCGTGCTGGACGTCGCCGAGTTCCGGGCTCTGACGGCCACGCTGACCCCGCAGACCACTTCCGGCCGCTGGCAGACCAGCCACCGGATCCAGCTGACCAACGAGGGCAACGTCGTCGAGCCCGTACAGCTCAAGGCGACCGACCCGGCCGGGCGGATCAAGTTCTCGCTGCCGGCCGGTGAGCTGCCGGTGCCGCCGGGCTCGCAGAGCATCGACATGTCGGTCCGGCCGCCGTGGCGTTTCTTCGGCCGGCCGACCAGCCTGCCGTTCCAGGTGATCGGGACGCCGCGGCCGCCGGTCACCCCGGTACGGCTCGACGGCACCCGGGAGGTCGTGCCGCTGATCGCCGGCTGGATCCCCAAGGTGGCCATCGGCCTGCTGGCCCTGGGCGTCGCGGCCGCGGCCATCGCGCTGTTCGCCAGATCCTCCGAGGATGGAGCCTCCGCGGGCGGCGGGGCCTCGGCGAATCCGGCCGGAGCCACGGCCGCCGCCACCCAGGCCGTCTCAAGCCAGCCTCAAATCCCGCCCGTTGTCGGTTCCGGCCCCGCCAAGCCGTCACAGCCGGCCACCTCCGCGCCGGCGAAGAAGAACGACACACCGTGGGCTGTCGTAGACGGCAGCGGCGCCCTGGTGTTCACCAAAGACGCCACGACTGTCACACCGCTGGGCACCGGGCGGTTCGAGGTCACCTTCGACCGGGCTGTCGACGGCTGCGTCTTCCTGGGCACCGTGGCGGCGTCCGGTGGTCAGCCCGTACCGGAAAGCGGTCTGGTCTTCACCGCGAGCGGCAGCAACCGCAACAGCGTGCTCGTGCAGACCCGCAACATCGACGGCACGCCTGCCGCCCACCCGTTCCATCTGCAGGTCCGCTGTTCCGTCGGCCAAACCGCAGTGGTTTCGGGCGACCGGGTGGTCCGCGACACCGACCGGGCGAGAGTCGAGCAGACCGAGGACGGGCAGTGGGAGGTCCGCTTCAACCGCGACATGCGGGAGTGCTCGTACGTCGCCACGATCGGCGATCCGGGCACCGACGACCCACCGACCGGGCTCATCACCGTCGGTGCCGGGCGGCAGAACAAGGCCGCCATCCTCGTCGAGACCAGGACCCGTGACGGGCAGCGCGCTGACATGCCGTTCCATCTGCAGAGCCGGTGCTCGGGACTCTTCGTCATTGTCGACGCCGACGGCCGGACGGTGCTGGACCGCGGGTTCGACGAGGTGGGCCGGGCCAACCAGGGCGTGTGGGAGGTCAACTTCAACCGCGACGTGTCGAGGTGCTCCTACGCGGCCTCGCTCGGTGATGCCGACCTCGGCGGAGTGGTCTACGCCGCGAGCGGGTCCCGCCCGACCAGCGTGCAGATCCACACCCGCAAGCTCGACCCCGGCACGGGCGTCCCCACGCTCGCCGACGCCCCGTTCCACCTTCAGGTCGTGTGCTGACCGCCTGCCCCAACGGGCACCGCATGTGCACTCAGGGGCGGCCCGACGGCCATGCCGCAGCCCCGGATTCGGCGAAACCATCGAGAGAACCAGCCCAGACCTGGAGGCGCCATGCCCACCTATCTGTCCCCCGGCGTGTACGTCGAGGAGGTCAGCTCCGGCTCGCGGCCGATCGAAGGGGTCGGCACGGCCGTCGCCGGCTTCATCGGGTTCGCGTCGCAAGGGCCGTTCAACTCGCCGACGCTGGTCTCCAACTGGAGCCAGTTCACCGAGCAGTTCGGCGACTTCGTCGAGGGCTGCTACCTGGCCCACGCGGTGTACGGCTACTTCCTCAACGGCGGCGGCAACTGCTACGTGGTGCGGCTCGGCGGTGCCCGCGATCAGGGCAACGGCAAGTCCGACGTGCCGCAGGCGATGCTCGGGCCGTACCGGGTGGTCGCCAAGGAGACCCGCTCGGGCCGCTCGCCGGCCGAGATCTCCGTCGAGGTGACCGATCCGCCGCCGCCGGCCGAGGGCCAGCCGCCCGCCGAGGACCGCTTCAACCTGGTGGTCAAGCGCGGCGGCCGGGTCGTGGAGACGTACGACGGCGTGACGGTCAAGCGCGGCAAGGAGAACGTCGTGACCGCCGTGCGCGAGCGGTCCAAGCTCATCACGCTGGAGGAGCCGTCCGCGGCACCGGACAGCGTGACCACGCCACCGCGGGGCACGGTTGCGCTGCGGGAGGCGCCGGCCGCACCGGCGACGCCACGCCAGATGGGTACGGAGGACTACGTCGGCGACGCCAGTGAACGCACCGGGGTCGGCGGCCTGGAGGCCATCGACGAGATCACCATGGTGTCGGCGCCCGACCTGATGGGGGCGTACCACCGCGGCATCGTCGACCTGGAGTCGGTCAAGGCGGTCCAGCTCGCCATGATCGCCCACTGTGAGCAGATGGGCGACCGGATGGCGATCCTCGACCCACCGCCGTCGCTGTCCGCGCAGCAGATGCGGGAGTGGCGCACCGATCTGGCCGGCTACGACACGGCCTACGGCGCCCTGTACTACCCCTGGGTCAAGGTCTTCGACCCGGCCACCGGCACCAACGTCTTCGTCCCGCCGAGCGGGCACGTGGCCGGGGTGTGGGCCCGCAACGACGCCACCCGAGGCGTGCACAAGGCGCCGGCGAACGAGGTCATCCGCGGCGCCATCGCCCTGGAGACGCACCTGACCCGCGGCGAGCAGGAGCTGCTGAACCCGAACGGGGTCAACTGCATCCGCGCGTTCCCGGGCCGCGGCGTACGGATCTGGGGCGCCCGCACTCTCTCCAGCGACCCGGAATGGCGCTACCTCAACGTGCGGCGACTCTTCAACTTCCTGGAGGAGTCGATCCTCAACGGCACCCAGTGGGTCGTGTTCGAGCCCAACGACGACGCGCTGTGGGCCAAGGTACGCCGCACCATCAGCGCCTTCCTGGTGCTGCAGTGGAACAGCGGCGCGCTGTTCGGCCTGACCCCGACCGAGGCGTTCTTCGTCAAGTGCGACCGGGAGACCAATCCGGCCGAGAGCATCGACGTCGGTCAGGTCATCTGCGAGATCGGCGTCGCCCCGGTGAAGCCGGCCGAGTTCGTCATCTTCCGCCTGGCCCAGATGTCCGGCGGCAACAGCCTGGTCAGCGAGTAGTCGCAGAGGAGGAGACCCAGCCATGGACGAACTCGACAAGGCCGTAGGTCATGCGTTCGGCCTCGAGGTGGACGGCGTCGTCATCAAGCAGATCAACGAGGTCAGCGGCCTCAAGATGGAGCAGGACGTCATCGAGCTGAAGCAGAACACCAGCGACGGCAAGTACGTCATCAAGAAGCTGCCGGGCCGGCCCAAGGCGGGCGAGGTGACCCTGACCCGCGGCCTCACCGGTGACAACAGCTTCGAGAAATGGGTCCAGTCGGCCCAGTTCGGCAAAATGGCGGACGCCCGCAAAGGCGGCGCGATCATCGTGTACGACTACGAGGGCACGGCGATCAAACGCTACAAGCTGACCAACGCGTGGCCGAAGAGCCTGGAGATCGGCGCCCTCAAGGCAGGCGACACCAGCGTGCTCACGGAGAAGATCGTCATCACGTACGAGCGCATGGAAGTCGAGTAGCCATGCGGCGCACGATCGCCACCGTGGAGCAGCCCGAGTCCCGCCCCCAGCAGCAGCAGGAGGCGCGCCCGGAGCCGCTGCGCACCGAGTTCGCCTTCGAACTGCCCCGCGGCTACGTCGACGGATCAGGAACGGTCCACCGGTCAGGCTCGATGCGCCTCGCCACCGCCCGCGACGAACTGGTGCCGCTGCGAGACGACCGCGTACGGGAGAACCCGGCATACCTGACCGTGGTGCTGCTGGCCCGGGTCGTCACCCGGATCGGCCCGGTCACCGACGTACACGCAGGCATCGTGGAACAGCTCTTCGCCGGCGACCTGGCCTTTTTGCAGGACCTCTACCGGCGCATCAACAGCGAGGGCCACACCCGGGCGGCGGTCGCCTGCCCGGAATGCGGCCACCGCTTCGCCATCGACCTGGCCGGTGGGCGCCTGGGGGAATCCTGACGTACGCGGCCGGCCGCCTCTACGAGGAGGTCGCGTACGTCGCGTACCACTTCCACTGGCCGCTGGACGACATCCTCGACCTGGAACACGCCGAACGCCGCCGCTTCGTCGGCGAGATAGCCAAGCTCAACACGCGGATCAGCGAGGGACGGTGAGCGCAGATGTGGCCGTGGCGGCGGACCGCCGAGCGCGAGGTGCCCGGGCCGCCTCCCGTCGTGGCGAGGCGGCGGGAGTGGGCGGATCTGGCGCCGGTGCAGCGGGTCATCGGGGAGCATCCGCTGATCGACCCGCCGGGCCGGTTCGCCGGGGAGCTGGCGTCGTGGCAGAGCCCCGGGTTTCTGGCGCCGCTGGGTCATGTGGTCACGCCGGAGGAGCCGTCCGGGGTGGTGGAGGCGGCCCTGGTGGCGCCGGCTCCGCCGGTGGTGGCGGAACCGAAGCGACCGTCGGGTGGTGGCGGGCGGTTGAGTGCATTCGTCCAGCGGTGGACGGCAGATCCGCCGGCCACAATGGATGCCCTTGCAGTCGATCTCGGGGACGACACGTCCGCGCGCGACGCGGCTGCAGGGACCGACCTGCCCGATGCGGGGTCGCCGGCGCTCGTTCCGCAGTTGACGGACCCGTCGGCGGCTGCAGTTCACCTTTCCATGACCAGGCAGACCTCAGGTGCAGAGAGTCCGCCGGCTCAGCGTGCGGCGATCCCGGTGCCGCAGGTGCAGCGGGCGGTGGACCCGATCGCGCCGAGCCGCGATGAAGGGAGCTCGGCGCGCCAGGCGCAGCGGTCGGTGGAGCCGGTGCCGCCGGCCCAGCTTGCGACGAGTCCGAAGCCGGCCGGCACGCCCGCGGAAAGCCCGGTCCAGCGAGCGACCGACCCGGCGCTGCACACCCAGCGGGCTGCCGACCCACTTCCGCAGGACCAGCCGGCTACGAACCCGGTGCCGCACGCCCAGCGTGCGAATGACCCGCTGCCGCCGATTCACCTTGCTGCGAGCCCGGAGTCGCCGACCGAGCGCGCGGCAGACCCGCCCCCGCTGATCCAGCGTGCGACGGACCTGATGCCACACGTCCAGCGCGCGTTGGACTCACCCCCGCCACGTCAGCCTGACGTCAACCTGAAGTCGCCGGCCGAGCATGCGATAGATCAGCTGCCGCCGGTCCAGCACGCGGTTGGCCCGTCGCTGCAGGCCCAGCGCGCGGTGGACCCGCTACCGCCGACCCAGCACGCGGCTGGCCCGGCGCCGCAGACGCAGCGCGCGGTAGACACGCTACCGCCGACCCAGCACGCGGCTGGCCCGGCGCCGCAGGCGCAGCGCGCGGAAGACTCGATGCCACCGGCAAGGCACGCTGCCAGCCCGGCACCGCAGGCCCAGCATGCAGCAGACCCGCCCCAACCGCGTCAGCCTGCTGCGAGTGCGACACCGCCGGCCCAGCGCGCGGTAGACCAGCTGCCGCCGGACCGCCAGGCGGTGGACCAGCTGCCGCCGGACCGCCATGCGGTGGACATGCCGCCGATCCAGCATTCGCCGGACCCTGAAACGAGCCACGATGTAGCTCATCTGCCGCCGACGGTCCGAAGTGGACCACCGTCATTGCCCGTCGCACAACGTGCCTTCGATCCGCGGCCGGTAGTCAGCAAGGCAGCCGATCCGCTCCCCAGGAACGAGCCGAGCACCGAGCCGCCACCACTGGCCTCCGGCGAACCTCCGCTAGCGGTCCAGCACCCCACCGAGCCACAGCCTATCGAGCACAACGTCAGACCATCGGCGCCAATCCACCACACCATCGACCAGCCGAAAACCGTCCATCATGGATTGCCGCAGTCGGTGGATCCGCCCTTACCTTCAGCTGTCCAACGTGAGGTTGACGTCTCCATGACGTCGCTCACCCCAGGACGAGAGCCGCCCGCGACCGCGCAGCGCACCACGCTCGGCGACGCACCGCCCCCTCGCCGGCTGGGCCTCGGCGCGCCGATCGTGCCACCGCCGCTCCCGCCGCCCGCACTCCCCGACCGACCGGCCGGACCCACCCGCGCCATCGGTGCACCCCTCACCACATCCCCGGCCCTGCAACGGATCACGACCCCGCCGACCGCCGGAGTTGAGGCTCAGAACACCCAGGAGATGCTGACCTCAACCCGAGGCGCACACGCCGCTACGACTCACCTCGCGGACACCGAGCACGCAACGCCCGGTCCCCAGCACGGACCGCCTCTGCCACCGGCACAACCCGTGCTTCCTCTCGCCCGAGCGACCGAAGAACCACCCCCGATGGCCCGCCTGCTCGCCGACCGCCCCCCACCTCTCTCCGCGCAGCGCACCACTGACCTCACCATGCCGACCGCCCCACGACCGGGCCGAGCGACAACCCAGCCCACCCCACCCCGCCCCATCACCTCCCCCGGAATGCCGACGATCGTTTCGTGGCCTGACGAACCACCGCAGCTTCCAACCTCAGAAACCATTCAGCGGGCCGTACAAGTCATCCAGGCGACCGCCGAGCCGGCACCCGCCGCACCAACCGAAGTGCCGATCCCGGCCGAAAGCCCACCGGCAACTGCCACCCCACCCCCGCAGCCGCCCCCCACCCCACCCCCACCGGAAGAGCTGCTCAAAACCCTGTTCGACCCGCTCTACCGCCGACTGCGGGCCGAACTGCGCAAGGACCGGGACCGTCGCGGCCTGATCACCGACCTGCGGCGCTGAGGCGTCCGAGAGAGGGAGTGCCACCATGACCGACACCGATGAGGCGGTGGCCGTCTGTTTTGTCGTCAGCATCGACGACGACAACCTCGGCTCCTTCAACAGTTGTGACGGTCTGGGTTGTGAGGTCGTCATGGAGCAGCGGGAGGAGGGCGGCAGCAACGGGGTGATCTGGCAGCTGCCCACCCGGATGAAGTATTCGAACGTCAAGCTGTCCCGGCCGGTCACCAGTGCCAGCGCCGGGATTCTGCGGTACTTCACCGAGATGACCAGTGGCGTCAAGCGCCGGACCGCGACCATCGAGGCGCGTACCCAGGAGGGCACGGTCATCGCCCGGTGGGCGCTGACCGGGGTGATTCCGGTGCGGTGGACCGGGCCGCAGCTCAGCGCCGACTCGCCGAAGGTGGCCACCGAGACCCTCGAGCTGGCCCACCACGGCTTCCTGGCGCCCGGCGCCGGGGCCTGAGGCGGGCCGCGATGACCTCTCCCGTGACGTTCACCGCCGCCGGCGCCGCGCCGCCGGCTGCCGGGGCGCCGGCCAATCTGCAGCATGCGTACCTCGAGCTGCGGGAGCCGCCCTCGGACGGCAGCACCGCCGCGCCCAGCGGGGTACGGATCGGCCGGATCGACTTCCAGTTCAATCCGAAGGAGCTGAGCCTCACCAAGAACGCCAAGTGGTCGCGGGAGAACCAGCGCAGCGCGCCGAAGAGCGGGCCGGTCCAGTTCACCGGCTCGGATCCGAGCAAGTTGACCCTGGAGATGTTCTTCGACGCCACCGACACCATGGACGACCGGGTGCCGAAGATCGTCGATCAGCTCTTCGCCTGTTGCGTACCGACGGACAAGAGCCGGCAGGCGAAGAAGGCGTCGCCGCCGTGGGTCATCTTCCGGTGGGGCGGGATGACCGGCTTCCCCGGTTTTGTCAGCAGCGTCACCGCGAAGTACACCCTTTTCACGCCGAGCGGCAATCCGGTACGGGCGGTGTGCACCGTGACGCTGGAGGAAATCTCCGGCGAGCGTGGCGGCCAGAACCCGACCTCCGGGGCACTGGCGGCCCGGGACGCGCACGTGGTGGTGGCCGGCGACACCCTTCCGTCGGTGGCCTTCCACGCGTACGGGGATCCGAACCTGTGGCGGGCCGTCGCCGAGGCCAACGGGATCGACGACCCGATGCGGCTCCGCGCGGGCACCCGGCTGCTGCTGCCGGCCCTGGACGAGCTGGTGGCGGAGGGCTTCAGCCATGGCTAACGAGAGCTTCGCCAACACGCTGATCGTCGAGCTCGACGGTTCCGCGCTGGCGGCCGACGTGATGTCGCTGCTCACCCAGGCTTACGTCGACGACAGCGTGCACCTGCCGGATCTGTGCGTGCTGCGGTTCCGGGACCCTGAGCAGCTGGTGGTGGCCAAGGCCAAGGTGAAGATCGGGTCAGCGCTGACGGTGAAGGTGCAGACCGCCGAGCCGGGGCCGCCGCAGCCGCTGATGATCGGTGAGGTGACCGCCCTGGAGGTGGACATCGACCCGGCCGGGACGTTCACCGAGGTGCGCGCGCTGGACCGGGCGCACCGGCTGTTCCGGGGACGGCGGGTGGCGGCGTACCCGAACATGACCATCCCGGACGTGGTCCGCAAGGTCACCGACCGGGCCGGGCTCAAGCCCGGCCGGATCGAGGCCGGCTCCGGGGCCGGCGGGCAGTCCGACGCCCAGCTGAGCCAGGACAACGTCAGCGACTGGGAGTTCCTGAGCCGGCTGGCCTACCTGGTCGGGGCGCGGCTCACCGTCGTCGACAGCACGCTGGACTTCCGCGTACCGGATCCGCCCACCGGGGCGCCGGCGACCACCGTGGCCGCCACCCGCGATCCGCTGGTGCTTGAGGTGAACCGCAACCTCGTGTCGTTGCGGGCCTGCCTGAGCGCGGCCGAGCAGGTGCCCGAGGTGGAGGCGCGGGGGTGGAACGCCGACCAGAAGCAGGAGCTCACCGCCACGGCCGTTCCCCGCGTCCCGGGTACGGAGGTGGCGGGCCTGGACCCGGTGGCGATGGCCCGGACCTTCGGCAGCCCGCCGCTGCTGGCCTCAGGTGCGGCTTACCACAATCATGGTGAGGTGAAGGCGGCCGCGCAGGCCCTCGCCGATCAGATCGGTGGTGCCTGTGCCGAGCTCGACGGAGTGGCCAAGGGCAACCCGAGGCTGCGCGCCGGTACGGCCGTCACCTTGGCCGGCCTGGGCGAGCCGTTCGCCGGCAAGTACACGCTGACCAGCACCCGGCACCAGTTCGGCGACCAGGCCGGTTACACCACCGCGTTCACCGTGTCCGGCCGCCAGGAACGCTCGCTCTACGGGCTGGTCTCCGGCGGCGCCGAGGCGACGATGCCGAGGGTGACCGGCGGACTGGTGCCGGCCATCGTCAGCGACGTCCGGGACCCGCTCAAGACCGGCCGGGTCCGGGTCACGCTGCCCTGGCTGTCCAAGGACTTCACCAGCGGCTGGGCCCGTACCGTGCATGCCGGCGCCGGCCGGGACCGCGGGTTCTTCGTGCTGCCCGAGGTCGGTGACGAGGTGCTGGTCGGGTTCGCCGGCGGTGACCTGGACACGCCGTACGTGCTCGGCGGCCTGCACAACGGCAAGGACACCCCGCCGGCCACCGAGGTGCCGGCCATCGACGACGCGAGCGGTGAGATCGGCGTACGGGCGATCGTCAGCCGGACCGGGCACCGCCTGGAGCTGATCGACTCCCCGCGCGGCGACGCGGTGCTGTTGCGCACCGGCAGCGGCAAGCTGCTGCTCAAGCTGGACGGCGCCGCGAACACCGTGGAGCTGACCAGCGCCGGCCCGGTGAAGATCAGCGGATTGGGCGTGACCGTCGATGCCGGGGCCGGGCTGCTCGACCTCAAGGGCGCGCAGGTGAAGATCGCGGGTCAGAGCACCGCGGAACTGACCGCCGGCGGCGCGCTGACCGTGCGCGGCGGAATCGTCCGGATCAACTAGAGGAGACGGTCACGATGCCACCGGCGGCGAGGGTCGGTGATCCCACGGGTCACCCGGGTGTGCTGGCGCCGCCGGGCGTGCCCACGGTGCTGATCGGCGGGCTGCCGGCGGCCACGGTCGGCGGGCTGCACACGTGCTCGTTCCCGCCGCCGGCCGTGCACCCGCCGACCCCGATCGTCCCGCCGGGCTGCCCCACCGTGCTCATCGGTGGGATGCCCGCCGCCCGGATGGGTGACCTGGCCGCCTGCGGTGCGCCGATCGTCGCCGGCTGCTTCACCGTGCTGATCGGAGGCTGAGATGCGCGAGGAGTTCATCGGCGCCGGCTGGGCCTTCCCGGTGCACACCGACGTCACCGGCTCGATCGCGCTGGTCGCCGGGGAGCGCGAGGTGATCGAGAGCATCCAGCTGATCCTGGCCACGGCCCCCGGGGAACGGCCGATGCGGCCGGAGTTCGGCTGCGCCATCCACGACCTGGTGTTCGCGTCGGCGGACGCGGCCACGGCCGGGCAGATCGCGTACGAGGTGCGGCTGGCCCTGGACCGCTGGGAGCCCCGGATCATGGTCAGCGACGTCGTGGTGTCCTTCGACCGGGCCGACCGCGGCACCCTGCTCATCGAGATCCGCTACCTGATCCGCGGCGACAACGACCCGCGCAACCTGGTCTTCCCCTTCTACGTCATCCCCGCCCACGACGGCGGCGACGGCGCTATCGAGCAGGACGGTGTCTGATGTCGCTGCCGGCCCCCAACCTCGACGACCGCCGCTTCCAGGACCTCGTGGACGAGGCCAAACGCCTGGTCCAGCGCAACTGTCCGGAGTGGACGGACCACAACGTCTCCGATCCGGGGGTCACCCTGATCGAGACCTTCGCCATGATGGTCGACCAGCTCATCTACCGGCTCAACCGGGTGCCGGACCTGCACTACCTGCGGTTCCTGGAGCTGATCGGGCTGCGGCTGTTCCCGCCGACCGCGGCCCGGTGCGACGTCACCTTCTGGCTGTCGGCCGCGCGGGACGCCGCCGTGACGGTCCCGGCGGGCGCCGAGGTGGCGTGCGTGCAGACCGAGGCGGAAGAGCCGGTCGTCTTCCACACCCGCGACGACCTGTTCATCGTGCCGTGCTCGCTGTCGCGGATCATGACCTGGAGTGCGGGCGGTCAGCCGTTCGACCGCACCGAGGATCTGCGCGGCGGCGCCGGCGTGGAGTGTTTCGCCCAGCCGCCCGGGATCGGCGACGCGGTCCTGTTCGGACTGTCAGCTGCGGTTCCCCGGTGCGCGGTGCTGCTCCGGCTGGACTGCCCGGTCCGCGGCGTGGGTGTCCGGCCCGACGATCCGCCGCTGCAGTGGGAGGCCTGGACCGGTACGGAATGGGCGCCGTGCGAGGTCGACCGGGACGACACCGGCGGCCTCAACAAGCCCGGCGACGTGGTGCTGCACGTACCGCCGTCGCACGTCGTGTCGCTGATCGGCCGGCACCGCGCGGGCTGGCTGCGCTGCCGGACCGTCGAACCGCGACCCAAGCAGGCGTACTACACCAACACCCCGGGGATCCTCGGGGTGAGCGCCGCGACCATCGGCGGGACCATCGGCGCCGAGCACTCCGACACGGTGGAGCACGAGGTGGTCGGGATGTCGGAGGGCGTACCGGGTCAGCGTTTCCCGTTGCAGCGCCGGCCGGTGGCCGCCACCGGCGACCTGGTCGTCGAGGTAGCCGGCGGCAACGACTGGGAGCAGTGGCAAGAGGTGCAGACGTTCGCCGCTTCAGGCTCAGGTGACCCGCACTTCATGGTCGACCGGGTGCAGGGCGAGGTGGTGTTCGGCCCCGCGACCCGCGAGCCGGACGGGACCCTGCATTACTACGGCAAGGTTCCGCCGAAGGCCGCGCCGATCCGGGTGCCGCGGTACCGCACCGGCGGCGGCAAGCGGGGCAACGTGGCCCGCAACGTCCTGCGCGTGCAACGTGATCCGGTGCCGTTCGTGACCAGCGTGACCAACCGGCGGGCGGGCAGCGGCGGGGTCGACGGCGAATCGGTGGCCGACGCGGCGCTGCGCGGGCCGCTGCTGCTCCGGACCCGGGACCGGGCCGTGACCGTGGACGACTACGAGTACCTGGCCCGCGAGGCCGCGCCGGACGTGGCCCGGGTCAAGTGCGTACCGGTGCCGGATCAGCCCGGCGCGGTGCGGCTGCTGGTCGTACCGAAGGTGTCCGAGGCGCTGGATCCCGCCGCCGCCGAACCGCAGCCGAGCGACGAGACTCTCGCCCGGATCGCCGACTACCTGGAGGAGCGGCGGTGTCTCGGCGCCCGCGTCATGGTCGAGCCGCCGTACTACCTGGGCGTCACAGTGGTCGCGCAGTTGCACGCGCGGACGCGTACCTCTCGCGACACGCTGCTCAGCCAGGCCACTGAAGCGCTGTACCGCTACCTGAACCCGGTCGTCGGCGGACCGGACGGCACCGGCTGGCCGTTCGGCCGGCCGGTGCAGTCCGGCGAGATCTTCGCCGTGCTCCAGCGGCTGCCCGGGGTCGATCTGGTCGAGGACGTCCAGCTGTACGAGGCCAGAGCGCGCAGCTCACCCGACGTGCGGCCGGTGCAGCGCATCGACCTGCCACCGCACGGCCTGGTTATCTCTCGCGGCCACCAGATCAGGATCACCGAAGGATGAGCATGCGTACGGGACTCGACCAGGCGCCGACCGCCCACCCGATCGGCCAGACCCTGCCGGCGGTCTACCAGGAGCACGAGTTCGTGCAGCAGCTCACCGCGGCCCTGGACGAGGTGCTGGCCCCGGCGCTGCTGACCCTGGACAGCTTCGCCGCGTACCTCGACCCGAACCTGGCGCCGGAGGACTTTCTCGACTGGCTCGCCGGCTGGGTGGCGTATCCGCTGGACGAGACGTGGCCGCTGGCGCAGCGGCGGGCCCTGGTGGCCGAGGCCGTGCAGCTGCATCGGTGGCGCGGCACCCGGCGTGGCCTGGCCAAACATGTCGAGCTGCTCACCGGCGGCACGGTCGAGGTGGTGGACACCGGCGGCTGCGGCTGGTCTCCGCACCCGGGCTCGCGGCTGCCGGGCACGCCGGAACCCCGGATCGAGGTGACGGTCCGGACCCGCGCGGGCGCCCCGGTCGACCCGGCCCGGATCCGGACGCTGATCGTGGACTCACTGCCGGCGCACGTACCGGTCACGGTCCGGGCGGAGTCGGTCGCCGTCGGCCGGGCCCGGGTGCACCGCGATCAGTGAACGACCTGCGACGAGATGCCCAGCTCGGCGAGGGCTTCGGCATAACGGCCGCGGGCCCGCTGGGCGGCGCCCAGGTCGCCGTTGCGCTCGTACGCCGCGACGAGCACCCGCCACCCCTCGTCGTGGTACCGGTCGATGGCCAGGCACCGCTCGGCCGCCACGGTGGCCGCGACCGCCGCACCCCCGTCCAGCTCGTACGCGGCGAGCTGGGCAGCGGCGATGGCCACGGCAGTACGCAGGACGTCGCGTTCGCGGACCACCCATTCCTCCGTACCGTCCTGGGGCAGCAGGTCGCCGCCGTAACCACCGACCGCCGCCCGCAGGGCCCGCACCGCGCCGGCCCGGTCCCCGCCGAGCTGCCGGCGGCGGGCGTCGTCGAGCGCGGCGCGCACCTCGGTGACGTCGCAGGAGGACGGTGGCGGCAGGGCCAGCCGGTAGCCGTCGCCCTCGCGCACCAGCAGCCGGGCGTGCCCGCGCGGAGACTCCGGCTCCAGCAGCTTGCGCAGGCTGGACACGGCGACGTGCAAGTTGTGCGCGGCGGTGGCCGGTGACAGGCCGGGCCACAACGCCTCCACGAGGGCATCGCGGTGCACGGCGGCGCCGGCGTTCATGGCGAGCAGGCGCAGCAGGCTACGGACGCGAGGCTTGACCGCCGACTGGTCCACCGGCAGCCCGGCCCGCTCGACGCTGAAGGCACCCAGGCACCGCACGGTGATCGACGGTGCCGCACCGGCCCCGGCGTACGGCGGCTCCGCGGCGTCCAGCCACGCCTCGGTCAGGCTGCCGGGCAGCCCGCATTCCGCGGCGAAACTCCGCGCCCGCGCCGCCGACCCGGGCGGGCACCCCGGCACGCCGGCCGTCGCCGCGAACGCCAGCGCCCGCGCACCCGGAACCCCGGCCGACCGGGCCACCGCCGCGGCCTGAGCGGCCAGCAGATCGGCGTCCGGCAGATCCGCCACAGCCGCGGCCAGCGCGTGCATGGCCTGCACCCAGGCGAGCAGCACCGCGGCGTCCAGCTGCCGGCACCGCCGTACGAGATCGGCGATCTCAGCCGGATCGGCGCTCCCGGCATGCGGCAGCCAGGCCAACCCGGCCGCGACGACCTCACCCCAGGCGTCACCCTCGCGCGCGCACTCCTCCGCGATCGCCAGCGCCGTCTTGGCACCCTGCTCGCTGCCGTCGACGGCCACGGCCGCGCGGGCCATCCGCGCCAGCCACGGCGCTTCGTGCTCGGCCTCCAGCGCTACCTGGGCCAGCGTGACCGGGCCGGCGGATGAGTGGGCGGCGGCCTGCGCCGCGCCGTGCAACAGCCGCAGAACCATCCCGAGGACCCCCGGCACCTCCGCGTCCGTCGCGGCAAGCTCGCGGCGGGCCCCGAGCAGATCACCGGCAAGGGTACGGGCGACGACCCGTACCAGCCGCCCGCCGGGTCCGGGCAGCTCATCGGCGCGCCCGGCCACCATCGCCGGGTGTCCCTGAGTGGCGGCCCGCAACCAGTTCGGCCACGCCCCCTGGGCCCGCTGCGGGCCGGACAACCAGACATTCGCCCGGGCCAGCGCCTGCTGACAGTGCGCCCGCCCGTCCGCGTCGGTGAACAGCCCGTGCGCGTGCCGGAACGACTCGATGGCGCCGACGAGCTGCCCCCGGCTGAACCGGTGCCGGCCCTCGGCGAGCATCAACCACGGATCCTCGGCGACGAGCCAGGCCGGCAGCACGTCCCGCCACGGCTCGACACCGTCCGCGATCAGTCCCGGCCCCAGCCGGCCCAGCAACCGGCGCACACTCGACCAACGGCCGGCGCGGGCGTACGAGCGGGCGGCCTCGGCGTACGCGTCCTCCCGCTCCAGAATCTGCGCCGCCCGCACATGCCACTGCCGGGCGCCGTCATCGCCGAGATCATCGACCAGCGTGGCGGCGAGATGCGACCGGAGCACCTCGTGGTACCGGTAGGTCCAGCCGCCGTCGGCGCTCGTGGTGAAGGCCTGCAGGCGTTCCAGCTCGGCCAGGATCAGGTGACTGTCCCGCTGGCCGAGCAGCTCGTCGCAGCGCGGGCCGGTGAGCGTGTCGAAAACCCCGGTGCGGATGAGGAAGGAATGCAGGTGGGCGGGGAGGTCGGCGAGCACCGTACGGGCAAGGTAGGCGCGGCAGAGTGACGCACGCCCGTCAAGCGCGGCGACGGCGGCCCGGCGGTCGGCCACCGGCCGGCCGCGGGTCGAAAGATGAAAAAGATGAAGCCCGGCAGGCCACCCACCGACCCGGCGCGTGAGCGCGGCGATGTCACTGGGCGGAAGCGGCTCACGGTAGACGTCGCGGAGCAGCTCCTCGGCCTCCCAGGCCCGGAACCGCATCTGATCGGGACCGATGGTGAGCAGACCGGTGAGCTCATGCCGGGAGGTGTTGACGCCGGGCATGCGCCGCCCGGCCAGAACGGTGTGCAGCTGCGGAGGGGCGGCAACAAGCATGCGCTCGACGGCACGCTCACCGTCGGACCCTTCCAGCCATTGCGCATCGTCGATCACGAGCAGGGTGTCCTGCCGCAGCCCGGCCCCGAGATCCTCGGCGAACTCCACAAGATCATGCGGCCGGTGCGGAACCGGCAAGCTGACCGGACAGGCCCGGCGAAGGCGCCGGTTGAGGGTGGCGGGATCGGTATCACCAGGATCAGCGGTGATCCACACAACGGCACCGTCAAAAGCATGCGCATAGTGCGCAAGAAGCGTCGTCTTCCCAAACCCGGCCGGCGCGACGATGAGCGCAAGCGGAGCCTGACGAAGCGGGGTGAGCTCCATCAACAGGCGAGACCGAACCAGCCCGGTAGCGCCAGTATGTCGAAACGTCGGCACGGTGATCACCGCCTTGATGGGCGGACTCTGGGCGGGTGCTCCGCTAGTCTGCACCGGTCAGGGCGATGACTTCATGTATAAGTTGACACGGTCAGCAAGCTGACACTCGACCCGTCACCCGGAGTTGCCCGCCCGTGATCAAGGTCGTCCGATTCTGATCAGGCCTAACGTTTCCAGGTCCTCGTTGACGTTGTCAGCCTTCTGCTGCAGCTTGCGCTTGGTCTCCGCCCCGATGTCATCGTCGTCCACATCGCGACCGAGCCGCTTCCGCATTGCGCGGAGAATGTCCCAGGCCTCGATCTTCACCTTGTGCGCGTCGCGGAGTTCAACCAGGTCTGTCACCGACGTGCCACCGACCGCGCTTCCCTCGCCCTCGTAGACACTGGCGATCTGCACCGTCACGTTGACGTTGTACTTCGGCGTCTTGCGGCCCTTATCGTCCTGCCCGGCTTCCTTCAACTGCTTGAACATCATGATCCGCGTCGTGCAGTCCGAACAGGGCGAACGCGTCACCTGCAAGACGATGTCGACGGGTTGGGCGGCATCGGTCACCACCGTCTTCCACTTGCGGTCGATCATGGTGAGACACTTCCGCTCCGCGTGCCGCCCTTTGGCCCGAGAGGTGGTGATGTGCTGACCGTTCACCGTCGCGACGCAGGTGGTTCCCTCGCTGAAGTCGAGATCGTCGGTTTTCAAGTGCATGTCCGCGAGCACCTGCACAGCGGCTTTTGAGGGCGAACAAGCGACCATCACATCGAATACGCCCGCCTTTCCGCCGGCGTGCTTCAAGGTGAGACTCTTGAGTCCCTTGGGATGGTAGATGTCGAAGATCCGTTGCAGGATCGGACGAACCTCCGCCGCCCGGACTCCCGACTTGGGGAGCTCACTCGCAAGCTTGGCTTTGACCTGAGTACGGACGTCGCCGGCATTCACAGCATCTTCGGGGCTCGATCCGCGGGCGGACCCTGCTCTTCCTGCGGCGATCTTGCTCTTTACCTTGCTGCCGATCCCCTTGAAACCACGGATCACCGGCCCCGCCAGCTTCAGCCCCGTCTTGATCACGAAGTCCAGCGCCTGATTAACCGGCTTCTGCAACGTCTCCACGATCGACCGGATCTTCTGCCCGATCCCACCCAGCCCGATCACACTCGCCAGGAACCCGATGATGATCGGCAGCATCTGCCCCAGCACATCGTTGATCTTGTTGATGACCCCGCTGACGTTCCCCCGCACGATGTCCGCGACCGAGTCCAGGATCGTGTCCACGAAACGAGCGATCCGCCCCGCGTTGGTCACGAAGAACATCACCACGTCATAGATCAGCTTGCAGGCCTTGATGAACGCCGCCGCCGGGTTGAGCAGTCCGATCAGCCACGTGACCCCGGCCGCGATGATCTTCTCCTCGACGAAGTCGCGGACCTTCTCCAGGATCATTTCCTTGATGTCGCCGAGTTTCTCCAGCAGCATCTCCCACAGCCCGCCGACCCCCTGGGCCGCCAGGATCTGGAAGATCGTCACGCCTTTCTCGACCGCCGCCATTGCCGGGGCGCCGATCTGCTTGACGATCCGGTTGCGGATGTTGGCCCAGGTCAGGCCGAAGATCGAGGCCAGCAGCCGGATGATGCCCTTGACGTCGAACGTCTCCGGCAGCTCCACCCCGCCCTCGGCCAGCGCGCCGAACAGCCAGCCCATCAGGCCTTTGCGGAGGTGGTCGACGATGTTTTCCTTGAATTTGAGGATGCCGCCCTTCACTCCGGCGATCAGGTTGCCGAGGAAGCCGATCGGGTTCTTGATGATGTCGCCGACCACGCCGGCCGCCCGGGACAGGACGTTCTTGAGCATCGCCACGAGTTCGCGGATCGTGTTGATGACCGCCTTGATCGCGCCGATCGCCTTGTCGACCAGGCCTTTGTTCTCCGCCTGCAGCGCTTCGATGCGTTCGTCGAGGCCCTTGCGCGCGTCGACGTACTTCGTGGCGAGCATGTCGACGACCGATTCCTGTTTGGCGTCGACGTCACTTTCCAACTGGCTGAAGCGGTCGCTGATCTCCTTCGAGGCCTCGGCGCCGACCTTCTTCAGGTCGGTGGGCAGGCTCTGCACGTACGCGGTGATCTCCGTCCGGCCCCGCGCGATGCGCTGCTTCGCCGCGGTGAGCTCGCCGCCCACGATGGTCGCGACTCGGCTGATGACGCCGTCCATCCGCTGCAGGTACAGCTCACGCCCGGCGCGGTAGAACTCGTCGACCTTCGCCGGCATCCCGAACAGCTTGTCCTTCGCCCAGCGGAAGCCGCCCAGCCACCCGCCGTAGCGGTCCTTCTTGTACGCCGCCATCTTGGTCGCGACGAACGTCTCGAACGCCGCCCGGGCGCCGGCCTCGCCCTGGTTGAACTCGGCCTCCACCTTGGCGTCGATACCGTCGAGCAGTTTGCGCACGTCGGCCTCGGTGGCGGCGAAGAGGCCCTGGATCTTCCCGGTGACCTCGGCCCGCTTGGCCTCGTCCTTGGACTTGGCCTTCCCCTTACCCGCGACCAGAGCCGCGAGCGCCGTCCCTTTGGCGCCCTGCATGCCGGCGACGCCCGCGGTGGTCTGCGCGGCGGCTTCCGTCCGGCTCTGGGTCAGCACCTGCTGTTCCTGCTGGCGGAACTCGCCCGGGGCGGTGTCGGCGTGCGCGGCCGCGGCCTGCTTGTCGGTGAGGGCCTGCTGGAATTCCGGCTCGTTGGACCGGGCCAGCTGCGGCTCGCTGACGTCGGCGTCGGCCAGTTCCTGATCGGCCTCGTGCTTGCCGGCGGCGAGGTTGAGCTGCTCAGCCGGCGCCGTCTTCGGCACGGCACCGGCGGCCGGGATCGCAGCCGCCTGCCCCGGCTGTTCCTCGGCCATCGGAGTGACCGGCTTGGGGATCGCCTTGGAGGTGTCCGGCGGTGCTGCCGTCGCTGCCTCGATGTCCTTGGCCTGGCCCTGTTTGCCCTGGGTCACCAGCCCCTTGATGTTGTCCTTAACCTCACCAGCCTTACCTGAACTGCGGTAGGCGTCGGCCTCCTCCAGCGTCTTGGGCGACTTGGCCTCGATGGCCGTCTTCACCGCCGCGATGAAAGCCTGCTTGTCGAAGGTGCCGGCCGGCTGGGCGTCCATCGTGTCGACCTTGGCCGCCCGGGCCTGCCCGGTGACGTCGTCACTGGGCGCCAGCGCCGCGTCCTGGGCCTCCTTCGCTTTGGATGCCGCGGCCGGGTGGGCCCGCTTCTGTTGGGCGAAACCTTTGACGTTGCGCCGTACCTGGGCAAAGGCTGGATCGTCGTCGGGCCGCACGCCGGCCGGCGCGACCGGTGGCTGCAGAAGCTGATCCCCGGACAGAGCCGCAGGCGCCGTTGTCGGCGGGGCGCCGCCGGCGGCCGCGACCGGCGCCGCGGGTGGTGCACCGCCGCGAGTCCCACCGGGCTTGGGCACGACGGCCGCGGCCTTGCCGAGCGGACTGACGGCCGGCACCGGCTTGGGCGGCGGCACCGGCGCCTTCGGCGCGACCGAAGCCGGCCCGAAACCGGTCGTGGTCACCGCGAGCGCCGACGCCGGCGGCCGCGGACCTTCAAGATCGACGGGTACGCCCACAGCCTTCGCCGCGCGCAGCCCCTTCTCCACCGTGTCGACCGCCGGTTCGTCGCGGCGCATCTCCTTCAGCGCGGCATCAACGTCGGACCGGGCCTGCTCGCCGGGCGACCGCAGCCGCGCCGCCAGCAGCGCACCGACCGCGGCGTTCCCCGCAGCCCGTTGCAGGGCGAGCACGGCCTGCCGACCGGCCACCGGCCGCCGGTGATCGCCGCCGGTCCGCTGCCGGCCGGCGGCGAGGGCGTCGCTCACCTGAGCCCGCGCACCCTCGGCCGTCTGACGTGCGCCCGTCATCCTCTGAGCGTCCCGGCGTCAGCCCGCCGGCGCAGCATCCGGTCAGGCATCTGGGAGGGCATCTCTTCCTGCCCGATCGGGCGTCCAGGATCCGGCCCGTGGAAGCGCTGGGTGACGGGGTTGCGGCGTCGCAGCCATCGACCTAGGGTTCGGCAGATCGGGGGGCTATGTCATGAGAGATATCGATTCGGCCGAGGAATGGCTGGAGACCTGGGCGGCCGGCGTCGATGCGAACGCCGCGCGGGCCGTGGAGCTGTCGCGCCGGGTCGCCACTCTGACCGGGGAGGCAACGAGCCGCGACGGGTCCATCTCCGTCGCCGTCGGGTCGGCCGGCCAGCTTGAACGCCTGGACATCGAGGACCGGCCGGGCCAGCTGACCGGTGCACAGCTCAGCCGGGAAATCATGAGCCTGATCCGCCGCGCCCAGGCGCAGCTCGCCGCCCGCGTCGCCGCCCAGGTGGAGCAGACCGTCGGCGCCGACACCGAGACCGGCCGCGCGGTGATCCACTCTTACGCGGAGCGGTTCCCGGAACCGCCGGGCGGGCCCGGTGACGACGACCCGCGGGACAGCCATGCCCGGTGAGGAGATCCAGTTCCCGGCTGATGCCGTACGCGGGCACGCCGGCAGCGTCGACGGGATCGCGGACGCTGTCCGGCAGGGCCGGTCAGCGGTGCACGAGGTCACCATGGACACACAGGCCTACGGGCAGCTCTGCCAGTTCCTGCCCACGTTGCTGAGTCCGGTCTTCGCCCTGGCGATCGGCGCTCTCGACGACGCCGAGGACGCCTTGAGAGAGACCGCGGGCAACCTCCGGGCCGTCGTCAGCAGCACGACGGCCACCGACGAGTCGGCCGCCCACGGGGTACGCGCGGCGGGCAAGCACCTCGAACTGCCCCTGTGAGCGCCAACCCGCTAGTGGCGCAGAGCCACGACTCGACGACCTGGTACACCGGCCTCGGCCTGGTGGAGGATGCCGCCGCCATCACCGACGGCATCCGTGACAACAGCTGGGTCGACGGCACACTCGGCGGCGTCGGCGCGTCGCTGGACATGCTCTCCCTCGCGGTCGACCCGCTGGGCACGCTGGTCTCCTGGGGTGTCGCCTGGCTGATGGAGCACGTCCAACCCCTCAAGGACGCCCTCGACTGGCTCGCCGGTAACGCCGACGAGGTCGCCGCACACGCCGCCACCTGGTCGAACGTCGCGGCTTTCACGGACGAGGCCCGCCAGCAGTACGCCGACCGCCTCCGCACCGAGGTGTCCGGCTGGTTCGGCGCCTCCGGTGACGCGTACCGCGCGCACGCCGGCATACAGCTACAGGTGCTGGAGGGACTCGCCACGGCGGCCCAGGGCATCTCCTACGCCGTGGAGGGCGCGGGCCTGCTGGTCGCGCTGGTCCGGGGCATCGTCCGCGACCTGATCGCGGAGTTCATCGGTACGCTCGCCGCCCGCCTGCCGCAGTGGCTTGCCGAGGCCCGGACTGACGCTGGGCATCGCCACGCCGGTGGTCATCGGCCAGGTCGCCACCCTCGTGGCCAAGTGGGTCAACCGGATCCAGCACTTCGTCCGGGGCCTGCTCAGCAGCCTGCGCAGGCTCAGCACCAAGCTGGACGACCTGGCCGGCATCTTCTCGGACCTTAGCGGCCGCAACCGGGCCCTGGCCCGCACCGACCCGAGCGAGTTCCGGCCCGACTTCCCGCGTGGCTCAGACTTCATCGACCCCGGCGACGGCTTCTCGGACCGGGCGGCCGATGCGTACCGGCGCATCCGGGGCAGCGCGGACGACACTCCGCTCGCCGCGGCGAACACCGGGATCGACGAAGGGGTCATCGAGCGGATGCGCCAGAATCTGTTCGTCCAGCAACACGACGTCTCGCTGGTTCCGAACCAGGTCGAGCGCGGCTACTTCACCCCGGTCGAGCGCATCGCCGACCTCTGGGACGGCGCCACTCAGGGCACGCTCAGCCCGGACGACATGGCGGCTTTCCGGAACCTCGCCGCCCACGAGTACGTGGAGAACAGACTCATGGAAGCGGGCCTGCCCTACCGGTCTTCCCATCCGGATGCTTTCGATGCCGACGGCGACCCCATCATCAACCGCGACCATCCGGGTGCTCACGATCTGGCGCCCAACGAGTGGCGGCCCAACGCCCCCTTGGACCACTGGCGCGTGTTCGGCCTCGACGGCTCCGGCCTGCAGATGGCCGACGATCTGTCGAACCTCGATGAGGTCGTCGACGCGGCTCTGCGAGGATTGGGCCGATGACACCCGACGAAGCCGTGCAGGCCGTGGCCGTCCGCCTGAGCGCCATCGACTGGGAGCGCCATGGCGACAAGGCCTGGTCGAAGGCCGCCCTGCTCAAGGAGTACTTCCGGCGGGCAGCCCGGTGGGCGGCGGCCTACGAGTGCGACACGAGAGTGCCGTTCTTCGACATCGCCCTGTGTGTGGATCCGAACGTGCGCGCTCAGCAGGGCGTGGTCGACGAGTTGCTGGAGAAGGTGAAGTCCAGCGGGTGGGACATCCGGCAGGTGGTTCCGTTCATCCTGCACTGGGCCGCGCTGAGTGCCACGCCGGGATTCGAGTATCCCCCTGGCCTGGAGGATCCGTTCGAGCCGCTGATCGGCATGTTCGAGCGCGGCGGCGGCTTCCACACCGAGAACGGCGAGGTCAACCTCGAGTACAAGTCGGTCCGCATGGCCGGTTGGCGAAACCGGGCCGGCGATTCCCCGATGACCGTTTTCGCCGCCGAGACCTTGGACGAGATCGACCGGGCCGGCTCACTCGCCCAGTTCGGTTACGTCATGGGTCCGGACGGCCAGCCGATCTGACAGCCGCTCAGGCCGGCAGCCCGTCGAGCCGAGCCAGCACCTGCAACATCACCTCATCCGCCCCAGCCCCGATCGACGTCAGCCGCGTATCGCGGAACAGCCGAGCCGTCCAGTTGTCCTCCAGATACCCCATCCCCCCGTGGAACTGCAGGCACCAGTCCGCCACCTCCCGCACCAGCCGCCCCGCCTTCAACTTCGCCACCGTTGCCATCCGGGTGATGTCCTCGCCGGCCATCAGCGCCTCGCACGTCACGAGATTGTGGCTGCGCAGGAGGTCCACCTCAGCCTGAAGCTCGGTCAGGCGGAACGCCACGTACTGCCGGTCGGCAAGTGGACGGCCGAAGACCTGCCGGTCCAGGACGAAGCGGCGCGTACGGTCCAGGGCGTACTGGCAGCCACCGACCGTGGTGTACGCGGCGAACATCCGCTCGGTCACGAACTGCCGCATCTGCTGCTGGAAGCCCCGCCCGACCTCGCCGATCGTGTTGGTGACCGGTACGCGCACCTGGTCCAGCACCAGCTCCGCCGTGTCCGAGCAGCGGTTGCCGAGTTTGTCGAACGTGCGGGCCACGCTGAAGCCGGGCAGGTCCGTGGGCACGACGATCTGGGACATGCCCCGGTAGCCGCCCTCGTCCGACGTGCGCGCCAGCAGGCAGAGCCAGTCGGCCTGGGCGCCGTTGGTGATGTACGCCTTCCGCCCGGTGATGACCCAGTCGTCGCCGTCGCGGACCGCTCGGGTGCGCAGCTGGGCCACGTCGGAGCCGGTGTCCGGTTCGGTCACGGCGATCGACGTGACCGCGGTGCCGGCGATGGCCGGGGTGAGGTAACGCTGCTTCAGTTCAGGTGAACCGTAATCGTGCAGCGAGGGGGTGGCCATCATCGCCTGGACGCCGATGGCCATTCCGACCCCGGTGGCGTGCATCCGGCCGTACTCCTCGGCCGCGACCAGCTGGAAGCTCGCGTCGGCGCCCTCGCCGCCGTAGGCCTCGTCGTATTCGAGGCCGAGCAGGCCGAGGGACGCGGCCTTGGGCAGCAGGTCGTGCAGGGGCACCCGGCCGGCCGCCTCCCAGGCGTCGACGTGCGGGTTGACCTCGGTGTCGACGAACCGGCGGACGCTGTCCCGGAAGGCGCGGTGGTCCTCGTTGAGGCGCATGGGCCGACGCTAGCGAAGGGCACCCGGCAGAAACAAGCGCGCTTGCTTGTTTTTTGAACCTGTGCCAGGGTCGGTCGGCATGAGGCCCGAGATGCTGCGCGTCGGCAACTGTTCCGGGTTCTACGGCGACCGGCTCTCAGCCATGCGCGAGATGCTCACCGGCGGCGAGCTGGACGTGCTCACCGGCGACTACCTGGCCGAGCTGACCATGCTGATCCTCGGCCGGGACCGCGCGCGAGACCCGGCGACCGGCTATGCCAAGACGTTCCTGCTGCAGCTTCGCGAGTGCCTGAAGCTGGCGCTGGAGCGCGGCGTGCGGATCGTCGCCAACGCGGGCGGCGTCAACCCGCCCGCTCTGGTGGCCGCGATCCGCGAGCTGGGGACACCGGCCCGGGTCGCTCTGGTACGCGGTGACGACCTCACCCCCCGAGCCGGCGAGCTGGGCCTGGGCACGCCGCTCGGGGCACACGCGTACCTCGGCGCTTTCGGCATCGCCCGGGCGCTCACCGCCGGCGCCGATGTCGTGGTGACCGGGCGGGTCACCGACGCCTCGCTGACCGTCGGGCCCGCGATCGCCCACTTCGGCTGGGAGCGCGGCGACCTCGACGCGCTCGCCGGGGCCACGGTCGCCGGTCACGTCATCGAGTGCGGCGCCCAGGCCACCGGAGGCAACTACGCGTTCTTCACCGAGCTCGACGACCCGCTGCGGCCCGGCTTCCCGATCGCCGAGCTGCACCCGGACGGCTCCAGCGTCATCACCAAGCACCCCGGCACCGGCGGGGCGGTCACCGTCGGCACGGTCACGGCCCAGCTGGTGTACGAAGTGGACGATGCGCGCTACGCCGGCCCGGACGTCACCACCCGGCTCGACACGGTGTCGCTGCGCCAGGCCGGCCCGGACCGGGTCGAGATCACCGGAGTACGCGGTGAGGCACCTCCACCTGACCTGAAGGTCTCGTGCACCACCGTCGGCGGCTACCGCAACGAGCTGACCGTCGTGCTGACCGGGCTGGACATCGAGGCCAAGGCGGCGCTGTTCCGCCGCCAGTTCGAGGCCGCCCCGGGCACCGCGCCGGCCGAGGTGACCTGGAGCCTGGCCCGGCTCGACACCGCCGACGCGGCCACCCAGCAGCAGGCGTCCGCCCTGCTCACCGTCGTCGCCCGGGATCCGGACGAGAAGGTGGCGGGCCGCGCGTTCAGCAAGGCCGCGGTCGAGCTGGCACTCTCGTCGTACCCCGGCTTCTTCAGCACCACCCCGCCGGCCGGCGCCCAGCCTTACGGCGTCTTCGCGGCGGGTTTTGTCCCCCAGGCCGTCCCGGCGCACGAGGTCGTCCGCCCCGACGGCGCGGTGGAATCGATCGAGCCGCCGCCGGTCACCCTGGCGCTCCGGCCGCATGCCGGCGGACCGCAGGTCACCGCCACCGCAGGACCGGCCGGCCGCGCGCCGATCGAGCCGCCGGCACCCGGCGGCCCCGAGATCCGGGGTGCGCCCGACGAACCAGGAGCTGATCCCGGGCCCGGTGTCGGAGCCGGGCCGACCCGGCGGATGCCGCTGGGCACGCTGGCCGGGGCGCGCTCGGGCGACAAGGGTGGCAACGCCAACATCGGCCTCTGGGTGCGCGACGACGACGCATACCCGTGGCTGGCCGCCCTGATCACCGAGCAGACCATCCGGGAGCTGCTCCCCGAGACCGCCGCGCTGCCGATCCGGATCACCCGGCTCCCGGGCATCCGGGCCGTCAACGTCGTCGTCGAGGGGCTCCTCGGCGCGGGCGTCGCCTACAACGCCCGCTTCGATCCGCAGGCCAAGGGCCTCGGCGAGTGGCTGCGGTCCCGGCACGTCGAGATTCCCGTAGCACTGCTGACCGACCGGGAGGAACTGTGACCGTCCTGCGGTCCACGCTCGAACCCGCCACCGACGAGGCCCGGGCCGCCCGGGAGGCGATGCTGGACGCGCTCGCCGAGATCACGGCCGAGACCGCCCGGGCGGTGGCCGGCGGGGGCGAGAAGGCGGTGGCCCGGCACCACGCCCGGGGGAAGATGACCGCCCGGGAGCGGATCGAGCTGCTGCTCGACGAGGACTCGCCGTTCCTGGAGCTGGCCGCGCTGGCCGGCTACGGCTCGTCGTTCACGGTCGGCGGCAGCGTCGTCGCCGGGATCGGCGTGGTCAGCGGGGTCGAGTGCCTGCTGATCGCCAACGATCCGACGGTCAAGGGCGGCGCCAGCAACCCGTGGTCGCTGCGCAAGACGCTGCGGATGCACGAGGTTGCCCTGCACAACCGGCTGCCGGTGATCTCGCTGGTCGAGTCCGGGGGTGCGGACCTGCCCACCCAGAAGGAGGTCTTCGTCCCCGGCGGCGCGGTCTTCCGCAACCTCACCCGGCTGTCCGCGGCCGGCATCCCGACGATCGCGCTGGTCTTCGGCAACTCGACGGCCGGCGGCGCGTACCTGCCCGGGATGAGTGACCATGTGGTGCTGATCGAGCGGCGCTCGAAGGTCTTCCTGGCCGGTCCGCCGCTGGTCAAGGCGGCCACCGGCGAGGAGTCCGACGACGAGTCGCTCGGCGGCGCCGAGATGCACGCCCGGGTGTCCGGCCTCGCCGACCACTTCGCGCACGACGAGCAGGACGCCATCCGGATCGGGCGGCGCATTGTCGCGCGGCTCAACTGGCGCAAGGCGGCCGGCCCGGTCACGGCCACCCCACAACCCCCGCGGTACGCGGCCGAGGAGCTGCTGTCGATCGTCCCGCCCGGCCTCAAGGCGCCCTTCGACCCGCGTGAGGTCATCGCCCGGATCGTCGACGACAGCGACTTCGACGAGGTCAAACCGCTGTACGGCAGCTCGCTGGTGACCGGCTGGGCGCAGCTGCACGGCTACCCGGTCGGCATCATGGCCAACGCCCGCGGTGTGCTGTTCAGCGCCGAGGCGCAGAAGGCGGCCCAGTTCATCCAACTCGCCAACCGCTCGCACACGCCGCTGCTGTTCCTGCACAACACGACCGGCTACATGGTCGGCGCGGAGTACGAGCAGGGCGGCATCATCAAACACGGCGCCATGATGATCAACGCGGTGTCCAACTCGACCGTCCCGCACATCTCGCTGCTCATCGGCAACTCGTACGGCGCCGGCCACTACGGCATGTGCGGCCGCGCCTACGATCCCCGGTTCGTCTTCGCCTGGCCCAGCGCGCGGTCCGCGGTGATGGGGGCCCAGCAGCTCGCCGACGTGAGCACCATGGTGTCCCGGGCCTCCGCGCTGGCCCAGGGCCGGCCCTTCGACGAGGACGCCGCGCAGCTGATGCGGCAGGCGATCGAGCGGCAGATCACCGCCGAGGCGATGCCGATGGTGCTGTCCGGGCTGGTCTACGACGACGGGATCATCGACCCCCGCGACACCCGTGACGTGCTGGGCATCGCCCTGTCCGCCATCCACACCGCGCCGGTGTCGGGCACCGACGCCTTCGGCGTCTTCCGGATGTGAGCAGCATGACTTTCCACGCCGTTCTGGTCGCCAACCGCGGTGAGATCGCCCGGCGCATCTTCACCACCTGCCGGCGTCGTGGCCTCGCGACCGTGGCCGTCTTCTCCGATCCCGACGCGGACAGCCCGCACGTGCGGGAGGCGGACAGCGCCGTACGCCTGCCCGGCTCGACGCCCACCGACACGTACCTGCGCGGTGATCTCATCATCGCGGCGGCCCACCGGGCCGGCGCCGACGCCATCCACCCCGGCTACGGCTTCCTGGCCGAGAACGCCGGCTTCGCCCGCGCGGTGCAGGAGGCGGGCCTGACCTGGATCGGCCCGGATCCGGCGGCGATCGAGGTGATGGGCTCCAAGATCGAGTCCAAGCGCCGGATGGCGGCGGCCGGCCTGAGCGTGCTCGACCTGCTCGAACCGGACGCCGTCACCGAGGCCGAGCTGCCCGTACTGGTCAAGGCGTCGGCCGGCGGCGGCGGGCGCGGCATGCGGATCGTGCGCACCCTGACCGAGCTGCCCGCGGCCGTCGCGTCCGCGGCCCGCGAGGCCGGCGCCGCGTTCGGCGATCCCACCGTCTTCTGCGAGCGGTACCTGGACGAGGGGCACCACATCGAGGTGCAGATCATGGCCGACGCCCACGGCACCGTCTGGGCGCTCGGCGAACGCGAGTGCTCCCTGCAACGCCGGCACCAGAAGGTGATCGAGGAAGCCCCCGCCCCGCTCGTCGAGCGGATCGGCGGTGACCTGCGCGAACGCCTGCTCGCGGCGGGCCGGCAGGCCGCGGCCGCGGTCGGCTACCGCGGCGCGGGCACGGTGGAGTTCATCGCCGCCGGCAACGGCGACTTCTGGTTCCTGGAGATGAACACCCGCCTGCAGGTCGAGCACCCGGTCACCGAGTGCGTCACCGGCACCGACGTGGTCGGCCTGCAACTCGACGTCGCGGCGGGCCGCCGGCTCAGCGGTGCGGAGCCGGCGATGACCGGCTACGCCGTCGAGGCCCGCCTGTACGCCGAGAGCCCCGCCGACGACTGGCGCCCCGAGACCGGCACCGTGGTCACCTTCGACGTCCCCGGCGTGACGGCCCGTTTCGAACGAGCGAGCCTGGACGGCCTCCGCCTCGACTCCGGGGTGGTGGACGGCAGCGTCGTCGGCACCCACTACGACGGCATGCTGGCGAAGGTCATCGCGTACGCGTCGACCCGGGAAGCCGCGGCCCGGCAGCTGGCCGCCGCCCTGCGCCGCTCGCGGGTGCACGGGGTGGCCACCAACCGTGACCTGCTGGTCGCGAGCCTGCTGCACCCGCAGTTCCTGGCCGGCACCGCCGGGACCGGCTTCTACACCGCCCACCCGCCGGCTGAGCTGACCGCCGGGACCGGGCTGGACCCGGCTCTCGGCGCCCTGGTCGCGGCGCTGTCCGACGCCGCGCTGGTGCCGCTGCTGGCCCGCGGTTTCCGCAACATCCCGGTCGGCTACCGCAGCCGCATCTACACCGCCGGCGACACCGAGATCGAGGTGCGGTACCGCTTCGGCCGCGACGGCCTGGAGGTGGCGGGCCGGGACGACGTCGCCCTGGTCGACGCCGGCGCCGACGCCGTGGTGCTCGACCTCGACGGTGTCCGCCGCCGGTGGACGGTGGGCCGCTTCGCCGACCGCGTGGTCGTCGACGGGCCGCAGGGCTCGCTGGAGCTGCGCCGGGTGCCGCGCTTCACCGACCCGTCGGCCCAGCTGCCGGCCGGTGCCCTGGTCGCGCCGATGCCTGGCACGGTGGTGCGCACGGACGTGCGGATCGGCGAGGCCGTCGTGGCCGGCCAGGCGCTGATCTGGCTGGAGGCGATGAAGATGGAGCACGTGGTGCGCGCCCCGGCGGACGGCACGGTGACGGAGCTGCCGGTCCCGCTGGGCCGGCAGGTCAGCCAGGGCACGCCGCTGGCGGTGGTAACCACGGATGGCTGACGACTCGGCTCCCAAGCAGGACCGCTCCCGGGAGACTCGCCGGCGCTTGCTGGAGACGACCATCCGGAGCCTGGCGCGGCACGGGTGGGAGACCTCCACGGTGGCCTTCATCGCCGCCGAGGCCGGCATCAGCCGCGGGGCCGTCCAACACCACTTCCGGACCCGAGAGGCGCTCATCCTGGCCGCGCTGGAGGCCATGTTCGAGGAGCGGGCGGCCCTGCTCGACGCTCTGCCGGACCCTGGGGGTTCGAGCCCGGACCGGGTGCACGCCGTGGTGACGGGCCTGGTCGACGCGATCGGCGGCGAGTTGTTCCGGGCCGCGCTGCAGGTCTGGACCGTGGCCGCCGCCGACCCCGAGCTGCGGGCCGCGGTGGTCCCGCTGGAACGGCACTTCGCCCGCGGCGTGCACCGGCGGGCCGTACGACTGCTGCGGGTCGACGACACCGACCCGGCCGTCCGCGGTCTCATCCAGGCCACCCTGGATCTGGCCCGGGGCCTGGCCCTGGCCGACGTGCTCACCGACGACTCCCGCCGCCGGGCCCGGGTGGTCCGCGCCTGGTCGGACCAGCTGACCGCCGCCCTGGCGGCGAGTGCCAGAACTTGATGTTCGTCGATGTCTTGACACCTCCGCCGGGCTGAGCTGGGCTGGTCCGGAACGGAGGTCGACGATGACTGCATCCCTGCGACTCCGGCGCCTGTGCGCCACCGCGATCGCCACGTTCGGCGTCGCGACCCTCACCCTGACCGGCTCGGCCGTCGCGGCCGACCGGCCGGCCGCCTGGACCGGCACCTGGAGCACGGCCGTGACCGGCGCGGCCACCCCACCGATGCCGCAGACCGTGTTCGAGAACCAGACCCTGCGCCAGATCGTGCACACCAGCATCGCGGGCCGGTCCCTGCGGGTGCGGCTGTCCAACGAGTACGGCACCGAGCGGCTGGTAATCGGCGAGGCGCGGGTGGCCCGCAGTGCCGGCGGTTCCCAGCTGCTGGCCGGCACCGACCGCAGGCTCACCTTCGGCGGGCGCTCCTCGTTCAGCATCCCGCCCGGTGCGCCCGCGCTCAGCGATCCCGTGGCTCTGCCCGTACCGGCGCTCTCCGATCTTGTGGTGAGCATCCACCTGCCGCAGCGCACCGCTGCCGCGACCGTGCACGGCTCCGCGTTCCAGACCAACTACCTCGCGGCCGGCAACGTCACCCGCTCCCCCGCCCTGACCGGCGCCACGACCATGACGTCCTGGCACTTCCTCTCCGGCGTCAGCGTCGCCACCCCGCCGCGAGCGGCCTCGGTCGTGGCGTTCGGCGACTCCATCACCGACGGCGCGATCACCACGGTCGACGCCAACCACCGCTGGCCCGACTACCTGGCCCGCCGGTTGCAGGGGCAGGCCTCGCTGCGGCACCTGGGCGTGCTCAACAAAGGCATCGGCGGCAACCGCCTGCTGTACGACGGCAACACGCTCCCCGACCCGGTATTCGGGGGGCTCGGGCCACTCTTCGGCGACAGCGCGCTGAGCCGCTTCGACCGTGACGTGCTCGCCCAGCCGGGCGCCCGCGCGGTGATCGTGCTGCTCGGCATCAACGACATCGGCCAGCCGACCTCGATCGCCCCACCGTCCGAGGCCGTAACTGTCGACGAGTTGATCGCCGGCTACCGGCAGCTGATCGCCCGGGCCCACGAACGCGGCCTGCGGATCATCGGCGCCACCATGACGCCGTTCCAGGACACCACGATCACCGGCTACTACAGCGCGGAGAACGAGGCCAAGCGGACCGCGGTCAATCGGTGGATCCGCACCAGCGGCGAGTACGACGGCGTGATCGACTTCGACTGGGCCGTCCGGGACCCGGCGCAGCCATTGCGCATCCTTGCCCGCTACGACAGCGGCGATCACCTGCACCCCAACGACGCCGGGATGCAGGCCATGGCGGACGCGATCCCGCTGCGACTGCTACAGGTGACCGGCGACCGGGCAGCGGCTCAGTGACCCGCCGCACCCGTCAATGCCGCGGGGTGGCGTAGGCCAGCGGTACGGGTAGCGGCTCGTCGCCCCACATGCCGGTCAGCACCGGGCCGGTGACCCGCTGGCTGGTGCCGACGCGGCGCAGCACGGCCAGCTCCACGTCGTCCGTCACGATCACCGTCGGGTCCTCGTCGACGACCCGGTGCACGGTGCCGGCGGCCGGGACCGGGGCATCCCCGGTCCCGCTGCCGCTGACGGTCATGGCCGGCGCACGGGTCTCACGCCGGCCGTCGACCTCGAAGTACTCCTCCGCCTGGGTGCCGCCGGCGTGGATCACCCGCGCCAGCACCGCGGCGTAGACCGGGTCGCAACAGGCGTCGTAGACCCAGCGGCGGCCCAGGGCCGAGTGCTCGGTCGTGCCGATCAGCCACTCCTCGGCGCCGTCCAGGGGTGCGTCGCGATACGTGACCGGGACCTGCAGGACCGGGCCGTCACCGGCGCGGACCAGCATCGTCTCCACGCCGACCGCGCCGGCCGGGTCGTCGAAGCGGAAGGCCGAGACCCGGGTCACCTCGCCCTCCGGCGGGCCGGCGAACCACGGGCGGCCGGGCAGCCAGCCCGCCAGCAGCTCAAGCTTGGTCGGGGTCAGATCCGCTCGGTGCAGCAAAGCCATCCGCTGAATCTAGAGGATCGACCCTGAGGCCGCAGAGCTGCCCGCCACCTTCCGATCACGACGGGCGGCGCGGAGGACCTTGACGACCATGGCCGGCCGGAGCAGCGCGGACCCGGGCGCGAGCAGGTGCTGCACCCGTACGACCTGCCGGATGACCTCCGGCGAGACATGGGTGGCCCGGAAGATCTGCCGCTGGTACCAGTGCGTCAGGGCCAGCCCGCGGGGCTTGGGACCCTGGGTGCCGGGATAGGCGAAGTCGGTCGTGGCAGCCATCTCCCAGGCGACGGCGATCGGCTTCGCGCTGCGGCGGTAGAAGTCACGCGCCATCGCCACCTCGGAAGCGCGGTGCCGATCGAGACACTCCGCCAGCGTGACCGCCTCCAGCGCGGCCACCGTCATGCCGTGCCCGTACACGGGATTGAAGCTGCACAGCGCGTCGCCCATGGCCACGTACCCCGCCGGTATCCGCCGCAGCCGTTCGAAGTGCCGGCGCCGGCTGGTCGGATAGGTGTAGGCGACCGGGTCGGTCAACGGCTCACCGGTACGCAGCAGCTCGGCGATCGTGCCGTCCGGCAGGCTCTCGGCGAAGCGCTGGTAACCCTCGGGATCGGTGGGGGCCTGCTCGCCGTGGAAGCCGCCGAGGGTGACCAGCCACCGGTCGCCCTCGACGGAGAACGCGGCGCCGTAGCGCTGGTGCTCCGGCGGGCTCTCGGCGAGCACGATCATCCCGGGCCCGGGCAGGCACTGCGGCCGGCCGCTGACCAGGCGGGTCGTGTAGTGCACGCGTACGGTGATCACCGACTCCGGTGGGCTCGGAAAGCCGAGGTCGTGCAGCCAGCGGTCGGAGCGGCTGCCGCGACCGCTGGCATCGACCACCAGCTCGGCCTTCCGCTCCCGGCCGCCGGCCAAGGTCACACCGGTGACCCGCTCGCCGGCCCGGCCGGTCAGCCCGCCCACCGCGGTCTCGTCGAGCACGCTCACCTGCGGCAACGCCCGCACCCGCCGCTGCACACAGCTCTCCAGCAGCGGCCGGCTCATGGCGAGCATCGTGACGCCACTGTCGACCCGGACCCGGTAGCCGTCGAGCTGCCAGACGTGCGCGTCGCGGGCCACGTCGATCCACCGTGCGCCGAGGGCGAGCAGCTCGTCGGTCAGCCCGGGGAAGAGCTTCTCCAGGGCGTCCCGGCCGACCGCGAGCAGGGCGTGCGGGTGGGCGCTCTGCGGAACGCCGCGGCGGCTGTCCGGCCCGGGCGGCAGCCGGTCCCGATCGACGACCGTCACCCGGTCGAACCGGTCGGCCAGCACCCGCGCGGCGGCCAGACCGGCCATGCCGGCCCCGATGACCACGGCATCGTCGCCCATCCCTCGATGGTGGCACTTCAGCCCGCCAGGGTCCTATCCGGAATCCGTCAGTGCCCTACCGCGGGCGAGGACAGGCGGTCGCGACGGTGCTGGGACAGGTCGGTGTGGTGGCTGTCGCCCGGGTGGCTGGCCGGGTCCACGTGCACGGTCGCGCCGGTCAGCCGCGGCACCCGGTGGGTCAGCTGATGCTCGGCATCCGCGGCGATCTCGTGCGCGGCCAGCAGGCTCAGGTCGGCATCCACCACCACGGCCGCCTCCGCGTGCATCCGGTGCCCGATCCAGCGCAACCGCAGCCCGGACACGTCACGGATGCCCGGAACCGCCCGCAGCGATTCCTCGGCCCGGTCGACCAGCTCCGGATCCACCCGGTCCATCAGCCGCCGGTACACCTCCCGGGCGGCGTCCTTGAGCACAAACGCGATCGCCGCCGTGATGGCCAGCCCGACGGCCGGGTCGGCCCAGCGCCAGCCGACCCAGGCACCGGCCGCCGCGACGACGACCGCGAGCGAGGTGAAACCGTCGGTGCGGGCGTGCAGGCCGTCGGCGACCAGGGCCGCCGAGCCGATGCGCCGGCCGACACTGATGCGGTAGCGGGCGACGATCTCGTTGCCGACGAAGCCGATCACGCCGGCGGCCAGCACCCACGGCAGGTGCGTCATGGTCTGCGGGTGCAGCAACCGGTTGACCGCGGTCCACCCGGCGGCGATCGCCGAAGCGGCGATCACCAGCACGATGACAATGCCGGCGAGATCCTCGGCCCGGCCGAAACCATAGGTGTACGCCCGGGTCGCGGCCCGGCGGCCGAGCAGGAAAGCAATACCCAGGGGTACGGCGGTCAGCGCGTCAGCGACGTTGTGCAGGGTGTCGCCGAGCAGCGCCACCGAGCCGGAGAGCACGACGACGCCTGCTTGCAGGGCCGCGGTGACACCCAGCACGACCAGCGAGATCCACAGGGCACGGAGTCCTTCCCGCGACGACTCGAGCGCCGAGTCGACCTTGTCGGCGCTGTCGTGCGAGTGCGGGGTGAGCTGGTGGCGGAGGCGCTCCCACCAGTTGTCGTGGTGGCTGTGATCGTGGTCGTGCTGGCTGTGGTCGTGCTGGTGGTCGTGGTCGACCATCGGTGCTCCCCTGCCGTTCTGGTGGTCCGTGCCTCCCACCGATAATATGTGCTCATGTACGCACGCGACAACGGTGCAACTGCCAGTGACCTGCAGGAACCACTCATGAGCGACGCCGTGATCCAGGCAGCGACGGTCACGCTCGGGATGCTGGCCGACGGCACGAGGCTGCGCCTGATGGCTGCTCTGGTCGACGCGGAGAGCGACGTGACTGCTTTGACCCGGCTGGTCGGTGCGGCTCGTCCGGCCGTGTCGCAGCATCTTGGCAAACTGCGCCTCGCCGGGCTGGTCCGGGCCCGCCGCGACGGTCGCCGGTCGGTGTACGCGGTCACGGACCCGCACGTACGCCGCCTGGTGGTCGAGGCGCTGCGGATGGCCGAGCATCGGGTCTCCGACCGCCCAGCCCACCACGCGAGCGCACCCGTCCCCTCCCCGCGCTGATCCCGATCCGCCCACCACCCGAACGCCTCAGTCCCGCGCCACGACAAGGCCCAGTCGAGTTGTATCCGGTACCTAGGTACGGGTTTACCGTCGGACCATGACCGGAGAAGACCAGGAGTGGGTGTCCGAGGCGTGCACCTTGCCCACCATCGACCAGCCGCTGCGGCTGGCCGAGTTCGACGACCTCTTCGCCACCGCGCTGCGTGATCAGCGGCGGCTGTCGCCCACTGTGCTGCGGTGGCGGCTCGACCCGGCCGCCGAGCCGGTGGCCCGCGACCTCACCGCCCGGGAAAGCTCATGCTGCTCCTTCTTCACGTTCACCTTCACCGCCGCCGGTGAAGGTGAGCATGAAGCAGTGAACCTCGACGTACAGGTGCCGCCCGCGCAGATCGCCGTGCTGGACGCGCTCGCCGGCCGGGCAGTCGCCGGGATGGCCGCGTGAGCGGCCTGCGCAGCAGTGTGGTCGCCGCGGCCGCGGGGGTGAACCTCCAGACGCTGCGCTACTACGAACGCCGGGGCCTGCTCGCCGAACCGGACCGCAGCCTGGGCGGGCACCGGATGTACCCGGCCGAGACGGTCACCGTGCTGCGGGTGATCAAGGCGGCGCAGCGGCTCGGCTTCACCCTCGAGGAGATCGCCGACCTGCTGGAGACCGGCCGGCACCGGCACGGGCGAGGCGCCGATGCCGGGCTGCAGTCCCGGGCGCAGGCCAAGCTCGCCGAAGTGGAAGCCAAGATCAGCGACCTGCAGATCATCGCCGGCACGCTGCGAGCGGCCGTCGACGCCGGCTGCGACGACCTGGTGACGTGCGCCGCTCAGCCCTGCTGCCCGATCCCGTTCGCCACCATCGCGGTAGGAGCCCCGGATGCCGATCCCCGCTGACCCCGCCCGCCAGCTTCTGCCGCCCAGCCCGACCGGCCCTGCCGACCGCGCACACCCTCTGCCGCCGCCCGGCCTGACCGGCCCCGCTCACCGCACCAGCGCAGTGCCGCTCGCCAGCCCGACCGGCGGCACCCGCCCACTGCCGACGCCCTTAAGCCCTGCCGGCCCCGCTCACCGCACTCGCCGACTGCCGCCCTCCGGCCTGACCGCCCGCACCCGCCGACTGCTGCCGCCCGGCCTGACCGGCCTCGCCGCCCTCGCCTGCGCAGCCTGCTGCGCCATCCCGCTGCTCCTGACCGCCGGAGTCCTCTCCGGCGCAACCTGGGCCGTAGCCGTGTCCTGGCTGCCCGGCACCGCCGCAGCACTCACCGCCCTGGCCGCCGCCGCCTGGTGGCGCACCACCCACAACCCCCACCGCGCCCGTTGCACCGGCGGCACCTGCTCTTGCGCCACCCCGTGACCACTCCGGTACGGATACCGTGGCCAAGGTGATCATCGCCCGTTCATTGCTGCTCTTCGTCCTGGCGGCCCTCGCCGAGATCGGCGGCGCCTGGCTGATCTGGCAGGGCTGGCGCGAACACCGCGGCCTGTGGTGGATAGCCGCCGGCGTGATCGCTCTCGGCGCGTACGGTTTCGTGGCCTGCCTTCAGCCTGACGCCAACTTCGGGCGGATCCTGGCCGCCTACGGCGGCGTCTTCGTCGCCGGCTCGCTGGCCTGGGGCATGGTCGTGGACAAGTTCCGCCCGGACCGGTGGGACGTGATCGGCGCCGGCATCTGCCTGGTCGGCGTCGCCGTGATCATGTACGCCCCACGCGGTTCCTGACCGGCCGCGACTACAGTCGGCAACCGATGGAGACGTTGGCGCTCGCGGCCGCCGCGGCGTTCCTGCTGGCATTGCTGTCCGCCGTGACCGGGTTCGGTGGTGGGGTGCTGCTGCTGCCCGTCTTCACTGCCTTGTTCGGGCTGCGGGTCGCGGTGCCGATGCTGACGCTGGCGCAGTTGTCGAGCAACGGCAGCCGGCTGTGGCTCAACCGCCGGGACATCCGGTGGCCGCTCGTGGGCTGGTTCGCGCTCGGCGCTGTGCCGTTCGCCGTGGGCGGTGCCGTCCTGCTGAGCCACGCCCCGCTGAGTCCGCTCAAGCGGGTGCTGGGAGCGTTCCTCATCGGGGTGGTGGCCTGGCGCCGGCTCCGCCCGCGCCCCGGCCGGCCCGGCGACCGGGCGTTCATCGGTGTCGGCGCCGCGTCCGGATTCGGTTCGGCGCTGCTCGGGTCGGTGGGCCCGCTGACGGCGCCGTTCTTCCTGGCGTACGGGTTGACGCGCGCGGCGTACATCGGCACCGAGGCCGCCGCCGCACTCACCCTGCACCTGACCAAGACGGCCGCATACGGCGCCGGTGATCTGCTCACCGGGCGGATCGTGCTCTACGGCGCCGCGCTGACGCCGGTTGTCATGGCGGGCGCGTGGACCGGCCGGAGGATCGTCGCCTCGATCAGCGACCGGGTGTTCGTCGCGCTGGTCGAGGGCGGGCTGGTGATCGCCGGATTGCTCTTCCTGACCGGACTCGCCTGAGCGCCTACGCCGGCTCCTACGCCGGGTCCGGTCGCATGGCCGGCGACCGGTAGAGACTCGGAACCCGGAAACCACCAAGCCAAGCAGTCAACCGAGCCGCCTCCACATCAAGGCACCGGCGACCAGCAGCCGACACAGACTCCAGCAACCTCACCCTCACCACACCAACCTCGTCCTGCACCCAGCTACCCACAGCACGCCCATCGACCCAAGCGGTCGCGCCCGCGTTCCCCCGGTTGTCGAAGAGCTGGTCGCGGTGCGGCCCGAGGTAGAAGTCCCGCCGCTGCCACCCCATGACCGTCGGATCGAGAACCGGCAGCAGCGCCGCCCACGGTCCCGGGTCGGGCACTTCGTCGAGGTCGTCCGGCAACAGCCAGCCGGTGTCGCCACTGTCGAGCGAGACCGCGACAGCACCGACCTCCCCGAGCGCCGCCCGCACCACGCTCCGGGTCGCCCCGAGCCACCAGACAAGGTCGTCCTCAGTGCCGGGTCCGAAGGTGTACAACGAGCGGCGCACGATCTCGCGATAGCCCTCAGCCGCACCGCCGATCGCCGGAACGTCGGTGAGCCAGTGCCGCATGAGAGTCCAGCGCGGCCGGGACGTGTACCAGCCTGCGGTGTTGACGCCCCGCACGATGTCGGCGGTGGCCCCGAGGTGGGTCAGCACCCGGCCCGCCGGCGACAGTCCGCCGGCCCCCACGGTCGTCTTCACGTCGATCAGCGGCACCGCCTGCCGGATCTCCAGCGCCGAGCGACCGTCCGGGGCGTCCGCGAGCGCGGCGATGACCTCGGCGCGGGCGCGGTCGATCCAGTCGTGCCCGTCCTCGGCGAGTCCGGCCAGGACGGCGTCCTTGGCGATGCGGGCCCGTTCGGTGCCCGCGACCCGGGCGGACGCGCTGGACCAGACCGCCGGCAGCAGGTCGCGCGGGACCACGAAGAGAGTGCGGCGCATGGCCAGCTGCTTGACCAGCGTACGGTCGGCGTAGAGCGCCCGGTCGACGTCGGCGATCTCGATCGACCCGGCCCGCGCCCAGCACGACAGGTAGACCGTGGCCGGCTCGGTGGCGTGGAGCACGGTCATCGCCCGCGTGACGGAATCCGGAGAATCGGCCCGGAACGCGGGCGCCAGCGCGTGCCGGACCCCGAGCCGGGCGCGGCGCTCATGATCAGACACGTGACGCATCGAGCCATGCTGCCACGAAAAGCCGTGCTGCCATGAGAGGCCGTGCTGCCGTGAAAGCCCGTGCGGCCGTGAAAGCCCGTGCGGCCGTGAAAGGCCGTGCGGCCGTGAAAGCCCGTGCGGCCGTGAAAGGCCGTGCGGCCGTGAAAGCCCGTGCGGCCGTGAGAGGCCGTGCGCCGGGGACCGGTCAGTCGCCGGTGAGGTCGCGGCGGATCGCGACCGCCGCGCCGATGATCGTCGCCAGGGTCCAGCCCAGCAGGATCAGCAGCTTCTGGACGTCGCCCGAGGCCGCGTCCAGGTAGGCGGAGAACGGCAGTGGCTCCTGGAGCTTGCCGTACATCGCCTCGACGAAGATGATCCACGCCACGAAGCCGACGAACAGCATGGTCGCGCTGCGGGCGATGGCCGCCGCGGCGGCGCCGAGCACCGCCATGATCGGCGCGACCAGCAGGGTGATCAGGTATCGCTCGCGGTTGCCCTGGATGAGCACGATCAGACCGCTGATCGCGGTGAAGCCGAAACCCACGATCACGGTGGTGATCAGCTGGCCGATCAGCACCCGGATGCGCCGGGGCCGGGCCAGATACAGCAGTACGGCGGTCCGGTGCTGGAAGTGCTGGGAGACGCCGGTGACGCCGAAGCCGAACGCGCCCACTCCCGCCAGCAGCGCCCAGAAGTCGGAGCCGATCATGCCGAGGATGGTGCCCAGGCCGGTGAAGATCGCGAGTGACAGCGCGCTGGAGCGGATCGTCGAGAGGCGGTAGAGCTCGCTGCGTACCACGGCGATCATGGGACGGCCTCCTCGACGGCGGAGGCCGGGGCGCTGACCAGGCCGAGGAAGATCTGTTCGAGGTTGGGGGCGTCGGTGGCCAGTTCGTAGATCGGCACCTGAGCCTCGAAGGCGAGCTCGCCCGCGTCCTCCGGCGTCAGCCCGATCACCTCCAGGGCGTACCCGTCGGTGTCGACCTGGGCCCCGGCCTCCTCGAACACGCGCCACAGCAGCTGCGGATCGCGGCCGCGGATCCGCAGCCGCGCCGACTCCGAGCCGTACAGTTCCGTCAGCGGTGCCGCGTAGCGCACCGTGCCGTCCGCGATGATCACGACGTCGTCGATGAGCTGGGCCAGCTCGGCGAGCAGGTGGCTGGAGATCAGCACCGTGCCGCCGTTGCGGGCGTGCTCGCGCAGCAGCTCACGGAGCCAGGCGATGCCCTCGGGGTCCAGGCCGTTCGCCGGCTCGTCCAGGACCAGCACCGACGGCTCGCCGAGCAGGGCGGTCGCCACGGCGAGCCGCTGGCGCATGCCGAGCGAGTAGTCGCCGCAGCGCTGCTCCGCGGCGTCGTCGAGGCCGACCTGCGCCAGCAGCGGGTCGATCCGGGCCCGGTCGGCCCCGGTGAGCAGGGCCTGCGTCACCAGGTGGGCCCGGCCGCTCTGCCCGGGATGGCTGATGCCCTGCTCCAGGACGGCCCCGACCTGCCGGGCCGGATCGCTCAGCTCCTGGTAGCGCACCTTGTTGATCAGCGCCATGCCGGACGTCGGCCGGGTCAGGCCGAGCAGCATCCGCAGCGTCGTGGTCTTGCCGGAGCCGTTGAGCCCGAGGAATCCGGTCACGCGCCCGGGCACGGCGGAGAACGTCACGTCGTCGACGGCACGGACCCGCCCGTAGGACTTGGTCAACCCGATCACTTCGATCATCGCGCGCCATCATGACAGGCCGTGTCACCGATAGGCGGGGATCTTCCACAGCACGGCCCGGGCTTCCTGGTCGGCGTGCCGCCGGACAGCGAGCAGCCAGCCGATACCGACCAGCGACACGACGAGCAGACCACCCCAGGACAGCGCGGTGAAGAGATGGGTCTGGCCGGCGGTCGGCTGCGGCTGATAGCCGCGGTCCAGCAGGGAGAACTGGTACGGCGTACCGGTCAGCACCAGCGTCAGCAGCAGGGCGATGCTGTGCATGCTGTCCCAGAGCGCGTGCAGGGCAGAAACTCCGAGGTACGCCAGCAGCAGCCGCCAGGTCAGCGCGAAATGCTCCCGGCCGCTCGCGGAGAACAGCACGCCGCCGAGGATGGCCGTCCACAGGCCGTGGCCGACGGGAGCGAGCAGCCCGCGCAGCAGCTCGGTCTGGACCAGCTGCATCAGCGACAGCCCCTGCTCGGTGAACAGAGCGGTGAAGGCGTAGCCGGCCGATTCGAAGGCGGCGAAGCCAAACCCGACCGAAGCGCCCAGGATCAGCCCGTCCGCGGCGTACTTGTGCTGCAGTCTGCGGGTCAGGACGGCCAGGACGGTGAGCTTCGCGGCCTCCTCGATCAGGCCCACGCCGATGAACAGGCCCGGTGAGGGGTGCAACAGGTAGGACTCCAGCAGCGAGGCCGCCAGCACCCCGAGCACCCCGCCGGTGACGAACGTGCTGAACAGCAGCTCGGCGGTGACCTCACCGCTGTGCCGGCGGCCGAAGGCCCAGACCACGAAGGACACCGGTACGAGGAAGCTGCCCAGCAGGACGAGGGTCGGGATCAGATTGGGGTTGCCCGTCACGAAGGTGACCGCGACCGTGAGGATCCACAGCACCAGGCCGGTGAGGAACACCCGCAGCCAGGTCCGGCGGCGTCTCGGAGCCGGGTGGACGGCCCGCTCGGCCGTGCTGACGTCGTCCATGGTCTTCTCCTCGTGTTCGGCTCGGCCCGCCGCATACCCACGCCGGCGCGGATCTACGCTGGTGCCCATGGGCGAATCGGAGGAGTCGCGGTGGTTCGAGGCACTGCGGCAGCTGCTGGACCGTTCTCACCTGTGGACCCCTGAGGACGTACCGTCGTCGCTCGATGCCGTGGTCGCTCCGCTCGGCCTCCGGGCCCGGATCTGGTTGGTCGACCATGAGCAGGTCGCCCTGCGGGCGCTGGTCGGGCCGGGTGCGGAAGCGCCCGATCCGGTGTCCGTCGACGGTTCGCTGCCGGGCCGGGCGTTCGCGCGCGTCGAGTCGACGCCGGCCCTCGGTGGCCGGGACGGTGTCCGCCGCTGGTGGGTGCCGATGGTCGACGCCACCGACCGGCTCGGCGTGATCGAGTTCGTGGTGACAGAGGACGCGGACGCCGAGGACCGGGAGCTGGTCCGGCACTGCGAGTTGCTCGCTGGTCTCGTCGGGCATCTGATCGCCTCCGTGACCACGCGCGGTGACCACATCGACCGCGTCCGCCGGACCCGGCCGATGTCGACGGCGTCGGAGCTGCTCGGGAGCATCCTGCCGCCGCTGACCTCCAGCACCGATCGGGTGGCGGTGAGCGCCATCCTGCAGCCGTGTTACGAGGTCGGCGGCGACGGTTTCGACTACGCCCTCACCGGCACCACGGCACAGCTGGTGATCCTGGACGCGGTGGGCCGGGGCCTGCGGGCCGGCCTCGCCTGCGCGGTCGCGCTCGCCGCGATCCGGACCACGCGCAACGCCGGTGGCCGGCTGGACGAGCAGGCGCGGGCCGCCGACGCCGCGCTGGAGGAGCAGTTCCCGGACACCCGCTTCGCCACGGCGGTGCTGGCCGAGCTGGACCTGCACACCGGAAGGTTGCGCTTCGTCAACGCCGGGCACCCGCCGCCGCTGCTGCTGCGCGGGGGCAAGCTCGTCCGCGAGCTGAAGGCGCCGGGGCGCATGCCACTGGGCATCGCCGACCCGTCGGCCGAGGTCGCCGAGCATTTCCTCGAACCGGACGACCGGCTGCTGCTCTACACCGACGGCGTCACCGAGGCACGGACCGCGGCCGGCGACCGCTTCGGGGTCGGCCGTCTGGTCGACCTGGCCGAGCAGCACGAGCGCGCCGGCCTGCCGGCCCCCGAGACCCTGCGCCGGCTGGCGCACGCCGTGGTCGACCATCAATCCGGTCCCCCGGCCGACGACGCCACCCTGATGCTGGTGCAGTGGTCCACCCCGGCGGCCCTGAACACCGTGCCGAAAGCCGGCCAAGCGACGAGAGAGGACGACGCCCGCTCATGACAGAGCAGATGCTCACGGTAACCGCGACCAGCGAGGGCCCGGTCACGGTGTTGTCCGCCGCCGGCGAGATCGATCATGACAGCCGGCAGGCCCTGGAGGACGCGGCCGAGGCGGCATTCCAGGACGGCTGCCGGTGGCTCGTCCTCGATCTCGGTGCGGTGACCTTCTGCGACTCCGGTGGCCTGAGCTTGTTCGTCGACCTGCACAAGAAGACGCTGGCACGCGGCGGGCAGCTGCGGCTGGCGGGCGTCCAGCCGGCGGTCACCGCGGTGCTGCTGGCCACGAACCTCGACCGCCTCCTGCCGGTGCACGCCACGGCCGCCGAGGCTGTTGCCGCTGCCACGCCCACCGGCTGAGCAGCCGATGACCGACCGGTATCACGAGGACCTGCGACCCGGGGAAGGGCTGTGCGGACCCCGGGCCGACGTCGGCTCGGACGCCGCGGCGCTGACCCTGGACGGCCCTTGGCGGTTCCACCTGGCCCCCACGGTCGACGCTGTCACCAGCGGCTTCGCCGATCCCGGCTTCGCCGACCAGAGCTGGGACACCCTCGCCGTTCCGGCGCATTGGCAACTGCACGGGTACGGCGCACCGGCGTACACCAATGTCCGTTATCCGTTCCCGATCGATCCGCCGCACGTGCCCGACGAGAACCCCACCGGCGAGTATCGCCGGGTCTTCGACCTGCCGGCCGGCTGGCCGGCAGGTCCCGCGGTGATCCGTTTCGAGGGCGTCGACTCCTGCTACAAGGTGTGGTTGAACGGCGAGGAGCTGGGCCACGCGAAGGGCAGCCGGCTGCCCGCGGAGTTCGCCGTCGGGGGCCTGCTGCGGCCGGGCCGCAACGTGCTGGCGGTACGGGTGCACCAGTGGTCCTCGGGCAGCTACCTAGAGGACCAGGACATGTGGTGGCTGTCCGGCATCTTCCGGACGGTCCGGTTGCTGGCCCGGCCCGAGGGCGGACTGGGCGACGTGTTCGTGCACGCCGCCTACGACCACCTCACCGGACACGGCACAGTGTCGGTCGACACCGACGTTCCGGCCCGGCTCACGATCGCCGAGCTCGGCCTGGTCGACGTGGACGCGGCCGGCCCGCACGTCATCAACCGGGTGGAACCGTGGTCGGCCGAGACACCCCGGCTCTACACCGCGCGGCTGGAGACCGGGACGGAAGGTGCCGACATCCGGATCGGTTTCCGTACGGTGGCACTGGCCGACGGCCGGTGGACGGTCAACGGGACACCCGTGTCGCTGCGCGGCGTCAACCGGCACGAGTGGGACCCCGACGCCGGGCGGGCCGTGCCGGTGGCGGTCATGCGCCAGGACCTGCTGATGATGAAACAGCACAACCTCAACGCCGTACGCACCAGCCACTATCCGCCGGCGCCGGAGTTCCTGGATCTCTGCGACGAGCTGGGCCTGTGGGTCGTCGACGAGTGCGACCTGGAGACCCACGGGTTCGCCGTGACCGGCTGGCGCGGCAATCCCAGCGACGACCCCCGCTGGGCACCCGCCTTTGTGGACCGGGCGCAGCGGATGGTCGAACGCGACAAGAACCATCCCAGCGTCATCGCCTGGTCCCTGGGCAACGAGGCAGGCACCGGACGCAACCTGGCCGCGATGGCCCACTGGATCCGCGACCGCGACCCCTCCCGCATGATCCACTACGAGGGCGACCGGGACAGCAGCTACACCGACTGCTACAGCCGCATGTACGCCTCCCCGGACGAGGTCGCCACGATCGGCCGCGGCGAGGAGCCACCGACCCGCGATCCGGCCGCCGACGCGCACCGCCGGTCCCTGCCGTTCATCCTCTGCGAGTACGCGCACGCCATGGGCAACGGTCCGGGCGGGCTGGCGGAGTATCAGCGGCTCTTCGACACGTACCCCCGATGTCAGGGTGGCTTCGTCTGGGAGTGGATCGACCACGGCATCCGCCAACCGGTGCCGGGCGGCGAGGGGCACTATTTCGCGTACGGCGGCGACTTCGGCGAACCGCTGCACGACGGCAACTTCGTGGCGGACGGCCTGGTGTTCCCGGACCACACCCCGTCACCGGGCCTGCTCGAACTCAAGAAGGTCAGCGAACCGGTCAGGCTGACCGTCGATCCGGGCCTGGCTGAGGTTCAGGTCAACAACAAGTACGACTTCAGGAACACCTCACACCTGGCCTTCGACTGGGCTGTGCAGGAGCATGGCGTCACCCTGGCCGAGGGCAGCCTGACCGTGCCGGTCGCCCCGGCCGGCGCTCAGGTCACCGGCCACCTGCCGGAGTTGCCCGCCGCGGGCGTAGACACCTGGCTGACCGTTCGGGCCTTGCTGGCCCACGACGAGCCGTGGGCCCCGGCGGGCCACGAGATCGCCTGGACCCAGGTGCAACTCCCGGCCCGCGCGCAACCCACCCCCCGAAAGACCAGGCATCCGGTACGGACGGACGACAGCGGACTGGTACGAGTCGGCACGGCCAGGTTCGACCCACGCACCGGTCTGCTGCTGAGCCTGGACGACCGAGTTCCGGGACCGGATGGTCGAGCTCGACCCGGAAATCAACCGGGCCTACCGGTGACCGGCCCGCGGCTGGACCTGTGGCGCGCGCCGACGGACAACGACGCCCCACCCCGGGATGTCCGCGACGCGGTGGCGAGCGAATGGCGCAGGATCGGCCTGGACCGCCTGCAGCACCGCGTCATCGACCTCGGCGCGGACGGCGACACCTTCGTGGTCCGCACCCGGGTCGCCCCGGCCGCCACCGACCTGGCAGTCCTCGCCACCTACCGCTGGACGGCCGCGGACGACGGCGTGACGCTGTCGGTCAACACCGAGCCGGTGGGAGCCTGGAGCGGCGTACTGCCCCGGCTGGGTCTGCACCTGGCCGGCCCGGCGGACCTGGACGTGGTGGAGTGGCTCGGCGACGGCCCGGGCGAGGCGTACGCCGACAGCCGGCAGGCGGTGCGGTTCGGCCGGTACCGCCTCCGGGTGGACGAAATGCAGACGCCGTACGTCCATCCCCAGGAGAACGGCAACCGCACCGGCGTGCGCTGGGCCCGCATCACCGCACCGGACGGCAACGGTCTGGAGATAAGCGGCCACCCGACGTTCGAGCTGACGGCGCGGCGCTGGACGAGCGCGGACCTGGCCGCGGCCCGGCACCCGTACGAGCTGAAGCCGTCCGACCGGGTGCACCTTAATGTTGACCTCGGCCAGAACGGGCTCGGGTCCGCCTCGTGCGGGCCGGGTGTGCTGCCGGAGTACCAGTTGGCGGCCGACCGGGCCTACACGTTCGAGGTGCAATTCCGCCGGCTCAGGCCGACTCCCTGATCGAGGTCGCTCAGCCCGCTCGCTCGACGTCGACGCGGCGTGAACAATCCAGTCGCCATCAGATACGGGGGCACCTCGATGAGTCAAGGACCGGCCGGCACCAGCGTCATGCGCTACTTCGACATGTGGAACACCGGCGACACCGCGATCGCTGACGAGATCCTGCATCCCGACTGGGTCGACCACACCCACCCGGAGGTCACCGGACCCGCCGCCGTCAAGCAAGCCGTCCAGGCCATCCGAGCCGCCCGCCCGGACCTGCACTTCACCGTCCACACCGTCCTGGGCGACGACGACCTCGTCGCCGTCGTGGGCTCCGTCGGCCGGCCACAACACCGCGGCGAGCCCGGCCGCCTGATCTGGTTGGTCCGCCCCGTCGACGGGCTCATGGCCGAGATGTGGACCTACCAACAGAACCAAGCATCACGGTGACGCCTTGATTCGCAGGCGATGATGGTTGGGCTGAGGCAGCCCGGGCCGGCCTGGCTCATCACAAGCCGGAGCGACCCTGGCCGGGCGGGTCGACCGCAAGCCGGACCAGCCCGGCCTGACGCAAGCCAGAGCAACCAGGATCGGCCGCGGCTTATCGCAAGCCGGAACGACCGGACCAGCCGCTGCCTACCTGAGCCGGAACAACCGGACCAGCCGCCGCCTACCTGAGCCGGAACAACCGGACCAGCCGCCGCCTATTCCGGGCCGGCAAGGCGGGCCGGCCCGGGCACCGTTCGATCCCCGGGCCGCGCGCCGGTCAGAGCCCGGCGTCTCCCGCCGCGTCCGCTTCCTGAACCGCCGAGGATGTCCGCGCCGCGGCGCGCTCCTCGCCCTTCGCCTCGCGCTCCGGCAAGCTCCGCTTGGCCGACACCCGAGCCGCCGCCAACCCCTGCTCCCCCGCGACGCCGCCGCGGATGCGGTTGTTCGCCGCCACCTTGGCCGCCGGCGTGTTGGATGTTGTCGTCAGCTTGCCGTCGATGATGTTGTCGTCAACATTCACCCCGCCTGTGGTGTTGGTGATGCTCACGTCACGCCCCCAGTAGCCACCTGAGGCGCATCCGTCCAAGGTGCCGTTCGGGCCCAGCTGGACGCCGCCGAGGTTGCCCGCGAACGTCGCCCGGCCGCGGACCGCGCTGCCGCAGATCACGCTTCCGGTCGCGCTGTTGAGGACCGACAGCGTGCCGTCGACGAACGAGTCGTGCACGTCGGTGTAGTAGCTGCCCGTCGTGCTCACGTTGCCGGTCACGTCCGTGTTGCGGTCGAGCCGGATCTCACCCGCGCTTGCGGTCACCGTGCCGTCGATGGCCGCGTTCTCCGCGAACAGGAAGCTGTCGTTCGTGGCGGATCCCTTGGGCCGTACCGTGATCGAGCCGGTTCCGGTGTCCTTGAGGAACACGCCGTAGCCGCCGGACGCCAGCTCGATGCCGCCGCCGATGGCGGTCGTGCCGGCGTCCAGGTAGCCGTCCGCGGCGACCTGGATCTCGCCGCTGATCCGGCCGCCGGTCACGACGAGGTTGGCGCCCGCGGCCACGCTGACGTTGCCGGTGATGGTCGTGCCGGTCAGCGCGCACGACTTACCGGCCGGCACCAGTAGGTCGTTCGGCACGGTCACCGCGCCGCCGGTGCCGACGCAGTGGGTGACCAGGTCGGCGCTGGCGCTGGTGGGGGCGATCGTCAGCGCCGCGGCGGTGACGACGGCAGTGACTGTGGCCAGCTTCGCGGCGGTACGTCTCATCGCTGTACTCCCTTGACGACGTCGGAGCGGGCCGCGGCCCGCACGATGGTTCCCTGCTGGCGGGCCGTGAGCCGGCCCGCGGCGACCAGCGGCGCCGTGACCGCTTCGACGTGCCGGACGAAGGCGGCGTGGGTCGGGTAGCCGGCGTGTTCGGCGATCAGGTCGTTGATCGTGCAGCCGTTGCCGGTGTCGGCGTTGGCGATGCCGGTGTCCTGATCCCCGATGATCACCGTGGCGCGGGTGTCCGGGACCGGGCAGTCGCCGGTCGTCGGCGGCACGACCGTGAAGTTCACCGATTTCTCCGCCGCGGCGTTCCCGGCCACGTCGGTGGCCCGGTAGCGCAGGGTGTGCGCGCCCGGTGCCCGGACGGCGACTGCTGACGTGTACGCCGTCCAGGCGCCCGAGTCGAGCGCGTACTCGATCGAGGCGACCCCCGATCCGGCATCCGAGGCCGTGACCGTCACGACCGCGCCGCCGTCCGCCTCGGTACGCACCGCGGCAGAAGTAACCGGCGGCGTGGTGTCAGGAACTGGCGCGGCGACCACGGTGAAACTGGCCATCTGCTCGGCCGAGATGTTGCCGGCGACGTCCGTGGCCCGGAAGTGCACCATGTGCGACCCGACCGTGTTGACCACGACCGGCGCCGTGTACGCCGCAAAGGCGCCACCGTCCACGTTGTACTCGATGGTCTTCACCCCGGACTCCGCGTCGGTGGCCGTGATGGTGACCGTGGCCTTGCCGACGTACTGCCCGGCGGTGTTACGGTCGCCGGTGACCTGAGAGGTGACCACCGGTGGAGTCGTGTCCTCCGCCGGCCCCGGCTCGACCACAGTGAAGGAGACCGAGCCGGCCGCCGAGGCGTTGCCCGCCTTGTCGGTGGCCCGGAACTGCACCGAGTGGTCACCGATGGCGTTCACCGTCACCGGAGCCGTGTACGGCGTCCAGCTCGTGTCGTCGACCTGGTACTCGACCGTGTCGACGCCCGACCCCGCGTCGGAGGCGGAGACCGTCACCGTCGCGCTGCCCAGGTAGTCACCGGCGGCGTTCCGCTCCCCCGAGACCTGCGCCGAGACAGTGGGCGCTGTGGTGTCCCCGCCTCCGCCGCCGTCGGTGACGACCAGTTCGCCGACCATCGAGCTGTGCCCCGGGATCGAGCAGAAGTAGCGGTACTTGCCCGGAGTCAGGGTGACGGTCGCCTGGTGCCGGCCGTTGTTCGTGTCGAACGGGCTGGCCAGGATGTTCAGGTTCACATCATGGTTGTAACCCTCGGTGGTGGTGTCGAAGGTGAGCGTGTGCGGCATGCCGGTGGTGTTGCCGGTGGCCGCGCTGTTCTCGAAGACGATCGTCGTCGCACCGGCGGTGGCCGAGGCGGGCGTCGACTTGTAGCGGGTGATGTCGTCGTCGGCCGTCCAGGTCAGGGTCCCCGCGGCGGCGGCCGGAGAGACCGCCACCGGGGACACCACGAGCAGGAGGCCGAGCAGCGCCACCTTGAAGAAGCGGATCATAGAGGCCTCACCCGGATGTTCTGGAAGTCCATCAGGTCGGTGTCGCTGTGGTTCTGCAGCCCGATGAAGCCGCTGGCGAACTGCCGCAGGTCGGTCGGCGGGTCACCGGCGCGGGAGGACTGCTTGCCGGGCGTGTTGTCGAACTCGTTGATGACCACGCCGTTGCGCAGGATCGTGTAGTGCTGGCCCACGACCCGCACCTCGTAGGTGTTCCAGACGTTCTTCGCGGTGACCCGGGCGTCGGCGAGCGTCACCGGGTCGAAGTTGTAGATCGAGCCGGTCTTCTGCGGTTCACCGGTGTCGCCGTCGTAGAGCTGGATCTCGTGCCCGCAGTAGATGGCCACCCATGCCTGCGACGTCCGGGCCGAGCCGGTGGTGCCACAGCTGCCCGGCGGGCGTTCCTCGAGCGGAATGCGCGGGTCCGGGAACCGGGTGAAGACGCCGCTGTTGGCGCGGGCCGTACCCGGTGCCACGTCCCGGAACTGGAGCTTGAGGGAGAAGTCGCCGAACGGCTTGGTGTACCAGAGCATCCCGAGCCCACCGCTGGACCGCAGGGAGCCGTCCGGCTGGATCGTGAACTGCCCGGCGGGCGCCTGTTCCCAGCCGAGCAACGACTGGGCGGTGCCGTCGTACAGCGGTTCGTAACCCTTGTGCCCGGGCCGGCCGACGGCCGATCCGGCCGCCGCACGAGTCAGGGCGCCGGCTTCGCGGCTGGTGAGATCGAGCGTACGGGTGACCGCGGTGACATGCCGCACGAAGCTGTCGTGGTCCGCCCAGTTGCTCTCGTCGTCGATGAGATCGTTGATGGTGCAGCCCTCACCGACCGTCCTGTTCGGAACTCCGGTGTCGGTCTGGTCCACCCACACCGTGGTGCGGGTGTCCGGCGTCGCACAGCCGACCGTCACGGCGACCTGCGTCGTCGCTGTCTCGCCACCTGCGTAGGTCACCGTCAGCTTGGCGGTGTACTTGCCGACCTTGGCGTAGGTGTGGCGCGGGTTGGCCTCGGTCGAGGTGCCGCCGTCACCGAACTCCCAGCGGTACGACAGTCCGCCGGACCGGGACCCGGAGAACGCGATGGTCAGCGGCTTGTTCTGGACGGCGACCGAGGACGCGGTGGGAGCCGGGGTCGGCGCACCGCCCTGATAGGTGATCCTGATCAGCTTCTGGTTGGCATGAAGGCTGAAGAAGCCGCCGCCGTAGTCCAGCAGATACAGCGCGCCGTCCGGGCCGAACTTGGCGTCCATCCAGCTCTGCAGCCGGGCGTCGCCGTTGCCGCTCGGGATGATGGCCCGCAGCGACTCACCGAAGACCGGCGGTGCCTGCCGGGGTACCCCGGCCGGGTCGACGGTGACAGCGACGCGGTTCGCGGCGTTCGACTGGTCGCCGATGAACCACTTGTCGTCCCAGTACTGCGGCCAGGCCACGCCGCTGGCGGTGTCCACCAGATCGCGGTGGTACGTCGGACCGGACATGATCGCCTGCCCGCCACCACGCAGGTACGGCTGGGTGTAGGTGGCGTCGGCCTTGACGTAGGTGGGGATGCCACTGCCGTCGGCCCGGGGCGGGAAGACGGGTCCGCCGCCGTCGGGCGCGTACCAGATCATGTTGTCGCGGGCCGGCGGGATGTCGACCAGGCCGGTGTTGCGCGGCGACTCGTTCTTGAGGTTGTCGCAGTCGTACCAGCCGGTCAGGACGGTGGCGTCGGTGCTGCTGCGGTCCCGGTACGGCTGCTTGTTGCCCATGCAGTACGGCCAGCCCTGGTTGCCGGCCGAGGTGATGATCGTGGCGGTCTCGTACTTTGCCGGGCCCAGCGTCGGACTGGGTGAGGCGGCGTCGGGGCCGACCCAGCCGGCGGTCAGCCACTGGCGTTCCGGGTCGATCGCGAGCCGGGCGATGTTGCGCACGCCCATCACGTAGATCTCCGGGCGGGCCTTGTCGGTGCCGGGCGGGAACAGGTTTCCGGCCGGGATCGTGTACGTGCCGTTGACCTCAGGATGAATTCGGATGATCTTGCCGGCGAGGTCGTTGGTGTTGCCCGAGGTCCGGCGGGCGTCCTGGAACGAGACGCCCTGGTACTCGGCGGTCCAGTTGTTGCCGGAGTAGCCGCTCGAGCCTTCCGACGAATTGTTGTCGCCCGAACCGACGTACAGGTTGCCCTGCTTGTCGAAAGCCATGCCGCCGCCGGCGTGGCAGCAGCTGTGAATCTGCACCGGGAACTGCAGCAGGTCCTTGCGGCTCGCCTGATCGATGGTCTGGGTCGCCTTGTCGTAGGTCAGCCGCGAGATGGTGCGCTGGCCGATTCGCTTCTCCCGGTCGATGGAGTCGTGCGGCATCCAGTAGACGTAGAGCCAGCCGTTGGTCGCGAACGACGGGTCGGGCACGATGCCGAGCAGACCCTCCTCGTTCTTGACCAACTCGGAGCCGCTGCCCCGGTTGCCCATGACCGGCAACGTGGTCAACAGCTTGACCTGTTTGGTTTTCGGGTCGTAGGAGTGGATCGTGCCGCACCCGAGGCCGACCTTGGGATCCGCCCAGTCGACGATCGGCCCGCTCGGGCAGGCGGCCTTGCCGACGTAGAAGACGGTGCCGTCGTCGGCGATGGTCAGCCCGTGCGGCTCGCCGATCTGGTCGAGCTCGCCGGTCTTGTTGGCCGCGGTGAGCCGTTCGACCTTGTAGTTGGCGGCGATGGTGGCCTGGCAGTCACCGCGTTCGACGCCGGTGGTCCAGCGCAGTGCGCCGGCGAGGTGCGTGCGGAAAGCGCCTTCGCCGTAGCTGCCCTCGGTGTGGCCCATGCCGGTGTAGAAGGACCGGCCGCCGTCGTAGTCGCGGCACCACGAGACCGGGTGGAACGGCCCGTTGGCGCTCGCACCGGGGTCGTAGAAGCGTTCCTCGACCTGCGCGACCGTGTGCACGGTGCCGACCGGGTTCGGATCCCAGTTGTACCAACGGTCGGCGCGCTTGACCGTCGTCGGCAGGCTCTTCGTGGCCGGGTGCTGCCGGTCGAGGATGTCCACGACCGCCTCGTTGACGCCGGGCGGCTGCGGTGCCGTCGTCGCGCCGGTGAACAGCCGTAGCTCGGCCAGCTGGATCAGTGGTTCGCCGCCGTTGGCGGTGATGTTCAGGCGGTAGTGCTTGTACTCGGCCGCGCCGGTGACCTCGAACTTGCGCATCACGAAACGGTCCGGGAACGTCTGCCCGGACCGCTTGTCCACATCGGACCAGGTCGTGCCGTCGGCGGAGCCCTGCAGCGTCCAGTCCTTCGGATCGCGTCCGACGAAGTCGTTGGCGGAGGTGAGCGAGTATCCGGTGACGGCGGTGGGCTTGTTCAGCTCGTAGGCGACCCAGGCAGTTGGTGTTCGCACCAGCCACTTCGTGTTCGCGTCACCATCACTCAGCTTCTCTTTGGTTTCGTTGGGCGTGTTCTCCCCGCTCGCGGTCACCTTGGCGACCGGCTCGGGCACCGGGACGCTGCCCGCGGGCCGGGTGCCGATCAGTCCGGTGAACCAGGCCGAGTCCAGCTGAGCGCTCGCCGCGTCGGCGATGCCCACGAAACCGTTGCCCGCCTTCACATAGCTCTGCAGCGCCGCTTCCTGCGGCCCGCTGAGCGCGGCACCGGCAGCCGACAGGAACACGACCGCGCGGTACCGGGCGAGCGTGGCGGGCGCGAACGTCGCCGGGTCGGTGGTCTCGGTGACGGTGATGCCGTCCGCCTGCCCGAGCTCCTTGATCGCCTGGGCCGCGCGGGCCACCGGATCCTGCTGCTCGGCGACCGGCCCGTGAAAGACCAGCACTTCCACGGCCACGGCATTTTCCCGTACGGCCGGAGCGGCGTGCGCGACCGCAGCCGACCCGCCCACCATGAGCACGGCCACAGCCAGTGCCCTCCGCAGGAGTAGTCCTCGTCTCATCCCAAGCCCCCTTGCTCGTCAGCCGTGCTGCGCTGTGTGGACGTGACCCTGAAAGCGATGGATGGCCTCCTCGGCACCGGGCGGCATGCTGCCGTCGGCGTTGCGGACCAGGAAGATCCCGGCCATCCCGCCGTCGGAGTGGAACTGCACGTGGCAGTGGTACATCCAGGCGCCGGGCCCGACGCCCTCGCCCGCGAGCACCTGGAAACCGAAGGAACTGCCCGGGTTGAGGTCCTTGTTGTCGATGACCTGAGCCGGATCAGCCGGACCTTCGAGCATGCCGGTGCGGTTGTCGGCCCAGCGATGCGCGTGCAGATGGAACGTGTGAAAGGTGCCGCCGTGCCCGATGGCGAGCCACTCGACGCGCTGCCCGAGATTCGCCTCGAACATCGGCGTGTCCGGCGCCATCCGGTTGTTGATCATCATGTCGTTGAAAACTACGGTGAACTGCTTCTCGGGCAGGATGTCGCCGCGCCGCCGGACGATCAGAGCGCCGTACAGTCCCTTGGCGACTCCGCCAGTGCCGTGATCGGTGCCCATCGCATGGTCGTGGTAGTGCCAGTAGCCGGCACTGCCGGGCATGAACCGGCGCCCCTCAGCGGCGAACATCTCCCGAGACCGCCACACGTAGGTGCGGGTCTCCCCCGGCTTGTTGAAGGAATCGTTGAGCGGGCTGCCGTCGGAATCGGTGCTGTAGTCGACGCCGTGCGGATGGATGGACAGCCGCTGGTTGGTCGTGTTGACCAGGGTGATCTCGAGGGTGTCGCCCTCCCACATCTCCAGCACCGGGCCCGGCACGGTGGCCTTGCCGGGGGCGAGTCCGTAGCCGAAAAGCCCGCCCGGCAACGCCTCGGCGTAGATGGTGACCTTGCGTGTGGCACCGGCCGCAGCCCGCGCCGGCTCAGCGCGCAGTGCAGCTGCACCACCGGCAGCTGAGGTCAACCCCAAGGCCCCACCGACGACCAGAGAACGCCGCGAGACGTTCTTCCGAGGCCAGCTGACAACGTTGTCTTCCATGCGTCTCGCCCACCTGTTCGCAACCGATCACGGGGTGCAGAAGATCGAGGGATGTCCACGGTGGGGCCGAGCTTTCCGCATCGACCGCCACGACTTTCGTCGGATGACAGCAATCTATGTTTGCCATCGACGAAAGTAAAGGTTACAAACCAAAAAGTCCGAATCCTGTGGGGTGGGCGTCACCTCGTCGAAATGCCCCTGAAATCGTCGGCGGTGCCTATTTCCGCAGCTGGATACGGGATTCGGACATGATCGACAGGCGTGGAAATCCGGGGCTTCGGCTCGCCTGACAGATCTTGGCAGCTCCCCGCCGGGGGCCACTGACGGGGGCACATGCGGGCGGAAGTCGACGTCGCGGGCGGGGTGTCCGCGTCGCGTTCGGCATGCCGGCGTGGGCGTGCGGGATGTCGGCGTAGGCGTGCGGGACGTCGGCGTGGGCGTGCGGACGTCGGCGTGGGCGTGGGCGTGCGGGACGTCCGTGTCGCGTGCGGGATATCCGCGTCGGCGTCCGGGACGCCGGCGTCGGATCACGCGGCGTCGTCCACCGCTCGCGCACGGCGGCCAACGATCGTCGTTGTGTTCCACGGCGCGGCGCGGCGTTCCAGGGCTGGCAAATCCGCCGGGTTTGTCGTTGCGGCGTGCCGGCATCCAAAGACGACAGATCAGCGACAGCCGCCGGTGGGCGCCGGTCCCCCCGTGACTGTTCGCATCGTCGCCTGGCGTCGTGTCGGCCTCTTCCACCGCCTCCACGCCCAGGTTCGGCAGGAGTTCAGGGCTTCCTGAGGTGACCTTCAGGCGCACCTCAGGAGAAGGTCGAACGCACCGCCCGAGGCGACAGGGAGACGGTCGGCGGTGCCAGCCGGGGTGGAGCAGCCGGTGGCCGAGCCGCCGGCGGAGACGTCCCGGCCGCGCGAGCGTGCGGGAACGCAACCAGCTGTCCGAGCCAGGCCGTCACGCCCGAAGCGACCGACCCGGTCGCGAAACCCGGCGAGATGACCTCACCAGCACACGAGATGATCGTCCCGTTCCAAGACGCACAGCAACCGCTGCGCCAATCGCGTGTCCGGCACCGGCGCACGAGACGATCGTCGCGCTTGAAGACGCCCAGCAACCACTGCGCCAACCGCGCTTCCGGCAGCGGCTTGGCGGCGACTTTCAGCTGTTGCGGACTCGGTTGTCCAGCGGCGCGGGCTGGCTGGCCCACCACTCCTCCGGCACCTCGGCATACAGCTCAGCAGCGACCGCCCGCAGGTGCGTCTCGATCGGCTGTCCCTTGTGCGCGTCGGCGAGGCCACTCAGGCGTACCTGCCATTGCGCGATCTTCTCCACGTTCACGCTGACCTGATAATCCATACGTTCACCTTAGGACGCGGCCGGCGTACCCATGGCGGTTCCGCGCATGGGCACCCGTCCGGGTGCCCCTCGCGGGTGTCTCCGGACTGATAGCGTCGCCGGGCATGAATCGCCGTGGATTTCTGACCGTCGCGGCCGGCGTGCCCCTTGCCGCCGCCGGCGTCACCGCTTCACCGGCATTCGCTGCTGCCGCGCCCGCCGTCAGCACTGCCACGCCGGCGGCCAACCCCGCCCTCGGCACTGCTGCGGGGGCGGCCTCGGGCGCCGCGCCGCTGCGGGGGCGCGTCACCGGACTGCTGGTCCGCGATCCGATGCTGATCCGCGACGCGAGCGCGGCCCGGCTGCGTGGCTTCGTCCAGCCGCTGACGTGGGCCGAAGCCCAGCCCGAGCCCGGCGGCGACCTGAGCAGCCAGGCACTGACGAAGCTCCAGGCCGCCGCCGACCTCGCGCGGCAACGCGGCTACTCCCGCCTCAAGCTGCGCCTGCTCGCCGGCTGGCAGTCGCCCGGCTGGGCGCTCGCGCTCGGCGGTGGGCCGATGCGGGAGTGGGAGGACCCCGACGCGGTCGAGCCCGACCTGTACGACGTGCCGGTGTGGTGGGCGGACGATTTCCTGGCCGCGTACAGCGCTTTCCTGCCCAAGCTGGCCGCCGCGCTGGAGGACGAGCCGCTCTGGGGTGAGGTGACCGTTTCCGGGACGTGCACGGTCTTCGCCGAGCCGTGCGTCAAGCAGCTCGGGGTGGCGGCCAACCGGAAGCAGGCCCTCGACAGGGAGTACACCGCCGCGGCTGACCGGGCGGCGCTGGAGACGGTGATCGCCGCCCACCACGACACCTTCTCGCCCATGGGCATCACTTCCTCGGTGGCGTACAACCCTTGGCAGTTCATCGCCGCGAGCGGGCGGATGGAGACCGACCCGGCCGTTACCGTGCAGCTCATGGACCACCAGCGGGCCACCATGGGGGCGTTCGGGGTCTGGGAGAACAACTCGTTGATCGCCCGCCGGACCGGTGGCGTGCTCGAGCAGACCCGCCCCGACTACCAGGGCATGTACGACCACATGATCGCCGGCGCCGCGGCCGGGCACCCGATCCAGTTCCAGACCGCCACCCTCGCCAAGATCCAGGCAGCCGGTGGCACTGCCGAGGCCACCGCGTCCTGGGTTGCCGAGAACGGCGGCATCTCGGTCGAGCTGCCGCGCGGCTGGGAGCAGGACACTGACGCCATCGGCGTGAACCGCGCCGACCAGCTCAACCGGCAGCTGGCGGTGAACGCCGCCGCCACGCTCGGCTGACCGCGCAAACTTGAACTATTCCAGAAAAGCCTCTAGGTTGATCCGGTGACGCCTGACTTCGAGACCCAGCTGCGGGCGGTCTCGTTGCGGGTGACCAGGCCACGGCTGGCTGTGCTGGCCGCGCTGCGGAACCATCCGCACGTCGACACCGACACGGTGATCGCGCTGGTCCGGGCCGAGCATCCCGCGATCTCCCACCAGACGGTGTACGACGTGCTGCGCGCGTTCACCGAGACCGGCCTGATCCGGCGCATCCAGCCGGCCGGCGCGACGGCTCGCTACGAGTCCCGGGTGGGAGACAACCACCACCACGTCGTGTGCCGCTCCTGCGGCGCCATCGCCGACGTCGAGTGCGCGGTCGGTCATGCCCCATGCCTCACCGCCTCCGACGACCACGGCTTCGTGGTCGACGAGGCGGAGGTCGTCTATTGGGGCACCTGCCCCGACTGCGCGACCGAACGCCTTGCCCAAGGATCCGCCAGTTCGGAAGGAAACAGATGAGCGACACCCAGGACAACGCCCCGGCGAGCGCGCAGGGCGTGGACAAGATGGCGGCGGAAGGCTGCCCGGTCGCGCACGACTCGGTGACCGCGACCGGCAGTGAGAGCGAGAACCCGGCGATCGACTCGCCGACGCCGAAGACCGGCGGCCGGCCGCACACGATCCGCGACTGGTGGCCCAACCAGCTCGACCTGTCCGTGCTGCACGCCCACTCGTCCAAGGGCAACCCGCTCGGGGAGAACTTCAGCTACGCCCGGGAGTTCGCCAAGCTCGACGTCGACGCCCTCAAGCGCGACATCACCGAGGTGCTCACCACCTCGCAGGACTGGTGGCCGGCCGACTTCGGCCACTACGGCGGCCTGATGATCCGGATGAGCTGGCACGCCGCCGGCACGTACCGGATCCACGACGGCCGCGGCGGCGCCGGCGACGGCGGCCAGCGGTTCGCCCCGCTCAACAGCTGGCCCGACAACGCCAACCTCGACAAGGCCCGGCGCCTGCTGTGGCCGGTCAAGGCCAAGTACGGCCAGCAGGTCTCCTGGGCCGACCTGCTCGTGCTGGCCGGCAACGTGGCCCTGGAGTCGATGGGTTTCAAGACCTTCGGTTTCGGCTTCGGCCGCCAGGACGTCTGGGAGCCCGAGGAGATCTTCTGGGGCCCGGAGGACACCTGGCTCGGTGACGAGCGCTACGTCTCCGACAACGAGATGGCCGAGAACGTCGGCGCGACCGAGATGGGCCTCATCTACGTCAACCCCGAGGGTCCCCGCGGCAGCGCGGACTTCCGGGCGGCGGCCCACTTCATCCGGGAGACCTTCGGCCGGATGGCGATGAACGACGAGGAGACCGTCGCGCTGATCGCCGGCGGCCACACCTTCGGCAAGACCCACGGCGCCGGCCCGGCCGACAACCACGTCGGCCCGGAGCCGGAGGGCGCCGACCTGGAGACGCAGGGCCTGGGCTGGCTGAGCACGTACGGCAGCGGCAAGGGCGCCGACACGATCACCAGCGGTCTCGAGGTGACCTGGACCGACCGCCCCACGCAGTGGAGCAACCGCTTCTTCGAGATCCTCTTCGGCTACGAGTGGGAGCTCAGCACGAGCCCCGGCGGCGCCAAGCAGTGGGTCGCCAAGGACGCCGAGGAGATCATTCCGGACGCGTACGACCCGGCCCGGAAGCACAAGCCGACGATGCTCACCACCGACTTGTCGCTGCGTTTCGACCCGGCGTACGAGAAGATCTCGCGCCGTTTCCTGGAGAACCCGGACGAGTTCGCGCTGGCCTTCGCCAAGGCCTGGTACAAGCTGCTGCACCGCGACATGGGCCCGGTCAGCCGCTTCCTGGGCCCGTGGGTCGCCGAGCCGCAGCTGTGGCAGGACCCGGTGCCGGCCGTCGACCACGAGCTCGTCGGTGACGCCGACATCGCCGCCCTCAAGGCGAAGGTGCTGGAGTCCGGCCTGACCACCGCCCAGCTGGTCGCCACCGCCTGGGCGTCGGCCGCGAGCTTCCGCTCCACCGACAAGCGCGGCGGCGCCAACGGGGCCCGGATCCGCCTCGAGCCGCAGCGCAACTGGGAGGTCAACCAGCCGGAGCAGCTCGCGACGGTGCTGGGCACCCTCGAGGGCATCCAGCAGGAGTTCAACAACGCGGGCGGCGCGCAGATCTCGCTCGCCGACCTGATCGTGCTGGCCGGCTCGGCCGCGGTCGAGAAGGCGGCGCGCGACGCCGGCGTCGAGATCACCGTGCCGTTCCACCCGGGCCGCACCGACGCGAGCCAGGACCAGACGGACGTCGACTCCTTCCGGGTCCTCGAGCCCCGCGCCGACGGCTTCCGCAACTACCTGCGCCCCGGCGAGAAGACCCAGCCCGAGGTCCTGCTCATCGACCGCGCCTACATGCTCGACCTGACGGCGCCCCAGATGACGGTCCTGATCGGCGGCCTGCGCTCGCTGGGCGCGAACGTCGGCGGGTCGCAGCACGGCGTCTTCACCGACCGGCCCGGCGTGCTGACCAACGACTTCTTCGCCAACCTGCTCTCCCCCGGCACCCGGTGGAAGACGTCGCAGTCGGACGAGAACGTGTACGAGATCCGTGACGTGACCACCGACGAGGTCAAGTGGACCGCCACCGCGGTCGACCTGGTCTTCGGCTCGAACTCGCAGCTGCGGGCGCTCGCCGAGGTCTACGCCGGCCAGGACGCCGGCGAGAAGTTCGTGACGGACTTCGTCGCGGCCTGGACGAAGGTCATGGAGCTGGACCGCTTCGACCTCGCCTGATCCTCCTACGACCGGAGAAGCCCGGCCGATCCGCTGCGATCGGCCGGGCTTCTCGCATTCCCAGCGGGTTCTTGTCAGAACAACATCAAGCTATGCTCAGCGAGTGACCAAGCGGGACCATGCACAGCTGCGCATCGCCGTCGACCTTGCCATTCTCACCGTTCGTGAGGGCAGTCTGCAGGTGCTAGTCATCACCCGGGGCAACAAGCCCTTCGTCGGCCAGCCCGCCCTCCCCGGCGGTTTCGTGCGCACCGGTGAGGACATCGGCGCCGCCGCTGTGCGGGAGCTCGGTGAGGAGACCGGCCTCGACGGCGGCCAGCTGCATCTTGAGCAGTTCGCCGTCTACGGCGACCCCGAGCGTGACCCCCGGGGCCGGGTCGTCAGCGTCGCGTACCTGGCGATCATGCCGGATCTGCCCATCCCGACCGCCGGGTCGGATGCCAGCAGCGCCTCCTGGATCCCGGTCGACAAGGTCCGGGGCAGTCTGGCCTTCGACCATGACCGCATCCTGGACGACGCCGTGGAGAGTGCGCGCCGGCGGCTGGAGCTGACCACGCTGGCGACCAAGTTCTGTCCGGCCGAGTTCACCATCGGGGATCTTCGCTCGGTCTACGAGGTGGTCTGGGGTGAGCCGCTGGATCCGCGGAACTTCAGCCGGAAGGTGATCAACACCGAGGGGTTCGTCGAGCCCACCGACAACAAGCGGGTTCCCGCCACGGGCCGGCCGGCGGCGCTCTACCGGGCCGGGCCGGCCACCACGCTGAACCCGCCGATCATGCGCACCGGCTCCCGCTGAGCCCGGCGCACGGCGGTGCCGGCACCCCCGAGGGGGCGCCGGCACCTTGTGCTGGGCCGTGATCAGCGGCAGATCTTCAGGACCCCGTCCCAGTTGGTGCCGGCCTGGCAGACCGGCTCGGCGGAGGCGGGGGCGGACGCGACGGTGGCCGCGCCCAGGGCGAGGGCGGCTGCGGTGACGACGAGGGTCACGGCGCGGCGCAGGGTAACGGGCATGGTGATTCCTTCCCGGAGCTTCATGGAGTCGTGATGACGGCGAGGGGGACCCGGCGCTCGCGTTCTCCCGCGTCGGACGACGCGGGATCCGGAGGCTGGCCGGCCTCCACGCGGCGCCCCGCGCGGCCGGTCCCCGGCGGGCCGGCTGGAACGCCGGCCTGCCCAGTGCGGCGGGTGGGCCCGGGCCGGTCGTCCGCCTCGGCCGTCGGCTCATCCGCCTTACTGTCAAACTCACAATAACTAGGTCAGGGGTTCGTGTCAACACGACACTAAGTCTGTTACGGTGGGTGTACCCCCTGACACTCTGAGGTGATGGCATGATGTTTCGTGCGCTCGATCTGGTCCTGACGATCGCGGTGGCCGTAGCCGTCGGTGTGCTCGGCGCCCTGGATGTGGTCGGGCCCGCGGTCACCGGTGGAGCCACCCTCACCACGCTCGGCCTGCTCGCGCTCAGCTCCCTGCACGGCCGCTCGACTCTGGGAGCATTAACGCGTTCGGTCACCGAGCTGGGCCGGACCATGAGCGACCGGGCCAGCGCCGACCGGCTGCTGGCCCCGTCCACCTCCGGTGTGGACCTGGATCTCGGCACGGCCGACGACATCCGCGCCGTGGGCGTCACCCTGGCCCGGACGATCCGCAACCACTACGCGGCCCTTCAGCAGCGGCTCGACGCCGGGGCCACCGTACGGATCGCTCTGATCGCGCCGGAGGCGGCGACGGTCGCCGAGGCCGCACGGCGCAGCACCATCGCCGACAGCCCGGCGATCTTCGAGCACCGGCTGCGGCCCACCCTGGACCTGCTGGAGGGCCTGGCTCAGCGCGCGGCGGCGGGACCGGGCCGGCTCCAGGTACGGCTGCTCGACTTCGTCCCGGCGTTCGGGCTGGTGGCGGTCGACGCGGAGACCCCGCACGGTCAGGTACGCGTCGACATCTACTCGCACCGCTGCGGCACGCAGGAGCCGACCCTGCCGCTGTACGCCGACCGTGACGCCCGCTGGTTCCGGCACTTCGTCGCCGAGTTCGACCGCGTGTGGGCCGTGGGCCGCCCGTACGACGTGGCCGATGAGCAGCTCAGCCGATAGGGGGCCCGCCGCTGGCCGCAGCGAGCGCCTCCACCGCGCGCGATGGTCCCCGGCGGAGCTGACCCGACCGAAGCCGGCCACGGATGGCGGCCACGGCATCGCTCGCCTCGATCCAGGACACCTCGGTGCCGGTGGCCGCGGGCAGGTCCAGGCGGCCGTCGAGGCTCGGGTGGACCACGACGACGGCGCTCACCCGGTGGCCCCGGGGTTGCAGGCGGCGCAGGCGGCGGACCGCGGCGAGCAACGGCCGGGCCGACTGCCCGATGTAGACGTCTCCGCAGTACACCGCGCCCGCGGCGCTGGTCGCGTACGAGCCGGGTGGCCAGGCGACCGCGTCCACGAGCACAACGCGGGAGCCGGCGCTGAGCGCGTACGGCAGCGGCGGGTGGCCGTTGAGCCGTACGCCCTGGTAGAGCCGCACGCCGGGCAGCCGCAGCAGACCGGTCAGCAGCTCACCGGTCCGCCGCGCGACCTCGTACGCCGACGTCCCGATCGGCCGCAACGGGCGCCGTTCCGTGTCCACGATCCGGGCCAGGCTGCCGTGGTGGTCGATCATCTGTGGTCACCTCAACACTGTCCGTCATCCGACGATGACGTGGCGCAATTCAGTCACGACCGGCTACCGAAGTGCTTCCGAATGACTACCCGGACTTCGCGGTAGTCCGTTCGGCGCTGGCGGCAACTGCCTGCGCCTTCTACGGTCGGAGAGCGGGGGATCAACGCGGTGTGAGGGGCGGAGGTCCACTACGTGATCTACGGGGTCCTGGGTGAGCTGGAGATACGAGACCCACGCAGCGGGCAACCGCTGAGGTTGCCGCCCGGACGGCAGCTCAACGTGCTCGCCGCGCTGCTGGTCCAGCCGAACAAACGGCTGTCGCAAGCCGACCTGCTGCGGATGGGCTGGGGCTCGGCCGACGTCGCGGAGGCCCAGCTGCACAAGGCCGTGTCGGCGCTGCGAGCACTGCTGCGGCCGATCGGCCACGCCGAGGACCTCATCACCCATCCCCGCTTCGGGTACGAGCTCAAAGTCGGCGACGACGACCTCGACCTGCTCGTCTTCGAGAAGCTGACCGCCGCCGCCGACGAGCAGGACGGTCCCGGGGACGAGGCTGAGCTGCTCCGGCAGGCCCTGCGGCTGTGGCGCGGGCCGCAACCGTTGTCCAATGTGTCCGCGCCGATGCTGGCCCCGCTGGTCCGGTCGCTGCAACAGCGGCGCAAACGGCTCGCGGTACGCCTGTTCACGCTGCTGACCCGGCGGCGTGACTTCAGCGGCGTCCTGGACGACCTGCAACGCATCGCGGCCGAGTTCCCGACCGACCACCAGCTGCAGAAGCTGCTGATGGTCGCGCTCTACCACAGCGGGCACCGGGCGGAGGCCGTCGACGCGTACGAGCGGTACAAGCGGGAGTTCGGCGCGGCCGTCGGTGACATCGACGCCGAGTTGCGGGATCTGGCCTATGCGATCGGCGGCGGCAACGACGAGGCCGTGGCCCGGGCGTTCCCGCTGGAGGAACGGCCGGTCCGCAGCGCGCCGACCGTGCCCAAGCAGCTGCCGGCCGCCCCGCCGGGCCTGGTCGGCCGGGACCCGCTGGTGGCCGAGCTGTTCTGGCTGCTCGGGCCCGACTCGCCGTACCGGGTCATGGTGGTGCCCGGGCCCGGCGGCATCGGCAAGACCGCGCTGGCGCTGCGGGCGGCGCACCACCGCCGCGCGGACTATCCGGACGGCCAGCTCTGGGCCGAGCTGCGCGGCGCGTCGGCCGACCCGGCCACCCCAGCGGAGATCCTGGCGCAGTTCCTGCGCTCGCTGGACGCACCGGTCGTGCCGGAGTCGCTGGCCGAGCGGGCCGCGCTCTACCGGAGCCTGCTGGCCGACCGGCGGATGCTCGTGGTGCTCGACGACGCGGCCGACGGCGCGCAGATCAATCCGCTGGTCCCGGCCGGGGCGGGCTGCAAGGTGCTGGTCACGGCCCGGCGCCACCTGCCCGATGTGGCCGGCGCCCATCACGTGGGCACACTGGAGCCGCTCGCCGAGCCGGACGCGGCCGTGCTCTTCGAGTCGGTCGTGACGGCGTCGCGGATCGACCTGGGCCGAGAGCACGAGGCCGTCCGCGAGGTGGTGCGGCTGTGCGGCGGGTTGCCGCTGGCGCTGCGGATCGCCGCCGCGCTGCGCGTGCACGACGATCCCCGGCCCACCGCCGAGCTGGTCCGGCGGCTGCGCACCCACGGGCCCGCGGCGTACACGTACGGCGCGGACAGCCTGGCGCGCACGCTCGACACCGGCCTGGCCCCGCTCGCGGCGGCGCACCGGCGCTTGTTCGTCGACCTGGGCCTGCTGCCGCTGCCGACCTTCGGCACCTGGACGGCCGCCGCGCTCAGCGACGACCCCGAGCAGGGCCGGGCCGCGCTGGCCGAACTGGCCGCGGCCTCGATGGTGGAGACCACGGCGGCGCCGGTGCCGCGCCGTTTCCGGTTCCACGACCTGACCCGGGAGTACGCCCACCGCCGCGCCCTCGCCGAACACCCGGACCAGCGTGACCGCGACGAGCTGCTGCGCCGGGTGTGCGCGGCGCTGCTGGACCTGACCCGGCACGCCCACGCCGGCCTGTACGGCGGCGACTTCGAGGTCGTGCACAGCGACGTACCGGGCACCGACCTCCCGGAGGACGCGTACGCCGAGGTGGCCGCGGATCCGGTCGCGTGGTTCCAGGCGGAACGGCTCTCCGTACGGGTGGCGGTCGAGCTCGCCGCGCGGCTCGGGCTCACCGCGCTGTGCTGGGACCTGGCCGTCTCGGCCCACGAGTTCTACACGATCCTCAACCTGCACGACGACTGGTACGACACCCACATGACGGCGCTGCGGGCGTGCCGCGAAGCCGGTGACCGCCGCGGCGAGGGCATCGTGCTGACCTGCCTCGGCCAGCCGGCCCTGGTCGCCGGTGGGCGCCGGCCCGGGCTCTCCGGCATCGGCGACCTCGTCCGGGCGGTGGAGCTGCTGGGCGCCGAGAAGGACGAGCACGGCCTGGCGATCGCGCGGCGGACGCTGGCCAATGCCGTGCGCCGCCGCGGCCGGTCGACCGAGGCGCTCGCGCTGTTCCACGCGGCGCTGACCGGCTACGAGGGCGCCGGCGACACGGTGGGCCGGTGGCAGACGTTGCGGTTCATCGGCCAGGTACACCTCGACCGGGGCGACCACGATCAGGCGACCGCCGCCCTGGCCCGCGCCGACGAGATCGCCGCCGAGCTGGACAAGCCGCGCTTGATCGCGCAGACCCGGTACTGGTCCGGGTGCGCGTACCTCGCCGCCGGTGATCCGGTACGGGCGCAGCAGTCGTTCGCCGCCCTCCTGGCGATCGTCGGCGACAGTGGCCAGGGCTACGCGTACGCGTTGCACGGGCTCGGTGAGCTGGCCCGGCACCGGCAGGACCTGGCCCGCGCGCAGAACCAGCTGGGTCTGGCCGTGACCCTGGCCCACGAGCACGCCGACGCCCTGCTGGAGGGCCGGGTCCGGCTGTCGCTGGCCGAGCTGTGGCGGGCCCGGGGCCGGGGCGCGGAGCAGGTCGCGGAGCTCCGGCGGGCGGCCCGGTGCTTCGCCACCGTCGACGCCGCCTACCTGGAGATCCAGGCGCAGGCCCGGCTGGCCGAGGCCCTGACGGGCCAGGAGCCGGACCGGGCCGCGGACGCCGTCTGGGCCAGGGTGGAGCAGCTGTACGACGCCGGGGAGGTCCCCGAGCAGGACCGGGTCCTGCGCCGCCCGCCCACCGGGTGAGCTCCGCCGGCGGGCCGGGGCTCAACTCGCCCGCCGGTACGCCGGCCCGGCCCACCAGCTGCGCCCCTCGGCGGCGACGCCCTCGAGCACGAACAGGGTGTTGCGCAGGCCGGTGGCGTCCTGCGCGCCGTCGGCCAGGATGCGCGAGTCCTCGTCCGCGCCGGCCTGACCCGGCTCGGTCACCGCGACCTCGATGTCCGCGCCGTTGACCAGGAACAGCTGGAACTCGCGGGCGCCGTTGTCGAGCGTCGTGACCCGGACCGCCGCCACGGCGTCGTAGCGGTAGTTGGTGCGCTCCCAGTGGTGGAACGTGGCCTGCGCGAAGTCCAGGTCGACGGAGATCTGCCGGACCCCGTCGGCGGTCAGCAGGAACACCAGCAGCTTGTAGCGCGAGTACCGCCACGGGCCGTTCTTCGCGCGGGCCCGCTTGCTGCCGTCACCGCGGGCCTCCATCGACGCGTACGCGCTGATGTCGCTCCACTTCAGCTGGTACGCGGCCAGAGCGTGCTGCAACAGGATCCGGCGATCACAGTCCAGCCACTGCGCCATCTCCACGTCATGGGGCCGGTCGGAGAGCCGCCGCTCCCACCGCTGGAACTCGAACCAGTACGTCGTCTCGCGCTGCTCGCGTTCGGACTCGTCGACCGCCACCCGCTTGTTCTCCGCCAGGATCCGCAGCCCGACGATCGCCACTGTCCAGCCCGCGGCGATGATCGCGACCAGGGCTCCGGCCGTCTGGAGCAGGTTCTGCCGGGCGGCGGACTGGATCCCCCACATCAGGCCGGCCACCGCCGCCAGGCCTGCGGTGACGGTGACGGCCTTCACCGCCGTGGGGACGGTCCAGCGGCGATGTTGCTCGACGAGCCCCCCGGCGTCCCACTCGCGCCGCAGCTCGCGTACCTGGAACCGGATGAGCCACTTGACGGCCTCGGCCTTGACCCGCTTCTCGCGGTACACCTCGACCAGTTCGTCGCGGAGCCGGCTCATCGGCCCGTACGCGTCGACGAGCCAGGCGGCCCGGTCGGGGCCCTTGGGGGCGTACCTGTCGGCGTACCGCATGTAGAGCCGGTCCACCTGATAGGTGAACCCGCCCGGGCGGGCCGCGTCGCTGGGCAGCCGCTGGGCCCGCAGCTGCCGATTCTCCGCGCGCAGCCGGTCGACGCGGAACCGCCACTCCGCACCGTTGGTGACCGCGACGCCGGCGGCGATCAGGGCCACGGTGAGCGCGATGATCGCCGAGGTGTCGTCGCGCTGGAGCGCGAGCCAGCCGATCATCGCGACGGCACCCGAGACGGCGGTGGCCAGCACCGAGGCGGCGGCCAGGTCCCCGCCGGAGACGTCGACCGGGCGCACCGGCCGGGTCCGGGGCTGCGCGGGGTCGGGCTCGAAGAACTTCCACACCCGCTCGCGGCGGCGCTCGGCGCGCCGGCCGGCCTCGGCCTGCCGGAGGTCCTCGTGCCACAGCTCGTCCTTCAGCGAGCCCTGCAGGACCCGCTCCAGGTGCCGCAGCACCTCCTTGCGCATCGCGGCGTCGAGATCCTCGATCTCCCGCCGGACCAGCGAGATTGCGGCGTGGTCGGCGTTGCGGGACCGGCTGGCGGCCACCAGGTGCCGGATCGCCTCGATGCCAGGCGTCCAATACTCCCGCGGTAGCTCGTCGATCTGGTCGAGAGCCGCCTTGAGCGCGGCCCGGTCCTCGACCGACAACTCCCACAGCGTCCGTTCGCTGAAGAACGCGAGCAGCCAGTGGAACCACACCTTGGTGGAGCTGCGGATCTCGACGGTGACCTCGGCCAGCAGCTTGCGCGCGGTCGTGGCCTGTCCCGAGGCGAGGTAGCGCAGCGCGATGTCGAACTTCTCCCACGGCGAGGCGCCCGGCGGGACCTGGTAGTAGTTGTTGTGGACGCCGCCGTGGATGGTCCCGGCCACCGCGCCGTGACTGCCGCCGTTCGCCGTGACCGTCGGGCCACCGCCGTCGCCGTTCACGACCAGCCTCTTTCCTCACGCCAGGCCGGGCCGGTCCGCTGGTCGTTGTGGACGCCGCCGTCCGCGTTGCGCACCGCCTTCGCCTGCCAGTGCTCGCCGTCGGTGCCGGACTTCGTGCCGTCGGCGAAGTCGCTGATCGTCCGCACGACGGCCACCGGGGCCGCGCTGAGGTGCCCGGCCTTGGCGACCCCGGCGGCCTCCATCTCGATGGCCAGCGCGTCGTCGTAGTGCTCCCGGAGCCACCGCAGCGGCTGGGAGACCTTCGCGTCGTGCAGTACCTCCCCCGACGCCACCGGTCCGAAGTGCACCCGCGGGCCCTCCGCGCCCACGCGGAGATTGCGGGCCCGATCCACGCGCCGGGCGATCTGGCGGGCGGCCTGATCGATGCCGTGGTCGAGCTCCCAGACCCGGGGCCGGGACTTGAGACCACCGGTACGGGCGGCAGCACCGTGGTACGCGTACACGTGGGTGGCCACCACGACGTCCCCCAGCGCCAGGCCGGGGTGCAGCCGCCCGGCCACGCCGACGAAGAGCACGGCGGCCGGGGTGAACTCGCGGATGGCCCGCTCGGCGATGACGGCCGACCCGTGGTTGCCCGCACTGGTGAGGGCCAGCACGACCTCACCCGCGCCGCCGCCGAGCGAGCCGATCTCGAAGCGGGTTCCGGAGACCGGCGGCGGCTGGCGGAGATCGGCGAGCGTGGCCCGGACGGCGGCGTACTCGACCTCCAGGGCGGTGAGGATCACGATCGGTGGACGAGAGGTTCGAGGTCCGGTCATGGCGGCCACCTTGCTGTCAGAGTAACAAGAACCCCGGCGACAGATCGGCCGTTGCGCTTTTCCGAGCCTGCGCTTCCCGACCCCCGGGGCGAACGGTTACATCGTCATATCTCGATCTACCGGAGGCCTACCGGGCCCATCACCGGCATTCGGTCAGCGTCCGCACGTGCTCTGCTGTAGCTGGACCGGACCGGCCGGCGTGGCGCCGGCCGCCCCCGTCGGGTGCCCGGCACCGACCGGCGGCCGCCACCACCGCGCCGGCGCCGGGCACCCCACACATGCTGAGGCGCGGTTCTACCGTATTTCCACCGTCGGCCGGTGACCGTCGCCCGATCGGGTCCGGCCCGGTCTAAGCTCCGGGCGGTCGAGTCGCCAGCGTCCCTTGTCCCTCCGCGAACCCGGACGGTCCGATGACCCAGCAGAGCGCACGCGTGGATGTCCTCGTCATCACCGCGCTGAAAAAGGAGTACGACGCCGCGAAGGCGGTGGCCGGGATGTCGCCGTGGCAGGAGCACGGGGCCGGCGGCCCGGAGCCGTACGCCACCGCCACGTACGAGCCCGGGACCGGGGTGCGGCTCTCCGTGGCGCTCGCCCGCCCGATCCGGATGGGTGGACGGGGCACCAGCCCCATCGCCACCGCGCTGACCGAGAAGCTGCAGCCGACCTGCCTGGCCATGAGCGGGGTGTGCGCCGGCAATCCCGGTGACACGGCCGCGGGCGACGTGATCATCGCCGCGCCGGCCTACGAGTGGGACGAGGGCAAGGACTACGGCGACGTCTTCAAGGCCGATCATCAGCAGTTCCCGCAGGACGCCCGCTGGGCCCGGGCGGTCCAGGACTTCGATCCGTCGGGCCTGCCGAGCCACGGCACCGCGACCGAGGAGGAGGCAGCGCTCTGGTATCTGGAACAGCTCCACAAAGATCAGGACCCGCGGAAGCATCCGGCCCGTGAGCGCTACTTCCCGCGCGGCACGTGGGGGCCGCGGCTGGAGCAGTTGCAGTCGGCGGGTCTCATCACCCGGCAGGGTGCCGGCTGGGCGCTGACCGAGGCCGGCCGGACCCATATCGGGCGCCGCCTGTACGACGACGTCGACGGGCCGGAGCGGCTGCCGTTCGTGGTCGTCCCGGGGCCGATGGCCAGCGGCAGCGCCGTCATGGCCGACCCGGGGATCTGGGACCGGCTCGAGGTCACCCAGCGCAAGATCCTGGCCCTGGAGATGGAGGCGGCGACCATCGCCACGGTCGCGCACGAGCGGCAGGTCCCGCACTGGCTGGTCGCCAAGGGCGTGATGGACCACGCGAACTTCGACAAGGACGACCGGTTCAAGGCCTTCGCCGCCAAGGCTTCCGCCGAGGTGCTCTTCGCCCTGCTGGGCAAGCTCTTGCGGGTCGCGGCCGCCCCGGCACGGCCGGTGCCGCCGGCCGCGGAGCTGCCCGGCCGGGTGAAACTCGAGGTCGTGCGGCGGCTCACCTACGACTGGCAGGACCTGGCCGACGTCGTCGGGGTGCCCTCGTACGAGGTGCGCCGGTTCCGGTCCGGCGACGAGCCCCGTGAGCTGTGGGGCTGGCTGGAGAACCGGGGACGGCTGTCCGACCTGCCCGGCGCCCTGGAGGAGATCGGCCGCGCCGAGCTGGCGGCGCTGCTGCGCCCGTACGAGTAAAGGCCTCAGGCCCGCGCGCGGGCCATGACCTCCTCGTCGGTCAGCGGGCTGCTCGGGTGATGGCTGAGGCACATCGGCGTACGCGTCTTGTGCGGCGCCTCGCCCTCCAGCGCGATGTAGAACTCGCCCGCGGTGAGGTTGCCGATGTCCGGCACGTCGCCGCCCTTGACCTTGGCCATCTCCCGGGCGGCGTCGATCTGGATGGGCACGCTGAGCCGGCCGAAGAAGTGCGTGGCCGCGTTGCCCGGGATGCGGTTGTGCAGGTTCTTCGGCGCCTGGGTGGCGAAGATCAACCCGAGGCCGTACTTGCGGGCCTGTGACGCCAGGGCCAGCGTGCTCTGGGTGCACGCGGTCATCGCCCCGGACGGCGCGAACGTCTGCGCCTCGTCCATCACCAGCAGGCCCAGCAGCGGGCGGTCCTTGGCCGGGTGCTTCTTGATCCAGGCGAACAGCCCCATCTGGAGCTGATTGACGAACCCCTGCCGGGCGTCGTCCGCGGGCAATCCGATGAGGCTGATGACCGAGATCCGGGCCCGCTTACCGGGCGACGGGGTCAGCAGGATGCCAGGGTCAGCCGGAGTGCCACCGCCACCGAACATCGGATCGTTGTCCATCGAGGCGGTCAGCGTCTGCGCGAGCCCGGCGGCGATCTTGGTGGCGTCGTCCAGCCCGCTGACCCCGTCGGGCAGATCGGACAGCAACGCGATGAGCGCCCGGATGTCATGGCCACCCTGCCGGCCGAAATGCTCCACCGCCCGCCGCAGCACGGCCGTACCCAGATGCACCCTGGACGTCCGGCCGACCAGGTTGGCCCGCGGAGCCAGGGCGGTCACCGCGGCCTCGACCGCCGCCCCGAACTCGTCCGGATCGTCGAGCACGCTGGGGAAGTCAGGCAGCGGCTGGAAACTCAACGGCCGCCCCGACTCCCGCCGCGGCGTCCAGGTCAGCACCTCGGTCCCGGCCAGGTAGCGGGCGGCCCGCTCGGCATCACCGGGACGCCAGCCGGCCGGCGGCTCCGGCCACGGATCCCCCAGCCGCGCCAGGTCGTTGTTCGGATCCAGCACGATGGCCGAGACACCGAGCAGCGCGCACTCCTCCACGAGCCGGCGCAGCAGCACGGTCTTCCCGGAGCCCGACGCGGCGAAGATGGCCGCATGCTTACGCAACGCTTCGAGGGACAGCGGGGCGGGCGCGTCGTCGTCGACGCCGTAGCCGATGGTGAAGGCGCTCGTCCTCACCTCCGCCTCATCTTGCTCAGGCACGCGCTCCGGCGGTTTGGCTTCACCGGTCCAGGCGTCGGCGTCGGCCAGGGCTTCCTTGAAGAGGGTGATCTGCTCGGTGGGCCGGTAGCGCACGAGCCAGGCATGCAGTTGCGCCGGGTTCTCGTCCCGCAAGCCGTGCAGGGCGGCGAGGACCCGCAGGTCGGAGTCGTCGACGCTGAGCGTGACGCCGCCGTCGCGTTCGAGCTGGCGGACGACCTCCTGGGTCTTGGCGGACTGACTCCAGGGGCCGTTACGCAGGAGGAAGAGCTTGCGCTTGGCGACGTCCGGATTGAGGCCGGCGGCGGTGCGGGCCCGGCGGATGCGATGCAGCGCGGCCACACCGTGATGGGTGTCGCTGATCGCCCGGAACGACCAGTGCATCTGGTCCTCGGTGCGGGACTGGTCGGCGGAACGCTCCCGCTCCTCCTCGGACCGCTCGTCGAGGTTCCGGCGAAGGCGAGCATGAAGATCCGGCTTCGAACTGGGCGGCGGATCGATGCTGAACTTCTCGCCACCATCGCCGCGCTCGACGATCCAGGCCTGCAGACCGGCCGCGAGCAACGCCGGGAACGTCCGGTCCTCGGTGTCGTGTTCGAGGGGCGAGGTGATGTCGGCGGTGCGCTTCAGCTTCTCGAAGCGCGCCTCGATCCGGCCGAGCTCGTCGTCGGAGATGCCGGGGGCCGCCCGGACCGGCGCCTTGGTGACCTGATCCTCGGTGGGGGCGTCGCGGAGGTGGCTCAGCTCCCGCACCTCATCGTCGATCAGGCAGGCCCGGATGTGGCGATCAATGGCAACCAGCAGGCGCCGTGGGGTGTACTCCGTGGCTTCGTCGAAGACCCGCTCCTTGATGGGCCACGTCGGATAGGGCGGGGTGAACGAAATGACGCTGAAGCGCGCCGCGAACCGCTTCTCGATGAGCTCGCGGGCGATCTGCGGCGTGCGGATTCCCTGCAACGCCATGCAGCGACGGAACCTGTCGGGGAACGACTGGGGTGCGCGCGCCGAAATCTGATTCCAGGTCGACGAAAGACTGGCCACCACCGTCAGGGTTCGACGCGTGGTGTCCCGGAGATCGCTCAAGCCGTTGGCCAGGCCCGCCGCCACCACTGCCTGTCGCAGATCTGCCTCACCTGAGGATGACTTGGCCAGGTCCTCCTGCAGAGCCGACTGCGCGACGGCGGTGTCGATCTGGTCGAACGCGATCACCGACGGTCCCGTCGTGGCCAGCAGCCAGGAGATCTCATGAACGATCTCCTGAGCTGTCCGGGATTTGTTGCGGATACCCCAGGCCTGACGTTCCCCCTCCGTCCCTTCCCCGCTTCCTGCGAAGAAGTTGTCGGCGATGTCCTGGTGCTCCTCGTTGTCCGAGGCCCGCAAAGCCAGCGCTCGCAACGTGTCTCGGCACTGGTGGGCGACGTGGCGATCGTATTCCCGCAAGCCACCGACGAAGGCGTCAAGCGCGGCCCGGTTCAGCTCGGTCTCCCCGATCACCGCACGGCGGTCAGCCCGTGGCGCACCGATACGTGAGGCCAGGCGGCGCAGCAGCAGCCGGAGCTGGGTCTCGCCGTTCGGCACCTCCCGGGCCATACCGTCGAGCAGAAAGACCAGCAGGCCGTCCCAGAAGTCCCGGCCGTCGAGGAGGCCGATGAGGAAGAAGTACCCGCCCTGTTGCTGCACCTGCTCCCGGATCCACCCGAGCAGATGGGTCTTCCCCGTGCCGTGCCGTCCCTCGAGCACCAGGCCGATCGGGCTCGCGTCGGCGCTGCCCTCAGCCTCCGCGATGCCGTCACGCACATCGCGGACCATGGACTCGTGCAGTCCGTCCACATGGAACGGCGAGCGTCGCCACACGTCGTCCGGCGCCAGCACCCAGCTGAGCCGGAGCGCGGCGAGTACGGTGCGCTCCTCCTCGGTCATCGCAGGCCGATCGCCAGCTTGTGCCGGTCCTCACCGCCGACGTGCACGGCAGCCTTCCGCTCCTCGGCACCGATCCGGTGCCCGAACGGCTCCGGCTCGAGCCGCACGTCGGGAGAGTCGAGCAGCCGCACCAGCGCCTTGTCGACCTCGGCCTTCGAGGCGTCGCCGATCAGCGGCCGCAGCTCGGTCAGGTTGACGTAATCTCCTGGCGCACCGGCCAGCTTCGTGTAGGCGGCCCGGATCCGGCTGTCCAGGTCCGTCGGCTCGGGCTTCTCGATCACGGCCGAGGTGCCGTTTCTCTTCGCCAGCAACAGCTTCTGCTGCGCCACCATGGCAGCCCAGAACAGCTGCCGCTCCCCGGCCGAGCGCTTCGCGCCTTCCCCGGCTCGGCCCTGGTCGATGGTCAGCGCCTCGCCGAGAACCTTGCTGCCTTTGTCGGTGATGACGTGCCGGTAGGGACGGGGCTTGGTCGTGGAGACCACGTAACCGTCCGCGTTGAGCTTCTCGTAGTCCGGACTCTTCAGCCGGACCTCGTAGATCTCGAACATCTCGTTGTTGGAGATCTCCCGGCCCTCCGCCTCCAGGATGATCAGGTAGGCGTATTCCGCGGCGGTCAGCTCGGCGGCCATCGATGGTCCTTTCCACGTACGGTCAAGGGGTCTGTTCCGGGGTGACCAGCTGTCCGTCCGCGTCCAGGCCGAAGGCCCGCAGCCGGATCAGCGACCGATGCTCCTGCGCCGTGTAAAGGGCGATCAGCCGCTCCGCCGCCCCCGTCGTGCCGGCGTTCAGCTCGGCCTTGAGGTTCTTCTCGTCGCGCAGCTCGAACAGCAGGGTGCAGAGTTGCAGCGCCGCCTCGGGCCGGCCCTCGTCGACCGCCGCCCGCAGCTCGGCGATCTCGTACGTCGCGGCCGCGCGCCGGGCCGAGAGGCGATGGATCTTCGCCAGGCGCAGGCCGGCCGCGCGGTCCCCGGCGTCGGCGCGGTCGCGCAGCAGCTCCACCTCGCCCCATGCCAGGTAGAGGTCGGCCAGCGCCTCCGCCGCCCGGACCTCGCCGCGCTCGGCACGGTCGCGGATCTCGTGCAGGCAGCCGCGTTCCACCAGGCGCTCGATAAGTCTCTCGGCCGCGATCGCGTTGCCGGCGTCCGCTTCCCTGCGCAGCTCGTCGCATACGCCGCCATCGGCAAGGATCTCGGCGACCACGCCGGGTATGTCGCGGGCACGAGGATCGATCGGCGGACGGACCTGCTGGACACGCCGCCACAGCTCCTGCACGTGCGTCAGCTTCTTGCCGGCCAGCATGTCCTGAGGGTCTGTCTCCAACCGGTGGCGAAGGACCTCGACTGCCCGATCGAGCCTGTCCTGCCGCACGAACAGGTCGGCCAGCTCGACCGCGGCGCGGCCGTCGTCGAACTCGTCGACGAGCCGGGTCAGCGCCCGTTCGGCGTAGCAGTAGCCCAGCCGCGCGACGGCGCTCGCGACCAGGCGCCGAAGATCCTCGGGCCGGTGCAGCTTCGTCACCAGTGCTTGCCAGGCATGATGCGGGACAGGCTCGGTGCGTCGCTTCCGCCGCACGTGCTGAGCCAAGTAGTCCGCGATCGTGTAACCCGCGAGTGTGCCCGCGCGTCCGTCGTCGACCGGAAAGAGGGGCGACACATCGCCGTAGAGCGGTTCGGTGGCATGCGGTAGAGCAGCGGACAACCAGTAGTCCACCGATCGAACCCGCTGATGCGCCTTCAGGTAGCCGAACATGGCCCCGGTCAGCACATCTTCGCTCAGGGCCGACTGCACGCCGAGCCGATGCGCGTCGGCCGCGGCGCTGATCATGGCCTTGGCGTAGGCGTTGGCGGGCTGCTCCCAGCACATGACCAGCCGTGGCCCACCGGCGAGCACCTGGGTGAGGCCGACCTCACGCGCGTCCAGTGCGTCCCGGATCCGCTCATCCTGCTCGGCGATGACCTCGGCCTTCGACAGCTCCTCGGCGTTCAAGGCATCGGGCACCGAGATCGGGAAGGCGCTCTTGACCAGCAGGTGCACGTCGTCGCGGCCGGCGGTCCACTTGGCGTACTGGTCCGGCCAGAGTGTCCCGACGACCAGGTTGCCGTGGCGCACCAGCGCACGCACGCATTCCGCGGTCAGTGGCGGGTGACCGCCGAGATACTGCTGCAATTCGTCGAGCCAGAACACGGTCTCGCGCGGTGGTGCGTTCTTGACGTCGAGCAGCGCGGACGCGTCGGCCGGCTGCACCAATCCCCATTCCGGCACGAGCTGATAGATCGCCTCGTACAAAGAACGGGTCTTGCCGGTCGAGGAACCGCCGACCATGACGACGAAGCTGCCCCGGTCGGGCAGATTGGTGGCCAGCGCGGTCCGCAATTGGAAATCGAATTCGCGTTCGACGTAGGTGGGGAGGTCGTCGTCGCTGCCCACCATCGGAATGGCGCTGTGAATCCCCAGCTCACGGGGGATCGCCATGTCGACGCGCAGCCGGTCGAGCGACACTAGGGAATCATCCCGGGAGCGAATTGCCACATCCGCACGCGCCATCGCCTTCTTTCCAAGCCCGGAAAGGGCCGAGACGGTTTCCTGCACCCGCGATCCGATGATCGGCGGCCGACGATGGAGCGAACGCTACCGCACGATTGGATAAGATCACCAGCGCTGATTCAGCGCGGAAAGCGGCGGGTAACCGGGGAATGCTGCCAAGCATTTCTACCGTTTCTCTACCGCATTCCTACCGGCGCAGGCCCTCGGCCTCCGCGCGCAGCTCCGCGACCTCCGGCCGGGCCAGCACCTCGGCCGGCAGCGCCGCATAGACGCCCACCGCCTCCTCGACTGCCGCCCGCGCCTCCTCCACCGCTCCGGCCGCCTGCCGCGCCACGGCCAGCACGGTCAGTCCGGTGGCGAGATCAACCGCGTCCAGCTCGCGGCTGAGTGCGGCCGCCTCCCCGGCCGCCGCCACAGCGTCGTCGGTGCGGTCCAGAGTTAGCAGCGCCCGGGCATGACCGGTGAGCGTCGCGACCAGGTGGACCCGATGCGCGGCCGGCCGTTTCGCCTCCAGGCGGCGGTAGACCGCGGTCGCCTCGCGGTAGGACTCGGCCGCTTCGGCGTCGCGGCCCAGCGTCAGCTGGACCTTGCCCTGGTTGTTCAGCGACGACGCCAGGTACGGGTCATAGGTGGCCGGGTCGTCGGCCGCGAGCCGGCGGCGGATGGCGACCGCCTCGGTCACCGTGCCGAGCGCCTCCTCGGCCTGCCCGGCGGCCAGTTGGTCGACCGCGTGATTGTTCAGGCCGATGGCCAGATCGGCAGTGAAGACGCCAGGTCTCGCCGCGGCCAGCCGCCGCCGGATCTCCACCGCCTCGGCGGACGCGGCCAGCGCCTCGGCCGTGCGTCCGACGTGGAACAGCGGCTCGCTGAGGTTGCTCAACGCGGTCGCCAGGAAGTGCTCGAACGAGTCGGGTCGCAGGTCGGCCAGCTTGCGGAAGGCCGCCACCGACTCGGTCATCACCTCGGCCGCCTCGGCGTAGCGGCGCAGCCCGTCGAGCTGCATTCCCTCGTTGACCAGGGCGGCAGCCACCTCGTGCAGGTACGCGTTCGGATCCTGCGCGGCCCGGCGGCGGTAGATCGCGGTGGCCCGGCGGGCGTCGGCCAGCGCTTGGTCGTACTGTCCCAAGCTGTGCCGCCAGGATCCGCGGTTGCCGAGCGCGCCGGCCAGCTCGGTCTCGTACTGGTTCAGGTCGGCCTCGGCCAGGTCCTCGTAGAGGCGCACCGACTCGGTGCAGGCGTCGACCGCTTCCTCGTGGCGGCCGAGGGCGGCGAGGACGGTGCCGAGCGTGGACCACGCGTACGCCAGGTCGGGCTCGTGTCCCGCCACCTCGCCTCCTCGGCACTGGCCAGGGCCTGCGACCGGCGGCCGACGTCGAGCTCGGTGTGGGCCAGGTTCATCAGCGCGTGGGCGAGGTCCGCGTCCGGCTCGCCGGGCGCGGCGGCGACGCGGTAGCACTCCACGGCCGCGGCCATCTCGGCGCGGGCGGGGTCGCGATGGCCGGTGACGTTGAGCCGGTAGCCGAGGTCCGCATGCACGTCACCGCGTTCGCGCGGGCCGCTCGCGGCGGCCAGCCGTTGGTCGGCGAGCCGCTGCTGGACGGCCAGGGCGGCGACGTCCAGGTCCAGGTAGCGGCCCTTGGGCAGGTGCTCCTCGATCTCGGCGAGCAGGTCCAGGTCGATGCCGTCGGCGGCCGTCAGGGTGCCGAGGCTGTCACCGCCGGCCTCGACCGCGAGCCGCGGGTCCGCGCGCAGCACCGGGTAGAGGTGGCCGGCGCCCACGTGCGGCCAGCGCAAAGTGGCGGCGGCCAGCGTGGACACCGCCCGCCGCAGCCACGGCCGGGGCGAGCCGTCGTCTTCGCGTCCGAGCAGCCGGGTCAGCAGCGGCCCGGCCCACTCGCCGGCCGGATAGGCGACCCCGTGCCCGTCCAGGGTCAGCGCGACGAAGTCCTCGGCCAGCCGGTCGGGGTACAGCGGCTCGCACCGGGCGGCGGTGGCCTCACTCGGGTAGCAGGCCGCGTGGTCGTCGGCCGCGACGGCGGGATCAACGCCGTCCGGCAGCAGGTCGCGCAGCAACGTGACCGCGGCGTCGACCGGCTGGGTGCCGCACAAGGTCGCGATGAAGACCACCCGCTTCATCGCGTCGGGACGCAACCGGCCGCCGGCCGCGTGCCGGTCGGCCCAGTGCAGCTGTTCGCGGTCCAGCAGGTAGAGGGTGAGCCCGCCGAGGTCGGTGGGCAACGGCCGGTCGCGCTGCCGCGCGTCGACCGCCACCAGAGCGGCCATGTGCACGGCCAGGGTCAGTCCGAACTCCGGGCCGGCGAGCAGATCCACCGGTACGGGCACAGCAGCGCCGTAGTAGGCGAGGAAACCGTCACGGGCCGCCTCGAACATCTGCCGGCGCGCAGCACCGGTGGCGTCGAGCGAGGCCAGCCGCTCGTCCGAGAGATCCAGCCGCCCAGGGTCCAGAGCCGTCGCGAGCCCCCGCCAAGCCGCGTCGGTGCGGGCGAGGAACAGCACTCGTACCGGCACAGTCGCCTCGGTCAGCAGCCTGTTGTCCAGCAGCAGCGCCAGGGAGGACAGCGGCCAGCGGTCGGCGTAGTCGGCAATCAGCAGAATCCCGGTCGCCCGGCCGGCCCGCAGGTCCTGACTGCCGGGCGGCGGCTGAACCGGGCCGGCGCCGGTGCTCGCCGAGACGACCAGCCAGCCGTCGTCCTGCGCCCGGCCGGCCACCTCGTCGGCGAGGCGGGTCTTGCCCTGGCCGCCGGGCCCGCACAGCCAGCGGACCGCGATCGGGGCCGGGCCGGCGAGCCACTGCCGGTACTCGGCCAGCTCGGTCCGGCGACCGGTGAAGGTGACCACCCGGTGCCGGGCGTTCAGCAGGCGGCTGGGCAGCTCGGACAGCCACTCGGCGGACGGGCGCGCGGCCCGTTCCCAGCGGGTGAGGAGGTAGAGCGGGGATCCGTCAGCGTCGACGTGCAGGTCGGCGCCCACCGTCCCGTACGCGTACCCCATGGTCAGCGACGGCCGTGAGCGGCCAGCAGGCGCGCGGCCAGCTCGGCGGCGACGTCGCCCGGCAGGGCGGCGAGGTGGCTCGCCGGGACGGATTCCTCAGCCGGCACCTGCAGTGGACCTCGACCGTGTCCCATCGACGCCGACTTGCGGGGCAGCGAGTCCGCCCGGCCGACGCTGAGCATGATCGTGGGTTCGACGGCCAGCGCGAGCGCCCAGCGCACCGGGGACGGGAGGTCGAGCTCGGTGAGGGAGGCGATCATCCGCTGCAGACAGGCGATGATCCATTCCTCGTCGAGCACCGCGCCGAGCGAATCGCCGGGCAGCGGTTCCCAGGCCGACCGCTGCCCGGAACGGCTGACCACCCGCCCGGCGGGGCCACTGCGGTAGTCGGTCGTCCAGGCCCAGGCCGCCCGGTCGTCGTGACCGGTCACCAGCTGTGTCCCGGCCGGGAGCTCCCCGGCCAGTCGTGGGGCCAGCTCGCGCAGCCGGCGCACCTCGATCAACGACGACTCGGTCGCGGGCACCAGATGCAGCTCCAGGGCGGCCCGCTCGAAGGACGAGGGCCGGTTGACGAAGTCGGAGCGCCAGGTCACCTGGGGTGGGCGGCTGACCTGCCGCCACTCCACCGAGCTGGGCGGCTCGGCGGTGTGGACGTACATGTTGCCGTGCATGACCCCGAACGCCGTGCCGCCGTTCGCGGTGACGTTCTGCACCGACCCGGGGCGTTCCTCGGCGGGCCGGGAGAGGAAGTCGGTGATCACCACGGCCGCGAACGCAGCGGCGTTGCGCGCCGCGCGCGGCTGCGAGCCACCGGCGTCTGCCTCGGTCTTCCCCCCATCGGCCTGGTCGCTGATGCCCCGCACGGTCAGCATCCGGACGCGACCGACGTGGGCCGCACGGGCCGTCCCGGCGCTCTCCATCTCGATCGCCACGGCGTCGTTGTAGTGGTCCTTGAGCTGCTGGGCCAACGGTGTCGTCCGCGAGTTGAGCACCACCTCGCCGGCCGCGATCGGCGCGAAGTGAACCTCCGGTGCACCCGGGCGCAGCTGGAACTCGCGGGCGACAACCCGGGCCCGCTGCAGCAGCTCGTGGTCGGCGTCGAACGAGCGGGGCCGCGCGTAGGACTGATCGTCCTGCTCCTTGGCGCCGTGGACAGCGAAGACGCGGGTCGCGACGACCACCGAGCCGAGCGCGATCTTGTCGTTCAGCGCACCGGCGACCCCGACGAAGAACAGCGCCTCCGGCCGGAACAGGTCGATCGCCTCACCCGCCACCAGGGCCGCGTCCACATTGCCGGCCCCGACCTCGGCGATCGCCACCCGGGCCCCGCCCAGCGTGCCGACCTCGTACTGCGTGCCGGACCGGGCCGGTCGCCGGCTCAGCCCGCCGAGGTGCTCGCGGAGCGCTGCGTATTCGAGCGACAGAGCGGTCAGCACCACGATCCGCGCACCGTCGTCCGTGCTCACTGATCCCCACTCCGCCGCCGGCCGGTCTCCCAGCCTACCGGAGGCATGATGGACCCATGGACGAGCAACGGGTCGTCGCCCGCGGCGGCACCGCGTACGCGGTCATGCACGCTGACCTGCACATCCACGGTCGCGGCAAGGCCTCGTACCGGCTCACCCGGATCGAGCCGCAGCCCGCGCAGACCCCCGTGCGACCCGACTGGCCCGGCACGCGACTCGCCGCGCTGTGGCTGCACGGGCCGGACTTTCCCCGTACGGGTGACGCGGCCGAAGCCGCCGCCGCCGACCTCGCCCGCAGCGGCTGGGTGGTGTTGAGCGCGCGGATCGAGCACGGCACCGCCGAACACCCGGCGCAGCTCGTGCCGCCCGGCGCGCCCGGCGTGGTGATCATCGTGGACGGTGCCGACGACTGGTCGGTGGCCGAGCTGTGCTGGCTGCTGAGCAACGCGCTGGTGCACGAGCCCGGGTTACCGGTCCGGTTGCTGCTGACCGCGAGCACCATGGACGGCCTGCCGGAACTGCGGGCGGCGCTGGCCAACGTCCAGGCCGGAGTGAGCGCGCTGCCGGTGCCGGCCTGAGCCCGGCGCCCGCCCGGTGTTCATCGCGGCAGACCTTGACCCGGGAGCGGTACCGAGCGGACAGTGAGCAGCGCGACTGCTGCCTCCAGGTCGGCGGCAGCAACCATGCGGCGGTGCTTTCATGCCCGATCGAAGTCCTTCCCTGCCGCTGCGCGGACGTAGCGTCGAATGCGGGGCCCTCGACCAGCTCATCGTGAGCGCGCGCGCCGGGCACAGCCAGGTCCTGGTCCTGCACGGCGAGGCCGGCATCGGCAAGACGGCCCTGCTGGAGTACCTGTTCACCCGGTCCGCCGGCTGCCGCGTCGCCCGGTCCGCCGGAGTCGAATCGGAGATGGAGCTGCCGTTCGCCGGGCTGCACCAGTTGTGCGTCCCGTTCCTCGGCCTGCTCGACCGCCTGCCGGAACCGCAGCGTGATGCTCTGCAGACCGCGTTCGGGATGCGGGGCGGCACGGTCCCCGACCGGTTCCTGGTCGGGCTGGCGGTGCTGACACTGCTGTCGGAGGTCGCGGAGGAACAGCCGCTGATCTGTGTGATCGACGACGCCCAGTGGCTGGACCGCGCCACCACCCAGACGCTGACCTTCGTGGCCCGCCGGCTGCTGGCCGAGTCCATCGCCGTGGTGTTCGCGCTGCGCGAGTTCGGCAACCAGCAGGACCTGTCCGGGCTGGCCCGGCTGGCCGTCGAGGGGCTCATGGAGGCCGACGCCCGCGAGCTGCTGCAGACCGTCGTCACCGGGCCGCTGGACCCGCAGGTGCGGGACCGGATCGTCGCCGAGACCCACGGCAATCCGCTCGCACTGCTGGAGTTGCCGCACGGCCTGACCGCCACCCAGCTGGCGTTCGGTCCCGACGCGGCCAGCATGCCGCTGGCCAACCGGATCGAGCAGGGGTTCCTGCGCCGGGTGCACCCGCTGCCCGTCGAGACGCAGCAACTGCTGCTGCTGGCCGCCGCGGAGCCGGTCGGCGACCTGACCCTGCTCTGGCGGGCCGCGCACCGCCTGAGCATCCGGCCCGACGCGGCGAAACCGGCGACGGCGGCCGGGCTGCTCGAGCTGGGCGGGCGGGTACGGTTCCGGCACCCGCTGGTGCGTTCCGCGGTCTACCGGTCGGCTTCCGATGCCGAGCGGCGAAGTGTGCACGAGGCGCTGGCCGAGGCCACCGACCCGGCGGTGGACCCGGACCGCCGGGCCTGGCACCGGGCGAACGCGGCCACCGGTACGGACGACGGTGTGGCCGACGAGCTGGAGTCCTCGGCCGCACGGGCGCAGACCCGCGGCGGGGTGGCCGCGGCCGCCACGTTCCTCGAACACGCCTCCCGGCTGAGCGTCGACGCACGTCTCCGGGCCCGGCGGGCGCTGGCCGCGGCGCAGGCACATCGCCAGGCCGGGGCCTTCGAGTCGTCGCTGGCGCTGCTCGCCCAGGCCGCTTCGGGGCCGCTGACCGCGTTCGAGCAGGCGCAGGGAGACCTGCTGCGGGCGCAGATCATCTTCGCGACCACGTTCGGGGCCGACGCCCCGCCGATGCTGCTCAGCGCGGCCCGCCGGCTGGAACCGCTGGACGTCCACCTGGCCCGGGACACCTACCTGGAGGCCCTCGCCGCGGTCAGGTTCGCCGCTGACGGCGACGGCGCCATGGTGAGCGAGGTGGCGCGGGCGGCGCGGGCCGCCCCGCCGGCACCCGAGCCGGTACGGGCGATCGACCTGCTCGTGGACGGGCTGGCGGTGCGCTACACCGACGGCATGGCCGCGGCCAAGGCGACGCTGAAACAAGCGGTGGCAGCGTTCAACGGTCCCGAACTGCCGCCCGGGGTGGGCCTGCAGTGGCTCTGGTTCGCGGGCATGACGGCGATGGAGCTGTGGGACGACACCGCCTGGCTGAACCTGGCCGACCGGCACGTCCGCCTCGTGCGCGACCTCGGTGTCCTGCCGTTGCTGCCGATCGCCCTGAGCACGCGCAGCGCCGTGCACGTCTGCGCCGGGGAACTGCACGAGGCCGCCCAGCTCAACGACGAGGTCGGCCGGGTCACCGAACTGCTCGGGGGTCAGCTCGGGCCGTACGCGTCCCTGAACTTCGCCGCCACCCGCGGCCGGGAAGGTGACGCCCTCGACCTGATCGAGACGGCGATCTCCGACTCGCGGGCGCACGGCCAGGGACTGGCCGTCGTGATCTCGAACTACGCCGGCGCCCTGCTGTACAACGGCCTGGGCCGCTACGAGCAGGCTCTGAGTGCGGCGGAGCGCGCCACCGTGCTGCCCGAGGACCTCGGCGGCAACACCTGGGCGCTGGCCGAACTCGTGGAGGCGGCACACCACAGCCGGCAGCCGGAACGGGGCGCCGAGGCGCTGAGCCGGCTGTCCCGGATCACCCAGGCGGCCGGCACGGACTGGGGACTGGGCCTCCAGGCCGCGATGACCGCCCTGCTCACCGACGGCGACGCGGCCGAGCCGTTGTACCGGGAGGCGATCGGCCGGCTCGGGCAGACCCGCATCCGGCTCGCGCTGGCCCGGGCCCACCTGCTCTACGGCGAGTGGCTCCGCCGGCGCAAACGCAGGATCGACGCGCGCGAACACCTGCGGACGGCCTTCGAGATGCTCTCCGCGATGGGCGTGGAAGGCTTTGCCGAACGGGCCCGCCGGGAGCTGGCGGCCACCGGCGAGACGGCCCGCAAGCGCGTCATGGAAACCCACCTGGAGCTCACGGCTCAGGAGCGGCAGATCGCCCGGCAGGCGGCCGACGGTCGCACCAACCCGGAGATCGGCGCCGAACTCTTCATCAGTGCCCGCACCGTGGAATGGCACATGCGCAAGGTCTTCACGAAACTCGACATCACCTCACGCCGCCAGCTCCGCGAAGCCCTGCCACGCCCCGGCAGATCCACCGCCTCGGCCTGACCCGCCGGATCGTCCTGCCTACTTCTCCTCCACGTCCAGGAAGAGCCCGGTGAAAGCGGCGTTCATGGCACCGAGCTGGCCGAAGAGTTCTCCCGCTTCCGGGGTGGTGACCGCGCGCGACGCGGCCGCGTAGTCGTCGAAATAGAGGTCGAGGGTGCGGTGGGCCGGGGTCGCCGTCCCGTCCTCCTTGGGGAACACCTTCGCGGACTCCAGCCGCCGCAGCCCGGGCAGGGCGGCTGCCCGTTCCAGCAGGGCCGGATACTCCGCTTCGAAGATGCCCGGGTCCGCCGGGTTGTCCAGGATGAGCGTGATTTTGGTAGCCATGGGACTCACCCTGCTCCGCCGGCCGGAGCTTTCGCACCCGTGGAACACCCGGGTCCGTTCACCGGTCAGTCGACGAGGGCGCCGTCGCGCAGGGTGAGCACGCGGTCGGCGCGGTCCATCAGGCTCGTGTCGTGAGTGGCGACCAGCACGGTCATCCCGTGCGCGTCGACCACCGCGCGGAGCAGGTCCATGATCGAGCGGCCGGTGTCCGAGTCCAGCTGGCCGGTGGGTTCGTCGGCGACCAGCAGCAGCGGCTCGTTCGCCAGGGCCCGGGCCACGGCCACCCGCTGCTGCTGGCCGCCGGACAGCTCGTACGGTCGTTGCGCCGCGTGCGCGCCCAGGCCGACCAGCTCCAGCAGCACGGCGACCCGCTGGTCGCGTTCGGCGGGCCGGCGCCGGGCCAGGCGCAGCGGCACGCCGACGTTCTCGGCGGCGGACAGGATCGGGATGAGCCCGAAGGACTGGAAGATGAAACCGATCGTGGTACGGCGCAGCTCCAGCAGCTCCCGCTCGGTGGCCCCGCCGACGTCGCGCCCGGCCACCTCGATCCGGCCGGCGGTGGGGCGGTCCAGTCCGCCGATCAGGTTCAGCAGGGTCGACTTGCCGGCCCCGGACCGGCCGCGGACGGCGACGAGCTCACCGCGGGCCACCATGAACGACACCCCGCGGACGGCGTGCACCACGCCGTCGCCGGCCGGGAAGTCCCGTCCCAGGTCGCTGACCCGGACCACCGTGTCGGACATCAGGGCTCCTCGCCGGGCCGGACGGCCACGTGGTCGGGTTCCAGGGTCAGTCGCACCCGGTCGCGCAGGGTCAGCGCCTCGACGAACGCGGCCGGCAGCTGCAGGCGGCCGTTGCGGTCGAGGACGGCGTACTCCTCGCTGACCAGCTCTTCCACGCCGTCGGTGCCGCGGCGCGCCGAGCGGCGTACCTCCGCGGCCGTCCGCCCGTCGCGGATCGCGACCGCCCGGCGCACCTCGCCGGCGACGTTGCGGTCGTGGGTCACCACCACCACGGTGACGCCCAGCTCGGCGTTCACCGTGCGCAGCGCGCCGAAGACCTCCACCGCGGTGGCCTCGTCCAGTTCGCCGGTCGGCTCGTCGGCGAACAGCACCTCCGGATCATTGGCCAGTGCGACCGCGACCGCGCAGCGCTGCTGCTCGCCGCCGCTGAGGCGGGCGGGCCGGCGGTCCGCCTGGTCGGCCAGGCCGACCAGCTCGAGCAGCTCGTCGGCGCGGGCCCGGGCCGCCTTGCGGCTGCCGCGGGCCAGCCGCACCGGCAGCTCGACGTTCTCCCGGGCATCCAGGTACGGCAGCAGATTCCGCGCCGTCTGCTGCCACACGAAGCCGACCTTCCGCCGCCGGTACGCGAGCCGGCTCTTCGCCGACATGCTCAGCAGGTCGTAGCCGGCGACCCGGGCGACGCCGGCGGTCGGCACGTCCAGCCCGGACAGGATGTTGAGCACGGTGGACTTGCCGGAGCCGGACGCGCCGACGATGGCCAGCAGTTCCCCGCGATCGACGACGAGGTCCAGGCCCTGCAGGGCAACGACCTCGACGCCGTCGGTCTTGTAGATGCGCACCAGGCCGTCGCACACGATGTGCCCGGCCAGCCGGTCGGCACCACCCGCGCGGTCGGCCGCCCGTTGTGCCGCGCGGCGTTCCAGGGCGGCGAGATCCTCGGTCATCCGTACTCCCCTCCGAGCCGCAGCGCCTCGCCCAGGCGCATCCGGCGGTTCGCGGCACTCTCCACCAGCAGCGCCGCGGCGACGGCGAGCATCACCACGGCGAGCACGGCGGCGACGAGCGCCGGGTCGATGCGGTCGCGGGCCGGCACCCCCGCGGTGAATCCGGACAGGCCCAGGGCGGGACCGAGCAGCCTTGGCAGTGCGACGCCGACCAGGCCGCCGGCGACCAGGGCGACGGTCAGCAGCGGTACGAGCTCGTACAGCAGCAGCCTGCGTCCCTGGCCGGCGGACAGTCCCAGGGTCCGCAGCCGCGACAGCGTGGCGCCGCGGACCGGTGCACCGGCGAGCACGGCGAAGGCGACGGCCAGCAGGGCCAGCAGGACCGCGCTGGCGGCACCGGCGGTGAAGGTGAAGCTGAGCACCCGGTTGACGCCGCTGTCCTCAAGGGACGCTCGCCGGCCCTGCCACGTCGTGACGGTCGTCGGTGGCAGCGCGTAGTCGGCCGGCGCCTGACCGAGCCCGCTCGTCCGGTACGCGAGCTGCCCGGCGTCCCCGGCGCGGCGCAGCGCGTCCGGGTCCGCATCGGGGCCCGCGACGACGAACCGGTTGAACTGCAAGGGCTGCGCCGCGACCGGCAACGCCTGAGCGGGCAGCACGACGAACCGCTGCGCTCCCACGCCCAGTCCCGCCACCTCGGCGGCGACCGCAGCGACCCGGAACGGGTAGGGCGTGCCCTGGACGTCCACCGCGCCCTCGGTGCCGACCGGCGCGGCGAGGTCGGGTGACACGAGTGCGGGCACGGGGTCACCACTGCGGCCGGCCCGGGTCAGTGCCGGTGGCAGGCGCAGGCTGTTGCCGCTGTCGCGCAGCACCCGGTCAACGGCCGGGCCGTCGACGACCAGCACGCTCACCTGACCCTGCGCCCGGCCGCCGCCACTGCTGCGCAGCGCCACGCCGTTGGCGACCCACAGCGGCGCCACCGCGGTCACCCCGGGAACGGCGGCCAGAGTCCGCGCGGTGTCCGCCCCGAACCCGGCGCCGACGATCAGCGCGTCCCCGGCCACCTCCTGATCCGTCGCACGGTCGCGGGCGTCGGCGATCGAGCCGGCCACCGTGCCGGTGAACACGCCGGTGGCCACCGCCACGACGAGCACCGCCAGCGGCGCGGTGTGCACCGGCGAGCCGCGACCGGCCCCGGCCAGCCCGAGGAACGGCACGGCACCGCGGGCCCGCGCGGTCAGGCGGCCGGCCAGCCGCAGCGGCCACGGCAGGAGCCGCAGAACGATCAGGGCCACCCCCACCGCGAGCAGGACCGGCACCACGACCAGGTACGGGTCCACGCCGTCGGACGCGGCCAGCCCGCGCCGGCGTACCAGCAGCACGCCGAGCGCGGCGAGCAGCACGACGAAGGCCTCGGCCACGAGTCGCCGCGCCGACGGACGCGACCGGGTGAGGTCCTGGCGCCGGCCGGCGAAGGTGGGATGCCGCTGTGTCACCGTGGCCAGCACCGGCGCGGTCAACGTGGCCACGGCCGCCACCGCGAGCAGCGGCAGCCAGCCGTGCGCGGGCGCCCGCCCGGGCAGCAGGGCACCGGCGAGCGCACCTGCGAGCACCGCGGCGGGCACGACCAGCAGGGTCTCGCCCAGCAGCCGGCCGCCGATGGTCGCGGCGGCGCCCCCGCGTGCCCGGATCAGGGCGAACTCGGCCCGGCGCCGCTCCACGACCAGGCCGGCGGCGAGCGCGATCAGGCCGAGCAGGGTCGCCAGGACACCGGCCTGCACGACGGCCAGCAGCGCGGCGACGGCGCTCTGCTCGTTCGTGAAGCGGCTCAGGGAGGTCTCGAGGCCGCTGGTCAGCACGGTTCGCGGCGGTGGTTCGCGCCGGGCGGCGGCCACGGCTGCGGCCAGCGCGGGCACGTCCGGGGCCGACAGGCGCTCCTCGGCGAGCCGGTAGCGCCACTCGTGGACCACGTCGCCGGTGCGCTCGGCGGCGAACCGCAGGCCGGCGTCGTCGGTGAGCAGGCCGGCCCGCACGGTGACGCCGTCGTCCGGGTTCGGGCAGGCCGTCTGGGTCAGCGGCATGTCGGCCCAGATCGGTGCCCCCGGGTCGGTCTGCTCGAAGATGCCGACCACCTGCACGGGGATCTCGCCGTACGAGCCGGTCAGGGTGAAGGTCGAACCGACCCGCAGCTTCATCGCCGTCGCGGCCGGGCGGGCCACCGTCGCTTCGACGGTGCCGCCCGAGGCCGGCGGCCGGCCCTCGACCATCCGCATCGCCTGATCGGCGCCGGTCAGCGTGCGCACCGACAGGCTGGGCGTGCAGCTGCCGCGGAACGGTGCGACATCGCCACTGGTACGCACACCGGCCGGCCCGACCCGCGCGGTGTACCACTGGTCGCTGATCAGCTCCGGCAGCGGCGCACCGAGCTGCGCGCGGTAGGTGTCGAGCCGTTGCGGGCCGTCGCGGACGACATCGGCGGTGGGGTCCAGCGGGAAACGCGCGCGCACGCTGCCGAAGGTGAGGTCGCGGGCGGTGTGCGGCAACTTGGCGATGTCCGCGCGCAGGCCCGCGTCCGTGTTGCCGTTGGCCAGTTTGGGCACGCCGCTCACCAGCAGGGCGGCGACCAGGGCGAGGGCCGCGAGCAGGGCCAGTCCACCGGCGAACGCGCGGGCACGGTGCAGCAGGGCGGTCATTGGTCCTGCCCCCAGGTGGGCGGGGCCGCGGCGAGGCGGCGGTGCGTGCGGACCGCGGCCAGCGCGGTCAGGGCGAGGGCGAGCACGACCAGGACCAGGCCCGTACCGGCGGCGCGCAGCCACTCGATGTCCGGCAGCGGCACGGGCACGGGCCGGGCGGCGGCGGGCGTGAGGACCAGCAGCGGGGCCACCGCGATCGCGACGAGCACCCCGGTGACCAGCCCGGCGAGCGCGCCGATCCCGGCCAGGAACGCCTGCTCGACCAGCAACGACCGGGTCAGCAGCCGGGGACCCGCGCCGAGGGCGTGCAGCACCGCCAGCTCACCGGCGCGGCGCCGGGTGGTGGCCTGCACGTCCACCGCGACCCCGACCGCGGCAAGCAGGACGGCTGCCAGGGCCGCTCCGAACAGCGCCGCGCGGGCCCCGGCCCCGAACGGGTCGCTACTCGCGGCGGCCAGCGCCCGCCGGTCGACGACCTGGATGCCGTCGAGCCGGGCCGCAGCACTCGCCGCGGCGGCGTGCGCATCCTCGCGCGTGGCCAGCCACCACTCCTGGGTCGCCGAGACCACGCCGCGCCGGCCGAGCAGCTGGGAGTTCAGCGTCGGGAGGTCGGCCAGCATCGCCGGGCCGCCGTCCGTGCCGGGCACAGCCTCGATCGTGTCCGCGATCCTGACGTCCACCTGAACACCCTCGATGTTCAGGGTGGTGGTCTGCCCGGTCCGCAGCCGCAGTTCGGCCAGCGCGGCCGGGGTGACCGCGATCGGCACCGGAGTGGCGGCGACGGCCGGCACGACCGCGAAGTCCACCCGGCCGGACCGGGGCACCCGGTAGGACACGGTCAGGGCATCCGGCCGAGGGCGGGCGGCGGGCGCCGTGAACTCCCGGTCCGCCACCTGCCACTTCGGGGCGGACAGCGGGACGTCCAGACCGTCGAGCCGCCAGTCCACCGTGGAGGACCCCGTGGCGGGGGCCACGACGAGGAACCCGGCCAGCCGCCACGAGCCGCCGGCCGGGGGCGTCAGGGTGAACCGGCCGGCAGCGTCCGGCTCGACCGGCGTACGTACCTGCCGGCCGCTGGGATCGGCGAACAGGGCCGTCGTCTGCACTCCCGGACCGGCCGTGACGGTGCCGGAGCGGGGCACCTCGCCGTCGCCCGGTGCGGGCCGGGCGGCGGCCAGCGTGCGCCACAGGCCCTCCGGGTCGCCGCCGGCGAGGTCGTCACGGATGCGCAGCACGCGCGGCCCGGCCGCCGCGTCCACGGCGATGAAGTCGCCCGTGCCGCCGCCACTGCCGAGGGAGACACTGGTACGCAGGCCGGGCAGCGCCGCCACCAGCCCCGGCAGCGCGCCGAGCTCGGTGGACCGGTCCGCGGGCGGGATCCCGGCGTTCTCGACCAGCCGCAGGTCGGCGCCGGCGCGCAGGTCGGCCTGATCAGCGGCGGAACGCTCGGACGTGCCGGCCAGGCACCACGAGACCGTGCCCGCGGCGACCGCCAGCGCCACCAGGACCATCGGGCCCGCGTGTGCCCGGCGCCCGGCCTGCCAGGCACCGAACACCGCCGCGCTGTCGGCCGTCCGCTCCGCGAGCCGGGCCCCGAAACGCGCCGCCGGGGGCAGCAACCGCAGCGTGAGCACGGCACCGGCGATCACCCCGAGCGTGGGCGCCGCGGCGAGCAGCGGGTCGATGCCCAGGGCGCCGCCCGAACCCGCGCCCGACAGCGGGGACGCGTACTGGCGCAGCTGCAACCAGCTCAGCACGGCCAGGGCCAGCAGCACCACGTCCAGGCCCGCGCGCAGGACGACGGAACGGGTGCGCGGTCGTGAACGGGCGGCCAGCTCAGCCGCGTACGCGCGCCCCCGCCGCGCCGCCGGACCCGCGACGGCCAGCGCACAACCGGCCGCGGCCACCGCCGCCACCAGCCACGTCGAGGCGGCCAGCCGAGGACGCAGCTCCAGCACGGCGGCCAGCGCCGGCACCCGGCTGGCCAGCACGACCAGCCCGAACGCCAGTACCGGCCCGAACACCGCCGCGGGCAGCACCACCAGCAGCGCCTCACGGACGGCGAGCCCGGCCAGCCAGCCGCGGGACGCACCACGGGCCCGCAGCAGCGCCGTCTCGCCGCGCCGGTCCTCGGCGAGCACCACGGCCATCAGCAGCAGCGCGTACCCGGCCAGCACGATGATCAGCAGGGCGGGCGTGACCAGCGTGGACCGGCCGACCAGATCGGCCCTGGGCAGCCGGACGGCGAGCTCGGGCAGGCCGGTCTCGGCCGTCGCCGACTCGTCCAGCCCCCGCGACGGTGGCAGTCCGGTCCCGGCCGCGGTCGCCGCGGCGGCGACCCGCTGCACCTCATCCAACGTGGTCGCGTCCAGTCGCGGGGTCACCAGCCACGCGGCGGACGCGGAGGCGGCGAAACGCGCGGCGAAGTCGGCCCGGTCCACCACCAGCGGCCCGTAGGTCGCCGACTGCGGCCGTACGCCGGTGGTGACCTCCGGCATCAGCCGCCAGTACGGATCACCGGCGTCCACCGGCCGCCACACCCCGGCCACCACCACCTCGGTGACCCGCCCGGTGCGCCGGTCGGCCAGCGGGATCCGGTCACCGACCGTGCGGCCCATCAGCCGGGCGGCCGGCTCGGCCAGCATGGCCTGGGCCGGCGACGCCCCCGGGTCGGCCCACCGGCCGGCGGTCAGCCGCGCGTGCCCGGGCAGGTCATCCACGTGCACAACCGACGCGTACGCGACCCCGGACGAGTCGGGCCGGGCCTGCCCGGTCGGCGCGGCGAGCGCCCAGCCCACGCCGTACTCGGCACCGGTGACGGTAACGGGCACGCCACCCAGCCCGCCTGCGAACGAGCGGCGCAGCGTGGCGTCCCGCTCTTGTTGCCGGGCCTGGTCGTCACCCGCCGAGCCGCGCACGAGCACCGAGCGCTCGGCCGGGTCGGCGGCGGCCACGGCGGTGCGGACGCTCGCCTCGGTCACGGCCGCGCTGTAGACGGTGAGGGCGGCCAGCAGCGTCGCCGCGGTCAGCGCCACCCCGGCCGCGGCCAGCAGCAGAGCCGCCGCCCCCCGTGTGCGCCGCAACATCATGCGCGCGATCTTGCCAGATCACCGAGCCGATCTGGGGGCATGGTGCCGCTCGCGACGTGCCGGGCCCCGGTCGTGGCCGGTTGCTCAGCGCTCGATCAGCCGCATCTGGTCGTCTGTGTGGTGACCGCCCTCGGCCGGTGGCAGCGCGGTGAGCGACGCGATCAGCTCCGCGCCGAGCTCCACCGTGTCCGCGGCCGTGTTCTCCTCCACCCGGCTCACCCGCTTGGTCCCGGGGATGGGCACGACGTCCTGCCCCTGAGCGAGCAGCCAGGCCAGCGCCACCTGGGCCGGCGTACAGCCCACCTGGTCGGCGACGGCCTGCACCCGGTCGGCGATGCGCAGGTTGCGCTGGAAGTTGTCCCCGGTGAAGCGCGGGTGGTGCTTGCGGAAGTCGCTGTCGTCCAGCTGCTCCAGATCCGCCGGCGACCGCAGCGCCCCGGTGAGGAAGCCACGCCCCAGCGGCGAGTACGCCACCAGCCCGATCCCCAGCTCACGCAGCACCGGCAGCAGTAGCTCCTGGTCACGCGTCCACAGCGAGTACTCCGACTGCACGGCGGTGACCGGGTGGACGGCGTGCGCCCGCCGGATGGTGCCGGTCCACGCCTCGGACAGCCCGATGTGGCGGATCTTGCCGTCCCGGACCAGGTCGGCGAGGGCGCCCATGGTGTCCTCGATCGGGGTGTCCGGGTCGACGCGGTGCTGGTAGTACAGGTCGATGTGGTCGGTGCCGAGGCGCTTGAGGGAGCCGTCGACCGCGGCGCGGATGCTGTCCGGGCTGCTGTCGGGCCGGCCCGCGGCGCGGCCGGTGTGCGAGATCAGGCCGAACTTGGTGGCCAGGACCACCCGGTCGCGGCGTCCCCGCAGCGCCCGGCCGACCAGCTCCTCGTTGACGTACGGGCCGTAGACCTCAGCGGTGTCGATCAGGGTGACGCCCAGGTCGACGGCCCGATGGATGGTGCGGATCGACTCGGCGTCGTCACTGCCGGCGCCGGTGTAGCCGTGCGACATCCCCATCGCGCCGAGGCCGATCCGGGCGACCTCCAGGTCGCCGAGCTTCGCGGTACGCATGATCGTCCTCCGTGTGGTTGCGGGTAGGGGGGTTCAGGCCTCGCGGCCGGGTCGGGCCTCGCGGCCGGGTCAGGCCTCGCGGCCGGGTCAGGCCTCGCGGCCGGGTCAGGCCTCGGGGATGGCGCGGCCGAAGGTTTCGAGGGTGACGTCGGCGGGCTCGGGGCCGCCGCGCTTGCCGGTGTCCAGGGCGTCGATCGCGGCGAGCTGCTCGCCGGTGAGGTCGAAGTCGAACACGTCGAAGTTCTCGGCGATCCGCTGCGGCTTGGTCGACTTCGGGATCACCTGACGTCCCTGCTGAAGGTGCCAGCGCAGCATGACCTGCGCCGGGGTCTTCCCGTACGCCTTGGCGATCTCACCGATCACCGGATCCTGCAGGGTGCTGGTGTGCCCGCTGTCGCGGTAGAACGTGATGCCCCCGATCGGAGCCCACGCCTGGGTGAGGATGCCGTGCTGAGCGCCGAACTCCTGCACGTCACGCTGCTGGAAGTAGGGGTGAACCTCAATCTGGTTGACCGCGGGCACGACCGAGGCCCGGTCGAGCAGGGCCTGCAGGTGCTCAACCATGAAGTTGCTGACGCCGATCGCGCGCACCTTACCGTCGGCCAGCAGCTGCTCCAGCGCGCGGTAAGCATCGAGGGTCCGCCCGAACTCCGAGGGCAGCGCCTGGTGCAGAATCAGCAGGTCGATCCGGTCGACACCGAGCTTGCCGGCACTCTTGTCGAAGCCGTGCAGCGTCTCGTCGTACCCGTAGTCACTGATCCAGATCTTGGTTTCGAGGAAGACCTCGGCGCCGGACCTGGCGACGGCCTCGCCCACCTGCCGTTCGTTGCCGTAGGCAGCGGCGGTGTCGACGTGCCGGTAGCCGGTCGCCAGCGCGGCCTCGACGGCGGCGCGGGTCTCGTCCGGCGGGGTCTGGAAGACGCCGAGGCCGATGGCGGGGAGCTCGACACCGTTGTTCAGCGTCAGGCTGGGGACGGTGGTCATGGAACGTTCCTCTCGGTTGCCGGTCATCAAGTGACGTATCCCAAGAGCCTGCGCTGAAACGGATGCGGCTGGGAGACCCTGCGTAGAGGGGTAGTGCCAGGGACCCCCTCCCGCCGGGCGAACTGCCTAGCCTGGGGGCATGGACAACCGCAGCGAGGTCCGCGCGTTCCTCAGCTCCCGCCGGGCGAAGCTGAGCCCGGAACAGGCGGGCATCCCCGCGTACGGCAGCCGCCGGGTCGCCGGCCTCCGCCGCGGCGAGGTGGCAGCGCTCGCAGGGGTCAGCGTCGAGTACTACACCCGCCTGGAACGCGGCAACCTCGCCGGTGCCTCGGACAGCGTCCTCGACGCGATCGCCCGCGCGCTGCGGCTCGACGACACCGAGTCGGCGCACCTCCACCACCTGGCGCGCGCCGCGGGCCGGCCGCCGGCTCGCCCCCGCCGCGAAAAGGCGCCCGAGATCCGGCCGGCGATCCGCCGCGTGCTGGACTCGATGACCGGCGTACCGGCGTTCCTGCGCAACCATCGCTTCGACGTCCTGGCCGGGAACTCGCTGGGCCTGGCCCTCTACGCGCCGATGGTGGCCGTTAGTCCGGAGCTCCCGGTGAACTCCATGCGGTTCACGTTCCTGGACCCGCATGCGCAGGCGTTCTATCCGGAGTGGCCGCAGGTGGCGCGCTCCGCGGTCGCTGCGCTGCGGACCGCGGCTGCCAGGCATCCGGACGACCCGCAGCTGATGAACCTGATCGGGGAACTGTCTATGCGCAGCGAGCCGTTCCGTAGTTGGTGGGCGGCTCAGGATGTCTACGTGCACCGGCACGGCAGGAAGCGTTTCCGCCATCCGGTGATCGGGGAGTTGGAGCTGGCGTTCGAGGGGCTCGAGCTGTCCGGTGACGACAACCTGACGGTTTTGACCTACTCCGCTGAAGCTGGCACGCCCTCTGGGGATGGGTTGGAGTTGCTCGCTACCTGGGCCGCGACGCAGCGGAGCGCCGTCAGCGGGTGACCGCCGTCAGCGGGTGACCGCACGGTCAGCCGCCGAGCGCCGCCAGCGGCTGAGCTCCATCAACGGCCAAACACCATCAGCGGCCCAGCGCGGTCAACCGCCAGGCACTGCCAGCCGCCGAGCGCCATCAGCGGCTGAGCAGGCCGATGCGGCCGAACGCCATCAACAGCCGAGCAGGCCGATGCGGCCGAACGCCATCAACAGCCGAGCAGGCCGATGCGGCCGAACGCCGTCAGCGGCCGAGCAGGCCGATTCGGCGCAGCCAGGCTGCGACGTCGGGCTCGGCGGCGGCGACTTCCTCGCCGCGCACGGCCAGGCCTTCCCCGAGCTTCGCGCCGGGACAGGCAGCGGCATAGTCCCGCTCGGTGGTCCCCAGCCTGCTCATCGCGTGCGTCGTGAGCGGATGCACAGCCTTTCCCGCGAAGTCGAGACCCGCCACGAACGTCGTCATGATCATCGGCGCCCGGACGTTCCAGATGGGGCTGCCGAGCAGGACCGTGTCGTAGCGGGCGATCGAGCCGAGCGGGTTCGCGATGCCCGGGCGCGCGTCCGTCTGCTGTTCGCGGACGTTGCGGGCGACCGTCGGCTCGTAGTCGTCGGGATAAGGCTCGGCGGCCTCGATGCGGTGCACGTCGCAGCCGATAAGCCGGCCGATCACGCCCGCGACGACCTCGGTGTTCCCCACGGTGAGCCGTCGGCGGCCGCCGTTGAAGTAGTTCTCCCCGGCACGGGAGAAGTAGGCCAGCAGCACTCTGTTGCCTGGCGAGGAGGGGGACGAAGCAGCGTCGCGCGACGTGCTCACGGCGGGACCAGAATCCGACGGCGCAGAACCCTGCGGCGCGGAACCTGGCGGCGCGGAACCTCGTGGTTCGGAACCTGCCGGCGGGGAAGCCGGCGCATCGGTGCAGGCGCCGAGCATCGCACCGAGCACGACACCTCCCATCAGCGCCCGCCGCGGGTACCTGGTGCTCTCATCCATACCGTGCATGCAACCCGCAATCGCGGCCGTCAGGGAGCCCCTGCCGAAAGGGGTAACGGCAGGGACCCCCAGCTTCAGGCTCGCCTCAGCCTGAGCCTGATCAAGTTCACCGCACGTTCTGCTCGAGATTCGTCGACGGCAGGGCCTGCCCGATTCGGGCGACGTGACCGATGCGGGACGTCAGTTTGCGATGCACGCCCAAGCTTCCGATACGTGCGGCCAGCCGCAAGACCCGCGCACCGACCTCGCCGACCAGGCCGATCGGTAGAGCGATTCATCTGCCCACATTCGACGGTCGCGGCAGGGCATCAACGCCGAGCACGCGTGCCGTGCGTTCGTAGACCGCCGTCGCCAGCTCGGTGTCGCGGGCCGGCGCGGGCGGGGTCGCGCTCGCCCCCTTGGCGAAGAAGCCGCCGTTCGGGGACGGAGGCGTCGTGGCCGTGGCGAGCAGGACCGGCGTCCGGGCCGCCTTGTCCGGCCTCTGGGCGAGGAGGCCGCTGACCGAGGACACGGCCTTGAGCAGGCCACCGGACTTGGCACTGAAGCCGGTACTGATGACGCCGGGGTTGGCACTGTAGGCGCTCATGCCGGCCGGAAGCCGATCCGCGAGCGCGACGGTCGCCAGCACGCCCGCGAGCTTGGCCGTGCCGTACACGGCGAGCTGCGAGAACCGCTCACGCCAGGAGACGCCGGTGACGTCCGGGTCGTCGGCGTCGAGCCGCCCGCGAGTCACCAGGTCGCTGGAGATACTGATGATGCGAGCGTCCGCGGCGAACAGGCCGTCGGCAAGCAGCAGGTGGGTGAGCTGGAACGGCGCCAGGTGGTTGAGGGCGTGCGTGCGCTCCACGCCGTCGGCGGTCTCCGCGTACCGGGGAAACGCTGCTCCGGCGTTGTTGATCAGCACGTCGACGCGCTCGACGGATTCCCGGAGTCGTGCGGCGAGCGTGCGAACGTCGTCGCGATCGATCAGGTCGGCGTGCAGCGCGTGAACGGTACCACCACGGGCATCCGCAGCGAGGGCACTGTCCGCGTCACGAGTGACCGCGACGATGTCGAATCCGGCGGCCAGCAGGTGCCGGGCCGTGGCACTCCCAAGGCCCCCGGCCGCGCCGGTGATGACAGCGGTGCGTGTAGTCATTAGGCACTCCTGGTTCAGGTGAGGATCTGGAGGGTGACGTCAGCCTGATGTCCCTCCCCGGCCGGGCGCACGGCCGGCCAACTGCCCGGCGATCCCTTGGCCATGCGGATCTCGATGTCGGGGGTGTTGCGGTACGGGCCGCGACCCCGTCCCGCGTACGGCGGCAGCGACTGGATGTGCGCGGCGAAGTCGTCGGAGAAGTACAACTCGGTGCCCAGCAGTTCCTGGCCGCCAAGACTGACCCGTACGTGGATGTGCAACGTCCGCGGCGTGTACCAGCCCGGCACGATGGTCCGGAATTCGACGTACCCGGAATCGTCGGTGACCTGCCGCCCGCGCAGGAACATCGCCGTGTCCGTCGGCCGGAACCGCCGCAGCGTCAACGAAACCAGGGCGGGAAACTTGTCCGCGCCGTACCGCTGATAGCCGGAGTAGATGCCGTCGGCGTCGCAGTGCCAGATCTCGACCATCGCGCCGGCGACCGGCGCGAGCGTGCCGACCTCCACGGTACGGATCCGCAGCAGCAGCGGAACTCCGTCCCGCCCCTCGCGGACGTCACGCCGAAGCGGCGACCCCGGCACGTAGTACGGCCCGTTCCCCTGGTTCGCCGTGGCCTGACCCGGTTCAAGAGTGGCCGCACGCCGGATGGCCGCATCGTTGTCGATCAAGCCCAGCAACGTCGTCAGCACCCGCCGGCGAACCCGGTCCCGCACCGACTCCCGCCTTCCCGCGATCGCGTTCATGCCGGCCCCTCGGTCAAACACTTGGACTCTCCAAGTATCGGCGATCCTTCCGGTAAAGCTTGGACTAGTCAAGTATTGGAGTCTCCAAGCATTGGGGTACGATGAGGCCATGGACGGTGAGTCGTTGACCTACCAGCTACTGCGGCTGGTGCACGCCATGGAAGGCGCAACCAACGCGCGGATCGAGGACGTCGTCACCGAGCTGAAACTCACCCACGCCCTGGCCGACGCCCTGTGGCAGCTCGAGCCGTCGGCCCCGGCGCCGTCAATGCGCCAGATGGCCGCCAAGCTGGGCTGTGACCCGTCGACGGTGACCTTCCTCGCCGACCGGCTGGAGCAGCTGGGCTACGCCGTCCGCGCGGCAGCCCCCGGCGACCGGCGCACCAAGGCGCTGCACCTGACCAACGCCGGGCGCGCAGCCCGCCGCCGCCTGGTCGAGACAGCAACAACCCGCACACCGATCGCCCGCCTGACCGACGCCGAACAGCGCCGCCTTCACCGCCTGTTAATCAAAGCGATGGAGCCACCCGAGCCGGAATACTCAGCCGAATGACCCTGCTTCGACCTCGCGCCCTCCAGCCCGGAGACCTGGTCGTCATCGCGGCCCTGTCCGGGCCACTCCAGGCCGTCTACGAGCCGAACGTCGAAAAGACGGTGGTCGTGCTCGAACGGATGGGCTTCCGCGTACGCCGGGCGCCGCTGCTCGAAGCAGGACGCCACCGTTGGTGGAGCGCGGCAACACCAGCGGAAATCGCCGCGGAATTGAATACCCTGCTGCGTGACCCCGAAGTGCGCGCGATCATCGCGAACGACGGCGGCCAGACGGCACTCGGCTACCTCGATCTCATCGACTTCGAGGCGATCAGGGCCGATCCCAAACCGATCCTCGGCTACAGCGACATCTCACTGCTGCATCTGGTGCTCTATGCCCGTACGGGATTGGTCGGTTTCCACGCCGACATGGCCACCCCCGGCTTCGGTGGAAACTGGCAGACCGCTTCGGCGACGCGCCGAGCGGAACTCGAGGATCTCTACACCAGACTGCTGACCAGCACCGAGGCGATCGGTGCGCTACCCGCGAGCCCGACCTGGGAATGCTGGCGGCCCGGGCGCACCGAAGGCCCACTGATCGGCGGAGTCATCAACCGCATTGTGCTGGCCCAGGCGACGCGCTTCGCGCTGCCGCTCGAAAGCTTCGACGGTGCGGTGCTGTTCTGGGAAGAAATGGGCGGGCTGGCCTCGTACGTGTGGAGCTATCTGCAGGTGATGCGGCACAGCGGCATCCTCGATCGAATCTCGGGCATGGTCGTGGGCATTCCCCGCGAAATCGATGGACTGGAGGAACTGACTCTGCGCGAAATAGTCCTCGACGTCCTGGGCGACCGCGACATCCCGGTCCTGGGCAACGTCGAGGTCGGACACGCCGGCCCGAACCTCCCGATGCCGGTCGGCATCCGCGTCGCCCTCGACGCTCAACAACGGAAACTGTCCCTCCTCGAACCGGCGACAAGAACTCCGCACCCCGATCGAGGCAACCGGCGTTGAACCCCCGGCAAGCCCCCTGAGACTTCGGCAGTGTCGATGTCGCACGGACGAGGCCGACCGAGGGGGATCATGAACGGAAACACCTGGCCTCTTGCGCTGTTCGCAGCCGCACTGGGCCTGTGGGCTCAATACGCCATCATCAAGACGGCTGTCCATCACGGTCTCGCCGCGTTCCTCCGCGACGCGGCCCGGGCCGGCGACATGCGCGAGGGCTACGACGTGCCGAGACGGCTCGACAGCCTCGCCACTCATATCGCCGAAGTCATCCGCCAACCGCCCGACGACCCGACTCAGACACCCACCTCGACATAACAATTATCTACGAATCGGTATCAGTCGACGGACTCCGACGGGTGCGTTATCGTTCGAACGTCGTCAATGTCTGAACCCATTACGAGGACGTCCATGAAAACGCGAAGTGCCCTGGTGACCGCAGGCGCGGCCGGCCTCCTGCTGGTCGCCGGCACGACCGCGGCGACGGTCGCGCAGGCCGCTGACCTCCCGCCCGGCGCCCCGCCCGGAGTCTGCCCGACCGGCACCGAGCACGGCCCGCCGCTCGCCTCACCGACGACCACCGCTTCGCGACTCATCGGCGGCCGCACATTCCTCGAGGGCCCGGCCTGGGTCGCCGATCCCGGCTACCTGCTGATGTCCGACATGCGCGCGGCGACCGGCCCGCAGCGCGTGCAACCGTCGACCATTCTGCGATACACCCCCGGTTCAGCAACGGTCGAAACGGTGATCGCCGAATCCGGCAGTAACGGCCTGGCCATCTCCCCCGACGGGCAATCAGTAGTCGCGGCCACCCACGATCAGCGCAGCGTCTCCCGCTATCAACTCGCAGATCTCTCCCGGCAAGTGGTAGCCGCAAACTTCCAGGGTGCGGCATTCAACTCGCCGAACGACGTGTCGATCCGCTCCGACGGCGTCGTCTATTTCACCGACCCCGATTTCCAGCGAGGCCGCCGAGCCGACGCGATGAATGGCCGGACCAGCGTCTTCCGCGTCTCCGGCGGCACGGTCTCACTGGTCGACGACGCCCTGCGGCAACCGAACGGCATCGCCCTGTCCCCCGACGGCAGCACCCTTTACGTCGGCGCCTACGGCGAAAACAAAATCTACAGCTATCCCGTACGGGCAGACGGCAGCACCGGCACCCGAACGCTGTTCGCCTCGATCGCCGGACCCGACGGCGGAACAATCGACTGCGCCGGCAATGTCTACTGGGCGTCCGGCACCGACGGCCTCGTCCACGTCTTCAATCCCACCGGCGCGCAACTCGGCACAATCGCCTCCGCTGCGGGAACGACCAACGTGGCATTCGGCGGCGCAGACCGGCAGACCCTGTTCATCACGTCCGGACGCACGGGCGATTCCGGGTTGTACAGCGTGCACCTGGGCGTGCCCGGCTACCCGTACTGAAATATCGCTTTTGAAAGGCCCCTCATGACTGCACCGCGCGCTTTTCTCGCCCTGGTAGCCGTTCTGATCGGCGTACCGTTGCCCGCCGGATCCCCGGTCCTGGCCGCCGCGGCCGACACCCGGCCGCCCACCGCCCCGACCGGCCTCGCGGCCGGCGACCTGAGCTGCTCCTCGGTCACCTTGACCTGGTCGGCGTCCACCGACGACACCGGCGTCGCGTTCTACGACCTCTACCACGACGGCCAGGCGATCGGCTCGACCACCGCCGAGGTACGCACGATCACTCTCGGTGTGGTCCCGGGGGCCCGGTGGGGCTTCTACGTCAACGCCCGGGACGCCGCCGGCAACGTCTCCCAGGCCAGCAACACGGTGTCGGTCACCCCGCCGTTCTGCTCGTCGGACACAACCGCGCCGAGCGTCCCAGCCGGACTCACCGGCAGTGCCGTCGGCACTGCGGTGACCCTCCGGTGGTCACCCTCGACCGACAACGTCGCCGTGACCAGCTACGACGTGCTGCGCGACGGTGCCAAAGTCGGAGGACTCACCGGTACGGCGGCCAGCCCACCCGCCACCACATTCACCGACGTTGGCCTCAAAGCTGACACGACCTACACATACACGGTGATCGCGCGCGACGCCCAGGGCAACACGTCGGCCGCCAGCGACCCGGTCGAAGTCCACACCGGAAGCTCCTGCGCGGCCGTGTGTGCCGCCACCCAAGTGACCACGGAACGTGACCTCCCCTGGGGCCTGGTGCAGCTACCGGACGGAACGGTCCTCTACGGTCAGCGCGACCTGTTCACCATCCAGGCGATGGCCGCGGACGGCACAGGCAAGCACAGCATCGGCAAGCTCCCGGACGCGGCCGGCACCGACGGCGAGGGCGGCGTCCTAGGCCTGGCAGTTTCGCCAAGCTTCGCCGCCGACCATTGGTTGTACGTCTACCACACCACGGCGACAGACAACCGCATTGTGCGTTTCCAGTACGACGGCACGCTGCGCACCGAATCCCGCGAGATCCTGGTCACCGGAATCCCCCGCAACAAGTACCACAACGGCGGCCGCCTGCGATTCGGCCCGGACGGCAAGCTCTATGCAGCCGCCGGTGACGGTCAGGATCCTGACCAAGCACAAGAACTCGTCAGCCTCGGCGGAAAGGTCCTGCGCATCAACCCGGACGGCACCGTCCCGGACGACAACCCGTTCCCGGGCAGCGTTGTGTGGAGCTACGGCCACCGAAACCCGCAGGGCTTGGCATTCGACTCCCAGGGCCGGCTGTGGGAGCAGGAATTCGGCAACAACGTGATGGACGAAACCAACCTCATCGTCAAGGGCGGCAACTACGGCTGGCCGGCCTGCGAAGGCACAATCGGCGACGCCTGCGCAAGCTTCATCGCCCCGGCCCAGACCTATCCCGTCGCGACCGCCTCCTGCAGCGGAATCGCCATCGTCCGGGATGTCATGTACATCGCCTGCCTTCGCGGCACCCGCCTGTACCGCGCGGTAATCGCCGGCGACCACCTGACCGAGATCCAGCAGTACTACATGGGCACCTATGGCCGACTGCGCACGGTCGAACCGACCATCGACGGCAACCTGTGGCTGACCACCAGCACCGGCGGTGACAAGGACAGCATCCCCCGAAACAGCAACGAGAAGATCTTCAAAATCACGCTGGGTCAGGACTGATGGGTATTGCTTGAAGTGCGTGCTGCACCAGCCAGCTCAGCACGGACGCCGCGCTCGATGTGCTCGCAGCACCACGCCTCGAGCTCGTCGTCGCGGAATCCCCGGGTCCGCTCCTCGAGCGCGACCACGAAGGTGAAGCCTTCCGTCGGATCAGTCTGCGGTTCGAAGTCGGCCACGGCACGAGCGAAGCCGCTGCAGTTGGCATGCGTGCCGGCGGTGACGTGGATACCGCGGATGACCACAGGCCAAGCGGGAGCAGCAGGCGAAGTCACGCAGCCACCGTAGACGACCTACGTGTCGTATTCGCCGTTCCAGGGCGCATGGAACCCCAAGCGGGCAGGGTAGAGCTCGGCCCAGTTGCTACTGCCGTGGTCGCCGGACTCGTCGATGAGGCCGAAGACCACGCCGTCGAAGTCAACGCGGAACGGCTTGATGGCGATATCGCCGTACCGCCGGCCCGGTAGCGCATCGAGAAGCGTCCTGAGCGGCTCGGGGTCAAGCCGCACCTCATTGAACTGTCCGGCACCGAGAAAGCGAATCTCCGAGGATTCATGGATGCCGGCGTGGTCGAACAGATGCATGACGCCGTACCAGCGCATGAGTTCGCGGCGGTGCTCGTCTTCGTGCCGGTACGCACCGGTAACCATGGCAAGAAACTGGCCACCGTCGTACCCGCCGATGGTGCCGGTCCGGTAACCGGGTTTGTGCGCGATCGGGATCACCTCGGGCAACGACATGACGTTCACGGTAGATCATCATGCAAGAGTGGCCTGTGCGCCGTTTTAACAGTCGTCTCAGGTTCGCTCGGTATGAAGTAGGCCTCGCCGGGCGACGCGGGCCTCGGCCTCGCCGGCACGGCCGAACGCGCCGCGCTCCACGGCGGCTCGACCGTCCACGCGTTCCTGAAAGGCAGCCACTCATGATCTCTGTGCTCGTGGTGGACGCCCAGCCGCTACAGCGCTTCGGGTTTCGCATGCTGCTGGAGAGCACCCCCGATACCGAGATCGTCGGCGAGGCCGAGAACGGCGCCGAGGCCGTTCGGTGGACCACCGCGCTGAATCCCGATGTGGTGCTGATGGACATCCGCATGCCGGGCGTCGACGGGATCGAGGCCACCCGGCGCATCGCTGCCGCCGGTGGGCGTTCGCGGATCCTGGTGCTGACGACGTTCAGCGTGGACCGGTACGCGCTCGCCGCGCTGCGGGCCGGGGCGAGCGGTTTCCTGCTCAAGGACACCCGCCCGGAGGAGCTGCTCGCCGGCATCCGGGCCGTCGCCGCCGGAGACGCGGTGATCGCGCCGGCGCTGACTCGGCGGCTGCTCGAGGCGTTCGCCGACCGGCTCGGGGATGACCTCTGCGAGCCCGTACGGGAAGATCCTCGGCTTGGATCCTTGACCGGCCGCGAGCGCGAGATCCTCGTCGCCATCGGTCACGGCCTCACCAACGGCGAGATCGCGCAACGGTTCACGCTGTCGGAGTCGACGGTGAAGACGCACGTCGGGCGGGTCCTCGCCAAGATCGGCGCACGGGACCGGATCCAGGCCGTCATCCTCGCCTACAACCTGAGACTCACCCGGCCGATCTAGCGCTGTGGGGAGACCGTCATGATGCCGATGCACATCTCGTCGCTGGTGCCGTCGCCCCACACCACGTAGCGCGGCGGCAGCTTGCTCAGCTGTGGCAGCTGTTTGCGCAGTCCCGCGTCGTGCGTACACGTCGTCCGCAGCGTGTCCCCCGGACCGATCTCCACCGGCGACGGCAGCTTCATCAGCCGCTGGTTGTCGAAGTCGAACTGCGGCACGTCCAGCAGGACCTTGGCGTTCGGCTTACCCGGGTTGAGTTCGACCTTGATGGCCCGCCCGAGCATGTGCATGTGGCCGAAACCGGCGAACACCGTCACCGGCTCCTCCACCTTGTGGTCGCAGGTCTGGGTGTCACGGGGCTTCGGCGCGCCGCCCTGGTTGCATTCCTCCACCTGCTCGTCCGCCATTTCGCCGACATCCGGCCCGAACCGCTTCGTCACGTCCGCGATCGAGGCCGCCCGGTCACAGAGCGGACCCGACTCGTCGGCGGCGCAGGGCAGATCGGTCGGCGCGTCGAGCGACCACGTCTCGAGTTCCCGGGTCTGCGGCGTGCCGTCGGTCAGCCGCAGCCGCACCGCCGAGCGGTCCGACCCGGCCGGCTTGCCGTCGGTCGTCAACAGGTTGTAGTGCATCTGGAAGATGATCAGGGTGCCCGGCTCCAGCTTGTGGCCGGCGTCCTGGGTGAGCAGCGTCTCCGTGGCACCCGGCGCCCAGGTGTCCACCCATACCGCGCCCGGTTCGTCGTCCTCCACGTCGGCGCCCTTCACGCCGGTCCCGCCGAAACACTGCCAGCCGGGGCCGGGGGTCTTCGCGTCCTGCTCGCGCACCAGGGCAGCTTTGCCCGGCCGCACCGCGTACACGATGGCGTGGTGGGCGACGGCGACGTTCTCCGGCATGACCTGGGTCCCGGTCAGGAACGCCGTCTTGGTCAGGCCCGGATCGATCACCTGGCACCGGTACTCGTCCGAGCCGCCGCCCGCCGGCGGCACGGGTGTGTAGGCCTCGGCCATCTTCAGGTCGAGGAACCGCTCGCCGGCGCGCAGCGGCAGCGGCGGAGCCGACGACCCGCCCGCGTGCGCGCTGTGCGAGCCGGCCGCAGCGGGCGCCGCACTGTTGTCGGCGTCCGACCCGCAGGCGACGACAGCGAACGCCGTCGCCAGCGCCACGGTGGCCGCCCCGAACCTCCGGAGTGGACTATCAGGTTTGGTCATAGCCCGAACGCTAGGCCCGATTCCGTCCCGCTTCGTCGTACTACGGTCGTCATCCTCGGGAGGAAGGGGGTACGACGGTACTACTCCCCGGACCTGATGGACCTCGACGCCACCACGCTGGTGCGTGCGCTGGGCACCTGGTTCGGCCGACCGGCCTGAGCGCTCGATTAATGATCGTCTCAGATTCGCTCGGTACGAAGTAGGCGTCAGACAAGCGATGTAACTCGTATGCAGGAGGCCAGTGATGGCAGTCAACACAGCGTCGTCCGGGGAAGCACCGCCCGGCCGGTTGGCCGGCCGGTGGGTGCCGTGGTTGGTGATCGGCTTGTGGGTGGCGCTGGCGGTGGTCATGGTGCCGCTGAGCGGGAAGTTGAGCTCGGTCACCACCGACAAGGCCGCGGACAACCTGCCGGCCAGTGCCGATTCCACCAAGGTGGCGGTGCACGAGGACAGTCAGCCTGGTGGTGAGGCCAGCACGTTCGTCTTGGTGTACCACCGCGCCGGGGGCATAACCGACGCTGACCGCGCGACGGTCGAGCGCCACTACAACACCCTTGCCAAGCGGTACCCGCCGAACGTGGCGGCCCCGGCCGGTGGCGAGGACGAGGGCGAGGGCGAGGGCCCAGCGGTGAGACCCTCCGCCGACGGGAAGGCGATGATGTTCACCCTCGACGTGAGCGCGGCCTACGGCGGACCGGAGACCATTGTCGGCCCGTTGCGTGACGTCGCGAAGGACCGCCCCGCCGACCTGGAACTCGACGTGACGGGCCCGGCCGCGATCGAAGCCGACATGGAGGCCGTCTTCGACGGCGTCGACACCCAGGTCCTGCTCACCACCATCATCGTCGTCACGGTCCTGCTCATCATCACCTACCGCAGCCCGGTGTTGTGGTTGATCCCGTTGATGGCCGTGGGCGCGGCCGCACTGACCGCGATGGCGACCGTCTACCTGCTCGTCAAGGGCTCCGGCATCGTGATCAACGACCAGAACTCGGCGCTGCTGACGATCTTGGTATTCGGTGTCGGCACGGACTACGCGCTGTTGCTCATCTCCCGGTACCGGGAGGCATTGCACCACCACGAGAACGTCCGGGTCGCGATGGTCCACGCGCTACGCGGCGCGGCGCCGGCCATCATCGCGTCCGCGGCCACCGTGGTCGCCGGCCTGCTCTGCCTGCTTGTGGCGGACCTGAACAGCACCAGCGGGTTGGGCCCGATCGGTGCGGCCGGCATCCTGTGCGCGCTGGTGGCCATGCTGACGCTGTTCCCGGCGGTGCTCGTGGTGCTCGGCAGGCGGATCTTCTGGCCGGCCATCCCGCGGTTCAGCACGGCCGTGGAGGGGAAGCGGGGGCTGTGGGGACGGCTTGGCAGCGCCATCAGCCGCCGTCGGTGGGTGGCGACGCTCGGCTCGTTGGGCATCCTCGGCGTGCTCGCCATCGGGCTGGCGGGCAACACAGGAGCCCTGCGGGAGCAGGACCAGTTCGTGTCCGCGCCGGAGTCGGTCAAAGGCTTCACCGTTCTGAGCCAGCACTTTCCGGAGCTCGGCGGCCAGCCGATGACGATCCTCACGCGGCCGGAGTATCAGGAGCAGGTGCTCGACGTCGTCAAGGGCACTCGCGGTGTGGCCCAGGCCGTGCCGGGTGAGACCAGCCGTGGCTGGGCCGACATCTCCGTGTTCCCCACGGACGCGCCGGACACCGTCGCAGAGTACGACACGATCAAGCGGGTGCGCACCGCCGTGCACGCGGTGAGCGGGGCGGAGGCGATCGTCGGCGGGCCGAGTGCCGAGCACCTCGACACCGAGGTGACCACCACGCGCGACGAGAAGCTGGTGATCCCGCTGGTGCTCGCCGTCGTCCTGATCATCCTCGGGCTGCTGCTGCGTGCGATCGTGGCCCCGCTGATCCTGATGGCCACTGTAATCGTCTCATTCGCCGCAGCCTTCGGCGGCAGCGTGTTCGTCTTCGACACGATCCTCGGGTTCAAGGGCATCGACTATTCGGTGCCGCTGCTGGCATTCCTGTTCCTGGTGGCGCTCGGTGTCGACTACAACATCTTCCTGGTCAGCCGGGCCCGGGAGGAGGCCGTGCGGCTCGGGACCAGAGAGGGCATGCTCAAAGCCCTCTCCTCCACCGGTGGCGTCATCACCTCGGCAGGCGTGGTCCTGGCGGCCACGTTCGCGGTCCTCGCCACGCTTCCGCTGGTGATGCTGATCGAGGTCGGGTTCCTGGTCGCCTTCGGCGTGCTGCTCGACGCCCTGCTGGTGCGGTCGGTCCTGGTGCCCGCCCTCACCCTGCTGGTCGGCCGGCGGATGTGGTGGCCGAGTCGGCTGTCCCGACCGGTGGAACTGCCGGACCGGCAACGGCCGCTCGCCGACGACAAGGAGCCCGCGCTCCAACGGTAAGCGCGGTGGACGTACGAGATCCGGGACGGGGACCCACACCCGTCCCGGATCTTTTCATCGGCCCGACGGCCGCCGCCCTTTGGTCCTGCGCCACGCGCCAGGGCTGGGGCGGGCGCACCGCGGTGTCCCGCGCGGTGGTGGGCCGCTTGGCCTGGGCCGTGGGGCCGGGTCGGCGCACCGCGGTGTCCTGCCCCGACGGTGAGCCGCTGGGCCGTGCCCGAGTGCCGCCGTCCCTTTGTCCTGCGTCGCGCCGCCGGGGCGGGTCAGCGCATCGCGGTGTCCTCGCCGGCGGTGAGCCGCGCGATCGGGGCGGGCGGGGCCGCGGCCGGAAGGTCGACCCGAAGCAGCGCGCCACCGCGTACGGATCGGGCGACGGTGGCCCGGCCGCCGTGGGCGTCGACGACCCGCTGCACGATCGACAGCCCCAGACCGGATCCCGGCAACGCCCGGGCACTGTCGGCCCGGTAGAACCGGTCGAACACCCGCGGTACGTCGGCGGCGTCGATGCCCGGCCCGGCGTCGTCGACCTCGAGCACCGCCGACGCGCCCTCGGCGCGGAGCCGGACCTGGACCGGCTGGTCCGCGGGGGACCACTTGCCGGCGTTGTCGATGAGGTTGAGCACCGCCCGTTGGAGCGCAGCGGGACGCCCGCTCACCCACACGGAGGTCACGTCGAGCGCGACCTCGATGTCGGGCACCCGGGAACGCGCCCGGGTCGCGGCGGCCAGCACCACGTCGGCGAGGTCGAGCAGCTCGGTGCTCTCGTCGCTGACGTCACCGCGCGCCAGGTCGGTCAGCTCGGCGGCAAGGGTGCTCAGCTCGGCCACCTGGGCGCCGAGATCGTTGAGCAGCCGGCTCCGGCTCTCGGCCGGCAGTGCGCTGTCCAGCGTGCCGCGCCGATCGAGCCGGATCAACAGCTCGACGTTGAGGCGCAGGCTGGTGAGCGGGGTCTTGAGCTCGTGGGCGGCGTCCTCGGCGAGGAGCCGCTGGGCCCGCCGGGAATCCCGGAGCGCGGCCAGCATGTCGTTGATCGCCTGGATCAGCCGCCGGATCTCCCCACCTCCCTCATCCGGGATGTCGGCGTCGAGATCGCGGGTGTGCGCGACACGTACGGCGGCGGCGGTCAGCCGGTCGATCGGTGCCAGCGCGGTTCGCGCCACGGTCCGCCCGACAAGGCCGCCGCCGACCACGCAGAGCAGCCCGATCAGCAGCATGCCGAACCCGAACTGGTTGATCGGGCTGTCGTCGGCGAGGTCGGCCACCTGGACCGCGCCGTCGCCCGCCCGCAGCGTGTAGATGCGGTAGCCGTCGTTCCAATCGTTCGACTCCAGCAGGTCGGTCGACGCGCCCTGCGCCACGCGGCCGGCGCGCTCGCTGACCCGGGGCAGCGCGGGTTGGCCGGCGGGCGTCCGGGTCGAGCCGTCGGGCAGGATGACCCGCACCAGCCGCCCGGATCCGGGATACGGCGGTAGCTCGACCTGCGCCAGACCGGCGCGCTCCGCGTTCGCCGCCAGGACGCGGGAGTCGGCGCGTAGCTGATCCTCGGCGGTGTCCCGCAGCTTTCGGTCCATCAGCTCGCTGGCCACCTGGAACGCCAGGAACACGCTGACTGCGATGGCCGTCGCCGCGATCACCGTCAGCCTGGTCCGCAGGGACTGCCGGCGCCACCATCGGGTCAGCCGGCGCGGTTCCCGGCCGGCGGGCCTGCTCACGGAGGAGTCTCCCGCAACGTGTATCCCAGGCCGCGCAGCGTGTAGATCAACCGCGGCTCTCCCTCGGCCTCCATCTTGCGGCGCAGGTAGCTCACGTACACCTGAAGGTTGTTGGCGGTGGCGCTCATGTCGAAGCCCCAGATCGCCTCGAACAGCGCGTCGCGGGTCAACACCCGGGTCGCGTTGCGCACGAGGACCTGCAGCAGGGAGAACTCGGTCCGGGTCAGGCGCAGCGGCCGCTCGCCACGCCACGCCTCGAACCTGTCGGGATCGAGCCGGACGTCGGCGAACGACAGGATCTGCGACTCCCCGTCGCCCGGCGCGCGGCGGCGCAGCAGGGCCCGCACCCGGGCCAGCAGCTCCTCGGTGGCGAACGGCTTGGGCAGGTAGTCGTCGGCGCCCGCGTCCAGCCCCGCGACCCGGTCGGAGACCTGATCCCGGGCGGTCAGCATGAGCACCGGCAGATCCTGGCCCGCGGCCCGCAACCGCCGGCAGGTCTCCAACCCGCCGAGGCGGGGCATCATCACGTCGAGGATCAGCAGATCCAGCGTGTCACCGCCGGCCCCACCGACCCCGTCGAGCACGGCGAGACCGTTGGCGACGGTGCTGACGTCGTATCCCTCGACCTGGAGCACCCGCTCCAGTGACTCACGGATGGCCGCCTCGTCATCCGCGATCATGATCCGCACGCCGGCCCGCCCCCTTCCAGTCGATGCTTTTGACGATCATCCTCCCCGATCAACCTGAGGCCAGGATTAGAACCGTCGCCGCTGTGGTGCGTGGGCTTGTTGTGTTCCAGAGCATGACTTCACGGGTGTCACGCCAGGACTGGGTGTTAAGGCTGCCGAGCAGAACCAGTCGTGGATCGCGGTGATGCCTACGTGCGGGCGAGGCCGGCCGATGTGCGATTGCCGTCCGGGGCAGCGTGCCTCCCTGGAGCAGCAGCTCCCGGCCGGTTACGACCGCAGGGCGTCGGTCATTTCGTGGGCTGAGTAGCGTTGACACGACCGCACGTGGTTCGACGAGGACAGGGCGTGCGCGATGACGACGGACCGGGGACCGGACTGGCTTTCCGAGCGGGAGCTGGCGGCCGAACGCGAGGCCGGCACACTGTTCGATCTCGCCGATTGCGTGCGTGAACCGATCCACCGGCTGGGTGGTGTGCAGTCGTACGGTGCGCTGGTGGCCGCGCGGGCCGGGGTCGTCGAGATGGTGAGTGCCAACACGGCCGAGGTGCTCGGGCTGTCCGTCGATGAGCTGATCGGCGCTCCGCTGGCCCTGCTGCTCGGCGATGAGCAGTGCGAGGCGGTGTTAGGGCTGGCCGAGGACTGTCCCGCAGCCACCGAGACAGTGCCCGTCACCGTGGGCGACGGCCGGGAGTTCCACGTGACGGTGTACGTGGCCGACGGGCTGGTGGTGCTGGAGTTCGAACCGGTGGGCACCGCGAACCGGTTGTCGTTTTCCCGTACCTACGCCCCCATCCGGCAGGCGCTGACCCGGTTGCAGCAGGCGAGGTCGGTGGCCGAGGCCTGTCGTGCGGCCGTGCGGGAGGTACGGGCGGTCACCGGGTACGACCGGGTGGTGGCGTACCGGTTTGACTCTGTTGACGGGCCGGGCGAGGTCATCGCCGAGGATGTCGCGGCCGACTGGCCGCCGTGGTTGGGCTTGTGGTTCCCGGCTACTGACATTCCTCCGCAGGCCCGCCGGTTGTACGAGCAGAACTGGATCAGGGTCATTGCCGACGTCGACGACCCGGGTACGGGACTGGTTCCGCCGGTGCTGCCGGGTGTCGGCGTTCCGCTGGATCTGTCGTTGTCGGTGTTGCGGACGGTGTCGCCGTTCCATATCGAGTATTTGCGCAACATCGAGGTGACCTCGTCGATGTCAGTGTCGCTGCTGGCCGACGGGCGGCTGTGGGGGCTCATCGCCTGCCACGGGCGGGCCGCCAACCGGCTCGGCCCGGAGCTGCGGGCCGCGTGCGAGTTCTTCGGGGTGGCGCTGTCGCTGCACCTCGCCGCTTTGCGGGAACGCGACGAAACGGCCGCCCGGGAGCAGTCCCGCATCGTCATCGCCCGGCTGATGGAGACCATCGCGGTGGATCTGCCATCCGGCTGGGCGGACGGCCCGGCCGGGCTCGACAGGATCCTGCCCTGCGACGCGGTGGCGATCAGGTTCGGTGGCCGAGTGACGGTGCACGGCTCCCGGGTGGACCCGGCGGCGTTCTTCGCGGTGCTGCCTTCGCTGCGGTCCGGCGAGTTGTGGCAGTCCGACCGGGTCGGTGAGGTGCTCGGATTGACCCCGTGCCCGGGTGGGGTCGACGGGGCGTTGGTGCTGCCGTTGGCCGGCGAGGATTGCATCGCTTGGCTGCGTACGGGTAGCGCCGTACAGCAGCGCTGGGCGATCGATCCCGACCAACCGGTTGTCGCGGGCCCGAACGGCAGCCGGTTGAGTCCGCGCGGGTCGACGGCGGTGTATCTGGCCACGGTCCGGGGTCGCAGCACGCCGTGGTCGACGTCGGACCAAGTGATGGCGGCCGAACTCGGCCGGTCGATCGTCGAGGTGGCGCTGACGCATGCCCAGGCCGTCGCTGCCCTCAATGCCGAGCTGGCCCGCAGCAACGTCGATCTCGACTCGTTCGCCCACGCCGCCGGGCACGACCTCAAGGAACCGCTGCGCGGCATCGCCCACACGGCGGCGTTCATCGTCGAGGACGCGGGTTCCGGCCTCGACACGGTCACCGCGTCCCGGCTGACCGCCATCCAACGGCTGGCGACCCGGATGGACGAACTGCTGAACTCGCTGCTGCACATCTCCCGGCTGGGCCGCACCGATCTGCGGCGCGAGGACATCGACCTGCGCGAAGCCGTGGACCAGGCGCTGGAGGTAGCCGGGCCGCGCCTGGCCGAGGAATCCGTCGACGTCCACCGACCGGACACCGGCGAGGTGACGGTGCACGCCGACCCGCTGCGCCTCGACGAGGTGCTGATCAACCTGCTGGTCAACGCGGCCAAATACGCCCGCCCCGCCCTGCCACGCCAGGTCACCGTGGGCGGCGCCCGGGTGACTCCCCCCGGCGGTGCCGGGCAGGTGTCCGCCGTCTACGTCGCCGACAACGGCATCGGCATCCCGGCCCACCTGCGCGACCAGGCGTTCCAGCTGTTCAAGCGGTTGCACGCGCCGGGTGAGCACGGCGGTGGGTCGGGCGCCGGGCTGGCCATCGTGCGGCGCCTCGTCGAGCGGCACGGCGGTCAGGCCTGGGCGGACTCGACGCCCGGCGGTGGAACCACGATCTGGCTCACGTTTCCCGCGGCCTCGCCCGATCCTTCATAGAGAGCCGATGTGGTCCGCGACCGCCAGTAGTCGATGGTGCCCCGCAGGACGGTCTGAAACAGGGCGAAGTTGATCGGCTTGTAGACGTAGCTGTCCGCCCCGGCGGCGTAGCAGCGATCCGCCTCCGCCGAATCCGTCGACGAGGTGAACACCACGACGGTGATCGCCCTGTACGCGGGCACCGCCCGTACCCCGATCAGGATCGTCAACCCGCTCTCACCGGGCATGTTCAGGTCCAGCAACAGCAGATCCGGCAAAGGTACGGCCGGGTCGGCCAGCCGGGGCAGCACCGCGTCGCCGCGCCGGACGAACTCCAGCCGCACATCCGGGTGCGACCGGCCGACGGCACGCTCGATGGCCTCGACATCCTCGTCGGAGTCCTCCACCACGAGGATCAGCTCGTCACTCACCGGCATCTCCCTCGTCCGCTGCGCGCACACCGAGCACCGCGATGTCGTCCGCGCCGCTGCGCCGGAACTCGACCGCCAGCCGGCACAGGTTCTCGACCAGCACGGCGACGGGCGCGGCGCGCAGCCGTACCAGCGCGTCGGCGAGGACCACCGAGTCCTCGAACATGGCACCGTCACCGTCACGGGCCTCGGTCAGGCCGTCGGTGAACAGCAGCAGCGTGTCGCCGACCGCGAGCCGCAGCTGCGACCGGCCGATCCCGGCCCGGTCGCGTACGCCCAGCAGCAGCCCACCCCCGCCCGGCCGGCTGACCCGACCCGATGCCCGGACCACAAGCGGCGCGGGGTGTCCGGCGGATGCCAGCCGCACCGCGAGCCCGCCGCGCGCCGTGGGGCAGAAGGTGGCGACGGCACCGGTGACAAACCGCCAGGAACCGTCGCGCCGCAGCGCCGCGTTGAGCCGAGACAGCGCGCGTTCGCCCGACGCGCCGTCGCGCAGCAGAGTACCCAGAGTGTGCCGGGCCATGCCGGTCAGCGCCGCCGCGGCGACCCCGCGGCCGCAGACGTCACCGATCATCGCCGCGCCGCCGGTGCCGTGCGGCACGATGTCGTAGAAGTCGCCGCCGACCTCGAGGATCTGGTCACCGACCGCGTAGGCCGCTGCCGTCGTCACCCCGTCGAGGACCGGCAGCCCGGTCGGCAGCAGGTGACTCTGCAGGGTCATCACATCCCGGCGGCGCTGCTCGTACAGCTCGGCGTTGTCGATGGCCAGCGCCGCCCGCCGGGTGAGGTCCACCAGCAACGCCGGGTCCGGAAGTCGATCGACCGCCCGGTCGAACAAAAACACCAGCACCCCGAGCACGCGGCCACGGGCTCGCAGCACGGTGGTGGCGAGGGCCTGAGCGCCGACCGCCAGCCCGGCGGCCGGGCTGAGCTCCCGGGCTGCACCGCCCGGCGTACCCGGCGGCTCGGCTGTCGCCCGGCCCACCAGGTCTCTCAGCCACTGCATGTCTCTGTCCCCGGCCACGGGTAGCTGCCTGTGCGCGTCGACGTGCACACCGGTGATCAATCGCACGGTGTCGCCGTGCCCGAGATACACCAGGCAACCGTCGGCGACCGCGGGGACGACCATCCGGGCGACGCGCTGCAACGTCTGAGGGGCGTCGAGCTCTGCATCCATCTGCAGGGACGCCTCCGCCAGCAACGCGTCCCGGTTCCGCGTCTCCTCGATCAGGGCCTGCCCGGCCAGGCGTTCGCCCGCCGTGCGGGCGACGTCGACCACCTGCGCGAAAGAGCCCGCCGGAGTCGCATCGCAGCCGCCGGCCACGGTGACGAGCAGGTGCGCGGTACCGCCGCCGGGCCGGGCGAAACCGCCGATGAACAGTGTGGACGCCGGGTGGTCGAGGGTCGTCGCGGCGAGGGCGGTCAGTTCCGGTACGTCCCGGCCGAGGTCGATGATCAGCACTGGGCTGTGCCGTCTGCTGACCACTTGCTCGATGTCGCGGAACAGGGCGGCTGTGCTGTTCTGTCCGCCGCCCCGGTTGACCCAGGAGACATGCTCGGTGCGTCCCTTGCGGTCCTGGGTGATGGTGCCTGCGGCGAACACGCCGGGGAGTTCGAGCAGCGCAGCCAGTAACGCCACGTCGAGGGCGCCGGGGTCGGCAGCCGCCGTCGCGGCCGTCCACAGCTGGTGCAGCGCGTCCGCCCATCCGCCGTCATCCGGATGACTCATCACAGCTTCCGATCAGCCGCCGCTCAGGCGGACCTCACGCAGCAACCTGCGAGTATCGGCGGAAAAGGGCGGAAAAGGAGGCATACTCATCGGGCGGGCTGCGCTTGTGGCTCCAACTCCGTGACGAGTACGTCCGGGCCACCGGCCGATCGTATGGACCCACTCTCTCACGAATACCCGGGGGCGCCGACGCGGGACGCGCATCGGTGCCCGGTGCGCGAGGGATACCCGCCGGCTCTCGGCATCCCAGAGCCGCCGGGTCCAGGGCGGGTAGCCCGGCCGCCGGGAGACGCCTTCCGCGTGCAGGGTCGTGAGCTGGTGGGCCTGGAGACCCGGTACGTGTGCCCCAAGTCGGTGCGGGTGGAGTGGCAGCTGTACGAGCTGGACACCGGCGAGCTGCACCGGTGCCCGCCCAAGGACGACTCGTATCGGACGGTGCACATCCCGGCCTGGCTGGGGTCGCTACTGACCGCGCAGGTCGGCCGGCGGCCGGTCGGCGCGTGCGAGTGCCACGGACAGCGGTACGCCTTCGGCGGATACGGCACCGCCAACGGAGCGGCTCGCCGGTCGGTGCCGAAGCTGGTCGACGTGGCTCGCGCTGCTGCGGTATCGAAGGGCACCGTGTCCAATGTGCTCAATCGCCCGCAGCTTGTGGAGGCCGCGACGCGCGAGACGGTGATGGCGGCTGTCGAACGGCTCGGCTACGCCCGGGGCGCACCCACCACCGCAGTGGCGGCGCACTACCGGCGCAACGGTTTCGCGACCTGGCTGTTCCAGCCCGCCGCCACCGGCCGGTACCCGGCGAAGGCGCCCAAGGTTGCCCGGCCGGTCCCGGTGACGGCGGATCCGTGGCCCGGTGTTCCGGTCCGGGGACGCAACGCGGCGGACCGGGCGAACGTGTGCTGGCTGCCGATCGCCCAAGGCATCACCCCGCACGGAGTACGTCACACGTACAAGACGCTGATGGTGGGGCTGGGAACGCCGGCCACCCTGATGGATGACCAGATGGGCCATTCCGACGGTTCGGTCCAAGCGCGCTACTCGCACGCGACGGCCGACATGCTTCGGCAACTCCTCGGTGGGCTGACGGGCGTATGGGAGAGCGGCGCGGGCCGTTCGGCCCTGACGACATCACCGGTGAAGCCGCACTGTGGGTGGCAGATCAAAGACTCGCGCCGCCGTCGTCACGACCCCGCGATCTCCCGCAATCATGATCCGTGTCGCCGACGAGGGCAGCGGTGAACAGGGGTGGCTTCCATGACACCACAGCCCTACGGCCCGGCGGAGCTGCACGCCGCCGCGGCGGCCGGTATCCGGGCGCCGTCACTGCACAACAGCCAACCCTGGCGCTTCCGGCTGCACGACGGCGCGATCGAGGTCCTGGCCGATCCCCGCGACCACCCGGCCCTGTCCGACCGGATCGGCTGGGCGGTACGGATCGCCTGCGGCGCCGCAGTGTTCAACGCTCGCCTGGCGCTTCTGGCCACCGACACCCCCGCCGACGTGCGGCTACGACCAGACCCGGCCGACCCCATGGTCATGGCCCGCCTGCGACCGGGACCACAGCGTCGCGCGACGTACCCGGAAAGTGACCTTCTGGCCGCAGTCGGCCGGCGGCACAGCAGCCGGCAGCCGTTCTGGCCCGACCCGGTCCCGACGGAAGCCCGCATGCGGCTCGTCGACGCTGCCCGGGCGGAGGGAGCCTGGTTGGAGTTGCTCATCGGGATGACCGCGCTCAGCGGCTTCGCCGAGATCGCGCAGAGCACGGACCGGGTGCTGCGCCGCGATCCTGCTTACCAGGAGCGGCTGTCCGGGTGGGTCCGTACCGAAGCCGCCGGCGATGGGATACCCGTTGCTGCGGTCGCCCGCGTCGGTGAACCTCAGGACCTGCTCCCCCAACGGACCTATGGTCACAGGCCGCGCGCCCCGGGTCGCGACTTCGAGCCCGAACCGCTGATCGCGATCCTCGGCTCGACCGGTGACACCGCCACCGATCAGATCAATGCCGGACAGGCCCTGCAACGGGTGCTGCTCACCGCCACCGACGCCGGCCTCGCGACGTCGATGATCTCCCAACCGATCGAAGTGACCGGCGCGCGGGAACAGCTGAGCCGATCGCTGGGCAGCCGCTCCGGCACACCCCAGATGGCCTTACGCATCGGCTACGGCCAGGCCGGCAGGCCCACCCCGCGCCGCGACCAGGCACAGGCGCTCCTGTCCTGAACCTCGCACGCCGTCTCTCCGCCACCTGCGGCCTCTCACGGCTGCTGACCCGCCGAGTCGGGCCTTTCGGCCCTGAACACAGCCGGTCTGCCCCCGCACTCTGAGGAGGAGACGAAACCGGAGGCTTCCTATGACTGCCTCATCCGAGCGCCTGACCAGCGGCGACATGACTGCCATCCTCGACGCCGCAGCGCGCGCGTCGCCGTCGAAGTGACCTGGCCACGGCAGCTGCTGCGTGGCCTGCTGTCCGACATCGGCGAGTTCTGCCTGGCCGTTCGACTCGGCTACCCGGCGACGCGGACCCCGCTGCCGCCCGTCCCCCGGCGCGGACCCGCGGAGGCCGTCACGACCCAGGAGTAGAGGACATGGCCATGCCAGAACACGGAATCGACAGCACCGGCCGCATCGTCGTCGGAGTAGACGGATCACCGGGCTCGAAGACCGCCCTGATGTGGGCGATGAACCAGGCCCGGCTGACCGGCGCCACGATTCAGGCCGTCACCGCCTGGGAGGACCCAGCCAGGTACGGGACCGCCTACGGGTGGACGGCCACAGCCTTCGACGGGAACACCTTCGCCACCGCGATAGCCAAGGACCTCGACGCCACGGTCGCCGACGTGACCGCCCAGATGGAGTACCCCGTCACCGTCCTGACACAGATCGTCGAGGGCCATCCCGCCGAAACCCTCCTGCGGGCCGCCGACGGCGCGCAGCTTCTGGTGGTCGGTAGCCGTGGGCACGGCACCTTCGCCGGCATCATCCTCGGCTCGGTGAGCCAGCACTGCGTGCAGCACGCACCTTGCCCTGTCGTCGTCGTTCCGTGACAACGCTCGAGCACTCAAAACCACTGGGAGGTCAGCGATGAGCACGGTAGCCGGAGCCGCAGTCGTAGTAGGCGTGGACGGATCGGCGTGCAGCTTGTCCGCGGTCCGGGCAGCCGCGCACGAGGCGGTGGAACGAGGGCGACCGCTGCGGGTCGTGCACGCCTTCATCTGGCCGTCGATGGGCGTCGCGATCGGCCCGGCCACCACCGGTCCATCCGACATGGGCATGCGCAGCGCAGCCGAACGCAGCCTGGCCGAAGCCGTCACCGAAGCCGAGAAGGCCGCGCCGGGCGTGGAGGTGACGAAGGTGCTGGTCGACGGTTTCCCCGCACCGGTCCTGCTCGCCGAGTCCCGTGATGCCGTGCTGCTGGTGATCGGGGACCGGGGACTGGGTGGATTCGGCAGTCTTGTGCTCGGCTCCGTCGCCCTGCACATCACGGCCCACGCCGCCTGTCCCGTGCTGGTGGTCCGCGGTACGCAACGCACATCCGGACCGGTGGTGGTCGGTGTCGACGGCTCGGCCGGATCAACGGCCGCTGTCGGCTTCGCCGTCGAGGAGGCGTCGCGGCGCAGAACCGAGCTGGTCGCCGTGCACGCGTGGGGTGCCTTCGACTCCCTCGGTCAGGACGACGTACTGCCCGCATACACCGATCCGGGAGCACTGCAAGCCGAGGAGCAGCGCATTCTGAGCGAGTCGCTGGCCGGCTGGTCACAACGGTATCCCGATGCCACCATCCGGCAGGAGCTCGCCCACCGGCACCCCGCAGCGGCGCTGATCGAGCGATCGCAGACCGCGCAGCTGCTGGTGACGGGGGCCCGTGGACGTGGCGGTTTCGCGGGTCTGCTCCTCGGATCGGTCAGCCAGACCGTTATGCACCACGCCGGCTGCCCCGTCGCGATCGTACGAGTGAAGTAGTGCACAGGTTGGCTTGAGTCAGGTACCAACCTCGGGTAGCAGAGCCCGGCCACTGCGTTGATCGCGGCGGTCCGGGTTCTTCCCCCTGCCGCCCGTAGGGTCCCCGGCACGGAAGTGCGCTGCAGGTCAGGGCTTGCGAGCGGTGGAGCGTGCGATGAAGGCCTCGTCGAACGCCCCAGGTTCGGTGGCGTAGACGTTGAGCGCCCCGGTGACGGCCTCCTGCACGGGCAGTCCGATCGACAGGGAGCTGTGGGCTCCGGCTTCGCAGGCCCGAGGGGTCCAGTCCGGCCACCGGCTCTCGCTGGTGATGTCCGCGACGTGTGCCCTTGCCCTGGGCGCATCACCGTCACCCCTGATGGGTGCGGGTGTGCGCGGATCCGCTCTGAGCAATTCGTGCGAGAGACCCTGGCCCGCGGCCGGTGCGCCGTGAGCGACCCGCCGGCGGTTCCGACGGGCAGCCCCGGCTGCTGGGGGATCAGCCCCGGCTTGATCGCGCTGGGCGTCTCTCGTGCACGTTCGTCATTTGTGCAGCAGGACCTTGAGCGCGCCGGTGTCGGCGGCGCGGCTGAACACGTCGTAGGCGTCGAGGGCCTGGTCGAGCCGGAACCGGTGGGTGATGAACTTCTGCGGGGCGAGCTGCCCGGTACACAGAAGTTTGAGCAGGGTCGGGGTGGACCAGGTGTCGACCAGGCCGGTGGTGATGGTGACGTTGCGAGTCCACAGGTCCTGCAGGTGCAACATCGCCGGTTTGCCGTGCACACCGACGTTGGCGACATGCCCGCCGGGACGCACGAGCCGCGTGCACATCTCGAACGTGTCGGCCACCCCGACAGCTTCGATCGCGACATCGGCGCCGAGGCCGTCGGTGAGTGCGGCGATGACCTGCGCGGGATCCTGCCGGGAAGGATTGACAGTGACGTCCGCGCCGAACTGCTTGGCGGCTTCCAGCCGGCTGTCGGCCAGGTCGATGGCGATGATGTGGCTCGGGCTGTACAACCGGGCGCCCATGATCGCGGACAGCCCGATCGGTCCGGCGCCGACGATCGCCACGGTGTCACCGGGCCGGATACCACCGTTGATCACGCCGACCTCGTACGCGGTCGGCAGGATGTCGGAGAGCATCAGCACGGCCTCGTCGTCCAGGCCGGCCGGGATCACGTAGGTGGAGGTGTCGGCGAACGGGACCCGTACGTAATCGGCTTGGGTGCCGTCGATCTTGTAGCCGAGGATCCAGCCACCGCCGCCGAGGCATTGCCCGTAGGCGGCCTCGCGGCAGTAGCGGCAGCGGCCGCAGGCGCTGATGCAGGACACCACGACCCGGTCACCCGGTTTGACCGTGGTGACGGCGGAGCCGACAGCTTCGACCGTGCCGACGGCTTCGTGGCCCAGGACCCGCCCTTCAGCGGTCTCCGGTAGATCACCCTTGAGGATGTGCAGGTCGGTGCCGCAGATCGTGGTGGCGTCGACTCCGACGATCGCATCGGTGTCGTCGACGATGCGCGGATCCGGTACGTCGTCCCAGCTCTTGTGTCCGGGACCGTGGTAGACGAGCGCCTTCATGGTGAGCCTTCCGGGATCGGTAGTGCCCGAGAGCTTCCGCCGGGTTCACCGGCAGAACCGGCAGAATCCGACGCACCCTCACCCTCTTCGTCCAGCGCGCCGATGCGCAGAGTCTTTGGTCCTGTCCCCGACGCCGGTTCCTCAGCCGCGGGTCGTGCCGCAGTGCGGTCAGTGGCCAGCAGGTTGAGTTCGCTCTGCAGGCGGGCTACCAGGGCCGGCAGATCCGGGCAGCGCCAGCTGCCGCCTCCGCACCGTGGCAGCCGCCGCGACGACGGTCATCGACATGACCAGGGAGGAGACGCGCGCCGTCCTGGTCATGGCGAGGTCCTGGGCTTGACGTCGTCCGGCACGACGATCACGGGGCAGGGCGCATGGTGGGTGCAGTGCTGGCTGACCGATCCGAGCAGCATGCCGGCGAAGGCGCCGTGCCCGCGGCTTCCGACGACCAGGAGTTCCGCACCGGCCGCGGCTTCCAGCAGGATCTGTGCGGCAGGTCCGTGTGCGACCTTGACCCGGACGTCAACGGGTTGGTCGCTGGTCCCGACGACCTCCGCCACGGTCTCGGTGAGGACCTTCTCGGCGGTGGTGGCGATGCTGTCGCCGGGCGACGGGAACGGAACCGCGCCGTAGGAGTATTCGTAGGTCGCCGGCTGCTGCCAGGCGGCCACTGCTTCGACCGTCGCGCCGGTCAGTCGGGCTTGCGCCAGCGCCCACCGCAGTGCGGCTTTGGAGCCGTGCGAGCTGTCGACGCCCACGACGATGTACCGGTCCTCGGAACGTGTCTGGTCGCTCATGTCTACCTCCGGGTGAGTCGCCTCAGTAGAACGCCGCGCCGGTGCGAAGCGTCAGTGCCGAACGGCCCGTCCGAGCCGGGACTCCCCCGGTGTCGAGGCCCGTGCGCGCACCACCGCTTTGCGGATCTCGTCCGCGACCAGCAGCACCACACCGAACCCCACCAGGATGGCCCAGTCCAGCGCGGACAGCGGCGCGGTGTGGAACAGCCGCTGCAGCGCCGGCACGTAGCTGATCGCGCAGATCAACAGCAGGCTGAGGCTCTGGGCAGCGAGCATCCGGCCGCTGGAGCGCAGGCCGAGGGTGACGATGCTGAGCCGGTCGCTGCGCACGGTGAGACCGACGAAGATCTGGCTCACCACGATGCCGGCCTGGGTCATGGTGAGCGCCTCGCGGTAGACCGGGTTGTCGACGGTGAAAGCATCGAACGGCAGACCCGCGGTGTGGATGCACCAGAAGAACGCCGCAGTGACCCCGGCTGCCTGAAACCCGCCGAGGAACAGGATCCGGCGCACGACCGCGCCCGAGAACAGCGACTCGCGAGGGTTACGCGGCGGCCGGTCCATCGTGCCGGGCTCGGGATGCAGGGTGCCCAGGGCCAGGGCCGGCAGCACATCTGAGCCGAGGTCGATCGCAAGGACCTGAACGGCGGACAACGGTACGAGCGGGAACCCGGCGAACGTGGCCACCAGGATCGGCACGAGCTCGCCGACGTTCGAGGTGAACACATAGATCAGGAACGTACGGATGTTCTGGTAGACGGATCGGCCCCGCTCCACTGCCGCGGCGATGGAGGCGAACGAGTCGTCCAGCAGCACCATCACGGCGGCTTCGCGGGCGACGTCGGTGCCGGAGGCGCCCATGGCCACCCCGATGTCGGCGCGGCGCAACGCGGGCGCGTCGTTCGCGCCGTCACCGGTGACCGCGACGACCTCGCCCAGGTCTTTGAAGGCGGACACGACCCGCATCTTGTGTTCCGGCTTGACCCGGGCGAACAGCACCGGTGACGGGTCCTTCAGCAGGGCCCGCAGGGCGTCTTCGCCGAGGCTGTCGAGGTCCGCGCCGGTCACGGCCCGGGGTACCGCCTCGGTGATCAGTCCGATCTTGCGGGCGATGGCTTCAGCGGTCAGCGCGGAATCACCGGTCACCATGACGATCCGGATCCCGGCCCGGTGGCAGGCCGCGATGGCCGGGGTGACCTCCATCCGCGGCGGGTCGAGCATCCCGACCAGACCCAGCAGAATCAGCTCCTGTTCGGCGTCGGCCGGCCCGACGCCGGACGGCACCGGGCGGTACGCGACGGCGAGCACCCGCAGCGCGTCCCGCGACATGTCGTCGTTGACGGCCAGCGCCCGGGCGCGCATCGCCTCGCTGATTGGTATGACTCCGCCGGATCCGTCGACCACCCGGGTGCAGCGAGCGAGCAACTCCTGCGGGGAGCCCTTCACGTAGGCGACGAAGGCGTCGTCGACCCGGTGCACAGTGGTCATCAGCTTGCGATCGGCGTCGAACGTGAACTCCTCGACACGCGGCGCCCGCTGTTGCTCCGTGGCGAGGTCCACACCGCTCTTGGCGGCGACGACGAGCAATGCCCCCTCGGTGGTGTCCCCGAGCACCCGCCAGCCTGCCTCGTCCTGCGGCGGCAGCAGACGCGCGTCGCAGCACAAAACGGCAGCCCGCAGGGTCTGCCGCAGTGGTTCGGGGCCCTCGACGTCGCCGACCGGCTCATACCCGGCGCCGGACACCGTATGGGTCCGGTCCGGGACCCAGACCGCCTGCACCGTCATCTCGGCCTTGGTCAGCGTGCCGGTCTTGTCGGTGCAGATCACCGTGGTGGACCCCAGCGTCTCCACCGCGACGAGCTTCTTGATCAGGGCCTTGCGGTGGGCCATCCGCCGGACGCCGACGGCCAGCGCCACCGACATCGTCGCCGGTAGGCCCTCGGGGACGAGCGCGACCATCACGCCGAGCGCGAAGACGAAGGTGGTCACGACCGGGCCGCCGAGCGGCAGCCGGATCGCGAACACCAGCGCGCCGAGGCAGAACGCTCCGGCGGCCACCCGCCGTGCCATGGTGGCGACCTGCCGCTGCAGGGGGCTGCGTTCAGCCTTGGTCTGAGCGGTCAGCCGGTAGATGCGGCCGAACTCGGTGTCCTTCGCCGTGGCGACGACGACGGCGCGGGCGGTGCCCGCCGCGACCGTCGTGCCCATCCACACCAGGTTGCCCGATTCCGACGGTGGTGTGCCGGGCGCGGGCGGGTCAGCGGTACGCCGGGCAGGCTTGCTCTCCCCCGTCAGTGCGGCGTTGTTGACGGTCAGGCCGTGGGACTCGATGACACGAGCGTCGGCCGGCACCGCGTCACCCGCCTCCAAGACCAGGACATCGCCGACGACCAGGCCGGCGGCGGGCACGTCGGCACGTTCCCCGTCGCGGAGCACCGTGGCGCGGTGGGGCACCATCGCCCGCAGCGCTTCGGCCGTACGCTCGGCCGCGAACTCCTGCCCGAATCCGATCACCGCGTTGAGCAGCACCACGGCCAGGATCGCGATCGCCAGTTGCAGGTTGCCCACGTCGCGGGGCCGGCCCAGCTCGTACGCGACGAGGGTGATCACCGCCGCGACCAGCAGCATCACGGCGAACAGGTCGGTGAACTGGGCCGCGAAGCGGCGCAGCAGCGACGGCCCGCGGGCGATCGGGAGTTCGTTGGGGCCGTCACGGGTCAACCGCGCTGCGGCCTCAGCGGCAGACAGGCCATGCGAGATCCCCGCCGAGGCATCAAGCGTGTCAGCCGCGTCCGCAGCTCTGGTTCCAGGCGCACCGGGCGGCGTGCGTGCCTGCCCGTCGATTTCTAGCGTGGCTCCTCCTCAGCCGCTGCGGGCGGCTCTGCGGTGACGACGAATGGTGCCAGGGTGGCCATGGTGCAGTCAGGATCGTCCGGCGGGCCGTTTCGCCGGGTGGATGAGGCGGTCGAGACGGATCGCCGCGTAGCCGAGGCTGGACACCGCACCGACGATCAGCAGGTCCGCCAGAGCCGGCGGTTCGGTGCCCAGCAGGTCCTGCAGGAACGGCAGATAGAGGCCGGCAAGTTGCAGGATGAAGGCGACGCCGACAGCGGCGAGCAGCATCGGGTTGGCCCGGGTGCCGGGACGGGCCCGGGAGCCGAGAGCGACGGCGAGCTGGGTGGCGCCGAGGGCGAGGAACGTCAGGGTCTGCCACGGCCGGTCGGTGGCGTGTGCCCAGACCCCGACGCCGATGGTGACCGCGGCGATGACCGCACCGACGCGGATGATGCGTTTCCAGAGACCGGCGCCGAGCACCGTTTCCGACGGCGGCCGAGGTGGGCGCCGCATGGCGTCCGGGTCGACGGGTTCGCTGCCCAGGGCGAGCCCCGGCAGGCCGTGGGTGATCAGGTTGATCCAGAGGATCTGCGCCGGCAGCAGCGGCAGCGGCAGGCCGGCGAACGGTCCGGCCAGCATCACGGCGATCTCGGCGGCGCCGCCGGACAGGGCGTAGAGCAGGAACCGGCGGATGTTCGCATACACCCGGCGGCCCTCCTCGGCCGCCGCCACGACAGTGGCCAACTCATCGTCGGCCAGTACCAGGTCGGCGGCCTGCCGGGCCACCTCGGTGCCCCGCTTGCCCATCGCGACGCCGATGTCGGCGCGGTGCAGGGCGGGGCCGTCGTTGACGCCGTCACCGGTCATCGCGACGACGTGCCCGGCAGCGCGCAGCGCGTCGATGATGGCGACCTTCTGCTCCGGGGTGGCCCGGGCGAAGACCCTGCTGCCCTGCCCGGCGCGGGCGCCCGGGTCGGTGATGCGGCAATCGGTCACGTCGTCGCCGGCGGCGATGATGCCGAGGTCGCCGGCGATCGCGGCGGCGGTGGCCGGGTGGTCCCCGGTGATCAGAACCGGGGTGATGCCGGCTTCGCGGCAGGCGGCGATCGTGCCCGCCGCCGAGGCCCGGGGCGGGTCGAGAATGGCCACCAGGCCGAGCAGGCGCAGACCCTGCTCCGCCGCGTCGTTGTCGGGGGCGGTCGCCCGGTCGACCTGGGCGACCGCCAGCACCCGGAAACCGAGAGCGGCGAGTTCGTCGGCCCGGGTCGCGGCCCGCGCGATCAGCTCGTCCGGATCGGACAGGACGGCGGCCTGAAGCACCGCTTCCGGTGCGCCCTTGCAGACGGTCAGGATCCGGCCGCTGGGCAGTCGGTGTGCGGTCGACATGCGTTTGCGGATGCTGTCGAAGGGCTGCTCCGACACCCTCGGCAGCTCCAGATCCAACGCTCGCCGGTCGATGCCGGCCTTCGCCGCCGCGGTGATCAGTGCGACCTCGGTGGGGTCGCCGACCGGTGACCAGTCCGGGCTGTCGCCGTCCGGCGCGCGCAGCGATCCGTCGTTGCACAATGCAGCTGCTCTGAGCAGCTCCACCAGATCAGGGGCGTCCGGGCCGGTGACGACCTCGCCGGCCCGGCGCAGCTCACCGTGCGGTGCGTAGCCCGAGCCGTCGACGCCGGCGTCACCCTGGATCGTCCACAGCTCGCGGACCACCATGGTGCCTTCGGTGAGGGTGCCCGTCTTGTCGGTGGCCAGAACGGTCACCGAGCCGAGGGTCTCCACCGCGGGCAGTCGCCGGATGACGGCGTGCCGGGCAGTCATCCGGCGCGCGCCCAGGGCGAGACTGAGGGTGACCACGGCCGGCAGGGATTCCGGGACCGCCGCGACCACCAGGGTGATCGCGATGACGATCATCAGCTGCACGGGCTGCCCCCGCCACAAGCCGAGGGCGAGCACGACGGCGCACAGCCCGACCGCGAACAGGGCCAGCATCCGGCCGACCCCGGCGAGGCGCCGTTGCAGCGGGGTCAAGCCTGCGCTGGTCACCATCATCGCCGCGATCCGACCCATGGCGCTGGCCGCGCCGGTGGCAGTGATGACGCCACGGCCTCGGCCGCGCACCACTACCGTGCCCGCCGACAGGGCGTCGCCGGTATCCGTCGCATCGTTGCCGTCCATCTTGTCGACCGGAACGGACTCCCCGGTCAGCGCGGACTCGTCGACCAGCAGCGCGACCGATTCCGTGACGTGCGCATCGGCCGGCACGATGTCGCCCTCGGCCAGCACGAGCAGGTCACCGACGACCAGGTCGGCGGCCGGAACCTGCTGTTCGGCGCCGTCGCGGACCACCCGGGCATCCGGCGCGGTCAACGCCGACAGCGCGGTGATGGCCCGTTCCGCTTTGACCTCCTGCACCACGCCGACCGTGGTGTTCACGACGATGACGAACAGGATGACCGACGCGTCGGTGAAGTCAGCGGTGAACAAGGTGAAGGCGGCCGCGGCCAGCAGAACCAGCACCAGGGGATCACGCAGTTGCGACACGACCCGTCGCCACAGCGGCGCCGGCCGGCGCGACGGCAGCACATTGGCCCCGTCACGCAGCAACCTGGCGGCCGCCTCGGGCGCTGACAGGCCGCCCCCATCCGCGGCCGTGTCCGCACCGAAAGGATCGGACTGTTCGGGCGCCAACTGCAGGTCAGGGATACTCATGCCGGCTACAGCCTCTCCGCTGGAAGGCCACTTCGTGGTCCCCGGTGGTCGGCGAAGCCCTTGGCATCAGCGCGACGGTGCGGCTGTCCCCTGCGGTGGCGGCCGCCTCGGACCAGCAGCACCGCGCCCATGGCCATGAAGCCGAGATCGCGGACGGCGGCCGACGCCGTCTGGGCGGCGGCCGGCAGGCTCAGGGTGCTGACCATCAGCAGCATCCCCGCGATCAAGGTCGCGCCGGTCCACCACGGAAGCACCCTGGCCCGGATGACCGCGATGCCGAATCCGATCCCGGCCACGATCATCAAGGCCGAGTGGATCGTGATCCACATTCCCAGGCGTCGTTCGAGAGCCGGCCAGTCGCTGGTCCCCTCGACCAGCGCGTACACGACCGTGCCGGTGAAGTACACGAAGGTGTAGGCGTACAGGACGGCACTTGTCAGACCGAGCCGGCCGATCCGCGGCCGTTGCACCCCGTAGAGGCCGAGGACAAACAGTGGGATGGCGGCCTCGGCGGCGTAGGTCAGGACAAGTTGCGACGTCGAGAAGCCGCCGTGAACGAGCTCCAGCAGATCCGAGAACAGATAGATCGCGGAGAACGCGACCGCGACCAGCCCGACCAGGACGGCGACACTCGACGTATCACCGGACGGCCGCGGGCCGGCCCTGGAGTCAGCCATCCGGGCGGGTTCCTCGTCCACGTGGTCGGTCAGGCTCGTCATACCGTGCTCTCCTCGAGGCGGGCAGGGGCTACGGCCACGGACGGTGCCGTACCGGCTCGCCGGAACAGCGGCCGGTAGACGGCGCACGTCAACCCGGCCAGCAATGCCGTCAGCAGGACGGACCCGACGGCGGTCGCGGTGGAGGCGTCCGGGTCGTCGCGGGCGACCATGGTGATCGCCATGCCGGCGACGGAGGCGCCGATCAGCGTGTACGCACCCAGCAACGCGTAGACCGGTTTACGGGCCCACTGGCGGTGGCGCAGCGTACCGATGCCGACGGTGATCGCGGCGGGCACGACGATGCCCAGGTCCATGAACTTGACCAGCCAGAACGCTGTCGGGCTGGACAGGTACTGCACAGTGTCGGGATGGTCGCGCATGGCGTCCAGATAGTTCGGCAGATGCAGGCCGACCAGAACGAACGTGGCAATCACCAACAGCAGAACCCCGGCCGTACGGTCGACAGCTACCGACGTCGGTGGCAGTCGTCCTGCCGGAACGCTGTTCCACGCCCGCAGAGCGATTGCACCGGCCAGGATGAACACCGCGAGCAGGAGCGGGAAGAAGCGCTCGACGTTGCCCGGCAGCTGGAGATATTCATTCCCGATGATCAGCTGCGTGTACGTGTAGACCACGAAGATCGACGGCGCCAGTGCCAGCACCGAGGCGGCCGGATGGCCCCGAATCGCCAGGAAACCCACTGTGACGGTGATCGGCACAACCACGGCCAGCGCGGCGGCGTCACCCCCGATGACCTGGTTCAAGCTCGTCGCAGAGATGCGGTAGCGCAGCACGTCGAGCACGAGCGGACCCAGCACCGCCACGGTCGCCATCGCCACGCCGAGCGTCACCAGCCCGGCACCGAGCAGACGGTTCTGTGTCCCCATCGCGTACCTCCGGCAGGTGTTCGTGCCGAAAGTCTGCGCCCGAACGGCCGGGTTGGTCAGGGCCGTACGACCCCTCACGCGGAGCAGTCAGGACGCGCCGGGGGCATCCGTGGGTGTAGGTCAGGCGTTGTCGCCGTCCGAGGACGTGGAATTGTCCTCGGTGAGTTCAGATCGGTCCGTCGCAGCCGAATGCCGGTCGGTCTTGGAATCCGTGCGGTCGATGGCGGCAGAGCGGCGCGCCGTCAGGGCCGGACCGTATTCCTGCTCGCCGTCACGCAGGAAGGAGCGCAGGCTGGCTGCTGTGTCGCGTGTTGTCGCGGCAACGTCACGCGCGTCTGCTTGATCGTCACGTTTGTCGGCTTCGGCGAGGATCCGTGTCGCCCGTTCCATGCGGTCGGCTTGCTCCGCTTCGCGGAGGTCGGCGCGCACCTCACGAACATCAAGCTCGGCTTCGCGCTGGTCGGCCCGGGTCTCCCTCGAGTCCCCGGCATCCGGCGCCTGGGCTGCGGTCCCGTCATCGGAGAGCCCTGGAGAGTCTCCTTCAGGCTTTTCCACGCGGTACCTCCCTCGTCCGCAACGCCCCATCGGCACGCTGCGGTCTCAGTATCCGCTGCGGCACGTTCCGGCGCTGCGCGCCTGACCGGCACCCGTCACGGACCGGCTCATTGCGGGAGGATCTGCTGCAGGGTCTCCGGGTCGGTGACGATGCTCTGGGCGACTTCGGTCAACCGGCGGTTGTGCCCCCGGGCATAGCCGCGGATGGCCATGAACGCCTCGTCGACGCTGATGCCGCGGGCCTGCGCGACCGCACCCTTGGCCTGTTCGATGATCACCCGGCTGTTCAGGGCTGATTGCAGCTGTTCGGTGAGCGCCTCGCTGCGGCTGACGGTGCGTTCCTGCAGCAGGCCGATGGTGGCGGCGTCCGCCAGGGCCTGCATGATCGCGATGTCGTCGTCTTCGAAGTCGTTTCCAGAGGTGTCACCGAAGACGTTGAGCGCTCCGATCACCTGCCGGCGCAGCCGCATCGGGAAGGCGTGCACCGATTGGAACCCGGCCGCAGCGGCGCGCGGTGCGAAGCGTGGCCAGCGGGCGACGGCCTCGCCCAGGTTCACGTTGACGACGGGCTCGCCGGAGTCGAACGCTTCCAGGCAGGGCCCTTGCTCGTTCTGCAACTGGAACAACTCCACCAGTTTGACGTTCTCGTCCGAGCCGGCGATGAACTCGAGCCGGCCCCGCTGGTCGGCGAGCAGCATTCCGGCGGCTGCCGCGTCGGTCAACTCGACGACCCGCTCGGTGAGCATGTGCATGTAGTCGAGCAGATCGAATTCGTCGACCAGCGTGTCGGCGATCTCGACGAAGACCTTCGCGAGCTGCTGCGCGGATACGGTTTTCATGCCTGCCTCCCGGCCTGGCCGGCGGTCACGTGCGCGGTCATGGGCGGTCCCGGTCGAAGTGCAGTCTGCGGGCGAGCACATCGGCGGCCACCTGGTCGAGGCGGCGGCCGTGCGCGTACGCGTACGCCCGCATCCGGACCATCGCCTCACCGATGGGAACCCCCAGCTGCACCATGACCATCCCCTGGGCCTGGAACAGCTCGGCGCGGTACTCGACCGCCTCGGCGAGGCCCTCGCTGAAGGTGTTCACCGCCGCCTTCTCGTGCTGGTCCAGCAGAGCCGTGATGGTCACGTCTGCGAAGGCGAGCGCGGTGGCGAGTTCCTCGCCGGTCAGCGACCCGGTCCGCTTGCGGAAAACGTCGAGAATCCCGATACGAGCGGCACCCATCTGCAGCGGGAACGAGAACACCGCCCGGATGCCGCTGTCGTGGGCGGCCGGGGTGTACATCGGCCACCGAACCGCCGACTCGCCGTCGAGGTTCGGTACCAGCACCGGCCGCCGGGTGGAAAACGCATCCCAGCACGGTCCCTCGCCGAGAACGAACTGCAACTCCTCTATGTGCTCGGTCAGCGGGTCCGACGCGGCGTAGACCCCCCGGGCCCCCGCCTCGCTCATCATGCTGATCCCCGCGCCCGAGGCCGCCAGCGTGCGCGCGGCGACGGCGCATACCCGAGGCAGCAACCCTGCGCCGTTGTCCGGCGACGGCGGCTCATCCTCGATCAGGTGGCGGATCATGGCGACGCGATCATCCATGGCGACCACCCGACGCCATGCCCTCACCGGCACGCCGGCACGCCGCTGAAGCGGCGGAAACACGCTGCACTGGATGTGACACCGCTGTACCTCCACGCCAGGGGCCACGACACGGGCCGGGCAGTGAGGCCGGAACCTTCCCGGGCCCGTCGAAGTCTACCGACGCCGCGTGCCCCTCGACGAATCCCGGTACTCGCCCCGCATGCGCCGGCCGCAGTGGCGGCCCTGCGCACGCTCGCGCCGTCACCGGTGTGGGCAGGCAAGCACGGTGGCCCAGACGACCTTGCCTCCGCGGGTTGGCATGGCACCCCACGCCGTGGCGCAGACGTGCACCATGCGAAGGCCGTTGCCCCGCTCGTGCGGCGGCTGCCCGGCGGCCGAGGGCGTACCGTCGAGCAGGCGCGGTAGCCGGGTGGTGCCGTCGCGGACCGCCAGGTGCAGGCCCGTGCCGCGCTGCGACACGGTGACGAGCACGGTGGTGCCCGCGTGTTGCACGGCGTTGGCCACCAGCTCGGACAACACCAGCTGGGCGCGTTGCCGCAGCTTCGGCAGGTGCCAGTCCTCACATGCATGGGTGACGAGGTCGCGGGCCGTATCGGGCGAGGCCGGCTGCGGCAGCAGGGTCGCCTTCAGCGTCGGGGTCGCCGGCAGCCGGCTGATCACGGCGGTGCGGGCCTCGGGCATGGTGGTGAACACGGACGGGTGTTGCGCACCGAGGCGCCGTAGCCGGCGGTTCAGCATCGTCGCTGTGGGCAGGCACAGAGCCAGGGGCACCGGTGGCTGCATGACGATGCCGGCCCGGCGCGCGGCCAGCCACATCGGCATGCTGGCACCGTCCGGGTCGCCCATGTCCCGCAGGTCGGCGATGATCGCCGCCGGGTGCTCGGCCAGGCCTTTGCGGATCGCGGTGGACACGTCCATGCCGAGACGCTGCGACCACCGGCCGTGCACCGCCATCTCCACCACCCCGGTGGTGACGTCACCGGTGACGCTCAGCGTGCGGCGTCGATCGTCGGCGTTGAACAGATACGGGGCGCGCACCTGCATGTCAATCTCCTTGCGGGCCGCGGTGGCCATCAGGCGCGGCGAGCCGGGCCGCCAGTTCCGCGTACTGCTGCCCATAGCGGGCATCGTCGATCGCCGCCTGCCACGTCCGTGCCGGACCGGCACCGATCAGGCGTAGCTGTTCGGTGGCCCGGTGCAGAACGCCGAACGCGTCCCGGTCACCCCGGGTGACTGCGGCGACGAGTCGATCAACGCGGCAACGTCCGACGTGGTCGCTGGACGGATCTTGCTGCACCGACAGGTACGGCAGAGGCCGGGCGGCACCGGCGCGGATCTCAGCGGTCACGGCAACTCCTGATAGGCACCTGCGCTGACGGGGTGCACTACCGGGGTCCGGGGTAGCGGGCTACGGACATGACGCCCGACGCCTTCATCGAGGGTAAACCACCCTGCTTCAGACGCCGTCCCGCATATGGGGTCATCCACATCGCCCTGTTGGCGACTTTGCGGACAAGCGCAAGTGAACTCCCGGCCGAAGAGGGTGCGGGTCGTGTGCGCCCGGGCGCTGGTCAGCCGACGGCGATCGTCTTCGCCGATGAACCCACCGGCAACCTCGACTCGCGGGCCAGCGCGGAGATCCTGCGCTTTCTGCGAGCGTTCGTGTCGTGCAGGTGACACGATTATCCATCGTGGATAGCCGAGCAGCCGTCAGGCTCCAAGGTTGAGCCAGGTCCGCAGTCAGCGAACCAAGACAGATCTCGCCTGGTCAGCGGCGCGTCAACGATCAACGCTTCACCCTGAGCCGCGGCTTCAGCCACGTCGCCGATCAACTCGTGGCCGCCGAAGGCAGGACTGAGCGGGAAACCGTACAGGCGTACGGGCGAAATAGAGTGTCGCGCGATGCCGTATAGATTAAAATCGGTAAATGAAAAAGGCCAGCTGAGCTGGCCTTTCACAAAGTCGGGCTGACAGGATTTGAACCTGCGACCCCTTGACCCCCAGTCAAGTGCGCTACCAAGCTGCGCTACAGCCCGATGCCACGCCCCGGAACCCCAGTGCGCGGCAACACCACAACCCTACCCCAGCCCTTCAACCGACTTACCACCGGCCTGCCGGGACGAGGCCAGAACCTACCCGTGCGCCTTACCCCGCCCACCAGGCCCGAGCTTCTTCCGTGGCTTCACCGAAACCTCGATCGGTGACCCCTCGAACCCGAACTCCTCACGGAGCTTCCGCTCGATGAACCGCTGATACCCGGCATCCAACGGCGCGGTCGTGAAGAGCACGAACCGGGGCGGCGCCACCCCCGCCTGCGTCGCGAACATGATCCGCGGCGCCCGCCCACCTCGCACCGGGTGGGGCGTGGCCTGTGTCAGCGCCGTCAGCCACTGGTTCAGCGTCCCCGTCGGGATGCGCTTCTCCCAGCTGTCCAGGGCCTTGCGCAGCGCCGGTGCCAGCTTGTCGACCGCGCGGCCGGTTTTCGCTGAGATGTTCACCTTGATCGCCCACGGGATGCGCTTCAGCTCGCGGTCGATCTCCTTGTCCAGGAAGATCCGGCGGTCGGCGTCGACCAGGTCCCACTTGTTGAAGGCGATCACCAGTGCGCGCCCGGCCTCGACCACCTGCGTCAGCACGCGCTGGTCCTGCTCGCTGATGACCTCCGACGCGTCCAGCAGGACGACGCCCACTTCGGCGGCTTCGACAGCTCCGGCGGTACGCAATGACGCGTAGTACTCCGTACCGGATGCCTGGTTGACCCGCTTGCGGAGGCCGGCGGTGTCGACGAACTGCCAAACTTCGCCGTCCATCTCGACCAGGCTGTCGACCGGGTCGACCGTGGTGCCCGCCACCGAGTCCACGACCGCTCGCTCTTCGCGGGCCAGGCGGTTCAGCAGGGACGACTTGCCGACGTTCGGGCGGCCGACCAGGGCCACGCGGCGCGGGCCTCGGGGGGCGTTCTCGATGATCGCCGGGGCCGGGGGCATCGCGGCCAGGATCTTGTCGAGCAGGTCGCCCGCGTTGCGGCCGTGCAGGGCGGACAGCGGGAACGGCTCCCCCAGCCCCAGGCCCCACAGGGACACGGTGTCGTTCTCGATGTTCTGGTTGTCCGCTTTATTCGCCACCAGGATGACCGGCTTGTGGCTGCGGCGCAGCATCCGGACGGCCTTCTCGTCGACGTCCGTGGCGCCGACCATGGCGTCGACCACGAAGATGACCACGTCGGCGGTCTGGACGGCGATCTCGGCCTGGGCGGCGATCGCGGCCGCGCGGTCGCGGGCGTCCGGTTCCCAGCCGCCGGTGTCGACCACGGTGAAGCGGCGGCCGCTCCACTGCGCGTCGTACGGGACGCGGTCGCGGGTCACGCCCGGCTTGTCCTCGACCACGGCCTGGCGGCGGCCGATGATCCGGTTGACCAGGGTCGACTTGCCGACGTTGGGCCGGCCGACGACGGCGACGACCGGTACGGGGCCTTCCTCCGCCATGGATTGGTGCAGTGCGGATTCCAAGGCCGAGACCTCGGAAGAAAAGTCACTCACGAACTCACCTTGCTGTTGAGCATGCTCAGGAGCGTTGCCACGACCTCGTCGATGCCCATGCCCGTGGTGTCGAGCGTGACGGCGTCGTCGGCCTGGCGCAGCGGGTCGACCGCGCGGCTGGAGTCGAGCTTGTCGCGGCGGTTCAGATCGGCCTCGGTGGCCGCCACGTCGGTGGCGTCCTCCGCGCTGCGGCGCTGGGCGCGCGCGGCGGCCGACGCGGTCAGGTAGACCTTGAGGTCGGCGTCCGGGGCGACGACGGTGGCGATGTCACGGCCCTCGACGACGATGCGGGGGGCGGCGGTGATGATCTCCTGCTGGAGGCGGACCAGCTGACGGCGTACCGCTGGGACCGCGGCCACGGCCGAGACCGCGCCGGTGACCTCGGGCCCGCGGATGGCCGCGTCGACGTCCTCGCCGTTGGCGCGAAAATGCGGCGCGAGCGGGTCCGTGCCGATCTCCAGGGTGGTCTCCTGGGAGATCTTGGCGATCGCGTCCGGGTCCTGCAGATCGACGCCGGCCTGCAGCACCGCCCAGGTGATCGCCCGGTACATCGCGCCGGTGTCCAGGTAGATGCCGTCGATCGCGGTGGCGAGCCGCCGGGAAACGGTGGATTTGCCCGATCCCGAGGGACCGTCGACGGCCACCACGCATCGTTCGGGCCGCACTGCTCGCTCCACCGCTACCTCCAAGACGTCTGACGGACAACTACCTATTGTGCCGGGCGCGCCCGGCTCAGTCGCCGACGGCCTTGAAGAGGGCGCTCACCTCGGCGTTCGACAGCCGGCGGAAGCCGCCCGGGCGCATGTCGCCGAGCCGGATCGGGCCGACCGCCGTACGGATCAGGCGCGACACCGGGTGCCCGACCTCGTCCATCATCCGGCGCACGATGTGCTTGCGGCCCTCGTGCAGGGTGATCTCGATCTGCGCGGTCTTGCCGACCGCGTCGACCAGCTTGAACGAGTCGACCTTGGCCGGGCCGTCCTCCAGCTCGACGCCGGACTGCAGCCGGCGGCCGACGGTGCGCGGCAGCGGGCCGGCGACCTCGGCGAGGTAGGTCTTGGCGACCCCGTACGACGGGTGCATCAGCTTGTGCGCGAGCCCGCCGTCGTTGGTGAGCAGCAGCAGGCCCTCACTGTCGGCGTCGAGCCGGCCGACGTGGAAGATCCGCTGCTCGAACGTGCCGAGGAAGTCGGCGAGCTCGTTGCGGCCCTTCTCGTCGTCCATGCTCGAGACCACGCCGCGGGGCTTGTTCATGGCCAGGTAGACCAGCTTGGTGTCCGTGACGATCCGCGCGCCGTCCACCCGGATCTCCACCTTGGCCGGGTCGACCTTGTCGCCGAGCTTGGCGACCTTGCCGTTCACGGTGACGCGTCCCCGGAAGATCAGATCTTCAGACGCGCGCCGGGATCCGATTCCCGCGGTGGCGAGAATCTTCTGCAGCCGCACGGAGCTATCCGGATCAGCCTGAGGCATCGAGCACTTCTTCCACATCGTCGGGTAGGAACGGGGCCAGCGGCGGAAGCTGGTCGACCGAGTTGAGGCCGAGCTTCTCCAGGAACAGCGCCGTGGTGCGGTACAGGAATGCCCCGGTCTCGCCCTCAGTGCCGCATTCCTCGATGAGGCCGCGAGTGGTAAGCGTACGCATGACGCCATCACAGTTCACACCGCGGATGGCCGAGATGCGCGACCTGGTGACAGGCTGCTTGTAAGCGACTACAGCGAGCGTTTCCAGCGCGGCCTGGGTGAGCCGCACCGACTGGCCATCCAATACGAACCGCTCAACGTAGGCCGCATATTCCGGCCGCGTGTAGAGACGCCAGCCACCCGCGGCCCGCCGCAGGTCGAACCCGTGCCCGGCCGCGGTGTACCGCGCCGAGATGTCCTCCAGCATGCCCGCGACCCGCTCGGTCGGCTGCTCTACGATCTGCGCGAGCTGCATCTCGGCGACCGGCTCATCAACAACAAGCAGAATGGCTTCCAGCGCCGCCCGCAACTCGGCATCGTCCATCGGCGGGAGTGGTTCCGCTTCTTCTTCGGTACGGGTCGACGACGCCACAGAAGCAGCGGCGCCCCCCTTGCTGCCACGTCCCTGCGCGGGAATCCCGGAACTCGGCCGCGCCCGTGCCACAGGCTGACTCGCGACGGCCCCGGCGGTCACCGCGGCCTCGACATCGGCGGCACCCCGAGCGGCCGCATCCGCGGCCACCAACCCACCCCCGGGCGCAACGGGCTCCGCGTCGTCGTCGCCGGCCGCCGGCACGGCATCGTCGGCAGCCGTCAGCGCGGCATCGTCGACGGTCGTCGGCGCGCCGGCGGCCGCGAGGATCGTCGGAGCCGCATCGTCGGCGGTCGTGCGCATGCTTGCGTCGTCGGCGCGGGCAGCCGATTCGTCGTCGGACGTCAGCGCCTCGGTGGTCGACGCGGATTCCTGAGACTGATCGCCGGCGGGCGGCTCGTCGTCCTCTTCCGGCCCGGGCACCTCCTCCGTGAACGGCAGGTCGACCTCCGCGTCATCCCCGACGTCGTCATCGGCGGCCACGTCGAAGACATCCCCGGCATCGTCACCGTCGAGCGGCGCGTCGACCAGCGGGGCGTTGCCGATCTCGTTCTCGGCGGCCTCCTCGATGGCACCCGGCAGCGGCAGTTCCGGCCCGACACCGACGTCGGTCGGCTCGCGCTCCTCGTCGCCGGGCATCTCCCGGGGAGCGTCCACGGTCGGCGGCCCACCGGCCTCCTCCGGGAACGGCGGCAACTCGGCCGGCACCCCGTCACCGGGCGACGGGTTCGCCCCCTCGAAGGCGGGATCGAAATCGTCGTCGTCATCCGTGAGATTCGACTCGGTGAGCTCCTCGTCGTCGCTCTCCCCGGCCCGGACCTTGGCCTCGAAGTCCCGGTCGGGCGGCCGCGGCGCCCGCTCCCAGGGCGGCACCCAGGAGGCGGCCTGCGCGGCAAGGGACTCGGGACGCTCGTCGCTCATGACTGTTCCTCGTCGGTCGAAACACGGTCTGCGGTGCGGTCGGCCCCAGGAATACCCGCCCCCACCGACCCGAACTCACCCGGCCCGGGCAGCCCGGCGGCGTCGGCGTCGGCGTCGGCGGAATCAAAGGCGGAGCCGGGGTATTCGGTGATCTCCGGGATGTCGAAGTCGTCGAGATCAGCGTCGTCGTCGGCGTCCTCGCCCTCGTCCTCCGCCACCGAGGCCATCGCCCCCGGCACGGAGTGGGCGTCGTCCTCTTCATCCAGCTCCATCGCCGCGGTGTCCGGCTCCGGCGGGCTTCCCTCGTAGTCGTCGATGTCCAGGTCCCCCTCGACCTGGTCGCCGCCGATCCAGCGGACCGTCATCTCCTCCAGCGACACCGGCTGCTCAAAATCAATGAGCCCTTCGCGGTACAGCTCCAGCAACGCCAGGAAGCGGGCCACCACCTCGAGCGTGTTCTCGCAGTCGGCGATCAGCAGGCTGAACGTCGCGCTGCCCGCGCGGCGGAGGCGGTCGCGGATGAGGGTCGCGTGTTCGCGGACGCTGACCCGGACCTGGTGGATGTGCGCGATCGACACCTCGGGCGGTCCCGGTTTGGGCAGGAACTGCTTCAGGGCCATCTTCAGCAGGCGCTCCGGCCCGATGCCGAGGACCAGGTCGGGCAGCGCCTCCGCGTACCGGGGCTCCAGGGAGACCGCGCGCGGCCAGCGTTTGGTGCCGACGCCTTCCAGGTCCGCGATCACGGCCGCGGCTTCCTTGTACGCCTTGTACTGCAGGAGGCGGGCGAAGAGCAGGTCGCCGGCTTCCAGCAGGGCCAGGTCGTCCTCGTCCTCCACCTCCGCCGAGGGCAGCAGCCGGGCCGCCTTCAAGTCCAGCAGAGTCGCCGCGACCAGCAGGAACTCGCTGGTCTCGCCCAGGTCCCAGTCGTCGCCCATGGCCCGGATGTACGCGATGAAGTCGTCGGTGACCTGGTGCAGCGCGATCTCGGTCACGTCGAGCTTGTGCTTGCCGATGAGCTGCAGCAGCAGGTCGAACGGTCCGGTGAAGTTGGTCAGCCGGACCGTGAACTTGCCGGAGTCGACCTCGGCCTCGACGGGAACGCCGAGTTCCGCGACGGGAACGCCGGCTTCCGGCGCGGCGTCGGCCGACTCTGAGACTGGCTGTTCAGGCACGTGAAGACCGTAGACCACGGGCTCGACAAGCTGTTCCCCGCTCAACCCCGTACCCCCGCCGCCCGTGCGGAACACCGCTCCGCGATGGTTCAACGCCGCTGGGTACCGCCGGTCACGGTCCGGCCGGCCTTGACACCAGGAAGGTGACCGTTAACATCTCCTTCACATCGATGCCCGTGTATGGAAAGCGCTTACCGGAGGCATCGGGACACAGCCGTGAGGGCGCACGGCGGTCAGCTCGTCAGCCGAGATTTTGGAGCAGTCATGACCTCCCCAAGCCCGAAGACCCCGTCGCGCCGGCGCTGGCGGACCGGCCTGCTGGCCGCCACCACGCTGGTGCTCTCCGGTGCCGGCGTCGCCGTCGGCCTCTCCCAGGCCTCGGCCGCCGCCTGCGGCGCCCTGTCGTACCAAGCCGAGGCGACGCTCAGCGGCAGCACCTGGACCGCGCGCCGGGGCAGCAGCACTGTCTACACCGGCACCGACATGCGCGCGGCGGTGCAGGCCGCGATCAGCAGCCTGCCCAGCCGGACGGCCAAGCAGAACGTGCTGGTCCGCGGCTCCGGCTCGATCAGCGCCAACTCCCGCATCTCGCTGCCCAGCTACACGCTGCTGGACGTGTGCGGCACGATCAACGTGACCGGTACGGGCTCCGGCGACCAGGCCCCGATCTACTCCCGTGGCACCCGCGACGTCGAGGTGGCCCATCTCAACGTCACCGGCGCCCCGCTGTACGGCATCTTCATGCGCAGCGTGAACAACCTGATCCTCGGGCAGATCGACATGCGACTGTCCAGCGGCCTGGGCGTACGCATCGACAACTACGGTGACAAGAGCGTGCCGTCGCGCAACATCCGGATCGACAGCGCCTACGTCTCCGGGGCCAGCTCGCACGCCGTGGAGACCTACGGGGTCGACGGCATCACCATCGGCACCGTCACCGCGCGCAACGTCGGCGAGTCCGGGCTGCTGCTCAACCAGACGGTCAACGCCACCGTCGGCACCGTCGACGCCGAGAACGCCGGCGCCGGCACCGGCTACGCCGCGTTCCGGATGGCCAACCGCAACGGCCGGATCGGCAGCAGTTACAACACCAACATCCGCGTCGGGACCGTCAAGGCGCGCGGCGGCGGCCGGGGCGTCTTCTGCGTCTCGGAGAGCGGCGGCGCGGTCATCGACCGGGTCGACATCGCCAACACCGGCAACAACTCGGTGCTGATCGAGAACTGCTACAACGTGGTGCTGGCCGGCGTATCCGGGACGATCAGCGGCGGTGGCGAGGTACGGATCTCCTCGCGCACCGACTTCCCGCCGTCGTCGAACATCCGTTTCCAGAACCTCACCGTCAGCAACACCAACATCCGGTGGAGCCCGTGCACCGGCACGAACAACACCATCAGCAACGTCACCCGGTCGAACTCCACCCTGACCTGGTGCTGAGCTGAGGTGATGCCGTCCCGGGCGGTCAGCGGGTCGCCCGGGCCGGCGTCAGCAGTGACGCCGCCGCGTAGCGCAGCAACGGCCAGTAGATGCGGGCCGAGTCGCTCAGCGCGCTGAAGTGCGAGGACGCGTTGTCGTCGAGGTAGGTCGTGGTGATCACGACCTCCTCGATCCGGTGCCCCGCCCGGGCGGCCTCGAGCAGGACGTTCATCTCGTACTCGAAGCGCTCGCCGGGGACCGTGCCGAGCCAGTCGAGCAGAGCCGACGGGTACGCCCGCAGCCCGGTCTGGGTGTCCTGCACCCCACGGCCGGTGGCGGCACGGAACAGGGCCTGCGTGACCGTGTTGCCGACCTTGCTGCGCAGCGGGACGTTCTCGGCGAAGCGGCGGACACCCAGCACGGTGTGACCGGTCGCCGCGACTCGGTCCGCGACCCGCACGATGTCCGTGACGCTGTGCTGGCCGTCGGCGTCCGCGCAGACGACGTCGAGGCCGGGATGCTGCTCCGCCGCGTACCGGAAACCGGTTTTGAGGGCGATGCCCTTGCCCTGGTTGCGCGGGTGGCGCAGGACCGTGCCGCCGAGGTTTTCGGCCTGGCGCAGCACTTCGGCGGCGGCCGGGCTGCTGCCGTCGTCGACGATGACGAAGTGGCACCGCGGGGCGGCCCGGCGCAGCTCGGCCATCAAGGTGGGCAGGTGGTGGCTCGGCTGGTAGACCGGCAGGAGAACGACCATGGACCGGTTCTCGTCGTGCACGTGGTTCTCCTCGGTGGTGTCGCCGGCCCGTCCGTGGTCCGGTGGCACCCCCTCCTTACCCAGCCGGACCCCGCCCGTCGCGGGTCCGGCGTAATTCCTTGGGTGGGTTTCGTAACAGTCGCTCGGCGCGACGCAGGGAGGCGACCATCCGGCGTTCGCGGCGCAGCAGGGCGGCCGGGTCGCGGGTGCCGAGGAAGCCGAGGCGGGCGATGACCCGGGCGGCCCGTTCGGACCGCCACGGCAGCGGCGTCTCTCCCCCGGTGGCGGACACGTCCAGCAGGGCCCGCGCGGGCAGGGCGAGGACCTTGGCGGCGAGCAGGCGGATCCGCGGCAGGTGCTCGCGGTGCGAGACCAGACCGAGCGGGTGTACGGCGTCGAACGCGTACCCGTCGAGCAGCCCGTCCTCGACGGTGTGCACCAGGTTCTCCAGGGTGCTGCGGGAACGGGTCTCGGCGCGCAGGTCCGCGTACCGGTCGAGGCCCGCCGCCCGGGCCTCGCGCAGCATCAGGTCGCCCTCCCGCCAGCCCGCCGGGGGTTGCCCGGCGCCCTCGGTGGCCTCCGCCCAGCCGCCGGTGAAGACGATGCGGGAGACCCCGGGGTGCGCGACCGCGTAGTCCGCGGCGGCCTGCACGCGGGCGGCGCTGGCGGGCGTGAGCATGTAGTGCTCGCCGGCGCCGACGACACCGCGCCCGAACACCAGCAGCACGGCGGCGGTCCTGCGGTCTTCCACCCGTCGATCCTGCCAGAGCACCCGGGCCGCCCACCGGCGGAGGGTTCGGCGGCCCCAGGGCTGGGCCGCCCGTTGCCGGGCGGCCCAGGGGCCCTTACTTCTGACCGGCCGCCTTGGCGATGCTCACCGTGCGGGTGACCGTGGTGACGTTGCCCGCCTTGTCGGTGACCGTCCAGGTCAGCGTCGGGCTGCCGGTGAGCCGGCCGGCCGGGAACGAGAAGAGCAGCGTCGTGCGGCCCCGCACGCCGGTCGTCCGCTTGCCGTTGACCAGCAGGTCGATGGCAGCCACGCCCTCCTCGTCGGTGGCGGTCAGGCTGGTCGCCAGCGTGCCGGTGACGGAGGCCGCGGCGGCCGGGCTGACCGAGGTCACGACCGGGGCCTTGTTGTCGACGACGACCGTGCGCGCGGCGGTGGAGACGTAGCCCAGCTTGTCGGTGGCCCGCAGGACCAGGGCGGTCCGGCCGGCGGCACCGGCGGTGTTCCAGGCGAAGGAGTACGGCGCGGTGGTGTCGGTGGCCAGCACCGTGTCGCCGCGCAGCAGCTCGACCTTCGTCACACCGGAGACGTCGGTGGCGCTGGTCTCCACCTTGAGCGTCCCGCCGACGACGGCGTCGGCCGCCGGTGTCCGCCAGCTCAGCACCGGTCCGGCGTTGTCGGCGACGACCGCGCGGGTGACCGTGGTGACGTTGCCGGCCACGTCGGTGACCCGCACGGTGAGGCTCACGCCGGCGTTGGCGCCGGCGCTGTCCCAGCTCAGCGCCCACGGGGCGGTGGTGGCGGTGGCGACAACCGCGTTCTTGACCAGCAGCTCGACCTTCACCACATCTGTGGCGGTGGTGCTGATGGTCACCGGGACGGTCCTGGTGACCGTCGCGCCGGCTGCCGGGCTGGTGACCGTGGCGGCCGGGGCGGTGTTGTCCACGGTGACCTGGACCTGCGCGGTGGCGGTGCGGCCGGCGGTGTCGGTGACCGTCAGCGTCAAGGTGGCCGGGCCGGTGAAGCCGGTCGTCTTCCAGGAGACCTGCCGGGTGCCGGTCAGGGGGAGGTTGGTGGTGGCCTCCTTGGTGCCGGTCTGGGTGCGCAGCTGCACCTTGGCCAGGGCGGTGGCCGAGGTGATCGACGGCGAGAACGTCACGATGCCGCGGACCAACTGCCCGGCGGTGAGACCGAGGCCGGTGATGACCGGGCCGGCCGGGGTGGCCGGCGGGTTCGGGACCGGGTTCGGGGTGGCGGGCGTGCCGGTCAGCGCGGCCAGGGTGGCGCCGGCGTTGACCCGGCCCTTGGCGACCCAGGTGCCCACCGGGTCGGCGCCGCTCTCGATCGCCGCGCGGATCTGCGCCACTGTGGCGGCCGGGGCCGCGGCCCGGGCGAGCGCGGCGATACCGGCGACGACCGGACCGGCGGAGCTGGTGCCCTCGAACCAGTACAGGCCGCCGTTCATGCCCTGGGCGATGTTCCTGCCCGGAGCCGCGACATCCACCCACGGGTCGGCGACGGTGCCGTAGTTGGACCAGGAATACCGGCCGTCGGCGCTGGTCGAGCCGGCGACCGCGATCGCGTTGGGGTGCCCGGCCGGATAGCTGCGGGCACTCACGCCGGAGTTGCCGGCCGAGGCGATGACGACGGCGCCCTTCGCGACGGCGTAGTTGACGGCGTTCTCGGTCAGCTGGCTGTAGTCGGGGCCGCCCAGGGACAGGTTGATGACCTGCGCGCCCCGGTCGGCGGCATAGGTGATGCCGGCGGCGACGTCGTCGCTGTAGCCGGAGCCGTTCCCGTCCAGGACCCGTACGGGCAGGATCTTGCAGTCCCAGCACACCCCCGCGATGCCGGTCGCGTTGTTGCCCTTGGCGGCGATGACGCTCGCGGCCTGGGTGCCGTGGCCGTTGACGTCGGTGGCGTCGCTGTCGTCGTTGACGAAGTCGTAACCGGGCAGCAGCCGGCCCGCGAGCTCGGAGATCGGGCTGACCCCGGAGTCGACGACGGCGACGGTGATCCCGCTGCCGGTGGAACGCGACCAGGCGGCCGGCTGGGCGGTCCGCGTGGCACCCCACTGGTCGACGAAGGCCGGGTCGTTGGGCGTGACGTCGGTGATCCGTACCTGGTGGTTCGGTTCGGCGTACGCCACGCTCGGATTGCTGCGCAGCTGCTGCAGCGCGGCGCTCACGTCGGCGGCCGGGACCGTGACGTCGGCCGCGGCCAGCCGGCCGATCGGGTCGGACTCCAGCACCTCGATGCCCGGCCGGGCGTCCAGCTGGCCCACCACCGCGGTCGTGCTCGCCCCGGGCCGGACCCCGACGATGATCGAGGACGTACCCGGGGCGGCCGGGTCCGCCGCGGCGGCGGGCAGCGCGCCGAGGGCCGAGGACAGGGCGGTCAGGGCGGCTGCCGCCGTGGCGGCAGCCTTGGTGCCGGGGCGCCGGGACCGATTCGACATGGGACTGCTCCGGGGGGAGGGGAACCCCGTGGCGGGCACGTCACAGGTGAGAGCACCATCGGCCCCCGCGCCCCGTCCTTGAGGGAAAGTCAGCCGTCGCGGCGGGTGAAGGTCATGATCCAGTTGACCGGGTCCCAGGTGCGGCCGCCGTCGAAGGAGAACTCCTGCTCCCAGCGCGCCGACGTGGGAGTCATCGCCGACCACAGGAAGCGGACCAGCGCCGGCTTGCCGCCGATCTCGTCCTCGCCGAGGAAGACGCCCCGGCCGTCCCGGAAGCGGCCCTCGACCGGCGGGTCCAGCCGGCCCGGGTTGGTCGTCGAGGACCACCAGATGCGCCACAGGTCGGCCCCGGGGTCGTACAGGCGCAGCGTCAGGCCCTCGAACGAGCGCCCGTCGGGCAGCGTCGCCGTGACGGTGTCGACGTTGCCGGCACCAGCGAGGACGGGACGGGCCTCCCCCAGGCCCTCGAAGTCGATCCAGTCGGTGCAGTCCCGATCGGTGACGTCGGCCAGCTTGTGGTGGTGAACCGTCCAGCGGCCCATCAGGAAGTCGAAGTCGGTGGTGCCGTCGTGTGTCATGCCCAGACCGTATGGCCGGGCTGTGTCAGTACCTGTCAGGGTTCAGCGGCATGATCAGCGCATGCCTGCCGGTCGCCTGTTGTCGATGCTGTTGCTGCTGCAGACCCGCGGCCGGCTGTCCGCCGGCCAGCTCGCGGCGGAACTGGAGATCTCGGTACGCACGGCGTACCGCGATCTGGCCCGGCTGCAGGCGGCGGGGGTGCCGCTGTACGCCGAGACCGGCCAGCACGGCGGGTACCGGCTGGTCGAGGGTTACCGGACCCGGCTGACCGGGCTCAGCGGTGGCGAGGCGCGGGCGCTGTTCCTGGCCGGGTTACCGGCACCGGCGGCTGACCTGGGGCTGGCCGAGGAGGTGGCGGCGGCCCGGCTGAAGCTGCTCGCCGCGTTGCCGGCCGAGCTGCGTGACCAGGCCGCCCGTACGGCTGCGGTGTTCCACCTGGACGCCCCCGGCTGGTATCACGAGGCGCAGGCCCAGCCGTTCCTGACGCTGCTCATGGACGCGGTCGTGGCGCAGCTCGCCGTCGACGTGGGCTACCGGCGGTGGCGGGCGCCGCAGGAGGTCCAGCGGCGGCTGCGGCCGTACGGGCTGGTCCTCAAGTCCGGCACCTGGTATCTCGTGGCAGCCACCGGGGACGCCGCCCGGGCCGCCACCTACCGGGTCGCCCAGTTGCGGGAGGTCACCGTCACCACCGAGCGCTTCGAGCGGCCGGCCGGCTTCGACCTGGCGGCGCACTGGGCGGCCTACCTCGCCGAGTTCGAGGCCCGGCGGTTCACCGGCACCGCGACGATCCGGCTCTCCGCCGACGGCCTGGCCCGGCTGCCCGACCTGCTCGACCCCGCGGTGGTACGGGCGGTCGCCGAGTCCGCGGGAGAGCCGGACGCCGACGGCTGGGTGACGGCGACGATCCCGACCGAGAACGTCCGGCACGCCTGCCAGGAACTGCTGCGTCTCGGCGCCGAGGTGGAAGTGACCGGGCCGGCGGAGCTGCGCCGGGCCATGGCCACGACTGTCACCGCCCTCGCCCACCGCTACGGCGCGACTCGCTGACCGGGGTCGGGCAGCAGGTGGCGGCGGCCGGCCCACACCACCGCGGCCAGGCCGACCCCGCACGCCACCGCGGTACGGAAGCCCGCCTGGTAGCCGTACCGCTCGATCACAAACCCGCCCAGCGCCTGGCCACCCGCGTTGGCCGCGAAGATGGCCGTGGTGATCCAGCCGAAGGCCTCGGACAGCCGGCGCGGCGGCACCAGCCCGTCGAGCAGGGTGTTGTGCGCGGTGACCTGCGGCACGAGGGTCGCCCCGGCCAGCACGACGCCAACCGTCAGGGCCGGGGTGCCGCCGACGACAGCCGGCAGCACCAGGAACAGCCCGAACGCGGCCATCAGCACCGGCAGGCGGACCGGCAGCGCCCGCGGCCAGGGCGCACGCTGGTAGGCCACCCCGCTCAGCACGGACGTGATCGACCACAGGCCCAGCAGCACCCCGGCCAGCTGCGGCACGCCGTTGGCCCGGGTGCCGGCCGTGACCCCGACCACGACGAAGCCGATGGTCAGGCCGAAGGCGCAGGTGGCGACGAGCAGGACGGCCAGACCCTCCGCGCGCAGGCCCTCGGCGGACCGGGCTGCCGCCGCCGAAGGCGTGGCCGCGCCGCGGTGAGACCGGGCCGCCGCCGTCAGGGCGAAGCCGACCGCGGGGACTGTGCTCAGCGTGACGGAGATGAGCAGGGCCGATCCGGGCCACAGCCAGGTGGCGAGCACGGCGGCCACCGCGGGACCGAGCAGCCAGCACATCTCGAAGCTGATCGCCTCGTAGCTGTAGGCGGCGTCGCGGACCGGACCGGCCGGGGCGAGGTGACTCCACATCGCGCGGGAGGCGACCTGCACGGTCGGCAGCACCGCGCACTGCACGGCGACCAGGACGGCCAGCGGCAGGGTGGACAGACCCGCGTCGATCGCGACGAGCACGGCGGCGCTCAGCAACGCGTACGGGGCGGTGCAGGTCAGCAGGGTACGGGTGGTTCCGTACCGGTCGAGCAGTCTGCTCTGCGCGATGATGCCCGCCGCCGTGCCGATCAGGCCGGCCGCCGAGATCGTCCCCGCCACGGCGTAGGAGTCCGTCCGGGCCGCGACATAGAGCAGCAGGCTCAGGTTGTTCATCGCGAACCCGAAGCGGCCGAGCAGCGACCAGGCGGCCGCCGGCAGCGCTCCCGGGACGGCGAGCGCGGTCCGGGCCGATGCCGTCACGGGGTCACGCCACGGGCATGAGCGGCAGGCGGACCGCCGGGGGCAGGGGCTGCGGGCCCGGCTCGGCGGAGAAGCCCTGGATCAGCAGCGCGGCGAGGCGGCGGGACGCGGCGGCCGCGGCGGCCGGCGACGAGGCCCGGATGCCGCTGTTGGCCATGAGGATCAGCGCCAGGTCGTCGAGGACGAAGTCGGGGCGGAGTTTGCCGGCGGCCTTGGCCCGGTGGGCCAGCTCGGTGACGGAAAGCAGCGCCCGTTCGCGGGTCGCGGTGAAGTCGATTGCGTGCGGGAACGACGACATGAACGCGGCAGTGAACCCCCGGTCGCGGGCGTGCAGGGCACACACCGTCTCGATCAGGTGGCAGAAGCCGCGCCACGGGTCCGGGTCGGCCAGGCCCTCCTCCACGGCGACCGTGCAAGCGTTCATCTGCTCGGTGAAGGCCTCGGTGATCAGCGCTTCCTTGGTCGGGAACCGGCGGTAGAGGGTGGCCGGGCCGACCTCGGCGCGGCGGGCGATCTCGCGCATCGACACGTCCAGGCCCGCGCTGGCGAACGTGCTGCGGGCGACCGAGAGGATCCGCTCGCGGTTGTCCCGGGCGTCGGATCGCAAGGTGTGAGGCAACCGTTCGGGCATACGTCTCACTTTAGCTAAGTGGACGGGGTGCTCCGCTAGCGTCCGGGCCATGAGAGCTCTGCAGTTCAGCGAGTACGGCCCGGCCGGAGTCCTGCGCGTCGCCGAGGCACCGGAGCCGCACGCCGGGCCGGGCCACATCCGGATCGCCGTGAAGGCATCAGGGGTCACGCCCGCCGACTGGTACCTGCGGTCCGGCCGGTTCCGCGACTGGATGCCCCTGACCTTCCCGCACGTGCTCGGCGCCGACGCCGCCGGAGTGGTCGACGAGGTCGGCGCGGGGGTCACCGGGGTCCGGCCGGGTGACGCGGTCTTCGGCGTCGTCGACGTGGCCCGGCTCGGCGGCGGGAACGCCGAGTACGCCGTCCTGACCGGCTGGACGGCCAAGCCGGACGCGCTGAGCTGGGAGCAGGCCGGTGGCGCGGCCGCGAACGTCGAGACCGCCACCCGGGTCCTCGACCGGCTGGGCGCCGGCCCCGGCCTGACCCTGCTGGTCGAGGGCGCGGCCGGGGGCGTCGGCTCGGTCGCCGTGCAGCTCGCGGTGGCCCGCGGCGCCACGGTCATCGGCACGGCGAGCGCCCGCAACCACGACTTCATCGCCGGCCTCGGGGCGGCGCCGACCACGTACGGGCCGGGCCTGCGCGACCGCGTCGGCGCCGTGGACGCCGTGCTGGACTGCGCCGGCTCCGGCTCGTTGCCCGACCTGGTCGACCTGGCCGGGAGCCCGGACCGGGTGGTGACGGTGGCGGATCTGAACGCCGCGGCGTACGGGGTCCACCTGTCCCGCTCGGGCGGTCCCGGCGCGGATCCGCAGGCGCTGCACGGGCTGGCCGCTGCGGCCGCCCTTGCGGAGCAGGGCCGGTTCACCGTGCCGCTCGCCGCCGCGTTCCCGCTCAAGGACGCTGTCGCCGCTCACGAGCTGAGCGAGACCGGTCACGCCCGCGGCAAGATCGTGCTGACCCTCTGACCCGGCCGGCTCAGCCGCGCACGGTGAACTCGTTGCCGTCGGGATCGGTCATCAGCACCCGGCCGTCGTCGCCCGGGCCGGTCTCGACGCGCTTCGCGCCGAGGGAGATCAGCCGGTCGATCTCGGCCGGCCCGTCACCGTGGACCGGTACGGCGAGATCGAGCAGCAGCCGGTCCTTGCCGGTCCGGGGCATCAGCGGCGGACCACCCCAGGTGATCTTCGTGCCGCCGCCGGGCGACTGGATCGCCGTCTCCTCGTCCTGGTCCCAGACCAGCGGCCAGTCCAGCGCCGCGCTCCAGAAGTAGCCGACGGCCTGCGTGCCGTCGCCGGCCAGCGCGCCGACGAAACCGCAGCCGGCCAGGAAGTTGTTGCCCGCCTCGATGACGCAGAACTCGTTGCCCTCGGGGTCGGCCAGCACCACGTGCCCCTCCTCGGGGAGCTGGCCGACGTCGGTGTGCCGGGCGCCGAGCTCCAGCGCCCGGGCCACCTTCTGCTGCTGGTCCTGCTCGGAGTCGCTGGTCAGGTCGAAGTGGGCCCGGTTCTGGCCGCGCTTGGGCTCGTCGTGCGGGATGAACCGGATCCGGTACGCGTTGTCCGCGTCGGGCAGCAGGGCGATCCCGTCGCGGGCGTCGTCGACGAGCTCGCGGCCCAGGAACTCGGACCAGAACCGGGCAAGACGCCGGGGCTCGTCGGCCAGGAAGCAGATCGCGTGCAGTTGGCTCGTCATTGCCGACCATCCCCCGTGCGCGGACTGACTGTTGTCGATCGGAGCCTAGGTGCGGTCCGCAGTCGCCCGCAGCCGATTAACGCGCGGCGGTTCTCAGCGCACCCACAGACACGACGGTGGACCATGCCGGGTATGACTACGGTGCTGGACCGTCCCGCCGCGCTGCTCGTCCTGGTCTCCCGGCCCTGGTTCTGGCCGGTCTCCTGGGTTCCCGCCTACCTCGGCACCGTGCTGGCCGGTCACGCCTGGCTGCCGGCCCGCGCCGACACGGCCCGGGCCCTGGTGGCCCTGCTCGTGCTCGGCCCGCTCGTCTGGGGTGCGGTGCTGGCCCAGAACGACCTGCACGACCTGAGCAGCGACCGCGCCAACCCGCGCAAGGCCACCGCTCCCCTGGTCACCGGCGCGGTGTCGGCCGCCCGGCTACGGCGGTGGTACTACGGCATCGCCGGCGCCGCGATCCTCAGCGCCCTGTTCGTGGGGCCGCTGTTCGTGCTCGGCGTTGCCGGGGTGCTGGCGCTCGGCTGGGCGTACAGCGTGCCGCCGCTGCGGCTCAAGACGCGGCCCGGCTGGGACGTCGCGGTCAACGCGCTGGTCGTCGGGGTCGTCTCGCCGGCGGCGGGATGGGCGATCACCCGTACGCCGTGGGAGTTCCCGTGGCAGTTCGGGCTCATCGGCCTGCTCTTCGCCGCGGCGCTGTATCTGCCGACGACCGTGACGGATCTGGCCGCCGACGCGGGCGCCGGGGACACCACGTTCGCGGTGCGCTTCGGGGCGCGCTTCGCCCACCGGCTCGGGATCGCCCTGTGGGCCGGCGCGCTGGCGATCTCGATCCTCTGCGCGTGGCTCGACGTGCTGGTGCCCCGGACCACCCTGACGGCGCAACTGGTGATGGCGCCGGTGCTGCTGGTCGCGTACGCGATCCTCACCCGCCGCCCGACCATCACCAAGCTCGCGCTGATCTCGGTGCTCTTCGGCGTCCCGACGGTCGGCTTCGCCCTCGCCTACGTCGGTTCCTGACCGCCGAAGGCGGAAGTGACCTGGGCCTCCGCTTCGGCCCGGCCGGCCCACCGCTCGCCGCCGACGTCGACGCTCTTGCCCGGCTCGATCGCCTTGTAGATCTCGAAGAAGTGCTGGATCTCCAGCTGCAGGAACGGGTCGAGATCGGTGATCTCGCGCAGTTCCGCGAGGCGGACGTCGGCGGTCGGCACGCACAGGACCTTCGGCGTCGGCCCGTGCTCGTCACTCATCCGGAACATGCCGATCGGCCGGCACCGGATGAGGCAGCCCGGAAAGGTCGGCTCGCGAACCAGCACCAGCGCGTCGAGGGCATCCTTCTCCGCGGTCCACGTGCCGTCGATGAAGCCGTAATCGGCCGGATACTGGGTGGCGGTGAACAGCGTCCGGTCCAGCCGGAGCCGGCCGGTGCGGTGATCGAACACGTACTTGTTGCGAGTTCCCTTGGGGATCTCGATGGTGACGTCGAACTCCATGACCACGCACCCCTTCAGCCCTTGCACGCTACACCCAGTGGTTCCCATCGATGGAGGGAGGAGGTAGCGTCGCCGTAATGGACTGGTGACGTACCGCAACCAGGTGGGCGTCGCCGTCCGGGGCGGAGGTTCGCGGATGCCGAGTATCGCCCCGGCTCCGATCACCGACGACATCGAGGCCGCTCGCGGTCAGCCGCTGCTCGGGCGCGGGATGTTGCTGCTGTTCATCGCCCTCATCGGCTGCTTCACCGCCTGGGGCGTCGCGCAGGACCTGACCACGCCGATGGTGGCCGGATTCAAGCGCATCTTCGAGATGAGCACCTTCCAGGCCTCGCTCGTGCAGCTCGCCTACTTCGGGGCGTACTTCCTGCTCGCGCTGCCCGCGGCCTTCATCAACCAGCGCTTCGGCTACAAGACCGGCATCCTGACCGGGCTCGGCCTGGCCGCGATCGGCGCGTTCTCGTTCTACCCGGCCAGCAAGATCATGACGTACGAGGCCTTCCTGGTGGCCCTGTTCGCGATGGCCGCCGGCTGCTCGATCCTGGAGACCTCGGCCAACCCGTACGTGCTCTCGCTCGGTCCCGAGCAGACGGCGACGCGGCGGCTCAACCTGGCCCAGGCGTTCAACCCGGTGGGCACCAACATCGGCGTCCTGCTGGCCTCGACGCTGATCCTGCCCAAGCTCGCCGACCCGGTGGACATCGCGACGCTGACCCCGGCCGAGGTGCACACGATACGGGCGGGTGAGCTGGGTGCGGTCATGGCGCCGTACCTCGGGCTGGCCTTTGTCCTGGTGCTCATCGCCGTGGCGATCGCCAGCCAGAAGGCCCCGCCGATCGTCGAGGAGTTCCCCGACGCCGGTCCGCACGAGGGCGGAGTCGGGAGCCTGTTCCGCGTGCTGTGGCGCAACAAGCAGTACCGCTACGGCGTGGTGGCGCAGTTCTTCAACGTGGCGGCCCAGGTCTGCGCGTGGACCTACCTGATCCAGTACGTCCAGCAGGCGCTCGGCGGCAGCCTGGAGAAGGGCGGCTTCTACCTGCAGCTGAGCCTGCTGGTCTTCCTCGCCTCGCGGTTCCTGATGACGTGGGTCATCGGCCGGATCCGGGCGACCAAGGTGCTGGCGGTGCTCGCCGCGCTGGCCGTCGTGCTGTGCGTCTTCGCGATGGTGAGTCCCAACCTGGCGGGCGTCATCGCGGTGGTGGGCCTGTCGTTCTCCCTGTCGCTGATGTTCCCGACGATCTACGGCGTCGCCCTCAAGGGTCTCGGACCGGCCACCAAGTTCGGCGCCGCCGGGCTGGTGATGGCGATCGTGGGCGGGGCCATCATGCCGGTGGTGCAGGGCACGCTCGTGGACAGCACGAGCGCGGCCTTCTCGTTCATCGTTCCGGCCGTCTGTTTCGCCGTGGTCGGGCTCTACGCGCTGTATGACCTGCGGACCCGGCCGAGCGTGGGGAGGACGGCATGAACGCCCGGCGGGCCTTGGCGGCCGTGGCCGCGCTGACCGTGCTCGCGGCGAGTGGCTGCGGCAACGACGAGCCGACCAGCGCGACGACCCAGACCGGCAAGCTCGAGGTCGTGTCGTGGTGGACCTCCGGGTCGGAGGCCGCCGCGCTGGACACCGTCCTGGCCGCATATCGCCGGAGCGATCCCGGCGTCGACGCCGTGAACGGCGCGGTGGCCGGGGGCGCCGGCTCCCAGGCCATCGTGGCGCTGGCCAAGCGGCTGCAACGCGGCGACCCGCCGGACGTGTGGCAGACCTTCGCCGGCAAATCGGTGCAGGGCTACGCCGAACGCGGTGCCGTCCGCGACGTCTCGTCGGTCTACGCCGCCGGCGGGCTGGACGCGACCATGCAACCGGCGATCCTGCAGTCCGTACGCCGCAACGGCAAACCGTACGGCGTGCCGACGGGCGCGCACCGCAGCAACGTCCTGTGGTTCAACCCCGCGGTGCTCACCCGGGCCGGCGTCACCCCACCGAGCGCCGGCTATCCGCTCGCGACGTTCCTGGACGACCTCAAGAAGCTGAAGACGGCTGGGGCCACGCCGCTGTGCCTGGGTGGCAAGGACCCGTTCACCACCGTCGAGCTGTTCGAGAACGTGCTGCTCAGCACCATCGGCGTGCAGGGCTGGCGGGACATGGCCGCCGACAAGCTCGACTGGCGCAGCGCGCGGGTGGCGTCGGCCCTGCGCACCTTCGGCGGCCTGCTCACCTACGCCGACCCGGAGGCCAGCGGCCTGACCTGGGACGCGGCCACCAAGAAGCTGACCACGGGCGGCTGCGCGTTCGAATCCATGAACGACTCCGCGTACGGCGAGCTCCTCGCCGACGGCGCCAAGGAAGGCACCGATTTCAACGGCGTGGCGTTCCCCGGCACGGACAGCAGTTACCTGGCCGTCGTCGACGTGTTCGTCGCCGCGACCCGGGCGGAGAACGCCAAGAACGCCCTCGCCTTCCTGACCGAGATCAGCCGGCCCGAGGTCCAGGTGGCGTTCAGCCGGGCCAAGGGGTCGATCCCGGTGCTGCGCACGGTGGACGTGTCGGCGCTGCCGCCGTACCAGCGCGACGCGTCGAAGACCTTCTGGAGTGCGCCGGTGCTGCTGTCGGTCACCCACGGCGAGTCCATGAGCCCGGCGTTCCAGGAGGGCTTCTACGACGCGGTGTCGACCTACATCCGGACCCGGGACCCGGACGCCTTCGCCGCCGACCTGGAGAACGCCGTCTCCCAGGGCCGCATCCCGCAGCGCTGAGGCGTCAGGGCATCAGCCCGTCCCAGGTGGTGAGGCAGAAGGGGTGGCCGGCCGGATCGGCGTAGACGAAGCACTGCCCGCTGTTGGGCTGGAACTCGTACTTCGTCGCGCCGGCGGCCAGCACCCGGGCCTCGGTCGCGGCGCGGTCGGTGACGAGGAAGTCGAGGTGCATCTTGATCGACGAGGCCGGGTCGGGCCAGGCCGGCGGGGTGTAGCCGGGGACGCGCTGGAAGTCGATGCGGCCGTTCGGGCCCTGCACGGTGGCCCACTGCGTGTCCAGGCTCGTCACCGTGCCGCCGATGACGGCCGCATAGAACTCCGCGAGAGCGCGAGGGTCGGGACAGTCGAGGGTGACGGCACTGAGCCGGATCTGATCAGACATACCGCTACGACGAACAGGGCGGCCCGGAATCGACCGCCGGGTCGGCCTTTCGGCCGATCACGGGGCAGTGATCCCGGTCCAGGGCCCGATCCGCGCGGCCCACCGGATGCCTAAGCTCCCGGAGGTGATGATCAACCGGTACGCCGCCGTGGCGGCGCCCGTCGCCGGCCTGCTGCTCGGGGCGCTCGACTTCGTGTGGATCAAGTACGTGCCGTTCCCGTTCGGCGGGCTGGGCAACTCCCTGGCCGTGTGGGCGGTGGCCGGCTTCCTGTTCACGTACTGGGGGCGGTGGGACTGGGCCCGGGGTATCGCCGCGGCGGTCGTCATGCTGGTCGTCGCCGTGCCGAGCTACTACCTCGCGGCGGCCGTGATCCAGAACGACGACCTGTCGAACCTGTACAACACCGTGGCCATCGTGTGGATGGGCTTCGCCGTGATCGCCGGAGTGGTCTTCGGCGGGGCCGGGATCGCCGCGCGGCGCCCGGGACGGTGGCAGACCGCCGCCTCGGCCATGCCCGCGGCCGTCATGTTCGCCGAGGCAGCGGTGCTCGCCCGTCGAGGCGGGGACGAGCCGCTCTGGTCAGCCCTCATCGACGTGGCGCTCGGGGTGCTCCTCACGGTGCTGGTCGTGGACACGTGGCGGCGCCGCCTGGTCGCGCTGCTGCTCGCCGTACCCCTGGCGGTTGTGGGGTTTGCCCTGCTGTCCGTCGCCCGCTTCGAGTAGCGCTCACCGCACCCGGCACGAGGTCGTGGCCGTCGCGGCCGGGTTGCTCTCCGAGGTGACGGTGACCGCGACCCGGGTGCCCCGGGCGCCGGCCGGGCGCTTGACGTAGACGTCCACCGACGCGGTGCGGCCGTTCGCGACGTCGGTGACCGCACGCGGCAGCCAGGACGTCCAGCCACCGGCCGAGACCGACACGCGGTAGACGTCCGAGCCGGTGTAGGCGCTCAGCGGCCCCGCGGTCGTGGTGGCGCGGCCGGTGTTGCGCACCGGGATGCGGCAACGCGCCCAGCCGGACGACGCCACGGCGGCGACAGCCGGGCCGGCCGCCACCCCACGGGCCTGCGGTCCGGCGCCGTCCAGGGATCGGACCGCGACCGTGTACGACAGCACGCCGGCCCGGTCCCGCCGCACGTCCAGCACGTAGAAGTGCAGCCGGTTGGCGGTGTCGACGTACTCGTACTCGCTGCCCGAGCCGGCGCCGGCGTGGAACAGCGCGTCGGAGAGCTGCCGATAGTCGCCGACAGTCATCTTCTGCGGGGTCCCGTCCGGCAGCACGAAGTCGACCTTGTCGATGTCCTGCGGGTTCGCGTCGACGGTCCAGATGAACGGCGCCGAGTCGGCGTTCTTGGTCTTGGCCAGCAGCACGCCGGAGTCGGGGGTGAACGAGTCGAAGCCCATCCGGTCGACCACCTCGACCGTGTAGTTGTCGTACTTCCCCCCGTCGCAGTACGGGTCGGCGGCGGTGTCGCAGGCCGGGCTGCTGTCGCCGCCGTCCAGCGTCACGTTGATCCCCGACAGCCCCTTGCCGGGCTGGACAGCGCGGGCCTTCACCCGCGCCACGACGACTCCCGAGCTGGTCAGCGCTTCGCGGGAGAGCCGCAGCACCGCGGCGTCGTCGATGATTCCGAGCTTCATCTTGTTGCGCAGCATGTGCTGGGCGCCCATCGACGACCCGGCGGTGCCGGGGATGAGCCAGCGGCTGTGCGGGCCGCCGGGACCGTTGAACGTGCCCCGGCTGAGCATCTCCCACGGCCCGCTGTAGTCGCGCCGCGCGGGCACCGAGTACGGGTTGTTGTAGTTGTCCCCCACGCCCAGGATGTGGCTGAACTCGTGCGCGTAGGTCGACATGCCCGAGCTCTCCGCCTGCACCGAGCTGCCGTTGGCGGCGTTCGGCCAGACCGTGGCCGAGGCCTGCCAGGAGGTCCAGTCGACGTACCGGGTGGCGTTCCAGTTCGGCAGCGCCTCGTCGGGCGGCCCGAAGGCGTCCGAGACGCTGTCCTTGCCGGCGAACTTCATCTGGCCGAACTCCTGCCAGGTGGACGACTCGTCCTGCCCGGCGGCCAGGTAGAAGACGAAGTCGTACTGGGCGGCCACCTCCTCGCCGACGTCGGCGAGCCAGGCGGCGCGGGCGTCGGCGCGCAGGTCACGGCCGCACTTGTCGCCGGCCGGGCAGCCGAGGCCACGCTGCATGGAATTCTCGATGCCGTACTCGTGGCTCTTGGCCGGCAGCTGGTAGACGCCGAACGAGCCCAGGCCGATGCCGTAGCGACCGCCGGAGTCCTCCATCCAGTACTCGTGGATGGTGTGACCCTGGTTGAGCTCGCCGGGCTTGTTCAGGAAGTCCCGGTAGAAGGCGGGGACGTCGGCCCGCGGCAGATCGTGCACGGTGGACGGATTGCCGAAGACCGTGGAGTTCGGCGGCTGGGTCACGACGAACGGCTGGTTGGGGAAGTCCACGAGCACCAGGGCGCCGCGGAAATTGCGCTGTGAGCCCGGCACGGCGGGATCCGACCAGTCGGTGCCCGGCACCGACCGGTAGTCGTTCCAGGTCATGGTGTCCGGCAGCTCGTAGTTCTGCGGGTCGATCGGCTGCGGGGCGTCCGCGCCGGCCCGGCGCGCGGCCGGCTGGTCGCGCTGCCACGGCTGGGTCTGCGGCCAGTGCCGCATCCGCCAGGGATGATCCGGGTCGCCGTCCGGCGGCGCGGCCGCGGCGGGCGTCGCCGTCAACGCTCCGGCCAGCACCAACACCATCAGAGAGAACGCCGGGACCACAGCCCGCTGCACGGTTGCCACCACGCCACCAGTCACCTACGTCATCCTCGCAGTCCGAGTGATACCTATCAATGCCTGGGGGGAAGGCCGCCGCCATGGCAGGATACTGCTCAGTAACCACGAGACGGGTGATCGACATGGCCGGTGAAGGCACGCGTACGGCATTTCGGACCTGCCCGCTGTGCGAGGCGGCCTGCGGGCTGGAGCTGACCACCCGCGACGACCGGATCGTCGCCGCCCGCGGCGACCGCGAGCACGTGTTCAGCCACGGCTTCCTCTGCCCGAAGGGCGCCACCTTCGGCGAGCTGTCCGCCGATCCGGACCGGCTGCGCCGGCCGCTGGTCCGCCGCGGCGACCAGCACGTCGAGGTGAGCTGGGACGAGGCGTTCCAGGCGGTCGAGCAGGGTCTGCGCCCGATCATCGACCGGTACGGCCCGCACGCGGTGGCCCTGTACCTGGGCAACCCGAACGTGCACACGATGGCCGGCGGGCTCTACCTGACCCCGCTGCTGCGCACCCTCGGCACCCGCAACATCTTCTCCGCCAGCACCGTCGACCAGATGCCCAAGCACGTGTCCTGCGGCTACCTCTACGGCAACCCGCTGACCATCCCGGTGCCCGACCTCGACCGCACCGACCTGCTGCTGGTGCTGGGCGCGAACCCGTGGGAGTCCAACGGCAGCCTGGCCACCGCGGCCGACTTCCCGGGGCGGCTCAAGGCGATCCAGGCCCGCGGCGGCCGGTTCGTGGTGGTCGACCCGCGCCGCACCCGCACCGCCGAGCACGCCGACGAGCACCTGTTCATCCGGCCCGGCACGGACGCGTTCCTGCTGTTCGGCATCGTCCACACGCTGTTCGCCGAGGGACTGGTCGAGCTGGGCGGGCTGGCCGAGCACGTGACCGGCGTCGACGAGGTGCGGGAGCTCGCCGATGCCTTCCCGCCCGAGCGGGTGAGCGCGGTCTGCGCGGTACCGGTGGAAAGAATCCGCGGCCTGGCGCGGGAGCTCGCGGCCGCGCCCACCGCCGCGGTCTACGGCCGGATCGGCACCTGCACGGTCGAGTTCGGCACCCTGACCAGCTGGCTCGTCGACGTCGTCAACGTGCTCACCGGCAACCTGGACCGGCCCGGCGGCGTGATGTTCCCGCTGGCCGCGCACCTGAGCCCGCGCCCGCGCGCCGGCAGCAAGGGCTTCCGGACCGGCCGGTGGCACAGCCGGGTCCGAGGGCTGCCCGAGGTCAAGGGTGAGCTGCCCGTCGCCACCCTGGCCGACGAGATCGAGACGCCCGGCGACGAGCAGGTCCGCGCGTTCGTGACGGTGGCCGGCAACCCGGTGCTGTCGACGCCGAACAGCGACCGGCTGGACCGGGCGCTCGGCGGGCTCGACTTCATGGTCAGCGTCGACCCGTACCTCAACGAGACCACCCGGCACGCCGACGTCGTGCTGCCACCGACCGACCCCGCCCGCAAGGGTCACTACGACTTCTCGTTCCTGGCGCTGGCGGTGCGCAACTTCGCCGCGTACTCCCCGCCGGTGCTGCCGGCCGAGCCGGCGAGCATGGACGAGTGCGACATCCTGGCCCGGCTCACGCTCATCGCCGCCGGCCAGGGCGCGGGCACCGACCCGGCGGTGCTGCACGAGCAGCTGCTGGAGCAGGCCCTGCAGCGGGCCGCCGCGGCCACCGGACGCGCCGCGACCGAGCTCCGGGCGCTGGTCGGTGGGGACCATCCGGCCGAGCGCCTGCTCGACGTCGCCCTGCGCACCGGGGCGTACGGCGACCGGTTCGGCGCCAGCCCCGGCGGGCTCTCCCTGGACCGGCTGCTCGCGAACCCGCACGGCGTCGACCTCGGCCCGCTGCAGCCCCGGCTACCCGAGGTGCTGCAGACCCCCAGCGGCAAGGTGGAGCTGTACGGCGAGCCGATCGCGGCCGACGTCGAGCGGCTGCGCGCGGCGCTCGGACGCGACCACGAAGACCTGGTCCTGGTCGGCCGGCGCCACCTGCGCTCGAACAACAGCTGGATGCACAACGTCCCCGCCCTGGTGAAAGGCCGGGACCGCTGCACGCTGCAGGTCCATCCGGCCGACGCCGACCGGCTCGCGCTGACCGACGGCGGCGACGCCCGGGTCACCTCGCGGGCGGGCACGCTGTCGGCGCGCGTGGAGATCACCGACCGGGTCATGCCCGGCGTGGTGAGCCTGCCGCACGGCTGGGGCCACGGCCTCGCCGGCACCAGGATGACGGTGGCCGCCGCCCACCCGGGGGTGAACAGCAACCTGCTCACCGACGAGACCGTGCTCGACCAGCTCTCCGGCAACAGCGTGCTCAACGGCATCCCGGTCGAGGTCAAGGCCGAATTCGCGGTTACCGGCCGGGCCGGCGAGGTGCTGACCTAGAGTCGAATTCGGGGAGCCTGAGCGGGGGGTGCACGGTGTCCGATCAATTGCGGGCCGACTGGGGTGGGCCGGACAAGGTCCTCGACACCTACGTCGCGCAGATGGACCGGCTCACCGAGCCGGTGGACCCCGGCGTCCAGCTCAGCCTGACGGTGCACGGCCTGCTGGTCAGCGGCGAACTGATCCCGCAGTGGCAGTGGTTCGCCGAGGTCAGCGAGATGACCAACAACGAGGACGCCTTCTACACCGGCATGGCCGAGCACGTGAAGGAACAGTCCGACCTGGCCCACGCCGCCGTCAAGCTGCGCGACACCGGCGGCGAAGTGACCCACCGGCAGTACACGGCCCTGATGGCGCCGACGAGCTACATCCACCTGCGCAACGCCCGGATCCACTCCCCCGACCACGCGGGCCGCGGCGGCTGCCTGTGGCGCGGCCGGCTCTGCGACGTCTCCGGCTGGACCCCGGGCTACTCGCCCGCCGCCGACTGAGGCACGCCGGATCCGGCCCCCGGCCGGGGAGCGATCACCACGGCGAGCACGACGAGCACCGAGCCCGCCAGCAGCGTCCGCACACCGGGCCCGACAGAGTCCGGGAACACGGCCGGATCGCGCAGGGACCAGGGCATCCAGGCGAGCGCGTCGTGCACCAGCGCGCCGACACCGAAGCCGTCGTCCCGGCGCAGGAAAACAACCAGGCCCTGGTAGAGCCGCGCGGCGGGCACGGCCAGGGTCACCGCCCCGAGAGCCGCCACGACAACGGCCGGGGCGCGCTGACGCGAGGCCGTCAAACGGTACGCCAGAGCCGCTCCCACGAGCCAACCGGCCAGCAGCCCCACCAGCAGACCGCCGAGGACCAGGGGCAGGTATGGGGCCGGGCGCACCGGATATCCCAGGGCCTCGACGGACGGGTCCGGGCCGGCGAGCCCCGACACCGAGACCCGCAGCCCGCCGGACTGAGCCCAGAAGGTCCATTGATCGTCGACGGGGGTGACACTCCAGCCCGTACCGCCGAGGCGCTGGTGGATCTCCCGCACCCTGCGCTCCACCTCGGCCGGTCCGGCGAGCCGCTCGGTGACTTCCAGGTCGAAACGCTCGCGCTCGAGGCGGTCGGGCCGGGCATCCGGGCCCAGGATCTGGCGGGCCGCGGGAACCGCCGCGGGCATCGACGGGTACGTCTGCTCGCCGGCCCAGGACCCGCCGGCCAGGCCGATCGCCCCGCCGGCCAGCGCGGCCAGCACCGCGATGACCACGCCCAGCGGTTGCCGCACCGGCAGCCGGAAGCGTTCGCGGAGCCCGTCGGCGATTAGGTGCAGGCGGTCGGCGCGGGACGGACGACCCTGCGTGAGCTCGGTCAAGGTGGTGATCAGCTCGGCGCCGTGCCGGCGGCGCAGACGGGCGGGGTACGCGGCCAGGAGCACACGATCGCGGAACATGAGTTCTTGCACGCGGCGATAGTACGGTCGGCGATATATAACGTCAACCGTTGCAAGGCGCCGGTCCGCGACCGGGTCCACGGCAAGCGCGGTCCCGGTCGCGGGAAACAGGCGACGGAAATGTGCGTCAGCGAACGAACAGGTCGAACGAACTGCCACTCACCGCGCACCGCCAGAATTCCCACCGGTGCTCATTCGACAATTGCCGACCGGTGTTGTTGCAAACCGTCGAGGGATTGGTGACGCCGTCCCGATGCTGATACAACAGCTCCGTGGCGGACGTGTTGTAGTAGAGCGTGTTGTCGACCGTGAATTCGCCGAGTTCGTTTCCCGGATTGAGCACACTGTCGGCGTCGAAGTGCCAGTGCACGCCGAGCCAGAGCCGGCTGTGTGCGTTCCCGTCCGCGGCGGCGGTGAAGCTCGCGAACGTGCGCGTCTTGACGACGGCGTCGGGGTCGTCGGTGCCGCCGGTGAACCGGATGTTGTCGCGACCGAACCAGTGCCTCATCACCATCGCCCACGTGTAGGCGAAGGTCGCGTGGCCGGACACGAAGGCCGGGAAGTTGGGTGTCGCCCGGCCGAGCGGCTCCCAGTTCTCGCGGTCGGTGTCCGGGTTGCCGTCGATGTCGGCCTGGTTGATGGCGGTCACCGGCCGCCACAGGTCCACCGGCGTGTTGTACTTCGTGTCCCAGGCCAGGATCGCCGCGTCGGCCAGGGCGAGCGCCACCTGCGCGTACAGCTTGACCTTGGACTCGGCCGGCACGTTCTGGGCGGCGGCGATGGTCTGCGTGTGCGAGAACAACTGACCCGGCGGCTTGTAGGTGCCCTCGGAGTCGTTGGCCCAGAAGAACGCGGCCCGGGTCTGGTCGGCGGTCCGTTCGGTCGACGTGCGGGAGCCCAGCCGCCGCACCTCGTCGAACTGTGCGGTGTATTCCGCGCTGGTCAACAGCTCGCTGTAGGTCGTCGCGTCGGCGGGAACTTCCGGCCGGAACTGCGATCCGCTGGTCATCGCGAACGGCCGGACAGCACCCCACTGTGGAGTCACCGGCGGGCTGGCACCGATCTGCTGGAAGGCGCCGGGGACCCCGTCGAACGTGTAGGACATCGGCGCGTCGGAGCCGTCACCGGCGCGGCTCTGCAGCATGGCCCGCGCCGCCTGCTCCCCGACCGACCGGCCCGCGGCCTGCTGCGGCGAGGCGGTGATCCCGTCCTGGGCCTCGGTCAGCTTGCCCTGGAAGAACGACGCGAACGCCGGGTAGAGGTCGGTCAGGACCGTATAGGCGGCGTAGTCCACCGCGGTGTTGAAGTCACCGCCACCGGCCACCTTGACCACGTACGGCTGACCGAGGCAGTCGGCCGCCCGCCGCGCGCAGAGCACCGAGTTGGCGGCGTCGTAGATCGCGATGTGCACCATGGCCCCGGCCCGGCTCATCCGGGTCGGCGTCGCGGCACCGCCGGTCAGCTGGCGGTAGGTGTCGAGCAGGACGGTGTTCCAGAAGGTGGCGTGGTCGGTAGCGATGACCGCACGGGCCGGCCGGGCGGGCCAGGCGATTTGCAGGAATGCGGCGAGCAGGACGGCGACAGCGGCCAATGTCCCGTAACGACGCGATAGGCGTGATTGTCCGTCGGAAAACAGCACGGATCCTCCCCGTCAGTTACCGCGCCTCCCCCGTGGCGACGCGGAACTGCTCGTAGGTTAATCGGTGCGGTCCAATATCGACAGACCCGCTTGTTCATTTCTGGGGAAAGTCGGCCGGCCGTTCGACGCGGGTGGGATTGCCGCGTACCAATGCATCATGGATCTGGTGGCGGCCGGTGATGACGGCCCGGTCCGCGGCGCGGTCACCCTGTTCGAGGCGCGTGCGGATGCGTTCCAGGGCCAGGCGGCGGTTCTGGCCGAACTGCCGCTCGGTATCGACCACCACGACGATCCCGGTCGGACGGTGGGTGGCCCGTACGGCCGTGCTCGCCTTGTTGCGGTGCTGGCCGCCCGGTCCGCCGGTGCGGCAGCCCACGATGTCGACGTCCGTCTCCGCGAAGGCCGTGTGCGCGGCATCCACCTCGCATGGCTCGGCGATGACGTACCAGTTCTTGCGGCCGGCGCTCGTGCGGTAAGGGCTGGGCGCCTGCCAGCACAGGGTGCCGGTCCACGACGCGGCGAACCGGGCTGCGCCCGTACCGGAGATCTGGATCAGGACCGAGCGGAACGTCCCCGGTCGCTCGCCCGGCACGGTCTCGACCCGCTGGGTCGTCAGGCCGTCCCGGCCGGCGCCGGCCTCCAGCCGGCGGACGAGCTGGGCGACCGCCCAGGTGCATTCCTGCGGGCCGCGCCCGGCCGACAGCAGCAGATGCACACGCTCGCTCACGACCGGCCCCGCCCACGACGCTGGTCCCGGCGGTCGCGCCGCGGTGCGCTGCCGAGGTCCGCCGTCTTGTAGGTGACCACCGGTACGGTCTCAGCCACGGACGTCGCCAGGCCGTGCGCGACGAGATCCCCGACGACCCGCTCGATCCGCTTGTACGCCGTCGGCGCCTCCTCGAACAGCAGCTGCCGGTCGCCGCACACCACCAGCGACCCCAGCGGCGTCCGGCGCAGCTCCTCGACCGTGTGCTTGGCCCGGCCCCGGACCAGGGCGTCGGCGCGCGACATCTTGCGCCCGGCACCGTGGGCGACCGAGTAATTGGCCTCCGGCCCGGCGTGCGCCGCCACCAGGTACGACGGGGTGCCCCGGGTGCCGGCGACCAGAACGTCACGGCCGTCGCCGCGGGCGGCGCCCTTGCGGTGCAGGTACACCCCGTCCCGGACCTCGACCAGGTTGTGGCATTCGTCGACGATCGGCGCTGTGGGCGTGGCCCCCAGGGCGAGTGCGACCCGGGCCGCCATCAGCCGGCGGTTGAGCGAGCCCCAGCGCACGGCCTCGTCGTGCCGGGCCAGGTAGTCCGCCGGGTCGGCGGCGGGACCGGCGCCGTGCACCTCGGTGTGCGAGCGCAGGATGCGCTCGCCCAGGCCGCGGGAGCCACTGTGCACGATGAGGACGAGGTCACCGGCGGCCAGGCGGAGCCGGGCCGCGTGGCCGGCGTCGAGCACACCGCGGACCCGCGCGAGCTCGACGAAGTGGTTGCCGCGCCCGACGGTGCCCAGGCTCTCGGTGTGACCGGCCGGAATGTCGGCGTCCACGTAGGCCCAGGCCGGGTCGTCCGGCTCGACCGGCTGGTCGAGGTCCGGGAAGCGGCCGGCCAGGCGCTCGGGTACGGCTCGCTTGAGGTCGACGGGGAACACGGCGATGCCGCAGCCGATGTCGGAACCCACCAGGTGCGGGTAGAGGACGGTTGAGGCCATCGCAGCGCCGATCGGGGCGCCCTTGCCGGGGTGCAGGTCCGGCATGGCGGCGACGTGGAGCATGCCGTCGAGGGCGGCCACCTGGTGGCACTGCGTGACGGCGTCGGACTCGATCCAGCTCCCGTCGGAGGCGAACACGGTGACGGAGGCAGACTGGTGCTGAGACAAGGAGTGCTCTTTCTGAAGACGTACGGGCGCGGCTAGCAGGGCGAGGTCGTGCGCGTCAGTACGTCATGCAGGCAGCTTGCGGGAGATCACCCACCGGCGGCAACCGCTTTTCCGCGCGGTGCGGGCTTAAAATCCGGCGGGAGGTACACGACGATGGCGGACAGCCGCAACAAGACGACGGCGACCGAGGGTGACGTCGGCGCGTTCATCAACGGCATCGGCGATGACCAGCGCCGCCGGGATGCGACGCTGCTGATCGACACGTTGCGCGAGGTGACCGGCGAGCCGCCGGTGCTGTGGGGCACGTCGATCGTCGGCTTCGGCTCCCGCCACTACCGCTACGACTCGGGCCGTGAGGGCGACACTCCCGCGGTCAGCTTCTCCCCGCGTGCCGCCCAGACGACGCTGTACCTGTCCGGCGCCATGGAGGAATACGCGAGCCCGCTGGAACGCCTCGGGCAGCACAAGCTCGGCAAGGGCTGCCTCTACCTCAAGCGGGTCGAGCAGGCGGACGCCGGCGCGCTCCGGGAGATCCTCGCGCTGTCGTACCGGATCGGCACGGCCGGCTGACCCGCCGGCCTCAGAGCGGGACCGGTCCGCCCCACAGGCGCAGGAAGAGGACGCCGAGCACGTCCAGGATCATCAGCAGGAACGGGTAGCTCAGCGGGAAGAAGCAGCAGATCAGCAGGATCAGCACGCCGAGGTTCTTCTCCTCGAGCCACAGCCGCATTTGCTGCGCGCCCGTCCCCGGCCGCTTCAGCGCCGACCACAGGATGCCGAAGCCGTCCAGCGGCGGGATCGGGATCAGCGCCAGCAGCCCGAAGGCCAGCAACCCGACCGCCAGGCAGAGCAGCACCTGCTCGCCCAGCGGCAGCGTGAAGCCACGCAGCACGTCGGACATGTTCAGCACCGACAGCAGGTTGTCCGGGAAGAGCAGCACGTACGCCAGGAACAGCACCTGCGCGACCACGATGCAGGCCACCGGCCCGGACGCGAAGACCGCCGCCGCGCGGCCCCGGCCGTGGTAGCGGGGCACCTCGTCGACCGAGATGGTCTTGCCCCAGCCCATGCCGCCCACGGCCGCCGCGACCGCGCCGAACGGGTCGACGTCCTCGCGCAGTTGCGGGGTCACCGGGTCGCGGCGTTCACTCAGGCGCAGCGTGCGCGCGGTGATCCGGATCGCGAAGGCCCGCACCAGCAGGCCGAGCAGGAAGGCGCCGACCAGCGCGACGAACGCGACCGGTTCGCCGAGGGCGAAGAGCAAGCTAGCCTCGTTCCGCCTTGGCGGCGATGACCTCGCGGGCGAGCTGGCGGTAGTTGCGGGCGCCCGAGCTGGCCGGGTCCAGGCTGGTGATCGGCGCGCCGGCCACGGTGGACTCGGGGAACTTGACCGTCTTGGTGATGACGGTCTGGTAGACCTTGTCGCCGAACGCCTCCACGACCCGCTGCAGCACCTGGCGGCAGTGGGTGGTGCGGCTGTCGTACATGGTCGCCAGGATGCCCTCGAGCTCCAGGTCGAAGTTGAGCCGCTCGCGGACCTTGTCGATGGTGTCCAGCAGCAGGGCCACGCCGCGCAGGCTGAAGAACTCGCACTCCAGCGGGATGAGCACGCCGTGCGCGATGGTCAGCGCGTTGATCGCCAGCAGGCCCAGCGAGGGCTGGCAGTCGATCAAAATGAAGTCGTATTCCTTGCGCACGGTGCGCAGCACCCGCGCCAGGGCCATCTCCCGGGCGACCTCGTTGACCAGCTGGATCTCGGCCGCCGACAGGTCGATGTTGGCCGGCAGCAGGTGCAGACCGGCCACATCGGTCTTGATGATGACGTCCTCGGCGGTGACATCGTCCTGCATGAGCAGGTTGTAGATGCTCAGGTCGAGGTTGTGCGGGTTGACGCCCAGGCCGACCGAGCAGGCGCCCTGCGGGTCGAAGTCGACGAGCAGCACCTTGCGGCCGTACTCGGCCAGGGCGGCGCCCAGGTTGATGGTCGTCGTGGTCTTGCCGACGCCACCCTTCTGGTTGGCCAGGGCGATGATCCGCGCGGGGCCGTGCCGGTCGGTCGGCATCGGCTCGGGGATCGGCCGGCGCATCGTGTATGCCGTCGGGTCGGCCGGGCCGAGGTCGGCGCCGAGGTCCAGCGAGCTCTGCTGATCGCGCAGGGCATTGGTCCACGCCTCAGCGCGATCATGATTTCCGCTCACGTCCCCAGCCCCCTCTCGACCCGCAGCCGGAGCCGATGCCCGACTGTACGCCAAAAGGTCCGCCCGACCGGGGTCAGCCGTTCGGCGTGTCGCAGGGACTGACGCTCACCTTCTAACGAGCGCGCGGGTGGGAGGTCGCGTACACCTCGCGAAGCCGGTCCACTGTCACCAGGGTGTAGAGCTGCGTGGTCGTCACCGAGGCGTGTCCGAGCAGCTCCTGCACGACCCGGACGTCGGCGCCGCCGTCGAGCAGGTGCGTCGCATACGAGTGCCGCAGTGTGTGCGGCGACACGGCGTGCGGGCCCTCCACGGGCAGCCCGGCCGCCGCCGCGGCCCGGTGCAGGATGGCCCAGGCGCTCTGCCGGGACAGCGGTCCCCCGCGCTGGTTCAGGAAGACCGCCGGCGTGCCGCGTCCCTTCACGACCAGCTCGGGGCGGCCCTGCACCAGGTAGGCCTCCAGGGCGGCGCGGGCGTAACGGCCGAGCGGGACGAGCCGGGTGCGGCCGCCCTTGCCGTGCAGGGTGACCGCCGCGTCGTCGGAGAAGTCCAGGTCGTCGACGGCCAGCCCGACCGCCTCGGAGATCCGCGCGCCGGTGCCGTAGAGGAACTCCAGCAGGGCGGTGTCGCGCAGCGAGCCGGGAACGGCCAGCAGCCGGGTGACCTGGTCGATGTCGAGGGCCTTGGGCAGGCGCTTCGGCGGGGTCGGCGGTTTCACCTCGCGGCTCACGTCGTGCGCCACGAGACCCTCGCGGGCGGCGAAACGGTGCAGGCCGCGGACCGCGCTCACGGCCCGGGCGGCCGACGCGGCCGACAGCGCCGGATGCTCCGGCGACCCCGCGCGCAGCTCGGCCAGGTGCCCGGTGACCTGGGCCGCGGTGACGTCGGCGAGATCACCGACGCCGGCCGCGGCCAGCGTTTCGGAATACCGGTCCAGATCCCGGCGGTACGAGGCCAGCGTGTTGCGGGACAGGCCGCGCTCGACCGACAGATGGTCGAGATACGTCTGCACGGCCCGCCGCAGCTTGTCTGACGTCAGTTCAGCACCTCGGTGAGGGACAGTGCCTGCATGCCGTGGGCCTCGGCGACCGGGCCGTAGGTGACGTGCCCGGCGTGGGTGTTCAAACCCAGAGCCAGCGCCGGGTCGGACTTGACCGCGTCGCGCCAGCCGCGGTTGGCCAGCTCCAACGCGTACGGCAGGGTGACGTTGGTCAACGCATACGTGCTGGTGTGCGGCACCGCGCCGGGCATGTTGGCCACGCAGTAGAACATCGACTCGTGCACCCGGTAAACCGGATCGGCGTGCGTGGTCGGCCGCGAATCCTCGAAACAGCCGCCCTGGTCGATGGCGATATCGACCAGCACACTGCCCGGCTTCATCCGCGACACCAGCTCATTGGAGATCAGGTTCGGCGCCTTCGCGCCCGGCACCAGCACCGCGCCGATCACCAGATCGGCGTCGATGACAGCCTTCTCGATCTCGTAGGCGTTCGACGCGATCGTCTGCAGATGACCGCGGTAGTCGGCATCCGCCGCCCGCAGCCGGGCGATGTTCTTGTCCAGCACCAACACCTCGGCCTGCATACCCAACGCGATCGCGGCGGCGTTCATCCCGGACACACCGGCGCCGATGACCACGACCTTGGCCGCGTACACGCCCGGGACGCCACCCATCAGCACCCCACGGCCACCACCGGAGCGCATCAGATGGTAGGAGCCGACCTGCGGAGCCAGCCGACCGGCGACCTCCGACATCGGCGCCAGCAGCGGCAACGAGCGGTCGGGCAGCTCGACGGTCTCGTACGCGATCCCGGTGACCTTACGATCCAGAAGCGCGTCGGTGCACTCCTTGGACGCCGCCAGATGCAGATACGTGAACAGGACCTGGCCCTCACGCATCCGGCCGTACTCCTCAGCGATCGGCTCCTTGACCTTCAGGATCAGGTCGCCGGTGGCCCACACCTCGTCCGGCCCGGCCAGGATCGTCGCCCCGGCCGCGACGTAGTCGGCGTCGGTGATCGACGAACCGGCACCCGCACCGGCCTGCACAAACACCTCATGACCGGCCCGGTCCAGCTCGAAAACCCCCGCGGGGGTGATCGCCACCCGGAACTCGTTGTTCTTGACTTCGCTCGGAATGCCGACCTTCATGAGTCGACACCGTCCTTTCCGGGAGAGACGTCGATGGCTCATACCCGAGACGGGCTGCTTCGCAGATTACCGTCCCACCAAGTGGAAGATACTGCCGATCCGTTGCGCGAAGATCAAGATTTGGAGCCGGTCGCCGGCTAACGAGGAAGCACGCCCGTGCCGGAGACGACGCCCCGCTGCAGGACCGCGGTCGTACCGGTGAGCATGCCGGCCTTGCCCAGCGGGGTGTCCCTGACCAGGTACGAACGCTCGCCGAGGTACTCGAAGGTGACCGGGTCGAAGATCCACTCCTGCCGTTCGCCGTCCTCGCGGGTCCGCGCCACGGCGACCCCGTGCCGACCCTGCGCGTCGACCGAATCGGCCACCAGCACCACCCCGGGGATCCGCGCGGCCGCCCGGTAGATCGCGGCGGCCACCGCCGGGGGCAGCAACGACTCCCGCAGCGCGTCACCGAGGAAGCCGAAGGCGGCGGTGTCCGGACCGCTGTCCTGCCCCTCGGTCTCGGCGTAGATCCGCTTGAGCAGCTCGGCCGGATCGGTGGGCAGCTCCGCGTACGTGCTGTTCGGTTCCGCGCCGGACAGACCGAACGTCTCGCCCCGCTCCCGGATGAGGCCCTCGTCGCCCCGCGTCGCGGGCAGCCAGATCTCGCGGTCGTGCACCCGGTCGAGGACGGAGTTGGCGGCACTGATCTCCTGTTGATCGGAGCCGGGATCTCCGTTGATCATCAGCCAGGCCACCCGGCTTCTGACGTAGACGTACTGGCCCTGGTTGAGCGGCACCGACGGCTCCCGGCCCGCGACCGCGGCCACCCGGTCCATCAGCAGCGCCACGCCGGTCGCGTCGCCGGCGGCGACCGCCACGCGCGAATCCGCGCCGGTGGTCGCTCCGCTGCCCGTACGACCGTTGAGCACCGCCACCCCGATGATCGCCGCGACCAGCACCGCGGCCGCGACCGGCGCGGCGAGCAGGGCGAACCGAGGACCGGACCGTACGGCCGGAGGCTCGGCCACGTGCTGCAGGAACGCGTCCTTGAGCAGGCGGTGCCGGACGCGGCTCAGCTCCGGGTCCCCCGGGGGCGGCAGCAGGCGCGCCAGTTCTGCCCGTTCGGCCGGATCGAGCCGTGGTGACTGCTTCATCGCTTGTGCTCCTGGTTCGATCGGGCCGCATCGCTACGGCCGAGGTGTTCCTGTCCGCTGCCCGGTCCGGGGGCCGGCCGGCCCGGCTCCGCGGTCAGCTCCCGCAATTTCGCCCGCGCCCGGGACAGCCGGGACCGGACCGTGCCGACCGGTACGCCCAGTGCCTCCGCGGTCTGCGCGTAGTCGAGCCCGGACCAGACGCAGAGCGTGAACACCTCCCGCTCGGCCGGCCGCAGCCGGTCCAGGGCGGCCGTCGCGGCGGCCAGCTGCTCGCTGTCCCGCATCCGGTTGACGAGCTCGTCGGCGAAGTCCGGCATCGCCTCGGCCGGTGGCAACCGGACCAGCGCGGCGGCGTGCCGGCGGGCCGCACGCCGGTTGTTGCGCAGCACGTTGACGGCGATACCGAGCAGCCAGGGCAGCACGCTGTCACCGTCAGGCCGCAGCTTGCCGCGCAGCCGCCACGCCTCCAGGAAGGTCAGCGACACGATGTCCTCGGCCGCGCTCCAGTTGCCGGTGCTCCGCACCACGTGCCGGTACACCGCCTGCGCATGGTCCTCGAAGAGCTGCCCGAACGTCACAGGATCGCCGGCGCGGATCCGGGCTCGCTGGGATGGGTTCACAACCACTTCCTGTCCGCTCGCGCCGCCGAGTTCCCGTGGCGGTCGTCACGCCTGGTCGCAGCCGGTTGGCGGTGCGACCACCACGACGGAGGATTCACGGATGGCTGCCTCTCCCCTGCCCCTGGCCCTGCTCGACCTCGCCCCGATCACCGCCGGCCAGGCCGCGCGGGAGAGCTTCGAGGCCAGCGTGGCCGTCGCCCGCGCCGCCGAACGCAGCGGCTACCGGCGCGTCTGGTACGCCGAACATCACAACATGCCGTCGATCGCCTCGTCGGCCACCAGCGTGCTGATCGGCTACATCGCCGCGCGCACCGACACGATCCGGCTCGGCGCGGGCGGGATCATGCTGCCCAACCACTCGCCGCTGGTGATCGCCGAGCAGTTCGGCACCCTGGCCACCCTGTTCCCCGGCCGCATCGACCTGGGCCTGGGCCGCGCGCCGGGCAGCGACCAGAACACGATGCTGGCGCTACGGCGTGATCCCACGTCGGCGGACTCGTTCCCGCAGGACGTGCTGGAGCTCCAGGGCTACCTCAGCGGCAAGACCCGCGTCCCCGGCGTCCAGGCGGTGCCCCGGGCGCCCGAGGTGGTGCCGCTGTACATCCTCGGCTCGTCGCTGTTCGGCGCGCAGCTGGCGGCCCAGCTCGGCCTGCCGTACGCGTTCGCCTCGCACTTCGCCCCGGCCCACCTGCACCAGGCGGTGGAGATCTACCGCGAGACGTTCCAGCCGTCCGCGCAGCTCGAGCAGCCGTACGTGATCGCGGGCGCGAACGTCTTCGCGGCGGAGGACCACGACGAGGCGGTCCGGCAGATGACGGTGGCATACCGGGCCCGGACCCGGGCGATGATCTCGCGGGGCGCGGTCGGCACCAACTTCACCGACGCGGAGATCGACGCGTTCCTGGCCTCACCGAACGGGCGCCAGCTGGCCGCGATGACGAAGTACACGGCGGCCGGCACGCCCGAGGAGGTGCGGGCCTACCTGGAGGACTTCGCGGCGTCGTGCGGGGCGGACGAGGTGATCGTGGCGCACTACGCCTCGGAGATCGACGACCGGGTGCGCTCGGTCGAGCTGACCGGCGAGGCCGTTCTCAAGGCCGCCTGACGGCCGGGCTCCGGCCCGGCCCGCTTCGGCCCGGCTTCGGCCCGGCCCGGCTTCGGCCGGGCTCGCTTCGGCCCGGCCCGGCTTCGGCTTCGGGCCGGCCTCGATCCGGTACGCCCGCCGGGCGGGCGTACCGGTTCGCAGCTCAGAGTGGCGGCGTGTCGGTCGGGCGCAGCGTGGCCCAGCCGTCCTCGCGCGCCCGGGCGGCGGCGAGCAGCCCGCTGACCGCGGCCGCGTTGGTGATCTCGCCGCGCAGCACCATCGCGACGGCCTCGTCGAGGTCGCGCCAGACGATCTCGATGTCGGCCTCCTCGTCGGTGCGTTCGTGGCGCTGGTCCTCGGGCACCGGGGTCAGCTCCCGGGCCAGGAAGATCCGCACCTTCTCGGCGCTGAAGCCGGGCGACGGGTGCAGGTCCACCAGCAGGTCGAAGCGGCCGGCGTTGAGGTCCGCCTCCTCGGCCAGCTCGCGGGCGGCGGTGACGACGAGGTCCTCGCCCTCGACGTCGCACAGCCCGGCCGGGAGCTCCCAGAGCCGCTTGCCGACCGCGTGCCGGTACTGCTTGATCAGCACCACCCGGTCGACGTCATCCAGGGCGACCACGACCACCGCGTTCTTGTTGACCACCACGTCGCGCCCGGCGGTGCCGCCGCCGGACATGGTGACCTCGTCGGAGTAGACCGTGAAGATCGGGCCCGCGTACCGCTCGGTGCGCGAGAGGGTCTCGTGCGCGAAGGCCGTCATGACGCCGCGACCGCGGCCCTGCCGGCCTTGCCCTTGCCACCGTCGGCGACGGGCTTGCCGCCCTCGGCGACGGTCTTGCTGCCGTCGGCGACCTCGACCGGCAGCTCGTCGGCGGCCGCGTACTGCACCGCGGCCTTGACGAACGCCGCGAACAGCGGATGCGCCCGGGTCGGGCGGCTCTTGAGCTCCGGGTGCGCCTGGGTGGCCACGAAGAACGGGTGCGTCTCGCGGTCCAGCTCGATGAACTCGACCAGCCGCCCGTCGGGCGAGGTGCCGGAGAACTTCAGGCCGGCCTGGGCGAGCCGGTCCCGGTACGCGTTGTTGACCTCGTAGCGGTGCCGGTGCCGCTCGGAGATCTCCGTGCCCTCGTACGCCTCGGCCACGATCGAGCCCTCGGTCAGCGCCGCCGGGTACGCACCGAGGCGCATCGTGCCGCCCAGGTCGCCCTTGCCCGCGACGATGTCCTCCTGGTCGGCCATGGTGGAGATGACCGGGTGCGGGGCCTGCTCGTCGAACTCCAGCGAGTTGGCGCCCTCGAGGCCGGCCAGGTTCCGTGCGGCGTCGATGGTCATGCACTGCAGGCCGAGGCAGAGGCCCAGGATCGGCAGGCCGTTCTCCCGCGCGTACCGGGAGGTGTTGATCTTGCCCTCGATGCCACGGATGCCGAAGCCGCCGGGGATCACGATGCCGTCGACGCCCTTCAGGGCGGAGGCGGCGCCGGCCGGGGTGTCGCAGTCGTCGCTGGGCACCCAGCGCAGCTGCACCCGGGCGTGGTTGGCGAAGCCGGCCGCCCGGATCGCCTCACTGACCGACAGGTACGCGTCCGGCAGGTCGACGTACTTGCCGACCAGCGCGACGGTGATCGTCCGGCGCGGGTGGTGGACCCGCTCGAGCAGGTCGTCCCAGCTGGTCCAGTCGACGTCGCGGAACGACAGCCCGAGCCGCCGCACCACGTACGCATCCAGGCCCTCGCGGTGCAGCACCTTGGGGATGTCGTAGATGCTGGGCGCGTCCGGGCAGGCCACCACGGCCTCGCGGTCGACGTCGCAGTAGAGCGACAGCTTGTGCTTGAGCTTCTCCGGGATCTCCCGGTCGCTGCGGCAGACCAGCGCGTCGGGCTGGATACCGATGTTGCGCAGCGTGGCCACCGAGTGCTGGGTCGGCTTGGTCTTCAGCTCGCCCGACGGCGCCAGGTACGGCACCAGGGAGACGTGCAGGTAGAAGACGTGGTCGCGGCCGATCTCGTGGCGCACCTGGCGGATCGCCTCGAGGAACGGCAGCGACTCCATGTCACCGACGGTGCCGCCGACCTCGGTGATGACGACGTCGGGGGTGCGGCCGTACTCGTCGGGATCGGCCATCGCGAAGATGCGCTCTTTGATCTCGTTGGTGATGTGCGGGATGACCTGCACGGTGTCGCCGAGATATTCGCCGCGCCGCTCCTTGGCGATCACCGAGGAGTAGATCTGGCCGGTGGTGACGTTCGCCTTGCCGGCCAGCGCCCGGTCCAGGAACCGCTCGTAGTGCCCGACGTCGAGGTCGGTCTCGGCGCCGTCCTCGGTCACGAAGACCTCGCCGTGCTGGAACGGGTTCATCGTGCCGGGGTCGACGTTGAGGTAGGGGTCGAGCTTCTGCATGACGACCCGCAGTCCCCGAGCGGTCAGCAGATTGCCGAGGCTGGAGGCGGTGAGGCCCTTGCCCAGCGAGGAGGCGACGCCCCCGGTGACGAAGATGTGCCGCGTCTCGCGTGATGTTGCAGCCAAGGCCTGCTCCCGTGGTCGGTCAGATGCGATCGTGCAGACCGGCGCTCAACCCTCATCGGTAGATCGCGCCATCCACGGGATTCCACGGTAACACCATCGCCGGCGCGCGCACGTTCGGGCTGGTCGTCACGCGTGTCCGGGTCAGAGCTGACGCACGGTCACGCCCGCAGAGTCGGATTTGTCGCCCGCGGGCGGTGGCACGGGGCCGGGTCGCATCGACAGGCCGGGACCGCCGGGACCGTCGGTGCCGCCCTGGGGCCGGGTGCGGTCGGCGGCGTGTCCCAGCACCCGCAAGGTGGTCAGCACGGCCAACGGTACGGCCACCGCCGCGGCGGCACCCGCGACCGCGAACGCCGCCCCGCCGAGCACTCCGGCGATCATCGTGGCGACGGTGGTGCCGGCGAGGGCCGCGCGCAGGGCCGGGTGCAGCCCGAAGACCCGGTTGAGGCCACCCCACGGCGAGAACTGGCTGAAGGCCAGCATGAGGACGCCGATCACCGCCAGTAGCGTCAACGGGCTGTCCAGAGCGTGACCGTTGGAGGTGGCCGCGCGCTGGATGGCCGGGCCCGCCGTACCGTCGCCCAGGGCCGTCAGGGCCCGCCCCAGGCTGCCCTGCTCGAGCTCGGGCCGGCGCAGGTCCAGCACGGCGAAGCCGATGGTGACCGCGAGCCCGGCGAGCGCCGCCCAGGCGAAACGCGGGAACGTGAGCCAGCCGCCGGTGCTGATCGCCGCGGCGACGCACACCCCGGCGGTGACGGCGATCGCGCCGACCGGATCGGCGCCCAGGTAGGGGCTGCCGACCATCACGACGGCGAGCCCGCCGACCATCACGACCACAACGGGCCGCCAGGGCCGGCGCACCCACTGCGCCACACAGCCGGCCAGGAACAACATGCCGGCGACGAAGACCCCCAGGCCGACGCTGCCCACCCCGGAATACCGCGCCCCTTCGATCGCCGAGTAACCGGCGACCCCGTTGAGCTGCAACTGCGCGCCGGTGAGCAGGTCGAACCCGACCACGGCGGCACCGACCGCGCAGACCACACCCATCGGCCACAGCGTGCGCGGATAGCGCGGCGCGAGCCGGACCGCGGCAGTGCCCAGCACCATCAACGCAAAGGTCAGCAGGGCGAACACAATGCCCGGCCGCCCGGCCCGCCACCAGGGCGCCGCGTCGGCCAGCAGGGCGGCGGGAATGGCCAGCGCCACCGCGATGAGCAGCACCTCGGCCCCGAGCACCAGCAGCCGCGGCGCGGCCGCGGGCCCGGTCGGCCCGGCATGCCGCCGGGCCCGGATCATCAACGGCACCGCGAGCAGAAAAATCAGCAACTGTACGGCGGCCAGCCCGGTGAAGAACGTCCCGGCGATGCCGAGCTGAGCCCCGGCCCGCTTGTCGGCATTGTTCTCGCCCCCGACGGCCTCGGCCGGATCAGCGGTCCGCCCAGGAACCGACAGCGCGGTGAAGCCACTGAACCGCCCCTCCGGCGAGGGCCGCCCCAAGGCGGTGAGCACGGTCGGCGCGAAGTCGACAAGCTGCAGATAGCCGTCCCGACCGGTGCCGGCCGAGGTCAGCCAGCCACCCTGCCAGCCCGGCCCCTCGGCGATCGCCACATGCAGCCGCGAGGTGGTGTCGGTGTCGGAAACCCCCGCCACCATGATCAGCGACCGCTCGGGCCGCGCGGCGACGATCCGCGCCAAGGTGGCATCGGCCTGGGCGACCAGCGACTGCCGCGCGGCGCCGGAACCGGTGATCGTGCCCAGATCGACCACGCTGAGCACACAGTAGGAGAGCAGGCTCCGAGGATCCTCGGGAAGCGTGGCCGCGTACCGGTCCACGCGCCCGAACGGCCGCGCCGCCGCGACAGCGGCACCGGGCCCGACGGCCACGGTGCACCGAACGGACTCGGCGAGCGCACCCGGCAGGGCGCCGTACGGCTGGTTGTCCTGATTGCCGCGCACGACACCGCCCAGCTCCGGCAGATTGGCGCCGAGCGCGTCAGGCTGGGTCAGGGTGGGCTGCACGGGCGGACACTGCCCGGTGACGCGGGTGTTCGCCCAGATCGAGTAGTTGCCGGCGCCGAGGGTGAGCCAGCCGTCCGCCGGGCAGGTGGTGGAGTGGGCGGACCGCACCGAGAGCCAGCCGATCGATCCGCGGGTGGCCTCCTGCCAGAGGGCTGGGGTGCGCTGCGGGTCGAGGTCCTCCCAGCGCAAGCCGGCCGCGCCGGCGAGGATGACGTAGTCGGCGGTGTCCTGCGGGGCGCCGGTGGCGGGACGCACGGCCAGGCCGGCGATGCTGGCGGCCGCAGCCAGCACGATCAACAGGTACGGCAGCCAGGTCCGTCCCCGCCGCATCCGGGAGGGGGGCGCGGAGTCCGGCCTGATACCGCGGCGCAGGGTGTTGCGGACTCTTCGCGGCCAGCTGCCCCGGCCTTCGATCGCTGTCCTTCGCGGCCGGGCGGTGGTGGGTTTGCGGGCCTTTCGCTTGTTCGGATCGGCCAGCTTGCGGTCTCCGGCTTTCCCGGCCGTGTCCGTGCCGCCTTCGCGGCTTACCGGGCTGCCCGGATCGCGGTCCGGCGTGCCTGCCTTCCGGGCTTGCGCGTCGCTCTTCGGACTCGCCGGGCTGTCCGAGTTTCCGGCCATCGGGTTGTCCCGCAGGGCAACGCCGTCCTGCCGGTCTTTCGCGCTTGCGGCCGCCTTCGCAGCGTCGGCAGGACGCGCGTCGGCTCGGGCCGTCATCGCGGTGCGATCAGGGTCGGTGCTGCTCGTGGCGGCCTTCGCGGCATCCTTCGGATCTGCTTCGGTCGCGGTCTCCCCGCCATCCGGCTTCGCCTCCGCCGCCCTCGCCGCGTCGCGACGATCGGCCGGCTTCTCCCCCGCGGCGGGCTGATCGACCTCCACCGCGTCACGCCCGGTAGCCGCGGTTGGCTTCTCCGCGCGAGGCGCGTCGGCCCGCGCGGCTTCACCCACCGAAGGCGTGCGCCCAGCGCCCGAGCCCGCTGCAGGCGTCCGCCCAGCGCCCGACCCCGCCGCGCCCACATCGGGCGTCGACTCGTCGTCCGGATCGGGTGAGTGGAGGCCGGAACTCGGGTCGCTCACCCCTGACCTGCCCGTGCGCTCGTGGTCACCGACGCATATGCGGCGAGCACGTCCGCAACAGTGTCCTCCTCGGACGGCCAGGTAGCAGCCTGCCGCGGCCCCCGAGCCGCATACTCCGCCCGCTTGGCCGGGTCGGCCAGCAACTCTCGCACCGCCGTATCCAGCGCGTCCACGTCACCCGGCGGGATCAGCACCGCCGCGTCCCCCACCAGCCCGGGCAGCCCGCCCACAGCCGTGCTGACCAGCGGCACCCCGGCATGCAGCGCCTCCTGGGCGAACAGCTGACGCGCTTCCCAGTCGCTGGTGATCACGGCCAGGTCGGCGCCGGCCAGCAGGTCGGGCACGTCCTTGCGGTGGCCGAGCAGGAAGAACTTGGCGCGCAGCTCCGACGCCCGCTGGGCCAGCAGCATGTAGCTGGGCCCGGACCCCGCCACCACGACCATCGGCGCCGGCGTCAGGTCCCGCCAGCGGGCGGCGGCCTCGACCAGGATGTCGTACCGCTTCTGCGGGTGCAGCCGGCCGACCGACAGGATCAGCGGGGTGTCCGGAGTGAGCCGGAACTCGGCGCGCACTGCGGCGCGGCTGCGCTTGGGCGCGCTCAAAGCCGGCGCGGCGACCGCCCCGAGGCGCGCGTTACGGGCACCCAGCGACGCGGCGCGCTGCACCAGGTCTTCGGACGCGCCCAGGGTCAGCGTGGCGGCCCGGGCGACGATCCGTTCGACCAGCGCCGAGGCCTGGCCGCGCAGGCCGCGGGCGAGGACCGCGTTGTGCCAGGTGACCACCAGCGGCGCGGCGGGCCGGGCCAGTGAGGCCACGAACGCCGCGCGCAGCCCGTGCGCGTGCACGACGTCGATGTCGCGGCCGGTCAGTGCCTTGCGCAGAGCGCGGACCGCGCCGGAGTCCTGCGGGCCGGGGTTGGCCGGGATCTCCACCGGGGCGAACTGGGCCCCGGCCGCGGAGAAGCCGAACAGCTCGTCGGCCGCGGTGGGCCCGCACACCAGCACCCGGCAGCCGGCCGCGATCAGGCCGCGGGTCAGCGAGGCCACGTGCTGTCCGACGCCGCCGGTGCTGGAGCCCAGCACCAGTGCGACCGAGCCGTGCCACGTCGTCGCCCGCGCTGCGTCGGTCACGTTGCGCCTTTCTCGTCCGGTGTCGGCTTCCGGCGGATCCGCCCGGTCACGGTGGCGACCAGGGGCCGCAGGTCGTGGCGGTCCAGCGGGTAGGTCACCGCGAGGAAGACGACCACCACCACGACACCGCCCAGCATGCCCGAGAGCAGGCTCGCCCCGCCTGCCGGGGTGGCCCCGGACACGTGCCGCAGGCCCTCGACCGCACCCCACCCGGCCAGTCCGGCCACGACCGCCGCCACGATACCGACGACGGTCGCGCGGGGCAGTCCCGTCAGTGCTCCGGGGCCGGCGCGGCGGCGTACGGCAGCCACCAGCAACGCCCCCAGCGCGAGCATGCCGACGCTGTTGGCCAGGGCCAGCGCGAGCACCCGGTCGTCGCCGGGCAGCGCGGCGGTCAGGATGAGCGCCGCCAGCGCGGCGACCGCCCAGCCCGCCGCGGTGGCCGCAGCCGCGGACGCCGTCGCACCGCGGGCGTAGAGCGCGCGCGAGAGCAGCGCGAACAGGGCGTAGCCCAGCAGGCCGGGCGCGAATCCCACGATGCCGGGCGCGGCCTGTGGTGTGCCGAGCAACGCTGCGACCGGCTGAGCGACGGCCACCAGGGCCGCACCGCCGAGGCAGGCCAGCAGCGCGACCGTACGGGCCGTCCCGGCCAGCGCGGCACGGTAGCCGTCCTCGTCGCCACGCTCGGCTGTCGCGGACAACGTCGGGTATGCGGCGGTGGCCAGCGGCACGGCCAGCACCGCCCAGGGCAGCAGATACAGCGCCTGGGCCAGGTTGAACCGGGTCAGGTCGCCGTCGCCGGCCGCCAGGGCGAGCACGACCACGACCATGAGCTGCTGGGAGCCGACGGTGACGGCGCCGGCCCAGCCGAGGCGGACGACCTGGCGTCCCGCGTCGCCCGGGAAGCGCAGCGCCGGTCGCATCCGCAGGCGCAGGCCGCGCAGCGGGATCAGCAGGCACAGGCTTAGCACGACGACGCCCAGCGTGGTGCCCAGGGACAGGGCCAGCTCACCGCCGGTGGTCAGGCGACCGAGTCCGCTGCCGCGGCCGTCGACCAGCGCGTACGTGAGATACGCCCCCATCACGGTGACACTGGACAGCAGGGGGGCGATCACGGGCCAGGCGAAGCGGTGGTGGGCCTGCAGGACGCCGGTGAGCACGATGCCCACCCCGTACAGCGGGAGTTGCGGAGCGAAGATCCGCAGCATGCGCGTGCCCACCTCGTGGGCGTCGGGTGGCATGTGCGGCAGCAGGCCGACGATGTGCCCGGCGAACAGCGCGACCAGCAGTGCCAGCGGCACCAACAGCAGCAACGTCCAGGTCAGCAGCGCCGACGCCACCGCGTTGACCCGCTCCCGGTCGCCCGCCGCCACCGCCCCGGCCAGCAGCGGCACCACCAGGCTGGCCAGCGCCCCGCCCGCGACCAGCTCGAAGACGATGTTCGGCACGGTGTTGGCCGCGTTGTAGAGGTCACCGAGCGAGTTGTCGCGGACCGTGCTGATGAACACCACCGTGCGGCCGAAGCCGGCGATGCGGGCGAGCACGGTGAGACCGGCGATGAGCGCGGCCGCCCCGACGATGCGCCCGGCCCCGGAACGCGGCGCAGGTGCGGTTTCGGTCATTCCGCCGGCCGGCGGCCCAGCGCGTCGAGCTCGCGCAGCCACGGCGTGTCCTGGATGACCTTGGTGAAGCTGACCTTCTCGCTGGCCGCGGTGAGCGCCGCCAGCACGGTGAGCGCGACGGCCCGCCCGGCCGGACCGGTGCGGGCTGCGAGGGCCACGCCGAGCAGCGCACCGAGGGCGTTGGCGCCCGCGTCGCCGAGCATGATCTCCTCGCCGAGGTCGGCCGGCAGCAGGGCGGCGCCCGCCCCCAGCGTGCCGGCGGCGACGCCTCCCCCGCGGCCGACGGCCAGCGGAACTCCGATGAGCGTGCCGGCCTTCAGCGCCCGGCCGGGGCGCAGGTCGAGCAGATTGAGCAGATTGGCGGTGCCGGCGATGACGCCGGCGCCGAGCAGCACGTCGGTGGCGCCGCGCACGGCGCCACCGTTGCGGCGGCCACGGTGGGCGCGCACCTGCGGGTCGGTGGCGAGCAGGGTCGCGGCGACCAGTCCGGCGGCACCGACGCCGGCGATCTTGACCAGGCCGCTCGTGACCCGGCCCTCGCGCAGCGCCCCCAGGTGCCCGGCGAAGCCCTTGGCGGCCTTCTGCTCGGGCCGGTTGCCGACCACGTCGTCGTAGAAGCCGACGGCCCCGGCCGTGACGCCCGCGGTGACCACCGCGGCGGTCGCGGCTGTGCTGGGCGCTCCGAGCGCTGCCCCGGCGGTGGCGCCCAGCGCGAGGGCAGGACCACCCGCCAGAGTGACCGTGCGGCCGTGGAAGTTGGTCCGTTCCAGGCGGGCCGCGTACGGATCATGGCGGATCCAGGCCAGCGCCGCGCGGGCCACCACGGCCCCGGTACCGAACGACTTCCAGACCTTGCCGGCCATGTCCCTGCACTCCCGCCTCGCCGGGCCGCGCCCCTCGGCGACCGATCGCCGAGTCTAGGCGGTCCGGGCCCGCGCCCGGCGCACCCTGTGGACGAACTCAGCCCGCCGCTTTGGGCACGAGCGCGCTGGCGCCGGCCGACAGCCCGTACTGGCCGACCTTGCCCGCCACCACCCGCTCGACGACGGTCAGCGCCGTGGCCAGCTGTCCCTGTGCGGTGCTGACGTTGTCCACCGTGGATATCTCCTTGACCAGCGTCGGGTCGGAGCGGATCTCGCCGACCAGGTTGCCGTCGCCGATGCCGTTGCCCCCGACGACCAGCGGCCGGTCCTTGTGGAACTGGTTGGCCAGGGTGACCGCGTTCTGGTTCTTCTTGGCGGCGTCCCGATCGACCGGCGGCAGCCCGGAGACCACCACGGTGGCCTCGGCGCCGGGCACGATGTCGTCGGAGACGTTGAGGTAGCCGGGCTCGGTGTAGGCGGTCAGCACGGCGGTGAGGTCACCGGGCGTCACTGCCAGCGGCTTCTGCAGCAGGGCGACGGCGAGCAGCGCGCTGGACGTCTCGACACCGTCGCTGTTGAGCGGGAGCCCCTCGGCGGGCACGGTCGGCTGCGACGCCTTGTCGGCCAGGTCCAGCAGCTCGAACGCGTTCGCCGGCTCGAAGAACTTGTCCTGCACGGTGACCGTACCGGTGATCGCGGCCCCCGCGACCTTGAGCATCGCGATGGTGCCGTCGGCGTAGTCCTGACCGCTGGGCAGGACCACCACGAGGATCTTGCGGCCGGTGAGCTTGCCGTTGAGCAGCGCGGGCGAGACCTGGGTGGCGAAGTCCTGGGTGCTGTTCAGTTCCTTACGGTACTGGTTCGCCTGCTCACGGTAGTTGGTGTTGTCGTTGCTGAGGGCGTCGACGCGGTCCTTGAGCGTGTCGACGACCGGCCCGTTGAGCGCGGCGGTGCCGACCACCAGGCCGATCGCCAGGGCGAGGAAGACCGCGGTGAGCGACACCACGTGGTACCGGAAGTTGATCACGCCAAAGCCTCTTGGTCACTCGCGGATTAGAAGAGCTGTCCTAACTGGAAGACGAGATTGTCCCACCACTCGGACATCACGGAGAGATAGGCCTTGCCGACCGTGGAGACCGTGACCGCCGAGGCCATCGCCGCGATCGCCGAGAGAACGAGCAGCACCAGCGAGGACCCGGAGATGTTCTGCTTGTAGAGCCGGCTCACGCCCTTGGCGTCGACCAGCTTGCCGCCGACCTTGAGCCGGGTCAAGAACGTCGAGGCCATGCCGCCGCGGCCCTTGTCGAGGAACTCGACCAGGTTGGCGTGCGTGCCGACGGCGACGATCAGCGTGGCGCCCTTGTCGTCGGCCAGCAGCATGGCGAGATCCTCGCTGGTGGCGGCGGCGGGGAAGGTCACCGCGGGCACGCCGAGCCCGTGCACCCGGTCCAGGCCGGGAGCGCGGCCGTCCGGGTACGCGTGCACGATCACCTCGGCGCCGCAGCGCAGCACGTCGTCGGTGACCGAGTCCATGTCGCCGATGATGATGTCGGGCGTGTAGCCGGTCTCGACCAGCGCGTCCGCGCCGCCGTCGACGCCGATCAGCACCGGCTTGAACTCACGGATGTAGGGCCGCAGCACGTCCAGGTCGGCCTTGTAGTCGTAACCGCGGACCACGATGAGCACGTGCCGGCCGGCGATCTGGGTCTGCACGTCCGGCACGCCGACACCGTCGAGCAGCAGGTCGCGCTCCTGCTTGAGGTAGTCCATGGTGTTCGCGGCGAAGGCCTCGAGCTGCACGGACAGGCCCTCACGGGCGTCGGCCATGGCGGCGGCGACGGTCTGGGTGTCCTGCCGGATGCCGGTGGCGATCGGCTCGCCGTCGAGCAGCACGGTGTCGTCGGAGATGCTGACGACGTCGCCCTCGCTGATCCGGTCGAAGACCTCTTCGCCGAGGTCGTCGATGAGCACGATGCCGGCCTGGATCAGCACCTCGGGCCCGAGGTTCGGGTAGCGGCCGGAGATCGAGGGCTTGACGTTGAGCACCGCCGCGACGCCGACGGCGACCAGCGAGTCGGCCGCGACGCGGTCGATGTCGACGTGGTCGATCACGGCGATGTCACCGGGGCGCAGCCGTCCGACCAGGCGCTTGGTCCGGCGATCCAGTCGGGCGGTGCCGGAGAACGCTCCCGGTTCGACGCTCCGGGTCCGGCGCAAGGTGGGAAGTCGCATCCCGGCCATCCTGACACGCCGTTTCACCTCGGCCGCACGCGACATGCACAACGTCACCGACAAAAGGTACGAATTACCCGTCACTCATTGTGGTCCCCGGCGTTCCCGGGCCGCTCAGGCTCGCTTCTCCTTGTCGGCGACGGCCAGCAGCTCCTCCGCGTGGGCGATGCCCAGGTCGGAGTCGGGCAGGCCGGCCAGCATCCGGGCCAGCTCGCGGGCCCGCTCGGTCTCCTCGACGATCCGCACGCCGCTGGTGGTGATCGCCCCGCTGGTGTCCTTGGCGACCACGAGATGCCGGTCGGCGAACGCGGCCACCTGCGGCAGGTGGGTCACGACCAGCACCTGGTGGGTGCGCGCGAGCCGGGCCAGCCGCCGGCCGATCTCCACCGCGGCCTGACCGCCGACACCCGCGTCGACCTCGTCGAAGACCAGCGTGGGCGGGCCACCGGCGCCGGCGAACACCACCTCTATGGCCAGCATGACCCGGGAGAGCTCACCGCCCGAGGCGCCCTTCTGCAGGGGCAGCGCGGGTGCGCCGGGGTGCGCGATCAGCCGCAGCTCGATCTCGTCGCCGCCGTCCGGCCCGACGGCCACCTCGGTCCCGTCGACCGGGACGGTGGGCTCGTCGCGCCCGCCGGTCCGCGGCTGCACGACGATCTCGACCCGGGCGTGCGGCATGGCCAGCCCGGCCAGCTCGACGCTGACCTGGTCGGAGAAGCGGCCGGCGGCCTCGATCCGGGCGGCGGTCAGCCGGGCGGCCAGCTCACCGACGGTCGCGGCGAGCCGCAAGCGCTCCTTGTCGAGCTCCTCCAGCAGCTCGTCGGAGGTGTCCAGCGCGGCGAGCCGGGTGCGCGCGTTCTCAGCCCAGGCGATGACGCCCTCGACGTCGTCGGCGTACTTACGGGTCAGCGCGCGCAGCGCGGCCCGACGCTCGTAGATGACCTCGAGCCGGGCCGGATCCGCGTCCAGCGAGCTGAGGTAAGCCGACAGCTCCGCGGAGACGTCGCCGACCAGGGTGGCGGCCTCCTCGACCCGGGCGGCCAGCTCGCCCAGCGCCGGGTCGACGCCGGCCTGCGCCTCCAGCGTGCGCCGGGCGGTGCCCAGCAGCAGCGTCGCGTCCGGGGTCTCTTCCGTGTCCTCCACGCCGCCGGCCAGCGCCTGGGCGGCGATCGCGGCGGCCGTGCGCAGGCCCTCGGCGTGCTCCAGGCGCTGCACCTCGGCGCGCAGGTCGTCGTCCTCGCCGGGCTGCGGGTCGACCCGGGTGATCTCGTCGAGACCCAGGGTCAGCAGGTCGGCCTCCTGGTTGCGCTCGCGGGCGTGCCGGCGGCGGTCGGCCAGATCCTCGACCACGGCCCGCCAGCGGGTGAACGCCTCGCGGTAGCTCTCCAGCAGCTTCTCGTGCTCGGGGCCGGCGAAGCGGTCCAGCGCAGCCCGCTGCTCGGACGGGCGCAGCAGGCGCAGCTGGTCGGACTGCCCGTGCACAGCCACGACCTGCTCGCCGACCTCGCTGAGCATGGCCACCGGCATGCTGCGGCCGCCGACGTGCGCGCGCGACCGGCCCTCGATGGTCACCGTGCGGCTGAGCAGCACCGAGCCGTCGTCGTCCATCTCGCCACCGGCGTCGGTGATGCGGGTCTGCACCGCGTCGCCGAGCGTCCCGGCGAGCCGCAGGCGGCCCTCGACCACCGCCCGGCCCGGATCCGCGCGGACCCGCCCGGCGTCGGCACGGCCGCCGAACAGCAGCCCGAGACCGGTCACCACCATGGTCTTGCCGGCACCGGTCTCACCGGTGATGGCATTCATGCCCGTAGTCAGCCTCAAGGTCGTGTCGTCGATGACGCCGAGCCCGGTGATGCGCAGTTCCTCCAGCACAGGGCGAACAGTATCGGTGCCCACCGACAATTGCCCACCGCAACCGGTCAGACGGTCAGCGGCGGTTGCCGCGCCAGCCGTCGACCGGCAGGGCGAACTTCGCCACGAGCGTGTCGGTGAACGGGCGCGGGTTGAGCCGTACGAGACGGACGGGCAGCTCCCCGCGCCGGACCGTGACCTGCGCACCCGGCGGCAGATCCCACGTGCGCCGGCCGTCGCAGCAGAGCACCGCGAACGACGTGTACGGGTCGACCGTGATCACGAATGTCGAGGTGGGAGCGGTGACGATGGGCTTGCTGAACAGGGCGTGCGCACTTATCGGCACGAGCAGCAGGGCCTCGACCTCGGGCCACACCACCGGGCCGCCGGCCGAGAACGCGTACGCCGTGGAGCCGGTCGGAGTGGCGCACACGACACCGTCGCAGCCGTACCGGGACAGCGGCCGCCCGTCCACGTCGACGAGCAGCTCGAGCATCTGCGCCCGCTGCCCCTTCTCGACGCTGACCTCGTTGAGCGCCCACGAGTCGGCGATGAGCCGGCCGTCGTACTCGGCGCGGACGTCCAGGGTGAGCCGTTCGTCCACCGTGTAGTCGCCGGCGACGATCTCGCGCACGGTCTGGTCGATGTTGTTCAGCTCGGCCTCGGCCAGGAAGCCGACCTTGCCGAGGTTGATGCCGAGCAGCGGCGCCTTGGCCGGCCGCGCGAGCTCGGCGGCGCGCAGGAAGGTGCCGTCACCGCCGAGCGCGAAGACGATCTCCACACCCTCGGCGGCCGTGGGGTCGTCGACCGGCGTGACGCCGGGCGGCAACTCCAGGTCGGCGACCTCCTGGGCGATCACCCGTACCTCAAAACCGGCCGCGACCAGGTCGCGGGCGACGGTCTGGGCATGCTGGGTGCTCTGCCGGCGGCCGGTGTGGGTGACCAGCAAGGCGGACCGCGTCACGAATCCTCCATCAGGGGCGAAACCGGCGTCGATGCCGGCCCGGCGGAGGCTACCGCGCCGGACGGGCCGGCGGCGACCACGGCGTGCACGCGGGCCTCGTCGGCCGGCGGGGCGTCCCGGCGGAACCACAGGAAGAACTCCACGTTGCCGCTCGGGCCGGGCAGCGGGCTGGCGGCCACCCCGGCGACGCCGAGCCCCAGCTGAGCGCCCGTGGCGGCGACGTCGAGGACGGCCTCGGCGCGCAGCAGCGGATCACGGACGACACCGCCGGAACCGACCCGCTCCTTGCCCACCTCGAACTGCGGCTTGACCATCAGCGCGAGATCACCGTCGATGCCGGTGCAGGCGGCGAGCGCGGGCAGCACGAGCCGCAGGGAGATGAAAGAAAGATCGGCGACGGTGAGATCGACCGGGCCGCCGAGAACGTCGGGCGTCAAGGTACGCACATTCGTGCGTTCCATCACGGTCACGCGCTCATCGGTACGCAGCGGCCAGGCGAGCTGCCCGTAGCCGACGTCGACGGCGTACACGTGCCCGGCGCCCCGCCGCAGCAGCACGTCGGTGAAGCCGCCGGTGGAGGCGCCGGCGTCGAGACAGCGGCGGCCCTCGACGGCGAGCCCGGTGAAGGCGGCCAGCGCCCCGGCCAGCTTGTGACTGCCCCGGGAGACGTACTCGGTGGCCGGGTCGTCGCCGGTGACCACCACCGGATCGGCCGGGTCGATCATGGTGGCGACCTTCTGCGCCACGGTGCCACGCACCTGCACCCGGCCGGCCGCGACGAGCGCGGCCGCCTGGTCACGGGAACGGGCGAGCTTACGGCGGACGAGCTCGGCGTCAAGACGCGCACGGCGGGCCATGAAAACCTTTTCTCCGGTACGGGGATCAGCGGTCGATGCTGGCCAGGGTCTCCTGCAGCACCTGGTGCGCGGCCTCGTACTCGGCGATCTGATCGCCCGGGGCGAGCGTGGCCGCGTTGGCCAGCGACTGCAGCACGGCGTCGACGGCGGGGTGGCCGGTGCCGCCCGTGGCGTCCAGGCGGTACTCCGGGTCCGTCCGCGCGGTCTGCTCGCCGGGCTGCCCGGCACCCTGCGGCGGCGGGCCCGGACGGAAACCACCGGGGGGCGGGCCCGGACGGAAGCCGCCGGGCGGCGGGCCCGGACGAGGTGCCTGGTTCGGGTACGTCACGGCGTGGCCTCCGGCGTGGCGGGGTCGGTCGTCTTCTTCGCGGCCTTCTTGGCCGGGGTGCTCTTGGCGGCAGCCGGCTCACCGGCGGCCGGGGTCGTCTTCTTCGCCGCGGCCTTCTTGGCGGCTGTCTTCTTCGCGGCCGTGGTCGGCGGCAGTTCGGTAGCCGCGGCGGCCTCGTTGGCCGTTGCCTTCTTCGCAGCTGTCGGCGGCAGCTCGGTCGCCGCCGCGGCCTCCTTCACCGGTGCGGTCGGCGCAGCTGCGGTTCCCGCAGGGATCGCTGGTTCCGCGGCTGCGGCCTTCGCCGGAGCGGTCTTGGCCGGACCCGGCTTGGCGGGACTCGCCTTACTCGGGCCGGCCTTGGCCGGACCCGCCTTGCTGGGCGCGGGCTTCGGCGGTGCGCCCTTGACCGGGACGGCCCCGGGCGTCGCAGCCTTGACGGGAGCCGGCGAAGTGCCGTTGCTCGCCGGCGGGGCAGCCTTCGCGGCCTTGCGCCCCGGCGTCGCCGCGGCGGGCCTCGTGTTCGTCGTGGGTGCGGCGGCGGCCGGCATCGCGTTCGGGGTCGCCTTGACCGCCTTGCGCGCCACGGCCTTCTTCGCCACAGCCTTCTTCGCCGGCGGCACGACGTCGGCCGGGCCCGGCTCGGCGAGCGTCACGTCAGCGGCAGCGGCAGCCGCACCGCCGTCCGTGCTGCCTTCCACCGTGCCGGCGCGCGCCTGCGCCAGGCGCAGCTGACGTTCCAGGTCGCGTACCCGGGTGTTGAGGTCGGACACCTCGTCGGCCGTCGCCAGGCCGACCAGGCCGAGCGCCCGATCCACCTCAAAGCGCACGATGTTGGTCAGCGCCTCGCGGTTGGCCAGGCCGGTCGACATCAGATCCTCGACCAGGCCCTGCAACTGCGCCGCCGTCGCGCCGCCACGGTTCACGAGCTCACCGGCCACCTGCTGCGCCCGCTTGCGCGGTGCCTCGGTCAGTCCGAGCGCCATCTCCAGATACGCCCGCCATGCGTCCTGCATGTTGCTCCCCTCCGGCTCGCGCCACGCGTGTGCTGGTGCAACGCTACCGGGCGTACCCGCAGGTGCATTGCGGTACCGTGCGGAGCGTCGAGGTGGTGTCGTGGAGGAGGTCCGGAATTGGCCAGCGTGGACGAGTGCCGGCAGGCGTTGCACGATCTCGCCGCCCGGCTGGACGCGAACGCCGAGACCCGCGGCAAGCTCGATCTGGACCGCACGCTCGCCTGCCGGGTGAGCGACCTGGACACCGCCTTCCACGCCCGCCTGGCCGGCGGCCGCCTGGTCGACATCGCCGACGGCGACGACCCGAAGGCCAAGATCGTCCTGCTCGCGGCCGGCGACGACCTGATCGCGCTGGTCACGGGCCGGCTGGACGTCACCCGGGCGATCGCCTCCCGGCAGGTGTCGATCAAGGCCAACCCCTTCGACCTGCTCAAGCTGCGCAAGCTGCTCTAGGCCCAGTCGTACGACCTGAGACGTACGCGAAATGACGCCTCTGGACGGACGCGCGTAGTCCCGCCGTTGGCCACGATGGGCTCATGACAGCACCCGTCGAGGCCCGGCGACTCACGAAGCGCTACGGCACGCTGACCGCCGTCGACAGTCTGGATCTGCGGGTCGAGGCCGGCGAGGTCTACGGCTTTCTCGGTCCCAACGGCGCCGGTAAGACCACCACGCTGCGCATGCTGCTGGGGTTGATCCGGCCCAGTTCCGGTGAGGTGCGTCTGTTCGGCCGGGCTCCGGGGCGGCTCGACGGGGTCGGCGCGCTCATCGAGGGGCCGGGCTTCTACCCGTACCTGAGCGGGCGCGACAATCTGCGGGTCATGGCCCGCCACGCCGGCGTCGGGCCCGGCCGGGTCGCGGCAGTGCTCGACCAGGTCGAGCTGACCGGCCGGGCCGGCGACCGCTATGCCACCTACTCGCTCGGCATGAAGCAACGCCTGGGGGTGGCCGCCGCCCTGCTCAAGGATCCGCGCTTGGTCGTGCTGGACGAGCCGACCAACGGGCTGGATCCGGCCGGTATGGCGGACATGCGCCTGCTGGTGCGCCGCCTCGGCGCGGCCGGTTGCACGGTGCTGCTGTCCAGCCACTTGATGACCGAGGTGCAGGAGCTGTGCGACCGGGTGGGCGTCATCGCGGGCGGCCGGCTGGTGGCTGAGAGCACGGTCGCTGAGCTGCGCGGCGAACCGGGGCTGCGGCTGGTCGCCGAGCCGCTGGACGCTGCCGCGGCGCAGGCCCGGAGCTTGTTCGGTATGCAGGCCGTCCAGGTCACCGACGGCGCTCTGCGGCTCACCGTGTCCCCAGGGCGCGCTGCCGAGGTGAACGCCGCCCTCGTCGGCGCCGGCATAGCGGTCAGCGAGCTGCGCGCCGACGAACGCAGCCTCGAGGACGCCTTCCTGGCCCTGACCTCAGGAGCAAGCCATGCGTGACGACATCCGCGCCGAGACGATCAAGCTGGTGCGCCGCCCGGCGATCCGGGCGTTGCTGGCGATCGCACTCGGTCTGAGCCTGACCTTCACCTATCTGATTCCCTATGCCGGCTACGCGGGCGGCACGAGCGGCCCCCGCGCCGACCGCGGCCTGGCGGCGTTGCTGCCGGATCAGCTGGTCGGGAACTCGATCGGTGGCCTGCCGGTGTTCCTCGGGGCGCTGATGCTGATCCTCGGCGTGCTGGCGGTCGGCAGCGAGTACGCCTGGGGCACCTGGAAGACAGTCCTCACCCAGGATCCGGTCCGCCTGCGCGTCTACGCCGCCAAGCTGGTCACGCTCGGCCTGGCCGCGCTCGCCGGGGTGCTCACTGTGTTCGCCGCGGGCGCGGTGGCGAGCGTCGCCGTCGCGCTCGCCGAGGATCGGGCGATCGCCTGGCCGGGCGTCGGTGACGTGCTCGCCGGGATCGCCGCGGGCTGGTTGATCGCGGCGATGTGGACGGTCCTCGGCGCACTGCTGGGCATCGCCCTGCGCGGCGTCGCCCTGCCGGTCGGCCTGGGCCTGGTGTGGCTGCTCGCCGTGCAGAATCTGCTGGCTCTGATCGCCGCGCCCCTGCTCGACTGGGTGGCACAGCTGCAGAAGGCCCTGCCCGGCCCGAACGCGGGCTCGCTGGTCGCGGCCCTCGGCGCGGGCGGCGACACCCCCGGCGTCGAGGCGCTGGTCGGGGGCGGCCAGGCCGCGCTGATCGTGGGGGCCTATCTGCTGGTGTTCGCGGCGGCGGGCGGCGCGCTGCTGCGTCGCCGTGACATCCTGTGAGCGTCATGAAACGGGTACCCGGATACCTGACGGACGGGCTGCTCACGCTCGTCCTGCTGGCGATCGGCCTGGCCGGCACCGCGCCCGCGGGCCGCAACCAGGGCATCCCCTCGGTGTCCGGCTGGGCGTACGCCCTGGTAGTCATCGCGGCCGTGGTGCTCGCGGCCCGGCGCCTGCTGCCCGTGACAGTTCTGGCCGTCACGACGGTGGCGGTGTACCTCTATCTGCTGGGCGGCTACCCGTTCGGGCCGATCCTGCTGAGCCTGGCCATCGCCGTCTACACGGTTGCGGCCCACCGCCCGCTCGGCCAGGCCGCCATCGCGGCAGCCGGCGCCCTCGGCCTGCTGATCATCGCCGGACTGATCGGCGACGGGCTCGGCATGGAGGCCGTCGCCCCGCAGGTCGCCTGGGTGGCCGGCCCGCTGGCGATCGGCGTGACCGTACGCGTGGGACGCGAGCAGGCCCTGCAGAACCGCCGCGACGAGGCCCGCCGCCAAGCGGACGCCGAACGGCTGCGAGTGGCCCAGGAGGTGCACGACGTGGTGGGCCACGGCCTGGCCGCGATCATGATGCAGGCCGACATCGCCCTGCACGTGCTGCCGAAACAACCGGAGCAGGCGGAAGCGGCGTTGACGGCGATCAGCCGTACCAGCCGCGAATCCCTCGACGAGCTACGGGCCACCCTCGGCGCGGTACGCCGGGGCGACGACGACCGCTCCCCCGTCCCGGGACTGGCCCGCCTGAACGAGCTCGTGGACCGCACCCGCGCGGTGGGTGTCCCGGTGGCGGTCGACGTGGCCGGGCCGCTGGGTTCGCTGCCCGCGGCGGTCGACCTGGCGGCGTACCGGATAGTGCAGGAGTCACTGACCAACGTCCTGCGCCACGCGGGCACGGCCACCGCCTCGGTCCGCCTCGCCCTGACCGGCGACGACCTGACCGTCTCGATCAGCGACACCGGCCGGGGAGGCCCACCCCGCCCGGCCCGCGACGGCCACGGCCTGGCCGGCATGAAGGAACGCGTGTCAGCCCTCGGCGGCTCGCTGACCGCGGGCCCCCAACCGGAAGGCGGCTTCGCCGTGACCGCGACCCTCCCGGTACGCCGATGACCACCGGCCGAACGATCAGCGTGGTCATCGCCGACGACCAGGACCTCGTCCGGCTGGGCCTGCGCACCCTGCTGACCAGCGAGGACGACATGCTCGTGGCCGGCGAGGCGGCAGACGGGCTGGCCGCGGTCGAGCAGACCAGGACGCACCGCCCGGACGTGGTCCTGATGGACGTCCGCATGCCCGGCATCGACGGCATCGAAGCCACCCGCCGCATCGCCGCCGATCCGGCGCTGACCGCCACCCGCGTGATCGTCCTGACCACCTTCGAGATCGACGCCTACGTCTTCGACGCCCTCCGGCACGGCGCGAGCGGCTTCCTCATCAAGGACACCAAGCCGGCCGAACTCGTCCGCGCGATCCGCCTGGTGGCTGCCGGCGAAGCACTGCTGTCGCCGTCGGTGACCCGGCGGGTCGTCCGCGAGTTCGCCTCCCGGCCGACCCGCGTGCTGCGCCCGCACCCCCGCCTCGACGCCCTCACCGACCGCGAACGTGAAGTCGTCAGCCTGGTCGGCGAAGGCCTGAGCAACGAAGAAATAGCGGCCCGCCTGGTCCTGAGCCCGGCAACAGCCCGGACCCACGTCAGCCGGGCCATGGTGAAACTGACCGCCCGCGACCGCGCTCAGCTGGTGGTCTTCGCCTACCAGTCCGGCCTGGTCGACTGATCCCGGCAGCCCCGCGCGGACCGGGCGGCCGGGCTGGGCGGTCGGGCAAAAGCATTCAGCCCGGAGCCGGCGCGGGCGGCTCAATATGAATGCGCGACGCATTTCGGATGCGTAGCAAACGCTCTGCCGCGGCACGCATTATCGCCGGGGTTCCGCCGCATCGGACCCACCGAATGGCCGTCATCCACCCGGGTGAAGCTCACCGGAATTCCCTCCGGACCACCATCCCGGAGCGTTTCTCTCATTAGCCACCCGAGCCGGACCCCTCCACCCGCCCGACCTGCACCGCGCCGCCGATCCCTGGCCACGCAACAGCCGTAAGGCCGACCACCTACCACGATCCAAGGCCCGCCCGCTCCAGCCTTTCCGCTTACCCCGGTCGTGGCTCATCACCCTTCCGAGCGCACCCCGGGCCATTCGGCCGTTTACGTGATCGGCCGCCGCTGGCTTACCTTTTGTATCCCCGGCTGCGTCGTCCGCACGGTTCCGGAGGGAATTCCCGCTGAGCTGAGATACCCGGGCGGAGGTGTCAGCACATCGTCATCGTGGATCTTGTCACCGGGCCGGCTCTCGGCACCCTTGTTGTTCTTTCCGGTCTTCTCTGGGGCGTTGCCGGCGCCGCCCGGTGGATGTTGCGGCCTGAGGTTGTCCGGGGCCGGGGGCTGCGGGACTGGCCCGCGCTCGCCCTCTTCGTCCCGCACATGCTCGTGGCCCTGCCGTTCCTGCTGGCCGGTGCGCCGTACCCGTTCTGGGTCGTGGCCGTGGTCGCTGCCGTTGCCGGGCTGGGGCACGCCGGGCTGCGGATGGGCGGGCGGCTGTCCGACGACGGCCGGGTCTTCAGCGTCTCCGGGCCCCTGCTGGCCGTACTCGTCGTCTCGACGCTGCTGCTGGAGTTCGGCGCGCTGCTCGTGGTCCGGCTTGCCGTGGTTCCTGATCCGGGCGGTACGTTCGCCAGCGGTTTCGCCTCCGACGCCCTGCGGCAGGCGTGGTCGGCGCTGGGTCAGCCGGCGCTCGGGATCGCCGTCGTGCTCGGACTTGTCGCCTGGCTGAGCCGGTCCGCCGGCAGCAGAGCTCAGCGGGCACGCCGGGCCGTCAACTGGACCACCCGCACCGACAGCCTGGAACACATCCACTCCGCCGCCCTGTCCGCGACGCTCGCCGGCGTTGTTCTCCTGCCGTTCGTCCTGCCACTGTTCTTCGGCTCCGGATCGGTCGCGCTCACTGCCGGGCCGGTCGCCACCCCCGAGTACGGGAAACTTCTCCTGCTCGCCGCCCTGGCTTTCGTGGTGGCCCGGGACAGCTTCCGGTTCCGGGCCGTCAGTGTCCTCGACACGTGGCGGGACATCCGCGACGGCGCCGGCAGCGTGTGGCGGGGCTCCACCTTGCGCGCGCTGTATCGCGCCGGGCGTTTCCTCGGTTTGCCGCTTGCCCTGTTCGGGCTGGTCGCCGTGGCCAGCGGGTTGCGGCATGACTTCGGCACCGTGGTGCCCGCCGCGCTGATGACGCTCGGCGTGACCTGGGCCGCCACCCGGCGCAACGTGGAGCAGGACCGGGGCGGGGACCCCGGCCGGGCCGGGTGGGCGGTAAGGATGCTGTCCGCGTACCGGATCTTCATTGCTCTTGCCGTGCTTTGCATCGTCGGGTCCGTGAGCCTTTTCAGCACCGACTACGTCGGGGAGCGGGGCCGGGTCTGGAACGATCCCTGGGTCTTCCGCTGGGACGCGCCCTGCATGGCCGTCGACGCGCGCACGGAGTCCGGCCCGGCGGTCCCGGCCGGTCAGGTGCCCTGCCGGCGGTCGCTGGCCGCCGATGTGGAGAGTGAGCGGTCGCAGGTCGCGCGGGCGATCGCGGCCACCGCCGACGGCGGGCTCTGGGGGCGCGGGCTGCGCGACACGGCCGCCGGGGCGGTCACCGCCGGGACCACCGACTTCGTGCTGGCCGTCGTCTGGAACAAACTCGGCGGGCTGGTCGTCATCGCCGTCGGGCTGCTGGTGGTCCTGCTCGGCGCCGGACTGGTACGGGCCAACGCGCCCCCGCCCGGCTACGGACGCCCGCCGGTGGCCATGCTGTTCGGCGCCGGGCTGGGCGCGATGATCGTCGGCCAGTTCCTGTTCGTCCTCGCCGCGACCGCCAACCTGGTGCCGCACACCGGCATCCCGGCACCGTTCCTGTCCCGCGGCGGGCAGTCGACGCTCACGGTCGCGCTCGGCATCATCCTGACCCTGCTGGCCGCCCGCACCTCAGCAAACCGCGCAACGCGAACGACCAACCCGGCCACCCAAAGCCGGCCAGCACCCGGGACCGGAGCCGGACCGGGAGCCCTGGCCGGAGCCGCAGCGGGAGCCGGGACAGAGCCCGCCGAGCCGGCCCGCGTCGGCACATCGCTCGTCACGGTCGGTGCGATGGTCGCCGTCGTGGCGGGTCTGACCCTCGTCCCCTACTCGGCGCCACGGCTCGCCGGTCTCCAATTGCCGGCTGTCTACGACCCGCATCGCGTCACGTGCCTAGCCCGTACCGCTGATCGCGCCGGACTCACCGCCCCGGCGCCCGACCCGGCAGCCTGCTCGACCGACCTCATCGCCCAGGCCCGCACCCGGGTCGAGCTGCGCTTCGGCGACCGGCCCGGTTTTGTCCTCGACCGCACCGGCGACGGCTGGCAGCCGGCGCCCGCGAGCCGGCCGGCCGGACTGACCCCGGCGGATCTGACCGGCCTCATCCGCGTCGCCGGCGGCCCGGCAGGGATCGTGGAACGCAGCTATCCCGCCGTGATCTCCGGTACCGCCGGGCCTGGTCTCGGGGACCGGCTGCTGCCCCCACCGGCCGGCGGCCGCGTCGACGGCCAGGTCCGCCTCACGCTCGATCCCGGGTGGCAGCACGCCGCGGCCGAGGCACTGCGCGGTGGCACCCCTGCCGGCATCGTCGTCCTGGACGCCACCACCGGCGACGTGCTCGTCAGCGCCAGCACTCCGGTCGCGCCCACGAAGGTCAAGCCTCCTCGCGCCGAGGCCGCGGCCGCCGGGAAGTTCGCCGCTTCGCACAACTACTACGTGCGTCCGGATCCGGCGGGGCAGCTCGCGGACGGCCGGCCCGATCCGTGGTGCCCGCGGCGCAGCCGGGACGACATCGGTCAGGACGCGTGCTGGCGCTGGTCGCACGCCCCGCGACCGGCTCCCGCCGCCGACGCGGACGCGCAGGTCAACCGGGGCTTCGGCCGCCGCTACGGGCTCGGTTCCGCGTTCGACGTGGTGGTGGCCGCGGCCTACCTGGACAGCGACCGCGCCGGCGAGCCGCCGGCCGGTGACGACTGCCCGGGTACGGAGGTGCCCGACGCCCTCGCCGCCTCCTGCCACGACATGTTCGTCGCGCTCGCGGGCCGTCTGGGCTGGTCCGCGATCGCCGCCCAGGCCCAACGTTTCGGGCTGCAGACCGGCGACTGCCCCGCGAACGATCCGTGGCCGGCCGGTCGTCTCGTCGGCACCGCCGCCTCCTGTGTGCCCACGGTGGACGGTCTGGACGCGTACGCCGGGGAGTCGGCGCAGCTGGCCGGCACCCCGCTGGCTCTGGCGGCGGTCATGGCCGCGGTCGCCAACGGCGGCCGGGCCGTGCACCCGCGGCTGATCAGCAGCGTCACCGATCCGGCCACCGGCCGCACCACGCCGGTGGCCGCCGTCGACCCGGAACAGGCACTCAGCGCGGAGACGAGCCGGCGGCTGCGGGCGGCGACGGCCCGCGGCAACAACGGCGTTTTCGCAGGTCAGAACTCGTGGGCCGGCGGGTTCCTGGACACACCCCGCGGGCCCCTCGGCTACGCGGTCGTCGTGGAGGCGGGCGACGACGCCGGGGGCGGCCTGCGGGCCCGGCAGCTCGCCGCGGCGATGGGCACAGCGATCGGAGAGACCCGATGAGTACGGCCGACGCCCGCTTCGAACGGGCTGTCCTCGATGCGTTCCGGCGCGCGGTCGGGCGCTATTGCACGATCGTCAACGCGGGTGGCCTGGACCCGGGCTCGTTGCGGATCTCGGTGTCCGTGCTGACCCGGACCCCGATGAGCCGGGAGTTCGGCGGCAAGGTGCACCGGATCGTCCACCAGCACATCGACGCGCAGCTGCCCCGGGCCCGGGTCGTCTCGGTCGGTTTCGCCGTCGACCCCGCGCTGCCCGACCCCGGCCACGAGTTCCTCATCCAGCCCCCGGCCCTGCCCGCCCCGAAGCAGACGCCGCCCCCGGCCCAGCCCAGGCCGAAGCAGACGCCGCCGGCCCAGCCCAGGCCGAAGCAGACGCCGCCGGCCCAGCCCAGGCCGAAACAGACCCTGCCCCTGACCAGCACAGACCCGCCGCCGGTCGTCCCGCCCGCGACCGCGCATCTGACCTTGCGGTACGGGGCCGACTTCCGCTGGGTCTGTCACCTGGCCTCCGCCCCGGGCTGGGTGCCCCTGGGCCGCTGGACCGGCCGCGCCGGGCCCGACGCCTCGGTACGCCTGCCCGAGTACGCCACCTTCCTGCCCCGCGGCGAGCTGCTGTACCTGCGCCACGACGGCCACCGCGTCGAGTTCGCCCGGTCCCGGATCCGGCCCGACTACCTGGTCACGATCGACGGCACCCCGCTGCACCCGGACGGCCGGCTGATCCAGGCCGGGCCGGCCGGCTCGATCGGTTACACGGACGGCACCGCGTCGTCCACCCTGCTCGACTACCACCTCGCCTGGGAGGGCGGCCATGGCTGATCCGGACGAACCCGCGATGGTCATCGACCTCAGCGGGCCGCAGTGGCAGGTGCTGCTGACCGTCGCCCCGCCCAGCGGGCGGGAACGCAAGAGCGTCGACTTCGACGTGCCGCCGATCGGGGGCGGTGCGACCGGTCAGCTGCGGCGCATCCACACGCAGGTCATCTTCACCACCGCGAAGAACGAGCGGAACGGCTGGCCGGACTGGCATGTGAAGATCTACGGCTGCGCGGACCTCGGTGACGCCGAGGCGCTGCGCCAGCACCTGCACGAGCAGGCGACGGCGTTGCAGCGGGCCAACCGCTACCTCGGGGGTACGGACCGCCGTACCCCGGTCGAGCCGCCCTGGGCGGTGGTGCCGGTGCAGGTGGTCCGCGGTGACGGCCAGCTCGAACAGCTCTCCGGCGCGGTCACCACCCGGCTCGGCACCCCGTCCGATCAGATCGTCGCGCAGCTGCACCGCCGGTTGCCGTCGTGGATCGGCGAGGGCGCCCGCCCCGACCTCTACCTGCTGGCCGTCTCCCCGCAGATCGACCTGTTGCGCTGGGAGCCGGTACGGCGCTGGCCCGGCACCGAGCACCTGGGCGACTTCCGGCTGCTCGCCGCCGGCCTGGACCAGCTGCACCAGCTCAAGTGGGCGCACTGCGACATCAAGCCGGAGAACGTCTGCTGGTGCGCCAACCAGGACAGCAGCGGTTACGTGCTGATCGACACGGACGCCGCCACCCAGGCCGACCCGCCGCCGGCCGTCCTGCGCGGCACCGAACTCTACGAGTACGGCGGCATCCGTCGCATGCGGCACGACACCGCCCGCGGCTGGAACCTCACGCCCGGCCTGCTCTACGCCCAGGACCGCTTCGGTTTCCTGATCGTGGTGCTGTGTGCGCTCGCCGGCCGGCACTGGGTGGAACACACGCTGCTGCACACGGATCCCGACAACCCGGCGCAGCGCGTGGCGGACAGCGAGGAGGCGGTGCTGAAGGCGCTGCGGGAGCACTGGGCCGATCCCCGCTGGGAGCCGTTGATCGTCGTGCTGGCCGAGCCGTTCGGCACCGGGCCGCGCGGGCAGATCGCCATCGAGTCGTCGCATCCGTGGGCGCAGTCCTGGCTGACCGAGGTGTTCGCGGCCGAGCAGCGTTGCGCGGACGAGCCGGCTCCGGTCGCGGCGGGCACCCGTACCGACCTGGTGTACGCGTTCGCCGGCGCCATCGAGCAGATCCGCGCGTACGCCCAGCACGGTCCGGCCACGCGGCCCGAGCGGGTGCACCGGGCGTACGACGCGATCGGCCGCCAGGCGCAAGCGGTGGCACTGCGCCGGGCCGCGCTCTGGTTGTCGATCTGGGTGGTCGGTTGCGTCGTCGCCGGGGCGGCGCTGGGAGTTCTGGCGGGCGGGGGATGACGTGAACCGTTCATGGCGTGAGGCGTTGCGGCAGCGGGTGGCCCGGCAGTGCGGCGAGCCCGACGAGCACTTCGCCGGGTACGGCCACAAGTTCGGCGACTGGATCGACGCCGCGCCCGGCGCCGGGCAGCCGGCGTTCGTGGAGGTCGAGGCCGGCGTGGCCGGTTACCTCGGGGTGGCCGCGCGGACCGGGAGCCGCTGGGGCACCACCGCCGGCCTGGTGCTGGGCAGCGGCGCGGCCGTGCTGTCGTTCCTGGTCGTCTGGATGGCCGGCTGATGCGCTGGTCGAAGCCGCCCCCGCCGCCGGAGGACCCGACCAGCCGCTTCGGCAGCACCTGCCCGGTGTGCCGGCAGCTGCTCGGTGCCGCCCAGCCGCCGCTGGACCCGGAGACCGGCCGGTTCATGATGCCGCCGTCGTTCCGGCTCGAGGTCGGCGCGCCCGACGGCCGCAACGGGATGCCGTGGCGGGTGACGATGCTGGCCGGCAACTACCGCCCGGCGGAGTCCTTGGATCCCGCCTTCAACCAGCACGAGGTCGACTTCGTCTACCTGCTCTGCGGCGGCGGGCACATCTTCCCCGACGCCACGCCCGTCTTCCGGGCCGGTCCGGCCCGCCGTCCGGACGAGGCCCGCCAGAACATCGACGAGTGGAACATGGTCGCGGCCATGGGCGCGCCGGCCAGCGGCAAGACGTACCTGCTGGTCCGGACGCTGAAGCAGAACCTCGACAACCTGACCCGGTGGGACGCCCAGGACGATCCGGGCCGGATCCGGCTGCGCAAGCTCAGCCCGCTGGAGGAACTGCCGCTGACCTCGCGGATCAGCAAGTACAACGACACCCGGCAGACCGGGGAGGCGATCCAGCCCACCGGTACGGACGGCCAGGCCACCCCGGCCGGCATGCTCCAGGACCAGCTGCGGGACGCGCTCGCGGCGATCCAGGAGCTCGTCCGGCGTACGGTCGTCGACGGCGAACGCCGCGCCCAGCAGTGGGGCAAGCAGTTCCGCCAGCCGCTGGTGGTACGCACCGACAGCGCCGGCCGGCGCACCTGGACCGGGGTGGCCGACCTGCCCGGTGAGTTGTTCGACGAGCACGGCACCAACCGCCGCGAGGCCGGGATGCTGCGCTCGTTCGACGCGCTGCTCTGGGTCGTCGACCCGGCGGTGGCCCCGAACGCGCCCGAGTGGATGGCGACGGAGTCGGTCGCCGAGGAGCGGCTGCTGCTCGACGGCAGCCTGCGGCCCGGCACGGTCAAGGCGTCCGGCGCCGACATCGTGCGCGGCAACCGCGAGTCCATCCAGGACGACATCGGGTTGCAGATCACCATGGTCGACGGGCTGTTCGCGACCAACGAGGGCCGGCCGTTGCAGATGCTGGTGGCGATCAGCAAGTGCGACCTGATCCGCGCGGCGCTGGAGAAGCCCGGCCTCGACCTGCGTGACATCGGCGCACCCGGCGAGGTCGAACGCGGCACGGCGACCTATCTGTCCGTCGCGATGGACCGCTGGTCGCGCGGCGCGGGTGCCGATCCGGGCGCCACCCAGCTGCTGACCTACATCTGGGGCGCGCACAACCCCGAACCCGCCGTACGGCAGCGCCGCGCCGTGCAGGTGGCGCGCGGGCTGCTGGACCACTTCTCGCAGCCCGAGGAGTTCTGGAAGCTGGTGCACGTCGGCACCGACAACGAGGTCAGCATCCCGCGCGGGGACATGACCAGCGAGGTGCCGCAGCACGTCCGGGTCCCCTCGATCGACGAGCATCTCGACAGCGCCCTGCAGCCCGGTTCCGGCGCCCTGATCCTGCTGCGGGACCTGATCATGTCGGCGGTCGGCTGCGGGCTCGCGTACGGCCTCGGCCAGCAGAGCGCCCTGTTCCGGATGCACCGCGAACCGTGGATCACCCTGCGGTTCTTCCTGTGCTCGCCGCTGGCCACCGTACCGATCGCGGTGGACGACATCCGGCTCAAGCCGCTCAACCCGCGCGACCGTTTCCCCCGCGTCGACGACCGCGCCGCCGCACTGACCCAACTCCTGCTGGCCGTTCTTGGGAGGGCTCGTAGATGACCGACGGCATGATCATGGTGCAGTGGGCCGACCTGACCGGCCGGGGCTTCAGCCCGCACGACGTGGGCCCGGCGGCGCCCCGCGAATACTGGGCCGCCGCCGAACGGCTGCTGCAGGCGGATCTGAGCCAGCCGCCCGAGGGCATTCGCTCGACGGACGGCCATCCGGTGTGGACGCTGCGCCGCGTCGCCGTGCAGGGCCGCCGCCTGTGGTGCTTCGTCGTGCAGGGCCGCCGGGGGCCGTTCGGGGTCGCCGGCACCTGCCGCTTCGCGTTCGCGGCCGAGGGCATGTCAGCCCTGGACGCCTGGACCGCCGGCACCGAGCTCGCCGCGGAGGACCGGCCGGCGCTCCCGGACGACGAGCGCTTCCAGACCGTCGTGATGCAGGTGCTCGGCGGCATCGTGACCCGGCAGGCCGCCGTCCCGGTGGACGGCGACCCGGCGCAGATCGCGGCGATCATCCCGGCTGTTCTGCGCGTGCTGCCCGAACGCGAGCTGCGCACCTGGTCCTGGTCGACGTGCATGCTGCAACGCCCGGACTCCCCCGAGCTGCGGGTCGTGGCCGGCGGCTGGCCGGCGGACTTCCGCCGCCAGGAACCGCACCGGGCGGACAGCATCGACCAGTGGTTCCGCCGCGGCCCGGTGACCGAGGAGGAGATCAAGACCAGGCTGGGCACTGCTGCCGTACGGCGGGGTTTCGAGTACCTGGTGCACTACGCCGCGACGGGTAAACGCCCCGACCCCGATCTGTTGCGGGGCGAGCTCACCCTCGACGAGATGCTGGTCGAGCTGGGCCACGCCAATCACGTACCGGAGTGGCACGACGTGCCGTCCATGATGCAGACGCCCGGCGGTCGCCGGCGGCTGGCCGAGGGCCACCTGCCGCTGGTCACGGAGTGGGCCGGCAAGGAGCCGGTGGAGGCGGTCCGCGTGTTGCGGGAGGAGCTGAGTGCGCCGCTGGAGCAGGCCCTGCTCACCGGCGTGGTCCGGGCGCAGGACGACCGGCCGGACAACATCCTGGGCCTGCCCACCGCGGACCGGCCGGAGCTGACGGCCTGGCACGAGCGGCTGGCCACCCTGCTGCTGAGCGCCTATCCGCAGCCCAAGCGCCTGCGGTCGGTCACCGAGGGCTGGATCGCCCGCTCCGGCGTGCTGTGCGACCTGAAGGACCGGGTCGCCGCCCGCGCGTGGCTCAAGCGGCTGGGCCTCACCACGCAGGCCGACAGCGAGTACTTCCCGCCGGACGCGGGCATCGTCGTCGGCGAGCTCAACGAGCATCTGGTCTACACCCAGGCCGCGCACGACGAGGTGGTCCTGGCAGCCAAACCGCTGCGGTTCCTGGGCTCCCTGACCAAGCAGTTGCAGCCGCTGCCCAGCCAGGCCGTGGGGACCATGCTGTGGCTGTCGGCCATGGAGACACCGCGGGCGGGCACGGAACCGGACGTGCTCCAGCGGCTCGCGCGGGACCTCACCCGTACTGCCCTGCAGGGCCGCTGCGACGAGCAGTGGATCGACACCATGCTCGACACCGTGCAGCAGCAGCTCGCGGGCGGCCGCTCGACCCGGTTGCAGCGCATGATGTACGGCGCCCTGGAAGCCCTGCTGGAGCTCGATCCGGAGGCGCCCCGCACGAGCTCCCTCGTGCAGCGCTGCCGGGTCATCGGCTATGACAACAACGCCTCGTCCCAGGTCGCCACCGCGCTGAAGCTGGCCACCAGCGGACCAGCACCGGCGACCCAGCCGCTGGCCTGGGGCCAGGACACTGGCAGTTTCAAAACCATCTCCCCGCGCGCGCCGGGACGGCAGGGCAGGGGTCTGCGGCAGCGGTTCGCCGGCCGGGGACCCGTGTATCTCGCTGGGAGTGTTGTCGCCGTCACGGTGCTCGTCTCCGCCGGCGCGTTCATCGCCACCCGTACCGACGGGGCCGCGCCCGTGCCGCCGCAGCCGACCCGGGCGGCACCGGCGCCGACGAGACCCGTCCGCCTGCCACCGAAGACGATCGATCTGCCGCCACTCGCGCCCGGATCCCGCACCGACGACGAGCAGAAGTTCCGCCAGCAGTTCGACCAGACCCGGCCACCGGGCGCTGTCCCGGTCGGGGTCACGCTCGTGGACTACGGCAACGACCTGAGCCGGGCGGATGACCTGGCGAAGGCGCTCCAGCGATCCTCGGATCTGATGGACGTACCGTTCCAGCTGGTTGATGCCCGCGAAAGCTCACCCGGCGGCAAGTTGGTCGCCACTGTCTACTTCAGCCGCTGAGACGCAGAAGGGGAGAGCCGCCCGGCTCTCCCCCCTCACGTCACTTAAAGCGCCACCTCGGCATCGTGGCGTCGGTGTCGCCCTCGGCCTCCGGATCGGGCACGGCCACCGACGTCCCCGGGTTCGCCGGCCGGGTGGCCGACTCGTCCGCCGGCCAGTCGTTGTAGCCGGTCCGGTCCGGCTTGACCCGGCGCGGGCCCGGAAAACGCAGCGTACGGCGGGTAGCCGTCTCAGTCGCCGGAGCGCCATTCAGCCGGTGCAGTTCCTCACCGTGCCACCGGTCCAGCTCCCGCTTACGGATCTCGGTCTCCACCTGCGTCTCCCGGCCGGCGGTCTCCTTGCGGATCTGCTCCTGCCGCAACGCCCGCGCCTCGAGCTCCTGACGTTCCTGCTCCCGCTCGAACTCGATCCGCGTCCGCGCCGCCTCCACGTCACTCTTCTCCGCGGTGGCCAGGATCTCGTCGTACGCGGTCGGCGGTCCGATGTTCAGCAGGAACTTGGTCAGCACCGGCAGGATCTCGATCGCGGTGATGAACAGCAGCAGCGTCAGGTACGCCGTCTTCAGCGTGGTGTTGCTGTCCGTGATCTGGCTCAGCGCCTCCAGCTGGGCGAGCAGGCCCCGGTCGTTGCCGCTGTCGATCAGGTAGCGGTCCTCCTCGGCCTGCTTCTGGCTCTTGAGCCGGGCCAGCTCCGCTTCCTTGGTGGCCAGCTCGGTCTGCGCGGTCGCCTGTTCCTTGGTGCTCGTGGACGCCTGCCGCTGCGCGGCGGCACTCCGGGACCGTTCCAGCTTCTCCTTGGCGGCGTCCCGCTGCTCCCGCAACTCACCGGCGGCCCGCAGCTTCGTCTTGTACGCCGGCCCGCCACCCTTCTGCTTGGTGCCGTCGGAGCCGTCGAACTCGGCGATCGCCTTGGCCCGCGCCTCGCTGTACCGCTTCTCCAGCGCGTCGTACTCGGCCTGGTCCCGCTTGACCTCCGGGTCCTGGCCGACCAGGTCCTGCACCAGCGAACCGGCCGCGACCTGCTGGAGCTTGGTGACCTCGGCCTGCAGCGCGGGGATGACGGCGAAGCGCGTGTCGGACCGCAGCTTCTGCTCGTAGGTGTTGCGTTCGACCTGCTGGGTGATGGTGAGCTGGGCCTGGATCTCCCGCTGGAAGATCCACAACACCAGCGGCGTCGAGACCACGGCGCCGATGACCAGCGCCAGCAGGATCCGCGGTACGAGCGTGGCGAGGTTCTGCCACCACAGCTCACGCCGGCCCGCCGCGGCCACCAGCCAGCGGTCCAGGTTGGCGATGGCCAGCGCCCACAGGACTCCGATGAGGACGGAGACGGCCAGCGGGGCCCGTACCCCGGTGTGCAGGGCGAAGCCCGCGGAGAGCCCGGCCATCGCCGCCGTGGTCAGCACGACGCCGCCCAGCCCGGAGTATTTGCGTTTCTCGCGGGGGCTCCGCGAGAGGGTGTCGGGGTCGGCGCCGGAGAGCCAGATCAGCAGCCCCCGCCGCGGGGAATTCATGTCCTTGTGCGCGCTTGCAGCCACTGACTGTCGACTCCCGTCGGACTCTGGGAGTCCACTATCTCCGGCTGCCCCGGACACGGAAATCCCCCGTAGGCGTGGTGCCCACGGGGGATCAACGACAGTTCACGAGCAGCGGTTACAGACCCCAGGCGGCGAAGAGCTCCCGGGCCGCGTCCGAGCCGGCCTGCGCCTTGCCGCCGTCCCAGACGAAGCCGGTCAGCAACCGCAACGCGTCGACCGGATCACCGGAGCCGTCGAGCTTGCCGTCGACCAGCCGCCAGCCGCCGAGCTCGTCAGTGCCGGCAGCGAGCCGTGCCGCGGGCGCCGGACCGAACAGACCGGACAGGTCTGCCGCCACGAACGTCGGCCGCCGCTCCGGCGGGGCCGAAAGCAGCTCCGCCGGCCCGCTGACACCGGTCAGCACCAGCAGACTGTCCATGCCTGCGCCGACCGCGCCCTCGATGTCGGTGTCGAGCCGATCGCCGACGGCGAGTGGCCGCTGCGACTTCGACAGCGACGCCGCGGTCTCGAACAACGCCGGCGCCGGCTTGCCCACCACCACATCAGGCTCGCGGTTCAGCGCGGTCCGCAGCACCGACACCAGCGAACCGTTGCCCGGCAGCGGGCCACGCGGGCTCGGCAGGGTGCGGTCGGTGTTGGTCGCCATCCACAGCGCCCCGGCGCGAACCGCGAGGGAAGCCTCGGCCAGCACCTTCCAGCCGACGTCCGGGCCGTAACCCTGCACGACGGCCACCGGCTCGTCCTCGAACCGCTCGACCGGAACCAGCCCGGCATCGCGAACCTCGGCCCGCAACGCCTCCGCCCCGACAACGAGCACCGGGGCGCCGGCGGGCAGCCGCTGGGCCAGCAGGGCGGCCGCCGCACCGGCCGAGGTCAGCACCTCGTCGGCGGCGGCGGAAACCCCCATACCGGTGAGCAGCGCGGCGACATCGGGGGCCCGCCGCGACGCGTTGTTGGTCGCGTACGCGATGGCCGTGCCGGCCGAGCGCAGCCGCTCGACTGCCTCAGCTGCCCCGTCGATCGGCTTGTCGATCAGGTAGATGACGCCGTCCAGGTCAAAGATGACCAGGTCGTACGCGTCAACCAGGCTCACGCCTCCGGCTCCTTGTCGCCCTTCGCCGGGCGCTCGCCGTCGATCTCGCCGGTCTGGTCCTTGTCCTCCGCCGCCTCTTCCTCGTCCTTCGCCGCCTCGCCGGTGACCTCGACGTCGGTGGCCTTGGCCTCCGCGTCCTCACCGGTGATCGCGCTGTCGGCGGTCTTGGCCTCCGGCTCGGCGGTCTTGGCCTCCGTCACCTGGTCTTCGTCGATGCCGGCGTCGACGTCCTCGACCAGGTCGTCGTCCTCGTCGTCCTCGTCGTCCTCGTCGCCGTCATCTTCGTCGTCCTCGTCGGCGAACGCCTCGTCGCGGTATTCCTCATCCGCTTCGTCGGCGTCCGTCTCCGCCGCGGCGGCCGGGGTCTCGACGGGCTGGTCGTCGTCGTCCTCGGGCTCGTCGCCCTCGATCGTGACGCCGTCCAGCTCGAGCAGCCGCTCGGCCGCGTCGGTCAGGTTGTCCTCGTCGGCGGCCGCGGCCCGGGCGAACCACTCCCGGGCCTCGTCCCGCCGGCCGGCAGCGAGCAGCGCGTCGGCGTAGGCGTACCGCAGGCGGACCGCCCACTCGGCGTCCTCGTCAGCGGTCAGCTCCCGAACCTGCAACATCGCCACAGCGGCGTCATGCTGACCGAGGTCACCACGGGCGCCGGCGGCCACGATGAGCAGCTCGATCGCGCCCGCCTTGTCGAGGGTGTCCTTGTCCGCACCACGGAACAGATCAATCGCCCGTTCCGGCCGGCCCAGGGCCCGCTCACAGTCGGCCAGCTCGGCCAGGTGCGTCTGCCGCCCCGTCATCCGGTGGTACGTGCGCAGCTCGGCAATCGCGGTGGTCCAGTCCCCCACGGCGTACGCGGCAAGCCCGACGGCCTCCCGCACCACAGCGATCCGCGAAGCCATCCGCCGCGCGGCGATGGCGTGCTGAAGCGCCAGCTCCGAATCCTCGTCAATGATCTGACCGGCGGCCACGAGATGCCGCGCGACCAGGTCGGCGGTGTCCCGGGACAGGCTCAGCAGCTCGGCGCGAACCTCCTTGTCGAGATCCGTCGCGACAACGTCCTCAGGCAGCTCAGGCGCCCGGAACGCGGGCTGCTGCAGATCAGGCTGCTCGAAGCCACGCTCACCCCGAGGCCCACGGTCATCCCGAGGCTCGCGATCGTCCCGGGGTGCCCTGTCGTCACGGGTCGACCGGTCGTCGCGGGGTGCCCTGTCGTCACGGGCCGGGCGGTCGTTGCGGAAGCTGCGGTCGTCGCGCGGGCCGCGGTCGTCACGAGGCGCCCGGTCCGGGCGAGGGCCGCGGTCGTCGCGGGGTGCGCGGTCGTCGCGAGGTGCGCGGTCGCGGAAGCCGCCGTCGCGGGGGCCGCGGTCGCCGGCGGGACGGTCGCCACCGCGGTATCCGCCGCGGTCGCCGCCACCCTGGTAGCCGCCGCCCTGCGGACGGTCACCGCCGCTGCGGAAACCACCGCGGTCACCGCCCTGGGGACGGTCTCCCTGCGGACGGTCGCCCTGGGGACGGTCGCCTCGGTAGCCGCCGTCGGGGCGGTTGCCCGGCCGGTCGCCACCGCGGTAGCCGCCACGGTCGCCGCCACCCTGGTAGCCGCCACGGTCGCCGCCACCCTGGTAGCCGCCACGGTCGCCGCTCTGGGGACGGTCGCCCCGGTAGCCGCCACCGGAACCACCCTGGAAGCTGCTGCGCGGGCCGCTGTCGGAGCGGTCGCCACCGCGGTAGCCACCCCGATCGCCGCCACCCTGATAGCCGCCCCGGTCGCCACCACCCTGGTAACCACCACGGTCACGGTCACCGCCGCGGAAGCCACCACCCTGCGGACGGTCGCCACCACTGCGGAAGCCGCCGCGGTCACCGCCCTGGGGACGGTCACCCTGCGGACGGTCGCCACCGCTGCGATAGCCGCCCCGGTCGCCGCCACCCTGGTAGCCACCACGGTCACGGTCGCCACCGCGGAAGCCACCACCCTGCGGACGGTCACCGCCACTGCGGAACCCGCCCCGGTCGCCGCCACCCTGGTATCCACCACGGTCGCCGCCCTGGGGCCGGTCGCCACCGCTACGGAAACCGCCGCGGTCGCCGCCACCCTGGGATCCACCACGGTCACGGTCTCCGCCACGGAAGCCACCACTCTGCGGGCGATCGCCGCCACTGCGGAAACCTCCGCGGTCGCCGCCCCGGTCGCTACCGCCCTGGTAACCGCCACGGTCACGGTCACCGCCACGGAAGCCGCCACCCTGGGGACGGTCGCCGCCGCTGCGGAAGCCGCCACTCTGGGGACGGTCGCCGCCGCCACGGAAGCCGCCACTCTGGGGACGGTCGCCGCCGCTGCGGAAGCCGCCGCGGTCGCCGCCACCCTGGTAGCCGCCACTCTGCGGGCGGTCCCCGCCGCTGCGGTAACCACCGGACGAGCCACCCCGGTCGCCGCCACCCTGGTACCCGCCACGGTCACGGTCACCGCCACGGAAGCCACCACCCTGCGGACGATCGCCGCCACTGCGGAAACCGCCACCCTGCGGACGATCACCACCGCTACGGAAGCCACCGCCCTGGGGACGATCGCCGCCGCTACGGAAGCCGCCACTCTGGGGACGGTCGCCGCCGCTGCGGAAGCCGCCGCGGTCGCCGCCACCCTGGTAGCCGCCACCCTGCGGGCGGTCCCCGCCGCTGCGGTAACCACCGGACGAGCCACCCCGGTCACCGCCACCCTGGTAACCACCGGACGAGCCACCCCGGTCACCGCCACCCTGGTAACCACCACGGTCACGGTCACCGCCACGGAAGCCACCGCGGTCGCCGCCGCCGGACGAACCTCCCCGGTCGCGGTCGCCGCCTCGGAAGCCGCCCCGGTCACCGCCGGCCCGGAAGCCACCTTCGCGGCGCGGGCCGCCTCGGTCTCCCCGGTCACCGCGGGGGTTCGCGCCGGAGCCTCCGTCGCGACCGCGGCCGTCCCGGCCTTCGTCGTCGCGGTTGCTGGAGCCGCCGTCCTGCGGTCCTGGGTTCACGGGTCAAGTCCTTCCAAGTTCGGCGAGGCCCTCACAACATCGGCGGGGCCGCCGGAGCACATCAAGTACGGAGCAGATCACTACGGGTAGTACAAGGTCGTTCAGGTGCCGGCCCAGCCATCAAGCCGCGGGGGCGCGGGTCGAGCGCGCGTCCACCCAACGCTACTAGGGCCCTGACGCACAAAAGCAGTCGAGGGCCAACCCCTATGGGGAAGGCCCTCGACTGTACGTTGAGTCCGGCGGCGTCCTACTCTCCCACACCCTCCCGAGTGCAGTACCATCGGCGCTGGAGGGCTTAGCTTCCGGGTTCGGAATGAGACCGGGCGTTTCCCCTCCGCTATAACCACCGAAACAGCTATCAGCGACACAACACTCCCTGCACCCCCAGAACCAAACCAACGTTCGGCTTGTTCCCTGGGGTGGGGTGGTTGTTTGCTGTGAATCACACAGTGGACGCGGTCGAACATCAAGTTTGGTGTAGTTAAGCCCTCGGCCTATTAGTACCGGTCGACTGAACCTATTACTAGGCTTACATCTCCGGCCTATCAACCCAGTCGTCTAGCTGGGAGCCTTACCCACTCAAGGTGGTGGGATACCTCATCTCGAAGCGAGCTTCCCGCTTAGATGCTTTCAGCGGTTATCCCTTCCGAACGTAGCCAACCAGCCGTGCCCCTGGCGGGACAACTGGCACACCAGAGGTTCGTCCGTCCCGGTCCTCTCGTACTAGGGACAGCCCTTCTCAAGTATCCAACGCGCACGGCGGATAGGGACCGAACTGTCTCACGACGTTCTAAACCCAGCTCGCGTACCGCTTTAATGGGCGAACAGCCCAACCCTTGGGACCTGCTACAGCCCCAGGATGCGACGAGCCGACATCGAGGTGCCAAACCATCCCGTCGATATGGACTCTTGGGGAAGATCAGCCTGTTATCCCCGGGGTACCTTTTATCCGTTGAGCGACACCGCTTCCACTCGCAAGTGCCGGATCACTAGTCCCGACTTTCGTCCCTGCTCGACCTGTCAGTCTCACAGTCAAGCTCCCTTGTGTACTTACACTCAACACCTGATTGCCAACCAGGCTGAGGGAACCTTTGGGCGCCTCCGTTACCTTTTAGGAGGCAACCGCCCCAGTTAAACTACCCACCAGACACTGTCCCTCGACCCGATCAGGGCCGCAAGTTAGATACCCAAATCCAACAGAGTGGTATTTCAAGATTGCCTCCACCCGAACTGGCGTCCGGACTTCACAGGCTCCCACCTATCCTACACAATTACATTCGGATACCAATGTCAAGCTATAGTAAAGGTCCCGGGGTCTTTCCGTCCTGCCGCGCGTAACGAGCATCTTTACTCGTACTGCAATTTCGCCGGGCCTGTGGTTGAGACAGTGGGGAAGTCGTTACGCCATTCGTGCAGGTCGGAACTTACCCGACAAGGAATTTCGCTACCTTAGGATGGTTATAGTTACCACCGCCGTTTACTGGCGCTTAAGTTCTCCGCCTCGCCCCGAAAGGCTAACAGGTCCCCTTAACGTTCCAGCACCGGGCAGGCGTCAGTCCATATACATCGTCTTACGACTTGGCATGGACCTGTGTTTTTAGTAAACAGTCGCTTCCCCCTGCTCTCTGCGGCCATACCACGCTCCACCCGCAAGGGGCTTCACGCGTCCGGCCCCCCTTCTCCCTAAGTTACGGGGGCAATTTGCCGAGTTCCTTAACCACAGTTCGCCCGTCGCCTCGGTATTCTCTACCTGACCACCTGTGTCGGTTTGGGGTACGGGCCGCTCGGAACATCGCTAGAGGCTTTTCTCGGCAGCATAGGATCACTGACTTCACCTGAATCGGCTCGGCATCACGTCTCAGCCTCATGTGTCACGGATTTGCCTATGACACGGCCTACACGCTTACCCCGGCACAACCACCGGCCGGGATCAGCTACCTTCCTGCGTCACCCCATCGCTAAACTACTACCTGCCAGGTTCCCAGACTCCACACCCTTGACCCGAAAGTCGCCGGCGCTTCGCGTGGTTAGCACAACAAGGTTCGTCTTGGGCGCTCCTTTGCGGGTACGGGAATATCAACCCGTTATCCATCGACTACGCCTCTCGGCCTCGCCTTAGGCCCCGACTCACCCAGGGCGGATTAGCCTGGCCCTGGAACCCTT